>NZ_CP192015.1:8862500-11264437 GCF_050942185.1 Dactylosporangium sp. CS-047395 | reverse complement strand
TCGCGCACCCCCATCGTGTTTCGCGGCCCCCACCGCGAGTGGACGGTGCCCGGAATCTTTCCGCCGTCCCGGGCCACCATTGTCCACAGGTTTTCCACAACCTGTGTACCAACGAGTCATGTCCCGTGGACGGATCGTCCTGATTCCCCCTCGTCCCGTGCTGACCGTGCGGTGATCAGCGCGTACGCAGAGGTCATGCAGGCCGGGCGGGTGTCTTACCCCCTTGCAGAACACCCGTTGTGAGCAGGAAAGTCCAGTTGTGCACCGTCGCCGGCGGTCGCGGTGTCCACCGGCAACCGGGCACGTTAACAGCGTTGTCCACAACCACTCAACCGTTGTCCACAACGAACCTGTGGATTTCGGCTCTCATCAGGGCTTTTGTTGTTCACACCCGGCCTCGGTGTGTGATCGTTGACGGTGCGTGAGGCGGCGCGTACCCTGTTTCGGTTGGAGCACCGTTCCCTGGTAAACTCCAATCACTGATCGACATCCCCGTGGGCGCTCCATCGCGTCCCGCCAGTCACGAAGACGGAGCCCCGACGTGAGCAAGCGCACCTTCCAGCCGAACAACCGCCGGCGCGCGAAGACCCACGGCTTCCGGCTGCGCATGCGCACCCGCGCCGGCCGTGCGATCCTCTCCGCGCGCCGCGCCAAGGGGCGCGACCGCCTCTCGGCCTGAGCCGTCGACTTCGACCGCGTCCTCCGGGAGGCAGCGTGCTGGCGGCCGCTCAGCGACTGCGGCGGCGGGATGACTTCGCCGCCACCATTCGCAACGGCCGCCGCGCCGGCCGGGGAGCCGTGGTCGTGCACTTCTTGAACCCCGGGCCCCCGCGGCCCGGGGTTTCCGGTGTTTCGGATCCTTCTGACTTGTCTGATTCTTCTGCCGCTGTTGCTCGCGCCGGCTTCGTGGTCTCCAAGGCGGTGGGCAACGCCGTTGTGCGCAACACCGTGAAGCGGCGGCTGCGGCACCTGGTCCGTTCGCGCCTGGCCGACCTGCCGCCCGGCTCCGTGATCGTCGTGCGGGCGCTGCCCGAGGCGGCCGCCCGGCCGTACGACGAGCTGCAGCACGACCTCGACTCGGCGCTGGAAGCCGCGCGCCGACCGAAGAACCGAGGTGTCCGTCGATGAACGCCGGAGCCCGGATCGTGGCAGCTCCCATCGTCGCGTACCGTCGTTGGATAAGCCCGGCGTTGCCGGCGCGTTGTCGGTTCTACCCGTCGTGCAGCGCTTATGCCCTGGAGGCGGTCGGCACGCACGGCGTGGTCAAGGGACTCGGTCTCGCGATCTGGCGGCTGCTGCGCTGCCACCCATTCCACCCCGGTGGGTACGACCCGGTGCCTCCGCGCCGGGGACACTCGCCCGAGCCCGAGTCGACGTGACTGGAGCGGTGTCGTGATTAGCAAGCTCATGGCCGGGATCTACTGGCTGATCTCGAAGGTGATGCTGTTCTGGCACACCGTGTGGGATTCGATCCTGCCCGCCAACCGGGTGCTGAGCACCAACTGGCAGTGGGTGCTGGCGATCGTCTTCCTGGTGATCACCGTACGCATCGTGCTCTTCCCGATCTTCGTCAAGCAGATCAAGTCGCAGCGCGCGATGCAGGCGATCCAGCCGAAGATGAAGGAGCTGCAGGAGAAGCACAAGGGCGACCGGGAGACCCTCCAGAAGGAGGTCATGGAGCTCTACCGGCAGGAGAAGGTCAACCCGCTCATGGGCTGCCTGCCGATGTTCCTGCAGATCCCGGTGTTCATCGGCCTCCTGCACGTGCTGCGCCACCTCCGCCCGGGCCAGTCCGAGCACCAGCAGACGCTGTACGGCTGGACGGTCGGCGAGTTCGAGAGCGCCGTCGACGCCCGCCTGTTCGACGCCCCGATCGTCGCCAAGTTCAGCAGCAGCGCGGCCGACCTGCTGAAGATCGACGCCAGCTCGACCGCGGTCAAGATCGTGGCCGCCATCCTGGTCGCCCTGATGATCACGACGACCTACCTGACGCAGCGTCAGATGATCAAGAAGACGGGCTGGAACACCGACCCGCAGCAGCGCATGATCCAGAAGTTCATGCTCTACGGCATCCCGTTCTTCACCCTGACCTCCGGCTGGTACTTCCCGATCGGTGTCATCATCTACTGGGTCACGAACAACGCCATCACGTTGGGCCAGCAGTACTGGGTGCTGCACAAGTACCCGCCGCCGGCGAGCGCGTCGACCAACACGACGCCGTTCAAGGGCGGCGCCGCCAAGGCCACCGACGCCAAGCAGCCCAGCGGGTTCGCCGCGCTGTTCAGCAAGGCGCGCGACGAGGCCGCGGCCCAGCGGGCCAACGGCAAGGGTGCGCCCGCGAAGGCGACCGGCGCGAAGGCCAACGGCACCGCTCCGCAGGCGGCCGCCGGCCCGTCCCGCGCCCCGAAGCCCGGCGCCAAGCCGATCAACCCGAAGAAGGGTGGCGCCGCGAAGCGGCAGTCGGGTTGATGCGACCCCGCCGGGCCCACCCCTCCAGCGGCCCGGCGCGTGGCGCTCCCTGAACCGAACCCACCCCTCACCGACGACCTGTGACGGCGCCTCGGCGCCCCAAACAAGCGGAGATGAGTTTCGTGACCGACACCACCAGTGATCTCGGCGCCGAGGATCTGGAGAAGCAGCCCACTGCTGTGCAGGAAGACGCCGACACCGATGCCGAGCGCGAGGACGACGGCGAGGACGAGGGCGACGACGAGGCCGACGAGGGCGACGAGGCCGACGAGGCCGACGAGGAGGGCGACGAGGCTGACGAGGAGGGCGACGAGGCCGACGATGACGAGGGCGACGAGGAGTCGTCGGAGTCGTCGGAGTCGGAGACCGCTGCGGCCGGCGGTGGCTCGAGCCGCTCGAGTGCGGACCTGTTCCGCGAGAGCGAGATCGCGGCCGACTACATGGAGGGCCTGCTCGACATCCTCGACTACGACGGCGACATCGACGAGCTGGTCGTGAGCGGCCGCCCGGTGGTGGAGGTCGTCGAGGGCGGGGACGGCTCGGGCAAGCGGCTGCAGGCGCTCGTCGGCCAGCGCGGGGCGACGCTCGAGGCGCTGCAGGAGCTCAGCCGGCTGGCCGTGTTCCGGCAGACCGGTTCGCCGAGCCGGCTGCTGCTGGACGTGGGCGGCTACCGGGCGCTGCGGCGCAAGGAGCTCGGCGCGATCGCCAAGAACGCGGCGGAGAAGGTGAAGGAGTACGGCGAGGCTGTGCGACTGGAGCCGATGAGCGCGTTCGAGCGCAAGTGCGTGCATGACGTCATCAACGCGCTGCCTGGCGTGGAGAGCGAGTCGGAGGGCGTGGAGCCTTCGCGCCGGATCGTGGTTCGGCCGGCTGCCTGACGCTTGGTTGTTCTTTGTTGTGTACCGCCCCGGCCTCTTGGTCGGGGCGGTTTCTTTTCGTCCGGGGCTCGAGGTCTCGGCCGGACGGTTCTCGTGCTCGGGCTCGGGGCTTCTTTTTTGTGTTCGGGCTCGGGGCTTCTTGTGTTCGGGCTCGGGGTCTCGGCCGGGCGGTTCTTGTGCTCGGGCTCGGGGCTTCTTGTGTTCGGGCTCGGGTCTCGGCGGGCCGTTCTTGTGGTCCGGGGCTCGGGGCTTCGGCGGGGCGGTTCTTGTGGTCGGGCATACTTGTTGGCGAGCGACTGGCGGCATGGAGGATGGGCAACCATCGGGAAGCCTCGTCGTGGGAGTCGACCGCCTGGGCTTCCACGCGCGACGAGGAGCCGTATGTCCAACACTCCCCTGGTTGCCCAGGCCCGTCTCCTGCCGGGCGCGCCGGTGGCCGAGTCGATCCTCGCGGACGTGGCCGAGCGGGCCGCGGCGCTCACCGCCCGGGGCATTACGCCGTCGCTGGCGACCATTCTGGTGGGCGATGACGATGCCAGTGTCGGCTACATCCGTATCAAGCAGCGCCAGGCCGCCGAGCTCGGGTTCGCCTCGCCCCACCGGCACCTCCCGGCCGACGCGACCCAGGACGACCTGCACGCGGCGATCGACGGCTTCAACGCCGACCCGGACGTGCATGCGCTGCTGATCCAGTACCCGACGCCGAAGCACCTCGACTACGACGCCGCCCTCATGCGGGTCGACCCGGACAAGGACGTCGACGGCATGCACCCGCTGAACCTGGGCCGCCTGGCCGCTGGGATTCCGGGGCCGCTGCCGTGCACCCCGGCGGGGATCGAGGCGCTGCTGGCCCACTACGAGATTCCGGTGAGCGGTCGCGAGGTCGTCATCCTGGGTCGCGGGGCGACGCTCGGGCGGCCGCTGGCGATGCTGCTGGCCCAGAAGCGGCCCACGGCGAATGCGGCGGTGACCGTGGTGCACACGGGGGTGGCGGATTGGCCGCGGTACACCCAGCGGGCCGACATCCTCATCGCCGCCGCTGGAGTGCCGGGGATCATCCAGCCCGAGCATGTGAAGCCGGGGGCGGTTGTGGTTGGTGGGGGCGTCCGCTACGAGGGGCGCCGGCTCCTGCCCGACGTGGATGAGTCCTGTGAATCGGTCGCGGGGGCGATCACCCCGCGCGTGGGTGGCGTGGGGCCGACGACTGTGGCCATGCTGTTCCGCAACGCGATCTCGGCGGCGGAGCGCCGTTTCACGTGAAACTCGTTCCCGGGGGATCTTCGCGTGCGTTTATGTGGGGTCTCCCTCAGGGACCGCTGCGCGGCGGCGATCCGCTGGGCGTTCCACGTGAAGCTCTCTCCTGGGGGGATCGCCGCGAGGCGGCCGCCCCGTGCGTTTCACGTGAAACGCCCTCTCGGGGGACCGTCGGTCGGCGGCGGTCCCTCCATGCGTTTCACGTGAAACGCGCATGGTTTGCTTAGAGGCATGGACGGTGCAGTGCCCAGCGAAATCCTCCCCGCTGCCGAGAAGGTCTTCGGCGATCGGCTCCCCACGGCGATTCGGTTCGCCGAGTTGCTCGTCACCGATGGGGTGGTGCGGGGACTCATCGGCCCGCGGGAGGCACCGCGGATCTGGGAACGGCATCTGTTGAACTGCGCCGTGGTCGCGGATCTCATTCCGTCGGGTGCCTCGGTGGTCGACGTCGGGTCTGGGGCCGGTCTGCCCGGTATGGTGCTGGCAGTGGCTCGTCCCGACCTTGCCGTCACCCTGGTCGAGCCGCTCGCACGACGTACCGCATTCCTTTCCGAGGCGGTGACGGCGCTCGGCCTCGAGCGGACCACCGTGGTTCGCGCCCGGGCCGAGGAGTGCGTCGGGAAGGTCCCGCTCGCCGATGTCGTCACCGCCCGGGCCGTTGCTCCGCTCGACAAGCTCGCCGGCTGGTGTCTCCCCCTCACCGCCGTCGGTGGCCATCTGCTCGCGATGAAGGGCGCCTCCGCGGCGGCCGAGGTCGCCGAGCACGCGGAGGTACTCACACGGCTGGGTGCGGGCACCGCGTCGGTGCGCACGTGCGGGGACGCCGTTCTCGCCGAGCCCACCACCGTCGTCGACGTCGTGCGCGAGCGGGAAGTCGCGCGCCCACGCAAGGCCGGGGGGCGCCGCGGCCGGTGACCCGGGGGCGGAACCGCGACCCCTGGGCGAGGGGAACGCGGAGGACTCATGGGGGACGGCAGGGCGGTCGGCATCGGATGGCCGATGTCGCCGATACAGCGCCTGGGCGGGCTGCTCCGGCGAGTTGACGGATTTCTGGTGTATTGGCGGCCGAGTTGGGGTGAGAAGACCAACGACGCGCCGGTGAGTCATGGCTCCACCCGGCGAAGCGCCGTAGGCTGGCCCCGCGCCACTCTTCTGTCCGACGGAACGGAACCCGAGGAAACCGGAACGGTACCCGACGCAGCCGGCCTGGTGGGAACGGAACCGGACGACGAGCGCCCTGCGGGGCCGTTGTCGCCCGGAGCCGGTACCGCCGAGACGACTCCCGAGGCGACCAACTCCGGCCCGCGGAATTCCGCGAACGGCGACCCCTCCATCGACGCGCGCGACGAGCAGCAGAACGTCGCCCGGGCCGCGGAGCCGAAGCCGGCGGACGAGGCGGCCGAGGGTGCACACCTTTCCGAGCGGGACGGGACTGACATGGTGCGCGATAGCGGTGATGGTCCGGGGTACGTCGATGCAGACGGTCATGTTTCACGTGAAACGGGGATAGAGGGTTGGGGTGTACGGCCCAGTGGCCGGCCCGTCCCGCAGCCACGATCAGAGAACGGCGAGCCGCGAATCGGGGACCCGGCGCGACCCGTAGAACCCGTGCGGTTCGAGGCCCCGTCCTCGCCGCCGCCCTCCCCCGCTGCCCCGACGCCCAATTCCCCGGAGCCGACACGCGGAGGCAGGGTGGAGTTTCACGGCACCGGGCCAAGCGACCGCAGTGCAACCGGTACTCTGTACGGCCGGGGAGTGACGCCGACAGTTGACGCTTCTCCGGCCGAGGTGCGGCCCGAACGACGGAACCCACCATCCCCCCGGCCTCACCCGACCGTCGTCACCGCGGATTCCGAGGGCGCCATGACTGACGCGTATGTTTCACGTGAAACCGAAGACCCCCCGCTCGCACAGGAGGCAAAGCGCGCCGTGGAGATTCTCAACCCGAGTGGGGAGATCACCATGCCCCGCCCACCACGGCGTCGCACGATGTGCGTCGCGAACCAGAAGGGCGGCGTCGGGAAGACGACCACCGCGGTGAACATCGCCGTCGCCCTGGCGCTGCACGGCAACCGGGTGCTCGTGATCGATCTCGACCCCCAGGGCAACGCCTCGACCGGACTCAACGTCCCGCACCACTCCGGTGTGCCCGACGTGTACGACTGCCTGATCGACGGCGCCCCGCTCGACGCGGTGACCCAGCAGGTCGAGGGAATCCCGAACCTGTGGGCGGTCCCGGCGACCATCGACCTCGCCGGCGCGGAGATCGAGCTCGTCTCGGTCGTCGCGCGCGAGTCGCGCCTCAAGCGCGCGATCGAGGCCGGTGGGAGCGACTACGACTACATCTTCATCGACTGCCCGCCGTCGCTCGGGCTCCTCACGGTCAACGCGCTCGTCGCCGCCGAGGAGGTGCTGATCCCGATCCAGTGCGAGTACTACGCGCTGGAGGGTGTGCAGGCCCTCACCAACAACATCGAGCTCGTGCGGTCGCACCTGAACCCGCACCTCGACATCTCGACCGTGCTCCTGACGATGTACGACCGGCGCACGCGCCTGGCCGACCTCGTCGAGCAGGACGTGCGGAACCACTTCGGCGAGAAGTGCCTGAACGCGGTGATCCCCCGCAACGTGCGGGTGTCGGAGGCGCCGAGCTACAGCCAGTCGGTCATGACGTACGACCCGGGTTCCCGGGGTGCGGTGAGCTATTTCGAGGCAGCGCAGGAGATCGCGCTCCGCGGCGCGCAGGGCGCCCAGGTGGGAGGGGTCGCATGAAGTCCAACCGACGTGGAGGTCTCGGGCGGGGGCTCGGCGCCCTCATCCCAACCGCCGCCGCGCCGGCCGAGGGTACGACCGGCACGGCGACCGCGCTGGCCACTCCCCCCGTCGCGGCAAACGGTGCGGCGAACGGTGCGGCGAGCGAGGCCGCGGCGGCGGTACCGGCGGCGGCTCCTCTTGCGGATGACGCTTTGGCTCCGGTGCCGGGCGCGCGCTTCGCCGAAATCCCGGTGGGCGCGATCATCCCCAACCCGAAGCAGCCGCGGCAGGTCTTCGACGAGGAGGCCATCGAGGAGCTGAAGACCTCGATCTCGGAGGTCGGCTTCCTCCAGCCCATCGTCGTGCGCGAACTGCGTGAGCCGTCCGAGTCGGGCGAGAAGCAGTACGAGCTGGTGATGGGCGAGCGCCGCTGGCGGGCCGCCCAGGCGCTGGACAAGGAGGCCATCCCGGCGATCGTCCGCGAGACGCGCGACGACGCGATGCTGCGGGACGCGCTGCTGGAGAACATCCACCGGGCGAACCTGAACCCGCTGGAGGAGGCGGCCGCGTACCAGCAGCTGCTCGAGGAGTTCGGCGCGACCCACGAGGAGCTGGCGCGGCGGATCGGTCGATCGCGCCCGCAAATCTCGAACACCATCCGCCTCCTGAACCTCCCGGCCCCGGTGCAGCGCCGCGTCGCCGCGGGCGTTCTGTCGGCGGGCCACGCGCGGGCGCTGCTCGGGCTCGACGACTCGAACGAGCAGGAGTCGTTGGCGACTCGGATCGTCGCGGAGGGGCTGTCGGTGCGGGCGACCGAGGAGCTGGTACAGCTTGCGGCTTCGGAGGCCCCGAAGAAGTCCGCCCCCGCCCAGCGCCGGGCGAAGCCGCACGCGCCGGCCTTGTCCGACCTGGCCGACCGGCTCTCGGACCGCTTCGACACGCGCGTGAAGGTCGACATCGGGCGGCGCAAGGGGCGCATCACCATCGAGTTCGCCACGGTCGACGACTTGGAGCGGATCGTGGGCATCATTGGGGTACCGGACGAGCAGTCGGCTTCTCAGCGCGAGCAGTAGCCCGCTTCAGTTCGTCGAAGAGGCCGATCCCACTGCGGGGTCGGCCTCTTGCGTTTTATGTTTCCCGTGAAACGTCACTCGGCCTCGGCCTCGGCCTCGGCTCCGGCGCGGTCCGGCGCGCGGCCCGGCTCGTTCCAGACGGGGCGGTGGGCGGCCCATCTCCGGCACCGCGCTCCACTCGACTCTCCTGCACCCGCGCTCCACTCGACTCTCGTGCACCCGCGCTCCACTCGACGGACGCCGGCGTCCGATGGCTGTCACCGATCCCGCCGGGTGGCGGCTCTGGTCGATGTCACTCGCCGTCTGGGGTCGTCGCGGCGGCGTTCGCTCGATGGCACCGTGCCCGTTCGCGGTCTTGAGGTGGCGCGCGGCGATGATGGCGTGCTTTGGTGGCCGTGCGGTCAATTGGTGGTCGGCGAGGGTCAAAAGGGCCGTTTGGAACGTCGCGGGCCCGAAAATCCGGCGGATGGAATCTTGAGAGAACGGTTCTGGGCGAATCTTGTCCACAGGGGTTATCCACAGGCTCACGCGTTTCACGTGAAACCAAGTGCTCGCAGGACGCCTGGCCTGTGGATGGACCCGGTCAAGTCAGGTGAGTGGACGACTGCCTGCCTGTGGATAACTCGGTGTACGTCCACAGGGTGCGGACAGCGGGGGCGGCGTCGGCTAGGGTCGGCTTCGTGCCTGAGTCGCCGCAGCTTCCCGCCTTTACCTACTGGCCTACGTTTCCGTTCGAGGGCGACATCCGTGTCAAGCGCCTTCTGGAGCCGGTTCCGATTGAGCCGCCCCGGCATGGGGACAACCCTGCCGAGTGCCGGGCGTGTGCTGCGCCCGACGAGGCGTACATCTGGGTCAGTGATCGCTGGCGGGTTCGGGCCCTTGATCGGCCGACCGGGCTGCCGGCCGTTTTGATCCTGGAGTCCCGGTCGCATCTGGACCTTGGGGATCTGCCGAACATGTTGGCGGCTGAGCTCGGGGTGATGACCGTACGGCTGGAGCGGGCGATCCGGTCGCTCGACGGGGTGGCTCGGGTTCACGTGAATCGCTGGGGGGACGGGGCGGCGCATCTGCACGTTTGGTTCCTCGCCCGGCCGTATGGGCGGCTTCAGCTTCAGGGGACCTTCCTTGCGCTGTGGGACGACATTCTGCCGCCGATCTCCGAGGAGAGCTGGCGGGAGAATTTGGCGCTCGTTGCCGCCTGGCTCGCCGAGTTCGGTGGGCGTCCGTTGGCCGAACCGCCTCGGATCAACTGGACCTCGCCCACCAGCCTCGCCGAGCGGGAGGCGCAGGCCCAGCCGGAGGATGCGCTCGAGCCGGCAGCGGCCGCTGAGGAGAATGACGACGTTGTAGTTCCCGAGCCGGCCGAGGGCAATGGCGATGCGCCGGATGAACCCGCCGGTGGTCAGAAGCCAGCCACCGCCTGACTCGCCCTTCCGGTCGTCGTCGCAGCCAGAATCGCACCGCACCGGCCCGCACCGCACCGCACGCACCGCATGCACCGCACCGCACGCACCGCATGCACCGCACCGCACGCACCGCATGCACCGCACCGCCGTGCCGCCGCGTCACCGTTGTGCCGCGTCACCGTCGTGCCGTCGAGCGTTCGTGCTGTCGTGCCGTGGGGCGTTCGTGCGGTCGGGCGTTCGTGCGGTCGGGCGGTCGGGCGTTCGTGCGGTCGCGCTGGCGTCGGGGCGTCATCGGGTCGAGCCGTCGGCGTCGGGCGGTCGCCGTCGCGTAGTTGCCATTGACCCGTTGCCGTCGCCGCTGGAGTGCCGTTTCGAACGCCGGACCAATGTCGGCTTCGGCTTGGACGAGAGCTTGCATCGCGTACCGGCGGCGTTTCACGGGAAACCATCCAAGTGCCGCCGCCCGCAAGCTATGCGCGTGGGCGGCGCGAGAGGAACTGTAGCCATGTCGCACCGTGGGTGGAGGCTATCGGCACGGAGCGTTGATCGGGCAGGGTGCCGACCGGGTTCGTCTTTTCTGTCACCCGGATAGCGGACGCAGGGATGAGGTGCGGTCGTCCTGTAGGGAGCAGGATGAGGAACTGTGTTCGGATGGGTCCCGCAGAGTGTGACAAATGCGTACCATCATGACGAGCTAATCCCGGTGCGGTGGAGATGGGCCAATGTCGCGACGTCTCGTCAGTTTGACGCTGGACACCCTCGAGGATCTTCCTCGTTCGTGCCGTGATTGCGTGTTCTGGGAGCTCGATCCCGTCGCCGCCGACCGGGCCTGTGCCAACGGCGATCCGGGGCTGGAGAAGGAAGCCTGGGTCTCGCAGACACTGCTGGAGTGGGGCTCCTGCGGCAAGCTGGTGTACGTCGACGGCATGCCGGCCGGGTTCGTGATGTTCGCGCCGCCGGCTTATGTGCCTCGCAGCATGGCGTTTCCGACTTCGCCGGTTTCTCCTGATGCGGTACTGCTGATGACGGCCCACGTCGTCCAGCCGTTCGCCGACGGCGGGCTCGGGCGCATGCTCGTCCAGGGCGTCGCCCGCGATCTCACCAAGCGGGGTGTGAAGGCGATCGAGGCGTTCGGCGACGCGAAGTTCGGCGAGGTCGACGAGGCCGGGCGCAACGAGCGCGGGTGCCTGGCGCCGGCGGACTTCTTCCTGTCGATCGGCTTCAAGACCGT
The DNA here is from genome assembly GCF_050942185.1 of Dactylosporangium sp. CS-047395. Classification (NCBI taxonomy): domain Bacteria; kingdom Bacillati; phylum Actinomycetota; class Actinomycetes; order Micromonosporales; family Micromonosporaceae; genus Dactylosporangium; species Dactylosporangium sp. CS-047395. The sequence goes on along the minus strand of NZ_CP192015.1, from coordinate 11,253,372 downwards.
ACGGCCGCATCCGAGATATCCGCGGCTCCGGCTCGAGCTCCGGACCGCCCTGTCGTGGAAGTCGGACGTCGAGTACGCCCTGGAGAAGCTGCTCGGATCGATGAGTCCGGAATCGCTGCTTCGTCCGGTTCTTCCGGTTCGTCCGGCTACGCGGGAAATGACCTCCGGCTGAAAGCGCGACGGCCCAACCGCTGCCAAAGCCAAAGCCAAAGCCAGCAAGCCAGAGCTCAGAAGCCAAAGCTCAGAAGCCAAAGCTCAGAAGCCTGAGCCGAGAAGCCTGAGCCGAGAAGCCTGAGCCGAGAAGCCAAGAGCCAGAGTCAAGAGCCCGAAGCCGAGTGCGAGAGACCAAGCGCCAGAAAGCAGAGAGCCGAAGAAAGCGCTCAGGCCGAAGGCGCGGTGCCGGTCAAGGCACGCAGCAAGCTGACGTCAATCGACCCCGTCGGAACGTCCGCCTCAACGGGGAGATACATCCGCTGCACAGCCGCCATGATGGCCTCCACCACCCGGTCGCGGAACGCCGGATCGATGAGCTGCCGCCGATCCCCGGGCGAAGTCAGGTACCCCACGTCAACCCGCACAGCCGGCATCTTGGTGAGCCGCAACAGCTCCCAGGTCTTCGCGTGCACATGGCAGTCCCGCAGCCCGGTACGCACGACGATCTCCCGCTGGACGAGCCCCGCCAGCCGCTCCCCCACCACCGAGGTAGGCCCGGACACCGAGCCGTAGTGATAGGTGGCCACGCCATCGGCGAGCGGCGTCGAGTGCCCGTCGAGGTGGATCGAGATGAGCAGGTCCGCGCCGAGCTCGTTGGCCAGCTGAACCCGGTCACGGTCACTCAGAGCCCCCGCCGGCTGCGGACCCCTGGTCAAGTTCACCCGCATCCCCGCAGCCGCCAGACGGCCCTCCAGACGGGCCGCAAGGTCATACACGAGGTCCGCCTCCACCCACCGCAGCGGCCCATCGGGCACCACGTGGCCGGAGTCGGGGCCGCCGTGGCCCGGGTCGATCACGATGCGCTTGCCGAGCAGGGTCGGGCCGGACTCGCGGAAGGCTTCGGCCTCGCGCAGGAGCTGCGGGCGGCCGCCGATCACCTTGCGGCCGAGGCGGCGCAGGGCACCGAGGGTGGCCGGGCCGCACTCGCCGTCGGGGCGCAGGCCGACCTCGCGCTGGAACTGGGCCACGGCGTGCGCGGTACGGCTGCCGTAGATCCCGTCGGCGCGACCCGGGTTGTAGCCCATCTCGAGCAGCCGCTCCTGCAGCTGCCGGACGTCGTCGCCGACGTAGGGGTCACCGACGGTGTGGAAGAGCGCGCGCTGGCCGAGCCGCCAGCGGGCCGCGTCCAGGGCCCGCCAGGTCTCGTCGCCGACCTCGCCGTCGACCGTCAGGCCGCGGCTCTGCTGGAAGGCGCGCACGGCCCGCTCGACGTCCGCGTCGTACTCGGGGTCGTGCCGGGTCGGATCCGATGGCAGGAGGTCGTCCAGCAACTCCAGCACGACCAGAATGCCGCGGATCTCGGCAACCGCCGCTCCCCGCGCCCCGCGCCGGATCGCCCGCATATGGCCCTCCTGAGTTGCCAGTACCCCGCGTCGGAATCGTACGTGCCCACCTGAGCGCGCCGTTATGGGGCGATTTACCCATCCGGTACCGCATCCGCGAGGCAGCGTACTCCCACCACCCCATGAGCGCGTCCCGGAACGGCCGCGACGCGTCCGGGAACGGCCGCACCACGTCCGAGAACGGCCGCGACGCGTCCGGGAACGGCCGCACCACGTCCGGGAACGACCGCAACGCGACGCGGAACGACCGCAACGCGACGCGGAACGGCCGCGACGCGACGCGAGAAGCGTGCGCGGACAAAAGTGGCCCCGGTCCCCGCGAACGACGGAGACCGGGGCCACCAAAGAGAACGATCAGGCCGGGTCGAGCGCCGATTCGATCAGGCGGACCAGCGCGCTCTTCGGGTTAGCGCCGACGACCGACCGGAACTGCTCGCCGTCCTTGAAGACGGTCAGCGTCGGCACCGACAGGACCTGGTAGGCCCGCGCGGTCTCGGGGTTGCTGTCGATGTCGACCTTCACGATCTTGACCTTGTCGGCGAGCTCACCGGCGGCGATCTCGTTCAGCATGGTCTCGATCTTGCGGCACGGCTGGCACCACTCGGCCCAGAAGTCCACCAGGACCGGAATGTCGGATTTGAGGACCTCGACATCAAAAGTCTTGTCGCTGACGGCCTGGATGGCTCCCATGCGCTCTCCTTCTCCTATGCTTTTCTTGTACTTCTAGAGGCCCGCGATGTACCGCTCGGCGTCGAGCGCCGCGGCGCAGCCCGTCCCCGAAGCGGTGATGGCCTGACGGTAGGTGTGGTCGACGACGTCGCCGGCGGCGAACACGCCCTCGATGTTGGTGCGGGTGCTCGGGGCGTCCACCTTCACGTAGCCCTCGTCATCCAGCTCGACCTGACCGCGGAAGAGCTCGCTGCGCGGGTCGTGGCCGATCGCGACGAACACGCCGGCCACCGGCAGGTCCTGCGCGGTGCCGTCGGCGGTGTTCTGGACGCGCACCGCGCTGACGCGGCCGCCGCCGTCCAGGACCTCGGTCACCACGCTGTTCCACAGGACGTCGATCTTCTCGTTGGCCAGCGCCCGCTCGGCCATGATCTTGCTGGCGCGGAACGAGTCGCGGCGGTGGATGATCGTGACCTTGGTGGCGAAGCGGGTGAGGAAGGTCGCCTCCTCCATCGCCGAGTCACCGCCGCCCACGACGACGATGTTCTCGTTGCGGAAGAAGAAGCCGTCACAGGTGGCACAGGACGACACGCCGCGGCCGAGCAGCTCCTGCTCGCCGGGCACGCCCAGGGGCCGCCAGGCGGAGCCGGTGGCCAGGATCACGGCCTTGCCCTGGTATTCCGTCTCGCCCACCCAGACGCTCTTCACCGGGCCCTCGAGGGCCACGCGGGTCGCGTCGTCGGTGATGAACTCGGCCCCGAACCGCTCGGCCTGCTTGCGCATGTTGTCCATGAGCTCGGGGCCGTTGATCCCGTCCGGGAAGCCGGGGAAGTTCTCGACCTCGGTGGTCGTGACGAGTGCGCCGCCGGACGTGACACCTTCGATCACCAGCGGCTTGAGGTTGGCGCGGGCGGCATAGACGGCAGCCGTGTAACCGGCGGGACCGGACCCCACGATGATCAGGTTGCGGACCTCGTCCACGGTCGACTCCTCGAATTCAGCCTGTGCCAGCAAAACGTCATCCTACGAACCGGCCATTCCCGGTGGACGGTGACTCGTGTGCCACATCACCGCTACGGGGTGGTGGTGCGGTACCGCTCGTCGGCGATGGCCCCACCGATGCCGCAATCCGGCCCGACGACGACCACGAGGCGCTTGCCCACCGCGGTCCGCGCGCCGTCGACCACGACGACCAGCGCCGCCTGTCCCTGGAACGCGGCGTAGTCGACCAGTGCCACCTGACCACCGTATTCGGTCGTGATGGCGGCCAGGCACGCAGCCCGCGCGGCCGGCTGGGCGAGCCGTGCCAGGGGACCCGGCACGCTCGACGGGGCCGGCGGGCCGACGTTCGAGTTCGCGGAGGCGCCGCCCTCGCCGTTGAGGTTGTTGTTGGGCCGCTGCGCCTTGGGCGCGTTGGCGGAGAGGTCGCCGATCGTCGCCGGGTCGTAGTCGCGGCCGCTGGACGTGATCGCGGTGGTGTCCGCGGACGCGCCGCCGGCCGCGTCGCCCGCGGCGGTGGCCGTGTTGCGTTCGGGCCGGCCGCCCGGGCCGCCCGCGATGCCCGGGGCCGACGCCGGCTGGTCGTAGCTGTCGCTGCCGCCCATGCGCAGCACCTGCACGCCCACGCCGCCACAGACGAGCACGGCGGCGGCCGCGGCCAGCCCGGCGGTCCAGCGCAGGCGGCGTCGCTTGCGAGCCTCACGGGCCCGGTCCAGGTCGACGACCGGGGCGCCGGCGGGAGGTGCGGTGACGGCGGCGGCCAGGACGGCGTTCAAGCGATGCACGACCTCATCCGGTACCGGATGAGCCTCTGCTCCTAGCGCATGCAACTCGTCCCGCATGGCGGCGTCGGCGGTCACGAGCGTCGCATAGGCCTCGGCCCAGCTCTCCTCGGTCGTCACCAGGTGGCGCACGTCGTCCGCCTCCGGGGTGCCGTCCAGCGCCCCGCCGACGAAATCGGCGAGTCGGTCGAGATCGGCGTCGGAGAAGGCCGTCACGCGCCACCCTCCTTTCCGGATGCGGAAGTCTGCCCGGCGGCCCGGGTGTTCGCGGCAGCGTCTGCCCGGGCCGCCTCAGTTGATGGGACGCGGCCGCCGTCGACGGGGTTCCGCAGGTGGCCGAGGAGCAGCGCCAACCGGGCCCGGCCGCGCGCACACCTGCTTTTGATGGTGCCCTCCGCGACGCCGAGGATGACGGCCGCCTCGGCTACCGCATACCCCTGGACGTCCACGAGTACCAGCGCGGCCCGCTGCTCGACCGGCAGTTGCTGCAGCGCCTGGCGCACGTCCATGGCGGTGTCGCGGTCGCTCGCCGGGGCCGGTGTGACGTCGGTCTCGGGCAGCGGGACGGTGGGGCGGGCGTTGCGCCGGCGCACCCGGTCGAGGCAGGCGTTCACCACGATCCGGTGCAGCCAGGTGGTGACGGCCGAGTCGCCACGGAAGTTGCCGGCCGCGCGGAACGCCGAGAGCAGCGCGTCCTGCAGGGCGTCGGCGGCCTCCTCGCGGTCGCCCAGGGTGCGCAGCGCGACCGCCCAGAGCCGGTCGCGATGCCGGCGTACGAGCTCGCTGAAGGCGTTGGGGTCGCCCGCGGCATGGGCGCGCAGAAGCCACGCGTCGTCGCGCGTGTCTCGCGCGCCCGGCTCCCCTGCGTCCACGGGTCGCACCTTATCGACCGCGAACGGTTCGTGGGGTCACTGCACCCGGACGGTTATCTCTCCGATAGACACGCGGTATCCGCTGTTGTTGCTCTCCTTGGGCAGCTTGGTGATCCACACCAGGAGGTAGCGGGTCTTCTGCTCGGGTCCGTTGAAGATCGTCCGGCTGCCCATGTTCTGGCGGGCCGTGTTGGGCACGGCGGTGTACGCCTGCACCGTGGCCTGGTCCTGCGAGGAGCCGCTGCCGAGATCCTGGGCGCCGGTGCGCAGCTCGCCGTCGGCGCCGGGGGTCTGCAACACGACCTCGACGTTGACGACCTGCTTCTCCTCGCCGAGGTCGAGCCAGACGCCCATGCCGGACTTCTTGCCGCCAAAATCGGCTTTGTTGTACCGCTCGGTCTTCCACACGGTATTGGGATCGCCGTCGACGGTCTTGTCGGCGTCCTTGACCTCGGAGCGCGTGCCCTGCGGGTCGATGATGCGGACCTTCGAGCCGTCGATCTTGATCTCGACCGGCTGCCCGGCCGGCTTGGCCTGCTGCGAGGCGCTCGCACCGGGCGGCGCGTTGCCCGGCGACGGCGTCTCCGTCGTGGCCGGGTCGCCCAGCACCCGCGCCGCGGCCAGCGTGCCGGCCAGGGCGAGCACGAGCAGACCCACGACGCCGACGGCGAGCTTGCGCCCGGCGGGCTTCGGCGGGGTGGTCGACTGGGCGGCGGAGTCGAACGCGGCGAAGTCGACGCGGCCGCCCTCGTCGGCCAGGTCCTCGTCGTCGAGGCTGCCGAACGAGGCGAGCTCACCCGCGAGCGACTCGGCCGACGGCAGCGGCATGTCGGGGTTGAGCAGGTCCGCCACGAGCGAGTCCAGCGCGGCGGGCACACCGGCCCGCACCTGACGCGGCGTCTGCAGCGCGCCGGCGTTGTCGCGGACCCCGTCGGGCACGGAGTAGGTGCCGGCCTCGGCGTGCGGCCAGTAGCCGGTCAGCGCGCAGTACAAGATGGCACCGATGGAGCGGATGTCCGTCTCGGGCGTGGCGCTGTCGTCGGCCCGCGCGTCGGTGAGGACGACCCGGCCGTCGTGCGCCACGAGCACCGTCCCGGGGTGCACGTTGCCGTGCGCCATCCCGGTCCCGTGCAGCGCCGCGACGGCGTCGGTGACGGCCCAGGCGATCGCGACCGAGCGCCCGGCGTCGAGCGGGCCCTGGGCCACGATGTCGCGCAGGGCGATCCCGTCGACCCACTCGCGCACCACGTAGGCGCGCTCGCCCTCGTCGATCGCGTCGTAGACGCCGACCAGGTGAGGATGCACGATCCGGCTCGCGGCCACGGCCGCGGCCAGCATCTCCTTGGCACTGTCCCCGCCGGGATAGCGCGTGATCACCGCCACCGGGCGCCGCAGGATGACGTCGATCCCGCGGTACAGCTGGCGACCTAGCGAGTCGTTGCCGATGTGCTCTTCGAGCTGGTATCGCTCGGCAAGGATTTCACCGACGGATGGGGTGCCGAAGGTCAGGACCTGGGGAACGCCCCCAGCCTCCAGCCCTTCGTCGAGCTCAGCCACCCGTCCTCCCTTCCGATCCGTGTGCCGACCTGTGGCGTCTGTCGTAACGCGAGTCGCAGTCACTAAGCCTAAGCGCTTCGGCAGGGCGCCGGGGTTGACCTTACCTGTCGGCTCTTCGGTCTCCGACACGTCATCATCTCCGGACCACCCCGCGTGAGGCCAATTGATCACCCATGTCCCGACACGGCCGTCATATCGCCTTCACGTACTTTTCACCGAATCGTCGCCACATGCCGCCCGGCTTCTCGCCGCATGCACCCGCCGGAAGCGGTCGTCATTTGGCAAATTGGACAAAACGCCCACGGCCCGGCGCGCGCAATGGTGCCCCCACCGGTGTCACGCGGCGCGGCCCCGATCGGGTTCAACCGAGCTCCCAAGTGAGACGCCGCTCTCTGATCACTTGCCCGCCGAATGTGTCGAATCGCCACCAGGCACACGCGAGCGTCAATCTCGACAAACCGTCACGACGATTCTTGCCGCATTGCGCCCGCCCCGGCCGGACCCCTTGTCCGCGCCGGTGGCCTCCGGGGGCGGGCGGGAGCTCTCAGCGGCCGAGGCGGCGGCGGATCATGCCGGCGAACTGGCTGACCTCGGGGACCTTGAGGAAGATGCCGCCGGCCGCGTACACGCCCAGCAGCACCCCGGTGCCCAGGATCAGCTGGACGACGCCCAGCAGCTTGCCCGGGTCGAGGATCTGCGCGATCAGCCACGACAGCCCCAGCGCCAGCAGGCCGCCGGCCGCCGCCGCCGCGGTCAGGCGGATCAGGGTGTCCAGCAGGCGGCGCAGGCCCAACCGGCCCAGGCGCTGGCGGAGCAGGACGTAGCCGACGATGAGGGCGACCAGGTAGGACAGTGCCGTGCCCACCATCAGCGAGGTCGTGACCACCGCGACCGGCAGGATGAAGTAGAAGCTCACGTCCAGGATGAGGCGCACGGCCACGCCGCCGATGTTGACCAGGGCGGGGGTCTTGGTGTCGCGCATGGCGTAGAAGACGCTGGTCTGCATCTGGCTCAGCGCGAACGGCACCAGGCCCAGGCCGGCCGCGGCGACGACCGAGCCGGTGGCCAGGGACTGGTCGTAGTCGTAGTGGCCCCAGTTGAACAGTGTCACCGCGAGCGGGCGGCCGAGGACCAGGTAGACGGCCGACGCCGGGATCAGCACGACGGCGGCCAGCCGGCTCGCCTGGGCCAGCTGCTCGGTGACGTCGGTGAAGCGGCCGTCGGCGGCGGCGGCCGAGATGCGGGGCATGATCGCGGTGATGACGGAGACGGCGACGATGCCGTGGGCCATCATGAAGATCAGGAAGGCATTGTTGAACACGGCCGGGCCCTCGCCGCCGTGCAGCTGGGTCTGCTTGGCCAGGGCCATGACGACCGTGATGCCGACCTGGTTGACGCCGACGTACAGCAGCATCCACGCGCCCAGCTTGGCCAGCTCGCGCAGGTGGAGCTTGCGGAAGTCGAACCGCCACTTCCACTTGAACCCGGTCTTGCGCATCGCGGGCCAGAGGCCGGCCGCCTGCACGACGATGCCCAGGGTGGTGCCGATGCCGAGGATCAGCACCTGGGGCAGGGTGATCGTCTCGGGGGTCGGCACGCCCCCGCCGCGGACCAGCATGAACAGGCCGGCGGTGGCGATGACGACGATGTTGTTGAGGATCGGGGTCCACATCGGGGCGGCGAAGTGGCCGCGCACGTTGAGGATCGCCGCGGAGATGCCGGCCAGGCCGTAGAAGAAGATCTCGGGCAGCAACAGGTACGCCAGCAGCGTGATCAGATCACGGTCGCTCGTCGTCACCTTGTCGTTGCCGAGGGTGTAGATGGCGGTGATGAGCGGCGCGGCGACGACCACGATCAGGGTGGCGATGCCGAGCGCGACGGCGGCCAGGGTCAGCAGGCGCTGGGCGTGCGCCTCGCCGCGGTCGGGCTCGTCCTTGCGGGCCCGCACCAGGGTCGGGATGAGGACGCTGGCCAGGACGCCGCCGAGGAGCAGCTCGTACACCTGGTTGGGCAGGTTGTTGGCCAGCGTGTAGTCGTCGCCGACCACGGCCCCGCCGATGGCCGCCGCGATGGCCGCCGCCCGCACGAAGCCCGTGGCCCGGCTGACCAGGCTCAGGATGGCCATCGTGCTGCTGTTGCGCACGACGGTGCCGGTGCTGTCGTCGTCGGCCGCGCTGGGCGGGGCCGACTCCTCGACGACCGGCGCGTCGGCCACCACCTGCGGCCGCGGCGTGATGAACGGCAGCGCGACGGTCGGCGCGTTGGCCGGATCGACCATGCCCGGCGGCCGCTGGCCGACATGCAACCGGACGGTCTGCCCAGGGTCGACGGGCGGCGGTCCGGCGGGCACCGGGTCGGACGGCGGCCGAAGCACCTGCGTCGGTCCGGAAAGAGCAGCATCACCCGACGGCGGCCGAAGGACCTGTGTGGGGCCGGAAAGAGCAGGATCACCCGACGGCGGCCGAAGGACCTGCGTGGGACCCGCGAGCGCGGCATCACCCGAAACGGGAGCCGGTGGAGCAGCCGGCGACGGATCGGCCCACGGATCCTCAGGAGCGCGGTGCGCCCCACCCCGGCGCCGTGGCGGTTCCGCCGTCGGTTCCGGCCACCCGTCCGTCCCCGGATCCATTCGCCACATCCCCACTCAAGCCGAACTTCCCTCTCGCAGCACCGACCATAGTGGCACCCCCCGACACTTCCGAGGGGCCGACGATTATCAGGCGACCCGATGCACACGCGGCGGCTACCCTCGGTGCCTGGTTTCCCCTTCGCGATAGGCTGATCGACCGATGCCCGAGACCACACGCGCCCCGAACGAGGCCCAGCGCCCTTCCGTGCCCGACCTGCTGAGCGAGGCCCAGCGCCGCGCCGTGCACGAGCTGCTGCGCGTCTCCCCCGTCGCCGACGAGCTCGGCCGCCGCTTCGAGCGGGCCGGCCACGAGCTGCACCTGGTGGGCGGTTCGGTCCGCGACGCGCTGCTCGGGCGGCTCGGGGACGACCTGGACTTCACCACCGACGCGCGGCCCGAGGACACGCTGCGCATCATCGACGGCTGGGCGGAGTCGATCTGGACCACCGGCCAGGAGTTCGGCACGATCGGCCTGGCCCGGCGCGGCCTGCGCATCGAGGTGACGACGTTCCGCGCGGACGCGTACGACCGCGTGAGCCGCAACCCGATCGTCCGCTTCGGCGACAACCTGACCGACGACCTGCGCCGGCGGGACTTCGCCATCAACGCGATGGCCGTCTCGGTGCCGGGGCACCAGTTCACCGACCCGTACGGCGGCCTGACCGACCTCGCCGCCGGCATCCTGCGCACCCCCGGCACGCCGCAGGAGTCCTTCGCCGACGACCCGCTGCGCATGCTGCGGGCCGCGCGGTTCGTGAGCAAGCTGGGCTTCGGGGTCGCACCCGAGGTACTGGCGGCGATGACCGAAATGGCGCCCGACCTGGCGCGGATCACGGCCGAGCGGGTGCGCGACGAGTTCGTCAAGCTGATGTGCGGCCAGGACCCGATCGCCGGCCTGCGGCTGCTGGTCGACACCGGCCTGGCCGAGCAGTTCCTGCCGGAGCTGTCCGGGCTCAAGCTGGAGATCGACGAGCACGCCCAGCACAAGGACGTCTACGAGCACACGCTGATCGTCGTGCGCAATGCGATCGGCCACGAGCCGGACGGGCCGGACTTCACCCTGCGCATGGCCGCGCTCATGCACGACATCGGCAAGCCGGCGACCAAGGCGGTCGGCCCGGACGGCGGGGTCAGCTTCCACCACCACGAGATGGTCGGCGCGCGGCTGACCAAGCAGCGGATGAAGGCGCTGAAGTTTCCGAAGGACGTCATCGCCGACGTGGCCGAACTGGTGGCGCTGCACCTGCGCTTCTACGGGTACGGGCGCGGGGAGTGGACCGACTCGGCCGTACGCCGCTACGTCACCGACGCCGGCCCGCTGCTCAACCGCCTGCACGCGCTGACCCGTTCGGACGTGACGACCCGCAACCGGCGCAAGGCGGCCCAGCTCGCGGCCGACTACGACGCGCTGGAGGAGCGGATCGAGCGCATCGCCGCCGAGGAGGACCTGGCCCGGGTCCGGCCCGACCTCGACGGCAACGCGATCATGGAGCTGCTGAACCTGCCGCCCGGCCCGCTGGTGGGCCGCGCCTGGCGCTTCCTGAAGGAGCTGCGCCTGGAACGCGGCCCGCTCGATCACGACGAGGCGATCGCCGAGCTGTTCAAGTGGGCGGAAGCCGAGGGGATCACGCCACCCGGATCTCGGTGATCTGCACGGCGAGCTTGGGCGGGCCGTCCGGTCCGCCCGTCGTCGTGCCGGCCGCGGCGATCCGGTCGAGCAGGTCCATCCCGCTGGTCACGGTGCCGAAGACGGTGTAGTCCGGCGGGATGTCGCTGTCCTTGTACACCACGAAGAACTGCGACCCGTTCGTTCCCGGGCCCGCGTTGGCCATCGCGAGCGTCCCCCGCGGGTACGGCGGCACGGTCGTCGGCAGGTTCTCCTCGCCGAACTGGTAGCCCGGCGTGCCCGTCCCGGTGCCGCTCGGATCGCCGCACTGCAGGACGTACAGCCCGTCGGTGGTGAGCCGGTGGCACGGGGTGTCGCTGTAGAAGTCGTCGCGCGAGAGGTGCACGAAGGAGTTGACCGTGCAGGGCGCGCGGTCGGCGTACAACTGGATCCCGATCGGGCCCAGGTTGGTCTGCATCGTCGCGGCCAGCCGCCCGGTCAGCGTCGACTTGGGCGCCGGCGTGGCGATCAGGCGCGTGTCGCCCTCGCCGCGCCCCGCCGAGGCATAGCTGCAGGGCACCCCGGCCGGGGCCTGGGTCCGGGCACCGGTCGGGCCGGCCGCCCCGTTGGGCAGGGTGCTCGCGCCGCCGCCGGTGGTCAGCGGCGCGCCGACCTGGGGTGCGGGCCCACGACCGGACGCCGCCGGGGAGCCGGTGACGGCCCCGCCCATCGTCTCGGTCGAGTCCCGCCCGGGCCCGACGGCCAGGTACGCCACGACGGCCACCACGGCGAGCGCCAGCACGGCCCCGCCGGCCAGCGGTACCAGGCGCGACGGCTTTTCCAAAGGCGTCGAAGGCGGAGAAGCAGCAGCAGGAGGAGCCGGGAACTGAGGGTCCTCCGGCTGTGATTTACGCAGTGATTCGGGACGGACCGCGCCGGGCACACCAGGGACTGGCGCGGTCGGCGGCAGCGGCTCGGCGAGCTCAGGCGGTCGCGGTTCGCCGGGCTCCGGTGGCGTTGACATTCCGTAATCTTACGACTACCAAACGCAACAGTCCGGGAGGCTGTTGCCCGAGATCGTCTCCTTGTCGGAACACCGACCCCGTCTGCGTCGTGCATGTGGCGATTCGGCCGCTTCTGCGCCTAGACCGGGTGGGCTACCGTCGCTAACACGCAACCCCTGAACGAGCAAACCCCTGAACAGCGAACCCCCCCCGGAACCCTGAACCTGGAGGCAGACATGCAGCCGTGTCCAACCTGCGGCGGCATGGGCATTGATGCGAACGGCTACTGCACGCAGTGCCGCACCTATCGGGGCGTCCCGCAGGCGCCCCAGCAGCCGACGAGCGGCTCGCCGTACAGCGGCGCACCGTACGGCGGACAGCAGCCCTATGCCGGATACCCCACGAGCTCAGGACCGCAGTACTCGGCGCCGCCCCAATATTCCGACCCGGTCTCCGCTCCGCCCACCGCGTACGGCGCGACGTACGGCGGCGGCTCCGCGCCCACGGGTGGTGGCCGGAACAAGTACCTGATGCCGATCCTGGCCCTGTCCGGCGTGCTGGTCATCCTGGTCGTGGCGATCGTCGTGGTCGCGGCGCTCAAGAGCGGCGACGACGACAAGAAGGACCCGCAGGCGAACAACCCCACGGGTGGCCCGGCGACGACCGGAGCAGCCGTCGAGGACGCCAAGATCGACAAGTGCCTCGTCGGTACGTGGACCACGCAGACGTACACCGAGAAGGTCCCGATGGACCAGGTCGGTGAGGTGCCGATCAGCCTGACCAAGAACGGTTCCGTCCTGAAGTTCACCGCTGACGGCAAGCTGACCGAGACGTACAAGGACAGCACCTTCACCGGCAACCCGACCATCTCGGGTTCGAACGTCGCGATCACCATCACGGTCAACGCGACGGTCACCTCGAACGTCTCGACCAACAGCGGGAGCATCGCCTACACGAACGTGCAGGCGACGGGCACCATCAACACCAAGGCGCCCTCGATCAACTTCGACGAGACCGAGCCGTTCCAGACGGACGACAACCCGGCGAAGTACACCTGCAGCGGCGACAACCTGACGATGACCACGTCGCAGGTGAACCTGTCGGCCAAGAAGACCGGCTGACCTAGCGGGCCTGACGCTTCAGGAGCCCGTCGGGAGCGGCGATGTCGTCGCCGACCCGGCGGGCCCAGCGTCCGCCCAGCGCCGCGTAGCCGGCGGCGGCCAGCACGTAGCAGGCCGCGATGACGCACAGGACCAGCGCCGAGCGCCCGGTCTCGGGCAGCGTGAGGGCGCCGATGTACATGCCGGCCACCAGCGTCAGATTGAACGCGGTGTCATTGATGCTGAAAACGCGGCCACGGTACTCGTCCGCGCACTCGTGCTGCAGCGAGGTATCGGTCACGATCTTGATGCCCTGCGCCGCCAGGTTCGTCACGAACACGGCGCCGAGCAGCAGCACCGGGTCGAACGGCAGCCCGAAGCCCAGGATGGCCAGGCCGGTGCCGGCCAGCACGATCGCCACCCAGCGCCAGCCGCCGATCCGGCGGGTGATCGGGGGCGTGACGAACGAGGCCAGCAGCATGCCGACCCCGCCGGCCAGGAACGCGTTGGCGATGGTGCCGAACGAGCCGGTGACGTCGTCGCCGTGGTTGAACACCGTGCGGAAGAGCAGCAGGCTGGCCAGCAGGACCACGCCGTACAGCAGCCGGAAGGTCGCCTGCGCCAGCACCAGATAGGCCGCACCGCGCTTGGCCGCCAGGTGACGGACGCCGGCGACCGTGCCGCGGCTGGTCTCGCCGAGCGCGGCCAGGATCGATCCCCTGGTGCGGCTGGCGGCATCCGGCCCGAGCTCGTCCGGGCCGAACGAGGTCCGCCCGACCAGCGCCGAGAGCAGATAGAAGACCGCGGCCATGGCGGCGACCAGCGCGTATCCGTGAAACGACGTGGCCAGGACGGTCTTGATGAGCGCCGCGCCCGCCCCGATCCCCAGTGAGTAGCTCAGCGAGCCCAGCGTGCCGGCGAACGAGTTCGCGGTGACCAGCGTCGAGTCGGCGACCACGTGCGGGGTGGCCGCGGACAGCCCGGCCAGGAAGAAGCGGTTCAGGCCGATGACCACGAGGGCCAGCAGAAAGGGGATCGGCGACTTTTCACCGCCCCAGATGTACAGCGAGATCGGCAGCACCAGCAGCGCCCGCACGATGTTCGCCACGCTGACGATCGAGCGGCGCCGCCACCGGTCCAGGAACACGCCGACGTAGGGGCCGACCAGCGAGTAGGGCAGCAGCAGGATCGCGAAGCCGGCGGCGATCGCCATCCCGCCCGCCCGCTGCTCCGGGTTGAACAGCACGCTGCCCGCCAGGGCGCCCTGGAACAGCCCGTCGCCGAACTGGGCGATCATCCGCACCGAGGTCAGCCGCCGGAAACCCCGCTGGCGGAGGACGGCACGGACGAAGTGCGTCTGCGGGCGGGAGCTGATGGTGCTGGCGGACACGGCGCAAGCCTACGGCGAACCGGGCGGTCGTGACCCCGCACGAACAGAGAAGGGCCCTCACCAAATGGTGAGGGCCCCGCTCCGAACGGTTACCGATGCGGTTACCGGTCCTGCTTGGGCGCCTCGACCGCGGGCCGGCCGTTGACCGGCTCGACGACGTCGTCGCCGCCGGCCATCGCACCGAGCCGGCTCAGCAGCTTCTGCACGTCGATGCCGGTCAGGTCGGTGCCCAGCTGCAGGCCCTGGGCGACGTTGCTGGCGACCGACTTGGACAGCGACGAGGCGCCGTCGGTCGAGATCACCGTCAGCCGGTCGATGTTGCCCATCGGGTCGCTGGCCGCCTTGACCACGTCCGGCATCACCCGGACCAGCAGGTCGAGGATGGCCGCCTCGCCGTAGGTGGCGAACGCGTCGGCCTTGGCCCGCATGGCCTCGGCCTCGGCCTGGCCGCGGGCCAGGATGGCGGACGCCTCGGCCGCACCCTCGCGCTCCAGCGCCTCGGCGATGGCGACACGGCGCCGCTGCTCGGCCTCACCTTCCTTGGCACCCTCGATCGCGTTCGCCTCGGCCAGCGCGGCGCGGCGGGACCGCTCGCCCTCACCGGTGAGGCGGGCCTGCTCGGCGGAGGCCTGCGCGGCCGCGATGGTCGCCTGCCGCTGCGCGTCGGCCTTGAAGATCGCCGCGTTCTTGGCCGCCTCGGCCTCCTGCTCGACGCGGTACCGCTCGGCGTCGGCGGGCTTGCGCACCTCGGTGTCGAGCTGGCGCTGCTTGAGCTCGGCGTTGCGCTCGGCCACCTTCTGCTGCTCGGCCAGGATGACCTGCTCGCGCTCGGCCTGGGCGAGCGGGCCGGCCGCGGCCGACTTGGCCTTGGCCGCGTCGATCTCGGCCTGGATGCCGGCCTGCTTGAGGGCCAGGTTCCGGTTGGCCTCGGCGATGGCCTCCTCCGAGCGCAGCCGCTCGGACTCGGCCGCCTGGCGGGCCTGGGCCTCGGCGATGGCGGCGTCGCGCAGCACCCGGGCGGCCTCGGGACGGCCCAGGTCGGCGAGGTAGGAGCCCTCGGCGAAGATGTCCTGCAGCTGGAACGTGTCCAGCACCAGGCCCTGGTTGGTCAGCGAGTGCTCGGCCTCCTCGGCCACGGCGCTGGCGAACGCGGTGCGGTCGCGGATGATCTCCTCGATGGTCAGCCGGCCGACGATCGAGCGCAGCGCACCGGCCAGGACCTCGCTGGTGAACAGGTCGATGCCCTGCTGCTGGTTGAGGAAGCGCTGGGCGGCGGCGCGGATCGCGTCCTCGGTGCCGCCGACCTTGACGATCGCCACGCCCTGGAGGTTGGCGCGGATGCCCTGCTTGCTGACCGCACCGGTGATCTCGACGTGGATGCGGCGGCTGGACAGGTCGAGCACCTGCAGCTTCTGCACGATCGGGACCACGAACACCGAGGCGCCCATGACGACCTTCTGGCCGGACAGGTCGGTGGAGCGCGAGCCGTCGAGGCCCTGCACCGACTTGCCCTTGCGTCCCGTGATGATGAACGCCTCGTTGGAGCCGGCCACCTTGATGCGCGAAACGATGAACAGGATGATTAGCAAGATCAACAAGATGCCGCCGCCGATGGCGACGAGCAGGACTGTGTCCATCCGCTCCTACTTCCGGGGGTTGTATTTAGAGGGGCGTTTCTTCCACGATCACGCTGGTGGGGCTGGTCGCCTCCACCACGAAGACGCGGGCGCCGAGCGCGATGGGCTTGTCGGCGCGGGCGCTGACTTTGACGGGCTGCCCGCCCAGGGAAATACGGATCTCACCGAAACCGTTGCCGAGAATGGGCGTGACGACCACGCCGGTGGCGCCGATCATGTCGCGCTGGGTGGGGGTCGCGTCGGTGCGCATGTTCAGCGCCAGCCGCGCCAGGCGGGTGGCGAGCCAGGCGGTCGGGAACGCCGCGACGGCCCCGGCCACGACCGGCACCAGCAGGCCGTCCGCGCCGGTGATGGCCGCGAAGGCGGCACCGGCGAAACCGAAGGCGCCGATGAAGCCGGCGACGGCGGGCACCGAGAAGGGTCCTCCCGCGTCGGGATGGCCGAAGTGGAAGAGGTCTCCGATGAGTACGGACAGGGCGAGCACCACAACGCCTACGCCGCCGATCACCAGGAACGTCGTCTCCACCGTCCCCTCCCCTCCAGGACACCTGGAGAGTAGCGCCACCGCGCCACTCCCAGCGTCGGGCACAAGGAGCAGAATCGGCGCCGTGCGGTGGGTTCAGGTGCAGGCGCCGATCGATGCGCTCGGGGTGGCGTTCGACGATTCGGGCATTTGCCGCGTTCAGTTCGGCGGGGCGCCGCCGAACGTTCCGCTGGCCGAACCGGACGAGGTGCTCGGGCGCGCGGTCGACGAACTGACGCGCTATTTCGCGGGCGAGGACGTCGCATTCTCGGCGCCGTTGTCGGTGCGCGGCGGCTCGGAGTTCGAGCGGGCCGTCTGGCGGGAGCTCGCGGCCATTCCCTACGCCGAGATGCGGACGTACGGCCAGATCGCGGCGGCCGTCGGCGAGCCCGACGCGGCCCGGGCGGTCGGCACCGCGTGCAACCACAATCCGATTCCGGTCATCATTCCCTGCCACCGGGTGGTCGGTGCCGACGGCAAGCTGGTCGGCTTCGGCGGCGGGTTGTGGCGCAAGAAGATCCTGCTGGAGCTCGAGGCGCGGGTGCGCATCGAGCGCGAGTTCGGGCTCGCATGACATTCGGATGACAAAAAGGCCGGCCCCGCGCGGGGCCGGCCTTTTTACTACTGCGCGATCAGCGCTCGATCTCGCCCTTGATGAAGTTCTCGACCGACTCGTGCGCGTCGTGGTCGTTGTACTGCACCGGCGGCGACTTCATGAAGTAGCTCGACGCCGAGAGGATCGGGCCGCCGATACCGCGGTCCTTGGCGATCTTCGCGGCCCGCAGCGCGTCGATGATGACGCCGGCCGAGTTCGGCGAGTCCCACACCTCGAGCTTGAGCTCGGCGTTGAGCGGGGTGTCGCCGAAGGACTTGCCCTCCAGGCGGATGTACGCCCACTTGCGGTCGTCCAGCCACGGCACGTGGTCGGACGGCCCGATGTGCACGTCGGACTTCACCATCTCGTGCGGGATCTGGGACGTCACCGACTGCGTCTTCGAGATCTTCTTCGAGACCAGGCGGGTGCGCTCCAGCATGTTCATGAAGTCCATGTTGCCGCCGAAGTTGAGCTGGTAGGTGCGCAGCAGCTCGACCCCGCGGTCCTCGAACAGCTTGGCCAGCGCGCGGTGCACGATCGTGGCACCGACCTGGCTCTTGATGTCGTCGCCGACGATCGGCAGCCCGGCGTCGGTGAACTTCTGCGCCCACTCCGGGTTGGAGGCGATGAACACCGGCAGGGCGTTGACGAACGCGCAACCGGCGTCGATCGCGGCCTGGGCGTAGAACTTCGCCGCCTGCTCGGAGCCGACCGGCAGGTAGCACACCACGACGTCGGCCTGCGCGTCGCGCAGCGCCTTGACCACGTCGACCGGCTGCTCGTCGGACTCGTCGATCATTTCGCGGTAGTACTGCCCGAGGCCGTCGTGGGTCGGGCCGCGCTGGACGGTCACGCCGGTGGGCGGCACGTCGCAGAACTGGATCGTGTTGTTCTCGCTCGCACCGATGGCAGCCGCCAGGTCCTGGCCGACCTTCTTCGCGTCGACGTCGAACGCCGCCACGAACTCCACGTCGCCGACGTGGTAGTCGCCGAACTTGACGTGCATGAGACCCGGTACTCGGTCATTCGGGTCGGCGTTGCGGTAGTACTCCACACCCTGGATCAGGGACGAAGCACAGTTGCCGACACCGACGATGGCAACGCGGACGGAGCCCATCGCGGATGCCTCCTTCTTGTTGTTCACGATGACCGCTCCGGATCTTGTCCCGAAGGCGGCTGAGGGGTGGTGCCATTGCGCTCGTTCGCAATGAGCTCTTCGAGCCAGCGGACCTCGCGCTCGCAGGCGTCCAGGCCGTGGCGCTGGAGTTCCAGCGTGTAGGCGTCGAGCCGCTCGGCGGCTCGGCCGAGCACGTCACGGAGGCCTTCGCGGCGCTCTTCCACGCGCCGGCGGCGGCCCTCGAGGATCCGCAGCCGGGTCGCGGGGTCGGTTCGCGCGAAGAACGCGAAATGCACCCCGAAACCGGCCTCGCTGTCGTAGGTCTCGGGACCGGCGGCGCCGAGCAGTTCCTGGAACCGCTCCTTGCCTTCCGCGGTGATCGTGTAGACCACGCGGCCCCGCTTGCCGGTGAGCAGGGGCGGCTCTTCGGTGCCGGCCGTCGCGTCGGCCGGCGTCGCACCCTCGGTGATCCAGCCGTCCGCCTGCAGCCGGCGCAGCGTCGGGTACAGCGAGCCGTAGCTGATTGCGAAGCGGAACGCCCCCAGCTTGGTCGTCAGTTGCTTGCGCAACTCGTATCCGTGCATCGATGACTCGTGCAGAAGGCCCAGGATCGCCAATTCGAGCACTCCCGGCCTCCTTCCCGTAACCCGCCCGATGTATCGGGCCGATACATCGAACGGTAGGTCGAGATCTGAACGGACGCAACAAATCCGACCAAGTGGGCTGGGCCACAGCGCTGGTCGTCGATCGGACGACTACCGATCGTGACGGGAGTCGCCGTGCGGCGCCCGACCGCGTACCCTCGGGCGCATGCGTACCCAGCGTCAGGTTGTCGACTTCTCGTTGAGAAGACGCGCCCTGCTGCGTGAGGTGCAATCCGGACGCGTCGGCACCTATGAGGTGTGCGATGCGTCGCCATACCTGAAGAGCGCAGCGAAATTTCACGGTGAGCCGACGGACGAGCTGTGCCCCGTCTGCCGCCGCGAGAACCTCACGCACGTGCACTACATCTATGGCGACGAGCTGCGGCAGTCGTCCGGCCAGGCCCGCCGCCTCGCCGAGCTGCCGATCCTCGCGATGACGCTGAGTGAGTTTCACGTGTACGTGGTGGAGGTCTGCCGAGCGTGCGGCTGGAACCACCTCGTCGAGCAGTACCTCCTCGGGCGTGACGGCCTCGTCACCGACGGCGGCGACGCGCCGTCGCGGATGCGGGGAGGGGCGGCCGAGTGAACCTTGTGCACGTGACGAAGCGTTGTCACGAGTGCGGGACGAAATTCGCTGACTTCCTGCTCGGA
Organism: Dactylosporangium sp. CS-047395; assembly: GCF_050942185.1. Classification (NCBI taxonomy): domain Bacteria; kingdom Bacillati; phylum Actinomycetota; class Actinomycetes; order Micromonosporales; family Micromonosporaceae; genus Dactylosporangium; species Dactylosporangium sp. CS-047395. The sequence goes on along the minus strand of NZ_CP192015.1, from coordinate 11,234,041 downwards.
CCCCCGGCGCGCGGCATCCGGGCCGCGCCGCACCGGCTACCCCGCCAGTGGCGCACCTCACAGACATGACGGCGACGGAGCATGCGACAAAAATGCAACCGGCAAGGTGGGACGAATGAACTACGGTGACCCGAGCAACCCCCAATCGGGCCGCGCGCAGGTTCCTGGAAACCAGCCGGAACCCCCCTCACCCAATCCCTCCTCCGCCCCGCCGGCCGGCCGGGCCCAGGTGGGTCGGGCCGGGGTCGGCGGCCCTGGTGCCACCGGCTCCGCGAGTGTCGGCTCCGCCCGCGTCGGCGGTTCGGCGAGCGTCGGTTCGGCCCGGGTGTCGCCACCCGAGGGTCCGACCGGCCGCGCGTCCGTCGGCTCCGCCCGGGTGGGCGGCTCCGCGAGTGTCGGCTCCGCGCGCGTCTCACCACCGGAAGGCCCGACCGGCCGCGCGTCCGTCGGCGCGGCCTCCGTGCCGGGCGCCGCGGGCCGGGCCACCGTCGGGCGGGCCGTGGTCGGCTCCGCCTCGGTCGGCGTGCCGGATGTCATGGACGGCCCGGGTGGTCCCGGCGGTCCCGGTGACCTTCCCCCGGGCGCGGGCGGCCGCGGCGGCAAGGACGGCCGCAGCGTCACCGCCAAGGCCAAGAAGCGCCGCCGGCGCAACATCATGATCGCCTCGATCGCCGCGTTCATCATGATCGCCGGCATCGGCATGGTCGCCGGCACCTACTACTTCGACCAGGTCGCGCTGCCCGACGACATCACGCTGGACCAGTCGACCACGATCTACTACTCCGACGGCGTGACCCCGATGAGCCGCATCGGTGAGAACCGCACGGTGCTGCCGTTCGACCAGATCCCCAAGGACATGCAGCACGCGGTCGTGGCCGCCGAGGACAACAGCTTCTACACGAACGACGGCGTGGACTACAAGGGCGTCGTGCGGGCCGCGTGGAACAACGTCAGCGGCGGCGACCGGCAGGGCGCCTCGACGATCAGCCAGCAGTACGCGCGGCGCTGGGCCGACCTGGAGGGCGTGACCTACGCCCGTAAGGTCCGCGAGGCGGTCATCGCGCTCAAGCTCAACCAGCAGTACTCCAAAGACGAGATCATGACGATGTACCTCAACGTCGTCTACTTCGGCCGCGGCGCCTACGGCATCGAGGCGGCGTCCCAGGCGTACTTCGGCAAGCCCGCCAAGGACCTCAAGACCAACGAGGCGATGCTGCTGGCCGGGCTGATCAAGAACCCGGAGGGCTCCGGCAAGGGCAGCCCGTTCGACCCGAACATCGACAAGGCGCAGGCCCTCGACCGGTTCAACTACATCAAGGGCCAGATGATCAAGCTGAACTTCGTCCCGGAGGCCGAGGCGGCCGACCGGATGAAGTTTCCGGACAACGTGGTCACGCCGGCCGACGCGCGCAAGCGCTCCGTATCGCAGCAGAACCTCGACAAGCCCGAGGGCCTGATCGTGCACCACGTGCTCGGCGAGGTCGCGGCGCTGACCGACCCGCGCACCGGCCAGCTGCTGTACGAGGACACGGACGCGGACGGCAAGAAGAACTTCGACAAGATCCGCAACGGCGGCCTCAAGATCGTGACCACGATCGACAAGGACGTCCAGCCGATCGCGGTGCGCGAGGCCAGCCGCAACAAAGACTCGAACATGAACAAACAGCCGGAGAACCTGCAGGCCGCCCTCGTCGCGGTCGAACCGGGCACCGGCGCGGTGAAGGCGTACTACGGCGGCGACGACGGCAGCAAGAACGACTACGCCGGCTACTACAACGACCCGGTGCTCGGCACCGGCGAGGACAGCTGCTGCGGCGGCCACCCGCCGGGCTCGACGTTCAAGGTCTACACGCTCACCACGGGTCTGCTGAACGGGTACCGCATCGACTCGATGTGGGACGGCAACTCCCCCGGTGACTTCCCGAAGAGCGGCCGGTCGATCAAGGGCGGCAACCCGGTCAAGAACGCGGGCGAGAACCCCGTGTCCCACCCGGCCTGCGGCGCCTGGTGCACCCTCGAAGAGGTCACCGTCCTGTCGCTCAACGTGCCCTTCTTCGCCCTCGCCGAGAAGGTCGGCCCGGACAAGGTGATCGACACGGCCCGCGCGGCCGGCATCACCGACATGTGGGCGACGGTCAAGGGCCAGCCCCTGCCGGTCAAGATCGACCTGACCAACAAGACCGGCAAGGACGTCATCCCGCAGTACTTCAACACCGAGGTCGCGTTCGGCCAGTACCCGGTGACGGTGCTCGAGCACGCGGGCGGCATCGCGACCATCGCGGCGCGCGGCTACGCGGCCAAGACGCACTTCCTCAAGGAGATCTGGACCGGCGGGAAGAAGACGTACGGCGAGGTCATCAAGCCACAGCGGATCCCTGGCTTCACCGACGGCATGTCCGACGACATCAACACCGTCCTGCAGGGCGTGCCGAAGCACTACAACCTGAAGATGAAGGACGGCCGCCAGATCGCCGGCAAGACGGGCACCTGGCAGTACGGCCAGAACCAGAGCGGCAACGCGCACGCCTGGATGGTCGGCTACGCGGCGTACGACCCCGTCAAGAAGACACCTGACCTCGCGGTCGCGGTCTGGGTCGGCAACAAGGGCAACGAGCAGCCGATCAAGGACGTGGGCGGCAAGCCGATCATCGGTGGTTCGCTGCCCGGCCCGATCTGGCGCGACTTCCTCAACGACGCGCTGACCGCGCTCAAGGCGCCCAAGGTCAACTTCCGGCCGCCGGCCAACACCGGCCGCCTGGACGTGGGCACGGGCATCTCGCCGGTGCCGAGCGAGCCGGTGGTCGACCCGAACAACCCGGGCCAGGACCCGAACAACCCGGGCAACGGCAACGGCGGACCGGGGCCCGGCAACGGCAGCCAGAACCCGGGCGGCAACGGCGGCGGCACCGTGCCGACCACCGAAGCCACCCGAAGACGCTGATATCAGCAGGGTCTGATGTGTGCGGCCACGGCACCGGCGGTAAGTTCGCTCGGGACCGTGGCCGCATTCTGTTGGGGGTGGCGCGTTGGACACGGGCAGGCGCAGGGTCGTCCGATGGGTGCTGCTCGCCCTGTTCGTGGCGCTCGTCGTGTACGGCCACATCTGGTACCGCAACCGCCACGACTGGTTCGACCTGGGCATCTATCGCCAGGCCGTGAACTGGTGGCTCGACGGGCACCCGCTCTACGACTACGTCAAGCCCGACGACACCCAGGGGCAGCTCGGCTTCACCTATCCCCCGTTCGGGGCGCTGATCCTCGTGCCCTTCGCGGTGCTGCCGTGGATGGGTGCCGTCGTGCTGTACAGCGTGATCACGATCGCCGCCCTCCTGATCACCACCTGGTGGCTGGTGGTCCCGGTCGCCCGGCGCAAGGGCTGGGAGCTGCCGTTCGCGCTCGTCCTCGCGCTGACCGTGATCAGCGCGCTCGAGCCGGTCCGTGAGAATTACACGTTCGGCCAGATCAACATGGTGCTCGTCGTGCTGGTCCTGGCCGACCTGCTCGTGCTGCTGCCGCGCGGCAGCCGCTGGGCCGGGGTGCTCATCGGGCTCGCCGCCGCCATCAAGCTCACGCCGGCCATCTTCATCGTGTACCTGCTGCTCAGCCGCCGGTACCGGGCCGGGCTGACGGCCATCGCGAGCGCCGCCGCCGCGAGCCTGCTGGCGTTCGCCGTCATGCCGCGGGGTTCGATCGACTTCTGGACGGACGCGTTGTGGCAGGGCGAGGGGATCGGCAACGCGGCGTACACCTTCAACCAGTCCTTCTACGGGATGCTCGCCCGGCTCTCGGCGCCGCACGACGCCAACCGGCTGGTCTGGGCGCTGCTGGTGCTGGCCGCGCTGGGCTTCGGCCTGTGGCGGGCCCGCAAGGCGGCGCTGGCCGGTGACGAGGTGGTCGGCCTGACCATCACCGGGATCGTGGGCTGCCTGGTCAGCCCGATCACCTGGGTGCACCACATCTACTGGTTCGTCCCGGCGCTGATCGTGCTGGCCGCGGCCGGCCGGCGGGCCTGGCTGGCGGGGCTGATCGCGCTCACCGTGGGCCTCGGCCTGGTCTCCTGGTTCGAGCAGGGGCTGCCGGTGGACCCGTGGAGCCACGGCGTTCAGGGATTCATCATCAAGAATTGGTACCTGCTGCTGATGGTCGCCCTGCTGTTCGCCCTGCCGATCCGGACGGATTCTCGCGTCGAGCCGGGCCTTGCATCCACTTCCGAGCCCGCGACGGTACGGTGACACGATGCCGATGAGTCTGGGCCAGCCGAGTGGGCGCCCCGAGCATCTAGTCGACGAGCCCGCCAACTCCGACCGCTTCATCGGTGGCCTGTCCGAGTCCATCGGCGGCCCCCTCGGCAACCATGCCGTGCGGTCCCGTGTCCGGCTGCCCGGTGGCGGCCGCTTCTGGACCCCGGCCCGCGTGGTCCTGCTGCTGATCTGCGCCATGCTGAGCTTCCACTGGATGCAGAAGGCGCCCTGCCGCGACGCGGCGTGGACGGACATGAAGCAGTACAAGTACTTCTGCTACACCGACGTCCTTGCGCTGTACTACGCCGAGGGCCTCAACGAGGGCCAGGTCCCCTACGCCGACCACCAGGTCGAGTACCCGGTGCTGACCGGCGCCTTCATGGGCGTCCTCGGCCTGCCGGTGCACGACCTGCACCAGCGCGGCGTGGTGCAGAACGACGGCCAGGCCTTCTACGACCTCAACGCGGTCGTCCTCGGCGCGTTCGGCATCGCGGCGGTCGCGGCCACCCTCGCGGTGCGCCGGCGCCGGCCGTGGGACGCGGCAATGTTCGCCGTCGCACCCGCGCTCTTCGTCTCGGCCACCGTCAACTGGGACCTGTTCACGGTCGGGCTCACCGCCGTGGCCATGGTCTATTGGGCCAAACGAAAACCGGTCCTCGCCGGGGTGTTCTTAGGCCTGGCGACGGCGGCGAAGCTCTATCCGGTCCTGATCCTCGGCGCGCTGCTGGTGCTGAGCATACGAACCGGCAAGTGGAAGGACTTCTTCACCGCGGTCGGGGCCGGGGTGGTGACCTGGCTCGCGGTCAACCTGCCGGTGGCGTTCTTCTTCTACGACAGCTGGGTCAAGTTCTGGGAGTTCAACCAGCTGCGCGGGATCGACTGGGGCACGCTGTGGTACATCGGCGCGCACTTCCCGCGGGGCAACGGGCAGTACGGCTTCGAGTTCTTCCAGAAGCTGGACCTTGACCCTGAGCACGCCACGCTGAACATCCTCTACCTGGGCCTGTTCCTGATCTGCTGCGCGGGCATCCTGATCCTGGGGCTCACCGCGCCGAAGGAGCCGCGCCTGGCGCAGCTGGCGTTCCTGATCGTGGCCGCCTTCCTGATCACCGGCAAGGTCTGGTCGCAGCAGTACGTCCTGTGGCTCGTGCCGCTCGCCGTGCTCGCCAGACCCAAGTGGGGAGCGTTCCTGGCCTGGCAGGTGGCGGAGGTGCTCTACTTCGTCTCCTTCTACGGCGAGCTCATGGGCGCTTCCGGGCGGCAGGTCTTCCCGGAGGGCGTGTTCGTGCTCGCCTCGATCCTGCGGCTGGTCACGCTCGGCGTCCTGGCGGCGTACGTCATCCGCGACATCCGCCACCCCGAGGAGGACGTCGTGCGCCAGACGTACGAGGGCGAGGACCCGGACGGCGGCAGCTACAACGAGGAGTCGCTGGACGAGCATGCGCTGCTGGACGAACCGCCCCCGCCCGGCGCTCCGGCGCTGGTCAAGTCCGGTTGACGCTTTGTAGTTCTTCGATACCGTTTCACGTGAATCGGCCCGGCTTCCTTTCTGGGGAGCCGGGCCGTTCTGTTGTGGTGGCGATAAGTCGGGCGCTGGCGCGCCGCGACTTATCGGACATATCACGATTTTGCGGGATCTCACGGTACCAGAGCAGGCTCTTTTTGATCTTCACTTGGAAGCGCGATCGGGCTCAGGCGGGTGGCGATCAGGAAGGCGAGCACGACGATCGCGGCGGCCACCGCGAAGACGACCTCGATCCCGGTGGCGAAGGCGTGGTGGGCGTAGACCCTGGTCAGCACCGAGCCGAGGGCGGCCGCGCCGATCGCGGTGCCGAGCGACTGGAAGAACCGGATACCCGTCGTCGCCACGCCGAGCTGGTGGCGGGGTGCGGCGTCCTGCACGGCCATGATCAGCAGGCCGAGGAGCTGGCCGAAGCCGATGCCGAGCAGCACCAGCGCGCCGCGGATGGCCCAGAGCGAGGCGTCGAGGTGGACGAAGAGCACCAGCGCGGCCAGGGCGACCGCCGCGGCCGAGGTGCCGATGAGCACCGCCGTGCGGGTGGCGAGGCGGATGCGGGCGCCCGCCATGCCGGAGGCGGTCAGGCCCAGGGCCATGAACGCGAGGTACAGCCCGGAGTCGGACGCGCTGACCCCGCGGACGACCTGGAGGTACAACATCAGATGGACCATCGCCCCGATCATCGCGGCCCCGATGAGCAGCTGGATCGCGTAGCTGTGGCGGATGGTGCGGTTGCGCAGCAGGGTGAGCGGCAGCACGGGGTGCTTGGCGACGGACTCGCGCCACACGAAGAGGACCAGGCCGGCGACCGCGGCGGCGGCGAGCGCGAGGATGGCCGGGGACGTCCAGGCGTACCGCTGCCCGCCCCACTCGCTGATCAGCAGGAGCGCGGCGGCGAACGCCCCGGCCAGCGCGGCGCCGGGCAGGTCCAGGTCGGTGCGGCGGGTCGTGCGCGGGATGCGGATCGCGAACAGGCCGCCGACGATCACGATCAGGCCGAGCGGAATGTTGATGTAGAAGATCCCGCGCCAGTTGCCGTGGTCGGCGAAGAGGCCGCCGATGAACGGGCCGATCGCCATGCCGACGCCGGCGAACAGGCCGCCCATGCCGGCGCCCTTGCCGCGGTCCTGGCCCGGCTCGGCCAGGTTGGCCAGGACGACCATGGTCACGCTCATCAGGCCGCCGGCGCCGATGCCCTGGACGGCCCGGAACGCGATGAGCTGGCCCATGCTCTGCGCCGCGCCGCAGAGGGCCGAGCCGAGCAGGAACACGGCGACCGCGGACAGCCAGACCGGCTTGGCGCCGAACGAGTCGGTGAGCCGGCCGTACAGCGGCAGGACCACGGTCGAGGCCAGCGCGAACGCCGCGACCAGCCAGGCCACGTGCTCGACGCCGTGAACCGGATCGAGATCGCGCACGATCGGCACGACCGCCGACGACACGATGTTCTGGTCGAGGATCGCCAGCACGATCGTGAACATGCAGAGCAGAACGCCCAACGTCTTCATGTTCTTAGACTAAGCACAAGTTTGTACTGAGTACAAGTTTGATCCTGGTACAGTTGTGTCATGGCGAAGGAGACGCTGCGGGAGCGGAAGAAGGCGCAGACGCGGTCGGCGCTGTGGAACGTGGCGATCGAGCTGTTCGTCGAGCACGGCTTCGACAACGTCTCGGTGGCGCAGATCGCGGCGGCCGCGGAGGTCTCGAAGATGACCTTCTTCAACTACTTCCCGAGCAAGGAAGACCTGGTCGTCGGGCCGATGTCGGAGCACGTGGACGAGCCGGCGCTGGTCGTGCGGTCGCGGCGGGCGGGCGAGACGCCGGTGGACGCGCTGCACCGGCACTTCTTGTCGGCGCTCGCCGCGCGCGATCCGAACGCCGGGATGTGCGACAAGCCGAATGTGCTCGCCGTGCTGCGCCTGGTCTTCTCGACGCCGGCGCTGACCCAGCGCGCGTTGTCGGTCACGAACGCGACGACGGACGCGCTGGCGGCGGAGCTGGGCGCGGACTTCCGCAGCCGGGCCGCCGCGGCCATGATCGTCGGGGTGCGGCACGCGCTGATCATGGAGAACACCAACCGGCTGCTGGCCGGCGCGACCGCGGACGAGGTCTATCCCGCCGCGGTCGCCAACGCCGATGAGGCCTTCGCGCTGCTGCGCTCTGGTCTCTGAAACTTTCTAGCCGTCGATCTTGTACAGGATGACGTCGCCCTGTTCGGTGCGGGTGATGCCGAGGCCGTCGATGGGCGCGTCGATGGCCTTCGCGTACTCCGTGCCGGCCGCCCGGTCGCGCAGCACCACCACCGTGTGGATCTTCAGCTCACGTAGCTGGTCGACCGTGGCCTGATCCGGGAACTGCTGCATGTTGAGCCGCAGGACCTGCTGGTCGTCCGGGGTGAAGCCGCTGCCGCCGTTGACCATCTTGGGCAGGCCGTCGGTGCTCCAGAGCATGACGTTCATGTCGAAGAGCTCACTGGTGGGCAGCACGATGAGCGGCGCCTCGAGCGTGCTCATGGCGACCGGCGCCGGGGGCACCTCGGGATTCGGCCCCCACTTGTGCACGCCCTCGGACAGCACGAGCACGAGCGGAATCAGCGTGATCAGACGCCAGGCGCCGGCCCGTCCGCCCACGTCGGACTGGGTCTGATCGGCGAAGAGCTCGACCGCGCGGTCCGCGAACGCGCTCACCGCCCCGGCGGCGAGCAGCGCCAGGAACAGCGTCACCCAGACCATCAGCCGGCCCGAGGTGCGGATGCCCTCGAAGCCGGGGAGCAGGCGGTACAGCGCCATGTAGCCGAGGTCGCCCTTCGCCGGCCCGTTGCTGCCCATCGCGAGCATCGCCGTGAGCACCACGCCGACGCCGAGCAGGATGCGGTGCTGCAGCTTCCAGACCGACACGAACAGGCCGGCGAACGCCAGCCCGTACAGGAAGAAGCCGGGCAGCAGCGCCATCTCGGGCGCCCAGCCCAGCGTCGAGCGCGCGTTGGCGTACGCGTCACCCCACAGCCACGACTCGGGCGGCGAGATGAAGAACCCCTTCAGCGGCGGCGAGAACAGGCTGATGATCTCCGCGCTGCGCTTGGCCTCCTTGTGGTCCTTCAGCACCTGCAGGTACGGGTACGCCATCATCGCGCTCACGCCCGCGAAGATCAGGCCGCCGCCCAGGTTGGCGAAGAACAGCTTCCAGCCGAACGGGCGCCGGACCGCCCAGCGGAACGCCTGCCGGTAGCCCCACGTGATCGCGGTGGCCAGCACGGCGAACAGCAGCGCGTAGGCGAACGGGATGCCGATGCCGAAGCCCAGGCTGATCTGCCAGGCCGCGACGAGCCACCCGCCGAGGACCCAGCCCCAGCGCCGCTTCTCCGGCTCGTACCCGTTCTTGAGCGAGAACCCGTGCCCGCGCGCCAGCATCGCCAGCGAGAGCGCGATGCCGCCGATGGACAGCACGTGCAGGTGCCCCGCCTGCCCGAGCCGCCACGGCGCATAGGCGAAGGCCGCACCCGCCACCGCGGCGCCCGTCGCGCCGGCCCCGAGCTGGCGGACCAGCGCATAGGCCCCGAAGAACGCGAAGGCGAAGATGAAGATGAAGACCATGTTGTACCGCACGATCGCGGCCACCGGACCCTCGCCGATCATCCCCGCCGGGGCGTAGCCGAGCAGGGTGTCGGAGAACGCGTAGCTGTACTGGTCCGGGTAGAACGCGTTGGCGTGCCAGAGCTGCAGCGGGTTGGTCGTGAGGATGTGGCCGGCCCAGGACATCTGCCAGGCCTGCAGGGTCGGGTCCCAGATGTCCTGCGGGATGGTCGTCGCCGGGTGCCGCGCGGCGGGCCAGGTCATGACGATCGCGAGCAGGACCGAGCCGATGGCGGCGAGGGTCCACTCGTGCGCGAAGAACCTGCTCAGGGCGGAGCCGCTCTTGCGGGTGATCCTTCCGGCGCGGCCTGGAACGAACTCGGGCTCCGGCGCGAAGGCGTTGAACGGGTCCTTTTCGGCCTCTTCGCTTTCGTCCTCGGCCTTGGTTTCGCCCTCGGTCGCTGCGTCGTTCTTGGCGTCTGGGGCCGCCGCGTTGGCCTCGTCGTCCTTGTCGTTCTTGTCCACGCGGGTGTTGTTCTTCTCCCCCGGTTCGGCCGTTGTCGTGGCGGTCTTCCCACGGCGCCGCCGCTTATCCGGCTTGGCTTGGGTGTCCGATTTGTCACCCGAACCGGTGGAGTTCTCCTGGCGGGCCGCGGGTGCCTGGGGCGTGGCCGCGGTGGCGTCGGCCTTGTGGTTGCCGTCCGGCGTATCGGGCACGGGGGGTACCGACCCCGCGGAGTCTTCCGCGGGGGGCTCCTCGGACAGTGTCGGCTCCGACGACAGGTTGCTCACGCCAGCCGCTCCCGCAGGTAGGTGATGTCGGCGCCCTGGCCCTCGACGCCGCCCGGAGTCTCGACGAGTGCCGGAGCGCCGGCCGCGCGGATGACCGCGACGATCAGCTCCGGGTCGATCTCGCCGGAGGTCATGTTGTCGTGCCGGTCCCGGCCCGAGTCGAACGTGTCGCGCGAGTTGTTCGCGTGGATGAGGTCGATGCGGCCGGTGATCGCCTTGAGCCGGTCGACGATGTCCAGGAGGTCCTCGCCGCCGGCGAAGGCGTGGCAGGTGTCGAGGCAGAAGCCGACCTCGTACTCACCGATCGCGTCCCACAGCCGGGCCAGGTTGTCGAAGCGGCGGGCGCAGGCGTTGTCGCCGCCGGCCGTGTTCTCGATGAGCACCGGGGTGGCGAATCCGCCGTTGTCCGCCGCGTAGGCGAAGGTCTTGCGCCAGTTGTCGAACCCCTTGGCGAGGTCGCCGTTCTCGACGTGGCCGCCGTGGACGATGATCCCCTTGGCGCCGACCTTGGCCGCGCCGGCCGCGTGGTTGAACAGCAGTTTCCGGCTCGGGATGCGGATCTTGTTGTTCGATGAGGCCACATTGATCCGGTACGGCGCATGGACATATACGTCGATCTCGGCCGCTCGAATCGCCTCGGCGTCCGGGCGATCCTTGGGGTCCACCCAGTCCTGCGGGTCGGTCAGGAAGAACTGGATGAGGTCGGCGCCGCGGGCAGCGGCCTCAGCCAGCGGCTCAGCGGGGTCGACGTGAGCACCGATTCGCATGCCGGAGAGCCTACGACGTGGGTGTGACACTTTGCGCGGCCCATCTCCGGCCGGTCTCCCGGCGGTCTCTCCGGTGGCGACCGAAGCGTCCGGTATGCCGGTCTCCGTCACCGTCCCGGCGATCGCCTCGTTACGCACGTAGCCGCTCGTGATCGCGCCGATGCTCGTATGGCTCGATGGAACGGTCCCCCCAATCGAACTCCCCAACCCTGGATGGCTACTGGATGGCTACCTTGTCCGGACACCGAACGGCAGTCCGCCTGGCGGCTACCGCCATGGCGCTCGCCGCCGCGGCCCTGACCGTGGGCGCCAGCCCGGTGAGTGCCGCTCCCGAGTCGCCGACCGTCGAGTTCTCCGGCGGCAGCGTGCTGAGCCTGCTCGTGTGCAAGTCGGAACCGAACCTCGGTGACCTGTCGGTCCCGTCCGACACGCGCGTCAACTTCGTCAATCGGCTGGGCCAGAACGCGGCGCTGAAGGTGGACGGGAAGTCCGTGGCGACGGTACAGCCGAATCAGCAGGTCCCCGTGACCTTCAAGAAGGGCCCGGTCGAGGTCGCGATGACCTTCGACTGCGGCGTCGGCGTCGTGCAGCAGTTCAAGCCCGTCTCGGTCGGCGTGACCTCCCCGCCGCCCGCGCCCGCCGCGCCCGGCCAGGCCGCGCAGCCCCAGGCCAAGGCCGCTCCGGGCGCGACCAAGACCACGCCGGCCAGCGGGCCCGCGGGCGCCGCGGCCGGTGCGGCCAACGGCGTGATCTCGAACCACGGTGGCGGCGGCTCGACGCAGAAGACGAAGGCGCCGACGACCGCGGCGACGCCGGACAGCACCGCGGCGGACGAGTTGGGTACCGAACCCATCGACCCGTCGCTGCTGGACCCGAGCTCGTCGGCCCTTCCCGGCCTCGGCATGGGCGTCGACCCGAGCGCGCCCGTGGACGACCGTGTCACCGTCGAGGAGCCGGTGGCCGCGAGCGGGCCGGCGAGCAACGGGCCGGTCGGGCTGCTGGCCCTGGTCGCCACGGTCTGCGTGGTGGGCGTCGGAATTGCCGCAATTCGGGCTATCATTGCACAGCGGGCATCACGCGCTAGCTTCGCTTAAGGTACAATTTTCCCAAAGCTCCGCGGGGCGCAGTCATCCAACGCACCGGTGTGGTCGTTCCTCCCCAGGTCCCACCCAAAGAAGCGGATGACGCGCCCCGCGGTCTTTTTCTGTCTTGACACCTCAGCGTGTACTCTGGTTCGGTCCCGCAGCTCTGTTGTTGCTGGACGACGCATGACCTCCTGCCGCGGATGGACCGCGGCCGCTTAGCCCGTAGGAGGTGAGAACGTCTTGCGTCATTACGAGATCATGGTGATCCTCGACGGAAGTCTCGAGGAGCGCACCGTCGCCCCGTCGCTCGATCAGTATCTGAATGTGATTCGGACGTCGGGTGGCTCGGTGGAGAAGCTCGACGTGTGGGGCCGCCGGCGCCTCTCGTACGAGATCAACAAGAAGACCGAGGGTATCTACGCCGTCATCGACCTCCAGGCCTCGCCGGAGTCCGTGGCCGAGCTGGACCGTCAGCTGCGACTCAACGAGTCCGTGCTGCGCACCAAGGTCATCCGGCCCGAAGTCCGCTAAGCGGATTCGGGCGAGATCGATCTGCTTCGCCCGGCCGCTGGTCACTCGGCGAGACGGGAAACTGTCGTACCCCTGTGACATGGTGGCCATACACCAGCGCGCGAGGAGTTGACTCAAATATGGCAGCGGGAGACACCACGATCACGGTCATCGGCAATCTGACCGATGACCCTGAGTTGCGTTTCACTCCGTCGGGAGCGGCGGTGGCCAAGTTCCGGGTGGCCTCGACCCCCCGGACGATGGACCGCCAGACCAACGAGTGGAAGGACGGCGATCCGCTCTTCCTGTCCTGCACGGTGTGGCGGCAGGCGGCCGAAAACGTCGCCGAGTCGCTGACCCGCGGGTCGCGAGTCATCGTCTCCGGACGGCTCAGGCAGCGGTCCTACGAGACGCGCGAGGGCGAGAAGCGCACCGTCATCGAGCTGGAGGTCGACGAGATCGGCCCCTCGCTGCGCTACGCGACTGCCAAGGTGCAGAAGATGTCGCGCAGTTCCGGCGGCGGTGGTGGCGGTGGCGGCTTCGGCTCCGGCGGCAACGGCGGCGGGGGCGGTGGCGGAGGCGGCGGGTACAACGATGACCCGTGGGCCAACGCGACCCCGGCCGGCGGTGGCGGCGGTGGCGGCGGCAGGTCGAACTCTTCCTTCGACGACGAGCCCCCGTTCTAATGGCATCAGGAGCAAGAGCAATGGCGAAGGCTGCGGCCCTGCGCAAACCGAAGAAGAAGGTGAACCCTCTCGACAAGGAGGGCATCGCCTACATCGACTACAAGGACACCGCGCTGCTGCGGAAGTTCATCTCCGACCGCGGCAAGATCCGCGCTCGGCGGGTGACCGGTGTTACCGCCCAGCAGCAGCGCCAGATCGCGCGCGCCGTCAAGAACGCGCGCGAGATGGCGCTGCTCCCCTACACCGCGACCACGCGGTAAAGGGGGCCGGCGACATGAAGATCATCCTCACCCAGGAAGTCAGCGGCCTCGGTTCGCCCGGCGACATCGCCGAGGTGAAGGACGGCTACGGACGCAACTACCTGCTCCCGCAGGGCTACGCGATCCTGTGGTCCAAGGGTGCCGAGAAGCAGATCGTGACGATCAAGCGGGCCCGCGGGGCCCGTGAGATCCGCGACCTGGGGCACGCCAACGAGGTCAAGGCCCAGCTCGAGGGCCTGAAGGTCCAGCTGGCCGTCCGCGCCGGCCGCGAGGGTCGCCTCTACGGCTCGGTCACGCCGGCCGAGGTCGTCGAGGCCGTCCAGAAGGCGGGCGGGCCCGAGCTCGACCGCCGCCGCCTCGAACTGCCGGGCCACGTGAAGTCGGTCGGCGACTACAAGGTGCAGATCAAGCTGCACCCTGAGGTCGCGGCGAGCTTCACGCTGAAGGTCACGGCGGCTAAGTAGGGCGCTGCTTTACCTGAGGGCCCCGGAGAAGATTGCTTCTCCGGGGCCCTTCGGCGTCCGCCCCATCCTTCGCCACGCCGCACGCCGCACTTCGCACCGCGCGCCACCTCTTGCCGCCCGCCACCTCTTGCCGCGCACCGCATTTCGCGCCGGGCCACGCTGCATGCCGGGCCGCACACTGCACACCGCGCCACCTCTTGCCGCGCGCCGCACTTCGCGCTGCATGCCGGAGCCGCACTTCACGCCGGGCCGGACTTCACGCCGGGCCGGACTTCACGCCGGGCCGCACTTCACGCCGGGCCGCGCTGCATGCCGCGCCGCCTGTTGCCGCGCGTCGCACTTCCCGCCGCGTCGCAGTGCATGCCGGCACCGTATTTCGTGGCGGTGGCATCTCGCGGCGGTCGCACTTGACGCCGCGCCGTTTATTGCCACGTCTTGCCGGGGTTTCCGCCTTGGGCCGGTCTCCCTCTGCGCCGCAATACGTCTGGCGCCGCGCGTGGGTCATCGTCGTCGTGGTCGTCGTGGTCGTCGTGGTCGTCGTGGTCGTCGTGGTCGTCGTGGTCGTCGGGTGCGGTGGTCGACGGCGACGCGCCCGGCATGAGGCGGCGTGGCTTGGGCGGCCACGGCGCCGGCCGCTCGGGCGCGTCGACTTCGGGTGGTCAGGTGCGTCGACTTCAGGTGGTCAGGTGCGTGGAGGTCGGGTCGTCAGTTGCTTCGGGCTCGGGCGGTCAGTTGTAGAGCGACATGGCGTCGGTGATCATGGCGGTCAGGTCGCGGAGTTGGGGGGTGTCGCCGCAGTCCTGGGCGATGGTGCGCAGGTCGTTGAGGCGGACCTCCTCGGCGTAGCGGCTCGACCGCAGGACCTCGGCCAGGTAGGCCGCTACGTACGAGACGCGCAGGGGGGTCGGGGACTCGGCGAAGTCGCGGTTCAGGGCGGTCACCGTGATCGGTTGGGTGAGTTCGCTCGGCTCGCGGGTTTTGGGGTCTTGCCAGCGGACGCGTACGTCGGCGAGGTGGCCTTCGGCGCCTGGCCGCAGATGCAGGGCGTAGAGAGCGGTCACCGCATGGCCGGGGCCCACCTCGCCGCCGTCGACTCGGTCGTTGCGGAATTGGGAGGCGGAGAGCGCGCGGTTGTCGTAGCCGATCAGGCGGTACGAGAGAACGGTTTTGGGATCGAACTCGACCTGTGCCTTGGCGTCCAGGGCGCGCAGGGCGACGGTCGCGGGGAGTTGTTGCACGAACACGCGGTCGGCCTCGGTCTGGTCGCTGACGTAGACCACGTAGCCGTCGCCCTTGTCGGCGAGTTGTTCCATGAAGCGGTCGCCGTAGTCGCTGCCGACGCCCACGCCCAGCAGCGTGATCTGCTTGGACGCGGCTTCCTGAATCTCCTTGACGAGGGCGGAGGAGTCGGTGGTGCCGACGTTGGGCAGGCCGTCGGAGAGCAGGATGACGCGGTTCGTGGCCGAGTTGCGGAAGCCCTTGCGCGCGGTGTCGTAGCCCATCCGCAGGCCAGCCTCGAGGTTGGTGCTGCCCGAGACCTTGAGGCGGTCGATCGCCTGGTCGAGCGACTCGCGCTCGCGGACCGCGGTCATCGGGCGGAGGAGTTGGGCCTTGTCGGAGTACGACACGATGGCCACCGAATCGCTCGGGCGCAACTGGCCGACGAGGGTGTGCAGGCCGCGCTGGACGAGGTCGAGTTTGCCGGGCTCGGACATGGAGCCGGAGACGTCGACGACGAAGGTGAGTGCGGCGTCGGGGCGGTCGCCGCCGGCCTCGGTGCTGGTCTGCAGGCCGACGCGGAGGAGCCGGGCGCTCTCGTCGGCGCCGCGGTGGGTGGACGGCAGCCGGGTGCCGTCGGTGTTGATCGAGAAGCCGTTGCCTTCGGGCTCGCGGTACCGCTGGTCGAAGGAGTTCACGAACTCCTCCGGGCGGATCGTGTTCTCCGCCGGGCGCCGTCCGGACTCGAGGGTGCGCTTGGCGAAGCTGTACGAGGCCGTGTCGACGTCCACCGCAAACGTCGACACGGGCCGGTCGGCCGTGTTGGTCTCGCCGGCCGCGGCGGCGCGGTCGGCCTGGTCGGTGCTGTCCGGGGTCGCCTCGCCCTGGGCCAGGCCTTCGGGCGTTCCGGTGGCCCCGCCGTACTGGGGTGCCGCCTGTTTCCCGCTGTCGCTGCTGCTCTGGTTGGTGTCCCCGCCCGCGCTGCAGGCCGCGAGCAACGTGGTGGCGAGGGCCATCACGGCGGCGAGGCGCAGGCGTCGGAGCGAATGCCGACCGGCCATCGAATCCTCCTTCAAGGTCTTTGGCCGGTCTGACGGCGGCATGCGGCGGACGGCTCCCGGCGTGACCCGACGGTGACCGAACGGAGATCAGCGAGTTGTCAAAGGCCGAGATTTTGCGTCGCTAGTACCGCAAATCCGACCGTCGCCACGCCCGCGCCCAGCACCGCGCTGGCGAATCCGATCGCGAACGGCCGCCAGCCCGCCGTGATCTTGCCGAGGATCATCGCGACCACGATGCTCAGCGCCAGCGAGACGGCGAGTTGCGGCACCAGGTTCGTGATGTTCGAGATCGCCTCGTCGTGCTGGGACGGGCACGGCAGCCCGAACGCGTTGGTGCAGCCCGGGCGCGGGTCGTCGGGCAGGGTCAGCGAGAAGCCGACGTACGCGGCGAACGGGATGAGGTACCACAAGGCCGTCGAAATGAACGAGCCGATGTAGATGCTGCGCTGGTCCGGCTCGTCCTCGTCGTCCTCGTCGTCATCCGGCTCTTCCTGCTGGTCCCGCTCGTTGGGCGGGGGCGGGGGAAGCGGCACCCGCCGGCGGGGACGGCGGGCCCAGTCGTCGTGATCGATGACGCGGCCCTGGCCGGGGCGGCGGTTGGGGTCCGAGCGCGCGGGGAACGGCTCGATGCCGTAATCGTCCCCATCCGGTACGCGCTGCTGGGGGATCCACCGCTCCTGTCGCGGATCCCAGCGGCCCGTCTCCGGCGCCTGCCGCTCGCGGCCGCGGCGCGGCCGATCCCAATCCGGATAACCCACCGTCAGAGCGTCACCCTTTCGTGACCTTTCCGCAATCGGTCGTCCAGACGGAAATCCGTGGCGCTCTTTTTCTACTACACAGGCTGTGGATGTTGTACTGCCTGGTCAGCGCCCATTTCGGCCGCCCGTTCCCAGGGTTGTCCACAGGTCTGTGCACAAGCTTTCCCAAGGTCTGGGGCCTGCGTCCACAGGTTGTCCAGAGGCTTGTCCACCGGCTAACTTTCATCGAACGCCAGTCGCCCCATACCGTTGCGCGGGCGCGCGTCGTCGCGCCGGCGAGTTTTTGTCATACCCGCGAGGTCTACTAGGCCTGGCAGGTGTGGCGTTGGGGGGCGAGGACGTGTCGATCACCGAAGACAGGCGCAGCGAGCAGTGGGACGAAGAGCCGCCACCGGAACAGGGCAGCGGCGGTTCGGAACGCCGATCCGCGGAGACCTTCGAGCGCACTCCACCGCAGGACGTCGCGGCTGAGCAGAGCGTGCTCGGCGGCATGCTGCTGAGCAAGGACGCGGTCGCCGACGTCGTCGAGATCCTCAAGACGCACGACTTCTACAAGCCGGCGCACAGCGTCATCTTCGACGCGATCCTCGACCTCTACGGGCGCGGCGAGCCCGCCGACGCCGTCACGGTCGCGGCCACGCTGACCGACAGCGGCAACATCGCCAAGATCGGCGGCGCGCCGTACCTGCACACGCTCATGACCACGGTGCCGACCGCGGCCAACGCCAGCTACTACGCGCGCATCGTGGCCGAGCGGGCTGTGCTGCGCCGCGTCATCGAGGCCGGAACCCGGATCGTGCAGCTCGGCTTCGGCTCCGGCGGCCAGGGCGGCCGCGACGTCGACGACGTGGTGGACCTCGCCCAGCAGGCCATCTACGACGTGACCGAGAAGCGGGTCAGCGAGGACTTCGCGGTCCTGGCCGAGATGCTGCAGCCGACCCTCGACGAGATCGAGGCGGTGGGCGCGCAGGGCGGCATGATGACCGGCGTACCGACCGGCTTCAGCGACCTGGACCGCCTCCTCAACGGCCTGCACGCGGGCCAGTTGATCATCGTTGCCGGAAGACCCGGTCTCGGGAAGGCGCTCGCCCTCGACACCCCACTGCCCACACCGGACGGCTGGACGACGATGGGCGAGGTCAAGGCGGGCGACCGGCTGCTCGGCGCCGACGGCCGGCCCACGACGATCGTCAACGCCTTCGACGTGCTGCACGATCGCCCGTGCTACGAGGTGGAGTTCTCCGACGGCTCGGTGATCGTGGCCGACGCCGAGCACCTGTGGACGACGGTGACCCGTGCCGGCCGCCGGCAGCATGCCGAGGGCCGGCGCACGCCGCAGTGGCCGGCCAGCGCCCGCACCGAGCTGGCGGCGGTGCACAGCAAGGTCCTCGCCGCGCCGGACCAGATGGTCACGTTCGGCGAGGCGGTGTCCCTGGTCGGCGAGCAGTTCCGGCACGTCCTGCACGTCGTTGGGCAAGAGGTTGGGACGGCGGGCCACGTCACCCGGGAATACACGCGCTCGGGCCGGCCGTGGCGGCGTTCGATGCAGGCGTACTCCCGGCGCGCGCTGATCGAGGCGCTGAGCCGACGGGTGGGCCGGACGATGAACGCCGAGACCACGGCACTCCACCCGGCCACCGTGACGACCGCCGAGATCGCGGCGACGCTGCGGCACCCGGCCGACGGCCGGCTCAACCACGCCGTGCGCAACGCGGCCGCGCTGCAGCTTCCGGAGCGCGAGCTTCCGGTGCCGGCGTACATGCTCGGCGCCTGGCTCGGTGACGGTCACTCGGCCGCAGCCCGCATCACCACCGCCGATCCGCAGGTCGTGACGTTGATCGAGGCCGACGGGTTCCGGATCGTGCCCAGCACGGCGCACCCGATGCTGTACGGCATCCGTGCGGCGACGCCGGGCGACTCGCTGACCCACGACCTGCGCGCGCTGGGAGTGCTCAACGACAAGCACATCCCGGTGGCGTACCTGCGCGCGTCGGAGCGGCAGCGGCGGGACCTGCTGGCCGGGCTGCTCGACACGGACGGCACGGTGACGAGCACGGGCAACGTGCAGTACACGTCGACGAGCGAGCGGCTCGCGCGGGACGTGCGGGAGCTGGTGGTCAGCCTCGGGTACCGCTGCACCGTGACCCGGCGCGACGTGCACGGCCGGACGCCGGCCTCCTCGGTCGCGTACTCGCTGAATTTCACCACCGCCGACGAGGTCTTCCGGCTGGAGCGCAAGCGCGCGGTCCAGCGGGAGCGGCGCTGCACGACGAGCATGGCGCGGACCGGCGTGCGCTACATCGTCGCGGTGCGGACGGTGCCCAGCGTGCCGGTCCGGTGCGTGCAGGTCGACAACGCCGACCATCTGTACCTGGCCGGTCACGCCATGATCCCCACGCACAACTCAACGGCCGCCATGGACTTCAGCCGGGCGGCCTCGGTGAAGCACAACATGGCGTCGGCGATCTTCAGTCTGGAAATGTCGAAGGTCGAGATCGTCATGCGGCTGCTGTCGGCGGAGGCTCGGGTGCCGCTGCACGTGTTGCGGTCCGGGCAGTTGTCCGACGACGACTGGACGAAGCTGGCGCGGCGGATGGGGGAGATCAGCGAGGCGCCGCTGTTCGTGGACGACACGCCGAACATGAACCTGATGGAGATCCGGGCGAAGGCGCGGCGGCTCAAGCAGCGGCACGATCTCAAGCTCATCGTGGTCGACTATCTGCAGCTGATGACCAGCCCGAAGCGGACCGAGAGCCGGCAGCAGGAGGTCGCGGACCTGTCGCGTGGGTTGAAGCTGCTGGCCAAGGAGGTCGAGTGCCCGGTGGTCGCGGTGAGTCAGCTGAACCGTGGTCCCGAGCAGCGCACCGACAAGCGGCCGCAGCTGTCCGACCTGCGTGAGTCGGGCTCGATCGAGCAGGACGCCGACGTGGTGATCCTGCTGCACCGCGACGACTACTACGACAAGGAGTCGCCGCGCGCGGGCGAGGCGGACTTCATCGTGGCCAAGCACCGAAACGGGCCGACCGACACGGTGACGGTGGCCGCGCAGCTGCACTTGTCGCGGTTCGTGGACATGGCCATCTGACAGCGGCCTCCGGCTGAGGCAGCGAAGGTCGGCCGCGGCGAGGCGGTTGGCGCGGGCGGTTGCTTTCTCGGGCGGACGCACGCGCGTCATGCAGGGGCCGCCGGTCGCGGTTGCTTGCGTTTCGAGAGGGCGCCGCGCAAGCCAGGGGCCGGCGCGGTGGCGATGGCGGCGCGGTGGCGATAACGGTGGTGGCGGCGCGGCGGTGGTGGCGGCGCGGCGGTGGTGGCGGCGCGGCGGTGGTGGCGGCGCGGCGGTGGTGGCGGCGATAGCGGCGTGGTGGTGGTGGCGGCGCTGCTCACGCGGCGGTGATGGCGGTGCTGCTCACGCGGCGGGCGGTAGGCGCCGAGCCAGAAGGTCGGTGACATCGGTGTCGGTCAGTTGGTGGAAGTCGTCGTAGAAGCGGCTCACGGCGCCGAAGTCGGATTCGGCCAAGGGGCAGACGACCTGGTCGGCCCGGCGCTGCAGGCGGGCCACCGCAGCCGTGGCGCCGACCGGTGCGGCCAGCACCACGTGGGCGGCGGCGAGCTTGCGGGCCACGGCGACCGCCGCGCCGGCCGTGGCGCCGGTGGCCAGGCCGTCGTCGATGAGCAGGGCGGGCCGGCCGGTCAGGTCGAGCGCGGGGCGGCCCTGGCGGAAGAGGCGTTCGCGGCGGTGGAGTTCGGCTGACTCGTACCGGATGACTTCGGCCATCTCGTCCTCGTCCAGGCGCATGGCGATCTCGCGGTTGAGGACCTGGACGCCGCCCGGGCCGACGGCGCCGAACGCGACCTCCGGGGCCCACGGCACGCCCAGCTTGCGGATCACCAGGACGTCCAGGGGGAGGCGGAGGCGGGCGGCGACCTCGAAGGCCACCGGTACGCCGCCGCGGACCAGGCCCAGGACGACCGCGTCCGCGTGGTCGGTCCAGGTGGCGAGCAGCGACGCTAGGGCCGCGCCGGCCTCCTGCCGGTTTCGGAAGGCCATGCCTCCTGTCTACGCGCGCCCGCACGCAGCGACCACCAGAAGGCCAGGAACGCGACCGGATACAGCAGATATCCGAAGCGGGTCGTCGGCGTGAGCATGATGGCGGCGGTCAGGCCGGCCGCGATGTACGCCGACGCGGCGGCCGCGGTTTGCGGGGGGCGGCGGAACAAGAACCAGGCGATGATCGCGCCGGCCAGCAGGAGCAGGGCCAGGGCCACGGTGCGGCCGGCGGGGAACGAAGTGGCGATCAGGTGGCCGGGCAGCGGGGACTGGGCGGGGCTCGTGACCAGGCCGTGGCCGCTCGGGAAGCGGATGGCGTTCTCCACGAACGCGTCGGGGTCGACCACCAGAGCCGGGAGCAGGGCCAGCACCGGGATCCCGAACGCCGGTACCGCGAACCGGGCCGAAAAAGTCCAGCGGCCGGACGACCAGGCGAGGATCAGTACCACCAAAGCGACAGGAAGCGCGAAGAGCTTCAGCGCACCGGCGAGCCCGACCGCCACGCCGGCGGCCAGGAAACGGTTGCGCGAGGCGAAGGCCAGGGACAGCACGCACAGCGCGAGGACCGGAATGTCGTCGCCGCCGGTGGCCAGGGTCAGGGTGCAGAGCGGGAGGACGGCCACGGCCTGGGCCAGCCGGAGCGGGTCCGAGGAGCGCAGGAGCCGCCAGGCCCACGCCAGGCACGCGATCGTGGCCAGCGCGAACCATATCCGGGCGTCGGTCCACCAATATGCACCGACGGCCGCGCGGGGTAGGCCGAACAGTGCCATTCCCGGCTGGTACGGCGCGTAGCCCAGCAAGCGATCCGGAAGCGCGGCGATCGCGTCGTGCGAGAGGTACGGCGTCCCGGTGTGCACCAGCCGCTCGCCCATCTGCTCCACGACCAGCACCTCCTCCTGGGCGCGGTCGGTGCGGCCCGCGGCGCGTTGCACCGACTCGACCAGCAGCGGCAGGACGGCGGTCGCGGCGAAGAGGAACGGGATCAGCCACCAGCGGGCGAGCCGGAGGACCAGGAGGGCGCCCGCGGCGTACCCGATCCAGGCGATCTGACCCCAGGCCCGGTGCGGCAGCAGGGTGGACGTCAGGGCCGTGAGGCCGGCGAAGGCGGCGCACAGGGCGTAGAAGGCGGCGTCGAGCAGGCGAGGGTTGATGCGACCCATTATCAGGTGGAGCGCTCGCGACCCTGGCTCTCGGGGCCGAGGTTCATCTTGCGCGCCCGGCGGCTGCGCGACATGCGAATCACCGCGCCGGTGTCGTGCAGCGGGTCGGCCAGGTGGCCCTCGCCGCGGTTGAGGTGGGCGAGCAGGCGGTCGGCGGGCATGGCGCGGGCGAACAGGTGGCCCTGGCCGGCCGGGCAGCCGAGCTCCCACAGCTGCTGGCGCTGGTCCTCGCGCTCCACGCCCTCGGCCACCACGAGCAGGTCGAGGCTGCGACCGAGGTCGATGGTGGAGCGGACGACGGCGCCGGGGGCGGAGGTGTTCATCGCGGCCACGAAGCTGCGGTCGATCTTGAGTTCGTCCACCGGTACCCGTGCGAGCGTGGCCAGCGACGAGAAGCCCGTGCCGAAGTCGTCGAGGGCGAGCCGGATGCCCTGGTCGCGCAGGGCGGCGAGGACCTCGTCGACCACCTCGAGCTTGCTGAGGGTCACGGACTCGGTCAGTTCGATGACCAGGGCCGACGACGGTACCCCGCGTGCGCTCAACCGCCGCGCCACCGCGTCCGGGAACGAGGGGTCGAGCAGGCTGCGCGGGGACACGTTGACCGCGACGGGGATCTGGTAGCCCGCGTCCGCCCAGTCGGTGGCGGCGCTGAGGGCCTGGTCGAGCACCGCGTCCGCGAAGGCCGCCAGTTGCCCGGAGCGCTCGATCGCGCCGAGGAACCGGTCCGGGGACAGCGCGCCGCGGTCCGGGTGCTGCCAGCGGGTCAGCGCCTCGGCCGCGATCACCCGGCCGCTGGCGAGGTCCACGATGGGCTGGAAGTGGACCATGAACTCGTGCTCGGCGAGGGCCCGCACCAGGTCGCCGCCGAGGGTCAGGCTGCCCACGTCGGCGGTGTCGCGGGCCTGGGCGTAGACGACGACGCGCTGGCCGTCCTGCTTGGCCTGGTACAACGCGATGTCGGCCCGGCGCAGCAGCTCGCCGACGCTGCCGCCGGTGCCGGTGGTCACGCCGCAGGTGGCCTCGACGCTGATCCGCATGTCGTCGAGCTCGATGGGCGGCGCGAGCGCGTCCAGGATGGCGTTGGCGCGCAGCTCGGCGATGGCCGGCGCGCTCAGCCCGGCCAGCAGGATCGCGAACTCGTCGCCGCCGAAGCGGGCCACCAGGTCGTCGGGGCGGGTCGCCGTGGTGAGCCGGTCGGCGACGGCCTGCAGCACCCGGTCGCCCTCGGCGTGGCCCAGCGTGTCGTTGACCTCTTTGAAGTGGTTGAGGTCGATCAGCAGGACGCCGACCACACCGGCCTGCCCGGCCAGGATCTCGTTGCCGTACTGCTGCAGCCGCCGCCGGTTGGCCAGCCTGGTGAGCGGGTCCTGCGCGGCCGCACGCGCGTGGCTGTCGGCCAGGCGCTGGGTCTCGGCGAAGGTCGCGGCGTTGCGGATGGCGGTGCAGAGCGCGGCGGTGAAGGTCCGCAGCGTGTACTGCTCCCGCTCGGTGAACCGCACCGGGTCGGACCCGCGGAAGCGCAGCCGCAACTGCCCGAGGTCGGCGTCGCCGCGGTAGCTCTCGAGCGGCACCGGGATCAGGTAGCCCTCGGCCGCGGGCGCGTCGCCGGGCGGGCCGTCGTACAGGATCTCGGTGCCGTTGCTGCGCACCAGGCGCGGCCGGCCGCCGGGCGGGTCGATCTCGACCTCGGCCTGGTCGGTGGAGAAGATGTCGGTCGCGCGGCGCACGGCGGCGTAGAGGACCGCGGTCTGGTCGACGGAGTTGAACTCGTCGGTCGCCTCGGCCAGCCGCTGCCACGCCTCGTTGCCGGCCCGGGTGCGCGTCTTGTTGGCGAAGGCCAGGTGGATGGCGACGGCCAGCGGCGGGAGGACCAGCACGAGCCACTCGCTGACCCGGTACGCCGCGACGGTGGCCAGCGCCACGCCCAGCAGCCCGAGCCGCGTGACGAGCCGGACGTCGAAATGGGTCAGCAGCAGTTGCCGGAACGGCTTGTGCGTGATGATCGAGAACAGCCCGTGCGCGACGATCTCGTCCACGAACATGTAGGCGGCGAAAGCGGCGAAAAGTCCGGGTACCGCATCAAAAAAGGTGAATGTCGGATTCAGCAGGATGGGTTGCGTACCGACGGCCGTGGCCGCGGCAATCGCCGCAGTCGCGCCAATAGTGTCTTTTCCGACATTGAACCCGACCTTCATCGGATCGGTCGCGCGGCGCACCATGTGGGACAGGAACGTGCCGCACGCCGTGCCGAGAATCATCTCGGGTGCCGGCAGGAAGACGGCCGCGAGGGTGATCACCGCGGTGGTCGGAGTGATCACGTCCGACACGGACCGGATGCGGACCTCGACGGTCACGAAGCTCCGGCCGACCAGCACCAATGTGAGTGCGGCCAGGCCGGCGAGCTCCGTCGGACGGCTGGCGATGCCCCACAGCGCCCAGAGGGCGGCGAGGGCCCCGCCGACGACGACGGGACCAACGAGACGCCAGAGGCGCTGGTTGGTCGCGTCGTCGGTTCGCGGTGTTCTCTGCATGGCCCGATGTCATCGTGGCCGATGTCTCTGCGGGGTTGTCAACCCGACGAACGGGTTTAGCCCCAGTCGTGATCTCTGCGCATTTTCGCTCCTAAAAGTCGTTCGCGGATTCGACCCCCGTCAGCACCGGATATCGAAGGTCATCGACTTCCGAAGCGCTGAACGCAGCTTAGGGTGCAGAACGCAAGATGCCCTAAGCGAATTGTCCGTCGAATCATAGTTTGCGAACTATAACGGTCTTTGTCACGATTTGGCGACCCGAACGTGACGCTCCGTATAGCAAATTCGACTCAGCTAGCCCTTAGCGTGCATGATCATCCGCGGTTCCGCCTCCGACGATTAAGCTCTTTGGGTGCCAAATGAGCTGACCCACGTCGACGCCTCCGGGGCGGCGCGGATGGTCGATGTCGCCGGCAAGGAAGTGACCGCGCGTCGCGCCGTCGCGGCGGGATTCGTCCGCACCACCAACGAAGTCGTCGCACTTTTGCGTGACGGTTCCCTTCCGAAGGGTGACGCCCTCGCGGTCGCGCGCATCGCCGGGATCATGGGAGCGAAGCGCACGCCCGACCTGGTGCCGCTGTGCCACCCGATC
The DNA here is from genome assembly GCF_050942185.1 of Dactylosporangium sp. CS-047395. Taxonomy (NCBI): domain Bacteria; kingdom Bacillati; phylum Actinomycetota; class Actinomycetes; order Micromonosporales; family Micromonosporaceae; genus Dactylosporangium; species Dactylosporangium sp. CS-047395. The sequence goes on along the minus strand of NZ_CP192015.1, from coordinate 11,208,777 downwards.
GCCCTGCACGGGGTGACGGTCGAGTTGACGTTGCGTGACGACGCCATCGAGATCGAGGTGGTCGCGCGCACCGCCGACCGCACCGGGGTCGAGATGGAGGCGCTCACCGCTGTGGCCACCGCGGGGCTTGCGCTGATCGACATGATCAAGGCCGTGGATCCGGCGGCGTCGATCGAGCACGTGCGGGTACTGCGGAAAGAAGGCGGCAAGACCGGACTCTGGGAGCGCGCATGAAAGCGGTCGTCGTGGTCGCGTCCAATCGGGCGGCCGCCGGGATCTATGCGGACACCAGCGGGCCGCTGCTCGTGGAGGGCCTGCGGGCGCTCGGGTTCGACACGCCCGACCCGGTCGTCGTGCCCGACGGCGAACCGGTCGCGGCGGCCCTGCGCGAGGCCGTCGCGAGCGGCGCCGACGTGGTGCTCACCAGCGGCGGCACCGGCATCACGCCGACCGACGCCACGCCCGAGATGACCCGCCGGGTCCTGGACTACGAGGTGCCCGGCATCGCCGAGGCGATCCGCGCGGCCGGCGCGGCCAAGGTGCCCACCGCGATCCTGTCCCGTGGGCTGGCCGGCGTGGCCGGGCGCACCCTCGTCGTCAACCTGCCCGGCTCCCGGGGTGGCGCCAAGGATGGTTTGACCGTGCTGGGGCCGGTGCTGCAGCACGCCGTCGACCAGCTCGGGGGCGGGGATCACCGGCAGGACTAGGCTTTCGGCGTGACGTTACCGATCGCCTGGACGGCGGCGCGGGATGCGGTGCACGCGGCGGGCTCGGCGGTCGCTCCGGGTCCGGTGGCGGTACCGCTGGCCGAGGCCGACGGCCGCACGCTCGCCGAACCGCTGGTGACCCTGACCGACCTGCCCGCGTTCGACACGTCCAGCATCGACGGCTGGGCCGCCCGTGGACCGGCGCCCTGGCGGGTCGTGGGGCGGGTGCTGGCCGGGGACACCGCTGCGCCGCTCGGCGAGGACGGCACCTGCGTCGAGATCGCCACCGGCGGCATGGTCCCCGCCGGCACCACCGCGGTCGTGCGCGTCGAGGAGTCCAAGACCGACGCCGAGGGCCTGGTCACGGGCGAGCCGCGGGCCCTGCCCGACTGGCGCCGCCGGGGCGAGGAGGCGGCCGCGGGCGAGGAGCTCCTGCCCGCCGGGACGCCGGTGACGCCGGGGGTCATCGGATTGGCGGCGTCGTGCGGGTACGACACCCTGGTTTGTCGTCCTTCTCCGAAAACGGCCGTGCTGGTCTTCGGCGACGAACTGCTCACCGCGGGTGCGCCCGGTCAGGGAAGGGTGCGCGACGCGCTCGGCCCGTCGCTGCCCGGCTGGCTGCGCCGCGCCGGGACGACCGTGGTGCTCGTGCGCGGGCCGGTCGCCGACACGCTGGAGGACCACGTGGCCGCGCTGCGGGCCGCCGTCGACGCGGGCGCGCAGGTCATCTGCACCACCGGCGGCACCATGCACGGGCCGGTCGACCACCTGCACCCGGCCCTGGCCGAGCTGGGCGCGCGCTACATCGTCAACACGGTGGCGGTCCGGCCCGGCTTCCCGATGCTCGTCGCGCAGCTGCCCGGCGGCCAGTTCGTGGCGGGCCTTCCGGGAAATCCACAGTCGACGTTCGTCGCGCTCGTTTCGCTGGTACTGCCACTGCTCGCCGGATGCACCGCAAGCCCGTTGCCCACGTTGTCCACCGTGACCCTCGGCGCCGATGTGCCCGGCCGCGGCGACTTCACGCACCTGGCGCTCGTGTCGCTGGTGGACGGACGGGCGCATCCGGTCGCGCACGTCGGCTCGTCGATGCTGCGGGGCCTGGCCAACTCGGTCGGCTTCGCGGTGATCCCGCCGGGCGCGCAGGGGCGGGCGGGGACGGTCGCGGAGCTGGTACCGCTGCTCGCCGGTGATCGCCCGTGATCCGCAGCGAGGTGACCACGGAGCCGCTGGACGTGGCCGAGCACGAGCGGGCGGTCGCCGACCGGGCGGCCGGTGCGGTCGTGTCGTTCGCCGGGGTCGTGCGCGATCACGACGGCGGGCGGGGCGTGGTCGAGCTCGAGTACGAGGGGCATCCCAGCGCCGGCGACGTGCTGCGCGAGGTGGCGGCCGAGATCGCCGCCGACCCCGCGGTGCGCTCGCTGGCCGTGTCGCACCGCGTCGGCCGGTTGGAGATCGGCGATGTGGCCCTGGCCGCGGCCGTGTCGACCGCGCACCGGGCGGAGGCGTTCGCGCTCTGCGCCCGGCTGGTGGACGAGGTCAAGGCGCGGCTGCCGGTGTGGAAACGTCAGGTGTTCACCGATGGTGAAGAGGAATGGGTGAACTGTCCTTGAGGTGCTTCTTGGCGCGCTTGTAGGTCCTGCCCGCTCGCCAGCGCAGATCGGGGCGGCCCTCCTTGTCGAGGGCGGCCAGCACGAGGCCGCCGAACAGGCCCATGTTCTTCAGGAAGTTGATCCGCTGCTGGGCGCGCTCGGCCGGGTCCTCGACCTCCCAGAACGCGTGCCCGGCCAGGGTCGTCGGCACCAGCGAGCCGGCCAGCAACAGCGCCGCCGGCCGGGTGGCGTGCCCGGTCGCGAGCAGCAGGCCGCCCGCCACCTGCGCCGCGCCGTTGACCCGCACCAGCGTCTCGGCCTCGGTCGGCAGGTTGGGATGGATCGCCTTGATGCCCGGCTCGAGCCGCTCGGTGATCTTGGTCGCCTTGCCCGCGAGCCGCCCCGGGTTGGTGAACGCGGACCAGCCCTGCACCACGAAGATCGCCGCGAGCATGGAACGGGCTGCGGTACGTACGGGTCTCATGACGGAAACATACCCACCCGCGAAATGTCGTACCCCCTCACTACGGTTAGCAGCATGGCGGAAACAACGACGGTCACCACGGTCTGGACGACCGACCAGGTGATGGCGCTGGCCCCCGACTCGTCCGCGCAACGGGCGGCGCGCGGGCTGGCCGGCGACCGCGCCTGGCTGGAGACCGGGCTGAGCACCGCCGACGACATCGACCCGACGCTGTGGGGGCTGTGCCAGGGCAGCGGGAGCACGCCGTACCAGACCGTGGTCGACCTGACCGAGCCCGCCTTCAAGTGCACCTGCCCGAGCCGCAAGTTCCCCTGCAAGCACGCCCTGGCCCTGCTGCTGCGCTGGTCGGCCGGGGCGGTGCCGGCCGCGGTCGCCCCGTCCTGGGCCGCGGCGTGGCAGGCCGCCCGGGCCGCGCGTGCACATCGCGGGAATTCCGGCCCCGTGTCGGAAGAACCCAAAAGCAGCAGCGGCAACGGTACTTCCGGCAGAGCGCCCGTCAGCGAGAAAGCCCAGGCCCGCCGGGCCGACCGCATCTCCGCCGGCCTCGACGAGCTGGACCGCTGGCTGGCCGACCAGATGCGCTCCGGCCTCGCCGGCACCGGCAAGGGCGGCCCGGCCTGGGACAACATGATCGCCCGCCTGGTCGACGCCCAGGCGGCCAGCGCGGCTGGCATCCTGCGCCGCACGACCGCGGTCCTCGGCTCCCCCGAACGCCTCCTCGGCGAGCTGGCCAAGCTGCACCTGCTGGTCGGCGGCTACCGGCGGCTGGACGAGCTGCCGGAGGAGCTGGCGGCGAGCGTGCGGATGCGGGTGGGGGTGCCCATCGCCACCGAGACCGTCCTCGCCGGCCCGCCGGTCCGCGACCGCTGGCAGGTGCACGGCGTGCGCGACGAGATCGAGGACCAGCTGACGGTACGCCGGGCCTGGCTGCGCGGGGCGGCCTCGTCCGAGCCGCTGATCGTGCTGTCGTTCGCGGTCGCCGGCCAGACCCTGCCGATCGACCTCCTGCCGGGCACCGAGTTCGACGCGGACGTGTGCCTGTATCCGGGCGGGCAGCCGGCGCGCGCGCTGATCGCGAAGCGGCACGCGCCGCCGGAGCGGATGCACTTCGTGGCGGGCGCCCTCGGGATCGAGGACAGCCTGCGGGCGCACGCCTCGGCGCTGGCCACCGACCCTTGGCTGGACTACTGGCCGATGGTGCTCGCGGACGTGTGCCCGGTCCGCGACGGCTCTTCGGGCTGGGCGCTGGTGGACGCGGACGGCTTCGGGTTGCCGCTCGATCCCGCTGCGGGCGAACCCTGGCGGCTCGTCGCGGTCACGGCCGGACGCGCGGCGACGGTGACTGGCGAGTGGTCGGCGGCGGGGCTGCGGCCGCTGGGCGTGTGGGCCGACGACCGGCTGGTGCGGCTGTGATCGCGGTTCTGTCGGTGATTTCAGGCTTGGCGGCGGGCGATTGGTTGGTGGGGTTGTGAGCGAGCTGCCGGACTGGGGCGATGTGCTGGCCACGGCGCTGGTCGGGACGCAGCGGCGGACCTTGCCGGCCGGGGTCGGGCGGGCCGGCGCGGACCCGGCGGACGAGCTGCTGGATGTGGCCGGGGCGCTGACGCTGTACCGGCGGGGCGGGTTCCGGGCGCGGCGCGGGCTCACGGTGCCGGAGGCGGCGCCCGACGACTCGGGGATTCCGCTGGTGACGTGGGCGGCGGCGGCGCGGGCGGCGGACCTGCTCGCGGTCGACGCGGCCGGCTACGGGACCAGCAACGCCGTGCCGGTCCGCGACGCGGACGGGCGGATCGAGCTGCTCGCCGAGTGGCTGGGGGGCGTGCACGACCGGCGGGTACCGGGCGAGCTGTTGCCGGCGCTGCTGGAGATCGCCCGGCGGCATCGGGCGCTGCGGCCGCTCGTGGCGGCGGCGGGTGGGCCGCGGGCGGGGTGGCTGGCCCGGCAGCGGCCCGAGTGGGCGTTCTTCGACACCGCCGTCGTCGAGGCGCCGGCCGACGACCCGCGAGGATGGGAGCTCGGGACGATCGGCCGGCGGGTCGGCATCCTCACCGCGGTGCGACGCGCCGGTGCGGCGGGCGAACAGCGCGGCCGCGACATGCTGGCCGACGTCTGGCCGACCGAGACGCCCGACGATCGGGCCGCGCTGCTCGGGACGTTCGCGACCGGGCTCTCCCCCGCCGACGAACCGGTGCTCGAAGGCGCGCTGGACGACCGGCGCAAGGAGGTGCGGCTCGTCGCCCTCGACCTGTTGGCGATGCTGCCTGAGAGCGACTACGCGCGGCGTATGACCGAGCGCTCGACCGCCTGCGTGCGGGTTGTGGGCGGGCGCATCCAGGTGGCACCCCCGGCCGCCTGCGACAAGTCCATGCGCCGCGACGGCATCGTGCCCCGCCCGCCGGCCGGGGTGGGCGAGCGGGCGTGGTGGCTGGAGGAGCTGCTGACGCGTACGCCGCTGTCGGTCTGGGGCGAGCCCGAGGAGTTCCTGTCGCTGCCGGTGACCGACGAGTGGGCCGCCGTGCTTCGGCGTGGCCTGGCCCGGGCGGCGGCCGGCCAGCGCGACTCCCGCTGGGCCACGGCGCTGACCGGACGGCTGACCGAGGAGGTTGCGGCGGGCGGCCGGCCGGACGACCGGTTGCTGCTCGAGGCCCTGTACGACGCGCTGCCCTCCGACGCCCTGGCCTCCCTGGCCGTCGGCGTCCTGCGGCGCGGCCTCGCGGGCGCGGCCGCGGTCGGCGTCGAACACGTGCTGGAACTGTGCCCCCGCCCGTGGCCGCCGGCGCTGGTCGAGGCGGTCTTCGGCGCTTTGGACGACCTCGGCGGGCGGCGGTCCGCGGGCTGGCGCCTGGCCGGCCTGTGCGAACTGGCCGCCCTCCGTTTGCCGGCCGACACCGCATCCCGCGCCACGGCGATGGCTGCTGCACTGCCCTCGGACGACCCGATGTCCTCGATCGTCGGCCGGTTCGCGGACACCTTGCGCTTCCGCCACGACATGCTCGCGGAGCTGTCGTCATGACCGTCTTCCGATCGCGCTGGTTTGCGGTCGTGCCGTTCCGCAGTCTGCGGCGGTCCGTTGGCGTGGCGGTGGTCTGTAGTCCATGGCTGTCCGTTGTGGTGGCGGCGGTGTTCCGCCGTCGGCGGCCGTCCGTTGTGGTGGCGGCGTTGGGCCGTTGGTGTTCGGGCGTTGTGGTTCTTCCCCGGTTTGGTTCCTACCTCTTGGAGTCCGCGTGACCAGCAGTGTCGATGTCGCCGCCGCGCATGTTGATGGGGCGCCTGTTGCCGACGCCGTGCAGCGGCGGCATGCCGAGGACGAGTTCGCCGCCGAGCTGGTGGCGCTCGCGGGCAGCGACGAGCGGCCGCGGCCGCCGGGGTGGCGGCTCTCGCCGGCCGCCGTGGTGACCTATCTGCTGGGCGGGGAGGCGGGGGACGGGACGGCGATCACCCCGAAGTACGTCGGGCCGCGGCGGCTCATGGAGGTCGCCGTCGCCACGCTGGCCACGGATCGGGCGCTGTTGTTGCTGGGGGTGCCCGGCACCGCGAAGACCTGGGTTTCGGAGCACCTCGCGGCGGCGATCAGCGGGGACTCGACGCTGCTGGTGCAGGGCACGGCGGGGACGCCGGAGGAAGCGATCCGGTACGGCTGGAACTATGCCCGGCTCCTCGCCGAGGGACCGTCGCGGGGCGCGCTGGTGCCCAGCCCGGTGCTGCGCGCCATGGCCGACGGGCGGATCGCGCGGATCGAGGAGCTGACCCGGGTGCCGTCCGACGTGCAGGACACCCTGATCACGATCCTGTCGGAGAAGACGCTGCCGGTGCCGGAGCTCGGGCAGGAGGTACAGGCGCGCAAGGGCTTCAACGTGATCGCCACCGCCAACGACCGGGACCGCGGGGTGAACGAGCTGTCCTCGGCGCTGCGGCGGCGGTTCAACACCGTGGTCCTGCCGGTGCCCGCCGGCGTCGAGGAGGAGGTCGACATCGTGGCGCGCCGGGTCGCGGCGCTCGGCAAGGCGCTGGAACTGCCCGAGCTGCCGCCCGCCGCCGACGAGATCCGCCGCGTGGTCACCGTGTTCAGGGAGCTGCGCAACGGCGTGACCGAGGACGGCCGCACCAAGCTCAAGTCCCCGAGCGGCACCCTGTCCACGGCCGAGGCGATCTCCGTGGTGACGAACGGGATGGCCCTGGCGGCCCACTTCGGCGACGGCGTCCTGCGCGCCGGCGACGTGGCCGCGGGCATCCTCGGCGCCGTGGTCAAGGACCCGGTCTCGGACCAGGTGGTGTGGCAGGAGTACCTGGAAACCGTGGTCCGCGAACGCGAGGGCTGGCGCGACTTCTACCGAGCGGCCCGCCGTGGCGAGTGATGCGAACGGCACAGGATCGCGGCACGACTTCGGCCCCTCGGCGGCGCGGCGGCTGGCGCGCGTCGTGGCGAGTGATGTGAGCGGCACGCGATCGCGGCGCGACTTCGCATCCTTGGAGGCGGCGCTGCCCGGTCCGGCGTGCGGGCGGCTGTCGCGGTGGCGGCTGGGGGTGGGTCGTGGCGAGTGAGATGGCCGGGGCGCGGATGCTGCCCGGGATCGACGACGAGCCGGTGTTGTCCGGGATGGACGACGGGCCGGTGTTGCCCGCGTTCGATGGGCCGCTGCTACTCGGGGTGCGCCACCATGGGCCGGGGTCGGCGCGGGCGGTTCGGCGGGCGTTGGCCGCGTACCAGCCCGAGGTGGTGCTGATCGAGGGGCCGCCCGAGGCCGATGCGCTGGTGCCGTTCGCCGGGTACGAGGACATGCGGGCGCCGGTCGCGCTGCTCGCCTATCCGGCGGACAACCCGGATCCGAAGCTGCGGGCCTCGTTCTGGCCGCTCGCCGAGTTCTCGCCGGAGTGGCAGGCGATCCGCTGGGCGGTGGCCCGCGAGGTGCCGGTGCGGTTCATCGACATGCCCGCGGCGGCACGGCTCGCCGCTCCCAAAAACCCGCCCACCCCCGGTAATTCGGGTGACGACTCGGTGCGCCTCGATCCGATCGGAGCGCTTGCCGAAGCGGCCGGGTACGACGATCCCGAGCGGTGGTGGGAAGACGTCGTCGAGCACCGGTTCAACCACCCCGCGCCGGCTGTCGAAGTCCGTCCCGGCAACGGTGCGCAAGGCCGTTCCGCGCCTGGAGTCGAGAGCAGTTCCGCACCTGGAGCTGAGGGCAGTTCCGCGTCCGGAGCCGAGGGCAGTTCCACGCCTGGAGTCGAGGGCCGCTTCGACGGCGGGGAGTGGAGCCCGGCGACGTCCGCGCCCGCATCTTCGAACCGTTCCTCACCACCAAGCCCGTCGGCCGAGGAGGAACTCGCGGCGGCGGTGGCGCCGTTCGGGGCCATTGCCGAAGCCATGACCGTCGTGCGGGCGCACGCGCCGGAGCCCGACGAGGCGGAGCGGGTCGAGGAGGAGCGGCGTGAGGCGTACATGCGGATCGGGCTGCGGGGAGCGCTCAAGGAGTTCGAGCGCGTCGCCGTCGTGTGTGGGGCCTGGCATGTGCCCGCGCTGACGGGGCCGTTGCCCAGTGCGTCGGCCGATGCGGCGGTCGTGCGGGGGCTGGGCAAGGTCAAGGTGGCGATGACGTGGGTGCCGTGGACGCACGCGCGGTTGGCGTCGTGGCAGGGGTACGGGGCGGGAGTGCGGTCGCCCGGGTGGTACCACCATCTGTTCACCGCTGTCGATGAGCACGTGATCGAGCGGTGGCTCGTGCGGGCGGCCGGGGTGCTGCGCAAGGACGGCGTTCCGGTGTCGAGCGCGCACGTGATTGAGGCGACTCGGCTCGCGCAGGCGTTGGCGACGATGCGGGGGCGGCCCCTGGCCGGGTTGGCCGAGGTGACCGATGCGGCTCATGCGGTGCTGTGCGACGGGGACGATCTGCGGCTGGCGCTGATCAATCGGCGGCTCGTGGTCGGGGATCGGCTGGGGCGGGTGCCGGATCAGACGCCGGGCGTACCGATTGCGCGGGACGTGGCGGGAAGCCAGCGACGGCTGCGGCTGCCGCCCCGGGTGGAGCGGCGGGAGCTCAAGCTCGATCTGCGGCAACCGTTCGATCTGGACCGGAGCCGGTTGTTGCATCGGCTGCGGCTGCTCGGGGTCGAGTGGGGCAAGGTGCTCGCGGCGGCGAAGGGGAAGGGGACCTTCCGCGAGGAGTGGGAGATCGCCTGGCAGCCCGAGTTCGCGGTGGATCTCGTCGAGGCCGGGGCGTACGGGACGACGGTCCTCGAGGCCGCCACCGCGCGCGTCGCCGAGCTGGCGGCGTCGGCGGCGACGCTGGCCGATGTGACGGCGCTGGTCGAGCGGTGCCTGCTCGCGGATCTGCCGGATGCCCTGCCGGGTGTGCTCGACGCGCTCGACGAGCGGATGGCGCTCGACGCGGACGTGGCGCACCTGATGGATGCGTTGCCGGCGTTGGCGCGGACGCTGCGGTACGGGGACGTGCGGGGCACGGATCTGTCCGCGCTGCGCGAGGTGACGCTCGGCATGATCACGCGGATCTGTGTCGGGCTGCCGGCGGCCGTCGGGGGGCTCGACGACACGGCGGCGGCGGTCATGCGGGATCGGATCGACGGGGTGCAGGCGGCGCTCGCGCTGGTCGACGAGGCCGAGGCGCAGGAGCGGTGGCAGGGGGTGCTGGCCGGGCTGTCCACCCGGGACGACCTGCACGGACTGCTGACCGGGCGGATGAACCGGCTGCTGCTGGACGCGGGCGCGGTCGACTCGGACGAGATCGGCAACCGGATGGCGCTGGTCCTGACGGTGGGCGTGCCGGTCGCGCGCACCGCCGCGTGGATCGAGGGCTTTCTGGCGGGGGACGGACTGCTGCTGGTACACGATGAGCGGCTTCTGGCTCTTGTCGACGCGTGGCTCACGGGCATTCCGGCCGAGGCGTTCGTGGAGGTGCTGCCCCTGCTGCGGCGGACGTTCAGCGGCTATCCGGCGCCGCAGCGGCGGATGATCGGCGAGCGGGCGGCGCACATCGGGTCGGCCCGCCCCGGTGCCGGGGACGAGGACGAGGTGGACGCGGCCCGCGGGGCGTTGCTGCTCCCGGTCGCGGCCCGGTTGCTGGGGAGGGAACTGCATGGATGAGGACCCGGGCGACGAGCGGCTGCGGCGGTGGCGACTGGCCCTGGGCGGTGCGCCCGGTGCGGAGGGCACCGGGTTCGGGCTGACCGGGACGGACGCGGCGGTCGATGCGGCGCTCGGCGCGCTCTACGACCACGGCGGCGACGGTACGCCGAACCAGCGCGGGGCCGGCCTCGGTGCGTCCGCCCCGCGGGTGGCGCGCTGGCTCGGGGACATCCGGCAGTACTTTCCCTCGACGGTCGTGCAGGTCATGCAGGCCGACGCGATCGAGCGGCTCAACCTCACCCGCCTGTTGCTGGAGCCCGAGATGCTCGACGCCGTCGAGCCCGACGTGCACCTCGTGGGCACGCTGCTCTCGCTGAACCGGGTCATGCCCGACAAGAGCAAGCGCGCCGCCCGCAAGGTGGTGGCCAAGGTCGTCGCCGAGCTGGAGCGGCGGGTCGCCCAGCCGACGCGCACGGCGCTGAGCGGAGCGCTGAACCGGGCCGCGCGGATCAACCGGCCCCGCCACCACGACATCGACTGGAACCGCACGATCCGGGCGAACCTGCGGCACTACCAGGTCGCGCAGAAGACCATCGTGCCGGAGCGGCTCATCGGGTACGGGCGGCGGGCCCAGGCCGTGCAGCGCGACATCGTGCTGTGCGTGGACCAGTCCGGCTCGATGGCGGCCTCGGTCGTCTACTCCGGGGTGTTCGCGGCGGTGCTCGCCTCGATGCGCTCGCTCAAGACGTCGCTGGTCGTGTTCGACACCGCCGTCGTGGACCTCACCGATCGGCTCAGCGACCCGGTCGACGTGCTGTTCGGCACGCAGCTGGGCGGGGGCACGGACATCAACCGGGCCATCGCGTACGGGCAGCAGCTCATCACCCGCCCCCGGGACACGATCTTCGTGCTGATCAGCGACCTGTACGAGGGCGGCGTGCGCGAGGAGATGCTGCGCCGGGTCGCGGCCATGACGGCGGCCGGCGTGCAGGTGATCACGTTGCTGGCGCTGTCCGACGAGGGCGCGCCGGACTACGACCGCGAGAACGCGGCGGCGCTGGCCGCGCTCGGGGTGCCCGCGTTCGCCTGCACCCCGGACGTGTTCCCGGAGCTGATGGCGGCCGCGATCGAGCGGCGCGACCTACGGGCCTTCATGGAACGTCACTCCGCGGGTTGAGTCCGCAGGTAGCGCGCGAAGTGGGGGACGGTGAACGCCACTGTCCCCCGCTCCCCCGAGTAGATCAGGCCCTTCTTGATCAGCGCGTCCCGGGCCGGTGACAGGCTGGCGGGCTTGCGGCCCAGGGTGCGGGCGATCTCCGCGGTCGGCACCGCCTCCGACACGTCGACGGCCGGCAGCAGGGTCGCCATGGTGCGCATGTACTCGCGCTCGGCCGGGGTGGCCCGCTCGTACCGCGAGCCGAAGAACCCCACCGCCAGCTCCGCCTCCGCCTCGGGCGCGGCCACCCGCACGTCGGCGGCCGTGATCGGGGAGCGCGGCGCGTGGTCCCAGGTCGCCTTGCCGTACGCCTGCACGAAGTACGGGTAGCCGCCGGACGCCTCGTACAGCGCGTCGAGCGCCTTCGCCTCGTACTCGACCTCCTCGCGCTCGGCCGGCGCGGTGAGGGCCAGGTCGGCCGCGATCCGGTCGAGGCGGTCGATGCGCTGGTAGCGGAAGAGCCGCTCGGAGTACGACTTCGAGGCCGAGAGCAGCGCCGGCACGTGCGGCAGCCCGGCACCGACCACGATCAGCGGCGCACCGGTCTGGGACAGCTCGTGGCACGCGGCGCACAGGGCCGAGACGTCGTCCACCGAGAGGTCCTGCAGCTCGTCGATGAAGAGCGCGACGCCGGTACCCACATCGCTGGCCACGCTCGCCGCATCGGTGAACAGCTCGACGAGGTCGATCTCGATGTCCCCGGAGTCGGCCCGCCCGGTCGCCGCGGGCACGTCGATCCCGGGCTGCCAGCGGTCGCGCAGCTTGGAGGGGGGCTTGCGGGGGTCTTCGCGCAGCGCGAAGGCCTTGAGCACCCCGAGGAACTCGTCGATCCGGTCGGGCGCGCGGTGCTGCGGCGCCAGCTCCCGGACGGCCATGTGCAGGGCCGCCGAGACGGGGCGGCGCAGCGACTGGTCCGGCCGCGCCTCGATCTTGCCGGTTCCCCACAGGTGCGAGATGGCCTCCGAGCGCAGGGTGTTCAGCAGCACCGTCTTGCCGACGCCGCGCAGGCCGGTGAGCATGAGCGACCGCTCGGGCCGCCCGCGGGCCACGCGCTCCAGCACGACCTCGAAGGCGTGCAGCTCACGATCGCGTCCGGCCAGCTCAGGAGGGCGCTGACCGGCGCCGGGCGCATAAGGATTGCGAACCGGGTCCACGAATCGGAGAGTATCGGGCTTTCTAGCGCGCAGGCTAGAACCGCGTAGAGGAACCTCTACGGCGTGTCGTCGTGGAGCATCTACGGCTTTCTAGCGCAGGCGCAAGACAGCCTTATAAGGCGCCATCGTCAGACTACCGAACAGCTGTTCGATGGCGGGCTCGAACTAATGTACTACACCCCTTTGGGGGCTTGTAGCAAGGGGGCCCAAAAACGCCGAAGGCCCGGGCGAGGGCCCAGGCCTTCGGTAAAACCGCTGGTCAGCTGCGCAGCTTCAGGCAGAGCACGAAGTCGTTGGAGTCGACCGGGCTGTCGAAGAAGTAGTTGTGCGAGTACCCCGGAGTGCCCTCGCACTTGTTCTTGTCGGTCGTCCCGGGGATGCGCTTGAGCACCTCGTAGGCGCCCGGCCCGCACTGGATCTTCTGCATCTGCGGCTTGTCGTTGCTCGTGCCGATGTTCTTGAGGCACTCGCCGACCTGGACCGAGGCCGCATCGCCGGCCGACACCCCGCCCTTGGTGGGCGACGCGGCCGTGCTCGGGGCCGTCGTCTGCCCGCCGCCGCCCGCGTTGGCCGACGGGTCGGCCTTCGTCGAGGACTGGGCCGCGGGCGGGTTGGAGTCGGTCTTCTTGTCCTTCAGGACGTAGTAGTACACGCCGACGCCACCGCCGCCGCAGAGCAGCAGCACGAGGAACACGACCAGCGCGATCGTGCCGCCCGAGCGCTTCTTCTTCTCCGGCTCCGGGGGCGGGCCCCACTGCGGGTTCGGGTCGTCGTAGCCCGGCTCGTTGCCGTAGGGCTGGTAGCCGCCGCCCGGCTGTTGGTAGGTGCGGTCGTCGTACCCGCCGCGCCGGTCGTCGTAGCCCTGGTCGCGGTAGCCGCCCTGGTTGCCGTAGCCGCCCTGGTTGCCGTAGCCGGTGTTGGGGCCGTTCGGGCCGCCGTAGCCACGGTCGCCGTAGCCACCGCCACCGCCGCCACCACCTTGGCCGTAGCCGCCGCCCTGGCCGTAGCCGCGGTCACCGCCGCCGCCTCGCCCGCCGCCCTGGCCCGGGTACGGGTCCGGCTGGCCCCACGAGGGCTGCTGGCCCTGGCCGTAGCCCTGGTCGCCATAGGGGTCCTGGTTACCGCCCCCTTGGCCCTGTCCCTGGCCCCAAGGGTCCTGAGGTTGACCCTGGTACGGTCCGCCCGGCGGTCCGTAACCCGACATGATGTCTCCTCCTGGTCCTGCGGCCGGTGGTCGGCTTGGTGAGCCTATCGGCGTCAATGCAGCAACGGTAGCGCCAACCACCTCCCCCCTCACCTCACGGATCCGCGCCAAAAGAGGTTCAGATCAGACGGAGCTGCCGATCCTTGGGCCGGCGCGGCGCGGCCGGGCCGCGGCGTTCCAGCAGGCCCGGGTCGATCGCGGCAAGGAACGGCGACACCGCCATCTCGCGCTCCGACCCGAACCGGAACCGCGTCCGGCTGTGCGACACGAACAAGCGGTCCTGGGCCCGGGTCAGCCCGACGAAGAACAGCCGCCGCTCCTCCGCCACGTCGTCGTCGGTCGACTGGGCGCCGGCGAACGGGCGCAGCGGCAGCAGGCCGTCCTCCACCCCGACCAGGAAGACGACCGGGAACTCCAGGCCCTTCGAGGCGTGCAGGGTCAGCAGGTTCACCCGATCGGCCCGCGGGTCCCAGCCGTCCACCTCGGCCCCGGTGGCCAGCGCGCCCAGGAACTCGTCGAGGTCGGCGCCGGCCCGCAGCGCGAGCGGGGTCATCAGGTCGACGGCATTCCACACGTCGGCCTCGGACAGCGCCATCAGGTCGGTGTCCAGCGTGCCGCACCGGCTCGCCACCACCTGGCCGGCCAGCCGGACCCGGGCCGCGATCGAGCCACCGAGGCCGTCGGCGAAGCGCAGCTCACGGGCGAGCGCGGCCACGCCGGGGCGGTCGAGCAGGCGGTCGTGCGAGCGCTTCTGCACCGGCACACCGGCCCGGCTGAGCGCGTCGACGATCGGTGCGGCCTGGGCGTCGGTGCGGTAGAGCACGGCGATGTCGGAGAAGGACATCGCGCCGACGGCGGCCCGGGAGTCGACCCGGCCGTCGTGCGAGCGGTGCGACAGGCCGCCGACCAGTTCGTCGACGGTACGGACGACGAAATCGGCCTCGTCCGCGACCGAGCCGGCCGGGTACAGGCCGACCATCGGCGCCTCGAGGTCCAGCCGGGCCGGGTCCAGCCGGCGGCCGGGCACGAGCGTCGTCGGGGCGATGGCCTGCACGGCGGCGGCCAGGATCGGCGCCGATGAGCGGTAGTTGCGGGTCAGGCGGACCACCCGGGCGTCCACGTCGGGCGTGGAGAAGTCGGCCGCGAAGCGCAGGAAGAACGAGACCTCGGCGCCGCGGAACGCGTAGATGGCCTGGTCGGGGTCGCCGATCGCGCACAGGTTGCCGCCGGGCGGGCAGAGCAGGCCGAGCAGCTCGTACTGCACCGGGTCGACGTCCTGGTACTCGTCCACGAAGATCCAGCGCCAGCGGGCGCGATACCGCTCGACCAGGGCCGGCGTCTCGCGCAGCAGGTCCACGGTGAGCGTGAGCAGCTCGTCCAGCGCGACCAGGTCGCGGGCCCGCAGCGCCTTGGCCAGCGTCTCGCGGGTGCCGTCCTCCATCGCCGCGAGCGCCTTGCGGGCCTCCCGCTCGGACAGCGGCTCGAGCGCCGCGAGCAGGTCGGAGTCCTCGGCGATGCGGAACTGCGGGGTGAGCCCGACCGCGGCCGCGTTCTCGCGCAGGATCGCCAGGCCCAGCGCGTGGAACGTGGAGACGGTGACCGCCTCGGTGACCGGCCCGAGCAGCACCTCCAGGCGCTCGCGCAGCTCCTCGGCGGCCCGCCGGGTGAACGTGATGGCCAGGCAGTCCTCCGGGAACACGCCCAGCTCGGCGCAGAGGTATGCGACCCGGTGCGTCAGCGTGCGCGTCTTGCCGGTGCCGGGGCCGGCCACGATCAGCAGCGGGCCGCCGGGCGCGGAGGCCGCCACCCGCTGCAGCGCGTCGAGCCGGTCGAGCAGGCCCGTGCCGACCTCCTCCATGCCGGCGAGCATCGGTTCGAGCGGCTCGTGCGGGGACGGCGGCGCCGAGATGGGCGGGGGCGGCGGCGCGGCCTCCACGGGTGCGCTGCGCCGCTTGCGGGGCTGGGCCTTCACCGTGGGCTCGGCCTTGCGCTGTTTCGGAAGAGCCGGCATCGGTACGTCGAACAGCACGTCCTCCTGCCCGCCCGTCCGCAGCTCGGCGGGGTCGAACAGCTTGATGACGCCGTATTCCCCGTCGTAGCCCGGGGTCCGCCGCACGTCGCCGCGCCGCAGCCGCGCGATGCCCTCGCCGAGCAGCTCGCCGCCGGCCCGGGCGATGTCCTCGATCGGCACCGAGCGCAGGATCGACAGCTCCGAGCCGAGCTCCGCGACCAGCGCGGACAGCTTGTCGTCGACCGTCTTGGACTTCGGGCCGACGCCGTTGATCTCGCCGAGGATCTCGTGCAGCTGGATGAGGTGGGTGACGTCGGGGGCGCCGGCCGGGGCGTACCCCTCGGGCCGGTCGGCCAGCTCCTCGACGCGGTGCAGGACGCCGACGGTGAGCGGCTTGCCGCAGACCGGGCAGCGGCCCTGGGCCTCGCGGGTGCGGGCCGGGGCCCAGTTCACGTCGCAGGCGCGGTGCCCGTCGGCGTGGTACTTGCCCTCCTCCGGGAAGAACTCGAGCGTGCCGACCAGGCCGTCGCCGGTGCGCAGCATGTCGCGCACGCCGGTGTAGGACAGCTCGCCGTGCAGCAGCGTCGCCTCCCGGGCCAGCGCCGGGGCGGAGTGCGCGTCGGAGTTCGAGACCAGCCGGTACTTGTCCAGCGACGACACCCGCCAGTTCATCTCCGGGTCCGAGGAGAGGCCGGTCTCCACGGCGAAGATGTGCTCGGCCAGGTCGGCGTAGCAGTCGGCGATCGCGTCGAAGCCGGACTTCGAGCCGAGGGCGGAGAACCAGGGCGTCCAGATGTGCGCGGGCACCAGGAAGCCGTCCGGGCTCGCCTCGAGGGTGATCTCCAGCAGGTCGCGGGAGTCGAGGCCCAGGATCGGCCGGCCGTCGGAGCCGAGGTTGCCGATCCGCCCGAGCGCCGTGTTGAAGCGGCTCACCGCGTCGAAGTCGGGCTGATAGATCAGGTGGTGGACTTTGCGGGTACGGTCGCCGCGCTTGTAGATCGTCGAAATCTCCACCGAGAGCATGAACCGCACGGCCGAGTCGGCCACGCCCAGGCGCGGCGGGAGCTTGCGCAGGACGTCGGCCTCGCGGTCGGGATGCAGCCGGTAGAGCCCCGGCTCGGCCGGGACCAGCGCCTCGCGCAGGTGGTCGAACCAGGCCGGGTGGGTGAAGTCGCCGGTGCCCAGCAGGGCGATGCCCTTGCGCCGCGCCCACCAGGTGAGCGTCTCGATGCTGAGGTCGCGACTGCACGCCCGGGAGTACCTGGAGTGGATGTGCAGGTCCGCGACGAACGAGTCGGAGGCGACGTTCGAAGGCACGCTGCATCCTGTCACAGGCGCCCCACCAGTCGCTGGCTACGCGCCGTGCAGCTCGACGATCGAGATGTCCGGAGGTGCCCCGAATCGCACCGGCGGGCCCCAGAAACCGGCACCGCGCGTGACGTACACCTGAGTCCCGTCGACGGTGCCGAGCCCGGCCACGACCGGCTGCTGGAGCCCGACGAGCAGGTTGAACGGCACCATCTGCCCACCGTGGGTGTGACCCGACAGCTGCAGGTCGACGCCGCGTTTCGCCGCGTCGTGGGCCTGGACCGGCTGGTGGGCGAGCAGCACGACCGGCCGGCTGGTGTCGCGGCCGTCGAGCGCCTTGCCGAAGTCGGGGCCGTCGCCGACGTCCTCGCCGCTGAGGTCGTTCACCCCGGCGAGGTCGAGACCGAGGATGTCGACCCGCTCGTTGCGCAGCACGCGCACCCCGAGCGAGTTCACCTCGTCGACCCACTCCTGGTAGCCGGAGAAGTACTCGTGGTTGCCGGTCACGAAGAACGCGCCGTGCTTGCCGCGCAGGTCCTGCAGCGGCTCGGCGGCGCTGCCCAGCTCGGCCACGCTGCCGTCCACGAGGTCCCCGACGACGGCCACGAGGTCCGCGTCCACCGAGTTGATCATCCGCACGATCCGCTCGGTGTGCGAGCGCCCGAGCAGCGGCCCGAGGTGGATGTCGGACACCACCGCGATGCGGAACCCGTCCATGCTGGCGGGCAGCTTCTTCAGGGCGATCGGGACGCGCTTGAGGTTGGGGGCGCTCTTCGCCTGGTACACCCCGATGCCCACGGCCCCCGCCGACAACACGCCCGCGGTGACGGCGAGCGACCGCCCCAGCAACAACCGCCGCGACGCATCGAACCCCGGCTCGGTCGGCGCGGGAGGCACGGGCGGTGCCTCGGACGGAAGGGCCTCACCCGCGGGCACCGGCTCCAGAGCCGCGGTCGCCGGCGTGTTCGCCGAGCGGCGCTGCCAGAGACGGATCGCGAGCCGCGGGATCTCCAGGATCAGCAGCGTGACCAGGAGGTAGAACATCAGCGCGAGCCACAGGAACCCGGGCCAGGCGACGAGTGGCTGCTTCGCGAGCGGCAGCGCGCGAGAGAGGGCCAGCGTGACCGGGATGACCAGGGCGAGGAGCACGGCCACGATCGAGCCGGTCACCCGGGCCCGGCGCGAGTGGGTGGTGTCCTTGACGAGGCGCTTCCAGAGGTACCAGTGGATGGCTCCGACGACCAGGAGCACGACCACCAACAGGACGGCGATCACCCGGCTCAGCCGCCCGCGAAGGGGGGCAGCACGTCGACCGTGGCGGTCGCGGGAAGGGCGGCCTCGCGGTCCCGCCAGGCGGTGCCGTCGACCAGGAAGGAGCAGGCGGTCACCACACCGGCCAGGCGCGGCCGGTCGGCGGTGACGGTGGCCACGAGGTCGGCGAGGCTGGCGGCCTCGACCTTCTCCTCGGGCACGCCGGCGGCCGCGCGGGCCCCCGCGAAGTAACGGACGAGCAGCAAGTGGGTCATCCTCCGATGGCGGACATGGGCCGGGCGGGCTGCAGGAACTTCGGGTCGTCGATGCCGTGGCCGGCCGGCTTGGCCCACATCGCCTTGCGCCACAGGTCGGCCAGCTCCTCGTCGGTCGCCCCGCCGCGCAGGGCGCCGCGCAGGTCCGTCTCGTCCTGGCTGAACAGGCAGGATCGCACGGCGCCGTCGGCGGTGAGGCGGGTCCGGTCGCACGCCCCGCAGAACGGGCTCGACACGCTGGCGATCACGCCGACCTTCGCCGGGCCGCCGTCGACCACCCACGTTTCGGCCGGGGCGCCGCCGCGGGTCGAGGGATCTGGCTCCAGCACGTGCCGAGTGCGGAGGGCGGCCAGGATCTCCGCGCCGGTGATCATCTCCTCGCGGCGCCAGGTGTGGCCCGCGTCGAGCGGCATCTGCTCGATGAAGCGCAGCTCGTACCCATGGGCGAGGGCGAAGTCGAGCAGCGGCACGGCCTCGTCGTCGTTGATCCCGCGCAGCAGGACGGCGTTCATCTTCACCGGCAGCAGGCCGGCGTTGGCGGACGCGGCCAGCCCGGCGAGCACGTCGGCGTGCCGGTCGCGGCGGGTGATGGCCTTGAACCGGGCCGGGTCGGTGGTGTCCAGCGAGACGTTGACCCGGTCGAGCCCGGCCTCCGCGAGGGGCGCGGCCAGGCGGGCCAGGCCGATGCCGTTGGTGGTGAGCATCATGCGCGGGCGGCCCGGCAGCGCGGCGACCGCGCGCACGATCTCGGTCAGCCCGCGGCGCAGGAGCGGCTCGCCGCCGGTGAAGCGCACGTCGGTCACGCCGAGGCGGTGCACGGCGACGTCGATCAGGCGTACGACCTCGGCGTCGGTGAGCAGGGCCGGGTTGGGCAGCCAGTCCAGGCCCTCGGCGGGCATGCAGTACGTGCAGCGCAGGTTGCACCGGTCGGTCAGCGAGACCCGCAAATCGGTCGCCACCCGCCCGAACCGGTCGGCCAGAGCGGCCCCCGGGGGTTCGTGCGGCGCCAAACGGGTCATGGTTCGAACGGTACCCGGTTCACAGCGCGCGAAGCAGTGCCCGAACGGAGTCGCGATAGGCGGCACCGAAGAGCGCGGTGTGGACCAGCATCAAGTACAAGCGATGCAGTGGTATTCGCTCCTGCCAGCCGTCGGCGAGGGGCCACGCCTCCCGGTAGGCCGCGAGGAGGCGCTCGAGGTGCGGCACCCCGCCCCACAGGCCGAGCAGGGCCAGGTCGGTCTCGCGGTGCCCGCCGTGCGCGGCCGGGTCGACCAGCCAGCCCCGGCCCTGGTCGTCCCAGAGCACGTTGCCGGGCCACAGGTCGCCGTGGATGCGGCTGGGCGGCTCGTCCCCGCCGTAGCTGCCGATGCCGGCGATGACCCGCTCGACCTCGGCGATGTCGTCGGGGGTGAGCGCCTCGGTGGAGGCCTCGAGGAACGGGCGGAGCCGCTGCTGCGCGAACCACTCGCCCCACGGCAGCGTCGAGGGCTCGTTGGGCAGCGGCAGGGTGCCGATGTACCCGGGCCACGGCGCCCCGAACGCGTCGGCGCCCGCCCGGTGCAGGCCGGCCAGGCCGCGCCCGAGCTCCTCGGCGCCGCGCACGGTGGGCTCGCCGTGGTCGATCCACTCCAGGGCCAGCAGGTCCGGCAGCTCGGCGATGATCTCGGGTACCGGTGCCGCGCCGGCCGCGCGCAGCCAGCGCAGGCCGGCGGCCTCGGCGGCGAAGAAGCCCGGGGGCGGGTCGGCCAGGGACTTGGCGAACAGGGAGCCGCCGTCGTCGAGGGTGAGCCGCTGGGCGGTGCAGATCGAGCCGCCCGGCACCGGCGTCTCGCGGATGCGCTGGTGCTTGATGAAGACGGGCAGCTGCGCCGGGTGCTCACGCAAGTACTGGAGGTCCATCTACTCCGACTCTTCCAGAGAATGGGTCGCGGCGAGTGCGGGTGGGAGTACGGCTCCGCCGATCAGGCTGAGCAGGCTCATGATCCGGTCGGCGGTGTCCATGTGCCCGGCGTGCAGGGCGTGGTAGCCGAAGTGCAGCGTTCCGAAGACGGCGGTGGCGATTCCGGCCAGCCAGCTGACGGCGGGCTGGTCGGCGATCGCCGCGCCCGCGAAGAGGACGGCGAGGGTGAGCATGGTGGCGCCGAGGTCGACGGTGAGGTGCTGGTTGAACGGAGGGTACGACGCCGTCCAGTGCAGCCCGAAGCCGGGGAAGGTGCGGAAGAAGTGCTGCGGGGCCGCGACCGCCCAGCCGCCCCAGACCAGGTTGACCAGGCCCAGAGCGGCGAAACCGAGCCGCCGGACGGGACGGGCGAGCTTACGCGGCAGCGGCGGCGAGGGCTTCACGCGCGTCATCGTACGAGCGCAGGACCTCCTCCACCGGGGCCACGATGTGGGTGCGGGCGACCCCGCCGATCGCGTTGCGCAGCCGCCGTTCGGCCCGGGCCCGGGCGCGGCGGGCGGCGAGGGCGACGAACGGGCGCACCACGACCGCGAGCAGCAGCCCGAACAGCAGTCCGCCGCCGAGCAGCAGGGTGGCCAGCGGGATGCCGGAGCCGACCGTCGGCCCGCTCACGTTGGGCAGGCCCAGCAGCGCGAACACGGCCCGCACGGCGAGCCAGACCAGGCCGGCCAGCGCGACCGCGGCGCCGAGCCACTGCAGGCCGCCGATCAGGCTCCACCAGAAGGGCTTGCGGGCCAGGCCCAGGTCGGCCGAGGCGAGGGCGACGTCGAGCGCGTCGGGCACGTCGTCGACCCGCGAGCGGGACGCCGTGGTGATGGCGCCCGGCCACGGCTCCGGCAGCCCCTCGGACGCCTTGGCCGCGACCTCGCGGGCGGCCAGGGTGACGGCCGCCTTCTGGGCCGCGCTGGACTCGGGCAGCGAGGTGGCCTCGGGGCGCGCGATCGGGCCGGCCTCCAGGTGCAGGCGCTTGAGCGGGTCCGGGCGCAGCCGGCGGGCCCAGCGCAGCATCGGCCAGCCCAGCGACGCGGTGGCCCGGTGCCGGTAGGTGCGCTCGGTCGCCGCGGCCACGATCGGGGCGCCGGCGGCCTCGGCGAGCGCGCCGGAGAGGCGGTCGACGGTCGGCTGCGGTACCCCCGCGGAGACCTTCGCCCCGGCCACGACCAGCGGCTGCAGGGCCGCGACGGCGTCGGTGACGTCGCCGTTGAGGCGCAGGAGCGCGGCCTGCCGGTCGGCGACCGTGCGCTCCAGCGCGACCCGCAGCTGGCCCAGGCCGGGCTGGCCCTTGGCCGAGGTGGCGAACACGGGCACTCCGCCCAGGCCGTCCTCGTCGAGCAGCCGGCGCAGGTCGGTCAGCAGGCGCTCGGCGTCGGCCCGGTTGAGCCGGTCGGCCTGGTTGAGCACGACCACCGTGACGTCGCGGTGCCGCTGGAACTGGGCGAGGTACTGCTGGTGCACCAGCCGGTCCGCGTACTTCTGCGGGTCGAGCACCCAGACCACCAGGTCCACCAGGCGCAGCAGCCGGTCGACCTCGAGGCGGTGGCGGGCCTCGACCGAGTCGAAGTCGGGCAGGTCGAGCAGCACCAGCCCGCGCAGCGCGGCCTGGTCGTCGCCGTCCAGCGCGCTCTCGCGGGTGAACCGGCGGTTCGGCGGGACGCCCAGCCAGTCGAGCAGCGGTGCGGCCCCGGCCTGGCCCCAGACGCAGGCGTGGGCGACGCCGGTGGTCGGGCGGCGCACCCCGACCCGGGACAGCTGAAACCCGGAGACCGCGTTGAACAGGCTCGACTTGCCGCTGCCGGTGGCCCCGGCCAGCGCGACGACGGTGTGGGCCCGGGACAGCCGCAGCCGCTCGCCCGACCGGTCGATCACCGTGCGGGCGTTGACCAACTGGTCCTCGGGCACGTGACCCTCGGCCGCGGCGACGAACCGGTGCAGCGCGTCGACCCGCGTGACCAGCCGATCCGCGTTCACGGGCTGCCTCGGCATCATCTGCTTGACCCGCTCCACGAGGCTCATCCTCGATCAACCTCCGGGCGCGAGCGCAGAACCTGCTCCACAGGGCTCATGTGGCGATCGACCTCCGGGCGCATGCGTGGCGAGCGCAGAACCTGCTCCACAAGGCTCATGTGGCGATCGACCTCCGGGCGCATGCGCGGCGAGCGCAGAACCTGCTCCACGCGGTTCATGTGCGATCGACCTCCGGCCGGGCGTGGTGGATGGCGGTGCTCAGCGAGCGCAGCCGCGGTGACAGTTCCTCGTCCACGCCCGCGCCGGTCAGGGCGCTGCGGAACCGGTCCGACTCGGCCGCGAAGAGGTCCGCCACCCGCTCGCCGAGATTCTGCCGGGCCCGCTCGGCCAGCCGGCGCACGGCCTGGTCGCCGAAGATCGCCTCGAGCACCTTCTGGGCCGCGATGGTCGTGCCGCCGGCCACCGCGATCTCGGCCCCGGTCGGGATGAACGCGGTCGCGGCGAAGACGCTCACCATCACCAGCAGGCCGGTCGCGTTCACGGCGTAGGCGCTGGCCTTGGCGACCACCCGCTTGTCGCCCGCCTCGGTGCGCACCAGGTCGAGCACCGAGCGCTGCCAGTCGCGCACCAGCCGGTCGATCCGCTCGTCGATGTCCTCGGAGGGGTGCACCAGGCCCGGCGCGGCCTCCAGCAGCGCGGCCCCGGCCGGGTGGGCCTTCCACGCCGTCCCGGCCCGCTCGGCGGCGTCGGTCGCGGCCGCCTTGAGCAGCACGGCCAGGCCCGAGCCGAGGGCCTCCTGGAACTGCTCGCCCGGGGCCGGCCGCCCGGTGATCGCGGCGATCGCCCGGTCGCGCAGCTTGCCCACGCGGGCCTGCAGGGCGCGCATGATGTCGCCGGTGCCGACCAGCTCCTGCCAGCGGGCCAGCACCTCGCCGCGCAGCAGCGCCCCGTCGTGGATCCCGTGCTCGACCGACTCGGTGGCCGCGCGGTACGCGACGTGCACCGCCTCGCGCAGCGTGCCGGCCGCCGCGACCTGGTCCTCGGCCGCGGCGGCGAGGATCACCACGTCGACGGTCAGGGCGTCGATGGCCCCGCCGACCGTCTGGCGCACCACCGCGGCGCGGGCCTCGGCGTCGCGGGCCAGCCGGCCCAGCCACTCCTGCAGCTGCCCGATCTGCGCCTCGCCGAGCAGGCCCTGGCTGTCCAGGCGGGTCTCGGGGAGGACGAAGAGCGGTACCCCGCCCAGGTTGTGCTCCTCCAGCATCTGCGTCAGGTGCGGGGCGATCTCGTTCGCCGCCCCGCCGCCGGGCACCCGGTCGAGCACCAGGGCGACCGCGGTGCCCCGGTTGCGCGCGGTGTGCAGGAGGTTCCAGGGCACGGCGTCGGCGTAGCGGGCCGCGGTGGTGACGAAGAGCCACAGGTCGGCCGCGGCCAGCAGCTGCCCGGCGAGCTGCCGGTTGGCGTCGACGACGGAGTCGATGTCGGGCGCGTCCAGCAGGGCCAGGCCGGGGGTCAGGGCCTGGGCCGAGACCACCTGGAGCGAGCGCGGGTCGCCGCTCGGGCCGCTGGTGCGGGCGAGCGACGGCAGCAGGTTGGCCCGGGAGAACCAGGACATGTCGTTCGGGTGGCAGACCAGGACCGGGGCGCGGGTGGTCGGGCGCAGCACCCCGGCCGGGCTGATCGGGGTCCGGACCAGGCTGTTGACCAGCGTGGACTTGCCCGCCCCGGTGGAGCCGCCGACGACCACGAGCAGCGGCGCGTCGAGGCGCTCCAGCCGCGGCAGCAGGTAGTCGTCGAGCTGGGCGACCATGCCGGCCGCCACGGTGCTCGCCCGCTCGGCGCTGGGCAGCGGCAGAGCGAACCTGGTCGCGCGCACGGTGTCGCGCAGCTCGACGAGGCGCTCCTGGAGGGAGTCGCGGGTGTCGTCTGCGTCACGCGGGCGCGGTGGACGACCGGACGAGGGGTCATCCGACGAAGGGGTCGGGCCCGTCGACCGGGCGGACACCGACTCGCCCTGTGTGGTCACGGGTAAATCGTCCATGATGCGGCTCGTCAGCGCCATGCAATGGGCGTGCGTATCGATGCCACGAAGCGCAATCACATTCCGGGAATCACCCGGAGCCGTCCGTAGTTGCGTCTAGCAGACTCAAGGTTCCACTTGACGATCGAGCATCGCGTGGCACTATTGAGTGACAGTCACTCAACTTCGCAGCCGGCGGCTCCGTCGACTGTGGCATGGAGGTCAAACAGCTATGGCACGTGCGGTCGGCATCGACCTAGGAACCACCAACTCGGTGGTCAGTGTCCTGGAGGGCGGCGAGCCCAGCGTCATCGCCAACGCCGAAGGTGCGCGCACGACGCCCTCGATCGTCGCCTTCGCCCGCAACGGCGAGGTGCTCGTCGGTGAGGTCGCCAAGCGCCAGGCCGTCACCAACCCGGACCGGACCATCCGCTCCGTCAAGCGTGAGATGGGCACCAACTGGGCCATCGACATCGACGGCAAGAAGTACACCCCGCAGGAGATCTCCGCGCGGGTGCTCATGAAGCTCAAGCGCGACGCCGAGGCCTACCTGGGCGAGCAGATCACCGACGCGGTCATCACCGTGCCGGCATACTTCAACGACTCCCAGCGCACCGCCACCAAGGAGGCCGGCGAGATCGCCGGGTTCAACGTGCTGCGGATCGTCAACGAGCCCACCGCCGCGGCCCTCGCCTACGGCCTGGACAAGGGCCCCAAGGAGCAGACCGTCCTGGTCTTCGACCTCGGCGGCGGCACCTTCGACGTCTCCGTCCTGGAGCTCGCCGAGGGCGTCGTGGAGGTCAAGTCGACCTCCGGCGACAACCACCTCGGTGGCGACGACTGGGACGAGCGGGTCATCGACCACCTGGTCAAGACCTTCCGCGGCCAGCACGGCATCGACCTGTCGGCCGACAAGATGGCCATGCAGCGACTGCGCGAGGCGGCCGAGAAGGCCAAGATCGAGCTGTCCGCGGCCACCACGACGTCGATCAACCTGCCCTACATCACCGCCGGCCCCGACGGCCCGCTGCACCTGGACACCCAGCTGTCGCGCGCCGAGTTCCAGCGGATGACGCAGGACCTGCTCGACCGGACCAAGGTGCCGTTCGAGTCGGCGATCAAGGACGCCGGCATCAACGTGAACAAGCTCGACCACGTGATCCTGGTCGGCGGCTCGACCCGTATGCCGGCCGTGACCGAGCTGGTCAAGCAGCTCACCGGCCGCGACCCCAACAAGGGCGTCAACCCGGACGAGGTCGTCGCCGTCGGCGCCGCCCTGCAGGCCGGTGTCCTCAAGGGCGAGGTCAAGGACGTCCTGCTGCTCGATGTCACCCCGCTCTCGCTGGGCATCGAGACCAAGGGCGGCATCATGCACAAGCTGGTCGAGCGCAACACGACCATCCCGACCAAGCGCTCCGAGGTCTACACGACCGCCGATGACAACCAGCCCTCCGTGCTCATCCAGGTCTTCCAGGGCGAGCGGGAGATGGCGGCGTACAACAAGCGCCTCGGCACCTTCGAGCTGACCGGCATCCCGCCGGCGCCGCGTGGCGTGCCGCAGATCGAGGTCACCTTCGACATCGACGCCAACGGCATCGTGCACGTGTCCGCCAAGGACCTGGGCACGGGCAAGGAGCAGTCGATGACGATCACCGGCGGCTCGGCGCTGCCGAAGGACGACATCGAGCGGATGATGCGCGACGCGCAGGACCACGCCGACGAGGACAAGCGCCGCCGCGAGGAGGCCGAGACCCGCAACCTGGCCGAGGCCCTGCAGTGGCAGACCGAGAAGTTCCTGGCCGAGAGCGGCGACAAGATCCCGGCCGAGGCCAAGGACCAGATGAACGAGGCCCTCGGCGACCTGCGCAGCGCGCTCGGCGGCAACGACACCGAGCGGATCAAGGCGGCCCACGAGAAGCTGGCCCAGGTCTCGCAGCAGGCCGGCAGCGCGCTGTACGAGCAGCAGCGCCAGCAGGCCGCGGGTGACGCGGCCGGCGCCACGGGCGGCGCGACCGGCGGTCCGGGTGCCACTGGCGCCCAGCCCGGCGGCAACGGCCCCGAGGACGTCGTCGACGCCGAGATCATCGACGAGGACAACAAGAAGTGACGGATGCCAAAGAGCCGGCCGCGCCGGAGGCGCCCGAGGCCGACGCCGTCACGGTCGACGAGACCGTGACGGCGGGGGCCGCGGGGGAGCCGGAGGAGGAGAAGCCGGTGGAGGGCGAGATCGTGGACGAGGAGTTCACGGTGCACGCTCCACAGCACAGTGCTGATGCGGACGCACCGAACCAGGCGGCCGCGCAGGGCACCACCGACGACGCGCACCAGCACGGGCTGGGCGCGGAGCTGGCCGGCCTGCGCACCGAGCTCGACGAGCGCACGCGGGACCTGCAGCGGGTGACCGCCGAATACGCCAACTACCGCAAGCGGGTCGACCGCGACCGGGCGCTGGTGGTCGAGCAGGCCAGTGCGAACGTGCTGGGCGCGCTGCTGCCGATCCTCGACGACCTGGACCGGGCGCGCGACCACGGCGACCTGGTCGGGCCGTTCGGAACGGTGGCCGAGCAGCTCATCGCCGCGCTGACCAAGTTCGGGCTGACCGTCTTCGGGGCCAAGGGCGACCCGTTCGACCCGACCCGCCACGAGGCGGTGGCCCATCTGACCTCGGCCGAGGTGACCGAGCCGACCTGCATCGACGTGATGCGGCGGGGCTACCTCCTCGGCGAGCGGCTGCTGCGACCGGCGCTGGTCGCAGTCGCCGACCCGGAGTAGACGCACGCTGGAGGAGGTGGCGCAATGAGTTCGAAGGACTGGTTGGAGAAGGATTTCTACGCGGTTCTGGGCGTCACCAAATCCGCTCCCACCGACGAGATCAAGAAGGCGTACCGCAAGCTCGCGCGCGAACTGCACCCCGACCGCAACCCCAACAACGCGGCGGCCGAGGAGCGGTTCAAGGCGGTGTCGGAGGCGTACGACGTGCTCTCCGACCCGGCTCGGCGCAAGGAATACGACGAGATGCGGTCGCTGTTCGGCGCGGGCCAGTTCCGCCGCAACGCCCGGGCCGGTGGCCCGGCGGGCGCGGGCGGCCCCGGGTTCGACTTCACCGACCTGTTCGGCAACGCCGGGACCGCCGCGGGCGGCCCGGCGGGGCCGGGTGGTGGCGGTGACCGGCGCTTCGGCGGTGCCGGCTTCTCGGACCTGTTCAGCTCGATCTTCTCGGGTGGCGGGGCCCAGCCGGCGACCGGCCGGCGCAGCCGGGGGCGGGACGTCGAGACCGAGGTCGTGCTCAACTTCGCCGACGCGGTGCAGGGCGCGACGCTGCCCATCACCCTGCGCACGCCCGGCACCTGCGAGACCTGCCACGGCAACGGCGCGGCGCCCGGCACGTCCCCGCGGACGTGTCCGAAGTGCCGCGGCATGGGGGTCGTGAGCAGCAACCAGGGCTCGTTCAGCTTCACCGAGCCCTGCCGCGAGTGCCAGGGCGTGGGCACCATCGTCGACGAGAAGTGCCCGGAGTGCCACGGGACCGGCGGGGTCACCAAGACCCGCACGATCAACGTGCGCATCCCGGCGGGCGTGGCCGACGGCCAGCGCATCCGGCTGGCCGGCCGCGGCGAGCCGGGCACCCGGGGCGGGTCGCCCGGCGACCTGTTCGTGCTCATCAAGGTCCGGCCCGACCCGGTCTTCGGCCGGTCCGGCGACGACCTGACGCTGACGGTGCCGGTGACGTTCGCGGAGGCGGCTCTCGGGGCCGACCTGCGCGTGCCGACGCTCGACTCGACCGTGACGCTGCGGGTGCCCCCGGGCACGCCGAGCGGGCGGACGTTGCGGGTGCGCGGCAAGGGCGTCGCCCGGCGCGACGGCAACGTCGGTGACCTGCTGGTCACGATCGACGTCCACGTGCCGGCCGAGCTGTCCGAGAAGGCGCGGCAGGCTCTGTCCGACTATGCGGCCGCGGCGCCGCCGGCTCCTCGTGAGCGGCTCGACGCGATCGCACGGGAGCGCAGCAGTTATGAACAACGATGACGAGACCACCGAGCACGCGGTCTTCATCAGCTTCGAGGCGGTCTCCGACGCCAAGGTGCTGATCATCTCGATCGCGGCCCGCCTGGCCGGGATGCACCCACAGACGCTGCGGCAGTACGACCGCATGGGTCTGGTGCAGCCCGGCCGGACGGCCGGCGGCGGGCGCCGCTACAGCGAGCGCGACGTCGCACTGCTGCGCGAGGTGCAGCGCCTCAGCCAGGAGGAGGGCGTCAACCTCGCCGGCATCAAGCGGATCATCGAGCTGGAGGGCATGGTGGGCGACCTGCGGCAGCGGGTGGCCGACCTGGAGGCGGAGCTCGTCCGCACGCGGCACCGGCTGGCCCAGATCGAGGCGGCGGGCTTCCCGCGGCGCGACCTGGTCCCGTCCAACCAGCACCAGACCGCGCTCGTCGTATGGCGCCCGGTCAAGAACTCCTGAACGACGTTTATGCCCCGCGGACCGCGGGCACCACATGGTCAGGGAATGGTGCGGCTCGTTCCGGAGGCTGACCGGAGCGGTCCTGCGCAAGGGGTGTGGTCACCTCGAGAGGCGTCTCGCAATCTGCGAGGCGCCTCTCGTTTTTTGTGCCTCCGGAGGCCCCAAGAGGATGACAAATCCATCTATATGGGGGTTCACCGACGGTGAGCACGCACTTCGGCTCTTCCCATGCCGCCTGATGGCGGGCTAAGTTGTCGCCAAACCAGGACCCCGGCGGGCCATGGGAGCTGACGGTGAGCGTGACACAGGCCGGATTCCGGGGCTTCGAGAACCCCGTGGACCCTACCGCAGCTGAACTGCGCGCGTGGGCCTATCACCCCGACGCATCGCTGCTGTCGACGATGCCCCCCGACTGGGATCTGCTGGTGGCCGGCGACCGGCTGATCGGCACCCTGTTCGAGCTGGCGATGGACCCGGCCTGCCCGGCGCGCCGGTTCGCGCTGCACTGTCTGTACATCTACGCCGCCGACGGCATCCGCACGCACTTCCGGGCCCACCCCAAGCGCCGGCTGAAGAAGTTCACCGAGCAGGCCGAGGACCAGGGTGACGAGCTGCTCACCACCTGGGCGCACAACGTCCGGATGCTGCTGGCCCGGCCCGACCTGTTCGATTACCACGACTGGTGTGAGGGCGGCCTGGTGCGCCAGCCCCGCCGGATCAGCTGAACGACTCGCGGATGTTTTTGGCCGCCGCCGGGGATTAGAGTGTCGGCGTGAGCACGGACCGGCCGGACATGCGCATCTCCGACGCCGAGCGTGAGCTCGTGGTCGCCCAGCTCAACTCCGCGGTGGCCGAGGGCCGGCTGACGTTGGCGGAGTTCGAGGAGCGCGTCGACGGCGTGCTGCGCTCCCGCACGTTCGGCGAAATCGAGCCCTACGTGGGGGACCTGCCGCAGAAGGGCCCGATCGCCGCGCCCGAGCAGCTGGAGATCCGCAACCGCGCATCCAGCCTCAAGCGGGTCGGCCGCTGGACGGTGCCCCGGCGGCTGCTCATCAGCACCCGGGCCGGCTCGGTCAAGCTCGACTTCACCGAGGCCCAGTTCACCACCCAGCTCGTCGAGGTGCGGCTGGAGGCCCGCTCCAGCTCCATCGACCTGGTGCTGCCCCGCGGCGCGACCGCCGACATCGACAGCATCGCCCCGCACTCGAGCTCCCTGAAGCAGAAGGTGCCCGCCGCCTACGACGCCGCGGCCGGCTCCGGGATCGTCTTCCGCATCGGCGGCGAGGTGCGCAGCAGCAGCGTCCGCGTGCGCTACCAACGCAGGTTCCTGCGCTGGCGCTGGTGAAACGGCGCCCGGTTCTGGCCGTCGCACTCGCCGCCGCACTGGTCGCGACGCTGAGCGCGGGCTCGTGCGCGCCGGGCAGCACCGCCGAGCCGGAGAAGCCCCCGGCCGACGACGTCTCCTACGAGGACGTTCCCACCGCCTTCCCCAGTGCCAACCCGCTCGACCGGCAGAACGTCGTGCCGGTCCCGAAGGGCACCTCGCCCCGCGGGGTCGAGTTCGCCGACGGCGGCACCGGCTATGCGCTGTTCACCTCGTGCGTGGCGGGCGGCGCGTGCAAGGCCGGGCTGGTGCTCACCCTCGACGGCGGGTACAGCTGGCTCGAGCGCAAGCTGCCCTTCGACGACGCGATCGACGTGGACATGCGCCTCGGCCGCGGCAACGTGCTGATCATCAAGGCCGCACCCGACGGGTACTTCGTCTCCCGCGACACCGGCCGCACGTTCCAGCGCCGCCCCCTCGACCCGCCGCCGGTCGAGCTCAACCTGGCCGACCCGCAGTACTCCGTCGGGTGCCAGGACGCGCGCACCAACACCTGCGCCGACGCCCAGCCGTGGGTCGTGGGCGACGACGGCAACCGGTCCCCGCTGCCGACCCGCCCGGCCGGCCAGCACGAGTGGACCGGCCTGGCCGCGGCCGCCGACGGCACGCTCTGGCTGACCGCTCGCGGGCCCGCCGCGGCCGGCGCCTCGCCCGCCGGCGGCACCACGATCAGCGTCTGGAACAGCGGCGACCGGGGCCGCACCTGGAAGGCGCAGGGCAGCGCGACCGCGCCCCAGCCCAGCGCCACCGTCCGGCCCGTGGTCTCGCCCGACGGGGCCGACGTGTGGCTGGTCGGGCCGCAGTACGCGGCGCACCGCACGAACTCCGGCTGGGTCGAGTCGACCGCGATGCGCGAGGTCGCCCAGGTCTTCAACGCCGAGGTGCTGCCCGGCGGCAAGCTGCTCGTGGCCAGTGGCCAGGGTGTCTGGCTCGTCGACGAGGGGCAACGGGTGCGCGACCCCGGCGCCCGGCTGATCTTCCAGCTGCGGCGCCTCGACGCGCAGACGATTCTCGGGTACCCCGCACAACTCTCCGGCGACGTCTGGCTCTGCACCGCCTCCGCCGACGGGTGCGACTGGGCGCACGTGGGTGTGTCGTCGCGCTAAGGCCTGTTTGGTAACTGGGGTAGGTGCTGCGGCGGAGTCCAGATTTCGTCTGCGTGCGCAGCGCGGAGGCCCGGCTACCGGTGTTGTAACCGGGCCTTCGCGCTGTGTGCGCAGGCGGAATCTGGGCCCGCCGCAGTCCTGCCTCAGTTACCAAACAGGCCTTAGTTGCCGCAGTCTCAGCGGGCAACGCTCGGCAATTCAGACTTGAGTGGAATAGACTCAACCTCGTGGGTGTCGTACCTCATGAAGGACCACCTGGGAACGAGGAGTCTGAGGCCAACCGATGAACGCCGAACGCCTGACCACCAAGAGTCGCGAGGTCATCAAGGCCGCCGTGGACGCGGCGAGCCAGCGCGGACACGCGACCGTTGAACCCTGGCACCTGCTCCTGGCGCTGCTGGACACGGGCGGCTCGACCGCCGCCGGGCTGCTGCGCGCCGTGGGTGCCAACCCCGCCGACGTGCGCCGCGCCGCCCTGCATGCCGTCGAGCGGCTGCCCAGCGCCCGCGGCTCGAGCGTCGTGGAGCCCAACGTGGCCCGCGAGTTCGCCAACGCCATCGCCGCCGCCGAGCAGATCGCCCGGCCGCTGGGCGACGAGTACACCTCGACCGAGCACCTGCTGGCCGGCCTGGCCCGGGTCGGCGGCGCGGTCGCCACGCTGCTCAAGGACGCCGGGGCCACCGAGCAGACCCTGGTCGCCGCGTTCCCGCAGATCCGCGGGGGCGACCGCAAGGTGACCACGGCCGACCCGGAGCAGACCTTCCAGGCGCTGGAGAAGTACGGCGTCGACCTGACCCAGTCCGCCCGCGACGGCAAGATTGACCCGGTGATCGGCCGCGATGCCGAGATCCGGCGCGTGATTCAGGTGCTGTCGCGGCGTACCAAGAACAATCCCGTGCTCATCGGCGAGCCCGGCGTCGGCAAGACCGCGATCGTCGAGGGCCTGGCCCAGCGGATCGTGGCCGGTGACGTCCCGGA
Source organism: Dactylosporangium sp. CS-047395 (assembly GCF_050942185.1). NCBI lineage: Bacteria > Bacillati > Actinomycetota > Actinomycetes > Micromonosporales > Micromonosporaceae > Dactylosporangium > Dactylosporangium sp. CS-047395. The sequence goes on along the minus strand of NZ_CP192015.1, from coordinate 11,176,619 downwards.
GTCCCTGCGCGACAAGCGGCTGGTGAGCCTGGACCTCGGCGCGATGGTGGCCGGCGCGCAGTACCGCGGCCAGTTCGAGGAGCGGCTCAAGTCCGTCCTGGAGGAGATCAAGGGCTCCAACGGGCAGGTCATCACCTTCCTCGACGAGCTGCACACCGTGGTCGGGGCCGGCAAGGGCGAAGGCTCGATGGACGCCGGCAACATGCTCAAGCCGATGCTGGCCCGCGGCGAGCTGCGCATGGTGGGCGCGACGACGCTGGACGAGTACCGCGAACACATCGAGAAGGACCCCGCGCTGGAGCGGCGCTTCCAGCCCGTCGTGGTCGGCGAGCCGTCGACCGAGGACACCATCGGCATCCTGCGCGGGCTCAAGGAGCGCTACGAGGTCCACCACGGCGTCCGGATCACCGACGCGGCCCTGGTCGCGGCGGCGGCGCTGTCCGACCGGTACATCACCGACCGCTTCCTGCCGGACAAGGCCATCGACCTCGTGGACGAGGCCGCCTCCCGGCTGCGCATGGAGATCGACTCGCGGCCGACCGAGGTGGACGAGGTCGAGCGCAGCGTCCGCCGGCTCGAGATCGAGGAGATGGCGCTGGCCAAGGAGCCGGACGCGGCCTCGGCCGAGCGGCTGTCCCGGCTGCGCGCCGAGCTCGCCGACAAGCGCGAGTCGCTGAGCGCGCTCACCGACCGCTGGCAGAACGAGAAGGCGCACATCCAGAAGATCTCCAACACCAAGGAGCAGCTGGAGCAGCTGCGCGGCGAGGCCGAGCGGGCCGAGCGCGACAACGACCTGGAGAAGGTCTCCGAGCTGCGCTACGCCGTGATCCCCGGCCTGCAGAAGGAGCTCGAGCAGGCCGAGCGCGAGCTCACCGCCCTGCAGTCGGCGGGCGCGATGCTCAAGGAGGAGGTCTCGGCCGACGACATCGCCGCCGTGGTCGCCGCCTGGACGGGCATCCCGGCCGGCCGGCTCATGGAGGGCGAGACGGTCAAGCTGCTGCGCATGGAGGAGTCGCTGCACAGCCGGGTCATCGGGCAGGACGAGGCGATCCAGGCCGTCTCCGACGCGGTGCGCCGGGCCCGGGCCGGCATCGCCGACCCCGACCGGCCGACCGGCAGCTTCCTGTTCCTGGGCCCGACCGGCGTCGGCAAGACCGAGCTGGCCAAGGCCCTGGCCGAGTTCCTCTTCGACGACGAGCGCGCCATGGTACGCATCGACATGAGCGAGTACAGCGAGAAGCACACGGTCGCCCGGCTCGTCGGCGCCCCGCCCGGCTACGTCGGCTACGAGGAGGGCGGCCAGCTCACCGAGGCGGTGCGCCGCCGGCCCTACACCGTGGTGCTGCTGGACGAGGTCGAGAAGGCCCACCCGGACGTCTTCGACGTGCTGCTGGCCGTGCTCGACGACGGCCGGCTCACCGACGGGCAGGGCCGCACGGTCGACTTCCGCAACGCGATCCTGATCCTGACCTCGAACCTCGGCTCGGAGGTGCTCGCCGACGACCCGACGCTCAACCCGGAGCAGCGCCGCGACGCGGTCATCGCCGCCGTGCGGGGCCACTTCAAGCCGGAGTTCGTCAACCGGCTCGACGACATGGTCGTGTTCAACGCGCTGTCGCCGTCCGACCTGCGGGCCATCGTGGAGATTCAGCTCAATGCGCTGGGTCGCCGGCTGGCCGACCGCCGGCTCACGCTGGAGGTCTCGGAGCCGGCACGTGACTGGCTGGCCAGTCTTGGGTATGACTCCGTGTACGGCGCCCGCCCCCTGCGCCGCCAGATCCAGACGTCGATCGGTGACCAGCTCGCCAAGGCGCTCCTGGCCGGTGGGATCAGGGACGGGGACCGCGTGGTGGTCGACCTGTCCGACGACAAGAAGACGCTCACGGTCACGGCCGGCTAGTCCGAGCTCGGGGAGGGTGCCGCAGATGCTGTGGAAGAAGCAGGCGTACGACGAGGAACTGAAACTCCTGGCCGCCGCCGACACGCTCGCATTCGGTGGCGTCGGCATCGCCGGCGCCCTCCTGCCGGCCACCAAGGCGTACTTCGCCGTCGAGGAGGCCCTGCGCCGGGACGGCCACGACCTGCGGCCCCGGCTGGAGGCCCTGCTCGACAAGGCCACCCCGGCCGGCAAGGTCTACGCCGCCGAGCTGCTCACCCACGTCGACGCGGCGGCCGGCCGCTCGGCCTGGGAGCGGCTGCGCGGGCAGAGCGGCGAGGTGAAGACGTTCCAGGGCTGCATCATGGGCAGCACGACGGTCGCCCGCTACGCGGAAGAGCGGCTGCGGGATTAGCGCGGCATCGATACGGTGATTCCCAGACATTTCCCTGGGAGGAGATCCGTTCGATGTCGTTCGCAACACCACCTGCGGCCCGGGCCCGGCCCTCGACCGTCAGCCTCGCTTCGACGCTGCTGTTCGTGGCGGCCGGGCTGGAAGTGATCAGCGTCGTTCTCCAGCTCCTCTACGCCAACAAGATCGCCGAGGGCACCAAGCGGGTCTACGAAGAGGCCGGCGTCCAGATGAGCTCGACCACCGGGGTCGGGATCGGCTCGACGATCACCGTCATCTTCGGGTTCATCATCATCGTGGTCCTGGTGCTGCTCGGCTACCTCGTCGGCCGGGGCAACCAGGTCGCCCGGGTGCTGACCTGGGTCGTCGGCGGACTCGCGCTGTGCTGTGGCGTGTTCGCCCTCGGCGCGGCGCTGTTCCAGTCGGCGCTCTGGGAGGCGGCCCGCGACACCAACTCGTCGCTGCCGACCTGGGACCGCTACAAGGAGATCGTGTACGCCGACGTGCCCGGCTGGTACGAGCCTGTCACCACGATCCTGGGCATCCTGCTGGTGATCGCGATCGCGCTGCCGATCATCCTGCTGGCCCTGCCCTCTTCGCACCCGTACTTCCGCAAGGAGCAGCAGCAGTGGGAGCCCCCGGTGCCCGGCGCCAGCCCCGGCTACCCGCCCCAGGACCCGCCGCTGCCGGGTTCGGGCCAGGGTGGGTACCCGCCCCCGAACGTCTGATCGTGTTCATCGGGGGACCGGGGCGACCCGGTCCCCCGATTCGTTAGCCTGCCGCGATGCCACCAACCGCGCTCGTCACCGGCGCCACCGCGGGCCTCGGCGCCGCGTTCGCCCGCGAGCTCGCCGCCGAGGGATACGGGCTCGTGCTCGTCGGCCGCCGCGAGGATCGCCTGCACGCCCTCGCCGCCGAGCTTCCGGTGCCGGTCGAGCCGCTCGCTGCCGACCTGGCCACCGATGCGGGCTGCGGCGCCGTCGCGGCCCGGCTGTCCGCCGCGGACCGCCCGATCGACCTGCTCGTGAACAACGCCGGGCGGTCGCTCAACCGCTCCTTCCTGCGCTCCACGCCCGAGCTGGAGGAGGAGCTGCTGCGGCTCAACGTGCACGCCGTCATGCGCCTGACGCTGGCCGCCCTGCCCGGCATGGTCGAGCGGGGCCGGGGCGACATCGTCAACGTCTCGTCGGCGTCGGGCTTCGCGGCGCTGATGCCGGGCTCGACCTACCCGGCGAGCAAGGCCTGGGTCACCAACTTCAGCGAGTCGCAGGCCCAGCTGGTGCACGGGACGGGCGTGCGGGTGCTGGCGCTCTGCCCGGGGTACACCCGGACCGAGTTTCATGACGCGGCCGGGATCGACACGTCGAAGATGCCGGACTGGCTCTGGATGGACGCCGGCGCCGTAGTGCGGGCGGCGCTCAAGGACCTGCGGCGGGGCCGGATGGTCAGCGTGCCGGGCTGGAAGAACCGGCTGGGCGTGTTCGGGATGCGCCACGCGCCGCGCCGGCTGTTGCACCGCATCGCCCGGGACGCGAGGGGACGCATCGGGCACGAAGAGCGCTAACGCCCATCTCGGCACCGCTCGGCGTCGATATGTGCCTGATGACAAGCATTGATTTTGCTGTGTATCGAACATGATTGTGGTCACGTACGAACGGCTGATGGGCCGATTGGCAGCGCTCCCAGCGGCGTCCGGTCGGGTGGGTACCGTACGTTCGGGTGTTCGTGCTGGTCAGAAGCGTGCATCGAGCATTGCAACGATCTAATGAGAGCAAGATTCGGGTTCCTCGACCGCTCATCGGTGGATCGTCATCCGCCGTCACGGGTGTCTCTCGTGTCACTCGCGGTGATCGCTGCGATCACCTTCGTATTCACCCTTGTCCCCTTGACGGCCATTAATTTCGGCGAGAGTGCGGGTCATCGATTCACCGCGCAGGTTTAGCGCGTACGCTTCGGACATGACCGACCGTGACGACCTGCTGAAACTCGTACGTGACCTCGCCGTGGTCAACGGACGAGTCACGCTGTCGTCAGGACAAGTTGCCGACTGGTACGTGGACCTCCGTCGTTTGACGCTGCACCATGCTGGTGCACCGTTGGTCGGCCGAGTCCTCCTCGATCTCGTCGACGACTGGGAGTTCGACGCCGTGGGAGGGCTGACCCTCGGCGCGGACCCGGTGGCCACCGCGATGCTGCATGCGGCGGCTGCCCGTGGGGGACGACCGCTCGACGCGTTCGTCGTCCGCAAGAGTGACAAGGCACATGGCCTGCAGCGCCGGGTTGAGGGGCCCGACGTCGCCGGCCGGCGCGTCCTCGCTCTCGAGGACACCTCCACTACAGGTGGAAGTGTGCTCACTGCGGTCGACGCGTTGCGAGAGGCGGGCGCCGATGTGGTCGGTTGCGCCGTTATCGTCGATAGAGGCGCGGAAAAGGCGGTTCGCGCCGCTGGGCTGAGCTATCGCTCAGCATTTTCGTTGGCCGACCTCGGCCGACAGGGCTGAAAAATTGTCGATTCGGACCTGCGCATATGCAGGCGGGTCGATGGTGTTGGTGGAAGGATGGAATACGTGGGAACTGCGCTGGCTGAGATGACCCTGCCCCAGATCTCGCCGCTTGCCGGCGAGCCGATTGACCGTGCCGATGCCGAGCGTCTCGCCGGCGTCCTGAAGGCGCTTGCCGACCCGGCCCGACTCCGGCTGCTGAGCCTGATCCAGTCGGCCCCGGATGGCGAGGCCTGTGTTTGTGACCTGACGGCCCCGCTCGGGCTCTCGCAGCCGACGGTGAGCCACCACCTGCGAATCCTGACCGAGGCCGGTCTGCTGGAGCGCGAGAAGCGGGGTGTGTGGGCGTTCTACCGCCTCGTGCCCTCCGCCATCGGCACCATCGCCGACCTTCTGACGCCGCCGCGCAAGCGCGCGACCAAGAAGGCGCCTCGCTAGCAGCGTCGGGTAGCGCCTCCGGGCTCTACCCGACCGGAGACCTCCGCGACCAACTCGCCCACGCCGGGCGTGCGGTCGTGCAGGCCGGACTCGTCGTGGGCTCGGGTGGCAATCTTTCCGCCCGGGCGCCAGGCGCCGACGAATGCTGGGTAACCGCGGCCGGGTCTTGGCTCGACCGGCTCGACCGTGGTTCATTCGTTCGGATCCGAATCATCGACGGCGCGACCCTTGACAACTCTGTCGGGGTCGCGCCGTCTTCGGAGGTTGCCCTCCATCTGGCGACCTACCGTGCGCGGCCGGACGTGAACGCGGTGGTGCACCTGCACCCGCAGACCGTCCTGCTGCTCGACGCCATGGGCGCGCCGATCCGCCTGGTCACCACGGACCACGCGTTCTACCTGCGCCGGGTGGCGACGACGCCGTTCGTGCCGCCGGGCCGTCCCGAGGTCGGGATCCTGGCCGCCGCCGCGTGCGCGGACGGGACCAACTGCGTGATCCTCTCCCGGCACGGCTGCTCCGTCGCGGCCGACTCGGTCGAGCTGGCCCACAAGCGCGCGATGTACCTTGAGGAGGCCGCGCGCCTGACCTACCGCGCGCTGGCACTGGGCGTTGCGCTTCCCTCGCTGCCGACCGACTGGCTGGATGATCCACTGGCCACGGCCTGATCTACACTCCTCCTCTCCTGCTGAACCGCAGGTCAAGGGGGTGTGAACGGTGGATGTCCGGCGACGGCCGCTGCGGGTGGCGATCGCGATCGGCGTCGGCTTGGTCCTCGCCGCCGGTGCCTTCGTGTTGGTACGCGCCGTGCTCGGCACCTCCGGCTCGTGCGTGCGCGTCGTGGTCGCGGCCGCCCCGGAGATCGAGCCGGCCGTCACCTCAGCGGCGACCCGGTTCGCCGGCACCGATCCCGAGGTGCGCGGCACCTGCGTCCAGGTTCAGGTCCGATCGGCCGAACCGGCAGACGTGGCCGGCTCGCTGATCGCCCGCACCGGCGCCGCGGCCACGCCCTCCCCCTCCGACGCGGACGTGCCGACGGTGTGGATCCCGGACTCGACGGCCTGGCTGACCCGGGTGCGCGGCGCCGACCAGGAGGCCTTCGAGGACCGCGCCGACTCGATCGCCAGCAGCCCGGTGGTGTTCGCCGCCGCGGCGCCGGTGGCGTCCGCATTGGGCTTCCGCTCGGTGGGCACCGGGCAGGTGGCGGCGCTGCTGGCCAAGGCTCCGATCGGCGCGGTCGACCCGCGGCGCAGCACGGCCGCGCTGGCCGGGGCCGGGCTGCTCTACGACGGGCTGGTCACCGACCCGAACCGCCTGGTCGACATGGTGCGCGCGTACCGGTCGATCACCGTCGCGCCGGACACCGCCGCGCTGCTCAAGAACGCCGCAGCCGGGCAGGTGGTGCTGACGAGCGAGCAGCGGGCGGCCGGGGATCTGACCGTACTGCCGCTGGAGCCCCAGGTTTCGCTGGACTATCCGTTCGCGGTGGTCAGCGGGAAGCCCGGGCCGGAGCTGGCCGCGGCCGAGCTGTTCCGGTCCGCCCTGACCGCCGAGACGTTCACCGGCCTCGGCTTCCGGGCCGCCGGCGAGCAGGTCTTCCCGGCCCAGCGGATCACCGACGTGCTCGGCTACTGGAACGCGACCACGGCCCCGTCGCGGGTGCTCACGCTGGTCGACGTGACCTCGTCGATGACCAAGCCGATCGCCAGGGGCGGCCCGTCGCGGCTGGAGGTGCTGCGCAAGACCGCGACCGACGGGCTGGGGCTGTTCACCGACGACAGCGAGCTCGGGCTGTGGGCGTACGCGTCCGGGCTCGCCGGCGGCCAGGACTACCAGCAGGTGGTGCCGGTGTCGGCGCTCACCGAGGGGCAGCGGGCCCGGCTGACCGGCGCGGTGAAGGCGGCCAAGGCGGCCCCGACCGACGTGTGCGGGCTGTACGACACGGTCCTCGCGGCCTACCGCTCCCTGCAGGAGGGCTACCGCGAGGGCCGCTCCAACACCGTCGTGGTCTTCACCGACGGCTCCAACACCAAGTCCGGCATGAGCCTGGAGACGCTGCAGCTGGAGCTGGAGCGGGCCACCGATCCCACCCGCCCGGTCCGCGTGGTGCTGCTCGGCATCGGCCCCGACGTGCGCAAGGACGAGCTCGAGGCGATCGCGGCGACGACCGGGGGGCGGGCCTTCGTGGTCCAGGACCCGCAGCAGATCGGCAACATCTTCCTGCAGGCGCTGATCCGGGCTTAGTCGCGGACCCGGCGGTCGGTCGGCGGGACGATCGGGAAGGCCTGGGTGGGGGCGTTCGCCGGGTCGATCGCCGACATCGGGGCGGTGGGGGCCTCGGAGGAGGGCGCCTCGGCGGCCTTGCGGCGCTTCTCGCGCCAGCCGCGGTAGATCTCGATGAAGATCGGCAGCGCGGAGATCAGGACGATCAGGGCGACGGCCGGCAGCAGGTACTTGTCGATCTCGCCGCCGGTCAGGTCGAAGATCTGCTTGGCCAGGGCCCAGCCGATCAGGATGATGCCGTCGGTCCACAGGATGCCGCCGACCACGTTCCAGATGAAGAACTGGCGGGCCGGCATGCCCACGACGCCCGCGACCGGGTTGAGGAAGGTGCGCACGATCGGGATGAAGCGGGCCAGGACGACCGCGCGGGCCGGGCCGAACTTGGCGAAGTAGTGCTCGGCCTTCTCGACGTACTCCTTCTTGAAGATCCGCGAGTTGGGCCGGTTGAACATCTGGCGGCCGTAGCGGGCGCCGAGGAAGTGGCCGAGCTGGGCGCCGGCGATGGCGCACAGCGGCGCGCCGATCAGCAGCGAGGTCAGGCTCAGGTGGGTGCCGACCAGCTCGCTGGCGACCGGCGAGGCGGCGACACCGGCCAGGAACAGCAGCGAGTCGCCGGGGAAGAAGAAGCCGACGAGCAGCCCGGTCTCGACGAACATGATGATCCAGACGCCGATCACGCCGAACGTGCTCAGCAGCCCCTCCGCGTCGAGGGGGTTGAAAGCGAGCAGGTCGCCGAAGGGGCGCGTCTTCTCTTCCACGGGTCACCAGGGTACGTGAGGGTCCTTGCAAAGCTAAGCTCGGTATATGGCGGTGGTCACGACCGCACACTGGCACCGGCTCGACGACGGCCGGGTGCAGTGCGACGTCTGCCCCCGAAACTGCCGGTTGCACGAGGGCCAGCGCGGCTTCTGCTTCGTGCGGCAGCGCGAGGGCGACGAGATCGTGCTCACGACGTACGGCAGATCCTCGGGCTTCTGCGTCGACCCGATCGAGAAGAAGCCGCTGAACCACTTCCTGCCCGGCACGCCGGTGCTCTCGTTCGGAACGGCCGGGTGCAACCTCGGCTGCCGGTTCTGCCAGAACTGGGACATCTCCAAGAGCCGCGAGATCGACACGCTGGGCGCGGCCGCCGGACCGGAGCAGCTCGCGGCCGAGGCCGAGCGTCTGGGGTGCCGGTCGATCGCGTTCACCTACAACGACCCGGTGATCTTCATGGAGTACGCCATGGACGTCGCCGACGCGTGCCGCGAGCGCGGGATCAAGGCGGTCGCGGTGTCGGCCGGCTACATGAACCCGGCCCCGCGCGAGGAGTTCTACCGGCACATCGACGCGGCGAACATCGACCTCAAGGCGTTCAGCGAGCGGTTCTACGAGAAGATCACGTTCGCCCGGCTCGACTCGGTGCTGGAGACGCTGGAGTACCTGCGCACGACCGACGTCTGGTTCGAGGTGACCACGCTGCTCATCCCGGGCCAGAACGACGGCGACGCCGAGCTGCACCAGCAGTGCGACTGGCTGCTGGAGCACCTGGGGCCGGACGTGCCGCTGCACTTCTCCGCGTTCCACCCCGACTTCAAGATGCGCGACGTGCCCGCCACCCCGCCCGCGACCCTGCGCCGGGCCCGCCGGATCGCGCTCGAGACCGGGCTGCGGTTCGTGTACACCGGCAACGTCCACGATCCCGACGGCCAGACCACCCGCTGCCCGGGCTGCGGGGCGGACGCGGTCGTGCGGGACTGGTACGACCTCGTCGCGTACTCCCTCACCGACGACGGGCACTGCCAGGCGTGCGGGTATGCCGTACCCGGCGTCTACGCGGGCCCGGCCGGCGGCTGGGGACGGCGGCGGCTGCCCGTGAGGATCGGGTGAGGCCGCCCGCGGTGGCCGGGAGCTTCTACCCGGCCGACCCGGACGAGCTGCGGTCGACGATCCGGCGCCTGCTCGCGGCGGTGCCCGAGGAGACGGCGCCGGAAAGCGCGTTCATCGTCCCGCACGCCGGCTATCGCTGGTCCGGTCCAACCGCCGCCCAGGTGTACGGCCGGCTGCGCGGTCGGAGCGCGCAAAGCGTGGTCATCGTTGGGCCGGCGCACCGGGTCCCGCTGCGGGGCGCCGCGGTGCCGACGCAGCCGGCGTGGGCGACCCCGCTCGGCGATGTGACGATCGACACGGAGCTGGCCGCGCGACTGGTGGCACAGGGCCTGGCCGCCGCCGACGACGGCCCGCACGGTCCGGAGCACGCACATGAGGTACAAGTGCCGTTTCTGCAGCTTCTGGGCTTTTCCAAGGTGTTGCCGGTGTGCGTCGGGGTGGCCGAGACCGATGCCGTGGCGGCGTTGATCGAGGCCGTCGCGGGCCCGGAGACGCTGGTGCTGTGCAGCACCGACCTTTCGCACTATCTGACCCAGGAGCGGGCCGAGGCGGCCGACGCGCGGACCGTCGGGGCGATCGAGCGGCTGGACGCGGCCGGGATCGGTGAGCGGGACGCGTGCGGGCGCTATGCCCTGCGCGGCCTGCTGGCGTGGGGCAACGCGCGAGGTCAGGCCGTTCGTGTACTGCACCGAGCGACCTCCGGCGATGAGGGCGGGCCGCGCGACCGCGTGGTCGGTTACCTCGCCGCCGCCCTGTCCTAGTCACGCAGCGTAGTCGAAAACGGCACACCGACGTCATAACGGTCGATTCCGTTGCACCCGAACCGGCCAAAAGACCCTGACCGATCGGCCGACCTCCAGCAGGGGTCGCTGGGACCGTCTTCCGAAGTGGAGGCGCCGGTGGACGGCGCCGGAACTGGAGAACGGGGCATGTCTGCCACGACGACGGCCGGCCCGGCGGCCGGCACCGGCTGGGTGCCGATGACGGCCGAGCAGCGGGAGCAGTTCGACACGGACGGTTACCTCGTGCTCAAGGGCGTGCTGAGCCCGGACGAGGTACGCCACTACGCGTCGGTGCTCGACGTCGCGCACGCCACGCACCCGCGCGCGGCGGACGGCTCGCTGCACCTGCTCAGCGCCGTCACGAGCTGCCCGGAGCTGGCCGGCCTGATCGACCACCCGGCGACGTTCCCGCTGGTCTGGTCGATCCTCGGCTGGAACGTGCACATCTACCACTCGCACCTCGACGTGCACCCGACCATCCCGGCCCCGAAGCCGGACTGGTGGCACTGGCACCAGGACGGCGGCCGGCAGAACCGCGAGCTGGAGACCGACCCGCGGCCGCGGTTGTCGGTGAAGCTCGCGTACTGGCTCTCGGACGTCTCCGAGGAGGGCCGGGGCAACCTGACCCTGCTCCCGGGCAGCCACAAGACCAACTGGCTGCCCGGCCCGCCGAAGCGCGACGTGCCGTGGCCGATGCCGCCGGGCGCCAAGCAGGTCAAGGTCGACGCGGGCGACGTGGTCTTCTTCGACCGCCGGATCTGGCACGCCCGCTCGGACAACTACTCCGAGCTCACCCGGCGCTGCGTGTTCCTCGGCTACACGTACCGCTGGATCGCCATCCGCGACGAGATCGCCGACCTGCCGAACAAGCCCTGGTGGAACAAGCTGAACCCCGTCCAGCAGCAGCTGCTCGGCGGGGTCGGCGCGGGCGACGGCGACCACCTGTGGGGGCACTACCCGGAGTCGACGCCGCTGTACGTCGCGCTGCGTGACCGCGGCCTGCTCGATCCGTCGTACCCGCCGCTGATTCCGTAAGGCCGCAATGTTCGCCGGTCCTCGATCCGTCATAGGGTCGGGGACCGTACGGGCAGAGGGGTCGGTTTGACGTTCGAGGAGTTCGTCGACGCGAGGCTGCAGGCGCTGCTGCGCTATGCCGTCATGCTCACCGGCGACCCGCACACGGCGCAGGACCTCGTCCAGGACACGATGATCCGGGCCCAGCTCAAGTGGCGCCGGATCGCCGCCGCCGACCTGCCCGAGCGCTATGTCAAGCGCATGATCACCAACGCCTACGTCGACCTGCACCGCGGCTCGTGGCTGCGGCGGGTCGCGCTGAAGGGCGTCGAGCTGGACACCGGCGTGCTCACGCCCGACCACGCCGTGCAGCACGCCGAGCGCGACCAGATGTGGGAGCTGCTCGGCTCGCTGCCGCGCCAGCAGCGTGCGGCCGTGGTGCTGCGGTACTACGAGGGGCTCACCGACGGCGAGATCGCCGAGGTGATGCGCTGCCCGGTCGGCACGGTCCGCTCGTGGATCTCCCGGGCCCTGGCCACGCTGCGCGCCGGCCTGACCCCGAGCACGGTGCTGTGATGGACGACCTGCTGCGGGAGACCTTCGCCCGGCACGAGGAACTGGTCCCGGTCGCCCGGCCCGAGTTCGGCGAGTCGATCGCCGCCGGGGCCCGCCGGGTGCGCGCGCTGCGCCGCTGGGTCGTCTCCGGCGCGACGTTCCTGTGCTGCGCGCTCGCCCTGTTGCTGGTGCCGCTCCTCGCCACACCGCGCCAGGGGCCGCCGGAGGCCGCCGCGCCCGGCCAGCCGCTCAACCTGCTGATCATCGGCATCGACCGGGGCACCGGCGAGCCGGCCCGGGTCAACGCCAACGCGATCGTGCTGGTGCACGTGAACCCCGGGGCGCGCACGGTGTACGAGGTGACGCTCCCTCGCGACCTCACGCTCGGCCTGCCCGGCGTGGGTCCGCAGCGGGCCGACGGGGCGTACTTCCTCGGCGGGTACCGGCTCACGGCCGAGGCGGTGGCGGCGATGACCGGCCTGACGTTCGACGGCGGGGCGGTGGTGGACATCGCCGGGCTGGAGTCGGTCACGCGGGCCATGGGCGGGGTGGACCTGTGCGTGCCCGAGTGCCGGCGCTACGAGGCGGGGGAGGCGGTCGCCCGGCTGCGGCAGTCGATGGGTTCGGGCGACGATCGTCTGCTGCACCAGTACCTGGCCGCGGTCGCGAAGGCCGCCGGCGATCCGCAGCGTCTACCGGCCCTGCTCACCTCGGCCTCGGAGTCGCTCGAGCTGCACCTCGGGCTCACCTCGCTGCCGACGCTGGCGGCCCGGATGGAGGGGGTCGACGCGTCCAAGGTGACGGGGATCAAGTTCCCGGCCGGCGGGGACGGCCTGTACGAGGCCATGCGCGACGGGCGGGTCGGCGCGTGGCTGACCGCGCACCCGCAGTACCAGGTCGCGGGGTCCTAGACCCTGTCCTAGTACTCGTCGTTCAGGTCGACCTCGCGGTCCTGCTCGATCGCGTCGTACTCGTTGGCCTCCCACGGCCGCGCGTGGGGCGTGTAGGGCCGGTCCAGCGGGTTGGCCGGCTGGGCCTGCTCGGCCGCGTCCTCGGGCGAGGCCTCCGGGTCGCGCACGTCCGGGTCGAGACGGTCCTCGAGGGTCAGCAGTTCCTCGTCTGGCTGGGTCATCGCCGGGGCTCCCTGTCGGTAGCTCGCTTCCGTCCTTGGCCGTTCTCCACCGTACGACGCCCCGGCCCGCCGTGCCCCCTCGCCCGGTGAATTACCGGCGCAGGTCACCCGGCGGCGAGGCAGGCTCAGGACTGCGAGATACTCCGTGGCAGGACAGCGCGGTCCGCGTTGGAGCCGCGTTCCGTCCGGCTCCAAACCGCATGATCCCAAGAAATCAAGGAGCGCCGTCATGCCCATCGCCTCGTCCGATGTCTACGCCGAGATGCTCGACCGCGCCAAGAACGGCGCGTTCGCCTACCCGGCGATCAACGTCTCGTCGTCGCAGACGCTCAACGCGGCGATCCGCGGCTTCGCCGAGGCCGAGAGCGACGGCATCATCCAGGTCTCGACCGGCGGCGCGGAGTACGTGTCCGGCCCGACCGTGAAGGACATGATCACCGGCTCGGTCGCGCTGGCCGCGTTCGCGCACGAGGTCGCCAAGAAGTACTCGGTGAACATCGCCCTGCACACCGACCACTGCCCGAAGGACAAGCTGGACAAGTTCGTCCGCCCGCTGCTGGACATCTCGGCCGAGCGCGTCGCCAAGGGCGAGGAGCCGCTGTTCCAGTCGCACATGTGGGACGGCTCGGCCGTGCCGCTGGGCGAGAACCTCGACATCGCCGAGGAGCTGCTGGCCAAGACCGCGGCGGCCAAGGTCGTCCTCGAGATCGAGGTCGGCGTCGTGGGCGGCGAGGAGGACGGCGTCGTCGGGGCGATCGACGAGAAGCTGTACACCACGGTCGAGGACGGCCTGGCCATGGTCGAGAAGCTCGGCCTCGGTGAGAAGGGCCGCTACATGGCCGCCCTGACCTTCGGCAACGTGCACGGCGTCTACAAGCCGGGCAACGTCAAGCTGCGCCCGGAGATCCTCAAGACGATCCAGGACGCGGTCGGCGCCAAGTACGGCAAGGACAAGCCGCTGTCGCTGGTCTTCCACGGCGGTTCGGGCTCGCTGCTCTCGGAGATCCGCGAGGCCCTGGACTACGGCGTGGTCAAGATGAACATCGACACCGACACGCAGTACGCGTTCACCCGCCCGGTCGCCGCGCACATGTTCAGCAACTACGACGGTGTGCTGAAGGTCGACGGCGAGGTCGGCAACAAGAAGGCGTACGACCCGCGCGCCTGGGGCAAGGCCGGCGAGGCGGGCCTGGCCGCGCGCGTCGTCGAGGCCTGCGAGCACCTGCGCTCGACGGGGACCACGATCTCCAAGTAGTTCTTCCACGACGAACGGCCCGGCTGGAGCTCCCAGCCGGGCCGTTCGCGTTGCTGCTCGATGGTGCTTATTCGTTCAGGAAGTTGAAGTAGCCGCCCGCGGTGATCGGGCCCATGACCGGCTGGGCGCCGGACAGGTCCGCGATGGTGACCGGGCAGGTGCCGGCGAAGACGCCGGTGCCGAGGCCGTCGGCGTCGTCGCTGACGTCGGGCGTGGTGACGGTGACGGCGGTGCCCGTCGGGTTGATCGCGGTGACCGTGGCCTGCTTCTTGCAGAAGAAGACGCCCCAGGTCGCCGAGCCGCCGTTGTAGTCGGCCACGGTCTTGTCGGGCAGCGTGCTCGTGGTGAGCACGGTGCTGGTCGCGGCCTTCGTCCGGCCCGAGGAGACGGTCAGCGAGGTGACCGTGGGCAGGGCGACGAGGCTGATCCCGGTGTCGGAGGTCGAGAACGTCTTGCTGACCCCGCCCTGGGAGATGGTCATGCTCGCGTCGGTCGTCGACAGCCCGACCGGCGTCTTGAACGTCATGTAGTTGCCGTTCGCCGGCGTGCTCGAGGTCGTGGCCGGGATGAGCGTGCCCGTGGTGTCGTACACCTTGATCTCGGTCGCCGCCTTGCCGCCGAACGTCACGGCCAGGCCCTGCGCCGAGCGCGGGTCGAACGCGTAGTTGGCGCCGGCCTTCACCCGCACGGTCTGCCCGCCCGCGGTGAGCAGCCGCTGCACCTGGGCGGTGGAGCCGAGCAGCGAGCTGTTGTCGTTGATGACCGGCTTGTCGGAGAGCGCGGCGAGGGTCGGCGGCGTGATGAAGTTCAGGCCGCCGGTCTTGCTCAGCGTGTTGCTCCCGGCGAAGAGAATGTCGATGTTGTCGCCGGCCGCCACCGTGGTCGCCGGGCAGCCGCCGGTGGGCGTCTTGACCGCGAGCGTGGTCGCGCTGGTGACGATGTACGTCGGAATGTTCTGACAGTTCGGGTCGGTGCCGAGGTTCACGCCGGTGACCAGCGCCTCGGACAGCGTCTGGCCGGTGACCGTGAGCACCAGCACCTGCTTGGCGGTGTCGGCGGCGAGCTTGCCGCCCACGGGTGTCGTGATCGCGATGGTGCCGGTCAGCGTGGCGCCGTACGCCACCTGCGGCAGGCCACCGACGATCAGCGCGGCGGCGGCGCCCGCGGTCAGGGCTCGTTTTCGCCAGGATCGTTGCTGCGGCATGGGGTCGGGTCCTCTCTGAAACCTGTTGCTGACCCAACGTAACAGCAGCATTACTGACAGTAGTGGTATTTCAGGTGGTCAGCAGCTCCGCCGCCTCGGCCACGTCGTCGGTGATGTGCAGCAGCCCGCGCAGGTCGCCGACCGGGGAGGACGCCAGCAGCGGCTCCAGCAGGCCGCGGATCGGCAGCCGTTCGGTCCAGTGCTTGACGTCGAGGAAGACGAACGGGCCGCTCACGCCGTCGGTCGCGTAGAACGTCTTGGTCGCGGCCTGGAACACCTCCTGCACGGTGCCGGCCATGCCCGGGGCGAACACGATGCCGCCACGGGCCAGCCGCAGGATGGTGTCCTCACGGATCGCGTTGGAGAAGTACTTCGCGATCTTCGCGGCGAACAGGTTGGCCGGCTCGTGGCCGTAGAGCCAGGTCGGGATGGCCAGGCCGCCGCGCCGGGCCCAGGTGACGGGGTCGACCGAGGCCTGATCGGCGGGCTCGGCCGAGTCGGGCGTGGGCGGGACCGGACGGCCGTAGCGCTCGCGGACCTCCAGGGCGATCGCGGTGAACGGCTGGTGGTCGTGGAAGTCGGGCGCGCTCGCCAGCGCGTCGATGGCCTCACGCACGGTCTCCAGCGGGTGCTCGGCCAGGAACGCGCCGAGGTTGGCCGCCTCCATGACACCGGGGCCGCCGCCCGTCACCACCAGGCGGTCGGCGCGGGCGAGGCGCCACGCGAGTTCGGCGGCGTTGCGGTACTCGGCCGCACCGCGCAGCGCCGCGTGCCCGCCCATGATGCCGATCGCGGCGGCCGGGCCCCGGGCGGCGATCCAGCCCGCGGTCACGTTGGCCAGCGCGTTGTCGATGCCCGAGTCGTGCATGCGCTGGGACACGGCCTCGCGGATCTCCGGCGTCGCGCCGCCGGTGGCCCGGAAGTGCTTGTAGACCAGGGTGTCGAACATGCCGTCGAAGCCGTCGGAGGCGAAGCCGGCCGCCAGGTCCTCGGGCACGTAGAGCTGGGAAGGGTGCGTCGGGTACGGGATGCCGGTGAACTCCGGCACCACCACCGCCCGGCGCAGCAGCAGGTCGACGACGTGGTCGAGGGCGGCGAAGTGGCAGCCGATGAACAGCGAGTCGGCCACGTCCACGGCGGACAGGTCGACGGCGGCGAGGTCCAGGCCCTGGACGATCTTGCCGGCGATGGTGCCCTGGCGCAGGTGGAACTGCAGCTCCTCAGGCGATTCGATCTCGTCCGGCGAGTGGTCGTGCAGCGCGACGACGTCCGGCGGTGGCGGGGTTGGCACGGTTCATATCCTGCCAAAGCCCCGCAAAGAGCGATGGCCCGATCTTGAGGATCGAGCCACCGCGAACCGGGTCCTGGGGAGGCTCCGGACTTTCATTTGTAGTACGCCGCGCCGCCACCTGGCACCCCCGAGCGCTCGGTGCGGGCTCAGCCGTTCAGCCAGGCGTGCTCTGGTGTAATTGCTGGATGCAGAACCTGCTTCCCGAACCCGCGCCCACCCTGCTCCCGGCCGAGCCGGACGCCGCCGAGCTGCTGGCCAAGGCCGATTCCGAGGAGGCCGTCAAGGCGGTCGCGGCGCAGTTCCCGACCTACAGCGCCGCCTGGGCGAGCCTGGCCGAGCTGGCCCTGGCCGCCGGCGAGCCGGTCACCGCGTACGCCTACGCGCGCACCGGCTACCACCGCGGGCTGGACCAGCTCCGCCGCAACGGGTGGCGCGGGGCCGGGCCGGTGCCGTGGGCGCACGAGCCGAACCAGGGCTTCCTGCGGGCGCTGCGGGCGCTCGGCCAGGCGGCGGGGGCCATCGGCGAGACCGACGAGGCCGAACGGTGCGCCACGTTCCTGCGGGACAGCGACCCTTCGCTCGCTTAGGGCCAGTTCCGAAACAGGCCCTAAAGCCCCTCTGACACCGACGCCGCTACCTTGAGCCAGGCCTCGCGACTCGCGGCGCTCAGCCCGGGGTAGCGGATCGGCTCGCCCGAGTCGATGAAGCGCTCATAGGGCACGATCAGCACCGTTCTGGTACGGGCGGCGAAGTGCTTGGTGATCGCCGGCACGTCGACGTGCCGGCGGCTGGGCGGCATCGACACGACGGTGACCGCCTGGCGCACCAGCCGCTGCCGCCCGTGCTGCTCAAGATGGTCGAGCATGCGCGAGGCGGTCTCGGCCGAGTCGTTACGCGCCGACATCGTGACCACGAGCTGGTCGGTGGCGTCGATGGCCGCCTGCCAGTTCTCGGCCCGCACGTTGTTGCCGGTGTCGACCACGATCAGCTTGTAGAACCGGCTGACGATGTCCCGGATCTCGCCGAACGCGCTGGACGTGAGCATCTCGCCGGCGGTCGCGGACTCGTCGGACGCGAGGACGTCGAACATGCCCTCGCCCTGCGCCCGCACGTACTGCGAGAGGTCCCCGACCCGCCCCTGCGCCCCCCGGAAGTTGCCCAGGTCGGTCAGCAGATCGCGGACGGTGCGGTTGTGGAAGTCCTGCTGCGCCCGCATGCCGAGGGTGCCCTGGGTCTCGTTGTTGTCCCAGGCCAGCACGTAGCCCCCGCGCTTCTGCCCGAACGTCATGGCGAGCAGCAGCACGGCAACGGTCTTCCCGGCGCCGCCCTTCGGGTTGACCACGGTCACCTGGCGCAGACCGCCGAAGTTGCGACGGACCATTTCGACTTCTTGGCGGTACTCCATCTCGCGCCGCCCCGGGGCGACGTTGATGAGCCCCATGGTGCCTTTGGCGAGCGCACCCCGGACACCCTGCGACGCGATGGGGTCGGCCGGCTTGGCCTGCCGCCGCCGCGCGAACTCCTCGGCCGTTGGCGTCTTGCCGTCATGCCAGTTCTGCGGCATGGGCGGCAACGGCGGCACGTTGGGGTTGTGCCCCTGCTGCTGCGGATCGGCATAACCCAGCGGAGCCGCGTACGGCTGCTGCCCGTACGGCGGCATGGGCGGCTGACCGGGCGGCCCGTCCTGCGGCGCCCCGGGCGGCGGCCCGTACATGGGCGGCTGTCCCGGCGGCATGTCGGTGGGCGCCCCAGGAGGCGGCCCGTAGATCGGCTGCTGTCCCGGTGGCACGTCGTTGGGCGGGCCGTACGGTGGCCGACCCTGGTGCGGACCGGTCGGGGCGCCGGGCGGCGCGTCGAACGGCCGGCCCTGGTGGGGACCGGGCGGCATCCCGGTGGGCGGCCCGAACGGCGGGCCCGGCGGCACGTAGAGGGGCGCGCCCGGAGGCGGTGGCGCGATCGGCCGTCCGTCGGGTCCGAGCATGGGAGGACCGACCGGCGGTGGACCGGGCGGCCCGGACATCGGCGGACCCACAGGCGGCGGACCGGGCGGCCCGTACATCGGCGGACCCACAGGCGGCGGACCGGGCGGACCGGACATCGGCGGCTGACCGGGCATCGGGCCGGAGGCAGGTGGCATCGGCCACGTTCCCGGCGGCGGTGCACTCGGCGGCCCCGGGACCGGACCGGCGGCAGCGTTCGGAGCGCCCGAAACAGGCGGACCGGACACCGGCGGCCCCGAGACTGGGCCCGGCGCACCAGGCCCGGAGACCGGGACCGGCGGTCCAGCGGGCGGGGCAGGGGGCGGGGTAGCGGCAGGGCCGCCCAGGCGCGGAACGGGCGGGAAAGCGCCGACCCCGACGGCCGGACCACCCGGGCGAGCAACCGGCGGCGGCCCCGAGACAGGACCCGGCACGCCCGGACCAGAGGCCGGGCCGGCCGCTGGAGGAGCAGCTGGAGGACCGGAAGCCGGCGGACCCGAGACCGGCCCGGGTGGTGGTGTCTGGGCCGGGATCGGTGGGCCGGGGACCGGGGCGCTGCCGGAAGCCGCCGCCGAAGCGGCCGGCGGCTGGAACGGACCGCCCACCGGGATGCCGCCCGCGACCGGGATAGCGTTGCCGCCCGTCACCGGGATGGCGCCCGCGCCGGGGACCGGGATGCCGGTGCCCGCCGGTTCGCCGGCCGCCGGGGTGTGCGGGACCGGGCGGCCGTGCTGCGGGCTCGCCTCGTCGCCGGACGGGGGTGGGGGCCAGGCCAGGGGGTCGACGGTGCCGGGCGGCTGTGACCAGGGTGAGCCGACGTGGTCGTCCTTGGCCGCGCGTTCAGCCCGCCGGTCCACGCTGTCTTCCGGCGGCCAGACCATGTCGTTCACGATTGGATTCCCTCCCCGCGGTGCCCTACCACCGTATGCGACGAGTTCGACCTGCGACACTTCTGAACGGCGAAGGGCCCTACGGCACGTACACGCCCCAGGCCCCGCGCTCCATCCACCAGGACCGTTTGCGGGTGAGGGTGCCCTCGACGCCGTCGTCGACGAAGGGGACCTCGGCGCGGGGATTGATGGCCACCGCGCGGCCGTGGGCGCGGCGGACCTGGATCTCGACCCGGGAGCGGCGGAACAGGCCGCGGGAGGCCACCGGGACCGCCACCGCCACGTCCAGCACGCCGTCGTCCATCGCCGGGGCGGTGACCAGGGGCAGGCCGTCGACCGTGGCGTAGCGGGAGGCGTTCGCGACCACCGACATCAGGACCGGCTCGGTGCCGTCGGCGAGGACCGCGTCATCCACCTCGACCCGGGCCAGGTAGGTGGCCGCGGAGCCGGTCGCGTTCACGCCGCCGAGCAGGGCGCCGTCCAGGGTGACCGAGCCGCCGTCGTTGCGCAGGAGGTCCAGGCGCCTGGTCTTGCCGCCGAGGACCGCGGCGGCCACGTCGGCCGGCTTGCGGGGCAGGCCCAGCCGGGTGGCGAGGTCGGTCGGGTCGGGGCCGAGCGACAGCACGCCGATCGGGGGCAGGTCGGGGATGGTGCGGTCGGCCGCCAGGGACTCGGGGCGCTTGCTGGGCGCCGGGGCGTACTTGCGGACCAGGCGGCGCATGACCGCGCGCAGCTGGCCGTCGGCGGCCGTGGCCACGATCAGGCGGGCGTCGGGGAGATCCGTGAAGGCCGCGTCGATCTCCTTGTCGTCGTGCGCGACCACCGTGCGGACCTCGGCACTTGCCGTGCGCAGCGCGTCGCGGCAGGCGAGAATGGGGGTACGGGTGCCGCACGCGCCGCCCTCGCAGTTGCATTGCGAGTCTTCGCCCAGCGCGAGCAGCACGATGTCGACCACCGTTGTCAGCCTGCCTTTCCGAAGGTTGTTAGCCTGGCACCCTGGGCGAACGCGGGTCGCCCGACCTTGGAGGGCGAGCAGACATGCCAGCGATCGTGCTCATCGGCGCACAGTGGGGCGACGAGGGCAAGGGCAAGGTTACCGACATGATTGGCGGCGGCGTCGACTACGTCGTGCGCTACTCCGGCGGCAATAACGCGGGTCACACGGTCGTGACCCCCGACGGGCAGAAGTTCGCCCTGCATCTCATGCCTTCCGGCGCCCTGTGGCCCAACGCGGCCATCGTGATCGGCAACGGGGTCGTGGTCGACCCCAAGGTGCTGCTCACGGAGATCGACGGGCTGGCCGAGCGCGGCGTGGACGTGTCGCGGCTCATGATCTCGGGCGACGCGCACCTGATCATGCCGCACCACCGGGCGCTGGACCGGGTGGTGGAGCGCTACCTCGGCTCGTCCCGGATCGGCACCACCGGCCGCGGCATCGGGCCGGCCTACGGCGACAAGGTCGCACGCATGGGCATCCGCGTGCAGGACCTGCTCGACCCGGGCATCCTGCGCAAGAAGCTCGAGATCGTGCTGCGCGAGCGCAACCAGGTGCTGTTCAAGGTGTACAACCGCAAGGAGATCGACGTCGACGGGGTGGTCGAGGAATACCTCACCTACGCCGAGCGGATGCGCCCCTACATCGCCGACACGCGCCAGGTCCTGTGGAAGGGGCTCGAGGAGGGCCGCACGGTCCTGCTGGAGGGCGCCCAGGCCACCATGCTCGACATGGACCACGGCACCTATCCGTTCGTGACGTCGTCCAACCCGACCGCCGGCGGCGCCTGCGTCGGCGCGGGCATCCCGCCGACCGCCATCACCCAGGTCATCGGGGTGACCAAGGCCTACACCACCCGGGTCGGCTCGGGCCCGTTCCCGACCGAGCTGTTCGACGAGAACGGTGTCCACCTGCGCAAGATCGGCCGGGAGTACGGCACGACCACCGGCCGCGAGCGCCGCACGGGCTGGTACGACGCGGTCGTCGCGAAGTACTCGACCCGGCTCAACGGCATCACCGACCTGGTCGTCACCAAGCTCGACGTGCTCTCCGGGCTGGAGAAGGTGCCGATCTGCGTGGCGTACGAGGTCGACGGCAAGCGCACCGACGACATGCCGATGACGCAGACCGAGTTCCACCACGCCACCCCGGTGTACGAGGAGCTGCCCGGCTGGTGGGAGGACATCTCCAAGGCGCGCACGTTCGATGAGCTCCCGGCCAACGCCCGGGCCTACATCGAGCGCATCGAGGAGCTCGCCGGCACGCGGGTGTCCATCGTCGGAGTGGGACCGGGCCGGGACGAAAACGTGGTGCGGCACGCGCTCATCTAGTCTGTTCGGGTGCGCGTACTCCTGATCGGGACGGGCGGCCGCGAGCACGCGCTCGCCGCCGCCCTCGCCGCCGACCCGGCCGTCACCTCGCTCGTCTGCGCTCCCGGCAACCCGGGCATGGCCGCGCTGGGCGAACTGGCCGCCGTCGACCCGCTCGACCCGGCGGCCGTGGCCGCGCTCGCCGTCGAGACCGGTGCCGACCTGGTCGTGGTCGGCCCCGAGGCACCGCTGGTGGCCGGGGTCGCCGATGCGGTACGCGCGAAGGGCATTCCCTGCTTCGGCCCGTCCCAGGCGGCGGCGCAGCTGGAGGGCTCGAAGGCGTTCGCCAAGGACGTGATGCACGCGGCGGGGGTGCCGACCGCGCGGGCGTTCGTGTGCACGACGCCGGAGGAGCTGGCGGCGGCGCTGGACGAGTTCGGCCCGCCCTACGTGGTCAAGGACGACGGGCTGGCCGCCGGCAAGGGCGTCGTCGTCACCGGGGACCGGGACGCGGCGCTCGCGCACGGAGCGGCCTGCGGGCGGGTCGTGGTGGAGGAGTACCTGGCCGGCCCCGAGGTGTCGCTCTTCGTGGTGACCGACGGCGTGGCGGCGGTACCGCTGCAGCCCGCCCAGGATTTCAAGCGCATCTTCGATGGCGACCAGGGCCCGAACACCGGCGGCATGGGCGCCTACTCGCCGCTGCCGTGGGCCCCGCCGGACCTGGTCGAGCAGGTCATGGCGAGCGTGGTCCAGCCGACCCTGGCCGAGATGCGCAAGCGCGATACGCCGTTCAGCGGCACGCTGTACGTCGGGCTGGCGCTGACCGAGGACGGCCCGAAGGTCATCGAGTTCAACTGCCGCTTCGGCGACCCGGAGACGCAGGCCGTGCTGGCCCGGCTGGAGACCCCGCTCGCCGGGGTGCTGCACGCCGCCGCCGTCGGCCGGCTCGCTGAGGACCCGCCGCTGGCCTGGCGCTCGGGCGCGGCCGTCACCGTGGTCATGGCGAGCGCGGGCTACCCGGAGTCGTCCCACAGCGGCGACGTGATCACCGGGGCCGAGGTGGCCGGCGTCCTGCACTCCGGCACCGCCCGCCGCGAGGACGGCGCGCTGGTCACGGCGGGCGGCCGGGTGCTGACCGCCACCGCGCTGGGCGCTGATCTGGCCCAGGCCCGGGAGGCCGCCTACGCGATCGTGCGCGGGATCGCGTTCGACGGCGCGCAGTTCCGCACCGACATCGCCCTGGCCGCGACCGACGGAAGAATCCAGCTGCCCTAGGCAACCCGGGCGGCCGACGGCTCCGTTTCCTGCACGTACCCATCAGGGAGGAAACGGATGACGCCGGAGCAGTCCTATCGCGAGTACGTCGCCGGCAACCTCGAGCGCCTGCGCCGCACCGCGTTCCTGTTGTGCGGCGACTGGCACACCGCCGACGACCTCGCCTCGACGGTGCTGGTGAAGCTCTACCGGCACTGGCGGCGGGTCGCGCGCTTCGACTGTGAGGATATTGATGGGTCGCCTCGGAGCCTTGGCCTGACCCGCGCTTCGACCGGCCGGAACGTTCGTGCCCTGAGTTTGATCTGTCGGCCCAGGCTCCGAGGCGACGCGCTGCCACCGGACCGGCCGACGTGTCTCAATAGGGGCCTTGCTGCGAACAAGGCACCATCACAGTCCTGACCGCCCTGCCGGCCCGGTGACGGCCCATCCGTTCCCGAGCCCTCAGGAGCCGACTGACCATGTCCAGCATGCCCGACCGCACCGCTGTCAGTCACGATCCCCACGCGGCTGAGGTTATTCTCGGCGTCGACACGCACAAGGATGTGCACGTCGCGGCAGTGGTGACCACGATGGGCGCTCTGGCCGGCACCAGAACCTTCCCGATGACCACGTCCGGCTACCAGCAACTCCTGCGCTGGGCGCGAACGTTCGGGCCGGTGCGACGCGCTGGTGTTGAGTGCACCGGTTCATACGGAGTTGCGCTGACCCGGCACCTTCACCAGGACGGCGTCGAGGTTATCGAGGTCAACCAGCCCGACCACGGCGAACGGCGCCGGCGCGGCAAGACCGACGCCATCGACGCCGAAGCCGCAGCCCGCGCAGTGCTGGCCGGCCGAGCCACCACCCTGGCCAAGTCCAGCGACGGGCCAGTGGAGATGCTGCGCATGTTCCGACTGGCCAAAGACTCCGCAACCAAGTCCCGCACCCAGGCGATCAACCAGCTCAAGGCCGTCCTCGTCCGCGCCGACCCAGCCCTGCGCGACGCGTTTTCCGGACTCAGTCTGGCCAAGCTCATCCGCCGATGCGGTGAACTGCCGACCGGAACACCGACTGACCCAGCCTCAGCAGCGGCCTACACGCTGCAGCTGCTGGCCACGCGCGTGGCCCAACTCACCACGCAGATCGAGGAGCTGACCGCCCACATCAGCGAAGCGATCAGCGCCCACACGCCGGCTCTGCTGCAGCAGTACGGCGTCGGACCAGATACCGCCGGCGCGCTCCTGCTCGCCATCGGCGACAACCCCGAACGCATGACCAGCGAAGCCGCCTTCGCCGCCCTCTGCGGCGTCAGCCCCATCGAAGCCTCCTCGGGCAAGACCCAACGCCGCCGCCTCAACCGAGGCGGCGACCGCCGCGCAAACTCAGCCCTCTACACCATCACCATCGCCAGACTCCGCTGGGACCAACGCACCCGCGCCTACGTTGAACGACGCACCAACGAAGGAAAAACCCGCCGGGAAGCCATCCGGTGCCTCAAGCGCTACATCGCCCGCGAGCTCTTCCAACTCATCACCCGGACCCAGCCCTCAACCGCTTGACATCCATAGGGGCATCAACCTCGACGCGTACGTCCGCCGCATGCTCATGCGCGCCTGGCTCGACGAGCGGCGAAGGCCCTGGCGGCGGGAGGCGTCGACCGAGCGGCTCCCCGAGTCCGCGGCGCCCGGCCCCGACGCCGACCGCCGCCTCGCCGTGCTCTCCCTCCTGGGCACGCTGCCCCCGCGCCGCCGGGCCGTGCTGGTCCTGCGGTACTTCTGCGACCTCTCCGTCGAGGAGACCGCCGAGGCCCTGGGGTGCAGCGAGGGGACCGTGAAGAGCCAGACGGCCCGGGCGCTGGAGTCGCTGCGGGCCGACCTCAGCGAGGGAGAAGCGTCATGGATCTGAAGCAGGCGATGCAGGAGGCCACCGACAGCCCGCCGCCCACGGGCATCGACGTCGACCGGCTGATCGCGAGCGAACGCCGCCGCGGCACGAGCATTCGGCTGGCCGGATTCGCCGCCGTCGTGACCGTGCTCGCGTTCGGGGCGACCATGCTCCCGCGGTACTTCGGCGAGAGCCTGGCCCCGCCCGTGGTCGCCGCCTCGGGTGACCGCACGCCCGGCCCGACGGTGACGGCGCCGGCCTCGGAGTCGACGTCGATGCCGGCCCTCCCGTCCGGGATGCCGGGCTCGATCAAGGAGCCGTGCGCGCAGTTGCCGGCGGCCGGCCTGCCCGCGCCCCGGCAGCCGGTGACCGAGGACTGCCAGCGTGCGACCGGCCGGCTGACCGCCACCTACGGCTTCCAGATCGAGGAGATGGTCACCGGCCACGTGGGCGGCCTGGCGCTGCGGTTCGTGCGCGACCCCGCCGTCGCGGTGGGGTACTCCTCGGGCCGGGACTACGACCGGGACGGCCACCGCTTCACGATCACCATCCGGGCCGCCGCGAGCAGCACCGACCAGGCCGGGTGGGAACTGCGGCACCCGTGCGGGACCGGGTGCCACCGGCAGGTCGTGAACGGCGTCACGGTGCAGGTCACCGACGGCCGGAACGTCGAGGCGTTCCGGCCCGACGGCACCGAGATCGTCATGACCGTCGACGGCGGGGACTACCGGCCGCTCACCGAGGACCAGCTGGTCACCCTGGTCACCGTGCCGGAGCTGACGCTCTACCCGACCGTTTCCTGAACCGCGACGCGCTGGGCCGTCACCGCGGTGATGGCCCGGCCCCGCACCTGCGAGACGGTGAACCGCCAGTCCTGGACGGTCACCGTCTCGCCCGGGCCGGTCGGCAGCTTGCCCAGCCGGGCCAGCACCAGGCCGGCCACCGTGGTGAACGGCGCGTCGGGGGCGATCTCCAGCGGGATGCGGACGTCCTCGAGGTCGTGGATCGGGAAGGTGCCCGGCAGCAGCACGCTGCCGTCGGCGTTGCGGCGCACCGGCGAGCCGGAGTCGGGCCCGGGCAGCGCGCCGACCACCTCGGACACGGCGTCGGTCAGCGTCACGATGCCGTCGATCGCCCCGCGCTCGTCGACGACCAGCGCGAGCTCCTGCCGCTCGGCCTTGAAGCGCTGCAGGGCGTCGGCCACCGGCAGCGACTCGGGCAGCAGCAGCGCCGGGCGCATGACGTCGCGGACCGTGGCGCCGTCCTCCGCGCGGATCAGGTCGGCCCAGTGCACGATGCCGGTGGCGCTGTCCAGGTCGCCGTTCTCGATGACCGGCGCGCGGGCGTGGCCGGACGCGGCCAGTTCGGCGGCCGCCTGCGCCGCGGGGGTCGAAGCCTGAAGAGCGAAGACCATCGGCCTTGGTACCAGTACAGCCCGCAGACTCCGCGCCGCGATCTCGACCGCGCCGGAGATGATCTCGCGCTGCTGGCGGGTGAAGGTGGGCTGGGACGCGACCAGGTCGCGCAGCTCCTCCGGGCCGATCTCGTCCTGCCGGCGGCGCGGGTCGGCCCCGGCCGCGCGGACCACGAGGTCGCTGGCCGAGCCGAGCACCCAGATGACCGGGCGGAGCAGCGTGGAGAGCAGTTGCAGCGGCCGGGCCACGGTCATCGCCCAGCCCTCGGCGCGCTGCATGGCGATGCGCTTCGGGGCGAGCTCGCCGATCACGAGGGTGACGAAGGTGAGGGCCAGGGTGACCAGCACGATGGCGACGGGCCCGGCCGCCCCGCCGAGGAAGCCCAGCAGCGGCTCGACCGGCTCGGCCAGCGACACCGCGGCCGTGGCCGAGGCGAGGAAGCCGGCGAGCGTGATGCCGATCTGAATGGTGGACAGGAAGCGGTTCGGGTCGCGGGCCAGGCGGGCCAGCGCGCGGCCGGCGCCGTCGCGGCGCTCGAGCTTGCGCAGCTGACCCTCGCGCAGCGAGATGAGGGCCATCTCGCTTCCCGCGAACGCGGCGTTGAGCAGAGTCAGGAGAAGAACCAGGGCCAGTTCGAACCAGACGTTGTCCATTGGACGATCAACAATAACGGCCCTAGCTGGGAAAAAGCTGACGGCGAACGATCTTGCCGGTGGCGTTGCGGGGCAGTGCGGGCACGAAGTACACGTCCCGCGGCACCGAGAAGCGGGCCAGCCGGTGCCGCACGTACTCGCGGACCGCGTCGGCGTCGACCGCCTCACCCGGGTGCAGCGCGATCCAGGCGGCCAGCCGCTGCCCGAACTCCGGGTCCGGCACGCCGGCCACCGCCACCTCCCGGACCTGCGGCAGCTCGGCGATGACGTCCTCGACCGAGGCCGGGTAGACGTTCTCGCCGCCGGAGATGACCATGTCGTCCTCGCGGCCGTCGACGAACAGCAGCCCGTCGGGGTCGAGGTGGCCCAGGTCGCCGGTGGCGATCAGGTCGCCGTGGTACTCGCGGCCGGTGCCGTTGGTGTAGCCCTCGAACAGCATGTCGTTGCCGACGAAGATCCGCCCGACGGCGCCGGTGGGCTGAGGTGCGCCGGCGGAGGACAGGATGGCCACCCGGGTGCCGTGCGGCGGGCGGCCGGCGGTGCCCGGGGCGGCGCGCAGCTCGGCCGGGACGGCGATGGAGGCCCAGGACGCCTCGGTCGAGCCGTACAGGTTGTAGAGCACGTCGCCGAACGCATCCATGAACCGGGTGGCCAGCGGGCCGGTCAGCGCCGAGCCGCTCACCGCCACGACCTTGAGCGACGGCGCCGGGCCGGCATCGGGCGCTTCGAGGATCCGTTGCAGCATCACCGGTACCGCGAACAGCGACGTGCATCCCTGCGCGCGCACTGAGGCCAGGGCGGTCGCGGGGGCGAAGCGGCGGTTCAGCACGATCGTCCCGCGCAGCGCCAGGCAGAGCTGCAGCGCGGCCAGCCCCCAGGTGTGGAACAGCGGCGCGGCCACGAACATCCGCTCGCCGGCGTTGAGCGGGATGCGGGAGACGACGGTGGCCAGCGGGCCGAGGCCGGCCGGGTTGCGCCGGCGGGCTCCCTTGGGCGCGCCGGTCGTACCACTGGTGAGCACCACGATCGAGCCGGGCTGTTCCGGCGGGGCGAGCTCGTCCGACGGCGCCCGGCCGATCAGCTCCTCGAGCCGCTCGGTCGACTGGCGGGGCAGGCCGGCCGGCACCGCGGCGAGCATGCCCAGGAACGTCTCGTCGTGCAGCAGCAACTGCAGGCCCTGGTCGTGGGCGACCGCCTCGACCTGCGCGTTGCCCAGCCCGGTGTTGACCAGCACGGCCTGCGCGCCGAGGGCGACGATCGCCATCATCGACTCGATCATCGTGACCGAGTTCTCGCACAGCAGCCCGACCCGGTCGCCCGGCCGCACGCCGAGCTCGACCCGCAGGCCGTTGGCGAGGCGGCGGACCCGCAGGTCGAGTTCGCCGTAGGTGACCGCGCGGTGCTCGTCGACGATCGCCTGCTTGCCCGGGTCGCGGGCGGCGGCGGAGCGCATCTCGCCGTACAGGCCGAAGCCCCACCGGCGCAGCGCGTTGAGCTGGCGGACCACCCGGCCCGGCGCGCCGGGGTGGAGGACCTTGCGGCGGGCGAGCGTGCGGAGCACGAATCCGGCGTCCATGGCGGTGGGACTCCTCGTTCCGATCGTCGGCCCAAGAGGGATAAATCTGGACACTATCCCTCTTGGCCGACAAATGGCGAGATCAGCGGACGTAGATCCCGGAGATCGCGCGGGAGATCACCAGGCGCTGGATCTCGCTGGTGCCCTCGAAGATGGTGTAGATCTTGGCGTCCCGGAACCAGCGCTCGACCGGGTGCTCGCGCAGGAAGCCCGCGCCGCCGAGGATCTGGACCGCCCGCTCGGTGACCGCGACGGCCACCTCGCCCGCCTTGAGCTTGCTCATCGAGCCCTCGCCGGCCTCGAACACGCGGGTGTTGCGGCCCATCCACGCGGCCCGCCACACCAGCAGCCGGGCGGCGTCGATCTCCATGCGCATGTCGGCCAGGGCGAACGCGATCGCCTGGTTCTCGATGATCGGGCGGCCGAACTGCACGCGGTTCTTGGCGTACTCGAGCGCGTACTCGAACGCCGCCCGCGCCACCCCGAGCGCCTGCGCGCCGACGGCCGGGCGGGACAGCTCGAACGTGCGCATCGCCGCCTGGCCCTGTGCTTTGCGGCCCTCGCGGGCCCGCGCCAGCCGCTCCGCCAGCGCCTCCCGGCCGCCGAGCACCAGCTCGCCGGGGACCCGGACGTCGTCGAGGAACACGTCGGCGGTGTGCGAGGCGCGCAGGCCGAGCTTCTTGAGCTTCTTCGTGCCGTTGAGCCCGGGGGTGCCGGGCGGCACGATGAACGCGGCCTGGCCCCGCGAGCCCAGCTCGGGCTCGACGCTCGCCGTCACGACGTGCACGTTGGCGATGCCGCCGTTGGTCGCGTACGCCTTCTGGCCGCTGATCACCCACTCGTCCGCGGCCTCGTCGTAGCGCGCGCGGGTGCGCATCGAGCCGACGTCGGAGCCGGCCTCGGGCTCGGTGGTGCAGAACGCGGCCACCTTGGGGTCGGCGGCGTCGCCGAAGCACTGGGGCACCCACTCGACCATCTGGTCCGGGGTACCGCTGCCATAGATCGCGGCCACCGCCAGGCTGGTGCCGAAGATGGCCATGCCGATCCCGGCGTCGCCCCAGAACAGTTCCTCGTTGGCGAGGCACAGCGACAGCCCGGACGGGTCGGACCAGGCGTTGGCCAGGAACTCGAAGCCGTACAGGCCGATCTTCGCCGCTTCCTGGATCACCGGCCAGGGGGTCTCCTCGCGGGCGTCCCACTCCGCGGCGGCCGGGCGCACGACGTCGGCCGCGAAGCCGTGCACCCAGTCGCGGAGATCCCGCTGGTCCTCGTTGAGGTCGAGCGAGAACTCGGGCATGACGATCAGGCCTTGGGGATGTCGAAGAGGTTCGCGATGTTGGCGGCGAGGCCGAGGTCGCCCTTGGCCTTGAGCTTGCCGGTCATGAACATCATCATGGGGTTGCCGACGCCGGAGACGACCTTCAGGAAGTCCACCGGGCCGACGGTGATCGCGAGCTTCGGCTCCTGGTCGGGGCTCGGCGACAGCGTGCAGGTGCCGTTGGCGATGACCAGCTCGTAGGAGTCGGCGCCGCCGTCCGGGGCGCCGGTGATGTTCCAGTGGATGATCGCGTTGGTCGAGCCCGCGCGGTCGGCCCGGAACAGCTCGGGGAACCGGGAGAAGATCGTGTCCAGGATCGTCTTGCGCTGCGGGCTGCTCATGATGTCGGCCAGCTGCGAGTCCGGC
This sequence comes from Dactylosporangium sp. CS-047395, assembly GCF_050942185.1. Lineage (NCBI taxonomy): Bacteria > Bacillati > Actinomycetota > Actinomycetes > Micromonosporales > Micromonosporaceae > Dactylosporangium > Dactylosporangium sp. CS-047395. Next base: position 11,146,371 of record NZ_CP192015.1, on the reverse strand, counting down.
GCGTTCTTGACCAGCTGCGCGAACTGCTTCGGGTCGACGTTGTTGAAGTCGCCCAGGGCGTCGAGATCGGACATGGTGTGGCCCTCCGTCGAGGCACCCAATTCGGTTCGGCGAACGCTTTGCGGCAGGCCGAACCGAATTGGGAGCCCTAGTCGTTTGCTACTCGTGCGTAACCTTACGCACGAGTAGGTAAGGTGGCAAGATGCTGAAACGCCTCCCCCGCGTCGTGCGCGAGCAGCAGATGCTCGACGCGGCGGTGAAAGTCTTCTCGAGGCGGGGCTTCCACGCGGCCTCGATGGACGAGATCGCGGAGGTCGCGGGCATCTCGAAGCCGATGGTGTACGCGTACCTGGGCACCAAGGACGAGCTGTTCCTGGCCTGCCTGCAGCGTGAGGCGACCCGGCTGATGGAGGCGGTCGCCGCCGGTGTCGTCCCCACCGCCCGCCCTGACGAGCAATTGTGGAACGGGCTGCGGGCGTTTTTCGCCTTCGTGGGTGCGCACCGCGACGGCTGGCAGGTGCTCTACCGCCAGGCCCGCAGCGAGCCGCCGTTCGCCGCCGAGCTGGCCGGCATGCGCACCCGGATCGTCGAGGTGGTGGCCGGCCTGCTCGAAGGCGCGTGGGCCCAGGCCGACGCCACCCGCCCGACCGCCGCCGACGACTTCCTGGCCATGGCGTTCGCCTACGTGGGCGCGGCCGAGTCGCTCGCCGACTGGCTGGCCGACCACGCCGACGAGGACCCGGAGCGCACCGCCACCCGCATGATGAACTTCGTCTGGGTCGGCGCCGACGCCCTGCTGCAGGGGCGCGTCTGGCGGGCGGGCGAGGCTTAGGCAGTACCCACGGCGGGCACTTGTGACAGTCCCACCGCGAACGCTATGGCGAGCAGCGCCAGAGTGCCGACCACGGTTGCGACCTGCAGTTGCGTGCGCTGTTTGGACGGGGCGTAGGCGAAGCCGGCGGCCACGATCGCGCCGGTGATGAGCCCGCCGACGTGGGCCTGCCAGGAGATGTAGCCGCTGAAGCTGAACGTGATGACCAGGTTGAAGATCAGCACCGGGATGATGCTGGCCACGCTGAGCTTCATCTTGCGCAGGATCACGATGAGCGCGGAGAACATGCCGAAGATGGCGCCCGACGCGCCGGCGCTGGCGGTGTTGGGGCCGGCCAGCAGGAAGACCAGCACGCTGCCGCCGAGGCCGCACAGGATGTACAGCGCGAGGAAGCGGACCCGGCCGAGGGCCGCCTCCAGGGGGCGGCCGAGAATCCACAGCGCCCACATGTTCATGGCCAGGTGGAGCAGGCCGTAGTGCAGCCAGATCGACGTGAACAGCTGGTACCAGTGTCCGTCGGCCACGCTGTCGCCGGGGAGCCGGATGCCGGAGCCGCGGGCGGTGAAGTAGGGCACCTCGGCGCCCCAGTCGTGCAGCGGCGTCGAGCCGCCGAGCAGGCCGCCCAGCCCTCCGCCGCCGAGGCCCTCGGAGGCGTTCCGGCCGGCGCTGATGATCCCGATGATGAAGACCATCACGTTGATCACGATGAGCGTGATGGTGACCGTTCCGGCCGCGCCGGACTGGGTGCCGCCGAAGACCGTACGGGCCTGCCGCTGGGTCTTGTTGCCCGCGCGGACGCACTCCGGGCACTGGAAGCCGACCGAGGCCTCGTTCATGCAGTCGGGGCAGATCGGCCGCTCGCAGCGGGTGCACCGGACGTACGTCTCGCGATCCGTGTGCCGGTAACAGACGGGGACCACGTTCGCCGGCGGCTGAGTCATGCTGACAAGGTTAGCCAGCACTCACCCGAATCCGGTGAGGACGTGGTCCCGTCTGTCTGAGCGGCCTGGTTCAGCCGACCCGGTCGATGGAAACGCTCTGGATCACGACGTCGTTCACCGGGCGGTCCATGCTGGCGGTGCGGGTGGTGGCGATCTGGTCGACGACCTTGCGGGAGTCGTCGTCGGCGACCTCGCCGAAGATCGTGTGCTTGCCGTTGAGGTGCGGGGTCGGCCCCACGGTGACGAAGAACTGCGAGCCGTTGGTGCCCTGGCCGAAGCGGATGCCGGCGTTGGCCATGGCGAGCAGGTACGGCCGGTCGAAGCGCAGCTCCGGGTGGATCTCGTCGTCGAAGTTGTAGCCCGGACCGCCGGTGCCGGTGCCCGTCGGGTCACCGCCCTGGATCATGAAGTTGGCGATCACGCGGTGGAAGATGACGCCGTCGTAGTACGGGCCCTTGCCCGCCTGGCCCGTGCGCGGGTCCGTGTAGTCCTTGGTGCCCTCGGCGAGCTCCACGAAGTTGCGCACGGTCTTCGGGGCGCGGGTGGGGAACAGCTCAAGCCGGATATCGCCGACATTCGTGTGCAGCGTCGCGAACAGTTGCTCGGCCACCAGTTCTCCCTTTCCTTGGTGACATTCCGTCATCACGGTATCCGACGCGGATTCTCCCGGTTCCGGGTGTACGGCCGCCTCGTTCGTTGCACGATGACGAAGCGGTTCCTGGCCGCGAGGTTCCCCCTGGTCGGTTCGGGGTAACCGGGGATGGACGAGATTTCGCGCCTCGGGAGGTGGAGCAAGTGTTTCGACGTCGTCAGGTGCAGTCGCACACCCGGCTCATGCAGGACGAGCTCGGGCAGAGCCTCGATCACCTGCGGATGGCCGCGGCGCATGCCGCCGATGGCGCTTCGGGCGCCTTGGCGCCACGCGTCGACGCCGCCCGCAAGGCGGTCAAGCCGCGGCTGGACAGCGGCATGACCATGGCCATGGGTGGCATGGAGTCGGTCATGGAGATGGCCCGCGAGCGCTCCAAGAAGGCCGGTAAGCAGGCCCAGAAGGCGAGCCGCAAGGCCGAGAAGATGAGCCGCAAGACGAAGAACAAGCTCATGCGCAACGAGCCCAAGCCGTCGCGCCGCCTGCCGATGGCGATCGGTGGCCTGGTCGTCGCCGGTGCCGCCGCGGGTGTCGCGGCCGCGTACATGCGCCGGCGCCGCAATGAGCAGGCGTGGGACGAGTACGGCTCGACCCGCACCACCAGCGACACCGGTTCGCTGCTCGACTCCGCGAAGAACTCGATGGACGCGGGCATCGACAAGGCTCGCACCATGGGCCAGGAGGCCAAGGATCGCGCCTCGGATCTGATCGGCCACAAGAGCACCAACACCGGCCCGACGAGCGGCACCGAGTTCGACAAGAGCCCGATGCAGAACACGTCGGTCTCGAAGAACAGCCGCTCTTAGTACCGTCGATCACGTAGGCGGCCCGTCCCCGGCCACGGGGGACGGGCCACCTATGTGTCTCGCAACGAATGGTCTTGCAGGCACCGTTGACTACCGTTCGATGTCCTGAAGAACAGTGGGGGAGCAAGCTCCACCCACACCCCCTCAACACCGCACCGAGTCCTACGGGCGGCAGCAGTCCTTCTGGAACGGGTGCCCTAGAGCCAGCCGCTGCGTCTGAAGCCCCAGAACAGGGCGCCCGAGCCGGCCAGCATGAGGGCCATCACGCCCGGGTAGCCGAAGACCCAGTGCGTTTCGGGCATGTAGTCGAAGTTCATGCCGTAGATGCCGGCGATGGACGTGACCAGGGCGGCGATGGCGGCCCAAGCCGCGATCTTGCGCATGTCGTTGTTCTGGTCGACGCTCACCTGCGCCAGCCGGGCCGCGAGCACCGAGTTGATCACGTCGTCGAGGTACAGCACCTGCTCGACGGCGCGGGCGAGGTTGTCGGCGACGTCGCGGAAGTACCGCTTGATCTCCTCCGGCACCTCGGCCAGCTGCCCCGACACCAGCCCGTTCATCGGCCGCTGCAGCGGGAGCACGGCCCGCTTGAACTCCATCAGCTCGCGCTTGAGCTGGTAGATCCGCTGGATGCGGCTGGACGTGCGCTTGCCCCGGGTGCCCTCGGCGCTGAAGACCTGGTCCTCGACCGCGGCCACGTCCTCCTCGATGTTCTGGGCCACGTCGACGAGCGTGTCGACCACGCTGTCGGCGACCGCGTAGGCGACCGCCCACGGGCCCCGGGCCAGCACCTCCTGCCGCCGCTCCAGCTGGGAGCGGACCGGGGCCAGCCGGGCCGCGTCGCCGTGCCGGACCGTGATCACGAAGTGCTCGCCGATGAACATCAGCACGTCGCCGGTCTCGACCACCTCGCTGGTGTCGGTCAGCTCGTCGTGCTCCACGTAGCGGGCGGTGCGCATGGTCAGGAAGGTCATCTCGCCGTACCGCTCGACCTTCGGCCGCTGCCGCGACTGCACCGCGTCCTCGACGGCCAGCTCGTGCAGCTGGAACGTCTCGGCGATGGCGGCCATCTCGCCGGCCTGCGGCTCCTTGAGCCCGATCCACACGAAGCCGCGGTGCCGCCGGGCCGCCTGCAGGGCCTCGGCGTAGGTGCGGTCGCCGGGTTGACGGATCCCGTCGATGTACAGCGCGCAGTCCACGATCGCGCTGTGCTCGGACCGCGTGGCCGGCGGACTGTTCGTCAGCGCGGCGTTGCTGGTGAGGATCCGCGACATCGCCCGCACCGGCCGGGACAGCGCGCGCTGCAGCGGTCGCGGATTCGGGTGCTGTTCGTCGGCCATCTCGACCTCCCGGTGAGACGAGGGGCCGGCCCGCACGGCTTTGTTGGCACCGGGCGGACCGACCGCAGGTGGGGGGTGGGGGCGCGGTCGGCCCACCCGGTGCCGTTGGGGGGCGGGGGGTGATGCCGTTGGGGCGCAGCAAGAAAAGCGCGCCGGGCTGGATTTTGATCCATCCGATACCGCCTGCGGAACCACCCCCACCATCACGGTTTGGTGTCAGGTTCCTTGGAACGTGTATTTGTGCGTGGACGCGGGCCCTCAGGCGGACTTGCGCACGGCCTCGATCGCCGCCGCCAGCCGCTGCACGCCCTCGTCGACCTGGTCGGTCAGCACCGCCGAGAAGGCCAGCCGCACCGAGTGCCGGCCGCCCTCGAGCAGGAAGTCGGAGCCCTTGACCACGGCCACGCCGAAGTCCTTGGCCGCGACCTTCTCCAGTTCGGTGGTGTCGACGTCCTCGGGCAGCTCGACCCAGAGGAAGTAGCCGCCGTCGGGCTCCACGAACGTGGCGTCCGGGATGTGCTTGCGCAGGCCCTCGCCCAGCAGCCGGGCCCGCTCGCCCAGCACCGAGGAGACCTTCTCGATCGAGCGGTCGACGTCGCCGGCCGCGCAGAACTGGTGCACGATCGCCTCGGCCACCATGCTCGGCGAGATGTAGATCGTGGTCGCCGTCGCGGCGATCGCGCCGATCGTCTCCTTCGGGCCGACGAGGTAGCCGACCCGCAGGCCGGGCGCGATGGTCTTGGTGAACGAGCTCGCGTGCACCACGGCGCCGGTGGTGTCCTGGGAGAGCATCGACGGCAGCTTCTCGCCCCGCCAGCGGATGTCCGCGTACGGGTCGTCCTCGAAGATCGTGAAGCCGTACTCCTGGGCGAGCGCGAGCAGCGCCGTGCGCTTCGCCGCCGACAGGGTGACGCCGGCCGGGTTCTGGAAGTTCGGGATGATGTGCGCCAGGACCGGGCGGACCCCGCTCTCCAGCAGCGCGCGCAGCTCGTCGACGTCGATGCCGTCGGCCTGCAGCGTCACCGGGTGGACCTCGGCGCCCAGGTTGCGCAGGTTCAGCAGCGTCCGGTCGTACGTCGGCTTCTCCACGATCACGGCGTCGCCCGGCTTCACCAGGTGCGCGAAGAGCAGCGCGTCGGCCTGCATCGAGCCGTTGGTGACGATGACCTGGTCGGCCTGCACGCCGTGCTTCTCGGCGATCCACGTGCGCAGCGGAAGGTAGCCCACGGACGTGCCGTAGGCCGTGATGCCGGCCGGGTCAGCCTCGAAGGCGCGAACGGCGGCGGCCTTGAGCCCGTCGACGTCGATGATGTCGAGACTGGGCGCGCCACGGGAGAAAGAAATCAGCTGCATGCCTGGCAGCCTACGCAGGCACGCACCGGCCGTTCAGCCGAGTTCCCGCCGTCCACCTGGGGTGTTCCTGGAGTGTTCCCGGGCGGTGGCGGGGTTCTTGCGGCCGAACGGCCGGATCGCGCGAAGAATCACGCCGAGATCGACGTCTGGACCCAGACTCGCACGATGTCGCGCACCGAGATGACTCCCAACACATCGTCGCCGTCCAGCACGACCAGGTGACGGAAGCCGCCGCGGACCATCGCGGCCGCGGCCTCCTCGATCGTCCAGGCCGGGCTCGCGTAGACGACCTCCCAGGTGATGTGATCGGCGGCCCGCTCGGTGTCGGGGTCGAGCTCGGTGCCGATCGCGTTGAGGATGTCCCGCTCCGTGATGATGCCCACCCCGGAGCCGTCGGGGTCGACGACGATCGCCGAACCCACCTTTCGCCGGGCCATGAGGGCCGCGGCCTGCCGCAGGGTGTGGTCGGGACCGAGTTGGACGACGGTCGTGGACATTGCTTCGTGTACCTGCATGGTGATCACTCCTCGCAAGGGCACGGCTACGGACATGGTGCCGCCCAGGCCCGGAAGTCTCAAGAGCGCTCACCCGGGTGGGCCGGGCGGCTACAGTTGCCCAACGTGCGGTTTCTCAACGACCAGACGCCCGGGCACGAGCTGACCTACGACGACGTCTTCATGGTGCCGAGTCGCTCGGCCGTGGAGTCGCGGATGCAGGTCGATCTCACCTCACGCGACGGCAGCGGCACGACGATTCCGGTCATCGTGTCCAACATGACCGCGGTGGCCGGGCGGCGGATGGCCGAGACCGTGGCCCGCCGCGGCAGCATCGCGATCATCCCGCAGGACATCCCGATCGACGTCGTGGGTGAGGCGGTCGCCTGGGTCAAGCAGCGCCACCTGGTGCACGACACCCCGATCACGCTCGGCCCGACGGAGACCGTGTCGCTCGCGCTCGACCTGCTGCCGAAGCGGGCCCACGGCGCGGTGATCGTGGTCGAGGACGGCCGCCCGGTCGGCGTGGTCACCGAGGCCGACTGCCACGACGTGGACCGCTTCAGCCAGCTGCGCAGCGTCATGTCGAGCAACCTGCTCACCCTGCCCGACGACGTGACGCCGGAGGAGGCCTTCAACCGCCTGGCCGCCGGCCACCACCGGCTGGCGCCGGTCATCGACCCGGCCGGCCGGCTGGTCGGCATTCTCACCCGCAATGCCGCCCTGCGCGCCACGCTGTACTCACCCGCGACGGACGGCGAGGGCCGGCTGCGCATCGGCGCGGCGATCGGGATCACCGGCGACGCCGCCGGGCGGGCCGACAAGCTGCTCGCGGCCGGCGTGGACGTGCTCGTGGTCGACACCGCGCACGGCCACCAGGAGCGGATGATCAGCACGCTGCGCGCGGTCCGGGCCCTGAACCCGTCCGTGCCGGTCGTCGCCGGCAACGTCGTCACCCGCGAGGGGACGGCCGACCTGATCGCGGCGGGCGCCGACATCGTCAAGGTCGGCGTCGGCCCGGGCGCCATGTGCACCACCCGGATGATGACCGGCGTGGGCCGGCCCCAGTTCTCCGCCGTGCTCGAGTGCGCCGAGGAGGCGCGCCGCCACGGCGGGCACGTGTGGGCGGACGGCGGCGTGCGCCACCCGCGCGACGTGGCCCTGGCCCTGGCCGCCGGGGCGTCCAACGTGATGATCGGCTCCTGGCTGGCCGGCACCCACGAGTCGCCGGGCGACCCGCGGCGCGATGCCGACGGGCGGTTGTACAAGGAGAACTTCGGGATGGCCTCGGCCCGCGCGGTGAGCCGGCGCACGGCCGACGACAGCGCCTACGAGCGGGCCCGCAAGGCCCTGTTCGAGGAGGGCATCTCGTCGTCGCGGATGTACCTGGATCCGCGCCGCCCGGGCGTGGAGGACATCCTCGACGAGATCGTCGCCGGCGTCCGCAGCGCGTGCACCTACGCGGGTGCGGCCGATCTCGCCGAGTTCGCCGGGCGGGCTACTGTCGGTGTGCAGAGCGCCGCGGGGTACGCGGAGGGCAAGCCGCTCGATGTCTCCTGGTAGATGACCTTGCGGTGGACCTCGGAAATACCTCAAAGACCGGATGGTCCCGTCACTTGCGGTTCACGTAAGGTGCGTGTCGTGAAGCTCGCTCGCGACCCTCTCGGCTTGTGACGACAAGGCCGTTGCTGCGCCGCTTGCAGGGTCTGCGCGGCGCCTCCCGCTTCGTCGGCGCGGGTCTGCTCGACCAGGTCGTCATCGCCGCGGCCAACTCGGCGAACACGCTCCTGGGCGGCATCCTGCTGCCCAAGGAGCAGTTCGGCGCGCTCGCGCTGGCGCTGGCCGTCGGGTATTTCGCGATGTACTTGAACCGCGCCGTCGTCGGCGACGTGCTGCTCGCGCTCGCGTCCCGCTACGACGGGGAGCCCCGGATCCGCCTGGCCCGCAACGGCCTGGCCACCGCCCTGTGCTCCGGTCTCGTCGCCACCGTCGTCTTTGTCGTGCTCTGGGCCGCGTGGCCGAACAGTGGCGAGATCGACCTGCACGAGCTCATCTGGCTCGCCCCGTTCATGATCCCGGTGATGCTGCACGACACCGCGCGCTGCGACTACCTGGCCGATCGGCGGCCCGACAAGGCGCTCGGCATCGACCTGGTCTGGGCCGGCACGCAGGCCGTGCTGGTCGTGATCATGATCCTGACGCACAGCTCCAGCGCCGGCGGCCTGCTCTCGGTCTGGGGGATCGGGGCGACGGCCGGCATCACGGTCTACCTGCTGCGGGAGAAGCGGCTGCCGTGGTCGGGCAACCCGCTGGCGTGGCTCAGCGAGACCCGGCACCTGTCGAGCTGGTTCACCGTGACGGCGATCGTGGCCCAGATCCAGGTGCTGGCGATCAGCTTCGTGGTGGCCGGTCGGCTGTCCAAGGTCGACCTGGGCAACCTGCGCTTCGTGCAGACCGTGCAGTTGCAGCCGGTACAAAATCTGATCACGGCCGTCCAGAGCCTGCTGGTGCCGCGGGCCTCGCGCAATGCCGCCGACGCGGCCAAGCCCGGCCCCGAGGGCATCGAGGCGGCGGCCGTCCTGCGCCGCCAGACCCGCACCCTCGCGACGGCGTTCGCGGTGCTGGGGGCGCTGATGGTGCTGATCGTCTGGCCGATCGTCTCCTACGTGCTCGTGCACACCCACAAGTTCTCCGAGGCGGCCCCGCTGGCCCTGCCGATCGCCCTGCAGGGCGCGGTCTACCTGCTGCAGGTGCCGTTCACGGCGGCGATGCGCGGCATGCACCGGGCCCGGATGCTGTTCCTGCAGTACGTCGTGTTCGCCGTGGTCTCGCTCAGCGGCCTGACCCTCGGTGCGGACCTCGGCGGCCTGCACGGCGCCGCGTGGGGCCTGCTGACCGGGTCCACGGCCGGCCTGATCTGCATGGTGGTGCTGTACCTCTACGCGCTGCGCTGGGTCGGCCCGCCCGCCGGCGCCCCCGCCGCTCAGCCCCGCCCGGCGACGATCTCCCGGTAGACCCCGACGAGCCGCTCGGTCAGCACGTCCGGGGCGAACTCGGTCTCGTAGCGGGCCCGGGCCACCGGCGCCAGCGCGTCCGCCCCGGCCCAGGCCTTGACCAGCCCCTCGGCCATGGCGGTGGGCTCCGGCTCGACCACCCAGCCGGCGTCCCCGGCCAGATAGGGCAGCCCGCCCCGGTCGGTCACCAGCACCGGCCGGCCGCCCGACAGCGCCTCCAGGACGATCGTCGGCAGCACGTCGTGCCAGGTGGAGGCGGCGATCACGCACGCCGCCCGGCCGATCTCGGCGCGCACCGCCGCGTTGTCGACCGGGCCGACGTACGTCACGTCCTCCCGGTTCGCGGCGGCCCGTTCGGCCAGCGGGCGCAGCGGGCCGTCGCCCACGATCCGCAGCGGCCCGAGCTCCCCGTCGGCGTGCCGCGACCAGGCGTCCAGCAGCAGCTCGAGGCCCTTCTCAGGGGACAGCCGGGCGGCGTAGAGGAAGCCCTTGCCGGGCTCGGTGGCGGCGCCCGCGTCCGGGATGCCGTTGGGCTTGACGGTGATCCGCTCGGCCGGGATGCCGAAGTCGACCAGGTGCGCGGCGATCCGGTCGGTCAGCGCGATGAACCGGTCCACCTGCTTCCAGGTGCTTCGGTGGTACGCCAGCGTGGCCGCCATCACCGCCGACTGCGCCTTGGAGCCGCGGTAGCAGGTGTGGGCCACGGCCGGCAGCGGAAACGCCTTGCCGCGGCACTCGGTGCAGATGTGCCCGTCGCGGAAGTACAGGCCGGGCGCGCACACCTGCCGGTAGTTGTGGACCGTGTGCACGACCGGGACGCCGTGCGCGTGGGCCGTCTTGACCACCGAGGGTGACAGCAGCGGGTATGGATTGTGCAGGTGCAGGACGTCCGGCCGCTCGGTCTTCAGCAGCGTGGCCAGCGCCTTCTGCGACTCGCCGTTGCGGATCGGCGACAGCGGCAGCAGCACCTTCTGGGCCGTTGAGAACGTGCCGATCTCGTCCGAGCTGCGCAGGAACGGCAGCACGGTGACCCCGGCCGCGCCCAGCTGGGCGATCTCGGCGTCGACGATCACGTTCTCGCCGGACGGCTGCCCGGACGCGTACCTGTTGTGGGCGACGACGACCTTCATGATGAGGGCAAGCCTACGGACCGATGGGTGAGGCAGACTGTACGGGTGCCCGAGCTTCCCGAGGTCGAGGCGCTCGCCGCGTTCCTGCGGGAGCGCGCCGCCGGCCACACCATCGACCGCATCGAGGTCTCCTCGCTCAGCGCGCTGAAGACCTTCGACCCGCCGATCACCGCCGCCGCCGGCCAGACGCTCACCGGAGCGTCCCGGCACGGCAAGTTCCTCGACATCCACGTGGGTGACGAGCTCCATCTCATCGTCCACCTGGCCCGCGCCGGCTGGCTGCATTACCGCGACTCGTTCAACGCGAAGACGCCGCTCAAGCCGGGCTCCGGGCCGATCGCGGTGCGCGTCCGGCTCGACGACGAGTCCGGGTTCGACCTGACCGAGGCCGGAACCAAGAAGAGCCTCGCCGCGTACTTCGTCAAGGACCCCGGCCTCGTGCCCGGCATCGCCCGCCTGGGCCCGGACGCGCTCGCGGTCAACGTCGACGAGTTCGCCGCGGCCATGCGCTCGCGCAAGGGCCAGATCAAGGGCGTGCTGACCGACCAGACCATCCTGGCCGGGGTCGGCAACGCGTACTCCGACGAGATCCTGCACGCGGCCAAGATGTCCCCGTTCGCGCTCACCAACAAGATCACGGACGAGCAGATGGCCCGGCTGCACGACGCCATGCGCGCGGTGCTGACCGGCGCCGTCGAGCGCTCGGTCGGGCAGAAGGCGGCCACGCTCAAGTCCGAGAAGCGCTCCGGGCTGGCCGTGCACGCGCGCACCGGACTGCCCTGCCCGGTGTGCGGCGACACGGTGCGCGAGGTCTCGTTCGCGGACACGTCGCTGCAGTACTGCCCCACCTGCCAGACCAACGGCAAGCCCTTGGCGGACCGGCGGTTGTCGAAGCTCGTACGCTGAGCCGCGTGCGTCGTGCGTTCCTCGTGGCTTTCGCCGCGTTCTTCCTCCTCGGTGCGGCGTGGGCCCTCGCGCTGCCGGTGAACGGGACCTACGACGAGAAGCAGCATCTCGTCCGGGCCTACGCGGTCTGGGACGCCCAGTGGCTGCCGCACGACCGCACGGCGGACGCCAGCGGCATCGTGACCAGCGCGTTCGTCGGTCCGCGGAGCCTGCTGCCGGAGAACGCCGACTGCACCTTCATCGACAAGCCGGTCTACCACCCGGCGTCCTGCCTGGTGACGACCGGTGACCGGACCGAGACGCTGGTGCCGAGCGCGGCCGCGCGGTACAGCCCGGTGTACTACGCGCTGGTCGGCCTGCCGCTGCGGATCAGCCCCGACGGCACCGGCCTGATCTGGGCCCGGCTGCTGTCGGCGGCGCTGTCGGCCGCGCTGCTCGCGGCGGCGGTGGCGATCGCGCCCGGCCGGCTGGAGCGGCTCGCCGTGGTGCTGGTCACGACCCCGATGCTGGCCGACCTGGCCGGCTCGATCAACCCCAACGGGCTGGAGATCAGCGCGGCCGTGCTGCTCTTCGTGGCGCTGCTGCACCGCCGATTCGCCCTGGCCGGAGTGGGTGCGCTGCTGCTGTTCACCGTCCGCGACCTGGGGCCGTTCTTCGCGCTGGCGGACATCGCGCTGGCGCTGTTCGTGACCCGGCAGCATCCCCGGGTGCTGCTCCGGCGGGCGTTCCTCGTCCCGGCCGCCCTGGGTGCGGCCTTCGCGGTGTTCTGGGCCGCGGTCGCGTCGCGGAGCAGCGACCTCGACGCGGGCCGGCCGATCCCGCCGACGAGCTCGGGCGCGATCCTGTCCGACATCGCGGACGGCCGCGCCGAGTTCTGGGCCCGGCAGATCATCGGCCAGTTCAACTATGGCGAGACCACGATCTCGATCGCCGTCATCGGTCTCTGGTACGTCCTGTGCCTCGCCCTGGTCGCGCCCGCCCTCGTCCTCGGCGACCGCCGCCTGCGCCTCGGCATCGCGACGGCCTTCGTCGGCAGCGCCGCCCTGCTGGTGGCCCTGGAGTTGTACTTCGCGCCGAAGGTCGGGCAGTTCGCCCACGGCCGGTACGTGATGCCCCTCGGCGTGGGGGTGATCCTGCTCGCCCCGGTCGCTGCCGGTTACTCAGGGTGGCTGTCCGGATCGCGCTGGCGGGAACGGGCGGTGCTGGTGGCGGCGGCACTGACGGTACCGATGCAGCTCTATGCCCTTGCTCGGGTCATGACACGCTTCGACCGCGGCATCTCGGCCGGACTCAACCCGTTCGGGGGATCGTGGACTCCCCCGTTGGGGAGCGCGGTGCCGCTTCTGTGTGCTTTGGTGGGTGCTGGGCTACTCGGGGTGATTGTCACGCGCAGTTCTGTCCGCCCTACGCCAGTGCACTCGACAGCGCTAACGTTCAGCAACTAGTGTCGGCCGGTCGTCATCGGTTGCTACGGCGCTCATGGGACACTTTGCACGAGCTTTCCGGTGCCCGTGAACTTCGCAGCCGAACTTCACAACCGGCCGAGCAGAGCTGTGCCGCGATTCTTGGTCGCGGCGCGAGAGGACGCACTGAGGTGACCGCTAGTCTCCAACGTCCGGCCACCCCGCCGAGCCGGAGATCGACCTTGGGTGAACTCGACAGCTTCGAGATTCTTCCTGATCACGCTGTGGTGCCAACGGGTCCGAACGGCGTGCCGCGATCGGGCTGGCAACGGGCCAAGCGGCTGGCTCGGTGGCACCGGCCGTACGGGGCCATCCTGGTCCTGCTCGACATGGGCGCGGCCGCGCTCGCCTCGCTGACCGCCGCGGCCAACCTGCCCAAGGCCGACTCCGGCTTCCAGAACAGCCCCGAGCTCTTCGGGCTCGTCGCCTACCTGCTGCTGCCGGCCGTGTGGCTGCTCGTGCTCTGGGGCCACGGCTGCTACGACCGCCGCTACCTGGGCGCCGGCACCGACGAGTTCAAGCGGGTGGTCCGCGCCTCGTGGTCGGTGGTGGCGATCGTCGCCTTCGCGGCCTTCGCCTTCAAGGTCGACGTCTCCCGGTTCTCGGTCGGCTCCGCGCTGGTCGGCGGCCTGGTCTTCGTGCTGATCTTCCGGTACATCGCGCGCCGCGCCCTGGCCCTCGCCCGCACCAAGTTCCACCTCGCGACCCACCGCATGCTGCTCATCGGCACCCTGCAGGAGGCGCTGGAGGTGCACGCGGCGATCGCCCGCGACCCCGCCGCCGGCCTGGTGCCGGTCGGCATCCACCTGACCGAGGGCTACGCGCCGCGGCCGAGCACGGTGACCCCGGTGCCCGTGCACGCCGGCCGCGACATCCTCTCCCTGGTCCGCGAGCTCAACGCCGACACGATCGCGGTCTGCGGCTCGGCCAGCGCCGAGCCCGTGGAGCTGCGCCGGCTCGCCTGGCAGCTCGAGGGCACCGGCATCGACCTCGCCGTGGCGCCCCAGCTGACCGACATCGCCGGCCCGCGCGTGCACATCCGCCCGATCGAGGGCATCCCGCTGCTCTACGTCGAGGAGCCCAAGCTCTCCGGCCTCGGCTGGCTGTTCAAGAACATCATCGACCGCGTCCTGGCCCTGCTCGGCCTGCTCATCTGCCTGCCGCTGTTCCCGTTCGTGGCGCTGGCCATCAAGCTCTCGGACCGCGGCCCGATCTTCTTCCGCCAGCCCCGCATCGGCCGCGAGGGCAAGACGTTCAAGGTCTGGAAACTGCGGACGATGTACGTCGACGCCGAGGAGCGCCTGGCCACGCTCAGTGACCAGAACGAGAGCGACGGCCTGCTCTTCAAGATGAAGAACGACCCGCGCGTGTTCCGGGTCGGCCGCTGGCTGCGCGCCTCCTCGATCGACGAACTGCCGCAGCTCATCAACGTGCTCATGGGCGAGATGTCGCTGGTCGGCCCGCGCCCGCTACCGGCCGAGGACGGCGACTTCCTGGGCGACGTGCGCCGCCGCCTGCTGGTCCGCCCGGGCATCACCGGCCTCTGGCAGGTCTCCGGGCGCAGCGACCTGAGCTGGGACGACGCGGTCCGGCTGGACCTGTACTACGTGGACAACTGGTCGCTGGTCCTGGACCTGCACACCATGTGGCGCACGATCTGGGTCGTGGTCTTCCGTAAGGGCGCGTACTAGCTGACGATGTCGGCGTGGCTGCCAACCTCGTCGCCGGGCTGATCGTCGTCGTGCTCGTGTGCGCGCTCGGCGGTGCGGTCTACGCCGTGATCCGGCATCGTGGCCGCCGGGCCATCGCGACCGCGGCGCAGCGGGCCACGTACGACGTGCTGCACATCGCCGAGCTCGCCGCCGAGCCGCTGCGCAACGGGCTCACCGAGGTCGCGGCCGGGAAGGCCATCCGGCACCTGCGGACGCTCACCGGGGCCGCCGGCATCGCGGTCACCGACGCCCGGCGGGTGCTCGCCTTCGACGGGATCGGGGAGCATCACCGGGATCACGCGGCGGCCGCGGCGGTCAAGGCCGTCGCCGCCGGGCGGCCCACCGTGCTGTCCGGCCGGGATCTGCCCTGCGACCTGGTGGACTGTCCGATCCGGGGTGCGGTGGTGGTGCCGCTGGCGCAGCGGGAAGGGGCCCTCGTGGCGCTCTCCGACGGGCCGCCGGCGCCGGGGCTGGTGCAGGCGACGGCCGAGACCGCGCGGTGGGTCGGGACGCAGCTGGCCCTGGCCGAGCTCGACACCTCGCGGGCGCGGCTGGCCCGGGCCGAGGTGCGGGCGCTGCGGGCGCAGATCAGCCCGCACTTCATCTACAACGCGCTGACGGCCATCGCGAGCTTCGTGCGCACCGACCCGGAGCTGGCGCGGGAGCTCATCCTCGAGTTCGCGGAGTTCACGCGGTACAGCTTCCGGGCCCACGGAGAATTCACCACGCTCGCCGAGGAACTGCGATCCATCGACCGATACCTCACCATCGAGCGGGCCCGCTTCGGTGAGCGGCTGCAGGTGCGGCTGCAGATCGCGCCCGAGGTGCTGCCGGTGACGTTGCCGTTCCTGTGCCTGCAGCCGCTGGTCGAGAACGCGGTGCGGCACGGGCTGTCACGCAAGCCCGGGATGGGGACGGTCAGCATCGTGGCCCGCGACGCCGGGGCCGAGTGTCACATCACGGTCGAGGACGACGGAGTCGGCATGGACCCGGCCGCCCTGCTCACCGCCGACGACACCGGCGCCGACGCGGGCCAGCACGTGGGCTTGCGCAACGTCGACGATCGGCTACGTTCGGTTTTCGGGGACGGGTTCGGCGTCGTGGTGGAGACCGCGCCCGATGCCGGCACCAAGGTGAGCATGCGCGTGCCGAAGTTCCACCCGGGGGTGAGTTCACATTGAGTGATCACGGCTTTCTGCGCGTGCTGGCCGTCGACGACGAGGTGCCGGCGCTGGACGAGCTCGCGTACCTGCTGCGGGCCGATCCCCGGGTCGGCCGCCTGCACTGCGCCGGGGACGCGACCGAGGCGCTGCGGGTGCTGCGCGACGCCGACGTCGACGCGGTGTTCCTGGACATCCGCATGCCGGGGCTCGACGGGATGGAGCTGGCCCGGGTCCTCGGCCGGTTCGCCAAGCCGCCGGCGGTCGTGTTCGTCACGGCGTACGACGACCGCGCGGCCGAGGCGTTCGACCTCGGGGTCGCCGACTACGTGCGCAAGCCGGTGCGCGCCGACCGCCTCGCGGAGTCCATCCGGCGGGTGCTGGCCACCCGGCTCGTGCCCACCCACCCCGCCGTGGCCGCGCGCCGCGACCGCCAGGACGACCCGACCATCCCCGTCGAGCTCGCCGGCACGACCCGGATGCTGCCGCGCTCGTCGGTCCGGTGGGTCGAGGCGCAGGGCGACTACGCGCGCCTGCACACCGCCGACGCCTCGCACCTCGTCCGGGTGTCGCTGGCCACGCTGGCCGAGCGGTGGGCCGATGCCGGATTCGTCAGGATCCATCGCTCGTACCTCGTGCAGCTCAAGCTCATCACCGAACTGCGCATGACCAACACGGGGTACGTGGTGCTGATCGACGACCACGAGCTGCCCGTATCGCGTCGTCACACTCGGGAGTTGAAAGATCGCCTGGTGCGAGCGGCGAAGTCGTGGGGCTGAGGTCTTCACAGATCCTGCACATCGCCGACTGAGGGCCTGCACGTCACGGGCCTACGCTCAGGTACATGAACCCAGGTGGTGAGCGGCGCCGCGTGCTCGTCGTGGACGACGAGCGGATGATCGCGGAGTCGATCGCGGTACGGCTGCGGGCCGAGGGCTTCTCCGTCGACACCGCGCACGACGGCCCCTCCGCGGTCGCCGCCGCCCGGCTCATCCGCCCGGACCTCGTGGTGCTCGACGTGATGCTGCCCGGCTTCGACGGCCTCGAGGTGTGCCGGCGCATCCAGGCCGAACGTCCGGTGGCGGTGCTCATGCTCACCGCCCGCGACGACGAGAACGACCTGCTCGTCGGGCTGGCCGTCGGCGCCGACGACTACCTGACCAAGCCGTTCTCGATGCGCGAACTGGCCGCCCGGGTGCACGTGCTGCTCCGCCGGCTGGAGCGGCTCGCCCAGGTGCAGCCCGACCCCAACCAGACCCCGATCGTCCTCGGCGACCTCGAGATCAACCGGGCGCAGCGCCGCGTCACCCGGGCCGGCATCGAGGCCCACCTCACCCCGACCGAGTTCGACCTGCTGGTCAATCTCGCCAGCCGGCCGCGCACGGTCCTGCCCCGCGAGCGCCTGCTGGCCGAGGTCTGGGGATGGGCGGATGCTTCCGGCACCCGTACCGTCGACAGCCACATCAAGGCCCTGCGCCGCAAACTCGGTGCCGACCTGATCCGCACGGTCCACGGTGTCGGCTATGCCCTGGAGTCCGCATGACACGCCTGGCTGACCTCCTCCCGCGCCCGCTCGACCCGCTGCGCTCGATCAAGCTCAAGCTCGCCGTGCTGCTCCTCGCCTCGGCCTGCGCGGGTCTCGGCGTGTTCTGGATCGGCATCGGCTGGATCCCGCCGAACACGACCTACATCGCGCTGACCGTCGGCCTGGTCACCTCCCAGGTCCTGGCCCACGGCGTGACCCGCCCCCTGCGCGAGATGACGGCGGCCGCCCGCGCGATGGCCCGCGGCGACTACTCGACCCGGGTCCGCGCCACGTCGCGCGACGAGGTCGGCCAGCTGGCGGTCGCCTTCAACCAGATGGTCGGCGAACTGGCCGCCGCCGACCAGCAGCGCCGCGAGCTGATCGCCAACGTCTCCCACGAGCTGCGGACGCCGATCTCCGCCCTGCAGGCCATGCTGGAGAACATCGTGGACGGCGTGGCCGAGCCCGACCCGGCCACGCTGCGCACCGCACTGGCCCAGACCGAGCGCCTGGGCCACCTGGTCACCGAACTGCTGGACATCTCCCGCCTGGACGCGGGCGTCGTACCCCTTGATCGCGAGCTGTTCCACATCGAGGACCTCTTGCACGAGGTGGTGGCCGAGGCCGAGGTGAAGGCGACGGCGGCCGGCTACAAGGTGGACTACCTGTCCTGCTCGTTCCCGGAGAACGCCCTGATCCGCGCCGACCGCGCGCGCCTGCACCACGTCCTGACCAACCTCGTCGACAACGCCACCAGACACAGCCCCGACGGCGGCACGGTGACCATCCTGGGCCGCCGGGAACCGGGCCGAGTCATGATCGAGGTCGCCGACGAGGGCCCGGGCATCCCGCACGCCGAACGGGAGCGCGTGTTCGAACGCTTCACCCGGGGCGCCCGCGCCTCGGGCGGCGGCACGGGCCTGGGCCTGGCGATCGCCCAGTGGCTGACGCAGTTGCACGACGGGACGATCGCGGTCGTCGAACAGCCGGACGACCTGCCAGGCTGCCGAATCCGCGTGACGCTGCCCGCGTAGTCCTCCGCACTTCCGTTTGGTTCGTGACGGCCGCCGCTCCGGCCGATCGCGCAATGCCGCGCGCGCATTTCCGTTCCCCGTGGCCGTCACCGTCGCGGTCGCGGTCGCGGTCGTCGTTGCCGTTGTTCGTCGCGGTCGCGGTCGCCGTTGCCGTTGTCGACGTCGTTGCTCGTTGCTCGTTGCCGTTGGTCGTTGCCGTTGCTGACGTCGTTGCCGTTGCTCGATCGCCCTGTGTGAGGAGCTCACCGAGTCATGTCCGAAACGCCAGAGCAGCCCGCGAAGCCGTCCGGATCCCAAGCCGCCCCGGGAGCGCCGCCCGGTGCCGCGTCATCGCCATCGCCCTCATCGCCGCCGTTGCCATCGCGATCGCCCTCATCGTCGCCGTCGCCGTCGCCATTGCAGTCGCCATTGCCATCGCCATCGCCGGCCGGGGGATTCGCACCGCCCGGGCAGCAGGCGGGACAGCAGGCGGGGCAGGTGGCGGGGCAGGTGGCGGGGCAGGTGGCGGTGGCCACGCGACCGCCCGGCACGTTCGCACCCCGGCCGCCGGGCCCGCTTTCGCCGCCGCCGCTGCCGAATCCGGCGCTGATGAACCCGTTCCGCCTGGGCCCGCCGCCGCCGACCCTGTGGCAACGGGCCTGGCCGGTGCGGAGCCCGGCCGCGAGCAGCACCGCGCTGTACGGGGCGCTGGTCGCCGCGATCGTCGCCGCCGTCGCCCTGCCCCCGGACCGGCCCGGCATCGGCTGGCCCATCGCGGGCCTGGGCGTGCTGGTGCCGCTGGCCGTGCTCCTCGTGCGCCGCCAACCGGCCAGGACCGCGCAGCGGGTGGAGTCGCTGCTGTGGTGCGTGGCCGCGCTGGCGCTGCTGTCGGTCGGCTTCTTCCGGGCCGCCGAGTGGCTGTTCACGTTGAGCGCCCTGACCGCCTTCGGCTGCCTGGCCCTCGCCGTCGGCCTGCACCGCCGCATCCCCGCGGTCCTGGTCGCTCCCTTCAACCTCGTCTTCGCCGCCTTCCGCGCCGTCCCCTGGTCAGCCGCCGGCCTGACCAGACCGACCCGCACAGCACCCACCGCGCCGAGCACACCCACCGCATCGGAAGGACCAACCGCCTCGCCAGGTGCAGGGCCGGCAGCGGTTCAGCCCGGCGCCAACGAGCCCACAACGACCGCAGGATCGAGCGCGGCCACCACCGCGTCGAGCAATGACCGCACGGCGACTCGATCCGGCGAAACCGCGAGGAGTCACGCCGGCGGGGTCGTGGGTGGCCAGGCAGCCACGGTCGGCAGTGGCCAGGCAGCCACGGTCGGCAGTGGCCAGGCAGCCACGGTCGGCAGTGGCCAGGCAGCCACGGTCGGCAGCGGTCAAGCGGGCGATGCAGTCGAGGCCGACGGGCACGGCAACAAGGCCCTCCGGCTACTGGCCTCCATAGCGATCGGTATAGCCCTCCTAATACTCTTCGGCGCCCTCTTCGCCAGCGCGGATGCCGGTTTCGCGCGGGTCGTGGACGCGATCATCCCGTCGGTCGACGCCGACGTCATCGTGCGTTGGGCGCTGGTCGGCATGGCCGCCGCCGGCTTGGCGTTGGGTGCGGCGTTCCTGGTGGCGAACCCCTCGGCGGTCGGGGAACGAGCGCCGCGGGCCAAGGCCGTCCGCACAGTCGAGTGGCTGGTTCCAGTAGGGGCCGTGCTCGCGATCTTCCTGCTGTTCGTCGCCGTGCAGCTGACGGTGCTGTTCGGGGACCGCGACTACGTCATGCGCACCGTCGGGCTGACGTTCGCGGAATACGCCCGGAAGGGCTTCTGGCAACTCCTCGTCATCACCCTACTCACGCTCGGTGTCATCGCGGTGTCAGCCCGCAAGGCCCCGCCCGAGGACCGCAACCTGCTCCGCGCCACGCTCGGGCTCCTCGCGGCCTGCGCGCTCGTCGTGGTCGGCTCGGCCCTCTGGCGCATGAACGTGTACGAGCAGGCGTACGGCTTCACCAGGCTCCGCGTCTTCGTCAGCACCGTCGAGCTGTGGCTCGGCAGCCTCTTCGTGCTGGTCATGATCGCCGGCCTGGCCAGGAAGCGCGGCGAGCAGCCGAACACCTGGCTCGGCCGGGCGGCCGTCGGCCTCTGGGTGATCACCCTGCTCAGCCTCGCCGCGATCAACCCCGACCGCCTCATCGCCGCGCACAACGTGGCCCGGGCCGATCGGAGCAACGCCGACATCTGGTACCTGCGCACGCTCTCCGCCGACGCCGCCGAAGAGCTCGACAAGCTGCCGCCGGGCGCCCGGGAGTGCGCGCTGCAGGACATCCGGGGAGACCTGACCGAGAACGAAGACGACTGGCGCGCGTGGAACCTGGCACGGGCCCGCGCGCGTCAGATCGTTCCGGAGCCGGTTGCGCCGGGGGAGTACCCCTGTTATCGGCGGTACTGAAGGAAGGAAACCGAGCGAGGGCCGACGTTCAAACGGGGGACGTCGGCCCTTGCTTTTGTCGCTCGCCCGTTGCGAGACTGCCGTCCATGGAGCCGCCGACTCCGCGCGTCAGGGTGGTGCTCGGAGACGTCTCCCGGGCCCCGATCCACCCTGCTCCGGCCCGCGTCGAGCTGGAGGAGCAGAGCCCGGTCGGCACCGCCCTCGCCCGCGGGCTGGTGCGGGCCCAGCTCTCCGTGGCCGTGCGGCTCTCGGCCGTCGTCGCGGTCGGGCTCGGCGGGCTGCCGTTGCTGTTCGCGGCGGTGCCCGCGGTCGCGCACGCCCGGCTCTTCGGGGTCTCGCTGCCGTGGCTGCTGCTCGGCGTGCTGGCCTATCCCTTCCTCTACCTGGTCGGCGCGGTGTACGTGCACCTGTCCGAGAAGAACGAGCAGGAGTTCGTCGCGCTCGTCGAGGACCGCGGCCAAAACCCCAAGGCATGAATCAGTACTCGGTCGCGGCCGTCGTCGTGGTCACCCTCGCGACCGTGGCCATCGGCATCTACGGGCTGCGGTTCGCGCGCACGACGTCGGATTTCCTCGTCGCCTCGCGGATGGTCAGCCCGACCTGGAACGCGGCCGCGATCAGCGGCGAGTACCTGTCCGCGGCCAGCTTCCTCGGCGTCGCCGGACTGGTCCTCAAGCACGGCGTCGACCTGCTCTGGTACCCGGTCGGGTTCGCGGCCGGCTACCTCGCGCTGCTGCTGTTCGTGGCCGCGCCGCTGCGCCGCTCGGGTGCGTTCACGCTGCCCGACTTCTGCGAGGTACGGCTGCGGTCCAAGCGCCTGCGCAAGCTCGCGACGGCGTTCGTGATGTTCATCGGCTGGCTGTACCTCGTCCCTCAGCTGCAGGGCGCCGGCCTCACCCTGCAGACGGTGACCGGCGCCCCCTACGCCCTCGGCGCGCTGCTCGTCGGCGTGGTGGTGACGCTGAACGTGGCCCTCGGCGGGATGCGCTCGATCACCTTCGTGCAGGCGTTCCAGTACTGGCTGAAGCTCACCGCCCTCGCCGTGCCCTTCGTGTTCCTGGTCATGCAGTGGCAGGCTGACGGCCACCCCACCCTGACCGCGCCCGACGGGCCCCGCTTTCCCGCCGTCACGACCGTCGACGTGGATCACGACACCCGGATGACGATCGGCGAACCGACCATGGTCGACGGGCACGGCCTGGTCGACGGCGTGCTGACCAACGGCACCCTGCTGCTGACCCCCGGCGAGCACACGGTCACGGAAGGTGCTCGGCTGGTGTTTCCAGAAGCGGCCGCGGTACCGCAAGTGGTCGACGTCACCGCCGACTCGCCCGCCGAGTGGCTGCTGCCCGGCGACGACCCGCAGGACCTGTTCGGCACCTACTCGCTCATCCTGGCCACGTTCCTGGGCACCATGGGCCTGCCGCACGTGCTCGTGCGCTTCTACACCAACCCGGACGGGGCGGCCGCGCGCCGGACCACCCTCGTCGTGCTCGGCCTGGTCGGGGTGTTCTACCTGACCCCCACGTTGTACGGCGCGCTCGGCCGGATCTACACGCCGCAGCTGCTCATGACCGGCAACACCGACGCGGTCGTGCTCCTGCTGCCCCAGGCCGTGCTCGGCGGCGGCGTCACCGGGCGGCTGCTGAGCGCGCTCGTGGCGGCCGGGGCGTTCGCGGCGTTCCTGTCCGCCTCGTCCGGCCTGCTCACCAGCGTGGCCGGCGTGCTGTCGACGGACGTGCTCGGGCACGGCTCGGTGCGCGACTTCCGGCGCTCGGCGTTGCTCGCGGGCGTGGTACCGCTGCTGCTCGCCCTGTTCGTCGCCAGCCTCGACGTGTCGCAGGTCGTCGGCCTCGCGTTCGCCGTCGCCGCGTCGAGCTTCTGCCCGCTGCTGGTGCTCGGCATCTGGTGGCGCGGGCTCACCGCGGTCGGGGCGGCGGCCGGGATCGTGGTGGGCGGCGGGGCGGCCGCAACCGCGGTGCTGCTCACCGTGCTGGGCGGCCCGCTGGACGGCTGGGCGGGCGTGCTCACGGCCCAACCGGCCGCCTGGTCCGTGCCGTTGGCCTTTCTGGTCATGATTCTGGTCTCCCTGCTGACAAGGCACCGTTTGCCCGCGGGCGTCGGAGCGATCATGCTTCGCCTGCACGCGCCCGATGCGCTGCGCTTGTAGTGGCGAGGGTGGACACCGTGACCTACGTTCGAAATGTGACGAGCGGGCCGAATTCGGCTCTCGCGCTGCGGGGGCTCACGAAGCGTTTCGATGACAAGGTCGCGGTCGCCGGGGTCGACCTCGACGTGCCGACCGGGTCGTTCTTCGGGCTGCTGGGCCCGAACGGCGCCGGCAAGACCACCTCCCTGTCGATGGCGGTCGGGCTGCTGCGCCCCGACGCCGGGCACGCGTACGTGCTCGGGCACGACGTGTGGTCCGATCCGGTCGAGGCCAAGCGGCGCCTGGGCGCGCTGCCGGACTCCGCGCGGATGTTCGACCGGCTGTCCGGCAGTGAGCTGCTCGCGTACACCGGGCTGCTCCGCGGTCTTCCCCAGGACGTGGTGGACGCCCGGGCCGCCGAACTGCTCGACGTGCTCGGCCTGGCCGACGCCGGGCGGACGCTGGTCGTGGACTACTCGGCCGGCATGAAGAAGAAGATCGGCCTGGCCTGCGCGCTGCTGCACGCGCCGCGGCTGCTGGTGCTCGACGAGCCGTTCGAGGCGGTCGACCCGGTGTCCGGCGCGCTCATCCGGGACATCCTGATCCGCTACGTGCGCAACGGCGGCACGGTCATCTTCTCCAGCCACGTCATGGCCGTGGTCGAGAAGCTGTGCACGCACATCGCGATCCTGGCCGACGGGCAGATCAAGGTCGTCGGCACCACCGAGCAGGTCCGCGGCGGCCGCGAGCTCGAGGACGTCTTCGTCGACGTGGTCGGCGGCCGCGTGTCGACCGGCGCGGAGCTGTCGTGGCTGTGACCGGCGGCCCCGGCGAGCCCGGCGGCGTGCCCGGGCCCGGCCTGATCCCTCAGCAGCGGCCCGCCCCGGCGGAGCCCCCGTCGCTGCGCCCGCACGAGCCGATTCCGACAAGCCAACCGCGCATCTTGTACTTCGTGCGCCTCAAACTGCGCATCATCGGCAACTCGCTGCGGCCCGGCCGATCGCACGCGGCCGACTCGGCGGGCAAACGCCTCGGCCGGCACTCGCGGCTCATCCTGTTCATCTTCGGCGCGCTGTTCGGCCTGTGGGGCGCGTTCATCGGCTTCGCCGCGTTCGCCGCGAGCAGCCTGGCCAATGACACGCTGCGCCCGACCGTGGCCGCCTTCGCCGGCGCCGCGCTCGTGCTCGCCTGGATCTTCGTGCCGCTGCTGTTCTTCGGCGTCGACGAGACCCTCGACCCGGCCCGGTTCGCGCTGCTGCCGGTGCCGCGCCGCACGCTGATCGGCGGCATGCTGGCGGCGGCGTTCGTGGGCATCCCGCCGACGGTCACGCTGCTGGCCACCTTCGGCTCGGTGATCGGCGCCGCGATGCAGGGCGGCGTCGGGGCCGTGCTCGTCGCGGTCGTGGGCGCGGCCGTCGGGCTGGGCGTGTGCGTGGCCGCGAGCCGGGCGGTGACCAGCGCGTTCGCCCGGATGCTGCGCTCCCGCCGGGTCCGCGACCTGGCCGCGCTGCTCATCGCGCTGCTGGGCATCTCGTGCAATCCGGTGTTCCAGCTCGTCTTCGCGCTCGTCCAGCACGGCGAGTCGCGGCAGGCCACCACGGTCGGCGAGGTGCTGTCGTGGACGCCGCTGGCCGCACCGTACGTCGCCTACGCCGACGCCATCGCCGGCGACTGGGCCCTCGTCCCGGTGCGCCTGCTGATCGGCGTGGCCGGCATCGCCCTGCTGCTGTGGTGGTGGTCGCGGACCATCGAGTCGGCCATGGTCGGCAGCGCCGCCGGTCCGGGCGCGAAGAACCGGGCGGCCGGCGGCGAGACGCCGGTGCGCGCGTTCGTCCCGCGGATCGTGCGGTTCCTGCCGGTCGGGCGGTTCACCGCGCTGCTCTCCCGCGAGCTGCGGTACTGGCTGCGCGACCCCCGCCGCCGCGCCAGCCTGATCTCGCTGCTGGCGGCGTCGGTGGTCATCCCGTTCGCCTTCACCTTCAGCTTCAACGGGGGCGAGTCCCAGCGCGCCTCGCTGAGCCAGGGCGCGCTGGTGTTCTCGCTGATGTTCGCGGGCGCGTTCGTCGGCCTGGTGCTGGTGAACCAGTTCGGCAACGACGGCACCGCCTACGCCCTGCACATGCTCACCGCCGTCCCCGGCCAGGTCGAGCTGGCGGCCCGCGCCGTGGCCGTGGGCATCCTGGCGTTTCCGCTGCTGCTCGCCGGTACCATCGCGGCTTCGATCTTGAGTGGGCACGCCGATCAGCTGCCGGCGGCCATCGGGGTCGGCCTGTGCGCCTTCGGCATCTCGGTGGGCGCGGCGGGCATCACGTCGGTCCTGGCGCCGTATCCGATGCCGGACTCGACCAATCCGTTCGCGATGAACAGCGGCCGGGGCGGGGCCAAGGGGCTGCTGTCGTTCGTGAGCATGTTCGCCACCTGGATCCTCACCGCGCCGCTGGCCGTCGCGTTCGTGCTGCTGCCCGACGGCGCGTCCTGGATCCTGCTGCCGCTCGGGCTGGCCTGGGGCTTCGCGATCGCCTGGCTGGGCACCCGGCTGGCCGGCAACGTGCTGCAGCGGCGCGCGCCGGAGGTCCTGTCCGCGGTGACCCCGAAGCGGGCCTGACGACCGGGAGAATGGGGGCGTGAGCATTCACGCCTCCGACCCGTTCGCGACCCCCGACGAGCTCAAGTCGCCCGTGCGGCGCCTGCGCGGGCGACTCCCGGCCGCGGTCACGCTGTGGACGGCCGCCGGCGACCGCGGCTTGACGGTCTCCTCGCTGCTGGTGGTGGACGGCGACCCGGGCCGCGTCCTGGGCCTGATCGACGACGAGAGCGACTTCTGGACCGCGGCCGAAGCGGCGGGGCGCTTCGCGGTGAGCCTGCTGACCGCCGAGGACCGCCAGCTCGCCGACAAGTTCGCGGGCCTGATGCCGGCGCCGGGCGGGCTGTTCGCGACCGGCGAGTGGGACCGCACCGACTTCGGTCCGGTGCCGCGGGGCCGCTCGTGGGCCGGCTGCCGGCTTGTCGGCGCCGAGGCCAAGGGGTGGTCGCTGCTCGTCGAGGGTGAGCTCGAGCGCATCGAGCTGGGCGAGGCCGGCGTGGCGCTGGTGCACGAGCGGGGTCGCTACCGCGGCTGAGCGATGTTTCGAGAACACCGGTAACCGGTGTGATCGGTGTCACTCGGCGCACGGACGGTGCCGTTCGGCGCACATGCGGTACCGATGCGTCGGAAAGATCTTTATAGATGCCTGCCGGGTTCCTAGCGTGCGCGGTTACCCACACCCCCAATGGCAGGTGGTGATCAACCATGAGCACCGAGACCCCGGCCGGCACGGATGCCGACGAGAACCGCTACGTCGCCGTCGCCAACACGCCGGAGTTCGACACGCTGCGCCGCACGCTGCGCCGCTTCGTGTTTCCCGTTTCCGCCGCGTTCCTGGTCTGGTACGCGCTGTACGTGCTGATGTCCGCATACGCCCGCGACTTCATGAGTGCCAAGGTCGTCGGGCACATCAACGTCGCCCTGATTTTCGGGTTGCTGCAGTTCGTCTCGACGTTCCTCATCGCGTGGCTCTACGCGCGGTACGCCGAGCGCCGGATCGACCCGCTGGCCGACGATCTGCGGGCCAAGATCGAGGGCACCCCGGCCCCGGCCGCCGCCCCGGTGACGGATGGAGACGCCGATGCCTGACATTCTCGCCGCAGCCTCGGTGACCACCCAGCGGACGCTGACCCTGACGCTGTTCGTGATCCTGGTCGGCGTCACCCTCGGGATCACCATCTGGGCCAGCCGGCAGAACAAGACGGCGGCTGACTTCTACGCCGGCGGCCGCTCGTTCAGCGGTTTCCAGAACGGCATGGCGATCGGCGGCGACTACATGTCGGCCGCCAGCTTCCTCGGCATCGCCGGCATCATCGCGCTCAACGGCTACGACGGCTTCCTCTACAGCATCGGCTTCCTGGTCGCGTGGCTGGTCGCGCTGCTGCTGGTGGCCGAGCTGATGCGCAACTCGGGCCGCTACACGATGGCCGACGTGCTCGCCTACCGCATGCGGCAGGCGCCGGTGCGCACCGCGGGCAGCATCTCGACGATCATCGTGTCGATCTTCTACCTGCTCGCCCAGATGGTCGGTGCCGGCGCCCTCGTGGCCCTGCTGCTGGGCATCAAGGCCGGCGACACGTTCATGGGCATGAGCGCGGAGACGGCCAAGATCGTCACGATCGCGCTCATCGGCGTGCTGATGATCGTGTACGTCACGGTCGGCGGCATGAAGGGCACGACCTACGTGCAGATCGTCAAGGCGTTCATGCTGATGATCGGCGCCCTGGTGCTGACCCTGCTCGTCCTCGCGCACTACAAGTTCAACCTGTCGAGCCTGCTCGGCGAGGCGGCGGCGAAGTCGGGCCGCAACCCGACCGAGTCGTTCCTGGAACCGGGGCTGCGCTACGGCCGCGAGTTCGCCGGGAACGCCACGGCGACCCTGGTGAGCAAGCTGGACCTGATCTCGCTCGGCCTGGCCCTGGTGCTCGGCACCGCCGGCCTGCCGCACATCCTGATCCGCTTCTACACCGTCCCCAACGCCAAGGCGGCCCGCAAGAGCGTCGTCTGGGCGATCGGCCTCATCGGCGTGTTCTACCTGATGACCCTGGCGCTGGGCTTCGGTGCCGCGGCGCTGGTCGGCCGCCAGGCGATCGTCGCGCAGGACGCGGCCGGCAACACGGCCGCACCACAGCTCGCCCAAGTGCTGGGGCAGGACTATCTCGGCGGTGACTTCGGCGGCTCGCTGCTGCTGGCCATCATCGCCGCGGTCGCCTTCGCCACCATCCTCGCCGTGGTCGCCGGGCTCACCCTGGCCTCCTCGTCCTCGCTGGCGCACGACCTGTACGCCAACGTGATCAAGCGGGGCCAGACGGACGAGCGGCAGGAGGTCGTGGTCGCGCGGTACTCGGCGTTCGTGATCGGCGCCGTGGCCATCGTGCTCGGCATCGTCGCGCGCAACCTCAACGTCGCCTTCCTGGTGGCGCTGGCGTTCGCGATCGCCGCGTCGGCGAACCTGCCGGCGATCCTGTTCTCGCTGTTCTGGAAGCGGTTCAACACCCGCGGCGCGACCTGGGGCATCTACGCCGGCCTCATCTCGGCCGTCGGCGTGGTGCTGATGAGCCCGATCGCCTGGGGCGGCGTCAGCGACGCCCGCACCCCGGCCACGCTCACCGCGGCCCAGGCCAAGGAGTGCGGGGTGGCCCAGACGTCGAAGGAGGTCTCCAACGCCACGGCGCTGTTCAGCTGCACCACGGCGGCGCCGATCCCGCTGGAGAACCCGGGGCTGATCTCGATCCCGATCGGGTTCATCTTCGCCGCCATCGGGGCGATGACCAGCAAGGAGCGGGACCCCAAGAAGTACGCGGAGCTGGAGGCCCGGTCGCTGACCGGCGCCGGCGCGCACTGACGATCCGATCCAGATGAGTGCTGGGTCCGGGGGCGCCGCCGAGCCCCCGGGCCCCGTACCGGGACACGCTAGGCTGTCGGTCATGGTCGTTGCGCAGCGTTACGGCGAGGGTCACCGTGTTCTTCTGACCGGTGGTGCCGGGTTTGTCGGCTCCCACCTCGCGGATGCCCTGATCGCCCGAGGGGCCGAGGTTGTCGTGGTCGACAACTTCCTTACGGGGAGTAAGGACAACGTCGCGCATCTGCACGACAACCCGCGCTTCACGCTGGTCGAGGCGGACGTCACCGAGCCGCTGCCGGCCGTCGACGCCCTGAGCGCGCGCTTCGACGCGATCATGCACTTCGCCTCGCCGGCCAGCCCGACCGACTTCGAGTCGCTGCCGATCGAGATCCTGCGGGTCGGCTCGCTGGCCACCCTCCAGCTGCTCGAGCGCGCGGTCAACGACGGCGCCCGGTTCATCATGGCCTCGACCTCCGAGGCGTACGGTGACCCGCTGGTCCACCCGCAGCCCGAGACCTACTGGGGCAACGTCAACCCGATCGGCATCCGCAGCGTCTACGACGAGGCCAAGCGGTTCTCCGAGGCGGCCGTCATGGGCTACCACCGCCGCCGGGGCGCCGACGTGGGCATCGTGCGGATCTTCAACACGTACGGCGAGCGCATGCGCCCCGACGACGGCCGCGCCATCCCGACCTTCATCTCGCAGGCGCTGCGCGGCGAGGCGATCACGGTGCACGGCACCGGCACCCAGACCCGCTCGATCACCTACGTCTCCGACCTCGTGCGCGGCATCCTGCTGCTGCTCGACTCGGGCGAGACCGGCCCGGTCAACTGCGGCACCACGCACGAGATGACGATGCTCGAGCTGGCCGAGACGATCGTGCGGATTTGCGACAGCTCCTCCCGGGTGGCGCTCATCGCCCGCACCGCGGACGACCCGGAGCGCCGCCGCCCCGACCTGACCAAGGCCCGTGAGCTGCTCGGTTACGCGCCCACCGTGGGCCCGGAAGAGGGACTCGCGCGCACCGTGGAGTACTTCCGCAACCGCTGAGCTCTCCCGGGTTCGTGCCGCGCCCGCCGCGCTTACGTGGCGTGGCGGCGCGGGGTTCGTATCGTGGATGTATGCCCACCACGCCCGCCTCTCGCGGCCCGTCCTCGGGTCGCGCCTCGGTGCCCGGCGCGCTCACTCCGACGTCGGGCGCCCGTGCCCGCGTCTCCCGAGCCAACGCCCCTACGAGCCCGTCGTCGCCTGGCGTGTACGGCCGGCCGGGTTCACCGCCGCCGCCCGACCGTCCCGGACGCACGCCCGGGAACGGCGGCCAGTACTCCGGCCGCAAGAAGATCCGCCCGCGCTGGGGCCGCATCGCCCTGGTCGCCGGGGCCGGCATCCTCGTGCTGGCGCTGCTCGCCGGGCTCGGCGGGTACATCTACTACCGCAACGTCGACGCCGGCCTCAACCGCGACGACCCGTTCTCGCAGATCACCGACGGCCGCCCGCCCAAGGTGGCCGACGGCGCGCTGAACATCCTGCTGCTGGGCAGCGACTCCCGCGACCCCGACAACGGCGGCAAGGCGGGCGAGTGGCGCACCGACACGATGATCATGTTGCACATCCCGGCCGATCACCAGAAGGCCTACCTGATCTCGATGCCGCGCGACCTCTACGTGCACATCCCCAAGAGCAAGACGACGCCGTACGGCAACACGAACGCCAAGCTCAACGCGTCCTTCTCGTGGGGTGGCACACCGCTGACCGTGCAGACGATCGAGGAGTACACGAAGGTCCGGATGGATCACGTGCTGCTCATCGACTTCGGCGGCTTCAAGCAGGTCATCGACGCGCTCGGCGGCATCGACATGAACATCGAGAAGGACATCACCTCGATCCACCCGCCGAAGCGGCAGTTCAAGAAGGGCATGAACCACCTCAACGGCGACGAGGCGCTGGACTACGCGCGGCAGCGCTACCAGTTCGCGGACGGCGACTTCGCCCGCATGCGGCACCAGCAGGAGATGATGAAGGCCATCCTGGACAAGGCGGTCAGCTCCGGCACGGTGACCAGCCCGACCAAGCTCAACTCGTTCCTCAAGGCCGTCACCAAGGCGATGACCGTCGACAAGGACTTCTCGCTGGCCGACATGGCGCTGCAATTCCGCAACCTCCGCAGTGACGACCTCACGTTCATGGTCAGCCCGAACGACGGCAGCAAGAAGATCGGCGGCGAGGACGTCGTGGTGCCGGACAAGGAGAAGGCGACCTCGCTCTACGACGCCGTGCGCAACGACAAGATGGCCGACTGGATGGCCACCAACGGCCCGAAGCCGTCGGCGGCACCGTCGAAGGCGAAGTAGTACCGGCGTAAATCGGAAAAGCCCGGGCATGTCCCCCCTGGTGCGGGGTTGCATGCCCGGGCTGTCGTCTACATCTCATTGCCCCCACGCCGGGTGAACGAGTAGAAATCGCCTCATTGACGACTTCCCGGGGATCGTTCACCGGCTTCGCGGTCAGCACATTCGTGCTCGCGAAAGTAGACTCGTATGGATTCCCGCCGTAGCGCGGGCGGGTTGGCTCGGGGGCAGGCATGCAGAGCGAGTTGAGCACCGCGGACGGCGCCGCCGCCGATGTGCCACCCGTGATTGAACCCGAGCGATCCGGGAAATCCAAGAAGGTGAAACTTCCCGGTCGTGACCCGATCTGGGCCCGGCTGCTGATCGCCCTCGGGCTGGTCGTCGTGCTGGTCTCCGGCACCGCCGTCGCGGGGGTCAACGCGCTGAACAAGCGGTACACCGGGGCAATCAACCAACGGACCCTGCTGGGTGAGAACTCGCGGGCCGGAACGCCCGCCGAGACCCACCACAACACGGTCACCGGCCCGCTGAACTTCCTGCTGCTCGGCTCGGACCTGCGCGCCCTCGACCCGGAGGACGGCCAGCGGTCCGACTCGATCATCATCGTGCACATCCCGGCCACCATGGACCGGGCCTACCTGCTGTCGATCCCGCGCGACCTGCGGGTGGCGATCCCGCCCTTCCCGGCCACGAACTTCCGCGGCTCGACGCACGAGAAGATCAACGGCGCCTTCCAGCACGGCGGCGGCGGGGAGGGCGGCGTCCAGCTGCTCGCCGAGACGCTGCACGGCCTGCTCGGCATCCAGTTCGACGGGGCCGCGATCGTCGACTTCGACGGCTTCAAGACCGCGGTCGACCTGCTCGGCGGCGTCGACATGTGCATCGACCAGAAGGTCACCTCGATCCACCTCGGCTGGGACGACCAGGGCAACTACCTCTCGCCGGCCGACGGCGGCCACCCGGCCGTCTACGAGCCGGGCTGCCACCACCTGGAGTCGTACCAGGCGCTCGACCTCGTCCGGCAGCGCAAGAGCCTCGCCAACGGCGACTACGACCGCCAGAAGAACCAGCAGAAGTTCATCCGGGCGATGCTCGACAAGGCCCAGGAGAAGGACCTCACCACCAACCCGATCGCGCTGGACAAGTTCATCCGGGCGATCGGCCAGGCGCTGACCGTGGACACCAACGGCGTCTCGCTGGCCGACCTGATGTTCGCGCTGCGCAACGTGAGCCCGAGCAATCTGATCGGGCTGCAGGTGCCCTCGGAGCCGCAGGACATCGGCGGCATCTCCTACGTGGTGGCGCTCAACGAGGCCGACGGGCTCTACACCGCCATGCGCGACGACCTGCTCGACTCGTGGGCGGTCGAGAACCCCACCTGGGTCAACCACATGTGACTCCGGGCCGCCGGATAGCCTGAAACGGTGTTCAGGGGACCATCCATCCCGACCGCCTCGGTCGGTGACATCGCGGACGACGCCTACCTCCTCGACGTGCGCGAGGACGACGAATGGGCGGCGGGCCACGCGCCCGGCGCCGTACACGTGCCGATGATGCAGATTCCGGCCAGCCTCGGCGACATTCCGACCGACCGCGAGGTGTTCGTGGTCTGCCGGGTCGGCGGGCGCTCGGCCCAGGTCGTGCAGTTCCTGCAGCAGAACGGCGTGGACAACGCGATCAACGTCGGCGGCGGCATGCAGAGCTGGGAAGCGACCGGCCGGGCCATGGTGAGCGAGGACGGCGGTGCTCCCCGCGTCGTCTGAGGGCGCCGGCGGCTGGCGGCCGCTGGTCTTCGCGCACCGCGGCTCGTCGCGCACGCACGCCGAGCACACGCTCGACGCGTACCTGCTCGCCATCGAGGAGGGCGCCGACGGCCTGGAGTGCGACGTGCGGCTCACCCGCGACGGCCACCTCGTCTGCCTGCACGACTCGCGCATCGACCGGACCAGCGACGGCAAGGGCCGGGTCAGCACCCAGACCCTGGCCGAGCTGGACCGGTTCGACTTCGCCTCCTGGCGGGCCGACCCGCCCAACGAGCTGATCGTCGAGCGCAGCCACGGCGACGAGCGGGTGCGGGGCCGCCTGCTCACCCTCGACCGGCTGCTCGGCGTGGCCACCGACGCCGGCCGCCCGATGCGGGTGCTCATCGAGACCAAACACCCCGTCCGGTACGGCGGAGCGGTCGAAGCGGCCCTGCTGCGGCTTTTGCGGCGGTACGGCCTGGATCGCCCGGATCCCGAGCGCCCGCTCCAGGTGACCGTCATGTCGTTCTCGACCAACGCCGTCAAGCGCGTCCACCAGCAGGCCCCGGACCTGCCCACCGTGATGCTCATCGACGTCTGGTCGGTGCCGAGCCGCATCGGCCGGCTCCCACCGGGCAGTTCCATCGGAGGCCCCGGGGTGCAGCTGCTGCGCGCCGCACCGGAGCTCGTCGAGCGGCTGCACCGGCGCGGGCACCCGGTCTACGTGTGGACCGTGAACGAACCGGACGAGGTCGACCTGGTCGTCAAGCTGCGCGTCGACGGCATCATCTCCGACCGCCCGGCCTACGTGATGGACCGTCTGCGCGAGCTCGGTCACCGAAACTAGACCCCGCCGCGCTGTTGAGGGGGTGTGGGTGGAGCGAAGCTCCCCCACCGCTTTTCAGAACATCGAACGGTAGTCAACGGTGCCCGAATGTCCTTCCGCCACCAGTCCTAGGTCACTCAACTTTCCACATCAACCTTTCGCGGGGCCGGTATGCGAGGCAGACTCGCAGCATGGTCGATGCCGCACCGGACGAGTCCGGCGCCGTGTTCGGCGGCCTCGCGGAGGTCACCGAGGCGCTGAACTCCGGTGGCGGCGGACTGCCCGGCCTGCAGCGCTCCGTCGAGGTGGCCGTCGCGGTCACCGGCGCTTCGGGTGCGGCGTTCATCGAGTACGCGGCGGACATGGGCCGGGTGGTCGCCGCCGCCGGCGAGCTCGACTGGGCCCTCGGGCGCCCCATCGATCTCATCCACCCCGCCGTGCGCGGCCTGCTGCGGTTCGGCACCCGGGTCCGCGAGTTCCCCAGCAGCCTCATCGGCACCGCCGGCGGCCAGTTGCTGGCCAACCGGGGCATGCAGCGGGTGATGGCCTCGGAGGTCACCGCCAACGGGACCGGCGCCGGGGTGCTGCTGGTCGGCTACCGCGACCCGGACGGGGCGGCGGACGAGCGGCAACGGGCCGCGCTGGGCTTTCTCTCCTCGTTCATCGGTCTGCAGTACGGCCTGGGGCGCGGACTTCCGGTCTACTCCGACGGCCCGGCGGTCACCCCCGCCGACGGCCCGTTCGCCCTGCTGGACCCCGAGCACCGGGTCCGCACCTGGAACCCGCCCGCGGCCCTGCTCACCTCGCGGCCGGCCGAGACCGTGCTCGGCGAGCCGTGGCCGTTCCCGCTGCCGGCCGGCGACGCCACGATCGCGCACAAGCTGCCCTCGGGTGTCTGGATCGAGATCCGCACGGCCCGGATCCCGGGGTCCGAGGACCTCGCGGTGTCCTTCCGGGCCCGCCCGGAGCAGCCGTCGGACGGGCGCGACCTGTTCATCGCGCTCACCGGGCACGAGTTGCGCACGCCGGTGACGGTGATCCGGGGGTACACCGACACGCTGGTCGACCACTGGGAGTCCCTCCCCGAGGCGTCCCGCCGCGAGGCCATCACGATCGTCGGGCAGCGCGCCCGCGAGCTCAGCCGCCTGGTCGACCGGCTGCTCAACGCGGTCGGCGACGACGGGCAGGCGATCGAGTCGACCACCCTGCTGCCCTTCGACCTCGTCGAGTCGCTGGCCGGCGCGGTCGAGGAGCTCAGCGGTGACCAGCGCCGGCACCTGCGGGTGGAGCTGCCCGACGCGCTGCCCAAGACGCGGGGGGACCGGGCCAGCCTCGCCACGATTTTGGCGGAATTAGTTACGAATGCGGGTAAATACTCGCCGAATTGGGTAGAGATCGAGCTGACCGCGGGCGCCGACCCGCAAACCGTCTGGTTCCGCGTCTCCGATCGCGGGATCGGCATCCGGCCCGAGCACGTCGAGCGCGCCTTCGACCGGTTCTGGCAACTGGAGACGGGCGACCAGCGCTCGAGCGGCGGGGTGGGACTGGGGCTGTACCTGGTTCGCCGGATCGTCGAGCGTCAACATGGATGGGTATCATTGCGACCACGTCGAGGGGGAGGGACCGTCGCCGAGGTGCGACTGCCCCGAGCTGACGCCGACGGCCCCGGGGAGGCTTGAGAGCGTGTCCACAACCGTCGCGGAACCGCGCGCCTGGTGCGTCGTCGTGCCCCATCACGCCCGGGGCGCCCACGTCGCCCGGCACCGGCTCGCGGACGAGCTGGACACCCTGGTCCCGGCCGAGCGGCTGGACGACGCCGTCGCGATCGCGGCGGAGCTGGTCGGCAACGCGGTCCGGCACGCCGCCCCGCTGCCCGGTGACGTCATCCGCGTCGCGTGGCGGCTGCTCGGCGACGGCACGCTGGAGATCCGCGTGACCGACGGCGGCTCCCCGGCCGGCCCCCAGATGCGCGTGGCCGGCCCCGACTCCCTGGACGGCCGCGGCCTGACCATCGTCGCGGCACTCGCCAGCGGCTGGGGCGTCGAGCGCGACGGCCTAGGCCAATGCGTGTGGGCTACGCTTTAAGCCGATTTGCCCGGTTTGTGGGACCGCTCCGGGTGAGTGATGCGCGCGTTGACGGTGGTGTCTGCGCGTCGCGGTGCGTGAAGGCCTAGTGTGGATCGCCGTGAGCAAGCGTGCGAAGACCCCCCGTGGCCGCGCCGGCGGCGAGAAGCGCGAGAAGATCCGCGACGTGTACGTCGGCCGCCCGTTCCAGGGCCTGGCCGACGAGCCCGAGTGGGTCGCCCTGCGAGAGCTGGTGCCGGCCGCCTCGGCCCCGCTGAAGCTGGCCCCCGCGTTCGCCGAGAAGTACGGCGACCGCCCGGTCACCCTCGCGACCGTCCTGCCGATGGCGTGGCCGGCCATGACCAAGCCCGACGGGCGCGTGCTGATCGGCCTGCAGCGGCACGTGCAGTCCGGTGACGTCTCGCGCGACCTCGCGGTGGCCCTGCAGTGCGGGCTGGAGACGCCGACCGGCCAGGCCGTCGACATCCCGGCTCTGCCCGGCCTCGGCGACCGCCTGCAGGACGTGATCGAGAACGCCCCGCTCGAGATCACGGTGCACGAGGGCTTCGAGTTCTGGCTCGACGACAACGCCACCGACGACCCGAACGTGCGCGCCTCGCTGGAGCGCGCCAACGCGAGCATCTTCCCGACCGTGAAGCTGGCCGCCGCCCCGGCCACGTACTGGTGCCAGGTCACCGACCGCTCCCACGTGCGACTGGTGCTCGGCGACGACGAGGACCGCGCCCTGGACGCCCTGTCCCGGCTCTCGGCCGGCGGCGGGCTGCTGCTCGGCGACGACACCAAGTTCGCGGGCATGTTCCGCGCCCACGGCCTCCTCGCGCCGGTGTGGGACCTGCCGCTGGAGATCGAGGCGGGGCACTGGGAGGAGCCGGTGGCGCAGTTCAGCCGGCGGTACCAGGAAGCCCTCGCCATCACCGACCCGCTGACCGCCACCGAGCGCCGCAGCAAACAAGGCCTCATCGGCCGGCTTCAACCGCTCCGCTGAACGAGGGCCCCGGTGCGGTCTTGAGGGGGTGTGGGTGGAGCGAAGCTCCCCCACTGCTTTTCAGGACATCGAACGGTATTCAAGAGTGCCCGAAAGACCATTCGCGGCACGGTTGATCGGGGCGGACATGCAGCGCGGTCCGCCCCGGCCCGAGCCCAGTTCCGACCCGGGGATCCGGATCACCTCAATGCCGTGGCGCTCCAGCTGCGCGTTGGTCTCCACGTTTCGCTCGTAGGCGACGCAGAGCCTAGGCGCGATCGCCAGGGTGTTGTTGCCGTCGTCCCACTGCTCCCGCTCGGCCGTCACCGGGTCGAGGCCGGTGTCGATGACCCGCAGCGTGTCGATGCCCATCGCGGCGGCCGCGGCGGTGAGGAACGGGGCCGGGCCGGTGCACGACTCCGCCGTGAGGGTCCAGGCTCGCAGGGTGCTGGCGACGTTGGGGTACATCACGACCGCGTCGACGTCGACCATGGTGCACACGGTGTCGAGGTGCATCGTGGCCCGCTCCTGGGCGATCGGCACGACCAGGACGGTGTGGGCCAGCCCGGCCGCGAAGCAGCGCCGCGCGAGCCGTTCGGCGCCCGAGGGACGGGTCCGCTCGCCGACGCCGACCGCCAGCACGCCGGGGGCGAGCAGGAGGACGTCGCCGCCCTCCAGGTGCTCCAGCGAGGGGTCGTACAGCAGGGCGGTACCGGCGAAACGAGGATGGTGCCGGTAGATCGCGTGCGTGAGCGTGGTCTCGCGGGCCCGGGCGTGCATCGCGAGGCTCGTGACGGCCACCTGAGGCCCGATCCACACCGATGAGTCCCGCGTGAACAGCAGGTTGGGCAGCGGGTCGATGACGAAGTCGCCGGGTGCCATGAGCGCGTGCACCAGCCCGGCCCGGCCGCCCTCCAGGCCCAGCTCGGCCCGGCTCAGCCCGGCCACCAGCGTGGTGGCCAGTTCCGCGGGCGCCAGCGCGTCCAGGTGGGCCGCCACCCGCTCCCGCAGGGTGTCACCGAGCCGGAAGTCGGCGAGGACGGCCGCGCTCACCTCCGCCCGGGCCGCGGCGATGGTCAGCGTCTCGGCCAGCAGGGTCGCCACATACAGCACCTCGACCCCGCGTGAACGCAGTGCCGCGGCGAAGGTGTCGTGTTCTTCTTGGGCCCGCCCGACCCACGGGATACCGTCGAAGAGCAGCGAGTCGTTGTTGCGCGGAGTCAGTCGCGCCAGCTCCGCTCCCGGACGGTGCAGAAGCACCGTGACCAGGCGTCCGACCTCTGTGTCGACACTCATAGGGTCACCCTAACGGTCGATCCGATATCGTCTGGTTGGCGCTATGTGAAATTCATGAGGCGCCGTGAATGTGGCATTCATCCCAGTCACTCCATGTCATTCTCACCACTCAAGGATGCCGACTGTGCTCGCGGTCACGTACGGTGTTTGGACACACACGCAACCGAAGCGGCGACATCGGAGGTGTGCGAGATGACCGACGTCCTGTACCGCGGTCAAGGTTCGCAGCCCGAAGGGTTCGAAGATCGCGTCATTGCCGACGCGGGCCGGTCGACCCCCATCGACTGGGTCCGAACCCGAAGGGCGGAGCGCGAGACACGGCGGGAGGAGGCGGCCCACAGCCGGCTCTACCGGCGGGTCGGCACCCTCATCGGCCACCTCGGCGAAGAGTGGCACGTGCTGGACCTCCGCGAGCTCGGCGGGGTCGAGCGCACCAGCTT
Source organism: Dactylosporangium sp. CS-047395 (assembly GCF_050942185.1). Lineage (NCBI taxonomy): Bacteria > Bacillati > Actinomycetota > Actinomycetes > Micromonosporales > Micromonosporaceae > Dactylosporangium > Dactylosporangium sp. CS-047395. The sequence continues at coordinate 11,108,314 of NZ_CP192015.1, read as the reverse complement.
CCTGGCGGTCGGACCGGGCGGCGTCTTCGCCGTGACGGTCAAGGACCACGGGCGCAGCCGGGTCGCGTTCGCCGGAGACGTGGTCCAGATCGACGGCCGGCGGCCGCGCTACGTCGAGGAGGCCCGCCGCGAGGCGCGCGCCGCCTCCGAGGCGCTCTCCCGCAGTGCCGGCGTCTCCATCCCCGTGATGCCCGTGCTGGCGTTCGCCGGGAGCGGAAAGATCAGCTTCTACGGCGTGCCCAAGGGCTGCCTGGTCACCGCCTACCACGAGCTCCCGCGCGTGCTCAACGCCCGGGGCCAGCGGCTCGCGACGGAGACCGTGGACAAGGTCTTCCACCTCGCCATGCACCCCGCGACCTGGTACCAGGCGGACTACGGGCAGCTGGCCGAGGGCTACCGCTGGTACCGCGACGGCGAGCAGGTGGGCACTGACAAGCGGGGTCACGCGGAGTAGCCTCTTCGAGGTGGCCGGACGCTCTCCGCATGTCCGGTGCCCCTTCGCTTTTCGCACGTCCGGTGCCTGAGGAGGCGCTGTGCCGCAGCACGTCGAATTCACCATCCCCGACCTGCCCCCCGCCGACACGGCACTGGAGCGCTGGGCCGCGACCGTGAACGGCGCGGCCGAGGCCTGCCTGGTGATCGACGTCGAGCAGACCGTGGTGGCGATGTCCGTGTCGCTCGAGGAGCTGCTGGGCCTGCCGGTCTCGCCGGTGGGCAAGCCCCTGCTGGCGGAGGCCGGCGGTGCGCTGGCGGTGCTCGACTTCGCCGACGGCATGCCGCTGGAGCAGAACGAGGTCGCGCGGCTGGCCCCGGTGCTGGCGCTGACCTCGGGCCGGCTGGCGCGCGGGCTGGTCCGCATCCAGTGCGGCGAGGACCCGCGCACCTTCGACGCCATCGCCACGCCGCTGACCGAGGACGGCAAGACCGTCGGCTCGCTGACGTTCTTCTCGCTCATCAACTGAGGTCTATTCGATCGGCTGATCGACCGGCCTCGTCAATGGCGTGGTCAATATGGAGTTACTGTCGTCACGCAGGCCGCCACGGAGCGCGTTCAGACCGTAATCTCCTTGTCATGCTGGACCTTGCGCTCCTGCCGGGCGACTACGCGATCTGCCGTCTGCCGGCCGGATCCGCCGTGCCCGCGGGCCTGGCCGAGGCCGGCGTGGCCGGGGAGGGCGTCATCTCGGTGACGTGGACCCCGGAGGAGGTCTCCATCCTCTGCCCGGCCGAACGGGTGCCGGCCGGGGCGACCGTCGAGACGCCGTGGCGCTGCCTGCGGGTGGCCGGGCCGGTCCAGCTGGCATTGACGGGCATCCTTGCCTCGATCGTCTCGCCGCTGGCCGAAGCGCGGGTGAACATCTTCGCCTTCTCGACCTTCGACACCGACTATCTGCTGGTCCCGGCGGTGCGGCTGAACGAGGCCCTCAGTGCCCTCAGTGCCGCCGGTCATCGCGTCACGACCTGACTTCCGGCGCCCTCCGCGCACTCCTACGATGGGCGCATGCGCACCGGGGCGGCCGTACTGGCCATCGTCAGCCTTGGATTCCTGCTGTCCGCCTGCCGGAACGACACGGCCCAGACGGCGCCGCCCCAGGTGAAGCCGAGCCTGCTCAGCCAGGAGCCGCTCGTGCCGGTGCTGCCGCCGGCCCCGGAGGCGACCACCGCCCCGGTCCCGAGCGCCACGACCAGCCCCAGCCCGAGCGGGTTCTCCGAGCAGTATGTGACCTATTGCGCCGGCCGTCCCACCTCCGCCCAGGTGATCGCGGCGGTACGCAAGGTGCGCGCGAACCTCCCCGCCGGCAACGGCGTGTCCGTGCAGAAGGAGCCGGTCTGTTCGGGGGTGTGGCAGTACACCGTGCTGAACGTGACGGGCAGCGAGCCGCTCCAGGTGATCACCAAGGGCAGCCCGAACGCGCTCACCGTGGTGACCGCCGGCACGGCCCCCTGCACGGTCGAGGTGCGCGCGACCGCCCCCGCCGCGTTTCTCGATGCGGTGGACTGCGCCGACCAGTGATCCGGCCGCCCGCGGCAGTCACTAGGCTGGCAAGCATGCCTGGTGTGCCACCGACGCGGTTCGTGTTCCTGGGCCCGGAGGGCACCTTCTCCGAGCAGGCGCTCAAGACCATCCCGGCGGCCGGCCGCGGCGCGCTGACCGCCGCCCGCAGCGTCCCCGAGTGCCTCGACGCGCTGCGCAACGGCGACGCCGACGCGGCGCTCGTGCCGCTGGAGAACTCCATCGGCGGCCAGGTCGGGGTGACCCTCGACGAGCTGGCCAACGGCGAGCCGCTCATGATCACCCGCGAGGTGATCCTGCCGGTGCAGTTCGTGCTCGCGTCCCGGGAGGCCCGCCCGCTGCCGGAGATCCGCTCGGTCGCGGCCCACCCGCAGGCCGGCACCCAGTGCCGCACCTGGCTGCGCGACCACGTGCCCGGTGCGGCCGTGGTCGACGTGCTGTCCAACGCGGCGGCGGCGATCGGGGCGGCCGAGGGCGAGTTCGACGCGGCGATCTGCGCGCAGATCGGGGCCGAGCGCTATCGGCTGCACGTGCTGGCCAAGGACATCGCCGACAACCCGGACGCGATGACCCGCTTCGCGCTGGTGTCCCGGCCCGGGCCGCCGCCCCCGCCGACGGGCGACGATCTGACGACGTTGGCGGTGTACATCGCCCACGACCGGGTCGGCGCGCTGCTCGCGGTGCTGACCGAGCTGTCGGTGCGCGGCATCAACATGACCCGGATCGAGTCGCGCCCGACGGGGGAGCGGCTGGGGCGCTACGTGTTCTTCCTCGACTGCGGCGGGCACGTCGCCGACCTGCAGATGGGCGAGGCGCTGCAGGCGCTGCGCCGGATCTGCGCCGACGTGCGCTTCCTGGGCTCCTACCCGCGGGCGCCGCACAGCGACGCGCCGCCGCCTCCGGCTCCGGGTTTGGCGGACGCCGACTTCGCCGACGCGGCGGCGTGGTTGTCCCGCATCCGCCTCGGTGAGACCGCCTGAATCATCGGAGGTCTCACCGGGGCGTCGTGCGAGGGTCGTGACGGTCAGCCGCTGAGGACGCTGCCCAGGATGCCGCCGCTGCTCTGCTGGGCCGGGGCCGGCTTGCCCTCGCTGGGCTGGACGATCACGAAGCCCTGGCCGTGCAGCGCCAGCTGGAAGAGCTCGCCCGAGCCGCCGCGCAGCATCGACTTGAGGCTCTGGTTCTTCTGGATGCTCGTCTGCAGGCTGCTGGACCAGCCGACGATGGCGTCCGTGTCGACCATGACCGGGGCCTGCGGGCTGACCGGGATCACGATCGGCGCGCCCTCGGATACGATGGCGAGCCGGCCCTGACCGGTGAAGACGCAGTTGAACAGGCCGCCGCCGAACATGCCGGCGCCCTTGACCATCTGGATGTCGTACCGCAGCGACGGATCGAAGCACAGCACGTTGCGCCCGTTGATGGAGAGGGCGTCGTTGGGCTCGATGTCCAGGATGAAGCAGTCGGCCGCCCCGGAGGCGAACCAGACCTCGCCCTGGCCGCGCACGGCCATGAGGGACACGCCCTCGCCGGTGACCGCGCGCTTGAGGAAGTTGCCGACGCCCTGGCTCTTGACCTCGAACCCGAGGTTGCCACGGAACGCGACCATTGCGCCCTGGCGAGCCAGGACCTCGCCGTTGACGGCGTACTTGACGCACTTGGAGTGCTGCAGGCTCATGCCTGCCTGGGTCGGAGCTTGGGCCATGTTCTCGGCCTTGAAGATGTCACCTCGCACGCCGCGCAGCGTAGCGAACAAGAACAGCCCCGCCACCTCCCGGTGGCGGGGCTCCTGAACTTTTCTTCCCAGGGGAGCTCCGCTCCACCCGGACCCCCTCGGTCCGCGGCGCCGTCGTCGTCGCTCCCGAGGGGAGGATTCGTCTGATTCGCGGCCCTTTCGCAACGACCGCTGAGCGGGCGTCAGCCGCCGAGCAGGCCGCCGAGGACGCCACCCTGCTGCTGCTGGGACTGGGCGGCCCCGGGCGGGGGCTCCTCCGACGGCTGCACGACCACGAAGCCCTGGCCGGCGAAGCTCATCGTGAAAGCCTCACCGGTGGACCGGCCGAGCAGCGTGCCCAGGCCGAGCTGGTCGGCGCGGTGGTAGCCGGTCTGCAGCGTCGCCGACCAGCAGATCGCGGCCTGCGGGTCGACGTAGGTCGGCTGGTCGACGGTCAGCACGACCGGGGTGCCCTTGGTCGTGATCGCGAGCCGGCCGCGGCCGGTGAAGACGCAGTTGAACAGGCCCGCCGAGGACATCATGCCCATGCCCTGGACCATCTTGATGTCGTACTGCAGCGTCGACTCGAACGCGAGCACGTTCGCGCCGTTGATCGAGATGGCGTCGCCCTGCTCGAGGTCGATGAGGTGGACGTCGGCGGCGCGGTCGGCGAAGAACACGTCACCGCGGCCGCTGCACTTCATCAGCGGCACGCCCTCGCCGGTCAGCTTGGACTTGAGCCACTTGCCCATGCCGCCCGAGCCGAGCGCCTGGAACTGGACCTGACCCTGGTACGCGACCATCGAGCCCTGGCGAGCCATGATCTCGCCGTTGAGCTCGGCCTTGAGCAGCTTGGAGTTCTGCAACCGCAGTCCCGGCTGCTGCGACTCCTTCTCCATGTTTTCGGCGGCGAACAGCGCACTGCGCATGGGTAGTCCTCTCGAAGACGCACTTTGAACCGCACAGTGACGGTAGATGGTTGACGCAAGTCCGACCATCGGAAAGACGCGTTCCGTCGGTAATCAGTCCCAGCCCAGCGCGTGCAGCCGCTCGTCGGAGATGCCGAAGTGGTGGGCGATCTCGTGTACCACCGTGATCGCCACCTCCTCCACCACGTCGTCCTCATCGTCACAGATGGCGAGGATCGGTTTGCGGTAAATCGAGATCCGGTCCGGCAGGACGCCGGCGTAGTCCCAGCCGCGCTCGGTGAGCGCGTGCCCCTCGTAGAGCCCCAGGAGGTCCGGATCCTCCGGGGGAGCGTCGTCGACGACCAGGATCACCACGTTGTCCATGAGGTCGAGCAACTCCTCGGGCACCTCGTCGAGGGCCTCCCCGACGAGTTCCTCGAAGCGCTCCTTGCTCATCCGTACCGGCATGCGAAAGAGGGTCCCCGAAAACGGGAACCCTCTCAACAACGAATGGCGAAAGATCAGAAGATCACACGAGCTGAGCGTCCAGCGTGATCTCGACGGCGGCGAGCGCCTTGGAGATCGGGCAGCCGGCCTTGGCGTCCTGGGCCTGCTTCTCGAACTCGGCGGCGTCGATGCCGGGCACGTCACCGCGGGTCGTGAGATCGATCCGGGTGATGGCGAAGCCGCCGTCGACCTGGCCGAGGTGCACCGCGGCCGAGGTCTCGACCGACGTCGGGGTGAAGCCGGCCTTGGCGAGGCCGTTGGACAGCGCCATCGAGTAGCAGGCGGCGTGCGCGGCCGCCACGAGCTCCTCGGGGTTGGTGCCCTTGCCCTCTTCGAAACGGGACGGGAACGAGTAGTTGCCCTGGAAGGTGCCCGAGCCGGTGGAGACCGTGCCGTTGCCGGAGCGGAGGTCTCCCTCCCAGCGGGCGGATGAAGTGCGAGTAGGCATGAACCAGACGCTAGTCCATTCCGTGTCTGCCGTGGGACGAGCCCGGCGAACGGATGGGGGTTGTGGCGATGCAGCGCAAACTGGTGCTGATCGGCGGCTGGCTGGCGCTGTTCGGCCTGATCGGTGGGGGTGCGTCCGTCGTCGTACCGTGGATGGGCAGCACCACGATCCTCAACCTGCCACACGGACTTTGGTACGTGTTGTTCCTCTGTTCGCTCTGGGCCTTACTCGGCACCGCGGCGATGGGCGTCGGCCGGGGCCGCAAGTTCGCCGGGGTGGCCGGCCCGATCCTGTCGGTGCTGACCGCCTTCGTGGTCGTCGGCCTGATCACGACCTCCGAGGGCCGGGCGGCGGCGGGCGGCTGGCTCGGCCTCGCGTCGCTGCCGCCGCTGGGCTTCGCCTGCGGGTTCATCGCGATCGGCCGCGCCCGTGCGCAGGTCCCATCCGGCCCGTCCGGGCTCTACGATGCGGGGCATGCCTGAGCAGCCCGCGTCCATGCCGGAGATCCTCGCTCCCGCACCGGCGGTCGAGGTGCCAAGAGCAGAAGATCCCGCTTCGGTACCGTCTGTGCGTCGACGCCCGAACATCCTCGCCCTCTCGCTGCTGGCGGTGGGGTTCGGGCTGGCGATCTCCGCGCAGTACCTGCCCTGGGGCTCCTTCGCCCTCGGCGGACGCACCGCTTTGGCCGAAGAGGGCGCGGTGATCGCCCCGGACTCGACGGTCCAGCGGTCGGTCGACGTGCCGCTGACGTACCTCAGCGGCGCCCATGTCACTGTCTACCTGCTCACACTCGCGGGCGCGCTGACCGCCATCGCCGTGGTGCTGGCGGTCGCCGGCCCGGCCGCGCGGCGCATCGGGGCCGGCGTCGCGGGCGGCCTGCTCGCCGCGAACGTGCTCGTGCTCGTCGGGCTCAAGAGCGTCATCGACCACATGGGCAACGGCGACTTCTCGTTCCTGCTGATGGTGAATCCGCAGTCCGAGACCGGTCCGGGGTATCTCCTGGCCTACGCGGCGGCCCTCGTGCTCGCCGCCGCCCTGGTCGTGGCCGTGCGTGCGCCGGGATCGGGCGGGTGGCTGCTCGGCTCGCGGCGCGCGGTCGACGAGCCGCCGACGGGCGAGGCGCTGGAGCTCACGGTGACCCCCGTACCGCCGACGTTCCAGTAAACGTTCGGTCGAGTTTTATTCGCAGCCTGTCACCGGTCGGGATCCGAGAGGTACGGTTGCTGCCCCGCTCGTGCGGAAGGAGCAGCAACGATGCGAATCTCAGGCCTCCCCAAGCTGATCGCGACCGACCTCGACGGCACCCTGGTGCGCAGCGACGAGACGGTGAGCGCATACACGCGCGAGGTCCTCGAGCGGGTCAGAGCGGCGGGCATCCACGTTGTCGGCGCGACCGGTCGCGGCCCGCGCCTCACCGGGCTCGTCCGCCACGACATCCCCGCCGCCGACTTCCTCGTCATGGGCGGCGGCAGCCGGGTCCTCGACATGCGCGAGCCCGAGCACCCGGTCGTCCTGCGCGACGAGCGGCTGCCCGGCGCCGTGCTCGCCGACGTGCTGGCCCGCCTGGAGCGGGAGATGGGCACCCTGTCCGTCCTCATCGAGGCCGGCGACCACCACGACGCCCCGCTGTGGGGCGACGCCGACCCCAACTGGCGCTACGACGCCGTCGAGGCCCGCGTGCGCGCCGAGTGCCTGACCGGCCCGGTCATCAAGGGCTTCGCCCGCCACCCCGCCTGCGACGTCGACGAGCTGCTGGCCACCGCGCAGCGGATCATCCCGGCCGAGATGGCCACCGTGACCCAGGCCGGCCTCGGGTACATCGAGATCTGCCCGCCCGGCGTCGACAAGGCCACCGGCCTCATGGTGGTGGCCACCGCGCTCGGCATCGACCCGGGCGACGTGCTGGTCTTCGGCGACATGCCCAACGACATCCCGATGTTCCGCTGGGCCGGCTTCGGCCGCGTCGCCGTGGCCAACGCCCACCCCCAGCTGCGCGCCCTGGCCGACGAGACCACGCTCACCAACGACGAGGACGGCGTGGCCACGTACCTCGACGCTATGTTGAAACTGTGAAACTGGTAGCTACGGACCTCGACGGCACCCTGGTCCGCAGCGACCGCACCGTGAGCCCCCGCACCGTCAAGGTCTTCCGGCGCCTCCACGAGGCCGGCGTGGTCATCGTCCTGGTGACCGGCCGCCCGATCCGGTGGATCTTCCCCGTCTACTCCCAGCTGGGCATCCCCGCCCTGGCGATCTGCGCCAACGGCGCGGCCACGTACGACCCGGCCACCGACACCATCGTGCACAGCGCGCCGCTGGAGGCCCCGATCCTGGCCGAGGCCTGCGCCCGGCTGCGCGCCGAGGTGCCGGAGGTCGTCTTCGCGGTGGAGCGCGACGGGGGTCGCCAGATGCGTCACGAGCCGAGCTTTCCGGTCGGCCCGTGGGAGGCCGACCACGAGTCGGTCGGCCCGGCCACGCTGGACGAGATCCTGACCCGCCCGGCCGCGAAACTCCTGGTCCGCGCGGGCGTACAGGCCCCGGACGAGTTCACCGCCCGGGTCGGCGCATGCCTGACCGGCATCGCGGAGGCCACCAATTCCTCGTCGAGCGGCATGGTCGAGGTCTCAGCGGCCGGCGTCACCAAGGCCTCAGCCCTGTCCCGCGTGGCTCGCACCCACTCGGCTGCGGCGGCGGAGGTGGTGGCCTTCGGCGACATGCCAAACGACCTACCCATGCTGACCTGGGCCGGCCGCGGCGTGGCAATGCTGAACGGGCACGCGGCGGTCCGGGCGGCGGCCGACGACGTGACTGCCTACAGCAACGAGGACGACGGCGTCGCCGAATACCTGGAACGCCTCTTCGGCTTCTGAACCCGCGCGGCTCCCCACGTCGCGCGGTGTCTGCTTCGCGCGGCTCCCCGCGTTGCGTCGTTCCCCGCGTTGCGTCGTTCCCCGCGTTGCGTCGTTCCCCGCGTTGCGTCGTTCCCCGCGTTGCGTCGTTCCCCGCGCCGCGTCGTTCCCCGCGTTGCGTCGTTCCCCGCGTTGCGTCGTTCCCCGCGTTGCGTCGTTCCCCGCGTTGCGTCGTTCCCCGCGTTGCGTCGTTCCCCGCGCCGCGCCGTTCCCCGCGCCGCGCCGTTCCCCGCGCCGCGCCGTTCCCCACGCCGCGCCGTTCCCCACGCCGCGCCGTTCCCCACGCCGCGCGGTGCTTCCTTGCGCGGCCTCTCTCGCGCGGCTTCCTCGCGCGGTCCTGTTCCTCACGCGGCTTCCTCGCGCGGCCTCTCCTGCGCGCGGCCTCTCTCACGGGCGGCCTCTCCTCGTGGGGCCTCTCCTCGTGCGGGTTGCTTCCACGCGGCTCGCCCGAGCGCGGGTCAGCAACGAGCCGGATTTATAACCCGTCAGGCGATAAATCGGATATGTCGGGCTGAGGCACGAAGCCCGACATATCCGCAGCTCAACAAGCGGGAGGCGGGCCCAATCGGACCCGCCTCGCGAGGGGTGGTTACAGGTATTGGCCGGTGCCGGACGGCGTCGGGCCGCCTGGCTGGCCGGGGGTGCCGCCCGGGCCGCCCATGAGCGCCGGTCGGCCGCGCATCTGCTCGAGCTGCACGCGGGCGGCCATCTGCTGGGCCACCAGAGCCGCCTGGATGCCGTGGAAGAGGCCCTCCAGCCAGCCGACGAGCTGGGCCTGGGCGATGCGCAGCTCGGCCTCGCTCGGGGTGCGGTCGCCGTCGAAGGGCAGCGACAGGCGCTCCAGCTCGTCGCGCAGCTCCGGGGCGAGGCCGTCCTCAAGCTCGGTGATCGAGCGGCGGTGGATCTCCTTGAGTCGGACCCGGCCGGCCTCGTCGAGCGGGGCGGCGCGGACCTCCTCGAGCAGTTGCTTGATCATGCTGCCGATGCGCATCACCTTGGCCGGCTGCTCGATCAGCTTGCTCGGGTCTTCCGCGTTCTCGTCGTCGCCGGTGGACATCGTCCCCAGCGGCCGCCCGTCCGGGCCGACGACCAGCACGGTGCGCGACTCGTCCTGCGCCTCTTCTGCCATGGCTCCAAGTCTTACCCACGCCTCCCACCGACAACCACGAAGGGGTGCCGATCCGGCCCCTGTTGCCACCCTTCGTGACGCGATAACGTCTGCCGGTGACGAGTGATCCGCGGGACGTACTGAGCCGTCCGGCCCCGCCGCCGGACTTCACGCTGCGGTACGGCGAACATCCGGATCATGTGGCGGACGTGCGCCTGCCCGCAGTACCGAATGCGCCGCTCGTGCTCTTTGTGCATGGCGGGTTCTGGCGCCATCAGTGGGATCGCGCGCACGCGGGGCCGCTCGCCGCTGACCTCGCGGCCCGGGGATACGCCGTGGCGACGATCGAGTTCCGACGCACCGGGCAGCCCGGCGGCGGATGGCCGGGGACGTTCTCGGACGTGGCCGCGGCGGCGGTGGCGGTGCCGGATCAGCTGGCCAAGGAGGTCGCGCACCGCGGGCTGCTGCCGGTGTCGGTCGACCGGCCGATCCTGGCGGGCCACTCGGCGGGCGGGCACCTCGCGCTCTGGTACGCCGCGGTCGCACCCGACGCCGTCGGCGGGGTGGTCGCCCTGGCCCCGGTGGCCGATCTCGCCCGCGCCTACCAGCTCGACCTCGACGAGGGCGCCGTGGCCGACCTGCTCGGCGGCGGCCCCGACACCGTGCCGGACGCCTATCAGTCGGCGGATCCGATGCGGAACCTGCCCTCGGGTGTACGCACCGTGGTCGTGCACGGCGTGCTCGACGACATCGTGCCGGTCGAGCTGTCCCGCGACTACTGCCGCTCCGCGCGCCGGGCCGGGGACGACGCCACGCTGGTCGAGCTGGCCGACGTCGAGCATTTCGGCGTCATCGATCCCGGTTCGCGCGCGTGGCCCGCCGTGCTCGCCGCATTCGGGACACTGACCAGGGGCGAGGCCGCGGACGGCGATTGACTGTCCGGCGCGATGGCGGTAGAACGCACCGTGGGTTGTAGGCTCGTGGCTCGCGAGAGCGCGGGCAGTCGACGCCCGCGTCTTGCGGGGTCCCGGGGAGGAAAAGCACGTGTCCCACCTGAACCGCCGTCAGGCACTCCGGCTGTTCGCGGCCGCGGGTGCGGCGGGCCTGACCGCGCCGATCCTGTCCGCATGCAGCAGCTCCGACGACTCGTCCGACAGCACGGCCGTGCCGAGCGGGCCCCCGATCAAGATTGGCATGATCGTCCCGCAGACGGGCATGTTCAAGGACTTCGGCAACGAGCTCGACAACGGCTTCTCCCTCTACGTGAACCAGCACGACGGCCGGCTCGGCGGCCGCCAGGTGACGGTGGTCAAGGCCGACGAGGGCGAGAGCGCCGACAGCGGTAAGGCCGCGGCGAACAAGCTCATCAAGGACGAGAAGGTCCTCGCCATCACCGGCGTGGCCAACCCCGCCGCGATGCTCGCGATGCGCGAGGACATCGAGAACGCCAAGATCCCGCTGATCGGCTCCAACGCGTCGCCCAAGGCGCTGCAGGCGCTCGGACCGAAGTACATCTGGCGCACGTCTTTCGTCTCGGACGAGCCGGGCACCGCCATCGCGCGCTGGGCCGCGGGCAACGCCGGTGGCCCGCTCGCCATCGTCGGCCAGACCGGCCCCGGCGGCGACGACGATGACGTGGCCAGCTTCGTGGAGACCTACCGCAGCGCCGGGGGCACCGTCGCCGGGCAGGCGCGGACCGTGGCGTACGGCAGCAAGGACTTCACCGCCCTGCTCAACCAGGTCAAGTCGTCCAACGCCAAGTCGATGTACGCGCTGTTCAGCGGCGCCTCCGCGATCGAGTTCGTGAAGGCCTACCGCAACGCGAAGTTCCCCGGCGACTTCAAGCTCTTCGGCACCGGCGCCCTCACCGAGGGCTACGTGCTCAAGCAGCAGGGCGACGCGGCCAAGGACATCTACACCGCGCTGAACTACTCGCCGGACCTGGACAACGTGGCCAACCGCCGGTTCATCGCCGACTACCAGAAGGCCTACGGCACGGTGCCGTCGACGTTCGCGATGTCGTCGTACGACGCGGCCGCGGTGCTGGACAAGGCGATCACGGACGCCACGCGCAACCTCGACTCGTTCCAGCTCAACGCGGCGATCGGCCGGCTGGGGCAGATCGACAGCCCGCGCGGCGGCTGGCAGTTCACCCAGACCCGCACGCCGCTGCAGCGCTGGTACCTGCGGCAGGTGCGCAACGACGGCGCCGTGCTGTCCAACGTCCTGACCGCCGAACTCTCCACCCGCGGATAACCCCCGCCGCGGTCTTGCTTTTGAGGGGGCGTGGGTGGAGCGAAGCTCCCCCACCGATTTCAGGACATCGTTACAGAATCCAAAAGTGCCGGACAGACCATCCGCCGCTCAAGCCGCGCCGCGTCGCTTGAGCGTCGCCACCGCGGACCCGGCCAGGGTCAGCAGGCACTCCGGCAGCTTGCCGTCGACCAGCGCCACGGTGAACAGCGCCGTGGCGCTCGGGACGTCCTCGTTGACGTACGCGCTGACGAACCGAGCCACCCAGCGCTTGTCGTAGTTGGCGTCGTCGATGTCCGGGAAGTCCAGGCGCCACGGGCCGCGAGCCAGGTTGTCGCCGACCATCTCACCGGCCAGGCGCCACGCGACGTCGTACGCGGCGCTCATCCCGCGCCGGTCCACCACCTCGTCGAAGGTGTGGGCCACGCCGTCCTCGTCGCCCGCGAGCGCGGAGGCCAGGACCTGGGCGGCGTCCTGATATGTCTCGTCTCCCGGGTCATCCACGCCGCAACCGTATGTCGCGACGTCAAGCCCCGCTGTGCACATCCGGGTACTACGCGGGTGACCCGCCGCTCACCCGCGACGCAGCGCGCAGGTCAGCCGCGCGGTGCAGACGCGCTCGCCGTCCTCGTCCGTGACCACGATCTCGTAGCTCGCGATCATGCCCCCGAGCCGCAGCGGCGTGGCCACACCGGTCACCAGGCCGCTCTTGGCCGACTTGTGATGGGTGGCGTTGACCTCGATGCCGACCGCGATGCCGTTGAAGAGCCGGCCGGCGTGCAGGGCCGCGCCGATCGAGCCGAGCGTCTCGGCAAGCACGACCGAGGCGCCACCGTGGAGCAGACCGTACGGCTGGGTATTCCCCGCGACCGGCATGGTGGCGACGACCCGCTCGGGCGAGGCCTCCAGGATCACGATGCCCATCCGCTCGGGGAGATGGCCCTCCATCGAAAGGCCACCCGGCGCTTGGCTCGCGGCCTTGGACTCTTGATCTGGCATAGCGAGGAGCGTACCCGCGCCCCCGCTGAACCCCGGGCCGTGCCCGCGCTAAGGTGCGCACGGACCTTTGCGGAGGCCTTTGGGGAGGAGACGCCCATGCGTGCACGATCGGCCACCGCCATCGGTGCTGCGATCACGGCGATCGGAGTGTTGCTGGCCGCATCCGGCTGCGCCTCCGGCACGAAGAGTGACGAGGATGCGGTCCCCACGGCCGACATCCGCCTGTACGGCACCGACGGCAACATGGCCAACTCGTTCGGCGACGCGCTCAAGGACTCCCCGGCGGTCCTGAACGGCATGAAAGGTACAACCCCGCTCACGCCGCTCAGCGACGACTTCAAACGCCGCGTGAAGAGCGTCGACCCGACGCTCACCGACTTCAACTATTCCGGCGAGTCCTACGACGCCGTCGTGATCGCCGCGCTGGCCGCCGAGACCGGCAAGTCCTCCGACCCGGCCGTCATCGCCAAGCAGATCGTGGGCGTGACGACCGGCGACAACACCTGCGACACGGTGGCGGCCTGCCTGACCGCCGCGAAGTCGGGCAAGGACTTCAAGTACCGCGGCATCTCGATGCGCAGCAGCGGCTTCACGTCCGTCGGCGAGCCCTCCGCGGCCATGTACGGCGTGCTGAACTTCGGCACCAGCAACAAGATCGACGACGCCAAGACCGAGTTCGTCGGCGCCGGCGACCAGCAGAGCGAGGACAAGACCGCGCCGCCCGCGCCGGCCCCGTCGACCGGTGGCAACAAGAACCAGAAACCGCCGTTGAAGTACGGCCTGCTGCTGCCCAAGACCGGCGCGCTCGCGTTCCAGGGCCCGCCGATGTTCGCCGCGGCCAAACTGGCCATCAAGGAGATCAACGAGGCCGGCGGCGTGCTCGGCCAGCCGGTGCAGGTGGTGGAGGGCGACGACGGCACGAACCCGGAGGTCGCCAAGGCGGCTGCCGCGCAGTTCATCGCCCAGGGCGTCGGCGTGATCATCGGCGCGGGTGCCTCGGGCGTCAGCGCGGCCGTGATCCCGGCGATCGCCCAGGCCGGCCGGATCATGATCTCGCCGTCGGCGACCTCGGACGCGCTCACCAAGGTCGACGACAAGGGCTTCTTCTTCCGTACCTCGCCGCCGGACAACCTGCAGGCCAAGGCGGTCGCCGACATCATCATGCGGGACGGGCACACCAAGGTCGCCATCATCGCCCGCGACGACAACTACGGCAGCGGCCTGGCCGAGGGTGTGCAGAAGGACCTGCAGTCGGCCGGTATCCGCCCGGAGAACATCCTGGTCAAGAAGTACGAGGCCAAGGACAAGTACGACAAGACCGAGGGCCCGAAGCTGTTCGACCCGATCGCCGGGGAGATCAAGGGCTTCGGCGCGACCGGGATCCTGGTGGTCGGCTTCGACGAGTCCGCGATGGCGATCAAGTCGCTGGTGACCTCGGGCGTCAAGGTCTGACAGCTGTCGGCCTCTGGGCTCGCGCGTTGCCGCCCCAGGGCCTACCGTGAACCCCGATTACCCCTAGTCAGGTGAGAGGACCACCAGATGACCGACAACGAGACCGTCGAGACCCGCGGCGACGAGCGCGTGGAGCTTCTTGTCGGGGACACGAACAACGACGGCAAGCCCGACCTCTGGGCGGTCGACACCGACGGGGACGGCAAGGCGGACCTGTTCCAGTTCGACACCAACGGCGACGGCAAGGTCGACATCACGATGAGTGACCTCGACCAGGACGGCACGCCGGAAGCGGTCGTCGACGGCGACGGCGGCATGCCCCCGGCGACGGCGTAGCGCTCCTGATCCGAGCACGGCGCGGGTGGCTCGCTACCCGCGCCGTTGCTGTTCCACGTAGTCCCGCCACTGCTGCTCGAGCCGGTCCCGCCCGACCCCGAGCACGTCCCGGGCCACCGAGTCGACCTCGGACATGCGCATGAAGCCCTCATAAAAGGCGATGAGCTTGTCCTGTCCGTACGTGTCCGCGATCATCCGGCACGCCAGCCACCCGGTCACGTAGTTGCGCGGCTCCTCGTAGAACTGCTTGTCGTCCGGGAACGTGGTCAGCGCCAGGTCCCCGAGCGCCTCCCGGATGCCCGCCGGGTTGAAGCGGCCGTCGCGATAGGCCACGTACTCCGCGAAGCCCTCGACGACCCAGCGCGGCGTGTACGGCCCGGTGACAGGGCCCATGGCCGCGTGCGTGAACTCGTGGGTCAGATCGTGCTGCAGCTCGCCCTTGGGCGCCGAGAGCTCACTGGGGTTGAACACGATGCGCGTGGTCGCATACGTGGGCCGGTTCGTCCACTCCGCCACCGCCGAGTAGTACGGGACGGCGATCGCCGCCACCTGCGCCACCCGGTCCTGCGACTCCGCGAAGTACGTGTCGAAGATCTGCCGGTCGCCGACGGCCGTGATCAGGACCTTGCCGTCCCAGCCGCCGGGTCGTACCGCGGCGACCTGCCGCAGCCCCGTCTCCGCCAGCTCCAGCAGCCCCCGCCCGCCGTCCCCGCCCGCGTTGGCCGACAGCACCGCGACGACCCGGTCACTGCGCACGACGGTGATCGGCCCCTTGGCGTCCCAGGGCTGGCCGGCCTCCCCGGTGGGCAGATCCTTCCCGCTCCCGTCGGCCACGATGCGCCACTTGCCGCCGCCGTACGCGAACACGGCGAGCCACGGCGTAGCCACCGGCTTGCTGTCCACCCCGTCAATCCGATGCCGCACGGTCACCGGCACGACCCGCACGGCGGCGTGGAACCGCCGGAACAGCTCCTCGGGCAGAAAGGCGGCCGCCTTGGGCGCCGAGACCTGCGCCCGCTCGAACTCCAACTCGGCGAACGGCAGCCGGGTCAGGTTCTCGAAGAGCTGCTGCTGCTTCTTGCCAAATCCCGCATCGGTACCGTCCACATCGGCCATCCAGGCCGCCTGATCCTTACGCCGCACGGCATCCCCACGGCGCTGGAGGACGGCGTCGATGGCCTTGACGTCGCCACTGACCCAGGCGACGTCGGTGGGGGCGTTGCCGTACCCCCGCAGCATGACCGCCGCAGCCGCCCCGCCGCCAACGGTGATGAGCATGCTGCACACGAGCAGCACACTCAGAACCGGCCAGAGATAGCTCCGCCCAGGTTCGCCCGGCAGCCGCAGCGGCGGCGGATACCAGACAACGGCCGCGGGCCGCTCACCCGGCTCAAGGACACGCTCATCCGGCGGACGCTGCTGCGGAATGATCGCAGCGACCGGTTCGGGGATCGTCACGGCACCTACCGGCGTTCGGAGAGCGGAACCACATCCTCCGACAGCCCCCCACACGTTGTCGAGCAGCCCTCCCTTTTCGGGGGCGGCGCGAGCGCTCGCGACGTTGCGTACTTCCCGGCGTGCACGACGCGGCAGGTGACACGATCTCGATCCGGTTGTGCCAATCGAGGGTGGCAATACTTGATTCAGCGGCGGCGAATTGTGTGAGGCAAGTTGAATTGTGGTAACCGGGATTTGCGTCGGGCCAAATGCAGGGGAAATGCGTCACTCGAATGGGTGGTTCGGCGCCGGTCGATGAGTATCAGGGCCATAGTTCTTTGCTTTTCTGCACGTGCACGCCCGAGAATTCAGGTGTTCGTTGAGGCCCCACCGCGAAAGGTGGTTCAACCAACCGTGGGCTACTCGCAGGCCGGCGTGGTCGCCGCGCAGCAGGTCGTGTCCCATCACCTTCCGTCCCTTGCCGGCGAGCGCTGCTCGGCCTGTGGGGACGCCTTCCCGTGTGCGTTTCGGCGACAGGCCGACGACACGCTCAACGCGTACGGGCTGCTGCCCCGTCGCCTCCCCGGAGCTGCGCTGCGGGCGGCCGGGGTGCCGGTACACAATGAGCAACCGGTCGAACGGAAGCGCTTCTGGGCGACCAGGAATCAGCGCGGCTGGTTCGACGCCGTGATCAATCCCGCGGTCGGGCGGGCGAAGGTTCCGAGTTACTTCAGGGCGAGCGGGGAGGGGTAGCCCCGCCACTCGGCGGCCGGGCGCTTCCACGGCTCGTGCACCGCTTTGCCCGCAATGCCGGCCAGTTCGGGCACATAGCGGCGCACGTAGTCGCCGGTCGGGTCGAAGCGCTCGGCCTGGCGCAGTGGACTGAATCGCCGGTACGGCTTCGTGTCGTTGCCCGTGCCGGCGACCCACTGCCAGTTGCCGTAGTTGTTGGCCACGTCGCCGTCCAGCAGCAGGTCGAAGAAGTGGTCGCCGCCGGCTCGCCAGTCCTGGTAGAGGTGCTTGGTGAGGTAGGACCCGGTGATCAGCCTGGCGCGGTTGTGCATCCAGCCCTCGGCGATCAGCTGCCGCATCCCGGCGTCGACGATCGGCATGCCGGTGTGGCCCTCGCGCCAGGCCTGCAGCGCGTCCTTCTCGTCGCGCCAGTTCTCCTCGGCGTTCGCGCGGTACGCCTTGTGCCGCAGGTCAGGGAACGCCCACAACACCTGGTGATAGAAGTCGCGCCAGCACAGCTGCCGGATGAACGGCTCGGCGCCCTCGCGATCGCGCGCCTTCGCCACGATCTCGCGCGGCGAGAGGCAGCCGAAGTGCAGGTATGGGCTCAACCGCGAGGTCCCGTCGCCGGCGAGGTCGTCGTGCATGTCGCCGTACGACGGAAGCTCGGAAAGCCAGGACGCCAGGCGCTTGCGGGCCGCCGTCTCGCCCTCCGTGCCGAGCGTGGAGCCGAGCCAGGAGCGGGGCAGATCGGGCGGCAGCGAGATCGAACGCGGCGCATCCAGCACGTCCCGCCAGGAAGTGGCCTGCCACGCGCGGTAGTACGGGGTGAACACCTTGTAGTGCGTGCCCCCGCCGCCCGGGCGCACCTCCGACGGCGGCACCACGGTCACGCCCGGAAACGTCTTGAACGCCAGGCGCTCCTCAGCACAGGCCTCGGCCAGCCGGGTCTCGCGCGACCGCGCGTAACCGCTCACGTCGGCCGTCACCGCGATCGCCGACGCACCGATCTTCTTGGCCACCCGGACGGCCTCGCGCACCGGGTCGCCGCGCAGCTCGACCAGGTCGCCGCCGCGCTCGCGCAGGGCGTTGCGCAGGTCGGCGAGTGCCCCGGCCAGAAACTTGCGCCGGTTGTCACCCGCCGCGAGCGCCGGATCGTGCACGAACAGTGGCAGCACGTGCTCGAAGGCGCGCACCGACGACGCGAGGGCGGGGTGGTCGTGCACGCGCAGGTCCCGCGTGAAGAGCACGACGCACGTGGTCATGCGGCGGTACCGCGAAGATCCAGCACCGCCGCCCCGTCCCGCTGCTGCGGAATCTCCACAGTGGACGGCGTCGGCACCGGCGTGCCCGGTCGCGCCAGCACGCAGGCCAGCGCGACGGCCAGGCGCTTGGCCTTCGGCACCGTGGCCCGGCGCACGAAGACGTCCGCGTCCTGCGCCTCGACCTCGTCCAGGATTCCGCCGTACAGCCGATACGCCGCCCGCATGCACGCCTGCGAGGCGGGCGCGAGCATCGGGATGCCCGGCGCGGCGAGTGCGTAGTGTCGACGGGCGCGGCTCATCTGGTACCGGATGAGGCTCTTGATCTTTTCTGAACTTCGCTTGGTGGCGAGCGCCTCCTGCAGGTCGGCGCGGGTGACGCCGAACTCCGCGAGGTCCTGCTGGGGCAGGTAGATGCGCCCGCGCTCCAGGTCCTCGGCCACGTCCCGGATGAAGTTGGTGAGCTGGAAGGCCAGGCCGAGCTGCCGGGCGGGCTCGCGGGCGGCCGCGCGGTCGGACGACTCGAGGATCGGCAGCATCATGGTGCCGATCACCGCGGCCGAGCCCTCCATGTAGCCGAGCAGGTCCTCGTAGGTCTCGTACTCCGTGACGGTGAGGTCCATCGCCATGCTGTCGAGGAACTTGCGGAAGTCCTCGAGGTCGATGTCGAACACCTGGATCGTGTGCAGGACGGCCGGCAGCAGCGGGTCGTCGGTGTGCCCGCCGCGCAGCCCGCGCAGGAACTCGGCCGACCACGCGGACAGCTCGGCGGCGCGCTCCTCGGGCGTGCGGCCGGGGCCCTCGGTGCGGTCCACGATCTCGTCCGCGTACCGGGCGAAACCGTACAACGCGTGCACATGCCGGCGTTTCCAGGCGGGCAGCAGCCGGGTCGCGAGGTAATACGTGCGACCGTGGAAGCGATGCAACACGCGGCACCGCTCGTAGGCAGCGGCTAGTGACGCATCCATCTGACCTCCAGGTCTCCTGCAAATCGACGCACAAATCGACGCACGGTCGAGCCTACGCTACGCTTGCTGAGGCAGCTACCCGAAACGCACAGGGGGACACCATGCGAACCGTTGAGGGCCGGACGGATCGCGTGATCGTCGTCGGCGCCGGCCTGGGGGGACTCGCCGCGGCGATCCGCCTCGCGGCCGCCGGACGCAGCGTCACCCTGCTCGAGCGGGAGGACCAGCCCGGCGGCCGCGCAGGGCGGCTCGTCCTCGACGGCTACGAGTTCGACACCGGGCCGACCGTGCTCACCATGCCGGAGCTGCTCTCCGACCTGCTCGGCACGGTCGGTGAGGACCTGACCGCGTGGCTGCCGATGGAGAAGCTGGACCCGGCGTACCGCGCCCACTTCCCCGACGGCTCCACGCTGGACGTCATCGCGGACACCGCGCGGATGGCCGGCGAGGTGGCGCGGGTCTGCGGATCGCGGGAGGCCGACGGGTACCTCCGCTTCGTCGACCACGCCCGCGAGCTGTGGGCCCTGGAGCGCGACGACTTCATCGACCGCAACCTCGACCGCCCGCGCGACCTCGTCACCGCCAACCTGTGGAAGCTGGCCCGCCGCGGCGGGTTCGGCCGGCTGCAGTCCAAGGTGGACTCCTACTTCAAGGACCCGCGGACCCGGCGCATCTTCTCGTTCCAGGCGATGTATGCCGGCGTGGCGCCGCACCAGGCCCTCGCGCTCTATGCGGTCATCGCCTATCTCGATTCAGTCGCCGGGGTGTACTTCCCGCGTGGCGGCATCCACGCCGTGTCCCGCGCGCTCGCGGGGGTGGCCGAGAAGCACGGCGTCGAGATCGTCTACGGCGCCGAGGTGAGCCGCGTGGAGACCGCCGGCGGGCGCGCGACCGGCGTGACCACATCGGACGGTCGCCGGTTCGCCGCGGACGTCGTGGTGCTCAATCCCGACCTTCCCGTCGCGTACCGTGACCTGCTTCCCCCGACCCGCTGGCGCAACCCGCTGCTCGGCAAGCTGCGGTACTCCCCGTCCTGCGCGGTGCTGCACGTCGGCTCCACCCAGTCGTACGGCGCGATCGCCCACCACAACATCCACTTCGGACGGTCGTGGCGGGAGACCTTCGACGAGGTCATCAACCAGGGCCGGCTGATGAGCGACCCGTCCCTGCTGGTCACCAACCCCACCCGCACCGACCCGTCGCTCGCGCCGGAGGGCCGCCAGACCTACTACGTGCTGGCCCCGACGCCCAACCTGACCGCGGAGCTGCTCGACTGGCGGGGTTCGCTCGCCGGTACGTATCGCAGCGAGCTGATCGACACGCTGGAGCAGCGGGGGTACCTCGGGTTCGGCGCCGGCATCGAGGTGTCGAAGTTCATCACCCCGGCCGACTGGGCCGATCAGGGCATGGCCGCCGGCACCCCGTTCGCGGCCGCCCACACCTTGCGCCAGACCGGCCCCTTCCGGCCGGGCAACCTCCACCCCACACTGTCCAATGTGGTCTTCGTCGGCTCGGGCACCCAGCCCGGCGTCGGAGTGCCCATGGTGCTCATCTCCGGTCGCCTCGCGGCGGCCCGTGTCACGGGGGAGTCCTAGGACTTGTCACGCGAACAACAGCTGGTCGAGCTCGTCGCCATCGACGGCCGGGCCGCGGGCAGCGCCACCGTCGAGGCCGCCCACCAGGCCCCGGGCCGGCTCCATCGCGCCTTCTCGGTGCTGCTCGTGGCGCCCGACGGCCGGCTCCTGCTGCAGCAACGCGCCGCGGCCAAGACCCGGTTCGCGCTGCGCTGGGCCAACACCTGCTGCGGTCACCCCGCCCCCGGCGAGCCCGTCGTCGACGCGGCCGCCCGCCGGCTGGGCGAGGAGCTCGGGGTCTCCGCCCCGCTGACCGAGGTCGGCGTGTACTTGTACCAAGCCGAGGATCCCGATTCCGGCCGGGTCGAGTACGAGTACGACCACGTGCTCACCGGCCCGTTCGAGGGTCCCGTGCACGCGGACCCGGCCGAGGTGGCCGAGACCGACTGGGTGACGCCGGACGAGCTCGCCGCCCGGATCCGCCGGTTCCCCGACTTCTACGCGCCCTGGCTGGCCGGGGTGCTCGACGCCTGGCAGTCAGCCCGGCCATGAACGGCGCCGCCTACTCGGCCGGGGCCGTGGCAAGGCGGCTCGGCGTCGCCGTGACCACCCTGCGCACGTGGCACCAGCGCTACGGGATGGGACCGTCGCTGCACGAGCCGGGGCATCATCGCCGGTACACCGAGCAGGACATCCAGCGCCTCGAGCTGATGCAGCGCCTGATCGTCGAGGGGGTCGCCCCGGCCGAAGCGGCCCGCTGGGCGCGGCGCCCAGCTTCCGCTTCCGCTCTCGGGGCTCCCCCGAGCGCTTTCGGCGCCCCGCCGGGCGCTCCGGGGCCTCCACCGGGGCCGAACTTCGCCGTGGCCGTGCGCGGGCTGCACCGGGCCGCGCTGCGCCTGGACGCGCCGGCCGTCCGCCAGCGCATCGCCGAGGCCGTCCGCGAGCACGGGGTGGTCACCGCCTGGGACGGCGTGCTGCGCCCCGTCCTTGCCGGAATCGGCGAGCGGTACGCCGCGACGGGTGAACTGATCGAGGTCGAGCACATGGTCTCCGGCTGCATCTCGGCCGTGCTGGGGGCGGTGCCGCGGCCGCCGGCCGGGGTACCGGTGCAGATCCTGCTGTCCTGTGCCGACGACGAGCAGCACAGCCTGCCGTTGGAGGCGGTCGCGGCGGCCCTGGCGACCGACGGGGTGCCGAGCCGCTCGCTCGGGGCGCGGGTGCCGCCGGCGGCGCTGCTGGCCGCGGTGCGCCGGACCGGTCCCGACGCCGTGCTCGTCTGGTCGCACTCGCCGCGCACCGGTGCACCCGAGCAGCTCGAAGCGATCCTGGCCGAGCGCACCCGCCCCCTCGTCGTCGCCGCGGGCGGACCCGGTTGGCCTCGTCCGTTCGTACCATCCGGGGTCGTCTGTCCGGACAGCCTGGGCGAGGCGCTGGTGACGCTCACTTCGGTACTCGACCACACATCTGCGTAAAACGGCCTTGCGCGTCCACTCCCGGGTTCGTGCCACGGCCTGAACGCGTGAGGACGTCGACGGTCTCGAATCAGTAACGTGTGGCTCCGTCAGCGATACCTCAGAAATCCCTCGGAGTCTCACATGCCTCGTCTACGACTCGCAGCGGTGGGAGCAGTGATCATGGCCGCCCTGGCTTTCGCCGCCGGCTGTTCTCACGAAACGCACCCGACCGCGGCCTCGTGGCACGCGTCTTCGGGCTCCGGGTCCTACCCGGGCGAAACGCCGAGCGCCGGCCCTTCTTCCGGCCGCCCCGTCTCACGTCCGGTCTCCTCGACGCCGCCGCCCGCTTCGTCGGCGCCCGCCTCCCCCTCGGCGTCCGCCTCGTCCGCCGCTTCCTCTGCTCCACCCAAGGACGACATCATCCGCGGCACCGGTGCCGCCACGGTGGCGCTGACCTTCGACGACGGCCCGGGCCCGGACACCCCGACGATCCTGAAGATGCTCCGCGAGCAGGGCATCAAGGCCACGTTCTGCGTGATCGGGGTGAACGTCCAGGAGTACCCGCAGTACGTCCAGGAGATCGTCAAGGACGGCCACACCCTGTGCAACCACACCTGGAAGCACGACGAGGCGCTCGGCAAGAAGTCGGCCGACGTCATCCGAGCCGACCTGCAGAAGACCAACGACGAGATCCACAAGGCCGTGCCGGACGCCCAGATCAAGTACTTCCGCCACCCCGGCGGCAACTTCACCCCCACCGCCGTGCAGATCGCAGCCGACCTGGGCATGCAATCGCTGGGCTGGAGCGTCGACCCGTCCGACTGGAACATCCAGAAGTGGTCCGGCCAGCAGATGACCAGCCACATCTGCTCCAACGTGAGGAACAACACCAAGCCCGGTTCCATCGTCCTGTCCCACGACGGCGGCGGCGACCGCAGCGCCACGATGGCCGCGTACAAGACCCTCCTCCCCGAACTCAAAGCCAAGTTCACCCTGGTGGCGATGCCGGTCTGAGCTGGGGTTTCCCCACCCGGCGCGCCGCTGGTGGATACTCATTTGGAGAACGCGCGAGGGGTCACGTATGCTCTGAAAGCCTCCGGCGGGGCCGGATGGGAGCAACACCGCACGACTCGCGCGATATGCGATGATTGCGGGGCCGCCCTCATCGTCTAGCGGCCCAGGACGCCGCCCTTTCAAGGCGGTAGCACGGGTTCGAATCCCGTTGGGGGCACGTGGTACCACATGTTCATAGCTAGGTCCTGTGGAGCAGTTGGAGTGCTCGCCGCCCTGTCAAGGCGGAGGTCGCGGGTTCAAGTCCCGTCAGGACCGCTTTGCCCTTGTTTCTTGTTTGAGGGCTCTGGGCAGGTAGCTCAGTCGGTACGAGCGTCCGCCTGAAAAGCGGAAGGTCGGCGGTTCGACCCCGCCCCTGCCCACAAAGCTCTTCGCCGGGCTTTACAGACCCCGACCAGCGGCAACGCGGTCGGGGTCTTTGTCTGTCCACCCTCCGCCGCGACGCTCATCCGTGCAGCAACGACACTGCCGCGTCTTCTCGGGCGGGCGTATCGTTGAGTGGCGCCCAGTCAGCGGTGGTGGCGGGAGTAGAGGCCCAGCGTGACCAGCGAGGCAGTCGAGATGATCACGGTTCCCCGGGCTGAGTTCGATGCCATGCAGGCAGAGCTCAAGCGTCTCCGCCGTGAGGCTGCACGCGACGTCGCGTTGACGGCTATGCGGGCGGATCGCGGTCCCGGAGCCGGTGACGAAGCCCGCGTGTTCACGCGGGAGCAGCTGGCCGAGGCGTGGGGAATTCGTGCCTGAACGGCAGATCCGTTTTCCCGAGCAAGCGTGGCAACAGGTAGAGGCGCTTCCCCAGCAACTGCGATGGACAGTCCAGCGTGCGATCTTCAGCATTCAGCCCGTGCGGGTCGACACCTGATCTGGTGCATCGTCTGAAGGCCGGCGTCGTGTAGCAACGCGTGTAGCAACGGCTGCACACAACCGCGCTCGCCGACGACCCGCTTACGGCATCGGCCCTGACGTCGCCGGACAGCTCCTCGTCACCGCCGGGGACAAGCCCGACTGGCTGCGCTCCGAAGCCGCGTTCGCCATGTTCCGCCGCGCCCCACGAAAGAGCTGCTGAACCGACGTCGGCCGTGAGCTGCCAGATCTCTGGACTTGGCTGACGCAAGCTGAAAACGGCAGCGCCAGATTGAGGATCGCGGCAGGTCGTCCGCCGTAGGGTGGCGCTCGACGTCTTCGGCTTCGCCGGCGTCGCGCCTCCTGCTGCTGCCCGTCGTCCAGCCCCGTACGTGGGAGACTGAATGGCGGCAGCGCAGAGGGGTCCCAGGAGGTGGTCCAGATCGTGAGCGTGGCAACGACGGGGCACGCGGGGCCCTGGCATGAGGACGAGTACCTCGCGCTGGGCGAGACGGCGAACCGGATCGAGCTGATCGATGGGAGTCTGCTCGTGAGTCCCGCGCCCAGCTCGCGCCATCAGCGGCTTTCGCGGCGGATCGCCAATCAGCTGGACTCGCCCGCGTCGGCGGCCGGGCTGCTGGTGTACGAGGCGGTGAATGTCCGGCTGCACACGGATCGGCTGGTCATTCCCGATCTGGCGATTGTGGATATGGCCGACGACTTCCTGGTTGTGGACGCGGCGCAGGTGGCGCTCGTCGGGGAGATCGTGTCGCCCGGGAACGCGGCGGCGGATCGGGTCATGAAGATGCACTTCTACGCCGCTGCGCGGATTGCGTGGTACCTGATTGCCGAGCAGGAGTCGCCGGAGTCGCTCACCCTCCGGCTCAATCGGCTCGATGGCTCGCACTACGTCGAAGATACGGTGGCGAATCCGGGTGAAATCCTGAGCGCCGTGCAGCCGTTTCCGTTCCGGCTCGACACCCGGACGTTGCTCGTCCCATAGGGGATCAAGCGGCGGGGCGGAGGGTGGTCAACGCCCGCAACGCGTCCGCCAGTGAGATCGGGTGGTCGTTGGCCTCCGTGGCCAGGCACTGCTCGATCATCTGGCGCATCAACGTGGAAGGCTTCACGCCCCGCGAAGCGGCGACCGTGGCCAGCTGCTCCGCCGTGTCCGTGGGGAGCCGTACCGAATACACGGCCATGGTCTCGCCGTCCGGCTTTGGGGGGAGGGCGGCCGGCTCGTCCGTGTAGGTGATGTTGCCCGCGGCAACTGCCAAGGCCAGCTGGTCCAGCTGGTCGTCACTTGGTCGCATGACTGGCCTCCCATCCCTCGAACTCGGCGCGCTGGGCCGGCGTCATGTCCAAGGCGCCGACAATCAGCCACTCCAAGCCGCCTTCGTGCCGCAGGACGACGATCAACGGGCGTCCCGCCGCCGTGCGTGCCCATACGCTGAGGACCGGGAGGCCCAACGCGACGCCCGACCTCGGAAGGCGGCGGTCGGCGTTGAGGGCCTGGAGGGCCTCGGCTGGTTCTATGCCGTTGAGGGCCGCCAGGGTCGCCGGCCACCAACGGTAGGGCATGCAACCAATGTACGACGCCCGTCATACGTCGTCCAGCAAGGAGCAACATGATCGTCGTAACCGGGGCATCCGGGCAGGTGGGAGGGCGGGTCGCCGCGCTCCTCAAGGCGCCGCACGTGCTGCTGGTCCGGGAGCCGTCGAAAGCTCCAGAAACTCAAAAACCCGTCAAGTTCGCGGAATATGCTAATAAATCGGGCATGACCGCAGCGCTGCGCGAAGCAGAAGCGGACACGCTGTTCCTGGTGTCCGGCCGCGAGGACGCGAATCGCCGGAAGACGCACGAGACCGCAGTGGACGCCGCAGTGCAGGCCGGCATCCAGCGCATCGTGTACCTCAGCTTCGCCGGAGCCGCGCCCGACTGCACGTTCACGTTCGGGCGGGATCACTGGTACACCGAGCAGTACATCCGCGCGACCGGGCTGCAATTCACCTTTCTGCGCGACAACATGTACCTGGAGATGATTCCGCGGCTCGCTGACGAGCAGGGCGTGATCAAGGGGCCCGGCGGCGACGGGCGGCTCGCTGCGGTCTCCTATGACGACATCGCGGCCGCCGCCGTGAACGTGCTGGAGAACCCCAGGGACGGCGAGACGTTCACGCTCACCGGGCCGGAGGCGTTCAGCCTGCACGAGGCGGCCGGCATCCTCGGGCTCACCTACGTGCCCGAGACCGTGGACGAGGCGTACGCCTCCCGAGCCCACTACGGCGCGCCCGCGTTCGAGGTCGCGGGGTGGGTCACGTCCTACGAGGCGATCGCCAACGGCGAGCTCGAGGAGGTCACCGATCACGTCGAGCGGCTGACCGGGCACAAGCCTCGATCGCTGCGGGAATTGAGAGGTGCCTGAACCGCGGCGGTCATAGCATGACTTGCATGCCTGAAACCGACCGTATTCCGCAGCGTCCCAGTCTCGACGGCCTCGAGGAGAAGTGGGCGCGCGTATGGGAGGTAAACGGCACGTACCGCTTCGATCGCACCGCCGACCGCGAGAACGTGTTCGCCATCGACACGCCGCCGCCGACCGTGAGCGGGGCATTGCACGTCGGGCACGTGTTCTCGTACACGCAGACCGACATCATCGCCCGCTATCAACGCATGCGCGGGCGGGACGTGTTCTACCCGATGGGGTGGGACGACAACGGGCTGCCGACCGAGCGCCGGGTGCAGCTCACGTTCGGGGTCCAGTGCGACCCGACACTGCCGTACGACGCAGAGTTCCAGCCGCCCGAAAAGCCCGGCAAACAACGGGTGCTGGTGAGCCGGCGGAACTTCATCGAGCTGTGTCAGCGGCAGACGGAGATGGACGAGCAGTCCTACGAGCGGCTCTGGAAGCTGGTCGGGCTCTCCGTCGACTGGACGTATCTGTACACCACGATCGGCGACCGGGCCCGCGCCACCGCCCAGCGTGGATTCCTCAACAGTCTCGGGCGCGGCGAGGCGTACCCGCTGGACGGGCCGACGCTCTGGGACGTGTCGTTCGGGACCGCGGTGGCCCAGGCCGAGCTGGAGGACCGCGAGCGCCCCGGCGCCTACCACCGGATCAAGTTCGGCGAGTTCTTCATCGAGACCACCCGGCCCGAGCTGCTGCCGGCGTGCGTGGCGCTGGTGGCGCACCCGACGGACGCGCGGTACAAGGAGCATTTCGGCAGTACCGTGCGGACGCCACTGTTCAATGTGGAGGTTCCGCTGCTGGCTCACCACCTCGCCGACCCCGAGAAGGGCAGCGGGCTGGTGATGGTGTGCACGTTCGGCGACCTCACCGACGTGACCTGGTGGCGCGAGCTGGACCTGCCGACCCGCACCGTGATGCAGCGCAACGGGCGGCTCGGGCTGCAGCCGCCGGAGGGTGTGGACGAGGAGCTCTACGCGCCGGTGGCCGGGCTGACGGTGCACCAGGCGCGGGAGAAGATCGTGGCGCTGCTGCGCTCGTCCGGCGAGCTCGACGGGGAGCCGAAGCCGATCACGCACGCGGTGAAGTTCTACGAGAAGGGCGACCGGCCGGTCGAGATCGTGGCGACCCGGCAGTGGTACATCCGCAACGGCGCGCGGACGCCGGAGCTGCGCGAGATCATGCTGCGCCGCGGGCGGGAGCTGGAGTGGGAGCCGGCGCACATGCGGACCCGCTACGAGCACTGGGTCGAGGGGTTGACCGGCGACTGGGTGATCAGCCGCCAGCGGTTCTTCGGCGTTCCGATTCCGCTCTGGTACCGCCTGGACGCCGACGCCAACCCCATGTACGACGACCCGATCGTGCCGGAGTCCCTCCCGATGGACCCGAGCAGTGACACGCCGCCGGGGTACGAGGAGATCGACCGCGGCATGCCCGGCGGGTTCGTCGGCGACCCGGACGTGATGGACACCTGGGCCACGTCCTCGCTCACCCCGCAGATCGCCGGGGCCTGGCTGGACGACCCGGAACTGTTCGCGCTGGTGTTCCCGATGGCGATGCGGCCGCAGGCGCACGAGATCATCCGGACCTGGCTGTTCACCACGGTGCTGCGCGCGCAGTTCGAGCACGGGGTGCTGCCCTGGAAGCACGCGGCCATCGCCGGGTGGATTCTCGACCCGGACCGCAAGAAGCTGTCGAAGTCGAAGGACAACGCCAAGGACTCGCCCGAGGAGCTGGTGGCGCAGTTCGGCTCCGACGCGATCCGGTACTGGGCCGGCAGCGCCCGCCGCGGCGTGGACACCGCGCTGGACACCAACGTGTTCAAGGTGGGCCGGCGGCTGGCCGTGAAGCTGCTCAACGCGAGCCGGTTCGTGCTGGGCCTGCAAGCCCAAGGCGAAGCCGAGCAGAACCCCGATCCGGCCCAGGTGACCGAGCCGGTGGACCGGGCGCTGCTCGGCGCACTGTCCACTGTGGTGGCCGAGGCGACCGCCGCGTTCGAGCAGTTCGACTACGCCCGGGCGCTCGAGGTGACCGAGCAGTTCTTCTGGACGTTCTGCGACGACTACGTGGAGCTGGTGAAGGCGCGCGCGTACGGCGAGGCGGCACCGTCCGAAGTGGAGTCCGCGCGGGCGGCGCTGGCGATCGCGCTGTCGGCGGTACAACGGCTGCTTGCTCCGTTCTTGCCCTATGTGACCGAAGAGGTCTGGTCGTGGTGGCAGGAGGGCTCGATCCACCGGGCGCCCTGGCCGGTGGCCCCGGCTGCGGCCGACACGGCGCCGTTCGTGGTGGCGGCCGAGGTGCTCGGGGCGATCCGGCGGGCCAAGTCGGCCGCCCAGCAGTCGATGAAGGCCGAGGTGGCCAAGCTGGAGGTGGCCGGGCCGGTGCGCACGCTGGAGGAGATCCGGGCCGACCTGACCGCGGCCGGCAACGTGCGCGACTGGTCCATCTCCGAGGCGGAGGAGCTGTCGGCTACCGTCAGTTTGTGATGGAAGTTCAGGCCGTCGGGCTCCAGCATCCGGCCGTCCGGCAGGTGCAGCACATCCAGAACAACACCGCGCCGAACCGCTACAAGCTGTTCGTCGCCGAGGGGCTCTGGGCGCACAACATGCTGCTGGAGGCCGGGGCGCCGATCGACACGTTCTTCTGGTGCCCGGAGGCGATCTACGCCGACGAGGCCCACAAGCGGGCGGAGGAGATCGCGGCGCGAGCCGAGCGCTCGTTCCGCATCTCCCTGCGCACGCTGGAGAAGATCTCCGAGCGGGACAAGCCCGACGGGCTGCTGTCGCTGGCCGCGCTGCCCCGCTGGGACGAGCGCGACCTGCGCTTCGGCAAGACCGGCCTGATCCTGGTGGCCGACGGGCTGGAGATCCCGGGCAACCTGGGGACGCTCATCCGCTCGCTCGACGCGTGCGGGGCGGACTGTCTGGTGCTGACGAACCGCAAGACGCGGCTCACCCATCCGAAGGTGATCCGGGCGAGTCAGGGCACGATTCTGACGGTACCGACGCTGGAATTCGAAACTGTGGACGAGGCCGTCGCGTGGCTCGACGCGCGCCGCTTCACCGTGCTGCTGGCGGACACCGACGAGGCGATCAACTACCGGCAGGCCGACTACGGCGGGCGCACCGCGCTGGTGGTGGGCAGCGAGCGGTACGGCATCGCCAAGGGCTGGTACGGCCGCGGATACCAGCGAGTCGCCGTCCCCATGCTCGGGTCCGGCGACTCGCTGAACGTTTCCGTCTCGGCTTCCATCCTGCTGTACGAGGCGCAGGCCCGGAAGGCGCGCTGGTAGCTACTTCTTCTGCGCGATCTGGCCGCGCAGCGAGATGGCCTGCAGGAAGATGTCGCCGATCTTCGACGGGTCCTGCGCGACGAAGGTGCCGCCGCCGACCGCGTCGGTGATCTGGCGCATCGCCGCCTCGCCGACCTTGTCGCCGATGCCGATCAGGATGATCTGGATCGGCTTGGCCGGGTCGGCGACCGCCTTGAGCTGGGCGATGAGCTCCTCGAGCTTCAGGCCGCCGGCGGGGTCGTCGTTCTCGCCGTCGGTCATGACGATGATCGAGTTGATCCGGCCGCTCTCGTACCCGCTCTGGACCGCCTTGTACGCCGCCAGAATGGTGTCGTAGAGGCCGGTGTCACCGTTCTTCTTCGGCGTGATGCCGCCCAGGGCCTGCACCAGCTGGGCCCGCTGCGAGACCAGCGGACCGATCGGGACCAGCTGCTTGTAGTCCTTCTGGCCGTCCAGCAGCGTCGAGAACGTCCACACGCCCAGCGACCAGGAGTCGTCGAAGAGCGCCATGCCCTTGCGGGCCGCCTCCAGCGTCACCTGCATGCGGGTCGCGTTGCCGGCCGTCGGCACCGGCTCCAGCATCGAGCCGGAGACGTCGAGCACGGCCAGCATGCGGGCCGGCAGCGTGATCGCCTGCCACTGCTGCAGCAGCGTCTCGACCGTGCCCGCGTCGGGCAGCTGCGGGGCCGCGGCGGCGAGGGCGCCGGGCGCGTTGGCCGGGGTCTGGAAGCCCTTGCCGGGGGCGCCGTCGGCGCCGCGCAGGCCGATCGCGCCGAGCTTGTCGCGGAAGTCCTGGGTCTGCAGGGACTTGAGCAGCTCGTCGGCCATGCTGGCCTTGTCCGCGCTCAGCACGACGTACGGGTAGTCCAGCGGCGGGGCCGCCGGCTCGGCGTAGATCGCGGCGATGCGGACCGGCGGCTGCTGCCCGTTGTACTGGATGATCGCCTGCTCGGACAGCGGGGCCACGGTCAGGCTGGTGCTGATCGCCTGCTGGTCGCTGCCCCGCGGGAACTTCTGGATCAGGTCCGAGCGCACCGACGAGCGACCGGCCGCGAGAGCCCGCAGCGCGGTGGTGGCGACCTGGGTGGCCTGGGTGGCGTTGCCGCCGCCGGCCTGCTTGGCCACACTGGCCAGGGTCAGCAGCCCGGCGAGGCCGGTGGCGTCCCGGCTCGGCTCGGTGATGCCGATCTTGGTGCCCTGGTTGGCGGCGAGGCTGGCGATCAGATCCGCGTACGTGATGTTCTTCTGCGGCCAGCCGAACTTCGTCGCGGCCGGCTCGGGCATCGCGAGCACCACCGGGCTCAGCGCGACCGAGTGCGCGCCGGCCTTGACGCTGTCCGGGTTGACGGCGCGGATGCGCTGCAGCCACAGCGAGGAGTCGGCGACCCACACGTCCGGGATGCGGGTCTTGCCGTTGGCCTGGCCCACGCCGGTCAGCGACTTGTCGGCCTTGCCGGCCAGGGCCGCGGCCACGTCGGCCGGGTCCTCGTCGAAGACCTCGATGTCGACGCAGTTGCCGTTGTCCTTGGCCTGCTCGGCCCACTCGGCCGCCTGGAGCTTGAGGGCGGGCGAGATGTCGGCCGAGGCGCCGATGCTGAGCTTGGCGGCGTTGCCGCAGGCGGGCTTGGAGTACTTGTTGAACGCGTACCAGCTGCCGGCGAGGACGACGAGCACGGCGACGGCGGCGGCGCCCAGCTTGAGCGCTCCGCCCGACGACCCAGCTGGGCGGTGGCGACCTTTCACGGCTCTAATCCTCCGGACCGGCGGCCTCTGTGGCCTTATACCTTCGGTTGGAAATCACTGACGGTACGCATCCCAACAAACGAACGCCTAATCTACAAGGCGCCGAAGAATCGTAGTTATCCGAGCACGCTTCGCAATCGCGACCGGACAAACGGTCGCAACCTGGCAATTTGCGCGGATTTAAATCTGTCCTAATCGATTTTCAGCGTGCCCGGCCGATCACGCAGCGTCACAACTAGAGGTCGGTGGTCCGAGAACGGCAGCCGGGGGCTGTCGACGCTGAGCACCCTGGGCAGGCGCTCGATCCCCCGCGAATCGGCCAGAACGTGATCGAATTGCACCTGCGGGGCGGGCGAGGGATAGGTGGGTACCCCCGCCAATCGATGCCAGCCGGAAAACAACCGTGGCAGGCCGCCCGGAAGATTCAGGTCCGCAAGCAACAGCCGCGGCGCGGGCAGTTTGCGCAACGCCCGGCGGACCAGTTGCAGCTGCCGAACGTTCCATCCGGGCACGAACGACAGGTGGGTGGTGGCGATCGTCACGCGCCCGAGCGGGGTCGCGACCACCGCCGCGAGCAGCACCCGGGGCTCGTCGTCGAGCAGCATCATGTGCATGCGCTTCGGCCCGGGGATCATGATCGGGGCGCGCAGCGGCGCCGCCGGCAGCCGGGTGATGTGCCATTCGAGCACCGGGTAGCGGCTGACCAGGGCCACGCCGTAGTGCGGGTCGACGCCGTCGGCGTCGTCGTCGGTGGCGGCGCGAAAGGCCTCCCCGGGCGTGCCCACGACCGCCGGGACGAACATCGCGTGCCGGGCGCCGAGCGCGTCGGCCGCGATCCCCGCCAGGTCGGCGTGCCCGCTGCGCGGCTGGGCGCGATCCACCTCCTGCAGCCCCAGCACGTCCGCGTCGAGCTCCGCGATCGCCGCGCCGATCCGGCCGGTCTCGACCAGCCCGTCGGTCAGCGAGCGTCCGTGCATGAGGTTGAACGTGCCGAGCCGCATGTCCTCATTGTCGTCGCCGGATCTTCGTTACCGCCGCCCGAGCGATCGACTCGGTCTCGCCCCGGTCCACGCCGGGCTGCCCAAAATGCACAATCGTGCAGGTCAGACCCCCGACGCCGAGTTGCACGAGATACCCGCTCAAAGCAAAAGCGTCGTCTCCGGTACCGCCCTGAGCCGACATCCGAAACACCCGCTCGCTGTCGCCCACCCTCGGAAAGTCCCCGACCGTCTCCACGCGCACACTCGTCGTGGCCCCATCGCCATCGGTGTCCGTGAAGGTCTGACACTTCGCGGCCAGGGTGTCCAGGCTCTTGACGGCGGCGAGGCTCTCGGCCAGGAACGGCCCGGTGGCGCCGGCCTCGAACCGCGCCTCGGTCGGCCCGCCGCCCCGGAACAGGTCGAGCAGCGCCTCGCAGCCCTCGACGCTCGGGGAGCTGGCCGCGCTGACCTCGGGGGTGGCGTCGGGCGGGCTGGTCGCGTACCCCTCGGGCAGGTCCTCGACGGCGAGCAGCACGTCCCCGGTCGGGTGGGCCGCGGCCGCGCTCGGGCTGGTCGTGGGCTTCGCGTCGCTGCCGCAGGCGCCGAGCATGACTGCTGCCGCGCACAGCGTGACGGCGGGCAACGACCGGTGGCTCATATGGGCCATCATGCGCCGTTACGCCGTCGGGATAACGAAAAATGCGGATAACTCATGACGCTGGCGCGTCACGACTTATCCGCATTTTTCGGGTATGGGAGGTTTCGCAGATCGCGCCGCGGAGCGGGCGCGCTTCGGGCTCCGCGCCGCAGAGCGGGGCGCGCTTCGAGCTCCGCGCCGCAGAGCGGGGCGCGCTTCGAGCTTCGCGCCGCAGAGCCGCGGCCGCGTGCGGAGTTACGGCGCGACAGTGGGCTGCGAGCCCTGGTGCAGCGGCGTGCGCTTGCCGGTGGTCAGGTTGACCGCGGTGACCCAGGAGTGCCCGTTCAGCGCGCCCGTCAGCACGGCCGTCGAGGTGCCGGTGTAGACCAGCTCGCGGTCGTCCGCCTTGCCGATCGCGTGGCGGCCGGAGCCGTCGGTGTTCGCCTCGGTGACCGCGACCGCGGTGCCGTCGGCCGCGTACGTCGTCCAGGCGACCTTCTTGCCGTCCGCCCGCCAGGCCGGGACCACGCCGAAGCCGCTGGTGCCGTTGCCGCCGCCGCCGTACACGTCGATGGCGCGCTCGCGGCCGGTGGTGACGGTACCGATGCTGAGGCAGTTGTCGGCGATGCTCTCGCACTCGCCGCCGCGGAAGGCGATCTGGGTGCCGTCCGGGGACCAGGCCACGGCGTCGTCGGTGCGCAGGCGGTCGACCAGGTTGGCGGCCGGAGCGTCCGTGGACTCGGTGGCGGCGACCTGCGGCAGCTCCTGGTCGCGGCAGGAGGCCGGGAAGAGCGCCTCGGTGGTGCCGCCGCCGGCGGCGACGCGGAAGACGCCCGGGCCGCCGGTGCAGGACAGCGCGGCGAACGCGATCGACCGGCCGTCGGGCGACCAGGCCGGGCCGCCGGCCGGGCGGTCGCTGACCTGGTGCTTGCCGGCGCCGTCGGCGTTCATGACCCAGACCGTGCCGTCGTGCAGGTAGGCCAGCTTGGTGCCGTCCGGGGAGAACCGCGGGCGGGCGTTGAGCGCGTCCTCGGTCAGCCGGACCTCGGTGGCGCCCGTGCTGCTGTAGATGTTGCCGGCCCGGACGTAGGCGACGGACTCGCTCGGCGCGGCCGCGTGAGCTGCGGTCCCGCTCAGGATGCCGGCCATGCCGGCCATGCCGGTCAGACCCGTGATCGTGAGCGCCTTGGCGATCGTCTTGCCGTTCATCCTTGCCCCCCGCTGTGCTGTCTCATCCGTGTGACGCTGAGACCATCGGCGCAACCGTGCCGCACCTGAACGAATCCCGGGCCGGAACTTGGGATTTTCAGCCGTGCAAAAACATGCACTCATAGTGCATACTTTTCGAGACCCCGTCTCACGCGCGAGGATCGTTGTTGTGACCACTACTGACCTGAACCGCGTCGCCATCGTCACCGGCGCGGCCCGCGGCATCGGAGCCGCCACCGCCATCCGCCTCGCCGCCGACGGGCACGCCGTCGCCGTCCTGGACCTCGACGAGAACGCCTGCAAGGACACCGTCGAGCAGATCACCGGCGCCGGTGGGCGCGCGCTCGCCGTCGGCGCCGACGTCGCCGACGCCGAGCAGGTCGCCGCGGCCGTCGAGCGCACCGCGGCCGAGCTCGGGCCGCCGGTCGTGCTGGTGAACAACGCCGGGGTCATCCGCGACAACCTGCTGTTCAAGATGACCGACGGCGACTGGGACACCGTCATCGGCGTACACCTGCGGGGTGCCTTCCTCATGACCCGCGCGGCCCAGGTGCACATGACCGCGGCCAAGTTCGGCCGGATCGTGAACCTTTCCTCCTCGTCCGCGCTGGGTAACCGGGGTCAGGTGAACTACTCCGCGGCCAAGGCCGGACTCCAGGGCTTCACGAAGACCCTCGCGATCGAGCTGGGGCCGTTCGGGGTGACCGCCAACGCCGTGGCGCCCGGGTTCATCGCCACCGACATGACCGCCGCGACCGCGGCCCGCATGAAGATCGACTTCGAGACGTTCCAGAAGGGCGCGGCCGAGCAGATCCCGGTCCGCCGGGTCGGCAAGCCCGACGACATCGCCCACACCATCTCGTTCCTGGTCAGCGACGGCGCCGGGTTCGTCTCCGGCCAGGTGATCTACGTGGCCGGCGGGCCACTGAACTAAGGAGCTGCGTTTGAGTACCGCGGATCTCGCTCGCGAATTCCTGGCGGGTCACGATCCCGCTCGCACTGACCCGCTGGAATTCCTGCGGGCGCGGTTCGATGCGGGGCTGGCATGGGTGCCGTACCCGCCGGGGCTGGGCGGCCTCGGCCTGCCCCGCGCCGAGCAGCCGGCCGTCGACCAGGTCTTCGCCGACGCCGGCGCGCCCGACAACAACCCGCGCCGCATCGGCATCGGGCTGGGCATGGCCGCCCCGACCATCCTCCGGCACGGCACCGACGAGCAGCGGCAGCGCTGGCTGCGGCCGCTGTGGACCGGCGAGGAGGTGTGGTGCCAGCTGTTCAGCGAGCCCGGCGCCGGCTCCGACCTCGCCGGCCTCGGCACCCGCGCGGTCCGCGACGGCGAGGACTGGGTCGTCGACGGGCAGAAGGTCTGGACGTCGATGGCGCACGAGGCCCGCTGGGCGATCCTCATCGCGCGCACCGATCCGGCGCTGCCGAAACACCAGGGCCTCACGTACTTCGTGCTGGACATGACGGCACCGGGCGTCGAAGTGCGGCCGCTGCGCCAGATCACCGGCGAGGCGGAGTTCAACGAGGTCTTCATCAGCGGCGTCCGGATCCCCGACACCGATCGCCTCGGCGCGGTCGGCGAGGGGTGGGCGGTCGCGCAGACGACCCTGATGAACGAGCGCGTCTCGATCGGCGGGCAGGCCATCCCGCGCGAGGGCGGCGCGATCGGCATCGTGGCCGACCTGTGGCGCGAGCGCCCGGAGGTCCGCTCGCCCGGCCTGCACGACGCCCTCATGCGGCTGTGGGTCGACGCCGAGGCGGCCCGGCTGACCGGGGTGCGGTTGCGCCAGCAGCTCGCGGCCGGCCAGCCCGGTCCGGAGGGCTCGGCCTCGAAGCTGCTCTTCGCGCGGCTCAACCAGGAGATCTCGGCGCTGGAGCTGGACCTGCTGGGCGAGGAGGGCCTGCGGCACGACGAGTGGACGCTGCGCCGGCCGACGCTGGTGGACTTCGCCGGGCGTACCGCCGGCTACCGCTACCTGCGCGCCAAGGGCAACTCGATCGAGGGCGGCACCTCGGAGATCCTGCGCAACATCGTGGCCGAGCGGGTCCTGGGGCTGCCGCAGGAGCAGCGCGCGGACAAGGACGTGGCGTGGAAGGACCTGCCGAAATGACCGACCTGTTGTACTCCGAGGTCGAGGAGGAGCTCCGCGCGTCGGTCCGCTCCCTGCTCGCCGACCGCACCGACCTGTCCCGCCTGGAGGGCCCGGAGCCCGTCGACCTGAAGCTGTGGCGGCGGCTGGCGGCCGACCTGGGCTGCGCGGGCCTGCCGATCCCCGAGTCCGCGGGCGGCGCCGGCGCGAGCTGGCGCGAGACGGCCGTGGTCATGGAGGAGCTCGGCCGCTTCGCCGCGCCGGTGCCGTTCCTGGGCAGCGCGGTGCTGGCCACGGCGGCCCTGCCGGCGGACGATCCGCTGCTGGCCGAGCTGGCCGCGGGCACCCGCAGCGCGACCCTGGCCGTGCCGCTGTCGTCCACCGGCGTTCTCCAGTGGACGGTCACCGCGGCGGACGGTGCGCTGTCGGGCGCCGTGACGACCGTGGCCGATGCGCTGACGGCGGACGTCGTACTGGTACCGACGGCGGCTGGTTTGTTCGCGGTTGAGGCAGCGGACGTCGACCGGACGGCGGTGGTCTCGCTGGACCTCACCCGGCCGGTCGCCGACCTCGCGTTCGACGGTGCGGCCGGCCGGCTCGTGGCGGCGGACGCGGGTCCGCTGGTCGGGCGGGCGCTCGTGGCCGGGGCCGCGCTGCTCGCCTCCGAGCAGCTGGGGATCGCCGAGTGGTGCCTGGCGACGACGGTCGAATACGGCAAGACCCGCCGGCAGTTCGCCCGGCAGATCGGCTCGTACCAGGCGATCAAGCACCGGCTGGCCGACCTGTGGGTCGCGGTCACGCAGGCCCGGGCGGTGGCCCGCTATGCGGCCGACTGCCTGGCCAACGACGACCCGGACCTGCCCGTGGCGGCGTCCCTGGCCCAGGCGTTCTGTTCCCCGGTCGCGGTCAAGGCGGCCGAGGAGTGCGTGCAGCTGCACGGCGGGATCGGGTTCACCTGGGAACACCCCGCGCATTGGTACCTCAAGCGGGCCCGCGCCAACGCGGTCGCCCTGGGCTCGGCGACGCAGCACCGAGCCCGTCTGGCCGAACTGGCCAACCTGCTTTAGATCAGGAGACGCGTGAGGGATTCGGCGACACAGACCGGCTTGTCGCCGCCCTCACGCTCGATCGTGACCCGGTTCTTGAGCTGCACCCAGCCCTCGCCCTTGTCGTCGGCGACGAGCAGCTCCACGCCCGCCCGCACCTTCGAGCCGGTCGGCAGCGGGGCGGGAAAGCGGACCAGGTCGAGGCCGTAGTTAATGCCCATGCGGATGCCTTCCACGCGGTACACCTGGGAAACCAGCGTCGGCAGCAGGGAGAGCGTCAGGAAGCCGTGGGCGATCGTGGTGCCGAACGGGCCGGCCTTGGCGCGCTCTGGGTCCACGTGAATCCACTGGTGGTCGCCGGTCGCGTCGGCGAAGAGGTTCACCCGCTCCTGCGTGACCTCCTGCCACTCGCTGTAGCCGAGGTGCTCGCCCACCGAGGCCAGCAGTTCGCCCGCGCTTGCAAAGGTCCGCATGTCCTCGATACTCAAACGGTCGGCCCCCGTTGTGCAAGGGGACCGGCCGCTTTGTGAGAAGGTCAGGTGCCGATGCGGTTGAGCTTCGGGCTCACCTTGATGGTGCTCTTGACGACCGTCGTGCCCGGCACCGCCGGGGACACGACCGAGGTGGTCACCTCGCCGTTACCGGGCAGGAGACCGAACACCGTCACCGTGTAGGACAGCGACGCGCCGGGCACCGGATCGGAGCTCACCACGCGCAGGTCCTCGGTCGGCAGGGTGTTCAGGGGCAGGCCCTGTCCGCCCGTGCCGGTCACGTTCTCGGCCCCCACGACCATGTTCTGCCCGGCGGGCAGGGTGGTGATGGTGGCCGGGTCGTACGCGAAGACGATGTCCTGCACCCCGTTCACGCCGATCCAGACCTGGAAGTGGCGTGCGTTGAGGGTCCCGAAGTCGTTGACGCTCCACTCGACCACGAGCCAGGTGTCGACACCGTCGGTCAGCGTCGCCACCTGCAGGCCCTTCGCGCCCGTGCCGTCCAGGTCGGTCCAGAACGGTGCGAGCACGTTGTTCGGCTTCGCCGGGTCCGGGATCGGGGTGATGCTGCAGCAGTTGTTGTTCTCCCTGCTGTCGTCACTGCCCGGATACAGGTACCCGTTGGAGTCGATGGTCACCGCGCTGTACGTCACGCCGTTGTAGACGTAGCTCGGCACATTGAACGTCGTCAGGTCCTCGTCGCCGATGGGCGTCGGGGTGATCCCGAACAGATCGAGCGGGAGGTAGCCGGCGATGGTGCCCGGCGTCAGCGACGGCGTGCCCGGGACCGCACCGGCGAGCGGTGCGCCCTTCTTCTCCACCTTGAACGGGTTGACCACCTTGGCGTTGCTGGCCCCGGCGACCGGGAGGTTCAGCGACGTCGTGGTGGTGAAGTCGGCCGTGGTGTCGTTGAAGGTGCCGTTGGTCGCGGTGACCGTGCACTTGCTGGTCTGCAGCAGGCCGATCTCGCTCGGCGTGCAGGCCTGGGTGACCTGGACGTCGCCCTGCTTGGGCACGAACGCGACCGGGAGGTGCAGCGTCGGCACTCCGCCGGTGACCGGCACGAGCCGGACCTCGCCGAAGTACTGGCCTTGCGTGGCGTTGGACTTGATCGTGATGCTGATCTGCTGGCTCTTGCCGGCGCCGACCGAGAACAGGGCCGGCGTGGCCGTGATGGACGAGCCGCTGGGCGACGTCGTCTCAACGCGGTACACGAGGGTCTTGTTCGTGACGTTCTTCGCCGTGCGGACGGCGGTGAGCTTGCCCGGCATGACCG
The DNA here is from genome assembly GCF_050942185.1 of Dactylosporangium sp. CS-047395. NCBI lineage: Bacteria > Bacillati > Actinomycetota > Actinomycetes > Micromonosporales > Micromonosporaceae > Dactylosporangium > Dactylosporangium sp. CS-047395. The sequence goes on along the minus strand of NZ_CP192015.1, from coordinate 11,069,090 downwards.
GCGCGTTCACCGACGGCAGGTTGATCTGCACCGCGTTGACCGGGTCGTTGCCCAGGGCGAACATCCGGTCGGCCGTCTCGTCGAACGTCAGGCCGGGGTTCGCGGCCAGGTTGACCTGGACGCGACCGGCACCGAGGTCGAACGGGTCGGCCGGGGTGACCCCGTCCTCCTTGAGCACCTTCGTCGTCGCCGTGGTCATCAGCGAGGACTTGATCTGACCCGGGGTGAAGCCCGGGTGCAGCGCCTTCTCCAGGATCGCGGAGCCGGCGATGTGCGGGGAGGACATCGAGGTGCCGGCGATCGCCTGGTAGTACTGCCCGGGCGGGCCGACGGCGACGTCGTCGGGGGTCGGCGTGTTGCCGGCCAGGATCTGCGTGCCCGGCGCGGTGATGTCGGGCTTGATGAAGTTGCCACCCGGGCCGCGCGACGAGAAGCTCGCCATGACGTCGGAGGGCTGGGTGCCCTTCTCGCCCTGCGTGAAGCTCGCCGTGACGTTCGGGTGCGCGTTGACGTAGTTCAGGAACGGCACGCCGTCGGCCAGGTGCACCGTCGGCAGCCAGTGGCTGTCGCTCAGCGTCTCGGCCGCCGGGTTGTTGTACAGGATCATGCCGGCCGCGCCGCCGGCCTTGACCGTGACGCCCTTGAGGACCCGGTTGGGTCCGCGCTGGCAGGCCACGATCTTGCCGTCGAACAGGCCCGCCGGGACGGGCTTGATGCACAGCGCGTCGCTGTACGGGGCGGCCGAGGCCAGCACCACCGGAAGCGGGCTGGAGATGCCGGGGGTGATCGAAGTGCCGGTCAGCGTCGTCGACGAGCCGTCCGAGGAGCGGACCGTCAGCGTGCTGTTGAACGAGCGCTTCTGGGTCGACGCGGCCACCGTGGTCACCCACGGCGACAGGTGGTCGGACGTGCTCGCACCCGGGCCGCTGTTGCCGGCCGAGGCGGCGACGAACACGCCGGCCTTGTACGCGTCGAAGAACGCCAGCTCCACGATGTCGGTGTACGGGCTCGCGCCACCCGAGATCGAGAAGTTGATGACGTTCACGCCGTCCTTGATCGCCTGCTGGACCGCGGCGGCCGAGTCGGTGCCGTAGCAGCCGGTGGCGCCGCAGACCTTGTAGACCGAGACCCACGCCCCGGGCGCGATGCCGTTGATCGGCCCGCGCTCGATGTCGAAGATCTTGGCCGACGCGACCGGGTCACCGGCGGCCGTCGACGCGGTGTGCGTGCCGTGGCCGTCGGAGTCACGGGCGGTGTACCCGTAGACCTCCATCGGCTGCAGCGCGTTGTAGGTGTCCAGGAAGCCCTGGCCCCCGATGAGCTTCTTGTTGCAGACGAACGGGTCGGCCGCGGGGGTCAGCGGGTTGTCGCCGAAGTTGCACGCGCGCGGCGTGCCGTCGGTCTTGGCCGGCGGGCTGCCGAGGTTGCCGTTGTCGGCGAACGACGGGTGCTCCGGCCACACGCCGCTGTCCAGCGAGCCGAAGATCACGCCCTTGCCGGCGTTGGGGGCCCCGCCCAGCTGCGGGTAGACCTTGTCCGCGCCGATGAAGGCCGGCGAGGAGTCGGTCTGCGGCTGCCGGGCCGTGTCGGACTGGACCGCCACGACGTTGTCGAGGGCCAGAATCGCGCCGATCTTGTTGGCGGGCACCATGAGTGCGATGCCGCCGTAGACCGTGCGCAGCTTCTGGCCGATCTTGGCGTCTGGGACCTGCATCTTGAGGTCGGCGAGGAACTTGTCCTCGATTCCCGCGATTCGGTTCTCGTACCGCTTTTCATCGGCGCTGCCGGACAGCGCCTTCCCCGTTACGGATGGACTCGTGGCGGCATATCCGGCAATATCGCCGGAATACGTCGCGGTGGCGTCGTAGTCGAGCTTGACCGCGACCGGCACCTTGGCCGTGTCGGAGCGGTTGAGCAGGGACGGGTCGGTCTTGGCCATGCGACTCGTCGGCGATTTCGCCCCCGAGGACTGCTTGGCCGGTTTGAGGCTTTCGACGGCCTTCAGGCTGCCTGCCGGGATTGGTGCCGCTGCGCTCGGATTCGCCCATGCGATCACGAGCATCGGTGGAACGAGTGCGGTCGCCACCGCGGCGTGCACCCATCTCCGTCGGCCCATCGTGCCCCCCTCTCGCTGGTGGAGGTGATGCCTCAACATGCCAGCTTCAGGGCGCCCGGGAAAGGGGGGATCACACCGCGGCAGCGAATTGTGAAGTTTGAATAGGGCAATGACGAGGGTCGGTCCGAATTGGCTATTCGGCGGCCTTTTTCGGCATTTATGGGCGTCGTTCGTCCTCGTCCGGCGGCGGGTTGATCACCACCGTGTCGTCGCGCTGCTGCGGGACCTGCGGGTGGTGCGGGGCCGGCACCTGGGGAACGACCATGGTCGGCGCGTCGACGAGCCCGGGAATGGGGCCGGGGGTCGGCGGGACGATCCGGGCCTGGGCGGCCTCTTCCTCCAGCCGGGCGCGCTGCACGGCGGCCTGGCGGGCCTCCTCCTCGCGGCGCTCCTGGACCTCGCGCTCCTCGCGGCGGGTGGCGGCCGCGGCCTGGAGGCGGGTCGAGACCTCGGGGGCCTCCTGCTCGAGCCGGCCGAGCCAGCCCTCCCAGCGCTGCTGCATCGGGCGGACGAGGCCGCCGCCGACGCCCACGATGAGGATGCCGGCCACCGTGGCCAGGACGGCGATGAGGACCGGGGTGGTGACGGTGGTGGCGATGCCGATCTGGTTGAGCGCGGCGATCAGGCCGAGGCCGAGGATGAACCAGTACGCGACGGTGGCGAGCGCCCGGCCGTAGGTCAGACCGCCGAGGGCGCCGGTGACGAGGTCCCGCACGCCGGCCGCGATGGCCGCGGCGACCACCACGATCACGATCGCGACGACGGCCCGGGGCAGCCAGCGGACCACGGCGTCGATGAGTTCCGAGACCGGGTTGGGGCCCCACACGCCGAACGCGATCTGGAGGGTGAAGAGGAGGAGCGCGTAGTACACGAGCTTGGCGAGCAGGTCGCTGGCGTCGAGCTTGCCGTGGGCCAGGGTTCTGCCGAGCCCGCCGCGCTCGGTCAGCCTGTGAAAACCGACCCGATCAAGCAGCTTGTGTACCGCCGTGCGGGCAAGCGTTGCGATGAGCCATCCGACGAGCAGGATGACGACGAACAGCAGGAAGGACGGGACGAACCGTACGATGTCGCCCAGGGCGTCGCGGACTGACTCCATGCCCCCAGGACATGCCCCGATTCAGGCGTGTTTATGCATCACTCCCTGTTATTCGTCCATGCCCGCCAGGCCGCGGGGGCTTTCCGGCTCGCGGGCGTGTTCGGGCCCGCCGGCCAGCTGTTCGGCCAGCGTGGGGCTGCAGTGCTCGGTGGCGAAGTCGCCGAGGTCGTCCGCCTCGAAGCCCGGAAACGGCTCCGCGACGGCGACCGGGCGATCGGGCTCGGTCATGGATCCAGTGATACCCCGGCCGTGGTGGGTATCACCCCGGACATGACCAAACCCGTGACCGGTGTGCTCTTTGATGTGGACGGCACCCTCGTCGACAGCGTGTACCTGCACGCCGTCGCCTGGTGGCAGGCGCTGCGTCAGCACGACCACGACGTGCCCATGGCCCGCATCCACCGCGCGATCGGCATGGGCTCCGACAAAATCCTCGACGAGCTGCTCGGCTCGGACCATGACCCGTCCGCCGACGACGAGATCCGGGCCGCGCACTCGGCCCTCTACGCGCCGCACTGGACCGCCCTGCGCCCGCTGCCGGGCGCGCGCAAGCTCCTGGACACCTGCGCCGAGCGGGGCCTGAAGGTCGTCCTGGCCACGTCGGCCTCGCACCCGGAGCTCGACGCCCTGCTGCGCTGCCTCGACGCCGACTCGTCCCTGACCGCCGTGACGAGCGCGGACGACGCCTCGGAGAGCAAGCCGGCCCCGGACATCCTGGAGGTGGCCCTGTCCCGCTCCGGCCTGTCGGCGGACGAGACGGTCTTCGTGGGCGACTCGGTCTGGGACGTACACGCGGCGGGCAAGCTGTCGATCCCGTGCATCGGGCTCACCTCGGGCGGCTTGTGCGCGGCCGAGCTGCTGGACCACGGGGCGGCGGCCATTTACGCGGACCCGCAGGATCTCCTCGATCACCTGGACGAGGCGCTCACCACGGCCTTCCGGATGGCGCTGGCCTGAGAAAGGCGATCACGGTGGGTTTCCGGCCAAGAGCGGCGGAGCAGGTCGAGCTGCGAGAACCCGGGTCACCCGGCTGTCCGCCTCGACCCACCGGCGGCTGGTGGGGCAGATCCAGTCGGCGACCCGCAATGACGTTTGGAACAGGCTGCCCAAGGGCCGATTGAACATCGGCTCGTGATGGGCCATCCGATTCCGAGCCTCATGCAGCGAACCGACGGCATCGAAGACGAGGGTGCGCCGCCGGCGAGGAAATGCCTTGTGAAGGCATGGGTGCCACAGCCGGCGGTCGTACCTGCGCGCGAGAAGGAACTGCCAGAAACCGAGATTGAGTTCAGCGACGACACGACCAGGCGTTTCCGGCCGGCGGTCACGTACGGCGCGAGACCTTGCCTTGGCGATGTCATCGAGAGCTTCGACGTCCAGGAACCCGTTCGGAAGCGTTGAAGAGACAGGATTCAGGTACCAGCACGGTTCGCCGAAAGTTCGGACCGACCAGTCCTCGAGTTGGTGGTGCAGGGCGTTTCGCAACAACACTTCAACGTGGCCGATGGTTGTCGAAAGGGCTGCCGTAATCTCTGCGTTCCATCGGTACAGCTCAAGTGCTGCCTGCAGGTCGCCGCCGCACGCGCCTTTGTACGGGCCAAGCCGCTCAGGTGAGAGCCGCTGTTCGAGCACCGTCAGCTCTGCCGCTCGCATGCCCGTCTCCCAGTCGTGGCCAAAGCACGCTATATTGGACTACGAAGACCCCGGTCCGCCTCTGCCCGCGAGGGCATGCCGCCGGGGTTTTGCTTTGCGGTCCAACGGCTGCGCTCCCAATCGTAGAGACCGACGATTGGGAGCGCAACTTAGTTCTGCTCGACCTGGGCGCGCAGCTCGTAAAGGGGCTTACCGCTCGGTACATGCACGTAGCCCCAGCCGTTGATCGTCGTGCCGGTCTGCTCCGCGAGTGCTCGTGACGGGGTGGAGAACAATCTTCCGTCGGCCAGCCGTACCCAACCGTGAGCCGTGACGGTTGCCTCGTGAACCATGCGCCTTCTTGGCTGTTCGTGTCGCAGAACATCGCCAGGGGCGATGAGTCCAGCCTTGATCAAAGGTGACAGAGCTCCCTTGCGGCGCAGCACCCGCGGTCGAGCGACAGTCGCGGCTTCGAGTCGCTTCGGTGACTCCTCCGACCCTCCGCCAAGGAGGAGTCGACGCAGCACGTCGTTCGGCGTGTCGACCAACGGCTCGCAGTGCTGCTGCAGGAAGGCGAACACCTCGTCGTCGACCTCGATGGTGCGTCCCGCCATCCCAGCCTCCAAGGTTCCCGATCGTCAGATCGTTACGATACAGGTCAGATCGGAGATTGGGAGATTTGCGAAGTCGGTGGTACCGCGCGAAGCGGTCAGCGCAGGGTCGCCAGGTGGCGGGCGGCCTCCGGGAGTGGCTCGCCGACCGTCGTGCGCAGGGCGGACCACAGCGCCGCCACCGCGGTCGCCGGGGCGCCGCGGGCCGCGTACAGGTCGGTGAGCCAGTCGTTCGCCTCGCGCACGAGTCGGGAGTCGTCGGTCAGCAGCGCCGCCGACAGGGAGTGCAGGGCGTGGTCCAGCGCGTCGTCGGCCAGGTCGGTTTCGCTGTGGTCCGGGCCGATCACCGAAGCCCAGCGCCGGCGGGTCTGGTCGCGGAGCTCGGCGAAGCGCGCCGTCAGCTCGGCGTGTTCGTCCAGGCCGGCCCGGCGGCGCGCGAAGGGCGCGGGCGGTGGGGTGATCGACTCCAGGGCCTTGATCGCCGTGCGGGCGTCCGGGGCCCAGGCCGTCGCGCCCAGGGCCATGGCGCGGGTGTCGTCGCTGCCGAAGGCGCCGCCGCCGACCAGGACCGGGAGGCCCACCTCGCGGGAGGCGTCGATCATGCGGCGGGCGGCGGGGAGGGCGGCCGCCACCGAGCAGGAGATGGCCACCGCGTCCGCGTCGACGTCGTCCAGGAAGCGGGCGAACTGGGCCGGGGAGGTCGAGGCGCCCAGGAACGTGGTGCGCCAGCCGGCCTCCTGCAGGGCGAAGCCCACCAGCCGGGCCGGCAGGCCGTGCCACTCGCGCTCGGCGCAGGCCAGCACGACGTGGCCGCGGGGCGGGTCGGGCTGCGGCAGGCGGGTGCCCAGGGCGACGGCGACCGACTCGCTGATCGCCGTGGCCGCGTGCTCGTGGGCCACCGTCCACTCGCCCGTGGCCCAGCGGTGGCCGACCTGCTCCTGGGCCGGGGCGACCACGTCGAGGAGGACGTCGACCGGGCTCCGGCCGGCGTCGACGAGGTCGGTGCACAGCCTGAGGGCCGCTGAGCCGTCGCGGTCTGCGAGGCACTGGAAGTACAAGTGGATCATGTGGCTCTGCATGCCAGCACGGCCAGGTCGTCGCGCTGGGCGGCGCCGGTTCCTTCGACGACGGCGATTTCCACCGCCTCGACCAGGGCCTCGACGTGCGCCTCGGCGTACTGCGACAGCAGCGCGACCAGGCGCTTGGTGCCGCGTCGGACGCTGCGCTCGCCGGCCTCGGTGACGCCGTCGGTGTACAGGACCAGGGTCTCGCCGGCCGCCAGCTCGACCGTCGCCGGCTCGTAGGCCACGTCCTCGACCAGGCCGGCCGCCATGCCGCGCACGGCGATCGGGGTGACCGAGCCGTCCGGGCGCAGGAGCAGCGGCGGCGGGTGGCCGGCCGAGGCGAGCTCGACGCGCAGGCCGGTCGCGGTGGGCGTGACGTGGCCGTAGACGGCGGTGACGTACCGGCCCGAGGTCGTCCCGGTGAGCATCGCGTTCAGCGCGCCGAGCACGGCCGCCGGCGCGGGGGCGACGGCCGAGGCGCCGCGGACCGTGTGCCGGGCCTGGCCGGTGACGACGGCGGCCTCGACGCCCTTGCCGGAGACGTCGCCGAGGGTGAACGACCAGCTGTCGTCGCGGCCCCAGACGTCGTAGAAGTCGCCGCCGATCTCGGCGTCGCCGGCCGCCGGGCGGTAGCGGGCCGCGAGGTCGACGCCCCGCAGCTTGGGCAACTCCGGCGGGCGGAGGCTGTTCTGCAGGACGGAGGCGACGTGCGAGCGCTCGGTGTACCGGCGGGCGGCGTCGACGGCGAGCGCGATGCGCACCGCGAGCTCCTCGGCCAGCTCGATGTCCTCGATGTCGAAGCCGGCGCCGGCCCGGCGGGCCAGCGTCAGGGTGCCGAACGTGCTGCCCCGGGCGGTCAGCGGCACGCCGAGCACGTCGGCCGGGCGCAGCGCGGAGACCTGGTCGCGCATGGCGTCGTCCGGGACCAGCGCGCGGAGGCCGTCCGCGGCCGCGTTGTCCAGGGCGACGTGCAGCAGCTCGGGCCGGCCGGTGACCAGCAGGCGGCTCTGGCCGGGCGGGGTGGCGTGCCGGGCCGAGACGGGGACGCCGCCGTCGAGCAGCGACGTATACGTGGCCTCGCCCCGGCTCACGATCATCAGCTGGGCCCAGTCGGCCAGCTCGGGCACGCAGGCGGCGAGGGACCGCCTGATCGTGTGCACCAGGTTCAGCGACCCGGACACCGCCCTACCGGCTTCGACCAGGTACGCAGCTCGCATCAGTCGAGTGTTCCGCGCGGTTTGCACAGAGGCAACCTGCGTGAGCGTTTGAACTCCACCGATTGGGTACCCCACACTGTTGACCAGTGAGTCAGGAAAGGAAGCCCGGTGGTAGAAGACGAGGCGATCTGGGAGCTGGAAACGCGCCGGCACGACGGCCGTGCGCACCTGGTGCTGACGGGGGAGCTCGATCTGGACTCGGCTCCGAGCCTGCTCACGGCGGTCGTCGCCGAGCTGGACTCGGGCGCCGACGAGGTCGTGGTGGATCTCACAGAGCTGTCGTTCATCGACTCCAGCGGCCTCGGCACGCTGGTCGGATGCTGGCGGCGCGCGAAGAACGTCGGCGCGCGGCTGGTGGTGGCCAACCCGAACGAGGACGTCCGGGTCACGCTGGAGATCACCGGGCTGGATCAGATCCTGCCGATCACGAACGAGCCGGTCAGCAACTGACCTTCGGCGCGATCTCCGCCCATACGGTCTTGCCGCCCTGATGGGGCCGCACGCCCCAGGTCAGGGCGAGGCTGTCGACGATCTGCATGCCCCGGCCCGACGTGCTGGTCAGGTTGTCGATCTCGGCGATGCGGGGGACCTGCTCGCTGCAGTCGCCCACCTCGATCACGATCGTCTCGCCCCGGCGCAGCAGGCGCAGGACGGCCGGCGGCAGCCCGTGCCGCAGCGCGTTGGCGACGAGCTCGTGCCCGACCATGACCGCGCCGCGGGTGAGGTGGGGCATGTTCCAGGCCTCGAGAGCCTGGGTGATCACGCGGCGCGCCCGGCGGGCCTGACCCGCGGGCACGTCGACCTGGATCGAATCGCCCTCCACGGTGTTCATGGTGCCCTGTGCCGGTCGCAAAAAACAGTCAGGTTTGCGCCGCCACTCGGATGGGCAACCCCGGAGTCACGTATTCGCCGTAGAGCCGGGGGGCCCGAATGACGCTCGTTTACCCAGAGACCCGCACCCAGGACATCCGCACCGCCCTGCAGGAGCGGCGGGACGAGCTGGAGGCGGAGTACACCGCCGCGGTCGCCGAGTCGACCCTCGCCGGTGTCGTCGACTCCGGCGACGACGTGGCTGACCTCGGCACCAAGGCCTTCAACCGCGAGCAGGAGTTCGCGCTCGCGCTGTCCCTGCGCACCCGCCTGGACCAGGTGGAGCGGGCGCTGGACCGCCTGGACGCCGGACACTACGGCACGTGCGAGACCTGCTCCGGGGAGATCCCGGTGGCCCGGCTGGCGGCGTTCCCGTCAGTCACGCTCTGCGTCTCCTGCAAGAGCCGCAGCGAGTCCCGTTACTAGCGTCAAGGCACGCTCGGCGGCGCTCTGGAGATGGGGGAGGTACTCCGGCGCGCCGCCGCTGCCGGCCAGGTCCTCGGCCAGGAAGGTCGTGTAGTTCAGGACCGCGCCGAGGACGTTGGACAGGTCGTGGGTGGCCGTGGCGACGGTGGCACGCAGCTCTTCCTCGCTCATCCGGCCCCCCGCCTCGCTCTGTCTGACTAAAGTGAGTCCCGTTCGCGAACGTAACGGGGCGTAGTCATATGGTAACTCTTGTCACAGCTGTCCTGGTGGCGGCCGTGTTCTTGCGGGCGCTCGGGGCCTGGTTCCGGGCCCGCGACCCGCTGCAGCTCGACGTCGCCCTGCTGTTCCTGCCGACCCTGGCCGTGTGCGTCAACGCCGCCGTGCGCGAGCACTCGCAGCGGCCGGTGCCCGTCGCGGCCAGCGCCCTGGCGACCGCGCTGCTGCTCATCCAGCCGTACCTCACGCTGCGCCTCGCCGCCCGCCTCGGCCGGGTCCCGCGCTGGCTGGACGTCTCGCTCCTGGTGCTCCTGCTCGGCAGCATCGCCGCGACCACGGTGGCCCCGCGCCCGCTGAGCCTGGCGTACCTCGGCCTGATCACGGCCACGTTCACGGTCACGGAGGCGATCGCCGGCACCATGCTGCTGCGGGTCAGCCGGCGCCGCTCCGGGGCCGGACGGACGCGCCTGCGCCTGGCCGCCGCGGCCACCTACCTGTACCCGGTGATGATGCTGATGCTGTTCACTGCGGCCGGGCGGTACCCGGGCCAGCAGGTCTGGTGGCAGCCGGCCGGGCGGGTCGTCGGGCTGGTCGCCGCCGTGCTGTACCTGCTCGCGTTCGTCCCGCCCGGGTTCCTGCGCCGGATGATGTCGGCGACGGTCTGGTACGAGGCGACCGAGGACCTCCAGCGGCTCCCGGCCGACGTGGGCACGGGCCAGGTGTGGCGGCGCTTCGCGCACGTCGTGCACGACACCACCGGTACCGACGCGGTCCTGGTCCTGGATTCGGGCCTCGGGCGGCTGGCCGCGGTCTGCCGCTCCGGCACGCACCTGCCGCACGAGCGCATCGACTTCGACGTGGACCGGCTCCTCACCGCGCGGCAGCCGGTCCGCCTCGCCAAGGACCACCCGCTTGCCCTGGCCACCGGCACCCGGCTGGTCACCGCGCTGGCCCTGCCGGGGGTGGGCACGGTGCTGCTGCTGGACCGCTACCGCGCGCTGTTCAGCCACGACGACCTGCGCCTCACGACCGTGCTCGGCGGCCAGGCCAAGGTGCTCGCCGAGCGCAGCGCCGTGCTGGCCGAGCAGCGCCAGCTCGCGGCCGCCCTGGCCGAGTCGGTCGACGCGCTCACCCACGCCAGCCAGGCCAAGAGCGACTTCCTGGCCGGCATGAGCCACGAGCTGCGCACCCCGCTCAACGCGATCATCGGCTTCAGCGACCTCATGCGCGCCGAGCACCCCGACGGCGACCGGCGCAGCGTCCCGGCCGAGTGGGTCGACCACGTGCACAGCAGTGGCCGGCACCTGCTCGGGCTGATCAACGACATCCTGGACCTGGCCAAGGTCGAGTCCGGCCGGCTGGAGCTCACTCCGGAGCCGATCGCGCTCGACGCGGCCGTGGGCGAGGTGATCACCACCCTGCGCCCCCTCACCGATCGCAAGGGCCTGCAGGTGTACCTCGATGTGCCGCCGACCGCCGCGGTGTCCGCCGACCCGCTGCGCCTGCGCCAGATCCTCGACAACCTGCTGTCCAACGCGATCAAGTTCACCCCGGACGGCGGGCTGATCGCGATCACCGCCTCGCCCGGCGTCGACACGGTGGCGATCACGGTCGCCGACAGCGGCATCGGCATCGCGCCCGAGGACCAGGAGCGGGTCTTCGAGGAGTTCCAGCAGCTCGGGACCGCGGCGCAGCGCCGGGCCGGCACCGGGCTGGGCCTGGCGCTCACCCGCCGGCTCGTCGAGGCGCACGGCGGGGAGATCGGGCTGGAGTCCGAGCCGGGGATCGGGAGCCGGTTCACGGTCCGGCTGCCCGCCGCCGAGCTGCCCCGGCCCGAGGTCGCCGCGGAGGCCGCGCCCGGCCCCGTCCGTGGGCGGGTGCTCGTGATCGACGACGACGCGCGGGCCGCCAAGCTGCTCGAGGCCTACCTCGCCGGGGCCGGCTACCAGGTCCGCACCGCGTCCAGCGGCGAGGCCGGGCTGTCGCTGGCCGGCGAGTGGCGCCCGGACGCGATCCTGCTCGACGTGATCATGCCCGGCCTCGACGGCTGGGACGTGATCCGCCTGCTCAAGCACGACGAGGCGCTGCGGGGCATCCCGGTCTTCTTCGCCACGATCGTCGACGACAAGCGGGCCGGCCTGGCCCTCGGCGCGGCCGACTTCTTCGTCAAGCCGGTCGACCACGACGCCCTCCTGGCCCAGCTGGCCCGGCACATCGCGCCCAATCAAGATCAAGAGCCGGCTTCGGTACTGGTTGTCGACCGCGACGACACCACCCGCGCAGTGGTCGAGCAGCGCCTCACCGATGCCGGAATCAACGTCGTGACCTGCGACGACGGCGCGGAGGGGCTGCGGCTGTCCCGCGACCGGCGCTTCGACCTGATCATCTGCGACCTGCAGATGCCGGGCGTGGACGGGTTCGCGCTGCTTGCCGGGCTCGAGCGGGAGCCGTCGACGCAGGGCATTCCGGTGCTGGCGCTCACCGAGCCGGATCTCTCCGACGCCGATCGCCTGCGGCTGAGCGGGAAGGTGATCGGCACGGTACCGCGGGGTTCGGCCGCCGACGGGGTGCGCGAGTGGATCGACCTGGCCGCCGTCACCGACTCCCGCGCCGGCTCGGCCGCTGCGGCCCGGCCCGAGGGGGCGGCGCGATGAACCGGGTTTCGGCCGCCGTCGCCGACTTCTGCGCTGATTTCTGCGGCGAGGTCCGGTCCGAGGGGGCGGCGCGATGAACCGGGTTTCGGCCGCCGTCGCCGACTTCTGCGCTGATTGCTGCGGCGAGGTCCGGTTCGAGGGGGCGGCGCGATGAGTCGTGTGTTGCTTGTCGAGGACGAGGAGCTCAACCGGGTCCTCGTGCGGGCCATTCTGGCGCGGGCGGACGCACCGGCAGTACGAGATGCGGATCTTCTTGAAGCCGGCTCGCTCGCCGACGCCCGGTCGGCGCTGGCCGGCCACGACGTCGACCTGGTGCTGCTGGATGTCAACCTGCCCGACGGCAACGGCCTGGAGTTGGCGGCCGAGCTGCGGGACGAGCCCGGGCGCCCGACCGTGATCGCGCTGACCGCGAGCGTCCTGCCGCACGAGCGGGCCGCGGCGATCGAGGCGGGGTGCGATGCCTTCCTGGACAAACCGTACGCCGCCGCTGATCTGGTGCAAATCCTCGCAAGTCGCTTAGGTTGATAATCGTGGTTTGATCCTCGGCCTTTGCTGGGTAGGAGCCTCGACGCTCCACTCGTACCGGCAAAGGGGAGGAACGGGTGCAGACTCTCGCCGATGGGCTGCGCCTGCAGATGGACGCATTGGACTACGTCCTGCTGGCGCTCTATTTCATCACCGTCCTGGGGGTGGGCCTCGCCGCCCGCCGCTCCATCCGCAACAGCGAGGACTTCTTCCTGTCCGGCCGTTCGCTCCCCGCCTGGGTGACCGGCCTCGCCTTCGTCTCGGCCAACCTGGGCGCCCTGGAGATCCTGGGCATGGCCGCGAACGGTGCCAAGTACGGGCTGATGACCTTGCACTACTACTGGATCGGCGCCGTGCCGGCCATGGTGTTCCTGGGCATCGTGATGATGCCCTTCTACTACGGCTCGAAGGTGCGCAGCGTCCCGGAGTACATGCGCCGGCGCTTCAACCGCCCCGCCCACCTGCTCAACGCGCTGTCGTTCGCGCTGGCCCAGGTGCTGATCGCGGGCGTCAACCTGTACGCCCTCGCCCTCATCATGCAGGCGCTGCTCGGCTGGCCGCTGTGGGTCGCGATCATCGTCGGGGCCGCGATCGTCCTCGTGTACATCACGCTGGGCGGCCTCTCCAGCGCCATCTACAACGAGGTGCTGCAGTTCTTCGTGATCATCGCGGGCCTCCTGCCCATCGCCATCGTCGGCCTGGTCAAGCTGGGCGGCATCGACGGGCTCTTCGACGCGGTGCGCAACAGCACCAAGCTCGGCGACGCCGGCCTGCACACCTGGTCGAACACCGGCGGCACCGACAACCCGCTGGGCGCCGCCTGGTGGGGCATCGTCTTCGGGCTCGGGTTCGTGCTCTCCTTCGGCTACTGGACGACCAACTTCGCCGAGGTGCAGCGCGGTCTGTCGGCCCGCAACATGAGCGCGGCGCGGCGGACGCCGATCATCGCGGCGTACCCGAAGCTGCTCATCCCGTTCGTCACGGTCATCCCCGGCCTGGTCGCCCTGGTGACCGTCAAGGGACTCGGCGCGGACACGGGCGATCTGCAGTACAACAACGCCGTCCCGCTGCTCATGCGCGAATTCCTGCCCAACGGCGTGCTCGGCATCGCCGTCACCGGCCTGCTGGCGTCGTTCATGGCGGGCATGGCGGCCAACGTGTCCGGCTTCAACACGGTGTTCACCTACGACATCTGGCAGGAGTACGTCGCCAAGGACAAGCCGGACGGCTACTACCTGCGGATCGGCCGGATCATCACGGTCGTCGGCGTCGTGATCGGCATCGGCACCGCGTTCATCGCCTCGGGCTACAGCAACATCATGGATTACATCCAGGCGCTGTTCGCCCTGTTCAACGCGCCACTGTTCGCCGCCTTCATCATCGGCATGTTCTGGAAGCGGATGTCGGCCTGGGCCGGCTTCTGGGGGCTGCTGCTGGGGACGCTGGCCGCGTTCCTGACGTACGCCGGGTACAAGTGGTTCGGCTGGTTCACCTTCGGCTCGGACCTCGACGAGTCCTTCTGGGGCGCCGGCATCGCCTTCGTCACCGTCATGATCGTGGCGATCGTCGTGACGCCGCTGACCCGGCCCAAGGAGGACGCGGAGCTCGACGGGCTCGTGTTCGGCGTGGGCAAGCACGACCTGCGCGCGGACGCGATCGCCGGGGACACCGCCTGGTACCGCTCGCCGGTGCTGCTGGGCACGGGGGCGCTCGTGCTGGCCTTCGCTTTCTACCTGCCGTTCCTGTAGGCCCTGGAGGTTCTCATGAGTGACCAAGAGCAGAAGGCGGACACCGCTCGGGCGGCTCGGCTCTTCGACGTCCGGCGGGTGATCGGCGGGCTCTTCACGGTGTACGGCGTGATCGTGACGATCCTGGGGATCTTCGACTCGCAGGAGGAGATCGACAAGGCGGCGGGGGTGCGGATCAACCTGTGGATCGGGTTGGGGATGCTCGTGCTGGGGCTGCTGTTCCTGTTGTGGCAGTGGCTGCGGCCGGCGGAGGCGCCGTCCTCGCCGGACAGTTCGCCCGCTGACGAGTAGGTTTCGGGACTGCTATTCGCGGCTGCGGCGCTGCAGACTGCTCGGCATGGAAATCGTGCTGGCGGATGTGGCGCCGCCGCCGTCTGTGGCTCCTACCTCGGCTCTGGTTGTGATCGGGCTGGGGTGTTTGGTGTTTCTGGCCGCTTTGGCGGTGCTGATCGTCTGGCTTATCCGACGGCGATCCCGATGAGCAGCGACGCTGCGTTTGCTCCTACGGTGACGGCGGCTAGTAGGGTTTTGTCGGCTTTTATGGCGATTATGAGTGCGACCGCTTCGATCGCCGTCGCTGCTGCCTCCGCCAGCCAGAGTTGGCCTGGATGGTGGCTCAGGTACAGCCAGAGGGCCGGATGGGTGGCGAGGTTGACGGCGACGCCGAGCGCTGCGGCTTTTGCCGGTTTTGCGAGCTTGAGCGCCACCAGCGCGGCCGTGTACAGCGGGACCTCGACCGCCAGGGTCAGCAGCAGGGCGCGGAGCACGGGATGAAGATAAGCCTGCTGTTCGTACTGGCCGCGAGCGCCGCGCTCGGAATCGCGCTGCGCTCGCCGCTGTTCGTGACCGTGGGCGGGTTGATCGCGTTCGGGGCGCTGCACAATGTGCTCGAGCTGCGGTACGTCGCCGGGCGGTTCTCGTCGCTGCTCACCGGGCGGTTTCTCGCGGTGCTGCTCGGGTTGATCACGGCGATCGTGCTGTGCCGGCTGGCGGCGCTCGTGGTGGGGGAGCCGGCGCGCTATGCAGAAATTCTTATCGGCTATGCCGTGCTTGCGGCCGCCTGTGTCCATGGACTTCGGGGGTGGCGGTTGGGTGCGGCGCTTTTCACCGTGGTTGTGGCGCTAGCGGGGTCGTTGACGTTTGCACAGTACCATTTCGTGATTTTGGCGCATTTGCATAATCTTGTCCCGCTGTTTTTCTTGTGGGAGTGGGCGGGTCGGCTGCGGCGGCCGGGGCTGTTCCGGTGGACGCAGGTCGCGTGGATTCTCGTGGTGCCGGTGCTCGTGCTGCTCGGCACCTTCGATTTCGCGCTGTCGTCGTCCGGGGCCTTTGCGCGCTTCGGCATCGCGCCGCCCGGCTCCTCCGAGCTCATCGGGACGCGGTTCCTCGTCGTGTTCGCCTTTCTGCAAACCATGCACTATTTCGTGTGGGTCTATTTCCTGCCGCGGTACGCCCCGGAAGCGCCCACATTCTTGCTCGGCCGGCGCGCCTGGCTGCTCGGGCTCGGACTGGCCGCGCTGCTCGCCATTCCGTTCGCCATCGACTTCGCGAGCGGCCGCGCGCTGTACGCCGCGTTCGCCTCGTACCACGCGTACCTGGAGTTCCCGGTGCTGCTGGCGGCCGTCGCAGGCGGTTCACAGCTCGTTTTCAGGGAAACCGCATCGGACCGTCAGGTACCGGCGGCAGTCTGATGGAGACAAGGGAACTTTCTGACGCAACCTGGAGCGAATCATGACGCGGCTGCTTGTGGTCGACGACGAGCCCGACATCGTCGAACTGCTCTCCGCGAGCCTGAAGTACCACGGCTACGACGTCGCCAGCGCCACCAGTGGCCGCCAGGCGATGGAGGAGGCCCGCCGCTTCCGGCCCGACATGATCCTGCTCGACGTCATGATGCCCGAGCTCGACGGCTTCGAGGTCCTGCGCAAACTCCGCGGCGAGGGCACCCGTGTGCCCGTGCTCTTCCTGACCGCCCGCGACGCCACCGAGGACAAGATCAAGGGCCTCACGCTCGGCGGCGACGACTACGTCACCAAGCCCTTCAGCCTGTCCGAGATCCTGGCCCGCATCCAGGCCGTCCTGCGCCGCGTCGCCGACCCGGCCGGCGGCTCCGCCGTCCAGACCTCGCGCCTCAACTTCGCCGACATCGAGCTCGACGAGGACACGCACGAGGTGTTCAAGGCGGGCCAAGAGGTCCAGCTCTCGCCGACCGAGTTCAAGCTTCTCCGGTACTTCATGACGAACCCCGGCCGCGTCCTGTCCAAGGCCCAGATCCTGGACCACGTGTGGCAGTACGACTTCGGCGGCGACGCGGGCGTCGTGGAGTCCTACGTCTCCTACCTGCGCAAGAAGATCGACACGTCCGAGCCCCGCCTGCTGCACACCCTGCGCGGCGTCGGGTACTCCCTGCGGCTGCCCCGGACATGAAATCCTGGCCGCTCCGCGTCAAGCTAGTCGTCCTCATGCTCGTCCTGCTCGCGGCGGCCCTCACAACAACCGGCATAGCCGGCGTCGTCAGCACGCGCGACTATTTGATCGACCGCCTGGACGCCCAACTCCTCGACAGCGTCGACCAGGCCACACACAACTGCATGATCAAGCCCTCCGACATGGGCAACGGCCCCGGCGCTCCGGTCCAGCGCAACGGCTACTTCGTCGCGTGCGGCCAACGCGACGGCTCCTTCGAGGACGCGGTCTTCACCAGGGCCACCGACAACCAGGCCAAGCCGGTCACCCCCGAAACCTGGGACGGCCTGGACGTCTCCCGCCTCTCGCCCGATGTGGCCGGCGCATACTCCACAGTGGAGTCACGCGACGGCACCGGCCACTCGTGGCGCGTCCTGACGGCCGTACAAACCAACCGCCCCAACCAGCCGCCGGTCGTCGTCGCCATCAGCTTCGACGAGATCGACAGCTCCGTCAGCCGCCAGGTCGTCATGAGCGCCACCATCGGCGGTTTCGTCCTGCTGGTGCTGGCCGTGGTCGCGTACGTCATGGTCCGCTCGAGCCTCCGCCCCTTGGTCGAGGTGGAGCAGACGGCCGAGGCCATCGCCGCCGGCGACCTGAGCCGGCGCGTACCCGAGTCCGACCCGCGCACCGAGGTAGGCGGCCTGGCCCAGGCCCTGAACACCATGCTGGGCCAAATCGAAACGGCCTTCGACGAACGCCGAGCCTCGGAGGAAGCGGCCCTCGCCTCGGAAGGCCGAATGCGCCGCTTCGTAGCCGACGCCTCCCACGAGTTGCGCACGCCGCTGACGTCGATCCGAGGCTTCGCCGAGCTGTACCGCCAGTCCGGCCAGACCGACGACAACATCCGCCGAATCGAACACCACGCCACGCGCATGGGCCTGCTGGTGGACGATCTGCTGCTGCTGGCCCGAATGGACCAGCAACGCCCCCTGGAAAAGCGCCCGGTGGACCTCCTCTCCCTGGCCACGGACGCGTTGATCGACGCCCGGGTAACCGCCACCGACCACCGCCTACGCCTACGCACCCCGAACAGCGAGGACGACGACGCCGACACCGAGGCCCCCATCGTCCTGGGCGACGAGGCCCGCCTGCGCCAGGTCCTGCAAAATCTCCTGTCCAACGCCCTGAACCACACGCCGGCCGGCACGGAGGTAACGGTCTTCGTAGGCACAGACGCCGACAAGGCCATCCTGGAGGTATCGGACAACGGCCCCGGCATGACCGAGGACGACGCGGCACGAGTCTTCGAACGCTTCTACCGCACCGACCCAAGCCGAACCAGAGCCCTGGGCGGCAGCGGCCTGGGCCTCTCAATCGTCGCGGCCCTGGTCAAAGCCCACAACGGCGAGGTAACCCTGAAGACCGCCCCCGCCAAAGGCGCAACCTTCCGCGTGACGATCCCCCTGCTGCACCCCGACCACTGAAACCCGCCCCGGCTCGTCCCGCAGCACCTTTCGCCGCGCGCAGCCGGTTCGGCGAGGGCTTCTCAGCTCGGGCGGGTTTTCGGTTCGGCGGCAGGTTTTCGTTTCGACGGCGGGTCTTCGGTTCGGCGGCGGGTTTTCGGCTCCGCGGCGGTGGGTCTTGGCTCGGCGGCGGCGGTCTTGGGCTCAGCTGCGGGTTTTCGGTTCGGCGGTGAGTCTTTGGCTCGGCGGTGGGGGTTTCGGTTCAGCGGCGGGTCTTCGGTTCAGCTGGCGGCGGTGATCAACGCGGTCTCGTACGCCACGATCACCATCTGCGCCCGATCTCGCACCTCAAGCTTCGCCAAAATCCGCCCAATATGCGTCTTCACCGTGGCCAAACTCAACCCGAGATGGTCGGCAATCTCGGTATTCGACAACCCCCGCCCAACCAGAACAAGCACCTCCCGCTCCCGCCCCGTAACCCCATCGAGCCGCCGCGGAAGAGGCCGCTCCGGCTGCGGCCGCCGAGCAAACTCCGCGATGAGCCGCCGAGTGACCGACGGCGACAGCAGCCCCTCCCCACCAGCCACAACCCGAACCCCACTGAGCAACTCAGCCGGCGGCGTGTCCTTGAGCAAGAACCCACTAGCCCCAGCCCGCAGCGCCCCAAACACGTACTCATCCAGGTCAAACGTCGTCAACATCAACACCCGCACCCCACCCAGCTCCGGATCAGAACAAATCCGCCGCGTGGCCTCAATCCCGTCCATCGAGGGCATCCGCACATCCATGAGCACCACATCCGGCCGCAGTTCTCCCGCCAGCCGAAGCGCCTCATCCCCAGTCCCAGCCTCCCCAACCGTGCTGCACTCCCCACTCAGATCAAGCAGCGCCCGAAAGCTCCCTCGCAGCAACGCCTGATCGTCAGCAATCAACACCCGAATCACGCCCCACCTCCAGCCACCATTTGCCCCCGCCACCATTGGCTCCACCATCCCTCGGCCCGCCGTCTCTTGGCCCGCCATCTCTTGGCCCGCCATCTCTTGGCCCGCCGTCTCTTGGCCCGCCGTCCTCGCTCCGCCGTCCTCGCTCCGCCGTCCCTTGCTCCGCCATCTCTCGCCCACTGTCACCCGCCGCGTGCTTTCCTCGCCCTGTGCGCCGTGGACGGCCGTTCGCCTCGCCCCGCGTGGGTCATGCGATGCCGCCGGCTGGTAGTAGGGCGCGGACGGTGAAGCCGCCCTCGGGGCGGGGGCCGGCGGTGAAGGTGCCGCCGTGGAGGGCGACGCGTTCGCGCATGCCCATCAGGCCGTGGCCGGTGCCGGTGCCGGTGCCGGTGGGGCGGGGTGGGCGCTTGCCGTCGTCGTTCACTTCGATGCGGACCTCGGCGGCGTTGACGACGACGCTGACCTGGCACTCGGCCGGGGCTGCGTGCTTGACGACGTTGGTGATTGCTTCCTGCACGATGCGGTACACGGCCAAGCCCACCGACTCGGGCACCTTCTCCATCGTGGTCTTGTCCGGCGGGGCGACGTCGAGTTGGACGCGGACGCCGCCGAATGAGGCCATCTCGACCAGGCCCGGCAGGTCGTCCAGGCCGGGTGTTGGGGCGTAAGGCGTGTCCTCGCGCAGCATGTCAAGGACGCGGCGCACCTCGAGCATCGCCGCCCGGCCCGTCTTCTCGATCACCTGGAGTGCGTCGCGTGCCTCGGCCGGGCTGGTATCGGCGACGTGGTTGCCGACCGCGGCCTTCACCACGATGAGCGTCATCGTGTGGGCGATGACGTCGTGCAGCTCGCGGGCCACTCGAAGGCGCTCCTCGACCGCTGCCTTCTGAATCGCCTGCTCGTTGCGTTCGGCGGTCTGGGCCCTCCGCTCGCCGATCGCGAAGCCGAGCGTCTGGGCCGGGGAGGTGGCGAAGAGGCCGAAGAAGCTGGCCATGATCAGCGAGGGGCTGTCGCTCGACGGCGGCTCGTCCGACAAGAGCATCGGCACGACCATGCAGGCGCTGATCAGCAGGCCGCCGACCACGACGCCGGCGATGCCCTTCCAGTCCCGTGCGACCGTTCCGAACGTGTAGAAGACGAGCGCGAGTGCGATGGCCGGACCTGCGGCCGCGAAGGTCGGGACGATCTGGGCGCCCAGGGCGAGCATTGATGCGGCCACGACGAGGAACACGGCGTGGAAGGGCCAGCGCCGTCTGAGGGCGACGGGCAGCCCGAGCGCAAGCGCCACGACTGCCGAGAGCCAGATCGGCTCCGTCCAACCTCCTTGCGGTACCGCGAGCGCCGCGAAGAAGCACACCAGCGTGGTGGCCGCTGCGGAGGACGCGTCGAGCGTGTAAAGACCTCTTGGACCGAGCCTCCGGGTTAGGACTGGTGGTAGATCCATGGGCTCGACGGTAGCGGTCGGCGGGGTTTTGCGCGTCGGCCTGGGAGCCGTCATACCCAGGTATGAGAACCGGGCCATTTACCCTTCGGCGTACGACCCTGGGCCGAACGAAAAGTGTCCATCACGGTCCGATGCGCGACCACAGCCCGACGCGGCATCGTTACCGGCCATGACGACGCAAACGGTGGTCCTGAAGGACGTCCGAGCCGCCTACGGTGACGGACCTCGGCAGCTCATCGCGCTTGACGGAGTCTCGGTGGCATTCGAGCGCGGCACGTTCACAGCGGTGATGGGCCCGAGCGGCTCGGGCAAGTCGACGCTGCTGCACTGCGCGGCCGGCCTCGACCGCCCGGTCGGCGGCTCGGTCACCGTCGACGGGGTCGTGCTCGACGAGCTCACCGAGGACGACCTGACCCGGCTCCGGCGCGACCGGATCGGGTTCGTGTTCCAGGCCTTCAATCTGGTCTCAGCACTCACCGCGGAGCAGAACGTGTCGCTACCGATGCGCCTCGCCGGGCGCCGTCCATCGCCAGCCGACGTGGTGGCGGCGCTGACCGCGGTCGGGCTCGCTGGCCGGCTCCGACATCGCCCGAGCGAGCTCTCCGGCGGCGAGCAGCAGCGGGTCGCCGTCGCGCGGGCGCTGATCAGCCGACCGGCAGTTGTCTTCGCCGACGAGCCGACGGGCGCGCTGGACAGCGCGACCTCCCGCCACGTCCTCGACCTGCTGCGGACGCTGGTTGACGAGCACGCGCAGACCGTGGTGATGGTGACCCACGACCCGGTCGCCGCCGCCCGCGCAGACCGCATCGTCTTTCTGGCTGACGGCCGAATCGTCGACGACATCCAGGGACCGCTTGCGGCGGAGAAGATCGCGGCCCGCACGACCCAGCTGGAGAAGGCATGCTGAGCGCCGTAGCTGGAGGGGTCGTCGTGGCGAAGCTCCGACGGATGGCCGGCGCGCTCGTTGCCGTGGCGATCGGGATCGCGCTGGTGATGTTGGCCCTGCTGCTGCTCCTTGCCGGACGGCCGATCGTGCCCGAACGGCTCGCGGCGGCTGCGGTTGTTGTCGATGCGCTCGACAGCCACAGTCCCGCCGAGGCCTTCCCGCCGACGGTGCCGTGGTCCTCGGCGAGGGCGGAGGAGTTGAGCCGAGGCCTTGGCGAGCTGCCTGGTGTTGAAGCAGTTGTCGTCGATCGCAGCTTCTACGTCCAGGCGCTCGTCGATGGGCGGCCACCCGCGGTTGAGGGGCAGCGGCAGGACACGTACGAGGGGCATGGGTGGTCGTCGGCTCGGCTTGGAGGGCTGGCGCTCGTGGACGGCGAGCCGCCGCGCCGTGCGGGTGAGGTCGTCGTGGACCGGGCGCTCGGGTTCCGGCCCGGGAGTTCGGTGACGTTGCTGATGGCGACGGGGCCCGTGCCGTACACCGTGACGGGGTTGGTCGATGCGCCTGGCTATCTGGTGGCGGACGATGTTGCGGCTCGACTGGCGCCGGGGGTTCGGGCGATTGGGCTGGTGCTCGAGCCCGGCGCGGATCCGGGAACGGTGGCAGCGGCTGCGCGAGGGGTGGTCGGGGGCGACGGCCGGGTGCTGACCGGGGACGAGCGGGGTGTGTTGGAGCCGCGCGACGATGCTCGGGCGCGGTGGATCGGCATGCAGGCGCTCACCGGTGTGGCGACGTTGGCCGGGTTCGTCACGGTGTTCGTCGTCGCGTCGACGTTCGCGTTCACCGTTGCTCAACGGCGGCGCGAGCTCGGGCTGCTCCGGGCGGTCGGGGCGACACCTCGGCAAGTGCGGCGCATGGTGTACGGCGAGGCGCTCGTCGTCGGAAGTACCGGCGCGGTCCTCGGGGTCGTCGTCGGGGCGGCGCTGGCTCCGCTGGTGGGGCGGGCGCTGGTTGGGACGGGGCTGGAGCCGGCGACGTACGAGGTGCGGTACGGGCCGCTGCCGTTCCTGCTCGCGCTCGGGCTGGGGCCGGTGGTTGCGCTGCTCGGGGCCTGGTCGGCGGCGCGGCGGGCGGCACGGGTGCGGCCGCTGGAGGCGTTGCGGGAGGCGGCCGTCGAGCGGCGGCCGATGGGGCGGCTGCGCTGGATCGTCGGCGGCTTGCTGGTGATGGTCGGCGTGGGGTTCGCGATCGGCACCGCGACGGCGGACGACGCGCAGGACGGGGCCACGCTTGCTTTGTACAGCGCGATGGCTCTGGTGACCGGGATGGTGGGGTTGGCGCCGGCGGCGGTACCGCTGATTGTGGGGCTGTGGCGCCTGCCGTTCCGGCGCGGTGGTGGGGCGATCGGGCTGTTGGTGCGGGAGGGCGCGCTGACTGCGGCCCGGCGGACGGCGTCCACGGCCGCGCCGGTGCTGCTGACGGTGGCGTTCGCCGTGCTGGTGGCGGGGATGGTGCAGACGACGACGGCGGCCTACGCGGCGGGGCGGGCGGCGGACGTCGATGCCGGGCAGGTGCTGGTGCCGGACCGTACGCCGGGGCTGTCGGATGCCGCGGTGACCGCGGTGCCCGGTGCGGCGATGCTGCCGAGCACGGTGTTCGGCCGGGACGATGCCGCGGGAGCCGATCGACGGGCGTGGAACGTGCTGGGCGTCGATCCGGCCGCGTTCGCCGAAGCCGACCGAGGAGCGAAGGTGCTGGCCGGCTCGCTCGGGGACCTGAAAGGTCAGGGCCCAGAAGGTAAGACCGGGGCGGCTCAGCCTGGTTTGGGAGGCGACGGCGCGGCGGGGGCGTCTGGCGTGGACCAGCGTGGTGTTGGGGGCGACGGCGCGGCGGGGGCGTCTGGGGTGGACCAGCGTGGTGTTGGGGGCGACGGCGCGGCGGGGGCGTCTGGGGCGGACCCGCGCGGTGTTGGGAACGACGGCGCGGCGGGCGCGTCTGGCGTGGACCAGCGCGGTGTCGGGGGCGAGGACACGGCGGTCGGGAAAGGGCCGGGGCGGCGCGATGAGTATCCGGCGGTGGTCACGGAGTCGGTGCGTCGTGGCGTAGGGGATGAGTATCCGGTGGTGTTCGCCGATGGCGAGCGGGTGTCGTTGCGGGTGGTGGCGGTGGTGGCGGATCGGTCGGTACGAGCGGATCTGTTGCTGAGTCGCGAAGTGGTGCGGCGGCATGATCCGTCGGCGTTGACGTCGGCCGTCTACCTGTCTGGTGCGAAGGCTGCCGGGTCGGGGGCGTCTGCCGGGTCCGGGGGGCAGGTCATTACGCCGGCCGGGACTGGGGCGAGGGTTATCGACCTGGCTACGTGGGCTGCGGAGGCCGACAGTGCCGAGGATCGGCTGGTGTGGCTGTTCACGCTGATGCTGATTGGGGTGTCGGCCGGGTACGGGGCGATTGCGGTTGCGAACACGCTGCTGATGGCGGCTCAAGGGCGGGCGGCTGATCTGCGGGTGATGCGGCTGGCCGGCGCTACTCGGCGGCAGGTGGCTTGGTATGTCGCGGCGGAGTCGGCGTTCGTTGTGTTGATCGGGGCGGTGCTTGGCGGGGTGGTCGCGTTCGGGGCGCTGATCAGCATTCGAGCGGGGCTCAGTCAGCAGGTTGGGGCGGCGGTTGCGCTGGTGGTGCCGTGGTCGGTCATTGCGGGAGTGGTCGGGCTCTGCCTGCTGCTCGCGCTGCTCGCCGGGGTGCTGCCGACTCGGCGGATGCTGCGGGAACGAGCGATTCGGATGCCGTCGTGAACCGGGCCAGCCGCAGGAAGCGTCGAGGTGCGGTGATCGAGAGCAGGGTGCCTGGTGGAAGCCGGGTCGTGGTCAGGAGCCGCGGTAGACGTAACCGAGCGCAGGGTGTCGGGTGGCAGCCGGGTCGTGGCCGGAAACCGTGGCGGGCGTTACCGAGTGCAGGGGTTTCGGGTGGCAGCCGGGTCGTGGCCGGAAACCGTGGCGGGCGTTACCGAGTGCAGGGGTTTCGGGTGGCAGCCGGGTCGTGGCCGGAAACCGTGGCGGGCGTTACCGAGTGCAGGGGTTTCGGGTGGCAGCCGGGTCGTGGCCGGAAACCGTGGCGGGCGTTACCGAGTGCAGGGGTTTCGGGCGGAAGCCGGGTCGTGGCCGGAAACCGTGGCGGGAGTAACCGAGAGCAAGGTGTCCGGTGGAAGCCGGGACATGGCCAGAAACCGCGGCAGGCGAAACAGTGCGGCTATTGGGGCGGGGCGCGGATTCAGGAGGAGCGACTGAAGCGGACGGCGTAAGGAGGAGCGACTTAAGCGAACGGCGTAGGAGGAGCGGAGGAGGAGCGACCAAAGCCGAAGTGGCGGTGGCGTAGGAGGAGCGGAGGAGGAGCGACCAAAGTCGAAGTGGCGGTGGCGTAGGAGGAGCGGAGGAGAAGCGACCAAAGCGGTAGTGGCGGCGGCTTGGTTAAGGGAGCGGAGGAAAGTCGGATGCCGGGGCGGATGTGTGGTGGTGCGGCTCGGAGTCGGTGGGTTGGAGGGCGACGACACACGAGGGCCCGCCGACGGTCCTGTGTGGACGGTTGGCGGGCCCTCGATCCTGTGGGAGTCAGGCTTTGGAGATGGCGTCGTCCGTCACCTTGATGGGGATGGCGGCCAGCGCTTTCTTGGCGGGGCCAGCGGCTACCGAGCCGTCGGCGAGTTTGAAGCGGCTCCCGTGGCAGGGGCAGTTGATGGTGCCTTCCGCTACCTCGCCGACTACGCAGCCGGCGTGGGTGCAGATGGCGGTGAAGCAGCGGAAGGTGCCGGCTGTGGGTTGGGTTACTACGAGCTTCTGGTCCGGGAAGATTTTGCCGCCGCCTACCGGGATGTCGGCGGGGGTGGCCAAGGGGGTGCCTGGTTGGGAGCCGGAACTCTTCGGGGTGGCGTCGTTGCCGGGTTGGGCGTTGGCGGTGTCCAGGCCGTACGCGGCGCAGCCTGAGAGCGCTGTGGCCACGCCGATGGCGGCGGTGCCGGTCAGCAGGGTGCGGCGGGTGGGGGTGTGCATGGTTCTTCGCCCCTTCAGAGCTTGACGCCGAACGTGGTGAAGAACCACAGAGCGGAGGTGACGAACAGGCCGGACAGCGCGGTGAAGACGAGGCCGCCGAGGACGGGGAGGGCCCAGCCGGGGACGCCCTTTCTGGTGAGGACCAGCATCTTGGCCGCGAAGGCGCCGTAGAAGAAGCAGCCGAGGAGGGAGTGCAGGAGGACGCGGGTGTCGTAGTCGTCGAAGCCGAGCGCGTACAGGCAGTGCAGGGCCACGGGAATGGAGGCGATGAAGGCCAACCGACCCGACCAGCGGTGGACCGGGCCCAGCCAGGGGGCGTCCTTGAAGAGCTGGAGCTTGCCGTACATGACCAGGGCGGTGAACAGCTGGACCAGGGCCAGCAGGAAGGAGAGAGTGGCCAGCCAGACCTTGACCGTTGCCGGACTGGAGAAACCGGCGAGGTTGACGGCCACGCCCGTTGGTTCGTGGAGCTTGCCGTAGACGCCGATGCCGGCCGCGATCAGGCAGGCGACCAGGAACGGGACGATCAAGGTGGCCGCGGTCTTCGGGCTGGTCGGAGCGATGACCGGCTCCGCCGGGTCCAACGAAACCGGCAAGGCAGTAGCAACCGACGCCGAACCCACCACGCGGTCAGCCGGCGCCGGCGGCGAAGAAACAGCCGCCGGAGACGAGGAGACAGGGGAGGAGGAGACCGGAGACGAGGAGACCGGAGACGAGGAGACCGGAGACGAGGAGACCGGAGACGAGGAGACCGGAGACGAGGAGGCCGAAGACGAGGAGACCGGAGAAGAAGAGACAGGAGAAGAAGAGACAGGAGAAGAAGAGACAGGAGCAGGGATAGGGCCGGTGTAGGAAGGCAGACCGGTCGGCGCCGAGTAAGGCAAAGGCGCGGAGTACAGCGGATCAACCGTAAAAGACTGCGGTTGAGAGCCATAAGAAAGCGACGGAGGAAGCGGCGACGGATCGGGAATCGGCGGAAACTCCACCGGCTTGAGCGGGGCGTCGTCCGGAGGGTTGGTCGGGGCGGCCATGTCAGGGCTCCTGGGCTCAGTATCCGGACGCGGGACTGGTCGGCTCGATGGACACGTTCGTGCCGTCGACCACGGCGGTCTTGTTGTTCACGTCGAAGGGAGGAGCCGGCTGGAGGACGCCGTTGCGGTTCTGCACGCCCACCTGGGTGCCGTCGGGCAGGACGATCCAGCTCGCGTCGAGCTTCTTGCGGAGGCTGGTCTGGGAGCGGTACAGGCCGGAGGGAGGAGCGACCGCCTTGAGCGTGAAGGTGTAGGTCTTCGCGCCCGCGGTCACGGTGCCCTTGATCTGGCCGGCGTTGTAGGTGGCGACGAGCTTTCCGGTGAGCTTGGCGCTGTTGAGCTGCGCCTCGCCGTTGGCCATCTCGCCGTCCATCCAGGCCTCGGCGGCCTTGCCGTCGCAGACGTAGGCGATCGCCTTGCCGTTGTGGACGACCACGCCCAGCGAGGCGGCGCCGCCGTCGACGGCGCCCGCGTAGGTAATGGTGCCGGTCTGGGCGGCTTTCCCGGAGCCGTCTCCCGGGGCGGAAGAGGCCGCAGAAGGGGTCGGGGAAGGAGTAGGGGCCGCAGAGGTGGCAGCGGCCGGCGGGGGTTGGTCCTCCGCGGCGTTGTTGCGGGCCAAGTCGTTGCCGACGCTGACATTCATGCCGTACAGCACGCCGGCCACGAGGACGCCGGCGCCCAAGGTCAGCAGCGGTGCCTTGAATTTCATGATGACTCCCACAGGTTGGCGGCACACGCACTGGGTGCCGTGAACTCATGGAACCGAGGATCGCCGGGCCTGTCTGCGTCGAAAGACGCACAACGGGGATGCCGCGAATGTCCAGAACGAGACGGGCCGGATCCGCTCGGAAGGTGCGACCCTTATCGCTGCCAACAGCGCAACAAAACCAAGGGGGCGCAGATGCCACGCGTCATCGTTTGGGCGGCGCATCTCGCGTTGCCGCTCGCCGGGCTCTGGCTGCTGCTGAGCCGGCCCGGAACCGACGTCATCTGGCAGCATCACGAGGCGCATTTCTGGCTCGTGCTCGTGGTGGCGGCGATCAATGTCATTGTCGGCGTGGCGATGAGCATCGCGGCCAAGCGGCGGGCCGACGGGCGGCTGTTCCTGGTCTCGCTGGTGTTTCTCGCCGCGGCCGGGTTTCTCTTCGCGCACGCGCTCGCCACGCCCGGCGTGCTCATCGGGCACCCCAATGCCGGGTTCGATCAATCGATGGCGGTCGGGCTGATCGTCGGGTCGGTGCTCGCCGTGCTGTCCTCGTTGCCGTTGAAGGCGGGCATCACCGGGTGGCAGCTGGCGCTCCGGATCGCGCTGGGCATTCTGCTGTTCATCTGGATCGTCTGGTCGTTGTCGGATCTGCCGCCGCTCTCGCGGCAGGATCAGATTCGCGACGTCGAGGGACCGCTGGTCTGGGTGTCGTGGCTCGCCGTGGCGCTGTATGTGGGGGCGGCGGTGCGCTTCTTCATGCTGTACCGGCGAAATCCCGGTGCTGTTCTCATTTCCGTCGTGACCGCGTTCGCGCTGCTGGCCGAGGCGATGGTCACCGTCACGCTGGCCGACAAATGGCGGCTGTCGTGGTGGGAGTGGCACCTCATCCTGACGGCCGCGTTCCTTTTCGTGGCGTACAGCGCCTACGTGCAGTACCGCCGCGAAGGAAGCGCGTCGGGGCTCTTCGACGGAATCGCGATGGCCGCGACCAACCGGCGGATCCGCGAGCAGTATGCGGCCGCGCTGGAGGAACTGGTGGCCGCGCTGCAGGAGTCCGAGCAGGGTGCGGCGCCCGAGCGGCTGGCGGCGCGGATGGCCGAGCGTTTCGGGCTGACCGAGAAGCAGGCCGAGGTGCTGGACCGGGCGGCCGCGGCGCTGGTGGCCGAGCGGGAATTGTCGGAGCGGCTCGGGGCCCTGGTCGCGGTGGGCGAGCAGGCGCGGGTCGGCGCCGGTGAGAAGGAGTTCCTCGAGAAGGCGGCCGAGGCGGTGCGGGGTTCATTCGGCGACGTCAAAGTGAACCTGATCGCTGACGGCAAGCTCGAAGAACAGCCGGACTCGTTGCCGCTGACCGTCAAGAACATCAAGGCGGGCGCCGTCGCGATTCCGAGGACCACGCGGGACGAGCTGCGCCAGACGCTCGCGCATCAGCTGTCCATCGGACTGGAGAATGCGCGGTTGTACGGCGAACTCTCCACATTGTTCCGCCAGTACATGTCGCCGGATGTCGCGGCCGCGCTGCTCGCCGATCCCGATCAGGCGGCGCTGGGCGGGCGGCTGGTCGACGTGACCGCACTGTTCGCGGATCTGCGCGGATTCACGACCTACTCCGAGGCCGTCGAACCGGGCGACATCGTGGAGATGCTCAACCGGTACCACGGCGTCGCGGTTCCTTGCATTCTCGACAACGGCGGCACCATTGTGCAGTTCGTCGGGGACGCGCTGCTGGCGCTGTTCAACGCGCCCGCGCGGCAGGAGGACCACGAGGCCCGGGCGGTGCGGGCGGCGCTGCAGATGCAGGAGGCGGTGCGCGGGATCGCCGAGGGGCACCCCGACTGGCCGCGGTTCCGCGTCGGGGCGAACACCGGGCCGGCGCTCGTGGGCAACATCGGCAGCGAGTCGTTGCGCGGGTTCAACGCGATGGGCGACGCGGTGAACGTGGCCGCGCGGCTGCAGACGATCGCCGAGCCCGGGCAGGTGGTGATCGGCGGGGTCACGTACGACGCGATCGCCGAGCGGGTCGCCGCCACGCCGCTGGGCGAGCTGGAAGTGAAAGGTCGCCGACAGACAGTCCGGGCATATGTGGTGGAGACTTTGGCGTGACCGAGTTCTTCGATCTTCTGCACGCCGACGAGCAGGCCGCGCTGGAGGCCGCCGGGCATCGCAAGCAGTGGCGGCGGGCGGCGGTGATCTTCCGCGAGGCGAGCCCGTCCGAGGCGGTGGTCATCCTGCGGGCCGGGCGGGTCAAGGTCTCCTCCGACACCGCGTCGGGCACCGAGGTCGTCCTGGCCGTGCGCGGCCCGGGCGCGCTGCTCGGCGAGCTGTCGGCGATCGACGGGGGCCTCATGTCGGCGACCGTGACCGCGCTGGAGCCGGTGACCGCGCTGTCGGTGCCGTCACCGGACTTCGAGCGGTACCTGCTCGGGCACGCGCGCGTGTCGTTCCTGCTGATGCGCGAGCTGACCCGCCGGTTGCGCGACGCCGACCGCAAGCGCATCGAGTTCGGCGCCTACGACACCACCGGCCGGGTCGCGGCGCGGCTGGTCGAGCTGTCCGAGCGGTTCGGCGAGCGGACCCCGGAGGGGTTGCGCATCAGCCTGCCGCTGTCGCAGGACGAGCTGGCCGGCTGGACCGGCTCGTCGCGCGAGGCGGTCACAAAGGCCCTGCGCACGCTGCGTGAGGAGGGGCTCATCCAGACCGGACGACTCCACGTGATCGTCCATGATCTCGATGCGCTCAGAGACCGCGCTCAATGAACGGGTAGACCCTTGTTTTGACCCTTGCAACTATGCGCATACCCCGTTGTTGATCTTCGACAGCCTCCGTGAGCACCTAGTCTTCCGCGTCAGGTGCATCGAGGCATCGACACAGGGCCTCGGTGCTGAATGCCCCACCAGGGAGGTACCTGTGCGTAAGTTGACCGTGGGACTGCTCAGTCTCACGCTCGCGTCGGGGATGGGGGTGTTCGTCGGAGGAGGTGCGGCCCATGCCGTGCCGGCGCAACAGTCGCCGTCCGTCGACGCCGCGGCCCCGTCCGACGAGTTGCCCAACCCGTTGGAAGAGAAGCGGCGCGACTCTCGTGAGGTCGCTCTCTCCCAGGTCCTGAACGGGCAGGCGCAGACCGAGAAGCGCGGCGCGAGCACGGTCGTGAAGATCGGCAATGGCAACAAGAGCAAGGGGCACGTCGACAAGTACGTCGAGCTGAGCCGGGAGAAGACCGACAAGATCTTCGTCGTCCTGGCCGAGTTCGGCGACCAGCGCCACCCGGACTACCCGGACCAGGACACGGCCCCGGCCATCGCCGGCCCGGCCACGTTCAACGGCCCGCTGCACAACGCGATCCCGCAGCCGGACCGCAGCCGGGACAACTCGACCATCTGGAAGCAGGACTTCAGCAAGCAGTACTTCGAGAACATGTACTTCGCCTCCGGCAACGGGGCGGAGTCGCTCAAGACGTACTACGAGAAGCAGTCCTCCGGCCGGTACAGCGTCGACGGCATGGTCACCGACTGGGTGAAGGTGCCCTACAACGAGGCCCGCTACGGCCGCAGCAACGGCTACCCGTGCGCGAGCAACGTCTGTGACAACACCTGGTACCTCATCCAGGACGCGATCGCCGCGTGGGTCCAGGGGCAGCACGCCCAGGGCCAGACCGACGCGCAGATCAAGGCCACGCTGGCCTCGTACGACCAGTGGGACCGGTTCGACTACGACGGCGACGGCGACTTCAACGAGCCGGACGGCTACATCGACCACTTCCAGATCGTCCACTCCGGCGGCGACCAGGCCGACGGTGACCTGCAGCAGGGTGAGGACGCGATCTGGAGCCACCGCTGGGCGGCCTTCCAGAGCCGCGCCTTCGGGCCGGAGTTCAACAAGCTCGGCGGTACCCAGATCGGGACCACCGGCCTGTGGGTGCGCGACTACACGATCCAGCCGGAGAACGGCGGCCTGAGCGTGTTCGCCCACGAGTACGGCCACGACCTGGGCCTGCCCGACCACTACGACACGACGGGGGCCGGCGGCAACGCCGAGAACCCGGTGAGCTGGTGGACGATCATGGCGCAGAGCCGGGTCAGCCTGCCCAGTGACAACGGGATCGCGGCCCGCGCGGCCGACCTCGGCGCCTGGGACAAGCTGCAGCTCGGCTGGCTGGACTACGCGACGGTCAACGCGGGCAAGACGAAGCTGATCGACCTCGGCCCGCACGAGTACAACAGCAAGAAGCCCCAGGCGGTCGTCGTCGTGCTGCCGAAGAAGCAGGTGACCAGCTCGCTGCCGACCCCGCCGGAGGGCACCAAGTCCTTCTGGAGCGGCGCGGGTGACCAGTTCACCCACACCCTGACCCGCAGCGTCGCGATCCCGGCCGGGACCACGACCCTGTCGTTCCAGGCCTACTGGGACATCGAGGAGTGCGGCAACACCACCTGCGACGACGCGTACGTCGAGATCGACGACGGGTCCGGCTTCAAGGCGATCCCCGGCTCGATCACCAAGGCCGCCGAGGGCAACGCGATCGACGGCACGAGCGGTGGCTGGAAGCCGGCGACGTTCGACCTGTCCGCGTACGCGGGCAAGACGGTCAACCTGCGCTTCGAGTACATCACCGACGACAACACCGGCGGCATCGGCTTCTTCGCCGACGACCTGAAGATCACCAACGGGTCGACCACGGTGTTCGCCGACGGTGCGGAGAACGGGCTCACCGGCTGGACCGCGGACGGCTTCTCGGCCGTGGGCAACACGCGGACGATCGAGTACGACAACTACTACATCGCCTCGCACCGCACGTACGAGTCGTTCGACAAGTACATGAAGACCGGCCCGTACAACTTCGGCTTCGCCGACCGGCCGCAGTACGTCGAGCACTTCCCGTACGAGCAGGGTCTCCTGGTCACGTACTGGGACACCTCGTACAGCGACAACAACACCAGCCAGCACCACGGCGCGGGTGAGATCCTGCCGATCGACTCGCACCCCGACCTCATGCTCAAGGCCGACGGGACGCCGTGGCGCCCGCGGGTCCAGGGCTTCGACGCGCCGTTCTCGTTCGCGAAGACGGACTCGTTCACCCTGCACTCGGGCGCGAACAACGCGCCGAGCCGGCTCGGCGGCCAGTGGGGCAACCCGCTGTTCGACGACAGCAAGAGCTACTACCGTGAGGACCCGGCGACCAGCACCTACTACGGCGTGAAGGTTCCGAAGAACGGCGTGAAGATCTTCGCGCTGCTGGAGAACGGCACGTCGATGGCGGTCCTCGTCACCGGCTGAGCGGGAACCGATTGAACCGGGAGGAGGTCCAAGTGGGTATGAAAGCTCCCTTGGGCCTCCTCCTGGCGGTTTTGATGTTGGCGGGTTGTGCGGAGCAATCCGGACAAACAGCCGAGCCGGCCGCCTCCTCAGCGAACCCGCAACCCACTATCAGCATTCCGAATGGCGTGCCGAAAACGACCAAGGTCGAGCCCCCGGCCGACGCTTTCCAGCAGGTGGTCGCAACAGGCAAAATCAGCGTCACCGGTACGTGCGTCGAGCTGATCACCGAGCAACTGCGCTGGGTCCTCATCGGACCACCGGCGGCCCAGCTCCGCGACGGCCAGCAGGTCAAGGTCACGGGCGTGCCGAACCCGAACCGCGAGACCGGGTGCAACGGCAGCCCGCTGCTGGTCTCCGCCGTCCAGCCGGGGTGATGTGGCCGCGGCGGCGCGGGCGAACCGTTGAAGAATGACCACCACTCCCTTCCAGGTCTCGGTGCCCCGGCTCACGGTGCCGGTGACCGCCGACGACCACACCGTCGGCCCGGCGAACGCCCCCGTGTCACTGGTCGAATACGGCGACTTCCAGTGCCCGTACTGCGGAATGGCCCACGCGATCCTGCAGGACCTCATGCGGCTGCGGCGGGAGAGCGTGCGGTACACCTGGCGGCACTTTCCTTTGACCAATGTGCACCCCTATGCCGATCTTGCCGCGGAGGTCGCCGAGGCCGCCGCCGTGCGGGAAGCCTTCTGGCCGATGCGGGACTGGCTGTTCGCCAACCAGTCCGGGATCAACCCGCGGCGGCTCATGGTCGGCGTCGAGCGGCTCGGCCTGCCCTCGGCCGAGGTCGGCGACGAGGTCGGCGCCCACCTCTACCTGGACCGCGTCCGGCGTGACCTGGTCGGCGGGGTGCGCAGCGGGGTGGCCGGAACTCCGACATTCTTCGTGAACGGCATCCGCCACGACGGCGGCTACTCGCTCGATGATCTCCTCGAGGCGGTGGACCAGGCGGCCGAGGCCGCCGAGCGCCGGGGCGACTACCGAACGTAGTTCGTCGCACATTACGCAGCGCATGCGTCCGGCGGGCGGTGACATCACCGCCCGCCGATCAGCCGTGTGTCGGCAATCGGCGCCGAATTCGTACAGTAATCAACCGCGGCCGACTATGGAAATTACGGACATCACGGTGTGTGAAATACCGTCGGGCGACATCCGTCTATTCGGCATTGGTGGGCCGCGTTAATCCGATTTTGCGCCCGGACGGTTGCGGTCGGTCAATGCACAGTGCATGCTTTCGCGTTGGGTCGCACGGTCTTTCGGGCCCTAAGTGTTCTGATCACGGGTTTTGGGGACCGTGAGCCGAACGGGGTGCGGGCCCCGTCGGCGAGGGCGACGATGGGTGACGGGTACGCGCTCCGATGCTGTTGGCCGATGACTTCTTCTTGATAGCGCACGACGACCGGGACGGACGATCCCGCATTTCCGCGCGCGCGATGGAGCTCGGGCTGGCCGGTGCCCTGCTCGGCGAGCTGGTGCTGGAGCAGCGGATCACCGTCGAGGGGCCGCGGCTGCGGGTGCTCAGCGGCGAGCCGCCGGCCGACCCCCTGGCCCACACCAACCTGGCCACGATGATCGCCGAGGTGCAGCACCGCGAAGTGCGCACCTGGCTGCAGTTCCTCGGGCGGACGGCGGTCGACGACGTCGGCACCCGGCTGGCCCGGGCCGGACTGGTGGAACAGACCCAGGTGCGGCGCCTGCTGCGGTCCTCGACCCGCTGGCTGCCCACCGACGTGAACCTTCCGGCCGGGCGGGTGGTGCGCCTGCGCCGCCTGCTGACCGGCTTCGAGCCCATGCGGGTGGCGGACACGACGCTCGCCGGCCTCGCCGAGGCGACCGGGCTGACCGGTCACATCCTCTGGGACGGCGACCCGGCGGGCGGACGACGGATTCAATACGCGATCGGCGCCCTGCCGCCACCGCTGCGCGACCTGATCCTCCAGGTCGAGTCGGCGGTCGGCGACGCGGTGCTGTCGCAACGCGGGTGACGGCGCGGTTTCGGACTTTCCTCTCCCCTTCCCCCCTCACAAAACCCCCTGGAGGACCGATGTCCGCAACGTCGCCTGCGCGACCGAGCGTGGTATCACAGGCACTCGCCCGCGACCGGCTGGGCGTGCCGTCCGTCATCATGTTCGCCCTGACCGCGGCAGCGCCGCTGATGGTCGTGGGCGCACTCGTCTCGACCGGCTGGGGCGTCGTCGGCACGACCGGCTTCCCCCTCGCCTTCCTGATCATCGCGGTGATCCTCGCGCTGTTCAGCTTCGGCTACGTCGCGATGTCGCGGCACATCACCAACGCGGGCGCCTTCTACTCGTACATCGCGCAGGGCCTCGGCCGGCCGCTGGGCGTCGGCGGGGCCCTGGTCGCCCTGGTGGCCTACAACCTGCTGCAGGTCGGCCTGTACGGCGCGTTCGGCTTCTTCTTCTCGAGCCTGCTCGAACAGAAGGCGGACCTCAAGGTCGACTGGTGGATCCTGGCCTTGATCCTGTGGCTGTTCATCGCCGTCCTGGGCCTGCTGCGGGTCGACGTCAACAGCAAGGTCCTCATGATCCTGCTCGGCGCCGAGCTGGTCGTGGTGACCATCTTCGACGTGATCTTCTTCAGCCACCCGGCCGGCGGCTCGCTGAGCTTCGAGCCGTGGACCTGGGGCGCCCTCAAGGACTCCGCCGGCCCGGCCTTCGCGGTCGCGACCACGGCGTTCGTCGGCTTCGAGGCCGCGCCGGTCTTCTCCGAGGAGGCCCGCAGCAAGAACCGCACGGTCGCCGTGGCCACGTTCCTTGGCCTCGGGGTCATGCTGCTGTCGTACTCCCTGACGAGCTGGGCCGCCTCCGCCAGCATGGGTGTCGGCGAGACGGTCGGCAAGGCTCAGCAGACCCTCGACCAGGGCGGCCCGTTCTTCATCACGCTGGTGGAGAAGGGCGGCAACTGGACCGGCGACGTCGGCACCGTCCTGCTCATCACGAGCATCGCGGCGGCCGCGCTGAGCTACCACAACACGACCGCGCGGTACGCCTTCGCGCTGGGCCGTGAGCGCGTGCTCCCGTCGTTCTTCGGCCGCACCCGGGCCCGCTCGGGCGCCCCGATGGCCGGCTCGCTGTTCCAGACGATCATCGGGGCCGTCACCATCGTGCTGTTCGGGGTGGCCGGCTGGGACCCGATGGTGAACCTGTTCTTCTGGCTGGGCACCTCGGGCGGCGTCGGCGTGCTGCTGCTCGTCGCGGCCACGTCCCTCTCGGTGATCTTCTACTTCGCGCGGGACGGCCGCGGTGAGAACCCCTGGTCGCGGCTGATCGCCCCGATCCTGGCCACCGTCGCCCTCGGCTACGTGATGTGGCAGGTGTTCGACAACTTCGGCCTCCTGCTCGGCATCGCGCCGGACCAGAAGAACGCCGCGGTGTGGGCGTTCCCGGCCGTGTACGGCGTGGCCGCGGTCATCGGCATCATCTGGGCGCTCATCCTGCGCGGCCTCAACCGGGCCGACTACGACGCCATCGGCCTCGGCGCCCGGGCCAACACGGCCCGGGTCGAGTCCACGGAGTCGGTCGAGGTCCGCTAGCCACAGCACAGCAAAAGGGGGCAGGCCGTGGTGGCCTGCCCCCTTTTTCAAGCCGTGTTAGCCGTAAGTCAGCGCCGGCGTGGGCTCGACTCGGTCGGCCGCCGCGCGCAGCGTGCGGGCCGCGAAGCCGCGCACCTTCTGCATCGTGACCGACTCGGGCCGGCGGTCGTCGACGACCGGGGCGTTCGGCAGGGCCGAGCGGGCCTCCGAGTGCACGGCCTCGAGTGAGATGATCATGGCGATCGGGATCATGACTGCTCCTTGGTGGTGTTCGGGCCGGTGGTCGCCCTGACCACCAGCGATACGGGCAGCGTCAGGTGACGCCGCGCCGGATCCTCGGGCGGGTCGAGCAGGAGCTCGCCCGCGAGCCGCCCGCGCTCGACGCTGGGCTGGCGGATGGTGGTGAGCCCGGCCGGCTCGGCCTCGTCGATGTCGTCGAAGCCGGTGACCGACACGTCCTTGCCGGGGCGCAGGCCCCGCACGCGCAGCGCGTCGAGCACGCCGAGGGCGAGGACGTCGGACGTGGTCAGGATGGCCGTGGCCCGGTCGAGCCGGTCCAGCGCCTGGGCCGCCGCGGCCGCGCCCTCGTCGCGGCTGTTGTCCGCCGCGTTGATGAGCAGCACCCGGTCCCAGGCGATCCCGGCCTCGGCGAACGCGTCCCGGAAGCCGCGCACGCGCTGGCCGGTGACGTAGTACCGCAGCGCGTCCGGATCGGCGTCCACCGGCCCGGTCACGCCCGCGTCGACGATCCAGTGCGCGACCACCGCGATGTCCCGGTGCCCCAGCCGGGCGATGTGCTCGCCCAGCCGGTGCGCGGCGGCGCGCTCGTCGATGCCGACGTAGCCGGCGTCGGGGCCGAACGCGTCCGGGTCCTCCCCGATCACGATCGGGACGTTGCGCGCGCGGATCAGCTCCAGCGCGATGTGCCAGTCCGGCACGCAGTACAGGCAGAAGGCGTCGACCGCCGCGTTGCTGATCACCCGGCGGCCCGCCTCGGGGTCCTTGGGCAGGTTCAGCAGCAGCAGCGACGTCTCCCGGGCCGAGGCCGCCTCGGCCAGCCCGCGCAGGTAGGCCACCGCGTAGGGATCGGTGAACGCCATCGACAGGTTGTCGGTGAGCAGCACCCCGATCGCGTTGACCTTGCCGCGGCGCAGCGACCGGGCCGTCGGGTTGGGACCCGAGTAGCCCAGCCGCTCGGCCGCCGCGAGGATGCGGGACCGCAGCTCGGGGGAGAGCTGATCCGGCCGGCTGTACGCGTTGGAGACGGTGCTCCGCGACACGCCCAGCTCGTCGGCGATGGTCTGCAAAGTGGCCGCCACGATCAGGTTCCCTCCCCTCGGCTGTATCGATCCAGATCCTTCTGTATCGATACAGTACGCCGGTCGGCCCGGGGCCTGCCAGGGTTTTGTCGGGTCCTGGCATGTGGGCCGCAACACGTGCTCTGAGCTGCGCTTTTAAAGCTCACGCAACAGAGCGCCACCACGGTTCAAGAGCCGGTAACGCGTCGATGTCGATCCGGTCACCCGGGCGGGGCACGACGAGCTCGATGTCCCGCGCCCGGGCCTCCTCGGCCAGCCGGTCGACCGGCTCGGACCACGCGTGCAGCGCGAGGTTGAACGTGCACCAGTGCAGCGGGATGAGCACCCGCGCGCGCACGTCCAGGTGGGCGCTGGCGCCGTCCTCGGGCTTCATGTGGATGTCCGGCCACGCGTCGTTGTAGGCGCCGACCTGGATCAGCGAGACGTCGAACGGGCCGAGGTTTTCACCGATCCGCTTGTACCCGTCGAAATAACCGGAGTCGCCCGTGTAGAACAGGCTCCGGTGCGCGCCCGTGACCGCCCACGACGCCCAGAGCGTGCCGTCACGGGTGAACCGGCGGCCCGAGAAGTGCCGTGCGGCGGTCGCGGTCAGGGTGACCCCGCGGATGACCGCCTCCTCGTCCCAGTCCAGTTCGATCAGGCGATCCTCCGGTACCCCCCACCGCTCCAGATGCGCACCCACGCCCAGCGGCACCAGGAACGGCGCCTGCTGGGTGCGCTGCAACGCCCGGATCGAGGCCAGGTCGAGGTGGTCGTAGTGGTCGTGCGAGATGACCACCGCGTCGATGCGTGGCAGCTCCTCGATCGGCAGCGGCATCGGATGCAGCCGCTTCGGCCCGACGAACGAGGTCGGCGAGCAGCGCTCGCTCCACACCGGGTCGAACAGCACCCGCACGCCCTCGATCTCCACCAGCGCGGTCGAGTGGCCCAGCCAGGTCACGTGCAGCCCGTCCGGGGCCAGCCGGCCGCCGAGGTCCGGCCGCCGCACCGGGATCACCCCGAGCGGCTTGCGCCGCTGCTTGCCCGTGAACAGCTCGACGAACGCGTCCCGCATCGCGTGCGGCGGCAGGATGTCGGCCGGCACCGTGTTCACGAACCGGTCGCCGCCGTACTGCGGTGAGCGCCGCATCCGGTCCGCCCGCGTCCCGCCCGGAACCGCTCCGAGCTGCGCCGGGAGATCACGCAGCGCCCACGCGACGCCCCCGGCGGCAGCTGCCACCGCGGCCCAGGCGAGCACCCGAGTCGTCTTCCCCATTGCTCCGTCGCCTCCAGTTGTGGTGAGGTTCAGCACCCGTCCGTTTCGATTTTCTCTCGGCCCTCCGGTCGGCCGGACACCGGCAGAGCCCCTTCGAAAGCCCGCGATCTGCGGAAACGTCGATCAACAGGCCCTTGAGCGGTGATAACGAGCGGGTGTACGGCATCCGCTTGGCCCTGTTGCCAGATGTCCAGGTGTGGAAGGCTGCCCGCGAAACTCCCTCTTCGCGCGCATGCACGCGTAGGTCACTTTCCCCCGGAGGCCTGTCGTGGTCTGGTACACCAACCAGTCACTCCTGTTGATCCTGCTCGCGTTCCTGCTCGGTCTGCTGGTCGGCTACCTCTGGTGGGGCCTGCGCCTGCGCCGGGTCCGGTCGTCCGAATCCGTCACCGAGTCCACCACAGCGGCGCCCCCCGCGCGCGCCGTCTCGTCCGAATCCTCGGCCCCACCGGCTTCGGCCGCGCCCATCGCGGCAGCGGTGGCCGATTCGGAGCCTCTTGCAGAGCCGGCCCCTTCGCCGGTACCGGCTGAGCCCGCACCGGTCGCGCAACCCGAACCGGTCGCCGCTTTCGAGTCCGAGCCCGTCGCCGCGGTTGAGGCTGAACCCGCGCCGGTTGTCGTGACCGAGGACCCGGCGGCTGATGACCTTGTCGCCGATGAGCCCATCGCGGAAGAGCCCGTTGCCGAGGAGCCTGTCACGGCCGACGAGCCTGTCGCGGCCGAGGAGCCGGAGGCGGTCGACGCGGATCTCGTGGCTGACGTCGAGTCCGCGTTCGCAGCGCCTTCGGAAGCGGCGCCCCAGGACCGGCTCGAGCGCATCGAGGGCATCGGCCCGAAGATCGCGGCGGCGCTGCGTTCGGCCGGCATCTCGACGTACGAGCAGCTCGCGGCGGCCGACCGGTCCACTGTGGAAGACGCGCTGGAGCGGGGCAACCTGCGGTTCGCGCCGAGCATCGGGACGTGGTCGCAGCAGGCCCGGCTGCTCGCGGACGGGGATGAGGCCGGCTTCAAGGCCCTCACCGACCGCCTGATCGCGGGCCGCGAGGTCACCGCGAAGACCGCGCCGGTCGTGGACGAGACCGAGGCCGTCGTCGAGGAGCCCGTACCCGCGGCTGTCGTCGTCGAGGAGCCGGCACCCGCTTCTGTCATCGCCGAGGAGCCTCTCGCGGCCGAGCCCGTCGTCGACGAGCCTTTCCCGGCCGAGTCCGTCGTCGAAGAGCCGGCGCCGGTTGTGGAAGAGTCCGTCGTCGAAGAGCCCGTCGCGGCCGAACCCGAGCCCGCCGTGGAAGAGCCCGTCGCGGCCGAACCTGAGCCCGCTGTGGAAGAGCCCGTCGTGGAGCCCGAGCCCGTTGTGGCTGTGCCCGCGCAGGCCGCGCCGGTCGAGGACGTCAAGCCCGACAACCTGCAGCGCATCGAGGGTATCGGGCCCAAGATGTCGGGGGCGTTGATCGCTTCGGGCATCAGGACGTACCGGCAGTTGGCGGACGCCGATGTCGACACCCTGCGCACCGCGATCGAGGCGGCCGGCCTCCGCTTCGCGCCGAGCATTGTGACCTGGGCCCGCCAGGCCGCCCACCTCGCCGACGGGGACGAGGAGGGCTTCGCCGACCTGACGCGCCGCCTGGTCGCCGGCCGCGACACCGGGCGGGCGTGATGGCGGGCACCACCCGTACGACATCGACGAGTGGCTGGGAAATCCGCAAGCGCAGCCCATGGATCCCGATCGGCGTCGCCGTCGTGGGGTTGGCGGCGTTGGTGGTGGCATTTGAGGTACCACATCGGCATTCGGTTGAAGACAACCTGACCGATCGCACCAAGGTCGCGCTGAGCAACGCCGGCATCGACGCCGACGTCAAGTTCGTCGGGCGCGACGGCACGGTCAAGGTCGGCTCGGCCGACGAGAAGGACAAGGCCCGCGACGTCACACTGGCCGTCGAGGGCGTCCGCGTGGTCGACGTCCAGGCCCCGCCCAAGGTCGAGACCCCGGCCGTGGTCCAGCAGCAGTCGATCTCGGTCAAGCTGCTGGTCGACAACGGCAAGGTGACCCTGACCGGCACCGTCCCGGCCGAGTCCGACCGGACCAAGCTGGCCGATGCCGCCAAGCAGGCCTTCGGGGCCGAGAACGTCCAGGACAACCTGACCGTGGACGCCGCGCGGACCGCTGACGACACCGACCTGGCCGGCTTGGGCGCGGTGGCGGCGGCGTTGGGCAAGGACGCCAAGGCGGGCGTCGTGGACTTGACCGATCATGTGGTCACGCTCACGGGTACCGTCGCGTCCCAGGAAATCAAGGACAAGGCCGAAACCGCGGCGAAGGCGGCGGCCAAGTCGGGCACCGTGCGCAACGAGCTGGTCGTGGGCCAGGCGGCGGCCCCGGAGCAGGTGCAGACCCAGCTGGTGGCCCTGCCGACGGTCGAGTTCGAGAACAACAGCGCGACACTCACGGCGCAGGGCCGGGCCGTGGTCGAGAACGCGGCTTCGATCCTGAAGGCCAACCCGAACATCAAGGTCAGCATCGAGGGCCACACCGACCTGACCGGCACGGCCGAGCGCAACCAGTCCCTGAGCGAGAACCGCGCCCGTACCGTGCTGGACACCCTGGTCTCCCTGGGCATCTCGGGTGACCGCCTGAGTTCCAAGGGCTTCGGCGAGAGCCGCCCCAAGGTCCAGGGCACGGACGCCGCAGCCAACGCGGTGAACCGCCGGGTCGAGTTCATCGTCCAGCAGTAGCGAACGGGGCCCGGTCCGCACCGGCCGGGCTCCACCCTCTACTCAGTGTCTCCTTCGCGGGTGAAGTGCGGTTCCGCCGCCTCCAGTCGCGGTACGGAGACGCCTAGCCGCCGCGCTTCGGCCAGGGTGTCCCGGCAGACCTCGCGCGGCTCCTCGGCGTCGGGGTCGGAGTGCGCCGTGAGGCTCACGCGCGCGAGCGGGACGTGCGCGGTCAGCCAGGCGAGCGCCGGCGCCGTCAGCCAGGTGGGTGCCCGGAACAGCAGTACGCCGCCCCGGTGCCGGCGCAGGTCAACGCCGCGCGCCCGGAGGACCGCCAGCAACTCCCGGCCGGCCAGCAGCGCCTCGCGCAGGTCGCCCGCTGCCCCGGCCAGCTTCGACAGGGAACCTCGCCGCAGGCCCTGCGAGAACAGGCCGGCGTCCGAAACGAAGTGCACCCACAGCCAGCCGCGGAAGTCCGGCTGCTCCTTGATCCGCAGTCCGGCCGCGCGGAACGCCTGGCGCACGGCCTGTTCCCGGTCGGTCGGGGGCTGGCCCAGGGTGCCGAAGACGACCGACGGCAGCAGCGCCCCGCGGAGCCCGCCGTCCGCGCCGAACCCGCCGCCGGCCTGGGGAAAGCCCCAGGCGATCCGGTCGACGGGGAGCGCGCCGATCGCCGCCTGCGGCTCGGTCCAGATGTTGCCGAAGACCAGCACCGTGGCCCGGCCGATACGCGGCGCCAGGAAGTCCGCCGCGCCCGCGAGGCGGTGGTGCGGCACGCTGAGCACGATCAGGTCGAAGTCGTGGTCCGGTTCCAGCACCTCGCGGTAGCGCACCGGCCATCGCTCGACGACGCGCCGCCCCCACACCCGGCGTCGCGCATCGAGCAGGTCGAGGTCCACCGTGTCGCCGTACGTCGCCGCGCGGCCCGGCCGGACGTAAAACTCGACGTCATGTCCCGCCTGTTGCAGGGCCCAGCCGTAGACAGTGGCAATCACGCCGCGGCCGAACATCAGGATCTTCACGCTGCACCTCGCGGGCACTTAGAATCGGAGGTCATCTCCAGTTCCCAAAATATGGAGGTCATCTCCACTTTGTCAACGCGAGGTAGTGCATGACTCCCGACAAGCCGCTGCGGGCCGACGCCCAGCGCAACCGAGATGCCCTGGTCGCCAAGGCGCGAGAGGTCTTCGACGCCGGCGACTTCTTCGACCTGCGCTTCGACGACTTCGCCGCCCTGGCTGGTGTGGGCACGGGGACGCTGTACCGCCACTTCCCCACCCGGGAGGCCCTGGCCGAAGCGGTCTACCACGGGGAGGTCGCCGCGCTGACCAACCGCGCCCGCCAGCTGCAAGCCACGCTGCCCGCGGCGGAGGCGTTGGCGACCTTCCTGCGCGACATGGTCGACCACATAGACGCCCACGCGGGCCTGGCCCGGACCCTGGCCACGCTCATGGCCGACCGCTCGGGTGCCCTGGCCGAGGGCAGCCGGACCCTGGAACAGGCGGTCACCGACCTGGTGGCCGCCGCGGTGCAGGCCGGCACCATCCGCCCCGACGTGGACGCCGGCGCCGTGATGATGGCGCTACATGGCATCGGCGCGGCCCACGACCGCCCCGGCTGGCGGTCCGAGGCCGACGGCGTCATCACGCTCGTGCTGGACGGCCTACGCCGGTCACCTTGAAGCGCCCGAGGTGTAGCAGTGCACGAGCGTGCCCCGGAGTACAAAGGGTGATGTGCGGCAACCAACCCTGTTCCTGACCGTCGGACTCCCATGCACCGGCAAGACCACCGCCGCCCGACGCATCGAGACCGAACAGCAGGCCCTCCGCCTCACCAAGGACGAGTGGGTGAAGGCGCTGTACGGCGCCGAGAACCCACCGTCGGCCCAGGACGTGATCGAGGGCCGGCTCATCCAGATCGCCCTGCGCACCCTGCAGCTCGGCACCAACGTGGTCCTGGACTACGGCCTGTGGAGCCGCGACGAACGCTCCGCCCTACGCCAGGCTGCAGCAGACCAGGGCGCGGCCGTGCGGATGCGCTACTTCGAGCTCCCGTTCGCCGAGCAACGCCGCCGCGTCGACCGGCGCCAGGCCGAGGCGCCCGACACGACCTGGCCCATGTCCGACGAGGAACTCACCTCGTGGGCGGCCCGCTTCGAAATCCCCACCCCGGGCGAACTCGACGGCAGCGAGCCGATCGACGCCCCACCGCCCGGATTCGCCACCTGGAACGACTGGCGCACCCACCGCTGGCCCCCGTCGATCGCCTGACAGCTATCGAGTCCGCCGCCCGCGCTATGCGTTGCCGCTCCTCAGGCGGCCGCCTCCGGGTGCCGCTCCAGCCACTCCGCGACCGCCAGCCGAATGATGCCCGAACGCCCGGCCCGGTCTCGCCCGGCCGCCTGGTCGAGCTTCGCGACCATGTCGCCGGGCATCTTGACCGTGACGACCTTCTCGACCGGTGCGCCCTTCGCGTCAACCTGAACGAAGGCGGTGGCGCTCCCGCGCTCTCCGGAGGCGATCAGGTCACCCAAGTCGTTGTTGGTGAACCAGTCGGCGATCTCGTCCGGGGTCATCGCCTTGAAGTCGGGCATTGCCATCATTGCGCTCCCATCCGCCTGCTCCATTGGCCGATCTCTTTGGGCTCGGCAAGCCGAGCCCGCAACACCACCCAGACGAACGAGTCATCCCGCCGGTGCAACAGCACCGCAACGAGGCCCGGCCCGGCGGGCGCCAGCACTGCCAGCATCAGTTCGGTCAGCCTGCTCTGCAACGAACGCTCGCCGGCGCACTCGAGCACCTCAGCCACGTCCGCAACGGTCAACCCATCCCGGAGCACCGCAGCGGGCCGCTCCCCAGGCTGCGGCATTCGCCACTGAATCTCCTTCACGGCTGGTTGTACTACCGGTAATACCTAGACTACCGCAACCGGGGCTAGCGCTGTCAGTAGGGTTGACCAGGCAATATGTGCCAGCAACATGGAGCGAGCAAGTGGATGCAGGCCAGCCGTCGAAGGTCCCGCATGCAAGTCGGCGAGACCCACAGCGCTTCCCCCGCCCAGCCCCGCGCGGCCTGACGCTGACGGCGCAGACCGGGAGGGGGTTCGGGTGGAGGCGAAGCCTCCCCCGGCATTCCGGAAACACAGTGGGCCGCCAGGGACTCGAACCCTGAACCTACGGATTAAAAGTCCGCAGCTCTGCCATTGAGCTAGCAGCCCGCGCCCAACAGGGTACCCTGTCCCGCCACGCCGACTCGCGCGTGTTTCCCCGAGACATGCGGCGGCGGCCCCCACACCCCAGGGAGGCCGCCGCCTGGAAAGCTGAACGAAAGGCAGATCAGCAGGACAAGGAGCCCGAACCCACGCCGGTGCCCAGGATGCCCACGAAGCGCTGGTAAGCGGCCACGCGGCTCTGGACCTGGGCCGGGTTGCGGCCGCCGCACTCCAGGCTGCCGTTGATGCTGCGGATGGTCTCGCCGAAGCCGGCGCCGTTGACCATGGCGTTGTGCGGGGTCATGGTGCCGGGGCCGCTCTGGGTGTTCCAGTACCAGAGGGCGGTCTTCCAGGCCACGGCGGAATCGGTCTGGACGAGGTTCGGGTTGTGCAGCAGGTCGATGCCCAGCGCGTCACCCGCGGCCTTGTAGTTGAAGTTCCACGACAGCTGGATGGGCCCGCG
Source organism: Dactylosporangium sp. CS-047395 (assembly GCF_050942185.1). Lineage (NCBI taxonomy): Bacteria > Bacillati > Actinomycetota > Actinomycetes > Micromonosporales > Micromonosporaceae > Dactylosporangium > Dactylosporangium sp. CS-047395. The sequence goes on along the minus strand of NZ_CP192015.1, from coordinate 11,024,176 downwards.
GCCGTAGTACGACGCCTGGCCGGCCGGGCAGCCGTAGGACTGGCTCGTGTCGCAGTAGTGGGGGTAGTTGGCGGTGTTCTGCTCCACGACGTAGACCAGGCCGCCGGTCTCGTGGTTGACGTTGGCCAGGAACGCCGCGGCCTCCTGCTTGCGCTGGTCGTCCGAGCCGGTCCTGGCGAAGCCGGGGTATGCCGAGAGCGCCGCCACCAGGCCCGAGTACGTGTAGAACGAGTTCCGGCCCGGGAACATCTGGTTGAACTGCGCCTCGCTCACCACGAAGGAGCCGGTGGACGGAGGGGGAGGCGTCGTAGACCCACTGCCTGAGCAGGTGTACGGGTCCCAGTACCAGGTGGAGATGACGGGGCTGTAGCCCGGGTTCTCGTGCTCGGCGATGTAGAACTTGCCGTCCGTGAACTTGACGATGTCGCCGGTCACGTAGTTGCGGCCCTGGACCCAGGCCGGGAAGCTGCAGCCGCCCGCGGCGCCCGTCTGGGTCGGGGGCTGGGGCGAGGAGCCGCCGCACGAGCCCTGGTCCTGCCATACGCCGGTGTTGCCGGGCGGGGCCTCGTTCTGGGTCCACCACTTGGCGAGGTAGTTGTGGCCATTGCGGGAGACCGTGGCGCCCCCGGTGTACACCGCTGTGGCGGACCATGCGGGTGAGCAGGAGGCGGCCGACGCGGGCAGCATGTTGAAGACCGCGACCACCCCGCCCACCAGGGTCACCGCGGCGAGCATGGCCAGCACCCGCACTCTCGACACCGTCGATCAACTCCTTCGCACGTCGTCTGACCGGCCCATGGGACCAGCCCGCGACGCGGAGGAGAGGGAACGTCATCGTTTTATGAAGAATATTTACGGTTGCCTTGAGACACGTCCGGACGGAGTGATCTGCGCCACTGTCCGCAAGGTCGAGAGGATCTCCGGACAAACGGTGCGGTGCGCGAAAGAGGCACCCTGGGTACAGTGACCCACGGTCACGTCCATGCGGGCACCGCCCCCGGTGCCGGGCGTGGCTGCCGCCCAATCGCCACCCGTGGCGAGCCGGGGACCCACCGTAACGTTGGGGTGAATCCAACCCTCTCCCGGGAGGGTGGTAGGGGTCGTTCCGTCCCGAACCCGTCAGCTAACTCGGTCGGCGGCCGACGGAAGGAACAACGAACCAGATGTCATCGCGACATCCCTACCGGCGTGTAATCGTAGCGCTACTGGCGGCATTCGTGCTCGGGGGGCTCGCCGCCACGCCCGCCGCGGCCGAGCCGGGCGGGGACACCGGCGACGAGGGTTCCGCCGCGAACCCGACCCTCGGGTCAGTGCTCGAGGACAGCACCCGCGCCTGGTCCGAGGCCAAGGAGAAGTTCGACGCCTCGGTCAAGCGCCAGGGCGAGCTCACCGCGCAGCTGCAGAAGACCGAGGCCCAGCTGGCCACGGTCCAGGAGCAGGTGGCCGCGATCGCCGTCGCGGCGTACCGCACCGGGCCCCTCACCACGTTCGCCGCGCTGATGGACTCGGGCAGCCCGGACAGCTTCGCCGAGCGGGCCGGGTCGATCAACCAGATCGCCCACCACAACGACAACCTGCTGCACGAGCTCAAGCAGCTCAAGGAGAGCCAGGCCGCGCAGAAGAAGGCGCTCGAGGACGAGGTCGCCGCGCAGCAGCAGCAGGTCCAGACCATGGAACAGAAGAAGAAGGACGCGGAGAACGCCCTGAAGCTGGCCGGCGGGCCGAGCAAGGGCTTCGTCTCCGCGAACCTGCCCACCGCCGAGGCCGTCCCGCGCACGGCCAGCGGGGGGCTGCCGAAGGAGTCGTGCAACGTCAACGACCCCACGACCACCGGCTGCATCACCCCGCGCATGCTCCACGCCATGCAGCAGGCGCAGAAGGACGGCTTCAAGCGGTTCGTCTCCTGCTTCCGGCCGAGCGGGCCGTACGAGCATCCCAAGGGACGCGCGTGTGACTTCTCGGTGCAGACGAAGTCCGGATTCGGCGGGGTCGCCTCCGGTGGTGACTTCGTCTACGGCAGCACGCTGGCCGCGTACTTCGTCAAGAACGCCCAGCAACTCGGCGTGATGTACGTGATCTGGTTCAAGGAGATCTGGACACCCGCGGTCGGCTGGCACCATTACAGCGGCGTCGCCGGTGATCCCTCCAGTGATCACACGAACCACGTGCACCTCTCGATTCTCTAAAAAGCCTCACAAATGCGAGTGGCCGGCCGATGGGGGAACCGTCGACCGGCCGTTTCGCGCATAGGGGTAGTGCAGTGAAGTACCGTCTCGTGACCCGCAGCGACTTCGACGGACTGGTCTGCGCGGTGCTGCTGCGCCATCTCGACCTCATCGGCGACATCACGTTCGTGCACCCCAAGGACGTGCAGGACGGCCAGGTCGAGGTCGGGCCGACGGACATTCTCACCAACCTGCCGTACGCGCCGGGTGCCCATCTGGTCTTCGACCACCATCACTCGGAGACGCTGCGGGCCGCCCGGAACAACCAGGGCCAGGCGACCAATCACGTCATCGACGCGGATGCCCCGTCGGCGGCCCGGGTGATCTACGACCACTTCGGCGGGGCCGAGCGATTCCCGCACGTCTCCGACGAGTTGATGGAGGCGGTGGACCGGGCGGACTCGGCGCAGTACGACATCACCGAGATCCTGCAGCCGACCGGCTGGACGCTGCTGAACTTCCTCATGGACAGCCGCACCGGGCTGGGCCGTTTCCGGCAGTTCCGGATCTCCAACTACCAGCTCATGATGCAGCTCATCGACGCCTGCATCGACCACCAGGACGTCGAGGAGATCCTCGCCCTGCCCGACGTGGCCGAGCGCGCCGAGCTGTTCCGGGAGCAGCAGGACCTGTTCGTCGAGCAGTTGCGCCGGGTGTCGAGCATGCACGGCGACGTCGTCGTGGTCGACCTGCGCGACGAGGAGACGATCTACGCCGGCAACCGTTTCATGGTGTACGCCCTGTTCCCCGAAGCCCGCGTCTCGATCCACGTGATCTGGGGCAAGCAGAAGCTCAACACGGTCTTCGCGGTGGGCAAGTCGATCCTCGACCGCACGTCGCCGACGGACATCGGATCGGTGATGCTGCAGTACGGCGGCGGCGGCCACATCGCCGCCGGCACCTGCCAGGTCCCGCACGACCAGGCCGAGCGCGTCCTGCACCAGTTGATCGCCAAGGTCGGCGCCCCGATGACCTCGACGGCGGCCCCGCGCCACTGACAAGAGGTTGATCCCCGAGTGGCATGCTCATAGGCGTGCGACCCGGCGTGCAACTCCTTGGGCGTGACGACGAGCTGCGTTCGCTCGCCCAGCACCTCGACAAGGTCAGCGACCGGGGGAATCCCAGCAGAGCGATCGGGCTGCTCGGTGAGCCCGGTGTCGGCAAGAGCGCGCTGCTGGCCGAGGCCGTGGAATACGCGCGGGACAAGGGCTTCACCGTGCTCGCCGCGCGCGGCAGCCAGTCCGAGACGCACTTGCCGTTCGCCTGCCTGCACCAGGTGCTGCGCCCGCTGCTGCCGAGGGCCGACCGGCTCCCGGCCATGCAGCGCAACGCCCTGCTCGCCTGCTTCGCGATGGGCGACTCGGTCGAGGTGAACCCGTTCTTCGCGTTCCTCGCGGTGCTGGAGCTGCTCGTCGACCTGGCCCGGCGTACCCCGGTGCTGGTGTCCCTCGACGACCTGCACTGGATGGACCAGCCCTCGGTCGACGCGCTGGCCTTCGTGGCGCGGCGGATCGAGAGCGAGCGGGTGGCGGTGCTGTGCACCTCGCGGCCGGCGCCGCCGCCGTTCACCGACGCGCACACGGTCGAGTGGGTGGAGCTGCACGGCATCGACGGGACGGCCGCCGCCGCGCTGCTCGACGCCCGGGCGCCCGGCCTGCCGCCCGCGGTGCGCGAGCGGGTCCTGCATCAGGCCCGGGGCAACCCGCTCGCCCTGCTGGAGTTCGCGACCGCGCTGGAGCCGGGGCGGTACGCGGACCTCGACGACGACCTGCCGATGACCACGCGGCTGGAGCAGGCGTTCGCCGCCCGGGCCGAGCACCTCGGGCCGGCGGTGCGGGCCATCCTGACCGTCGCGGCGGTCGATGACGGCGACGAGCTCGGCGACGTGCTCGCGGCCGCGCAGATCCTGCACGGCGCGCCGCTCGACCGCGCGGCCGCGCAGCCGGCGTTCGAGCACGGGCTGCTGACGGCGAGCGGCGAGCGGTACCGGATAAACCATCCCTTGATCGGATCGGCGCTGCGCCGGGCGATGGCCCCGGCGACGCGGCAGCAGGCCCACGAGGCGCTGGCGCGCGTCCTGAGCGCGCACCCGGACCGCGCCGTGTGGCACCGGGCGTCGGCCATGTCCGGTCGCGACGAGGGGATCGCGGCCGAGCTGGAGCGGGCGGCCGGCAACGCCCAGCGCCGCGGCGCGATCGCCTCCGCCGTGGCGTGGCTGGAGCGGGCGGCCGCGCTCAGTCCCGACCCGCAGGCCCGGGCCGGCCGGCTGCTCAGCGCGGCCGAGCTCGGCTTCCAGCTGGGCCGGTTCGGACGGGTCGAGCAGATCAAGGCCCAGGTCGCCGGGGTGTCGCTGCGCCCGCGCGACCGGTCCCGGCTGATCTGGCTGGAGGGCGTCTTCCACGACGGATCCACCGGCGAGCCGGCCGAGGTACGCCACCTGGTCCACCTCGCCCGCCAGGCCACCGCGGGCAAGGACGTCGAGCTCGCCACCCAGCTGCTGGTCGGCGCGGCCCGGCGGGCCTGGTGGCGCGACCCGGGTGCGGAACTGCGCCACGAGATCGTCCGGGCCGCGCGGCAACTGGACCTGGCCGCCGGCGACCCGCGGCTGCTGGCCATCTTCGCGCTGGCCGAGCCGATCGAGCAGGGGCCGGTCGTCATCGAGCGGCTCGCGCACTGGCCCGCGGACGCCGGCGGGCAGCCGGACGCGGCGGGCCTGCTGGGCATCGCGGCGTTCTGCACCGGCGACTTCCGCCGTGCGGTCGCGTTCCTGTCCACGCCGATCCAGGAGCTGCGCGCGCAGGGCCGGATGAGCCTGCTCGCGGAGGCGCTGGCGATTCGCTCCTGGGGCGAGATCTACCTGGGCACGTTCGACGCGGCGAGCTCGGCCGACGAGGCCATGCGGCTGGCCGACGAGACCGGGCAGTCGCTGTGGGCCGCGACCGCGCGCATCGCGGTGGCGCTGATCGACGGGGTCGGGCGGGGCTGGGACACCCGGCACGACCTGCTGGCGGAGGCTGAGCACACGGCGGTCCGTACACCCAACGCCGCTTCTTCGCTCTTGGCCGGCGTGCAGCTGGCCCGCGGGATCGCCGAGCTCGGCGCGAACCGGCACGAGCAGGCGTGGGGCGAGATGCGCCGGGTGTTCGAGCCGACCGACCCGGCGTACCAGCGCATCCAGCAGGTCTGGACGCTCGGGTTCCTGGCCGAGGCGGCGGTGCGCACCGGGCGGCAGGACGAGGGCCGGTCGCTGCTGGCCGGCGTCGAGCGGATCGCCGGCGACTCACCCGCGACCGGGTCGATCATCGCGCTGGAGTACGCCCGGGCCGTGCTCGCCGACCACGAGTCGGCCGAGCCGCTGTTCAAGGCGGCCATGCAGGGCGCGAGCAGCGGGCTGCCCTGGCACCGGGCGCGGGCCGAGCTCGCGTACGGCTCCTGGCTGCGCCGCCGCCGCCGGGTCATCGAGTCGCGCGAACCGCTGCGGGCGGCCCGGGCCACGTTCGAGGCGGTCGGCGCGCGGACCTGGGCCCAGCGCGCCGACCAGGAGCTCAGCGCGACCGGCGAGCGGGGCTGGCAGCCGACGGCGAACCCGCGGGAGCGCCTCTCGCCGCAGGAGACGCAGATCGCCGAGCTCGCCGCGCAGGGCCTGTCCAACCGTGAGATCGGCGGGCGGCTGTTCCTCTCGCACCGCACGGTCAGCTCGCACCTGTACCGGATGTTCCCCAAGCTCGGCATCACGTCCCGCGCCCAGCTGGCCGCCGTCCTGATGCAGTCACCTGACGCTAGCTGACGCCATGGAAGCGCTCCTACGGTGCCAATGACCGGCGCCTGACGAGTGGAGAACTCCTGTGACAACGCCCGTGCTCTTCATCCATGGCCTCTGGCTGCACGCCTCCTCCTGGGACCCGTGGGTCCAGCTGTTCCGCGACGCCGGCTACGAGCCGCAGGCCCCCGGCTGGCCCGGCGACGGCGAGACGGTCGCGGCCTCGCGCGCGAACCCGGACGCGATCGGCGACCACGGCATCGACGACGTGGTGGCCCACTTCGCCGGCATCATCGAGCGGCTCCCGAGCGCCCCGATCCTGATCGGGCACTCGTTCGGCGGCATGATCGCGCAGAAGCTGCTCGGCCAGGACCGCGCGCTGGCCGCCATCGCCATCGACGCCGCCCAGATCAAGGGGGTACTCCCCGTGCCCCTCTCGGCCCTGCGCGCCACCCTCCCGGTGTTCAAGAACCCGGCCAACCGGCACCGCGCGGTCTCGCTGACCCCGGAGCAGTTCCGGTTCGCGTTCACCAACGAGGTCTCGGAGCAGGAGTCGGAGGAGCTGTTCGAGCGCTGGACGATCCCCGCGCCGGGCAAGCCGCTGTTCGAGGCGGCGACGGCGAACTTCGACCCGCACTCGCCGGCCAAGGTGGCCACCGACAACCAGAACCGCGGCCCGCTGCTGCTCATCGCCAGCGGCAAGGACCACACCGTGCCGGAGTCGGTGACCCGGGCGACGCTGAAGCAGTACCGGCACTCGGAGGCGGTCACCGACATCCTCACGTTCCCGGACCGGGCCCACTCGCTCACCATCGACTCCGGCTGGCGCGAGGTGGCCGACACCTGCCTGACGTGGCTCAAGGAACAGTCGCTGTGAACCTGGGCCTCGCGGGGCGCCGCGCGGTGGTGACGGGCGCCGGCAAGGGCATCGGTCTCGCGATTGCGAGCGCGCTTGTACTGGAAGGTGCCCACGTCACCGCCGGTGCCCGGCACGGCTCGCCGGACCTCGACGCCCTCGGCGCGCACGTGGTCCTCGGCGACCTGACCACGGCGGCCGGCTGCCAGGCGCTGGTCGACGCGGCCGTGGACCGCTTCGGCGGCATCGACGTGCTGGTCAACAACGTCGGCGCGGTGCGCCCGCGGACCGGCGGCTTCCTGTCCGTCACCGACGAGGACTGGCAGGAGGCGCTGGAGGCCAACCTGTTCTCGGCCATCCGCGCCACCCGGGCCGCCGTACCGCACCTGCTGCGGAGCGCCCCGTCGGCGATCGTCACCGTCTGCTCGGTGAACGCCGCGCTGCCGGACCCCGGGGTGATCGACTACAGCGCGGCCAAGGCGGCGCTGCGCAGCTTCTGCAAATCGCTGTCGAAGGAGCTCGGGCCGGCCGGGGTCCGCGTCAACACGGTCAGCCCCGGCCCGGTGGAGACCCCGCTGTGGCTGGGTGCCGGCGGCGTCGCGGAGACCATCGCGCAGGCGCAGGGGCTGGACCCGGCGGCGGTCCAGGCGGCCGCGGTCGTCGGCACCCCGACCGGCCGCTTCAGCCGCCCGAGCGAGGTGGCCCAAGTGGTGCTGCTGCTCGCCGCCGAGACCGCCGGCAACATCACCGGCGCCGACATAGTGATCGACGGCGGCCTCGTAACCACCATCTAGGTACGACCCGGTGCGGTTTTGAGGGGGTGTGGGTGGAGCGGAGCTCCCCCACTGCTTTTCAGGACATCGCACGGTAATCAACAGTGCCAGGGCGCCCATACAGTGGGTTAAAGGATCTCGGTGTCCCGGAGCAGGCGCCATAGTCCGGCGCCGTCCGGGGCGCTGAGCCAGCGGCGGTCGTTGGGCGGGAAGCGCCGCGGGCTGCCGGCCACACCGGGGAACGCGCCGGCCAGGACCGCCTGGGCCGGGGACAGGTGGCGGATGGCGACGGCGGCGATGCTGTCCGGGTGCTCGGCCGCGAACTCGGCGTAGATCTCCGGGTCGTGCTGGCCGTCGTCGCCGATGAGCAGCCAGCGGATGTCCGGGAACTCCTGGGCCAGCCGGGACAGCGAGGCCCGCTTGTGGGCCTGGCCGCTGCGGAAGAACCGGTCCGGCTGCGGGCCCCAGTCGGTGAGCAGCAGCGGCCCGGCCGGGTACAGGTGGCGGGACAGGAACCGGGTCAGCGTCGCGGCCACGTTCCAGGCGCCGGTCGAGAGGTAGAACACCGGCGCGCCCGGGTTGGCGTTGACCAGGCGCTCGTAGAGCACGGCCATACCCGGTACCGATGCGCGGGCGTGTTCGTCGAGGACGAAGGTGTTCCAGGCGGCCAGCAGCGGGCGCGGCAGCGTGGTGATCATGACTGTGTCGTCGACGTCGGAGATGATGCCGAGCCGGGTGGTGGCCGGGTCGATGATCCGGATCGGCGCCTCGACCGGCTCGCTGTTCTCGACCTGGAGGGTGACCGTGCCCCAGCCGGGGGGCAGGTCGGACTCGATCACGAAGTCGATGAACCCGCCGCGGTCGCAGCGCACCTCGGAGGTACGCCCACCGGCCTCGATCTTCACCAGCGCGTTGCTGACCGACACGGCCGTGAACGAGCGCCAGCCGCGCAGCTTCTTGAGCCGCTTGCCGGGCTTCGGATCGAGCCGGGCCAGCAGCACGCGGCCGAGCACCCGGACCCAGCCGGGCCGGTCGGGGGTCGCCGCCGAGCCGTAGCCCGTGTAGGCGGTGACTGCGACGCTCCAGCCCCGCCGGCGCAGGCGCCGCTCCAGAACCGCGTGGAACGCGTCCTCGATGCGGGCCGCCCGGTGCAGCGGCAGCGGCGCGCTGGTGGGCGTCCCAGGTGGAGTGCTGGGCGTCAGGGACACTGTCTCACCCTGCCACAGCCCCGCCACCCGTGCACCCTGCTAGTGGATCAACCCATGGTGACCAACAGACGACGCTGGCATGAAACCGTGAGCCCGAACCGTCCGCCGTTCCTTAGCGTGAATGTCATCAGGGAACCTCAGCAACGAGGCGCACAGGAGGTGCGAGATGGCTACCACCACTTTCGAGGCCGTTCGGGCCGAGGCGCTGTTCGCCTCGGACCTGCAGTGCTCGCAGACCCCGGCCCGCGGCGAGATCCGCACGGCGGTCGCGGCGACGCTGCGGCGGATGGGCGTGCGGGGCTGCGCGGCGCGGGTCGCCGGCGAGTTCGGCGACCACCCGGAGACCGCGGTGACGCGCATGGCGTGGGCGCTGGCCCAGGTCCGCGCGGCCTACCCGGGGGCCTCCCGGACAATTCAGGCAATTCAGTCGCGGCGCTCCGTCGCCGCCTAAGCATGAAACCGGGCGTCAGCGGGCATCATCAGGGCCATGCAGGAGCTGCACGTCACGATTGACGCCGACCACGCCGACCCCGCCGTCCAGCGGCTCCAGGAGCCGCTGGAGGCCCAGCTGACCTCCGCGCTGCAGCGCGCCGCGGAGACCATCGCCCACGACTACCACGGCGAGTCCGTGGACGAGGTGAGCCACCGGCTCATCGAGCTCGCCCGGGAGAGCCTCCACCCGGACATCGCCAACGCCTGGCTGCCCGACGAGCAGGAGCTGCGACAGGCCGCGGAGGCCGTCGTGAACGATTTTCACTGATTGCCCGGTCGTGCAACCTGCCCGCTCCACACTGTTTTCCAGAGCCCGTACGGATCCCTGGAGGACAGCGTGGAGCAGCACAAACTCACGATCGACATGAACGACGCCACGATCGACCAGCTGCGCGACCACCACTTCGCGCTCTTCGGCCTCCACGCGATCGCGACCTCGGCGAGCGGCGCTCCGACCATCTGGCTCTCGGCCCACTACCTCGAGCGCCACATGGAGATCACCTGGACCGAGACGTACTCGATGTTCACCACCCGGCACATCGCGCACGCGCCCAGCACGAAGGTCGTGGCCACCCACAACTACCCGGCCCCGCTGGGCAGCGTGCTGACCGTCGCGGGCAACGACGGCGCCGGCATCGTCACGCCCGGCGGCCCGGCCGGCCACATGGAGATCGACAACACCGGCCGTGCCGAGCTCGGCGCCGGGCTGTGCGTCCACGATTCCCACGGGATGTACCAGCCGATGGGTGTCTTCGACCTGATGGACGTCGACCTGTTCCAGCCGGTGCCCAAGGTCGCCTTCTTCTTCTCGCCGATCCCGCACATGGCCGGCGAGATCGCCACCCGCTCCCTCGGCCCCGGCGTGCTGCTGGACTACCAGCTGACCAACAACGGCGCCCTGTCCATCGAGTACGACATCCACGACGGCTGGGCCTGCGACAACCGGCCGTACGCGCGCCCGATCGCCGCCAACGAGCCGCTCATCCCGCTCCTGCTGATCCGCTCGTCAGCTCTCCAGGCCCTCGCGATGCAGCGTCAGCGCATCACGACCGCCCGCCACTAGGCGTTCAGGACCCAGCGCACCGCGTGCGCCTCGGTCGGGTCCGGCGGCTCCCAGCGCCGGGCCAACCGGTCGATCACGGCCGGCGGCACCGTCCGCCCCCGCTCGCGGTTGCGCCGGTGTACCACGTCCGGCGGTGCCTCCACGCTCACCACCTCGACCCGCGCGCCGTAGTCCGCGGCCAGCCCGATGGCCCGCGACCGCAGCGCGCGGGTCGTGTTCGTGGCGTTCCAGACGTACGCCGTGCCCACCCGCAGGTGCTCGCGCGCCCGCGCGTAGGCCGCCGCGATCACCGGCCCCTGGTCGTCGGCCGGGCCCACCCGCAGCTCCGCGCGCAGGTCGTCGAGGCTGACCACCGGTACCCCCGGTCGGTTGCCCGCGATCCAGTGGTCCTTGCCGGCGCCCGGGAGCCCGGACATCACGGTCACGGTGAAGGTCGTCGCGTCGAACGCGGCATAGGCCGGATCCCGCCCCGGCGTCCGGAAATACTCGAACCGCGCATGATCCGAGGCGAATTCCCGGGCCTTGTCCAAACAACCGAGCTCGCCGGTGTACTGCCGGAAAAGCGCGACGTCCCCGAGAAGGTCCTGATCTCCACCGGCGACCGCGGCCGCCAGGAGCGCAAGATCGTCATTGCGGGCGAGCAGGCTGACCCGGAACGCGACCCGGTCGAGGTCGGGGCGGTCCAGCGCGCCGAAGGGCAGGCGGTGGTGGCGGACCAGCGCGGCCACGTGCTCCCGCCAGGCGATCGGCACCCCGCGCTCCCACAGGATGCGCCGCGCCCCGAGCTCGCCCTCCGGGAGGAGCAGCGCCGCCGAGTACACCCGCTGCTGTTCCTCGGAAGGCCGCAACCGGAACTCCTCGAGGCCCGTCAGCGCTGCCGCGAGCTCGCTCACGCGCGGACCCGGTTGGCCACGATCGGCCGGTCCTGCCAGTGGCTGCCGGAGTCCAGGATCGCGGTGTGGAAGCTCGGCCGGACCCACTTGTAGCGGCCCAGCACCGTGCCGGCGTCCTCGAGCTTGAGGTAGAGGCCCTCCATCTCCTCGGCGAGGTCGGTCTCGCGCGCGACCTGGTCCGGGTCGGCGCCCCCGGCGACCGCGGCCTCGCGCAGGGCGTCCCGCCAGCCGCTCGTGCGGCAGGTCGACGGGCCGACGAGCTCGGTCAGCGCGGCCAGGTCCGGGAACGCCTCGTCGGCCAGCACCGGCACGGACGCGACCCCGAGCCCGTCGAGCAGCTCCCGCCGGCGCGGCGTCGACAGGAATGTTTCCGATTGACGGTCGTACACGTCGAACTCGCAGAAATGATGCGGCAGCGCGTCGTAGAAGACGGTGTGCTTCGCGTAGAGCCACTCGCCGTACAGGATGAAACGCTCGCGCAGCACGGGCCACAGCCGGTATTGCACCCCGGCCGCCCACGCCTTGAACGGGGCGAACTGTTTCTCGCGCGGCCCGCCCGACAGATAGTGACCGCGTGACTGCAGCCGCAGCGTCCCGTCGGCATCGAAGCTGATGGCGGCGTTGGCCCCGTCGAGCTTCTCCTCCACGACCAGCGTCCGCCCGGCCAGCTCGGCGAACGGGACCTGGGCGAGGTCGTGGTCCCCGGGCTGCAGCCGCGAGCCCTGCAGGTGGGGCGTCCGGGGGTACTTGCGCAGCATCCAACCGTTGTACCGGAGTTCGATTGTTGCGAGACATCGGTTTTTCGCGGGTGGAGGAAAGGGTGTTACGGGTTCCGCGCGGCGGGCCGGGCCGAAAGCATCGGCGTGACATTGTTTGACCCGAATCAGCTGGCCACTGCACAGATTTGGGCAGATTTGGGAGGGTTGTCTTGACGAACAGAACCGTGAAGGGGCTGGTCCTCTTCACCGCCACGGCCATGGCCGTGGCCCTCGCGCCGGCCGCGAGCGCCCTGGCCGCTCCCGGCGCATCGAGCGCCGACGGCTACTCGGCCTCGGTTCCCTGGGGTCAGTGCGAGAGTGCCGGCCTGCAGCGCCGCGGCGCCGAGTGCGGCCTGCTCGACGTGCCCCTGGACTACAACAAGCCCAACGGCAAGAAGATCCAGATCGCCGTCTCGCGCATCAAGCACAAGGTCGCCGACAAGGACTACCAGGGCGTCATGCTGGTCAACCCGGGCGGCCCCGGCGGCTCCGGCCTGACCCTGTCGGTCCTGGGCGAGTACGTGCCCAACGGCGCCGGCGAGGCCTACGACTGGATCGGCTTCGACCCCCGCGGCGTGGGCTCCAGCGTCCCGGCGCTGCACTGCGACGACGACTACTTCGCCGGCCCGCGCCCCGAGTACATCCCGTGGAACAAGAACCTCGAGAACCTCTGGCTGGACAAGTCCAAGGGCTACGCCAAGGCCTGCGGCAAGGCCGGCGGCGAGCTGCTCAACCACATGACCACGGTGGACTCGGTCAACGACATGGAGTCGATCCGCAAGGCGCTCGGCGCCAAGCAGATCAACTACTACGGCTTCTCGTACGGCACGTACCTCGGCCAGGTCTACGGCACCCTGCACCCCGACAAGGTGCGCCGCATGGTCCTCGACGGCAACGTCGACGTGCGCAAGGTGTGGTACCAGGCCAACCTGGACCAGGACACCAACTTCCAGCGCAACGAGGAAATCTGGTTCGGCTGGCTGGCCAAGTACGACAGCGTCTACCACCTGGGCAAGACCGCCAAGCAGGTCGAACTCCGCTGGTACGCCGAGCAGCAGAAACTCCGCGCGGCCCCGGCCGGCGGCGTGGTCGGCGCGAGCGAGTGGACGGACATCTTCCTGTACGCCGGCTACTACCAGTCGACGTGGCTGGAGCTCGGCAACGCGTTCTCGGCGTGGGCCAACAACCACGACACCCAGGCCATCGTCGACGCCTACGAGGGCTACATCGCCCCCGGCGACGACAACGGCTTCGCGGTCTACAACGCGGTGCAGTGCACCGATGTCCAGTGGCCGCAGAGCTGGAACCAGTGGGAGCGCGACAACTGGCTCACGTTCCTCAAGGCCCCGTTCATGACCTGGTCGAACGCCTGGTTCAACGCCCCGTGCCTCTACTGGCCGGCCAAGGCCCAGAAGCCGGTCAAGGTCGACGGCTCGAAGGTCAAGAGCGTCCTGTTCGTCGGCACCACCCTCGACGCGGCCACCCCGTTCGAGGGCAGCCTGGAGGCCCGCCGGCGCTTCCCGCACAGCGCCCTGCTGGCGGAGGTCGGCCAGACCACGCACGCCAACTCGCTCAACGGCAACGAGTGCGTGGACAACACCATCGCGGACTACCTGGCCACGGGTAAGCTCCCGCAGCGCAAGTCGGGCGACCGCCCCGACAAGAGCTGCGACGCCCTCCCGCAGCCGGACCCGACCGCGTCGGACTCGCTCGCCAAGGCGCAGACCCTGCGCGCCGACAGCAGCGCCTCCGCCGGCCGGCCGGCGCTGTACCCGGTGCACCACTAGTCACACCTGCGACGCAGGCGGGGCGCGGCCACTTCTGGCCGCGCCCCGCTGTGTTTCCAGCAAGGCGACGATCCGCGGCGGCTGTCCGTCCGCGGGCCGCGGCTCCGACCTCCGGGGCATGAGGACTTTCACGAAGGGCACCGCGAGGGCGGCGAAGATCTCGGCGGCGGCGATCGTCGGGTATCAGGTGCTGCTGGTCGTGGCGATGCTCGTCCGGCCGGAGATCGATCCGGTGCACAAGCCGGTCAGTGAGTACGCGATCGGGCGGCACGGGTGGGTGCAGGTCCTGGCCTTCCTCACCGCCGCCGTCAGCTACGGGTGCCTGGCGGTGGCCGTCGCGCCGGCGGTGCGCGGCCGGCAGCGACTGGGACTGGGCGTGCTGTGGGTGTGCGCGGTGGGCACGGCCGGGGTCGGGCTGTTCGTGGCCGATCCGGTCGTGACGCCGCTCGACCGGTTGAGTGCCGGCGGCACCGTGCACGTGATCTGCGGGTTGAGCGCGCTCGTGTTGCTTCCGGTGGCGGCGGTCCTGCTGGGCGGTACCAAGGCGAAATGGGTCCCGCTCGGTGCGCTGGTGCTGCCCTGGGGGCTGTCCGCCGTCATGCCGCCCGAGGGGGTGCCGCCGCGGTTGTTGTTCCTGGGCTATGCGTGCTGGGTGGTGACCGTGGCATCACGCATAGTGATACTGTCAGCACAATCTGCTGATATGCCGCATTTCGGGCGGCCAGCGCTCGAAAGCCGGGGAATGACATGGGGTCGATGGGGCGGCGGGTCGCGGGGGCGATCGGCGGGCTGATGGCGGTGGCGGGATCCGTGCTGGTCCCGGCCACGGGGGCGTGGGCGGTGACCTCGCCGTGCACGGACGGCTCGGCGCCGGCGGCGCGCAGCACGGTCTCGTGCACGAGCGTCGGCAACTTCACGCTCGCGGTGCCGGCGGGGACGACGTCGATCGATGTCGACGTGGTCGGGGCCGGCGGCGGGGCCGGCTATCCCGCGCGGTCGCACATCGGCGGGCACGGGGCCGAGGTCACCGGCACCGCGACGCTTCCACCGGGGACCACGTCGATTTACGTCATCGTCGGTACCGGCGGTGGCGGCGACAACCACGGCTACGGCTACGGCGGCACCGGTTCGGGCGTGTTCGCGCTCGGGGCCGGACAGTCCCTGCTGGCCAAGCTCGCCGTCGCGGGGGCCGGCGGCGGCGGCTCGTACAACGGCGACGGGGGCAACGCGGGCGCGCCCGGCACGTCGGAGAACCCGGCCCTGGCGGCACCCGGCGCGGCCGGCAGCGGGGCGACCGGAGGCGCCGGCGGGGCCGGGAACTACGCGTCCGGCACGGCCGGCGGCAACGACAACCCGAGCTCGCTCACCCTGGCGGCCGGCGGCAACGGTGGCACGTACCCCAACAACAGCGCCGGCGGCACCGGTGGTGGCGGCTACGCCGGCGGTGGCGGCGGCGCGACCGGCAACCAGGGCATCCTGAACATCTACGAGGCCGGCGGCGGTGGCGGCTCGTCGTACGCGCACCCGACCTACCTGTCGGCGGGCGTGATCGGGCTGAAGAGCGGCACCGGCGGCGTCCAGCTGCCCGGGCTGGTCGCCGGCGACGGCCTGAACGGCTACGTCACGCTGACGTTCAACGGGCCGGCCGTGCCGAGCGCGCCGACGCAGGTGACCGCGGCGCCCGGGAACACGCAGGCGACGGTGTCGTGGACGGATCCGACCACCGACGGCGGCTCGCCGATCACCGGATTCACCGTGACCTCGACCCCTGGCTCGATCGTCACGAACTGCCCGTCCAGCCCGTGCACCGTGCCCGGTCTCGCCAACGGTACGGGCTACACGTTCACCGTCCACGCCGCGAACGCCAACGGTGACTCGCCGGAGTCCGATCCCTCGCAAAGCGTCACGCCGGCCCTTCCGCCGGGCGTACCCACGATCGGTACGGCCACGCGCGGGGCGGGTCAGGCGTCGGTCACGTTCACCGCGCCCGGGAGCGACGGCGGTTCGACGATCACGGGGTACACCGTGACCTCGAATCCCGACGGCATCACCAACACCTGCCCGTCCAGCCCGTGCACGGTCTCGCCGCTCGTGAACGGCACGGCCTACACGTTCACGGTGCACGCCACGAACGCCGCGGGCAGTTCCGGCGAGTCGGGCGCGTCCAACTCGGTCACCCCGGCCGACGTGCCGGGTGCGCCCACGCAGGTGTCCGCCGTGCCCGGTGACACGCAGGCGACGGTGTCGTTCACGGCGCCCGCGGGCAACGGCGGTTCGGCCGTCACCGGCTACACGATCACGTCCAGCCCGGGCGCGATCGTCAAGACCTGCGCGGCGAGTCCGTGCACCGTGACGGGGCTCGCCAACGGTACGGCCTACCAGTTCACGGTCCGCGCCACCAACGCGGTCGGTGACTCGGTGGCGTCCAGTGCGTCGAGCGCCGTCACGCCCGCCTCGCTGCCGGGCACGCCGACGATCGGGACCGCCACGGCCGGCGCGGGCCAGGCCGTGGTGACGTTCACCGCGCCCGGGAGCGACGGCGGTTCGACGATCACGGGGTACACCGTGACCTCGAATCCCGGCGGCATCACCAACACCTGCCCGTCCAGCCCGTGCACGGTCTCGCCGCTGGCGAACGGCACGGCCTACACGTTCACGGTGCACGCCACGAACGCGATCGGCAGCTCGGGCGAGTCGGGCGCGTCCAACGCGACCACCCCGGCCGACGTCCCGGCCGCGCCGACCGTCACCGCCACCGCCCTCGACGGCGGCGTGCGCGTCCAGTTCGCCGCGCCGAGCAACGAGGGTTCGCCGATCACGCGGTACGAGATCTCCACCGACGGCGGCGGCACGTGGGCGACGCTGCCCACCACGCCCACCGGCGCCACGCTGAGCGGAACGGTCACCGGCCTGACCAACGGCACGCAGTACGGTGTGCGCGTCCGCGCGGTCAACGCGAAGGGCGACGGCCACCCGTCCACCAACCAGTCCATCACCCCCGCCGCCGTGCCCGGTGCGCCGACGGCCGTGAGCGCGACGCGCGGCAACGGCTCGGCCGCGGTGACCTTCACGGCGCCGGGCAGCACGGGCGGCGCGGCGATCACGTCGTACACGGTGACGGCGACCCCGGGCGGCCTGACGGCGTCCTGCCCCTCCAGCCCGTGCACGATCAGCGGCCTGACCAACGGCACCGCCTACACGTTCACGGTGCACGCCACGAACGGCACCGGCGACTCGGCGGAATCGACCGCGTCGTCGGCGGTCACCCCGGCCACCGTGCCGGCCGCTCCCGCTACGCTGACCTTCACCCCGGCGGCCACCTCCGCGGTCGTGTCGTTCGCCGACCCGGCCAACGGCGGTTCGCCCATCACAGGCTACGAGGTCTCGACGGACGGCGGACAGACCTGGAACCCGCTCGACGCCGACCGCACCATCCCGGGCCTGACCCCGGAGACGTCCTACCAGGTGCAGGTCAGAGCCATCAACGCCGCCGGTACCGGTCCGGCGAGCACCAGCGCCGCACTGAGCACGGTTCCCGTGGCCCCGGCCGCTCCGACGGCCACCGCGGGGACGGCCTCGGTGGTGGTCACCTGGACCCAGGCATCCAGCAGTACGGTCACCGGCTACACCGTCTACGCCCACCCCGGCCCGGCCACGTGCACCACGAACGCGCGCACCGCGACGTCGTGCGTGATCGGGGCGGTGAGCGGGACGTCGTACACGTACACCGTGGTGGCGCACGCCCCGTCGGGTGACTCGGCCGACTCGCTCGCCTCCACCCCGGTGACGGCGGCGAACCCGGAGGTGCCGCCGGCCGCTCCGACCGCGGCGCCGACCACGCTGACCACGACCGAGGGGACGCTGTCCAAGGTCTCGCCGTCCCAGCAGATCACGATCGTCGGCACGGGCTTCGCGCCCTACTCGACCGCGACCGTCGTGCTGTACAGCTCACCGGTGGTCCTCGGAACGGCCACCACCGACGCCAACGGCTCCTTCACCAAGCAGGTCACCATTCCGGCCTCGATCCCGGCCGGCTCGCACAACCTGGTGGCCTCGGGCGTCGACAGCAACGGCAACACGCACCAGCTGCGGATGCCCGTCACCACGGCGGCGGCTTCCACGCCGTCGAGCGGGAGCGGGGGGCTGCCGGTCACGGGAGCTTCGGTGACGGTGCTGGCCATCTGGGCCGGGCTGGTCACGGCGGCGGGCGTGGGGCTGGTCGCCTTCGGCGCCCGCCGACCGCGAACGCGATGACGTGCTGACTCGCCCGCCCTCACGTTCGCTGAGGGCGGAGGCGGTTCAACATGAAGGTCGCGTAGAACTGCTCCCACGGGCCGATCTCGGTGCGGTCGGCGGTGAGCGGGCCGGTGCCGTCGTTGCCGCTGACGTACCGGTTGGTCGCTACTGCCAGCAGGCTGAAGGCGCCGTCGGTGCCCTGGACGATCCGGAAGTGGGCCGCGTCGGCGACGGTCGCGCCCGAGGCGACGAGGCGGTTGGTGGCGTCGATCGCGAAGTACCGCTGGGTGATGCGCGACCGCAGGGCGATCTCGCCGTTGCCCAGGTCGAGCTGGTCGAACGCGTCCGGGTAGTCGATCGCGGCGCGGTTGGCGACCAGCGGGCCGGTGCCGGCGGCGTCCGTGGCGACGTACCGCAGGTTGCTGCGCGACAGCAGGCCGAACGTCTTGGTGCGTGGGTACACCGAGACCTGCTTGGTGGCGCTGTTCGTTTCGCCGATCTCGTCGACCGCGGTCACGGTGATCGTGTAGGTGCCGGCACTCTTGTAGGTGTGGCTGCCGTTGCTCGCGAGGGTGCCGACCGGGCTGCCGTCGCCCCAGTCGACGGTGTGGTGGTCGATCCACGCGAACCCGTGCTTGCTGTCCTTCGGGTCGACGTGGACCGAGCCGTAGTCCGACGACGAGGTGAGCGTGAAGCCCGCCGTCGGCGGCGCCGGCTGGACGGTGGCGAACGCCAGGGCGGCGGGGTTCCAGACGAGCCCCTCGGCGTTCACGGTGACCCTGTTGGTCGTGACGTCGATCAGGGAGCCAGTGCTGAGCTCGCCACCGTTGAACACGGCGACGTGCTTGCCGTCCGGCGCCACACCGATCGCCTGCGGGGAGGGGCCGACCGGGATCGCCGGCCCGGCCGTGTTCGTGGCGGTGGCGATCACCGACACCGTATTGTCGGCGGTGTTGGTGACGTATGCGTGGGCGCCGTCCGGAGCGATCGCGATGCCGAACGGGCGCCCGCCGACCGGAACCGTCGCCGTGACCGCGTTCGTCGCGGTGTCGACGACCGAGACCGAGCCGGTACTGGCCGAGTTCAGCACGTACGCCCGCCGCCCGTCCGGCGTGACCGCGACGGCATGCGGCGCCGACCCCACCGCGACGGTCGCCGCGACGGTGTTGGTGGCCGTGTCGATCACCGACAGGTCGTTCGAGCCGGAGTCGGCCACGAACACCCGGCGACCGTCGGCGCTCACGGCCAGCCCGTCCGGGGCCGAGCCGACGCGGACGCTCGCGGTCACCGCGTTCGTGGCCGTGTCGACGACCTTGACCTGGTTCGTGGCCCCGTCGGCGACGTAGACGCGCCGGCCGTCCGGCGTGACGACGATGCCCGCCGCCCCCGCCCCGATCGGGACCGTCGCGACGACGGTGCTGGTGGCGGTGTCGAAGACCGCCATCGAGGCGCCGCTGCGCGAGGACATGTACAGCCGGCCGCCGTCCGGCGCCGCCACCATCGCGGTCGGCTTGGCGTCGAGAACGCCCAACGTGACGTACTGCAGCGTGTTCGGATCGAACATGCCGATGAGGGTGTCGTCGGATCCGACGACGTAGACGACCTGCCGGGTCGTGCTCGCAGCGGCCGCCGGGCTGCTCACCATGGCGATGGCCGTGGTCGCACCGACCGCCGCCGCCGTGAGAAGGCCCAAGAGGGACTTGCGCACACTCTTCCTTAGAACGAGAGGGGCAATGGCGCTCGCGATTATCGTCCGCGATCTTGGTCCCCGCGACCCCGTTTGCCCGGCGGGACAACGATTTCCCGTGCCGTACTGCACAATGCCCGTCGTGCAGAAGCCTCTCATCGCCGGCATCGTGACGGCGGTCGGCGCGGCCACCGCGCTGTTCGCCATCACCGGCCCGGCGGCCGCCGCAGCGGCACCCAGGCAAGTGCTCTACATCGGCGGATGGGGGACCGGCCTGGCGTCGGTCATCGATCCCCAGACCGGCAAGGATCTCAACACCCTCGGCGACAACAGGACCTACGGCGGCCGGGGACGGATGGCGTTCGATCCCGGCCGGGGTCTGGCGTACATCGCCGATACGAACATGGGTGTCGACGTCGTCGACGTAGCCCAGAGCCGGATCGTCAAGAGCATCGACCTCCAGGGCAACCCGGAGAGTGTGGCGCTGACGCCGGATGGCGCGCGGCTCTACGCGATGAACGGCTCGAACAACCGCGTGGACGTTCTCGACACCACGAACTACTCGGTGCTGAAGTCCATCACGGTCGGCAGAAGCCCGGAGGACATCGCGCTCTCGCCGGATGGCAAGCGGGCGTATGTCGTCGCTTCCGAGCTGTACATGAACGATCACGGCAACATGTCGGTCATCGACACCGCGACGAACACCGTGACGGCGACCGTGCAGCTCGGGGCGCAGCCGCAGGCGCTCACCGTCACGCCGGACGGCAAGCGCGCGTATGTCGCGAACTTCCAGGACAACGACGTCTCGGTGGTGGACCTGACGACCAACACCGTCACCGGCCGCATCCCCGTCGGCGCCGGGCCGCTGGACGTGCAGGCATCGCCCGACGGCTCGCGAATCTACGTCAGCAACTCGAGCGGCAACTCGCTGTCGGTCATCGACACCGCGACGAACACGGTCGCGACGACCGTGGCGGTGAACGGGCACGCGTACGGCTTGGTCATCGCGCCGGACGGGACCCGGGCCTTCATCCTCGCCGACACCTCGACCGGCACCTCGGCCGGGACCGGTCAGCTGGTGCCGTTCGACCTGGCCACCAACGCGACCGGAACGCCCGTCGGAACCCCGCGTGTCCCGGCGAACGCGCTGTTGATCGACATCGCCGCCCCGGGCGAGCCGACGGCGGACTTCTCGTTCACTCCCCAAACCGGCAACAGCTTCTCGTTCGACCCCGGCGCGGTCCGGTCGGGGCTGGTCCGGATCGTCTCGTCCACGTTGGACACTGGCGACGGCGGGCAGAGCACGATGACGTCGGCGCCCTACGGCTTCACGTACACCTACCGAACGCCGGGCACCTACACGGTCTCGCTCACCGTGGTCGATGCCGAGGGGCGGTCGGCGACCGTGCGCAAGCAGGTCGAGGCCACCTCGCAGGAGCGGACGGTGGCGCTGCTCGCGCTCAGCAATCTGCGGTACGTCTCCGCCGACGGGGCCGGGAGCAAGCCCCTGGTGCCGAACCGCACCGCGGCCGGAGCGTGGGAGAAGCTGCACGTGTACGACCTGGGCGGCGGCGACGTCGCGCTGTACGCCACGGTCAACAACCGGTACGTGACGGTCGACCCGGCCACGTCGAAGCTGGTCGCGAGCGCGGAGAACGCCGTCCCCTTCCAGATCGTCAAGGGTGCGGACGGCGCGTTCGGCCTGCGGTACAAGGCCACCGGCAAGTTCGTGAGCACCAACTTCGACCGCGAGCTCACCGCCGACCGCGACTCGATCGGGCCCTGGGAGCAGTTCGTGGCGGCCATCAACACCGACGTCACATGGTCCTCGGCGGTCAAGGGGTACGTCAGCGCGGACGGCGCCGGCACCAAGCCGCTGATCGCGAACCGCACGGCCGTCGGCTCGTGGGAGACGTTCGACCTGATCGACGCGGGCAACAGCCAGGTCGCGTTCTTCTCGCACGCCAACTACCGGTTCGTCACGGCCGACAGCGGCGGCAACGCGCCGCTGATCGCCAACCGCACCACCGTCGGCGCGTGGGAGAAGTTCACGCTGATCAACCTGGGCTGGCGGTCGGCGCTGCTGGCCAACGCGAACGGCAAGTACGTCACGGCCGAGAACGGCGGCAACGCGCCGCTGATCGCCAACCGCACCACCGTCGGCGACTGGGAGGGCTTCACCGGGCTGCCGTACTAGAACTTTAAGCAGTCCTTACTAATTGGTGAGAGTCTATTGACAGCGGCCCGTGCCTCCGGGTCAACTCGGGGGTATGGGTCGCTTCTGGCGTTATGGGCTGGCCGTCCTCGTCCTGGTCGGGTCGCTCGCCGCGGTCGGCACCGCCAATGCCGGCGTGACCACGCTCGGTGGGGCCGATCCCAGCGTGATCAAGGTGAACGGGCTCTATGTCGCGGCCAAGTCGGTGGACGGTGGGATCGCCATTCGCACCGCCACGACGCTCGCCGGCATCGCGTCGGCGCCCAAGAAGCAGGTTTGGAAGGACACCGGGCTCGGCGAGGTCTGGGCGCCCGAGATCGTGTACTACGACGGGCGCTACCGGGTCTATTTCTCGGCCGGGACCGGGTCGGCGCACCGGATGTACCACATCAGCTCGACGAGTCCGGACACCGGCTATTCGGCGGCCACGAAGGTGGCGCTGCCCAACGACAAGTGGGCCATCGACGGGGCGCCGTTCACGTTCCAGGGGCAGCGCTGGTTCGTCTGGTCCGGGTGGGCGGGTGACACGAATGTCGAGCAGAACCTGTACATCGCGCGCATGAGCAGTCCGACCGCGGGCACCGGGGCGCGGTACGTCATTTCGCAGCCGCGCGAGGCGTGGGAGCGGACGGTCGGGAACCCGTTCATCAACGAGGGGCCCGAGCCGATTCTGGACCCGAACGGGCAGCTGCACATCACGTACTCGGCGAACGGTAGCTGGAGCAACAAGTACTGCATCGCGGATTTGCGGCTGCGGGCCGGCGGGGATCCGACGTACGTGTGGGACTGGTACAAGAGCAACGGGTGCCTGTTCGGGTCGTATCAGCCGAACATGATGGCCGGATGGGACGCCACGCTCTACGTCGACGGGCCGGGGCATCACACGTTCGTGCTGGAGCGCGGGGACATCGCCACCAGCCCGCCGGCGGGCAATCGGTTCCCGACGATGTTCCACGCGGTCGCGAAAGGCACGCCGTACTCGTGGTCGGCCCGCTACTGGTACATCGGCTCGGCGGTGTGGTGGGGGAACGTGACGTACCGCCGCGTAAATGTTCCTGGTCCTACGACGGACACGGGATTCGGGCTGAAGTTCTTCGAGTGAACCCCAGAAGAATAGACCTCAGCCCCACCAGAAGACGGCACCGATGATGGCGTAGAGGGCGACCAGACAGGCACCCTCCAGCCAGGTCGACTCGCCGTCGAAGACGATGAAGGCCACCGCGATCACCGTGATCGCCACCGCCATGATGAGCATCGGGGCGAAGACCAGCGTGAGCGTGGTCGCGGTGAGCAGCGAGAGCAGGACCAGGGCCGGGGCCAGGACCAGCGCGATCTGCAGCGGGCTGTTGATGATCACGCTGAGCGCGTAGTCGGACTGGTTCTTCCAGGCCAGTTTGATGCCGATCACGTTCTCGATCGCGTTGCCGGCGATGGCCACGATCACCAGGCCGGCGAACGCCTGGGAGATGCCGAGGGCGTCGATGGCCGGTTCGAGCGCGTAGACGAACCAGTCCGAGACCAGGGCCGCGCAGCCGCTGGCCACCGCGAGCAGGCCGACGGCGACCCAGATCGGCCAGCGCGGCGGCTCCATGTGCACCTCCGCGCCGGCCGACGCCGAGCGCTTCAGGCTGGCCGGGAGCGACAGGGCGAAGACGATGAGCAGGATGACGGCCACGAAGATGGACAGCGTCTTCTCGTGCGGCTCGGCCGGGGTGTGCACATAGGACGCCAGGCTGGGCAGCACCAGGGCGCCCGTGGCGAGCACCATGAGGACCATCGTCGTGCGGGCGCGCTCGGAGTTGAACTTTTGCGTACCGTGCTTCAGCCCGCCCGCCACGAACGCCAGGCCGAGCACGAGCAGGATGTTCGACAGGATCGAGCCGATGATGGCCGATTGGACGACCGAGACCAGGCCGGCCTTGAGCGCGAAGAAGCCGATGAACAGCTCGGGCAGGTTGCCCAGCGCGCCCTGCAGCACGCCGGTCGCGCCCGCGCCGAAGCGGTCGCCGAGCTGCTCGACGCTGCGCCCGACCAGCGAGGCCAGGCAGGCCACGGCGGCCCCGGCGACGGCGAAGGCGAGCACGGACGGCACGCCGGCATATCGGGTCACCGCCGCCAGCCCGACGGCCACGGCGCACAGGCCGAACACGGTGAAGTCGGAGCGGATGAACATCCGGGCCGGAGCGGCGTCCACAGTCACGAGATCGAATATCGCACCCGATCACAAGTCTGTCGCGACAGCCGCCCTGTACAGTTCCCGCAATTTCGCCGCCCGGGCCGGTCGACCGGCGCCGACCCACTCGATCCGGCCGCGCAGATGCGCCGCGAAGTCGGGATGCCCCTCCCGGTTCGCCGCCGCGAGCCCGGTGCGGGCGGCGCCGTGCAGGATCGCGCGCAGCCGGTCGTACTCCTCCCGCGCGACCGCCGGTGACGCGTTGACCACCAGGCCGGCCAGGTGCTGGCGGTCGCCGCGCCCGCGCACGCGCGTCTTGCCGGGGTGCACCCGGAAGCCCTCGTCGGCGATGATCCGCATCGTCGCGGCGAGCGGGAAGAACCCGGAGAAGGCGAGGTCGTCGGCGTAGCGCGTGTACCGCGCGCCGAAGGCCGAGGCGAGCCCGGCCAGCCGCCGGTCGAGCCGGTACGTGCACAGGTTGGCCAGCGCGGGCGACGTCGGCGCGCCCTGCGGCAGGTGCGGCGCGCGCAGCAACGGGCTCCGCGCGACCGAGAACGGGGTGCGCGTCGTGCACAACGCGGCCAGCGTGTGGGCCACCGGCTCGGGGTAGCCCATCGCGCGGAACAGGCCGTACACCCGCTGCACCGAAATGCTCGGAAAGAACTTGGCGAGATCGAGCCGCACGACCAGGGGCTGCCCGGCGTGCGGCGCCGCGAACGTGTGCACCGACCGCCCCGGCACGAAGCCGTGCGCCGCCTCGTGCACCAGGACGCGCCCGAGCACCTCGTCGAGCAACCGGCGCTGGATGGCGCGCAGGGCCGGCTTCGGCGCCTCGATCAAACGCGAACCCATCCAGGTGTACCGGTAGTGCCTGAGCCGTTCCTCCGCGCTGTTCCCGTTGATCTCCCGCCGGTCCGCGAACCAGTCGAGCCGGTCGCCGTCCAGCTCCAGGAACTCCGCGAGGGCGGCCAGATCGTCGAGCGGCGGCGTGTCCCACCGCATCCGCACGACCCGCGTCGGCACCGCCCGCCGCACCGCGATCCGGGCCGGCACCCGGTCGGGCAGCTGTGCGGCGACGAAGGCGGCGAGCTCGAGCGGGCGGTCGGCGGGAGCGTGGGGGTACCCCCGCAGCAGGCTCGTGATGAGGGGACCCATCCAGCGCGGGCGGCGGCCGAGCACCTCGTAGCCGGTCTCGAGCAGCACTGGCCGCGACCATGCGGCCGCGGCCAGGAAGGCGTGTGCGAGGGCATGGGCGGCAGCGCGCCCCGACGTCGCCCGGTCGTGCCTGCCCTGTCTCGCGCGAAGCGCGGCCGGGGGCCGGCGGTGTGCTGCGGTGCTCAAGGTTGCGCCCCCGGGGTTGCCCCGGAGCGATCACGGCGAGCCGCGATCAGCTCGGGACGCGCTGCCACGAGCGTTTACCTTACGGCAGTTTCTCCTGGTACTCCTGCAGCGCCCGGCGGGCGAAGACCTGCTGGAAGGTGGCCACCCGCTCCGAGCGGCCGCGGCCGATGAAGCTCACGAACCAGTGCATCACCGCGGTGACCCGGTTCTTGAAGCCGACCAGGTAGAGCAGGTGGACCACCAGCCACAGCAGCCAGCCCATCAGGCCGGCGAAGTGGAACTTGCCGACGCTCGCCACGGCGGAGAAGCGCGAGATGGTGGCCAGGCTGCCCTTGTCGAAGTACTTGAACGGCTGCCCGGTCGCCTCGCCGGCCAGGCGCTTCTTGATCTGCCCGGCCGCGTGCCGCCCGCTCTGGATGGCCACCTGGGCCACACCCGGCAGGTTGTCCAGGCTCATCATGTCGCCGACGGCGTAGATCTCCGGGTGGCCCGGGACGGTGGTGTCCGGGTTGACCTTGAGCCGTCCGGCCCGGTCGGTCTCCGCCCCGGTCGCCTCGGCGATCTGCACCGACAGCGCCGGCGCGGCCACCCCGGCCGCCCAGATCTTGGTCGCCGACTCGATGCGCCGGCGCCCGTTGGCCGTCTCGACCTCGATGCCGTTCGCGTCGACGTCGACCACCTTGGTCGACAGCTCCACCTCGACGCCGAGCTTGTGCAGCTGGCGCAGCGCCTGCGTGGACAGGTGGTCGCCGAACGTGGAGAGCACCGTCGGCAGCGCGTCGACGAGGATGATCCGCGCCTGCCGCGGGTCGATGTTGTGGTACTGCCCGGGAAGGTGCCGGTGCGCGAGCTCGGCGATCTGCCCGGCCATCTCCACGCCGGTCGGGCCGGCCCCGACGACCACGAACGTCAGCAGCCGCTCGATGACGGCCGGGTCGGTCTCGATCTCGGCCAGCTCGAACGCGCCGAAGATCCGCCCGCGTAGCTCCAGCGCGTCGTCGATGCTCTTCATGCCCGGCGCGTACTCGGCGAACTCGTTCTTGCCGAAGTAGGACTGCGAGGCGCCGGCCGCGACGACCAGGGAGTCGTACTCCACGCTGTAGGCGACCCCGGGCGCGACGACGTCCACCCGCTTGGCGACCGGGTCGACGTGGGTCGCGGTGCCCAGGAGCGTCTTGACGTTGCGCTGGCGCTTGAGCACCTCGCGGATCGGGGGCGCGATCTCGCCCTCCGACAGGATGCCGGTGGCCACCTGGTACAGCAGCGGCTGGAACAGGTGGTAGGCGGTACCGTTGATCAGGGTCACGTCGACCGGCGCGTTCTTCAGCGCCTTGGTGGCGAAGAGGCCCCCGAACCCGGCGCCGATGACGACCACGCGGTGCCGCTGCTGCGAACGCTCGTCCATGTGCATCTCCCGAAGTGGGGCATTGGACCCTCTGAATCAAGTACACCACCGTTCGGGCCACATGACGGTGTGTCCTGCACGACGCTTTACCCGGGCAGCAGCCCGCGGACGTAGGCCGCCTGCCCGGCGTGCTAGATGTCGTCGTCGAGGATGCTCACCAGCCGCACGCCGAGCGACACCGGGGGGTCCCAGCGCTCGTCCACGATCTTGTCCAGGTCGGCGTCCTTGAGGTGCGCGATGAAGCCGCGCGTGCGGGCGTACACCGCGTCGAAGTACTCCAGCAGCGCCTCGGGCGACTCGGCCCGGACCGTCTGCACCTCGTCCGGCGAGTGCCCGTAGCCGGTGTTGTGGGCCTGCGGCTTGAGCCCGAACCGCGGCGCGTAGTTCCCGCTCACCCACAGCTGCTCGGCCCCGTCGATCAGGTCGGTGACGTGGTCGTCCTGCACCCGGGTGAGGTGCCACACCAGCCAGCCGACGGAGTTGGCCCCCGGCTGCGGCGCCCAGTGCAGCTGCTCGGCGCTCAGCCCGTCGACGGCCCCGCGCACCAGGTCGGGGAGCCGCCCGAAGCCCTCGGTCAGCAGTTCGTTCACCCGCATCGTCCCGCACTCCTTCCCGTGCTCACCCAGGCATCCTTACCCATCCGCGCCGAGGAGATGCCTTGTCGTACCGTGGCCGACGTGCCTGAGCGCGACGTGACCTGGGACGGCTTCTTCAACGCCCGCGACCTCGGCGGCCTTCCCACCGCCGGCGGCCGCTCGACCCGGCCCGGGGTGCTGGTGCGCTCGGCCGACCCGCGGTTCGTGACCCCGGCGGGCTGGCGAGCGGCCCGCGCGGCCGGCTTCCGCACCGTGCTCGACCTGCGCAACGACGACGAGGTCGAGGGCGTGCTCGCGCCGCCCGGGCTGACCCGGGTCCGGGTCGCGCTGGACCATGCGGAGGACGTGGAGTTCTGGCGGTACCTCGACGAGACGGGCCTGAACGGCACGCCGCTCTACATCCGGCCGTTCCTGGCGCGCAAGCCGGAGCGGGTGGCCGCCGCGGTCACCGCGATCGCGCGGGCCGAGCCGGGCGGGGTCATCTTTCACTGCGGCGCCGGGCGGGACCGCACCGGCGTGGTGGCGATGCTCCTGCTGGCCCTGGCCGGGGTCGCCCCGGAGGTGATCGCCGACGACTACGAGGAGAGCGCGGCCTGGCAGGCGCGGCTGGCGGCGGCGACCGGGCGGGAGGACTGGAGCCCGCTGATCGTCGAGAGCCTGGCCGGCAAGGGCCATACGGTCCGCTCGGCGATGCTTGACGCGCTGTCCGGTTTCGACGCGGCGGCCTATCTGACGGCCGCCGGGGTTGCCACCGGGGACCTGGCCCGGTTGCGGACACTGCTCATCACATGAAAACGGGCCGCCCCGGTTTGTCCGAGGCGGCCCGTGTCAGAGGGTGCTACAGGAACGCCAGCGCCGGAACGAACTTGTTCGCGTCGATGGTGCCCCAGCCCGTGCTCAGGTCGTAGCCGGGCCCCGCCGGGAAGCCGGTGACGTCGGCGAAGCTGTTGTCGCCCGAGGTCACGTCGACCAGGCCGGTCGGCAGGTGGGTGCGGGTGCTGCCGGCGCCCAGGAGGTACAGGGCCGCGTTGATGTCGCCGAGGCGGCGGCCGGCCTGCTGGTCGGCGAGGGCCACGATGCCGGCGAAGATCGGGGTGGCCTCGCTGGTGCCGCCGAAGATGTGCCACGGCGAGTCGGCGCCGACGAAGGAGTAGTACACCCACGCGCCGCCGTCGACGGCCGCGCTCATCGAGATGTCGGGGGTGCCGCGGTGGTTGCCCACCACGTTGCGGACGCCGGCCTGGAACAGCGGGCGGGGGAACACGTGCGAGAGGCCGCCGCCGGTCGCGCCGTAGCCGTCGTTCCACACGACGTCGTTCGACACGCGCTTGCCGGTGTTGTCGAGGTTGAGCTGGGTGCCGCCGATCGACGTCACCAGCGGGTCGGACGAGGGCCAGGAGTTGACCGGGTACGGGTACAGGTCCTCGCCGTTCGCCTGGTAGTCGGTCGCGCCGGCGTCGCCGGAGGCGGCCAGCACCGTCACGCCGTGCAGCGCGGCGTCGGTGAACGCGTAGCGCAGGCCCTGGATGCTGCGGAAGTCGCCCTTGTCGAAGCCGGGGAACGTGTTCTCGGTGGCGCCGAAGCTCTGCGAGATCACGTCGCCGACGCCCTTGTCGATGAGCGCCTTCTCGGCGTTCATCATCTCGGGCAGGCCGGTGACCCCCTCGGTCTCGGCGACCGGGGTCTCGACCAGCACGATCTTGGCGTCGGGCGCCATCGCGTGCGCGTACTCGACGTCGAGCGTGGTCTCCTGGGCCCAGCCGACGTGGTCGGCATTGTTCGGGTCGAACGTCGGGATGGTGCCGGCCTTGACGACCTGGACCGCGGTGTTCGGCAGCCCGAACTGCGCGTCGAAGACCTCGAGGTCGTGCTGGATCGTCGGCGACCCGAACGAGTCGACGATGACGATCGTGCGGCCCTTGCCGGTGATGCCGCGGGAGTACAGCGGGTTGAGGTTGTAGGCCGTGCGGTACTGCAGCGGCGAGTAGCAGTGGATGCCGATCTGCGCGACGCAGTCGGACGTGGACAGCGGTGCGGTCCGGGAGACCCGCTCCACATGTCCGGTGATCGCCGGTCGGAGCTTGAACGCGGGCGGCGCGGCGGAGGCGGCCACCGGCAGGGCGACCGCCGCGACGCCGGCCACGGTGGTGGTCACGACGCCCACGACGGCGGCCCGGGACACGATCGAGATGAGCTTCATCGGCACCTCTCGTGCAGATCGACTGGGACCAGCCCATCTGACGCTCCGCGATGCCGTCGTGGCACTACTCGGTACCCTATCCGTTACCCTTTCTCAATATTTATGGCCTTCCAAACGGGACTTCTGCCCGGAATAATCCCGCCACCATCACGTGACGATGGCTACTCGCCCCCTGTCAGGCCGGGACGCCGTCCTCCGCGCTGACGACTTCCGCGATGGTGGCGAAGAACGCGGCGATGCCGGGCCGGTTCGCCCCCTTGGCGCGGGAGGTCTCGCGGTCCTCGGCCGTGGCCCAGTCGACGATGTCCAGCCACTCGTCGTTGGGCAGGCGTACGAGCCGCGCGCCGAGGAAGCCGCTGCGGTCCTCCGCGAAGTCCGCCAGCATGCCGGGCCGGGCCTCGAGAAACGCCTCGGTCTGCCCGGGCGCGACGCGGAGGCGGGTCAGTTCCACGATTGCGGTCATGGTTCCCACTATGCGCGGAGGAGTACGTCGACGATCGCGGGGTAGCGCCGACAGGTGAACGAGCGGACGAGTGAGTCGCGGGTCGGGATCGTTCCCAACGTGTTCGGCATCGCGTACGGCGTCGGCGGGCTGGCCGGCTGCTGGGGCTACGCGGCGATGCTCGGCATCGCGCCCGTCGTGGTCTCCGACATCCTCTGCGTGCTGACCGCCGTGATCTGGCTGGGGCTGCTGGCCGCGTACATCCCGCAGGTGGCGCGGCGGCCCGGGGGCTGGGGCGCCGAGTTCTCCGACCCGGTGCAGGGGCCGTTCGTGGCGCTCATCCCGATCGTCGGCATGCTGGTCGGGATCGGGCTGATGCGGCACGAGCGCACCGCCGGGCAGTGGCTCTTCGGGGTGTTCGCCGCGGCCACGATCCTGCTGGTCGGGCTGATGGTCGGGGAGTGGGTGGCCAGTGGCAGCGTCCAGATCGACAAGCTGCATCCCGGGTACCTGCTGCCCACCATCGCCGGTGGGCTCGTCGGGGCGATCGGGGCCGAGCTCGCCGGCTGGACCGGGCTGGCCCGGGTGTTGTTCGGGTTCGGGCTCATCTCGTGGCTCGTCATCGAGTCGATCATGGTGGCCCGGCTGTGGTTCCGGCCGCCGCTGCCGCCGCCGCTACAGCCGTCGCTCGCGATCCACGTGGCGCCGCCCGCGCTGGCCAGCCTGTCCTACCTGGCCATCACGCACGGGCGGGTGGACGCGGTGGCCTTCATGCTCGCCGGGTACACCGTGCTCGCCGTGCTCATCCAGGTGCGGCTGTTCGGCCTGTACCGGCACCTGCACTTCAGTTCGAGCTTCTGGGCGTACGCGTTCCCGTACGCCGCCGTCGCCACGTTCGCGCTGCACTGGATCGACTACGTGCACCCGCCCGGGTACGGGATCTGGGCCTGGGTCGTCATCCTCGCCATCAGCGCGCTCGTGGTCGCCCTCGCCGTGGAAACCACCGCGGCCCTGGCCCGGCACCGCTTCCTGCCCCAGCTGCGTTAGCAACGGGGCTGAACGAAAAACCGGCCGGCGCCCAAGTGGACGCCGGCCGGGTTGCGGAACTGCCTACTCGTAGAACAGCTCGTCGTAGGTGTAGAGCCAGAACGCCTCCCAGGCGCCGACCGCGGTGCGGTTGGCGATGAGCGGCGAGTTGCCACCGTTGTCGGCCGTGACGTACCGGCCGTTGGCGTTGGCCAGGAAGGCCAGCTCGCCGTCCGGGCCGTTGACCAGGGTGAACTTCTCCCAGTCGCCGGGGGTGGCGCGGTTGGCGATCAGGGCCTTGGCCCCGCCGTTCTCGGCGGTCACGTACTTGCCGTTGGCGTGGGCGTAGAGCGCCGCCTTGCCACCGGCGTCGACCACGTCGAACGTCTCCCACTCGCCGATCACGTGGTCGCGGTTGGCGATGAGCGGCGAGTTGCCGCCGTTGTCCGCCGAGACCGCGAGGTCGTTGGCGTTGGCGACCAGGAAGGCCGTCGCGGCCGGACCGGCCAGGTAGAACTTCTCCCAGTCGCCGACCGAGGTGCGGTTGGCGATCAGGTTGGAGTTGCCGCCGTTGTCGGCCGTGACGTACTTGCCGTTGGCGTTGGCCAGCAGGCTGTAGCTGCCGTCCGCGTTCATCAGCAGGGTGAACTTCTCCCAGTCGCCGATCGAGGTGCGGTTGGCGATCAGCGCCTGGTTCCCGCCGGCCTCGGCGGTGATGTACTTGTTGTTGGCCAGCGAGAGCAGCCCGACGTGCACGCCGTCGCCGGAGGCGACGATCCGGATGCCCTCCCACGAGCCCGCGTTGAGCCGGTTGGCGATCAGCGGCTTGGTGCCGCCGGCGTCGGCCGTGACGATCTTGCCGTTGGCGTTGGCCCGCAGCGAGACCTGGGCCGGGGTGTTGGGCTCGCCGACCCGCAGCAGCTTGGTCGTGGAGCCGGCGCCGGCGCCACGGACGGTGCCGCTGATGCCGGCCTTGACGATCGCGTCGCGCACCTGGGCCGGGGTCCAGTCCGGGTGGGCGTGCAGCAGCAGCACCGCATCGCCGGTGACGAGCGGGGCCGCCATCGAGGTGCCGCTGAGGTAGCCGCGGAGGCTCTTGACGGTCTTGGCCTGGATGTTCACGCCAGGGGCGAAGATGTCGAGGCACGAGCCGTAGTTGGAGAAGCTGGCCCGGAAGTCGGTGGCGTCGGTCGCGCCCACGGTGATCGCGGCCGGCACGCGCGCCGGCGACTGGGTGCAGGCGTCCTTGCCGTCGTTGCCCGCCGAGACCACGTAGGTGATCCCGCTGGCGATCGACGCGTTGACCGCGTCGTCGATGGCCTGGCTGAGCTCGCCGCCGAGGCTCATGTTGGCCACGGCCGGCTTCTGGGCCGTCGCGGTCACGTGCTCGATGCCCTCGACCACCTGGTCGATGCTGCCCTCGCCGGTGCAGTCGAGGACCTTCACCGACTCGACCGGCGTGTGCTTGGCCACGCCGTAGAGCTCGCCGGCGATCTCGGTCGCCACGAAGGTGCCGTGGCCGTCGTCGTCGGCGCCGTTCGCCATCGGGCCGCAGGCCGTGATCTGCTCGGCGTCCCACGTGGCCGACCATCCGGCGGTGAGGCCGTGGTTGCCCGCGAGGTCGTCGTTGCGCTCGACACCGGTGTCGAGCACGTACACGTGCACGTCAGCGATGTCGCCGGGGTGGCTGTACCGGTGGTCGGCCGGCAGGAACGCCTGGTCGATGCGGTCCAGGCCCCACAGGTTCCACTTGTCGGGCGACTGGGTCTTGGTGTTCTCGGTGTCGGTCTTGCGCACGACCCGGTTCTGCTCGATGTACGCGACGTTCGGGTCGTTGGCCAGCGCCTTGGCGTCGGCCTCGGTCAGCGTGGCCGAGAAGCCGCGCAGCGACTTGCCGAACACCCGGTCGACCTTGCCGTGGTGCGACTTGCTGAGCGTGTTGGCGGCGTCGGTGACCTGCTCCGGCGTTGCCTTGGTGTTCTTGAGTACGACGATGTAGCTGTCCTGGATCCCGCCTTCGGTCGCGGCCCGGAACTTGCCGGTGGTCGCGGCCTTCGACTTCGCCTTGGCCGGCTGCGCGTTCAGGTCGAGGCTCTTGCGAGCTCCGAGCGGGGCGGGTGGCTTGCGGCCGGGATTGTTGGTCTCGGCGGAGGCCCCGGTGGTGGCGACGACCGCGAGCCCGATGGCGATGGCACCGATGGCGGTCGTGCGCGCCACTGAGGTGCGCCTCGCCGGGCGCTTCTGAGTCACTGCTGTATCTCCCCGATTTTGAGAGGTGCGCCCAAGTCCCAGAGGGGGACGAGGGAATGGGCGGCAACTCAGTCATGATCCTGAAAGTCCGGCCCGCGCAACTCAATCGATCGGCCATATTTCGGCGACAGCGAAGAAGAATTTCAGAGAACGATTACGCACCGCTTTTCGGGCATGACGCGGTGGTGTGCCGGATTCGGTCATTTCGCGCGAATGCCAGAAGTAGTGCAGGCCTGTCTTAAGACTGGCTTTGGTTCGAGATTCGCCCGGTCCGCGCTGGGTAGGCTCCGGCGCGTGGTGGAACCTGGAGGCCATCGGGCCGCGCCCTGGTGGAAATCGCGCCGTGCCCTCGTCGGGGCCGGCGCCGGCGTGCTCGTCGCCGGTGCGGCCTCGGTCGCGCTGCTGGCCCAGGCCTCCGGGGCCGCCTGCGCCGCCACGGTGGGCAACACCTCCGGCCAGGCCACCTATTACGCCGCCGACGGGTCCGGGAACTGCTCGTTCGACAAGGTGTCGGAGCCATTGGTCGTCGCGCTGGGCAATGCGGAGTACCAGAGCGGGGCCGCGTGCGGGGGATATCTCGACGTCAAAGGACCGAAGGGCAGCGTCCGGGTCAAAATCACGGATCGCTGTCCCGAATGCGCGCCCGGTCACATTGATCTCAGCCAACAGGCATTCGCCAGGATCGGCGTGATCAACGACGGGATCATCAAGGTCTCGTACAGCCAGGTGGCCAATCCGTCCGTTCCCGGCCCGATGACGGTGCGGGTGAAGGAGGGCTCGTCGCGGTACTGGCTGGCCCTGCGTTTCGACAACACCGGCAATCCGTTGTCCGGCGCCGAGATTCAGGTCGGCGGGGCCTGGAAAGCGCTCGCCCGCACGGATTACAACTACTGGATCGCCGAGAGCGGGGCCGGCAACGGGCCGTTCGCCGTGCGCGTCACCGACACCGCCGGGCGGCGCACGGCGCTCAACGGGGTGGCGCTGACGGTCGGCACGGTGCAGAAGCCCGGCGCCACGGCCGCCACCGCCTCCCCGGCCGCGCCGAAGACCAGCCGCGCCGCGCCGCCGAGCGCGGTCGCCCCCACCGAGCTCGCGGTGGTCGCCCCGTCGTCCGCGCCGGTGACCGCGGCGGCGGCCGAGGTGGGCGCGTCAGAGTCCCAGCGCGGCCCCGGCGGCCTCCAGCGTTGCGGCGCGTAGCTCCTCCGCCGTCGCGTCCGTCTCCAGGATCGTGCAGTCGCCCAGGCCGCCGATCGCGACCAGCGCGCGGGTCTGCTGCACCAGGGTCGGATCGGGCCCGAACAGCAGCGTCGTGATCCGCCGCCGCCACCCGTCGACCTCGACGGCCAGGTTCACCTGCGCGAGCACGCTCGGGTCCGACATCACCATGCCCGTGATCGCGCGGTGCCGGTAGGTCACGTCGAAGTACTCCCCGAGCAGCCGCCCGGGATCGTGCTCGCCCTCCGCCTCGAACCGGCCCAGCAGCTCGGCGACGTCGTCGACCAGCGGCTGCACCAGGCCGCGGAGCAGCTCCTCGCGCGAGGCGAAGTGGTAGTACAGCGCCGGCTTGGTGATCCCCACCCGCTCGGCGATCTCGCGCAGGCTCGCCTGCTGCACCCCCTTCTCGGCGATCAGCTCCAGGGCGGCGGCGCGGATGCGGTCGGCGGTCTCGCTCGTTCTCGGTCTCGGCACGCCTCCGAGTTTAGTTGACTTACCGGGCGGTAAGGATTTACCGTCCGGTAGGTAAGTAAACGTCGTGGGAGGGTGACATGCGCGTACTCATCAGCGGGGCCAGCATCGCCGGACCCGTCCTCGCCTACTGGCTGCACCGGGCCGGCTTCCGGGTGACCGTCGTGGAGCGCACGGCGTCGCTGCGCACGGGCACCGGCGGGCACCCCGTCGACCTGCTCGGGCCGGCGGTCGAGGTGGTCGACCGGATGGGGCTCGGCGAGATCGTCCGGGCCCGGCGCACGAAGACGGACCTCATGACCCTGGTGCGGCCGGGCAAGGCCGACATCACGATCCACGGCGCGCAGCTGCTCGCCGGCATCTCGGACCGGCACATCGAGATCATGCGGGGCGACCTCGCGGAGATCCTGCACGAGGCGACGCGGGAGATCGTGGAGTACCGGTTCGGCACCACGATCACGGCGATCGACGACACCGCGGTGACGTTCTCCGACGGCTCCCGCGAGCAGTTCGACCTCGTGGTGGGCGCGGACGGGCTGCACTCCGGGGTGCGGCGGCTGGTGTTCGGCGAGGAGCGGGCCTACCGGCACTTCCTCGGCGCGTACCTCGCGGTGTTCACGCTGCCCGCCTACCTCGGCACCGACGCGGTGCTCTCGTACAACACCGTCGACCGGGCCGTCGCCATCTACCCGACCAACGACCCGGCGCGCTGCCGGGCCGGGTTCCTGATCCGCAGCCCCGAGATCGACCACGACTTCCGGGAACCCGCCGCCCAGCGCCGGCTGCTGCGGGCGCTCACGGACGGGCTCGGCTGGGAAGTACCGACGCTGCTTGCGCATCTGGACGACGCGCCCGATTTCTATTTCGACGAGATCAGCCAGATCCGGCTCGACTCGTGGTCGCGCGGGCGCGTGACGCTGGTCGGGGACGCGGGCTACGGACCCGGTCCGGCGGTCGGCGGCGGCAGCAGCCTCGCCCTCGTCGGCGGCTACGTGCTGGCCACCGAGCTGATCGCGGCGCGGGGCGACCACACCGTGGCGTTCCCGGCCTACGAGGCGGCGATGGCGGGCACGGTCGCGGCCAGCCGGCGGATCGGCCCGTCGGTGCTCAAGACCCTGATCCCGGGCAGCGGACTGCAGCTGTGGACGATGGCCCAGACCCTGCGCGTGCTGCCGCACCTGCCGCGCGCGCTGCAGCGCACGCTCACGTCGTTCGGCGGCGGCCCGGCCGCGATGCTGTCCGGCGTGCAGTTGCGCCCGGTTCCCGAATACAGTCAGGTTCAGTGACTACTGACCTAGGCGTACTCTCCGCCCAGCTGCTGTTCGCGCTGCAGAAGGAGCTGTACCGGCGCCTGGCCGAGCAGGGCCATCCGCGGCTGCGGCCCCGCCACGGCGCGGTGCTGGCCTACCTCGACCGGGCCGGCACCCGGGCGACGGACCTGGCCGCTCAGTCGGGCCAGCACAAGCAGGTCATCGGGACGCTGGTCGACGAGCTCGAGCAGCTCGGGTACGTCGAGCGCCGCCCCGACCCGCAGGACCGCCGCGCGAAGCTGGTCGTGCCCACCGGACCGGGCCTGGACCTGCTGGCCAAGTCGCGGGCCATCCTCGCCGACATCGAGGCGCAGCACGCGGCGGACGTCGGCGAGGAGGCGTACGCGGCATTCAAGGCCGTGCTCGTCCGGGTCGCCGCCCGCCAGCGGGTGAATTCACCGCCGTTCACCGGGTGAGGCGGCGCAAAGCCCGGTAGGAAGCGGGGCATGACGACCCTGCTCGCCGAACGGGACGACTCCGACACGCGGCCCGGGCGGGCCATCCGGGTGTCGTGGCGATCGGGGTGGTGGCCGGCCGGGCTGGTGTTCGGCGCGACCGGCGCGGTCCTGCACGCCTACGGCGTTTCGCTGCCGGTGTTCCTGACCTTCGCCGCCTACGTCGCGCTCGCCGTCACGCTGCCCGGCATGCTGGTGTGGCGGCTCATCCACCGCGGCTCCCGCGGGCTGGGCGAGGACCTCGCGGTGGGCACGGCCGTCGGCTACGGCCTCGAGGTGCTCGCCTACGTCCCGGCGCGCGCGCTCGGCGTGCCCCTGGCCGCGCTCGCGGTCCCGATCGCGGTCATCGCCGCCTTCCTCGGTTTCAAGAGCCTGCGACGGTACTGGCGGGGAGGTGGCCCCGCCGACCGCCAGCCCGTCGCCCACGCGTGGACGCTCGCGGCGATCGCGCTCGTCCTGCTGTTCTGGAGCACGCTCTACTACCGCCACCACGGCTTCGGCTGGCCCAGCTACGGCAAGCCGGACATCGACCTGCCCTTCCACCTCGCGCTCGTCGGCGAGCTGAAGCACCACATGGACCTGGTCACCCCGTGGGTCGTGAGCGAGCCGATCTACTACCACTGGTTCGCGTACGCCGACATGGCCGCGACCAGCTGGGCGACCGGCATCGAGCCGTACGCCCTGGTGACCCGCCTGTCCGTGCTCCCGGTGAGCTTCGCTCTGGTCGTCGCCGTGGCCGCGGTCGGCCGGCGGGTCGGCGGCTCGTGGACCGCCGGCGCGCTGACCGCGCTCGCCTCGTTCTTCGCGCTCGCCCCGGACCCGTACGGCTGGGTGCAGGACCTCTTCTACCGCGACTACGGCTTCAACCCGACGGACGACGGCTCGAACATCCGGCTGACCCTGTGGACCAGCCCGACGCAGACCTTCGGCGCCCTCGTCTTCGTCCCGGTCATGCTGGTCCTGCTCGATCTGCTGCGCGAGCACGGCGCGGACCGCCGCCGCCGGCTCGCGTTCCTGCTGCTGCCGGCCGCGGTCACCGGGGCGAAGGCCAGCTTCCTGCCCACGCTCTTCTGCGGCCTGCTGCTCGTGCTCGCGGTGTGTTTCCTGCGAGAACGGCGCCTGCACCGGATCGCCGCGGCCGCGCTGGCCGTCGTCCTCGGCTGGCTGGTGTTCGCCCAGCTCGTGCTCTTCGGCGGGCAGAGCCAGGGCCTGGGGCTCGGCCCGCTGGACGCCCTGCGGCGCAATCCGGCCGGCGTCAGCACGCATTTCACCGAGGATCCGCGGTTGTACCGCCTGATCGTGCTTTTCGCGCTCACCGCATTCGGCTGGCTCGCCATCTGGGGCGGCGCATTCGGCCTCCGCCGCGGATTGCTCGGCCCCGATGCAGTCCTATTGCTCGGTCTGGGCCTGGCCGGATTCGCCATTCTGGTGCTGTTCGGCCATTCCGGAGGTCAGGCCGAGGGATTCTTCCTGCAGGGCGCCCGCCCCTACCTGGCCGCGCTGGCCGTGTGGGGCCTGCTGGCAATGGTCAAGTCCGCGCGCGTCCTGTACGCGTTCGCGGCCGGCGTGGCCCTGATCTACGCCATCCGCCTGCTCGACGGCCGCCAGGTCCCGGTGATCGGCCCCGAGCGCCGCGCCGCCGCCGTCACCCTCGACCTGGTCTGGCCCTGGGCGGTCATCGCCGCGGTCGCCGCCGCCGGCCTGCTCCTGGCCCGCCGCCGCCCGGTCTGCTACGGCCTGGTCGCCGTCTTCCTGCTCGGCTGCACCGCCCCGACCGCCGTTCGCCAGGTCACCTACGCGGTCCAGGACGGCCGCGCCAACGGCTGGAGCGAGCGCGCCGACCTGTGGCCGATCGTCACCCAGGGCACCCTGGAGGCCGGCCGCTGGCTGCGCGACCACTCGTCCCCGGACGACCTGGTGGCCACCAACATGCACTGCGCCTACGAGGGCCGCCGGGGCCGCTCGGCGTGCGACCGCCGGCACTTCGGCATCGCCGCCTACAGCGAGCGCCGGGTCCTGGTCGAATCCTGGGCCTACACCGCCGAGGCCCACAATCAGGAAACACTTCAGGGCGTGCCGCAGGAGCACACCGACTATTGGCGCCCCCGCATTCTCGCGGACAACGACGCCGCGTTCACCGATCCGTCCCCCATGACGATCGGCGTCCTGCGCGACCGGTACCACGTCCGCTGGCTGTTCACCGAGGACGACATCATGCCGCCGTCCCCGGAGCTCGGCCGCTACGCGACGCTCATGTTCCGCTCCGGTGCGTGTGCGGTGTACCGCATCTGACCTGGGACAACGCCGTCGTACACATGTGCTATCCACAGGCTGTGGACGAACATGTGTACGAACCTCGCGGGTGCCACGTCGCACCGGTTGTGCGGGTCCGAACGACGTGATCAAGCGCGGCTCAAGGGTTTCCGAAAGAAGCCCTAACAGTCACTTAAGCAATACCTCACGAACCGGCACAGGTAACGGTTCGAAGTGGATCGATAACGCGTTACCCCGGTGTGTGCACCATGTGCAGGTGATGGCCGACAAACCGGACATTTACCTTCGGAATATGGCCGGTTGGCGTCCCGCGCCGCGTCTCATCGATCAATAAAGAGGTTTAACAGACTTTGAAACAGGCCATGTGGATCATGTTCTGAAGCCTGGTTCGGGCACGATGAAACTTAAATTGACCCATTCCTCAGGCCCTGCCTAGGTTGGTTTCGCCGGGCGGTGAAAACCGTCGGAAACCAGCTCAACAGGATAGAGGAACTGCAATGGTTCAGCCGCACCCGCCGGGCTCCGGTGGGGCCCAGCCACCACGCGGTCGTTCCACACTGGGCGGTTCGCCGTCCGCGGTCAACGTCGGCCTCGTGGTCCTGGCCGCGCTGCTCCTGCTCGGCGTCGTGACCGGCGGCGGGCGCGAGACGATGACCCAGCTGTTCAGTTTCCTGGTCTTCTACTGCGGCGTCTTCACGCTGGTGTCCCTGACGCTGACGGTCATCGTCGGCCTGGTCGCCACTGACCGCATCATGCTCGTGGCGCGGCACCGCGTCTGGGTGCAGTCGGTGCACCGCACGCTCGGCATCGTCGCCATCAGCATGCTCGGCCTGCACATCGCCACCGAGCTGATGGCCGCGCGGGTCAGCGTGTTCGGCGCGCTCGTGCCGTTCACCACCGCGCCGTTCACCATCGGGGCCGGCTCGATCGCGGCGTACCTGATGATCATGGTGATGTGGACCGGCATGGTCCGCGCCCGCTTCGCGCAGACCGGCAAGCCGTGGATGTGGCGGCCGCTGCACGCGACGGCGTACCTGTGCTGGCCCGTCGCGCTCTGGCACGGCCTCAACGCCGGCCGGCCGCCGGCCGTCTGGGTCACCGCCAGCTACCTGCTGCTGGCGTTCCTCACCTTCGTCGCGCTCGGGCTGCGGCTCTCCGTCGAGCGCAACCGCCGGCGCCAGCAGCTCACCGCCGACCGCACCACGACGGAGATCGCGCCGATCGGACGGATCGCGCCGGCGGGGTACGAGCGGCGCACTGCTCCTCGCTCTTCGCGGCGCTTCCAGTGGGACGCACCGCCGGCCGACCAGCTCTGGTCCACTTCGGACAGCAAGGCCGATCTGCGGGCGGACTACCGGCGGGAGGCCGTGGCCGAGGCCGAGCCGGTGACGGCGATTCCGTCCTATGAGGACAGTTTCGTCGAGCCCGTGTTCGAGCCGCCTTACGAGCCCGTCTACGAGCCGGTCGCCGAGCCCGCTCGCGGTGTGGCGACGCCGGTCTACGACGACTACGACCCCTACGCTTCGTACGAGGAGCAGCGCCGCGAAGAGCCTCGCTACGAGGAGCCTCGCTATGAGGAGCCTCGGTACGAGGAGCAGCGCTACGAGGAGCCTCGGTACGAGGAGCCCCGGTACGAGGAGCCGGTCCGGGTCGATGAGGCCGCTCCGATGACCCTGCGCGACCGGTTCGCGGCGCGCCGCGCGGCCGCCGCCGCCGAGGCCGAGGCCCGGCACGCCGACGACGACACCCCCACGCTGGTCAACCTGGACCTGCGCCGCGAGCTGCGCCGCCAGGAGCGCGAGGAGGCCCAGCAGAAGCGGGGCCGCCGACACGCCGCCGCCGAAGAGGACGACGACATCGACTTCTGGAACCGCATGCGGGGCGAGGCCCGATGAGCGAGCTTGCGGAGGTGTCGGCATGAGCGGTCGCCGGGGTGCAACCGCCACCGTCGCGCCCGTGGTGCCGACGGTCCTGTCGATCGGCCCGGCCCGGCTGACCGCCGGTCTCGACCGCGCCGAGCGGCTCGACCTGCGCGCGCACCAGCAGGTGCACGGCCCGATCGGCCCGCTGAACCTGCGGGGCCTGCTCGAGCTGGCCGAGGACATCCGGCTCACCGGGCGCGGCGGCGCCGGCTTCCCGTTCCACAAAAAGGTCAAGGCCGTCGCCGACGCGGTCGAGCGGCGCATGCTCGCGCCGTTCGTCGTGGTCAACGCGACCGAGGGCGAGCCCGCGGCGTGGAAGGACAAGGTCCTGCTCACCCGCGCGCCGCACCTGATCCTCGACGGCGCCGCGCTCGTCGCGTGGGCGCTGCGCGCGGTGGAGATCGTGCTGTGCGTGGCCGACGACGGCGTGGGCGAGCGCTCGCTGCTCAACGCGCTCGCCGAGCGGGACATGCCGGTCCCCTCCCGCGTGGTGCGCGTGCCGCACCGGTTCATCTCCGGCGAGGGCGGCGCGCTGGTGCAGGGCATCAACGGCTTCCCGCACATCCCGCCGGGCATCAAGCGCCGCGCGGCCGAGTCCGGGGTGGAGGGGCAGCCGACGCTGCTGTCCAACGCGGAGACGTTCGCGCAGCTGGCGATCGCGGCCCGGGTCGGGCCGCGGCGGTACTGCGACGTCGGCGACGCGGACAACAAGGAGCCGGGCACGGTCCTGCTCAGCGTCACCGGCAGCGCCCGGCACCCGGCCGTCGTCGAGTGCCCCACCGGCACGCCGCTGGAGGAGGTGCTCGACCTGTGCGCGGTCCCGGCCGGCCCGGCCGTGCTCACCGGCGGCTTCCACGGCCGCTGGCTGGACATGAACGCCGCGTCGCGGGCCGTGGTCTCGCGCGCCGGGATGAAGGCGGTCGGCGGCGCGCTCGGGGCCGGGATCATCCTGCCGCTGGGGCCGGAGACGTGCCCGGTCGGCGAGGTGGCGCGGGTCGTGCGGTATCTCGCGGCCGAGTCGGCGGGCCAGTGCGGCCCGTGCCGGCTGGGCCTGCCGGACCTGGCGCGCGCGGTCGAGGGGCTGGCCACGGGGTCCGGGGATCCGGCCGTGGTGCGCGCGGCGGCCGCCGGGGTCAAGGGGCGCGGGGCTTGCAGTCATCCCGACGGTACGGCCGGATTCGCCACCTCTGCTCTGGAAGTCTTCGCCGACGATCTCGCCCGCCACGCCCGCTCCGGCGACTGCGGACGCTCGGTCGCCGGAGTGCTGCCGGTGCCCACCGCCCGCGACGAGGGCGGCACGCGCCGGCTGCACGTCGACTGGTCCCGCTGCGACGGCCACGGACTGTGCGCCGACGTGGCTCCGGACCTCATCAAGCTGGACGGCAACGGCTATCCGGCCTTCATGGACGCACCCGTGCCGGTGCGGCTCGAACCCGTTGCCGCGCAAGCGGTGGCGATGTGTCCGGCACTCGCGCTGCGCATGGCTGCCCCGAAACGGTGACGTGATGATCGAGGCGTACGGAAACCGCACCCAACGGCACTCGGCCGGACCCCGCGATGCCGACGACGAACTGCTCGTCGCGCTGTACCGCGAGCACGCCGACGCCCTGCTGCGCTTCGTCGCGCGGCTGACCGGCGGCGACCGGCAGCGGGCGGAGGACATCGTGCAGGAGACCCTGCTGCGGGCCTGGCGCAACGCCGACCGGTTCGACCACACCGCGGTCGGCTCGCTGCGGCCGTGGCTGTTCACCGTCGCCCGCCGGATCGCCATCGACGAGCATCGCAGCGCGAGCGCTCGGGCGGGCGAGACCTACGGGCAGGACCTGGACGAGCTGTGGCTGGCCGATCTCGCGCAGTCGGACGAGACCGAGCGGGTGCTGGCCAACATGGTCGTGATGGACGCG
Organism: Dactylosporangium sp. CS-047395; assembly: GCF_050942185.1. NCBI lineage: Bacteria > Bacillati > Actinomycetota > Actinomycetes > Micromonosporales > Micromonosporaceae > Dactylosporangium > Dactylosporangium sp. CS-047395. The sequence goes on along the minus strand of NZ_CP192015.1, from coordinate 10,981,239 downwards.
TTGCGCAGCCTGAGCCGGGCGCACCGGGAGATCCTGGTGGAGACCTACCTGCGTGACCGCACCGTCAACGAGGTCGCGGAGCTGCTCGGGCTGCCGCTGGGAACGGCCAAGTCGCGTGTGTACTACGCGCTGCGTTCCCTCCGGGCCGCGATGGACGCCCGCACCGGTACTACGGATCGCGGCGCCCGGTAGTTCGACTTCCCGGGCACTAATGTTTGTGAATTTGTCCACTTTGGATCCTTCAGTCTCCGGGCCCGCCGGCATCCGTACCACTTGGCGGAACACGGAAAACGCCAACCGAGGAGGAACCAGTGGCAGCAACCAGGCTCACCGCCACCGTGGCCGGCTGTGCCGCGGCGGCGGCCGCGCTGGCCGCCCTGACCGCGTGCGCGCCCCCCGGCGCGAACACCGAGAACACCGCCGACACGGCCGCCCAGGCCGACGCGCCCCTGGTCGAGGTGGGCGCCGGCTCGAGCCTCGCGCCGGTGGCCACGCCGCCCGCGGCTCCGCTGACCACTGAACTCAAGGCCGCCTCGATCCCGAAGATGGGCAAGGTCGTCACGGATCAGGAAGGCTGGGTGCTGTACCGGTTCGACAAGGACACGGCCAAGCCCCCGAAGTCCAACTGCGCCGACAAGTGCGCGCAGGTCTGGCCGCCCGCCCTGACCGACGGCAACCCAAACCTCACCGGCGTCGACCCGTCCGTGGTCGGCACCGTGACCCGCGACGACGGCTCCCGCCAGATCACGCTGGCCGGCTGGCCCGTGTACCGCTACATCGGCGACCCGAAGCCCGGCGCCTGGAAGGGCCAGAACGTCGGCGGCGTCTGGTTCGTCGTGGCTCCCGACGGCAAGAAGAACCTCACCTGCCTGCCCACGCCGGCCCCGACCGCGGTGCAGCCCCCGGCCGCGACTGCCGCGCCCACCGGCAACGGTGACGGCGGAACCGGCGGCTACTGATGTACACCGTCGAGCCTGACGGCGCTGGAGCCCGGCCGTGGCCGCGCCGCCGCACGTGGCCCTGGTGGCTGCTGATCGTTGCGGCCGTCGGCGTGATCCTGGCCGTGCCCAACCTGCGCACTGCCCTGACCGGTGGTCAGGCGGGCTCGGCGGGTGCTGCTGGCGGTGCGCAGCAGAACGGATACGCCCCGGCGGGTGCGGCCACGAACCCGGTGCAGGTCGCCGCGACCGGGCCGCAGCCGACCGGGACCGCCCTGCCGGCGGGCTGGACGATGACCAGCGCCGGCCCGCTCGGCCCGGTCGACCGCGAGTTCCTGACGAAGGTGCGCCAGGCCGGGCTCTGGGAGGGTCCGGCCGGCGAGATGGCCCAGACCCGCGCCGGCGACGAGCGGGTCAAGGAGGTCGGCCGGCAGCTCGCCACCGACCACAAGGGCCTCGACCAGCAGGTGCGGCAGATTTCGGCGCAGCTCGGGGTACAACTGCCGAACAAGCCCAGTGATGAGCAGCAGGGCTGGCTCAACGAGATGGAGCCGCAGACCGGCTCGACGTTCGACGACATCTTCGCGAACCGTCTCCGGGCCGCGCACGGCAAGGTCTTCGCGCTCGTGTCCCAGATCCGCTCCGGCACGCGCAACGAGCTCGTGCGCACCTTCGCGCAGACCGCGGTCAGCGTCGTGATGAAGCACATGACGCTGCTGGAGAGCATCGGCAACGTCAACTTCGGGGCGCTGCCCGAGCCCGCCGGTGCCGCCGCCCCCACCACCAAGGCCAACAACAGCACGCCCGCGGTCCCCATCCAGCCCGACGCCGTCTGGGCGGTGGGTGGCCTGGCTCTCGCGATCGGTGCCTTCGCCGCGTTCCGCATCTTCCGCGGTACGCGTGGGCGCCGGCGAGCCGCGTACTAGGTTCCTGTTCCCCTCTGTGACCTCGGCGTCGTCGGGTGCGAGGAAGGCCTCGACGGCGCCGAGCCCATTGCTGTCCCGTTACGGTCTGTTGCTTCCTCGCATCGACTGTTATCGTGCGCTAGGCCCTGTCCTGCCGAGCTTGTCGAGCCGAGACGGAGTCCAGATTTCGGCTGCGTGCGCAGCGCGGGAGGTCGGTTACCGGGTTGTAACTGGCCTTCCGCGATGTGTGCGCAGCCGGAATCTGGGCCCGGTGCAGGCCGGCAAGCTCGGCAGGACAGGGCCTAGGCCCAAGGGCGGGCCGGTTGCCACGCATACGGGGAGGACGCGGTGACCTACGGGGGGAGCACTCTGCCTACGGGCGAGGTGCCGGCTGATGTGAGCCAGGCCGCACAGGCTCGCGGGTTCGGCCCGCTCTTGAGCGTTCGGCAGTTGGCCAACGCGCGCAACAGGTTCCTGCTGTGGCTGGTGATCGCGGCCGGGTGTCTCGGCCTGCTGATCGGGATCAGCTATCTGGGCAGCAAGATGAGCGTGTTCGACGCCATGTACTCGGTGGTCCGCTTCATTGGCCTGTTCTTCTGCTTCGGCATGGTCTTCGCCATCGTCACGGCGATCCGGACGATCGTGGTCGGCAACCGGTCCTACTTCGTATTCGGCGAGGGCTTCGTCTACCGCCACAACGGCAAGGTCCAGGCCTTCTCCTGGCCCGAGATCACCGGCATGCAGTCGGTCCTGGGCAAGCGCGGCGACGCCGCCGGCAAGCTCAGCCACTACAACCTGCTGGCCGAGGGCGGCACGTCCATCATGATCCCGATCGCTATCGTCGACGGGCGGGACGAGTTTCTTGATCACCTCATGGCGGCGCTGAACCGCCATGGTCGACCGATTTCCTGACGGGGACAGAGTCATGCAGCCTGGATACGATCCTTCTTCGCAGGGGCAGCCGCCCGCGTACGGGCAGCCTTACGGCCAGCCCGGCCAGCAGCAGCCTTACGGCCAGCAGCCTTACCAGGCGCCGCCGCCGGCCGCGCCGCCCTATCCGCAGAGCGGGCCGCCGCAGGCTCCTTATGGCCAGCCCGGTCAGCAGCAGCCTTACGGTCAGCAGCCCTATGGTCAGCCAGGTCAGCAGCAGCCGCACTACATGCAGGTGCAGCAGTCCCCGGAGGCCAAGAGCGCGCTCGCCTCGAAGGGCCAGCGGGACATCATCTTCGGCCTGATCTGGATCGCGGCCGGCATCGCCATCACGGTGTGCACCTACGCGGCGGACATCCCCGTGTACGTGGTCGCCTGGGGCCCCATCATCTGGGGCGTCATCCAGGTGGTCCGCGGCGTCATCAACATGGCCCGCGGCCGCTGACTCAGCCGGGCAGCGCCGCCGCCTTCCGCTCGAGGTACCGCTGCTCCGGAACGCTGGTGGTGCGCTTGGCGGCCAGCGCGTACCACTCGCGCGCCTCGTGGAGCGACCCGGCCATCTCCAGCAGGTGCGCGCGCACCGCGGCCAGGCGGTGGTGGCCGGCCATCCGCTCGTCCGCGTCCAGCGTCGCCAGCAGCTCCAGCCCGGCGTGCGGTCCCCGGGCCATGGCCATCGCCACGGCGTGGTTCAACGTGACCATGGGGTTCGGCGCCACCCGGTTCAGCAGCTGATAGAGCACCACGATCTGCGGCCAGTCGGTGCCCGCGGCATCACCGGCCTCGTCGTGCACCGCGGCGATGGCGGCCTGCAGCTGATAGGGGCCGGCCGGCCCGCGCGGCAGCGTGCGGGTGATCAGCGCCGTCCCCTCGTCGATCATCGCCCGCACCCACCGCGACCGGTCCTGCTCCGCCAGGGGCACCAGCGTCCCGTCGGGGAGCGTCCGGGCCGGCCGCCGGGCATCGGTGAGCAGCATGAGCGCCAGCAGCCCGGCCACCTCGCCGTCGTCGGGCAGCACCCGATGCACCTCCCGGGTGAGCCGGATGGCCTCGGCGGTCAGGTCACTGCGCGACAACTCCGCCCCGGAGCTGGCGGTGTAGCCCTCGTTGAAGATCAGGTACAGGACGTGGAGTACCACCTCGAGCCGGGCCTGCCGCTCCTCGTCGGGCGGCGGCCCGAAACGCGCTCCGGCGGCCTTGATCTTCGCCTTGGCCCGGCTGATCCGCTGCGCCATGGTGGCCTCGGGCACGAAGAACGCACTGGCGATCTCGGCCGTGGTGAGCCCGCCCACCGCCCGCAGCGTCAACGCGAGCTGCGAGGCCGCCGACAGCGCCGGATGGCAGCAGAGGAACAGCAACGTCAGCGTGTCGTCCCGCTCGGACACCGCCTCGGCCGGCTCCGGCTCGAGCGCGGCGACGGCCTGCTCCCGCCGCCGCCGGGCATCCTCCGACCGGAACTGGTCGGTCAACCGCCGGACGGCCACGGTGATGAGCCACCCGCGCGGATTGCCGGGCACCCCCTCGGCCGGCCACTGCACCGCCGCCGCGAGCAGCGCCTCCTGGACGGCGTCCTCACAGGCGTCGAACTGCCCGTAGCGCCGGACCAACACGCCCAGCACCTGTGGCGCCAGCGCGCGAAGCTCCTCCTCGACCGTCACCTCACCATCTCTACACCACGACTCCCGGGCGGGCCCTGTCCGTGGCCAGCTTGACGGCGATCAGCCCGAGCAGCGTCCCGGTCACGTACCGCTGGACCCGCAACCACGTCGGCCGGCGGGCCAGGAAGGCGGCGATCGTCCCCGCGGCGCAGACGATCGCGGTGTTCACCAGCATGCTGACGGCGATCTGGATGCCGCCCAGCGCGAAGGCCTGGACGACCAGATGGCCCGCCCGGACGTCGACGAACTGCGGGATCAGCGAGGCGTACATGATGGCCGCCTTCGGGTTGAGCAGGTTGGTCATCAGCCCCATCGCGAACAGCCGCCGGTTCGAGTCCGGCGGCAGCTCGACCGGCGCGAAGACCGACGTGCCACCCGGGCGGACCGCCTGCCAGGCCAGGTACGCCAGGTACGCGGCGCCGGCCAGCTTCACCGTCGTGTAGAGGGCCGGCACCGCGGTGAAGACCACCGAGAGCCCGGTCGCCGCCAGCGCGAGATACACCAGGAAGCCCACCGCGACGCCGCCCAACGAGGTCAGGCCGGCCCGGCGGCCCTGGGCGATGCTGCGCGAGACCAGGTACATCATGTTCGGCCCCGGGGTCAGCACCATGCCCAGCGCCACGAGTGCCACGCCCGCCGCCGCGCCAAGAGAGATCATGCACCCCACGATGACCCCGAGCCACGGCCACCGTGAACGGCCAATCCGGAACCACTGGCGGCGGTTCGGGCGGTCCAGGCGGTCCGAGCGGTCCGGGCGGTCAGCGCGGTCAGCAGGGTCGCCGCGCCCAGCAGGGCGATGACCAGCGCCGGGCGCATCGACTCGGCCAGCAGGCCGGCCACCGCCGGCAGCAGGCCCTGCGCGGTCATCAGACCCGTGCTCAGCAGGCCGAACGCCTGGCCGCGACCCTCGGCCGGCAGCGCATCGCGGAACGCGGCCTGGACGCCCAGCGCGTAGGCGAAGCCGAAGCCGACCACCACCAGGGCGGCCGCCAGGATCGGCCACGACGGCCCGCCCGGGAGCGCGAAGACCAGGCAGGGCAGCCCCATGAGCGCAATCAGCGACGGGACCAGGCGCTCGCGGCGCGGAGGGGCCAGCAGCCGGCCGACCACGAGATTGCCGGCGACCATGCCGACCGGGATCGCGGCCAGCAGCCAGCCCGCGACACCCGGGGCGAAGCCGCGCTGGGCGGCGAACGGGACCATCAGGGCCTCCGCGCCGGTGATGAAGGCGGGCGGCAGCCATTGGACCAGCAGCAGCCGCCGTACCGTGCGATCCCGCACCAGGACCGCGTTGCCGCGCCAGCTGGCGGCGGCGATTCCGCCACGCACGGGGCGTACCACGGAAGCCTCTGGAAGTGACAGCCTGGTCCAGGCGGCGGCGATCAGGTGCCCCAGGGCGGCCAGGAACATCGCGTTGCGGCCGCCGATGGTGGCCACCGCCACGCCCGCCGCGGCCAGGCCCAGCAGCTGGGCCAGCGAGGAGGCGACGCCGGCCAGGGAGCGGCCCAGCACGTAGGCGTCGCCGGTGAGGGCGTCGGCGATCAGGGCGTTCTGCGCGCCCATGAAGACCGGGGTGAGCAGGGCGGCCGCGGCGACGAGCAGCAGCGCGGCCCAGACCGGAAGCGGAACGGCCGCCAGCACCACGGCCACGGCGGCCTCGGCCAGGTAGCCCAGGACGATCAGGCGGCGGGGGCGGATGCGGTCGGCCAGCGCGCCCAGCACGCTGGCCCCGATCAGCTGGGGCAGGAAGCCGATGCCGTACGCGAGGGCGGCCAGGGCGGGGGAGTCCGTGGCGGCGTACACGAGCAGGGACAGCGCGACGATGCGCAGGGTGTCCGCGAGGATGCTCAAGGTCCGGGTCCCGAACAGGACGCGGAAGGTGTCGTCGCGCAGCACGGACGTGTACGTCGTCATGCCTGTCAGCCTCGCGAGGGACGCGATCGCGGGGCACTGATTCGTCCCTGGACGTAAGGTCGAGCCATGCTCCGGCTCGAGGTCGCCGCCGAGGACCTGCTGCACACGCGGTTCGCGGTGTCGCCCCTCTTCGAGCTGGGCGGGCTGCTGCGGCGGCTGGCCGGGCTGGGGTCGCCGGGGCCGTTCGCGCGGCTGCGGCCCGAGTACGCGCGGCTGCGGCGCGAGACCGAGCTCGATGCCGTGGTGGCGTTGCACACCGCGCGGTACGGGGCCGACTTCGTTGGTCCGCCGCCCGCCGGGATGCAGCAGACGGTGCAGGACGACCTCGCCGCCGTCCGGGCCACGCCGCTGGAGGTGGCGCGGCGGGAGATCGCGCGGGCGCTGGCCGAGGGGCCCCGGCCCGATGCGGCCGTCCTCGCGACCCTCCAGGCCGACGACGTGGTGGAGCGGCTGGCCCGGGCGCTGGAGACGGCCTGGACGGTGCTGCTCGCGCCGGACTGGCCGCAGCTGCGGGCGATCTGCGAGACCGACGTGGTCCATCGCGCCGGGCGGCTCGGGGAGGGTGGCTGGGCCGCCGCCTTCGCGGGCCTGCATCGGCGGGTCCGGTGGCACGACGGCGCGATCGAGTTCGCCGCCCCGGCGCAACTGCCAGGAGCGGATCCGGGTGTACGGACAGTGCCCTCCGACGGCGCCGGCCTGCTGCTGGTGCCCTCGGCGTTGATCTGGCCGGGTGTGGGCGCGTACATGGACCCGCCGTGGCGGCGCGCGCTGGTGTACCCGGCCCGCGGCGTCGGCGCGCTCTGGGAGGGTGCACCGGCCGGCGGCGAGGCGCTCGGCGAGCTGGTCGGGCGGTCGCGGGCCCGGCTGCTGCTCGCGCTGGAGGAGCCGGCCAGCACCACCCAGCTGGCGGCCGGGCTCGGGCTCGCCGTGGGCGCGGTCGGCGATCACCTGGCGGTCCTGCGCCGCAGCGGGCTGGTCCGCTCGGCCCGCGCCGGGCGGTCCGTCCTCTACCGTCGCACCGCCCTCGGAGATGCCCTCGCGGCCCAGCATTCCGCACTAGGCTCGCCCTAGCGCGAACCGTCACAACGACCAAGGGAGTTTGCTGTGGCTTCGAGGCTCAACCCGTACATCAACTTCCGGGGCAACGCCCGTCAGGCGCTCGAGTTCTACCAGAGCGTGTTCGGCGGCGAGCTGCGCATGAACACCTTCGGCGAGTTCGGCTCGGACGACGCCGCCATCGCCGACCAGATCATGCACGGACAGCTGGAGAGCGCCGGCGGATACACGCTGATGGCCTCCGACACGCCGCCCAACATGACGCTCAACCCCGGCGATCACATCACGATCAGCCTCAGCGGGACCGACGCCGCCGAGCTTCGGGGGTACTGGGACAAGCTCGCCGCCAGCGGCAAGGTGTCGATGCCACTGGAGAAGCAGATGTGGGGCGACGAGTTCGGCTCGCTCGTCGACCAGTTCGGGATCCAGTGGATGGTGAACATCACGCAGCCGCAGGGCTGACCGGCAGTACCGGCGAGGCCTGCGCTTATGGTCTTGAACATGGCGCTCGAGGACCTCGACCGTGAGCACGTCTGGCACCCGTATGCGCCGATGCCGGCGAGCCGGCCGCCGCTGGTGGTCTCGTCGGCATCGGGCGTCCGGCTGCGGCTGGCCGACGGTCGCGAGCTCGTCGACGGGATGTCCTCGTGGTGGGCGGCGATCCACGGGTACCGGCACCCGGTCCTCGACGCCGCCGTGCACGACCAGCTGGGGCGGATGAGCCACGTCATGTTCGGCGGGCTGACCCACGAGCCCGCGGTGCGCCTGGCCAAGACCCTGGTCGACATCACGCCCGACCCGCTGCGGCACGTGTTCCTGTCCGACTCCGGTTCGGTGGCGGTCGAGGTCGCGATCAAGATGTGTCTGCAGTACCACCTGTCGCTCGGCCGCCCCCGCAAACGCCGGATGCTCACGTGGCGCGGCGGCTACCACGGCGACACGTTCCACCCGATGTCGGTGACCGACCCCGACGGCGGGATGCACAGCCTGTGGCGCGGCGTGCTGCCGGAGCAGGTCTTCGTGCCGATGCCCCCGGTGGACTTCGACGCCGGCTACGTCGACGAGATCGCGAAGATCCTGCGCGAGCACGCGGACGAGATCGCCGGGATCATCGTCGAGCCGGTCGTGCAGGGCGCGGGCGGGATGCGCTTCCACAGCCCCCGCTATCTGACCGCGCTGCGCGAACTGGCCGACGAGCACGACGTCCTGCTCGTGTTCGACGAGATCGCGACCGGCTTCGGGCGCACCGGCGCATTGTTCGCGGCCGATCTGGCCGGCGTCGCGCCCGACGTCATGTGCGTCGGCAAAGCCATGACCGGTGGGTACCTCTCGATGGGCGCGACCCTGTGCGCTCCCCGGGTCGCGCAGGGGATCAGCCGCGGGGAGACTCCGGTGCTCGCGCACGGCCCGACGTTCATGGGCAACCCGCTGGCCTCGGCGGTCGCGAACGCCTCGATCGAACTGCTGCTGGCCGGCGACTGGGCCGGCACCGTGCGGCGGATCGAGTCCGGGCTCCGCGCGGGGCTGGAGCCGGCCCGGACCGTGCCCGGCGTGCGGGACGTGCGCGTGCTCGGCGCGATCGGCGTCGTGCAGCTCGACCACGAGGTCGACATGGCCGTGGCGACCGACGCGGCGGTGGCGCACGGGGTCTGGCTGCGGCCCTTCCGCGACCTGGTCTACACGATGCCGCCGTACGTCACGAGCGACCTCGATCTCGCCGGCATCTGCGCGGCCGTGGTGGCCGCGGCGGCAGTCGCGTAGGCCCCGCACTCGGTCCAATTCGGACAACGCGCCGTGCAAGAAGGCGGCAGTGTTACGCAAATATGTCGCAAGACCTTGTGCAAGGGGCTGCGGCCGCCCTAATGTCACCTCACCTCATGGCGTCCGCTCCCACCCCGCCTCGAGCGTCGAGGTGCACCACCCCAATCACCTGCGCTCGAACGTTCCGCCAACTCGATGCATCTGGGTGCGCGCTGCCAACCCGAGAGAAACGAGTCAATCGATGTCACGGAGCACCACAGGATTACCATCGCGGTGGTCCGCGGCGGCGACCGCGGCCGCCGTCGGCCTCGGGCTCATCGTCGCCGGTGGCACCACCGCCTTCGCCGCGTCGGCCTCGCCGGTGACGCGGGCGGGCCTGGACCCCGCGCTGGTCGCGGGCCGGGGCGCCAACGTCGGCTTCGCCGAGCAGGAGGCGGAGAAGGCCCAGACCAACGGGGTGGTCATCGGCCCGGACCGCACGGCGTACACGCTGCCGGCGGAGGCCTCCGGCCGGTCGGCGGTCAAGCTCACGCCCGGGCAATACGTGGAGTTCACGCTGCCCAGCGCGGCCAACGCGATCAACGTCCGGTACAGCATTCCGGACGCGCCGAACGGCGGCGGCATCACCGCGCCGCTGGACGTGACGGTCAACGGCAAGTCCAAGCAGACGATGACGCTGACCTCGCAGTATTCCTGGCTGTACAACCAGTACCCGTTCTCCAACGATCCCAATGCGGACCTGCTGCACGCCGACTGGTGGATCACCGAGTGCGCCTGCGTCCCGGCCGCGACCTCGCCGGCGCCGCAGATCACCAAGCCGTTCCGGCCGTTCCACTTCTACGACGAGCAGCGGCTGCTGCTCGGCAAGACGTACAAGGCGGGCGACAAGGTCCGGCTCACGGTTCCGGCCGGCAGCAAGGCCGCCTGGACCGCGATCGACCTGCTCGACTCGCAGGTCGTCGGCAGCCCGAAGCTCAACCTGATCGCGTCGAACGTGCTGTTCTTCGGCGCCGACCCGACCGGCAAGCGCGACTCCGCGGACGCGTTCGACATGGCGATCGCGTTCGCCAAGTGGACGCACCTCAAGGTGTACGTGCCGCCGGGCACGTACCAGGTGAACCGGCACATCATCGTGGACAACGTCACGATCGAGGGCGCCGGCGCGTGGTACACGATCATCAAGGGCCACGAGGTCGCGCTCAGCGAGCCCGCGCCGGACAACTCGGTCCACACCGGGGTCGGCTTCTACGGCAAGTACGCCAAGGACGGCGGCAGCCGCAACGTGCACCTGTCGGGCTTCTCGATCATCGGTGACGTGCGCGAGCGCATCGACACCGACCAGGTCAACGGCATCGGCGGGGCCATGTCGGACTCGACCATCGACGGGCTGTACATCCAGCACACCAAGGTCGGCCTCTGGTTCGACGGGCCGATGAACAACACCAAGGTCACCAACACCACGGTCGTCGACCAGATCGCCGACGGCATCAACTTCCACACCGGCGTCACCAACTCGTCCGTGTCGAACAGCTTCTTCCGCAACACGGGCGACGACGCGATGGCGATGTGGGCGGAGACGACCACCAACGCCAACAACACGTTCGACCACAACACCGTGCAGACCCCGACGCTGGCCAACGGCATCGCGATCTACGGCGGCAAGGACATCACCGTCTCGAACAACCTCGTCGCGGACCCGATCCGCGAGGGCAGCGCGCTGCACCTGGGCACCCGCTTCGGCGCCCAGCCGTTCGCCGGGACGATCAACGTCACCAACAACACCACGGTCCGGGCCGGGACCTACGAGCTCAACTGGAACATCGGCCTGGGCGCGATCTGGCTGTACGCGCTCGAGAAGAACATGGACGCCAACATCCAGGTCGTCGGGGACAACTTCCTCGACAACACCTACAACGCGATCATGCTGGTCGTGGACTTCCCGGTGAAGGACCAGTACTCGATCACGAACGTCCACTTCAAGGACATCAAGGTCGACGGCACCGGCACCTCGGTCGTCTCGGCCCGCGTGGCCGGCTCGGCCACCTTCGAGAACGTCGACGCCCGCAACGTCGGGGCGGTCGGCGTGAACAACTGCGGCTCGTTCCACTTCACCCCGGCCGGTTCGGAGTTCTCCCTGACCGACCTGGGCGGCAACGACGGCGGCGGCACCACGGGCCCTTGGCTGGCGCCGTGGGAGCTGCCGAACACGATCACGTGCGACGACCGCCCGCCGGTCGTGGTGCCCCCGGCTCCGCAGCCCTGGTAGTCATGCGGCCCCGGTAGTGATCACCTGAAACTGAGGTGCCCCCGCCTGCTTCTCAGCGGCGGGGGCACTTCGTTTTTCCCTGGGTGCCGCGCGTCTTCCGGGTCCGCGCGTCTTCCGGCGTGGCTGCGCGGCTGCGTGGCTGCACGGGCGCGCGGGTTGCGTGGCTGCGCACGTGCGTGGCCGCGGGTGCGTGCCGCGCGGGTGCACGGTGGACGGCTGCACGGCTGCACGGCTATGCGGGGCACGTCTACGCAGTGCGCAGGTGCATCGGTGCGCGGGTGCGCGCGTGCACGGCCGCGCGTGCACGGCTTCGCGGATGCGTGATTGCCGCGGGCGCACGGGCGCGCGGCGTGCATGGCTGCGCAGGTGCGTGGCCGCGCGGGTGCGCACCGCGCGGGTGCACGGTGGACGGCTGCACGGGTGCACGGCCGCGCGGGTGCGTGGCTCCGCGGGTGCGCGGGTGCGCGGGGTGCGCGGCCGCGTAGGTGCGCGGGCCCGCAGCCGCGCGGGCCCACAGCCGCGCGGGCCCACAGCCGCGCGGGCCCACAGCCGCGCGGGCCCACAGCCGCGCAGGCCCACAGCCGCGCGGCCCCACTGGGGCACCGCCGCGCAGACCCGCAGCCGCGCAGACCCGCAGCCGCGCAGACCCGCAGCCGCGCAGACCCGCAGCCGCGCGGGTGCTAGGACTCCAACCGGTACCCCAGATCCGGCGTGATCGTCAGAGTGTCCATCTGGGCGCGTTGGAGCCGACCCGAGTAATCCCAGTTCATTGACTGCCACCGGGTGAACTGGTCCAGGACCCACACGCCCGATTGGCGGCTGCCGTTGCCGGAGCGGCCGTTGCCGCCGAACGGTAAGTGGGCCTCGGCGCCTGAGGTGGAGTTGTTGATGCTCACCATGCCGGCCCTGGTGCCTCGGCGGAACTCGAAGGCCTTGCGCGGGTCGGTGGTGTAGATCGCTGCCGACAGGCCGTAGCCCGGGGCGTCCGCGAGTTCCAGGGCCTCGTCCAGCGATGCGTACCGGGCCACGCCGACCAGGGGGCCGAAGGTCTCCTGCTGGAAGATTTTGTCCTCCGGCCGCACGCCGTGGACCAGCACCGGGTGGTAGAACAAGCCGGCCCAAGGGTCGCCGACGAAGCCGGTGCGCGGGTTCGAAGCCGTGATGCGGCCGGTGCCCGTCGAGCCTGAGACGCGGTGGTGGTCCTCGATCCAGTCGAGGTAGCCCTCGTAGCGCTCGGCGAACCGCGAGCTCATCAGCGGGCCGTAGAGGACCGCGGGGTCGGTCGGGTCGCCTACGGCCGCGCCCTGGACGGCGGACTCGAGGCGGCTGGTGAACTCGTCCAGGACGCTGTCGTGGACGATCAAGGTGCCGAGGGAGGTGCAGCGCTGGCCCGCGGTGCCGAAGCCGGCGAACAGGGCGCCGTGCACGGCCAGGTCCAGGTCGGCGTCCTCGGTGATGACCATGGGGTTTTTGCCGCCGAGCTCCAGGCAGGCGCTCTGCAGGTGCCGGCCGGCCAGCTCGCCGATGCGGGCGCCGACCTCGGAGGAGCCGGTGAAGCCGATCTTGTCGATGAGGCCCTCGGTCAGGGCGGATTCCAGGCCCGCGTACGTCGTGGCGCCGTCGGCGTGGACGATCTCGAAGACGCCGGACGGGACGCCGGCTCGGCGGATCAGCTCGGCGAACGCGTCGGCGCAGGCGGCCGCGTATTCGGCCGGCTTCCATACGACGGCGTTGCCGCAGAGGAGGGCGGGCACGAGGTACCAACTCGGGACCGCGACCGGGAAGTTGCCCGCCGTGACGACCGCGGCCACCCCGACCGGCACGCGGAACGTGAACAGCTGCTTGTCGGGCATCTCGCTGGGGACGGTCTGGCCGTAGAGGCGGCGGCCCTCGCCCAGGAAGAAGTCGCAGGTGTCGACGATCTCCTGGACCTCACCGCGGGCCTCGGGCAGGGTCTTGCCGACCTCGCGGGTGACCAGCGCGGCGAGCGCCTCGAAGTTGGCCTCGACCAAGCGGCCGAGGTTGGCCACGACCCGGCCGCGGACCGGCGCCGGCACGTCGGCCCAGGCCTTCTGCGCGCGGCGGGCGGAGCGGCAGGCGGCGACGAAGGTGTCGGCGTCGGCCAGCGCGACCTCGGCCACGACGTCGTCGAGCCGGGAGGGGTTGAGGGATGGCACCCGGTGATCGGTGGCCGAGACGGGTTCTCCGCCGACGGTCGAGACGAGGAGCTTCATGGGGACATCCTGCACCCCTGGTACGACAAAAAATGCTAGGAGGGGTCGAACGCCAGCCGCCCGCCGAACTGATCGCGCAGCCGCTCGTCGTAGTAGTCCGCGGTGTCCGCGACCCAGTCGCAGGCGTTGCTGAGCTCGATCGGGTCCAACGTGGACGCCAGCATCTCAACGGCCGCGAACACGCTGCCGTCGCGCCAGAACAGGCGGATGAAGTTGAGCTGCGAGTTGAGCTCGTTCAGCTCGGTCAGCAGCTCCGGCGAGCACGCCAGCTCACGCAGCAGCGGCGAGAACACGCGCACGAACGGCGGCTCGCTGGCGATCAGGCGCAGGTACACCACCGCGGTCCCGCTGCGGATCGCGACCGGCCGGCTGACGAGGTCGGCCGGGACGTCCTGACCGCCCAGGTACTCCGTGAGCAGCCCGTGCACCTTCGCCCGTAACGCCCCGTCAATCGACACGCGTTCACGATACAAGTGGCGCGCACCCCGGCTCAGCCGCTCTTGCCGGGCCTCCCGGGCGGCAGGAACCCGCGCCGCCGCGCCTCCTTGACCCAGCGGTGGGCGGTGCTCACCGGAACCCCGTGCCGGTCCGCCAGATCGCAGGCCGGGCGGGGCGAGGCGGCGGCGTACTCGAGGTACACATCGGCCACCTGACGATAGAAAATGTCGGGCCGGCCGCGCAACCGAGCGGGTCCGGCCGGAGCCGCGCGCACGACGGCCAGCGCGGGCTCGACCATCTCCCAGCCCACGTCCTCGGCGATCCGCGGTGCCGCCGGCCGGGTTCTCAAGCCCAAAACCGCCGCGGTTGTACCGTCTGTGCCCCCATCGGCCGACAGCTGCGCATTGGCCGCGGCCTCGATCCGCCCGACCGGGATGGCCCGCAGCAGCTCGGCGCTCGGCGGCCCGTCGATCCGCAGCCCGGTCAGCACCAGCCGGCCGCCCGGACCCACGCCGACGCGCACCAGCACCGTTCCGGCCAGCGGCGGCTCGTCCTGGCGCCATTCGTACCAGTCGTCATCGAGTGGGGAGGTGACTGGAAAGAGGCGGCCCCGCACGCGGCAAGGCTAACGACATTTCCGCAAATCAACAATTGCGCTGACCTAGACGTCTAGATACGCTTACCTGGACCCACCAGCTACAAGGCGTTCAAGACCGGGGGGCGGTCGCGCGCTTGGCAGTTTTGCCGTGCGCGCAGCCGATCGGCCGGTGGCTCGTCCGCATCGAAGAACGGGGAAAACGGGGCGGTGCGGACGATGGCCGCCGAGCGGCCGTGTGCAGGCGCGTTCCGCTCGGCGGCGTCAGCGCAGAGCCGCGGTCGCGGGGTCTCGCCGGGCCCCGCGGCCGCTTCACCACAGTGCTTGGGCAGCCACCCCCGGGGGGACGCGGTGGCTGCCCATTCCACGTCCCCGGGAAGACGCGCACGGCCCCGAAAGCCACGCGGACCACCCGCGCAGCCGCGCACCCGCGCATCGCACACCCCGTGCACCCGCGCAACGCCGCCGCCCGCCGCCGGCACTTGCTCAACGTGCGCAGCGGGAATACGCGAGACGGATTATCGGCTCGAACCCGAACGAATCGGATATTTGCCGTAAATTTTCCCTCAAGGGTGATCCGCGCGCAGTCGGGCGTGGGACCCGGACGGGGGGAACCAAATGATGTTTCGGCGGGAAGGGGCACGGTCTACGCGCTGGGCCGCGGTGGCGTTGCTTGCCACGTGCGGGGTGCTGGCCGTGCCGCAGGCGAGCTTTGCGGCGGAGGCCAAACCTGGTCAGGGTGCGGCGGTCGACCGGAAGGACGCCAAGGATCACAGCGGCAAGAAGCAGCAGGCTGACGCCAAAAAGAACGCTGACGCCAAAAAGAAGGCTGACGCCAAGAAGCACGCGGACGCCAAGACCAAGCAGACCAAGCAAAACAAGGCCGACAACAAGGCAAAGCAAACCAAGCAGAGCATCACCGCGGCTGAGGTCGATCCGACGCCCAGCACCACCAGTACGCCGGTGCCGAGTGTCAGCGTGCCGGGGCAGAACGCCAGTGCGGCGGCCGACCAGTCAGTGTTCGGATGCACTGAGAAAGCCAAGAAAGCCAACCGCGCGGAGAGTGCCATCACGGCCACCGCGCACTGGGGATCCTCGACGGTCGACGATCATGAGCCGACCACGCTGGTTGTGATGATCAGTAAGGGGATTACCTGTTCGTCGGTCAGCGGGCTCGGGTTCACGATCTCGCTGCCCGGTGCCGGCAAGCTCTGGCACACCGTGAGCAGCGACGACACCACCTGTGAGGCGAACGGCTTCTCCAACGAGCCCGGGGACACGGCGCTGGTCGCGACCGGGCTCGGGATGTCGGCCGAGATCGAGGACTGCACGGTCACGTTCCCGGTGCTGGCCGAGGCCTCCGGGACGTATCAGGTGACGGCGGCGCAGTTCACCAGTGTCAGCGGCGGGGTCGTGGCCAGTCAGACGCCGCAGACGCTGACCGTCACCACGGCGCCCGCTCGGGTCGGGGTCGGCATCTCGCCCTCGCACATTGAGGTGATGGGGAGCAGCACGCTACGCGCGGATCTGCACCTGACCGACACGAATCCGGCGGCCGCGGCGAGTGGGCTCGGGTTCCGGCTCGACCTGCCGCAGGGCGTCACCGTCGGCACCGCCGCCAGTACGAGCAACAACGTCGGCGGCAACGGCAACACCTGTGGTGGCACCGTCACGGCCACGGCCGGGGCGGATCACTTCTCGCTCGCCGGGGGCGCGCTCAGCGGGGAGTCGGCCAGCTGTGAGTTCACGCTGCCGATCACCAGCTCGGTCGCGGGGGAGTACGAGTTCGACAACAAGACGGTCACCGACGAGACCGGGGTCAAGTCGGCCCTGACCGGCGGGTGCGCCGAGCGCGCGCGGACCGAGGGCGAGTGCATCCCGACGCTGTACGTGAAGCTCAAGGCCCAGACGATCGACTTCCCGGCGCCGGCCGACTGGTCGGTGTCGAAGGGGACGGTGCCGGTCACGGCCACGGCCACGTCGGGGCTGGCGGTGACGTTCACCAGCACCACGCCGCTCGTGTGCACCGTGTCGAACGGCACGGTCACGCTGGTCAGCGCCGGCTCGTGCACCATCGCGGCCGATCAGGCCGGGAACGCCACCTGGGACTCGGCCATGCAGGTCCCGCAGACGTTCACGGTCAGCCCGGCGACCCCGGCCCCCGGGTCGGTCACCGCGACCGGCGGGGTCTCCTCGATCGCCGTGAACTGGGTGGCGCCGCAGAACCTGACCGGGATCACCGGGTACACCGCGATCGCCAAGCCGGGTCCGGCCACCTGCTCGACCAGCTCGGCGGCGGTCACCTCGTGCGTGATGGGCGGGACGGCCGGCACGACGTACACGGTCACCGTGGTCGCCAACAACCCGCTCGGGGACTCCGTGGCGACGGGGCCGTCGGCCGAGGTCACGCCGAGCGCGCCGGCGATTCCGAGCACGCCGCCGGAGACGAACCTGACGCTCACCACCGATCAGGGTCTGATCAACACGGCCACGCCGGGGCAGGACATCGTGGTCATCGGGACGGGCTTCATGCCCTACTCGACGGCGACCATCGTCGTGTACTCGCAGCCGCTCGAACTGGGCACGGTCGTCACCGACGGGCAGGGCAACTTCTCCAAGCCCGTGCGGGTGCCGCCGGACCTGGTGGTGGGGGCGCACTCGCTGGTGGCCGCCGGCGTCGGGCCGAACGGTCAGCCGCACAGCCTGAAGATGGCGATCACCGTGCAGGCGCAGAGTGCCGTCACCCACACCAGCGGGCTCGCCGTGACGGGCGCGCCGATCGCGGCGATGCTCCAGCTCGGCCTGGCAGCGATGTTCGGCGGCGGATCGCTGCTGTTCGCGACCCGCCGCAGGAAGAACGCGTACCAAAACGCGTAGCCAAAAAGAATCAAGCAGCGACGGCGGCGACCGAAGGGGTTGCCGCCGTCGACGCGTTCCGGGTCCGGAACAGCAGCAGCGACAAGGCAGCGGCCGAGATCGACAGCCCGCCCGCGATGTACCAGGCCAGGTCGTAGTTACCCAGCCGGTCCCGCAGCAGACCGGTGGCCGTCGCCGCGATCGCCGCTCCGAACTGGTGCGACGCGAAGACCCAGCCGAAGACGACCGGACCGCTGGCGCCGAAGTACTCGCGGCAGAGGGCGACCGTCGGCGGTACCGTCGCGACCCAGTCGAGGCCGTAGAACAGGATGAACACCAGCATGCTCGGCCGCACCGTCGCCGCGAACAGCATCGGCAGGACGAGCAGCGACAGGCCGCGCAGCGCGTAGTACCAGCCGAGCAGGACCCGGCTGTCCATGCGGTCGGTCAGCCAGCCCGAGGCGATCGTCCCCGCGATGTCGAACAGGCCGATGAGCGCGAGCAGCGAGGCGGCCGTCGGCTCGGTCATGCCGTGGTCGTGCGCGGCCGGGATGAAGTGGGTGCCGATCAGGCCGTTGGTGGTCGCCCCGCAGATCGCGAAGCCGCCCGCCAGCAACCAGAACGCGGGCTTGCGGGACGCCAGCCGCAGGGCGCCGAGGGCCCGCCGGGCCGCGCCGCCGGTCGCGACGGGAGCTTCCACGAACTCGCCGCCGTACGGTGCCACGCCCAGCTCGGACGGGTGGTCCCGCAGCCGCCACAGGACCAGCGGCACCACGGCGAGGGCGGCCCCGGCCACGGTGAGCGCGGCCGCGCGCCAGCCGTGCGCGTCGGTGAGCAGCGCGAGCAGCGGCAGGAAGACGAGCTGGCCGGCCGCCCCGCCCGCGGTGAGCACACCGGTGATGAGGCCGCGGCGGTGCACGAACCAGCGGCCGGTGATGGTGGCCACGAACGCCAGGGCCATCGAGCCGGTGCCGAGCCCGACGAGCACGCCCCACAGCGCGATGAGCTCCCAGCTGTGCTTCATGAAGACCGTCAGGCCGCTGCCGGCCGAGACGAGCAGCAGCGCGTACGCGACGACCCGGCGGATGCCGAACCGCTCCATCAGCGCGGCCGCGAACGGGGCGGTCAGGCCGAACAGCAGCAGGTTGATCGACACCGCGAGGGAGATCGTCCCCAGCGACCAGCCGAACTCGTCGTGCAGCGGGTGGATCAGCACGCCCGGCGTCGCGCGGAAGCCCGCCGCGCCGACGAGGGCGACGAATGCGACGGCGGCGACGAGCCAGGCCGGGTGCAGTCTCTTCACAGAACCATTCCAGCGGATTCGGTACGGGCGGACGAGTGGCCCGGCAGCCATCATGCGCAAGAATTGAGCCATGACCGACAAGCACCTGGTCGCCATCCTCGCCCTGGACGGACTCGTTCCGTTCGACCTCGGCACCCCGACGCAGATCTTCGGCACAGCACGGGACGAGCTGGGCAACCGGAAATACAAGATCCTGGTCTGCTCGCCCGGCGGACAACCGATCACGGCCTCGGCGGGCTTCAAGGTCGTCCCTGATCACGGCCTGGAGCTGCTCGAACGCGCCGACACCGTGGTGGTGTCCGGCATCCACGCCGGCGATCCCGTCGAGCGAGGGACGCTGGATCCAACCGTCAAACAGGCTCTCCAGGACGCCCACAACAAGGGCAAGAGAATCATGTCCATCTGTACGGGAGCATTCGTGCTCGCCGCCGCCGGGCTGCTCGACGAGCGGCCGGCCACCACGCACTGGTGGTGGGCGGAGCGGTTCCGGGAGTTCTTCCCGCAGGTCAAGCTCGACGCCGACGTGCTGTTCGTGGACGACGGCGACGTGCTCACCAGCGCCGGCGTCGGCGCCGGGATCGACCTGTGCCTGCACGTGGTGCGCACCGACTTCGGCAGCGAGGTCGCCAACCGCGCGGCCCGGCGCAGCGTGGTGCCGCCGTGGCGGGACGGCGGGCAGGCCCAGTACATCGAGCGGCCGCTGCCCCGCCCCGCCGACGCCACCCTGGCCGCCACCCGTTCGTGGGCGGCCGAACGGCTGGATGCGCCGTTGTCGCTGCACGACCTGGCCGTGCACGCGAACATGAGTGTGCGCACGTTCACCCGCCGGTTCCGCGAGGAGACCGGGGTGAGCCCGGCGCGCTGGCTGCTGCAGCGGCGCGTCGACCACGCCCGCGCCCTGCTGGAGAGCACCGAGCTGCCGGTCGAGGTGGTCGCCCGCCGCTCCGGTCTGGGCACGGCCGCCGGGCTGCGCCAGCACCTGCAGAACACGATCGGGGTCGCCCCGAGCGCGTACCGCCGCACGTTCCGGGTTGTGCCGGAGGGCAGCGGCGGGTAGGCAGATATGAGCGATCGCCGTCGATCTCTCTGGGAGGTACCCGTGCGAAGGCTCATTCCCCTCGTCCTGCTGCCGGTCCTGCTGTTACCGGCCGTCCCCGCGGCCGCCAGCAAGCCGGCGACGAATGGTCCAACGGCCACGGGCTACGGCGGGGCGGTGGCGTCCGTCGATCCCACTGCCACCGCGGCCGGCCTCAAGGTGCTGCGCGACGGCGGCAACGCGGTCGACGCCGCGCTCGCGGTCGCGGCCACCCTGGGCGTGACCGAGCCGTTCTCCTCCGGCATCGGCGGCGGCGGATTCTTCGTGTACTACGACGCCCGCACCGGCCGCGTCTCGACCCTCGACGGCCGGGAGACCGCGCCGCGCTCGATGGGCGAGACCGCCTTCGTCGACCCGGCCACCGGCCTGCCCATGGCGTTCCAGGAGGCGCGGGTCAGCGGCCTGTCGGCCGGTGTGCCCGGCTCCCTGGCCACCTGGCAGGAGGCGGCCCGCCGCTGGGGCAGCCGCCCGCTCGCGTCCGCGCTGCGCCCGGCGGCCCAGGTCGCCCGGGACGGCTTCCTCGTCGACGCCACCTTCAACCAGCAGGTCAAGGACAACGCCGCCGCGTTCGCCCAGTTCGAGCCGACGGCGAAGCTGTTCCTGCCCGGCGGCGCCGCGCCCGCGGTCGGCACCAAGCTGCGCAACCCGGATCTGGCCGCGACCTACGACCTCGTCGCGCGGCGCGGCACCGGCGTGTTCTACAGCGGCGAGGTCGGCCGGGACATCGTCTCCACCGTCCAACACCCGCCGCTGGCCGCGAACCCGGGCCAGGCCTGGCAATACCCGATCCGCCCGGGCGGCATGACGCTGGACGACCTGCGCGCCTACGACGTGCGCAACCCCGCGCCGACCAGGATCTCCTACCGCGGCTACGACGTCTACGGCATGGCCACCCCGTCGTCCGGCGGCTCGACGACCGGCGAGGCGCTGAACATCCTCGAACGCTCCAACCTGTCCAAGCTCGACAAGACCCAGGCCCTGCACCGGTACCTCGAAGCCAGCGCCCTGGCCTTCGCCGACCGCAACCGCTACGTGGGCGACTACACCTCCCGCTCGCTGCTCGACGCCCTGCTGACCGATGGTTTCGCGGGCGAGCGGGCCTGCCAGATCGACCCGGCCCGGGCGGCGGCCAAGCCCGTCCTGCCCGGCAAGCCCGACGGGCGCTATGACCGCTGCGCCACCGGTACCGGCGGGGCGAGCCCCGACAAGGGCCAGTCGACGACCAACCTCACGGTCGCCGACAAGTGGGGCAACGTCGTGGAGTACACCCTGACCATCGAGCAGATCGGCGGCAACGGGATCGTCGTGCCGGGCCGCGGCTTCCTGCTCAACAACGAGCTGACCGACTTCAACTTCACCAACACGCAGGGCACCGCGGAGGACCCGAACCTGCCCGGCCCCGGCAAGCGGCCGCGCAGCTCGATGGCCCCGACGATCGTGCTGCAGCACGGCAAGCCGTTCCTCGCGCTCGGCTCGCCCGGCGGCTCGACGATCATCACCACCGTCCTGCAGATCCTGGTCAACCGGCTCGACCTGGGCATGAGCCTGCCGCAGGCGGTCGCCGCCCCGCGCGCCTCGCAGCGCAACACCGCGAGCGTCACCGCGGAGCCGGCGTTCATCGACTCGGCCGAGGGCAAGGCGCTGGGCGCGCTCGGCCACACGTACACGCCGATGGCCGAGATCGGTGCGGCCACGGCGATCGAGTTCCTGGGCCACGGCAAGCTGCTGGCCTGCGCCGAACCGGTCCGCCGGGGCACCGGCTCGGCCGGCACCGTCCGCTAGCCGAGCAGGCCGATCACAGGGTGGCCGCCCTCGCGCCGAGGGCGGTCACCCGCGCAGGAAGAACGCCAGCAGGCCGATCGCGAGGACGCCGAGCAGGCAGAGGCTCACGGATGCGGCGATGGTGATCAGGACCCAGATGAGCGCGGCCGACTTCTTCTTCGGCGCGATCTCGATCGGTTCGTCGTACTCCCGCTCGTCGAGCGCGGCCGCCGCGTCGGAAGGGTCGCCGAGCAGGTCGAGGATGGAGCGCACCTCGACCTCGGTCTCCTGCGGCCCCAGCTCGGCCCGCCTGGCCGAGATGTGCGTGGAGAGATCGGCGAGCAGCTCGGCTCGCCGATTCGCGGGAACGCCGTCCAGGGCCTGCTCGACGGCGCGCAGATAGTCGTTGACCAGAAAATCGTAGGGGCTCGCGCGATTCGGGTCCGGCAAATCCGTCAACTGGTCTCCAGTAAGAAGTTTTCTGCGCGTGCAAAAATGCAAGCATGACCCGCTGGCTCGACGACGAAGAGCAGGCCGCCTGGCGCGCCTTCTACAGCGCGACCACGCTGCTGATCGACCGGCTCGACCGCGAGTTGCAGCACGAGGCCGGCATGCCGCACGCCTACTACGAGATCCTCGTCGTGCTCTCCGAGGCCGAGGGCCGCTCGCTGCGCATGAGCGAGCTGGCGGTCCAGACCCGCTCGTCGCGCAGCCGCCTCTCGCACGCCGTCACGAAACTCGAGTCGCGCGGCTGGGTCAAGCGCCGCGACTGCGACGACGACAAGCGCGGCCAGTTCGCCGACCTCACCGACGAGGGCTTCGCCGCCCTGGTTTCGGCCGCTCCGGGCCATGTCGAAACGGTTCGCACGCATTTGTTCGATCCGCTCACCCCGCAGCAGATCGAACAGTTGCGGCAGATCAGCGAAGCGATCACGACAACGCTCAAAGGCTAGCTGTCAAGGCTTGTAAGGATCTCCATCGATCGATACGGTGCCCACCTCGCCAGAGAGGTAGGCCCCGCCATGCCGTCCGCCAAGCACCTCACGTTGGGCATCCTGACCACCCTCGCCGTGCTCGCCGCGATGCCGGGCGACAATCCGCGCACACCGGACGTACCGCAGCAGCCAACGAGTTATTCGGCGGAGGGCGTGCCGGAGTGGTCGAGCGAGCCCTCGGCCGCCAGCCTGCTGGACAACAAGGACAGCAAGGGCAAGAAGGCGAAGCGGGCCGAGCAGTTCTACTTCGTGCTGGCCGACCGCTTCGCCGACGGCGACCCGGCCAACAACACCGGCGGGCTGCCGGGCGACCGGCTCAGCACCGGCTTCGACCCCACCGACAAGGGCTTCTACCACGGCGGCGACCTCAAGGGCGTGATCGACAAGCTCGACTACATCCAGGGCCTGGGCACCACCGCGATCTGGCTCGCGCCGGTGTTCAAGAACCGGCCGGTGCAGGGCAGCGGGGCCGACGTCTCGGCCGGCTACCACGGCTACTGGATCACCGACTTCACCGCGATCGACCCGCACTTCGGCACCAGGGACGACCTCAAGGTGCTCACGAAGAAGGCGCACGACCGCGGCATCAAGATCTACCTCGATGTCATCACGAACCACACCGCGGACGTCATCCGGTACGCGCAGAACCAGTACACGTACCGCGACAAGACCGACTACCCGTACAAGGACGCCAACGGCAACAAGTTCGACGACCGGAACTACGCCGACGGCACGCACGGGTTCCCGCCGGTCAACGCCCAGTCGTTCCCCTACACGCCGGTGTTCCCGAGCGCGGCCGACCAGACCGTCAAGAAGCCGGCCTGGCTCAACGACCCGCTGATGTACCACAACCGGGGCGACTCGACGTTCAGCGGGGAGAACTCGGAGTACGGCGACTTCTTCGGCCTCGACGACCTGTGGACCGAGCGCCCCGAGGTCGTCCAGGGCATGACGAAGATCTACGCCGACTGGGTCAAGGACTCGGGCATCGACGGCTACCGCATCGACACCGCCAAGCACGTCGACATGCAGTTCTGGCCGCAGTTCGTCAAGGGCGTGGACGCCGCCGCCGACCGGGCCGGCAAGAACGACTTCTTCATGTTCGGCGAGGTGTACGACGCGAACCCGGCCTTCGACTCGCAGTACGTGCGCAAGGGCCGGCTGCCGGGCACCCTGGACTTCCCGTTCCAGCAGGCCGCGGCCGACTTCGCGGCCAAGGGCGGCTCGGGCCAGGAGCTCGCCGACATGTACGCCCAGGACGACATGTACATCTCGCCCGGGACGAACGCGAACGGCCTGCCGACGTTCCTGGGCAACCACGACATGGGCCGCTTCGGCTACTTCGTGGCCACCGGCGGCACCGACCCGGCCACCCACCTGCGCCGCGACGAGCTCGGCCACGAGCTGATGTTCCTGACCCGCGGCCAGCCGGTCGTCTACTCCGGCGACGAGCAGGGCTTCACCGGCGCCGGCGGGGACAAGGACGCGCGCCAGGACATGTTCGCCACCAGGACGGCGGACTACCTCGACGACGACATCCTGGGCACCGACAGTACCCACGCGGTGTCGCACTACGACACGAGCCATCCGATCTACCGGACCATCGCGAGCCTGGCCGACCTGCGCGAGCACAACCCGGGCCTGCGCCAGGGCGTGCAGGTGACGCGGTACGCCGACCAGAACGTCTTCGCCTTCTCCCGCATCGACCCCGACCAGCGGGTCGAGTACGTGGTGGCCAGCAACAACGGCACCGGCACGAAGACGGTCACGGTGCCGACGTCCATGGCGACGACCACGTTCGACCAGCTGTACCCGAGCACCGGCGCGATCGCCGCCACGGCGGGCAACGGCCAGCTCCAGCTCAGCATCCCGGCCCTGACCACGGTGGTGTTCAAGGCCCGCGGCCAGATCAAGAAGGCGACCGCCAAGCCGCAGCTCACCCTCGCGGTCGACCCGGCGCCGGCGGGCGTGGCCCAGGTCCGGGCCGACGTGACCGGGGACCCGCTGTCGAGCGTCACGTTCGCGGCCCGCGTCGGCGAAGGCGCCTGGCAGCTGCTCGGCACCGACCAGGCCGGTCCGTACTCGGCCTATCACGACCTCGACGGGCTCGCGGCGGGCACGAAGCTCGAGTACAAGGCGGTGGTCCGGGACGGCTCCGGCCGTACCACCGAAGCCAAGATCTCCACGAAGGTCGGCACGGCGCCGAGTGCGGCCGCGCCCGACTACGCGATCGTGCACTATCAGCGGCCGGCGAACGACTACACCGGCTGGGGCGTCTACGCCTGGGGTGACATCCAGGACCCGATGACCTGGCCGGCGAGCGCGCCATTCGCGGGAGAGGACTCGTACGGGCGCTTCGCATGGGTCAAGCTGAAGCCGGGGGCCGCGAACATGGGCTTCCTGGTGATCGACGGCAACGGGGTCAAGGACGTGGAGGCGGACCGATCGCTGGATCCGACGAAACATCCGGAGATCTGGCTCAAGCAAGGAGATGCGACCATTTACACCTCCCAGGCGGCCGCCACCGGCAGCGTTTCGATCCACTACGGACGACCCGACGGGAACTACACCGGGTGGGGCCTGCACCTGTGGGGTGACGGTCTGGCCGCCGGTACCGCGACCGACTGGCCCAATCCGCGCCGGCCCGACGGCGTCGACGACTACGGCGCCTACTGGCACGTGCCGGTGGCCGACCCGAGCAAGCCGGTGAACTTCATCGTGCACAACGGCGACACCAAGGACCCCGGCCCGGACCAGTCGGTGCTGCCCAGCGCCCAGGGCGAGGCGTGGGTGCGGTCCATGGAGGCGACCGTGCACCCGACGCGGGCCGCGGCCGAGCACACCGCGGTGCTGCACTACCGGCGCCCGGCCGGCGACTACGACGGCTGGGGCCTGCACGTGTGGACCGGCGCGGCGACCGGCACCGACTGGGGCAGCCCGCTGCAGCCGTCCGGCACCGACGCGTTCGGAGTGAAGTTCACGGTGCCGCTGGCCGAGAACGCCCCGCTGCTCAACTACATCGTGCACAAGGGCGACACCAAGGACCTGCCGGCCGACCAGGCGCTGGACCTCGTCACCGTCGGGCACGAGGTGTGGATCCTCGCCGGACAGGAGAAGTACCTGCTGCCGATCCCGGACCAGGGCACGCCCGACACGGACGTGAACAAGGCCAAGGCCGTGTGGATCGACCGGAACACGGTCGCGTGGCGGGCCGGGCCGACCGACGGGCACAGCTACGAGCTGTGGTCCGCCCCGGCCGGCGGGCTCAAGGTGGTCGACGGGCAGCTCATCGGCAACGGCACCAAGATCCCGATGAGCGCCGTGCCGGGCAACCTGACCGAGACCCAGCGGGCGAAGTTCCCGCACTTGTGGGCGTACCAGACGTTCCATCTCGGCGGCGACCGCGAGGCCTTCACGGCGGCGCTCAAGGGCCAGCTCGTGGCCGTCGAGCGGGACGTGTCCGGGCAGGTCACCGAGGCGACCGGGGTGCAGCTGGCCGGGGCCCTGGACGACCTCTACGGTGCCGCCCTCAGCGCGAAGCTCGGTCCGACCTTCGACGGCGGGAAGCCCGGCGTGAGCGTCTGGGCGCCGACCGCGCAGACCGTGGCGCTGGAGCTGTACCGCGACCTCACCAAGGCGCCGCAGGTCGTGGCCATGCGCCGCGACGAGCGCACCGGCGTGTGGTCCGCCACCGGCGACAAGAGCTGGAAGAACGTCTACTACAAGTTCCGGGTCACGGCCTACCAGCCGGCGATCCACGCGGTCACCACGGCGAGCGTCACCGACCCGTACTCCGTCTCCCTCGCCGCCAACGGCACGCACAGCCAGCTCAGCGACCTGAGCGACCCGGCCCTGCGCCCGTCCGGCTGGGGCGACCTGCGCAAGCCGCCGGCCCCGGCCCGACCGCAGATCACCGAGCTGTCGGTACGCGACTTCTCCATCGCGGACGACACGGTGCCGGCCGCGCAGCGCGGGACGTACCTCGCCTTCGCCCAGCCGCAGTCGGCCGGCATGACGCACCTGCGGCAGCTGGCCCAGGCGGGCACGTCGTACGTGCACCTGCTCCCGGTCTTCGACATCTCGACCATCCCCGAGGTGCGCGCCGACCAGGCCCAGCCGCCGTGCGACCTGGCCGCGCTGCCGCCGGACTCCCCGCAGCAGCAGGCCTGCATCGCGCAGGTCGCCGACCGGGACGGCTACAACTGGGGCTACGACCCGTTCCACTACAACGCGCCCGAGGGCTCGTACGCGACCGACCCGCAGGGCACCCCGCGGATCACCCAGTTCCGCCAGATGGTGGCCGGGCTCAACAACGCGGGCCTGCGGGTGGTCATGGACGTCGTGTACAACCACACGACCTCGGCCGGCACCGACCAGTACTCGGTGCTCGACCAGATCGTGCCCGGCTACTACCAGCGGCTGCTCGACGACGGCGCCGTGGCCAACTCGACGTGCTGCGCCAACACCGCGCCCGAGAACGCGATGATGGGCAAGCTCGTCGTCGACTCGATCGTGCAGTGGGCCCGGCAGTACAAGGTCGACGGCTTCCGGTTCGACCTGATGGGCCACCACCCGAAGGCGAACATCATGGCCGTGCGGGCCGCCCTCGACCAGCTCACGGTGGCCAAGGACGGCGTGGACGGGAAGAAGATCCTGCTGTACGGCGAGGGCTGGAACTTCGGCGAGGTGGCCGGCGACGCCCGGTTCGTGCAGGCGACCCAGGCCAACATGGCCGGCACCGGCGTGGGGACCTTCAACGACCGGCTGCGCGACGCGGTGCGCGGCGGCGGCCCGTTCGACGGCAACCCGCGGATCCAGGGCTTCGCCACCGGGCTCTTCACGGATCCCAACGGCGACCCGGTCAACGGCTCGGCCGCCGAGCAGAAGACCCGGCTGCTGCACTACCAGGACCTCATCCAGGTCGGGCTGACCGGGAACCTGGCCGCGTACGAGTTCACCGACTCGACCGGCCACCGGGTCACCGGCGCGCAGGTCGACTACAACGGCTCCCCGGCCGGCTACACGCGCGCGCCGAGCGAGGCGGTGACGTACGTCGACGCCCACGACAACGAGATCCTGTACGACACGATGGCGTTCAAGCTGCCCACCACCACGACCGCCGAACAGCGGGCCCGGCTGCAGGTGCTCGCGCTGGCCACGACGATCCTCGGGCAGGGCACCGGCTTCGTCACCACCGGCTCCGACCGGCTGCGCTCCAAGTCGCTGGACCGCAACTCGTTCAACTCCGGCGACTGGTTCAACCAGATCCGCTGGGACTGCGCCGACGGCAACGGCTTCGGCGCCGGGCTCCCACCGGCGGCGGACAACCAGGACAAGTGGCCGTACGCGCAGCCGCTGCTGGCCGACCCGGCCCTGGTGCCGGACTGCGCGGCGATCGACCTGGCGTCCGCCCGCTTCCAGGAGCTGCAGCGCATCCGGGCCGGCTCGCCGGTGTTCTCGCTGGGCACCGCGGCCCAGGTCCAGCAGCGGCTGAGCTTCCCGCTGTCGGGCGCGCAGGCCACGCCGGGCGTGATCACCATGGTGCTGGACGCCCGTGGCCTGGACGGGCACTGGCGCTCGCTGATCGTGGTGTTCAACGCGGGCGCGGTGGCCACCACGCAGACCGTCGCGGCCTACCGCGGGGCCCACGTCGCGCTGCACCCGGTCCAGGCGGCCTCGGCCGACCCGGTGGCCCGGCAGTCCACGTTCGACAGTGCGCACGGATCGTTCACCGTCCCGGCACGCACGGTGGCGGTGTTCACCGAGGAGTAGATCGAGGAGTGAGATTCGCGCGGCGGGGTATCCATCTCGTCATGAGTCGATACCGCAACCGCGTCCTGAAGGCGACGGCCGCCATGTGGCTGCTCGTCCTGCTCGCCGACGCCGGCTGGGTGGCGACCTCGCGAGCCGCCCTGACCGCGGCGACGGTGCTGGCCGTCTGCGTGGTGCTGTCCGCCGCGCTGTTCTACAAGTTCATGCAGAACCTGCGCGAGGACGAGGCCGTCCCGGCCCAGGTTCGGCGTAACGACCGTCGCGGTTGATCGACTTTAGCTGCGCTTAACCCGCGCAAAAGGCTCAACCCGTCGCCGCGGCTGCCGTTGGGACGGACGTGAAGTCGCTCGTGGCCGCGTTGCTGATCGGCGGCGCGGCCCTCGGGCCGACGCCGCCGCCCGGCCCGCCCCTGCCCGGCCCGCCGGCCATCCTGGAACCGATGGGTCCCTCGCCGACCCTTACCGGTCCGGCCGATCTTGGAACGATTCCGCCGCTCGCGACGCCCGTGGCGCCGACGGGCCGTCCGCTCGGGTCGCCGTCGACCCCGGCCGCCGGGGTGCCCGGGGGCCCCGCCGCGAGCGCCGGGCCGACCCCCGGGGAGATCTCGCCGACCCCCGCGTCCGTGGAAGCATCATCCGGTCATTCGGCCATGTGGATCTTGTTTGGCGCCGTCGTGGTGCTCGCCGGAGCCGCAACCTGGTTCGTTGTGCGACGCCGGCGTCACGCATAGTCAGAACGACTCGGCCGTTCGGCTAAGGACTCTTTAGGGATCCGACCTCTTCCAGTAGCGTGCCTGATCGTGTTCCGTAGTGGATCCAACTTCGACACCCCCGTGTTGGAGCGCTCTCTTCGGCACTCTCCGTAACGGAGCCGCTACTTTTAGGAGGCCAGGCGGTGGCAGGCAGCGGCCCCTCCCGCGCCCCGGTGCCGAGGCACGGCGTGAGCCCCGGCGGACCGACGCGCCGTACGGCTGGCACGGACACCTCCGTGGCCGGTCACCGGCGGGGCGGTGGTCCGCGCGCGGGCCTGCTCCGGTCCGTGCGCGCGCAGCTCCTCGCGCCGATCATCGTGGCGATGGTCGGCCTGTTCATCCTGGGCGGCATCCAGGTCACGAACGCGGTGAACTCGGCCCGCGACGCCGGGCACGCCCGCACGCTGACCATCACCGCCACCAGCGCGGTGCTGTTCGTCCATGAGATCGAGCGCGAGCTCGCCGAGACGGCCGCGCTCCGCCAGCGCGGTGGGCAGAGCGGTTCCGCCCTGGTCACCGCCCAGCGGGCGCGCACCGACCAGGCCGCGTCGCGGTTCTTCGCCGACGCCGCCAAGGCCGTTGACGCCGTGCCCGCGCTGAGCACCCGGGTCCGGGTGGCCGGCGAGAACTACGGCCAGCTGGGCTTCACCCGGGCCGCCATCGACAACGGTACGGCCACCATCGTCCTGGTCACCGACGTCGTCTACGGCGGCCTGGCCGACGCGCTGCTCGCCGTGGCCGACGCCGTCCCCGGCCAGATCGAGGACATCGAGCTCTCCAACGCCGCCCGCGCCCTGGCCGCCAGCGCCTTCGTCGAGCACTACTCGGCCGTCAAGCGCGACCTGCTGCGCACCATCTTCAGCCGCGGCAACCTGCAGCCCGGCGACCTGGGCAACCTGGCCCTGGTCGAGGGCGCCCGGGGCCAGCGCGAGGCCGAGTTCCGGCGGGTCGCCACGAGCGAAGAGCTGCAGTTGTACACCGCTGAGGTGCGCGGCACGGACGTCGACAACGCCGACAGCATGACCGCCAAGGTGCGCGACGCCGAGCGTGACCCGGCCGGCCTCCGGGTCGACGCCGACGCCTGGTTCGTGGCCCAGAGCGGCGTCATCCGCCGGGTCAGCATCGTCAGCGTCGACATCGCCGACAGCCTCGACGCCCGGGCCGAGCAGATCGCCGTCGGCGCCAGCCGCCGGGCCTGGGCCACCGGGTTCGTCACGGTGCTGCTGGCCCTCGGCGCCCTGGCCATCGCCATCGTCCTGGCCGTGCGGACGGCCCGCCGGCTCAACTCGCTGCGCGGGGCGGCCCTGCAGGTGGCCCGGCGCGACCTGCCCGACGCCATCAACGCGGTCTCGGCCGGCTCGTCGGCCCCGGCCCCCTCGGTCATGGAGGGCGGCCAGACCGCGGCCGAGGTCACCCGGGGCATCGCCGCCCTCAACGACGAGGTCGGCCAGGTGGCCGAGGCGTTCAGCACCGTGCACCGCACCGCCCTGCGCCTCGCCGGTGAGCAGGCCGAGCTGCGCGTCGACGTCGGGCGCATGGCCGAGGTGCTGGCCCGGCGCATCCGTACCCTCATCACCCGACAGCTGCGCCTGCTCGACGAGTTCGAGCGCGACGAGACCGACCCCGACGTGCTGGCCCGGCTCTTCGCCCTCGACCACCTCGCCGCCCGCCTGCGCCGCAACGGGGAGAACCTGCTGGTCCTCTCCGGCGGCGAGCCCGGCCGCCCGCAGACCAAGGCCGTCGGCCTCGGCGCGGTCATCACCGCCGCCGCGTCCGAGATCGAGGACTTCGCGCGGGTCGAGTTCCAGCCGGCCGACCTGGCCATCACCGGGCCGGTCGTCGGTGACCTCGTGCACCTGCTGGCCGAGCTGCTGGAGAACGCGACGGCGTTCTCGCCGCCGACCGAGCCGGTGACCGTCGACGCGCGGGCCACCACCGACGGCGCCATGATCCGCGTGCACGACCAGGGCATCGGCATCCTCCCGGCCCGCCTCGCCGAGATCAACTCCCGGCTGGCCGTGCCGAGCGCGCTGTCCAGTGCCGCCGCCGGCACCATGGGCCTGCACGTGGTCTCCCACCTCGCGGCCCGCCACGGCGTCCGGGTGCAGCTGCAGACCACCGGCTCCGGCACGATCGCCTACGTGGCGCTGCCGCACCGGCTCCTGGAGCAGGTGTCCGCCCTGCCGTCCGGGCGCGAGGCGCCGACCGTGACGATTCCGGCGGTACAGGCGCCGCCGAGCCGGCCCGTGCAGGTGCCCTCGACGGTGGGCGCCCCGCTCGAGCGCCAGCCCGCACTCATCCCGCAGCAGCGGCAGCCCCAGCCGCAGCCCGCGGTCCAGCCCCAGCCCCAGCCCGTCGCCACCCAGGCGGCCGCGTCGGCCGGTGGCGTGGCGCCGTGGTTCCGTCCCTATCTGAGCAGCGGAAATCCCGGTGCCGGCGGGCTCGTCACCCCGCCGCCGGCGCCGCCGCAGGGCAGGCCGGGCGGTCACACCCCGCCGCGCGGCATGCCCCAGGTGGCCGACACCCCACCGGCGGCCGCGCCGGTCCGGCCGCCCCAGTACAGCGCGCAAACCACCTGGGGCTCCCCCGGCACGTGGCCGCCACGCCCGGGGAGCCCGTCCTCCAGTGCCGGAGGTGGCTCGATGTCGGAGCAGGACCAACATCTTCCTCGTCGTCGTCCCGGTGCCCAGCTGGCGCCGGAAACCACCGCACCACCTGCCGAGAGCCGCAGCGCCGCGGCGGTCGATCCGGAGCAGATCCGGTCCCGGCTGTCCGCGTTCGCCGAGGGGGTCTCGGCGGCCGCTCGACGCACCACCAGCACCGCTCCAGGACAACCAGGCAAGGAATCATGATGTCTCAGCAAACCCACGGCGCCGGACAGCTCGACTGGCTGATGGTGAGCTTCGCGCGACAGGTGCCCGACGTGGCCCACGCCATCACCGTGTCCGGCGACGGGCTGCGCCTGGCCGCCTCGGCCGACCTGCCGATCGACCAGGCCGACCACCTCGCGGCCGTGATCAGCGGCCTGGCCAGCCTGGTGTTCGGTGCCGCCCGGGTCATGCAGGCCGGCCACGTGCGGCAGACCATCGTCGACATGGACGGCGGCGTCATGATCGTGATGTCCGTCGGCGACCGCGCGCTGCTCGGCGTCCTCGCGGCGCCCGGCTGCGACCTCGGCCAGGTCGGCTACGAGACCGCCATGCTGGTCCACCGCGTCGCCGACGCCCTGGACCCGCTGCCCCGCGACGCCCTGTCCCGCTGAGCCTGGCTGAGAAGGTCCGCTTGAAGATCAGGAATTTCGCGGTACTGCTCCTCGCGGCGGTGGTTCTCGCCACCGCCGGGTGCGCCAGCGCGTCCGCGCGGCCGGGCGCCGACCTGTACCACGGCGGCCGGCTGTTCATCGCCACCGGCAACACGACCGGCGTCTTCTACTCGCTCGGCGGCGGGTACGCCGACCTGATCACCAAGCACGTGGCCGGCTACGAGGCGCGGGCGGAGGCGACCGGCGCGTCCGGCGAGAACATCCAGCGGGTCGCGACCGGCGACATGGACGTCGCGCTGACCCTGGCCGACACCGCGGCCGACGCCTACGCGGGCAAGAACGCCTTCGACGGCAAGCCGCAGAAGGTCGTCGCCCTGGCCCGGATCTACAAGAGCTACGTGCACCTGGTAGTGCGCAAGGGCGCGGGCATCACCAAGTTCTCCGACCTGCGCGGCAAGCGGGTGTCGACCGGCTCGGCGGGCTCGGGCGCGGACATCCTGGCCGGGCGCATCCTGGCCGCCGGCGGGCTCAACCCCGACGCCGACGTGCAGCGCCAGCGGCTCTCGCTGCCCGAGACCACCAAGGGCATGCTGGCCGGCACCACCGACGCGCTGTTCTTCACCGGCGGCCTGCCCACGCCCGGCATCGCCGACCTGCTCAGCACCCAGCCCAACGCGTTCACCGTGCTGCCGCTCAACGCGCTGCTGCCCGCGCTGACAGGCAAGTACGGTGCGGTCTACAGCGGCGCCAAGATCCCCAAGGCGACGTACAACACGCCGGGCGACATCGACACCATCGCGGTGGGCAACTTCATCGTGGTCTCGCCCGACATGCCCGAGCAGCTCGCGCACGACCTCACCAAGGTGCTCTTCGACTACCAGCAGGAACTGGGCCGGGTGCACCCGGAGGGCGGAAACTTCGACAAGGGCACTGCCCCGCAGACCGATCCCATCCCCCTCCATCCGGGCGCCGCCCGCTACTACAGCAGCGGCTGAACGCCGACGTTAGGGATCTCTCATTCGGCACAAGGGACGAGGGCGATCCGGGCCGGGTGATGTCAGGATTGCGACCGTGACCGCACTCCAGCAAAACCTCGTTCACCTGGACGACATCCGTGACGCGGCCGCGCGGATTTCCGGGCTCGTGGTGCGCACCCCGCTGCTACCCAGCCCCTGGGCCGAGGAGCTGTGGCTCAAACCCGAGAGCCTCCAGCCCATCGGCGCGTTCAAGCTCCGCGGCGCCACGAACGCCCTGCACCGCCTCGACCTCGAGCGCCGCCGCACCGGCGTGGTCACGCACTCCTCCGGCAACCACGGCCAGGCCCTCGCCTACGCCGGGCGGGCGCTCGGGGTGCCGGTCACCGTGGTCATGCCCGACGTCTCCACCCCGCTCAAGATCGAGGCGACCCGCGGCTACGGGGCCGAGGTCATCCTGGTCCCGCAGGCCCAGCGCGAGGACGAGGCCAACCGGCTGGTCGAGGAGCGCGGGCTGACGCTGATCCCGCCGTACGACCACCCGGACATCATCGCCGGGCAGGGCACCGTCGGCCTGGAGATCTTCGAGGACCTCTCCAGCGTGGACGTGGTCGTGGTGCCGGTCGGCGGGGGCGGGCTCGCCTCCGGCGTGGCCACCGCGATCAAGTCGCTGGCCCCGCACGTGGCGGTCATCGGGGTCGAGCCGGCGGTCGCCGCCGACGCGGCCGAGAGCCTGGCCGCGGGCATGGTCCGGGTCTGGCCGGTGGAGCGGATGCTCAGCACCGTGGCCGACGGGCTGCGCACGCCGCTGTCCGAGCTGACGCTGGCCCACCTGTCGACCTACCTCGACGCGATCGTGACGGTCAGCGAGGAGGAGATCCTCGACACCGTCCGCACGCTGGCCCGCAAGGCACGGCTGATCGTCGAGCCCAGCGGCGCGGTGGCCACGGCCGCGGTGCTGCACCGCCGCGACGAGTTGCCGGCCGGCCGCACCGTCGCCGTGATCAGTGGCGGCAACATCGCCCCTGACCTGGCCGCCCGCTTGTTTGCCTGAAGTTGTCCACAGGCTGTGGGTAATGCCTGTGTGGATCCGCACAGTCACGCCGCGCTCGGGCGCTCGTTCCGCCGAAGTTATCCACAGGCGCCCGGCGGGTTGTCCACAGCAAGTTCTCCACAGGCTGTGGACAATGACCCAGTCGCGGATGGTCTTACGGGCGTTTTCGTTCACCCCTCGATGTCCTGAAGAACAGTGGGGGAGCTTCGCTCCACCCACACCCCCTCAAAACCTTGGCCGGTGCTACCGGCGGCGACAGTTCAACGTCCGGGCGGCTGGGCCAAGCCCGCCTTGTCGAGCAGCCAGGCGGCGATGAAGGCCTCCTCGCGCCAGGCGTTGTAGCGGCCGCTCGGGCCGCCGTGGCCCGCGCTCATCTCGGTCTTGAGCAGCACGTGGCTCGACGGGGAGGTGACGCGCAGGCGAGCCACCCACTTGGCGGGCTCGTGGAACAGCACCCGGGTGTCGTTGAGGCTGGTCACGGCCAGGATCGCCGGGTAGGGCACCTCGGCCAGGTTCTCGTACGGCGTGTACGACTTCATGTACGCGTACACCTCGGGATCGGCCAGCGGGTTGCCCCACTCCTCCCACTCGGTCACGGTCAGCGGCAGCGACGGGTCGAGGATCGTGTTGAGCGCGTCGACGAACGGCACCTGGGCCACGATCCCGCCGAATGCTCCGGGCGCCAGGTTCGCGATCGCGCCCATGAGCAGCCCACCGGCCGAGCCGCCGCGGGCGATGATCCGGTCCGGGGCGCTCCAGCCGGCCTTGACCATGTGCTCCGCGCAGGCCACGAAGTCGGTGAAGGTGTTCTTCTTGGCCAGCAGTTTGCCCTCGTCGTACCAGCGCCGCCCCATCTCCCCGCCGCCGCGCACGTGGGCCACGGCGAAGACGACCCCGCGGTCCAGCAGGGACAGGCGGGGGATTGAGAACCAGGGGTCCATCGAGGTCTCGTACGAGCCGTAGCCGTACAGCGTCAGGGGAGCGGACCCGTCGCGCGGGACGCCCTTGCGCGCCACGACGGAGATCGGCACCCGGGTGCCGTCGTCGGCGATCGCCCACTCGCGGTGCTGCTCGTAGCGGTCCGGGTCGAAGTCGCCCAGCACCGGCTTCTGCTTGCGCAGGGTCAGCGCGCCGCTGTCGAGGTTGCAGTCGAACACCGAGTCCGGGGTCACCATCGAGGTGTAGTGCAGGCGGAACGACGTGGTGTCGTACTCCAGGTTCGCCTCCGGCCCGACCGAGTACAGCGGCTCGGGGAAGGCGATGTCGTAGGGCGCGGACCCGTGCAGCGGCACCACCCGGATGCCGGTCAGCCCGTCGCGGCGCAGCGAGACCACGAGGTGCCCGGAGAACGCGTCGACCTGCAGCAGCCGGGTGCCCGGCTGGTGCTCGATCAGCGTCGTCCAGTCGCCCGGGGCGTCCACCGAGGTGTACGACAGCGCGAAGTCCTCGGCGCCGTCGTTGTGCAGGATCAGGAAGCGGTGGCCGTGGTGCTCGATCGAGTACTCCACGCCCTGCCGGCGCGGCGCGATCGAGCGCGGCTCGCTCAGCGGGGCGTCGGCCGGGATGACCAGCACTTCGCTGGTGACCTTGCTGTTGACGTCGATGAGCAGGAACCGCTCGGAGCGGGTGAGCTCGATGCCGACCCAGAACCGCTCGTCGGGCTCCTCGAACACCAGCGCGTCGTCGCCGGTCGTGCCCATGGCGTGCCGCCACACGCGGTTCGGCCGCCAGGCCTCGTCGACCGTGGTGTAGAACAGCGTCGAGCCGTCGGCCGACCAGGCCGAGCCGTAGAAGACGTTCTCGATGACGTCGGGCCGGTCCGCGCCCGTGGTCAGGTCCTTCACCCGCAGCGTGAAGCGCTCGTCGCCGGAGAAGTCGGTGCTGTACGCCAGCAGGGTGCCGTCCACGCTCAGGTCGAACGTGCCGAGGGCGAAGAATTCCGAGTCGCCCGCCAGCGCGTTGCCGTCCAGCAGCACCTCCTCGCCGGGCAGCGGGGTGCCGTCGCCGATCTCCGGCGGGGCGTCGCGGCCCTCGGCGGCGCGGACCCGGCAGTGGATGCCGTACTGGCGGCCCTCTTCGGTGCGGGTGTAGTACCAGTAGCCGCCCTTGCGGGTGGGCACCGAGAGGTCGGTCTCCTTGGTGCGCGACTTGATCTCGTTGAACAGCGTCTCGCGCAGCGGTTCGAGATGGGCGGTGGCGGCCGTGGTGAACGCGTTCTCGGCCTCCAGGTAGGCCACCGTGTCCGGATCGTCCTTGTCCTGGAGCCAGAAATACTCGTCGATCACAGTGTCGCCGTGGTGGACCCGCTCGTGCGGAACACGCTTCGCGACCGGTGGCTGCTCGCTCGTCACGCTCGGAAACGTTACCTGTTTTCACACGCAACCACGCGCGTCGTTCGCCGGTCTGTCCACTAGGAGAGAGCGACGCCGGTACCGTCATGGTCTTGTAGTTCGGGCGAGACCACGGAGGGATGCCGGTGCGGCGTCGTGGGGTGTTGCACATCGGGGTGACCGGGCTGGCAGCAATGCTGGTCCAAGCGTGCTCCGAGGGATCGACGACGACAC
This sequence comes from Dactylosporangium sp. CS-047395, assembly GCF_050942185.1. Classification (NCBI taxonomy): domain Bacteria; kingdom Bacillati; phylum Actinomycetota; class Actinomycetes; order Micromonosporales; family Micromonosporaceae; genus Dactylosporangium; species Dactylosporangium sp. CS-047395. The sequence continues at coordinate 10,944,159 of NZ_CP192015.1, read as the reverse complement.
CGGGAACGGGGAACGGCTCCTCGGCAGGCGGTCCAGCCTCGCCGAGTGCCGAGCCCCAGGCCGCGTCGACGTTCGACCCCTCGGGGTACGTCCCCAAGCCGGTCGCCCTCGCGGAGCTCAAGAAGCTCTACAACTACGACAAGGGCTCGACGCTCAACGCGAACCTCACGGACCGCCGCACGGGCGACGGGATCATCCTCGAGGACATCACGTACTCCGACACCCGCGGCAACGACAACGTGCCCGCATACGTGGTGAGTGCCGACATCCCCGGCGACACGCTGCGGATGCCCGCCATCGTCCTGGGCACCGGCCCCGACGGGGACCGCGACAAGCTGCTCGACGAGGCCACCGCCATCGCCCGGATGAAGGCGCTGGTCATGATCCCGAGCCTGCCGATCAAGCCGACCGGCGACCCGAGCGCCGACGCCAACCTGATGGCGGCCGCCGTGCTCGCCCAGCGCCGGGCCTTCGACCTGCTGATCCGCCGCAGCGACTGCGACGGCAGCCGGGTCGGCTACGCCGGGCACCACTCCGGGGCGGCCCTCGGCGCGGTGCTGCTCGGCCTGGAGTCCCGCATCACCGGCGCCGTCCTGGCCAGCGGGACCAGCCGGTTCTCGCGCTGGATGGTCAAGCAGAAACTGCCGACGGACTGGCACTCGTACCTCGACTCGCTGTCCCGGTTCGACGCCGGCCCGTACGTGGCCGTTGGCGGCAAGCGCTCGGTGCTGCTGCAGTTCGGCAGCCAGGACACCGTCGTGCCCGAGGCGGAACGCGCCGAGCTGGTCGCCGCCGTCGCCGGGGCCAAGCAGCGCAAGGACTACGCGACCGGCAACGACCTGCGGGGCTTCGCCGCTGCCACCGCCGACCGGGCGGCGTTCCTGAAGCAGGTCCTGCGGCTGTCGTGACGACCTGCGTGGCCGTGGCCGCGACCGCCGATCGGGCGGCGTTCCTGAAGCAGGTCCTGCGGCTGTCGTGACGACCGCGCGCGGCCTTGGCCGCGACCGCCGATCGGGCGGCCTGCCTGAAGTAGGTCTTGCGGCTGTCGTGACGAGCCCATAGGCTTTCGAACGTATGTTCGGTGTCGGTTGACGCGCCATGTGAATCAACCGACCTCCGGGCGTAGTTCGAACGTGTCATTGGGAATGCCTGGACCATGTCGTCGTCGTCCCGGCAGCCGCGAATCCCAGCGACCGATCTTCCCCATGTCCACGGCTGGTGACACCAGGGAAGCGGGAGTCTGCGGTGACGGTGATCGAGGCGTTGTCCGAGGCGTGCGGGCCGGACCACGCGTGGGAGGCGGGCCCGGCCGACACGGTCGACGGCGTGCCGGTCGGCTGGGTGGCCGAGCCGGGTGACGCCGCCGGGGTGGCCGAGGTGCTGCGCTTCACGGCGACCGAGGGGCTGTCCGTCGTCGCGTCCGGCGCCGGCACGAAGCTCGACTGGGGCGTGCCGCCGAGTCACGCGGACGTACTGCTCGACGTCAGCCGGCTCACCGGCGTGCTCGACTACGCCCCGGGCGCCCCGACGGCGACGATCGCGGCCGGCACCCCGCTGCGGGCGCTGCGCGCGCTGCTGGCCAAGCACCACCGCCGGCTGCCCCTCGACGTCGGCTCCCCGGCCGCGACCCTCGGCGGCGTGCTGGCGACCAACGAGGCCGGTCCGCTCCGGCACCGCTTCGGCGCACCCAGGGACCTCGTGACCGGCGTGCGGGTCGCGCTGGACGAGGGCAGCCTGGTGCGGGCGGTCGACGGGTTCGAGCTGGAGCGGTACGTCTGCGGCTCCTACGGCACCCTCGGCGTCATCACCGAGGCGACCATGCGGCTCGAACCGCTGCCGGCCGCGCGGGCCTGGGTGGTCCGCCCGGTGTCCACCCCGCGCGAGGTCCAGCAGCTCACCGAGGCCCTGGTCGCCTCACCGCTGGAGCCGGTGGCGATCGAGGCCGACCTGCCCGGCGGGGTCGGGGCGCGCCCGGCCGAGCTCGCCGCCCTGTTCGAGGGCGACGAGGTCTTCGTCGCCCACCGCGCCGAGTCGGCCGCCAAGCTCCTCGGCGGCGGGGCGGCCGTGGAGTCGCTCCCACCCGCCTGGTGGGGCCGCTACCCGTTCGCCGCCGACGACGTGGCGCTCAAGATCTGGGGCCGGCCGAGCGAGCTGTTCGCCGTCGTCTACGCCCTGCGCGACGCGGCCGGCCTGCCGGTGCCCGTGCGCGGCTCGGTCGGCCTGGGCGTCGCCCACGTCGCGCTGCCCGACACCATCACCCCCGAACGCCTCGACGGCATGCTGACCGCCGCCCGCACGGTCCTGCTGGCCCGCGGCGGGGGCGGCTGCACCCTGCTGCGCGCTCCGCTGGACCTGCGCGAACTGGTGGACAGCTACGGCCCGGAGCCCTTGCCAAGCACCGCGGCCCGGCTGAAGCTGGCCCTCGATCCTGAGGACCGGCTCTCACCGGGCCGCATACCCGACGTGTCCTAGAGGCAGCGAAGGTCTCTTCACTGTATGGGCGCCTTGGCAGCGGGGTTGGACCGTTGGATGTCCTGAAAAGCGGTGGGGGAGCTTCGCTCCACCCACACCCCCTCAAGACCGCACCGGGTCCTAGTTGGGGCCTAGTTGGGTTCTAGTGGCAGGTCCAGACGACGGCTTGGAAGCTGCCGTCGGGTCGGGTTGCCTGGCCGACGATGGTTCGGCCGTCGTCGCTGAGGGTTACGGGCGTGTTCGGCCGGGCGGCGGTGGGGTCCAGGATCGCCGGTAGAACGATGCGCTGGTCGTCGGCCAGCAGTACGGCCCGGCCGTCGGTGGCGCGGCCGAGCACGAAGCCGTTCGCGTTCACCTCGCCCGCCGGGGACTCGATGCCGTCGAGGACCACGACGATGCCGCCCAGCGTGCTCCAGCGGACCGGCTTCGGGTGGGCCGTGCTCTGGTCCGCGAAGCCGGACGCCCAGCCTTCGCGGGCGCTGGTGACCACGGCGGTGGTGCTCCCGGGCGGCAGCGGGAGCGGGGCGCCGGTGCCGTTGACGTCCCAGGAGTACGGTACCTCGGCGGTGCCGTAGGCGACCGAGCCGAAGACCGTGCCCCAGAAGTCGATGGCCAGCGCCCGGCCGCCGGTCGCGCCGCTGGGCAAGGGCAGCTCCACCGGTGGGTTGCCGCCGCGCCACGCGATCGGGCGGCCGCTCGCGTCGTTCGAGCCCCGGTTCCCGGCCACATCGCCCTTGATGTTGACGGCCTTCGCGAACGCCCGCTCCTCGCCGGGCAGCAGCGTGGCCTTGCCGTCGTGCAGCCGCCAGGCGGCGGGCCGGCCGGCGATCGTCGAGTTGCCGACCGCGTCGCCGCCGTTGTTGACGGCCACGACCAGCGGATCTTCGCCGGGGAGGGTCGGCAGGCTCGGCTGCCCGGCCTGCCAGCGGACCACCTCATCGGTGCCGTCGGTGCGGTGCCGCAGGCCGTAGTGCACCGAGCCGTCCGGCGAGCCCGCCGACACCACCGTCGGGCCCCCGCCCGCCGGGGCCGCCAGTTCGTGCACATCGCAGGCAGCGGGCGCCGTGGCGAAGGGCGGCGCCGCGTACGAAGCGCCGGGGGTTCCGCCCGGCGGGGGGACCGAGCGGGTCGGGCCGGGCGTGCCGGTGTCCGTGACGACCGGGTGGGGCGTCGCGGGTGGCGTCGGGTCGGGGCCGGCCGGTGCGCTGTCGTTGCGGGTCGCGGCCAGTGCGGCCGGCACCGCCACGGCGACCGCGATCGCGACGGCGACCCCGCCGGCCACGGCGAGCCGGCGGGACGCGCGGCGGCGTCGGCCGTCGTGGATCGCGGCGGCGATGGAGACGCGGGGCGGGTGCGGGGACTCGGGGTCCAGGCCGGCCCGCAGCAGGTCGCCGGCGTTGTGCTCGTTCAGGTCCACCATGTCAGCGCTCCTTGGTCAGGGCGGCGACGGTCTGCTCGCCGAGCAGCCGGCGCAGGGCCGTCAGTCCGTGTGCGGTCTGGCTCTTCACCGTGCCCACCGAGACGCCGAGGATCTCGGCCACCTCGGCCACCGGCAGGTCGTAGAAGAACCGCAGGACGAGCACCGCCTGCTGGCGGCGGGGCACGCGGGCGAGCGCCTGGCGCACGGCGGTCCGTTCGTCCTGATCCGGCTCGTACGCCACCCGCTCGGGCGGTTCGGCGAACAGCCGGACCCGCGACCAGGCGAGCCGGCGCTGGTCGATGAAGGTGTTGACGAGCATGCTGCGCACGTACCGGTCCAGGTTGTCGGCCTGGCGCACCCGCGACCACTTCACGTACAGCGTGGTGATGGTCTGCTGGACCAGGTCGTCGGCGCGGTGCGCGTCGCCGCTGAGCACGTAGGCCAGCCGGTGCAGCGCCGGCAGCCTGGCCGTGACGTACTCGACGTAGTCGTGGTCGCCCATGCCCCCTTGGACGGGTGCGGTCATGCCTCAGGTTGTACGCGACTTCCGCGACTTCTCCGTCCACACCACGAGCTGCTCGGTGCCTTCGACCTCAGTGGTGTACCGACGGGAAGGAATCTCTTCGAAACCGAAGCGCCGGTGCAGCGCGATGACCGCCTTGTTCCACGCGAGGGTGCGCCCGCCGAACGCGCGCAGCCCCATCTCGTCGAACGCGTAGGCGACCGCCGCCTTCTCCAGCTCCATCCAGGCCGGAAGCAGCTCGCCGCGCGCCTCCAGGCCGTCGACGTCGAGGAAGAAGCCCCATTCCGCGGTACCGGCGGAAGGATCATGGTCGTTGAACGTCACGACCCCGCAGTCCCGGCCGCGATAGTTGAAGATCAGCACGCGCCGCGCCGGGTCGGACTGCACCTTGCCCCACCACAGGGCGTGCCCCTCCGGCGTGATGAGCGCGGTGTGGATGCTCGCGCCCCTGGTCTTGGGGTGGTTTCGCCAGGTGCGGATCGTCTCCACGTCGGACTCGCGGGCCTCGCGCAGCACCTTCGGGACCTCCTAGGTCGTTGAACCGCGTGACAAGCCGTACAACTCGCGCATGGCCGCCCGGGATGCGCCGACCCGAAGGACCGCCGATGAGCAACCTCGACCGTCTCCGCGCCGCGTTCCGCACGGCGCTGGGCCTGCCGGAGGACCTCGACGTCGACCGGCTGGAGTACCGCGGCATCGAACAGTGGGACTCGCTGGCCCACCTGACGCTCATCGCCGAGATCGAGGACGCGTTCGACGTCATGATCGACACTGACGAGGTCATCGACCTGAGCTCCTTCGGCAAGGCCGTCGAGATCCTGGGGAAGCACGACGTTGCGCTCGCCGGCTGAGGGCTCGCCCCGGGTCGCCCTGGTCACCGGCTCGTCCCGCGGCATCGGCCGGGCGATCGCGGCGACCCTGGCCGCCGAGGGCTTCGAGATCGTCCTGCACGGCCGCGAGGAGAGCTCGGCCAAGGCCGCGGCCGAGTCCATCCCCGGCGACCACCTGCTGGTGCACGGCGACGTGAGCCGGCCCGACGACGTGGCCGGCATGGTCCGCGCGGTCTTCGAGCGCCACCGCCGCCTCGACGCGCTGGTCGTCAACGCGGGCGTGCACGAGGCCGGGCTGCTCGGCATGATGGGCGCCGAGGCCGTGGACCGGCTGTTCGCGGTGAACGCGGCCGGCGCCGCGCACACCCTGCAGGCGGCGGTGAAGCTGCTGCGGCGCGGTACGACACCTGCTGTTGTGCTCCTGGCATCGGTCATGGGAACCTCCGGCGCGGCCGGTCAGGCCGTCTACGGCGCCTCCAAGGCCGCCGTGGCCGGGCTCGCGCGCGCCGCCGCCAAGGAGCTGGGCCCGGCCGGGATCCGGGTCAACGCGGTCGCCCCCGGCTTCGTCGAGACCGACATGCTGTCCACCCTGGACGCGGCCGGGCGGGCCGAGCGGATCGCCGCCACCCCGCTGCGCCGCCTGGGCCGGCCCGAGGAGATCGCCGACGTCGTGGCGTTCCTGCTCTCCCCGCGGGCCCGGTTCGTCACGGGCCAGGTGATCGGCGTCGACGGCGGGGTGGTCGTGTGACCGCCCTGCGCCATCCCAACGCGCGGCTGATCGACGCGGCGACCGGCGAGGTCGTCCGCGATCTGGTGCGCCCTGACCTGTTCACCGACGTCCCGCCCGGCATGGTGTTCCTGCGCATGCCGACCACGGTCGAGGCGGTGTGCCAGTACGTGACGGCGTTCGAGACCGGGCGGCCGGTCGCGCTGCTCGATCCCGGCCTGCCCGACGAGACGCTGCTGGAGCTCGTGGACCGCTTCGAGCCGGCCGCCGTCCTCGGGCCGGTGCCCGCGGAGCTCACCGACCGGGTGCGTGCGACGGCCCCGAAAACCGCGCCGCATCCCGACCTTGCCGTGCTGCTGGCCACCTCGGGCTCGACCGGCAACCCCAAGCTCGTCCGGCTGTCCCGGCGCGCGGTGCTGGCCAACGCCGACTCGATCGTCGAGGCGCTCGGCATCACCGGCGACGAGGTCGCGATCAGCGCGCTGCCGTTCTACTACAGCTACGGCATGTCGGTGCTCAATACCCACCTGACCGCCGGGGCCACCGTGGTCGTCGAGGGCGAGGGGCTGCTCGGCCGCGGCTTCTGGCCCGCCATCGACGAGTTCGGGGTGACCTCCCTGGCCCTGGTGCCGTCGCAGTACGAGATGCTGGTCCGGCTGCGCTTCGACCCGGCCCGCCACCCGGCCCTGCGCACGCTCACCCAGGCCGGCGGCCGGTTGCGCCCCGAGCTGGTGCGCGACTTCCACGAGCGGATGGCGTCCGTCGGCGGCCGGCTGTTCGTCATGTACGGCCAGACAGAAGCCGCACCTCGCCTGACCACGCTCCCTTCGGGGCGCCTGGGCGAGAAGCTCGGCTCGGTCGGCCCGGCGGTTCCCGGCGGGCGGCTGAGCATCCGGCTCGAGGACGGCACCGAGACCACGGCCCCGGACGTGTGCGGCGAGGTGCTCTACCGCGGGCCGAACGTCATGCTCGGGTACGCCGAGACCGCCGCCGACCTCGCCCGCGGCGACGACCACGGGGGCCTGCTGGTCACCGGCGACCTCGGCCGGCTCGACGCGGACGGGTACCTCTGGCTGGACGGGCGCCGCAAGCGCTTCGGCAAGGTCTTCGGCGTACGGCTCAACCTGGACGACATCGAGCGCATGCTGCCGGTCCCGGCCGCGGCCGTCTCGGGCGACGACAAGGTCATCGTGTTCGTCACCGACGGCGAACCGCCGCACCTCCGGCGCTCCCTCGCCGACCGGCTCAAGCTGCACTGGACCGGCTTCGACGTGCGCGCGATCGAGGCGTTTCCGCTGCTGAGCAACGGCAAGGTCGACTACCGGGCGCTGGCCTCATGAGCGTGTTCACCCTGGACCAGGCGCAGAAGGACGCGCGGCTGCTGCCCCGGCTCATCGAGCTGACCGAGCGGCACCGGGCGCGGGGCGCGGCGTACGCGAACATCCTCGCCGCCACCGGCCACCCCGTCGGCCGCGTCTACCGCGACACCGCCGAGCTGCCCTGGCTGCCGGTGCGGCTGTTCAAGACCCGGGAACTCAAGAGCATCCCCGACGAGGCCGTCTTCAAGGTGCTCACGTCGAGCGGCACCACCGGCGACGTGAGCCGCATCTACCTGGACAAGGAGGCGGCCGCCGCGCAGACCAGGATGCTCGGCGCGACCATCCAGACCGTCCTCGGCCCGCGCCGGCTGCCCATGCTCGTGGTCGACACCAAGTCGATCATCAAGGACCGGCGCTCGTTCAGCGCGCGCGGCGCCGGGGTGCTCGGCATGGTCACGTTCGGCCGCGACCACGTCTGGGCCCTGGACGACGAGGGCCGCCCCTCGCTCTCGGCCGTCCGCTCATTTCTGGATGCCCACGGCGACCGCCCGTTCCTCGTGTTCGGTTTCACGTTCATGATCTGGTTGTACCTCTACGAGCTCGCCCGCGAGCACAAGCTCGACCTGTCCAACGGCATCCTGATCCACTCCGGCGGCTGGAAGAAGCTCGCCGATCGCCGGGTCGGCAACGCCGAGTTCCGCCGGGCCTTCCGCACCGGCACGGGCCTGACCCGCATCCACAACTTCTACGGGATGGTGGAGCAGATCGGCGTGGTGTACCTGGAGGGGCCGGACGGCGATTCGCTGTACTGCCCCGACTTCGCCGACGTGGTGATCCGCGACCCGGACACGTGGGAGCCACTGCCGCCGGGGCAGCCGGGGCTGGTCGAGGTCGTCTCGACGCTGCCGGAGTCGTACCCGGGGCATGTGCTGCTGACCGAGGATCTGGGCGTGGTGCACGGGGTGGACGACGGTGCCTGGCCGGGGAAGCGGTTCTCGATTCTGGGCCGCCTGCCGCGGGCCGAGGCGCGCGGGTGCAGCGACACGTTTGTGGGTGCGTCAGTTTGAGCTTCGTGGTGAAATTTCCGCATTTTTCCGGTCAGCTCGACCTCGACTCGCTGTTGGCCGAGGTTGCCGCCGTGCCCTCCGGCGGGCCGTTGGTCGTCGGCGACGAGCGGGTGCGCGACTTCCTGACCGCGTTCTCCCGCCGCCTCCTGCGCCCCGACGTGGCCCGCCGCCATCCCGAGCTGGGCTCGCTCGGCTTCTTCCTGCGCAAGGGCGAGCTCGCCCGGGCCGTGGCCCGCCTCGGCGACGGGGTGGCCGGGCAGCGGCGTGCGCCCCGCGGCCTCGTGCTGCACTTCCCGCCGGCGAACGTGGACACCATCTTCGTGTACAGCTGGGCCCTCTCCGCCCTGGCCGGCAACCACAACATCGTGCGGATCTCCAACCGCTCGGCGGGCGCGGCCGAGGCGGTGCTGGCCGCCCTGAACGACGTGCTCGCCGACGCCGATCCGGCGATCGCGCAGACGCAGCGGATGGTGACGTACGATCGCGACGACACCCTGACCGCGGCCCTCAGCGCGGCGTGCGACCTGCGGGTCCTGTGGGGCGGGGACGCCTCGGTGACCGCGCTGCGCCGCCACCCGGTCCGGCCGCTCGCCCGCGAGCTCGCGTTCCCGGACCGCAGCTCGTTCGCCGCCGTCTCGGTCGCCGGCTGGCGGGCAGCTACGCCCGCCGAGCGGCGGGCGGCGGTGGCGGGGTTCGCCAACGACCTGTACTGGTTCGACCAGGCGGCCTGCTCCTCGCCGCGGGCACTGTTCTGGGTCGGTGCTGATTCGGCGGCGGCGGACGCGCGCGCCGAGTTCACCGGCCTGATGGCCGAGGAGATCTCGCTGCGCGGCTGGACCGTCGAGCCGGCCATGGCGGTGGAGAAGTACGTGGCCACCTACGCCCTCGCCGCGGACGGGGCCGCCACCCGGGTCGCCTTCGCCGGCAACGCTTTGGCCGAGGTCGACCTGGCCTCGCTGGGCGAGCTGCAGCGCGGCTGGCTCGGTGCCGGCACCGTCTGCCACGTCAGCGTCGGCTCTCTCGCCGAGCTGGCCCCCGCGATCCGGCGCAAGGACCAGACCCTGGCGCACTTCGGCTTCACGCTGGGCGAGCTCGACGACTTCGTCACCCTGGTCGCCGGCCGCGGCCTCGACCGGATCGTCCCGTTCGGCCAGGCACTCACCTTCGCCGGCGTCTGGGACGGCCTCGACCTGCTGCACGAGTTCACGCGCATCATCACGATCGCCTAAGGGGAAGCACCCGTGTCCGTTTCCGTCGTCGTGCCCTGCTACCGCTCGGCGAGCATCCTGCCGAGGCTGGTCGAGCGGCTCAATGCGGTGCTGCCTGGGATCGACCCGATCCACGAGATCATCCTCGTCGTCGACAGCACCGACGCCACCTGGGACGCCGCCCGCGACCTGGCCGCCAAGCACCCCGCCGTGCAGGCGATCCGGATGGCCCGCAACTACGGCCAGCACAACGCCCTCATCGCCGGCATCCGCGCCGCGAACTGCGCCCGGATCATCACCATGGACGACGACCTGCAGCACCCGCCGGAGGAGCTGCCGAAGCTGGTCGCCGCGCTCACCGACGACCTGGACGTGGTGTACGCGGTGGCCGAGTCCGAGGAGCACGGCCCGCTGCGCAACCTGACCTCGTGGGGCGCCAAGAACCTGGTCATGGGCCGCACCATGGGCGTGCCGAACGCCGACGTCCTGGGCGCGCTGCGCATCTTCCGCACGTTCCTGCGCGCCGGCCTCGACCAGGTGAGCGGCCCGCACGTCTCGGTCGACATCGCCCTGTCCTGGACCACGACCCGCGTCGGCTCCGTCGTGGTACGCATGGACCAGCGCACCGAGGGCCGCTCGGGTTTCACGCTGCGATCCCTGACCAAGCACGCCGTCAACATGATCCTCGGGTACTCCACCAAGCCCCTCCGCCTGGTGACGTACCTGGGCTTCCTGATCGGCGTGTGCGGGGTGCTGCTCACCTTGCGCCTGATCTGGCTGTACTTCACGGGCGACACCAAGGTCGCCGGCTTCACCACCCTGGCGTCCCTGGTCACGATCTTCTCGTCCGCCCAGATGATCGGCATCGGCGTGCTGGGCGAGTACCTGGGCCGCGTCCACGCCCACGGGATGGGCCGCCCGACCTACGTCATCCGCGACCATGTCGGTCACGCTTCGGTGTACGAGATGAGCCTGTAGTTTCCGGGGTTATCCACAGGCGGAGATTGCTTCTTGTGGTCTCTCGGTGGCGGGGCGGAGCCTGGTTCTTGTGACACGGGGGCGTTTCACGGTTCTTGTTCTGGCGGTCGCGCTGGTGCTGGTGCTCTCGGGCTCAGCGGCGCGGCATTTCGGTACTGAAGACGGCAGTTGCTCGGCCCGGCTGCCGCAACGACTGGGCAATCCGATCCCGGTGCAGGACGGCCTGGCGGTGGCGGAGCTGGGCACCAGCCGGGTGGGGGCTTCCGCCTTCAGCGTGGGCGCGTTGGTGGCGAACCGGTCGCCTACCTGGGCGGCTTATCGCACGTCGATGAGCGTGCGGTTGCTGGACGCTTCCGGCGGCGTGGTGGCGGACCTGCCGTCGTCGACGCTGCCGATGGTGTTGCCGGGGGCTGCCTTACCGGTGGGCGCGACGATTGGGGTGCCGCCGGACCGGGTGCCACTGGTGGCGCGGGCGGAGGTCGTGCTGAGCACCACGCACTGGGTGACGGTGGAGCCGGAAAACCGCCTGTTCCAACGCTTTGACGGAGTGCCGGAGTCCGACGGCGACTTCCTGCTGCCGGCGAACATGGGGGAGGTGCAGTGCTCGGGGCTGTCGGCTACGGGCGCAGTGCTGGTCTACCGCGACGCATCGGGCAGGGTCGTCGGCGGCGAGTCGGTGTTGTACTCGGGGGAGTACTGCGCCGGCTCGCATTTCGGGGAGAGCTTGTCGCCCCGGAACGTCCCGGAGACGGCCGACCCACCCCGCACCACAATGGCCGTCTACTGCGACGTCGGCGGTTGAACAATCCTGCTGCGATGCGTCCCAGCCTGATCGCTGAGGCATTCCTGCCGGACATGGAGCACATCACGCACGTCGGCGGGGTCGGGTGGGTGGTCACCGAACCGTCCGCGCCGGCGGTGCGCGTTCTCGACAGCCGGTTGCGGCTCACAGCACTGGTCAACGTGCCGGCCGGAGAGCGGCGGTTCCGGGTCAGTGCCGATGATCGGCATGTCGTTGTCTCCACCGGCGAGGAGTTGGCCGTTGTGGACTACCGGGGGCAGCTGTTGTCGCGGCTGCCCGGGGAGCACGGTGTCGCCGCGCCGCCGGAATGTCATCTCGATTGCCACGGCGTGTTGTGGGTGCACCGGCCACCCGTGGACGAACTCGTGGCGGTCGAGGCGGCGACCGGGCGTGAGATCGCTCGCGCGAAACTGGAAACCGCCAACGGCGAAGGCGTGTTCGTCAGCGACCCGACCGGTGTGTGGACGGGACTACATGTCGCGATGGGCTACTACTCGAGAAGCTGGCTGGTCCGGCTCGAATCCGGCCGGATCGCGCTGCGGCCGCTCGACGGCGAGAGTCTCATCGGGCTCACGCCATCGGGTGACCGGTACTTCGCGATGCCGCGCGGGTTCCTCACCGTCCGCGCGGTCGCCACCGATCAGGTCGTGGCCGCTCGGCACATCGACGACGTTCCGGGGCTGGAGGAACGCACCAGGCTGCTCGAGGCCGCCGCGGTTGTCTCCGATGAGCTCGTCATTGTCGCGGTGAACCTCGATGACTTCGAGACCGACTTCGAGGAGCATCTGCTGTTGTCCGCGCGCTCGATGCGGTACCGATCCACAGTGGAGTACCCGTTTCCGATGACGCAGAACTCGATCTATCCCGCGGACGGCGCCGGCCGGTGGCTCACCCGCAGCCATGAGGAGCGCGTCGTGCGGCTCTGGCGGATCGCGGGTCCCCTCGACGACGAGGCGATGCCCGGTCAGGAGCGGCTCTTCTGACGCTAGGCGGGGGCGAACGACTCGCCGTTGGTCATGATCGGCACGGTGTGGGAGACGCCGGACTGTGAGGCCAGCCTGACGTCCTCCGCAAAGCCGCGCTGAATCAGCTCCTGCCCGCTAACGCACCGCCGCACCGCAGCAGCCACGTTCCGCACCGCCGCAAGGGCGGCCAATGACACCGCGGCCTCCACCGACAACGGTGCGCCCAGCATCGACAGGCCGTCCAAGACCGCTGCCGCGCCCAAAAGGTCCTCGACGCACGGGCGCAAAGTGCCGTCCGGCCACAGTTCGCCTGCCGCCACCACGCCGACCGGGCTTGTTGGGGAGCCGTGGCCATGGGCGTGCAACCAGCGTGCCACCGCCGGGGCGTTGCGCAGGCACGCCGCCACCACCGGTACGCCCGTCGACGCGGCCGCCGAGCAGATTGTGGCGCCGTTCGGTGAAGGCAACACCAGCTCGTCGACGTGCGGGGCCGATTGGAGGGCCGCCGGGGACAGGCTCCACGGCTGCTCCGCACTCGTCTGGCTGCGCCCCACCGCTACCGCGGCGCCCAAGCGGTTGGCGTAGGCCGCGGCCTGATCGCTCCACGGGAACGGGTGGACCCGGATGCCGCGGCCCACCGCCACGTCCACCGCGGTCGAGAACGACAGGACGTCGACCACGACCAGGACCGAGCAGACGCGTGCGAGTTCTGCCGCGCCTGCCGGGCCCCAGTCGAAGCGGGCGCCCGAGCCGGGCTGGCTGTAGACGCCCTCAGCCATGAGGTCAGGAATCGGGGTCGTCGTCCAGCGGTGCGTGCGGCACCTCCGGAGCATCGACCTTCTCAAAAACCGAGCCAGAAACCGAGCCAGAAGCCGAGGCCGGATCCGTAGCAGGGGCCGGAGAAGACTCGAAGGCCAACGAAGGCTCCGGGTCGCTCGGCGTGCGGTACGCCGGCGCCTCCGTCGACACCTCGCCGAACAGCGCCGGCAGCGTCCCCATCCAAGCCGACCGCAGCTCGTCCAGCGCGATCGTGAACTGGCCGCGAACATCCAGCGCGCGGCTGCGGCCGTCGACCGAGCCGATCGTGGTGACCGGCAGGCCGTGCTGGGCGCACAGGGCGGTGAACGCCTTCTCGTGGCCGCGCGGGACGGACACGAGGGCCCGGGCCGTCGACTCCGAGAACAGGGCTACGAACGGGTTCAGGCCCTCCGGCAGCGTGATGTTGGCGCCGCAGTCGTACCGCAGCGTGGCCTCGACCAGCGCCTGTGCCAACCCGCCGTCGGAGAGGTCGTGGGAGCTGGACAGGTGGCCGCGCTCGCCGGCCTCGGTGAGGACGGAGGCGAGGATGCGTTCGCGGGTCAGGTTGACGCGCGGGGGCAGGCCGCCCAGGTGCTCGTGGGTCACCCAGGCCCATTCGGAACCGGAGAGTTCTTCAGTGGTCTCGCCCAGCAGCATGATGAGGTCGCTGTCGCCGCCGAAGCCCATCGGGACGCGGCTGCCGACGTTGCCCATGATGCCCAGGACGCCGACGACCGGGGTCGGGTGGATGGCCTGGGAGCCGGTGGAGTTGTAGAAGGAGACGTTGCCGCCGGTGACCGGGATCCCGAGTTCCTGGCAGCCGTCGGCCAGGCCGCGCACGGCCTCGGCGAACTGCCACATGACCTGCGGGTCCTCCGGCGAGCCGAAGTTGAGGCAGTTGGTCACGGCGAGCGGGGTCGCGCCGGCGGTGGCCACGTTGCGATAGGCCTCGGCCAGGGCGAGTTTGGCTCCGTTGTACGGGTCCAGGCGAGCGAACCGCGCATTGCCGTCGACGGACAGTGCGACGCCGAGGCCGGACTGCTCGTCGATGCGCACGACGCCGGCGTTCTCCGGCTGGGCGAGGATCGTGTTGCCTTGGACGTACCGGTCGTACTGCTCGGTCACCCAGCTCTTGTCGCACAGGTTGGGGCTGGCCGCGAGGCGCAGGAGGGTCTCGCGCAGCTCCACGCCGGTGCGCGGGCGGGGCAGGGTCTCGGCGCGGTCGGCCTGCAGCAGGATGAGGTCGGCCGGCTCGCGCATCGGGCGGGCGTAGACCGGGCCGTCGTCCACGAGGGAGCCCGGCGGCACGTCGACGACGGTCTCGCCCCGCCACTTGATGAGCAGGCGGCCGGTGTCGGTGACAGTGCCGATCGCGGTGGCGATGACGCCCCAGCGCTCGGCGACGCGCAGGACCTCGTCGAGCTTGGCCGGGTCGACGATGAGCAGCATGCGCTCCTGCGACTCGCTGGCCAGCACCTCCTGCGGGTCCATGGAGGCCTCGCGCAGCGGCACGGTGTCGAGGTCGACGTCCATGCCGGTGCCGGCGGCCGCGCTGGTCTCGGTGAGGGCGCAGGTCAGGCCCGCGCCGCCGAGGTCCTGCACGCCGACGATGAGGTCCCGCTCGTACAGCTCCAGGCAGCTCTCGATCAGCAGCTTCTCGATGAACGGGTCGCCGACCTGGACCGACGGGCGGCGGGCCGGGCCGTCGGCGTTGAAGGTGGCGCTGGCCAGGACGGACACGCCGCCGATGCCGTCGCGGCCGGTCTTGGCGCCGAGCAGCACGACGATGTTGCCGGGGCCGTGGGCCTCCTTGTTCTGCAGGCGGTTGACCGGCAGGATGCCCACGCAGAGCGCGTTGACCAGCGGGTTGCCCTGGTAGCAGGGGTCGAAGACGACCTCGCCGCCGATGTTGGGCAGGCCCAGGCAGTTGCCGTAGCCGCCGACGCCGGCGACGACCCCGGGCAGGACGCGCTTGGTGTCCTCGTGGTCGGCGGCGCCGAAGCGCAGCGGGTCCATCACCGCGACCGGGCGGGCGCCCATGGCCAGGATGTCCCGGACGATGCCGCCGACGCCGGTCGCGGCGCCCTGGTAGGGCTCGACGAAGCTCGGGTGGTTGTGCGACTCGACCTTGAAGGTGACCGCGATCTCGTCGGAGATGCGGATCACGCCCGCGTTCTCGCCGATGCCGGCCAGCATCAGATCGGACTTCGGCGCCTTTTCACTGAACTGCCGCAGGTGTACCTTGCTGCTCTTGTACGAGCAGTGCTCGCTCCACATGATCGAGTACATCGCCAGCTCCGAGGTCGTCGGGCGGCGGTTCAGGATCGAGCGGATCCGCTGGTACTCGTCCTCGCGCAGACCCAGTTCCTCGTAGGGCTGCTCGTCGTCCGGAGTTTTGACAGCATGATCGACGGTGTCAAAGGCCTCGGCGGTCATACACGGGCTCCAAGGTGAGCGAGCACGGACGTGAAGATGCCCAGGCCGTCGATCGACGGACCGGTCAGCACCTCGACGGCGTGCTCCGGGTGGGGCATGATCCCGACGACGTTGCCGGCTGCGTTGCTGATGGCCGCGATGTCGTGCAGCGACCCGTTGGGGTTTCCGCGGATGTACCGCGCCACGACCCGACCCTCGCCCTCGAGCTCGTCGAGCACCCGGGTGTCGGCCATGTAGCAGCCCTCACCGTTCTTGACCGGGATCACGATCTCCTGGCGCGGCTGGAAGCCGACCGTCCAGGCGGTGGTGTTGTTCTCGATCCGCAGGCCCTGGTCGCGGTTGCGGAAGTGCAGGTGCTGGTTGCGGGTGAGGGCGCCCGGCAGCAGGTGGGCCTCGCAGAGCACCTGGAAGCCGTTGCAGATGCCGAGCACGGGCAGCCCGTCGCCGGCGGCCTTCACGATCGAGTCCATGACCGCGGAGAACCGGGCGATGGCGCCGGCCCGCAGGTAGTCACCGTAGGAGAAGCCACCCGGCAGGATGACGGCGTCCACTCCGTAGAGGTCGGCGTCGGCGTGCCAGAGCGGGATGGCGGCCGCCCCGGCGAGGTGCACGGCCCGGGCGGCGTCGCGGTCGTCGAGCGAACCGGGGAACGTGACGACACCAATGCGCGCGGTCACTGCGCCTCGACCTCCACCGGCTCCGGCTCGGACTCCTCGACCCGGAGGTTGAAGTCCTCGATCACGGGGTTGGCCAGCAGCTTGTCGGCGATCTCGCGAGCCCGGTCGAGGTCCGCGGCGCCCGCGAACTCGATCTCGATGCGCTTGCCGATACGCACGGACGCGACATCGTCCACGCCGAGGCGCGGCAGCGCGTTCGCGACGGCCTGGCCCTGCGGGTCCAGGATCTCCGGTTTGAGCATGACGTCCACCACGACGCGGGCCACGGGGCACTCCTGACGTTGAGTCGGGCGCTCGAGGGCGAGCGACACGAGCCTACCGGGCGGGGCTCCGCCGCAGATCACCGCCCGTGTCACGGTTCGGTCGACCACGCGGCGAAGCCCGGAAGAACATCGCCCGACACGCATCTTACCGGGGGCCGGAGCAGCCCAAGATCGACGCTCAGAGGATGGGAGGCGGCACGTAGGCGCCGGCCCGCGGGTGCGCCGCCAGCACCGCTTCGACCTGCTCGACGACCGCACTGACCTGCGCGGATGCCGCCCCGACGAACTGCGAAGGATCGGCCACCAGCGCCTGTACCTCGCCCGCGGACAACCGCAGCCGCTCGTCCCCGGCGAGCCGGGTAAGGAGGTCGTTGTCCTGGATGCCCTTTTCGCGCATGGCGAGCGCCACGGCGACGGCGTGCTCCTTGATCGCTTCGTGAGCATCCTCACGGCCCACCCCGCGGCCGACCGCGGCCACGAGGACCCTGGTCGTGGCGAGGAAGGGCAGGTAGCGGTCGAGTTCCCGGGCGACGACCGCGGGATACGCCCCGAACTCGTCCAGTACCGTCAAAAATGTGGCAAACAGCCCATCGACCGCGAAGAACGCGTCGGGCAGGGCCACCCGCCGCACGACCGAGCACGACACGTCGCCCTCGTTCCACTGGTCACCGGCCAGCTCGCCGACCATCGACAGGTAGCCGCGGACGATCACGGCGAGGCCGTTGACCCGCTCGCAGGAGCGCGTGTTCATCTTGTGCGGCATCGCCGACGAGCCGACCTGGCCGGCCTTGAAGCCCTCGGTGACCAGCTCGTACCCCGCCATCAGGCGGATCGTGGTGGCCAGGCTCGACGGGCCGGCGACGGCCTGGGCCAGGGCCGACACCACGTCGAGGTCCAGCGAGCGCGGATACACCTGGCCGACGCTGGTCAGCACGTTGCTGAAGCCCAGGTGCGCGGCGACCTGGCGCTCGAGCTCGGCCACCTTGCCCGCGTCCCCGCCGAAGAGATCCAGCTGGTCGGCCGCGGTGCCGACCGGACCCTTGATGCCACGCAGCGGATAGCGCTCGATCAGATTTTCCAGCCGTCGGTACGCGATGAGCAGCTCCTCAGCCGCGCTCGCGAACCGCTTGCCCAGCGTCGTGGCCTGGGCCGGGACGTTGTGCGAGCGGCCGACCATGACCAGCTCGTCGTACTGCTGGGCGCGCGCCGCCAGCCGCGCCAGCGTGGCCACCATCCGGTCCCGCACCAGCTCCAGCGAGAGCCGGATCTGCAGCTGCTCGACGTTCTCGGTCAGGTCGCGCGAGGTCATCCCCTTGTGGATGTGCTCGTGCCCGGCCAGCTCGGAGAACTCCTCGATGCGGGCCTTCACGTCGTGCCGGGTGACCCGCTCCCGCTCGGCGATGGAGACCAGGTCGACGTCGTCGAGGACCCGCTCGTAGGCCTCGACGACCCCGTCCGGCACCGCCACCCCGAGGTCCCGCTGCCCCTTGAGCACGGCGAGCCAGAGCCGGCGCTCCAAGCGCACTTTCTCCTCCGGCGACCAGATGTCGACCAGTTCCGGAGAGGCATAACGGGCGGCGAGCACATCGGGAATCCGAGCTTTAGTCACGCCGCCCATTGTGCCTAAGGGCGACCGGCAACAGGCGCGCCGCCTGATCGTTCGCCCTCCTGCGGTGGCGGCGCGGCAGGCCGCGACGCGGGGCGCCGGTCCCGGCGGAAGTGATCGAGGCCTGTTGCCGGCCGCTCACGTCCGGGGTGGGTGATCCCGCTCGGGCAGGCCGTACTGCATCGCGACGCGGTCGAGGTACCAGAGCTGCCCGGCAATTCCGACAACGAGGAAGACCAGCAGCAGCGGCAGGGGCAGCAGTCGCGCCAGCGGAAGGTCGGCCTTCGAGACGAACTGCATCGAGACCATCACCCCGTTGAGGGCGTTCGGCCGCGTCATGGTCCCGTTGATGTACGCCCAAGCCGTGTCGATGCCCTGCACGAACCAGGTGCCGACGTACGCGAGGCCCAGCATCGGCAGCCCCGGCCAGATCACCGACCACCAGGACGCGGGCCGGCCCTCCTGGTGCAGCACCTCGCGCCGCAGGGCCTGCCCCCGGAAGAGCATGGCCAGCAGGATGAGCGCGGGGATGGTGACGCGCGAGGGCGGTACCAGCGCGATCCAGGTGTTGAGGCGGCCCGCCGACGACCCGGCGGCGTAGGCGCGCAGGGCCAGTGGGCCGACGCCGACGAACAGGAACAAACCGAAGGGCAGCAGAAGCAGCTCACTGTACTTCCCGAGCGGCCGCAACCCGCTGATCCCGAACGCGGCCAGGGCGGCCACGGTGACCCCGATCAGCGCCGAGATCAGCGGCGGCATCCAGGTGTTGACGAAGGTCGGGCTGAGGCGCTCGTTGTCGCTCGTGATGCGGCTCAGCCACGGCCAGATCCCGATGAGGGTGATCAGCAGCACGATCGCCAGGCCGCCGGCGAGCGGGCCCCAGCCCCAGGTCCGGCCTGCACGCGGTACCGCGGAAACCTGGAAACGCAGGTTGGTGACGATGATCAGGACCGTCGCGGCCGCGCCGAGCAGGAGCAGGGGGACGAGCACGACCGAGGAGACGGCGGTCGCGCGGCCGAAGTCGAAGTTGACGAAGCCGTACTGGATGCTCAGCAGGATCGGCGACGGGTGCCGCTCGTCCGCGGGCACGTTCTGGAAGGCCACGGCGAACCCGACCTCCTGCAGCACGACGCCGACCACGGCCAGCACGGCGAGCAGGCCACCGAGGACCACCCCGGGCCACGGGCTGCGGCCGCTGCGGAAGGCGGCCAGGTAGAGCAGGGCGGCCGCGGCCGTGACGAAGCCGAACGTGCCGAGCCAGAACGCGGAGAGCTGGGAGTGGCCGTCGACCATGTGCGCGACGGCGATGCCGAACGGGGTGAACGCGACGAGCGGGAACGTCAGCAGGCCGCGCGCGACCCACCGCCCCGCCTTGCCGGTCGTCTCGGCGGCCCAGGCCACGGCCGGCGCGACCAGGATCACGGCGAGCAGCGGGAGGAGGGCGAGCAGCAGGGCGTACCCGAGGGCGCCACCGAGACCGTGCTCGAAGGCGTTGCGGTAGTTGTCGAACCCGACGGATTCGCCCGCACCGCCGCCGTTGATCGCGCGGATGCCGCTGAGCTTGTTGAACGAGCTCTTGAAGGTCCAGTAGACCGGCTCGACGTAGGAGGTGATGAGCAGCACCAGCGCGGGGAGCACCAGTACGAGGCCGACGACCACCTGCCAGGCGGGTCGGGGCGTGGCCGGGCGCAGCATCGTGGGCTGGACGGTCATGCGACCACGATATTGGCCCGGGCCGCAATCAGCGCGACAAGATTGCCGTGACCCCCTGGCCGCCCGCCGCGCAGATCGAGATGAGCCCGCGCCCCGCGCCCCGTTCGGCCAGCAGCTTGGCCAGCGTGGCGACGATCCGGCCGCCGGTCGCGGCGAACGGGTGCCCGGCGGCCAGCGAGGAGCCGTTGACGTTGAGCTTGGCCCGGTCGATCACCCCGAGCGACTTCTCCCAGGCCTTGAGCGTGGCGAGCACCTGGGACGCGAACGCCTCGTGGATCTCGTAGAAGTCGAAGTCCTGCAGGGTGAGCCCGGCGCGCTCCAGCAGCCGCGGCACTGCGTAGGTCGGGGCCATGAGCAGGCCGTCCGCGCCGCTGACGAAGTCCACGGCGGCGGTTTCGGCTGTCTCGAAGTACGCGAGGACGGGCAGTTTCTTGGCTTTGGCCCATTCCTCCGAGGCCAGCAGCACCACCGCCGCGCCGTCGGTCAGCGGCGTCGAGTTGCCGGCCGTCATGGTGGCGTCCGGGCCCTTGCCATAGACCGGCTTGAGCTTGGCCAGCTTCTCCAGCGACGTGTCCGGGCGCAGGTTCTGGTCGCGGGACAGCCCGAGGTACGGCGTGACCAGGTCGTCGAAGAACCCCCGCTCGTACGCGGCGGCGAGGTTGCGGTGCGAGGCCAGCGCCAGCTCGTCCTGCTCCTCGCGGCCGATCGCGAACTCGGCGGCGGTCAGCGCGGCGTGCTCGCCCATCGACAGCCCGGTGCGCGGCTCGGCGTTGCGCGGGATGTCGGGCCGCAGCTGCGTCGGGCGGAACTTGCTCACCGCGCGCAGCCGGGCCCCGAGCGAGCGGGACCGGTTGAGCTCCATCATGATCCGCCGGGCGTCCTCGTTCACGCCCAGCGGCGCGTCGGAGGTGGTGTCGACCCCGCCGGCGATGCCCGCCTCGATCTGGCCCAGGGCGATCTTGTTGGCCACCAGCGTGACCGCCTCCAGGCCGGTACCGCACGCCTGCTGCACGTCGTACGCCGGAGTCCGCGGGTCGAGCCGCGAGCCGAGCACGGATTCCCGCGTCAGGTTGAAATCGCGGCTGTGTTTGAGCACCGCACCGGCGGCGACCTCGCCCAGCCGCTCACCCGCCAGGCCCAAGCGGGCCACGAGCCCGTCTATGGCGGCGGTCAGCATGTCCTGGTTTGATGCAGTGGCGTATGTGCTGCCCGAGCGGGCGAAGGGGATGCGGTTGCCGCCGACGACCGCGACCCGGACAGGGGTTTGCGAGGGGCGATTCGAGGGGGCCATCGAAGTCTCCTTCTCGACGGGGCAGGGCATCCTGGCGTTACCCTACTCGTGAGTAGGTTAGCGTGCGGAGTTGTGACTGGGGAGGCACCGCAATGACCGATCGCTACGCGTCCTTCGCCCACTCGGGCGCCGGGAGGTTCCTGGTCAGACGCCTCGGCCTGCCGGACCCGCCCAAGCTGCGCCGCTACGAGCCGGGCAACGAGTTCGGCCCGGTCACCCTCGGTGGCGACGGCCGCCTGATCGAGCCGACCCGGCACATCCTCGACAAGCTGCCGACCGCCGGGCGCGGCTCCGAGGAGCGGGTCGCCGCGCTGGTCTTCGACGCCAGCGGCATCACGGACAGCGCCGGCCTGCGCGCCCTCTACGACTTCTTCCACCCGGTGATCCGCTCGCTGCGCCCGGCCGGCCGGGTGATCGTCCTGGGCACCCCGCCGGAGCTGTGCACGAGCGCCCGCGAGGCGACCGCCCAGCGCGCCCTCGAGGGGTTCGTGCGCTCGGTCGGCAAGGAGATCGGCCGGGGTTCGACCGCTCAGCTCGTGTACGTGGCGCCGGGCGCGGAGGAGGCCACCGAGTCCACCCTGCGATTCCTCCTGTCGGGGCGGTCGGCGTACGTCTCCGGGCAGGTCATCCGGGTCGGGCCGGCGGCCGTCGACGTGCCCGACGACTGGGACCGCCCGCTGGTCGGCAAGACCGCCATCGTCACCGGCGCCGCCCGCGGCATCGGCGCGGCGATCGCCCAGGTCCTCACCCGCGAGGGCGCCCACGTCGTCTGCCTCGACGTGCCGGCCGCCGGCGAGGACCTCTCGGCCGTGGCCAACGAGCTCAAGGGCACCGCGCTGCAGCTGGACCTCACCGCCGAGGACGCGCCGCGCCGGCTCGCCGACTTCATCGCCACCCGCCACGTGCACGCGGACGTCTTCGTGCACAACGCGGGCATCACCCGGGACAAGACGCTCGGGCGGATGGACGAGGGGCAGTGGTCGTCGGTACTCGAGGTCAACCTCGGCAGCCAGGAGCGCATCAACGACGTGCTGCTGGCCGAGAACCTCCTGGGCGGCAACGGCCGGATCGTCTCCGTCTCCTCGGTCTCGGGCATCGCCGGCAACCGCGGCCAGACCAACTACGCCACCTCCAAGGCCGGCGTGATCGGCCTGGTCCAGTCCTGCGCGGGCGCGGTGGCCGAGCGCGGCCTCACGATCAACGCGGTGGCGCCGGGGTTCATCGAGACCAAGATGACCGCCGCGATGCCGATGTTCGTGCGCGAGGGCGGCCGCCGGCTCAACAGCCTGTCCCAGGGCGGGCTGCCGGTCGACGTGGCCGAGACGATCGCCTGGCTCGCCCACCCGGCGTCCGGCGGGGTCAACGGCAACGTCGTGCGCGTGTGCGGGCAGAGCCTGCTGGGGGCCTGATGGAGACGACGGTGCTCGCCGCCCCGCCTCGTTTGTTCCCGTTGTACCGCGCGGCGGCCCTACGCCGGCCGCACGGCTCCACGCTGCCGGAGCGGGCGCTGCGCCTCGATGGGGTGACGATCGATCGGGGGCACCTGGCGGCTTACGACCGGGTCTGCGGTTTTCGCCTGCGCGACGAGCTGCCGGCGACCTACGTGCACGTGCTGGCGTTTCCGATGACGCTGTCGCTCATGACGGCCGCCGATTTTCCGTTTCCGGCGCTGGGTCTCGTGCACGTGGCGAACACCATCGAGGTGCTCCGGCCGCTGACGTCCTCGGACACGTTTTCCTTGTCGGTACAGGCCGAGGCGCTCCGCCCGCACGCGCGCGGCACGCAGCTCGATCTCGTGGCGACCGCTTCGATCGACGATTCGCCCGTGTGGCGCGGGCGGTCGACGTACTTGCGCCGCAATTCCGACAAATCTGTCAGATCGGTCAGGTCCGTTTCCTCGGCCGCGGAGCCGCCGCCTCCCGCGTCCGCGGTCTGGAAGGTGCCGCGGCGCACGGGGAACGACTACGCGGCCGTGTCCGGCGATCGCAATCCGATCCACACCAGCCGCTTGATGGCCCGGGCGTTCGGGTTCAAGCGCACGATCGCGCACGGGATGTGGACCAAGGCGCGGTGCCTGGCCCAGCTCGAGGGTCGCCTTCCGGAGACGTTCTCCGTCTCGGTGGCCTTCAAGCTGCCGATGTTGCTGCCCGCGACCGTCGAGTTCTCCGGAGCCTTCTCCGGGGGCTCGGACGAGTTCGCGGTACACGATCGAAGGACAGGAAAGCCCCACCTCGCCGGCGCGATCGTTGAACTTGATCGTGCAGACCCTGTCGAGGGCGCCCGCTGAGCCCATGAACGCGGCGCCCCCGAGGGCCGTCGTCGTCGCGGGCCGGTTCGCGGGCCCCGCCCTGTTGCTCGTGGCCACGTTCGCGGTGCTGTGGTTCTACCGCGTGCCGCCGCTGAGCACGGCGATCTTCGTGCTCTATCTCGCGCTCGGCGTCACGCTCCCGGGCACCCTCTGGTGGCGTCTGCTGCGCGGCGGACCCGGCTGGCTCGTGGCGGATGCGGCTTCGGGGCTCGTCCTCGGGTACATCGGCGAGGTCTTCTGCTATGTGCTGGCCCGGCTGATCGGCGCTCCTCTGCTCGTGCTGGTCTTCCCGCTCGCCACCGTGGCCCTCTTCGCCGCGGTGCCCACCCTCCGCCGGCACCTCCGCGGGGCTTCGGACGCGGAGCGCCCCCCGGCGGCGTGGCGGTGGATCATGACCGGGCTGGCCGGCCTGACCTTGGTCTGGAGCATCAAGTTCTTCCGCGTCTACGGCCTGAGCTACCCCTCCAACGCCTCCCCCGACACCGACAGCCCGTTCCACCTCGCGCTGGTCGGCGAGGCGAAGCACCACATGCCGATGACGATCCCGTGGATTCAGGGCGAGCCGCTGCTCTACCACTGGTTCGTCTATCCCGAACTGGCCGCGACCAGCTGGGTCACCGGCATTGAACCGAACGTACTCCTGCTCCGCCTCGCCCTGCTGCCGATGCTCATGGCGTTCCCGGTCCTGATCGCCCTCCTGGCCCGCCGCGTCCTGGGCGACTGGTGGAAAGCGGCGGCCGCGAGCGCGGCAACGCTGCTGGTCCTGGCCCCGAACCCGTACCAGTGGCAATTGAACGCCTTCTATCGCGACCTCGCCTTCAGCGGCTTCGACGACGGTGCGTACTTGCGTCAGACAGCCTGGACCGGTCCCACCCAGACGTTCGGCGCCCTGCTGTTCGTGCCCGTCATGCTCGTCCTGGTCGACCTGCTGCAGGGCCGGGCGGGGCGGCGTCAGTGGGTGCTGTTCGCGGTCCTGCTGGCCGGCGTGACCGGCGGCAAGGCCACGTACCTGCCGTTGCTGGCGGCGGGCCTGGCCCTGCTCGTGCTGGTGCGCCGCTGGCACCGCCAGGCGCTGCTGGCGCTGGGCTTCGTGGTGACGGCGATCGTGATCGCGCAGCTGGTCCTGTTCGGCGCGAGCAGCCAGGGCACGCGCCTGGCGCCGCTGACCGACGTGGCCACGGGCGGCATCGGCGTGACGACGGGCTTCAGCGCCGGCCGGGTGTGGTGGAAACTGCTGCTCCTGGCTGGCCTGACCCTGCTCTGCTGGGCCGCGATGTGGTCGGGCGTGGCGCTGGCCCGCTCGTGGAACGCCGCGATGATCGTCATGGCGGGGATCGGCATCGCCGGGATGGCGGCCACGATGCTGCTGGGCCAGGACGGCGACAGCCAGCGGTACTTCCTGGAGTCGGCGCGGCCGTACTTGTGCGTCCTCGCGGTGGCCGGTCTGGCGCGCTGGCGGGTCCTCTTGTTCTCGGCCGCCGCCGGCGTGGTGATCATCCAGGTCGTGCAGGCCGTTGGACGGCATGACATTCCGCGGAACGGGTCTGTGGTTCCGCTGGTCGTGCCCTATGTCTTGCTGGGAGCCGTGCTCGCGGGCTCGCTGTTGATCTCGAAATATCCGCCGCTCCGCGACAGATATTTCGGACATTTCATGATTTTGGGGTTGCTCGCGGGATTTTGCGTAAACACCAGCGTCCAGCACTTTGTGCTCATCGCGCAAGAGTCCAGGCAGGGCGGCCTGCGGGACGTGGTGCGCAGCCCGCGGTACGTCAGCGCCGGCACCCTCGAGGCCGGCCGCTGGCTGCGCGATCACTCGTCCGCCGACGACCTGGTGGCGACGAATGCGCACTGCCTGACGTACCAGGGACGGTGCAGCAATCTGCACTTCTCGATGACCGCGTACTCCGAGCGCCGGATGCTCGTCGAGGGCTGGGGCTTCACGACGACCGCCCACGACCGCGCGGCGGCGACGGGCGAGTGGGTCGGCGCGGTCCCGTACTGGAAGCCGGAAGTATTGGCCGCCAACGACGCCGTCTTCGCCGATCCAAGCGTGGCAAATGTGGACGTTCTTCGCGATCGCTACCGAGTCCGGTGGCTGTTCGTTGATGAATCGCAGAGCAGCGTTTCGCCACGACTTGCGACCTTTGCGAAGTTCCGCTTCCGAGCGGGGGTCTGCGTGGTGTACGAGCTGCCCCGTCCCTGACGTTAGGTAGGCGCCGCCAGTGAAAGCGACGAAGCAACTCGCCGTCCCGTTCAACAAGGGTTACCTGACCGGTGCCGAGAGCGGCTACATGCAACAGGCGATGGCGAACGGCCCGATGACCGGCGACGGCCCCTTCACCAAACGCGCCAACCAGCTCCTGAACCAGATCATCGGCGCCCAGCACACCCTGCTCACCACGTCGTGCACGCATGCCCTGGACATGACGGCGCTGCTGCTCGACCTGGGCCCCGGCGACGAGGTCATCCTGCCGTCGTTCACCTTCTGCTCCACCGCGAACGCCTACGCCCTGCGCGGCGCCCGCCCGGTCTTCGTCGACTGCCGCCCCGACACCCTGAACATCGACGAGCGCCTGATCGAGCAGGCCATCACGGACCGCACCCGCGCCATCGTGGTGGTCCACTACGCCGGCGTGGCCGCCGAGATGGACGCCATCACGGCCCTGGCGAAGCGTTTCGGTCTGGTCGTGATCGAGGACAACGCCCACGGCCTGGGCGGCACGTACCGCGGCCGCAATTTGGGCTCGATCGGCGCCCTGGCCACCCAGAGCTTCCACGAGACCAAGAACATCCACTGCGGCGAGGGCGGCGCCCTGATCCTCAACGACGACCGCTTCTACGACCGAGCCGAGATCATCCGCGAAAAGGGCACCAACCGAGGCCAGTTCTTCCGCGGCATGGTTGACAAGTACCGATGGATGGACCTGGGCAGCTCGTACCTCCCGTCAGACCTGCTGGCCGCGTTCCTGACCGCCCAGCTGGAGCACTTCGGCGAAATCCAACGCCGCCGCATGCACGTCTGGACGAGCTACCACAACCGCCTGGCCACGTGGGCGGTGGAGCACGGCGTCATCCAGCCCACGGTCCCCGAGGACAGGACCCACCCAGCGCACTTGTACTACCTGCTGCTCCCAGACCTGGAAACCCGCTCGGCCATGCTGAGCCACCTCCTGGAGCAGGGCGTGCTCGGCACGTTCCACTACCAGCCCCTGCATCTCGCCCCGGCCGGCCAGCGCTACGGCCGCACCCTGGGCTGCCCGGTCACGGAGGACGTGGCCGACCGCCTGCTGCGCCTGCCCGTCTACGCCGGCATGAACGACGACGACATCGACCTGGTCGTACACGCAGTCGAGTCCTACCGCCCGATCCGCCGCCCGGTGTCCTGCCCCAAGTGACCACCACGGTTGAACGAGTCCTGTCCGACCGCCGCGTCAGGTACGTGGCAGTCGGCGGGTTCTCCTCGGCGGTGTACTACGCACTGTTCACCGCGATCTACCTGACGACCCGCGACCACCTCCACTACTTGGCCATCCCGATCCTGGCCAACTTCGGCTGCGCCCTGGCCACGTACCCGCTCCAACGCCGCTGGGTCTTCCAGTCGTCGGGGCCGGTGGTTTCCGGCTTCCTGAAGTTCTACGTGATCTGCTTGTGGGCCTTGGCCTTCACGTACGCGGGCCTACCGCTGCTGGTCGAGCTGGCCGGCGTGCCCGTGCTGATCGCCCAGGCCGTGCTGATCGTGACGGCCCCGCTGATCAACTACCAGCTGAGCAAGTTCTGGGCCTTCCGCCGCTGAGGTAGAACATCAACGTCGGATCTCACGGGTTCTGCAGCACGATGCTCGCGAAATCCTCCGTTCGCTTCCGGATAATTTCGGGCGTCCAACTGGAGTAGCTCAGGACTTGGACGCTTCGAGGGAAATCGGAAACACGGCTCTGAAGGTAGGTCACCTTCTTCTCTTCGAACTCCCTCCGGCCCGCGGCCGAATTCTTACTCTTGCTGAGTAGGACCAGGTTGCCCGCACTGTCGACGAGCTCCTGGCGCTCCGCGTCCGTGAAATTCGTCGTCCAGAGGCCGCCGGGCTTCGGGTTCTGCGGCAACACATGTTCGATCGAGCGAACCTGGAAATGATGCGGATGGTCGAGTTCGCTGGTGACGATCTCGGCGCGGACCAGCAGATACTTAGCATGTCCGGCTCCATAGAAGTTCGGAGCACGGCATGCTTCATAGATTTTACTCAGGTCGACCTCGATGCCGTCCATTACCTCGGCGGGTGCGGTCGCACCGTCGATTGACTTCAGAATGGCCGTGTAGGTGCTGTAACGTTCGTCCTTGCGCACGCCTTGTACCCAGTGGTCGAGATAAACCTTCTCGATGCGCAGCAAGAAGTTGTAGAGATCGGCACCTCCAAACTTGTCTGCGAACAGCAGGAGGCAGGCCTTCCATTCGTTTGCGGGAAAGTGGTCGATCATTGCGGTCAAAAGCGTTCGCCATTCGACATGCGGGGCGTTCGGCTGGTCAAGGTAGTCCTTGTCAACAAAGAGTCGATCGTAGAGATCTACGTACTTCTTGAGATCATCCATGAAGGCGGCGCCCGATTTCGGCAGCCCGTCCTTGCCGAGGATTCGATTCACGAACTCCGTGTGAAGGTCCGTGGCCGGCTTGTCCTTGACGTAAATAAGACGAAGTAGGTGGAACATGTCCTCGAACCTGTCTTCGCCCAACTGGGCCTCTAGGTCCTCCCACTGGTGGGCATATTTCACCCTGGCGTCAGCATTGGGAATCCACCTCGGATCGAGGTTGTGCGCCTTCAGCACGTCAATACGGCGTAGCTGCTTGCCACGGTCGTTCACCACGGTGAAGAGCCGGAAGGCGTCCTCGAACGAGTCTGTCGCGAGGTAGATGAGCGTGCACGACTTGTTCACGAAGATTGCGAACTTCTTCAAATCGTCTTTAGACAGGCTGGTCAGCTTGTCGCGGAACGTCTTGCGCGCATCTTCATAACGCTTCCCGGTCGCCGTCCCCTGACTCAAGGGAGTCAGGGGGTTGATCGTGCCGTTCTCCGCGCCGATCAGGAGATTGAAGAAGGCTTGGTCCTTCACCTGCAGTCGCAGCTTCGCGGGGATGCCTTCAAGTGTGTTTTCGGGTTGAAAGATCTTCGCGTGCAACTCGTTCGCCAGCTTGTGCTCATTGATTGCACCAAGCGCATCCCTGACGCAGGCCAGCAGAATGCAGAGAGCGGTCAACCGTTGTTGGCCATCAACGACGTCGTATTCGGACCCGTGCTGCTTATGGAGCACCAGGGTCCCGAGGAAGTAAGGCTCTTGCCAGCTCGCGCTGACGAGGTCGTCAACGAGGTTGAAGAAATCTTCCCGGTCCCACATAAACGGCCGCTGATACTCAGGAATTCTGAAGAAGAAGTCTTGGGAGAAGAGCTTGGCGATCGGGTACATGTTGCTCTCGAGCTGCTTTGTCACGGTGGGCCTCGAACCGTCTGGAGGGGCGGACTGTGCGGGACCTTCGACCTTAATTTGTTTCGCGTCGATGCGACAGGCCTCATCCGGCTGGAAAGCCCGGCTACGCTAATGGCCATATGAAGATATGGTGGACTGCGACGATCTCGCATCGCAACAGGTTCCGCACAACGAGCGGGACGTGCCGATTCGCGTCAGGGCGCTGAGATAGCGATGTTCTTCTCAACGGCTATTGGGAGCATCCAAGGCATGTAGTGGCGCCAGGTCGCCGCTGCCGCCTCCAATGGACGCGCGGTCGGACCACATTCCGGGCCGCCCACATCGATAGCCGGTCGCCGGCCCCGTCCGCCACACCAGGCGACACTCGGAGCGTTCACCGAGCGGCGATGCACCAGGGAGGCCGAAGGGGGTGGCTCGGAAGCCAGGCCGTTTCGTCACGGGTGGGTCGTCGGATGGTCCATGGCTCGCTGTGGCTCTGCCTTGCGAGGTGGCTGTCTATGTCAGCGGATCCCGTTTGAGGCTCTCGACTACCGCCGACCACGCCATCATGCGGCGAGCGAGCCAGCCCGGGTCGGTGCGAGATGCACTGTGAAGCATTCGCATTCATCAGCAGACGCACGGAGCGGAGGGCGTGGGATTCGAACCCACGGAGACGCGGAACGCCTCACCGGTTTTCAAGACCGGCGCCATCGGCCACTAGGCGAGCCCTCCAGCGGAACGACGCTAAGTGTGCCAGATCCCAGCGCGCCCGTGGGGAGTCACCCACGTGAGGGACGCCGTTCGGGCGAACGCGGGCCGGTGAACCCCCGACCAGGGTGTGGCAAACGCGCACGAACAGGGGATGACCTGCGCAGACTCGATCTAAGCAGGGCTTCCGACGGGGGGAATGGGACCGTGCACCTCTTCTTCAACGATCCTCGGGACGAGTTCGTCACCAAGCATCGCCGAATCGCCAAGCCCTCGCTCGCGGCGCTTGTCGTCGGTGGGGTGGGGGTGGCGGCGCTCGGGGTCATCGTAGGCGCGGCCGGGTACGACGACGTGCGTGTGCCCACCAGGACGGAAGCGGAGGCCGGCGGGTTTGCCCTCCCGGTGGCTACGCCGGGGGAGACCAGAACGGCCGGGCCGCTCGGGATGAGTACCGTGCCCGCCGCGCCCGTGCCGATTCTCGATCTCGGAGCGGCGGTGCCGACCGTTGCGTCTCCGCCGCCGTCGGTTCCGGCCAGAAACATGGCGAAAAATGCCGATCCAGTACGTGTGGAGCGGAGCACCCCCATGCCCGCGCAGACCACGCCGGCGGCCGCGCCTACCACCGAGGTTCCAGTAGTGGTGGAGACGCCGCCGGTTGTGGCGGAGCCGGTGGTCGAGGACCCGCCGGAAGAAGAGCCGGACAACCACGTCGGTCGGCACCGCTGGCACCAGCAAGACCAGCAGAACCAGCAAGACGACCAAGGGGACCAGCGCGATCAGTGGAGTCCGTTCCAGAACCGGGACGGCCGCCAGTGGGGGCCTTGGTGGGAGCGGCGATGATGGACCCGTGCATGCGATCACGATTGAACGCCCCGGTGGTCCCGAAGCGCTCCGCTGGACCGAAGTGCCCGATCCCGAGCCGGCGGCCGGTGAGGTCCTGATCGAGGTGGCCGCGGCCGGTGTCAATCGCGCCGACGCGTTGCAGCGGCAGGGGAATTATCCGCCGCCCAAGGATGCGCCGCCGTACCTCGGGCTGGAGGTTTCCGGGCGGATCAAGGCGATCGGCGACGGGGTGCACGGCTGGCACCTGGGGCAGGAAGTCTGCGCGCTGCTCGGGGGTGGCGGGTACGCCGAGCTCGTGAACGTCCCGGCCGGGCAGGTGCTGCCGGTGCCCAGGAATGTCGGGCTCGTCGACGCGGCTGGATTGCCCGAAGTGGCCGCCACGGTGTTTTCGAACGTGGTGGACGTGGCTCGGCTCAAGCCGGGGGAGACGCTGCTCGTGCACGGGGGCGGGAGTGGGATCGGGACTTTCGCGGTACAACTGGGAAAGGCTCTTGGGGCTGAGGTTGTTGCCACGGCGCGGGCGGCGAAGCGGGAGCGGCTGCTCGAGCTCGGCGCTGATCGCGTGATTGATTATCAGGCGGCCGATTTTGCCAAGGAGGTGCGCGCCGATGTCGTGCTCGACATCATGGGCGGGGCGTATCTCAAGCAGAACGTCGAGGTCCTCAAGACGAATGGGCGCCTTGTGGTGATCGGCATGCAGGGTGGGCGCCGCGGGGAGCTGGACCTCGGGCAGCTGCTGGCGAAACGCGCGCTCGTGGCCGGGACGACGCTGCGTGCGCGACCGGCTTCAGAAAAGGCGGCAATTGTACGGGGCGTGCGCGAAGAAGTATGGCCGCTGCTCGATGAGGGAATGATCCGGCCCGTGATCGACCGGCGGTTCCCGATGGCGGAGGCGGCCGCGGCGCATCGCGTGCTGGAAACGAACGAGCACTTCGGGAAGCTCATTCTTGAACGGACGTGAGAATTACCGGGCCCGGGCCCTTGCCGGCCAGGCGGTCGTCGGTGTTCGCGAGCGCGCAGCTCTTGAGGGACAGGCAGCCGCAGCCGATGCAGCCGGTGAGCGTGTCGCGCAGGCGTTCGAGCAGCTTGATCTGCTCGTCGAGGTGCGAGCGCCAGCCGGAGGAGAGCCGGGCCCAGTCCGCCTTCGTCGGCGTACGGTTCGCCGGCAGCGAGGCCAGCGCCTCCTTGATGGTTTCCAGGGGCACGCCGACCTGCGCCGAGATGCGGATGAACGCGACCCGGCGCAGTTGTGAGCGCTCGTACCGGCGCTGGTTGCCGCCGGTGCGGGTGGCCTGGATCAGGCCGAGCTTCTCGTAGAACCGCAGCGCGGACGGGGCCACGCCGCTGCGGGCGGAGAGCTCGCCAATGGTCAGGAGGTCCCGATCGTGCGGGACGGCTTGCGCATGCGTTCGCGCGACAGGATCCACAGCGCCTCGACGCCGTCCTTCCAGGTGATCTTCTTGCCCTCTTCGCGGGTGCGGGCGCGGTAGCTGATCGGCACCTCGTAGGGGCGGTGCCGGTTGCGCAGCAGCTTGCCGGTCACCTCGGCCTCCATGCCGAAGCCGGCCGAGCGCACCTGGAGCGAGCGGTACAGCGAGACGGGCATCAGCTTGAAGCACGTCTCCAGATCGCCGAGGTAGCAGTTGTACAGCATGTTCGCGGCGGTCGTGACGGCCTTGTTGCCCATCACGTACCAGTACGAGAAGGAGCTGTGCGAGCCGAAGGTGCGATTGCCGTAGACGACCGTCGCCCGGCCGTCGAGCACCGGCTCGAGCAGCTTCGGGATGTCCTGCGGGTCGTACTCCAGGTCGGCGTCCAGGATGACCATGTAGTCGCCGGCCGCGTGCTCGACCGCCGTCTTGATGGCCGCGCCCTTGCCCTTGTTGCGCGGGTGGACGATCACGCGCAGTCGCTCGTCGGTCAGCCCGTTGAGGATCTCGGCCGTCCGGTCCCGGCTGCCGTCGTCGACGATCACCAATTCGATGTCGGTCGGGTAATCCACGTCCAACGCCTGCTTCACGGCGTCGGCCACGCGGACTTCCTCGTTGTAGACCGGCATCAGGATCGACAGCTTCATCACGATCTCCGTGGGCGTTTGGCTGGACCATCAGAGTAACTGCCCGTCACCCTGGCGTGTGACCCTCCCGCGGAGGAGGGCGCGCTCGTACCTTGTGTCGTATGACGAACGCATCCGCCTCGGTGGAACGGTTGGGCGAGGAACAGTATCTCCTGGTGACGACGTTCCGCCGGGACGGTACACCAGTGCCGACCCCGGTGTGGGCGGCCCGCGACGGCGACGCACTGATGGTGTGGACGGCGGCCGGATCCGGCAAGGTCAAACGCATCCGCCGCGACGGCACCGTGACCGTCGCGCCGTGCACGGTCCGGGGCAAGCCGACCGGCGAGCCGGTGCCCGCGCACGCGACCGTGCTCGGTCCTGAGGGCGGGCCGGTGGTGCGCGAGCTGATCAAGCGTAAATACGGCCTGCTGGGCCGGGTGTACGTCTGGTTCAGCGTCCGCCGCCGCGGCGCCGACGGCACCGTGGGTATCCGGATCACGCTGACCTGATCGGCTGAAAAAGCAACGCGCTCGGATCACCGGGGGGTGACGATCCGAGCGCGTTGCGGTAAGAAGTCGTGTCGTTTTGGCGATGGCGGTCGACCGGGGGTACTGTCGGCGTCAGTCGCCAGTCCGCTGCGTGGGAATCTGGCCCTGGAGCAGGGCCCGCACCTCCGACTCCCGGTAGCGACGGTGACCGCCCAGCGTCCGAATGGCGCTCAGCTTGCCCGCCTTCGCCCAACGGGTGACGGTCTTCGGGTCGACGCGGAACATCGACGCGACCTCAGCCGGCGTTAGCAACGGCTCAGGTTCATGCGTGCGAGATGGCATCGGTCACTCCTCCACAGGTACCCAGGAACGCCGGCCGGGGTCCCGCCGGTCGACGCGTTTCCTATGGTCCGGGTAGTCCCCGATGTCCGACATGGGCCGAACGGCTGAAGGTCCCTGTATGGACGGATGATGAATAAGTGAATTTTCCGATTTTGACACCGCAAAACCGGATAAATTCGGACTCATTTTGACGGAGGGTGAGCGATCAACCACGAATCTAGCTCACTCTCCGGGGTGACGGCTAGCCCACAAACACTCCCGTATTCGGCATAACGGACACCAACGAGGTGCGATTCGGTTGCGGAGGGTGACACCCGTTCGGGTGGGTGACGAATCGGGCATTTAGCGCCGTCAAAATCTTGGCCCAGAGCAAGAACCAGAGTGGTCCGCGCTACCGGTAGCACCCGGTGCGGTGTTGAGGGGGTGTGGGTGGAGCGAAGCTCCCCCACTGTTCTTCAGGACATCGAGGGGTGAACGAAAGCGCCAGGAAGACCGTCTGCCGCTAGTTGCAGCGCTCCAGCAGCTGCACGGAGCGCCAGCGCTCGACGAGCTTCTCGTACACCTCGGTCGCGGCATCCGCATCGCCGCGCGCCACGTTCGACAGCCCCGCCGACACCAGGCCGGGCGAGTCGTCGGCCGCCAGCGCCTCATCGGACATCAGGCTGACCAGGCCGCCGTAGTCGAGCTCCACGATCGAGCGCGAGTGGAACTCCTCCAGCCAGCGCGCGGTCTCCTCCACGGCGACCGTGATCGGCGCGTCGCCCATCGCCCGGCGCAGGACCGCATAGGCGCGGTGGGCGCGGCGGCGGGCCTTGGAGATCTCGGTGCGGTACCGCAGCACGCGCCGCCCGGGACGCAGCGACAGCTCACGCTCCTCCAGGTCGACGAACACGAACCAGCGCAGTGGCACGCCCCACGTGGCGACCTGCTCGTGGACCCGCGGCAGACCACGCTCGAGCACGTGGTCCCCGCTGCGCCAGTCGTCGACGATGGTCTGGGCGAGGCCGGCGAGCACTGGAGGTACGAACGCATCGGCGATGACGCTGGGAACGCCGTCGCGGGCGGTCAGCGCCGCCTCCGCCACCCGGATGCGCAGGTTCCACGGGCAGACGAGCAGCGTGTCGTCGGCCTCGAGGACGTAGGCCTCCTCGGGCAGGGCGGGCAGCCGGGTCCAGCCGGCGCCGAGCGCCTCCATCACCGCGCTGCGCTGGCGCACCGGACCGTCGGACAGCGCGACCGCGCGGCCCTCCTTGACGTAGCGACGCCAGTACAGCTGGTGGTCGCGGTCGAAGGCGGCCAGCGGCTCGTACACCCGCAGGTATGACGCGAAGAGCGACGGCACGGCCCGATCGTCGCACGAAACGGCCGAACGACGCGAAGGCGCCCTGGAACCGGCTTCCGTGTGTCGGCGTTAGGGTCGACTCACCGCACTTCGTGCGCGGACCCGTCTCACGAGGACGGGCCGCCGTCGCCCCGGGAGCATCCATGGCCGTCTTCACCAGCCACCACGAACAGGTCGTGTTCTGCCACGACCACCAGTCCGGCCTGCGGGCCATCATCGCCGTGTACTCCACCGCGCTCGGACCGGCGCTGGGTGGCACGCGCTTCTACCCGTACGCATCGGAGGACGAGGCCCTGCACGACGTGCTGGAACTCTCGCGCGGGATGGCGTACAAGAACGCCCTGGCGGGTCTCGACCTCGGCGGCGGCAAGGCCGTCATCTGGGGAGATCCGGACAAGGACAAGAGCGAAGCCCTTCTGCGCGCGTACGGCCGGTTCGTGCAGTCCCTCGGGGGGCGCTACTACACGGCGTGCGACGTGGGCACGTATGTGCAGGACATGGACATCGTGGCCAAGGAGACCCGGTTCGTCACCGGCCGCTCCGAGTCCCACGGCGGCGCGGGCGACTCGTCGGTGCTCACCGCCTACGGGGTCTTCCAGGGCATGCGGGCCGCGGCCGAGCACCGCTGGGGCACCCCGACCCTCGCCGGGCGCCGGGTCGGCATCGCGGGGCTGGGCAAGGTCGGCAAGCACCTGACCAAGCACCTGCTCGAGGACGGCGCCTCGGTGGTCGCCACCGACGTGTCGGAGCGGGCGCGGGACTGGGCGAGCGCGACGTACCCCCAGGTGGATCTCGTCGAGAGCAACGAGGAGCTGATCGCGTCGGCAATCGACGTGTACGCCCCGTGCGCGCTCGGCGGCGCCCTCAACGATGACACCGTCCCCCTCCTGCGCGCCAAGATCGTCGCGGGGGCGGCCAACAACCAGCTGGCCCACCCCGGCATCGAGAAGCTGCTGGCCGAGCGGGACGTGCTGTACGCCCCGGACTACGTGGTGAACTCGGGCGGGGTCATCCAGGTGGCCGACGAGATCGAGGGCTTCAACTTCGCCCGGGCGAAGGAACGTGCGGGACGGATCTACGACACCACCAAGCAGATCCTGGAGCTTGCTTCGGCCGAGGGCGTGCCGCCGGCGCTGGCCGCCGACCGGCTCGCCGAACGGCGGATGGCCGATGTCGGCAGGCTCCGTACCATCTTGGTGTAACCATGCGCGGGGGCTCGTGACGGACGTGACGACCCGACGACCACGGTGGTGCTTACCCGCCGGTTACCCGACCGGTCCGGTCGGGTAAGCAACGCCACCGAAATGGTCGGTAGGGGCGAGATGCCGAAAGGTGCCCGCGACATGTACCGTAAGAGCCACGAGAGATGCCTGACGTTGTCGGGGCCTGCCGGTAATGGCTGCCCCGTAATTCTGTGCGAGGGGGTCGAGCCATGGGGCGCGGCCGTGCGAAGGCCAAGCAGACTAGGGTGGCCAGGGAGTTGAAATATCACTCACCTAACACCGACCTCGAAGCGTTGCAGCGCGAGCTCGCGGCGGGTAGCCCTAAGTCAAGCGACGACTACGCCGAGTATGACGGAGTCGACGAAGAGGCTGACGACGAGGACGACTACGACAACCCCTCCAGCGACAGTGATTGGCGCTCACGGGGTCGTTGACCATCGTGCGTCCAGTCTGGCCCGACCTGGCTTTCGCCGTGGTCGGCTGGGCTGAGGCGTCACCCGGCACGCGGGCACGTGGACGACCACGTGCCCGAGTCGTGTCCACAGCACCCGCACGGCTGGTCGTTCTCTCGACGGCCCGCCATGTGGGTGTCTCGGCGTAGCCATCGCCCGGGTCTGCTTCCCACCTGACTCCGGCGCGGGGCGACGACCTCCACCTCCCGAGACGGTGCATCGGTGCGCCGCCTGCTGTGTGGTGCGGAGTTCGGCCGAGACCCCTTACACCCCAGTTCGGCCTTTGACGTGCGCTGACACTGTCCCTGGCTGCTCGGGTACGGCCGCGCGACATCGATGCCTTTGGCGTGCCCTTCGAGCGCTGCCGGGCGTGGTCCTTACATCCTCTGACGTCGCTTGCTGTGTCCAGATTCTGGGACGGCGGCGGGATTTTTTCGTCGTACCGCGATGCGCGGGCGACGGGGAAGAGGGCAGGGCGAGGCGCGGCGTGAGTTGGCGCCGGGGAAGGAGCGTCGTAAGGAGCCCGAGAGGCTACCTGGGGCGGTTGTTCCAGTTGTAGAAGGTCGGGATGTTCTCGAAGTGGTTCCAGGCGCACACCGCGCTCGAGCCGTCCTCGCCCGAGGCTTCGGCTCTTGCCGTTCTTGCGGTGGCGGCCTCCTCGAGCAGGGTCCGTAGGCCGTCGGCGGCCCGGTGGACGCGCTCGGTGAGCGGGTCAGCGTGATCCGGCATGGTCCAGCACTCCCTCCAGAAGGCGAATCTTGCTGTTGCGGCAGTGGTTGGTCTCGGTGCCGTCGAAGCGGCCGTGTTCGAAGTAGCGGTTGGCCGCGTGGGCGCCGCCGCAGAAGCCGAAGTACGGGCAGCTCCGGCGGCAGGATTCGACGCCCCGCAGGTACTCGGCGATCCAGGGGGCCGACGTCGCCGCGCCGCTGAGGATGGTCGACAGCGGGGTGGCGAGGACGTTGCCCGAGGAGAAGTCGCCGTAGCGCGGGTCGGTGAAGCCGGCGAGCTCCGGTGAGAGCAGGAAGACCCGGCCGTCGGCGGCGATGGTGGGGATCGGGTCCAGGGCGCTGGGCAGGATGCCGTCGGCGCGGTCGGCCAGGACGGCGCCGGCGTACCGGAGGGTCCATTCGATTTCGCGGACGTGGATCCTCGGATCGCGGCGCCAGGAGGCGACGAGCTCCGACCAGAAGGAGCGCACGGCGTCGTCGGCGAAGGCGTTCGGGCGGGCGTTGACGCCCTCCTGCTCCTCGATGTTGATGCCGAGGACGTCGCAGCCCAGGTCCAGGAAGTACTCGTACAACTCCGCCGCCAGGCCCGGGCGCGGGTCGCTGACGACGCAGAGTGCGGAGAACGGCACGCCGTGGCGGCGGAGCGCTTCGATGCCGCGCAGGATCGTGCGGTACGACGGAAGGCCCGCCTTGTTGACGCGCTGGCCGTTCAGCCGTTCCGGGCCGTCGACGCTGATGCTGACCCGGACGGCGTGGGACGTGAAGAACTCGCACCAGGCGTCGTCGATCAGGGTGGCGTTGGTCTGGACGTGGTGCTCCACGCCGGTGAAGGGCGACATGAGCTCGGCCAGGGCGGGGCGACCGGCGGCCAAGGGCTCACCGGCGTGCCAGACGACCGAGAAGCGGTCATCGGCGGCGGCCCACGGGTTCACCGAGTCGGCCACCGCCGCCGCCACGGCCGGGGACATGCGGTCCTGGCGGGAGCGGAAGGGCAGGTAGCAGTAGGTGCAGTCGAGATTGCACAAGGTCGTCGGCTGCATGACCACGTAGCCGGGGACCGGCGAGATGCCTTGCATGCCGCTCCACGACACCGCCCCGTCCTCCTCACAGGCCCAGACCCTAGGGACGTGTCGCACCAGCCTAGGTGCAACGCGGCGCGGCGGTAAGTCCCGCGCGAGAGTTCGCACATTCCGACACAACCCGCACCACTGAAACGCGCAAAGGGGCGGCCCCGGTTGCACCGGTGAACCGCCCCCGCGAAAGGAAGAACTCAGCCCCGGGTGTGCGAGCCGACCATCTGCACGGTGCCGGTGCCCTCGATGACCTCGCCGACCTGCCAGGCGTCGAGGCCGCGGCCGGCCAGGAAGGCCAGGGTGCGGTCGGCGTCCTCGGCGGAGACCACGGCCATCATGCCGATGCCCATGTTGAAGGTGCTCTCCATCTCCATGTCCTCGATCCGGCCCTTCGTGCGGACCAGCTCGAAGATCGGCTGCGGGCGCCAGGTCGAGCGGTCCACGACGGCGTCGAGGTGCTCGGGGAGGACCCGGACCAGGTTGCCCGGGATGCCGCCGCCGGTGACGTGGGCGTACGCGTGGATCTCGCTCTCCTTGATCAGGTCGAGGCAGTCCTTGGCGTAGATCCGGGTCGGGGTGAGCAGCTCCTCGCCGAGGGTCCGCTGCTTGCCGAACTCGTCGATGACGCTGTCCAGGCGCATCCGGCCGGCGCCGAGCAGCACGTGGCGCACGAGCGAGTAGCCGTTGGAGTGCAGGCCCGTGGAGCGCAGCGCGATTACCGCGTCGCCGACCTCGACCCGGTCGCGGCCGAGGATCGCGTCCTCCTCCACCACGCCGACGCCGGTGCCGGAGATGTCGTACTCGTCGGGGCGCATCACGCCCGGGTGCTCGGCGGTCTCGCCGCCGAGCAGGGCGCAGCCGGCGTACCGGCAGCCGTCCGCGATCCCGGCCCCGATCTCGGCCACGCGGTCCGGCACGACCTCGCCGCAGGCGATGTAGTCGAGCAGGAACAGCGGCTCGGCCCCGCACGCCACGAGGTCGTCGACGACCATGGCGACGAGGTCGATGCCGACCGTGTCGTGGATGCCCAGGGCCTGCGCGATGGCCAGCTTGGTGCCGACGCCGTCGGTCGACGAGGCGAGGATCGGGCTCTTGTACTTCTTGAGGTCGAGCCGGAACAGCCCGGCGAACCCGCCGATGTCGCCCATCACCTCGGGCCGGTGGGTGCGGTGCACCTTGGTGCGCAGCAGCTCGACGGCCTGTTCGCCGGCGTGGATCGACACACCCGCGTCCGCGTACGTCACGGTCTTGCGGCGGCTCCGGCCGTTGCCGGCGCTCCACAGCTGCCGCTCGGGGGTGCTGCCCTGACCGGACTGACCGGTCTTGTCGGCGCGCTCGTCCACGTGCGTCACTTTCTCCCCTTTGATTGCCTCTGCGGCGGTGGCACCGCGATATGTCTGTCGGCGGCGGAATTACGGGCGCAGCAGCGCGCCAGATCCGCCAACGCTGCTGGCGACGCTGGCGGCGCCGCCCTCGTTCGTGGTCGGCGCGGCCCCCGCGGCGCGCGCGACGCCTTCAAGCACGTGCTTGCCGATCACATGGTCGGCCGGAAGCTCGATCGGGTATTGCCCGTCGAAGCAGGCACTGCAGAGCCGGGTCGCGGGCTGCTCGGTCGCGGCGATGAGCCCCGGTAGGGACACGTAGCCGAGGGAGTCCGCGCCGATGGAGCGGCGGATGCCCTCGAGTTCGAGGCCGTTGGCCAGCAGCTCGGCCCGGGTGGCGAAGTCGATGCCGTAGAAGCAGGGCCACTTCACGGGCGGCGAGGAGATCCGCACGTGCACCTCGATGGCCCCGGCCTCGCGCAGCATGCGCACGATCGCGCGCTGGGTGTTGCCCCGCACGATCGAGTCGTCCACGACGACCAGGCGCTTGCCCCGCACGTTGTCGCGCAGCGGGTTGAGCTTGAGCCGGATGCCCAGCTGGCGGATGGTCTGCGACGGCTGGATGAAGGTCCGCCCGACGTAGGCGTTCTTCACCAGGCCGTGGCCGAACGGGATGCCGGACTCGGTGGCGTAGCCGATCGCGGCCGGCGTGCCGGACTCGGGGACCGGGATGACCAGGTCGGCCTCGACCGGGTGCTCCTTGGCCAGCGTGCGCCCGATGGCGACGCGGGCGGCGTGCACGTTGCGCCCCGAGATCGTGGTGTCGGGGCGGGCCAGGTAGACGTACTCGAACAGGCACCCCTTCGGATCCGGCGTGCCGAAGCGGCTGGAGCGCAGCCCGTGCTCGTCGATCGCGATGAGCTCGCCCGGCTCGATCTCGCGGACCCAGCTGGCGCCGACGATGTCCAGCGCCGCGGTCTCGCTGGCCACGACCCAGCCGCGCTCGAGGCGCCCGAGCACCAGCGGGCGGACGCCGTTGACGTCGCGTGCCGCGTACAACGTGTCCTCGTCCATGAAGACGAAGCTGAACGCACCGCGCAGGGTCGGCATGACCTCCAGCGCCGCGGCCTCGACGGAGAGGTCGGGGCGGGCCGCCAGCAGCGCCGTCACCAGAGCGGTGTCGTTGGTCGAGTTGATCGCGTCCGGCTCGACGTCGGGCAGCTCCGCCACCCGGCGGGCCAGCTCCGCGGTGTTGACCAGGTTGCCGTTGTGCGCGAGCGCGATCGTGGTGCCCGCCCGGTCGTCGCCGGCGCGGGTCGAGCGCAGGGTGGGCTGCGCGTTCTCCCACGTCGAGCCGCCGGTGGTCGAGTAGCGCGCGTGGCCGATCGCGATGTGGCCGCGCAGGCTCGCCAGGGTCGGCTCGTCGAAGACCTGGGACACCAGGCCGAGGTCCTTGTAGACCACCACACCGGATCCGTCGGACACCGCGATGCCGGCCGCCTCCTGACCACGGTGCTGCAGCGCGTACAGCCCGTAGTAGGTCATCTTGGCGACCTCTTCGCCCGGCGCCCAGACGCCGAACACACCGCACTCGTCCTGGGGACCTGGACGCTGGGGGTCGAGCTCGTGGCTCAACCGGCCATCGCCTCGGGGCACGTGCCGCTCCTGTCGTCGCAGTTGCCGGGGTGGCTGAAGACCAAAGGGGAAGTGGCGCTGGGATGGACGCGGTCCGACGGGTGGCGAACCGTCCGGGGGCTAATCGACGCCACAAGCTGGGTCGCCGTCGCGGGAGCCAGTGTACGCGAGGTTTCGGGCATGACGCAGAGCGACGTATCGAAGGCCGTTGGTGAGGAGTCTGCCCCAAGATTTGCCCGGTTACAAGGGAAGATAGCCGGATAAATCCGCCCGAATCCCGCTGGCGCGAATCTTCCCTGCCGTGACGGCTTCATGCCACGATTTCCGGCCCGTGGCGATCTCGATCCACGTGACCGGGTCGGTCTCCACGACGTTGGGTGGCGTACCTCTCGTATGTCTCGGCCCCTCGATGCACTGAATCGCGCCATAAGGAGGAATCCGCACCTCCACCGAACGTCCGGGTGCGCGTGAACGCAGGTCGGCGAGCAGTTCCCGGACGGCGTCGCGGACGGCGATCCGGTCCGGATCGAGTCCGCCGTTCAGGGCATCAAGGACGCTTTGCACCGTGTCGGAATATCGGTGCGGACTGGACATAGCCGGACGATACGACCCCGTGTGGGCGGCTTGCAAGACGCTGCGGGTTTCGCCGACCCCGGCCGACAGGGCATAGTTTGCTGCGGCGCACCATGCAAGGCGAGCCTCGCTCGCATGTTGGACCATAGACAGACATGCTCGGCAGCGAAGCTCGGGTGAAAGTCAAGATCCGGAGGGGTGTGGACGTGACTGCGCACCGACGAGCCCTGCTGTTCAGGGCGGGGACGGTGGCTGTACTGGCCGCGGGCGCTCTGTTCGGCATTACGGCCCCGGCGTACGCCGCCGGACCCAATGTCGTGGTAAGCAGTGCGCCAGATGTGCAACTGACCGTAGGCGCCGGAGCGCAGACCGTCAACATTCAGATCAAGAACACCGGCGATGAGGGCGACGCTACCGTCTCCATCAATATTCCCGGTGATCTCGGCCTCACCATCACGAGTCGGCCGCAGGGCTGCACCGACGGCGCGACGAGCACGACCTGTGACGTCAAGGCGCTGGGTGCCACCCCGAAGAACCTGCCGATCGGCATCTCCCCGCCGGCCCAGAGCTCCATCCCGGCCGGGGGGAACAAGTCGGGCGGCGGCCAGGTGATCGTCACCAACGGCGGCTCCGACACCAAGAACTTCAACGTCACCCTCAAGGCCGCCGCGGCCCCGCCGACCACGCAGGCGGCGCCGACCACGGTCACCGAGGTCTCCGGCTCGATCACCGACTCGACGACCGGCAAGGCCGTCGGCGGCGCCACGGTCGTGCTCGAGGACGGCGCGGGCAAGCGGCGGCAGCTGCAGACCCCGACGAACGGCACGTTCAAGTTCACCGGCTCCGACGCCAACCCGATCGCGCCGGGCACCCTGACGATCACCGCGGGTGCGTCCGGCTTCGACAACGAGACCCGGCAGATCACCGGAACGGCGGGCAAGGCCAACACCCAGCTCAAGATCGGCCTGCCGGTGCTGGCGGACACGCAGTCGGCGGCCCCGCTGCCGACCGCGAACGACCCGGCGATCATCGACAACCAGTCGGCCAACGGCGTCGTACCGCAGAACACCGCGACCAACAACGCCTCCAACGAGAGCAGCGGCGGGGTCTCCTGGATCCTGATCGCGCTGGGCGTGCTGCTGGTCGGCTTCGGCATCGTGGCGATCGTGCTGCTGCTGCGCCGCCGCGGCGATGACGACGACGATGACGACAACG
Source organism: Dactylosporangium sp. CS-047395 (assembly GCF_050942185.1). Classification (NCBI taxonomy): domain Bacteria; kingdom Bacillati; phylum Actinomycetota; class Actinomycetes; order Micromonosporales; family Micromonosporaceae; genus Dactylosporangium; species Dactylosporangium sp. CS-047395. The sequence goes on along the minus strand of NZ_CP192015.1, from coordinate 10,901,303 downwards.
ACGAGCCGGCCCCGCGCCGCGGCGCCCCGGGCGGCGTGCGCCCCGGCGGCTACGGCGGTCAGGGTGCCGACCCGACGATGGTCGGCGCGATGGGCCCGGCCCCGACGATGATCGGCCGTGGCGGCGGCAACAACGACGCGACCGCGATCGTGCGGGCCGGCCGCGGCGTCTTCGACGACGTCCCGCCGGACCCGTACGGCGCGCCCCCGCCCGGCCCCGGCGGCTACCCGTCGGCCGGTGGCTACGACGACCGCGCGGGCTTCGCCAGCGGCGGGTACAACGGCGGCGGCGCGAACGGCTACGGCGCCCAGGGCCGCCCGGCCCCCGGCCCCGCGGTCGACCCGTACGCCCCGGACTACAACGGCGGCGGCGCGGGCGGCGGCTACCCGGACGCGACCCAGCGCTACGACGCCGGCAACAACAACGGTTACAACAACAGCCCGGCGACCGGCGGCAACAACTACGGCGGCGGCCAGGGCAACGGCTACGGCGCCAACGGCTACGACGGCCCGGGCGCCGGCAACGGCTACGACGGGCCGGGCGGTGGCTACGGCGGCCAGCGCGGCGGCGGCTACGAGGGCCCGCCCGCGACGGTCGGCGGCTTCGGCGGCGAGCGTGGCGGCTACGACGGCCCGTCGGCCGGTGGCAACAACTATGGCGGCGCCGGCTACGACGACCGCGGTGCCCAGGGCGGCCCCGGCGGCGGCTACGACGACCGCGGCGGCTACGGCCCCGGCAGTGGCCCCGCCAGCGGTGGCGGGTACGGCGGCCAGGGCGGCGACCGCGGTGGCTACGGCCCGAGCGCGGGTGGCCAGGGCTACGACGACCGCGGTGGCTACGGCCCCGGCGCGGGCGGCCAGGGCGGCGGCGGGTACGACGACCGCGGCGGTTACGGCGCGGGCGCGGGCGCGGGTGGCGGCTACGGCGACGGCCCCTCGGCCGGCGGCGGCTACAACCCGGCCGGCGGCGACCGCGGCGGCTACGGCCCCAACGGTGGCGGCGCTGACCGCGGCGGCTACGGCCCGAACGGTGGCGGCGGCGACTACGACGGCCCGTACACGGGTCGCGGCGGGTACGAGCCGGCCTCGGGCTACGAGCGCGACGGCTACGAGCGCGTTCCCGAGCCCCCGCGGGCCGGCAACGGCTACGGCCCCGGCGGCGGCCCGGCGGGCAACTACGACGACCGCGGCGGCTACGGCCCGAACGGTGGCGGCGACTACGACGACGCCCGCTCCCAGGGTCGCGGCAGCGGCGGCAACCGGCGCCCGCTCGACTGGCTGGACGACTGAGCACTGAAAAGCGAAACAAGAAAGAGGGGCGGCCGGAGAGCCGCCCCTCTTTTTTGTGCGGAAAACTAGGTGTCCTCGGCCGATGCGAGGTCCCCGTCGGCGCCCAGCTCGGCGTCCGAACGTTCGCGCAGGTCGAGATCGTTGCGGGTGTTGCGCAGGTCCACGGCGTGCCGGGGGACGTACTCGTCCTCGTCGGGCCGGCGCAGAACTTTCGTGTGGCGTCGCGTCATGAACTCGTGTCCCCGTGGTTATCCGATGGTGGGTGTGGCGGCGCGGCAGGCGGCGTCGAGCTGGGGGCTCGCCGGGGCCGCGTACCGCGGGTGCGTCACCCGGAGCCAGCGCACCTTGCGCAGCATGCGGGTGGTCGGACCCGCGGCCCGGTGCCTGGCGACGTGGCCGCTGCTGCTCGTTTGAATGCTCACGACACAGAGTGTGCGCGGATCGCGACAGGATCGTTAGAGCACGAACAGTCTGCACACGGCGACCGTCCGGATTCCCCCGGAAGTAGCTGAGTACCGGTTTCCGGCGCGCTGAGTAAGTGCCGTCCGCGGAAATCGCTCATCCCAACGGGGTCCGCCGTCCGCCCGTCCGAAGCGAGCAGGACCGCTGATGGCGTCCGGAACGGGGCCGGTGCCAAGGTGAATGCATTGCCGAAATGCCCGACCGAAGGGGGTTGTTGCAGTCAGGGATTGCATTCTCGTGTGCTGGGGGTGGCCACGAGAAAATGGACGGGCGGCGACGTCCGCGCGGGATGCCGCCGCCCGTCTACCCGCGCCGCATGTGCAGGCGCACCGTGGTGCCGGGTCCGCCGGTACGCATTTCGAGAAGGTCGCAGATCTGTCGCGCGATCCAGAGCCCGTGGCCCTGGCCGGCCTGCGGATCGGCGCGCAGGAAGCCGAGGAAGCTGTCCCGGGCGCTGCCCTCGTCCATGATTTCGCAGATCACCCGGCGGTCGGTGGCCCACAGGCGCACCTGGCCGCGGCCGGCCCCGTGCCGGACCGCATTCGTCGCGACCTCGTTCACCGCCAGCGTGAAGTCGTCGAGGCGATCGGCCGGAACACCGAGGCGCTCGGCGTGATCGGCGACGAATTGCCGTACCGGAGCAATGGCTGTGAAATCGGGGAGCCATTCGACGCCCTTGGCCGGGCGGTCCTGGAGCGCGACGTTGTGCTCGGCGTAATAGGAAACGGGATCGGCATAGGTGGCGCTAACTTCGCTGTGCTCGCCGATCGCGAGGGCCGGATGGGTGCGCCGGGCGTCGTCGACGATCGCGCTGGGCAGGTTGCGGGTGTCGTACCCACACATCACCCACGCGCGGCAGTCGGCCAGCGCGACGTTCATGACCGATTCGTAGCGGCCCCATTCCGACGTTTCGAGCGCGTCCCGCCCGGCCCAGACCGGCTCGCCGAGCACGCGCAGCATGCCGGTGGTGCCCGGGAGCGCGTCGATGCGGCGGTGGTGGGCGTCGAGGGTGCGGCCGGGGGAGTCGAACCAGCCGGTGGCGGGCAGGAACGTGACCCGGTCCTCGGCCGCGCCGAGCCGCTCGCGCAGCAGTGTCTCGTTCTCGTCGGAGGTGACGGCGATGACCGTGTCGCCGCGGTGCAGGCCCTCGGTCACGAACGGAACCGCCGCCGCGAGGAACGCGGCGGGCGAGTCGAACACGAGGGCCTGATGGATGAGGCTCACGGCGACTCGTCCGCATCGGCCAGCGTCCAGCGTGCGATGTGCAGGACCTTGCGCATCGAGGTGGGCATGTGGCGCACCTGCACCCGGCGCTCGGGCGCGATCGACTCGGCGAAGCGCACCAGCGAGCGGATGCCGGCCACGTCGATGAAGGTGAGCTCGGCGAGGTCGAGCACGAGCAGCGGCTCCCCGGTCGGCCAGGCCGCCGCCTGCTGCAGGGCGTCGGCGAGCGGGGCGGCCGTGGCGTCGTCGACGACCCCCGCGATGCGCAGCCCGCGCGGCGCATACGTTGGCACGATCCGCAGCTGCCGGTCGTCGTGCAGCGGGTCGATGCAGACCACACCGTGGTGCACCGACACCAGACCGGTGAGGTCCGCGCGTTCGAAGAGCCTTTCGTCGTACTGGCAGACAGCCGCCAGATCGCCCGAGTCCACGACCGTCGAGGAAACCCCCGACTCGTACTCGTGCAGCTTCGTAGCCCCCGGCACGCCGCGCAGCGCCCAGCTCATCTCGCCGGTGAGTCGCAGTCCCTGGAACCCGGCCGCGCGCGCGTCACGCACCGCGTTCCGGATGCCGCCGATCACCTCGGCCGGGTCGAAGCCGTCGTGCCCGTCGGCCGCGCGCACCTCGAGCTGCCCGCGGGCGATGGCGAGCGCGCCGTCGACGCCGCGCGGGTCGAGCCACGCGTCGAGAGCGTCGGGGTTGGTGCGGTCGGAGAAGTACAGCACGCGCTCACCCCGCCGCAGCCCGTCCGCGATGAAGGCGGAGACGACCTCGCGCTGCTCGGCCTCGCTGGCGAAGGGCAGACAGAGGTGGTCCCCAGGGCGGACGCGCCCTGCGTGCGTGGCAGACATCGGTTCGCTGATGGGATTCAACCTACGCGGTCTACCCATCCCGAGCGGTCCGCGAAACCCGCCGTGCCGCGGCTATCGGATGCAGCAGGTGGTGCAGACCTTCGGCGTCGGCAGCGTGAAGGCGAGGCAGCACGTTTTGCGCTGAATGTTCAGCCCGCCGCCGTCCCGCGGACTCAGGTCAACCAGGTCGTCGGCGTCCAGCACCCGCAGCAGCCGGTGCGCGGTGTCGAGCAGCGGACCCGGCAGCGAATCGGCCGCGCGGGAGAGGCCGTAGGCAACACCGGAGCCGACCGAACCCCACAACGTCCGGCGGCCGAGGCGCGCCCGCTTGCGGAACTCCTCCAGCAGCGGGTCCAGGTGGGCGTCGACCAGCGAGCGGCGCAGCACCCCGAGCAGCTCGTCCTCGTTCTCGACGATCAGCAGCCCGGGCGCGTCGGTGGCCACGATCGGGTCGTCGGCCAGCACCGCCGTCACCGGGGCGCGCAGGGCGAGGGTCAGGAAGGGCCTGGGTTCGCTGTACCGCACGAGCACGTGATCCGGCGTCATCAGCGGGACCCGGCGCGAGGCGGCGAACCCGAGCACCGCCGGCAGCGCGCACCAGTACGAGTAGCACTTCCACGCGAGTGCGGCGGCCGCGTGCGGCTGGGCGCTCCAGCGGCGGGCCGCGGTGTCGAGGAGATCGGCCACGTCGAGCTCGGCCGCGGGGCGCCACTCCGGGCCGCCGGCGCCGACGAGATCCGGCACCAACCCCTGGAGTGAATCTTTACCGTGCCGATTCTGCAGCGCGGCAAGCGTGGCGACGACCGGACGAAGGGGCTCGACCCCTTCGCGGCTGATGAGCGCGGTCACGTTGGGTCGCCGTTTTCCGCCGGGGGCACGGTGAGCCGGAACCGCGGCGCGGCGGTCGGCGCATGCGTGCTGTTGGTGCTCACCACCGTTGCGTACCCCCAGAAGTGCAAGCCAAGCGCCTACCATACAGCTATTAGGTAAGCCTAACCAGCATAGCTCTCGCGCACTTCGGCGGGTGGGGTGTCGTGACGTTGGGTAGTCGCTAGTCGAGCGGGTCGTGACCGAAACGCGTTGATCAAGACCAATCCGGCGGTGGTGTCAACCATTTTGTCAGGAATCTGTCCCCCCAGTCTGGTCAACAGCCGGACTCGTGGACACTAACCGGACAGGGGCCGTCTCCCTGTAGGGCTGGACCGGACATGACCACGAACGAGCCATCTCCCGTGCAGCGGGCGGCGGAGGCGTTCGTCGCAGAATTCGCGCGGTGGCGCGTCGAGCGCGGCATGTCCAAGAAGCAGCTGGCCGCGGCCATGGGCTTCGACGCCTCCTACGTCAGCCACGTGGAGGCCGGCCGGCACCGCCCCACTGAGGACTTCGCGCGGCGCGCCGAGGCGATCCTGCAGAGCGGCGGCTCGGTCTGGCAGCGGTACAAGGAGTACGACGAACTGCGGGCGACCGCGCGCAGCCGCGTGGGCGTGCCGGGCCGCGACCCGCCGGTCCCGGACCAGTGGCTGCCGCCGGGCACCGGGCTCGTGGTCGAGCGGGAGACGGCGCGGCTGTCCTATGTCGAGGGGAAGTACCGCTGCACGGTCCGCCGCGCGCTGTACAACGCCGGAACGGAACCGATCACGCGGTACCTGGTCCGGATCTCGGTCGACCGCTACCCCGACGACCCGGCGCGCTCCAACCGCCATCACCACGACCACCCGCTGTCGCTCGACGAGCTGTCGCTGGTGGCCTCGTGCGCCGGTGAGCCGATGGAGTGGCGGGCCAAGACCGACCGCGACACCCTCAAGGAGCTCTGGCTGCTCTTCGAGAATGCGCAAGGGCGGTTCCCGTTGTACCCCGGGCAGCGCACCACCATCGCGTACTCCTGGCACATCGGCATCGACAAGTGGGGCAACTGGTTCGAGCGGGCCATCCGCCTGCCCACCCGCCACCTCACCGTCGAGGTCGAGTTCCCGGCGCGCATGCGCCCGGTGGTGTGGGGCGTCCAGACGTCGCTGTCGGCGGAGGAGGTCCCGCTGCGCACGCCGATCACGCAGGAGCTGTCGGACGACGGGCGCGCGGTGTTCTCCTGGCACACCGAGGCGGCCACGCTGCACGACTACTACCGGCTCGAGTGGCGCTTCCGGGGCAGCCGCCCCGAGGGCGCGGTCGAGGACGCCGACGACTGGCCGGACCCGCCCTTCGTCCCGCCGTCGGCCCACCAGCTCTCGGCCTGACGTCTCGGCCTGACTCTTTCGGGGGTCGCACCTCGCGTGTGACACCGTGCGCGACGGGTTCGGCTACAATGCGTACACCTTGAGCGTGAAAAAGTTGTACGCCGCGTGAGACCGCCCGCGAGCCGTCGCTACGATGGCCCGCGTGGCGGAAGCGGTCTTATTCGACCTCGACGGCACGCTCATCGACAGCGAGCCCATCTGGGCCGCCGCGAACACCGCCCTGGTGCGTTCCCGCCGCGCCGAGGTCACCGATGAGCTGCTGCGGAGCCTGAGCGGGATCGACGCGACGGTGGCGATGCGGCGCATCCACCGGTACTACGGCTGGACCGGGCTCGACGTGCACGCCGACGTCGCCTTCGTCCAGCGCCGGGTCCGGGAGTCGTACGCCCGCGGCGTGCACTGGCTGCCCGGTGCCCGCGCGCTGCTCGGCTCGGTGCGCGCCGCCGGCCTGCGGGTGGCGCTGGTGACGTCGACCTATCGCGAGCTCGTGCGGTTCGTGCTGGCCGAGGCCGGGCCGGGCACCTTCGACGCCGTGGTCTGCGGCGACGACGGGCACCGGCCCAAGCCCGACCCGGCGCCGTACCTCGCCGCGATGGACCTCCTCGGCCTGGCCGGCGCGGACTGCGTCGCCGTCGAGGACTCGGCCGTCGGGGTGGCGAGCGCGCACGTGGCCGGCTGCTCGGTGCTCAACGTCGCCCCGATCATGCGCTCCGACCTCGCCCACACCTGGGTCCCGTCCCTGCTGCACGTCGGCGTGGACAGCCTGCACGGCGCCGTCGCCCTCTGGGACAACCGCGAGCCGGTCGCTGGTTAGGCCATCGAAAGGCTGGGTGCGCCCGGCTCCACGTGGTCGATGCACAGCACGCCGCTGAGGTGGTCGACCTCGTGCAGCACGTCCCGGGCCAGCCGCCCCCGGTCGAAGGTGATGATCGCCTCCGCGCCCATGGGCGTCAGGTAGCTGATCACCGCGGTCCGCGGCCGCCGCAGCGAGCAGCGGAAGTCGAAGAAGCTCAGGCAGCCCTCCGTCGTCTCCTCCCACTCGGCACGGGAAGACGGGCCGATCTCGATCACCCGTGGGTTGATCAGCACCACCTGCTCCTCGCCGTGCGCGCGGAAGATGGCGATCGAGCGCGGTTCGGCGATCTGGGGAGCGGCCAGGCCCATCGCACCGGTACTGAAGTCATGCACCTTCATCACCGCATCCGCCGTGGTCGTCAGGCGGTCCAGGATGCGCAGTGCCTCGTCGCGCTCGCGGGGCAGGTCGAACGGGCGGGTGCCGCGGGTCAGCATCGGGTCGCCCAGCTGCACGATGCCCAGCGCGGCCATCACCTCGCTCGGACGGGCCCCGGCCTGGGGCGGGCGGCGCGCCCCCGGCGAGGGCCAGGCCGTTCCGGGCGACGTTCCGGGCACTGGCCGGCCGTCCGAGGAGGGGGACCACAGAGCGCCCTCGGCGGGCCGGCGGGGCGCGGGGGCCGGGGCGGTCTTGCGGTCGTCTGCCACGTCGCTGGTCATCGCTGCTCCTTCAAGGGGCGGGTCGCTGCAATCGCCTCGTGAATGGGCGCGAGCCAGTGCGCAAAAAGCCGCGGCCTGGCGGGGCCGCGGCGCGAAGAATCGTACGGGTGCAAGAGAAATGCGTCGGCCCGGCTCAGCGCCATCCACCCAGTGTGAGTGGCGATGAGCCGGGTGTGAACCCCATATGGTCTCGTTGAACGTGAATGAATGTGTTCGATTCTTATGAGCTTAGGTATCGTTTTGTTCGACGGTGCTCAAAGGTGCTCAGTCGAGTTCGCCGGCCGCTGAGAGGTAGGCCTCGGACACGTAAACGGTGATCCAGCGGGCCGGGCGACGGTCCGCGACCAGGTCGAGAGAGGGGTCGAGGTTCAGCTGCCGGTACGCCCGGCGCATGGCATCGTCGTCCAGGACCTTCGCCAGTCCGCTCAGGTGCAGCCCGATCGCGCCGCGGGCGAAGTCGACGAACAACAGGCTGATGCGCGGATCCCGTGCAATGTCGGCGACGGCCGTGGAAAGGCTCGCGTCGTCGAACTCGGGCCACGCGAGACGATTCACGCTCAGTACGCGAACGAAGCCCGCGCCGCCGGTGACGAACGTGCAGTCATGTCCGTCGTCGGGTTCGCCGGTGGCGACGAACATCATCTCCTGGCGGCGGACGAAACTCTGCATCCGTTCGTCGAGCGCGGTCTGAACGGTGCGGTCGGGGCGATGGTCGATTGACGCGGCAGGCACTGGACACCTCCGGGTTGATGTGCGCCTGGAGACAACCTGACACCGGTCCGGGATACCAGCCGGACAGCCGGTGCGACGCGACCGTTCGGTGGATGCGACTGGCATGTCCAGCGCCCCGCACCGGCGCGTCGCGGGGAATATCGGTCCCGCACACCCGTCGTCGCACAGTCAGTGCGATGCGTGGTCTCCGCAGGTAGTGACGCTGATGGACACCACGGCACCGACGTTTGACGGCGAAGGGCACCGATGAGCAATCTGTCGCGATTATTGAAGGAGAGCTGGACGCTCGTCGAGGAGCAGCAGGACAAGCTCGCCAGCTACTTCTACGCGCGCATGTTCCTCAACAACCCGAATCTGCGGGACCTGTTCCCCGTGCACATGGACGTTCAGCGCTCCCGGCTGATGGGCGCCATCGTCTCGGCCATCCAGACCGTCGACGACCCCGAGCACTTCCACGAGTACCTGGCGTCGCTCGGCCGGGACCACCGGAAGTTTCACGTGCAACCGGAGCATTACGACGTTGTGCGCGATGCGCTCATGGAGGCGCTGCGGACCTACGCGGGCGATCAGTGGACGATCGAGTACGACCAGGCCTGGACCGACGCGTACGCCAAGATCGCCGAGATCATGATCGAGGGGGCGGACGCCGACTCCAGCAACCCGCCGTACTGGCACGCCGAGGTGCTGTACCACGAGCGGCGCAGTCGTGACATCGCGGTCATGACCTGCAAGCCGATGCAGCCGATGGAGTACCGGGCCGGGCAGTACGTGAGCGTCGAGACCAAGTTCCAGCCGCGGCTGTGGCGGCAGTACTCGGTCGCCAACGCGCCGCGCAAGGACGGCTCGCTCGACTTCCACGTGCGCGCCGTCGGGGCCGGCTGGGTCTCCTCGGCCCTGGTCCGGCGGGTGCAGCCCGGCGAGATGATCCGGCTGGCCGCGCCGATGGGCCAGATGACGCTCGACCGCCGCTCGACCCGTGACATCGTGTGCGTGGCCGGCGGCACCGGGCTCGCGCCGATCAAGGCCCTGATCGAGGAGATGACCCGCGCCAACCGCACGCGCTGGGTGCACGTGTTCTTCGGGGCCAAGGACCGCGACGACCTCTACGACCTGGCCTGCCTGAACCGGCTCGCGGCCCGCTATCCGTGGCTGTCGGTGGTCGCCGCGACGAGCGACGACCCGGACTTCCCGGGCGAGCACGGCAACATCTCCGACATCGTGGCCCGCTACGGCCCCTGGAACGACCACGACTTCTTCGTGTCGGGCTCGCCCACCATGGTGCGGGCGACCCTGCGCACGCTCGCCGAGATGCAGGTCCCGGCGATCCGGATCAAGTACGACGCCTTCGGTGATATGTGAGCGCGGGCAGGGCGGTCCAGGTGCGGTGACCGCCCCGCCCGCGGCTCGGAAAGTACAGTTGCGCCGTGATCGACACTGGCGCGGTGATCGACCGGCGGGGCATCCGGAGTGAAGTGCTGCTCGTGCTCGGTGTCTCACTGGGCAGCTCGGCGATTTACGCGATCCTCAACATCATCAACCGGCTGACGTACGTCAAGCCGCTCTCCGAGCAGACCGCGACGCTCAATCCCACCGTGGTCGCCGACCGGCCCTGGTTGGACCTGCTGTACCAGCTGGCCGGCATCGGGCTGGGTGTGGTGCCGGCGCTGCTCGCGGTACACCTGCTGCGGAAGTCGCACGAGGACCTCGCGGTGGGGTTGGATCTGCGCCGGCCGGGCCGGGATCTGCTGCTCGGGGTCGGAATGGCCGCGCTCATCGGCCTGCCGGGGCTCGGGCTGGTGTGGGCCGCCCGGCAGCTCGGCATCAGCGCGCAGATCGTGCCCGAGGCGCTCGGCACGCACTGGTGGTCGGTGCCGGTGCTGATCCTCTCGGCCATCGAGAACGGGGTGCTCGAGGAGGTCGTGATGATCGCGTACCTCCTGACCCGGCTGCGCGACCTGGGCTGGGGCTGGTGGTCGACGGTCGTGACGAGCGCCGTGATCCGCGGCTCGTACCACCTCTACCAGGGCTTCGGCGGCTTCATCGGCAACTTCGTGATGGGGCTGGTGTTCGGCTGGTTCTTCCGGCGCACCCAGCGCGTGATGCCGCTGATCATCGCGCACTCGATCCTCGACATCGTGTCCTTCGTCGGGTACGCGCTGCTCAAAGATCATTTAGCATTCCTGAGATAGGGCAAATTAGGACAATTACCCTGGGCTCGTGGGCCGGATCATTCTTGCAGTCACCCTCGTTCTCAGCGGCGCGTTCCTCGTGCCGACTCCCGCGTCCGCCAAGGCGGAGACGGCGATCTACATCGTGCAGCTGGCCGGCGACCCGGCGCTGCGCACGGAGAGCGCCCGCGCCGGCGTGCGCGCGAACCGGCAGGCGGTGCTGCGCGGAGCCGGGATCGGCCGGACGATCTACGACTACGAGACCGCCTTCAACGGGTTCGCCGCCGCCCTGACGCCCGCGCAGCGCGAGAAGGTCCAGCGCACGCCCGGGGTACAGCGGATCTGGAAGAACGAGACGCGCAAGGTCCAGACGATCACCACCCCGGCCTTTCTCGGCCTGGCCGGGCCGGACGGCGTGTGGGCGAGCCAGTTCGGCGACCCCGCCCACGCCGGCGAGGGCATGATCATCGCCGACATCGACACCGGCTTCTGGCCCGAGAACCCCAGCCTCGCCGCGCTGCCCGAGCCCCGCCCCGACCAGGCCGTGATCGACGGCAAGTGGAAGGGCACGTGCGCGGAGGGCAACGGCACCCCGCAGCAGAAGATCACCTGCAACAACAAGGTGATCGGGGCGCGGTTCTACAACAGCGTCGGCTTCGGGGACTGGACCGGCGAGTTCCAGTCGCCGCGGGATTACGACGGCCACGGTACCCACACCGCCACCACCGCCGCCGGCGACTTCAACGTGCCGGCGACGATCAACGGCAAGCCCGTCGGGAACGTCTCGGGCATGGCCCCGGCCGCCCGGATCGCGGTCTACAAGGCCCTGTGGCGCCAGGAGGACGGGGAGGGCTCGGGCGCGACCGTCGACCTGCTGGCCGCCGTGGACGACGCGGTCGCCGACGGGGCCGACGTGCTCAACTACTCCGTCTCCGGCTCCAGCAGCCTGGTCGTCGACCCGATCAGCCTCGCCTTCTACAACGCCGCGGCGGCCGGCGTGTTCGTCGCCGCGTCCGCCGGCAACGACGGGCCCGACGCGTCCACCGTCAGCCACAACGCCCCGTGGATCACCACGGTGGCCGCGAGCTCGCACGACCGCGGCTCCGTCAAGTCGGTGACGCTGGGCAGCGGCAAGACGTACCAGGGCATCGGCCAGGGCGACCCGGTGCCGCCCGCGCCGCTGGTCGACTCGGTGGCCGTGGGGCTGGCCGGCGCCGAACCCGACCGCGTCGAGCTGTGCTATCCGGGCGCGCTGGACCCGGCCAAGGTCAAGGGCAAGATCGTGCTGTGCAAGCGGGGCGTGAACCCGCGCACCGACAAGAGCATCGCGGTGCGTGATGCCGGCGGGGTCGGGATGGTGCTCTACAACCCGACCGAGAACTCGCTCAACGCGGATTACCACGTCATTCCGACGGTGCATGTGGACGAGCGGGCGGGGGCGGAGATCAAGGAGTACACGAGAAGGCTTGATGCTCGTGCCTCGCTGTCGGCGACCACGACCACCGTGGCCCGCGCCCCGGCGATGGCCGCCTTCTCCTCGCCCGGCCCGGCCGACGCCGGCGACGGGGACCTGATCAAGCCCGACCTCACCGCGCCCGGCGTCGACATCGTGGCGGGCGTCTCGCCGGCCGGGCACCACGGCAACCTGTGGGACGGCGAGAGCGGCACGTCGATGTCCAGCCCGCACATCGCCGGGATCGCCGCGCTGCTGCGGGCCCGGCACCCGCAGTGGTCGCCCGCCGCGCTGAAGTCGGCGCTGATGACCACGGCCGGCACCGTCGACAACACCGGCGCGGCCATCCAGCGCGGCAGCCGCCCGGCCAACCCGTTCGACGACGGCTCCGGCCAGGTCCGCCCGGCCCGCGCCTTCGACCCCGGGCTCGTGTACGACGCGGGGGCGCAGGACTGGGCGCGGTATGCCTGCGGGATCGGCCAACTCCAGCTCGCGAGCGACTGGTGCCCGACGGTCGGCACGGCGGACCCGAGCGACCTGAACTATCCGTCGATCGGCATCGGCTCGCTGCCCGGTGAGCAGACCGTGACGCGGACCGTCACCAACGTCACCGACCTGCCCAGCGTGTACGTCGCCGCGGTCACCCCGCCGACCGGCACCTCGGTCACCGTGACCCCGTCGACGATCACCGTGCCCGCGGGGGGCTCGGCGAAGTTCACGGTCACGGTCACGCGGACCGACGCGGCGTACCGGGAGTATTCCTTCGGCGCCCTGACCTGGACAGATCTGCGCGGCCACGCGGTGCGCAGCCCGATCGCCGTGCGCCCGGTCGCGCTCACCGGGCCGGGGGAGATCATCGGCACCGGGACGTCCGGTCATGCGGGCATCGACCTTGTTGCAGGCTTCGGGGGTACTGTCACCGCTCACCCGTACGGCCTGGCCGCTTCGAGCGAGCACGCGCAGAAGCTGATCGGCAGTACCGCGGCGTTCGTGCCCTCGGCTCCGGGCGTCTCCCCGGCGATCTTCAGCTTCGAGTTCACGCTGCCGGCCGCGACCAAGCTGGCCCGCCTCGCCACCTACGACGCGGACGTGGCGCCCGGCACCGACCTGGATCTCTACGTCTACCAGAACGGCGAGCTGGTCGGCCGCAGCGACGGGACCTCGTCCGACGAGGAGGTCCCGCTCACCGGGGGTTCCGGGACCTTCCAGGTGTACGTCGTGCAGTTCGCGCTGCCGCCCACGCTGAACGAGCAGGTGGCGAAGGCGCACCTGTTCGTGGTCGGCGCCCCGCTCACCGGGAACCTGACCGTCACGCCCAAGACCCGGCCGGTCGCGCCCAACGACAAGCTGCACTTCGACGTGGCGTGGCAGGGGTTGGCGGCGGACAAGCGCTACCTCGGGATGATCGAGTTTGGCGACGGTACGGCGGCGCGGGCCTGGACCACCGTGGTGATCGGCCCGCAGCCGCCGACGATTCCGCTCGCCCCGCCCCCGTCGCCGTCGCCGTCCTTGCCGCTGCCGCCTAGGCCGTGAACTGCAATTGCAGCAGCATGGGTGCCAGGAAGAGCCCTTGTGCGACGAGCGCCAGGAACAGGTACATGCGCTCGAACGTTCGGCTGGCGCCCAGCATGCCCAGGACGATGAAGGCCGGGAACCACTCCAGCGCGATGCGCGGGGCCGACATCAGGTAGTTCGGGAACGCCGTCTCGGTGCAGATGAACAGGAAGATCGGCAGCGCCGCGTAGATCAGCAGGTAGAACTGGTCGCTGCGGAAGCTCAGCTTGCTGCGCCGGCGCACGGCGAGCAGCAGCAGCCCGATCGCGCCCAGCACCGAGATCAGGTTGAACACCTGCAGCAGGCGCCAGTCCTGCAGGAACGGCTTGTCGTTGAGCAGCTTGATGGTCTTCCAGATCGGCTGGCCGGGCCACCCGTACTGCCGGTGCCACCCGTCCTGCGCATGGCTGAACGCGAGCCAGTCGCCGGTCGTCGAGTGCAGGAAGATCGCGAACGCGACGACGCCGCTGGGGATGAGCAGGAAGCCGAGCGCGTCCCACCGGACCTTGCGCAGGCTCCAACCGCGCTGGCGCAGGTACTCGTAGGCCAGCGGGGCGACCAGGAGCAGCCCGAACAGCCGCGTCGACCCGGCGAGCGCGGCGAAGACACTGGCCCACCAGAAGTTGCCCTTGCGGGCGGCGTAGAGGGCGGCGATGACGAGCGTGATGTACAGCGACTCGTTGTACGCCGCGAGCAGGAAGAACCCGGCGGGGAACGCGGCCAGGTAGAACGTCGTCCGGCTGGCGACCTTGTCGCCGAACTCCTCGTCCACGAGCCGGTGCAGCATGACCAGCGCCACGAGCCCGAAGAAGACGCTGATCGCCAGCGCCGCCGGGAGCCCGCCGCCGGGGAGGATCGGGTTCACCAGCTTGATCAGGCCCGGATAGAGCGGGTAGAACGCCGGCGCGAACTTGCTCCAGAGGTACCCGTCCTCGGCGATCCGGACGTAGAAGATGGTGTCGAACTTGTACCAGGTGCCCATCAGGTCGTGCACCGGCGGGATGCGGTCGGGCATGAACCGCCACGCATAGAACGTCACAAACACGTACGCGACCCCGGCGGCGGCCCAGACGCCCGCGGCGACCTTGAGCGACCGCACCCACGGCTGGAGCCACGCTCTCTTGCCCGCCGGTTCGGTCTCCGGTTCGCTTTGGCCTTCGTCGATCTCTTCGTTTGTGGCGGGGGTCACTTCGGTCTCGGGACCGCCCTTGGGCGCACCCGGTTCTCGCTCACCGTGCAAGTCATCGAGGTCGATATCGTTCACGTCGGCAGCGTCAGTTTCAATAGCGCCAGAGGGGAGCGACACAGGGCGAGACTATACATAAGCGCAGTTCACGTTGCCGAGTCGAGCCTTGGCGGCGATTGGCTTCCACAGTGACCAAGACGTTGCCGGTTCGTTTCCGGTTGCTGTCCACAAAGGTATTCCAGCCCACAACGGCGGCTCTCCTCACTCCCCGTACACCCAGTTCTACCCCGACCGCGCCAGCCGGGGTTCATGGTTGTCCGCCGTCAGGCTCGGAATCCGCGGTAGTACCGCACCGCGCGGGCCGCCAGCCGTTCGGTGCTGCGGGCGGCCGTGACGGAGCCCACGACGAGCCCGGCCCCGGGCACGAACCTCCTCGCGATCCGCGTGGCGGCGGCCCGGAGAAGTCCGGCCCCAACCATCCGGGCAAGCGGCGCACTCATCCGGTCGGCCCCGACCCGCCGACTGGCCCGCCGAGCCCCGGTCCGCTCGGCCGCCATGACCGCCGCTTCAGCCGTCTCGACCGACCCGTGCACCCGCTGCAGCACGAGCAGCTCGGCGGCGCGGCGGCGGTCTTCGGGATCGTGCCCGTACGCGGCGGCCAGGTGCAGCACCAGCTTGGCCTGCAACCACGCCACCCCGGCGGCCTCGACCACCAGCCCGGTGGGCCCGACCAGCCCGGCCGCGAACCCTTGCCGCCGCGCCCGCCGAACAAACTCGCGCGTGATGGCCCGCGAGAGCGCATCCCCGTCGGCGTCGGGGTAGGTCACCTTGTACCAGTCCACCCGCCGCTTCGCGCCGGCTCCGAGCCGCTCAACGGCCGCGAGTGCCAACGCCTCTGGCAGGTACGCGGGGTTGATGCCGCCGGACGATTCGTCCTTGTTCGCCACAACGGAAACAGCCGGGGCGGCCGCAACCGGCTCGGGCCCGGACGTGGCGTCATCGACCTTTTGCGGCGTGGCCGCCACAACGGGCCGCAACTCGGGCGCGCTGTAGGCGCGCTGCGGCTCAGGCGCGTCGGCGGCCGGGGCGATGTCCTGCGGCTCGGGCGCGGGGGCGGCGGGAGGAGCAGTTCGTGGCGCAGGGACCACGGGCTGTGCCGACCCCACGATCGGTTCGGGCTCGGCGTTCGTCACTACGGCGGGAGTGGCCTTTGTCACTACGGCTTTTTTCGCGGCAGCCTTCTTGGCGGCGACCTTCTTGACCGGTTCGGCGGGTTGTGCGGCTTTCGTCGCCTTGGCCGCTTTCTTCGCAACCGGCACTTCCGCCGATGCGGCCTTCGCCGCAGTGGCCTTCTTGGCGGCGGCCTTCTTGGCCGGCGCGGCTTTCTTAGCGGGCACGGCCTTCTCAGCGGGCGTGGCCTTCTTGGTCGCCTTGGTTGCGGGTGCGCTCACGGTCTCGTCAGTCGCGGGTGCAGCCGCCTTCTTCGCCGGTGACGCTTTCTTAGCCGGGGCGGTCTTCTTCACCGGCGCGGCCTTCTTCGCGGCGCTCGGCACCACGGGCGTCGGCTCAGCGGCGGCGGCCCGGATGGGGTTCGTGGTGGAGTCCGGGGTGACCTGGCGGGGCGGCGTCACCCGGAAGGGGGTCGTGGCGACCGTAGGCGCCGCCGGGGCGAACGGCGTAGTCGGAGCCGGCGTACGCGGTCGAGGTGGCGCCTTCGGTCCGTCCTCCTCCGAGGCATCGCGCGGCGGCGGCTCAAAGCGCAGAGACGTGTCACCAAGGGCAGCCTTCCGCGGGCCCGTCTCCGGTTCATGATGCTGAGCTTCGTCCCGACGCCGCGGCGGAGTTGCGTCCTCTCCCATCTGCACGAGCGTAATGGCCAAGCGCGCTGAGCACCCGTTCTGCGATGATGGAAGCGGAGGACGCGGAAGGTGTACCCGCTTTGCCGGGTGCTGAGGGCTGCCTGTATCCTCGGACGGCGGTCTCCGGTGACGGGGACGGCTGGAGGCTTCGCCTAGTTCGGTCTATGGCGCCGCACTGCTAATGCGGTTTGGGTCTTAAAGCCCATCCCGGGTTCGAATCCCGGAGCCTCCGCGCAAGACGAAAACCTGGTGTGTACACTAGGCGAGCACCGAGCGCCCGTAGCTCAACGGATAGAGCATCTGACTACGGATCAGAAGGTTAGGGGTTCGAGTCCCTTCGGGCGCGCAACATCAAGAGGCCGTTGACCTGCGGAAACGCAGTTCAACGGCCTCTCTGATTTCGTCCACTGTGGACCTGAAGTGTTCCAATAATGATCGGCTGTTCCGGAAGGGTCCGGACCGGTGCGTGCTGGACGGAGCGAGTCTGTTCCGCTTGGTCCACTGTTCCGAAAAGCGATCCGACGAGTCACGGCCGGTCGATGGCATCTGACCGCTGTGGATTTCGGGCTGCTGAAGACCGATCACGGTGGGGCGGCAGACGCGGTTCGATCTCAGTGGCGGGGCCTGGCTTCGTACTGGCCGGAGGCGTGCACGGCGTTGCCCCCGGTTGGCTCCGATCCGGCAGGGCTCACGATCCGTTCAGCCGATGCCGATCCCGCTGGTGGGGTCACCGAGCCCGACGGCTACCGCCTCGGCCAGTCGTCGTTGCCCGACGCACGTTCCACGCACGCGGCACCCTCGCACCCGACCGCGTCGCCGCCGGGCTGGCCGCCGCCGCCCTGGTTGCCGGGGGAGACGCCGAGCAGTTGCGCTTCCACCTCGTCCGGGCCAAAGAGAGCCGGGCCAGAGAGAACGGCCTGACCGAGAGCGAACTGATCGAGTCCATCACCCATCTGGCGTTCTACACCGGCTGGCCGAAGGCGATGACGTCGATCACCGTCGCCCGGCAGGTCTTTGCGGGGCCATGATGACAAGGGCGCGGCTCGTTGCGCGCCGGCGGTCGAGCGGAGAGGGCGGTGCGGGGTGCGGTACACACGGCTGGGCGAAACGGGTCTGCGGGTCAGCCGCATCGGTCTCGGCTGCATGAGCTACGGCGTGGCCGCGGCCGGCATGCACCAGTGGACGTTGGACGAGGACGCCGCGGCCGTGTTCTTCCGGCAGGCGGTGGAGCTCGGCGTCACGTTCTGGGACACCGCGAACGTGTACCAGGCCGGCACCTCCGAGGAGTTCGTCGGCCGGGCGATCACCAGGTTCGCCCGGCGGGAGGACATCGTGCTCGCCACGAAGGTCAGCGGGAAGATGCACGACGGCCCGGGCGGCAGTGGCCTGTCCCGCAAGGCAATTCTCGAGCAGGTCGACGCCTCCCTGCGGCGGCTGGGCACCGACTACATCGATGTCTACTACATCCACCGCTTCGACCCCGACACCCCGGTCGAGGAGACCGTGGCGACACTGCATTCGCTGGTACTGGCGGGCAAGGTCCGCTATCTGGGCGCGTCATCGATGTGGGCGTGGCAGTTCGCGAAGTTGCAGCACGTGGCGGCGCTTGGCGGGTGGACGTCGTTCGTGGCGATGCAGGACCAGTACAACGTCCTCAAGCGGGAGGAGGAGCGGGACATGATCCCGATGTGCCTGGACCAGGGCGTCGGGCTGACCCCGTACTCCCCGCTGGCGAAAGGCCGGGCCGCCCGGCCCTGGGGCGAGCAGACCGCACGGTCGTCCTCCGACACCGTGGCCCAGGCGTTCGACCGGGACACGGACCGGCCCGTGGTCGACGCGATCCAGGCGGTGGCCGAGTCCCGCGCGGTTCCGATGGCTCAGGTCGCGCTCGCGTGGGTGCTGTCCAAGCCCGTGGTCTCGGCTCCGATCGTGGGTGCGACGAAGCCGCACCACCTCGCGGACGCGGTCACCGCCCTGGAGCTGACCTTGACCGACTCGGAGCTCGACGAGCTCGAGCGGGCGTACTCGCCGCAGGACAACTTCTGGTGGTGACCCTCGACCGGGGTACTGGCAGAACCTCCCAGACCGGTCCGCACGGTCGTAGCGTCGAGGGTGTGGACAGCCGAGCCGAGATCCGTGACTTTCTCACCACGCGCCGGGCCAAGGTCACCCCGGAGCTGGCGGGCCTGCCCAACTACGGTGGGCGCCGCCGGGTCAGCGGGTTGCGCCGGGAGGAGGTGGCGCTGCTGGCCGGGGTGAGCGTCGACTATTACACGCGCCTGGAGCGGGGCAACCTCACCGGCGTCTCCGACGGTGTCCTGGAGGCTCTGGTACGGGCATTGCAGCTCGACGACGCCGAACGTGCTCACCTGTTCGACCTGGCCCGCGCGGCGAACACCACCGCGGCGACCGCTCGCGGGCGGCGGCGTCCGACGTCGCAGCTGCGGCCGGTGGTGCAGCGGCTGCTCGACGCGATGACGATGGCCCCCGCGTACGTGCGCAACGGCCGCCTCGACGTGCTCGGCGCCAACCCGCTCGGCCGGGCTGTGTTCGCACCGCTGTTCGACACCGCGGCGGCCACGCCCAACATCGCCCGGTTCATCTTCCTGCACCCGGCCAGCCAGGAGTTCTACCGCGACTGGGAGAACCTCGCCGGCGACACGGTGGCACTGCTGCGCGCGGAGGCCGGCCGCGACCCGTACGACCGGGCGTTGACCGACCTGATCGGCGAGCTCTCCACCCGCAGCGACGTGTTCCGCACCTGGTGGGCCGTGCACAACGTGCGGCTGCACCGGTCCGGCGTCAAGCACCTGCACCACCCGGAGGTCGGCGACCTCACGCTGGCCTACGAGTCCCTGGACCTGACCACCGACGTCGGGCTGCGGCTCAACGCCTACACCGCCGAACCCGGCTCTCCCTCCCAGGACGCCCTCGACCTCCTCGCCAGCTGGACCGCGGCGCCGCACGAGCGGCCCGTCGCCCGGCCGATTCCGGAAGCCTGAGGAACCCGGTCGTGGGCACCAAGCCCGGCCTCAGGCCGAGACCTGGCTGCGGGAGATCGGCCTGCGCTGAGCCCGGCCGGGCGCCCTGACCGCGTCGTCTGGCGACACGGTGGTGAGGAGGAGACTGAGCGCATGGGAACTCTTGATGGGACCGTCGCGCTGATCACCGGCGCGTCCAGCGGGATCGGCGAGGCGGCCGCCGAGGCGTTGGCCGAGCGGGGCGCGGCCGTCGCCCTGGCCGCGCGGCGCGGCGATCGGCTCAACGAGCTGGCGGAGCGGATTCGCAAGAACAACGGGCAGGCGCTGGTCATCGAGGCCGACATCACCGACCGCGAGCAGGCCGAGGGTGTGGTGCGCAAGACCGTCGAGGAGCTCGGGCGGCTCGACACGCTCGTCAACAACGCGGGGGTGATGCTGCTCGGGCCGGTGGTCGACGCGCCGGTCGAGGAGTGGGAGCGGATGGTCTCGATCAACGTCATGGGCCTGCTGTACTGCGCCCACGCCGCCCTCCCGCACCTGCTCGCCGCGGCCGGGTCCGATCCACGCCGGGTCGCCGACATGGTGAATATCAGCTCGGTCGCGGGGCGGGTCGCGCGCAGTGGGAGTGGCGTGTACAACGCGACCAAGCACGGGGTCGGGGCGTTCAGCGAGGCCCTGCGCCAGGAGGTCACCGGGCGGTTCGTGCGGATCTCGCTGGTCGAGCCGGGCGCCGTCGCCACCGAGCTGGCCGGGCACAACCGGCCGGAGGTCCGCGAGACGATCCAGCAGCGGTTCGAGGGCGTCGAGCGGCTGCAGGCGCCGGACATCGCCGACGCGATCGCCTACATCGTGACCCGCCCCCGGCACGTGGCGATCAACGAGCTGCTGGTCCGGCCCACGCAGCAACTGGGCTGACCCGAAGCGTCAGGCACCGGCCCGGGCCACCGCGGAGGCGGCGGCCCGGGCCCCGTCAAGCAACAGCTCAAGCCGCGACGAACGGGAACCGCTGCGGGGCCAGGCCGTTGCAGTCCCACAGTTGCAGGCGCGTCCCGTTGGCGGTGTTCCCGCCGGGCGCGTCCAGGCATCGCCCGGAGTTCGGATTGAACAAGGATCCGTCGGTACGGCGCAGCCACTGTTGAGCCGGCCCGCCGTTGCAGTCCCAGATCTGCAGCGGGGTGCCGTTCGCCGTGGCCGCACCCGGCACGTCCAGGCAGCGGCCGCGCGCCTCGATGGAGCCGTCGGGGCGCAGGGTCCACCGTTGTACGGGCGCGTCGTTGCACTGCCAGGCCTGTACCGCTGCGGCATTGGCGTTTCCACCGGCGGCGACGTCCACGCAGGCGCTGCCGTTGGCGAACCGGCCGGGCCGCGTGGTCGTGGGCGGCAGGAGGCCGGAATCCCAGCTCGCGTGGCAGCCGGAACCGGTGTCGTCGGTGGTCACCTGCAGCACGCCGGTGCCGTCGACGGTCGGCACGAGCACCGGGCTGTAGTTCGGGCACACCTCCGAGCGGGCGCCCGGAACGGCGACCGGGGTGGCGGTCGCGTACCAGCTCCGTCCATTGTCGACGGACGTGAACATGGCGCGGCCGTTGACCGCCGAGTCGGTGCCGTCGGCGTTGCGCACCCGTTGGCCGATCAGCAGGACGCGCCCGGTCGCGGTGGTCGCGAGCGTCGGGGTCGCGGTGAGGTACCGCCCGTCGCCCGCCGTCACCACCGGGTCGAGCCGGGCCGGGTCGCCCCACGTGGTGCCGTCGGTCGAGGTGCGGGAGCGAACCGCGCAGTCGTACTGCCCGCCGAACCCGCACACCTCGTAGGCGAGCAGCCACCGGCCGTCCGCGAGCCGTTCGACGGCCGGCATGCCGGGGCGGTGGCCGGGCTGCGGACCGGTCACGATCGGCGTGCGGGCCGACCAGGTCACGCCGTCGGTCGAGATCGACTGCACCAGGACCTGGCTCCGCCCGGGCCGGCTCTCGTCGGCGAACAGCGCGACGAGGCGCCCGGCCGCATCGACGTACAACTCCGGCTCCCACAGGCCGCCGAAGTTCTCGCTGCGCGCAACGGTCGCGAGGAACCGCCAGCTGCGTCCGGTGTCGGTGCTGGCCCACAGGCGGATCGTCATGCGCCGCCCGCTGCCGCCGTCCTGGCCGACGGCGCCGGCCCACAGCAGCGTGCCCGCGCTCAGTCCGCCCACCGGCTGGGGCAGCTGGAACAGGGTCGTGCAGCAGAGGCCGGCGCGGGCGTCGGGGTCGGCGACGGTACCGACGCGCTGGAAGCCACTCGAATCGCTGGTGCTCTCGTAGATCGCGCCGACGGGTCCGCCGGCCGGGAACTGGGTCATGGATGCGATGACGCGCCCGTCCGCCAGCCGGATCGCGCGCGGATACATGGCCGTGCCGGCGTCCACCGGCTTGGCGACGGCCGGGGTCGCGACGAGGAGGGTTGCGACGGTGGCGGCCGCCGCGAGCATGCTCTTCACTCTGGCAGGCTGAACGGATTCGCCCGATCAATCCATGGTTTTCGAAATCTCGCCGATGTCGGAGGGATCGGCGATGGCGTCGATGGCGGTGATCCGGCCGCCGACGATGGTGAACGTCATGGCGATGCGCGGCCGGCCGCCGACCATCACCAGCGCGCCGGGCCCGCTGAGCAGCTCGGCCACCCGGGCGGCCTGGGCGCGACCGTTGAAGAAGCCGGCCACCACCTCGGCCCCGCGCACCTCGCCGTGGCCGCTCATCCGCGCGGCGGTCTCGTCGGCGCGCATGACGACGTCCGGATCGAGCAGCCGCAGGAGGGTGCCGAGGTCGCCGCCCCGCGACGCGGCCAGGAACGCCTCCACGATCTCGCGGCGGCGCTGGGCGTCGTCGTGCGGCACCGGCCCGTCCTGGACCCGCCGGCGGGCCCGGCTGGCCAGCTGGCGGGCGGCGGCCGGGGTGCGGCCGACCACGACCGCGATGTCCTCGAACGACACCGCGAACATGTCGTGCAGGACGAACGCCAGCCGCTCGGTCGGGCTCAGCGTCTCCAGCACCACGAGCAGCGCCAGCCCGACCGAGTCGGCCAGGACCGCCTCCTGCTCGGGATCGGCGCCGCCGACCGGTTCGACGGGCGGGAGCGGGTCCTCGCGGCGGCTGGTACGGGTGCGCAGCATGTCCAGGCAGATCCGCCCCACCACCGTGGTCAGCCAGGCCCCGAGGTTGTCCACCCCGGCCGCGTCCGCGCGGTTGAGCCGCAGCCAGGCCTCCTGCACCGCGTCCTCGGCCTCGCTGGCCGAACCGAGCATGCGCTGGGCCACCGCGCGCAGCCGGGGCCGCTGGGCCTCGAACTGCTCGGTCAACAACTCGTCGCCGCTCACTAGATACCCCCCATTTGTGGTCTACGCCACTTTTGTCACAAGTCGGCAAAGCGTTCCGTCGTACCCGCGACGAAGCAAACCGCTCCGATGTGACAGGAGACGAACCATGCAGGCTCGAATCGACAATCCCGCCGCGCTGCTGCCGGACGTGCCGAAGGCGGTCAACCTGCTGTACAAGGCGGCCCATTCGGCGGGCGTGCCGCAGACCGTCCTGGAGCTCGTGCACCTGCGCGCGAGCCAGATCAACGGCTGCAGCGCGTGCGTCGACTCCGGCGCGCGCTCGATGCGCAAGGCCGGCGAGACCGACGAGCGGCTGTTCGCCGTCGCCGCCTGGCGCGAGACGCCGTACTTCACCGACGCCGAGCGCGCCGCCCTCGCCCTCGCCGAGTCCGCGACCCGCCTGGCCGACAAGGGCGACGCCGTGCCGGACGAGATCTGGAACGCGGCCGCCGAGCACTTCGGCGACAAGGAGCTGTCGGCGATCGTGCTCTGGATCGCCACCACCAACTTCTTCAACCGGATCAACGCGACGACCAGGACGCAGGCCCCGCAGAACTGGGGCTGAGTGCTACTCGGACACCGCCGTGTACCGGCCCCACTGCGTCTCCTCCTGCTGATCCGCGACGTCCACGTCGACCCCGGGCAGCTCCGCGACGATCCGCGCGGCGAACTCGGGCGACAGGAAGTTGTGCCGCAGGTCGAGCCGCCGCAGATGGGTCAGCGGCTGCCCGGCCAGCAGGGCCTCGGCCCCCGCGTCGTCGAGCACGCCCATGGAGAGATCCAGCTCCGTGAGCCGCCCGACGACCGGGGCCCCGGCCAGCGCCGCGGCGATCCGCTCGGCGATCTCCGAGTTGCACAGCCCCAGCCGCCGCAGCGCCGGGAACGGGTTGTTGTTGAGCAGCGGCTCCAGGTCGCGCACGGTCGCGTCGCCGCCGTAGTTGGCCACCCCGAGCCAGAACTCGAGGTGCTCCAGCGCCGGGAAGTCGCTGCCGAGCACGCCCCGCACGACCCCGGCGGGCAGGCCGCCGGACTCGAACACCAGCTCCCGCAGCCGCTCGTGCCGGGTCGGCCGCAGCTCCAGGTTCTCGGCCCCGCGCACGCGCAGGACGCGCAGCTTCGGGTACGCCTCCAGCAGCGGCGTGATGTCCCGCTGCCGGATCCAGGAGATCTCGCACTCCTCCGCCTCGATGTCGCCGAGGAACAGCGCCTCGAGATTCGGCAGCCGGTGCGCGACCTCGCACAGCTTGGCGACGGGCGCGTCGGCGAACGCCGCGTACCCCCACGACCCGAGCACGAGCGCGTGCACGGCCTCGGTGTCGATCCCGTCGAGCAGCTCGTCGAGCGCCTCGTGGTACGGCTCGTAGGGCCCGTACTCGGGCCGGCTCGGATAATCCTCGTCCCAGTACGCGAACCGCCAGGCGACCGGGCCCTCGACCGGCGGCAGCGGCTCGCCCAACTCCAGCTCGACCACCGGCCGCCCGGCGAACGTCTTGGTGTTCTCGGGGAACGTCACCGGCCGAACCTAACAGCGCCGGGGATGACATCCGTCATGGCGCGGCGATGACGGCGGGCAGGAGTCCGCAAGCCCTCCCGGCCATAGCTTTTCAGTCATGACCGAGAAGAACATGAACCGGACCCTCGCCGCCGTACTCGCCATCGCCGCGCTGCACGTGCTCGCCATCGGGGTGACGCTCGTGGCCCTCGGCTCCGCCGGCATCGGCGCGATCGTGCCGCATCTCGTGCTCGCCGTGCTGCTGCCCATTCGCGCCCTGAAGCTGCGCGGCGGGCGGCCCAAGGCGCGCCGCATTCTCACGCTCGTGCTGGCCATTCAGGTCGTGGCGCACGTGACGCTGCCGAGCGTGATCGCGCAGATGCCCGGGTACGCCGCGCCGATCATCGCGCTGCAGGCGCTCTCACTGGTCTGCGAGCTCGCCGCGATCGTCTTCCTCTGGGCGCCGAGCCGTCGCGAGCAGGTGGCCCTGGGGCGTTAGTTCGCCCTCGCGGGGAGGCCGCACCTCCTCGTGGTGCACGTCGAACCCGGCGGCATCGAGCAGCCCGACGAGCTCGTCGGGCTGCTGGCGGTACCAGGTCGCGTCGAGTTCCAGGCCGTCGTGGGACGAGCGGTGCTTGAAGTCGGAGCCCACCTGGTACACCAGCATCAACACGCCGCCGGGGCGCAGGACGCGACGGAACTCGGCGAACACGAGCGGGCGCAGCTCCCACGGCACGTGGATGAACGAGTAGCAGGAGAGCAGGCCGGCGAGTGAGCCGCCGGCGATGTCGAGCGCGAGCATCGAGCCGATGTCGAAACGCAGGTGCGGGTGGGTCGTGCGGGCCAGCGCGACCATCGCGGGCGACAGGTCCACCCCAAAGACGTCCAGCCCCATCTCGTACAGCAACCCCGTGACGCCTCCGGGGCCGCAGCCGACGTCGGCGACGGGGCCGGGATCGCGCAGTACCGCCGAAGCGAACAGTTCCAAGTGCGCCCGATCGCTGAGATCCGAGCTGACGATGTGCAGATGGTTGACGGACAGCGCGTCGTAGGTGCGGGCGGTGCCGGCTTCGAAGGCGAGATCCGGGGGCGCGTTGTCGGGCATCCCGACACCGTGCCCGAGCGGGCCGGCGAGGGCAAGGCGGCGGTGCGACCAAGCTCACAGCGCTGCGTCAATAGGCCGTCACCCGTACGGCGCTACCGAGCAGATGTTGCACAACGCGAATACGCTCGCGGCTGCTAGAGTCCGGCGTCCGCTCGCCCCTGGGAGCCCGGAAAGCCCGCGGGGCAACGCCGAGCGTGACGCCTCCCACACATCGTGCACACATTGAGGAGACCCCCACTGTGCGACGGCTCTTGACCGCGGCGATCCTCGTCGCCCTCGTCGGCACCTCCGCGGCCTGCGGAAACTCCGACGACAGCTCCACCACCGCCACGTCCTCCACCGGTGCCGCCGCTCCCGCGGCGACGACCGCCTCGCCGACTCCCACGGTCGACGTCGCGGCCAACACCAAGGAGGTCTGCGGCAAGGCCGAGAAGATCATCACCGAGGACGCCGTCAAGCCGATCGGCGAGCAGATCGGCATCATGATCGCGGCCAAGCAGGCCAAGAACAAGACGGCCGAGACGGCCGCGGCGGCGAAGGCCAAGGAGCTCGCGGACGCGCTGGCCGAGAAGCTGCGCGCGCTGAAGAGCGAGGCGGCCGACCCGAAGCTGCAGGCGGCGCTGGACAAGGGCGCGGACGGCATCAAGCTGTTCGGCTCGCCGGAGTACCTGGCGAAGATCAACTCGCTGAACGACATGGACAAGCTGACCACCGACATCGACGCCGCCGGCAAGGACCTCGAAGCCATCTGCGGCTGACGCTGCGTCGTTCGATGCCCTGCTCTGCGTCATGGCGGAGCAGGGCATCGTTCGTCTTGCCACGCCGAAGTTGATGCGCTGTGGCAGGCTTCCGCACGTGGTAGATCCATCGGGTGTCTCCACCCTGGACGAGCTCTCGGGCCTCCTGCGCGACCTGCGTCGCCGGCAGGCGCGCCGGGTCTGCTCGTCCCCACTGACGTTCGCCGAGCTGGCCGCGCGCACCGGCTGGCCGCGCACGGCGATCGGCGCCTACTTCGACGGCCGCGCCCTGCCGCCCGCCGAGCGCCTGGACGCCCTGGTCCGCCTGCTGGGCGCCAGCCCCGCCGAGCGCGGCGCGTTCGCCTCGGCCCGCGAGCGCATCGAGACCCTGGAACCGCTCCTCCCGGTCGCCGCCGCCCACCCCGCCGACCGGCCCGGACTTCCGCCCGCGACCCCCGGTTTCGCCGGGCGCGCCGGGGTGATCGCCCGCCTCGACCGCCTGCTGTCCGACGCCCGCGCGGTGGTGCTGGCCGGGCCCGGCGGCGTCGGCAAGACCGCCCTGGCCGTCCACTATGGACATCGCATCGCCGACCGCTTCCCCGGCGGCGCCATCTTCCTGGACCTGCGCGGCTCCGACCCGGCGGGCCCGCCGCTGCCGCCCGCCGAGGCGCTGCGCATGCTGCTCGACGCCCTCGGGGTGGCGCCGGCCGATCTGCCGTTGGGCATGTCCGCTCGTACCGGACTGTTCCGCACCCTCACCGCCCGCCGCGGCGTGCTCCTGGTGCTCGACGACGCCGCCGACGCCGCGCAGGTCCGCCCGCTGCTGCCGGCGGCCGGCGACAGCGTCGCGCTCATCACCGGTCGCGCCGGCCCCGGCCGACTGTCCGAAGTGGACGGTGTGGCGACGGTGACGCTGGAGGCGCTCGACCGCACCGAGGCGCGGGCCGTGCTCGCCGCGCGCGTCGGGGCCGAGCGCACCGCGGCCGAGCCGGACGCCGTGGACCGCATCATCACCGCGTGCGGGCGGCTCCCGATGGCGCTCGCCGTGGTCTCGGCCCGGGTCGCGCTGCACCCGGAGCTGCGGCTGGCGGACGTGCCCGACGAGTCGGTCTTCGCCTGGTCGTACGACCTGCTCAGCCCGGCCGCCCAGCACCTGTTCCGCGGCTTCGGGGCGCATCCCGGCCCGTACGTGTCGGCGGCCGAGGCAGATGTCCTCATCGGACAGTCGAGTGTGGACGCGCTGACCGAGCTGAGCCGCGCGCAGCTCGTCACCGAGGTCCGGCCGGGCCGCTACGCGATGCACCCACTGCTGCGCGAACACGCGGCCGCGCGCACCACGGCGGCCGAGCGCGCGGCGATGCAGGACCGGCTGGTCAGCCAGGCCACAGAGTTCGCGGTGCTGGGGCTGGCGATGCGGCGGCGACGGTACCGTGACGCCTGGCGCATTGCCGACGCGCTCGACGCGCACCTGGACGCGGCCGGGCGCTGGGACGACCGCATCGCCGCTCAGGAGATCGCCATCCGCGCGGCCTCGCGGCTCGGCGACGCGGCGCTGCTCGCGCGGGCGCAGCGGGCCCAGTCGGCGGCGTACCTGCGCACCGGCCAGCACGAGGCCGCCCTGCGCCGGCTGCGGGAGGCGGCGGACTGCTTCCTGGCCCAGGGCGATCCCGCCGCGGCCGCGCACTGCCGGCAGGACCTCGCGGCGCTGCTCGAATCGATGGCCCGCTTCGCCGAGGCGATCGTGCACGACGAGCTCGCCCTGGCCCTGTTCCGCCGGGCCGGGGACCGCCACGGCCAGGCCGCCGCGCACGCGGCCGCCGCGTGGCACTACGCGCAGGCGGGTCGCGCGGCCGAAGCGGTCGCCCACGGCGAGGCCGCGCTGGCGCTGCACGCCGACCCGCACGAGGTGGCGGCCGCCCTGGCGCACCTCGGCCGGGTGCACGCCGCGCTGGGCGAACGCGAACGCTCACTCGATCGGTTGCGGGCGGCGCTCGAGCAGTACACCGAACTCGGCGACCGGCTGGACGAGGCCGACACCGCCACCCGGCTGGGCGACGCGCTGGATGGGGCCCCGGCCATCGGACTCTGGCGCCGGGCGCACGCCATCTACGAGCGCCTCGGGCACCCGGCGGCGGCCACGGTCGCGGCACGGCTGGGCATCTAGTTCATCGAACGGGTTTAATGCTCGACATGACCTCCGAAACGCCAGGTTGGGACGCCATCGACGCGGCGCTGGCGCAGCGCTATCCCGGCGTCGAGCCGCGGCACCTCGGCACGATCATCAAGTGGGCGCTCGGCGGCCCCGATCCGCTCGACGGCATCAGCTTCTATCCCCGCCTCGACCCGGTGCCGCACTGGCACGCGGTCACCTACGGGATGAGCGAGCTCTACGACAAGCGGTCCGACAACCCCGACGAGTCCGGCTGGGGCTTCGAGTTCACCTTCCGCATCCGCCGCGACCCGGCCGAGACCGAGCCGCCGATCTGGGCCGCGAACTTCCTGCAGAACCTCGCCCGGTACGTCTTCCAGACCGGCAACTGGTTCGAGCCCAACCACCACATGGACCTCAACGGCCCCATCGCACTGGACCGCGAGACGCTCATCCGGGCCGTCGTCTTCACCGAGGACCCGGAACTCGGCGCCATCGACACCCCCAACGGCGCGGTGCAGTTCCTGCAGGTCGTGGGCATCACGGCGGACGAGTACGCGGCGACCCAGGCCTGGAGCGTGGACGACTTCCTCAAGCTGCTCGCCCGGCGCATCCCGCTGCTCGTCACCGACCTCGACCGCGCCTCGCTCACCGACGACCCGGCCGTGGCCGAGACCGTCGACGAGGGCCGCCGCCTCGACGGCTCCTCCACCGCGACCCTCGCCCTGGCCGAGTTCGGCTGGCGCCCGGACGGCGACCTGGTCCGCCTGGTCATCGGGGCCCACGTCGCCCCGCGGGTGGCCGAGACGCTGGTCGGCCGCCTGCCGTTCGGCCGCACACTGCGCCTGGACGGGCCCGAGAGCAGCGTCGAGTTCGCCTCGGACAGCTTCTACATCGCCACCGAGGAGGGTTTCGAGAACCATCTCCGGATCGGCCTGACCGGCGAGGCCCTCGACGGCCTGCTCCAGGTGCTGGTACCCACGGCCGGCGTCCGCGCCGCCGCCGGCGCCGAGCCGATCGTGGTGGAGATCGTCCGCTCGGAGATCCGCGATGCTGAGGGCAACGTCGTCCGTACCATCGGCTAGCGGTCTTAGTGTGGGGTCGTGACCTATTCCGCAGACGGTTCGCGCTACGACCAGATGCAGTTCCGCCGGACCGGCCGCAGCGGCCTCAAGCTGCCCGCCGTCTCCCTCGGACTGTGGCACAACTTCGGCCACGACCGGCCGCTCGACGGGCACCGCGCGCTCGCCCGGCGCGCGTTCGACCTCGGCATCACCCACTTCGACCTGGCCAACAACTACGGCCCGCCGTACGGCTCGGCGGAGGAGAACTTCGGGCGCATCCTGGCCACCGACTTCCGCCCGTACCGCGACGAGCTCGTCATCTCCAGCAAGGCCGGCTACGACATGTGGCCGGGCCCCTACGGCGACCTCGGTTCGCGCAAATACCTCACCGCGAGCCTCGATCAAAGCCTCAAGCGCCTTGGCCTCGAGTACGTCGACATCTTCTACTCGCACCGCTTCGACCCCGACACGCCCCTCGAGGAGACAATGGGCGCCCTCGACGCGGCGGTGCGGGCCGGCAAGGCGCTGTACGTCGGCGTCTCCTCCTACTCCCCGGCCAAGACCGCCGAGGCGGCGCAGATCCTGCGGGAGCTCGGCACGCCGGCGCTGATCCACCAACCGTCGTACTCGATGCTCAACCGCTGGATCGAGGACGGCCTGCTCGACGTGCTCGACCGCGAGGGGATGGGCTGCATCGCGTTCTCGCCGCTCGCCCAGGGCATGCTTACCGACCGCTACCTCAACGGCGTGCCCTCCGGCTCGCGGGCCAGCGAGAACAGCTCGCTCTCGCCCGACTGGCTCACCGAGGAGAACCTGAGCAAGATCCGCGCCCTGCGGGACCTCGCCGCGGCCCGTGGGCAGAGCCTCGCCCAGATGGCGCTGGCCTGGACCCTGCGCGACTCCCGGGTCACCTCGACGCTGATCGGGGTGAGCAGCGTGGCCCAGCTCGAGGACAACGTGGCGGCGCTGGCCAACCTCGACTTCTCGGCGGAGGAGCTGGCCGCGATCGACAAGCACGCGACGGAGTCGGGCATCAACCTTTGGGCGAAGTCCAGCGCCCACTGAGCCCGCTCGCCCTCGCCACGCCGCGTTTTTTTGGCGGCGGTGTCGAATTCGGGGCGGTTCGGTTCGTATGGCCGGTGGAAGTTCGCTTCACGAGGAGGAAGACCATGAAGCAGTACCTGCTGGCGGTCATCGAGCCGAGCCAGGGCGAGCCGCCGCCGCCCGCCGAGATGCAGAAGATCATCGAGCGGGTCGAGGCGTACCAGCGCAGCGCCCAGGAGGCCGGGGTCTGGGTGTTCAGCGGTGGCCTGTTCCCGCCGGCCATCGCGACCACGCTGCGGCCCAAGGACGGCGAGGTGCTGGTCACCGACGGACCGTTCGTCGAGGGCAAGGAGCACCTGGGCGGCTTCACGATCATCCAGTGCGAGGACCTCGACGCCGCCCTCGAGTGGGGCCGCCGCTGCGCCGAGGCCACCACGCTGCCGGTCGAGGTGCGGCCCTTCCGATGAGGAGCGGGGCGGTCGAGCGGGTCTTCCGGGAGGAGTACGGCCGTGCCGTGTCCGTGCTGGTCCGCACCTTCGGCGACATCGACCTCGCCGAGGAGGCGGTGCAGGAGGCCTTCACCGCGGCGCTGCAGCGCTGGCCGGACGACGGCCCGCCGCCCAGCCCGGCCGGCTGGATCATCACGACCGCGCGCAACCACGCGATCGACCGCCTCCGCCGCGACGCCAAACGCGCCGAGAAGCACGCCGAGGCCGAGATGATCTATAACATCCCACCGGACGAGCCCGACGACCGCCTCCGCCTCATCTTCACCTGCTGCCACCCGGCGCTGGCCCGGCACGCCCAGGTGGCGCTCACGCTGCGCCTGCTCGGCGGCCTGACCACCCCCGAGATCGCCCGGGCCCTGCTGGTCCCGGAGCCGACCCTGGCCCAGCGCATCGTCCGCGCCAAGAACAAGATCCGCGACGCCGGCATCCCGTACCGCGTCCCGCGCGCCGCCGACCTCCCCGACCGCCTGACCGCCGTCCTGGCCGTCGTGTACCTGATCTTCAACGAGGGCTACGCGGCCAGCTCGGGCGCCCTCGTCCGCGACGACCTGTGCGCCGAGGCCATCCGCCTCGGCCGGATGCTGCGCCGCCTCATGCCGGACGAGCCGGAGGTCGCCGGCCTGCTGGCCCTCATGGTCTTGTCCGCCGCCCGCCGCCCGGCCCGCGTCGACCCCGAGGGCGCCCTGGTCCCCCTGCCGCTGCAGGACCGCACGCGCTGGGACCGCGACGCGATCGCCGAGGGCCACCGCCTGGTCCGCGAGTGCTTACGCCGCGCCAGCCCCGGCCCGTACCAGCTCCAAGCCGCCATCAACGCCGTCCACACCGACGCCGAGACCGCCGAGGCGACCGACTGGGTTCAGATCGTCCAGCTGTACGACCAGCTCATGGCCCTCTCACCCTCGCCCGTCGTGGCCCTGAACCGAGCCGTAGCCATCGCCGAGCTGGAAGGTCCGGCCGCCGGCCTGCGGTTGATCGAGCCCTTGCCGCTCCCCACGTACCACGTCTTCCACGCCGTCCGCGCCGACCTCCTACGCCGAGCCGGCCGCCCCGAAGAAGCCCGCGAAGCGTACAAAACGGCCGCCGAACTGACCGGCAACACGGCAGAACGCGATTATCTCCTCACCCAACGTGCGAACCTCCTACCCTCGCTCTCGTAGCAGCGCTCGACCATCTTGTCGGCGAGTGGGATGCTCGAAAGATGACCCATCCGGTGCTCGCCCAGTTGCTCGCGGTCGCGTTGATCGTCGCGGTCTGTGCGCTGGCCGTAGTCGTCATCCCGTTCAACCGCCGAGGCGCACCCATCAGCGTCCGCACCCGCCCGGGCCGCCGCGACGAAGAACGAGGCTGGTACGGCTTCATCTACGCCAACCCAGACGACCCGAACCTCTTCGTCCCCAAGCGCCTCGGCCTCGGCTGGACGATCAACTTCGGCCACCGCCGCGCCTGGCAAACCGTCTTCGGCCTCCTCGCCTTCATCGCCCTGAGCATCGCCATCGGCACCGTCGCCGGCCACCAGGGCCGCTGACCGCCGACTCAAGCGCAGCCACCTAGCCACCCTGATCTCTGCGTGCGGGGCCTGGCTGTTTGCGTGCCCCTAACCAACCCGGACGTCGGTGTGCGGGGTTATCTGCCCGCCCCAGGCCAACCTGAGCCCTGTGCGTGGGGGTTGTTTACCCTGCCCCCCGGCCCCCCGGCCCCCATCACCCCGCCGTCGGCCAATCCCACTCCAGCTGCAGAAACATCCCCAGCCGGTCGCTAACCCCCCGAATCTCCGAGATCCTCCCCTCCCGAACCGTAAAGATCCACATCTGCTCCACCTCAAACGACCGCCCCGTAGGCTCCGGCATCCGCGGATGAAACCCCGTATGCGTCCCCCGCGCGACCAGCCGCACCGCCACCGTCTCCCCCTCCGCGATCACCTGCTCCGGATACAACCCGCCCTCCCCGAACGCATCCAGCTGCTGCCGAAACCCCTCGAACGCCGCCCCCGGCGCGTCCTCCTCCCCAAAGATGATCTTGTTGTGATCGATCACGTCGGCCGCCATGTACTGATCCCAGTCGCCGACCCGCCGCTCATTGATCGCCTCGAAGAAACCGATCACGACCTGCTTGTTCGCATCCACCGCCGCCCCGCCCTTCTTACGTCGTAAGTTTGATGGGGCCGAGTGTAGACTTACGGCGTAAGAAACCGCAACCCCGCCGAGGGAGGCCAGGCTTGGCAGCGAACCGTCAGCGCGGCGAGCGCGCCGGCCTCACCCGCGAGCACGTGCTCGACACGGCCCTGTCGCTCGTCGACCGCAAGGGCCTGAGCGCCCTCACCATGCGCGCGCTAGGTGCCGAGCTGGGGGTCGAGGCGATGACGCTGTACCACTACGTCCCCAACAAGAACGCCCTGATCGACGGCATCGTGGAGCGCCTCTTCACCGCCGTGCACCCGGCCGAGCCGGGAGGCGACTGGCAGGGGCACCTCCGCCGGTACGCGCACGATCTGCGGGCCGTCCTGCTCCGCCACCCGTATCTGCTGCCCGCGGTGAACCGGCCCGTGGTCACCCCGGCGGCGTTGGACGCGGCCGAGGCGGGCCTGCGCATGCTGACCGACGCCGGCTTCGAGCTCGGCGAGGCCCTGGACGCCCTGAACGCGCTGACCCTGTTCGTGCTCGGACACACCGCCGCCGAGGTGGCGATCGGTCCGGAGGGCCCGACGCCGGTGGATGCCGAGCGGCACCCGCTGCTGGTCGAGGCGGTCGAGACGCTCGCCGGCATCGACGACGCCAACCGCTTCACGTTCGCCGTCGACGCCATGATCGCCGGATTCGACGTGATCCGTTGACACTTGCGCCATCAAGCACGCACCGAGGTGAGTATCCTTTTCGGCGGCCTCACGACCGCGCAAGGGCGGCCTCACGACCGCGTTTGAGCGGCCTTGTGACCGCGCATGAGCGGCGTTACAACCGCGCATAGGCGGTTTCGAGGCCGCGCATGAGCGGCGTACAACCGTGCATGGGCGGCCTTGTGACCGCGCATGAGCGGCGTACAACCGCGCATGGGCGGTTTCGAGGCCGTGGAGAAGCGGCCGCGAGGCCGGGCAAGAGCGGTCATAGTCCTGAAGGGGAGCCGGAGTGAGCGAGACGCTGGAATTCCAGGCGGAGACGCGACAGCTGCTGCAGTTGATGGTCCACTCGATCTACTCGAACAAGGACATCTTTCTGCGCGAGCTGATCTCGAACGCCTCCGACGCGCTGGACAAGCTGCGCCTGGAATCCCTTGTGAACAAGGAGCTGGAGGTCGACACCAGCGACCTGCACGTCCAGCTTGAGATCGACAAGGATCAGCGCACCCTGACCGTGCGGGACAACGGTATCGGCATGTCCCACGACGAGGTCGTCTCGCTCATCGGCACCATCGCCAAGTCGGGCACGGCGGAGTTGTTGAAGCGGCTGCGGGAATCGCCCGAGCAGCAGCAGCGGGCCGAGCTCATCGGGCAGTTCGGCGTCGGCTTCTATTCGACGTTCATGGTCGCCGACAAGGTGACGCTCGTGACCCGCAAGGCTGGCGAGAGCCAGGGCACGCGGTGGGAGTCTGCGGGCGAGGGCACGTACGAGATCGAGAGCATCGAGGACGCGCCGCAGGGCACCAGCGTCACGCTGCACCTCAAGGCCGAGGACAGCGACGACCAGCTGTTCGACTACACCGCGGAATGGAAAGTCCGGGAAATCGTCAAGAAGTACTCGGACTTCATCGCCTGGCCGATCCGCCTGCAGGGCGCCGAGCCGGCGGAGGAGGGCGAGACTCCGGCGCCGCTGAATTCGATGAAGGCACTTTGGGCGCGGCCGAAGAGCGAGGTCGCGGCCGAGGAGTACAACGAGTTCTACAAGCACGTCAGCCACGACTGGACCGACCCGCTCGAGACCATTCACATGCGCGGCGAGGGCACCTTCGAATACGAGGCGCTGCTGTTCATCCCGGCCCGCGCGCCGTTCGATCTGTTCATGCGCGACGGGCACCGCGGCGTCCAGTTGTACGTCAAGCGGGTCTTCATCATGGACGACTGCGAGGCGCTGACCCCGCGGTACCTGCGATTCGTGAAGGGCGTCGTCGACGCGCACGATCTGTCGCTCAACATCTCCCGCGAGATTCTGCAGCAGGACCGGCAGATTCAGGTGGTCCGCCGGCGCCTGGTCAAGAAGGTGCTCTCGACGCTCA
The DNA here is from genome assembly GCF_050942185.1 of Dactylosporangium sp. CS-047395. Lineage (NCBI taxonomy): Bacteria > Bacillati > Actinomycetota > Actinomycetes > Micromonosporales > Micromonosporaceae > Dactylosporangium > Dactylosporangium sp. CS-047395. Next base: position 10,866,146 of record NZ_CP192015.1, on the reverse strand, counting down.
AGGAACTGCCCGCCGATCGGTACGCCACGTTCTGGACCGAGTTCGGCCGCGCCCTCAAGGAGGGGCTGCTCGACGACGCCGAGAATCGCGAGACCCTGCTCGACCTTCTGCGGCTCCCCTCGACCCATTCGGCCGACGAGCCGACCTCGCTGCGCGAGTACGTCGAGCGGATGCAGGACGGTCAGAGCGCCATCTACTACATGACCGGCGAATCGCGCGCGATGGTCGAGAACTCGCCGCACCTGGAGGCCTTTCTGGCCAAGGGGTACGAGGTGCTCATCCTCACCGATCCGGTCGACGAGGTGTGGGTCGAGCAGGTCTCGGAGTACGACGGCAAGCAGTTGCAATCGGTGGCCAAGGGCCAGGTCGACCTCGGCAGCGAGGAGATTCCGGCCGAACGCAGCGAGGGATTCGCGCCGCTGCTTTCCTGGCTCGGCACGGCATTGGCGGCGGACGTCAAGGAGGTGCGTCTCTCCACGCGCCTGACGACGTCGGCCGCGTGCATTGTCGGCGACGAGCACGACATCACCCCGACGCTCGAGAAGATGTACCGCGCGATGGGCCAGGAAATGCCGCACACCAAGCGCATTCTCGAACTGAACCCGGAACACTCGCTCGTGACCGGGCTGCGCGACGCGTTCACGGCCGATCCGGAGGCGCCCGCGCTGGGCGAGACGGCGGAGCTGTTGTACGGCATGGCGCTGCTGGCCGAGGGCGGCGAGCTCGCCGACCCGTCCCGCTTCACCCGCCTGCTGGCCGACCGCCTGGCCCGATCGCTGTAACGCCATGACGGTTCCCGCACGCACCGTCGTCCTCGTGCTCGTCGACGGGGACGACGGTGTGCTGGGCGAGTTGCCGCCGTTCGAGGTCGGGTCGCCCTGGTGGCCCGAGGTCGAGGAGATCGTCGACGGCGCGCGCGAGCGCTTCGGGGCGCGGGTGAGCGTGCTGCGGCTCCTGCACGCCGATCGCGCGCATCCGCACGGGGGCCTCGTCCGGTACCTCGCGCAACTTGAGCAAGGCAAGCCAGAACTCGTGCCGACGTCGTTCGAGCCGGCCCCGCACCCGCTGCGGGCACCTTTCGCGGAGGTGGGCGGGCCGGCCGCCTCGCTGGCGTGGGCGCGGGGGTTGCTGGAGGGGTCTGCGTACGGTACACCCGAAGAAATCCGGCAGCGGAAAACCTGGAACCTCTCGGGGTTGTGGCGGCTGGAGACGGCGGGTGGCACCGTCTGGCTCAAGCACCTGCCGCCGTTTCTGCGCGCCGAGCACGAGGTCCTCGCGTGGATCGGCGCCGTCGCGCCCGGGGCCGCCCCGCCGTTGATCGCCGCCGACGGGACCGGGCGCCAGCTGCTCGGGCACCTGCCGGGCGAGGACGGCTTCTTCGCGCCCGCGGCGGACCGGCTGGCCATGGCCGATCTGCTGCACCGGCTGCAGCGGCGGGCGCTGGAGGACGTCGATGCGCTGGCCGAGCGCGATGTGCGGGACCGGCGCGGCGAGCTGCTGCTGGAGCAGATCGTGGCGGCCGCGGAGCCCTGGCTCGGTGAGATCTTCGGCCTCGACGCCGTGGTGGCGGGCCTGCCCGACCGGCTCGCGGCGGTCGAGGACTGCGGCCTGCCCGACACCCTCGTGCACGGCGACTTCCACCCGGGCAATGTGCGTTTTTCCGCGTCGGTACCGCCTGCTGTCCTCGACTGGGGCGACGCCTTCCTGGGAAATCCGGCGTTCGACCTGATCAGGCTCGGTGAGGGCCTCGAACCCGGGGACGCCGGGCCGCTGATCGAGCGCTGGTCGGCGCTGTGGAAGCAGGTCGCGCCCGGCAGCGACCCGGCCCGTGCGGTCGAGCTGCTGCGGCCGGTGGCCCCGCTCCTCGGCGCCGCCGTGTACGCCAACTTCGTCCACAATATCGAGCCGAGTGAATGGCCGTACCACGCCGACGACGTCCCGACCTGCCTGAAAACGGCCGTGGAGCTGGCCTGACGCGTTTTTGTCGTACCCATGCGATACAACTTCTCGCGTCACGGAACGTCGGAACGCTGGAGGTTGATGGTCTTGAGCGTCGAAACGCGCTCGACGGCGGTGGTCATACCGCCCGTACAGCCCCGCAAGCTGGCCAAGGTGCCGTTCGTCGAACTGGCCGACGGTCGCCTGCAGGGTGTGGTGTCGAGCGGATCTGACATCGAGCGGGTCTACGTCTCCTCGATCGGGGCCGGCTCCCACGGACTGAGCTGCAGCACCAACAACAACCGGCCCTGCGGCGGGCTGCGCGGGTCCTACCCGTGCAAGCACCTGGTCGCGCTGCTCGACGAGGCCCAGCTGCAATACGGGCGCGAGCGCGTGGCGCGCTACCTGCGCATCGAGGTCGACGAGAGCACCTCGCTGGTGCAGGGGCTCAAGGCGCACCACGAGCCGTCGCCGGCCGCGACCGTGTTCGCCGGGTTCCTGCGCCACCTGGCCTACCTGGAGCTGCCCGGCAGCGACGAGCCGATCCCCGAGCTGCACTGGTTCCCGTCCGTCGCCCCGGTGGGAGAACGCTGATGCTGGCCACCCTGTTCAGCGCCGACGCCGCACCCGGCGCCGAGATCGACGCCGCGCTCGAGGCCGCCGGCGCCGTCGACGAGGGCCTGCTGCACGGCTTCGCGCGGATCGACGACGACCGGGCCGCCGCGCTGGCCGCGCTGGCCGCGGCGTTCGCCGGCAGCCCGCTGGGCGACGCGGTCGCCGAGGCCGTGGAGAAGATCTCGGCCGGCTCCGTCGCCGACGACCACCTCTTCGCCCTGGCCGCCGCCCGGATCGCGCTCTTCGGGGCGGTGCACGACGCGCTGCTGGCCCGGGCCGACGCCGAGCTGGGGCGGCAGCGGGCCGAGTGGCACGGCGAGCCCGGCCCCGCCGCGGCCGCCACCCACCTGCTCGGCGGCGCCCGCTCGTGGCTGCGCGAGCTCGCGATCACCGGCTGGCGGGGCGTCGACCACGACCTCGTCGCCGCGGCCGGGCAGGCCATCGAGGCCGCGCTCGGCGACCCGGAGCTGCGCCGCCTCGCGGTGCTGCTCGACGGGCTCGCCGCGGAGCTGCGGGCCGGCAGCCCGATCGCCACGATGGCGCCGGTGCCCGTGCGGCGCTGGGCCGACCTGTGGAGCCGCGCGCTGCTGCTGGCCCGCGACGGCGGCCGGGCCCAGCGCGCCGCACAGGGCGAAACGGTCACCGGGCGGCTGCTCGTCCTCGGCGTCGACGTGCACGAGCACCCGACCGCCGTCCAGGTCCAGGTGCACGGCGTGCTCGAGGCGGCCGGAGCCCCGGTGCGGCTGGTGCGGGCGAGCGTCTCCGCGGCCAAGGTCGACACGATCGTCGGCCCGGCCGTCTGGCGCCTGCTGGCCGGTCACCCGATGCTGCTCACGGCGCTGGCCGAGCACCGCGCGCTCGACCTGAGCGACATGCCGCTGCTGCCCGGCGGCGACCTGATCTGGCGCGATACCCAAGCCCGGCCCGGTGACCCGGCCGACCCGTTCACCACCGCGCGGGTCCACCTCGGCGGCGCGCTCGCCCCGGCCACCCCGCCGCTGGAGCGGCACCCGGCCCGCATCGCCGAGCCGGTGTTCGTGGAGGACCTGTCCGCGGTCACCGTGGACACGACCCGGCTGCCCGCCTGCGGGCCGCTGACCCCGGCCGCCGTCAAGGCCGCGAGCGCCTGCATCGGGCTGCTGCGCTGGGACGACGGCACCTGGACGGTGCAGCCGCTCGGGGTGCTGGCGACGGTCAAGAAGAAGCCGGTCGGCCTGCACACCGCCGACTGGGCGCTCGGCCCCACCGACCCCAAGCTGGCCAAGTCGGCCGGCGAGGCGGTCGAGGTGCTGCGCGAGCGGGCCGGAAGGTTGCTGCGCAAATGACGACCGCCGACGAGAACCGGCGCCAGGTGCTCTACTGGCGCATGCTGGGCCGGCTGTTCGAGGCCGACGAGCAGCTGTCCCTGGAATCGGCGAGCGTCGCGATCGTCGACGACATCGGGCTCCCGCCGGCGCTGCTCGACCCGGGCGTCTCGGTGGACAACCTGGTCCAGCGCCACCCCGAGCTGGCCGCCGAGTTCGAGGGGCTGATGGCCCCGGAGCCGGGCGGCGACCGGGAAGGCGCCGAGGTGCGCCGGGCCGCGCTGGTGTCCAAGCTGCTCATCAACGTCTTCAACACCGGCCACGGCAACGTCAGCGCGACCCAGCTGACCAACTGGCAGGCCGACGCCGGATGGTTCGAGAAGGCGCTCGGCATGAACCCGGGCGAGCTGCGCGGGCGGCCCAACGCCGGCGGGCTGGCGGGCGTGCTCGGCGGCATCGAGGGCGACCTGGTCAAGCGGATGCACCTGCGGGAGGTGCTGGCCAACCCGGCGCTGGCCAAGCAGCTGACCCCGAGCATGTCGCTGATCGAGCAGCTGCTGCGGGACAAGCACAACCTGTCGGGCCTGGCCCTGGCCAACGCCAAGTCGCTGATCCGGCGGTTCGTCGACGAGGTGGCCGCGGTGCTGCGCACACAAGTGCAGCAGACCAGCGTCGGCGAGATCGACCGGTCGGTGCCGCCGAAGCGGGTCTACCGCAACCTCGACATCGAGCGCACGATCTGGAAGAACCTGACCAACTGGAGCCCCGAGGACGAGCGGCTCTACGTCGACCGGCTCTTCTACAAGCAGACCGCGAAGCGCACCACCCCGGCGCGGCTCATCGTGGTCGTCGACCAGTCCGGCTCGATGGTCAACGCGATGGTCAACTGCACCATCCTGGCCTCGATCTTCGCCGGGCTGCCGAAGGTCGACGTGCACCTGATCGCCTACGACACCCGGGCGCTGGACCTGACCCCGTGGGTGGCCGACCCGTTCGAGGTGCTGCTGCGCACCCAGCTCGGCGGCGGCACCGACGGCACGGTCGCGATGACGCTGGCCCAGCCGAAGGTGTCCGACCCGCGCAACACCGTGGTGGTGTGGATCTCCGACTTCTACGAGTCGCACCAGCAGGTGTTGTTCGACGCGATGCAGGCGATGCACCGCTCCGGCATCAAGTTCATCCCCGTCGGCTCGGTGAGCAGCGGCGGGCAGCAGAGCGTCAACCCGTGGTTCCGGCAGCGGTTCAAGGACATGGGCGCGCCGGTGCTCTCCGGGCACATCAAGAAACTCGTCTTCGAACTCAAGAGCTTCCTGGCATAGGAGATCCCTCAGATGACTGACATGCTTCGCGCCCCCGCCGAGGTCAAGTACGCCGAGGAGCTCGACTGGCTCGAGTCCGTGGACGACGGCCCCAAGCCGTTCTCGTGGCGGCTCAGCCCGCGCATGGTCCGGCTGTTCGTGCTCGGCTCCGAGCGGGCCGACGGGCTCGACCGGGAGATCTCCCAGAAGTGGTTCGGCGACCGCAGCTTCGTCGAGCGCAGCATCGTGACCCTCGCCTCCGACCGCGGGCTGCTGCTGATCGGCGATCCCGGCACCGGCAAGAGCTGGCTGGCCGAGCTGCTGGCCGCGGCCATCTCGCGCAACTCGACGCTGGTGGTGCAGGGCACGGCGGGCACGACCGAGGACCACATCAAGTACAGCTGGAATGTCTCGATGGTCATCGCCAAGGGACAGTCGCGGGCCTCGATGATCCCGTCGCCGATCATGACCGCGATGGAGAACGGCGTGATCGGGCGGTTCGAGGAGCTGACCCGGTCCACCAGCGACGTGCAGGACGCGCTGATCTCGATCCTGTCGGAGAAGTACGTGTCGATTCCGGAGCTCGAGGACGACAACATCGTCTTCGCCCAGCCCGGATTCTCGATCATCGCCACCGCCAACAGCCGCGACCGGGGCGTCAACGACCTGTCCTCGGCGCTCAAGCGGCGCTTCAACTTCGTGCGGATCCCGGTGGTGACCAACAAGAAGAGCGAGGCGGAGATCGTCCGCTTCCGCACCTCCGAGCTGCTGCGCCGGCACCAGATCGAGCTCGACGTGCCGCCCAACCTGCTCGACATCCTGCTGCAGAGCTTCGCCGACCTGCGGGCCGCGGCGGCCTCGGCGACCAGCGACGACGAGAAGCTCGAGTCGGCGCTGTCGACCGCCGAGCAGATCGGCGTGCTGGAGGACGCGATCCTGCACAGCACGTTCTTCGGCGACCGCAGCCTGCGGGCCGAGACGCTGGCCGGGTCGCTGGTCGGTTCGCTGGCCCGGCGCAGCCCGGAGGATCTGGCCATCCTCAACAAGTACTGGCACGGGGTCGTCGAGCCGCGCAGCAAGGAGGACGGCGGGGAGTGGCCGGCGTTCCTCGAGGGCGGCCGGCAGGCGATTGCCACCCTGTCATGATCTTCGACGATCTGCGGACGCAGCTGGCCGGCGCCGCCGAGGCGCTGGCCGGCCGCGGCGCGGTGCCCGAGATCCTGGCCGGGATCGTCGACGACGTCGACCGGGCGCTGCGCGAGGAGCTGGAGATCTTCCCGGTCTGCCACCACTCGCCGGCGTCCGGGCTGGCCATGGTCCGGCGGCTGCGCGAGAAGCAGCCGAAGGTCATCTACCTGGAGCTGTGCGAGGATCTCGGCCCGCTGCTGACCGAGCTGCGCAACTGCCGGCTCCCGGTGGCGCTGCAGGCGTTCGCGTCGCAGCTGGACGGGTTCCCGCAGGAGTGGGGGCCGCTGAGCATCGTCGCGCCGATCACCGAGGCGTCGGCGGAATACCAGGCCATCGCGTACGCGCTGGACACGCCCGGCGTCGAGCTGGTGCTCGTCGACCGCTCCACCGACCACGTCTTCCAGTGGCAGCCGCAGGACGAGGCCGGCACCCCGCCGGCCGAGGGCGGCGAGGAGTCCGAGGACACCGACCTGCACGGCGACGCGGTCGGCATCGAGATCGGCGACCTGCGCCCGCGCTTCGCCGAGCTGGAGGAGCACCTGCTGCACCACGGCAAGGTGCGGCACTGGTCGGAGTGGTGGGACCAGTACGTCGAGCAGCCGCTGGCCGGGGCCGACTATGAGACGTACCGGCAGGTCATGGTCCTCATCGGCAGCCTGTTCCGGCGGCTCGCCCCGGCGGACTCGCGACGGGTGAGGGTCGACGAGGACCGTGAGCGGTACATGTGGACCCGGATGCGCGAGCACCTGGCGCGCACGGGCGTGGACAAGGGCGACTGCCTGTACATCTGCGGCGCCTTCCACGCGGCCAGCCGGGTCGAGGAGTTCGGCACCGAGCAGGGCGTGCCCGACTTCGAGATCAGCCCGCGCACGGCGACGAAGTGGCTCTACGGCCTGATCCCGTCCAGCCACTCGGCCATCGAGGGGCAGTTCGGGCTGGCCTCCGGCTCGGTCTCGATCGCCGCCGCCACCTGGCAGAAGGCGGTCACCCGGGCCAAGCTCACGCCGTTTCAGCTGTCGGGGCAGAAGGGCAGCCGCAAGCGCAAGGCGGTCGCGGCCGGCACCGCGGCGGTCGACGAGCCGGTCGCGGACAAGCTGACCGGGTTCCTGGCCAGCCCGCCGGCGCTCGACACGCTGGACGAGGAGGAACTGCTCGGCTGGTGCGTCGACATCGTGCGGCTGGCGCGGCGCAACGGCTATCTCGCCAGCACGGCCGACGCGATCGCGGTGTTCGAGACGTCGATCCTGCTGGCGGGCATGCGCAACCGGGCGCGGCCGACCCCGTACGACTTCCAGGACGCGGCGGTCACCTGCATCGAGAAGGACTCGGTGCCGGGACGGCGGGACGTGCGGCGGCTGTGCGAGATCCTGCTCGGCGGCGACCGGGTGGGCCAGGTCGGGTACGAGGCGCTGCCCCCACTGGCCCAGGACGTCTACGACCGGCTGGCCCCGATCGGGCTGGACCTGACCCGCGCGACCGTCCAGCGGGCGCTGCTCGACCTGGCCGGGCGGCCCGAGCTCGGACCGGCTTCGCACCTGTTGTGGATGCTGCGGTACCTCCTGCCGGACGGCGCCGTCCGCCCGATCATGGGCACCCGGCGGCTCGGCGAGAAGTCGATCCAGGAGAGCTGGGACCTCGCGATCGGCAAACATCAGCGGTACATCATCGAGCTCGGCTACGAGGGCGTGACCGTCGAGCAGGTGGTGGAGCAGCGGCTGCGCCGTTCGGTGTGGGCGCACGACGCCACGGCGGCGGTGGCGCTGCGGGCCGTCGAGGACTCGATCCTGTTCCTCGGCAGCCGGCGCTTCACCGACGAGCTCGGCGCCCGCGCGGTCGAGCTGCTCGCGGCGGAGCGGACCGTCGACGAGGCCCCGGAGGTGCTCAAGCGCATCCGGCGGCTGCTCGCGCACTACCGGGCCACTGAGCCGACGCTGCCGGCGTGGGCGGAGTCGTTCGTGACCGCTGGGTACGCGCACTACTGCACCCTGCTGCCGACCGCGTTCGTCGACGACGAGACCGGGGTCCGGCAGGTCGCGGCGATGCTCGGCTTCCTGTTCACGATGGAGGGGCTGGCCCTGGCGCTGGGCTGCGACCGGGCCCAGCTGGAGATCGCGGTGCGCCAGTCGCACCCGGAGAGCCCGGCCAAGGTGGCGCTGCTGTGGTCGGCCCACCACCAGCTGGGCCTGCTGCCGCTGGCCGAGCTGCGGGCGCGCGGGGCCGAGCTGCTGGCGAACCCGCTGGTGGTGCCGGCGGTGCCGCAGTACCTGAGCGGGTTCATCCAGGCGCTGGACCCGGCGCCGAAGCTGACGCCGTTCGTGGTCGAGTTCATGTCGAACGCGTTCGCCAAGTTGCCCGACCCGGTGCTGCTGCCGTGGCTGCCGACGCTCATCACCACGCTGCGCGACCAGGCGAGCGAGCTGGTGCCGCTGCTCATCCGGGAGGCGGGGCGCACGTTCCCGGGGAGCCTGGCCGCGGTCGACGCGTTCGTGCCGCCGTGGCGGGCGACCCGGGCGGTGGCTCCCGCGGCGGTGCCGGGGACGGGGCCGGCGACGGGGCCGGCGACGGGGCCGGTCGGTCCGTTTCTGGCCGCCCACCCGACGACCACGGAGGCGCTGGCCGCGGCACTTGGGCTCCCGGCAACCTGGCACATCGCCGAGGCCGGAACCGGGGCCGGAAGCGGGGCCGGAAGCGGGGCCGGAAGCGGGGCCGGTGCTGGTCCGCTGGCCCTGCTGGGCAGCTTCCCCGCGACGGCCGAGGCGCTGGCCGGCGTGCTGAGCGTGCCGGGGGGTCGCCTGGGTTGATCGATGTGCTTAGCGTGGGGCCATGGACTCGTCCCTGATCGTGGCCGGGATCGCCTGCGTCGGCGCGGTGTTCGTGCTGGTCATCATCCTGGCCGTGATCGGGCGGCGGCGGGAGCGGCAGCGGCGCGAGCTGCTGGAGGTCTGGGCGGTGCGCAACCGCTGGCAGTACGTGCCGCGACCGCCGAACGAGTGGTGGCGCCGCCTGCCCGGGCGCAACTCGCGGGGCGTGGCGCTGGCGCTCAGCGGTCAGCTGGGCGGGCGGCCGGTGTCGGTGGGCGAGTACTCGTACACGACGACGAGCACGACCTCGGGGGCCGACGGCACGACGTCGACCAGCAGCCAGACCCATCACTTCGTGGTCTGGGTGGTGCGGGTCCGCGGATCCTGGCCCGCGCTGTCGGTGCACCGGCGCGGGGCGATGTCCCGGTTCGGGCGGACGCTGTTCGGCGACCGGGCGACGGCGCTGGGGCACGAGGCGTTCGACAGCGCGTTCCGGATTTCGGCGGACCGGCCCGAGATGGTGCGCACCGTGTTCGGGCAGGCGCTGGTGGCCGAGCACCTGGCCGGGCGGCTGCCCGATTGGAGCCTGCGCGGCGACGAGCTCATGGTCGTGGAGAGCGGGCGGCTGACCGAACCGGACGCGATTCCCGCCCGGTTCGGCCCGCTCGTCCGCGTCGCCGACCTGCTTGAGGCCCCGCGCTAGCAACCCACGTGACCTGCGAGGTCGCCGCGCTAGCAACGCACGTGGCCCGCGAGGTCGCCGCGCTAGCAACGCACGTGGCCCGCGAGGTCCCGCGTTAGCAACGCACGTGGCCCGCGAGGCCGCCGCGTTCGAATCCGCGCGAGATCGAGGCGCTGCCAACGGAAACGCCTCGAACCACGCGGCGCTGCGGTGGAAGTGCGGCGTCTCGAAAGCGCTAGAGCTGCTTGACCCGCACGACGGCGGCGAGGTCGACGACGCCGGTCAGCGGGTTGGGCAGGACCGGCCACGCGACGACGAGCCTGTCGGCGGACCAGGTCAGGCCGAGGATGCCCGCGCCGTACGTGATGTCGCCGGGCGGGTCGACCTGGGAGACCTCGGCGGTGCGCACCGCGCCGCTGGGCAGGTCGACGGTGAGCACCTCGGTCGTGGCGCGGCCGCCGTCGTACGTCACCACGGGGAATGCCAGCCGCCGGCCGTCCGGTGCGACCGCGGCCTCGTCGGCTTGGGCGCACTCCGACTGCTGCTGCTTGCGCAGGGTCCAGAGGACGTGGCCCTCGAGGTCGTACGCCTGCACCGCGCACTCCTCGGTCGACGCCGAGACGAGGACGTTGTGCTGGATCGAGTACGTGCGGTGCGGGTCGGCCGTGGCCGCGTCGAGCGCCGTCAGCCGGGTCTCCGCGCCGGTGGCGAGGTCGTGCCGGACCAGGCCGCCGTTGGTGCGGGCCAGGTACACGTACCCGACGCCGATTCCGGCGCCGGGGCCGGAGCCGGCCAGTTGGACGTCCTGGCCCTGGATGCGCACGTTGCGCGACTGGGTGAGGTGGCCGTCGGCGCTCATGGTGACCAGGCGGATCTCCAGGCCGGTGACGTTCACGCCGTCCTCGCGCTGGGTGCCGGGTGCGAGGTTCTTGGTGCCGAGCAGGGCGTAGCCGCCGTCGGGGCGCGGGAGCCACTGGCGCACCTCGTCCACTTCCGGCGGGCGCGGGACGGTGTCGATCCGGGTGCCGTGCAGCGTGACGAGGCCGTCCGGGAGGCGGAAGCCGAGCTCGTGGCCCGCCTTGTCCTGGAAGACGGAGTCGGCGTGGCGGTGGACGGCGATGAGCGGCTCGTCCGCCGCCGGAGCGGTCGCCATCGACGTCGTGGCCGGGGTGGGTTCGGTGGAGGGTGTGAGCTTGGACAGTACAATCGAAGCGGTTGTGAAAAGCGCGAGGACGGTGATGCCGGCGGCGGCCATCTGCCGTGTGCGCCGACGCCGGTGCCGGCGCAGGATGGCTTGCATGTCGGGCGCGCTGGGGGGCACGGCGCCGGCGGCCCGGTGCACGGTTGACGTCAACTCGTCGTCGATCATCGCTGCTCCTCACTGAGCTCGCGGCGCAGCTCGGCGAGGCCGCGCGCCAGACGGCTCTTGACGGTGCCCTCGGCGATGCCGAGCACCGCCGCGGTCTCCACTGTGGACAGATCCAGCAGGACGCGGCAGACGATGACCGCGCGCTGGGGCAGGGCGAGGCGGTGCAGGGCGGCCAGCGCGTGCCGGCCCGCGGGATCGTCGAGTGACGCACGGTCACCGTTCGGCGGGAGCGGGCGTTCCCGGCGGACCTTGCGCCACCACGAGGTGGCCCAGTTCAGTCCGACCCGGAACGCCCATCCACCGGGGTTTTCCCGGTCGCGCACCCGATCCCAGTGGGCGTAGGCGCGCGCCATCGCCTCGTCCGCGGCCTCGCGGGCGAGTTGGGGGTCACCGAGGGTAACTGCCAGCGCACGGTAGAGGCGATCGGCCTCGGCGCGGTAGAAACCCTCGAAATCCTTGGTGAGCACGGGCGCTGCCACGATTGATACACGCAATGGGTGCCCGTGCCGTTCCCGGGTCCTTACAACTTCTGCAGGAACTCCGCCACGGTCGTGGTCGGGCGGCCGATGAGCCGGCTGAGGTCGCCGGTCACCACGTCCAGCGAGCCCTGCGCGATCGTGACGTCGACCTGCGCGAGGACGTGCGCGAAGCCGGCCGGGACGCCGAAGCTCTCCAGGGCCGCCTGGTACTCGTCGGCGGGCAGGTCGCGGTAGACGACCGGCTTGCCGAACCGCTGGGAGATCGCCTCGGCCAGCTCAGTGAGGGTGAAGGCCCGGTCGCCGCCGAGCTCGTACGCCTTGTTCTCGTGACCCTCGGTGGTCGCGACCACGGCCGCCGCCGCGGCGAAGTCGGCCCGGGTGGCAGCGGCGATGCGGCCGTTGCCCGCGGCGCCGAGCACCGCGCCGTTCTCGACGGTGGCGCCCAGGTTGCCGGTGTAGTTCTCGATGTACCAGTTGTTGCGCAGGAACGTGTACGGGATGCCGGAGGCCTTGATGAGCTCCTCGGTCGCCTTGTGCTCGGGCGCCAGCGGGATGCTGTTCGTGTCGGCGTGCGTGATGCTCGTGTACACGATACGGCCGACCTTGGCCTCGATGGCCGCGTCGACGACGGCGCGGTGCTGCGGCAGGCGCTTGCCGGCCTCGCTCGCGGACACGAACACGAGGGTGTCGGTGCCGGCGAGGGCATCGGCCAGGGTCTCGGGGCGGTCGTAGTCGCCGAGGCGGGCCGCCACGCCGTCAACCGCTTCCGGGCGGCGGGCGACCGCGCGGACGTCCTGGCCCTTCAGTTCGCGCAGGATCAGTTGCCCGAGGTGACCGGTCGCGCCGGTTACGGTGATCGTCATTTCTGAATCGTAGGCACTAACTTTTCGAAAGTGCAAGCTTTCGGGTTATCGTAGTGACATGTCCCTCGACCCGCTCGTATTCGACGTCTTCGCGCGCAACTGCACGTCGCGGCCCGTCATGGAGACCGTCGCGGGTCGCTGGGGCATCCTCACGCTGGCCGCGCTCCGGGAGGGCACGCACCGCTTCAACGAGCTGCGCCGGCGGGTCGACGGCGTCAGCGAGAAGATGCTGTCGCAGACCCTGCACGCGCTCGAGCGGGACGGGCTGGTCGTGCGCGAGGTGCGCAGCGCGATCCCGCCCCGGGTCGAATACAGCCTCACCGACTCCGGGGACAGGATCGCGGCCAAGCTCGCCGAGCTCATCGACCTGGTGGAGGCCGAGATGCCCACGATCACGACGGCGCAGGAGCGTTACGACGCTAAAGATCCCGATGTTGTACCGCAAAAGCCGACGCGATGAACGCCAGCGCATAAGCACCGAGCACCACCGCCGCGGTGCCCTGCCCCAGCGTCGTGCCGGGCATGCCGCCGAGCGCCATCGCGGCGCGGAACGGCAGCCAGCGGGCCGCATCGTCGCCGACGACCTCGGCCGCGACCCCCTCGATCAGCGCCAGCCAGGCCAGCGCACCGGCGATCGACCCGACCTGGCTGCGCACCAGCGCGCCGAGCCCGACCCCGATCGCCGCGAACAGCGCGTTCCAGGCCACGGCGCCGGCCAGCGTGCCCCACGGCACCGGGTCACTCTTCAGTACTACCACGATCGCCGCGGTGCCGGCGGCGGCGATGCCGAAGCCCGCTCCGGCGGCGGTGTACACCGCGAACTTCCGCAGCAGCACGCGCGTCCGGTCCGGCGTGGCGAGGTACGTGTCGGCGATCGTGCGATGCCGGAACTCGCCCGCCAGCGCCATGATCCCGAGCGCCAGCGGGAACAGCGCGGCCAGGCCGGCGTGGGCCGCGGCGCCGGCCGCGTCGTCGGGTTGCTTGGCGATCCGGCTGCCGGCGCCCACCGCCACGAGCGCGACGGCGGCGGCGAGCAGGAGCCAGGGCGACCGTACCGTCGTCAGCTTGCGCAGTTCAGCCCGCATGTCCCGCCCCCGTCGCGTTGAGGAACGTGCGCTCGAGATCCGGCTCGACCGGGCCGACGTGGTTGAGATGTCCATTGTGGACGATAACGATCCGGTCCGCGGTCTGCGCGATCTCGGCCAGGACGTGACTGGAGACGAGGACCGTCCTGTTCTCGGCCGCCCGGCGCCGCAGCAGCGCGCGCAGCCAGGCCATGCCGGCCGGGTCGAGGCCGTTGGCCGGTTCGTCGAGCACGAGCAGCCCCGGGTCGCCGAGCAGCGCGCCGGCGAGACCGAGGCGTTGGCGCATGCCGAGGGAGTAGGTGCGCACCCGGCTCCCGGCCGCCTCGACCAGCCCGACCTCGTCGAGCACGGCATCGACCCGGCGCGCCGGCAGCTTCGCCGCGTCGGCGAGGATCCGCAGGTGGTCGCGCCCGCTGCGGCCCGGGTGGAAGCCGCTCGCCTCCAGCAGCGCGCCGACGGTGCGGCGGGGGTCGGGGAGTTGGTCGTACCGGCGGCCGTCGATGAGCGCCTCGCCGGCGCTGGGGCGGACCAGCCCCACCAGCATGCGCAGCGTGGTCGTCTTGCCCGCGCCGTTGGGCCCCAGGAAGCCGGTGACCGCCCCGGCCGGCACGTCGAAGGTGAGCCCGTCGACGACCGTTCTGCGGCCGTACCGCTTGCTGAGCCCCCGAATCTGAACCTCTGTCATGCCGCCACTCTCGGCCGCGTGCGGCTCGTGGTCGTCCCCCGCGCGCGGCATCCGGGATACCGCGCTCGTGGGACGTTTTTGTCGTACCCCGGGTCTACGGTTTTGGCATGCGGATCGATTTGGTGATCGGGATCGTGGTGGGAGTCGTGGTGCTGGTCACGACCCACGGCTCCCCGACCGGCACGCCCATCGAGCCCGCCACCCTGACCGCCGTCCTGGTCGCCTGCGCCGCCCTGACCCTGCGCCGCCGCCACCCGTTCGCCGCGTTCCTGGTCAGCTCGATCGCCGCCGAGGCGTACCTGATCCTCAACCACAGCAGCACCAACGGCACGATGATCCTGGCCGCTCCGCTGATCACGCTCTACACGGTGGCCGAGTCCCAGTCCCGCCGCCGCGCTCTGGCCATCGGCGTCCTGGCGGTGTTGACCTTCGCGGGGCTGCACATGCTGGTCAAGCCGTCCTCGTGGCTGGGCGCGGAGAACCTGGCCCTGGCCGCACTGGGCGGGCTGGCGGTGGCGGCGGGCGACGGGGCGCGGTCGCGGCGGGAATACCTGGCCGAGGTGGAGGACCGCGCCCGCCTCGCCGAGCAGGAGCACGAGGCCGAGGCGCTGCGCCGCGTGACGGAGGAACGGCTGCGGATCGCCCGCGACCTGCACGACGCCGTGGGCCACCAGCTCGCGTTGATCACCGTCCAGGCCGGGGTGGCCACGCAACTGCTGGACACCGCGCCGGCGCGCGCCCGCGAGGCCTTGGCCCACGTCCGCCGCGCGGGGCGGACGGCGCTGGACGAGCTGAGCGACACGATCGGGTTGCTGCGGCGGCCGGATGAGCCTGCTTTACCGCTCGATCCCTTACCGGGTCTGGCGGCGTTGCCTGCACTGGTTGCCGCCCACCGCGCGGCGGGGCAGTCCATCACTGTGGTTGGTCCGGGCTTTGATTCGCCCGACCTTTCGGTGGCGGCGCATCGTGCGGCTGGTCCGGGCGGTGGTGAGCCCGAGTTGCCGGTGGTGGCGCATCGGGCGGCTGGTCCGGCCGGTGATGGGCCCGAGTTGCCGGTGGTGGCGCATCGGGCGGGTGGTCCGGGCGGTGGTGAGCCCGACCTGTCGGTGGTGGCGCATCGGACGGCGGAGCGGTCCATCGCCGGGAGCGGCCCGGCGGGTGGTGGGGCCGCGTTGCCGGTGGCGGTCGACCTGACGGCTTACCGGGTGATCCAGGAGGCGCTGACGAACGCTTGCAAGCACGCGCCGGGGGCACCGATCCGGCTGTCGGTGACCAACGCACCGCAGCTCCTGCACATCCGCGTCGACAACGGCCCGGGTCCGCCCTCGACGAGCACCGCGGCCAGATCACGGGCAACGGCCGCCGCTTCCGGTGCGCGGCCCGCGAGTTCTCCGGCCGAGCTCCACGGCGAAACCGCAGTCGAGCCCGGCGCGGAGCGTGCCGTTGAAGGGCGGCTCGTGGCGGGGGCGGAGTCTGCGGTGGACGGGCGGCTGATGGCGGGGGCGGAGCGTGCGGTGGAAGGGCGGCTGGTGGCGGGCGCTGGAGCTGGGGCCGGGCTCGGGCTTGTTGGGATGCGGGAGCGTGTACTGGCCCTGGGCGGATCACTCACGGCCGGGCCGCGACCCGATGGCGGCTACCGCGTCGATGCGAGGCTGCCCCACTCGGCGGCTACCACCGAACCGAAGCCCGACCTGACGTGAGGCGAGGCGGCTCGGGGCAGGGCGACGCGGGGCGACGCGGGGCGGGGCGGCTCAGGGCGACATGGGGCGGGCGACGTGGGGCGGGGCGACGTGGGGCGAGGCGGCTTGGGGCGGATCGAAGCGGGGCGGGGAAGGGGGCGGTCGGTGGACGAGGTCATTCGGGTCGTGCTGGCCGATGATCAGGCGCTGATTCGTAGTGGGTTCAAGGTGTTCGTCGAGGCGGCCGAGGACGTGGTCGTCGTCGGGGAGGCGGCCACCGGGCGGCAGGCGGTCGAGCTCGTGCGCGCCGAGCGGGCTGACGTCGTGCTCATGGACATTCGCATGCCTGAACTCGACGGGCTCGCGGCCACTCGGGTGATCACCGGGGATCCGGCGCTCGCCGGGGTCAAGGTGCTCATCCTGACGACGTTCGAGGTTGATGAGTACGTGTTCGAGGCGCTCCGCTCCGGGGCCAGTGGCTTCCTCGGCAAGGGGGCTGAGCCGGAGGAGTTGCTGGCGGCCATCCGTACGGTGCATCGGGGGGAGTCGCTGCTCTCGCCTGCGGCTACCAGGAGCCTCATCACGCGATTCCTCGCTGAGCCGGTCCGGACGCGGACACCGGCGCGAGGGGATCGGAGGCTTGTCGGGCTGTTGACCGAGCGGGAGCGGGAAGTGGTCGGGCTCGTCGCCACCGGGATGTCGAACGATGAGATTGCCAGGCATCTCGTGGTCAGTCCGCATACCGCGAAGACGCACGTCAATCGGGCCATGACTAAGCTCGGCGCGCACGATCGGGCCCAACTGGTGGTGATCGCGTACGAGTGGGGGCTGCGGTAGAGCGCAGCCCCCAAGAAACGCTGCAGTGGAGCGCAGCCCCCAAAAAGACGCTGCGGCAGAGCGCAGCCCCAAAAAAGAACGACCGAGAGCGACCTAGGCCCGCATCACCGTGGCGATCGGGATTCTTGCTGCTCGCATCGCTGGGATGGAGCCGCCCAGGATGCCGGCGATCAGGCCGGCGATCACGCCTGCCACGCCGGCCTGCCAGGGGAAGGTTACGTCCTGGAGTTGGGGGATTCGGCTGCCCAGCAAGGCTGTCGCGGCGTTCAACCCCGCTGCTGCCGTGGCGATCGCCGCGCCCGCCGTCAAGAGGCCCGTCAGCAGGGTCTCCGCCAGGACGATGCCGGCCAGCAGAACCCGTGGCGTGCCTACGGCTCTTCGCAGGGCGAACTCCTCCACGCGTTCGCCCACCGTGGCCAGGCCCACGTTCAGGATGCCGGCCACGCCGATGAGGAGGACCAGGCCGGCCATGCTCAGGAAGATCCAGTTGAGGATCGTCAGTTGCTGTTCGAGTTCCTTGCGGGCGTTGCGGACGTCGGCGTTCAAGGACTCGCGCGGGACGCCCAGGGCCACCAGCTTGCGGACCAGCAGGGCCTCCAGCTCGCCGTTGCCGGGGGCGAAGGAGACCGCGAGGGGCTGGCCCGACCAGCTCATCGGGAGGGCGTCCTTCGACGGGGCGGCCGGTGACGCACCGGTGGCGGGCGCCGGTGGAGGTAGCCAGTTGTCGATCTCGTCGGCGCGGGCGTAGGCGACAGGCTGGGAGTTGCCGTCGTCGACCACGCCGATGATGCGGGGGGTGGGGTTGGCGATGCCGCCGTCGAGGCGCATCTCGGCCGGGATGGTGAACTTCGCGAAGCCCACCGCCGCCGCCTTGTTGATGACCAGGCGCGGGGAGTAGGACGGGTCGCCCGAGAAGTCCAGGAAGTTGCCGGCCACCGGGCGGAAGGGGCGGAACGGGCGGATGTCGTTGATCAGGGCCACCAGCGACAGCTCGATCGCGGCACCCTTCGGGGCCGGGGCGGACGCGTCGACCGGGACGGGGCGGCAGTTGCCGGCGTCGTCGCACGACATCTCGAACTTGGTGTCGGGGCCGTACACGACGCCGTCGCCCATCTGGTCCAGGTGCTCGAAGGACTGGCCGCCGGGGTTGATCGGGCGGACCCGCGGCTCGCCGATGATGGCCTGCATGCTGTAGTTCGCGGCGGCGCCGGGGCGGCCCTTGATGGTCTCGGCGGTGGCCTGGGCGGCGCCGGCGATCGGGGGGACCCAGTAGGTGCGGGTGCCGTCGCGGCCCATCTGGAGTTCGATGTCGGCGAGGGTGAGCGTGCGGACCGTCTCGGCGCCCGCCTGCACCGTGACGACGGCCAGGACGCCCAGGAACAGGGAGATCATCGACAGGAACGTGCGGGTCTTGCGGGCGCGGATGCCCTGGAAGCCGATGATGAGGGCGGATCGGAACCGCCCCGACAGCCTGATCACAGGACCCCCGCGGCGGTCAGCGACTCGGGGTGCAGGACGCCGTCGGCCAGGCGGACGACGCGCTGCATCTTGGCCGCGTGGGCCTGGTCGTGGGTGACCAGGATCAGGCCGCAGCCGCGGTCGGTGGCGGCGCGCATCACCTCGATCACCAGGTTGCCGGTCTCGGTGTCCAGGGCGCCTGTCGGCTCGTCAGCAAGAAGCAGCCGCGGCTGGCGGACCAGGGCCCGGGCGATCGCCACGCGCTGCTGCTCGCCGCCGGAGAGCTTGGCCGGCTTGCTGCGCGCGAGATGGGCGATCCCGACGAGTTCCAGCGCCTCCATGGTGCGCGCCCGGCGCTTGCGGCGGGGGAGCCAGCCCTGGCCGTTGACCAGGGCCATGGCCACGTTCTGGGCCGCGGTCAGGTGCTTGAGGAGGAAGAAGCGCTGGAAGACGAAGCCGAACTGGGCGCTGCGCAGGGCGGCCGCCCGGCGCTCGGAGATGCGGGCCAGGTCGCGGCCGCCCATGAAGTAGTTGCCCGAGTCGGGCCGGTCGAACAGGCCGATCAGGCTCAGCAGCGTGCTCTTGCCGGAGCCGGAGCGGCCGAGGATGGCCACGCTCTCGCCCTCGCCGACGGAGAGGTCGACGCCGTCGAGGATGACCCGCGGCTCCTTCTGGCCCTTGAGGGTCTTGGTGATGCCGTTGAGCTCGATGATCGGATGGCTCATTTGCCGCCGCCCGGGTTGGCACCCTTGGCGTCCGGGATGCTCGGGCCGGGGACGGAGACCGTCTCGCCCTCGGTGATCCCGCTCTTGATCTCGATCACCTTGCCGTCCGTGAGCCCGAGGGTCACCTCGCGAATCTCGCGGCTCTGGTCGGCCTTGACCACCTCGACCTTCCCCTTGCCCTGCGAGCCGGCGACGGCTTCGACGGGCAGGACGAGTACACCTGCGGCCTTGGCAGTAATGATCTCGACCGTGGCGGCGGCGCCGTTGATCAGCTTGGTGTCGGCCGGTCCGGTGCAGACCAGGCGCATCCCGGTCGCCTCCGAGGGCTGCTGTGGCTGGCCCTGCGTCGGCTGCGCGACGGGCGCGGTGCTCGACGGGTTGACCACGGGCGCCTTGGGCTCCGGGATCGAGCCGCCGGGCAGCGCCGCCAGGGTGCCCAGGACCGTGCACGGGAAGGGGCCGGGGCCGCTCTTGACCTGCGCGGTGACCGACTGCAGGGTGTCGGTGACCTGGTACGCCTGGGTGCCGTCGATGTCCGCCACGATCCCGTAGCCGGCCTGGCGCGCCGAGACGATCGGCATGCCCGCGGTCACCTTGGCGCGGTCGTCGACGAGCCGGCCGGCGAACACCGCGCCCGCGGGCACCTCGACCGGCGTGGCCTTGCCGCTGACCCAGATGTTCGCGACCTTGGTCGGTTTGGTGGGGGTACCGGTGGCCGCCTTGACATCCAGGTAACGCACCTCGCCGTCGATCGGCGCGACCAGCCCGAACGTCGGGTTCAGCGTGACCTTGCCGCTGAGGCTCACCTTGTTGGTCAGGTCCTGGCGGGTCGGCTTGGCGGTGGTCACCGCGGTGCCGCGATCGGCCAGGCCCGGCGGGGGCTGCTCGGCCGCTCCGGAGGCGGTGCATCCGGCCAGCAGGCCGAGCGCCGCCAGTACAGGCAAGATCCGTCGCATCCGCAAACCCCTCGGCATTGAAGTTCGGCACAGGCTAACCGCCATTGGTATGACGCCGATGCCCCGTTTGAGGGATGCACGCGAGAAAGCCCCGTCCCCCGAAACAGGGGACGGGGCGGGTGAAGCGAGGCTTACACCTTGTACGTGAACGTGACGCCGGTGCTGGTGCCGCCCGGGGTCGTGACCTGCACGGTAGTCGCACCCGCGGCGTGCGGCGGCAGGACCACGCGCAGCTGCGTGTCGGAGATCTTGGTGAACGCCACGACCGCGCCGCCGGAGGTCACCTTGGTCGCGCCGCCGAGGTTCGCGCCGGTGAGCGTGACGGTGGTGGCGACCTTGGTGCCGCCGACGCTCGGCAGGATCGAGGCGAGCGACGGTGCGGGCGGGGCGACGTAGGTGAACGGCAGGGCCGTCGCCTCGTAGCTGCCGCCCGCGTTGGTCAGCTTCAGCATGACCTTGCCGGCCGCGTGGGCGGGCAGGGTCACCTTGATCTGGGTGTCCGAGACCTTGGTGAAGGCCACGGCGACGCCACCCGCGGTGACCGACTTCAGGGATGCGAAGCCGGTGCCGGTGACCGTGACGGCGGTGGCCGCGTTGGTCGGGCCGCTGGTCGCGCTCAGCGCGCTCACGGTCGGCGCGGGCGGGGCGACCAGGGTGAGCCGGCCGCCCGCGACAACGGGGCTGATGCCGTACGGCGTGGTGACCGTGACGTTGTACGCGCCCGCCGGGAGCCCGGCCGGGACCGGGAACGTGATCGTGGTCGGCGAGGTGACCTTGAACCCGGCGACCGCGGTGGTGCCGAGCTTCACCGCGGTGGCCTCCGAGAGGTCGGTGCCGGTGACGGTGATCGTCTCGCCGCCGGCGGTCGAGGCGGTGGCGGCGGAGATCCCCGAAAGCGCCGGCGCGGCCGGGACGTAGGTGAACTTGGCCGCTGCGTTGAGCGCGCTGGTGCCCTTGGCGTTGGTGACCGTCACGTCGACGGCGCCCTTGGTGTGCGCCGGCGCGGTCGCGACCAGCGTGGTGATGCCGTTGGCCTGGGACTTGGTGAACTTGGCGTCGACGCCGCCGAACTTGACCGCGGTGGCGGCCGCGAGGTTGCCGCCGGTGATGGTGACCTGGGTGCCGCCGGCCACCGGGCCGCGGACCGCGGAGAGCCCGGTGACGGCCGGGGCCGGGATGACCGCCTTCTCGGGCGACTTGAGGCCGTTCACGGTGTACGCGGCCTGCACGTCGCTCGTCACGAACGACCAGGACAGGTGGGCGTCGCCGTTCGCGCCCCAGCCGGTGCCCCACTGGTTGCGGATCCACACGCCGTCCGCGTCGTACGCGTACGCCGTGATCATGTGCCCGCCCAGGTTGGTGCCGGTGAGCGTGTTGTACAGCGTGTTGCCCTTGAGGTACATGAAGTCCTTGAAGACCGGGATGCCGATCGCGACCGGCGTGCCCGCGGCGATCGCCGTCTTGATCGCGGTCTTGGCCTTGTCGCCCTGCTTGTCGCCGACCCACAGCGTGGTCCAGCCGGAGAGCTTGTAGTTGGCCGCGTTGGCGATCTCGGTCGCGGTCGGGGCGGTCTGGTAGCCGTAGACGCCCTGCACGTAGTCGTCCTGGGTGTCCACGCCGTTGGTGGTGGCCTCCTGCAGCGCGACGCCCGGGTTCAGGCCCACGTTCGGGGCGCCGCCCTTGGTGACCGCGCGCATGTAGAGGTACAGCGGGGCGTAGGGGGCGCCGGTGCCGCTGTCGCGGTTCGCGTAGAAGCCCATGATCGTGTGCGCGATCGTCCACGCCACGCAGGAGGAGATCTGGCCCTGATCGCCGACCGGGGGCAGGTTGGTGATCAGCGAGGAGCTGTCCGGGAGCGTGTCCTGGGCCCGGAACGCCGGGACGCTCGCGTTGACCCGGGTCGTGGGCGCCGCGAAGCCGCCGACGGGATGGGGGAGGGCCGTCGTGTCGGCCAGCGCGGGCTGGGCGGCGATCAGCGTGCCGCCCGCCGCCAGCGCGAGGCCGAGGGCAGAGGTGAGAAGGCGCATCCGTGCTCCTAACGGGGGGTTCCCTGACCCCACCGAGATCGGCACAGGCGGCTCCGGCCTTCGTGCGGGCCGGTGCGGATGGAGGTGCAGAAAGGTGGCCGGCCCCGCCCGGGACCGGCCACCGATCACGCAAGTGCTACGGCGCCCAGGGCGCGTCGATGGACCAGGTGCTGTCCTCGACGAACAGCCCCGCGCCGTCATAAGCCCCCGGGCCGCCCGGCGTCGCCAGCCAGACCTCCGAGTTGTAGTGCCGCAGGTACTGCCCGGGGAAGTTCCAGGCCGTCAGCCGTACCCCGCCGTTGCCCTGCTGCGCGCAGAACGTCGCGTCGGCCTTGAACAGCGCCGAGTTGTCGTTGGTGTCGATGCGCGCCCGGAACGCCTGGTGGCGCAGGTAGCGGCCCGGGAAGTTGCGGGACTCGAAGGAGTAGCAGGACGAGTCGGCCAGGCCGGGCACCACGCGCCAGGTCGCGTCCTGCTTGAGCAGGGCCGAGCTGTTCGCGTCGACGACCTCGGTGTACCCGAGGCTGTTCTGGTGCCGCACGTAGCGGGTCGTGCAGCAGGCCGTCGTCGCGCGCAGCGACTTGTACACGCCCGTCTGCAGCGTGGCCGAGCCGACCGGGCTGGACGAGGCGTTGATGAGCGCCTGGTTGCTCGCCCGCAGCCGGGCCGCGTCCACCTTCACCACCTGCCGGTCGTAGGTGAGCAGGCCGTTGACCTCATTCTCCACGTCGGTGATCTCGGTGTACACCGAGGCCGAAAGACCCTGCGGCATGCCGCCGGTGCGGATCTGCTCGTAGAGGCCGTTGAGCCGGTCGTTGAGCCGGGCCGTGCTGGGCTGGTCCTCGTAGGAGAAGCCGTTGCCGGGCGACCACTCGTGGCCGGCGACCCGCTGGCCCAGGCCGCCGAACTCGCCGAGCACGGCCGCGCGGGTGCCGGACGGGCGGGTGGCGCCGGGGCCGACGTAGATGTGGTTGTCGAGCACGTCGCCGTTGCCGCCGTCGACCGAGCCGCAGCAGTTGATCCCGCTCATGTTGTTGACGAGCCGCGACGGGTCGTAGGACTTCACGTGCGAGGCGATCCGGGCCTGGTCGTACTGCCCCCAGCCCTCGTTCTGATCCACCCACATGACCAGGGACGGCGAGCTGCGGTGCTGGTCGATGATGCGGTCGAACTCCGCCTCCCACTGGGTGCGGGCGGCCGTGGTCGGGTTCTTGCCGGTCGGCATGGCCGGCATGTCCTGCCACACGAGCAGGCCGAGCTGGTCGGCGGCGTAGAACCAGCGCTGGGGCTCCACCTTGATGTGCTTGCGCACCATGTTGAAGCCCAGGTTCTTGTGCTGCTGCAGGTCGGAGCGCAGCGCGGCGTCGGTCGGGGCGGTGTAGATGCCGTCCGGCCAGTACCCCTGGTCCAGCGTCCCGCTCTGGAACACGAACTGGCCGTTGAGCAGGATGCGCAGCTTGCCGTTGACGTTGCCGATCGAGATCGAGCGCATGCCGGCGTAGCTGCCGATCGAGTCGACCACCGTCGAGCCGCTCTTGAGGTCCACCTTCACGTCGTAGAGGAACGGGTCGTTCGGGGTCCACCGGTGCGCGTTCGGGACCGGCACGCTGAATGCGGTACCGACGCTGCCGTTGGCACTTCCGACCGCGGCTCCGCCCGACGACACGGTGGCGGTCACCGTCTGGCCGGAGAGCCCGGCGCCGAGGACGTTCACCGACAGGGTGTTGTTGCCGATGTTCGGCACCAGGTCGACGCGCGTGATGCGGGCGGTCGGGGTCGGCTCCAGCCACACGGTCTGCCAGATGCCGGAGGCGCCGGTGTAGAAGATGCCGCCGCCGGCGTGCGGCAGGACGTCGTTGCGCCGCTGCTTGCCCACGGCCTGGGTGCCGGCGTCGGTCGGGTCGTACACCCCGACGACGATGGTGTTCGTCCCGCCGTTGAGCAGCGTGGTGATGTCGTAGGTGAAGGCGTCGTACCCGCCGCTGTGCACCGCGCCCGCCTGCGTGCCGTTCACCCAGACCGTGGTCTGCCAGTCGACGGCGCCGAAGTTGAGCTGGACCCGCTTGCCGGCCCAGCCGGCGGGGATCGTGAAGGTCCGGCGGTACCACATCCGGTCGTTCTCGGTGATGCGCCGCTGGATGCCGGACAGTGCCGACTCGACCGGGTAGGGGACCCGGATCTGTTCACCGAACGTGCCGGGCGGGGTGGTCTGCCCGGAGCCGGTGACCGCGAAGTCCCAGATGCCGTTCAGGTTGGCCCAGTCCGCGCGGGTCAGCTGCGGCCGCGGGTACTCGGGCAGCGGGTTCGTGGTGGACACCGAGTTGGTCCACGGGGTGGTCATCGGCGGGGTCTTGGGCGTCCAGGCGCTGGCCGGCTGCGCGGAGGCGACCAGCAGACCGGCGGTGGCGACGAGCGGGGCGAGCGCGAGCGCGACCCGTCTGGAGAGTCTCATGCGTACTCCTCGAGGCAACGGTGGCGGCCGTAGCCGATCCATGGAGATCCGTAGATCCCCATGGACCAACACATCCACTCATATTCCAACGAGAAGTGTCAACATACAGCCGCACGTACTACTGGACGATCGTGAATTTCTCCCAGGGCCCGATGGCCGTGCGGTTGGCGATCAGCGCGCTCGCGCCGGCGTTCTCGGCGGTCACGTACTTGGCGTTGGCCTGGGCCAGGAAGCTCACCGTGCCGTCGGAGTTGCGGACCAGGGTGAACGTCTCCCAGGCCCCGACGGCCGCCCGGTTGGCGATCAGCGGGTTGGCCCCGGTGTTCTCGGCGCAGACGTACTGCCCGTTGGACCGGGCCTTCAGCGCCACCTTGCCGCTGCCGAGGTCGACCAGGTCGTACTGCTGGGCCGGGCCCATCGTGGTCGCGTCGGCGATCAGCGGTGTGGTCGCGTTGAGCGCCGTCACGTACTTGGCGTTCGCCGTCGCCCGCAGGCTGGGGCCGGAGGTGCCCAACGTGAAGGCGTCCACGTCGAAGAGGTTGCCGGCCCCGCCCTTGAACACGAGGTACAGCGTCGTCGTCGAAGCAGGCGCCCCGGTCAAACTGGCCGAGACGTTCGCGAAGGTCTCCCAGCCGCCGGTCGGGACGACCGTCGCCGTGCCGAGCAGCGTGCCGGTCGCCGAACCGGCCCGCACCTCGATCGTGCCGCCGGCGCCGGCCGACGAGACGCGCGCGGTGAACTGCGTGGCGTTGTTCAACAGGTAGGGCGCGAACGACACCCAGTCGCCGTTGTCGATGAAGCCGACCGTCGAGCCGCCCTCGGCCGCGGCGTGGCTCGCGATCTGCACCCCGCCCGACTGCAGGCCGAAGTGCTCGCCCTGGCGGTGCCGCGGCTGCAGGGTCGACACGCCGTGGCCGGTCAGGCCGCCCTTGTCGGTGTAGGAGGCGTCGAAGACCCCGTAGACGTTGGCCGCGGCGTCGTGCTCACCGTCGACCGGGACCGCGATCGTGCCCGTGCAGCCGGTGTTCGACGTGATCTGGTGCTGGTGGGCGTCGTGGCCGAGCAGGTACGTCACGGTGACCTTGGAGCAGTCGATCGTCCCGTCCTCGGGGTCGGTCACCGTGACCGAGAACGGCACGGTGTCGCCGAAGCTGAAGAGCTGGCCGTTGGCGGGGAGGTTGAGCCGTACCGTCGGAGCGCTGTTCCCCACCGTGACGACCGTGCTCGCGGTGCCGGTCAGCCCCTGCGGGTCGCGGACCGTGAGCGTCGGCGTCTTGGTGCCGTTGGTGGTGTAGGTGAAGCTCGGGTTGGCCGCGGTCGAGTCCGTGGTCCCGTTGCCGTCGAAGTCCCACGCGTAGGTGAGCGCGCCGCCCTCGGGGTCGGACGAGCCGGCCGAGGAGAAGGCCACCGTGAGCGGGTTCGGGCCGGAGGTCCGGTCCGCGGTGATCTTCGCGATCGGGGCGCGGTTGGCCCCGCCGACGTACTCGATGCGGTACAGCGCCTGGTTGTTCGCCCCGCTGGTGCCGTAGTCGAGCACGTAGAGCGCGCCGTCCGGGCCGAAGGCCATGTCCATGACCTGCGTGCCGGCCCACGGGAAGGTGGAGATCTCGCCGGGTGAGCCGTCCGCGTTGACCTTCACGGGCTTGATCCAGCGGCGGCCGTACTCCCCGGCGAAGAACAGGCCGTCGAGGCTCTGCGGGAACTTGACGGCCGAGCTGAGCCCGGCGTTGTAGCGGTAGACGGGACCGCCCATCGGCGACTCCGACCCGGTGCCGAACTCGGGCGGGGTGCCGGCGTCGCCGCCGTACCGGATCCAGCTGCTCTTGGCGGCGGGCAGCGTGGCCAGTCCGGTGTTGCGGAAGGAGTTGTTCGCCGGCCCGCTTCCGCAGTTGTACTTCGCGCCGGTCACGCCGGCCGCGAAGTCCCACTCGTTGTAGGTCTCCGACGTGGTGTTCGTGCCGGTGCAGTACGGCCAGCCGTAGAAGCCGGGGCCGGTGACCCGGTCGAACTCGACCTGCCCGCCGGGGCCGCGGTTCGGGTCCGTCGTGCCGGCGTCGGGGCCGTAGTCGCCGAGGTACACGATCCCGGTCGGCTTGTCGACGCTCATCCGGAACGGGTTGCGGAAGCCCATGGCGTAGATCTCGGGGCGGGTCTTCGCGGTGCCCGGGGCGAACATGTTGCCGGACGGGATCGCGTACGTCCCGTCGGTGTTGGGCTTGATCCGCAGGAGCTTGCCCCGCAGGTCGTTGGTGTTGGCCGACGAGCGCTGGGCGTCGTACTGCGGGTTGCGGTTGGTGCGCTCGTCGATCGGCGCGTAGGAGTTGGACTCGAACGGGTTGGTGTCGTCGCCCGTGGTCAGGTAGAGGTTCCCGGCCGCGTCGAAGTCGATGTCGCCGCCGACGTGACAGCACAGCCCGCGGTCGTTGTCGACCGTGAGCACCACCTTCTCGCTGGTCAGGTCCAGCGTGTTGTCGGACTTCAGGGTGAACCGGGAGAGGTTGAGGTGACCCTTCCAGGTGTTGAAGTCCGCGGTTGTACCGGTTGCCGGTGCGTCGCCGGACGGAGTGGAAAGGGTCGGCGAGTAGTACAGCCAGACCCACCGGTTCGTCGCGAAGCCGGGATCGGCGGCGACGCCCTGCAGGCCCTCCTCGTCGTGCGTGTACACGGAGAGCTTGGCCGCGACCTTGGTGTTGCCGGCGGCATCGGTGATCCGGACTGTGCCGTCGCGGGCGGTGTGGATCACCGACCGGTCGGGCAGCACCGCCAGGGACATCGGCTCGCCCAGTTCTGACGGGCCGAGGGCCAGCTGGACGTGCTGATAATCAGCGGCCGGGATGGTGATCGCGTGGGCCGGGGTTTCGGCCACGGCGGCCACGAAGGTGCCGAGAACGGCTGCGACCAGCAGCAGCGATCGTCGGCGCGGGGATGGTGCCATGATGGGTGTCCTCCTGAGCTGTGGGGTTCAGCCAGGCAAGACGCGCGCCGATCGCGCTTGCTATTTGTTACGTGTGCTAACTAACCATTCATCGATGCCTTTGGCAATGGGTCGGTGTGCGCATGGTGAAAAAGGAACCCCAGAGGTTTGTCGTTATAGAACCGTGATAATCGGCAAGATCGGTCACCTGTGGTAGCTATCACAGTGGGTGTCTGTCCGATTTGATGGCGTCCTCGCCGTTCCTGTTTCGGGTCGGCGACTACGCAGCGTATGAATTTGCGAAATTCGGGGTTACCCGCCGGTAACGACCGGCCTTGAACCCGCGCGGGGGACGGGGCAACATCGTCCGCACGCCCCGACCCGGCCCCTGGAACCCGCCCGGCAGCGCCAGGAACCGGTCCCGACGGCGCGATGCGTGCGCCCGCTGTGCAGGAGCGCCGCACCACCAGCACCCCGCGACAAGAGGGAGCCCTACGTGTCCGTAGCTCAGGGCAGCGCGGTGAAGGGCCGCACGCGATGGAAGCGTTTCGCCACCGTCGTCGTGCCGGCCAGCTTCATCGCCGGCGCCATCGTCTTCGGCCAGGCCACCGGCGCGATCGCCGCGTCGTTCAACGTCTCCGGCAGTCAGTTCAAGGTGTCCGCCGACAAGCTCGTGGGCACGGGCTTCGTGCAGTACGGCGGCATGGCCACCGAGAAGGGCGGCGACCCGCGCAACCCGGCCGACCCGAAGAACCACCCGGTCGCCGTCTCCGGTATCGCCAACGCCAAGCTGTACAACCTGTGCCAGTCGGTGAAGGTGCCCGGCCTGCCGGTGACCATGGTCATCCACGCCGGCAAGGACGCGAACAACCCGGCCGAGGCGACCGACCTGCTGATCGACCTGACGTCGCTCAAGGGTGACGCCACGTTCGACAACATCCAGATCGGCATCGACGCGTCCGACCTCAGCAAGGGCGGCGCCAACGCCAAGGGCCTGCAGGGCGGCTTCGCCCAGCAGGCGGACGGCGTGACCATCACGAACCTCAAGCAGGTCGCCTGGTCGACCACCGCCGGCACGTTCAAGCTGACCGGCCTGGACCTCGGCATCTCGACCGGCGCCAACGCCGAAGAGTGCTTCTAGCAGCTCCATCAGGGCCCGCGGGGATGCGACCCCGCGGGCTCCCTGTTTGTTCTTGGAGGACCCAGTGACCCCCTCGCACGCTTCGGTCGGTTGGCGTGCCCAACGACCGTATTGGGGCGGGCTGTTCCTGCTGCTCTCGGGCGTGGAGCTCTTCGTCAGCGGCAACCTCAAGCTGGCGCTGGAGGTCCACTTCGGACCGACCGGCTTCCTGTCCTACGTGATTCCGCTGATGATGCTGCTCTGCGGGGCGCTGACGTGGTTCAGCCCGCAGCAGCGGCTGTTCTACGGGATTCTCGGGACGGTGGTGGCGCTCTATGCGCTCATCGGGCTCAACCTCGGTGGTTTCTTCCTCGGTACCGTCCTGGGCCTGGTCGGCGGCGGCCTCGCCGTCGCTTGGGCACCTCCCGCGGCGCCTCCTTCGGTTGCGGAAAGTGCTGTTGAGGCGCCTGAATCGCCTGAACCGCTTGAATCGGCGCCGTACTACCGCGACACGAAGCTCGACGACTTCCTGGTCGAGGACGACGCCGCTCCCGGCGCCGCGGCCGGTGCGTGGCCGACGTACGACGAGTCCCGGCGACCACCGTCCGGCGTGCTCCGCGACGAGATCCCGACGGCCCAGCTCAGCCCCCTGCACGAAGGGCACGGTGCGGGCAGCGCCGATGAGCAGCTCCCCCCATCGGACGGCCCAGGTGATCTGCCCAAGCGGCGTCACCTGGGCCCGCTCCTGATGGCCCTGCTGCTCACCGCCGCGGTCGTGGCCGCGACGAACCGGGGCGGCGAGGCGTACGCCGCGCCGGCCGCGTGCCCGTCGGTCCCGTCGTCATCGCCATCCGCCAAACCGGCCGCCACCACCCCGGCGGCCCCGGCCACTTCGGCGAGCCCCACCCCGACGCCGACGCCTACCAAGGCCGAGGGTCTGCTCGACTGGCTGGGTGATCTGTTCACCGGCGGCGACAAGAAAAACGAGACGGAGCCTTCGACCGCCGCGTCGGTCGCACCCCCGGCGGCGACCACCACCGCCGCCCCGACCAAGCAGCCGGCCTCGGCGAAGCCCTCGTCGACCCCGGCCTGCGGCCTGACCAGCGCGTCGCCGACCCCGAACAACAAGAAGGCCCAGATCGCGGCGGGCCAGCCCTTCGTCGCCAAGCAGCCGTCGATCCTCAAGGCGGACGTGATGACGATGGACGGCCTGACCTACGACGGCGTCGCCGACCTCCCGCGCAAGGACGGCACCACGGTGAAGGTGCTCGCCTTCTCGATGAAGAACTCGGTCTCCACCCCGTTCGAGCTCGACACCCCGGGCGGCCCGAAGCTGCTGATCACCAAGAGCTCGAAGCTGACGGTCTCGGGCGACGTGAAGTTCTACACGACCCGGTTCTCGGCCAACGTGCTGGGACTGCTGCCGCTGACCTTCACCCCGTCGTTCCCGCCGCCGCCGATCCCGCTGCCGGGCTTCTACACGGCGTGCGAGATCGAGCTGGTCTACGTGCAGTCCAACGTGCTCACCGCGCCGGCGCTGGACATCGCCCCGGCCGCCTAGTTTTGTTGGTGGGCGTCGCACCTGGACGCCCACCAAGAGGCCACCTGAACCCCCTATTTGCTGCCCGTGAGACCCGGCCCGCTTTTGAGGGGGTGTGGGTGGAGCTTGCTCCCCCACTGTTCTTCAGGACATCGAACAGTATCCAACGGTGCCAGCCAGACCATCCGCTCCCTAGATGCGCGCCAGGGCCGCGCGCAGCGGGTCCAGACCCAGCGAGCCCAGGTTGAGCGCGTCGCGGTGGAACGCCTTGAGGTCGAAGTCCGCGCCCTTGCGGGCCTGGGCGTCGGCCCGGGCGCCCAGCCAGGCGCGCTCGCCCAGCTTGTAGGAGGGGGCCTGGCCGGGCCAGCCGAGGTACCGGTTGAGCTCGAACCGCAGGCTCTTCTCCTCCACGCGGCAGTGCGCGCGCAGGAACTCCCAGCCCAGCTCCGGCGTCCAGCGCTCGCCCGGCGCGAAGCCGAACGGGTTGTCGCGCGGGATCTCCAGCTCCAGGTGCATGCCGATGTCCACGATCACGCGGGTGGCGCGGAAGGCCTGGCCGTCGAGCATGCCCAGCTTGTCGCCCGGGTCCGAGAGATACCCGAGCTCGTCCATCAGCCGCTCGGCGTAGAGCGCCCAGCCCTCGCCGTGCCCCGACGACCACGCGAGCACGCGGCGCCAGCGGTTGAGCAGTTCGGCGCGGACGTACGTCTGCGCGATCTGCAGGTGATGGCCGGGGACGCCCTCGTGGTAGACCGTGGTGACCTCGCGCCAGGTCGAGAAGCTGTCCACGCCCTGCGGGACGGCCCACCACATGCGGCCCGGGCGGGTGAAGTCCTCGCTCGGGCCGGTGTAGTAGATGCCGCCGTCGGACGTCGGGGCCAGCATGCACTCGATCGCGCGGACCTGCTCCGGGATGTCGAAGTGGCGGCCGTTGAGCTCGTCCACGGTGGCGTCGGCGAGCTCCTGCATCCAGTCGCGGAACGCCTCCTTGCCCTGGATCACCCGGGCCGGGTCGTTGTCCAGGGCGGCGACCGCCTCGTCGACCGTGCCGCCGGGCACGACCTTGTCGGCCACGGTGCGCATCTCCGACTCGAGACGGGCGAGTTCGTCGAAGCCCCAGGCGTACGCCTCGTCGATGTCGACCGTCGCGCCGAGGAAGTAGCGGGAGGCGAGCTGGTAGCGCTCGCGCCCGGCGGCCTCCTTGGGCCGGCCGAGCGGTGCGAGCTCGCGGCGCAGGAACTCGCTGGTCTCCACCGTGGCGGCCCGCGCGGCCTCGGCCCGGGTGGCGAGCTCGGCGGCCAGCGCCGGGCTCTCGGCCCCGATGCGGGCGGCCAGGTCGGGGTAGAAGTTGTCGCCCTGCGGGTCGGCCCAGACCTCGCACTGCTTGGCCACCTCGACGATCTGCTTCGAGGGGGCGACGTTGCCGCGCTGGGCCTCGTGCAGCAGGGTCGTGCGCCACTGGGCCAGCGCCCGGGGCACGTCGCGGAGCCGGGCCAGGATGTTGGCCACCGCCTCCTCGCCGCTGCTGGGCATGAGGTCGAACGAGCTCCGCACGCCGTGCAGCGGGCTGGAGATCACGTTGACGTCGCTGGTGAGGTCGCCCGCCTCGTACCGCTCCAGGGCCAGCCCGAGCCGCTCCTGCATGGCCTCCTTGGCCACCCGCTCGGTCTCGGTCGCGGGCGTCTCGCGGTCCAGCGCGGCCAGCGCGGCCCGGTCCAGGTCGGCGAGGGCGGCGAAGCCGTCGGGTGAGAGGTCGGTCAGCTCGTGATCGTGGCCGGCCACGCCGACGAAGGTCGCCCCGATCGGGTCGAGGGGCGCCCACTGCTCGACATACCGGTCGGCGATGTCATCGATAGAACCCACGGGCCGACCCTACGTTACGAAACCGATCACCGCCGGGCACCCGGAGGCCAATTCGCAACCCGTGGCTCAGCGGGCCGTCGCGGTGTGTCCCCGGCCTCCCAGGATGATGCAGAGTAAGGACTATGACGAGTCCCGCCCCTGACATCAAGCGCTGGCTGCCCGCCTTCGCCGCGGTCGCCCTGATCTGGGGCACGAGCTTCATGTTCATCAAGGACGCGCTCACGGGGCTCGCGCCGGTCTACATCGCGCTCTACCGCATCGCCCTCGGCGCCCTCACCCTCGTGCTGTTCCTGGCGGTCCGACGGCTGCCGTTGGCCCGCGGGGCCAGACTGTGGGGGCATCTGTTCCTGTTCGCGCTTTTCGCTTCGACGGTACCGTTCGTGCTCTTCGGATACGCCGAGCAACGCGTGCCGTCCGTCCTGGCCGGCATCTGGAACGGCACCGCCCCGCTCACCACGCTGCTGGTCACCCTCGTCGCCGTCCGGTCGCAGCGGCCGGCCCAGCGCCAGATCTGGGGCCTGCTCGTCGGCTTCGTGGGCGTACTCGTCGTGCTGGGCGTCTGGAAGGGCGTCGGCGGCGCCTCGCTCTCCGGCCAGCTCATGCTGCTCGGCGCGGTCACCTGCTACGGCATCGCCTTCAACTACACCCGCTGGCTGCTGCAGCACTTCGAGATCTCGGCGTTCCAGCTCTCGGCCGGGCAGCTGCTGATGTCCACGCTGCACCTGGTGATCGCCGCGCCGCTCATCGCCGGGCGGCCGGCGTCGCCGCTGGACCTCGGGCCGCGGGTGTGGATCGCGATCGTCGCCCTGGGCGTGTTCGGCACCGGGCTCGCGTTCGCGCTGAACTTCCACGTCGTGCAGACGGCGGGCGTGACGACCGGCTCGATGGTCACGTACTTCCCGCCGTTCGTGGCCGCGATCGCCGGCGTCGTGTTCCTCAACGAGCACCTGACCTGGCACCAGCCGGTCGGCGGCGTGATCGTCCTGCTCGGCGTGGGTATCTCGCAGGGGCTACTTGCGCGATGCGGTTTTTTGGTGGGAGGCCGTCCACGCCAGCAGGTCGTCAGCGGGGAGCGTGTTGAGGATCCGGTCGGCCGGGACGCCGCAGGCGATCGCGCGCTCGCAGCCGTTGGCGAGCCAGTCGAGCTGCCCGGGGGCGTGCGCGTCGGTGTCGATGGTGAAGCGGCAGCCGGCCTCCAGCGCCAGCCGTAGCAGCCGCTTCGGCGGGTCCAGCCGCTCCGGCCGCGAGTTGATCTCGATCGCCTTGTCGTGCTCGACCGCGGCCGCGAACACCGCCTCGGCGTCGAACCGGCTCTCCGGCCGGGTGCCCCGCCCGCCGGTGATGAGCCGCCCCGTGCAGTGCCCGAGGATGTCCATCCGCGGGTTGGCCAGCGCCGTGACCATCCGCCGGGTCATCACCTCGGGCTCGTCCTTGAGGCTGCTGTGCACGGACGCGACCACCACGTCGAGCCGGTCGAGCAGCTCGTCGGTCTGATCGAGCGACCCGTCGGCGAGAATGTCGACCTCGATGCCCGTCAGGAGCCGGAACGACATGCCGATGGTCGCGAACCCGGCGTTGATGTCGGCCACCACGTCCAGCTGCTCGGCGAGCCGCTCGGCCGACAGCCCCCGGGCCACGGTGAGGCGCGGCGAGTGATCGGTGAGCACGAGGTACTCGTGCCCGATCTGCGCGGCCGCCATGGCCATCTCGTCGATCGGCGACCCGCCGTCGCTCCAGTCGGAGTGCGCGTGACAGTCGCCGCGCAGCGCGTGCAGCAGCCCGGCCGTCTCGGCGTCCAGATCCTGCCCGGCCGTCGCCTCGAGCCGGCGCAGGTAGACGGGCTGCTCGCCGTTGAGCGACTCGACCACGCACCGCGCGGTCACGTCCCCGATGCCGGCGATGTCGGTCAGGGTGCCGGCCTGGGCTCTGGTGGCGAGCTCGCCCTCGGGGAGCTTGCCCAGCTTGGCCGCGGCGCCCCGGAACGCGCGGACGCGGTAGGTCTTCTCGTGGGCCCGCTCGAGCAGGAACGCGATGCGACGCAGGTCGGCGATCGGGTCACGCGCTTCTGGCATGTGGACCACGCTAGCGCTCACCCGTCCACGGCGCCCTGGCGCTTCCACGCCACCGCCGCGACGGTGTGGTTCGGCGTTGGCGCTGACCTGTCCGCGGCGCCCGGGCGCTTCCACGCCCGCCGAGACGGTGTGGTTCGGCGTTGGCGCTGACCCGTCCGCGGCGCCTGGGCGCTTCCACGCACCGCCGCGGCGTCCCTCCGGGGGCCTATTCCAGCGGCGGCGTGGTTCGGCGACGGCGGCGGGCATTCCGGGATGCGCAGAGCGGCGCGCGTAGCCTCACCCGGCGGGTTCGGGAAAGGTCTGACAACGAGCGGGCGCAAGGACGTGTTGTCGCAGCTCGCACCGGTTTGCCGGGTTGGTTCACATAAGTCGGTTGTGTAACAACTTGGCTAACCTGCTACATCCCAACCTGCCTTATGGCAGATGAGTCTTACACTGTCTCCGGCCCGAACGGGGCCATCCGAACGGTCGACATACTTGTCACAAGATCGGGCATGTCGGCCGTCGGCCGGCTTTTCCCTGGTCTTCGACCCTAAGCAGACCGAATCGCGAGTAGGGTGGGCGACAATCGGCCATACGGCACCTAGACGTACGACTGACGTCCAACGAGGGACACGATGAGTTCGGGTGACACCCCTGCCGTCGCGCGCCGAAAGGTGCGATTGGCGATCAAGGACGCCCGGAACGCCAAGGGTGACACGCAGACCCAAGTGGCCGAAGCCATGGAATGGTCGTTGTCCAAGGTGATGCGCATCGAGTCCGGCGAAGTGACGATCTCCGCGAACGATCTGCGGCCCCTGTTGTCGTATCTCGGCATCAAGGACCGCCGGACCGTCGACGATTTGGTGCAGGCCGCAAAAGCTTCGAAACAACGGCGCCAATGGTGGGACGAGAGTCGCTATCAGGGCCATTTGACGCCGGCCATGCGACAGTACATCAGCTTCGAGGCCGAGGCGACGTCCACCCGGACATTCGCACCGGCCGCGATTCCCGGATGGATGCAGACGGAAGAATACGCACACGCCGTGATGCAGCCATTCGTCGAGGATCTCACCAGCGAGGTCATTTCGGCCCGGTCCGCGATCCGGACGGCGCGGCGGAATGTCCTGCTCAAACGCAATCCCCGGCCCAGTATCTACATGGTGCTCGACGAGTCGGTGCTGCTGCGCAACATCGGTGGCGACCAGACCACCCGGGAACAATTCACGCTCATTCACTCCCTGATCGGCGAGGGCTGGCTGCACATCCGCA
This sequence comes from Dactylosporangium sp. CS-047395, assembly GCF_050942185.1. Lineage (NCBI taxonomy): Bacteria > Bacillati > Actinomycetota > Actinomycetes > Micromonosporales > Micromonosporaceae > Dactylosporangium > Dactylosporangium sp. CS-047395. Next base: position 10,830,945 of record NZ_CP192015.1, on the reverse strand, counting down.
TCCATCCCATGGCGAACCCGTTCGCGCCATTCGGCCACTTCGACCTGCTGTACCTCTCACCGGAGGAGAGCGGTCACGCCGTGCTGTACCGGGAGAGTGGCACCGTCGACGAGATCGTCGACGACGAGACCCGCATCGTCCGGCACCGCAAGGCGTGGGACCAGATGTGGGACGGCTCGCTGGACCAAGAGAATTCGACAGCCCGGATCGCCCGGGCGGCGCAGCTACCCCGCCCCGCCGCCGACGCCCCCGACGATTCCGACGACTCCGGGCCGGTCGAGAGAGGATCCTCGCGCTAGTCGAGGACCCAATGGGGGTGGTCCCGGCCACCTCCCCGCGAAGAAAACCAGGTGAAACAATGCAGAAGCCCGTCACGCTGTCCGGCTGGCAGAAGAGCAGCTACTGCGCAAACCAGAGCTGCGTCGAGGTCGCCGACCTGACGACGGCAACCATTCTGGTCCGCGATGCCAAGAAGCCGGAGGGTGCCGTGCTGTCGTTCGACCGCCAGACCTGGGGCGCGTTCGTCGGCGGTATCAAGGACGGTGAGTTCGACCTTCAGTAGGCATTCAGCATGGCGGAGGAAGTGTGCCGGAGCGCAGGTCGGTGACGAAAGCCCGCCAATCCGCCTTGCTGAATCGCAATTGAACGTCGGCCGGATCCTTCGAGTCGCGGACCAGCACCGCGTCGGTGGCCGTGGCGACCTCGACGCACGCGTTATTGGTGCAGGAACGCGACTTGCGCCAAGCGGGACCGTTGCTGTTCTCGGCCATCGGGTCGGCCTCCTCGTAACCCTAGGACGTGAACCTTCAGCATACGGATCGAGTCATTACACGACACGTGAATATGCGAAGTTGGCCCATGAATGCACATTACCGGCAAACCGGGCAACGAGCGTTGCCCGCGGAACCACAGTTCCGCGGGCAGATCCTCGACGATCGTCAGAGCAGTGCGTTCAGCTGCCGGTACTCCTCGGCGTAACCCCCGCGATCCAGCCGCTCGACACTCGCCGCGCTGGCCGCGAACGCCCGCATCAGACCGCGCCGCACCCGCAGCAGCGCAATCGCGTTGCTCGATGCGAATAGCGTGACCCCGGCCCCCGCGTAAGTGGCCCGCAAGAACCACACGACGGGCGTGAAGATCCGCACCACCCGCCCGGAGAACGGCGACACCGACAGCACCGCCGCCGCGATCATGAATTGGCCCGGTCGATCCGTGATCGAAATTCCCGCCACCGCCCCCACGGTGACCAGAGCGCCGGCGACGAGCGGTACGGTAGGTATCGCACGTCGACTGTGCTCGATGCGCAGATCTTGGAGCGCCTCCAGGTCGTACACCTGGGGCTCGGGCTTCCAGACCGCGAACACGTCGTCGGTGATGACGATATCTCGGTCCTGATAGAAGACGTTGGGCATCGGTTCCCCCCTTAGCCTCGTCTCAGTATCTATCGGCTGTGCGACTGCCCGCTAGACCGCGAAGTGCCATATCGCACGTTGCGTAATTCCCACTCGCCGTGCCCCTGCTGTCGCTGCCGGTCATCCCCCTGGTGAACGCCACCCTAGCGTCGCCCAGCCGCACGCATCGGCACAAATGGAATTCCGCGCGGTCGATCGCCCGCCACCCCACCCCCGGGGTCAGCCACACGACGGGGAAGGTGAGCCGAACGGCGCTCGGGCCAGACGCCTGCCGATGAAAACGCCAAAACGTCACAAACAGCCAGAAGCCCGGCGCCGTCGTGATGACGGGCCGGGCATCCGGGTTGGCCGTTGGCGGTGGCGCGGGGATTCGAACCCCGGGAGGGCTTGCACCCTCACACGCTTTCGAGGCGTGCTCCTTAGGCCACTCGGACACGCCACCGCCGAAGAGGTTACCTGACTGCCCGGGGCCATCCGCGCGGGGGCTCGCCGTTTGGCAGGATCACGGTATGAGCACGCACATCGGCGCCGAGCCGGGTCAGATTGCCGAGCGGGTCCTCATGCCGGGAGATCCTCTCCGGGCCAAGTGGATCGCCGAGACGTACCTCAAGGATGCCCGCTGCTACTCGACCGTCCGGAACATGCTCGGGTTCACCGGGACCTACGAGGGGGTCGAGGTGAGTGTCCAGGGCTCCGGCATGGGCATGCCCTCGGCCAGCATCTACGCGCACGAGCTGATCAACGACTACGGGGTGAAGGCCCTGATCCGGGTCGGCAGCTGCGGGGCGATTCGCGATGAGCTCAAGCTTCGCGACGTCGTGGCGGCCATCGGGTCGAGCACCGACTCCAACATGAACCGGGCGCGGTTCGACGGGCTGATCGACTACGCGCCGGTGGCGGACTTCGGGCTGCTGCGCACCGCGGTGGACGTGGCCGCCGAGAAGGGGATTCAGATGGTGGTCGGGCCGATCCTGGCCGCCGACGCGTTCTACACGGATCGGCCCGACCTCTATGACCGCCTCGCCGACTACGGGGTGCTGGCGGTGGAGATGGAGTCCGCCGCGCTGTACACGATCGCGGCCCGGTACAACGCGCGGGCGCTCACGCTGCTGACGGTGAGCGACCACATCAAGACCGGGGAGCGCACGACCGCGCAGGAGCGGGAGCAGACGTTCAGCCAGATGGTCGAGATCGCCCTGCAGACGATCATCAAGTAGCTCAAGCAGCCGTGTTGAGGGCCGCCGTCGGGGACATCCGGGCGGCCCGCATGGCCGGGTAGAGGCCGGCGATCGCGCCGATCACCAGCGTGGCGACGAGGCCGCCGGCCAGTACCCAGGCGGGCAGCACGGCGGGCCAGTCGCGCCAGGCCGCGTACGACGCCGTGACGAGTGCGCCGAGCAGCCCGCCGGCCAGTCCACCCAGGGCGGCGAGCAGCAGCGACTCGGCCAGGAACTGCAGCCGGACGTGCGTGCGGGTGGCGCCGAGTGCGCGCCGCAGGCCGATCTCGGGGCGGCGTTCGAGCACGGAGATGACCATGGTGTTGGCCACCCCGACGCCGCCCACGAGCAGGGCAACCGCCCCAAGACCCAAGAGCAGTCCGGTGTACGCCGTGTCGGTCGCCTCCTTCGCCGCCAGCGCATCCGACGGCCTCGACACCTGCACCTCGTTCGGCGCCGCCGGGTTGGCGGTCGCGGCCAGGACCGCGGCGACCTCGGGCACCGCGTCGTCGCGGGAGCGGCTGTAGATGGTGGTCGCGTACCCGTCGAAGCCGAGCACGGAAGACGCCACCGGCCAGCCGATGAGGGCGGCGGAGTCGAGTTCGGGCGCGAGCGGTACCGGATCCAGGATCCCGACCACGGTGAACCAATGCCCGCCGAGCCAGACGTTCAGGCCCAGGCCGCCGGTGAGGCCCAGGATGCCGGCGGCGCGGGAGCCGAGCACCACGGTGGGGTAGGTCGGCGCGGCCAGCCAGGTCCCGGCGTGCACGGTCGCGCCGACGGTGCCGGGCAGCGTGGTACGCGCCGCGAGCACCGCGATGCCGCCGGACTCCGCGGTGGGGATGCGGTCGGTGCGGTACACATGGGCGGAAGGAACGCGGCCGACGGCCGACACCGCGGTGACCGGCCCGATCCGGGCGACCATGGCCTCGGCCTCCTCGGGCAGGTGGGAGGCGTCGCCGAAGAACGACTTGCCCGGCCCGGCGGTGAGCAGGTTGGTGCCGAGCGTGGCCAGCCGCCGGTCGACCTCGGCGCGGCTGGAGGCGGAGATGCCGACCACCGCGACCATGGCGGCGATGCCGATGGCGATCCCGAGCGCGGAGAGCACCACGCGCAGCGGCCGGGTCCGCAGCCCGATCCCGCCGAGCCGCAGAATGTCCGCGAACTTCACGACAACCGCCCGTCCCGCAGCGAGATCTGCCGTGGCAGCGCGGCGGCGATGTCCTGGTCGTGCGTGATCACCACGACGGTTGTCCCGGACTCGTGCAAATCACCCAGAAGGCGCATGACGTCCGCGCCCGCCGCGCTGTCGAGGTTCCCGGTGGGCTCGTCGGCCAGGAGCAGCGGCGGGTTGCCGAGCACCGCACGGGCGATCGCCACCCGCTGGCGTTCCCCGCCGGAGAGCTGGTGCGGACGATGTGCGAGGCGGTGCTCGAGGCCCACCCGGGCAAGGGCGGCGGCGGCCTGGCGGCGGCGGGAGGCGAGGCCCACGCCGGCGTACAGCAACCCGTCCGCCACGTTGTCCAGCGCCGACGTCCCCGGCGCGAGATGGAACTGCTGGAAGACGAAGCCGATGGTCGAGGCGCGCAGCCGGGACAGGCCGGCGTCGGACAGGCCGGAGACGTCCTGCCCGTCGATGCGCACAACGCCGCCCGACGGCACGTCCAGCGCCCCGATCAGGTGCAGCAGCGTCGACTTGCCCGAGCCCGACGGGCCGACGATGGCGACCAGCGAGCCGGCGGCGATCGTCAGGGAGACGTCATCGAGGGCGACGACGCCTCCGGGGTACACCTTCCGGACCTTCTCGAGCGCAATCATCCGGCGACTCCGACCGTCAGTCCCGCCGCCAGCTCCGGCCCCGAGACCTCGACCTTGCCGGAGGCGAACAGCCCCGTCTTCACCGCGACCGTGCGCGTGGCGCGCTCGCTGACCAGCTGCAGCCCGTAGCCGCCCTCGGCCAGCGCGACGAGCGCCCCGACCGGCACGATCAGGACGTCCCGGCGCTGCTCCGACACCAGGGTCACGGTCACCGGGGCGGCGTCGAACGTGCCGAGCTTGTCCTGCTCGGCCACGGTCACGGTGACGTCGACGGTCACCTTGGTCTGGTTGTTCTGGGTGGACGCCGTGGCCACCGCGCCGATCGCGGAGATCTTCCCGGGTACCTCCCGATCGTCCGGCAGTTTCACCGTCGCCGCCGCCCCGATCGCCGCCAGCCGCTGCTCGGTGACGTCGAGCTGGACGGTGACCAGGCGGGTGGAGCCGGTCCACTGCAGGATCGGCCCGGTCGCGCCGTCGCCGAGGTGGGCCTTGACCTCGCCGACGCGCACCGCGTCGGGCGCGACCACGATCCGGCCGAGCTCGACGGTGCCGGTTTCCGGCAGCCCGAGGTCCTCCTGCCAGTCGCGCACGGCGTCGGCGGTCGCGGCCGTGTACGAGTCGTCGGCGGTGAAGCCCTTGTACCCGAGCGCGGCCAGGTTGGCCTCGAGCGCCCGCACGTCGTCGCCCTCGTCGCCGGGCTTCAGCGCGCGGTAGAACGGCGCGGCGGCGTAGAACAGGACGACGGGGCGGCCGTCAGCCCGGTACAAGACATCGTTGCGTCTGATCGTGGAACCCTCGGGCGGCAGCGCGGTGACGGTGCCGGGGAGGCGGCCGTTGACCGTGACCGGATCGCCGAAGCCGAGCGTGCCGTCGACGCTCTCGGTCGCGGTCAGCGTGCCTTTGGTGATCGTGGTGGTCTTCACCGCGACCGGCGGCGGCGTTGCCGTGCGGTGCCCGAACCCGGCATATCCGATGACGGCGACCAGGACGGGAACCGGGATCAACCACAAGAGCCGTTTCACCGTTGTACCAGCGACTTGCACGCGTCGGCCGCCGCCTTGAACGCGGGGGAGTTGAAGTCGATCCCGCTGTTGAGGATCGCCGAGACCCCGGTGTTCGGGTCCGGGTCCGGCATGGCGATCCCGTGCTCGCGCATGCACTTGGCGAACGCCCGCGCCTGCTCCAGCTGATCCGGCGAGAGGTTCTGCAGGTCGCCCCCGTTCGGCAGGTACTGCTGGCAGGCCGAAGCCGCCGCCACCGCCTTGCTGCGATCCCCGCCCGCCACGTCCGGGTCGAACTGGATGCTCCCGTCCGGACCGGGGTCGGGCACGTCCACCCCGTGCCCGCGCATGCACCTGGCGAACTGGCGGTTGGCCTCGGCCTTGTCGGGCGCGGCGCTCGCCGGGGCCTTGGTGGTGCCCCCGTCGGCGGTCGCGACGGACGGCCCCGACGGCGCGGACGAGCACCCGAACAGCAGCAGACAACTCATGACGACCAGCAGCTTCCTCATGCCGCCAGTGAAGGGAGGACCCGGTAAGACCGGCATCAGCGCGGGCGCTTATCCCCGGCTTACGCTCCGGCGCGGCACCATGAGGGCATGCGCGTACTGGTGGTGGAGGACGAGCACCTGCTGGCCGACGCCGTCGCCGAGGGGCTGCGCCGCGAGTCGTTCGCGGTCGACGTCGCCTACGACGGGCACGGGGCGCTGGAGCGGCTCGGCGTGAACGAGTACGACGTGCTGATCCTCGACCGTGACCTGCCCGCGGTCGGCGGCGACGAGGTCTGCCGGCACGTCAGCGCGACGCTGCCCGACACGCGGATCCTGATGCTGACCGCGGCCTCGGCGGTGGCCGAGCGGGTCGCCGGGCTGTCCCTCGGGGCCGACGACTACCTGGGCAAGCCGTTCGCGTTCACCGAGCTGGTGGCCCGGGTGCGGGCCCTGGGCCGGCGCGCCCGCGCGGCCGCGCCGCCGGTGCTGGAGCGCGGTGACCTGCGGCTGGACCCGAGCCGGCGGGAGGTGCTGCGGGGCGGGCGGTTCGTGGTGCTGACCCGCAAGGAGTTCGCCGTGCTGGAGGAGCTGCTGCGGGCCGGCGGCGCGGTGGTCACCGCCGAGCAGCTGCTGGAGCGGGCCTGGGACGAGCACATCGACCCGTTCACCAATGTGCTGCGGGTGACCGTGATGACGCTGCGCCGCAAGCTGGGTGATCCGCCCGTGATCGAGACCGTCGCCGGAGTGGGGTACCAGATCCCGTGAAACACCTGCGCATCCGCGTCCGCCTGACGGCGTTGTTCGGCGCCCTGTTCCTGGCCGGCGGCGCGCTGCTGCTGGGCCTGACGTACGTGCTGGTGGAGCAGAACATCCACCAGCGCAACGCCGGCTCGGCGACGATCGGCGACCTGCCGGACGAGGCCAAGAACCTGCTCGGGCTCGACCAGCGGCGCTTCTTCGACCTGGTCCAGCAGCTGCAGGAGCGCCAGGACCGCATCGAGCAGGACACCCTGAACGCGCTGCTCACCCAGGGCGCGATCGCGCTCGGCCTGCTGACCGTGATCGGGATCGGCGTCGGCTGGCTGATGGCCGAGCGGGCGCTGCGGCCGGTCGGGCAGATCACCGAGACGGCCCGGCGGGTGGCCGGCGGCAACCTGCACGAGCGGATCGCGCTGCAGGGGCCGCGGGACGAGATCAAGGAGCTCGCGGACACCTTCGACTCGATGCTGGAGCGGCTCGACCAGGCCTTCGACGGGCAGCGCCGGTTCGCCGCCAACGCCTCGCACGAGTTGCGTACCCCGCTGACGATCAACCGCACGCTGATCGAGGTGGCCCTGAGCCGCCCCGACCCGCCCCCGGAGGTGGTGCAGCTGGGCGAGACGCTGCTGGCCGTCAACGCCCGGCACGAGCGGCTCATCGACGGGCTGCTCACGCTCGTCGCGTCCGAGCAGGAGCTGACCGTGCGCGACCGGGTCGACCTGGCCGAGGTGGCCCGGCACGTGGTCGCGGACAAGGACGTCGAGGCCGCGCTGGACCCGGCCCCGGTGATCGGGGACCCGGTGCTGCTGGAGCGCGTCGTGCAGAACCTGGTCGACAACGCGCTGGCCTACAACGTGCCCGACGGCCGGGTCTGGGTCCGCACCGTGCGCAGCGGGAACTCGGCGCGGCTCGTGGTCGAGAACACCGGCCCGGTCATCCCCGGCTACGAGGTCCCGGGCCTGTTCGAGCCGTTCCGCCGGCTGCGCTCCCGCACCGGCTCGGCCCGCGGCACCGGGCTGGGGCTGTCGATCGTGCGCTCGGTCGCGGTCGCGCACGGCGGCAGCGCCGAGGCCGAGCCGCGCGACGGGGGCGGACTCCGAGTCACGGTGAACTTGCCCACAGAAAACTAACCGATCGGTCGCTCTTTTTGTTGGTACCGTCAAAGCATGATTGACGGCCGCCTGGCCCGCGGCGAACGGGCCCGCACCGCCGCCCTGGACGCCGCGGTGGTCCTGGCCACCGAGTCCGGCCTGGACGGGCTCTCGTTCAACCAGCTCGCCGAGCGCCTCGGGGTGAGCAAGTCGGGCCTGTTCGCGCACTGGTCGACCAAGGAGGAGCTGCAGCTCGCCGCGGCCGACCACGCCGAGGCGCGCTTCACCGATGTGGTGGTTCGCCCGGCCCTGCGCGCGCCGCGGGGCGTCCGGCGGCTGTTCGCGCTGCACGAGCACCGGCTGGCCGACATCGCGTCGGGCGCTCTTCCCGGTGGCTGTTTCTTCGGTACCGCCCAGTTCGCCTTCGCCGCCCGCACGGGCCCGGTGCACGAGCGGCTGGCGGTGGCCCTGGAGCACTGGCACGTGCTGCTCGAACGGCTCATCGCGGAGGCGGTCGAGCTCGGTGAGCTCCGTCCGGACACCGATGCGGGGCAGCTCTCCTTCGAGCTCAACGCGCTCGGCACCGCCGCCGTGTACGAGAGCCGGCTGCTCGCCGCCCCGCTCGTCTACGCCCACGCGCGCACGGCGGCGCTGGAGCGATTGCGGGGGCTCAGTCCAGTACCAAATCTGCTTCCGGAGGTTTGATGTCGGGCCATGTCGCACCTTTCACGGTGCACTTCGACGATCTCGATCCCATGGGGATCGTGCACAACGCGCGCTATGCGGTCTTCCTGGAACGCGCGCTGTCGCAGTGGTGGGCCGCGCGGGGCGTCTCGTTCGCCGGTGGCCGTCCCTCCTCGCCGGACGCGGTGCACGCGGTCGCCGAGTACGCGATCTCCTACCGGGCACCGGTCCGCGGCACGGGCGACATCGGCGTGCAGTTCTGGATCGAGACACTGGGGGAGAGCAGCGCGGTGTACCGCTTCCGCATCCTCTCGGCCGACGGCGGTACCGTCCACGCGGAGGGGCGCCGGGTCAACGTCAAGCTCGACCCGGACACGCTGCGGCCCGCGCCGTGGTCGCAGGAGGCGCGGGACCTGTGCCGGCCGCTACTGGCGGTGGGCGCGGAAGAACTCGCGCAGCAGCGCTGAGGACTCGGCCTCCAGCACGCCGCCGATCACCTCCGGGCGATGGGTGAGCCGCCGGTCGCGCAGCACGTCCCACAGCGAGCCGGCGGCGCCCGTCTTGGGCTCCCACGCGCCGAACACCACCCGCCCGACCCGGGCCAGCACGATCGCGCCCGCGCACATGGTGCAGGGCTCGACCGTCACGACCAGCGTGCAGTCCTCCAGGCGCCAGCCGTTCGCCCCGGCCGCCCGGCGCAGCGCCAGCATCTCGGCGTGCGCGGTCGGGTCGCCGGTCAGCTCGCGCTCGTTGTGCGCGACCCCCAGCTCGGCGCCGTCGGGCCCGAGGAGGACGGCGCCGATCGGCACGTCCGGGCCGGCTTCCGCCGCGACCGCGAGCGCGCGCCGCATGGCCGGCTCCCAGCGGGGCATCAGGCCTCGCGCAGTTCCTCGATCTCGTCGCCGGCCCCGATGGCCTGGCAGATCTCGGCGGTGAGGTCGGCCGGCAGCATGCCCTCCTGGGCGCACAGCTCCAGCAGCCGCCCGCCCGGCATGCCGAGGTCGGCCAGCAGCTCCGGGTCGCCGACCGGCTCGACGTCGGGCTCGGCCGAGGGACGGTCGTCCCCGTCGTCCTCGTCCTCGTCGGAGTCCTCGTCCTCGTCGTCGGCGATGTCGGGCACCTGCTCCTCGATGTCGCCCAGCAGGATCGCGCCCAGCCGCGACTCGTCGGCGAACACCTGGTCGGAGCCGAAGACCCGCAGGTCCTCGCCGTCGTCGAGGCGCAGGATGGCCAGGTACGCGTCGTCGGACTCGACGAACAACAGCGAGACGGCCGCCTCCGGATCGGCGTCCCGCAGGCGATCGGTGATCTCTTCGATGTCGGCGACGCCGCTGAGGTCCAGCTCGGCTGCGGCCCAGCCCTCAGCGCCGCGCGTGACAGCGGCAGCGAAGTGCGACACGGTCCCCCCGGTCGGTGCTCGTCGGTACGCGGTGAACACTATTCGAGCCGATTGCGCTCTGCGCGCAAAGGGGCCCGGAGTTCGCCTCGGCGAGTCTTGCGCGGGCTGGTCCCCAGCCCAGACGGTCTTCTCCGACGGTCTTCTCCGACGGTCTTCTCAGACGGTCTTCTCAGACGGTCTTGCGTCGTCGGTTGGCGATGAGTTCGCGGAGGCGGTCGGCGCGCAGCCGGCGGGGGTGGAGCCGCTCGCGCAGCGCCTTGGCGTCCGCGAGTTCGACCAGCAGCGCGAGCCGCCGGCGTCGCCGCTCGGGGTCGAGCCGCTGCAGCCTCAAAGCCATGTTGCTGAGCGTGATCCTCGGCGGAATCCGCGTCAAGGGGCTGTTTTCACCAGTCGCTTCTTACTGGCTCTTCACCAGAGGAGCCAGTCGCCGCCGGCCAGGCGGTAGGCGACCAGGATGCCCGCGATGGCGACGCCGAGTCCGCTGGCCGCCGCCACTCCGACGGCCACCCCGCGGTCGCCGAACCGGGCCAGGATCGCGGCCGCGCCCCAGGCGAGGAAGCCGGCGATGAGGGTGATCCAGACGTACCCGCGGGCCGACCCGGTCATGAGCAGCCCGAACAGCAGCATCCAGGCCGCCCCGGCAGCGCCGCCGAGCGCGATCATCTGGCCGTTGACGGCCATCGGCTCCCGGAAGGTCGGGCGGGGCTGGCTCACCTTGAACACGGGCGGCCGCAGCGCGCCATGCCACGCCCCGTACGCGGCGGCGGGTGTCGGCGGCCGCGCGGTCGGCGGCTGCGCGCTCAGCCGCGGCGGCGGGCCGACCACCGGCGGCCCCATGGCACCAGGCCAGGAACCGGGTGGGGCGGTGGCCGCGGACGGACCGCCGGGCTCCTTCCACTGCGACTCGCTCACTGCCACCTTTGCAGCTTAGCCCGGCCGCTTCGCTTACCCGGCTCCTGCGCTTCGCCGCCACCACAAATCCCGTGCGGCACCGGCAAACCGACGTAACCGTACAAATAGGAAGGAAACCGGCCTCGTGAGTCGTTCGGCGGCCGTCCCGAGCCGAACGGGTGATCGGGTGGTGTGGGAAAGTTCCGCAGTGCGGGTTGCGACGTTGAACGTGGCGGTGATCGGCCTCGGGCTGATCGGCGGGTCGGTCCTACGGGCCCTCGCGGTGCACGGGCACCGGGTGAGCGGCTACGACGCCGACCCGGCGACCAGGGCCACCGCGCGCACGGCCGCGGCCCAGGCGCCCAAGGACGCGCGCTGGCACGTGACCGGTTCCATCGCCGACGCCGTGCGCGATGCCGACCTGGCGATCGTGGCGGTGCCGCTCCCGGCCGTGGGTACGGTCTTCGATGAGCTCGCCTCCCTCGGGTACGTCGGCGTCGTCACCGACGTCACCTCGGTCAAGGGCCCGGTGCGCGACCTCGCCGCCGATCGCCTGCGCACCGGCGGGCAGGCGCTGGCCACGTTCATCGGCGGCCACCCGATGGCTGGGCGCGAGACGTCCGGTTTCACGGCCGCCGACCCCCGGCTGTTCAACGGCTGCGCCTGGGTGTTGTGCCTGGGCGAGGACGGCGCGCACCTGCGCGACTGGGTCGACCTCGCGGCCCTCGTCACCGGCCTCGGAGCCCGGGTCGTACCGGCCACCGCGGACGAGCACGACGCCGCCACCGCCGCCATCTCCCACGTACCGCACCTCGTGGCGGCCGCGGTCGCCGCGCTGATCTCCAGCGATCCGCTGGCCGGGACGCTGGGCGCCGGCTCGTTCCGGGACGGCACCCGGGTGGCCGCCTCCCGCCCCGAACTCACCGCGGCGATGTGCGGCGGCAACGCCCCCGCGGTCGGGCGCGCCCTGGACGCCGTGCTGGCCGACCTCGCCGCCGCGCGGGCCGCGCTGGACGGTTCCGACCCGATCGGCGCGCTCACCCCGTGGCTGACCCCCGGCCACACGGCCCGGGTCAACTGGCCGCCGGAGCCGGGCGAGTCGGCCGACCTCCCCGCCCGCGCCGACGTCCTGCTGCGCCTGGGCCGCGTCGGCGGCTGGATCGAGTCGGTCTCAGACGACCGCAAAACCGTGAGAGCTGTCCGCCCGGCCTGATCTCTTTTTAAAGAGAAGGGCCGTCCGCCCGGCCTGAAAAGGTTCGCTTGTCGGTGACCACCGCGGTCACCAGCTCAGCCGGCGTCACATCGAACGCAGGATTGATCGCCTCGGTGCCCGCGGGCGCCGTCGTGCCCGCGACCTCCTCCGACCCCCGGTCCTCGATCTCCACGTCCGCCCCCGAGGCGGTGCCGAGGTCCACCGTGGACTCCGGCGCCACGCAGATGAACGGGATGCCGGCGGCGCGGGCCCCGAGCGCATGCGCGTACGAGCCGATCTTGTTGACCACATCGCCGTTCGCGCAGATCCGGTCGGCGCCCAGGATCACCGCGTCGACCTGGCCCCGCGCCATCAGGAACGGCCCGGCCGAGTCGACCGCGAGCCGGTGCGGGATGCCCCGATTGCGCAGTTCCCAGGTGGTGAGCCGGGCGCCCTGCAGCAGCGGCCGGGTCTCGCTGGCCACCACCCCGCCGAGCGCGCCCCGCCGATGCAGCTCGAACACCACGGCAAGCGCGGTGCCGTCCACGACCGTGGCCAGCCCGCCGGTGTTGCAGTGGGTCAGCAGCGTCGGGTTCGGCCCACAGAGCCGCTCGACCAGGTCCGCCCCGAGCCGCGCCATGCCCTTCGAGCTCGCGATCTCCTCGTCCCGCACACGCAACGCCTCGGCCAGCACCGCATCGAACGACGGCAACAACGCCGCGACCCGATGCACCCCGCGCGCCAGATTCACCGCCGTCGGACGAGCCAAAGCCAGCGTTTGTACCGCCTGTGCCCGCTCCTCCGCCCGCTCGAACTGCTTGGCCGCGAGCGCGACCCCGAGCGCTCCAGCAACGCCGATGGCGGGCGCCCCACGGACCCGCAGCCGCTGAATCGCCTCAACGAGCGCGTCAACGGTTTCCAGGCGCAGGTACACCTCCTCGGCCGGCAACCGCGTCTGATCCACGAGCACCACGGCCCCATCAATCCAGTCAATGGTGTACATCAATGCCACTAGCCTTCCGTCGCCCGTTCGCATTCGGCCGTTCGGATCTATGGCACATCGGTTTCCCTAAAGCGCCGACACCGGACGTCGATCCGCGTACATTCGGTTTTCATGAGCTCCGCACTGGTGCTCGCGGCGGTCCCGATCGTGCTGGCCGCGGGTCTGCTCGCGTTGATGAAGGTACCGACGAATCTCCAGCTGACCGTCACCGACAGCGCACTCGTCATCGAGCCACAGGGCCTCGACCGCCTGTGGACCAGGCGCGATCGCATCGAGGTGCCCCTGTCCGCGGTCTCCTCCATTCGCATCGCCCCCCGCACCGAGGCCCCGCCCCTGCCGGGCCGCGGCAACGCCCTGCACCTTTCGGGAATCATCACCGCCGGCCCACACGGCAACACCTTCTGGGACGTCCGCCGAGGCGACCAGCTCCTCATCATCCAATGCCTGCCGGGCGCCGAATTCGACGCGCTGGTCCTGCAGTTCGCGAACCCGTTCGCGACGCTGACCCGCACGCGAACGGTCCTCGCTCCCTTCCGTCAGGCCGCGTAACTCAGCAGGATGTAGCTCTCCACCGTTTTCGGTTCGGCGACCTCGCCAATCCTGTGGAACGTCGCGTCCAGCACCACGATCTTCCCGACCTGGCGCACGAGCACCGTCCCGTCCGCCGTGAACAGCACCCGCCGCACGTCCCCGGACACCGGCAGCGCCACGACCTTGCTCGTGGTGGTGTCGAGCACGGCGAAGCTGTCGTCCTCGCGGGACGGGTCGGTGCCCTTCCAGCCGAGCGTGATGTACCGGCCGTCCTTCGAGACGCCGTTGGCCTCCCAGCCGTCGTGGTGCTCGGCCTGGACGGGGTCGGGCGTGTAGTGGTACGCCCGCGTCTGCTGCCCATTGCCGACCGTCCGCTCGTCGTTGACCTGCCGCGCCCCCCAGCTGCCGTCGGGCGACGCGGCCTGGAACTCGCGCTGGTCGAGCGTGGTCGCGGTGCCCGTCCTCACGTCCACGACCTGCTGCGGCTCGCCCTTGCGCACGACCAGCTTGTCGGCCCCGCTCCATCGGATCGCGTTGGTGCCGAGGCAGAGGATTGCGGTGCCGAGGGTCTTTTTGCCGGTACCGTCGATCGCCGACGTCATCAGCGTGCCCAACCCCGACGTGTCCCCGGCCGCCCCCTGCACCCACGCGATCCGCTTCCCGTCCGGCGACACCTTGACCGTGTTGCGCACACAGCCGGCCGCGTCCTCGGCGATCCTGGCCACGACGGTGTCCTGCGCACCTTTGACGGCGTGGATGGTTACGTTGTTCTGCGCCTCGCTGAGGTACCACCGCGTGCCCGTCAACACCGCCGGCGCGTTCGCCGCCGGGCTGCTGCCGTTCCCCGCAGGCGGCGCGACGGCTTCCTTGGACGGCTCGACAGTGGCCGCCGGCACGGGCGGCAGGGCTTCTTGGTTGGGCCGGATGGCGAAGGCAACCCCCGCGGCCGCCGCGAGCACCACGACCACGGCGGCGGAACTCGCCACGGCCCGCTGAACCCCCAGCCGCCGCGAGGTACGCAGCACCCGATCACGCAGATCGACGTTGTCCACCTCGTCGGCCAGGTCCCTCAGGTCGAGGCGCAGACGGCTGTCATTCATCGGGCAACCCCTTCCAGGGCGTACAGCTCGGCAAGTTCAGGGGCCACGACACGCAGCTTCGCCAGGGCCTTGGAGGTCTGGCTCTTGACCGTCCCGACGGCCACGCCGAGCAACTCGGCGGCCTCGGTCTCGGTGCAGTCCTCGAAGTAGCGAAGCACCAGAACGGCCCGCTGCTTGGCCGACAACCTCAACAGGGCGCCTCGCAACGTCATCCGCACCGTCGTCTGGTCGGCATGATCCGCGGCGCCCCCCGCTGCCCGCCGCGGCTCCGGCAGCTCCCCCGGCATGGCCTCGGGCACCCGCCGCCGCCACCAGGAAACCTGCAGGTGGTACATGACCTTGCGGGTATACGCCTCGGCATTCCCGCGATCGTGCAACCGCCCCCACGCTCGATGCGTCCGGGCCAGCGCCGATTGCACGAGATCCTCGGCCAGATGCTGATCGCCGGTCAGCAGATAAGCCGACCGCAACAGCGCAGCACTGCGAGATCGTACGAACGAGTCGAACTCATCCATCAGGATCCTCGGGTCAGGGGTGGCAATGCGAACAGATGCCACCCAAGACGCAACCTCACCCGCGAACCGTTGCCGCCCCGCCCAAAGTATTTACCGGCGTTGCGTCAGCCGGTGATCTCGCTGATCTTCTCCGCGCCCAGCGTCTCCATCAGCAGCCGCAGCGCCGCTTCCTCGCTCGTCTCCCGCACCTCGGAGGCGTCGTCGAGCAGCTCGTCCCCTGGATCGAGCCCAGGGAACCGCGGGTCGGAAACGGCCCCGTCGTACTCGGGATCGAACGGCGGCTCATCGGCCCCGGTCCCTTCCCAGGCCGACTCGCTCCCACCCCGGCCGCCCGCCGAACCGGCATTCCCACCTGCCGCGGGCCGCCGAGTCCCGTTGGCCGCCGCCCGCGCCGCCTCGCGCGCCTTCTCGATCGCGCTGGACCCACCTTGCCGAGCCCGCGCGGGCGCCGCCGGAGCGCCACCGCCACTCGCACCGTGCCCCGCGACCGGTCGTGCCGGAGCGCCACCGCCACTCGCACCATGGCCCGCGGCCGGTCGTGCCGGAGCGCCACCGCCACTCGCGCCGTGCCCCGCGACCGGTCGTGCCGGAGCGCCACCGCCACTCGCACCGTGCCCCGCGACCGGTCGTGCCGGAGCGCCACCGCCACTCGCACCATGGCCCGCGGCCGGTCGTGCGGGTGCTCCACCGCCCGCCGCGTGCCCGCCCGGGGCGCCGCCACTGGCGCCATAGTCTGCAGCCGGTCGTGCGGGTGCTCCACCGGCCGCACCTTGGCCCGCGCCCGGTCGTGCGGGATCGCCGCCATCTGTCGCGCCGGGCCCGGCGTTTCCGGCAGATACGGACGAACTGGACGCAACGGCGGCCGTCGCACGTGCCGCAGCAGCCGCCGGACTGGACGGCGCTGCGTGAGATGGTGCCGACGTTGGTGCGGGAGAGGAAGGTCCACTCGTCTCGAAGCGTCCCGCGCCAACGGACGAAGTTGCGGCTCCTGATGCAAACGGCGGCGAGGCTGCGTTTCCCGGCGATGGCGCCGCCGCGTGCACGTCAGAGGACAGTTGGGTGACGAGGGGAGCGGCGACGGCGCCCGGTGCGGAGTCGCCGGGCGCTGCGGGAGCTGGCCAGTCACCACCGGGGGCGGCAGGCGTCGGCCAGTCGTCCTCGCCAGCCGCAGAAGCCGCCGCACCGCCGGGGATCGCCGCGACCGGCCAATCCTCGTCCTCGTCCGCTGCCTGAACCGGAGCCGACGAGCCCGACCGAGCGGATGACGCGCTCGGCGGCCCGCCATGCTGCGACCCGCCGTGTCCTGCTGTGTTCAGCGATCCGCCGTGCTGTGACCCGCCGTGCTGTGACCCGCCGTGCTGTGACCCGCCGTGCTGTGACCCGCCGTGCTGTGACCCGCCGTGCTGTGACCCGCCGTGCTGTGACCCGCCGTGCTGTGACCCGCCGTGTTGGGCCAGATCCGGCGTCGTGCCGTGCCCTGCCGCGTTAGGTGATCCGCCGTGCTGGGTTCCGTCCGGTGAACCGCCGTGGTGGGTTGCGGTTGGGGCTGCGCCTTGGTGGGACGCGCTGGGGGCGCCGACCTGGCGGGGGGCGTTCTGCGGGCGGGGCTGCTGAGGCGCGCCGTACGACTGGCCGGATGCCGGGGCGGGCGCTCCCGACGGGCCCGAGGGCTGCGGGCTCGGTTTCGGTGGGGTCGGGCGACTGCCGCCGCCTCCGCCACCCCAGCTGCCGCCCGGTTGGCCGCCGACCTCGCAGCGGACCTGCCAGCGGCCGCCGAGGAGTTCCTGGAGGGCCTTGAGCAGGACGTCGGGGGAGGCGTTGAGCATGTCGGCGTGCGTGGAGTACTTGAAGCCGAGCACCAGCGTGGTGCCCTCCACGTCCTGGACCGTCGCCTCGCGGATGATGGCGCCGGCCTTTTTGCTCTTGTCGTTCACCAGGGCCAGCAGGTCCGGCCAGACCCGGCGGATCGCGTCCGCATCCATGCCGCCGCCACCCGCGGGCGGCTGAGCCACTGGAGCAGGCGGCTGAGCCACAGGAGCAGGCGGCTGAGCCGCAGGAGCGGGAGGCTGAGCCACTGGAGCAGGAGGCTGAGCCGCGGGAGCCGATTCAGGCGCGGAACCAGGCGGCGCGGAAACCGGAGCCGCCGATCCCACAGCGGGCGCCGGCGGAGCAGGCGTCGGTGGTGCAGACACGGGCGGCGCGGCCTCGGCCCAGCTGGCCGCCGGCGGCGTCGGGGCCGGAGCCGAACCAGCCGGCCGGATGTAATCCAGCCCCCGGTTCCCGTTGTCAGCCCCCGAAGAACCCGACGAAGGCGCCACAAACGAAGCTCCCGAAGGAGCCGTAGACGGAGCCCCCGAAGGAGCCACGGACGGAGCTGCCGACGGGGCCGCGTAAGAACCCGGAGCAGAGGGCACGCCCCCGGCCTGGAGGCGGCGCTCCATTCGCTCCAGGCGCTGCAGCAGCGCCGAGCTGGAGTCGTCCGCGCCGGGTAGGAGCATGCGGGCGGTGATCAGCTCCAGCAGGAGCCGCGGGGCCGTGGTGCCGCGCATTTCGGTCAGGCCGTTGTGGACGATGTCCGCGTACCGCGAAAGCGCCGCCTGCCCCAGCTGGGAGGCCTGGGCGCCCATGCGGTCGAGCTGGTCGTGCGGGGCGTCGAGCAGGCCCTTGTCGACGGCGTCCGGCACCTGCTGCAGGACGATGAGGTCGCGCAGGCGCTCGAGGAGGTCGGAGGCGAAGCGGCGCGGGTCGTGGCCGGCCTCGACGACCCGGTCGATGACGCCGTAGGCGCCGCGCCCGTCGTCGGCCGCCAGGGCCTCGCACATCTCGTCGAGGAGGGCCGCATCGGTGACGCCGAGCAGGGCCACCGCCCGGCCGTAGGTGACGCCCTCGTCGCCGGCGCCCGCGATGAGCTGGTCGAGGACCGAGAGCGTGTCGCGGGCGGAGCCGGCGCCGGCCCGTACCACCAAAGGAAAGACGGCGGGCTCGACCTTCACGCCCTCGGCGGCGGTCAGCTGCTCGAGATAGGGGCGCAGGACGCCGGGCGGGATCAGCCGGAAGGGGTAGTGGTGGGTGCGGGACTTGATCGTCCCGAGGACCTTCTCCGGCTCGGTGGTGGCGAAGACGAACTTGACGTATTCAGGTGGCTCCTCGACGAGCTTGAGCAGCGCGTTGAAGCCGGCCGAGGACACCATGTGGGCCTCGTCGATGACGTAGACCTTGAAGCGGCTCGAGACCGGGGCGAAGAAGGCGCGCTCGCGCAGGTCGCGGGCGTCGTCGACGCCGCCGTGGCTGGCCGCGTCGATCTCGATGACGTCGATCGAGCCGGAGCCGTCGGGGGCCAGGTCGCGGCAGGACTGGCACTCGCCGCACGGCTCGGGGGTCGGGCCGCGCTCGCAGTTGAGGGAGCGGGCCAGGATCCGGGCGCTACTGGTCTTGCCGCAGCCGCGCGGGCCGGAGAAGAGGTACGCGTGGTTGAGCCGCCCCGAGCGCAGCGCCTGCGACAGCGGCTCGGTGACGTGCTCCTGGCCGATGACCTCGGCGAACGTCCGAGGCCGGTACTTGCGGTACAACGCGAGCGCCACCTGCGGTCCTCCGTTCGACTAGTCCGATGTCTCGAGCCGGGACCACCGTACTCCCGAGCACCGACACTTTTCGGCGACCGTGGCACGAGCAGGACCACCGACACTTTTCGGCGACCGTGGCCGAGCACGACCACCGACACTTTCGGCGACCGTGGCACGAGCACGACCACCGACACTTTTCGGCGACCGTGCCGCACGCCGCGCGCGCGAGGAAAAGGGGGGATACGAAGACACCGCTCGTGCACCCGACAGAGCTCACTTATCCTTGCTGCCTTCCGGCCCTGGGGAGGTTCATGAGGTGTCGCCGCACGAGCGGCTTGCCGACAACAATACCCGGTGCACGAACCCGCCGAGCGATGGGTATCCTGGCGCACGGAGGATTCGCCTAGAGGCCTAGGGCGCACGCTTGGAAAGCGTGTTGGGATAAAACCCTCACGAGTTCGAATCTCGTATCCTCCGCACGATCTACCAGGCACGACGCCCGGCCACCCCATGTGGGAGCCGGGCGTCGTGCACTGAAGCCTCGAGGGCCGCAGATGGCGCCAGCCGAGTGTGGCGAGCGTCTCACGCCCCCGTTCGGGGGACCGCGGATCCCGGAACGCCATCCACCGGTCGGCCAATCGTCACACCGCCATCTGCGATATGGCAGGTTGACGCCTTCTCCGGCATGACACAGCGTGCGACCATCTCCTTACCGACACGCTGTTGGAGGGGGCCGCGATGTTCTATCGGAGCTCGGACATCCTGATCACCAGCACGCACGTGGTCGTCATGCGCCCGCAGGCCCTGCACCTCCCGCTCGAGGAGATCCAGGCGCCGTACATCGTGAAGCACGGTCGGGGGGCCGGCTTCCGCGTGGGCCACGAGATTCGCGCCCGGCACGGCTCGGCCGACGTGCGGATCTTCTACACCACCGACCGGGCCGTGTTCGGGGCGGTGCGCCGTGCGCTGATCCGGGCCCTGGAGTACCGCACGGACCCGCTGCCGATCTGAGCCTTGCCGTTCCGATCTTGCCACCGGCGGTTCGGCAATCTGCGATATGGCAGATTGTGAGCTAGCGCATAGGCGTACAGCCATGCAACCATCGAAGGAGAGCCACGAGGGGGCGAGTGGCGGAAACGCAACAGCGCCCGGCGGCCACCGGGCGCTGTTCTGTTTGCGGCCGCCACTCTGGCTACGCGGAGGGGCAGCGTCTTCACCTGAAGTTATCCCTACCGCATCGTCGGCCCCTCTCGCAAGACCGAGGGGGAAGAGGGAGATGCGAATGTTCTACCGAAGTCCCGACCTGGTCGTCACGAGCGACCACTGGATGATCCTGCGCCCCGCACCGGTCCAGTACCGCCTGGACTTCCTGGAGGGCGTCTACGTCCTGCAGCACCCCCGCACGGGCCGCCTGCGCCCGGCCCAGGAGATCCGCGCGCAGTACGGCCAGCAGGAGGTGCGGCTCTTCCACAGCACCGACCGCCAGACCTTCGGCCAGGTCCGGCGCGCGCTGATCCGCGCCCTGGAGTGGCGCGCCCGGTACGCGTCCGCCTGACCGGCAACCGGCCGGATCGTTGCCCTATCGGCGAGTAGGCGACGATCCGGCGCTTAGCGAGATCGGGCGATGAAGATGAAGTCTGTCGAGAGTGACAAGCCGGCCGTCGCGCGCCGCAAGGTCCGGCTGGCAATCAAGGACTCCCGCAATGCCAAGGGTGACACGCAGACCCAGGTGGCCGAGGCCATGGAGTGGTCGCTGTCCAAGGTGACGCGCATCGAATCGGGTGACGTCGCCATCTCCGCGAATGATCTGCGGCCGCTGCTGGCCTATCTGGGGGTCGAGGACCGCGCGATCGTGGACGATCTCGTCCAGGCGGCCAAAGCCTCAAAAGCGCGCCGCCCGGGCCGGGAGTCGGCGGGATAGGGCCTAAGCTGGTCCGAAGGTCTTGCCGACGACAGTTGAAGGAGCGCCCTGTGCGGCCCGGTGGACAGCCCAACCTGCAGCAGATGATGAAGCAGGCCCAGAAGATGCAGCAGCAGATGGTCTCCGCGCAGGCGGAGCTGGCCGAGGCCGAGCTCACCGGCACGGCCGGCGGCGGGCTCGTCACGGCCACGGTCAAGGGGACCGGCGAGGTTGTCTCCATCAAGATCGACCCCAAGGCGGTCGACCCCGACGATGTCGAGACGCTCGAGGACCTGGTTGTCGCCGCGGTGCACAACGCCGCCCAGGCGGCCCGTGACCTGACCGAGCAGAAGATGGGTCCGCTCACCGCCGGCCTGGGTGGCCTCGGCGGCGGGCTCGGGCTTCCCGGTTTCTAAATGTACGAAGGCGCCATCCAGGACCTGATCGACGAGCTCGGTCGCCTGCCCGGGGTCGGCCCGAAGAGTGCGCAGCGCATCGCGTTCCACGTGCTCTCGGCCGACCCGGTGGACGTCAAGCGGCTCGCCCAGGCCCTGCAGCGGGTCAAGGAGCTCGTGCGGTTCTGCACGCGCTGCTTCAACGTGGCCGAGGCCGAGCTGTGCCGGATCTGCCGCGACCCGCGCCGCAGCGACGAGGTGTACTGCGTCGTGGAGGAGCCCAAGGACGTCGTGGCGATCGAGCGCACGGGTGAGTTCCGCGGCCGGTACCACGTGCTCGGCGGCGCGATCAATCCGCTCGAGGGCATCGGGCCGGACAACCTGCGCATCCGGGAGCTGATGACCCGGCTCGCCGAGGGCACCTGCAAGGAGCTCATCCTGGCCACCGACCCCAACACCGAGGGGGAGGCGACCGCCACCTACCTCGCGCTGCTGGTCAAGCCGATGGGCCTCAACGTGACCAGGCTGGCGAGCGGCCTGCCGGTCGGCGGCGATTTGGAGTACGCCGACGAAATCACGCTGGGCAGGGCTTTTGAAGGCCGGAGAGCGGTCTAGCCCTCCGGGCGGTTGAGGATCCCGGCGACGACGGACTGGACGGCAGCCAGATCGGCGGGATCCTTCAAGGTGCCCTTGGCGCCCGTCACGCAGTACCACTCCTCGGCGTCCTTGTATTGAACCTTGACGACGAAGGACCCGTCGGCGCCGATCTCGGCCTGCAGGGTGAGGTCGCCGGTCACCACGCCGACCTCGTCGGTCATGACGCCACCCGGGCCGGCGGTGATGTCCGTTGGAGGAACCGAGACGGCCGGAGCCGCTGCAGTCGAGGTCGTCTCCGTCATCCGGTTCCTCCAAAAACGCATCAGCAGGTCGCCAGCATGTCCGCGAGCGACGTCTTCTCGGCCTGGGTCACGGTCAGCTTGTAGTACGCCTTCACTGTTACCCAGTCCTGCGCGTACGTGCACCAGAACGCGTGGTTCGGCGGCTTCCAGGTCGAGGGGTCCTGGTCACCCTTGGACCGGTTGGACTGCAGGCTGACCGCGAACAGTTGCGGCCGGGTCAGGTCGTTGGCGAAGTCCTTGCGCTGCTCGTCGGTCCACTTCCCCGCGCCCGAGCGCCAGGCCGCCGCCAGCGGCACCATGTGATCGATGTCCATGTCCTGCGGGTCGGTCGTGTCCTTGTTGTCGTACGGGCTGTGCCAGGAGCCGCCGGTGATCTTGCAGTCGGCGGTGGCCTTGACGTTCTTGCCGTCGCGCTTCAGTACGACGTCGCGCGTGTCGCAGCCGTTCCCCTGACTGATCCAGTGGGTGAACTTCTCCCGGCTGTAGCCGGACATGGAGCTCGCGGCGGCGACGGTCAACGTGTCGAGTGACCCGGTGCCGCCGCCACCACCTCCGCCACCGGTGCCCGCGCCGGTGCCCGCGGAACCCTCGGCCGCGCCGGGGGTGGAGGAGACTTCGCAGCTCCCGGCGCCGGTGAGCACCGTGGCGAGCGCGAGAGCGATGAGGACGGCTTTGCCGTTCGTGGAGGGGCGCACGTCACTACTGTGCGGCATCGATGCGAACAAGTGTTGGAGGACCCGCCCGTGTCGATCACCACGGGCGGGTCCGATTGCCGACTAACCGCGGTTGACCGCGCTCAATACGGCGCGCAACGAAGCGGTCACAATATTGGCGTCGACGCCGACACCCCAGTACGTCGTCCCGTCGACGGAGCACTCGACGTACGCCGCCGCCTGGGCACCCTCGCCGGAGGTCAGCGCGTGCTCGGCGTAGTCCAGCACCCGCACGTCCACGCCGACGTCGCCCAGGGCGTGCACGAACGCGTCGATCGGGCCGTTGCCGGTCGCCGCCACGGTGCGCGCCTCGCCGCCGACCGTGATGTCCGCGGCGAGCGAGACCTTGCCGTCGGCGGTGTTGGCCTCGTACGAGACCAGCGTGAAGCGGCGGTCGGAGAAGTACTCGGCGGCGAAGAAGTCGTACATCTGCTGCGGGTTGACCTCGCCGCCCTCGTCGTCGGTGTGCCGCTGCACGACGCCGGAGAACTCGATCTGCAGCCGGCGGGGCAGGTCCAGGTGGTGCTCGGACTTCATGACGTACGCGACGCCGCCCTTGCCGGACTGCGAGTTGACCCGGATGACGGCCTCGTAGGAGCGGCCCAGGTCCTTCGGGTCGACCGGCAGGTAGGGCACGCCCCAGGTGAACTGGTCGACGTCGACCCCGGCCTTCGCGGCGTCCCGGTTCAGCGCGTCGAAGCCCTTCTTGATCGCGTCCTGGTGCGAGCCGGAGAAGGCGGTGTACACCAGGTCGCCCGCGTACGGGTGCCGCTCGTGGACGGGCAGCTGGTTGCAGTACTCGACGGTGCGCTTGATCTCGTCGATGTCCGAGAAGTCGATCTGCGGGTCGACGCCCTGCGAGAACAAGTTCAGGCCCAGGGTGACCAGGTCGACGTTGCCGGTCCGCTCGCCGTTGCCGAACAGGCACCCCTCGACGCGGTCGGCCCCGGCCAGCAGGCCCAGCTCGGCGGCGGCGACGGCGGTACCCCGGTCGTTGTGCGGATGCAGCGACAGGATCACCGACTCGCGGTGCGGCAGGTTGCGCGACATCCACTCGATGGAGTCGGCGTAGACGTTGGGCGTGGCCATCTCGACCGTCGCCGGCAGGTTGACGATCAGCGGGTGGTCCG
Organism: Dactylosporangium sp. CS-047395; assembly: GCF_050942185.1. NCBI lineage: Bacteria > Bacillati > Actinomycetota > Actinomycetes > Micromonosporales > Micromonosporaceae > Dactylosporangium > Dactylosporangium sp. CS-047395. The sequence goes on along the minus strand of NZ_CP192015.1, from coordinate 10,807,244 downwards.
GCGTCGGCTGCAGCACCTCGATGACCGCGCTGCACACCTCCAGCGCGTAGTCCAGCTCCGTACCGGTGTAGGACTCCGGCGAGTACTCGTAGAAGATCTCGGTGTCCGGGGTGATCGCCTCGGCGTACTTCTGGCACAGCCGCGCGCCCGTGGTGGCGATGTCGGTGATCCCGGCCCGGTCCAGCCCGAACACCACGCGCCGCTGCAGCGTGGACGTCGAATTGTAGAAGTGCACGATCGCCCGGCGGGCCCCGACCAGCGACTGGAACGTGCGCTCGATCAGGTTGTCCCGGCACTGGGTCAGCACCTGGATCGTGACGTCCTCGGGGATCAGGTCCTGCTCGATCAGAGTGCGCACGAAGTCGAAGTCGGTCTGCGAGGCGGCCGGGAAGCCGACCTCGATCTCCTTGTAGCCCATGCGTACCAGCAGGTTGAACATCCGCCGCTTGCGCTCGACCGACATCGGGTCGATCAGGGCCTGGTTGCCGTCGCGCAGATCCACCGCGCACCAGCGGGGCGCGACCGTGACCTCTTTGCCGGGCCATTGCCGGTCGGTCAGCGGAATCGGGAACTGTTCAGAGAACGGCCGGTAGCGGTGAATGGGCATACGGCTGGCGGACTGCGTGGCGATTTCAGACATGCTCAAGGCTCCTGGAGTGCGAAAGTCGGTCTGGGATTCGACGTCAGACCGGCAGGAGCGCAGAACGCGCGCAACATCCCCGCGACGAGGTGCCGGCCCGGTCAGGCCTCGTCGCGGCGACGAAGAAGAAGCGTCTGCCACATGTCAAGCGCTAGCCTACGGCCTTCGTCGACGGTGCGCCACTGGCTGACGGCTTCGGGGGTGGCGGGGTCGCGGTGCCCAGGGCCGTACCGTCGCCGACCGGAGCGGGCAGCGAGATCGTGTCCGGCGGGGCGACCACCTCGCCGGTGAGCATGAGTTGGCCGAACGGCAACTTGGCCGCGGTCAGGATGCCCTTGTCGCTGTAGCAGAAGGTGCCGGGGTCGATCGGCGGCGCGATCGCGGTGACCCCGGGCTCGACCGCGAAGCACGGCGCCGAGGTGCCCGCCAGCGGCTCGGCCGAGGCCACGGCCAGCGGGACCTGCCGGTCGAGCAGCACGTCGAGCCAGCTCACGAAGACGTACTGGATCCGCGGGTCGATCGCCGCCGGCAGCTTCTTGCCGGCCGCCGCCACCCGCACGCACTGGCCGGAGGGGTTGATCTGGCACTGGTACATCCCCTCGGGCCGGCTCGCGATGGCCACGTCCGCCGTGCCACCGAGCGCGCCGCCCTGGATGTCGACCCGCCAGGTGCGGTCGGTGGCGACCGAGACCAGGATCGAGCGGGGACCCTTGCCCTGGACGGTGAGCGTGTACGCGGCGACGTAGCGCTGGTCCTTGGCCACCGCCACCCGCGCCGCGAGCAGCCCGCGGGGGTCCGGCTGGGCCGCGACCGGCGTGCCGTCCGGGGTGGTCGTGGCGTCCGGCTCGGGCGGGCCCGACGAGCTGCACCCGGCCAGGAGCAGCGCCGTGAGCGCGGCCAGGGCCGTGCCGGTGGTCACAGTGATCGGAAGATGGCCGACCCGAGGTCCCCGCATCCGCGTATTCTCGCCCGGCGGCCCGGCCGGATCGTGGAACGCCACTCCCGAGGGGTTTCCGACCCCGGTAGGCTCGGCTGCGTTGACTTCTTTGAGAAGGGAGCTCGGCGGCGTGGCGCTGATCGTGCAGAAGTATGGCGGTTCCTCCGTCGCCAACGCCGAGCGCATCAAGCGTGTCGCCGAGCGGATCGTCGACACGCGCAAGGCCGGCAACGAGGTCGTCGTGGTGGTCTCGGCCATGGGCGACACGACCGACGAGCTCCTCGACCTCGCGTCGCAGGTGAGCCCGGTCCCCGCCGGCCGTGAGCTGGACATGCTGCTGACCGCGGGTGAGCGGATCTCCATGGCGCTGCTCGCGATGGCGATCAACAATTTGGGGTACGAGGCCCGCTCCTACACCGGCAGCCAGGCCGGCGTGATCACCACGTCGACCCACGGCCGGGCCCGGATCATCGACGTGACCCCCGGCCGGCTGCGCAGCGCGCTGGACGAGGGCGCGATCGCGATCGTGGCCGGCTTCCAGGGCGTCTCCCAGGACACCAAGGACATCACCACCCTCGGCCGCGGCGGCTCCGACACCACCGCGGTCGCGCTGGCCGCCGCGCTGCAGTCCGACGTCTGCGAGATCTACACCGACGTCGACGGCATCTTCACGGCCGACCCGCGGGTGGCCAAGAACGCGCGGCACATCAAGCAGATCACGTACGAGGAGATGCTCGAGCTGGCCGCCTGCGGCGCCAAGGTGCTGCACCTGCGCAGCGTGGAGTACGCGCGGCGGTTCTCGCTGCCGATCCACGTGCGTTCCTCGTACTCAACCGCCAACGGCACCATGGTCACGGGATCGATGGAGGACCTCTCCGTGGAACAAGCGCTCATCACCGGCGTCGCGCACGATCGCGACGAGGCGAAGATCACCATCGTCGGCGTGCCCGACCAGCCCGGCGTGGCCGCGCGGATCTTCCAGACGGTCGCGGCCGCGGAGACCAACATCGACATGATCGTGCAGAACGTGTCGACCGAGAGCACCGGCCGCACGGACATCTCGTTCACGCTGCCGAAGACCGACGGCGCGACCGCCATGGCCGCCCTGGAGCGGATCAAGGCCTCGATCGACTTCAAGACGATCCTGTTCGACGACCACATCGGCAAGGTCTCACTGGTCGGCGCGGGCATGCGCTCCAACCCGGGCGTGGCCGCCAAGCTCTTCGCGGCCCTGGCCGAGGCCGGCGTGAACATCGAGATGATCTCCACCTCGGAGATCCGGGTCTCGGTCGTCTGCCGTGACACCGACCTCGACGTCGCCGTCCGGGCGATCCACGACGCGTTCGAACTGGGCGGCGACGAGGAAGCCGTGGTCTACGCGGGGACCGGAAGGTAGCGTCGTCCCTCATGGGCGGTCTACCGAGCCTGGCTGTTGTCGGTGCCACCGGGGCCGTCGGCTCCGTCATGTGTGAGCTGCTCTCGTCCCGCAAGAACGTGTGGGGCGAGATCCGGCTCGTAGCCTCCAAGCGCTCGGCGGGCCGCAAGCTCACCGTGCGCGGCGAGGAGCTGCTCGTCCACGAGCTCGCCCCCGAGGTCTTCGACGGCATCGACGTGGCGATGTTCGACGTGCCCGACGACGTCTCGGCCGAGTGGGCGCCGATCGCGGTCGGCCGCGGCGCGATCGCGGTGGACAACTCGGGCGCCTTCCGGATGGACCCCGACGTCCCGCTCGTGGTGCCCGAGATCAACCCCGAGCAGGTGCGCAACCGGCCCAAGGGGATCATCGCCAACGGCAACTGCACCACGCTGACGATGATCGTGGCGCTGTCGCCGCTGCACCGGGAGTACGGACTGAAGGAGCTCGTCCTCGCCTCCTATCAGGCCGTCTCCGGCGCCGGCCAGGACGGCGTGACCACGCTGCTCGACCAGCTGGAGCGCGTCGGCGGCGACCGCACGCTGGGCTCGCGCTCGGGCAACGTGCGGCGGGCGGTCGGCGACGACCTCGGCCCGTTCCCGGCCCCGCTGGCGCTGAACGTGGTGCCGTGGGCCGGCTCCCTCCGCGAGGCCGGCTGGTCCTCGGAGGAGCTCAAGCTGCGCAACGAGTCGCGCAAGATCCTCGGCCTGCCCGACCTCAAGGTCTCCGCCACCTGCGTGCGCGTCCCCGTGGTCACCGGCCACTCGGTCGCCGTGCACGCGGTCTTCGGCATGGAGGTCGACGCCGAGGGCGCCCGCGAAGTCCTGCGCCACGCCCCTGGCGTGATCCTGGTCGACGACCCGGCCGCGGGGGAGTTCCCAATGCCCATCGATGCCGTCGGTACCGATCCGTCGTGGGTCGGCCGCATCCGGCGCTCGGTCGACGACCCCCGGGCGCTGGACTTCTTCGTAACCGGCGACAACCTGCGCAAGGGCGCGGCGCTGAACACGGCCCAGATCGCGGAACTGCTCTCGGCAGAGCTGTCCGCCTGACTTGACCCGCGACCAACGGCAAAGTGTGGTGTTTTGACACACTTCCCCCCGGCCCCCCGGAGGGAAAAGCGCTAAGCCACCACGTCGTCAGCATCAGTGATCGTGTACGCGTACCCCTGCTCGGCCAGGAACCGCTGCCGGTGCGCCGCGTACTCGGTGTCGATCGTGTCCCGGGCAACGACCGTGTAGAAATGCGCCTGCCGACCATCGGACTTCGGCCGGAGCACACGACCCAAGCGCTGGGCTTCCTCCTGCCGTGAACCAAAGGTCCCCGACACCTGCACCGCGACCGCCGCCTCAGGCAGGTCGATCGAGAAGTTCCCGACCTTCGAGATCACCAGCGTCCGCAGCTCCCCGGCCCGGAACTGGTCAAAGAGCTTCTCCCGCTCCCGGTTGGTGGTCGACCCCTGGATGATCGGCGCCTGCAGGAACTCGCCCAGCTGGTGCAGCTGGTCGATGTACCCGCCGATCACCAGCACCTGGTCGTCCTTGTGCCGGTCGATCAGCTTCCGCACCACCGGCAGCTTCGTCCGCGCCGTGGCCGCCACCTTGTAGCGCTCCTCCGGCTCGGCCACCGCATAGGCCATCCGCTCCGCGTCGGTCAGCGTCACCCGCACCTCGACGCACTCCGCCGGCGCGATCCAGCCCTGCGCCTCGATGTCCTTCCACGGCGCGTCGTAGCGCTTCGGGCCGATCAGCGAGAACACGTCGCCCTCGCGGCCGTCCTCGCGGACCAGGGTCGCGGTCAGCCCGAGCCGCCGCCTGGCCTGCAGGTCGGCGGTGAACCGGAAGATCGGGGCCGGCAGCAGGTGGACCTCGTCGTAGACGACCAGGCCCCAGTCGCGGGCGTTGAACAGGTCCAGGTGGGCGAACTGGCCGCCGCGCCGCGTGGTGAGGACCTGGTAGGTCGCGATGGTGACCGGGCGGATCTCCTTGCGCTCGCCGGAGTATTCGCCGATCTCCTCCTCGGTCAGGCTCGTGCGGGCCAGCAGCTCCCGCTTCCACTGCCGCCCGGCGACCGTGTTGGTGACCAGGATCAGGGTGGTGGCCTTGGCCTCGGCCATCGCCGCCGCGCCGACCAGCGTCTTGCCCGCCCCGCAGGGGAGCACCACGACGCCGGAGCCGCCGGCCCAGAACGACTCCACCGCCTCGCGCTGGTAGGAGCGCAGCACCCAGCCGTCCTCGGCCAGGTCGATGGTGTGCGCCTCGCCGTCGACGTAGCCGGCCAGGTCCTCGGCGGGCCAGCCCAGCTTCAGCAGCGCCTGCTTGAGCCGCCCGCGCTCGGACGCGTGCACGACGATCGTGTCCGGGTCGATCTGGGTGCCCAGCATCCCGGCGAGCTTCTTGCTCTTGGACACCTCGATCAGCACGGCCCGGTCGGAGGCGTTGAGCACCAGGCCGTGGATCGGGTCGTTGAGCAGCCGCAGCCGCCCGTAGCGGTCCATCGTCTCGGCGATGTCGACCAGCAGCGCGTGCGGCACCGGATAGCGGGAGTAGCGCAGCAGCGAGTCCACCACGCCCTCGGCGTCGTGGCCCGCGGCGCGCGCGTTCCAGAGTCCCAGTGGCGTCAGGCGATAGGTGTGCACGTGCTCCGGCGACCGCTCGAGCTCGGCGAACGGCGCGATGGCCATGCGACACGCCTGGGCGTCGGGGTGGTCGACCTCGAGGAGAAGCGTCTTGTCGGACTGGACGATCAGTGGACCTTCAGGCACCGAACCAGTGTCGCATGAGGGTGTGACACTTCCCGGATAGTGGGAACGATCCATAGCCATGCAACCGCTGGACCCATGGGATGCGTTGAAGAACTTGTACGGTCTCGGCCGGACGCGCTCGGGTGAATCAGTTCGGGGGCGAGCGCGTCCAGCCGGGGCCGGCGGGCCGTACACATCGGGAAAATCACCTGATCCGGTGACCGCTGCTCGCGCCTAGCATCGATGCATGAGCGCCCTGGCGAAGCTGGGTGTAACCGTCGTGATCGCCGCCGCCGTCATCTACTTCGTGGTCTCCTGGCGGGTGTTCAACAGCCCGCTCACCGACGCGATCGGGGAGACTTTCGGCAGCCTGGCCGTGCTGCTCCTGGTCGTCGCCATCATCGGCACGGCCAGGGCGAATTAGGAAGCAGCGGACGGTCTGTCGGGCACTGTTGACTACCGTTCGATGTCCTGAAGAGCAGTGGGGGAGCTTCGCTCCACCCACACCCCCTCAAGACCGCACCAGGTGGACTCGGGGCGGCACGTCATGGCGCAATGGGGCCTAAGCCTCCGCCTCGGGCACCGCCCCCGTGATGCGGTGCAGGGCGAACGTGTGCAGCATCTCCGTGCGCTCGTCCTCCGCCCGCAGGTACCCCGACCCCATCGACACCGGCCGGACCAGCCGCGACGCGGTAGCCCCGTGCGCGTCGACGTAGCCGACCCAGACCCGCGTCTTCTCCCGCAGCGCCTGCTGCAGCACCTCCAGCGCCTCCGTGTGCGTGGCGCCCGAGGCCCCGTTGGCCCGCACCGTCACCGGAGCGCGCCGCGCGACCCGGGCCGCGGCGTCGCCCCGGCGGATCTGCTCGATGACGCCGGCGAGCCGGGGGGCGGAGAGCCGTACCGCCGCCGTCGGGTCCTCGACCCCGCGCGAGGCCCACGTCGGGCGCGGTGCCCCGCGGCGCGACTTGGGCCGGGTCAGCACGGCCGCGCCGGTCGAGTCCTCCTGGACCGGCGGGTATCCGGCCTCCCGCAGCGCCTCCAGCAGCCGGGTCGGCGTGTGGCGGCAGGCCAGCACGGTCGGGGCCAGCCGGCGCAGGCCCAGCGGCTGCAGGCGGCGGTCGGCCAGCACCTCGGCGATCACCGTCTCGTCGTCGCTGCGCACGTAGGAGTTGGCCGAGCCGATCCGCATCCCGCCGTGCCGGCGCGCCACGTCGTCGATGAGGTACGACAGCGTCTGCGGCACCGGCGTGCGCGAGCGCCGGGCGAGCAGCGCGTGCAGGTCGGCCGCCGAGTAGCCGGCGTCGAGGCTGCGGCGGACCGTGTCGGCCGTGATGCGGTACACGCTGGCCGATTCCTGCTGCCCGAGCAGCTCCAGCTCGCCGGCCAGGGTCGGCTCGGGCGGCCCGGGCACGATCACCGACAGGTCGGCCTGCAGCAGCACGTGGTCGACCGGCGTGGGCAGCAGCGTGTCGAGGAGGGCGGCCGAGCCGGACAGCGCGTACCCCTCCGGCGAGCCGATCCCCAGCGGGTCCTCCGGATCGGGGGCCTCCGCGGCGAGCTCGGCCAGCAGCAGCCGTCCGTAGCCGGTCATCCCGTCGAACCCGGTGAGCCCGACGAAGGCCGCCTCGGCCAGGCTCGCCTCGATGCCCGCCGAGGTGCCCCGGGTGATCCGCCGCGGCGCGCGCCAGGTCAGCGTCTCGACCACCGCCGCCGGGGCCGCGGTCGAGCCGGCGGCCAGGTCGGCCAGCACCTGCAGGGCGGCGCGGCGCTGGGCCGGGGCGCCGGGCCGGGACAGCTCCGGGGCGAGCGCGTTGAGCGGGCGGTCGCGGTCGTCGCGCTGGCCGACCAGGGCGGGTGCGCGGCTCATGGTGAGCCAGGCCACGGCCAGCCGGTGCCAGCGGGCGGCGATGCCGAAGGCGCGCCAGGCGTCGTACGCGACGGTGGGCAGGAACACGCTCTCGACCCGCTTGTTGTCGACGATCTCCTCGCCGATCAGCCCGGCCGCGGCCACGATCTCCACCAGCAGCGCCGCCTGCTGCTCGTCCACGCCGACGGTCTTGGCGTAGCGGCGCAGCTCGCGGACGCCGAGGCCACCTGAGCGCAGTACGGCCGGGGGATCCTGACCCATCGTCTCGATGAGCGCCTCGGCGTTGCGGACCAGCTCCAGCACCTGCCCCGCGCCCGCGCGATCCAGCTGGGCCGGCTCGCGCTGCGGGGTCTCCATCGGCGGCGGGTCGGGGTGCAGCTGGCCGAGCGGACCGGCCTCGCGCCGCAGCAGGAGCGCGACCTCGACCGGCAGCTCCACGGCGTCGCGCCCGACGGCGACCAGCAGGTGCCGGTCGACCAGCCAGCGGACCGGCGAGTCGGACTCGGCCTGCAGGACGGCGGCGGAGACGGTGCCGACCGGCGGCCCGGCGGCCAGGCGGTCGAGCACGGCGCGGGCGGCGGGGGAGGCGGCCAGCAGCGTGCGGCGCAGCCCGGCGGCGTCGGCGACCAGCGCGCCGGCCACCGGATCGAGCTCCTCGGCGGGGCGCCCCAGCCCGGCCGGGTACGGCGAGCAGACCTCGTCCACCGCCCCCACGATCCGCAGCGCCTGGTCGGGGCCGTAGACCACGGCATAGGCGCGCAACCGGTCGATCGAGGCCCGCACGCGCGCCGCCTCCACGCCCGACTGCGCGGTGAGCGCCAGCACCGCTTCGGCCGACGAGCTGTGACCGACGCGGGTGTACCGCAACGCGTCCAGAATCTCCAGCGTGAACTGGTCCAGGGCGTCCAGCGCGCGGGCCACCGCCACCCGGGACTGCGCTCGGTGCGCGAGCGCCGAGAAGTCTGACGGGGGCGGGATGACCAGGTCGGGGCGCAGGCGGATGAGCGCCGTCAGCTCGTCGTCGGGCAGGGCGCGCAAATGGTCGGCCAGCGAAGTCGTCATCTCGCCTCATACGCTAACCGGCCGGTACGACAAAAGAGGGCGGGCCCGGCGGGCCCGCCCTCTCCGGCGCTGTTTCCTGCTTACTTCAGGCCGCTGCTCACCGCGGTGATCAGCTCGCCGTTGCTGGTGTCACCCGAGAGCTCCCAGAAGAAGGCACCACCGAGGCTCTGCGCCTTGGCGTACGCCATCTTGCTGTTGATCGTCGAGGGCGTGTCGTAGCTCCACCAGTTGTTCCCGCACTTGGCGTAGGCGGTGCCACCGACGGTACCGGTGACCGGGCAGGAGTTCTTGAGGACCTTGTAGTCCTCGATGCCGGCCTCGTAGGTGCCCGGGGCCGCGCCGGTGGCGGTGCCGCCCGGAGCGGCCTGGGTGACGCCGGTCCAGCCGCGGCCGTAGAAGCCGACGCCCAGGAGCAGCTTGTTGGACGGGATGCCCTTGCTCTTGAGCTTGGTGATCGCGGCCTCGGAGCAGAAGCCGGCGGTCGGGATGCCCGAGTAGCAGGACAGCGGCGAGTGCGGAGCCGTCGGGCCCTGCGCGGCGAAGGCGCCGAAGTAGTCGTACGTCATCGGCATGAACCAGTCGAGGTTCGCGGCCGCACCGGCGTAGTCGGTGAGGTCGATCTTGCCGCCGTTGCTACCGTCGGCGGTGATGGCCGACGTGACGAGCTTCGACGAGCCGAACTTAGCGCGCAGCGCGGCGATCACGCTCTTGTAGGCGTTCGGGCCGGAGCCGTCACACTGCAGACCACACGCGTTCGGGTACTCCCAGTCGATGTCGATGCCGTCGAAGACACCGGCCCAGCGGGAGTCGTTGACCAGGTTGTAGCAGGAGTCGGCGAAGGCCGTCGGGTTCTGCGCGGCCTGCGTGAAGCCGGCCGACCAGGTCCAGCCACCGAACGACCAGATGACCTTGAGGCCGGGGTGCATCGCCTTGAGCTTCTTCAGCTGGTTGAACGAGCCGCGCAGCGGCTGGTCCCAGGTGTCGGCGACGCCGTCGACCGAGTCGGCCGCGGTGTAGGCCTTGTCGTAGTCCGCGTAGCTGTCACCGATCGAGCAGCGCCCGCCGGTGGTGTTGCCGAACGCGTACAGGATGTGGGTGAGCTTGGCGGCCGAGCCGCTCGTCTCGATGTTCTTCACGTGGTAGTTGCGGCCGTAGACGCCCCACTCCGCGAAGTACCCGACGACCTTCTTGCTGCCGGTGGCGGGCGGCGTGGTCGTGGTGGGCGGCGGGGTCGTCGGCGGCTTGGTGGTGCTCGTCGGCGACGTGGTGACCGGCGGCGTCGTCGGCGGCTTGGTCGTGGTCGGCGGGGCGGTGGTCGGGGAGCCCCCGCTACACGCGACGCCGTTGATCGTGCAGTTGGTCGGCGGCTTGGCGCCGGAGCCGTTCATGCCCCAGCTGAAGCTCGCGCCCGCGGCCAGGGTCGGGCTCCACGACTTGTTCTTGGCGACGTAGTGCTGACCCGAGCGGGTCACGTCGGCGTCCCAGAAGCTGGTGATCTGACCACCCGCGGGCAGGTCGAACTCGAGCGTCCACCCGTTGATCGTGCTGGCGGTCCCGTTGGTGATCTTGTAGCTGGCGCCCCAGCCGGAGCCCCAGTCCTGGTCGACCGTGAACGTCGCACTGAGGTTGCCGGCGGCATTGGCGGTAGTCGTGACGATTGGCACGACGGCCCCCGCGACCGCCAAAGCGGCGGCGACGATGAGGCCGTTGCGGACGGATCGTTTCATCGCGTCTCCTGGATGGTCTCTTAGGAAACTTTCCTAAAAGTTGTGATGACGGTAGTGGCCTGGATCTCACTCGTCAATAGGAGATCGTGGTTGTATTTCGCTGGCATACCTACTGTGACCTGGGCATCCTTAAGGGTGTCTCAACAACCGGTTGTCATTGGCTTTGACCTTGACATGACGCTCCTCGACACACGGCTCGGCATCGCTGCGACCTGGCGCGCGCTGACCGCGAGCACGGGGGTCCATGTCGACGCCGACCTGGCCGTCAGTCGCCTAGGGCCGCCGCTCCGCCTGGAAATGGCGGAGTGGTTCCCCTCCGACCGCATCGAGGAAGCGGTCGGGATCTATCGGGCGCTCTACCCGGACCACGCCATAACGCCCTCAATCGCCCTGCCAGGAGCATTAGAAGCCTTGGCATCGGTACGGCGTGTGCCCGCGCAGATCGCCGTCATCAGCTCGAAGCTGGGGCGCCTCGTCGAGCTCCACCTGGCGCACATGGGCATCGAGGTCGACCAGGTCCACGGCGACGTCTTCCACGCGCAGAAAGCGGAGGTCCTGCGCGAGATCGGCGCCGCGCTCTACGTCGGCGACCACGTGGCCGACATGCAGGCCGGCGTCCTGGCCGGCATCCCGGTCGTCGGCGTCACGTCCGGCCCCTGCTCGGCCGAAGAACTTCAAGACGCCGGAGCAACGGTCGTCTTCCCCGATCTGTACCCGTTTCCGGCGTTTCTCCAAGGCATGATCTCGGTTGGAAGTGCCGTTTCGGGTGACTAGCCTTGGTGTGCAATCCCGGGCGCCCGTTGACGCGGCCCGCCCGGGACCGGGTCCGACACTGGGGAGCAGGGCAGCGTGCCGACGGGTCGAGTGAAGTGGTACGACCAGGAGAAGGGTTTCGGATTCCTCACCAGCGACGACGGTGGAGACGTCTTCGTGCACAAGGCGGCACTGCCGTCGGGCGTGGGTGAGTTGAAGACCGGTCAGCGGGTCGAGTTCGGGGTGGTCGAGAGCCGCAAGGGCAGCCAGGCCCTGCAGGTCAAACTCCTCGAAGCGCCGCCGTCGGTGACCGAGGCCCGGGCGGTGGCCAGCCGCCGCCCGCCTGAGGAGCTCCACGGCCTCATCGAAGACATGATCAAGGTTCTGGAGGCGAAGATCCAACCCGACCTCCAGCGCGGCCGCTTCCCGGACCGCAAGACCGCCCGCACGGTCGCCGAGGCCGTCCATCTGGTCGCGCGGGAGCTCGAGGTCTAGCGCTGTTTTTCAAAGAAAAGGGCCCGCCGTTTGTACTGCACGGCGGGCCCTTTTGCATTTCAAGCTTGAGTTGCGACGTGGTTCAGGCTTTCGCCAGCGACGTGGTTCAGGCTTTCGCCAGCGACGTGGTTCAGGCTTTCACCAGCGGCGTGGTTCAGGCTTTCGCCAGCGGCGTGGTTCAGGCTTTCGCCAGCGGCGTGGCGGGGACGAGTCCCTCGGCCGCGGCCCGATTGAGCAGCGCGTCCACCGCAGCGTGCCCATCAGGCCCGAGCGAGGCGGTGAACTCGTTCACGTACAGCGCGATGTGCTGATCGACCACCGCCTGCTCCATCTCCTGCGCATGCTCAAGCACGAAGCCCCGGCTGACCTGCGGGTTCTCCCAAGCCAGCCGCACCGACTCCTTGATCCAAGCGGTAGCCTGCTCCGGATCGACCCGATCCCGGTGCGCAAGAATCGCCCCGAGCGGAATCGGCAACCCGGTGTCGCTCTCCCACCACTCACCGAGATCTGCAAGCGCGTGCAGCCCATACCGCTGATACGTGAACCGAGCCTCGTGAATCACCAGTCCGGCATCAAACTTCCCAGCCGCAACGGCCGGCATAATTTCCGCGAACGGCACAACCTCAATACGCGCCGGCGGCTCCCCGGCCGACCACAGCCGCATGAGCAAATAGGCGGTGGTCCGATCCCCCGGCACCGCCACAGTCCGGCCTTCAAGCGACGCGATGCTCTGGTCCTTGGTCAGCACGAGCGGCCCACACCCCCGCCCGAGCGCCCCACCACACGGCAACAACGTGTACTTGTCCAACAGCCAAGGCAACGCCGCATAACTAACCTTGACCAGATCGAACCGCCCACTGAGCGCAGCGGTGTTGGTGACGTCAACATCAGCGAAGGTCACGTCGAAGTCAGGCGCCCCGGGAACCAGCCCATGCGTCAGCGCGTGGAAGACGAACGTGTCATTCGGACACGGCGAAAAGGCGAGCGAAAGCGTCACAAACCCGAATCTAGCCCTCCCGGCGAAGCCCGCACCCCGAGTAACGAAACCCCAACTGTGACCCTCACGACTCTGCCGCCCCACCGCCGCACCCAACCGCATCCCGCGACAAGGCCGGCTTTGTGCTGCTCCACCCCGCAGCTCGGTGTCAGTCGACGGGTCGTGTCCGCCGCCCCACCCCGCACCCAACCGCACCACGCGACAAGGCCGAGTTGTGCCGCTCCACCACGCGACCCGGTGTCAGTCGACGGGTCGTGTCCGCCGCCCCACCACGGCGCCCAACGTCAGCGCGCGGCCACGGTGGCATCTGCTGCTCCACACCACCGGCCGACGTCAGCCAGCGGCGAGCGTCGTGCCTGCCGTCCCACCACGGCGCGCAACGTCAGCGCCCAACCTCAGCGTGCGGCGTCTGCATGCGGCGACGGCGGCGTCGGCCACCCCACCACGACGGGCAACGTCAGCGTGCGGCGAGGGCGGCGTCTGCCGGCCCACCACGGCGTGCGGTTTCAGTAGGCGGTTTCAGCGGGCGGCGAGGGTGGCGAACACTTCGCGGAGTGAGGCGAGGGCCTGCGGGATTCGCCAGGCGCCGCGGTCGCGGGGGCCGACGGCGTTGGAGACGGTTCTGATCTCGCCGAAGGCGGTGCCGGGCCAGAGGCGGGCCGCGGAGCCGACGCCGAAGCCCTCCATGCCCTCGGCCACGGCGTCGGGGTGGCGCTTCTGGACGGCCTCCTTGGAGCGGGCCGAGCCGGTCACGGTCGACACGGTCAGGACCGGGCCGCCGACCGCCTCCGGGAGGGCCTGCCGCAGCGTACGCAGCAGTGCCGGGTCAGCGTCGCACCTCGATGAGCCGAAGCCCAGTTCGTCGACGCTCTGGTAGCCGTCCTCCGACTCCGCGCCCAGGTCGGCGGCGATGGACTCGGTGGCGACGACCAGGCCGCCGATCTCGACGCGGCCGGCGAAGCCGCCCGCGATGCCGGCCGAGAGGACCAGGTCGAACGCCGGGCCCAGGTGCATGGCCGTGGTCAGGAACTGCGAGGTCACGGCCGCGGCGGCCGCCGGGCCCACGCCGCACGCGGCCACCACGACGGGCGCCCCGGTCTCCAGCGCGTCGGTCGGCTGCCCCTCAAGGCCCAGCCCGGCCAGCACGCTCTCCCGTTCGGCGTCGACCGCGGTCACGATCAGCGTCCGCGAGTACCCCAGGAACGGTCTCATCGCTCGTCGTCCTCCAGCCGCGCCGTTGGATCGGTCCCCGACGGCCGGTACAGGGTGTACCCCGGCGGCGCCAGCGGCGAACCGTCCTCAACCTCCACGGCGGGCATCTTCCTCGTCTCGGTGGTCTTCCGCACGTCGTTCGCGGTTTCGGCCCCGGTCGTGGACCCCGCCGCGGCCCCGGTCGAGCTTCCCGCCGTGGCTCCGGTCGAGGTCCCCGCGGTGCGCGAGGACGACGTGCCCGCCGTGGCTCCGCTCGAGCTTCCCGCGGTGCGCGAAGACGACGTGCCCGCCGCGCCGCCAGGTGAGGTCCCCGCAGTGCGCGAAGCCGAAGACCCTGCTCTGCCCCCGGCCGAGGTTCCCGCCGCTGCTGATGCCGTCGTTCTCGCGGTGCGTGAAGCCGAGGGGCCCGCGCCTGGAGCCGAGGTTCCCGCCGTGGGTGCCGTCGACGGCTCGGACCCGCGCCGTTTGCCGAACCCGAACCACCGCTTCCCCTGATCCTCGGGCGCGGTGGCCGGTCGAGGAACCGTCGTGCGCTCGCCGCCCGAAGCCCTGCCGGGAGCGGTCCACGGCGCGGTCGGAGCGTCCGAGGCAGCCGAACCGCCCGAACCGCCTGAGCTGCGGGAAGCACCCGGGCCGCCGGGGTTGGCTGACGCGCCCGAGCTGCCAGATCCGCCAGAGGCGTTCGAGCCGCGCGAAGCACCCTGGCTGCCGACGTTGCCGGAGGCGCCCGAGCTGCCAGAACCGCCAGAGGCGTTCGAGCCGCTCGACGAGGCCGGGGTCGCGGGCGTGGCGACCGTCGTGGCGTCGCTGTCGGCCACGTCCGGTGGGGCGCCGCGCAGCTTTTCCTTGCGGAGGACTACGGCGGAGTACAGGGCCCGCACCGCCCCCAGGGTCACGAACACCGCGGCGACGATCAGGCCCCACTGGCCGCCGAAGGGGATGAGGCCGACTGCGCCACCGAGTACCCAGGCGATCATGAGCAGGGTTTCGGAGTGGGCGAACGCGCTGGCCCGGACGTTTTCGTCGATGCGTTCCTGGATGGAGGCGTCGACGGCCAGCTTGGCCAGGCCGCTCGCGACCGCCGTGAACAGGCACAGCAGGGCCACCATGCCCAGGGAGCCGCGGTCGGCGGCCAGGATTGCCACGAAGGCGGCCAGCACCAAGCCGATGGCCTGCAGGAGCGCCGGCCGGTGGATGCGCAGCCTCGTGCCGATGGCCGTGGCGAGGAACGACCCCACCCCCAGGGCGGCCGCCACCACGACGACCGCCACCTGCTGGGAGAGGTTCCAGGCCAGCAGGCGTACCGGGAGCGTGCCCTCCTTGATCGCGAACGCGAGGTACAACGTCAGGAAGCCGAACAGCGCTCGCAGCGTGGCGCTCCCGATCAGCGCGGCGATCACCACGCGGCCGCTGAGCACCTTGCGCCCGCCCAGGGCCCCCTTGAACAGGCGCGGGACGGTCTCCGGCGGGTCGGAGTCGGCGCGGGGCGGCAGTCGCAGGGCGGTCACCATGCCCCAGAGGAAGACCAGGATCGACACCCGCAGCGGCCACTGCGGGCCCCACTGGCCGGCCAGCAGGCCGATCGGCAGGGCGATGGCGCCGGCGAACGTGCCGAAGACCGAGGCTCGTGCGCCGGCCTCGGACAGGCCCAGGCCGGGCGGCAGGACCCGGGGCACGGCGGCGCTGCGGGCCACCCCATAGGCCCGGGACAGCACGAGCATGCCGAACGCGGCGGGATAGAGCGCCCAGCTCGACAGGTGGTCGGAGAGCATGAAGGCCAGGAAGGCGCGGCCCAGCATGGTCACCGCGAGCGCGTAACGCCGGCCGTGCCGGAACCGGTCGAGCACCGGGCCGACGACCGGGGCGAGCAGGGCGAACGGGACCATGGTGATCAGCAGGTAGAGGGCTACGCGGCCGCGGGCCTCGCCGGCCGGCACCGAGAAGAAGACGGTCCCGGCCAGACCCAGGGCGACCAGGGCGTCGCCGGCGCAGGAGGCCGCGTGCAGGTCGAGCAGGCGCAGCATGCCGGCCTCGCCGCCGGCCCCGCGCTCGCGCACGCGGAGCAGGTTGCGCCCGAGGAACCGGCCCGCGCGCGTGGTGCCCACCGTCGCGACCCGTGCCGCGCGCACGGTGGTCACCACGGTCTGCGCCACTCCTCGAATCACCGACATGCCACCATCCTGAACCATGGGTACGACACTTTCGGCCCCCGCGCCGCGCCGTCGTGCTCAACATGGGCGGAGCGTGTGATCAACGCGAAAAAGACGAGCCGTACGGGCCGTGCTCAACCCGGGCGGAGCGTGTGATCAACACCAAAGAGAGATCCGTACGGTGCGCCGTGCTCAACCGGGCCGAGCGTGTGATCAACGCGAAAGAGAAGATCCGTACGGGGCGCCGTGCTCAAGCTGCGCGGCGATGAGCAAGAATGGACCCGTGACTGCCTCGACTGCACCCACGCGAGGAAGCGGCCGCGCCGCCAAGCCCGACCAGGTCCTGACGGACGCGGTCGAGGTCGCCCTGCAGGGCCTGGATGTCGTCGATCCCGACCACATCGGCGCCCATCTCGGCGTCGTGGCCGAGGGCGAACGGTTGGTCACGCACTTTTTCGAGTGCGGGCTGCCCGGGTACCGCGGCTGGCGCTGGGCCGTGAGCGTGACCCGCATCCCGCGCAGCAAGCAGGTCACGATCTGCGAGTCGACGCTGCTGCCCGGCCCCGAGGCCCTGCGCGCGCCCGAGTGGGTGCCCTGGCAGGAGCGCCTGCAGCCCGGTGACCTGGGCGTCGGCGACCTGCTGCCGACGCCGCCGGACGACCCGCGGCTGCAGCCCGGGTACATGCAGTCCGACGACCCGGCCGTCGAGGAGGTCAACCGCGAGATCGGCCTCGGCCGCGCCCGGGTGATGTCCCGGGACGGGCGGCTGGAGACGGCCCAGCGCTGGTACGACGGCGATCGCGGTCCCAACGCGCCCATCTCGGTCGGCGCACCGGCCGCCGCCCGCTGTGGCTCGTGCGGCTTCTACCTGCAGTTGGCCGGGTCGCTGCGGCTGGCGTTCGGGGTGTGCGGCAACGAGTACGCGCCCGACGACGCCCAGGTGGTCTCGGCCGACCACGGCTGCGGCGCGCACTCCGAGGTGCTGGTCGAGCAGGTCCAGGCGGTCGACGAGCTGCCGACGGTCTTCGACGACAGTGAGGTCGAGGAGGTCGCGGTCGGCCACACGCCCGGCTCCGTGGACGGCGACGAACCCGCCGAGCCCTATGGGCACGGCTGAGTTCGGGTACGTCGAGCGAGCGTCGCGGCTGCGCGGCGCCGTTGTATGGAGCAAGCGTTCGCGCCGGCACGGGCCCGCGCGTATCCTTCCCGACGGCTGCATGGACGTCATCCACAGCGACGGTGAGCTGTATGTCGCCGGTCCCGACACGACGGCGCACCTGTCGTGGAGCGCCGCCGGCCAGCGATCCGTCGCGGTGCGATTCGCGCCCGGCCAGGGTCCGGCGCTGCTCGGGGTGCCGGCGTGGGAGTTGCGCGATCAGCGGGTACCACTGCGGGCTCTTTGGTCTGAAACGACAGCGCGCCGGCTGACCGAACGGCTCGACGAGGCCGCCGACCCCGCGGCCGAGCTCGAGTCCGTGCTGCTCAGGATGGCGGCCGACCGGGAGCCGGACCCGTTGGCCCCGCGGCTGACGGCCCGCCTGCGCGCCGGGTGGACGGTGGCCGGGATCGCCGCCGAGGTCGGGTTGAGCGAGCGGCAGCTGCACCGGCGAGGACTGGCGCTGTACGGCTACGGCCTCAAGACCCTCGCCCGCATCCTCCGCCTGCAGGACGCATTGGGGCTGGCCAGGGGCGGTGTCGCGTATGCCGCGGCGGCCGCGAGCGCCGGGTACGCCGACCAGGCCCACTTGGCGCGCGATGTGAAGGCGCTGGCCGGAGTACCGATGCAGGCTCTGCTTCAGAGGGCGGCGTAGAGCTCGACGCTGTTGCCGTCGGGGTCGTGCAGGACGGCGTAGCGTTGGCCCCAGAACGCGTCCCAGGGTTCCTTGTGGCCGTCGTGCCCGGCGTCGACGAGCTCGCCGTAGACCCGGTCGACCTCGGCGGGCGACGCGCACTCGAACGCGAGGCCGACGCGGCTGCCACCCGTCGGCGGGGACCAGTCGGGCATGAACGAGCGCACCGTCTCGACGGTGTCCCAGCAGAGCTTGACGCCGCCGTCGAGCACGTGCTCCACGTGCGGGCTCTTGTCCTCGGCCTCGGGCACGTCCAGGCCCAGCCGGCGGTAGAAGGCGAGCGCGCGTGGCATGTCGGCCACGACCAGGCCGAATACGTTCAGTCTCATGCGCGCCACGCTATTGTGCGGTCGGCGCGTCCGTCTTGAACGAATCGGACGCCGCCTGCTCCCGGGCCCGGCGCCGCCGCCGGTTCCGGTCGTGCACAACCATCGCGGTCAGACCCGGAATGCCCCAGATCGCACCCGCGACCGCGATGCCGAACCAGTTGCCGTGCCCGTGCGCGGCCAGGTCGTCGCGGAACGGGAGCATGACCAGCAGGGCGATGATCCACAGCGCGATGCCCACGACGGCGAAGGGCACCATCGGCGGGTCGAGCGGCTTGGGCGGCGTGGTCACGGTGCACACGGTACCTCCTGGCGCCGCACATCCGTGACCGATGGCACAGGTCGTTAGCCATGCTCATTAGGTAAGCTAACTATCGTGATGGTTCGAGTGCCCAGACTCGCCGCCGCCCAGCTCGCGGCGGCCCTTCGGGACAGCATCACCCGCCTCAACCGCCGCCTGCGTCAGGCCCGCCCCATCGGCGACCTCACGATCACGCAGCTGTCGGCGCTGACCAGCCTGGAGCTCAACGGCGCCCTGACGCCGCGCGAGCTGGCCGAGGTCGAGCGGGTGCAGCCGCCCACCCTCACCAAGATCGTCGCGAAGCTGGAGGACCGCGGTCTCATCCAGCGCTCGCCGCACCCGACCGACGGCCGGCAGGTCATCCTCGCCGCCAGCGAGTCGGGTCGCGCCGTCGTGGCCGAGCACCGCCGCACCCGCGACGAGTGGCTCGCCAAGCAGCTCATGGCCCTCACCCCGGAGGAACGAGAGGTGCTGACCAAGGCCGCCGAGATATTGGGGAGGATCGGGCGCAGCGCATGATCGGCACCACGTTCGGCTCGTTACAGGTTCGCAATTACCGTCTGTTCACCATCGGTCAGCTCATCAAGCTCCTCGGCACCTGGATGCTGTTCACCGCGCAGGACTGGCTCGTCCTGCAGCTCTCGGACAACTCCGCATCCGCGCTCGGCGTCGTCACGGCGCTGCAATTCACGCCGGTACTCCTGCTCACCCTCTACGGCGGCCAGCTCGCCGACCGCTTCGACAAGCGGCGCCTGCTGCTGTTCGCCAACGCCGCGTCCGCCGTGGTGGCCACCCTGCTCGGCGTGCTCGTCGTCATCGGGATCGCGAACCTGTGGTGGGTCTTCGTGACCGCCGCGCTCTTCGGCGTCATCAGCGCCATCGAGACCCCGGTCCGCCAGTCGTTCGTCTCCGAACTGGTCGACAAGGACCTGCTGCCCAACGCGCTGTCGCTGTCGTCGGCGACCTTCAACACCGCGCGCATCGTCGGGCCCGCCGTCGCCGGGGTGATCATCGCGCTCCTGCACGACAAGACCGGCCCGATCTTCCTGCTCACGGCCGTCCTCTGCACCGCGCCGCTGGTTTCCTTGGCCCGAATGACACCCGCCGAGTTGTACCGTGTGGAGCGCGACGCCATCGCCGCCAGCGAGGCGCGCACCGTGGACGGTCTGCGGTACGTTTGGCAGCGCCCCGACCTCAGCCTGGCCATCCTGCTCGTCTTCGTGGTGAGCCTGTTCGGCTTCAACTTCCAGCTGACCCTGGCCGTGCTGGCGCGCGTGGAATTCCACGTCGACGCGAAGTACTTCGGCCTGCTCACCACCGCGATCGCGATCGGCGCCCTGGCCGGTGCCCTGGCGAGCTCGCGGCGGCGCGCCCGACCGTCGGTTTATCGTGTTCTGGCGGCGGCCATCCTGTTCGCCGGATTCGAGACGCTCGTCGGATTCTCCCCAAATTTCGTTGCCGCGGTTGTACTGCTGGTGCCGACCGGATTCTTCATGATCTACTTCGCGCAGGCGGCGAACCAGCGGGTCCAACTGGGCACCGACGCGGCCTTCCGGGGCCGGGTGATGGCCCTGTACGTGCTCGTCTTCCTCGGCAGCACGCCGATCGGCTCACTCGTCATCGGCTGGTGCGCGGAACAGTACGGCCCGCGCTCGGGCGTGCTGGTGGGCGGCGGCATCTCGCTGATCGCTGCGGTGGTCCTGGGCGTGCTGCAGCTGCGCCGGGCCGGCGGGCGCATCCATGTGGGCTTGCGGCCCCGCCTGCACGTGCACGTTCACGAGCGGGCTTCGGGGGTGCCGGCCGTGCGACCTGCGGTTCGGTAGTCGGTTGGGAACTTGATGGCGGCGGCCGCATCGTGTTGGTGCGGCCGTCGGCGTTTTTGTCGTACCTGTGTGGTTGAGTCACGGGCATGGAGCGATCGCGACTGTTGCAGTGTTTGGCCGCCGACTACATGCGCCTGCGAGAGGTCGCGGGGGCCGGTCTGACCGCCAAGGTGCCAACCTGCCCGCTGTGGACCGTGGGCGATCTGGTGCGCCATGTCGGCATGGTGTACCTGCACAAGGCCGAGGTCATGCGGCTCGGCTCCTGGCCCGATCCGTGGCCGCCGGAGACCACGGAGGAGCCGATCGCCCTGCTCGACCGTGGGTACGGTGCGCTCACCCACGAGTTCTCCCGCCGCCACGACGGCGACCAGGCGACCACCTGGCACTCCGCCGACCAGACGGTCAAGTTCTGGATCCGCCGGATGGCTCAGGAGACGCTCATCCACCGCCTCGACGCCGAGATCGCCCACAACGCCGACCCGGCCCCGATCCCCGACGACCTGGCCGCGGACGGCGTCGACGAGGTGCTGGAGCTCTTCGTCGGCTACGGCTCGACCCAGTGGACGGAGGACTTCGAGCAGCCGCTGGCCCAGGCCAAGGGTCACGTGGCCGAGATCCGCATGCTCCCGGCGGCCCGCTGCTGGCAGGTCCAGGCCACGCCCCAGCACGTCCTCGTCACCGCAATCGACGATTCCGTCACGACGCCTCCACCTTCCGCGACGGTAACGGGCTCTCCGGTCGCACTTCTGCGATGGCTTTGGGCACGCGAATCGAACCCAACGACCGATGTGCATCAACCGATCGAGGTGAAGGGTGACGAGGAGGCAATCGCGGAGCTCCGGACTCTGCTGAGGGCCGGCACGCAGTAAGCCCTTCCCGGGCGGGCCCCCGGGAACCTGGCGGTGATGGCTGAGCAGGCGACGACGAGGGGGCGGCGCCTGCTCGGCCTCACCCACCGCCGAAGGGCTGCCCGGCGAGTGCGCGGGGGCGCGCAGCGAGTGCGTGGGTCGCGGGCCGCATTGCGAGTGCGCGCGGTGGCGCGGCGTGTGCGGCGTTGCGAAGTGCGCGGGGCGTGTCGTGTGCGGCAAGTCCGCCGGGTGTGCGGCGCGCGTGGCGCGAACGGCCTTGCAGGTGCGCGCGGCGCGCAGCGAGTGCGCGGGGCGTGCGGCGGATGCGTGCGGCGAGTGCGTGCGGCGCGGGCGCGGACGGCGTTGCGAGTGCGCGGGTGTGCGGGCCGAGTGCGCGGGGACGCGAAGGGTGCGTGCGGCGCGCGGCGGGTGCGTGCGGTGCGCGGGCGTGCGGCGACTGCGCGGGGCGTGCGGCGAGTGCGTGTGGTTGCGTGGGGCGGGCGGCGAGTGCGAGGAGTGCGGTCAGTCGAGCTGAGCTGCGCTCGCGCGTGGTGGCGACCGGTTCTTTGCTCGGCGACGCGGCGATCATCTTCCGAGCGGCGATCGCCTCGGCGCGGCGTTGGCACAGTGCCTCTGCCGGCTCGATGACCTCCAGGGCCGACGCTTCGAAGGGGCCGACGCTTCGAGGGGGCCGATGCTTCGAGGCGACTACCGGTCGAACGTGGCGGCAAAGCCCCGCCTGCCATCGTCGCGGCGTGGCAATGGTGTGGTCGTTCTCCGCAGTCCGTCATGCGGCGGGGGCGGCGGTTGCGGGGTGGGAGACACGCGGAACGGAGGTGGGGAAGTTGGCGTGGCGAAGGAGGGCAAATCGGTGGCGGTCGTTCTCGTGTGAGCTTAGTCTCAAAACGTGGGCGTCCTGCACGGCCTGCTGGTGGCTGGAGTCATTGGGCTGATCGCCGTGGCTCCGTGTTTTGTGTGCGTGCTGCTCATGTCCGGGGGTGAAGCCATTCCCCACGGGTGGGAGCGGGTTCGGCGGCGGCTGCCCAAGCGGGCCCGTGCGCGGCTCGATGAGCGGACGCGGCGGCGGCGGGCGGAGGAGCCCAGGACGAAGTGGCGGATCGGGCGGGCGCCGCGCGAAGGTGACGAAAGCAAGGAAGACGGGCGGCTCGTGGGGCCGCCGATCGAGCAGGTCGCCGGGGATCTGCGGCGGCTCAATCGGCTCCGGGAGAGTGTGGCGACGCGGTCGCGGGTTTGGTTTGTGGCGGTGCAGGAGGCGTATGACGAAGGGCTGCACACCGCCTGCGCGCAGCTGGACATTGAGCAGCATCTCGACGAGGTGGCGGGGATCGATCGGGAGCTGGAGCGGCTTCGGGTCGAGGGGGAGTTGCAGCGGGCCGGGCTTGTGCTGCGCAAGGAGATAGGAAGCGGTAACAGCGTTTGAGGGTGTTCATGGCGGCGTACCCGCCGGTCGAGGTGCGGGAGCACTTCAAGCACATGGTGGACCAACTGGCCGTGGCGCGGCCTCGGGAGCGGTCCGTGCGGCTCGCTTCGCCCGAGCGGTGGCATCTCACCGTGGCGTTCATCGGGGAGGTTGAGGATGCCGCTACCGCGATCCAAGCGTTGCACGAGCTCGAAACGGCAGCGGCGCCCACGGTGCGCATTGCCGGGGGGAAGACGCTTGGGCGCCGGCAGTTCAAGCACCTGGTCGCGGGGCTGGAGACCGATGACGAGGGCAGAAAACTCCAGCAGCTCGGCGTCGCGGTGCGGAAGGCGTTGCGCAGGCATCGGCTGCCGTTCGACCGGCGGGACTGGCAGCCGCACGTCACCATTGCGCGGCCCGGGGACGTGCTCACAAAAGAGGAACTGGCCGCGGATCTTGAGCTGCTCGACCAGTACCGGGGGCCCGAATGGCGCATGCAGGACGTACACCTGATGCGGAGCCGGCTCGGTCCCCATCCCGAATATGACGTGCTGGCCGAAGTGAAGCTGGCGCCGGCCTGAGCCAGCGCCAGCAAACAACGAACTACCAGGCCCAGGCCTCCGGGCCCGGGCCGCCCTTGCCCACCGGCGGGAACAGCTCGTCCAGGCGGTCCAGCGTCTCCTGGGTCAGGGTCAGCTCCAGCGCGCCCAGTGCACCGTCCAGCTGCTCGTTCGTGCGGGGGCCGATGATCGGGGCCGTCACGCCGTCCTGGGCCAGCAGCCAGGCCAGGGCCAGGTTGGACGGGGCCGCGCCCAGCTCGGCGGCCAGCTTCTCGAACTGCTCGATCGCCGCCCGGTTCTTCTCGAGGTCGTCGGCGGCGCGGCCCTCGCCGCTGCGGCCGGCCTCGCCCGCGGCGATCTTGGCCAGGGCGCCGCTCAGCAGGCCGCCGTGCAGCGGGGACCAGGGGATGACGCCCAGACCGTACTGGCGGGCCGCCGGCAGCACCTCCAGCTCGACGGTGCGCGCCATGAGGTTGTAGATGCACTGCTCGGCGACCAGCCCCAGGAAGTGGCGGGACTTCGCCGACTCCTGCGCGGCCGCGATGTGCCAGCCGGCGAAGTTGGAGGACCCGACGTACAACACCTTGCCCTGGGCGACGAGCACCTCCATCGCCTGCCAGATCTCCTCCCACGGCGTGCTGCGGGAGATGTGATGCATCTGGTACAGGTCGATGTAATCGGTCTGCAGCCGGCGCAGTGACGCGTTGGCCTCGGCGATGATGTGGCGTGCGGAGAGGCCCTGGCCGTTGGGCCACTCCTGCATCTTCCCGTACACCTTGGTGGCCAGCACGATCTTCTCGCGCCGGCCGCCGCCCTGGCCGATCCAGTTGCCGATGATCGTCTCGGTGATGCCCTCGCCGATCTTCCAGCCGTACACGTTGGCCGTGTCGAAGAAGTTGATCCCGTGCTCCAGCGCGCGGTCCATGATCGCGAAGCTGTCGGACGGGGTGGTCTTGGGGCCGAAGTTCATGGTGCCCAGGCAGAGCCGGCTGACGGAGAGACCGGTACGCCCGAGGTTGGTGTACTCCATGCACACCAACCTATCGCGCACGCAACCTCAGCCCGGGCGATCGCGCCACCGAGAAGCGCGCCGCGTGATCACGGCGCCGCACAAAAGGAAGCTAAAACGGCGCCGCGCAAAGAAAGCCGAAACGGCTCCGCACAACAGAAAGCCGAAACGGCGCCGCCTAGAAGCGCGAACCGATCAGGACGTCTCGCGCGCCGCCGGGGCGCCGCCGAAGAGCACGTCGTCCCAGCTCGGCAGGCGCTTGCGCGGCTTCTCGTTGGCCGCCGACGGCTGGTCGACCGGTCCGGCCGCCGAGGTCGTGTTGCGGCGCGGGCGGAGGACGGCCAGCGACGGTACCGCCGGAACTTCCTTGCTCTGATCCGAGTCCTCGTCGAACGGGGAACGGCCGATCAGCGCCGCCGCACCCCGCGCGCGGCTCTCGTGCTTGGCCGGCGGCTGGACGACCGGCGCCGCCTCCTCGCCCGGCTGCGAGCCGAGCGGGCGGTCCAGCGAGGCCAGCAGCGCGTCGCGGCCGGCCCGGATCGGGTCGTTGCCCAGCGTGCGGCCGCCGGGGCGGCGCTCCGGGGTGGTGGGGCGCATGGGCTCGTGGCCGCCGCTGCGCACGGCGTCGGGGCGCAGGCCGAGGTCGCCGCGGCTGGTCTCGCCGCGGCTGGGCATCGAGCGCTCGGGGGCGGGCGGCTCCTGGCCGAGGGCCCCGGCGCCGCGCTCGGTGCACAGGTATTGCGCCATGTCGTCATGCGGCGCGACCAGCTGCCGGGCCTTGTCCAGCTCCCAGACGGCCTGCGCGGTCGCCTTGCCGCTGGGCCAGGTTGCGGTGATCCGCCACGTGCCGTCCTCGCGGCGGTACGCGTCCCAGGAGATCTTCTCGGTGTCGATGCCGTGCTGCCCGAGGCGGGTGTCGACCACCTCGGCCAGGGACGAGCCGCGCTCCGAGGTCTTCAGCCGCGTGCGCCGGGCGTGCTGGGCGAGCATGGCCCGCTCCTGCAAAACCGGGCCGGCGTAGCGCAGGACGCGGTCGACGGGCACGCCGGCGACCCGCGCGACCTCCTCGGCCGATTCGCCGGAGCGGATGCGGGCCTGGATGTCGCGCGGCGCGAGCTGCGAGGAGCCGGTCTCGGGCGTGCTGGTCGGGTGGGCGTGATCAGGCCGCAGGGCACTGTGGACACGGTCGTCGATGGGCAGCGCCAGCAGTCGCCCAACCTCGTCGGCAAGGACGAACGCCTGGCCGTCCTCCGAGAGGGCGACGAATCGCACAGGCCGCATCGCGTGCCTCCGTCCCACCCGCGTTAGGCGCCATCGGCCGGCGCCTTCCGGTCACAGTACGGCAACCCTAGCTGGAACGACGTGCGCCGCGCCGAGGAAAAGCACTTCAGAGCCGTTCGATGACGTAGTCGATGCACACGGTCAGCGCCTCGACGTCGGCCGGGTCGACGCCCGGGAACATCGCGATGCGCAGCTGGTTGCGGCCCAGCTTGCGGTACGGCTCGGTGTCCACGATCCCGTTCGCCCGCAGCGCCTTGGAGATGGCGGTGGCGTCGATCGCATCGACGAAGTCGACCGTGCCGACGACGTTGGAGCGGACCGCCGGGTCGGCGACGAACGGGGTGGCGACGCTGGAGCGCTCGGCCCAGCCGTACAAGAGCGACGCCGACTCCTCGCTGCGCTTGGCCGCGAACGAGAGGCCGCCGCCGGCCAGCATCCAGTCGACCTGCTCGGCCATCATGAAGATGGTGGCCAGGGCCGGCGTGTTGTAGGTCTGCTCGAGCCGCGAGTTGTCGATCGCCGTCTGCAGGTCGAGGAAGTCGGGGATGTAGCGGCCCGACTCCTTGATCTCCGCGGCGCGCGCGATGGCCGCCGGCGACATGAGCGCGATCCACAGGCCGCCGTCCGAGCCGAAGCCTTTCTGCGGCGCGAAGTAATAGACGTCCGTCTGGGCGACGTCGACATCGAGGCCGCCCGCACCCGAGGTTGCGTCAGTCAAGTGCAAAGAGCCCTCGTTTGTACCGTGCAAACGCTGCACCGGCACCGCTACCCCAGTGGAGGTCTCGTTCTGCGGCGAGCAGTACGCGTCGATACCGTCCTCGGCGCGCAGGAACGCGCCGGTGCCCGGATCGGCCTTGATCACCGTCGGCTCGCCCAGGAACGGGGCCTTCTTGGCGGCCGAGGCGAACTTGGCCCCGAACTCGCCGAAGCTCGCGAACTGCGCCCGGTCCTGGATCAGGCCGAAGACCGCGACGTCCCAGAACGCCGTGCTGCCCCCGTTGCCGAGCACCACCTCGTAGCCCTCGGGCAGGCTGAACAGCTCGGCGAGGCCGCGGCGCAGCCGGGCGACCTGGTCGCGGACCGGCTTCTGGCGGTGGCTGGTCCCCATCCACGTGGACGCGACGCCGGCGAGGGCCTGCACGGCCTCGGGCCGCACCTTGCTCGGACCGGAGCCGAAGCGCCCGTCCTTGGGCTTGATCTCGTCCGGAATGCGGATGTCAGCCATGCGGATACTCCCGGGGTGCGGCGGCAGCGGGTACCTCGCGGATCCTGCCACCTACTGTGCCGCACCCCGGAGAAAATTAACCAGCGTCACACCGTGAAGTCAGACCCCGTGCGGGATGCGGTCCCAGCCCTCGACGTCCTGCGGCTTGCGAGGCGCCGGGCCGACGTACTTGGCCGACGGCCGGACCAGCCGGTTGAGCTCCTTCTGCTCCAGGATGTGGGCGCTCCAGCCCGCCACCCGGGCGCAGGTGAACATCGACGTGAACATGTGCGCCGGCACCTCGGCGAAGTCCAGCACGACGGCCGACCAGAACTCGACGTTCGTCGCGAGCACGCGGTCCGGGCGGCGGGCGTGCAGCTCCTCCAGCGCCGCCTTCTCCAGGGCCTCGGCGACCCCGAAGCGCGGCGCGTTGAGCTCCTTGGCGGTGCGGCGCAGCACGCGGGCGCGGGGGTCCTCGGCGCGGTACACCCGGTGCCCGAAGCCCATCAACCGCTCGCCGCGGTCCAGGACGCCCTTCACGTAGCCCTCGGCATCGCCGCTGCGCTCGACCGCCTCGATCATCCCGAGGACGCGCGAGGGGGCGCCGCCGTGCAGCGGGCCGGACAGGGCGCCGATGCCGGAGGAGATGCAGGCGGCCGCGTCGGCGCCGGTGGAGGCGACCACGCGGGCGGTGAAGGTGGAGGCGTTCATGCCGTGCTCGGCGGCGGAGATGAAGTACGCGTCGACCGCCTTGACGTGCCGCGGGTCCGGGTCGCCCCGCCAGCGGCGCATGAACCGCTCGACGATGGTCTCGGCCTTGTCGATCTCCTTCTGCGGCACGGCCGGCAGCCCGAGGCCGCGGGCGGCCTGCGCGACGAACGACAGCGCGGTGACGCTGACCCGGGCCAGGTCCTCGCGGGCCTGCGGGGTCTCGATGTCCAGCAGCTGGCCCAGGCCCCAGTACGGGGCGAGCATGGCGACCGCGGACTGCACGTCGACGCGGATGTCACCGGAGTGCACCGGCACCGGGAACGGCTCGGCGGGCGGCAGGCCCGGGCCGAACTTCCCGTCGACCAGCAGGGCCCAAACGTTGCCGAAGGACACCTGGCCGATGAGATCCTCGATGTCGACGCCGCGGTACCGCAGCGCGCCGCCCTCCTTGTCGGGCTCGGCGATCTGCGATTCGAAGGCGATCACGCCCTCGAGTCCCGGCTTGAAATCGGACATGACGCACTCCTGACGGCAATCGGGGTGTCACTTCCAAGTCATCTTCACCCGAGTCGGCGGTAATTGCCGACTGAACGGAGGCTCAGATGTGTCCTGCATGACACATCTTCACGCAAATTCGATCGTCGGAGGAAGGATGTGAGGGTGAGACCCAGCACATCACCGCAAGATTTATCGCGCATGCGCACCGAGTACTCCGGCGAGTTCAGCGAGGACTCGCTGGCGGACAACTGGCTTGACCAGTTCGCCACCTGGTTCGCCGACGCGCAGGCCGCCGGCCTCCCCGAGCCCAACGCGATGCTGCTGGCCACCGCCTCCGCCGAGGGCCGCCCGTCCGCGCGGACCGTGCTGCTCAAGGGCTACGACCAGCGCGGCTTCACGTTCTTCACCAACTATGACTCGCGCAAGGGCCACGACCTGGCCGGGAACCCGCGGGCCACGCTGGTCTTCCCGTGGTACCACCTCCATCGCCAGGTGATCGTGAGCGGCTCCGTGGCCAAGGTGGACCGCGAGGAGACCGAGGAGTATTTCGCCGTGCGGCCGCGGGGCGCCCAGCTCGGCGCCTGGGCCAGCCCGCAGTCGACCGTCATCGGGGCGCGGGCCGATCTCGACGACCGGCTGGCCGCGGCCGAGGCGCGCTTCGGGGACGGGTCGATCGAGCCGCCGCCGCACTGGGGCGGGTTCCGGGTCGCGCCGGAGGAGGTCGAGTTCTGGCAGGGGCGCGCGAGCCGCCTGCACGACCGGCTGCGGTACGTCATGGCGGACGGTGGGACCAAGATCGAACGGCTCGCACCGTGACGTCGGTCGAGGACGATCAGCAGCAGCAGACCAGCAACCGGGGCTTTTTGCGGCGGCACGCGATCGACATCCGGCCGTTGCGGCACGGGCCGTACCGGCGAATCTTCATCGGTAACGCGGTGTCCTTCTTCGGCGTGCAGTTCACCGCCGTCGCCGTCCCGGTGCAGGTCTACGCCATCACCAAGTCGGCGCTGTGGGTCGGCATCTCCAGCTTCGTCGGCCTGATCCCGCTGATCGTGTTCTCGATCTGGGGCGGGGCGATCGCCGACGCCTACGACCGGCGCAAGGTGCTGCTGATCAGCTCGGTGCTGATGTGGCTGACCACGCTCGGGCTGTTCGCGCAGGCCGTGCTGCACCTGGACAACGCCTGGCTGATGCTCGCCCTGATCGCCGCCCAGTCGGCCGCGTTCGGCATCAACAGCCCCGTCCGCCAGGCGATCATCCCGTCCCTGGTCGGGCCGGAGGAGGTGGCCTCGGCCAACACGCTGGGCTTCACCGTGTCCAACGTGGCCGCGATCGGCGGCCCGGTCGGGGCCGGCATCGCCATCGCCGCGTTCGACTTCTCCGCCGCCTACGCCGTCGACGCGGTGCTGTTCACGGTGGTCCTCTGGGCGGCGCTCCGGCTGCCCGCCCTGCCGCCGACCGGCAAGAAGCAGTCGGCCGGCGTGCGCGACATCGGGGTCGGGCTGCGCTTCCTGGCCGGGCACCGGCTCATCCTGCTCACGTTCGCGATCGACATCGCGGCCATGGTGCTGGCCATGCCCAAGGCCCTGTTCCCGGTCGTCGCCGACGAGCGCTTCGGGGAATCGTCGTTGGCCTGGTTGTACTCCTCGATTGCGATCGGCGCCGTGCTCGCCGGACTCACGTCGGGGTGGATCAACCGGGTGCACCGCCGGGGCATCGCGCTCGTGGGCGCCGTGGTGGGCTGGGGGCTCGCGGTCGCGGCGGCGGGAGCGGTCCCGTGGCTGTGGGCATGTGTAGCTTTCATGGCGCTGGCGGGTGCGGCCGACATGATCAGCGGGGTGTACCGCCAGACGGTGCTCCTCAGCGCACCCGACGCGATGCGCGGCCGGCTGCAGGGCGTCTTCTTCGCCGTGGTGGCCGGAGGTCCACGTCTCGGTGACCTTCGGGCCGGTTCGGTGGCCGACGTGACCAACGCGACGGTCTCCTGGGTCGCCGGCGGAATCGCCGCCGCGGTGGTCGCCGTGCTGCTCGCGGCCGCGTTCCCGGTGCTCCTCCGCTACACCGACACGACTTCGTGACGATATTGTCACCAACCATGGAAACCGTCGCCGCCGCGCAGCTCGATCACGCGCCCTCCGGTACACAGTGGACGATCCGCTCCGGCGGCCAGCAGGCCGTCATCGTCGAGGTGGGCGGGGGCGTCCGCGCCTTCTCCACCGACGGGCGGGACGTCGTCGCCGGCTATGCGGAGCACGAGCACGCCGTCGGCTGTGCGGGACAGGTGCTGGCACCCTGGCCGAACCGCATCCGCGACGGGCAGTACGCGTTCGAGGGCGAGCACATGCAGCTGCCGTTGACCGAGCCCGAGCGGCACAACGCCATCCACGGCCTGGTCAACTGGGCCCGCTGGGCCGCCGTGGACGTGGCCGAGGACCGCGTGACGGTCGAGCACGACCTGGTGCCCCAGCCCGGGTATCGGTGGCCGCTGCGGCTGCGCACCACCTGGTCGGTGAGCGAGGCCGGGCTGCGCGCCGACCACGAGGTCACCAACACCGGCGCCACGGCCGCGCCGTTCGGGCTGGCCACCCACCCGTACGTGCTGGTACCGGGCGTGCCGGTGGACGAGCTGACGCTGCGGGTGCCGGCCCAGAGCCGGGTGCTCGTCGACATGCGGCTGCTGCCGATCGGCGGGGCCAAGGTCGCGGGCACCGAGTACGACTTCCTGGAGGGCCGCCGGCTGGGCGCGACCGTCCTCGACACGGCCTTCGGCGACGTGGACACCAACGCCGACGGCGGCTCGCAGGTCGAGGTGACCGCCCCGGACGGGCGCGGGGTGACGGTCTGGGCCGACGCCGCCTTCTCCTGGTGGCAGGTGTACTCCTCGGACACCCTGCCGGCCGACCGGCTGCGCAAGGCGCTGGCCATCGAGCCGATGACCTGCCCACCGGACGCCTTCCGCTCCGGCCGCGACCTCGTGATCCTCGAGCCCGGGACGACCTGGCGCGGCTCGTGGGGGATCCGCGCAATCTAGGACCCGCCGCGCTTTTGAGGGGGTGTGGGTGGAGCGAAGCTCCCCCACCGCTCTTCAGGACATCGAGCGGTAGACCCCGCCGCCCGAATCACCATCCGCTGCATCCAGAAACACCCCCTACCCTGGCACCGTGGAGCTTTCCGAGGTGATCCGCCGGCGGCGGATGGTGCGCAACTACGACCCCGACCGTCCGGTGCCGGCGGAGGCGGTGGAGCGGTTGCTGGAGTACGCCACCCACGCCCCGTCGGCCGGCTTCTCCCAGGGCTGGGAGTTCCTGCTGCTCGACGACCGCGCGGACGTCGAGCGGTTCTGGACCGCCACCACGCCCGACGAGCAGCCGCCGACGGGCTGGATGGAGGGCATGACCAAGGCGCCCGTCATCGTCGTGCCGCTGAGTCACCGCGACGCGTACCTGGACCGCTACGCCCAGCCCGACAAGGGCTGGACCGACCGGGACGAGGCCCGCTGGCCGGTGCCCTACTGGCACATCGACACCGGGATGGCCAGCCTGCTGGTGCTGCTCGGCGCGGTCGACGAGGGGCTCGCGTCCTG
Organism: Dactylosporangium sp. CS-047395; assembly: GCF_050942185.1. NCBI lineage: Bacteria > Bacillati > Actinomycetota > Actinomycetes > Micromonosporales > Micromonosporaceae > Dactylosporangium > Dactylosporangium sp. CS-047395. The sequence goes on along the minus strand of NZ_CP192015.1, from coordinate 10,775,833 downwards.
CTTCTTCGGCATCACGCCGGAGCGGATCCCGCAGTTCCGGGCCGAGTTCGGGGTACCCGAGGCCTACACCCCGATCGGGGCCATGACCCTCGGGTACCGCGCCGAGGACAAGAAGTCGCCGTCACTCAAACGGGGGCGGCGCGAATCACCGAGCGTTACGCACCGGGGCAACTGGGGTAACAGAGCCGACTCGTGACGCCGTTCTTGTCGCACCCAGTCGGTACCCTGGCACGGGTCAGGGGGGTGACGCGTTCATGATCTTCAAGGCGGTCCGGGAGGGTCGGCCGTATCCGGAGCATGGGCTGACGCTGAAACAGTGGTCGGAGATCCCACCGCGGCCGGTGCGTCTCGACCAGCTCATCACCACCAAGCGTGAGCTGGCGCTCGACCACCTGCTCGCGGAGGACTCGACGTTCTACGGCGACCTGTTCCCGCACGTCGTGGAATGGAGCGGCGGGCTCTACCTGGAGGACGGGCTGCACCGGGCGCTGCGGGCCGCGCTGCAGCAGCGCACTTCGATCCACGCACGAGTCCTGCAGGCCTAGTGCATATTGTTGGGGGCGTGACGACGACGCCGGAGCGCCCCCTCGACCTGCTCGATCTCGACGGCCTGCACTCCGAGGAGGAGCTGGCCATCCGGGCGCTGGTGCGCCGGGTCGTCGACGACCACGTGCGGCCCAACGTGGCCGACTGGTACGAGCGCGGCGCGGTACCGGTCCGCGAGCTGGCCAAGGAGCTGGCCGGGATCGGGCTGCTCGGCATGCACCTGGAGGGCTACGGCTGCGCCGGGGCGAGCGCCGTGGCCTACGGGCTGGCCTGCCTGGAGCTCGAGGCCGGCGACTCCGGGGTGCGCAGCCTGGTGTCGGTGCAGGGGTCGCTGGCGATGTTCGCGATCTGGAAGTACGGCTCAGAGGAGCAGAAGGCGCAGTGGCTGCCGCAGATGGCGGCCGGCGACGCGATCGGCTGCTTCGGGCTGACCGAGCCCGACCACGGCTCCGACCCGGCCTCGATGGCCACCCGGGCGCGGCGCGACGGGGACGACTGGGTGCTCAGCGGCGGCAAGATGTGGATCACCAATGCGCCGGTCGCGGACGTCGCCGTCGTCTGGGCGAGGAGCGACGACGGGATCTGCGGCTTCGCGGTACCGACGGAAACACCCGGCTTCAGCGCGCGCGAGGTGCACCACAAGCTCTCGCTGCGGGCCTCCTGCACCGGGCAGATCTTCCTCGACGAGGTCCGGCTGCCCGCCTCGGCCCAGTTGCCGCTCGCGCGCGGGCTCAAGGCGCCGCTGTCCTGCCTCACCGAGGCGCGCTACGGGATCGTCTGGGGCGCTCTGGGGGCCGCCCGCGACAGCCTGCACACCGCGCTGGACTACGCCGGCGCCCGCGAGCAGTTCGGCAAGCCGATCGCGGGGTTCCAGCTGACCCAGGCCAAGCTCGCGGATGCGGCGGTGGAGCTGCAGAAGGGGTACCTGCTGGCGCTGCACCTGGGCCGCCTGTCCGACGCCGGCAAGCTGCGCCCCGAGCAGGTCAGCGTGGGCAAGCTCAACAACGTGCGGGAGGCGCTGGCGATCGCCCGGCAGTGCCGCACGATTCTCGGCGCGAACGGGATCAGTGCGGAGTACCCGATCATGCGCCACGCCGCGAACCTGGAGACGGTGCTCACCTACGAGGGCACCTCGGAGATTCATCAGCTGGTCATCGGCCAGCGACTCACCGGGTTGGCTGCTTTCGCCTGAGATCGATTCGCGGGGCTTTACTGATCCCCTTACCGTTGAGGGTAGGTAGATCCTCCTCATCCAGGAGTCAGCATGTCGGACAACAACGAGTCGAAGACCTCCGAGTACCCCGAGGTCACGTCTGGCCCTGGAAAGAACCTGGAGATCGGCGACCGGCTCGACCCGCGGGACACCCGGGGCACCGAGCCGCCGCAGCCGGTGATCGTCAAGCAGGGCGGCGGCGCGATGCGCGGGCTGTTCTGGCTCGTCGCCGCGATCGGCCTGGTCGTCGCGCTGGTGCTCGGGGCCAAGACGATCGGGCTGTTCCCCGGCCTGAAGAACCCGTTCGCCCAGGAACAGACCGACCGCTCCGGCCCGGCGCTGCTCAAGTCCGTGCAGGACCTGAACCAGTTCGTCGCGGCCGAGGGCAACTTCCAGGTCATCGTCGATGTGCAGAAGGACCGCAAGTACATCCCGGACTTCCTGCTCAACGAGCGCATCCTGTTCGTGGCGGCCGGCTCCGTCGAGGTGTACGTCGACTTCTCCAGCATCGGCCAGGGCGCGGTCAAGGAGTCCGAGGACCGGCGTACCGCCGAGATCAACCTCCCGGCGCCCGCGCTGCGGCCGGTCCGGATCGACAACGACCACAGCTACGTCTACTCGGAGGAGCGCGGGGTCTTCAACCGCATCGGCGACGCTTTCAGTTCGGACCCGAACCGTCTCCAGGAGGTCTACAAGCTCGCCGAGGGCAAGATCGGTGACGCCGCCAAGGATGCCGGCCTGCAGAAACGTGCTGAGGACAACACGCGCAAGATGCTCCAGCAGTTCCTGGGGGCATTGGGCTACACATCGGTGACGGTGAACTTCCCGGCGGGCTGATCCGCAGGGCCACCAGGAAAACTCCGCCTCAGTAGTTGTGCGGTGACGGGCCGAACACTGGTCGTTCACCCGATGGACCAAGTTGCGTGCGCCTCATCACAGTATTTGACTCGGGGTAACTGGCCGAACCGCGAATGCTGACCTGGGGTGGAGGTGACGGTGGCTACCGTCGCACTCAAAGATGTGATGAAGGTCTTCGCCGACGGCACGGTTGCCGTCGACCGAGTGAACCTCGATGTGGGACAGGGCGAGTTCATGGTGCTCCTCGGTCCCAGTGGCTGCGGGAAGTCGACGCTGCTGCGCATGGTGGCCGGGCTGGAGGACCCCACCTCCGGCGCGATCATCATGGATGGTGAACTGGCCAACGACCTGCCGCCGCGGGAGCGGGGGGTCGCGATGGTCTTCCAGGACTTCGCGCTCTATCCACATATGACCGTCGGGGAGAACATCGGCTTCCCGCTTCGGCTGTCCGGCATCGAGCCGGAGCCGCGGGCGGAGCAGGTCGCCGAGGTCGCCAGCGCGCTGGGCATAGGGGACGTGCTCGCCCGCAAGCCCGGGCAGCTCTCCGGTGGCCAGCGCCAGCGCGTGGCGATGGGGCGGGCCATAGTACGGCGGCCGAAGCTCTTCCTCATGGACGAGCCGCTGTCCAACCTGGACAGTGGGCTGCGGGCCGAGCTGCGGGCCGAGATCTCCGGCCTGGTGCGGGAGCTCGGCGTCACCACGATCTACGTCACCCACGACCAGGCCGAGGCGCTGACCATGGCCGACCGGGTGGCGATCCTGCGCAAGGGCGTCCTGCAGGACGTGGGCACCCCGACGCAGGTGTACGGGCGGCCGGCGACCCTCTACGTCGCCGCGTTCCTCGGCAGCCCGCGGATGAACCTGCTCGAGGCCGAGGTGTACGTGCACCTCGACCGGCACATCGCGCTGCACATGGGCGACCAGGTGCTGCACCTGCCCTGGAACGACCTGCGCTCGCGGCAGGTGGCCCACTTCCACGGGGAGCGAATCGTCATCGGGGTGCGGGCGGAGGCGTTGACCCCGGTCCCCGATTCGACCACGGGCGACGTTTTGCGAGGCCGGATTCGGTACCTCGAGCACCACGGTCACGAGTCGCTCGCCTTCCTGGACATCGGGGCGACGGCGGTCATCGTCGACGAGATCGGCAAGCCCCCGACGGACGTGCCGATCAACGGCGGGGGGCTCCGCAAGTTCGTCAGCAAGCTCACCGGCCGGGGCGGCGAGGACGAGCTCGTCGGGGCCGGCGTCAACGGGCGGGCCCCTCAGCGCCGCCCGCAGAACCGCGAGAGCGTGCTGAGCGACCCGGGCCGCCACCACCGCCGGCCGGCGGAACTGGCGGTGCGCCTGGCGCCGTACCCGAACGTGACGCACGGTCATCCCTTGACCGTCGCTGTGCGCATGGAAGCACTGCACTTTTTCGACGAAAGAGGGCAACGCATCGACGTGGGGTGGCGCTGAGTGACATGCATCACTTAGCCTGCGCCGATGGCAGCCTATGGCGAATCCAGTTCTGGACTGCTCGTCATCGAGCGGATCCTGCGCGACCGCGAGGGGATCTGGCGGCAGATCGGTGAGGAGCGCGAGCTCGGCAAGCTGACGAGGCAGATGCTGTACAGCTCCGTGGTGGCCCTGGCCTGCTACGGAGCTGTACTCGGCGCCTCTCACAGCGTCGCGATGGCGGCGCTCTCGGCGGTGAAGCTGCCGCTGCTGTTCCTCATGACGCTGTCGCCGCGCCAGCCCGAGCTGCCGCCGGGCGAGCGACCGGCCAGCATGACCCTGCTCAACGTGTGGATCCTGCTGTTCGGCTTCGTGGGCACGCAGCTGGCCTGGACGCTGCGGCCGTTCTTCGGCTCGCCGGACGAGCCGTTCCAGATCTTCCGCCAGATCGAGGGCAACTTCTACGTCGAGATCGTCCGGGCGATCGGTCGGCTGTTCTCCTGAGTCCGCTCGTTGCTACCCGCCGGTAACATCCCCGGCATGACTGACGACATGAAGGCGGTCGCGGAGAACCTCATCGCGGCCGTACCGTTCGCGCGCACCCTCGGCATCGAGATCACCGACATCGCCGCCGAGGGCGACGCCGTCCGGGCCGTGGCGACCCTGCCCGACGAGGACCGCCTGCACAACCACGTGGCCGGCCCGCACGCCGGTGCCCTGTTCACGCTGGGCGAGACCGCCTCGGGCGCGGTCGGGATGGCCGCCTTCGGGCCGTACATGCACCTGGGCACCCCGTTGGCGGTCCGCTCGGACATCTCGTACCTCAAGCTGGCCCGCGGCCCGGTGACGGCCACGGCGACGCTGGGCCGCCCCGTGCGCGAGGTCATGGAGGAGCTCACGGGCGGCGCGCGGCCCGAGTTCCCGGTGCACGTGGAGATCACCCGCGCGGACGGCGCCGTCACAACCGCGATGACCGTGGTCTGGACCATCCGCCCGAACGGCTCATCCTGATTGCGTCTTGAACTGCGAAGACGCTGTTAACTACTGGAAGGTTTCTTGACTATTACCGAGTCGTGATGTGACCATTTTCGCCAAGCGAAGGGGTGGGTCACACGCATGGACGCAAGCACGGGGGTCGAACTCGAGAGCATGGCGAACGCCGTGCTCCAGCCGGGATTCGTGGGCAAGGAGCCCCCACCCTGGCTACGCCGCCGCCTCGCCGAAGGGCTGGGCGGCGTCGCCTTGTTCGCCCGCAACGTGGTCGACCGCGATCAGGTGGCCGAACTGACCGCCGCCCTGCGCGCCGAGAAGCCGGACATCATCGTCGCCATCGACGAGGAGGCCGGCGACGTCACCCGCATCGACGCCCACACCGGCAGCCCCTGGCCCGGCAACCTGGCCCTGGGCGCGATCGACGACCCGGCCCTGACCCGCGAGGTGGCGTGCCACATCGGCCGCGACCTGGCCGCCGCCGGCATCACGTTCGACTACGCCCCGGACGCCGACGTCAACAACGACCCGAACAACCCGGTCATCGGCTCCCGAGCCTTCGGCGCCGAACCCGACCGCGTGGCCCGCCACACCGCCGCCTGGATCACCGGCCTGCAGGAGTCCGGCGTGGCCGCGTGCGCCAAGCACTTCCCCGGCCACGGCAACACCAACGTCGACTCCCACCTGGACGTCCCCCTGATCAAGGCCGGCCGAGCCGAACTGGACGCCCTGGAGCTGATCCCGTTCCGAGCCGCGATAGCCGCCGGCGTACAGGCGGTGATGAGCGCCCACCTGCGCGTACCGTCGCTGGACCCGGAGATGCCGGCCACCCTGAGCCGCACCATCATGACCGACCTGCTCCGGGGAGAATTGGGCTTCGACGGCCTGATCGTGACCGACGGCATCGAGATGCGCGCCATCTCCGACCGCTACGGTCTGACCAACGCCACGGTCCTGGCCCTGGCCGCGGGAGCGGACGCGATCTGCGTAGGCGGCGAACACGCCGACGAGGAAACCGCCACCGTGCTCCGCGACGCCATCGTGGCCGCCGTCCGCGCGGGAGAGCTGCCGGAGGAGCGCCTGGCCGACGCCGCGGAGCGGGTGCGCAGACTGGCCGCCTGGTCGCAGGCGGCACCCAAACTCTCGCCGGACCCGCGCGCCGCTGCTCTCGGTCTGTCAGCCGCCCGGCGGGCCCTGCGGATCTTGGCCCCGGACGCCCTGTTCCCGCTGACCTCGGCCCCGTACGTGATCGAGTTCCAGCCCGAACTGAACCTGGCGATCGCCCCGGAAACCCCCTGGGGCCTGCTGGCGCCGCTGGCGGAGCTGATCCCGGCAACGGGCGTACGCCTGTCCTCGGCGGCCGGCTTGCCCGACGCGCTGGACGCCTCCCGGAACCGCCCGCTGGTCCTGGTCGTGCGCGATCCGCACAGGTACGCCTGGATGACGGACGCCCTGAAGGCCGCCCTGTCCGTCCGCCCAGACGCCATCGTGGTGGAAATGGGCGTCCCGGCGGCCCCTCTGGGCGACGTCCACATCGCCACCTTCGGCGCAACAGCCGCCGCGGGCCGCGCCGTCTCCGAACTCCTCGCGGGCCGCTCCTGACCTGATCGCCAGCCTCGCCGGCGCGGCTTGCTCAGGTCTCGTCCGCGCCGTCTAGGCCTTCGCGCTGGTCCACGATTTTTGTCGTACCCCGCCGGTAGAGTCAGCCCCAGAACGAACCGATCGACGCGAAGGATGAACCCGGCCCATCCTTCCCCGATCAGTTCGTGACCGACAGGCAGTTCCCGACTCCGACCAACGACCGTGTCGTCGCCCCGAACGGTCCGCTGGGGCGCGTGGCCGACCGTAACGGCAGCGGGCGCCCGCGACTCGCCCGTTGCGGCTGTTGGCGACGGGCGTCGGCGCCGCATCGAGCCATTGCGGCCGTGGTCGTCGCTGTGGTCGTCGCCGTCGTCGTGGCCGCTGTGGTCGCCGGGTCGCCGGGTCGCCGTAGCCGTGGTCGCCGCCGACGGATCGAGCCGCCGACGCCGCAGCAGCCGCCGTCCGTCGTCGCCGCCGTCGCCGCGCCGCCGTCCGTCGTGTCGCCGCCGCCGCCGTGACCCGTCGGATTGCGACGCCGTGGGAGCGGGCGTCTGCCGTGGTCGCCGCCAGTCGGGTCGGCGGTTGTGTGAGCGGCGCTGAAACGGTGCGGTCGCCGGTCGCCGCATCGGCATCAGCATCGGTCGCGCGGGGGTCAGATCGTCGTGGTCGGATAAGGAAACTGCCGGTCACGAACCGGTCGGGCGTCGGGACGGGGCCGGGTCCGTCCGTTTGTTCGAGCGGTTCGTTCGTAGCGCTGACCCTACCCGCCGGGTACGACAAAACCCGGCGCGTGAAGAAGGGGGAAGGCTGAGACAACGCTCAGTGTCCGGAAGGCGCGGAGTTTCCCTGCGGGGCTAGCATGCCCGTATGTCCCGCACCCAGTATCGCCCCGGGCGGCTTGTTGCCGGTATCGCTGCGCTTGCGGCGGTTGTTGTTGCGCTTGCCGGGTGTACCGGCGGCGACAAGGACAACAAGAGCTCCGCCCCCGCTGCTGATCAGAATCTGCCGGCGGCCGAGGGGCTGCTCAAGGACTCGTCCGCGGCCATGGGGTCGATCAAGACGGCGAAGTTCTTGATCACGGCTGATGGGACCATCGCCGGGCTGGCGCTCAAGCGGGCTGACGGGGTGCTCACCAAGGAGGGGAACGCCCAGGGTACGGCGCAGATTGAGCAGCTTGGGACCACTACCGATCTCAGCTTCACCATCGTCGGGAAGACGATGTGGCTCAAGGGGGCTACCGGGGACTACCAGCAGCTGCCGCTCGCGCTCGCGGCCACTGTCTACGATCCGTCGGCCATTCTTGATCCGGAGCGGGGGATTGCCAAGGTTCTCAGTACCGCTACCGAGGGGAAGACCGAGGCGGCCGAGAGCGTTGACGGGCAGGCGACGTACCGGGTCAGTGCGAAGTTCGTGGCCGATGATCTTTCGAAGATCGTTCCGGGGGTCACCGGCACGGTGCCGGGGAAGCTTTGGATTGCCAAGGACAGCAAGCGGCTGCTCAAGGCGGCCTTTGCGCTGCCCGCGTCGGGGGAGTCCAAGGGCGGGACGGTGACCGTGACGTTCACCGAGTTTGACGCCGCAGTCAGCATCGCGCCGCCGAAGTAATCGTTGTGGCGGTGATGGAACGTTCCGCCGGGACCGCGCGGCGGCGGCTCGCTATCGGGGTCGGCGGGGCGACCGTGCTGCTGGCGGCGTTGGACGCTTATGTCGTCGTCGGCGTGCTCACCGACATTCTCGACGCGTTGCACATTGCGACCAATCGGCTCGAGCGGGTCACGCCCGTTGTCACGGGGTTTCTGCTCGGGTACATCGCGGGGATGCCGCTGCTCGGGTCGCTCTCGGATCGGTTCGGGCGGCGGGCGGTACTGATCGGGTGCCTCGTCGGATTCGCGGCCGGGTCCGCCGTCACCGCCGCCTCCGGGGAGTCGATCTGGCTGCTGGCCTCCGGGCGGGCGCTGCAGGGGCTGGCCGGTGGGGCGCTGCTGCCGGTGACGCTGGCGCTGGCCGGGGACCTCTGGGCTGAGCAGCGGCGGGCCGGGGTGCTCGGGGTGGTCGGGGCGGCGCAGGAACTCGGGAGCGTACTCGGGCCGCTGTACGGGGTCGGCATCGCCGCGGCGCTCGGGTCGTGGCGGGGGATCTTCTGGCTCAACCTCCCGCTGGCGGCCGTGGCGATCGTGCTTGTTTGGGTGGCGCTGCCGGGGCAGGCACAGGACGTACCAAAGCGGAAAACGGACCTCGTGGGAGGGTTGCTGCTGGCGGTGTCGCTCGGGGCGGCCGTGGTGGCGCTCTACAACCCCGATCCCGAGCGTGCGGTGCTGCCGCCGTGGGGTGGGTGGGCGTTGGCCGGCGCTGGAGTCGCGGCCGTGCTGTTCGTCGTCTGGGAGCTGCGGGCCCGGACCCGGCTGGTGGACCTGCGCGGGGCGGTGCCGCGGCCGTTCTTCGCGGCGCTCGGGGCGAGTTTCTGCGCGGGCGCGGCGCTCATGGTGACGCTCGTCGATGTTGAGCTGGTGGCGCAGACGCTGCTCGGGCGCGGTGGGGTGCAGGGAACGCTGGTGCTGACCCGGTTCCTGGTCGCGCTGCCGGTTGGCGCGGTGCTTGGCGGGTGGCTGGTGGCGCGCCTCGGCGAAAGGGTCGTGGCCGTCGCCGGTCTGTTCATTGCCGCCCTTGGGTACGTCCTGATCGCCGACTGGCCCGCCGACGTCCTCGCGCGGCAGCACCTCGGGTTCCTCCCGCGGCTCGACACCGACCTCGCGGTCGCGGGGTTCGGGCTCGGGCTCGTGATCGGGCCGCTCTCCGCCGCCGTGCTGCGTGCCACTCCGCCCGCCCAGCACGGGGTCGCCTCGTCGGCGGTGGTCGTGGCGCGCATGATGGGCATGCTCATCGGGGTCGCGGCGCTGACCGCCTGGGGTCTGCACCGCTTCCACGAGCTCACCGCGCACCTGAACATTCCGCTCGTGTTCGGCAAGCCGCCGGACGAACAGCGGCGGATGCTCGACGCGTACAAGGCGGCGGTGCAGGCGGCGCTGCGCACGGAGTACCGCGAAATCTTCCTCGCCACCGCCGTGATCTGCGTCCTCGGAGCGGCGTGCGCGCTGCTGCTGTCCGGTAGGACCGCGAAGCAGGCCTAGACGAAGCCGCCCGCGCGGGCCAGGGAGCAGATCGCGATCAGGCGCAGGGCCGGCCACTCCAGGCTCGACCAGTCCAGGTCGGTCGTGGGCGGCAGCTGCCACTCGGCCTCGATCAGCGCGTCGCGCACGCCGGTCGCATAGCCCGCCAGGGGTACCGCGCCCGGGCCGCTCTCGGGATCGCCCAGCGCATCGCGCACCGAGGCCGCGTGCTGGTCGATCGCCGCCTGCAGGCCCGCGGACTCGCGCGCCGCGGCCAGGCCGGGCTCGCCGAGCCAGGTCATCAGGCCGTTGAGCGTGGAGCGCGCGATGCTGCGGCGGGTGGCCTCGGAGTAGTCGCCGTAGGTGCCGGCCGCGCTGGTGCTCGTGTCGTTGGACATGCCACCGACTTCGGCTCGGGTCCGCGGCGCATAAACGGACGAACCCTGCCGCACCCGGCGCTAACCGGTCCGCTCCGGGGAAAGCGGACGCAAAAGGCGAATACCCTGTCGGGCGATAAGTCCGATATGTCGCGGCGCGCCAGCGCCCGACATATCGTCCCCCCCCAAGAGGAGAAGGTGGCCCGGGCCGCACTCCCGGGCCACCAAGCTGGATCAGCGGTAGCTCCGCGCCGCCTTCGCCTCGTCCGGCATGAGCACCCACAGGACCAGGTAGATCACGAACTGCGGGCCGGGCAGCAGGCACGAGATGACGAAGATCAGCCGCATGATGTTCGGCGACATGCCGAAGCGGCGGGCGAGGCCCGAGCAGACGCCGGCGATCCAGCGGTTGTCACGGGGCCTGACGAGACTGGACATGGCGTTGGCTCCTTCTTCGATGTGTACCTCAACCGTAGAAATGCCCGGCCACGCTTCCCTCCAACCTTTGGCCGAATTCCGGGTGCCCGCCCACTAGGGAGGAAGCACCCAGCGCGGCTCGGTGGTAGCCGGTCGGTTGCCGGGGGTTGCTTGAAGGTTCGGCAGCTCAGGCGGGCTGTGACGGTCCCGATACCCATTGCGTCAGACATCACTGTCCCCGCAACGGAAGGCCTGAACAGTGACCCGATTCGCCCGCCGCGCCACCACGATCGCCGCCGCGCTCATCGCGGCTCCCCTCGGTTTCGCGCTCGTCACGACCACCGGTGCCCAGGCCTTCGCGGCCGCCGCGCCCGCCAAGGCCGCTGTCGCGCACGTCGCCGAGGCCGTGGGCGCCAACGCCGCGGACGACGTGGCCGCCAAGACGTCCACCAAGAAGAAGAAAAAGAAGAAGACGGTCGCCAAGAAGACCCCGGCCACGCCGGTCACCAAGGCGCCGGTCACCAAGGCGCCGACCACGACGCCGTCGGACCTGGAGACCCAGGTCGTGACCCTCACCAACAACTACCGCACGGCCAACGGCTGTGGCGCGCTGCGCATCGACACCCGCCTGGTCGCCGCCGCCCGGGCGCACAGCACCGACATGGTGACGAAGAACTTCTTCGACCACACCGGCTCCAACGGCAGCAACTTCGTGCAGCGTGAGGTGGCCGCCGGCTACACCACCGGCGCGTCGGCCGAGAACATCGCGTGGGGCTACCGCAGCGCGCAGGACGTCGTCACCGGCTGGATCAACAGCCCGGGGCACCGCGCCAACATCATGAACTGCTCGTCCGTCGCGGTGGGCGTCGGTGTGGCGTACAAGGCCGACGGCACGCCCTACTGGACGCAGGACTTCGGCCGCGTCTAAGAAGAACGGGTGACCCTCACCCTTCGCAAAGCGCTGCTGCTGGCGAGCACCGTCCTGGTGCTCGCCGGCTGCGGTGAGGACAAGGTGGCCGCGCCGCCCGAGGCGAAGTCCAACGCCGCCGCCTACGACTCCGTCGACGTGTGCGCGCTCGCCAGCGACGCGCAGTACCAGGCCGCGCTGGGCGAGCAGCCCGCCGGCCAGGAGCGCCGGGACACCGACAGCCTCAAGGCCTGTGCCGTCGACGGCGCGTCCGGGGCGTTCTACATTTTCCTCAGCGTCTCCCGCCCGGCCATGGCCGCCGGCGAGCAGGTCGGCTACGACAAGGCCGCGGTCAAGGACGCCAAAGAGATCGACGCCGGCACCTTCTCGTACTTCGACGAGGGCCAGGCGTACGTCGAGACCTCGGACGGGGCCCTGGTGCTGCGTGCGTCGTTCGTGTACTACCTCGACAGCGGCAAGATCACCGATGGACCGGGCATCGTCAACCGCCTACATACGCTGCTCGGGCAGATGACACAAAAAGTCTAGGAACGGTTCACGGCGGCTGCATAGCGTGCGGGCGCATGAAGAATCTTCGACGTGTTGCCCTGGGCGTGGGCGTCGGCGCGCTGGCCCTGACGCTGGCGGCGCCGAGTGCCGATGCGCACAACGGCCACGAGAACCGGGTGACGCTGACCGGCTGGGCCATGCTGCCCGCGGCGACGTTCGTCTCCGCGAGCGACCCGTCCGGCTCGCAGCTGGGCGGCACCCCGTCCAACGGCATCACCCCGCCCTTCGACGACCAGCCGATCCAGGGCTTCAGCGGCATCGTCAAGAACGGTGACGGCACGTTCGACGTCATCTCCGACAACGGCTACGGCAGCAAGTCCAACAGCGCCGACTTCGTGCTGCGCATCCAGCACCTCGGGCCGGACTACGGCAAGAAGACCGTCGACGTGCTCGGCGGCATCAACCTGACCGACCCGAACAACTTCGTGCCGTTCGCGCTGACCCGCAAGGACCGCGTGCTCACCGGGGCGGACTTCGACATCGAGTCGATCCAGCGGGTCAAGGACGGCTCGTACTGGATCGGCGACGAGTTCGGCCCGTACCTGCTGCACTTCGACCGGGCCGGCCGCCTGCTGCAGGCGCCGATCCCGCTGGCCGGCGTGCGCGCGCCGGAGAACCCGGACCAGTCGGAACCGCGCAACCCGACGATCAACAGCAGCAAGGGCTTCGAGGGCCTTGCGCAGTCGCCCGACGGCCGGACGCTGTACCCGCTGCTCGAGGGCACCGTGGCCGGCGACCCCGCCGGTGCGCTGCGGCTCAACGAGTTCGACCTGCCGAAGCAGCGGTACACCGGCAAGTACTTCACCTACCAGCTCGAGGACCCGGCCAACGCGATCGGCGACGCCATCGCCGTGGACAACGACCGGTTCCTGGTCATCGAGCGCGACAACGGCCAGGGCGCCACGGCCAAGTTCAAGCGCATCTACCTGGCCGACAAGCGCGACCGCAACCGCGACGGCAAGATGGACAAGACCCTCGTCGCGGACCTGATGAACATCGCCGACCCGCGCCACCTGGGCGGCAGCGCCGACGTGTTCACGTTCCCGTTCCAGACCATCGAGGACGTCGTGATCCTCGACGACCGCACGCTGGGCGTGGTGAACGACAACAACTTCCCGTTCTCCAACGGCCGCACCGCGGGTCAGCCGGACAACAACGAGTTCATCACCATCCGCCTGGCCGACAACCTGCACGCGGACAAGCGGTTCCTGAAGTAGCCCCTGAAAGTTACGGAACCAGGCAGCACACCGCGAGCAGGCGCAGCATCGCCCAGGTCGGGCGCGACCAGTCGTCCAGCGGGTCACCGGCATCGCGCGCCGCATCGCGGATCGCGGCCGAGTAACCGGCCAGGGCGACCGGGTCCAGCAGCGCACCGCCGAGGGAGTCACGGATCGCGGCCGCGTGCTGGTCCACCCGGGCCAGCAGGTCCGGCCGGGCGGCGACCGCCGCCCGGCCGGGTCCGCCGATCGTCGCGGCGAGCTCGGCGAGGCCGGCCCGCGCGATCCACGCGCGGCGCCCGGCGGTCAGCTCATCGAAGGGGGCACTCACGTCGCGACGATAAGCCCAGCGTCCAAGCTTGCACAGCCCTGAGTTGGAGATCGTCGGCCCGCACCGGCCCAGGACGAGCCGAACCGCCAGGTTCGTCCGGTTGATCCGGTGGGTAAATGGACCCGCATGGCCGATCGCGAGCCGCCGGACCGGGGCGATGAGACGCGCAACGAGCGGTACGACCGGAATTGGACGGAACTGCTCCAGGAGCTGCGGGTCGCCCAGACCGGCGTGCAGATCCTGTTCGCGTTCCTGCTGACGCTGCCGTTCAACGAGCGATTCGCGACCGTCACCCCGGCCCAGAAGGTCACCTATATCGTGACGATCCTGTGCACGGCCGTGGCCACCCTGTTCCTCATCGCGCCGGTCAGCCACCACCGCATTCTGTTCCGGCGCGGCCGCAAGGGGCAGCTGGTCGCCGTGAGCAGCAATCTGGCCGGCATCGGACTGTGGTTCCTGTGGATGTCCGTCGTCGGTGCGGTTTTCCTGATTTTTCAGGTCGTGGTGGGCCTGCCCTGGGCGATCGCGGCCAGCGTGGCCTTCGTTGCAGCTTTCATCGGCGTCTGGTACGTCATGCCGACGCTCAAGCGTTGAAGCGCTTCACATCTTGACAGCCCCTGTGCGCTAAGACACCGTGGGAACGCTCCCAACACTTTTCCGCCAAAGGGGTGTCTGTGCAGCGCAAATTACCCATCGCCATTGCGGCCGCATTGTTGCTGGTTCCGCTCGGTTCCTCCGCGGCCCACGCGGACCCGGCGGAACAGATCGTCAACGGCACGTTCGACAACGGCACGGACCCGTGGTGGTGGACCGGCAACTCGCCGGCCTCGGTCATTGACGGGCGACTGTGCGCGAGCATTCCCGCGGGCACCACCAACCCGTGGGACGCCATCATCGGGCAGAACGCGATCACCCTGCAGGCCGGCGAGTCGTACAAGCTCGCGTTCTCGGCCAGCGCGTCCGTCCCGGTCACCGTGCGGGCCAACGTGCAGCTGGCCGACCCGCCGTACACCCAGGAAATCTCCGAGGCCCCGCAGCTCACGCCCGAGGCCAAGGACTTCAGCTACACCTTCACCGCGGCCGCCGACACCACCGCCGGGCAGGTCGCGTTCCAGGTCGGCGGCAGCGCGACGGCCTACACGTTCTGCGTCGACAACGTCTCGCTGCAGGGAGGGGCACCGCCGCCCGTGTACGTGCCGGACACCGGCCCGCGGGTGCGGGTCAACCAGGTCGGCTACCAGGCCAATGGCCCGAAGCAGGCGACCGTCGTCACCGAGGCCACCGCCGCCCTGCCCTGGCAGCTCAAGAACGCCGCCGGCGCCGTGGTCGCCAGCGGGACCACCACCCCGCGCGGGGTGGACGCCACGAGCGGGCAGAACGTGCAGACGGCCGACTTCTCGCGGTACAAGACCCAGGGCAAGGGCTTCACGCTGACCGCCGACGGCGAGACCAGCGTGCCGTTCGACATCGGGGCTGCGGCCGCCTACGAGCAGCTGCGCACCGACGCGCTGTCCTGGTTCTACGTCCAGCGCAGCGGGATCGAGATCTCCGACGCGATCGCGCCGGGGTACGCCCGCAAGGCCGGGCACCTCGGGGTCGCGCCCAACCAGGGCGACACCGACGTCCCGTGCCAGGCCGGCGTGTGCGACTACCGCCTCGACGTGCGGGGCGGCTGGTACGACGCCGGCGACCACGGCAAGTACGTGGTCAACGGGGGCATCGCGGCGGCCCAGCTGATGAGCACCTACGAGCGCTCGAAGACGGCCGCGAGCGGCGACCCGCAGCGCCTGGCCGACGGGTCCCTGCGCCTGCCGGAGCACGGCAACCAGGTGCCCGACGTGCTCGACGAGGCCCGCTGGGAGCTCGAGTTCCTGCTGCGCATGCAGGTGCCCGCCGGGCAGCCGCTGGCCGGCATGGCGCACCACAAGATCCACGACCAGAACTGGACCGGCCTGCCGCTCGACCCGGCGGCCGACCCGCAGCCGCGCGAGCTGCACGCGCCGTCGACCGCGGCCACGCTGAACCTGGCGGCCACGGCGGCGCAGGGTGCCCGCCTGTTCCAGCCCTACGACAAGGCGTTCGCGGCGAAGCTGCTCGCGGCGTCGAAGACCGCGTACGCGGCGGCGTTGGCCCACCCGGCGATCTACGCGCTGGTCAGCGACGGCAACGGCGGCGGCGCGTACGACGACGCCGACGTGTCCGACGAGTTCTACTGGGCCGCGGCCGAGCTGTACATCAGCACCGGTGAGAAGACCTACCGCGACGCGGTGACCGCCTCCAAGTGGCACACCGCGGACGTGTTCAAGCCGGAGGGCTTCAGCTGGGGCTTCACCGCCGCGCTGGGCCGGCTCGACCTGGCCACCGTGCCCAACGGCCTGCCGGACCGCGACCGGGTCCGCCAGTCGGTGGTCGACGGGGCCAAGGCCTACCTGGCCACCGTGCGGGCCAACCCGTACGGCATCGCGTACGCGCCCACCTCGGGCAAGTACGAGTGGGGCTCCAACAGCGCCGTGCTCAACAACCTCGTCGTCATCGCGACCGCCTACGACCTGACCGGGTCGGCGGACTTCCGCGACGGCGTCGCCTCGGGCATGGACTACCTGCTGGGCCGCAACGCCCTCAACCAGTCCTACGTGACCGGCTACGGCGAGCGCGCCTCGCAGAACCAGCACACGCGGATCTTCGCGCACCAGCTCAACGCGGCGCTGCCGCACCCGCCGGCGGGCTCCCTCGCGGGCGGGCCGAACTCGAACCTGCAGGACCCGCTCGCGCAGAAGCTCCTGCCCGGCTGCGCGCCGCAGTTCTGCTACGTCGACGACATCAACTCGTACTCCACCAACGAGATCGCCATCAACTGGAACTCGACCCTGTCGTGGGTGGCCGCGTTCATGGCCGACCAGGGCGAGGGCGGCGCGCCGGCGGCGTCGGCGTGCTCGGTGCAGTACTCCACCGTGCTCAACCTCGGCGGCGTGTACATCGCGCAGGCCACGATCAGGAACACCGGCCGCCAGACGCTCAACGACGTCAAGGTGCGCTTCGCCTACACCGGCACGCAGAAGGTCGAGCTGGCGGTGAACGGCACGGCGACCCAGACGGCGGCGAACGTCGAACTGGCGCCCCGCGACAAGAAGCTCAAACCGGGCGAGCAGACCACCGTCCTGCTCGTCGGGACCGTCCCCTGGGGCCCGAACGCCGCCCCCGCCTCGTTCCACTGCTAGCAATGCGGCCCGTCGGTTCGGCGCTGGTTTTGAGGGGGTGTGGGTGGAGCTTGCTCCCCCACTGCTTTTCAGGACATCGCACGGTATCCAACGGTGCCCGAAAGACCGTCCGCTGATCCACCCCCTGCTCGGAGTGCTTCGAGCAGGGGGCCGATCGCTTCCAGGGAGTGCCCGCTGACCACGGCGTCGCAGTGCGGCCAGGCCGCGGCCATGCCGCCGACCAGCGGGCGGTAGCGCGGGCTCTGGGTGCGCGGGTTGACCCACACGATCCGGTGGGCCAGCCGGCGCAGGCGGGCCATCTCGGTGCCGACCTGGGCCGGGTCGCCGGTCTCCCACCCGTCGGAGACGATCAGGACCACCGCGCCACGGGCCAGACCCCGGCGGCCGTACTGGTCGTTGAACCGCCGCAGCGCCGCCCCGATCCGGGTCCCGCCCGACCAGTCCGGCGCTGCCTGCCCGGCCCGTTGCAACGCCGCGGCCGGGGTCGTGCGCCGGGCCATGAGGCGCGTGAGCCGGGTCAGCCGCGTGGCGAACGTGAACACCTCGGCCCGGGAGGCGCCGGCCGCGCAGTACAAGAGCTGGATCATCGCCCTTGCATAAGGCTCCATCGACCCGGAGATGTCGCACAGCACCACCAGCCGCCGGGGCTTCTCGCGCCGGGTCCGCCGGGGCAGGGACAGCGGCTCACCACCCGTGCGGCGGGCCTTGCGCAGGGCCGAGCGCAGGTCGATCTGGCGCCCGTCGGCGGCCGGGCGGAAGCGGCGGCTGCGCCGGGGCGGGGTGGCGAACCGCAGCAGCCTCATCAGCGCCGCGAGGCGGTCGAGCTCGTCCTCGCTGAGCGTGGCGAAGTCCCGCGTGGCCAGCCGCTCGGCCCCGCTTCCGGCGACGCCGACCGGAATGTCCCGAGCCGGAGCATTGCCCGATGCATCCCCCACCGAAGGAACGCCGGACGACGAACGCGAGGCCCCGGAAGCGTTGGTATCGCCCCGAAACTCGGCCACGTCGCTGTAACCCCGGAACACCGCGTCGAACACGGCGTCCAGCAACGCGAAGTCCGAAGGCGACGACACGAGCGTCGCCCGAGCACAGCGATGGAGCTCATCCAGGAACGAAGGATCGAGCACGGTGATCGCCTGAGCGAAGCGTGAAGCGCGATCCGGCCCCACCGACAGCCCCGCCTGGCGCAACGCCGCCGTGAAGGCCGCGACCAGATCAGCCAGTGATGTCGGCGAGAAGGGCACGCGCCGCCTCCTCGTCCTCGCGGTACTTCAGCACCGCCCCGAGCGTCATGCCCGCCGACCCGGAGTCCCACCCCAGCCCGAGCAGCTGCAGCGCATTGGCCCACGAGATCGCCTCGGCCACCCCGGGCGGCTTGACCAGCTCGAGGCCCCGCAGCTTGGACACCGCGCCGGCCACCCGCTCGGCGAGCGGCGCACCGGCCGCGGGCACCCGCCGGCGGATGATGGCGGCCACGCGGGCCTGGTCCGGATAGCCGATCCAGTGGTACAGGCAGCGCCGCAACAACGCGTCGTGCAGGTCCCGGGTCCGGTTGGAGGTGAGCACCACGATCGGCGGGACGACGGCGCGCCGCGTGCCCAGCTCCGGGATGGTGACCGCGCCCTCGGCGAGCAGCTCGAACAGGAACGCCTCGAACTCGTCGTCGGCCCGGTCGATCTCGTCGATGAGCAGCACCGCCGGTCGCGGCCCCGGATGCTCGATCGCGGCCAGCAACGGGCGGCGCAGCAGGTACTCCGGCGCGAACAGGTCCGCCTCGCGCGGGGTCTCGCCGCGCGCCTCGGCCAGCCGGATGCCGAGCAGCTGGCGCGGATAGTTCCACTCGTACAGCGCCTCCGCCGCGCTGAGCCCCTCGTAGCACTGCAGCCGGATCAGCGGCGTGTCCAGAGTGGACGCCAGCGCGCCCGCCGCGGCCGTCTTGCCCACGCCGGGCTCGCCCTCCAGCAGGATCGGCTGGCGCAGCCGGACCGCGAGGAAGAGCGCCGTCCCTAGCCCCTCCTCGGCGAGGTAGCCCTGCCCGTCCAGCCCGGCGACGAGCGCTTCGACGTCCTCGATCACAGGTACCGGGCCGGGTCGTCGGCGAACGCGCTGCGGCAGCCGCTGCCGCAGAAGTAGTACACGGTCACCTCGTGCTGGTAGTGCAGGGCGCCCGGCACGACCGCGACGTCCATGTTGCACACCGGGTCCTTGGCCGTCGTGGCAACGGCGGCCGGCGCCGTCTGCCGGGGTCGGACGAAGATGATCTCGGCGACCACGGACAGCGCGATCTCGTGCGGCGTCCGCGCGCCGATGTCCAGGCCGGCCGGGGCGTGCACCACGGCGTCGGGCCGGTCGAGCTCGGCCAGGACCGCCGCCGCGCGCTTGCGGCTGGCCACGAGCGCGATGTAGGGCGTCCGGGCCTTGACCGCGGCGGCCAGGATCTCCAGCTCGTCCCGTCCGTGCGAGGCGACCACGACGGCGTCGGCGTCCAGCGGGACCGGGCTGTCCAGATCGACCGCCTGGCGCGCGTCCCAGCCCACCGACCGCACGACGTCCACCATCGCGCGGGCG
The DNA here is from genome assembly GCF_050942185.1 of Dactylosporangium sp. CS-047395. Taxonomy (NCBI): domain Bacteria; kingdom Bacillati; phylum Actinomycetota; class Actinomycetes; order Micromonosporales; family Micromonosporaceae; genus Dactylosporangium; species Dactylosporangium sp. CS-047395. The sequence continues at coordinate 10,756,499 of NZ_CP192015.1, read as the reverse complement.
ACCGGCGCCTCGCCGAAGACGAAGACCAGCGGCGCCGGGATCATCGCCTCGAGGAAGATTTCGAGGGTACCGCCGGAAAGGCAAGGATTCGCGACCGTCAACAGCCCCTCGGCGTCCGGCCGCGCGTCGGGCTCGGCGTCGTCGGGCGTGATGCGCAGCAGCGTCGACTCGCCCGTCGCCAGCAGCTGCAGCCCCTGCAGACGCACCGTGGACTCGGCGCAGGTGCCGCCGACGAAGCCCTCCATCGTGCCGTCGGGCAGGACCAGCGCGCGGTCGCCGGCCTTGGCGCTGGTGGGGCGCTCCGCCCGCACCACCGTCGCGAGGACGAACGGGGTGCGGGCGTCGCGCAGTTGGTCCGCGCGGTTCAGGAGGTTCATCAGCCGATGGCCATGTCGGTCCGGATCGGGTTGCCCTGCACGGCCCGCCAGACGTTCGACGGCGTGAGGGGCATGTCGGCGTGCCGGACCCCGAACGGCTTGATCGCGTCGAGCACGGCGTTGACGACCGCGGCCGGGGAACCGACCGTGGCCGACTCGCCGACGCCCTTGGCGCCGATCGGGTGGTGCGGCGACGGGGTGACGGTCTCGCCGAGCTCCCACGACGGGCACTCCAGCGCCGTCGGCAGCAGGTAGTCCATCAGCGAGGCGCCGAGGTGGTTGCCGTCCTCGTCGAACGCCATGAGCTGCATGAGGGCCATGCCGATGCCGTCGGCCAGGCCGCCGTGCACCTGCCCCTCGACGATCATCGGGTTGATCCGGACTCCGCAGTCGTCGACGGCGATGAATCGGCGCACCTTGACCTGGCCGGTGGCCGGGTCGACGTCCACGACGCAGACGTACGCGCCGAACGGGTAGGTCAGGTTGGGCGGGTTGTAGACCGTCGTCGCGTCGAGGTGGCCCTCCACGCCCTCGGGCAGCTCGAGGCTGGAGTGCGCCGCCATCGCGATCTCCTGGATCGTCCGGCCCTGGTCCGGGTCGCCCTTCACGAAGAAGCGGCCCTTCTCCCAGTCCAGGTCGTCCGGGGACACCTCCAGCATCGCCGAGGCCACGATCCGGGCCCGGTCGCGCACCTTGCGCGCGACGATCGCCGTGGCCGCGCCGCTGACGGGGGTGGAGCGCGATCCGTAGGTACCGAGGCCGAAGGGGGTCTGATCGGTGTCGCCGTGCACGACCTCGATGTCGTCGGGGGAGATGCCGAGCTCCTCGGCCACGATCTGGGCGAACGTGGTCTCGTGGCCCTGCCCCTGGGTCTGCACCGACAGCCGCAGGACGGCCTTGCCGGTCGGGTGCACCCGCAGCTCGGCGCCGTCGGCCATGCCGAGCCCGAGGATGTCCATGTGCTTGCGCGGACCGGCGCCGACGCCCTCGGTGAAAAAGCTCAGGCCGATTCCCATGTACTGCCCGAGCTCCCGCTTCTCCGCCTGCTCCCGGCGCAGCTGCTCGTACCCGACCATGTCCAGCGCCAGCCGCAGCGCCTTCGGGTAGTCGCCGGAGTCGTACTCCCAGCCGGTGGGCGTGGTGTACGGGAACTGCTCGGGCTTGAGCAGGTTCTTCATCCGCAGCTCGGCCGGGTCCATCTTCAGCTCGTAGGCCAGCACGTCGATCATGCGCTCGACGAGGTACACCGCCTCGGTGATCCGGAACGAGCAGGCGTACGCCACCCCGCCCGGCGCCTTGTTGGTGTAGACGCCCGTGACGTCGCACGAGGCAGCCTCGAGGTCGTAGGAGCCGGTGAAGATGTGGAAGAAGCCGGCTGGGAACTTGGTCGGCTGGGCGGTGCCGTTGAAGGCGCCGTGGTCGGCGAGCACGTTGACCCGCAGGGCCTTGATCTTGCCGTCCCTGGTCGCCGCGATCTCGCCGCGCATGTGGTAGTCGCGGGCGAACGCGGTGGAGGTCAGGTGCTCGTTGCGGTCCTCCATCCACTTGACCGGCTTGCCGGTGACGATCGAGCCGACGATGGCCAGCACGTAGCCGGGGTAGATGCCGACCTTGCCGCCGAAGCCGCCGCCGATGTCGGGCGAGATCACCCGGATCTTGTGCTCGGGCAGGCCGGCGACGAGCGCGTACACGGTCCGGTGGGCGTGCGGCGCCTGCGTGGTCGAGTAGATCGTGAGCTTGCCGCTGACCTTGTCGAAGTCGGCGACCGCGCCGCACGTCTCCAGCGGCGAGGGGTGCACCCGCGGGTAGAGCACGTCCTCGGCCACGACCACCTCGGCCTCGGCGAAGACCGCGTCGGTCTTCTCCTTGTCCCCGGCGCTCCAGTCGAAGATGTGGTTGTCGGTCTTGCCCTCCTTGTCGTCCCGGATGACCGGGGCGCCCGGGGCGAGGGCCTGCTTGGCGTCGGCGACGACCGGCAGCGGGTCGTACTCGACCTCGATGAGCTCCAGGGCGTCGCGCGCGATGTAGTGGCTGTCGGCCACCACGAACGCGACCTCCTGGTTCTGGAAGCGCACCTTGTCGGTGGCGAGCACCGCCTGCGTGTCGTAGGACAGCGTGGGCATCCAGGCCAGCTTCAGCGTCTCCAGCACCGCGCCGGTGATGACCGCCTTGACGCCCGGCAGCGCCTCGGCCGCGCTGGTGTCGATCGAGACGATCCGCGCGTGCGCGTAGGGGCTGCGCAGGAACGCCCCGTGCAGCATGCCGGGCAGCCGCACGTCGTCGACGTAGTTACCCTTGCCCCGCACGAACCGCGCGTCCTCCTTGCGGTGCATGCGGCCGAAGCCCATCGGGGTGGGGTTGTCGGTGACAGTCATGCCTGAGCCGCCCATCGGATCGATCGGACGATGTTCTCGTAGCCCGTGCAGCGGCAGAGCTGGCCGGAGATCGCCTCGCGAATCTCGCCCTCTGACGGGTCGGGGTTGCGGTCCAGCAGCGCGCGGGCGGTGACCAGCATGCCCGGGGTACAGAAGCCGCATTGCAGTCCATGACACTGGACGAAGCCCTGTTGCACCTTGTCCAGCCCGTCCGCGGTCTCCAGGCCCTCGACCGTGCCGACCCGCTTGCCGTCGGCCATGACCGCGAGCACGGTGCACGACTTCACCGGCACGCCGTCGAGCGTCACGGTGCACACGCCGCAGTTGGAGGTGTCGCAGCCCCAGTGCGTGCCAGTGAGGCCCAGCTCGTCGCGCAGGAAGTGCACGAGCAGCAGGCGGGGTTCGACGTCGCGGGTGTGCTGCTCCCCGTTGACCGTCACGGTGATCTGCATGCTCAGGCCTCCTGACCTCTGGCCCGGGCGGCCGCGGCACGCAGCGCGCGCGTGGTGAGCTCGCCGGCGAGGTGCCGCTTGTAGTCGACCGGGCCGCGCTGGTCGGCGACCGGGTTGGTGTGCTCGGCGGCGATGCGCCCCGCCGCGGCGAAGGTCTCCTCGGTGGCCGGCTGGCCGACCAGGTACTCCTGGGCCTCGGCCGCCCGGAAGTGTGCGGCCCCGACCGCGGCCAGGCCGATGCCGGCCCGCTGCACGGTGCCGCCGGAGATCCACAGTGCGGCACCGGCCGCGGCGACCGCCCAGTCGCCGACGCGCCGCTCGACCTTGAAGTACGCGGAGCCGCCGCCCGGCCGGATCGGCACCCGGATCTCGGTGAGCAGCTCGCCCGCCTCGACCACGGTCTCGTACGGCCCGACGTGGAACTCGCTCAGCGGCACGGTGCGCGTGCCGCAGGGGCCTTGGATGACCACCGACGCGTCGACGGCGGCGAAGGCGGCCGAGAGGTCCTCGGCCGGGTCGGCCTGGCACAGCGAGCCGCCGACGGTGCCCCGGTTGCGCACCAGCGGGTCGGCGATCACCTTCTCGGCGTCGGCGAAGATCCGGTAGTGCTCCTCGACCAGCGGCGAGGCGAGCAGCTCGGCGTGCCGGGTAAGGGCGCCGATGCGCAGCTGTGGGCCGTCGACGCGGATGTAGGACAGCTCGGCCACGTCGTTGATGTCGATCAGTGCGGTCGGCCGGGCCAGGCGCAGCTTCATCATCGGGATGAGGCTGTGCCCACCGGCGATCACGCGGGCCTCCTCGCCGTACTCCGCGAGGAGCTGCAGGGTCTGACCGACGCTTGTTGCCTTGGCGTACTCGAAAGCGGCGGGTACTTGCATCGGCACCTCCGGTCTTTTTTGCGAATCCTCGTCCTCCGTGCCGGGAACGACAAGGGGCAAGATTGTCGTCGTGGGTGGGCGGAAACGGGCGACGGGGATCGTCGCGCAGGTCGATGGGGGCGTGGCCGAGTTGTGCCCGGACGACGGGCGGCCGGGCCGGTGGACGCTGCTGCTGGACGGGTATCCACACTCGGCCCTCGACCTGGAGGAGCCGCGCACGCTCGACTTCGAGTACATGCGCCGGGTCGCGTCGGTGATCGATGCGATGGCCCCGGCCGGCGCCCCGCTGTCGGTGCTGCACCTCGGCGGTGGGGCGCTGACCCTGCCGCGGTACGTGGCGGCGACCCGGCCCGGCTCGGCCCAGCGGGTGGTCGAGCGGGACGCGGCGCTCATCGCGTTCGTGCGTGAGCACCTGCCGCTGCCGCGCGGGGCCGACATCCGGGTCCGGGCGGCCGACGCCCGCGAGGCGGTCGAGTCGCTCGCACCGGGCCGCTTCGACCTGGTCGTCGCCGACGTCTACGGCGGCGCCCGGGTGCCGGCCCACCTGGCGTCGCTGGAGTTCCTGACCGCCGCCGCCCGGCTGCTGCGCCCGGGCGGGATCTACGTGGCCAACCTGGCCGACGGGGCCGGGCTCGGCTTCGCCCGCGGCCAGGCGGTGACCCTGCGCCGCCTCTTCGGCGAGGTCGTCCTGCTCGCCGAGCCGTCCGTGCTGCGCGGGCGGCGGTTCGGCAACGTGATCCTGGTGGCCGCGGCCGAGCCGGGGCGCATCCCGCAGGCGCGGCTGGCCCGGGCCGGCGCGGCCGATCCGTTCCCGGCCCGGCTGGTGGCCGAGAACGACCTCACCGACCTGATCGCGGGGGCAAAGGTGGTGACCGATGCGACAGCGGTTCCGTCGCCGGCGCCTCCGGCCAATCTGTTTTGAGTGGTTGTTACCGACCAGTCCCCGGGATTCAGCTTAGGGATCGTTCAGGAAGCGCTTACAGTTCCGGGATGCTCGAATTCGACATCGTCCCGGCCGAGCGCCGCCCGGCGGAAGAGCGCGCCGCCCTGCTCGCCGATCCCGGGTTCGGCCGCGTCTTCACCGACCACATGGTCACCGTCCGCTATGCCGAGGGGGAGGGCTGGCACGACGCCCGGCTGATCCCCTTCGGGCCGCTGTCGCTCTCGCCGGCGACCGCGGCGCTGCACTACAGCCAGGAGCTGTTCGAGGGGCTCAAGGCGTACGCGCTGCCGGACGGCGGGATCGGCCTGTTCCGCCCCGAGGCCAACGCCCGCCGGCTGAACACGACCGCCGAGCGGCTGGCCATGCCGCAGCTGCCCGAGGAGCTCTTCCTGCAGGCGGTGCGCACGCTGGTCGAGGCGGACCGGGAGTGGGTGCCGACCGGCGAGGGGCAGAGCCTCTACATCCGGCCCTTCATGATCGCCACGGACCCGTTCCTGGGCGTGCGGCCGTCCTCGGAGTACCTCTTCGCGGTCATCGCCTCCCCGGCCGGCGGCTACTTCTCCGGCGGGGCCAAGCCGGTCACGGTCTGGATCTCCCAGGACTACTCGCGGGCCGCGCCGGGCGGCACCGGGCACGTCAAGGCGGCGGCGAACTACGCGGTGAGCCTGCGGGCCCAGGCTCAGGCCCAGGACGCCGGCTGCGACCAGACGGTCTTCCTCGACGCGGTCGAGCACCGTTGGATCGAGGAGTCCGGCAGCATGAACCTGTTCTTCGTGCACGGCTCGCCGGAGGCGCCGGTCCTGGTGACGCCGCCGCTGAACGGCTCGATCCTGCCGGGCGTGACCCGCGACTCGGTGCTCGCGCTGGCCCGCCACCGCGGCTGGACGGTCACCGAACGCCCGTACTCGGTCGACGAGTGGCGCTCCGACGCGGCCGACGGCACCCTGCTGGAGACGTTCGCCTGCGGCACCGGCGTGGTGATCACCTCGATCGGCCGGGCCCGCTCGCACGACGGCGAGTTCGCCATCGGCGGCGGCGCCGAAGGCCCGGTCACGGCCGCGATCCGCGACGCGCTGGTGGGCATCCAGCGCGGCCGCGCCGAGGACCCGTTCGGCTGGTCCGTCCGCCTCTGAAGTGGCCGTGAACTCGCTTAGCCGAGGTTTACGTTCCACTTAGAGACCTTGAGAGAGCGCTCTCCGGATCGTACGGTCGGGCCACAGACCAGCGCACCGGAGGACGTCCACGATGCCGCTCGACCCCCGGCTGAACCCGTATCGGGTGCCGCCGAGCCGACCGCCGCAGCGGCGCCGGACCCTGCTGGCGCTGCTCGCCATCCCCGTCCTCGGTGCGCTGGCGACCAGCCTCATCCTCACCACGACGGCCGGCGCCGAGCAGGTCGACACGGCCGGCGTGGTGCAGGCCGAGGCGTGGACCGCGCAGAGCGGGGCGAGGACCGAGAACACGTCCGACGCCGGGGGTGGCAAGAACGCCGGGTGGCTGGCCGACGGCGACTGGATGCGGTACGACAACGTCGACCTCGGCGGCCCGGGCTCGCTGACCGCGAGCGTCCGGGTCGCCGCGGCCAGCCGCGCCGGCGGCACGATCGAGCTGCGGGCCGGGGCGCGGGACGGCGAGCTGCTGGCGAGCTACCCGGTCGGGTACACCGGCGGCTGGCAGAACTGGACCACCAGGACCGCGGTCAGCGCCACCCGGCTGACCGGCCCGCAGACGCTGTTCCTGCTGCTCAAGAGCCCGCAGGCGGGCGACTTCGTGAACGTCAACTGGCTGCAGTTCAAGCGGACCCCGACCGCGGTGCTGCCCGGCTCGCCGACGGCGGCGCCGGTGTCGAACGTCGTCGATCCCGAGCGGCAGAAGGCCGACACCGCCGCGTTCTTCGCCCGCCGGCCCGCGCCGGTGACGAACAATCCGGTGAAGGTGCCCGAGTTCCACGCCACCTGCACGGTGAGCCACCACGGGCCCGACGACCCGATCGTCTTCCCGGGCCTGCCCGGCGCCTCGCACGACCACACGTTCCTGGGCAACCGGTCCACCAACGCCGCCTCGACGGCCGAGTCGCTCTACGCGGCCGGCACGACGTGCACGCCGGCGCAGGACCACAGCGCGTACTGGATTCCGACGCTGTACCAGAACGGCAAGGTCGTGGACCCCAAGGAGGTGACCGTCTACTACGGTTCCCGCCTCAAGGACCCGAGCCGGACCCAGCCGTTCCCGTTCGGGCTGCGGATGATCAGCGGGGACGCCAAGAACCAGAGCGACACCCCGGACAAGCAGGGCAACCACTTCTGGTGCGCGGGCGTCGGCGGCGAGACCGGCCGGACGGCGGGCGGTGAGTATCCGGTCTGCGCCAGGACGGCCGAACTCGTCCGCCAGATCACCTTCCCGGACTGCTGGGACGGCGTGCACCTGGACACCCCCGACCACAAGGCGCACATGGCCGACGGGGACCACACCGGGGCGTGCCCGGCCAGTCACCCGGTGCCCATTCCGTCGGTGTCGTTCGTCATCGCGTATCCGCTCAACACCGACACGAACGGAATAACCCTCGCGTCCGGCAACGGATTCTCCATGCATGCGGACTTCTTCAATGCGTGGGAGCCGGATGCGCTGGCCCAGCGGGTGCGGGACTGCCTCGACCAGGGCTACAAATGCAACGCGCAGGGCACGTTCTGACCCTTTATTAGAACGATTCCAGACCAGAGGCCACCCCGCCGCCACGGGGTGGCCTCTTTTGCCACCCAGCCCGGCTCGGAAACGCTTCGCGGAGTCCGAGCCGGGCCGGGGCCCGGCGCTTTTCCGGTTAGCAGCAAAGCCGTACCACCCCGATCCGTGGCACGGTTCAGGAATGACGATCCGCTGTGTCATCGTCGACGACTCGGAGCGGTTCCGGGCCAGCGCCCGAAAACTCCTTTCGACCCAGGGCATCGCGGTGGTCGCGACGGCCTCGGACAGTCGGCAGGCCCTGCGCGCGATCGAAGAGCAAGAGCCGGATGTCGTACTGGTCGACGTCGGCCTCGGCGCGGAGAGCGGGTTCGACCTGGCGGTCCGCATCCGCCACGGCGCCGTGATCATGGTTTCCAGCCTCGCCCCGGACGACCTGGCCGAACTGCTCGCGGGCAGTCCGGCGATCGGCTACCTGCCCAAGGACCAGCTCTCCGGCGACGCGATCACGGACCTGTTGCAGAGGATGCCGCTTCGAGAAAGGTGAGCACCGCGAGGACCCGCCGGTGCGTCTCGTCGGTCTCGGGCAGGTCCAGCTTGGTCAGGATCGACCGGACGTGCTTCTCGATCGTGCCCTCGGTGACCCACAGCGCCTTGGCCACGCCGGCGTTGGAGCGGCCCTCCGCCATCAGCGCGAGCACCTCGCGCTCGCGGGGGCTGAGCACGTCGAGGGGATCCCGGCGGCGGTGGGCGGCCACCAACTCCTGCACCACGGCCGGGTCGACGACGGTGCCGCCGTCGTGCACCCGGTGCAGCGTCTCCACGAAGTCGTCGACGTCGGTGACCCGGCTCTTGAGCAGGTAGCCGATCCGCTCGCCGCTGGCCAGCAGCTCGATCGCGTGCTCGACCTCGACGAACGCGGACAGGACCAGGATCGCCACCGACGGGAAGCGCACCCGGATCTCGCGGGCCGCCGCCAGCCCTTCGGTCGTGTGGGTCGGCGGCATGCGGATGTCGACCACCGCGATGTCCGGCCCGCTCTTCTCCACCAGCTCGAGCAGGTGGGGCCCGTCGTCGGCGAGCCCGGTCACGTCGAATCCGTGCCGGTCGAGCAGGCTCGCCAGCCCCTCGCGCAGCAGTACGTCGTCGTCCGCGATCACCACTGACCGGCGCAGTGCCGCGCTCGCCTCGAATGCCATCAAATCCAACATATCCCCGCGATCCGGGGTAGTCACCACCCCATGCACGGGGGGTTGACCGTCCGTCTCGCGGTGATCAGCGCACTGTTCACCATCATGATCAGTGCGGCGTTCGCGGTGATCCTCGTGTCGGTCTACCAGTTGCGCGCCTCGGTCATGGTGGTCACCCAGGCCGAGCGGGCCGTCTCGGCCAGCAACACCCTCGAGCGGCTGGTGCTCGACGTCGAGGCGGGCCGCCGCGGGTACGCCCTCACCCACGACCGCGAGCTGCTGGAACCCTGGATCCGGGCCCAGCAGCAGATCCCCCAGCGCCAGCAGGAGCTCGCCTCGTCGGTGACCGGCAGCGCGACCCAGTCGGCCCGGGTGGCCAAGCTGAACTCGGACGTCACGGCCTACCTCGACCGCTACGCCGACCCGCGGATCCTCAACGACGAGAAGGGCGACCCGGTCAACATCGACAAGGACTCCATCACGGACGGCCAGAAACAGATCGCCTCGCTGCGCACCGAGTTCAACGAGTTCATCGACAGCCAGAAGCTGACCGTGGACCGCATGCACGAGGAGGCGCGCCAGGCCGGCAAGCGGGCCTGGGTGGCCGGCCTCGCCGGGTTCGTGGTCGCCCTGCTCGCGGTGGCCGTGCTCACCCGGTCCCTGGCGGTCATGGTGGTGCGCCCGCTGCACCGGATGGTGATGGCGGCCGACCGGGCGGCCGGCGGTGATCTGAGCGTGCGGGTGGCCACGGACGGCCCCGAGGAGGTCGGCGCCTTGCAGCGCACCTTCAACTCGATGGTCGCCGCGCTCGACAAGGGCCGCACGATGCTCGCCGCGGTGGCGGCCGAGCAGGCGGCGCTGCGCCGGGTGGCGACCGTGGCGGCCCGCGGCAGGCCCGCGGAGGAGGTCTTCGCCGCGGTGACCGAGGAGGCCGGCAAGCTGTTCGGGGCCGACGCGGCCGTGCTGCTGCGCTTCGAGCCCGACGGCAACGGCACCGTGGTGGCCAGCTGGAGCCAGGATCCCGCGCACCGCGTCGGCCTGGGCAAGGTCAAGGTCAACGACGGCGGGGTGGCCGGGCAGGTGCTGCGCTCCGGCCGGCCGATCCGCCTGGCCGGGCTGCGCAGCGCCGACTTCCTGCAGCAGGAGTTCGGCGACGTGACCATCCGCTCGGCCATCGGCGCCCCGGTGCTGGTGGCCGGGCGCACGTGGGGCGCGCTCAAGGCGCTGTCCACCTGCGCCTCGCCGCTGCAGCAGCACGACGCCGAGCGGGCCGCCGAGTTCACCGAGCTGGTGGCCAGCGCGATCGCCAACTCGCAGGCCCGGGCCGACCTCACCGCGTCGCGGGCCCGGGTGGTGGCGGCCACGGACGAGAGCCGGCGGCGGATCGAGCGGGACCTGCACGACGGCACCCAGCAGCGGCTCATCGCCCTGCTGCTCGCCCTGCGAGCCACCGAGACCCAGACGTCCGGCGGCGTGCAGGACCGGCTGCACGGCATCGGCAGCGACCTGTCGGAGGCGATCGACGAGCTGCGCGAGCTGGCCCGCGGCATCCACCCCTCGATCCTGTCCGAGGGCGGCCTGAAGCCGGCCATCCGCTCCCTGGCCCGCCGCTCCCCGGTCCCGGTGGAGGTGCGTCTCGACCTGCCCGAACGGCTCGAGGCCAAGGTCGAGATCGGGGTGTACTACGTGGTGGCCGAGGCCCTCACCAACGCCGTCCGGCACGCGCACGCGACGCTGATCTCGGTGAACGGCACGGTGGCCACCGGCCGCCTGGAGATGGCCATCGAGGACGACGGCGTCGGCGGCGCGGACCCCGGCACCGGGACGGGCCTGACCGGCCTGGCCGACCGGGTGGCCGCGCTCGGCGGGAGCCTGCAGATCGCGAGCCGCCCCGGCAATGGCACGCGGCTGGGCATCTCCATCCCCTTGGGAGGGTGAGCGGTGTTGAGGCGGGCATGGAGGCCAGCAGGTATCGCCGGGTCGGAAAACCCGCAGGCGCTAAACCCCGCTGGCCGCGAGGCAACGGACAGTCGTCCGGAGGCACGGTGGATAAGTCATCCACACCCCCTTGAACAGGTGATCCACCATGACGAACCGCCCGGTCGACCCGGTGCTGTGCATGGCACTGTTCGTGTCCGACACCCCGTGCTTCTCCGACCCCGACGCCGCTACGGTCCGCGCCACGGTGGACAACACCTTGGACCGCCTCGGCCCCGAGGAGTGCTACGCCCGTGCCGCCGAGGTCTTCGGCGACCGCCCGGACGTCGCCCTCAACCGCATCCAGTGGGCCCGCTCGGTCTGCGAGCGCGCCCTGACCACCGCCGGCGCCCGCTGATTCCGGATTTTTCGCTCATCGCGTCAAATCAATGACAGATGGACGTGGTTCGTATGGTCACTCGACGGATCGCCGTTGCCGCCGCTGTAGGCATGCCACCCGGCGGCCGGCGTCCACACCTGCCGGAACCAGATGACGTACAGCACCCCGAGCGAGGACGCGTTCTTCACGAAGAAGGCGGCCAGGTTGGTGCCGTACGTCTTGTCCGCCCCGCTCGCCACGCCCCCGAAGCCGTCCGACGCGGCGGCGAAGTCGCAGGCCCGGCCCTTCGGATGTTCGTAGGGCCCGGATGGGCGGAAGCACGAGTAGAAGTGCGTGAAGCCGGCCTTCCGCGCCTCCTGCGCCGCGTGGTACGTCCGCGGTGTGATGCACCCGGTGGTCGTCGGGTCGTCGAGAATGCAGTTCTCGGCCGGCCATGAGCCGTCGGCGTTGCGCGGGGCCGGGGTCGCCAGCGGCGAGTTCACGTTGACGTAGCCGTCGGCCCGCCCCTTCATCTTGGCCAGCGCGGATTCCGCGTCGGCCTTTTTCTTGGCCTGGATCGCGCTCTGTGCCTGTTGCTTGGCCACCTCGTCGTCGGCCGCCTTCTTGGCGTCCGCGAGGTCCTTCTCCAGCTTCGTCAACCGCCCGATCTGCCGGTCGTTGTACTGCGCGATCGTGTTCACCAGCAGGATGCGGTCCATGAACTGCTCGGGCGAGTCGGTGTTCACCAGCGCCGAGGTGAGCCGGACGTTGCCGCCGGTGCGGTACGCCGCCGCCGCGATCACGTTCACGCTCGCGCGGACCGGCTCCAGCTCCTTCTGCATCGCCTCGACCTGCGCGGCCAGCTCGGCCTGGCGCTTCTTCGACTGGTCGAGCACGGCCTGAGCCTGCAGCCACTCCGTGTTGGCCGCGTCGAGTTTCTCGCCGAGCGTGAGGTCGGTGCCCTCGTTGGGTGCGCCGGTCGGATCACCGGGCGCGGCACCGGCCGGAGCGGCGAAGGCGCCGATCAGCACGAGTGCCGCAACCATGAGGATGAGTACTCGGCGCCGCATGCCGGTGAGATTACCGAACCCGCGAGGCGCGGCCCAGCCGCAAGAACGCGCCCGGATGACTACCGAAAGTAAGCCTGAACCTTCGCCCCGCGACGGTCGTATGCGCCTTTTCGATTCGAACACTTGTCGGGCGTGTCGGATTCGGTCATCGACGGTTGCTTTGCTAGCGTGCCCGCTAGCAAACGGCTAGCGGGAGTGGTGTTGGAAGCGACGGAGAAGACGGTGGCGATGCCGCCGCAACGGCCGCGGTTCGATCGCGTGCAGCTCAACACCCGGGTGCGGGTGGAGATCGAGCAGACCCTGCAGCGGTTCGTGGTCGACCACAACACCACGGTGCAGAGCTCCGTGGACCTCGCCCTGGCCGAATTTCTAGCCGCGCGGGGATACCCGTTGCCGGAAGACGACGGGAGAAGCCGGTGAGCACGCCGGGCATCAACGAGCTCGACGCCGATCTGCAGAAGACCGTCAAGCAGACCTCGTACATGCGGCAGCTGTTCTACTTCGTGGTGCTGCTGGTCGCCCTGGCCGGGCAGGTCTCCGGCGCGGTCGAGGCCCTCGGGATCCCGCTGATCTGGGCCATCCCGGCCGTCGGGGCCCTGGAGCTGGGCGGCATCGTGGTCCTGGCCAACGCCGACGTGCGCCGCCGGCTGGGCGAGAAGGCGACCGCCTCGCGCATCCTGTCGGCGGCCATCGCCGCGTTCGCGGTCGCGTTCAACTGGATGGCGCACGACAACAAGCTCCTGGCCGGGTTCTTCGCCGGCATGTCCGCGCTCGGGTACCTCGTGTGGCTGATGCACACCGAGAACCAGCGCCGCGACCGGCTGCGGGCCAAGGGTGACCTGCCGCCCACCACGCCGGCGTACGAGGTGGTCGGGCACTGGGTCCGCCACCCGTGGATCACGCTGCGGGCCAAGAACCTGGCCAAGGCCGATGTCAGCCTCGGGCTCTACAGCTCGATCGCCGCGGCCCGGGCCGAGAAGCGCAAGGAGCAGCGCACGGCAGCCATCGCCAAGGTGCTGCACCGCAAGATCCGCTCGGCCGTCGACCCGAAGACGGCCGACATCGCGGTGGCCGTCTACGACCTGGACGAGATCGCCGTCCGGCTCGCCGACGGGGCCGACTACGACGGGCTGACCGCGCTCATCGCCGCCGACCTGGCCCCGGCCCGGCTGGCCGCGATCTCGGCGACCCCACCGGTGACCCCGCCGGCCCCGGTGGCCGCGCCGCCTTCACCCGCCTCACCCGCGCTGCCCGTCCTGGACGCCGAAGAGGAACAGCCCGCGCTCCCTACCGTGCGGCGGGAGGCCGAGGACGCGGAGCGGCGCGCCGCCCGTGAGGCCGTGGCCCGCGCGACCGCCGCGTCCGAGCGGGAGCCCGAGCTGGAGCCGCAGCCGGTGATCATGCCGCCGTCGCCGCTGGGCGGGCTGCGCGGCGAGCTGGAGGGCATCCTACCGGCCACCCCGACGCCGCCGCGGCCGCGCCGGGCCCGGACCGCGCCGGTGACGCACGAGATCGGTGAGGTGCTCGAGATCGCCGAGGAGCCGACCCTGACCCCGCCGACGATCATCCGGGAGGGGTCCCTGCGCAATCAGGTGTACCAGGTGCTGGAGGACAACGTGCCGGCGAACGACCGGCGCGACGTGGTCGCCCTGACCACCATGGTCGGCGACCTGCTCGACCTCGACGACGTGGAGCGGCTGACCGCTTCCAACTACGTGCGGAACTGGAAGAGCGAGGTCGACGCCGGCCGCCGCTCCGCCGTCAACGGCCGCCACCTGCAGGGAATTCTGCCGACGAAGTAAGGCCCGTCGTTCCGCTGCCGATCAGGGTGGCGGAGAGGCGGGTGGTTCCGAATGGCCCGGTTGCTCGTGGTGGACGACGAGCCCGACGTCCGCGACCTGATCGTCAAGCGGCTCACCGCCGACGGTCACGACGTGCTCGCCGCCCAGGACGGGGCCGCCGCGCTCGAGGCGGTGGCCCGCCACGGCCTGCCGGAGGCGGCGATCCTCGACGTCGACCTGCCCGGCATGGACGGCATCGAGCTGCTGCAGCGGCTGCGGCGGGAGCGGGCCGACCTGCCGGCCATGTTCCTCACGGTGCTGTGGGACAGTGCGGTGGCGGCGCGGGCGCAGGAGACCGGCGCGCAGTACGTCCGCAAGCCGTTCACCGCCGAGGCGCTGCGGGCCGGCCTGGAGCGGGCCCTGCTGGGCGCCGGATGACCGCGTCGCTGCTGCGGACCGCGGTGTGGGCCGTCGTGTACGTCCTGGCGACGTACGCCGGCCGCAAGACCATCATGGACGACTCCAGCCTCAGCCTGGTCTGGCCGGCCGCGGGCGTCTCCGTGGTCTGGTTCGCCACCCAGCGCAAGGCCAGGGCCCGCTGGCTCGACCCGATCGTGCTGGCCGCGATCACGGTCGCCGTCAACCTCGCCACCGGCGCGTCGACGCTGCTCGCGCTGTGGTTCGTGGTGGCCAACCTGGCTCAGGTGGCGGTGTTCATGCGGGTCCTGCACCGGCTGAGCCCGCACCTGTGGGGCGCCGGCGGGGACGAGCCGCTGGCCCGCTCGGCCGACCTCTGGCGGGTGGTCGTGGCCACCTTCGCCGGCGCCGGCGCGGGCGCGCTGGTCGGGCCGACCGCGGTGTGGCTGACCACCGACTCGTTCGTGTGGACCGACGGGCTGGTGTGGTTCCTGCGCAACGGGGTGAGCATCCTGCTCATCGGGGCGGTCGGCCTGCGGCTGGGCTACCACCACAGCACCGGCTGGCCGCTGCGGCGGGCGAGTGCGGGGCGGCTGTTCGAGTACGTGGCGCTGGTCGCCTGCTCGCTGACCGCCTACGGCCTCGGCTTCGGCGTGGCCCACCTGCCGCTGGCCTTCCCGCTGGTCGCGGTGACGGTCTGGGCGGCCCTGCGGCTGCACACCACCTTCGTCGTCCTGCACGACCTCGGCCTGGGCACCATCGCCGTGCTCTTCACGCTGCACGGCAACGGTCCGTTCGCGGCCGTCCCCTCGCAGCCCGCCCGCGCGCTCGTGGCGCAGGCGTTCGTCGGCATGATCGCGATCGTCGGGCTGGCCATCGCCCTGGGCCGCGACGAGCGCGCCGAGCTCATGCAGCGGTTGACGGCGACGAGCCGGGAGGCGGCGGCCCATTCGCGCCTGCTGACCACCATCGTCAACTCGATGAGCGAGGGCGTTTCGGTGGTACGCCCCGATCACACCTGGATCATGCGCAATCCCGCCGCCCGGGCGCTGCTGGGCGGCGTGACGAGCCCCGACGGCACGGTCGCGCACCCGGCCCACTACGGCCTCTTCCACCCCGACGGCACCCCGCTGCCGGGCGAGGAGATGGCCCACGTCCAGGCCCTGGGCGGCCACGACGTGCGGGGGCAGGAGGTGCTGATCCGCAACGCCGGAGTACCCGAGGGAAGGATCCTGGACGTCAGCGCCACCCGGCTCCCGGCCGACGGCACGGACGAGGGCGGGGCCGTGGTCGTCTTCCACGACGTGACCGCCGAGCGCCGGCACCGCGACGAGCTCTCGTCCTTCGCCGGCGTGGTCGCGCACGACCTGCTCAACCCGCTCACCACGATCGACGGCTGGGCCGAGAACCTGGCCGACACCCTCGCCGCGATGCCGCCCGACGACCCGGCCGTGCGCGACGCGGGGGACAGCCTGGCCCGCATCACCCGCGCCTCGGCCCGCATGCGGCACCTGATCAACGACCTGCTGGCGTACACGACGGCCCGCAATGCCGCCATCGCGCCGGTCGACGTGCCGCTGCGCGACCTGATCGTCGAGGTGACCAACGCGCGCACGGACCTGGCCGCGGCCGCGGGCACCCCGGCGCCGGAGTTCACCCTGGGCCGGCTCGACGACGTCCAGGCCGACCCGGTCCTGCTGCGCCAGCTTCTGGACAACCTCGTCGGCAACGCGGTGAAGTACACGGCCCCCGGCACCGTCCCGCGGATCGAGATCGCCTCCGTCGTCGACGGTGACGGGCTGGTCCGCATCTCGCTGGCGGACAACGGCATCGGCATCCCGGCCGGGCACCACGACGCCATCTTCACCAACTTCCACCGGGCCCACCGCTCCAGCGGCTACGCCGGGACGGGCCTGGGCCTGGCGATCTGCAAGCGGATCGTGGAGCGGCACGGCGGGACGATCGCCGCCACCGACAACCCGGGCGGCGGCTCGCGCTTCACGTTCACGCTCCCGCCGGCCACGCCCGTGCGCACCGTGAGCGTCGCCGCGAACTGACGCGAACACCGTTCGCGCGCGCCGTGCGGACAGTGCGGCGTCGCGAGGCGAACGCCGTTCGCGCTTCGCCGTGCGGACCGTGAGCGGCGTCGCGATCTGAGGCGAACACCGTTCGCGCTTCGCCGTGCGGACCGTGAGCGGCGTCGCAAAGTAAAGCGAACGCTCATTCTTGACGGCGGCGGTGTGTCGGTCCACGCTAAAAAGAACGAACGAACGTTCTTTTAGGAGTTGTCATGCGCAAGGTCGCGGGAGTCGTCCTGCTCCTCACCGCACTGCTCAGCCTCATCATGGTGGCGTTCGCCTGGCCCGCGACCCGGTCCGGCGTGCACGACATCCCGCTCGCCGTGGCCGGGCCGGCGCCCGCCACCGCGCAGGTGGTCCAGCAGCTCGAAGCCAAGCGACCCGGAGCGTTCGACGTGCGGACGGTGGCCGACACCGCCGCCGCCGAGCGGCTCATCAAGGACCGCGAGGTGTACGGCGCGATCGACCTCACCACCGGCAAGCCCCAGCTGATCATCGCCTCCGCGGCCAGCCCGGCCGTCGCCCAGGCGCTGCAGCAGGTCGCGGCCGGCCTGAACCAGTCCCCGACCGAGGTGACCGTGCGCGACCTGGTGCCGTTGCCGCCCGACGACCAGCGCGGGGCCGGCCTCGCCGCCGGTGCGCTGCCCCTGGTCCTCGGCGGGATCGTGGCCGCCGGCCTGCTCACCGCGCTCATCGCCGGCACCGGCCGCCGGGTCGCGGGCGCGCTCGCCTTCGCGGTGACGGGCGGGTTGGCGCTGGTGGCCATTCTGCAGTACTGGCTGGGCTCCCTGGAGGGCGACTACTGGGCCAACAGCGGCGTCGTCGCGCTGTCCATCGCCGCCACCGCCCTGGCCATCCTCGGCCTGGAGTCCCTGCTCGGCCCGCGCGGCCTGGCGATCGGCGCGGCGGTCATGATGCTGCTCGGCAACCCGCTCTCGGGCCTGGCCAGCGCGCCGGAGATGCTGCCGTCGGGGTGGGGCGCGTTCGGCCAGTACCTCCCGCCCGGCGCCGCCGGCTCGCTCCTGCGCAGCACCGCCTTCTTCGACGGCGCCGGCGCCTGGCCGCACGTCCTCGTGCTGACGGCCTGGGCGGTCTTCGGCCTGCTCCTGGCCGGCCTCGCCGCGGTGCGCAAGAGCCGCCGCCCGGCCGAGCCGGCCGCGGAGCCCGAGCTCGTCGCCGCCTGAGCCGAAGGCTCACAGGTGGTTGCCAAGGTCCGGTCGGCCCGGTGCCAGGGTGCGCCGCGATCGTTGCTGGTGAGCGGCTCCCCGAAGCGGGCCGCCGGACCCAGGGGAGCCACACCATGACCACGCCGACCACCGACCAGCAGCAGCCTGTAAACGCCGCCCCGGTCTGGGCCGTACCCCAGCTGCCCCAGCCGCCCGTCGGACTCCCGCCCGCCACCACCCCGGCGCCCGCCGCGAAGTCGAGCCGGGTCAAGACGATCATCGTGGGCGTGGTGGCGGCGCTGGTGATCGGTGGCGGCGGGTACGCCGTGATCAGGGCGGCCGACGGCTCCTCGTCCACCACGACCCAGCAGGCCGGCCCCGGCGGCGGCAACGGGCAGGGCGGCCCGGGCGGCGGCATGGGCGGCGGTGGCGCGGCCGGCGGCGGCATGGGCGGCGGCGGCTCGACCGGGCTATCCGGCGCGCTCTACGGGGACTTCACGGCGTCCGACGGCAACGGCGGGTACACGACGAAACGCCTCCAGACCGGGACCGTCACCGCGATCAGCACCACCTCGATCACGGCCAAGAGCGCCGACGGGCACACGACGACCTTCGTGATCGGCTCGGCCACGTCCGTCGACAACGGGCAGGACCAGGTCGCGGACATCCAGGCCGGCGACACCGTGACCGTGGTCGGCACTGTGGACGGCTCGACCGCCACGGCCACCACGATCACCGACACGACCCTGAACCAGGCCAACGGCAACACCGGCCCGCAGGGCGGCGGGAACATGCCGGGCGCGACGACCAATTAAGAACGTGATGTAAGCCGCAAGGGCTTGGCGCCGACCCGTTCGTTGTACGAACATAACTATTATGGTCGTACAAACACGTGGTCGGCGCCTGCTCATCCTCGGCATCTGCTGCATGAGCCTGCTCATCGTCGGCCTCGACAACACGATCGTGAACATCGCGGTCCCGGCGATCGGGCGCGACCTGGACGCGCCGCTGTCGGGGCTGCAGTGGGCAATCGACGCGTACACGCTCGTGCTGGCCAGCCTGCTGATCATGGGTGGCTCGACGGCCGACCGGCTCGGCCGGCGGCTGGTCTTCCAGGTCGGCCTGGTGATCTTCGCCCTCGGCTCGCTGCTGTGCGGGCTGGCCCCCTCGCTGGGCTGGCTGATCGCGTTCCGGGTGGTGCAGGCGGTGGGCGGCTCGATGCTCAACCCGGTCGCCATGTCGATCATCACCAACGTGTTCACCGACCGCCGCGAGCGCGCCCAGGCCATCGGGGTCTGGGCCGGCGTCGTCGGCATCAGCATGGCGCTCGGGCCGGTCGTCGGCGGCCTGCTCGTGCAGACCGTCGGCTGGCGGACCATCTTCTGGATCAACGTGCCGATCGGGATCGCCGCGGTCGTGCTCACCGCGCTGTTCGTGCCCGAGTCCAAGGCGCCGCGGCCGCGCAAGGTCGACGTGCCGGGTCAGATCATCGTTCTGGTACTGCTCGCCAGCGCCACCTTCGCCATCATCGAACACCAGCCGCTGGTGGGCCTGCTCGCGGTGGTCGCGCTGGTGGCCCTGCTCGTGATCGAGCCGCGCCGGCCCGAGCCGCTCGTCGACATCACGCTGTTCCGCAGCCCGCCGTTCGCCGGGGCCACCTCGATCGCCGTCTGCGCGTTCGGGGCCCTGGCCGGGTTCCTGCTGCTCAACACGCTCTATCTGCAGGACGTGCGCGGCCTCTCCCCGCTGCACGCCGGCCTGCTCACGCTGCCGATCGCGGCCATCACCGTCATCCTCGGCCCGGTCTCCGGCCGGCTGGTCGGCGCCGTCGGGCCGCGCCCCTCGCTGCTCGTCGGCGGGGCCGGGATCATGGTCAGCGGGGTGCTGCTCACCGGCCTGACGCCGCACACGCCGCTGTTGTGGATCGTCGCCGCGTACGTCGCGTTCGGCATCGGCTTCGCCATGGTCAACCCGCCGATCACCGTCACCGCGGTCTCCGGCCTGCCGGTGTCCCAGGCCGGCGTGGCGGCCGCGTTCGCCTCGACCAGCCGCCAGTTCGGCTCGGTGCTGGGCATCGCCGTCCTCGGCGCCGTGGTCACCGCGGGTCTGCACGGCCGCGGGATGGCCGCCGGCTTCAGCCCGGCCAGCCACGTCGGCTGGTGGATCGTGGCCGGGTGCGGCGCCGCGATCCTCCTCATCGGTACGCTCACGACCAGCCAGCGGGCCATCAGCCGTCAACCCGATGCGGAGCTCGTCGATGCCTGAACCAGATCCGGACCGCGCGGCCGCCGTCTGGCGCGCCATGCTCGCCCTGGTCCACGAGCGCCACGACCGCCGCAAGGAGGTCAGCGAGGCGCTGGACCTGAGCTTCGTCCGGATCAAGGCGCTGCGCCGCCTGGCCGGCTCCCCGATGACGATGCGGGAGCTGGCCGCGCGCCTGTCGACCGACGCCCCGTACACCACCCTGGTCGTCGACGACCTGGAGCGCCGCGGCCTGGTGCGAAGGGAGCCGCACCCATCGGACCGCCGCGCCAAACTGGTCACCGCGACCGACCTGGGTCTGCGGGAGGCCAGGCGAGCAGAGGACATTCTGGCCGAGCCACCGCCCCAGATGATGACGCTGACCGCTGAGGAACTGGACGAGCTGGCGCGGCTACTGGCGAAGCTCGAAAGCTAAGCGCTCGATACCCGGAAGGTGGCGCGGGCGGTGACGGGGCCGGCGGCGGTCGGGAACGGCCGGTCGAAGGTGGCGCGGAGGGCGGGGATCAGGCGCTCGGCGGCCTCGGCGTCCGCGCCCGGCAGGAGGGACCGCGAAGTCGTCGCCGCCGAGGCGGGCCGTGACGGCGCAGTGCGGGGCGGTGCGGGTGCCGGCGTAGGCCGCGTCGCGGAGGCGGTGGGCGACGCCGATCAGGAGCTCGTCGCCGGCCTGGTGGCCGTGCGCCTCGTTGACGGCGCGAAAGCCGTAGCGACATGCCGCTGAGATCGGCCCGCACCCGGCCCGCAACAGTGCGGGCCGGGTGCGACACGGTTGTCGGTCTCAGGCGATCAGGGCCTGGCCGCTGGAGAACACGTTGGTCGGGTCGTAGGAGCGCTTCACCCGCAGCAGCCGGTCGCGGTCGGCGGCGGTCCAGTTGGCCAGGATCGACTCGACGTCCGCGCCGCCGGAGAAGTTGATCAGGCCGCCGGGGACGGTGTCGACGGCCAGGATCCGCTCGGTCACGGCGTCCACGACCGGCTGCAGGCCGGGCTCGCCGATGCCGATGACGAACAGGGAGTACGCGGCGCCGCGGCCGCTGACCGCGTTGGGCACGGCCGGCGTCCGGGCGAAGGCGCCGCCCAGCTGGCGCAGCTCGACCATCGGGATCGGCACGTTGACCTGCGGACCGGCCGCGGCGAGCACGCGCTCGACCGTCTCCGCGGTGAGCTCGCCGAGCAGCACGCCGCGCTCGCGGGTCGGCATCGGGTCGGTGGGGTCGCGGTGCACGGCGTCGATGGCGGCGTACGGCAGCGACTGGATGTCGTCGATGACCGCCGGGGCCGCCTCCCGCATCGGCGCGAGCAGCCGCGCGCACTCGTCCTCGCCGCCGAGGAAGAACACCCGCAGGTGGGCGACGTACGCCCCACGCAGCGGCGGCGGCAGCATCGGCAGGTCGGGCAGCCGGAGCAGGGCCACCGAGGTGCTCATCTCCTCGGGCAGGCCGGCCGACCAGTCGCGGTACGCGTGCAGCACCTCGGCGACGTGCGAGACCGGGAAGTAGATGCCGCCGCCGACGAAGCCGGGCACCTCGAACAGGTCGAACTCGATCGCGGTGACGATGCCGAAGTTGCCCTTGCCGCCGCGGACGGCCCAGAACAGGTCGGCCTCGTGGTCGGCGTCGATCGTGCGCAGCGCCCCGTCGGCGGTGACGATCTCGATCGAGCGGACGTGGTCGGCCGCGAAGCCGTACTTGCGCCCGAGCGGACCGGTGCCGCCGCCGAGGGTGTAGCCGACCACGCCGACCTGGGTCGAGGAGCCGTTGAGCGGGGCCAGGCCGTGCGGGGCCGCCGCCTCGACGACCTGCGACCAGCGGGCGCCGGCGGCCGCGCGGGCGCGCCGGGCGGCCGGGTCGACGCTCACCTCGGTCATCCGGCCGGTGGTGACCAGGACGCCGCCCCGGGCCGGGCGGACGGCGCCGTGCCCGGTGGCCTGGACCCAGACCGGCAGGCCGAGGGTGCCGGCCCAGCGGACCGTCGCGGCCACGTCCTCGGCGCAGGTGGCGCCGACGACCGCGAGGGGCTCGTGGGTGGTGGCGAAGTTCCAGGCGAACACCTCGTCGGCGAAGCCCTCGTCGCCGGGGACGTATACGGGACCGGCAACGGCCGGGAGGGAAGTCAGTGCAGTGGTCATGGGGACACCGTGGCGGGCCCCGGTTGGTCAGGACTTGGAATCGACTAGGGCGGCGACTTGTGCCTCGGCCGCGGCGATGAGGTGGGCCGCGCCCAGCCGGCGGTGCGCCTCCAGCGCGGCCCGGGCGTGGACCAGGGCTTTCTCCCGATCGCCGAACGCCGCGGCCAGCCCGGCCTGGGCGTAGCGCAGCGATCCCCAGGTGGCACAGCCGGTGCCCAGTGTCGGAAAACGGTCGGCGTAGGGCTCGATCTCGGCGTACAGCTGCCGTGGGTCGGGTGTGCCCAGCCGGGCCGATACGAGCGCCCACTGGAACGCCACGAAGTCCCAGCACCACAACTGCTCGTGGGCGGTGCCCCAGCGCTCGACGAGCGCCCGGGCGCGGTCCTCGTCGCCCGACTCGCACGCGGCCAGCACCGCGGTCGGGCGCAGCAGCTGCAGGTGCGGCTCGTCGGCCCGGCGGATCAGCTCCTCGCACAGCTCGCCGGCGCGGCCCTGGAAGCGGCGGCTGGTGTACAGCATCGCCAGCCGGATCCACTGCGTGCCCCACAGTGAGGTGTGCTCCTGCAGTGCGAACGCCTCGCCGACCAGCCGCTCCCCGGCCGCCCAGTCGCCGGCCAGCATCGCCCGGCCCGCCTGCGCGTAGCGCACCTGCGCGGGCAGCACCGGCGTGCGGATCTCCTCGGCCAGCCGCACGGCCCGGGCCAGGTCGGCGTCGAAGCCGGCCAGGTCGCCCAGGCTGACCTCCGTGATCATGCGGTGCAGCAGGGACATCACCTCGACCGTGCGCGGCAGGCCGGGGATCGCGAGCAGCTCGTCGGCGGTGGCCCGGCGCTCGTGCAGCCGCTGCGGGACCCAGCCGACGTTCCACGCGTTGTTCAGGGTCCGGGCCAGCAGCTCGGGGTCGCCCAGGCCGCGGGCCAGCCGCACCGCCTCGGCCGCGTGGGCCTCGCCCCGCTCGCGGTCGGGGTGGTGGTACAGCTCGACGGCGAGCGTCCCGAGCAGCACCGCCCGCCGGTACACGTCGTCCGGGCGGAGCCGCTCCAGCTGCTCGCGCAGGATGGCGATCATGCGCTCGTCGACGGTGAGGTACGGCCGCCACGTCCACAGCGTCGCCCCGCCGAACAGCGTCGCGGCGTCCATCGCGAGCTCGTCGTCGCCGAGCTGCCGGGCCAGCGTGAGGGCCTCGTCGAGCACCGCCCGGGTGCCGTCGAGGTCACCGGCCGCGCGCCGGGCCACCCCGAGCTGCACCAGCAGCCTGCAGCGCTGCTCGGCCGCGCCCGCGCGGGTGGGGTCCAGGGCGCCGAGGGCCGCTTCGAGGTAGCGGGCCGCCTCGTCGTAGGCCAGCTGGGCCATCGCCAGCTCGGCCGCCCGCGTGGCGTAGCGCACCGCCCGCTCGGCCACCCCGAGCCGCGCCGCCATCGTGAAGTGGTGGACCAGTCGCCCGAGCAGGTCGGGGTCGTCGGGCCGGTCGAACGCCTCCAGCGCCTCGCCCACCCGCTTGTGCAGCCGGGCCCGTTGCAGCCGGCTCAGCCGGCCATAGACGGCGTCCCGGACAAGAGCGTGCGAAAAGCGATAATCCCAGCCATCCGGTACTTCCAGCAGCACGCCCGCCGCCACCGCCGGTTCGAGCCCGGCCATGACGAGCTCGTGCCCTCCCGCGTCCCGGTTCTCGGTCGCGGCTTCGAGGAGGAGCAGGTCGACGTCCCGCCCGATCACGGCGGCCGTCTCCAGCAGCTCGCGGGTCCGCTCGGGCAGCCGGGTCAGCCGCCGGGTGATGACGTCCCGGACGCTCTCCGGCACGCCCGAGGCGGCCACGGCCTGGGTGTCGCTCCAGCCGTCCGGGTTCTCGCTCTCCAGCAGCCGCAGCAGCTCGTGCAGGTAGAAGGGGTTGCCGCCGGTCCGCTCCAGCAGGGCGTGGGCGACCCGGCCGGGGCGCTCGACGTACGCCGCGATGTCGTCCTCGGTCAGCGCCGCCAGCCGCATGCGCTCCGCCCCGCGCTCGTTGGCCAGCAGCGCCAGGGTCTCCCGCAGCGCCGGGTCGGCGTCGGCCGCCTCCGGCCGCAGCGTGCCCAGCACCAGGATCGACCGCCGGTGCAGGGCCGGTGCGAGGTGGGCGAGCAGCTGCAGCGAGGACGGGTCGGCCACGTGCAGGTCGTCGATCACGATGAGCAGGGGCCGGGCCGCCGCGTTGGCCCGCAGCGCCTCGCCGACCGCCTCGTGCAGGTGGAACAGGGCCGTGTCCGGGTCGCGCTCGGTGGTCGCGGTCCGACCGGCCAGCATGTCCAGCAGCGGGCGGGTGTCGGGAAGGGCGCGCAGCACCTGGTACCACGGCCAGAACGCCGGCGTCGCGCTCGCCTCCACGCACCGGCTCCAGGCCACGGTCAGGTCGGGCCCGGCCAGCTCGGCGGCCCGCTCGGCCAGGCTGGTCTTGCCCAGGCCGGCCTCGCCGACGAGGAGCAGCACCCCGCCGGACCCGGCCCGGGCCTGCTGGATGCGGCTGGTGATGCGCTCCTGCTCGGCCGCGCGGCCCACGAGCTTCTTGGCCGGCGGCCGGGCCACCGTGACCGCCGGTTCGGCCGGCAGCAGCGCCGGGTCCTGGCGCAGGATCGCCGTCTCCAGCGCGCTGAGCTCCGGGCCCGGGGGCAGGCCCAGCTCCTCGTCGAGCACCTTGCGGGCCCGGCGGAAGGCGTCCAGCGCGTCGGCCTGGCGGCCCTCGCGGTACAGGCCGAGCATGAGCTGACCCCAGGACCGCTCGCGGAACGGCCGGCGCTCCAGCAGCGCGCGGGCCCCGGCGATCGCGGCCGCCGTCCGGCCGGTGGCCAGCCGCGCCTCGGCCAGGTCCTCCAGCGCGCCGTCGCGCAGCTCGCCCAGGCGGGCCACCTCGGCCGCGGCGAACGCCTCGTCGGCGAAGTCCGCGAGCGGGTCCTGCCAGTCGCGCAGCGCCGCTTCGAGCAGGCGTTCGGCGTCGCGGTGCCCGCGCGCCGCCGCCACCGCCCGGGCGAAACGGACCGCGTCGATCTGGTCCCCCTCGACCGCCAGTAGGTACCCGGGGTCGCGGGTGAGCAGCACCGCGGGCGGCGTGCGGGGCGGCCGGTCGGGCTCCAGGGCCCGCCGCAGCTGGGAGACGTACGCCTGGAGGGTGCCGGTGGCGCTGACCGGCGCCTCCCCGGCCCACAGCCCCTCCACGATCCGGTCCACGGACACGACCCGCCCGGGTTCGAGCAGGAGCATCGCCAGGACCGCACGCTGCTTGCGGGCCCCGAGGTCGACGGCGCGGCCGTCCGGCGTCCGAACCTCGAGGGGGCCGAGCATCCGGAAGTCGAGCCGCGCCACGGCGCCACGATAGCCGCGCGGACCTGCGATGTCAGCGGCGCGCGAGGCGAAAATTGGTCCACAGCAAGGAACCCGTCACACCGGCGAGCGCCAATGCCGCCCACGCACCGGGTCCCGGGCCGGTCACCGTGTCCCCTTCGCGCAGAATGCCCATGAAGTTCAGCGTGTCGGCGTCGTTGATCATGAGGTACCAGAGCACCGTGTACACCGCCTGGAAGACCCGCGGGGCGCCGGTCAGCGTGCCCAGCGCGAGGGCCAGCGCGGGGACGAACAGCGCGCCGGCGGCCCAGGCGACCAGCCCCGGCCCGTCGGCCGCGAACCCCATCCGCAGCGCCGCGCCCGCGCCCAGGGCCGCCGCCAGCAGGACGCCCGCGAGCCACTCGGCGAGCACGCGGCGGCGCGGGGCCGGGTACGCCCCCAGGATCGCCGCCGTGCCCGAGGTCGCCGGCTGCGTGCCCAGCCGCGACCACAGCAGCACCGGCCACACCCAGGCGACGGCCAGCACCGCGCCGCGCGGGAGCGCCAGCCCGGCCAGGGTCAGCGCGGCCGCGCCCAGCCACCACCACAGCGGCGCGCCCGCGGCCAGGATGCGCGCCTCCCCGGCCAGCAGCCGCCCGAACCCGGGGCCGGGGCGCGGTTCAGCGCGCGGGAGCCCGCGGTACACCGAGCGCGGCTCCGGACCGGCCGGCGCGCGACCGGGCCGGGCCGGGCGGTCGAACCGGTGGAACCACAGCGCGGGCGCGAGGGCGACGGCCACCGCCACCAGCACCAGGGCCACCCGGCCGAGCAGGAACGGGGCGTCGAGCCGCAGCCCGGGCCAGTCGAACACCTTCAGGGGCTCGTCGACGTACATCAGGCCCAGCCCCACGTCCTGCGAGGCGCCGGCCGGCAGCGGTACCGGACGAAGCCCGAGGCCACCGAAGGGCGCCCGCGAGGACTGCCCGCCGATCGCGCCCACCATCCACACGAAGACCCACAGCACGTTGCCCAGCCCGCCGCGCAGCACCGGGGTCACCTCGAACAGCAGCGCCAGCGCGCTCGTCACCACCAGCATCGGCAGCGCCACCAGCGCGAAGGGCAGCAGCAGGCCGACCGGGTCGACGGTGCGCGACTCGCCGCGCAGCAGCTGCAGCACCAGCGCGGTCGCGGCCAGCACGGCGGTCATCGAGGCCAGCACCGCCACGTTGCTCACCAGCTTCGCGGCCAGATACGACCAGGCGCGCATGGGCGAGGCCGCGATCAGCTGCCCGACGCCGGTCCGCTCGTCCCGGGCCACCGCGTCGCGGACCAGGTAGAAGCCGACCAGCGTCAGCCACAGCGCGCTGGTCAGGGCGGTCACCAGACCCACGTAGTCGCTGGTGTACCGGCCGCGGAACCCGCCGATCACCAGCACCGACCAGTGCGCGTCGACCGGCGGCACCGCGATCAGGCCCAGCCCGATGGCGGAGATGAGCATCAGCAGGTACGCCGGGCGCCGCACCCGCTCCCGGAAGTCCGCCACGGCCGCTCCCGCGATCACCGCCGCACCGCCCCGACGTAGGCGTCCTCGAGGTCGGGCGCCACCGGCCGCGCGTCGGGCAAAGGACTTTCAAGAGCCAGAACCCGCAGCCGTACTCCCTGTGCCGTCCGCACGGCCCGCGTCGTCAGCAGCCGATGCTGCAGGGCCGCCGCGTGCTCGGCGGGCACCGTCGCCTCCCACACGTGCCCGGCCACGCTGCCGGTCAGCTCGGCCGGCGCCCCGTCGAAGCGGACCCGCCCGGCCGCGACCACGGCGATCCGGCCCGCCACCGACTCGACGTCGCTCACGATGTGCGTCGAGAGCAGCACGACCCGGGTCGCGGCCAGGTCGCTGAGGATGTTGCGGAATCGCACCCGCTCCTCCGGGTCGAGCCCGGCCGTCGGCTCGTCCACGATCACCACGCGCGGATCGGCGAGCAGCGTCTGCGCGATGCCGACGCGGCGCAGCATGCCTCCGCTGTACCCGCCGAGCGCCCGCTTCGCCGCATGCGTCAGGTTCACCAGCTCCAGCAGCTCCGGGATGCGGGCGCGGGCGGAGCGGGCGGAGAGGCCCTTGACCGCGGCCAGGTAGGTCAGGAACTCGACGGCGCTCAGGTTCGGGTACACGCCGAAGTCCTGCGGGAGATATCCGAGCGCCCGGCGCAGCCGGTCGGGGTGGGCGACCGCGTCCCGCCCCTCGAACCGCACCTGCCCGGTGGTGGGCCGGGTGACGGTGGCCGCGATGCGCAGCAGGGACGACTTCCCGGCCCCGTTCGGCCCCAGGAGCCCGATCAGGCCCGGCTCCAACCGGAGGGTCAGGCCGTCGACGGCGCGTTTCTGTCCCTTGTAGACCTTCGTGATGTCGAGGAGTTCGAGCATGTCCTCAAGGCTGCTGGCGCCCGTTCCCCGGCACATCTGCCGAATGGGAGAGATCGGCGACGACTTCCCACATTCCGTCTCTTGGCCCGGCGGTCAGTGTTCCGCCGACCTCGGTGGCTTGTTCGCGCAGCGCGTGGAGCCCACTTCCACCTCCCGCGCGCGTGGGCGACATTCCTGACATATCCGAAACGACGGCCAGAATCCCCGCGCTCGTCAGCGTGATCGTGACGCGGGCTGTCGAGGGGGCATGGCGGCGGACGTTGGTCAGGGCCTCGATCACCACGTGGTAAGCGACATTTCCGGCGGCGGGGGAGAGGGCCACGCCCGGCTCGATGGTGAGGGTCGCCGCCGGGCCGAAGCGCGCGACCACGCCCGGCAGGTCGGCCACGCCGTATCCGCGCGCGGGGGCGGCGTCGTCGCGCAGGGCGGCCACCATGTCGTCCATCGCCGCCAGGGCCCGCTGCCCCGCCGCCTCGATCCGCTCGTAGGAATCGCCGGCCGGCGCGACCCGGGCCGCCTGCGCCTCCAGGACGATGCCGGTGACCTCGTGGGCGACCAGGTCGTGCAGGTCCCGGGCCAGTTCGAGGCGCTGCGCGCGCTGGGCCGCCGCCAGTGCGCGGGCGCGCCGGCCGTCGCCGGCCCGCAGGTGCAGGCCGAGGCCCGCCGCCGCCATCGCGCACGCGAACGCGGTCGCCACCACGAGGATCGAGGCCTCCGCGCGGCTGTGCGGCTGGTGCAGGGTGACCCGCAGCGGCAGGACCGTGACGGCCAGCGCGACCAGCGCCGCGATCCACCTTCCGGCGCGGGTGGTGCGCACCAGCAGTACCAGCGAAGGGGTGAATTCGAGGATGAGCCAGAGGCCCGGCGGCTCCGGTGGACCCCGGTAGATCACCGTCACCAGGAGGGAGACCACGGCCGCGGCGAGCGCGAGCGACGGCCGGATCGCCGCCGCCACGGCCGCCATCGCCGCGATGCTCACCAGCAGCCCGGCCGCGCGCGCGAACGGCAGCCCGCACAGGACCGGGACGGCGAGCAGCAGGAGCAGCCAGCGCGACCTCACCGCGCGACGACCCCGTTGTTCCAGGCCCAGACCGCGATCCCGACCCGGTTGCGGACCCCGAGCTTGCGCTGCACGGCGGCGACGTGGGTCTTCACCGTGCCGGCCGAGATGAACAGCTCGGCGCCGATCTCGGCGTTGGTCCGCCCGGCCCCGACGTGCGCCGCGATCTCCAGCTCGCGCTCGGTGAGCGGCTCCGGCGACTCGGGCCGGGGGCTGGACAGGTGGCGCAGCAGCTTGACCGTGATCGCCGGGCTGATCAGGCTCTCCCCGGACACGGCGGCGCGGACGGCCTCGGTGAGCAGGGCCGGCCCGGACCGCTTGAGCAGGAACCCGGCGGCCCCGTTGCGCAGCGCCGCGTACACGTACTCGTCCAGGTCGAACGTGGTGACCACGACCACCCGGGTGGGGCCGCCGGCCAGCTCCCTGGTGAGGGTGAGCCCGTCCATCCGCGGCATCCGGATGTCGACGAGCGCGACGTCGGGGAGCACTGCGCGTACCAGAGCCAGGGCTTCCACTCCATCGGCGGCCTCGCCCACCACTTCGATGTCGTCGGCCGCGCCCAGGATGCGCCGCAGACCGTCGCGCACCATCGCCTGGTCGTCGGCGATCACCACCCGGATGCCCACGATCCAAAAGCCTAGACTTTCCCGCTATGGCCGACCCGTCGCCCGAAGGCGGCACGTCTTACTGGCGCCGTGACGTCGCCGCGCCCCTGCGCAACTTCATCACGACGGAGTCCGGCAGCGCCGGAGTCCTCGTGGCCGCCATCGTGGCCGCCCTGGTGTGGGCGAACGTGGACACCGCGGGGTACGAGCGGCTCTGGAGCACGGACCTCGCCGTCCGGCTCGGCGGCTGGCAGCTCTCCTGCGACCTGCGCACCTGGGTGAACAGCGGCCTGATGACCCTGTTCTTCATGGTCGTCGGCCTGGAGGCGCGCCGCGAGCTGGACCTGGGCGACCTGCGCGACCGCCGCCGCTTCCTGCTGCCGTTCGCGGCCGGGGTGGCCGGGATGGTGGTGCCGGTCGCGCTGTACCTCGCGATCAACCGCGGCGGCACCGGCGCCGGCGGCTGGGGCGTGGCGATGTCGACCGACACCGCGCTCGCCCTGGGCCTGCTCGCGCTGGTCGGCAAGGGCGTGCCCGAGCAGGCGAGGGTCTTCCTGCTGACCGTCTTCGTGGTGGACGACCTGGTCGCGCTGCTCGTGATCGCCGTCGCGTATTCCGAGCACATCGCGGCCATGTACCTGATCGTCGCCGTGGTGATCTTCGGGGTGATGCTGGGCCTGCGCCTGCTCGGCCTGCGGGCCGGCTTCGTCTACGCCCCGATCGGCATCGTGCTCTGGTACTTCATGCTGCGCAGCGGCGTCGACCCGGTCGTGGCCGGCCTGGCCATCGGCCTGATCGCCCCCGCGTACACGCCGGCCCGCAGCGCCCTGGAGGCGGCCAGCGGCCTGTTCAAGCTCTTCCGCGAGCAGCCGACCGCCGAACTGGCCCGCACGGCGTCGCTCGGCCTCAGCCGCACCCTGTCACCCAACGACCGGCTGCAGCGGATGTACCACCCGTGGACCAGCTACCTGATCGTGCCCCTCTTCGGCCTGGCCAACGCCGGCATCCCGATCGACGGCGCGTTCCTGGCCCGCGCGTTCACCTCGCCGGTGACCCTGGGTGTGCTGGTCGGCTACGTGCTCGGCAAGCCCCTGGCCGTAGTCGTCACATCGTGGCTGGTCACCCGCCTCTCCGGCGGCCGCGTGCGCCCCGGCGTCGGCTGGGCGGCGGTCCTCGGCAGCGGCACGATCGCGGGCATCGGCTTCACGGTCTCCCTGCTCATCGCCAACTTGGCGTTCACAGGCGACGAGCTGGCCGAGGCCAAACTGGGCGTGCTGGCGGCGGCGGTGCTCGCGTCATTGCTGACCTTCGTCGTGTACCGCGTGACGGCCCGACTCCCCAAGCACAAGCGAGCCCGCGCCCTGCTGGGCGACGCCGAGGTGCTCGTCGACCTCATCCCCCCGGTCGACGTGTCGGTCGACCACGTCCGCGGGGCCGCCGGCGCTTCGGTGACGATCGTCGAGTACGGCGACTTCCAATGCCCCTACTGCGGCCAGGCCGAACCGGTCGTGCGCGAACTGCTCTCCGACGCCGACCTGCGCTACGTCTGGCGGCACCTCCCGCTGACCGACGTCCACCCCCAGGCCCAACTCGCCGCCGAGGCCGCAGAGGCAGCGGCCGCGCAGGGCGCCTTCTGGCCTATGCACGACCTGCTCCTGGACCACCAGGACGAGCTCAAACCACAACAGCTGGTCGGGTACGCCGTCGAGCTGGGTTTGGACGCGGAGCGTTTCCGTGCCGACCTGCACCACCACTCGCACGAGGCCCGCATCGCGCAGGACGTCGAGTCAGCCGACCTGAGCGGCGTGAGCGGCACCCCGACCTTCTTCATCAACGGCCAGCGCCACTACGGCGCCTACGACCTGGCCACACTCACCGAGGCCGTGAAGGTGGCCCGGGCCCGCGCGTACATCGGCACGGCTGCGGGGCGGCCTTGATCGAGCCGGCTGTGGCGAAGGTTGCCCGGATACGCGATTTCGGTCGATGCCATGGTTCCCCTAGACTCGGTGACGCAGGTACGAGGCCTCGTAGCTCAGGGGATAGAGCACCGCTCTCCTAAAGCGGGTGTCGCGCGTTCGATTCGCGCCGGGGCCACTGGGCTCCCCCTTCGTGGGGGAGCTCCGCTCCACCCGCACCCCTCAGCCCTCCGCTCGATTTCCGGCCGTTCCCAAGCCTCAGCGGCCGTGACCGGCGAGGCCGACCGCGCCGGACCCCGTCGCCGGGAATTCCTTGGTCCGAGTTGATGCGCCCTGGTTGGTAGCGTGAGCCATGGGTGTTCCCTGGCGAAACGCGCCCGACGTGCTGGCCGATCTGCTGCGCGAGCATGGCCTCAGCCCCGACCGGGTGGACAACGTCGAGACTGCATGGCAGGCGTTCCGCGCGTTCCTCGCCCAACCGGTGGACGGTCTTGCAACAGCACCGGACCGCAGGCTCTATGGGCGAGCACTCCCTTCCGCAGCAACATCGACCTGGACCCCGCAGACTGACCCCACGATGAGCAGCCCGTGCCCACGGCCGCGGACGGCCGGACGGTCACCCACCGGTGGCAGATGCACCGCTCTCTTGAAGCGGGTGCCGCGCGTTCGATTCGCGCCGGGCCACCGGATGGTTTGGCCGCTTTGAGGGCTATGTCGCCGCGGTCTGCCACCACCTTGATCGGAAGCTAGCCTCGTCGATGATGGCGGACGAGATTCCCGAGCACTGGGCCCCGAACAGCACCAGCCGCGTCGGCCCGGCGGCCGTCGTGTTGACGGTGTTGACGGGCATCGCCTGGCTGTTGCTCGGCGTCGATGGGCTGATCTACCGCGACTCGCTGGACGAGCCGGAGGGGCTGGGCACCTTTGCGGCGGGGCTGGCTGGACTCGTCGGCTCGGCGGTGACGCTGGTGATCACCGTCG
Organism: Dactylosporangium sp. CS-047395; assembly: GCF_050942185.1. NCBI lineage: Bacteria > Bacillati > Actinomycetota > Actinomycetes > Micromonosporales > Micromonosporaceae > Dactylosporangium > Dactylosporangium sp. CS-047395. Next base: position 10,724,139 of record NZ_CP192015.1, on the reverse strand, counting down.
CCACCGCCGCTGTCGCGGGATATCACCGGGCCGTGAGCGAGCGGCGGTGGGCGTTGGTGGTCGCGGTGACCGCGACTGTTCTGGCGCTCGCGCTGTGCGGCGGTTGGGGCGTGGTGTTCGCCCGCCAGTGACCGCACCCGGCGGCCTCAGCAGGCCGGCGACGGCCACGCCCGCCGGCAATTTGCAAATGGCCGCCAAGGGTCCCGAATGGGAAAAAGGTCGGGCGTAGAGCGGCAATACCGTCGGCGGTCCGGCGGCCATTGTCTTTCGGGTCGGATGTGTTCGACCGGATGGCGGTGGGCGCCGGACTCGACGGGCTGCCAGTCCGGGTCGGCCGTGGATAGCGTCATTGGCGCCAAAATCGCCGAGACGATGTCTGGGGACGAAACGATGACGGTAAAGCGGAAAACACGGGCCAATCGGTTCGTGCGGCTGTTGACGGGGCTCGCCCTGATATCGAGTGTATTGGTGGCGACGCCGGCCGCGGCCGCCGCGCCTGCCGATGAGGTCGACGCGTATGCGGGTGTCCTGGCCAGCCAAGAAGCCTTCTGTTCGTGGGCGTACCAGGACATCCGTGACGTCTGGACCATCGGCTACGGATTCGATCTCCGGCAGAACCGGGCCGCGCTGCTCGAGGCCGGAATCACGACGGTGCAATATCCGGCGCTGACTTCCGCGCCCGGGTATCAGGTCGGTGAACAAGACGTGGATTCGGCTCGCGCGAGGCTCACGCAAGCGCAGGCAATGGTTGTTCTCAGGCAAATTCTGGTGACCTACATCGGCGTCGCGAAGTCGGTTTTCGGGTACTCGAACAAGGAGTGGAACGCCGAGAACATCAACCGCCGGGCCGCCATGGTGTCGATGGCCTACAACGGGTGGGCGGCGGGCTCGATCAACGCGGCGCAGATCCAGCGTGCCATCGCCAATGAGAACTGGCCGCGGGCGAGCGCGCTCAGCGCACAGCGGTACCGGAAGCTCAAGGACCCGAAGCGCGCCGGCACGATCCCGGCGCTGCTGCTCGGCGATCGGCCCCCGCTGCCGGCCGCGCTCTGTTCGCACGCCTTCATCGCCGACGTCGTCGCGAGTCCGGCCACCGTGGAGGGCGCCGACGGCAAGCCGGTCACCGTCAAGATCACGGCGACCTCGGACCGGACCGTCATCCCGAACACCAGGGTCTCGATGAGCGCGACCCTCGACGACCCGGCGATCGCGAAGGTCGACATCCCGAAGGCCGGCAAAGAGTTCAGGGCGGCGCCACGCGGTGGGACGGGCTCGGGGTCGCTGCGGGTGACCTGCCTGAAGAAGGGCACCACGACCGCCGTCGTCACGCTGACCGGTGTGCTGGTCGAGGACAGCAAGGTGACACCGACGCCGACCTGGCAGGTCAAGGTGCCGGTCACCTGCGACGGGGTCGCCGTGACAACCACCGCGCTTCCCGACGCGCAGGTCGGGGTGGCGTACTCGTTCCAGCTCACCGCGTCCGGCGGCACCGCACCGTACGTGTGGACGGGCGCGGGCCTGCCGGCCGGGCTGCGCGTCGACGAGCACGGGCTGATCTCCGGCACGCCGACCGCGGCCGGCACCGCCGGCAGCGTGCGGGTCACGGTGGTCGACAACGGCGGCGGCACCGACGAGGCCACGCTCAGCCTCGCCGTGGGCCCCGCGCTGCCGCCGATCCCGCCGGGCACCCCGCCCGCGCCGCCGGCCCAGCCGGTCTGTCACGGCACATGTGGCTCGACGATGGGCGACCCGCACCTGACGACGTTCGACGGCGCGCACTACGACTTCCAGCAGGCCGGCGAGTTCGTCGCGGTCGCGTCCACCGTGGACGACCTGCAGATCCAGGTCCGGCAGCGGCCGTGGAACAGCTCGCGGCTCGTCTCCGGCAACACGGCGGTGGCGTTCGCCGTGGCCGGGCACCGGGTCGGGATCTACCTGGCCGGCTCCGGGATGACCACGCTGGTCGACGGGCAGCCGGTCACCGTGACCGCGACCCCGTACGCGCTGCCGGGCGGCGGCACGCTCGCCGCGGGCCCGTCGGGGGAGACGGTGGCATGGCCCGACGGGTCGTTCGCCACGGTGTTCGTGCTGGCCGGCTTCCTCACCATGAACATCAGCGTTGCGCCGGCCCGGCAGGGGCAGCTGACCGGGCTGCTCGGCGACGACGACGGGAACCCGGCCGACGACCTGACCGCCCGCAGCGGGGAGGTGCTGGCGTATCCGGCGACCGCCGCCCAGCTGTACGGGCCGTACTCGGCGAGCTGGCGGCTCACGGCGGCCGAGTCGCTGTTCGACTACGAGGCGGGGCAGTCCACCGACTCGTTCACCGACACCGCTTTCCCGTACGCCTACGCCGAGGTGGCGGGGCTGCCGTCGGCCAACCGGGACGCCGCGCTGGCGGTCTGCCGGGCGGCCGGGGTCACCGAGCAGCCGTACCTCGACTCGTGCGTGCTCGACCTGGCCCTCACCGGTGACCTCGGGACGGTCACCGCGGCTGCGGCCGCCCAGGTGTTCGGGCGCCCCGGCAACCCCGCGCCGGCCTCGTCGTACGCGGGGACCGAGCACAACATCACGTACAACCTCAGCAGCACGTGGCGGGTGACCGGCCTGACCGTGGCCACCGACGGCACGCTCAGCGGCCTCGTCACGATCGATCCGCCGCTGGTCGGCAACGGCGCCCTGACCGGACGGCTCACCGGCTCGTCGATCACGTTCAGCGCCGGCGGCGTCTCCTACACCGGCACGGTCGCGCCCGACGGAACGATGAGCGGCACGTACACCTACGCGAACCAGACCGGCACCTGGACCCTGGCCCCGGTGTCGACCGTGCTGGCGGCCTCATCGCCCGGCGACGCCTGGAGCGACCCGTCGGGCGCCACCGGCACCGCGACCCTCACCTACGGCCACATCGGCTGCACCGCGGTCGACGCGCAGAACCTGTGCACGGGCGGGCTCTGGCCGGTCGTCCCGGGCGCGCCGTGGATCTGGACCGGCCAGTTCACCGGCGAGGACCAGGACACCGTCACCTTCACCCGGACGGTGACGGTGACCGCCGCGCAGGCCGCCCAGCCGGCCACGCTCACCGTGGACGCCGACAACCTGTACACCGTCACGCTCAACGGGTCCCCGGTCGCCTCCGGCAGCCTCGGCACCCCGCAGACCACGGGCGTGCACTTGGTGCCGGGGACCAACACCGTCTCGATCACCGTGACGAACATCAACGCGTACGACCCGAACGGCAACCCGGCCGGCCTGGCCTGGAAGCTGACCGCCGGCTAATCCCTCGCCACGAAGCCGGCGAAGACATCGGGGTCGTGGAAGGCGGTCAGCTCCCGGATCTGGCCGCCCTCCACGCGCAGGACCGAGATGGCGAACGGCCGCTCCTCGGTCGAGCCCGGTGGGACGTGGTAGGCGATCAGCGCCGGATCCCGGTTGGCCCGGGTCAGTTCGACCCGGATGCGACCCACGAAGTACGGCGACCCGGGCGGCACGCTCAAGGCCAGCGCCCCCGCGATCGCGTCGCGGCCGAGGTACCAGGCCGGGATCGGCGGCATCACCGCGCGGGCCTCCGCGGCCAGTAGCCGGGCCATGCCTGCCACGTCGGCGCGTTGGAAGGCGTCCACGTACTGCCGCAGCACCTCCTGCTCCGCCGGGTCCGGACCGCGCGACGGGGTCCAGTCCTCACCCCGGGACGGGAGGCGCTCGCGCAAGGTGGCGCGGGCGCGTTGCAGGGCGCTGTTCACTGACGCGGGCGTCACGGCCAGCAGCGACGCCGTCTCCGCGGCTGACCAGCCCAGCACGTCGCGGGAGATGAGGACCGCGCGCTGGCGTGGTGGGAGGTGTTGCAGGGCGGCCAGGAACGCCAGCTCCACCGTTTCCCGGGCCACGGTTCGGGTTTCCGGGTCGGCGTCGAGGACGCGGTCCGGGAGGGGTTCAAGCCAGGACACGTCGGTGACCGGTGGGCCGTCCACGCCCGGTGCCGACGGCGGGCCCAGGTCCATGGGCAGGACCCGGCGCTGGGCGCTTTTGAGGACATCGAGACAGGCATTTGTCGCTATCCGGTACAGCCAGGCCCGCACCGAGGACCGCCCCTCGAACGAGGACCAGCTCTTCCAGGCGCGCAGGTAGGTCTCCTGGACCAGGTCCTCCGCCTCGTGGAAGGAGCCCAGCATGCGGTAGCAGTGCACCTCCAGCTCGCGGCGGTACGGTTCCAGCTCGGTCAGGTCCAGTCCCATGTCCGCCCTCTCGTCCGTACATGCGAGATTAAGACGATGTGGGCGGAGTTTCGTGAGCGCGTGATCCTGGAGGACGACGCCGTCCTGGTGTTGGACAAGCCGGTGGGCGTCTCCGTGATGGGTGAGCGGCACGAGTCCGACCTGGTGCGGATGGCGGCGGAGGCGGGCGAGGAGCTGTTCCCGGTGCACCGGATCGACAAGGTGACGTCCGGGGTCATCCTGTTCGCGAAGGACCTGGCCGCGCACGGGGGGCTGACCCGGCAGTTCAACAAGCGGACCGTGGAGAAGGCGTACCTCGCCGTCACCAGCCCGGGTGGCCTGCCGGCGGCGGGGCGGATCGATCTGCCGCTGAGTGTGGGGCGCAAGAACCGGGTGCGGATCGCGGCGCCGCGGGAGAGCATCGTGCGGGACGGGGACGCATGGACGGTACCGGCGGCGGAAATCTTTGACAGCGTGTCAACCTATCCGTCGCAGACGTCGTTCAGCGTGCGGGCCCAGGACGACAGCCGGGCGCTGATCGAGGCGTTTCCGCACACCGGGCGGCGGCATCAGATCCGGGTGCACCTGGCCTGGATCGGGCATCCGATCGTCGGGGATCCGCTGTTCGAGAAGAACCCGGCCGGGCGGACGTTCCTGCACTCCTGGCGGCTCACGTTCGATCACCGGGGCGAGCGGGTGACCGTCGAGGCGCCCATGCCCCAGGAATTCACACCATAAGGACGAGGGCCATGAGGATGGCCAGGCTGTTGGTCAGGCAGTGCGCGGCGATGCTGATCCTGACGCTGCGCACGCGGAGCATGACCGCGATGAGCACGACCTGCGCGACGAAGACGAAGACGAACTTCTCCGGCTGCCAGTAGTGCTGGGCGGCGAACAGGCCGGCCGAGGTCAGCACCGCCGCCGCGCCGCGGACGGGCAGGCGGGGCAGCAGGTAGGAGCGGAAGTACAACTCCTCGACCGCCGGGTTGATCAGGCCGTCGACGGCCAGGGTGACCAGCAGCGTGCCGACCATCGTCGAGACCGGGAACGCGGTCGAATCCGCCGGGAGCAGCCACCCGGCCGGATAGACGTCGAGGAACCGCTGCTCGAAGGGGGCGAGCAGGACGACGAGGCCGATGGCCATCGCGGTGACGCAGGGCAGGATCATGAAGTACAGCCGGATCGGTAGTTTGCGCTTGAACGCCAGGACGTCCGGCAGGCCGCGCCACGACCAGCCCGCCGCCCGCAGCAGCAGGCCGAGCTCGATCGGGGTCAGCACGAACGCGAAGGCCAGGGTCAGCGCGAACTGCGGCGGCAGGTGCCAGGCCCGCATCAGCGGACCCAGGGCGAGGGCGGCGGCGAACGTGGCGGCCGCCGGGAGGAGATGCAGCGCGAGTACCGTCGGCCAGGTCATCCGGGCCCGCTCCGCGCCGGTGGCCCGCGTCAGGACGGTCGTCGTCATACCGTGACGCTATGCAGGTGGCCGTCGGCGCCCCAGCCTGCTGGGCGGAGTGTTCGGGGTAGGGCGGGCCCCACCGCGGATCCTCATGCGGGCACCATTGCGGGCGTGACGAACCCCAGGCTGGCCCGGAGATTGAGCACCGTCGACGCGGTCGTCGTCGGGCTCGGGGCGATGATCGGCGCGGGCGTCTTCGCGGCCTTCGCCCCGGCCGCGCGGGCCGTGCACGCGCAGGGCGGACTCCTGTTCGCCGCGCTCGGCCTGGCCGCCGTGGTCGCGTACTGCAACGCCTCCTCCTCCGCCCGCCTCGCCGCGCTGTACCCGGAGTCCGGCGGCACCTACGTCTACGGCCGCCGCCGGCTCGGCGACTTCTGGGGCTTCCTGGCCGGCTGGGGGTTCGTGGCCGGCAAGACCGCCTCGTGCGCGGCGATGGCGCTCACCGTCGGCGCGTACGCGTTTCCCGGCCACGCCCGCCTGGTCGCCGTCGCCGCGGTCGGCGCGGTCACCCTGCTGAACCTGTTCGGCGTGCAGAAGTCGGCCCTCGCCACCCGGGTCATCGTCGCCGTGGTGCTGGCCGTGCTCGCGGTCGTGGTGGTCGTGGCGCTGCTCGGGCCGGCCGCCGTCCCGCCGCCCTCGACGCTCCTGCCGCAGCGGCCGTTCGGCGTGCTGGAGGCGGCCGCCCTGCTGTTCTTCGCCTTCGCCGGCTACGCGCGCATCGCCACCCTGGGCGAGGAGGTCGCGGACCCCGCGCGGACCATTCCGCGGGCCGTGTTCATCGCCCTGGCCGTGACGCTGCTCGTGTACCTCGCTGTCGCCGTCGCCCTCCTGCACGCCCTCGGCCCGGCGCGGCTGGCCTCGTCCACCGCCCCGATCGCCGACGCGGTCGCCGCGGCCGGGGCCGGTGCGCTGGGCCCGGTGGTGCGCGTGGGCGCGGCGGTGGCCGCGCTCGGCTCGCTGCTCGCGCTGGTCCTCGGCGTCTCCCGGACCACCCTGGCCATGGCCCGCGACCGCCACCTGCCCGGCTTCCTGGCCGCCGTGCACCCGCGGCGGCAGGTCCCGCACCGGGCCGAGGTGGCGGTCGGGCTGGTCGTCATGGTGCTGGTGGCGCTGCTGGACCTGCGCGGCGCGATCGGCTTCTCGTCGTTCGGGGTCCTCGTGTACTACGCCATCGCCAACGCGTCCGCGCTCACGCTGCGCGCCGCCGTGGTGCCGATCGTGGGCCTGGCCGGCTGCGTGGTGCTCGCGGTCGCCTTGCCCTTGTCGTCGGTACTGCCCGGTCTCGCCCTGTTCGCCGTAGGCGCCCTGGTGTGGGTGATCCGCCGCCGGTCACGGGGTCAGGCTGCGGCGTAACACGAACGGGGCCAGCACCAGGCCACCCACCGCCCAGGCACCCAGGACGGCGACGATCCCGGCCGGCGCGCCCGGCGATTCGAGGAACGCGGCGCGCATGCCGAGGCCCATCCAGTACACCGGGAAGGCTTGGGCGGTTGCTTGCACCCATCCCGGCAGCATGGTGATCGGATAGAAGATGCCGGAGATGCCGATGACGGCCAGCACCGGCAGGGTGAGCAGGCCCTGCCCGCGGGCCGTGGGGAACAGCGTGCCGAGGATCGCGCCGAGCGGGAGGGTGGCGAGCAGGCCGAGGGCGAGGACCCACGCGACGGTGCCTCCGTTCACGGTCTTGGTGGAGACGATGAACAGTGCCGGAACGAGGAAGATGGCCAGGTCGATGAGCACGGTGGCCGCGACCGAGATGACCTTGCCCGCCAGGTAGGCCCGGACGCCGTTCGGGGTGGCGCGGGCGCGCAGGAGGGTGCCGTCCTCGCGGTCGGCCGTCAGGTGCTGGCTCATGGTCACCATGGCCATCGCGGCGTTCATGCCCAGGATCGACGGCAGCAGCTCCGCGCGGTCGCGAAGGAACCACAGCGTCACGAGCATCAGCGCCGGCCAGAAGCAGTGGTTGAACAGGTCGCCGGGGTTGGTCAGCGACTGCCGCAGCTCGATCCGCGCGCGCTCCCACGCCCTCATCGCGCCACCAGCCCGACGTAGGTGTGCTCCAGCGACGAGCGGCGGATCTCCAGGTCGGCGACCGCCTCGCCGTGCCGGCCGAACAGCTCGTAGGCGAAGCGGGTCGGGTCGGGGGTGGTCTCGGCGTACTGTCGTTCGCCGATCCGCCAGCGCACCTCGTCGGGGCCGGCGAGCTCGGCGGCGGTCCCGTCGGCGATCACCCGCCCGCCGTCCAGGATCACGATGTGCCCGGCCAGGTGCTCGGCCTCGTGCAGGTCGTGGGTGGTGAGCAGGATCGCGGTGCCCTCCTCGGCGACCAGCCGCTCGACCAGCCCGTGGAACTCCCGGCGGGCCAGCACGTCCAGGCCGGCCGTCGGCTCGTCGAGGAACAGCACCTCGGGCCGCCCGACGATGCCCAGGGCCAGGTCGAGGCGGCGCCGCTGGCCGCCGGAGAGGGTACCGATCCGCTGCCGCGCCTGCCCCGCCAGCCCGACCTGGGCGACGAGGGCGTCCGGGTCCCAGGCGCGGCCGGGGTAGTACCGGGCCTGGTGGGCGAGCAGTTCGCGGACCCGCCACTTCGCGTGGTCGCGCCAGGACTGCAGCACGATCCCGACCCGGGCCCGCCACCGCTCGTCGCCGCGGGCCGGGTCCACGCCGAGGACGGCCGCGGTGCCGCCGGTGCGGGCCCGGAAGCCCTCGAGGATCTCGATGGTGGTGCTCTTCCCGGCGCCGTTGGGCCCCAGCAGCGCGAGCACCTCGCCGGGGCGGCCCCGGAAGCTCACGCCCTGCAGGACGTCGCGGTCGCCGCCGTACCGCATCCGCAGTTGGTCGACCTCGAAAGTTTCCATATTCGGAAACGTAGGGCGTTGAGCGCTCAAAATGGCCCTGGCTTATGCAACGATGCGTTTCGTGCCAGGAGTGCGACTGACCCCCGAGGACCGCGCGCAGATCGCGGCCGGGCTGGCCGAGCGGCTCGACTACGCGGAGATCGCCCGGCGGCTGGGCCGGCCGACCTCGACGGTCTCCCGCGAGGTCGCCCGGAATCTGCGCCGCGGCACCTACGCGCCCCGGCCGCTGCCGTCCGCGCCGGTCGGCGTCCCCGACTTCGACGAGCGGTTCACCGCGCTGATGGTGGAGTCGGGACTGTCGCGCATGGCGTCCCGGGTGCTGACCGCGCTCGTCACCACCGACGCCGGCGCCCTGACCGCGGCCGAGCTGGTGGCCCGCCTGCGGGTGAGCCCGGCCTCGGTGTCGAAGGCGGTCGCCTACCTGGAGACCCTGTCGATCGTGCGGCGGGAGCGGGTGGCGGGGCGGCGGGAGCGGTACGTGATCGACGACGACGTCTGGCTGCGCACCTGGCAGACCAGCGCCGACCAGCACGCCCGCTGGGGCGCGGCGGCTCGCGCGGGGGCTCTGGAATACGGCGGCGCGGCCGGGGCCCGGCTGGAGCGCATGGGGCAGTTCTTCGAGAAGCTGGGCCAGACCATGGCCCACGACTACGACCCGGCGGTGGCCGAGGACATGCTGACGGTGATCGCGGCCCTCGTCCACGCCGTTGAGCCGCGTTCCGCGGAGGAGTTGGCCGCCGCCCTGGGCTGGCCCGTGGCCCGGGTGTCCGCGGCCCTCGCCCTGGCGGAACGGCCAGACTTCGCTGACCCCGTGGCTCCGCTGCGCCGGCCGGACGGGCGGTACGTCGCCGTCGCGAATCCCGATCGGCTCACGCCCGGCCAGCGTGCGGCCCTGAGCAGCTAGCCGTTCGCGAGGTGTTCACGCCGGCTTCGTCACGATGGCCGACGCTGCGCAGGTGCGCACCAAAATCCTTCTGCTCGCCGCCGCGGCGCCGCTGCTGATCGTCGGGCTGGGCGTGACCGCGGCCCAGGCGGCCGACGCGCCGGCCGTCCACATCAACGAGGTCGAGTCCAACGGCGGCACCCCCGGCGACTGGGTCGAGCTGGCCAACACCGGCTCCGCCCCGGTGGACCTGTCCGGCTGGATCGTCAAGGACAGCGACGACACCCACGTCTACACGATCGCCGCCGGCACCACGATCGCCCCGGGCGCGTTCCTGCCGGTCGACGTGGAGAGCGCCTACGGCCTCGGCGCGGCCGACTCGGCGCGGCTGTTCCTGCCCGACGGCACCACGCTCGTCGACTCCTACTCGTGGACCGCGCACGCGGCCACCACCTTCGGCCGCTGCCCCGACGGCACCGGCGAGTTCAAGACCACCACGACGTCGACGCGCGGGGCGGCCAACGACTGCCGGGAGCCCGGCACGGCGACCGTGCGCATCAACGAGGTCGAATCCAACGGCGGCACCCCCGGCGACTGGATCGAGCTGACCAACACCGGGCCGGCGGCCGTCGACGTGTCCGGTTGGACGCTCAAGGACAACGACGACAGCCACGTCTTCACGATCGGCTCCGGCGTTTCTCTTGCCGGCAACGGCTTCCTGGCGCTGGACGTCGACCCGGTCTTCGGCCTGGGCAGCGCCGACTCCGCGCGGCTGTTCACCGCGAGCGGCGCCCTGGTCGACTCGTACTCCTGGACGGCGCACGCGGCCACCACGTACGGCCGCTGCCCGGACGGCACCGGCGACTTCGCCACCACGACGGTCGGCACCAAGGGCGCGGCCAACGCCTGCCCTGGCCAGACCCCCGCGTCCCCGTGGCCGGGCGGCAGCGCGATCACGACCGTCGACGGCGCCAACGTCCTCGGCGGCAACATGAGCGGGCTCGCCTACGACGGTTCTTCGTTGTGGGCGGTCAAGAACGGCCCGGGCACGTTGTACCGCCTGAGCTCCGACGGCACGCAGTGGAACCCGGCCGCCACGTACCCCCTGCACTACCCGAACGGCACCGGTGACCCGGACGCCGAGGGCGTGACCCTCGCCAACGGCGCCGTCTACATCTCCACCGAGCGGGACAACAGCAACTCCGGCGTGAGCCGCCCGGCCGTCGAGCGCTTCGACGTCGCCGCGGGCGCGATCACCCGCGAGTGGGTGCTGACCGCGGACCTGCCGCCGGTCGCCGCCAACAGCGGGCTCGAGGGCATCACGTTCGTGCCGGACGGGTACCTCACCGCGAAGGGCTTCCGCGACGAGCACACGGGCGCGGCGTACGACCCGGCCACCTACCCGAACCACGGGGGCGGGCTGTTCCTCGTCGGGCTCGAGGCCAACGGCACCATCTACGCCTATGCGCTCTCCGAGGACGGCTCGTTCACCCGGGTCGCCACCATCGCGAGCGGCTTCGTGTCGGTGATGGATCTGCAGTACGAGCCGGAGACCGGCCCGATCTGGGCCGCCTGCGACGACACCTGCGGCGGCCGCACCGCCACCCTGGACGTCGACGCGTCGGGCAAGCTCGCGGTCACCAAGGTGTACGAGCGCCCGGCGGGCCTGCCGAACTACAACAACGAGGGCTTCGCGATCGCGCCTCAGTCCGAGTGCGTGGCCGGCCAGAAGCGCGTCTGGTGGTCGGACGACACCAACGACGAGGGCCACGCGCTGCGGGCCGGCACCATCAACTGCACCGTCCCCGACGCCGACGCCGACGGCATCCAGGACGCGGTCGACCCGCACCCCACGGTTCCGGGCGACGACTTCACCGGCGGCGCGATCCTGAACCGCGGCGGCCGTTCGCTGACCGTCGAGCCCGGCCTGAAGTTCACCGTCGGCGCCGGCACCGCACCGCTGCAGGTCCGCCTGGACGGCAGCACGTCGACGATCGCCCTCGGCACCGGCGTCTACACCCTCGCCCCGGGCGCCACGGTCGCGACGCTCTCCGGCGAGCCGGCGGTCGTGACCGCGTCGCTCAAGTCGCAGCCGATCCTGCTCACCGTGGCGGCCGGCGGCTCCGTCACCTACACCGACGCCCTGACGGGGATCGTTTCCAAGGGCCCCGTTTCGGTACGGTCGGCAAGCCAGCCCGCCGACGCCTGCACCGGCATCGCCGTGCAGAACGTCCTGATCGGCGGCACCGGCAACGACCGCCTGACCGGCACCGCGGGCAACGACCTGATCCTCGGCCGCGGCGGCAACGACGTGGTCGACGGCAACGGCGGCACCGACTGCGTCACGACCGGCCCCGGCAACGACACCATCACGGTCGGCGACGGCCACGACTGGATCGACGCCGGCGGCGGCAACAACGTCATCACCGCAGGTGGGGGCAACAACGTCATTTCGGCCGCCTCGGGTAACGACACCATCACGACCGGCCCCGGCAACGACACAATCACCGCGGGCGGCGGCAACAATGTGATCCGAGCCGGCGACGGCGACAACACCATCACGTCGGAGTCCGGCAACGACACCATCACCACGGGCAGCGGCAACGACACCGTGCACGCCGGCAACGGCAACAACACGGTGACCACCGCCGCCGGCACCGACACCATCACCACAGGCAGCGGCAACGACACCGTGGACTGCGGCGCGGACATCGACACCGCCAACCCGGGCCGCGGCAACAACACCAATTCCGGCGCGCGCTGCGAGGCCTTCACGGCCTGAGCTCTCCGCGCCCGACATAGAGGAACGGCCCTCAGCCCCATTGCGGGGCCGGGGGCCGTTTCGTTTGTGGTGGTTGCCTGAGAAGGTGGGGGAGCTTCGCTCCACCCACACCCCCTCAAGACCGCACCGGGTCTTGGCGGCGGCGGAAACCTCACCGGCGACCTCGGGATCACCGTCGAGCGTGGCGGTGACAGCCTCTACCACGCCGAACGTCGTCAGCGCGGTCTGCGCCACGACCGCCGGGCCGACCTAGCGGGCGCGGTCCCGGATAGCCGAAGCTGGCAAGCGCCGCGATGCGCCGATACACGAGCGGCCGGGTGAATGCGCATGCCGGTGCACGCCCGTGCCGCTCATCGCTCCCGCTGCGGCACCTGGATCCGCAGGTCGTCCACGGTGGCCGGGCTCGCGACGACGCTCGCCCCGCGGCCCGTAAGGGTAGGGGAAACCCCCCAACCGATCGGCGGGTTGGCACCGCTGATTCCGCGGCTCCCAAACGGCAGGGTAAAGGGCATGGAAGCGATGGCCGGCTGGGCGTACCTGGTGATCTTCGTGTTGTTGGTGCTGGACTGCCTCATCCCCGCGGTCCCGGCCGAGACGAGCGTGATCGCCGGCGGAGCGCTCGCCGCGAACGGCCACCTGCACGTCGGAGTGGTGCTGCTAGCCTCGGCGACGGCGGTATTCGTCGGCGACGTCCTCATGCACGAGGTGGCCAGGCGCGGCGGTCGGCGGTTCGTGGAGCGGTTCCTGCGCGGCGAGCGCTACGCCAGAGCCGTCGGCTGGGTCGCCCGCCTGCTCGATCGGCACGGTGGCGCGATCGTCGCCGGTGGGCGGTTCGTGCCGCTCGGGCGGACGACCGTGGCCCTGGTCAGCGGGTACGCCCAATTTCCCCGGAACCGCCTGCTCCCCGCGTTCGCGGTCGGCGCCGTTCTGTGGAGCCTCTACGTGGTCGGCCTCGGCTACCTCGGCGGGAACGTGTTCACCGACAACCCGCTCGCGGCGGCCGGGCTTGGGATTGCGCTCTCGTTCGTGCTCACCGGTGTGACGACCGCCGCGCGGCAGTTGCGTTTGCGCGGGCGGAAAGCCGGGCAACCTGCTTAGTGCAAGGCGAAAGACCAAATACGTGGAAGGGATGAGCGATGAGTTTCACGGACAAGGTCGAGCACAAGGCCGAAGAGCTCAAGGGTGCCGCCAAGGAGAAGTACGGCGACGCCACCGACAACGAGCGTCTGCAGGCCGAAGGCGCCGCTGAGCGCGCCGCCGCCAAGGCCAAGCAGGCCGGCGACCACGTGAAGGACGCGGGGCACGACGTGGCCGACGCGTTCAACCGGGATCGCTGACCGCGCAGAACCCTGCGTCGGTTTCCGGGCCGCCCCGATTTCGGGGCGGCCCGGCCGCGTCTCACGAAGATTCCGGGCCCAGGGCCGCACAGGTGAGGATCAGGATGCCCACCGCCACGTCGTTGGCGGTCGAGGCGGTCCAGCCGTACTGCAGCACCAGCGGGGCGACGAGCAGCCAGCCGGCCAGGCCGCCGATGATCGGGGTGAAGCCGGCCGCGCGGGGTTGCAGCAGCCGGATGATGGTTACGACGGCGAGCGCGATCCCGGTCACGGCGTCGCTCCAGAACACGTCGTAGCGGCCCTCGCCGATGTACCCGAACGGCACCGACGCCACCACCAGCCACACCGCGGCCAGGAATACGATGGTCAGCGGGAGCCGGCGGGCGTTCGTGGCGGCGGCCGGGGGCTCATCGGAGAATGAGGGGCGCACGTGCGCGGGCGTGGTGAAGTCCTGGTCCGAGATGAAGCTCGTCATGGGCCGAAGCCTCGGTAAATCCCGGATGAGCGGGGATCACCCCGACGGAGGGCTTTCGTTCCAGGACCGGTCGAGCTCGGTGACGCAGTAGGTGCCCTTGGGGCCGGTGAAGTCGCCGTCGCCGCCGCGTCTCGTGGCGACGAGCTTGGCGGCGCCGCCGTCGACGCGGTAGACGGCCGCCGCGACGCCCTTGCCCTTCCAGGTCAGCTTCACGCCGCCGCCGCTGGGCTCGGTGCTCAGGGTCGGCGCGCCCGGGGCGGTGTTCGGCAGCCACGACATCACCGGCGGGAGAGCCGGAGAACCATAGAAATCGCTCGTGTACTTCGTGACGGCGCCGAGCATATCCGCCCGCAAGTTCTTGGCGCTGAAGTGGACGCTGCCGGTGACCTGCGGATACTTGCGGTTCAGGGCCAGCTGGCGGTCGAGTTCGCCGGGATCGGACCACGGGCCGGACTGGCCGACGCGGTAGTCGGCCTGCCCGACGTACAACTGAACCCTGGTCTTTTTGACGACGTCGACCCACCAGGGCACGAGCTTGGCGTAGTCGGCGACCTCGAAGCCGATGTTCCAGTACAACTGCGGCACGATGTAGTCGAGCCACTGCTGCTGCACCCACAGGCGGGTGTCGGCGTAGATCTCGTCGTAGCTCTGCAGGCCGCGGGTCGGGGAGCCGGCCGGGTCGGTGGCGTCGTTGCGCCAGATGCCGAACGGGCTGATCCCGAACTTCACCCACGGCTTGATCTTCTTGATCCGCTCGCTCATCTCCTTGACCAGGAGATTGACGTTGTCGCGGCGCCAGTCGGCCAGGCTCTTGCCGGCCCCGTAGGTCCGGTACGCGGCGCCGTCCGGGTAGTCCTGCTTGGCCACCGGGTACTGGTAGAAGAAGTCGTCGAAGTGCACGCCGTCGACGTCGTACTTCTCCACCGCCTCCAGCATCGAGTCCTCGACGAACTTGCGCGCCTCGGGAATGCCCGGGTTGAAGTGCAGCCGACTGCCGGTGGTGCCCTCCGACGGGTAGACCACCGCCCACTCCGGGTGCTTGCGCAGCGGGTGGTCGGGCGCGAGCGCGTTGATGTCCGGTCCGGCCCCGGCGGGCGCGGGCTGGCTGCCCCGGTACGGGTTGAACCAGGCGTGGAACTCCAGGTTGCGCCGGTGGGTCTCGTCGATCATCCACTGCATGAGGTCGAAGCCGGGGCCCTGGCCGCGCACCCCCGTGATCCACTCGGACCAGGGCGCGTACTCCGAGGGCCACAGCGCGTCCCCGCTGGGCCGCACGTGCACGAAGACCGCGTTGAGATTGCGCTGCTTGGCGAGGTCCAGCCAGCCCAGGTACTCCTGCTTGATCTGGTCCGCGGGCAGCCCCGGCTGGCTCGGCCAGTCGATGTTCTCGACGGTGGTGATCCAGACCCCGCGCAGCTCGCGGGGCGCGCTCAGCGGGGCGCCGCCGCAGCGGGCCGCGCGCGGGTCGGCGGCCCGGTCGGCCCGGTCGCCGCCGCGGTCGATCCGATCCACGTCGGGGGAGTTGGCCGAGGCGTTGATGGACTTGTCCCACACCATGCGGGCCACCCCGACCCCGCCGACGAGGACCAGCACGATGCCGATGACGAGCGGCAGCACCGACGTGCGTTGAGGCAGGCGGTTCTGCACCGGCCCACTATGCACGGGAGACCCGGGGCGAAAGCAAGACATCGGGGCAACATTTTGGGCTGAAACTTCAACCCGTCCGACCCGTAGACGCTGGTGCAGGCATCGAGGGGGTGTGGGTGGAGCGGAGCTCCCCCGCGGATCGGGAGTACGGCCGGACCAGTCTCGATTGGTCTTCGAGTTCGGCCACCAAACGCTCCGTGGCGCGGCTGACCGCGGCGTCCATGAGCCGCCGCTCGGCCACCACGGTCTCCAGGCCGTCCCCGGCCAGCGCCTGCGCCTGGGCCGTGACCTGCAATTCCTGCTCGTGGCGGCGGGTCTCGGACAGCTCCCGCCGCCGGGCCTCGCGGGCCTCGGTGCGCTCGTAGCCGTTGCCGTGCGAGACGAGCTTGAGCCAGACCGCGGCGCAGTCCAGGCAGACCAGCAGGGCCGCCACCCCGAGGTAGAAGAAGCCGAAGCCCCAGAAGTCGCTGGTCACCAGGTGCCACATCGCGGTCGTACGGGCCCCGAAGCCGGACCCGGCCGCGACTGTGGCGCGGTTGGCGGCGCGCTGCTCGTCGATCTGCCCGAGCAGCGCGGCGACCTGCCCCGACCGCGACGCCCGGCCGGGGTCCTGGGCCGTGCGCAGCGCCGCCGCCTCGCCGTCGAGCCGGGTGGCCTCGTCCATGAGCGCGCGGGACTGCTGGACCAGCGTGTCGCAGTACCCGCCGGCCGGGCACCCGGCCCGCTGGGTCACGCCGCCGGCCCGGGAGTCGGCCAGGGCCTGGTCGTAGAGCGCCCCGGACTCCTTGCGCTTGTCGGCGGCCAGGGTGTGCAGCTTCGCGACGGCGTCGTCGTCGGCCGCGTCCTGGGCCCGCAGCGCGTCGAGCTGCCGCTGGAAGGTCGCGATGGCCCCGGTCTGCTCCAGCGTCGTCAGCTGGCGGTTGTGGACCGTCCCGAGATACGCGTCGATTTCGCCCTTGTACCGCGCGAGCATGAGCGGCTCGGTGATGACCACGGCGAACAGCAGGGCCAGGAGGATCCGCCCGGCGTACAGCCCGATGGTCCGCCGGCGCAGCAACTGGTGCGGGTCGGCCGAGTCGAGCTGCTCGAAGTTGACCGCGACCCGCCCGACGACGGCCCGGTCGTAGGCGATCACGGCCAGCGCGACCGGCGGCCCGACCAGCCACTGCCACCACGGATGGGCATAGTTGGTGGAGGCGTCGACGAAGCTCGCGGCGCCGACGATCGCGTAGACGCCGTACAGCACGATGAAGATGCCGATCGAGCCGTAGAGGGCCCGGTCGGTGTGGCTGCGCACGCTGGCGGGATTCACGTTCGCGATCCTCAGCAGCACGCTTCCCGCCATGGGAGCGACGGTACGCGAGGATAAGTCGCATTTGTGGGCGTTTCGGAAACCCGCGCCGGCCGGGGATCGCCTACTTGACCCCGGCGGCGATCGCGGGTGCCGGGGCCCGCACGACCATCGGCAGCGGCTTGACCATGATCAGGCAGCGCTCGGTGCTGAAGGTCTTGCGGCCCTCGTCGTCGTAGTCGATGACCATGGCGTTGACCTCGCCGTGCGGCCACTCCTCGTAGCCGCGGCCGGTGTACATCCGGCGGGCGGCGGCATTCGTGGGCGTCACGCCGAGCGCGATGCCGGTCCGGCCGCGGCCCCGGGCGTAGTCCTCGGCGGCCTGCATGATCTCCGAGGCCACGCCCTGGCGGCGCCGGTCGGCGACGACCTGCAGGTGGCTCAGGACCGGCACGTTGCGCAACCGGGCGCGCAGTTCCCACTCCTCGGCGGGCTGCATGCGCAGAAAGGCCGCGCCGGCCACCCGCTGCTCCGATTCGGCCACGAACAGGACGCCCAGCTGCGGCTGGCGGGCGATGCGCTCCGCGAAGTACTGCTGCTGCCGGAATGCGCTTACCAAGGCCGGAAGATCGGCGGGAACCGCCGGGCGAACCTCTGGCACCGTTGTCGAGCTCCTTTGGCCGACGGGGAATGCGGGTCGGGGACGGCCCCGCAATGGGCTCCGTCCCCGGTTGTCTGTGTGCTAAACCCGGCTGAAGGGCTCACCCCGCGCCGGAGTGGATCACGGTGTACAGCGTGACGAACATTACGGGACACAGGACCGCCACCCACAGCCAACCCCGCACGACATTGTCGCGCGCCTCGCGTTTCACCTCGCGGTGATACGGCGTCGGGGTCGCCTCCGGATGCCGATAGGTGTTGACCGAGCGGCCCAACCAGCCGACCACCACCGCGAAGGTGACGAGCACGGCGAAGAACAAGGCCACGACACTTGCATCAGGACTGTGATGTACGGGTGAACCGGAAACCAATACCATGGGCATCGGTACGTCCTTTTACTGGCGTGACAGGGCTACCGAAATTGGGGCGGCCCGGCGGCAACCGGGCCCGCCCCGTCTTGCGTTTCGCGGTGGACCGGCTCGTAGGGCATCACTCCGACCCCCCTCGTTTCAGTCAACGGGACTGAATTTCAGTGATGACCTGAAGTCCTACCGCTCTCACGTCATTGAGCCTATTGTTTCAGCACGTCCTGAAACAATAGGCAGCGCTCAAGGACGGCACAGTGCCGCGATAGCAGCAGATCGCGACGAGGATCGACGATCCTCACGGTCGGCCCGGATACTTCGGGCCACGCTGAAATCGGCTGAAGGGGGGAAGCGGTGACCGATCCGGACACGCTCGCGCAAGCGCTGCGGACGCTGCGCGGCGACGCCCGGCTTCAGGGCCGGCCCGACGGCAAGGTGAGCCAGGGCGACCTCGCCCGCGTCTTCGGGGTCAGCGTGCCGTCCATCTCGTCGTGGGAGAAGAAGACCGACGCCAAGCGACCGCCGGACGTCCATCTGGACAAGTACGCGCGGCTGTTCGCCACGCCCCGCTCGTTCGCCGACGGCGGGCCGGTGCTCTTCGAGGTCGAGCAGCTCACCGCCGAGGAGCGGGTGCGCCACGACGAGCTCAAGCGCGCGTTCGGCATGGAGTCCGAGCCGCTCAACCCGCTCAAGTTCCCGCCCGGCGAGCCGCTCACCGTGGTCTGCGCCGAGCTGCCCGAGGAACTGCAGGCGGCCCGGGAGTACGCCGACCCGCTCGCCCCGGACCACGTCGAGCTCTACAGCTACGCCGACCCGGACGCCCTCTTCGAGCTCTACAGCTACCTGCGCCAGGTGAACCCCAACAACCGGATCCGCTACAAGCTCGTCACCCGGCTCGACCGCGACGACTTCCACACCCACCTGCTGCTGCTCGGCGGGGTGGACTGGAACAACCTCACCCGGGAGACCTACGACCTGCTCGACATCCCGGTCCGGCAGGTCGGCCGGGAGGGCATCGAGGCCGGCGCGTTCGAGGTCCGCGACGCCGGCGGCACCGGCCGCACCCTGGTGCCGGTGCTCAAGGAGGAGGACGGCCGGCTCACGCTGCGCGAGGACGTGGCGCACCTCTGGCGCGCCCCGAACCCCTACGGCCGGGACGGCTCCACGGTGACGATCTTCAACGGGGTGTACGGCCGCGGCACCTACGGCATCGTCCGGGCGCTCACCGACGTCGACTGGCGCGAGCGCAACTTCCGCTACCTGGAGCGCCGCTTCGGCGGGGCGCCCTCGTTCAGCCTGGTCTCGCGGGTGCGGATCGTCACCGGGATCGTCACGGTGCCGGACTGGACCGATCCGAACATCCGACTGCACGAATGGCCGACCGACTCCGGCTGAGCAGCGGCGACACGCCGGGCGCGCGGGCCGTTAGAGTACTCGTCACACGATCGGGGAGTACGGGGAGGCATCGCGTGGAGTCGGCAGCTTCATGACCTCCGCGGAGCCGCATCACCACTCCTCCCACCGCCAGCTGCTCCGGCCCGACCGCGCCGGCCCCGGCAGCCTCGACGCGATCATCGTGCCCACCAACCGGCCGGTGAGCTTCATCAGCGCCGCCATGCGCCTGGCCGGCGAGCTGGACTGCCTGCTGCTGGTGCTGTGCAGCCGGTGGAGCACGGCCAGCCTGGTGATCAACGAGGCCGACCGGGCGGGCGTGCGGGCGGTCGCCGTCGACGTGCCGCCGCGGGCCCGGCTGCCCCGCCCGGGCGCCGACGCGCTGCTCGCCGGGCGCACCGCGGCCCCGCGAAGCGGCAGCACCGCGGGGCCGCGCGCCTGGCGCCGCCGCGGCCTGCCGTTCCGCAGCCGGACCGACACCAGCATGAAGCGCAACGTCGGGCTCGCGGTCGCGCACATGATGCCGGGCTGGCGGGCGGTGCTGTTCCTCGACGACGACGTCGCCGTGTCGGCCGATGACGTGCGGGGCGCGGCCGGGCTGCTCGGCGAGTACGACGCCGTGGGCCTGGAGAACACCGGCTACCCGGACAACTCCGTGGTCTGCCACGCCAACCGCGCGGTCGGCGCCGTCCAGGACACCTTCATCGGCGGCGGGGCGCTGCTGGTGCCGACGAGCAGCCGCTCGTACTTCCCCAACGTGTACAACGAGGACTGGTTCTTCCTCTTCGAGCACATCCGCGAGCGCCGCGTCGCCGTGACCGGCCTGGCCGACCAGAAGGCCTACGACCCGTTCGACGGGCCGGGCCGCGCCCGCCGCCAGGAGTTCGGCGACTGCCTCGCCGAGGGCGTGTTCGAGCTGCTCGACGACGGCCGCGACCTCGCCGACGCGGGCCACGGCTTCTGGAGCGACTACCTGGACCGGCGGGGCGCGTTCATCGACGGCATCATGGCGCAGCTGCCGCCGGACGCCGAGGGCGTCAGGATGCGCCGGGCGCTGCGGGCGGCCCAGGAGAGCCGGGAGAAGATCACCCCGCAGCTGTGCGTGGACTACCTCGCCGCCTGGCAGCGTGACCGGCAGGCGTGGGACGACTTCCTGGCCGGATTGCCCAAGTTGAGTGACGTCCATGCGGCTCTGCGGCATCTCAGCCTCCGGCCGACGGGCGGCGGCCAGGAGTAGAAATCCGGCGGGCGGGCAGGAGTAAAAATCCACGGTTCGTGGTATGCCAGATGCACGGTTCTCCCGGGTGGAGGGTGGCATCCCATGGGCAAGGACGTCGAGTCGACGGTGTTCAGCCGGGAAGACCGGATGCGCTACCGGGACAAGGTGCGCCGCTGCCTGGACGCCTTCGCGCGGATGCTCGCCGAGGACCCGTTCGAGGCCGGCAACGGCATGAGCGGCCTGGAGATCGAGCTCAACCTGGTCGACGAGAACTACGACCCGGCGCTGCGCAACCAGCGGGTCCTCGACGCGCTCGCCGACCCGGCCTTCGTCACCGAGCTCGGCCAGTTCAACATCGAGATCAACGTGCCGCCGCAGCGGCTGGCCGGCGACGGCCTGGCCCGCTTCGAGGCCCAGGTGCGCGAGAGCCTCAACGCGGCCGAGGAGCACGCGGCCCAGGTCGACACCCGGCTGGCGATGATCGGCATCCTGCCCACCCTGCGCCGCGACCTGCTGACCCCGGACGTGCTGTCGGCCAACCCGCGGTACTCGCTGCTGAACGAGCAGATCTTCGCGGCCCGCGGCGAGGACCTCATGATCGCCATCGACGGCGTCGAGCGGCTGCACGTGCGGTGCGACTCGATCGCACCCGAGGCGGCCTGCACCAGCGTGCAGTTCCACCTGCAGGTGGTGCCGCAGCAGTTCGCGGCGTACTGGAACGCGGCCCAGGCCATCGCGTCGGTGCAGGTGGCGCTGGGTGCCAACGCGCCGTACCTGTTCGGCCAGGAGCTGTGGCGCGAGACCCGCATCCCGCTGTTCGAGCAGGCCACCGACACCCGCGCCGAGGAGCTCAAGAGCCAGGGCGTGCGGCCCCGGGTCTGGTTCGGGGAGCGGTGGATCACCTCGATCTTCGACCTGTTCGAGGAGAACGTGCGGTATTTCCCGGCCCTGCTGCCCATCTGCGAGGACGAGGACCCGATCGACGTCCTCGACCGCGGCGAGGCGCCCCGGCTGGGCGAGCTCAAGCTGCACAACGGCACCATCTACCGGTGGAACCGGCCCATCTACGACGTCGTGGACGGCAAGCCGCACGTGCGCGTGGAGAACCGGGTGCTGCCGGCCGGGCCGACCGTCGTGGACAGCATGGCCAACGCCGCCTTCTACTTCGGCCTGGTGCACCGCCTGGCCGGGCAGGACCGTCCGGTGTGGACGCAGATGTCGTTCGGCGCGGCCGAGGAGAACTTCCACACCGCGGCCCGGCACGGCATCGACGCCTCGGTGTTCTGGCCCGGCCTCGGCACCCTGCCGGTGACCGAGCTCGTGCTGCGCCGGCTGCTGCCGCTGGCCCACGAGGGCCTCGACGAGTGGGGCGTCGACCCGGCCCACCGCGACCGGCTGCTCGGCATCATCGAGCACCGCTGCCTGTCCCAGCGCAACGGCGCCACCTGGCTGGTCGAGGCCGCCCACGCGATCGACGGCAGCGGCCCGGTGCAGCGCGACGACACCATGCGCAAGCTGCTCGCGGAGTACCTTCCGAGGATGCACTCGAACGTCCCCGTCCACGAATGGTGACTCGCCTGTGGTAACCGGGGAACTGGTCCTGACCCAGGACGGCCCGCTCGCCACGCTCGTCATCACCAACCCGGCCAAGCGCAACGCGATGACCGCGGCGATGTGGGGTGCCCTCCCCGGGATGCTCGACGCCCTGGCCAAGGACCCGGCGGTACGGGTCCTCGTGGTGGCCGGGGCCGGCGGGACGTTCTGCGCGGGCGCCGACATCACCGAGGCGGCGGCGATCGCCCGGTCCGGCGACGACAGTCTCGCGGTCGCGGCCGAGCGCGCCCTGGCCGAGTTCCCGCGGCCGGTGATCGCCCGCATCGACGGCTTCTGCGTCGGCGGCGGCTGCCAGCTGGCCGTCGCCTGCGACCTGCGGGTCGCGGCGGAGTCGGCGCGCTTCGGGATCACCCCGGCCAAGCTCGGCATCGTCTACCCGCCGTCGACCACCCGCCGCCTGGCCGCCTTGGTCGGGCCTTCCAAGGCGAAGCTGCTCTTGTACACCGCTGAGCTCTTCCCAGCCGCGGAAGCGCTGTGCATGGGCCTGGTCGACGTCCTGGTCCCGGACGGCGACCTGGCGGCGACGGTGGACGACCTGGCCGCGACGATCGCCGCCCGGTCGGAGCTCACCCTGCGGGCGGCGAAGGCCGTGCTGGGGGATCTGCCGGTGCCGCCGCAGGGCGAGGCCGAGATGGCCGAGGGCATCGCCGCCTTCAAGGAACGCCGTAACCCGAGCTGGGACTGACTCACAGCTCGCGCACAGCCTGTCCGCACGGGGCCGGAAGGCGCGCGCCGCACCTTGATGGTCATGACCACCACGCTGACCCCTCCGGCCGCGCCTCCCGCGCCCGCCGAGACCCGGGCGCGGGCCGGCGATCCCGTCTGGGTGCGGCCCTCGCTCGTCCTGCTGCTGCTCGCCACGGGTGCGCTGTACCTGTGGAACCTCAGCGCCTCCGGCTGGGGCAACGCGTTCTACGCGGCCGCGGCCCAGGCCGGCGGCGAGAGCTGGAAGGCGTGGTTCTTCGGCTCGTCCGACGCCTCGAACTTCATCACGGTCGACAAGACGCCGGCCGCCCTGTGGGTCACCGGCCTGTCGGTGCGGCTGTTCGGCCTCAGCTCGTGGAGCGTCCTCGCCCCGCAGGCGCTGATCGGGGTGGCGACGGTCTGGCTGCTGTACGTCACGGTCCGCCGCTGGCACGGCCCGGCCGCCGGCCTGCTCGCCGGCGCGGTGCTCGCCGGCACCCCGGTGGCCACCCTGATGTTCCGGTTCAACAACCCGGACGCGCTGCTCATGCTGCTGCTCGTGGCCAGCGTCTACGGCGTGCTGCGGGCCATCGAGCGCGGCAGCACCTGGTGGCTGATCTTCGCCGGCTCCGCAATCGGCTTCGGCTACCTCACCAAGATGCTCCAGGCCCTGCTGGTGGTGCCGGCGTTCGGGCTGGCGTACCTGCTCTTCGCCCCGACCGGCTGGACCCGCCGCCTGGTGCAGCTGCTGGCGGCGGGCGCGGCGGTCATCGTCTCGGCCGGCTGGTGGGTGGCGGCCGTGTCGCTGACCCCCGCGTCCTGGCGGCCGTACGTCGGCGGCTCCCAGACCAACTCGATCCTGGAGCTCACCCTCGGCTACAACGGCTTCGGCCGGCTGACCGGCGACGAGACCGGCAGCGTCGGCGGCGGAGGCGGCGGCTGGGGCGAGACCGGCTGGTCGCGGCTGCTGGACGGGCAGACCGGCGGCCAGGCGTCCTGGCTGCTGCCGGCGGCGCTGATCCTGACCGTGGCCGGCCTGATCTGGTCGAGTCGCAAGGCGGCCTTCGTCCTGTGGGGCGGCTGGCTGATCACCACCGTGCTGGTCTTCAGCTACATGCAGGGCATCTTCCACGACTACTACACGGTGGCCCTGGCCCCCGCGATCGGCGCGCTGATCGGCATGGGCACGGCGACGTTGTGGCGCCGCCGCTCCGACCTGTACGCCCTGCTGGTCCTGGGCGGCACGGTCGCGGTCACCGCGGTGTGGTCGTACATCCTGCTCAACCGGGCCACTGACTTCCACCCGTGGCTGAAGGTGGCGGTGCTCATCGCCGGTGCCCTGGGCGCGGCCGGCATTCTGCTGAGCCAGCAGCTGAACCGCAACCTGCGGCTGGCCGCGGCGGCGCTGGCCCTGGTCGCCGTGCTGGGCGGCCCGATCGCCTACTCGCTGAACACCGCCGCGACGGCCCACACCGGCTCGATCGTCACCGCGGGTCCCACCGTGGCCGGCGGCAACGGCTTCGGCGGCGGCGGTTTCCGCGGCGGTGGCGGCTTCGCCGGCGGCGGCGCTGGTTTCGGCGGCGGCACCCGGGGCGGCGGCGGTGGCGGCATGGGCGGCATGGGCGGCCTGCTCAACGCCACGACGCCGAGCAGCGAGGTGGTGGCGGCGCTGCGGGCCGACGCGTCCCGGTACACCTGGGTGGCCGCGGCGGTGGGCTCCAACAACGCCTCGGGCTACCAGTTGGCGACCGAGCTGCCGGTGATGGCGATCGGCGGCTTCAACGGCAGCGACCCGGCGCCGAGCCTGGCCCAGTTCCAGCAGTACGTGCGGGACGGCAAGATCCACTACTTCATCGGCGGATCGGGGCTGGGCGGCCAGAGCAACGGCGGCAGCAGCGTGAGCGCGGAGATCGCGGCCTGGGTCGAGGCCAACTACACGGCCACCACGGTCGGCAACACGACCCTGTACGACCTGACCGGCTGAACACAGCGCAGCTCGAACGGCCCCGCCTTCCGGCGGGGCCGTTTCGCGCGTTCACAGCCCGATCACAGGCTTGCGGGATCTTGCCGGAAGGTCCGGGCCCGAATCTTCGAGCATGAGCACTGAGACGCTTCCTCGCGCGGTCGGCGCGGGCGCCCGGAACGTCGGCGCCGTTCTCGACGTCGTCATTCCGGTCCACAACGAGGAGGCGGATCTGGGCCCGTGCGTGCGCCGGCTGCACGCGCACCTCAGCGAGAGCTTCCCGTACCCCTTCCGGATCACGGTCGCCGACAATGCGAGCACGGACGGTACCCCCGAGGTGGCCAAGGCGCTCGGCGTCGAGCTGGACGGGGTCGAGGTGCTGCGGCTGGCCGAGAAGGGCCGCGGGCGGGCGCTGAAGCGGGCGTGGTCGGCGTCGGACGCGCCGGTGCTCGCGTACATGGACGTCGACCTGAGCACCGACCTCAACGCGCTGCTGCCGCTGGTCGCGCCGCTGCTGTCCGGGCACTCCGACGTCTCCATCGGCAGCCGGCTGGCGCGCGGCTCGCGGGTCGTGCGCGGGCCGAAGCGCGAGTTCATCTCCCGCTCGTACAACCGGATCCTGCGCACGACGCTCAGCGCGAACTTCTCCGACGCCCAGTGCGGCTTCAAGGCCATCCGCCGCGACGTCGCCGAGCAGCTGCTGCCGCTGGTCGAGGACACCGGCTGGTTCTTCGACACCGAGCTGCTGGTGCTGGCCCAGCGGGCCGGGCTGCGCATCCACGAGGTGCCGGTGGACTGGATCGACGACCCGGACAGCCGGGTCGACATCGTGGCGACGGCCGTGGCCGACCTGAAGGGCATCGCGCGCCTGGGCCGGGCCCTGGTCACCGGCAAGGTTCCGGTGGCCGCGCTGCGCAGCCGGCTCGGCCGCGCGCCGCTGGTCGAGGGCGTGCCGGCGGGCCTGCCGGCGCAGCTGCTGCGCTTCGGGGCGATCGGGGTCCTCTCGACGGTGGCCTTCCTCGGCCTGTACGCGCTGCTGCGCCCCGAGATCGGCGCCCAGGCCGCGAACTTCGGGGCGCTGCTGACGACCGCGATCGCGAACACCGCGCTGAACCGCCGGTTGACGTTCGCGATCAGGGGCGGCGACGGCGCGGTACGACATCAGGTCCAGGGTCTGTTGCTCTTCGCTCTTGGCCTGGCACTGAACGCGGCCGCGCTGGCCGGGCTGGACGCGGCCGCGCCGGTGCACAGTCACGCGGCCGAGCTGGGGGTCCTGCTGTTCGCCAACGCGGTGACGACGCTGCTGCGGTTCGTGCTGATGCGGGTCTGGGTGTTCCGAAAGGACATTTAGGTCAAGTCTGACACGCGGGAGTCGCCCGTACGATACCGTCAAATGTGGTGAAAGCGGGATTTCTTCATGAAGTGCGCGACGGCGTCACGCCGCGCGCGGGTGCGCTGGTCCTCGCGGTCCTGGCCCTCCAGCTGGCGTTCATCGCGAGCTATATCGGAGCCTTCCACGAGCCGACCCCGCACCGGATTCCTGTGGCCGTCGCGGCGCCCCCGGAGGCCCTCGACGACCTGGTCGGCAAGCTCGACCGGCTGCCCGGCGAGCCGCTGGACGCGCGCCCCGCGTTCAGCGAGGACGCCGCACGCCGGATGATCGACCGGCGCGAGGTGTACGGGGCGTTCGTCGTCTCCAACACCGACGCCACCGACCGGCTCATCGTCGCCAGTGCCGCCGGCGCGAGCGTGGCCACGGTTCTGGA
The DNA here is from genome assembly GCF_050942185.1 of Dactylosporangium sp. CS-047395. Classification (NCBI taxonomy): domain Bacteria; kingdom Bacillati; phylum Actinomycetota; class Actinomycetes; order Micromonosporales; family Micromonosporaceae; genus Dactylosporangium; species Dactylosporangium sp. CS-047395. The sequence continues at coordinate 10,697,533 of NZ_CP192015.1, read as the reverse complement.
GCAGATCTTCACCCCGCTCGAGGACGCCCAGGAGCGCGCGTTCACGACCGAGGACGCCCACCCGGCGCTGCTCGGCGACGCGCGCGGCCTGTCGGGCTTCTACCTCGCGCTGGGCTGGGTCGTCGGCGGGTACCTCGTCGCGCTCGCGGTCAGCATGAGCAAGGGCGCCCGGCCGGCCAACCCGCACCGGGCCCTGATCCGCCTGCTGTCGCTGGCCGTCTACTCGGCCCTCTCGGGCGTGGGCGGCGCGCTCATCGCGGGCTCGCTGTTCGGGGCCCTGGGCGGCCACCTCGCGCAGCTGTGGTGGTTCGGCGCGCTGCTGGTCTTCGCGTCGGGCTGCTGCACCATGGCCCTGCAGGCGGCGTTCGGCTTCGTCGGTACCGGCCTGACGGTGCTGCTCTTCGTCGTGCTGGGCAATCCGAGCGCGGGCGGGGCGTACGCGGCGCCGCTGCTACCACCCTTCTGGCGGGCGATCGGCCAGTGGCTGCCACCGGGCCTGGGCACCGAGGCGATCCGCGGCATCGTGTACTTCTCCGGCGCGGGCGTCCAGCGCGCCGCGATCGTTCTGGGCGGGTATGCGCTCTTCGGCCTGATCGGCACACTGCTGGTGGCCCAGATCGCGCAGCCGCGCCAGGTCGTGATCACGCCTGGTCAATCGGTGGTGCCGGCGGGCGCTCGCGAAGCGGTGCCATCGGCGCGTACTTAGATCCGATATGTCGGGCATCGTTCCTCAGCCCGACATATCGGATTTATACCTTATTTCGGGTCGCTATCTCCTATTAGTCGATGTCGTAGATCATGCAGGTCGACGTGGCGTGGGCGATCAGGGCGCCGCGGGCGTCGGTGATGCGGGCCTCGGCCAGGGCGGTCCGCCGGCCCTTGGACAGCACGGTCCCCTCGCAGGTCAGCGTGCCCGAGGCGATCGACGCCGGGCGCAGGAACCGGGCGTTGAGGTCCAGCGTCGTGTACCCCACGCCGGCCGGAAGCGTCGAGTGCACCGCGCACCCCGTGGCGGTGTCGAGCAGGGTCGCGAGCACCCCGCCGTGCACGGTGCCGAGGGGGTTGTAGTGGTACTCGCGGGGCTCCAGCGTGACCCGCACGTGCCCCTCCTCGGCCTCGATCCGCCCGGTGCCGAGCAGGTGCGTGATCGGCGGGGCCGGCAGCTCGCCCCGGCTGATCGCCCGCAGCAGCTCCAACCCGCTGACCCGGCCGAGCTGTTCGGCGTTGAGCATCGGGTCGGACCAGGAGAACGTGCGGGTGCGGAGGTCGCCCTCGGTCTGCGTCATGGACTCAGCCTCGCGGCGGCCGCTGGATCTGTCAACAAGACTCAGCTCGGGGTTAGCCTGATCGCATGAGACCGAAGGCCCTCGAGTTCTCCGTCGACAACTGCACCATCGGGCGCGCGATGGCGATCCTCGGCGAGCGGTGGACCATCGTCGTACTGCGGGAGGTCTTCAACGGCATCTTCCGCTTCGACGACATGCGGGTGCGGACCGGCATTCCCCGCCAGGTGCTCACCAACCGGCTCGGCGTGCTCGTGGACAACGGGATCCTGCGCCGCGTGCCGTACCGCGAGCCGGGTGCGCGAGCGCGCGACGAGTACAAGCTGACGGAGATGGGGTTCGATCTTTACCCGATGTTCGTGGCCCTGCGCGAGTGGGGCGACCGCTACCTCGCCGACCCGGGCGGCCCGCCTTTGGAGACCGTGCACCGCGGCTGCGGCGCCCACGTCCACGCCGAGCTGGTCTGCGAGCAGGGCCACGCCGGGATCACGCCCCGCGACGTCGTCCCACAGGCCGGCCCCGGCGCGATCAGGCGAATCCCCGCTGAGGTGTAGGCCCTGTCCTGGTGCCGCGCGTCACCCAGCGTGAGCGAAGTACGACCGATCTGTTGACAACGTTCCGTTACGAACTGCCCAACCATGGATCACGGCGAGTCATCGACCCATGGAAGGGGCCCGCATGCCGAGCAGACACCGGAGCGCACTGGGCGCCGCGTCAGCCGCGATCATCGCGATCACGGCGGGGGCGGTCGCGCCGGGCGGGCCGGCGGCCACCGCAGCCACCACACCGACGGTCACCACCGCCGGACTGACCCGCGTCATCGTCGAGTACTCCGACGCCGACGCGGCCGCACGCGCGGTCACCCGCGCCGGCGGCACGGTCGGTCAGGCGCTGTCCGTCGTGGACGGCTTCGTGGCCGAGGTACCGAGCCAGCAGATATATGCGCTCAAGTCCGCGCAAGGAGTGCGCGGCGTGACCGTGGACGGAACGGTCTCACTCTCCGCGGCGCGATGGCGCGCCGACGGCGACTCCAACTCGATGTTCAGTGTCGTGCGCGCCACCGGCGCCCTCGACGTGTGGAAGAAGACGGACTCAGCACTGCGGAACATCACCGGGCAGGGCGTCGGCGTGGCGCTCATCGACTCCGGCGTCTCCCCGGTGACCGGCCTGAACGACGCGACCCGGATCGTCAACGGGCCGGACCTGTCGTTCGAGTCGCAGTCGGCGAACCTGCGCTACGCGGACACGTTCGGCCACGGCACGCACATGGCCGGGCTGATCGCGGGCCGCGACCCGCTCACCAACGTGCTGACCGTCAACGACCCGAGCAACTTCACCGGCATGGCGCCGAACGCCACGCTGGTGAGCGTCAAGGTGGCGGCGGCCGACGGGGCGACCGACGTGTCGCAGGTCATCGCCGGCATCGACTGGGTGGTCACGCACCGCAACGATCCCGGCCTGAACATCAAGGTCATCAACCTGTCCTTCGGCACCGACTCCAACCAGGACGAGAAGCTCGACCCGCTCTCGCACGCGGTCGAGTCGGCCTGGAAGAAGGGCATCACCGTGGTCGTGTCCGGCGGCAACGACGGCACCACCCGCAGCAACCTGTCGATGCCCGCGATGAACCCGTACGTCATCGCGGTCGGCGCGGCCGACTCCAAGGGCACCGACTCGCGCTCCGACGACGTCGTGGCCGATTTCAGCAGCCGCGGCAACGCCACCCGCTCGGTCGACCTGACCGCGCCCGGGCGCTCGATCGTCGGCCTGCGCGACCCCGGCTCGTACGTCGACGTGAACTACCCGACCGGGCTCGTCCCCGGCGACACGACGGGCCGCTACTTCCGCGGCAGCGGCAGCTCCCAGGCCGCGGCCATCACCTCCGGCGCGGTCGCGCTGCTGCTGCAGCAACGCCCGTCGCTCACTCCGGATCAGGTGAAGAAGCTGCTCACCAGTACCGCCGACAACATGCCCAAGGCCGAGAAGCTCGGCAGCGGCGCGGGCGAGCTGAACATCAAGAAGGCGATCGACGCGCCGACGCCGACCGCGGCCGCCGCGGCCCAGACCTGGGCGTCCTCCACCGGGGCCGGCTCGCTGGAGTCCTCCCGCGGCAGCGCCCACGTCGCCGACCCGGTCAGCGGCGTGGAGCTCACCGGCGAGAAGGACATCATGGGCAAGACCTGGAACGGCACCACCTGGGGCAAGGCGGCCACCGCCGGCACCGCGTGGACCGGCGGCACCTGGAACGGCGCGACCTGGACCGGCACGTCCATGAACACCGGGCTGTTCACCGGCCTGCTCACCGAGAAGAGCTGGTCCGGGGCCAACTGGTCGGGCACCAACTGGGACGGCCGCACCTGGAGCGGGCGGACCTGGAGCGGCGCCACATGGGACGGGCGCACATGGAGTGGCCGAACTTGGTCAGGAAACACCTGGAGCGGCCGAACTTGGAGTGGGAGCTACTGGTCCAGTTCCATCTGGAAGTAATCCCACGGATGCCGTGATTTCGTACAAACAGGGCGATTGATGAAGAAAGTTAGCGGTTGGAGTCGCCCGGACGCACGGGTCGCGACACTCAGTCTGTGGCTGGGTGTCGCGACCGTCGCGGCCCACGCGCTGCGTATCCGCTCGGTCGGGCTGCCGGCCGACCCCAATCCGGTGCCCCTGGCGATCCTGCTCGTCGCGTTCGCGCTGACCGAGGGCTTCGCCATCCACATCCGGGTCCGCCGCGGCGGGCACGCGATGAGCCTCAGCGAGATCCCGATGGTCCTGGGACTCCTGTCGGTCGACCCGACGCTGCTGCTCTGCGTCCGGCTCATCGGCGGGGTCGTCGGTCTGACCGTGCTGCGCCGGCAGCGGGGCATCAAGCTGGGCTTCAACCTCGCCCTGCTGGGGGTGCAGACGACCGCTTCGGCCGTACTGCTGCGGGCGCTCGCCGGCCCGTCCCTGCCCAGCGGGCCGCGGGAGTGGCTGCTGGTCCTGGTCGTCATGCTGGCGGCCGACGTGATCGCCGCAGTGCTGGTCACCGCCGTGATCGCCCTGCACGACGACCCGGGCGAATGGCGCCGGCTCCCCAGCGCTCTGCAGGGCCTGCCGCTCGTCGCCATCACCACCAGCATCGGGCTCATCAGCGCCCTCGCCATCGAGCGGGACGCGCGCGCCATCGCCCTGCTGGGCATCGTCTCCGCCGTCACGTACCGCGCCTATCGCGCCTTTGTCCGCCAGAGCCAGGGCCACCAGCAGGTCGAGGAGTTGTACGCGTTCACGCGCGCCCTCGACGGCCCGCTCGACACCCGCGGCGTGGCCCGGATCGTCCTCGAACAGGCCCGCGACCAGCTGCGCGCGGAGCGGGCCGAGCTCATCATCCCCGGCCCCGAGGGCACCTACCTGCGGCTGCGCATGCACGGGCAGAGTGCCTTCGAGATCGGTACCGTAGACGTCCTGCCCGCCACCGCCTGGTGGCAGCCCGCGCGGTCCGGCGAGCCGGTGCTCGTGACCAAGGGCAGCCGGGTGATCGGCTCGATCGACGACGGGATCGCGGTGCCCGTACCGCTGAACGACGGCGACTCCGGGGTGCTGCTCGTCGCCGACAGCCTGCCCGACATCCCGACCTTCGGCGAGCAGCACGTGCGGCTGTTCCAGGCCCTCGCCAACCACGCGAGCCTCTCCCTCACCAAGGCCCGCCTGCTCGACGACCTGCGCCGCGAGGTGGCGCTCAAGGAGCACCTGGCCACCTACGACCCGCTGACCGGCCTGCCCAACCGGCAGCGCTTCCAGGCGCTGACCGACCAGTTGCGAGCTTCGGGCACCCCTGTCGCGGTACTGCTGATGGACCTCGACCGGTTCAAGGACGTCAACGACGCTCTCGGCCACGACGTCGGCGACCAGCTGCTCCGGCTCGTGGGCGAGCGGCTGCAGGAGCGGCTGGGCGAGCGCGGCACGGTCGCGCGGTTCGGCGGGGACGAGTTCGCGGTACTGCTGCCGAACATGCGCACCCGCGAGGTCGCCATCGCCGTGGGCGACGACCTGGGCGCCGCCATGGAACAGCCCATCCCGATCGGGCACCTGCGGCTCAACGCGCGGGTGAGCATCGGCATCGCGCTCGCCCCCGAGCACGGCAACGACGCCAAGACGCTGATCCAGCGCGCGGACGTGGCGATGTACGTCGCCAAGAACACCCACACCGGCGTGCGCGTCTACACCAGCGACGACGACCGCAACAGCCCGCGCCGGCTGGCCATGGTCGCCGACCTGCGCGAGGCGATCCAGCGCCGCGACATCGTGGTGGTCTTCCAGCCCAAGCTCTCCACCGCCACCGGCCAGGTCGTCGGGGCCGAGGCCCTCGCGCGCTGGCACCACCCCGTGCACGGGTTCGTCCCGCCGGACGAGTTCATCCCGCTCGCCGAGCACTCCGGCCTCATCCGCCCCCTCACGCTGCACGTCCTCGAGGTGTCCCTGCGCCGCTGCGCGAGCTGGCGCCGGATGGGCCACGACATGCACGTCGCGGTCAACCTGTCGCCGAACAGCCTGCAGGAGACCGACATCCCCGACATCGTGGCGCGACTGCTGGGCCAGGCCGACGTGCCGGCGAGCGCGCTGACGCTGGAGATCACCGAGAGCAGCATCATGGCCGATCCCACCGGCGCCCTGGCGATCCTCGACCGGCTCCACGCGCTGGGGGTCAAGCTGGCCATCGACGACTTCGGCACGGGCTATTCGTCCCTGGGCCGCCTACGTGAGCTGCCCATCCACGAGATGAAGATCGACCGCTCCTTCGTGCAGCGCATCGCCGTCGACCACCGCGACCGGGCCGTTGTCCGCTCGGCCGTCCAGCTCGGCCATGCCCTCGACCTGATGGTGGTGGCCGAGGGCGTTGAGGACGAGGAGACGCTCCTGCACCTGCGCCGCGAGGGCTGCAACCTGGTCCAGGGCTTCTTCATCTCCAAGCCGCTGCCGGCCGACGAGTTCGCGGATTGGCTCACCGCGCGCGTCGCGGTCGGCTGACGTTTCATTTCCCTTTTGGGACGAATAACGTTCGGTCCATGTGCACCGTGCTCCTCCGGTTCGACCCCGACGCCACGTGGCCCGTCCTGCTGGCCGCGGTCCGCGACGAGTACCTGGCCCGCCCCTGGGAACCCCCGGCCGAACACTGGCCGGGCCGCTTCGGCGGCCGCGACAGCACCGCGGGCGGCACCTGGCTGGCGGTCGACCCGGCCCGCCCCAGCGTCACGGCCCTGCTGAACGGCTACCCACCCCTCCCGGCCGCGGGCGACCGCCCGACCCGGGGCTCGCTGCCCCTGGCCCACCGGCTGCCCTCGGACGACGTGCTGCGCTCCTTCGACGCCTTCCACCTGGTCCGCGCGGAGCCGACGGAGGTCGCGGTCACGTCCTGGGACGGCGTGCAGGTGACCCACCGCCTGCTGGAGCCCGGCAACCACGTCTTCGTGAACCAGGGCGTGGACGTCAACGCCTTCGCGCCCTTGCAGTCCGCCGCCACCCCGGACCCGAAGCCGGGCCAGCCACCGGCGGAGGCCTGGGGCGACTGGATCGCCCTGCTCTCGGGCGGCGAGTTCACCGGCGCGGCCGTGCGCCCCTTGCTGGTGCGGCGCGAGGTGGAGGGGCTGCTGTACGGGTCGGGGTCGGCCGCTCTGGTGGCGATCGGGGAGCCGGGGGTGCGCTACGACTTCACGTCGAACCCGGGCCCGGACGCCACGTGGTCCGAGATTCAACTCCCCAACTGAACCAGGTCGAGCGAGGACTCCCACAGGCGGCGGGCGCGGTCGGGGCTGGTCGAGCGCGGGGTGGCGGCGAACGGCTGGCGCAGGAAGTAGTAGCCGCCCGGGGCGAGCTCGCCCGCCGGGGCGTCCGCCAGCCACTGCAGCGTCTCCGCCGCCCGGGACGGGGAGGTGAACAGCACCGGGATGAGTTTGCCCAGCATGAACAGCGGGCTGCTGGACGCGAACCGGCTGCGCACCAGGCCCGGGAAGAACGCCGTCGGCAGCACCCCGGACGAGGTCCAGCGGCGGGCGGCCTCCAGGGTGAAGAGGATGTTGGCCTGCTTGGACGAGCCGTACGCGAGCCAGCGTGCGCGGTGCCACAGCGACGGCCGCAGCGGGTCGTCCACGTTCAGGACGCCCCACGCCTCGGCCAGCGAGGCGGTGGTGATCAGCCGGGCGGTGCCGGCCGCGCGCAGGTGGGGCAGCAGCTCGTGGGCGAACAGGAAGCCCGCGAGGTGGTTGACGAGGATGGCGCGCGGGCCGCGGTACAGGCCGCCGGCGTTGTTGACCAGCACGTCGATCCGGTCGCAGGCGGCGCGGACCTCGGCGGCGGCCGCGCGGACCCGGTCGAGCTCGCCGAAGTCGGCGCGCACGGTCGTCGAGCCCGGCAGTTCGGCGCCGATCGCGGCCAGGCGGCGCTCGTCGCGGCCCAGCAGGATCAGGCGGTCGCCGGCGGCCGCGAACCGGCGCGCGGCGGCCTGGCCGATGCCGGCGCTGGCCCCGGTGATCACCACGGTCCGGTTCATGGGCGCCGGCGCCACAGGTCGGGCAGGGCGAACGGACCCGCCGCCGGGCCGAAGCAGTGCCGCAGGGCCGCGAAGATCACCCAGGCCGAGACCGCGATCAGGGACACCCGCTCCGCGATGCCGGTGAGCAGCGAGCGGCCCGCGAACAGGATGCCGGCGGCCGACACCAGCAGCGGCGGGTACGCGATCACCACCCCCAGCAGGCCGGTCCAGCGGGACGGGGGTGGCAACAGGGAGTACAAGAGGATGGCCAAGGCACAGAGCAAGAGGGCGCCGATCGCCGCCGCCGCGTGGATCAGGTCGCGGGGTGCCGGGGTCTCGTAGGGCGGCAGCGGACAGCCCGGGCTGCAGTGCACCGCGCCGGACAGCGCGGCCAGCGGGGCCGCCGCCGCCAGGGACAAGCCGAGCAGCGACAGCACCCGCCGGGCGGGCACCGCCAGCAAGGCCAATGACAGCGCCAGCAGGGCCAGGGACAGCGAGTACAACCAGGCGCGCGGAGCTCCCGGCACGCCCGACTCGGAGACGTACGCCGACCACGGCGAACCGGCCACCGCGAGGCTCAGCCCGGCGGCGCCCAGGCCGCCCGCCACGGCGGACGCGGCGGCCGGCCAGCGGTTGATCACCAAGCCAGCTTAGTGATGGTGCTGGTGCACCACCGCGTGACCGCGGCCGCGGGCGATCAGCCAGCGGTTCACCGGCACGGTCACCGCGAACGCCACCACCAGCGAGATCGCCAGGCTGAGCCAGAACAGCGGCGAGGACAGCCCGGCGTCCATGGCGCCGGGGATGGCCAGCACGACCGCGTTGTCGACGATCTCCATCGACGTGATCGAGGCGGTGTCGGCGGCCAGCACCACCGGGACGGCGGCGGCCAGGGCCAGGCCAGCGGTGAGGACCGAGCGCAGGGTCAGGGCGTAGCCGAACACGAAGGCCAGCGCGATCGACAGCACGATCGTCGGCAGGTTGGACCAGCCCAGGGCGGTGCCGACGACCATGCCGAGGACCTCGCCGATGGCGCAGCCGGTCAGGCAGTGCAGGGTCGCGGTCACGGCCTGGCGGGTGAGGGATTCCATAGCGTCGAAGTATATACCCCCCGGGGGTACCGCCTTGTAAAAACGGCGTGTCTCGATGCTTTTAGGCCTTCTGCCAGGAGCGGAACGGCCCTACCGTCTTGGTATGGAACTGGAGCTGCGGCATCTGCGCGTCGTATGCGCGATCGCGGACGCCGGCAGCGTGACCAAGGCCGCGTCCGTGCTCGGCCTGGCCCAGCCCGCGCTCACCGCGCAACTGCAGCGGATCGAGCGCGCGCTCGGCGGGGCGTTGTTCGAGCGGGACCGGCGCGGTGCACGAGCAACGCCGCTGGGGGAGCTGGTACTTGCACGGGCCCGGGTTCTGCTGCCGGCCGTGAAGGGACTGCAGGACGAGGCGACTCGACTGGCGAGCGCGAGCGAACAACAGCATGGGCGGTACCGAATAGGGGCGGTCAACGGCCCGATCCTGGGCGGCCTCGTGCATCGGATCACCAGCAACCACCCGGCCGCCCAGGTCGCCACGCACGCATCGTGGTCGTCCACCGAGCTGGGCGATCTCGTGCTGGCCGGGAAGCTGGACTTCGTGCTGGTCGGGGCGTGCGGGGACGCGCCGCCGGCGACGGACACCGGGCTCGCCTGGCGGGTGGTCGCGGCCGATCCGGTGTTCCTGCTGCTGCCCGAGGGGCACGTGCTGGCCGGGCGGGACGAGGTGGAGCTGTCGGAGCTCGCGGAGGCCCAGTGGGTGGCGGCGCCGGGGGACGGGTGCTTCTCGTCCTGCCACGCGGCGGCCTGCGCGCGGGCCGGGTTCACGCCGCGGGTGCTGTTCGAGACCGAGGTGCGCGGCGCGATCGACCTGATCGAGTCGGGCGACGCGGTGGGGCTGTGCCAGGCGACGCTGCGGCCGATGGCGGGGCTGGTCACCGTGCCGATCGCCGGGGCGCCGCTGCACTGGCGGCAGATGCTCGGGTGGCTGCCGGACGGGCCGGCGGCGAACCTCGCGAGCCAGGTCTGGGCGTACGCCATCGAGTCCTACGCGGATGCGGTGCGGCGCAACGAGCGGTACTCGAACTGGCTGGGCCGGCACCCGGACCGGCGGGGGCTCGCCCTGTAGGCCGGCCCCCGCCGTCAGAACATCAGCCGGTGAACGTGGCCGTGATCTGGGTGTACTGCCAGTTGTTCTGCGCCACGCCGGAGCAGTTCGCGACCACGCCGCCGCCGGGGCAGGGCCGGTCCCGGTTGACCGACCAGAAGGCCAGGCGGGCGAGGTGGTTGTTCTGTGCGTAGTCGCGGATCTGCTGCCACTGTGCCGGGCTGGTGTTCTCCTGCTGGTCGGACAGGCCGTTCATGCCGGAGATGCCCATGTGCCGGTAGGCGGTGGCGTCGTCCCAGCCGAAGCTGGACTTGAGCATGGTCTTGAGGCCTTCGGAGGCGCTGACCGTGCTCTGGTACATGTTGGCGCCGCCGCCGAAGTCGAACGGCATGATCGTGAACACGTCGATGTTGGCGCCGGTGGACTGGGCCCGGCTGATGAGTTGCTGGGCGTAGTAGCCGGGGCCGGTGGTCGCGGTGCCGAACGTGACGATCGTCTTGATGCTGGGGTTGTTCTGCTTGACGATCTTGAGTGCGTCGACGATCCGGTTGCGGACGGTGTCGTTCTCGAACTCGTCGGTGTTCTCGATGTCGATGTCGATCGCTTTCAGCCCGTACGCGTTGATCACGGTCTGGTAGGCGCCGGCCAGGGCCTGCGGGGTGGAGCAGTTCGGGCCGAGCTTGTTGCCCTGCCAGCCGCCGAAGGACGGCACGACGTCGCCGCCGCCGGCGCGGATCTGGTTGATCGCGGTCTGGTCGACGCCGCCGGTGAGCGGCCGGCTGCCGTCCCAGGCCGGGGTGCAGCCGCCGCTGGAGAGCACGAACGCCATGGTGAACCACTTGATGCCGGTGGCCTGCTGCACGGTCTGCGGGTTCGGCGGGTCACCCCAGCCCATGTACAGGTACGGCGCCGCCGCCCCGCCCGCCGGGGGGTTCGTGGTGCCGCCGGTCGTGGTGGCGGTGAGGCTGTTCGACGCGGCCGACTCGCCCTGCGCGTTGTAGGCCTTGACCGTGTACGTGTGGGTCGAGCCCGCGGCCAGCCCGGAGATCGTGGTGCTGGTCCCGGTGACCGTGGCGCGGACGGTGCTGCCCTCGTAGACGCGGTACCCGGTCGGGCTGCCGGTCGAGGCGTTCCAGGCCAGCGCCAGGCTGGTGTTGGTGGTCGCGGTGACCCGCAGGTTGCCCGGCGCGCTCGGCACACCGGGGTTCGTGGTGCCGCCGGCGCACGAGGCGCCGTTCAGCGTGCAGTTGGCCGGGTCGCCGCTGCCGGCCGCGATGAAGCCGAAGCTCACCGAGCCGCCCGCCGGGATGGTGTTGTTCCAGCTGCCGGTGAAGACGATGTGGCCGGTCGAGCCGGTCCGGTTGCTGTCCCACGACGAGCTGACCGAGGTGCCGGACGGCAGGTCGAAGGCGACCGTCCAGCCGTTGATGGCCGACGCGGTGCCGTTGTTGATCGTGTACTTCGCCTCGTAGCCGGAGCCCCAGGTCGAGGTCTTGGTGAACGTCGCGGTGGCGCCCGCGGCGAATGCCGGCGTTTGGGTGATGACGGTGGCCGCGACCGTTGCCAGGGCAGCCGCGATCACCCCGATTCGCAGTCTCCGCACGATGGTCCTGCCTCGGGTAGAAGGGGGGTTAGGGCGCCCTTGGCAGCGAAGGTTACGCGAAGGTTTGTTAACAGTAAAGATGCCGATCTATAACTTGCGCAGCCGGATAGGCTAGCGCCGTGCAGGAGCGGGGCAACCTTGTCCAGGAGGCCGCCCGCCGCTGGCGGTCTCAGCTGATCGACCTCGGCGGCCGGAACACGCTGCTCTACTACCGCGACCTGCGCGCGGGCACGCTCGACCTGAGCGCCGCCGATCCGGTCGCCCTGCAGGCCCTGCTCGGCGGCCGCACGCTGCCGCTCGGCCAGCTGTTCGCCGATCGGGACGGGCACGCGGCCGCCATCAAGCGGGCCCGGACCATCCGCAACAAGGCCCGCGAGCTCACCGAGGAGCGGGGCATCGAGACCTGCTTCGCCGCGATCGGCAGCGCCACCTGGGACGAGGGCCCCCAGGGCGGCACCCCGGCCGCGCCGGTCCTGCTCCGCTCGGCCCAGCTGCGGGCCCGCGGCGCCGCCGAGGATGATTTCGACGTCACCCTCCAGGGCGATCTGGAACTGAACCCGACCCTCCTGCAGCGGCTCGACGAGGACTTCGGCGTGCGCGTGGACGCCGACGAGCTCGAGGAGCTGGTCAGCTACACCGCGGGATTCGACGCCGCCCCGCTGTACGAGCGGCTCATGAAGGAAACCGCGGGCCGGGTGCGCGGCTTCGCGATCACCCAGCGGTTCGTGCTCGGCACGTTCTCCTACGCCAAGCTGCCGATGGTCACCGACCTGCGGGCCGGGGCGCGGGCGCTGGTCGAGCACGACGTCATCGCGGCCATCGCCGGCGACCGCGACGCCCAGGCCGCCCTGCGCCCCGCGGCCGGCATCGCGCTGCGTGACCCGGACTGGATCCCGCCGGAGGACGAGTTCCTGGTCCTCGACGCCGACTCCTCGCAGAACTACGCGATCAACGCCGTCCTGGCCGGCCAGCACAGCGTGATCAAGGGCCCGCCCGGCACCGGCAAGAGCCAGACCATCGCCAACCTCATCGCCTCGCTGGTCGCCCGGGGCAAGCGTGTGCTGTTCGTGGCCGAGAAGCGGGCCGCGATCACCGCCGTCACCGACCGGCTGAACCGCCGCGGCCTGGGCCAGCTCGTCATGGACGTGCACGACGGCACCACCTCCCGGCGCAAGGTCGCGGCCGACCTCAAGGCCGCGTTCGACTCGGCCGCCCGCATCGCCCAGCCCGACCTGGTCGTGCTGCACGAGACCCTGGCTGCCCGGCGGGCCGCGCTCAACGACCACGACGAGGCCCTGCACCAGATCCGCGGCCCGTGGGGCATCTCGGCGTTCCAGGCGCAGACCGAGCTGATCCGCCTCAACGCCGTCGTGCACCCGATGCCCGGCGTCCGGCTGCGCGGCCCGGTGCTGGAGGCGCTCGACGAGGCCGGCGCCCGCCGCCTGCGCGAGCAGCTGCGCGACTACGCCACCGTCGGCGGGTTCAACCTGACCGAGCAGGAGTCCGGCTGGATCGGCTCGGCGGTGCGCACCCCGCAGGAGGCGCAGGTCGCGTTCGACCTGACCGAGCGCCTCGCCGGTCGCACGCTCGCCGAGACGCGCCCGGCCCTGGAGTACGTCGCCGCCCAGACCGGCCTGCAGCGCCCCACCAACGTCACGGGCTGGCGGGCGCTGTTCGCGTTCCTCGACCAGATCGCCGCCACCCTCCAGAATTTCCGCCCCGAGGTGTACCGCGAGGACCTGCGCCCCTACGCCCAGGTCAACGAGGTGGGTTGGTGGGCCCGGCGCAAGCTGCGCAAACAGGCCGCCCGGCTGTGGCGCGGCGCCGGCACCCCGAGCCACGAGCAGCTCTTCGAGGGCCTGGCCGTGGCCCGGCGCCAGCGCGAGCAGTGGGGCGGCGAGCCGCGGCTGCCCGACGACCTGCCCCGGGCCCGCGCCGCGTTCGACAAGCTCGATCGGGAAGTGCAGGAGCTGCAGCGGTACTGCGTGCAGCTCCCCCTCCTCACCATGGACCTCGACCGCCTGGCCCGGGTCGTGCAGTCCCTGGCCGCCGACGAGCGCACGCTGCGCCGGGTCCCGCGCCTCAACGAGCTCGCCGAGGCGTTCGCCCACGCCGGCCTGCACCAGCTCGTCGACGACCTGCAGGCCCGGCGCGCCGATGCCGACGTGGCGGGCGCGGTCTTCGACGCCTGCTGGCACGCCTCGATCCTGCAGCACCTCAACTTCACCGACCCCCGGGTGGGCGCGTTCGACGGGCCGCTGCAGGAGCGCACGGTCGCGGAGTACCGCGACGCCGACCGCCGCCACATCGACGCCACCGCCACCCGGGTCCTGCGGGCCGTGGCCGAGCACATCACCCGGGTCCGCGACGAGTACCCCGACGAGAGCAAGCTGGTCGAGCACCAGGCCAACCTCAAGCGCCGGCACCTGCCGATCCGCCAGCTCTTCGCCACCGCCCCGCACATGCTCACCGCGCTGCGCCCGTGCTGGGCGATGAGCCCGCTGGTCGTCTCCCAGCTGCTGCCGGCCCAGGCCGACCTGTTCGACGTGGTCGTCTTCGACGAGGCCAGCCAGGTCACCCCGGCCGACGCCGTCCCCGCCCTGCTGCGCGGCCGCCAGATCGTGGTCGCCGGCGACGAGCACCAGCTCCCGCCGACCTCGTTCTTCACCGCCGCCGAGGAGGGCGCCGGCGCCGACCCGCTGGGCGTCAACCCGGACGGCTCGATCGACCTGTCCCTCACCTCGGGCTACGAGTCCATTCTGGACGTGCTCACCGCCCTGCTGCCGGGGTACCTCCTGCGCTGGCACTACCGCAGCCAGGACGACCGGCTGATCGGCTTCTCCAACGCGCACATCTACGAGGGCTCGCTCGTCACGTTCCCGGGCGTGGCGGGGGAGGGCTCGGTCTCGCACGTCCACGTGCCGTTCGTCGCGGCCGAGCAGGACGAGGAGGCCACCGACTCGGTCACGGCCGAGGTCGAGCGGGTCGTCGAGCTGATCCTGCAGCACGCCCAGATCCGCCCCAACGAGTCGCTCGGCGTCATCACGATGGGCATCACCCACGCCGAGCGGATCGACCTCGCCCTGCGCCGGGCCATCGCCGCCCGGCCGGAGCTGCACCCGTTCTTCGCCGAGACCGCCGCCGAGCCGTTCTTCGTCAAGAACCTCGAGCGCGTCCAGGGCGACGAGCGCGACGCCATCATCCTGTCCATCGGCTACGGCAAGAACGCCCAGGGCCGGCTGCTGTACCGCTTCGGCCCCCTCCTGCTGCCGGGCGGTGAGCGCCGCCTGAACGTCGCCGTGACCCGCGCCCGCCGCCGGATGACCCTGGTCAGCTCGTTCACCGCGGCCGACATGGACCCGGCCCGCAGCACGAGCGACGGCGTGCGGCTGCTGCGCTCCTACCTGGAGTACACCGAGTCGGGCGGCACCTCCCTGCGCCCGGCCGCCGCCGACCGCCCGCCGCTGAGCGCCTTCGAGGCCGACGTCCGCGACCGCCTGACCGCCGCCGGCATCCCGGTCACCCCGCACTTCGGCGTGTCCGGCTACGCCATCGACTTCGCCTGCGCCCACCCGACCAACCCGAACGAGATGGTCCTGGCCATCGAGACGGACGGCGAGACCTACCACGCGGCCAGCACCGCCCGCGACCGCGACCGCCTGCGCCAGGAACAGCTCGAGCGCCTGGGCTGGCGCTTCCACCGCATCTGGTCCACGGACTGGTTCGCCGACCCGGCGGCCGAGACGGCCCGCGCAAGGGCCGCCTACGACGAGGCGGTGGCCGCGGTCGAGGCCCGCCGGACCGACGAGCCGACGGTGGTCCTGCACCTGGACCCGCCGGCCGCTTCCCCGGAGGAGGGTGACGAGGCCCGCTCCCTGCCGAGGCCCGAGTTCACGCCGGGGCGTCCGATCGCCGAGTACCCGCACGCCCTCCTGGTCGACCTGGTGCGCTGGATCGAGTCGGACACGCTGCTGCGTACCGAGGAACAGGTTCTGGAAGAAGCGCGCCGGCAGCTCGGCTTCAAGCGCGGCGGCACCCGCATCAACGCCGCCCTGATGGCCGCTCTCGAAGAAGCCCGCGGCGAACGCGAGCAGCCCGATCCGGACGAGACCCGCGTTTTGGAACGGCCCGAGACGGACTAGTTCAGGGGACGTGGGCTAGTTCAGGGGGACGTGGGCCAGGCTGCGCTCGGTCAGGCTGCCGAACCACAGGGTGTCGCCGGACTGGCGGACGCCGGTCAGCATCGGGTAGCGGCCGGCCGGGCTGTGCAGGGTGCGCAGCACGGTGCCGTCGGCGTCGACCTGGGCGGCGATCGTGTGCTTTCCCGGCTGCGGCTGCATCCAGGTCGGCAGGGCGGCGACCACCGTGCGGACCCGCGGGTGCGGCAGGAGCCGCTCGGCGATCGGGACCCGGGGGCTGGCCAGCGCGATCCAGAACGTGCCGTCGCCGACCGACGACATGTTGTCCGGGTACGCCGGCAGGTCGGCCAGCACCGTGGCCGCTCCCGACGGCAGGGCGATCCGGGTCAGCCGGTGCGCCACCGTCTCGCACACCAGCAGGGCGGACCCGTCCGGGGTCAGGGCCACGCCGTTGGGGAAGAACAGGCCGGTGGCGACCTCCGTGGTGGCGCCCGCCGACGGCGAGTACGCCAGGATGCGGCCGTTCGGACGGTGCTCCAGCAGGTCCCGGCGCCAGTGCGAGAGCGGGAACCGGTTGGACGAGTCGCTGAAGAACACGGTGCCGTCGGCCGCGATCGCCGCGTTGTTGCAGAACAGGATGCCGGCACCGGCCGCAGCATTGGTCAGGTCGTGCAGTGTGCCGTCGGGGTGAGGCGGAGCAGGCCGCGGTAGGCGTCGCAGACGATCAGGGAGTCGTCGCGCGGGTCGTGCTCGATGCCCAGCGGCCGCCCGCCGGTGTCGGCCAGGCGCTCGAACTCGCCGGAGCGGCGGCGCCAGATCACGCCTTCGGCGGTACCGGTGAAGACCGCACCGTCCGGGGAGACGGCGACGTCCTCGGGTGCGTGGCCGGCCGGCAGCGGGACGAGGACGGCCTCATCGATGCGGGTGTCGGTCGGCGCCCACGGCCCGGTCAGCGGCGGAGGGGTCGTCGCCGGCAGGGTGGCGGCGTTGATGAACCGCGGGACACTCATGCGCCTGAGTGTCCCGCGGTTCGTGACTCAGACGGAAGCGGTGAACGTGTAGGAACCCGATCCCACGAAGAAGCCCGAGCCGTTGGGCACGGCCTGGGCCGGGGCGGTGATCGAGGCGGCGTTGGACGTCGGCACCTTGACCGTCGCCGTGGCGCCCGCCGGGACCGTCACGCGCAGGGTGAGCGTGCCGCCGGCGATGGACCAGTCGCTGACCGCGCTGCCGTACGGGGTGTCGTACGACGACTTGGCCGAGGTGAGGCCGCCGCCCGGGATGGGGGCGATGGTCAGGGCGCCGTAGCCGGGGCTGGCCGGGGAGACGCCGCCGACCTGGCGGTACAGGAAGTCGCCGACCGAGCCGAGGCCGTAGTGGTTGAAGGAGTTCATGCCGGGGTCGTTGAAGGAACCGTCGGTGCGGATGCCGTCCCAGCGCTCCCAGATCGTGGTGGCGCCCTTCGAGATCTGGTAGCCCCAGCCGGGGAAGCCGGGCTGCATGAGCACCGTGTACGCGGTGTCGGCGTGCCCGGTCGCGGCCAGCACCGGCAGCAGGTTCTCCACGCCGAGGAAGCCGACCGAGAGGTGGCCGCCGGCGGCGTTGACCTTGGCCACCAGCTTGTCCGCCGACGCCTGGACGCGGTTGGCCGGGAGCAGGCCGAAGGCCAGGGCCATGACGTAGCCGGTCTGGGTGTTGCCGCTGACCGTGCCGTCGGCCGCCACGAAGCGGTTGGTGAAGGCGGCGCCGACCTGGTCCGCCAGCTGGCCGTACGAGGTGGCCTCGGCGGTGTGGCCGGTGGCCGCGGCCATCCGCGAGACCAGCCGGGCCGACCAGGCGAAGAACGCGGTCGAGACGACGTCCTGCGCGGTGTTGTCGTTGACGTTGAGCCAGTCGCCGTACGTGCTCTGGTTGCGGATCAGGTCGCTGCCCGAGGTGTTGCGCAGGTAGTCGACCCAGCGGGTCATGGCCGTGAAGTGCTCGTCGATCACCCGGGTGTCGCCGTAGCGCTGCCACAGGGTGTACGGCACGATCACCCCCGCGTCGCCCCAGCCCGCGGTCCCGGCGCCGGCCGACACGCCCGGGGCGACGTCGGTGAACGCGCCGTCGGCGTGCTGGGCGTCGGTCAGGTCGTCGGTGAACTTGTCCAGGAACGTGTGCACGTCGAGGTTGAACGTCGAGGTGGCCACGAACGCGGCGATGTCGCCGGTCCAGCCGAGCCGCTCGTCGCGCTGCGGGCAGTCGGTCGGGATGGTGAGCATGTTGTCGCGCTCGCCCCACAGGATGTTCTTGGCCAGTTGGTTGAGCAGCGCGCTGGACGTGGTGAACGTGCCCGGCTGGGCGCCGGTCTGCCACGCCGCGCGGCCGGTGAGCGTGTCGGCGGTCGGGGTGAAGCCCGCGGGCAGGCCGGTGAGCTCCACGTACCGGTACCCGTGCACGGTGAACCGCGGCTCGTAGGTCTCGGTGCCGGAGCCGCTGAAGGTGTACCGGTCCGTCGCCGCCGCACCCCGCAGGTTCGCCGTGTAGATGGTGCCGTCGGGGTTGAGCACCTCGGCGTGGCGCAGCTGCACCGTGGTGCCGGCCGGCGCGCTCATCGTGAGCCGGTCCCAGCCGGTGAAGTTCTGGCCGAGGTCGAGCACCCACACGCCGGACTGCGGCTGGGTGATCGCGACCGGCCGGAACTCCTGCTGCACGGTCACGCCGTTGTCGACCTGCGCGACCAGGTTGGGCTTGGTCCCGCCCTTGACCGCCGCGGTGGACCAGGCGCTGTCGTTGAACGCCGGGCCGTCCCAGCCGGCGATCGTCAGGCGGTTGTCGTAGGACTCGCCGCCGTACAGGTCGTCGGCCCGGATCGGACCCGCGCTCACCTTCCACGTGTTGTCGGTCCGCACGGTCTGCGTGGTGCCGTCGGTGAAGGTGATCAGCAGCTGCGCGGAGTACCACGGCTGGGAGCCGTAGATCGCGGTCCCGGCGAAGCCGACGTTGCCGGAGTACCAGCCGTTGCCGACATAGGCCCCCAGGGCGTTGGCACCCTGGCGGATCTGGCCGGTGACGTCATACTCCTTGTACTGCAGCCGCTTGTTGTAGTCCGTCCACCCGGGGGCGAGCACGTCGTTGCCGACCCTGGCCCCGTTGAGCCGGGTCTCGTGCAGGCCGAGCGCGGTCGTGAGCAGCCGGGCCGAGGCGACCGCCTTGCTCACCGTGAAGCCCTTGCGCAGCAGCGGCGACGGCTTGGTGACGACGACCTGCGCGCCCCACGGGCCGCTGCCGTAGGTCGCGACCGCCTTGGCCGCCGGCCAGCCGGAGTCGTTGAAGCCGGTGGTGTTCCAGCCGGACGGTGCGCTGGTGAACGACTTCCAGGCGGCGTCGGAGCTGATCGTCGTGCCGCCGGGCAGGAACAGCTTGGCCAGCACGCCGGCCGGGGAGGCGGTGGTGTTCTGGGCCGCGATGGCGATGGTGTTGGTACCGCTGGTCAGGCGCCCGGCGAGATCGATGGTCGCCGCCCGCTTCCAGGAGTCGGTCACCCGCGGCGAGGAGCTGACCAGCGTGCCGTTGACCCAGACGTCGGCGGTGTCGTCGCCGGTGACCACCAGGGAGGCCGCGGCGGGCGCGCTGCCGAGGCTGAAGGTCCGGCGGAAGTACCGGGTGGCGGCGGGCGCGGAGGTGGCGGGATCGCCCTCGGGGTACCAGATCCAGGTCGCTCCGGAGACATCGGCGTTGACGGCCGGCTGCCCGATGAAGTCCCCGGTCCACTCCGTGGCCGGCGCGCGCAGGGCGGTCTCGAAGGTCTGGGTCGCGCTCCAGGCACCGGTCCGGCCCTGGGTGTCCCAGGCGCGCACCCGCCAGTAGTACTTCCGCAGGCTGGTCAGGGCCGGCCCGCCGTAGGCGATGTCGACCTGGTTGCTCGAGGCGACCCGCCCGCTGTCCCACACGTCGGCGGTGTTGGCGCTGCTGGTGGAGACCTGCAGCTGGTACGCCGCCTGCTCCTGCGGCCCGGACGACGCGGCCAGCTTCCACCCGAACCGCGGCTGCGCGGCGTCGATGCCGATCGGGTTGGCCACGTGCTCGACGGTCGCGCTCGCCACGCTCAGCGGCGAGGCGGCGGTGGTGTCCGGCAGCACCACCGAGGTGTTCCACGGCGAGGAGCCGTAGAGGCCCAGGTCGCTCGCGGCGGGCCAGCCGCCGTCGCCGAAGCCGGGCTGCTCCCAGCCGGCGGCCGCGCTCTGGCCGCTCTTCCAGCTGCCGTCGGTGACGAGATCGGTGGTGCCGCCGCTCGTGGCGACGTGCACGTGCCCGATCACGCCGGCCGGTCCGGCGGTCGTGTTTTTCGAAGCCAGAGCAAGGGTGTTGGTACCGCTGGTGAGTGCGCTCTGCAGATCGACGTACACGGCGCTCTTCCACGAGTCCGTGACCCGCTGCGATCCGGCGAGCGGCTTGCCGTTGAGCCACACGTCGACCGTGTCGTCGCCGGTGACCACGAGCTGGGCGTCGCTGACCGTGCCGGCGGCGACGGTGAAGGACTTGCGGAAGTACCGGTAGCCGGCGGGCACGCTGACGTGGGCGTCGCCCTCGGGGTACCAGATCCAATGCGCCCCGGACAGCGCGACCGGCGTGGCGGCGCTGCTCGGCGCGGGCGGTGCGACAAGCACCAGGGCGGCGGCGGATATCAGCGCGGTGGCGGCCGCGCGCGTTCGTCTGTGCAGGGGCATGGCGGGCTCCCTTGGTTGTGAAACGTTTCATTAAAACGTTTCATATGCGCGTAGTGCGCTCACTGTAGTGAGACGCTGATCGATGCGCAATGGCGCGACTGGCACATCGGCCGCCAACACCCGAACAAATTCGAAACCCGATCCGGGCAAACGCGGGGCGCCGGGCGGTCCCGGTTTGCACTATTGGGTGTGGAGGTGGGATGGCGGGAAAACTGCTCGTCATCGGGGGCGCGGAGAGTCACGACGC
The DNA here is from genome assembly GCF_050942185.1 of Dactylosporangium sp. CS-047395. NCBI lineage: Bacteria > Bacillati > Actinomycetota > Actinomycetes > Micromonosporales > Micromonosporaceae > Dactylosporangium > Dactylosporangium sp. CS-047395. The sequence continues at coordinate 10,676,908 of NZ_CP192015.1, read as the reverse complement.
CGGCGATGACGAGATCCTCGAGCGCTTCGTGCTGCTCGCGGGCGGGAGCGACGCGCACCTCGTCGTGATCGCCACGGCGAGCCAGAGCCCGGGGTTGCGGGAAAAGGAGTACGCCGAGGTCTTTCACCGTCTCGGCGCCCAGCGGGTCACCGCGCTGCGGCTCGAGTCGCGCGAGGACGCTAACGGCGAGGTCGCCGTGGCCGCGATCGAGCGGGCCACCGGCGTCTTCTTCACCGGCGGCGACCAGCTGCGCATCACCACGGTCGTCGGCGGCTCGCGGGTGGACACGGCGCTGCACGCGCGGCTGGGCGAGGGCATGATCCTGGCCGGCACCAGCGCGGGCGCCGCGATGATGTCCAGCACCATGATCCTCGGCGGCAGCATCGCCTCGGTGAGCACGACCAGCGTGCGGACCGGCCCCGGCATGGAGTTCCTGCCCGGCGTGCTCATCGACATGCACTTCGCCGAGCGCGGGCGGCTCAACCGGCTGCTCAGCGCCATCGCGATGTTCCCCCACGAGCTCGGCCTCGGCATCGACGAGAACACCGCCATCCTCGTCGAGGGCGACGTCTTCGAGGTGCTCGGCCGCGGCACGGTCACCGTGATCGACGCCGGCCAGGCCCGGGACATCCACTGCCCGTCGGCCGGGTTCGCCGGCGAGGCGGGCGGGCCGATCGCCCTGTGGGGCGCCCAACTGCACGTCCTGCCGGCCGGACACCGGTTCAACCTGACCGAGCGAGCTCCGATGAGGAAAGCGGAAGAGGACAATGCGTATTGAAAGCAGCCGCCGCTTGCGGGGGCCCAACCGGTACCTCGCCCGCCCGGTCCAGGTGACCCGGGTGCTGCTCGACCACCTCACCGGCCGCGAGACGCACGAGTTCCCGGGGCTGCCGGAGCGCGTGCTGGCCCTGCTGCCGGGGCTGGCCGAGCACCACTGCGCGGCGGGGGCGCCCGGCGGGTTCGTCACCCGGCTGCACGGCGGCACCTACTTCGGCCACACCGCCGAGCACATCGCGATCGAGCTCTCCAACCTCATCGGGCGCGAGGTCAGCTTCGGCCGCACCGTGGGCACCGAGGACCCGGCCGCGTTCGACGTCATCATGGAGTGCCCGCTCGACGAGCCGCTCGATTCCGACATGTCGGAAAAATTACTAGAAAAAGCGATAGAGATCGTTCACGCGCTCACCAGCGACCAGATGCCGCCGGCACCCGATCTGGAAGAGCTGCAGCGCCGGTACGAGCGGGAGAGACCCGGCCCGTCGACCCAGGCGATCGCCGAGGCGGCCCGGGCGCGGGGCATCCCGGTCGAGCGGGTGGGCGACCTGAGCCTGCTGCGGCTCGGCTACGGCCGGCACCGCCGCCTGGTCTGGGCCGCGCTCACCGACCAGACCTCGGCCATCGGGGTCGACATCGCCGGGGACAAGGAGCTCACCCGCTGCCTGCTCGGCGAGGCCGGCATCCCGGTCGCCGCCGGCGGCCCGGCCGCCACGGTCGACGAGGCGCTCGCGCTCTACGAGGAGCTGGGGGCGCCGGTGGTGGTCAAGCCCCGCGGGGGGCGGCAGGGTCAGCACGTGTACCTCGGGCTCGACTCGGCGGACGCCGTGCGCACCGCGTTCACCGCGGCGACCGCGGACGGGGGCGACGCCGTGGTCGAGCGGCAGGTCGAGGGGCGCGACTACCGGGTGCTGACGGTCGGCGGGGAGATCGTCGCCGCGGCCGAGCGGCTGGCGGCGCATGTGGTGGGCGATGGGCGTACCGACGTCGCCGGTTTGATCGAACGCGCGAACGAGGACCCTCGGCGCGGCGTCGGGCACGCGCGGGCCCTGACCCGGCTCGCGGTCGACGAGGTGGCCCAGTCGCTGCTCGGCCGCCAGGGCCTCGCGGTCGGCGACGTGCCGGAGGCGGGCCGCACGGTGTGGCTGCGTGACAACGCCAACCTGTCCACCGGCGGCACCAGCGTGGACGTGACCAAGACCGTGCACCCCACCGTCGCCGACCTGTGCCGCCGGGTGGCTGGCCTGGTCGGGCTCGACATCGCCGGGATCGACCTGCGGCTGCCCGACATCGCCGAGGAGCTGCCGCTGCGCCGGGGCGGGGTGATCGAGGTCAACGCCGCGCCCGGGCTGCGCATGCACCTGGAGCAGCACGACGTCGGCGCGGCGATCGTGGACGCGCTGTTCCCGGCCGGCACCCCGGCGCGGATCCCGATCGTGGCCATCACCGGCACCAACGGCAAGACCACGGTGGCCCGGCTGACCGCGCACCTGCTCTCCGGGGCCGGCCTGCGGGTCGGCACCACCACCACCGACGGCGTGGAGGTCGGCGGCCGGCTCATCCAGCGCGCCGACGCCACCGGCCCGCGCTCGGCCCAGGTGGTCCTGGGCGATCCGACGGTCGACGCGGCCGTGCTCGAGACCGCGCGCGGCGGGCTGCTGCGCCAGGGCCTCGGGTACGACTGGAGCGACGTCGGCGTCATCACCAACCTCTCCTCCGACCATCTCGGCCAGGACGGCGTCGAGAGCGTCGAGGAGCTCGTGCACGTCAAGTCGGTCGTGGCCGAGCGGGTGCGGGAGGGCGGCGCGGTCGTGCTCAACGCCGACGACCCGCGCAGCCGCGAGCTGGAGTTCCCCGGCCGCGAGATCATCTGGTGCTCGCTCGACCCGCGCAACCCGCTGGTCCGGCGGCACTGGGACACGGGCGGCCGCGCGTACCTGCTCGCCGACGGCTGGCTCGTCGAGCTCGCCGGGCGCCGGTGGGTCCCGCTGCTGGCCGCGCACGAGCTCGGCGGCGGCTTCGGCGGCGCGGCCCGGCACCTGGTGGCCAACGCGCTCGCCGCCACGGCCGCGGCCCGGGTGCTCGGCGTGACCACCGCCCGGGTCGCCGACCGCCTGCGCGGCTTCGGTGCCGACTGGGCCGACAACCCGGGCCGCGGCATGCTGCTGCGCTGCGGGGAGTTCGACGTGCTGGTCGACTACGCGCACAACCCCGATGCCATCGCCGCGGTGAGCGACCTGGTCGAGCGGGTCTGGGGGTACGAGCGCGCGGTCGCCGTGATCACGCTCCCCGGCGACCGCCGCGACGACCTGCTGCGCGAGTCGGCGGCCGTGGTCGGGGCGCGGTTCGGCCGGGTGGTGCTCTACGAGGACGCCGACCGCCGCGGCCGCGCGCCCGGCGAGGTGCCCGGCATCGTCCACGATGAGCTGCTCGCGGTCGCACCGCAGGTCGCCTGCAGCCAGGTGCGCTCGATCGACGAGGCGGTGCCGGCCGCGCTGTCGATGGCCCGGCCGGGGGACGTCGTCCTGCTGCTGTACGAGAAGATTGAACCCGTCCTCGCCCTGCTCAAGGCGCACGGGGCACGTCATGCCGAGGATGTTGGTGTGACGGACGTGAATCTGGGCAACACGATGGCGTGGACCGGTATCGGCTGATCGAGCCCCTCGGCACCGGCGGCATGTCCGTCGTGTGGCGCGCGTTCGACGAGATCCTGGAGCGGCCGGTCGCGGTCAAGCTGCTCGCCCCGAAACTGCTCGACGACCCGGAGTCCCGGCGGCGCATCCAGGCCGAGGCCCGTGCGGCGGCGCTGCTGAGCCATCCGCACATCGCGCAGGTGTACGACTTCGGCCACCGCTCGGACGGCGCGCCGTACGTCGTGATGGAGCTGGTCACCGGCCGCTCGCTGGACGACGCGGGCCCCCTGCCGCCCGCGGCGATCCTGCGCGTCGGCGCCGAGCTGGCCTCCGCCCTGGCCGCCGTGCACGCCCGCGGCCTGGTCCACCGCGACGTCAAACCGGCCAACGTGATGCTCACCGACGGCGGGGCCAAGCTCGTCGACTTCGGCATCTCGGCGGTGGCCGGCGACCACAGCGACAAGACCGGCCAGATCCTCGGCACGCCCGCCTACCTGGCCCCGGAGCGCATCCGGGGACTTCCCACCACCGCCGCGACCGACATCTACGCGCTCGGTCTCCTCTTGTACCGTGCCCTCGCCGGCCGTTTCCCCTGGCCCGACGGCACCACGACGACCGGCGTGATCGAGGCGCACCGGCGGACCCGCCCGGAGCCGCTGCCGACGGGGCGGGTGTCGCGCGAGGTTGCCGCGGCCATCACCCGCTGCCTGGCCAAGGCGCCCGAGAACCGCCCGTCGGCGGCGGAGATGGCGCACATCCTGTCCTCGTCGCTCTCGTCTTCGCCTTCCTCGTCTTCTTCGTCTTCTGCTGCTGTTCTTCCGGCTGGGGCGTTCGACTCCACCCGGCACGTGGTTCTGCCGCCCAGCGTCCGCGGGTTCCTCTCCCGCAACCCGCGCGGGCGCGGCAAGGTGGCGGCGATCGGCGTGGCGGCGGCGGCCGTGGTCGGCGTGCTGGCCATGTCCTCGTCGGGCAGCGCCTCGGCCGACGCGGAGGCGAAGAAGCCCGCGTGGATGTCCGGCTCGGCCCCGGCCCCGTCCCCGGTCGACTGCACCGTGGAATATTCGGTGCGCAGCGAGAACGCCGGCGCCTTCAACGCCGACCTGCAGCTCAAGGCCGCGGGCGGCCCCGGCGGCGGCTGGTCCCTGACCTTCCGGGTCCCCGACGGCCAGGCGATCGACGCCATCGACGGCGCCACCTGGCACCAGGACGGCACAACGGTCCTGCTGGGCGGCGCGGACCTCGCCGCCGACCTCGCGGCGGGCGCACACTTCGAGGTGGCCGGCGCCTACCGGGATGCCACCTCGATGCCGGCCGACTTCGCGCTGAACGGTTCGGCGTGCCGCTCGGTCCTGCTGGCTCCCGCGGCGGTCACGGTCGTGACGCAGGCTCCCGCCCAGACCCAGACCCAGACCCAGAACAACCCCGGCCCGGCCAAGCCGCCGGCGGCGAAGGGCCCGGCTGCCGACAAGGGTCCCGGCGCGGGCAAGGGCCCGGGTTCCGGCAAGGGCGCGGTCGAGAAAAAGGGCAAAGAAGACGACGACTGACCGTTTCGTCGTTGGATCGTCGTTTTGTTGGTTCTGGCGTGCAACCTTCCTGCCTGGTACACAAGTCTGATCCTGGTGGCGTCCCGTATGTCCGCGGGCCGCCTCGCCGTAGGGTGATGGGGTCGACAGGTAGGAGGCGCCGTGCGGTTCGAGATCAGCCGGGTCATGGACACGATCGAGCAGCGGCTGACCACGGACGTAACGTTGGCACAAGCCGTAGTCGACCTGGCCGAAGTGGCGCGCTTCCAGCCCTTGGACGGCGGCCGCCCGATCAACCTGCTCCGCCTGGGCATGGTGGTGGACGCCCTGAGCCGCTACCTGATCGACGCCGGCGCCATGCTCTACCCGGTAGCCGGCCGCGAGGTCCTCTCGGAGGCAGCCCTGACCTCGAAGGAACGCATGGTCCTGGGCCGCTGGGCCGACGACGGCCTGATCGAGGTCACCCCGGTGGTGGCGGACCGTCCGGCGGAGATCGCCGACTTCACGGGCTTGCCCCTGATCGCCGTACGCGACCTGCCCCAACAGGCGGCCCGCTTCCCGTGGATCGCGGACAGCCCCGAGCGGGTGCTGCGCCTGACCCCACGGGCGGGCGGCGCGGTACTGACTCCCGGCGGCGAACCAACCCCACCGAAGGACGGCAAGGAACGCCTGGTGGTGGTCGGCAAGGCGACGCTGCCGATCGTCCCGCCAGACCCGAACGACCCGGCAACCGAAAAAGCGATGGCTGAGCCAGAGCCTCTGGAGCCTGCAGCTGCCCCTGCTGCTTCCCCTTCGGCCTCCTCTTCTGCTTCCTCCGCGGCTTCCTCTTCCTCGGACGCCTCTGCCTCTTCTTCCGCGGCTTCTTCTCCCGCGGACGCCTCTCCGTCCGCGGCTTCCTCTTCTTCTGCGGATGCCTCTCCTGCTGCCGCTTCCCCTTCTTCTGCCGCTGCTTCTACCTCCGCCGCACAGCCTTCTGCGGGCGATGCTGCTTCGGAGGTCCCGTCCACGGAGCAGGCTGACTCTCCCGACGCGACTTCCTCTGATGCCTCCTCTCCTTCTGCGGCGGCCTCTCCCTCCGCGGCGGCCTCTTCCTCCGCGGGGGCCTCTCCTTCTGCGACCGCCTCTTCCACCGCGGCGGCCTCTCCATCTGCTGCGGCCTCTCCTTCCGCGGTCCCCTCTCAGCCCAAGCCGGGTTCTCCTGGAAACAGCTCCTCTCAATCAGGCTCTCCCGATGCCGCAGAGGCGAGAGGCGGCCGCCCCGACGGCCTCCAGTCCTTCACCGCGAGAGGCTCCCAACGCTTCGGCCGCACCCGAGTGGTACGCCGCCGCTTCACCCGAGCCGACCCCAGTGGCGTAGGCGCGTCCCTCATGGCCCGCGAGTGGCGCTGCAAGGAGCAGGACTGCCCCGCCTTCGGCGAGTACCGCCGAATCGGCCAGCCGGTCCCTCGCATGCGAGCCGGCGTGCCCGCCTGCCCCCGCCACGGCGAAGCCGTCAAGGACATCGGCCCCCGCCCCGCCGCCTTCGCAGTAGCGGTGGTGGTGGACGACCTGGCCAGACGCCGCTTCGTGGTGAGCGCCAACCACCCGGTCGTGGTGGGCAAGGACCCCAGGAACCCCGAAGACATCTCGGTAGCCGCCTGGCTCCACGAGGCCGCAGCCGCCTGGATCGCCAAGGAACACGTCAAACTGGAAGTCGTGGCCGGCCGCCTACAGGCCACCGACACAAGCGAAAACGGCACCCTGATCTGGAAGCGCTCCTCCCCGGACATCAAAGAAGAGACCGAACGCATCTACCGCAAGTCCTACCAACTCCAAGCCTGGGACTCTCTGGAGCTCTACACCGGCGTCGAACTGGTCCTGGGCGACAACCGCCTGCAGACAGTCGTCGGCTCCGAACCAGCCTCAGTCCTCCTGGACGCCCCAACGGTCGCCCTCCGCCTGGTCGACTAAGGCCGCTGCTCCACCTCCTCCTCACTGCTTCCTAGCGCGGCACCCAACCTCTCCCTTCTCCCGGCATCGCTCCTACCCTTTGCTCCGCGCGGCCTCTGCTCCGTGCGGCCCCTGCTCCGTGCGGCCTCCACTCCTTCCTGCGCGCCCCCTTCGCCGTTGCCTCTGCCCTGCTCTCTACGCAGCCCAGCCCTCCGCGGCCCCTGCTCCGCACGGCCCCACCCCGTGCGGCCCCTGCTCCTCCTCGCGGTCCTGTCCTGCCCCGGCCCCCCGGCCCCCGGCCCCCCCGGCCCCCGGCCCCCCGGCCCCGGCCCGCGCGCCGTCAGGCGGTCACTGCCAACGCGAACGGCAGCACCCCCCTCGCCCCAGCCTGGCGCAGAGCCCGCGCCGCCAGCGCCATCGTCCAGCCGCTGTCGACCATGTCGTCGACCAGCAGGACCGGGCCGTCCAAAGAGGTAACCGCTTCGGCCAGGGCCGGTGGCACCTCGAAGCCGCCGTACAACGCCCGCACCCGCTGAGCGCTGTTCGTCCGAGAAGCCGACTCCGTCGACCAGGCCGGCGGGATCGTGCCGAGCAGCGGCAGCCGCCCCACCTCGGCGATGCGGGCGCCCAGCGAGCCGACCAGGGCCGGGGCGTGCTGTGAACCCAGCACCACGACGCCGGCCGGGCGCTCCGCCCAGCGGGCGTCGCCCTTGGCCCACTCGGCCAGGGTGGCCACCACGCCCTTGAAGACCTCGTCGGAGACGGCGCCGTCGGGGCCGCTGAGCACCGCGCGCAGGCGGTCGCCCCAGCCCAGGTCGCTCAGCCGGCCGATCGCGCGGCCCGGCTCCGACTGCTCGGCGGGCGGGATCTTGCCGCTGAGCGGCACGCCGACGGCCGGCAGGGCGGTCGGCCACTGCTTGCGCGGGGCGATCTCGACGCCGGCGCGGCCGAGGTGGGCGCGGGCAGCGTCGAGGGCGGCGGGGGAGACCTCCGTCGCGTACCAGGCGCCCGCGCACGTGTCGCACCGCCCGCACGGGGCCGCCTGCGGGTCGTCGAGCTGGCGGCGCAGGAACTCCAGGCGGCAGGTGCTGAGCGCCGCGTACCGCCGCATCGCCTCCTGCTCCGCCTCGCGCGCCGTGGCGATGCGGGCGTACCGCTCGGTGTCGTGCTTCCACGGCTCGCCCGTCGACTCCCAGCCGCTGCGGGTGCGGTGCACCGCGCCGTCGACGTCGAGCACCTTGAGCATCAGCTCGAGGCGGCCACGGCGCAGCTCGACCCGCGGCTCCAGCATCGGCAGCGAGAGCGGGCGGCCGGTATCGGCGAGCACGTCGAGGACCTGGCGGACCTGGTGCTCGGGCGGGAAGGCGAGGGAGGCGAAGTACCGCCAGATCTCGGCATCCTCCTTGCCCGGCAGCAGCAGCACGTCGGCCTTCTCCACCGCCCGGCCGGCCCGTCCCACCTGCTGGTAATAGGCGATCGGCGACGACGGCGCGCCGAGGTGCACCACGAATCCCAGGTCGGGCTTGTCGAAGCCCATGCCGAGGGCCGAGGTCGCGACGAGTGCCTTGATGCGGTTCCCGAGCAGGTCCGCCTCGGCGTCCAGCCGTTCGGCGCCTTCGCTCTTCCCCGTGTACGCCGCGACGTCGTATCCCTGCGCCCGTAAGAACGCCGCCGTCTCGTGCGCTCCGGCCACGGTCAGCGTGTAGATGATCCCGGAGCCGGGCAGGTCCCGCAGGTGCTCGCCGAGCCAGGCCAGCCGGTGCGCGGGTGACGGCAGGCTGAGCGATCCCATGCGCAGGGACTCGCGGTCGAGTGATCCGCGCAGTACCAAGGCATCACCCAGCTGTTCGGCGACGTCCGCGGTCACCCGGGCGTTGGCCGTGGCCGTCGTCGCGAGGACCGGCGTGCCGGGCGCCAGGTCGAGCAGCAGCGTGCGCAGGCGCCGGTAGTCGGGGCGGAAGTCGTGGCCCCAGTCGGACACGCAATGCGCCTCGTCGACCACGAGCAGGCCGGTGGTGGCGGCGAGCTTGGGGAGTACATCATCGCGGAACGCTGGGTTGTTGAGCCTTTCCGGGCTCACCAGGAGGACGTCGACCGCGCCGTTGGCGATCTCGTCCCTGATGCCGTCCCACTCCTCCAGGTTGGCGGAGTTGATCGTCCGGGCCACGATCCCCGCCCGCGCCGCCGCGTCCGTCTGGTTGCGCATGAGGGCGAGCAGCGGCGAGACGATCACGGTCGGCCCGGCGCCGCGGGCTCGCAGCAGGGCGGTGGCCACGAAGTACACGGCCGATTTGCCCCATCCGGTGCGCTGCACGCAGAGCACGCGGCGGTGCTGGGCCACTAGTGCCTCGATGGCCGTCCACTGATCTTCACGCAGCTCAGCGGCGGGGCCGGCGAGCTTCTTGAGTACCTCTGTCGCTTCCTGTCGCACGCCAACGACGCTAGACGAGGGGTCTGACAAAAACCGAAACGATCACACTGGGCGGCCGAATCCGACCACCGGAGCGTAGTCGATCAGTCGCATAGAGATACGTTCCCCGGCCCGAGGTGCCTCGATCACGCGGCCCGAGCCGATGTAGATCCCCACGTGGCTGACGTCCTTGTAGTAGAAGACCAGGTCACCGGGTTGCAGCTCGGCGCGCGTGATCGGCTTGACGGTCTGTTTCTGCCGGGCGGCGTTGTGCGGCAGCACCACTCCGGCCGTCTTCCACGCCGCCATGGTCAGCCCCGAGCAGTCGAAGCTGTTCGGACCGTCGGCGCCCCACTGGTACACCTTGCCGAGCTGTGAAAACGCGAACTTGACCGCGCGACCGGCGGCATCGTCGGTGAACAGCGGCACGAACCCGTCGTGCAGCGCGCCGGAAGGTGCCCGAGCGCCCCGTGTGCCCCCGAGCCGGCGCAGCTGGGCCTCGATGGTGGCCTTGCGCTGGCCCAGCTCCGCGCTCTGCGTGCGCTGTTGTTGCTGCAGCGTCGAGAGCTCGGCCTTCTGTGTGTTCAGCCGGTCCTGTGCGGACTTGAGTGACTTAAGAGCGCCGACGCGCCGGCGCGAGATCTGGTCCAGCATGGCGAGCTGATCCATCCACGCCTCGGGCGACTGCGCCGAGATCAGCACGGCCGTCGAGCCGATGGCGCCGCTACGGTAGAGCGCGGCGGCCTGCGCATCGGTCTCCCGCTGGGCGGCATCGACCTCCGTCTGCAGCGGTCCCAGCTGCGAGTTCACCTGCTGAAGGCGTGTGTCGGTGGCTCGCAGGTCGTCCCGCACGGCGTTGTACCGTTCGATGACGCTCTCGAGCTCCTGCCAGGCGTTGGCGAGCTGCCGTTGCCGGTCCACGGTCGGATCCGCGTGCCCGGCCCCGGGCGCCACCAGGAGAATGAGTCCGGTGACGGCCAGTGTTGCGGCGCTGCGCAAGTTCTTGCGACAAAACCCCACGTGTCACTAACCCCACAAACTGGACAAAAGTTATTTAAACTCCCTCGGTAGGGTGGATCGCATGGCGTTCAAGGGACCGTTCGTGGCGGCCAGCCTGGTCGCGGCCCTGTTGCTGGGCTTCGGCATAGCCCGCGCAACGGCACCGCAGTCGACCCCCGCGGCGACGGCCGACCCGAACACGATCCCGTCCCACTCGCACGGCGGCGCCGTCATCGGCGACCTGGGCGGCTTCTCCTTGAGCGCCGGTGGTTTCACGTTGGTACCGTCCGAGCCCCCCACCTTCGCCGCCAACGTCCAACGCACCTTCGCGTTCCGGATCGTCGGCGCCGACGGAAAGCCCGTCACGAAGTTCGTCCCGAACCACGACAAGCTCATGCACTTCATCGTGGTCAGGCACGATCTCTCCGGCTTCCAGCACCTGCACCCGGAGATGGCCCCGGACGGCACCTGGTCGGTCCCACTCACGCTCGCCAGCCCCGGAATCTGGCGCCTGTACTCCGACTTCGTGACCCTCGACCCGACCGGCCAGCAGGTGCCCCTCGCCCTGTCGATCGACGCCACGGTGGCCGGCGATTACGCGCCCCAGAAAATGTCGGACCCCGGGCGTACTGTCGCGGTTGACGGATACACGGTCACCTACGAGGGCACTCCGAAGGTCAACGCCACGGCGCCGATCAGCTTCCGCGTCTTCCAGAACGGTTCCCCGGTCACCGATCTGGAGCGCTACCTGGCGGCCTACGGGCACCTGGTCGTCGTCCGCGACGGCGATCTCGGTTACCTGCACGTCCACCCCGAGGACCAGCTCGTCGGCGGCGCGGTGAAGTTCTGGCTGTCCGCTCCGAGCTCGGGCCGCTACCGCATGTACTTCGAGTTCCAGAAGTCCGGCGCGGTGCACCGCGCCGAGTTCACGCTCGACGTGCAGTAGAAGGCGGCGGTCGGGTCAGCTCGCCGGTCGGGTCAGCTCGCCGGTCGGGCCAGCTCGCCGGTCGGCCAGCCCGCGCGGGTCGGTCAGCCAGCGGGTCGGTCAGACCGCGCGAGTCGGTCGGGCTCGGCTGAGTGCGAGGCGCCCGCCGCACACGACTTGCGCGCAAGTGAGGCGCCCGCTGGCCCGCCGGTCGGTGGACGACGCCCGCCTCGGGCTGAGCGCGAGACTCACGCGCTCAGAAGGCTGAGGCGCGCGGAGGGCTAAGGCGCGCGGCGGCTTAGGCGCGTGGAAGGCTTAAGCGCGCGGCGGCTTAGGCGCGCGGAGGGCTGAAGCGCGCGGTAATGCCATGCAGGTCAGGCTGGCACGCGTGGAGGGCTCCTCGTATCACCATCGCGCGCCATCTGATCGGCACCTGCCTCACCGTCGACATCGCCGATACAAGCACGCGCGTCGCACCCCGCGAAGCACGCGCCTCGGACCCGCGAAGCGCGCGCGTCGCATCCTCGCCCGCGTCGAAGGTCTCAGCGCGGGTCCCGGACATGCGAAAGGGCGGGCCCGCGAAAGGCCCGCCCCTTGAAAACTGTCGCTACTCGGCCGAGCTCTCCGAGCCCTCGGCAGCGTCGCCCGCTCCACCGCGCCCACGTCCGCCCCGCCGACGGCGACGGCGGGTGCGGCCCGCGCCGCCCTCGTCGCCGGAGGTCTCAGACGCGAAAGGAGCCGCGTCGTCGGAGCCGGCGGAGGAGAAGAGCGCGGTCGTGGAGCCCGCAGTCGCGGAGCCCGCCGCCGTGGTGGTGGCCGTCACGACCGAAGACTCGGCGTGCTCGGCCGCGTCCACCTCGCCCCGGCGGCGACGGCGGCGCTGGCGGCGCGGTTCCGTCGAGTCGGTGGTGTCCGAGGAGGCCGGCGAGGGTGCTGCGCTGGAAGAAGAGGACCGGCCGCGACCGCGGGTGCGGGTGGCTCGGCCTCGGGGCTTGCCCTCGATGTCCTCCAGCTTCTCCGCCGACAGGCCGGCCCGCTTGCGGTCGGCCGTGGGGAGGGAGCCGGTGGTGCCCTCGGGGATGACGATGTCGCTGAGGAGGTGCGCCGACGTGTGGTACGTCTCCGGCGGCTCCGGCAGTTCCATCCCGAGGCTCTTGTCGATGATCCGCCAGCGCGGCATGTCCTCCCAGTCCACGAACGTCACCGCGACGCCGGTGGCGCCGGCGCGGCCGGTGCGGCCGATGCGGTGGGTGTACGTGTCCGGGTCTTCCGGGCAGTCGTAGTTGATGACGTGCGTGACGCCGGAGACGTCGAGGCCGCGGGCGGCCACGTCGGTGGCGACCAGGACGTCGATCTTGCCGGCGCGGAAGGCGCGGAGGGCTCGCTCGCGGGCGCCCTGGCCCAGGTCGCCGTGGACGGCGGCGGCCGCGAAGCCGCGGAAGTCGAGGTCCTCGGCCACCCGGTCGGCGGCGCGCTTGGTGCGGCAGAAGATCATCGTGAGACCGCGGTCGGTGGCCTGCAGGACGCGGGCCACGATCTCGATCTTGTTGAGGGGGTGGGTGCGGTACACGAACTGCTTCGTCAACGGCGAGGGGCCGGTGTTGGCGTCGTGGTGCGCGTGGATCGTCATCGGCTGGCGCAGGAACCGGCGCGCGAGGGTGACGATCGGGTCGGGCATGGTGGCCGAGAAGAGCATCGTCTGACGCTCCTCCGGCAGCAGGGTCAGGATGCGCTCGACGTCGTCGAGGAAGCCCAGGTCGAGCATCCGGTCGGCCTCGTCGAGCACCAGCGCGCGCACGGCGTGCAGGCGCAGATGCTTGCCCTTGGCCAGGTCCAGCAGGCGGCCGGGCGTCCCGACCACGATCTCCACGCCGTTGCGCAGCGCCTCGATCTGCGGCTCGTAGGCCACACCACCGTACAAAGGAAGCACTCGGACGTTTCTGGTCTTTCCGGCCGCCGCGATGTCCCGCGCGACCTGGAGGCCCAGCTCGCGGGTCGGCACGACGACGAGCGCCTGGGGCAGCCCGTCGGCGCCCTCGCCGGGGGCCGTGACGCGGTCCAGCAGCGGTACGCCGAACCCGAGGGTCTTGCCGGTGCCGGTCGGCGCCTGTCCGATCAGGTCGGTGCCCCGAAGTGCGATGGGAACCGCGTACTCCTGGATCGCGAAGGCGCGTGTGATGCCGACCGCCTCGAGCGCGGCCACGGTCTCGGGCCGCGCGCCCAGGTCGGCGAAGGAAGGACTGTCGGTGCGCACGGGCGCACGGGGGGCCACCGTCTCGGCGGCCTCAGTGTTGTCGATGGTCATGTTGTGCTCGGGGTGTCTCTCTCGCGGGAGCGCCCCTGAAATGCTGGGTGCGCTCGATCTGTGTGGGGCGCGGGCCACACGCGACCGTCTGACTGTGGTCACGGGCTACAAGCGCCGGTTTGCCAGGGCTAGGGTCCGCCCAGGGCTATCCGATCCATTGTACCGACACCGAGGCGGATCCGCTCACAACACTGCGTGCCGCCCGTCAAGGTCTGCGGCGCGGTACTGTGCCGACGTGTCCGATGTCACCCCGGCCGTCCGGTCCGAAGACGACCCGTCCACGTCCTCAGCGGCCGGCGAGGCGGCGGTGGAAGCGGCGGCGGAGGCGGTCACCGACCTTCTGGGCATGCTCGCGTACGGCGAACTCGTCGCCTTCGACCGCATGGCCGCCGACGCCCGGCTGGCCCCTGACCTGCGCCGGCGGGCGGTGCTCAGTGAGATGGCGGCCCGCGAGATCGCCAACTACGGCCGCCTGTCCGACCGCCTGGCGGAGCTCGGCGCGGACCCCGAGGCCGCGATGGCACCCTACGTCGAGGCCGTTTCGGCGTACCACGAGCAGACCGAGCCCAACGACTGGCTCGAGGGGCTGGCCAAGGCGTACGTCGGCGACGGCATCGCGGACGACTTCACCCGGGAGGTCGCCGTCGTGCTCGCGGCCGCCGACCGGGACCTCGTTCTCGACGTCCTGCACGACTCCCGGCACGCCGATTTCGCCGCCGACGAGCTGCGGGCGGCGATCGCCATCGACCCGAAGGTGCGCAACCGCCTGTCGATGTGGGCGCGCCGGCTGGTCGGGGAGGCCATCTCGCAGTCGATGCGGGTGGCGGCCGAGCGCCCGTCGATCGCGATGCTGCTCGCGGCCCGCGGCACGGACTTCCCGGCCCTGCTCAGGCGGCTGACCACGGCACACACGGCGCGCATGGGCGCCGTGGGCCTGAACAACTGATCTTGCGACAGTGAACCGGACAAAAGCCACAGAGCGCGAGTATCCCCCGTCGGGGTATAAGTCCGAAATGTCGCGGCGCGAAGCGCCCGACATTTCGCCCACACAAAAGGGCCCCCAATAAATGGGAGCCCTTTCACACAAAACTCAACGCGCCGCAGAGAACCCAACCGGCCGCGGCGACGCTTCGGCGATCTCCACGTAGGCGATCTTGCCAACCGGCACGATCACCCGGCGGCCCTTGTCGTCGACCAGGGACAGCACACCTTTATCGCCACCATTGATCGCGTCGGTGACCGCAGACTCGACCTCGGCCGGCGACTGCGTGCTCTCCAGCACCAGTTCCCGAGGCGCGTACTGCACGCCGATCTTGACCTCCACGTCTTCCTCCTTGATCGGGCGCGGCCATCATCGGCCCGCACACCCAGTGTGGTTGAAGATTAACGCGATCAGGCGTGTTCGCCGTGCAGGGGGAAGCTCGCGATGCCGCGCCACGACAATGTGGTCAGCAGGGTCTCCGCCTCGGCCTTGTCCACCTGGCGGCCGCCGGCCAGCCAGAACCGGGCCGCGATCTCGGCCGCGCCCACCAGGCCCGACGCGAGGAGCTCGGCGCGGGCGCGGCTCACCCCGGTGTCGGCCATGATCGTGTCGGTGATGGCGGCGATGCAGCCGGTCTCGACGCGGTCCACGCGCTCGCGCACGGCCGGGTCGTTGCGCAGGTCGGACTCGAAGACCAGACGGAACGCTTCGCTCTCGTGGTCAATGAAGTCGAAGTACGCCTGGATGGCGCCCCGCACGCGGTCCTTGTTGTCGGTGGTCGCCTCCATGGCCGAGCGGACCCGGGAGACCATCGCGTCGCAGTGCGTGTCGAGCAGGGCAAGGTACAACTCCAACTTGCCCGGGAAATGTTGGTACAAGACCGGCTTCGAGACACCCGCCCGCTCCGCGATATCGTCCATCGCGGCGGCGTGGTAGCCCTGGGCCACGAACACCTGCTGAGCCGCGGCGAGCAGTTGCTTTCGCCGCGCCGACCGCGGCAGTCGCACGGGCCGACCGGCCGCCTGCGTGCCGCTCATCGCCGAGGTCATGTTCACCATCCGGATTTGGGTCGAGATTGCAACTTACCCCCTTTCCACCCACACGGTAGCCTCACCTAGGGGCGACGGAGGAGCGTGCGGTGGACGAAACGGGGCAAGCCGGTAACCCGGAATCGGGTGGCGCCTACCCTGGTGCAAACCTCGGCCCGACCCCGGGCCTTGGTCGCGGTCGTGCCGCATACCCGGATCCGCAGGCCAATGGCGGTACGCCGACGGACGACGCCCTGGAGGCGATCGTCTCGGCCTGGCGTGAGCCCGCCTCCGGCGCGATCGCCGGGCGCGCCCAGGTGACCGGCGCCTTCAACCTCCATCAGGTGAACGGCAACGGCAACGGCCATGGCCTGAACGGGACGAACGGCGTGAACCCGGCCAATCGCGGCCGCGCCGAGGTGCGCAGCTCGTATTCCGACATTTTGGCCCCCGTCAGCCCGCCGGTGTCCTCCCCGCCGCCGCAGGTCGAGCCGCCCGTCCAGCCGCCCACGTCCACGCTGCACTACGGCCACTACGGCCCGGACGGGCAGGGCTGGCCCACGTCGACCCCGACCGGCGAGACCAGGAGCGTCCCGCCCCCGGGCACGGTGTACGGCGCCCGCGAGCTGGAGAACACGGGCGAGGTGCACCGTCCGATCTCCGCCCAGCCGTCCGCCTACAGCCAGCCCTACGAGCAGCCGATCGACCAATGGGGCTACCAGACCGCCCCGTATCAGCCGCAGGAGCAGTACCAGCCGCAGGAGCAGCGGCACTGGGCCCCGGAACCGGCGCAGCCGGAGTTCGACTGGGCCGCGCCGAGCCAGCAGCCCGAGCCGGCCCCGCCGCCGCCCCCGGCCCCGATTCAGCCGGTGCAGCCGATCCAGCCGCAGCAGCTGCCCGCCCAGCGCGTCCCGGAAGACGACCCGCTGGTCGGGCCGTTGCCGCCCGTCCTGCTCGGCTCGGCCACGGCGATGACGACCGCCGAGCCGATCATGCCGACGTTCGCCGACGACATGCGCCAGCCCGCGTACGACCCGCCGGAGCTGCCCCAGCGCGTGCCCGCCGAGCCCGACGTCCCGGCCCTGTCCGCCGGCGAGCCCCAGGCCGCCGCGGTCGGCGCCCCCGAGCTGGCGCGCATCAAGAACTACCTGCGCGAGGACGAGGACGGCGTGCCGGGCGACCCGGACAGCCGCCCCGACGGCTTCGACGTGCAGAGCGTCCTGCGGGCCGTGCAGACGGTCCGCGGCGTCGACCGCGCCACGCTGCGCAAGAACGCCGAGGGCATGCACACCCTGCGCCTGGAGCTGGCCGACGAGGCCGACGCCGGCCTGGTCAGCCGCCTCGTGGCCCGGATGCTCAACGACACCATGGGCCTGTCGGCCGAGCAGAACCCGCTGCTGCCCGACGGCATGCCGGAGCCCCTGTCGCCGGCCCCGTTCGCGCCCGAGGCGGGCCTGGAGACCTCGGTGCTGCCGCCCCGGCCGCCGTCGCCCGGTCTGGCCGCCGCGCGCAACGCGCCGCACAGTGCCCTGCCGGGGTACGGTCGCGAGGCCCGTCGCCGCCGCCCGGTGAGCAGCGGCGCACGCGTCAAGCCGGCCGCTCAGGAGAAGAAGGCGCCCGCCCTGATGCCCAACCCCGGCGCGATCGTCTCGCCGCGGGTCGTCATCGAATCGGTGGACGTCAACACCCAGGGCATCGACGCGACCGTCGAGGTCCGGCTGACCGCCGACAACCAGCCCGCGGTGGGCGTGGCCAGCGGCCCGAACTTCGACGGCTACATGCTCAAGCTGGCCGCCCTGGCCGCCGCCTCCGCCGTCGATCAGCTGCTCATCGACACCGATGCCACGGTCCGCGCGCGCTGCTACATCGAGCACGCCGCCGAGGTCTCGCTCGGCAGCTGCGAGGTCGCGGTGGTGGTGCTCCTGCTGATGTACGACGGCTTCGTCGAGCAGCTCACGGGCTCCGCGGTGGTCGGCGCCGACGGCGATGCCCGCCAGGCGATCGTGCGTGCGACCCTCGCCGCCGTCAACCGCCGCCTGGAGGCCCTCCTCCCGTAGCGTTGCTCAACTGCGCCCAAGATCGTGTATTGCTTGAATCCTCCGGGCACACTTGGAGCATGAAGCGCGCGACTCTTGTCCCAGAGTTCACCGTCCCGTCACCCGAGGACCTGCCCAAGCGGTGGCCCGGGCGGGAGGTCGAGCTCGATGGATCGGTCGCGTACGTGCGGGACACGCCGTCGCCGTCCCCCACCGCGGAACCCGCGGTCTACGTGCACGGCCTCGGCGGCTCGTCGACCAACTGGACCGACCTGGCCGGCATCCTGGCCGCGCGCACGGACGGGGTGGCGCTCGACGGGCAGGCCATCGACCTGCCCGGATTCGGGTACAGCGGCCGGGCGCGCAGCTACACCATCGACGCGATGGCGTCCCACGTCATCCGCTGGATCGAGTTCAGCGACCGCGGCCCGGTCCACCTGTTCGGCAACTCGATGGGCGGCGCCGCGATCGTCAAGGCCGCGGCCAGGCGCCCCGACCTGGTCCGCTCGCTGACCCTGATCTCCCCGGCGATGCCGTTCCTGGACCCGCGCCGCTCGTTGCAGGGCCGGGTCGTACCGCTGCTGCTCCTGCCCAACGCCGCCCGCCTCGCCGCGCGGCACATGTCGTCGATGACGCCCGAGGTGCTGGCCGACATGGTCATCGACTCCTGCTACGCCGATCCGACCCGCTACCCCGAGCAGCGCCGGCTGGAGGCGATCGAGGAGGCCCGCCTGCGCCATCAGGTGCCGTGGTACGCCGAGGCGTACGTCGGCAGCCTGCGCGGCCTGGTCGGCAGCTTCCTGCGGGCCTACCTGCCGGGGGAGGGCTCGATCTGGCGGTCCGCCGCCAGGATCACCGCGCCCACGCTGGTGATCGCCGGGCGGCAGGACAAGCTGGTGGACATCCGCACCGCGCCGCAGGTCGCCCAGCTCATCCCGGACAGCCGGCTGATGATGCTCGAGGGCGTCGGCCACGTGGCGCAGATGGAAGTTCCACGCTCGGTCGCCCGTGCCGTCTTCGGCCTGCTGGACGAGGTCACCGTGGGAGCCACCGCGCCGGTTGCGGTACAGGTGCAGGAGCCGGTCCGCTCGCGTGTCGCCCGGGTGCGCATGGCAAGCTGAGCGTCGATGGTGAGCCGGCTGATCAGTGACCGCCGGCGGGAGCCGGCCGCGCTGCCGAGCGACCCGACGGCCGCCCGTGAGGTCGTGCGCGCGGCCCGCCACCGCCGCCGGATGGAGGCCCGCCGGCGCCGCTACCTCATCGCCGGGCTGATGGCCGGGGCCGGGCTGCTCGCCGCGGCCGGCCTGACCCGCCAGCTGTTCTTCGCCGGTACGTCCGACCCGGCACCGACCGCCGCCGTGCGCCACGAGCAGCCGATGCTCGCGCCGCCCTCGCAGCCCGCCAGCCCGCCGCCCGAGGCGGGTGCGGCCAAGGGCGACGGCACGTTCGCGTACGCGACCACCGACGGGCCGGTGGCGGGCGGGGCCGGGGGACTCAAGAAGTACCGGATCGCCGTGGAGAACGGGGCCGGGCTGCAGGCCGACGCGTTCGCCGCCGCCGTCGAGAAGACCTACGCCGACCCGCGCGGCTGGACCGCGAGCGGCCAGCTGCGCCTGCAGCGGGTCAAGGGCGAGGGCGCCGCCGACTTCACCGTGTTCCTGGCCACGCCGGTCACCTCGGAGGCGATGTGCGGCACGGCCGGGCTGCACACCGACGGCTACAGCTCCTGCCGCATCACCGGCAAGGTCATCATCAACCTGGCCCGCTGGAACACCGCCATCCCGGACTACGGCGCGCCGGTCGCGGACTACCAGACGTACGTGATCAACCATGAGACCGGCCACGAGCTCGGGCACGGCCACGAGGCCTGCCCGGACGCCGGTAAGCCCGCGCCCGTCATGATGCAGCAGACGTACGGCCTGAAGGGTTGCGTCGCCAACAGCTGGCCCTACGTGGACGGGAAGCCGTACACGGGCCCCCAAGTGCCGTAGCTCACTCGGGTTCGGGGCCCTGGCGAGGCAGAATGAGAACCATGTCGCTGCCTCCCTTGGTCGAGCCCGCCGCCGACCTGTCGGTGGACGAGGTCCGCCGCTACTCACGCCATCTGATCATTCCCGACGTCGGGGTGGCCGGGCAGAAACGACTCAAGAACGCGAAGGTGCTCTGTGTGGGCGCGGGAGGCCTCGGCTCGCCCGCCCTCATGTACCTCGCGGCCGCCGGCGTCGGCACCCTCGGCATCGTCGAGTTCGACACCGTCGACGAGTCCAACCTGCAGCGCCAGATCATCCACGGCCAGTCGGACATCGGCCGGCCCAAGGCCGAGTCGGCGCGGGACTCGGTGCTGGAGATCAACCCGTACGTCAACGTCATCCTGCACAACGAGGCGCTCTCCAACGACAACGTCATGGAGATCTTCGCGCAGTACGACCTGATCATCGACGGCACCGACAACTTCGCGACGCGGTACATGGTCAACGACGCCGCGGTGCTGCTGGGCAAGCCGTACGTGTGGGGCTCGATCTACCGCTTCGACGGCCAGGCGTCGGTGTTCTGGGCCGAGCACGGCCCCTGCTACCGCTGCCTCTACCCGGAGCCGCCCCCGCCCGGCATGGTGCCGTCCTGCGCCGAGGGTGGCGTGCTCGGCGTGCTGTGCGCGTCGATCGGCGCGATCCAGGTGACGGAGGCGATCAAGCTCCTGACCGGCATCGGTGAGACGCTGCTGGGGCGCCTGATGGTGTACGACGCCCTGGAGATGGAGTACCGCAAGATCAAGCTCCGCAAGGACCCGAACTGCGCGATCTGCGGCGAGAACCCGACCGTGACCGGGCTCATCGACTACGACGACTTCTGCGGCGCCGTGTCGGACGAGGCCCAGGCCGCGACGGTGGGCTCGACGATCACCGCGACCGAGCTCAAGGACTGGCAGGACTCGGGCAAGCCGATCGAGCTGATCGACGTCCGCGAGCCGGCCGAGTGGGAGATCGTCCGGGTCCCCGGGGCGCGGCTCGTGCCGAAGGGCGAGTTCCTCAACGGCAACGCGCTCGCCGGGCTCCCTCAGGACAAGCAGATCGTCTTGTACTGCAAGAGCGGCGTCCGTTCCGCCGAGGCCCTCGCCGCCGTGAAGGCCGCGGGGTTCAAGGACGCGGTACACGTGCAGGGTGGCGTGGTGTCGTGGGTCAAGACGGTCGACCCGTCGCTGCCGATCTACTGATGGCCATACTTCTTTCCCAGTGATCAACCGGACATCGCCCGGCTCGACCCATGTGGTCGGGCCGGGCGAGCGGTAGTCTGCGGCGCATGGTCGACCTTGACGCCGCGATCGGCTACGTCGTCGCCCACGGCGACGCCGTGGACCGGGCTCGCCTGGCCTGGCTGCGCACCGGTCAGGCCCCGTCGGCCGACGTCCTGGACCGCGCTGAGATCGGCCAGGCGTCCACGGGCGGCTGGCCGGCGTACCAGGGCGCGCACGTCGCCTCGATCGACGCCACCTGCTTCCGCCTGGCCGAGCTGGACGACCTCGGCGCCCTCGCCCGCCCCGCGGCCCGCCGCGCCCTGGGCTGGCTCGGCCACAGCCAGCGCCCCGACGGCATGTGGGAAGAGGACGAGTCGCTGGCCGGCATCGCCCCGCCCTGGGCCCAGCCCGGCGACGACGAGGCGCGGCTGTTCCTGACCTGCAGCGCGGCGTACTGGCTGGTCGTCGGCGGCCCCGCCCCCGGCGACGAGCACGAGCACGCGGCCCGCATCGCCCGCGCGGCGGAGGCCTTCCGCGCCTCGCTGCGCCCCGACGGCAGCTGGCCGTCGTTCCTCGTCACCGGCTGGCTGGGTTGCGCCGTGCTGTACCACCTGGGCTGGTTCTACGAGTCGGCCCAGATCCAGGTCGCCCTGGCCGACCGCGTGCCGTCGATGACCGGCGCCGACACCGCCTGGCTCTACTCCTCGCTGCGCCGCATCGGCATGTCGACCGAGGACTGGCTGCTGGGCGCGGCCCGCAAGCGCCTGATCGAGACCCAGCGCAGCGACGGCGGCTGGACCAGCGACGACGGCGACCAGTTCAACGTGCACACGACGCTGCAGGCTATCCGCGCGCTGCGCTGAGCACCTCGACCAGCGCGGCGTCCAGGGCCACGCGCAGCGCCGTCGAGTCGCCCGTGGCGAGCAGGATGCCGACCCCGCCCTGCACCGCGGCCAGGATGACGAGCCCAGTCTTCTCCGGATCCGCCGCTCCCGACCGGCGCGCCCCCTCGATCAGCTTCTCCTGCCACGTCGTGAGCAGCCCGGACACGATCGGCCGAACCTCTGGGTTGCTCGGAGCAAGTTGCCGCGTCAGCGCCGCGAGCGGGCACCGCGTCCCCTGCGCCTCATAGCGCGCGATCACCGCGTCCCGCCAGGCCACCCAGGACTCCGGCGGGCCGAGGGAGCTGAGGTGCGGCTCCTGATCGGGCAGTACCGCGGAAGCCTCATGCTCGGCGACGGCCAGCAGCAGCCCGGAGCGGCCCGCCGGGAAGTAGTGGAACAGCTGACTCTTGCTGGTGGCGGTGGCCGCGCGGACGTCGTCGAGCGAAACCTCGTCGACCCCGCGCTCGCGCAGCAGCACCGCCGCCCCGGCCACGATCCGGTCCCGGGTCGCGGCTCCCTTGGCGGTCAAGGCCGTGCTCATCCCCACATCCTAGTCGCTTGGACCATTCGGTCCAGACAGTGCTAGGTTCGAGTGGACCAAACAGTCCAAGCCTGGAGTTGTACCGCATGAGCCGTCTCGCCCACCGCACCGCCCTCATCACCGGTTCGACGAGCGGCATCGGCCGCGCGATCGCCGAACGCTTCGCCACCGAGGGCGCCCACGTCATCATCACCGGCCGCCGCGAAGAGCTCGGCCAGGAGGTCGCCCGCAAGATCACCGCCGCCGGCGGTCAGGCCACCTATCTCCCCGCCGACCTGACCGCCGGCCGCGCGGCGATCGAGGCCTTCGCGACCCGCGCCGGCGACGTCGACATCCTGGTCAACAACGCCGCGTACCTGGTCGGCGGCCGCCCCACGCCCGACACCCCGGAGGACGTGGTGGACGCCGCCCTGGCCACCAACATCAAGGCCCCGTATCTGCTCACCGCCGCCCTGGCCCCCCGGATGCAGGCCCGCGGCGCAGGGGCGATCGTCAACATCGGCTCCATCAACGCGCTGACGGGGATGCCGGGCAGCGCGCTGTACAGCGCGACGAAGGCCGCCCTGCACGCACTGACCGCGGCCTGGGCAGCCGAGTTCGGCCCGCACGGCATCCGCGTCAACACGATCGCGCCCGGCCCCACGGACGTCGAGTGGGCCACGTCGATCCGCCCCCACCTGGAGCGCATCGTCGCCACGGTCCCGAGCCGCCGCCTGTCGAGCCCGTCAGAGGTCGCCGCGGCCGCGGTCTTCCTGGCCTCGGACGAGGCCTCCCACATCCACGGCGCCACGCTCCCCGTGGACGGCGGCCTGACGACGGTCACCGCCCACGGTCAGTCCCCGTCGGGCCACCAGGCGGCGTAACGCATATCCACCTTGTCCCCGCGCAGCGGCGTGCCCTCCCGCTTGTGCCGCCGCAGCGCCTCCTGCTCGTGACCGGGCACCAACCGCCCGTTCGCGGCCACCACCCGATGCCAGGGGACGGGCCCGCCATAGTGGGACATGACCGCCCCGACCTGGCGAGGCCCGCCCCGGCCGAGGTATTCGGCGATCGCGCCGTACGACATGACACGCCCCGGCGGAATCCGCTCCACCAGGGAGAGAACCTGCTCGGTGTACTCCTCGTCGGCCACGATATGGGAACCTACCGCGCTGGTGCTCCGGTCAGACGGCAAGATTAGCCCCGTGCGAGAACAGGTCACGGAGGCAAGGCGAATCGTCGTCAAGGTCGGTTCGTCCTCCCTGACCACCGCCACCGGCGGCCTGGACTTCGCCCGGGTGAACGCCCTGGTGGACGCCCTGACAGCCACCCCGGCCGAGGTGGTCCTGGTCTCGTCGGGCGCCATCGCCGCCGGCCTGTCCCCACTCGGCCTGCCCCGCCGTCCCAGAGATCTCGCAACTCAGCAGGCCGCGGCCAGCGTCGGGCAGGGCCTGCTGATGCGCGCGTACAACGACGCCTTCGCCAACCACGGCCGAGTCGTGGGCCAGGTCCTCCTGACCGTCGACGACGTCACTCGCCGGGCCCACTACCGCAACGCGTACCGCACGCTGCGCCGCCTGCTGGACCTGAAGGCCATCCCGATCGTCAACGAGAACGACACGGTGGCCACCCAGGAGATCCGCTTCGGCGACAACGACCGCCTGGCCGCTCTGGTGGCCTCCCTGGTCCACGCCGACCTGCTGGTCCTCCTGTCCGACGTGGACGGCCTGTACACGGGCGACCCTTCCCTCCCGACGTCGTCCCCCATCACGGACGTCCGCACCTTCGCCGACCTCGACGGCGTAGACATCCGCCGCCCTGGCAAAGCGGGGGTCGGCACCGGCGGAATGGTGACCAAGGTCGAGGCGGCCCGGATCGCCACGACGAGCGGCATCCCGGTCGTGCTGGCCTCGGCTCCCCAGGCCTCGGAGATCCTGACCGGCCAGCCGGTCGGCACCTTCTTCCACCGCCAGCGGGAACGTCCGCAGGCCCGCTTGTTCTGGCTGGCCCACGCCACCACCCCGCGCGGCCGCCTCGTCCTGGACGCGGGTGCGGTGCGGGCCGTGGTCGGCGGCCACGCGTCGTTGCTGCCGGCGGGGATCACGGCGGTGGACGGCCGCTTCGCCGCGGGCGACCCGGTCGACCTGGTGGACGGCGGCGGCGTACCGGTGGCCCGCGGCCTGGTCAACTACGACGCGACCGAGCTGCCGCCACTGCTCGGCCGCTCAACGGGCGACCTGGCCGCCGAATTGGGCCCGGCCTACGAACGCGAAGTCGTGCACCGGGACGACCTCGTCCTGCTCTAGCGCCCTTGCGTCCCGCCTTGACCTGCCTCCCTAGCATCAACGCATGTCGAAGTGGATCCGGGCGTCGACCTTCTTGCTCAGCTTCCTGGTCATCCTGTTTCTGCTGATCGAGCTTCCGTTCATTTTCGACCTCCTTGGTGGCACGACCGAGAGCTGGAATCGCCTCTCGCTCATCGGGCAGGCGTACGGCTCGGTATCGGCGATCATCTCGGCCGTGGCGCTGGCCGGCGTGGTCGTGTCGCTCAACGTGCAGCGCCAGCAGACCCGGATCGCCGCGCAGTACAACTTTCGGCAGCAGCACTTCAGCCTCATGAAGGCCGCGCTCGACGACCCGGCGTTGATGGCATGCCTGGGCTTCAACCGGGACGTCGACCCGGAGCGGCGTCGGCAGTTGGTCTACATCAACATGCTCACCGCGTTCTGGTACTCCGCGTGGCTCGTCGGCGATCTGCGCGACGCGGAGCTCGTCGCGAACCTCAAGCACGAGACGTTCACGACCGACATGGGCCTGCTCTGGTGGGAGCGCGCTCGCGAGTTCCGTGTCGTCGCCCATGAACAGGACCTCTCACGGTTCGACCGAATCGTCGAGCAGGTCTACCAGGAGGCGCTGGCTTCGCTGTGTTCTTTAAGCGCCGCCTTTATTTCCTCCTCGCTTCGCAACTTGAGCCATTTGTTCTGCGCAAAGGGGTAGGTGGTTAGCCACATATACTCCCGCTCGGAGTCAACGCCAGAAACCCGGGTGAAGAGCGCTTTCGTATGTGGCCAGCCATGTGCGGCCGTAGCCAGCCGTTCTCGGCTGTCCACGGAGAATACGCGGAGAAATCTCTGCGCTGGTGAGGCGGCGTCCTCCCTGGTCACGCCCTTGTCGTCATCGCCACCCATCGCGTCCTCGATGCGCCGGCGTGCCGCCGCTGCCTGGCCCACGATGCACTTGGCGTACACGCGTAAGAGCACAGCCACGCTGTGACCGGCCCACTCGGCGACCTGGGTGGCCGGCACCCCGGCGCTCAGCCACGTCGACACCATCGCGTGCCGGAGGTCGTCCAGCACAGCCGCACGCCGCGACTGGCATCGCCGCCAGAGCCGGGTGCCAGCCTCGGGCTTACTGCCACCCTCTTTGTTCGGTTCAGCCGCACCGCCCAGTGGCTTGGCGATCTCGCTGTACCGTTACTTCGCACGCCCCGCAGCCCCGCCCGCATGCACCAGCCAGTGTCATCGCACTGCGGGCAGAGCCGACACACTAGTTCTAAGCATCAGTTTTCAAGACGGCGATAGACCATCGACCGATCTTTAGGCTCAGGGCCGTAGATTGCCCCGAGGACTCCACACTGGTTTCCTCCTTGGCAAGCCGGGCCGCCGCTATTCGAATACGTGCGAGACGATCCAAAGACCTGGCGGCGTGCTTATCGAATTCAGAAGCAACCTTTGAGCATAGCGATCGATACGCACGCCACATTATTACGAGACATCCTAAATATATGGCGGGCATGGCAACAAATACACCAATGCTAACCAAACCGAATATCTTGTCTCTACCTTCGAGCCGACCCCTTAGGAATCCCCAAATGGCAATTGCCGTGAAGATTGCGAACGGAATCTGAGAGGCGACGAACAGCCTTGTTGGCCGCCACGGCCCGCGCCAGCGAAGCCACGCCCTGAAGCTAATAAGCTGGCTGCGGCGTCGGAGCTTCGAGGCAACTCCAATGACCCGCGCGAGCCCAACCTCCATGCTAGCGATTTTTGCCGCTGTTAGTATGGGCGATTCCATCCCGACAACGAGGGCGGCCACGAGCCGCGCCCGCATAGAGTACAAGCCGGACCTCCCAGCCATATCTCTGGCGACGCTACGCCCAAGCTGGAAGATAGCCACGACTCCGAACGCGCAGAAGATTACTCCAGGTGCGGCCTTGTCATCCGTAAGAAAGTTGACGCCTACACTGACAGCAAATGCGGCTAAGAACGACGCTATCGGAAGGTGGAGTGTTGCAAAGCTTACGTCTCGACCAAGATAGTCAATTCGTCGAAAAAATTCATATCCCCACCTGACTGACACAAGACTCAGCAGACTAAGCATCAACACTTGGGCAGTCAGAAATAGGGAGACCGCCTCAGACACAAGTACGATTCCCGTAAACACGTCAAGCATCAGTGGGCGCTCCGAGCATCATATCGGCCAGTAACCGAGGTCGAGTCATCGTAGCTCCTGCGTGGATCTACCGGCGGACATCACCTAGGAACGATGATCAAATATGTCGTGCGCGCCGGCGGCACGCATTAAAGAACATGGTGCATGCCATACTTCTAGGCCACAAAATGCGTATTGCGGCGCGGTAGTGCTGTTTTCTGCACCCGTCGGAGTCACGCTGTGAAGGACTCTCAGCGTCGCTGATCATCCGGGCCATTTGGCGGTAAGGCGCCGGGTGGTGCGAACGCGCTCCTCTCGATCGTCCGAACCTCCGTGCTGCTGTAGCATCGGCCGTGCCTGTCCACGCTTGGGTTCAATGCGCGTCAGAACAGGGGGCCGCTCTCCGCCCCGATGGGCATCCCCCAGTGAGGCCCTTTGGTGAAGCCCGGCTGAAACGAAAGGTTGCGCCGAACGGTGGACCAACGGTCCGTTGGAACGCCAGTCAGCCAGCAGACCGCAGAGGGCCCGTTATTGCGGCGCCGGCTCGTTGCCATGCCCCTGAGCAACCTTCGGGTGTTCGGGAAAGGAAAGCGAATGGAGGTGTGGGAACCACACCTCCGAAGGCATTGGAGGCTCGACTGGGATCGCGGGCGGCGGGGCGTTAGCGTCGGTTGCCCGCCAGGAAA
Source organism: Dactylosporangium sp. CS-047395 (assembly GCF_050942185.1). Taxonomy (NCBI): domain Bacteria; kingdom Bacillati; phylum Actinomycetota; class Actinomycetes; order Micromonosporales; family Micromonosporaceae; genus Dactylosporangium; species Dactylosporangium sp. CS-047395. The sequence continues at coordinate 10,649,611 of NZ_CP192015.1, read as the reverse complement.
GCCTGGTCTCTGTCGTTCCAGGCATCGTCGTTCCCACCCAGACCACTGGCCGGCCCACAAACGACGCCTCTCCCGCCCCATAAAGGCGCCCACCAAGACGGGCCATGGTAAGGACAACCTCGTCCTGCGCGAAGGTGAAATCTCCCCGAATTCCCAGGCGGACGATGAGATGCAATGTGTCGGTTTCGATACGCTTCAGATGGTATCCGAGACCTCCGATAGCCAGCTCCAACTCGAACGCCTTCAAGTCGTCGCGGTCCGGGCGATGGTGCGCCTCAACACCGAGCCACTTACCCACTGGCTCTAGGTATGCAGCTTCCCGGGCCAAGAAGGCCAGCGGTCCGAGAAGTACGCCACTTGGGTCGTAAATGTCGGCATCCGGTTGGCCCGGCACCGCGACGATTGCGCCATCATCTCCGTGAACATGAAGGGTGCACCGGGTCGGCTGGTAGTTGATCGAGTCCACGTACAACCGCTTCACCACGGGCTCGCCGTCAACCTCGACTATTTCGGGCTGAAGCGCCTCAACCTTGCCCTCCTCCAGGCCTACCCTGGTCAACGCTCTGCGGCTAAATCCCGCCCTGGACACCAGCACAAGCTTGTTGGTTGGCAGCCTGCGATGTTTATCGATCTGCTGCTCTACCCACTCGACGGACGCTGGCCTTCCCCGCTGGTTTACCTCCAGTGAAATTACGACGTGATCACCATCCGCCTTAGCCTCAACAACGATGTCGACTTCACGCAGCCCGAGAACCGGGTCATACAGAAGCTTCGACTCCGAGACCGTCACGCCGGGTCCGGCGTAATGCTGGCGCACCAGATGCACGATCGCCTGGAATGGGGTCGTCCGCCGTGGCATCTCAATAGAATAGCCCCCGTCTACGACTGCGGTACACCGGCGGGATGGCGCGTTGAGGACAGCGGCGTGGGCATGCGGGCCTCCATCAATTCGAAGATCAACAGCCTTACGGAGAATGCCCGGAGATTTACGCCGCTGCGAGTACTTCGTAGCAGGTCACGGACGGTGGGAGCCTGAGCGGTAAATCCGTCGCGAAAGGCTACAGAGGTTCGAATCCTCTACCCGCCACTGGCAGTACAGAGGCCCGCGACCAGGTTAACCCCCGGTCGCGGGCCTTTCCCGTCGGTCACGACAGCAGTCGCCCAATGCCGCCGCGCCGCGGGTCGCCCGCCGCGCCGGCGACCCCCACGGCGCTGACCCCGCCGAAGTAGTGGTCCATCTTGTCCCAGCGCTGAATCTTGTACCCGGCCTCCTGCAAGGCCTCCAGCTCGTCCTCCGGATACCCCGGCTCCGCATGCACCAGGTCCGACACCACATGGAACCGCGGACGGTGGATGGCCGAGAACGTGTCCGTCCCGTCGACGAGCGTGTTGATCAGAGCGTGCAACAACGCCGTCCGAATCCGTGTAGCGCCGGCCGACCCGATCGCCAATAAGAGCGGTCCATCCGGTGCGGTCACCACAGTCGGGCACATGCAGGACGCCATGCGCTCCCCAGGCAACGTCCCCGGCCGGATCAGCTCGCCCTCGCCCAGCATCGAGTTCAGGTGAATCCCCAGCCCATCGAGCCAAACCCCGGACCCGATCCCCAGCGTCAAGGTGATCACGCAAGCGTTGCCAGACGGGTCAACCACCGAGATGTTGGTCGTGTCCCCCAGCCGCTGCGTCCCATAAGCCCGCAACGCGTCCGCCAAAGCCACCGCCCGCGCCGGACGGGTCATCGACTCCAGGTCCGGCAGCGACCCCAGCGTCACGATGAAGTCGTTCAGATCCGGCCGGGCGGACACGGTCAACCCGGCCAGCGAAGCCGACGCCACCGGCTGTGCCAGCACCCGGTACGAGGCCAGATCAGTAGGCGTCAAAATCCCACCACCCGCGGCGATGGTCGACACCATCTGCCGCCCGATCCGCCCCGTGTAGAACGCCCCCGGCCCCTCGTCCGCCAAGATGCCCAGCGCCAGGTCCAACCCGGGGTGATACAGAAGGTCCCCACCCGACAGCAGCCGCCCGGCCGGCGCGTACACCTGCGAGCCGAGCCCAGGCAGCATGGCCGGCGCCAAGGACTCCAGCGTCGCTGCGTGCGGCTGCGGCAAGAGCGTCCCCGAGCGGGCGAGCGACAGGGCCGGCGCCACCACCCGGGGCCACGCCAATCGGCCCCAGCGCTGGTGGATTGCCCCGGCGCCGGCCGGAACACCGGGGACGCCGACGCTCGAGGCGCCGATCTCGTACCGCTGCGGCACCCCGCCGAACGCCACCGCGATCGGTTCCATGGGGGCCGCGGGGCGCTCGGCGTCGAGACCGGGAACCGAGCAGAAGAAGTCCAGGCAGGTCGTCGTGCCCGTGGCGGCCTCGTAGAACGTGGCGAAGCCGCCGCCCGCGATGCCGGTCAGGACGCTCTCGGCCACGCAGCTGGCGAGCATGGCGGCTACGGCGGCGTCGGCGGCCGTGCCGCCGTCCTGCAGGATGCGCAGGCCGACCTCGGTCGTCGCTGGATGTCCGGCGGCGACGCCCGCAGAAATTGAGGAATTCTCGCGGTAGCATCCGTGGACCATGGACCACCCGTCGGTTTCGCTGCCCGGTCGCGTGCGGGCGGGGTACGCGCTCGGATCGCTCGTCACGGGCGCGTTCGGCACCGTGCCCGGTTTGTTGCTTCTGCCCTACCTGACCGACACCCTCGGGGTCGCGGCCGGGGTCGCCGGGCTGCTCGTGCTCGCACCGAAGGCATGGGACGTGCTCATCAACCCGGTTGCCGGGAGAATCTCCGATCGTACCCGCACTCGATGGGGGGCCCGCCGACCATTTTTGCTCGGGGCCGGACTTGCCGTGGCGGTACTGTTTGCGCTGATTTTCGCGGCACCGGTGAAAAGCGGGGTATATGTCGCGCTGATGTTCCTCGCCACGGCCACGGCGTACGCGTTCTATCAGGTGCCATATGTCGCGATGCCCGCCGAAATGACCGATGACTACACCGAGCGGACCCGCCTGATGACCTGGCGCGTCGCCCTGCTGGCGGTCGCCATCCTGGTGTCGGGCGCGCTGGCCCCGGTGGTCACGAAACAGTTCGGGGACGGCATTCCGGGCCATCGGGCCATGGGAGTTTTCGTGGCCGCACTCATCGTCGTCGGTACCCTCGGCAGCTTTTTCGGCACCCGCAAGGCCCCCGTCGGCGCCATCACGCAGAGCGAGCCGAGCCTGGGCGTGCAGCTGAAAACGGCGCGGGCCAACAAGGCGTTCACCCGATTGCTCATCTGCTTCATCATTCAGGCGGCCGGAATCGCCACCATGCTGGCCGGAGTGAGTTACTTCGCCACCCAGATCCTGGCCGATCCGGACACGGGATCGACGCTGCTCTTCGCGTGTTTCGTCGGGCCGGCGCTGCTCGTCATGCCGCTCTGGTCGCGAATCGGCGCGAAAATCGGCAAACTCCGCTCGTACGTCCTGTCCTCCATGGTCTTCGCCACTGCCGCCGCCCTCATCGCGCTGGCGCCGGTGCTGCCCAACGCCGTCGTGTACGTGCTCACCGGCCTGGTCGGCTGTGGCTACGCCGGACAACAGGTCTTCGGGCTGGCCATGCTGCCCGACTGCATCGCCTACGACGCCGCGCGCACCGGCCGCCGCCAGGCCGGCGTGTTCACCGGGCTGTGGACGGCCGGGGAGACGTTCGGCCTGGCCCTCGGCCCCGGGATCTTCGCGCTGCTCCTGGCCGCGACCGGGTACGTCTCCAGCGACTCCGGCACCGCCGCGGCGCAGACCGACACCGCGCGAATGGGCGTGCAGCTCGGCTTCACGGTGATTCCGGCCGTTGTCGTCGCATTGGCGCTGTTCACTCTGCGAGGCTATGACCTGAACGAAGCGCGACTGTCGGAGGGCGAAGCACTTGAACGCACTGCCTGAGCGAGGCATCCCGGCCGGGGAGGTGCTCGCGGAGCTCAAGGAGCTGCGCGGCCACGACCTGCCGACGCACGGCGGCCGGCTGTTCGCCTACGTGTACGACCCCGGGCTGGCCGGCCTCGACGACCTCGCGGCCGCCGCCCACGCGCTGTCCTCGCACGTCAACGGGCTCGATCCGACCGCCTTCCCGTCGCTGCTCGCGATGGAGAACGACCTCGTCGGGGCGGCCGCGCAGGTGCTCGGCGGCGACGAGCGGAGCGTGGGGAGTGTGACCTCAGGCGGTACCGAATCGCTGATTTTGGCAGTGAAAGCGGCCCGCGATGGACGGCCCGAGATCGACCGGCCCCGTTTGGTCATGCCGGTCACCGCGCATGCGGCGCTGGCCAAGGCCGCGGCCTATCTGCGCGTCGAGCTCGACACCGTGCCGGTCGACCCGGTGTCGCTGCGCGTCGACCCGCGGGCGGTGGCGGCCGCGATCACCCCGGAGACGGTGCTCGTGGCCTGTTCGGCGCCGTCGTACGCGCACGGGCTGATCGATCCCGTCGAGCCGATCGCCGCCGCGGCCCAGGCGGCCGGGGTGCGCTGCCACGTGGACGCCTGCTTCGGCGGGTGGACGCTGCCGTACCTGCGCCGGCTGGGCGAGCCGATCCCGCCGTTCGACCTGTCGGTGCCCGGGGTCACGAGCATCTCCGTCGATCTGCACAAGTACGCGTACGCGCCCAAGGGCGTCTCCGTGCTGCTGCACCGCGATGAGGCCCTGCGCGCGCCGCAGTACTTCGGCTACGCGAACTGGCCCGGCTACACCATGGTCAACCCGGTCATCTCCTCGACCCGCTCCGGCGGCCCGATCGCCGCGGCGTGGGCGACCCTGCGGCACATCGGCGACGACGGATACCTGGCGCTGGCCGCGAAGACGCGCGACGCCACCCGCGACATCGCCCACGCGGTGGCGCGGATCGAGGACTTCACGGTGGTACCGACGGAATCGACCGTCGTCGCGTTCATGTCGTCCGGCGTCGACCTGTTCGTGCTCGCCGACGAGCTGGCGGCGCGGGGCTGGCACACGCAGCCGCAGTTCCGGCACGGTGAGATTCCGGCATCGGTACACCTCACGGTGACCGCGGCCGTCGCACCGCGGATCGGCGAGTTCGAGGCCGACCTGTCCGCCGCGGTCGCCGCGGCCCGCGCGCACGGGCCGATCGAGCTGCCCGACGGCATCGTCGAACTGCTCGGCAGCGCCCCGGTGGAGCAGATCGCGGCCGCGCTGGGCGTCGGCGAGGGCGGTGGGCTGCCGGAACGCATGGCACCGATCAACTCGCTGCTGAATGCGGTCGATCCGGCAGTACGAGAGCAGCTTCTTGTGGCTTTTCTCAGTCTCCTGCAGCGACCTTCACGGCGGCCGTGAGCACGAGCTGGGCCAGCGCGGCGGGGACCAGGACGAGCCAGCACAGGCGCTGGAGCTGGTCCTCGCGCAGGCGGGGGTAGGAGACGCGCACCCAGATCACCACGAACGAGACCGCGAAGATCTTGATCAGCGTCCAGGCCCAGCCGAGCTCGGCGTCCAGGCCGAACGGGCCCTTCCAGCCGCCGAGGAACAGCACGGTGGTGAGCGCGGCGATGACGACGATCCCGACGTACTCCGCGAGCAGGAAGAACGCGAACCGCAGCCCGGTGTACTCCGTCATGTAGCCGAACACCAGCTCGGAGTCCGCGATCGGCATGTCGAACGGCGGCCGGCGGATCTCGGCCAGCCCGGCGATGAAGAAGACGAGCATGGCCGGCAGCTGCCACAGCAGCCACCAGGGCCGCCACGCCTCGACGATGCCGGAGAGCGACAGGGTGCCCGCCGCCATCGCGACCGAGAGCGCCGAGAGGATGAACGGCAGCTCGTACCCGAGCAGCTGAGCCGCCGCGCGCAGGCCCCCGAGCAGCGCGTACTTGTTGGCGCTGGACCACGCGGCCATGAGCACCGCGACCACGCCGACGCCGACCACCGCGAGCACGAAGAACAGCCCGATGTCGAGCTTCTGGGCGACCAGCCCGTTGGGCCCGAGCGGGATGACGAGCAGCACGACCAGGTACGGCAGCAGCGCGATCACCGGCGCCAGCCGGAACACCGCCCGGTCGGCCGCGCGGGGCGTGATGTCCTCCTTCTGCACGAACTTCACGCCGTCGGCGACGAGCTGGGCCCAGCCGTGGAAGGCCCCCGCGTACATGGGCCCGAGCCGGCCCTGCATGTGCGCCATGACCTTGTGCTCGGCCTGCCCCACGATGAGCGGCAGGGTCAGGAAGGCGATCACGACGCCGAGCACGCGGATCGCGACATCCAGCCAGACCGGCATCACTTCGGCCACTCTTTGGGATCCGGTACTCCCGGCGGCCGCATCGGCGCCCGCTTGCTCACGGTGTGCTCGCTCTCCCCGGGCTCCTTCGCGCCGGGCCAGGGCTTGGCCACCCGCGAGGCGAGCACGAACTCCTTGCGCAGCGGATGCCCCTCGAACTCGTCCGGCAGCAGCAACGGCTTGAGCTCGCCGTGCCCGGTGAACCCGATCCCGAACATCTCGTGCGTCTCCCGCTCGTGCCAGGCCGCACCGGGATAGAGGTCCTTGACGCTCGCGATGGCCGGCGCGGAGCGCGGCACCTCGGCCCGGATCAGCACGCCCTGCTTGCGCTGGATCGACCAGAGGTGCACCACGAGCGTGAACCCGCCCGGCAGCTCGTCGACGGCGGAGAGCCAGTCGAAGTAGTCGTACCCCTCGCGCTTGGCGGTCTCGATCGCCTCGGCCCACCGCTCGGCGGGCACGTCGACGGTCGGCCGGGCGAACTGCCCCCCGCCGCTCTCGGACGTGTCACCCAGGTCGGAAAGGCTCATGGCTTCACCGGCGGCGCCGTCAGTGCCTTGACGTCGGGCCGCGGTGTCCCGCCCAGCCCGGCCTGCTCCCCGGCGATCTTCTCCTGCAGCCGCATGATCCCGTGCAGCAGCGCCTCGGGCCGCGGCGGACATCCCGGCACGTACACGTCCACGGGAATGATCTGATCCACGCCCTTGGTGACCGAGTACGAGTCCCAGTACGGGCCGCCGCAGTTGGAGCACGCCCCGAACGAGATCACGTACTTCGGCTCGGGCATCTGGTCGTAGAGCCGCTTCACCGCGGGCGCCATCTTGTCGGTCACGGTGCCCGACACCACCATCAGGTCGGCCTGCCGCGGCCCATGGGCGAACGGAATCACCCCGAGGCGCATGAAGTCGTGCCGCCCCATGGAGGTGGCGATGAACTCGATGGCGCAACAGGCAAGCCCGAAGTTGAACACCCACAGCGAGTAGCGCCGACCCCAGTTGAGCACGAACTTGATCGGCTCACCCAGCACTCCCGACATGGCGACAGCGTACTCGTGCCACGGCCTCTTCGATGCGGGGTAGGAACGTCCCCCGTTCCCCTTCGACGGCGATCACCGCCAGATACCCGTGCAGGCGCCACAGCTCCTTCCGCTCGGCGAAGCCTTCCTCGATCGGCCGGACCTCCCGATACCCGTCGAACAGCGCCGCGGGAACGGGCGCGAAGTAGTCGACGAGCGCGAGGTCGGCCTCGGGATGCCCGTAATAGGGCGCCACGTCGATGAACCACGCCTTGTCCGCGCTGGTGAGCAGGTTGTTCTGCTGCGGATCGCCATGCAGGAGGCTCGGCACGGCATCGGGCATCTCGGCGCGCTCGACGGCTTGCTCGATTGCTTGGGTGAGTTCTTTCGGGAGGCTCACTTGCTCGAGCCTGGGCCGGATGCGGCGCTCCCGGTAGAAGTCCCGCCACTTGTTTGACGCAACGGGCCGATTGTCCTGCGGCAGCGGGCCGAAGAAGCCATCAAAAGCGTCAAGGCCCCATTTTGTACTTTTTGTGCCGTGCAGGGTCGCGAGAGCCCGACCGACGCCGCGCCATTGCTCGTCGGTTCGCTGGGCCGCGGGGACTTCGTCGATCGCCTCGAGCAGCAGCACCGCTTGGTCCTGGTGCTCAACGATGGCGATCGGCTTCGGGGTGGCCACGTGCCGGCCGACGAGCTCCAGGCCCTTGATCTCGGCCTCGAAATGCGTCCGGTCCCCGAGCTTCGCGAACACCCTCGCTGAACCGGCGCGATAGATGCCGGCCGGGTGAGACGCCAGGTCATCCAAGGAGAAAAAGCCGTCCACGCGGCCGATCACGGCGCGCACGGCTTCGAGGACGTCCGGCTCTTGGGGTAGGTGCACGACTCATAGAAGCAAACCGCGGTCTCGCAGGAGATCGGCGGCCAGGTCCTCAACGAGCGCCCCCGCCGCCCTCACCGCGTCGTCGATGCACGCCGACGTCACCCCAGAGGTTGTGGATGAACACGGGCCACGCGTCGGCCATTCGAAGTCGTCGACATGGACGTACAGGTCGGCCAGGTCTACTCCGAACGACTCGGGCCATCGCAGGTCACGGTGGTCTGCGAGCGCGGTACGAGAAAGGCCCGCGACCTGGGTTAACCTGATCGCGGGCCTCTGTACTGCCGGTGGCGGGTAGAGGATTCGAACCTCTGTAGCTTTCGCGACGGATTTACAGCCCGCGATGCACACTGGTGCTGGTCTGCGCAAACGACGAGGGAACCTCACCCGTTGCCGCCCGGTTGCCGGCTACGCCAGACGACAATCGGGCCGGCGCGGCACGGACTACACCGTCATGGCGAAGAGCACAACCGCGGCGACCGCAGCCGCCACGCCGAGGGGGCCGCGGAGGTGGGGGTACCGGTAGCACAGCGCGCAGACCCCGACCAAGACGACCGCCAAGACGATCCACGCCTTGTCAACGTACATTTGAGTACACCTCCGACCGGGGGCGTCCGCGCCTCTGATCGGGCGCCCGTAAAAAGATGAGCTTTACAGCTCGGTTTACACGACAGTACGCCAGCCGCCATGGCGCTTCAACCAGGGGGCCCTTGTTGAGCTCGCAACCCATTCCTGTACAATCCGCCTCCGCCCGCGCGCTGTTCTCGGCGCTGCGGTCGCTGCACGCCGCCGCGGGCGCGCCGAGTAGCCGCTCAGTGGCTCAGGCGATAGGGGGCATGAGTCACACGACGGTCAACGCCGCCCTGCGGGGCACGAAGATGCCCTCATGGCCAGTTTTGGCGAAGCTGGTTAACCAGCTCGAAGGGGACGAAGAGCATTTTCGGCATCTATGGGTAGCTACCCGAGAATCGGACAATTTGGCTGATTCAGCTTTCGATGCGCCCGGTGACGCTGATGTTATGCGCCGCACCGACGTATCTGTTTTCGCGTCATATGCGCGAATGGATGACGAGTCGAGTTACGGTCGAATCTCGAAGTTCATCGAAGACCTAGGCAGAACGTACAGCAGCATTACCGGTTTGGACGTTGGGGTATTTAAGGACACGAAGTCGATTGCGCCTGGTGAGGATTGGAAGGATCGGATTCGTCTCGGTCTGGCGTCGTCTTCAATCTTCCTCGCGTTCATTTCGCCCTCATATCTCCGCAGCCCGAACTGTCGGGCGGAGCTGACCGAATTTTTGGCATTTCTGACTGCTAAGTCGACCCAGATGCTTGTCATCCCACTTCTCTTCTTCCCTGCTTCGCGCATCAAGAAGATGTTCGGGGACGATAGTCTCTGGCAGCAGTTGAGTAATCTAAACTACCTTGACATTTCAGATCTTCGACACGAGGAAACGGGATCATCTCCATGGCTTCGCAAGGTCGAGGATATTGCTGAGAGAATAGAGGAAGTCCTTAGCGCGGCGGATGTCGAGGATTCCAGTGCGCGGACTGGCTCTGGCTCTGGCTCCGGCTCAGCGCCGGCGGCAAGGCTAGCGGGTGGGGCGGTGGCTCCACTCGCCCGTCCGTCTTTGGAGTACATGACCGAGATTGAGCAGGCCACTCCCCAGACGGTGGAGGATCTTCAACGAGTCCTCACCCTGATGGAACAGTTGGGTGCCGAGGTGACTGCGTTTGGTCCGCAGGCGAATCGCGCCAAGACCTTCTCGCAGAAGCTGAATCTGACGAAGCGGCTGGCTAAACGGATCGATCCAATTGCTTCCGATCTCGAGTCGACAGCTTTTAAAGTTAGGGACGCTATTGCGGGCTGGGACGTAGCTGTTCGTGCGATCACCGGTCAGATGATCGAGGATCCAAAGATGGCTAGCTCACCGGACGGTGAGTCCTTCATCCGGGCAATTGAAGAATTTTCAGGGGCTGCAGAAATTGCTGGTCAGCTAGGCGAGTTCTACGCCGTCATTGGTGGTGGCAAGGGTCTATCCAAGGATCTAGACAGGCCGCTTGGAAAGATTCAGGACGCTGTGCTGCATCTGGCAGAGATGGTTGCCATGGTGAATGGCTGGCGCGATGAGCTCGAAGTCTTGTCGAGCTACGGATCTGACAGCTAATGGCTCTGTTCGCCGGTTCTTCCCTAGGTGCGGCAGCTGTGGCTAAGGTGTACGACGGCGAATGCCTGCTTAACGCTGGTCGGTCACGAAAGTTCCGCGCTGTGGGACGGTGAAGACCAGGCCGCGTTCACGGAGCAGTTCGACGGCGCGGCGGGCGGTGCCCCGGGCTACGCCAAACTCCTGTTGAAGGGCAAGTTCGCTTGGGATCGGCCGGTTGGGCTGTAGCTCGCCGGCCTCGATCCGCTGCTGGATGATGTCGGCGATCTGCACGTATACGGGCGTGGGGCCGTCCGGATCGACCATGTCGGCAACGTAGATGTGCAGGTACATCAGCGATCCTTTAGCTACGTCTCTAGACGTACATGTACGTACAGTCCTACACTTGTGCCTGCGGGCATGCGGCGGCGCAGATACCGCCGTTGTCATCCTCATCGTCATCACGGGTTGGCACCTGAGCTGCGAAACCCTGCAGCCGCGACGGCTGAGGCGGGCGTCCGTAACGGCGCCGGGGGAGGCCAATGCGCAGGGAGGCACCGCAGCCCGGCATTGCCACGCCCACCGAATTGCCGAGCCTTAAGTTGGCCACGGTTGTCACCAGAGCCGAGACGATTGGCGGTGGCCTCGTCCTGGTCGTCATCGACGACGTACACCGACTGCATCTTGTCAGCGGCCCCGACGACAGGGCGGTGGACGCAATCAGAGGAGCGCTACGGCTTGCCTCCAGTGCGTCCGTACACGCTCGTCAGCTCGCCGCCGAGCTAGCGCAGACCATCGAGCTGGAAGTCGGAGACCGGCATCTATCGGCGCGGCCGGAGTGGGACTGTGTCCGATGTAGCCGGCCTTGGCCATGCCTGTCGACCCGCCGCCGGCTTGCGGTCGAGTGCGGCCATGATCCCGCCGCGCTAACGGTCTTGATGACGCTGCGGCTAGCCGAGGCGTCGGCAGACCTCGGCCCTGCGGCTCTGCCGGGTCTCTACGACCGATTCCTGGGCTGGCTCCCGGAGCCGCCAGCCCATCCGCACGCTAGGGAGCGTTGAGTGATCACTGATCAGGAAGTCGTCGAAACGCCGGGCGGGGAGCCGCCGGCCTGCACGGTCCGCTTCGACCGTGTGTCGGGCTGCGGGGTCAACATCGAGGTGCACCAGAGGGGAGAGACGCCGCTGATCGCGTTGCGGTTCGTGACCTTCCTGCACATCCGCAAGTCGCATGAGCTGACGCTGGACCAGGTCGAACAGCTTCGAGCAGCGCTGGACGTGGTCAGCCGGAACGTCCGCGGTCCCTACGCGTTCTCCTCGATCCCGGAGACGCGGGAGGACACGGACGAGCCGGACGAGTCCGAGGAGGACGAGTAGGTTCGGCCCGCCCGACCTACCGCAGGGCCAGGAGCGCGGTGGCGATGTCGCCCATGCTGGTCAACACGATGTCGGCGCCCGCATCGGTGAACCGCTGGACCTTCGGCGGCTTGTTGGCGTAGGCGATGACCGGCACGCCGGCCGCGTGAGCGCCCTCGATGTCGAACAGTGAATCGCCGATCAGGACGCACGCCGCCGGCTCGACCTCAAGCGCGGTCGCCGCGCGCCAGAGCGGCTCTGGGTTCGGCTTCATCCGCTCGGGCCGCGCGTAGGCGCGGCCGGCAACGTAGGCGATGTGCCCTGCGAGCCGATGGGCAGCCAGGTACGCCTCGATCGCGCCGGCTGAGTTGTTGCTGACGATCGCTACGGGCCGCCCGGACTCCCGGGCGGCCACGATCACCTCACGCCCGTACCGCTCCGGGATCGCGGACTTCGCGGCGAGCAGCTCGGCGCGGCACAGCCCGTCCTCGACCTCGCGGAGCAGCTCGGGCTTGCCGAGCGTCGCGGACCAGCGCAGGACCTCCATCGGGTCCGTCTCGGACTGGATGTCGTCGGCGAGGTCGACGCCGCGGGCTTCTAACAGGTTGAGCAGCTCGGCCGCGACCTGCAGGGCCGGGTAGCCGCCGAAGATGCTGCACACCGGCCCGTCGAAGTCGAGCAGGATCGCGCGGCTGCGCGCGAGCAGCGAGCCCAGGTCGTCGCTCATCCCTCGTACTCCCTCGCCACGCTGCTCCACACCGACTCGAACCACTGCTTGGAAGCGCCGACGAACTGGGTGCCGTGCGAGGTGTCCTCGTCGCTGACCTGGTAGTTGAACAGCGGCACGTCCTTGCCCAGCAGGTCGTAGATCGCCAGGGGCTCGCCCTTGTGCGCCACGGTCCGCTCCGTCACCGGGTAGAAGCCGAAGAACACTTCGCTGTCGTTGATGATGTACAGCTTGAACAGCGGCGATGCCGAGTGCTGCCGCACCGTGACGGTGGCGGACTCGACCAGGCCGAGGTCGCCGAGTTCGTGCACCTGGTCGACGATCGCGTCCAGCGACCGGTGGGCGATCCGCTCCATCCGCTCGCGCACGATCGGATCGTCGGCGCCGGTTTCGGCTCGTGCGGGGATCGCCATCGGTACGCCCATGTCGGACACCATGACCCGGATCGCGATGCGCTTCGGCGCGAGCTGGCCGGCGCGCACCCGGTCGAGCACTTCGGCGAGGGCGCCCTGGAGGGTCTCGCCCGAGAAGCCGGCGAAGTCGATGGTGACCTCTTCGCGCTCGAAGGCGGCCTCGAGGTGCGGCCGCAGCTCGACCGGCCGCTGGGTTTGCGCGCGCACGAACACGCCGCTGCCCTGCCGCGACACGATGAGCCGCTCCGCGCGTAGCGCGTCGAGCGCGCGCTTCACCGTCTCCCGGGCCACGCCGTAGTGCTTGGCGAGGTCGGGCTGGGACGGCAGTTTCTCGGCCGGCCTGAGCCGCCCGGTCAGGATCGCCGCACGTAGTTGCCGGGCAATTTGGTTCGCAGCGCCTGAGGACTCGTCGGGGTCCAGTTCCCCCAGGTAATCCAGCTCATCGACCATGGCCCGCATCCTACAGCCTGACTAGCCAAACTAGAAAACTTGAGTTGGACGGCTTGACTTGTCTAGCCAAGCGCATTTACCCTCATCTCAGCGAACTTGACTAACCAAGTGAGCCAAATTGAAGGAGAGTACGTGAGGTACCCCGACGAACCCACCGATGCGGAGCTCGCGGCCATCGATCGCGAGTCCGACCTGATCGAGGCCGAGGTCGCCCTGGTCGACGCGGAGATCCGGCTCCTGGTCGCCGAGCCCGGCCCGTCCGTCCTCGACTGGCACCGCGTACGCCGCGCCGAGGCGCGCGTCATGCGCGAGCTGCTCAAGCTGGCCGCTGCCGGCATCCGGCCCGAGGCGGTGGCGGCGTGAAGGGCCGCGGCTGGGCCTACGCCGGCGCCGGCCTCGGCGGCGCCGTTTCCGTCGCCGCGAACGTCGCCCATTCCTACGTCCCGCCCGCCGGCAGCGAGCCCGGCTGGTCCCCGGACTTCGGCGCGGTGGTCGGCGCGGTCTTCTGGCCGATCGCGGTCTTCGTCGCGGTCGAGATCCTGGCCCGCGTCATCTGGCCGACCGGCCGCGCGTGGACCGCGCTGCGCTTCCTGGGCCTGCTCCCGGTCGCCTTGGTCGCCGCGGTCGTGTCGTACCGCCACCTGTCCGGCCTGCTCCAGTTCTACGGCGAGGACGACCTGACCACGCTCATCGGCCCCCTCGCGGTCGACGGCCTGATGGTCATGGCGACCGGCGCGCTCATCGCCACGGGCCGCCGTCAGCCACAGCCCGAGCCCGTCATCGAGCCGGCAACGGCACCGCAGTCCGAGCCGGTTCCAGACCCGGCAGTTGTACTGCCGGAACCCGCCCCGTCGGCCCCGGTACCCATCGCCGAGGCCAAGGCTCAGTCGCGCAAGACGGCCCCGAAGCGCCAGCCGTCCGCGGCGCAGCGCATCGCCACTGCGGTGGCGCGCAGCCCGAAGGCGAGCGACGCGACGATCGCCGCGCGGCTCGGCCTGAGCGAGGCCACCGTCAAGCGGCACCGTCGACAGGCTGTCGACAGCGTGTCGACGCCGACCCTCAAAGCCGCATGAGCCCCGCCGGCCGCGCCCCGCACCGCGCCCGACCAGCCAGCTACGCCACGGCACACGACCTGTAGGTCTGCCCGGAGCGCGGCCAGTCGGCCTAGGAACCTCGGCCGCGCTCCGGCCCCTCACTTGGAGGAAGCCTCATCATGCCCAGCGACAACCCCTTCGACTGGCAGCGGCACGAACAAGAACTGGCGGATGTCGTACAGCTCCACCCCGACGACCAGGACACCCCGACCCTCGTGGACTCGCCCGCGGCGCAGCGCCCGACCACGCTCGCCACGACCGCCCGGCGCGGCGAGCGCCGCCCGGTCATCCCGTCGTGGCTGCGATCCCGCGCCGAACTGGCGTACACGGTGCGCTGGTCGCTCGGGTACACCGGGCACGTCAGCGCGTATCACGCGGTACGACTGCCGAAATATGCCGGCAAGCTCGCCATCCGCGCACCGCGCGGGCTGCTGAAGATCCTCGGCGGGTACGTCCGGTGGCTGCTCGACCTCGAAGGCGAGGCCGTCCGCCAGGCGACCGTGCGCACCGAGGACGCCGAGGCGTACCTGAAGCTCTCCCGCCAGCGCGACCGGCGCGTGCGGTGGCGCGGCATCGTGACCCTGTTCCTGCTCGGCGCGCTCATCCTCGCCGTGGGCGTGCTCGCGGTCGAGCCGTCCTGGTGGCGCTGGTGCGCCCTGGCGCTCGGCGTCATCGTCTGCGGCGCGGTCGGCGCGCCGGCCGATCGGCCGCTGCTCGACACCGCCGTGGTCGCCCCGCGGGTCGCAGCGCTCACGTCCGACGTGGTGATCCGGGCGCTGTCCGTGCTCTCCATCGCCGGTATCGCCCAGGCCCTCGCCCGCAACCCGAAGGCGATCGGCTTCCCGGCGCCGATCACTCGCGACGGCCCCGGCTGGCGCGCCGATGTCGACCTTCCGCCCGGTGTCACGGCGGGGGAGGTCATGGACCGGCGGGACAAGCTCGCGTCCGGCCTCGGCCGCCCGCTCGGCTGCGTGTGGCCGGAGGGCAACGCCGACGTCAGCCCGTCCCGGCTGGTGGTGTGGGTCGGCGACGAGCCGATGTCCGCCGGCCGTCAACCGGCGTGGCCGCTGCTGAAGGCGTCCACGGTGGACATGTCCAAGCCGTTCCCGTTCGGCACCGACCCGCGCGGCCGGATCGTGTCCATGGAGCTGCCGTACACCAACCTCCTGATCGGCTCGATTCCCGGCTACGGCAAGACCGCGGGCATCCAACTCCCGATGCTGGTCGCCGCGCTCGACCCGTACGCCGCGCTGTGGGGCTACGAGTTCAAGGGCACCGGCGGACTCGACCCACTGACGAAGGTCTGCAGCCGGTTCGCCTCGGGCGCCGACGACGACACCGCCGAAGCCGGCCTCATGGCGCTGCGCGAGCTGCGCGCGGAGTGCCAGAAGCGCGCCGCCATCATCAAGAAGCTGCCCAAGGACGTGTGCCCGGACAACAAGGTCACGCCCGAACTGGCCCGGCGCATCAAGGGCCTGCACTGGCTGGTCGCCGGGTTCGACGAGTGCCAGGAACTGTTCGCCCACCCCGAGTTCGGCAAGGAAGCCGGCGAACTGGCCGAAAAGATCATCAAACTCGGCCGCGCCCTGGGCGTGATCCTGCTCCTCGCCACCCAGCGCCCCGACGCCAAAAGCCTCCCGACCGGCGTCTCGGCCAACGTCGGCACCCGGTTCTGCCTGCGGGTCATGGGCCAGCTCGAAAACGACATGGTGCTCGGCACCTCGGCGT
This sequence comes from Dactylosporangium sp. CS-047395, assembly GCF_050942185.1. Lineage (NCBI taxonomy): Bacteria > Bacillati > Actinomycetota > Actinomycetes > Micromonosporales > Micromonosporaceae > Dactylosporangium > Dactylosporangium sp. CS-047395. Next base: position 10,633,557 of record NZ_CP192015.1, on the reverse strand, counting down.
ACCGCAACGGCATCCGCGCCACCATGTTCGCCAAGAAGGACAAGGGCGTCGGCTACCTCGTCGGGGCGGCCGACGAGGCACAGATCGTCCGGACGTTCTACCTCGACGGCCCGAGCGTCGAACGGGTCTGCGCACGGGCGTACGCCGCACGCGAGGCCGCCGGCACACTCACCGAGCGACCGGCCGCCGAGCCGGCCGCCCGTCGCGAGACGCTGCTGGAAGACACGCTCAGCGTCATCCGCGCCGACGAGCCGAAGGTGTGGATGGAGACGCTCATCGAGCGCCTGGCCGCACTGCGCCCCGAGGTGTACGGCGAGCTGACACGAGACCAGCTCGGCGCAGCGCTCAAGCCGTACGGCATCGCGACCGGCCAGGTGTGGGGCACCGACCCGGCGACCGGCAAGGGCGCCAACCGGCGCGGCATCGACCGCGCCGCCCTCACCGAGGCGGTGGCCCAGCGTAACCGCCGCCGAGGGGATCAAGCCGCCTGAACGCTGCTAGGTCTAGCAGCCCGCGCTGCTAGACCTAGCACCCCCGCTAGCACCCAATCCAAGCCCTGATCAGCGCGCTAGTACCTAGCAGCGCCGATCCCCTGCACTCTCAAACCTCCCGCTGGAGGCGTTTCGTGGACTCCCTCGCCCTGCTAGCCACCCTCAGCCTTGCCGGTTACGCACTGTGCTACATCCTGGCCTGCGCCGCCTTCCCGTTCGGCGCCTGCCGTCGCTGCAAGGGCACCGGCAAGCTCCGCAACCCGATCGCCCGCCGCATGTACCGCCTCTGCCCGCGCTGCGACGGCACCGGTCACCGCGTGCGCATCGGCCGGCGCGTGTACGAGTACCTCCGCAGCGAGCACCGTCGGGGCACCCGATGAGCGACCACCCGGAGTGGTGCGCGCAGGGCCACCGATGCGGCCTCGGCGAGCACCGCGCCCACCCGATCACGCTCAACGCCCCCGGCGCCGGCCACGTCGTCCTCACCCGCGTGCGCGCCGCCAACGGCCGCGAACACGCCGAGGTCCGGCTCACCGTCGCCCTCGCCGCCGCCGAGCCGCTCGCCCGCCGCCAGCTCATGGCCCTGGTCAACGACCTCGACACCGTACTCAGTCGCGCCGCCCACCTCCGCGCCGCCTGACCGTCCACATCGGACCAGCAGAGAGGAGCCCAACGCCGTGAACCGCACCGCGCCGCACGACCAGGCCGCCGAACAGGCAGTGCTCGGCGCCGCCCTGCTCGACCCGGCCGTGCTGGCGAAGCTCGCCGCAACCCTCACCGCCAGCGACTTCTACCGCCCGGCCCACGGCGAGCTGTGGGCGGCGCTGGTGGAACTCCACCACACCGGCGCCCCGACCGACCCGGTGACCGTGGCCGCGCACCTTGCCGAGGCTGGCACCCTCGGCAAGGTCGGCGGCGCCAGCTACCTCCACACCCTCATCGCAGCCGTCCCCACCGTCGCCAACGCCGGCCACTACGCCAGCATCGTGGCCGACCGGGCGCGCCGCCGCGCGGTGGTCGACCTCGGCCGCCGCCTCACCCACCTCGCCGACGCCGACGCGGACACGTCCGAGGTGCTCGCCGCCGGTCGCGCGCTGCTCACCGACGCCGAACCGGCCTGGCCCGCGCCGATCCCGCTGACCGCGCGCCACCAGCCGCCACCGTTCCCGATCCACGTCCTGCCCGGCTGGCTCGGCGACATGGTGGCCGCCGTCGCCGAGTTCACCCAGACCCCTGTCGACGCCGCCGGCTGCATCGCCCTCGCCGCGCTGTCCACCGCGGCCGGCGGGCGGGCCGAGGTCGAGATCCGGTCCGGCTGGCGCGAGCCCTGCAACCTGTTCACAGTCGTGGTCCTGCCGCCCGGCTCGCGAAAGTCCGCGGTGTTCGCTGCGCTCATCCGGCCCTTGCTCGATGCCGAGAAGGCGCTCAAGGAACGCACTGCGCCAGCCATCATCGAGGCCGAGCTTGCGCAGCGCGTCGCCGGCAAGGCCGCCGAGAAGGCCGCGAACGCCGCCGCGAACGCCGACCCGGCCGCCCGCGATCGGCTGCTGGCCGAGGCCACCGCGGCCGCGATGAGCGCCGACGCCATCGCGGTCCCGAAGCCGCCGCAGCTCGTCGCCGACGACGTGACCAGCGAACAGGCCGCATCGCTGCTCGCCGAGCAGGGCGGCCGTCTGGCGGTGCTCTCGCCTGAGGGCGGCATCTTCGCCACCCTCGCCGGCCGGTACTCCGGCACGCCCAACCTGGAGGTCTTCCTCAAGGGCCACGCGGGCGACATGCTGCGCGTCGACCGGCGCTCCCGCCCGGCCGAGCACATCGACCACCCGGCGCTCACGCTCGGCCTGGCCGTGCAGCCCGAGGTACTGCGCGACATCGCCCGTATGCCCGGCTTCCGCGGCAAGGGCCTGCTCGCCCGGATCCTGTTCTCCCTGCCCGAGAACACGGTCGGTCGCCGCACCCCGGGCGCCCGGTCGGTGCCGACCGAGGTTGCGCACTCCTACACCCGCGACCTCGGCGCCCTGGTCCTCGACCTCGCCGCCCTCCCCGAGCCCGCGGTCATCCCGATGACCGCCGAGGCCGACGCCGCCGTACTCGGCATCGAGTGGCACGTCGAACCACGCTTGGCACCGACCGGCGCGTGGGCGCACATCGTGGACTGGGGCAGCAAGTACACCGGCGCTGTCGTCCGCATCGCTGGCCTACTCCACCTCGCCGAACACCACGCCAGCGGTGTGCACAAGCCCATCGAGTTCCACACCGTCGCCCAAGCCGACGCCATCGGCCGCTACTTCGCCGAACACGCCCTGGCCGCCTTCGACGACATGGGCACCGACCCGACCGTCGAAGACGCCCGGCACATCGTCGCCTGGCTGGAACGCACGGCCACAGCCCGATTCACCCGCCGCGAGCTGTTCAGCGCGGTCGCCCGTGGGCGGTTCCCGAAGGCCGGCGACCTCGACCCGCCGCTCAACCTCCTTCAGGCGCACGGCTACCTCCGGCCCGAGACGACCCCGACGCAGACGCGCGCCGGCCGCCCGCCGTCGCCCGCGTGGCTAGTGCACCCCGACGTGATCCGCCCGGCGGGCACGGTGCATCCGCTGTCGGCGGTGTCCCGATGACTTGCCCGCAGAATCCGCGCAATCCGCAGAACTCCAACTCCGCGCAGCATTCCGCGGATTGTGCGGATTCTGCGGCGGCTCCCCGACCACCGCCCGAGGGCGGCTCCCCGCTCAGCAGCCGACCGGACCAAGCCGAAAGGCCCCCTCGCTTGCCGAACCGATCGACCCCTGATCGCCGCACCGCCCACGGGGAGGACCACCGCATGCCCACGCCCAACGTCACAAGGCTCCCGAAGCGCGACGGCGAGCTGCTCACGCTCGCCCAGGTGCTCGCCGAGCTAGACGTCCCGAAGTCGACCTTCTTTCGCTGGAAGGCCATCGGCAAGGCACCCCGAACGATTAAGTACCCCAACGGCAGTCTCCGCATCCGCCGCACCGATCTCGACGCCTGGCTCACCGCCCACGAGGAGGACGCCGCAGCATGAGCACGTACGACGTGCGGATCTGGTCGATTCGCGAGCATAAGGGCAAGGACCGCAAGACCGGCAAGCCGCGCAGCACCTACCGGGTTCGTTGGGGCGTCGCCGGCAAGGAGTTCGGCGAGAGCTTCCAGACCCGAGCGCTGGCAGAAAGCTTCCGCTCGCGCTTGATGGTCGCTCAGCGGGAGGGTGTCGCGTTCGATGAACCGACTGGTCTCCCTGAGCCGATGGCGCGGGAGAAGAAGACCCGATCGTGGTACCAGCACGCCGTTGCCTTTGTGGACATGAAGTGGCCGCACGCCTCGCCGAATCACCGCAAGGGCATAGCCGAGACGCTGGCAACCGTAACCCCTGCGTTGCTGCTGGCGACCCGGGGAGCACCGAACGTCGACACGATGCGCGCGGCGCTTTACGGCTGGGTCTTCAACACCTCGGCTAGGAAGGCAGGGCCACCGCCGGCTCGCTTGGCAAGCGCTGTGGCGTGGATTGAAGAGAACACAGTCAACCTCTCGGCCCTGATGGATGCGGACCTTGTCCGGAAGGCGCTCAACGCGCTGGCGTTGCGGATGGATGGCAAGTCCGCTAGCGCGTCAACCGTCGCACGCAAGCGCGCCGTGTTCTCCGGTGCGCTGAAGTACGCGGTGGAGCTCCGCTTCATCGACAGGCACCCGCTAACTCTCGTGAGCTGGACTGCGCCCAAGAAGAAGGACGGAGTCGACCGGGGTGTGGTCGTCAACGTCGCCCAGGCCGTCGCGCTACTCGAAGCAGTGCGAGAGGTGAGTCCTGAACTGGAGGCGTTTTTCGGCTGCATGTATTACGCAGGTCTCCGGCCAGAGGAGGTGCTCCACCTCCAGGACGATGAGTACGAACGACCGAATCAGAATGCGGGTTGGGGCTGGCTACACCTCTCCGGCGCCACCGTTGCGGTGGGTCAGGGCTGGAGCGACGACAGCGAGGTCATTGAAGAACGCGGTCTGAAGCACCGTGCGGCGACGGCAACGCGGTCAGTGCCGGTAGCACCGCCGCTTGCCGCGTTGCTTGACCACCACATCCGGACGTACCCGGCTCCGATGAACCGGCGACTGTTCGTCACCAGGCGCGGGCCTGGCGGGCGGTACGTGGCAACTGCGGGACAGCCGATCCCGAACAACACGTACACCACATCCTGGCGTCGGGCGCGTCAGCTCGCTTTGACCGAGGCCCAGCAGCGCTCATCGCTCGCCAGGCGGCCGTACGACCTCCGACACGCGTGCCTGTCGACGTGGCTGAACGCGGGTGTGTCACCGACACAGGTCGCGGAATGGGCTGGCAATAGCGTCAAGGTCCTGCTGGAGGTCTACGCGAAGTGCATTGACGGTGAGGTCGAAGCGGCCCTCCAGCGCATACAACAGAATTACTAACCGGACGGCATCGGCCTGCCGCGTCAGTAGCGCGGCAGGCCGATCGGCTGGCGACGCCAGCCAAGGTCCGCCCGTGATTCGTCGGCTGATAGCTGTCTTGCAAGGCTTCACTTGACGAAAAGACGACCTAAGGCGACGATCACGAAGTGTCGCTGGCCGGCCGTCGACGCACCATATCGCCGAGATAGTGAAATCCTCGGGATCCTAGCCAGTCAATTGTTTCATGCGCACTTTCGGTGGCGCTTGTTTGGTCGCTACTGAGGGCAAGGCGAAGTACTTCCTCGATGGCCTGCCGATTTGCCGTGACGATCCAGCTCTTAGTGGCCCTATTCAGGATTGCCCGAAGCGCGCGAACTGAGCGCGTCGGGTAGCTAGACGCTAGGTCCCTTAGCCCGGCCAGTGCATTTGCTTCAGACCTGAACGAAGCGCCGGTATTGAGAGCGACTTCGGCCTGCGTAATGCGCCACTCGCGATCTAGCTGAGACGAAGCCAACCACGGTCCAAACTCTGCCGCTTCTGCTCTTTTCGCTGCGGCGGGTTCGTTGCCGAAGCGAGAAGACCTCCATTCCCAAAACGCCCGCGCTCTTTGGGTGGTCGCGTCATCCAATGTCGGGTTGTCCTCGAGCACTCTGCCGACGAAGTCAACTGCCGACGCGCGAATGGCAATGGGCGCAATTCGGAAAAGGCGATTGAGTGGGCTCTCGTCGTCAAGGCCGATTACACCCCGAAGGTAGAATACGAGGAGGTGCTCACTCAGCCTCTCCGCAGGCTTATCCGGGCCTGCGCCAAACCAGTTCCAATCGCCGTATTGCTCGTTAATGTGCTCTACCGCTCGCGCGTACTGCTGCTGAAGCAGTCGATAGGCCGATTCGTAAGGCTGGCAGAACATGATGTAGGCGGTCCACGCGGCATCTCCAAGGACAGAATCGTCAAAGATCCGCGTTGTCGCGCTCGCTGCCCACCGTTCGTCGAGCCGTGCGAGCCAGGGAAAGTACTGGCCGTAGATCGACCGAACTGCCGGCGAGGTCTCCGATGCTGGGTCAAGGTGTCGGTCAAGTAGGTGTTCGACTTCTGGCATATCGGAGAAGCTGACCGCAGATTGTTCCTGGCTTCGCGCAACCCACAATGCGTAGGCAACTACGGCACGAACTGCACGGCCCCGCGTGGAATTGAGAGCGACAGTGACGGGATCCATATTGGAGCCACCGAAGCGATCCTCATAAGCGGGTGACGGATCAGGGTCGGTGCAGAGGTTTTCGAGTACGCTCCACAGGCTCGCCCTTGCCTCGAACGGAACGGCCGATCCACGCTTTTGAAAGCTTGTCTCGAGGAGGCCGGCTGCTTCACGACGAACCGTTGGCCAACTGCCTTGATTGTCGTCATCCGCGCCGACGTTTTCCGTGTCCTCAGATTGGAAGATGTGTTGTAGGAAGTCGAGGACCGGCGGCCAATTGAGAGGCTCGTCGTCCTGCACGGCTTTGGTAAGACCAATGAGAGCCCATTGGCTATATATCGGGCGCAGTGAGGTCAACTTTGGTAGGAGGGCGGAGACTCTAGCGGGTTCTTGCTCTGCCAAGGAGGAAAGGGTTCGAGCTAGGCCCTCGGCACTTGGGCCGAACCATTCACTTGAGCCTGCTGTGTATCCGCGCAGCAGCTCGACCACTTGATCGTCTGTGCTCGCGCGTAGAGACTCTAGCTCAACGGGAGTTTCTGGGCCCCACCATGTGGTGATCTCAAAGCTTGTAATGAATTCCGACTCGCCGAACTTGCCGACAAGGGATGACAGCAGTAACATTCGGTCTGGCGGAAGGAATGCTCGTAGCAGGTGGAGTCGACGAATACGCCACTTTGCTGCGTATTCTTCCAAGTCGACTTGGGTAAGTGTCTCGCCCCGCTCCCTGGACGCCGATACGTAAGCTTCCAGATCGGGGCCTTCGTCGATCCACGAGTACAGAGTCTGTTGCTCGGTGGTGCCAAGCCGACCAAATGTCTTCTCCATTAGCTTGCGATACTCGTGACTTGGCTCTGGAGAGAAGAAAGATGATTTGTCGACCAGCACGCGAGAGAGATCGGAAGGGCTTGGCTCCGGTCCTTCGAGTGCAGCAAATGCGGCCACACGCTTCGGAAGCGGCGTGTTTACCGCGAACAGGGTATTCAAAACTTCTTCATCCGTCAGAAGCTGCTCGGTTCTGACGGTGGTTGCCGCATCGCGAAGGGCCGAAGCGACGGCCTGTCGCGTATCTTGGTCATTCCTCTGGTCGGCTTCGAGTCGTGGCCGCCATACCTGTGAGAGATCGAGCGCAACGGGTCCAACGTCGGCGCTTGGTTTAGGTGCAATATCGTTTGCCAGGAACGTTAGATACTTCAGTAGGTCTAACGGAACGCTTTGTGTCAGCAGGTTTGTTGCAGAGGAGAGTAGCTCGGCGTACTCCCAGCGAGACATTCTTGTACTCACCGACTCGTCGTCGATCGGCGCTTCACCCTCCGCTCGCTTCGACGGCCGGAATAGGGCGCGCATTATCGACAGCGCCAAGCCCCCTTCTCCCTCGTCCACCAGCTTTTTCATTAGCTTGAGGGCGTGCTCAGGCAGGCCAAAATAGAATTGTTCCTGTGTGAGAATCCACTTGATTTCACGCAGAATGAGAGGCCTGGCAATCGGAACAGGAAGTTCGGTGGCGGCGTCGAGGAAGTCGCTGTGCACGCGTTCGTTGTCGGTGTCGATACCGAGGATGACGGCAGCTACTTCCTCCGGTGCCTGTCCGGCGACACGAACGAGGTATTCCGACGGTGGCCACGCTTGCGCCCGGATTCCGCCGTCACTGGCCTCCGTGGCCGGTGGATCGCTGAACAATCCGTTAGCCCTGAGTGGCTCAATCCACTGCGGTGACGACAGACGCTCAAAGAAGTAATCGTAGTTTGCACGTCGTTTGCGGATTTGAACCAGGGCGCGATCAACAAGTTCGGGGCTAATCGGAGCCACGGCTCGCCTCCTCCAGGATGGCATCCACGGCATCAAAGTCCGCAAAGGTGCGTGGGCGTAGGCGATCGAGCAGGAATCGCTCAAGGGCATCTAGGTATGCGAGGAATTCTTGCTCGTCGGCGGGTTTCTGGTAGTGGCATATGCTGATGAAATAGTCCCGCGTGATGCTCCACTCATCGACAGCGAGACTTTCCAGCTTGTCGGGCAGTCGCCGGCCTGAGGCGTCCAGCTTCCGCAGGGTCGCGGTCATCTCATCCCGGCGTTTCGGTTGATGGCCCTTCTTCCACGTGAAGAACTCGTACAGCGCGGTCAGGGCCTTCCTGAGGTGCTGATCGATCTCCCCGGACCAGGCTCCGTTATTGAAGGTGCCGCTTTTGGCGACCGCGATGTCCCAAGACTGCTCGGCGGGCCCGAGTCGGTCGCCCATCCGTTCCTGCATCGCCTTGTTCGCGTAGCCCAAGCTTTTCGGCACCCGGTTGATCATCTCGCGCAGCACGTGTGCGGCTTGGGCGAACCGCTGCGTGTTCGCCGGCTGCTGGAGCACCATCAGCGCGCCCAGGTACATCGCACCAAGCTCGGCCGCCAGCGCTCCTAGTGCCTCGTGTAGGGCGCGCTGCTGCCCGGCCAGACGGAGACCCACGGGCTGCTGGGTAGGTTCGCTAGGGCCGTCGCCGACCGCGGCAATGTCGCTCATCGGGCCTCGGGCCTCCTTGCCCTTGCCGAGCTATCGGCGATCGCTACGCATGTCCGAAGGGCTAGTCGGTCGGCCCAGCCGTGAAGGCCACGCCTAAGAGGCTGACCGTCAAGATGAGCGACGCGGGGGCGACCGCAGGGGGCGGGCGTCCTACGGGATCCTACGTTCACGCGTTCGGGGCAGAGCGGAGATTGCCCGGCGGGGCTCCGTGTCGTTGCCACCCAGTTGCCACGACGAGTGGGAGCGGGTGAGCACGAGTGAGATCTTGCAAGACAAGAAGATGGGCCCCTAGCCTGCGTCTCCGCAGGTCAGGGGCCCATCGTCACTGCCGGTGGCGGGTAGAGGATTCGAACCTCTGTAGCTTTCGCGACGGATTTACAGTCCGCTCCCATTGGCCGCTCGGGCAACCCGCCTGGCGGAAGCCAGAATAGCGGTAGGCCCCCGGGGGTTTGCAAACGGGTACCCTCGGCACGCCCACACCCGTCTAACGCACGCAGTAACAGGGAGCGTCTGCCATGGCTTCGGCACCCTCGTTCGACATCGTCAGCAAGGTCGACCGGCAGGAGGTCGACAACGCGCTCAACCAGGCCGAGAAGGAGCTGGCGCAGCGGTTCGACTTCCGCGGCACCGGCGCTGAGATCAAGTGGGCCGGCGAGGAGACGGTCGCCCTTCAGGCTGAGACCGAGGAGCGGGTCGTCGCCGCGCTGGAAGTCTTCAAGGAGAAGCTCGTCAAGCGCAACATCTCGCTCAAGTCCCTCGACGCCGGCGAGCCGCGCGCGTCGGGCAAGGCGTACAAGATCGACGCCAAGATCATTCAGGGCATCGAGTCGGAGAAGGCCAAGGCCATCTCGAAGAAGATCCGCGACGAGGGCCCCAAGGGCGTCCAGGCCCAGATCCAGGGCGACCAGCTGCGCGTGACCGGCAAGAAGAAGGACGACCTGCAGGCCGTCATCACCCTGCTCAAGCAGGAGGACTTCGGCATCGCGCTGCAGTTCACGAACTACCGCTGAAAGCGTGCCGCCCCGGTCCCTTCGCGAGGGGCCGGGGCGGCGTTCGGTTGGTCTATCGTTTCCCGCGCCGCAGAGTGACCACGATGATGGTCGTGGCGACCGCGGCGACCACCAGAAGGCAGCAAAGCAGCAGCAGAACGTGCCATGGCTTGATTGCACCCATGACCGCGCAGCCTAGCTGACAGTCACCTCGCGGGTTGACCCGTCTCGATGAGCAAGATCGCGGAGACCGGCGAGATCGGTCAGGTCGTTCGGGGCGCGTACGAGCAGGAAGCTGTCCGCGTCGCGGATCTCGATGTCACGCTCTGTGGACTCGTCCGGGTCCGTGAGCACGGCGTGGAGCGTCTGAGCCATGGACGCAGACGCTACACGGCCGTCGTTGCGCGACTACCTATCCGAGTGAACGACACGCCCGTGAGCTGGGCGTTTGTCGTTTACCGGTGCAGCGCCAGGCCGGCCATCTGCTCGAGCCGGGCCACGCGCTGCTCCATCGGCGGGTGCGTCGAGAACAGCGAGGCGATGCCACCGCCGCGCAACGGATTGTCGATCATCAGGTGGGCCTGGCTCGCCAGCTGGCCGTCGGCCGGCAGCGGCAGCGCCTGGGTACCCCGGTGGATCTTCCGCAGCGCGCTCGCGAGGGCCAGCGGGTCGCCGGTGAGCTGCGCGCCCGACTCGTCCGCCTGGTACTCACGGCTCCGGCTGATCGCCAGCTGGATCACGGTCGCGGCGAGCGGGCCGAGGATCATCATGAGCAGCAGCCCGGCGATGCCCGGCCCCTCCTCGTCGTCGTTCGAGCCGCCGAGCGGCAGGAAGATCGCGAGGTTGGCGAGCATGGTGATCATGCCGCCCAGGGCGCCGGCGACACTCGAGATCAAAATGTCGCGGTTGTACACGTGGGAGAGCTCGTGCCCGATGACGCCCCGCAGCTCGCGGGGTGTGAGCATCTCCAGGATGCCGGAAGTGACCGCCACGGCCGCGTTCTGCGGGTTGCGCCCGGTCGCGAAGGCGTTGGGCTGGCGGGTCGGGCTGATGTAGAGCCGGGGCATCGGCTGTCCGGCCGAGGTCGCCAGGTCGCGCACCATGGCGTACAGCTGCGGCGCCTGCGCCTCGGTGACGGGCTGCGCGTTCATCGCCCGCAACGCGATCTTGTCGGAGTAGAAGTAGCTGAACGCGTTCATCCCAAGCGACAGGAACACGGCGATGACCAGACCGGTGCTACCGCCGAGCCAGTAGCCGACAAGCAGAATGATGGAGGTCAGCAGCCCGAGGAGGGCCGCCGTCTTCACGCCGTTGAAATGCCTGTGCTGCATGCCTCCTACAACAGCGCGACTCCCCGTACCCCTTCCCAACGCTCGCTGTGAGCTAGCTGAAAGCTCACCCGAACATTCCGGCCGCACGCATCACCAGTTCCGGCCCGAATCCCACCAGGACCGCCGCAACCGCCGCAAACGTCACGGAAACTCCGACCGACCACGGCACCCGCGTGCGCTGCGGCACCTCACCCCCCACCTCGCCGGGGGAGAACAGCGTGGCACCCACCCGGACGTAGTACGCCAGGCCGATCACCGCGTTCACCGCCACCACGATCGCCAGCCAGGTCGCGTCGCCGCCGAGCAGCGCGCGCACCACGGCCACCTTGGCGAACAGCCCGGCCAGCCCCGGCGGCAACCCGGCGAGCCCGGCCAGGGCCAGCACCAGCACCCCGGTCAGCCACGGCGAGCGCCGCGCCAGCCCCCGGTAGTCGTCGATCGCCCCGCCGTCGCCCGCCCCGCGGACCGCGACGAGCGCTCCGAACGCGGCGAACTCCAGTACGACATAGAAGAAGGCATATCCGAGGGTGGCCGCCACCAGCAGCGGCGTCACCTCGTCGGCCGCGATCAGGGCCCCGAGCGGGGCGAGCAGATATCCGGCCTGCGCCACCGACGACCACGCCAGCAGCCGCACCATCCGCCGCTGGCGCAGCGCCACCAGGTTGCCGACCGTCATGCTGGCCGCCGCCAGCACCGCCAGCGTCAGCCCCGACGTCGACAGCACCGGCCGCGCCGCGGACACCCCGACCAGCAGCAGCGCGACGACCCCGCCGAGCTTGGACGCCGTGGACAGATACGCCGCGATCGGCAACGGCGCCCCGTCGTACGTCGCGGGCGCCCACGCATGCGCCGGCACCGCCGCGACCTTGAAGCCGAGCCCGACCAGCAGCAGCACCACGCCGACCTTCAGCAGCGCCCCGGTCGCCGCCACGGGCGCGCCGACCGCCACCGACTGCCCGGCCAGGTGCGCCGGCCCCGCCGCGATGTCCGAGAAGTGCACCCCGCCGGTCGCGGTGAAGACCAGCGCCGCCCCGAGCAGCGCCACGGCGGTCGAAACAACGCTCACCACAAAGAACGTGACCGCGGCGGTACCGCCCTCCCGCGCCCCTCGCCGCAAGCCCACCAGCAGGTACAACGGCAGCGTCAGAGTCTCCAGCGCCACGATCAGCGTGATCAGGTCCCGCGCCCCGCCGAGCACCACTGCGCCGGTGAGCGAGCAGGCCAGCAGGAAGCAGTACTCGCCGACCGGCACCTCCCCGGTCCGCAGCAACGGCACCGACAGCCCCAGCGCCCCGAGCGCGAGCGCCGCGAACACCCCGGCCACGATCGCGGCCGCCGGATCGAGCACCAGCGAGCACTGATCCGGCCCGACGCAGAACGCCGTCCGGTGCTCACCCCAGACCCCCACGGCGATCGCGGCGGCGACGACCCCGGCCATCCCGAGCGCCGTCACGCCCATCACCGGCCCGCGCCGGCCAGGCACGAACAGGTCCATGAGCAGCGCGAGCACGGCCGTCCCCGCCGCCACGTACGCGGGAATCAGCGCCACCTGGTCGATCCTCATCGCCCGAACACCCCCGCCAGCGCCTCGACGGCCGCGTTGGACCAGTGCAGCGCCACCGCCGGCGCCACACCCACGACGAGCGTGAGCACGATCAGCGGCGCCCAGGCGACCAACTCCCCAGCGGTCAGCCGGGCCAAGGCCCGTCTCGGCCCGCCGCCGACCGCCGGCGCCGCATCCTCTGCGAGCTTCGCGATGAGCGGGGTCGCGGCGCCGTGGGTGACCCGCCGCAGCAGCCGCAGGAAGTACGCCGCCGCGAGCGCCGCCCCCACCGCCGCCAGCACGCCCAGCGTCGTCCACAGGCCACCGCCGCGCTGGAACGCCGCCACCACCGCGAACGCCTCGCCCCAGAACCCGGCCAGCCCCGGCAGCCCCAGCGAGGCGATCGCCGCGAAGGCCAGCACCCCGCTCAGCGCCGGCGCCGTCTCCCGCAGCCCACCGAGCTGGTCCAGTTCACCGGTGTGCGCCCGGTCCTTGATCGCGCCGGCGACGAAGAACAGCAGCCCGGTCACGAGCCCGTGCGCGATGTTGCCGATGAGCGCCGCCTGCATGCCCGTGGCCGTCAGCGTGGCCACGCCCAGCAGCACGAAGCCCATGTGCCCGACCGACGAGTACGCGATGAGCCGCTTCAGCTCCGTCTGCGCCAAACAGATCAGGCCACCCGCGAGGATCGCCGCCGTCGCCAGGATCCCGAGCACCGGCGCGGCCCGCGCGGCCCCGTCGGGCGCCACCCCCACCGCGACCCGCAGCAGCCCGTACGTGCCCATCTTCAGCAGCACCCCGGCCAGGATCACCGACCCGACCGTAGGCGCCTCGGTGTGCGCCGCCGGCAGCCACGTGTGCAGCGGCCACAGCGGACTCTTCACCGCGAACGCCACCGCCAGCAGCACGAACGCCAGCAGCTGCATGCCCGCTGACATCGGCCGCACCGCGGGGTCGCTGAGCGCCACCAGGTCCCCGGTGCCCGCCGACGAGACCACGACGAACACCCCGACAAGCAAAAGCACAGAGCCGAAGAGGGTGTACAGCACGAACTTCCGCGCCGCCCGCCGCCGGTCCGCCCCGCCCCAGACCGCGATCACGGCGTACATCGGCAGCAGTACGACCTCGAAGAACACGAAGAACAGCACCAGATCGAGGGCGAGAAACACCCCGGTGATGCCGGCCTGCAGCACCAGCAGCAGCGCGACAAGATGCCGCCCACGCCCCGGCTCCGGCACCCGCCACAGGCAGTACGCACAGCACAACACCGTCAGCAGCGCGGTCAGCACCACCAGCGGATACGAGATGCCATCCACCCCGAGGTGAAACCGCAGGCTGAGCGTGGGCGCCCACGGCAGGTCGATCTCGGCGAACGGCTCGATCCGCCGCACCCCCGGCACCGCCGTACGAGCCAGCCCGAGCGCAACCACCACCCCGAGCGAGGCGGCGGCGAACACGGTCCCACCAACCCGCCCGGCCCGATCGAGCCGCCCCGGCATCGCGGCCGCGAACAGCGCCCCGATCGCCGGCAACAACAAGGCCGCGAGCAACAACGCCTGCGCGGAGCTCATCGCCCCACCTCCAGCACCACGCTGTCGCCGGCCGCCGCCTTGGAAGCCGCCGCGCCGCCCACCGGCCCGAGCAACCCGCGGACCGCCGCCGCCGTCATGGGCAACGCGGAGCTGTGCGTTCGCGTGTTGGAGCTCATCGCCCCACCCCCAGCGCCACGACGATCACGGCCGCCAGCACCACGCCGCCGGCCAGCACCGCGGTCGCCGCCCGGGGCAGCGCCGCCGTATGCACCCGCGCGAGCAGCCCGCCGAGCCCGCCGGCACCCGCGCCGACCCCGTCGACGGCCCCGTCCACGAGCCCCTCGTCCCCCCGTCGAGCCAGCCGCGCCAACGCCGCCACCGGCCGCGTCACCAGCGCATCCTGCACCGCGTCTAAATAAAAGGCATTGGCCAGCAGCCGCCCGCCCGCGGTGTCAGGCAGCGCCGCGGCCGGATCACGCCGCCAGGCGGCCAGCCCACCGGCGGCCAGCAGCACCAGCGCGACCAACGTCATCCACCCCAGGTGCGCGACCGGTTCGTCGGCCCCGAGCCGCCCGCTGAATCCCGCCAGCAGCCCGGCCAACCCGAGCAGCGCCGCCGGTACCGCCAGCACCACCAACGGCCCCCGCATCGCCCACGCCGGCTCGTGCCCAGCCGCGGCCGCGTCGGTGCGCGGCGCGCCGAAGAACGTGCGCCGCCAGAGCCGCACCACGTACGCCGCGGTCAGCGCCACCGTCACCGCCCCCGACCCGAGCACGATCCACGCCACCCCGCGCGGCACCGGTCCGGACCCGGTCGCCGCCTCGAGAATCGCGTCCTTGCTCCAGAACCCGGCCAGCGGCGGCACCCCGGCCAGCGCTCCGAGCCCGATCGTCATGGTCCAGAACGTCACCGGCATCCGCCCGCGCAGCCCGCCCATCGTCGCCATCAGGTTGCTCCCGACCGCGTGGATCACCGACCCGGCCGCAAGGAACAACAGCGCCTTGAACGCCGCGTGCGTCAACAGATGGAACAGCGCCGCCGAGGGCGCCCCAACCGCGAGCGCCCCCGTCATGTACCCGAGCTGGCTGACCGTCGACCAGGCCAGCACCCGCTTGATGTCGTCCTGCCCGAGCGCACTGAGCGCCCCGAGCAGCATGGTCACCGAGGCCATCACCGCAAGCACCACCAGCGCCGCCGGAGCCCGCTCGAACAGCGGATACAGCCGCGCCACCACGTACACCCCCGCCGCCACCATCGTCGCCGCGTGGATCAGAGCGGAAATCGGCGTAGGACCGGCCATCGCGTCGGGCAACCAGGTGTGCAGCGGGAACTGCGCGCTCTTCCCCGCCACCCCCGCCAGCAGCAGCACACAGGCCGCGGTCAACGTCCCGCCGGAGATCGCCCCCGACCCGGCCGCCGCAAAGACATCGGCAATCCGAAAACTGTCCGCGTGCAGCCCCAGCACCACGATCCCGAGCAGAAACCCGATGTCACCCACCCGCGTCACCAGGAAGGCCTTCACCGCGGCTCGCGGCGCCTCGGGCAACCGCCGATCGTGCCCGATCAGCAGGTACGAGCAAATGCCCATGACCTCCCACCCGACCAACAACGCGATCAGGTCCCCGGACACCACCACCAGCAGCATCGCCCCGGTGAACAGACTCACCTGCGCCGCGTAGGGCGCATACCGCGAGTCGTCATGCAGATAGGCCACTGAATAAACCTGAACACACAGCGCCACGACCCCGACGGCCACGGCCACCAGCCCCGCCGGCCCGTCCAACCAGGTCCCGAAGGTCACCACAACCCGGCCGAACGCCGCGACCGTGACCCCCGAATCAGCCCCGCGCACACCCCGCACCGCAACGCCGATCGCCAACGCAAGTGCAACGGCCGCCCCGCCCACACCCAGAAGAGCCGCAAAGCCCCTCATCTTGTACCGCAAGAGCAGCCCAACCAGCCCCGCCCCCAAAGGCACAGCCGGCAGAGCGGCACCAAGTGCATCGACGCTCACCGAGCCACCCCCGCTCCACCCGAGTCCGTGCCGTCCGCCTCTTCATCGGAACGACCCCCGCGATCGGTTCGCAACCCGCGACGCGCATCACCGTCGCCCCCAGCCCGACCACCCACGGCGTCGCCCCCACCCTCAGCCGCGCCGCCACCGTCAACCCGCGCCGCTCCACCGCCAGCCCTTGAAGCCTCGCCGTCGATCTGCGCCGCCTCACCGCCGACCGTTGCAGCCTCGCCGCCGCCTCGCGCCGCTTGACCGTCGGCTCGCGTCTCTCCACCGCCGGTCCGTGTGGTCACGCCATCGGTCGGCGTTGGCTCGCTGGCCCGCGCCGCCTCTCCAGCGGCCGCCACGTCGCCGTCGGCCCGCGCCGTTTCACCGCCGCCTCGCGCCGCTTCACCGTCGGGCCGCGTCTCTCCACCGCCGGGCCGCGTGGTCACGCCATCGGTCGGCCTTGGCTCGCTGGCCCGCGCCGCCTCTCCAGCGGCCGCCACGTCGCCTTCGAACCGCGCTGCTTCACCGTCGGCCCCCGCAGCCTGGCCGTCGACCTGCGCCGCTTCGCCACCGGGACCTGCAGCCTCGCCGTCGACCTGCGCTGCGTTGCCGCCGGCACCTGCGGCAGACTTGTCGCTGCCTCGCGCCGCTTCACCGTCGGGCCGCGTCTCTCCACCGCTGGGCCGCGTGGTCACACCATCGGTCGGCGTTGGCTCGGCGTCGGTCCCTGCGGCGTCGATGGCGATGGGCGCCTTTTCCTCCGGCGAGGCCTGTTGCTGCGAGCCGGGCCACGGGGAGGGTGGCGGTGGTGGGGGAGCGGGCCCGTCTCCGAGGGGAAGGTCGTCGACGCCGACTGTCTGGCGCAGGCGGTACAGCTGCAGGATGAGGGCCAGGCCGACCCCGATCTCCGCGGCGGCCAGGACGATCACGAACAGGGTGAACGACTGCCCGGCGTTGGGGACGGCGGCACGGATGGACGCGTCCGCGGTCACGAAGATCAGGTTGACCGCGTTGAGCATGAGTTCGACGGCCATCAGCAACAGCACGGCGTTGCGGCGCACCAGGACGCCGTAGACCCCGATGCCAAACAACAGGGCCGCGATGGTGAACGGCAGCACGGGATGCATCAGCCGCGCCCCCGTCCTGTCGTGCGGGTACCGATGTCCGGGCGGGAGACCACGATCGCGCCGACCAGGGCGGCCAGGAGCAGGACCGAGACGAGCTCGAAGGGCAGCACCCAGGTGCGGAACAGAGCGGCGCCCAGGCGTTCGGCCGTTCCCGGTTCCGGCAGGTCGAGCCGGGTCCACCGGAACGCGTCGATGAGCAGCGCGGCCAGTCCAGCTCCGGCCCCGGCGCCGACCAGGGCCCCAGGCCATCGGGTGCGGTCCAGATCATCGCTCGCGCCGATCGGGGCTCGGGTGAGCATCACGGCGAAGAGCAGCAGTACGACGACCGCGCCGACGTAGACGAGCACCTGTACCCAAGCGACCAGCTCGGCGGTCAGCACCAGATAAAGGCCGGCGATCGCGCCCAGGGCGACAACGAGCCAGAGCCCGGCGCGCACGACATGGCGGGTCGTCACGACCAAGAGGCCGGCCCCCAGCGCCACCGCGCCGAGCGCCAGTGTGAGCACGTCCGCCACGGTCATCGCTGAGCCCCCTTTCTCTGCGCGTCATCCTGCCATCCGGGTATGACAGGAATCGACCGCCGGGCCGCCTGGCGATCACCCTCGGTTCGCGCGCAACATCAAGATGCGCGTCCGAGCGTGAGTTCCGGGCCCGCCGCCGTACCGTCCAGCCCGTCGGGGACCGGGTCGGCGTGCCCTCGGCGCCGTACTCGCCGAAGGCCGAGCCGCTCCCCGCTGAGGACCCCGAAAGGAGCCCCGAGACGAATCCCGACGCGAAACAGGACGTCGAGGACGACGTAACGGCCGGTCGCGCAGGACGCGAGGGCAGGGGCGAGTCGCACTCGTGAAGGAGAGCGACAGGGGCTAGGCAGCGCGATCAGGGCTGGTGGCGACGGCAGTTCTCAGGTTGCGACGGTGTATCCGGTCCCCGGCCGGACCCGCGCGGCGGATTCGGCCGAACCCTGAGGTCACCTGACGGCAACGGTCAGTCGGCAGGTCAACGGTCAGTCGGCAGGTCAACGGTCAGTCGGCAGGTCAACGGTCAGTCGGCAGGGCAAGACGGTCAGTCGGCGTCGCGGGCGGCGCGCTTGGCGGCGGCCGTCTGTTCCTTGGCCGGCTCGCCGCGCGGGTCGTGGGCCGGCGGGGGCGGGACCGTCGGTACCCATTCCTCGAGCCGCTGCTTCTCGTGCAGGAGGTCGCGGATGTCGTGCTCGGCGTACTCGAACTCCGGCGACCAGTGCAGCGCGTCGAAGGGGCAGACCTCGATGCAGATCCCGCAGTACATGCAAAGGGAGAAGTCGATCGCGAACCGGTCGAGGACGTTGCGCTGGCGTGCGCGGGCGGCGCCGGGGACCAGGACCTCTTCCTTGTGCGAGTCGATGTAGATGCACCAGTCCGGGCACTCCCGCGCGCACAGCATGCACACGGTGCAGTTCTCCTCGAGCAGCGCGATCACGCCGCGGGAGCGGGGCGGGAGGTCGGGTTCGACGTCCGGGTACTGCTGGGTGTGCGACCGCTTGGTCATCGTGCCCAGCGTGACGGCCAGTCCCTTGGCGAGACCCTTCCCCGGAAACTCCACGTTCGGAAGGTAACACCGCACCCGTGAGGGTGGTGCGACTCGGCGGGCCGAAAAAATGTCGTACACCTGTTCTAAGATGTGTTCATGAACGAGCGACGGTGGTGGAACGGCAGCTGGTCGCGGCTTACGCGCCGTGACGTCTACGTGCGCAACGCGGCCGAGGGCCGGTGGCAGGTCGAGCTTCGCCGGGGTGGCCCGGAGGGCCGGGTGCGGACCCGCGAGTTCGGCACCGAGCGCGAGGCGGTCGAGTGGATCGAGGCCTCGGTGGTCGGGATCGAGGCGGACTGGCGCGAGATCGTGGCAGCCCGGCCGAAGCGCAAGCCGCGCAATCGGCAGAGCGCGCTGAAGCCCTTGCCGGGTGGACAGGTCGCATAGGTCGCGGCTCGCGTAGGGCGCGGCTCGGGTAGGGCGCGGCTCGGGTAGGGCGCGGCTCGGGTAGGTCACGGGATGCATGGGTCACGGGGCGCATGGGTCACGGGACTCGTAGGTCGCGGGACTCCTAGATCGCGGAACGCGTAAGTCGCCGGGTGCAGTGGGCGTGTCGGTTGCGGTGTCCGGGCTCGACGAGCCGTATCCAGGTGGGCGAGATCTAGGTGGGCAGATCTAGGTGGGCAGATCCAGGTGGGCGAGCCCGTTCGGCGTGAGGGGCGGCCGGCGGGCTCGGCGAACAAGCGGGGTTGGGGGTGCCTCCGGGTGGCGGCTGAGCGCACGTCGCAAGTAGCACGCAGCAAGTATTAGGAACGGCGACTGCTGGGCAGCGGCCTAGTGTGCCGATGGAGGGTGTGGTGTTGGTCGAGCGCGGTGGCGGCTAAGCGCACCCCATCGGTGCGGACGAACAGGGCGGTTGACCGCGAACCGCCACAGAGCCATCAGCCGAGCGCCGAAGTCGGGCTCGGAGTCGGGCTCGGAGTCGGGCTCGGAGTCGGGCTCGGAGTCCAGTTCGGAGTCGGGTGAAGAAACGCGGCGCCGCGGGACCGATATTGTCCGGTTCCAGTGGGTGCGTCGCCTAAGTCGCAATGGCCGTGGTGTCCGCGATTTGAATGTTCAGGTGCGGGAGATCGTTCGGACACGGAAGACGCACGGAAGACGCACGGAGGCCGCGCGGAAGGTGCAGGGACGACGCACCGAAGACGAACCGAAGACGAACCGAAGACCCAAGGGAGACGCGCCGAAGGCGGAAGGCAGGGCCCGATTTGGGTGGACTTGCGGCAGCCGAACGGCGGACCACGATGGAGGAAGCGGTGGCAAGCTTCGACGAAGGCCGACTGCCGACGGCGCCGAAACGTTGCGGGGAAGCTGCGACGAGTGAGGTGATATAGCCGGTCCGCCAGACCTGAAATCGGCCGAAAGGTCGATTCTTCCGCGCGACCGCGTCATCTTGGCCCGCGCTCTGTTGGTCCTGACGTGGCTTGTGGCACGATCGTGGGTAACCAAACCGGGCCACGTGTCACAGCGATCGCATGGGAGCAACAGATGCGCGACAAGACGCTCGGCCGGTGGATTGTACGGCTGGCGGTGACCATCGGAGTTGGATCGATGGCGTTAGGCCTCTCAGCCGCTGCGGCGAACGCTGATGACTCGAGCGCATTCGGCCGGTCGCGGCCTGGGCTCGTCGGCACGGCCCAGCTGTCCTCGGCCGCCCCTGAGCACATTTTCGTCACCGAAGACTTCAGCTGGGACTGACCCCACACGTCGCCGATGCAGCGGGGCGGCGGTTGATCATGGCCTTGGCTGCACGCGATTGGGGAACTGGTGCCCGCACCGAAGGCGCCGATCAGGCGCGCTGACACGCAGGCCTGGCTCGTTACCGGGCCGCTGATCGTCATCGGGTTCCTCATGGCCATGCCGGGCCTGTTCTTTGATCAGGCCCACCCGATCATGGAGAACATCCAGTTCGCGCCCGTGCTGCTGCTCTTCGCCATTCTGGCCACGCACATGCAGCTGCGCCTGGATGTACGCCGGCAGGTGCTGGCGATCGGCATGAACGACGTCCCGATCCTGCTGGCGCTGTACTACCTGCCGCCCGTGCTCGTGATCGTCATCCGGATCATCGCCGGGCTGACGTGGTACCTGTTCAATGTCCGGCCGGGGCCGCACAAGATCGTGTTCAACGCGGCCAGTCACTTCGCGGGCGTGGCGGCGGCGACGCTCGTGCTGTACGGGCTGCACATCGGCACCGCGAGCGAGCCGCGCACCTGGCTGGTGCTGGCGCTCGCCATCGTTGCCAACAACATCGTCACGCTGGCGGCCGTCGCCAGCGTCATGACCCTGGTCCAGGGCGTCGCGCACCTGCCGCAGTTCCTGCGCACGGCGCTGCCCGGCTTCGGGGTGATGGCCGTCGGCATCGTGCTCGGCCTGGTGATGCTGCTGACGCTGCAGGCGAGCCCCTGGGCGATTCTGTTCCTGATCTTCATCGCGGTCGTGATGGTCCTGGCCAACCGGGCCTACGCGCGCTTCCTGCGCCAGCACCGCAGCCTCATGGAGATGTACGGCCTGACCCGCGACATCGCCAGCACCAACCACGACGGCACGCTGCCGGACGTGCTGCTCGGCCGGGTCCGCGCGCTGCTCGTGGCCGACTCCGCCTCGCTCTGGCTGCCGCCGCAGGGCCGGCACCAGGAGATCCTGCTGTCGGCGCGGTTCGACTACCCGGGACTGCTCGACACCGCCCCGACGCCGGATCTCTTTCGGGAACTGGCGATGCGCACCGGCCGTACCGTTGCGGTGGGACCTCGGGTGGGCGACCCCGAACTGCGCACGGCGCTGCAGGAGGCGTCGGTCAAGGACATCATCGTCGTGCCGCTGCGCTCCGGGCGCGTCACGATCGGCACCCTGGAGGTGGCCGGGCGGCTCGGCGAACGGACCGCGTTCGGCAAGGACGACGTCCAGCTGATCGAGACGCTCTCGGCGCACACCGGTGTCGCCGTCGAGAACAGCCGGCTCGTCGATCGGCTGCAGTTCGACGCCAACCACGACTCGCTGACGGGGCTGGCCAACCGGCGCCGGATGCTCGAGGCGCTCGGCGAGGCGATGAGCGGGCGCGGGCAGCAGCGGGAGGTCGTCGCCGTGCTGCTGTTCGACGTCGTGGCGCTGCGGCAGGTCAACGACTCGCTCGGGCACGCCGCCGGCGACAAGGTGCTGGTCGAGGTGGCCCGGCGGCTGCGGGCCCTCGCGCCGCAGGGTGCGCTGGTGGGCCGGGTCGGCGACGACGAGTTCGCGATCGAGCTGCGCACGGCCAGCGCCGACGCGGCCGCGAACGTCGCCGACACGTTACGCCAGGGTCTGCGCGATCCGATGGTGATCGATTCGCTGACCATCGACATCGACACGTACGTCGGCGTCGCGATCTATCCCGAGCACGGCACCGAGCCGGAGGAGCTGCTGCAGCGGGCGCACGTCGCCACGCACGTCGCCAAGTCGCGGGGCATCGTGCAGGTCTTCAACGCGGGCCTGCAGTCCCGGGCGGTGCGGCGGGTGGGTCTGGCCGCCGATCTGCGCACGGCCCTCGCCGGCGGTGAGCTCGAGGTGTATTTCCAGCCCAAGGTCGCCCTCACCGATCGCCGCCTGGTCGGCGTGGAGTGCCTGGCCCGCTGGGAGCACCCGGTGCACGGGCAGGTGGCGCCGCCGGACTTCGTCGCCGTGGCCGAGCACACGGGTCAGCTGAACCGCCTGAACGATGTTGTACTCCGTGAGGCCATCCGCCGCGCCCGCGAGTGGGACGACGCGGGGCGTCCGCTGGTGGTGTCGGTGAACCTTTCCACCCGTACACTCGGCGACTCTGAATTGCCCTTGCAGATCTCGGAACTGCTGGACGAGCACGGTGTCCCCGCCGACCGGCTGATCCTGGAGATCGCCGAGGACGAGGGCCTGCTCGCCGGCGGCCGCGCGCTGTCGACCCTCACCCGCCTGCGCGACCTCGGCGTGCGGCTCTCCGTGGACGACTTCGGCGCCGGCCGCTCGTCCTTCGCGGACCTGAGCCGGCTGCCGGTGCAGGAAGTCAAGATCGACCGTACGTTCGTGCAGGGCATGGCGACCTCGCCCAGCGATCTCGCGATCGTGCGGACGATCGTGGACATGGCGCGCAACTTCGGGCTCGACGTCGTGGCCGAGGGCGTGGAGAGCGAGCTCACGCTGGGCCTGCTCGAGGACATGCGCTGCGACATGGGCCAGGGCTTCCTGTTCAGCCGGCCGCTGCCGTACGAGCGGTTCGAGTCCTGGCTGCAGGTGCAGACCGCGGAGGACTCGGCCGAGGCGCCTGCGGGCGAGGTGCGCTGGCTCCGCGCGGTTCCATAAGACACGCCCCGAAAGAGCGCCGAAAAGCCTGGAAAAGGGCACCTGAGCTGCGCGAAGACCGAAAGTGGGCAAGTCGATTTCGTGCCTGGGGCGGGGCCGTGTACGCTTAGCGAGCGCGTGTGCGGGAACGTACGCGATGCGCCCCCTTAGCTCAGTCGGCAGAGCGTCTCCATGGTAAGGAGAAGGTCTACGGTTCGATTCCGTAAGGGGGCTCGAGACCGGGCTTGAGACATCGAGTCCGCCGCGGCGGTGTAGCTCAGATGGCAGAGCAAGCGGCTCATAATCGCTGTGTCGCCGGTTCAAGTCCGGCCACCGCTACAGAAGCACTACGGGACGCCCGATTGGGCGTCCATCTGTGTGAGCCGCTATGATGGTTCGCTGGATCTGTATCCGCCCCACCTGAACGTTCTGAAGGAAGGCACTTCGCCATGGCCAAGGCGACCGACGTTCGTCCGAAGATCACGCTGGCGTGCACGGAGTGCAAAGAGCGGAACTACATCACGAAGAAGAACCGCCGCAACGACCCGGACCGCATCGAGCTGAAGAAGTTCTGCCCCCGGGACGGCAAGCACACCCTGCACCGCGAGACCCGCTAGTCGCCGGGCGCTCGGCGCCCGCGACAACGACCTCACGAAGCCCCGGCCCGAGCGGCCGGGGCTTCGTCGTGCCCCGCGACCGCCGCCCGTGATCGGCCGTGGAGGGCTGTGCGAGAGGGCGCGTCGCGAGCAGGAGGCCAGCGGCCGGGGCTTCGTCGTGCCCTGCGACCGCCGCCCGTGATCGGCCGTGGAGGGCTGTGCGAGAGGGCACGCCGCGAGCAGGAGGCCTGCGACCGGGGCGGACGCGCGGAACCGGTAAATTTCTCGGCATGCCGCTGGATCAGTCGTTCTTGGGCCGGGTGTACCCGCCGACCCCGCCGTACGAGGTGGGCCGGGAGAAGATTCGCGAGTTCGCGGACGCGGTCTTCGCCGCCGACCCCGTTCATCGCGATCTCGCCGAGGCGCGGGCGCACGGGTACAGCGACGTCATCGCCCCGCCCACGTTCGCGATCATTCTCAGCCAGAACGCCGGGCAGCAGCTGGTGGACGATCCCGGGTTCGGGATGGACTACAGCCGGGTCGTGCACGGCGGGCAGACGTTCAAGTACGAGCGGCCCATCCAGGCCGGCGACCACCTCGTCACGGTGATGACGGTGGAGGAGATCAGCAGCCGGGCCGGGCACGCGTTCCTCACCACACGGCATGAGGTTTCCACCGTCGAGGGTGAACCTGTCGTCACGATCTGGACCCGGCTCGTCATCCGTGGGGAGGGCTGAACGATGCAGCCAGGCACCGAGTTCCCGGCTCAGACGTACACCGTCACGCGGGCCACGCTGGTGCGCTACGCGGGCGCGTCGGGCGACTTCAACCCGATCCACTGGAGCGACCGCCAGGCGAGCGCAGTCGGGCTGCCGGGGGTCATCGCGCACGGCATGCTGACCATGGGGCTGGCCGGGCAGGCGGTGGCGTGCTGGGTGGGCGGTACCGCCGCGATCGTGGAATTTTCGACCAGGTTCGCGAATCCGGTCGTGGTGCCGGATGACGACAAGGGCACCGAGATCGTGATCAGCGGCGTGGTGAAGAAGATCCTCGCCGATGGCCTGGTCCAGATCGACGTCACGGCGACGTGCCAGGGCGAGAAAGTCCTGGGAGCGGCCAAGGCGATCGTGCGCGACGCCCCGAGCCACAACCAGGGGGACAACCGGTAGAGGGGGGTGGTTGGGATATCCCGCCCGCAACCCGTACACTGGTCCGCCGTGGGGTGAGCAACTCGACACCGGCCTGTCCGGGGTCGTCGGGGAAGCCCTCCTCACGAAGGGGTGTGGCGCAATTGGTAGCGCAGCGGTCTCCAAAACCGCAGGTTGCAGGTTCGAGTCCTGTCGCCCCTGCGCCGAAGGCCTGACCTGGGTCTAGTGCGCCCGGCCGGAAGGCTGGGACGTCGACCACAGCGGTCACGGTTGGTCCGACCGCGTCGCCGCCGGCTCTTGCCGGGGGCTCCGCGAGAAGAGCCGAACCGGTGGTCGACGGGTCGTCCAAGGGCCCGGGGTCTTGCTGCCGGCCGACACCACGGACCGAGCACTCGCGAGATCACGGAAGAGGGCGAAAGTGGCCGAACGCAGGCGACGCGGGACCAACCCCGCCGACGATCGCCGTGAAGAGGAGCTCAGCGCCGAGGACGCCGCCATCGAGGAAGAGTTCGCCGACGAGCTGGACAGCCTCGACACCGCGGACGACGTCGACGACGACACGGACGACGACGACCTCGACGACGACGAGTCCGCGAGCAAGAACGGCCGTGCCAAGGACAAGACCAAGGACGCCAAGTCCAAGGACCTGAAGGTCAAGGACGGGCGCAAGGTCAAGGTCAAAGAGGGCGGCTCGAACAACATCTTCGCGCGGCTCATCAACTTCATCCGCGAGGTTGTCGCCGAACTGCGTAAGGTTATCTGGCCGACTCGCAAGGAGCTGACCACCTACACCGTCGTCGTAGTGGTGTTCGTGATCATCATGCTCGCCATCGTCGGCGGTCTCGACTACGGCTTCGCCAAGCTCGTCCTCTGGTCCTTCGGTAACGGCAACGCCGACCAGTAAGGCACGGCGGCGGCGCCGCGACGACCAAGCGGCGCCGTGCGACCGGACCTGACCGGACCGCGATCGAAGCCAAGGCCGGACGGGGAACAAGGCCGGACGGCTACCGAAGACAAAGACAGACGGAAGTGAGCAGCGTGCAGGAATTCGACGAGACGCCCGGAACCGACGACGAGCAGTCCGAGGAGGCGTCGCCGGTGATGACGGCCGCCCCGACGGCGACGTCCGAGGCCGAGGACCCCGTCGCCGAGCTGCGTGCCGCACTGCGCTTCGCGCCCGGTGACTGGTACGTCGTGCACTCCTACGCCGGCTACGAGAACAAGGTCAAGACGAATCTCGAGACCCGCATCACGAGCCTCGACATGGAAGAGTTCATCTACCAGGTCGAGGTCCCGACTCGTGAAGAGGTCGAGATCAAGAACGGCAAGCGCACCCAGGTGCAGAACAAGGTCTTCCCCGGCTACATCCTCGTCCGGATGGAGCTGACCCCGGAGTCGTACTCCTGCGTGCGCAACACGCCGGGCGTCACCGGCTTCGTGGGCGCGACCGACCGGGCCGACCGCCCGGCCCCGCTCTCGCTCGACGAGGTCCTCAAGTGGCTCGCCCCCGCGGTGCAGCCGGAGGGCGGCAAGAAGGCCGGCGGCAAGCCCGAGGTCAAGGTCCTCGACTTCGAGGTCGGCGACTCGGTCACCGTCACCGACGGCGCCTTCGCCTCACTCCAGGCCACGATCAGCGAGATCAACGCGGACCAGCAGAAGCTCAAGGTGCTGGTCTCGATCTTCGGCCGCGAGACCCCGGTGGAGCTCAACTTCAACCAGGTCACGAAGATCTAAAACCCCTGCGGTACGCTTGAGCGTCCGGCCAAAGTCGCCGGGCGCTTATGCGTGCGTAAAGAACGCACGCAAAACGATTCCAGCCCAGGAAGACGAAAGCAGCCATGCCTCCGAAGAAGAAGCTCGTCAAGACCTTCACGCTTCAGTTGCCGGGCGGCCAGGCCACCCCGGCACCGCCGGTCGGTCCCGCCCTCGGTCAGCACGGTGTGAACATCATGGAGTTCGTCAAGGCGTACAACGCCCAGACGGAGTCCATGCGCGGTGACATCATTCCGGCGCAGATCAGCGTCTACGAGGACCGCACGTTCACCTTCATCCTCAAGACGCCCCCGGCCGCTCGCCTGCTGCTCAAGGCGGCCGGCGTGCCCAAGGGCTCCGGGGTGCCGCAGAAGGACAAGGTCGGCTCGATCACCAAGGCCCAGCTCCGCGAGGTCGCCGAGAAGAAGATGGCCGACCTGAACGCGAACGACATCGAGATGGCCGAGCGGATCATCGCCGGCACTGCCCGCTCCATGGGCATCATCGTCAAGGACTGAAGCACCGCATCGCAGTAGTGGGAGGACGCCCCGAACGAGGGTGTCCGCACTGAGACCACAGGAGAAGTCAGCGACATGTCGCAGCACGGCAAGAACTACCGCAAGGCCGTCGACCTCGTCGACCGCAACGCGCTCTACAGCCCGATGGCCGCCGTCAAGCTGGCCAAGCAGACCACGACCGTGAAGTTCGATCCCACCGTCGAGGTGGCCATGCGCCTGGGTGTCGACCCGCGCAAGGCCGACCAGATGGTCCGGGGCACGGTCAACCTGCCGCACGGCACCGGCAAGACCGCCCGCGTCATCGTCTTCGCGCAGGGCGCCAAGGCCGCCGAGGCCGAGGCCGCCGGTGCGGACGCGGTCGGCACCGACGAGCTGGTCGCCCGCATTCAGGAGGGCTGGCTGGAGTTCGACGCGGCGATCGCCACGCCCGACCAGATGGCCAAGATCGGCCGGATCGCGCGGATCCTGGGCCCGCGCGGCCTGATGCCGAACCCGAAGACGGGCACGGTGACCATGGACGTCACCAAGGCGGTCAACGAGATCAAGGGTGGCAAGATCACCTACCGCGTGGACAAGCACTCGAACCTGCACCTCATCATCGGCAAGGCGAGCTTCTCGGAGCAGCAGCTGGTGGAGAACTACGCGGCGGTGCTCGACGAGGTCAACCGGGCCAAGCCGTCGGCGTCCAAGGGCAAGTACCTGCGCAAGGTCTTCCTCACCACCACCATGGGCCCGGGCATCCCGGTCGACCCGAGCAAGACCCGCAACCTCCTCGAGGACGACAGCGTCACCACCGTGGCGGAGTAGTCAGCAGACTCCCAGCGAAGCGGTACCACCCGGGACAGCGTGTCTATGGCACGCTGTCCCGGTGCGTTTCCAGGACGTGTGGTTTCGATACGGTCGCCGCGCACCCTGGACGCTGCGGGGCGTCGACCTGAGCCTCGAGCCGGGCGAGACGGCGGTGGTGGCGGGCCCGAACGGATCGGGCAAGTCCACACTGCTGCAGCTTGCCGCGGGTGTACTGCGACCCGGGCGCGGCCTGGTCGCGCACCGTCCAGCGGTCGTCGGCTGGGTTCCCGAGCGCTTCCCGGCGGATCAGCCGTTCACGGCGCGCGGCTATCTGCGGCACATGGCGGCCGTCCGCGGCCTGGACGGGCGGGCGGACATCGAGCGGTGGGCCGGCCGCCTGCACTTCGAGCACTTCCTCGACGTCCGCCTGGGCCGGCTGTCGAAGAGCTCGGCCCAGAAGGTCGGCCTGGTCCAGGCGCTGCTCAGCCCACCCGGCCTGCTGGTGCTCGACGAACCCTGGGAGGGCCTGGACGCCCAGACCCGCGAGCAGGTCCCCGCGATCGTCGCCGAGGTCGTCGGCCGCGGCGGGTCGGTGCTGGTCAGCGATCACCTGGGCGAGGTCGCGCGGCTGCCGGGCGCGCGCCGCTGGCACGTCCGCGACGGCGAGGTCCACGCGGGTGACCGGCCGGCCCGCAGGAAGGTCATCGAGCTCTCCGTCGACGCGGCGGAGGCGGGGGACACGGTCGCACGACTGCGCTCGGCAGGTTATGACATCGTCACGGTACGAGATGAGCTCCCGCTTTGACCGCCCTGATCCGCATGCGCCTGGCGGGCTTCGTGCAGACCGGCCGCGCCGCCGCCCCTGTGCTGGCGGCGCTGGTGGTGCTGTCCATCCTGTACGGCGGCGGCCAGGCCCAGGCCGGCGAGGCCTACGGCGTCTCCGCGGCCATCCTGTTCGCCGTCCTCGCCTGGCAGACCAAGATCCTGCTGGACGTCGAGCCGGACGTGCAGCGGCGCCTCGGCCGGGTCGCCGCCGGCGGGGCCGGACGGGAGATCGTCGCCGGGCTGCTGGCCGCCGTGCTGGCCGGGCTGCCCCTGGTCCTCATCGCCATGGTGCTGCCGTGGCTGGTCGGCGGCGTGACCACCCCGAAGGCGGGCGACCCCTCGCTGGCCTCCGGCATCGCCATGGGGCTCTGGGCCCACCTGCTGCTCCTGCTGCCCGCCGTGGCCCTGGGCGGCCTGGCCAGCCGGGCGGTGACCGTGCAGGCGGCCCGCGGGCTGGCCGTGCTGGTGGCCGGCATCGTCTTCACGATCGTGTTCGGCCTCAAGAGCTTCCCGGTGCCCTGGCTGGCCCCGCCGGTGATGGTCACCGCCCGCGACACGGTGGGCGCCGCGCACCTGCCGGCGATCGCCCTCGCGACCGGGTGGGGCCTGCTCTGGACCGCGGTGGCCGCCGGCATCTATGGCCGCCTGCGCGTCGACCGGGCGTGATTTGGAGAAACACACAACGTCGTCTACCTTTGATTACGCAAACCCGAAGACCGCTGGTCATGTCCGCGTGAGCGGACATCGAAGGTCCCGCACAATGCGGGCGACCCGCGCAGGGACGCGAAAACGGTTGGAACGTCGGCCATGTGTCGCCCTCCGCCCCGTGCGCTGTCCTGCGCCGGGGCGTTTTTCATTGCTCGGGGCCTGATCAGCACCGAAGCAACGAGAGAGGAGGGACATGGCGGACAAGCCGGTTCGAGACGACAAGGCCACGGCAGTCGCGGAGCTCACCGAGCACTTCCGGGGCGCCTCGGCCACCGTGCTGACCGAGTACCGCGGCCTCACCGTGGCGCAGCTCAAGACCCTGCGCCGCAACCTGGGCCGCGAGACCACGTACGCCGTCGCGAAGAACACGCTCGCGAAGCGTGCCGCGACGGATGCGGGCATCAGCGGGCTCGACGATTTGTTCTCCGGTCCTACCGCGCTCGCCTTCGTCGGCGGCGACCCGGTGGAGGCGGCCAAGAGCCTCCGCGAGTTCGCGAAGGCCAACCCGATGCTGGTCATCAAGGGTGGCGTCTTCGAGGGCAAGGCCATCAGCGCGGACGAGGTTCGTCGCCTGGCCGACCTGGAGTCCCGTGAGGTGCTGCTGGCGAAGCTGGCCGGCGCCATGAAGGGCAACCTGAGCAAGGCCGCGGCGCTCTTCCAGGCTCCGCTGTCCAAGGCGGTCCGCACCGCCCAGGCTCTGGCTGACAAGCGCGCGCAGGAAGCCGGTGGCGCGGCCGAGTAATCCGGCCCGCCCCGAAAATCAATCTTTTCGAGAGGAAACGCCACCATGGCGAAGCTGAGCACCGACGAACTCCTCGACGCGTTCAAGGAGATGACGCTGATCGAGCTCTCCGAGTTCGTGAAGCAGTTCGAAGAGGTCTTCGAGGTCACCGCGGCCGCCCCGGTCGCCATCGCGGGCGCTGCCGGCCCGGCCGCCGCGGCCCCCGAGGTCGAGGAGAAGACCGAGTTCGACGTCATCCTCGAGGGTGACGGCGGCAAGAAGATCCAGGTCATCAAGGTCGTGCGCGAGCTGACCGGCCTGGGCCTCAAGGAGGCCAAGGACCTCGTCGAGGCCGCGCCGAAGGCCGTCCTCGAGAAGGCCAACAAGGACGCCGCCGACAAGGCCAAGGCGAAGCTCGAGGCCGAGGGCGCCAAGGTTATCCTCAAGTAACTTCGCGTCGAGCGCGTGGACGGCCGCCGGACTCCGGCGGCCGTCTTTTTTGTCAGCGAGATGTAAGGACCCCAAGATCTAGGGGGTCGACCACAACACTTAGTGGTCGGTGTGCGAGATATCTGTCACGAAGCCCCGACGCGCGTGGGAACCCTTGACGTGGTGACCGGCGGGCAGGCACGCTAATCAGGCACTGCCTTCCGCGGACGCGGCGGCCGAGCGGACCGACCTGATGTGCCCCGATCCTTCTTGGACTCGGCTCCGAGCGCATCGACAGGAAACCGCAGGCCACGACCGACGCGAGCGGCTCGGCCGGTGGCGAAACGATCTTGCGAAAAGGTCGTTGGAAACATCGTGCACGATGCCGCTGGACAGCGGTGAGCCTCTCGGCTACACTGCTAGTTTGCGCTGTCTTCTGACTTCACCTTCGGCGTGAGGTGCCTCTTCGTGGGCTCCTCCACATCGGAGGTCGTCAGGCTGCACGCGAAACGGCCTGTCTGCAACACCGGTCCTCGGAAGGACGCATCTTGGCAGCTTCCCGCCCTGCGAAGACCAGTTCGAGCGCTTACGCTCCCCGCCGGGTCTCCTTCGGCAGGATCACCGAACACCTAGAGGTTCCCAACCTCCTTGCCATCCAAACCGACTCGTTCGATTGGCTGGTTGGCAACGAGAATTGGCAGAGCCGCTCGGCCGGTGATCAGCACGCCCGTTCAGGGCTCGCGGAGATCCTCGATGAGATCAGTCCTATTGAGGACTTCTCCGGAACGATGTCACTGTCGTTCTCCGCTCCGCGCTTCGACGAGGTCAAGGCCCCGATCGAGGAGTGCAAGGAGAAGGACCTCACCTACTGCGCCCCGCTGTTCGTGACCGCGGAGTTCACCAACCACACCACTGGCGAGATCAAGAGCCAGACGGTGTTCATGGGTGACTTCCCGATGATGACGCCCAAGGGCACCTTCATCATCAACGGCACCGAGCGCGTCGTGGTGAGCCAGCTTGTCCGCTCCCCGGGCGTGTACTTCGACAAGCAGCCGGACAAGACCTCCGACCGCGACCTCACCAGCGTCAAGGTCATCCCGAGCCGGGGTGCCTGGCTGGAGTTCGACATCGACAAGCGCGACACCGTCGGTGTCCGCATCGACCGCAAGCGCCGGCAGGCGGTCTCCGTCCTGCTCAAGGCCATCGGTTGGTCCGCCGAGCGCATCCGTGAGAAGTTCGGCTGGTCCGAGCTCATGATGACCACGCTCGAGAAGGACCACATCGCCGGCCAGGACGAGGCGCTGTTGGACATCTACCGCAAGCTGCGGCCGGGTGAGCCGCCGACGCGGGAGAACGCGCAGAACCTCCTCGACAACCTGTTCTTCAACCCGAAGCGGTACGACGTCGCCAAGGTTGGTCGATACAAGTTCAACAAGAAGCTCGAACTGGACGTGCCGATCAACCAGGGCGTCCTGACCGAAGACGACATCGTCGCCACGGTCGAGTACCTCTGCCGCCTGCACACGGGCGAAGAGGGCTACGAGGCCGACGACATCGACCACTTCGGCAACCGGCGGCTGCGTACGGTCGGCGAGCTCATCCAGAACCAGGTCCGCGTGGGCCTGTCCCGGATGGAGCGCGTCGTCCGCGAGCGCATGACCACCCAGGACGTCGAGGCGATCACGCCGCAGACCCTGATCAACATCCGTCCCGTCGTGGCGGCGATCAAGGAGTTCTTCGGCACCTCGCAGCTCTCCCAGTTCATGGACCAGACCAACCCGCTGGCGGGCCTGACCCACCGGCGCCGGCTGAGCGCGCTCGGCCCGGGTGGTCTGTCCCGTGAGCGGGCCGGCTTCGAGGTCCGCGACGTGCACCCGTCCCACTACGGCCGCATGTGCCCGATCGAGACCCCTGAGGGTCCCAACATCGGTCTCATCGGCGCGCTCTCGACGTTCGCGCGGGTCAACCCGTTCGGCTTCGTCGAGACGCCATACCGCAAGGTCACCGACGGCCGGGTCACCGACCAGATCGACTACCTGACCGCGGACGAGGAGGACCGGTACGTCAAGGCGCAGGCCAACGCTCCCCTGAAGAGCGACGGCAACTTCGCCGAGGACCGGATCCTGGTTCGCCGGAAGGGCGGTGAGGTCGACAACGTCCCCGCCGACCAGGTCGACTACATGGACGTGTCGCCGCGGCAGATGACCTCGGTCGCCACCGCGATGATCCCGTTCCTCGAGCACGACGACGCCAACCGGGCACTGATGGGCGCGAACATGCAGCGCCAGGCCGTGCCGCTGGTCAAGGCGGAGTCGCCGCTGGTCGGCACCGGCATGGAGTACCGTGCCGCGGTCGACGCTGGCGATGTGGTCGTGGCCGAGATCGGTGGGGTCGTCGAGGACATGTGCGCCGACTACATCACCATCCACCAGGACGACGGCCACCGCCGCACGTACCTGCTGCACAAGTTCCGCCGCTCCAACTCCGGCTCCTGCGTCAACCAGAAGCCGGTGATCTTCGAGGGCGACCGGGTCGAGGCGGGGCAGGTCATCGCCGACGGCCCGTGCACCGACGAGGGCGAGATGGCGCTCGGGCGAAACCTGCTCGTGGCGTTCATGCCCTGGGAGGGGCACAACTACGAAGACGCGATCATCCTGTCCCAGAAGCTGGTGCAGAACGACGTCCTCACCTCGATCCACATCGAGGAGCACGAGGTCGACGCGCGCGACACCAAGCTGGGGCCGGAGGAGATCACCCGCGACATCCCGAACGTCAGCGAGGAAATGCTCGCCGACCTCGACGAGCGGGGAATCATCCGGATCGGCGCCGAGGTCGTCACCGGCGACATCCTGGTCGGCAAGGTCACGCCCAAGGGTGAGACCGAGCTGACCCCGGAGGAGCGGCTGCTGCGCGCGATCTTCGGCGAGAAGGCCCGCGAGGTCCGCGACACCAGCCTCAAGGTGCCGCACGGCGAGACCGGCACGGTCATCGGCGTGCGGACGTTCAGCCGCGAGGACGGCGACGAGCTGTCCCCGGGCGTGAACGAGCTGGTGCGCGTCTACGTGGCCCAGAAGCGGAAGATCCAGGACGGCGACAAGCTCGCCGGCCGCCACGGCAACAAGGGTGTCATCTCCAAGATCCTGCCCGTCGAGGACATGCCGTTCCTCGAGGACGGGACCCCGGTCGACATCGTCCTCAACCCGCTCGGCGTGCCGAGCCGTATGAACATCGGCCAGGTCCTGGAGACCCACCTCGGGTGGGTGGCCAAGACCGGCTGGAAGATCGACGGCGACGATCACGAGTGGCAGCGCGCCCTGAAGGCCATCAACGCGGGGGAGTCCGAGGCGGATACCAACGTGGCGACCCCGGTCTTCGACGGCGCCAAGGAGGAGGAGATCGCCGGCCTGCTGAGCAGCACGCTTCCCAACCGGGACGGCAAGCAGCTCATCGGGGCCAGCGGCAAGGCGCAGCTGTTCGACGGCCGCTCCGGTGAGCCGCTGCCGGACCCGATCGCCGTCGGCTACATCTACATCCTGAAGCTGAACCACCTGGTCGACGACAAGATCCACGCCCGGTCCACCGGTCCGTACTCCATGATCACGCAGCAGCCGCTGGGTGGTAAGGCGCAGTTCGGTGGCCAGCGCTTCGGTGAGATGGAGTGCTGGGCGATGCAGGCCTACGGCGCGGCCTACGCGCTGCAGGAGCTGCTGACGATCAAGTCCGACGACGTCCTTGGTCGCGTCAAGGTCTACGAGGCGATCGTCAAGGGCGAGAACATCCCCGAGCCGGGCATCCCGGAGTCCTTCAAGGTGCTCCTCAAGGAGCTGCAGTCGCTGTGCCTGAACGTCGAGGTGCTCTCCAGCGACGGTGTGGCCCTCGAGATGCGCGAGACGGACGACGAGGTGTTCCGCGCCGCCGAGGAGTTGGGCATCGACCTCTCGCGGCGCGAGCCGAGCAGCGTCGAGGAAGTTTGATTCGCAGGTGATGCCCCTCGTAGCCACGGGGGGCATCACCGCCGCGACCTAGCAATTACCCGAGCAACTGAATCGTGAGGACATAGACGAAGTGCTCGACGTCAACTACTTCGACGAGCTCCGCATCGGCCTGGCCACGGCCGACGACATCCGGCAGTGGTCGCACGGCGAGGTCAAGAAGCCCGAGACGATCAACTACCGCACCCTGAAGCCGGAGAAGGACGGGCTCTTCTGCGAGAAGATCTTCGGCCCCACCCGGGACTGGGAGTGCTACTGCGGTAAGTACAAGCGGGTCCGCTTCAAGGGCATCATCTGCGAGCGCTGCGGCGTCGAGGTGACCCGGGCGAAGGTCCGCCGTGAGCGCATGGGCCACATCGAGCTCGCCGCGCCGGTCACGCACATCTGGTACTTCAAGGGTGTGCCCAGCCGCCTCGGCTACCTGCTCGACCTGGCGCCGAAGGACCTCGAGAAGATCATCTACTTCGCGTCGTACGTGATCACGAGCGTCGACAAGGAGGCCCGCCACCGCGACCTGGCGACCCTCGAGAACGAGGTGTCGGCCGAGAAGCGGCAGGCGGAGAACGCGCGCGACTCCGAGATCGAGAAGCGGGCCGCCAAGCTGGAGCAGGACCTGGCCGAGCTCGAGGCCGAGGGTGCGAAGGCCGACGTGC
Organism: Dactylosporangium sp. CS-047395; assembly: GCF_050942185.1. Classification (NCBI taxonomy): domain Bacteria; kingdom Bacillati; phylum Actinomycetota; class Actinomycetes; order Micromonosporales; family Micromonosporaceae; genus Dactylosporangium; species Dactylosporangium sp. CS-047395. Next base: position 10,598,450 of record NZ_CP192015.1, on the reverse strand, counting down.
GCCGCAAGGTCAAGGAGGCCGGCGAGCGCGAGATGCGGCAGATCCGCGACCGCGCGCAGCGTGAGATCGACCGTCTCGACGAGGTCATGGACACGTTCCGCAAGCTGGAGCGCAAGAACCTCATCACCGACGAGCTGCTCTACCGCGAGCTGCGCGACCGGTTCGGTGAGTACTTCAACGGCGCCATGGGTGCCGAGGCGATCAAGGCTCTGCTGGAGAACCTGGACCTCGACGACGAGGCCGAGCTGCTGCGCGAGACCATCCGCAGCGGCAAGGGCCAGCGCAAGATCCGGGCGCTCAAGCGCCTCAAGGTCGTCGCCGCGTTCCTCAACACCGCGAACTCGCCGCTCGGCATGGTGCTGGACTGCGTCCCGGTCATCCCGCCGGACCTGCGCCCGATGGTGCAGCTCGACGGTGGCCGCTTCGCCACCAGCGACCTCAACGACCTGTACCGCCGGGTGATCAACCGCAACAACCGGCTCAAGCGCCTGATCGACCTGGGCGCCCCCGAGATCATCGTCAACAACGAGAAGCGGATGCTGCAGGAGGCCGTCGACGCGCTGTTCGACAACGGCCGCCGCGGTCGTCCCGTCACCGGTCCGGGCAACCGGCCGCTGAAGTCGCTGTCCGACATGCTCAAGGGCAAGCAGGGTCGCTTCCGGCAGAACCTGCTGGGCAAGCGCGTCGACTACTCCGGCCGTTCGGTCATCGTCGTCGGCCCGCAGCTCAAGCTGCACCAGTGCGGCCTGCCCAAGCAGATGGCCCTGGAGCTGTTCAAGCCGTTCGTGATGAAGCGCCTGGTGGACCTCAACCACGCGCAGAACATCAAGTCGGCCAAGCGCATGGTCGAGCGTCAGCGCCCGGTCGTGTGGGACGTGCTGGAGGAGGTCATCGCGGAGCACCCGGTGCTGCTCAACCGCGCGCCGACCCTGCACCGCCTGGGCATCCAGGCCTTCGAGCCGCAGCTGGTCGAGGGCAAGGCGATCCAGATCCACCCGCTCGTCTGCACCGCCTTCAACGCCGACTTCGACGGCGACCAGATGGCCGTGCACGTGCCGCTGTCCGCGGAGGCGCAGGCCGAGGCCCGCATCCTCATGCTGTCCAGCAACAACATCCTCAAGCCGGCCGACGGCAAGCCGGTCACCATGCCCACCCAGGACATGGTCATCGGCCTGTACCACCTCTCGCACATCCAGAAGAACCTGCTGGGCGAGGGGCGGACCTTCAGCTCCGACGCCGAGGCGCGGATGGCGTTCGACAACGGCGAGCTGCACCTGCAGGCGCCGGTGCGGATCCGGCTGAAGGACATCGTCGGCGTCGACAACGGCGTCGGTGCGCAGCCGTGGGAAGCGCCGGAGGGCTGGCAGCCGGGCGAGCCGGTGATCGTCGAGACGACGCTCGGGCGCGTGCTGTTCAACGAGGCGCTCCCCGTGGGGTACCGCTTCGTGAACTACGAGATCCGCAAGGGTCAGCTCTCGGCGATCGTCAACGACCTCGCCGAGCGGTTCCCGAAGGTCTCCCTCGCGGCCGCCCTGGACGCGTTGAAGCTGGCCGGCTTCCACTGGGCCACCTGGTCCGGCGTCACCATCGGCATGGAGGACGTCATCCAGCCACCTCGTAAGCGCGAGATCCTCGAGCGCTACGAGAAGGAGGCCGAGCGGATCGACAAGCAGTACCAGCGTGGTCTCATGACCGCCGAGGAGCGTCGCGGCGAGCTCATCGAGATCTGGACCAAGGCGACCGGCGAGGTGGCCAAGGAGATGGAGAGCGCGCTGCCGCGCGAGAACCCGTTGTGGAAGATGATCAACTCGGGTGCCCGCGGTAACCTCCTTCAGCTCCGCCAGATCGCCGCGATCCGTGGCCTGGTGGCCAACCCGAAGGGCGAGATCATCCCGCGGCCGATCAAGGCCAGCTACCGGGAGGGTCTGTCCGTGCTGGAGTACTTCATCTCCACCCACGGTGCCCGCAAGGGTCTGGCCGACACCGCGCTGCGTACCGCCGACTCGGGTTACCTGACCCGTCGTCTGGTCGACGTGTCGCAGGACGTCATCATCCGCGAGGAGGACTGCGGCACCGACCGCGCCATCCCGATGGCGGTGGGCGAGCTCGACAACGGCGTCATGCGCATCCACACCCACGCGGAGACCGGTGTGCACGCCCGCACCCTGGCCGACGACGTGCGTGACCCGGACGGCCGCATGGTCGCCGAGCGCGGCACGGACATCAACTCGATGGTGGTCGACGCGCTGGTCGCGGCCAACGTGGAGACGGTCCGGGTCCGCAGCGTGCTCACCTGCGAGTCGAAGCTCGGTGTCTGCGGCGCCTGCTACGGCCGGTCGCTGCCCACGGGCAAGACGGTCGACGTCGGCGAGGCGGTCGGCATCATCGCCGCCCAGTCCATCGGTGAGCCGGGCACGCAGCTGACGATGCGTACCTTCCACACCGGTGGTGTCGCCGGTGAGGACATCACCCAGGGTCTGCCCCGTGTCACGGAAATCTTCGAGGCCCGCGTGCCGAAGGGTAAGGCGCCCATCGCCGACACCCCCGGCCGCGTGCGCATCGAGGACGGCGAGCGGATGCGGAAGATCATCATCGTGCCGGACGACGGCAGCGACGAGATCGTCCACGACAAGCTCAGCCGCCGCGTCAAGCTGCGGATCCAGGACGGCGAGCACGTCGAGGTGGGCGAGAAGCTCACCGAGGGCACGATCGACCCGCACGAGCTGCTGCGCATCATGGGTCCCCGGGCGGTGCAGGTGCACCTGACGTCCGAGGTCCAGGAGGTGTACCGCTCGCAGGGTGTGCTCATCCACGACAAGCACATCGAGATCATCATCCGCCAGATGCTCAAGCGGGTGACGGTCATCGACTCCGGCTCGACCGAGTTCCTGCCGGGCGTGCTCGTCGACCGCGCGATGTTCGAGGCGGAGAACCGCCGCGTCGTCGCCGAGGGCGGTGAGCCGGCCGCGGGTCGTCCGGTGCTCATGGGCATCACCAAGGCGTCGCTGGCGACGGAGTCGTGGCTGTCCGCGGCCTCGTTCCAGGAGACGACCCGGGTGCTGACCGATGCCGCGATCCACGCGCGCAGCGACTCGCTGATCGGTCTGAAGGAGAACGTCATCATCGGAAAGCTCATCCCGGCCGGTACTGGCATCAGCAAGTACCGCAGCATCCGGGTCGAGCCGACCGAGGAGGCGAAGGCGAAGGTCTACTCGATGACCGGTTACCCGGAGGCCGACTACGGCTTCGGGCCCGCGAGTGGCCAGGCCGTCCCGCTGGACGACTTCGACCTGGGCTCCTTCCGGTAAGTCGCACGAGCAAGGCAACAAGGGGCGGGGACCTTCCGGGGTCTCCGCCCCTTCGCCGTTCAGCCGGGCGAAGCCGTGCGCTGTTCGGCTGGGCGAAGCCGTGCGCCGTTCGGTCGAGGACCGTGTCCGGCCGCGCCCCGTCCCGCCGGGCGAGGCGGTGCAGCGTTCGGGCGGGCGAGGCCGTTCGCCGTTCGGCCGGGCGAGGCGGTGCAGCGTTCGGGCGGGCGAGGCCGTGCGCCGTTCGACCGGGCGAAGCCGTGCACCGCACCGGAGGGAACCGGCGGCGTTCACCGGATAGAGTCGACTCGTGACGTCATCGACCCGGCATCCGCTGGATCCGGACCCCGTCCGGGCGACCAAGGCCACCGCCGTGTTCGGCCTGGGCCTGCTGTCGGTCGTCACCGGGCCGTTCCTCGGTGGGGTGATCCCGGCGACGCTGGCGCTGCTCATGGCCCGCGAGTCGCGCGGCGAACTGGTCGCCGCGGAGGGCTTCCTGCTGGGCTCCCGCCGTCTGCGCAGCGGCGTACGGCTGGCCTGGACCGGGATCGTGCTCGCCATCGCCGGCCTCGTGGTGCTGGCCATCATCGGCCTGCTGCATTACGCCCGCCAGCGCGGCACCGACTTCGACTCGACGGTGAACTAGATGTCGTACCCGCCGTACCAGCCGCCGTCGTCGCCCGGCTACGGCCCGCCGCAATCCGCCTATGGTGCGCCGCAGCCGCCCGCTCACGGTGCGCCGCAGCCGCCGGGTCACGGTGCCCCGGCGCCGGCGGGTCACGGTGCGCCGCAGCCGCCGGCCTACGGTGCGCCGCAACCGCCGGCGTACGGTGCGCCGCAGTCGGCGGGTCACGGTGTGCCGCTGCCACCGGCGTACGGTGCGCCGCAGCCCGCCTACGGTGCGCCGGTGGGTCACGGTGCGCCGCCGCCCATGTACACGGCACCGGTGGGCCCGCCGTCGCCCGCGCTGGCCCCGGCCATGCGCGTGGACGCCGTGGAGGGCACCCCGTTCGGGGTCGCCTACCCGGCCGTGGCGGCCACGCCCAGCGGCCCGTCCATCGGCTCCCTGATCGCCGGCATCGCCTCGATCCTGGTCGCGCTGTTCGCGATGTGCCTGGGGCTCACCGGCGCCTCCGAGGGCTGGGGCCTCGCCGCGGCCGGCGCGTTCACCGTCCTGGGTGTCTTTCTCGGCGCGGGTGCGGTCGGCCTGGCCCTCGCCGCCACCCGCCAGATCCGTCGGGCCGCGGGCACGGGCGTGGCGGTCAGCGGCCGAGGCATGGCAATCACCGGCATCGTCCTGGGCTGCGTCGGCGGCGGCCTCGCGGTCCTGGTCATCCTGCTGACCTTCGCGATGAGCTGAGCGCTGACGTCCGCGATGAGCTGAGCGCTGGCGTCGGCGATGAGCTGAGCGCCGCGCGACCGCGACGAGCTGAGCGCTGACGTCGGCGATGAGCAGAGCGACGCGCGACCGGCAACCCGCGACGAGCCGAGCGCCGCGCCCCGCGACGAGCCGAGCGCCGCGCGATCCGCGATGAGCCGAGCGGCGCGGGACCCGCGAGGACCGCCGGACGGGTGCGAATTCGGGCAGTTGAGCACGGGAAACGAGCCCCCCGGACACTTCGATCCGCGACCAGGTACTCTTGGTGTGAAGAGTGTTCCGTCGGCGGGCGCCCCGGGCGATTTTGACCAGCGTCCTCACGGTGGGTACTCTTTCCCCTCGTGCCCGGCATTGCCGGGCAACTCGTGCGTGCGCCCACATCGGCCCCGCTCCGCGGGAGTGAGGGTGGGTGCGGACCACAACCCCGGGCTGGGATCAATCGGGCCGGGCCGCGGAACGGGCGACACGCCCGACCGCGGGTGCCGGTCACGCCGGGAGACAGAAGAGAAGACGTTGCGGCCGCGAGGCCGAAGGGAGAGGCAGGCCCAGTGCCTACGATCCAGCAGCTGGTCCGCAAGGGCCGCCAGGCGAAGCTGAGCAAGACCAAGACGCCGGCGCTCAAGGGAAGCCCGCAGCGGCGGGGCGTCTGCACGCGTGTGTACACCACCACGCCGAAGAAGCCCAACTCGGCGCTTCGCAAGGTGGCCCGTGTGCGACTGAGCAACGGCATCGAGGTGACGGCCTACATCCCCGGTGTCGGTCACAACCTTCAGGAGCACTCGATCGTGCTGGTCCGTGGCGGCCGTGTGAAGGACCTGCCCGGCGTCCGGTACAAGATCATCCGTGGTTCGCTGGACACCCAGGGTGTCCGCAACCGCAAGCAGGCCCGCAGCCGTTACGGCGCGAAGAAGGAGAAGAGCTGACATGCCGCGTAAAGGCCCCGCGCCGCGCCGGCCGCTCGTGGCGGACCCGGTCTACAACTCGCTGCTCGTCACCCAGCTGATCAACAAGATCCTGGTCGAGGGCAAGCGCCAGCTCGCCGAGCGCATCGTGTACAGCGCGCTCGAGGGCGCCCGCGAGAAGACCGGCACCGACCCCGTGGTGACGCTCAAGCGCGCCATGGACAACGTCAAGCCGACCCTCGAGGTCCGCAGCCGCCGCGTCGGTGGCGCGACCTACCAGGTGCCGGTCGAGGTCCGCCCTCCCCGGGCGACGACGCTGGGCCTGCGCTGGCTGGTCACCTACTCCCGCGCCCGGCGCGAGAAGACCATGACCGAGCGGCTGATGAACGAGCTGCTGGACGCCAGCAACGGTCTCGGTGCTTCGGTGAAGCGCCGCGAAGACACCCACAAGATGGCGGAGTCCAACAAGGCCTTCGCGCACTACCGCTGGTAAGCGTCGCTTCTCAGCACATCCGACGAGAGACGAAGTAGGGATTTGTAGTGGCTGCCGTAGACGCCGCCCTCGCCAAGGTCCGCAACATCGGCATCATGGCGCACATCGACGCCGGTAAGACGACGACGACCGAGCGCATCCTCTTCTACACCGGCATCACGTACAAGATCGGCGAGGTCCACGAGGGCGCGGCGGTCATGGACTGGATGGAGCAGGAGCAGGAGCGCGGCATCACCATCACCTCCGCCGCCACCAAGTGCGAGTGGAAGGGCCACACGATCCAGATCATCGACACGCCCGGCCACGTCGACTTCACGGTCGAGGTCGAGCGGTCGCTGCGCGTCCTGGACGGTGCGGTGGCGGTCTACGACGGCGTCGCCGGCGTGGAGCCGCAGACCGAGAACGTCTGGCGGCAGGCGGACAAGTACAACGTCCCGCGTATGTGCTTCGTCAACAAGCTGGACCGGACCGGGGCCGACTTCTTCCGCTGCGTGCAGATGATGGTCGACCGGCTCAACGCCACCCCGCTGGTGCTGCAGATTCCGATCGGCCTCGAAGGCGACCACATCGGTGTCGTCGACCTGCTGGAGATGCGCGCGCTGACCTGGCGCGGCGAGACCCAGAAGGGCGAGGACTACGCCATCGAGGACATCCCGGCGGACCTGGTCGAGCAGGCCAACGAGTACCGGGACAAGCTCCTCGAGACGCTGTCCGAGACCGACGACGAGATCATGGTCCGCTACCTCGACGGCGACACGTTCGACGTCAAGGAGCTCAAGGCCGCGATCCGCAAGGCCACCATCGCCGGCAAGCTGAACCCGGTCGTGTGTGGCTCGGCGTTCAAGAACAAGGGCGTGCAGCCCATGCTCGACGCCGTCGTGGACTTCCTGCCCTCGCCGCTGGACATCCCGGCCATCGAGGGCATCGCGACGGACGGCGAGACGCCGCTGCTGCGCAAGCCGTCGGTGGACGAGCCGTTCTCGGGTCTTGCTTTCAAGATCCAGACGGACAAGCACCTCGGCAAGCTCACCTACGTGCGCATCTACTCCGGCACGCTCGACTCCGGCACCCAGGTGGTCAACTCCACCAAGGACCGCAAGGAGCGGATCGGCAAGATCTACCAGATGCACGCGAACAAGCGTGAGGAGCGCAGCAGCGCCGGTGCCGGCGACATCATCGCCGTGCAGGGTCTCAAGCAGACCACCACCGGTGACACGCTGTGCGACCCGGCCAACCCGGTCATCCTCGAGTCGATGACCTTCCCGGAGCCGGTCATCGAGGTGGCCATCGAGCCCAAGACGAAGGCCGACCAGGAGAAGCTGGGCACCGCCATCCAGCGCCTGGCCGAGGAGGACCCGACCTTCCGCGTCAAGAACGACGAGGAGACCGGGCAGACGGTCATCGCCGGCATGGGCGAGCTGCACCTCGACATCCTCGTCGACCGCATGCGGCGCGAGTTCAACGTCGAGGCCAACATCGGCAAGCCGCAGGTGGCCTACCGCGAGACGATCAAGGCCGTCGCGGAGAAGGTCGAGTACACCCACAAGAAGCAGACGGGTGGCTCCGGCCAGTACGCCCGAGTGATCATCAAGCTCGAGCCGCTGGAGACCAGCGCCGATGGCCCCACGTACGAGTTCGTCAACGCCGTCACCGGTGGTCGCATCCCGAAGGAGTTCATCCCCTCGGTCGACGCCGGCGCGCAGGACGCGATGCAGTACGGCGTCCTGGCGGGCTTCCCGCTCGTCGGCATCAAGCTGACGCTGCTGGACGGGCAGTACCACGAGGTCGACTCCTCCGAGATGGCGTTCAAGATCGCCGGCTCGATGGTGCTCAAGGACGCGGCTCGCCGCGCCAACCCCGTGCTGCTCGAGCCGCTCATGGCGGTGGAGGTGACGACGCCCGAGGAGAACATGGGCGACGTCATCGGCGACCTCAACTCCCGGCGTGGCACCATCCAGGCGATGGAGGAGCGTGGCGGCGCCCGTGTCGTCCGCGCCACCGTGCCGTTGTCGGAGATGTTCGGCTACGTCGGCGACCTGCGGTCGAAGACTCAGGGCCGGGCGAGCTACTCGATGCAGTTCGACTCCTACGCCGAGGTTCCCGCGAACGTGGCGAAGGAGATCATCGCGAAGGCAACCGGCGAGTAAAACCGCCGGTAATGGCCGTGAGGCTGTGTCAGCGGGGCTGAGGCTTAGTTAGGCCGCCAGACCCAAGTCGACAGGGTGCGTCGGCGCTTCCAGCGTCGGCGCACCGTGAACCAAGAAGTCCACAGGAGGACACCAGTGGCGAAGGCGAAGTTCGAGCGGACTAAGCCGCACGTCAACATCGGCACCATCGGTCACATCGACCACGGTAAGACGACGCTGACGGCGGCCATTACCAAGGTGCTGCACGACCGGATGCCGGACGTGAACCCGTACACGCCGTTCGACGAGATCGACAAGGCGCCGGAGGAGAAGGCCCGCGGCATCACGATCTCGATCGCGCACGTCGAGTACCAGACCGAGGCCCGGCACTACGCGCACGTCGACTGCCCGGGTCACGCCGACTACATCAAGAACATGATCACCGGTGCCGCGCAGATGGACGGCGCGATCCTGGTGGTGGCGGCGACCGACGGCCCGATGCCGCAGACCCGCGAGCACGTGCTGCTGGCCCGCCAGGTCGGTGTGCCGTACATCGTCGTGGCGCTCAACAAGAGCGACATGGTCGACGATGAGGAGCTCCTCGAGCTCGTCGAGCTCGAGGTCCGTGAGCTGCTGTCGAGCCAGGAGTTCCCGGGCGACGACGCTCCGGTCGTGCGCGTCTCGGCGCTCAAGGCTCTCGAGGGCGACCAGAAGTGGTCGGACGCTCTCATGGAGCTCATGACCGCCGTCGACACCGCGATCCCGCAGCCCGAGCGCGAGACCGAGAAGCCGTTCCTCATGCCCGTCGAGGACGTCTTCACGATCACCGGTCGTGGCACGGTCGTGACCGGTCGTGTCGAGCGCGGCATCCTCAAGCCGAACGAGGAAGTCGAGATCGTCGGCATCAAGGCCAAGTCGATGAAGACCACCTGCACCGCCATCGAGATGTTCCGCAAGATCCTCGACGAGGCGCGTGCCGGTGAGAACGTCGGCCTGCTCCTGCGCGGTATCAAGCGCGAGGACGTCGAGCGCGGCATGGTCGTGGTGAAGCCGGGCAGCAACACCCCGCACACCGAGTTCGAGGCGACCGTCTACATCCTCTCCAAGGAGGAGGGTGGCCGGCACACCCCGTTCTTCCAGAACTACCGGCCGCAGTTCTACTTCCGCACCACGGACGTCACCGGCGTCGTCACGCTGCCCGAGGGCACCGAGATGGTCATGCCGGGCGACAACACCAGCATGGCGGTGCAGCTCATCCAGCCCATCGCGATGGAGGAGAACCTCCGCTTCGCGATCCGCGAGGGTGGCCGTACCGTCGGCGCCGGCCGCGTGACGAAGATCATCAAGTAGCACCAGAGGTACCCCGATTTCACTTTGTCGCGATGGTTGCGGCATAATGGACGGGTTGCGTCGTGGGGCGGTCGAGACTGCTCGTTGAACAGTCTCGACCGCTTCTGCGCGGCGTCGGTCCCCTGGACCGGCGCGGATCCCCTCGACGGGCGTGGCACGCCCTGGGGTAGGTCTCCACAGCGGGAAATCGCATATGGCGGAGCCTGGCCCTTGGCCGCGACACGCCCGACCGCGGGGGTCGGACAAACACATTAGGCGGCACCGGACCCTTCGGGGTTTGGCGGGGTTGCGAAGCCCCGCATGAGAGAGGGAACTGAAGCCACCATGGCGGGACAGAAGATCCGCATCCGGCTCAAGGCCTACGACCACGAGGTCGTCGACTCCTCGGCGCGGAAGATCGTCGAGACGGTCACGCGCACCGGGGCTCAGGTCGCTGGGCCGGTGCCGCTGCCCACTGAGATCAACCGCTACTGCGTGATCCGCTCGCCGCACAAGTACAAGGACTCGCGCGAGCACTTCGAGATGCGCACGCACAAGCGTCTGATCGACATCATCGACCCCACGCCGAAGACCGTCGACTCGCTGATGCGGCTCGACCTGCCGGCCGGTGTCGACATCGAGATCAAGCTGTAGGGACTCGGACTTATGGACAGGCAAGTCAAGGGCATCCTGGGTGAGAAGCTCGGCATGACCCAGGTCTGGGACAACGGCAAGGTTGTCCCGGTGACCGTGGTGCAGGCCGGCCCGTGCGTCGTGACCCAGGTGCGCACGCCCGACAACGACGGGTACTCGGCGGTTCAGCTCGCGTGGGGGCAGATCGACCCGCGCAAGGTCAACAAGCCGCGCGCCGGCCACTTCGCCAAGGCGGACGTCGCGCCGCGCCGGCACATCGTGGAGCTGCGCACCTCCGACGCCGGCGAGTACTCGCTCGGCCAGGAGATCGGCGCCGACTCCTTCGCCGCCGGCCAGCGCATCGACGTCACCGGCCGCACCAAGGGCAAGGGTTACGCCGGTGTCATGAAGCGGCACGGCTTCCACGGCCTGCGGGCCAGCCACGGTGTCGAGCGCAAGCACCGCTCGCCCGGTTCCATCGGCGCCTGCGCGACCCCGGGCCGCGTGTTCAAGGGTGTCCGCATGGCCGGTCGCATGGGTGGCGCGCGCTTCACCGTGCAGAACGTCACCGTTCAGGCGGTCGACGCCGAGCAGGGCCTGATCCTGGTCCGGGGCGCCGTCCCCGGCCCGAAGGGCAGCCTCGTGCTCCTGCGCAGCGCGGCCAAGATCGAGGCGAAGGCGCAGAAGGGCGGGATCACCAAATGACCTCCGTCGACGTTCGTAAGGCCGACGGCACCACCAACGGCTCCGTCGAGCTCCCCGACGACATCTTCGACGCCCAGGCCAGCATCCCGCTGATGCACCAGGTCGTTGTCGCGCAGCTCAACGCCGCGCGGCAGGGCACGCACAAGGCGAAGTCCCGCGGCGAGGTCGCCGGCGGTGGCAAGAAGCCGTACAAGCAGAAGGGCACCGGCCGCGCCCGTCAGGGCTCGATCCGCGCGCCGCAGTTCACCGGTGGTGGCGTGGTCCACGGCCCCGTGCCGCGCGACTACACCCAGCGGGTGAACAAGAAGATGAAGGCCGCCGCCCTGCGCGGTGCGCTGTCGGACCGTGCCCGCGAGGGCCGCGTCCACGTCGTCGAGACCTTCATCGAGGGCGAGACGCCGAAGACCAAGGACGCGCTCGCCGCGTTGCGCGGCATCACCGAGGCCCGCCGGGTGCTCGTGGTGCTCGCCCGCGACGACGAGGCCAACTGGCTCAGCCTGCGCAACGAGCAGTCGGTCCACCTGCTGGTGGCCGACCAGCTCAACACCCATGACGTGCTCGTCGCCGACGACGTGGTGTTCACCACCACGGCGCTGGACGAGTTCCTCGGGGTGCCGGCCGAGTCGGGCGCAAGCGCCGACGCCGACAGCAACGAGGAGGGCTGAGCCATGGCGACGATCGCCGACCCGCGGGACGTGATCATCCAGCCGGTGGTCTCGGAGAAGAGCTACAGCGAGCTCAACCGCAACTGGTACACGTTCCTGGTGCACCCGGACGCCAACAAGACCGAGATCAAGATCGCGATCCAGCAGATCTTCAACGTCCGCGTCCTGACGGTCAACACCATCAACCGCGAAGGCAAGCGCAAGCGGACCCGCACGGGTTGGGGCAAGCGCAAGGACACGAAGCGGGCAATGGTGAAGCTCGCCGAGGGTGACCGGATCGAAGCCTTCGGCGGACCGGTCAGCTGAGGGGTATAGACGATGGCTATCCGTAAATACAAGCCGACGACCCCCGGTCGTCGTGGCTCGAGCGTTTCCGACTTCGCCGAGATCACCCGATCGACGCCCGAGAAGTCGCTCCTCGTGCCGCTGCCGAACAAGGGCGGCCGCAACGTCCACGGGCGGGTCACCGCTCGGCACCAGGGCGGCGGGCACAAGCGCCAGTACCGGTTGATCGACTTCCGGCGTGCGGACAAGGACGGGATTCCCGCCAAGGTCGCGCACATCGAGTACGACCCCAACCGCACCGCGCGCATCGCCCTGCTGCACTACGCCGACGGCGAGAAGCGCTACATCATCGCGCCGAAGGACCTCAAGCAGGGCGACGCGGTCGAGGCCGGTGCCGGCGCGGACATCAAGCCGGGCAACAACCTGCCGCTGCGCAACATCCCGGTCGGCACCACCGTGCACGCGGTGGAGCTGCGCCCGGGCGGCGGCGCCAAGCTCGCCCGCTCGGCCGGCGTCGGCATTCAGCTGCTCGGCCGCGAGGACCAGTACGCCACGCTGCGTATGCCCTCGGGTGAGATCCGGCGCGTCGACGTGCACTGCCGTGCCACCGTCGGCGAGATCGGCAACGCCGACCAGTCGAACATCAACTGGGGCAAGGCCGGCCGTATGCGGTGGAAGGGCAAGCGCCCGACCGTCCGTGGTGTCGCGATGAACCCCATCGACCACCCGCACGGTGGTGGTGAGGGTAAGACCTCGGGTGGTCGCCACCCGGTCAACCCGAAGGGCAAGCCGGAGGGCCGTACGCGGCGCAAGGGCCAGCCGAGCGACCGTCTCATCGTCCGTCGGCGTTACGCCACCCGGAAGCGCGGCTAAGGAGCCTGAGCAATGCCTCGCAGCCTGAAGAAGGGCCCGTTCGTTGACGACCACCTGATCAAGAAGGTGGAAGTCCAGAACGCCAAGAACTCCAAGAACGTCATCAAGACCTGGTCGCGCCGGTCGACGATCGTCCCCGAGATGCTCGGCCACACGATCGCCGTCCACGACGGACGCAAGCACGTGCCCGTCTTCGTGACCGAGGCGATGGTCGGGCACAAGCTCGGCGAGTTCGCGCTGACCCGCACGTTCAAGGGTCACGAGAAGGACGACCGGAAGAGCCGCCGCCGCTAAGGCAGCCGATAGGAATCAAGAGGATTTCCCGATGCCAACGAAGAGCGAGGCGGCGCTGCCCGGTGCGCGGGCGATCGCGCGGCACGTCCGCGTGTCGCCGATGAAGGCGCGCCGTGTGGTGAACCTTGTGCGCGGTCTCCCCGCGCGCGAGGCGCTCACGGTGCTGCAGTTCGCGCCGCAGTCGGCGAGCGAGCCGGTCTACAAGGTGCTCGCGAGCGCCATTGCCAACGCAGAGAACAACGAGCGACTCGACCCCGATTCGCTCCTGGTCGCCGAGGCCTACGTCGACGAGGGCCCCACGCTGAAGCGGTTCCGGCCGCGGGCGCAGGGCCGGGCGTACCGGATCCGCAAGCGCACCAGCCACATCACGATCGTGGTCGAGAGCGTCCCGGCCGCTCAGGCCCGCGCGGCGAAGGCCGGCGTGGCCAAGGCGACCAAGGCGGCCAAGGCCGTGACCCCGGAGACCGACGAGGTCGACGAGGTGGAGTCGAAGCCGGCCAAGAAGACGGCCGCCAAGAAGGCTCCGGCGAAGAAGGCCGCGCCCGCCAAGCAGGCGGAGGCCAAGAAGGCTGACGCCGACGAGGCTGAGGCCGAGGAAGGGACCGAGTAATGGGTCAGAAGGTTCACCCGCACGGGTTCCGGCTCGGCATCAGCACCGACTGGAAGTCCCGCTGGTACGCCGACAAGCTCTACAAGGACTACATCGCCGAGGACGTCAAGATCCGTCGGATGATGTCCAAGGGCCTGGAGCGGGCCGGCATCGCCAAGGTCGACATCGAGCGCACCCGCGACCGGGTCCGCGTGGACATCCACACGGCCCGCCCGGGCATCGTCATCGGCCGCAAGGGCGCCGAGGCGGACCGCATCCGCGCCGAGCTCGAGAAGCTCACCGGCAAGCAGGTGCAGCTGAACATCCTCGAGGTGAAGAGCCCCGAGTCGGATGCTCAGCTCGTCGCGCAGGCCGTGGCCGAGCAGCTGTCCAGCCGCGTCAGCTTCCGCCGCGCGATGCGCAAGTCGATGCAGTCGGCGATGAAGAACCCGCTCGTGCGCGGAATTCGGGTGCAGGTCTCCGGCCGTCTCGGCGGCGCGGAGATGAGCCGCACCGAGTTCTACCGCGAGGGTCGCGTGCCGCTGCACTCGCTGCGCGCGAACATCGAGTACGGCTTCTTCGAGGCCCGTACGACCTTCGGCCGCATCGGCGTGAAGGTCTGGATCTACAAGGGCGACGCCGTTCCGGGTCGCGAGGCGCCGGCCGAGGCCGCTCCGTCCCGTGGCCGCCGTGACCGTGCCGACCGGCCCGAGCGTCCGCGCCGCGGTCGCTCCGGTTCCTCCGGCACGACCGCCGGTGGCACCGAGGCCGGCCGGGCCGCGGCCGCCGCGCACGCCGCTGAGGCGGCCGCCGGCGACAGCGCCCCCGCCGCGGAGGCGCCCGCCGCCGCTCCGGCAGAGACGCAGCAGGAGGGCTGACGAATGCTGATCCCTCGTAAGCCCCCGAAGGGCTTCCGCAAGCCGCACCACCCGGACCGGCACGGCCCGGCCAAGGGCGGCACCCGCGTGGTCTTCGGTGAGTTCGGTATTCAGGCCCTCGAGCCCGCGTACATCACGAACCGCCAGATCGAGGCGGCCCGTATCGCGATGACCCGGCACATCCGCCGTGGTGGCAAGGTCTGGATCACGATCTTCCCGGACCGCTCCATCACCAAGAAGCCGGCCGAGACCCGGATGGGTTCCGGTAAGGGTTCGCCCGAGTGGTGGGTGGCCAACATCAAGCCGGGCCGGATTCTCTTCGAGATGTCGTTCCCGAACGAGCAGATCGCCAGGGAAGCAATGCGCCGCGCGATCCACAAGCTTCCGCTGAAGTGCCGGATCGTCACGCGCGAAGGGGCTGATGTGTGATGGCCGCCGGTATCAAGGCGACCGAGCTGCGTGAGCAGTCCGACGAGGCCCTGGTCGAGAAGCTGCGGGAAGCCAAGGCGGAGCTGTTCAATCTCCGCGTGCAGTCGGCCACCGGCCAGCTGGACAACCACGGGCGCCTGCAGACCATCCGCAGGGACATCGCCCGGATCTACACGATCATGCGCGAGCGCGAGCTGGGTCTTTCGGCCGCGCCCGACGCTGTGGCTGAGGTGGCATGAGCATGAGCGAGCAGACGACCGAGTCGGGCACCGAGGTGCGCGGCCGCCGCAAGGTCCGTGAGGGCCTCGTGGTCAGCGACAAGATGAACAAGACCGTCGTCGTGGCGGTCGAGGACCAGGTCAAGCACCCGCTGTACGGCAAGGTCATGCGCCGCACCAGCAAGCTGAAGGCGCACGACGAGCAGAACGCTTGCGGCGTCGGCGACCGGGTGCTGCTCATGGAGACCCGCCCCCTGTCGGCGACCAAGCGCTGGCGGGTCGTGGAGATCCTCGAAAAGGCCAAGTAAGGCCGTCGTTCCGCCAAGCTCGGCGCCGGTGCCCAGGATCGCCTCGGGCCGGCGCCGAGAACTGGCAGACATTAGGAGACAAGCGTGATTCAGCAGGAGTCGCGGCTGCGCGTCGCCGACAACACGGGTGCTCGGGAGATTCTCTGCATCCGCGTTCTCGGTGGCTCCGGCCGCCGCTATGCAGGTATCGGCGACATCATCGTGGCCACGGTGAAGGACGCCATCCCGGGCGCCGGCGTGAAGAAGGGCGACGTGGTCAAGGCCGTCGTCGTCCGCACCACGAAGGAGCGGCGCCGGCCGGACGGCTCGTACATCCGCTTCGACGAGAACGCCGCTGTGATCATCAAGGACGGCGGCGACCCGCGCGGTACCCGCATCTTCGGCCCCGTCGGTCGCGAGCTGCGGGACAAGCGTTTCATGAAGATCATCTCGCTCGCGCCGGAGGTGTTGTAGCCATGAAGGTCAAGAAGGGCGACACCGTCCTCGTCATCGCGGGCAAGGACAAGGGTTCCCGCGGCAAGGTCCTCGCCGCGCTTCCCCGCGAGGACAAGGTCCTCGTGGAGGGCGTGAACCGGGTCAAGAAGCACACCCGCATCCGCACCACCCAGCGGGGCTCGAAGACCGGCGGCATCGTGACGCAGGAAGCCCCGATCCACATCTCGAACGTGATGGTGATCGACTCGGACGGCAACGCGACCCGGGTCGGCTCCCGCGAGGACGAGAACGGCGTGAAGACCCGCGTGTCCCGCCGTTCCGGTAAGGAACTGTGATGACGACGGTCGAGAAGGTGAACCCGCGCCTCAAGCAGCGCTACCGCGACGAGATCGCCGGCGCGATGCGGGACCAGTTCAAGTACGACAACGTCATGCAGATCCCCGGCGTGGTGAAGGTCGTCGTGAACATGGGTGTCGGCGAGGCTGCTCGCGACTCCAAGCTCATCGACGGCGCGGTGCGCGACCTGGCCACCATCACCGGCCAGAAGCCGCAGGTCCGGCGGGCCACCAAGTCGATCGCGCAGTTCAAGCTGCGCGAGGGCATGCCGATCGGCGCCAAGGTCACCCTGCGCAACGACCGCATGTGGGAGTTCCTGGACCGCCTGCTGTCGATCGCGCTGCCGCGTATCCGCGACTTCCGCGGCCTCGACGGGCGCAAGCTCGACGGCAACGGCAACTACACGTTCGGTCTCACCGAGCAGTCGGTGTTCCACGAGATCGACCAGGACCGCATCGACCGGCCGCGAGGGATGGACATCACCGTGGTCACCACCGCCCGCACGGACGAGGAAGGTCGCGCGCTGCTCAAGCTGCTCGGCTTCCCCTTCCGTGAGAACTAGGGAGAACTGACCAATGGCGAAGAAGGCCCTTGTCCTCAAGGCCGCCGCGAAGCCCAAGTTCGCGGTCCGCGCGTACACCCGCTGCCAGCGCTGCGGCCGGCCCAAGGCCGTCTACCGCAAGTTCGGCCTGTGCCGCGTGTGCATCCGTGAGATGGCGCACCGTGGCGAACTGCCCGGCGTTTCCAAGGCTTCCTGGTAATCCTCCTTCGCCGCAGGCCCACCGACCCGGTGCGGAACCGCGGCGAGAAAGGCTGACAAACCCATGACCATGACCGACCCGATCGCAGACATGCTGACCCGTCTGCGCAACGCCAACCAGGCGTACCACGACCGGGTGTCGATGCCATATTCGAAGATCAAGGCGAACATCGCCGAGGTGCTCAAGTCCGAGGGCTACGTGTCCGCGTGGCTGGTTCAGGACCCGGAAGAGGGCAAGGTCGGCAAGACCCTTGTCGTCGACCTGAAGTACGGCCAGAACCGTGAGCGCAGCCTCGCCGGCATCCGCCGCGTGTCGAAGCCCGGCCTCCGCGTGTACGCGAAGTCGGTCGACATGCCGCGCGTGCTCGGCGGCCTCGGCGTGGCCATCATCTCGACGTCCCAGGGTCTGCTGACCGACAAGCAGGCTCGCAAGCGAGGGGTGGGCGGGGAAGTCCTCGCCTACGTCTGGTAAGGGAAGGCATCACATGTCTCGAATCGGACGTAAGCCGATCACGGTGCCCGCCGGTGTCGACATCAAGGTCGACGGCGCCCGCGTCACCGTCAAGGGCCCCAAGGGCGAGCTGAGCCACACCCTGGCCGAGCCGATCACGATCGAGCGGGCCGAGGACGGCACCTACAGCGTCGTCCGCCCGAACGACGAGCGGAAGTCCAAGGAGCTGCACGGCCTGTCGCGCACGCTGGTCTCCAACATGGTGATCGGCGTGACCGAGGGCTACCGCAAGAGCCTGGAGATCGCCGGCACCGGTTACCGCGTCACGGCCAAGGGCAGCGACCTCGAGTTCGCGCTCGGGTTCTCGCACCCGGTCCTCGTGACGCCGCCCCCCGGCATCACCTTCACGGTCGAGAAGCCGACGGTGTTCCACATCGCCGGCATCGACAAGCAGCAGGTCGGCGAGGTTGCCGCCAACATCCGCAAGATTCGCCCGCCGGAGCCGTACAAGGGCAAGGGCGTGCGGTACCAGGGCGAGGTCATCCGCCGCAAGGCCGGAAAGGCTGGTAAGAAATGAGCGCCACGCTGCTCAAGCGCCGCAACTCCGGCGGCGTTGCCGCCGCGCGCCGCACGGGGCGTGCTCGCCGGCACTTCCGCATCCGCAAGCACGTCGGTGGCACCGCCGAGCGTCCCCGCCTGGTGGTCACCCGCTCGCTTCGCAACATCACCGCGCAGATCGTCGACGACCTCAAGGGCCACACGCTGGCCTCGGCCTCGACGCTCGACGCGACCATCCGCGGCACCGACGGCGACAAGAAGGCGCAGGCCGCGAAGGTCGGCAAGCTCCTCGCCGACCGGGCCAAGGCCGCGGGTGTGGGCAAGGTCGTCTTCGATCGTGGTGGCAACAAGTACGCCGGCCGCATCGCGGCGCTGGCGGACGCCGCCCGCGAAGCCGGACTCGAGTTCTAAGGAGAAACGTTCATGCCTGGTCCTCAGCGCAGGGGCGGCGGGTCCGGTAACACCCAAGAAGGTGGTGGCGGCCGTCGCGAGAATCGTCGTGAGGGAGGCGGCCGCGGCAACGCGCCCGCCGAGAAGACCCCGCACCTCGAGCGGGTCGTCGCGATCAACCGCGTCGCCAAGGTCGTGAAGGGTGGTCGTCGCTTCAGCTTCACCGCCCTGGTGATCGTCGGCGACGGCGACGGCACGGTCGGCGTCGGCTACGGAAAGGCCAAGGAGGTGCCCGCGGCCATCGCCAAGGGCGTCGAGGAGGCCAAGAAGCACTTCTTCAAGGTCCCGCGGCTCGCGGCGTCCATCCCGCACCCGGTGATCGGCGAGGACGCGGCCGGTGTGGTGCTGCTCAAGCCGGCCTCCGCCGGTACGGGCGTCATCGCCGGCGGCCCGGTCCGCGCCGTCCTGGAGTGCGCGGGCATCCACGACGTGCTCTCCAAGAGCCTCGGCTCCTCCAACGCCATCAACATCGTCCACGCGACGGTGGCGGCGCTGAAGAAGCTCGAGTCCCCGGAGGCCGTGGCCGCGCGCCGTGGCCTGCCGGTCGAGGATGTCGCGCCGGCCGCCATGCTGGCCGCGCGCGCCGGGGCGGGGGCATAGCCATGGCCCGTCTCAAGGTGACCCAGATCCGGTCCGAGATCGGCGGCAAGCACAACCAGCGCGAGACGCTGCGCTCGCTGGGCCTGAAGCGGATCCGCGACGTGGTCGTCAAGGAGGATCGCCCGGAGATCCGCGGCATGATCCACACCGTGTCGCACCTCGTCACGGTGGAAGAGGTGGAGTAACTCATGACGATCAAGCTGCACCACCTGCGGCCGGCCCCCGGCGCCAAGACCGAGAAGACCCGTGTGGGTCGCGGTGAGGGCTCCAAGGGCAAGACCGCCGGTCGTGGTACCAAGGGTTCCAAGGCCCGCAAGAACATCTCGGCGGCGTTCGAGGGTGGTCAGATCCCCCTGCACATGCGCCTGCCGAAGATGAAGGGCTTCCGGAACCGCAACCGCATCGAGTTCCAGGTTGTGAACCTTGCACGCCTCGCGGAGCTGTTCCCGCAGGGCGGCACGGTCGGCGTGGCCGAGCTGGTCGACGCCGGCGCCGTGCGCAAGGGCGAGCTCGTCAAGGTCCTCGGCGACGGGGAGCTCGGCGGGGTGAACCTGCAGGTCAGCGCGCACAAGTTCAGCGCGTCGGCCAAGGAGAAGATCGAGGCGGCCGGCGGCTCTGTCAAGCTGCTCGGCGGCGACTCGGAATAGAGCGCTATCGTGGCGTCCACCACCGTGGTGGGCGCCACGCGGCGCATCCAAAGCCGGACGTGATGTGCCCCGGACATCCTGTTAGAGTCCGTTGCGCAGTAACACGCTCGACTCAATCGCACGGCCCAGTCACACGCACCACCCGGACCCCACCTCGTCGGCCGAACGACCGGCCGCCTTGCGCAGGAGGATGAAGTTGCTCTCCGCCTTTGTTAGTGCGTTCCGAACGCCTGACCTGCGCAAGAAGATCTTGTTCACGTTGCTCATGATCGGCGTGTACCGGCTCGGCGCGACCCTGCCCAGCCCGGGCGTCAGCTACGGCAACGTGCAGAAGTGCCTCAACATCGTCGAGAACAGCAAGGACAACCAGGTCTTCACCCTGTTGAACCTGTTCTCCGGTGGGGCACTGCTCCAGCTGTCGGTGTTCGCGCTGGGCATCATGCCCTACATCACCGCGAGCATCATCCTGCAGCTGCTGACGGTGGTGATCCCGCGCCTCGAGCAGCTCCGCAAGGAGGGCCAGTCCGGCCAGGCGAAGATCACGCAGTACACGCGCTACCTGACCCTCGGCCTCGGCATCCTGCAGGCCTCGGCGTTCGTCGCCCTGGCGCGGTCCGGCCAGCTCTTCGGCGGCGCGTGCGACCAGTCGCAATACCCGATCATCCCGGACACCGGCCGCATCCCGATGTGGCTCACGCTGACCTGCCTGGTCGTCACCATGACCGCCGGCACCGGCGTCATCATGTGGCTGGGTGAGCTGGTCACCGACCGCGGCGTCGGCAACGGCATGTCGGTCCTCATCTTCACCTCGATCGCGGCCCGGCTCCCGCTCGAGGGCATCCAGATCTGGCAGGACAACAAGACCACGTTCTTCGTGATCGTCGGCCTGGCGGTCGTCGTCATCGCCTTCGTGGTCTTCCTCGAGCAGGCCCAGCGGCGCATCCCGGTGCAGTACGCGAAGCGGATGATCGGCCGGCGCATGTACGGCGGCACCTCGACCTACATCCCGCTGAAGGTCAACCAGGCGGGTGTCATCCCGGTCATCTTCGCCTCGTCGCTGCTCTACATCCCGCAGCTGATCACCTCGTTCGCCGGCACCGACTCGACGAACAAGACGATCCTGTGGATCAACCGGAACATCGTGCCGCAGAACAGCGCCTGGCACATCTCGATCTACTTCCTGCTGATCATCTTCTTCACCTACTTCTACGTGTCCATCACCTTCAACCCGACCGAGGTGGCGGACAACATGCGCAAGTACGGTGGATTCGTCCCCGGCATCCGCCCGGGCAAGCCCACCGCCGAGTATCTTGACTTCATCCTCAGCCGCATCACCCTTCCCGGCGCGCTCTACCTGGGCATCATCTCGATCCTGCCCAACCTGCTCATCGGGATCGTGGGCGGCGGGCAGGCTCTGCAGAACTTCCCGTTCGGTGGCACCGCGGTCCTCATTATTGTTGGTGTGGGCCTCGAGACGGTGAAGCAGATCGAGAGCCAGCTGATGCAGCGCAACTACGAAGGGTTCCTCCGGTAGTGAGGCTGGTGCTGGTAGGTCCCCCCGGGGCGGGCAAGGGGACCCAGGCCGAGTACATCGCCGCGCACCTCGCCGTGCCCAAAATCTCCACCGGCGACATCTTCCGGGCCAACGTCGGGCAGGGCACCCCGCTCGGCGTGGAGGCCAAGCGGTACATGGACGCGGGGCAGCTGGTGCCGGACGAGGTCACCATCAACATGGTGTCCGACCGGCTCAGCGAGGGCGACGCGACCGACGGCTTCCTGCTCGACGGCTTCCCCCGCACGGTCCCGCAGGCCAACGCGCTGGACAAGCTGCTGGCCGACCTCGGCACCGGGCTCGACATCGTGCTCGAGCTCGTGGTCGAGAACGAAGAGGTCATCCGCCGGCTCTCGGGCCGGCGGACCTGCCGTGGCTGCGGCAAGATCTGGCACATCGAGTTCGACGCGCCGACGCACGACGGGGTCTGTGACCGGTGCGGCGGCGAGCTCTTCCAGCGCGACGACGACAAGGCCGAGACCATCGCCGAGCGGCTGAAGGTCTACGCGCGCGACACGTCGCCGCTGGTGGACTACTACGGCGCACAGGGCAAGCTGGTGGGCATCGACGCGACGGGTCCCGTGGAGGACATCACCGTGCGCGCGATCGACGCCCTCCGTTCCTACGGCGCCTGAGCGCCGGCGGAAAGTACGTTTCATGGCCGCACACCATCAGGTCGAGATCGAGCTCAAGACGCCCGAGCAGATCGGCGCCATGCGCCGCGCCGGGGTCGTCGTGGCCGACGCCCTGGCCCGCATGCGCAACGCCGTCACGCCCGGGATCTCCACCGCCGAGCTGGACCGGATCGCCGAGGAGACCATCCGGGCCGCCGGCGCGGTGCCGAGCTTCAAGGGGTACCACGGCTATCCGGCATCCATCTGCTCGTCCGTGAACGACCAGGTCGTGCACGCGATCCCGAGTCCGCGGCAGGTGCTGCGCGAGGGGGACCTCATCTCCATCGACTGCGGCGCCGACCTCGACGGGTGGCACGGGGACGCGGCGATCACGGTCGGCGTGGGGACGGTACACCCGGATCTGCTTCGCCTTGTGCGAGTCGCCGAGGACGCCATGTGGGCCGGCATCGCCGCCGCCGCCCGTGGGGCGCGGACGGGCAAGGGCCGGCTGACCGACATCTCCTTCGCCATTCAGTCCACGGTCCGCAAGGCGGGTCGCTACGGCATCGTCGAGGGCTATGGCGGGCACGGCATCGGCAGCGCCATGCACCAGGACCCGTTCGTGCAGAACTCCGGCCGGCCGGGCAAGGGCCCGATGCTGCGCCCGGGCATGGCGCTCGCCATCGAGCCCATGATCACCCGGGGCAAGCCGAAGGTCGCCGAGCTCGACGACGGCTGGACGGTCGTCACGGTGGACGGCTCGGTCGCGGCCCACGTCGAGCACACGATGGCCTTCTGCGAGGACGGCGTGTGGGTGCTGACCGCCCATGACGGGGGTCGCGCCCGCCTCGGCGACCTGGTGACGGCCCGTGAGCCCGTAGGAGCCTCGGAGTAGGGGAAACTCCGGGGTGGAACCGCCGTGCGGACGAATGCGATGCTGTGTGCAGTGTCCGAAGGGGGAGCGGTGGCAGACCGGCGGGAAGACCTGCGCGCGGCCGATGTGGACCGGCAGTTCGTGGCGGAGCGCCTCAAGGCGGCGCTCGACGAGGGCCGGCTGTCGCTCGGCGAGTACGACGATCGGCTCAAGGAGACCTACGCCGCCCGCACCTACGGCGACCTGGACGGCATCCTCAAGGATCTGCCCGGCTTCCACCCGACCGGCGGCTCGCAGCTGGAGCCCAAGGCGCCCCTGGCCGACACCCGGGACGAGCGCGGCGACGCCGAGCGCGGCAACCCGAAGTGGCTGGTCGGCATCTGGAGCGCCTGGCTCGTGGCCGTCTCGGTCAACGTGGTCATCTGGGCCCTGGTCAGCCTGTCCGCCGGCACGCCGGTCTACTTCTGGCCGATGTGGGTCGCGGGCCCGTGGGGCGCCGTGCTGCTCGCCTCGACGTTCTCCGTCAAGGTGCTCGGGAAGGACCCGCCGGAGAGCCAGCGGCGCTACCGTGACAGTTAGACGCCCCCGATTTGGTGAGAAGGCGTCCCACGCGTAGACTTGCCCATTGGCGCAAAGCGTCCACTCCGGCATGCCTCCACGCGCTTCTAGTGGTATGTCCGGAGCCGCGGCTGGCTCAGGGGTTTCGTGACCTCTGAGAAAAGGATGCGAGCGTCGACCACCAGACCCGATGTCAGGTAGCGGAGGACATGCCGAAGAAAGACGGGGCCATCGAGATCGAGGGCCGAGTGATCGAGCCACTTCCGAACGCGATGTTCCGGGTGGAGCTCGCCAATGGCCACAAGGTCTTGGCGCACATCAGCGGCAAGATGCGGCAGCACTACATCCGCATCCTGCCCGAGGACCGTGTTGTCGTGGAGCTCTCGCCCTACGACCTCACTCGCGGGCGCATCGTCTACCGCTACAAGTAATCGGTGTCGGTACCCAGATAACGGTCGGGTTCTGTCGTGCCCGCTCGCGGGAGCGAGCGCGTGCGCAGCGAGAGTTAGGCAAACCGTGAAGGTCAAGCCGAGCGTCAAGCGGATCTGCAACAACTGCCGGGTCATCCGGCGGCATGGCCGGGTCATGGTCATCTGCAGCACTGACCCGCGCCACAAGCAGCGCCAGGGCTGAGTCCCTAGCACCGCGAGCTTTTTGTTTCGCCCGTTCCAGCCTCGGGCGGCCCCGCCGTAACGGCGTGGCGTGCGTGGGGCTGCACCCCTGGTCGGAGGCCAGGGCCCGTCTGTGGGCAGACGGGAGTGGAGCGGGCACAGACCTCCGCACACTTGAGGAGCACGCCCACTTATGGCACGTCTCGTCGGTGTCGACCTCCCGCGCGACAAGCGCACGGAGATCGCACTTACCTACATCTTCGGCATCGGGCGCACGCGCGCTGTCGAGACCCTGGCCGCCACTGGCATCGACCCGAACAAGCGGGCCCGGGACCTGACCGATGAAGAGGTCGTGCAGCTGCGCGACCACATCGAGGCCAATTACAAAGTTGAAGGTGACCTTCGCCGCGAGGTCCAGGCGGACATCCGCCGCAAGGTTGAGATCGGCTGCTACGAGGGCATCCGGCACCGCAAGGGCCTGCCCGTGCGCGGTCAGCGCACCCGGACCAACGCGCGCACCCGCAAGGGTCCGAAGCGCACGGTCGCCGGCAAGAAGAAGCCGGGCAAGAAGTAACCGCCGGTTCGAGATCTCAGAAACGAATCTAGGAGCGCATAGAGAATGCCGCCGAAGGCTCGCGCCGGTGGGGCCGCTGTCAAGAAGGTCCGGCGCAAGGAACGCAAGAACGTCGCCCACGGGCAGGCGCACATCAAGAGCACGTTCAACAACACCATCGTGTCGATCACTGACCCGACCGGTGCTGTCATCTCCTGGGCCTCCGCCGGCCAGGTGGGTTTCAAGGGCTCGCGCAAGTCGACCCCGTTCGCCGCGCAGCTGGCCGCCGAGGCCGCCGCTCGTCGCGCGATGGAGCACGGCATGCGCAAGGTCGACGTCTTCGTGAAGGGTCCCGGCTCCGGCCGCGAGACCGCGATCCGCTCGCTGCAGGCCGTCGGCCTGGAGGTCGGGCAGATCTCCGACGTCACCCCGCAGCCGCACAACGGCTGCCGTCCGCCGAAGCGCCGCCGGGTCTAAGGGAAGAGACAGAGAACATGGCTCGCTATACAGGTGCCGACTGCCGCCGTTGCCGGCGCGAGAAGATGAAGCTGTTCCTCAAGGGCAGCAAGTGCGACGGGCCGAAATGCCCGTTCGAGTCGCGTCCCTTCCCGCCCGGCCAGCACGGCCGCGGCCGGCCGAAGGAGACCGAGTACCTCCTGCAGCTGCGCGAGAAGCAGAAGGCCCGCCGCATCTACGGCGTGCTCGAGCGTCAGTTCGCCGGCTACTACGAGGAGGCCGTCTCCAAGCCGGGCAAGACCGGCGAGGAGCTGCTGCGCATCCTCGAGTCGCGGCTGGACAACGTCGTGTACCGCGCCGGCCTCGCGTCGTCGCGTGACATGGCCCGCCAGCTGGTGAAGCACGGCCACATCGTGGTCAACGGCCGGAAGGTCGATATCCCGTCGTACCGTCTGCGCGAGCACGACATCGTGCAGGTGCGCGAGAAGTCGCGGGAGCTCACCCCCTTCCAGGTCGCGCAGGGCCTCGCGGGCAGCAAGACCGTCCCGGCGTGGCTGGAGTTCATCCCGAGCGAGTTCAAGGTCCTGGTGCACAGCCTGCCGGCCCGGCAGGTCATCGACACCCAGGTCCAGGAGCAGCTCATCGTCGAGCTCTACAGCAAGTAGCTCTACCTGTCGGCCGGGGCCGCGAGGCCCCGCCGACCCGGAGCGCGTCAAATAGCGGGCGCGCAACGAACTGGAGGAACCAGAAGTGCTCATCTCCCAGCGGCCCAGCCTCGCCGAAGAGTCGATCAGCGAGGTCCGGTCCAAGTTCACCATCGAGCCCCTCGAGCCGGGCTTCGGGTACACCCTCGGCAACTCGCTGCGGCGTACCCTGCTCAGCTCGATCCCCGGCGCGGCGGTGACGAGCATCAAGATCGACGGCGTGCTGCACGAGTTCACCACGATCCCCGGTGTCAAGGAGGACGTGGTCGAGCTCGTCATGAACATCAAGGAGCTGTGCGTCAGCTCCGAGCTCGACGAGCCGGTCTCGATGTACCTGCGCAAGCAGGGCCCCGGCGACGTCACCGCGGGCGACATCCAGCCCCCGGCCGGCGTCTCCGTGCACAACCCCGACCTCAAGCTGGCCACGCTCAACGGCAAGGGCCGCCTCGACATGGAGCTCACGGTCGAGCGGGGCCGCGGTTACGTCACGGCGAACCAGAACAAGCAGCAGGGCCAGGAGATCGGGCGCATCCCGGTCGACTCGATCTACTCGCCGGTGCTCAAGGTGACGTACCGCGTCGAGGCGACCCGTGTCGAGCAGCGCACCGACTTCGACCGGCTCATCATCGACGTCGAGACCAAGGCGTCGCTGACCCCGCGTACCGCGCTGGCCTCGGCCGGCTCGACGCTGGTGGAGCTGTTCGGCCTGGCGCGCGAGCTGGACGAGACCGCCGAGGGCATCGACATCGGCCCGTCGCCGCAGGACGCGCAGCTCGCGGCCGACCTGGCGCTGCCGATCGAGGAGCTGGACCTGACCGTCCGCTCGTACAACTGCCTCAAGCGCGAGGGCATCAACTCCGTGGGCGAATTGATAAGCCGTACGGAAGCAGACCTCCTCGATATAAGGAATTTCGGTCAGAAGTCGATCGACGAGGTCAAGATGAAGCTCGCCGGGATGGGCCTGGGTCTGAAGGACTCCGCCCCGACGTTCGACCCGGCCCACGTCGTGGACTCCTTCGCCGAGGTGGACTACGACGCCGACGACTACCGCGAGACCGAGCAGCTGTAACCGCTGCTGTATTAGAGGAGTCCCGAGAATGCCCACGCCCACCAGAGGTCCCCGCCTCGGCGGCAGCCCCGCGCACGAGCGGCTGATGCTGGCGAATCTCGCCACGTCGCTGTTCAAGCACGGTCGCATCACCACCACCGAGACGAAGGCCAAGCGGCTGCGCCCGCTCGCCGAGCAGCTCATCACCAAGGCCAAGCGCGGCGACCTGCACGCGCGCCGTCAAGCGCTCTCCGTGGTGCGGGACAAGGACGTGGTGTTCCAGCTGTTCGACCAGATCGCGCCGCGGTTCAGCAACCGTCCGGGTGGCTACACCCGCATTGTGAAGACGGGCCCCCGCAAGGGCGACGCCGCTCCGATGGCGATCATCGAGCTGGTCGAGGAGCTCGAGGTGGCCGCCGCTCCCAAGGCGCCGCGCAAGACCGCCCGCAAGGCCGCCAAGGCCGACTCGATCGCGGTTCTCGCCGGTGACGACGACGCGGACGAGACCCCGGTCGCGGCCAAGTCCGCGGACGAGGGCGACGCCGAGGCGAAGGACGAAGAGACCAAGGCCTGATCACCGGCCACGGTTCGACGGCCCGGCACCCTTCACGGGGTGCCGGGTCTTCCTTTTTGGAGTACCGCATGAGCGTCCGCATTCGCCTCGACGTCTCCTACGACGGGACGGACTTCTCCGGGTGGGCCGTGCAGCCGGGCCGCCGCACGGTCGCCGGCGAGCTCCAGGCGGTCCTGGAGCGGCTCTTCGGCACGGTCGAGGGGATGACCGTGGCCGGTCGCACCGACGCCGGGGTGCATGCCACGGGGCAGGTGTGCCACGTCGACGTGCCGCCTTCCCGTTGGGAAATGCTGGAAGCCTCGCTTGTACGCAAACTCGCCGGGCTGCTGCCGCAAGACGTCCGCGTGCTCGCGGCGCGGGCGGTGCCTGCCGAGTTCGACGCGCGCTTCTCGGCGTTGGCGCGGCGGTACGAGTACCGGGTGACCGACGCCCCCTTCGGCGCCGAGCCCCTCCGCCGGCGGGACACCCTCGCCTGGCCGCGCCCGCTCGACCTGGCACTGCTGAACGCGGCCGCGGCCGGGCTGGTGGGCGAGCACGACTTCGCGGCGTTCTGCCGGCGGAAGGAGCATGCCAGCACGATCCGGGCGGTGAGCCGGATGGACTGGCGGCGCGAGCCGGACGGGACCGTGGTGGCGACTGTGGCGGCGGACGCGTTCTGCTGGTCGATGGTGCGCAGCCTGGTGGGGGCGCAGTTGGTCGCGGGGGATGGGCGGCGGGAGACGGGTTGGCCGGGGTCGCTGCTGACGCGGACGGTGCGGGCCGACGAGGTGGTGGTGGCGCCGGCGCATGGGTTGACGCTGGTTGAGGTGACCTATCCGGCCGATGCCGCGGCGCTGCTGGCTCGGGCGGAGCTGACGCGGCGGCGGCGGGACCTCTAGGCCGCTTAAGTCAGGCCTGATCCCTAGTTCGATAACCCGGGCGCTGGCACGGCTGGATCTTGGACCGATAATTCCGGCGGTGGCGGGACCTCTAGTCCGATAAGTCGGGCGCTGGCGCGCCGCGACTTATCGGAAATTTCAACATCCGCGCGGAATGTCCGGATCGATGATCAGCTCGGCTGCGTGTTCGGCAGTGAGGCGGCCGGGGTCGCCTCGGGCTGGATGATCGAGCGGTTCTCGATGATCCCGTTGTCCAGGTAGGTCTCGACGATGTCGTACGTGATCTGGTTCGGGTACGCGTCGCCCTGCGCGAAGTTGTTGCCGTCCACTCGGGCGATCACGCAGTACGTGATGAAATGGCCCTTGTAGTTCCATCCCAGCTGCGTGGGTGCCCGCACCAGCGCGTCGGTCCCGGTGCCCGCGCCGACGCTCATCCCGGCGAAGCGGCCTTTCTGCCCGTCGACGATCGGCTTGATCCCGTCGAAGGTCTTGGCCGCCACCTGCTCGCTGCTGACGTTGAAGATGCCCGCCGTGATGAGGTACTCCTCGGTCGGCGACTTCATCGTGGCCCGCACGACCTCCGTGCAGCCCGCCCCGGCCAGCAGCGTCGCCAGCTCCTCGGTCGCCGCGACCTTGCAGTCCTTGTCGGCGCGCGTGGTGAGAATGACGTACGGCGGCTCGTTCGGCGCCGCGACAATGTTGTTGCTCGGGAACACCTCGGCCTCGGACAGCGGCTTGGGGTCCACGTCCCGGCTACTGATGTCCCGCTTCTTCGGCGCCGACGTCTGACTCGACTTGGCTGAGTCAGGTCCGTTCTTCTCGTCCTTGAGAATGAACCAGGTCCCCACACCACAGGCCCCGAGCACGACCACGACCGCGATCACGCTGAGCATGGCCACCCACCGATGCGGCCGCGGCCCGCTGGGACGCACCGGATCGATCACCGTCCGCGGCCGATCCAGCCGATCGGGCGCCGAGCTGCGGCGCTTGGTCCCCCCAGAAGTGAATTCGCCGGTACCGCGCGAGCGCCGACGAACCTCGGAAGGCTCGTCATACGGCTCGTACGGCATATCGTCATCGAGCGCGCGCCGCTGCTGCGGAGGCTCGTCGTACCGCCCCCGCATGGCCTCCTGACGCCGCCGCACCCCGGTGTCATCCCGGCGCGCGGTATCAGGCGCGGCGGCGGCCTCAAACCCGGCCCGCGACCGCCGCCCGGTGTCCTCAAAGCCACGCTCATCGTCTTCGTACGCCGAGCGCCCCCTCCGCCCACCCCGCGGATCCTCCCCGGGGCGGAACATGGTGGTCTCACCGGCATAGGGCGCACCACTGCGGGGCCCATCATCGTCGTACGCGCGGCCACGCCCACCACGCGCCCCGTCGTCCTCAAACCCGCGCCCGCCCCGAGAACCGTTGCGCGGGCTGTCGTCTTCGAAGGCCCGCCCGCCCCGCGACCCGTTACGCGGCGCGTCGTCCTCGATGGCCCGTCCGCCGCGCGACCCGATGCGCGGCGCGTCGTCCTCAAGGGCCCGTCCGCCGCGGGTGCCGTTGCGGGGGCTGTCGTCGTCGAGGCTGTTGGGCGGGGCGCCGTAGACGCCGGCGGAGCCGTTGGCGCGGGTGCCGTTGGCGCCGCGTTGACGCCGCACGCCCGTGTCATCGCCGGGTCGGAACATCGTCGTCTCGCCGGCGTAGAGCGCGCCCTCGCCGCTGCCGTTGCGGCGCACCTCGGGGTCGTCCGCGGCCGCGCGACGGCGGCCACCGGTCACGTCACCGGTGCGCGGGTCGTCGGCGGCGCGGCGGCGTCCACCACCGGCCACGTCGCCCGTGCGCTCGGCACCGAAGCCGCCCGTGCGGTCGCCGGCGCGGGTGCCGACATCGCCGGTTCGGGAGCCGCGCGTGCCGATGTCGCCCGTGCGTGCGCCGAGGTCGCCGGTGCGGGAGCCTCGTGTGCCGACGTCGCCGGTGCGTGTGCCCAGGTCGCCGGTTCGTGAGCCTCGCGTGCCGATGTCGCCGGTGCGCGGGTTGACCTCGCCGGTGTGGGAGGCCGGGTCACCCGCGAAGGCGGCGGGTTGCTCGGCGGCCGCGCGGCGGGCTCGTCGAGCGGCGCCACTCGTCGGGGAGGAGTCGGGCCGCATGTTGGGGAAGATCGGGACCAGCGGCGGCGGGTCGTCGGTAGTCGGCGGGGCCGCGGCCAGTTCGGCGAGCGGCTTGATGATCGGGGTGAGCTCCGGCCCGTGGTCGTACGAGTCGCCGTCCCGCTCCCGGGCCCGTCGGCGGCCCCGCGAGTCGTCGGCGCCGGTGTCGCCGTAGCCGCCCGCTGCGCCGGTGCTGCTGCCGTAGGTGCCGTTGGCGCCCGCCGTGCCCGCGCCGCCGTAGGTGCCCGCCGCGCCGGTGCTGCCGTAGCCGCCCGCCGTGCCGGTGCTGCCGTAGGTACCGTTGGCGCCCGCTGCGCTGCGTGGGCTGGCGGTGGTGCTGCCGTAGGTGCCGGTCGAGGGGGCGTCGCCGTAGCCGCCTGATGCGCTGCGGGAGCCGATGCCGGGCGAGGTGGCGCCGGTGCCGTAGGCGCTGTCGGCGGGGGAGCCGTACGTGGTCGAGCTGGGGAGCTGTTGGTCGAGCGGGGGGCGGGCGGGGGGAGCGGTGCGGCCGTACACGCCGCTGGGGGAGTCGTCGTCCTGGGCCCGGCGGCGGCCGGGGGTGCCGGTGGCGTCCGGGGTCGACCAGCCGTCGACGTTGGCCGGGCGGGACGGTGGCGGGGCCGGGGGCAGGGAGCCGGGGCCGAACACGCCGCTGGGGGAGTCCTCGCGGGAACGGCGGCCCCGGGTGTCACCCGTGCGGGGTTCGCGCAGGTCGCCCGTCCGGGGGTCACCGGTCCGGGCGTCGCTGCGTGACGGGCGCTTGATCGCGGTGGTGCGGTCGAAGGAGGCCGCGCGCTCGGAAGTGCCCGAACGCTCCATGCGGCCAGGTCCGTCGAAAGCCCGCTCGCTCGTTCCCGAACGCTCCATCCGCGAGGGGCCGTCGAAGGCGCGCTCGGAGGTGCCGGAGCGCTCCATGCGGCCAGGAGCGTCGGAGGAAGAGCGGCCGGGACCGTCGAAGGCGCGCTCGGAGGTGCCGGAGCGCTCCATGCGGCCCGCAGGGTCGGACGAAGAGCGGCTCGGGCCGTCGAACGGGCGGCCGGGGGCGTCGGAAGAAGAGCGGCCGGGTCGGTCGAAGGCGCGTTCGGAAGTGCCCGAGCGCTCCATGCGGCCGGGGGCGTCGAAGGAGCGTCCTTCGGGGGAGCGGCCGGGGCCGTCGAAGGAGTCGAATGGGGGAGCGTCGTACGGGTCGGGGGGCGGCGCTGAGAAGGGGTCCGGC
Source organism: Dactylosporangium sp. CS-047395 (assembly GCF_050942185.1). Lineage (NCBI taxonomy): Bacteria > Bacillati > Actinomycetota > Actinomycetes > Micromonosporales > Micromonosporaceae > Dactylosporangium > Dactylosporangium sp. CS-047395. The sequence continues at coordinate 10,567,033 of NZ_CP192015.1, read as the reverse complement.
TCGCCCCGGCCGCTGCCGCGGAGGCCGGCCAGCCAGTTGTCGGCTTCGTCCGCCTCGTCCCGGCGGAACGAGTCGGATCGCCGCTTCCGGCGCTGCTCGTCCCGAGAAGTCATGTCGCACAGGGTAGCCGACGTGGCCGGGCGGTGGCTTGTCGGCGATGTTTCGCACAATCCGATCGGGTGGCCGTCCAAACGACCCGTCACCTGCGTATGGACGCAGCGTTGCCCGGCGGTGCCAACCTGGTCAGGCATCGACGCACCCGGTGACGCTGAGGCTAAGAGCAACACTCCTGGTCAGGACGCCGACACCCAAGGCGGCAACGAACCGGGGGTCAGCGCAACCCAGTCACGCAACGTCACCGGTCGGGCACCGCGGAAACCGACGACCCGGCGAACGGCCCAGCGGAAGACCGGGCGGCGCAAGCGGGCGAGAGTCCAGGCGGCGCAGACGGGCGGCAGTCCGGCGGTGCGCGCGGGCAAAGTGCGGGCGGGCGGAGAAGTGGGCGGCGCCGGCGCGGAAGAGTCGGCGGGCGGAAGAGCCGGCGGGCGGAAGAAGTGGGCGGTGCGGGCGGGCGGAAGAAGTGGGCGGTGCGGGCGGCCGGCGCGACGGACGGAAGACCGGGCGGCCCGGGCGGACGGGCGGCGCGGCCGAAAGAGCGGCGGGCGGAAAAGGTGGGTGCGCGGAAGACCCGGGCGCGTGCGGGCACGCTGAACGTGAGGCGGGCGGCGGGCGAGTGGAAGAGCGGGCGTGCGGGACAATCAACCCAAGCGCGATCGGAGGCGGCAATCTTGGCAGGCGAGCACTACTTCTCAGCCGACCCCGCGGTCGCGCACGAGCGGCACGAGGTCGTGTTCGAGGCGCTCGGCCGGGAGTTCCGCCTCGCCTCGGCGTCGGGAGTGTTCTCGTGGAGCCGGCTCGACCCGGGGACCGCGACCCTGCTCGCCGAGGCACCCCTGCCCGACGCCGGGACCGAGGGGGCGCTGCTCGACCTCGGCTGCGGATATGGGCCCATTGCCGCTGTGCTGGCCACCGCTGCGCCGAAGGCCATCGTGTACGCCGTGGACGTCAACCAGCGGGCGCTGGAGCTCGCGCGGGAGAACACCGTCGGCAAGAACGTCGTCACCGCTGAGCCGGACGGCGTGCCGGAGACTGTCGGATTCGCGCAGATCTGGTCCAACCCGCCGATCCGGATCGGTAAGCCCGAGCTGCACGCGTTGCTGTTGCGGTGGCTGCCGCGGCTCGCGGCCGGAGGGGTTGCGTGGCTGGTCGTGGGCAAGAATCTCGGCGGGGACTCGCTGCAGCGCTGGCTCGAGGAGCAGGGGTTCGCGGCCGAGCGGTACGCCAGTCGCAAAGGGTTCAGGGTGTTGCGGGTCGAAAAACCTCTTTCGTGAGGTACCGCTGCCGCATGAAGCTTTGATGCGTGGGATATGTGGACGTCGCAGGGGTCGGGCACACGCTGCCGGACGGTCGTGAGCTCTTCTCCGAGGTTTCGTTCCGGGTCGGCGAAGGCGCGAAGGTGGCGCTGGTCGGGCCGAACGGTGCCGGCAAGACGACCCTGCTGAAGATGGTGGCCGGCGACCTGCCGGTGCACGAGGGCGCGGTCGCGCGCTCCGGTGGGCTGGGGATCATGCGGCAGTTCATCGGCATGATCGGGGACGATCGGACGCTCGGTGACCTGGCGCTGGAGCTGGCCCCGCCGCGCCTGGCCGAGGTCGGGCGGCGGCTGCACGCGGCCGAGGTCGCCATGCACGCGAAGGGCGACGAGAAGGCGCAGCTCAAGTACGCCAATGCGCTGGCCGCGTGGGGCGAGGCGGGCGGGTACGACGCGGAGGTCCTCTTCGACACGGCCAGTGTCGCCGCGCTCGGGCTGCCGTGGGACGAGACCCGGGAGCGGCCGGTGCGCACGCTTTCCGGCGGGCAGCAGAAGCGGTTCGCGCTGGAGTTGCTCCTGCGCGGGGAGGACGAGGTGCTGCTGCTGGACGAGCCGGACAACTTCCTGGACGTGCCGGGGAAGCGCTGGCTCGAGGAGCGCCTGCGGGAATCCTCGAAGAGCGTGCTCTATGTGTCGCACGACCGTGAGCTGCTGGCCCAGTCGGCCGACCGGGTCGTCGCGGTCGAGGGCGGCTCGGCGTGGGTGCACCCCGGCGGGTTCGCGTCCTGGCACGAGGCCCGCAGCGCGCGGCACGAGCGGCTGGACGAGCTGCGCCGGCGCTGGGACGAGGAGCACGAAAAACTCAAAGCCCTTGTCCTCATGTACCGCACGAAAGCCGCCTACAACGACGGTCTCGCCTCGCGGTACCAGGCCGCCCAGACCCGCCTGCGCAAGTTCGAGGAGGCCGGCCCCCCGCCGGAGCCGCCGAAGGACCAGAACATCCGGATGCGACTCTCCGGCGGCCGTACGGCCAAACGCGCCGTCATGTGCGAGCAGCTGGAGCTCGACGGGCTGACCTACCCGTTCGACCTGGAAATCTGGTACGGCGACCGCGTGGCAGTCCTCGGCGGCAACGGCACCGGCAAGTCGCACTTCCTGCGGCTGCTGGCCCGCGGCGGCTCCGACCCGGACGGCCCGCAGATCAACGCCGAGCTCACCCCGGTGGCCCACGGCGGCCGGGTACGCCTCGGCGCGCGCGTCCGGCCGGGCCACTTCTCGCAGACCCACGACCGCCCCGAGCTGCTGGACAAGACCCTCGCCGAAATCCTCTGGCGGGGCGACGACTGGCGCACCGGCCTGCCGCGGCCGCAGGCGATGCCGGCCCTCGGGCGGTACGAGCTCGCGGCCCAGGCCGACCAGCGCTTCGGCACCCTGTCCGGCGGGCAGCAGGCCCGGTTCCTGGTCCTGCTGCTGGAGCTGTCCGGGGCGACCCTGCTGCTGCTCGACGAGCCGACCGACAACCTGGACCTGGCCAGCGCCGAGGCGCTCGAGGTAGGGCTAGCGGCGTTCGACGGCACGGTGGTCGCGGTGACCCATGACCGCTGGTTCAGCCGCTCCTTCGACCGCTACGTCCTCTTCCGCGCCGACGGCGAGGTCGTAGAAGTGCCAGAACCAGTCTGGGAAGGCCGCGGCTAGAACGGACTGCTTGTGCGGGCGTTGGGTCACCCTGCGTGGTGACCTATCGGCCGTGGAGCCGACTGTTGTTCTCACCATCGGAGCGTCTGACTCCTCCGGCGGCTCGGGCCTGCAGGCCGACCTGCGTACCTTGGCCGCGCTCAGGATGCACGGCGCCTCGGTGGTGACCGCGGTGCTCTCGCGCAATACGCGGGACACGGCCGACCTCTTCGCGCAGCCGACCAACGTGGTCACCGCGCAGCTCGCCAGCGTGCTGGAGGATCTGCCGGTGGCCGCGGTGAAGACGGGCATCCTGCCGACGCCGGAGACGGCGGTGGCGATCGCCGCCCGCGCCCGCACGGGGGCGTTGCCCAACCTGGTGGTGGATCCGGTGCTCACGGCGGCGGAGGGCTCGCGGCGGGGGCTCATCGCGGCGTACGAGCGGCTCCTGCCCCACACCACGGTCCTCACCCCGAACCGTGAGGAGGCGTCGGCCCTGCTCGGCTGGCAGGTCGCCACCCCGCGGGACATGGCGGCGGCGGCCGAACAGCTCGCCGCCCGCGGCCCGCGCTGCGTCGTGGTCACCGGCGGCGACTTCGCGGCCGGCGGGGACGCGATCGACGTGGTCTGGCTGGAGGGCGAGGCCCGGCTGCTGCAGAGCCCGCGGATCGCCAGCCGCAACACCGACGGCAGCGGCGCCACCTTCGCCACCGCGGTGGCCGCGCGCCTGGCCGCCGGGGACGAGGCGGACGCCGCGGTCGCCTGGGCCAAGGGCTTCGTCGGCCGCGCGATCGGCGACGCCTCCGAGTGGCGCATCGGCGGCGGCACCGGCCCGATCGACCAGTTCGGCTGGTCCGCCCTCACCCTGCGCTGAGCCCAACGCCCAACGCCCAACGCCCAACGCCCAACGCCCAACGCCCAACGCCCAACGCCGGAGCTCACCCTGCGCCGAGCGTCACAGCGCAACGCCGGAGCTCACCCTGCGCCCGCGCCCAAGACGTGGTGGATGATGCATGCCATGGACGAGAAGACGCTGATCCACCAGATCTCCACCCTGGTCGACGAGGAGCACAAGCTCCGCACCCAGCTGCAGGCGGGCAAGATCACCGAGCAGGACGAGCACGACCGCCTGCGCGCTGTTGAGGTGCAGCTCGACCAGCTGTGGGACCTCATGCGCCGGCGCCGGGCGGCCAAGTTGCAGGGCGTCTCGCCCGACGAGGTCCAGGCGCACTCCGCCGACGAGGTAGAGCACTACCTCCAGTAACGTGCTGCCGCACGTAGACCCGGTGCGGTGTTGAGGGGGCGTGGGTGGAGCTTGCTCCCCCACTGTCTTTCAGGACATAACGCGGTATACCCCGCTGCTAGGGCGCCCTTACCGGGCTGACACCTTCCGGTGCTAGTCGACGCGCAGGCGGTAGCCCCGCTTCACCACGGTCTGGACGAAGGAAGAGCCGCCCAGGGCCGCCCGCAGCCGGGCCACCGCCATCTCCACCGCGTGCTCGTCGGCGCCCCGCGGGAGTTCGCGCAGCAGGGCGGCCCGGGACAGCACACGGCCCGGGGAGGCGGCCAGCGCCCGCAGGACCGCCATCGGGCCCGGGGCGAGTGGCTTCAGGGTGCCGTCGATGATGGCCGCGTGCCCGCGCAGGGTCACCGCCGCGCCCGCGACCTGCAGGGTGGGCGAGCGCTTGGGCAGCTCGTCCACCAGGATGCGGACCAGCGCGCCCAGGCGGGCCCGGGACGGCGCGGCCACCGGCACGCCGAGGCGCTGCAGGGGCGCCGCGGTCACCGGGCCCACGCAGGCGGCGAGCACGTCCGTCCGCAGCGCCTCCAGCACGTCCGGGGCCTCCGGGCCGGCCACCCGCAGCAGCGAGCTGACCGCCGGGGCCGACGTGAAGGTGACCGAGTCGACCAGGCGCGAGCAGATCAGGTCGACGAGGCGGCGGAGGGGGGCGGGGTCGACCGGGGGCGCCCAGCGGTACACCGGAATCTCCACGACGATCGCGCCCGCGTCCCGCAGCGCCGTGGTGAACTCCGGGTGCGGCTCGCCGTGCAGTTGCAGGGCGATGCGCCGGCCCCGGATCCCGCCCGGGAAGCCGCCCGAGATCAGGTAGTCGAGCACCTCGTCGCAGCTCTCGGTGTCCGGGGACCAGTTCTCCAGCATCCCGGCGGCGCGGACGGCGCCCTTGGCCTTGGGGCCGCGGGCGATCAGGTACGCCTGGCCGAGCCGGATGCGCAGCGCCTCGCCCAGGCCCCAGCCCTCGGCCGCCTCGATCCAGCCGCGCAGCCCGATGCCGGTCGTGGCGATCACGATGTCCGGGGCGATGTCGACGCACGACACGGTCGCCGCCTTGAGCTCGGTGTCGTCGGCCACCGGCACGATCCGCAGCGCCGGGGCGAGCACCACCCGGGCCCCGCGCCGCTCCAGCAGGGCGCTGAGCTCGTCACGGCGCCGGTCGGCGGTCACGGCCACCGTGAAGCCGGCCAGAGGCGTGTCCTCGCTCACGCCGGCTCCCTCAACAGCGAAGCGATCTCTACCATGCCGTCGTTGACGCGCACGGAGTACACCGGAACCCTGACTCCGGGCTCGTCGAGGCACTCGCCGGTGGTCAGGTCGTAGGCCTGCTTGTGCATCGGCGAGGCCACCACCGGGCGGTCGCCGCGGCTGCCGACGATCCCCCGGGAGAGCACGGCCGCGCCGCTGATCGGGTCGACGTTGCCGATGGCGTAGAGCCCGCCGTCGAAGACGCGGAAGAGCGCGACCTGTTCGCCGCCGACGAGGGCGGCCACCCCGCGATCCGGCTCCAGCCGGAGGTACGGGCATACGGCAGTCCAGTTCACGGGCGCGCTCCTAGGACGACGGGGACCGGTTGTCCGCGTTCGGAAACGAAGGAGATCGTCGGGTCGGGGGTGCCGGGGGCGTTGACGAACGACACGAACCGCGCCAGCCGCTCCGGGTCCTCGACCGTCGCCCGCCACTCGTCCACGTACGACGAGACGTGGCGGGCCATCATGGCGTCGAGCTCTTCGGCGATGCCGAGGGAGTCCTCGACGATCACCGCGCGCAGGTAGTCCAGGCCGCCCTCCAGCCCCTCGACCCAGGCCGAGGTGCGCTGCAGGCGGTCGGCGGTGCGGATGTAGAACATCAGGAACCGGTCGACCAGGCGGATCAGCTCCGCGGTCGAGAGGTCCGCGGCGAGCAGGTCGGCGTGGCGGGGCCGGAAGCCGCCGTTCCCGCCGACGTAGAGGTTCCAGCCCTGGTCGGTCGCGATGACGCCGAAGTCCTTGCCCTTGGCCTCGGCGCACTCGCGAGCGCACCCGGACACCGCGGACTTGATCTTGTGGGGGGCGCGCAGCCCGCGGTACCGCAGCTCCAGCTCGATGGCGAGCGCGACCGAGTCCTGCACGCCGTACCGGCACCAGGTCGAGCCGACGCAGGACTTCACGGTGCGCAGCGCCTTGCCGTAGGCGTGCCCGGACTCGAACCCGGCCGCGACCAGCCGGCCCCAGATCGCCGGGAGCTGCTCGACCCGGGCCCCGAGCAGGTCGATGCGCTGCCCGCCGGTGATCTTCGTGTACAGGTCGAAGTCCCGCGCCACCTCACCGATCACGATCAGCTTCTCCGGCGTGATCTCGCCGCCCGGGATGCGCGGGACGACCGAGTAGGTGCCGTTGCGCTGGATGTTGGCCAGGAAGTGGTCGTTGGTGTCCTGCAGCGAGGCCTGCTCCCCCTCCAGCACATAGTCGTTGTGCAGCGAGGCGAGGATCGAGGCGACCGTCGGCTTGCACACGTCGCAGCCGCGCCCGCGGCCGTGGCCGGCGATCAGCTCGGAGAAGGTCCGGATCTCCCGGATGCGCACGATGTCAAAAAGTTCGGCGCGGCTGTACTCGAAGTGCTCGCACAACGCCTTCGAGGCCACGACACCCTGCTGCCCGAGGATCTTCTTCAGCAGCGGAACGCAGGACCCGCAGCTGGTCCCGGCCCGCGTGCACTCCTTGAGCGCGGCGACGTCCGTGCAGCCGTCCGCGATCGCGGCCACCACCTGGCCCTGGGTGACCGCGTTGCAGCTGCACACCTGGGCCTCGGCGGGCAGCGCGACGTCGGCCTGGGCGGCGTCCCCGGCCAGCAGGGCGAGCGGGTGGCCGGGCAGCCGGCCGCCGACGCTCGCGCGCAGCGTCGGATAGGCGCTCGCGTCGCCGACCAGGATTCCGCCGAGCAGCGTCTGGGCGTCGTCGGAGAGCACGAGTTTGGCGTAGCGCCCGTTGGCCGGGTCGAGGTACACCACGTCGAGCAGATCCTCGCGCAGCGCGTCGCCGAAGCTGGCCACGTCGACCCCGAGCAGCTTGAGCTTGGTCGACGTGTCCGCGCCGGGGAACTCGGCCGCACCCCCGAGCAGCCGGTCGGCGACCACCTCGGCCATCGCGTACCCGGGCGCGACCAGCCCGTAGCAGCGCCCGCCGATCTCGGCGCACTCGCCGATGGCGTAGATCGCCGGGTCCTCGGTGCGGCAGCCGGCGTCGACGACCACGCCCCCGCGCGCCCCCACGGGCAGCCCGGCCGCCCGGGCCAGCTCGTCGCGGGGTCGGATGCCGGCCGCGACCACCACGATGTCGGCGGGCACGTGGGCGCCGTCGGAGAGCGTGAGGCCGAGCCGGCCGCTGGGCGCGGTCGCGCGGATCGCGGTCGTGCCGGCGCCCAGGTGCACGCGCACGCCGAGGTCCTCGACGTAGCGGCGCAGCACCGCCCCGCCGGCCGCGTCGACCTGCATCGGCATGAGCCGCGGGGCGAACTCGATCACGTGCGTCCGCAGCCCGAGCAGCCGCAGCGCGTTGGCCGCCTCCAGGCCCAGCAGCCCGCCGCCGATCACCGCCCCGACCTCACGCCCCCGCGCGTGCTCGCGGATCGCGTCGAGGTCGTCGAGCGTGCGGTACACGAAAACGCCTTGTTGTTCGACCCCGCTGATCGGCGGGACGAAGGCCGACGAGCCCGTCGCCAGGACCAGGGCGTCATAGGTGTACTCCCCGTGCGCCGTCACCACCCGCCGCGCACCCCGGTCGACGGCGAGGACCGGCTCGCCGAGGCGGAGGTCCACCCCGGCCGGCACGTCGTAGGTCAGCTCGGCGGCGGAGACCCCGTCGAAGTACGCCGAGAGCCGCACCCGGTCGTAGGCCGAGCGCCCCTCCTCGGCCAGCACCGTGACCTGCCAGCGGCGCTCCGGATCGCGCGCGGCCAGCGCCTCGGCGAACCGGTGCCCGACCATGCCGTGGCCGACCACGACCACTTTCATCGACGAACCTGATTCTGCCACCGCTTCGGACATGGCCAAAAGGCTGCCGAAGACCGGTTTCGCCGCTAAGTCCCGAATGTTTCGCGCCTGCTAAGAGCGACTCACACGCAACTTGAGCAGGCCGTTACCGAGCTGTGCTCGAATCTCCGTGCCAGATCCCCCCACGGTAGATTGGCGACGGTCCACGGCGGGGTACACAACCATGGACCCCTATACAGCAGCGAGGAGGAAGCAGATGCGCACGACCGGCAAGGCCGCACTCGCGGCCGTTGCGGCGCTCAGCATCGGGCTCACCGGATGCAGTGGTGACAAGGCCAGCCCCGGGGCCGGGGCCTCGGCGGGTGCCTCCGGCGCGCCCGGCGCGGGCTCGACGGCCGGCGCCTCCACGGGCGCCTCGGGCGACACCAACGGGACCACCGGCGGCGGGCAGGGATCCGTGGCGTCGTGCCTGGTCGGGACCTGGAAGGCGGACAACATCACCGGCAAGCTCTCCGGGCCGGTGGGCGGCAACTTCCAAGGTGGCGGCGGCACCCTGCTGACCATCGACTCCGGCGGCAAGACGCAGGTCGACTTCGGCCCGATGCAGCCGGTGACCTTCACGTTCTCCGTCTCGGGCAACGACGTGAAGGGCAGCTTCTCGTACGGCGGCAAGGTCAACGGCGCGATCAAGAGCCCCTCCGGCACCACCGGAACGCTCGAGCCGACCGGCTCCGTTGACTTCAGCACCCTCACGGTGACCGTCGACCTCACCGCGCCGGTCGCCCAGCGCGTCGCCGACAAGGTGTCGATCGCCGAGTTCGCCGGCAGCGGCACCACCAACACCGGCGGGGCCGTCGACTCCCAGCCGATCCTGAAGAAGAGCGCGTACGAGTGCGGCAGCGGCACCCTCAAGCTGTCCCCGCCCGCGGGCGCCGACGACACCGGCACGTGGACCTTCAAGAAGGCCTGATCGCTTGCTGAACCCTGCGGCGGCGGGATCTCACAATTGGGATCTCGCCGCCGTGGGGTTTTCGTTTTGGCGCTGACAACTTCGGCGCGATGGCTGGAAACGGGCCGTTCCTACATTCGCGGCCATGACACTCGCCGTGGACAAGCCGCAGTCCCAACCCGCGCCGCGGCGCGGTGGCCGGTGGATCGACGACTGGCGGCCCGAGGAACCCGCGTTCTGGGCCGCGACCGGGGCCAAGGTGGCCCGGCGCAACCTGGTCGTCTCCATCCTCTCCGAGCACATCGGCTTCTCGATCTGGAGCCTGTGGTCGGTCTTCGTGCTGTTCCTGGGCCCCCGCTACGGGCTCGACCCGGCCCAGAAGTTCCTGCTCACGAGCGCGCCCACGCTGGTCGGGGCGGTGCTGCGGCTGCCGTACACGTTCGCCGTGGCCACGTTCGGCGGGCGCAACTGGACGATCTTCAGCGCGCTGCTGCTCCTGGTCCCGACCGTCTTCGCCGGAATCGTGCTGGAGCCGGGCGTCTCGTTCACCACGCTGCTCATCGCCGCCTCGGTCGCCGGGGTCGGCGGCGGCAACTTCGCCTCGTCGATGGCGAACATCAATGCCTTCTACCCGCAGCGGCTCAAGGGCTGGGCGCTGGGGATCAACGCCGGCGGCGGCAACATCGGGGTGGCCGCGGTCCAGCTCGTCGGGCTGCTCGTGCTGGCCACCGCCGGGGCCGCCCACCCGCGCCTGATCGTGCTGATCTACCTGCCGCTGATCGTGGTGGCGGCGCTGCTGGCCGCCATCTACATGGACAACCTCACGCACGCCGCGAACGACCGGCGGGCCATGCGCGACGTGATCAAGGACGGGCACGCGTGGGTCATGTCGCTGCTGTACATCGGGACGTTCGGCTCGTTCATCGGGTTCGGCTTCGCCTTCGGGCAGGTGCTGCAGGTGCAGTTCAAGGCCGACTTCGACACCCCGGTGAAGGCGGCCTACCTCACGTTCCTGGGCCCGCTGCTCGGCTCGCTGATCCGCCCGGTCGGCGGCCTGCTGGCCGACCGCTTCGGCGGCTCGCGGGTCACCTTCTGGAACTTCGTGGCCATGGCCCTGGGCGCCGGGACGGTCCTGCTCGCCTCCCGCCAGCACTCCCTGCCGCTGTTCGTGACCGGGTTCGTGTTCCTGTTCCTCTTCAGCGGGCTCGGCAACGGCTCGACGTACAAGATGATCCCGGCGATCTTCAAGGCCAAGCACCCGGACGACGAGCGCGAGGCCCGGCGGCTGGCGACCGCGCTCATCGGCGTGGCCGGTGCGGTCGGCGCGGCCGGCGGCGTGCTCGTGAACCTGGCGTTCCGGCAGTCGTTCCTGACGTACAAGACAGGTGATGGGGCATATGTCGCCTTCATTGCCTTCTACGCCCTGTGCGGCGTTGTCACCTGGGCGGTCTACCGCCGGCGGTCGCCGCGGCGGCTCCCGGAAGTCTGACCCGATTTTGTTCCGCTGGGGACGCCGAGTATCGTGGATTGCTGTTGTGCGATGACAAGGCGTTCCCACCGTTCGGGTACGCTGGATGACCGTGCGCTCTGTGTGCCGTCATCGAGACGCACCCCAGACCGACGACGTGGAAGCAAGGTAGACCTGTGGGTACGTACAGCCCGAAGCCGGGTGAGATCGAGCGCGTGTGGCATGTCATCGACGCCACCGATGTGGTGCTCGGCCGCCTGGCCACGCACGCTGCGACGCTGCTGCGCGGCAAGCACAAGCCGACGTTCGCCCCGCACGTGGACACCGGCGACTTCGTCATCGTGATCAACGCCGGCAAGGTGGCGCTGACCGGCAACAAGCGCCAGACGAAGGTGGCCTACCGCCACTCGGGCTACCCGGGTGGTCTCAAGCGGGTCGGCTACGAGGAGCTGCTCACCAAGAACCCGGAGCGGGCGATCGAGCTGGCCGTCAAGGGCATGCTCCCGCACAACCGGCTGGGTGCGCGCCAGATCCACAAGCTGAAGGTGTACGCGGGCGCCGAGCACCCGCACGCCGCGCAGCTGCCCCAGCCGTTCGAGATCAAGCAGATCGCGCAGTGAGCGCGGACGAAGGACTGAGCGTGACCGACGAGACCACCGCCGACCAGACGCCGGCCGCCGAGGCCGTCGAGACCGTCGAGACCCCGGCCGCCGCCGAGGCTCCGGAGGCCGCCGAGGCCCCCGCCGCCGCTGAGGCTCCGGCCGCCCCGGCCGCGACCGCGGCTCCGGCCGCCACCGCGACCGCGACTGCGGCCCCGGCCGCCACCAGCACCACGCCGACCCGCGCCCGCCGCGCCGGCCAGCCGATCCAGACCGTCGGCCGCCGCAAGGAGGCCATCGTCCGGGTCCGCCTGGTCCCCGGCACCGGCAAGTTCCTGCTGAACGGCCGCGAGCTGGAGAACTACTTCCCGAGCAAGGTGCACCAGCAGTCGGTGAAGGAACCGCTCGTGATCGCCGAGAAGGCGGAGCAGTTCGACGTCTTCGCCAACCTGCGTGGCGGCGGCACCACCGGCCAGGCGGGCGCCCTGCGCCTCGCCATCGCCCGGGCCCTGGTCGAGAACGAGGCGGACGACCGCCCCGCGCTCAAGAAGGCCGGCTTCCTGACCCGGGACGCGCGTGCGACCGAGCGCAAGAAGTACGGTCTGAAGAAGGCCCGTAAGGCGCCTCAGTACTCGAAGCGCTAACGAAGCACGTCGGCCGGGTGCCACCCTGGAGGTGGGCGCCCGGCCGTTTCGTGTTGCGCGGGCGGTACGGGCCGGGCGAAACGCGCGCGGTGGGTTCGACCTTGGGAGGTTTCGCGATGGGGCGACTCTTCGGCACCGACGGAGTCCGGGGGCGGGCCAACGCCGACCTGACTCCCGAGCTGGCCATGGCGGTCGCCATCGCGGCGGCCCAGGCGCTGTTCGAGCACGACCACTCCCACGCGCCCGTCGCGGTGGTCGGACGCGACCCCCGCGCGAGCGGGGAGATGCTGGAGGCGGCCGTCGTGGCCGGCCTGACCAGCGCGGGCGCGAACGTGGTGCGGGTCGGGGTGCTGCCGACGCCGGCCGTGGCGTACCTGACCGGCGTGCTCGAGGCCGACATCGGCGTGATGCTCTCGGCGTCGCACAACCCGATGCCGGACAACGGGATCAAGCTCTTCGCGGCCGGTGGGCACAAGCTGCCCGACGAGGTCGAGAACGAGATCGAGCGGCTCATGGACGACGGCACCCACCGCCGCCCGACCGGGGCCGGCGTGGGCCGGGTCACCGACTACGCCGACGGCGAGGACCGCTACGTCCAGCACCTGCTGACCTCGCTGCCCAGCCCGCTGGCCGAGCTCAAGGTGGTCGTGGACTGCGCCAACGGGGCCGCCTCGTCCGCCGCGCCCGAGGCCTACCGGCGCGCCGGCGCCTCCGTCATCGCGATCAACGCGGACCCCGACGGCCTCAACATCAACGAGGACTGCGGCTCCAACCACATCGCCCAGCTGCGCGCGGCCGTCGTCGAGCACGGCGCCGACCTGGGCATCGCGCACGACGGCGACGCCGACCGGTGCATCGCGGTGGCCGCGGACGGCACCGAGATCGACGGCGACCAGATCATGGCGATCCTGGCCCTGTCCATGCGCGAGGCCGGTCAGCTGACCGAGGACACCCTGGTCGCCACCGTGATGAGCAACCTCGGCCTGAAGCTCGCGATGGCCGAGGCCGGCATCCGGCTGCTGGAGACCAAGGTCGGCGACCGGTACGTGCTGGAGGAGCTGCGCGCCAAGGGCCTCGCGCTCGGCGGCGAGCAGAGCGGGCACATCGTGATGCCGGCGTTCGCCACCACCGGGGACGGCGTGCTCACCGCCCTGCACCTCATGGGGCGCATCGAGCGCACCGGCAAGAGCCTCAAGGAGCTCGGCGCGGTCGTCCAGCGGCTGCCGCAGGTGATGATCAACGTACCGGTGCTGGACCGCGCCGCGGCCGCCCGCTCGCCGCAGGTGCTCGACGCGGCCAAGCAGGTCGAGGGCGAGCTCGGCGGCACCGGCCGGGTGCTGCTGCGCCCCTCCGGCACCGAGCAGCTGGTGCGCGTGATGGTCGAGGCCGGCACGCAGGAGATCGCCAAGGCCGCGGCCGAGCGGATCGCTCACATCGTGCGGACGGTCAGCCCTACCCAGTAGTAACGTGCGCGCATGACTGATGCCCGCACAGTGATCGTCACCGGTGCGTCCCGCGGAATCGGCAAGGCCAGCGCCATGGCCTTCGCCGCCGAGGGGTGCAACGTGGTGCTGACCTCCCGCAAGATCGAGGCCCTGGACGAGGTCGCGGCCGAGATCACCGCGCAGTTCCCGGACGTCGGCGTGCTCACCCGCGCCGCCCACGCCGCCGAGCCCGAGCAGGCGGCGGTCGTGGTCGAGGCGGCCATGGAGCACTTCGGCGCGATCGACGTGCTGGTCAACAACGCCGGCACCAACCCGTACTTCGGCCCGCTCATGGACATCGACCCGGTCCGGGCCGAGAAGACCGTGCGGCTCAACCAGTTCGGCCCGGTGCTGTGGAGCCAGCTGGTCTGGAAGGCCTCGATGGCCCAGCGGGGCAGCGGCACCATCGTCAACGTCGCCTCGGTCGGCGGCGTGCTCACCGAGCCGGGGATCGGCTACTACAACGCCACCAAGGCCGCGGTGATCCACCTGACCCGGCAGATGGCCGCCGAGCTCGCCCCGGTCCGGGTCAACGCCGTCGCGCCCGGGATCGTGCGCACCCACCTGGCGCGCGGGCTGTGGGAGAGCAACGAGGACTTCCTCAACGACAAGCTCCCGCTCGGTCGGATCGGCGAGCCGGACGACATCGCCGATGTCATCACCTTCCTGGCCGGTCCTGCGTCACGCTGGATGACGGGCCAGACCCTGGTCGTCGACGGCGGCGCGCAGATCCGCTCGTCACTGATCTAGGGTCAGCCGTTCGTGCGCATTTCCCGTGCGCGTATGCGACAGTTTCGCGCACGGGCTCTGCTCAAAAGTCTGCTACGGTACGGGCATGTGCGGAATCGTGGGGTACGCCGGCGCCCGGCCGGCTCTGAACATCGTGCTGGACGGGCTGCGGCGGCTGGAGTACCGCGGCTACGACTCCGCCGGCGTCGCGATCGTGAACGGTGAGCTGCTCACCGCCAAGCGCGCCGGCAAGCTCGCCAACCTGGAGAAGGCCCTCGCCGACGAGCAGGGGCACGGCCTCGGTACCGGCACCACAGGCATCGGCCACACCCGCTGGGCCACCCACGGCGGCCCAACCGACCGCAACGCGCACCCCCACCGCTCGTTCGACGGCCGGGTCGCGGTGATCCACAACGGGATCATCGAGAACTTCGCCAAGCTGCGCGCCGAGCTGGAGAACGGCGGCATCGAGTTCGCCAGCGACACCGACTCCGAGTGCGCGGCCCACCTGCTCGCGCAGGCGCTGCAGGACGCGGAGGGCGACACCCCGGGCGCGCGGCTGGCCGAGGCCATGCGGTCCGTCTGCCGCCGCCTGGAGGGCGCGTTCACCCTGCTCGCCGTCGACGTGCAGGCCCCCGGCGTGGTGGTCGGCGCCCGGCGCAACTCCCCGCTCGTCGTGGGCCGCGGCCAGGGCGAGAACTACCTGGCCAGCGACGTCTCCGCGTTCATCGAGCACACCCGCGAGGCGGTCGAGCTCGGCCAGGACCAGGTCGTGCTGATCAGCGGGGCCGACATCGTGATCACCGACTTCCTCGGCAACCCGGCCGAGGGCAAGAACTTCCACATCGACTGGGACGCCTCGGCCGCCGAGAAGGGCGGCTACGAGTACTTCATGCTCAAGGAGATCGCCGAGCAGCCGCACGCGGTCGCCGAGACCCTCCTGGGCCGGCTCAACGAGCAGGGCGACCTCATGCTCGACGAGGTCCGCCTGACCGACCAGGACCTGCGCGACGTCGACAAGGTGTTCATCGTCGCCTGCGGCACGGCGTACCACGCGGGCATGGTCGCCAAGTACGCGATCGAGCACTGGACCCGCATCCCCTGCGAGGTCGAGCTGGCCAGCGAGTTCCGCTACCGCGACCCGGTGCTCGACCGCTCCACGCTGGTGGTGTCCATCTCCCAGTCCGGCGAGACCATGGACACCCTGATGGCGCTGCGCCACGCGAAGGAGCAGAAGGCCCGGGTGCTGGCCATCTGCAACACCAACGGCTCGACCATCCCGCGCGAGTCCGACGCCGTGCTCTACACGCACGCCGGGCCGGAGATCGCGGTCGCCTCCACCAAGGCGTTCCTCACCCAGCTCGTCGCCTGCTACCTCGTCGGGCTGCATCTGGCCCAGGTGCGCGGGGTGAAGTACGCCGACGAGGTGGGCGCGGTCGTCGCCCAGCTGCAGGAGATGCCGGCCAAGATCGAGCAGGTCCTGAACATGATGGCCCCGATCCGGGAGCTCGCCCGCGAGCTCGCCGAGGCCAAGAGCGTGCTGTTCATCGGCCGGCACGTGAGCTACCCGGTGGCCCTGGAGGGTGCGCTGAAGCTCAAGGAGCTGGCGTACATGCACGCCGAGGGCTTCGCCGCCGGTGAGCTCAAGCACGGCCCGATCGCGCTGATCGACGAGGGCACGCCGGTCGTGTGCGTGGTCCCCTCGCCCCGCGGCCGCGGCGTGCTGCACGACAAGGTCGTCTCCAACATCCAGGAGGTCCGGGCCCGCGGCGCGCGCACGATCGTGATCGCGGAGGAGGGCGACGTGGCGGTGAAGCCGTACGCGGATCACCTCTTCTACGTCCCGGTCACCCCGACGCTGCTCGCCCCGCTGGTCACCACGGTCCCGCTGCAGGTCCTGGCCTGCGAGATCGCCTCGGCCCGGGGTCACGACGTGGATCAGCCGCGCAACTTGGCGAAGTCCGTGACCGTCGAATAGGGACGGTGTGGTTGGGTTGTTCTCGTGAGAGCAGCCTGGCGGGTCGCGCAGGTGCGCGCGGCCGAAGAGTCCGTGATGAAAGCTCTGCCCGACGGCGCGCTCATGCAGCGCGCCGCCTCGGGCCTGGCCCGGCGCTGTGCCGACACCCTGGCGCGGGTGTACGGCGCGCGCATCCTGCTCCTCGTCGGGCCGGGCAACAACGGCGGCGACGCGCTCTACGCGGGCGCGCTGCTGGCCCGCCGGGGCGCCCGGGTCGACGCGCTGCTGTTCGACCCGGACCGGGTGCATCGGGGCGGGGCGGAAGCGCTGTACCGGGCCGGCGGGCGGCTCGGCGAACAGGCACCCTCGTACCGAAACGTCGATCTTGTCATTGACGGCATTCTCGGCATCGGCGGCCACGGTGGGCTGCGCGAGCCGGTGGCCACCCGGGTCGCCGACGTGGCCGGAATCCTCACCGGGGCGCCGGTGATCGCGGTCGACGTGCCGTCCGGGGTCGACGCCGACACCGGCGCGGTGACCGGCATGGCGATCCACGCCGACATCACCGTCACCTTCGGCGTGCTCAAGCCGGGGCTGCTGGTCGGGGCGGGTGCGGTACACGCGGGGATCGTGGAGCTCGTCGACATCGGCCTGACCGGGCACCTCGACGGCGACCCGGCCCTCTACGTCCCCGACGCGGACGACATCGCCGCGTGGTGGCCGCGGCCGCGGGCCAACGACAACAAGTACTCCCGCGGCGTGGTCGGGCTCGCGACCGGCGGCGACAAGTACCCGGGGGCCGCCGTGCTCTCCACCGCCGGCGCCCTGGCCGGGCCGTCGGGGCTGGTGCGGTACGCGGGGGGCGCCGCCGACGCCGTGCGCTTCCACCACCCGACGGTCATCGCCACCGAGCGGGTGCCCGACGCCGGGCGGGTGCAGGCCTGGGTCTGCGGCAGCGGCCTGGGCACCGACGAGCGCTCCTACGGCGAGCTGCGCGCGGTCCTCGGCGCCCCGGTGCCGGCGATCCTCGACGCCGACGCCCTGACCCTGCTCGCCGACGCGCGGATGGCCGACTGGCTGCGCGAGCGGGACGCGCCGACCGTCGTCACCCCGCACGACGGGGAGTTCCAGCGGCTGTTCGGCGGCGCGCCCGGCGACGACCGGATCGCGGCGGCCACGGGCCTGGCCGCGCGCATGGACGCGGTGGTCCTGCTCAAGGGCGACCGGACCATCGTGGCCACCCCTGACGGCCGGGTGTACGTCAACCCGACCGGCACGGCCGCGCTCGCCACCGGCGGCACCGGGGACGTGCTGGCCGGGCTGCTCGGCGCGCTGCTGGCGGGCGGGCTGCAGGCCGAGCAGGCCGCCATCGCCGCCGCCTACGTGCACGGGCTGGCCGGCCGCCGGGCCGCCGAGCACGGGCCGGTCACCGCCGCCGATGTCGCCGCCCACCTGCGCGAAGCCGTCGGGAGCTTAACTCGCCGGTAACGACCGTTTAGGCTCTTGGTATGGGTACCGAGGTGGTGAAGGGCGGCAGTCGCAAGCGCACGGCCGGGATCATCGGGGCGATCGTCGGCCTCGCCGCGGCCGGAGTCGCCGCCGGGGTGGCCACCGAGCGGTACCTCGTGCGCCGCTCCAAGAACGCCGACGACCCGTACACCGACGAGGACTTCGGGGTCTGGGATTTCGACGAGGAGCTGACCGTCACCACCGACGACGGCATCGACCTGCACGTCGAGGTGGTCGACGGTCCCGAGGGTGACGATCGGCCGACCCTCGTCTTCGTGCACGGATTCTGCCTGGACATGGGGACGTTCCACTTCCAGCGCAAGCACTACGAGGGCAAGAACCGCATGGTCCTCTACGACCAGCCCGGGCACGGGCGGTCGGGGCGGTTGAGCAAGGGGGAGTACACGATCGACTCACTCGGCGCCGGGCTCCGCGCGGTGCTGGAGGCGACCTGTCCGGAGGGCCCGATCGTGCTGGTCGGGCACTCGATGGGCGGCATGACGATCATGGCCCTGGCCGAGCAGCTGCCCGAGCTGTTCCAGACCCGGGTCCAGGCCTGCGTGCTGATCTCCACCTCGGCCGGCAAGCTCGACACCGTCACCTTCGGCTTCCCCGAGGTGGTGGCCCGGTTCCGCCGGCCGCTGCTGCCGCTGGTCGGGTTCGCCGGCCCGATCAGCTCGGCCGTGATCGACCGCGGCCGGCGCGCCTCGACCGACCTCGCCTGGCTGCTGACCCGCCGCTACGGGTTCGGCACCTCGCGCCCCAGCCCGGCCCTGGTCTCCTACGTCGAGAAGATGAACTCGACCACCTCGACCGAGGTCATCGCGCGGTACCTGCGCACCCTCTACACGCACTCCCGGCTGCTGGTGCTCGGCCCGCTCAAGTCGGTGCCGGTGTTGCTGGTCTGCGGCGACAAGGACGTGTTGACGCCGCTCGCCCACACGCAGGAGATAACCTCGGTGCTGCCCGAGGCGGAGCTCGACGTCATCGCCGACGGCGGCCACGTCGTGCTGCTCGAGCACGCCGACGCGGTCAACGAGGCCATGGACACGTTCCTGACGAAGGTGCTGCCGTGACGAAGATCCTGTCCACCGTCGACGAGACGCGGGACCTCGGCCGGGCGCTCGCCGCCGTGCTGCGCGCGGGCGACCTGGTCGTGCTCACCGGCCCGCTTGGTGCCGGCAAGACCGCCCTGGCCCAGGGGGTGGGCGCGGGGCTGAACGTGCGCGGGGACGTGACCTCGCCGACGTTCGTGATCGCCCGGGTACATCAGCCGGACGCCGCCCGCGGTGGCACCGTGCCGCTCGTGCACGTCGACGCGTACCGGCTGGGCAACGTGGCCGATCCGATCGGCGAGGTGGACGCGCTGGATCTCGACGCGACGCTGGAGGACTCGGTGACGCTGGTCGAGTGGGGGTCGGGGGTGGTGTCGCAGCTCAGCGACGAGCACCTGGAGATCCGCCTGGACCGCCGCGACGACGACTCCCGCGTTGTCGAGCTCATTCCGCGGGGAAGCGACTGGTCCGCGCGGACGTCGACGCTGGCCCGATAAGTCGGGCGCTGGCGTTTGGTCCGATAAGTCGGGCGCTGGCGCGCCGCGACTTATCGGAAATTTCGGTTATGCCCGGTTTCACGCGGGCTGCAAAACCTCCCAGACGTCCACCCAGGCGCCGTCGTCGTCCGTGCCGCGGGCGAGCAGGTGGCGGCCCTCGTGGCAGAAGGCGGTGCTCACCTGGCGCGCCGGTGACAGGTCGGCCCGGAACACCTCCGCCTCCGTCTCCAGGTCGCGCACCGAGACGGTGCCGTCCAGCGCGGCCGCGCGCAGCCGGCCGTCCGGGCTCTCGGCCTCGCTCGCGAACGCGTCCGCGCGGCTGGTCTCGGTGTAGCCGGTGAACCGCTTGCCGAGGTCCTCGCCGACGATCCGGTCGAGGCGGGCCCCGGTCGCGAGGTCCCACACGGTGGCGACGTCCCGGCGGTACCGTCCCACGTGTGCGGCACCCTCGCCGGTGGCGAGCAGGCGCCATTCGGATTCGTTGAGCAGTACCAAATCCGGCTTGTGAACGTCGGCGAAGCTGGCCATGACGCGGCCCGAGAGCACGTCCCAGACGGCGAAGCGGCCGTCGGCGTCCCAGGTGACCAGGGCCAGCTGCTGCCCCGGCCCCAGCGCGACCTGCGCGTGCCCGCCCCGCCCGGCGCGCCCCGGCCGCAGCTCGGTGACGAGGGCACCGCTGGCGATCGCGCGCACCTTGACGTACTCGCCGTCGCCCGAGCACTCCACGAGCGTGCGGCGGTCCGGCATGAGCAGCCAGTCGCCGGCCACCCGCAGGTGGTGGCGCTTGGCCAGCTGGAAGCGCTCGACCCCGGCCGGCTCCAGGCGCGCGTGCGCGGCCACCGCACCGGAGACGACGACGTCGCCCACCGCCACCCGCTGCTCGAGCAGGACCCCCTCGCCGCGGCCGGAGGACAGGTCGAACACCCGGTCGTCGGCCGTGCGGACCTGGGCCAGCAGGGCGTCGCGGCCGTACGCCTCGCCCTCCTTCACCAGCCATCGCACCATCCGCCCGCGGCCGCCCGGGATCGTCCACGACAGCGGCTCGACGCGCCACGACGGCGGGTCGGCGGGCACGGCGCGCGACCGGTGGCTGCGCACCCACGCCGCGGCGCCGCGCAGCACGGACAGTTCGGGGTCGGCCGGGCGGGTGACCGGGCGCCCGAGCCCGTTGTGCAGGACCTGGCCGAGGCCCGGCAGGCGCGCCCCGCCGCCGACGAGCAGGACGGCGGTCACGTCGCCCGGATGGATGCCCGCGCGCGCCACGACCGCCCGGCAGCTGGCGATCAACCAGCGCGCCGCCGGCTCGGTGACCTGATCGAGGAGCCTTCGATCCATCCGGTACGGCGGAACGCCCTGCTCCACCTCGCCCGTCACCTCCGGGACGTCGGCGAGCCGGTGCTTGAGCCGCCGCACCACGTCCAGGGCATGCAGGCCGGCCCGCACGCCCGTGTCGCCGCCGGCCGCGAACGCGGGCTCGACCCACTCGGACAGCGCCGCCCGCAGGTCGGCGACGAGCAGGACGTCGAGGTCACGGCCGTGTCCGGCACTCTCCTGACTCAGCGGTACCGGCTGTGCGTGCTGCACCTGCGCCAGCGTCGCGGTCCACGTCGCGCCGAGGTCGCACACCAGGACGTAGCCGCCCTCGGGCACTTCGAGCATGGTCATCGGGTCGAGCACGGCGGCGCTCGCGTCGATCAGGAGCTCGGCGTCGGGGTAGCCGGCCAGGCCCGCGGCGGCGATCAGCGTTTCCCGCCGGGGATCATGCGTCCGGTACGTCGCGGGCGCGCTCATCACCAGGCGGGGGATCGGGCCGTACAAGCGGCGGGCCTCTTGCACGATCGCGTCGAGGGCGGTGCCGAGCAGCTCCGCCCCGGTGACGAGCCGGTCGCCGAGCCAGATGGGGGCGTTGGCGTCGATGGCGCGGCGAACGCCGTCGACGTACTGCCGGGGGTGCTCGTCGCGGGCGTGCTCGGCCTGGGTGCCGATGAGCAGCTGGTCGCGGCCGGTCAGGGTGGCGCCGCCGGGCCAGCGGAGCGCTCCGGTGGCCGGCTCTCGTACGGGGTGCAGCTGGTCGGCTTGCGCGACGGCGGCGGACAGGGCCCAGGAGCCGACGTCCACGACCAGGATCGGTTCGTTCAAGGCCCCTCCCGGCTTTGACAGTCGCCGATGCTATGGCCGCCTCGTTGCGGGCGCGTTACGCCTCGGCTGGCGCGTCGCGGAAAGTGTCGGACCCCTCCTCTAAGGTTGGGGGGTGCTGGTGATGGTGGTGGACACGGCGACGGCGGCGGTGACCGCGGCGCTCGCGCGGATCGACGACGACGTCACGCTGCTCGCGGAGCGGGTGACGGTCGACGCGCGCGGCGCCGGCGAGCTGCTGGCCCCGCAGATCGCCGCCGTGCTGGCCGAGGGTGAGGCGGCCCCCGGCGACCTGGCCGCGGTGGTGGCCGGCGTCGGGCCGGGGCCGTTCACCGGGCTGCGGGCCGGCATGGTCACGGCGGCCGCGCTGGGGCACGCGCTCGCGATCCCGGTCTATGGCGTGTGCACGCTCGACGCGATCGGGCTCGGGCTGCCGGGGCGGGCGCTGGTGGCGACGGACGCGCGGCGCAAGGAGGTCTACTGGGCCACGTACGTGGACGGGCTGCGCCTCGACGGTCCCGACGTGGCCAAGCCCGCCGATCTGGCCTTCGCGGGGATCGGCGTGGCGGCCGGCGACGGGGCTGAGAAGTATGCCGACGTGCTCGGAGTGCCGGTCGAGGGGCCGCGCTATCCCGGGGCGCTCGCGCTGGCCACGCTGGCGGCGGACCGGGTGCGGAGCAAGGCGCCGGGGGAGACGCTGACGCCGCTGTACCTGCGCCGGCCCGACGCGGTGCTGCCGGGCGAGCGGAAACCGGCGCTGCAGTGACCGGCTCCGTGATGCGCGACGTGCAGCTCGCCGAGCTGCGGTGGTTCCACATCGAGGAGCTGCTGCCGATCGAGGACGAGCTGTTCGGCGAGGAGCGCTGGTCGGCGGGCATGTTCTGGAACGAGCTCGCGTCGGGCCACCACTACCTGGTGGCGCTCGACGCCGATGCCTCGGTGCTGGGCTACGCCGGACTGGCCGTCGCCGGCCCCGATGAGGCGTGGGTGCAGAACCTCGGGGTGCGCACGTCGGCGCAGCGGCGCGGCATCGGGCGGCGACTGCTCGAGGCGCTGCTGGCCGAGGCGGCCCGGCGCGGGGCGAAGCAGGTGCTGCTCGAGGTGGCCGTCGACAATGCGCCGGCGCAGCGGCTCTATGCGGAGTACGGGTTCGAGGCCGTCGGCATCCGCCGCGGTTACTACCAGCCCAGCAACACGGATGCACTGGTGATGATGCGTGAGCAAGACTGAACCGCTCGTTCTGGGGATCGAGACGTCCTGCGACGAGACGGGCGTCGGGATCGTCCGCGGGCACACGCTGCTCGCCGACGAGATCGCGTCGAGCGTCGACGAGCACGCCCGGTTCGGCGGCGTGGTGCCCGAGGTGGCCAGCCGCGCCCACTTCGAGGCCATGGTCCCGACCATGCAGCGGGCCCTGGACAAGGCGGGCGTGACCCTGTCCGACGTGGACGCGATCGCCGTGACGGCGGGCCCCGGCCTCGCCGGCGCGCTGCTGGTGGGCGTCGCCGCGGCCAAGGCCTACGCGCTGGCCGCCGGCAAGCCGATCTACGGCGTGAACCACCTGGCCGCCCACGTGGCCGTCGACACCCTGGAGCACGGCGCCCTTCCCGAGCCGGCGGTGGCCCTGCTGGTCTCTGGCGGCCACTCCTCCCTGCTGCGCGTCGACGACCTGGCCGGCGGCGTGGTCCCGCTCGGCGCCACGATCGACGACGCCGCCGGCGAGGCCTTCGACAAGGTGGCCCGCCTGCTCGGCCTGCCCTTCCCCGGCGGCCCGCCGATCGACAAGGCGGCCCGCGAGGGCCAGGTCGTCATCCCGTTCCCGCGCGGCCTGACCGGCCCCCGCGACCTGGCCGAACACCGCTTCGACTTCTCCTTCTCCGGCCTGAAGACGGCGGTCGCCCGCTGGGTCGAGGCCCGCGAACGCAACGGCGAGCCGGTCCCGGTCAACGACGTGGCGGCCAGCTTCCAGGAGGCGGTCTGCGACGTCCTGACGGCCAAGGCGGTCGACGCCTGCCGCGAGCACGGCATCGAGACCCTGGTCATCGGCGGCGGCGTGGCGGCGAACTCGCGAATCCGCTCGATGGCCCAGGAGCGGGCGGAGAAGTACGGGATCACGGTGCGCGTACCGAGGCCGAAGCTCTGCACCGACAACGGCGCGATGGTCGCGGCGCTGGGCTCCCACCTGGTGGCCGCCGGCGCTTCGCCGGGCGAGTTGGGCCTCCCGTCCGACTCGGCCATGCCCATCACGCTCGTGACCGCCTGAAGCTCGTGACCGACCGGCGCTGGGAGGAGGCCGCGGCATGGGGGTAGAGTCCACCGCCGTGATCGTGCGCATGTGGGAGGTCAGGGCGCACCCGGAGGCGTTCGGGGAGTTGTTGTCCTGGGTCTGCGAGGCCATGCTGCCCAAGGTCGAGGTGCACCCGATGCACCTGACCAGCGAGGTGTACTCCTCGACCGACCAACGCCTCGTCGTGATCTCCAAGTGGCGGGGGAGCACGCCGGAGCCTTTCGCTGAGCCGCCTTCGCATTTGGTCGCGCGCAAGCCGCAGTTCTGGGACTTCACCGAGGTCGACCGCTGACGCTTCGGCCGAACGACTCCACCACGGCGCCGCCCGCGCTTTGCTCCTAGCGCCACGTCGCCGTCCACGCCGCGCCGCCGTCCACGCCACGCCACGTCGCCGTCCACGCCGCGCCGCCGTCCACGCCGCGTCGCCCGTCGAGCCAGCGTGTTCTCGGCGGCGTGTCCGCGTCGTGCTGCGCCACCGTGGTGCCGTGTCCGCGTTGCGCTGTGCTTGCGTCCTGCCGTGTCCGCGTCGTGCTCGTGTCCGCGTCGTGCTCGTGTCCGCGTCGTGCCCGTGTCCGCGTCGTGCTTGCGTCGTGCCGTGTCCGCGTGCGTGGCCTGCTTCGCCGATATCGGTGCGGGTGGAGGTGTGGGGTGCGGATGGAGGTGTGTGGTGAGGGTGCGGACGGAGGTGTGTGGTGCGGGCGGAGGTGTGTGGCTGCGGGTAGGGGTGCGGGGTGCCGACGGAGTTGTGTGGCGCGGGCGGAGGTGTGTGGTGGGGTGGAGATGTGTGGTGCCGGTGGAGATGTGTGGTGCGGGTGGGGCGCGGGGTGAGGTGTGGGATGCGGCACGGTGTCCGGTGGGCGGGAAAATGTAAGGCGCTTTAGGCGCTTTTGCAGTTACCGTCGGGGGCTGTGCGAAGACTGCCGCGTGCCGAGACCAGTGAGCCTGACAGTCGGTCGGCCGGGCGTTATCTGCTCTGGGTGGCTCGGGAGCAGCTCGGGCTGATCGTCGGGGGCATGTGCTTCGGCATTCTGTGGATGGTCAGTCAGGCGCTCGTCCCCGCCGCCATCGGGGCCGGGGTTGATGCCCTTGCGCGGCACGATCGGGGTGGGTTGCTCTGGGCGGGCGCCGCGGTGCTCGGGCTCGGGGCATCCACGGCCGTGACCGGGATTATGCGGCACCGGTTCGCGGTGTCGAATTTTCTCAGTGCCGGGTTCCGTACCGTGCAAGTGACGGCGCGGCAGGCCACGCGGCTCGGGGCGGCGTTGCAGAAACGGGTGGCCACCGGTGAAGTGGTGAGTATCGGGACCACCGATTTCGACCACATCGGGTACTCGATCGACGTTACCGCTCGGGGTAGTGGGGCCGTTGTCGCGATCGTTGTGGTGGCCGTTCTGCTGCTGCGGGTGTCGGTGCCGCTCGGGCTGGTCGTTGTCGTTGGGGTTCCCGTTCTGGTGCTCACGGTGGGGCTGTTGCTGCGGCCCCTCCATCAGCGGCGGCGGCATCAGCGGCAGCTCAGTGGGGAGTTGACCGGGCGGGCGGGCGACATTGTGGCGGGGCTGCGGGTGTTGCGGGGGGTTGGGGGCGAGAGCGAATTCTCGCGGCGGTACAAGGTTGAGTCGCAGCGGGTTCGGTTTGCGGGAGTTCGGGTGGCCAAAGTTGAGGCCACGCTCGAGGGGGCGCAGATTCTGCTGCCCGGAGTGTTTGTCGCGCTGGTTACCTGGCTCGGGGCGCGGTTCGCGGTCAGTGGGCGGATTTCGCCGGGGGAACTGGTGGCGTTCTATGCCTATGCGGCATTCCTGATCGGGCCGTTGCGGACGATTACCGAGTTCGCGCAGAAGCTGACCCGGGGGCTGGTGGCGGCGGGGCGGGTTGTGGCCGTGCTGCGGATCGAGCCCGATTTTCACAAGGACGCGGCATCGGTACCGGCGGTCGACGGTGATCTGGACGACCCCGACTCGGGACTGATGGTCGTGCGGCATCGGCTGACGGCGGTGGCGGCGGTGCGGCCCGAGGACGCGGTGGCCATCGCCGAGCGGATCGCGCTTGTTGATCCGGCGTCGAAGGCGCGGCTGGACGGGGTACAACTGCGGGATCTGGATCTTGAAGAGGTGCGGCGGCGCATTCTGCTCAGTGACAACGAGGCGACGCTGTTTCGGGGGGTGTTGCGCGAGGAGGTCGGCGACGGGCGCACCCTCGGCGACGCGGCCGCGACGGACATTGTCGAGGCGTTGCCCGGTGGGCTCGACGCTGAGATCGCCGAGCGGGGGCGGGATTTCTCGGGCGGGCAGCAGCAGCGGCTGCGGCTGGCGCGGGCGCTCGCCGTCGACCCGCCGGTGCTCGTGCTGGTCGAGCCGACCAGTGCCGTCGACGCGCACACCGAGGCGCTCATCGCCGAGCGGCTGCCCGAAGCGCGGGCCGGGCGGACCACGGTGGTGTGCACGACCAGTCCGCTGCTGCTCGACCGGGCCGACATCGTGGCGTTCGTGGATGCCGGCGGGCGGGTGGCGGCTACCGGGCGGCACCGCGAACTGCTGGACACGTGCCCGGCCTATGCGGCGACCGTCACGCGCGGGGAGGACTGAGCATGCTGCCGATCGCGTCCACCGGGGAGGTCCGCGGCTATCTGCGGACGCTGTTCACCGACTACCCCTGGCGGCTGGCCGGGGTGCTGGCGCTGCACGTCACCGGGGCGGCGGCGGGGCTCGCGGCGCCGCCGTTGCTGGGGTTGCTGGTCGAAAGGGTCGCCGCCGGTACTTCCACCTGGACCGTCGACCGCATCGCGCTCGCGATCGCGGGGTTCGTGGTGGCGCAGGCGGTGCTCGTGCGGTTCGCGCGCGTCGCGGCCGCGCAGCTCGCCGAGCGGGTGCTGGCCCGGCTGCGGGAGGAGTTCGTCGACGGGGTGCTGGCGATCCCGCTGTCGACCGTCGAGCGGGCCGGGACCGGGGACCTGCTGAGCCGGGCGTCGCGGGACGTGGCCCAGACCAACGACTCGGTGCAGGTCGCGCTGCCCACGATCGTCGTGTGCGGGCTGCAGATGCTGCTCACGATCGGGGCCATCGCGTTCGTCGGGCCGATTTTCCTGCTGCCGAGCCTGCTCGCGGTACCGCTGCTGTATCTGCCCTCGCGCTGGTACTTCCGCCGGGCCAACGACGGCTATCTGCGCGAGGCGGCGGCCATGGCGCGGATGGCCGACGGGCTCGCCGAGACGGTCGAGGGGGCCCGGACGGTCGAGACGCTCGGGTTGCAGGAGCGGCGCATCGAGCGGACCCGCGAGCAACTGGCGGGGTTGTACGGCGCCGCGATGTACACGCTGCGCCTGCGCACGGTCTGGTTCCCGCTCTCCGAGTTCGCCTACGCGCTGCCGGCCGCGGTCACGCTCGTGGCGGGCGGCTGGTTCGTGATGGAGGGCTGGGCGAGCATCGGGCAGGTGACGGCCGCGGTGCTGTACCTCGTCGCGATCATCGACCCGCTCGACCACATCCTCAGCTACGTCGACCAGCTGCAGCTCGGCCTGGCCTCGTTCGCCCGGATCATCGGCGTGCGGGCGGCGGCCGAGGCGCCGGTGGCGAAGACCGCCGATCCGGTGGACGAGCGGCTGGTCGCCAAGGACGTGCGGTTCGCGTACGTGGGTGACCGCGACGTCCTGCACGGCATCGACCTCGCCATCCGGCCCGGGGAGCGGCTGGCCATGGTCGGGCCCTCGGGCGCCGGCAAGTCCACGCTGGGGCGGCTGCTCGCCGGGATTCACGCGCCGCGGGCGGGGTCGATCGAGCTGGGTACCGTACCGATGCGGGAAATCCCGCCCGACGAACTGCGGGGGCACGTCGCGCTGGTGACCCAGGAGCATCACGTGTTCATCGGGACCCTGCGCGAGAACCTGACCCTCGCCCGGCCCGGGGCGAGCGACGCCGAGCTGTGCGCGGCGCTGGAGACGGTCGACGCGCTGGACTGGGCGCTCGCGCTGCCGGAGGGGCTGGACACCATGTCGCCGGCGCTCTCGCCGGCCCAGGCCCAGCAGCTCGCGCTGGCCCGGCTGGTGCTTGCCGATCCGCACACGCTGGTGCTGGACGAGGCGACGTCGCTGATCGACCCGCGCGCGGCCCGGCACCTGGAGCGGTCGCTGGCCGGGGCGCTGGAGGGGCGGACCGTGATCGCGATCGCGCACCGGCTCTTCTCCGCGCACGACGCCGACCGGGTCGCGGTGGTCGAGCACGGGCGGATCACCGAACTGGGCAGCCACGAGGAGCTGGTCGCGGCGGGCGGGGCCTACGCCGCGCTGTGGCGGTCGTGGCACGGATCGAAAACTACTTGATCAGGGTGTACACCACCGCGAACGCGGCCACCACGGCGATCGCGATCGCGAAGATCAGCAGGAGGTGACGGTCGCCGGCCGGTTCGGGCGACGGGGGAGCGGCGGGGGCCGCGGCCAGCGCCGGCAGGTCGACGATCGCGGCGCGGAGATCGTCGAGGGTCGTCGCCGCGTACACAGTGCCGACCCGGTCGGAGAACTCGTCCAGAGTCAGGCGGCCCGCCTCGGTGTGGCGCTGCAGGACCCCGATCACGCGCTGCCGGTCCTCGTCCGATGCCCGCACGGACGTCATGGTGTCAGTGGGACGCGATCGGCGCCAGGGTCGCCCCGGTGACCTGGACGAGGTCGCCCGGGGCGAGCTCGATCTGCAGGCCGCGCCGCCCACCGGAGACGTACACGGTCGCCATGCCCTCGGCCGAGGCGTCGATCACGATCGGCAGCCGGGAGCGCTGGCCGACCGGGGAGATGCCGCCGGTGACGTACCCGGTGGCGCGCTCGGCCGCGGCCGGCTCGGCCATCGCGGCGCGCTTGCCGCCGACCGCGGCCGCGAGGGCCTTGAGGTCCAGCGAGGCCGAGACCGGCACCACGCCGACCGTGAGCTGGCCGTCGACCGTGGTCACGAGCGTCTTGAACAGCCGGGTCGGCTCGACGCCCAGGGCCGCGGCCGCCGCCTCGCCGTAGGAGGTGGCCCGGGGGTCGACCTCGTACGTGTGCGGGGTGAACGCGATCTTCTGGCGCGTCAGCAGTGCGGTCGCGGGGGTACCCTTGCTCGCCACTGGCCCACAATAGCGAGATGCAGATCGGCGCGGTCCAGCTGTACCTCGGCCACGGCCACCTGTTCCTGGGCGCTGCGACCAGCGTGGACCTGTCGGTGTTCGACGGGGACGGGCCGGTCACCGCGACCGAGCACCACGTGCGCATCGCCGCCCGCCCGCAGGTCGGGCTGGTCCGGGTCCGGTTGTGGCAAGGGGCCGGGCCGCGGGTCGGCAAGCTGGTCTTCGACGGGCCGCTGAAGCTGCCTGACGCCAAGTTCAGCGTGGAGGAGGGCGGGGGGCTTTCGCGGTACGTCACGAAGGTCTCCAGCCACAGCCCGCGCGTCCTCATCGCGGTCGACGACCCCGGCCACGCCTCCCGCGTCGAGGTGGTGCTGGAGCCGGAGTTCGTGCCGCGCAGCGCCCAGGTCTGGACGGCCGGCGAGCCGCCGTTCCCGAAGCTCACCGTGGCCCCGACCGCACCCCGGCACCGGGCCGACGCGTTCGCCGACGCCCTGTCCGGGCACGACTTCGCGCGCAAGCGCCTGGCCGCCGCCCTGCTGGTGGTGGCCGAGGAGCGCCGGCAGCGCAACTCCGAGCAGAGCGTGGCGTTCTACGTCAACGACATCGTGGAGTGGCTGCGCTGGCTGAACGACCGGCTGACCTACGAGATGTGCCGGGACACCGGGCGGCACCTGATGGGGCAGCTCGGCCTGCGCCCGCCCGACGTGCTCGCCGACGACACGCTCAGCGACCTGCAGCGGCGGCTGGGGCATCCGCTGGTTTGAGCAGCAGCGCGGCCGGCTCGCCCTTGATGCGCGTGAGCGCCAGGAACGCGCTCCCACGTCCGTCGAGTCGCAGTTGTCGTCTCAGGTCGTCCACGTCGTGGGCGGAGCCGCGCTTGAGGATCTGCAGGGCGCCGATGTCGCGTTCCTTGAGCGCGGCGCGCAGCTTCTTGAGCGCGATGGGGAGGCGGTCGATGACCGTGTAAGGGCGGGCGAAAGGTGTGTGTTCCAGGTGGTTCGTGGTGATGTAGGCGATGGATTCGTCCAGCAGGTTGCCGCTCAGGGCGTCGGCCAGCTCGGCCACCAGGTGGGAGCGGACGACGGCGCCGTCGGGGTCGTAGAGGTAGGTGCCGACCGGGCCGACCGGGGCGCGCTCCTCGCCGGAGCCGGTGAGCTCGAACACGTCCTCGCCGCGGATGACCGTCGCCCGCCGCGGCGCCTCGGCGAGCGGGCCGCACCAGGCCGCCGCCTCGACCACGTCGCCGTCGACCGAGACCCACTCGCCCTCGGCGCCGGCGGGCAGCAGGGCGTGGTCGATGCCGGGGGCGAGCTTGAGCACCGCGTTGGGCACGCGGGAAGGCAGCGCGGTGACGAAGTCCCACGGCGGCGAGTAGGCGCGCGGGTCGAACACCCGCCGGCCGCCCGACGTCCGGCGGGCCGGGTCACAGAAGACCGCCTCGACGGCGACCAGGGGCGTGGTGGTGGCGTCGCGGGCTTCGACCAGTACACCTGGGAGCCCTAGGTTTTTGATGTTGGCTTCGGCGATCGCGGCCGTGCCGGGGTCGGCGTCCACCGCCAGCACCCGCATCCCGGCGCGCGCGAACGCGATCGTGTCCGCCCCGACGCCGCAGCCCAGGTCGGCCACCCGGCGCGCACCGGCGGCGGCCAGGCGGGCGGCGCGGCGGCGGGCCACGACGGATCGGGTCGCCTGCTCCAGGCCCGCGCGGGTGAAGAACATGACGGCCGCATCGGTACCGAACTTCGCCCGCGCTTTCCTGCGCAGCTCCGTCTGGGTGAGGGCGGCGGCGGCGAGGGTGGGCGCGAAGCCCTGAGCGCGTAACTTCTCGGCCGCGGCGAGCGGGTCACCGTCGGGCAGCAGGGCCGCGGCGGCCAGTGCTTCCTGCCCGGCCGGGCTCGTCAGGGCCTGCACGTCCTCGGGCTGCACGGGTTCCTTTGCTGGAGTCCGGGGTGATTTCGTGGCGTGTCTGGCACTCTAGTTGACGGAGTGCTAGCGACCGGCATAACCTCCGAGTTAGCACTCTCCTGTCGAGGGTGCCAGACATACCCGGCCGGGGCCGGCACCCGCGACGACGGCTTCACCGGGCTCTCGAATAGCAAGCTCGATACCCCAGGAGGGTATGCCCGTGACTACCGCGACGCAGGTTGCGATCAAGCCGCTCGAGGACCGCATCCTGGTCCAGGCCAACGAGGCTGAGACGACCACCGCCTCGGGCATCGTCATTCCGGACACCGCCAAGGAGAAGCCCCAGGAGGGCACCGTCAAGGCGGTGGGCCCGGGTCGCATCGACGACAAGGGCAACCGGGTGCCGATCGACGTGAAGGTCGGCGACACGGTGATCTACTCGAAGTACGGCGGCACCGAGGTCAAGTACGCCGGCCAGGAGTACCTCGTGCTCTCGGCCCGCGACGTCCTCGCCGTCATCGAGAAGTGACCGTTTTTCACTAGAAGCAGTGGCCACCGCCCCGGACCCGTGCGTTAGGCGCGAGGCAGCCGGGGCGGTGTCGCTTTGAAGGGAATCCACAAAGCATGGCGAAGATCCTGAGTTTCTCCGACGAGGCGCGCCACCTTCTGGAGCACGGCGTCAACCACCTGGCCGACACGGTCAAGGTCACGCTCGGCCCCCGCGGGCGCAACGTCGTCCTGGACAAGAAGTTCGGCGCCCCGACCATCACCAACGACGGCGTGACGATCGCCAAGGAGATCGAGCTCGCCAACCCGTACGAGAACCTTGGCGCGCAGCTGGTCAAGGAGGTCGCCACCAAGACCAACGACGTCGCCGGCGACGGTACGACGACCGCCACGGTCCTGGCTCAGGCGCTGGTCCGCGAGGGCCTGCGCAACGTCGCCGCCGGGGCCAACCCGGCCGGCGTCAAGCGCGGCATCGACCAGGCCTCGGCCGCGATCGTCAAGGCGCTCAAGGACAAGGCCACCCCGGTCGCGAGCCACACCGAGATCGCGCAGGTCGCCACCATCTCCGCCCAGGACGCCACCATCGGCGACCTGATCGCCTCGGCCATGGAGCGCGTCGGCCGCGACGGCGTCATCACGGTGGAGGAGGGCTCGATGCTCACCACCGAGCTCGACGTCACCGAGGGCATGCAGTTCGACAAGGGCTTCATCTCCCCGCACTTCGTCACCGACGGCGAGGCGCAGGAGGCGGTCCTCGAGGACGCGTACGTCCTCATCACCACGCAGAAGATCTCCGCCATCGAGGAGCTCCTGCCGCTGCTGGAGAAGATCGTCCAGAACAGCAAGCCGCTGCTGATCATCGCCGAGGACGTCGAGGGCCAGGCCCTGTCGACCCTCGTGGTGAACGCCATCCGCAAGACCTTCCGGGTCGTCGCGGTCAAGGCGCCCGGCTTCGGCGACCGCCGCAAGGCAATGCTGCAGGACATCTGCATCCTGACCGGCTCCGAGCTCATCGCGCCCGAGCTGGGCTACAAGCTGGAGAACACCGGCCTGGAGCAGCTCGGCACGGCTCGCCGCGTCGTGGTCACCAAGGACCTGTGCACCATCGTCGACGGCGGTGGCGACCAGTCCGAGGTCACCTCGCGCGTCGAGCAGCTGCGCAAAGAGGTCGAGGCCTCGGACTCCGACTGGGACAAGGAGAAGCTGAACGAGCGCGTCGCGAAGCTCTCCGGCGGTGTCGCGGTCGTCAAGGCCGGCGCCGCGACCGAGATCGAGATGAAGGAGCGCAAGCACCGCATCGAGGACGCCATCTCGGCGACCAAGGCCGCGGTGCAGGAGGGCATCGTCCCCGGCGGCGGCGCGGCCCTGGCCCAGGTCGCCTCGGTCCTCGACGGCGACCTCGGCCTCACCGGCGACGAGAAGGTCGGCGTGGGCATCGTCCGCAAGGCCCTCGTGGAGCCGCTGCGGTGGATCGCCCAGAACGCGGGCTTCGACGGCTACGTAGTGGTCGGCAAGGTCCAGGCCCTCGACTTCGGCCACGGCCTGGACGCGGCCACGGGCGAGTACGTCGACCTGGTCAAGTCGGGCATCGTCGACCCGGTGAAGGTGACGCACAGCGCTGTCGCCAACGCCGCTTCGATCGCGGGTCTCCTGCTCACCACGGAGAGCCTGATCGTCGAGAAGCCGGAGGCGGCTGAGCCGGCTGCCGGTGGCGGTCACGGGCACGGCCACGGGCACTCGCACGGGCCGGGCTTCTGAGTTTCTTGCTTTTTCGGGCCCTGGGCGCTGGTCGCCTGGGGCCCGTTCTTTTTCCTGCTTGGGCGCTGGGCTGGGGTGGTTGGGGCGATAAGTCGGGCGCTGGCGCGCCGTGACTTATCGGACTTTTCGCCTGACGGGGCATAAATCGGGTTGGTCGGATTTTCGGATGGCGCGTATTTGGACGTCCGGCGAAGTGGGGCAAATCGCCTGGGGAGCGGCTGTCACCCGGTCGGTTGATGCCGGAACGGCCTCCGCACGGCACCAGCACCGCGCCGCGCAAACGGGGGTGGTGCTGTGTCGCGCGACCGGGCGGCGCTGTGGCGAGCGATGGGTCAGTGCTGCGCCCGAACGGGCGGGGGGTGGCGCGGCGCCGCGCGACGGCGGGCTCTGGCCGCGTGATGGGGCGGTGCTGCGCCGATCGAGCGGCAGGTGATGCGGCGCTGCGCGACGGAGGTGCCGGCCGCGCGAGTGGGCGGTGCTGTGCCACGCCTCGAAGCCCATCGGCGCGTGCGGCGTAGTGGGCGTGGAGCGGGTTGGCGGCGCGGTCCGGCGGGCTGCCGCGTGGGCCTGGGCTGACAGAGCGATGCGGAGTGCAGCTGACGTAGGCGCGGGTTGGTGAGGCGGTGCGGACGGGGCGGTCGGGGGGAGGTAAGGCGTCGCTCGGTGTGGTGGGTAGGTCACGGGTGGGGCGGCGAATGATTAGGGACCCATTACGCAGCTTGGTGCGCTGCGGATGATCGCCGCATGCTGGAACCGTGCAGACTCGTAAGTTCGCCGCGTTGGCCGGGCTGGCCGCCGCCGGCACCGCGCTCGGGGTCGCCGAGATCGTGGCGATCTTCACCGGACCCGCCACGTCGCCGCTGGTAAGTGTCGGTGGCGTGGTCATCGACAGCGTGCCCGGTGAGGTGAAGGACCTTGCGGTCCAGATCTTCTACACGTACGACAAGCTGGCGCTCACCATCGGCACCCTCGTCGTGCTGGCCGCCATCGCCGCCGGGATCGGGGTGTTGGCGGCGCGGAGGCGGCTCTGGGGGTACATAGGGATCGGGCTCTTTGGTGTTGTGGGCATTGCCGCCGCGCTGAGCAGGCACAACTCGCCCTGGTATGCCTTTGTGCCCACGCTCGTCGGGGCGGTGGCGGGTGCGGCGGTGCTGCGGTGGCTGCTGACGCACGAGGCGGGCGACAATGCCACGGCGGAGGAGCGGCGGTGGTTCCTGCGGGCGGCCGGGTACACCCTGGCCGGAGCCGCGGCCGTCGGGTTCTTCGGGCGCTGGTGGTCGACGCGGCGCGGGGTCGAGGCGGACCGGGAGGCGGTCAACCTGCCGACCGTGGCGCCGAACAGCGTGGCGCCGCTGCCGCCCGATGCCGACGCCAAGGTGCCCGATCTGGCGCCGTTCGTCACGCCGAACAAGGATTTCTACCTGATCGATACGTCGCTGGTGTCGCCGCAGCTCACGACCGAGGACTGGAAGCTGCGCATCTACGGCAAGGTCGAGAAGGAGCTCACGATCAGCTGGGCCGAGCTGCTGCAGCGGCCGATGATCGAGCGGTACATCACGCTGGCCTGCGTCTCCAACGAGGTCGGCGGCGGGCTCATCGGCAACGCGAAGTGGCAGGGGGTCCGGGTGGCCGACCTGCTCGCCGAGGCCAGGCCGCGCGCCGGGGCCGACCAGGTGGTCAGCCGGTCGATCGACGGGTTCACCGCCGGGACGCCGACCGACGTGCTGCTCGACGGGCGCGACGCCATGCTCGCGGTCGCCATGAACGGGGAGCCGCTGCCGGTGCAGCACGGTTTTCCGGTGCGGATGGTGGTGCCCGGCTTGTACGGGTACGTCTCCGCCACGAAATGGCTCGTCGAACTGGAACTGACGTCGTTCGCCGATTTCGACGCTTATTGGATCAAGCGCGGATGGTCGGCCAAGGGCCCGATCAAGACCGAATCGAGAATCGACGCGCCGCGCGACGGGAGCAGTCCGCACGCCGGAGAGATCACGATTGCCGGCGTCGCCTGGGCGCAGCATCGCGGCATTTCCAAGGTCGAGGTCCGGGTCGACAACGGGGCGTGGCAGCAGGCGACGCTCCTGCCGGTGCCGTCGATCGACACCTGGCGCCAGTGGACCCTGAAGTGGCAGGCCACGCCGGGGCAGCACCGGATCACCGTGCGCGCGACCGACAACGGCGGCGACACCCAGACAGACGCCGTGGCGCCGCCGGATCCCGACGGCGCCACAGGCTGGCACTCCATAAGTATCGAGGTCAAGTAGCCCTAACGGGCGGCGGTGCGGGACCGGGAGTTGCCGGCCGTCACCTGCGGCCGGCGCTGCGACGGCACGCCCGGCGCGGGGTGCGTGGGGCCCGGACGGCCCGGCACCACGCGCAGCGGCTGCTGAGCGCCCTGGTTGGGGGCCGGCGACGGCGCGGTCGGGCGCAGGCCCAGCTTCGCCTCCAGGCGCGCGATGTCCACCCGCTGGTGGCGGCGGTCCGACGCGTCCTCCCAGCCCAGGGCCAGCAGGCGGAGCCGCTCGCCCTCGGTGAAGCCGCCCCACACGCCGTACGGCTCGCGCGTGGCCAGAGCCTGCGCGGCGCACTCCGCGCGGACCGGGCAAGCCCGGCAGACGTTCTTGGCGGCGGTCTCCCGGCGGCCACGCGAGGCACCGCGCTCACCGTCGGGGTGGAAGAACTGGGCGCTGTCCCGTCCGCGGCACAGGCCGAGTCGCTGCCAGTCCCAGATGTCCGCGATCGGACCGGGCAGGCGAGTCACATTCGTCATTCGCTCCTCCTTCCAGGCGTGCGGCCTGGAATTCGCGCGTCGCACAATCTCTGTACAACGCGCGAGACCGCCACAGGTAACGGCATGTCGTCGGTCAATTTCTCGTAGGCCAATCGCGGCAAAACCACGTCTAGATCTCGCCATTTCGTGTTTCTCTCTTTGAGAGAGAGGAGCACGACGGTGCGTACGATTTTGGTGTGTGTGCGAACACAGGTCGCGGCACAGACGGTCGCCGCTGCCGCGGCCCGGCTTGGAGTGGCACACGCGGTGCGGACCGCCGTCACGATGGTCGAGGCCCTGGCGCGTCTTTCTGAGCAGCCGGCCGACCTGGTGCTGGCGGACCCGACGCTGGCCCGGCCCGACAGCGCGGAGTTCTCCCGCCGCGTGCTGGCCGTGGCGCCGGGCGCGACGGTGGTCTTCTTCGGCACGGAGGAGCCCCGCGCAGCCGCGGCCGCGATCGCGGCGGGCGCCCGGGCGGTCATCCGGGTCGACACCGCGGACCCGGTCACGACGCTGGCCAAGGCGGTGCTGCTGGTGCTGAGCCAGGTGGGCCGCGGTAACGGCGAGCCGGTGCTGCAGGCGCGCGTGGGCGCGCCCAGCCAGGCGGCGGGCGGGATGCTGCAGAACGGGCGCGGACTGCCCGGTGCGGCCAGGACCGCGGTCGGGATGCCCGGAGCGCGGGTGGCCGGGGCCGGCGTGCCCCAGCAGCGCGGCGACGTGCCGGGCGAGCCCCCGCGCCGGCGCGTGGAGCTGACCGAGCGCGAGCTGCAGGTGCTGCGCGGGATGGCCGACGGGAAGAGCAACGCCGAGATCGGGCGTGAGCTGTTCGTCTCGGAGGACACGGTCAAGACGCACGCTCGCCGGCTGTTCCGGAAGCTGGGCGCACGCGACCGGGCACACGCCGTAGCGGCGGCATTCCGTGCCGGGCTTGTGAGCTAGCGGCGCTAGCGCTGCGGGCCATCCGGGGCATGCCGCAGCGGTACCCGCCGCGCGACAAACCTAAACGAGCGCCTGCTGGACGTCAGCCGTCGTTGTCGTCGGTCGCACTCGCGAGTGCGTCATGGACTCCGTCAGCGTAACCCCGCGCGTACTCCCATGTGACGTAATGGTCCGGGTCGGGGTCGAAGGCGGGCTCGTGCACGCGTGGGCGACCCGACGTCAGCAGGTGTTTCAGGTTGCCCCGCAGCAGATCCCAGTCGAAGTAGTGCGGTTCGTGGCAGTCCTCACACTCGATGACGAGCCCACGGACGCCGATCGCCGTGAGCAGCGCCTGGTAGATCTCGAGGTCCGCGAGGTCCTCGAGAACGTCCTGGCGCTCGGCGGCGGTCAACGGGTCTTCGTTCCCGCTGTCGTCGAGCTCGGCCGAGGGATCGGCCGGGTCGCCGGCGAACGGGTCGATGGGCTCTTCGTGCACGTGTCAACGGTATCCCCAAAAGGCCCCGGTGTGGGCCCGGGCACGGCTCTGCCATGGCGGACGGGTGCGGCGCCGGGGCGGAAGTACGATGAGACGCACCCGCCGGACGACCGAGAGCTGGGATGCGCTTCATGGATTTCTCGCGACCTGACGTGCTGCCTTTGGGCCTGACCTTCGACGACGTGCTGCTGCTTCCGGGCGAATCGGACGTGGTCCCCAGCGGCGTGGACACCTCCAGCCGGGTCACCCGGAACATCACCCTCCGGATACCGCTGGTGTCCTCGGCCATGGACACGGTGACCGAGGCCCGCATGGCGATCGCCATGGCCCGCCAGGGCGGCATCGGCACGCTGCACCGCAACATGTCGATCGAGGACCAGGCACTCCAGGTCGACCTGGTGAAACGGTCCGAGGCCGGCATGATCACCAACCCGGTGACCTGCTCGCCCGACGACACGCTGGGCGAGGTCGACGCCATGTGCGGCCGCTACCGCATCTCCGGCGTGCCGGTCACCGACGCCGAGGGCCAGCTCGTGGGGATCGTGACCAACCGCGACATGCGCTTCGTGTCCGACCCGGGCGTGCGGGTGCGCGACATCATGACCGTCGCGCCGCTGATCACCGCCCCCGTCGGGGTGAGCAAGGACGAGGCCCTGGCCCTGCTGCGCAAGCACAAGGTCGAGAAGCTGCCGATCGTCGACGCCGGCGGCAAGCTGCGCGGCCTGATCACCGTGAAGGACTTCTCCAAGAGCGAGAAGTTTCCGTACGCGACCAAGGACGAGGCCGGCCGCCTGCGGGTCGCCGCCGCGGTGGGGGTCGGCGAGGACTCCTACAAGCGCGCCCGCACGCTGATCGACGCCGGGCTGGACATCGTCATGGTCGACACCGCGCACGGGCACAACCGCCAGGTGCTCGAGATGGTCAGCCGGATGAAGAAGGAGACCTCGGTCGACGTGGTCGGCGGCAACGTGGCCACCTACGAAGGTGCCAAGGCGCTGGCCGAGGCCGGGGCCGACGCGGTCAAGGTCGGCGTCGGGCCGGGCTCGATCTGCACCACCCGGGTCGTGGCCGGCGTGGGCGTGCCGCAGATCACGGCGATCATGGAGGCGGCCCGGGCCTGTCGCCCGCTCGGCGTGCCCGTGATCGGCGACGGCGGCATGCAGTACTCCGGCGACATCGCCAAGGCCATCGTGGCCGGGGCCGACAC
Source organism: Dactylosporangium sp. CS-047395 (assembly GCF_050942185.1). NCBI lineage: Bacteria > Bacillati > Actinomycetota > Actinomycetes > Micromonosporales > Micromonosporaceae > Dactylosporangium > Dactylosporangium sp. CS-047395. The sequence goes on along the minus strand of NZ_CP192015.1, from coordinate 10,528,763 downwards.
CGTCATGCTGGGCAGCCTCCTGGCGGGTTGCGAGGAGAGCCCCGGCGATCTGATCTTCATCAACGGCAAGCAGTTCAAGGCGTACCGCGGGATGGGTTCCCTCGGCGCCATGCAGTCCCGCGGCCAGGCGCGCTCGTACTCCAAGGACCGCTACTTCCAGGACGACGTCAACGCCGACGACAAGCTGGTCCCGGAGGGCATCGAGGGCCAGGTGGCGTACCGCGGCCCGCTCGCCGCCGTCGCCCAGCAGCTGGTCGGCGGCCTGCGCTCCGGCATGGGCTACGTCGGCGCGGGCACGATGCCGGACATGCACGAGCGCGGGCGCCTCATCCGGATCACCGCGGCGGGGCTCAAGGAGAGCCACCCGCACGACATCCAGATGACCGTCGAGGCGCCGAACTACCACTCGCGCTAGCGCTTCGCGCGAAGCGCTGGGTCGCGAACGCACACCCCCGAGTCAACAGGAGCTGACAATGCGTGACGTGGTCGAGATCGGGCTGAGCAAGAGCGCCCGGCGGGGCTACCACCTGGACGACATCGCGATCGTCCCGACGCGCCGCACCCGCGACGTCGACGACGTTTCCACGAACTGGCAGCTCGACGCGTACCCGTTCAAGATCCCCTGCGTGGCCCACCCGTCCGACGCCACGATGAGCCCGGCCACCGCGGTCGCGCTCGGCAAGCTGGGCGGCCTCGGCGTGCTCAACGTCGAGGGGCTCTGGACGCGGTACAGCGACCCGACCAAGATCCTCGAGGAGCTGGCCGGGCTGGACGACGAGGCTCCGGCCACGGCCCGCCTGCAGGAGGTGTACGCCGAGCCGATCAAGCCCGAGCTGATCGGCGAGCGGGTCAAGGAGATGCGCGACGGCGGCATCACGGTCGCCGTGCGGGTCTCGCCGCAGCACACCCTCGCCCTCGCGCCGGTGATTCTCGACGCCGGGGTGGACATCCTGGTGATCCAGGGCACGCTGGTCTCGGCCGAGCACGTCTCGACCACCGACGAGCCGCTGAACCTCAAGGAGTTCATCGCCGACCTCGACCTGCCGGTCATCGTCGGCGGCTGCACGAACTACCAGACCGCGCTGCACCTCATGCGCACCGGCGCGGCCGGCGTGATCGTAGGCATCGGGGCCGACGAGTGGTCGACCACCGACCGCGTGCTGGGCATCCGGGTGCCGATGGCGACCGCGATCGCCGACGCCGCCGACGCGCGCCGGGACTATCTCGACGAGACCGGCGGCCGGTACGTCCACATCATCGCCGACGGCAACATCCAGACCTCGGGCGACATCGCCAAGGCGCTGGGTTGCGGGGCCGACGCTGTGATGGTCGGCGAGCCGCTGTCGCGCAGCGAGTCCGCCCCGGCCGGCGGCGCCTGGTGGCACTCGGCGGCGAGCCACCCCAAGCTGCCGCGCGGCTCCTTCGGCTCGGCCGAGCCGACGCTGGGCAGCCTGGAGAAGGTGCTCTACGGCCCGTCCGAGGACCCCGACGGCGCGCTGAACCTCTTCGGCGGGCTGCGCCGGGCGATGGCGAAGTGCGGGTACCGCGACCTCAAGGAATTCCAGAAGGTCGGTCTGATTCTCGACAAGTGAGCAAGGTGCGAGGGGGTCCCGGCGGCGTGCCGGGGCCCCCTTTCGCGTCTGCCTAGCGGGGCAGGGCCTGCTGCAGTTCCGCGCGCAGCGCCGGGGTCAGCATCTCGCCCGCCTGCTTGGCCAGGCGGGCCATCTCGTAGCCGACCACGCCGATGTCGGCCTCGCGGCCGGCCAGCGTGGCCAGGATCGAGCCGTCGCGGATCGACATGACCAGGAAGAAGCCCTGGCCCATCTCCACCACGGTCTGCTTGACCTCGTCGCCGTCGAAGATCCGGGCCGCCCCGCTGGTCACGCTCACCAGGCCCGACGTGACCGCGGCGAGCTGATCGGCGCTGTCCCGGGGCAGGTGGTCCGAGACGGCCACCAGCAGGCCGTCGGAGGACACCACCACGGCATGCGCGATGCCGGGCACCCGCTCGGTGAACGCGTTGATCAGCCAGCTCAGGTCTCGTGCTTGTTGGCTCAGGGTCACGCCGTGCTCCCTCGATGTTCGTTGATCGGCACCGTGGGCACCTCGTCCTCGTTCGCGGCCCGATGCACGCCACTGTAGAACCGGGTGAGCATGCTGCCCACGCTGGCCGGGTCCGGCTCGGTGTGCGGCACCGTGACCGGCTGCGTATCCTCCGGCGCCGGAGCCGGCTCGTTCGGATCACCGGGCAGCTGCGCCAGGGGTACCCGGATCGGCAGACCGGCATTGCTCGTGCCGGCGGTCACCGGCTGACGCTGGGCCGGAATGATCGACGCCGGCCGCGGCGCGTCGCCGCCACCGTCGCGCGTCCACCACCGGGTGCCCTTCGCGGGCGCGCCGTTCGAACCGGACGCGACAGCGATGATCTCCTCGGCCCGGGCCGGGCGCGGCTTGGTGCCGTTGACCGGCCCGCCGTTGGGCGGCGCCGAGGCCGGGACGGCCGAGATGGGCACCGCCGAGACCGGGGCGGCCGACACCGGGGCGGCCGACACCGGCACCGCGGAGACCGGCGCCTCCGCGGGCACCTCAGGCGCGGCCACCGCGGGAACCGCACCGTCGGAAGCGGGCTCGTCGATGGCATCGGAAGGCCGGGACGGCAGGGCCGCCATGACGGCCGTCGGCTGGTCGCTGGTGTGCTCGACCGCCGCCGTCGGAGCCTGGGAGCCGCCCCCGTCGACCGGGATCGGCAGCCGGGCCGCGCCCGCGAGCCGGCTGGCCGCGCTGGCGTTGCCGTAGAGGCCGGCGCCGTCCGGCGGGGCGGCGAGCAGGCGGGCGGGCAGCGTGACGTACGCGGTGACGCCGTCGTCGTTCGCCGTGAGCCGCACCGAGACGCCGTGCCGGTCCGCGAGGTGACCGACCACGACCAGACCCATCCGCTCGGACGCGGCCACGTCGATCGCGATCGGGCTGGAGACGCGCTCGTTCGCCTCGATGAGGCCGGACTCGGTCATCCCGATGCCCTTGTCCTCGATGACGATCGTCGCCTCGCGGGCCTGCTGGGCCGGCCAGCCGGTCACCGTCACCACCGTGTCGGGCGGGGAGAACGTGGTCGCGTTCTCCAGCAGCTCGGCGAAGAGGTGCACGATGTCGGAGACGGCGTGGCCGACCACGAAGACATCGTTGGACACGTCGTGACGGATCCGCGCGTACTGCTCGATCTCCGCCATCGCCGCCAGCAGTACCGCGGAGAGCGACACCGGCTGCGCCCACCGCCGCGTCGCCTCACTGCCCGCGAGGACCAGCAGGTTCTCGTCGTTGCGGCGCATGCGGGTGGCCAGGTGGTCGAGGCGGAACAGGTTGGCCAGCTGGTCCGGGTCGGTCTCGGCCGACTCCAGCTGGTCGAGCAGCTGCAGCTGGCGCTCGACCAGCGTCTGCGAGCGGCGGGCCAGGTTGACGAACATCGAGTTGACGTTGCGCCGCATGACCGCCTGCTCGACGGCCAGGCTCACGGCGCTTCGGTGCACGGCGGTGAACGCGTCCGCCACCTCACCGATCTCGTCGGACGAGCGCACCCGGGTCGTTGTGTCGACCGTGACCGTCTCGCCCCTGGGCAGTGTTCGCAGCCGCTGGATCGCCTCGGGCAGCCGGTGCTGGGCCACGTCGAGGGCCTGGGCCCGCAGCTGGCGCAGCGAGCGCGCCATCGACCGGCCGATGAGCCAGGACAGCAGCAGCGCCAGGAGCATGACCAGCACGATCGCCGAGGTGGCGACGATCGCGTTGGTGCGCTGGGTGCTGCTTCGCTCGGCTGCGCCGTTGATCGCGTCGTCGAGCATCTGCTGCTCGATCGTGCGGATGTACTGCAGCTCCAGCGTGCTCGCCCGCCACCAGTCCTCGGCCGAGACGCCGACCTGCGCGCCCCGGGCCCGGGAGATGATCTCCTGCTGGAGCCGGGCGACAGTGGCCACCGCGGTGTACTTGAGGTTCTTGTCGTACAGCGCCAGATGCCGCGGGCTCGCCGAGGCCCGGAAGCGCTCGACCGCGGCGACCTGCCGGGCCTGGATCTCCGAGAAGGTCTCGAAGTCGTCGGGCCCGAACTTGCCGGCGCTGGCCGCGGCGAAGATCCGCCCGCGCAGCTGGTCCTTGAGCTCCTTGGCCTGGGCGAGGTCCATCAGCGAGGACACCTCGGCCACCGACTGGGAGTCGCCGCCGATGTCCGGCCGGTCCGGCACCAGGTCGAAGAGGTGCTGGATCGTCACCGAGTAGGCGTCGAACACCGCCTCCTCGCGCAGCCACCGGTGGGCCACGCCGTCGCGGACCAGGCCGAGGTCGGTGAAGTCCGAGCCGATCCGGTTCTGCACCCCGGCGAAGATCGGGTTGCGCAGCAGCGGACGCGCCTGCTCGGAGAAGGCCCGCAGGGCAGCGTCGGTCTCGCCCTGGCTGGCGGCGAGATCGTTCGCGTCGGGATTCGGACCGGTCGGCGCCGGGCCGGTGGTCGACTTGGCGAGATATCCGACCGTTCGGTCCCTTTCCAGCTGCAACTGGTGGATCAGATCGGTCAACTGGGTGCCGACCTTGACCCCTTGGGCGAACTGGTCCAGCTTGGTCGCGTCCTGCACGGACACGTTGATCTGCACGCCGGCGATGACCAGGAAGGCCACGGCGGGCAGCACGAGCACCGCCGCGAGCTTCGTGGGCACGCGCCAGTCGCGCACCCGGAACAGGGATGCGCTGCGCCGTTGCGGTTCCCCCGGCCGCCTACGGCGATGGCTGTTCACCTTCATCACGACGGCAGGGGCCCTCGTTGAAGGCGGCGAAGCGAAGGTCTGCACCCCTCCACACCTTTCGCATGCGTCATCGCGCTGCGGAGCAGCGTGCGGCACTTATCAAACCAGGGTTGCGACCCGTGTCCAACCACGTCATAGTGGCGCAGGTCACAATACTCGAAGCCGGACAGCGGGCTTGCTACGCATTGATCAGACGGGAAGGATACGGCCGTCCGACCTGCAACGCTTCATGAGGAGTCATTCACCGTGCGCACCCGGGGCTTCCGGCCCGCAGTGACCACCCTCATTCTGGTGTCGGCGTTACTCATGTCCGCCTGCACGGGCGACGCCAAGCCGGCCGCGTCCGCGCCCGCGAGCATCGCCATCGGGCTCCTGGTGCCCACCGGCGGCCCCAACGCCCAGCTCGGCCAGCAGGCCACCCTGGGCGCCCGGCTCGCCATCGAGGTGGTCAACCGCGACATCCCGACCAAGCCGCTGCCGCTGCCGCTCGGCCCGAACATCGGCCTGCACGGCAACACCAAGTTGTCGCTGCTCACGAGCAACACCGACAGCGCGCCGGAGAAGATCGAGAAGGAGACCGGCAAGCTCGTCGACGACGGCGCCGTCGGGCTCGTGCTGGCCGACACCATCGAGGTCAGCCAGGTCACCAGCCGGGTCGCCGAGCAGCTCGGGGTCTCCCTGGTCGACGCCCTGAGCACCTCCGACGCCTTCGGCACGAACAGCCGGACCGGGCACTTCCGCATCCAGCCGACCGACCGGCGCGAGGTCGGCGCGGCGCTGGACCTGCTCTACCGCTACCGGGGCACGCCGAACCAGGTGAAGCGGATCGTGACGGCCGCCGGCACCCCGGCCACCCCGGCCCTGACCGAGGAGGCGAACCTCCTCAAGGGCTCGATCGAGGACCTGAGCCTCTCCGCCGGCTACGAGGTCGCCGCCAAGGACAAGGTCGTGCCGCTCTCCGGCGGCGAGGCCGGCCAGCCCAACGGGCTGGTGGTGAAGGGCGACGCCGTGCTCGCCATCGTCACCAGCGCGGCCGAGGCGAGCGCCGCCAACGACCTGGCCGTGAAGCTCAAGGGCACCGCCCAGGTGATCGCGATCGGCCCGGCCGTGCCGGCCCTCGACGGTGTCAAGAATCCGACCGCGCTGCGGGCCTCGGGCTGGTCCAACGAGTTCGCCACCCGCAACCCGACGGCCCAGGTCATCGGCGCGATGTTCGAGCAGGCGTACCACACCAAGCTCACCGAGGTCGCCGCCAACGCGTTCATGGCCACCATGACCCTGGCGGTGGCGATGGACCAGGCCACGGACTACTCGAAGCAGGCCGTGCGCAGCTCGGTCCAGCAGCTCACCCTGCCGGCCACCCAGACGATCATGCCGTGGAACGGGGTGCGGTTCGACGGCAACGGCGTCAACCAGCTCGCCGCGGGCGTGGTCGAGCAGCGCACGTCGAACGGGTACATGGTCGTGCACCCGGCCGAGCTCGCCATCACGCAGGCGCAGAACCTCTGACGCTCACCCGAGGTGGGTGCGCAGGGCCCCCGGGTCGCTGCGGACCAGCTCGTTGAGGTCGAGCACCTCGTCGGAGTCCGGGGCGACCAGGCGCCGGGGCAGCAGCGGGTGCTCGCGGTGCCAGCCCTTGCGCAGCAGCGCGTACTCCACGACGACCGCCAGCAGCGCCGCCCCCATCCACGGCGGGGGCGTCGGCGCCTCGGTCTCCGCGTCCGGCGGCAGCCCGCGCCGGGCCCGCTCCACGTCCACCGGCCGGCGCAGCAGGGTCCCGGCCAGCTCGTCGCGGCCGTCGGGGGTGCGCCCGAGGACCTCGTTGACCGCCTCCACGTACTGCCGGGCCCGCCGCTCCACGTCCGGCAGGTAGGACTCCACCGGCAGGTCGGCCAGGCGAACCCACGGCTCGGCGGAGTCCGGCAGCACGTCGGCGGCCAGCGTGCGCATCACGGCCGGGCCGAGCTCGTCGAGGTGGACCGCGTCCGGGTCGAGGGCGACCAGTGGCCCGTCGGCCGCAGTGCGGATCTCCGAGGCGAGCCCCGGGTGGCGCACGGCCAGCGCGGCCCGGTCGAGCTCGGTCGCGGGCGCGCCCCAGCGGGACAGCCGCAGCCGCCAGCCGTCATGCAGGTCCTCGGCGCGGATCGGGCCGGTGGCGGGCAGCGAGCCGGTGCTGAAGGCCGACATGGTGCCGGAGGCCAGCGGGGCCGCCGCGAAGGCCGCGAACGCCGCCCCGATCGCGGCCGCCTTGAGCAGCGCCCGGCCCGCGTCCTCGACCGCCGACAGGCCGCCGCCGGCCGCCGTGATCGCGATCGCGTCGCGGACCTGCTCGGCCTCGGCCAGCAGCGGCTCGGTCGCCTCCAGCAGCCGGGCGTGGCGGATCGCCGCCTTCTCCGAGGCCGGGTGCCGGCGGCGCGCCTCGAGCAGGCCGCGGACCAGGTCGGGGTGGCGCGACGGGGGCAGCGCGAGCTCGTGGGCGAGCAGCACGCGCAGCTGGTCGGCGGAGAGCCCCCAGGCCAGCGGGAGTCCGACGACGAGCACGCCGCCGTCGGCGCGGGCGGTGGCGTGGCCTCCGAGGTGTACCGAATGCGGCGCCGCCACATCGGCGAACTTCACGGCGTCCAGGACCACCGAGTGCAGACCCGCGTGGTGGCTCGCGTCCACGGCCGGCAGGGGTGGCGACGGCGCGGCGGCCGGTCCGCCGCCCAGCAGCCGGCGACCACGCCAGACGGGCAGCCCGCCGGGAAGTCTCGCCATAGTTGACCAGTCTGCCGTAAATGACCGCGGAAACCGAAGGGGCTACCGCCTAAGTTACCGGCGGGTCACAATGCACCATGCGCTACGACGTGGTGGTGATCGGCTCGGGGTTCGGCGGCAGCGTCACCGCGCTGCGCCTGGCCGAGAAGGGCTACTCGGTGGCCGTCCTGGAGGCGGGGCGCCGCTTCGCCGACGACGAGTTCCCGAAGACCTCCTGGGACGCGCGGCGCTTCCTGTGGGCGCCGGCGCTCGGCTGCTTCGGCATCCAGCGGATCACCATGCTGCGCAACGTGGTCGTGCTCGCCGGCGCCGGGGTCGGTGGCGGCTCGCTGGTCTACGCCAACACGCTGTACCGGCCGATGCCGCCCTTCTACGCCGACCCGCAGTGGCGCCACATCGCCGACTGGGAGGCCGAGCTCGCGCCGTTCTACGACCAGGCCGAGCGGATGCTGGGGGTGACCACCTATGCCCGCACCACCGCCGCCGACCGCGCGTTCCAGCGGGTCGCCGAGCGGATGGGCGTCGGGGACTCCTTCCATCCCACCCCGGTCGGCGTGTACTTCGGCCGCTCCGGCGTCGACCCCTACTTCGGCGGCGCCGGGCCGGTGCGCCAGTCCTGCGAGCACTGCGGGTCCTGCATGACCGGGTGCCGCGTCGGGGCCAAGAACACGCTCGTCAAGAACTACCTCTACCTGGCCGAAGAACAGGGCGCGCGGGTGTACCCGCTGACGACCGTCACCGCCGTGCGCCCGTCCGAGGGTGGCTATTGCGTGCAGACCCGCGGGACGGACCGGCGCGGACGCGGGCAGACGTTCGAGGCGGGCCAGGTGGTCTTCGCCGCCGGCGCGCTGGGCACCCAGCGGCTCCTGCACCGGATGCGGGCCGAGGGTGCGCTGCCGAACGTCTCGGCGCGGCTGGGCCGGCTCACCCGTACCAACTCGGAATCCATCGTCGGCGCCCGCTCGCTGCGCCGGGGCGTGGACTTCACCGACGGCGTGGCCATCACCAGCTCGTTCCATCCGGACGCCGACACCCACATCGAGCCGGTCCGCTACGGGCCCGGGTCCAACGCGATGGGCCTGCTGCAGACCGTGCTCACCGACGGCGGGCCGTGGCGGCCGCTGCGCTGGTTCGGGGCCTTCTTCCGGCACCCGCTGCGCCACCTGCGCATCCTGTCCGTGCGCCGCTGGTCGCACAAGACGGTGATCGCGCTGGTCATGCAGTCCCGCGACAACTCGCTGGACGTGCACTGGAAGCGTTCGTGGACCGGCCGGCGGCGGCTCACCACCACCCAGGGCCACGGCGAGCCGAACCCGGCCTGGATCCCGGCGGGCAACGAGGCGGTGCGCCTGCTGGCCGAGGAGATCGGCGGGCTGCCCGGCGGCGGCTGGTCCGAGGTGTTCAACATCCCGCTGACCGCGCACATCCTCGGCGGGGCGGCGATCGGGGACTCGGCGGCGACCGGGGTCGTGGACGGGTACCACCGCGTCTTCGGCCATCCGGGACTGCACGTCGTCGACGGCGCCGCGGTCTCGGCCAACCTGGGGGTGAACCCGTCGCTGACCATCGCCGCCCAGGCCGAGCGGGCCGCGTCGATGTGGCCGAACAAGGGCGAGGCGGACCCCCGCCCCGAGCTGGGCGCGCCCTACGTGCCGGTGGCGCCGATAGCTCCGTCACGCCCGGCCGTCCCCGCGGCGGCTCCGGCGGCGCTCCGACTAGGCTTTTCGGCATGACCACGCCGCAGCCAGTGCTCGTCGTCGACTTCGGTGCCCAGTACGCGCAGCTGATCGCCCGCCGCGTCCGCGAGGCCCACGTCTACTCGGAGATCGTGCCGAGCTCGATGCCGGTCGCCGAGATGCTGGCCAAGCGCCCCGCCGCGATCATCCTCTCGGGCGGCCCGTCGTCGGTCTACGAGGAGGGCGCGCCCCAGGTCGACGCGGCCATGTTCGCGGCCGGCGTCCCGGTCTTCGGCATCTGCTACGGCTTCCAGGCGATGGCCGTCGCGCTGCACGGCGAGGCGGCCCACACGGGCAACCGCGAGTTCGGCGGTACTGCGCTGACGATCGCCGGCGACGGCGGCGTCCTGCTGCGCGGCCTCGACGGCGAGCAGTCCGTCTGGATGAGCCACGGCGACTGCGTCACGGCCGCCCCGGCCGGGTTCACGGTCACCGGCGGCTCGCCGGGCGCGCCGGTCGCCGCGTTCGAGGACACCGAGCGCCGGCTGGCCGGCGTGCAGTTCCACCCCGAGGTCGCGCACACGCCGCACGGCCAGGAGATCCTGCGCCGCTTCCTCTACGAGATCGCCGGGCTGGAGCCCACCTGGACCTCGAACAACATCATCGAGGAGCAGGTCGAGGCGATCCGGGCCCGGGTCGGCAGCAAGCGGGTCATCTGCGGGCTGTCCGGCGGCGTGGACTCCGCGGTCGCCGCGGCGCTGGTCCACAAGGCCGTCGGCGACCAGCTGACCTGCGTCTTCGTCGACCACGGGCTGCTGCGCGCGGGCGAGGCGGAGCAGGTCGAGAAGGACTACGTGGCGGCCACCGGGATCAACCTCAAGGTGGTCGACGCCTCCGCCACGTTCCTCGGCGCGCTGGCCGGGGTGACCGACCCGGAGCAGAAGCGCAAGATCGTCGGGCGCGAGTTCATCCGCACCTTCGAGGCCGCCGCCCGCGAGCTGGAGGCCGAGGAGCACGTCGAGTTCCTGGTCCAGGGCACGCTCTACCCGGACGTGGTCGAGTCCGGCGGCGGCACCGGCACGGCCAACATCAAGTCGCACCACAACGTCGGCGGGCTGCCCGACGACCTGCAGTTCGCGCTGGTCGAGCCGCTGCGGACGCTGTTCAAGGACGAGGTCCGGGCGATCGGGGCCGCCCTCGGGCTGCCCGAGGAGATCGTCATGCGCCACCCGTTCCCGGGTCCGGGGCTGTCGATCCGGATCATCGGCGCGGTCGACGAGGAGCGGCTGGCCATCCTGCGCGCGGCCGATCTGATCGCCCGCGAGGAGCTCACCGCGGCCGGCCTGGACCGCAGCGTCTGGCAGTTCCCGGTGGTGCTGCTGGCCGACGTGCGCAGCGTCGGGGTGCAGGGCGACGGGCGGACCTACGGCCACCCGATCGTGCTGCGTCCGGTCTCCAGCGACGACGCCATGACGGCCGACTGGTCGCGGCTGCCGCACGAGCTGATCGCCAAGATTTCGACCCGGATAACGAACGAGGTCCGCGAGGTCAACCGCGTGGTCGTCGATGTTACGTCGAAGCCCCCGGGCACCATTGAATGGGAATGAATCCCCGGCTGCCGCCCCGACCACCCACCCCTGGCCGGAATTTTCATTCAGCACTTTCGGGGTACTCCACTCTTGTACTTGTGCCGGAAAGCCGGACAATTTATTTCCGTGACTCCAGCGTTACAACCGCTGCGGCGCATCGCGGCCTACTGCGTGTGCACCGACGGCGACGCCTTCCTGCTCGTGCGGGCCTCGGCCAAGTCGGGGACGCCCGGCGCCTGGTCGCTGCCTGGCGGCGCCGTCGACCACGGTGAGAACCCGGTCGACACCGTCGTGCGCGAGACCGCGGCCGAGACCGGCCTGTCCGTGGCGGTCGCGGGCCTGCGCGACGTGCTGGCCGACATGCGGGCGTTGCCCCAGCGCGGGCTGACCATCCACACCGACCGGCTGATCTACGAGGTCTCGGTCCGCGGCGGCGCGCTGCGCGACCGGGTCGGCCAGCCGACCGACCTGGCCCGCTGGGTGACCCTGGAGGAGGCGCAGGCCCTGCCGCTGCGCCGGTTCACCGCCGACGCGCTCGGGCTGCCCGAGGCGACGGCCGACATCCGGCCCGACGGCACGCCGCAGGTGCCCTCGTTCTATGCGGTCCCCGGCCCCGACGGGCTGCACCGGGCCCAGCGCTTCGCCGCCTACGCGGTCTGCACCGACCGGCGCAACCGCGTCCTGCTCACCCGGATCGCCGAGGGCTATCCCGGCAGCGGCTGCTGGCACCTGCCGGGCGGCGGCACCGACTTCGGCGAGCAGCCGGGCGTCGCGCTCATCCGTGAGCTGGTCGAGGAGACCGGCCAGGAGGGGCGGATCGTCGAGCTGCTCGGCGTGGCCAGCCACCGCGACGCGGCCCAGCTCGGCCCCGAGGGCTACCCGATCGACTGGCACGGCGTGCGCGCGTTCTACCGGGTCCAGGTGGCCCGCTCGAGCCGCCCGGTGATCCACGACGTCGGCGGCTCGACCGCCGAGGCGCGCTGGTTCGACCCGGAGGAGCTCGACGAGCTGCCATTGACGGAGGTGACCGAGGAGGCCCTGCGCGGGGTCGGCCTACGCTGATCACCATGACGCAGACACGGGTGATCACGGTGTACGGCCGCCTGCCGGGCGCCACCGAGGACGTCGGCGGACCGATCCGGCACGGGGAGAACCCGGCGTCGGCGGTGGTCCGGCTGTTCCGGGAGAGTGCCGGACTGCCGGTGTCGGTTTCCCGGGTACGCGAAGTGCTCGCCCTCACCACGCCCGACCTGCACGAGGATCGCGTCCTCTTCGACGTCGTGCCCGCCGAACCGGTCGCTTCGGAGGCGGCCGAGCAGGCGGCCGAGTCGGATCTGCCCAAGGGCCAGCGGTTCGCCGCCTACGGGTTCGTCACCGACCCGGCCGGGCGGGTCCTGCTCACCGAGATCGCGGTAGGGTTCCCCGGCGCCGGGCGCTGGCACCTGCCGGGCGGCGGCACCGACGTCGGCGAGCAGCCGGCCGAGGCGCTGCTGCGGGAGCTGTACGAGGAGACCGGCCAGCAGGGCGAGATCGTCGAACTGCTCGGGGTGACACACCGGCGCAGTTCCGGGCTCGTCGGCCCGGAGGGGTACCCGATGAACTGGCACGCGGTCCGCGCGCTCTACCGCGTGCTGGTGCCCGCGCCGTCGACACCGAGCGTGACCGAGGCGGCCGGCGGCTCGACCGCCGCGGCGGCCTGGTTCGAGCCCGCCGACCTCGCCGGCCTGGACATCACGGAAGTTGTGCATTGGGCGCTCTCACTGCCCGCAACGGCGGAGTGACCGGTGTCGTTAAAATGGACTAGAGGTTAACGAATAACTACACTGAGTAGTTCCACGGCTCGCACTAGACGGCGGTTTCCTTCCTGAGGCATCGCCAATCGCGACCTGATATGAGACCGTGTAGATCGCGAGACCGTCTCGCGAAACGGACATCGAGGGTCGAAAGGCCCGAAAAAGCGACCGTGGGAACCTCGTTCCTACAGTGGAGGATCAGTGCCGAGCACACCTTGGCAGCGACGACGCACCACGGACAGCCCGCGCCCCGGTGGCGGACGGCAATGGGCGGGACGGCTGCGGCGCAGCGGTTCCCTCGCCCGCCGGGTGCTCTTCGCCGGCCGCGTCGGACGTCGCGGGGACGGCAATGTGGCCGGCGCGACCTCCCTGCTCGTGCCCGCGGTGGAGACCGACGAGCGCACCGGCCGGGTCCGCCTGCCGCGCCTGCGGATGCGCCGCCGTGACGGTCTGTCACGAGACCTGACGGCGCTCGCGCCGATCAGCCCGCCGGTCGTCGCCACGCCGCCGGCGCCCGCGCCCGAGGTCGTGGAGGATTCCTCCCTCTCGATCCCGCTGCTGCCCGGCGAGCGCACCCTGGCCCGCCGGATCCGCTTCGCGCTGGTCAACGCCTGCACCCTGTCGAGCCTCATGCTCGGGCTGTCGGCCATCTTCATCGCCGTCAACCAGGGCGACGTGCGGGTGGCGGCCTCGCTGCTCATCGCCTGCGTGGTCTTCGACGGCCTGGACGGCTTCCTGGCCCGCCGCCTCGGCGTGGCCAGCCCCTTCGGCGCGCAGATGGACTCGCTGGCCGACATGTGCTCGTTCGGCCTGGCGGCGCCGGTGGTGGTCTACGCCTGGCTCAACGGCTCGGCCCCCGGCTGGCTGCTGATCCCGGCCTGCGCCCTGGTCGCGGCGGCGGCGGCGATCCGGCTCGCCCGGTTCAACGTATCGCCGAAGGACGGCCGCTTCTTCTGCGGCGTGCCGACCACGATGTGCGCGGCGGTCCTGGCCCTGAGCACGCTGATCGCGCCGCAGATGCCGGTCGCGCTGCGGGTCGCCGGGGTGGTGCTGCTGGGGCTGGCGATGGTGTCCAGCTTCCCGTACGCCAAGCTCGCCCGGCTGCTGAAGCTGCCGCCGTGGCTGCTGGTGCTGCCGGTGGTGGGCGCGCTGGTGGACTACCAGGTGACGTTCGTGGTGGTCGTGTTCGCCTACCTGGTGAGCGGGCCGCTGCTGTGGCTCAAGCACCGCAACTGAGCTTTTTGTGAAGAACGGCCCCGCTCTCTCAGGTGAGCGGGGCCGTTCTGCGCTTGGGATCCGGCTTGGCCTCGGGGTCCGATAAGTCGGGCGCTGGCCGCTTGCGGTCCGATAAGTCGGGCGCTGGCGCGCCGCGACTTATCGGATTTATCGGTTATCCGCGGTTTGTCCTATTTCCAGGTGGCGATCACGGTCTGGCCGCCGATCACGCGGTCGCCCGGGGCCACCTCGGGCTCGGCCCGGTCGGCCGGCAGGTAGACGTCGGTGCGGGAGCCGAACCGGATCAGCCCGAAGCGCTCGCCCTTGGCCAGCAGCGAGCCGATCGGCGCGCGCTGCACGATCCGGCGGGCGATCAGGCCGGTCCGCTGCACCACGGCGACCGGGCCGTGGGCGGTCTCCAGCAGGGTGTACGCCGCGACGTTGTGCTCCGCCTCCGGCTTCATCGCCGCCGCGTAGCCGCCGTCCTCGACGAAGTAGTCGACCACCTTGCCGGCCACCGGCGCGCGGTTCACGTGCACGTCGAGCACCGACAGGAACACGGCGATGCGCAGGAACTCCATGTCGCCGAAGCGCTTGTCGTGCATCCGCTCCACGCCCAGGACCTTGCCGTCGCTGGCCGCCACGATCGCGTTGCCGTCCTCGGGCACGTCGCGCTGCGGGTCGCGGAAGAACGCCGCCACCGGGGCCGCGGCCAGCGCCGGGACCAGCCAGAGTTTCGACTTCGGCCGGGCCGCCTTGGCCAGCGCGGCCAGGCCCAGCGCGATGCCGGCCGCGGCCACGCCGTTGGAGTCGATGTTCATCCCGCGGGTGAGCGGCACGCTGGACGGGCGCAGGGCCGGCAGCAGGTTCGAGGCGATGCTGTGGTGGGCCGGGGTGTGCCGCAGGCGGTGGACGCGCACCGGGGGGACGTTGCGCAGGACGAGGTCGCTGCCCACGCCGTACAGCGCGGCCTGGCGCTCCACCTCGTCGGCCGCGCCGCTGGGCAGCCGGGTCGCGGGCACCACGACGGTCAGCACGCCGCCGTCGGCGACCAGCTTGGCCAGGCCGGCGAGCACCTCGCGGGCGTCCTCGGCGCTGCCGGTGAGGGCCTCGGCGTGCACGACCACGTCGGCGGGCTCGGCGTTGTCGATCGAGTCGATCACCCGGGTGCGCTCGGCGACCCAGCGGCCCTGGCGCTCCACGTGCTCGCGCAGGGCGGCGGCCGAGCCGGACCCGGAGGCGACGACGGTCAGCCGGTCGTCGGGCAGCAGCGCGTCGATCACCGCGGCCAGGGCCGGGGAGCCGGCGGTCGCCCCGATCACCAGGCCGGTCTTGGGACCGCCGTGGCGGGCGAGCTCGGAGGCGAGGACCCGGGCGGCCCGGTCACCGATCTGGGTCGGGCGGCGGGACGCGCCGGACGTGCCGCCAACGGGAAACTGGGTCATCTCGGAAGGGCTCCTCAAAGGCAGATGGCGGAAGTTCGATCAGGGCCGGAACGAGAGCCGGCCGACGGGGTACGCAACCCCGTCGGCCAGCATATTCCGTGCCGCGATGAATCGGCTGACGTCCTGGACGCCCGCCGGGCCCCCCGCCCGGTTCAGTCGGTGTCCAGGTCGTAGTCGAACCCATCGCCGTTCTTCTCGGCCTTGCCGCGGCCCGGTTTGTCCGAGCGCAGCGCCCCCAGCAGGCCGAGACCTCCGAACAGGATCAGGCCCACGGCCACGATCCAGCCGGCGTTCAGGTGCACCGAGACGGCCTGGTTGAACAGCCAGACGACCACGATGCCCAGGAAGATCAGGCCGAACGTCAGCGAGACGCCGTCCAGACGGTGCGGTTTCATCGATCCACCCTCACGTCGCCCCATTGCGTGTCCAGATTGAGCTCCAGCTTGCCGCCGCCGGGACCGTCGGTCCCGTAGTCGGTGATCGTGGTCGACGTGTTGAACCCGCCGCACGAGGACTCGAAGACCCGGCAGTCACCGCCCTGGATGTGCACGGTGACCGTCACGTCCACCTCCTTCGGCACGGTGATCCGCAGATTGCCGGCGCCGACGTGGAAGCCGACCACCGTGGGGGTGACCTCCTGGGTCGCGAAGTTGAGCCCGGTGAGGTCGGCGTCGATGTTGCCGAAGTCCGTCGAGTACGACGGGCTCAGCTCGTAGAACGCCTCCGGCTGGATGTTGATGTTGTCGGTGCGGTGCGGCACCGTGGTGCCGGCGGCGGTCGCGATGGCCAGCGCGATGCTCAGCACCGCGCCGAGCAGGATCAGCACGCGCGCCCGGCCCAGCCACGCGCCCGTGATCAGGCCGAGGGCGGTGACAGCCAGCGGTACCGCGAAAAATGTGCTCGCCTTGAAGTCGGCCACGGTCACCTCGAGCGCGACCAGGATGCCCAGCGCGAGCACGATCAGCGAGAACGTGATCCGGCCCAGGCGCGACTTCTCCTTGGGCTTCTTCGGCACCGGCGCCAGCCCCGGGTAGGGCGAGACCGGCACCCCCGGCGGGTAGCCCAGGCTGGCCGCGTACGGGCTGCTCGACGCGTACGGTCCGTGCGGCGCGAACGGCGGCCGGTACCCCGGCGCACCACCGGCCGAGAACGGCGGGAGCGGCGGCAGAGGCGGGAGCGGCGGCAGCATCGGTGGGCGGGGCGGGAGCACGGCCGGCTTGCTCTCGGCGTACGCCGCGGGCGGCGGCGGGAAGCCCGCGTCGGGATCCTCCGCGGCGGTCTGCGGCACGATCGGCGGCGCGCTCGACATGGTGGGTGCCGGCGTCACGGGCGCCTGCGGCTGCGCGGATGGCGGCCCGAACGAGGGGGCGCCGAACGCCATGGGGCCGAACGCCGCGCTCGGTGCGCCGGGGGCCGGCGGAAACTGCGCACCCGCCCCGGTGAACGGGTTCGGGCCGGCGTTGGGCACGGCCGGCGGCACGTACGGACCGGGTGGCGGTTGTTGCTGGCCATTGCCCTGGTTGCCCTGCTGACCGCGCACGACCAGGGCGACCACCCCGATGACGATGGCCAGGCCGACCAGGGCGGCGCCGAAGTTCTGGGTCATCACCAGCAGGAACGCGAGCACCGCGCAGACCCCGATGACGATCGCCAGCGGCGCCGAGGTGCCCGAGCGGCCGCGGCCGAGCAGCGCCTCCAGCGGCGAGCCGGTGTCGCCCTCGGCCGGCAGCAGGAGCCAGCCGAGGAGGTACGCCACGATGCTCACGCCCCCCGCCAGCGTCAGCACGGCGAAGATCACGCGCCACAGGGTGGGGTCGGTGTTGGTGGCCCGGCCGATCGCGGCGCAGACACCGGCCACGTACCGGCCCTGCTGCGGGCGGACGAGCAGGTTCCGGTTGAACCCGGCGCTGCCGAATCCCCCGAACGGCGGCGGGTTGGGTCCGCCCGCACCGAACGGCGGCGGCACCGCTCCCGGCGGGGGCGGGGGCATGCTTCCGGGGGGCGGCGTCTCTCCGGGTGGCGGCGCGGTCGGCTGCTCCGCGTCCTCGGCGGGCCACTCGAAGGTCGATGACGGGCTGGACGTCGCATAGTCGGCCTCGAAGCTGGGTTCGGTGACCTTCTCCGTGACCTTTTCGTCCGTCTCGTCAGCGTTCGCGGGGGTGTCGGGCTTTTCCTCCACCGGCTCCGCGGCGGCGTTGCGGGCCGGCTCGTCGGCGGCAGGCGGGTTCGTCATGCCATCCATGCTCGCGGAGCTTCGGGGTGCCGCGCCTCAGGCATCGACCCTGAAGCCACCCTGATTCTGCGGCTCCGGGGCGCTCGGAGTGGTTTCCGGCCCGCCATCCGTGTGACGATTCTCGGGTGAGCAGCCCGTTCCCCGTCCGCCGCCTGTACCGCGAACCCGCCGACCGGGTCGTCGGAGGCGTCGCCGCGGGCATCGCCGCGCACCTGGGCGCCTCCGTGCTCCTGGTGCGCGTGGCGTTCGTGGTGCTCGCGGCGTTCAACGGGCTCGGCGCGCTGCTCTACGCCGCGTTCTGGGCCGTCCTGCCGATGCCGCCGCACGGCCGCCACGGCGGGCGCAACGTCAACCAGCTGTTCTCGTTCCTCGCGCTCGGCATCGGCATCGTGGTGCTGCGCCTGATGGTCCAGCCCGACGGCAGCGTGTCCTCGGTGATCGGCTGGCTCGCCGCGATCATCGCGCTCGGCGCCGGCATCATCTGGCACCAGGCCGACCCCAAGCGCCGCGAGCGCTGGTCCGCGACCGTGCCCGGGATGCCGTGGCTGGGCGCGGCCATGGACAGCAACCGCAAGTCGTACCTCGTGCGCTTCGTCGGCGGCGGCCTGCTCGTCGTGGCCGGGATCATCGGCGTGTTCGTGGTCGGCGTGTTCCCGCTGCGCAACGTGCCCTTCTCGTCGATCGGCTACGGCCTGGGCTTCGCCGCGGTCGCGCTGGCCGGCGTGGGGCTGGCCCTGGCGCCGCTGCTGTACCGGATGTTCACCCAGCTCAGCGCCGAGCGCGAGGCCCGCGTGCGGGAGCAGGAGCGGGCCGAGCTGGCGGCGATGATCCACGACCAGGTGCTGCACACGCTCGCCCTGATCCAGCGCAACGCCGGGGACCTCAAGGAGGTACAACGGCTGGCCAGGGGGCAGGAGCGGACGCTGCGCAACTGGCTGTACAAGCCGACCGCCTCGCCGGTGGAGAAGCTCAGCGCGGCCCTGGAGGAGGCGTCGGCCGAGGTCGAGGACACGTTCGCGGTGGCGGTGGAGACCGTGGTCGTCGGGGACGTGGACGTCGACGAGAAGGTCGGCGCGATCGTCGCGGCCGCCCGGGAGGCGCTGGTCAACGCGGCCAAGCACGCCAAGGTGCAGACGATTTCGCTGTACGCCGAGGTCGAACCCGACTGCGTCAGCGTCTTCGTGCGCGACCGGGGCGCCGGCTTCGACCTGGCCGCGGTGGACGACGACCGGCACGGGGTGCGCGGCTCGATCGTCCTGCGCATGCAGCGCCACGGCGGCAAGGCGGAGATCCGCAGTACGCCGGGGGAGGGCACCGAGGTCCGCCTCAGCATGCCCGTCGACAGCGAGGCCCGTCGCCGCAAGAGCGCGGCCCACAGCGAAAGCGGAGAGAAATGAGCACCGAAGAGACCACCCAGCGGCTGCGCGTGTTCCTGGTCGACGACCACGCGATGTTCCGCGCCGGCGTCCGCGCCGAGCTCGGCCTGCACGTCGACGTGGTGGGCGAGGCCAGCGCCGTGGCCGAGGCGGTCCAGAAGATCACCGCCCTGGAGCCCGACGTGGTCCTGCTCGACGTGCACATGCCCGACGGCGGCGGCCGCGCGGTCCTCGACGCGATGCGCCGCACCCACCCCAACGTCCGCTTCCTGGCCCTGTCGGTCTCCGACGCCGCCGAGGACGTGATCGGCCTGATCCGCGCGGGCGCCCGCGGCTACGTCACCAAGACCATCTCCCCGGACGAGCTGGCCGACGCCATCCGCCGCGTGGCCGACGGCGATGCTGTTTTTTCGCCGCGCCTGGCCGGCTTCGTGCTGGACGCCTTCGCCGCCCGCCCCGACACTCCGGTCGCCGACCCGGAGCTGGACCAGCTGACCAACCGCGAGCGCGAGGTGCTGCGGCTGCTGGCCCGGGGGTACGCGTACAAGGAGATCGCCAAGGAGCTCTTCATCTCGATCAAGACCGTCGAGACGCACGTCTCCAACGTTCTGCGGAAGCTGCAGATGTCGAACCGGTACGAGCTGTCCCGGTGGGCGGCTGACCGGCGTCTGGTCTGAGCGGTTTTGTGCCGATAAGTCGGGCGCTGGCGCGCCGCGACTTATCGGATTTATACCCCGGCGTGCGATAAATCGGACATGTCCGGTGCGGAGCGCCCGACATGTCGTTCAAGCGTGTTTTGAGCAGCTTTCGACGGGCTTTGCTTCAGGCTTTTGCTTCAGGCGGTCGCTTCAGGCGGTCGCTTCAGCGGGTCGCTCCAGCGGGTCGCTTCAGGCGGTCGCTTCAGGCGGTCGCTTCAGCGGGTCGCTCCAGCGGGTCGCTTCAGGCGGTTGCTTCAGGCGGTCGAGAAGACCGAGTAGCCCTCGGCCAGCCGGCCCTCGGGGAGGCCGCCGGCGCGCGCCACCATGGCGTGCCGCTCGCGCAGCATGTCCTCGAAGCCGTCCAGGTGCGAGGTCTGTGACGCGTGCGCCCGCAGGGCCGCCAGCTTGCGCGCGAATGTGTCGGTGATGTCGACGAAGTGGTCCGGATTGGGGCCGCCGCTGTACCAGATCTCCCGCACCGTCCACGGCTCCAGCCCGATGTCGGTGAAGGTGAACGGGTTGCGCGCGTCCGGGTACACCGCGCACGTCGTCGCCTCGCCCGCGGCCAGGTGGTCCGGGTGGCTCGGCCCGGCGATGCGGTCCCAGCGGCGCAGCGGCGAGCTGGTCAGCACGCGGTCGGGCCGGAACCGGCGGATCGCCGCCGTGATGTCCCGGCGCAGCCCGATCGTCGGCTCGAGGACGCCGTCGCGGTAGCCGTCGAGGAACTCCACCTGCTTCACGCCCACGGCGGCCGCGGCCGCGCGCTGTTCCGCCTCGCGCAGGATCGGCATCTGCTCGCGGGGCGTGTCGTCGAAGCCGCCCGCGTCGCCCTTGGTGACGAGGAGGTACCCGACCTCGAGACCGGCGTCGACCCAGGTCGCGATCGTGCCGGCGGAACCGAAGTCGACGTCGTCGGGGTGCGCGAGGACGCACAGGACGCGCTGCACGTCGGTGAGCGGCGCGGCCGAGGGAGGAAAGGTCATGTTCCTATTAGAACCCTTACAGGGGTCCGCGTCCCGCCCGCAGGATCAGCAGCGCCAGCTGGGTGCCGTCGGCCCCGAGATCCTGGGAGAAGCGCTCGAGGATCTCCCGCTCGCGGGAGAGCACGAGGCGGGTGCCACCGGCGGCGACGCGGGTCTTGCCGACCTCCTGCGAGATCGCGGCGCGTTCCTTCCACAGCGCCACGATGGCCGAGTCGATCTCGTCGATGCGGTTGCGCAGGCCGGCGATGTGCTCGTCCGGGGACGGCTGGGCGTCGGCGGGCTGCTGTTCCATGGTGATGGCGGCCATTTCTCTTCGTCCCTTGTGTACTGGGCCCGGTGCTCCGCCCCCGGGAACGCGAACGCCCCGGGCTTGGAGCCCGGGGCGTCGGTAGGTTCTGCGATCAGGCGCGACCTACGGCTGCCGGACTCCGGTAGCCGTAAAAAAAGTAGTGCGCCCGCTCGATCACGTTCCCGAGTATGGCACGCCCTTCGAGTCCGCGGGAAGGTCTTCCGCAGGTTGGGACGCCGTCGGTTTTCGGTCATTCGTTCGACTCGCCACGGGGTGCGGAGCCGGAAAAGTGTCGGTGGGTCGGCGTAGAGTCGCCCCTGCGATGCATGCTCTCTTCGAAGTACCCCAGTCCCGCCCGCCGCAGCCCGAGGCCCCGGCGGCGCAGTCAACGCCACCCAAGGCACCCAGGCGCGACCTGCTGGACGGGCTCAACGGCCCCCAGCGCGACGCGGTGACGCACGAGGGGCAGCCCCTGCTCATCGTGGCCGGCGCCGGGTCCGGCAAGACGAAGGTGCTCACCAGCCGCATCGCCTACCTGCTGGGCGAGCGGCACGTGCATCCGGGCGAGATCATCGCGATCACGTTCACCAACAAGGCCGCCGGCGAGATGAAGGAGCGGGTCGCCAAGCTGGTGGGCAACCGCGCCCGGCTGATGTGGGTGTCCACCTTCCACTCGGCCTGCGTGCGCATCCTGCGCGCCGAGCACGACCACGCCGGGCTCAAGTCGACGTTCTCGATCTACGACGCCGACGACTCGCGCCGCCTCATGCAGCTCGTCGCGCGGGAGCTCGACCTCGACCCGAAGCGCTATCCGGCCCGGGGCCTGGCCACCCAGGTGTCGAACCTCAAGAACGAGCTCGTCGACCCGGAGACGTTCGCCGGCACCGCCAAGGGCCCGGCCGAGCGGACCCTGGCCGAGGCCTACACGCTGTACCAGCAGCGGTTGACCGAGGCGCACGCGCTCGACTTCGACGATCTGATCATGAAGGTCGTCCACCTGCTGCAGAGCCACCCGGAGGTCGCCGAGAGCTACCGGCGGCGCTTCCGCCACGTGCTCGTTGACGAGTATCAGGACACCAACCACGCGCAGTACATGCTGGTGAAGGAGCTCGTCGGCAGCACCGGCGAGCTGTGCGTGGTGGGCGACGCCGACCAGTCGATCTACGCGTTCCGCGGCGCCACGATCCGCAACATCCTGGAGTTCGAGCGCGACTACCCCAACGCGCACACGATCCTGCTGGAGCAGAACTACCGCTCCACCCAGACCATCCTGTCCGCGGCCAACTCCGTGATCGGGCGCAACACCGATCGCAAGCCCAAGCGGCTGTGGAGCGACCAGGGCGAGGGCGAGCAGATCGTCGGCTACGTGGCCGACACCGAGCACGCCGAGGCCGACTGGGTCGCCCGCGAGATCGACCGGCTCTCCGACCGCGAGGGCGTGCGCCCGGCCGACGTGGCCGTGTTCTACCGGACCAACGCGCAGTCCCGCGTGTTCGAGGAGATGTTCATCCGCTTCGGCCTGCCGTACAAGGTCGTCGGCGGGGTGCGCTTCTACGAGCGCAAGGAGGTCCGCGACGCGCTGGCCTACCTGCGCGCGGTGGTCAACGAGGACGACACGGTCAGCGTCCGCCGGGTGCTCAACACCCCGCGCCGCGGCATCGGCGACCGGGCCGAGGCCTGCATCGAGGCGCTCGCGAGCCGTGACCGGATCTCGTTCGGCGCGGCCCTGCGCCGGGCGAGCGAGGCGCCGGGCATCTCGACCCGCGCGGTCAACGCGATCGGCGACTTCGTGGCCCTGCTCGATGAGCTGCGCACGATGGCCGAGACCGCGCTGCCCGAGGAGGTGCTGGAGGCCGCGCTGGAGCGCTCCGGCTACCTCGCCGAGATCGAGGAGAGCACCGACCCGCAGGAGGCCGGCCGCGTCGAGAACCTGCAGGAGCTGGTGAGCGTGGCCCGGGAGTACACCGAGCGCGCCGAGGCCACCGTGGTCGTCGCCGCCGAGCAGGGCGACGCGACCGCCGCGCCGGCGCCGAGCGTCGCCGGGTTCCTGGAGCAGGTCTCGCTGGTCGCCGACGCGGACCAGATCCCGTCCGACGACCCCGACCACACCGGCGTCGTGACGCTCATGACCCTGCACACCGCCAAGGGCCTCGAGTTCCCGGTCGTGTTCCTCACCGGCCTGGAGGACAGCGTCTTCCCGCACCAGCGCGCGATGAGCGACCGCAAGGAGCTGGAGGAGGAGCGCCGCCTGGCCTACGTGGGCATCACCCGGGCCCGGCAGCGGCTCTACATCTCCCGCGCGGTGACCCGCTCGGCGTGGGGCGCGCCCTCCTACAACCCGCCGTCGCGCTTCCTGGAGGAGCTGCCGCCGGAGCTGGTGCGGTGGGAGCGGACCGAGGCGTCGTACACGAGCTGGTCGGGCCGCGCCGGCGTCGGCGGCCGCTCCTCGGGCGCGACCCAGTCCCGCACCTCGTCCTTCGTCGGCAACACCCCGAAAGCGGCCCAGCTGGCGGCCAAGCTCGGCCTGGACGCCTCGAAGCTGTCGACGGCGAGCGAGCTGCAGCGCGACGTGCCCTCACTCGCCGTCGGGGACCGGGTCAACCACCAGCGCTACGGCCTCGGCCGCGTGCTGGCGGTCGAGGGCGCCGGCCCGCGCGCCCAGGCCCAGATCGACTTCGGCGACCAGGTGATGTGGATCGTCCTGCGGCACGCTTCGCTCGACAAGATCTGACGCCCGGCCCCGCGCCGGCGTCGACTGGCGCGGGGCAGTCCAGGCTGCGATATGTCGGGCGCTGCTGGCCAAGCCGCCGCGCCGTGGCGATGGGATCAGGCGGTCTGCTTGCGTTCGGCCAGGTCGACGACGTTGGCCAGGAGCATGGCGCGGGTCATCGGGCCGACGCCGCCGGGCATCGGGGCCAGGAAGCCAGCCACCTCGGCCACGTCGGGCGCCACGTCGCCGACGAGGCGCGCCTTGCCGGTGGTCTCGTCCACCACACGGGTCACGCCCACGTCGAGGACGGCGGCGCCCGGCTTGACCATGTCCGCGGTGAGCAGTCCGGCCGAGCCGGCGGCCACGATCACGATGTCGGCGTTGCGGGTGTGGGCGGCCAGGTCGCGGGTGCCGGTGTGGCACAGCGTCACCGTGGCGTTCTCCGTCTTGCGGGTGAATATCAGGCCCAGCGGTCGCCCCGCCGTGGTGCCGCGGCCGATCGCGGTGACCTCGGCCCCGTTGATCGGCACGTCGTAGCGGCGAAGGAGCTGCACGATGCCGTGCGGGGTGCAGGGGAGCGGGCCCGGGATGTTCAGGACGAGCCGGCCGAGGTTTGTGGGGTGCAGGCCGTCGGCGTCCTTGTCGGGGTCGATGAGCTCCAGGATGCGCTGCTCGTCGAGGCCGGCGGGGAGGGGGAGCTGCACGATGTACCCCGTGCAGGCCGGGTCGGCGTTGAGCTCCGCGACCACGGCCTCCACCTCGGCCTGGGTGGCCGTCGCGGGCAGGTCGCGGCGGATCGAGGCGATGCCGACCTCGGCGCAGTCGCGGTGCTTGCCGGCCACGTACGCGTGCGAGCCCGGATCGTCGCCGACCAGCACCGTGCCCAGGCCGGGGGTGATGCCCCGGGCCGTCAGGGCCGCCACCCGGGCGCGCAGCTCGTCCTTTATGGCGGTGGCCGTCGCCTTACCGTCGAGAATCGTTGCCGTCACGGAACCCGATCCTGCCATTAGAGTGCAGGGCGTGCTGCTCCGGCGCGGCCTTGTCGCCCTCCTCACCCTGTCCGTCCTGGCGGGCTGCGGCGACGACGCGACACCGCGGCCGTTCGCCCCGTCGGCGGCGGCGAGTCAGGGTCGCCAGGTCGACGGCGGCGCGGCCGGGCTGCAGGACAAGAGCGCACCGGCCGCCCAGGCCCAGGGTGCGAAGGACAAGACGACGGCGTTCGTCCAGAAGCAGTCCGGGACGTTCGGGATCATCGTGCGGGACCGGCAGACCGGGCAGACCTGGAGCGCCGGGGACACCAAGGCGACGACTTGGACCGCGTCGACGATCAAGCTAGCGATCGCCACCGATCTGCTCGAACGGCAGCAGGCCAAGGAGATCACGCTCGGCTCGGCGGACAAGGCCAACCTCGACAAGGCGCTGATCAACTCCGACAACGACGCCGCCACGGCGCTGTGGAACAAGTACGACGGGCCGGGCATGCTCGATCGGTTCAAGTCGGCCTATGGGATGGGCGGGCTCAAGGTCATCAGCGGGTACGAAACCTTCTGGCGCAATTTGGAGTGCAGCGCCGAGGACCTGCAGAACCTCATGAGCTATGTGCTGGAGAAGCTGGACCCGGCGGGCCGGACCTATCTGGTGACCACGCTGCGCAAGGTGGCGAGCAACCAGCGCTGGGGCGTCTGGGCGGCCGGGTCGGCGCTGAAGCCGGGGAACAAGGACGGCTGGGCCGAGAAGCCGGTCGACGGCAAGAACGTCTGGGTCACGCACACGGTCGGCTTCGCGGGCGACGGCGAGCGGTACGTCGTGGCCGCCATGTACGAGCAGAAGCCCGGCGGCACCCTGGAGAAGGGCGCGCACGCGGTGAGCGACGCGGTGGCCACGTACTTCGGGGCCAAGGTGCCGGCCCCCGTCACGCTGCCGTAAGCGGGGGCCGGCGCAACCTCAGTGGAAGAAGTGCCGGGTGCCGGTGAAGTACATGGTCACGCCGGCCGCCTCGGCCGCCGCGATGACCTGGTCGTCGCGGATCGAGCCGCCGGGCTGCACGATCGCCTTGACGCCCGCCGCGATCAGCGCCTCGGGGCCGTCCGGGAACGGGAAGAACGCGTCGGAGGCGCAGACCGAGCCGGTGACCCGCTCCTCGCCGGCCCGGCTGATCGCCAGGCGCACCGAGTCGACCCGGTTGACCTGGCCCATGCCGACGCCCACCGTCGCCCCGTCGGAGGCGAGCAGGATCGCGTTGGACTTCACCGACCGCACGGCCCGCCACGCGAAGACCAGGTCGCGCCGGGTCTCCTCGTCGGCGGCGGTGCCGGTGACGAGCCTCCAGTTCTCGAAAGCGTCACCATCCGCGTCGATTCGATCCGCCGCTTGTACCAGTACGCCTCCGGAAATCTGCCGCCGCTCGACCGGATCCGGGGTCCAGGCCGGTGCGCGCAGGATCCGCAGATTGCGCTTGGCGGTGAGCAGCTCGAGCGCGTCCGGCTCGTACGCCGGGGCCACCACGACCTCGGTGAAGATCTCGCTGATCTGCTTGGCCAGGTCCGTGGTGACCGGGGCGTTGACCGCGATCACGCCGCCGTACGCGCTGACCGGGTCGCAGGCGTGCGCCTTGCGGTGCGCCTCGGCGACGTCCGCGCCGATCGCGATGCCGCACGGGTTGGCGTGCTTGATGACCGCGACGCAGGGCTCGGCGAAGTCGTGGGCGGCGCGCCAGGCGGCGTCGGCGTCGACGTAGTTGTTGTACGACATCTCCTTGCCGCCGAGCTGCTCGGCCTGGGCCAGGCCGGGTGCGGCGGCCGGGTCGGCGTAGAGCGCGGCGGGCTGGTGCGGGTTCTCGCCGTAGCGCAGGGTCGCCGAGTGGCGCAGCGCCGTGCCCGCGAACCGCTGGTCGTCGCGGGCGAACCAGGCCGCCACCGCCACGTCGTACTCCGCGATGTGCGCGAAGGCCTGCCCGGCCAGGGCGCGCCGCTCGTCGAGGGTGAAGCCGCCGTCGGTGACTGCTTGCAGTACCGAATCGTAGGAAGCCGGCGACGTGACGACGGCGACGCTGGGGAAGTTCTTGGCCGCGGCCCGCACCATGGCCGGCCCGCCGATGTCGATCTGCTCGACGCACTCGTCGTCGGAGGCGCCCGACGCGACCGTGTCGGTGAACGGGTAGAGGTTGGACACGAGCAGCTCGAACGGCTCGATCCCGAGCTCCGCGAGCTGGGCCGCGTGGGCCTCCAGGCGCAGGTCGGCCAGCAGCCCGGCGTGCACCTTCGGGTGCAGCGTCTTGACCCGCCCGTCCAGCGTCTCCGGGAAGCCGGTGAGCTGCTCGACCCGGGTGACCGGCAGGCCGAGGGCCTCGATGCGCCCGGCGGTGGAACCGGTCGAGACCAGCTCGACGCCGGCGCCGGCCAGGGCGCGCGCGAGCTCCTCGAGACCGGTCTTGTCGTAGACGCTGATGAGCGCGCGCCTGATGGGACGGCGGTTAGCCACGGCCCAGCCTGACCTTTCGTTCGTTGACGGTCCAGCCGTCGCGCACCATCCGCCCGACCGTGTCGACCAGCTGGCGGCGCTCGGCCACTTTGATCCGCTCCAGCAGCGTGTCCTCGGTGTCGTCGTCCAGGACGGGCACCGCGACCTGCGCGATGATGGCCCCGGTGTCGACGCCGCTGTCGACGAAGTGCAGCGTGGCGCCGGCGAGCTTCACGCCGTAGGCGAGCGCGTCGCGGGGCCCGTGCGTGCCGGGGAACGCCGGGAGCAGGGCGTTGTGGGTGTTCACATAGCGTCCCTCGTACTCCCCGAGGAACCGCGGCCCGACCAGCTTCATGAAGCCGGCGGAGACGATCAGGTCCGGCTTGAACCGGGAGCACTCGGCCAGCAGCGCCGCGTCCCAGCCGTCCCGGGTCGGAAAGTCGGCGACCCGCGCGACGAACGTGGGCACGCCGCTACGCTCCGCACGCGCAAGACCCTCGATGCCGGGGCGGTCCGCGCCGACCCCGACCACCTCGGCGCCGTAGGCCGGGTCGGCGGCCGCGTCGAGCAGGGCCTGCAGGTTGGACCCGGAACCGGACACGAGCACGACAAGCCGAGATGTCACCACGAAACTCTATCGGCCAGGTCGCCCCTGCTCAGCGGCGGGTCGGACGGCAATTCGGATGATTCTGGACAATTGCCAGGCTTCTGTGGTCCAGTTATCGATACTCCACCCGTTTAGCGCTGCGCAGAGTTGATCGGGGCAAGTAGGCTGCCGGGGTTCCGTATCCCCTCGGGACTACCCTGGTGCAACCACCACGAAGCGATAGTCCCCAGTTTTAGGAGCCATCAGTCATGGGCTACCCACCACCGGGCCAGGATCCGTACGGGCAGCAGCCCAACCAGGATCCATACGGTCAGCAGCCGCAGTACGGCGGCCAGCAGCCCCAGTACGGCCAGCCCCAGCAGCAGCCCGGGTACCAGGACCCCTACGCGCAGCCGCAGCAGCCCGCGTACCAGGACCCGTACGCGCAGCCGCAGCAGCCGGCGTACCAGGACCCGTACGCGCAGCAGCCGCCGGTCTCCGGCACGCCGTACCCGACCTCGGGCGGGGCCTACCCCACCTCGGGTGGCGCCTACCCGACCTCGGGCGGGGCCTACCCGCAGGGCGGCTACCAGCAGGGCTACGGCGCGCCCGCGCAGCCGCAGAACACGCTGGGCCTGGTCGGCATGATCCTGGGCATCGCGGCCATCCCGCTGCTGTGCTGCTTCAACATCGGCCTGCCGCTGGGTATCGCCGCGGTGATCGTCAGCTACCTCGGCATGAACAAGGTCAAGCAGGGCCTCGCGAACAACCGCAGCCAGGCGCTGACCGGTCTCATCTGCGGTGGCGTGGCCGTCGGCCTCTGGGTGATCCTGCTCATCCTGTCGCTGACGCTCAACCTGACCACCTCGTACGGCGGGATCTGATCCCTCCCGGTTCGTCGTGAAAGGCGCGCGAGTGTTTACTCGCGCGCCTTTTTCGCGCGCAGGGCGAGTTTGGTCGCGGCGGTCGACAGCAGCGTGCCGATCGCGATCATGAACATGGCGACGAAGCCGACGGCGCCCGCGTGCGGCCCGATGTCGGCCAGCCCGTCCGCGCCGAGCGATCCGCCGGCCGCGGCGCTCACCAGGGCCAGCAGCACGCCCGCCACCGGCCCGGCCAGGGCCGCCGCCCCGAGCAGCGGGAACCACGAGCGCTCGGGATCGCTGCGCAGCGACCGCCGGGCCAGCAGCCAGCCCGCGATCAGGGCCGCGAGCAGGGGCAGGCCGAGCAGCAGCGGCGCGTACCCGGTGGCCGGCGTCGAGGGAAGACCGGCCAGCAGCGGTACCGCGGGCAGGTTCCCCACGCTCACGTGCGCCGCACTGATGAAGGTCTCCGAGCCGATCGTGAACCCCGGCCCGACCAGGTAGCTGGCGGCCCACACGGTCACGTCCGGGGCGAAGAACCCGCACACGATCACCAGCCCGATCTGCCCGGCGATGCCCGTGTGATAGTCGTCGATGATCTGGCTCGCGTCGCCGCCGCTGACCGCGACCGCCATGCCCGTCGTGGCGGCGCCGGCCCCGAGCACGAGCAGGGCGGCGACGAGCCCGGTGCGCACGGCGTCGCGCAGCACCCGCGGCGTGTGGGCGGCCAGCCGGGCGATGCCGCGGGCCTCCGCGAACGCCCCCAGCGAGCCCGCGACCAGGCCGAAGCCGCCGAACGTGAGCGCCGCGCGGACCGTGGACACGTCGACGCCCTTGTGGGTGGCGAGCGCGGCGGCGAGGGTGCCGAGGCCGCTGTACACGATGCCGATCGCGAGACCGGCGCGCGCGGCCGGCCACGGGGACCACGGCAGGCGTTTGTGATGCGCGCGGGCGCCGATCGCGCGGGCCGTGTGCACCCCGGCGCGGTAGACCCGCCACGCGGCGACGGCGGTGAGCCCCAGGGGCGCCAGGCTGATCGGGCCGATTCCGGTCTGCAGCGGTACCCAGTGCGCGAGCACCCACCCCGCCAGACCGAGCCGCAGCGTCTCCCCGAGTGAGGTGCCGGAGCTGTCGGAGGCGAACACGCCCCAGACGAGGAGCAGGGTCGGTACCAGGGAAACCAGCGCGGCCCAGAGGGAGTTGACCACCGCGGCGAGGGCGAGGGGGGCACGGCGAGCCGGGCGCTTGGCGGGGCTCTTCCCACGCACCGCGCGCCGCTGGATCGGCAGCTTGACGGTCTCGCGGTCGGCGAGCCGGGTCTGCGCCCCCTCTTCCGGGTCCTCGGGGGTAGGGGTGGTCGGCATCGCCTTTTACTCTGCCAAAGACCGGACGGCCGGTCACTAACCCCGGCCGTCCGGACCTGCGCGGTCTTTTGTTTAGAGGGCGGTGACGATGTCCCGCATGAGGTTGGCCGTCTCGGTCGGGGTCTTGCCGACCGCGACGCCGGCCGCCTCGAGCGCGAGCTTCTTGGCGTCCGCGGTGCCCGCCGAGCCCGAGATGATCGCGCCGGCGTGGCCCATGGTCTTGCCGGGCGGGGCGGTGAAGCCCGCGATGTAGCCGACGACCGGCTTGCGCACGTTGGACTTGATGAAGTCCGCGGCCCGCTCCTCGGCGTCGCCGCCGATCTCGCCGATCATGACGATCGCCGCGGTCTCCGGGTCGGCCTCGAACGCCGCGAGGGCGTCGATGTGCGTGGTGCCGATGACCGGGTCGCCGCCGATGCCGATGGCGGTCGAGAAGCCGATGTCCCGAAGTTCATACATCATCTGGTACGTCAAGGTGCCCGACTTGCTCACCAGGCCGATCTTGCCGGGGCCGGAGATGTCGGCCGGGATGATGCCGGCGTTGGACTTGCCGGGGCTCGCGATGCCGGGGCAGTTCGGGCCGATGATCCGCGTCGCGTTGCCGGTGGCCTGGGCGTGCGCCCAGAAGTACGCGGTGTCGTGCACCGGCACGCCCTCGGTGATGACCACGGCGAGCGGGATCCGCGCGTCGATCGCCTCGATCGCGGCCGCCTTGGTGAAGGCCGGCGGGACGAAGATGACGCTGGTGTCGGCGCCCGTCTGCTCCATCGCCTCCTTGACGTTGGCGAACACCGGCAGCTTGGTGCCGTCGAAGTCGACCTGCTGGCCCGCCTTGCGCGGGTTCACGCCGCCGACGATGTCAGTGCCCGCGGCGAGCATGCGCCGGGTGTGCTTGGAGCCCTCGGCGCCGGTCATGCCCTGGACGATGACCTTGCTGGACTCGGTCAGCCATACCGCCATGGTCGTTACACCCCACTCGCTGCGAGCTCGGCGGCCCGGCGGGCCGCGCCGTCCATCGTGTCCACCCGCTCGATCAGCGGGTTGGCGGCCTCGTCGAGGATGCGGCGACCCTCTTCGGCGTTGTTGCCGTCGAGGCGGACCACGAGCGGCTTGGTGACGGCCTCGCCGCGGTCCTTGAGCAGCTGCAGCGCCTGCACGATGCCGTTGGCGACCGCGTCGCAGGCGGTGATGCCGCCGAAGACGTTGACGAAGACGCTCTTGACGTCGGGGTCGCCCAGCACGATCTCCAGGCCGTTGGCCATGACCTGGGCGCTGGCGCCACCGCCGATGTCGAGGAAGTTGGCCGGCTTGCTGCCGAGCCCCTCGCCCGCGTAGGCGACGACGTCGAGGGTCGACATGACCAGGCCCGCGCCGTTGCCGATGATGCCGACGTTGCCGTCGAGCTTCACGTAGTTGAGGTTCTTCTCCTTGGCCGCCTGCTCCAGCGGGTCGGCCGCCGCCTTGTCCTCCAGCTCCTCGTGCTCGGGCTGGCGGAAGTCGGCGTTGGCGTCCAGCGTGACCTTGGCGTCCAGGCACAGCACGGTTCCGTCGGTCGTCTTGGCCAGCGGGTTCACCTCGACCAGGGTGGCGTCCTCGGCGACGAACGCCTGCCACAGCTTGACCGCGATGGCGACGACCTGGTCGGCCACCTCGGCCGGGAACTTGGCCTGCTCGACGATCTGCCGCGCGAGCGCCTCGTCGACGCCCTTGGCCGCATCGATGGCGACCTTGGCCACCTTCTCGGGCGCGTCGTGCGCGACGGTCTCGATCTCCATGCCGCCGGCGACGCTGGCGATGCACAGGAACGTGCGGTTCGCCCGGTCGAGCAGGTACGAGAAGTAGTACTCCTCGGCGATGTCGGCCGTCGTGGTGACCATCACCTTGTGGACCGTGTGGCCCTTGATGTCCATGCCGAGGATGTTGGTCGCGTGCGCGGTGGCCTCGTCGGCGCCCTCCGCGAGCTTCACGCCACCGGCCTTGCCGCGGCCGCCGACCTTCACCTGGGCTTTGATGACGACCCGGCCGCCGAGTTCTTCGGCGATCGCCCGGGCCTCGTCAGGGGTCTCGGCGACACCGCCGCCCAGCACGGGAAGCCCGTGCTTGGCGAAGAGGGCGCGCCCCTGGTACTCGTACAGGTCCACAGTTGGTCCCGTTCCGTCAACCGTGCCGCCTGCCCCATCGCGAGGACGGCTCAACGCTTCGCAGCCTAACCAGGCCGTCACCCTCCAGCACCGCGCGGGTCTTTGATGTGCCCCATTCCACTTTCACTTCCGGGGGACAAGCACCTCCGCGCGTAACCACCGCCGGGACGCGTCGTTGAGAGCAGTGTCGGCCCGCCCACGGGGAAAACCCGAAGGCGAGGCCGGCACCAAAACGGCCGATGCCCTGTCGGTCGAGGGGTGGCGGCGGGGCATCGTGCGATAGAGGGGCCGGACGTGTGAGGGGTGCGTCCGGCCCCTCGCCCTTTTCTTTTTTGACGAAGCCCAGGCTCGTCGCCGCAGGCATTGGCGTCCGTTGGTGCTTTCGGTGCTTTTTGGGTCAGGCGGCGGCCAGGTTCTTCTGCGCCCATTCGACGATCGACTGCGTCGTGGCGCCCGGCGTGAAGATGGCGGCGACCCCGAGCCGCTCCAGCTCGGGCAGGTCCTCGTCGGGAATGATGCCGCCCCCGAACACGGTGACGTCGGCGGCGCCCCGCTCGGCCAGCAGCTCGATCACCCGGCGGAACAGGGTCATGTGCGCACCCGACAGGACGGACAGCCCGACCGCGTCGGCGTCCTCCTGGATGGCGGTCTCCACGATCTGCTCAGGCGTCTGATGCAGCCCGGTGTAGATGACCTCCATACCGGCATCCCGCAGCGCACGAGCGACGATCTTGACGCCTCGGTCATGTCCGTCGAGGCCAGGCTTGGCGATGACGACGCGGGTCCGCGCGCTCATCCTCACGGTCCTTCCCGGCCGTTCGTGGCGGCCACTGGGGGGAGCTCCTGCCAGTCGCGGGAGCCCTCAGCCCGAAGGTACCGCACCTCGGCCGCCGACCCGCGGTTCGTGCCCCACGTGTGGTTTCGCGGTGTTCTCGCCGCCAACGACCGCGTGGGAATGCGGTTACGCACAACCATTCCGACGGGCAAAATCCCGGCGCGGCGCGCGGAATGGCTTGTGCGGACGATTCGGGCATGACTACCGTAGCGTTCGGTTTCGCCCATTCTCGATCCATATTCACAATTCGTCGAATTGATTTCGGCCCCGGACCCGGAGGTTCCCGCGTTGCCTTCAGCAACCGAGCGCGCGAACTACCGCGGCCGCCGACGCCTGGAAAGCCCCAGAAGCCGTTTCCTGGCCGTGGTGACGACGGCCCTGGTCGCCTCGGGCGTCGTGGCGCTGGGCACCGCGACCACCCTGGAGTCCCACACCGACGGCCTGACCATGGAGTCCGCGGGCAGCTACGACGACATCACCACCCGCTCCGGCGACCGGGCAAGCCGAGCCGACCTGCACGGCACCACCGTCTCGACGGCCAACCAGCCCGCCCCGGACGTCTGGATGCTCCCCCTGCACAAATACACCCTGACGTCGTTCTACGGCGAACGCTGGGGCCGCCTGCACCCGGGCGTCGACCTGGGCGCCGCACAGGGCACTCCCTTCACCGCCGCAGCAGCGGGCCGAGTGATCCTGTGCCGCTGGAACGCCGGCTACGGCAACAACGTCATGATCGACCACGGCGACGGCATCGTGACCGTGTACGGCCACGCCTCCAAGCTCCTCTGCAAGGAAGGCCAACAGGTCAAGGCCGGCGACCGCCTGGCCCTGGTCGGCAACACCGGCCACTCGTTCGGCTCGCACCTGCACTTCGAGGTCCGCGAGAACGACCGCCCGGTCGAACCGCTGTCCTTCATGCGCAAACACGGCGTAGACATCCAAAAACACACCGAAGCGATCTACTCATAGCCCCCCGCAGGTAGAGCTTTTCCCGCTCTCTGCAAGGTTTTCTCTGCGAGGCCTTCTCTACGGGTCTTCTCAGCGAGGTCTTTGGGAGGTTTTCTCTGCAAGGTCTCTCGTACGGCGTCTCCATGCTGCGCCCTCTACACGTCTCACCAAGCAGGCCCAACGCCCGGTCTTTCGAACCATCTCCATTTCGCTTCGTCTCAGTGGTGCGCGCTCTTCCCTAACCTCTCCCCCCCGGCCCCCCCCGGCCCCCCGGCCCCCGGCCCCGCCCGGCCCACCGCCTCACACAGCGCTCAAATACATCTCCACCGCCTTCTCCTCCCGAGTCCCCACCACCGCACGCCCATTCGCCGCCGCAACCATCGCCTCCGGACAGCGGGTATTGCACGCGATCGCCCGCTCCTCAGTGGTAGAGCCGTCATTGGTCGAGGCCGTCAGCAGCCGCAGCGCCCCAGCCGTGTTCCGCCACAGGACATACACGCGCCCGTCCGCCGTCGTCGAGGCCATCGGCTGATAGCCGCTCAGACCGGCCAGCGTCACATTCCACTGCACCTTGCCGGTCTGCGCCTCGACGGACGCGAGCCGCGCCTGAGCGGACCCGGGATCGGCGTACACGACGCTCGCGCCGACCGCCAGCGGCAGCGTGCCCGGAGCGTCATGGTGGGCCCCCACCGAGCCGTTCTCGGCGTCCATGTACGTCGCCCGCTGCGGAGCCGTGCCCGTCAGGGTGACGAAGCCGGTGCCGACGGGCAGGATCTTGAGCTCGGCGGTGCCCCGCTGGATGGCGTGCCACGACCACCGCTCGCCGCCCGTCTCGGTGGCGAGCCCGACGGCGACGTCGTCGACGCCCTGGGCCCGGCAGCGCAGGGCCACGGCCACGGTCTGCGGCGAGCCCGCCACGTCGGTCACGTCGCAGGCGGCGCCGCCCCGGGCCGGGGTCCAGCGCCAGCGCTGGGTGCCGTCGTGGGCGTCGATGCCGAGCAGGTCGCCGGCCCCACCGCCGGTTCCCGACAGGACGGCCGTGCGACCGGCGGCGTGGACCGTCGCGATCCTGCCCGACTGGTACCGCTTGGAGAACCGCTCCGCCCCCGTCGCCGCGTCCAGGGCGGTGACGAGCACGCCGTCGTCGGTACCGAAGGCGATCACGACCTGGCCGTCCACCAGCCCGGCGGCCTGACTGGGCAGATCGGAGCGCAGGTACTGCCACGCCGGTGTCCCGCTGCCGAGCCACAGCGCGCGGATGCCGTCGACGCCGCGAATGATGGCGAGGTCCTTGTGTACGCCGACAAGCTGTACACCGGAAAGGCTGAGCGGCCAGGTCTGCGTCTGTGGTGCCGGAGCCGACCCGGCGGTCGTGGCGTCCACGAACCGTCCCTCGCGCGCCCAGGAGATCGCGTAGCCGCCGACCAGGGACAGGACCACGGCGACGGCGCCGACCGGGGCCCAGCGCCGCCAGCTCGCGCTCGGCAGGAGGCCCACGCCGGTCACGACCAGCACCAGCCAGCCCAGGACCAGGGCGGCGGCGCCCACCACCGTGACGGGGCCGCCGAGGCCGATTCCCGCGCTCGGCTCGACCAGGCGGGCGAGGGCCACCGCGATCACCGTCGCGGCCGCGGCGGCCACCCCGGCGACGATCGAGATCAGGCGGGATCGGCGGGGCTCGGTTCGCCCGTACAGGATGCAGAGCCCGGTGAGGATGGGCCCCAGGAACCCGATGCCGGCCACGGTGACCAGGTCGGGATGCCTGCTGCCGGCCATCGTCCACGGCAGGGCGAGGCCGGCGACGGTGGCGATGACGCCGAGGCCGAGGATGACGACGCCTGCTGCGCGTGCGATGAGGTTCACGAGGACAGGATGACGGGTGGGTACGACAGTTTTCATCCGGCCTGCTCGCGGCGCTTCTGCCGGTACGCCGCCGACTTCGCCCGGTTCTGGCACGCGAGCGAGCAGAAGCGGCGCGACGCGTTCTTCGTCGAGTCGAGGTAGAAGGCGTCGCAGGCGTCGGCCGAGCACTGCCCGAGCCGATGCGTCTGCCGGGTGCCGATCAGAAACGCCAGCGCGGTGGCGGATTCGGCGGCCCAGGCGTCCACGATCGGCGCGTCCGCCGCGTGGAAGGCCAGGTGCGGCACTTCACCGGCCGCCGCATGCAGATTTGGTACCGCGCCGAACTCCGCCAGCACCGTATTCAACGCGAACGCGGCGGTCAGCAGGTCGCCCGCGATGCACGTCTCGATCGCGATGTGCAGCCGCCGGGCCACCGAGGCCAGATCGTCGACGTCCGCCGAGGAGATCTCGAAGTCCTCGGTGAGCACGTTGTCGGCCAGTTCGGCGAACGCGTCGGCCAGCCCGGCGTCGGCGGGCACCCGGCGCCCCTGCCGTACCTCGACGACCAGGTCGTTGACGATCGCCACGCACAGATCGATCCATGCCGCCACGTAACTGTCTATTGCGGCTTGACCAGTGATGCCGGGGCGGTCTATCGTCACTGTCATAGCGTATCAAGGCAGTGACGGGGAGGCCTGAACATGCAGTTCGAGTTCACCGACGTGAGCCGCTACGTGGCCGGCGTGGCGCTGCTCTCGATCGTCACCATCGAATTCGGTGGATACTTCCTCACCCGGATCGTGCGCGGGTCGGTGCCGATGACGCCGTTCCAGCAGAACTTCGCCCGGGCGGGCCACGCGCACGCCGGGGTGCTGGTCACGCTGGGGCTGGTCGGCATCCTCTACGCGGACCTGGCAGGGCTCGACGGGGTGCTGGGGTGGCTGGGCCGGATCGGGATTCTGGCGGCGGCGATCCTGATGCCGGGCGGGTTCTTCGCCTCGTCGGCCGGGAAGGACCGGACGACCGCCAACGGGGCGGTCGTGCTGGTGTGGATCGGGGCGTTGTGTCTGGCGGCGGGGGCGTTGAGCCTCGGGATCGGCGTCCTGGCCTCCTGAACCGGGGAGGCCGCCCTGCTCGCCGGGGGACCGCGCTACTGCCGGTGGTTGTCAGGGTGCAGGGGCCGCCAGGCGTACCGGGAGGTGTCCGGAGCAAGTAGGGCGTCGCCTCGAGCGCGCTCGAATTGCGGTGCACGCAGCAGGGTGGCCCGTCGTGAGCCGAACCGTGGCCCGCATGGAGCGCGACGGCCTGTTTTCCGCGGTCATGCGCGGCGCAAAGGCCGCGGAAAAGGGGCCGGCCCCGCTCGGGAACCCTTGTGGGGCTCCGAGCGGGGCCGGCGGTGCTGTGCGCTCGTGTCAGGCGCTCAGGCGCTTCGCGAGGTTCTGGTCCAGCGCGTTCATGAACTCGTCCGTGGTCAGCCACGGGGCGTCGCGCGAGATCAGGAGGGCCAGGTCCTTCGTCATCTGGCCGCCCTCGACGGTGTCGATGCAGACCTGCTCGAGGGTGTTGGCGAAGTTGGTGACCTCGGGGGTGCCGTCGACCTTGCCGCGGTGGGCGAGGCCGCGCGTCCAGGCGAAGATGGACGCGATCGGGTTCGTCGAGGTCTTCTCGCCCTTCTGCCACTGGCGGTAGTGCCGGGTGACCGTGCCGTGCGCCGCCTCGGCCTCGACGGTCTTGCCGTCGGGGGTCATGAGGACGCTGGTCATGAGGCCGAGCGAGCCGAAGCCCTGGGCGACCGTGTCAGACTGCACGTCGCCGTCGTAGTTCTTGGCGGCCCACACGAAGCCGCCCTCCCACTTCAGCGCGGCGGCGACCATGTCGTCGATGAGGCGGTGCTCGTAGGTGATGCCGGCCTTGGCGAACTCGTCCTTGAACTCGGTCTCGAAGACCTCGGCGAACAGGTCCTTGAAGCGACCGTCGTACGCCTTGAGGATCGTGTTCTTGGTCGACAGGTACACCGGGTAGCCGCGGTCGAGGCCGTAGCGGAACGACGCGCGGGCGAAGTCGCGGATCGAGTCGTCGTAGTTGTACATGCCCATGGCCACGCCGCCGCCGGGGAAGTTCGCGACCTCGAACTCCATCGGGGCGCTGCCGTCGGCCGGGGTGTACGTGACGGTGACCTTGCCCGGGCCGGGGACGACGAAGTCGGTGGCCTTGTACTGGTCGCCGTGGGCGTGACGGCCGATGATGATCGGCTTGGTCCAGCCGGGGACGAGCCGCGGGACGTTGGACATGATGATCGGCTCGCGGAAGACCACGCCGCCGAGGATGTTGCGGATGGTGCCGTTCGGCGAGCGCCACATCTTCTTGAGCGAGAACTCCTCGACGCGCGCCTCGTCGGGGGTGATCGTCGCGCACTTGACGCCCACGCCGTACTGCTTGATGGCGTTCGCGGCGTCGATCGTGACCTGGTCGTCGGTCTGGTCGCGGTACTCGATCGACAGGTCGTAGTACTTCAGATCGACGTCGAGGTAGGGCAGGACCAGCTGCTCGCGGATCTGCTTCCAGATGATCCGGGTCATCTCGTCGCCGTCGAGCTCGACGACAGGGTTGTTTACCTTGATCTTCGCCATCGGCCGGGCGCTCCTCTCGCGCTGCCTCAACGGGGGGTCTCCGCCGCCGCGGGGCAGTCCTCGCTGAATCCTCGCTTAGCAGTACGAGCGTACTGCATCCTCGGCCAAACCCCCGACTCGACCCCCGGGCCGCACAAAAGACCGGCTGAGCAGCGAAAATCGAAGCCACCCGATGGAGATGGCCAAAAATCGTGATATGTCCGATAAGTCGCGGCGCGAAGCGCCCGACTTATCGTCAAACCCACAAAGTGCCCGCAGGAGTGTCCTGAATCGAAACACCCACCGAGGCCAAGACGTCCCGCAGCAAGTCGCTCAAGGCGAAGTCACGCCCCGAACGAGCCGCAGTGCGCAGCTCCACCAGGGCGGAGACCAGAGGCGCAAAGCGATCCGGCCCCGCGAACGAGCCCAGCCGCACGAGCATCGAGCGCAGCGCCGCCCGGGCCTGCTCGCGCTCGTCGGAGACGTCCGTGTCCGCGATCCAGTCCTGCAGCGCCTGC
Source organism: Dactylosporangium sp. CS-047395 (assembly GCF_050942185.1). NCBI lineage: Bacteria > Bacillati > Actinomycetota > Actinomycetes > Micromonosporales > Micromonosporaceae > Dactylosporangium > Dactylosporangium sp. CS-047395. Next base: position 10,490,050 of record NZ_CP192015.1, on the reverse strand, counting down.
TCCAGGTCGAGTGCCGCCGCCACGCAGCCGTCCGGGTCGCGGGCCTCGAAACACCGTTCGAAGCGGGCCGTCGTCTCCAAGGTCGACGCGGCCAACGACGTGAGCGGCGGCGGATCGAGCGAGGCCACGACGGGAGACGAGGAAATCCCAGCCGTGAACGACGAGGAAAACACCGAGAACGGCAAGGTCGTGCCCGCGGGCCAGCGTTGCGAGGCGCCGCCGCGGCGGAGGGTCAGGCCGCCGTTGCCGACGATTTCGACGGTACCGGCGGCAAGGTCGAACAACCCCGCCGTGTGCTCGTCGATGCCGATGATGAACGCGTCGGCCGGGAGCAGCGGCTCGAGCAGCGCAAGGCGGCGTTCGCCCAGGTAGCAGAAGCGGGTGTCGTGGTGCCCGCCCTCGGTGTTGTCGTAGTGCGGGATGATCACGGCGGGCAGCCCGGTCATCCGGTGGAACAGATCCAGGCCCGGCACCCAGTGCGGGTCGACGCCGGCCTTGTAGATCTCGTACACCGGGATCGTGTGCGATCCGAGCGTCAGGGCCGCCGCCGAGGCGAAGCACACCACACCGCCGGCTTCGAGAACCTCGGCCAGTACACCCGGGATCGGCGTTTCTGCCCATTGACGCAGGGCATAGGTCGGGCTGCCCGGGCCCGCGAACAGCCAACCGGCCCCGCGCAGGCCGCTCAGCGCGCGCTCCAGGGGCAGCCCCGGCGCGGGCGTGGTGCGCCACTCGACGACCGCGAGCCGGCGGCCGGTGCTGTCGGCGAAGTACTTGACCGCCTTGGCCGAGATGTCGTCGGCGTTCTCCTGGAAGCCGTACGGCGTGTCGAGCAGCACCGCCGGCCGGTCCCCGCACCGCTTGAAGATCTCCCGGTGCGGCTTGACCATCGTCGGCGCCGTCTCGCCGGAGCCCATGATGACCAGCAGGCCCGTCATGCGAGGCTCAGCAGGTCGGCGGCGACGGCGGCCGGATGCTGGGCGTGCACGTCATGATCGGCACCCGGGTACGCCCGGACCCGCACATCCCGCAGCCCGCCCAGATCCGGCGTGTGCGAACCGGCCGGAATGGCCAGGACCGGCACGCCGATGCGCGGGTAGTACGGCTGCGGCGGGTCGTCCCACATGCTGCGCACGATCCGCATGTGCGCGGGAATCGGCAGCCGCCGCGACAACGAATCGTCGGGGTGCACGACCAGGTTGAACACCGTCGCCTCGATCGCCCACGGTTCCCAGTCGGGATGCGCCGCCCGCAGCCGCGAGCGCAGCGAAGTCGCGCTCAGCCCGGTCACGTCCGGCGGCCGCAGCCGCTCCTCGCACGCCGCCCAGTCCCGGAACTGCGCGGCCAGGTTGATCCAGCCGCCGTCGACCAGCGCCACGGCCCGCACGTGCTCAGGATGAAGAGCCGCCAGGTGTACGGCGACGTTCCCACCCCACGACTGCCCGGCCACAATGCTCGGCGCCCGACCGAAATCGGCAAGCAGACCAGCCAGATCAGCAGCGGCGGTCGCGGTGTCGTAGCCGTCCGGCGGGCTCGGCGACTCCCCGTGCGAGCGCAGGTCGACCGCGCGCACAGGATGGCCCGCGGCGACGAGGTGCGCGGCCACCCCGTCCCACAGCCGGGCGTTCGACGACAGCCCGTGCACCAGCAGGAACGGCGTCCCCGCGAGGCCGTCGCCGTGCACGCGAACGTGAAGCCTCATGGGGCAGAAGCCTAGATGCCGTGGCCTCTTCGGTGGAGGGCCCCGAGGACGCTTTCGACCTTCACCATGCCGGTGACCGCCGCGATCGCGATCGCCGCCCGGGGCTCGCGCCAGTTCGACCGCATCGCGGCCTTGGTCCAGTGCCAGGCCTCGCGCCGATCGCCGGTGGCGGCGGACCAGCAGGCCAGCTGGCCGTACACGCGGCCGGCTCCCGTAGTGGAGTTGGCGATCTCGGGGTGGCGGCCCATCATCCAGCGCAGCGAGGCCATCTTCGTCGCGTACTCGTACGCGAACATCGAGGTCCGCCCCCACAACACGCGCACGAGCGGGTCGTCGACGTGCACGATCTCGCCGCGCTTGGCCGCGCGCAGCAGCAGGTCCCAGTCCTCGTTCTGGCTGCCCGGCGCGTCCTCGGCGACCAGGCCCATCTCGTCGTCGGCGAACGCGGCCCGGCGTACCAGAAACGTCGACGAGTGCAGCATCGCCATCCGCGACCGGACCAGGTCGTCCAGCCCGACCAGCGAGGCGCCGGCCAGCCGCGGGGTGAGCCGGTCGGCGAACTCGACCTCGATCGCCGACGTGCAGAACTCGGCCTGCGGGCGCTGCTGCAGCGCATGGACCTGGCGGCGCAGCTTGGCCGGCAGCCACACGTCGTCGTCGTCGCAGAACGCCACCAGGTCGGTGTCGAGCGCGACGATGCCCGTGTTGCGCGCGCCGGCCAATCCAGGCTTCCGAAGATTCGGCAGTACGTCCAGTGGCCGATCCCCGCCGCGGCACAGATTCGCGTCGGGGTCGTGCTGGTCGAAGATCACGATGGTGCGGACCGGGCCCGGGTAGTCCTGGGCCACGATCCCGGCGACCGCGCGGCGCAGCAGCTCCGGCCGGTTGCGGGTGGGGATGATGACGCCGACGCTCGGCCAGTGCCCGCCGGTGGTGGTCATCGGGCCTCCCCGCGGTAGCCGTAGGCGCCGAGCAGCGGCGCGGTCAGCGCACTGACGACCCGTCGCTGCCGGTGGGGCAGGGCCGTGCGCCAGGCATCGTCGCGGCGCAGCGGCACCGGCCCGACCGTGAAGCGCATCGGGTTGCCGGCCGCGCTGTGGCACGCGCCGAGCGTGGCCACGCCGTCCTGCAGGAAGGGCAGCCCGCCCGGCCGGATGTCGATGAAGCGGGACAGCTCGCGCAGCGTCTCCTCGGGTTTGTCGAGCAGCTCCTCGTACCGCACCCGCTGCACCGGCACGCCACAGCGGTGCAGGGCCGAGAACGCCACGTTGTGCGCGTTCCACAGCAGCGCCGAGCGGCCGGGGGAGTACCGGGTCATCTCCTCGGCGTTGTCCGTCTCCGGCCGCGTGACCTTCTTCGTCCACGAATAGGCGACACCGCGGCTGTCCCGGACCATGTGCACGACCCGCAGGTCGATGCTCGGCGCGAACCGCAGGCAGTAGGCGAGCGCGGCGTGCTTGGAGGAGTCGACGAGCACGTCGGCGCCGGAGACGATCGCGGCGGCCTCGTACAGCCGGGCGTACCAGTCGGCGTACTCCTCGACCAGCAGCCGATGGGCCGGGCTCATCCGCACGCTGGCCAGCCGCGGAATGTGCCGCGTGCGCTCGACGGCGTGCCGGAGCGCGAGGACGCGCCACACGTCGACGTGCTGCCAGCCGCCGAACGCCTTCTCGCCGACGGCCTGCCAGAAGCCGCAGTCGGAGAAGTGGTCGCCGCAGGCGCAGCGCTCGTCGCCGGCGATGTCGCGCTCCCAGAGGTGCACCACCTCCCCGAGCGGACACACGCCGGGCAGTTCTCCCAGCAGGCGTTCGAGCAGCGTGGTGCCGCTGCGACCCAGCCCCCCGAGGAACAGAACGCGTACCAAAGCGTCCTCCTTGGTCGTTTTGGTAGATATGCCAGTTTCGCTGGCATCTGTGAGGTCTAACGAGGAATTGCGGACGAACGATGCTGCGCAGCTACTCCCACACCCGGCGGGTCCCCGTGGGTGGACTGGCGATCGACCCGTTGACCGAGGACGAGGTGGTGGCGCGCGTGCTCGCGGCCCTCGACCGGGGCCGGGGCGGCTGGATCGTCACGCCGAACGTCGACATCCTGCGTCAGGTGGCGCGCGACGAGACGCTGCGCGCGCAGCTCAGCGCGGCCGATCTCGTGGTGGCCGACGGCGCGCCGCTGGTGTGGGCGGCCCGGCTGGCCGGCCGCGCGCTCCCCGCGCGGGTGGCGGGCTCGGACCTGATCTGGTCACTGTCCCAGGGCCTGGCGAGCCGCCGCGGCAGCGTGTTCGTGCTCGGCGGCACGCCGGCCGAGAACCCGGGCGAACGCGACGGAGCACACCGGGCCGCCGACCGCCTCGCGGCGCAGTGCCCCGGCCTGCGCATCGCCGGCGCACACTGCCCGCCGTTCGGCTTCGACCGCAACCCGCGCGCGCTGCGTTCGGTCTGCGCCCGGGTCGTCAAGGCCCAACCGCAGATGGTGTACGTCGGGATCGGCTTCCCCCGCCAGGAGCACCTCATCGCACGGCTGCGAGAGGCACTGCCCGCCACCTGGTTCCTGGGCTGCGGCGCGGCGGTGAACTTCGTGGCCGGCGACGTCCAGCGGGCCCGGCCGGCGCTGCAGAAGGCCGGCCTGGAGTGGCTCGACCGGCTGGCCCGGGAACCACGCCGACTGGCCCGGCGCTACCTGCGCGAGGACGCCCCGTTCGCCGCGGCGCTGCTAGCCAGGTCGCTGCACCACCGGCTCACCCGCCGCCCGGCCCACCGCGCCTGAGCCCCGAAAAGCGTGGAGACCCGGCTCACCCGCCGCCCGGCACGCTGCGCGCGTGAGCCCCGAAAAGCGTGGAGACCCGGCTCACCCGCCGCCCGGTATACCGCGCGCGAGCCCCGAAAAGCGTGGAGACCCGGCACGCCGCGCGCGTGAGACCCGGAAAGCGTGGAAGCCCCGGTCGCTGCACCACCCGGCAAGTGGAACCCGAAACCGTGGAGGCATGGTCTGCCCCCGTGGGCGGCCCTTCCTTTTTACCCCTCTAGCTTATCCGATGCGTCCTAATCGATCTTTTAGTTGATCACCACCAGCAACGCGCAGTAATCAAGCGCCCGCGCCGCGTTCGACGGCCCGCACCGATTCCATGTACGCGAGAGCCGCCGAACGAAGAGCCGCCTCCGCGTCCTCGTCGGCGGCCCGCGCCGAGGCGACGACGGCGAACAGCCGGCCGCCCAGCGTCGTCGGCGGCGGCAGCGGCACGTCCAGCCCCGCCCGTGAGACCCGCTGCAGGAGTTTCGCCGCCAGGGCCAGGGCCGGCTGCGACAAAGCCACCCCGTCCACGGTCGAGGCGCGGGACTTCTCCGCCTTCTTGATCTGCTCCCAGTTGGCGATGATCTCGTCGATTCCGCCCACCTCGGTGTCCGCGAAGACGTGCGGGTTGCGCCGGATCAGCTTGGCCACCAGGTCGCCGGCCACGTCGTCGACGGTGAAGTCCGAGGTCTCCTCGGCCAGCCGGGCGTGCAGGATCACCTGGAGCAGCACGTCGCCGAGCTCCTCGCGGACCGCCTCGGGGTCGTCGTCGGCGATGGCGTCGTAGAGCTCGTACGCCTCCTCCAGCAGGAAATGGGCCAGGCTGGCGTGGGTCTGCGCCCGCTTCCACGGATCGCCGGCCTCGGGGTGCATCAGCCGGTCCATCACGGTCACCACGTCGAGCAGGCGGGCGCCGGCCGGGTCCCAGGAGCCGTACACCAGCTCGAGCTCGGCCAGTCCCGGCTCGCGGGCCAGGCGCAGGCCCAGCTCGCGGGCCAGCTGCTCGTCGCCGTCGGGCGCGGCCAGCCAGACCAGGGTGCCGTGTTCGGCGAGCGCCGCCAGCAGCGTGTCGACGGAGGGAGCCACGACCGAGACCGTCGCGCCGGCGGCGCGCAGGGCCGCGGTCTGTTCGGAGTCGGCCGCGGTGAGCACGGGGTGGGCGCGCACCAGGTCCCAGGCCTGCGCGGTCAGCACCCCCGCCGGCAGCCGAGGGGAGGTCACCAGCAGGACCACGCTACGAGACACCGACGTCAAGCCTCCTCGAACGCCACGTCCAGGTGCCGGCCGTTCAGCACCACGGGCAGGACCACCGGACCGTACCGCGGGTTGACCGACACGTCCGCGCCGGCCATCGCGCCGGCCAGGCGTTGCTGGGCGCCGAACAGCGTGGCCAGGTTGAGCTGGGTCTTGAAGCGGTGCACGGCCTCGTCGTAGTCGACGTCGGGGTCGGCCGCGCCCGCCTCGTAGAGCCGGTCCGCCTCGTCGTCGGTCAGCGGGCGGTTCTGCTCGGCCGCGGCCACCGACTGCAGGCCGGTCAGGTATTCCGTCCACAGCCGCACGTAGCGGTCGGCCGGCGGCATCGCGAAGGTCTCGGCGATCGTGTCGGCCGGCGCCGGGTGGGTGGTCAGACCGCGGTCGGCGATGACCCGCCGACCCAGGTCGGCCAGGACGATCAGGGACACCACCTCGGTGCCGGTGGTGCGCACGATCGGCGGTGGCAGGGTGCCCGGATCGGTGGCGCGGGCGGCGGCGAACGCGGCGATGCGCCGGTCGGCCTCGTCGTTGACGCCCCGCACGATCGCGTCGACCTCGGCCGCGGAGACCGTGCGGTCACCGAGGTACACGGCGACGTCCGGCTGCGAGCGGCACGCGGTCAGGAAGACCAGCGAGAGGGCGATGGCACCGGCGAAGCGACGAACACGCATAGTGCACCACCCTCCCACAGGGGAATCCGCGAACCCGGTCACGCCGCGACCGGGTCACCCAACACGGTCTTGAGCAGTTCGGCCGCCCACTCCAGCAGCTGGGTGTCCCGCATGGGCTCGCCACCCACCCGGCGGGTCGACGGGCGGGGCAGCGAGACCGTGTCCGCCGCCGCCTTGAACACCGACTCCGGGTAGAGCCGCTTGAGCCGCATCTGCTTGGAGTCCGGCAGCGGCAGCGGCCCGAAGCGCACGTGCTTGCCCTGCAGTGACACGTCGGTCAGCCCGTAGGCGCGGGCCAGGAACCGGAACCGGGCCACCGCCAGCAGGTTGGCCACCGGCTCCGGCGGCTCGCCGTAGCGGTCCTTCATCTCGGCCACGATCTCGTCGAGGGCGGCGTCGTCCTTGGCCCCGGCGATCTTGCGGTAGATCTCCAGGCGGAGCCGCTCGGCCGCGATGTACTCCAGCGGCAGGTGGGCGTCGACCGGAAGGTCGATCTTGACGTCCGGCTCCTCCTCCTCGGGCCGCTCGCCCTTGAACTGCTGGACCGCCTCGCCGACCATGCGCACGTAGAGGTCGAAGCCGACGCCCTCGATGTGGCCGGACTGCTCGCCGCCGAGCAGGTTGCCGGCGCCGCGGATCTCCAGGTCCTTCATCGCCACGTACATGCCGGCGCCGAGCTCGGTGTGCTGGGCGATGGTGGCGAGCCGCTCGTGGGCGTGCTCGGTCAGCGGCTTGTCCGGCGGGTACAGGAAGTAGGCGTAGGCCCGCTCCCGCCCGCGGCCGACCCGGCCCCGGATCTGGTGCAGCTGCGCGAGGCCCAGCAGGTCGGCGCGCTCGACGATCAGGGTGTTGGCGTTGGGGATGTCGATGCCGCTCTCCACGATCGTGGTGCAGACGAGGACGTCGTACTCCTTCTCCCAGAAGCCCACCATGATCTTCTCCAGGGCCTCCTCGGTCATCTGGCCGTGGGCGACCGCGACCCGTGCCTCGGGCACCAGCTCCCGCAGCCGGCGCGCCGCCCGCTCGATCGACTCGACCCGGTTGTGCAGGTAGAAGACCTGGCCGTCGCGCAGCAGCTCGCGGTGGATGGCCGCGGACACCTGCTTGTCGTCCTGGGCGCCGACGAACGTGAGCACCGGGTGGCGCTCCTCCGGCGGGGTGGCGATGGTGGACATCTCGCGGATGCCAGTGATCGCCATCTCCAGGGTGCGCGGGATCGGGGTGGCCGACATGGTCAGCACGTCGACCGAGGCCCGCAGCTGCTTGAGGAACTCCTTGTGCTCCACGCCGAAGCGCTGCTCCTCGTCGACGATCACCAGGCCGAGCTGCTTGAACCGGGTCGCGGTCTGCAGCAGCCGGTGGGTGCCGATGACGATGTCGACGGTGCCGTCGGTGACCTTCTCCATCGTCAGCTTCGTCTCGGTCGGGGTCTGGAACCGCGACAGCTGCCTGACCTCCACCGGAAACTGCGACACCCGCTCGGAGAACGTGTTGAAGTGCTGCTGGGCCAGCAGCGTGGTCGGCACCAGCACGGCGACCTGCTTGCCGTCCTGCACAGCCTTGAACGCCGCCCGCACCGCGATCTCGGTCTTGCCGTAGCCGACGTCGCCGCAGATCAGCCGGTCCATCGGCACCGACTTCTCCATGTCGGCCTTGACCTCCTCGATGGCGGCGAGCTGGTCCGGGGTCTCGTGATAGGGGAACGCGTCCTCCAGCTCCCGCTGCCACGGGGTGTCCGGGCCGAAGGCGTGGCCCTGCGAGTTCTGCCGCACGGCGTAGAGCTGGATCAGCTGCGCGGCGATCTCCTTCACCGCCTTGCGCGCCCGCGACTTGGCCTTCTGCCACTCCGAGCCGCCCATCTTGTGCAGCGTGGGCGCCTCCCCGCCGACGTAGCGGGAGAGCTGGTCGAGCTGGTCGGTGGGGACGAAGAGCCGGTCGCCGGGCTGGCCGCGCTTGGACGCCGCGTATTCGATGACCAGGTATTCCCGGTCGGCCCCGTTCACCGTGCGCTGGACCATCTCCACGTAGCGGCCGATGCCGTGCTGCTCGTGCACCACGTAGTCGCCGGCCCGCAGCTCCAGCGGGTCGATCTGGTTGCGCCGCCGGCTGGGCATCTTGCGCATGTCCTTGGTGGACGCGCCCCGCCCGCCGGAGATGTCGGTCCCGGTGATGACCGCGAACCGGGCGTCCTCGTCGAGGAAGCCGAGCTCGAGCGAGCCCGTCGTGACCGTGACGACCCCGGCCGCGGGCTTCGAGTCAATCGCCTCGACGAACGACACCCCGAGGTCTGAGCCCCGCAGCACCTCGGCCGCCCGCTGAGCGGGACCGGTGCCCTCGAACACCAGCGCGACCCGCCACCCGTCGCCGGTCAGCCGCTTGAGGTCGTCCACGACCCGCGCGGTCTCGCCGTGGTAGAGCGGGACGGCCTGCGCGGCGAGCGAGATCGAGACCGCGTCGTCGGAGACCACCACGGCCTCCGGCGAATCCGGAGAAGCCGCGAACGGGCTCAGCGACCACCACGGCTGGCCGAGCGAGGAGGCCGCCGCCCGGACGTCGCCGAGGTGGCGGAAGGCCGCCGCGCCGAGGTCGATCGGGGCCTTGCCGCCCACCGCGGCCGCGGCCCAGCTGGCCTCCAGGAACTCGTCGCTGGTGCGCACCAGGTCGTGGGCCCGGGTGCGGATCCGCTCCGGGTCGCACAGCAGGACGTGGGTGCCCTCCGGCATGCAGTGCAGCACCAGCTCGAGCGAGTCGGTGCCGCCGAGCAGGGCCGGGGCCAGGGACTCCATGCCCTCGACGGGGATGCCGCCGGCCAGCTTGTCGAGCATCTCGGCCAGCTGCGGGTGGTCGGTGGACAGCGCCCGGGCCCGGTCCCGCACCTCGTCGGTGAGCAGCAGCTCGCGGCACGGCGGGGCCCACAGCCGCTCGACCTTCTCGATGGTGCGCTGGTCGGCGACGGCGAACGAGCGGATCTCCTCCACCTCGTCGCCCCAGAACTCGACCCGCAGCGGGTGCTCCTCGGTCGGCGGGAAGACGTCGAGGATGCCGCCGCGGACCGCGAACTCACCGCGCTTGGTGACCAGGTCGACCCGGGCGTAGGCGAGCTCGGCCAGCCGGACCGTGAGCTCGTCGAGGTCGGCCGCCAGACCGGGCGCCAGCTCGATCGGCTCCAGGTCGCCCAGCCCCTTGAGCTGCGGCTGGAGCACCGAGCGGACCGGCGCGACGACGACCCGGGGGCGGGGCGCCTCGGGCGTCGGGTGGGCCAGCCGGCGCAGCACCGACAGCCGCCGGCCGACCGTGTCGGAGCGGGGTGACAGCCGCTCGTGCGGCAGCGTCTCCCACGACGGGTACACCGCCACCGACTCCGGGTCGAGCAGGCAGCCCAGCGCGCCCGCCAGGTCCTCGGCCTCGCGGCCGGTGGCGGTCACGGCCAGCAGCGGCCGCTCCGCGGCGACCGCGGCGGCGACGAACGCGCGCAGGGCCGGCGGCCCGGTCAGGTCGACCTGGTCGCTGTGCCCGGCCCGAGCGAGGTCACGCGCGCGGGCGAGAGCGGGATCGGCGAGGGCGGCTTCGGTCAGTCCGGCAAGCTTCATGGCAAATGCACCCAATGTCCGAAATATCCAGTAAACCCACAGCAAACAACCCCGGCGCCCAGACAGGACGGGGGTGGTCGATGCGGATTCAAGACTATCCGGAGGGTATGACAGAAACCGAGACATGGCTCACCGGGACGCCACGGCCGGACGACGAAGCCGATACGATGCCCCTGAATCGGACAGCGCCGTCCCCAGCCAAGCCGACCGCAATTTGGGCCGACCGCAACTTGGAGGGGACACATGTCTGAGGACGTCGCGGACGCCGCCGACGCCGCCCTGCGCGCCGACATCCGCCGGCTGGGCTCGCTGCTCGGTCAGAGCCTCGTGCGCCAGGACGGCCAGCAGCTGCTCGACCTCGTCGAAGAGGTCCGCGCGCTGGTCCGCACCGACCCGGAGGCGGCCGCCGAGCGCCTGCACGGCCTCGACGTCGTCACCGGCACCCAGCTGGCCCGGGCCTTCTCCACGTACTTCCACCTGGCCAACATCACCGAGCAGGTGCACCGCTCGCGGGAGCTGCGCCGCATCCGGGTCCGCGAGGGCGGCTGGCTGGAGCGGGCCGCGAAGCTGATCGCCGACCGCGGCGTCGGCGTGCGCGAGATCGGCCAGATCGCCTCGAAGCTCGCCGTGCGCCCGGTCTTCACCGCGCACCCGACCGAGGCCTCCCGCCGCTCGGTGCTGACCAAGCTGCGCGCGGTCGGCGACGAGCTCGACGCCGAGGCCGTGGCCACCGCGCTGGACGGCTCGCTGGAGCCGGACAAGACCCGCACCGCGCGCACCGACCGGCGCCTGGCCGAGCTGCTCGACCTGCTGTGGCAGACCGACGAGCTGCGCCTGGAGCGGCCGGAGCCCAGCGACGAGGCCCGCAACGCCGTGTACTACCTGGCCGACCTCGCCAATGGCGCGGCCCCGCAGGTGCTCGACGACCTCTACGAGACGCTGCGCGATCTCGGCGTACAGCTGCCGCCCACCGCCCGCCCGCTGACCTTCGGCTCGTGGATCGGCGGCGACCGCGACGGCAACCCGTTCGTCACCCCGGCCGTCACCCGCGACGTGCTGCTCATCCAGCACGAGTACGGCATCCGCATGGCCGAGGGCGTGATCGACGCCCTCATCGACGAGATCTCGGTCTCCAAGCGCCTGCGCGGCGTCTCGCTGGACCTCTCCGCGAGCCTCGCGGCCGACCTCGACAACCTCCCCGAGCTGCCGGCCCGCTACCGCCGGGTCAACATGGAGGAGTCGTACCGCCTGAAGCTGCGCTGCATCCGCCTGAAGCTCAGCCACACCCGCCAGCGCCTGGCCACCGGCACGCCGCACAAGCCGGGCCGCGACTACCTCGGCACCGCCGAGCTCATCGCCGACCTGGAGCTCATGCGCGCGTCCCTGGCCCGCAACGGCGGCCAGCTGGCCGCGACCGGCAAGCTCGCCTCGGCGATCCGCACGCTGTCCGCGTTCGGCCTGCAGCTGGCCACGCTGGACGTGCGCGAGCACGCCGACGCCCACCACGAGGTGCTGGCCCAGCTGTACCGCCGGGTCGGCGAGGTCGACTACTCCTCGCTGGACCGCTCCGCCCGCCAGCAGCTGCTCGTCGACGAGCTCAACGGCCGCCGCCCGCTCGCGACCCGCGACACCGCGCTGACCGACACCGCGCGCAAGACGTTCGACGTGTTCGCGGCCATCCGCGAGGTGCAGGAGCGCTTCGGGCCGGAGGTCGTGGAGACGTACATCATCTCGATGACCACCGGCATCGACGACGTGCTCGCCGCCGTGGTCCTGGCCCGCGAGTGGGGCCTGGTCGAGGTGAGCGCAGGGGCCGGCTTCGGCGGCGCCGCGATCGAGTCGGCGCGGTCCCGGATCGGCTTCGCCCCGCTGCTGGAGCAGGCCCGCGAGCTGGACATGGCCGGCGAGCTGCTCGACGAGCTGCTTTCCATCCCGGTGTACCGCGCGATCGTCCGCGCCCGCGGCGACGTCCAGGAGGTCATGCTCGGCTACTCCGACTCCAACAAGGACGCCGGCATCACGACCTCGCAGTGGATGATCCACAAGGCCCAGCGCCAGCTGCGCGACGTCGCGGCCCGCCACGGCGTCCGCCTGCGGCTCTTCCACGGCCGCGGCGGCACGGTCGGGCGCGGTGGCGGCCCGACCCACGAGGCCATCCTGGCCCAGCCGTGGGGCACGCTGGACGGCGCGATCAAGGTGACCGAGCAGGGCGAGGTCATCTCGGACAAGTACACGCTGCCCGCCCTGGCCCGGGAGAACCTCGAGCTCACCCTGGCCGCGGTCCTGCAGAGCGCGCTGCTGCACACGGAGCCCCGCCAGCCCGCCGAGGCCCTGGCCCGCTGGGACTCGGCGATGGAGACCGTGTCCACCGCGGCCTTCGCCAACTACCGGGCGCTGGTGGAGAACCCGGACCTGCCCGCGTACTTCTGGGCGGCCACCCCGACCGAGCTGCTCGGCGCGCTCAACATCGGCTCGCGGCCGGCCAAGCGGCCCAACGCCGACGCGGGCCTGTCCGGCCTGCGGGCCATCCCGTGGGTGTTCGGCTGGACCCAGTCCCGCCAGATCGTGCCCGGCTGGTTCGGCGTCGGCAGCGGCCTCAAGGCGGCCCGCGAGGCCGGCCTGGGCGACGTGCTGCGCGAGATGCACGAGAAGTGGCACTTCTTCGCGACGTTCCTGTCCAACGTCGAGATGATGCTGGTCAAGACCGATCTGGAGATCGCCGCACGGTACGTCGAGACCCTCGTCCCCGAGCCGCTGCGCCCGATCTTCGCGGTGATCAGCGAGGAGTACGAGCGCACCGTCGCCGAGGTGCTGGCGATCACCGGCGAGGACGCGCTGCTCGACCGGCAGCCGGTGCTGCAGCGCACGCTCGGGGTCCGCGACAGCTACCTGCAGCCGCTGCACCACCTGCAGGTCACGCTGCTCGGGCAGTACCGCGACAGCAAGTCCGCCGACGCCGGCAACTGGCCCACCGGCCGCCGCTCGTCGCCGGACCCGGCCCTGGAGCGGGCGCTGCTCACCACGATCAATGGTATTGCGGCGGGCATGCGCAACACGGGCTGACGCCTGTGGCAGTCTTGCGGGGTGTCTGTGGATGGTTGGAGCTTGCCGGATGACGTACTACGCGACGCCCCGACCTACACGCCGAAATCCTCCGAGCTCGCCGACCTGGAACTGCTGGTCTCGGGCGCATATGCGCCCCTGACCGGCTTCCTGGGCTCGGCCGACCTCATCGCGCTGCGCCGGACCGGCCGGCTCGCCGACGGCACCGCCTGGCCGGTCCCGGTCACGCTGGAGCTGCCCCGCGGCATCGCGGAGCAGCTCGACGTCGCCGACCCGGCCCGGCGGGTGCTGATCCTGGCCGACCTGGAGGGCGCGCCCGTCGCGGCCCTGGACGCCACCGAGCTCTACCCGGCCCGCAAGACCACGCTGGGCGTGGCCGGCCGGGTGCGCCGCCTCGGCGACGGCGGGCACGGCGCGTTCCGCCGGATGCGCCGCACCCCGGCCGAGGTCCGGCAGTCGCTGCCGCCCGGGCGCATCCTCGGGGTCATCGCCGACCGGCCGCTGCACCGGCCGCAGCTGGCCCAGATCGCGCGGGCCGCCCGGACCCTCGCCGCCCACCTCGTGGTGCTCGTCCCGGTCGACGGCCCCGGCCCCGACGGGCTGGCCCCCGAGGCGCTGGTCCGCTGCGTGCTGGCCGCCCGCGACCGGATGCCGGCCTCGACGATCGTCGCGCTGCCCCTGCCGCACCACGACGGCGACGACATCCGCGACGCGATGCTGCGCACCCGGGTCGCCGCCGCCTACGGCGTGACCCACCTGCTGGCCTCCAGCGAGTCGATGCTCTCCGGCGGCGGCCTGCGCGTGCTGGTGCCCCGCGAGCTCGCCTACGACGGCCGCGACGGGCAGTGGCGCTCCCTGGACGACATCCCGCCCCGGCACCGGCGCCTGCCGCTGACCTTCGCCGAGATCGACGACCACCTGGACCGGGGCACCATCCTGCCCGAGTGGCACACCCCGCCGGCCGTCGCCCGCGAACTCGCCCGGGCCCGCCCGCCCCGCCGCCAGCGCGGCCTGGTGGTGTTCTTCACCGGCCTGTCCGGCAGCGGCAAGTCCACGATGGCCACCGGTCTCGCGGATGTACTGCTGGAAACCGGCGAACGCACCATCACGCTCCTCGACGGCGACATCGTGCGCCGGCACCTCTCGGCCGGCCTGGGCTTCTCCGCCGAGGACCGGGACACGAACATCCGCCGCATCGGCTGGGTCGCCGCGGAGGCCGCCCGGCACGGGGGTGTCGCGATCTGCTGCCCGATCGCCCCGTACCGCGACGCCCGCGCCGCCGCCCGCCAGTTCGCTCACAACGCGGGCGCCGGCTTCGTGCTCGTGCACGTGTCGACCCCCCTCGCGGAGTGCGAGCGGCGGGACCGCAAGGGCCTCTACGCGAAGGCGCGGGCCGGGATCATCAAGGGCATGACGGGCATCGACGACCCCTACGAGGAGCCGCTCGACGCCGAGCTCGCGATCGACACGACCGGCCTGTCCCACGGCGAGGCCGTGACGACGGTGCTTCGTTATCTCGGTAGCAACGGCTGGCTGGACCCCCGCCCGATCCCGTAGCGGAACCGCTTCCCAGGGAGTGAAGCGGACTTATCGCCCATTACGAACCGAGCGACCACGGCGTTAGAGGCTGGAGAACCTGACGCCGAAGGGGCCGCCGCTCAATGGACGCCAACCGCCTGCACACCGCCGAACCCGACTCCCCAGGCGTCGATCTGCTCGGCATGGCCCGGCGCCACTGGTGGCTGGTCCTGGTGCTCGTCCTGGTCGGGCTGGCCGGCGCCGTGCAGTTCACCTCGATGCAGACCAAGGTCTACGAGTCCGCCACCTCGGTGCTGGTCTCGCCGATCGGCAACGGCCAGGACGCCAACTCGACCAGCGGGCGCACCAAGGGCGACATCAACCTCGACAACGAGGCCCAGCTCGTGGCCAGCACCACCGTGGCCACCGACGCCGCCGCCCTGATGCGCTCGACCACGCCGCCGGACACGCTCGCGGCCAGCGTCCGGGTCGAGGTGCCGCCGAACACCACGTTCCTGGTCATCACGTTCTCGGCCAGCACCGCCGAGCAGGCCCAGGCCGGCTCGCACGCGTTCGCCGAGGCGTACCTGCGCAACCGCGAGGAGTCGGCCAAGGCCGACGTCGCCGGGCGCATCGCGATCCTGAACGACAAGATCAACCAGCTCAACGCCGGGCTGACCCAGATCAACGCCAAGCTCGCCACGCTCAAGCAGACCGACCCCAACCGGCCCAACCTGGAGAGCCAGCGCAGCACCGCCACCTCGCAGGTCAACACGCTCGCGGGCCAGCTCAACCAGCTGCTCACCACGACCGTCAGCGCCGGGAAGATCACCCGCGACGCCGACCTGCCGAGCACCCCGGTCAAGCCCAACCGGCTGCTCAACCTGGCCAGCGGCGCGATGGTCGGGCTGCTGCTCGGCGTCGGCGCGGCCATGCTGCGCGAGCGGCTCGACCAGCGCGTCCGGCGCGCCTCCGACCTGCCCCGCCGGGTCGACGTGGGCGTGCTCGCGACCGTGCCGGGCCGGGTCAAGCCGCGCCTCGACGACGTGTTCGCGCCGTTCGGCGCGGGCGGGCGGATCTTCAACCGGCTGCGCAACGAGGTGCTCGCGAGCATCCCGGCCCCCGTCGGCGGCGACGCCCGGGTGGCCCTGGCCGGGCAGGTCGTGGTCGTGGCCGGGGCGAGCCGCGGCGCCTCGTCGACCGTGGTGGCGGCGAACCTGGCGGCGGCGTTCGCCCGTACCGGAGCGGAAACCGTCCTTGTCTGTGCACACCTCCCTGACAGCATGGTCGACACCGCCTCGGTCCATCGGATGCTCGGCGTCCGCGCGGTGCCCGGCCTGTCCGACGTGCTCGCCGGCCGCTTCTCGCTCAGCAGCGCGACGCAGCGCGCCCCGCGCCACCCGAACCTCAGCGTGGTGACCACCGGCGGCACCGCCAGCGCCGGCGGGCTGCTGCAGTCCCAGACCCTGCGGGACACCCTGGCCACCCTGCGGGAGCGGGCCGCCTACGTGGTCGTCGAGGCCCCGTCCACCGCCACCAGCGCCGACGCGCAGAGCCTGGCCGCCCTCGCCGACGCCGCCATCGTCGCGGTGGAGCTGCGCCGGACCCGCAACACCGAGATCGCCGACGCCGCCGACCAGCTGCGCCGGGTCGGCACCCCGCTGCTCGGCGCGGTCGTCCTGCCGCGGCTGGCCGCCCCGCGCAACGCCGACGAGCGCGAGGAGACCCCGGCCCCGGTCACCGTCGCCGACGACATGACCACCGTGCTGGAGAAGATCCCGGCCAAGGACGAGCCCGCCGTCCACAAGGACGAGCAGCCGAAGCGGATCCGCACCACACCGGCCGCCCCCGCCACCCCGCCGCCGGCCACCAAGGCGAAAACGGTGCCGCCGCCGAGCCGGCCGACCCGGGCGACCATCTCGGTCACCCGCATCCCGGCCGAGGCGCCCAGCGAGAACGGTGCCGACAAGCGCCGATGACCACCGTGACGAGCCACCCCTCCACCGAGCCCGCGCTCGGTGCGCCGTCGGCCTCGATCCGCCGCCGGGTCCATCGCCTCAACGCCTGGCCCATCACCGGGATCCTGCTGCTGTACCCCCTGTGGTGGGCCCTGGGCCTCGGCGTCCTCATCTTCTTCATCGCGGCCGTGCCCATGGCGTGGTCGCTGGTCCGCCACCGCGCGGCCGGGCACGTGGTCAAGCTGCCGCCCGCGTTCCTGCTGTGGCTGCTGTTCCTGGCCGCGGTCTGCTTCGGGCTGTTCACGCTCGGCGCCGACCCGGCCGGCACGGTCCCCGGCACGTGGCAGAGCCGCTTCGTGTCCTACGCGTTCCGCCTCGGCGGCTACGGCGCGCTCACCGTGCTGCTGGTCTACGCCGGCAACCTGGAGCGCCGCGCGCTCAGCCAGGAGCGGCTCGTGCGGCAGCTCGCCTGGCTGTTCGCGGTCACCGTGGCCGGCGGCATCCTCGGCATGGCGGCGCCGCGCTTCGAGTTCACCGCGCCGTTCGAGCTGCTGCTGCCGCCGCACGTGCGCCACGACGGGTTCGTGCAGTCGCTGATGCACCCGACCGCGGCCCAGATCATGAACCTGCTGGGCGGGGAGACGCCGCGGCCGGGCGCGCCGTGGGGGTACACGAACACCTGGGGCAACAACGTGTGCCTGCTCGTCGGGTGGCTCGCCGTCGCCGGCTTCTGCCTGACCCGCAAGCGGCGCACCAAGGTCTTCGCGGCCGCGACGCTGCTCGTGGCCATCGTCCCGATCGTGTACTCGCTCAACCGCGGCCTGTGGATCGGCCTCGCGGTGATGGCGGTCTACGTGGCCGTACGGCTGGCGTTGAAGGGCCGGGTCGCCGCGCTGGGCCTGGTCGCCGTGGTCGCGGTCGGCATCGCCGTCGCCCTGGCCGTCACCCCGCTCGGCGACGTGGTCGGCGCCCGGGTGGACAACGGCAAGTCCAACGGCGTGCGGATGTACACCACCCAGAAGGCCCTGTCCGGCATGCAGGAGTCGGCGCTGATCGGCTTCGGCTCGACCCGCACCACGATCGGCGGGCGCAACTCGATCGCCGTGGGTGAGAGCGCCGACTGCGAGCGCTGCGGGAACTTCACCATCGGCGGCAACGGCCAGCTCTGGCAGCTGCTGTACGCGCACGGCCTGCTCGGCACCCTGTCCTACGTCGGTTTCTTCCTGGCCGGCCTGTGGCGGTTCCGGCGCGACGCCAGCCCGATCGGCCTGGCCGGCGGGGCCGCGCTGGTGTCCGGCTTCTCGGCCATGCTCTGGTACAACAGCCTGGTCACCCCGCTGGCCCTGACGTTCCTGGCGTATGCCGTCCTGTGGCGCAACCAGCAGAGGGGTTTCAGCCAGCCATGAGTCCGATCAAGACCGCTCCGGCCGCGCTCAAGGCCGACGACGAGCAGCTGCGCGCCCAATACATCGAGGAAGTGCTCGGCCTGTTGTACCCCGGGCAGGGTGCCCGTCCGGTGCGGTACCTCGTCATTCCGAACGCGCGCAAGCCCCGCCTGCTGGTGCCGGACGATCGCCGGGTCGCCGCCGCGGCCGTGCGCCGCTACGCCGAGCCCCAGTCGCGGCTGGCCCGGCTCAAGCGCGACGCCGTGGTGGCCGCGCTGCGCACCGGGCTGTCCGGGCTGCTGCTGCGCGACCGGCTGACGCTGAGCCCGGCCGAGGACACCATCGACGCGTACCTCGGCCGCCACCTCGGCGCCGGCCTGCGCCTCAGTGTCCACATCGGACCGGCGCGGGCCAACCGCAAACCGGTGCTGCAGCTGCTCGACCCGGCCGGGCGCACCCTGGCCTTCGCCAAGCTCGGCACCGCGGCGCTGACCCGCGAGCTGGTCCGGGCCGAGGCCGCCGCGCTCGGCACCGTCGGCGCCGCCGGGCTCACCCAGGTGCGGGTGCCCGGCGTGCTGCACGCCGGGCAGTGGGGCGAGCACGAGGTGCTGGTGCAGTCCGCGCTGCCGGTCTGGGAGCCGCGGGTGGCGCCGACCGCACCCCGCCTCGCGAGCGCGATGCTGGAGGTGGCGCGCTGCTGCGGCACCAGCCAGGGCCGCCTGGACGGCAGCGGCTACTGGGCCCGGCTGCGGGCCCGCCTGGACGCCGTCGCCGGGCACGCCGAGGGTGCCGCCCTGCGCACCGCGGCCGAGCGCATCGCGCGCGCGGCCGGCGACGTCCAGCTGCACTTCGGCTCCTGGCACGGGGACTGGTCGCCGTGGAACATGGCCGGCGTCGCGAGCGGCGTGCTGGTCTGGGACTGGGAGCGGTTCACCCCGGGCGTGCCGATCGGCTTCGACGGGCTGCACCACGCGCTGCAGCTGGGCATCGGCCGCTCGCCCTCGGCCGGGCAGGCGGTCAACGAGCTCGTCGCGGCCGCGCCGGACCTGCTGCTGCCGTTCGGCGTCGTGCACCGCCAGGCGGTCGAGGTGACCGCGCTGCTGTACCTCATCGACCTGGCCACCCGGTACGTCACCGACCGGCAGGCGGAGGCCGGCGCCCGGCTGGGCGTGCTCGGCAGCTGGCTGCTGCCCGTCCTCGTCGCGCGAGTGGAGGCGCTGTAACCATGCCCGTGCCGGTCCCCGAGACGATGAAGCGCATCGTCCACTTCGGATCCCGCAACTACGGCCAGCTCACCGCCGGCCGGCGGATGCTGCCGCAGTTCCTCATCTGCGGCGGGCAGCGCTGCGGCACCACGTCGCTCTACCGCGCCCTGGCCGCGCACCCCGCCGTCATCAAGGCCGTCCTGCACAAGGGCGTGCACTACTTCGACGTCGGCTACCACCACGGCCTGCGCTGGTACCGCGGCCACTTCCCGCTGCAGCGCCGGGCCGAGCGGGTCCGGGCCGAGTTCGGGGTGCCCGCGCAGACGTTCGAGTCGAGCCCGTACTACATGTACCACCCGCACGCCCTGGCCCGCATCGCCGCCGACCTGCCCGGGGTGCGCCTGGTCGTGCTGGTGCGCGACCCGGTCGAGCGGGCCTACTCCCAGCACGCGCACGAGGTCGCCCGCGGCTTCGAGCCCGAGGTCGAGTTCGGCCGGGCGCTGGAGCTGGAGCAGGAGCGCCTCGACGGGCAGCGCGAGAAGCTGCTGGCCGACCCGTTCGCGTACAGCTTCGCCCACCAGCACCACGCCTACCGCGCCCGCGGCGAGTACATCGAGTACCTCGAGCCGATGGCCCGCCTGCTCGGCCGCGACCGGGTGCACGTGGTCGACAGCACCGAGTTCTTCACCCGGCCGGAGCCGGTCTACGACGCCGTCGTGGACTTCCTGGGCCTGCCGCACGTGAACGCGTACCCGCCGTTCGACCGGCACAACGCCCGGCCCCGCAACCGCCTCGACGACTCGATCGCCCAGCAGCTGGCCGAGCACTACCGGCCGTACGACGAGCGGCTGGCCGACTTCCTCGGGCACCGGCCGAGCTGGATGCTCAAGTGACGAGCACGCTGGAGCGGCCCGCGGTCGAGTCGCCCGGCGGGATGCTGCGCGGCGCGGCCCGCGGCGGGATCGCCAACCTCGCCGGCACCGTCTGCACCGGCCTGGCCGGCGTCGGTGTCACCTGGCTGGCCGCGCGGGCCCTCGACCCGCACGCGGCCGGCGCGTTCTTCGCCGCCACGGCCACCTTCGGCCTCGGCGTGACGGTGGCCAAGCTCGGCGTGCAGACGTCCCTGGTGTACTGGCCGGCCCGGATGCGCGCGGTCGGCGACCTGTCCCGCTTCGCCGAGCTGCTGCGGATCGCGCTGGTCCCGGTCGCGGTGGCCGCGGTGTGCATCGCGGGCGGCCTGTGGTTCGGCGCCGAGCTGCTGCCCGGTCGGCCCGACCTGGTCCGCGCGCTCGCCCTGTTCCTGCCGGCCGCCGCGTTCACCGACGCGCTGCTGTCCACCACCCGCGGGCTGCGGGCGATGCGCCCGACGGTGCTGCTGGACCGGGTCATGCGCCCGGCCGCGCAGCTGCTGCTGCTCGTGCTGGTCTGGGCCCTCGGGTGGAGCGAGCAGCTGTTCGCCGCGGTGTGGGCCCTGCCGTACATCCCGACCGCGCTGCTGGCCGGCTATGCGCTGCAGCGGCTGCGCAGGACCCTGCGGCCCGAGCAATCGGACACGTCGGATTTCACGCCCGGGCGTTTCTGGTCCTTCACCGCGCCCCGAGCCGTCGCCAGCTTCGCCCAGATGGCCCTGCAGCGCGTCGACGTGCTCATGGTCGCCGCCCTGGCCGGCCTCGCGCCCGCCGCCATGTACGCGGTGGCCGGCCGGTTCGTCATCCTCGGCCAGTTCGTGAACCAGGGCGTCTCGCAGTCGGTGCAGCCGCGGCTGGCCGAGCGGCTGGCGGTCCAGGACACCGCGGGCGCGAACCTGCTGTACCGGCAGTCGACCGCCTGGGTCGTGCTGTGCTGCTGGCCGCTGTACCTGCTGGTGTTCACGTACGCGCCGCTGTACCTGGGCCTGTTCGGCGAGCACTACGAGGACGGCGTCGGCGTGGTGCGCGTGCTCGCGGCCGCCATGATGGTCGCCACCGCGTGCGGCATGGTCGACGTGGTGCTGGCGATGGCCGGGCGCACCTGGTGGAACCTGGCCAACGTCGGGCTGGCCCTGATCGTGATGCTCGGCGTCGACGCGCTGCTCATCCCCCGCAGCGGCGCATTCGGCGCGTCCGTCGGCCTCGCGGCCGCGGTGCTCGTGAACAACCTCGTCCCGCTCGTGCAGGTCGTGCGCGGGCTGGGACTGCACCCCTTCGGCCGGGCGACGTTGCTCGCCTGTGCCATGGCGGCCGGGTTCTTCGCCGCGCCCCAGCTCCTGCTGTGGCCGCTGCACCCCGGTCTGATCGTGAAATTCGCCGCCACCGGGGCGGGTGCCGTCGCGTACTGCTACGCGGCGGTGCGCTTGAGAACAGTTCTGATGCAGGGGGGACGATGAGAACGGATTACGCGGAGGTCTTCCAATCGGAGGCGGCGGTTGAGAAGTACGAGCGGGTGGTCTATGCGCCGGAGACCTACGCGACGGCGGTGAGCGTGCGCCAGCGGGCGTTCCTGCGCCGGCTGGTGCGGCGGGAGTTCACGGCCCGGCGGCCGGTCCAGCACGACTTCGCCTGCGGCACCGGGCGGGCGATCAAGCTGCTGCACGGCGTGGTGCGGGCCGCGCACGGGTATGACTCCTCGGAGCAGATGCTCGCCAAGGCCCGGGAGGCGGGCGTCTACGCGAAGCTGCACCAGGTGACCGAGGACGGGCCGGTGCCGGAACCGGCCACAGTGGACGGACCGGCCCTGGTGACCGTGTTCCGGCTGCTGCTCAACGCCCCGAAGGACGTGCGGGACCGGGCGATCGCGTTCGCCGCCCGGATCCTGCCGGAGGCGGACTCGGGGCTGCTGGTCGTGGAGAACCACGGCAACCGTACGTCGCTGCGCCACCTGCGCCACCGCGCGCACCGGGGCAACGCGTGGTTCGCCGAGCTGCAGCACGGCGAGGTCGAGCAGCTGCTGGCCCGGCACGGCTTCGAGGTCATCGACCGGCGCGGCTTCGCCGTGTTCCCGGCCGGGGCGTACCGGCGGGAGTGGCTGCGCCCGATGGCCCGAAAGGCGGATGACCTCGCTACCCGATCGCGCAGTCTCTCCGGGGTGGCCACGGACGTTCTCTATGTAGCAAGGCGGATTCCGAAGTAGGAGACCATCGTTGAAGCGGATCGTCGTCACCGGCGCTGTGGTGGCCGTGGTCGTCGCGGTCGCCGCGGCCGTCACCCTGACCGTGCTCAATCGGGACCGGCCGGACCGTCCGCCCACGGCGGCCCCGTCGTCCACAGTGGAGACGGGGCCGCCCGCCATCGCCACGTCCGAGGGGCCCTTCCAGGCCGGGCCCGTCGGACCGCCGAAGCGGGGCTCCTACCTCGGCGCGTGGGTGCGGCCCGAGCACCTCACGGAGCCGGGGCGGGTGACGGCGATGACGGTCTGGGAGCAGACGCTCGGGCGGAAGATGGCGATCGTCAACACCTACCGCCGCTTCGACGAGAACTTCATCAACGACTCCGACCGCCAGTTCGCGGCCCGCGGCAGCACGCTGATGCTGTCGTGGGCCGGCGGCGACACCCGGCTCGTCACGATGGGCCGCTACGACGAGCTGATCCGCGAGCGGGCCCGGGAGCTCAAGGCCTTCGGGCATCCGGTGCTGCTGCGGTACCGCTGGGAGATGGACCGCCCGAACCTGCGCGCCCAGATGTGGTCCGGCGAGGACTACATCGCCGCCTGGAAGTACGTGCGGAACATCTTCGTCCAGGAGGGCGCGACCAACGCCTCGTGGGTGTGGTGCCCGACGGCCGAGGGCTTCCAGAACGGCTCCGCGCCGAGCTTCTACCCCGGCGACGACCAGGTCGACTGGACCTGCGTGGACGTGTACGCGGGCACGAAGTACGGCACCATCGGCCAGCTGATGCGCCCGTTCCTGGAGTTCGTGGCCAAGCACCCGAGCAAGCCGGTGATGATCGGCGAGTTCGGCATCGCCCGCAGTTGGGGCACCGGCCAGCGGTCCGCGTGGCTGCGGGACGCCTCGGCGACGTTCAAGGCGAACCCGCAGATCCGCGCGGTGCTCTACTTCGAGTCGGACCCTACCGACAACAAGGGGCCGACGAACCAGTACATGGTCTCCGACGACCCGGACGTGCTCGGCGCCTTCCGCACC
This sequence comes from Dactylosporangium sp. CS-047395, assembly GCF_050942185.1. NCBI lineage: Bacteria > Bacillati > Actinomycetota > Actinomycetes > Micromonosporales > Micromonosporaceae > Dactylosporangium > Dactylosporangium sp. CS-047395. Next base: position 10,466,800 of record NZ_CP192015.1, on the reverse strand, counting down.
TCGCTCGCCCAGGACGAGTACTACAGGCCGATGACGAGCTCGCGGCCCTGACGTTCGCCGGCGGCCAGGGTCGGCATCCAGCGCCCGGCGTCGAACACGTTGCCGCCGATCGCCGCCATCGACGCGTCGTCGGGCTCGATGACGGTGAACGCCGGGTCGAGCGAGTCGCGCTGCAGCAGCGGCATGCGCGGCGCCACCACGACGACCCTGTCGTAGCCGGCGGCGAGGTCCGCGTTGGTCCGCGACCGCACGCCGCCGTCCATGTACTTCGCGCCGTTCACCGGGATCGGCGGGAAGATGCACGGGACCGCGCAACTGGCGGTGACGGCGGGCACCAGGGGTACACCGGAATCGGCATCCCACTGCACCGGCTCTCCGGTCTCGGCGTTGGTGGCGGTCACCGTGAGCCGCTCGGGCCAGCCCTCGATCGGCAGCCGCCGCCCGAACGCCGCCAGCCACGGCTCCGGCGGCCCGACCGCGGCCTCCAGCGCGATCCGGCCGAGCCGCCTTCGCATCTCGGCCGGCTCCAGCGACTCGTCCTGCAGCAGGCCGAACGCGATCGGGCCGAGATTCCAGTCCGCGTTGAGCGGCGGGTCGCCGGGCCCGAGCGGGGCCTCGATGGCCGCGGCGGTGCGCGGGTCGCCGAACGCGGCGACGAGGGCGCCGGTCATGGCGCCGGCGGAGGTGCCGAGAATCAGGTCGGCCTGCCCGAGGGCGATGCCCCGGTCGTGCAGGCCGACGAGGATGCCGAGTTGCCAGGCGACGCCGGTGATGCCACCGGCGCCGAGGACGAGCGCGGTGCGTTCCATTCATCTTGCTTAACACGCCCGCCTGAACGCGTCGCCGCGATCACCAGACCGGCACCCACCAGCAAGACGCCGGCCACCTTGCCCGGGCCCGGCGGCGCACGGTCCACCGCGGCCGCCGTGATCAGCGCGAACACCGGCACCAGGCCGACGAACAACCCCGCCCGGTCCACGCCGAGCCCGGCCACGCCCGAATACCAGCACACGAACGCGATCACGGTCAGCACCAGCCCGAGGAAGGCCAGCGCGGCCCCCTCGGACGCGTCGGGAAGGCGCGGCCGCTCCCCGCTGAAGGGCAACAGCAACAGCAGCAATGGTACGGCCAGTGCCGTGCTCCACGCCGAGACGCGCACCGGTCCGAGGCGCGGCAGCAGGGGCGCGGCGAGCAGCGAGAAGGCGGCCTCGCAGAGCAGCACCCCGGCGGCCGCGACGAGGCCCGCCCGGTCGTGCGCGCCGAAGCCCGACACGATCGCCGCGCCCGCGACCACCACGGCGGCCGCCCCGAGCAGCCGCGGCGTGGGCCGGCGGCGCTCCTGCAGCGGGCCGAGCAGGGCCAGCAGCAGCGGGCTCGCGCCGACGATGGTGGCGATGACGGCCGGATCGGCGTGCCGCAGGGCGAAGAGCAGCAGCACGTTGAACGCGACCAGCCCGGTCGCCGCCACCAGGGCCAGCCGGCCGAGTTCGCGCCCGTTCGGGTGAATCTTCCGCGCGTCGCGGGCCACCAGCGCGAACAGCGCCAGCGCGGCCAGGCCGTAGCGAATCGCCTGGCCGGAGAGGATCGGATAGCCGACGATCGAGCGGCTCACGACGAACGAACTGCCGAGAATCGCGCAGGTCAGCACGCAGAACGCGATGTGGCGCCGGGTCATGCGGGTGAACTTACGGCGGCCAGTGGTACCCGCTACAGTGCCACCGAGACCGGCTTTTAGGGGGCCAATTTTTGTCGGTTTGGGAGGCGTTGGTCGAGCTCGACCGCACCCGGCCACGGGTGGGGGAGCAGCTCGTGGGCGCGCTCAGGGAGGCGATCACACGGGGCCGCCTGGCACCGGGGACCCGCCTGCCCTCGACCCGCGACCTCGCGACCGACCTGGGCGTCTCCCGCGGGCTGGTGGTCGGCGCCTACGAGCAGCTGGCGGCCGAGGGGCGGCTGATCAGCCGGCGCGGCTCCGGCACCGTGGTGGCCGAGGTGGTCGCGCCCGCGCCGCTGCGGCGGGCCGACGCGACCGAGCGGCCGGCCGCGGTCGCGCCGCTGCGCCCGGGCGTGCCGGACCTCGGGGCCTTCCCGCGCACGGCGTGGCGGCGGGCCTACGAGACCGCGCTGACCAGCGCGCTGGACGCGGACTTCGATTACGGCGACGCGACCGGGGTGCCGCGGCTGCGGGCCGAGCTGGCGGGCTACCTGGGCCGCGTCCGCGCCGCGCTCGTGCCGCCCGACGGCCTCATCGTCACCGCCGGGGTCACCCAGGGGCTCGCGCTGCTGGCGCGGGTCCTGCTGGCTCGCGGTACCCGCTGGATCGCCCTCGAGGATCCGGGCCCGGCCGCCCTGCGCGACCATCTGGCCCGGCTCGGCCTCGACGTGGTGCCGGTCCCGGTCGACGGCGACGGGCTCGACGTGGCCGCCCTGGCCCGCACCCGCGCCCGCGCGGTCGTGCTCACCCCGGCCCACCAGTTCCCGACCGGCGTGGTGCTCGCGCCCGGGCGGCGGGCCGAGGTGGTGGCCTGGGCCCGCCGCGTGGACGGGCTGGTGGTGGAGGACGACTACGACGCCGAGTACCGCTACGACCGCGAGCCCGTCGCGTGCCTGCAGGGGCTGGCCCCGGACCACGTGGCGCTGGTCGGCTCGGTGAGCAAGGTCCTGGCACCGGGGCTGCGGCTGGGCTGGCTGGCCGCGCCGCCCGGGTGGGTCGACGAGCTGTGCGCGGCCAAGCACGACGCCGACAACGGCGGCCCGGCGCTGCAGCAGCTGGCCTTCGCCGAGTTCCTGGCCGGCGGCGCCTACGACCGGCACCTGCGCCGCGCCCGCCGGCTGCACCGCGAGCGCCGCGACGCGGTAGTGGCCGCGGTGCGCCGGCACCTGCCCCGGGCCCGCATCGGCGGCATCGCGGCCGGGCTGCACCTGGTGGTCGAGCTGCCGCCGGGGGTGGACGACCTGGCCCTGGCCGCGCGGGCGGCGGACGCCGGGCTCGGCCCGCTGGCCCTGTCGACCCTGCGGATGCGCAAGGCCGGCCCGTGCGGGCTGGTCCTCGGCTACGCCGCGCACACCCCGCACGAGCTGGCCGCCGCGGTCCGCAAGCTCGCCACGCTGGTGTGAGGGCAGCCGCCCGGCGGTCCACCCGATACCGTCGGGGGCATGTCCCAGCACTTTGTTCCACTGGCCGAGCACATCGCCGACGCGTTGCTCGAGTGTGCGCCCGCGCTCGCCGCCGGCGCCGGGGATCACCGTTTCGACGACCGGCTGCCCGACTACTCCGCCGAGGGCGTGGCCGGCGACGTCGACATGCTGCGCGACGCCTCGGCCGCGCTGAGCCAGATCGACCTGGACGAGCTCGACCCGCAGGACCAGGTCGACCACGCCGTGCTGCTGGCCCGGGTGGAGCGGATGCTGTTCGAGCGGACCGAGATCCGCGAGCACGAGTGGAACCCGCTCGTGCACAACCCGGGCGGGCTGCTGCACGGGCTCATCTCGCGGCCGTTCGCGCCGGCCGAGGAGCGGCTGATGTCGATCGCCGCCCGGCTCACCGCCGTTCCGGACGCCCTGGCCACCGCCCGCGAGGTGCTGGGCGACGCGCCGCGGGTGCACGTCGAGACGGCGGTCGGCCAGTTCGCCGGCACCGCCCGGCTGGTCCGCGAGGAGCTCGGCGAGCTGTTCAAGGAGGCGCCCGGGATGGCCGAGGTGGTCGCCCCGGTGCAGGAGCGCGCGGCCGAGGAGCTCGACGCGTTCGCCGCGTGGCTGCGCGGCCGGCTCGACGGCGCCGAGCGCGACCCGCGGCTGGGCCGGCGGCTCTGGGAGGCCCGGCTGTGGCACACGCTGGACACCGAGCTCGGCGCCCGGACCGTGCTGGAGCGGGCCGAGGCCAACCTGGAGCGGGTGAGCGCCGAGCTGCGCACGGCCGCGGCCGAGCTGACCGGCGGGCCGGAGACCGACGAGACGGTGCGGGCGGCGCTCGCCCAGGCGGCCGCCGACGTGCCGGACAACGACACGATCGTGGACCTGGCCAAGGTGTCGCTGGACGAGGCGACCGAGTTCGTCCGGGCGCACGACCTGATCACCCTGATCGACGACCCACTGGTGATCATGGAGATGCCCGAGTTCGCGCGCGGCGTGGCGGTGGCCTACTGCGACCCGCCGGGCCTGCTGGAGCCGGCCGAGCTGCCGACGTTCTTCTGCATCTCGCCCACCCCGTCGGGCTGGTCGGACGAGCGGGTGGCGTCGTTCTACCGCGAGTACAACAGCCACATGCTGCGCGACCTGACCGTCCACGAGGCGACCCCCGGGCACTTCCTGCAGCTGGCCCACGCGCGCCGGTTCCGCGGCCGCACCAGGGCCCGGGCCATCGGCTGGAGCGGCCCGTTCGTAGAGGGCTGGGCCGTCTACGCCGAGGAGTTCATGGCCGAGCGCGGCTTCGGCGGCCTGCCGGTGCGCCTGCAGCAGCTCAAGATGCAGCTGCGGATGAGCATCAACGCGATCATCGACCAGCGGGTGCACTGCGACGGGATGACCGAGCAGGAGGCGATGGCGCTGATGATGGAGCGCGGCTTCCAGGAGGAGGGCGAGGCGGCCGGCAAGTGGCGGCGGGCCCTGCTCAGCTCGACCCAGCTCTCGACGTACTTCGTGGGCTACACCGAGGTCCGGCAGATCGCGGATGAACGCCCGGCGAACGTCACACTCCGCGACTGGCACGACCGTATGCTCGCCCACGGCTCCCCGCCGCCCCGCCACCTGCGCACGCTGCTGGAGCTCTGACCGACCGGCGGCCGCCGGCCCCGCCGGAGTGCGGTTCGTGGAGGCCGCGCACACGGCGGGCCCGGCTCCCTCGGCGCTCACCGCGACCGATGTGTGGCAGGGGGCGTGGGTGGGCGGAGCCCCCCACTGGGGAGCGACCGAAGGAAGCGCGAAATACTGAGGGTGCCGCACCGTGGCGGCCGACCAAACATTTTCTGCAAGGAGTGACACGACAGTGGCCACTATCGAAGCAATCGGCGCGCGGGAGATCCTCGACTCGCGGGGCAACCCGACGGTCGAGGTCGAGGTCGTCCTCGACGACGGCACCCTGGCCCGGGCGGCGGTTCCCTCGGGCGCCTCCACCGGCGCGTTCGAGGCCAACGAGCTGCGCGACGGCGACAGCAAGCGCTACCTGGGCAAGGGCGTCGAGAAGGCCGTCGAGAACGTCAACGAGCGCATCGCCGAGGCCGTGCGCGGGTTCGACGCCACCGAGCAGCGCCTCGTCGACCAGGCCATGCTCGACCTCGACGGCACGCCGGAGAAGTCCGAGCTGGGCGCCAACGCCATCCTCGGCGTCTCGCTCGCCGTGGCCAAGGCGGCGGCCGACTCGGCCGGCCTGAGCCTGTTCAAGTACCTCGGCGGCCCGAACGCGCACCTGCTGCCGGTGCCGATGATGAACATCCTCAACGGCGGCGCGCACGCGGACTCCAACGTCGACATCCAGGAGTTCATGATCGCGCCGGTCGGCGCCCCGACCTTCCGCGAGGCGCTGCGCACCGGCGCCGAGGTGTACCACACCCTCAAGTCGGTGCTGAAGAAGAAGGGCCTGGCCACCGGCCTGGGCGACGAGGGCGGCTTCGCCCCGAGCCTGCCGACCAACGCGGCCGCGCTCGACCTGATCGCCGAGGCCGTCGAGAAGGCCGGCTACTCGCTGGGCAGCGACATCGTGCTCGCGCTCGACGTGGCCGCGACCGAGTTCTACAAGGACGGGTCCTACGGCTTCGAGGGCGGCACCAAGTCCTCCGACGAGATGATCGCGTACTACACGTCGCTCGTCGACGCGTACCCGATCGTGTCGATCGAGGACCCGCTGAACGAGGAGGACTGGGACGGCTGGAAGGCGATGACCGAGGCGCTCGGCGGCCGCATCCAGATCGTCGGCGACGACCTGTTCGTCACCAACCCGCAGCGCATCGCCCGGGGCATCGCCACCGACACGGCGAACGCGGTCCTGGTCAAGGTCAACCAGATCGGCTCGCTCACCGAGACGCTCGACGCCGTGGACCTCGCCCACCGCGCCGGCTTCCGCACCATGATGAGCCACCGCTCGGGTGAGACCGAGGACACCACCATCGCCGACCTCGCCGTGGCCCTGGGCACCGGCCAGATCAAGACCGGCGCGCCGGCCCGCTCCGAGCGGGTGGCGAAGTACAACCAGCTGCTGCGCATCGAGGACGAGCTCGACGACGCGGCGCGCTACGCCGGGCGCGGGGCCTTCCCGCGGTACCGTTAACCGTTCTTGACCGCCCGCGGCCTTCACCAGCTGGAGGCCGCGGGCCGTGCGGACCTTGGGGGAGGGCATGCAGCCGCGGAGCAGGCCAGGCGGGCGCTCGTCCCCTCGCAACGTCAACACCCGCAACGCCGGCACCCGCAACGCCGCCGGCGCGCGCAACGTCAGCAAGGGCCGGGCCCCCTCGCGGCCCATGGTCGCCCGGCGGGCGGTGGCCACCGGCGGCGCCGCGATGCGCACCCGGGCCCCGCAGCCGCGCCGGTTCACCAGCCGGGCGGTGGTACTCAGCCTGATCCTGCTCGTGCTGCTGCTCGCCTACGCCTACCCCGTGCGGGTGTACCTCGCCCAGCAGGCCGAGATCGAGGCCCTGGAGCAGAGCCAGCAGCGGCAGGCGGCCAAGGTCGCCGAGATGCAGGCGCGGGCCAAGAAGTGGGACGACCCCGAGTACGTGATCTCCCAGGCCCGCCAGCGCCTGCACATGGTGCTGCCGGGTGAGAAGCCGTACGTGGTGGTGGACCCGGCCAACAGTCAGCAGACCGACCCCGACGAGCTGCCGGGCGCGCCGAAGCAGCCCCGGGCCTGGTACGGCAAGTTGTGGTCGAGCGTCGAGGCGGCGGACAAGCAGTGAGCGATTTCCAGAAGGCCACCGACGAGGATCTCGCGGTGGTCGCGGCCCAGCTCGGCCGCACGCCCCGCGGCACCCGGGCGGTCGCCCACCGCTGCCCGTGCGGCCTGCCCGACGTCGTGGAGACCACGCCCCGGCTGCCCGACGGCACGCCGTTCCCGACGCTGTTCTACCTGACCTGCCCCCGGGCCGTGCACGAGTGCAGCCGCCTGGAGTCGGCGGGCCTGATGCGCGAGATGGGCGCCCGGCTGGCCGAGGACCCCGAGCTGGCCGCGCAGTACCAGCGGGCCCACGAGGACTACCTGGCCCGCCGCGAGGCGGTCGGGCACGTCCGGGAGATCGACGGCGTCTCCGCGGGCGGCATGCCCACCCGGGTGAAGTGCCTGCACGTCCACCTCGGCCACGCCCTGGCCGTCGGCCCGGGGGTCAACCCGTTCGGCGACGAGACGGCCGAGCTGGCCGGCGAGTGGTGGGCCCAGGGCCCGTGTGTCGCAAAGGAAACCTCACTCGATGCTGGTGACGACTGACCGCAGGATCTCGTAGCCCTCGGCGTCGTCCTGCGTGCCCGTGTGCGGCCGGCGGAAGCGGCGCACCTCGACCGCGATGTCCGACAGCGCCCACCGCAGCTGGAACAGCATGATCGTGGACGGGCGGACCAGCACCCCGGTCGCCTCGGCGTAGGCCGCGAAGATCGAGCCGTCGCCCGGCTCGATCAGCCACAGGTCCCGCTCCGGCGGGGAGACCAGCACGGTGTCCCAGTCGATGAGCCGCCAGCCGGTCGGCGTGCGCATGGTGTTGCCCGAGTGCGGCTCCCCGTGGGTGAGCACCGCGCGCACCGGCTCGGCCCGGCTCTGCAGCACCAGCTCGTCGTAGCGGGCCAGCACCCGCTGCAGCGGCCGGCGGTGCTCCTCGAGCAGGTCGGCCGCGGGCACCGCGTAGGGGCCGCAGCCGGACTGCTCGCCGGGCGCGCGCAGGGCGGCCTCGACCTCGTCGCGGTGCGGCACCGCGAAGTCGTCCACCCGCGCGTGCCGCCGGGCGATCGGCGGCGCCGTGTGCAGCCGGATGATCATGTCGAGGGTGGCCTGGCGGTGGGCCGGGCCGGTGAACGCGTTCCAGTCGAAGCTCGCACCCTCGACGAACGGGTACAGCGCGATCGTGAACGACCCCGACCGCATCGTGCTGGCCCCGCTCAGCGCCGGGATCGGGGCGACGACGAAGGTGTGCCCGGTGGCGTGCAGGTCGGCGGCCGTCCGCAGCGAGGCGTCGAGCTTCGCCGGGTCGGCCGGCTCATCGACGTTCACGAACCAGCGGAAGCCCGCCGTGTCCGTGACCTCCCAGTGGTGGGAGCCGAAGCCGACCGGCCGGTAGCCGAGCGATTTGACCGGAATGCCCCACTCCCGGCTGATCAATATCCCGAGTGCGTCCTCGGGAAGCCCGGCCGGTGGGGTCAGCACCCAAAGAAGGTACGTCAGACTTCTTGCCAAAGCGGGACCGGATACCCGCCACATGCAAACAGTCAGATTTATGACTCAACAGGGCGCGCCATTGACAGAGCAGCTCGTGGGTGGGCCGGCCGGCCCCTTGGCCTCGAATCCCATCCGGATCGCCCCGCCCGCCTCCAGGTAGGTGTTGTACGCCTGGGAGCGCAGCACGAGCTTGCCCGGCTGCTGCTCGGCGGTGGCGCCCCAGGTCGAGGTGACGTCGACGTCCTTGGGCAGTTCGAGGTTCACCATCCAGCCCATCAGCGGCTGGCTGCCCAGGTTGGTCACGGTGACCTCGGCGTTGAAGCCGTCCTTCCACTTGCTGCGCACCGCATAGGCGGCCTTCACGGTGCCCGGCTTCGCGGTACCGGCGACGCTCGCCCCGGGCGACGCGTGCGGGGGACCCGTCGTGCGCGCCACCGGCTTGACCGGTTGCGGGCCGGGCCCGTCTTTGGTCACGTACAGGACCGTCATGGTGCCGGCCGCCACGGTCATCACCGCGGTGGTGACCATCAGCACCCGATCGCGTGTCAGGAGCCACATCCGCGCGCCACTACCCTTGCGTTCATGGAGGTAACCGTCCGGCGGGCACGAACCGCCGACGTGCGGGGGATTCGGCGGCTGGTCGCGATGTACGTCGCGGACCGGCGGCTGCTCTCCAAGCCCACCGTCGCGCTCTACGAGGCCGTGCCGGAGTTCTGGGTCGCCGAGCGCAGCACCGACGGCACCATCGTCGGCTGCGGTGCGCTCCACGTGATGTGGGAGGACCTCGCCGAGGTGCGCACGGTGGCGGTCGACCCGCTGCTGCGCGGGCACAAGATCGGCCACCGGATCGTGGCCGAGCTGCTCGACGCGGCCCGCGACATCGGGGTGCGCCGGGTGTTCGTGCTGACCTTCGAGACCCGGTTCTTCGCCTCGTTCGGGTTCATCCCGATCGACGGCACCCCGGTCACCCACCAGGTGTACGAGGAGCTGCTGCGCTCCTACGACGAGGGCGTGGCCGAGTTCCTGGACCTGGAGCGGGTCAAGCCCAACACCCTGGGCAACCACCGCATGCTGCTGCATTTGTAGGCTGGGCCGGTGAAGCGCGTGGCGGCCATCGACTGCGGAACCAACTCGGTGCGGCTCCTGATCGCCGACGTCTCCGATGTCTCTGACGACCCGGGAGCGTCGGCGGTGTCGGACGTGACCCGGCAGATGCGGATCGTGCGGCTGGGGGAGGGCGTCGACCGGACCGGGCGGCTGTCCCCGGCGGCGATCGAGCGCACCCGGGTGGCCCTGGTCGACTACGCGGCGGACATCGCCGAGGCCGGGGTCGACGCGGCCCGGATGGTGGCCACGAGCGCGTCGCGGGACGCCGAGAACGCGGCCGACTTCCGCGCCATGGTGCTCGACACGCTCGGCTTCGCGCCGGAGGTGATCACCGGCGACGAGGAGGCCCGGCTCTCGTTCAACGGCGCCGTGCGCGGCCTCACCGCCGAGGCCCCGTTCCTCGTCGTGGACATCGGGGGCGGCTCCACCGAGTTCGTGGTCGGTGAAAGGGATGTGGACGCGGCCATCAGCGTCGATATCGGGTGTGTGCGGATGACCGAGCGGCACCTGCGCGCCGACCCGCCCATCCCCGAGCAGGTGGCGGCGGCCGAGGAGGACATCGCGGCCGCGGTGGACCGGGCCCTGGCCGCGGTCGACGGCGCCCGGGCCCGCACGCTGGTCGGGCTGGCCGGGTCGGTGACCACGGTGGCCGCGCTGGCGCTGGAGCTGCCGGAGTACGACCCGAAGCGCATCCACCGCGCCCGCGTCTCGGCCGCCGACATCGCCAAGGTGACCGCCGACCTGCTGGGCCGCACGGCGGAGCAGCGGCTGCGGTATCCGGTGATGCACCCCGGCCGCGCCGACGTGATCGGCGCGGGGGCCCTGATTCTGCGGATCATCGTCGAGCGGGCCGGCCTGGACGCCGTCATCGCCTCGGAGTCCGACATTCTGGACGGAATCGCCCTGTCGCTCGCGTAATTTTCGCAACGTTCACGTGTCGGATTTGCGTCACCGCAGCTCAGCACCCGTGCACGGAGCGTCACCCGGTCCGGCGTACCTCGGCCCGGGACTGCTCGCGCGGCTCGGCGTCGTCGCGGGACCACCACCAGCCGTACGTGAGCACGCCGTCACTGGGCATGGTGATGATGATCTTGGCCGGAAGGGCGCCCTCGTAGGCGCTGAACACCCCGGGCTCGCTCTGCACGAACCGGGTCACCCCGGGCAGCTCCAGGCAGGTGACGTGCAGTTCCAGCCGGCCGGCCTCGCTCGCGGTGAGGATCGTGTGCTCGACGTGCTGCAGTCCTTTGCTGTCGCTGACCGCCTCATAGTCCAGCGTGATGGCGTTGCCGCGCACCACCGAGGTCACCTTGATCCGGGCGACGAAAGGTCCGGACTCCAGGCCGTCGCCGCGCCCCCGATACACACCGGGACCGGCCGCAAGCCGTTTCAACAGATCGGTCACGGCGCACACCGTAATACGAACACGCTCAGTGCTGCGCGGGTTGGCCCTCTACCGCTATCGTGAGCCGTCTCCAGTGGGTCGAAGGGGCGGTTTCCCAAGCTCAACCGTCTTTTTGCCCGTTAGGGTGATCTTTGCGGCATACCCCGGAAGGAAACACATGTCTGATCAGTACCCGCCGCCCGGCAGCTACCCGCCACCCGGTGGCGGGGGTTACCCGCCGCCCGGCGGTGACCAGCCGCCGTACGGGCAGTCGTCCGGCGCGCCCTACGGCCAGCAGCCGTCCTCGGGCGGCCCCTACGGCCAGCAGCCCGCGTCCGGCGCCCCCTACGGCCAGCAGCCGTCGTCCGGCGCCCCTTACGACCCGGCGTACGGGCAGCCCCCGGCGTCCGGCTCGCCGTACGACCAGCCGCCGTCCTACGGTGCCCCGGCCGCGCCCGGTGCCCCGTTCGGCGCCCCGCCGCCGCCTCCGAAGAAGAGCAGCGCCGGCAAGATCATTCTGATCATCCTCGGCGTCATCCTGGTCCTCGCGCTCGTCTGCTGTGGCGGCATCTTCCTGTTCGCCCGCAGCACGTGGAACGACATCGTCGACAGCGTGAACTCGGACCCGTCGAACGCCGCGGTCGGCGACTGCCTGGCCGGCGACTCGATCAGCGACAACACGTCGAAGAACGTCAGCGTGAAGATCGTCAAGTGCGACGACTCGACGGCGAAGTACAAGGTCGTGGGCATCAAGAACGGCGTGTCCCAGACCGAGGCGCTCAAGGACGAGGCCACCGTCTGCGACGCGTTCTCCGACGCCAAGTACGTGCTCTGGCAGGGCACCAACGAGGCGAGCGGCGACGCCCTCTGCCTCGACGACGCCAAGTAAGACCCCGGCACCGAAGCAAGCTTTCGCAGGGCGGTCCGCGCAGCAGGCGGGCCGCCTTTTGCGTGTCCCGGTGTTCCGTGCTTGATAGTACTTCGCACTGCATAGTACTGTGCATGCCGTGGACACCACCCAGCTGCTCAAGGGGGTGCTCGACCTGGCCGTGCTCGCCGTGCTGCGGGACGAGGACGGTTACGGGTACGACATCCTGCGCCGGTTGCGCGCGGCCGGCCTCGAGGAGGTCGGCGACGCCTCGGTCTACGGCACGCTGCGCCGCCTCTTCCAGGCCGGCGCGCTGAACACCTACGTGGTTCCTAGCGAGTCGGGGCCGCACCGCAAGTACTACGCGCTCAACGCGGCCGGCCGCGCCCAGCTGGCCCAGTCCGGCAAGGTCTGGCACGGCTTCGCGCAGACCATGGACCGCCTGATCGGGGAGGAGGCGGCATGACCGCGCCGAGCGACAGCAGCTTGGAGATCGACTTCTATCTGGAGCGGGTGGCCGCGGCGCTCGCCGACCTTCCCCAGGAGGTGCGCGACGACCTGCTCGAGGACCTGCCCGCGCACTTCGCCGAGGTGCTGGAGGAGCAGGGCGGCTCGCTCGTCGAGCGGCTCGGGCCGCCGGCCGACTACGCCGCCGAGCTGCGCGCGGCCGCCGGGATCGAGACCGCCGGCGCGACCGCGACCACCCGGGCCGGCATCGACCTGGAGCAGCTGCGGGAGCGGCTGCGCACCGCCGACGAGCGCACCGGCCGGCTGATCGGCTACGAGCGCACCTCCGACTTCCTGCGCCTGCTCCGCCCGGCCTGGTGGGTCGCGCGCGGGGTCGCCGTCGTCGTGCTGATCTTCGCGCTGGACATCATCCCCACCGACCGCCTCGACGACCCGATCGGCTGGGTGCTCATCGCCGCCGCCGTGATCGTCTCGGTGCGGCTGGGCGCGACCGGGCGCCCGCGCATGCACCGCTTCGTCGGCTACGGGATCACCGCCCTCGGGGTGCTCGGCGTGCTGGTCATGGCGGTCAACCTGGACCGGCTGGGCGGCTCGACCTACTACACCCCGAACTCGTCGTACAACCCGTACGAGAACGTGCGCGACGTGTACCCGGTCGACGAGAACGGGCGGCCGCTGCACGACGTCGTGCTGTACGACCAGGACGGCAACGTCATCACGATCGGCGACCCGTACCGGTGCGCCACCGATCAGTACAGCGACATGCGCGCGACGGTGCCGGCCTACCCGCTCTGCCCGATCGGCCGCTTCGCCCCTTCGGAGAGTCCGGTCCCGTCGGTGAGCCCTTCGGCGGTCACGTCCCCGTCACCCACGCCTTCCGTCAGCCCGTCCCGCTAACGTTCGAGGTGTGGGAGACGCGCTGGACGAGCTCGATCGGGAGATCTCCGAGTGCCGCCGCTGCCCGCGGCTGGTGGCCTGGCGGGAGGAGGTCGCGGCGGTCAAGCGCGCGGCGTTCCGCGACGAGGAGTACTGGGGGCGCCCGGTGCCGGGCTTCGGCTCGCACCGGGCGCCCGTCGCCATTCTCGGGCTCGCCCCGGCCGCACACGGCGGCAACCGCACGGGCCGGATGTTCACCGGCGACCGCTCCGGCGACGTGCTCTTCGCCGCGCTGCACCGCGCCGGCCTGGCCAACCAGCCCACCAGCACGTACCGCGACGACGGCCTCACGCTGACCGGCACCCGGATCTTCTCCGCGGTGCGCTGCGCCCCGCCGGACAACAAGCCCACGCCCCAGGAGCGCGACACGTGCGCCCCGTTCCTGCACCGCGAGCTGCGGGAGATCGCGCCGGACCTGCGCGTGGTAGTTGCACTCGGCGCATTCGCGTGGGCCGCCTTCTGGCCCGCCCTCCGGGCCGTCTACGGTGTAGCACCGGCGCGGAAGGTTCCGTTCGGTCACGGCACGCTGTGGCAGGCCGAACGTGCCCCCGCGTTGCTCGGTTGTTACCACGTGAGCCAGCAGAACACCTTTACCGGTCGGCTCACGCCAGGAATGCTGGACGAGGTTCTCGCCCGGGCGAAAGTGCTCGCCGGGCTCCCTTAGAGCGACGGGATGCTGGTGAAGGCTCAGGACCGCACCTTCAGCCGATGGTTGCCGGTGCTGGGCGTCATCGCCGTCCTGCTCATCGGCGGACTGGCCGCGTCCATGTCCTCGCCCGAGATCACCAACGTGCCCGTCCCGACCCCGGCCGCGCCCGAGCCGACGGCGACCGCGCTGCCCACCGACGAGATCGCGACGGCCGAGCCGACGCCGGAGCCCACGCGCGACGACGAGTTCGAGATCCCCGGCTGGGTGCTCACCGCGGCCACCGCCCTGTGCGGCCTGCTCGTCCTGGTGCTCGTCGGCAGCCTCGTCTACTACCTGCTCTCCAACCGCACCGCCAAGCCGAAACCGCGGGTCTTCGTCGAACCCGAGGCGCCCCGGCCGATGGTCGCGGGCGCCGCCGAAGAGGTCATGGCGGCCGTCGAGGCGGGCATCGTCGAGCTCAGCGACACCGACACCGACCCCCGCCGGGCCGTGATCGCGTGCTGGGTGCGGCTGGAGCGCGCGGCCGCCGCGGCCGGCACCCCGCGCCTGGTCGGCGACAGCCCGACCGAGCTGGTCACCCGCCTGCTCTCGGCGCACCAGGTCAGCCGGCCCACGCTCGAGGGTTTCGCCGACGTGTACCGCGAGGCCCGCTACGCCACCCACCCCGTCGGCGAGCGCTCCCGCCAGGACGCGATCGGGGCCCTTCGCCAGATCCGGGCCGAGCTGTCCGGCGTCGGCGCGAGCGCACCGGGAGGTGGTCCCGGTGCCGCGTGAGGAGCAGGTGGTCGGCCTCGATGAGCTGTTCGACGGCGGCCCGGCCGTCCCGCGCCGCGAGCAGCCGCCGCGCCCGTCCCGCCGGCCGTCCCGGCCGTTCGACTGGCGCTGGTGGGTCCGCCGGCTCTTCGTCGCCTTCGCGCTGACCACGGTCGGCTTCGGCATCCTGTACTTCGTCGGCTACATCGTGTCGTACCCCCTCATCCTGCTCACGATCGTGGCCGTCCAGGTGATGCGCGAGATGCTCGTGCAGGTCCGCTCGGACGAGCTGCCGGCCACCGTCACCGGCCGCGGCCTGGAGCCGGCGGTCCGCCCCGACGAGCGCCCGGGCGGCGACGTGGCACCGACCCGGCGCATGCTGCGCGACTCGATCCCGCCCCGCGACGGCATCCTGCTGGCCGTGGCCAAGTGGGACGACCGGTTCGTCTGGGGCGAGCGCGACCCGAACCGGTTCGCCGCCGTGGTCGTACCCCGCTTCACCGACCTCGTCGACGCCCGGCTGCGCCAGCGCCACGGCATCACCCTGGCCGGCCAGCCCGACCAGGCCCGCAAGCTGGTCGGCGAGGAACTCTGGCAGTTGCTGCACTACACGCCGTCCCGCGTGCCCAGCCCGCAGGACATAGCATCGATCGTCGCAAAGGTGGAGGCGCTATGAAGACGCTCGCACCGGCCGAGGTGGGCCGGATCGCCAAGGTGGTCCTGGACCAGGTCGGCACGGTGGTCGTCGGCAAGCGCGACTCGCTGGAGCTGGTCCTGGCCGGAATCCTGGCCGGCGGCCACGTGCTGCTGGAAGACCTGCCGGGCCTGGGCAAGACGCTGACCGCGCGCTCGTTCGCCCAGGCGCTCGGCATCGGCTTCCGGCGGCTGCAGTTCACCCCCGACCTGCTGCCCGCCGACGTCACCGGCTCGTTCCTCTACGACCAGCGCAACCACGAGTTCTCGTTCCGGGCCGGGCCGGTCTTCACCAACCTGCTGCTCGCCGACGAGATCAACCGCACGCCCCCGAAGACCCAGTCGGCCCTGCTGGAGGCGATGCAGGAGCGGCAGGTCTCGGTCGAGGGCGCGACGTACCGCCTCGACGCGCCCTTCCACGTGCTCGCCACGGCCAACCCGATCGAGTACGAGGGCACCTATCCGCTGCCCGAGGCCCAGCTGGACCGGTTCCTGCTGCGGGTGTCGTTCGGGTACCCGGAGGCCGACGAGGAGTGGGACGTGCTGCGGCGGCGGATGTCGCGCCGGCAGGAGGAGGCCGTCCTCGAACCGGTCGTCGACTCGGAGACGCTGCTGGCCATGCAGGCGGCGCTCGAGGACGTCGTGGTGGAGGACTCGATCGGGCGGTACATCGTGAGCCTGACCGCCGCCACCCGCGTCCACCCGCACGTCCTGGTCGGCGCCTCGCCCCGCGGCTCGCTCGCGCTGCTGCTGCTCTCCCGCGCCTCGGCCGCGCTGAGCGGGCGGGACTACGTGGTGCCCGAGGACATCAAGGCGGTCGCCATCCCGGCGCTGTCGCACCGCATCTCGTTGCGCCCGGAGATGTGGCTCAAGCGCATCGACCCGCGCTCGGTGGTGACCGAGGTGCTGGGCCAGACGCCGGCGCCGGCCAGCGGGGCGCTGCCGACGTACGGCGGAAGGCGCGGCTGATCGGCATGGTTGATCGAGATGGTTGATCGAGATGGCTGATCGAGATGGCTGATTCGCATGGCTGACGCAGCGCCGCGCTCGCACGCGCGGGCGTTCGAGCCGACCCGGGCCCTGGGCAGGGCCGTGCTGGTCGCCGGGGCGCTCGTGCTCGTCGCCGTGCTCACCGGCCGGTTCGACCTCGTGGTCATCGCCACCCCGTTCGCCATCGGCACCGCGGTGTCGCTGGTCCGCCGGCCGCGGCGGGGCCCGACGGTCGAGGCCGTCGCGGCCGAGCCGTTCCTGGTCGAGGGGGCCGACCTCGGCGTCTCGGTCAACATCGGCAACCCCAACCCGGCCGACTTCGACCTGGTCGTGGTCCGCTCCGTGGTGCCGCGCTGGGTCAAGCTCAAGCACAGCGACCGCCCGTACGCGGTGAACGTCGAGGGCGGCACGATCTCCGGTGTCGACCTGGAGGGCCGGGTCCTGCGCTGGGGCCGCCACCCGCTCGGGCCGGTGACCGCGCACGCCATCGCCTCCGACGGGCTGCTCGTCGGGCGGGCCGTGCAGACCCCGCCGCTGCCGCTCAAGGCGTACCCGGCGACCGAGCACTTCGACGCGGCCGAGGCCATGCCCCGCGCGGCCGGGCACGTCGGCGGGCACCGCTCCCGCCGCCCCGGCGAGGGCGGCGAGCTGGCGGGCGTGCGCCGCTTCGGCCCCGGCGACCGGCTGCGCCGCATCGACTGGCGGGTGTCGTTGCGCACCCGCGAGATCCACGTGGTGAGCACCCTGTCCGACCGCGACGCCGAGGTGGTCGTGCTGCTCGACGCGCTGCACGAGGCCGGGCGCTCGGGTGGCATCGACGGGCGCGCCTCCGTGCTCGACATCACGGTGCGGGCGGCGGCCGGCATCGCCGAGCACTACCTGCACCGGGGCGACCGGGTGGCGCTGCTGCAGTACGGCGGGACGGTCCGTCATCTGCGCGCGGCGAGCGGCCGGCGGCACTACATGACCACGATGGAGTTCCTGCTCGACGTGGCCGCGAGCGAGGAGGCCGACGAGCCGCCGCCGTCGTCGTTCGGGCCGCACATGATCCAGGGCAACGCGCTGGTCATGGTGCTCACCCCGCTGCTGGACCTGCGCAGCGCGGCGATGCTGGCCAACCTGGCCCGGGCCGGGCGGTTCGTGGTCGCGGTCGACACCCTGGCCGACTCGGTGCTGCGCGTCCGCGCGACGGGCAAGTGGGGCGACGTGGCCTGGCGGATGTGGCGGCTGGAGCGCGAGGCGATCATCGGGCAGCTGCGCGAGCACGGCGTGCCGGTCGTGGCCTGGGGCGGGGCCGGCAGCCTGGACGAGGTCCTGCAGGGCGTCGCGCGGGTCGCGGTCGGGCGGACGGTGACGGCCTGATGCTGCAGGAGCTGAGCGAGTACGTCGCCGGGCGGGTCGGCCGCTGGCGGGACATGGCCGCGCGGGCCGCCGCCGGGCCGCTGTTGATCCGGGCCGGGATCGCCGTCTTCGCCGCGCTGAGCCTGGTGCTGGCGTTCCCGGGCGACGTGATGCGCAATGTCGCCGCGATCCTGCTGGCCGCCATCGTGGCGCTGCTGCCGGCCACGTTCCCGCGCAGCCGGCTGGTCGGCCTGGCCGTCTTCGCGTGCGCGTTCGGATGGGTGCTGGGCACGCTGATGTACGGCGAGGACGTCGAAGTCCCGCGCCTGATCGCGCTGTCCGCGACGCTGTACCTCATGCACTCCCTGGCCGCCCTCGCCGCCGTGCTGCCCTACGACGCCGTCGTGTCGCCGGGCGTGATCAGCGGCTGGCTGCTGCGCGCGGCCGCCGTGGTCGCGGTCAGCGCGATCGTCAGCGTGGCGATGCTGTTCCTGGTCAAGGTCACCCTCGGCCCGGTGTACCTGGTGGCCTCGCTGGTGGGCGTGCTCGCGGCCGGCGCGCTGGCCTACCTGGTCGCGCGGCGGGCCGGCCATTGACCCTTGTGGTCGGGGTTACACCCGTGGTAACGGGCATTACATTGTCGGTCACCGGGCAGAGGATCGCCGGGTCAGGCTCCTAGCGTTGAGGACGTGGCTGCGAAGCGAATCCTCATCGTCGGCGCCGGGCACGTCGGGCTCTACGCCGCCCTGCGCCTGTCCAAGAAGCTCAACCTGCACGAGGCTGAGGTCACGGTCGTCGACCCCCAGCCCCACATGACCTACCAGCCGTTCCTGCCCGAGTCGGCGGCCGGCAACATCTCGCCCCGGCACAGCGTCGTCCCGCTGCGCCGCGAGCTCAAGCGCTGCCACGTGCTCTCCGGCACGGTGACGAGCATCGAGCACGCGCGCAAGGTGGCGATCGTCCAGCCGATCATCGGCCCGGCCCGCGAGGTCGCCTACGACCACATCGTCGTCGCCCCCGGCTCGGTCTCGCGCACGCTGCCCATCCCGGGCCTGCGCGAGCAGGCGGTCGGCTTCAAGACCATCGGCGAGGCGGTCTTCCTGCGCAACAGCGTGCTCGACCGGCTCGACGTGGCCGCGACGACCGACGACGAGGCCACCCGCCGGCGGGCGCTCGCCTTCGTGTTCGTCGGCGGCGGCTACGCGGGCGTCGAGGCGCTGGCCGAGATGGAGGACATGGTCCGCGGCGCGCTGCGGTACTACCCGGAGATCCCGCAGCACGAGGTGCGCTTCATGCTCGTGGAGGCGGCCAACCGCATCCTGCCCGAGGTGGGTGCGGAGATGGGGGCCTACACGGCGGTACAGCTGACGCGGCGCGGCATCGACATCCGCCTCGGCACGCGGCTGGAGTCGTGCGTCGACGGCCTCGTCAAGCTCTCCGACGGCGACGCGTTCGAGGCCGACACCATCGTGTGGACGGCCGGCGTGAAGCCGCACCCGATGCTCGAGGACACCGACCTGCCGCGCACCCAGCGCGGGGCGATCACGTGCAAGCCGACGCTGCAGGTGGTCGACGCCGAGGGCAACGTGGTCGAGGGGGCCTGGAGCGCGGGCGACTGCGCCGCGGTGCCGGACCTCACGTCCGCGGACCCGGACGCCCTGTGCTCGCCCAGCGCCCAGCACGCCGTGCGGCAGGCGTCCCAGCTGGCCGACAACATCGCGGCGGTGGTCCGCGGCCGCCAGCCGGTCGACTACCGGCACAAGCACGTCGGCTCGGTGGCCGGCCTCGGCCTCTACAAGGGCGCCGCACGCGTGTACGGCATCAAGGTCCGCGGCGTCCCGGCGTGGTTCATGCACCGCACGTACCACCTCAGCCGCATCCCCACCCTGAACCGCAAGATCCGGGTGCTGGTCGACTGGACCCTGCAGCTCGTCCTGCGCCGCGAGGTGGTGGCGCTGGGCTCCCTGCACGAGCCCCGCGAGGCCTTCACCGAGGTGGCCGTCCCGATCCCGTTCCCCACGCCGCCCGAGCGGAAAATGGCCGCCTAGCGCATGACGTGCCGCCGCTCGTAGGAGCCGGTGCGGTTTTGAGGGGGTGTGGGTGGAGCTTGCTCCCCCACTGCTTTTCAGGACATAACGCGGTAGTCAACGGTGCCCGAGAGACCGTCCGTCGCTTCGAGAAGCGGGACTTCATTCACCCTCTCGCGCGCCAGACCCAGACGTCGGCCACGCGTTCGCCCGGTCCCAGCAGGGCGTCGAGGGTGCTCTTCAGCGCCCCGGCGCCCTTCTGGCCGTCGGCGAGCACAAAGCACGAGGCGTGCCAGTAGGCGATGTCCCGGCGCAGGTCGACGCGGTCGCGATCGGTCAGCACCGGCGCGTTGTCGTTGGCCACGGTACGGTGCAGCAGCTGCGACGTCGGCCGCGGGAACACGCCGACCGCGGACCGGCCACCGTCGCCGTACGGGCCGATGAACCAGCCCTGCGGGGTGGCGAAGGCCACGTTGGTCGCGGCGGCCCAGCGCATGGCCTGCGGGTCGCGCCAGTCGGGGAGCGGTACCGGGACGATGGTGCCGTCCTGCGGGGCGAAGCCGCGCCAATAGCCCTCGGTGAAGAACCGCGGCACCGGTGCGCGCTCCACAGTCGGCAGCGGCATCGGAGCCAGCGGTACGAGTGCGGCGGTCACCGCGACCGGGACGAGCAGCTTCAGCGTCTCGGTCTGGGTGAGCGCGGCGTGCACGACGCTCGCCAGCACGAACCCCAGCAGCGGGACGGCGGCCAGCGCGAAGCGGGTCGGCAGCGCCCACTCCACCACCGGCAGACCAGAGAGCAAGCTGTACGGCGCCCACTGCTCCGTCCGCTCGTGCCCGACCACGATCCGCGGGCCGAGGGCCAGCGCGCACAGGACGAGCGACACCACCGTGCAGGCCACCACGGCCGGGCGGCGCCACAGCCACAGCGTCGCGCCCAGCACCACGATGAGCACCGGGGCGCCGAAGAAGGCGGTGTACTCCGCCGGCCCGCTCGCCAGCCGCGCCGCCCCGTCCCCGCCGGCCAGGGACAGCGGCGAGATGGCGGCGAAGCTCTTGAGGTCGGCCGAGTAGAACTCCGGCTGGAACACCCCGCCGTGCGCGCTCTGCGGGCCGCGGAACTGCATCCAGATCGGGTACGCGAGCAGTGCACCGGCCACCGCCCCGGCGAGCGCCAGCCCGCGGGCCAGGGCGGGCAGCGCGTGGCGCGGGATCGGCCGGGCGGTCGCGGCGTACCCGAGGCAGAACAGCGTCAGCGTGACGGCGGCCAGCAGCAGCACCTCCTCGCCGAGGAAGAACTGCCCCACCACCAGCAGGCCCAGCAGCAGCCCGTGCCGGGCCTTCCCGGCGAGGTTGAACACGCACCACGCGATCGGCGGCACCAGCCAGGCGGCGGTCATGTGCAGGTGGCCGTTGGACTGGCTCACCATGCCCGGGGCGAAGCCGCAGAAGGCGCCGCCGATGAGCGCGGCCAGGCGGTGCAGGCGGGCGCCGCGGGCGAAGAGGAGGTACCAGCCGATGCCGTTGGCGGCCAGATTGAGCCCGGTCGCCACCGCGAACGTCACCGGCGCCCCGAACGCGAGGGTCAGCGGGGCGAGCAGCACGCCGAGCCCGACGAGCGAGGCGTTGCCGAGCAGGTTGATGCCGTCGGGCGAGTTGAGGGCGGTCGTCACGAGGGACAGGTCGCCGCGGTACGCCCGGGTCGCGTAGGCCAGGAACCACTCGTCCAACGCCTGGTCATCCGGGTTGAGCGCGAGCCCGCGACCGGCCAGCAGACCCTTGGTGACGAAGGCCGCGGCAAGCACCATGAGGGCACTCGCGAGGGCGTCGATAATCCATGAACGACGAATGCGCAATGGCTGCGCGGCCCGTTTGTCATGGTCAACCGGAGCAGTGCCCGCCTCGTCGGTCTGTGGGGCGCTGGTCACCCGGTCGACAGTAACGGCCAACCCGTTGTCGGTGTTGACAGTTCACCGGACGGGCTACGGTGAGATCGCGTTCAACGCCCGGGTGGTGGAACGGCAGACACGGCCGCCTTAAAAGCGGCTGCCGCGAGGCGTGCGGGTTCGAACCCCGCCCCGGGCACTTGTTTTTGGCGCTTTGCGGGACGAAACACTGAGTCTCCTGTGAACATACAGCTGCGCTGTATGGTGCCGGTTTCTCCTGTGCTCTTTCGCGGTACCCTGGTCGTACACGTGAATGAGACGCCCATGGAGGCCGATCGTGCAGAGTTCCAACCCGGTGCTCACCCGCCTTGGCGAGGCGGCGCGGGCTTCCCGTTACGAGACCGGGGTCCAGCCCGGCTATCCGGGCGCGCCCGCGCGCTCAATGACCATGGACGACGTCGTCGTCCGGACCATCGCGCTGCTCGCCGTGACCGGTGTGGTCGGGGCCGGCGCGTGGATCCTGCTTCCCCCGAGCAGCGGCCTGACCTACTTCGCGGCCTTCATGTCCAGCATCGCCGGACTGGTCCTGGGCCTCGTCATCTCGTTCCGCCGGGTCACCAGCCCCGCCGTGATCATCCCCTACGCGGTGCTCCAGGGCGTGGCGCTCGGCGTCTTCAGCCGGGCCTTCGAGAGCTGGTACTCCGGCATCGTCCTGCAGGCCGTCGTCGGCACGTTCGGCATCTTCGCCGTGATGGCGCTGCTCTACAAACTCAAGGTGCTGCGCGCCACCCCGCGCTTCACCAAGTTCGTCATCGGCGCCCTGATCGGCGTCATGGTGCTGGCCTTCGCCAACTGGCTGTTCTACCTGTTCGGCGTGAACCTGGGCCTGCGCGAGTACACCCAGAACGGCCAGGTCGGCTGGCTGCCGATCGTGTTCAGCCTGGTGATCATCGGCGTCGGGGCGCTGACCTTCATCCTCGACTTCGACGCCATCGAGCAGGGCACCCGCTACGGCCTGCCGGAGAAGTACGCCTGGTACTGCGCCTTCGGCATCCTGGTGGGCCTGATCTTCCTGTACTACGAGATCCTGCGCCTGCTGAGCTACCTGCGACGCTGATGCCCGACGACGATCAGCTGAGCGCCGCCGTGCGCAAGCTGGTCGGCCAGGTCTCACACTGGACGCCGCCCCGATGGGCGGCGTCCGGTCTGTCTGGGGCCAGCCGGGCCGACCTGATGCATGACCTGGTCCAGTGGATGGCCGACCGCTGCGCGGAGGCCGAGGGCCGCCCGGCGCGGCCGGTCCCGCGGCTGGAGAACGACCTGGCCCTGCCCGACCAGCTCCAGGTGGTCGCGGCCGACCTCCGCCGCTTCGCCCCGCCGCCCGTCCAGGACGAGGCGGCGACCCGGATCAACACGATTCGCGGTGCATTCGCCTGAAGCTCGAGTCGCTCGAGAGCGCCGGCTCCGAGTCGGTCCGGGTCACGGCGACCGCCCTCCTCGAGCTGGCCCGGAAGGTTCCCCGCCAACCCCATCAGTACCTGCTGTTCCTCGGCGACTGAAGTCGCACGCCAGGGCGCCTCCTCGGGGGTGCCCTTTTGCGTGGCTTAGCAGGCAATACGAGACGATCTCGCGGATCGTGAGTTTTGAGGTTCTTTCGGGTGACTCGCTGCTACTTTGAGTGACGTCCCGGTTGCTGAGCGCTACCTCTCCGGGGATCTGCGCCCACCGAGCACTCCCACACCGTGGCTATCGACGGAGGAGACACTCAAGTGCAAGTCAGAAAGCGACTCGCCCATGCGGGCGTCGTCCTGGGCGTGGTAGGCGCCGGCCTGGTCGCGACGACGTCACCCAGCTTCGCGGCCGTCGAGACCATCGTGGCCAAGCCGTCCCACGGACCGAGCGGTGGCACCTACGACACGGTCCTCACCAGCACCGGCACGTGGAGCGGCACCAACTACGTGCAGTGGTCGCAGGCCGCCTGCAACGCCAAGTATCAGGCGCAGGTCCCGATCGCCTCCACGGCCGGTGCGGTCACCGCGGGTATCGTCTCGGCGGCCGCGGCGGGCACCGGAAGCACCGCCGACCTGACCGTCACGGTGCCGAGCACGCTCGCGCTGCCGACCGACGTCACCGCGCCGGCCGGCTTCTACGTCTGCGTCTACGACGGCGCCGTGGCGGGCACGTCCGACCTGGTCGCCAACACGGCCGCCGCGAGCTTCAAGGTCGACCCGCTGCTCACGCCGAACCCGACCAAGGGTGCCAGCGGCGGCGGGTACTCGGTCGAGCTGAACTCGCCGAACCCGGCCTTCACCGCGTTCTCGCCGAGCACGTACACCGTGCAGTTCCAGGCGATCACCGCGACCACCACGGTGTGTGCGGCGACCCCGGCCGGCGCGACCGCGCCGAGTGCGTCGGGCGGTGCGCTGACCGGCGGTGCCGTCGCGGTGCCGGCGGCCAACGTCCAGGTGCCGACCTCGCGCCAGATCAAGGTGCAGGTGCCGGCGACCCTCGCGCAGCCGACCAGCCCGATGCTGTTCACGGCGAACTTCAACGTCTGCGTGTACGCGGGCGGCAACATCCTCGCCGAGACGATGTCGACGGCGCCGTTCAACCTGAACGGCAACGTGGCGCTGAGCGCGCAGAACGGCTCGACGGTGGGCGGCAACGCGCTCACGCTGACCGCGGCCGGCCCGATCTTCACCAGCGGCTCGACCTTCGCCCAGCTGCAGGACGCCACCGCGGGCGGTGGGCACCCGAACTGCGACGCGAGCTACCAGGGCAGCGGCGGCCCGATCAACCTGACGGCGGCCCAGACGCGGTTCATCTCGACGAGCAAGATCGCGCTGACGCTGCCGGCACCGATCGCGGCGGGCACGTACAACGTCTGCGTCTACAGCCAGAACACCGGTAACAACCTGGTCGCGCAGGGCTTCGGCACCTACACCGCGGGTACCGTCCCGGCCGTCGTCTCCGTCAGCCCGGCCACCGGCCCGGCGCAGGGTGGCACCACGATCACCGTGACCGGTGCGAACTTCGACACCACGGGCGCCATGACGGCCACCGTCGGCGGCACCCCGATGACGATCCTGACGGTCGCGACGGGCACGTTCACCGCGCAGACCCCGCCGCACGCCGCGGCGTCGAACCTGCCGATCGCCGTCTCCGTCAACGGGCAGACGTTCGAGACCAAGAGCCTGTTCACATACACCAACGGCATCACGGTGACGCCGAACACCGCAACGAACACCAAGGCAGCCGGGACTGACATCGACATCCAGGGTGTCGGCTTCCAGGACCTGACCTTCGCGGCGCCGGGCACCTACGACGCCAACAGCACCAAGGCGCACGTGTACCTGGTCAGGGGCGCGTACAACCCGGTCGGCTCCGGCACGACCAAGACCAACGGCCAGACCGCCGAGTGCGGTGACGTGCTCGTGGTCTCCGACACCAACCTGATCTGCACGGTGTACCTGATGGGCAACGGCCCGCTGCCCGGCACCGTGGCGCGCAGCATGACCGGTTGCGCCGGCACCTCCGGCCAGTCCGTGCTCACGATCGGCGCGGCCTGCACGTTCAGCTCGACCGACGTCGGCCTGACCATCTCCGGCACCGGCATCGCGGCGGCCACGACGATCACCGCGGTCAACGCGAGCACCGGCGTGCCGACGCTCAGCAAGGCGCTGACGGCCAACATCACCGGCGCCGGGGTCATCAACGTGTACTCGCTGACGGCGGGCAAGACGCTGACCGACGCCGCGGGCGCCAACAACAGCAAGACGCTGACCACCACCACCGCGATGTTCGCCTCGACGGACGTGGGCAAGGCCGTGTACGGCGCGAACATCCCGGCCGGCACCGTCATCAGCGCGTTCACCGACACCAAGACCGTGACGCTGTCCAACGCGCTCAGCAGCGCGCAGACGGCGGCGGCCAGCCTGGCCCAGCCGATCTTCGTGTACGGCTCCGGGCCGATCGCCAACGGCACGTACACCGTGACCGTGGTCAGCAGCGGCGCCGTCAACGCGGCCACCGTGTCCACCAGCAACCCGAACGCCGCGAACTACATGCAGTCGATCATTTCGAGTGGGTCGACGTTCACCGTGGCGGATTACAACTGAGCGTCGTGACACACAACTGAATGAGCTCGGAACTACGAACGGCCCGGAGTCGCGGGACTCCGGGCCGTTCGCTGTGCGGGTAACCGTACGAAAGGGTTTTGGCAGGCGAGGGCACCAATTCGCGATATATGCGGGGGAACCACAAAGTAGTGCCCTCGCCTGCCGGGTAAGACCCGCCCGATCCCTGGGGAGGACGCCTGGCCGGAGGCGTTCGGAGCCGACGGAGGCATGTCGGCAACCGCGTCCGGGCGGGTCTTTTGTGTCGCGGGACTTGCGTTGCACTGGCGGGGCGCGCCGAAGTCTCCGCTAGATTCAACGATCGAATCAGAGGAAGGTTCCTCGATTTCCGCCGGCGCGATGCCAGCCGCCGCGGGATTCGCGTGGGCGGCCGAGGTCGATGCGCCAGTCGGGCATCGTGCGCAGGCTGTAGAGGTCGTGGCGGGCGGTCCAGGCCTCGTTCCACGGGCGCCGGGACGCCTCGGCGGCGTTCTCGGCCAAGCGGCGCGGTGCGCAGGGCCACTCGCGGCCGCACCAGAGGCACTGGCCGTCGCCGTCGGACTCGCTGTGCCGACTCAGGATCTGCGTGGCGTCCCGCCACAGCAGTCGGTCGACGACGTCTGTTGGCTCGGACTGGTCAACACTGACCAACTTCCCTACCCCCAGTCTCATGAGGTGGCCTGAGCACCTCCGGACGAAACGTTAAACAGTCGGGCCGTACGGATGAGCGGACAAGCAGTGCGACATTCTCCCGACCACACGAAAGGGGACGGCGTGGCGCCTGCGATGATGGCCGCCATGGAGAGCCCCCTCTTGCAGCGGATACGTGCCGGCGTGATCGGCGACGACCAGGTGATGTGGGGGCCCTTCGGGGCGCGCCGGGTGACCTACGCGGACTACACCGCGTCGGGCCGGGCGCTGGACTTCATCGAGCGGTTCATCCGGGACGAGGTCCTTCCGCGGTACGCCAATACGCACACGGAATCGTCCGGCACGGGGCTGCAGACGACCCGGTTGCGGGAGGATGCGCGGCAGATCGTCAACGACGCGGTGGGCGGCGACGCCGACACCGTGGTGATCTTCACCGGGTCCGGGTCGACGGCGGCGATCGACAAGATCGTGCACATCCTCGGGCTGCGGGTGCCGGCCGGGCTGGAGGACCGCTACCAGCTCTCGGCGCGCATCCCGGCCGCGGATCGCCCGGTCGTGTTCATCGGGCCGTTCGAGCATCACTCCAACGAGTTGCCGTGGCGCGAGTCCATCGCGGACGTCGTCGTCATCCCCGAGGATCACAACGGCCACATCGACCTGGACCGGCTGCGCGCGGAACTCGTGCGCCACGCCGATCGGCCGCTGAAGATCGGATCGTTCTCGGCGGCCTCCAACGTGACCGGGATCGTCACCGACACCCATGCGATCTCGGCGCTGCTGCACGAGCACGGGGCGCTGTCGTTCTGGGACTTCGCCGCGGCCGCGCCGTACGTCGACATCGAGATGTACGACAAGGACGCGGTCTTCATCTCGCCGCACAAGTTCGTCGGCGGGCCGGGCACTCCCGGCGTGCTGGTCGTGCGGCGCGCGCTGCTGACCAACCGGGTGCCGACCGTGCCCGGCGGCGGGACGGTGGACTACGTCAACCCGACCGACCACCACTACATCGCCGACCCGGCCCACCGCGAGGAGGGCGGCACCCCGGCGATCGTCGAGTCGATCCGGGCCGGCCTGGTGTTCCAGCTCAAGCAGGCGGTCGGCACGGACACCATCCGCGCCCTGGAGGAGGGCTTCCTGCGCGAGGCCATCACCTCGTGGCAGACCAACCCCAACATCGAGATCCTGGGCAACCTGGACGCGCCCCGGCTGTCCATCGTGTCGTTCGTCATCAAACGACCCGGCGGCCGGTACCTCCACCACAACTTCGTGGTCTCGCTCCTCAACGACCTGTTCGGGATCCAGTCGCGGGGCGGCTGCTCGTGCGCGGGCCCCTACGGCCACCGGCTGCTCGGCATCGACATCGAGCGCTCGCACCGCTTCGAGCAGGAGATCATCGCCGGTTGCGAGGGGATCAAGCCGGGCTGGGTGCGGGTCAGCTTCAACTACTTCATCTCGGAGGCGGTGTTCCGCTACATCGTCGACGCCGTGCACCTCGTGGCCACGCACGGGTGGGCGCTGCTGCCCCAGTACCGTTTCGACCCCTACACGGGCCTCTGGAAGCACCGCGACGGGGTCGTGGAGCCGCCGCTGCGCCTGTCGGAGCTGCGGTACGCGGAGACCGGCGAGCTGACCTGGCCCGCGCGCCACGAGCGGGCCCCGGAGTCGGACCTGTCGGGATATCTGCGATACGCGCGCGAGCTGGTCGAGGCACTGCCGACCGCGGCCGAGCCGGAGGGCGTGGTCTCGGCGAACTTCGAGGCCCTGCGCTGGTTCGACCTCCCCGCCAAATCGCTGTTGGCGTAATTCGGAGCGGCATGCCGTACCGACGCGGCTTGTTCTTGTGTCCATGGATGCTTACAGCCAGGTCGTCTCCACCGTGGCGGCCACCCTGCTGCCGAGCGTGGCCAGCCTGACCGTGCGCAGCCGGCGCGGCGAAGGGGCCGGCTCGGCCGTCGTATACACCCCGGACGGCTTCACCTTGACGTCCGCCCACGTCGTCGAAGGCGCGGACGGTGGCGTCGCCGAGTTCACCAACGGCGTCGAGACCCGCTTCGACGTGGTCGGCGCCGACCCGCTCTCCGACCTGGCGGTGCTGCGCATCCGCGAGGCCGAGGTGCCGCCCGCGACCCTGGGCAACGCCGACGAGCTGCGCATCGGCCAGCTCGTGGTGGCCGTGGGCAACCCGCTGGGCCTGGCCGGCTCGGTCACCGCGGGCGTGGTCTCGGCGCTGGGCCGCTCGCTGCCGGTCCGCGACGGGCGGCACACCCGCCTGGTCGACGACGTGATCCAGACCGATGCCGCCCTCAACCCCGGCAACTCGGGCGGCGCGCTGTCCGACTCGGCGTCGCGGGTGGTCGGGATCAACACCGCCGTCGCCGGGATCGGGCTGGGCCTGGCCGTGCCGATCAACGGTACGACCAGGCTGATCCTCTCCGAGCTGATGTCCACCGGCCGCGTGCGCCGCGCGTGGCTCGGGGTCGCGGGGGCCACGGTGCCGCTTCCGCCGCCGGTGGCTGAGCGGCTGGGCCAGAGCAAGGCGCTGCGGCTGGCCGAGGTGGTGCCGGGCAGCCCGGCGGGGCAGGCCGGGCTCTATGTGGGCGATGTGGTCCTCAGCGCGGGCGGGAAGCCCATCACGGGTGTACAGGATGTGCTCCGGCTGATGCTCGGCCCGGCCATCGGCACGCGGCTGTCCATCACGGTGCTGCGCAAGGGAGCGCTGGTTGACGTGGTGGCTGTGCCGAGGCCGCTGGAGTGAGAGCGATATGTCCGGCGCTGGCGCGCCGGACATATCGGACTTATCAGCATTTAGCGGTAAGCTTTGTTGCTTAACTCAAGCGCTCAATCACCATCGCCATGCCCTGGCCGCCGCCGACGCACATCGTTTCGAGGCCGATCGACTTGTCGTGCCAGTTCAGCGAGTTGATCAGCGTGCCCGTGATGCGGGCGCCGGTCATGCCGAACGGGTGGCCGACGGCGATCGCGCCGCCGTTGACGTTGAGCTTCTCGAGCGGGATGCCGAGGTTGCGGTACGAGGGGATGACCTGCGCGGCGAAGGCCTCGTTGATCTCGACCAGGTCGACGTCGTCGATGGTCATCCCGGCCCGCGCGAGCGCGCTGCGGGAGGCCTCGACCGGGCCGATGCCCATGATCTCCGGCGACATCGCGGTCACGCCGGTGGAGATGATCCGCGCGAGCGGCGTGATCCCCAGCTCCCGGGCCTTGGTGTCGCTCATGATGACCACCGCGGCGGCGCCGTCGTTGAGCGGGCAGCAGTTGCCGGCGGTGACCTTGCCGTCGGGGCGGAAGACCGGCTTGAGCCCGGCCACGCCCTCCATCGTCACGCCCGCGCGCGGCCCGTCGTCGGTGGCCACGACGGTGCCGTCGGGCGTGGTGACCGGCGTGATCTCGCGGGCCCAGAAGCCGTTCTTGATGGCCTCTTCGGCAAGATTCTGCGACCGTACGCCGAACTCGTCCATGTCCTGCCGCGTCACGCCCTCGATCTCGGCGAGGTTCTCCGCGGTCTGCCCCATCGCGACGTAGATGTCGGGCAGCTCGCCGTCCTCGCGCGGGTCGTGCCAGGGCTCCGCGCCGCCCTCGGCCCGCTTGTTCGTGCGCTGGTAGGCGTTGAGGAAGGCCGGGTTCTGCCACGGGCCGCCGACCGCCGCCTGCGCGTCGGGCGGGAGGGCGTCGGAGTTGCCGCGGGCGTACCGCGAGACGCACTCGACGCCGGCCGAGATGAACACGTCGCCCTCGCCGGCCTTGATCGCGTGGAAGGCCATCCGCGTCGTCTGCAGTGACGAGGCGCAGTACCGCGTGGTGGTGGCGCCCGGCAGGTGGTCGAAGCCGAGCAGCGTGCTCACCACCCGGGCCATGTTGAAGCCCTGCTCGCCGCCGGGCAGGCCGCACCCCAGGTAGAGGTCCTCGATGGCGCGCGGATCGAGCTGCGGCACCTTGTCGAGCGCGGCACGGACGATGGTGGCGGCAAGATCGTCGGGGCGGAGGTCGCGCAGCGATCCCTTGACGGCACGGCCGATCGGGGACCGGGCGGTGGCAACGATGACAGCTTCCGGCATAGCTCGATGCTACTTGGAGGTAACCCCGCCGGGATCGCGCTCTGGGGGCTGAATATGTCACACGAAGTGCGCAATGTGAGAGCACTCGTGGATACGTGGGCGGGTCTATGAGCACCGGGGGTCTGTCGCGGGGGACCCTTTGGCGCCGTTGGATACGCGGTCGGGTCTTTGGGCATCGGAGGCTCTGTGGCGGAAGGACCTATCGGCAGCGGGGTTTACCGTGCGATGTCCTGAAGAACAGTGGGGGAGCTCCGCTCCACCCACACCCCCTCAACACCGCACCGAGTCCTAACAGCGGCGGAAAGTCTGCCCACGCTCTCTCAGAAAACCGCACCCGGGCCCCGAGTCCATGGGCGGCGGGACGTCTGCCCACGCCCTCTCAAAACCGCCCCCGGGTCCCGGGTCCCGGGTCCACGGGCGGCGGCACGTGCTCCTGGGCGGGCCTAGGCGGCTTTGCGGAGGGCGGCGGCTTCTTCTACGGCGGGTAGGAGGGCGTGGGCCCAGACGCGGTAGCCGTCGGCTGAGGGGTGGAAGCCGTCGTGGCAGAGGGTGCCCTGGTCGGCGCGGAAGACCGGGCCGGTGCGGGCGCCCAGGTCGACCACGACCGCGCCCGCGGTGCCGGCGGCGGCGGCTTGGAGGCGGGCGACCCGGCGGCTGCGCAGGCCCAGGAGCTGGCGCAGGGGTGGGGCGAAGGCGCGCAGGGCGCCGAAGTCGGGGCAGGTGCCGACGACGACCGGGATGCCGGCGTCGCGCAGGCGGCGGCAGGCGGCGCCGAGGTGCTCGGCCGCTTCGACGGCGCGGCCGGGGTGGGTGACGTCGTTGCCGCCGACGAGCACCAGGGCCACGTCGGGGACCGGGCCGACCAGGGCGCGGGCCACCTGGGTGGCCAGGTCGAAGGAGCGGGAGCCGGCGACGGCCACGCTGGAGAGCTCGACGCGGCGGCCGGAGGAACCCTCGGCCAGGAGCGCGCCGAGCTGGCCGCCCACGGTGTCGGCGACCCGTTCGACGCCGACGCCCAGGGCGGTCGCGTCGCCGAGCAGGACCAGGCGCATGGGGGGCTTGCCGACGCCGCCGATCGAGGAGCGCATGGCCAGGCGCATGTCGGGCTTGGCGTAGGCGCGGGTGCGCGCGGCCACCGCCTGGGCGGCCAGCACGGCGGCCCCGCCGACCGTGCCCGCGATCGCCGTCACGGTCGCGAGCTTGGCGAGGCGTTTGACGACAGTCACGCCGCCACCTCCGTTCCGGGCGATTCCATCGAATCACGCTCCGGGGGACCCGAACAAGGGGCAAATCCGGACGAATCCCGAACCGCGCCCCAACGGCGGGGAAACGGCGGGCGTCCCGAAATCCGGCACATGGGCGGTACCAGGGAGAAGTCGGTCTTCATGCCGGCTCCGCCGTGCGGTCCGGAGTGCGCTCGGCCTGCTGCGGCAGCCGGTGCCAGACCCGCCGGCGCAGCTGGGCCCAGCGGCCCGCCGGTCCGCGGTCGCGCCCGGCCACCTGGGCCGCGCTGACCTCGGTGCCGGGGGTGTGCGCGGCCTCGACCGCGGCCTGCGGGAGCGACCGCACGCCCTCGCCGGCCGCGAGGACCGGGGCGGCCGGCACGCCCGCGGGCTGGGCCGGCTCGGTGAGCGCGGCCACGACCGTGGGCAGGACGGCCTGGGCGGCCGCGAGGTAGCCGGCGCCCGAGGGGTGGAAGCGGTCGAAGCTGAACATCCGGTCGGGCTCGGCGTAGAAGAGCTCGCCCAGCAGGTCACCCAGGGAGACGGTACGACCGCCGGCCTCGACCACCGCGATGGTCTGCGCGGTGGCCATCTGGCGGCTCCAGTGCCGGGCCAGCCAGCGCAGCGGCGGCTGGATCGGGCGGATGGTGCCCAGGTCGGGGCAGGTGCCGACGACGACCTCGACGCCCGCCTCGCGCAGCGTGCGCACCGAGTGCACCAGGTGGCCGATCGCGGTCGGGATGCGCACCCGGTGGGTCACGTCGTTGCCGCCGACGCAGATCACGGCGACGTCCGGGCGCTGCCGCAACGCCACCTCGACCTGCGGTGGGAGGCCCTTGGACTCGGCGCCGACGACGGCGAAGCAGCGCATGCGCACCGGCCGGTGCAGTTGCTCGGCCAGACCGGCCGCCACCGCGGCGGCGAACGTCTCGCTGGGGCTCTCCGCGCCGTACCCGGCGGCCGAGGAGTCGCCGAGCACCACCAGGCGCAGCGGCTCACCCTCGAACTGGGTGCCGTAGACCCCGTCCGCGCGCGGCGGCGGGCTGATCACCTGCGGAATGGTCTTGCGCGCCAGCAGCGCCTGACCCAGCACCACCCCGTAGAACAACGCGCCCGCCCCGGCCACGCCACCGCCACCGACCACCGCCGCTGTGGCTATCCGCTTCGCCCGCTCCGACTGCAGTTTCACCGCCCCCGCCCTTCCTCCCCCGGTTCCTCGCAGTCCCCGAGGTTAACCCCCGCCCTCCAAGTAAAACGTCGCTCATAACGTCGATCATCCCGACCGATCCGGCCCCGCTCGGTCGAGGGTGATCCGGATCAGCACCCGCTGTTCCGCGATCATCGCCGCGCGGTACTCGTCCCAGTTGTCATGTTCCTGTCCGGTTGCCCGCCGGTAGTAGTCGACCAAACCTTCAACGCTGTCGGGTGGCGAAACGATCTCAGCCTGGCCCTCGACCTGGATCCAGCGGCCGAAGAACCCGTTCGGCAGCACGCAGACCGCGGCGCGCGGTTCGCGGCGCAGGTTGCGCACCTTGTACGCCGGCAGGCGGCTGCTGATCAGCACCCGGCCCTCGGCGTCGACGGCCACCACGACCGGCGACATCTGCACCCCGCCGTCGGTGCGGCGGGTGGCCAGCACGGCCTGGTGCTGCTCGGCGAGCACGGCACGAGCCTCATCGAGATCCATGTCGCCATTCTTACTCCGGCGGTTCGTGACAGACACCGTTACATTCGATTCACGGCAGAGAGGGCTATCACCATGGCGGACAGTGCGCTGCGACGGCGAATGGCGTGGACCGCGCTCGCGCGCGTCTTCCGCTCGGACACCCCCGGGATCGGACGGCGGCTGGGCGCCATCCCCCGCATGATCAAGGCGACGATGAAAGGCCAGTACGACGGCGGTTCGCGGCTGGCGATGCTGGCGGTCGCCGGGGTGTACATCGTCTCGCCCATCGACGCCGTCCCCGAGGCCTTCCTGCTGGTCTTCGGGCTGGTCGACGACCTGGCCGTGGCCGGGTACTTCGCCGGTGCCCTGATGGACGAGCTCGAGCGTTTCCTGGAATGGGAGAAGCGCCGGGAGACCGTGATTCCCGGACACGTCGTCAGGTAGCCCGCGCAGGCCCGATACGCTGGCGGCGTGCGCTACTACGACAACGTCGTCGAGTTGGTGGGCAACACCCCCCTCGTCCGGCTCCGCAACGTCACCGCCGGCATCTCCGCCACCGTGCTGGCCAAGGTCGAGTACCTCAACCCCGGCGGCAGCGTGAAGGACCGCATCGCGCTGCGCATGGTCGAGGAGGCCGAGCAGGCCGGCATCCTCAAGCCCGGCGGCACGATCGTCGAGCCCACGTCCGGCAACACCGGCGTCGGGCTGGCGCTGGTCGCGCAGCTCAAGGGGTACCGCTGCGTATTCGTCTGTCCCGACAAGGTCAGCGAGGACAAGCAGAACGTCCTGCGTGCCTATGGGGCCGAGGTCGTGGTCTGCCCGACGGCCGTCGCGCCGGAGGACCCCCGCTCGTACTACAACGTCTCCGACCGCCTGGCCCGCGAGATTCCCGGCGCGTGGAAGCCCGACCAGTACGCGAACCCGGCCAACCCCCGCTCGCACTACGAGACCACGGGTCCCGAGCTGTGGGAGCAGACCGAGGGCCGGATCACGCACTTCGTGGCGGGCGTCGGCACCGGCGGGACCATCTCGGGCGCCGGCCGCTTCCTCAAGGAGGCCTCCGAGGGCCGCGTGCGCGTGGTCGGGGCCGACCCGGAGGGTTCCGTGTACTCCGGCGGGAGCGGCCGCCCCTACCTGGTCGAGGGCGTCGGCGAGGACTTCTGGCCCACGACGTACGACCGGACCATCTGCGACGAGATCGTCGAGGTCTCCGACAAGGACTCGTTCGACCTCACCCGCCGCCTGGCCCGCGAGGAGGGCCTGCTCGTGGGCGGCTCCTGCGGGATGGCCGTGGCGGCCGCGCTCAAAGTGGCCCGCGAGGCCGGCCCGGACGACGTCGTCGTGGTGCTGCTCCCCGACGGCGGCCGCGGCTACCTCTCCAAGATCTTCAATGACACCTGGATGGCCCGTTACGGCTTCCTTCGTACCGCCGACGAGCACCCCACCGTCGCCGACGTCCTGGTCGGCAAGGACGGCCGGGTGCCCGGGATGGTGCACATCCACCCCAACGAGACGGTGCGCGACGCGATCGACTACATGCGCGAGTACGGCGTCTCGCAGCTCCCGGTCCTCAAGGCCGAACCGCCGGTCGTCACCGGCGAGGTGGCCGGCGCGATCGCCGAGCGGGACCTGCTCGACGCGCTCTTCTCCGGCCAGGCCCACCTGCACGACATGGTGGAGCGGCACATGGCCGACCCGCTGCCGATGATCGGCGGCGGGCAGCCGGTGGCCGAGGCGGTGGCGCTGCTGGAGAAGGCGGACGCCGCCGTGGTCCTCATCGACGGCAAGCCGGCCGGCGTGATCACCCGGCAGGATCTGCTGACCCACCTGACGTAGGGGAGAGTCGACCGGGCGCCCGGTGGATCCCGGGCGCTTGCAGCGGCGGCCAGTTCCAGAACCTGAAGCCCAGGTGACCCACGACGATGTCGGAGAGGTGGTCCGGGTCGCGCAGGATGGTCCGATGGTTCGGTCCGGGCCGGTGACCGCGGTCGGTCCCCAACGCCGCATCGCTCCGGGTGGCCTCGACAATGCCCGCGGCCGCCAGCCAGCGCAGCACCGCCTCGGCGAGTGCCGGTGCTTCACCCGGGGTGGCCTCGACATCGACGAGGACCTCGAACGTGTCACCCACGCGGGCCCGCTACAAGTCCGGCCAGCACCATGCGGACGCCCGCCGGCCGCAGGTTGAGGGCATCGAACTCGTCGGGTGCGGCCCACAGCAGCTCGAAGCTGTTGTCCGGCCCGTTTGCGACGGCCTCGGGGCCGGACAGCGTCGGCGTGCCCGTGGCGTTGGCCATCAGGAAGTACAACTGGAGGCGGCCCCGCTCCTGGTGGGTCCAGAGCTGCCGGTCGACGTCGGCCCGGAGCCCGGTCTCCTCGGCGAGCTCGCGCACCGCCGCCGCCTCGGCGCTCTCGCCGGGCTCGATGTGGCCTCCCGGCAGCACGGCATAGTGGTGGCCGGGACAGTCAGGACCGGGCGCGCCGTTCTCCTCGCACATGACACAGCCGGCCAGTGACTGCTGACGCAGGAAGCGCTTGATCACCAGCACCCGGCTGCCTTGAGTCACGATCGCGACCGCTCTGGGGATTTGCATCGTCGAACTATGCCCGGTGTGCCGGCATGGACAGCGCACTGGCGCGGATCCCGGGGATCCGCGCCAGGCGTCGGGAGTTACGCCGTCTTGGCCACGCCGATCGGGCAGGTCATGCCGTTCGGGCCGTGGTTGCAGTAGCCGCCCGGGTTCTTCGCGTCCGAGAGGTACTGCTGGTGGTAGTCCTCCGCGTAATAGAACGGCCCGGCCGGCGCGATCTCGGTCGTGATCTCGCCATGGCCCGCCGAACGGACGACCGGCGCGAACGCCTCCCGCGACGACGCGGCCACCGCGGCCTGGGACGGGGTCGTGGTGTAGATGGCCGAGCGGTACTGGGTGCCCACGTCGTTGCCCTGGCGCATGCCCTGGGTCGGGTCGTGGTTCTCCCAGAACGCCTTCAGCAGCGTCTCGTACGACACCTTGGCCGGGTCATAGACGACCTGCACGGCCTCGGTGTGGCCCGTCCGGCCCGAGCAGGTCTCCTCGTACGTCGGGTTCTTGGTGAAGCCGCCCTGGTAGCCGACCGATGTGGAGTACACGCCGGGGATCTGCCAGAAGATGCGCTCGGCGCCCCAGAAGCAGCCCATGCCGAAGTAGGCGACCTCCAGGCCCGCGGGCCAGGGGCCGCGCAGCGGGGTGCCGAGGACGGTGTGCGAAGCGGCTACGGGCAACTCGGTGTCGCGCCCGGTGATGGCCGACTCGGCGGTCGGCAGGTCAAGCTGCTTGGTGTACCGCAGGAACACGATCCGCTCCTTAAAACTTGAGGCTCTCGGGCTCAAGTTTGCCGCGAAAATCGCCGCAAGGCCTTATGAGCTCATTACGGCCGAGACCTTCTCCGCGTATGACAACGCCTCGTCGTCGGACGCGTATTTCGTCCTCGGCCAGAAGAAGCCCTTGAGGCCGTCGCCCTTCGTCCTGGGTACCACGTGCGTGTGCAGGTGGGCCACGCTCTGCGAGACGCGGTTGTTGATCGCGACGAAGGTTCCGCCCGCCGACAGTCCGGTCTCGACGGCGGCGGCGATGTTCTGAACGAACCCGAAGTACCCCGGAATGTCCGAAGGGTCGAGATCGGTGAGGGTCACCACGTGGATCTTGGGCACGACCAGCACATGGCCCTTGAACAGGGGGCGGATGTCCAGAAACGCGGCGGCGGTGTCCGTGGACGCCACCAGGAATCCGGGGGCGGCGCCCGACGCGATCGAGCAGAACAGGCAGTCCGACACGAACGCCAGACTAGTCGCGACTAGGGTCGCCCTATGACCCACGGCTTCGAAACGCTCGCCATCCATGCCGGGCAGGAACCGGACCCGGCCACCGGCGCCGTCGTGCCGCCGATCTTCCAGACGAGCACCTATGCCCAGGATGCCGTGGGCAGCCCGCGGCAGGGGTACGAATACAGCCGCACCACCAACCCGACGCGCGACGCCCTGCAGGAGTGCCTGGCGGCGATCGAGGGCGGACGGCGCGCCCTGGCCTTCGCGTCCGGGCTCGCGGCCGAGGACACGCTGCTGCGCACGGTGTGCCGGCCGGGCGATCACGTGGTGATCCCCGACGACGCATACGGCGGGACGTTCCGGCTCTTCTCCAAGGTCGCCGAGCGCTGGGGCCTGAACTGGACCGCCGCCTCGATCCACAGCGTCGACGCGATCCGGGCGGCGATGACCGAGCGCACCCGGATCGTGTGGGTGGAGACGCCGACCAACCCGCTGCTGGGCATCGCCGACATCGCGGCGCTGGCCCAGGTCGCCCACGACCGCGGCGCGCTGCTGGTGGTCGACAACACGTTCGCCTCGCCGTATCTCCAGCAGCCGTTGCACCTCGGGGCGGACCTGGTCGTGCACTCGACGACGAAGTACCTCGGCGGGCATTCCGACGTGGTCGGCGGCGCGCTCGTCGGCAGCGACGAGGGCCTGCTCGGGGAGCTGGCGTTCCATCAGAACGCGATGGGCGCGATCAACGGGCCGTTCGATGCCTGGCTCACCCTGCGCGGGATCAAGACGCTCGGCGTGCGGATGGACCGGCACTGCGACAACGCCGAGAAGGTCGTCGAGTTCCTGTCCAGGAACAAGGACATCAAGCAGGTGTTGTACCCGGGGCTGCCCGACCATCCCGGCCACGAGACGGCGGCCAAGCAGATGCGCCGCTTCGGCGGGATGGTGAGCTTCCGCGCGCAGAGCGAGGAGCACGCCGTCGAGATCTGCAACCGCGCCCGGCTCTTCGTGCTCGGGGAGTCGCTGGGTGGGGTCGAGTCGCTCATCGAGCACCCGGGACGCATGACCCACGCGAGTGCCGCGGGGAGCCCGCTGGAAGTGCCGGGGGACCTCGTCCGGTTGTCCGTCGGAATCGAGACGATCGACGATCTTCTGGCCGATCTGGAGTACGCGCTCGCTCGTTGACACACTTGACCGCACC
Source organism: Dactylosporangium sp. CS-047395 (assembly GCF_050942185.1). Lineage (NCBI taxonomy): Bacteria > Bacillati > Actinomycetota > Actinomycetes > Micromonosporales > Micromonosporaceae > Dactylosporangium > Dactylosporangium sp. CS-047395. Next base: position 10,428,624 of record NZ_CP192015.1, on the reverse strand, counting down.
GCCGAGATGGGTACGGGAAGGGTGTTCGATGCCGGCTCGCGCAACCACCTGGGTAGGGGCCACGGCCAAGGAGATCGCGCGCGCGGTACGGCGCGGTGACACCTCGGCGACCGCGGTCGTCGCGGACCATCTGGACTCGATCAGGGCGTACGACCGGATCGTCGGTGCCTTTCGCGAGGTGCGCGGCGGGGCGGCCATCGCCGAGGCGGAGATCGTCGACGATCAGCCGGACCTCGCCAACCTCGCGCTGGCCGGGGTGCCGGTCGCGGTCAAGGAGAACGTCCCGGTCGCCGGGCTGCCCACCTGGAGCGGCTCGGCGGCCGCGCGCAGCCCCGTCGCCGACCGCGACCACGAGGTGGTCCGGCGGCTGCGCGGGGCCGGCGCGGTCGTGGTCGGCGTGACCCGCATGCCGGAGCTGGGGATCTTCGCGACCACCGACGACGCGGGCACGATCACGCGCAACCCGTGGCGCACCGACCGTACCCCCGGCGGCTCCTCGGGCGGTTCGGCCGCGGCGGTCGCGGCCGGGCTGGTGCCGATCGCGCACGGCAACGACGGGCTCGGCTCGATCCGCATCCCGGCCGCCTGCTGCGGGATCGTCGGGCTCAAGCCGGGCCTGGGCGCGGTGCCGGCCGGGATCGGCAGCACCGACTGGTACGGGCTCGCCGAGAACGGCATCCTGGCCACCACGGTCGCCGATGCGCACCTCGGCTTCAGCGTGTTGTCCGGCCGTACGCCGCACGCGCTCACCGAACCCGCCCGGCTGCGGATCGCGGTGTCCGCGCGCAGCCCCGTCGCCGGCGTGTTCCCCGACGCGGGGGCGAGAAAGGGCCTGAGCGATGCGGTACGGCTGCTGCTCGCCCACGGCCACGGCGCGGTCAAGGCCGACCCGGTGTACACGCCCGCCCTGGCCACCCGGGTCCTCGCCACCTGGTTCGCCGGGGCCGCGACCGACGCCGCCGAGCTGGACAGGTCCGCGCTGCAGCCGCGCACCCGCCGCCACGTGGCCCTCGGCGAGCGCGCGCTGGAACGGGGCCTGGTGCGCGCGGCCGACCGGGCCGCCTGGCGCGAGCGCTGCCAGCACTGGTTCGGCGACGGCGGCTACGACGTGCTGATCACCCCGGCGCTCGCCGGCCCGCCCCCGGCCGCGGAGCGCTGGTCGGCGCGCTCGTGGGCGGCGAACATGATGGTCAACACGCGGTACGCGCCCTATGCGGCGCCGTGGAACTTCGCCGGCTTCCCGGGCCTGGTCTTCCCGGTCGGGGTGCGCGCGGACGGGCTGCCCGCCGCGGTCCAGCTGATCGGGCCGCCCGGCGCCGAACCGCTCCTGCTCGCCCTGGCCGGGCAGCTCGAACAGGCCGCACCGTGGCGCCGGAACGCGCCGGGCTGGCCCCGGATGGCGGCGCGGCGCCGATGATCCGGGCCCTCGCACACTGGGCGAACGCCGCGATGGTGGCCGTCGCGGCGGCGGCCCTGCTCAATCTCGGTATCGCGTTTCTGCCGTTGGCGGACCTGCATGCGGTACACCATCCGGGCCCAGAAACCGCGGCGCTGGCGACCACCTTGCGGCTCGTCGGCTGGGCCGGGCGGGCCGTGCTGCTGGTGATCGCGGCGCTGGTGTGGATCGGCTGGGTGAGCCGCGCGCGGTCCAACCTGGCCGCCTTCGGGGTGCGCTCGCACCGGGTCGTCGACAGCGTCGGCCGCGCGCCCGAGCCGCGCCGCCGCATGACCCTGCTGACCTGGGCGTTTCGGGGGACGTCGCTGGTCGGGGCGGCGACGCTGCTGATCGCCTGGCTGGCCTCGCGGGAGACCGCGGCGGAGATCGGGCTGGTGCGCACGCAGGCCAGGGACGGGCGGGTCGTCGACGACGCGCTCGCCGGGCACCTTTTCGGAAGAGAGCTGCTCTTGTACCTCCCGTCGGCGGCGCTGTTCGTGCTCGCCGCCGGGTTCGCGGTGTTGATCGTCGCGCATGTGACCAGCGCACAGTACGGCCGGGTGGCGCGGCTGCGGGCCCGCGACTCCGTCCTCGCCGAAGGTGGGACTATCAGGGCATGACCGTTTCAGCGGATCTCGTCACCCTCACCGAGATCGAAGCGGCGCGGAAGCTGCTGGCCGGCGTGACCCGCCTGACCCCGGTGGAGCCGAGCCGGCCCCTGACCGCCAAGCTCGGCGGCCCGACCTGGCTGAAGTGCGAGAACCTGCAGCGGGCCGGGTCGTTCAAGGTCCGCGGCGCCTACGTGCGGCTGGCCCGCCTCTCCGACGAGGAGCGCCGCCGCGGGGTGGTGGCGGCGAGTGCCGGCAACCACGCCCAGGGCGTCGCGCTGGCGGCGGGGTTGCTGGGCATCGCCAGCACCGTCTACATGCCGGTCGGCGCCCCGCTACCCAAGATCGCCGCGACCAAGGGCTACGGCGCGACCGTCGAGTTCGCCGGGTCCACCGTGGACGAGGCGCTGGTGGCGGCGCAGGAGTTCGCCGAGCGTACCGGTGCGGTGTTCATCCATCCCTTCGACCATCCGGACGTGATCGCCGGACAGGGCACCGTCGCGCTGGAGATCCTCGAGCAGGTGCCCGAGGTCAAGACCGTGATCACCGGGGCCGGCGGGGGCGGGCTGGTCTCGGGCCTCGCCGTGGCGATCAAGGCCCTGCGGCCCGATGTGCGGGTCATCGGCGTGCAGGCGGCGGACGCGGCCGCGTTCCCGCCGTCGCTGGCCAAGGGGCGGCCGGTGCGGCTCGGCGCGTTCGGGACGATCGCGGACGGCATCGCGGTCGGGCGGCCCGGGGACATCACGTTCGCGCACGTCTCCAAGCTGGTCGACGAGGTCGTGACGGTGACCGAGGAGGACATCTCGCGGGCGCTGCTGATGCTGCTGGAGCGCGGGAAGATGGTCGTCGAACCGGCCGGGAGCGTGGGTGTCGCCGCGCTGCTCGCCGGGGTGGTGCAGGTGGAGACGCCGGTGGTGGCCGTGCTGTCGGGCGGGAACATTGATCCGATGCTCATGGTCCGGGTGATCGAGCACGGGCTGGCGGCCGCTGGGCGGTACCTCACGTTCACCGTGCGGTGCGGGGACCGGCCGGGGCATCTGGCGAAGCTGCTGACCTACATCGCCGAGCAGGGGGCCAACGTCGTCGACGTGGCGCATCGGCGGCAGGATTCGCGGTTGCAGCTCGGCGAGGTCGAGCTGGGGTTCTCGGTCGAGACCCGGGGGTCTGAGCACTCCGACCGGTTGCTCAACGCGCTTCGGACGGCGGGCTACACAGTTGTGTGATTGCTTGTGTAGCCCGCGCTGTCGTCCGTGTTATCCGGCGAACGGCTCGAACTCGATGACCTTCACCTTGATCGCGGCGCCGCTGGGCGCCGTGTAGGTCACCACGTCGCCGCGCTTCGAGCCCATGATGGCCTTACCGAGGGCCGACTCCGGGCTGTAGACGGTCAGGTCCGTGGTCGCGGCGATCTCCCGCGAGCCGAGGAGGAACTTCTCGGTGTCGTCCTCGTCGTCGTCGAACTGGATGGTGACCACGGTGCCGGGCGCGACGGCGTTCGAGGTCGGCGCGTCGCCGACGACCGCCTTGCGGAGGAACTCCTTGAGGTACAAGATCCGGCCCTCGGCCTTGCCCTGCTCCTCGCGGGCGGCGTGGTAGCCGCCGTTCTCGCGCAGATCGCCCTCTTCGCGGCGTGCGTTGATCTCGGCGGCTACCGCCGGGCGGTTGGCGATGAGCTCGTCGAGCTCCGCCTGCAGCCGGTCATAGGCGTCCTGCGACAGCCAGGTGGTGGCCTGGTTGCCGTCGGTGGTCGACACTGAAGATCTCCTTACGGGCACGCTCGGTCAAACTACTAACGTACCAGTGACTCGCATCACCGCCGCCACTTCAATTTCAGCGCTGTTTGAAGGGCCCGCACGCCGGTACCTCGACCGTGACCGGGCGATCGCTCGTGGCCAGGCGATATGTGACGAACGCCTCGGCACCCTCGGGCACGTCGACCTGGGCCAGCCCGACCTCCTCGCCGGCGGCGTTGCGCGCCCGGACGCTGCAGGTGGCGCGCTGGTCGGGCTCCTTGCGCACGACGAACTCGACCGAGATGCCGTCGTCGGTGACGTTGTAGAAGCGCTGGACCTGCGGCTCGAAGTCCTGCGGCCCGTACTGCTGGTACAGCTGCCACGCGATCGCCAGCCCCGCCGCCGCCACCACGGCGGCCAGCGCGAACACCAGCCAGCGGCGCCGCGGCTGCGGCTCCCGGCGGCGGCCGTAGCGGCCCGGCGGGTACTTGGCTGTGGCGTGCGTCTCTTCTGGTGCTGTCACGGGAGTGCGTCCTCGTCGTTTTTTGTCAGAGGTACCGACCACAATAGGGTCGGAATGTCGCCGCGCCTCGCGGCGGGTCTCTCTGGAGGGATAGCTCGTGACCGAGCAGTTGCGCTTGATGGCGGTGCACGCACACCCCGACGACGAGTCGAGCAAGGGCGCGGCCGCCATGGCAAAGTACTCGGCCGACGGGGTCGACGTCCTGGTTGTGACCTGCACGGGCGGGGAGCGCGGCAGCGTGCTCAACCCGAAGCTCGACCGCCCCGAGATCTGGGAGAACATCGCCGAGATCCGCCGCGCCGAGATGGACCGGGCCCGCGAGATCCTCGGCGTGCGCCAGGCCTGGCTCGGCTTCGTCGACTCGGGCTTCCCCGAGGGCGACCCGCTGCCCCCGCTGCCCGAGGGCTGCTTCGGCCTGATGGACCCCGAGGTCGCCGCCGAGCCGCTGGTGAAGATCATCCGCGAGTTCAAGCCGCACGTCATCACCACCTACGACGAGCGCGGCGGCTACCCGCACCCCGACCACGTGATGACGCACAAGGTCAGCGTGGCCGCCTTCGAGGCCGCCAACGACCCGGAGCGCTTCCCGGACGCGGGCGAGCCGTGGCAGCCGCTGAAGCTGTACTACAACATGGGCTGGTCCCGGAAGCGGATGACCATGCTGCACGAGGCCATGCTGGAGGCGACGGGCGAGTCGCCGTACACCGAATGGCTCAAGCAGTGGCAGGAGCGCCACGACGGCGAGGAGTACCCCGACGCCGACCAGCGCACCACCACCCGCGTGCCGTGCGGCGAGTTCTTCGAGGTGCGCGACGACGCCCTGCGCGCCCACGCCACGCAGGTCGACCCGGACGGCTTCTGGTTCGCGGTGCCGCTCAACCTGCAGCAGAAGATCTGGCCCACCGAGGACTACGAACTGGTCAAGTCCTTCGTCGAGACCACCACACCGGAAGACGATCTCTTCACCGGCGTAAGGTGAGCTTTATGGGCGCGTTGGACGTTCTGGCCGAGAACAACTTCGGCGACACCCGCTCCGGGGGCCTGGCCGGCCCCATGGGGCTGCTCATCATCGTGCTCCTGGGCATCGCGACGGTCTTCCTGATCCGCAACATGACCATGCGGATCCGCCGCCTGCCGGCCGAGTTCCCCGACCCGGACGCCCCGAAGAAGGGCGACCAGGCATCGGACCCGGCCAGTCCCCCTGAGTAGTGCCGGTCGATGATCTGAGTTAGAAACGCATCGCTGGCCACTGTTGTCCCCATCCCGCGTGGCTTAGCCTTCACGAGGTGCGCGTTCCACCTTGCCGGGCGCGCATCCCTGTGGAGCAGGGGAAGGGGGCACCGGTGACGGCCATTCGCCTCCTGGCATCCCGCCTTCGCTTTTCTGCGACACGGCCTTTCGCGGTTTGCGGCCGGTGGTGGGGGTGACCACTTCGGTGCGTGCCGATCGTTCCCTGCCGTCGCGCCTGATCGCGCTGATGGTGACCGTCGCCGCTCTGGGTGTCGTCGCCGCTCTGGTGGCCGCCTCCCGCCTGCCCGAGGGCACGGTCGCGGCCGCATTGAATCGGTTCAGTGTCGACGGACTGCCCGCGGTGCCGACGGCGGTGCTGGTCGGCGGGGCCGTCGCCATGGTGTCCCAGCTGGCCCGCCTGCGCGTCCGTGCCGGCGGTGGCCTGGCCCGGCTGGCCTGGGGCGAGGCCGCGGTGGTGGTCCTGCTCGCGAGCCTGCCGCCCGAGCTGGTCCCGCCCGTGGCCCTGCTCGGCTTCGCCGCCGCCCACGCCGCCCTGCACGTGGTCGACGCCCGCGCGAGCCGCGCCCGCCCGGTCCGCGAGAGCATCTACGGCGTCGCCGCGCTGACCGTCGGCGCGAGCCTGGCCACCCTGGTCATGGTCGTGATCTGGGGCAGCGGCCCGGACCGCGAGGGCCTGCCGCCCCGCTTCGTGGCCGCCCTGTGCGCCGCCGCGGCGGTGTACTTCGTGGCCACCTTCGCCCTGGTGGTCCTGCGCATCGTGGCCGCCGGCGGCGACCTGCGGGCCACCGTGTCGACCATGGTCACCAGCACACCCCTGATGCTCGTCGGCAACGTGGCCGTCGGCCTGGTGATCGTCTGGGCGTGCGTCACGAGCGGCTTCCTGCTCCTGCTGCTGCCGCCGGTCCTCTGGCTGATGCACCAGTTCTACGCGAACCGCATCGGCGAGGACGACGAGCGCCGCACCTGGTCCGAATTCGCCGACGTGGCCCGCGACCTGAACCGCCTCAACGAGCGCGACGCCGCCCGGGCCGGCATCACGGGCGCCATCCGCCTCTTCCACGTCCCCGCCGCGAGGATCGTCCTGTCGGGCGGCCGCTCGCACGGGGAGCTGCCGCCCGGTCCCTACACGAGCCGCCCGTTGACCGTCGGCTCGGTCGCCGTGGGCGAGCTCCAGCTGGCCGGCCCGGAACCGCAGCGCCCGCGCGACCGCCTGATGCTCGCCACCTTCGGCGACGCCCTGGCCGCCGCGCTGCACGACGCCATCACGCACGGCGAGCTGCGGGCGATGAGCGAGCGCACGACGTACGACGCGGTGCGTGACCCCCTGACCGGCCTCCTGAACCGCGCCGCCCTGCTGGCCCGCGGCAACCTCCAGCTGGCCGCGCGCGCTCCGGGCGCCCCGGTGGCCCTGCTGCTACTGGACGTCAACGACTTCAAAGAGGTCAACAACGCCCTGGGCCACACCGCGGGCGACGAGGTCCTGAAGGTCATCGCCGGCCGGGTGCGTGACTCGTTCGACCCATCTGTCGATCTCTCGTCTTCTGCTGGTCTTTCGCTCGGCCGTTCCGCTGATTTGTGCGCCCGGCTCGGTGGCGACGAGTTCGCGATCCTCATCACCGACATGGCCGCGGGCGCCGACGACCTGGCCCTCGCCGCCGCGGTGGAACGGGCCCGCAAGCTCGGCGCGCAGATCGCCACCCCCATGGAGATCGACGGCGTGACCCTCTCCAAGGAAACGTCCATCGGCGTCGTGGTGGCCCCGGCCGGCTCGGCCGACCTGACCGAACTCCTCCGCCGCGCCGACATCGCCATGTACCAGGCCAAGAACGGCGCCCAACCCGTTGCCTGGTACGACCCGGCGCGCGACGACGCCAGCACCGACCGCCTGGCCCTCCTGGCCGAACTCCGCGAGGCCCTGAACTCCCCGGGCGACGGCCAGCTCACCCTGGAACTCCAACCGGCGATCGCCCTGGTCCCGGGGGCCGCCTCGCCCGTCGTCTCGAGCGGCCCCGTCCCCGGCCGCTCGATCCCGAGCCAGCGCCAGCCGGGCAAGTCGGCCGCCGCCGCTGCCGCCGTCCCCGCCCCGGTCACCAGCGTCGAAGCCTTGATCCGCTGGCGCCACCCCCGCCGCGGCCGCCTGATGCCCGCCCAGTTCCTCCCCGCGGTGGAGGCGAGCGAGCTGATCGGCCCGCTCACCCACTGGGTCCTGGAACGAGCCATCTTCCTGGCCGCAGGCTGGCGCCGAGCGGGCCTGGCGGTACCCGTGGCCGTGAACATCTCGGCCCGCAGCCTCGCCGAACGCCAGCTCCCCGAGACGATCAACGACCTCCTGTCCCGCCACCGCCTCCCCGCCGAGTTCCTGGTCCTGGAGATCACCGAAACCGTCATGCTCTCCAACTCCCCGGTGATCGACGACGTCCTCTCGCGCGTGCAGCGACTGGGCGTACAGCTGGCGGTGGACGACTTCGGCACCGGCTATTCGGCCTTCACCCTCCTGACGAGAGTCCCGGTCCAGGAGGTCAAGATCGACCGCGAGTTCGTGGCCCAGATGCTCGACTCCCCGAAGGCCGGCGCAATCGTCCAAACCACCGTGGACCTGGCCCGGCGCATGGGCCTTCGCGTGGTGGCCGAGGGCGTGGAAAACCCGGAGCAGCGAGCCCGCTTGACGGAGTTGGGCTGTACGTCGGCCCAGGGCTTCCTGTTCTTCCCGCCCCTGTCCCCGGAGGGCCTCCAGTCCGTCCTCCGCGAACGCCGCCAGGTCCAACGCCGCCACCTGAGGTCCGAAGGCACCGGCTGAGCGCCCGCCAAGAGAGCAACGCCCCGCTCACTGGATCATGCCTTGCTACTGGAATGGAACATTCCGTTCTGATAGAGTGAGGGTGTCACAAGGACGGCAAGCTGACGGGAGCCGGAACGATGAACGAGCAGCCGAACATCACCTGGACCGTGCTGGACGAGTCCCACCGAGCCCTGCGCGCAGCCATCGCGGGCATCAAGGAATCCGACTGGCTCCGCCCGACCCCCTGCACCGAATGGAATGTCGCCCAGGTCCTCCAGCACGCGGCGGGCGACCAACTCGGCTACGCCGCCGCGGTGACCGGCTCGGGCTGGCCGACGTTCGACCCCTTCGCCCCGACCGGCCACCTGCCGGCGGAGACCGCTGCGAACGAACATTCGGAGGTAACCTCGGAGGTCAGCTTCACCGCTCTGGCCGCGTTCGCCGAGGAGGCAATGCAGTCCTCCGCCGCGACGTACGCAACGATCAAGCAGGACGCCCCCGAGGTCCCCACCCCGCTCCCGCAGGGCAAACTCCCGGCCTGGCTGGCCGCGGGTGCCTGCGCCCTGGACGCCGCCGTGCACGCCTGGGACATCGCCCGTGCCACCGGCCAGCCCTCCCCACTGGACAACGCCCTGTCCCGCGACCTCCTGAAGGTCGCTCAGGAACTCACCGAACCCCTCCGGGCCTGGGGCGCCTACGCCGCGATCGTCCCCGCCACCTCCTCCGACGACGACACCGCAACCCTCCTGCGCTACCTGGGCCGCGACCCCCACTGGACCGCCCCGACCGCCTGACGCCGACCCCCCTTGCTCATCCCCGCCGCAACACCGAGTCGGGAGGGGGTGAGGCGGGAGGGTGAGCGGCGGGTGTGAGGCTGGGTTGACACACCGGGCGGGTGTTCGGTCCTGAGGGCGTGTTGCCCTAGCGTCACCGAGTGTGAGCAGGCGGGGGATTGCCGGGGTTGCCGGGTTTGCGGTCGCTGCCGTTGGGGCGTTCGTGGTGCTCGATCGCTTCGGGGGGACCGAGCGGTTCGCCGATCTGCCGGGAGGCGTCGACGTACGGCTCGTCGGACGGTTCACGCCGCAGCAGGTGGAGCGGATCGGGGAGTTGCCCGAGGCTCAGGCGGTCGAGTGCGATGACACGCTGTTCGATGTCAGTGTGGCCACCGGGCGGATGCAGCTCGAGCAGGTGACGGTGCTGACGGCGGTGCGGAGTTCCGGGCTGCAGCGGGCCGCGTTGGTGCAGGGGCGCGCCGTGCAAGGGGACGCCGAAATGTTGGCGGTGGACGGGCGTGGGCTCAAGCTCGGCGAGCGGGTCACCGTCACGCGGAGCGGGCGTGGGGTTGCCGGGAGCGTGGTCGGCGTCGTCGCGCGGCCGTCGGGGCAGCCCGATGCCGTTGCCCTCCTGCCCGCCGGCGCCATCGCGCGGCTCGACGGGCGGGGCGGATGTGGGGAGCTGGCGATCCAGCTCAAGCGGCGCAGTCAGGCCACGGCGTTTCAGCGGGCGGCCAAAGGCGTGCTCGGCGGGGACCCGGTGGTGACGTACGACGAATCGCTCCGCGGACACGTCTAAAATCCGGACCAGGTCAGGGACAGCGCGGTAGCCGCGCGTTCCGCCTTGATCTCCATGGCCGAGCCCAGGATCACCGCGCGGTCCGAGACCACCGCGGTGTCGTCCAGCGTGTACGTGACCCTGGTGCTGATGAAGACGGGTGTGTTGGCGGGCTCGTGCAGGTACACCCGGGAAGGCTCGGGCAGCAGATCCGGCCGCACCGTCTCCGTGGCGCGGACGACCGGGACGCCGATCGAGGACAGGGCGGTGTAGAGGGCCGTCGTGGTGAAGTCGACGTCCGCGAGCGGGGCGGCGTGTGGGGGTGCGATCCAGGAGATCTGATGGATGGACGGGCGGCCGCGGAACTCGCGGACCCGTTCCAGGCGCAGGGAACCGTCGACCAGCGCGGCCGAGATGACCGTGGTCCGCACCTCGAAGCCCTGGTCGCGCAGGTCGTCGGTCAGGCTTCGCAGGGAACCGAGGCGGTAGGCCAGGTGGGGCGGCGACACGAAGGTGCCCCGCCCCGGCTGCTGGTCGATGAGGCCCTCGTCGCTGAGCTGGCGCAGGGCCTGGCGGAGGGTCATGAGCGTCACGCCGTACGCCGTGCTCAGCTCGCGCTGCGCCGGTAACGCGGTGCCAGGGGCGTAGAAGCCGCTGTGGATCTTCGCCGCCAGGTCGGTGGCGATGGCTCGGTAGCGGGGTTCGCCGTCCCGGGGCAAGCGTCCAGCCTCCTTGAGCAACTACATCGCCGACCGCAGCGAGCCCACGAACTCGGCGGCCTCCGCGGGGGTGGCGCCGTCGAGGATTCGGCGCATCACGGCCGCGCCGACCACGACGCCGTCGGCCAATTGTGCGGCCTCGGCGGCCTGGGGCGGGGTCGAGATGCCGAATCCTAGCAAGACCGGCAGCGAGGTCCGGGCCTTGAGGCGGGTGGCCAGGGACGAGGCCGAGGCGGCCAGCTCGGTGCGTTCACCGGTGGTGCCCATGACCGTCACGCCGTACACGAAATGCTTGCTGCGGCGGCCGATCTCGGTCAGGCGCGCGTCCGGGGTCGCGGGGGAGGCGAGCAGCACGAGGTCGATGTGCTCGGCGACCTCGGCGGACTCCTCGAGCGGCAGGTCGGGCACGATCAACGCGGTGAATCCGGCGGCCCGCAACCGGGCTCCGAAGGCCGCCGCGCCCGAGCGGATGACCAGGTTGGCGTAGGTCGAGGCGATCAGCGGTACCGGAACCGAGATCTCCGACAGATCGGCGAATATTCGATCCAGGGTCGCCCCGCGCGCGAGTGCCGCCGCGGTCGCCTCCTGGATCGTCGCCCCGTCCAGCGTGGGATCGGAGAACGGCAGCCCGACCTCGATGTACGAAGCGCCCGCCGCGGCGAACGCCGGCAGGTACGAGGTCCACGACGGCGTGATGCCGGCCGTGATGTACGGCATCAGCAGCTTCACAACGCCCCCCGCAACGATCCGAGATCCTTGTCGCCCCGCCCCGACACCGTGACGAGCACGGTCGAACCCGCCGGCAGCTCGCCCCGCATGACCCAGGCCAGGGCATGCGCCGACTCCAGGGCCGGGATGATGCCCTCGGTCCGCGCTAGGCGCATGGCCGCGTCGACGACCTCGGCGTCGGAGACCGTGACGTACCGCGCCCGCCCGAGGTCCCGCAGGTGCACGTGCTCCGGCCCGATGCCCGGATAGTCCAGGCCGGCCGCGATGGAGTGCGCCTCGGCGACCTGGCCGTCCTCGTCCTGCAGGAACATCGAGCGCACGCCGTGCAGGACGCCGAGGGAGCCGCTGCTCGCCCCCGCGCCGCCCTCGGCCTCGACGCCGATCAGCCGGGCCGGCGTGTCGACGAAGCCGGCGAAGGTGCCGGCCGCGTTCGAGCCGCCGCCCACGCACGCGACCACATAGTCGGGCACCGCGGCGCGCAGCTCGGTCGCGCACTGACGCCGCGCCTCGTCGCCGATGACGCGTTGGAATTCACGGACCATCCAGGGGTACGGCGCCGGGCCCAGCACCGAGCCCATGCAGTAGTGCGCCGTCGCGACCGCGCCCACCCAGTGCCGCATGGCCTCGCTGGTCGCGTCCTTGAGCGTCTGCGCGCCGGTGTGCACGGGCACGACCTCGGCGCCCAGCATGCGCATGCGGAAGACGTTGAGCTCCTGGCGCTCGATGTCCTTGGCGCCCATGAACACCGTCGCGTCGAGGCCGAACAGCGCGGCCGCGGTCGCCGTGGCCACGCCGTGCTGGCCGGCGCCGGTCTCGGCGATCAGCCGCGTCCGCCCCATGCGCTTGGCCAGCAGCGCCTGCCCGAGCACGTTGTTGATTTTGTGCGAGCCGGTGTGCGTCAGGTCCTCGCGCTTGAGCAGGACGGTCACCCCGAGCTCGGTGGACAGGCGCAGCGCGGGGGTGAGCGGCGTCGGCCGTCCCGCGTACGTCGCGAGCAAACGGTCGAGCTGCCCGCGGAACCCCGGGTCGGCCCACGCCTCGCGGAACGCGTCCTCGACCTCGCGGCAGGCGCCGTTGAGGGACTCGGGCACGTACCGCCCGCCGTACTCCCCGAACCGCCCCAGCGCGCCCGGGTCGCCCATGAGCGGCCCGCGCTCGACGTCGCGGCGCGGCCGGATGAGCAGCTCAGCCATGATGAGCCTCCACAGTTCTAGAACTGTCTACTGTTCTAGAACTGTGGCACGAAACGGGGCGCGTGTCCAGACTGACCGGGTGGCGATCATCGATTACGACACCCGGGCCGCGGCCGCGTTCGTGGCCGGTCGGCACCCGCAGGATGAAGGCCTCCGCGCGTGGCGCGAGCGCATCGCCCACCACCTGCGCCCCGACGCGCGGACGCGGATCCTCGACCTCGGCGCCGGCACCGGTCACTGGATGGCCGCCTTTCGCCGTTGGTACCGCCTGAGCCCCCACGGCCTCGACCCGTCCCCGGCCATGCGCGCGGCCGCGACGGAGCCGATCGGGGACGGAGACGCCGCGCACATCCCGCTCCCGGACGGGTCCCTGGACGCGGTCTGGCTCTCCACCGTCGTGCACCACATCCCCGACCTGCGCGCGGCCGCGGCCGAGATCAGGCGCGTGCTGCGCCCCGGCGGCCTGGTGCTGATCCGGTCCGTGTTCGCCGGCCGCCCCGACGGCGTCTCGCTGTTCCGCTACTTCCCCGAGGCCGCGGCCGTGCTCGACGCGCGGTATCCGTCGGCGGCGGAGGTGGCGGGATCGTTCGGTACCAGTGGATTCGTTGCCCTTGCTCTTGAACCGGTGCCGCAGGTCACCGCGCCGACCATGGCGGCCGTCCTGGGCAGTTTCGACCGGGCCGCCCACACGCCGTTGGTGCTGATCGACGACGACGCCTATGCGCGCGGCCTCGCCCGGCTCCGGGCCGCCGACCGGGCCGCGCCGGTGATCGACGCCCTCGACCTTCTCGTGCTGCGGGCCGGCCGCGAACCGCAGCACGTCGACGAGCGCCGCGGCCACACCGCGACGAACACCGCCGTCGGCCGCAGCAGGCGCCCCGCACATGCCATTCAGCGTGACGTCGCGTGGGTGCCGCGCTCATCCGCACATGTACGCAACCAGCCTGGGTAGCCTGACCCACATGGCCAACCGTCTCGCCGGGGCGACCTCGCCCTACCTGCAGCAGCACAAGGACAACCCGGTCGACTGGTGGCAGTGGTCGCCCGAGGCGTTCGAGGAGGCGCGCCGCCGCGACGTGCCGGTGCTCATCTCGGTCGGCTACGCCGCGTGCCACTGGTGCCACGTGATGGCCCACGAGTCCTTCGAGCACGAGGGCGTCGCGGCGGTGATCAACGATTTGACGGTACCGATCAAGGTCGACCGCGAGGAACGGCCCGACGTCGACGCGGTCTACATGACGGCCACCCAGGCGATGACGGGCCAGGGCGGCTGGCCGATGACGGTGTTCGCCACGCCCGACGGCGAGCCGTTCTACTGCGGCACCTACTTCCCGCGCGACGCGTTCGTGCGCCTCGTGCAGGCCGTGGCCGGCGCCTGGCACGAGCAGCGCGAGGGGGTCCTGCAGCAGAGCGCGGCGGTGGTCAAGGCGGTGCGCCAGGTCGCCGAGCGGCCGCCTTCCAACCCCTTGGACGCGTCGGTACTGCAAGCCGCCGCCACCACCCTCATGCAGACCTACGACGACCAGCACGGCGGCTTCGGCGGTGCGCCCAAGTTCCCGCCGCACATGGCCCTGCTGTTCCTGCTGCGGCACTACCAGCGCACGCGCGACGACGCGATCCTCGACGCGGTCCGCTTCACCTGCGAGCGGATGGCCCGCGGCGGCATGTACGACCAGCTTGCCGGCGGCTTCGCCCGGTACGCGGTGGACGGCACCTGGACCGTGCCGCACTTCGAGAAGATGCTCTACGACAACGCGCTGCTGCTGCGGGTGTACACCCACCTCGACCGCATCGCCGGCAGTGGCACCGGCCGCCGGGTGGCCGGCGAGATCGTCGCGTTCCTGGCTCAGGACCTCTACGACGGGCACGGCTTCATCTCCGCCCTCGACGCCGACGCGGACGGGGAGGAGGGCCTGACGTACGTCTGGACGCCCGCGCAGCTCGACGAGCTCCTCGGCGACGTGGACGGCGCGTGGGCGCGGTACCTGCTGCAGGTCACGCCGGAGGGCACCTTCGAGCACGGCGCCTCGGTGCTGCAGTTGCCCGAGGACCCGATGAACGTCGAGCGCTGGCACGACATCCGCGCCCGCCTCCTCGCCGCGCGCGCGAAGCGGCCGCAGCCCGCCCGGGACGGCAAGGTGGTCGCGGCCTGGAACGGCCTGGCGATCACGGGCCTGGTCGAGTACGGCAAGGCGTACGACGACCCCGACGCCATCTCCCTCGCCGTCGCGGTCGCCGAGTTCCTGGCCGGCACCCACCTCGTCGACGGCCGCCTGCGCCGCGTCTCCCGCGACGGCGTGGCCGGCGCGCCCGCGGGCGTCCTGGAGGACTACGGCGCGGTCGCGGAGGCGTTCTGCGCGGTCCACCAGGCCACCGGCGACGGCCGCTGGCTCGCGCTGGCCAAGGAGCTGCTGGACGTCGCGCTGGCGCACTTCCGCGACCCGGACTCGGGCGGGTTCTTCGACACCGCCGACGACGCCGAGACGCTCGTGGCCCGCCCCGCCGACATCACCGACAACGCGACGCCGTCCGGGCTTTCGGCGGTGTGCGCGGCGCTGGTGACGTACTCGGCGCTGACCGCCGACACCTCCTACCGCGAGGCGGCCGAGCGGGGCCTCGCGACGGTGGCCGTGGTGGCCGCGACGCACGGCCGGTTCACGGGCTATGCGTGCGCCGCGGGCGAGGCGCTGCACTCCGGCCCCTTCGAGATCGCGATCGCCACCCCCGACCCGGCCGACCCGCTCGTCGCGGCGGCGTGGTGGCACGCGCCGCCCGGGGCCGTGATCGTTGCCGGGGCGCCGGATGCTTCGGGTGTACCGCTCCTGGAGGGCCGCCCCCTGCGCGACGACGCGGCCACGGCGTACGTGTGCCGGGGTTTCGTGTGCGACGCGCCGGTGACGACCCTCGAGGACCTGGTGGCCAAGCTGGCCTGAGCGGTCAGTCGAGCGCCTTCGGCGGCCAGACGTGCCAGGAGGTGATCTCGACCACGGCCGTCACGCGCGGGCGCTCCCGGTTGGCGTACTCCTCGCCCGTGTAGTGCCTGGCGATCCGGTCGATGTCGGCCAGGTCCGGGTCGTCGCGCAGTTCGGCGACGGTGCCGGTCAGGGAGATGTGGGTGTACCAGTTCTCCTTGTCCAGCACCGTCAGGCTGACCCGCGGCTCCTCGCGCAGGTAGGCCAGGCGCTTCCGGCCCGCGTCCATGTTCACGAGGATGCGGCCCTCCTCGAAGACGTACCAGGTGGCCACGGAGACGGGCTGCCCGTCCTGCCGCACCGTGGCGATGACGGCCGGGTTGGGCTGGGCGAGCAGCCCCTGCAAACGCTCGGGAAGTGTCACCCGTCAACCGTACGGGACGGACCGACCATCCACTGTGGACGGCGTCAGCCGATGCGGTCGCGGAGCCAGGCGATCAGGGCCGGGTATTCGCTCAGCACCCGGTCCACGGCCGCGCCGCCGGGGCGCAGGAGGCGCTGTTCGGTGACGCAGGCGGCCTGTTCGGCCTGCAGCCGCTCGCCCTCGGCGGCGTTGCCGTTGGCCACGGCCCGGTTGAGCAGCCGGGCGTAGCAGGCGATGGCCTCCTCGATGAGCTCGAGGGCGGCGTCGTGACGCGCACTGTCGCGGCGGTTGTACTCGAACGACTCGACCCCGCCGACCGCCGAGTAATCGGACATCGATCCCCCTCACCGTCCAGTGTCGCGGTCACTGTACCGCTACGACACCGCTGCGTGGGGTCACCGTCGGGAGCCGGAAAGGCCTGACCTTTTCGATGCCTGCTCAGCGAACTGATCGACGGGCGTTGAAGACTCGCACAAGCCGGAGCAAGCGCGGCGCGACGGCGAGCACGACGCCGGCGAGGATGAGCAGCAACGTGACGGACGCCACTCCGGCCACGACGACGTTGCTGACCGCGCGGGCCGGCTCGCTCCCGGGCGCGTTGCCGGGCGGTGCGGCGGCGGCGGTCCCGAAGGCGAGCGCCGAGCCCACCGCGACGGCGCCGACCACCACGCGCGCCATCCACCGGCCGAGCTTGTCGCTTCGCTGCGCCGTCATGCCTTACCGCCCCTTGATCCGCTTGAACGCCTCCTCCCGATAACGGAAGAAACAGACAAAGGGTTGCGCTCGTGAACCCGTTCGGCCCCTTGCGCAGAGACATGTGCGGTACCACCGTCCGCGCTACACCGGGAGGAAGCCGATGGAACCGTGGTGATGACCGAGCCGGGCCCCGACGTCGGGGCCGACGACGCCGCGGCCGTGCGCGACCCGCGCCTCTTCGCGGTGCTCTACGACCGGTACGCCGCGCAGCTCTACCGGTACGCGCACCGCCGCATCGGCCCGGAGCAGGCCGAGGACGCCGTCGCCGAGACGTTCCTGGCCGCGTTCCAGCGCCGGCACCGCTACGACGCGGACCGGCCCAGCGCGCGGCCGTGGCTCTTCGGCATCCTGACCCGCGAGCTGGCCCGGCGGCATCGCGCGGAGAGCGCCCGCTACCGCGCCCTCGCGCGGGCCGGCCCCGACGACGTGCACCCGGCCTTCACCGACCGCGTCGACGCGGCGGTTTCGGCCCAGGCCCTGCACGGCCCGCTCGCCGGCGCCCTGGCCCGGCTGTCCCGGGGCGACCGCGACGTGCTGCTGCTCGTGGCGTGGGGCGACTGCAGCTACGAGGAGGTCGCCGAGACCCTCGGCATTCCGCTCGGCACCGTGCGCTCGCGCCTGCACCGCGCGCGCCGGCAGATCCGTGACGCTTTGGGGAGCATCGATGAACGAGCTTGACGTGCTGTACGACCTCGGCACCGCCCTGGACCCGGCAACCCCCGACCACGCGCCCGCGCGGCTGCGCCACCGGGTGCTGCACGCGGCCGGACCGACGACGCACCGTCCATGGAAGCGCCGCCTGGTCCTCGCCGGCGCCCTGGCCGCCGTGGTGACCGCCGCCCTGCTGGTCACGCAGGCCCTCGCACCCAACGGCAACGCCTCGGCGACGGCGGCGGAGGTCCTGCACGGCGCGGCCGCGGAGGCCCGGGCGCAGACGGCCCTCACACCACGCGACGACCAGTTCGTGTACATCGAGTCGCGCACCAAGGCCGCCGCCCTGATGCCCGGCGTCCGCGCGACGTTCCCGGAGGAACAGCGGACGGTCTGGCTCTCGGCCGACGGCTCCCGCCCAGGTCTGCTGCGCACCGAGAGCGGCGACCTCCCGCTGCCCAACGAACGCGGCTACCGCGCCGACCTGCCGACCGACACCGAGGTGATGCGCAAGTACCTCTACGACCACGCCTCCGGCGGCAACCCGCGCGACCAGCAGGCGTTCACCACCGCCGCCGACCTGATCCGCGAGGCCTACCTGTCACCGGCCGCTCTGGCCGCCGTCTTCGACGCGGTGGCGCGCATCCCCGGCGTGGACGTGGTCGGCGACGTCACCGACGACGCCGGGCGCCCGGGCGTGGCGGTCGCCCTGACCGAGGTGCAGGGCATGCGCACCGAGCTCATCTTCGACAAGGCGACCCACGCGTTCCTGGGCGTCCGCTCGGTGATGGTCCGCGACGACCCGACGAGCGGCCTGGTGCGCGGCGACATCTTCTCTTCCGCATCGGTACTCCGCACAGCCATCGTCGATCGCGCAGGTCAGACCCCGTAGGGGAACTGTCCGCGCTCGGCGAGGTGCAGGACCAGGGCGGCGATGTTCCAGGCGTCGTCGGCACCGTTGTGGTGCCGCCCCTCCAGGGGCAGGCCGGCCGTCTTCAGCGCGCCGGCCATGCCCTGGCGGCGCAGGCCGTGCGCCTCGGCGAAGGTGGCCTTGGCGTTGACGTGGACGGAGCCGAACGGGTACCGGACGGCCCCGACGCACTGCCGCTCGAACTGCTTGCGGTCGTAATCGCCCCAGCTCGCCCACGGCCGTGAGTCGGCGTGGTGTTCGCGCTTGAGCCGCTCGCACGCCGCGGCGAAGTCGAGGCCCGCGGCGGCCTCCTCGGCGGTGATGCCGGTCAGCTGCGTGCAGAACGGGCTGACCGTCGATCGCGCCGGCCGGACCATGATGCGGTCCCGGCCGACCCGCTCCCGCGCGTCCAGATCGACGACGCAGACGCCGATCTCGATGATCTCGTTGATCTGCCCGGGCGGCGGCGCGCCTTCCCAGCACGTCGCCTCGACATCGATCACGTTGAGCAGCCGTCCCATGGCCGCCCAGGGTAGGTCATTGCGCGGCGGGCTTCGCCTCAATTAGCGAGGCGGACAGCGCGGCGTCCTTCTCGGCGACCATGGCCCGCAGGGACTCCTGGAAGTCGCGGACCTTGGCCAGCAGCTCCGGGTTGGCCGCCGCGAGGATGCGCACCGCGAGCAGTCCCGCGTTGCGCGCACCGCCGATCGAGACGGTGGCGACGGGGATGCCGGCGGGCATCTGCACGATCGACATGAGCGAGTCAAGACCGTCAAGATGCTTCAACGGTACGGGTACGCCGATCACCGGCAGCGGCGTGGCCGACGCCACCATGCCCGGCAGGTGGGCCGCGCCGCCCGCGCCCGCGATGACGACCTTCAGGCCCCGGGCCACCGCCTCGCCGGCGTAGTCGAGCATGAGGTGCGGGGTGCGGTGGGCGGAGACGACGCGGACCTCGTAGCCGATCCCGAACTCGTCCAGCGCCTCGGCCGCCAGCCGCATGACCGGCCAGTCCGAGTCGCTGCCCATGATGACGCCGACCTCGATCACTGGCGCGCTCAATGCTGGTACCCCTCCTCGAGAATGCGAGCCGCCCGGCGGGCGCGCCGGCGGCAGTCGTCCAGGTCGTCCCCGAGCACCGTGACGTGCCCGATCTTGCGGCCGGGGCGGACCTGCTTGCCGTACAAGTGGACCTTGGCGGTTGGCTCTTCGGCGAACAGGTGGTGCAGGCGCTCGTCGATGGACATGCCGCCGTCCTCGCCGCCCAGCACGTTGGCCATGACGACGGCGGGCGCGGTGAGCCGGGTGTCGCCCATCGGGTAGTCGAGCACGGCCCGCAGGTGCTGCTCGAACTGCGACGTGCGGGCGCCCTCGATGGTCCAGTGCGCGGAGTTGTGCGGGCGCATCGCGAGCTCGTTGATGAGCAGCCGCCCGTCCGTGGTCTCGAACAGCTCGACGGCGAGGATGCCGACCGCGCCGAGCCCGGTCGCGATGTCGATGGCGAGGCGCTGGGCCCGCACCGCGACGTCCTCGTCCAGCCCGGGCGCGGGCGCGAGCACCTCGACGCAGATGCCGCCCTCCTGCACGGTTTCCACGATGGGGTACGCCGCGACCTGCCCCAACGGCGACCGCGCGACGACGGCGGCGAGCTCGCGGCGCAACGGCACCATTTCCTCGGCGATGACCTCGACCCCGGGCGGCACGTCGGCCATGGACTGCGCGACGAACACGCCGCGGCCGTCGTACCCGCCCGTCGCCGTCTTCACGATGATCGGCCAGCCGACCTCGTCCCCGAACGCCGCGACGTCGCCGTCGGTCCAGCGCGGCATCGGGAACCCGAGTTTCCCGAGGTGCTCGCGCATGACCCGCTTGTTCTGAGCGTACTGCAGCGCGTCCGCGCCCGGCAGCAGGTTGAACCCCTCGCCGGCGAGCTGCCGGATGAGCTCGCCCGGCACGTGCTCGTGGTCGAACGTGACGACGTCGCAGCCCTTGGCGAACTCCCGCAGCGCCTCGACGTCGTCGTGCCGCCCGATCTGGACGTCGGCGGCGACGAGGGCGGCCCCGTCGGTGGAGGAGACGGCGAGCACGCGCAGCGACTGGCCGAGGGCGATGGCCGCCTGGTGGGTCATCCGGGCCAGCTGCCCCCCGCCCACCATGCCGACGACGGGAAGTCCGGTTCGGGTGTCCATAGGCTGGCCAGCCTATCCTCCGCGCCGGGGAGGCTTCCTTGGGCACCGTTGGATACCTGGTCGTGTGCTCTGGCAGCGGAGGCTCAGCGCTGTATGGGCGCCCTGGCAGCGGGGTTTACCGTTGGATGTCCTGAAGAGCAGTGGGGGAGCTCCGCTCCACCCACACCCCCTCAAAACCGCACCGGGTCCTATTGCAGCGGCAGGTCATGCTGCAGCATGACCTGCGGCGCGCTAGACGGCGGGGCCTCGCTTGCGCAGCTCATCTACGGACTCCATGGCCTCGCGGAGCTCGGTCAGCCAGGTGTCGGCGTGCTGGCCGACGAGCGCGACGCACCAGGCCAGCGCCTCCGAGCGCGACCGCGCCACGCCCGAGTCGACAAGCGTGTCGAGCACCTGCCGCTCGGCCTGCCGCAGCCGCGTCATGACCGGCGCTGAGTGGGTGGTGAACAGCTCCCGGACGTCGCCGACCTGGACGCCCCAGGCGACCTTGCGGCGGTAGCGGCGTTCGAGCTGCTGGGCGATGCCGATTCGCTGGTCGCGCGTCGTTTCGCGGAAGCCGGCGATACGGCCCTGTTCGGCGGCGGTCTTGTCGGCGTCGGTGGAGTCCTCGGGCAGGGTGGGCTCGCTCAGGCGGCCCACGATCAGGATCTCGTCGCGGTCGATGGTCACCTCGGCCGGGCCCTGGAACCAGGTCTCCGGCAGTGCGCCGCCGATCCAGGCGGTCGCGTCGTCGGCCGGCGGGGGCTCGCTGCGCGGGCCGCCGCCACGGCCCCAGGGGGCGTCTCCTCGTCGCATCATCATGCTTACACGATTACACCGTTACAGGCTTACAGCTATAAAAGTGCCTACGCCGACAGCGGAATCCGAAAGTGGTGTCATGTGGTGTCACTTCCTCTTGTGTTGACACCACGGTGGTGCTAACTTGGTGTCATGGACATCGACCGGTACGTCTCCGAACTCCAGACGCAGCTCGCCGCGGCGGCGGAGATCGGGGACCCCGAGGCCCGCACGGTCGCTGAGCGGCTGAGCGGGGCGCTCGAAGCGGCCACCCGGCTGACGGTGCTGAACGTGCTCAGCGACGTGGCCAGCGAGATCACCCGGGAGATCGCGCCCGGTTCGGTCGATCTGGTGCTCCGCGGACGCGACCCGCACCTCGTGGTGTCACGGGCCGCCGAGCCGGTCGCCGCACCCGCTCCCGCCGCCCCGGCCACTGCGGCCGCGGCGCCCGAGCCGGGTGACGACACCGTCACCTCCCGCACCACGCTGCGGCTGCCCGACCGGCTCAAGGCCCGGGCCGAGCAGGCCGCGGCCGAGGAGGGGGTGTCGGTGAACACCTGGTTCGTCCGCGCGATCGCCGCCGCGCTCGACCCGGAGACGCCCCGCGCCGCCCCGCCGCGGCGCCCGAGCAGCACCAAGGGCGACAGCTTCATCGGCTGGGCCCGCTAACACTCCGCTTTCATCCAGTCCTCGAAGTCCCGGCGTCCGCGGCGGGGCTGACTCGCCATGCCCTCTGGAGGTCATCATGCCCAGCTACGACGTTTCCGGCCCGATCGACCTGGACGTCAACGTCGGCGTCGCCCTCGTCGACATCGTCGCCTCCGACACCACCGAGGTGGTCGTCGAGATCGTCCCGACCAATCCCGGCCGCGGCGGCGACGAGTCGCTCGCCCGCCAGGCCACCGTGTCGTTCGACGGCGGGCGGGTGCGGGTGAAGGTACCGCGCCGCCTCAACCTCTTCGGCAAGGGCGACTCCGTCGACGTGCGCTGCGAGGTCCCGACCGGCTCACGGGTCACGGTCGAGAACGCCTACGGCTCGGTCCGGGCCCGCGGCGTGCTCGGCGACACCCGGATCGTGGCCAAGTACGGCGGCGTCACCGCCGACACGGTGGCGGACCTCGTGCTCGACGCGCCGTACGGCAGCACGGACATCGCCGAGGTGACCGGCCGGCTCAACGTCGTCGCCGGCCACGGTGCCCTGCGCATCGGCCACGTCCACGGCGACGCCAAGCTGCGCGCCTCGCACGGCAGCCTCGAGCTCGGCACCGCCGCCGGGCACGTGGAGGCGGCCACCTCGGGCGCGCTGACCATCGACCGGGCGCTGGGCGACGTGACCGCCCGCAGCGCGCACGGTGCCATCCGCCTCCGCGAGGTCGGCGGCGGCGCGATCCGGCTCGACAACGGCTACGCGGACATCGAGGTCGGCGTCCCGGCCGGCGTCGCCGCGTGGATCGACGCCAGCTCGGCCAACGGCCGCGTGCTGAGCGAGCTCCAGCCCGACCCCGAGGCCGCCACCAGCGACCGCACGGTCGAGCTCCACCTGCACAACAACTACGGCAACGTCAGCATCCGCCGCATCAGTCCCCGGAAGGACGCCTCGTCATGAGCAACAGCGCGATCCAGGTGTACGGCCTGGAGAAGTCCTACGGCACGACGCCCGTCCTGCGCGGCGTGGAGTTCGAAATCACCGCCGGTACAATATTCGCCTTGCTCGGTTCCAACGGCGCCGGCAAAACCACCGTCGTGCGCATCCTGTCCACGCTGCTGCGCGCCGACGCCGGAACGAGCACTGTCAACGGTTTCGACGTCGCGACGCAGCCCGCGAAGGTGCGCGAGTCGATCAGCCTCACCGGCCAGTTCGCGGCCGTGGACGAGATCCTCACGGGCCGCGAGAACCTGATGCTCATCGCCCGGCTGCGGCACCTGAAGAACCCCGGCCGGATCGCGGACGACCTGCTGGCCCGCTTCTCGCTCACGGACGCGGGCGGTCGGAAGGTCGCGACGTACTCCGGTGGCATGCGTCGCCGCCTGGACCTCGCGATGAGCCTCATCGGCGACCCGCCGGTCGTGTTCCTCGACGAGCCGACCACGGGCCTCGACCCGCAGGCGCGCATCGAGGTGTGGCACGCCGTGCGGGAACTGGCCGGGCGCGGGACCACGGTGCTGCTGACGACGCAGTACCTCGACGAGGCCGAGCAACTCGCCGACCGCATCGCGATCCTGCACGAGGGCCGCATCCTCGTGAACGGCACCCTCACCGAGCTCAAGCAGCTGCTCCCGCCGGCCAAGGTCGAGTACGTCGAGAAGCAGCCAACGCTGGAAGACGTGTTCCTCACCCTCGTCGCCACGAACAAGTAAAGGAACGACGATGTCTCACTTCCTCGGCGACACCGCCACCCTGACCCGGCGCTCCCTGAGCCACATCGCCCGCAGCATGGACACCATCATCACCACGACGATCATGCCGATCGCCTTCATGCTGCTGTTCGTCTACGTCTTCGGCGGCGCGATCAACTCGGGCTCCGACAATTACGTGCAGTACCTGCTGCCGGGCATCCTGCTCATCACGATCGCGTCCGGCATCTCGTACACCGCGTTCCGCCTGTTCCAGGACATGCAGAGCGGCATCTTCGAACGCTTCCAGTCGATGCCGATCACCCGCTCGTCGGTGCTGTGGGCGCACGTGCTCACCTCGCTGGTCGCCAACCTGGTCTCCGTCGTGGTGGTCGTGCTGGTCGCCCTGCTCATGGGCTTCCGCACCGGCGCAAGCCCGCTGGCCTGGCTGGCCGTGCTCGGCATCCTGCTGCTGTTCACCCTGGCCCTGACCTGGATCGCCGTCCTGCCGGGCCTGACCGCCAAGTCGATCGACGGGGCGAGCGCCTTCTCCTACCCGCTGATCTTCCTGCCGTTCATCAGCTCGGCCTTCGTCCCCACCGCGAGCATGCCGGGCCCGGTGCGCGCCTTCGCCGACAACCAGCCGGTGACGTCCATCGTGAACGCGGTCCGGCACCTGTTCGAACAGCAGCCGGTCGGCACCGACATCTGGGTCGCCCTCGGCTGGTGCGTGGGCATCCTGGTGGTCGCGTACGCCTTCGCGATGCGGGTGTACCGCCGCAAGATCTCCTGACCGTCAGCATCTCCTGACCGTCAGCTCCAACAGCGACGAGGCCCACACCGTGGGCCTCGTCGACTGTGTGTGCGCAAGCTCAGCCCTTGAGGAGCTGGCGGGCCATCACGATCCGCTGGACCTGGTTGGTGCCCTCGTAGATCTGGGTGATCTTCGCGTCGCGCATCATGCGCTCCAGCGGGAAGTCCTTGGTGTAGCCGTAGCCGCCCAGGAGCTGGACCGCGTCCGTGGTGATGGACATGGCGGCGTCCGAGGCGAAGCACTTCGCCGCCGCGCCGAAGTAGGTCAGGTCGGCGTCGCCGCGTTCGGACTTGGCCGCGGCGGTGTAGGTGAGCTGGCGGGCCGCCTCCAGCTTCATGCCCATGTCGGCCAGCATGAACTGGATGCCCTGGAAGTCGGCGATGGCCTTGCCGAACTGCTTGCGCTCCTGGACGTAGCCGAGCGCGAAGTCCAGGGCGCCCTGCGCGATGCCCAGGGCCTGGGCGGCGATCGTCACGCGGGTGTGGTCCAGGGTGCGCATGGCGGTGCCGAAGCCGGTGCCGGGGTCGCCGATGATGCGGTCGGCCGGGATGCGGACGTTGTCGAGGTATACCTCGCGGGTCGGGCTGCCCTTGATGCCGAGTTTCTTCTCGGGTGCGCCGAAGCTCACACCAGGGTCCGACTTCTCGACCACGAAGGCGGAGATGCCGCGGGAGCGGGCGGCGGGGTCGGTGACGGCGAACACCGTGTAGTACTCGCTGACGCCCGCGTTGGTGATCCAGCGCTTGACGCCGTTGAGGACCCAGGTGTCGCCGTCGAGTTCGGCGCGGGTCTTCATGCCGGCGGCGTCGCTGCCCGCCTCGGGCTCGGAGAGGCAGTAGGAGAACATGGCGTCGCCCGCGGCCACCGGGGTGAGGTAGCGCTGCTTCAGGGACTCGGACCCGGCCAGGATGAGGGGCATGGTGCCGAGCTTGTTCACGGCGGGGATGAGGGAGGACGACGCGCAGGCGCGGGCGACCTCCTCGATGACGATGGCGGTGGCCAGGGCGTCCGCGCCGGCGCCGCCGTACTCGGCGGGGATGTGCGGGGCGTGGAAGTCCGAGGCGCGCAGCGCGTCGTAGGACGCCTGGGGGAACTCGCTGGTTTCGTCCGCAGCCGCGGCGTTCGGTGCCACCTTTCCGTCACACACGGCGCGCACCGCCTCACGGACCGCGACGTGCTCCTCGGGCAGCGAATAGGCCTCGAACATGGCAAACCCCCTTGTCACAGCGGTACTGAACCGCCGTTCAGCGGTCCGCCGCTGTGAGCATACCGACGAGTAACGAAACAGCCGGAGGCACCACCGGCGCCGAGGGTCTATCCTCGCCGTGGCGACGTCGGCCCGATCCCACCAGGTGGGTCGGCGGCGCGGACCCCGATCGAGCGGAGACAGAGGCGTGACCATCGCGTACCCCAGCACCCCACCCGTCGTCGCGGCGCCCTCAGGTTCGGCGCGGCCCCGGCTGACCTTCCTGGGCACCGGATACCTCGGCGCGACCTACGCGATCTGCTTCGCGGAGCTTGGCTACGAGGTGATCGGCTTCGACATCGACGAGGCCAAGATCGCGAAGCTGGCCGGCGGCGACGTGCCGTTCCACGAGCCCGGCCTCGACGAGCTGCTCCGCAAGAATCTCTCGGCCGGTCGGCTGCGGTTCTCCACGTCCTACGAGGAGGTCGCCGAGTTCGGCGACATCCACTTCATCTGCGTGGGCACCCCGCAGCGCGCCGACGGTATGGCCGCCGACCTCTCGCACGTCGAGAGCGCCGTGTCGAACCTGGCTCCGCACCTGACCCGCAAGGCGCTGATTGTCGGCAAGTCGACCGTACCGGTGGGCACGGCCGAGTGGATCGAGCAGCTGGTGGCCCGGCACACCACCTCCGACCTCGGGGTCGAGGTCGCCTGGAGCCCCGAGTTCCTGCAGGAGGGCGTCGCCGTCGAGGACGTGCTGCGCCCCAACCGCGTCATCTTTGGCATCAAGTCGGAGTGGGCGACCGGCATGCTGTACGCGGCCCACAAGGGCGTGTTCGACCTGGCCGTCACCGAGGACCGCGAGGTCCCGGTCGTCGTCACCGACTTCGCCACCGCCGAGCTGGTCAAGGTCGCGGCCAACGCCTTCCTGGCCACCAAGATCTCCTTCATCAACGCGATGGCCGAGGTCTGCGAGGCGGCCGGCGCCGACGTCACCCAGCTGGCCCGCTCGATCGGCTACGACGCCCGCATCGGCAACAAGTTCCTGCGCGCCGGCGTCGGCTTCGGCGGCGGCTGCCTGCCCAAGGACATCCGCGCGTTCCAGGCCCGGGCCCAGGAGCTCGGCGTCGGCGAGGCGCTGCGGTTCCTGCACGAGGTCGACCTGATCAACCAGCGCCGCCGGCAGAAGATCGTCCAGCTCTCGGCCGAGCTGCTCGGCCGCGGCTACGGCCCGGCCGGGCCGGACCTGGCCGGCACCAAGATCACGGTGCTGGGCGCGACCTTCAAGCCCAACTCCGACGACGTGCGCGACTCGCCGGCCCTCTCGGTCGTGCGCAAGCTCGCCCGCTCCGGCGCCGAGGTCACGGTCTACGACCCGGAGGGCATGGAGCAGGCGCGGGCCGAGGTCGCCGACGTGACGTACGCCAAGACGCTCAACGACGCCGTCACCGGCTCCGACCTCGTGTGCGTGCTCACGGAGTGGGAGGAGTTCCGCAACACGGACCCCAACTCCCTCTCCGCACTTGTCTCAGCCAAGAAGGTCATTGACGGACGGAACTGCCTCGACCAGGCCGTCTGGGTCGCTGCCGGCTGGGAGTACCGCGGCATGGGGCGCCCCGTCGTTTCGTAGAGAACCTCCCGAACGGGCGCATCGCTTTCGTCGCCCGGCGAAACAAGGCATTCTTCCCAGTAGGGCGTGAACGGCCGGGACTCCGCGACACGGAGCCCCGGCCGCGAACTCCGGGGGAGGAGTGGCGTGGAGACGTACCCGTGCCCGGCGTGTGGCGGGCCGGCCAGCGAGGCCACCGGCTGCCGATCGTGCGGCCGGCCGCATGATCCGGATGCGGCGGCGCTCGCCCTGTTCCAGCGCACGGTCGCGGCGCTGGAGCAGAAGAAGCGGGACCTCACCGAGAACACCCAGATGCTGCGCAAGCAGCTCGCGCACACCTCCGCGCAGCGCGACAGCCTGCGCCGCAAGGTCCGCGCCGCCCTCGAGGCCGAGCGCGCGGCCCAGGCCGCCAAGGCCAAGCGCCCGCTGCTGGGCCGCCAGCGCGAGGCCGCCCCGCCGGCCGTGACCGAGTCGGTCGCGCCGACCAGCCCGCAGCCGATCACCACCACGACGACCGCCGAGCCGGTCGGGGCCACGGCCGGCGCGACCACCACCGCCCTCCCGGCCGTCGCACCGGGGCAGCAGCGCTTCTCCCCGCGCGCGCCGCACCCGGTCGAGAGCGGCCACGTGCCCGCCGCCGGGCGCCCGCGCATCGCCCCGCTGGACGGACCCCCGCCCGGCCGCCCCCGCCCGGGCGAGCGGAGCCTCCCGCCCGGCGATCAGCCCGAGGCCACCGAGAGCAGCATGCAGGCGTCGGTCCTGGCGCTGGGCGGCCTGCTGCTGGCCGGCGCCGCGATCGTGCTCACCCTCGACGCGTTCGGCAGCATCGGCACCGTCGGGCGCGTGCTGTCGCTGGCCGCCATCACCGCGATCGCCCTGGCCCTGCCGGTCGTGCTGGTCAAGCGCGGCCTGAGCGCGACCGCCGAGACGGTGGCCTCGGTCGCCCTGCTGCTCGTGCTCCTCGACGGCTACGTGGTGCGCTCGGAGAAGCTGCTGGGCGCCGACCGGCCCCAGTTCCTCACCTATCTGGGCCTCGTCTGCCTGCTCACGGCCGGGGTCGCCGCCGTGTACAGCCTGCAGAGCCACCTCATCGCCTCCCGCTACGCCACCCTGGTGGCCCTGCAGCCCGTCCTGCCGCTGTTGTTCTACGACGCCATCCACGGCCCGACCGGCTGGGCGATCGCGCTGTGCGGGGTGGCGCTCATCGACCTGGGCTTCGCGGTCGCGCTGAAGCAGTCGATCCAGCGCCGCATCGACGCCCATCACGAGGACGCCGCGGCCGAGGACGAGCTCGCCCACACGGGCCGGACCAACCGCATCGCCGACGGGCTGATGCGCGACCTGGCCTGGATCCTCTTCGCCGTGGCCACCGGGGTCGCGCTGCTGGCGGCCGCGGTCGGGCTGCTCGTCACCGACGCGCGGATGCCGACCCTGCAGGCCGCGACGGCCATGCTGATCGCCGCCGCGCTCGGCGTCGGCGGGGCGCTGACCTGGCGCCGCGGGGTGCTGCCGGACATCGCCGCGGGCGTGGCCACCGGCGCCGTCATCGTCGCCATCGCGCGCGTGGGCACGGTGTGGCTGCCCGGCTCGACGCCGCTGTTCCTGGCGCTCGCGGTGACCGTTGCCGCCGCGGGTGTACCGTTCCTGCCCGCCGACGCCCGCCGCGGCCCCCGCTACGCCGTTTCCGTCTCGGCCGCCGCCGCCACGCTGCTGGTGCTCGTGCGGGCGTTCCCGGGCATCGCGGCTCCGCTGCGGGCCGCGTGGCCGGTGTGGGAGGCGGACCTCAGCCAGTACGAGAGCAGAATCCACGCCGCGGTCGGGCCGGACGGCTGGCAGTTCGTGATCGCGATCGTGCTGCTGACCGGGGCCTGCATCCTGATGCTCAGCGGGCGCACCGACCCGGTGACGGTCAAGCTGCGCGACGGCTTCGGGCCCACGGTCGCGCCGGACGAGCTGCGGGTCGACATCGCCGTGGTCGGCGCCGCCCTCACCCTGCTCGTCGCGCCGGCCGCACTCGGGCTGAGCTGGCTCGCCATCCCGGCCCTGGCGGTCAGCGCGGCCGTCGTCGCCGGCGCCCTGGCCCTGCGCGTCCGCGCGGCGCACACCGCGTGGGTCTGCCTCGGCGCCGCGCTCGTGCTGGGCCTCTACGCCGCCGCGGCCGCCCTGGTCCGCCCGGGCGCGACCGCGCTCACCCTGACCGCGATCGCCGTCGCCGGGGCGGCCATCGCCTGGCTGCCGCGCCCGCACCACACCGACGGCGACCGGCTCGCCGTCACCCAGCGGGTCGCCGACGCCGCGGCCGGCGGCGCACTGTTCGCCCTGCCCGGCGCGGCCGCGTCGGCCGCCGCGATCGTCTTCGGCGACCTGCCCGGCGGCGCCACCGTGGTGCTCGTGCTGAGCTTCCTGGCCCTCGCGGTCAGCCTCGGCGTGGCCGCGCTGACCCAGGTCGCACGCAACGGCGAGCCCAGCGTGCCGCTGCTGGCCGGGGCCACCGCCGCCGCGGTCGCGGTCGGCCTGGCCACCGTGCTCGCACCCGGCGCCGAAACCATCGACTTCGTCATCGGCCTGCTCATGGTGCTCGCCGCGGTGACCCTCTGGGCGGCGCCGCGGATGGACGACCGGCAGACCTTCGGCATCGAGTTCAGCGGCTCGGACGCGGCCGCCGCGGCGGTCACCATCGCCGCCATCGGCGCGGTCGCCCGGGCCGTCTCCCTGGCCGCCTCCGGCATCGAGGTGGTCACCCTCGCCCTGCTGGTGTTCCTCGTCGCGGTGGCGGCCCGCTCGTCGCTGCCGGAGGAGTGGCGCCGCGGCCCGGTCGCGGGCGCCGCCCTGGTCGGCTTCGGCACCGGCCTCTACGCGGGCGCCCTGTCGGTGATCGGCGCCATCGGGGTGATCCAGGCGGCCAACCCGATGTGGCACGCGCCGCTCGACGCCCACTGGGCCGAGACCGCGCACGGGCTGGCCCAGTTCGGCTGGCAGATCCCGATCGCCCTGCTCCTGCTGGCCGGGGCGGCGGCGATCGCGCTGCCGCAGCCGTACGGCGACGACACCGCCTCCGCCGCGCTCGTCCTGGCCACCCTGGGCGCGCCGGTCGGGCTGGGCCTGGGCTGGCAGGCCCCGATGATCATCGGCTGGGCCGCGGCCACCGCCGTCGCCGCCTGGGCCTCCTTCGCCCGCAGCTGGCGCGGCGTCTACACGCGTCTCGGGGCGGCCCTGGTGGCCGGGCTCTACGCGGCCGGAGCGAGCCTCGTGCGCCCGGGCGCGACCGCGGGCACCCTGGCCGCGCTCGGCGTCAGCGGCGCCCTCATCGCCGCGCTGGCCCGCACGGTCGTGCTGCGGCGGGCGGCCGAGGGCGACCGGCGCGCCGACGACGAGGACCCGGACGACGTCGACGGCGGCCCGCTGACCGTCGTGGGCGGGGCCGGGATCGCGGGCGCCCTGTTCGCGTTCACCGGCGCGGCCGCGGCCATGGTCGGCAGCCTGTATCCGGACCGGACCAGCACCATCCTCATCGCGGCGCTCGCCACCGCCGCCGTCGGGCTCGCCGCCGCCGCGGCCGGGGCCCAGCAGGCGCCCGGCTACATGCCCTACGTCAGCACGGGTGTCGCGATCTCGGGCACCACGATCGCGGTGATCGCGCTCATCGTCGACCGGCAGGGCGCCGTGGTCTACGCCGCGGCCGCCGCGTTGCTCGGGGTGCTCGCGGAACTGCTGCGGGCCAACTGGTACCGCCCCCGCGAACCCGAGTTCGGCCGGTTCCGGCCGGACCGGGCGAGCCGGCCGCCGACCCGCTGGGACGTCTCCCGCGACCAGAACCGCATTCCGCGCAACTTCGCGATGGGTGTCGCCGCCGCGGCCGGAGTGCCGGCCGCCATCGTCGTGGTGTTCCTCGCGCCGGCGCTGCTGGCCGCGCTGGCCGGGCCGTACCGGTGGATCCAGCACCCCTGGACCGGAACGCCGGAGACCGCGGCGGATCTGGGGTCGTTCGCGCAGTACGCCGGGAACAACACCCACGTGCTGGGGGCCTTCCTGCTCACCATCGCGGCCGCGTTGATGGCCGTGGGCCTGGGCGGCGACGCGGAGGCGATGGCCAACCGGGCGGTCGCGATCGTGGTCCCCGGCGTCGCCCTGACCATGCTCATCGCCCCGGCCGCGCTCGACGCGCCGTGGCCGGTGCAGCCGACGCTGGCCCTGCTGGTGGCCACCATCGCCGGGCTCGGCCTGGCCCTCACCCTGCCGCCGACGTCCGACAGCCCGGACGCCCGGCTCATGGTAGGCGCGCGCCGGCTCGTGTTCGTCATCGCCGTGCTGGCCGCGGGCGCGGGTGGCGCGGGCAGCCTCGCCACCAAGAGCCAGACCCTGACCTGGCTGGCCGGGTCGGTCGTGGTCGGCGCGATCGGCGGGATCTGGGGCAAGACCGCCACCGCGCGGATGCTCGGCTGGCACGTGGCCGCCTCGACCGCCGAGGGCTTCGCGATCGCCGCCGGGCTGGCGGCCGGGCTGGGCCTCAAGCAGTGCGCGTTCCCGCTGCTCATCGTCGCGACCGCGCTGCTGGTGCTCGGGGCCGCGCTGCCTCGCCTGCGGCCGAGCGACAGCATCAACCGGGAGGCGCTGACGGTCGAGGCGGCGGGGTACGCCGGGGCCGGCATCGCGGTCCTGCTCACCCTGGGCTCACCCGCGCACACCGCGGCCGCGCTGACCGCCGTCGGGGCGATCCTCGGCCTGTCGGCGGCGCGCAAGGGCCGCAGCCCGCGCCAGCGCACGTTCCTCATCATCGCCGCGTCGATCGCCGAGCTGCTCGCGATCTGGCTGCTGCTGATCACCGTGCGGGTGGCCGTGCCCGAGGCGTACACCCTGCCGTTCGCGGCGCTCGCCCTGATCACCGGCCTGATCGAGATCCGCAACCGGCCCGAGCTGGGCAGCTGGCTGGCGTACGGCCCGGCGCTGGTGGCGGGCTTCGGCCCCAGCTTGGCGATCGCGGTGGCCCAGCCCGACTCACCCGAGCTGCGCCAGGTGCTGCTGATCCTGGCCGGCGTCATCTGCGTGGCCATCGGCGCGGCCCGCCAGCAGAAGGCTCCGGTCGCGGTGGGCGCCGCGGTGACCGTGATCGCCACGGTCAACGAGCTGTTCCGGATCGGCCTGCCGTTCTGGATGATGCTGCTGCTGTTCACCGGCACCGGCGTGCTGCTGATCAGCCTCGGCGCCACCTACGAGCAGCGCCAGCGGCTGGACCGGCTGCGCGGGGTGTACCGCGGGATGCGCTAGGGCCGGGTCTCGGCGCCGGCGTCGGTCTCGGCGTCGGCGTCGGCCTCGAGCTGCTCGATGACCCAGCGGGCCCAGTCGCGCTGGAGGGCGTAGTACCGGCGGCCGAACTCGGCGGCGAAGCGCGAGTAGCCGACCGCGTGGCCCGCCGCGGCCGCCTCGTCCATCTGCTTGACGGCGTCGTCGAGCTCGGTCACCTCGGCGTCGCTCTCGCCGGCCATCTGCTCGGCGAGCACCCGGACGTCGGGCAGGTCCAGCGAGGACAACAGGAACAGGCGCAGCACGAACTCGTTGCGCGGCGGGGTCTCGCCCAGCGGGCTGAACATCCACCGGCGCAGCTCCTCGCGGCCGGGCCCGGTCACCCCGTAGACCTTGCTGCCGCGCGAGCCCTCGTCCACGACCTCGATCAGGCCGTCGGTGAGCATTCGCTTGAGTTCGGGGTAGATCTGGCTGTGCCCGGCGTTCCAGGCGTGCGACGACAGCGTCCTCTCGAACCGTTTGGCGAGGTCGTAGCCGTTCTGTGGGGTGTCGGCGAGCAGCCCCAGCAGGGCGTGGCGAAGGGACATGGGAAAAGCCTAACCTGTCGAACTCGACATGTCGAACTCAACATGACGGCATTGACATGTCTGATCTGACATGTCACGGTTGGAATATGGATGACGCGATGCACAAGACCAAGACCCCGGGGTTCCTGGCCATCCTGAAGTCGCTCTTGTGGGACGTCGGGCTGTCGCTCGCCGCCTACTTCGTCGCCCACTGGCTCGGCGCCAGTGACTACGTGGCCCTGCTGTGCGGCTCGATCGCCGCGCTGGCCCGGGTCCTGTGGGTCGCCTTCCGGGCCCGCAAGTTCGACGTCTTCGCCGCCGTCATGCTCGGCGTGTTCATGGCCGGCCTGGTCCTGTCGTTCGTGACCGGCTCGCCGAAGTTCCTGCTGGTCAAGGAGTCCTTCGGGACGGGCCTGGCCGGCCTCGCCTTCGTCGTGTCGTGCTTCGTCGGCCGCCCGCTGATCTACCACGCGGCACTGCGGATGCAGGAGGGCAGCCCGGCCCGGGCCGCGGAGTTCGAGCAGAAGTGGCGGGACCTTCCCGGGTTCCGCCGCAGCTTCCGCGTCATGTCCGCGGCCTGGGGCGGGGGCCTGCTGTTCGACGCGATCGTGCGCATCCCGCTGGTGCTGAGCCTGCCCACGTCGGCCGCGGTCACCGCCTCGACGGCGCTGTTCGTGACCACGATGGTGCTGCTGGCACTGTGGAACGTCCGCTACGTCAAGCGCGCTCAGGCGCGGGCAGCGGCGCTGCAGCAGGTGTGACCGGCTCGGCTTCCGGCTCGTCGGCCGGCTCGTTTTTCGGTTTGTCCTCCGGCTCGTCTTCCGGTTTGTTCTCCGGCTCGGCGGCCGGGCGGCGGCCGGCGAGGAACAGGATCGGGATGAGCGTCAGGGCGGCGGCGCCGGCGGCCCACCAGAACGTGGTGCCGAAGGCGTCGCCGAGTGCGGCGAGGGAGTCGGCGCCGGCCGCGTTGCGCTGGAGGCCCACGGCCAGGATGGCCACCCCGAACGAGCCGCCGACCTGTTGGAGCACGCGCACGGCGGTGGTCGCATGCGGTACCGCCGCGCGATCCAGACCTGCGTAGACGCCGGACTGGGCGCCGACGATCACGCAGCCGAACCCGGCGCCGCCGAGGCCGATGAGTGCGGCGATGGTCCACTGGGTGGTGCCGGCCGAGAGCTGGGTGAGTGCCAGGGTGACGCCGAGCAGGAGAAGGGCGCCGGCCAGCGCGACCGGGCGCGCGCCGAAGCGGTCGCTGAACCGGCCCGCGACCGTGAGGGCCAGGGCCGAGCCGACGCCGTGCGGGGCCATGAGCAGGCCGGCGTGGAGCGGGCCGAAGCCGTGGACCTGCTGGTAGTACAACGGAATCAGAAGAATCGTGCCGAGCAGCGCGACCATGCCGAGGAACATCAGCACCGCCGATGCCGTGAAGGTGCGGCTGCGGAACAGGCGCAGGTCGAACACCGGCGCGGGCACCCGCAGGGCGTGGGCGACGAACCAGCCCAGCAGTGCGACGCCCGCGCCGACGGACAGCAGGGTGACGGCGCCGAAGCCACCGTCGGTGCTCGCCCGCGACAGGCCCCACACGATGCCGACGATGGCGGGGGAGAGCAGCGCGAGGCCGAGCACGTCGAGGCGGGTCGGGCGCTCGATCCGCTCGGCCGGCAGCACGCGGGCCGCCGCCCAGGCCGCGACCGCGCAGATCGGCAGGTTGATCAGGAAGATCCAGCGCCAGCCGGCGCCGTCGACCAGCACGCCGCCGAGGACCGGGCCCAGCACCGGGCCGAGCAGCATCGGCACGCCGATCATGGCCATTGTCTTGCCGAAGTTCCGGCCGGCCGCGCGGCGGGCCAGGATCGTCTGGAAGAGCGGCATGAGCATCCCGCCGCCGATGCCCTGCACCACCCGCATCGCGATCAGGCTGCCGGCCGACCAGGCCACCCCGCACAGCAGCGAGCCCAGCGTGAACACCCCGAGCGAGGTGAGCCACGCGGTACGCGCACCGAACCGGTCGATCGCCCACCCGGCCACCGGGATCACCGCGGACATGGCCAGCAGGTACGCCGCGCTGACCCACTGCACCGTGCCCAGCCCGGCGTCGAAGTCGCGCCGCAGGCTCTCCAGGGCGATGTTGACCATCGTCGAGTCCATCTGGACCAGGAACACGCCCAGCAGGATCGCGCCCACGAGCGCGAGCAGCTCCCGGGGGATTTTCTCCGCCATCTCCAACTCCTTCGTACGGTGTAGCGAGATGCGATACAGTGTATCAGTGCGCGATACAATGTATCGGTAGTTCGTACATCGATACAATGGCCGCGTGACGGAGAACCGGGGACCGGTCTGGACCCGCCCGCCCGCCGCCAAGCCGGAGCGGCTCACCCAGGAGGCGGTCGTGGCCTGCGCGGTCGACCTGGCCGACCGGGAGGGGCTGGAGGCGGTCACCGTGCGCCGGGTGGCGGCCGAGCTGTCGGCCCGGCCGATGAGCCTGTACTCGTTCTTCAAGCGCAAGGACGACCTGGTCGACCTGATGCTCGACCAGGTGCTGGCCGAGATGCTGCTGGCCGAGGTGCCGGCCGGGGACTGGCGCGCGGCGATCAAGGCCGTGGTGCACCGCCAGCTCGAGGTGGGCCGGCGGCACCTGTGGATCATGGGGGCGTTCGGTGCGCGGGCCCCGATCGGCCCGAACGCGGCCCGGCACGCCGAGCAGTCCCTGGCCGCGCTGGCCGGGCTCGGGCTGCCACCGCAGCGGCAGGTGCGGCTGCTGCGGGCGATCGACACGTACCTGTGGGGCTTCGCCGCACTCAGCGGGCAGGAGCTCGCCTCGCGTCAGCGCGACCAGCTCACCGAGCAGGAGTGGCGGGAGTCGACCGACGCGTACTTCACCGGCCTCGTCGCCGGCGGCGACCTGCCCCACCTGGCCGAGGCGGGGCGGCACGGGCTGCTGCGGGGCGAGGTCGAGGAGTGGATCGCCGACTTCGACGAGGGCCTGGACTGGCTGCTGAACGGCTTCGCGGCCACCCTGGATGGATAACTGCGCTTCGCGGCGGCCGGCGCTGGAGCGATAGCCGCGTTTCGTGGCGGCGCCTGTGAGTTCTGTGGACTGACCGTTCAGGGGATCAACTCCAGCGGCTCCGTGCCGATAGCAGGGCCATGTCGAGCACGAGTGAGCGCTGGTTCGGCGCCGGGCACAGCACCGCCGCCGACTCCGCCAAGGCCGGCGGGGAAGCGGCGGCGGCGGCGATCGCCGGGCGTACGGCCGCCGTGGTCTTCGTCTTCACCTCCGGCGGGCACGACCCGGCCGCCGTCCTCGCCGCCGTGCGCGCGGAGGCGGGCGACGCGGTGGTCGTCGGCGGCACCGGCTTCGGCGAGCTCAGCCCGGCCGGCGCGACCAGGCACGGCGTCGCCGTCGCGGCGCTGGGCGGGGACGGCTTCACCGCGCGGGTGCGCACGGCCGACATCGGCGAGCTCGGCGCGCGGGAGGCGGGCGCGGAGGCGGCCCGGGCGGCGGCCGAGATCGACGCCCCGCACACCGCGCTGCTGCTGATCTGCGACGGCACCGCGCTCGGCCCGCACGAGATCGTGCGTGGGGCCTATTCGGTGGTCGGCGCGGCGGTACCCCTGGTCGGCGGGCTCACCGCGGACCCCGTGCAGCTCTGTGGCGACCGCGTGCTGCACAACAGCGTCATCGGCGTCGCGCTCGGCTCGCCGCGCCCGGTCGGCATCGGCCTGGCGCACGGCTGGCGGCGGGTCGAGCCGCCGATGATCGTGACCAGGTCCGAGGGCGAGCGCCTCTGCGAGCTCGACGGGGAGCCCGCCCTCGACGCGCTGGTGCGCCGCCGGGGCAGCGACGGCACGGCCGAGCGGCTGTTCACCGACAGCGGCTTCCTGCAGCCGGTCGGCCTGGCCCGGCGCAGCGGGCTCGACATCCGCTCGCTGAAGGCGGGTCCGGACGGCGACACCGCCGTGTACGGCACCTCCGACATCCCCCAGGGCTCGCTCGTCTGGTCGATGGACGCCACCCAGGCCGACATCGTGGCCGGGGCCGGCGCCGCAATCGACGAGGCGGTCGCGGCCCTCGGCGGGCACCCCCCGCTCGGCGTGCTCGCGTTCGACTGCGGCGGCCGCAAGATCGCCCTGGGCGCGGACGGCATCGGCGACGAGGTGGCGGCCATGCGCGCCGCGCTCGGCGACGTGCCCTTCGCCGGTTTCTACACCCTCGGCGAGATCGCCCGGGTGCGCGGCGCCGCCGGGATGCACCAGCTGACCCTGGTCGCCCTGGCGCTGGCCTGAGGAGCGACGCCGTGCCCACCTGGTCGACGCAACAGCTGACCGAGTACTTCATCGCCGTCAACGCCGCCCCCACCGAGGACGCCGCCGTCGCGCTCGCGGTCGAGCGGGCCGCCGAGATCGTCGAGGCCGAGGTCGGCGTAGTCGTGCTCGCCGGGCGCCCGCACGGCGCGTGGGGCCTCGGCCGCGGCGCGCCCGCGCCCGCGCTGCTGACCCTGCCCGCCGCCGGCGCCGTGGTCGACCTGCCGGGGCTCGGCGACGTGCACGCCGTGCCCAGCCAGCTCGGCTCCGGGCTGGCCGGCGCGCTGGTCGTGGGCCGTCTCGACGAGCCGTTCGGCCCCGAGGAGCGCCAGACGCTGCAGGGCATGGCCCAGATGCTCGGGGCGGCCATGCGCGGCGCCCGCGCCCTCGCGGCCGAGCAGACGCTCCGTGCCGAGCGCGAGCGGGAAGCGCGGCTGGTCGAGACCCTGCTGGCGATCCAGCGCGGCATCTCCGCGCGGAGGCCGTTGCAGGAGACCCTCGACGCGATCACCGGCGGCGCCGCCGAGCTGCTCGGGGCCCAGGTGCGGCTGGTACTCGCCGGCGACGACACCAGCTGCCCGGCCGCCGACGCGGCGATGCGCAGCGAGGAGCTCTACGTCGACGAGGACGCCGAGGGGCTGACGGTCATCGCGGTGCCCGTGCTCGCGGCCGGGGAGACGGCGGGGGCGCTGGTCGCGCGGGTGAGCGGCGCCGAGGGGTACCACGCCGACCAGGTCGAGGCGTTCGCGCAGCAGGCGGGG
This sequence comes from Dactylosporangium sp. CS-047395, assembly GCF_050942185.1. NCBI lineage: Bacteria > Bacillati > Actinomycetota > Actinomycetes > Micromonosporales > Micromonosporaceae > Dactylosporangium > Dactylosporangium sp. CS-047395. The sequence goes on along the minus strand of NZ_CP192015.1, from coordinate 10,390,668 downwards.
CTGGCGCTGACGGATGCCCGTACCGTCGAAGAGGTTCACGAGGCGCACCACGATCACGTCACCGGACTGCCCAACCGCGCGCTGTTCCTGAAGGCCTTCCACGACCGCGACCGCGCGGGCGTGCTGTTCATCGACCTCGACCGGTTCAAGGCGGTCAACGACAGCCTCGGCCACGACGCCGGCGACAAGCTGCTGGCCGCCGTGGCCGGGCGCATCCGCGGCTGCGTGCGGGTCGGCGACACGGTGGCCCGCCTCGGCGGCGACGAGTTCGCGGTGCTGCTCGGCGACGCCGCGCGGGACTCGGCGGTGGCGACCGGCGAGCGGATCATCGCCGCGGTGCGCGAGCCGTTCCGGATCGAGGGCCGCAGCGTGTACATCGGGGCCAGCATCGGCGTCGCGCTCCCCGCCACCGCCGGCGCGGTCCCCGACGAGCTGCTCAGCTGTGCGGACCTGGCGATGTACCGGGCCAAGAAGGACGGCCCCGGCCGCGTCGTCGTCTACGAGCCGGCCATGCACGCGGCCGCGCTGCACTACCTGTCGCTGCGGGCCGACCTGCAGCGGGCGCTCGCGGGCGGGGAGTTCGCGCTGCAGTACCAGCCGCTGGTCCGTCTCGACAACGGCACGGTCGTCGGCGTCGAGGCGTTGCTGCGCTGGAACTCCCCCGAACGCGGCGTCGTCGCGCCGGGCGAGTTCCTGCCGATCGCCGAAGAGGCCGGGCTGATCGGCGACATCGGCCAGTGGGTGCTGGCCAGCGCGGCGCGCCAGGTCGCGGCCTGGCGGCGGCGCCGGCCCGGGCTGACGCTCAACGTCAACATCTCCGGGCTCGAGCTGCTCCGGCCCGGCTTCGTCGAGGACGTGACCCGCACCCTGGCCGCGGCCGCGCTGCCCACGAGCGCGGTCACGCTGGAGCTCACCGAGTCGGTGCTCATGAGCGACCCCAAGCCGGCCGTGCTGGCGCTCAACCGGCTGCGGGCGCGCGGGGTCCAGCTGTCGATCGACGACTTCGGCACCGGGTACTCGTCCCTGGCGTACCTGCGCGACCTGCCCGTCGACGAGCTGAAGGTGGACCGCGCGTTCATCGCCCGGACCCAGCTGACCGGCCGGGACATGGCACTCGTCTCGACCATCATGGAACTGGGGCACATTCTCGGCCTTCGCGTGGTGGCCGAGGGCATCGAGAACCAGGCGCAGCTGGATGCGGTACAACGGCTGGGTTGTGCGCTTGGACAGGGCTTTCACCTGCACCGGCCGATGGATCCGGCCGCGATCCCCCCGTTGCTGGACGCGCCCCCGCTCTACCGCGCCGCATGACAAAGGGGCCGGGCTTTGTTCAAGCCCGGCCCCTTGTCGCTGTCGCTGTCGCTGTCGCTGTCGCTGCCGCTGCCGCGTGGGACCCGGTGCGGTTTTGAGGGGGTGTGGGTGGAGCTTGCTCCCCCACTGTTGTTCAGGACATAACGCGGTAACCAACGGTGCCAAGGCACCCTTACAGCGCTACCACCCTTACAGCGGCTACCGCCCCTCGAGGGACTTCACGTTGTCGCCGAAGGTCCAGCCCTTTGAGCCGTCCCAGTTGATCGACCAGTCCATCAGGCCCTTGATGCCGGAGACGCTGTTGTACGCCTGCGACACCAGCGAGGGCGCCATGTACCCGCCGCCGGCGCCCGACTGGGCGGGGAGGCCGGGGACCTGCTTGTCGTACGGGATGCGGATCGTGGTGCCCTGGATCGTCAGCCCGTTGTTCAGGCACTGCGTCTGCACCGTGAAGCCCTGAACCGTGCCGGCCGAGTACGAGTCGCCGGAGCAGCCGTACATCGAGCCGTTGTAGTACTGCATGTTCAGCCACCACAGGCGGCCGTTGTCCAGGTACTTCTTGATGATCGGCAGGTACGAGCCCCAGATCGAGCCGTACGTCACGCTGCCGCCGGTCACGTAGGCCGTCTCCGGCGCCATGGTGAGGCCGAAGTTCGACGGCATCTGGGCCAGCACGCCGTCGATGATGCGAATGAGGTTGGCCTGCGACGTCGACAGCGTGTTGATGTTGCCGCTGCCGGTGAGCCCGGTCTCGATGTCGATGTCGATACCGTCGAAGTTGTTGGCCTTCAGGATCGGCACGATGCTCGACACGAACCGGTCGGCGACGGCCGAGGAGCTCAGGTCGATGCCGGCCGCGGCGCCGCCGATGGACATCAGCAGCGTCAGGCCGTTGTTCTTGGCCGCGCACATCTCGGCCGGGGTCGGGACCTTCACGCCCGCGTCCATGCCGTTCTCCCACAGCACCGTGCCGTCGGAGCGGATGACCGGGAAGGCCAGGTTGACCACGTTGTACCCGTGCTGGGCGATCCGGCTGTCCGTGATCGGGATCCAGCCGAGGCCGGGGTGCACGCCGTTGGAGGCGCCGTCCCAGTTCTCCCAGTACCCCTGCAGGACCTTGCCACCCGGCCGCGACTTGACCGCGCAGCTACCCGTCCCGCCGGTCGGCGTGGGCGAGGTCGTCGGCGACTTGGTCGGGGTCGGGGACTTGGTCGGCGTCGGCGAGGTGGTCCGCGTCGGCGTCGGCGACGGCGAGTTGGTGCGCGTCGGCGAGGTGGTCGGGTTGGTGCCCGAGCAGGCCCCGAGGTCCTTCCACAGCGACGGCGTCGCGGCCGGGTTCCAGCCGGCGCCCACATAGGCGGTGTGGGTCACCAGCGCCTGATAGGTGTGGCCGTTGTACGTCACCTGCTGACCGGCCGTGTACGTGTTGCCCTCGGCCCAGTTCGGAGCCGAACACGCGGCGGCGGCGGCGTTCGTGGCGGCCTGGGCCCCGAGCACTGGTGCGAGCGCGAGAGCGGCCACGAGGGCCGCGGCTGCCCCGGTCACCAGGGCGATTGTGCGACGACGAGATCTCACGGGACCTCCAGCCCATCGATGGATCGATGAGCAGGGACGCTATCAGTTAATATTATTAAATGTAAGGGTCGGGAACCTTAAAGCGACGCCGGCGCGCTTTCGTTTTGTCGCCGGTTCGCTCTCTTGGGCCGCGTGTTTGGCGCGATAAGTCGGGCGCTGGCGCGCCGCGACTTATCGGACATATCAGCATTTTCTGGGGTTGCGCCGGAAAACAAGCCGGCCCCGCCGCGTTGGTGCTTGCGGCGGGGCCTTTTCGGGTTTGCGGACTTGCTAGCTGCGATCGCGCGGGGGTTCGGCCCAGGGCGACGTTGGAGGGTTGTCCCGCCTGGGTGGGGGCTGCTCCTCGTCCTGATTGTCATCGGGCTGCGCAGCGGTCTGGCCGGTTGGCTGCCCGGTTGTATGGCCGGTTGTCTGGCTGGTTGTCTGCCCGGCTGCTCGCTCGGCGGCGATGCGGTCGAGTTGGGACTGGGCGGCGGTGGCTCGGCGTTCGGCCTCGCCTCGAGCGAAGGCGGCGCGCCGTTCGGCGGCCTCCGTGGGGGTGGGGCCGCCGTCGCCGAAGCCGAAGTTGGCGGTGGCGTCGGCGTCTTCCACCGGAGCCTCGAACCGCGTCGTGGCCTCGTCGCTGGCCGGTTGGTTGGTGGCGCCCCCGTACGGCCACAGGGTGGTGGCCTCGTCCGAGTCGGCGACGTCGTCCACAGCGGGCGAGGAGAAAGCGGGCGAGGAGGAACTCTCGGCGGGCGATGAGGAACCGACGGTGGCCGACGAGGAACCGACGTTGACCGGCGCGGAGTCATCGGCGGTCGGCGCGGACTCTGCGGTCGTGGTCCGGGTCGCCGGGGACGTCGGGTTCGGGTCGGCCTGGCGGATGATCGTTGTGGCCTCGCCGTCGTCGACCGGGGTGCGCAGGGCGGTGGTCCGGTCCTCGTCCACCGGCTGCGGTGCCATCGGCTGGAAGCGGCCGCGGCGGTCGGTGTCGTCGCCGTTGGTGACCACCGAGTACTCCCCGGTGCCGGGTGCCGCATGCCGCGGCCGCGGCGGGACGGGGGACTGACTTCCTGGGTGGAAGGCCTCGGTCTCCTCTTCCCGGCCCGGGCGTGAGGGGACGGCGAACCCGTCGAACGATGGGCCGTCGAGCAGCGAGCGCTCCTCGTCGGCCGGTCCCCGCGCGGCGCGTGAGGGCAGGCCGACCGGGGTCTCGCCGGTGTTGATCGGGCGGGTGGCCTCGGTGTCCTCGACCTCCGCCTGAGCACCCGGGGCCGAGACAGCCTGGGCACCCGGAGCTGAGGCGGCCTGCGCACCCGGAGCCGGGACGACCGGCCACGAACCCGATGGGGTCATGCCGGCGGCGTCCGCGGCGGGCGCGGCCGGGGAGTCGGGGGCCGGAACCGGCCAGGCCGGCGGGGCGTCCTCGGCGGGGGGTGGGGAGCTCGCTCCACGGCTGTACGCGATGGCGCCCGTCGCCGCCGCATCCTCCGCCGCCGGCTGGCTCGCGGGTGCGCCGGTCCAGGGGGAGTTGCTTGACTCGGGGGTCAGCCAGCCGTCAGAGGACTGCGCCGAACCGGGTGCCCCAGCCGCGGGTGGTCTGGAGACTGGAGGCGCGGACGCGGGCGGCGGTGGCGTGAAGACCGGCTGCGGCGAGGACCCGGGCGGCGCCGGCGGGAACGGTCCGGGAGGCCCGGGCGGTGTCGAAGCGGGCGGCCCGGAAACCATGGGCGGCGTCGACGGAATCGGAGGCGGCCCACTCACCGGAGGCCCGCTCACGGGTGGCGCCGACGAAACGGGAGGCGCCGACGAAACCGGAGGCGCAGAGGAAACCGGCGGTGCGGCAACGAACGGCGGTGCCGACGAAACCGGTGGCGCGGCGACGAACGGCGGTGCGGACGAGGCGGGCGGCGTGGAAACCGGCGGAACGAACGGCGGTTGACCGGCGGTCGGCCCGCCGTACGGGATCGGCGGCAGCCCACCCACCGGCGGCGCGGCCGCGAACGGCGAACCGGACGACCCCGACGGCTGCGAAGCGTAAGGCGGCGTAGAAACCGGCGGCTGCGAGGCGTACGGCGGCGTAGAAACCGGCGGCCCCGCGGCGGCGAACGGCGATCCAGACGACCCCGGCTGCTGCGAAGCGTAAGGCGGCGTAGAGACCGGCGGCTGCGAGGCGTAGGGCGGCGTAGAAACCGGCGGCTGCGAGGCGTACGGCGGCGTAGAAACCGGCGGCCCCGCAGCGGCGAACGGTGAGCCAGAAGAAGCTGGCGGCCCCGCGGCGGCGAACGGTGGACCGGAAGGCCCCCCAGAAGGAGCGAACGGCGAGGAAGCCCCCAAAGAAGGCACCGGCTGCGTCTCGTCGCTGGCCGGCAACGACCCAGGTCCCGGCAGCACCGTGGTGGACGAGGACGAAGCCGGGAACGCCGTGGTCTGCGCCGCCGGGTTGTAGGCCGGCCGCGGTGGAGTGGTCCCCGGACCCTGGCCCAGCGGGTACTCGTGCACGTCCGCCGGGCCGTCGCCCGGGATGGCGGCGATCGGCAGGGCGGTCGGCCAGGTGCGCCAGCGCTTGATGCTGAAGGCCGCGATCAACAATGCCAGCCCCAGGACCGCCGTGGTGCCGTTGACGATGGGGAGGCGGGTGTCGACGGTCAGGCTGGCGATCTTCAGGTCGCGGGGCAGGCTGTTCATGACCGAGAGCGGGTCGATGAAGAGGCTGACATACGTGGCGAGGAGGGCCGCGCCCGCGACGATCGGGCCGACGGGGGAGATGCGCAGGGTGGCGATGAGGCCGATGAGCAGGCCGGCGCCGAGGAGGTACGCGGCGGGGGTGAGGAGGTCGACGGAGTCGAAAGCGCCGCGCTCGACCCACTTTGCCACGGTATCCGCGGATTGCTGCTGACCGATCGCGATCAGCAGCCAGGCGATCGGGGCGATGAACATCCCCGCGATCAGGCTTCCGACGTGTCGCATGGGTCGCACCGTACCGTTTTTGGCATGAGCGAGCACACCGCCCGACCGACCAGCCGTGCCACCAGTTACTCGCGGGTCACGCTGAGCCGGATCATGACCGCGGTCGACGTGAACCTGTACGGCACGGTGCACGGCGGCGTGATCATGAAGTTCATCGACGACGTGGCCGGTGCGGCCGCCGCGCGGCACAGCGGCGGGACGGCCGTGACCGCCTCGATCGACGAGATCGCGTTCATCGAGCCGCTCCGGGTGGGCGACCTGGTGCACGCGTTCGCGCAGGTCAACTGGACCGGCACCAGCTCGATGGAGGTCGGCGTGCGGCTCGACGCCGAGCGTTGGGACCAGGTGAGCGAGGCCGCCCCGCTCGTCGTGGCCACCGCGTACCTCGTGTTCGTGGCCATCGACGCCGACGGCAAGCCGCGCCCGGTCCCGGCCGTCGCCCCCGACTCGCCCGAGAACGAGGGCCGCTGGCATGAGGCGGAAATCCGACGCGCCCACCGTCTCGCCCGCCGGGAAGCAATCCAGCAGCACCGATCGAACCGCTGAAAAAACCCGGGAACACCATGAGGCGCACCGGACAAGAAGGTGTGTGGACCCGGAAGGCAACCTCTTGATCGCGGACGGCTTCACCGCCCTCTACGACCGGCACGCGCAGGCGCTGTACCGCTACTGCGCGCGCCGGGTGGGGCCCGACCTCGCCGAGGACGCGGTGGCCCAGACGTTCCTCATCGCGTACGAGAAGCGGCACACGGCCGACCCCGGCGTGGACCCGCTGCCGTGGCTCTTCGGCATCGCCACCAACGTGCTGTTCCGCCATCGCCGCGACGAGGTGCGCGGCTACCGGGCGCTGGCCCGGACCGGCGCGGACCCGCTGCTGGTGCAGATGTCGGCCGAGAGCCACGCGGCGCGGGCGGACGAGCGCGTCGACGCGGGGCAGCGCGCCCGCCGCATCGCGCGGGTGCTGGCCAAGCTGCCCGCCCGGCAGCGCGACGTGCTGCTGCTGTTCGCGGTCGCCGACCTGTCGTACGCCGAGATCGCCGAGGCCCTGCACCTGCCGCTCGGCACCGTGCAATCGGCGCTGCACCGGGCCCGCGCCAAGTTGCGCAAATCCCTGAACGAAGAAGAGGCGGGGCGATGACGATGAGCACCGACGACGACAGCGACCTCAAGGCGCTGCGCGAGTTCCGCGGCGCGTTGGACGAGCCGCCGGAGGGCGCCCTCGCCCGCGGCCGATACCGGATGGCGAGCAGCGAGGACCGCCCGAGAAAGCGGCGGCAGTGGCTGCTCGCCCCCATCGGCGCGGCCGCGGCCCTGGCGGTGGTGCTCGGGGCGGCCGCCGCGCTCGAACCCGGCAACAACGAGCAGGGCCAGGCGCCGGCGGAAAAGCCCTCAGCGCAGGCAACCACGGCCGCCAAGGAGCCGGACCTGCCGGTCACGAAAGGCATCAGGGCACCGGTCAACGCGAAGGTGAGCAGCGACGGGGGCGCGACGCACGCCAAGGCGGTCGCCGCGATGGATCGCCTGGCCGGCGCGGCCGCGAACGCCCGGCCGATGGAGGTCGGGGCCGACCGGGTGCTGTACGTGAAGACCTACAACCTGGTCCCGGACGCCGGCAGCTACGTCCACGAGGTCTGGATGGACCCGCTGACCATGGTGCCGCTGCGCATCCGCCGCACCGACGGCGGTCAGCAGCTCGATGACACCTCCACCCAGGAGGAGATCGACAAGGCCGCGGCCGAGCCGTCCAACCTGTACCGCCCGGACGTCGCCTACCTGCGCCACCTGCCCACCGACCCGGGCCAGCTGATCGCCGCCTGGCGGCAGTGGGCCCAGGGGCAGTATCCGGGCCGCTCCGCCGACGGCATGATCTGGAAGGACACCTTCGAGCTGATGAACTACTCGGAGCCGTTCTGGACCGCCGACGAGCGCGCCACGATCTACCAGGCGCTGGCCAAGATGCCCGACGTCAAGGCGACGGGCGCGACGATCGACGGCAGGCCGTACGACATGGTGTGCATGGATCGTGAACCCGACGGCGGCGGCACCGTGGACTGCACGCTGTTCGACACCGCCACCGGCCGCTACGCGGGCAGCGCCCTCCCGGGCAAGAACCTGAAGCTCACCACCGAGAACGTGAACCTGGTCGACTACGGGACCCAGCCGCGGCCGATCCCGGCCATCAAAGAGAAGTAACAGCGAGGAATGACAGCTGGGGCGGCCCACACCGGATCGAGGGATCGGGTAGGGGCCGCCCACACTGAGCGATCGTTCACGCGTACCGCAAGATGGACCAATGGCGAAGCTGCTCTGGCAACCCCCGGCCGACGTGCGTGACCACACCCGGATCGGGGCGTTCCTGCGCTGGCTGGAGGCCGAGCGCGGCCTGACGTTCGCCGACTACCAGGCCCTGTGGCAGTGGTCGGTCGACGAGCCCGGACAGTTCTGGCGCGCGATCTGGGACCACTTCGAGGTCGTCGCGCATGTGGCGCCCACCGACACCCTCCCGGACCCGCGCATGCCCGGGACGGACTGGTTCCCCGGCGCCCGGCTCAACTACGCCGAGCACGTGCTGCGCATGCCGGGCGTCGCCGACGACGAGCCGATCGTGATCGCCCGCTCGCAGACCCGCGGCCCGATCGAGCTGACCGCGGCCGAGCTGCGCGAGCAGGTCCGCCGCGCCCGCGCGGGACTCAGGCGACTGGGCGTCGGCGAAGGCGACCGGGTCGCGGCCTACGCGCCCAACATCCCCGAGACGTTCGTGCTCCTGCTCGCCACGGCCAGCCTCGGCGCCATCTTCTCCAGCTGCGCCCCCGAGTTCGGCACCCGCTCGGTCGTCGACCGCTGGCAGCAGATCGAGCCCAAGGTCCTGGTGGCCGTCGACGGCTATCGCTACGGCGACAAGCCCATCGACCGTACCGGCGAGGTCGAGGCCATCCACCGGGCGCTTCCGTCGGTCGAGCACGTGGTCCGCATCGGCCACCTGGATCCCCGAAAAGACGACTGGGCCGCGCTGACACAAGAAACCGACGAGCCGTTGGAGTTCAAGGCGGTGCCGTTCAAGCATCCGCTGTACGTCCTCTACTCCTCCGGCACCACCGGCCTGCCCAAGCCGATCGTCCACGGCCACGGCGGCATCCTGCTGGAGCACCTCAAGATGCTGGCCCTGCACCACGATCTGGGCCCGGGGGACCGGTTCTTCTGGTTCACCACGACCGGCTGGATGATGTGGAACTACCTCGTCTCCGGGCCGGCCGTCGGCGCCGCGGTCGTGCTCGTCGACGGCAACCCGGCCCATCCCGACCTCGGCTGGCTGTGGCGCGTCGCGGACGAGACCGGGACGAGCTACTTCGGCACCTCGGCGCCCTTCCTGCTGTCCTGTCGCAAGGCCGCGGTTGTACCGTCCGAGCTCGCCGACCTGACCCGCCTGCGCGGCATCGGCTCGACCGGGGCGCCGTTGCCCCCCGAGGGCTTCGAGTGGGTCTACGAGACGGTGTCGAAGGACGTGCTGCTGGCGTCGGCATCGGGCGGTACCGACGTGTGCACCGCCTTTGTCGGCGGCGTCCCGCTGCTCCCCGTCCGCGCGGGCGAGATCGCCTGCCGGGCGCTCGGGGCGCGGGTCGAGGCGTTCGCGGCCGACGGCACCCCCGTCATCGGCGAGCTCGGCGAGCTGGTCATCACCGCCCCGATGCCGAGCATGCCGGTCGGGTTCTGGGGCGACGCGGACGGGAGTCGCTACGCGGAGGCGTACTTCGGCACGTACCCGGGCGTGTGGCGGCACGGCGACTGGATCACCATCGACGAGCGCGGCGCCTGCGTCATCACCGGCCGCTCGGACGCGACCCTGAACCGCGGCGGCGTGCGGCTCGGCACGAGCGAGTTCTACTCCGTGGTCGAAGGGCTGGACGAGGTCGTGGACTCCGTGGTGGTACACCTGGAGGACCCTGAGGGCGGCGCCGGTGAACTGCTGCTCTTCGTGGTGCTGGCCCCCGGCACCGACCTCGACGACGCGCTGCGGGCCCGGATCGCCCGCGAGCTGCGCACCGCGCTGTCCCCGCGGCACGTCCCCGACGAGGTGTTCCAGGTCGAGGCCGTGCCGCGGACACTCTCGGGCAAGAAGCTGGAGGTGCCGGTGAAGCGCATCCTGACCGGGACCCCGGTGGATCAGGCGGCCGCGAAGGGCGCGCTGGCCAATCCCGAGTCCCTGCAGTACTTCCAGCGGTACTTCGTCAAAGCACGCTCGTAGCCTGCTCCGACTCGGCGCGGGCGGCGAGCTTGGCCGGGTCGGAGTTGACGCTCAGCACGATGCTGGCGCCCGCGGCGAGCGGACCGACGAGCCACTCCACCGGATCGGGGTGGGCGACCGCGTCGATCAGCAGCCGCCCGCCCGGGTAGGCCAGCTTCCGCGCGCGCTCGACCAGGTCCTCGGTCCCGGCCCCACCCACCGGCCCCGGGTAGTGGTCGCCGAACTGCCGCACCTCGGTCACGTAGTCGGCGAACCCGGCCGGGGCCGGACCGCGCATCGGCAGGCCCATCGGCGCCAGGCCGAGGACGTAGCGGTCGGCCGGCCCGGGCGCGCCGGTCTCGGCCGCGCTCAGCGACGCGAACTCCACGTCCGCGCCGGCGCCGGTCGGCTGGCCGTACGTGACGCTGAGGCCGGCCGTCCACGCCCCGAGCAGGATCGCCGCGGTCTGCCAGTGCGCCGGCAACCGCACCGCGGCGACGTCGCCGGGGCCCAGCCCACAACCGTCGACCAGCAGGTTCGCGGTCTTCGCCACCCAGTTGGCCAGGGTCGCGCCGGACAGTTCCGTTCGCTCGCCGGTCGCGTCGTCATAGAACGTCAGGAACGGAAGTGACGGGTCTTTCCCGACAACTGCCGCAAAGAGTGAAGGAACTGTATTCCCCATATGTCCAAATTATCCCTTCCATAACATCTCACCTGATTTCTCGGGAGATGGGACAAGCGAGATGGGTGTCTGGGCAACGCGACGATACCGGCGCGGCAGGCTGGTCGTGCTCGCCGGCTGCTCGCTCGCCCTGCTTGCCGCGGCGGCCGTCGGCGGCGGCGCGGTGGCCCGCCCGACCGAGCCGCCGGTCGCCGCCGAGGGCCTGACCGCGCCGATCGAGTGGGCCAACCCGGCCGCCACCGCGCCCGGGGGCGAGGGCGTGCCGGCCCGGGTCACCCGCGTCCGGCTGGGCGACTTCGACCGGCCCGCGAGCGGGGTGAGCGCCCAGGGCGGGGTCCTGGAGGACGTGCCGCTCGCCGACGGGTACCGCAGGACGACCCGCAGCCGCACCCTGACCGTCACGCGCACCCCGACCGAGCGGTTCAGCGCGGTCGGCGTCACCTGGCGCGAGACGGCGCACGTCGGCGCGCTCAGCGTGGCCGTGCGCCACCACACGCCGGGCGGGGCCTGGAGCGCCTGGCAGACCGTCGGGGCGGGGGAGAGCGACCGCGACCCGGTGAGCGTGCCCGCCGGGCCCCGGGCGCGGGCCAAGGCCTCGCCGTCGCCGAGCGCGTCCGCGCCCGCGGCCGGGCCGGTCGAGCGCGGCGGGGCGGATCTCGTCTGGGTCGGCCCGAGCGACGGCGTGCAGATCACGGTCAGCTCGACGAGTGGTTCGGCCCCGCACGATCTCGCGGCCGACCTCATCGACCCGGCCGACGCGCCGGCCGACGCGGTGCCGCCCATGCCGCCCGCGCCCGCCGCCGAGGACGCGCCGGTCGCTCTGCGCCCGTTCATGCCGGCCATCAACCGCCGCGCCTCCTGGGGTGCCAACGAGCAGCTCATGGACTGGAAGCCGCAGTACGCGCCGCTGGTCAAGGCGGTCGTGGTCCATCACACGGCGACGGGCAACGACTACGCCGAGGCCGACGTGCCCAAGATCCTGCGCTCGATCTACCAGTACCAGACGGTCAGCCGTGGCTGGGGCGACATCGGCTACAACGTGCTGGTCGACCGGTTCGGCCGGCTCTGGGAGGGCCGCTCCGGCGGGCTGTCCCGGCCGGTCGTGGGGGCGCAGGCGGGCGGGTTCAACACCGGCACGGCGGGCCTCGCGATGATCGGCGACTACCGCGGCACGGCCGTCCCGCCGGCGGTGGTGGAGTCGGCCGCGAAGTACACCGCCTGGAAACTTTCACTGAACCAGGCCATCGACCCGCACGGGACCGTGACGCTCACCGGCGGCGGCTCGACGTCGAAGTACCCGGCCGGCACCACGGTCACCGTCCCGCGGGTGATGCCGCACCGGCAGACCAACGCCACCGAGTGCCCGGGCGCGCGCGGGATGGACGTCCTGCCGGCCATCCGCGACCGGGCTGCCGGGCTGCTGGGGGACCTGACCAAACCGCAGACGGTACGGTCGCTGATGGCCGCCTACCGCCCGGCCGACGGGACCGTGCGCCTGCAGGGAGTACCGGATCCGATTTTCACTTCGGGTCCGAACGAAATCGCGGTGCCGGCCGATTACAACGGCGACGGCAAGGCCGACGTGGCCACCTGGTCGCCGATCACCGGCAACTGGACGATGCTGCTGACCGGCGAGGGGCGCTCGGTGGTGCAGTGGGGCCTGCCCGGGGACGTGCCCGCGCCGGCCGACTACGACGGCGACGGCCGGGCCGACCTCGCCGTGTTCCGGCCGTCCAACGGGGTCTGGTACATCAAGGGCGGCGGCGAACTGCAGCTCGGGCAGACCGGTGACCAGCCGGTTCCCGGCGACTACACGGGCGACGGGCGGGCCGAGCCGGCGATCTGGCGCCCCTCCACGGGGCTGTGGGCGATCCGGGCCATCCGGGAGTGGCAGTTCGGCGAGCCCGGGGCGATCGCGGTGCCCGCGGACTACGACGGCGACGGCCGGCTCGATCCGGCGGTGTGGTCGCCCGCGACCCAGCAGTTCACCGTCACCGGGCAGGCTCCGGTGCGCCTCGGCGACCCGGGCGACACGCCGGTGCCCGGCCAGTACGACGGGGACGGCCGGGCGGACCTCGCGGTGTGGCACGACGGGCGGTTCGACGTGCGCGCGGTTGGGAAGTACGAGGTGGGAGCGCCCGGAGACGTACCGATGCCGTTGAATTGAGCAAAACTTGAACTTCGTTGCCGACACGTGAGTTGATTCAGGCTGAATCCTGGGTGGAACTCACGATGCGAGTCGCGTCGTGGACATCGATCACCGGCGGATCGGGCGTAGGCTTTGCCGCGAGAGACCGCCGCACCGAAGATCCGCATCGAGTCCAAAAGGGAGTGCCCTGTGACCCCCGGCCGACCGCCACGCGTGCTCGTTGACGCCACGAGTGTCCCAGCCGACCGAGGCGGTGTGGGGCGCTATGTCGACGGTCTGCTGGGCGCCCTCGGCGCGCTCGACGCCGACCTGGCCGTGGTGTGCCAGCGCACCGACGCGGAGCGTTACGGGCGGTTGCTGCCCAGTGCCCGGATCATGTCGGCCCCGGCGGCGGCCGCGCACCGCCCGGCCCGGCTGGCCTGGGAGCAGACCGGCCTGCCGATGCTCGCCCAGCAGGTCGGGGCCCAGGTGCTGCACTCGCCCTTCTACACCTGCCCGCTGCGCGCGAGCTGCCCGGTGACGGTCACGGTCCACGACGCCACGTTCTTCACCGAGCCGGAGCACTACGACAAGTCCCGGCGCACCTTCTTCCGTTCGGCGATCAAGACGTCGCTGCGCCGCGCCAGCCGGGTGATCGTGCCCAGCAAGGCCACCCGCGACGAGCTGATCCGCCTGCTCGACGCCGACCCGACCCGCATCGACGTGGCCTACCACGGCGTCGACCCGCAGGCGTTCCACGCGCCCAGCGACGACGAGAAGGCCCGGGTGCGGGCGCGGCTGGGGCTGGGCTCGACGGAGTACATCGCCTTCCTGGGCGCCAAGGAGCCCCGCAAGAACGTGCCGAGCCTGGTCCGCGGCTGGATCTCCGCCGTGCGCGACCGGCCGGACCCGCCGGCGCTGGTCGTCGCGGGCGGCCAGGGCCACGACGACGAGATCGACGGGGCCATCGCCGAGGTGCCCAGCCACCTGCGGCTGCTGCGCCCCGGCTACCTGCGCTACGCGGACCTGCCGGGCTTCCTCGGCGGCGCGGTGGTGGCCGCCTACCCGTCCTTCGGCGAGGGCTTCGGCCTGCCGATCCTGGAGGCCATGGCCTGCGGCGCGCCGGTGCTCACCACGCCCCGGCTGTCGCTGCCGGAGGTGGGCGGGGACGCGGTGGCCTACACCGGCCCGCAGCCCGACGAGATCGCCCGTGACCTTTCGGCGCTGCTCGACGACATGGAGCGACGTAACGCTTTGGCAAAGGCCGGTGCCGCGCGCGCCAAGGAGTTCACCTGGGAGTCCAGCGCCGAGGTTCACCTCGCCGCGTGGGCGAGAGCCGCCGGACCCCGCGGCATCTGACCCGATGTGCCCCACGGTGTCACCCAGCGAGGTGGTGCCGGGCGATTTCGGTGATGGTGTTGACACCCCCGAGTTGTGGAAAGGTGCCCTATTCCGGGCATGATGGGCGCGTGTTCTACGCGGTGATTCCTGCAGGTGGCAGCGGCACGCGGCTCTGGCCGCTGTCGCGAGCCGGCCATCCGAAGTTTCTCCACGCCCTCACCGGGACCCCGTTGTCGCTGCTCCAGGCGACGTACGGCCGTCTCGAAGGCCTGGCGATGCCCGAGTCCACCTTCGTGGTGACCGGCGTGGCGCACGCGGCTGCCGTGGCCCGGCAGCTGCCGGGTCTTCCGGAGGGCAACATCCTCGTCGAGCCGACGCCGCGCGACTCCTGCGCCGCCATCGGGCTCGCCGCGGCGGTGATCTCCCGCCGCGACCCGCACGCCGTCATGGGCGCGTTCGCCGCCGACCAGCTGGTCCGCGACGTGCCGGCCTTCCAGGACACCCTGCACCGGGCGATCCAGGGCGCCGAGGACGGCCTGCTGATGACGATCGGCATCACGCCGACGCATCCCGAGACCGGCTACGGCTACCTGCACGTCGGCGAGCCCACCGGCACCGGCGACGTGTGCAAGGTGGCCGAGTTCGCCGAGAAGCCCGCCTACGACGTCGCCCAGCGCTACGTCGACTCCGGCGAGTACCTCTGGAACGCCGGCATGTTCGTCTGGCGCGTCGACGTGTTCCTCGACGAGCTCGCCCGCCAGCAGCCGAGCCTGCACGACGGCCTGCGGCGCATCGCCGAGGCCTGGGACACCCACGACCGCGAGGAGATCCTGGCCCAGATCTGGCCCGGGCTCACCAAGATCTCGGTCGACTTCGGGGTGATGGAGGGCGCGGGCCGGGCCGGCCTCGTCGGCACCGTGCCGGGCAACTTCGGCTGGAACGACGTCGGCGACTTCCACACCCTCGGCGAGCTGCTCGAGACCGACACCGCGGGCAACGTGGTGGTCGAGCTCGGCGCGGTGATCGACGACCCGGCGGCCGGCGCCCAGAACAAGCCGACGGTCCTCATGCAGGACGCGGAGCGGGTGGTCGTGGTGCCGCGCTCGGGCCGGCTCGTGGCCGCCGTCGGCGTGAGCGACCTGATCATCGTGGACACGCCGGACGCGCTGCTGATCTGCCCGCGCGCCCGGGCCCAGGACGTCAAGAAGCTGGTCGACTCCCTGAAGGAGCGGGGCTCGTCCGAGCTGCTGTAAGCGCCCACGCGAGCGCGGGCGCGACGAGGATCTCCGTCGCGTCCGCCAGTGGCTCCGGCAGCTCGTCCGGCGCGAACCAGCCCAGCGCGCTGGACTCCGCGCTCACCGTCTCCACCGCGCCGGGTTGGGCGATCGCCGCGTACCGGATGTCGTAGTGCAGCGACGGCCCGCCCGAGCAGTGCACGTGGTGCACGTCGAGGTTGATCGGGGCCTCGCTGATGCGCAGGCCCAGGATGCCCGACTCCTCGGTCGCCTCCCGCAGCGCCGCGCTCGCGACCGTGGCGTCGCCCGGCTCGCAGTGCCCGCCGAGCTGCACCCAGCGCTTGATCCGGCCGTGCAGGCAGAGCAGGACCCGCTCGGCCGCGGCGTCCACGACCAGGGCGCTCGCGGTCACGTGGCCGCCGTGGTGCTCGCGCCAGACGGTGGTGGGATCGGGCCGTACAAAATCCAGGAACCGCTGCCGGGTCGCCTCGGCCTCCGCAGACGGAGCCGTCCATCCCGACAGCACGGCCAGTGCGTTCTCGTGCAGCGTCATAGTGACGGCAGGCTACCGCGCCCGATGGCGAGCACGCCGAGGGGCACGCCGCCGGCCGGGACCTCGGCGGCCAGCGCGGCCGGATCGGTGATCTCCAGCCAGCCGCTCGCGAGCCCGTCAGCAGCGAGAACGGCCCGCAGCCGCTCGGCCCGGCGGCCCGCCTCGGCGGCCGCGCGCAGATCCCCGGCCGGGGCCCACACGATCACGGCGGCCACGGTGTTGTCCGGGACCGTCACGCTGCGTGTCGACGGGAACGGCAGGGCGGGCAGCCGCACGGGCGGGTCGGCCGGGCTGAACGCGGTCGCGTCGGGCAGTTCGGCGGCCACGCGCAAACCCCGGGCAACGGCCTCGGCGGTACCGAGTGAGAAGAGATCGGCGTCCGCCCCTCGGATGAGCTCGGCGGCGCCCGGACCGTGCGCGTAGGGGAAGGCCCGCGCGAAGCCCCGCACGATCGCCACCGGCACCTGCGTCGTCTTGCCCTGCACCAGTTCCGCGGCCGAGGCGAGCTGGTCGATCTGGGCCATCTGGGTCAGCTGGAGCTCGTTGCCGTACGCGTCCTTGAGCCCGCGGTAGTCCAGCATCGCGTCGACCCCGGCCGCGCCGATGGCCACGTCGATCAGTCCCAGCCGCCAGGGCCGGCCCATGGTGTCGGTGATGACCACGGCGACGTCGAGCTGGAAGCGGTCGCGCAGCTCCTCGCGCAGCGCCCGGGCCGAGGCGTCCGGGTCCTTGGGCAGCAGCACCAGGTGGGTCGCGTCGACGTTGGACGCGTCGATGCCGGCCGCGGCCAGCACCAGGCCGTGGTGGGTCTGCACGATGCGGGTCGGGCCGCGCCGGGCCACGATCCGGGCCGTCTCCGCGCGCAGCGCGGCCTCGCGGGCCGCCTCGCGCTCGGGCTCGTCCGGCGGCAGCTCGACCAGCCGGCCCTCGGACTTGCTCACGATCTTGCTGGTCACCACGACGACGTCGCCGTCGCGGATCCAGTCGGCCGCGCCGGTGATGAGGTCGGCCAGGTTGTCGCCGGGCTTGACGTCGCCGATGCCGACGACCGGGTGGATCTCGATCGACGGGATCATGCGACACCCACCGTGCTCATCGCGTTGCGCACCATCGTGGCGGTCGCGGCCTCGTCGGTCATCCAGAGCGGCACGGCGCGCACGGTCAGGCCCGGGATTTTCGTGTTCTCGTCGGTCTCGTCGACCAGCCAGGCGTCGAGGACGCCGCCGTTGGCCCGGGCGCCGAGCAGCCCGCCGACGCCCTCGGGGGTGCACTCCACGCCCATCACGGCGAGGCACTTGTCGGCCATGCCGCGGACTGGAGCGGTACCGATGATGGGGGAGAAACCGACCACAGGCGCCCGGCCGGTGGCGACCGCGTCGCGCACGGCGGGCACGGCCAGGATCGGCGCGATCGAGACGACGGGGTTGCTGGGGGCGACCAGCACGACGTCGGCCGCGGCGATCGCGTCCAGCACGCCGGCCGCCGGCTTGGCGCTGTCGGCCCCGACGAACACGAAGCGCTGGGTCGGGATCTCCGCGCGGTAGCGGATCCACCATTCCTGGAAGTGGATGGCGCGGACGGCCCCGTCGAGCTCGACCACGGCGTGCGTCTCCACGCGGTCGTCGCTGGCCGGCAGCATCCTGATCCCGGGCTGCCAGCGGTCGCACAGCGCCTCGGTGACCGCCGAGAGCGGGTAGCCGGCCTCCAGCATCCGGGTGCGCACCAGGTGGGTGGCGATGTCCTTGTCGCCGAGGCCGAACCAGGTGGGCTCGGCCCCGTAGGCGGCCAGCTCCTCCTTGACCGTCCAGCTCTCCCCGACCCGGCCCCAGCCGCGCTCGGGATCGGCCCCGCCGCCGAGGGTGTACATCACGCTGTCCAGGTCCGGGCAGATGCGCAGCCCGTGCAGGGTCACGTCGTCGCCCACGTTGATCACCGCGGTGACGTCGGCGCCCGTCTCCCGGGCGACCGCGCGCACCCCGAGCAGGAAGCGCGCGCCGCCGATGCCACCTGCAAGAACCACGATCCGCATGGCCTCAATCCTGCCCCACCCGCGCGGCGCGGCCGCTCGGGGTCTCTCACGCACGCGGGATTGGCCAGTGGGAGCTAGGCTGCTGGCGACCTGTTGCACGGAACGCTTCACTTCGGGAGAGCCAGTGAGCACCCAGCCACCCGATCCGAACGCCACCGGGGCCTACCAGCCCCAGCCGGCGGCCCAGTACCAGACCCCGGCTCCCGTTTCGGGTGCCGCGCAGCAGTACCAGGCCGCTCCCGCGCCCGCCGCCGCCCCGGCAACGCCGCCGGACGCCCGGAAGGCCCGCGGCCTGCTGGAGCCCTACCGCGAGCTGACCGCCTTCGGCCTGCTCGGCGCGGTCGCGCTGATCCTGCTGGCCGGCCTCGTGCGGGTCCTCACCGGTCTGTTCAACTCGTTCCTGGCCACGGCGACCGCCTCGTTCGGCAACGTGATCGGCTTCGAGGTCATCCTGCTGCCGATCGTCGCCGTCGTGCTGGTCCTGCTCATCGACCCGGTGACGCCGCGGGCCAAGGTGGTCGTGATCGGCGCGCTCGTGGAATACGCGATCGCCGCCGTGCTCGGCCTCGTGCTGCTGCTCGCCGGGCTCATCGGCGACTTCCAGAGCGAGGGCCCGATCGGCTGGGCGCTGGGCGGCTTCCTGGAGCACCTGGCCGGCCTCGGGCTGATCGGCCTCGGGCTCTTCCTCACCGCGCGCATCTTCCTGGGCGCCTACTCGGCCCCGAAGCCGGTCGCCGCGCCGTACCAGCAGGGCTACGGCTACCAGCAGCAGGGCTACGGGTACCCGCAGCAGCAGTACGCGCAGCAGACCGGGTACGTCACCGGCTCCCAGCCCGCGGCGGCGGCGCAGCAGCAGGCTTACCCGGCTGGATATGCGCAGCAGCAGCAGCAGCCGGCCACCGGCGGCTGGCAGACCACGGGCAGCACGCCGGCGGCGGCGGCGCCGGCGCAGCAGCAGGCCTACACCCAGCCCCAGGCGCAGACCGGCTACGTCGCGCCGACGACGGGTGCTCCGGCCGCCGCGCCGACGTCCGGTGGGTATGCCGCCCCGGGTTACGCGACTCCCGGCTACGCCCAGCCGACGGCTCCGGCCCCGGCCGCCCCGGCGCAGCCCGCCGCCGAGACCGCGCAGCCGGCCTCGGGTCCGCCGCTGAGCTCGCCGTTCGCGGCGTACACGGCGCCGGCTCCGACCCCGGTCACCGACGAGCCGGTCTCGGCCTCACCGGCCGACACGGGCGCCTCGACGCCTCCGGGCGGCTTCGCTCAGGCGGGCTGGCCGGGCGGTCAGTCGACCCCGCCCGCGCCCGCGCCCGCCGAGGAGGAGGGCACCGCGGTGCTCACCCCCGCCGACCCGGATGCCACCCAGGCGGCCCCGGTCGTCAAGCCGGCCGACGAGGACCCGGACCGCACCACCGTCATGCGCCCCGGCGAGAAGCACGACGGCGGCGACGAGACGCAGCGCACCCAGGCGATCCCGCCGAGTAACTGAGCGGGCCCCCGTGGCCGCGGAACGCCGCGGCCACGGGGAACACGTCACACACCTAGCTCGCGAAGATTCGCCCGCGGGCGGCCTACGCTCAGGTGGTGACGTCTGAAGGCAGAACTACCGAGGGCAACGCGATGCGGCGGGCCCTGCGGCGCGCGGCCGACGGCCGCACGCTCGACGCGACCGAGGCCGCCGTCCTGCTGACCGCACGCGGGCCGGCCCTGGACGAGCTGCTCGGCATCGCCGGCGCGGTGCGCGACGCGGGCCTCGCCGACGCCGGCCGCCCGGGCGTCATCACGTTCTCCAAGAAGGTCTTCATCCCGCTGACGCGGCTGTGCCGGGACCGGTGCCACTACTGCACGTTCGCGACCGTGCCGCACCGCCTTCCCGCCGAGTACCTCGAGATGGACGAGGTCCTCGAGATCGCCCGCGAGGGCGCCAAGCAGGGCTGCAAGGAGGCCCTGTTCACGCTGGGCGACCGGCCCGAGGAGCGCTGGCCGCAGGCCCGCCGCTGGCTGGACGAGCGGGGCTACGACGACACCCTCGCGTACGTGCGCGCCTGCGCGATCGCCGTGCTCGAGGAGACCGGCCTGCTGCCCCACCTCAACCCGGGCGTGCTGTCCTGGGCCGAGCTGCAGCGGCTCAAGCCGGTCGCGCCGAGCATGGGCATGATGCTGGAGACCACCGCGACCCGCCTGTGGTCGGAGCCGGGCGGCCCGCACTACGGCTCGCCGGACAAGGAGCCGGCGGTCCGGCTGCGCGTGCTGGAGGACGCCGGCCGGGTCGGGGTCCCGTTCACCACCGGCATCCTGATCGGCATCGGCGAGACCCTCGACGAGCGGGCCGACGCGCTGTTCGCGATCCGCAAGACGATGCGGGAGTACGGCCACATCCAGGAGACGATCGTCCAGAACTTCCGCGCCAAGCCCGACACGGCCATGCGCGGGATGCCCGACGCCGAGCTGCGGGATCTGGCCGCGACCATCGCGGTGGCTCGATTGGTGCTCGGCCCGAAGGCGCGCATCCAGGCCCCGCCGAACCTCATCGACGACGAATACGCCCTGCTCATCCGGGCCGGCATCGACGACTGGGGCGGCGTGAGCCCGGTGACGCCGGACCACGTCAACCCCGAGCGCCCCTGGCCCGCCCTCGACGAGTTGGCTTCCAAGACAAAAGACGCCGGTTTTGTACTCCATGAGCGTCTGACCATCTACCCCGAGTACGCCCGCCGCGGGGTGCCGTGGCTGGACGCCCGCCTGGCCGCGCACGTCGAGGCCCTCATGGACCCAGAGACCGGCCTGGCCGACGAGGAGGCGCTGCCCACCGGGCTGCCGTGGCAGGAGCCGGACGGCGGGCACGAGGACAGCGGCCGCACCGACCTGCACACCGCCATCGACGACGAGGGCCGCAGCGCGGACCGCCGCGGCGACTTCGACACCGTCTACGGCGACTGGAACGAGGTCGCCACCCGCGTCCCGCACAACGCCCCCGCGCGCCTCGACCAGGAAGTCCACAGTGGACTCAAGCTGGCCGAGACCGACCCCGGCGCGTTGCTGCGCCCGGAGCACGAGGCGGCCGCCCTGGCACTGTTCAATGTGGACGGTCTCGGCCTGGAGGAGCTCGTCCGCATCGCCGACACGCTGCGCCAGGAGGCGGCCGGCGACGACATCACCTACGTCGTGAACCGGAACATCAACTTCTCCAACGTGTGCTACGTCGGGTGCCGCTTCTGCGCCTTCGCCCAGCGCGAACGCGACGCCGACGCCTACCGCCTCTCCTACGAGCAGGTCGCCGACCGCGCCGAGGAGGCCTGGAACGCGGGCGCGACCGAGGTCTGCATGCAGGGCGGCATCGACCCGAAGCTCCCCGTCGGCGCGTACGCCGAGCTCGTCCGCGCCGTCAAGCAGCGCGTCCCGGGCATGCACGTGCACGCCTTCAGCCCGATGGAGGTGGTCACGGCGGCGGCCAAGGCCGGCGTGTCCATCCGCGACTGGCTGACCCAGCTCAAGGAGGCCGGCCTGGACACCATCCCCGGCACCGCCGCCGAAATCCTCGACGACGAGGTCCGCTGGGTGCTCACCAAGGGCAAGCTCCCGACCTCGGCGTGGGTCGAGGTGGTCAGCACCGCACACGAGCTGGGCATCCGCTCGAGCTCCACGATGATGTACGGTCACGTCGACCACCCCGGCCACTGGCTCGGCCACTTCCGGGTGCTGGCCGGCATCCAGGACCGCACCGGCGGCTTCACCGAGTTCGTGGCCCTGCCGTTCGTCCACCACAGCGCCCCCATCTACCTCGCCGGCATCGCCCGCCCGGGCCCGACCTGGCGCGACAACCGCGCCGTACACGCGATGGCCCGGGTCCTCCTGCACGGCCGCATCCCCAACATCCAGTGCTCCTGGGTCAAACTCGGCGACGAGGGCACCGTGGCCATGCTGCGCGGCGGCGCCAACGACATCGGCGGCACCCTGATGGAGGAGACCATCTCCCGGATGGCCGGCTCGGAACACGGCTCGGCCCGCACCAAGGACGAACTCGAAGCCATCGGCCACGCCGCCGGCCGCCCCGTCCGCCGCCGCACCACCGTCTACGGACGGGTCTGACCCCACGCCTCACGCCCAACGCCTCGCCCCGCGTCTGACGTCGCGCACAGGTCGCGTCGCGCGGCACGTCGCCCCAGCGTCTGACGTCGTGTCGCACGCGTCGCGTCGCGTGGCACACGTCGGGCACCACGTCGCGCACGCGTCGCGTCGCGTCGCACGTCGCGTCGCGTCGCGTCGCACGTCGCGTCGCGCGGCACGTCGCCCCGCGTCCGGCGTCGCGCGGCACGTCGCGCGCGGCACGTGGCGTGGCGTGGCGACGCCGTGCGGCGCGGGGGCTGGCGGTTCGGGCCCGGGGCGGCCGCCGGGTGATGCTCGGCGTGTGCGGGGTGATGCCTCAGCCGATCGTTGTCGGCACCAGCGCCACGGCGGCCACGAGGGCGCCCAGCAGGAGCAGGCCCAGGATGCGCCGGCCGGGGATCAGCAGGGCCAGCAGCAGCGCACCCGCGGCGATCTTCACGGGGTGGGTGCGCACCTGCATGACGGGCCAGCCGACGTGCGGCAGGATCAGGCGCACCGGGCCTACCACGCGCTTGCGGTCGACCGCGGCCGGTTCCGGCTGGGGGCTCGCGTCGCCCTTGAGCATCAGGGTGCCGTTGTTCGCCTGCGAAATCACCCGGTGGGTGATGGGGCCGCGCGGGTCGTTGTAGGTGACGATCTCGTACTGCGCCACGGACTTCGCGTTGGGATCGACGAGGATCAGGTCGCCGCGGTGGATTGCGGGGGTCATGGACTCGGACATCACGACGTAGGGCTTCCAGCCCAGGCCGGCGACGCCGACGGCGAACAGGATCGCGGAGACGGCGGCGCCCAGGAGCAGACGACGGATCATGAGCGGGCCGTGAGGATGGAGCTCAACTTTTGCCGCACATCGGCGCAGTTCGGCCGGGCCGAGCGCGGGTTGAGCAAACTCGCCGGAACTCTTCCGGCGCGTCCGGCGTGTCGCCCGTTACCTCCGGCGGTGCTTGGTCGGTATGGGTACGGCACGGGGTGCAAGCGATCGCCCGAGCGGGCCTATTTATCAGGTTCGGCTTGACGACGCACGCATTACACGCGTGTAATTTCACGGGGGATGTTCGCCGGGTGGCGTTGCTAGAGCCATCAAGCGGACATAAGGAACACCGCGCCGAGGTACAGCAACCTTGTAGGACATGCGCCTTCCGCGTGGGGGGTTGCGCCGGCATTGACGCCGGTGCGCAAGAAGGAGGCACGCTGATGGACGGCCGACCAGTCGTGGCCGACCTGCTGGGTAACGCTCCGGAGTGGCAAGAGCGCGCTTTGTGTTCGCAAACGGATCCGGAGGCTTTCTTCCCGGAGAAGGGCGGGTCGACGCGCGAGGCCAAGCGCATCTGCTCGCGCTGCGAGGTGCGGGCGGATTGCCTGGAGTACGCGCTCGGGCACGATGAGCGTTTCGGGATCTGGGGCGGGCTCTCGGAGCGCGAGCGCCGCAAGCTCAAGCGCCGGGCTGCTTAGCGGGATCGGAATTTTCGAATTGGGGCGTCGATTTCCCTTTTGGGGGTCGGCGCCCCTTTCTTTGTAATTATTATGCGTCCGGGGGAATAACCCGCAAATGTCCACGCCGCCCGAGCGGATGCTGTTGATCGGGTTCTTCGCGGTTGGGCGCCGGGCGAGCCGCCTCGCGCACCGCCTCGGCCAGGGCCACCAGGTCGTCGTTCGTGGGCGGCGGCGGCCCGTACTCCCCCTCGTGCCGAACCAGATCCCACCCCCGCGGCGCCGTCAGCCCCCGGGCGTGCGACTCGCACAGGTCGTACGAATGCGGCTCGGCGAACGCGGCCAGCGGCCCGACAACTGCGGTCGATTCGGCATAAACATACGTCAACGTCGCAACGGGCGATCGCGGGCAACCGTTGCGCGAGCATCGACGTGGGGTCCTCACGGCCAGACGGTATCGCTCAAAGCCCCCCGTGTCGCCGGCAAAGCCCCGCGACACGCCGGGGTGACCACGGCGACACGCCCACTCGGGCGATCTGTCTGATTGGCACCCCTCACCCTCGCCCCACCCCGGCACGAGGCGTCGGGGCAGCACGGCGTGTCGCTCGGGTGGGGCATCGGCGTGTCCGCGCGGTGGCGGCAGCGCCGGGGTGCGGGGTCGGGCGTTACGCTGATGGGCGTGGCGAGCCCAGATCGACGACGCAGTGGACCGGGACGGCGCGGTCGCGATCGGCACGGGCGGGGTCTGCGCGGCCGCCTGGTGCCGGCGTCGCTGCCGATGTCCCGCACCCGCGCCGAGATGTTCGACGATCTCGTCCTGGACTCGGTCGAGCAGCTCGAGCAGCGGTTCTCCCAGGAACTGGCCGGGGTCGAGTTCGCCGTCGAGGACGTGCCACCGGAGCTGAACGTGTACGACTCGGACGTCCTCGAGGACGGCGAGGTCCCACTCGCCCGCCTGCTCCCCGGTCGCCCGGGCCGCCACGGCGTGCCGCCCCGCATCGTGCTCTACCGCCGCCCCCTGGAGTTCCGCGCCGCCGACCACGACGACCTGGCCGACCTCGTGCACGACGTGATCATCGAGCAGGTCGCCAACCTCCTGGGCGTCTCACCCGACGAACTCGAAGGCTGATCGAAGCCACCCGGAATCAGCCACCGAGGAGACGGGACATCAGCGCGGCCCGGCGGGCGATGCGGCCCGTGCGCGCCTCGGCCGCGTCCGCCGAGCCCATCAGCCGCAGGCTCGCGTTCACGCCCAGCCAGCGCAGCGGCTCCGGCTCCCAGCGCGGCGACCGGTGCCCCACCCACGGCAGCCGCACCAGCTCGGAGTCGACCCCGGTGATCAGGTCGGCCAGCGTCCGCCCGGCCAGGTTCGTGGTGGCCACCCCGTCGCCGACGTACCCGCCGGCCCAGGCCAGGCCGGTCGCCGGGTCGAGCCCGACCGAGGCCATCCAGTCCCGGGCCACCCCCAGCGGCCCGCCCCAGGTCGCCGCCACCGGCACGTCCCCCAGCGCCGGGAACAGCTCGCCCAGCGCGCGCCGCAGCTCGGCGAAGACCCGCGGCTCGCGATCGAAGGCCGGGTCGATCGTCGAGCCGTAGTGGTACGGCGCACCTCGCCCGCCAAAGGCCAGCCGATCGTCAGCCGTGCGTTGCCCATAGATGATCAGATGCCGGAAGTCGGCGAACGTCTCGCGACCGGCCAGCCCGGCGGAAGCCCAGAACGCCTCGGGCAGCGCCTCCGTGGCGATCATCAGGGAGTACAACGGCGCAATCGATCGCTTGAAGCCGGGCAGGCGCGGGGTGAAGCCCTCCGTCGCCCGCACCACGATCGGCGCGCGCACGGTGCCCGACGGCGTCTCCGCGCGCCCCGCGGCCAGGCGCGTCACCGGCGTCCGCTCGACGATGCGCACGCCCCGCCGCTCGCAGGCGTCCGCGAGGCCGCGGGCCAGCTTGGCCGGTTGGATGGCGGCGCAGTGCGGGGTGTACGTGCCGCCCAGCACCTCGGTCGCGCCCACCCGCGCCCGCGCCTCGGCGGCGGAGAGCAGCACCAGGTCGAGCCCGTACAAGGAGGCCTCGGCGACGTCGGCCCGCGCCCGCGCGAGCTGCGCCTCGGTGCGGGCCAGCACCACGGTGCCACCCTTGGCCCAGTCGCAGTCGATGCCCTCCGCGGCCACGACCCGGCCGACCTCGTCCACAGTGGACTCCATCGCGGCGTTCAGCGCGAGCGCGGCGTCGCGGCCGAACATGCGGTCCAGGGCGCTCACCGACTTGGGGAACAGCGCCGAGCACCAGCCGCCGTTGCGGCCACTGGCGCCGAAGCCCGCGGTCTCCGCCTCCAGCACCACGATCCGCAGGGCGGGGTCGGCCAGCGCCAGGTAGTACGCGGTCCACAGGCCGGTGTAGCCCGCGCCGACGATGCACACGTCGGCCTCCGCGTCGCCGTCCAACGCGGCGCGCGGCGGAACAGCAGGCAGTACCGACATCCAGAAGCTCATGGCTCTTGGACCAGGGGGTCGATCACCGTCCGGACCGGCAGGACGCCGGTCGGCGGGTCCCAGCCCTCGTCCTCGGGTCCGGTGTCCGGCCAGCCGTCGCTCACCTTCAGCGACCACTCGTCGAGGGGCAGCCGCAGCACCAGCGTCGCCGCCAGTTCCTTGCGCGACGGCGGGCGCACCACCGCCCACCGGCCCGGGGTCAGGTGCTCGCTGATCAGGCGCAGCGCCGGTTCCTGGTCCTCGACGACCGAGCAGGCGCCGAGGACCATCGCCGAGCGGTACCGCATCGAGGCCTCGAACGCGCTCCGCGCCAGGATCAGCCCGTCGAGCAGGGTGACCGTCAGGCAGCAGGGCGCGCCGCCGGCCAGGAGGCGGAACAGCCGGCTGCCGGACGAGCCGTGGAAGAGCACCGAGTCGCCGTCGCGGCCGTACGCCACCGGGACGGCGAACGGGTGTCCATCGTGGACGAACGCCACGTGGGCGACCATCCCGGCGTCGAGCACGGCGTGCAGCGTCGAGCGCTCGCGGACCGCCTTGTCGGGCAGGCGGCGGATCCGCGTGCGCTCTACAGGCGCGCCCACGCCTCGGTCAGCACCGAGCGCAGGATCTGCTCCATCTCGGCGAAGTGCGTCTCGTCGCAGATCAGCGGCGGGGCGAGCTGGATCACCGGGTCGCCGCGGTCGTCGGCGCGGCAGTACAGGCCGGCCTCGAACAGCGCCTTGGACAGGAAGCCGCGCAGCAGCGCCTCGGACTCGGCCTCGTTGAACGTCTCCCGGGTCGCCTTGTCCTTGACCAGTTCGATGCCGAAGAAGTAGCCGTCGCCCCGCACGTCGCCGACGATCGGCAGGTCGTGCAGGCGCTCGAGGTACGAGCGGAACAGCGGAGAATTCGTGCGCACGTGCGCGTTGAGGTCCTCGCGCTCGAAGATGTCGAGGTTGGCCAGGGCGACCGCCGAGCCGACCGGGTGCCCGCCGTAGGTGATGCCGTGCGCGAACCAGTTGCGCCCGGTCAGGAACGGCTCGGCCAGCCGGTCCGAAACCAGCATCGCCCCCAGCGGGACGTAGCCGCTGGTCAGGCCCTTGGCGCAGGTGATGATGTCGGGCTGGTAGCCGTAGCGGTCGGCGCCGAAGTACTCGCCGAGCCGGCCGAACGCGCAGATCACCTCGTCGGAGACGAGCAGCACGTCGTACCGGTCGCAGATCTCGCGCACCCGCTGGAAGTAACCGGGCGGGGGCGGGAAGCAGCCGCCCGCGTTCTGCACCGGCTCCAGGTAGACCGCGGCGACCGTGTCGGGCCCCTCGAACTCGATCATCTCGGCGATGCGGTCCGCGGCCCAGACGCCGAACTCCTCGGGCGACATCGACTGGTCGGGCCGGCGGTAGTAGTTGGTGTTGGGCACCCGGAACGCGCCCGGAACCAGCGGCTCGAAGTCCTGCCGGAACGCCGGGACGCCGGTGATGGACAGCGCGCCCATCGAGGTGCCGTGGTAGGCGACGTAGCGGGAGAGCACCTTGGTCTTCAGCGGCTTGCCGACCTTGCGGAAGTACGAGCGGGCCAGCTTCCAGGCGCTCTCCACCGCCTCGGAGCCGCCGGTGGTGAAGAAGGCCCGGTTCAGGTCGCCCGGGGCCAGGCTGGTGAGCCGCTCGGCCAGCTCGATCGCCTTCGGGTGCGCGTAGGACCACAGCGGGAAGTACGCGAGCTCGGAGGCCTGCTTCGCGGCGGCCTCCGCGAGCTCCTGGCGGCCGTGCCCGGTCTGCACCACGAAGAGCGCGGAGAGCCCGTCGAGGTAGCGGCGGCCGTGGCTGTCGTAGATGTAGGCCCCGTCGCCGCGGACGATGACCGGCACCGGGTTCTGCGCGTAGTCGGACAGGCGGGTGAAGTGCATCCAAAGGTGATCGCGCGCGGACGCGTCGAGCGCGGCGGAGTCGGGCTGTTGGTCGTTCATCGGGTCCCCCACGCATAGGTCTGCTTGGCGAGCTTGAGGTAGACGAAGGTCTCCGTCGCGGTGACGCCGGGGATGCTTCGCACCGTGTCGTTGATGAGGTCGAGCAGGTGCTCGTCGTCGGTGCAGACCAGCTCGACGAGCAGGTCGTAGCCGCCGGCGCAGATCACCACGTAGTCGATCTCCGGCACCGAGGCGAGCGCCTTGGCGACCGGCCGGAGATCCCCCTCGACCTTGACGCCGATCATCACCTGGCGCGCGAAGCCCAGGGTGAGGGGATCGGTGACCGCGACGATCTGCATCACGCCGCTGTCCAGCAGGCGTTGCACCCGCTGGCGGACGGCCGCCTCGGAGAGGCCCACGACCTTGGCCAGGGCGGCGTAGGACATGCGACCATCGCGCTGCAGCTGCTCGATGATCCGCTTGTTGACGTCGTCAAGGGCGGTGACGGGCTCGCTCACGTGTGGATTCTTGCTCAGCAATCGGCCTTTGGCAACTGATTCCATGGCCACTCAACGAGTTGTCTGCGGATTCGTTAGGGTTGCCGTCGGCCGGGAAGCCGTAGGACACTGTTTGTCCCTGTTGCGGCGAGGTGACGGCCGTGACTTCTTCTTGATTTCATCGCGTTTTTCGTTGTGCGGCCCGATCGTGACAACGGAATCCCTTGTGAGTGATGGCACCTCGTGTCAGGATCAGTCGTCGGTCGCCATCCCCCCAGTTTCGGCGACCGAGATCGAGATCCGTAGGAGCCCCCTGTGCGAAACAATGCCGCCGGCCTCTCGCGCCGGACCCTGATTCGCAGTCTGCTGGCCAGCGGTGCCCTCGTCGCGTCCGGCGGGACCCTGGCCGCCTGCGGCACGAAGCCCGCGAAGAAGAACGACGCGGAGAAGGCCGCCTGTGTCGGCACCGACGCCTCGGCCACCGAGAAGAAGCTCGCCTGGTCGAACTGGCCGCTGTACATCGACGTGGACGCCAACGACGACAAGAAGCGCCCGTCGCTCGACGCGTTCACCCAGAAGACCGGCATCGCGGTGACCTACACCGAGGACGTCAACGACAACAACGAGTTCTTCGGCAAGGTGCGCAACCAGCTGCAGGCGTGCCAGTCGATCGACCGCGACGTCATGGTCCTCACCGACTGGATGGCCTCGCGGGTGGTCAACCTGGGTTGGGTGCAGCCCTTCGACCCCGCCAAGGTCCCCAACTTCACCAAGAACGTCCTGTCCACGCTGCGCAACCGCCCGTGGGACAAGGACATGACCCACGCCGCGCCGTGGCAGTCCGGCCTCACCGGCATCGCGTACAACGGCGCGGTGACCAAGGAGGTCAAGACCATCGACGAGCTGCTGACCCGCCCCGACCTCAAGGGCAAGGTGGCCGTGCTCACCGAGATGCGCGACACCGTCGGGCTGCTGCTGCTGTCGATGGGCAAGGACCCGGCCAACCACACCGAGGCCGACTTCGACGCGGCGATCGAGAAGCTCAAGAAGGCCGTCGACTCCGGGCAGATCCGCAAGTTCACCGGCAACGACTACAAGGAGGACCTCGCCAAGGGCGACCTCGCGGCGTGCATCGCGTGGTCCGGCGACGTCATCCAGCTCGCCGCCGAGGAGGGCTCGAAGGTCGCCTTCGTCACGCCCGAGGAGGGCCTGATCGTCTGGTCGGACAACCTGCTCATCCCGGCCCCGGCGACCCACAAGGCCAACGCCGAGCAGCTCATCGACTACTACTACGACCCGGCCGTGGCCGCGCAGGTGGCGGCGACGGTCAACTACATCTGCCCGGTCCAGGGCGCCCAGGACGCGATGACGAAGATCGACCCGGACCTGGCGACCAACCCGCTGATCTTCCCGGACGCGGCGACGCTCGCCAAGACGCACTCGTTCAAGGCGCTGACCGAGGACGAGGACAAGAAGTACGCCGCCAAGTTCGAAGCCGTTTCGGGGGCCTGATACATGGACCTTCGCCTCAGTGGTGTGACGAAGCGATTCGGCCAGTTCACCGCGGTCGACGACCTGAGCCTGACGGTGCCCCGGGGTTCCTTCTTCGCGCTGCTGGGCGCGTCCGGATGCGGCAAGACGACCACCCTGCGCATGATCGCGGGGCTGGAGGAGCCCACGGACGGTCAGGTCCTGCTGGGCGATCAGGACATCACCCGGCTGCGGCCGTACAAGCGGCCGGTCAACACGGTGTTCCAGAGCTACGCGCTCTTCCCGCACCTCAGCATCGAGGACAACGTCGCGTTCGGCCTGCGCCGGCGCGGCATCCGCAAGTGCGCCGACCAGGTGGAGCAGATGCTGCACCTGGTCGACCTCGACGGCTTCGGCAAGCGCCGGCCCGCGCAGCTGTCCGGCGGGCAGCAGCAGCGGGTGGCGCTGGCCCGGGCCCTGATCAACCAGCCCCAGGTGCTGCTGCTCGACGAGCCGCTCGGCGCGCTCGACCTCAAGCTGCGCCGGCAGATGCAGGTCGAGCTCAAGCGCATCCAGACCGAGGTCGGCATCACGTTCGTGCACGTCACCCACGACCAGGAGGAGGCCATGACGATGGCCGACACGGTCGCGGTGATGAACGCCGGGCGGATCGAGCAGCTCGGGGCGCCGGTGGAGATGTACGACTTCCCCGGCACCGCCTTCGTCGCGAACTTCCTCGGCCAGTCCAACCTGCTGGCCGCCGAGGTGACCGGCCGCTCGGGCGACGACCTGCTGCTGGACGCCTACGGCACCCGCTACTCGGTCCCGGCGTCGCGGGCCCGCGCGAGCGACGGCACGGTGTGGCTGGGCGTGCGGCCGGAGAAGCTGCACCTGACCACCGGTGAGGTTCCGGCCGGGCATCAGGCGGTGACCGGGCTGGTGACCGACTCGTCCTACATGGGTGTCAGCACGCAGTACCTGGTGCGGGCGCCATGGGGCGACGAGCTGACGGTCTTCTCACCGAACTCCGGTGTGGCCGCGCCGCTCGCTGTGGCCAGTGAGGTCACCGTGTCGTGGCGACCGGAGCACGCGTTCCTGCTGCCCCGCCCGGCCGATCAGACCCATGCGCCGGTGGTGGACGTGGAGGAAGTGCCGGCATGAGCGCGCTGGGGCAACTGAACACCGGTGCGGCCCCGGTCAAGCTGGAGAAGCCGCGCCGGAAGTGGCTGCCGTACCTGTTGCTGCTGCCCGGCGGCCTCTGGCTGATCCTGTTCTTCGCCGTGCCGTGCATCCAGCTGTTCGCGACCAGCCTCTACGACCCGAGCGGGTCGCTGGAGGACGGATACGCGATGACCTGGGCGTTCGGCAACTACAGCGACGCCTTCGTGGAGTACCTGCCGCAGTTCGGCCGCTCGCTGTGGTACGCCCTGCTCACCACCGCGTTCTCGCTCCTGCTGGGCTACCCGCTGGCGTACGCGATCGCGCTCACGGCCGGCCGCTGGAAGAACGTGATGCTCATCTGCGTCATCGCGCCGTTCTTCACCAGCTTCCTGATCCGCACCCTGGCCTGGAAGGTCATCCTCTCCGACAACGGCACGGTCGTGTCGGTGCTCAACGCGCTGCACGTCCCGCTGCCCGACGGCCGGCTGCTGGCGACCACGCCGGCGGTGATCGCCGGGCTGGTGTACAACTTCCTGCCCTTCATGGTTCTGCCGCTCTACGCCAGCCTGGAAAAGCTCGACCCGCGGCTGATCGAGGCGGCCGGGGACCTCTACGCCCGCCCGGTGGCCCGGTTCACCCGGGTCGTGCTGCCGCTGTCGATGCCGGGCGTCGTCGCGGGCACCCTGCTGACGTTCATCCCGGCGGCCGGCGACTACATCAACGCGCAGCTGCTCGGGACCAACCGGCAGTTCATGATCGGCAACGTGATCCAGTCGAAGTTCCTGAAGGTCGGCGACTATCCGGCGGCCGCCGCGCTGTCCTTCACCCTGATGGCGGCGATCCTCGTGCTGGTCTTCGTCTACGTGCGGCGCGCCGGAACGGACGAGGTGCTGTGATGCTCCACCGTTTGCGCAGGTTCGCTGCCGACCACTGGGTGCTGGCGATCGGGCTCGTCGTCCTGCTGTACCTCTTCGTGCCCATCGGTGTCGTCGCCGCCATGTCGTTCCGCGACGCCCGGGCCAACGCCCCCTACACGCTGGACAACTACAAGTTCACGCTGGACCACTGGAAGCATCCGTTCGGCGTGGCCGGCATCGGCGACGCGTTCTGGCTCAGCATCGGCATCGCGCTGCTGGCCACCCTGTGCGCGACCGTGCTCGGCACGCTGATGTCCTTCGCCCTGGCCCGGCACGCCTTCCGCGGCCGCGCCGCCACCAACACCCTGATCTTCCTGCCGATGGCGACGCCCGAGATCGTGATGGGCTCGTCGCTGCTGGCGCTGTTCGTCGCGGCCGGCGTCCCGCTGGGCTTCTGGACCGTCGTCATCGCGCACATCATGTTCTGCCTGTCGTTCGTGGTCGTCACGGTCAAGGCCCGCCTCGCCGGGCTCGACCCGCGGCTGCAGGAGGCGGCCATGGACCTCTACGCCGACGAGCGGCAGACGTTCCTGCGGGTCACTCTCCCGCTGGTGCTGCCCGGCATCGTCGCGGCCGCCCTGCTCTCCTTCTCGCTCTCCTTCGACGACTTCATCGTCACCAACTTCAACTCCGGGACCACCGTGACGTTCCCGATGTTCGTCTGGGGGGCCTCGCAGCGCGGCATTCCCGCCCAGATCAACGTCATCGGCACCGCGATGTTCCTCATCTCCTTCCTGATCGTCCTCATCGGACAGTTGCCGCGCCTTCGCCGGAGGAAGGCCTAGGAGTCATGCGATTACTGATCGTCGGCGCCGGTGGCGTCGGCACCGCCGCGGTGCGCATCGCCGCCCGCCGATCCTTCTTCGAGCAGTGCGTCGTCACCGATCAGGACCCCAACCGCGCCGAGGCCGCGGTGGCCGCGGCCGACGATCCCCGCTTCGTCGCGGCCATCCTGGACGCCTCCTCCGCACCGGCCGTCGCCGAACTCTGCCGGAGCCTGCGCATCACGCACGTCTTCAACGCCGTCGACCCCCGCTTCGTCATGCCGGTGTTCACCGGCGCGTACGAGGCCGGCGCGCACTACATCGACATGGCGATGTCGCTGTCGCAGCCGCACCCCGAACGGCCCTACGAGAAGGTCGGCCGGCTGCTCGGCGAGGAGCAGTTCGAGGCCGAGGACAAGTGGCAGGCGGCGAACCGGCTCGCCCTGGTCGGCATGGGCGTCGAGCCCGGCCTGTCCGACGTGTTCGCCCGCTACGCCGCCGACGTGCTGTTCGCCGAGATCCACGACATCGGCGTCCGGGACGGCTCCGACCTGGTGGTGGAGGGCTACGAGTTCGCGCCCTCCTTCTCGATCTGGACGACGATCGAGGAGTGCCTCAACGCGCCCCTCATTTACGAGAAGAACCGGGGGGTGTACGTCACGCACCCCTTCTCCGAGCCCGAGATCTTCGACTTCCCGGCCGGCATCGGGCCCGTCGAGTGCGTGAACGTGGAGCACGAGGAGGTGCTGCTCATCCCGCGCTGGATCGACGTGCGGCGGGTCACCTTCAAGTACGGCCTGGGCCAGGAGTTCATCGAGATTCTCAAGACCATCCAGAAGCTCGGCCTGGACTCGACCCGCAAGGTCCGCGTGGGCGGGACCCTGGTGTCCCCGCGTGACGTGGTGGCCGCGGTCCTGCCCGACCCGGCGACGCTGGGCGAGCGGATGCACGGCCGCACCTGCGCCGGCACCTACGTCACCGGCCTCGGCCGCGACGGGCGGCCCCGGGCCACGTACCTCTACCACGTCGTCGACAACGCCTGGACCATGCGCGAGTACGGCTGCCAGGCGGTCGTCTGGCAGACCGCGGTCAACGCCGTGGTCGCCCTGGAACTGCTGGCCGACGGGGTCTGGAGCGGCGCCGGCGTGCTCGGCCCGGAGGCGTTCCCGCCCCGCCCGTTTCTCGAGCTGCTCGTCCAGCACGGCGTCCCGTGGAGTATGCAGGAGCTATGAACCAGTACGGCCCGAGCTTCACGTTCCTCGGGGTGCCCGCGTGCGACCTGGCCGCGCTGCCGGAGGCCGACGTGGTCATCCTCGGCGCCCCGTACGACGGCGGCACCTCCCACCGGCCCGGCGCGCGGTTCGGCCCGCAGGCCATCCGCGGCGCCGACTACCTGCCGCAGGACGGGTCCCGCCCGTCGCTCGCCATGCGCGTCGACGCCCTCAAGGACCTGCGGGTCTTCGACGCCGGCGACGTCGACATGTACGCACCGGACTCGGCCGCGTCGCTGCGGCGGCTGGAGGACGCGGTCTTCGCCGTGGCCGACGCGGGCGCGATCCCGGTCGTGCTCGGCGGCGACCACACCATCGCCTGGCCCGACGCCACCGGCGTGGCCCGCAAGCTCGGCTACGGCCGGGTCTCCATGGTCCACTTCGACGCCCACGCGGACACCGGCGACACCGACCACGGCTCGCTGATCGGCCACGGCCAGCCGATGCGCCGCCTGATCGAGTCGGGGGCCCTGCGCGGCGACCGGTTCCTCCAGCTGGGGCTGCGCGGCTACTGGCCCGAGCCGGAGACGCTGGACTGGATGGCTCAGCAGGGCCTGCGCTCGTACGAGATGACCGAGATCGTCGCCCGCGGGCTCGACGAGTGCCTGGCCGAGGCGTTCACCATCGCTACCGACGAGTGCGACGGGGTGTTCCTCTCCGTCGACGTGGACGTCGTCGATCCCGGCATGGCCCCCGGCACCGGTACCCCCGAGCCGGGCGGCCTCACCGCGCGGCAGCTGCTCGACGCGGTCCGCCGCTGCTGCTACGAGCTGCCGATCGTCGGTGTCGACGTGGTCGAGGTCTCGCCGCCCTACGACCACGCCGAGATCACCGCGTTCCTGGCCAACCGCGTCGTGCTGGAGGCCCTGTCCGCCATCGCCCGCAAGCGCCGCGGTGACTCCTGGGATCCCCGGCAGCCCTTACTCCAGGGCCGCTAGCTCCTCGGGCGTCAGCAGGCGGGACCGGATCAGGAAACGCGCCCCCTCCGGCGCTTCCAGCGAGAACCCGCTGCCCCGGCCCGGCACGACGTCGACCGTCAGGTGGGTGTGCCGCCACAGCTCGAACTGCGACTTCGACATCCAGAACGTCACCGGCTCGTCCACGCCGTCGATCTTGATCGACTGCAGGAGGACGTCCGACGAGCCGGTGCGGAACTCGCCCTCCAGGTAGCACATCGGCGAGCTGCCGTCGCAGCAGCCGCCGGACTGGTGGAACATCAGGGGTCCGTGCGTGCCCCGCAGCGACCGGATCAGGTCGGCCGCCGCGGGGGTCACCGCCACTCGCTCCATCTCTAGAAGAATCCGAGCTTGTTGGGGCTGTAGCTGACGAGCAGGTTCTTGGTCTGCTGGTAGTGCTCCAGCATCATCTTGTGGTTCTCGCGGCCGATGCCCGACTGCTTGTAGCCGCCGAAGGCCGCGTGCGCCGGGTACGCGTGGTAGCAGTTGGTCCACACCCGGCCGGCCTGGATGGCCCGGCCCGCGCGGTAGGCGGTGTTCGTGTCGCGGGTCCACACCCCGGCCCCGAGGCCGTAGAGGGTGTCGTTGGCGAGCTTGATGGCGTCGGCGAAGTCGGAGAACGAGGTCACCGAGACCACCGGGCCGAAGATCTCCTCCTGGAAGATCCGCATCGCGTTGTCACCCTCGAAGACCGTGGGCTGGACGTAGTACCCGCCGGAGAGCTCGCCGCCGAGGTCCGCGCGCTCGCCGCCGATGCGCACCTTGGCGCCCTCCTCCTTGCCGATGGCCAGGTAGGAGAGGATCTTCTCGAGCTGGTCGTTGGAGGCCTGGGCGCCGACCATGGTCTCGCTGTCGAGCGGGTGGCCCTGCTTGATGGCCCGCACGCGCTCGGTGGCGGCCTCCATGAACGTGCCGTAGTGCCCCTGCTGGACGAGCGCGCGGGACGGGCAGGTGCACACCTCGCCCTGGTTCAGCGCGAACATCGCGAAGCCCTCGAGCGCCTTGTCGAAGAAGGCGTCGTTGGCGGACGAGACGTCGTCGAAGAAGATGTTGGGGCTCTTGCCGCCGAGCTCGAGCGTCACCGGCTTGATGTTCTCGCTGGCGTACTGCATGATCAGCCGCCCGGTCGTCGTCTCGCCGGTGAACGCCACCTTGGCCACCCGCGCGCTGCTCGCGAGCGGCTTGCCGGCCTCGACGCCGAACCCGTTGACGATGTTGACCACGCCCGGCGGGAGCAGGTCGGCGATCAGGTTCATGAGCACGTGGATCGAGGCGGGCGTCTGCTCGGCCGGCTTGAGCACGACCGCGTTGCCGGCCGCGAGCGCCGGGGCGAGCTTCCAGGTGGCCATGAGGATCGGGAAGTTCCACGGGATGATCTGCGCGACCACGCCCAGCGGCTCGTGGAAGTGGTACGCCACGGTGTCGTCGTCGATCTCGCCGAGGCTGCCCTCCTGCGCGCGGATGGCGCCGGCGAAGTACCGGAAGTGGTCCACCGCCAGCGGCAGGTCGGCGGCCATGGTCTCCCGGATCGGCTTGCCTACGCCCAGTCTGGCTCGGCCCGCGATGCCGGACCGACCCAGACCGGGCGCTCCCACGGCGCCTCGGTCCAGGCCGCGAGCAGGCGGATGTCGCCGCTCGCCCGGACCCCGGCCCGCAGCTGGCCCTCGATCAGCCGCCGCAGCCGGACGATGCCCGGCGCCTCCGAGCGGGGAAGGAGCGGGCCGCGGTACGCGCGCAGGGCCCCGGCCACGTCCCCGGTCGCCAACAGGTCGGCGAGCTCGG
Organism: Dactylosporangium sp. CS-047395; assembly: GCF_050942185.1. NCBI lineage: Bacteria > Bacillati > Actinomycetota > Actinomycetes > Micromonosporales > Micromonosporaceae > Dactylosporangium > Dactylosporangium sp. CS-047395. The sequence continues at coordinate 10,353,907 of NZ_CP192015.1, read as the reverse complement.
CGAAGTCGGCCCGGACCGGGTCGGCCAGCCGATAGGGCCGGGACAGCAGCAGCGGGCCGAGGGCGTGGCGCAGCCGGGACAGCTCGGCCCGCAGCGTGACCGGGTTGACGAACTCGTTGCCGTAGAGCTCCAGCGCGAGCTGGTCGCCGGTGAGCCCCTCGGGGTGCGCGCACAGCAGGGCGACGATCTCGCTGTGCCGCCGGCTGAGCCGCCGCGACCGCAGCACGCCCTCGTCGCGCCCGAGCACGCTGAAGGCGGGCCCCGGCGGGGTCAGCGTGGCCAGGTGCGCCTCGGCCGCGCGGGCGGTGGCCACGACCAGGGCGAGCGAGTGCGGGTTGGCCAGGTGGTCGCCGCCGGTCACGTCGATCGCGCCGAGCAGCCGCCCGGTCCGCGGGTCGTGGATCGGGGCGGCCGAGCAGGTGAAGTGCTGGACCCGGCGGCTGAAGTGCTCGGTGGCGAAGATCTGCACCTCGTGGTCGACGGCGATGGCGGTGCCGGGCGCGTTGGTCCCGGCGTGCGCCTCGTCCCACTGGGCGCCGGCCACGAAGTTCATGTCCTCGGCCCGGCGCAGCACGGACTTGTGCCCCTCGACCCACAACAGGCGGCCGTGGGCGTCGCAGATGGCCATCAGGTGGTCGCCGTCCTCGGCGAAGCTGCCGAGCAGGTCCCGGAAGAGCGGTAGGGCGTGCCGGAGCGGGTGGCCGCGCCGGTACTCCTCCAGCTGTCAGCGACGACCCCGTGGAAGGGCCCGTCGACGTGGCCGTCGCCCTGGAACGCGTCCCAGGCCAGCCGGACCTGGCCGCTCCGCTCGCGGGGGTCAGCCTTACGCCAAGTCTGGCCCGGTGACGCTACGCGGGCACCGGCCCAGACCCGGCGCCGTGGGCAGCGCGAGCCAGGGATTTCGCATGCCCCATAGTGACCCGCGTCACCCTTGATCGCCAAGGCCAGATTCGAGCAGGTCCAGCGCGCGCTCCAGGGTCGGGTCGTCCATCACGAGCGGGGGGAGGAAGCGGATCACGTTGCCGTACGTCCCGCAGGTGAGCAGCAGCAGCCCGGCCTCGTGGGCCCGGCGCTGGATCGCGGCCGTGCGGGCGGCGTCCGGGGTCGCGCCCAGCGGCGCCCCCTTGGCCCAGCCGCGCTCCGCCGTCAGCGTGCCCGGCGTGGCCGACTCGGGCACCACGATCTCCATTGCCAGCATGGCACCGCGCCCGCGGACGTCCCCGACGAACGGGAAGCGCTCCTGGAGCGCGCGCAGGCGGGGCAGCATGACCGACTCGATCCGCCGGGCGGCCGCGGCCAGGTCCAGCTCCCGCATGGTCTCGATGGCGGCGAGGGCGGCCGCGCAGGCGATCGGGTTGCCGCCGTAGGTGCCGCCGAGGCCGCCCGGGTGCACGGCGTCCATGAGCTCGGCGCGCCCGGTGACCCCGGCGAGGGGCAGCCCGCCGGCGATGCCCTTGGCCGTGGTGATCAGGTCGGGCTCGACGTGCTCGTGGGTGCTGGCGAACCAGTCGCCGGTGCGGCAGAAGCCGGTCTGGATCTCGTCGGCGATGTAGAGCGCCCCGTTCGCCTTCGCCCAGGCGGCCAGCGACGGCAGGAAACCCGGCGCCGGCACCACGAAGCCGCCCTCGCCCTGGATCGGCTCGATGAGCACGGCGGCCACCTGGTCGGCCCCGATCTGCTTCTCGATCAGGCCGATGGCCAGCGCGGCCGCGTCCGGGCCGGCCAGCCCGTCGCGGAACGGGTACGACATCGGCACCCGGTAGATCTCGCCGGCGAACGGGCCGAAGCCGTGCTTGTACGGCATGTCCTTGGCCGTGAGCGCCATGGTCAGGTTGGTCCGGCCGTGGTACGCGTGGTCGAACACGACGACGGCCCGCCGCCCGGTCGCGTGCCGGGCGACCTTGACCGCGTTCTCGACCGCCTCGGCGCCCGAGTTGAACAGGGCCGAGCGCTTCTCGAACGCGCCCGGGGTGAGCGCGTTGAGCTGCTCGCAGACGGCGACGTAGCCCTCGTACGGCGCGATCATGAAGCAGGTGTGGGTGAACCGCTCGGCCTGCCGCTGGACCGCGGCCACCACCCGCGGGTCCGAGTTGCCGACGTTGGTGACGGCGATGCCGGCCGCGAGGTCGACCCACTCCTTGCCGTCGACGTCGGTCAGGGTGCCGTTCGCCGCGTGGTCGACGTACGAGGTGATCATGCTGCTGACCCCGCGGGCGACGGCGGCGGAGCGGCGCTTGTGCAGGTCGGCCGAGTTCGTCATGGTCACAGCTCGATGTTGTGCATGACGTGCTTGATCCGGGTGTAGTCCTCCAGGCCGTACATGGACAGGTCCTTGCCGTAGCCGGAGTTCTTGAACCCGCCGTGCGGCATCTCGGCCACGATCGGGATGTGCGCGTTGACCCAGACGCAGCCGAAGTCGAGCCGGCGGGTCATCCGCATCGCGCGGCCGTGGTCGCGGGTCCAGACCGAGGAGCTCAGCCCGTACTCCACGCCGTTGGCCCAGCGCACCGCCTCGTCCTCGTCGCTGAAGCGCTGCACCGTGATCACCGGGCCGAACACCTCGTCCTGGATGATCTCGTCGTCCTGGCGCAGGCCGGAGACGACGGTGGGGGAGTAGAAGAAGCCGCGGTCGCCGACCCGGGACCCGCCGGTGTTGAGCTTCGCGTGGTCGGGGAGCCGGTCGATGAAGCCGCCGACCCGGGCCAGCTGGTTGGCGTTGTTGAGCGGGCCGTACAGGATGTCCTCGTCGTCCGGCGCGCCCGTCCTGGTGCCGGCGGCCTGCTCGGCCAGGGCGGCCACGAAGTCGTCGTAGATGCCGGGCCCGGCCAGCACCCGGGTGGCCGCGGTGCAGTCCTGGCCGGCGTTGAAGTAGCCGGCGACCGCGATCGCCTCGGCCGCGGCGGCCAGGTCGGCGTCGTCGAAGACCACGACCGGGGCCTTGCCGCCGAGCTCCAGGTGGGTCCGCTTGAGCGAGGGGGCGGCGCCGGCGGCGACCTCGCGCCCGGCCCGCACCGAGCCGGTGATGGAGACGAAGTTCGGGGTCGGGTGGGCGACCAGCGCGCGGCCGGTGTCCCGGTCGCCGGTGACGACGTTGAGCACGCCCGGCGGCAGGAACTCGGCGGCCAGCTCGGCCAGCAGCAGCGTGGAGACCGGGGTGGTGTCGGAGGGCTTGAGCACGACGGTGTTGCCCGCGGCCAGCGCCGGGGCGATCTTCCAGACCGCCATCATGAGCGGGTAGTTCCAGGGGGTGACCTGGGCGCAGACCCCGATCGGCTCGCGCCGCACGTAGCTGGTGTGGCCCTTCAGGTACTCGCCGGCCGACTTGCCCTCCAGCACCCGGGCGGCGCCGGCGAAGAACCGGATCTGGTCGATCGAGGGCGGCAGCTCCTCGCTGGCCGTCATCGCGCGCGGCTTGCCGGTGTTGCGGACCTCGGCGTCGATGATCTCGGCGGCCCGGTCCTCCATGGCGTCGGCGAGCTTCAGCAGCGCCCGCTGCCGCTCCGAGGGCGTGGCGTCGCGCCAGGTCTCGAACGCCTTGGCCGCCGCCTTCACGGCGCGGTCGACGTCCTCGGGGCCGGACACCGGGGCGGAGGCGAACACCTCGCCGGTGGATGGATCGACGAGGTCCGAATACCGTCCGTCGGCGGGGTCGATGTATTCGCCGTCGACGAAGTTCTGCAGCTGCTTGGTCATGTCCGCTCCCTTGGAGTGCCGGCACCGACATCTTTTCCATCGAATCCGTGGTGCACAAGCCCTCGGGCAACTGTTTCCGTGGGGGATAGGGTGGAATCGTGACCCCGTTCTTCATCGCCGGGCGCCCGGCAACCAGCGACGACGCCGTCGAGATCCGCCACCCCTACGACGGGCGTCAGGTCGGTACCACCTCCAATGCCACCCCCGAGCAGGTCGAACAGGCGATCGCCGCGGCCGCCGCCGTCGCCCCGGCGGCCGCGGCCCTGCCCGCCAGCGCCCGGGCCGCCGCCCTGGACCACGTCAGCGCCCGGCTCAAGGAGCGCGCCGACGAGGTCGCCCGGCTCATCACGGCCGAGAACGGCAAGCCCATGAAGTGGTCGCGGGGCGAGGTCGCCCGGGCCGTCTCGACGTTCCGCTGGGCCGCCGAGGAGGCCCGCCGCTTCTCCGGCTCGCTGCAGCGCCTCGACACCGACCCGGCCGCGACGGGCCGGATCGCCCTGGTCAAGCGGGTGCCGCGCGGTCCGGTGCTGGGCATCTCCCCGTTCAACTTCCCGCTGAACCTGGTCGCCCACAAAGTCGCCCCGGCCCTCGCGGTCGGCGCGCCGATCGTGCTCAAGCCGGCCCCGGCCACCCCGCTCAGCGCGCTGCTGCTGGGCGAGATCCTGGCCGAGACCGAGCTGCCCGAGGGCATGTGGTCGATCGTGCCGATCCCCAACGACCGCGCGTCCGCCCTGGTCGCCGACCCGCGCCTGCCGGTGGTGTCGTTCACCGGCTCCGGCCCGGTCGGCTGGCAGATCCGCGACGCCGTGCCGCGCAAGCACGTCACGCTGGAGCTGGGCGGCAACGCGGCGGTCGTCGTGTGCGAGGACTACGAGGACCTCGACTGGGCGGCGGCCCGCATCGCCACCTTCTCCAACTATCAGGCCGGGCAGAGCTGCATCGCAGTGCAGCGGGTGTACGTCCACGAGCGGCACCACGACGCGCTCGCCGACAAGCTCGTGGCGGCCGTGGAGGCCCAGCGCACCGGCGACCCGTCCGACGAGCAGACCGACGTCGGCCCGCTGATCAGCGAGGACGCGGCCAAACGGGTCGAGGCTTGGGTCGGCGAGGCGGTCGCGGCCGGGGCCAAGCTGCTCACCGGCGGCACCCGCGACGGCTCCTCCTACGCCCCGACCGTCCTCGCCGGAGCACCGGCCGACGCCAAGGTCACCACCGAGGAGGTCTTCGGCCCGGTTCTGGTCCTGGAGCGGGTCGCCTCCGACGCCGACGGGTTCGCCGCGGTCAACGCCTCCCAGTACGGCCTGCAGGCCGGCGTCTTCACCCGCCGCCTCGACCGCGCCTTCGAGGCCCACCGCATCCTGGAGGTCGGCGGCGTGATCGTCGGCGACGTTCCGAGCTACCGGGCCGACCAGATGCCCTACGGCGGTGCCAAGGCCAGCGGCATCGGCCGCGAGGGTCTCGCCAGCGCCATGGCCGACTACACCGAGGAGCGCGTCATGGTCCTCACCGGCCTGCAGTTGTGACCCACTGTATGGGCGCCTTGGCGGCGGGGTTTTCCGTCGAATGTCCTGAAGAACAGTGGGGGAGCTCCGCTCCACCCACACCCCCTCAACACCGCACCGGGTCCTACCTGCGGCAGAAAGTGGACTAGCGGGACTTGTTCATTCCCACGCCTCGCGGGGCTCGGGGGAGGAGGAGCCCGGCGGGCGCTCGGCGGTCTCGTACAGCTTGGCGTTGAACACGTCGGGCTCCAGGAAGATGAAGCACTCGTACGACAGCTCGTCGCGCACGCGTTTCTCGGCGCGGTCGATGGCCTGGGCGACGTGGGCCATGGTCTCGCTGGCCTGCACCGCCACCTTGGCCGCGATCAGGAGCTGGTCGGGGCCGAGGTGCATGGTGCGCAGGTGGATCATGCGCTCGATCAGCGGCTCGCGCTCGATCGCGGCCTCGATCTGCAGCAGCGTGCCGTTGTCGGCGGACTCGCCGATGAGCAGGCTGCGCATGCGCTGGGACAGGGTGATCGAGATGACCACCAGCAGGGCGCCGATGGCGAGGGTGCCGGCCGCGTCCCACCGCCCGTCGCCGGTGATGACGGCGAGGGTGATGCCGAGGAAGGCGAAGGTGAGGCCGGTCAGCGCGCCGAAGTCCTCGGCCAGCACGACCGGCAGCTCGGGGGAGCGGGTGGTGCGGATGAAGCGCAGCCAGGGCGCCCCGCGGCGGGACGGCTGGGCCTCGTGCACGGCGGTGCGCAGCGAGAACGACTCCAACACGACCGAGATGCCGAGCACCACGAACGCCCAGATCGGGTCGTCCACCGGCTCCGGGCTGTGCAGCTTCTCCCAGCCCTCGAACAGCGCGAACACGCCGCCGACGAGGAAGATCACCAGGGTGACGAGGAAGCCGTAGAAGTACCGGAAGCGGGCGTATCCGAACGGGTGCAGCTGGCTGGCGCGCTGCTGGGCCCGGCGGCCGCCGATGAGCAGCAGCACCTGGTTGGCGGTGTCGGCCACCGAGTGCACCGCCTCCGCGAGCAGCGACGACGAGCCGGTGAACAGGAACGCGACGAACTTGCTCAGCGCGATGCCGAGGTTCGCCGCCAGGGCCGCCACGATCGCCCGCAGCGAGTTGCCTTCCTCAGCCATGGGTTCATCCTGCCCTACGAGCTTCACCTGTTCGCACATGAGCAACTTGGGACTGACACGTGTACGGAACGCAACCGCACTAGGCTCCCTCGTAGGAACAGCGACCACGACTAGGGGTGCGAGACTGTGATCGACCTGAGCCGGATCGTCAAGGCCTACGACGTGCGGGGGACGGTGCCCGACCAGCTCAACGAGCCGGTGGCGGAGGCACTCGGGCGGGCGTTCGTGCAGACGCTGCGCAACCGTGGCGAGTTCGCCGAGAAGATCGTGACCGCGCATGACATGCGGGCTTCCGGCCCGGCCCTGGCGACCGCCTTCGCCAACGGTGCGCGCGCCGAGGGCGCCGACGTGCTGGAGGCCGGCCTGGGCTCCACCGACCTGCTGTACTACGCCTCGGGCGTGCTGGACCTGCCGGGCGCGATGTTCACCGCCAGCCACAACCCGGCGCAGTACAACGGGATCAAGCTCTGCAAGCAGGGCGCCAAGCCGGTCGGGCAGGACTCCGGCCTGGCCGAGATCCGCGAGCGGGCCCAGCAGATCCTCGACGGCGGGTCCCGGGTGCGGGAGGGCGAGCTCAAGGGCGGCCTGGAGCAGTACAGCCTGCTCGAGCGCTACGCGACCCACCTGCTCAAGCTCGTGGACCTCTCCGACATCCGGCCGCTGACCGTGGTCGTCGACGCCGGCAACGGCATGGGCGGCTACACGGTCCCCGCCGTGCTCGGCTCGGGGCTGCCGCTGACGATCATCCCGCTCTACTTCGAGCTGGACGGCACCTTCCCCAACCACGAGGCCAACCCGCTGGAGCCGGCCAACCTGGTCGACCTGCAGGCCAAGGTGCGCGAGACCGGCGCCGACATCGGCCTGGCCTTCGACGGCGACGCCGACCGCTGCTTCGTCGTCGACGAGCGCGGCGAGGCCGTCTCGCCGTCGGTGATCACGGCGATGGTCGCGGTCCGGGAGCTGGAGAAGGACCCGGGCGCCACGATCATCCACAACCTCATCACCTCGAAGGTGGTGCCGGAGATCGTCCGCGAGCACGGCGGGCAGCCGGTGCGCACCCGGGTCGGGCACTCGTTCATCAAGGGCGAGATGGCCCGGACCGGCGCCGTCTTCGGCGGCGAGCACTCGGCCCACTACTACTTCCGCGACTTCTGGGGCGCCGACACCGGGATGCTGGCCGCCCTGCACACCCTGGCCCTGCTCGGCAGCCAGGCCGCGCCGCTCTCGGCGCTGGCCAAGGATTTCGAGCGCTACGCCGCCTCGGGGGAGATCAACTCGACGGTGGCCGACACCGCCGGGAAGATGGCGGAGATCGAGCAGGCGTTCCCGGTGGAGATCGACCGCCTCGACGGGATCACCCTCACGTTCCCCGACGGCAGCTGGGCCAACGTCCGCCCGTCCAACACGGAGCCGCTCCTGCGGCTTAACGTTGAGGCGCCGACCGCCGAGCGGATGGCGGCCCTGCGCGATGAGATGCTGGCCGTCATCCGCCGCTGAACGAGGAGTGGAACGCGTGTCCGTGGACCCCGCCCTGCTGTCGATCCTGCGCTGCCCCGACGAGCATCACGCCGAGCTGACCCTCGACGCCGAGGCCCAGACGCTCACCTGCACCGAGTGCGGACGGATCTATGAGATCCGCGACGGCATCCCGGTGCTGCTGCTGGACGAGGCGCGCCAGCCCGCGACCGGCGACGCGGTTGAGAACGCCGACGGCGGGGAAACCGCCAATGCCGAAGAGGGTGGTGAGGCGTGAATCCACTGGAGGGTACGGCGGGCGTCCGCGGGCATCGCGAGATCGATCTCGCGCTGCTGGACAACGCCGAGGGGCTGGAGAAGAACGACCCGGGCGGCATGCTGCGCGCGACCGCGTCGGCCGGTGCCCAGGTGCGGGAGGCGGCCACGCTGGCCGCCGAGACCGACCTGAGCGCCCTGGCCGACGAGGGCCGTCCGCGCGCCGTGGTCGTCGCGGGCGTCGGCACGGCCGCGCGCACCGGCGACATCCTGGAGACCGTCGCCGGGCCGCGCTGCCCGGTGCCGGTCCTGGCGCACCGCAGCGCGGGCATTCCCGGCTGGGTCGGCGCGGCCGACGTGGTCATCGCCGTCTCGGCGTCCGGCCGCTCCCCGGAGGCCCTCGCGGCCGCCGAGGCCGCCGGGCGGCGCGGGGCCCGGCTGGTGGCCATCGGGGCCCCCGACACCCAGCTGCACGCCCTGGCCGACCGCTTCCGGGCGCCGTTCATCCCGGTGCCGCGGCGCGCCCCGGCCCGGGCCAGCCTCTGGGGGCTGACCGTCCCGGTCCTGCTGGCCGCCCGCCAGCTGGGGCTGGTCAAGGTCACCGAGGCCGACTTCGCCGAGACCGCCTCCCGGCTCGACGCCGACGCCGAGCGGTGCCGCACGGCGATGGAGACGTTCGTCAACCCGGGCAAGAGCCTGGCCCTGGACCTGGCCCACTCGGTGCCGATCGTCTGGGGCTCCTCGCCGCTGGCCACGGTGGCCGCCCGGCGCTTCGGCGACACGCTATCGGCCAACGCGCGGTACCCGGCAGTCGTCGGCGCGCTCGGCGAGGCCGGCCGCGGCCGGGTCGGGCTGCTCGACGGCGTCTACGGCGGGCTCGCCGAGGCCGACCGCGACATCTTCGCCGACCCCGACGAGGACGAGGAGAGCGCCGCCCCGGGCACCCGCCTGCGCCTGGTGCTGCTCCGCGACGGCGGGCTGACCGGCGAGGACGAGGACGACGGCGAGCCGGTCGCGGTCGAGGAGCGGCGGGCCGAGGCGGTCCAGGAACTGGCCGAGCGCCGCGGCGTGCGGGTGAGCCTGATCACCGCCGAGGGCGGCTCCGCTCTGGAACGATTGGCCTCGCTCGTCGCCGTTCCGGACTTCACCTCCATCTACCTTGGTCTGGCGCACGGCTTCGACCCCATGGCCGTGCCGGCTGTCTCCGAGATGAAGGATCTGGTGTCTCCGTGAGCACTGAGGGTGGGACGAAAGCGATCTTGGCGGCCCTCGCCGCCAACCTCGGCATCGCCGCTACCAAGTTCGTCGCGTTCTTCCTGACCGGCTCGTCGTCGATGCTGGCCGAGGCCATCCACTCGGTCGCCGACTCCGGCAACCAGGGCCTGCTGCTGCTCGGCGGCAAGCAGGCCACGAAGCAGGCGACCGCGCGCCACCCGTTCGGCTACGGCCGCGAGCGGTACATCTACGCCTTCATCGTCGCCGTCGTGCTGTTCTTCGTCGGTGGCGTCTTCGCCATCTACGAGGCCTGGCACAAGCTGTCCCACCCGGAGCCGATCGAGTCGTGGCAGTGGGTGCCGGTGGTCGTGCTGGTCGCCGCGATCGTCATGGAGGGCCTATCCTTCCGCACCGCGATCGGCGAGACGAAGAAGATCAAGGGCAAGGCGACCTGGGTCCAGTTCATCCGCCGGGCCAAGCAGCCGGAGCTGCCGGTCATCCTGCTGGAGGACCTCGCCGCCCTGATCGGCCTCGTGCTCGCCCTGTTCGGCGTCGGGCTGACCCTGATCACCGGCAACGGCATCTGGGACGGCGTCGGCACCGCGGCCATCGGCCTGCTGCTCATCGCCGTGGCGGCCGTGCTCGCGGTGGAGATGAAGAGCCTGCTCGTCGGGGAGGCGGCCACCGAGGAGCAGGTCGCCGCCATCGAGGCCGCGATCGTGGACGGCCCCGAGGTCGAGCGCGTGATCCACATGCGCACGGTGCACCTCGGGCCGGACGAGCTGCTGGTGGCGGCCAAGATCGCGGTACGGCACAACGAGACCGCGGACGAGATCGCCAGCGGCATCGACGCCGCCGAGGCCCGCATCCGGGCCGCGGTGCCGATCGCCCGGGTGATCTACCTGGAGCCGGACATCTACCGGGCGACCAAGGCCGGCGAGGCGGACACGACCAACGCTCCGGCGGCCGATCCTGCAGAGGCGCACTGACCCGTGGAACTTCTCGACAGCCCGATCCGCAAATACGCGTGGGGCTCGCGCACCGCGATCGCCACGCTGCAGGGCCGGCCCGCGCCGACCACCGACCCCGAGGCCGAGCTGTGGATGGGCGCGCACCCGGCGAGCCCGTCCCGGCTGGCGGTGAGCGGCCGGTCGCTGGCCGACGCGATCGCCGCCGACCCGGTCGCGCTGCTCGGGCCGGGCAACGTCGAGCGCTTCGGCACCCGGCTGCCGTTCCTGCTCAAGGTGCTGGCGGCCGCCCAGCCGCTGTCGCTGCAGGCGCACCCGACGCTGGAGCAGGCCCGGGCGGCGCACGAGGCCGGGCACCCGTCCTACGTCGACGCCTGGCACAAGCCGGAGATGCTGGTCGCGCTGACCGACTTCGACGCGCTGTGCGGCTTCCGCGACCCGGCGGCGGCCGCGGCCGACCTCGCCGCGCTCGGCGTGGCGCGGCTCAAGCCCACGATCGACGCGCTGAGCCAGGCCGACCCGGCGGCGGCGCTGCACGACGCCGTCCGTGGCCTGCTCGGCAACCCGGACGCCGACCTGGTCGGGGAGGTCGTGGCGGCGGCGGGCGCGCGGGCGGCCGAGCGGCCGGCGTACGACCTGATCGCCGCCCTGGCCGAGCAGTACCCGGGCGACAGCGGGGTGATCGTGGCCACGCTGCTCAACCGCATCCGGCTGCGCCCGTCCGAGGCGGTCTGGATGCCGGCCGGCAACCTGCACGCCTACCTGCGCGGGGTCGGGGTCGAGATCATGGCCGCGTCGGACAACGTCCTGCGCGGCGGGCTGACCCCGAAGCACGTGGACGTGGCCGAGCTGCTGCGGGTGCTGCGCTTCGAGGTGCTCGACGAGCCGGTGACGCGCGCCGAGGAGCTGGGCGGGGGCCTGTCGGCCTACCCGGTGCCGGTGCCCGACTTCGCGCTGCACCGGGCCGTGCTGGACGCCGAACGTCCGGCCGTGCGGCTGCCGGGCAGCGGGCCGCGGATCGTGCTGTGCACGCGCGGCTCGGTGCGGGTCGACGACGGGGCGGTACCGGTGACGCTCGGTCCCGGCCAGGCGGCCTTCGCCCCGGCCAGCCGCCCCGAGCTCTCGCTCAGCGGGAACGGCGAGGCCTTCCAAGCGGCGACGCCGCTGACCTGAGTCACCCACTCGGGCTGTTGAACCGGGCGCTCCGCGGCTGTCGCGGGGCGCCCGGTCTCGTTACCAATCCAAAGCGTCCGATTTGGTAGCAAATGCTTGACATCTCGGTTGCAGGCTGTAATCTTCTAACTACGCAGGGTTTGTGACAGCGTCCAAGCCAATTGCGGGGGAACCAAACCGGGGGGAAGAACGGGGCGGTGGGAGCAATCCCGCCGCCCCGTTCGCTGCCCAGGTACTTCCTGCGTGCCGACTCCCGCAGGGGCGCTTGGAAGCCTTCCACGCCGCCGCGTACCGTGAAGGGTCGCCGTACGACGTCTGCAGACCAGGAGATCGCATTGACCAGCACGCTGCCGCCGAAGACCGTCGCCGACGGTGACTTCAAGGTGGCCGACCTGTCCCTCGCCGCGTTCGGGCGCAAGGAGATCCAGCTCGCCGAGCACGAGATGCCGGGCCTGATGGCCATCCGGCGCGAGTTCGCCGCGACGCAGCCCCTCAAGGGCGCGCGGATCACCGGCTCGCTGCACATGACGATCCAGACGGCGGTGCTGATCGAGACGCTCGTCGCCCTCGGTGCGCAGGTGCGCTGGGCGTCCTGCAACATCTTCTCGACCCAGGACCACGCCGCCGCCGCGATCGCCGTCGGCCCCGAGGGCACCCCGGAGAAGCCGGCCGGCGTTCCCGTGTACGCGTGGAAGGGCGAGACCCTCGACGAGTACTGGTGGTGCACCGAGCAGGTGCTGCTCTGGCCCGACGGCCAGGGCCCGAACATGATCCTCGACGACGGCGGCGACGCCACGCTGCTGGTGCACAAGGGCGCCGAGTTCGAGGGGGCTGGGGCCGTACCGTCGCCGGACACCGCCGACTCCGAGGAGTACGCGGTCATCCTCACCGTGCTGCAGCGCTCCCTCGGCGAGGACAGCGGCCGCTGGACCCGCATCGCGGCCGGCATCAAGGGCGTGACCGAGGAGACCACCACCGGCGTGCACCGCCTCTACGAGATGCAGCAGACCGGCTCGCTGCTCTTCCCGGCGATCAACGTGAACGACTCCGTCACGAAGTCGAAGTTCGACAACAAGTACGGCTGCCGCCACTCGCTCATCGACGGCATCAACCGCGCCACCGACGTCCTCATCGGCGGCAAGGTGGCCGTGGTCTTCGGCTACGGCGACGTGGGCAAGGGCTGCGCCGAGTCGCTGCGCGGCCAGGGTGCCCGGGTCATCGTCACCGAGGTCGACCCGATCTGCGCGCTGCAGGCCGCTATGGACGGCTACCAGGTCGCCACCATGGAGGACGTCGTCGAGACGGCCGACATCTTCATCACCGCCACGGGCTGCCTCGACGTCATCACCGCCGAGCACATGAGCCGGATGAAGCACCAGGCGATCGTCGGCAACATCGGGCACTTCGACAACGAGATCGACATGGCCGGCCTGGCCCGCCGCTCCGACGTGACCCGGATCAACATCAAGCCGCAGGTCGACGAGTGGAAGTTCGACGACGGCAAGTCGATCATCGTGCTGAGCGAGGGCCGGCTGCTCAACCTGGGCAACGCGACCGGGCACCCGTCGTTCGTGATGTCCAACAGCTTCGCGAACCAGACGATCGCGCAGATCGAGCTGTTCACGAAGACCGAGGAGTACCCGATCGGCGTCTACACGCTGCCGAAGCACCTCGACGAGAAGGTCGCCCGGCTGCACCTGGACGCGCTCGGCGTGCACCTCACCGAGCTGACCAAGAAGCAGGCCGAATACCTCGGCATCCCGGTCGAGGGGCCGTTCAAGGCGGACCACTACCGGTACTGACCGTTTCCACGAGGACCCCGCCGCGCGAATCGCCGGCGGGGTCCTTTGTGTTCAAGTTCAGTCAAGTTCCACACGCTTGTAGTAGATACGCGTGAGGTCTAAGGTAAAGCTGACCTAAGTAAGGTACGGCTAACCAACCTGCGGAGCTCGGCATGACCGCCATCTACCTGATCGGCCTGCGCGAAGGACTCGAGATCACTTTGGTGGTCTCGATTCTCGTCGCCTTCCTGGTCAAGAGTGACCGCAGGCACCTGCTGAAGTGGGTGTGGGCCGGTGTGGCGGCCGCGGCCGTGCTCTCCATCGGGGTCGCCGCGCTGCTGCAGGCCGGCACCGCGTATCTGTCCGGCCCGCACCAGGAGCTGGTCGACGCGATCGCCTCGCTGATCGCCGTGGTCTTCGTGACCTTCATGATCTTCTGGATGCGCCGGATGGCCCGCCAGATGGCCAAGGAGCTGCGCGGCCGGCTCGAGGACGCGATCGAGGTCGGCACCTTCGCGGTGGCCGGCATGGCGTTCCTGGCCGTGGCCCGCGAGGGGCTGGAGACCTCGATCCTGTTCTTCGCCGCGGCCCAGGGCGCCGACGACTGGCAGCCCTTCGTCGGCATCACGCTCGGCCTGCTCACCGCGGTCGTGCTCGGCTGGCTGCTCTACGCGAGCGCGGTGCGGATCAACCTGACCAAGTTCTTCACCTGGACCGGCGCGCTGCTGGTGCTGGTGGCCGCCGGGATCCTCAAGTACGGGGTGCACGACCTGCAGGAGGCCAACGTCCTGCCGGGCCTGAACAACCACGCCTTCGATCTCACCGGCGCGCTGCCGCCGACCGCGTGGTACGCGGAGCTGCTGCGCGGCATGTTCAACTTCACGCCCCAGCCGTCGGTGCTGGAGACCATCGCCTGGGTCGCGTACGGCATCCCGGTCCTCGTGCTCTTCCTCCTGCCGCTGCTGCGCAAGCCGGCACCGGAGCCGGAGCCGGCACCTGTCGCGAACGCCTGATTCCACCCCCTTCCCACATTTCGTAGGAGAACCATGCGTACTTCACGCCTGCTCGCCCTGAGCGCCGTGCCGGCCCTGGCCGTCGTGGCCCTCGCCGGGTGCGGTGACGACAAATCCGACAGCCAGCCGGGTGCGGCCGCCAGTGGGAACGGCAAGATCGCCGTCACCGCCACCGACTCCGAGTGCAAGGTCGAGAAGACCGAGGCGGCCTCCGGGCCGGTCACCTTCACCGTCAGCAACAAGGGCGGCAAGGTCACCGAGTTCTACGTGTACGCCACCGGCGACCGCATCGTCGGCGAGGTGGAGAACGTGGCGCCGGGCCTCACCCGCGACCTGATCGTCGAACTGCCGGCCGGCAGCTACGAGACCGCCTGCAAGCCGGGCATGGTCGGCAACGGCATCCGCGGCCAGTTCAAGGCCACCGGCGAGAGCAAGCCGCTGACCGACGACGCCAAGCTCGCGCAGGCGACGAAGGACTACCAGCAGTACGTCAAGAACAACACCGGCGCGCTGATCGACAAGACGACCGAGTTCGTCACCGCGGTCAAGGGCGGCGACATCGAGAAGTCCAAGGCGCTGTTCCCGATCGCCCGCACCTACTGGGAGCGCATCGAGCCGGTGGCCGAGAGCTTCGGCGACCTCGACCCGGCCATCGACGCCCGCGAGGCCGACCTCGAGCCCGGCCAGGAGTGGACCGGCTTCCACAAGATCGAGAAGGACCTCTGGGTCACCAAGGACATCAGCAAGTCCGGCCCGACCGCCGACAAGCTGCTCGCGGACGTCAAGACCATCGTCAGCAAGGCCGAGACGGTCCAGCTGTCCCCGATCGAGCTGGCCAACGGGGCCAAGGAGCTGCTCGACGAGGTCGCCACCGGCAAGATCACCGGCGAGGAGGACACCTTCTCGCACACCGACCTGTGGGACTTCCAGGCCAACCTCGAGGGCTCCCGGGCCGCCATCGCGGCGCTCCGCCCGGTGATCGAGGAGAAGGACGCCGCCCTGGCCAAGAGCCTGGACGAGAAGTTCGCGGCGGCGCAGGCGGAGCTGGACAAGTACCGCAGCGGGGACGGCTGGAAGCTGCACAACGAGCTCTCCGAGGCCCAGCTCAAGTCGCTCGCCGACTCGATCAACGCGCTCGCGGAGCCGATCAGCAAGGTCGCCCCGCTGGTCGCGGCCAAGTAGTTCTCTCTTAAGGATTGCTGTCATGGACCGTCGCAAGATGCTTGGACTCGCCGGAGCCGGGGCCCTCGGGGCCGCGGCCGGCGGGGCCGTCGGCGTGCAGATCTTCGACGGGCCGCCGCCCGCCCGGGCCAACGACCCGGGCGCGGCGGAACCCTTCTACGGGACCCGGCAGGCTGGGATCATCACGCCCGCGCAGGACCGGCTGCACTTCGTCGCCTTCGACGTCATCACGGACAAGAAGGCCGAGGTGGTCGAGCTGCTGCAGAAGTGGACGGCGGCGGCCGCGCGGATGACGGAGGGCAAGGACGCCGGGACGATCGGCGCGGTCGGCGGCCAGCCGGAGGCGGCCCCGGACGACACCGGCGAGGCGCTCGGCCTGCCGCCGTCCGGGCTGACGCTGACCGTCGGCTTCGGCCCGACGTTCTTCCGCACCGCGGAGGGCAAGGACCGCTTCGGTATCGCCGACAAGCGGCCGGAGGCGCTGGCGGATCTGCCGAAGTTCGCCAAGGACACGCTGCAGCCGGGGATCTCGGGCGGGGACATCTGCGTGCAGGCGTGCGCGCACGACCCCCAGGTGGCGGTGCACGCGGTGCGCAACCTGGCCCGGATCGGCTTCGGGGTGGTGAGCGTACGGTGGTCGCAGCTGGGCTTCGGGCGGACGTCGTCGACGTCGCGGACCCAGGCGACGGCCCGCAACCTGTTCGGGTTCAAGGACGGCACCGCGAACCTCAAGGCCGAGGACACGGCGCTGCTCGACGAGCAGTTGTGGGTGCGGGCCGGGGACGGGCCGGAGTGGATGACCGGCGGCTCGTACATGGTGACCCGGAAGATCCGGATGCTGATCGAGACGTGGGACCGGACCTCGCTGGGCGAGCAGGAGGCCATCATCGGCCGCAACAAGGGCGAGGGTGCGGCCCTCGGCTCGGCCAAGGAGTTCGACGAGCCGGTCTTCGACGGCGAGACCATCGCGATGGACGCGCACGTGCGGCTGGCCCACCAGAAGTTCAATGACGGGGCCCGGCTGCTGCGCCGCGGGTACAACTTCGTGGACGGCTCCGACGGCCTCGGGCGCCTCGACGCCGGGCTGTTCTTCATCGCCTACATGCGCGACCCGCGCAAGCAGTTCGTGCCGATCCAGACCCGGCTGTCGCGGCAGGACGCGCTCAACGAGTACATCCGGCATGTCTCCAGCGGGCTGTTCGCCTGCCCGCCCGGGGTGTCGGGCGTGGACGACTCGTGGGGTCGTGGCCTCTTCGTCTAGGTCCGCCCCCTATGGTTGCCGGGTGGCGTTTGTAACTGGAAGGCAGATGCGGGGCTCGATCGCGGCGCTGGCGGCGGCCGCGCTCCTGCTCGGGGCGTGCACGGGAGGCGGCTCCGGCAAGCCGTCACCGACGGCCACCATCGGGTTCGCGGACTGCGAGAAGAACCCGACCACCTGCAACGGTGGCGACATCCGGCTCGGCGGGTCGTACACGTACGGCCTGGAGCAGCCGATCGCCAACTGGAACGTCAACACCAAGGACGGCGCCACGCCGGCCACCAGGCAGGCCCTGTCCGGTGTGCTGCCGCAGGTGTTCAAGGTCGACCCGCAGGGCCGCCTGCAGCTCAACTCCGACCTGGTGAGCTCGGCCGACATCACGAACCAGACCCCCGAGACGATCGTCTACAAGATCCGTCCGGACGCGGTCTGGAGCGACGGCATCCCGATCACCGCCGACGACTTCGTGTTCTCGTGGAAGCAGAACTCGGGCAACCCGCAGCACTGCGCCGGCTGCACCCCGGCCGCGACCGCGGGGTACGACATCATCAAGAGCATCGTCGGCTCCGACGGCGGCAAGACCGTCACGATGACCTTCACCGACGGCAAGACGTACGGCGACTGGAAGGGCAACTTCTCCAACGACGGGCTGTACCCCTCGCACCTCGCCACCAAGCAGGGCTTCGACCTGGCCAAGCCGGACGGCGTCGGGGCCGCGATGGACTGGTTCGCGCGCACGGTGCCGATCTGGTCCGGCGGCCCGTACCAGATCGACACCTACAACCCCGGCCAGAACCTGGTGCTGAAGAAGAACGACAAGTGGTACGGCAAGACCAAGCCGTCCCTGGACACCATCACGTTCAAGTTCGTCACCGACCCGGCCGCGATCCTCCCCGCCCTGAAGGCCAAAGAGATCACCGGCATGTCCCCGACCCCGAGCCAGGCCCTGGTCGCCGGCGTCGCGGGCACCCCCGGGGTGATCTACGAGGTCGGCGAGGGCTACGCGTGGGAGCACCTGATGCTCAACGTGCGCAACAAGTACCTGGCCGACCCGGTGCTGCGCCGCGCCCTGTTCACCGAGGTCAACGTCAAGACCGTGGTCGAGAAGACGTACGGCGCCTTCGACAAGAGCCTCAAGCCGCTGGGCAGCCACAACTTCGTCCCCGGCGACATGGCCTACAAGGACGTCGTCTCCGGCACCGGCCAGGGCACCGGGGACAGCGAGAAGGCCAAGAAGCTGCTCACCGACGCCGGTTACAAGCTGGAGAACGGCCGCCTGTCCACCAAGGCCGGCGAGGCGATCCCGGCCCTGCGCCTGCGCTACGACAAGGGCAACACCACCCGCGCGGCCGCGGCCGAGCTGATCTCGGCGGCGCTGAAGAACATCGGCATCGACGCCCACCCGGAGACCACCGACGGCCTGCCCCAGACCCTGGCCGCGGGCGACTTCGATCTGGTACTGGCGGATTTCGTGAACGGCCCGCTGTACCAGGGCGCGGCGGAACGGCGCTGGGCCACGGGCGCGGCGGGGAACTACGGCGGGTACAGCAACGCGGAGCTGGACCGCCTGGTGCACTCGGCCGCCATCGACGTGGACGCCCGGCACGCGGCGGACACGCTGAACCAGGCGGATGACCTGCTGACCAAGGACGCCTATGTCCTGCCGCTGATGCAGCGGCCCACGTTGACGTTCACCTACTCCGAGTACGCGAACATCCGCGACAACCCGTCGGTCTGGGGGCCCACCTACAACATCCAGGAGTGGGGCCTGCGCTCCGCCTGATCGAGCTGCTCAGGGGCGCGGGACCGGCGGGCGCGGCATCACCGGTGCCGACGGTACGGCGGGCGGGGTCCAGGCGCTGGTCAGGTTGGGCAGGCTCGCGGGCGGCTTCGGGGTGATCGGCGCGTACAGGCCCGGCCAGACCGCGGCCGACGCCGCCCGGGCCCGGGCCAGCCGGTGGCTGGAGCGCCGGTGCCGCTCGGCCAGCACGGCCGCGAGGTAGGCCCAGCCCGGCACGCCCGGGGGCGGCGGCGGGGTCGTCCGGCTCGCCACCTCGCGCGCGAGGGCCTGGCCCAGGGCGGTGCGGGCCGGCTCGGCGATCTCGCGGTTGCGGGCCAGGAAGTGCCGGACGGCGAGCGCCAGGCTGTCGTCGAGCCCGGTCAGGTCCAGCAGCGCGGCCCAGCGGGTGAGCGGCGGCGGCATGGCCGGCACCCAGCCCCAGGCGGCCGGGGTCCGCTCGTGGATGACGATGGTGCCGGCCACCAGGTCGCCGATGCGCTTGCCGCTCGGGTTGAGCATGAGCACGCCCAGGCTGCCGAGCCAGGAGACGACCGGGAACAGCAGCCCGGGCCACTCGATGGCCAGCCCGACCAGCGCGCGGGCCAGGGCGTGCCGGGAGCGGACCGGCCCGCCGTCGTCGCGCACGACGCGCAGCCCCATGGCCGCCTTCCCGGGCGTACGGCCGCGCAGGATGGTCTCGAAGAAGACCGGATATCCGACGAGGACGACGGCCATCAGGATGACGACGATGGCCTCCAGCAGGCCCTGGTCGAAGATGTTGGCCCGGGCCGTCAGGTACACCACGATCGCCGTGGCCATGAGCAGCCCGAGCAGCAGCACGAACTGCAGCACGATGTCGAGCATCAGGGCCAGCACCCGGGACCCGGCCCGCGCGACCCGCACCTCGAGCTCGACGGCCTCGCCACTGACGAGCCGCTCACCGGGCATTCCGGCGGCCGAGGTGTCGGTCATGGCTGACAGTCTGCTACAGCCGCGCACCCGCCGGGGTCCGGTCCACCGCCGCGACCGGCCGGACAAGGGTGCGGGCGGCGTCTACGCTGCCGGGGTGGACCTCGACGCCTTCGTGGCTGAGCACAACGCCGAGTGGCGGCGGCTCGAAGAGCTGTCCAAGCGGCGCAAGCTCACCGCCGGCGAGGCCGATGAGCTCGTGGCGCTCTATCAGCGCGCGGCCACCCACCTGTCGTTGATCCGCAGCCGGTCGCCCGAGCCGATCCTCGTGGCCCGGCTCTCGCGGCTCGTGCTGTCCGGGCGCAACGCGCTCACCGGGGCGCCGTCGTTCTCGATGGCCACGGTGGGGCGGTTCTTCACGCACACCTTTCCGATGGCGGTCTACCGCGCCTGGCCGTGGTGGTGCGGGGTCGCCACCGTGTTCTCGCTCTTCACCTTTGTGCTCATGGGATACGTGGCCGCCAATCCCGAAGTGGCGGGCTACTTCATGTCCGACGGGGATATCGGCGACCTCGTCAACGAGCAGTTCGAGGGGTACTACAGCGCCTATCTGCCGCAGAACCAGTTCCTGCGCGTGTGGACGCACAATGCGCTGCTCACCGGGGAATGCCTCGCCGCCGGCGTGGTGTTCTTCCCGGTCATCTACCTGCTGTTCCAGAACGCGCTCAATGTCGGGCTCATCGGCGGGGTCATGATCGCCTACGGGCGCGCCGACACGTTCTTCGGGCTCATCGTGCCGCACGGGCTGCTCGAGCTCACCGCCGTGTTCGTCGGGGCCGGTGTCGGGCTGCGGATCGGGTGGTCGTGGGTGGCGCCGGGGCCGCTGCGGACCCGGGGGCGGGCGCTGGCCGAGACCGCCATGGAGGGCATGCTCGTCGCGCTCGGGTTGGTGGCCGTCCTGTTCGTCAGCGGACTCCTCGAAGCGTTCGTCACGCCGGCGAGCATGCTGCCCTACGTCGTGCGGGACTTCATCGGGTTCGTGGTCTGGGCCGCCTTCCTGCTCTACGTGTTCGTGCTGGGGCGGCGGGCGCATCTCGAGGGGGCGAGCGCCGCTATCGAGGGCGAGATCGCGCCGGAGTCGCTGCCGGCCGTCTGATCCAGCGCGGAAGCCAGACGTCCGAAGCCGGCGCCCGATATCCGTCTGCCGCGAACGTGCGGAGCCGGGCCAGCGTCGGGTGGGTGTTCGTGCGGCGCCAGAGCAGCGACATCGGGTACACCGGGGTGGGATCCTCGATCGGGATCCGTCGCAGGTCGTAGGCGTCCGGCCACATGTACCAGGAGCCGGCCCCGACCAGCGTCGCCACGTCCGCGGCGGCGGCGATCTCGGCCAGCAGGGCCTCGTTGCCGAAGATCGGGCCGCCGGCGTCGATGGTGAGGGCAAAGACCTCCGCCAATTCCTCGTAATAGGCGCCCCATTCCGTGGCCGTCGACAGCCCCGGCATCCGGATGCGGTGGCCGGCCAGATCGCGGGGGCTCACCGACGCGCGCTCGGCGAACGGATGGTGCGGGCCCACCAGCAACTCGTGGGGCTCGTCGAGCACCCGAACGGAATCGATGCCGTCCCATTCCGCATCCGGTACCGCATGAAACGTCGCATCGATCGTCCCCGCTACGAGTCCGGCCACGGCGGCGTCCACGTCGGCCGCGAGCGTGACGACGTCGAGGGAGCTCATCGGGTGCGAGCGATAAAACTCCTGCAGCAGGACCGCGGGCGCGATGCGGCGGTTGACGACGTCCACGCGCAGGGCCCGCCGGCCGGGGCGGACGGAGGCGTCGGCGCGGTCGGCGACCCGCAGCAGCTCGCGGGCGTGCGGGAGGAAGGCCTGGCCGTCGACGGTGAGCCGGGCGCCGCGCGCGGTGCGGGTGAAGAGGCGGACCTCCAGATCGCGCTCCAGGGCGGCGATGCGCTTCGAGACCGCCTGCTGCGTGATGGACAGCCGGACCGCGGCCTCCTGGAACTGCCCGGCGTCCGCGGCGGTGACGAACGTGCGCACGGCTTCCAGGTCCACCCGTGCAGCCTAGGGACACAACCGGGCGTTGTGGCGCGCCGCGGGGGCCGTTGTTTGATCCGGCGGCCGGGCGCTTGCTTGGATCCGGCGGTGGCGCGGCGGAATCTGGGGCGGAAGTTCGGGTGGCTGTGGGCGTCGTACGCGGTCAGCGCGTACGGCTCGGGGCTCGGCTTCGGCGCCGTCCCGCTCATCGCGGTGCTGGCGCTGGAGGCGAGTCCCGGGCAGGTGTCCGCGCTGGCCGCGGTGGGCCCGGCGGTGGGCGCGCTGCTGGCGCTGCCGCTGGGGCCCTGGGTCGAGGACCGGCGCAAGCGGCCGGTGATGATCGCGACGGACCTGGTCCGGTTCGTGGCGATGCTGAGCGTGCCCCTGGCCTACCTCCTGGGCGTCCTGAGCCTCGTCCAGCTCCTGGTGGTCACCGCGGTCGTGGCGGCGGCCAAGATCGCGTTCGGCGCCGCGAGCGGGGCCTATCTCAAGCGCGTGGTCCGGCCCGCGGACCTGATGGTGGCCAACGCCCGGTTCGAGTCGACGAACTGGAGCTCGATCGCGGTCGGGCCGCCGCTGGGTGGCGCCGCGGTCGGGCTGTTCGGGCCGGTGGCGAGCATCGCGGCCGACGCGGCGAGCTACCTGCTGTCCGCGCTCGGCATCGCGGCGATCCGCGACCGTGAGGAGCGGCCGGTGGGCGCTCGGCCGGCGAGCGTCAGCGGGCTGCTCGACGGCTGGCGGTTCCTGTGGGCGCACCCCGGCCTGCGCGCGCTCTACGCCAACAACGTCCTCGTCGGCGGGCTGATCATGGCGACCGAGCCGCTGCTGGCCGTGCTGCTGCTGCGCGACCTCGGGTTCCCGCCGTGGCAGTACGGGCTCGCGTTCGCGGCGCCCTGCCTCGGCGGGCTGCTGGGCTCGCGGCTGGCGCCCCGGGTCGTGGCGCGGTTCGGGCGGGCGAAGGTGATCCGGGTGGTCGGCACCCTGCGCGCGATCTGGCTGGTCGGGCTGGCGTTCGTGCCGCCGGGCGTGGCCGGGCTCATCACGGTGATCGCCGTCGAGCTCGCGATCATCGTGAGCATGAGTTTGTACATGCCGGTGCTCGCCACCTACCGGCTGGAGGAACTGCCGCCGGAGCGGGTCGCCCGCGCCCTGTCCGCCTGGTCGATCGGCAGCGGCCTGGCGATCGCGGCGCTCAGCGCGCTGGGCGGGGTCCTGGCCGACCTCACCGGCCCGCGGACCGCCATCGCGGTGGCGGGCGGGCTGATCCTGTTGACGCCGCTGCTGTTGCCGCGCGCGAGGACGATCGAGCGTCAGAGCCGGCCGGTGTGCTTGAGCGCCAAATAGTGATCGGTGAGGCGGGACGCGAACTCGTCCGCCGGGGCGTCCACGACCTCCACCCCGTGCCGGCGCAGCGCGGCCGCGACGCGGTCCCGTTCGGCGAGCGCGCGTTGGGCGGCGGCCGCGGCGTACACGTCGGCCGGGGTCGCATCGGGTGCCACGTGCGCCATGCGGGACAGCTCCGGGTCGTGCACGGCCGCGACGATGACCTTGTGCCGGGCGGCGAGCTGGGGCAGGACCGGGAGCAGGCCCTCGCCGAGCGCACCGGGCTCCAGGGCGGTGAACAGCACCACCAGCGCCCGCTTGCGCTCGCGGCGCAGCACCTCGCCCGCGACCAGGCCGAAGTCGGTCTCCACCAGCGCCGGCTCGAGCGGCGCCATGGTCGTGACCAGGCGGAACAGCAGCGTGCGCTTCTCCACGTTGGTGACCGAGGCGCGCACCGCGGTGTCCACGGCGAGCAGGTCGACGCGGTCGTCCGCGCGGGCGGCCACCGAGGCGAGCAGGAGGGCGGCGTCCATGGCCGCGTCCAGGCGGGGCTCGTCGCCGATGCGCGCGGCGGACGTACGCCCGGTGTCGAGCACGCACACCAGCCGCCGGTCCCGCTCGGGGCGCCACGTGCGCACCACGATGTCGGAACGCCGCGCGCTGCCGCGCCAGTCGATCGAGCGCACGTCGTCGCCGACCACGTACTCCCGCAGCGTGTCGAACTCGGTGCCCTGGCCGCGGCCCCGGGTCACCACCGAGCCGTCCAGCACGCGCAGCCGGGACAGCTTCTCCGGCAGCAGGCGGCGGCTGTGGAAGCGCGGGAAGACCCGCAGGCGCCACGCCGGCGTGAGACGGTCCGCGGTCTGTTTGCTCGTCTGGCGGTACGTCAGCCCGAACGGTCCGAACGAGCGCACCAGCACGCGCACGGCCGGGCGGTCGCCGCGCCGCGTCGGGGTGAGCGTGGTGACCAGCGCGACCGTGCGGCCCGGCTCGATGCGGACGGTGCGCATGGTGGGGGTGGCGCCGGCGGAGGGTACCCAGGCGTCGCGCACCCGCCCGCTCAGCACCCGGTCGGACTTGTTCTGCAGCAGCAGCGTGACCTGCCCGGTCTCGCCCAGCCAGAGCGACTGGTCGCCGGTGCGGCTCATCCGCAGCAGCTTCGGCGAGGCCGCGTTGAGCCAGTCCAGCAGGCACGCGGCGGCGACGGCCAGCACGAGCAGCCCGCCCGCGATCCACAGCCAGGGCCGGTCGATCGCGTCGCCCGCGACCGACCCGACGACCGCCAGCAGGACGGCGCCGGCCCCGAGCAGCGCCGCCGCCCGCCAGGTGATCATCGCGGCGTCGGCACCGTGGCGAGCACCGACTCAAGCACGTTGTCCGTGGTCACGCCCTCCAGCTCGGCCTCGGCCCGCAGCCGCACCCGGTGCCGCAGCGTCGGGCGGGCCAGCGCCTTCACGTCGTCCGGGGTCACGTAGTCGCGCCCGGTGAGCCAGGCCCAGGCCTTGGACCCGGCCAGCAGCGCGGTCGCGCCACGCGGGGAGGCGCCCAGCTCCAGCGACGGCGAGACGCGGGTCGCCCGGCAGAGGTCGACGATGTACGCGAGGACCCCGTCGGCCACCGCCACCCGCTGCACCGCGGCGCGGCCGAGGGCCAGGTCGGCCCCGGTGGCCACGGCTTGCACGCCGGCCTCGCGCAGCCGGCGCGGGTCGAAGCCGTTGTGATGCGCCCGCAGCACGCCGAGCTCCTCGTCCCGGGTCGGCAGCGGCACCGTCAGCTTGAGCAGGAACCGGTCCAGCTGCGCCTCCGGCAGCGGGTACGTCCCCTCGTACTCGATCGGGTTCTGCGTCGCCGCGACCAGGAACGGGTCCGGCAGCGGCCGCGCGGTGCCCTCGACCGAGACCTGGCGCTCCTCCATGACCTCCAGCAGCGAGGCCTGGGTCTTCGGCGGGGTCCGGTTGATCTCGTCGGCGAGCAGCAGGTTGGTGAAGACCGGCCCCTCCCGGAACTGGAACTCGGCGCTGCGGGCGTCGAAGATCAGCGAGCCGGTGACGTCGCCGGGCATCAGGTCGGGCGTGAACTGCACCCGCTTGGAGTCCAGGTCCAGCGCCGCCGCGATGGTGCGGATGAGCAGCGTCTTGGCCACGCCGGGCACGCCCTCCAGCAGCACGTGGCCGCGGGCGAGCAGCGCGATGACCATGCCGGTAACGACCGCGTCCTGCCCGACCACGACCTTGCCGACCTCGGCGCGCAGGCGCCCGAGCGCGGCCCGGGCCTGCTGCGCGCCGGCCTCGGGCGAACCCTGGATCGGCGGGGTGGCGATGTCGGTCACCGTGGTTCTCCTTCGATCGGCGCGGCCGCGACCGGCTGCGCGCCCGGGTTTTCGGTCGTGACGGCGTTGACGAGCTGCTCCAGGCGCACCGCGGCGCCGACCAGGTCGGGGTCGTTGTCCGGCGGCGGGCCGAACAGCGTGTGCTCGACCGCGGCCGGCGGCCAGCCGCTGCTCGCCGCGACCGCCTCGATCAGCACCGGCCGCGCGACGTCGGGCTCCAGCCGCAGCAGCTTGGTCAGCCGGACGATCGCCGCGTCCCGCAGGATCTGCAGCGACTCCGCCCGGGCCTTGGCGCGCTGGTAGAGCCGGCCCCGCCCGAGCGCCGTCTCGCTGGAGCGCACGACCACCGGCAGCGGCTCGACCACGGGCGCGCCGAGCCGCCGGGCCATCGCCACCGCGAGCGCGACCGCGCCGAGGACGAGCAGGGCGGTCGCGACGTACGTCCACGGCGGGAACGCGCTCCACAGCGGATTGGGCGGCTCGTTGTCGGACTGGTCGCCGTCGTCGCCGCCGACGTTGCCCTGGCCGGGCGGGGGCGGTTCGGCGCCCTTGCCCTGCACCGGGAAGTCGCTGTCGTCCGGGTCGCCGGATCGGTGCGGGCGCAGCGACGGCGGCGCGGCCGGCCCGCCCGCGAGCGCCGGATCGTTGGTGATGCCCGGCGGGGGCTCGCGGTGATGC
This sequence comes from Dactylosporangium sp. CS-047395, assembly GCF_050942185.1. Taxonomy (NCBI): domain Bacteria; kingdom Bacillati; phylum Actinomycetota; class Actinomycetes; order Micromonosporales; family Micromonosporaceae; genus Dactylosporangium; species Dactylosporangium sp. CS-047395. Next base: position 10,328,181 of record NZ_CP192015.1, on the reverse strand, counting down.
AGGTCGAGCCAGATCAGCCGGGGCGCCTGGGTCAGCAGCGCGGTCGCCAGCTTGGCGTTGCCGTGCTCGCCCGCCCGGTCGTTGCGGAACGGGTCCGCCGAGCCCACGACCGTCACGGTGGCCGCCTCGCGCTGGTACACCACGAGGCTGTCGGCGTAGCAGCGCGCGACCTCGCGGCCGTACTCCGGATCGACCTGGCCGTAGCGCGTGCGCACCACCGCCGCCGCCCCGGCCTGCGCGGCGGGGGCGTAGTCGCAGCCGGGCGCCGCGGTCTTGGCCACGTAGTTGCGCGCGGAGCCCCGCATCGGCAGCAGCCCCTCGGCGATCGTGGTGCCGTCGGGCTCGACGATCACCACGCGCGTGGTGGCGGGCAGGAGCTTGAGCATGCGCAGGTAGTACTTGTGCATCAGCTGCGGCGTGGTCAGCAGCAGGGTGGCGTTGCCCGCGTACGCCGCGACGAGCGCGTCCGAGCTCTGCCGCTCGGGGATGATCTCCACCCCGGCCTGGCGGACCCGCATCGCGAGCTCGGAGGCGCCGATGCCGGACACGTTGTCGGGGGCGAGGTAGGCGGCGTCGTCGAGGTCGGGCTCGCCCCACTGGTACACCACGGTGCCCAGCAGCATCAGCAGCACCACGGCCACGGGCGGGACGACCAGCCGGAGCCACCGCAGGTTGCGCTTCCTGGTCATCGGCCGACCTCCGCCGCCAGGTCGCGCATCCGATGGTCGTGCTCGGCGGTGGCGGGGCGCTCGCCGTACCAGATGTCGGAGAAGATCGTGGAGGCGTTCCGCATCGGGGCCTCGACCGCCGGCTTTGCGCTGCCGGCCGCGCGGGCCAGCTCGGTGACGGTCATGCCGGGCTGGTGCTCGATGACCTGGCGCTCGACGAGGCCGCGGACCATCGCCCGGAGCCGCTCGCGGACCGCCTCGGCGTAGCGGCCCTCGGCGGCGAGCCGGTCGGCCAGCGAGGCGAACACGTGCGCGGGCAGCTCGGGCACCTCCTCGTCGGCGGCCGGCTCGGGCTCCGGCTCGGGCATCTCCGCCTCTTCGAGGTCCAGGTCGAGCTGCTCCTCCTCGCCCTTGCGCTGGCGGCCGAGGCGCAGGCCCGGGAAGCGCTTGGGGACCCAGCGGGGGTAGAAGTAGTACAGCAGGGCGAACACGATCGCGGCCACGAGCAGCAGCAGCCCGGCCAGCGGGACACCGATCCAGTCGTCGACGACCTGCAGGAACGTCGCCCAGGCCCTGGTCATCGCACCGCCGCCCCGAGGATGACGGAGCTGGCGAGGTCGACCGGCCGGTCCAGGCGGCGCAGGCGCCCGATGGCCACGTCCAGGCCCTCGACCCGCATCCGCACCTCGAGGTAGAGCACGGCGTCGATACAGGCCAGCGTCGCGTACGCCACGGTGTCGACGATCGCCCACGCCAGGATCAGCGCGATCGTGTGCAGGGTGGTCTGCCGGCCCAGCCAGATCTCCAGCAGCGCGGCGGCGCCGAGGCCCAGCGCGAGGCGGATCGCGGCCCAGCTCAGGTAGGCCCCGACGCGGATGAAGACGCCCCGCAGCCCGCGGCCGGCGAGCTTGAACGAGCGCCCGACGGCCCGGAACGGCCCGACCCGGTCGATCATGAGCGCGGGGGAGGCGAGACCGAGCAGGCCGTACAGGAGCGGCCAGGGAAGCATGAGGACCAGCGAGGTGACGAGCACGAGCGCGCTCGCCACCAGCGCGATCACCAGCAGCGGCAGGGTGCGCCGCCCCACCTGGCGCAGCAGCGCCTTGCGTGGCACGGTCCGGCCGAGCAGGCCCGGGCCGGCCGCCGCGCCCGCGAACCCGCCGAGCAGGGCCAGGATGCCGGCCTCCAGCGCCATGCCGATGCAGAAGACCAGCCAGGACTGGCCGATGTAGTCGCCGCTGAACCAGTAGAGCGGCGGGTCCATGTGGGCCCAGTCGCGCAGCGGGCCGAGCGCGAACTGCTCGGCGGTGGCCAGCACGAACGCCGCGCCGAGCAGCACGGGAGCCTGGGCGCGCAGCAGCGACACGGCCGCGTCGAGCAACTCACCGAAGGTGAGCGGACGCATCGGGATCACGGCCCGGGTCTCCTCCACGCGGGACACCGTAGTCGGCCCGTGCGAGTTCGGGAGCCCGGGTCACTCAGCGTCACATGATCGACACTACCGGGCAGGAATATTTCATGATCGGCCCACGGGTTCCCAAGTTTGGGCGTGGAGGTGAAATATTGGACCGCATGAGAGCCCGTGTCCTGGTGGTCGACGACGACCCCGCCCTCGCCGAGATGCTCGGCATCGTCCTGCGCAGCGAGGGATTCCTTCCGTCCTTCGTCGCCGACGGTGAGCGCGCTCTCGCCGCGTTCCGGGACACCCGCCCCGACATCGTCCTGCTCGACCTGATGCTGCCCGGCATGAGCGGGATCGACGTGTGCCGGTCCATCCGGGCCGAGTCGGGCGTGCCGATCGTGATGCTCACCGCCAAGAGCGACACGGTCGACGTGGTGCTGGGCCTGGAGTCCGGGGCCGACGACTACGTGATGAAGCCGTTCAAGCCCAAGGAGCTGGTCGCCCGCATGCGCGCGCGGCTGCGCCGGGGCGAGGACGTGGCGCCGGAGCTGCTGACCATAGGGCCGCCGGGCAACCAGATCACCATCGACGTCCCCGCGCACACCGTCATGCGCGACGGGGAAGAGGTCAAGCTGACCCCGCTCGAGTTCGACCTGCTGGTCGCGCTCGCCCGCAAGCCGCGCCAGGTGTTCACCCGCGAGGTGCTGCTGGAGCAGGTCTGGGGCTACCGCCACGCGGCCGACACCCGCCTGGTCAACGTGCACGTCCAGCGCCTGCGGGCCAAGATCGAACCGGACCCCGAGAAGCCCGAGATCATCCTCACCGTGCGCGGGGTGGGCTACAAGGCCGGAACCGGATAGGCCTGACCTGTGGTGCGTATCGACCCGATCATCGTGCGGGCGCGCCGCCTGCGACCCAGGCGGCTCGTCCCGCAGGCCGTGAGCCGGCGGCTGCGCCGGCTCTGGGCCGTGGCCCGCCGGCAGTGGCGCCGCTCGCTGCAGTTCCGGGTCGTCGGCATCACCCTGCTGCTCTCCGCCGCGCTCGTGCTGGCCTTCAGCTACACGGTCGCGTCGCTGATCAGCAACGGCGTGCTGCAGAACAAGCTCGACCAGTCCAAGAACATGATCGACAACGGGTCCGGCTACGCCATGCGCGAGCTGGCCGGCTTCACCCAGCCCGACGACCCCAGCCTGCCGCCGAGCCTGCGCAACGTGGTCACCCAGCTCTACGGCTCGATCAACAACCAGGAGGCCGAGGTCGTCATGCTGCGCCGCAGCGGCGACCTCAATGCCTCCTGGCCGCCCAGCCGCAATCCCGACGTCATGGACAACCCGCAGGTCAGCGGGTTGCGCTCGCTCGTGGTCGGCGCGAAGGGCGGCACCTACCAGCAGATCGCGACGCTGGACATCGGCGACGGGACGCAGAAGTACCTCGTGATGGGCACGCCGGTCGCCGTCGGCTCGGTGCCGATCGAGCTGTACTACGTGATCCCCCTGCGCACCGAGGACGAGCTCGTCCGCTTCACCGGGGCGGTGGTCACCGGCACCGGCATCGCGCTCGTGGCGCTGCTCGCCCTGATCGCCGCCATGATGACCCGGCTGGTCGTCACGCCGGTGCGGGTCGCCGCGCGGACCGCCCAGCGGCTCTCGGCCGGCCTGCTCGACCAGCGCATGGTGGTGCGCGGAGAGGACGATCTGGCGCGGCTCGCCGCCGCCTTCAACCAGATGGCCGCGAACCTGCAGCGCCAGATCGTGCGGCTGGAGGAGATGTCCCGGCTGCAGCGCCGGTTCACCTCCGACGTGTCGCACGAGCTGCGGACGCCGCTGACGACCGTACGGATGGCGGCCGACCTGCTCTTCGCCTCCCGCGACGAGTTCGAGCCGGCCGCGGCGCGCAGCGCCGAGCTGCTGCAGGCCGAGCTGGACCGGTTCGAGGCGCTGCTCACCGACCTGCTGGAGATCAGCCGGTTCGACGCCGGCTTCGCCGCGCTCGACGCCGAGCCGACCGACCTGGTCCCGGTCGTGCGCCGGGTCACCGACCAGCTCACCTCGCTCGCCGAGCGGTGCAAGGTGGAGCTGCGCGTGGTCGTGCCCGAGGCCGAGGTGATCGCCGAGGTCGACCCCCGCCGCGTCGAGCGCGTCCTGCGCAACCTCGTCGGCAACGCGGTCGAGCACGGCGAGGCCCGGCCGGTCGTGGTGACCCTGGCCGCCGACGGCTCGGCGGTCGCCGTGACCGTGCGCGACCACGGAGTGGGGCTCAAGCCGGGAGAGGAAAAACTGGTGTTCAACCGGTTCTGGCGGGCCGACCCGTCGCGGGCCCGGCAGACCGGCGGCACCGGGCTCGGCCTGTCGATCAGCCTGGAGGACGCGCGGCTGCACGGCGGGTGGCTGGAGGCCTGGGGCGCGCCCGGCAAGGGCGCCCAGTTCCGGCTGACGCTGCCGGCCCGCAACGGCGACCGGCTGGTGTCCTCGCCGCTGCGCCTGGTGCCGGACGACGCCCGGGCCGACGAGGCCGCGCTGATCGGTGAGACGCCGTGAGGCTGCTGGTCCGCGGGGGGATGGCGGCCGCGACGGTCGCCGTGCTGGCCCTTTCCGGGTGCGGATTGCCGTCCGGTACTGAGCCGAAGTACGTCGGCCCCGCGCAGAGCCCGGCGGCGGCGCAGGGCGGGCAGAAGACCCCGCCGAAGCCGACCGACGGGCTGACCAGCGAGCAGCTGGTCGCCTCGTTCCTGTCCGCCTCCGTCGGCGCCAACCTGGGCAGCGACGCCGAGGCGGACGCGAACCAGGAGGCGCTGGTCCGGATGCGGGGGTACATGACGCCCGGCGCGGCCGGCAACTGGAAGCCGGTCACCAAGGGGATCGTCATCGTGCGCGACCCGCAGATCAAGTCGGTCGGCATCGGCAACGGCCGGGAGAACGTCACGCTGCAGCTGCAGCCGCTGGGCACGCTCAACAACAACGGCGAGGTGATCCGGGCTGCGCCCGGCAGCCCAGCGATCGAGGCCTTCTACCAGACCGTGCTGATCGGCGGGCAGCGCCGCTTCGACGACGCGCCCCGCGATCAGGTGTTCATCTCGGAGACGGGGCTGCGGAACTGGTACACCCAGCAGCCCATCTACTTCTGGAGCAACGACGCGGCGGACGCGCGGCTGGTGCCGGACCTGAGGTACATGCCGAGCACGCTGTCGCGGGCCAAGCAGGTCGCCGAGACGCAGCGCTGGCTGCGGGGCGGCCCCGGGCTGCTGCTCGGCAACACGGTCGCGGGGGTGCCGGAGTCGATCGAGTTCAAGGACAATCCGGTCCTCGAGGACTCCGACGTCCGGGTCAACCTCTCCGGCAAGGCGAACTCGCAGGGCAAGGACGTGCTCTCCCGCCTCGCCCGCCAGATCCGCTGGTCGCTGCCGGACCACCAGCCGGTCAAGCTGACCATCGAGTCACAGGACGCCGCCGGGGTGGACTCGGAGGGGTACCTCAACGACAACCCCGCGGTCGAGGCGTCCCAGGTGGACCAGACGCGGTACATCGTGGTGAACGAGAGCGTGCGGAGCCAGATCATCGATTCCGGTACGCCCGAGGACCCGCTCTTCGTCGCCGGCCCCGACAACACCGGCGTGGTCGCGGCCGCGCTCAACCGGCAGGGCGACCGGGCCGCGCTGGTGCGCAGGTCGGGCACCGGGTCCAAGGCCGAGCAGCGCCTGTACGTCTCGGCCGACCCGCCGGTGGCCAACCCGCCCCGCTACGAGGCGACCAACATCGCCGGGCCCAGACTGAGCCGACCGGCTTGGATCACCTACCCGTCCAAGCGGCTGATGATCTCGGACGGCACCCGCCTGTACGTCAGCAAGGGCGCCAACGGCCGCGAGCTCGACCCGGTCGAGCTGGGCACGCTGTCCCAGGTGCCGATCAGCGCGTTCGCGGTCGCCCCGGAGGGCCGGCGGATCGCCTTCGTCTCGGCCAGCACCCTGATGGTGGCCACGCTGACGGTGGACGACACCGGCAAGTTCAGCATCGGCACACCGTTCCAGGTGGCCACCTCGCTCGGCGACAACCAGGCGGTCGGCTGGCTGACCGAGACCACGCTCGCGGTGGGCGGCAAGCCCAACGCCAAGTCGACCCACCCGATCGCCCCGAACATCGCCGAGCCGCGCTACAACCTCGTGGCCGTGACCATCGACGGGGCGCAGGAGGAGCCGCTGCCGCAGAGCCTGACCCGCCCGGAGGCCGTCTCGGACGTGACCGAGCTGGTGTGCCGGGTGAACCGCCCCGGCTTCCCGATGGACTACCCGGTCCTGTACGAGGCCAACGGCGTCGCCCAGCGCATGTTCACCAGCAGCAGCGAGGCGATGTGGCCGCAGACGGGCGCTACTCCGGCCACCCCGGTGCCGGGCAACAACCCGACGGCCCCCTTCTTCGCGGACTGACCCGTGCCCGGCGCGGTGCGGGGGTTCGTGGACTCGCTGCTGGATCTCGTGCTGCCGGCGACATGTGCGGGCTGCGACGAGCCGGCCGCGCGGGCGCTGTGTGACCCGTGCCTGGCGGCGCTCGACCGGGCGCGGCCGCGGGCGACGCGGCCCGATCCGGCGCCGGACCGGATGCCGCCGACATATGCGCTGGCGGCCTACGCCGGGGTGTTGCAGCGGGCGGTCGTGCAGTTCAAGGAGGAGAACCGGCACGAGCTGGCCGGGGCGCTCGGTGGGCTGCTCGGCCGCGTGGTGGACCGGGCCGTGGCGGGCGCCGGTGCGCCGGCCGTGGCGGGCGCCGGGGCGCCCGTGGTGCTGGTGCCGGTGCCGTCCACGGCCGCGGCGGTCCGGCGGCGGCACGGCGATCACATGCTGCGGCTGGCTCGGGCGGCGGCGCGTGGGCGGCCTGGAGTCGCGATCGCGCGGCCGTTGCGGGCGTTGCCACGGCGCGACGACTCGGCCGAGCTGACGGCCGCTGAGCGGGCTGCCGCCGCGCGGGACGCCTTCGCGGTGCGGCTCGGGGAAACGGCCGCGCTCAGGGCCCGGATCGAGCGGGACGGGGCCGTGGTCGTGGTGCTGGACGACATCGTCACCACCGGGGTCACCCTCACCGCGGCCGCGCGCCGGTTGGAGGAGGCGGGCGTGCTGGTGCATCGCGCCGCCGTGCTGGCCGCGACCCAGCGCCGCCGGGGGCGGTCGCCGGCTCATCCGCCCGCGGTCGTCGGCCGTGCGCTCGGACCGCGCCGTGCCGCGGTGCGGACGGTGGCGGGTTGAGTCGCGGTGCGGCGGGCGGTGGGTTGAGCCGTTTGAGCCGCAGTGCGGCGGGTGGCGGGTTGAGTCGTGGTGCGGTGGGTGGCGGTTGAGTCGTGGTGCGGTGGGTGGCGGGTTGAGTCGTGGTGCGGCGGGCGGCGGGTTAATCCGTCGTGCGGCGGGCATCACGATGGGCGCTACGCAACGTCAGCGGTAGATCACGAGATTTACCCGATTTGTACGGATAGTAACTTTGTGCGTAGCCTGCGGTAATCCCTCGGGGTGGGTTTCGCGTCTGGAAATGGCCGTTCTTCTGAACCAGGGGTGACTAGCGGCTGTCCTCGGTTTAACGTCGAGAGACGACCAATGCTCGCCACGGCGGCGCTCCCGGGCGAGCCGCGGTGAGAAGGCCGCGAAGGGAGGACCTGACACCCGCTGTTTCGGTCGCGTACCGCGTAGGGCTCAGCCTCTGGGGAGGCGCGTTCCGGCCGAGTCTCGAAACCGAAACCCGAACCCGAAATCTGCGAAGAACCCGTGGGGGAGGTCAGGAGTGGACATCGTCGTCAAGGGCCGCAACGTCGAGGTGCCCGATCACTACCGGCAGCATGTCGCTGACAAGCTGACGAAGGTCGAGCGCTACGACCACAAGCTCATCCGTGTCGACGTCGAGTTGTTTCACGAGCGCAATCCGCGCCAATCCGATCACTGTCAGCGAGTCGAGATCACGTGCTACTCGCGTGGTCCGGTGATCCGGGCGGAGGCCTGCGCCGCCGACTTCTACAGCGCCCTGGACGCCGCGATCAGCAAGCTGGACAGCCGGCTGAGCCGCGCCGCCGACCGACGGCGGGTGCATCGGGGCCGGCACTCGCCGGTCTCCGTGGCCGCCGCGACCGCGTCACTCGCATTCACGCCGCCCGAGCGGTACGGCACCACCGCGCTCGCAACCCAGACCGAGATGGTCCAAGCGGAGCGTGTGGACGGCTTCGACCTCCTCGAGGAGGCCGATGACCAGCCGTGGCACATCGTGCGTGAGAAAGAGCATCCCGGTGAGCCGATGACCGTCGACGACGCGCTGTTCCACATGGAGCTGCTCGGCCACGACTTCTATCTGTTCAACGACAAGGAGTCGGGGCGCCCGAGTGTGGTGTACCGCCGCCGGGCGTACGACTACGGCGTCATGAGCCTCGGGATGTAACGACCTGACCGACCGTGCTTCGGTGGGACGCCTGGTGCCGGGGCATCCCACCGGAGCGGGTCGCCTAACGGGACTGCAGGTACAGGTCCCGGGCCAGGAACGCGGTGTCCGGGTAGTCGGCGAAGACCCCGTCGAGGCCGGCCGCCAGGAAGAGCCTGACCTCTTCGAGGATGTTGCCCCACGCGTTGGGGTCCGCGCCCACGCGCAGGTTCAGCGGCAGGAACTGGTTCTCGTTGCGGAACGTCCACGCGTGGACCTTCAGCCCGCGGGCGTGCGCGTCGTGGATCAGCGCCGTGGGCTGCAGCAGGTTGCCGGCCGCATCGCGGGCGATGACCAGGTTCTTGGTGGCCCCGACGCCGTCGGTGAACGCCTTGAGGTAGTCCAGCCCGGCCGGCTTGGCCAGGTCCGCCCACGTGCGCGGGTCGCCGCTGGTCTTGAAGTCGAAGGGCTGGCCGACCGCGTCGAGCAGCACGACCGACGGGGTGTCGACGAGCCCGCGCAGCTTCTTGATGCTGGTCGGCTCGAAGGACTGCAGGAAGACCGCCGCGTTGCGCCCGGCGAGGTTGTTGCGCTTGAGCACCCGGGCGACCAGCGGCTCCAGGGCCAGGCCGATCGAGCTGAAATAGGTCGGGTGCTTGGTCTCCGGGTACACCCCGATCGTCCGCCCGACCCGCTTGCCCTCTTCCCGCGCGAGGTCGATGACCTCCTGGAAAGTCGGGACCTGGAACAGCCCGTTGTAGATCGTGTTGTGCGTGCGCACCGCGGGCAGCCGCTCGACCGCGCGCAGCGTCTTGAGCTCGGCGAGCGTGAAGTCCTCGGTGAACCAGCCGGTCACCGCGACCCCGTCGACCGTCTTGGTGGTCTTGCGGGAGGCGAACTGCGGCTTGGTGGAGACGTCGGTGGTTCCGCCGATCTCGTTCTCGTGCCGGGCGACGAGCTGTCCGTCCTTGGTCGGCACGAGGTCGGGCTCGATGAAGTCGGCGCCGAGGTCGATGGCGAGGCGGTAGGAGGCCAGGGTGTGCTCGGGGCGGTGCCCGCTGGCGCCGCGGTGGCCGATGACCAGCGGCCGGGCCGGGCGGTGGCGATCCCGGTCGGCCTGGGTGTCGGCGGCGTTGGCGACGGCGGGGCTGACGAGGGCGGCGGGCAGCACGGCCGCGCCGGCCGCCACGCTCATCCCGGAAATCACTGCACGACGACGCATGGACCTTACAAAAGAGGCCCGACCGCAACGTCACATGACGATCAGGTGGCCGCCGGGCGCAGTTTGGCGAACGCAACGTTGTCGATCCAGTCACCCTCCGGGCCGGGCAGGCGGCGCTCCTGGACGACCTCGCGGAAGTACCCGGCCGCCTCCAGCACCCGCTGCGACGCCTCGTTGTCCCCGGCGGTGCCGGCGACCATCCGGTTCATGCCGATCTCGAAGCCCCAGTCGGTGACCAGGCGGGCGGCGCGCGTCGCGTACCCGTGGCCGCGCGCCTCGGGGCTCAGGCTGTAACCGATCATGGCCTCGCGCAGCACCGGATCGCTGTAGTACAGCGCGATCTCGCCGAGGTACGCGTCGTCGGCCGCGCGCCGGATCGTCAGCTCCGCGCGCTCCCCGGCCAGCCACCGCGAGGCGGACTCGGCGCACTTGCGCGCCATGAGACTCGGCGTAAGGGGCGAGTGCACGACCGCCCGGCCGCTCACGTCCGGCAGGATCCGCAGGTTGTACGTCACGTCGGCGTCATCGGCACCGAGTGGCCGGAGGACGACCACGCCGTCGGTGAGCCGGCCGTCCGGCAGATCGGGCAGCGGGCGCGGGGCGGGACCGGCCGGGTCGTCGGCCAGCCGCGAGAAGACCGCCATGTCGTACCGGGTGCCGTCCCGCCGCCGGCCGGCACCACGGGCGACACCCTCCCGGGAGTACCCAGCGGACATTGCGACCCGTTGGCTGGCGGCGTTCTCGGCCTCGATCTCGCAGTACAAACGCTGCATGGTCTTGAAAAGCTCGGCCCCGAGCAGCTCCAGCGCGGTGGTGGCCACCCGGCGCCCGCGCGCGGCCGGGACGACCCAGTAGCCGACCGAGGCGACGCCGTGCCCGCGCGGCATCCAGCCGACGCACCCGAGCACCTCGCCGGTCTCCCCGTCGACCGCGGCCCGTTCGTGCACGGCGCGCGCGATGAAGTCCTCGGCGTCCGGGCGCGTGTAGGGGGCGGGGAGCGTCGGGATGTACAACTGCGTCGTGGGGTCGTTGCAGGCCTCGACGATGACGTCGGCGTCCTCGGAGCGCCAGGCGCGCAGGACGATGCTCACGTGAGGTCTCCCGGCAGCAGGGTCGCCACCCAGCCGTCGACGCGCTCGCCGCGCTGGACGCAGCTGTCGCGCTGCACGCCCTCCACCACGAACCCCACCTTCTCCGCCACCCGGCGGGACGCGTCGTTGCCCACGTGGGCGCGCCACACGATACGACCCAGGGCGAGGCGCTCGAAACCGAAGGCACACGCGGCGCGCACGGCCTCCGTCGTGTAACCCTTGCCGCGGGCCCACGGCGCGGCCGAATACCCGACCTCGCCGGTCACCGGGTCGAGCGCGCTGATGCGCAGATCGACGGTGCCGGCGAAGCGGTCGTCGCCGTCGGCAAAAGCAAAGCCTGCTCCGGTACCGCGCAGCCACATCGCCGGATACGCGTGCCGGATGAAGTCCCGGCCCTGCTCCGGCCGGTAGTCCAGCGGGATCGAGGTCCACTGGATGGTGCCGGGATCCCGGAACGTGGCCACGACGCCGTCGAGGTCCTCGTCCCGCAGGGCGCGCAGGGTGCACGGGCCGGCCGGCAGGCGGATCGGCGGGTGGCTGAGCGCTTGGGCGCGGCGCGCACCCGGGCCGCCGGGCGCGACCCAGGCCGGCGGGGTGTCGCAGACCTCGCCCGGCAGCAGCACGCCGTGCCAGCCGTCGACGAAGCCGCCGCCGCGGGCGGGGAGGGCGGCGCGGACGTACCCGTCGAACGTGAACCCGATCCGCTCGGCCGACAGCTTGGAGGCGTGGTTGCCGATCTCGGCGCGCCAGATCAGCCGGCGCAGCCCGAGCACCTCGAACGCCCAGTGCGCGACCGCGCGCCCGGCCCGCTCGGCCACCCGCCGGCCGCGGGCCCACGGCGCCACCCAGGTGCCGACCTCGGCGTCGCCCCGGGCCCGGTCGAGCGCGACCAGGCCGCCCGAGGCGAGCAGGTCACCCGTGTGGGCGTCGAAGACCCCGAGCGGCGCCGAGGTCTCCCCGGCCCAGGCCGCGCGGGTGAGCGCGCCGGTGAAGTCCGCGGCGTGTTCGCGCAGGTAGGGGACGGGCACCATGGTCCAGCGCTGGATCAGGGGATCCTGGCACGCGCGGAACACGTCATCGGCGTCCTCGGGCTGCCAGGCGCGCAGGACGAGTCCGTCACCGGTGGCGAGTTCGATGGGGTCCATGAACGCCGATCCTGCCTTATCGGCGGCCGCCCGGTGCTCGCCATCTGCGAGGCCGTTTTGGGTGGGTGCCTGGTGCTCGCCACCGGCGAGGCGTTTTGATCGGGTCCACGAACGGCGATCGTGCTTGATGGGTGGGCGCCTTGAGGCGGATATTTCCGCGGTTTCTTGGGCGTTTTGTCACGTTTTGGTGGTGAAAGTCCGTTGAGTGGGTGGACAGGGGCGGCAGGTCGGCGGAGAAGCCGCCTACGATGGGTCGCAGACGTTTGAGGGAGCGCTGACCCGTGTCGATTTTCGAGAAGATCCTCCGCGCCGGCGAGGGCCGGATGGTGCGCAGGTTGAAGGCCGTCGCCGACGCCGTCAACTCGCTGGAGGACGAGTATGCCGACCTGACCGACGAAGAGCTCGCCGGCATGACCGAACAGTTCAAGGAACGGCTCGCCGACGGTCAGACGCTGGACGACATCCTGCCGGAGGCGTTCGCGGTCGCGCGCGAGGCGGCCTCCCGGGTGCTGGGCCAGCGCCACTACGACGTACAGATCATGGGCGGCGCGGCCCTGCACTACGGCAACATCGCCGAGATGAAGACCGGTGAGGGCAAGACCCTGACCTGTGTCCTTCCGGCGTACCTCAACGCGCTGTCCGGCAAGGGCGTGCACGTCGTCACCACGAACGACTACCTGGCGCAGCGCGACGCCGAGTGGATGGGGCGCGTTCACCGCTTCCTCGGCCTCACCGTCGGCACGGTGCTGCCCAACCAGCCGTCCAGCGCGCACAAGGCCGCCTACGAGTGCGACATCACGTACGGCACGAACAACGAGTTCGGCTTCGACTACCTGCGCGACAACATGGCCTGGTCGAAGGACGAGCTGGTGCAGCGCGGGCACAACTTCGCCATCGTCGACGAGGTCGACTCGATCCTCATCGACGAGGCCCGGACCCCGCTGATCATCGCCGGCCCGGCCGAGCAGTCCGCCCGGTGGTACCAGGAGTTCGCCCGCGTGGTGAACCGCCTGAAGCGCGGCAAGGAGGGCGAGGCCGACTACGACGTCGACGAGTCGAAGCGGACCATCTCGGTCACCGAGCGCGGCGTGACCAAGGTCGAGGACCAGCTGGGCATCGACAACCTTTACGAGTCGGTGAACACGCCCCTGGTCGGCTACCTCAACAACGCGATCAAGGCCAAGGAGCTGTACAAGAAGGACAAGGACTACGTCGTCAACGAGGGCGAGGTCCTCATCGTCGACGAGTTCACCGGCCGCATCCTGCACGGCCGGCGGTACAACGAAGGCATGCACCAGGCCATCGAGGCCAAAGAGGGCGTCGAGATCAAGCAGGAGAACCAGACCCTCGCCTCGATCACGCTGCAGAACTTCTTCCGGCTGTACTCGAAGCTGTCCGGCATGACCGGTACCGCGCAGACCGAGGCGGCCGAGTTCAACAAGGTGTACAACGTCGGCGTCGTGTCCATCCCGACGCACCGCTCGATGATCCGCATCGACCACCCCGACGTGATCTACAAGACGGAGAAGGCGAAGTACAACGCCGTCGTCGAGGACATCGTCGAGCGGCACAGCCTCGGCCAGCCCATCCTCGTCGGCACGGTCTCGGTCGAGAAGTCCGAGCTGCTCTCCCAGCTGCTGCGCCGCAAGGGCATCCCGCACGCCGTGCTCAACGCGAAGTTCCACGCCAAGGAGGCGGAGATCGTCGCGCAGGCCGGCCGCAAGGGCGCGGTCACGGTCGCCACCAACATGGCCGGCCGCGGCACCGACATCCTGCTCGGCGGCAACGCGGAATACCTCGCCAACGCCGAGCTGCGCCAGCGCGGGATCACCGAGGAGGAGACGCCGGACGAGTACGAGAAGGCGTTCGCCGAGATCCTGCCCGAGTTCGAGAAGCTCGTCGAGGACGAGTCGGACGAGGTCACCGACGCCGGCGGCCTCTACGTGCTCGGCACCGAGCGGCACGAGTCCCGCCGCATCGACAACCAGCTCCGCGGCCGCTCCGGCCGGCAGGGCGACCCGGGCGAGTCGCGCTTCTACCTCTCGCTGCAGGACGAGCTCATGCGCCGCTTCCGCGCCAGCGCGGTCGAGGCGGTCATGGACCGGTTCAACATCCCCGAGGACGTGCCGATCGAGTCGAAGATGGTCACGCGCCAGATCAAGAGCGCGCAGACCCAGATCGAGGCGCAGAACGCGGAGATCCGCAAGAACGTCCTCAAGTACGACGAGGTCCTCAACAAGCAGCGCAAGGTCATCTACGCCGAGCGCAAGCGCGTGCTCGACGGCGAGGACCTCAGCGAGCAGGTCCGCAACATGATCGACGACGTCATCGGCGCCTACGTCGTCGGCGCCACCTCCCTCGGCGAGACCGCCGAGGACTGGGACCTCGAGCAGCTGTGGACCAGCCTCAAGCAGCTCTACCCGGTCGGCGTCACCATCGAGGACCTGGAGGAGGAGGGCGGCGGCCAGATCGACCCCGAGTTCCTGCGCGTCCAGCTCATCGAGGACGCCCACGCCGCGTACGACCGCCGCGAAGAGGAACTCGGCGCCGAGGCCGTCCGCGAGCTCGAGCGCCAGGTGCTGCTCAACGTCATCGACCGCAAGTGGCGCGAGCACCTCTACGAGATGGACTACCTGCAGGAGGGCATCACCCTCCGCGCCTACGCGCAGCGCGACCCGGTCGTGGAATATCAGCGCGAGGGCTTCGACATGTTCCAGCAGATGCAGGAGGGCATCAAGGAAGAAGCGATCGGCTTCCTCTTCAACCTCGAGGTCCACGTCGAGGAGGCGGTCGAGGAGATCCCGACCGAGTCCGACGACGAGGCCGACAGCGATGCTCCCGCGGTGCGCCTCTCCGACCACCCGGTCGAGATCCGCGCCAAGGGCCTGGGCGGCAACCGCGCGCCGCGCTCCCTGCAGTACTCGGCCCCAACCATCGACGGCGCCGCCGGCGAGGCCGGGGTCGTGATCGAGCAGGAGCAGGCTCCCGCGCTCGGCCTCGGCACCAACGGCTCCTCGGCCGGCGAACGCCCTTCCCCTTCGGCGCGCCGGTCTGGGCCGCCTTCGCCGGGGGTGCGCAAGCCTTCGCCGGGGCAGGCGACTGCGGGGAATGGGCCGTCGCGTAATGCTCCTTGCCCTTGCGGCTCGGGGAAGAAGTACAAGCGCTGCCACGGCGCCCCGGGCGGACCGGCCTGATCGGCGCGCTGGATCGGCTCCTCGGAAGCGGGCGTCTCCTTTGGTGGGGGCGCCCGCTTCCTTTTGTGCTTGTGAGCTCGCCCGGCCGCTAGGTCTTGCCGCTGGGTTCTGCGGCTGGGTTCTGCGGCTGGGTTGTGCGGCTGGGTTCTGCGGCTGGGTTCTGCGGGCTGGGTTCTGCCGCTAGGTTCTGCCCGCTAGGTTCCTAGCCGCCCAAGCCGAAGGCGCTGCGGTGTCGTCTCGTGCTGCGGCGCCGTCTCGTGCTGCCATGTGGTCTCGTTCTTCCGCGGCGCAGTCTTGCGCTGCGGCGTCTCGTTCTTCTGCGGCGTCTCGTTCTTCTGCGGCGCCGTCTCGTGCGGCGGTGTCGTCTTGCGCGGCGGTGTCGTCTTGCGCGGCGGTGTCGTCTTGCGCGGCGGTGTCGTCTTGCGCGGCGGTGTCGTCTTGCGCGGCGGTGTCGTCTTGCGCGGCGGTGTCGTCTGGTTCTTCTGCGGCGCGCGTCTCGGTCTTCTGCGGCGTCTCGTTCCTCTGCGGCGCCGTCTCGTGCTGCGATGTCGTCTTGTGCGGCGGCGTGGTCTCGTGCCGCGGCGGCTGGGATTGCGGTGCGGGGTTTCGCAGGGTCGAGGAGCGGCCGCCGCAAGTGCTCTTGGGGGAGTGCGGCGGCCGCGCTCGTGTGGGTGGGTCTCCTTGTTGGGGGCGGTCGCCGTGGACGAGGCCCATCGAATACACGGCGACCGCGCTCTGGGCGGTGGCTTGGTTGGGCGGCCGCCGCGGAGGAGGCGAATCGGATCCGCGGCGGCCGCGCCCTTGGGGGTGGGTCTCCTTGGTCGGGGACGGTCGCCGTGGACGAGGCCCATCAATCCACGGCGACCGCGTTCGGGGCGACCGTCTTCGGGTCGGCGACGGTCGCGCTCGTTGGTCGGTGCGGGTTGGATCCCAGTGCACCCGCCGCTTCGAGAGCTACCGAGCACACCGGGGGAACGTGTGGTGGGTGGCGGCCATCGCGCCCCGGCACGAGTGGGCGCGATGGCCGCCGGTGGAGGGTTGCCTGCCCGGCCCACCGAATCCGGGTAGGTGCCCTCCGGGGCCGCCGCTCGACCGGTCCCTCCCCAAACGAGCGGCGGGTGCGACGGCGGAGGCCGGGCCGTCCTGCCCCGTGCCGGGACGGACCGGCTGCCGCCGTGGTTGGCTGCGGCTACCGGACCGGAGATCAGACGAGACCGGCCGGTTGCCGCCGTGGACAGTAGTGGGTGTGGCTGCCGGGCGAGCCGGTTGCCGCTGTGGAGAGTGGGTGTGGCTGCCGGGCGAGCCAGTTGCCGCTGTGGAGAGTGGGTGTGGCTGCCGGGCGAGCCAGTTGCCACCGTGGAGAGTGGGTGTGGCTGCCGGGCGAGCCGGTTGCCACCGAGGGGTCGCGGCGGTCGGACCTGTTCCGGGCTGGGTCGGCCACCACCATGTGGGTGCGGTGGTGGGCTGCTGACCACCGTGGTGTGTGCGGCGGCTGCACCCGTGCTGGGAGGGGCTCACCGCAGCCTTGGTGTGAGCGGCGGCCAGGCGCCCACGAGGGGACGGGCCGAGTCGCCGCCGGTTGGCTGAGTGTCGTCGCCGCACCTGGCACCGTTTTCGGCGGTGCTGGCGGATAAACGGCGGCCGTGGGGTCAGATGACGGTTACGACGGTGCAGATCCAACCGAGTACGCCGGTGTTGGGGCGGTCCTGCTTTTCCATGCGGATCGCCATGGCCCAGGCGACCGGGCCGTGTTCGAGCACGACCACGCCCTCGGCTATGCCTGGTTTTGGTTCGGTCAGGAGCAGGCGGCGGATGCGGACCAGGGTGCCCTGGCGGGCGGCCTGGCCGGGGGTCATGCGGATGCGGACGGTACGGCGCAACAGTTGGTCGCTGATGTCGCCGAACTTCTTGGGGTGGGCGAGCGGGCGGAGTTGGTTGGGCGGGCGGTACCCGTTGAGGACCTCCACGCACAGGCTCGTGAAGCGCTTCGCTGCCTTGTAGGCCTCGGAGCGGGACGTCGGCAGCGGCGCCGGGGCCGGGGCCGGGGTTGGCTTGGCCGGCTGGGGGTCGGGTGCGGCGCCGGACCAGTCGAGCGGGAGCGGGTCCATGTCGTAGGCCGGAGCTGCGGCGACCAGGCGTAGTCGCGGCGGGTCGACCACCGGTGGGTCCAGGGGCGGGGGTAGGCGCAGGACCACGGCCGGGCCTGGGGCCGTCGGCTGGGCCGGCGCGCGGAGGGCGTGGCTCGGCTGCTGGTTTCGCCGGGCGCGCGTGGTGCGGCTCGGCCGTTGCTCGGTGATCGCCGCCATGAGAAGCCCCCCGATGCTTGCGTTTGCCTTCGATTGCCTCCAGGAACCGTTCTATCGAGGGCGCGCGGAACCGTCAAGAAGCCTGCGTTTGCTTACGTTTGCCTATGACCCGGTTGAGACCCGTTGGTCCTTTCGCGCACGCGCGCCATCCGTGTCCGGAATGCCCCGGGTCAGGTGAGGTCTGGATCTTCGCGGTCGACCAGGGGGTTGGTGCGCACCCACTCGGCGGTCTCGGCGTACTTGCGCTCGATGTACTCCTCGAGCTTGCTGCGCTCGATGCGCCATTGGCCGCGGCCGCCGACCTTGATCGCTGGCAGTTCTCCGCTGCGCACCATGTGGTACACCTGCGAGGCCGACACGTTCAGCTGCTCGGCTACGTCGGCCATGAGGAGAAACCGCGGCTCCATCGGCTCAGTTTGCCATCGTTCGCTTGTCACTGGTTACGATGATCGCGAGAAGACCTGCCATGACACGCCCGACATGCGTGTCGAAACCCGGGCAAGGGTGTAGGACAAGAGCGTGACGACGGACTCCACGCGCGTGTATCTGCCCGCGACGCTCGCTCAGCTCGCCGTCCTGCGCGAGAGCGGCGAACTGCCGCCGCCGACGGAGGCGCATGCGGTCACTCCGTCGCTTCGGGAGTGGTATGCCGAGGGCGACGAGGAAGAGCTGGAGTACGTGGCCTTTACCCGCGCCGCCCAGAGCGCCCTGCGACTCCTGCGCCACGACGACAAGGCCCCACGGCGGCGCGTCGTGATCTCGGCGGACCTGCCGGCGGTGCAAGTGAAGATGGACGGGCTCGAACTCGGATCGAGCCTGGTCGACATCTCCGGCAAGATCGCCCTGGCCACCGTCGCCGCCATCCACGTCGACGGCCAGGCGGCCGAGGCGGACGTCGCAGCGGCGGCGGACGTGGTCGAAGAGGCCGAGGCCGGAGACCCGGACGCACAGTTCACCGTCGACGGCGCCGAAGACCACGAACTCGAGTGGTACGACCCAACCGAACTCGACACCCTAATCAACTAGCCGAACAACCGATGACCAGCGATGACCAGCGAGACCGGGCAGCGGACGACCTTCCGCTGCAAGGAGGGCCAGGTGCGGTTTGAGGTGGCTCAGGTAGACGGCAGCGGATGACTTCCCGCTGCGAGCAGGACCGGGTGCGGTTTTGAGGGGGCGTGGGTGGAGCGAAGCTCCCCCACTGTTCTTCAGGACATCGAACGGTAACCAACGGTGCCAGGGCGCCCATACAGCGAACTGCCCTTCCGGTGCTCGAAGACAACAGCGCCAAAACTTCGCGGTGCTAAAAAACAGCCCCTAGTCCCGCTTCAGTGTTCGACCGACCAGGATCATCGCGACGAAGGCGCCCGCGAAGAGCAGGATCAGGCCGTGGTTGACCTGCTCCGGCAGGCGGTTGGCGATGATCGCGGCGTCGAACTCGCTCTCCTTCGCCACGGCGTGGGAGAGCGGTAGGCCGCCGATCCAGCCGATCAGGGCCGCGCCCAGGGTGAGCAGGCCGGGGATGCCGCCGGCGAGCGGGTACGCGGGCCACGGCAGAGCGAGTCCGGTGCGCCGCAGGTAGCCGAAGGCCATGGCGCCGGCCGCGATGCCGCTGACGATGGACGAGGTCAGCTGCAGCCGGTACGACGCGTCGGCCATGCTGCCGACGGTCTCCTGGTTGCCGAAGAGGTCGACGAGGTCGTTCTGAAAGTACGCCACGAGGAGGCCGATCGCGGAGGCCAGCACGCCCGCCGCCGCGCCCGCCGCGATCGTGCTGATCGGCCGTGCCCCGGCGACCAGGCCACCGAGCGGGCCGGCGATCGCGACGGTGACCGCGACATAGGTCACTGAAGGTCCCGAATGGTACGCCGCGAGCATCCCGCCCATCGCGAGCAGGCCGATGGGGAGGCCGCCGATCACGGCGTACAAGAGCCGCTTCTGGATCTTTGCTTCTGGCGCGAAGCGTCCGACCGAGAGGACGCCCAGCGCGGCGGCGGCGATCAGGGTCGGGGTCAGCACGCCGGGCAGCACCAGTGCGGCGACCGCGGGCCCCGGGACGTGCCCGTATGCGGAGAAGAGGGTCAGGAAGAGCAGCACGAGCGCGAACCCGGCCACGAACACGGCGCGCGTCGGCCGCCACGTCTCCACGGGTTTCTCGGTCACCTCAGCACGCTTCGCACCCACGGGGTAGAAGCGTACGCGAGCCGGTTTGTCAACCCGCGACCCGTGCGATGACACGCTGCGTGACGGAAAACAACGCTGTGTGATCGAAATCCGGAGCCCCTCCCGACCCGTGCGAGGATGGAGAAAACCTCGCCAACGCTGCCGAGACGACGTGGGAGACCCTCATGGATGCCTTGATCAACGTGCCTGAGCCCGTAAACGAGCCGGTGCACGGATACGCCCCCGACACCCCGGAGCGGGCGAGCCTGCAGCGCCGCCTCGGCGAACTCGCCGGTGAGCGGCATGAACTGACGATGACCATCGATGGCGAGCGGCGGATGGCCGCCGGCGAGCCGATCGAGGTCGTGCAACCGCATCGACACAGCCAGGTGCTGGGCGTCACGCACAACGCGACCACCGACGACGCCGCGCGCGCCGTGGCCGCGGCCAAGCGGGCGGCTCCGGCCTGGCGGGACCTGCCCTACGCCGAGCGGGCCGCCGTCTTCCTTCGCGCCGCCGACCTGCTCAGCGGCCCGTGGCGGGACACGCTCAACGCCGCGACGATGCTCGGGCAGTCCAAGACGGCGATCCAGGCCGAGATCGACTCCGCCTGTGAATTGATCGACTTCCTTCGCTTCAACGTGTACTTCGGGCAGCAGATTCTCGCCGATCAGCCCCGCTCGTCGGCAGGCGTGTGGAACCGCTTCGATCACCGCCCGCTCGAGGGCTTCGTCTATGCGATCACGCCCTTCAACTTCACGGCGATCGCGGGCAACCTGCCCTCCGCGCCGGCGCTCATGGGCAACACGGTGCTCTGGAAGCCGTCGCCGACCCAGCAGCTCGCCGCGCACTACACGATGCGCCTCTTCGAGGCGGCGGGCCTGCCGCCCGGCGTGATCAACATGGTCACCGGCGACGGGCTGGCCGTGTCCGACGTGGCCCTGGCCGATCCGGAGCTGGCCGGCATCCACTTCACCGGGTCGACCGCGGTGTTCCGCACGCTCAACCGGACCGTGGCGTCCAATGTGTACCGTTCGTACCCGCGCGTCGTCGGCGAGACCGGCGGCAAGGACTTCGTGATCGCGCACCCGTCGGCCGACCCGGCGCCGCTGATCACGGCCCTGATTCGCGGTGCGTTCGAGTACCAGGGGCAGAAGTGCTCGGCCGCGTCGCGGGCCTACGTGCCGGCCAGCCTCTGGGCGCGGATCAAGGACGAGCTCGTGGCCACCGCCGAATCCATCACCTACGGCGACGTGACCGACTTCAGCAACTTCGGCGGGGCGGTGATCGACCGGCGCGCCTTCGACCGGCATGCGGCGGCGCTGGATCGCATCAAGAACTCCTCGGCCTGCACGGTTGTCGCCGGGGGTACGGCCGATGACGCCGAAGGATTCTTCGTCCGCCCGACGATCGTGGAGTGCACGGATCCCTCGCACGAGGTCTTCACGACGGAATACTTCGGGCCGATTCTCGCGGTGCACGTGTTCGACGACGCGTCCTTCGACGACGTCGTGACGCAGGCCGAGTCGGCTGCGCCGTACGCGCTGACGGGGTCGATCTTCGCGACCGATCGGCAGGCGGTGGAGCGGGCCGCGCATGTCCTTCGGTTCGCGGCCGGCAACTTCTACATCAACGACAAGCCGACCGGGGCCGTGGTCGGGCAGCAGCCGTTCGGCGGTGGGCGGGCCTCGGGGACCAACGACAAGGCCGGGTCCTGGCACAACCTGCTGCGGTGGACGTCGCCTCGGACGATCAAGGAGACGTTTGTGCCGCCTACCGATCACCGGTATCCGCACATGGGGTGATCTCGCTTCTGGCGGGGGTTTTCTTCAGTGGGAGCCGCGGCGTTGGCCTTTTGGGGTCGCGTCGCGGCTTTCGCGTTTCTCGTGGTTGGAGCTGCGCCGGCGGTGGTTTTCGGGCTCGGAAAAATGTCGTACCCCGCGCGTAGGGTTCCTGATAGGTCGATCGGGTTTACGCGGGGGCCGGCGGGGCTCGACTCGACTGATTCGGTGAGGTTGTGACCGAACGGGAAGGGGGAGTCGATTGGACGGCGAATCAGTGGCGAGGGCGGGCCACGGCGACGATTTTGTCGAGCGTGAAGGCTCGTTCGTCGCGGCGTAGGCGGCACCAGGCTTCGATGGTCGAGCCCGCGAGTTCGGCGTTTTCGATGACGCGTTCCGAGGCGCGGCCATTGGCGTCGCCGTAGCGGATCCAGACCGGCGTGCCGTGCTCGACCGCGTCGGCCAGGAGCCGGGCCTGTTCCGGGCGCAGCTGGGGCGCTCGGTGGCGGATCTGCTCCAGGGGCGAGGCGTCGCGCTGCAGGGGGACGGTCAGGCGGGCGGCGAGCTCGACCGGGTCGACGGCCGGGCGAATGCGAGGAGAAGGGGCAGCGCGTACGGGAGAAGGGGGACGAGTCACGGTGACCTTGGTGGCCTCGGTCGAGGCGTGAAAGCCGGCCTCGCGGAGGGCGGTCAGGGTGTCGGAGGCCGACGACGGCGCGGCGGCGACCGTGGGGGCCAGGCGATCCAGCTCGGGCAGCGCGTCCGCCAGGCTGTCCAGCAGGGCCGGGTCGTCGGCGACGATCACGCTGGGCGGGGCGAGGACCTTCAGGGAGGGCTCCGGCAGCAGGTGCGAGGCCACCTCGGCGACCGAGCGGCCGTCCGCGAGAGCGCGGCCGAACGGGCTGATCGCGAAGACGTCGGGGTCGAGCATGACGCAGACGCCGAGCAGCGTGGCCTCGGCCACGATGGCGCTCACGACATCGGCCAGGGGAGTTGCCGGACCGCCGCTGCCGTCGGAGGGCGCGGGCGTCGCGGCGCGGGCGGGCAGCGGGGCGGTCCAGTGCACCAGTGGGGCGAGGGAGTCGGTGCCGCGTACGGCGGTGTCCGGGGGGAGGTCGTGCAGGACCCGCACCACGACCCGGCGCAGCGGTGTGCCGGACGACCACCAGGTCGACAGGATGCGTGCGAGGCGGGTGGCGTCCGGGGCCGGCGGCCCTGTCTGCGGTACCACCTGGCGATAGTGCGCAGCCAACGGCACGTCGCGGCTCGGGTCGGCGGCGTACTCCAGAAGTGCCCGCGCCGCCTCGGCCGCGGCTTCGCGGATTGCTGATCGGTCGGCTGGGATCAGGGAGGGGGCGGGGGGTACCGGGGCGAAGGGTTCTTCGTCCGACGTTTCAAGGAGCAGGCCGGGGGAGAGCCAGAGGTCCTCGCCGTCCGGCCAGGCCAGGGCGCGTTGGCTCAGCACGCGCAGGGTTGCGTCCAGCTCGGTGTCGTCGGGGGAGCGGTGCAGCGCCGCGGCCAGCCGGGCGCGGGAGACCGGGGAGGGGCCCAGGCGGGTCAGCGCCTCGAGGACCTGTACGGCCGGCAAGGGCAGCTTGGCCACCACCTCGCTGACCGCCGTGCGGGTGACCAGCCGGCTCGCGAGCTGCACCAGGTCGCCGGGTGACGGGGCGATCAACGCGTCGGGGCGGCGGCGGAGGATCTCGCCCAGGTCGCGCGCCTCGAGACCCTGCAGCCAGCGGACCAGTGCGCCTCTCGTCACGACTGGTGACCTTATAGCGTGGGCCGGTGACCAACGAATCGGCCGGCAGCGCCGCCGGCATCCCTGGCAGCGCCAACGGCGAACCCAGCAACGCTGCCGGCATTCCATCCATTGCCAACGGAGAATCCGACAGCGCCACCGGCATCCCGCGGAACGCGAACGGCAACTCCGGCTCCGGCTCCGGTTCGGGCTCCGGCTCCGGCTCCGAGACTGGGAACGGCATCTCGGGTAGCGAGGGCGGCGTTTCGGGCGGCGCGGCGGGCGTTCCGAGCGGCGCGGCGGGCGTTCCGGGCCGTGCGGCTGGCGCCGCTGGCAACCGCGGCAGTGTCGGAGGCCAGGCAAGCAGCGTCGGAGGCCAAGCGAGCAGCACCCCTGGGAACACCGGGGCGGGGGGCGAGGCGAACGGCGCCGCCGGGAATTGGACCGATGCGCATTTCGGGGAGCAGGGCGGGCGCCTCACGTACGGGGACTATTTGCGCCTGTCGGGGCTGCTCGAAGCGCAAGTCCCCGAGTCCAGCCCGCCCGCGCACGACGAGTTGCTCTTCATCACGATCCATCAGGTGTACGAGCTGTGGTTCAAACTCGTCCTGCACGAGCTCGAGGACGCGCGGGACCGGTTGCTCGGCGGGGAGACGTATCTGCCGCGGGTGAGGTTGGAGCGATGCCTGTCGATTCAGCGCGTTCTGGTCAGTCAGGTCGACATCATTGACAGCATGACCCCGCAGGACTTTCTGCGGTTCCGCAACAAGTTGTCGCCGGCGTCGGGGTTCCAGTCAGGGCAGTTCCGGGAGATCGAGTTTCTGTCCGGGTTGAAGGACCCGACGTACCTCAAGCGGTTCCGCGGGCTGTCCGAGGTGGAGAAGGAGCGGCTGGAGCGGCGGCTGGCCGAGCCGAGTCTGTGGGAGGCGTTCCTGACCATGCTCGGCAAGCACGGGTTCGCGGTGTCGAGCGCCGAGGAGCGGTTCGAGTCGTTGCTGGCGATCTCGCGGGACCGGGAGCGGTACGGGCCGCTGTGGGATCTTGCCGAGGCCATGGTCGCCCATGATCAGGCCTGGTCGCTGTGGCGGGCGCGGCATGTGCTCATGGCTGAGCGGCAGATCGGCACGAAAGCCGGGACGGGTGGGAGCGCCGGCGGGGCATACCTGCGGTCGCGGGTCGAGCTGCGCTTCTACCCGGAGCTCTGGGAGCTGCGCAGCCTCATGTGAAGCAGCCCCATGTGAAGCAGCCTCACGTTGAGCAGCCTCATGGGAAGCAGCCCCACGACCAGGACTCCCCGGTTTGTGCCATCGGGCGCGCCGAATGGAAAACGCGTGGCGGCCCTCGCCTACCGTCTCGGGTAAGGGGAGGGACGGTCATGAAGACGAGCGCGAAGACGATGCTGGGCAGCCGGTACCGGCTCGAGTCGGAGGTGGCCCGGGGCGCGATCGGCGCGGTCTGGCGCGCGTACGACTCGCAGGCCGGTGAGTGGGTCGCGGTGAAGGTGCTGCGGCCCGAGGCGGCGTCCGTGCCGGAGCTCAAGGACGGCTTCCTCGGCGAGGCCGAGCTGCTGGCCGGGCTCGATCACCCGTCCGTCATCCGGGTCAAGAACCTGGTCAGCGAGAAGAGCATGCTCGCGATCGCCATGGAGCTGGTCACCGGGCCTGACCTGCGCCGCCGGCTGCGGGCCGAGGGGCCGTTGCCGCCCGCGGTGGCGGCCGAGGTGGTCGCGCAGGTGGCCGACGCGCTCGCGTACGTGCACGCGAACAACATCGTGCACGGCGACGTGAAGCCCGGGAACGTGCTGGTCCCGACCGACGGCGGGCCGGTGCGCCTGGCCGACTTCGGGGTCGCGCGCCGGCTGGACCGCCCGGCCGGGCCGACGCACGCCACGCCCGAGTACGTGGCGCCGGAGGTCGTGGCCGGGGGCACGCCGAGCCCGGCCGCGGACGTCTACGCGCTGGGCGTCGTGCTGTTCGAGTTGATCTGCGGCCGCAGCCCGTACCGCGGCGGCTCGCCCAACGAGGTGCTGCGCCGCCACGCCGACTGCGTGCCGGTCCCGCCTCCGGGCATGCCGGCCGCGCTCTGGCCGGTGATCGAGGCGTGCATGGAGATCGACCCGCGCATGCGGCCGACGGCGTCCTCGATCGTCGGGCGGCTGCGCGCGGCCGAGGGCGCGCTGGACGGGTTCGAGCCGCTGCCCCGCCTGCCCGCCGAGGCGGTCACGTTCTGGCAGCGCTCGGCCGAGCAGACCGCGCCCGTCTCGGCACCGGTCCGCCGCGTCGACTGGGTCCCGCTGCCGACCGCCCCGACGTCCCCGGCGGCCGCCTCGGCGGCGCTGATGATGGCGGTCCCGATCTCCGAGCGCCCCACCGACGTGATCGACACAAGCGCCCAGGCAACCAACGTGATCCAGCCGCGCACGCCCGCAACGGACGCGATCGAACCGAGCACGCCCGCAACCGAGGTGATCAAGTCGAGCGCGCCGGCAACCAACGCGATCGAACCGAGCACGCCCGCAACGGACGTGATCAAGCCGAGCACGCCCGCAGCCGACGTGATCAAGCCGCGCACGCCTGCAACCGACGCGAACAAACCGAGCGAAACCAGCAAACCGAGCGAAACCAGCGAAACGAGCGAAACCAGCGGTCCGGCAACCGAGGTGATCGCGGCGAGCATGTCCGCCACCAACGCTAGCGAAACGAGCGCCCCGGCGCCCAACCTGACTGAGTCAAGCACGCCCACCAGCACTCCAGCGGCCGGCGTGGCTGAGCCGAGCACGCCCGGCGTGGCTGGGCCGAGCACGCCAACCAGCACTGCAGCGCCCGGCGTGGCTGGGCCGAGCACGCCAACCAGCACTGCAGCGCCCGGCGTGGCTGGGCCGAGCACGCCAACCAGCACTGCAGCGCCCGACGTGGCTGAGCCGAGCACGCCCGACGCGGTCGCCGCAGCGATGGCCGCCGGCACGCCGCTGTGGGCCGGCCCCAACCCCACGCCCGAGATGATCATCCCGCCGCAGCGCAACGCGTCGCCCGATGAGCCGCCCACGCGGCTGCGGGCCGGGTCCGCCGCGCCGGAAGAGCCCGAGACGGAGATCGTTTCCAAGCCCGAAGAGCCAACCGCGCCAATTGTACCGATTGTGCTGTTCGGCCAGGAACCGCCGGTCCGCCCGGCCCACGTCACCCCGGAGGAGACCGCCGACCGCCTGTTCGAGCAGTTCGGCGACCACGCCGCCCCCACCGGGGACGACCGGCCGACCGACACCCGGCGCAAGCAGCGGCGCGTCCTCGCCGCGATCGGCGGCGGCCTGCTGCTCATCGCGATCATCGCCATCGGCGCCCTGCTGCTGACCGGCGGAAACGACAGAACCGACAACACGGGCGACAAGAAGGTCAACGCCACCACGCCGGCCCCGGCCGCGTCCACCCCGGCCGGCGGCGAGCCCGCGGCGAGCGCCACGCCGGGGGAGCCGACCACCGACCCGGCTGCGACGGGCGACCCGGGCGCGGGCGGCGGCGAGGCGAAGCCGACCAAGAAGGCGCCCACGACCGCTCCGACGCCCACCAAGACCGGACTGCCGGGCATCGGCGACCCCATGCCCCCGTTCCCGACGATGCCGAGCATGCCCGCCTTCCCGACGTTCAAGCAATGAGCGCCCCCGTACGGATGTCCTAAGTCGACAGTCGCAGCGCGACAGTTCACAGTGGATTTGCCGAAATGCTGGACTGAGCTGTCGAAAGATGGCAGCGTGGCAGGCATGGCGGATTCTGGAGTCAACGCGACCGCGGCGGCCCTGCTGGGGCTGTTGCACGAGGGACCGATGACGGGCGGCCAGTTGATGGCGGCCGCGCAGCGCCGGCTCGGGCCGTACTGGTCCATGACGCGCAGCCAGGTCTACCGCGAACTTCCGGCGCTGGCCGACTCCGGCTACGTCAAGCTCGGCAAGCCGGGGGCGCGCTCCAGCCAGCCGTACGCGATCACTCCGGCCGGCAAGCGCGCCTTCGCCCGGTGGCTGTCCGAGCCGGCGGGGCGCGAGGCGCTGCGCAATCCGGTGGCCCTGCGGGTGGCCTTCGGCGCCCAGCAATCGGCCACGCAACTGCAGGACGTCTATGCCCAGGCGGCGGAATACCACAATGCCGCGCTGACCGAGGCGCGCGAAATGGCGAAAGAGGCCAAGAAGAGCGGCGACGACTTCTTCGCCGCCTCGCTGGAGTTCGCGGTCGGCTATCACAAGGCGGCGATCACCTGGCTCAAGAGCGCGCCGGGCAAATAGGCGGTAGCGGGTCGGCGTACCCTTGATGCGTGACTGCTCTGGACCACGCCGAATCCCTCAAGAATCTCGACGGCACCCTGCGCAACATCGAAGCGGTGCTCGACCTCGGTCGACTGCGCAAGGAGAAGGCCGATCTCGAGGAGCAGGCGTCGGCTCCCAACTTGTGGGACGACCCGGCCGCCGCGCAGAAGGTGACCTCGCGGCTGTCCTACGTCCAGGGCGAGATCAACCGGCTGGAGTCGCTGCGCTCGCGGCTGGACGACGCCCAGGTGCTGCTGGAGCTCGCGCAGGCCGAGGCGGACGCCTCCTCGCTGCACGAGGTCGCCGACGAGATCACCGCGCTGTCCAAGTCGATCGAGGACCTCGAGGTCCGCACGCTGCTGTCCGGGGAGTACGACTCCCGCGAGGCGCTCGTGACGATCCGGGCGGGCGCGGGCGGGGTCGACGCGGCCGACTTCGCCGACATGCTGATGCGGATGTACCTGCGCTGGGCCGAGCGGCACGGCTACGACACCGACGTGTACGACACCTCCTACGCGGAGGAGGCCGGCATCAAGTCGGCCACGTTCGCGGTCAAGGCCCCCTTCGCGTACGGCACGCTCTCCGTCGAGTCCGGCACGCACCGGCTCGTGCGGATCAGCCCGTTCGACAACCAGGGCCGCCGGCAGACGTCGTTCGCGGCGCTGGAGGTCGTGCCGGTGGTCGAGCAGACCGACGAGGTGGACATCCCGGACGACGAACTGCGCGTCGACGTGTACCGCTCCAGCGGCCCCGGCGGCCAGGGCGTCAACACCACCGACTCGGCGGTGCGGCTCACCCACATCCCGACCGGCATCGTGGTGTCCTGCCAGAACGAGCGCTCGCAGATCCAGAACAAGGCCACCGCCATGGGCGTGCTGAAGGCCAAGCTGCTGGCCCTCAAGCGGGCCGAGGAGGCGGCGAAGATGGATGCGCTGCGCGGCGACGTGGCCGGCTCGTGGGGCGACCAGATGCGCTCGTATGTGCTGCACCCGTACCAGATGGTCAAGGATCTTCGCACGGAGCACGAGACGGGCAATCCGACCGCAGTGTTCGACGGCGACATCGACGCGTTCATCGATGCCGGCATCCGCTGGCGCAAGCAGCGCGAGCTCGACCCGGCCGCGTAAGGGCCGCTTGATCATCTCTTCGCAGTGCGTCGATGACGCACCGTGATGTCGTGCGTCCGCAGCAAAGTGTTATGTATGTCACACTCGGCCGAGGAATCAAGCGCTGCCCTGCGGGAAGCGTCCCCGGTTCGGGTCCGCATTCCTCACAAATCGCACATGACGCACCGCGTGTACTAGCCCCACTTGTCACACCGCGTAGACTCCACTCCCGTGATTCGGCTTGACCACGTGACGAAGACGTACCCGAAGGCGTCTCGCCCCTCTCTTGACGATGTCTCCGTCAACATCGAAAAGGGCGAGTTCGTCTTCTTCATCGGTCCCTCCGGCTCAGGCAAATCCACGATCATCAAGCTCTTGCTGCACGAGGTCCAGCCCAACCGGGGCAAGGTCGTCGTGAACGAGCGGGACGTGACGTCGATGCGCTCGTGGCGGATCCCGGCCTTCCGGCGCCAGATCGGCTGCGTGTTCCAGGACTTCCGGCTCCTGCCGAACCGCACGGCGTACGAGAACGTGGCCTTCGCCCTCGAGGTCATCGGCAAGTCGAAGGGCGTCGCCCGCCGCGTCGTCCCCGAGGTGCTCGAGCTCGTCGGCCTGGGCGGCAAGGAGCACCGCTACCCCCACGAGCTCTCCGGTGGCGAGCAGCAGCGCGTCGCCGTGGCCCGGGCGTTCGTCAACCGGCCGCTGATCCTGCTGGCCGACGAGCCGACCGGAAACCTGGACCCGGACACGTCGATCGAGATCATGCGGCTGCTGGACCGGATCAACCGGACCGGCACGACGGTCGTCATGGTCACCCACGACTCCAACATCGTGAACCAGATGCGCCGGCGGGTCGTGGAGATCGAAAGCGGCCGGATCGTGCGGGACCAGCCCCGCGGTGTCTACGGCTGACCCCAGCCTTAGTCCGCACCGCCCCCCGTCCTCCTGCTGGGTCCGCTGGGAAGGAACCCCCACCCGATGCGCGTGAGATACATCCTGACCGAAGTCCTGACCGGACTCTGGCGCAACGTCACGATGACCATCGCGATGATCATCACGATGACGGTCTCGCTGACCATGCTCGGCGCGAGCCTGCTGCTGTTCTTCCAGGTCGGCAAGATGGAAGACTTCTTCTACCAGCGGGTGGAGGTCTCCGTCTTCCTCAAGGCCGACGTCTCCGACGACCAGCGCAGCAGCATCGAGAGCGCGCTGAAGTCCAACGGCCTGGTGAAGTCGTACGAGCACGAGACCAAGGAAGCCGCCTGGAACCGCTTCAAGGAGCAGTTCAAGGACGCGCCCGACCTCGTGGCGGCGACCAAGCAGGACTCGCTGCCGGAGTCGTTCCGGATCAAGCTGAAGGACCCGAACAAGGTCGCCGACTTCAGCGACCAGTTCCGCACCCAGGAGGGTGTCAGCGACATCATCGACCAGAAGCAGCTGCTGAAACGGGTCTTCGACCTGCTCGGCGCGCTGCAGACGCTGGCGCTGACGGTCGCCGTGGTCCAGGGCGCGGCCGCGCTGCTCCTGGTGGCCAACACCATCCAGGTCGCCGCGTACAGCAAGCGGCGTGAGGTCGCGGTCATGAAGCTGGTCGGCGCCTCGAACTGGTTCATCCAGATGCCGTTCGTCCTGGAGGCGGTCTTCGCCGGCCTGATCGGCGCGATCCTCGCCTTCGGGGCCCTGGTGGCCGCGAAGATCTTCTTCATCGACGGCTCACTCAAGGCGCTGACAACGGTGCTGCTGCCGGTCGACTGGGGCAACGTGTGGATCATGCTGCCGGTCCTGTGTGGCGCCGGTGGTCTGGTCAGCGCCATCACGGCCTGGGTCACGCTGCGGTTCTACGTGCGCGTCTGATCGCATCGCACGCTTCGAGGGCGGGCTCCCACTTCGGGGGTCCGCCCTTTTGCGTGTCCTCCGCCACGAACGGCGCAATTATCGGAAATTTCGGACTTATGGGCTTTTTCCGGCGTACCGTAACCCCCAAGTGGTACTTGGAGGGTTGCTTCCGTGAACCGAATTCGGGTCGGCGCCGCAGTTGTCGGCGTCGTGCTGATGCTGCTCGGCCCGGGTACCGCCGCGCGGGCCGACGCCGGCGACGACAAGGCCCGCCTCGACAAGCAGCTGCAGGAGACCCAGGCCACGCTCGAGGCGGCGACCGACAAGGCGCAGCAGGCGGCGGCCGACCATGATCGCGCCGAGGCCGCCCTCCCCGGGGCGCGGCAGAGCCTGGACGACGCCAAAGGTCGCGTGATCGCGGCCGATGCGGCGGTACGGCAGGCCGAGCGCGACCGCAACGCCGCCGACGCGGCCTTCGAGGTCGCCGACGCGGGGTACGCCGAGGCCAAGCGCCAGGTCGACAAGGCCCGGCAGGACGTGTCGGTCTTCGTCGCGGCCACGTACAAGGGCGGCGGGTTCGCCATGGTCAACTCGGTCCTCGACTCCGGCGGGCCGACGGATCTGGCCCTGCGCATCGAGTACCTCAACCAGATCGCGATGGCCAACCAGGCCGCCGTGGACGAGTTGACCGCGGCCCGGATGGACGCCAAGAAGCACAGCGACATCGCGGTGCTGGCGCTGCGCCGGGCCCAGGAGGCCGCCGACGCCGCGCAGCGCAGCCTCGACCAGTCCCAGGACGCCCAGGCCGGCGCCGAGCGGGCCGCCGCCGACGTGCAGACGCTGCTCGATCAGAGCGCCCAGGCCGAGGCGACCGCGAACCAGGAACGCGGCGCCGTGCTGGCCCGCTACGACGCGCTGAAGCACGAGAGCGACCGGGTCGCCGAGCAGCTGCGGGCCGAGGCGCAGGCGGAGGCCAGGCGGGCCAAGAAGAGCACTGGGGGTACCAACGCGAAAAATGCTCCCCCGAACACCGTTATCGGCCCGAAGGTGGGCGCGTTCTTCCTGATGCCCGTGCACGGCTGGAAATCGAGCAACTTCGGGATGCGCTTCGACCCGGTCTACAAGGTCTATCAGCTGCATGCGGGGGTCGACATCGCCGCCGGGGGCGGGCAGCCGATCGTGGCGGCCGCGGACGGGGTCGTGGTGCGCGCCGGGCCGTCGGGCGGCAATGGCAACTACACGTGCATCTCGCACGGGCTGTATCAGGGCAAGGGGCTCGCGACCTGCTACGCCCACCAGTCGGCCATCCTGGTGCGGGTCGGCGAGCGCGTGAGCCGCGGCGAGCTGATCGGGCGGGTGGGGACGACCGGCGCCTCGACCGGGTACCACCTGCACTTCGAGGTGCGGCTCAACGGTTCGCCCGTCCAGCCGCTCGGTTGGCTGCCGGGATGCCTCTGCTGAGCGAATCCCCTTGCCGGGCGCGCTACGCTTTCCTTCGATCGAGAGTTTCGACCTGGAGACTTCCGATCGGGAGACTCAGGAGGGGTCCATGCCGCGCGAAAAGGGGCGCAAGCTGGTCGCGTCCAACCGGAAGGCGCGGCACGACTACGAGATCCTCGAGACGTTCGAGGCCGGCATCGCGCTGACCGGGACCGAGGTCAAGTCGCTGCGGGCCGGCCGCTGCTCGCTGGTGGACGCGTTCGGCCAGATCTCCGACCGCGAGGTCTACCTGCACGCGATGCACGTGCCGGAGTACACGATGGGCACGTGGACCAACCACCCGCCCCGCCGCATCCGGAAACTGCTGCTGAAGCGGCAGGAAATCGACCGTATCGGGGCGAAGGTCCGGGAAAGCGGCCTGACGCTGGTGCCGCTGTCGGTGTACTTCTCGGACGGATGGGCGAAGGTCGAGCTCGCCCTCGCGCGCGGTAAAAAGGCCTACGACAAGCGTCAGACGCTGGCCAAACGCGACGCGGACCGGGAGATTGCTCGCGTTATGGGCCGCCGCGACAAGGGCAACGCAGAGTAGAGCACCTCCGGCGCGTGAGTAACGTGTCGCGATACTGCGAGCAATGCGTCGAGGCCATATAGTCCCTGCGTGACCGAGATTCGGGTCGATGTCGACCTCGAGCACCCACCCAGCGTGGTGTGGCGCGCGCTCACCGAGGCCCACCTCGTCACCGACTGGCTGCCGACGACCCGGTTCATGATCCGCGACGACGGCAGCTTCACCTTCCAGGCGACCGAGCTCACCGGCCTCGAGGACCCGATCGAGGGCCAGATCGTCACCGTCGAGAGCGAGCGGCGGCTGGTCATGCGCTGGGAGGCCAGCAATCTGCACACGGTGGTCGCCGTCACCCTGGCCGAGCGGGAGACCGGCACGCGGCTCACGATGACCCAGAGCGGGTTCCTGGGCCCGCAGGGGACGATGCGGCGGCGGACGCTGCTCGGGACGTACACGAAACTGTTCAAAGGCCCGTTGACCGCGACCCTGGCCAAGATCGCCGCAACCCCGGCGCCGCCCCCGGCCGAGCCTCCTCCCCGGCGCAACGACGGCGGCCCCTTCAACCGCCTGCCGCGCCAACTGAACGCCCCGAGCCGCTCGGCACCCGGCCTCAGCTCCTCCCGCCGCTCGACCGCGGGCCCGCGCCCGACCACGGCCATGCCCGGCTTCGCGGCCGCCGTCCTCGGCGCCCGGGCCACTGGCGTCGCCAAGGTCACCGAGCCCACCGAGCCCACCGTGGTGGCGATTGTTCCTGGCCGCGGCCGCTCCTGGCTCCGCGCGATGTGGAGCCGGCTGGCGGGCGCCCGCGACTGGTCCGCCGACCGCCGCAGCCAGGCCGTCGCGACCGGCGCGGCGGTACTGCTCCTGCTCGCCCTGGCCGCCATCCTCATCGGCAAGGCGACGGCGCTGCACCCGGCCAAGCCCCCGCGCACCGGCGGCGAGAGCCCCGGCCCGGTCCAGGTCACCCTCCCCGGCGCCGCGATCGCTCCCAGCCGCGCCACCTCGAACCCGATCGTCTCAGCCGCCTCCCGCCCGCCGTCCGCGCTGCCGGCCTCACCCACGAACCCCCCGGCGACGGCGGTGGCGAGCGCGGCCCAGCTCACCGCGGCGTACCGCACGGAGGACCTGTCGCTCACCGCGTACCGGGTCACCGTGACGATCGCGAACCCGACCGCCATCGCCGCGTCCAACTGGCAGCTGGTCGTCCAGCTCCCCCTGCTCGACCTGAGCGTGACGAACGTCAACGGCGCCGTGATGGCCCGCACGGAGGGCCACCTCAACTTCACCCCGGTCGACGCCACCCGCACCCTCAAGCCGGGGGCCACCGCCACCGTCCGCTTCGACGTCGAGGGCCTCGGCGTGCGCAACGAGCCCTTCACCTGCACGATCGACACCCGCAACTGCACCGGCGCCACCGGATGACGCCTCAGGTATACCGGGATGAAACCCGGGCGCGGACGCGTTACTCTTGATCGGTCGCGCCGTGGTGGCGCGACAGCCAACACCACCCGCGCGGGGGTGACTGGTTTCGACTTTGTTTGCAGCGATAGGGGAAGCGAGCCGAGGAAGCCGACGTTGTCTCGCTAATCAGCCGTCGGAAAGTTATAAGCGCCGATATGAAGCGCTCCGAGCTCGCTCTCGCTGCCTAAGCTAGAGTCGAGCTCTGTCGGTCTGGGATTGCCTTCGGCCCAGTAACCGGCATCAGCTAGAAGGCTGGCCAACCGAGTCCGGTCACGGGGCTCGCGCGGTGAGATCAATTGTGACTGGGCCTGTCATACCAACTTGCTCGTGTGATTGGTAGGGCCGAGTAGAGACTTAACGAGCTGCGCTCGGAGAAGCCCTAACAAAGCGACGAAGGACCCGGGTTCGATTCCCGGCACCTCCACCACTGGAGATCAGCTGTGGCGGCCTTACCTACCGGTGAGGCCGCCACAGCCGTTTTCGACCCCAGCGGGAAGGCCGGTGGCCCGCGATGACGCTCCTGCGGTGATCGGCGGCGAGCGCGCTTGAGGTGAAGGGGCCGGCCCGGAGGCTGGGGTCGTTCGATCGATGCATCGGTATCGTGGGATGCGTGATCGAGCTGTTGTTCGAGCCGGGTGACCTGGCTCGGATCCGGTTCGCGCGCTCGCCGATGCAGGAGCTCGTGAGCAGTGTCCGGGTCGCTGGTCACGCCAGGCGGGTGCGGGTGCATCGGCCGTGGGTGCAGTCGGTGCGGGGGTCGGTCTCCGCGCTGCGGCTCGACCTGCTTGCGCCGCTGCTGGCCGACCCGAGGTACGTGCCGGAGTTCCTGGTGCCGGCGCCGGATCGGATGGGCACCAGGTTCGGCGACGAGCTGGCGCGGGTGCGCAGTGCATCCGAGGGCGCCGTGCGGGAGCAGCTGGAGCTGCTCGGGGGAGGTGCGCCGCTCGCTGCGGCGCTGCGTCCGCTGTACGACGATCCGCAGCGCCATCTTGGCCGGCTGGCCGCGGAGCTCCAGGCGTACTGGCAGGCCGCGATCGAGCCGATCTGGTCGCGGCTGGCTGGGCTGCTCGATGCCGAGATCGGCTACCGGGCCGACCAGTTGACCTCCGGCGGCATTGTGCGAGTGCTCGGGAGCCTGCACCCGGAGCTGGAGTACGCCGAGGATGCGCTGCGGATCCTGTGGCCCACGTGGCAGTCCCGCAACCGGCTCGACGGCACCGGGGTGCTGCTGGTCCCTTGCGTATTCGCGTGGCCCTCGCTGCTGGTCGACACCAGCTCGCCGAGTCCAACGCTCATCTACGGGCCGCGCGGGGTCGGCCAGGTCTGGCACGGCTCGGCGCGGTGGTCCGCCCCGCCGGTCGCCGACCTGCTCGGACGCAGCCGCGCGGCGCTGCTGGCGCGGCTGGACCTTCCGCAGTCCACCACCCAGGTCGCGCGGGAGCTTGGTCTCAGTGCGGCATCGGTCAGCGAGCATCTCTCCGTGCTCCGGCGCAGCGGGCTGGTCTCGTCCCGCCGATCGGGGCGACAGGTGCTGTACCAACGCACGGCCCTCGGCACCGATCTCCTGGGTGCCGCGTCCCGGCCGAGCGTTCGGTGACGGCCGAAGCGCAGAACCGCCGCGTCCCGGCCGAGCGTTCGGTGACGGCCGAAGCGCAGAACCGCCGCGTCCCGGCCGAGCGTTCGGTGACGGCCGAAGCGCAGAACCGCCGCGTCCCGGCCGAGCGTTCGGTGACGGCCGAAGCGCAGAACCGCCGCGTCCCGGCTGAGCATTCGGTGACGGCCGAATCGTAGAACCGCCGCGCCCGCCGCGCCCACCATGTCCGGGTCAGTGCAACGGACTGAGGGAGGCCACATGCGTGTGATGAAGGCGCTGCTGTTGTCGGCGGTCATCGTGGCGGTGACCGCGGCGCCGGCCGCGGCGTCCGGCCCGGGCGGCGGCGGGTGGGAGCCGACGAGCACCCCGCCGTTCGTCATCCCGGC
Organism: Dactylosporangium sp. CS-047395; assembly: GCF_050942185.1. Lineage (NCBI taxonomy): Bacteria > Bacillati > Actinomycetota > Actinomycetes > Micromonosporales > Micromonosporaceae > Dactylosporangium > Dactylosporangium sp. CS-047395. The sequence goes on along the minus strand of NZ_CP192015.1, from coordinate 10,292,406 downwards.
CGGAGCGGTCTGCTCCTTCGAGATCAAGGGCGACATCGTCCGGGATCGCGAGCGGATGCGGACGCCGGCCACGTACCCGGACGGCTCGCCGAAGGTGCAGGACTTCGAAGGCGTGCTGGTGATCCGCTACACCAACACCAGCAACCACAAGTCGGTCGTCCGCGATGCCACGGGCTCGATCCGCGTGTACTACCTGGCGGACGGTACCAAGATCCAGCAGCTGCACGGCCACAACGCGCTGCCCGTCAAGGCGTCCAACGTGGGGTTCCCGGGCGGCGACTACGTGCTCAACGGGGATTTCGTCGTGATCGACCATCCCGACCACAACCGGGAGGTGCCGGTCCAGCTCGGCACCAAGGAAAATCTCTGCGTGACGCTGGCTTAGGCCCGGCCGCACGACGCGAGGAGGCGCCCGCCGCTCGACGGGGGCGCCTCCTTCGCGCGGTCGTCAGTCGAGGCGGGAGAGCTGGTAGTGCTCGATGAACCACCGCTCCTCGCCCCGTCGCAGCAGGACGCTCAAGCACCCCGTCACCATCGTCCGGTCCGGGCGGGTGAATTCCACGGCGAGGTAGCCCAGCATCAGGTCGTCCGCCAGGCGGCGGGCCTCCAGGATTTCGTACGCCGCGGTCAACCCGATCGGCTGCGCCTCGTAATAGGTGGCGACGCCGTCCGGGCCCACGCTGTACCGGTGCAGGCCTTGGAAAATCGCCTCGTCCGTGAACAATGCGGCCACCCGGCGGGGGTCGTGCGCGTTCACGGCGGATTTCCACTGTTCGAGAACCGTGCGCAGGGCGTCCATCATCTCAGTGTCCCGCGCTCTGGCCGCCGTCGACGTGGAGGATTTCGCCGGTGATGAAGGGGGCTGATTCCAGGTACAGCACGGCGTCCACGATGTCGGCGATTTCGCCCATGCGGGCCATCGGGTGGAGGGCGGCCAGGAAATCGTGGGTTTCCGGGGCGTGCATCGGGGTGCGGATGATGCCGGGGGAAACGGCGTTGAAGCGGATGCCGCGGGTCGCGTATTCGACGGCCAGGGAACGGGTCACGGCGTTCAGGCCGCCCTTGGTCAGTGCGGCCAGCGCGGACGGGACGTTGCTGTTCGCGTGGTCGACGAGGCTCGTCGTGATGTTGACGACGTGGCCGCCGCCGTTTGCGAGCATGGCGGTGGTGGCGCGCTGGGTGACTTCGAAGAAGCCGCGGTGGTTGACGCCGGTGACCAGGGCGTAGTCGGCCGCGGTGTACTCGGTGAAGGGCTTGGCCACGAAGACGCCGGCGTTGTTGATCAGGGTGTCGACGCGGCCGAACGTGGCCAGGGCCAGGGCTACCAGGCCGGTGCCGACGGCCGGGTCAGCGATGTCGCCCGGGACCGTCACGATCATGGGGTCGTCGGACTGGGGGATGGTGCGGGAGTTGGCGACGACGGCGTAGCCCAGCTTGCGGTACGCGGCCAGCAGTCCCGCGCCGATGCCCTGCGAAGCGCCGGTGATGATGGCGACCTTGTGCATGCTCATGCATCGAATCCTGGGGCGGCCGCGCGGGTGGTGCCAGGACCGGCTTGCTCGCTGCTGGTAGGCCGGGGCTCGCAGCGCAGTACGTTGGGCGGATGGAGTTGCGCCAGCTCCGCTACTTCGTCGCCGTCGCGGAGGAGCTGCACTTCGGCCGGGCCGCGCTCCGGTTGCGCATCGCCGGGCCGTCGCTGTCGCAGCAGATCAAGAGCCTGGAACGCGATTTAGGTGTACGTCTCTTCGACCGCGACCGCCGCTCGGTCGCGCTCACGCCCGCGGGTGAGGCGCTCCTGCCCCGCACGCAGGCGCTCCTCGACCGGGCCGACGAGTTGCGCCGCGCGGCCGCGGGCCTGTCGGCGGGGGAGCCGGTGCGGCTCGGCTACGTCAACTGGCGCCCGCCCGACCTGGCCGCGCGGACCTCCGGAGTGGTCCAGTTGCACGTCGACACCTGGGTCCTGCCGTCCCACACCCAGGCCGCCCGCGTCGCCGACGGCACCCTTGACCTGGCCATCTGCTGGATCGAGGAGGAGGACCTGGCCGCGCTCGACCTGGCCGCCCACCACCTCGGCACCGACCGGCTGTTCGCCGTCGACGTCGGCGCCGACACGTCGGCGATACAAGCCAGGGATGCGGTGGTACTCCTCGATGCCGACACCGCCACCTGGTCCTCGTGGAACCGCTTTGCCGAGGCACTTGCCCGCGGTACCAAAGCGAAAATCGTGCGGATCGAGGACGGGGGCATCACCGGACAGGCCTTCTTCGACCACGTCCGCCGGCTGCGCGTGCCGGTGCTCAATTCGCCGAAGGGGCAGACCACCCCGATCCCGCCGGACTTGGTTCAGCGCCCGGTAGTCAACCCGGAGCCGCACTGGCCGTGGTACCTCGTTTCGCGCCGCAACGAGGCCCGGCCGGCTGTGCTGGCCGCCATCGAGGCGCTCCGTCATGGCCCGCACGCAGCCGGAATCGGTCGGTCATTCGGCCCATCGGCGCCCGCCGCGCTTTTCCCTGACAGTGAGTGAATCCCCTGGTGGTGGGGGCGCGATCGGGGTGGGGGAGGGATTCGGCCCCGCCTGCCGGGGAATGCGCTACGGTATCCGCGCGGAAGCCCGTACCGAGACGGACGGAGCCCGCCGCGATTCCTGTGGTTGGCGTCATCTCATCGACGTGGGCACCCGTGGGACACGGTAACCTTGTCGCAAGCATCGCAGCGGAGGACGAGCACGACATGGAAAACACCCGTTCCGCCTTGGAGTCGCAGCCCGTCCGGGACGGCGATATTCCGCTGCAGCTTTTGCTCACCGTGCAGGATGATGAGTCGGCGCTGGCCAAGTCGATCCGGAGGGTGTCCGATGCCGCTCGACGGAATCCCGCCAACTCGGTCGCCGCGTTCAACAACTACATCTGACGCCGCCGGGAATTTCCCCGGCCGGCCGATCAGTCAGGTCTTGCTGAAGATCCACAGCCGTTGCAATCTGTCCTGCGACTATTGCTACGTATATACCCATATCGATCAGACCTGGCGAAATCAGCCCACCGTGATGCCCGATCAGGTGATCGAGCTGGCCGCCCGTCGCGTCGCCGAGCACGTCGACGCCCACGACCTCGACGCGGTCACCATGATCCTGCACGGCGGCGAGCCGCTGCTCGCCGGCAAGGCGGTCATCGCGCGGACGGTGGAGGCCGTCCGGGCCGCGGTACGCCCACAAACGCGCATGTCATGGCACGTGCAGACGAACGGGCTGCTGCTCGACGACGAGTTCCTGCGCATCTTCGCCCGCTACGGCATCCGCGTCGGCGTGAGCCTCGACGGCGGCCGCGTGCACAACGACCGCCGCCGGGTGTACGCGAACGGTCGCGGCAGCTACGCGGACGTGGCGAGCGCGCTGCGGCGGCTCGCGGAGTACCCGGACCGGTACGGCGGCATCCTGTGCACGATCCACCTGGACAACGATCCGCTCGCTGTCTATCGCGAACTGCTCGCCTTCGCGCCGCCGCGGATCGACTTTCTGCTGCCGCACGGGAATTGGACCACCCCGCCGCCCGGAAGAAGCCCCGGGGGCGACGACGCCCCGTATGCCGACTGGCTCGTCCCCATTTTCGATGAATGGTTCGACGCGCCGGCCCAGCCGACCGGCATCCGGCTTTTCGAGTCGATTCTCGATCTCCTTCTCGGCGGGTCGAGCGGCACCGAGGCGATCGGGGCCGAGCCGGTCGACCTGCTCATTGTGGAAACGGACGGCTCCATCGAGCAGGGTGATGCTCTGAAGACCACGGAATCGGGCATGGCGGCGACCGGCCTGCATATCCGGTCGGCGAGCTTCGACGACGCGCTGGCCCATCCCGGATTCCAGGCCCGGCAGACCGGAATCGACGGGCTGTCGGCGACCTGCCGGGCCTGCCCGGTCGTGCGCGTCTGCGGCGGCGGCCTGTACGCGCACCGCTACCGCGCGGGCAGCGGCTTCGACAACCCGTCCGTCTACTGCCCGGACCTCATGAAGCTGATCCGCCACGCGCAGGGCCGGATCTCGGAGCAGCTGCTCGCGAGCTGACGGCCGGTCACAGCTGGCACATGTCGATCTCGCAGTCCCACCGCTCCCGGCCGGCGATCGCCGCCGTGATCGGGTGGTCGCGCCCGAGCGAGCGCACCGCCGCCGCGTGCAGCGCGGCCCGGAAGTCGTCCAGGCCGTCGATGTCGCCGAGGGTGGCCCGGCTGGACGCCACGTTGCACCCGGCGACCAGCCGCTCGGGGTGGGTCGCGCCGAGCACCTGCTCCATCCGGGCGTACGCGTCCGCCTCCAGCTCCAGCGCGGCGGCCGGATCGCCGGCGGCGAAGCGGGTGTTCGCCGCGATGATCGTGCACTGCAGGGCGTACGGGTGGTCGGGCCCGAACGCGTACACCAGGTCCTCCAGGGCCCCGTCGGCCTCGAACCGGGCGGAGTCGACCTCGCCGGCCCGGCGCAGCACGATGGCCAGGTTGGCGCTCGCGCCGAGGGAGAACGAGTCCTTGGGCCCGAACTTGTCGCGGTACCGGTCGACGCACTCCTGTTGCAGCCGCAGCGCCTCGGTCTGGTTGCCCAGCGCGGAGTACGTCAGGGCGAGCGTGTTGAGGCAGTTGAGCCGGTCCTGGTGGTCCAGCAGCCAGTCGGCCGCGTAGGCGTCGCGGACGAGGTCGCGGGCGATGTCCAGCTCGCCCAGCCGCCGGTGGGTGGCGCCGAGCTCCACGGCGGCCTGCCGGGTCGTCGGGTTGGACTCACCCAGCAGCGTCCGGCAGCCGTTCAGGGTGGTCTCCAGCAGCCGGCGCGAGCCCCGGTAGTCGCCGACGAAGCGCATCGTGCGGCCGTAGCTCAGCGCCGAGAACAGCGTGTCGGGATGCCGCTCCGACAGCAGCCGCCGCCGCCCCGCGTATGCGCTGGCGTGCAGGCGGAGCGCCTCCTGGTAGTCGCCGACCCGTTCGAGGTGCACGGCGAGGTTGTTCATCGCGCGGTACGCCCGCCGGTGCTCCTGGCCGAACAGCTCGACCGAGTTGCTCAGCGCCTCCTCGAGCAGGCCGCGGGCCCGCGCGTACTGGCTCTTCGGCCACAGGTCGGCGGCGAGGCCGGCCATGCTCATGATCGTGTACTGGTTGCGCGGGCCGACCGTGCCCATCAGCCCCGCGTGGGCGACCTCGCTGAGATCGGCGCTGCGCTCGAGGTTGCCCTCCGCGCGGACCGCGTTGGCCAGGAAGACCGTGGCGATCAGCGTCTTCTCGTCATCCGCCGGCCAGGCCCGCAGCGCGGCGTCGGCGAGCTCGGCGCTGCCCGCGAAGTCGGCGCGGCGGTACAGGTAGCGGACCACGTCCAGGACCAGCTGCCGGGTCGCGTCGTCGGTGGCGTGCAGCGCGTCGGAGGTCACCACGTGCGGCCAGAGCGCGTCCCAGCGTTCCCAGGTCTCCGGGCGGTCGGAGTCGCCGGGGGCCGCCTCCACCAGGAGCCGGTGGACCTGCCGGCGGTACATGTCGGCCAGCTCGATCGGCAGGTTCTCCCGGATCACCGCGAGGACCAGCCGGTGCATCTGCAGCGACTCCTCCGCCTCGTCGAAGGTGGCCAGGCCGAACCGGCGCACCTCGGCGATCAGGTTGCCGAAGGCCACGTCGTCGCGCAGGGCCGGGTCGCCGCCGGCGACGAAGTCGATCAGGTCGTGGCTGTACAGCAGAAACGCCGGAACCGGCTCGGGCCCGAAGAAGGCCAGCAGCTCGACCAGGCGGGCCGCGGCCGGCGAGCGCCCGCGCAGCTGGTCCAGCGACAGCAGCCAGGTGATCGCGCCGGCCCGCTCGTAGCCGGCCGGCGGGTTCTCCGCGAGCATGCGGGAGAGCTGGTTGTCGACCAGGGTGAGGTACCGCTCGACCGGCATGCGCGTCGCCGCCAGCCAGGACCCGGCCTGCTCGATCGCGAGCGGGAGGTCGCCCAGCCGCTCAGCGACCCGGTCGGCCTCGACCGGGCTCAGGGCCGGCAGCCGCAGGCGCAGGAGCTCGACGCTCTCGTCCCGGCTGAACGGCATGACCTCGATGCCCTCGATCGACTCGCCCCAGGCCGGGCTGCGCGAGGTGATCAGCACGTGCCCGGGGCCATCCGGGATCAGGCCGTTGAGGTCGGACGGGTCCCGGGCCGAGTCGAAGATGATCAGCCAGCGGGGGTACGGCCGGCCCTGGCGCAGCGCGTCGAGCAGCAGCCGGATCCGCTCGGCCGTCGTCTCGGTCGCCGGCACGTGCAGGTCGTCGGCGAGGTCCACGAGGTTGGCGCGCACCATGGTGCTCTGGGCGGCCGGCACCCACCACACCACGTCGTAGTCGGCCGCGAAACGGTGGGCGTACTCGGTCGCGATCTGGGTCTTGCCGACGCCGCCCAGACCGCTGATCGCGACCGGGGCCGTCGAGTCCGAGCGCGGCGACAGGTGCTCGCGGATCGCCGCGAGCACGTCCCGGCGTCCCGTGAAACTCAAATTCCGCAAAGGCAGCCGTTGTACCGCCGGTGGGTTGCCCGGAAACCGCGGCTCGTCGAGCCCGCCCGTCCGGGGCTCGTTCACCGGCCAGTTCAGCGCGGTGAGCAGCGCGGTGCGGGCCCGCTCGGCCGTCATGCCGGACAGCTCGATCGCCCCGAAGCCCTCGAGCTCGAGCGGGGGATTGGCGCCGTCCAGCGAGATCGGCAACACCGTCGGCCGGCGCAGGCTGATGTTGACCGAACGGCGCAGCCACTCCGCGCTCTCGGCCGGAAGCTGGTACGCCGCGGACAGCAGGACGGCCACCAGGTCGATGTGCGGGTCGGGTTCGGGCGTGGGGGCGGTGGTGTCGCGCAGTACCGTCGGCAGCCCCACCTCGTTCAGCACGCCCGAGATCCACTCGGCCCACATCCGGTCCTCGGCGGCGTGGCTGATCAGGACGCGGGTCATCGCGCGCGGGCGGGTGCGCTCGAACTTGGCCAGCCAGAAGCGGCGCACCGACTCGTCTATCGGGGTCGCCTCGGGCAGGTCGCGAGGTCCGGCGATGCGGCGGGCGAGGCGCTCGTACGCGGCCAGGAGCGTGGCGGGCTGACCCGGCCGGTCGCCGAAGACGCTGAGGATCTCCTCGTAGGCGTAGTACACGCGGTACGGGATCTCGACCTCGGCCCAGTACCGGGTCATCTGCTCGACGTCGAGATCCTCGAGGAACTGGGCGAACCGCAGCCACGCGTGATCGCGCCCCGCGTCGAGTTTGCCCTTCTCGCCGTCTTCGACCCGCATCGGTACCGGCAGCTGGCGCACCGGATCGTCGAGGCGCTGGTTGCGGATGGAGCGGGCCACGGTCACGGCGCCGTCGATGCTCTGGGTGCTCAGGGTGAAGCAGTTGACCACGGTGTCCGGCATGAGCACGGTGCAGATGCCGGCGCTGTCGCTGAGCCCGGTGCGGCTGTCGATGAGCACGAAGTCGTAGAGCTCGCGCATGTTGTCGCGCAGCGCGGCCAGGAACGCGGCGCCGCCGAGCCCGTCGTAGAAGCTCGGCCAGTCGAACGTGCTCACCGTCGCGGAGTACGCCGGGCCCTGGCGGCCCGCGGGCAGCAGGTCCAGCTCGCCGCCGCCGGCGAAGCGCCAGTCCAGCGACACCGCGTACCGGCGCACGTCGGCGGCCGGCAGGTCGGCCGGGTCCGGCTGGCTGGCGGCGATCGCGGCGTACTCGCGGATCAGGTCGATCACGCCGTCGGAGGTGTGCAGCTGCGGGTCCTTGAGGAACGGGTGGAAGAACCGGTGCACGCCCGGCGACTCCAGGTCCCAGTCGACCACGAGCACCCGATGGCCGGCGCTGGCCAGGATCCACGCGACGTTGGCCACGGCCATCGTGCGGCCGGTGCCGCCCTTGTACGAGTAGAAGGTGACGACCTGGCCGGGTCCGCGCTGGTCGTGGGTCATCGTGTCCCTCTCAGGGTCCCTCGAGGATGGGCCGGGCCATCCCGATGGCCGGTGGCGCGGACGGGAGGCCGCCGCGGACCGCGAAGGAGCGGTTGCGGGCGGTCTCCAGCACGATCTGCAGGTCCTCGTCGAAGGCCCGGTGGGTGAGGATGTCCTGGCGGTAGACGAGCGAGTCGCGGGTGGCGATCCGGTCCAGGAACATGCTGCGCAGCCCGTCGGACAGCAGCCGCCAGTGCTCCTCGGTCTCGGCGTCCTCGGTGTTGCGCGGCACCAGGGCCGCGGTCGCCCGGTGCCGCTCCTCGTGGCGCTCGACCGCCTGCCGGTAGGTCTCCAGCTGGCTCGTCCAGGCGTCGACGAGCAGCACGATGATCCGGGCGCCGCCGTCCGGGCTCTCGGCCCCGGCCGGGCTCAGCGAGATGGTCGAGGCGCCCGCCGTGAGACCGCGCCGCGCGGCGATCTCCCGGGCGAAGCCGGCCAGCGGGGTGGTGTGCGTGGTCGCGTACGGCGTCCAGTCCAGCGACTGCTCGCCGTAGTAGCTCACGTCCCCGCGCACCAGGCGGGCGTCGTCGCGGTTCGGGGCGGCCACGATGAAGTGCACGTCGGTGGACTTCGGCAGCGCCGGCTCGGCCCGGGCCAGCAGTGCGGTGTCGAAGGCGTTGGGTGCCGCCGCGAACTCGCCGCGGCTCGCCAGCGGCAGCGGCGGGAGCCGGTCCACCTCGGCGTTGTCCACGATGTGCTGGGCCAGCACGGAGATCGCTTCGAGATATTCGTCGTGGTACCGCGCCAGCCGCATGAGCTGCCGCAGCCCGTCGCGCCGGTACGCCTCGCTGAACCGCTCCTGGTCGTACTGCACCCGCTGCATCGCCGGCGGCATCTGGCGCGGCGGCAGCCACAGGGCCGGCACCAGCGCGGTCGAGCGGCGCCCGTTGTCCAACTCGTACTGCTCGCACCGCTGCGCGAACAGGTGCCACTCCTGGCCGCAGGGCTCGCTCAGGATGTACCGCGGGGAGCACAGGCCGATGAAGGTCGTGCACGTGGCGAGGGCGTCGACGAGTTCCTTGGACCAGATCGTGCCCATCTCGAGGTTGCGGTCGAGAAAGCCGACGGTCTCCGCGCTGCCGATCCCGGCGCGCACCCGGACCTCGCCGGACAGGTCCTTGAAGAACTGTTCGACGTACAGGTCGTCGTCGCTGCGCGCGTAGCTCAGGAAGAAATACGGCGGCGGCGACCGGTGGGCCGGCGGCGGGGGCGGCAGACCGATTGCGCTCATCGGGGGACCTCGGCGCACCGATACGCCTTCAGATGGTGCAAGAAGTGGCCGAAGTCGACATATACGGGAATACTCGCGACGCTGGGACCGCACACCGTTGGGCGTCCTGACTGGTCGTCGTCTGGCAATGCGGACATGACCCGAACACATCCCCGAAACGGTGGTCAGCAGACGGCTGCGCGGGCTCGGTGCGGCACTTGAGTCGATCCCGCAGACTCATGATGCCCGTTGCCCGCCACTTTCCGGAAGAGTGAGCAGGGTTGAAGATCATGCTTGGCTCTTTGCGTCGTGATCTATTACCCTGAGGGTCGAGTATTGTTTTCCGACGGCCCTTCGATCCCTAAGATCATTGTCGTACGCGAATATCTGACTTTCGGCTGCCGCGACTGAAACTTTCCTGGTGAAGGTCGCGGTGCCGCCATTGCCGTGCCTGTGCAGCAGGAGGACGTATGTGCCCTTGCCAACGGGCCCGATCCCACCGCACGGTCCGAACCGCGACGGGGACCGGCATCCGTGACCGGCCGAGGAGGGGTCGGTGCCTCAGTTCTTCCTGAGCCGCGCGGTCGGTCACGACGACCGTTACGTCGACCGGTTCTTCCGAGATCTCTCGGCCAAGGTGGAGGAACTGGCCGGCACCCACGGCGACATCGGCTACATGCGACCACCCGACGGGCCGCCCTGGCCGAGTGAGGTGCTCGAGGCGCTGACCTCCTGCCAGGTGTTCGTGGAGCTGCGCTCGCCCGCGTCGGTGCTGAGCCGCCGGTGCGCCGGCGAGCGGGCCGTCTTCGAGGAGCGGCTGCGCCGGCAGGCCGCGGTCACCGGCCAGGCCGTGGAGGCGCTCATCCCGCTGGTGTGGGCGGAGGACCCGCTGGGGCCGCACGCCGAGGGCGAGAAGGTCGGCGAGCTCATCCGGCACCGGGCCGAGCGCGACCGCTACGAGGACTGCGTCGCCGCGGTGGCCCACCGCGTCGTCGACCTGGTGGCCCAGGACCGGCTGCCGAAGGCCGACGCCGACCTCGATCTGGCCGCCCTGGTCGCCGCCGAGATCGGCGTGGACGCCGCCCGGCAGGTGCACTTCGTCGTCGCCGCCGCCAGCAACGAGGAGATGGCCCGGATCCGCGACGACCTGCGCTACTACGGGGCCAAGGCCCGCGACTGGCACCCGTACGACCCGGCCGGCTACGCCCCGCCGCTGGCCGACCAGGCCCGCGGTGTCGCCGCCGACCTGTTGTTCGGCTCCGACGTGACCGACCTGCGCGGGCTCGCCCAGCGGGTCGAGTCGGCCCGGCAGAACAACCACATCGTCGTGCTGCTGCTGGACCTGTGGGTGATCCGGCTGGAGGGGCGCCGCCGGCAGCTGTCCACGCTGGCCGGCAGCGGCGAGGCCACGGTGGCCGTGCTGGCCCCGTTGAGCGACGCGGACGCGGAGACCGTGAGCAACCGCGAGGAGCTGCGCTCCGACCTCTCCCGCGCGGTGACCGGGGAGATCACCGAGCGGGACGCGCCGACGCGGCTGGAGATCGGCAGCAGCGAGGCCTTCGTCGAGAACCTGATCTCGGCGCTCGAAGAGGCGCAGAACCGGGTCTTCAGCCGCGGCCGCGTGTTCCGCCGACCGGCGGTCGAGTCCGCCGTCAGCCGTCCGATCCTGCAGGGCCCGTGATGGTGGCGGGCCAGGGGGTTGTCGATGTGTTGCACCGTCGAAGTCGACCGGGGGGAGGTGGCAGGCCGCGATGAACGACGCTGACGGGGCAGGTCAGGGTGGTCGAATCATCACGTTCTACTCCTACAAGGGCGGCGCGGGCCGCACGATGGCGCTTGCCAACGTCGCGTGGATCCTCGCCAGCAACGGCGCGCGGGTGCTCGCGATCGACTGGGATCTCGAGTCGCCCGGCCTGCATCGGTACTTCCACCCGTTCCTCGAGGACAAGGAGCTGCGCGGCTCGCCCGGCGGGGTGATCGACCTGATCCGCGCGTTCGCGATGGCCGCCACCCAGCCGGCCGACCTGGGCGACCTCGCGCCCGAGGAGGTCGCCCGGCTCGCCCGGGTCGGCCCCTACACGACGTCGCTGGAGTACCCGTTCCAGGGCCAGGGCCGCATCGACCTGCTGTCGGCCGGCCGCCAGGTGCCCGAGTACTCCACCCGGGTCAGCACGTTCAACTGGGACGACTTCTACGACCGGCTGGGCGGGCAGGCCTTCCTGACCGCACTACGCGACGAGCTGCGCCGCGACCACGACTTCATCCTGATCGACAGCCGCACCGGTCTCAGTGACAACGCCGGCATCTGTACCGTCTTCCTGCCCGACGCCCTCGTCAACTGCTTCACGATGAGCACCCAGAGCATCGACGGCGCCGTGGCGATCGCGCGCTCGGTCCGCAAGTTGCGCACCGAGCCGATCGAGATCTTCCCGGTCCCGACCCGCGTCGAGGACGGCGAGCAGACCAAGCTCGAACGCAGTCGCAGCTATGCCCGGCACCGGTTCGAGTCGTTCGTGCCGGCGAGCGACCCGCGCGCGATCGAGGAGTACTGGGGCTCGGTCGAGATCCCGTACAAGATCTACTACGCCTATGAGGAGATCCTCGCCGCGTTCGGCGACCGGCCACGCCAGGAGGGCACGCTGCTGTCCGCCTACGAGCGGCTGGCCGGCCGGATCACCGGCGGCGACCGCGAGCTGACCCCGGTCGGCGAGACGACCCGGCTGCAGTGGCTGGGTTCGTTCGAGCGCGGGGTCGCCGTCGCACCGGGCGACCCGATCGCGATCAGCTTCGCGCCCCGCGACCGGATGTGGGCCGAGTGGATCAGCGCCGAGCTGAAGCTCGTCGACCAGCCCCACGACCTGCGCGAGCTGCGCGCCTCCGGCGGAGCCCTGGACAGCGCGAGCCGGGTGGTGGCGCTGCTGTCGGAGGAGTACCTGCGCTCACCCGAGGCCGCCGCGACCCTGCAGCAGGCGGCGGCCCGGCACTACCGCGGCCGCGGCACGTTCCTGGTGCCGCTGCGGCTGGACGGGGCCGAGCTGCCCAAGCCGCTGCTCGGCGGGGCGGTGCCGAACCTCAAAGACCTCACCGCCGCCCGGGCCCGCGAGGTGCTGCTGACCGCCCTGGACCTGGCCGACGTCGCGGTGCCGCTGGCCGGCACGAACGGCCCCGGCCCGCGCTACCCGGCCACCATGCCCGCGATCTGGAAGGTTCCCGCCCGCAACCCGGTCTTCACGGGCCGCGACACGCTGCTCGACCAGTTGCGCACCCGGCTGATCGGCAGCCCGTTCGCCCGTCCGGTCGCGCTGACCGGGCTGAGTGGCGTGGGCAAGACCCAGGTCGCCCTCGAGTACGCCCACCGCTTCGCCGCCCACTACGACCTCGTCTGGTGGATCTCGGCCGACCAGCCCGCGATCGTCCGTGCCGAGCTGGGCCGGCTGGCCGGTCCGCTCCGCCTGAACGCCGGCGCGGACACCACGGCGCAGGTCGACGCCGTGCTCCACGCGCTGCGCCAGGGTGACCGGCTGCGCCGCTGGCTCGTCATCTTCGACAACCCGGACGACCCCGAGTCCATCGCGGAGTTCCTCCCGGCCGGGCCGGGCGACGTCATCGTCACGACCCGCAACCCGGACTGGACCCAGCGCGCCGAGCGGATCGAGGTCGGGGTCTTCGAGCGCCAGGAGAGCATCGAGCTCATCGGCAGGAAGATCGAGTCGTTGTCGACGGCCGACGCCGACGCCGTCGCCGACCGGGTCGGGGATCTCCCGCTCGTGGTGGAGCAGGCGGCCGCGTGGCTGCGCGAGACCGCGATGCCGGTGCAGAGCTACCTCGAACTGCTCCAGTCCCGCCCGTCCGCCGTGCTTGACGAGTCGTCCTCGGGGTATGGCGTCTCGGCGACCGCGACTTGGACCCTGTCCATGCAGCGGCTCCGCGAGCGCCAACCGGCGGCGGCCCGGCTCATGGAGTTGCTCGCCTTCTTCAGCCCGGAACCGATCCCGACATGGCTCATCCAGACACCAGCTATGACGGAGGAGCTTGCTAAGGTCGACCGGACCATGCGCGACCCACTGTTGCACGGCTCGTTGATTCGGGAAATAGGCCGGTTTGCGCTGGCCAGGGTCGATCCGTCGATAAGTGCCGTTCGCGTTCACCGGCTGGTGCAGTCTGTAATCAGGGACGCGCTGAGCGAGTCTGATACGGAGACAACGAGAGTGCAGGTTCAGGAGATCCTCGCCGCGGCGGCCGCGGCGAGGCAGGGTGGCGCGGACGACCAGGACAACTGGCCGATCTTCGATGAGCTGCGCCCCCACCTGGTTCCGTCCGGGGCACTGCGCTCACGCGAGGACGCGGTCCGGCAGCTGGTCATCACCATGGTCCGGTTCCTGCGGCTGCGCGGCGACCTCGCCGGCAGCGAGGAGCTCGCCAAGCAGGCCCTCACCGAGTGGTCGGCGACGGAGGACGAGACCCCGGCCGACCGCGAGGTGACGCTGCGGCTGCAGATCCAGCTGGCCAACGTGCTGCGGACGGCGGGCCGCGACGACGAGTCCCGCCAGCTCAGCCAGGCCGTCACCGACGAGCTGACCGCGCTGCTCGGGCCGAGCCACCCGTATCGCCTGGAGGCGGCGGGCGGGCTCGCCGCCGACCTGTGGTCGGCCGGCCTCTATCAGGAGGGGCTCGCGCTCAACCGGGAGCTGCTCGGCCAGTGGCGCGAGGGCTTCGACAACGACCACGCCCGCACCCTGATGGCGGCCAACAACCTGGCCCACGCCGAGCGCCTGTGCGGCAACCTCGCCGAGGCGGTCCGGCTGGACGCCGACACGCTCCGGCGGCGGACCAAGACGCTCGGGGCCGACGACATCTGGACCCTGTTCTCGGCGATCAACTACGGGCTCGGGCTGCGCGAGATGGGTCGCTACCCGGAGGCCCGGGACCTGTTGCAGCGCACCGTCGAGGAGTGCCGGCGCACCCTCGGGCCCGAGCACGAGCAGACCCTGCGCGCCTCCCGGGTGCTGGCCGGCACGCTGCGCCGGATGGGGCTCTCGGTGGACGCCGAGCGACTGGCCGGCGAGACGCACACGCGGTACAAGAAGACGCTCGGGATGAAGCACCGAGAGACGATGCTGGCCGAGCTCGAGCTCGCCTGCAACCGGTCCGCGGCGGGCGAGCACGCGGAGGCCGACGCGATGGCGGCCGAGGTCCACGAGTACTACAACGACCAGTACAAGAGCGACAACCCCTACACTCTGGCGGCCGCCAACGACCGGGCCATCTTCAAAATCCGGGCGGATGACATGGCCGGGGCGCTGGCCATCCTGGACGACATCGCCGAGACGTACGAGAGCAAGCTCGGCGAGGAGCACCCGTCGACCCTGATCTGCCGCCTGAACCTGGCCAACGCGTCCTTCCTCACGGGTGACCGCGCCCGCGCCCGGCGGCTCGACGAGCGCACGCACGACCGGCTGCGCAAGACCTTCGACGCCGAGCACCCCGTCGTCATCGCGGCCATCAACAACCTGGCCGTCAGCCTCGCCGCGGCCGGTCAGGAGCGCGAGGCCGAGCGGCTGTTCACCGAGGCGGCCCGCCTGGCGCGCGAGGCGCTGGGGACCGAGCATCCCAACACCGTCGCGATCGCCGAGCGGGCGCGCATCAACACCGACATCGAGCCTTACACGCCCTGAGCCACGTCAGGGCCGAGGACGGCCCTGAGCCGCGTCCGGGCCGAGGACGGCGCTGACGCCGGCCGCGGCGTGCGTCAGGGGTCGAGGACGGCGCTGACCCAGGCCGCGACGTCGGCCGGGGCCACCGTGCCGCCGGCCGCCTCGTACAGCCGGCGGACCAGCCGTGGGCGGCGCACCGGGGCGCCGCGGCGGCTGGCCACGCACAGCCCGACCCAGCCGTCGGGGGCGCCGCCGTCGATCGCGGTGCGGAAGCCGTGCGCGGCCCGGTCGGCCCGCCCGCCGACGTGGGCGACGACGGCGTCGATCAGCCGCGGGTCGCCGTCGGCGGCCTCCCCGCCGACCACGATGGACCGGATGAGCGTGGCCACCGCCGGCTCGGCCGCCCCGCCCGAGGCCTCGTCCGGGGCCGGGCCGGGGGCAGCGCTCCAGGCCGCCGGCAACCACGGCGGGCGGGGCGCCCCGGCCAGCCGCTCCAGCTCCGCCGCGGAGGACGCGCCGTAGGTCAGGTCCCAGCGCACCCAGTACGCGTACGCCACGTCCGCGGCCGCCCGGTCGATGTCGGCCGGGACCGGCTCGGCCGCCCAGGCCCGCAGCGCCTCGTCCAGCGGCCGGACGAAGTCCCGCCCGAGCGGGGTCAGCTCCTCAGAGTCCAGCAGGGTCCGCACGGCGCGCAGGGTCAGCCGGCGCCACAGCGCGAACTCGAAATCGGCCGACCGGTCCGGCGCCGAACCGCGCCGGCGCCGCCAGAAATCGCACACCCCGAAATGCGCGTAGGCGCCGTGCAGCAATGCCGAGATCGGGCGCGGATCCGAGCGCCACGGCGCGAAGTACAAACGCCGGCCCTCGGCATGCAGGTCGTACTGGTCGAGGATGGCGACCAATTTCATGTGCATGAATTCATGAACGAGCGATAAGGCGAGCGCCTCGGCCGACATATCCAGAGAAACGGCCAGCGACCCGAATGCGCGGAAGGCGGTGGCGCCCTGACTCTCGACGTCCTCGGAATGCGCCAGCGGGACCAGTGAGGCCAATGCGGTGCGCATGCCCTCGGCGTGTTCGGGAAAATCGGCCGAGATGATCGACCAGGCGGCCCGGCAGGTGTCGCGGAAACGCGCCGCGGTGGCGTCGTCGAGGCGGTTGCGGGGCGGCCAGGGGTAGCAGTCGCGCTGGGTGTCGAGGTCCTCGACGGCGATGGCGTACCGGCCGTCGAGGTCGAACCGGCGCACCGGTTCCCAGTGCGTGGCGGCGGCGGTGAACGGCCGCGGCACGTCGGCCCGGCCGGCCGGCCCGGTGAGCGTGATCCGGTCCGGCGCGCCGTCGATCCGCACCCGGCCTGGGCCGAGGCCGGTGCCCGCACCCAGCGTGGGCAGGACGACCGTGCCGTCGCTGCTGTGCACGTCGATGGCGAAGGTCATCCGGGCCCGGGCCGCGGCCGCGGCGGCGATGGTCGCGAGGTAGTCGGCCGCCTCGCCGCGATCGCCCTCGGCGCGCAGCCAGCGGGCGGCCCACTGGTCGAGGTACGGATGCCCGAGGACGCTCAGCGCGGCGTCGCGGTCGGCCGACTCCGCCTCGGCCAGCAGCCCGATCGCGCGCTGAATGGTGCGCGCGGGGGCGTCCTCGGCGTCACGTGTCTCGTGCCGGATGCCGGCGACGAGATATTTTCGTTTCAAAACCTGGCTCAGGGCGAGTTTTTGCACCGCCGTGCTGCCGCCGTCGATTGAAGTCAAGCTCGTGAATTCGGCACGCGTCAGCGCGAGCCGTCCGAGCTTGGGCGTGTTGGCACTCCGCACGGAGGCTGAGCATATTGGTGCGCGGGGTGAGTTCCAACGCGGCAGGTCGAAGCAGGTTGCGGTGTGTTCCGCCGTTCATCCAAACGTAGTATTCGGTGACCGCGCACAGTGATTCGAGAGCCACCCAGCGACATCATTCGGATGCGAACGCCATCGCCCGCCTTGATCAATTCGAGCGCTTGTTCCCGGCGCCGGGGGTTGACCTGGAGCGCGCTCCAGGTGGAATCGTGGCCGGCATGGATACGCGATTCCTGGGACGCAGCGGCATCGAGGTCAGCGCGCTGGGCATGGGCTGCTGGGCGATCGGCGGGCCGTTCTGGGCGGGCGAACAGCCGCTCGGCTGGGGCGAGGTCGACGACGACGAGTCGATTCGTGCGGTACACCGGGCGCTCGATCTTGGCGTTTCGTTCTTCGACACCGCCAACGTCTATGGCGCCGGGCACAGCGAGCGGGTCCTCGCCCGCGCCCTGGCCGGCCGGCGCGACGAGGTTGTGCTGGCCACCAAGTTCGGCGGCACGTTCGACGAGCAGACCCGCCAGGTCGGCCCCGACGACGGCTCGCCGGAGAACCTCCAGCGCTCGGTCCGCGACTCGCTGCGCCGGCTCGGCACCGATCGCATCGACCTGCTCCAGCTGCACATCAACGCGCTGCCGATTCCGCAGGCCCTGGACCTGATTCCGGCCCTGGAGGACCTGGTGGATCGGGGCCTGATCCGCGCGTACGGCTGGAGCACCGACTTCCCGGAACGCGCGGACGCCTTCGCGGCGGCGGGGCAGCGCTGCGCCACGATCCAGGCCGACCTGTCGGTGCTGCGCGGCTCCTTCGCGGTGCTCCCCGCCGCGGCGAAGCACGACCTCGGCGTCATCATCCGCGGCCCGCTGGCGATGGGGCTGCTGGGCGGGCGGTACACGACGACCTCGACGCTCCCGCGCGACGACGTGCGGGGGTTGAGCCCGGATTGGATGACGTACTTCACCGACGGCCACCCGACGCCCGAGTTCCTGGCGCGCATCGACGGCATCCGCGACGTGCTCACCTCCGGCGGCCGGACGCTGGCCCAGGGGGCGCTGGCGTGGCTGTGGGCGTACGACGAGCGGGCGGTGCCGATTCCGGGGTGCCGTACGGTCGCGCAGGTCGAGGAGAACGCGGGCGCGCTGGCCCACGGTCCCCTGACCCCCGCGGAACTCGCCGACGTCGAGCGGCTGATGGGCCGCTAGCGCGCCGGTGCGGCCTCGTGCTCGGCGACCCGCGGCGTGGTGACCGGGCGGCGGCGGGTGGGCAGGCCGAGCGTCGGGTTGGCCACGCTCCACGCCGCGCCCTTGCAGACCAGTTCCTTGTACAGCGCCGCCGCCCGCCCCGTCAGTGCGGCTGAAACGGCGCGGTCGTCGGCGGTGACGTACTGGATCAGGCCCTCCTTGCGCCCCAGCGAGATGCACTGGTTGAAGTAGCGCAACGGGGCGTGCGGGAGCTTGCCGCCGGTCAGGCGGGCGGCGATCGCGTCCGCCGCCTGCCAGGCCTCCGGGGTGCCGGAGGCGCACGACATGCGCAGGGGCTTGTCGGCGGGGCCCATGGCGTAGGCGGCGTCGCCGATGGCGTACACGTCCGGGTGGGAGACGGAGCGCATGGTGCCGTCGACGACGATCTGGCCGGTGTCGGTGACCTGCAGGGTGGTGGCGGCGGCGATCGGGTGCACCGCGAAGCCGCCCGTCCACACGGTGACCGTCGCGGGGATCGTGCGGCCGTCCGACGTTGCCACGTGGTCGGACTCCACGGCGGTGACGGTGGTGTGGTCGTGGACGGTGATGTGCAGGCCGTCGAAGACCTTGTGGACGTGGGCGCGGCCCTTCGGGGAGAGCCAGTCGCCCAGGGCGCCGGTGGTGATCAGGGCGATGTCCAGGTCGGGGCGGGACTCGGCGAATTCCGTGGCCGCTTCGATGCCGGTCAGGCCACCGCCGACCACCGTCACGGGAGTGCCGTGCGGGAGGGTGGCGAGGCGCTCGCGGAGGCGGAGGGCGCCCGGGCGACTGGCGATTTCAAAAGCATGCTCGTCGGTACCGGATGCGCCTTGGGCATTCCACCCGCTCCCCAAGGCGTAGACGAGGGTGTCGTAGGCGAGGTCCTCGGCGCCGGTCAGGGAGACCGTCCTGTGGTCGGTGTCGATAGCCGTCACCCGTGCGATGCGCAGCTCGACTCCGGTGCCCGCGAACATGGCGCTCAGGGGGCGGGGCTTGAGCTGCTGGCCGGTGGCGAGCTGGTGCATGCGGACGCGCTCGACGAAGTCCGGCTCGGCGTTGACCAGGGTGATGGCGACGTCCTCGCGGCGCAGGCGCTTGGCGAGGCGGCCGGCGGCGATGGCTCCGGAGTAGCCGGCGCCCAGTACGACGATGCGGTGCATGGTGTGCTCCTGTCCTGTGCGGCTTGTGCCCTTTGAGCCGGGCGGGGCCGCGATTCATGACAGGAGCGGGCTGTGAAGCGGCTCACAGCGCGGTGAAGAGGGGTTCCCCGTGATCGGTGGCGTTCCAGAGGGCCGTGGCGCGTTCGAGCTTGTCGGGGTTCACCTGGTTGAGGACGGCGGCGATTCCGGCCTCGGTGACCTCCAGGCACATCACGCCGACGACGCGGTCGCCGATCACCGCGATCGCGGCCGGCCCGCCGTTGGCCGTCCACGGGTAGATCTCCGGGCGGCCGCCGATGACCTTCTCCTTGGCCGTACCGGGCCGGAACAGCCCCCAGATGAACCGGGCGACCGCGGTGGCGCCCGCGAACGCCTTGGCCCGCGCCGGCACCTTGCCCCCGCCGTCCCCGATCGACACGGCGTCCGCGGTGAGCAGGCGCACCAGCGGCTCGGTCTGCCCGCTCGTCGCCGCGGCCAGGAACTCCTCGACGATCCGCCGCGCCGCCGCCGCGTCGACCGCGACGCGCTGCCGGCCGCCGGCGACGTGCTGCTTGGCGCGGTGCAGAATCTGCTGGCTGGCCGCCTCGGTCAGCTCCAGGATCTCCGCGATCTCGCGGTGCGGATAGTCGAACGCCTCGCGCAGCACGTACACGGCCCGCTCGTTGGGCGACAGGCGCTCCAGCAGCACCAGCACCGCGTACGACAGCGACTCCCGCTGCTCCACCGTATCGGCCGGCCCGAGCATAGGATCACCGGCGAGGAGCGGCTCGGGAAGCCACTGCCCGACGTACGTCTCCCGCCGCGCCCGCGCCGACGTGAGCTGGTTCAGGCAAAGGTTCGTGAGCACCTTGGTGAGCCACGCCTCGGGCACCTCGATCCGCCCGACATCCGCCGCCTGCCAGCGCAGATAGGTCTCCTGCACGGCGTCCTCGGCCTCGGCCGCCGACCCGAGCAGGCGATACGCGATAGCCTCCAGGCGCCGCCGGGAGGCCTCGAACCGATCGACGTGCTCGGCGGCCAGGGACATGGCCCCGATGCTAGCCCCGAACTACCCACCGACCGAGCCACGTCACCTTCCCCACTTTCCCGCTGCACGAGCACGCAAGCGCCACCCTTCACCACTTTCCGCTGGGGGAGGACTTGGGTGCGCAGGGGGCCTGGGTGGGCGGCAGCCCCCCAGGGGGGAGCGCCCGAAGGGCGCGCGAGGAATCCACCCATCGCATACGCGAAAAGGCGCCCCCGCCTTGAGCAGGGAGCGCCTTCCGATGGGTGGAGCCGAGGGGACTCGAACCCCTGACCCCCACACTGCCAGTGAAGAACCCATTCTGCCATACGCTGACGCCCAATGTCGACTCATGCTTTTTCCAGGAAGAACGCCTTTGGTCGAATGCCGGCTGATGTTGGTTCCTGATGCCCAGTTCTGCAGGTTCGATCTTGCACGGTGAGCGATTCTGTGAGTAAGTCGAGTGTGGGGCGGTCGACGAAGCCGTCCGCGTGGATCTTCGGCCGGCCGGGACGGGACGTTCGCCAACGACACGAGCCCGGCAAGAGCCAGGAGCAACTCGCCGGTTCCTCCGGCGCCCACTGGACCTACATGGGAGACAGGTTGAGAGTGGCCGGCGGAACATCAGCCTGCACAACATCGTGAAGCTGTCCGCTTGCCTGGAGATCGATCCGGGCAACCCGATGCGGGGTTTACCGCAACTTGACCGGACGATGGCCAGCTCTCCTTAATTGCGCGCCGCGCCAGGGCCGTAAGACAGTCACGAAGTCGAAGTGTCTGCGTTCCCATCGTGCGCCAAGATGTCCCTTATAATCTGAAAGATTGGCGCGAATGCTGACATGTCCAAATGCCCGAAGGCGTCTGTCCTGGCGTGAACCAGATCCGCGAACCGGCCTTTGGACAAGCCGACATGGCAGCCGTTGTCATCAACGATTAGCTCTGCCTCGTCGTCATATGGCTTCTTGGTCAACTCCGCCGATTCAGCAGGCGGGATTGGCGCGTAGCGGAGGACAGCGTCGGCAACAATCTCTTTCCTCAACTCGTTGTTAAAGTAGAGCCGTTTGCCGTCGCTTGTCCTAGTCGCTATGTCCGTGTCGGTGTAGAGCATCTCAACTGAGATATTCTTGTAGTCCACTCGGTGTGCAGGCATGGGGAGGACAATTGAATAGACATTATTGCCCCATGCCTGGAAGGCATCCAGGTCGCCGCGCGCCTTCAGCTTGGCCAGTACCTGCGGGTTGTCGCGATCGAATATTGCGATCACCTTGTTTGTGTTGGGTGGCCCAAATTTCGATAGACGCTCGCATACCTGAAAGAGCGCAGAATCCCCCAACGAATCACTGGTAGTTGGGTATCCGAGCGACATATCCACACCCAATGCCCGGCGTGCGGCTTCAATGTGCCGCCAATCCGTCCTGCCCTCTGTAATGATGTGTGGTCGCTGCGAAAGCCTGATGCGATCCCGGATATTAGCCAGTACGCGATCAACATGTAGGTCTTGATAAAGCGCGCCCAGTTGCGCCCACACACCATCTTGGGAGATTTTGCGGCTGGCGTCAAAGAACAGGCCGTACTTCCAACCAACCTTCATGACGCATATGACGGTATCGGTCGGTTCTAGCGTGATTCCTTCAGGACGGTAGCTCACGATATCGCCAATGTCGTGGACGTAAAGGGGATCACCCTTTGTCACAGCGCGGCTGACGCGCGCCTGGGCGATGACTGGATAGTCGGTGTAGACATCGGCCTCACCATCCGGTCGCTGGACGATGAAGAACTTTGTGACGGAGTCGCCGCTCAAGCCGGCAAGCTGTAAGAAATCGTCACTGATCTGGTTGACGAACATGTAGAAATATGGACTGTCAGCCGTGACTTGAAATTGGTGTGCCACCCGCACCGATTCGCCATCTTTGGCGCTCTCGGTCGCAAAGCCCGCGATGAGGTCCGTCTTTATCGTTTTCTTCACCGTGCGAGGCGGTACTTCGTGTTGCTCATCAAGCAATCCATCAGCGGCTGGTGTCACGATGGCCCTTCCAGAGATACACGCTATCTGCGGACTCAGCTTACGAGGAGTTGCGAGATGTAACCACCCTGCCATCCAACTGCCGATGGGGCGGGAACGACACGCCAAGAGCAGGTGGTAAGCGAAAACCTGCCCGCACAACGTTTAGGGCTGGCCAAAGGTGGGGATCGATTCGGCCGACTTGGTAAGCCGCCTGCAACCAAGGGCCGGAACATCCGGCTCCTTAAGCTTGATCTTCAACCTGCAGGTGAGACCGGCCGCGCGGCACACAGGGTCGGGTGGCGCTTTCCGGCCTAGCCGGCATGAGCGGGGTCTTCGCGGCGGTGGTCGGTGGCGGCCGAAATCCACCGCTCGTGCATGTCGTCGGTGCGAAACGCGAATCCCAGTGCTGCGGCCAAGGGCTCGTCGAACATCTGCTGGTGGTGGTGCGACTGTCGGCGCAGGTAGGTGATCGCGACCGTCGTGAGTTGGATCGTGGCCGACAACAACGGCTGGGGGCGTGCAGTCGCGGCCCCGAAGTCGGGTTCGAAGCCGCCATCGACCTGCCGGAGGTGGTTGCGCAGCAGGTCGTGCCACGTGCCGTGTACCGCACCGGATCCGGTGCGGAACGACGGGTACGCGGTGGGGCCGAACGCCATCTCGATCCGGTCCAGCGCGGACGGCCAGTTGATCTGCCGTCGTCCGGGGATCTGGTCGACCTCAATACCGGCGGCTCGGGCGGTGTCGTTGATGGATGCGCGGATCCGGGCCTCGATCGGTAGTTCGGCGGCACTGTTGGCGGCCTGCTGACGCTCGACGACTTTGAGGAACTCGCGTTCGGCGATGAGGCTGTCCTGGATGAAAGCGAGGTGCCGCGCGCCGCATTCGTCGTCGCCGCAGAGGTAGGACAGGTTGGCCAGCGTTTCGAGAAGCTGCCGCGTCAAGGCGATCTGCTGACGTCCCATAAGCATGCACGCGTCCGCGACCAGGTCGGTGCACAGCTTGCAGGCCCGGACGAGCAAGCCGCATCGGATCGCGGCATGTAGATCGTACGGCTGGTCGGGCACGATGCCGGCCAGGGCACTGGTCACGCCCAAGGCGCCTTTGAGGAGTTCGACGGCGGCGTGCATGAACGGGTTCTCGTCGGCCGCCTCGCGCAGCGCGCGCCAATCGGGCTCGACTACGTGAACATCGTCCACCGCAACGTACTGCGACCGCCAGATCATGAGACCGAGGTTAACGCCGCATTCCATGGAGCCGACAGCGGTTTTCCTCGCGGCGACGTCATAGCGCGCGTCTCCGCGGCGTGCTTTCCTGTGCCGGCGGGCCGCGGCGTCGTGGCCGGAAGGACTCACACGGTCGTCGGTGGCGCGGTGCCGTTGACCGACGTCACGTTGTAGGCGACGCCCTGTCCGCCGGTGTCGTAGTTCTCCGTCTGGATGTGCCGGGGACCGCCGCCGGGGTGCCACCGAAGGGCGCCTCGATCGGGCCGTCGCCGTCCTGCCAGCTGTTGCCGCTGAGCGTCGCTGTGGAGCCGCCGGAGTTGTTGAGGTACGCAAAGCCGACATGCTCCTGGGTGATGGCACTCACCTGCGGGCCGCACCGGCAGATGTCGCCGCCGAATAGCTTGTTGATGATCCACCCGATCCAACGTCCGTGGCACTGCGGGGAGCGTGTCGCACGCCGGACCGGCCCAAGACCGTTGTGTCCAACGCGTACAGTGTCGCCGTGGCCATCGGGATCGCGTCCTTCGACCTCACCGAGGTCGCGCGACGGCGCGACGCATTCACCGATCTGGTGCTACGGCACGCCGACACGATGCCTTCGCAGGTCGAGCTGCACATCACGCCGGACGGCATCATCGTGCCCGGTGTCGCGCACATCGACCTGCCCGCCGGCTGCGGCAAGACGACGACAGCGCTGACCTTGGTTTCACACCTGGCCCACACCAACCGGCAGGTGCTGATCGCAGCACCCACGGTGGCCGAGACGATGCAGGTCGCGCAGCGGCTCCAGGTCCTGCTGACGACATCGATGCTGTCGAACGGGATCGATGTCACCGAAGGTGATCACGCCCGTCAGGTGCTGGTAATTCCCCGCACGACGACACAGGCGAGTCCGACCAGCGGATACACAGCGCTGCGGCGGGTCGCGCCGGAACTGTTCGCCGTGGCGAACCGGCGACCCCAGGTGCCACGGATGAATCTCTCTGACCGGTCACTGCTCCGGCCGATCCGCCGGCTGCTCGCGCGCCTGGACACTCGCACCCGATCGTTGGCGGAGCTGCTCACCGCTGCGATCCGGCGGCTGCGTCGCCACGCGCACACGCAACTGGACCGCGCAGCCTCAATGTATGGACACATCCCCGGCGTAGACCCGCTCGGGGTCCCCGTGCCGCCAGGACCGCAGCTGACCCGCGGACCGACCGAGTCGTGGACGAACACTGTCTTGTCCGTCCCCCGGGAGTTGGCCTACACCTGACACATAAGGCCCTCCCTGTTCTTTGCCCTGGGAACGGCCCCCGATGTCATGGTTGTTCGAGCAAGCCAGATCGCTGCCGTGGCCGGCGTATCTCGCGCTCGCCGTACTCGCCTTAAGCCTGATCACGGTACTCGCGGTCACCGCGGTCGTTACCAACAACCCCCATCGCCGCGACGCTGCCTTGGACGTGCTATGCGTCCTGCTACGACGTCCATACCGGCCCCGACGTCACGATCTCGCCGCGCCCAAGAGGCCACGGACCGGTGTCGAGCCCCACCCTCGTACCGGCGTACCAAGGCGCCGGCAACGCCAGGGCCGGACGGGCGGATCCGGTAGCTAATCACCAGGCACTCGCCCTGTTCAGACCATGTATCAAACCTTCGAGTCAAAGAACACCTTGGCTTGGCTCGGCCGTCGGTCAGCTCGTGCGATCAGCTGGGCGTTGAAGGAGTCGCTCATGGTTGGTAGACAAAGTCGAGCGAGCGGCGCTGTCGCTGACGTTCCATATGAGGGCGAGGCGCCTGACGAGACCTAGAAGATCGGAGGGTCGTGCAGCTCGACCCGCCGACCTGGTGTAGGGCCCGTCCGTCTCCAGCAGGACCCGTTCGGGTGGGACGAACGCTAGCAAAGGGGCGGCGCGGCGGGAGACCATCATGGCGGGGTTGATCGAGAAGTAGAGGCCGCCCGCCAATGCCTTCTCCGCGATGCTGATTGATCCGGTGTACCAGTGCAGGATGGCGGGGACTTGGGCGTCAATCAGTCGGGTGACACAGTCGTTTTCGGCTCCTCGGCTGTGCACGGTCGTCGGATGACTACGCAGGTGCGGCTGGGCGAGGAGTGCGTCGAAGACTCGGAGTTGGGCCCGTTTCGTGTCCGCCCCTGCCCGAGAGAAGTCCAGGCCGATCTCACCGACCCAGGTTGCTTGGGGCAGGAGTCGCAGAAACCGGGCCAGGGTTGCCTCGAACCCGTCTTGGATGCGCAGGGGGTGCCATCCAAGGGCGACTTCCAGCCCGCTGCGTCGTCCGAGTCGAGTTCGCAGTTGTCGGTAGCGTCCCGGATCCTCCGTCACGGCTACGACCGCGACGCCTGACGCTGTGGCCTCTTGCAAGACGTTGACCGGGTTGTCGTAGGTGTCGAGATGGCAGTGGGTGTCCCAAAGCACGGGCTGGTCGGAGGTCATTGCAGCGCTCCGATGATCTGTGCAAGGTCGCCTTCGGCTCCACTGGCCAGCCACGTTCTGAGTTCGGCTTGCCCGCGGCGCCAGACGTCGACGAAGGCGCGTCGCTCCCCGGCGGGCAGCGGGCCGTTGCGGAGGGCATCACGGTCTGGGCGTGGCGTGAACGCTCCGTTGACGACCGCGCGCAGGTCGCTTCCGCGCTGCTTCTGACTGTCGAGCAGTACTGCTTCAGTCAAGGCATCCCATGCGTACTCATCGTTGTCCCATCCGACGTGCGCCATCGCCGACCTGCGGATCAGACAAGGGAAGCAATAGCCACAGTTGCCCTGCCTCCGCTTCGACCATCGCGGGGCTTCCGGGTGTGCACATGAGACGCTCACAGGTGCCAGGCGCCCCAGCAGGGACGGGTTGCGCGATGAGGCGAGCATCTCTCCTTTGGTCGCGAGCCGATAGGGGTTCAGGATCGGGTTCCCCACTCCCACCGTTAAAGCCGCCGCGTGCAACAGATTCATGAAATGGGGATGAGTGGTGCGGGTACTCAAGCTCCCGAACCGGGCACGGGTTAGTGGCACGTTGATGCCGATGAAGCCGTTCTCTGGGATGTAAACGGGCACGTTGGGCCCGCATGACGCCGCGATGGCCAGAGCGGTCGACAGGAACAGCATGGATCGGGCTCGTGTCGTGTTCTCTCGGGTTCGCGGAAGCGGACGGGTTTGCCATTGGTTGGCTGGTGCCGGACGGAGGTACAAACGGCGCAGCGCGAGCCGGTGGGTGCCGTAGTGGGCGGTCAGTTGCGCGTAGAGGTCTTGCTGGGCGGTGGATGCTTGTCCGCCTTCGTGGTGGGATACGAGGCACAGGGTGCGGTTCGGGTCTTCCTCCAGCAGGTCGATGACCCCGCACAACGAGTCGAGCCCACCAGAGAACAGGCACACCGCGTCCACTCCGAGGCCGGTGGGCTGCGGGCCGGCGGGAACTCCGCGTACTCCGGTGAGAGGGTGGCCGGTTGAGGCGTATGCAGCAACGTCCCAGTGGTCACCGGTCAGGAAGTTGAGGACTTGGGGCCAGTCGGCCTTAGCCCACGCGGATACGTCGCCGACTGGTAGCTCAAGGGCCAGGTCGCGTGTCCACCGGTCCGGGCGCCGGCTGCGACGTGCAGTCTTGTCGACGCAGTACGCCGCCGCGCCCAGCATCAGGAGATCTGCGGCTGGTCGCGGCGGACGCCAGCCGGAGAAGAAGGCGGGGCCGTGGTCTCCGGTCTGTATGGTGGCGGCCACGTCGCCGGGTGCCCAATCCAGAAGGCGGACGTCTGCGGAAAGTTCATCGTGTAGAGAGGTGCTCAAGTCCGTGCGTACCCGGTAACGGATCATGACTCGTCTCCGTCCCAGCCTTCGAATGCTTCATAGGCCCGTCTCAGCGCGTCGTCGGCAATCTGACGGCCCTGTGGTCCTGACCAGTCGACGTTGAACGGGTCTGCGGGCATCGCGATAGCGACCATGTCCTCGATGATGGCGCGCATATCGGCGTCGGCTTGCTGCGCTGCCTGCGGGTCGAACAGTCGGCTGAGTCGCTCGGCGACGACCGGCATGCGGTTGTAGATATAGCGCGCAAGGAACGCCTCCAACAGTCGCGGTAGGTCCTCGGCAGAGATGGCAGTCGCGTGGAGATCGTCCCAGCTGTCGGCATCCCCGAAGACGTCATCGATGACGTCGCAGGCGGCGTCGCGCGCTGCCTGCGAATCCGCGTCACTGCCGTCGCCCGCGATGTAAGTGATCAATTCGTCGAGTACATCGAACCGATCTTGGCCCACGAGACGTTCCAGACCCGCGTTACGCAGCGCCGAGCCGAGGTCGCCAGTGCCGATGTCGGTGAGGAAGTCGCCGAGTCGTTGGATGCCTGCACGTCCGGCGCGGGCACTCGCGGTGGCGGCGCCGGCGCCGCCGAGCACGGGCACGTGCCGGCTGATGACCCGCCGGGCACGGGCTGAGTCGCCGCCAGTGGGTAGCGTCCGCAGGTACGCGGTGGTGGCCTGCTTGAGCGGTGTCCAGGCCCCGCCCGCTCCGGCCGATCGGTCCGCTGACGTGCCCATCAGGTGCTGGGACGGCGAGCGGCTCGAACGGCGCTGGCAAGCGCGGTGTTGTCGCCACCTGCCCACTTGTCCAAGAGCTCATCGATGCCGGCAACGCCCGCAAGGCGGCGAACGGCCGCCGTTCCAACCGAGCCGGGAACGGCCGAGGGCGGCAGCGGAAGCAACCCCTGCACAATCGTGGCGGCCGTGTCCGGGATCCGCTCGGCCAACTCGACCGCCCCCAGCGTGCCAGGGCCGCCCGGATTCCGACCAACGCGGTCCATCAGACCGTCCACGAGCTGAGCCAGCTCGTGCGGTGGCAGTTGTGCAACATCGCCGATCGCTGCCCTGCGCGTGGCCGGCAGCGCGTCCTGAACTCGCCGTAGCAGCGCTTGGAGGTGCTGCGGCATCCGGGACACCGCCACACCGAGCGAAAGCTTGTCGCGCGAGTACGTGAAGTAAGGACGCAGGTTGGTCGCCCCGAGTCGCGGCTCTAGCGCCAACCAATGCCGCACGTGCTCCTTGTCGGTCCACGCCTGAACGTCGGCTCGAAGCTTCGGGGGCGCTGACGCCTTCCGCACCCGAGATGGCCGCTCAGAGCCACTGTCGTTCGCCCTGGTGTTGTTAGTGCCCGCCTTCGCCGCGGCGACTGCTGACCCGGACGTGGCTGAGGTTGCGCTGCCGGTCTCCGCTGCGGCGATGTGGAGGACCGCGCCCTCCGCCTGCGCGAGTTCCGGGATGGTCCCCTCAGCGCCGAGTTGCCAGTCGAACAGTCGTTTGAAGTCGGGGAAATGCTGTTCCTCCAGGATTTGGAGCTTGGCGAGTACGTCGGGTCGCAGTACGACGCCGCGCAGCGCGGCGCTGCGGTGTCGCAACATCAGCGTGTTCAGGAATCGCTTGATCTGCCGCGGATTGCCGCGCAGCCCCGTGGCGAGGGAGGGCGCTATTTCGGCGGCCCAACCCAGATCGCGAGCCAGTTTGTCGGGAACTGCATTGAGCAGACCGCTGGCGATACCCAGATTAAACGCGACCGTCAGTTCTCCGCCAGCGCGCAACTTCTGCGTGGATTCGAGCACTGTCGCGAATTCCTCAGGCCCCAGCCACAGATCGGCCAGGAGGAGGTTTACGTACGTTTCGGCTTCCGGGACAGCTAACGCGGGGATCGCAACCTTGAGCTGAAGCATTTTCTCCAGATAGTCCGCGCCAATACCTATGCCATCATCACGGCGAAGCTCTGGGTACCGAGAGTCGATCGCCGCCTCAACCACAGCCTGGTTAGCGGCTACGACGTACGCGGTCTTACTGCTATTGAGGAACAGCCTGATCGCTTCGAACGTGTCAACTACTGCATCAGGAAGGCACCTGTCGAGGTCATCGATGAAGACTACGACCGCCCGAACGCCGGTAAGGTTCTCAACTAGCTCTTCGAACTGCCGATGAAACTCGGTGCTGTTCGTGATTTCGACGTCGGTGGGCGAGCCCACCGACGTCGTGCTCTTCGCCGAAGAACTTGCCAGGGCTCGTTGGCCCTCGCTCACGGCCGCACCAACAACGGCCTGAGCGATCGGCAAGACCTCCACGGGCACCAGGGTCGGATCGTAAGCAGCGGCGGCGGTCACAGCAGCCGGGACTCCAGCAAGGGTCGTTCTGCCGACCCACCGGCCACTTGCCCGCAATTTCTCCTTGAATCGGCTTAGCCGCCCGATCCGCTCGTGCTGCTCATCATCCGGCTCGGTGATTTCTTGTGCCAGCCGATCAAGCACAGCCGACATCAGCGCGACCTTAACGTCCTCGAAGTCTTGGTGACGCCACGGGCTGAACGGCACGCACACGTACCGCCGCCGCGACTCTTGGCCATCGCTCGCTTCTTCCTCGGCAGCCGCTGACAGCTTCTCCAACTGCAGACGAGCCATGATCATGAGGCTCGACTTACCCGAGCCCCAATCGCCGAGCACTCCTAGTGTCAAAGGCAGGAGACGAGGCTCCGTCAAGGCGACAACAAGGCTGTCGACGAGGAACTCGTAACCAAGAAGATCAACTTCCGTCTCATTGTCAGCCCACACCAGCAGCACCCTTCGAGCAAGCCCACAGATCATTGGCCGTCGCCGAAGCGTCACCGGCGTGGTCAGTCGAGCGGCTCAGGATACCCGCCACGCACCACCGCGTTGCACACCGCGCACAGTTCGCTGACTGTCTGTTGCCTGACTCCGGACGATGGCACTGGGTGGAACAGGTACCCCATCTCTGTCGCCTGCATGTGGATCAACGCGATACCGGCCTCGGCGACAAGCGTCTGCCGGGTGACCGTCTTTTGGCTTCGTCGGCGACTGTGGGACCCGTTTGTCGGTGAGCTCGGGTCCCACCGGCCGATGGCCGATTGTTGTGTTCGTCAGTTCGGGACCCACGCTGACGCCGGTTGGGCTCGGGTAGGCGAGCCAGCTGTCCTGTCTCACCCGGCCCGAGGCAGTCTCGGCAGAGACAGGCATCCGCACTGGCGTCTGACGAAGCTGAGGCAGTCGGGCGCCTGGCCAGCGAGAATCGGCTCGACCACGGCCCGCAGGTCGGTGAACTGCCTCATGATCAGCGCGACAAACCGGAAATTGAACCGTCTCACCTACCTGAGGCACCGCAGGTCACGGACTTGCCGGTGCCTCGTGATCGACGAGACCGGACACCAGCGTGTTTGCCCGTCGCCAGCGAAGTCTGTCCGCGTGCCGCCGAACTCCGTTGCGTCGGCCTGCGCCGACCTCGGCCGCCTACGCTCTTTGATCGACGGGAGATGCACCGGCTCGCGCACGGCGCGAATCGCGGCATTAGCGGCGGCTAGTTGATCTACTCGACGCCGCGTCTCCGACGTGACGTAAGTGCGCGGCGTCGGCGTGGGGGACGATGGTTCGCCTGTACGGCCGCCACCAGGGTGACGGCGCCGCCGGCGAGCGTGAGCAGGTCGCCGAGGACGGCGGTCACGGTGGTCCAGATCTGCATGGTGGTATGCCCTTCGTGCACGGGGAATCGGTATGGGATTCAGGTTCGCCCCGATGCCGCGCCTCCGGCGGTGTGCTGCCGTACTGTCCTTGGTCGTACGCCTCCGGCCAGGACCGGAGTGACCTTCAGGAGTACACCGGCCGTACGCTGAGCGCACAGCGGGCGGGGCGAAAGGGCGGCGATCATCAGCGGGCGGGGTAAGCCGGTGGACCAGTCACGGTGGCCTGCTCGGGGGCCGTGGCGCGATTGGCTCGACCTGTGCGCGCGGATCCACCGAGAGAACGGGCTGCCCAGCTTGCGAACGCTCGCCGGCCGGATGCAGCTCTCCTCGGCCAGCCGGGTTGGCGAGATCCTGCGCGGCATCGCCTGGCCCGCAGATGGCATCCAGGCCGAGAGCCTCCTGCGTGCGCTCGGTGCGACTGACACGGAGGTGAGGCGAGGGAAGCAGCTCTTCGAGAAGGCCCGCCTCGAGCGGGACACCGCAGCTGCCGTACGGGAGCGTCCGGACTGGTGGCGCCGGTCGGGCTACCTCGAACAGCTCGCCGACATGGCACCAGTCAAACTTCTCGACCGCGACGCTGAGCTCGCCGAACTCGCTGCCTGGTGCACCACCGACGAGGCGTACGTGTGGTGGCAGGCACCGGCCCGGGCGGGCAAGTCGGCGCTGATGTCCTGGTTCGTCCTGCACCCTCCGCCGGACGTGTGGGTGGTGTCGTTCTTCGTCACAGCGCGGCTGGCGAGCCAGGCGGACAGCGCGGCCTTCACCGATGGCCTGCTGGACCAGCTCACGGCGCTCACCGGCGAGCAGCCCCCGCCGCTCCTCTCGCCCGCCCAACGTGACCGGCTGCGCCGCCGCCTGCTCGCCGACGCCGTGGCGAAGGCCGCTGCCGCGGGCCGCCGGCTGGTGCTACTCGTCGACGGTCTTGACGAGGACTGCGGGTCGTTGCCAGGATCGGGCCAGGCCAGCATCGCCGCCCTGCTACCCAAGCGCCAGAACGGCCTCAAGGTTATCGTCGTGGGGCGCCCCGATCCGCCGCTACCGGCCGACGTCGACGCCGACCACCCCCTGCGTACCGCCCGGATACGGCCCCTGACGGCCTCGCCGCACGCCCGCCATGTCATCGAGCTCGCCGATCGTGAACTCGACGAGATCCTGGCCGTCGACCCCGATCGCCACGACGGGCTCGGTTTCCAGGTGCTCGGCCTGGTCGCCGCCAGCGGCGGCGGCCTCAACCGCGATGATCTCCACCTGCTGACCAGGAGGCCGGGGTATCAGATCGATCGGCTCCTGGGCGGTGTGTTCGGCCGCACCGTTGCCGGGCGCACCGATCAGCGCGCCGACGGCCGGGTCTTCCTTTTCACCCACGAGACCCTGCGAGTCCAGGCCCTCGACCGGCTCGGGCCGCAGACGCTCGCGGATTTTCAGGAGCGCCTCTATACGTGGGCGGACAGCTACCGGCAGTTGCGTTGGCCCGTTGAGACCCCCGCCGGCTACCTGATTCGCGGTTACTTCCGGATGCTGAAGAGCATCGGCGACCTTCGGAGGATGCTTGCGCTGGCCACTGACACCGATCGACATCGGTGGCTACGGACCGTTACGGGAGGTGACGACACCGCCCTCGCCGAGATCAGCGACACCCAGCATGCCCTGCACCGGGCCGGCGACAATCATCTGCCCGACATTGCGCAGCTGGCCTGGCTGCGGAACCGGATCCGCCGGCGGAACAACCACATTCCGTGGCCGCTCGTCGAGGCGCGGGCACGCCTGGGCCAGACCGCCCGGGCCGAAGCGCTCGCCCGTTCCCTGACCGGTATGGACGACCGGGCCGTAGTATTCGCTGAGTTGGCGGGCGTCGCGGCTGAGTGCGGCCAGTTCGACGAGGCGGAACGCCTGGCCATGTCGATCCCCGCGGGGAGCCGGCATGTAGGTGCTCTGCTGGCCATCGCCATACAGGCGGTGGCGGCCAACGAGCAGCTGCGGGCGCGTCGGCTGGTTGACGTGGCGGCCGGCCTCGTGGCCGCCGATCCCGGCTTGCAGCAGGCCGGGGTGTACGGCCAGCTCGCGGTCGCGGCGGCCGGCCTCAGCGATCGTGCTGCGTCGGCGTGGTTCGCCGACCAGGCCGAGTGTTGCGCTGCTGCCATGCAGTTTCCCGGGATGCGGCAGCAGGAAGTCGATGTGGCAGGGCTCGCCGCGGTGAAGGCCGGTGATACCGACCGTGCGGTGCGGCTGCTCAACCTTTTACCCGGTCCGTCTGCCCAAGTACAGCAGCTACGGCGGCTCGCGGAGACCGCAGCTCGGCACGGCGACCGGGAAAAGGCAGCGGCATGGATTGAGCAGGCAGCTGATCTGTGTTCCACGCTCGACGGCGCTCAGGATCGCGCCGACAAGTGCGCGCTGGTCGCGATAGGGTTCGCGGACTTGGGCGACGCCCGACGCGCTGTCGAGATGACTGAACGCGCCGTTACCACCGCACGGCAACTCGAACCCGCCGGGCGGGCCAGGGTGCTCTGCTGGTGCGTAGAGGCAGCGATCATGGCCGGCAACCTTGATCACGCGGTCGCCCTGGCACGTGAGGCTGAAGAGGCAGCGCGGTCCGTAGCCGATCCGCGTGAACGTTCCACGCAACTCGCGTGGGTCGCCGGGCTGGTGGCCGCCGTCGACGCGGCGTGGTTCGCACGCCTGCTGGAGGAGTTCGACCAGTCCGAGACACGCGACCAAGTGCTTGAACATGCTCTTCGCCAACCGGCCGGGGCCAGCCCGGAGCACTTGCACGAGCTGGCCGGCATGATTCACGATCCGTTCCGGCGGGCGCAGGCCCTGGCCGGAGTCGCCATGAGCCTCGCCTGCAACGGCGCCTTCGACGACGCCGTCAGGTGCGCCGATCAGGCAGAACAGATAGCCCAGTCCATCGACACCGCCGAGGCCAGGACCGCATCGCTAGTCGCGGCCATCAACGCCATGCTGCGTATCGGCGATCACGACCGGGCCGCGGCGCTGGCCGCACACCTTGAGCCCAACGTCGGCCTGCTCGACCCAGTCGGACAGCAGGCCCTGCTGCGGATCGCCGGGCTCGAGGCGCTGGTCGCGGTGGGAGACTTGGCCGCAGCACTGCGGCTCGCCCGCACCAACGAGAACCCTTCCGGAGATCCGAGCGCGATTACCGCGGTGGCACTCGCCGCCGTGCGCGCGGGCCTCGCCGCCCGCGCTCGCGACATTGTGTTGTCACTTCCCGTCTCGTCGCACAGGGTCCACACACTGACACAAGTCGCACACGAACACCTTGCCGCGGGCCGGCCCGAGCAGGCACGTGAGCTGGTCAAACTCGCCCGTACTACGGCGGACGCGATCGGCGACCCACGCGACCATGACTATGCGCTGCACTGGCTTCCGGCTGTGCTGTGCCGGCTGGGCGACGTCGAGGACGCGCGTCGCGTCGCCGGCATGATCCGGTCATCCGAGCCTCGGATTGCGGCGCTCGTGCAGATCGCGGAGACGGTCGCAGCGGGCAGTAGCGTCGACCAGGTCGAACAGGTCATTGCCGAGGCCGAGGAGCTGACCACCACTCTCGATACGGTGCACCCGCGGGTGGACGCCCTCGCGAGGCTCGCTACGGCAGCCGCTGCAGCCGGCCTGATCGCCCTGACCGACGAACTCCTGCAGCGGGCCGCTGCCGCAGCACGCCTCGACCCGCTGACGCACGACCAGGTTGCTGCGCTCGTGGCCGTCGCAGCAGCGAAGGCAAGGCGGCTCGATGCAGCCGAGACACTCCTCAGCGAACGCGGCAAGACTTCACGAATTTCCTGGAGCTCGCACGCATCGAATATCGCCGAAGTACTCGAGCTGATGATCCAACAGGACGATGTAGAACGGGCGACCCACATCCTGGACGGCATCAGCGGAACGTGGCGGCCACACATCCAGAAGCGACTCGCCGAGACCGCGGCCCAGGCGGGAAACCTCACGGCCGCCGAGAACCTCTCGCAATCGATCGAAGACCCCGACCTGCAAGCAGCTGCGCTCGCCGCGCTCGCCGTCGCAGCTCCCGCTCACGCACAACAACCGCTGTTCTCCCGGGCGTTGATCGCCGGTGGCTGGGACGCCTGCTTCACCGGGATGGCTCACCTCGCTCCCGACCTGGCAAGAACATACGCCGACGAATTACTCGCTCCGGACAGTGACACAGCGTCTCAATACGTCGCAAAGACGATCAAACCGCTCCATTCGATCTAGGCTCCATTCGAGTCGCATGTCACTTCCACCTGTTCTGTCACTCCACCAGGATTGCTGGATCACGTTAGCTCAGGCGCTGCCGAACCGGGTCGACCTGAAGTCCTCCTCGTCATCGGCGACGTGAAAGCCGATCTCCTCCAGCCGCTCGATCTCGGCGATGGGTACTCCAGCTGGTTGGGCACAGACGATCAGCTCACCCAGCGTGCAGTGGAGCGGGCTGATGTCATTGTTGTGGGCCGGGGCGAGCATCGCCAACGCCTCAACCAGCTCGCACCACGCAGGCGGCGCGTCGGGGCCGAGGAGCTGCTGGACTAAGGCGCGGCGGGTCTCCGGGTCCATGGTGATTTCAGGTTCGTCCTCGTAGCTGAAGATTTTCATGTCGATGTCTCCGTCTTGATCTGCTCTAAGCCTGGATCCACCGATGGGCCCTGAGGTGCGCGTGTCGCGAAGCATTGCATCGATGTGTGCTGATTGTGTTGGTCGGTGGGCGTGATGGACACGCCGGCGCGCCGGCGTGCTCCGTGGCGAGGGTGGGCCCGGGGTGGGCGGTTGGTCCGGGTCAGGCCGGGACGGGTGGTGCGTGGACTCGGTCGAAGAGGGTCTGCCACGAGTGCTGCCAGGGCCAGTGGGTGGGCAGGTGCAGGATGAGGCGGCGGGCTCGGCGGGCCAGCCGGGCTGGGACGGTGATCAGCTGGCGGCGGATGGTAGCGGCTCGGGCGGTGGCGTAGCGGGGGCTGGTCAGGCAGCCGGCCGCGCGCAGCAGGTTGTGGGTCATCGCGGCGAGGCTCAGCCAGGCGGCGTTGGCGGCGAACCGGCCCGAAGGTAGATGTGCGAGGGGCCCGTCGATGAGGTCGGCGAAGACCTGTTCGACGACGGCGTGGCCGCGGTGGGTCAGATCAGCATCCACGGTGGATTCCGTGGTGTCGGTGAGGAAGGCGTGATACCGCCACATCGGGAACAACGCCTCCTGGCCTTCGGGGGCGGGGTTGCGTTCCTTGACCCGGCGCACGACGAGGCGGGCGGTGATCTTGTGGCGGGTGGACTCGAATGCGGTGTAGACGGTTTCGGCGACCTCGGCCTCGGAGATCCAGCATCCGGTGTCGGCGTCGTAGACGGCACCGGGGTAGCGCACCGGCGTCCACGCCTGCTCGTCGATCCCGGTGATCGCGGCGCGGAGTTTGGGGTTGGACTGCAGGGTGAGGGAGAAGTTCGCTCCGGCGTTGCGGCAGGCGGTGGCCACGGGGCCGGAGCCGAACGCCGAGTCGGCCCGGACCAGGATCCGGCCGGTGGCGCCGCACGACCGCGCGGTGGCGATCGCCTGACGCACGAGGGACGCCGCGCCGCGGGCGGAGCCGGCGTTGCCGCCCCGCAGCCGGGTCGCCGCGATCACCGGCGCCGCGGTGGCGGTGCTGATCGTGGCCACCAGCGGGGACAGGCCGCGCAGGCGCACGCGGTAGCCACCGACCTTGGCGTGGCCGAACGCGGCGCCCTGCTTGGCGTGACCGTAGACCCGCCGCAGCAACGAGTCCACGTCGACATACGTCTGCCTGCCCGCATCGGGCAGCAGCGGTGTCGCCGCGGCGAGGGCGGCCAGCAGGTCCCGGGCAGCGGCCTCCAACTGCAGGGCGTGGCCCCAGGTGAAGAACCGCAGGAACGACCCCAGCGTCGAGGGCGCGTACACCCCGGCGAACAGCATGGCCATCCCACCGTGCCGCAGTACGTCCAGGTCGTCGATGCTGTCCGCGCCAGCCGCCATCCCGGCCACGACCGCGGCGGCTTTGGCGCCCGCGTTCGACCCTGTGGACAGATCCGGCCGCACCCGGGATGCGACCAGCCCGGCCAGATCGACCTGCTCGGCCAGACCCATCACCGGCACCAGGCCGGCACACGACACCAGATTCGCCTCGTCGAACACCGCATCGACCGCGCGGCGAGCATGCAACAATCGCACCTACGAGATGCCCTCTCGACCAGGGTGATGGAAGCGTAGAGAACTCCCATCCTTCCAGGTCAGAGGGCATTTCCCATACCCTCGCACCTCACAACGTGACCGTTGGTCGGTGGATCGAGGCTAAGGCTTGTCTGATACGCCTGCCGCTGTGGCGGCCAGCCCACCATCATCAACGTCGAAATCCTGCGCTCGACAGCGACATGCTCCCCAGCCACTACTGACCCCAGCTACGCACAGCAACCGCTAGGTGGCAGCTTCCCGTCCCTGGGGCGAGAACTCGCGACAGTCGAATAGGCGTTCTCACCAGTATCAACCCCGGTCTCTGCCGGATCTCAGCGGCACCGCCGTGATCGATGGACAGCAGGGCACCGTTGATGGCGCGGAGTTCTGGCGCGTGGGCTCCGTCGCATCTGGGTTCAGCGGCGATGCTGACCGTCGACGTCTCGGGCTGCTTATCCAGGGCCTTTGAGTGACGTTCCCGCAGGATGTCGTATTAGTCATCTAGTGTGCCTGCGTGGCCCACCCCATCCCCCCTCACCGCGAGCTTCGGCGCCTGTATGAAACCGAAGGCCTGTCAGCGAAAAAGATCGGCGCAATCTATGGCGTGGCCACCGGCACCGTCACCTCGTGGCTGCGCAAGCGTGACATCCAGGTTCGCGAAGTGGGCGGCGGCCGACCAAGCGCCGAGACTTTGGCTCGGATCGCACACGAAGCCATCGAGAAGATGTACGCAGCGCTGATGCAGCCGCTGGAGCCCTACCCCGGAGACCGGGCGACGCCGTGGAGGTGCAGGTGCCTGTGTCAACGGCGGATTAGAACTGACCCCCCTCGGGCGGTTTGGGATTGACCCCCCGTCAGGTCGGCTTGGTCTATTTGTCGCGGTTCTTGGCGAGGAGTGCGCGGCGGGCGCGGGTGCGGAACGAGTCGCCGGCGAGGGTGAGGACCTCGGCGTGGTGGACGAGCCGGTCGATCATCGCCGCGGCGACGACTTCGTCGCCGAAGACCTCGCCCCAGCGGCCGAACGGTAGGTTCGACGTCACCAGGATCGAGGCTTGCTCGTAGCGGGACGCGACCAGCTGGAAGAACAGGTTCGCTGCGTCGGTGTCGAACGGGATGTAGCCCACCTCATCGATGATGATCAACCGGTAGCGGCGGATCTTCTTGAGCTCGGCCTCCAGCGCGCCGCTGTGGTGGGCCCGGGCGAGCCGGGTGATCCAGTTCGTGGCGGTGTCGAACAGCACGGAGTTGCCGGCCTGGGCGGCCTTGATGCCCAGCCCGATCGCGAGGTGGGTCTTGCCGATCCCGGGCGGGCCCAGGAGCACCACGTTGTCGGCCTTCGGGACGAACGTGGCGGTGGCCAGGTGCGCCAGGACGTCCTTGCGGAGGCTGGGCAGGTGCTCGAGGTTGAAGTCGTCCAGGGTCTTGATGGCCGGGAAGTGCGCGGTGCGGACCCGCATCATGTTCCCGGCTGATTCCCGGTCGGCGACCTGGCGTTCCAGGACGGCGGCGAGGTATTCCTCGTGGGACCAGTTCGCGTCGCGGGCCTGCTCGGCGAGGTCTTCCCAGACCCGGCCGATCGTGGGGGTCTTCAGTACCCGGGCCAGGTAGGCCAGTTTCGACGTCAGCCCGTCCGGCCGGGCCGCGGCAGGCCTTTGCGTCGCGGCCTTGCTTCGCGTGCTTGCTGTGGTGGTCATGAGATCCCTTCAGCGATGGTGGATGCGGGTGGGTGCTCGACGGGGTGCGGATCGAAGTCGACGCCGAACAGGTCGTCGTAGTCGGGCAAGGCGCGGATGGCCACGACATGCCCGTCGGCGTGGCTTCTGGTCGTCTCGCGCTCGAGCTCGCGCCGGCGGTGCGCCAGCTCGGCGCGCAGCAGCCGGGCAGTGTCGCGGTGGGCCGGGTCGGTGATCGTCTGCCGGACTCCCCAGAAGCGGGCGTGTTCGGCGACGACCTGACCGGCGCAGGACGCCACGACCCGCACTGGGTTGGCGAACACGTCGACGAACCGGCCGATCGCGCGGGGGTCCACGCTGTAGTCGTTGCTGTCGACCCGGACGTAGTAGTCGCGGCCCAGCCGGACCCGGTGGGTCAGC
Source organism: Dactylosporangium sp. CS-047395 (assembly GCF_050942185.1). NCBI lineage: Bacteria > Bacillati > Actinomycetota > Actinomycetes > Micromonosporales > Micromonosporaceae > Dactylosporangium > Dactylosporangium sp. CS-047395. The sequence continues at coordinate 10,253,387 of NZ_CP192015.1, read as the reverse complement.
CCGATCGCCGGCGCCACCGGCGGCAGGCCGACCATGCCGGCCCGGTCGGCGTCCCACCGCTGGGCTGGGGAAGCGCCGATCGCGCGCAGGTGCCGGACGTTCGCCCGGGTCGTGAGCCAGTCACCGATCTGTGTGTTGAAGTCGAACGGCGAGGTGAACGTGCGGCCCGGCAGGAACGACGTCTCGAAGTAGCCGTTGCGCCGCTCGACCAGACCTTTGGATTCCGGATCCCGTCGCGGTGTCAGCCGGATGCCGACGCCCAGCGTTCCCGCGAACGACGTCGCCTCGGCCGTCAGCTTCCCGGTCCCGCCGATCGCTGATTCCCGGTCCCAGACCAGCGTGCGCGGGCACGCACCCCACCCGCCGATGATCTCCCACATCCCGGCCAGGATGTCGCCCGCCTGCCGCGACGGGATCATCACCGCGTCCGTCACCCGCGAATGCCCGCACGTCATCGCCAGGACCGGCAACACCCGCCGCTGACCGGCCCCGACCGGGATCTGCGGCTCCGGGAACCACAGATCGCATTGCGCGACCTCACCCGGCGAGTACTCGATCCGGTCCGCCGGATCCGGCGGCACGAACAACGGCCGCAACTGCCGAACCCGGTCCTTCAACACCGTCAACGACCGCGTCCAACCGATCCGTTCCGCGATCACCGGCACGGGCATCGACGGCCACTGCGTCAGCAGCAACCGGATCTGTGGCTCGAACACATCAATCGACGAACCCCGCGGCCCACGCTCACGCCGCGGCGGCTCCACCGCCCGCACCGCCGACCGCACCGTGTTCCGCGACAACCCGAACCGCCGAGCGAGCTCCTTGATCGGCACACCCTCGCCCAGGTGCAACCGCCGCAGCTCAGCCCACTCCTCCAACTTGATCACCCCTCCAGACTTACGGAGAGGGGTCAATTCCAATCCGCCGCCAGAGGGTCAGTCTTAGGCCGCCGTCGACAGCCTGGTATGCGGATGGGCTGGCCCGGTTCTGCTGGTGACTGCCCGCCGCGGTGGCCGCGGTTGTAAGCCCTGCGGTCGGGCACGTACTACCCAAGCTCGCAGACTTCCAGAGGATGCTGCAGTAGCCCGGATGCGCGCCGCGTGGATGGAACCTCTCGATCCCTATCCGGGCAGCCATGGGCCGTGGCGAAGCCTGTGCATGAAGTGCGGTGAGGTCCGTAGTCCCCGGTTGCACGACATCGGCGAAGGTGGGTGCAAGCCCTGCGCAGACGCGGCCAACGGACTCGCCCGCCGCCTCGACGTAGCCGAAGCCGTCTCCCGGATGCGGACAGCCGGAATGCAGCCGCTCGACCCGTACCCGGGAGGCGCGAAACCCTGGCACAGCCGCTGCCTCGACTGCGGCGAGATCTCCAGCCCGAGGCTGACCAACATCACCAGCGGCCAGGGCGGCTGCACGCCGTGCGCCGCCACAGCGAACGGCCTCGCGAGCCGCAAACCAGAGACACTCGCCATCGCACAGGCACGCGGCGCCGGCTTTAACCCACTTGAGCCCTACCCCGGCGGCAACAAGCCGTGGCTATGCAGATGCCTGAACTGCGATGAGATCGTCACACCACGCTTGAGCAACATCCTGCGCCCGGAATCGGACGGCTGCCAGAACTGCGCAAACAACAGACCAGACCTCGTCGGGCCAGCGGTGCTGTACCTGATCACCCACCCCGAGCTGGGAGCGCACAAGGTGGGCGTGACCGGCCAAGGATCGACACGGGTCGCCAGCTTCAAAAACGTGGGCTGGCACGTCTTCGAGCTCCTCGCGATGGTCACCGGACGGCAGGCGTATGCGATCGAAACGGCCGTTCTGAACCGCCTTCGAGAGCAAGGTGTTGCCCTGGGCTTCGTGCCCAAGGACAAGATGCGCAACGGCGGCTTCACCGAGACCTTCTCCGCAGCCAGTATTTCCCTCACAGATGCCTTCAGGCTTGTTCTGGCGGAGACCAGGGCCTACCAGCGACGGGCTGACGAGATGATCAAAATGCATCTGACGACGGAGGCCCTCGCGCCAGCACCGGCCGCCGCCTTGGCCTCGTGACTGGCCGTTCGTGCGTGCACGGACTAACTACGGTACGGGACCGGCTGATCACCGTGGGGAGGAACAGTGACCGAAACACCACACCGCCTCCGCCTGACGAAGTCGCCCACGCGCTGGCCGGCATGCAGCAGCAGATCGATGACCTGCTCGTCGCGGTGAGCGCGCATCAGCGGTTGTTGGAGCCGTACTGCCGGCACAAGCAGATTGCTCGCAGATGCTAAAATCCACACTCAAGATCGGCATGCCGTCCCGATACGGAGTTTGTTAGCTCGTCGAGAAGATGGTCGCGACGGTGCTGGGAATGCTGGCACTCGGGCGAAGGTTGTCAACGACGGTTGAAAAGTGAGCAGGTTGCGACGGGGCGGGTTCTAGTCAACGTTGCAACACGGACGGATCGCTCGAGGCTAGCAGCGTCGCGAAGAGGTCCGCCGGCGCTTGGTCGTTGAGCACCATTCGGGGCGGTGGTTGAGTTCGTCCTCGACTGCGGCCAGGTGCTCGGGCGAGTGGGCGCTGAGGTCGGTGCCCTTGGGGAAGTAGTCGCGCAGCAGCCCGTTGGTATTTTCGTTGGAGCCGCGCTGCCAGGGCGATCGGGAGTCGCAGAAGTAGACCGGCGTGCCGAGCGACTTGGTGATCGATCGGTGTCGGGCCATTTCGGTGCCCTGGTCCCAGGTGATCGAGCGCACCAGTCCGGGCGGCAGGTCGGCCAGGCGGGCGGTGAGCGCGTGGTGCAGCGCGTCGCCGTCGCGCAGTGGCAGGTGCAGCAGGCGCACCAGTCGAGTGGTGCGTTCGACCAGCGTGCCGATCGCGGAGCGGTGCTCTTTGCCGACGATGAGGTCTCCTTCCCAGTGCCCGGCCTGGGACCGGTCCTCGGGTTGAAAAGGGCGCTGGTGAATGGTGCGCATTGGTTGTTGGAAGCGGGGCCGGCGCCGCTCGACGCGTTGGTGGGCGCGGCGATGGTCGCGGCCAGTCCGTAGCGGCGAACGCCGTTGCGGTGCAAGCCTCGTCGGTCGCATCATGACGGAGCCGGGTTGGTAGATCGCTTGGTAGATGCTTTCGTGGCACAGCCACATCTCCGGCTCGTCGGGGAACCGCAGCCGCAGGTGGCGGCTGATCTGCTGCGGGCTCCACCGCTGCTCGAGCAGTGCGCCGATGAAGTCGCGGAGCTCATGGTTGGTCTCGATGCGGCGGAGATGAGGCCGGGCACGGCGAGTGGTCGCTAGCCGTTGCGCCTCGAACGGGCGGTAGGTGGCGCCGGGAGCGTTGCGGCGCAGTTCCCGCGAGATCGTCGACGGTGCCCGGCCCAGCTGTTCGGCGATCTGCCGAATCGTGCAGCCGGCCTGGCGCAGGTCCGCGATCGCGATCCGCTCGTCCTGGGACAGGAACCGGGCGCTGATCTGGCGCACGGCCAACCGATCCAGCGCCGCGACGAACCCGACTACAACACCGTTGCGGTAGATCTTGTAGCCGCGAGACCAGTTGGCGCCCGTCGTGCGACTCACCCCCACCTCCCGCGTCGCCGCCCGGACACTCCAACCCCGCTCACGCAGCTCCATGAACCGCTGGCGTTTGGCCGACTGCGGACGACGCCCCGGCCCCTTCTTCACCCGACGTGACGACAACACGGCTCCCATAATGATCTAGGAAGTGTTGCGACCGTCAATAGAAACCACCCGGTTGAAAACTGAGCAGCCGCGCTGATGGTTTGTCCTATTTCTTGCGGTCTTTGGTGAGCAGGTCGCGGCGGGCTTTGGTGCGGTAGGAGTCGCCGGCGAGGGTGAGGACCTCGGCGTGGTGGACGAGGCGGTCGATCATGGCGGCGGCGACGACTTCGTCGCCGAAGACCTCGCCCCAGCGCCCGAACGGCAGGTTCGAGGTGACCAGGATCGAGGCTTGCTCGTAGCGGGATGCGACGAGCTGGAAGAACAGGTTTGCTGCGTCGGTGTCGAACGGGATGTAGCCCACTTCATCGATAATGATCAACCGGTAGCGGCGGATCTTCTTGAGCTCGGCCTCGAGCGCGCCGCTGTGGTGGGCCCGGGCGAGCCGAGTGATCCAGTTCGTGGCGGTGTCGAACAGCACCGAGTTGCCGGCCTGGGCGGCTTTGACGCCCAGGCCGATGGCGAGGTGGGTCTTGCCGATCCCGGGCGGCCCGAGGAGCACGACGTTGTCGGCCTTGGGCACGAACGTGGCGGTGGCGAGGTGGGCCAGGACGTCTTTGCGCAGGCTGGGCAGGTGGTCGAGGTTGAAGTCCTCGAGGGTCTTGACGGCCGGGAAGTGCGCGGTGCGGACCCGCATCATGTTCCCGGCGGACTCGCGGTCGGCGACCTGCCGCTCGAGGACGGCGGTGAGGTATTCCTCGTGCGACCAGTTCGCGTCGCGGGCGGTGTCGGCCAGGTCCTGCCAGACCCGCCCGATCGTGGGCGTCTTGAGAACCCGGGTGAGATAGGCGAGTTTCGAGTCGAGCTGGTCCGGGCGTGAGCGGGTCGTGGCGGCCGCGGTGGCGCGGGTGCTCGCTGTCGTGGTGGCGGGCATTTAGATCCTCTCGTGGATGGATGACTCGGCGCTGGACTGCTCGCCGGGCGGGTCTTCGGGCTGGTCGTGTGGTCGGGGGTCGAAGTCGACGCCGTAGAGGGCGTCGTAGTCGGGCAGTGCTCGCAGGGCCACGACGTGGCCGTCGGGGTGGCTGCGGGTGGCGGGATGCTGGGCGGCGCGGCGTTGCGCGAGCTCGGCGCGCAGCAGCTTCGCGGTGGCCCGGTGCTGCGGGTCAGTGATCGTCACGCCGTGAGTCCAGGACCGGTCGTGTTCGGCGACGACCTGACCGGCGCAGGACGCCACGACCCGGGCCGGGGTGGCGATCCAGTCGACGAACCGGCCGATCGCCCGGGGGTCGACGCTGTAGTCGTTGGCGTCGACGCGCAGGTAGTAGTCCCGGCCCAGCCGGACCCGGCCGGTCAACCCGACCTGCGGGGCCACCGGCGGCAGAGCGACCATCGCGGCCCGCTCCGCCGGCCACCGATCCACCGGCCGCGCGCCGATCGCGCGCAGATGCCGCACGTTCGCCCGTTCCGCCAGCCACTGGCTGATCTGGATGTTGAAGTCGAACGGCGACGTGAACGCCCGCCCGGGCAGGAACGAGGTCTCGAAGAACCCATTACGCCGCTCCACCAAGCCCTTCGACTCAGGATCCCGCGGCGGAGCCAGCCGAATCCTCACGCCGAGCGTCCCGGCGAACGAGGCCGCCTCGGTCGTCAACCGGCCGGTCCCGCCGATCGCGGCCTCCCGATCCCACAGCAGCGTGCGCGGGCAGGCGCCCCAGTCGGCGATCACCTCCCACATCCCGGCCAGGATGTCGCCCGCCCGCCGCGACGGGATCATGAGCGCGTCGGTGATCCGCGAGTGCCCGCACGTCATGGCCAGGACCGGCAGCACCCGGGTCTGGCCGGCGCCGACCGGCACCGGCAGCGGCGGGAACCACAGATCGCACTGCGCGACCTCGCCCGGCGCATACTCGATCCGGTCGGCCGGGTCCACCCCGGCGAACAACGGCCGCAGCTCCCGCACCCGGTCCTTGAGCACCGTCAACGATCTGGTCCAGCCGATCCGCTCCGCGATCACCGTGGCCGGCATCGTCGGCCACTGCGCCAGCAACGAGCGGATCCGGGCATCCACCGCGTCCACCGCCGAACCCCGCGGCGCCCGCTGATACTTCGGCGGCCGGTCCGACGCCAACGCCCGCGCCACCGTGTTCCGCGAAATCCTCAACCGGCGAGCAATCGCCGCCTGGCTCACACCCTCAGACCGGTGCAGCCGACGGATGTAGCGGAGGCGCTACGGGTGGGGCGTACGGCGCACTCGCCGTCGCATTGATGGGACCCCGGCCGATCCGAGGATTGGGCAGGCGCGTAGCCGCGCCGCTGGCGCCGAGTGATCGGCGCGCGCTGGTGGACATTGGTGATCATCCCGTCCCGTGCTCACACAACGGAGCAGGGGGAGGCCAGGGATGTGGATCTCTGTGAGCAGAGGCGTGATCACAAGATCATCGCCCCTGCTCTATATCCACAGGTCAAACCCTGTGGAGCCGAGGGGACTCGAACCCCTGACCCCCACACTGCCAGTGTGGTGCGCTACCAGCTGCGCCACGGCCCCATCTGCTGTGCGTCGCTCTCGCGGGCACTCACGGAATAGTACACATACCCGGGGGAGGGGTCACATCGGGTATCCCTAGTTCTGGGTCGGATCCGATGGGTAGTGGGCCACCGCCGCCATCAGGCCGCCCTGGCGGCGTAGGACCATGTGCCACAGGTCGTCGGGGCGGGGGGCGAAGGCGTCGCTCGGGAGGGCGTCGAAGACGAACCAGGAGCCGCCCTCGATCTCGCGTTCCAGCTGGCCGGGGGACCAGCCCGCGTAGCCGGCGAAGACTCGTACGCCCAGGACTCCTGCAACGAGGAGATCGGGGTCGCCGGACAGGTCCACGGTGCCTACGGCGCCCGAGACTCGGTTGAAGCCGGCGAGGTCCTCGACGCCGGGGCGGGTGCGGGCCAGGCAGATGGCGGCTTCGGGCTGGACGGGGCCGCCCTCGAAGACGACCGGGGGTTCACCCGCGAGGGCGCCCCAGCCGCCGAGGACGTCGGCGACCTGGACCTCGGTGGCGCGGTTGAGGACCACGCCCAGGGCGCCGCCCTCCTCGTGGGCGACCACCAGGACGACGGTGCGCTCGAAGTTGGGGTCGCGGAGCGCGGGCGTCGCCACCAGCAGACGGCCCGTCAGCGACTCCATCGCCCTCCCTCGACGCTGCCTGGACGTTCCCCGGCCCGTGCCGGAATTCCCTGGTCTGGGTGACCCGCGACCGGTCGGGGGTTCACCGAGATCCCCGTGCATGGACATCAGCCCCACCAGCAAACGTCGAAGGGCGGTGCGAGGGTCATGTCTCGCACCATAGCCTGACCCGCGCGTCCCGGTTAGGGTCTGTTCCGTGACCTCACTCGCGGACGTCGCCGTGATCGGCGGATCGGGGCTGTACGCACTCCTCGAGGACGCCGAGGAACACGTGGTCGACACGCCTTATGGCCCACCGTCGGACCCGATCACGGTCGCCACGGTGGGCGGGCGGCGCGCCGCGTTTCTGCCCCGGCACGGAAAGGATCACCGGTTTCCGCCGCATCGGATCCCCTATCGGGCGAACCTGTGGGCGCTGAAGGAGATCGGTGTGTCACAGGTGCTGGCACCCTGTGCGGTCGGGGGTCTGCGGCCGGAGTTGGGGCCGGGCACGTTCGTGGTGCCGGACCAGCTCATCGACCGCACGTCGGGGCGGGTGCAGACCTTTTACGACTCCGGCGCGGTGCACGTGAACTTCGCGGATCCGTACTGCGCGACAGGCCGTACAACAGCGAAAAAAGTGCTGGCCGAGCACGGCATCGAGGCCGGTGACGGGACGATGGTGGTCGTCGAGGGTCCGCGCTTCTCGACGCGGGCGGAGTCGCGGTGGTTCACGGCGATCGGCGGGGCGGTGGTGAACATGACCGGGCATCCGGAGGCGGTGCTGGCCCGGGAACTGGCGCTCTGCTACACCTCGATCGCCCTGGTCACCGACCTCGACGCGGGCGTGGAGGGCGAGCACGGGGTCACCCAGGAGGAGGTCTTCCGGGTCTTCGGGGAGAACACCGGCCGCCTGCGCAGCGCCCTGCTCGACATCATCCCGCGGTTGCCGGAGCGGCCGGATGACCCGTGCCGGCACGCGCTGGACGGCCTGCTGCAGTAGGCAACCGCACGACGAAGCGGCAACCCTCGCCGACGTTCGAGGCGGCCACGGAGCCGTGCTGCGCCTCGACGAGGCCCTGGACGATGGCCAGGCCCAGCCCGCCGCCGGCGCCGCGGGCGGGCGTCCGCGCGGGTGTACCGCGGAACGCCACGTCGAAGACGCGCGGCAGGTCGGCGTCGGGGATGCCGCCGCACGTGTCGCTGACCGCGAGCCAGCCGTCGCCGTCGTCGTCCTGGCCGCCGGTGACGGTGACCGTACCGTCGGGCGGCGTGTAGTGGATCGCGTTGCGGATGAGGTTGTCGACGACGCGTGCGAGCTCCGGGACCGAGCCGCGCACCACCGGCCAGCCCGCGGTCGGCTCGGCCACGATGCTGATGCGCTCGGCCGCGGCGAGCGGTGAGGCCGAGGCGATCGCGTCGGAGACCAGCTCGCCGAGCGGCACGTCGGCGATGGCCAGCCGCAGCGCGCCCGCGTTGATCCGGGATAGCTCGAACAGGTCGTCGACCAGGCCGGCCATCCGGTCGGCCTCGATGCTGATGCGGCGGTGGTACTCCGCGATCGTCTCCGGATCGTCCACCACGCCGTCGTCGAGCGCCTCGGCCATCGCGCGGAGGCCGGCCAGCGGGGTCCGCAGATCGTGCGACACCCAGGCCACCAGCTCGCGGCGGCGCGCCTCGGCGGTGCGTTCGCGCTCCCGCGCCTCGGCCGCCCACATGCTGGCGCGGGCCAGGCGCCGGCCCGCCCAGAGCCCGACGGCGAGGGAGACCGTGGCCGCGGTACCGATGACGATGAGCAGCACGTGCACGTCGTGGTCCGAGATGAACATGGCCATCGCGGAGCTGAGGACGCCGGCGAGCACGCTGAGCACGGTGACGAACAGGATGACCACGATGTGCGCGGTGACCGAGCGGCCGCGCAGCACACGCAGCACGAGCAGCCCGATGACGGCGACGAACAGCGAGACCGCCAGCGCCAGCGCGAAGGTGTGCGGGATGTTGGGCATGGTGTCAGGCGGCATGTTCGTACCTGTATCCGACGCCCCACACCGTGAGGATCCGCTTGGGTTCGGCCGGGTCGTCCTCGACCTTCTCCCGCAGCCGTCGCATGTGGACGGTGACGGTGGACTGGTCGCCGAAGGTCCAGCCCCAGACCTGCTCGAGCAGTTCCGCGCGGCGCAGCACCCGCCCCGGGTTGCGCATCAGGAACACCAGCAGGTCGAACTCGCGCACGGTGAGCCCGAGCTCCTGGCCGCGCAGCGTGGCGATCCGGCGCGCGACGTCCACGTGCAGGTCGCCGTCGACCAGTTCGTCGGTGCGGTCGGAGGCGGGCACGGGCGCGGTGCGGCGCAGGACCGACTGCACCCGCAGCACGAGTTCGCGCGGCGAGAACGGCTTGGTGACGTAGTCGTCGGCGCCGATCTCCAGGCCGAGCACCCGGTCGGACTCCTCGCCGAGGGCGGTCAGCATGATGATGGGCAGGGTCGGGTCCTGGGTGCGCAACCGCCGGCACACCTCGAGCCCGTCGATGCCGGGCAGCATCAGGTCCAGCACCACGAGGTCCGGGCGTTCGCGGGTGTACTCGTCGAGCGCCCGCTGCCCATCGCTCGCCAGACGCACGCCGAAGTCGGCCCGCTCCAGGTATCGCCGCACGACGTCGCTGACGGTCGGGTCGTCGTCAACGACCAGCACGCGTTGCCCCATCGTTCGAGCGTAGAGCGCGAACGGGTGACCGCCTCACGGGCACCGGGGCCGTAAGCGGATCGTCAGGTCTCGCCGCCGAGGTCGGTGGTGTAGGCCTCGTACAGCAGGTCCGCGCCCCGCTGCCGGTGCTCCCACATCTCCTGGATGAGCCGGTCCGCGTCCCGGCGCACCACCTCCGGCGAGTGCCGGTCGCCGAGCCGCCCCTCGAGCTCGTCCAGCGCCGTCCACACCGAGCGGTGGTCGCCGACCAGGCTGTTGAGGTAGGGGGCCAGCCGCGGGGCGTCGTGCATCACCCCCGCGTAGAGCCCGCCCGGGCCCTCGGTCACCTCGATGTGTTCCGCGAACGCCGCCTTGAGCTCCGCCACCGCGTGGGACACCCGGGTGCCGAACGCCGGGTCTCCGTCCGGTGTCTGGATGGCGTGTTGCATGCCGTGAATGCCGCCGAGCAATTCCATGCCGCACCTCCCGCCCACTCCATGATGTGACGCGGGACACACCGCTGTCCAGGTCAGAGCGTGGGGATCTCCTCGCTCTCCGCAGCCGGCGCCTCGGTCATCCGGCGCAGCCACGCGTTCACCACGGCCAGCTCATCCTGGGTGAAACCGCTGGCCAGGCGGGCTTCCACGGCCTGCACCGCCGGCACCGCCTCGCCGACGCGGGCCCGGCCGGCCTCGGTCAGAAAGATCTGCTGGGAGCGGCGATCGTTCGGATGCTGACGACGCTCGACCAGGCCGGCCTTCTCCAGGCCGGTGAGCATCTCGTTGGCCGACTGCCGGGCGGTGGAGACCTTGCGGGCCACGTCGGCCACGGACATGCCGGGCGACTCCTCGAGCAGCAGCAGCGAGGCGAACTGGGCGACCGAGAGCTCGTGCGCGACCAGCGCCTCGGCGACGACGCCGCGCAGGGTGAGCCAGGCGTGGCGGACGAGGAAGGTCGAGCAGGCGTCGATCGGAGGAGTCACCCCCTCATTGTGCGCCGCGTCGCTATTGACAGGAACCTGTCAATCGTGAAGTGTGGCCGATATGACCGTCAGGGACCTGTCAATAAATCTACCCCGGCAGCGGCGCGTGCTGTCGGTGCTCGTGTTCGCCGCCGTGCTCATCTGGATCGACACGACCATCCTCGGCATCGCCCTGGAGCGCATCGCCGATCCGCGCACCGGCCTCGGCGCGACGCCCGGCCAGCTGCAGTGGGCCGTCGGCTCCTACGCCCTGCTCTTCGCCACCGCCCTGTTCGCCGCCGGCGCGCTCGGCGACCGGTACGGCCACCGCACGATCCTCGTGCTCGGGCTCGCCATCTTCGGGGCCGCCTCGATCTGGGCCGCGTGGGCCGGCGACGCGACCGGCCTGATCCTCGCCCGCGGCCTGATGGGCGTCGGCGGGGCGATGATGATGCCGACCTCGATGGCGATCATCGGCGCGACGTTCCCGCCCGAGCGGCGCGCGGGCGCGATCGCGGCCTGGTCGGCGTCCAGCGGCGTCGGCGTCGCGCTCGGCCCGCTGCTCGGCGGCGTGCTCGTGGACCACTTCTGGTGGGGGTCGGTCTTCCTGGTGAACCTGCCGGTCGTGGCGGTGGCGCTGATCGGGATAGCACTGGTGGTACCGAATCCGAAGCTTGCACAGAAGCGGCGCCCCGATCCGCTGGGGCTGCTGCTGTCCACCGCCGGCCTGGCCGCGCTGGCGTATGGCCTGATCGAGGCCGGGCAGGACACCGACTGGGCCCGGGCGCGGGTGTGGGGTCCGGTGCTGGCCGGGCTGGCGCTGCTCGCCGCGTTCACGATCTTCGAATGGCGCTCACGGGAGCCCTCGTTCGACCCGCGGCTGTTCCGCAACGGCCGGTTCAGCGCCGGCAACGTCGCGCTGGCCGCGCTGTTCTTCGCCATCACCGGGCAGATGTTCTACGGCAACTTCTACCTGCAGGGCGCCCGCGGGATGAGCGCCCTCGCCACCGGCCTGGCCTTCCTGCCCGGCGCGCTCGGTGTCGCGCTCGGCTCCGGCCTGGGCGCGCGGCTGGCCAAGCGGCACGGCGTGGCCCTGGTCAGCGGCGGCGGCCTGCTCGTGGTGGCCGCCGCGTTCTTCGCCAACCTGTGGTTCGACGTCGACACGCCGCTGGTCTGGTTCTGCCTCGTCGGCCTCGTCAGCGGTACCGCCATGGGCATGACGATCGCGCCCACCGTCGCCGCCGTCATCGCCGTGCTGCCGCTGGACCGCATGGGGGCCGGATCGGCCGTCAACAACACCGTGCGGCAGGTCGGCAGCGTGCTGGGCATCGCGTTGCTGGGCACCGTGCTGGCCACCACGTACCGCGACCGGATCGGCCCGGCGCTGTCCGGCCTGCCCGACGCGGCGCGGGCGGCCGCCGAGCCCTCGGCCGAGCACACCCGCGCGGTCGCCGACGCCCTGCACCGGCCCGACCTCGCCGAGCGGGCCAACGACGCCTTCATCGCGGCCATGCACACGACCGCCGCTACGGCCGCTCTCGTCGCGCTTCTGGGTTCGGTACTGCTCCTGCTCGCCTTCCGCACGCGACGTCCCCAGGCCCGCGCGCATCAGGCCGAGCCCGATCGCGACCGCCGCGACGTGGTCGAAGCACGCTGAAGGCGGCCGGCGCCGGTTCAGTCGCGGGGCTTCAGCCGGCGCCAGCCGCCCGCGCGGTTGTTGGCGATGATCTGGCGGAACATCACCAGGAGCGGGGCCGTGGGCAGCTCGCCGCCCTCGTGGACCGCGACCGTGCGGGCCGTCTTGTTGTCGTGGCCGGCGGTGATGATGCCGTCCGGGTCGGGGACGATGGCGCCGTCGTAGAGGAAGACGTTCACGTGGGTCCTGGCGGCCAGCAGGGCGCAGATGTTGCCCTGCAGGACGAAGTACGGCTGGACCGTGCGCTTGACGGTCTCCGCCACCTCGGGGTCGGCCGCGTGCACGAGGTCGCGGACCTGGCGGCAGATGGTCTGCTGCCAGGCCGGCAGCGCGGGGGCGTTCCCGGCCGGGCGTGATGTGGCCTTCGCCGACCGGGTCCGCGGCGCGATCTAGCGGGGCGCGATCTAGAGGGGTTCGTCCGAGGAGTAGCAGGGCGTTGCGATGTTGACGCGCAAGGTGTCCGTGCCCTCGGGGGCGACGGAGATCATGACGCGGTCCGGCGTGGTGGCGTTCAGGGCGCTGGAGCCGTCGGTGGCCGGCGGCGCGACCGTGTACTTCGCGCTGTCGTAGTGCTCGCGGAGCTTCTGCAGGGCCGCGGGCTGCGCGGCGGCGGGCACGGGCACGTCGCCGTACGTGATGGCGGTGAACGTGCCCTTGCCCTCGCAGGCCATCAGCATGCTGGTCGGCGTCCCCGCCGGCGGGGTGCCGAGGGTGTCGACGGCCTCGGTGCGGTATTTGTCGGCCAGCGCCTGCGCGTCGGCGTGTGGCATGGCTTTGACCGGGCCGGCGGCGGGCGTGCCGGGCTCGGGGGTGCTCTTCTCGTCGTTGGAGCAGCCGGCCACCACGACGGCGACCAGCAGCAGACTCAGGATGCGCCTCACTGCACACTCCCAGCGGACGAATTCGGCGGCGTCGGTGTTCAGGTTAGGTCGTACACGACGGTTTGGATCTCTTGTGCACAGAGCCGGTTGATGATCAAGGGCTCGATGCGCTCCCATGTTCCGCCGGCCAGCCCGGCGCCGATGCGCGGCATGTGCACGGACGCGCCGAGGCGCTGGGCGTGCCCGGCCAGCGCGGCCAGGCAGCGGTCGAGCGCGTCGTACCGGATCGGCGGGCCCTTCGAACCGGTCCGCATGCCGTGCTGGCCGATCATGTTCGCGACCCAGATGTCCGCTCTGACGGGAATCACACGGATCGCGCCGAGCCCGAAGTCGTTCCCGGCGCGCTCGCGGTGCCAGGCGCGGTAGTCGCGCTCCGGCTCGGGCCAGCGGCGGGAGACGGCGAGCACGAAGCCCTTGCCCCAGCCGCCGAGGTCGTTGCAGACGTGCGCGACGACTTTGGGCCCGGCGGCCTGCGGGCTGGTCGCGTCGCCCTTGCGGTAGGTCAGCGGTACCACGGCAGGGAGGCTAGACGACCCGGCGCGGCAGGACGAGCGCGAAAGCGCGCGGGAAGCCCAGCGGCTCCAGCCGGCGCGCCCGCACGTCGGCGACCGGGATCGTGGTCACCACGCCCCGGGCCGGGTTGAAGCAGTGCAGGTCGTCGCCGTCGTGGCCGACGATCAGGACCCAGTGCCGCGGTACGCCCTTGCCGATCAGCATGGCGACCGGCCAGTCGCACTCCACCGCCGCGATGGCCGGGCCGAGGTCGCCGCGGAAGAGCCGCCAGCCGTACCGCACGCCCAGCGGAGCCGTGTGCCGCGAGATGAACGCGGCCACGCCCCAGGGCGTCGTGCCCAGCTTGCGAGGCCAGAGCCGGTTGGCCGCGGCGTGGATGCGGTGCTGCTCGGTCGCGGGGTCGGTGACGGTCGCGCCGTACTGCGGGTCGAGGGCGGCGGCGGCGACCATGGCGACCGTCGGGCCACAGGTGAAGCCGTCGGTCTGCCGCACGTACGCATAGTCGGGCATGGAAGCGTTATCCCCGGCGGAGCAGGCGGCCAACCGCGGCCATCATCTCCGTGGCCATCTCCTCGCCGTTGCCCTCCTGGGCACCGTTGTGCATGCAGTGGCGGGCGTGGTCGTCGAGCAGCCCGAGGGCGACCTTGTCCAGGGCCGCCTGGATGGCGCTGATCTGGGTGAGGACGTCGATGCAGTAGCGGTCCTCGTCGACCATCTTCTCCACGCCGCGGACCTGGCCCTCGATGCGGCGCAGGCGGCTCTGGAGCTGGTCCTTCGTCGCGGTGTACCCGCGCGGCGTCGGCGCAGTCATGCCCGAAACTATAGCGCGCGGTACGGCTACCCCTGGGGGGTATAAAACCCGCTCACAATGCTCAACCCGGGCGGGGGTGATGCCGATAACCCACCCGTGGGAGAGCGGCTGAACCAGCGACTGTGGGTCGTCTGGCTTCTCGTGGGCGGTCTGGCGGCCGCTTCGTACCCGCTGCTGCCCCGGATGTCCTGGCCTTCGAGCGCGATCTACGAGGTCGTCGGCTTCGGCTCCCTGATCATGGTGCTGCTCGGCCTGCGGTGGCACCGGCCCGCACGCCCGGAGGTGTGGTACCTGCTCGGCGCCGGCCTGGCGATGTGGGCCCTCGGCGACGTCGCGTACGGCCTGATCTACCACCAGCGTGGCACCGTCCCCTACCCGTCGGTGACCGACTTCTTCTACCTGGGCGCGTACGTCCCGCTCGCGCTTGGCCTCTGGCGCCTCCTGCGCGCGCACGGGCGCGACAAGACCGGGCTGATCGACGCGGGCATCACGGCGTCCGGCAGCGGGCTGCTGTTCTGGGTGTTCGTGGTGCAGCCGCTCGCCGACGCCCGCGGCGTGCCGCTGCTGGACCGGACGCTCGCCCTGGCCTCGCCGCTCGCCGACGTGATCCTGCTCGTGCTGCTCGCCCGGCTGCTGACCGGCCGGACCGCGCGGACGCCGAGCTACCGGCTGCTGGTCGGCAGCATGGCGCTGATGTGCGCCGCCGACGTGGCCTTCACCGTGCTGGCGACCCGGACCGCGGTGCCGGAGGGGCTGATCCAGGCCGGCTGGCTCATGTCCTACGCCACCCTCGGCGCGGCCGCGCTGCACCCGTCCATGCGCACGCTGACCGAGCCCAGCGGGGCGGCCGGGCCGACCCTGTCGCGCGGGCGCCTGGCCGTGCTCGCGGTCTGCTCGCTCATCGCACCGGTACTGCTGCTGGCCCAGGGCGTCGCGGGGGTCGAGCACATGGACTGGCTCGCCATCGGGGCCGTCGCCGTCGTGCTGTTCCTGCTCGTCGTGGTGCGGATGGGGGGCCTGGTGGCGCAGGTGCAGACCCAGGCCGACCAGCTCAGCGGCCTCGCCATGCGCGACGACCTCACCGGGCTGCCCAACCGGCGCCTGCTGGAGGAGATGATCCGCCGGGAGCTTGTGCGCGGCGGGCACCCGCAGGTCGCCTTCATCGACCTCGACGACTTCAAGGGGATCAACGACGGGCTCGGCCACGCGGTGGGCGACCAGCTGCTGGTGGCGGTCGGGCGGCGGCTCACCGGCGTCCTGCGCCCGGGCGACCAGGTGGCCCGGCTCGGCGGGGACGAGTTCGCCGTGCTGATGCCCGACACCGGCCCGGCCGCGGCCGACGCGCTCGTCGGGGAACTGGCGGCCGCGCTCGAGCAGCCCGTGTACGCCGGCGAGCACCACCTGCTCGTGCAGGCCGGCATCGGCGTCGCGGACGCGGAGGGCACCCGCGACCCGTTCGAGCTGCTGCGCCGGGCGGACGTCGCGATGTACGCCGCGAAGGAGTCCAAGACCCGCCAGGAGCGCTTCCGCCCGGAGTTCGACCAGCGCGCGTCCGAGCACGCCCGCCTCGGCGCACAGTTGCGGGAGGCGCTGGACAAGGGTCAGTTCCAGCTCGTGTACCAGCCGATCGTGGCGCTACCGCGCGGCGAGCTCGCCGGCGTGGAGGCGCTGATCCGCTGGCACCACCCCGAGCTCGGGTTCATGAGCCCGGCCGACTTCATCCCGGTCGCCGAGCGCAACGGGCAGATCGTCGAGCTCGGCGCGTGGATCCTGCTGGAGGCCTGCTCCCAGGCGGCGGCCTGGCTGGCCGAGCTCGGCCCGGCGGCGCCGGGCAAGGTGAGCGTCAACGTGTCCGCGCGCCAGCTCGCCGAGCCGGACTTCGCCGAGGTGGTAGCCGCGGTCCTGGCCGCGACCGGGCTGCCGGCCGAGCGCCTCGCGATCGAGGTGACCGAGACCGCGGTCTTCGGCGGCGGACGGGCCATCGAGGCGCTCGACGCGGTCCACCGCCTGGGCGTGCGGATCGCGCTGGACGACTTCGGGACCGGCCACTCGTCGCTCGGGCTGCTGCAGACGTGTCCGGTCGACATCCTCAAGGTCGACAAGTCGTTCGTCGACAACGTGACCATGGCGGGGCGGCACTCCGTCATCGCGACCGCGCTCATCAACGTGAGCGACGGGCTCAACCTCGACGCGATCGCCGAGGGCGTGGAGACCGCGGAGCAGGCGGCCGAGCTGTACCGGCTGGGCTACCGCTACGCCCAGGGGTACCACTTCGGCCGGCCCACGCCTACTCCCCGGTTCGCGCTGGAGCCGGCCGCGGCGGCGTGACGCTGTTCGGCAGCACGACACAGACGCGGCAGCGCGCCTCGTACGTGTAGGTCCCGTCGTCCGGGAGCGCGGTCGACGGCGGCAGCTCGCGGATCATCGGGCGGCCGTGCTCCAGCACCTGGGTGTACACCGCGGAGAAGGAACGGCAGCAGTCGCACACGGCGCGACGGTAGGTGACCGCGGCCGGGCCGAGCTCCAGCAGCGCCCGGACCGGGGCGAACAGCTCGCCGCGGTGGTCGAGGTCGATGCCCGCGGCGACGACCCGGGTGCCCCGCACCAGCAGCTGCCGCACGACGTCCATGTCGGCGAGGTTGAACATGTGCACCTCGTCGATGCCGACGACGTCGAGCTCCTCGTCCAGCGCGGCGGCGAGCGACGTGGCCTTGACGGTCGCGAGGGCGGCGCCGCTGCGCGAGACCACGCCGGCGTCGCGCACGTGCCGCGCGCTCTGGAACACGCGGTGCCGCGCGTCCGTGTATTGCAGCGGCGAGAGCAGGCTCACCAGCTCGAGCGACTTGCCGCTCTTCATCGGGCCGAGGATGACGGTCAGATCCACCGCGCCACTGTAGGTTTTTTCACCTCCGGTTGCGACCTTCGGCCCGAGCGGGCATGTTTGATGGCATGCAGGTCGTCCCGCCGCCCAGCCGTCTGCGGCGCGGTGTGCGACGACTGGCGATGGCCGTGTGCGCCGTGATCATCGGGGCCGGCTTCACGCCCGCCCTGCCGTCCACAGTGGACCCCCAGCGCCCGGCCGCGGTGTCGTTGCACGCCGCGCCGTCCGGTTCGCGCCAGCCGGAGTCCACAGTGGACCCGTTCGTTCCGGTCGCCTTCACCGCGCCGGCCGCCGTCACCGCCGACCTGGTCCTGCCCGACGGCCGGTCCGTGGGCGCGGTCGCGGGCCGGGCCCCACCGCCGCACCCGGCGTGAGACGAACCTCTCCCTGACCGGTCTCGTTCCCCCCGAGGTGCCCCCGTCATGCAGAACTTCTCGCACGGCATGCAGCAAGCCCTGACCATCTGGCTGGCCCTGCTGGCCGCGGCCATCATCGCGTTCTTCGTGATGTCCTACATGTCCCGGCGCGGCCAGGGCGGCCCGTCGTGGTGGAGCCGGCTGCGCAAGGCGATCCGCGACCCCGACGCGAAGCGCGAGAAGCTCGCCAAGGCCGAGCGAAGTGCCGAAGAGCTTCAGGAGCTGCAACGGTACTGCGCTGAGGTCGCCGTCGCCGCCGAGCGCGCCACCGCCATGGCCGACCGCCGCCGCAACGAGTGGGAGGCGGCCCAGCGCACGCAGGAGGCGGCCTGGCGGGCGTACGAGGAGTCGGAGCAGGACGTCCGGCGCCTGCGCCGCGCGAACGCCTTCCCGCTGACCGACGACGACCCGGAGACCCGCCGCCGCCACCTCGTGCGCATGGTGAACGCCGCCCACGACCGCGGCGAGATCTCGGCCAGCGACCTCGCGGACGCGCTCATGCACCGCGACGGCTGGGACCCGCAGGCGCACCCGTTCGCGCAGCAGCTCATGCTGCAACGGGTCATCCGCGACCGGAAGTTCCGCGCGTACCAGGAGGCCTCGGAGATCGAGCGGCACACGGCGAATGCGGCCGACATGGCGGCGGCGGCCAAGCGGAGCCTGGACGACGAGTCCTTCGACGCCGAGCTGCGCCTGCGTAAGGCGACGGCGGTCAAGCCGGCCGAGCAGTCGGCGCCCTCGTTCCTGACGGCTCCTGCGGGGTCTTAGCTTTTTTGGGCGCTGTGGGATACGGGGTCTGGTTTTTGGGTCTCGGAAGGTCTGTCTCGGACGGACCTTCCGGCACCGGGGTATACCGTGCGATGTCCTGAAAAGCCGTGGGGGAGCTCCGCTCCACCCACACCCCCTCAACACCGCACCGACTCCTAGGGGCGGCTGGACGTCTACCCACACCCCTCAAGAGGGCACCGGGTCGGTGGTTGCTGGCGTGCCGTTCCAAGGTCAAGTTGGTTCGGTGGGCTGTAACGTGTGCGTAACGTTGCGTGATCTTTCGGGGGCCGGTCATGAGTATTGAGCTGTCGATCGTTGCGGGGCAGTGTTATGCGTCGTCGAGTGTCAACGCCCATGGGCAGGACCGGCATGCGACGAGTGCGTCTGAGGTGGAGCTGTTCGGGCTGGGCGAGGAGGGGCTCGTCGAGGCGGCGGCGCAGTGCCTTGGGCGGGCGCCGGATCGGGTGCAGATCGACGGGCTGTTGCACGGTACGCACGGGTGGACGCCGGTCACCACGACGCTCCGGGTGGCGAGTGCCTCGATCACCGGGGTCGGGTCGGAGCCGGTCGAGCTGCCGATCGGGGACGTTCCGATGCTGACGGCCACGGCGGCCCATCTGTGGTCGCCGAATGGCGGGGTGGTGGCGGCGGAGCACGTGCGGTACGACATCGAAATCCCGAACGGGCAGCGCCTGCGCTATGAGCATGTCTGGGGTGCCGACACCATCGAATCGTCCAGCGTCGAACTCGCGGCGGGTGCGGACGGGGACGAGTTGCTCGCGTTGCGCATCAATCTCGGCGTGCGGATCGTCTATGACGCGTATCTCAGCGGGGACGTGGCCGTGCTCTTCCGCGACGGGCACGAGGGCCATCGGGTGTGGGGCGTCGACATCGGCACGATCATGGCCGCCGGCGGGCTGCCGAACGGGCGGAACTTCGCGGAGAACGTGGTCATCCGCTACCTCGCGGGTGCGCGGGTCGTGCATGCGGGGCCGGGGGGCACGGTCAGTACCGTCGGCGGGCCTGGAATCCGGGCGGGCGAGGACCTGGCGCTGATCAGTGCCTGAAATGACCTGGTGGTCATCGGCGCCTTACCGCTAGGTTGCCGGGGTGGCCTACCTCATCTCGGTCAACGCCGGCGCGCTCGTGCGCACCGACCACTCCGACGTGGATCTGACGGGCATCGACAAGCAGCCGGTCGACGGGCCGGTGGCGATCACCGTGCCCGGGCCGCGGGGGAGCGTGGCGACCGGGGTGGCCGGCGACGAGGTCGGCGACACGCGGCATCACGGCGGGCCCGATCAGGCCGTCTACGCGTACGCCCGCGAGGACCTCGACAAGTGGTCCGCCGAGCTCGGGCGCGAGCTGGCCGGCGGCATGTTCGGGGAGAACCTGACCACGGCCGGGCTCGACGTCACCGGCGCCCGGATCGGCGAGCGGTGGCTGATCGGCGACGAGGTCGTCCTGGAGGTCAGCGCGCCGCGCATCCCGTGCCGCACGTTCGCGGGCTGGCTGGGCGAGCGCGGCTGGATCAGGACGTTCACGCAGCGGGCGATTCCGGGCGCGTACCTCCGCGTGATCACGCCCGGCGCGGTGCGCGCCGGCGATGACATCCGCGTGGTGCACACGCCCCCGCACGACGTCACGATCGGCCTGACGTTCCGGGCGCTGACCACCGAGCCGGAGCTGCTGCCCCGGCTGCTGGTGGCGTCCGCGCTGCCCGAACGGACCCGGGAGAAGGTCCTAAGCCGTCTGTAGCGAGCGCTTGGACAGGCCCATGAAGTACCCGTCGATGACCGAGCGCACGGGCGCGTCCGGCTGATCGGCGGCGCCCAGCGTGACGAACAGCGGCGAGTAGTGCTCCGCCGTCGGGTGCGCGTAGGGCATGCCGGGGGCCTGGCTGGCGTACCGCGCGAGGGTGTCGACGTCCCCGCGCGCGAGGGCGTCGGCGGCCCACGCGTCGAAGTCGGCCGACCAGCCGGGCGGGGTGCCGTGCCCGGTCCAGTGCTCGCGGGTCAAGAATGGCAGCCCGTGGGTCATGAACCCGGAGCCGATCACGAGCACGCCCTCCTGGCGCAGCGGCCGGAGCCGGCGGCCGAGCTCGAGCAGCCGGTCCGGGTTGTGCGTGGGCAGGCTGAGCTGCAGCACCGGGACGTCGCCGAGCGGGTACATCACCATCAGCGGCACCCACGCACCGTGGTCGAGGCCGCGGCTGCGGTGCTCGTACAGCGGCTCGGTGTCGGGCATCAGGGCGGCCACCTGCTCGGCCAGGTCGGCGGCGTCGGGCGTGTTGTACTGCAGCTGGTAGAAGACCGGCTTGAATCCGCCGAAGTCGTAGACCAGCGGGGTGCCGGCCGGGGTCGCCGAGACGCTGAGCGGGGCCGACTCCCAGTGCGCGCTGACGATGAGGATCGCCTTGGGCTTGGGCAGCTGCAGGGTCCAGTCGAGCAGTTCGCGCATCCACTGGGCGTCCTCGAGCAGGGGCGGGGCGCCGTGGCTGATGTACAGGCTCGGCAGCGCCCCGTCCTCGGGCGTCCACATCCGCTGGTCGCGGCTGGCGGGGACGGCCTCGGCGAGGTGCTGCTCGAGGAGGGGCAGTTGGGTCATGCCTTTGAGCGTAGCGCTTTAGTTGAGCATTCAACAGGACGACAAGTCGTGCGCTGGCGCACTCAACAGCCCGATATGTCGGGCGCTGACGCGCCGCGACATATCGGACTTATCATGATTTAGCGGCCAGCTCGGACGCCCGGTGCAGGGCTTCGGCGACGGCGCGCGTCTCGGCGGCGCCGTACACCAGGAGAAGCTCGCGATCCTTGCCGCCGTGGCGGTCGGTGGCGGTCGCCCGCTCGACGACGACGCGGGTGGTGGTGAGCCGGTCGTCGACCTCGATGTCCATGTCGGCCACGCCGATGTCCACCTGCCGGACGAAGAGTTCTTCCATGACCAAAAGCGTGGCGCCGCCCGGACGCGCGGACGCCGCCCCGATCGGGTTATCTCGCCTCAGAAATGCGCCCGCGCGGCGGTGGTCACCAGGAGTTTGGCCTCGTGGAGATGCGCCTTCTCCTCGGCGGTCACGTTGGGGTCGGCCACCCGCCGGTGCACGGCCGCCTCGAGCTGCGAGAGCGGGTTGTCGCGGCTGCAACTCATCAGCGTGTCGAGAAACGGCTCCGCGTGGTGCTCGAACTGGTGCCCGGGCATCACCGAGACGGTCGCGATGATGAGCGCCGTCATCGCCACGTCCAGCTCCGGCGGCCCCTCGCAGCTGTTGCGCCAGTCGATGACGACCGGCCCGCCCTCGGTCATGATCACGTTCTCGGGGTGCAGGTCGAGGTGCAGGATGCGGGTGCCGGGGTCGGTGGCCGAGCGCACGCGCACCTTGTGCAGCCGCTCCAGCAGGTCGGCCAGCACGGTCGCGCCGGAGCGCAGGTCGAGCGTGCTGTCGCCGAGGGCCTGCAGCATCGTCGGGCCCTCGAGGCGCTCCATGACCAGGTCAGCGCCCTCGGCGTGGTAGATGCGCGGGACCGGAAATCCATGATCGGCGACGTACCGCATCGTGGCCGCCTCCGACGTCACGTCCCCGCCGCGCCGGTACCGCCGGAGTACTCGCCGCTCGTCGAGCGCATAGATGTCCGCGTCGCGGCCGCTGGCGAGAAGTGCGGTCATGCCGCGACTCTACGTCCCCGGCCGGAATGATTCAGCCCTGCTATCCCTTTAGAGCCAGCCGTTCTCGTCCGCCAGCCGCACCGCTTCCGCGCGCGTCCGCTTAGAGCCAGCCGTTCTCGTCCGCCAGCCGCACCGCTTCCGCGCGCGTCCGCGCCCCCGTTTTGCCGATCGCCGCCGACAGATGGTTGCGCACGGTTCCCTCGGAGAGCCCCAGCTGCCCGGCGACGTCGGCGACCGTGCCACCTTCGCGGGCGGCGCGCAGGACGTCGGCCTCCCGCGGCGTCAGCGGACTGTCCCCGTTCGCGAGCGTCTCCGCGGCCAGCGTGGGGTCGACGACGCGCAGGCCTTGGGCGATGCGGCGTACCGCGTCGGCGAGCTGCTTGGCCGGCGTGTCCTTGACCACGAAGCCCGACGCGCCCGCGGCCATCGCCCGGCGCAGATACCCCGGCCGCCCGAACGTGGTCACCATCAGCACCTTGCACGACGGCAGCGCCTTGCGCAGCGCCGCCGCGGCCGCGATCCCGTCCAGCCCCGGCATCTCCACGTCGAGCAGCGCGACGTCGGGCCGGTGCTCCCGCGCGGCCGCGACGACCTCGTCCCCGCGCCCGACCTCGGCCACGACGTCCAGGTCGGCCTCGAGATCGAGCAACGCCGCGAGCGCGCCGCGCACCAGCGCCTGGTCGTCGGCGATCAGCAGTCGGATGGACACCGCTCACCGCATCCCATCGTGATCTGCGTCACTGCGCCAGCTCGATGATCGTCCGCACGGCGGCCCTGACCACCCCGGCCGCGAACTCATAGTCCAGCGTGTCCGCGGTGTCGCCCGGCCCGTGATAGTTCGGGTTGCGATAGTCCGCCGTGTCGGTCACCAGCACCGCTCGCCGCCCCGCCTCCCAATACGGCACGTGATCGCTGCGCATCGCCACTTCCTGCGCGAAAGCCGGAAGAACAAGAGGCAGCGTCGGTACCTCCAGGTGCCTGGCCAACCGCCCCAGCAACCCCTGCGACGCCTCGTCGGCCACCAGCCCGATGAAGTCGCCGCGCTCGGGCGCCTGGATGAAGCCGGCCAGTTCCTCGGGAAAGCGCTGGTAGGGCGCGGTGTACCCGATCATCTCGAACACGATCGCCTCGGTCTGCGCGGTGATGAAGGCCTGATGCGCGGCGCTGCCGTCGAAGTGCGCCTCCTCCCCGCCGAACAGGCAGAACCGGATCGTCCGCGCGGGAAGCTCGGCGTCGCGCAGCACCCGCGCGGCCTCCAGCACCCCGGCCACCCCGCTGGCGTTGTCATCGGCCCCGGGCGTGTTCTCCACGGAGTCCCAGTGCGCACAGAGCTCAACCGCGTCGTCGGAGGTGCCACCCTCGATCTCGGCGACCAGGTTCACCTGGTGCAACTCGGTGCCGTACCGCTCGACGCGGACCTTCAGCCCCATCGCCGAGAGCTGATCGGTGATGTACCGCAAGCACGCCGGCACCCCCGGCTGGTCCTCGAACCGGGGCCCGTGCGCGGTGAGCGCCTCGACATGAGCGCGAAGTCGTTCGGCGGAGATCACCGCCACAGAATAAGGAATCCCCGGCCCGCACGAGAACCGCCGGACGGCCCCGTGGTTCCGGAGCCCCCTCGTTCGGGTCCTGACGGTGGACCCTGACCTTGGACCCTGGCCTTGGACATGGAACAGCCCCCGAGGTTCCCGCGCTGTTGCGCGTGGGCCGGTTGGACTGACACCGGAAAGCCTCGGGGGCTGGGTGGCTGTCTCGTATTCGCCTGACCGCCATCCGGGCGGACACACGAAGTGCGAGTCCAGAGGACGGCGACTAGCGGACAGTCACCTCACGAGTCCCATTGCTACACAACTTTGGACCACCTCCTTTCCCGTGTACGACCAACGTAGCCAGCTCCGTGGATCACCCGCAACGCTTTTTCAGGAGCACTTTGGTTAGCGGCTCCACCGCTGGTCAGCCCACCCGACCGCCCGCCGCCGTCGTCGCCCGCCTCGCCCGCCTCGCCACCGCGGTCGTTGCCCACCTCGCCTACGTCGCCTACCTCGCCACCGCGGTCGTCGTCCACCTTGCCTACGTCGTCCACGTCACCACCGTGGTCGTCGCCTGCCGCCGCCGTCGCTCACGTCGCCCGCCGTCGTCGCCCGCCGTCGCGCTCGGGATCGTCACCGCCGCATCGGAGCGCCGGCGCGCTGTTCCCGCGCGTCCGTGCGCTGTCTCCGCGCGTCCGTGCGCTGTTCCCGCGTCGTCCGTGCCGTGCGGGCGGCGTGGGCTGCGTGCGGGCGGTGTGGGCTGCGGGTGGCGGCGTGGCCTGCGGTGGTGCGCCGTTCCCGGGTGTCCGGGCGGCGGCGGATACGCTGCGCGATGTGAGAGACATCGAGATCCGGGGCGACATGATTCGCCTGGGTCAGTTTCTGAAGCTTGCCGACGTCATGGAGTCCGGTGGGGAGAGCAAGGAGCTCATCCTCGACGGCGAAGTGAGCGTGAACGGCGAGGTTGACACCCGGCGGGGGCGGCAGTTGCACAAGGGCGACGTCGTGCGGGTGCTCGGGGAGACGTTGCGCGTGGCCTGACGGGCCCCGGTACTCAGGAACTTCACAGCGCCGTTTGGGGCGGTCCCCAGGTCAGGCCCGCATAGTTCTTGGTGTGACCGGCGCCGGAAAAACCGGAAGCCTCCCTGGATGGTCCACCGGCGCGCGGTCACGCCAAAACGTTGCTCATGTCGTTGCCTCGCTGGGGTGGTCAGCACAAAGGCGACGCTGATGCGGTCGAGGTCGGGGCACCACCTGCCGGGGGTGTTCCCGGCCTCGACTGTGTTTCGGCCCCGGTTTCGAGGCGGACCTCGACGGTGATGGTGGCGACCTGGTCGGGCCCACCGCTCGGCGGGGACGTGATCAAGGTCCAGCACCGGCCGGCGTGCCGGTCGAGTTTTGTTATGGGGTCAGGACCAGCTTGCCCCGGACGTGGCCGGTGTCCAGGAGGCGGTGCGCGTCGGCGGCCTCGGCGAGCGGCAGTTCGCGGTGCAGGGCCACGCGCAGGCGGCCGCGGTCGGCAAGCTCGGCCAGCCAGCGGAGGTCGGCGGCGGAGGGTTCGGCGGGCACGTACCGGCCGCCGGCTGCCGCGATGGCCGGGTTGACGGTGGAGACGGCGCGGGCGGCGTCGCGGACCTCGCGCAGGGCGGCCGCCGTCGTGTCGCCGCCGACCAGGTCCACGGCCACGTCCACCGGCTCCATGGGGTCGTCGACGGGCTCGGCGCCGAGTTCGCGCAGGAAGTCGCGGTCGGCCTCGGGGGCCGTGCCCAGGACGCGCTCGGCGCCCAGGGCCCGGGCGATCTGCACGGCGAAGTGGCCGGGGCCGCTCGCCGCGTCGTGGATCAGCACCACGTCGCCCTCGCCGGTGCCAGCGGCGCGGAGGGCTTGCAGGGCGGTGACTGCTGCCCGGGGTACCGCTGCGGCTTCCACAAACGTCAGACCCGCCGGCTTGTGGGCGGCGGCGCGCTCCGGGACGGTGACCCGCTCGGCGTAGGCGCCCTCGGCCCAGGCGTAGACCTCGTCGCCCACGACGAACCCGGTGACCTCGGGACCGTGGGCGAGCACGACGCCCGCCACCTCGCGCCCGGGCACGCTCTCCGCCCGCGCACCGGAACCGGCCGATCCAGAAGCAGACCCGGGAGCAGACGTGCCGGATGCAGACCCGGACGCAGACGACCCGGACGCAGACGACCCGGAAGCAGACGCGCCGGAAGCAGATCCGGACGCGGACGCGCCAGAAGCGGACCCGGCTGCGCCGGCAGCGCGCGCGTCGAGTGGGAGCCCGGACGCGGCCGAGCCGGACGCGTCGGAGCCCGGCACGGACGCGTCGGAGCCGGGCCCGGACGGGGCAGGAGCAGGGGCAGCGGAGGGGTCCAAGTCGGTGCGGTCGACACCGGCCGCCCGGATGGCCAGCAGCAGCTGGTCCGGGGCCGGGCGCGGATCGGGAAGGTCCCGCAGGGCCAGCGTGTGCTCCGCGGTGAGCGTGATCGCCTTCACGCCTCCATGTCTAGCGGCTCCGGGACCCGCGCGCAGGCGGATATGGCCAGGTCGAGGGAGGTGAGATGGCAAAGTCCCGCGCGGGTGAGGGCCGGCACCACCCCGGCCGTGAGCCATCCGGGGCCCGCGGGAGCGAACGTGGTGGCGGGGAATTCGGCGGCCGTGGCGAGCAGTCCCGCGGCGTCGGCGGTGGTGGCGGTCTGGGACCAGATCACGGCGGTACCCGCCGCCGTGCGCTCGGTCGCCGCCCGCAAGGAGCGCCACGGGACGCCGGGGCCGAGCGGGAAGGTGCCGATGCGCCGCTCGAACAGCGCGGCGGAGAGGGCCTTGAGCGGGAGGTCGTGCTCCTCGCCGGGGGTGCACGCGAGCAGGACGTGGTTGCTGCGGATGTCGCCGTGGCGCGGGACGCTGGACAG
Source organism: Dactylosporangium sp. CS-047395 (assembly GCF_050942185.1). NCBI lineage: Bacteria > Bacillati > Actinomycetota > Actinomycetes > Micromonosporales > Micromonosporaceae > Dactylosporangium > Dactylosporangium sp. CS-047395. The sequence goes on along the minus strand of NZ_CP192015.1, from coordinate 10,226,870 downwards.
GTCGAGGCCGCGGGCGATGCCCTCGCTGAGCACGTGCTCGACCGCGATGTCGAAGGGGCCGCTACCCGCCCCGGCCCGACGCAGGGCGGGTACGCAGGCCCCGGTCCAGGTCCTGGCGACGCCGTGCCGCGCCGTCAGGGTGACGACGATGCCGGCGACGGCGCCGCTGTCCAGGTCCCGGGCCGCGTCCAACAGGTCCAAGAGCCGCATACCCAGTCATTCGCCTGGATAGCGGCGCTTGGATGCAGCGGGAGCGCGGGTGTGGGGTCCGAACTCCCGAGAAAGATCACATGCGTCAGGCGCTCTGGCGGCGGACCAGGGTGGTGGGCAGGACCGGTGGTTCGTCCCAGGGCTCGTTGGACATCTGGGCGAGCAGCTGGCGGGCCGCGGCCGCGCCGATCTCCTCGACCGGTTGCTTGATCGTGGTCAGGGGCGGTTGGGTGAACGACGCGAGCGGCAGGTCGTCGAAGCCGACCAGCGCGACGTCCTCGGGCACCCGCCGGCCCGACTGCCGCAGTGCGTGCAGCGCACCGACCGCCATCAGGTCCGACGCGCAGAAGACGGCGTCGAGGTTGGGGCGATGATCCAAGAGCCGGGTCATCGCGTGTACGCCGGCCGGGCGGGTGAAGTCGCCGTAGGCGATCGGGCCCGGGTCCAGGCCCGCCCGCTCGAGGCCTTCACGGAACCCGGCCAGCCGGTCCACCCCGGCCGAGACGTCCGGCGGGCCGGCGATCGTCACGATGCGGCGGCGGCCGGTCCGGGCCAGGTACTCCACCGCCTGCCGCGCGCCGCCGCGGTTGTCCGCGTCGACGTACGACAGCGCGCTGCCCTGCAACGGCCGGCCGATGAGGGTGACCGGCACACCGAGTGCGGGGAGCGTGACGACGAGGGGGTGGCTGCTGCGGCAGTAGATCAGCAGCACGCCGTCGATGTGCCCGCTGCTGAGGTACCGCTGCAGCGAGGCCGGCCGCTCGCCCGCCGCGAGCAGCATGGGCATGTCGCGCTCGGCGAACGCGGCACTGGCCCCGGCCAGCACCCGGGAGTAGAACGGATCGGCGAAGAGGCGTGCGTTGGGTTCGCACACCACGGCGGCGACGGAGCGGGGGCGGCGGTCCACAGCGCGGGCGGCGCGCTGACGGACGTAACCGAGCCGGTCAACGGCGTCGCGGACCTGCTGGCGGGCGGCCGGCGAGACGCGAGCGGAACCGTTGAGCACGCGCGAGGCGGTGGCGGAAGAAACGCCCGCGAGCGCGGCGACGTGGGCGAGGGTGGGGTGTTCGGCGGTGTCACGCATGGGGTCGTGCGTGGGATCCTGCGTTTCCGGAGCGGCGGTAATCGACATCGCGACCTCCTTAGATAGCAAGTCGTCGATTTTGGGAGCGCTTCCATATCGGAGCGTCATACACGGTTTCTGCGGTGTCAACACGAGATTGCCGCAAGGTTTCGCTACCGGGGTTCTGACTGTAAATTTCAGCGCCGGGCCGTGAGTCAGGTCTCGACGCGCACCCGCCGGGTTCTCTAGCCTCGCTGCATCGAAGGAGGCAAGGATGCGTGACTGGATCGCTGTGATCGTCGCGGTGCTCGGGGTGCTCTTGGTGCTCGCCGGGGCCGTCCTGATCGTGCTGCAGGCCCTCCCCGAGCGCCGCCTGGCGCCCGCCCCGGTGGCGCCCGTCGCGGACAATGCCGACACCGTCGTGGTCGACACCCCGCCGGCGCCGCAGGTCGAGCCGCTCGGCAGCCGGCTCATCGGTGCAGTGAAAAGCCCAACTCCCGCCGATCGGCTGATCTTCTGGGGGATCATTCTCTTGGTGCTGGCCGCGATCGCGGCGGGTGCCATCAGCTTTGACTTCGGGGCCAAGGGCGGGAGCTGAACCCCAGCGTTTTCGCGTCGGGCGAAGGGACTATTCTGCCTGCGGGGTGACGTGTTGATCGCACTGCCGATCGCCCGGAGCCTCGCGGAGCTGGCTCGCCAGCTGGTTCAACAGCCTCAGGAGGCCTTTCGTGACCACCGTCGCACCGAAGCCGATCGTCACCAGGCCTTGGCCGGTGCACAAGCCGGTCAAGGGCTCGGCGTTCGCTCGGCTGCTGCGCACCACGGATGCGAAGCAGATCGGCCTGATGTACCTCATCACGTCGTTCGTGTTCTTCATGATCGGCGGCTTCATGGCGCTGCTCATGCGCGCCGAGCTGGCCCGGCCGGGTCTGCAGTTTCTCTCCCCTGAGCAGTACAACCAGCTGTTCACCATGCACGGCACGATCATGCTGCTGTTCTTCGCGACGCCGATCGTCTTCGCGTTCGCGAACTACATCACGCCGCTGCAGATCGGCGCGCCGGACGTCTCGTTCCCGCGGCTGAACGCCTTCGCGTACTGGCTGTACGCGTTCGGCGGCACGATCACGCTCGTCGGCTTCATCACGCCCGGCGGCGCCGCGGACTTCGGATGGTTCGCCTACGCGCCGCTGAACAGCATCATCAACTCGCCCGGCGTGGGCGCCGACCTCTGGATCGTCGGCCTGGTGCTCTCCGGCCTCGGCACGATCCTCGGCGCGGTCAACATGATCACGACGGTGCTGACCCTGCGCGCGCCCGGCATGACGATGTTCCGGATGCCGATGTTCACCTGGAACATCCTGGTGACGAGCGTCCTGGTGATCATGGTCTTCCCGATCCTGGCCGCCGCGCTGCTGTGCCTGGAGGCCGACCGCCGCCTGGGCGCGCACGTCTACGACGCCGAGACCGGCGGCGCGATGCTCTGGCAGCACCTGTTCTGGTTCTTCGGCCACCCCGAGGTGTACATCGTGGCGCTGCCGTTCTTCGGCATCATCACCGAGGTCATCCCGGTCTTCAGCCGCAAGCCGGTCTTCGGCTACAAAGGCCTCGTCGGCGCCACGATCGCGATCGGTGCCCTGTCGATGAGCGTGTGGGCCCACCACATGTTCGCCACGGGCCAGGTCCTGATGCCGTTCTTCTCGTTCCTGAGCTTCGTCATCGCGGTGCCGACCGGCATGAAGTTCTTCAACTGGATCGGCACGATGTGGCGGGGCCAGATCACCTTCGAGACACCGATGCTCTTCGCGGTGGGCTTCCTGGTGACCTTCCTCTTCGGCGGCCTGTCGGGCGTGCTCCTGGCGAGCCCGCCGATCGACTTCCACGTCTCCGACACCTACTTCGTGGTCGCCCACTTCCACTACGTGCTCTTCGGCACGATCGTCTTCGCGGTGTACTCCGGCATCTACTTCTGGTTCCCGAAGATGACCGGCCGGATGCTCGACGACCGGCTGGGCAAGGTCCACTTCTGGCTGACCACGATCGGCTTCCACACCACGTTCCTGGTGCAGCACTGGCTGGGCACGCAGGGCATGCCCCGTCGGTACGCGGACTATCTGGCCACCGACGGCTTCACCACGCTGAACACGATCTCCACGATCGGCTCGTTCATCACCGGCCTGTCGACGCTGCCGTTCATCTGGAACGTGTGGAAGTCGTACAAGACCGGCCGCGTGGTGGAGGTGAACGACCCGTGGGGCCACGGCATGTCGCTGGAGTGGGCCACGTCCTGCCCGCCGCCGCTGCGCAACTTCGACAGCATGCCGCGCATCCGCTCGGAGCGGCCGGCGTTCGACGCCCGGTTCCCGGCGCACGCGCCGGGGCACTCGCTGGAGGCGCCGCCGCCTGGTGGGGCGAAGCCGCTCAGCTCCGAGGCTGACGGCGGGGCCAGCTACCAGGAACAGTCGTAGCCCTCGTTGAGACAGGCTCTGAGAACGCCCTCGATCGCCACGCGGTCGGGGGCGTTCTCCGTTTGCAGGGCGCTGGCACCGAAGCCTGTAGCGGCCGTCTAAGCGGGCCGGAACGGAAGCGCCGGAACGGAAGCGCCGGAACAGAAGCGCCGGAACGGAAGCGCCGGAACGGCCGTCTGAGCGCGCCGCAACAGGACGCGGCAGCGGGCCCTCTAGGTGGGCCGCAACAGAAGCGTGCGGTGGCGGCCCGGTCCAAGCGGGCCGCAACAGCAACGGGACAGCGGCCGTCCGAGCGGCCCGCAACAGCCGTCCGAGTGGGCCCCGAGAGATCTAACAGCCGTCCGTGTGGGCCCCGAGAGATCGGACGAATCGGGCAAACCGCGCTATGACAGTTTCGTGAAAAAGCCGCCGTGATCGCCAGAGAGGGTGAATTGCTTACGCATGGTGGCGGCAGAGATAACGCAGCGTGCACCTCGACTCGTCGCCAGCGCGGAGGCGCCGCCGCCGGGGTGAGGGGCGGGGCGCTCCGCGCGCGTCGTCAAGGTGGGGTCGGCCGGAGCCGGAGGAGAGAAACTACGTTCTGTAATGCGTGTCAGGCCGGTTGGGTGACCCCGCCGCGCGGGGCGGGCAGGCGGCCGGACACGGTGCCGGGCGGGATCGGCACGCCGAGGATGTCGCTCACTCCCACCACCGCGAACAGCCTCGCGATGAAGGGGTTGGGCCGGCGAATGTCGAGCTTGACGCCCATGCTGTGGCAGATGCGCTTGGCAACGACGAGGGTGCCGATGCCGGTGGAGTCGAGGAAGGTGACCCCTTGAAGGTCGATGACAAGGAGGTCGATGCTTCCGTCGAGCACTGAGCTCACCGCGGTGCGGAGCTCCTGAGCGGTCTCATAGTCGATTTCGCCACTCAGCGTCAGCACTGACTCTCGCTGATCCGAAGGGCGAGTCTCGATCGACAACTTCACGTGACCCTCCTGGTGCTGAGCCGTCCACCATGGACGACCCTTCGAGGTCCCGCAAGCGTAGCGAAGTCTAACCATTTTCGCCACGCTCCGTGTAGGTGCTCCTTACGTAGTGACGTGAGAAGTCCTCACATCGGTGCCGCGGAACCGGCTTGCCCGGATGACGGTACACGTCGGTTGTTACACGGCAAGTCCAGCCATGTGCCATCCGCCGGACGGTCAGCTCCCGGCCACGACCGGTTCACCGACCAAGGTCACCCCGGCTTCCCGCAGCTCAACCAGGGCGGACTCGGTGGTGGCGGGCATGACACCCGCGGTCAGGTCGAGGAGCACGGTTGTAACAAAGCCGGCCCGGACCGCATCGAGCGCCGTCGCGCGGACGCAGTGATCCGTGGCGATCCCCACCACGTCGACCTCGGTCACGTCCCGCTCGCGCAGCCAGTCGGCGAGGCCCTCGCCGTCCGCCGCGCCCTCGAAGCCGGAGTACGCGGCCTGGTAGGAGCCCTTCTCGAAGATCGCCTCGACCCGGCTGATGTCCAGGTTGGGGTGGAAGCCGATCCCGCCGGTGCCGACCACGCAGTGCACCGGCCAGGTGCTCACGTAGTCGGGGTGTTCGGCGAAGTGCGCCCCCGGGTCGATGTGGTGGTCCTGGGTGGCCACCACGTGGTCCCACCGGCCGCCGGCGGCCAGTGCGGCCGAGATCTGCTTGGCCACTCCCGCCCCGCCGGCCACCGCGAGGGAGCCGCCCTCGCAGAAGTCGTTCTGCACGTCCACCACGATCAACGCCCGCGTCATGCGGTGCCTCCCGAAATTCCGCCGGACATGACGACCGGGACCGCTGGGTCGCCGGCCGAGAGCTTGAGCCCCTCCCAGGGGATCGAGATGAGGCACTGGCGCAGATGCTCGCGCGACTCGCGCAGCGTCGGCAGGTCCGCCACCGGCTCGCCGCCGCGCAGCAGGGGCCGCTGCAGGGCCCGGTCGTGCGGCTGCGCGTCGGGCGTGCCGAGGGAGACGACGACCTCCTCGGTGGCGGTGCCGGTGGGCTTGTGCCGCCGTACCGCCGTCTTGCGCCCGCCAACCGTGCCCTTGTGCTCGGAGCGCTTCACGACCGGGCGCCCGTCGACCTCGACGAGCTTGTAGACCAGCCCGGCGGTCGGCGCGCCCGAGCCGACCACGACCGCCGTGCCCGCGCCGTAGGCGTCGACCGGCTCGGCGGCCAGCGCGGCGATCGCGTACTCGTCCAGGTCGCCGGAGACCACGATCTGCGTGTCGGTGGCGCCCAGCGAGTCCAGCAGCGCCCGGGACTCGGACGCGAGCACGCTCAGGTCGCCGGAGTCGATGCGCACCGCGCGCAGCTCGGGCCCGGCCACGGCGATCGCGTTGCGGATGCCCTGGGCGATGTCGTACGTGTCGACCAGCAGCGTGGTCTGCTTGCCCAGCGCCTCCACCTGGGAGCGGAACGCGGCCTGCTCGGAGTCGTGCAGCAGCGTGAAGGCGTGGGCGGCGGTGCCGGTCGTCGGGATGCCGTAGCGCCGGCCGGCCTCCAGGTTGGACGTGAACGCGAAGCCGGCCAGGTAGGCCGCGCGCGCCGCGGCGACCGCCGCCTCCTCCTGAGTGCGCCGCGAGCCCATCTCGATCACCGGGCGCCCGCGCGCCGCGGTGACCATCCGGGCCGCGGCCGCCGCGATCGCGCTGTCGTGGTTGAGCACCGACAGGATCAGCGTCTCCAGCACCACGCACTCGGCGAACGTGCCGCTCACGGTCAGGATGGGGGAGCCGGGGAAGAACAGCTCGCCCTCGGCATACCCGTCGACGTCACCGCGGAATTTGTACTTCCCGAGCCAATCGGCCGTCGCGTCGTCCACGATCCCGCGCTCGCGCAGGAACGCGACCTCCTCATCGCCGAAGGTGAACTCGGCGATGAGGTCGAGCAGCCGCCCCGTCCCCGCGACCACGCCGTAGCGCCGCCCGATCGGCAGCCGCCGGGCGAACACCTCGAACACGCAACTCCGGTCGGCGGTGTCGTCGCGCAGGGCCGCCGACAGCATGGTCAGCTCGTAGTGGTCGGTCAGGAACGCGCTCGTCGTCACATGAACAACATATTCCAAGCGCTATAGGACCGCGATCACTCCACCCGCCGCCAGCAAGCGCACCACGGCGGCGACGCAGGGCGGCGCGGCACAGGGCGGGCGCGAGCGCAGCGCAGGGCGGCCGCAGGCGCGGGCGGCTGCGCAGGGCGCGGCGCAAAGCGCGGGGCGCGGTGCAGGGGCGCGGGGCGCGGTGCAGGGCGCGGTGCAGGGCGCGGTGCAGGGCGCGGGCGCGGCGCAGGGCGCGGTGCAGGGGCGCGGTGCAGGGGCACGGGGCGCGGTGCAGGGCGCGGGCGCCGCGCCGCGCAGGGCGGGCGCCGCGCCGCGCCGCGCCGCGCCGCGCCGCGCCGCGCAGGGCGGGCGCCGCGCAGCGCGGGCGCGGGCGTAGCGCGGGCGCGGCGCGGCGGCAGCGGAGCAGCTTTCGAGTGCTACAGGACCGCGATCACTCCTCCGGCGGCAGCGAGCGCAGCGCGGCGGCGAGCTCGGCCCGGCCGGTCACACCCAGCTTGGCGTAGACGCGCATGAGGTGGTTGTCGACGGTACGAGAGGACAAGTAAAGCTGGTCCGCGATCTCCTTCGACGGCACCCCAGCCGCCGCCAGCCGGGCGATCTGGCGCTCCCGGCCGGTCAGCATGGGCTGCGGGACCACCAGGGCCGGGGTCACCGCGTGCGGGCACTCCGTCCGCAGCTCGGCCAGGCGCTGGGCGGCCCGCGGCGTCTGCGGCGAGCGGATGCCCCGCAGCAGCGTCACGGCGCCGGCGGCGGCCTCGGCGGCGAACAGGTACAGCTGCATGTCCGCCAGCTCCTCGGCCACCGAGAGCAGGGCGCCGCCGTCCTCCTCGGCCATCGCGCGGACGTGCCACGCCATGGCCGGGGCGAGCCGGCCCTCGACCGTCTGTGCGAGGGCCCCGATCCGCTCGTTGACCTCCGCGGCGAAGCCGAGGCGGCCCAGGTCGTACAGGGCGAACATCTCGTGGGCGGCGAACCCGTCGCTGCGGTTGCGGGCGGCGAGCAGGCGCAGCACCTCGGCCGCGGTGGTCACGTCGCCCGCGGCCACGGCGACCCAGGCGCGGGCCTCCTCCAGCCAGGGGTACAGGACCTCCATGGACCGGTAGTGCGCCTCCTCGGCCAGCGCGAACGCCGCGGCGGCGCCGGCCGCGTCGCCCTGCAGCGCGGCGATGTGGGCCCGCTCCGCGTGGGCCAGCGCGACGAAGATCCGGCCGGTGGCGAGCATGGCGCTGGCCTGGCTGGCGGCCCGGCCGCCCTCCTGCAGGTGTCCGCGCAGCCGGGCCGCCTGGGCCCGCACGATCTGCAGGTAGCCGGAGCCGAGCAGGAAGTTGCCGGCGTCGGCCATGCCCGCGAACTCGGTGGCCACGATCGCGTCGACGGCCTCGAGGTCGGCGGCGAGGATCATGGCCGTGCCGCGGGCGAGCTCGATGCCCAGCTGGATGTACGGCACCTCGGCCCGCCACTGCGTCGCGTCCGCGTCCAGCAGCGCCATCGCCTTGACCGTCTGCACCGGCGTGCCGCGCATCGCCTGGAGGTGGCCCATGATCGAGCGGGCCAGGGCGCGCGGCCCGGGCGCGGACGCGGGGCTGTCCAGCACCGTGCGGGCCAGCGTGAGGGCCTGGCCGAAGTCGCCGCGGTGCAGCCGCATGGTCGACTCGACCGACAGCGCGAGGGAGCGCTCGCGCAGGTCGACGATCTTGTGTGCCTGGCGGTCCATCTCGTCCGCGGTCGACGAGTCGCCCACGCCCCAGTGCGAGATGATGTGCCGGATCGCCAGCCAGCGGCTGCGCTGGCCCTCGTCGCCGATCTGGCCCTCGTTCTGGTCCAGCAGCAGCGCGCCCTCGTCGGGGCAGTTGGCGAACATGAGGATCGTGGCGAGCGTCTCCGCGGCGTCGAACCCGCCGCCCGCCGCCACCGCCGCGCGCCCGAGCCGCATCGCCAGCGCCATGTCGTACGTCGCGAAGGCGAGCCGGCACGCGTTGAGCAGCAGCACCGGGTCGCGCGCGGTGTCGGAGTCGAGCCGCCAGACCGCGACGCGCAGCAGGTCGTCGCGGCGCCGCGCGCCACAGTTCTCCACCAGCGAGGCGAGGTCGGCGAGCAGGCGCCGGTTGCGGGTGACCGGGCAGCGGCGGCGGACGACCTCGCCGTACAACGGATGGGCCAGCCGCACCGTGGTCCGCCGGTCCTCGACGACCACGCGGACGAGCTGGCGCTCCTCGGCCGTCTCCACCGTGGCCAGGTCGGTCGCCTTGACCAGCAGCGGCAGGCCGATCGGCTCGCCGAAGGCGACCAGCTCCAGCACCGCCCGCTCCTGCGGGGTGAGCTTGCCGATGCGCGCGTCGACGACCTCGGTCAGGGTCGGGGCCAGGTCGACCTTGCCGGTCCAGCGCTGCATGCCGTAGCTCTCGATGATCTCGCCGGCCGCGTGCGCGCCGATCACCAGCTCGCGCAGCAACAGGGCGTTGCCCTGGGAGAGCTGCCAGAGCCGGTCCACCGAGGCCGAGTCGACCGGGCCGCCGAGCACCTGCTGCAGCAGGTCGGAGGTCTCCTGCAGGGTGAGCGGCCCGAGCTCGATCCGCTCGACCAGGTCGTCCTTCCACAGGGCGCTGATCGGGTCGTGCACCGACTCGCCGGTGCGCACGGTGCCGATCACCGTGGCGTTCTCCGAGCGGGCCACGTAGTACACGAGCGCGGCGGACAGCGGGTCGAGCAGGTGCGCGTCGTCGATCGCGACCACGATCGGGCGACCGGCGGCCTGGCGGTGCAGCGCGTCGACCGCCCAGCGCAGCAGCCCGGCGGGCGAGCCGCCGGCGGGCTGGTCGGGCGGGAGCACCTGGGCCAGCCCGCCGAGCGGCAGCCCGGCCGTCGCGGCGTTAGCGGTGGCCGTCCAGACCGCGAGTCTGTCCTGGTCAAGTGCATTGACGCCCTCGCGCAGCAATCGGCTCTTGCCGATGCCCGGCGGGCCGCCGAGAATCAGACCGCGACCGGTGGAACCGGAGGCCGCCTCGGCGACACGGGTGAGTTCTGCGTTTCTGCCGACAAAGCTCCAGGGAGGCACCGTCGCAGCATATCGATACGTTGATTACTGCGTGTACCTGCGGATGCACGAACTTGAGTAGTGCGTTCGGCCCCAGTGAGTACCAGAAACCCTGCTGTTGTAAGTGCCCGTTCACGTAGCGTTCCGATGCCCCGCCCGGCAAGGCTGCCCGGCAGCGTGTCGGACGGGTTCTCCGGGCGTGCACAAGGAGGTCGCACATATGGGCTTCGGGGTCATGCAGGCACCGCTGATCGAACTCACCGTCACGTCGGCGCCGGCCTTCGGCATCACGACGAGCGGGAGATCAGCAGCCGCCATGCCGATTCGCGGTAGCCGGAACCACCGGCAGTCCACCGCCCCGTCCCAACCTGCCCATCGGGCCTGCGCGATCGTCGCCGGCACCGCCAGGTCGGGCAAGACCGCCCTGGTCGACGCCCTGATCCGGCGGGCCGCCGGGCCGATCGACGGCGGCGACGCCTGGGTCGTGTTCCGCCACGGCGAGCGCGCGGACGCGTGGGCCTACGTGCCCGGCCGCCGCGAGCCCCGCCCGTTCCCGGAGCGCAGCGCGGTGAAGGGCCCGGTCCGCCCGGCCCGGCGGATCGAGGTCGCCCACCCGTCGCCACTGCTCAAGCGCGTCTCCTTGATCGACACGCCCGGCAGCGGGGGCCTGGATCCGGTGACCGCCGAGATCTCCCTCGACGCCGCCGCCGAGGGCCTCGGCCTGCTCTTCGTGGTCGACGCCGCCGCCCCGCTCGGGCGGGCCGACCTCGACCTGCTCGCCGCCGCGGCCGACCGGCTGGAGCGCATCGCGTTCGTGCTCACCCGCATCGACCAGCACGACGAGTGGCCGGAGATGCTCGCGGCCAACCGCGCCCTGCTCGCCGCGCGCGGCCCGCGCCTGGCCACCGCGCCCTGGTTCCCGGTCTCGCTCGACCCGGCGTCCACGTTCGGCGTCGCCGAGCTGCGCCACCAGCTCGAGGCCTGGGCCGACGAGCGGGCCGCGGCCGGCACCCGGGTCGGCGGCGTGGCCGCGGCCACCGTCTCGGCCACCGGCGACGGCTGGCAGGAGCTGCTGGACCGGGAGATCCGGGCCCGCCGCCTGGCCGCCGTCGAGCGGGTATCGATCGACCTGGCCACCATCCACGTGCGCTGCGTGCAGGAGCTCGGCTCGGGCAAGGGCTGCCCCGAGCTGCCCCGGGTGCTCGACCGGCAGCTGCACGCGCTCTCCGTGCGCAGCTCCCGCCAGCTGCGCATCGACACCCGCGAGGTGATCGACACGGTCTTCGGCGCGCTGCTGGACACCCCGCCCGACGAGGTGGTGCTGGCCCGCATCGCCACCGCCGCCCGCCGCACCGTGGACAACGGCCGTGACGACGGCCGGGACCGCGACCGGGCGCTGCTGGTGACCACCACCTCGGGCGTGGCCTCGCTGGCCGGGGCCGGCGCGCTGGACAGCCTCTCGGCCACCGGGACGGGCCCCGAGGACGGCCAGGTGCTCTCCCCGCTGGGGGTGGGGCTCAATGCCGGGTCGTACGCGATGTGGCAGCCCCGGACCGGCCCGGGCGGCCCGCCCAAGCTGCCGGACAAGAAGGACTGCCGGCGCTGGCTGCAACACGCGCTGCGGGAGATCGAGGTCGAACTGGGCCACGAGATCGGCGAGCGCTACGCCGAGCTGCGCCAGGCGCTGTCGATCATCGCTGGGGACGCGGTCGACCATGGCGTGCTGCTCGCTTGATGGCACCATGTTGGTATGGCGGCGCCGCAGGTCCTACCGATCGAAGAGACCCATGTCGAGGTTGACGAGGTGCCCAAGACCGACCGTCCGTGGGTGACCGTCGTCTGGAACGATCCCGTCAACCTCATGAGCTACGTGACCTGGGTCCTGCAGAAGCTGTTCGGGTACAGCAAGGAGAAGGCCGAACGCCTCATGCTCGATGTGCATCACAAGGGCAAGGCGATCGTGACCAGCGGCGCCCGCGAGAAGATGGAGTACGACGCATCCCGGCTGCAGGCCCATGGCCTCTGGGCGACGGTGGAGCAGTCGTGACCATGTTCGTGCGCGCCGGCACCGTCTGCGTGGCCCGGTTCGGTCCGGGCGAGGCGGCCGTGCTCAACGAGGTGATGCTCGAGGTCATCACGCTGCTGTCCGAGGGCTTCGACCGCACCGATCCGGTGATCGAGCGCCTGTTCCCCGACGTGTACCGCGATGATCCGGCGCTGTCGGCGGAGCTCAGGCGGTACACGGAAGATGATCTTCGGTCTTCGAAACTGGAGCAGGCGGCACTGCTGCTCGACGCCCTGCCCGTCGAGGGCGGCGAGGTGGCGCTGGACGAGGAGCAGGCCGAGGCGTGGCTGCGCGCGCTGACCGACGTGCGGCTCACCCTCGGGCTGCGGCTGGGCATCGCCGACGACGACGTGGACATCGAGGACGAGCTGGACGAGGCCATCCTCAAGGACCCCACCTCGGCCCGCGTCGCGCAGCTTTCGGTGTACCAGTACCTCACCTACCTGCAGGAGTCGCTCGTCGGCGCGCTGATGGGCTGAGACACCCGTCACGGGCAAGTGACGCGGAGGTTTCGGTAGGCTGTGGGCGTGCTGACCATCGACGCCGCGATCCTCGACGCGATCGTCGCGCACGCCCGCCGGGACCACCCGGACGAGGCGTGCGGGATCGTCGCGGGTCCGGCCGGCTCCGACCGGCCGGAGCGGCACGTGCCGATGGAGAACGCGGCCCGCTCCATGACGTTCTACGAGTTCGACTCCAAGGAGCAGCTGCGGCTGTGGCGGGAGATGGACGACGCCGACGAGGAGCCGGTCGTGGTCTACCACTCGCACACCGCGACCGAGGCCTACCCGTCCCGCACGGACGTCTCCTTCGCCGGCGAGCCGAACGCCCACTACCTGCTCGTCTCGACCCGTGAGCCCGAGGTGACCGAGGTCCGTTCGTTCCGCATCGTGGACGGGGCCGTCACCGAGGAGCCGGTTCGGGTAGTTAATGCAGTCGTGGATTCGAACGCCGTCCAGAAGTACCTCTTCGGGCAGAGCCCGGCGACCGTCGACTACGAGTGTCAGACCGGCAGCTGATCAGCCGCCCCATCCGTTCTGACCCGTTTTGTCCAGTCGTTCACAAAGAGAGAGTTTTCCCATGGCTATCGAGGTTCGCATCCCCACCATCCTGCGCAGCTACACGGGCGGCGCGAAGACCGTCGAGGGCTCCGGCGACACCATCGCCGACCTGCTCACCGACCTCGACTCCCGGCACTCGGGGCTCAAGGACCGGCTGATCACGGGTGAGGGCGGCCTGCACCGCTTCGTCAACGTGTACATCAACGACGAGGACGTCCGGTTCCTCGGCGCGCTCGACGCGAAGCTCAACGACGGCGACTCCGTGACGATCCTGCCCGCCGTCGCGGGCGGCGCGTTCGCGTTCGCCGCCGCGCACGCTCTTCGCGGCTGATCCCGTGGCGCGCTACGAGTCCCTGCTCGACGCGTGCGGCAACACGCCGCTCGTCGGCCTGCCCCGGCTCTCGCCGAGCGCCGACGTGCGGCTGTGGGCCAAGCTCGAGGACCGCAACCCGACGGGGAGCGTCAAGGACCGCGTGGCGCTGTGGATGGTTAAGGCGGCCGAGGAAGCGGGCCGCCTCCGCCCCGGTGACACGATCATCGAGCCGACCAGCGGCAACACCGGCATCGCGCTGGCCATGGTGGCCAAGCTGCGCGGCTACCGGCTGGTCTGCGTGATGCCGGAGAACGTCTCCGCCGAGCGCACGGCCCTGCTGCGGATGTACGGCGCCGAGATCATCACCTCGCCCGCGGCCGGCGGCTCCAACCGGGCCGTCGCCGTGGCCAAGGAGATCGCGGCCGAGCATCCGGACTGGGTGATGCTCTACCAGTACGGTAACGAGGCCAACGCCCGCGCCCACTACGAGTCGACCGGCCCGGAGATTCTGCGCGACCTGCCCACGATCACGCACTTCGTGGCCGGCCTGGGCACCACCGGCACGCTCATGGGCGTCGGGCGGTACCTGCGCGAAAAGGTCGAGGACATCGAGATCATCGCCGCCGAGCCGCGCTACGGCGAGCTGGTCTACGGCCTGCGCAACCTGGACGAGGGCTATGTGCCGGAGTTGTACGACGCGAAGGTGCTGACCCGCCGCTTCTCGGTGGGCACCCAGGACTCCGTGCTGCGCACCCGGCAGCTGGTCGAGGTCGAGGGCATGTTCGTGGGCTTCTCGACCGGCGCCGTGCTGCACGCCGCGCTCGCCGTGGCCCACCAGGCGCTCAAGGCCGGCAAGCGGGCCGACGTGGTGTTCCTGGTGGCCGACGGCGGCTTCAAGTACCTCTCCACCGGCGCCTACGGCGGCACCCTCGCCGAGGCGGAGACGGCGCTCGAGGGCCAGCTCTGGGCTTAGAGCCCGGTGACGACCCAGCCGACCAGCAGGCTCACCGAGGCGGCGCCCAGCAGCGCGTACGGGAGGCGGCGGCGGTGCACGCTCGCGAACGCGGCGATCGTGCACGCCAGGCCGAGCAGGCCGATGGTGATGACGACCGGGCCGTACCAGACGCGGTATTCGGCGATGAGCCCGACGAACGCCCGCAGCGCCACCGCCATGCCCCCGAGGCCCAGCGCCGCCGCCCACGCGCAGACCGCGGCGATCTGACGGTTGTCGGGGCGCGGGTCGGCCTCCGTGGGCAGGCGAAACGCGTCGGGCAGCTGCCGGCGCAGTCGCTTGGCTCGGGACACGTCAACCGACACGGTCGCCTCCTCTGTTACCGCTTCACAGCGTGCAACGAGCGAGGTGGGCGACCGTGACGCGAGCGTGTCACGTTGGCGACATCCGCCCCCGGATCTTTCGGCCTGAGCAGCCCCCGCGGCGTAGGCTGCGCAGCGTGAACGGGCCAAGCCGTGCCTGTTCAAGGATTGGATCTATCCTCACCCTGACGGGTCCTGGCCATATGCGATCCACGGTTTGGTACGAAGACGAGGAGACGGCGGGTTGAGGGCAGCATCATGAGGCTCACGGTTCTCGGCTGCGCCGGCAGCTTTCCGGGGCCGGAGGCGCCCTGTTCCGCCTACCTCGTGGAGGCGGACGGCTTCCGCCTGCTGATGGACTTCGGGCCCGGCTCCATGTCGGCGCTGCAGCGCTACGGCAGCCTCTACGCGGTCGACGCCATCCTGCTGTCGCACCTGCACTGCGACCACATGCTCGACGCCTGCTCGTACATCGTGGCCCGCCGCTACGCCCCCGCCGGCCCGTTCCCGCCCCTGCCGGTCTACGCGCCGGTGAACGCCCCCGAGCGGATCTCCTCGGCCTACGGCGGCGAGAACGAGCCGATGTCCATCGGTGACGTGTACACCTTCTACGCCCTGCAGCCCGGCAGCTTCCCGATCGGCCCGTTCGGCGTGACCGTGGACCGCGTCAACCATCCGATCGAGACGTACGGCGTGCGCCTCGAACACGACGGCAAGGTCCTCACGTACTCGGCCGACACCGCGCCCTGCGAGGCCCTGATCCGGCTGGCCCAGGGCGCCGACGCGTTCCTGTGTGAGGCAAGTTACCTCGACGGCGTCGACAACCCGCCCGACCTGCACCTGACCGGCCGGGAAGCGGCCGAGCACGCCACCAAGGCCGGGGTCGGCCGGCTGCTGCTCACGCACCTGGTCCCGGCGTGGGGGAGCGAGGCCCTGACCCTCGAAGCGGCATCGAGCGCCTTCGCTGGCCAAATTGATATCGTCCGACCCGGGGCCAGGTACGACATTTAGGGCCCCGTTTGCCGACTGGTCAACCTACTGTGGCCGCATGCATGGACACCCCCCTCATGGTCATGGCATGCGGATCGCGATCGTCACCGAATCGTTCCCGCCCGATGTGAACGGTGTGGCCCACTCCGTCGTCCGGGTCGCCGAACACCTCGTCGCGCGTGGCCACGAGCCGCTCGTGATCGCTCCTCAGCCGTCCTCCGGGGCGCGCTCGGTCACCGGCTCGTTCCCGTACTCGATCATCCGGGTGCCCTCCGTGGCCACGCCCGGCTATGGGAGCTTCCGGCTGGGGCTGCCCAGCCGCCGCCTGGCCACCGCCCTGAAGGCGCACCGCACCGACCTCGTCCACCTGGCCAGCCCGTTCGTGCTGGGCGCCCGGGGCATGACCGTCGCCGCGTCGCTGGGCCTGCCCACGGTGGCCGTCTACCAGACGGACGTGCCCGCCTACGCCCGCCTGTACTACAAGTCGAACCTCGGCGAGCAGGCCGCCTGGCGCTGGCTGCGGCACATCCACAACGCCGCCGACCGGACCCTCGCCCCGTCCACCGCGGCCGCCACCGCCCTGCACTCCCACGGCATCGAGCGGGTCTGGCTCTGGCGCCGCGGCGTGGACGCCTCCCGCTTCGACCCCGGACACCGCTCCGCCGCCCTGCGCCGCGCGGTCGCCGCCGAAGGACAGGTGATCGTCGGCTACGTCGGCCGGCTCGCCGTCGAGAAGCGCGTCGATCTCCTCGCCCCGGTCAGCCGCATCCCCGGCGTCCGGGTGGTCGTGGTCGGCGACGGCCCCGCCCGGGCCAACCTCGAGCGCGCCATGCCGGACGCGGTCTTCCTCGGCGAGCGGCGCGGGGCGCAGCTGGCCCGGATCTTCGCCAGCCTCGACCTCTTCGTGCACACCGGGCCGTTCGAGACGTTCGGCCAGACCATCCAGGAGGCCCTGGCCAGCGGCGTACCCGTGGTGGCGCCGGCCCAGGGTGGCCCGCTGGACCTGGTCGACGACGGCCGCACCGGCCTGCTGGTCCCGCCGTGCGACGCCTCCTCGCTCGTGGCGGCGGTGGCCTCGCTGGTCGACGACACCGACCGGCGCCTGGCGATGGGGGTGGCCGCTCGCGTGGCGGTGGCCTCCCGGACCTGGGCCGCGGTGGGGGACGAGCTGATCAAGCACTACGTCGACGTGCACTCGGGCGGCATCGCCGCGCGGTCCGTCCCGATTCCCGCATGAGCTCTCGCATAGTGCGGCTCGCGAACTTCGTGATGCCGCGCTCCGGAGGCCTGCGCACGGCGCTGCAGGCGCTCGGGGAGGGGTACCTCGCCGCCGGTCACGAGCCGATCCTCATCGTGCCCGGGTCCGAGTACGGCGACGAGATGACCTCGCAGGGCCGCGTGATCACGCTGCCCGGCCCGATCGTGCCCGGCACCGGCGGGTACCGCGTGATCCTGTCCCGGCGGCGGCTGCAGAAGCTGCTCGAGCGGCTCGAACCCGACCGGCTCGAGGTCTCCGACCGCTTCACGCTGCGCTGGACCGGCCGCTGGGCCCGCGAGCGCGGCATCCCGTCCGTGATGATCTCCCACGAGAGCCTCGCCGGGCTGCTCACGTTCGCCGGCCCGCTGAGCAATCCGTGGGCGAACATGCTCAACACGCGCAGCTTCCGCTCGTACGACCGGATCGTCTGCACGACCGGCTGGGCCGCCAACGAGTTCCGGCGCATCGGGGCCGGCAACCTCGCCCAGGTGCCGCTCGGCGTCGACCTGGAGCTGTTCAACCCGTCCCGCTACGACGACACCCTGCGGGCCCGCTACGCCAAGCCGGACCAGGTGCTGCTCGTGCACTGCGGCCGGCTCTCCTCGGAGAAGCGGCCCGAGCGTTCCGTCGACGCCCTGGTGGCCCTGCGCAAGCGCGGGGTCGACGCGGTGCTCGTGGTGGCCGGCGACGGCCCGCTGCGCGCCCGGCTGCAGGAGCAGGCCCGGGGCCACGAGGTGCACTTCATGGAGTTCGTGACCGAGCGCACCGCGGTCGCCTCCCTGCTCGCCACGGCCGACGTCGTCATCGCGCCCGGACCGATCGAGACCTTCGGGCTGGCGGCCCTGGAGGCGCTGGCCTGCGGCACGCCCGTCGTCGTGGACGCGGCGTCCGCCCTGCCCGAGGTGATCGGCGCCGCCGGTGTCGCCGTCACCAACGATTTCGCTTCGGGTGTACTGCAAGTGCTCGAGCGCCCCGACGCCGCCCGTCGCGCCGCCGCCCGCGCCCGCGCCGAGCAGTTCTCCTGGCCGGCCGCGGTCGCCGGGTTCCTCGCCGTGCACCACTCGCTCGTCCTGTCCGGAGCGGTCTCGTGATCCGTGCCTGCTCCGGACCCGCTCTTCGGGGGTGATCCTGTGACCGTGTTCGCTGCTCTTGGTGATTCGACCACCGCGGGCTACGGCGACCGCGTCAAAGGCAAGTGGCGCGGCTGGGCGCCGATCTTCGCCCAGGCGCTCGGCCTGCGGCTGCACAACTTCTCGACCAGCGGGGCCCGCGTCCACGACCTGGAGCGCGACCAGCTGCCCAAGGCCCTGGCGGTGGCCCCGACCGTCGCCGCCGTGGTCATCGGGACCAACGACACGCTGCGCGATCCGTTCGACGCGACCCGGTTCGCCGGGCACCTCGAGCGGACCGTCGGCACGCTGCGCGAGTCGGGGGCGGAGGTGCTCACCATCCGGCTGCCCGCCCCCGGCGCCATCTTCGGCCTGCCCGGTCCGCTGGCCCGCCCGCTCGCCCGCCGGATGGCCGAGATCAACGAGGCGGCGGACCGGATCGCGGTGCAGTACGACACCGTGCACTTCGACGCGGCCGGGCACCCGGACTCGTACCAGCGGGACATGTGGAGCGTCGATCGCCTGCACCCGAGCGAGCGCGGGCACCGGTTCCTGGCCTGCTCGTTCTTCGACCTGCTGGACGAGCGCGGGGTCGTGAAGTCGCTGCTCGCGGACGGGCTGGACCCGCAGCGGCCGTCGCCGGAGCCGAGCAGCCGGCCGCCGTCGAAGCTCGCGCAGGGCCTGTGGCTGTCCACGGCGGGGACGCACTGGGTGATCCGCCGCTCGACCGACCTGCTGCCCGGCCTGGCGCGGCTCGCCTGGTCCGAGTGGCGGCACGGCTCGCCTTTGGAGTTGGACTCCGTGGCGGTTTCCGGGAAGGTCGCCTGAGGCCGTGGTGCGGCGTTTCCGTAGGCTGGCTGTCATGGCCCGACCCGATGGACGTAACGCCGACCAGCTCCGACCCGTATCGATCACCCGCCAGTGGAGCATGCACCCGGAGGGATCCGTGCTCATCGAGTTCGGCGCCACCCGCGTGCTGTGCACCGCCAGCGTCACCGAGGGCGTGCCGCGCTGGCGCAAGGGCTCCGGCCTGGGCTGGCTGACCGCCGAGTACTCGATGCTCCCGCGCGCCACCACCACCCGCAGCGACCGCGAGAGCGTGAAGGGCAAGATCGGTGGCCGTACCCACGAAATCTCGCGTTTGATCGGTCGCAGCCTGCGCGCCTGCATCGACCTGAAGGCCCTCGGCGAGAACTCGATCGTCCTGGACTGCGACGTGCTGCAGGCCGACGGCGGCACCCGCACGGCCGCGATCACCGGCGCGTATGTCGCCCTCCACGACGCCGTGGGCTGGCTCGCCACCCAGCGCAAGCTCGCCGGCAAGCCCGCCGACGTGCTGCACCGCTCGGTCGCCGCCGTCTCGGTCGGGATCATCGCCGGCGACCCGCGCCTCGACCTCTGCTACGAGGAGGACGTGATCGCGGACGTCGACATGAACGTGGTGTGCACCGGCAACGGCGAGTTCGTCGAGGTCCAGGGCACCGGCGAGCAGGGCATCTTCACCCGCGCCGAGCTCGACACGCTCGTCGACCTGGGCGCGCGGGGCTGCGCCGAGCTGACCACGCTGCAGCAGAAGGCGCTGGCCGGATGAAGCTGCTGCTCGCGACCCGGAACAAGAAGAAGCTCGTGGAGCTGCGCCGCGTCCTGGAGTCCTCGGCGCCGCACATCGAGCTCGTCGGCCTCGACGACGTCGACACCTACCCCGAGGCGCCCGAGACCGGGCTCACCTTCGAGGAGAACGCGCTGCTCAAGGCCCGTGAGGCGGTGCAGTACACCGGGCTGCCCAGCATCGGCGACGACTCCGGCCTGGCCGTGGACGCGCTCAACGGAATGCCCGGCGTCTTCTCGGCGCGCTGGTCGGGGCTGCCCAGCGGCGCACCCGACCGCGACGGGGCCAACCTTCGTCTCGTGCTCGCGCAGGTCGGGGACGTGCCGGACGAGCACCTGGGCGCGGCCTTCGTCTGCGCGGCCGCCCTGGTCCACCCGGACGGCCGCGAGCAGGTCTTCCGCGGCGAGATGCGCGGCCGGCTGATCCGCGCGCCGCGTGGCGACGGCGGGTTCGGGTACGACCCGATCTTCGTCGCGGACGGGCACACGGAAACGACCGCGGAGCTTTCGCCCGAGGCGAAGGACGCGATCAGCCATCGGGGGATCGCCTTCCGCGCCCTTGCCGCCGTTTTGTAGCTGCTTCTTTCCTGGCGCGGCCGCTTCCGGTTTTCGGTGGCGGCCGCTTCCGGTTTTTAAGGGTGGCCGCTTCCGGCTTCGGTTTTCGGCGGTGGCCGCTTTCCGGCGTCGGCTTTCGGCGGTGGCCGTTTCCGGCTTTCGGTGGGGGCCGCTTGCTGCTGAGCTTCTATGCGAGCGGCCCCGCTACCTGTTCGATCGCCTTTTTCAGCTCCCGCGACCGCACCATGCCGCGGGCCGCTTCCATCACCGGGGCGAGGAACACGTCCGGGCCCGGTCCGCCCGCGAACTGTTCGACCAGTTCGACCGCCAGCTTCCCGGCCGGCGACGGTTCGAGCGGGGTTCGCAGCTGAATGCCCCGTACACCCGAAAGCAGCTCGACCGCGAGAATGCTGCACAGGTTGTCGAGCACGGTCCGCAGCTTCTTGGTCGCCGCCCACCCCATCGACACGTGGTCTTCCTGCATCCCCGACGTCGGCAGCGAGTCGACGCTTGCCGGTGCGGCCAGCCGCCGGTTCTCCGCGACGATTCCCGCCGCCGTGTACTGCGCGATCATCAGCCCCGAGTTCACGCCCGCGTCCGGCGTCAGGAACGGCGGCAGGTCCCGCGAGCGGGTCACGTCGAGCAGCCGGTCGACCCGCCGCTCGGCGATCGCCCCGACCTCCGACGCCGCGATCGCCAGGTAGTCCGCGGCGAACCCGAGCGGCGCCCCGTGGAAGTTGCCCGTCGACTCGACCCGCCCGTCGGTCAGCACCACCGGGTTGTCTACGATCGAGCGCAGCTCCCGCCCGGCCACCGTCGCCGCGAACTCCAGCGTGTCCCGCGCCGCCCCGGCCACCTGCGGCGCGCACCGCATCGAGTACGCGTCCTGCACCGCGTGCACCAGGTCGTCCCGGTGCGAATCCATGATCGGCGAGCCCTGCAGCAGCCGGTGGAGGTTCGCCGCCGACGCCGCCTGCCCCGGATGCGGCCGGATCTCGTGCAACTCCGGCATGAACGGCCGGTCGGACCCGAGCATCGCCTCGATCGACAGCGCCGCCGTGATGTCCGCCATCGTGAACAGGTGCCGCGCGTCCTCGATGGCCATGATCAGCATGCCGAGCATGCCGTCGGTGCCGTTGATCAGCGCCAGCCCCTCCTTCGAGGAGAGCGCGATCGGCGACACCCCGGCGTCGAGCGCGGTGATCCGGGTGCCGTCCTTCGCCAGTACCCATCCCTCGCCGATCAGCACCAGCGCGCAATGGGCCAGCGGGGCAAGATCGCCGGAGGCCCCGAGCGACCCGTGCTCCGGCACCCACGGCGTGATGTCGGCGTTGAGCAACTCGACGAGCGCCTGCGCGACCTCCGGCCGCACGCCCGACCGCCCCATCGCCAGCGAGCGAATCCGCAGCAGCATCATCGCCCGGACCACCTCCCGCGGCATCGGCGCCCCGACCCCGGCCGCATGCGACCTGATCAGCGCGTGCTGCAGCTCGGCCCGTCGCTCCGGCGCGATGAACGTGTTGGCCAGCGCCCCGAACCCGGTCGACACCCCGTACACCGGGCGCCCGTCCCGCTCGATCGCGTCCACAATGGACCGGCTCGCCCGCATGGCGTCGAGCGCGTCCGGCGCGAGGGTCACCCGCGCGTTGGCCCGGGCGACCGCGATCAGGTCGTCGGGACTGATGCCAGAGGCGGTGATGGTGATCAAACCAGCTCCCCATTGAGCACGACGTGGTTGGTGAGCGGCACCCCGGGCCGGTAGGCCAGGTGCACGTACGAGGGGGCGTCCAGCACGACGAGGTCGCCGCGCGCCCCGTACGTCAGCCGCCCGATGTCATCCCGGCGCAACGCCGCCGCCCCACCGCGCGTAGCGGCAAGCACGGCCTCGGCCGGCGTCATGGCCATCTCGCGCACGGCGAGCGCGATGCAGAACGGCATCGACGTCGTGTACGAGGACCCGGGATTGCAGTCCGTGGCCAGCGCCACGACCGCCCCCGCGTCGATGAGTTTCCGAGCCGGCGGGTACGGCGACCGCGTCGAAAACTCCGCCCCCGGCAACAACGTCGCCACGGTGCCCGATCCGGCCAGCGCCGCGATGTCCCGTTCCGACAGATGGGTGCAGTGGTCCGCCGACGCCGCGTTCAGTTCCACCGCCAGCTGTACGCCGGGCCCCTCCGACAGCTGATTCGCGTGCACCCGCACACCCAGCCCTTCGGCCGCCCCCACGGTCAGGATCGCCCGCGAATGGTCGGCGTCGAACGCCCCCCGCTCACAGAACACGTCGATCCACTTCGCCCCGGCCCCGCGCGCCGCCGACAGCATCGGCCCGCACACGAGGCTCACATAGTCGTCGGTACGGTCCGCATACTCCGCCGGCACCACATGCGCCCCGAGAAACGTCGTCTCGCCGCTGAACTCCCGAGCGATCCGCAACGACCGAGCCTCGTCGGCCACACTCAACCCGTACCCCGACTTGATCTCCATCGTCGTCGTGCCCTGCCGCAGCGCCTCGTTCCGCAGCCGCGCCACGTTCGCCCGCAACTGCCCGTCATCGGCGGCCCGCGTGGCCCCGACGGTCGTGCGAATTCCACCGCCCGTGTACTTCTGCCCCGCCATCCGCGCCGCGAACTCCGCCGCCCGATCACCCCCGAACACCAGGTGCGAGTGACTGTCCACGAACCCCGGCAGCACCGCCGCCCCATCGACATCGAGCCGCGCATCGGCCGCCGGCGTGTCCCCGGCCCGCCCGATCCACTCGACCCGCCGATCGTCGATAACCAGCGCCGCGTTCCGCCTGATGCCGAGCGGTCCCTCACCCCAGTTCGGATCGCCGGTGACCAGCTCGCCGATATTGGTGACCAGCAGCGACCTCATCGCCCCGCCCCGATTCGCGCAGCGTTCTCTCCGACCAGCGGCGCCCTCATCGCGTGGCCCCGATCCGTTCGGCGTTGGTGGCGCGGTCGCTGAGCATCGCGATCGCCTCCGCCAGCGCCGCTCCGACGTCGCCGATCGCCAGGTGCACCCCGTCGCGCACGACCACCCGGCCGTCCACCACCACGTGCCGCACATCCGCCGCGGTGGCCGCGAAGGCGATGGCCGCCGGTTCGCAGCCGGCCGTACGCGGGGAGTCGAGCGCCACGCTCACCAGATCCGCCCGCGCCCCGACCGCGATCGACCCGGCGTGTGGCCACCCGAGTGCCGCATGCCCGGCCACCGTCGCCGCATCGATCAGCTCACCCGCGGTGAAATGCCCGCGATGCTCGGTGTGCAGCCGCTCGTGCATCTCCACCCCGCGCGCCTCCTCGAACAGATCGATCACCGCGTGGCTGTCACTGCCCAGACTCAGCGGACTCCCGGCCTCGACCAGCGCCCGCGCGTGCCCGATCCCGTCAGCCAGATCCCGCTCGGTCGTAGGGCAGAAACACACCCCGGTGCCGCTATCCCCGAGCTCAGTCCGATCCGTGTCCGACAGGTGCGTCGCGTGCACCGCCGTCACCCGCCCACCCAGCAAACCGTGATCGGCGAGCAACTCCGTCGGCGTACGCCCGTGCACCGCCAAACACGCCTCGTTCTCGGCGCGCTGCTCGGAGAGGTGCACGTGGGTCGGCATCCCATCGGTCCGCTCGGCAAACGCCGCCAGCACCTCGGCCGGCACCGCCCGCACACTGTGCGCCGCCGCCCCGAGCCGGACGTGGGGCCGCCCCCGCAGCCGATCGAGCCGGCTCGACCAGCCCTCGAAGGACCCATCCCCAAACCGAAGTTGTACCCCCTGCAAAGCCTCCCCGCCGACCCCCGCCGTCAGATACAGCGTGTCGAGCAGCGTGATCCTGATCCCCGCATCCGCCGCCGCCGCGATGAGCGCCTCACTCATCGCGTTCGGGTCCGCGTACCGCACTCCGCCAGGCCCGTGATGCAGGTAGTGAAACTCGCCCACACACGTGATCCCGGCCAACGCCATCTCCCCGTACACCGCGGTAGCCAGCGCGTGATACGAGTCCGGATCGAGCGCCCCCGCAACGGCGTACATCTGCTCCCGCCACGTCCAGAACGTTCCCCGCTCCCGCTGGGTCCGCCCCCGCAAGGCCCGATGAAACGCATGCGAGTGCGCATTCGCCAGCCCCGGCAACGTCACCCCGGCGAGCCGAACCGCACCCTCAGCCTCAGTCGCATCCACGGGAATCCCCGCCCGCACACCCACGAACCGGCCGCCCGCAACTTCGACCAGCACGTCATCGGCCACCCCACCCGGCAACCAGGCATGCGCACAGTGAAACCGCGTCACCGACATGGCTGCCCTACCCGCTCGCCACACTTCCCACCGACACTGCGCCTTCTCGGAACGCCGACCTTGAGCCCGCTCATGACGGTGACGTTGCGGCTGCCCATGACCCCGATGCCGCGTCCGACCATGGTGCGGACTTCGCGTTCGCCCACGATGCCGATGCCGATGCCGATGCCGATGCCGATGCCGATGCCGATGCCGATGCCGAGGTCGAGGTCGAGGTCGAGGTCGGTCCGACCCGCAATGCCGGTCGTGGCGACGGGGCCGGTGATCGCCGTGCTTCCGAAGGTGCGGTCGGTCGGAGCGCCGACGCCGGTCGTGGCGACGGGGCCTGTGCTCGCCGTGCTTCCGAAGGTGCGGTCGCTCTGACCCCCGACACCGGTCGTGGCGACGGGGCCTGTGCTCGCCGCGCTTCCGAAGGTGCGGTCGCTCTGACCCCCGACACCGGTCGTGGCGACGGGGCCTGTGCTCGGCGCATCTCCGAAGGGGCGGTCGGTCAGAGCGCCGGCGCTTTCATCACCGGCGCGGTTGGCTGGGTCTGCGAGCTGGCGGCCGTTCGAGATCGCGTGAGGTCGGGTCACTGGCATAGCCGGCCCAAGAGGTCGGTGAGCTTCTCCACCCCGGCGGCGCAGTCGGCGTGGGAGGCGGACTCCTGCGGGGCGTGGGAGATGCCCGTCGGGTTGCGGACGAACAGCATCGCGGTGTCGACGTGCCCGGCCAGCACGCCGGCGTCGTGGCCGGCGCCGGTGGGGAGTACGGGTGCGTGTAGTTCGAGCGCGGCCAGCCGGCTGACGTCGCCGGTGAAGGCGACCTCGCCGGTCAGTGACTCGGTGGCCATGGCGACCTGGGTGCCGTCGAGCCGCGCCCGCCGCTCGGCTCGCTGGCGGATCGCGTCGACCAGCTTCTGCAGCGTCTCACCGTCTGCGGCTCGGGCGTCCAGCCAGGCCGACGCCCGCGAGGCGATCGCGTTGGTGGCGTTCGGCGCGACATCGACCCGTCCGACGGTGGCGTGCGCGCCGTGCATCCGGGCGACCTCGTCCGTCGCCAGCACCGTGGCCGCGAGCGTGAGCATCGGATCGTGCCGGTCCGACATCCGCGTCGTCCCGGCGTGGTTCCCCTCACCGGTGAAGTCGAACCGGTACCGCCCATGCGGCCAGATCGCACTCGCCACGCCCACCGGAGCGTCGAGGTGGTCGAGCGCCCGTCCCTGCTCGATGTGCAGTTCGACGAACGCCCCGATGCGTGCCAGCCGCTCCGGATCGGGCCCCAGCCGCTCCGGGTCGAGCCCGGCCCGGCCGATCGCCTCGGCGAGGTGGAAGCCCTCCCGGTCCCGCAGCCGCAGCGCCTTGGCCGGATCGAAGGCGCCGGTCATCAGCCGGGAGCCCAGGCACGGTACCCCGAACCGCGATCCCTCCTCCTCGGTGAACACCACGACCGCCACGGGCTTCGCCGGTTTCACGCCCCGCTCCCGGAGCCGGTCGATGGCGAGCAGCCCTGACACCACCCCGAGCGGCCCGTCGTACCCGCCGCCGTGCGGCACCGAGTCGAGGTGGCTCCCGGTGACCACGGCGCCGCCCTGCTCCGGCTCGCCCCACCAGGCCCACAGGTTGCCGTTCCGGTCGATCTCGACTTCGAGGTCGCGGTCGAGCGCCTCCTCGACGAACCACTCCCGGCACACCAGGTCGGTGTCGGTCCAGGAGTGCCGCACGTACCCGCCGTCGTCCCCGGCCTTCCCGACCGGACTCAGCGACTCCCACAGCGCGGCAAACCGCTCAGCACTCATCACGCCCGCTCACCAGCCCCTCCGTCGCTGGCCTGGCCGTGTTCGGCGCTTCCACTACCTGTCGGGCCGCTGCTGGCCTGGGGCGGCTGGACTGTCAGACCGGTCGTTTCGGTCAGGCCGGCCGTGGCTGCCGTCTGCTCGGTGGCTCCGGCGCTGTTGACCCGCACCTGCTCGCGCGGTCCGGTTCCGCTGGTCGGCGTCCGCTCGTCGGTCCGCTCGTCCGTGGGCGCCTCGCGCATCGGGACTCGGAGGCTGTGTGCGTCGGCGACGTCGGTGGCGTCCTCGTAGCCGGCGTCGACGTGTCGCAGTACACCCATGGCGGGGTCGTTGGTGAGGACCCGGGCCAGCTTTTGTGCGGCGAGGGCGGTGCCGTCGGCGACCGAGACCTGGCCTGCGTGGATGGAGCGGCCGATGCCGACGCCGCCGCCGTGGTGGATGGAGACCCAGGAGGCGCCCGAGGCGGTGTTGACCAGGGCGTTGAGCAGGGGCCAGTCGGCGATGGCGTCGGAGCCGTCGCGCATGGACTCGGTTTCGCGGTACGGCGAGGCGACGGAGCCGGTGTCCAGGTGGTCTCGGCCGATCACGATCGGTGCTTCGAGGGTGCCGTCGGCGACCATCTCGTTGAAGCGGAGGCCGGCGCGGTCGCGCTCGCCCTGGCCGAGCCAGCAGATGCGGGCGGGCAGGCCCTGGAACGCGACGCGCTCGCGGGCCATCGTGATCCAGCGGTGCAGCGACTCGTTCTCCGGGAAGAGGTCGAGGATCGCGCGGTCGGTCGCGGCGATATCGGCGGGGTTGCCGGACAGGGCGGCCCAGCGGAAGGGACCCTTGCCCTGGCAGAAGAGCGGTCGGATGTACGCCGGGACGAACCCCGGGAACGCGAACGCCCGATCGAAGCCGCCCAGCTGGGCCTCGCCCCGGATCGAGTTGCCGTAGTCGAACACCTCGGCGCCGTGGTCGAGGAAGCCGACCATGGCCTCGACGTGCCGGGCCATGGACTGGCGGGCCCGGTCCGTGAACTCCTCGGGCTTCTTGGCCGCGTAGTCGGCCGCGTCCTCGGGCGCGATTCCGCTCGGTACGTAGGACAGCGGGTCGTGCGCGGAGGTCTGGTCGGTCACGATGTCGACCGCGACGCCCATCCGGAGCAGTTCCGGCAGCAGTACCGCGGCGTTGCCCACGACCCCGACCGACAGCGCCTTGCGGCCGGTTTTGGCCTCGAGGGCGAGCCGGACGCCGTCCTCCAGCGAGTCGGCGACGACGTCGAGGTAGCGGGTGGCGACCCGGCGCTCCAGGCGGGCCCGGTCGACGTCTATGATCAGGCAGACTCCGCCGTTCATGGTGACCGCGAGCGGCTGTGCGCCGCCCATGCCGCCGCAGCCCGCGGTGACCGTCAGCGTGCCGGCGAGGGTGCCGCCGAACCGCTTCTCCGCCACGGCCGCGAATGTCTCGTAGGTGCCCTGCAGGATGCCCTGCGTTCCGATGTAGATCCAGGAGCCGGCGGTCATCTGGCCGTACATCGTGAGGCCGAGCGCCTCCAGCCGGCGGAACTCGGGCCAGTTGGCCCAGTCGCCGACGAGGTTGGAGTTGGCGATCAGGACCCGGGGCGCCCACTCGTGTGTCTGCAGGACGCCGATCGGGCGGCCGGACTGCACCAGCATCGTCTCGTCGGGCGCGAGGGTGGTCAGCGTGCGGACCAGTGCGCGGTAGGAGGGCCAGTCGCGGGCTGCCTTGCCGGTGCCGCCGTAGACCACCAGGTCCTGCGGACGCTCCGCGACGTCAGGGTCGAGGTTGTTCATGAGCATGCGCAGGGCGGCTTCCTGTTGCCATCCTCGCGCCGTCAACTGGGTGCCCCGAGGGGCACGGATTGGTTCCATGATTCTCCTCGGCTAAGGCAGGAATACCTGACGGGTGGCGGCGGAGCGTTCGAAGGCCTCGAGCCGCTCCTGGGTTTCGGCCGGGGCGGAGTCGCACATCGCCTGCAGCAGCATCGTCACCATGGCCATCGGCGCGGCGTGCATGTCGAACACCAGGCGGGAGCCGACCGGCGCCGGCAGGACCAGGTCGGACTCCGCGGCCGCCGGGCTGACTGGGGAGTCGGTCACCGTGACCACACGAAGCCCTGCGGCCCGCGCCTCGCGGAGCGCGTCGACCGCCTCGCGCGGGTATCGGGGCAGCACAAACGCCAGCATGGCAACTGCACCGGCCGCGCGTGCCTGTTCCAAGCGATCCGCGAGCAGGCTGCCCTGCTCGTGCACCAGCCGCACATCCGGGTGGACCTTCGCCGCGAAATAGGCGAACGCTCCCGACAGCGCCGCGGCCGCCCGGAGGCCGAGGACCGGCAGCGGCCGGCTCGACATGAGCAGCCGGCCCGCCTCCGCCAGCGGCGCGGGGTCCTTCAGCGTGTCGGCGAGCCGCTGCAGGTTGCCGATCTCGTCGCCGAGCGCCTGTTCGAACTCGCTGACGGGGGCGGACTCATCGGATTCGTCCATTGTGGAGGGGCTGTGCCGGTAGCCGTCGATCGTGACCCGCAGCTGGTCCCGCAGCGCCGGGTAGCCCTCGAAGCCCAGCGCCATCGCGAACCTGGTCACCGAGGGCTGGCTGACGCCGGCGAGGGTCGCCAGGTCGCCGCTGGAGAGGTAGCCGGCCCGCCCCGCGTGCTCGACCAGGATGCGCGCGATGCGGCGCTGGACGGGCGTGAGTCGCTGTCCGTCGAAGAGGTCGAGTATCCGCTGGCGCGGGTTTTGGGTCATGGAGGGACTGTAAGTCGACTTTCAGGATTGCGTCAAGTGCATGGAGTCATTCAGAATGGTGGCGGGACGATGGCGGGAAGGGGGTGCGACATGCGACTCTCGGATCGTGCGGCTGAGCTACCTGGCGACCTACCCGATCAAGAGCTGCTATCGCGTGGAGGCAGACAACGCAGAAGTCGAGCCGTGGGGGCTGGCGGGCGATCGGCGGTGGATGGTCGTCGACGAGGCCGCCAAGCTGATCACGCAGCGGGACTGGCCCGCGATGGGACGGGTGCGCCCGCGGTACACCAACCAGGGGCTCGTGCTCGAAGCGGCGGGCGCGACTCCGATCGAGGTGCCGTACCCCTCGACGGAGACGACCGACATCAAGCACTTCTTCCAGTGGATCGCCGCGACGTCCGCGGGGGACGCCGCGAACCGCTGGTTGTCGGAGGCGATCGGGCGGCCCGCGCGCCTGTTCTACCTCGACGATCCGACGCGGCGGGCGGTCGACGCGGAGTACGCGACGCCGGGCGACACGGTCAGCTTCGCGGACGGGTTCCCGCTGCTGCTGACCAACGAGGCCTCGCTGGGTGCGGTGAACGACTGGCTCGCCGAGGAGGGCGCGGAGCCGGTTCCGATGACCCGCTTCCGCCCCAACGCCGTTGTCGCCGGTGCGCCCGCCTGGGCGGAGGACGACTGGATCGGCCGGCGCGTCGTCATCGGCGACGTGGTCTTCCGGGCGCCCAAGGCCTGCTCCCGGTGCGTGCTGACCACGATCGACCAGGAGACGCAGGAGAAGGGCCGGCAGCCGCTGTCGGTGCTGGGTAAGCGGCGGCGGTTCCCCGAGGGGCTGCTGTTCGGCATCAACCTCATTCCGGACGCTCGCGGCAAAATCGCTGTCGGCGACGAGATCACGCTGCGCTGAGGGCGGTGCTGGGTCTTTCTGGGTAGCCGTTCGCTGCGCTTCCTGCTGCGCATACGGCAAGACCTGCGGCGTTGTGACGGCCGTGGTCGGTCAAAAGATCAGTGGCCGCTTGGACGGCACGCTTTTGAACAATTACGGACGGATCCGTGGTTCCCGCTGAGGCGCGCCCGGCAGCGGGCGGTCCAATGGGGTTCGGGTCGGGCCGCGGGCGTGGTGGGGGCCGACGGTGCTATGGGGGCGAGTCAGGAACGAAAAGCTTTAAGTCTCAAAGGGAGGAAGGGCAATGATTTGAGCCTGGCCGCACGCGGTGCCTTGGGCACGACTCGTGGCCGGTGAGATCACCGTCGGGGTTTGAACTGCCCGGACCGGCGGCATTGGCGGCGGGCCTCACACGAGGCGCGGGCAGCGTTGGGCCAGTGTGGGGCCTGTCGCGAGACGCTGCGTGCAGGGCGCCGGTCGCGTGAGTGCGGATCGTGCGGTGGCGCCGGTGGTGTGGGGCGCCGGTTGTGTGGGGTGCCGGTTGTGTGGGGTGCCGGTTGTGTGGGGTGCCGGTTGTGCGGGGCGCCGATGGTGCGGTGGCGCCGATGGTGCGGGGTGCCGGTGGCGTGGGGTGTCGGTGGTGCGGTGGCGCCGATGGTGCGGGGCGTCGGGTGTGCGGGGTGCCGGTGGTGCGGGGTGCCGGTGGTGCGGTGGCGCCGATGGTGCGGGGCGTCGGGTATGCGGGGCGTCGGGTGTGCGGGGCGCCGGTTGTGCGGGGCGTCGGTTGTGCGGTGGCGCCGGTGGCGTGGGGTGCCGGTTCTGCGGTGGTGGCGGTCGTTTGCGGTGGTGCGGTCGTGTGGGGCGCCGGTCGTGTAAGGCGCGGGTCGTGCGGCGGAGGTGGCTGGTGTGTTTGGCGGGAGGCGGGGAGACGCTGGGGGAGGGGTGATCGAGTGGGATCCGGACAGTAGCGGCGAGAGCACGCTGGGCGGCGGGGCGAAAGTGGCATAACGCGTCGCGGGGGGCGGTAGGCGGGACATGATCAAGCCGTGACGCCCGTGCGGGTGCGGCCCCATCTTGCCGAGATTCTTCAGCGGACGCATCACGTTGTGGTGACGTTCAGTGTGTTGGGGAACTTGCTGCCTGAGCCGGAGGCGGTGGCGCTTCGGGTTGGCGAGATGTTGCGGGAGAACGGGCATCGGGTGTCGATTCTGGAGGGTACGAGCGACAACCCGTTCGAGATGCTGGCTGCGGCGTATGAGGTGTCGGAGGAGGTCGGGCGCAGGGCCGAGCAGGTGATCCATGACGCTGAGGTGGATGCGGCGGACTGGGTGCCTGTTACGACGGGTACGGCTGAGTTGCTTGAGGCATGCCGGGCGACCGCGCGGTCGGTGGCCGTTTATGCGCCGCACAGTGAGTCGGCGGTTGGGCGGTACCTGCATCGGCTTGGGCTGCGGAATCTGGTCGGGCCCGCGTTGGGGCGGGGGTTTGCGATGCGGAACCCGACGGTTCGGACGTTGGCGCCGGTGTTCGAGCAGATCGGCGTGCGGGCGCAGGACACGGCGGTGGTGTGTGCGACGTTCTCGGCGATGTCGGCCACGCAGCGGGCGGGGGCGCACGCGATCGGGGTGGAGCGGATCCGTGAGCCGCGGAAGGTTTTGCACGGAGGGGAAGGGCGCAATGCGGTGGTCCGGTCGCTGACGACGCTCGCTGATGCCATCAAGGAGTGCGGGCCGCCACCCGAGATCGTGTGAGACGCCCCGCGATCAACCGAGGGCCCCGCAAGGCCCGAAGGCGTGTGGAGACGCCCCGCGATCAACCGAAGGCCTCCGCAAGGCCCGGAAGGCGAGTGGGACGCCCCCCGCGTTGAACCGAGGGCCCGCAAGGCACCGAAGGCGAGAGGCGAGCGAGACGGCCTCCCCGCGATCAACCGATGGCCCCGTAAGGCACCGAAGGCGGGCAGCAACCACAAAGGCGAATTGGTGAAGCCCGGCGGAGTATCCATCCGCCGGGCTTCGGCTTGCCGCCCAATTGCGCACGCCGGCGGCGTTTGAAGAACGTGGATCAGGTTATGACGTCGCGCTCTTCGATTGAGCTATCGGCCCGTGGAGAGGACCGAGCGGGAGTTGAACCCGCAACCTCGACGACTGGCGTCCCGTTCGGTTGATCCGGCGTTCGGCGGCGGATGCTCAGACTGGAGCGAGAAGTTGAGTTTGTGTTTCGGCTCCCGCGGCCGCCTCTGCCATTGGGCTACGCCGCCGAGAGAACTGGCGGCGGAAGGAATCGAACCTCCACGTTGACACCGCGCGCACCTGTCAAACTGAGCCTCAGGTTCAGCCTGCGCTCCTGCGCGCCTCCGATCCTAAGACCAACCCGCCGCCCCACGGAACCGCATTACCGGGCGGGGATGGGCGCTCACCGGGAGTACACCATCAGGAGCCGAAGAGGAAGCGGAACACCTTCTCGCCGGTTTCCTGTTCGACCACCTCGACGCCGTTGGCCTCTTCGCGGGCGAACTTGACGGCGGCCTGCAGCTTTTCGACGCGCTCGACGAGTTCGTTGACGCGCTTGGCGGGGAGGGCGCCGGAGAACTTGATCGTCTTCCAGTAGCCGATGACGACGTCCTCGTAGTAGACCTCGACCTGGGCCGGGTGCTTCTCCGTAGCTTCGGCCTTGACGTGGTTGCGCGGGATCTTCTTGGTGCGCGTGGTCTGGGTCGGCTCGGTGGCGTAGGTGTCCGCCGACGCGTCGTAGACCCAGGTCTCGGCGGCGTCGAGGATCGGGAGCTTGCGCACGAAGGTCAGCAGGTCGGCCAGCTGCTTCTCGAGGAAGAGCAGGTAGGACACCGGGACCTCGCGGAGCAGGACCTCGCCGTCGACGGAGACGTCGGCGCGGGCCACGCAGTTGGTCCAGTCCTTGGTCGCGGTGACGTCGAAGAGGCGGGTCAGGATGGTCCCGGTCTGGCGGAGGACCTCTTCGGCCTTGACCTGCACGCGCGTCGACTCGGGCGGGAGCTGCTCGCCCTCCTCGTCCTTCGGCCGGTACGTGCGGGAGATGCCCGCCAGCAGCGCCGGCTTCTGCAGGACGTGGTGGGACTCGGTGAGGTCCTGGAACGAGCGGGACTTCACGCCCTTCTCGACCGCGATGATCTGATTCAGCTTCGTCATAATGCGCCGAGTGTACGAGGCTGAAATGCCTTTGCAGAACCGATAAACGGGCCCGAGGGGGTCCGGGTGGAGCGGAGCTCCCCTGGGCAGGAATTGCAGTGGGGCCGGTGAGAGTCGAACTCACACTGGCACGGACCTAAACCGTGTGCCTCTGCCATTGGGCTACGGCCCCGCGTAACAGAGAGACACAATACTCAGGCCAGCCGGGTGATCTCCACCGTGACGCCCAGGTGCTTGCTCGGCGCGCCGTGGTACACGCCACGCAGGGGCGGCACGTCGTCGTAGTCGCGGCCGCGGGCGACCACCACGTGCCGCGGGCCGACCGGGACGCCGTTGGTGGGGTCGAAGCCCGTCCATTCGCCGGCCCACCACTCGACCCAGGCGTGGCTCTGCCCGGCGACCGTCTCGCCGACCTCGGCCTCGACCTTGGGGTGCAGGTACCCGGACACGTACCGGGCCGGAATCCCGCGCGCCCGCAGCAGGCCCACGGTCAGGTGCGCGATGTCCTGGCAGACGCCCTTGCGCAGGTCCCACGCCTCCTGGGCGCTGGTCTGCACGCCGGTCGAGCCGGGGACGTACGCGACCGCGTCCCGCACCCAGTGGCAGACGGCCTCGGCGAACTGCGCGGGTGCGGCGGAACCGACGGCGCTCCAGGCGTCCTCGGCCAGGGCGGCACTCACCGAGGTCAGCCGGGAGCAGGCGAGGAACTCGGCCTGGGCGTCAAGGACCGCGCTGGTACCGAGTGCCGCCCAGTCCAGCGACAAGGACGCCGACGGCGGCGGGGAGACCTCGACCAGGCTGCTCGACACGACGCGGAGCTGCTGGTGCGGGCGGTGCAGGTCGAACGCGGTCACCTGGGTCGCCCAGTAGTCGTGGTAACGGTAGGTGGCCGCGCCCGGCGTCACCTCGACCTGGCTGAACAGCGTGGTCTGCCAGGGCAGGGTCAGCGGCGTGAGGCGGGCCTCGTTGTAGGAGGCGGACACGGTACCGGCGTACTTGTACCCCGTGACGTGCCGGATCTTCAGGCGCCAGTTCATGAGCCACCCCAAGCGACTGTGCCCCACGTGACGGGCGTGGACTGCGGAAAGTACCGGGCGGTGATGGCCGCGCTCGCCGTCGCGCAGGTCTGCTGCAGCGCGCGCAGGTGCTGCGGGAGCTCGGCCAGCAGCGTGGTCGTGTCGGCGTACTCCAGCCGCGTGCGGATCTGCCCGATCGGCCTCCGCGCGGCGTCGGTCACACCGGCCCGTTCGATGGTGGGGGCGAGGTCGACGAGGCACTGCTCGGCGGTACCGAGGGCATGGAGCGCGGACCGGGGAAACAGGCGGTCCAGGAGCAGGAACTCGGTGACCCGCTGCGGGTCGAACGTGCCGCCGTGGGTGCGCAGGAACGCCTCGTCGGCGCCGCACGAGCGCAGCACCGTGCGCCAGCCGGTCACCTCGTCGGGCGTGTTGGTCTGGATCGACAGCAGCCGGGCGGTCATGTCGACCCGCTCCAGGCTGCGGCCCAGCACCAGGAACCGCCAGCCGTCGTCGCGGCTCATGGTCGACTCGGCGAGGCCGGCGAGCACGGCCGCCCGCTCGCGGACATAGCTGAGGAACACGGTCGGCCCGAGGCGCTCGGCCGCGACCCGGCGGGATGCCAGGGTGTGCCAGGTGACGTTGAGGCATTCCCACATTTCGCTGGAAATCGTCTCTCGTACCCCACGTGCGTTGTCCCGCGCCGCCACGATCGCGCCGGAGATCGCGCTGGGATCCTCCGCATCGAAGGCCAGTAGTTCGAGCACGTCGCCGGTGGTGAGCCGGCGGTCCTGCGGGGCCGGCGCGCCGAGGATCGACATGAGCGTGCGGCAGGCCCCGTCCTCGTCGGCCCACGGATCTTCGATCAGCCGGCCGAGGAAGGCGTCGAGGATGCGGGCGGTGTCGTCGGCGCGTTCGATGTACCGGCCGATCCAGAACAGCGACTCCGCGATGCGACTGAGCATGCGTCCCCTCCCTACTGCTGCTGTCCGGCCATCTGCGCGGCCGCCGGCCCGGTGTCGCGGGGGCTCGATCCGGCGTCGCGGGGCTCGGCCACCGTCCGGGGCCGCGGCGCGGGCGCCGGGTCGCCGGGGTGGGCGAGCACCCAGGTGTCCTTGGACCCGCCGCCCTGACTGGAGTTCACGACGAGCGCCCCCTCGGGCAGCGCGACCCGGGTCAGCCCGCCCGGCAGCAGCCAGATCTCGCTGCCGTCGTTGACCGCGAACGGCCGCAGGTCGATGTGCCGGGGCGCGACCCGGTCCCCGAGCAGCGTCGGCGACGTCGACAGGGCGACCGGCCGCTGGGCGATCCAGCCCCGCGGGTCCTTGGCGACCGCCTGGCGCAGCGTGGCCAGCGTCTCCGCCGAGGCCTGCGGCCCGATCACGATCCCCTTGCCCCCGGCGCCGTCGACCGGCTTGAGCACCAGCTGATCGAGCCGGTCGAGCACGTCGTGGAGGATCTCGGGGTCGCGCTCGTCCAGCCGGTACGTCTCCACGTTGTCGATCAGCGGCTCCTCCGCCAGGTAGTACCGGATCAGGTCCGGCACGTACGTGTAGAGCAGCTTGTCGTCGGCCACCCCGTTGCCGATCGCGTTCGCGAGCGTCACCTGCCCCGCGCGGGCCGCGTTCACGATCCCCGGGCAGCCGATGACCGAGTCGGGCCGGAAGTGCAGCGGATCGATGAAGTCGTCGTCCACCCGCCGGTACACGACGTGCACCGGCCGCTCGCCCTGCGTGGTCCGCATCCGCACCCGGTTGCCGCTGCAGATCAGGTCGCGCCCCTCGACGAGCTCGACCCCCATGAGCCGCGCGAGCAGCGCATGCTCGAAATAGGCCGCGTTGTACACACCGGGGGTCAGCACGACGACGGTCGGGTCGTCGACGCCTTCGGGAGCCGAGGCTCGCAGCGCCGCGAGCAGCCGGGCCGGATAGTCGTCGACGGGCCGCACCCGAGCGTCGGCGAACAGCGCCGGCATGGTGTGCGTGAGCGCCCGCCGGTTCTCGATCACGTACGACACGCCGCTGGGAATTCGCAGGTTGTCCTCGAGCACGCAGAACCGCCCGGCCTCGTCCCGCACGAGGTCCACCCCGCTGATGTGGACGCGGACCCCGTTCGGCGGCTCGATCCCGTAGGCCTGCCGGTGGAAGTGGGCACTGGTGGTGACGAGCTTGCGGGGCACGACCCCGTCGGCGAAGACCCGCCCGGCCCCGTAGATGTCGGCCAGGAACGCCTCGAGCGCCTTGACCCGCTGCTGCACCGCCGCCGTGAGCAGATCCCACTCGGCGGCATCGAGGATGCGCGGAATCAGATCGAGCGGAAAGGGCCGCTCCTCGCCCGCGTACGCGAACGTGACCCCTCGATCCGTGAACACGCGAGCCAGCTGATCGGCCCGGAACCGCAGGTCGGCCGGGGCAAGCGGCTGGAGCGCGGCGAACAGCGACCGATAGGGCGACCGCGGCTGACCGGGGCGTTCGAACATCTCGTCCCAAGCTTCGAACATGGCCCCGGACATCGAGTATTCATCGAAGATGTCCGCCATGCACGGAGCCTAGGCAGCAACCGTTTCGCCCCGATTACCAGTGTGTTTTGGCCAAGATCTCGCCAAGAGCCAGCCACATCCCGACGCCCAGCCCAAAACCCCGACGCCCAGCCCAACCCCGACGGCCCGCACCGAACGAGGATGCCCCGGCCCCCCGGCCCCCGGCCCAAGAGCCCTCAATCCAATCCAAGGTCCTTGCGCAACTTCGCCACATGCCCAGTAGCCCGCACGTTGTACATGGCCCGCTCGATCAGCCCCTTCTCATCGATCACGAAGGTCGACCGGATCACCCCAAGCACCGTCCGCCCATAGTTCTGCTTCTCCCCATAAGCGCCATAGGACCGCAGCACCGCCCGATCCGGATCGGAGACCAGCGGAAACGTGATCGCGTCCCGCTCCCGGAACTGGGCAAGCTTCGCGGGGGAGTCCGGCGAGATCCCGACCACCTCATACCCGGCCGACTTCAGCGACGCCAGGTTGTCCC
This sequence comes from Dactylosporangium sp. CS-047395, assembly GCF_050942185.1. Lineage (NCBI taxonomy): Bacteria > Bacillati > Actinomycetota > Actinomycetes > Micromonosporales > Micromonosporaceae > Dactylosporangium > Dactylosporangium sp. CS-047395. The sequence continues at coordinate 10,189,861 of NZ_CP192015.1, read as the reverse complement.
GGAAGTCGCACGCCTGCTTCGTGCAGCCCGGGGTCATCGCCGCCGGGTACGCGTAGAGGACGACCTTGCGCCCGCGCAGGTCGGCGAGGGACAAGGTCTCGTCCCGGTCCGTCTGTAACGTGAACTCGGGGGCGGTGTCACCCGGCTCCAAGCGTGTCGTCGTCATGGCGAGACTCTATCGCGAGGGTACGACAGAACCGGGGAGCCATCGCCGAGCGTCCATGGCGGTGCTACCGAAAGTCATCGGGAACTTTTAGGGGGCCACCCGCGACCACCTCAGAATGACCGGCGCGAAATCATGAAGTCATGACCAACCGCAGATGGTCCGTACCCCTGGCGATGCTCCTCGGCGCCTTGGCCATCCTCGTGCTGCCCGCCGCGCCCGCCAGCGCGCACGCGGAACTCGAACAGACCGCGCCGGTCGCCGGCACCGTGCTGCAGGAGATGCCGGGTGAGGTGACGCTCACCTTCAGCGAGCAGGTCCGCCTGGTCGCCGACAAGATCAAGGTCGTCGCGCCGGACGGCAGCCGGGCCGACACCGGCAAGCCCGCGGTGCGCGACCAGGAACTGGTGATCCCGCTCAAGACCGGCGGGCCGAAGGGCACGTACCTGGTCAGCTACCGGGTCATCTCGGCCGACAGCCATCCGGTCAGCGGCGGGTACAGCTTCTCCTTCGGCGAGGTGTCGAACACGCCGAACGCCGACGACGCCGGCTCCTCCGTGCAGACCGACGGGGTCGTCAAGGCCGCCATGTCGGTGGCCCGCTTCCTGGGCTTCGCCGGCCTGGTGCTGCTGGTCGGGCCGGCGCTGATCCTGTTCGCCCTCTGGCCGCGCCGGCTCTCCACCCGCGATCCGGGCCGCGTCGCCATGGCCGGCACCGGACTGCTCGCGATCAGCACGATCCTCGAGTTGTACGTCGAAATCCCGTACACCGCCGGCACGACCCTCTTCGACGTGACCGGCGCCGCCACCCGGGAGGTCCTGGGCACCCCGTTCGGGGCCGCGCACCTGGTCCGCCTGGGCGTCGTGCTCGCCACCGCGGTCCTGCTCCGGCCGGTCATCGCCGGCCGCGCGGGCAAGTTCGACCAGACGATGCTGGTCATCCTGGGCATCGTCGGGCTCGCGACCTGGCCGATCTCCGGGCACCCGAGCGCCTCCCCGGTGCCGACCCTCACCGTGGTCGCCGACGCCGCCCACCTCGCCGCCATGTCGGTCTGGCTCGGCGGCCTGGTGATGCTGTTCGGCTTCCTGCTGCGCCGGGCCAACACCCGCGAACTGACCGCCATCGTGCCGGTCTGGTCCGGCTGGGCGCTGTTCGCGATCACCGTCCTGGTGCTCGCGGGCACGGCGCAGGCCCTGGTGGAGATCGGGACGCTCGACGCGCTCACCGGCACGACGTACGGCCAGATCGTCATCGCCAAGGTCGCGCTCCTCGCCGTCGTGATCGCGGTCGCCGCGTACTCGCGCCGCCTCACGAACAGCCGCTTCACCCCGGTCGGTCCGGGCGTCGGCGACATGTCGGAAATGTCCGACAGGGGAGAGCTCGCAGATCGCGACGAGGCGGCCCGCGAGGAAGACGACGAGGCCGACTGGACCGACGAAGACGAGGACGTCGAGGAGCAGGAAGAGGAGCGCGACGAAGAGACCGAACGCGTACACGCCAAGGTCAGCAGCATCGAAGCCCGCCGCGGCGCCGTGACCAGCGCGCTCGGTGACACGACCGCCGGCCGGAGCAGCGGCCGGACCCGCGACGGTGGCGAGGTCGAAGCGCATGACGGCGCCGACGTGGTCGAGTTCCGCCGGCGCGGTGAGGCCGGGGTCGCGGTGGCGCCGGAGATCGAGCAGCGGGACCGGAAGCGGCTGCGCACCGCGGTCCTCGTCGAGGTCGCCATCGCCGTGGTCGTGCTGGCCCTGACCTCGGTCCTCGTGCAGACCAGCCCCGCGCGCAGCGGCGAGAGCTCCACCCCGCCCGGTCCGTTCGACACCGTGGTCTCCACCAGCCTCCTCAAGCTGCAGGTGGACATCTCGCCCGCGACCGTGGGGCAGAACTCCATCCACTTGTACGCCGTGAAGGCCGACGGCTCCGGCCCGCAAACCGTCGTGGAGTGGAAGGCGACCGCCGCCCTGCCCGCCAAGGGAATCGAGCCGCTGACCGTCCCGACCCTCGCGGTCAGCGACGACCACGCGGTCGGGCAGGTCTCGCTGGTGTCGCCCGGCACCTGGGAGTTCAAGTTCACGGCGCGCGTCGACGACCTCAACCAGACAACGGTGACGGTGCAGGTGCCGGTGAAGTAAAGGGGTAAAGCAACGCGTTACCGGCGATTTGGGGAGCAATAGTCCGAATTGCCGGTAATGTCGGGGCAGTAACGCCGGGGGAAGAGGGGCCGCTGCCATGGTCGTGCGTCTGGTTCGGGCGGGTGTCGGCGCGCTGCTGCTGCTCATCGCGGTGCCGCTGGCTCTCGCCGGTGGCGGACTCCTGTTGGCCATGGAGCACCGGGCCGCCGACGACACGTTCAGGGCACGGCTGGAACCGGTCCGCACGGACGGTACCGCGGTGGTCGTGCCCGACGTCGACGCGCTCCTGCGGGCCGACGCGCCGTTCGCGCGGGGTGGGCAGACGACGCTCAGCCTGTCGGCGGTCGGCTCCGGCGGCCCGCTCTTCATCGGGCTCGCCCCGGAGGCGCAGGTCAAGCGGTACCTCGGCGAGCGGACGTACACCAACCTGACGCACGTGCGGCTGGCCCGCGGGCCGCTGCCGGTCGAGCTGACCACGATGGCCGCGAACCGCACGGGCAAGGCCAACCCGGCGCCGCCGGCCGAGGCCCCGGCGCAGGACCCGGCCGCGGTGCAAGACCCGGCCGCCGCTCCGCAGGACCCGGCCGCTCAGGATCCCGCCGCCCAGGACCCGGCCACCGTGCAGGACCCGGCGGCGCCGAGCGGTCAGGAGCCGGCCAACCCGCGGCTCGCCGACAAGGGCGAAGGCCCGGCGGGCGAGACGTTCTGGACCGCCCGCAGCGTGCAGCGCGACGGCCGCAGCGAGCTCACCTGGTCGGCCTCGGCCCTGCGGGGCAAGCACCTGTCGCTGGTGGTGATGCGCGCCGACGGTACCGACGGGATCGACGCCGCCATCACCGCCCGGCTGGCCCCGGCCTGGCTCGGCCCCACCACCGGCGGCCTGCTCATGCTCGGCGGCGCGCTGTTCTTCCTCGCCCTGATCACGCTGGCCTGGCCCCCGGCCCGCCCGGCGCTGCAGGCGGCCGGCGCCGCGACCGGCACCGAGGCCGAAGACGAGACGCCCGCCGAGCCGGAGCCGCTGCCGATCCCGGCGCAGCCCACCTCCGAGACGCGTGACGAAGAGTCGATCAACACGCGCGACGAAGAACCGAACGAGACGCGCGCCGAGGAGACGGCCGAGGAGCCGGCCGCGACCGCGACGGCCGAAGAGCCGAAGGCCGAAGAGCCGAAGGCGGAGGAGCCGAAGGTCGAGAAGGCCCGCGTCATGGCCACCCTCGCCGACGTCATGGCCGCCGCCGACGCCGAGCGCGAGCCGGAAGCGGACGAGCCCAAGGCCGAGGAGAAGGCGATGGCCGAGTGCGAGCTCGACCGCCCCGCGCCCAAGGACGTCGAGCTCGACATCGACCTGCCCCCGCTGCCCGCCATGCCGGCGATCGACATCCAGTTCACGTGGGCGCCGCTCGAAGTGGCCGCCGAGACGGACGAAACCGACCAGACAGCCAAAACCGCCGCGCGCTGAGGCGGAGGCACGTCGTGATCCGCGCCACATTGAACGCAGGCTTTGGTAACGACATGGCGCAGTATGGGTGGTTGCCCGCACCGAGGAGCGAGAAGTCAGCCAAATGAACACTAGGCTGTCGGGTGTGGGTGATCTTTTGGTCTGGATCGACTGTGAGATGACGGGCCTCGATCTGGGTAAGGACGCGCTGATCGAAGTGGCGGCGCTGGTGACCGACCCGGATCTCAACGTGCTCGGCGAAGGTGTCGACGTGGTGATCCACGCCGACGACGCCGCGCTGGACGGGATGCTCGAGGTCGTGCGGGACATGCACGGGCGCTCGGGTCTCACCGAGGCCGTCCGCGCCTCCACCGTGACGGTGGCCGAGGCGGAGGACCTCATCATGGGGTACATCACCGAGCACGTGCGGGACCCGCGCACCGCCCCGCTGTGCGGCAACTCGATCGCGACGGACCGCGGCTTCCTGGCCCGCGACATGCCGCGCCTCGATCACCACCTGCACTACCGGATGATCGACGTCTCCTCCATCAAGGAGCTCTGCCGGCGCTGGTACCCGCGCGTGTACTTCGGCCAGCCCCCGAAGGGCCTCGCCCACCGCGCCCTCGCCGACATCCGCGAGAGCATCCGTGAGCTGGAGTACTACCGCCGCACGCTCTTCGTGCCGCTGCCCGGACCGGACGTCGAGACGGCCAAGTCGATCGCGGCCGAGCTCAGCCGGGAAGGCGACACGAACGCGTCATAACCCTGTCGACGGATCCCGTCCCGCATGCCCTACTATTAGCGGGCGAGTTCATGGTGGCTGTAGCTCAGTTGGCAGAGCACCGGGTTGTGGTCCCGGGTGTCGTGGGTTCAAATCCCATCAGTCACCCCATATGAAAGCGGCCCCCGTCGTGAGACGGGGGCCGTTGTCATTCGCGGAGCACTACGAGACAGGCATCAAAGCCAAGCGCCCGTGGTACTCCCCGCCGATCCGTTCGGTGTCCGAGCCCACCAGCAGCCCCTGGGGCGTCGCCAGCAGCGCCCGCGCCCCGATGCCCCGCGGATTGCGCTGCGGGTTCCAGGAGGTCGCCTTGCCCGTCTTCGGGTCGATGGCGGCGATCCCCGGCCGCGCCACCGCGCCCGGCCCCGCCGTCTCCCGGCCCTGCGGGTTGTCCATCCACCGCTGGTGCCCGCCGACGTAGATCGCCGAGCCGGTGTCCGCGACCGAGTACAGCGAGTCCCCGCCGGTGTGGTTCACCCACAGCGGCTTGTGCAGCCCCGTGCCGCGCAGGTCGAAGCGGGCCGCCGTGTCGCACATCAGGTTCTCGCCCCACTTGCGGCCGGTGGCCACGATCGTGGCGTAGGTGCCCGTCGGGTCGAAGTCGACGCCGCGCAGGTACGTCTCGAAGCCGGCCCGGCACTCGTGGGCGTAGGCGTCGGTGTACCAGTCGGCGAGCTTCACGGCCCCGCCGGCCGGCATGTCGGCCATCACGACCTGCGCCCGCCACTGCCCGGCGGCCTGCTCCACGGCGCCGACGACGGCCAGCCGCGTCCCGTCCGGGTTCAGGGCCAGGTCCTCGAGCTTCACGCGGGTCAGGTGCGGCGCGGCCAGCTTCAGGTCGAAGGCGGGGTCCACGGCGCCGTTCGCGGCGTTGAGCCGGGCCAGGCCGATCCGCTGGGTCGAGCCGATGGCGCTGAAGGAGCCGGCCACGTACAACCACGGCCCCTGCGCGATGATGCTGCGGCTGTCGCCCCAGTTGATCGCAGCGGTGAAGGCCGGCACGCGGCTGCCGTCGGCGAGGTTGAGCTGGGCCAGGCCCCGCTGCTCACCGCCGCCGATGCGCTTGAACTGGCCACCGGCGTACACGGTGTTGTTGGGCCCGGTGGCGAGGGTGAACACCGGCGCGTCCGGCTGTGGCGCGAACGGGAGGATCTCGCCGGTCGTCGCACGGTACGCGAACAGGTTCTTGCGGTTGTAGCGCACCTTGCGCTGGGCGTCCGTGACGGTGTCGAAATCACCGCCCACCACCACCGTGTCGCCGACCATCGCGAACGCCCGGACCTCGCCGTCGGTCACGTTCGGGGTGAAGTCGGCGGGGTTCGTCGACACCGTGGCGGGCTGGTTGAGCGCGGCGTGCGCGGCGGGGATGGCGACCGCGAAAGCGGCCAATGCTGTGGCGGCAGCGGCGATCAGGCGTCGGCGCATGCAGGCGTCTCCTCGGTCGTTTCGTGAGGCCCGGCGGGGCCAGACCGTGCCGCCGGAGACGGCGGCACATAGCCAGACAACTCGAAACGTGGCGAAAGGAAACGCAAACGGCGCTAAAGCACCGGAATGGTCTGACTGTCCGATTCTTCCGGGTCGTCGGCATTGACCATGAAGTGGGCGGCGCGCTCCAAGTAGTCCCAGAGCGTGGCCTCCTGCTCCGGTGCGAGCGCGATCGCGTCGACGGCCCGGCGCATCTGGCGCAGCCAGGCGTCCCGCTCGGCCGACGCGATCCGGAACGGGGCGTGGCGCATCCGCAGGCGCGGGTGGCCGCGGTTCTCCGAGTACGTGGTGGGGCCGCCCCAGTACTGGATGAGGAACAGCCGGAACCGCTCGTTGGCCGGGCCGAGGTCCTCCTCGGGGTACAACGGGCGCAGGATCGGGTCCTCGGCCACGCCGGCGTAGAACTCGTCGACGAGCTTGCGGAACGTCGGCTCGCCGCCGACCAGCTCGTAGAAGTTGGGGGAGGCGGAGTTGGGGGAGGTCACGCCATCAACTATGCCGCGCGGGCTGGGACGGCGGTGCGGGCGGGAGGCCACCCAGCTCGGCGGTGCGCTCGGTGAGGTCGACGGTGCGCTCGGCCGGGTCGGCCATCGGCGGCTCGCGGCGGGCCGACGGGCCGGGGGAGGGCCGGCGGCGGCGCGGCGGCACGGGCACCCGGGCCAGGTCGATCGTGACCTCGCTGAGGTCGTCGATGCCGGAGTGGTCGGCGGCGTACTGCGTGGCCGCCACCCGGACCTTGTTGGCCGCGATGGCATCGGCGATGGTCGCCTTCGCGGGCCACGCGGCGATGATCAGCACGGTGGCGCCCAGGCCGGCGATGCCGAAGTACCCGACGACCTCCGGCAGCGGGTAGAAGGTGGCGAGCCAGCCGGTGAACAGGATCGCCCCGCCCTGCAGCAGATGTACGCCGCTCTGCATCACACCGAACGCGCGGGCCCGGTACGCCGGCGGCAGCACCTGCACGAACAGCCCGTTGCCGGCCGGCAGCGTGATCGCGAGCGAGGCACCGGCGAGCAGTGTCATGACCACGATCACCGGCAGGCTCGGGTCGAGCAGGGCCGGCACGAGCGCCAGGGGTGTGACGATCGCCATCGGCCGGATCAGCGCGACCCGCCGCTGGGGCCGCAGCAGCCAGGTGACCAGGGCGCTGCCGAGCACGAAGCCGGCCGCGGCGGCGGTGATGATGACGCCGAAGCCGAACGTGTCGGAGTGCCCGGCGAGGTGGGCGGCCCACGCCGCGGCCAGGCCCTCGGGGACCACGCCGAAGCAGACGCCGCAGAACACGACCAGTGCGATGGCCCGCATGACGGGGGAGCTGAACACGACCCGGTAGCCGTCGGCCGCCTCGCGCAGCAGGTTGGTGTGCTCCTCGGCCTTCAGCGCGGGTTGCCGCTCCTTGATCACGAGCGCGATCAGCCCGGCCGAGACGATGAACGTGAGCCCGTTGATGAGCAGTGCCGCGGAGCCGTTGATGGAGGCCAGCAGCGCGCCCAGAGCATACCCGGCGATCAGCGAGACCTGGCCGGTCGTGCGGTTGAGCGTGATCGCGGTGACGTACCGCTCGCCCTGCAACAGCTGCGGCATGAGCGCCGAGCGGGAGGCGTCGAACGGCGGGCTCAGCAGCGCGTTGCCGAACAGCAGCAGGATGATCAGCGCGGTCGGCAGCCCCGGAAAGGCGGCCAGCACCATCATGATCGCGGCCCGGAGGAGATCGCAGCCGATCATGGTCCGCCGGTACGGGTGCCGCTCCGCCCACGCCGCCAGCAGCGCGCCGACGCCGAGCCACGGCAGGTAGCTCACGGCGAACGCGGCGGCGGACAGGATCGGGGAGTTGGTCTGGCGGTACACCAGCGCGACCACCGCCGCCCGGGCCACGTTGTCGCCCAGGCTCGACTGCGCCTGCGCCGTGAACAGCGCCGCGTATTCGCGGTTGGCGAGCGTTTCCCGGATCGTGGCGGGGCGACTGGCGGACTCGTCGGGTTTCGACACCGGCAGAGCCCCCTTCCCCTTTGGTCGCGACGGCGGCGGAACGTTCGCGGGCGCGGCCGAACCGGTCAATCCGCCCGAGAGGGGTCAACGGCGGCGGACCGGGACACTGTGCAGCGATGCACCTGAACGAACGGACGATAACCGACTGACCACCCGACGCGCGACCCTACCCTCCGGGTTGATCACAGATGCCCGCGAGATCGGACAATAGCACCTTTCGGTGCGCTACTGGCGATATGGCCACATCAGCCGGGTGGCGACGGGCAAGCTTGCGACGTGCCAACCAGCACAATGGCGACTGTCGATTGAAGAGCCCGCTCTGGTACCGGACTCAGGCGGGTCCGCCCGGCCCCGGCTCGCCGTCGCCGTTGGCCGGCCGGATGTACATCCGCGCCGCGGTCAGCTGAGCCGCGATCCCGGCCTGCTCCAGCGACTCCGACAGCCGCCGGCGCAGCTCGCGCCCGATGCGCCACTGGGCCTCGTTCGAGGTCTTGACGGTGGTCCGCAGCACGGCGCCGTCGGCGGTCAGCTGCTCCACGCCGAGCACCTTGGGCGGGTCCATGAAGTCGTCGGCGAAGTCGGGGTCGGCCGCGAACGCCTCGGCCGTGGCCTGCAGCACCGCGGTGGCCTGGTCGACCGAGACGAATCCCACGGGTACGTCGATGTTGACCACGGCCCAGCCCTGGCTCTTGTTGCCGACCCGGACGATCTCGCCGTTGCGCACGTACCAGACCACGCCGGCCGCGTCCCGGATCGTGGTGATGCGCAGCCCGACCGCCTCGACGGTGCCGCTGGTCTCGCCCACGTCGACCACGTCGCCGACCCCGTACTGGTCCTCCAGCAGCATGAACAGGCCGGCGATGAAGTCTTTGACCAGGTTCTGGGCGCCGAAGCCGATGGCCAGGCCCGCGATGCCGGCGCTGGCCAGCAGCGGGCCGAGGTTGATCCCGATCTCGCCCAGCACGAGCATCGCGGCGATCGAGAACACGACGGCCGAGACGATGCTGCGCAGCACCGAGCCGAGCGCCCGGGCGCGCTGGTTGCGCCGCTCCGAGGGCGCCGTCAGGGTGGGCAGGCGCTTGCGCAGCGGGCGCAGGACCGACCCGCCCGACTCGTTGTCGGCCACCGTGTGCCTGATCAGCCGGTCCACCGCCCGGTGGATGAGCGCCCGGATGATGAGCGCCACGATGATGATCATGAGGATCGTCAGCGGCTTGACCAGCACCCAGTAGCTGCTCTCGGCCAGCCACTTGTTCTTGGTCTGGTCCCAGACGAAGTCGCAGAGGCCCGACTTGTCGGCGGCCGCGCAGCTCGGGGAGCTGCCGGGCACCGGGTCCTTCAGGGGCATCGCGATGGGGCTGATCACTGGGCTCCTCGCAGCAAACCGGGGCGAACCGGGGTAAGTCCGCCCAAAGGCCGGGGGTAGCGGGGGAAGGTTCACCCACCGGCCGCAAATAGTACGTGCAATCCGAGGATCTATCAGGGACGATTAGCCCACGGACCACCACCGGTGGGCCCGTGAGCAGACCTCACATGGCCATTACCAGGGAGACTTCCTTCACGCACTAGGGGGACGGCGATGCCTGACATACGACCCGCACGAGTATCGGGTGCGCTGGTGCTGAACGCCACCTACGAGCCCCTGTGTGTCGTGTCTGTCAGACGTGCCACCATCCTCGTCCTGACGTCGAAGGCCGTGTGTGTCGCCGACGGGGACGGAATTCTCCACAGTGCGATGAACGAGTTGCCGGTGCCCTCGGTGGTCCGGCTCACCCGCTACGTCCGGGTCCCGTACCGCACGCACATAGGCCTCTCCCGCCGCGGCATATTCGCGCGCGACGGATGGCGGTGCGCCTACTGCCGCGGCCCGGCCGAGACCATCGACCACGTGATGCCACGCAGCCGTGGCGGGCGGCACGCCTGGGAGAACGTCGTAGCCGCCTGCGCCCGCTGCAACCACACCAAAGGTGACAAAACGCCAGCCGAACTCGGCTGGCGTTTGCATGCCACCCCCATTGCCCCCAAGGGCGTCGCCTGGCGGGTCCTCGGCCACCGCACCCCCGACCCGCGCTGGGCCGACTGGCTGGACCTCCCCGCCGACGAGGTGCAGGCGGCTGCCTAGATCAGGTGACCCGGCTCAGTGACGCCTCGAACGAGGCGTACGAGCCGGAGTCGAGGATCTCGCGCAGTCTCGTCATGCCCTCGTGTACGTCGACGAAGCGGGTGTACAGCGGCGCCAGCCCGATCCGCAGCCGCTCCGGCGTGCGGAAATCCGGGATCACGCCCGCAGCCTTGAGGGCTTGGCAGATCTGCCAGGCCTCAGGCGCGCGGAAGGTCACATGGCTGCCCCGCCGCGCCGCGTCCCGTGGGCTGGCCAGGGTCAGGCGGTCGCCGAGCCATTCCGTGGCCAGGTCGATCGCGTAGTCCGTCAGCGCCGCGCCCTTCGCCGCGAGGGCGTCCAGGCCGGCCTCGGCGGTGATGCGGGCGCCCTCCAGGGCCGCGTACCCGCCCAGGACCGGCGGCGTGCCCACCAGGAAGCGGTCGATGGAGCCCGCGGGGTCGTAGCCCGCGCCCATCGCGAACTGGTCCTTGCGACCGAACCAGCCCCAGATCGGCTGGCGCAGCTCGGGCTGCAGGTCCTCGCGCACGAAGAGGAACGCGGGCGCGCCCGGGCCGGCGTTGAGGTACTTGTACGTGCAGCCCACGGCCAGGTCCGCACCCGACTCGCGCAGCGGGACCCGCACGGCGCCCGCCGAGTGGCAGAGATCCCACAGTGTGAGGGCCCCCACGCGGTGCGCCGCAGTGGTGATCGCCACCATGTCGGCGATCGCGCCCGAGCGGTACGCCACGTGGGACAGGCAGACCAGCGCCACGTCGTCGTCCAGGGCCGCCGCCACGCGGTCCGGGTCCACGCCGGCGTCGACGTCGGTCTCGATCACCCGCAGCTCCAGGCCGCGGGCCTTGGCGAGGCCTTCGAGGACGTACCGGTCGGTGGGGAAGTTGTCGTCGTCGGTGACGATTACGCCGCGGCCGGGCCGGGCGTCGAGCGCCGCCGCGGCCAGTTTGTACGCGTTGACGCTGGTGGAGTCGGACAGGATCACCTCGCCGGGGCGCACGTGCAGTACCGACGAAGCGAGAATGTCGCCGACGGAACGGGCGAGGTCGATCCAGCTGTCCCAGCCGCGGATCAGGTCGTGGCCCCATTCGCGATCGACGGCGTCGCGCAGGCGCTCGCGGGTGGCGAGCGGCAGCCGGCCGAGGGAGTTGCCGTCGAAATAGATCAGCTGTTCGTCCGGAATGTAGAAACGCGCCCGGAAATGTCCGATCGAGTCCTGTCCGTCGAGGGATTGGGCATACTGGCGCGAGGAGTCCATGTCAGTGACGGTAGGCCCCCGGCAACCGGCTGGTCATTGCCGCCCGCTAACGTGAAGCCGGTCTTTTAGTCCCTTCGACGCCTGGGGGCGTTGAGCTTGTCCATCATCGAGACGACGCTGATTTTCGCCGGGATCCCGCTCGCGGTCATCCTGCTCATCGCGGGCGCCGTCTACGCGGGGGGTTCCCGCCGTAGCCGGCGTTACCGGCCCGGACGGCCGTTCGAGTTCACGCCGGTCTGGTTCCTCTCCGCGCCCGAGCAGCTGGCCGAGGCGGCGCACGCCCGCGAGCTCACCGGTGCGCGGCGGGCCGCCCTGCCCGCGGGCAACGACGCCTCCGCGACCACCGAGTGGTCCGGCGAGCGCACGCAGCCGCAAGTCATCGGAGGCGCAAGTGACCGGTGGTAGCCCGACCGGCCTGACCGGCCGGCCCGAAGTCCTCAACGGCCCGTTCACCACGCGCCAGCTGCTCCGCCTCGACGAGGCGCTGCGCCTGGCCGACACGTCGACCGGGCTGACCTTCAGCATCTACGTCGGCGACCTCGAGGAGCCGGCCCGGGCCTACACGGAGAAGCTGCACGGGCAGCTCGCCGACCCGGCGAACTCCGTGCTGATCGCCCTGTCGCCGAACCAGCGCGTGCTGGAGATCGTGACCGGGGGCGAGGCCCGCCGCCGCCTGCCGGACCGGGCGGCCAAGCTCGCCGCGCTGTCGATGGCGGCCGCGTTCGGCGGGGGCGACCTGGCCGGCGGTCTGGTCTCCGGGCTGTCCCAGCTGGCCGACCACGCGGGCCGGCACTGACGTTCACGAAAAACGCCGCGCTCCGACCGGGAGCGCGGCGTTTTCGTTGGTACCGGCTATGAGGCCGAGGCGTCCTTCGCCCGTGCCTTGAGGGCCCGCACGATGCCGTCGCGGCCCTCGCCCACCAGACGGCGCAGCGGCGCCGGCGTGTCCGGGGTGGCCAGCCAGGCCTCGGTGCGCGCCACGGTGTCCTCGCTGACCTGGTAGGCCGGGTAGGCCATCTCGACGAACTCGGCCGCCGGCTCGCTGTCGCGGTTGGACCACACCGGCAGCAGCGCGTCGAAGTAGGCCGGCACGTACGGCGCGGTCAGCTCCTGCTGGGCCGAGTGCTGGAAGCCCTGCAGCAGCGAGCGCTGCAGCCAGTTGGGCAGCGCGTGGTCCTGCGTGAGCCGGCGCCAGGTCTCCGCCTTCGACTCGGCGGTCGGCACCAGCGCCCGGCCGAGCGCGGCCTGGCGCTCGCCGCTGGCCGTGCGGTCGCGGTCGAGCTCGTCCTCGATCTGCGCCGGGTCGGCCGCGCCGTTGGCGATCAGCGAGTGCAGGATGCCCCAGCGCAGGTCGGCCTGGATGGTCAGCCCCGGCGGGACGTCCTCGCCGCGCAGCCAGCCGGCCAGCACCGCGAGGTCGGCCTGGCTGCGGGCCGCCGCCGCGAACGAGCGGGCCCAGGCGAGCTGGAAGCCGCTGCCCGGCTCGGCCGAGCGCAGCGCGCTGCGGGCGGCGTCGGCGATCTGGGCCCAGCCCTGCGGCGCCCAGGCCGGGTCGGCGTAGAAGACCAGCGCCGACTGGGCCTGCCGGATGGTCGCGGTGACCAGGTTGATGTCCCGTTCGGCGGCCAGGCCGGTGGCGACCAGCCGCACGTAGTCGCGCGCGGCCAGCTCGGCGTCGCGGACCATGTCCCACGAGGCCGACCACACCAGCGCGCGGGCCAGGGAGTTGTCCAGGCCGTCGATGTGGTCCACCACGACCGCCATCGACTCGGGATCGAGGCGCAGCTTGGCGTACGTCAGGTCGTCGTCGTTGAGCAGCAGCACGTCGGCCGCGCGGACCCCGGCCAGCGCGGCGATCTCGGTCTGCTCGCCGTCCACGTCGGCCTCGACGAGCTCGCGGCGCACGAGGGCGCCGTCCACGAGGTCGTACAGGCCGATGCCGATCCGGTGCGTGCGCAGCGTCGGGTAGGCGGCCGGGGCCTCCTGGCGCACCACGACCCGCTCGTAGGTGCCGTCGGCGGCCACCGTGAGCTCCGGGCGCAGCGTGTTGACCTGGGCCGTCTCCAGCCACTGGGCGGCGAACTTGCGCAGCTCCTTGCCGCTGGCCGACTCGAGCGCGCTCAGTAGGTCGTCGAAGGTCGCGTTGCCCCACTGGTGCTGGGCGAAGTAGGAGCGCAGGCCGCTGCGGAAGGCGTCGATGCCGACGTACGCGACGAGCTGCTTGATGACGCTGGCACCCTTGGCGTACGTGATGCCGTCGAAGTTGACCTCGACCGCCTCGACGTCGGGCATCTCGGTGTACACCGGGTGGGTCGAGGAGAGCTGGTCCTGCCGGTAGCCCCAGTTCTTGCGGACCGACAGGAACGTCGTCCAGGCGTCGGTGAACCGGGTCGCGTGGGTGTTGCACCAGTGGCTGGCCCACTCGGCGAACGACTCGTTCAGCCACAGGTCGTCCCACCAGCGCATGGTCACGAGGTCGCCGAACCACATGTGGGCGAGCTCGTGCAGGATCGTGTTGGCCCGCTGCTCGTACTCGAAGTCGGTGACCGGCGAGCGGAAGATGTAGTGCTGCTCGGCGTGGACGACACAGCCGAAGTTCTCCATCGCGCCCGCGTTGAACTCGGGCGAGTACACCTGGTCGTACTTCGGCAGCGGGTACCGGATGCCGAACTCCTCGTGGAAGAAGTCGAAGCCCTGCTTGGTCACGAGGTTGATGTCGTCGGCGTCGAGGTACTGCCGCATCGACTGCCGGCAGAAGACGCCCAGGTCGATGCCGTCGTGGCTGTCGCGGACCTCGTGGTACGGCCCGGCGCACACGGCGGTGATGTAGGTGCTCATCCGCGGCGTGGGCTGGAAGACCCGCACGAGCCCGTCCTGGCTCGCCGCCGGCATGTTGGAGATGACCTTCCAGTGCTTGGGCGCGGTGACCCGGAAGGTGAACTCGGCCTTGAGGTCGGGCTGGTCGAAGCAGGCGAAGGCGCGCTGGGCGTCGGCCGTCTCGAACTGGCTGTAGAGGTACACCTCCTTGTCGACGGGGTCGACGCTGCGGTGCAGGCCCTGGCCGGTCGTGGAGTACGGGAACTCGGCGTCCACGACGAGGACGTTGTCGGCGCGCAGGCCGGTCAGCTCCAGGCCGCTCTCGGTGGACCAGCCGCTCGTGTCGACCGGCTCGCCGTTCAGCGTGGCACCGTGCACGGCCGCCGCGGCCACCTCGATGAACGTCCCGGCCCCCGGCTCGCGGCAGGTGAACCGGACCTCGCTGGTCGACCGGAACGTGCCCTCACCCGGATTCCCGGCGCCGTCGGTCAGATCGAGGCTGATGTCATACGCCGTCACCTCGAGCAGGCGGGCCCGCTCGACCGCTTCGACCTGGCGTAGGTTGCGTACACCGGCCACGTCTCGTCTCCTGTCGTTGCGCTGTGGCCGTCCCCGTCGACGGCGTCACCCCGAGTGTTCCATGCTCGCGGAGGAGACTGGGGGAGTGGCTCAGGTCACTCGTGCCCGAAGTGGTACCTCACACGAGGGTTGCGTAAGGATCGCATCGGGTTCCCGACGCTTTCAGTAGAGAGGTGGTCACCGCCGTGACCGAAGACCGCGTCATCGCCGATATGTGGTTCGACCCGCGCTGCCCGTGGGCCTGGATCACGTCCCGCTGGCTGCTGGAGGTGGAGCAGGTCCGGCCCGTCGACGTCCGCTTCCACGTCATGAGCCTCTCGATCCTCAACGAAGGCCGCGACGACCTGCCGGAGAAATACAAGGAGGGTCTGGCAAAGGGTTGGGGCCCGGTCCGGGTGGCCATCGCGGCCGAGCAGAAGTTCGGAAATGACGTACTTCGTCCGCTTTACACCGCCCTCGGCAACCGGATCCACCACGAGCAGCAGGAGCTCGGGCCGGAGCTGTACCGGGCGGCCCTGGCCGAGGCGGGGCTCCCGGCCGACCTGGCCGAGTTCGCCGACTCGACCGAGTTCGACGACCAGCTGCGGGAGAGCCACTTCGCCGGGATGAACCCGGTCGGCATGGACGTCGGCACGCCGGTGATCCACGTGCCGGGCCCGGACGGCAACCTCATCGCGTTCTTCGGCCCCGTGGTCACCCCGCGCCCGAAGGGTGAGGCCGCCGGCCGCCTGTGGGACGGCACCCTGCTGGTCGCCGGCACCCCTGGTTTCTACGAGATCAAGCGCACCCGCGACGTCGGCCCGGTCTTCGACTGAGTAGCCTGCCTACTTGTGCGGCAGTTTTTCTCACCCCGATGGGTGCTCGGGCATGTCCTGACACTCGTCGGGGTCGCCGTGTGCGTTGCCGCATGCGTCTGGCAGTACCAGCGGGCCACCGCGGGCAACATGCTGAGCTGGGCGTACACCGTACAGTGGCCGCTCTTCGCGATCTTCGTGGTGTTCCTGTGGGGCCGGGCCGTGCGTGACGCCCGCGGCACCCGCGCGCCGCGTTCCGGGCCGCCCCCGCTGCGCCCGATCGCGCCCCGGCCGGCGCCTGTGGGCAGATCATCGCTCGGCTCCTCGCTCGACGATGAGGATCCGCAGCTCGCGCAGTACAACCGGATGCTGGCCTGGCTCGCCGCCAATCCCGACCGCCGCCCGAGCGACTTCCCAGGATGACGACATGAATCTCTACCCTGCCCTCACGCGATACCGGGTCATCGCCTGGATCGTCGGTGTGCTGCTGATCGTGCTCACCGTCGGCACCGTGATCAAGTACACCGCCGACAACGAGACGATCGTGGCGCTGGTGGGTCCGGCGCACGGCTTCCTGTACATGGTCTACCTGGTGCTCGCGGCCGACCTGGCCCGCCGGGCGCGCTGGAAGGTCGGCTTCACGGTCCTGGTGCTGCTGGCCGGAACCGTGCCCTTCCTGTCCTTCGTGGCCGAGCGCGTGGTGACCCGCCGGGTCAAGGCGCAGGCCGCGCCCGAGCCCGTCGGCACGGCTGTCTAGCCTTCCTGCAGACCGGCTGTAAGTTTCCTCCCCACGCGCGCGGGGCACCCTTACGGTGCAACCAGTTCGCGCGTGAAGGGAGCCCACCGTGGGGATGGAAGTCCGGCTTTCGCTCTCCCTGCCGCGCGATCGCACCACGGTCCCGCTGACCCGCCGGGTGCTCGACGCGGCGCTCGCGGTCTTCTCGGTGACCAAGGACTGCCGCGATGACATCGGGCTCGCCGTCGGCGAAGCGTGCGCCAACGCCGTGCAGCACGCCGACAGCGGCGCCGACTACGAGGTCACGGTCACCATCCACGAGGATCGCTGCATCATCGATGTGGTGGACGACGGCGTGGGTCTCGAGAATGCCGCGGCGGTACTGGATGATGTCCCGCCCGATGCCGAGAGCGGACGCGGCCTGAAGATCATCCACGCCCTGGCCGACATGGTGGAGCTGCGTAGCCGTCAGCCGCGCGGGATGGCCCTTCGGATCGTCAAAATGCTCACGAGGACGACCCCCGCCTTCTCCTGAAGTACCGTTTTCGTGCCTTGCTGGCGACTGAACCATTGTTCTGCCGAATCCGTGTTGTTCTCTGGAATCGCACCGCTGGTGCGTCACCCGCACGGATGAGTGCCGTTGCACTTCGCGACGACACATTCTGGAGGAAGCCGAGATCATGTCTGACACCCGCTGGACCGTCCAGGACTCGACCTGGAAGGACGAGCTGCCCGAGCTCCCCGACGACGTGAGCGCGCTCCTCGCGCCGCCCGTCGTCGTGTGCGCGGGCGGGGCGATCGTCCGCGGCGCGCGCCGCCGCACTGCGGGACGGGCAAACCCCCGTGCCGTGGCCCGTGTTTCCTGAGCTATAGCGTCTTGCGTATGACGGTTGCGTACCCGATCGCCCACGCCTGGCTCTCCACCGGAGGGACCGGCGCGCAGAACTACGACGAGTTCGCCGACGACGCGGAGATCACCGCGATCATCGCCGCCAACCCCAGCAGCGCCCTCGCGGTGGAAATGCCGCACCGGGCCCCCGACAGCGTCGGCCGCCCGTTCCTCGACTGCCTGCCCGACGCCGTGGAGCGTCTGCGCGCGGCCAAGGAGGACGGCCACTACGCACCCGCCGACGACGTCGTGGTGCTGTACCGGATCACCGCCCCGGACGGCGCCCGCGCCTACGGCCTGTGGTGCATGGTCGCCACCGACCAGATCTCCACGAGCGCCGACGAGCCGGGCGCGGTCATCCGCAACGAGGACGTCTTCATCGAGAAGGTCCGCGAGCGGGTGGCCCTGGCCGAGGCCACCGGGCACCTGCTTTCGCCCGTCCTGCTGCTGCAGACGGCCCACGGCGAGGCCCTGCACGCGGCGCTGGCCCAGGCCGTGGCCGACGCCGGGCAGCCGGCGGTGACCGACACCGACCCCGCCGGCCGTGCCCACGAGATCTGGGCCGTGGGAGTCGGCACCACCCGCGACCGCCTCCTCGCCCTCGCGGGCGGCGGCGAGCTCGTGGTGGCCGACGGCAACCATCGCAGCCTCGCCGCGCAGACCGCCGGCTACGAACGCTTCCTCGCCGTCGTGACGACGCCGGAATCGGTGGCGATCCAGCCGTACAACAGACTGGTCTCGGAACTTCCGTTCTTCGAGGGCCTCGACCTCCAGCCCCTGGACGGCCCGGCCGAGGTGCCGGCCACCGGCGGCCGCGTGCACCTCTACACCCGCTCGGGTTCCTGGTCGGTGCTCCTGGCCCCGGTCGAGGGCTCCGGCGTCGTGGACAACCTGGACCACGCCCTCGTCGAGCGCCGGCTGTTCGCCGAGACGCTGGGCCTGGAGCCCGGCGACAAGCGGATCACCTATGTCGGCGGCGACTACCCGGCCGAGTGGCTGCGCGGCGAGGTCGACGCCGGCCGCGCCGAGCTGGCCGTGCTCATCGCCCCGGTCACCGTCGACGACTTCGTGGCCGTCAACCTCGCCCGCCAGAAGATGCCCCGCAAGAGCACCTGGTTCACCCCGAAGGCCCGCGCCGGCCTCGTGGTGGCGCAGCTCGATTCGTTCTAGTCACCCGATCGTGATACACACTAGGCCGCTGTACTTCGGGCCTGGGGTGTGTACATGCAGATGCAGATCTTCATCGCGGCGATGATCGCCGCGTTCGGCATCGGCGCCTTCGCCGCCGCCGCGCTCGTCTGGGACCGCCGGAGACTCCTGCGGCTCAAGACGGGCGCGACCGCGGGGTGGGTGTTCGGCCTTGTCCTGCTGGGTGGTGGGTTGCTGGCGGGTTCCTGCCTGGGGCTGATCCGGCTCTGAAAGACTGCCGGGTATGCGCGTCTACCTTGGTTCGGACCACGCCGGCTACGAACTGAAAGTGCACCTGGTCAGCGCCCTGGGCCTGCAGGGCTACGAGGTCGTGGACGTCGGACCGGCGTCGTACGACCCCGACGACGACTACCCGGTCTTCTGCTTCCACACGGGGGCCCGGGTGGTCGCCGACCCCAACACCCTGGGCGTGGTGATCGGCGGCTCCGGCAACGGGGAGCAGATCGCCGCCAACAAGGTCCCGGGGGTGCGGGCGGCTCTGGCCTGGAACGTGGAGACGGCCCAACTCGCCCGCGAACACAACGACGCGAACGTCGTGGCGATCGGGGCCCGCCAGCACACCCTGGACGAGGCCACGACGCTGGTGACCACGTTCCTGTCGACGAAGTTCTCCGGCAACGAACGGCACGCCCGGCGGATCGCCCAGGTCCTGGAGTACGACAACACCCGCGTGTTGCCGCCGCTGCCGTGATCCTCTCGCTGTACCGGGCGCGACGATGCCGAGCCTCGGTTGCTCGTCGCGCCCAGCGGCGACGCCGTCGGCTCAGCTCGTGGGGGAGCGGCGGCCCGGGCGGGTCAGTTCCTCGCGGGGCACCCAACCGCGCCGGATGATCTGCAGGTCGCGTTCCGCGGCGGCCAGGTCGTCGTCCGTGGGGCGGGCCGCGTCGCGGGCGCGCATGGCGGCGGAGACGCTCACCTGGGACGAGCCGCCGCCCACCAGGCCCCGCAGGCCGCGTTCGGAGACCACCTCGTCGTGGTGATGGTGGTGATGGTGATGGTGGTGGTCGTCGTGGTGATGGTGGTCGTCGCCGGAAGCGGTCGGTGACGGCGGCGGCGCCGGGGCCGGGGACGTGGGCTCGACCGGGTCCGGGTCATGCACGGCGGCCGTCATCGCGAACGTGCCCGACAGCTCCGCCAAGTGGTGTGGCGAAGGGCGCGGCGGGGGCGCGGGAGCCGGTGGTTGCTCCAGAACCGGCTCCGCCGGAACCGGAGCGGGTTCGTCCAAAACCGGAGGGACCGGCGGGGCCGACGCGGCCGGCGGGGCAGGCGGCGGAGGAGCGGCCTGGGCAGGCGGCGTCTGGGGCACCGGTTGATGTTGCCGCATGCGGCGCCGGCGGCGCTGGATACCACCCATGCGCCGACAGTACCGCCTGCGGCCCCATCGTCGGATCGATCAGAAGATTTCGATCGAGTACGGCGCCACCGGCCAGCTGAACGCGGTGCTCGTGGCGGCTACGGCGCCCGGGCGGTGTTCGCGGACGCGGCCGGCGAGGTGGAGGGCGCCCAGCCTCGTGCCGCCCAGGTACACGGCGCTCAGCTCCGAGATGCCCAGCTCGAAGTCCGGGTCGCCGTCGGCGCGCTGGCAGGTGACCAGGGCGCCGCCCGCGCCGGCCCGCAGGCGCCAGCGGCCGGCGTTCGCGGGGCGCAGGGTGTCGGTGAGCTCGAAGACCACGTCGATCGGGGCCGCGTACCGGCGGGCCGTCAGCGCGCGCGGCACGTCCGTCAGGCGGACCCACAGGCCGTCGCCCGCCTTGGCGCCGAGCTGGCGGGGCTCGTCGACGAGGTGGAAGAGCGGGTCGTCGGCGCTGGTCAGGCCCTGGACCAGGGACCGTGACAGGTCGATGCGCAGCAGGAAGCGGTAGAGCTCGGCGTAGGCCGCCGGGGTCGCCGCCACCAGTTCGATGACGTTGACCTCCTGCTTCGGGCCGTTGTCGTCCCAGTTCGGGCGGATGCGGTAGCGCGCGAAGCCGTCCACCACGCCGTCCGGGTTCTCGAAGAGGACGGCTCGGGCCTTGGTGCCGCCCTCGCGGCGCGTTTCCGGGTCGGCGGTCAGGTGCTTCCACCACGCCTCGTCGCGGCTGGACCAGCCGGGCTTGTGCGGCAGCACCCGGGAGTACACCTCGGAAAGCTCTTTGATCAGATCTGCCGGAATGCCGCCGCGCAGGGTGCCGGGCGCGGGCGGGGCCGTGATCCGCAGGTCGCGGCGGTCGGCGCGCATGGTCACGTTCTGGGCGGCCAGGCCGTAGCCGAAGCGCGGGTAGATCCGGCCCTCCGACGCCCACAGCACGGCCAGGGCCTCGGGGGCGTCGGTGAGCTGGGCCTGCATGAGGCGGGTCAGCAGGCCCTTGCGGGTGTGGACCGGGGAGACCGAGACGCCGGTCACATGGGCGGCCGGGACGACCGCGCCCGGGATGGCGAGGTCGCGGGTGAAGGCGCCGGTGACGCCCACCACCTGGCCGTCCTGCTCGATGAGGTGCGTGCGGGCGGGCTCGAAAATCGTGCGGTACGTGCCTTCGGGGTTGAATTCGCCGGGGTCGGCGAACGCCTCTCGCCTGAGGCGGGCCACCTGTTCCAGATCGCCGTCCGTCGCGGTGCGCAGGACATAGTCGCTCATCGGTTGTGTCTACCTCGTGACCTCCGGTCGGCGCGACCGATTTGCACGCTCGTTACTCTCGAAACCGATGGGGGGCGGCAAGACGAATGCTGGGGGGAGCGACACGATGACGCAGGGTGCGTTGCTGGACCTTGTCTGCGGTCCGGCGAGCCCTTTGCCCGAGACGTTCCAGCGGTACCGCCTGGTGGCCCACCTGGGCTCCGGCGGACAGGCGGACGTCTACCGTGCCGTGCGCGTCTGCGGCGGAGTGACCTCGGCGCCGATGACGGTGAAGGTCTTCCGCGTCGACCCGCAGCGCCCGATCGCCGACGAGCTGCGCTCGTGGGACAAGGGCGACGCGGCACTCATGGATCTCAACAACCGCGGGGTGCCGGGGATCTGCCGGCGCGCGGACGGCTTCTACGGGCCGCCGCCGCACCGGCCGGGCGAGCGGACGGCGCCGGGGGACGCCGTGCCGTACCAGGTCTACGACTACCTCCACGGGGTGAACCTGCGCGAATACGTGGCCCAGCGCGCGGGGGCGGCGCCGGGTGCCCGCCGGCTCAATGCCGTCTCGGCGCTGAAGACCCTGGCCGTCGCGCTGCAGAACCTGCACAACCCGCAGGAGAGCGGCGCGACGCCGGTGCTGCACATGGACGTGAAGCCGTCGAACGTGATGGTGCTCGCCACCGGGGAGGTGCGCCTGATCGACTTCACCGGGGCGCGCTACTTCCGCGAGGAGGAGATCACCCAGATCGCGTACACGCCGGAGTCGGGCGGGCCGGAGGCGTTCGGCGGGGTCAAGTACGTCGGGCCGGCGTACGACGTGCACGGCTTCGGCGCGGTGGCGTACTTCATGGTCACCGGCGCCTACCCGCGCGTCGACGGGCGCAGCGAGCAGCAGGCCGGCGGGCCGGACGCCTCGCCGCCGCCGTGGAGCGTGCTGCGGCGGCATCCGCTGCTGGAGCAGTACCCGTCGCTGCGCGATCACCTGCACCTGCCGCTCGCCGACCGGCCCGCCGACCGGCCGCTGACCCGCGACCTGCAGTCGTGGCTGCAGCACCTGGCCATGCTGGTGCGCCGCACCGACCTGCCGGACGTGGGCTGCGACTGGATCGAGGCGGACGCGGCCGAGTCGGGCCGGGTGGTCGGGCGGGCGCGGCCGGCGATCAGCGGTACCGAAACGGAGGCTTATCAACGCATCGAGAGCCTGGAGCGCGAACTGGTGGCGTTGCGCACCGGCGGCACAGTGAACGGTGCACCGGTGCCGGTGCAGCCGGTGTCCGCACCCCCCGTTTCGGGTGCTCCGGTCTCCAACGGAGGTGTCGCTGTGAACGCTGAAGGTGTGCCGCAGATGCGGGGCCGCGCCAAGGTCGTGCCGCGGGTCGCGCCCGAGCCGACGGGCATGATGGATTTCGAGCCTGAAGAGCGTCTGCCGCGGTACTCCCCACCCCGCGGCGATCGCGCCCGCCAGTTGAAGATCGGCTGGGAGTACACCGGAACGGGCGCCATCATCGCGTTCATCTGCTGGGGCCTGTGGGCGCTGGACAGCGAGGGCAGCCTCAACGGCCCGTTCATCGCGTTCCTGGTCGTGCTGGGCGTGGCCGTCGGCGTGTTCGCGCTGGCGCGGCTCATCGGCCGGCTCGTGCTGGAGCAGCGGATGGGCCGGGTGCGCCGTTCGGCCCGGGGCGCGCACGCGATCACCGGGCTGTTCCTGGCCGCGGCCGGCATCGCCTACCTGCGCGAGGTCAGCTGGGTGCTCGACGTCTACCACTGGGCGAAGGACCTCATCGGGTGAGGTTCTGGCGCCGCCGCAAGCCCTTGTCCCGCCCGCTGGAGGGCCTGGTCAACTTCCGGGACCTCGGCGGGCTGCCCGCGGACGGCGGCACCGTGCGCCCCGGGGTGCTGTTCCGCAGCGACTCCCTCGCCTACGCGACCGACGCCGACGCCGACCGCCTGGTCCGCGACCTCGGCCTGTCCACCGTGATCGACCTGCGCGGCGAGTACGAGGTGTCCCAGCTCGGCCGGGGCCCGCTGGCCCGGGCCTCGGTCGAGTACTTCCCGGCCCCGATCGCCGACGTGAGCGGGGCCGAGGACCTGGTCGGGCACTACGTGGCGATGCTCACGGAGAAGGGCCCGGTGCTGGCCGGCACCGTGCGGCTGCTCTCCTGCGCGGGCACCCTGCCGGCGGTGTTCCACTGCGAGGCCGGCTGCGACCGCACGGGCGTGCTGGCCGCCGTGGTGCTGGGCCTGCTGGGCGTGCCGGCCGACGTGATCGCCGCCGACTACGCGGCGACGGCGGCCGCGATGCCGACCATCCACGAGCGGGTGGCCGTGGTCGTGCACCGGCTGGGCCTGCCGCCGCGGCCCGTCGAGCTGCCGGCCTGGGAGCCCGAGGCGGCGCTGATGACCAAGATGCTCGACGTGGTGGGGGAGCGCTGGGGCGACATGGAGGGCTGGGCGCTGTCGTACGGGCTGACGCAGGACGAGCTCGCCGCCCTGCGCCAGAACCTGATCCGGTCTGCTTAGGCCTGTCCTAGACCGAGACCGCTTGGGCGGGCAGCGGCCGGGCGTTGAGCAGCGCCGTGTAGTCCCGCTGGGCGCCGTCGAGCACCATCCGCCAGGAGTCCTCGCCGATCGGCAGGCGCACCGGGCGCTCCTCGGCGGCGACGAGCCGCATGACCTCGGCCGCGAACGCCTCCGGCGGGCTCGAGATGGGCAGCGACTTGAGCGCCCGCACGCCCGCGCGCACGGGTTCGATGACGCCGGAGTATGCGGGCACGTGCTCGGCCGACTCCGACAGCGAACTGCCCCAGTCGGTGGCGAACATGCCCGGCTCGACCGCGGTCACGTGGACCCCGGTCCCGGCGAGTTCGAGCGCGAGGGTCTCGACCAGGCCCTCCAGGGCGAACTTCCCGACCGCGTACGCGCCGAGGCCCGGCATCGCCACCCGCCCCGCGGTCGAGGAGACCATCACGATGTCCCCGAAGCCCTGCGCGCGCATCAGCGGCAGCACCATCCGGGTGAGCCGCCACGGCGCGACGAGGTTCACCGCCAGCTGCGCCTCCAGCTCGGCGTCCGTGACCTCCTCGACGGCGCCGAAGTGGCCGGTGCCCGCGTTGTTCACCAGCACGTCCACCCCGCCGTAGCGGGCCAGCGCGGCGTGCACCGCGTTGTGGCAGTCGTCGGGATCGCGGACGTCGAGGACGCAGGTGGCGAGCGTACTGGGGTAGCGGTCCCGGAGGTCCTCGAGCATCTCCGGCTTCCGTGCCGTGGCCAGCACCTGCTGCCCGGAGGCGGCGACCGCCTCGGCGAGTGCGCGCCCCAGGCCGGTGGAGCAACCTGTGATCAACCAGCGACGAGTCATGTTCGACATAGTGACTCTCAGTATCCGCCGCCCAACAGTCCGAAAAACGTGAATGACAATCATTCAGCGGCCATTTCCGCCGTTCGTGTCCGCCCGGTATCCGGCCGTACAGTTGCCAGGTGCGCTCGCTGGCGGAGCTGATCTCCGACGACCGGTCCGCCTGGGCCGAGATCGAGGCCGCGGTCTCCGGCTCTCCCTACGCGGTCGAGCTGCTGCCCGCCGACCCCGACCGGGCGGCCGCGTGCCTGCACCGGCTGCAGGTGGCCACCACGTCCTGGCTCGGCGCCCTGGTGTACGGCAGCGGCGGCCTGATCGTCGACGGCGGCTGGCTGCGCGTGCTCGGCTCCGGCCACCCGCGCCGCCGCCTGGCCGACATCCACGAGGTCAACGAGCGGTTCGAGGCGGCCGGGCTGGTCGTGGCCCAGGACATCCTCGGCGGCGAGTTCGTGTGGCGGCAGGGCGAGTCCGACGGGCGGCCCACCATCCACTACTTCGCCCCGGACACCCTGCGCTGGGAGGATCTCACCCTCGGGTACACCGACTGGCTGTACGCGATGCTCGCCGGCGCCGCCGACCAGTTCTACCTGAGCTGGCGCTGGCCCGGCTGGCGCGACGAGGTGGCCTCCTGCCCGCTCGACGCCGGGATCGACACCGTGCCGCCGCTGTTCTCCAAGGACGGCCGCGACCTCGACTCGATGCGCCGCCGGCCGATCGCCATGTGGGAGCTGCTGAGCGTCAAGCACGACATGGCCGACCAGCTGGGCGCATGAGGCTCGCCCGCACCGACACCGGCGGGGACGGCCCGCCGATCGTGCTGCTGCACGGCGGCGGCAGCGGGCGCGGGACCTGGGCCACGTTCAGCCGGGAGCTCGCCGGTTGGCGGGTGATCGCCCCCGACCTGCGCGGGCACGGGGAGAGTCCGCGCTGTGCGGAGTACACCCTCATGGACCACGCGGACGACGTGCTCGAACTCCTCGACGAGCTGGACCTCGACGCGCCGGTGCTCGTCGGGCACAGCCTGGGCGGGTTCGCCGCGGCCACGGTCGCGCAGCGGCACCCGGACCGCGTCGGCCGGCTCGTGCTCGAGGACCCGCCGGCCCCGCCCCGCGACGGCGTGCGCGCCGGTGGCTTCTCGCGCACCAAGCTCGCCCTCTCCGCGCTGGCCGGCGGCCTGTCCCGGCGCGCGTTCGACCGCGCCGCCCTCATGTCGGCCATCCACGACCTCCGTGAGCCGAATCCGTCCTGGTGGGCCGGCTTGGAAAAGATTCAGGCCCCCTCGTTGGTACTGTCCGGAGGCGCGAAAAGCCACATCCCGCCCGAGCGCCTGGCCGCCGTGGCCGCGGCGATCCCGGACGCCGAACTGCGCACGATCCCGGTGGGCCACCGCATCCACAGCACCGCACCCGCCCAGTTCGCCGAAGTCGTTCTGCAGTTCCTCGGCTGACCTGTCCGGATGGCGGCGGCGGCTCCGACGTACCCACGAGAACACCCGAACCGAAGGGGACGACCGTGAAGTACATGATCCTCAGCTACGCCTCCCAGCGCGACTACGACGCCATGGCGGGCAACCCCGGCGAGACACCGTGGACGCCGGAGCACTTCGCCGCCATGGGCGAGTTCATGGCCAAGCTCAACGGCGAGCTGGAGGAGTCCGGAGAGCTCGTCGAGACCCGCGCCCTGGACGCGCCCGTGCACACCCGTCGCGTCAGCGGCCTGCCCGCGCTGGTCACCGACGGCCCGTACGCGGAGACGCAGGAGGTCCTCGCCGGGTACTGGATCGTCGAGTGCGACAGCTTCGACCGCGCCACCCAGATCGCCCAGAAGCTCGCCGAGTGCCCGGCCCCGCCGGAGGTGCAGGCGACCGCGTTCGCCGACGTGCGCCCGATCGTCGACTCGTCGGCGGACCTCGGCTTCTGACGGTTCGTGATCGCGGCTGCTGATGGTGTCGATGGAGGACCTGCTGCGCTCGCTGGCGCCGCAGGTCCTCGGCGCGCTGGTCCGTCGCTACGGGCACTTCGACACGGCCGAGGACGCCGTGCAGGAGGCCCTGCTCGCGGCCGCCCGTCAGTGGCCGGACGACCCGCCCGCCGACCCCCGGGCCTGGCTCATCGCGGTGGCCGCGCGCCGGCTCACCGACCTGCTCCGCGCCGACCAGGCCCGGCGCCGGCGCGAGGAGACGGTGTTCCGCCTGGCGCACGAGGTGCCGCCGGAGATCGCGCAGACCGACGACTCGCTGGTGCTGCTGTTCATGTGCTGCCACCCCGCGCTCGCCCCCGACGCCCAGGTGGCGCTCACCCTGCGGGCGATCGGCGGCCTGAGCACCGCCGAGGTGGCGCGCGCGTTCCTGGTCCCCGAGGCCACCATGACCAGGCGCATCACGCGGGCCAAGCAACGGATCAAGGCCAGCGGCCTGCCCTTCGCGCTGCCCCCTCCGGCCGACCGGCAAGAGCGCCTCGCGGTCGTACTGCACGTGCTCTACCTGATCTTCAACGAGGGCTACGCGGCCACGCGGGGCGAGCTGCTCCACCGCCCCGATCTGGCCGGCGAGGCGATCCGCCTGACCCGGCTGGTGCACCGCCTGCTGCCCGACGACCTGGAGACGGCCGGCCTGCTGGCCCTGATGCTCCTGACGGACGCCCGCCGCGAGGCGCGGACGGCCCCCGACGGCGCGCTGGTCCCCATGGCCGAGCAGGACCGCACCAGGTGGAACGCGGAGCAGATCGCCGAGGGCGTCGCGTTGATCACCGCGACCCTGCCCCGCGGCGTGCCGGGCATGTACCAACTCCAGGCCGCGATCGCCGCACTCCACGACGAGGCCCGGTCGGCTCACGAGACCGACTGGCCCCAGATCGTCGCGTTGTACGAGCTGCTCATGGCCCGCGCTCCCGGCCCGATGGTCGCCCTGAACCACGCTGTCGCGGTGGCCATGGCGCGCGGCCCGTCGGCTGGCCTTGCGCTCCTGGAAGATGTGACGGAGCTGGAGCTTGATCATCGTCTGCACGCCGTACGAGCCCACCTTCTGGAGATGTCGGATCAATTACCGGCCGCGCGGGCCGCGTACCTGAAGGCGGCAACGCTGGCCGGCACCCTGCCCCAGCGCCGCTACCTCAACGCCCGAGCCGCCCAAATTCCGGATCCCGAGGCATGATCCGGACGTTTTCCCAGGTCAGTTCCATGATTCACGGCGCGTTCGCACTGGTGTTCGATTAGGCTCCTCCCTCATGAACGAGATCACCTGCCCCGCCACCAAGACCACGACAACCGCCACCGGCGACGTCGAAGTCCGCTGCTCAAAGCCAGTCGGCCACAAGGAATCCCACGAATCTCGGCTGGGCGCCTTTCCTATTCGGTGGCGTTAGTCGTAAAGTGTCTTCGGCTCGCAGGCCATGTTCACCTTCTTCGAAGGGGACGGCGACTGCCGTGGAGCCGAAGTACACCCTGATCATGAGCACTCTGCAGGACCGCATCGACCGCGGCATATTGCCGGTCGGCACCCTCCTGCCCAGCGAGGCCGCGCTGACCGCCGAATTCGGCACTTCCCGCTCGACGGTCGTCCGGGCCTTGCGACAATTGCGCACCCAGGGCTGGGTGAAAGGGATCCAGGGCAAAGGCCGCCTGATCCTGGGTCGCCCGGCCCGCACTTTGTCAACGCTTCCCCGCCGAATCCAATACCTCCTCCAGGCCGACCGCCACGCCGAATACCTCGGCAGCCGCGACTTGGCCGCCCCGCCGCAGATGGCCGCCATCCTGCGGGTGCCGCCGGGCACCCAAATCTACGGCGCGCGCTACCGGCTGTCCCTGCTCAACAACACGCCACTGGCTCTGACCACGGCTTTCACCCCCTACTGCCTGACCCGCGAGCGCTACCTGCTGGACGAGCTCGAGTCCGTGTACGGCCGAAGAGCCCACCACGTCACCGAACGCTGGGGCGCCCGCCTACTGACTTTGCAGGAGGCCGAAGCCCTTTCCCTAGCCAAACGAAGAAGCGTGGCCGTGGCCCTCATAACCGTCCACGACGCTGGTGGGTTACCGTTTCTAGCGGTGAACGCGGTGCTCTCTCGCGAGGCTCCTGAACTCTCCCAGACCTACGACATCTGAACCTCTCCGATCCGCCGCTTTACCGCTCTCCACTTTCCTGTCGGCCGAGAACGCTGAGTTGTCGCGCAAAGCCGAAGGAATCCCGCGGAACGCATGTGACCAATCCATCGTTCCCGCCAAATCCCCCGCATTGAGCGGCCCTTCTCCAGCCTATTTCTTCAGCTGGTCCCTCGCTTTTCCAACGCCGGTTCCGCGCGCCCACACCCGCGGCGGCGAACGACTCGGCGGCCTCCCGAGAAATAGCGCGATCGCTTCCCGAGTAGCGGCTTCTGTTCGGTCATGTGTTCGAAGCTAGGCGTGGTGGGCCTGCGTGGTCCAACGCCCGGCTCTCCGGTGCACGCTAGAACCCCTGCTGAGCAGCGCGAAGGCAACTTGGCGCTTGAAGCAGACAAGTCGGCGCCGGCCGCGGTGGCGGGCCTGATCAATGCGGCGCGCCTGTGGGCACTTCGAGGCGATCGTCCGGCGGGCATGTGTCGACGCAGGCACGTGGGGTACACGAGACGCTGCGAAAACGCCGAAGAACCTCGCGGTGCCGAAGCACCCCGCGCCGGTTTTGAGGGGGTCTGGGTGGAGCGGAGCTCCCCCAGGGAAGGCCAGAAGAGAGCGGGCGAGGAGAATCGAACTCCCACCGTCAGTTTGGAAGACTGAAGCTCTGCCATTGAGCTACGCCCGCACGCGTGGTGCCCAGCGTACCTAATCAGTGTGCGCGGGGTCAGTAGCGGGGGTCCACGGTGTGCGACACCGGCATACCGAGCGGCGCGGTCTCCGGTCGAGCGCATACACTTGCCGACGCACACCACCGGGGTGTAGCGCAGTTTGGTAGCGCACTCGCTTTGGGAGCGAGGGGCCGTGGGTTCAAATCCCGCCACCCCGACCAGGAACGACCAAGCGCAGCCGCCAGTCCTACAAGCCGTAGTAACGAGGGAGAAAGTTCTGTGAAGAGCACCGTCGAGACCCTGAGCCCGACTCGCGTGCGGCTCGAAATCGAGGTGCCGTTCGCCGAGCTCGAGCCGAGTCTCAAGAAGGCGTATCGCGAGATCGGCTCGCAGGTCAACATCCCGGGGTTCCGGCGGGGCAAGGTGCCGACCCAGGTCATCGACCAGCGGGTGGGGCGCGGGGCGGTGCTGAACGAGGCCGTCCAGGAGGTCATCCCGTCGCAGATTCTGGCGGCGGTGCGCGAGCACGAGGTCAAGACGCTCGGGCGGCCCGAGGTGGAGATCACCGAGTTCGCCGACGGGCAGCCGTTGAAGTTCACGGCTGAGGTCGACGTGCGGCCGGAGATCGCGCTGCCGGACATGAGCGGGATCACGGTGACCGTGGACGCGCTCACGGTGGCCGAGGATGACGTCGAGGAGCAGCTCAAGGGGCTGCGCGACCGGTTCGCGACGCTGAAGACGGTCGAGCGGACGGCGCTGGTCGGCGACTACGTCCAGATCGACCTCGTGGCCAAGGTGGACGGCGAGGAGGTGCCGGGCGGGAGCGCGACCAACGTGTCGCACGAGGTCGGCAGCGGCCAGCTCGTCCCCGGCCTCGACGACGTGCTCGTGGGCATGGGCGCCGGCGACTCGACGACGTTCACCACGCAGCTGGTGGGCGGGGAGTTCGAGGGGCGCGACGCCGAGGTGTCGGTGACCGTGAAGTCCGTGAAGGACAAGCAGCTGCCCGAGGTGGACGACGAGTTCGCGCAGCTCGCGAGCGAGTTCGACACCCTGGAGGAGCTCAAGGACGACCTGCGGACCCGGCTCACCCGGGTGAAGCGCATGGAGCAGCTGTACTCCGCGCGTGACCTCGCGCTCAAGGCGGTCATCGACGCGACCGACGTCCCCGCGCCCGAGGGTGTGGTGAAGGACGAGGTCGAGTCGCGCAAGGAGTCGATGAACGACCAGCTGCAGCGCATCGGCGCCTCGTTCGACGACTACCTGCAGACCGAGGGCAAGACCGAGGAGGAGATGGACGCCGAGCTCAACGAGGCGGCCGTCGAGGGCGTGAAGGTGCAGCTGGTGCTCGACACCCTGGCCGACGCCGAGGACATCCAGGTCAGCGACGACGAGTTCGGGCACGAGATCGTGCACCGGGCGCAGCGGGCCGGGATGGGCCCCCAGCAGTACTACGACCAGCTGGTCCAGGCCGGCGTGGCCGGTGCGGTCTTCGGCGACGTGCGCCGCGGCAAGGCCCTCGGGGTCGTGCTCGAGCGGGTGAAGATCGTGGACAGCGAGGGCGAGCAGCTCAGCCTCGACGACCTGCGCGGTGCGGTCGACGAGCACGAGGGTCACGATCACGGCGACCACGAGGGCCACGACCACTAACGTTGTAGGCCGGGGCAAAAGCCCCGGCCTTCACCACGGTGCGCTCATAGCGAAATGCGGTGAGCACGGGAAGCTGATGCCTCCCGCACCGGTTAGGGTCGGCAAGTACAAGACTCTTGCGAAGGGCTGCCATGACCGACCTGCATATTCCAGCGTCGCCAGTCAGTCCCGCGCCCCACGGGCGCGGTCGGGGCGCGGACACGAGCCTGACGCTCGACGACTCGGTGTTCAACCGGCTGCTCAAGGAACGCATCATCTTCCTGGGTAGCGAGGTCAACGACCAGGTGGCCAACCGGATCTGCGCGCAGATGCTCCTCCTCGCGGCTGAGGACGACGAGCGCGACATCTGGCTGTACATCAACTCGCCCGGTGGTTCCGTCTACTCGGGCATGGCGATCTACGACATCATGCAGTTCGTCACCAACGACGTGGCGACCGTGGCGATGGGCATGGCCGCCTCGATGGGCCAGCTCCTGCTGTGTGCGGGGGCTCCCGGCAAGCGCATGGCGCTGCCGCACGCGCGGATCATGATGCACCAGCCGTCCGGTGGCATCGGGGGCACCGCCTCCGACATCGCCATCCAGGCCGAGCAGATGCTGTACACGAAGCGCATGTTCCAGGAGCGCGTGTCGTTCCACACCGGTCAGTCGCTCGAGCAGATCGAGTCCGACTCCGACCGTGACCGCTGGTTCACCGCCGAAGAGGCGCGAGACTACGGCTTCATCGACAAGGTGATCACCGGGGCCCAGCAGGCTCCGGAAGGCGCCGGAACCCTGGCCTGAGGAGCGAAGCCATGACCGATCTGAGCCTGCCTCCGGCGCTGCGCGAGGTGCACAACCGATACATCCTCCCGTCGTACGTCGAGCGCACGTCGTACGGCATCAAAGAGACCAACCCGTACAACAAGCTGTTCGAGGACCGGATCATCTTCCTCGGCGTGCAGATCGACGACGCGTCGGCCAACGACGTGATGGCGCAGCTGCTGACGCTGGAGAGCACCGAGCCGGACCGGGACATCACGCTGTACATCAACTCGCCCGGCGGCTCGTTCACGGCCATGACGGCGATCTACGACACGATGCTCTACGTCCGGCCCGACATCCTCACGGTGTGCCTGGGCCAGGCCGCGAGCGCCGCCGCGGTCCTGCTGGCGGCCGGCACGCCGGGCAAGCGTCTCGCGCTGCCCAACTCGCGCATCATCATCCACCAGCCGGCCACCGAGGGCGGCTACGGGCAGGGCTCGGACATCGAGATCCAGGCCCGCGAGATCATGCGCATGCGGACCCAGCTCGAGGACATGGTGTCGCGGCACACCGGTCAGCCGGTCGAGAAGGTCCGCAAGGACATCGACCGCGACAAGATCCTCACGGCGGACGAGGCCAAGGAGTACGGCCTGGTCGACAACGTGCTGGTCAGCCGCAAGAAGTCCAGCCTGGTGGCCTCGGGCAACTGATCGGCGCCCGCTGCCCACGACCGCATCGGCCCGCCCTAACCTGGAGGTTGGGCGGGCCGATGGAGTGTCAGGCGAGTGTCGTCATGAGGGCGGCCAAAAAGACACCCCCGCGTAGGGGGTCGGAATACGGGCCACCACCAGGTAACGTCGAGGCAGTAGCCAGCGCGGGCGCAGTTGGCCCCCGCAGCGAGCAGATGCGATCCGGACGTAGGGTCCGGCCGAAGGCAGGGAGATCGTAGGTGGCACGGATCGGCGACGGCGGCGACCTACTGAAGTGCTCCTTCTGCGGCAAGTCGCAGAAGCAGGTGAAGAAGCTGATCGCCGGCCCTGGCGTTTACATCTGCGACGAGTGCATCGATCTCTGTAATGAGATCATCGAGGAAGAGCTCGCGGAATCGGGCGACGTCAAGTTCGACGAGCTGCCCAAGCCGATGGAGATCTGCGCCTTCCTCGACCAGTACGTCGTCGGGCAGGACCAGGCCAAGAAGGCGCTCGCGGTGGCGGTGTACAACCACTACAAGCGGGTGCAGGCGGAGTCGGGCGGCAGCTCGGGCGGCGACGGGGTCGAGCTCGCGAAGTCGAACATCCTCCTCATCGGCCCCACCGGATGCGGCAAGACGCACCTGGCCCAGACGCTCGCGCGGATGCTCAACGTCCCGTTCGCGATCGCCGACGCCACGGCGCTGACCGAAGCCGGCTATGTGGGCGAGGACGTCGAGAACATCCTCCTGAAGCTCATCCAGGCCGCGGACTACGACATCCGCCGCGCCGAGACCGGCATCGTGTACATCGACGAGGTCGACAAGATCGCCCGTAAGTCGGAGAACCCGTCGATCACGCGCGACGTCTCCGGCGAGGGTGTCCAGCAGGCGCTGCTGAAGATCATCGAGGGTACGGTCGCCAACGTCCCGCCGCAGGGCGGACGCAAGCACCCGCACCAGGAGTTCATCCAGATCGACACGTCCAACGTGCTGTTCATCTGCGGTGGCGCGTTCGCCGGCCTCGACCGGATCGTGCAGCAGCGGGTCGGCAAGGGCGGCACCGGCTTCGGAGCCAACCTCCGCTCGATCACCGACCGGACCGCGGACGACGCGTTCGGCGACGTGATGCCGGAGGACATGCTCAAGTTCGGCCTGATCCCCGAGTTCATCGGCCGGCTGCCGGTCATCACGAGCGTCAAGAGCCTCGACCGCGACGCCCTGGTCAAGATCCTCACCGAGCCGCGCAACGCGCTCGTGCGGCAGTACCAGCGGCTGTTCGAGCTCGACGGGGTGGAGCTGGAGTTCGCGCCCGAGGCCCTGGAGTCGATCGCCGACCAGGCCATCCTGCGCGGCACCGGCGCCCGCGGGCTGCGGGCCATCATGGAGGAGGTCCTGCTCTCCGTGATGTACGAGGTGCCGAGCAACCCCAACATCGCGCGGGTACTGATCACCCGCGAGGTGGTGCTCGAGAAGGTCATCCCGACGATCGTGCCGCGCGATCTGGCCGCCCACCGGGTCGGCCGTCGACGCGCGGACCGCGAGGAGAAGTCGGCGTAGCCTGGCGCCTATGCGCGTAGCGGTATGTCAGCTCAATGCCCGCGACGACCGGGCTGAGAACCTCAAGGCGGCCCGTTCGCTCCTGCAGCGGGCATCCGACGGGGGAGCGGATCTGGCGGTCCTCCCTGAGTACGTGGACTATCTCGGGCGCGCGCGTTCGGCACCCGCGCCCGAGCCGGTCGACGGGGAGTTCGCGGCGTTCTTCGCCGACGCCGCGCGCGAGCTCGGGATGTGGGTGCACGCGGGCTCGTTCCACGAGACCGGACCCGACCCCGCGCACACCTTCAACACGTCGCTGGTCTTCGATCGATCCGGTGCTCTTGCCGGCCGCTATCGAAAGATCCACCTCTATGACGTGGAGATCCCCGGGCGCGTCTTATACCAGGAGTCGGCGACCGTCGCACCTGGAGAGTCGACGAGCATCGTCGATGTCGAGCAGGTTCGACTAGGACTGTCGATCTGTTACGACCTGCGTTTTCCCGAGTTGTACCGCATGCTGGCGATCGCCGGCGCGAACGTCCTCGTCGTGCCGGCGGCGTTCATGCTCCACACCGGACGGGACCACTGGGAGGTTCTGCTCCGAGCGCGAGCCATCGAGAACCAGTGTTATGTGCTCGCCGCCGGACAGATCGGCAACCATGATCCCGATCGCACCTGTTTCGGGCGGAGCATGGTCGTGGATCCGTGGGGGACGGTCATCGCCCAGGCGCCGGACGTCGTGGGGGTGACGTTCGCGGAGCTCGACCTCGAGCGGCTCGCGGAGATCCGGGAGACGCTGCCGAGTCTCGCCAACCGCCGGCTCTGACACTCCACTGTGGTCGTCGCGGCGCTGCCCATTTCGCGGAAACCGTTGCTGTGCAGGGGTTTTCGTTCATGCGAGGGGCCGATTTGACTCGGGCGGGGCAAGGTCCGTAAGGTTCTCCAAGTCCGAGGGGATGGGCGGAAACGCCCGGTTCGTCGGATTGGTACCACCAGGGCGGTGCGGGAAGCGATTTGCGAACGCGAAGCCGACCGGGTAAGGTACTCCAGCCGGTAGGAACCGGGCGAGCTTGCAAGAGCTGGCCGGCCTACCGAACCCCCGAGCAGATCTGGCGCCGGAAACGGCGCGGATGAACTGTGCGGGAGTTACGGTCCAGAAGGTCAACAAGCGGAAAACGCGGACTTGACAGAACGGATCGGGCAGGTAAGATAGACAGGCCGGTAACGAGCCGGGCGGGCCAAGCGAGCGACAAGCTCCCAAGTGCCGGTCGGTGTTACTGGATCTCCCGAAACAAGATCACCGGAAACGGTGGCCTTGCTATGCTCGGGAAAACCGCTTGAACGAATTAAGTTCGGACAACGAACTTGACAACGGCGAGCGACCTGGTAAAGTAGAGAAGTTGCCCCGGACGAGGCAAGCGAGTGATCGCGAGTCACGGCGGTGTGTGTTGGTTGTTTGAGAACTCAACAGGGTGCTTGTTAAGCCAGTGCCAATTGAAATTTACCCCGTGGCGCGGGCTGGTCTCCTTCTGGGGGCTGGTTGCGTGTCTGGGATTCCTTTGGTGACAACATGTTTGTTGCCGGGTGATTGATTCACCAACGCAGATTTTGTTGGAGAGTTTGATCCTGGCTCAGGACGAACGCTGGCGGCGTGCTTAACACATGCAAGTCGAGCGGAAAGGCCCTTCGGGGTACTCGAGCGGCGAACGGGTGAGTAACACGTGAGTAACCTGCCCTAGGCTTTGGGATAACCCTCGGAAACGGGGGCTAATACCGAATATTCATGGACTGCGGCATCGTGGTTTGTGGAAAGTTTTTCGGCCTGGGATGGGCTCGCGGCCTATCAGCTTGTTGGTGGGGTGATGGCCTACCAAGGCGACGACGGGTAGCCGGCCTGAGAGGGCGACCGGCCACACTGGGACTGAGACACGGCCCAGACTCCTACGGGAGGCAGCAGTGGGGAATATTGCACAATGGGCGGAAGCCTGATGCAGCGACGCCGCGTGAGGGATGAAGGCCTTCGGGTTGTAAACCTCTTTCGACAGGGACGAAGCGCAAGTGACGGTACCTGGAGAAGAAGCGCCGGCCAACTACGTGCCAGCAGCCGCGGTAAGACGTAGGGCGCGAGCGTTGTCCGGATTTATTGGGCGTAAAGAGCTCGTAGGCGGCTTGTTGCGTCAGCTGTGAAAACCCGCAGCTCAACTGTGGGCTTGCAGCTGATACGGGCAGGCTTGAGTTCGGTAGGGGAGACTGGAATTCCTGGTGTAGCGGTGAAATGCGCAGATATCAGGAGGAACACCGGTGGCGAAGGCGGGTCTCTGGGCCGATACTGACGCTGAGGAGCGAAAGCGTGGGGAGCGAACAGGATTAGATACCCTGGTAGTCCACGCTGTAAACGTTGGGCGCTAGGTGTGGGGGGCCTCTCCGGTTCTCTGTGCCGCAGCTAACGCATTAAGCGCCCCGCCTGGGGAGTACGGCCGCAAGGCTAAAACTCAAAGGAATTGACGGGGGCCCGCACAAGCGGCGGAGCATGCGGATTAATTCGATGCAACGCGAAGAACCTTACCTGGGTTTGACATGTGCGCTAAAGCCGTGGAGACACGGTGTCCTTCGGGGGCGTTCACAGGTGGTGCATGGCTGTCGTCAGCTCGTGTCGTGAGATGTTGGGTTAAGTCCCGCAACGAGCGCAACCCTTGTTCGATGTTGCCAGCGGTTCGGCCGGGGACTCATCGAAGACTGCCGGGGTCAACTCGGAGGAAGGTGGGGATGACGTCAAGTCATCATGCCCCTTATGTCCAGGGCTTCACGCATGCTACAATGGCCGGTACAAAGGGCTGCGATACCGTAAGGTGGAGCGAATCCCAAAAAGCCGGTCTCAGTTCGGATCGGGGTCTGCAACTCGACCCCGTGAAGTCGGAGTCGCTAGTAATCGCAGATCAGCAACGCTGCGGTGAATACGTTCCCGGGCCTTGTACACACCGCCCGTCACGTCACGAAAGTCGGCAACACCCGAAGCCGGTGGCCCAACCCTTGTGGAGGGAGCCGTCGAAGGTGGGGCTGGCGATTGGGACGAAGTCGTAACAAGGTAGCCGTACCGGAAGGTGCGGCTGGATCACCTCCTTTCTAAGGAGCACCTTCAGCCGAAAGGCTGCAAGGAGCCCGCACCACCCGAATGTGGTGGTGGGGTGCTCATAGGCGGAGACACTGGCGAAGCTTTCCCGCGACAACGGTCGCCGGCTAGTACAACCCCGTTTGGGGAGTGGAACGGCGGTGATGCGGTTCGGGAGGGCGTATAGGCACCCTGTTGGGTCCTGAAACAATCAGCACGATGGTGTTGAGGGTTTCGGACGTGGATCTGCGCCGGCGCGCAAAACCAGGCAGAGGTTTCTGCACGGGTTGCGGCTGACAAAACGGTGTGGGTTTGGT
Organism: Dactylosporangium sp. CS-047395; assembly: GCF_050942185.1. Taxonomy (NCBI): domain Bacteria; kingdom Bacillati; phylum Actinomycetota; class Actinomycetes; order Micromonosporales; family Micromonosporaceae; genus Dactylosporangium; species Dactylosporangium sp. CS-047395. Next base: position 10,152,715 of record NZ_CP192015.1, on the reverse strand, counting down.
GTTGGTTGAGAATTGCACAGTGGATGCGAGCATCTTTATTGCTTTGTGGTCAAGTTGCTGAGGGCGTACGGTGGATGCCTTGGCACCAGGAGCCGATGAAGGACGTGGGAGGCCGCGATAGGCCTGGGGGAGCTGTCAACCGAGCTGTGATCCCAGGGTGTCCGAATGGGGGAACCCGGCACCAGTCATGTGGTGTCACTCCTGCCTGAACACATAGGGCAGGTAGAGGGAACGCGGGGAAGTGAAACATCTCAGTACCCGCAGGAAGAGAAAACAACAGTGATTCCGTGAGTAGTGGCGAGCGAAAGCGGATGAGGCTAAACCGAGCATGTGTGATACCCGGCAGGGGTTGCATGTTTGGGGTTGTGGGGCATGTCTTGTCTGGTCTGCCGGCTGGACGCACAGTCAGAAAACCATTGGTTAGTCGAAGTTCGCTGGAAAGCGGCACCGTAGACGGTGAGAGTCCGGTAGGTGAAAGCTGATGGTCTGTGTTGATGTGTTCCCGAGTAGCGGCGGACTCCTGTAATCTGCCGTGAATCTGCCAGGACCACCTGGTAAGCCTAAATACTCCCTGGTGACCGATAGCGGACTAGTACCGTGAGGGAAAGGTGAAAAGTACCCCGGGAGGGGAGTGAAATAGTACCTGAAACCGTGCGCCTACAATCCGTCGGAGCGTCCTGGCTTTTGCCGGGGGTGACGGCGTGCCTTTTGAAGAATGAGCCTGCGAGTTAGTGATACGTGGCGAGGTTAACCCGTGTGGGGGAGCCGTAGCGAAAGCGAGTCTGAATAGGGCGTTCAGTCGCGTGTCCTAGACCCGAAGCGGAGTGATCTAGCCATGGGCAGGCTGAAGCGCGGGTAAGACCGCGTGGAGGGCCGAACCCACCAACGTTGAAAAGTTGGGGGATGATCTGTGGTTAGGGGTGAAAGGCCAATCAAACTCCGTGATAGCTGGTTCTCCCCGAAATGCATTTAGGTGCAGCGTCACGTGTTTCTTGCCGGAGGTAGAGCACTGGATGGCCTAGGGGGCCTACAAGCTTACTGAAGTCAACCAAACTCCGAATGCCGGTAAGTGAGAGCGTGGCAGTGAGACTGCGGGGGATAAGCTTCGTAGTCGAGAGGGAAACAGCCCAGATCACCAGCTAAGGCCCCTAAGCGTGTGCTAAGTGGTAAAGGATGTGGGGTCGCATAGACAACCAGGAGGTTGGCTTAGAAGCAGCCACCCTTGAAAGAGTGCGTAATAGCTCACTGGTCAAGTGGTTCCGCGCCGACAATGTAGCGGGGCTCAAGCACACCGCCGAAGCTGTGGCATTCACGCGTGTACCAGGCCTTCGTGGTCCAGGTGTGTGGATGGGTAGGGGAGCGTCGTGTCACCGGTGAAGCGGCGGAGTGATCCAGCCGTGGAGGTGACGCGAGTGAGAATGCAGGCATGAGTAGCGAAAGCAGGGTGAGAAACCCTGCCGCCGGATGACCAAGGGTTCCAGGGCCAGGCTAATCCGCCCTGGGTGAGTCGGGGCCTAAGGCGAGGCCGAGAGGCGTAGTCGATGGACAACGGGTTGATATTCCCGTACCCGCGTAGAAGCGTCCATGCTGAACCTGCTTGTACTAACCTCACAATGGTCTGAACCTTTCGGGGGGATGGCCGGCGTTTGGGAACTCGGGTGGTAGTAGGCAAGCGATGGGGTGACGCAGGAGGGTAGCTGGACCCGGCCGGTGGTTGTGCCGGGGCAAGCGTGTAGCCCGTGCTGTAGGCAAATCCGCAGCACTTGAGGGTGAGACGTGAAGCGGAGCCGTTTCAGGTGAAGTCAGTGATCCCATGCTGCCGAGAAAAGCCTCTAGCGAGTTTCGAGCGGCCCGTACCCCAAACCGACACAGGTGGTCAGGTAGAGAATACCGAGGCGATCGGGCGAACTGTGGTTAAGGAACTCGGCAAATTGCCCCCGTAACTTCGGGAGAAGGGGGGCCACCGATGGTGAGACCACGTGCTGGTGGAGCGGTTGGTGGCCGCAGAGACCAGGGGGAAGCGACTGTTTACTAAAAACACAGGTCCATGCTAAGTCGTAAGACGACGTATATGGACTGACGCCTGCCCGGTGCTGGAACGTTAAGGGGACCTGTTAGTCCTTCGGGGCGAAGCGGAGAACTTAAGCGCCAGTAAACGGCGGTGGTAACTATAACCATCCTAAGGTAGCGAAATTCCTTGTCGGGTAAGTTCCGACCTGCACGAATGGCGTAACGACTTCCCCACTGTCTCAACCACAGGCCCGGCGAAATTGCACTACGAGTAAAGATGCTCGTTACGCGCGGCAGGACGGAAAGACCCCGGGACCTTCACTATAGCTTGACATTGGTACTCGAATTCGATTGTGTAGGATAGGTGGGAGCCTGTGAAGCGGTCACGCCAGTGGTCGTGGAGGCAAGCTTGAAATACCACTCTGTTGGATTTGGGTATCTAACCTTGGACCGTGAGCCGGTTCAGGGACAGTGTCTGGTGGGTAGTTTAACTGGGGCGGTTGCCTCCTAAAATGTAACGGAGGCGCCCAAAGGTTCCCTCAGCCTGGTTGGCAATCAGGTGTTGAGTGCAAGTGCACAAGGGGGCTTGACTGTGAGACTGACAGGTCGAGCAGGGACGAAAGTCGGGACTAGTGATCCGGCACTGGCAGGTGGAAGCGGTGTCGCTCAACGGATAAAAGGTACCCCGGGGATAACAGGCTGATCTTCCCCAAGAGTCCATATCGACGGGATGGTTTGGCACCTCGATGTCGGCTCGTCGCATCCTGGGGCTGGAGTAGGTCCCAAGGGTTGGGCTGTTCGCCCATTAAAGCGGTACGCGAGCTGGGTTTAGAACGTCGTGAGACAGTTCGGTCCCTATCCGCCGCGCGCGTAGGATACTTGAGAAGGGCTGTCCCTAGTACGAGAGGACCGGGACGGACGAACCTCTGGTGTGCCAGTTGTTCTGCCAAGAGCACGGCTGGTTGGCTACGTTCGGAAGGGATAACCGCTGAAAGCATCTAAGCGGGAAGCTCGCTTCGAGATGAGGTATCCCACCCCTTGAGGGTTAAGGCCCCCAGCGAGACCACTGGGTTGATAGGCCGGAAGTGGAAGCCTGGTAACAGGTTTGAGCTGACCGGTACTAATAGGCCGAGGACTTGACCTACACATCAAGCTGTAGAGACGCTTTGCATCCACTGTGTGATTCTGAACCAACACCGGATCGCACCCTGAACGCCAGTGAGGTGGTTTGGGTGTGCGGGGTTGATAGGTTCATAGTGTTACGGCGGCCATAGCGGTGGGGAAACGCCCGGTCCCATTCCGAACCCGGAAGCTAAGCCCTCCAGCGCCGATGGTACTGCACCCGAGAGAGTGTGGGAGAGTAGGACGCCGCCGGACTAAATTTCCCTCAGGGGCTCACCGATTTAGGTGGGCCCCTGAGGCGTTTCTGTATGCGGGCAAAGAAAAGGCCCGCGAGGGTTCGCGGGCCGGCGGAAAAGCAGCGTCAGTTGCGGTGCTCGACTGCGGTGCGCAGCTCGAGCATCGACTTCGCGGACTCGGGAACACCGCGGTTGGAGAACAGGGCCACGCCCAGGGAGCCGTTGTCGGCCCAGCCGCAGACCGTCAGATCCGAGTCGTCGACCTTCGTGGTGCCGCAGCGCATCGTGCCGCCCAAGGAACCCGCGTCGACGTCCTTGGTGTCGCGTACGCCGCCGGCGTCGTCGGCCACCATGTCGAACGCCGTCTTCAGGGTGTCCTCCGGCTTCCAGATGCGCGCAGTGCCGGCGACCAGGATGGCGTCGGTCTTCCCGTCCCGGTAGATCAGGCCGACGCTGTCGTCGAGGTTGACCTTCGAGGCGATCGCATCCCGGATGTACTCGCTCGTCTGCTGGGCGCCGTCGCTCTTGTCGAGCGCGAACGCACCCACCTTCTCCGGTGACTTGATTTCGGTGTCGCTCTGGCCCAGGACCCGGAAGACCGTGGGGCCGTAGAAGATGCCGGAAACGAGCAGCGCCGCGGCCGCGACCGAGCCGGAGATGATGGCCACGCGCTTCAGCGGGACGCGGCTCGCCGGAGTCTCGGCGGCGTCATCGTCGTCGTCTTCGTAGTACAGGCCGGCGGGTCCGCCGTCGGGGTCGACCATCGGCGAACTGTAGCAACTCCCGGCAGAAACGACTGTGGGGGCGCCGGAACGCCCCCACAAAACGAACGAACCGTCAGCCGCGGGTCTGCACGGCCTCGCGGATGTCCACGAAGTGCCCCGCGGCGTAGCTCAGCTCCTGGCCCATGAACAGCACCAGGCCCACGCTCCCGTGATCGGCCCAGGCGCACATGCTCATCTTGACGCTGGTGCCGCCGGCGCTGTACGCGCTGCTGCCGCACTTCGCCGTCCCGCCGAGCTTGCCGGCCGGGTACTCGGAGGGTGCGCTGACCGTCGTCGCGCCGCTGCTGCTGCCGAAGCCCTTGAAGGCCGAGTCGACCTCGGAGCCCGGGGAGAAGAACGTGCCGGTCGCGGCGACGAGGACGACCACGTGGGTGATGTCGTCGTCCTGCTCGTCGGAGTACACGCCGGTCGCGATCTCGTCGATGCTCTCGATCGTGCCCCGCAGGTCGCTCTCCATGCTCGACTTGAGCTCGTCGGCCTCGGGGCTGTCCTGCTTCGACAGGCCACCGGGCAGCGTCGGCGGGGCGGACACGTGCGCGCCGGCGTCACGGTAGATCGGGTAGAACGCCACGCAGGCGATCACCGCGCAGACCAGGAACACGCCGCCGATCACGCTGAGCGTGATCTTCAGCCCCTTGCCCTTCTTCTGGGGAGGCGGCGGAAAACCGGGAGCGACCTGCGGGTATCCGGGCTGCGGAGCCTGATAGGCGGGCTGGCCATAAGGCTGCGCCGAAACGGGCGGCTGGCCGTAGGGCTGCGCCGAAACGGGCGGCTGGCCGTACGGCTGCGCCGAAACAGGAGGCTGGCCATAAGGCTGCGCCGGATACGAAGGCTGCGCGGGATAACCAGGCGGCGGGCCAGGAGGAGGACCAGCCTGCTGCGCAGGGGGCGTCGTGCCGTACTCCGGAGCAAGGTCGTACGACATAGGCCGGAACGGCTCGGAACGCGGCTCGTCATCCGGGTTCTGCGGCGGGTAGGTCACCGTCGATCAGTCTCCTGAGTGTAGGGGCAATGGCGAGCGTAGACCCCCCGCGCGACAGTTCTAGACTTTGCGTGTGACGGATACTCCACGCGCGGGGCAGGCAACCCCGGCGCTCTCGGCTCAGTACGCTCCCGGCGAGGTCGAGCAGCGGCGGTACGAGCAATGGGTAGCCGACGGTCTGTTCACGGCGGACGCGACCAGCGACAAGCCGCCGTTCTCTATCGTGTTGCCCCCGCCGAACGTCACCGGCTCCCTGCACATCGGCCACGCCCTCGACCACTCGGTCCAGGACGCGCTGTCGCGGCGCAAGCGCATGCAGGGGTACGAGACGCTGTGGCTGCCCGGCATGGACCACGCCGGCATCGCCACCCAGAACGTCGTCGAGCGCCAGCTGGCCGGGGACGGTCAGTCCCGCCACGACCTGGGCCGCGAGGCGTTCGTCGAGCGCGTGTGGCAGTGGAAGCACGAGTCCGGCGGCAAGATCCTGGGGCAGATGACCCGGCTCGGCGACTCGGTGGACTGGAGCCGCGAGCGCTTCACCATGGACGAGGGGCTGTCCCGGGCCGTCATCACGATCTTCAAGCGGCTGTTCGACGACGGGCTGATCTACCGGGCCGAGCGGATCATCAACTGGTGCCCGCGGTGCCTGACGGCCCTGAGCGACATCGAGGTCGAGCACTCCGACGACGACGGCGAGCTCGTCTCGATCCGCTACGGCGACGGCGACAACGCGATCGTGGTGGCGACGACCCGCGCCGAGACCATGCTCGGGGACACCGCGGTGGCGGTGCACCCGGACGACGAGCGGTACCAGCATCTGATCGGCACCGAGGTCGAGCTGCCGCTGACCGGGCGCCGGATCCCGATCGTGGCCGACGCGCACGTCGACCCGGCGTTCGGCACCGGCGCGGTCAAGGTGACCCCGGCCCACGATCCGAACGACTTCGAGATCGGCCAGCGCCACGACCTGCCGAGCCTCACCGTCATGGACGAGCACGGCGTGATCACGGTGCACGGGCCGTTCCTGGGCCTGGACCGGTTCGAGGCGCGCCCCGCGGTCGTCGCGGCGCTGCGCGAAGAGGGCCGGATCGTCGCCGAGAAGCGGCCCTACGTGCACGCCGTCGGGCACTGCTCGCGCTGCAGCACCACCGTCGAGCCGCGGCTGTCGCTGCAGTGGTTCGTGCGGACCGAGCCCCTCGCGAAGGCGGCCGGCGACGCGGTGCGCGACGGGCGGGTGCGGGTCGAGCCGCCGGAGCTGACCAAGCGCTACTTCGGCTGGGTCGACAACATGCACGACTGGTGCATCTCGCGGCAGCTGTGGTGGGGGCACCGGATTCCGGTCTGGTACGGCCCGAACGGCGAGGTCGTGTGCGTGGGCCCGGACGACACGGCGCCGACCGGCCCGGGCTGGACCCAGGACGCCGACGTGCTCGACACGTGGTTCAGCTCGGCGCTGTGGCCGTTCTCGACCCTCGGCTGGCCCGACGAGACCCCGGACCTGGCCAAGTTCTATCCGACCAGCGTGCTCGTCACCGGGTACGACATCCTGTTCTTCTGGGTTGCCCGGATGATGATGTTCGGGCTCTACGCGATGGACGGCAAGCAGCCCTTCGACGTCGTCATGCTGCACGGCATGGTGCGGGACCAGTACGGCAAGAAGATGTCGAAGTCCTTCGGCAACGTCGTCGACCCGCTGGACTGGATCGAGCGGTTCGGGGCCGACGCGACCCGGTTCACGCTGCTGCGCGGGGCGAACCCGGGCGCCGACGTGCCGGTCAGCGAGGAGTGGGTGCAGGGCGCCCGCAACTTCGCCAACAAGCTGTGGAACGCCACGCGCTACGGGCTGAGCAACGGGGCCACGGTCGAGGGCGAGCTGCCGACCGACGAGCTGACCACCGTCGACCGGTGGATCCTGTCCCGGCTGCAGCACGTGATCGGCGAGGTGGACCAGCAGTTCGAGGCGTTCGAGCTGGCCAAGGTGTGCGACACGCTGTACCACTTCGCCTGGGACGACGTCTGCGACTGGTATCTGGAGCTGACCAAGCCGGTGCTCGCCGGCGACGACGAGGCGGCCAAGGCCCGCACCCGCCGGGTGCTCGGGCACGTGCTGGAGAACCTTCAGCGGCTGCTGCACCCGATCATGCCGTTCGTGACCGAGGAGCTCTGGACGACGCTCACCGGCGGGCCGACCGTGATGCGCGCCGAGTGGCCGACGGCGGACAAGGAGCTGGTCGACGACACCGCCGAGCGCGAGGTGGAGAACCTGCAGCAGGTCGTCACCGAGGTCCGCCGGTTCCGGGCCGACCAGGGCGTGAAGCCGGCCCAGCGGGTCGTGGCCCGGCTCGAGGGGCTGGAGGCGGCCGGCCTCGCGCCGCACGAGGGGCTGATCCGCTCGCTGGCCCGGCTCGACACCGCCACCGAGGACTTCGCCGCCTCGGCCCGGCTGGCCGTCGGCGTCGGGGTGACCGTGGAGCTGGACACCCGCGGCGCGATCGACGTCGCCGCCGAGCGGGCCCGGCTGACCAAGGACAAGGCGGCGGCCGAGAAGGAGGCCGCGCAGTGCCGGGCCAAGCTCGGCAACCCGGCCTTCACCGACAAGGCGCCGGAGGCCGTGGTGGCCAAGATCAAGGAGCGGCTGGACAAGGCCGAGGCCGACCTGACCCGCATCGATCAGCAACTGGCCGCGCTGTGAGCCCGAGCTTCCACGAGGTCGACCAGGAGCTCAACGCCCGCGGGTTCACCCGCATGGTGTTCGACCTGTCGCGCATCGAGGGGCTGCTCGACTCGCTCGGCAGCCCCCAGCGGGCGTATCCGGCGATCCATCTGACCGGTACCAACGGCAAGACCTCGACGGCGCGCATGATCGACTCGCTGCTGCGGGCGCACGGGCTGCGGACCGGGCGGTACACCAGCCCGCACCTGCAGAGCATCACCGAGCGGATCAGCATCGAGGGTGAGCCGATCAGCGAGGAGAAGTTCGTCGAGGTGTACGAGGAGGTGCAGCCGCTGGCCGAGTACCTCGACGCGACCAACGACGCACCCCTCACGTACTTCGACATGACCACCGCGATGGCGTTCGCGGCGTTCGCCGACGCGCCCGTCGACGTGGCCGTGGTCGAGGTCGGCCTCGGCGGCGCGGACGACTCGACCAACGTGCTGCAGGCGCAGACCACGGTGATCACGCCGATCGGGCTCGACCACACCGAGTGGCTGGGCGACACGATCGAGGAGATCGCCTGGGCCAAGGCCGGGATCGTGCACAAGGGCTCGACGCTGATCTGCGCGCTGCAGCCGGAGGAGGCGATGCGCCCGATCCTGGAGCGCTGCGCCGAGGTCGGGGCGACCGTGGCCCGCGAGGGGCGCGAGTTCGGCGTGGTCAACCGCGACCTCGCCGTCGGCGGGCAGGTGCTGACGCTGCAGGGGCTCTCCGGGGTGTACGAGGGAATCTTCCTGCCCTTGCACGGCGAGCATCAGGCGCAGAACGCGGCCATCGCGCTCGCGGCGGTCGAGGCGTTCCTGGGCGCGGGCAGCGAGCGGGCGCTCAACGCCGAGGCGGTCCGCGACGGCTTCGCCGGGGCCACCTCGCCCGGCCGGCTGGAGCGGGTGCGCAACTCGCCGCCGATCCTGCTCGACGCGGCCCACAACGCGGCCGGCATGCAGGCCACGGTCCGGGCGCTGACCGAGGAGTTCGCGTTCAGCGGGCTCGTCGCGGTCGTCGCCGCGCTGGCCGACAAGGACGTCGAGGGCATGCTGGAGCTGCTGGAGCCGATCACGGAGAGCATCGTGGTGACCCGCAACAGCTCGCCCCGCGCGATGCCGCTGGTGCAGCTGGCCCAGATCGCCGAGGAGCTCTACGGCGGCGATCGGGTGCATGTGGTACCCAACTTCCCCGACGCGATCGACGCCGCCGTGACGCTCGCCGAGAGCGACAACGCCGTCCCCGGCACCATCGGGATTCTCATCACCGGCTCGGTCGTGACCGTCGCCGACGCGCGCGGGTTGCTGAAGCGATGAGCGCCCCCGCGGGTCTGAAGAACCCGGGCGGTGCCGTGCGCGGCGTCGGGGCAGCCGGGCTGGTCGTCGAGGGCGTGGTACTGCTGCTGGCCCTGCTGCCCCTGGCCAAGCTCGGCCACGGCGACAACACGGCCGCGATCTGGGTCTGTGCCGGGCTGGCGGTCGTGTGCTTCCTGCTGTGCGGGCTGCTCAAGCACGCCTGGGCGTGGACCGCCGGGCTGGTCGTGCAGGTCGCGCTGCTGGCCGGCGGGTTCCTGCACTGGTCGCTGCTCGCGCTCGGGATCGTGTTCGGGCCGGCCTGGCTGTACGCGCTCTACGTGCGCCGGTCCGTCTACGCGAACAAGCCCGACTGATGCGCGCCGGTCGGCTGCTCTCGACGCTGCTGCTGTTGCAGACCCGGGGCCGGCTGACCGCGCAGCAGATCGCCGACGAGCTCGAGGTGTCGGTGCGCACCGTGTACCGCGACATCGAGGCCCTGTCCGCGTCGGGCGTGCCGGTCTACGCCGATCGCGGGCCGGCGGGCGGGTTCGCGCTGCTCGACGGGTACAAGACCAGCTTGACGGGCCTCACGACCGACGAGGCCGCCGCGCTGTTCCTGGCCGGGAGCGCAGCGACCGCGGGCGACTTCGGGCTCGGCCCCACGCTGGACGCGGCGCGGCTCAAGCTGCTCGCCGCCCTCCCCGCCGAGCAGCGCACGAGGGCCGGGCGCATTCAGGAACGCGTGCACGTCGATGCGCCCGGGTGGTTCCGCGATCCGGAGGCCCCGCCCCACCTCGACAGCCTCGCCGTCGCGGTGTTCGAACAAAGCAAGATCCAGATTTTGTACCGCAAGTGGGACGGCGAATCGGTCCAGCGCACGATCGCCCCGTACGGTCTCGTGCTCAAAGGCACCGCCTGGTACGTGGTCGCGGCCGGCAACACCCGCACGAACGCCTACCGGATCTCCCGCATCGACGCGCTCACGGCGCTGGACGAGCGGTTCGAGCGCCCAGCCGACTTCGATCTGCGGCGATACTGGCTGGAGTTCTCGGAGCGGCTGGAGTCCACGCTCTATGCAGGAGGATCCGCGGTGGTACGGCTTTCGCCGCGCGCCGTGCGCCTGTGGTTCCTGCTCGGGCCGGTCGCCGGCCGGGCGCTGCGCGAGACGGCGACGCCCGACGGGGACGGCTGGGTCCGGGTGACCGTCCCGATCGAGTCCATCGAGCACGCCCGGGGCGACTTCGGCCGCTTCGGCGCCGACCTCGAGGTGCTGGAGCCCCCCGAGTTGCGGGACGTCATGCGCGCGACGGCCGCCGCGCTGGCGCGGCTGTATCTAGCGCCGTAGTTCCCATCTGGTGAGGGCGATGGCGTGGCCGTCGGGGTCGCGGAAGGTGGCCGAGCACAGTTCCAGCTGCTCGCCCTGCGGGACGACCCGGGGCCGGTGGACGAAGTCGACGCCCTGTTCGCGGAGGCGCTCGTACGCCTCGTACACGTCGGGCACGTCGAGGTTCAGGTGCACCACGCGCCGGTCGACCGGCGGCATGTCGGCCACCTGGCGCAGCACGACCCGCGCCGTCCCGGTCTCCAGCACGGCGCTGGTCTCGCCGCTGTCGAGCTCGGTCAGGCCGAGGGTCTCGCGGTAGAAGCGGCGGGAGCGCTGCAGGTCCGACACGATGAGCGTGATGCTGACCCCGTGCACGCCGTCGAGCGGCGTGGTGGGCTGCCGGCGCGGCCCGGCGGCCAGGAACTCGGCCACGGCGCCCTCGCTGAGCGGCTGCTCCTCGAGCGCGTCGGCGTCCTCACCGTCGTCGTCCTCGTCGGGCGGCAGGTAGTGCTCGGTCGCGTACGGGTCCGGGGCCACCGGCTCCTCGTCCTCGTCCACGCCGTCGGATTCGGTCTCGGCCGGCGGGCGGAACACGGGCGGGGCGCTGTAGAGGCCGGCGCCGACGGGCACCGGGCCGCGCCCGTTGGCCGACCACGCCGACCGGCCGAACGGCGTCCGGCCGTTCTCCGAGGGGTGCGCCTCGTCGACGGTTGCCGTGGCCCCGTTGCCGTTGGCCGGCCCGGACTCGGCTTCGGTGTCCCCGGCTTCGGTGTCTTCGGCGGCGGGTGCCTCGGCGGCGGTCTCCTCGGCGGTTGTCCCGGCGGTGTCTTCCGCGAGCTCGCCCTCGATCGTGGCGTCGTCGTCCACGGGTGCGAGCTCGCCGTCGATCACCGGGGCCGGCACGTAGATGCCGCGGGTCGGCGGGGTCTCGGACTCGCGATCCGGGTAGTACGCGGCGGGCGGGCGCGGCTCGTCGGCCCCTTCCCACCACTCGATCTCGCCGCCGGCCTCGGGGTCCAGGGCCAGGGCGGGGGTGCGGGAGCCGGCCTCCGGGATCGTGTACGTCTCCGGCGCCTCCATGTTGGCCAGCACCTCGGCCCGGCTGGTGACGATCGGCTCGTCCGTCGCCTCGGCGTCGTCCGGGGAGAACGACTCGGGCCGTACCAGAGCGTGCTGGTCCTTGGTGGTCTCCTCGACGACGGCGATCGGCTCGGCCGCGGTCTCGGCCGCGGTCTCAGTCTCGGTCTCGGCGAGCTGCGCGGTGGTCGGCTCGATCGGGGCGGGGGGCTGCGTTGCGGCGGCAGCCTCGGTCGAGGGGAGCGCCGGGGGCTCCGGCGGCGTCGGACGGGTGCGGTTGGGGCGGGTCCGTGCCGCCGTGCGCGGGTGCGGGCTCGGCCGGCGGTGCTGGCGCGGGGTCGAACGCAGCCGCATGATGATCGGCTCGTCCTCCTCGCCGATGACGGTCGGCCGGGACGCCGTCGGCGGCTCCGCACCGGCTTCCTCCACCGCCTCCTCGACCTCGATCGCGTCCGGCTCCTCGGCGATCTCCGTGGCGGCGGGCGGCTCTTCAGCGATCTCCGGGGCCATCTCCGAGGTGGCGGGCGGTGGGGCGGGCTGGGCGGCGGTCTCGGTGAACGCGGTGGCCGTCGCGGCGGCGCCCAGCGGCTCGGTCGGGCGGTGCGTCGGGCCGTTGGGTGCGGCGGCGTGCCGGGGCTTGGCCGCCTGGCGCGGCGGGAAGCCCATGAACCCGCGCAGGCCGCCCGGCCGGCGGGCGGCGTCGGGGATCTGCTCGGCCGGCGGGGCGACCGTCGCCACCCGCGCGCCGACCGGCTCGTCGATCTCCGCCTGGACCGGGGGGAGGTCGGTCAGGGTCGGGGTGTTGTCCGGCGGGACGGTCGCGAAGGGGGCCGGGCGGCGGTAGTCGTCGTCCGGGTCGTACGCGCCGTCGGCGTTCATGGCCGCGTTGAGGTCGCTGAAGTCGTCGTCCGGCTCGCCGCGGCGCTGCCCGGCCAGGACGACCTGCTGGTGGGTGTCGACCCGGTCCCACTGGACGGTGAACTTGCGCGGGTTGCCCTTGAGGACCTGGACCGGCAGGGTCGCGCCGCGCTCGGGCCACTTGTCGACCGGGATCGCCGGGTCGGTGCCGGTCACCGAGACGCCGTGGATGCCCGTCGCGGTGATGGTCAGCTTCAACCGTCCGCGGGCCGTGCGACCCTCGGCGGTCGGGCGGGCCGTGATCTCCTCGACGAGGGCGGTCCCGTGGACGTACAGGCGGATCTTGTTCCGGTTGTTGGCTACCATGATCATGACCGGCCCGACGGCGGCCAGGAGCACGCCGAGGGCGACCACGAGCGGATTCGCCGCACCCACGCCACAGAAGGCCAGGAACCCACCGATCGCCAGCAGCCCCAGGATGAGCAGGGTCCGGCTGTCGTTCGATGGCGCGCGGTTGCTGGACGGCAAGTCGACCTCCCCAGACGACTGACACCAGGCTATGCCTGATCATTACCGAAACGGAAGTCTCCGGCACCCTGAGCGCCCCGTGGCGGTGACGCTCGGTAGGCTTCGGGCAGTACCGGTGAAAGATGGAGGATTCTCGTGTCTGAGCGCACGCTCGTACTCATCAAGCCCGACGCCGTCCGCCGCGGCCTGGTGGGCGAGGTTCTCGGGCGCCTGGAGCGCAAGGGTCTGACCATCGACGCGATGGCGCTGCGCACGATGGACGTGGCCCTGGCCGACCAGCACTACGCCGAGCACGTGGACCGTCCGTTCTACCCGCCGCTGCGCGACTTCATGACCGGCGGCAACCTGGTGGCGCTGATCGTCGCCGGCGACGAGGCCATCACCGTGGTCCGCAACCTGATCGGCGCGACCGACGGCCGCAAGGCCGCCCCGGGCAGCATCCGCGGCGACCTGTCCCTGTCCAATCGGGAAAACCTGGTGCACGCCTCGGACTCCCCGGACAGCGCGAAGCGCGAGATCGCGCTGTGGTTCCCCGAGTTCGCCCTCTAAAACCCCCGGCCTCCCGGCGGGGTTACTCGCCCGACGTGGGCTCGGTGATCTGGTCGGGGCGTTTCGGGGCGTAGCGGCCCACGTACTCCTGACCGGTGAGCTGCTGGATCGCGTTCATCAGCTTCAGGGTCACCTCGCGCAGGGCGCGGCTGTCGACCTCGCCGCCGCCCTGCCACTGGCTCAGGTCCAGGGGCTCGCCGATGCGGACCTCGACCTTGGGGCCGAGCTTGGGCAGCGAGGCGCCGACCGGCAGGACCTGGTCGAAGCCCATCAGCCCGACCGGGATGATCGGGGCCGGGGCGTCCAGGGCGAGCTTGGCCACGCCGGGGCGGCCGCGGTACAGCCGGCCGTCCGTCGAGCGCGTGCCCTCCGGGAAGATGCCGAGCACGTGGCCGGCCCGCAGCACCGGCAGGGCGGCGTCCAGGGCCAGGAGGCTGGCGCGGCCGCCGGAGCGGTCGACCGGGATCTGGTTCAGGCCGTACATGATGTTGCGCAGCGCCGCGCCCTTGAGGCCGGGGCCGCGGAAGTACTGGTCCTTGGCGAGGAAGTAGACGTTGCGCGGGGCGATGGCGCCCATCATCACCGAGTCGAGCACCGACTGGTGGTTGCTGGCGAGGATGACCGGGCCGGTCTTCGGCACGTTGTCCACGCCGATGATCTTCGGACGCCAGAGGAGCCGGACGGTCGGGGCGATCGTCATCTTGCCGACCGCATAGAGCGCGGACAAATGCCCTCCACCAGGCTCAACGCAACGCTGCCGCACACTCTAACGGCACCGTCGGGCCGGGTCTGCGGGGCAGCCCACAAGGTGGGCAATGCCACGTGCCAGGCGTCAGGAGGCCACGAGGACGAGGGCCGTGGCGGCCAGGCCCAGCCCGGCCAGCTGGACCGGGCGGAGGCGCTCGCGGTCGACGAGCATCGCCAGCAGGACCGTCGAGACGGGGTACAGCGACGCGATCGGGGCGATGATGCTCAGGTCGCCGCGGGCCACCGCGAGCAGGTACAGCGCGTTCGCGCTCATGTCCAGCAGGCCCGCGGTGATCATCCAGCGGCGGGACGATCCGGCCGGGAGGGCGGCCCCGCGCCGGAACCGGGCCCAGGCGAACGGCGCGCCGAAGGCGACCGCGGCCACCTGGGCGCCGGCGATGGGCCAAAGGCCGCCCCCGTCGCCGGCGTGGGCGAGGCAGGTGAAGAACAGGCCGAACGCGGCCCCGGAGAGCAGGGCCAGGCCGACGAGCCGGCCGGTCACCCGGCCGCCCGCGCCGCCGGCCGCGCTGACCAGGCCGATCGCCGCGATCGCGCACGCCGCGCCGGTCAGCGCCAGGGTGCCCGGGCGCTCGCCGGTGGCCAGGCCGAACGCGACCGGGATCAGCGCGGTCGTCACGGCGCTGATCGGGGCGACGATCGCCATCGCGCCGGCCGCCAGGGCGCGGTAGAAGACGAACATGCCGAGCACGCCGAGCACGCCGGCGGCGGCGCCCCAGGTCATCGCGTGTGCGCTGAGCGCGCCCGGGATGAGCAGCAGGTAGACCGCGAGCAGGGGCAGGCTCACCACCTTGGACAGCACCACCACGAGCAGCGAGTCGGCGCGCTGGCTGGCCTTGCCGCCGGAGAAGTCGCCGACGCCCCAGACCAGGCCGGACAGCGCGGCCAGCAGGATGCCGATCATGCGAGCCGCTCGATGGTGGCGGTGTCGGCGTCGAGCAGGGCGACAAGGGCCTCGGCGGCCGGGTAGAGGTCGACGTCGAGCCCCTCCAGCAGGAACACGGCCGAGGTGGTGGCGTCGGTGAGCGCGGTGCGCCGGCCCTGCCGCCAGTTCCAGCGGCGGCAGGTCACGGCCACGTCGTCGCGCCAGACGATCTCGCCGGGCTCGGGCGACTCGGTCACCCCGACGCCGTCCTTCACCGTGTCGAACGGCTCGTCGCCGACCGCCCGGACCAGGCGCTCGGTCCCGGCCAGGGCGGCCCGGTCCTCGCCCCCGATGGGCACGGCGAAGCGGATGCTCACGGCGTTGTACGCGTCG
The DNA here is from genome assembly GCF_050942185.1 of Dactylosporangium sp. CS-047395. Taxonomy (NCBI): domain Bacteria; kingdom Bacillati; phylum Actinomycetota; class Actinomycetes; order Micromonosporales; family Micromonosporaceae; genus Dactylosporangium; species Dactylosporangium sp. CS-047395. The sequence continues at coordinate 10,137,228 of NZ_CP192015.1, read as the reverse complement.
ACGATCCGGTTCACCGAGGGCACGTCGCCCTTGGCCGCGCGCTTGCGCAGGGCCTCGGCCGAGCAGGGCGTGCGCTGGGGCTTGGCGCCGAACGCGCGGTACACGTCGCGCCAGGCCTCGAGGTGTGGATGCGGCGCGCCGAGATCGCCCGCCGCCGCGATCGCCGCGTGCAGCAGCGCGGGATCGCCGGGGCCGTTGCGCAGCCCGTCGGCGAGGACCGCGAGCACGGTAGCCTCGTGGCCCACGGAGCGGCACAGGTCGAGCACCTCATCGGCGATGGCGAACATACCTCAGTCGTATCACAATAATGACCGTGAAGGAAAATATTTTGACCGACCGGGAGCGGGACGCCCAGGTGGCCATCGCGCGGCAGGTGAAGGGCCTTCGCCAGGGCCGGCGCTGGTCGCTGGACGAGCTGGCCAGCCGCTCGGGTGTGAGCAAGGGCATGCTCGTGCAGATCGAGGGCGCCCGCACCAACCCGAGCATCGGCACGCTCTGCCGGATCGCCGAGTCGTTCGGGGTGAACGTCGGGCTGCTGCTGGAGGCCGAGCCCGAGGTGGTAGTGAAGCTGGTCGGGGCCGACGAGCCGCCGGTGCTGTGGCGCGGGCCGGACGGCGGGACCGGGCGGCTGCTGCGCGGCGTCAACGACCCCGCGTTCGTCGAGGTGTGGGAGTGGCGGATGGCGCCGGGGGAGGAGCACGACTCCGGCGACCACGCGCCCCGCACCCGCGAGATCATCCACGTCGACGCGGGCTCGATCACGGTCAAGGTCGACGAGACGGACTACCCGGTCGCCACGAAGGAGACCATCGACTTCCCGGCCGACCGCCCCCACCGGTACCGCAACAGCGGCACGGTGGAGGCGGTCCTCACGATGGTCGTGGTCATGCCTCCGGGCGAGCACGACCGACGGGCGTGACGGTCACCTTGACCCCGAGGCCGTCGCCGACCTCACCCGCGAACCCGTCGACCAGGGTGCCCAGCTCGACCGAGTTGGCCAGGGTCTCGCCGGCCACGAACTCGCCGTGCACCGCCAGCGCGTCCGCGACCGCGTCCGGGCCGTCGACGACGACCACGATCCGGTCCGACACGTCCAGGTCGGCGTCGCGGCGGGCCTGCTGGAAGACCCGCACCAGATCCCGGGCCACGCCCTCGGCCGCCAGCTCCGGCGTCACCGTGCTGTCGAGCACGACCACGCCCTCGCCGCCGGGCAGCGGCGCCGACCGGGACGGGTCCGCGGCCACGAGCTTGAGGTCGAACTCGCCCTCCTGCAGCCGCACCCCGCCGGCCGTCACCACGCCCCCGGCCTGGCTCCAGTCGCCGGCCTTGACCGCCTTGATCACCTGCTGGACCTGACCGCCGAGGCGCGGGCCGAGCACCCGCGGCACCAGGGTCAGCACCGGCGTGCAGTGCGCGGCCACATCGCCGGTGAAGTCGACCCGCTTGACGTTGACCTCGTCGGCCACCAGCGCGGCGAACGGGCGCAGCGCCTCCGCGTCCGGCGTGGCCACCGTGAGCAGCGACAGCGGGAGCCGCACGCGCAGTCCCCGGGCCTTCCGCAGCGACAGGGCGGCCGAGCAGACCTCGCGCACGGCGTCCATGTCGGCCACGAGCTTGTGGTCGGCCGGGAAGTCCGCCGCGTCGGGCCAGTCCGTCAGGTGTACCGAACGATCCCCGGTCAGCCCGCGGAAGATCTCCTCCGCGGTCAGCGGCGCGAGCGGGGCGACCACCTGTGCGAGCGTCGTGAGCACGGTGAACAGCGTGTCGAACGCGTCGTGGTCGCCCGACCAGAAGCGGTCCCGGGACCGGCGCACGTACCAGTTGGTCAGCGCGTCGAGGTAGGCCCGCACGGTGCCGCACGCGCCCGAGATGTCGTACGCGTCCAGCTGCCGCCCGACCGTGGCCACCAGCTCGCCGGTCTTGGCCAGCACGTAGCGGTCCAGCAGGTCGGCGCTGTCGGTGCGGCGGCGGGCGGTGTACCCCTCGGCGTTGGCGTAGAGGGAGAAGAAGTAGTACACGTTCCACAGCGGCAGCAGCACGTGCCGGACCGAGTCGCGGATGCCGACCTCGGTGACCGGCATGTCCCCGCCGCGCAGCACCGGCGAGGAGACCAGGAACCAGCGCATGGCGTCCGAGCCGTACTCGTCGAAGACCCGGTAGACGTCCGGGTAGTTGCGCAGGCTCTTGGACATCTTGCGGCCGTCCTCGCCGAGCAGGATGCCGTGGGACACGCAGTTGTTGAACGCGGGCCGGTCGAACAGCGCCGTGGCCAGCACGTGCATGGTGTAGAACCAGCCGCGGCTCTGGCCGATGTACTCCACGATGAAGTCGCCCGGGTAGTGGTGCTCGAACCAGCCGGCGTTCTCGAACGGGTAGTGCACCTGCGCGAACGGCATCGAGCCGGACTCGAACCAGCAGTCCAGCACCTCCGGCACCCGGCGCATGACCGACTGCCCGGTCGGGTCGTCCGGGTTGGGCCGGGTCAGGTTGTCGATCTCGGGCCGGTGCAGGTCGGTGGGGCGCACGCCGAAGTCGCGCTCGAGCTCGTCGAGCGAGCCGTACACGTCCAGGCGCGGGTACTGCGGATCGTCGGACTTCCACACCGGGATCGGCGAGCCCCAGAACCGGTTGCGGCTGATCGACCAGTCGCGCGCGTTGGCGAGCCACTTGCCGAACGAGCCCTCCTTGATGTGCTCGGGCGTCCAGGTGATCTGCTGGTTGAGCTCCACCATCCGGTCGCGGAAGGCGGTCACCTGCACGAACCACGAGGAGACGGCCTTGTAGACCAGGGGCGTGTCGCAGCGCCAGCAGTGCGGGTACGAGTGGGTGTAGCTGTCGTGCCGCACGACGACGCCGGCCGCCTTGAGGTCGCGGATCACCGGCTTGTTGGCCTCGAAGACCTGCAGCCCCTGGTAGTCCGGGACCAGCGAGGTGAACCGGGTGTGCTCGTCGACGGTGACCACGGTCGGGATGTCCACCGAGGCGCACGCGTTCTGGTCGTCCTCGCCGAAGGCGGGCGCCATGTGCACCACGCCGGTGCCGTCCTCGGTGGTGACGAAGTCGGCCCCGATCACCTGGAAGGCGTTCGGGGTGTCGGCCAGAAAGTCGAAGAGGGGGGTGTACCGCCGGCCGACCAGCTCGGACCCGCGCAGCGAGCCGACCCGGGCGGCCCCGGCCAGCTCCTTCTCGTAGGCGCCGACGCGGGACTCGGCCAGGATGAACCGCTCGCCGCCCTCCTCGAACAGCGCGTACTCGATGTCCGGCCCGACCGCGATGGCCAGGTTGGACGGCAGGGTCCACGGCGTGGTGGTCCAGACCAGGATCTTCTCGCCGGTCTCCAGCCGGAACGCGACGGTCAGCGCCGGGTCCTGCCGGTCGCGGTAGACGTCCTCGTCCATCCGCAGCTCGGTGTTGGACAGCGGCGTCTCGCAGCGCCAGCAGTAGGCGAGGACGCGGAACCCCTCGTACACCAGACCCTTGTCGTGCAGGGTCTTGAAGGCCCACATGACGCTCTCCATATAGGGCAGGTCCAGCGTCTTGTAGTCGTTGGTGAAGTCGACCCAGCGGGCCTGGCGGGTGACGTACCGCTCCCACTCGCTGGTGTAGCGCAGCACCGACTCCCTGGTGGCCGCGTTGAACTTGTCCACGCCGAGCTGGAGGATCTCGGCCTTGGTGGTGATGCCCAGCTGCTTCTCGGCCTCGACCTCGGCCGGCATGCCGTGGCAGTCCCAGCCGAAACGGCGCTCGACCCGGAAGCCCTTCATCGTCTTGTACCGCGGGACGACGTCCTTCGCGTAGCCCGTCAGCAGGTGCCCGTAGTGGGGCAGGCCGTTGGCGAACGGGGGACCGTCGTAGAACACGAACTCGTTCGAGCCGTCGGCGCCGGCGTCGCGCTGCTCCACCGAGGCCTCGAAGGTCGCGTCGCCGGACCAGTAGTCCAGGACCTCGCGCTCGACTTCGGGGAGGTTCGGGCTCGCGGGGACGCCGGTGCCCGTGCGGTGCATCGGGTAGGCCATCGGTGGTCGCTCTCTCTCGCGTGGTCGATGTGTCGAATCCACGCGGGGACGAACCCTAGGGTCCGCGGTACCACCCCGCTTGCCGCCGGATCTTGCGTTCGGCGGCCGCTCGTTGGCCGGCTGTCACGGGCCGGTACCCGTCCGGTTCTACTGGGCCGCCGGGGCGGCCGTTCTTCCGGAGGCTCGCCGGTGATGGCCGGGTCGATGCCTGTACCCCGAGGATAGCGCGCCGCGTAACCGGGTTTTCCCGGGAGCCTTATCAAATAGTAAAGAAACCTTGACATTAATTTCCGGTCCGTGGAACGTGAGAGGACACGTCGACGCCCATCGACGTCACCCCCCTCTGGAGAGCCCATGCGTAGACGCCACATCACCCTGCTCGCCGGGGCCGGTGCGGCGGTCATGACCCTGGCCGGGGTCCTGATCGCGCTGCCCGCTTCCGCCGCCGAGCTGATCACCAACCCCGGGTTCGAGACCGGCAACGCGTCCGCCTGGACGTGTGAGTCCGCGTCCGTGACGTCCGGCTCCGCCCACTCCGGCACCTACAAGCTCGCCGGTACGCCCGGCGGCACCACCGCCCAGTGCTCGCAGGTCGTGACGGTCCAGCCGAACACGAAGTACACCCTCACGGGCTGGGTCAACGGCTCCTACGTCTTCATCGGCGTGACCGGCGGCGTCGACGCCAGCACCTGGACCCCCGGCAGCAGCGGTTACCAGCAGCTGTCCGTGCCGTTCACCACCGCCGCCGGGCAGACCAAGGCGACCGTCTTCGTGCACGGCTGGTACGGCCAGCCGGCGTACACCGCCGACGACTTCTCGCTCAACGGCCCGGGCGGCCTGCCGACCACGCTGGAGCCGACCACGCCGTCGAAGTCCCCCTCGGCCTCGGCCTCGCCGTCCAAGTCCCCGTCCCAGTCCCCGTCGGCCTCGAAGTCGCCGTCCAGCTCGCCCTCGACGTCCCCGTCGAACCCGACCGGCTCGCTGCCCAAGCACTTCCTCACCGGGTACTGGCAGAACTTCGTCAACCCGGCCACGCCCCTGCGGCTACGGGACGTGCCCAGCGAGTACGACCTGATCGACGTGGCGTTCGCGGAGGCCGGCTCCTCGCCCGGCTCGCTGACCTACGCGGCCGACTCCGGGCTGTCCAGCGCGCTCGGCGGCTACTCCGACGCCGACCAGAAGGCCGACATCGCGACCCTGCACTCGCGGGGCAAGAAGGTCATCCTCTCCGTCGGCGGCGAGACCGGCCGGGTCAGCGTGGGCGACTCCGCCTCGGCCACCAACTTCGCCAACACGGCCTACGCGCTGATGCAGCAGTACGGCTTCGACGGCATCGACATCGACCTCGAGAACGGCCTGAACCCGACGTACATGGCGCAGGCGCTGCGCTCGCTGCGGGCCAAGGCCGGCGCGGGCCTGATCATCACGATGGCGCCGCAGACGATCGACATGCAGTCCACCGGCAGCAGCTACTTCGCCCTGGCCCTGTCGATCAAGGACATCCTCACCGTCGTCTACACCCAGTTCTACAACTCCGGCAGCATGCTCGGCTGCGACCAGATGCAGGCGTACTCGCAGGGCACGGTCAACTTCATGACCGCCCTGGCCTGCATCCAGCTGGAGAACGGCCTGCGCCCCGACCAGGTGGCCCTGGGCCTGCCGGCCGGACCGGGCGCGGCGGGCGGCGGCGTGGTCGCCCCGGCGCTGGTGAACCAGGCGCTGGACTGCCTTGCCGCCGGTACCAACTGCGGAAGTTTCAAACCCCCGCACACGTATCCCGGCATCCGCGGGGCGATGACCTGGTCGATCAACTGGGACGTGAAGAACGGCAACGGCTTCGCGAAGACGGTGAAGCCGCACCTGGCGACACTGCCCTAGGTCCTTCCTCCACCAACCGGCTCCGGGGGAGAGAGCGTTCCCAGCGCTCTTTCCCCCGGGGTCGTTCACTGTATGGGTGCCTGGGCACCAAGCTGGACACCGTGATGTCCTGAAAAGCAGTGGGGGAGCTTCGCTCCACCCACACCCCCTCAAGACCGCGGCGGGGCGCGCTAGTCGCGGTTGACGATCGCGGCGCGGATGGACTGCATGGAGCGGGAGGCCTCGTCGACGGTCTTGCCGGCGAAGACGGCGATCGCGATCACGCCGTGGTCGGCCCAGCCGCAGACGGTGGCCGGGCGGCCGTCCAGGCGGGAGGCGGCGCAGCGCTGCTCGCCGCCGAGCACCCCCGGCTCGACGTCGCGGACGTTCTGCACCTGGATCTTGGTGCCGAGCTTGCCCAGGCTGGCGTCGAGGTCCCGGGCGGGGTCGGTGATGAACCGGGTCGCCCCGAAGACCAGGATCTTGGCCTTGCCGTCGGCGTTGTCCTGGTACGCCACCGTGAACCCGGACTCGTCGAGGTGGTCCGAGGTCAGCGCGGTCTGCAGCTGCTCCGCGGTCTTCTTGCTGCCCGCGTCCGTGAGCCTGGTCAGGCCGGCCACGCCCGCGTCGACGTTCACCGAGGCCGGGTACTGCACCCACCACGGCCGCGCCCAGGCGTACGAGCCGCCGCAGCAGCCGGCGCACAGGACCAGCAGGAACAGCATCACCCAGGGCCACTTGCGCCGCCTCCGGTACTGCGGGGGAGGCGGGAACGGGCCCGGCCGGTAGCCCGGCGGGAGGGGTCCGTAGCCCGGCGGGACGACCGGCACGTAGCGGATCTGCGGCTGGGGTTGAGGCTGTGGCTGGGGAGGGTTCGCCGGCAGCTCACGGGTCCGCGGGAGCTCCCGCGTCTCGGGTTCGGCCGGGAGGTCGAGGGTGTCCTCCCACTGGCGGCGCCGGCGCGATCCGCCCTGGGGTACGGAGGCGGAACCGACCCACGTGGGTGAGTTCGGCGGCTCGCCCGGTGGCGGATGTGTCACAACTGGAAGGCTAGCGATCCCGTGCACGCCGCGCAGAGTTCGCTGATCGGGGATAACGTCGAAGGAGTGCTGGGTCTACCGGATCATGTCACCGCGTGCCTGTTCGATCTCGATGGTGTGCTGACCCCGACGGCGGTCATCCACAACAAGGCCTGGACCGCGATGTTCAACGAATTCCTCAAGGCCAGGGGTCAGCAGGAGTTCGACCCGGTCCACGACTACAACGACTACGTCGACGGCAAGCCCCGCGAGGCGGGCGTCCGCGACTTCCTGGCCTCCCGCGGCATCACGCTGCCGGAGGGCACTCCCGACGACCCGCCCGGGGCCGAGACGGTCTGGGGGCTGGGCAACCGCAAGAACGTCCAGGTGCTGAAGCTGCTGGACGAGGGCAAGCTGGAGCCGTACCCGACCTCCGTGACGTACCTGCGGAAGGCGCGGGCGGCCGGGCTGCGCTGCGCCGTGGTCAGCTCCAGCGCCAACACGCTGCAGGTCATCACCAACACCGGGCTGGATCAGTACCTCGAGGCGCGGGTCGACGGGGTGACCATCCGCGAGCGCGGGCTCAAGGGCAAGCCGGCCCCGGACACGTTCCTGGAGGCCGCGCGCGAGCTGGGCGTCGAGCCGCACAACGCGGTCGTGTTCGAGGACGCGCTGGCCGGGGTGACCGCGGGTCACGCCGGCGGCTTCTACGTCGTCGGGGTGGACCGGGTCGGCGGCAAGCACGCCGACGACCTGGCGCGCTCCGGCGCCGACAAGGTGGTCAAGGACATCGGAGAGCTTCTCGAGGAGCAATCGTGAGCGTCTTTCCCGTCGAACCCTGGGCGCTGCGCGAGACGAGTCTGGACGTCGAGACGCTGGCCCAGACCGAGTCGCTGTTCTCGCTGGCCAACGGGCACATCGGCCTGCGCGGCAACCTGGACGAGGGCGAGCCGTTCGGCCTGCCCGGGACCTACCTGAACTCCTTCTTCGAGGAGCGCCCGCTGCCCTACGCGGAGGCCGGGTACGGCTTCCCGGAGGAGGGCCAGACGATCCTCAACGTGACCAACGGCAAGGTCTTCCGGCTGCTGGTCGACGACGAGCCGTTCGACGTGCGCTACGGCAACCTGGTCGCCCACGAGCGCGTGCTCGACCTGCGCGGCGGCACCCTGCTGCGGGACGTCGAGTGGGTCTCGCCGGCCGGGCAGCGGGTCAAGGTCCGCACGGTCCGGCTGGTCTCGCTGGAGCAGCGCTCGGTGGCCGCCTTCCTCTACGAGGTCGAGCCGGTCGACCAGCCGGCCCGGATCATCGTGCAGTCCGAGCTGGTGGCCAACGAGGACGTGCCCACCCCGAGCAAGGACCCGCGGGTCGCCGCCGCCCTCGGCCACGCGCTGGTCGGGGAGGGCCACTACGCCCGCGACCTCGACGCCCAGCTGCTGCACCGCACCAACGCGAGCCGCCTGCGCCTCGGGGCCGAGATGGACCACGAGGTCGAGGCGCCGGTGCCGGTGCGCACGCACACCGACTCCACCGACGACTGGGCCCGCACCACGTTCGCCTGCGAGCTGCAGCCCGGCCAGCGGCTGCGGATCGTGAAGTACCTCGCCTACGGCTGGTCCAGCCAGCGCTCCCGCCAGGCCATCCGCGACCAGGTGCACGGCGCCGTGGCCGGGGCCAAGCTGGGCGGCTGGGACGGCCTCGTGAAGGCCCAGCGGACCTACCTGGACCAGTTCTGGGCCCAGGCCGACGTCGAGATCGACGGTGACTCGGAGATCCAGCAGGCCGTCCGGTTCGCGCTGTTCCACCTCATGCAGGCCGGCGCCCGCGCCGAGGCCCGCCCGATCGCGGCCAAGGGGCTCACCGGCCGCGGGTACGACGGCCATGTCTTCTGGGACACCGAGAGCTTCGTGCTGCCGGTGCTGACCTACACCCACCCGCAGGTCGCGCGGGACGGGCTGCGGTGGCGCCACGACACCCTCGACCTGGCCCGGGACCGCGCCCGCCAGCTCGGCCTCAAGGGCGCCACCTTCCCCTGGCGCACCATCCGCGGTCAGGAGTGCTCGGCCTACTGGCCGGCCGGCACCGCGGGCTTCCACGTCAACGCCGACATCGCCGCCGCGGTCGTGCGCTACGTGCAGGCCACCGGCGATCATCAGTTCGAGCAGGAGTACGGGCTCGAACTGCTCGTCGAGACCGCCCGGCTGTGGCGCTCGCTGGGCCACCACGACCGCCACGGCGTGTTCCACATCGACGGGGTGACCGGCCCGGACGAGTACTCCGCGATCGCGGACGACAACATCTACACGAACCTCATGGCGCAGCACAATCTGCGGCACGCGGCCGACGCGGCCGAGCGGCACCCGGAGAAGGCCCGCGAGTTCGGGGTCGACGACGAGGAGGTGTCCTCGTGGCGCGACGCGGCCGCGCGGGTGCACCTGCCCTACGACCGGGAGCTGGGCGTGCACCAGCAGTCGGCGAACTTCACCCTGCACCAGGAGTGGGACTTCGCCAACACGCCGAAGGACCACTACCCGCTGCTGCTGCACTACCCGTACTTCGACCTGTACCGCCGCCAGGTGGTCAAGCAGGCCGACCTCGTGCTGGCCATGCACTGGCGCGGCGACGCGTTCACGGCCGAGGAGAAGGCCCGCAACTTCCACTACTACGACGAGCGCACGGTCCGTGACTCCTCGCTGTCGGCGTGCACCCAGGCGGTCATGGCGGCCGAGGTCGGGCACACCGAGCTCGCGTACGACTACCTGGGCGAGGCGGCCTTCGTCGACCTGTACGACCTGCAGCGCAACGCGGGCGACGGGCTGCACATGGCCTCGCTGGCCGGCACCTGGCTGGCCATCGTGGCGGGCTTCGGCGGCATGCGCGACTACGGCGGCGAGCTCACGTTCATGCCCCGGCTGCCGTCCCGGATCGACAAGCTCAAGTTCGCGGTGACCATCCACGGCGACGTCCTGCGGGTGGAGATCGACCACAGGCAGGCGACCTACACCGTGGACCAGGGCGAGATCGCGCTGCGCCACCACGACGAGCACGTCTCGGTGACCGCCGGCAACCCGGTTACGCTGCGGATTCCCGATCCTCACCCGGGCACTCCGGCGCCCCGCCAGCCCCGCGGGCGCGCTCCGCACCGGCGGCAGCGAGGAGAACAGGTCCCGGGGTAGGTACTCTGGTATTCCGTGAGTGTGACGAGCGTCTTCCCCCAACTCGAGCGACTGCTGCCTCAGATCAGCAAGCCGATCCAGTACGTCGGCGGTGAGCTGGGCGCGGTCGTGAAGGACTGGGACGCCGTCACCGTGCGCTGGGTGCTGTCCTACCCGGACGCCTACGAGGTCGGCCTGCCCAACCAGGGCGTGCAGATCCTCTACGAGGTGCTCAACGAGCAGCCCGACGTGCTCGCCGAGCGCACCTATGCGGTCTGGCCCGACCTGGAGAAGCTCATGCGCTCCGAGGGCGTGCCGCAGTTCACCGTGGACGCGCACCGCCCGGTCACCGCGTTCGACCTGTTCGGCGTGTCGTTCTCGACCGAGCTGGGCTACACGAACCTGCTCACCATGCTCGACCTGGCCGGCATCCCGCTCGACGCGCGCGAGCGGGATGCCCGGCACCCGATCGTGATCGCGGGCGGCCACGCGGCCTTCAACCCGGAGCCGATCGCCGACTTCATCGACGCCGCCGTGCTCGGCGACGGCGAGGAGGCGGTCCTCGAGATCACCGGCATCGTCCGCACGTGGAAGGCCGAGGGCGAGCCGGGCGGCCGCGACGAGCTGCTGCTGCGCCTGGCCCGCACCGAGTCGGTCTACGTGCCGCGCTTCTACGACGTGGACTACCTGCCCGACGGGCGCATCCAGCGGGTCGTGCCCAACCGCGCCGACGTGCCCTTCCGGGTGCACAAGCGCACCACGATGGACCTCGACGCGTGGCCGTACCCGAAGAAGCCCCTGGTCCCGCTGGCCGAGACGGTGCACGAGCGCTATGCGGTGGAGATCTTCCGCGGCTGCACGCGCGGGTGCCGCTTCTGCCAGGCCGGCATGATCACCCGGCCGGTGCGCGAGCGCAGCATCACCACCGTGGGGCAGATGGTCAAGGAGGGGCTGGAGTTCTCCGGCTTCCACGAGGTCGGGCTGCTCTCGCTGTCCTCGGCCGACCACTCCGAGATCGGCGACATGTGCTCGGGCCTCGCCCAGCAGTACGAGGGCACCAACGTGTCGCTGTCGCTGCCCTCCACGCGCGTGGACGCGTTCAACGTGACGCTCGCCCAGGAGCTGTCCCGCAACGGGCGGCGCACGGGCCTCACCTTCGCTCCCGAGGGCGGCTCCGAGCGCATCCGCCAGGTGATCAACAAGATGGTCACCGAGGAGGACCTGATCCGCACGGTCGTCACCGCCTACACCAACGGGTGGCGGCAGGTGAAGCTGTACTTCATGTGCGGCCTGCCCACCGAGACCGACGACGACGTGCTGCAGATCGCCAAGCTCGCGCACGAGGTGATCCGCAGCGGGCGCCAGGCGACCGGCTCGCGGAACATCCGCTGCACGGTCTCGATCGGCGGCTTCGTGCCCAAGCCGCACACGCCGTTCCAGTGGGCGCCGATGGAGGAGCCGGAGGTCATCGACCGGCGGCTCAAGGCGCTCAAGGACGCCATCAACTCGGACCGCTCGCTGGGCAAGGCGATCGGGTACCGGTACCACGACGGGGAGCCCTCGCAGGTCGAGGGGCTGCTCAGCCGGGGCGACCGGCGGGTCGGGGCCGTGATCCGGCGGGTCTGGGAAAACGGCGGCCGCTTCGACGGCTGGTCGGAGCACTTCTCCTTCCAGCGCTGGGTCGAGGCGGCGGCCGAGGTGCTGCCGGCCTACGGCGTGGACCTGGCCTGGTACACCACCCGGGAGCGCGAGCAGGTCGAGGTGCTGCCCTGGGACCACCTCGACTCCGGGCTGGACAAGGACTGGCTCTGGCAGGACTGGCAGGACGCCCTGACCGGCTACGAGCAGGACGACTGCCGCTGGACGCCGTGCTTCGACTGCGGCGTGTGCCCCAGCCAGGACACCGAGATCCAGATCGGGCCCACCGGCCGCAAGCTGCTCCCGCTCACGCCGGTGTCGGGCCTGCGGGTGCCGCATGCCTAAGCGGCAGCCGGAGGGCAACCAGGACCCCGTGGTGCAGCGGATCAGGCTCCGCTACGCCAAGCGGGGCCCGCTGCGCTTCACCTCCCACCGCGACTTCGCCCGTGCGTTCGAGCGGGCGCTGCTGCGGGCGAACGTCCCCATCGCGTACTCCCAGGGCTTCACCCCGCACCCCAAGGTCTCCTACGCCTCCGCCGCGCCGACGGGGGTGGCCAGCGAGGCCGAGTACCTCGAGATCGGCCTGCGGGCCGTGGTGGACCCGGCCGACCTGCGCCGGGCCCTCGACGCGGCCCTCTCGCCCGGCCTCGACGTGCTGGAGGCGGTCGAGTCACCACTCACCGGCGGGGGCAGCCTCGCCGACCGGATCGACGCGTCGAGCTGGCGTGTCGAGCTTCCGGGCATCTCCGGGCAGGACGCCGCCGTCGCCGTCCGGGCCTTCCTCGACGCGCCCGAAGTGCTCGTCGAACGCCTCACCAAGCAGGGCCGCCGGACCTTCGACACACGCGCCGCGGTGGTCCGGCTCGAGGCTTCCGATCTTGAAATTCTGTCGGATATCGCGGTCAGTGACGTACCTTCCGAGGTCACCGACATACCGTGTGCGATACTCGACCTTGTCGTGCGGCAGGTGACCCCGACCGTTCGACCCGACGATGTGCTGTCCGGTCTGCGCGTTGTGGCCGACCTGGAGCCGCCGGTTCCGCCCCGTGCGACCCGACTGGCTCAGGGAGTGCTGACCGAGCAGGGGGAGTTCGTCGATCCGCTCGCCCAGTCCGGCGACGCGGATCGGCCGGCGGCAGTCGTCGGGACTTCGTCGCCGTAGTCGACGGGTAGACCGCCAGGTGGCGGGATGCCGGTCGCCAGGGCGCGAGGTTGGCAGACTTTCGGCGGATCGTCCGCGTCGCGGATACCTCCGCCGGCACAACATATATGGGTGTGCCTGTGTGGCTGCGTTCTACGCGCCCGGGAGCACCAGAACTGGAGAACGTCCGCATGTTCGACAACGAGTCGGCCGGCGGCGAGACCACCGGCGAGGAGCCGGTGGCTGCTGCCGCAGCCAGCGACGAAGAGACCACCGCACCCGTGCGGCGCACGCGCCGCCGGGCTACCAAGGCCGCCGCCGAGCCGCCTGCTCCGGAGGAGTCGGCACCCCCCGCCTCCGCCGAGGAGGAGCCCGCGCCGCGGACCACCCGTCGGCGCCGCAAGGTCGCCGAACCTGACGAAACGGGCGAATCCGGCGAGTCTGGGCAGCAGGCCCTTCCGCTGGAGGAACCGCCCGCGCCGGTGAAGACGACCCGGACCCGGCGCTCCCGGGCCAAGGTCGTGGAACCCGAGCCGGAGCCCGAGCCCGAGCCGCTGCCCGTCGCCGAGGAGCTTCCGGAAGAGGAAGAGCCGCTCGGCGACGAGATCGCGGCCGAGGAGGCCGAGCAGGACTCCGACACGCCCGAGGAGCTCGAGCCCCTGGTCGTGGAGGACGAGCCGCCGGCCCGCCGCGGGCGCCGGGCTGCCCCCGCCGTCCAGCTGCTGTTCATGCCGCCCAGCGAGCAGGCACCACCACCGCCGGCCCGTGCCGAGCGGGTCGAGCGCGTGGAGCGCGCCGAGCGCGTGGAGGACGAGGAGCTCGCCGAGGAGGAGCCGGTCGGCCGCAGCCGCCGGCGCCGCCGGGGCCGGGCCGCGGCCGAGGAGGTCGTCGCCGAGGCGCCCGCCGAGGCGGTGGAGGCCGCCGTCGAGACCGACGAGGCCGACACCGAGGCCGACGAGGACGAGGACGAGGACGGCTTCGAGGGCAGCGGCCGCCGCCGGCGCCGCCGGGGCCGGCGTGGCCGTGGACGCGGCCGGGGCGGCGTGGGCGACGACGACGAGGGCGACGAGACCGCCGAGGGCGAGGAGGCCGCCGCCGAGGAGGCGGAGGAGGCGTCCGCCGAGGACGAGGGCGACGAGGACGGCGAGGGCCTGACCCGCCGCCGGCGCCGCCGCCGGCGCAAGGGCGCCGCCGACACCGAGGCCGCCGACGACCCGCACGTGGTCGTCAAGATCCGCGAGCCGCGCTCGGCCGCCCGCGACGAGGTGCAGGGCGTCTCCGGCTCGACCCGGCTGGAGGCCAAGCGCCAGCGCCGCCGGGACGGCCGCGAGCAGCGCCGGACCCGCCCGCCGATCCTGAGCGAGTCGGAGTTCCTGGCCCGCCGCGAGGCCGTGGACCGCAGCATGGTCATCCGGCAGAAGAACGACCGGACCCAGATCGCCGTGCTCGAGGACAAGGTGCTCGTCGAGCACTACGTGACCCGGGCCTCGTCGAGCTCGATGGTCGGCAACGTCTACCTCGGGCGCGTCCAGAACGTGCTGCCCAGCATGGAGGCGGCGTTCGTCGACATCGGCCGGGGCCGCAACGCCGTGCTCTACGCCGGCGAGGTCAACTGGGACGCCACCGGCCTGGAGGGCCGCACCCGCACCATCGAGCAGGCGCTGAAGTCCGGCGACTCGGTGCTCGTGCAGGTCACCAAGGACCCGATCGGCACCAAGGGGGCCCGCCTCACCAGCCACATCGCGCTGTCCGGGCGGCACCTGGTCTACGTGCCGCACGGCAACGCCTCCGGGATCAGCCGCAAGCTCTCCGACATCGAGCGCAAGCGGCTGCGTGACGTGCTCAAGAACCTGGTGCCCGACGGCGCCGGCGTGATCGTGCGCACCGCGGCCGAGGGCGCCTCCGAGGACGACCTGGAGCGCGACGTCAAGCGGCTGCAGGCGCAGTGGGAGGCGATCCAGGAGAAGTCCCGCAGCAGCAGTGCGCCGGCCCTGCTCTACGAGGAGCCCGAGCTGGTCGTGCGGGTCGTGCGGGACCTGTTCAACGAGGACTTCCGCGAGCTGGTCATCCAGGGCAACGAGGCCTTCGACTCGGTCGAGCCCTACCTCTCGCACGTCTCGCCGGACCTCGTCGACCGGGTGCGCCGCTACACCGGCACCGGCGACGTCTTCGCCGACCTGCGCATCGACGAGCAGCTGATCAAGGCGCTGGACCGGCGGGTGTTCCTGCCCTCCGGCGGCAGCCTGGTCATCGACCGCACCGAGGCGATGACCGTCATCGACGTGAACACCGGCAAGTACACCGGCGCCGGGGGCAACCTCGAGGAGACGGTCACCCGCAACAACCTGGAGGCGGCCGAGGAGATCGTCCACCAGCTGCGGCTGCGCGACCTCGGCGGCATCATCGTCATCGACTTCATCGACATGGTCCTGGAGTCCAACCGCGAGCTGGTGCTGCGCCGGCTGACCGAGTGCCTGGGCCGGGACCGGACCAAGCACCAGGTCACCGAGATCACCTCGCTCGGCCTGGTCCAGATGACCCGCAAGCGGGTCGGCCAGGGTCTGCTGGAGGCCTTCAGCGAGACCTGCGAGGTCTGCAAGGGCCGCGGCCTGATCATCCACACCGAGCCGATCCCGGAGAAGCGCGGCGGCGGCGGCGGTGGGGGCGGCGGCAACGGCCACAGTCACGCGGTCGCCAAGGTCGCCTCGGCCGCGACCGGGCCGGGCGTCACCTCCGGGGTGGAGGAGGCCGACGCACCCGCGCCGCGCAGCCGCCGCCGGGGCCGCCGCGGGGCCACCGCGGTCGCCGAGGAGGAGACCGCCGAGGAGTCGCCGGCCGTCGAGGCGCACCGGGCCGATCCGCACCGGGCCGATCCGGGTGAGGAGGGCGACTTCACGCCGATCGCCTCCGAGGACGACCCCGACAACGTCGAGGACGACGAGGAAGAGGGCGCCGGCAACGGGGCCCGGCGCCGCACTCGCCGGGGTGGCGTCCGCCGCCGGACCCGGCCCTGATTTGGGGAGTACGCCCCTGGTGGCGTACTCTCTTCAAAGCGCACTTTCGTGCGCGGGGTCTTTTGCGTGCCGGTCAGGCTACGCAGCTTGGACCAGCCCGCCAGAGCTCTACGACAGGAGTCCGCGTCCCATGTACGCGATCGTCAAGACCGGCGGCAAGCAGTACAAGGTCGCCGAGGGCGATGTGATCGAGGTCGAGAAGCTCGCGGGCGAGCCGGGCGATGCGCTGACGCTCTCCGCTGTCCTGCTTGTCGACGGCGAGGATCTCATCACCGACGCGGCCAAGCTTGCCAGTTCCGCGGTGACCGCTGAGGTCGTCGCGCACACCAAGGGTCCGAAGATCCGGATCCACAAGTTCAAGAACAAGACCGGCTACCACAAGCGCCAGGGTCACCGTCAGCCGCTGACCCAGGTGAAGGTCACCGGCATCTCCACCGGGAAGTAGGGCAAGCGCGATGGCACACAAAAAGGGTGCGTCCAGCTCGCGGAACGGGCGCGACTCCGCCGCCCAGCGGCTCGGCGTGAAGCGGTTCGGTGGCCAGTTGGTCAACGCGGGTGAGATCATCATCCGCCAGCGCGGCACCAAGTTCCACCCGGGCGACCTGGTCGGCCGCGGCGGCGACGACACGCTCTTCGCGCTCGCCCCGGGTCACGTGACCTTCGGCACCAAGCGCGGCCGCAAGACGATCAGCATCACGCCGGTCGAGGCCTGATTTTCGGAAGTTTTGCGCGCGGCGGGCAGGGGCATGACGGTCCCTCGCCCGCCGTTGCTGCGTTATTGGGACGTTGAGGGAAGGGTGTTCTGCGGTGACCTCGTTCGTTGACCGGGCCGTGCTGCACGTGAAGGCCGGCGACGGCGGTCACGGCTGCGTGTCCATCCACCGGGAGAAGTTCAAGCCGTTCGGCGGGCCGGACGGCGGCGACGGCGGGCATGGCGGCAGCGTCACGCTCATCGTCGACCCGGGCGTGCACACCCTGCTCGACTTCCACTTCCACCCGCACCAGAAGGCCCGCAACGGCGCCGGGGGAGCCGGCAACGACCGCGACGGCGCGAACGGCGAGACCCTGGAGTTGCGGGTGCCCGACGGCACCGTAGTGCAGTCCGTCGACGGCGAGGTGCTCGCCGACCTCGTGGGCGCCGGCACCAAGTTCGAGCTGGCCCGCGGCGGGCGGGGCGGGCGCGGCAACGCCTCCCTGGCCAGCACCCGCCGCAAGGCCCCGGGCTTCGCCGAGCTGGGCGAGCCGGGCGAGCAGCTCGACGTCGTGCTGGAGCTCAAGAGCGTCGCCGACGTCGGCCTGGTCGGGTTCCCCTCGGCCGGCAAGTCGTCGCTGATCGCCGCCATCTCCGCCGCTCGGCCAAAGATCGCCGACTACCCGTTCACCACGTTGGTGCCCAACCTCGGCGTCGTGCAGGCCGGCGAGGAGACGTTCACCGTCGCCGACGTGCCCGGGCTGATCCCCGGCGCGGCCACCGGCAAGGGCCTGGGCCTGGAGTTCCTGCGGCACATCGAGCGCACCGCGGTGCTCGCCCACGTGGTGGACTGCGCGGCGCTGGAGACCGAGCGCGACCCGGTGTCGGACATCGACGCGATCGAGGCCGAGCTGTCCGCGTACGGCGGGCTCGAGGACCGGCCGCGGCTCGTCGTGCTCAACAAGATCGACGTGCCCGACGGGCGGGACCTGGCCGAGATCATGCAGCCCGAGCTGGAGGACCGCGGCTTCGCCGTGCACCTGGTCAGCGCGGTGACCCACGAGAACCTGCGCGAGCTCACCTTCGCCCTGGCCGCGCTGGTCAAGGAGCACCGGCTGGCCGCGCCGCCGCCGGAGCGGACCCGGATCGTGCTGCGCCCGGTCGCGGTCGACGACAGCGGCTTCACCATCGAGCGCGACAGCGAGGGCGTGTTCGTGGTCAGCGGCGGCGCGCCCGAGCGCTGGGTGCGCCAGACCAACTTCGACAACGACGAGGCCGTCGGGTACCTTGCCGACCGCCTCGCCCGCCTCGGCGTCGAGTCCGCGCTCAAGAAGGCCGGCGCGGAGCCGGGAGATCCGGTTCGCATTGGCGTCCGTGAATTCGACTGGCAGCCGAACCAGTTCGCCGAGGAGGAGTTCGTGCCCGGCAACCGGGGCACCGACTACCGCATCGAGGACGCCAACAAGCGGGTCGGCGCGGCCGAGCGCAAGGCCATGCGGGCCGCCCGCCGCGTCCCGTACGAGCAGCGGGAACTTTCACCCGCGAGTGAGCCCGACGACGACGATTTTTAACGCGCCCCGCAACGCGATCTGCCCGTTCAGGGAAACATCGGGGAAATCGAGGGTGCGTACCGTCGGTCCATGTTGATCGAGCAACGTCCATCGGGCGACTCGGAGGTGAGCGCGCTCGTCGTCGACCAGCAGGTCGAGCTGCGCACGCGCGACGGTGGCCGGGAGGGCCAC
Source organism: Dactylosporangium sp. CS-047395 (assembly GCF_050942185.1). Taxonomy (NCBI): domain Bacteria; kingdom Bacillati; phylum Actinomycetota; class Actinomycetes; order Micromonosporales; family Micromonosporaceae; genus Dactylosporangium; species Dactylosporangium sp. CS-047395. The sequence continues at coordinate 10,118,958 of NZ_CP192015.1, read as the reverse complement.
GTGTACGCGGTCGACCCGGCCGCCCGCTACCTGGTCGCGGTCGTCGGCGGGGAGGCCGTGGCCTGCGGCGCGCTGCTCGCCCTGGACCTGGACGCGGCCGAGGTGACCAGGCTGTACGTGCGCCCGGCGTACCGCAACCGCGGGCTCGGCCGGCGCATGCTCGCCGCGATCGAGGACCTCGCCGCGTCCCGGGGCCACCGGGTGCTGCGGCTGGAGGCGGGCGTGACCGCGCCCGAGGCGATCGCGCTGTTCCTCGGGGCCGGCTACCGGCCCATCCCGCGCTTCGGCCGGTACGTGCGGTACGAGGCCAGCCGCTGCTTCGAGAAGCGCTTCGACGACACCGGCGAGGTGCGCGTGCTGCGCAAGGCGGCCACCGACCCGGCCGTCGCCGAGCTCGTCACGCTCTCCGCCGACGAGGCCGCGAGCCGCTACGGCGACACGGAGGCCCGCCGGTTCCCGATCGACCCGCGGGCCAAGTTCGTGCTCGCCACGATCGGCGGGATCGGCGCCGGGTGCGGGGCGATCCAGCCCATCGACGACCAGACCGTCGAGGTCAAGCGCATGTACGTGCGCCCGGTGTACCGCGGCAACGGCATCGCCCGGCGCACGCTCGCGGCGCTCGAGGACCTCGCGGCGGCCTCGCACTACCTGTTCATACGGCTCGAAACGGGCGCCCGGCAGCCGGAGTCGATCCGATTGTACGAATCGGCCGGTTACCGACCGATTCCGCCGTATGGGCCGTACGTACACAGCCCGCTCAGCCTGTGCTACGAAAAACTCGTGATTGCCCCGGAGCCCATCGCGTCTGAGCTCGGCTGAGGCTAATGTTCGGTCGGTGGGCATCCTCGAGCGGCTGACCCGACCGGCCCGTTCACCACGGGAGCGCTTCGCCGACCAGGTGCTGGCCGAGCTGCGCCGACGCGGGTTCACCGACGCCGAATTCCGCCCGACCCAGTTCGCCATCGTGTGCGAATGCGGCCAGGACGCGTACAGCACACTCTTCCTGTCGAAGGCGTTTTCGCAGTACCAGCGCAGTCACGGCGACCGCAAGCAGTTCGTGCGGGAGTTCGTCGCGCACAGCCTCGCCCCGCCGGCGCAGCCCAGGACCTTCGCCGAGGCGCTGCCCGAGCTGCGGCTCGCCCTGCGCCACGCCGCCCGCGGGACCCGCACGCTGCGCCGCCCCGCCCTGCCGCATCTCGACGAGGTGGTGCTGGCCGGGGACGTGCCGCTGGACAACCAGAGCCCGGCGCGCTGGGGGGTGAGCGCGGAGGCGATCTTCGCGGCGGCGCACAACCGCACGCTCGCTCGCGCCGAACTGCCGGCCTCGGCGGGTTTTTTCGGTCCATCGGTACTGCACGTGCCCGACTACGGCGGCGAGCAGCTGGTCTCCTGGGTCCTGCTGGAGGGCTGGCTCGCCGAGCTCGACGAGCAGGTCGGCGGCCGGGCGGTGGCGTTCCTGCCCAGCACGCTGATGCTGCTCGTGTGCGCGGACGAGCCGCGGCTGGTCGAGCAGCTCTACGACCTCGCGGCCGACGAGTACGCGCGCACGCCGCGGCCGCTCTCGCCGATGGCCTACACCACCGACGACGACGGCCGGGTGGTGCCGTTCCTGCCCGATCGGGGGCATCCGGCGTACCCCGCGGCGGCCAAGGCGGCCCGGCGGCTCGCGGTCGACGTGGCCGAGCACCAGCGGCGCACGCTGGGCGACCCGGACCTGGCCGAGGCCACCCTCGCCGCCCGGCCGGACGGCTCGGCGTTCACGACGGCCCAGTGGACCGTGGGGACGCCGGCGCTGCTGCCCGTGGTCGATCTGGTGGGCGTGTCCGTGCCGGGCGAGAAGGTGTTCCACGTGCCGTGGGCGCTGCTGGTCGAGGCCGATCTCGTGATCGAGGAGATCGACTACCGGCCGTCGCGCTTCAGCGTGGTGCCGGAGCCGTCCGAGGCGTCGCTGGGGTACCTGCGGGAGCGGGCCGTCCGCTGGTGACGGTGGTTTTTACCGCTTTCCTGCTGAGGCCCATCGCGGTTTTGACGCGCTGGACCGTGGCGTCGGCGCGTTCGGCGGCCTGTTCCGCGCCCTGAGCGAGGGCCTGTTCGATGTCGTCGGCGGCGAGCTCGCGGTAGCGGCGCTGGATGGGCTCCAGCAGGGCGATCACCGCGTCGGCGACGGCCGTCTTCAGGGCGCCGTAGCTGGTGTAGCCGGCGGCGAGCTGTCCGGGCTGCGCGTTCGTACAGGTGGCCAGCAGATCGAGCAGGTTGGAGACGCCCGGTTTGCCCTCGGGGTCGTAGGCGACCTCGGTGCCGGCGTCGGTGACCGCCCGCATGATCTTGCGGCGGAGGACGTCCGGCGGGTCGAGCAGGAACAGCACGCCGTTGGTGGCGGTGTTGGTCTTGCCCATCTTGGCCGCCGGGTCGGCCAGGTCGGCGAGGCGGGCCGCGATCGCCGGGTGCGTGGCGCGCGGAACGGTGAAGACCGGGCCGTGCCGCTCGTTGAACCGCAGCGCCAGATCGCGGGTCAGTTCGACGTGCTGGCGCTGGTCGCGGCCGACGGGCACCTCGGCGATGTCGTGCAACAGGATGTCCGCGGCCATGAGCACGGGGTACGTGAGCAGCGACAGCCGGGTACCGCTGCCGCCGCCTTTCTCCTTGAACTGGATCATGCGGTGCGCCTCGCCGTAGCTCGTCGTGCACTCCAGCAGGTAATGCAGCTCGTAGTGGGCGGCGAGGTCGGACTGCCGGTAGAGGATCGTGCGCCGCGGGTCGAGGCCGGCGGCGAGCAGGAGCCCGGCGACCTGCAGCGTCAGGTCGCGGAGGCGCTCGGGATCGTGCGGCACGGTGAGGGCGTGCAGGTCGGCGACGAACGCGACGGTGGGCCGGTCCTGGCCCAGCACCAGCGGGCGGATGGCGCCGACGTAGTTGCCGAGCTGCAGGGGGCCGGTGGGCTTGAAACCGGAGATGCGGCGGTCGGACATGGGACTGTTCCTCCTGCAAATCGGAGCCGCCGGTCCCGGGCGGTGCGCGCACACCAAGAAGGCCACCCGGTTTCCGGGCGGCCCTGGTGATGTGGGGTTGTCGCGAACGCGAAGACTGGCCGCCCCTAGCGGGCGCGCCAGCTGTTCTGTCGAGTGCTTCGCGACATACGCAGAGGGTAGCGCAGGTCGGTCGGTGCTGGCCCCTCCCAAGCGGCGTTTTGTGGTGTTGCCTGGGGGGTGGGGGCGGAAGGCGTCGGTGGGGGAGGACCTGTGCGAGACGAGGAATGCAAGGGTGGGGGCTGGCTGCGGCTGGAGTGCCCGGCGTGCCGGGGGTGGCTCGGCATTCCGGAGCACGTGCCGCCGGGGGTGGCGGCGGAGCGGGTGGCGCGGCGGATCGACGCGTTCACCCACCGGCACCGCGCGTGCGGGCGGCGGCCGTGATGCGGGTGCGGCAGTTCCGGCTGCTGGTGGCCGGGGAGCTGACCGAGCCGGCGGCGGACGCGCTGTTCGTGCGGGCGCGGGACCTGTGCGTGGAGGCGCTGCCGTCGCGGGGTGGGCTGCCCGTCGTGCCGGTGGGCTGGGCCGCCCCGCCGGCGCCGCCCGGCGACGACGGGGGCTGGGTCGGCTGGGTGGCCTTCGACCGGCCGGCGCCGACGCTGATCGACGCGGTGGTGTCCGGGGTGCGCGACCTGGACGTGGCGGGGCTGGCCATCGCGGCCGCGATCGCCGACGACTCGCTGGTCACGGCGTTCACGATCGCGGAGCGGGGCGGGCGGATGGCGGCGCTGGTGCCGCTCGGGTCGTGGGTGCGGCCGGTGTACGACTGGGCCTCGTGCTCGGCTTCCGGGGCTGACGCGCCGGGGGTTGACGCGCCGGGGGTTGACGCGTCGGACGGTGATGAGGAGGCGGTGTTCGAGGCGGTCTCGCTCGTACTGCGGGTGCGCGCGCTCGCGCCGCGGCTGGAGCGGCTGGCGCCGTTGCGGTCGCTGCTCTAGCCGTACAAGTGCGGCGGTTGTCCTTGGCGGTTGGTTTTTTTGTCCTTGGCGGGTGCCTCAGACGTCGAACTCGCCGTCTTTGGCGCCCGCCACGAAGGCGTCCCATTCGTCCTGGGTGAAGACGAGGACCGGGCTGTCCGGGTCGGTGCCGTTGCGCAGGCCGATGAGGTCGTCGACGAACGCCACCTCGACGCGGCTGCCGTGACTGTCGCCGGGCGCCGAACGCCACACGGCGCGGGAACTGTCGAAATCGCCCTTCGGGTGGGACATCGTCATGCGCGTCACCGTACCGCCAACCGTCGCGGTGATGCTCCGCACGTCCCCCGTTCGCGCTCGCGATCATTACGATGCGGTGATGCGTGTGGGCATCATGGGCGGCACCTTCGATCCGATCCACCACGGCCACCTCGTGGCGGCCAGCGAGGTGGCCGACCGGTTCGGGCTCGACCAGGTGGTCTTCGTCCCGACCGGGGAGCCGTGGCAGAAGAGCGAGGTCGCGGTCAGCCCGGCCGAGGACCGGTACCTCATGACCGTCATCGCCACCGCCTCCAACCCGCGCTTCACGGTGAGCCGCGTGGACATCGACCGGGGCGGGCCCACATACACCGTGGACACGTTGCGTGACTTGCGGGCTGCTTACGGTACCGACGCGGAGTTGTTCTTCATCACCGGTGCGGACGCGCTGGGCAAGATCCTGTCGTGGAAGGACGCGCCCGACCTGTTCGAGCTGGCGCATTTCGTGGGCGTGACCCGGCCCGGGTTCGAGCTGAGCGCCTCGCACCTTCCGGCCGACCGGGTGAGCAAGGTGCAGGTGCCGGCCATGGCGATCTCCTCCACCGACTGCCGCCGGCGGGTCGAGGAGGGCAAGCCGGTCTGGTATCTGGTCCCCGACGGAGTGGTGCAGTACATCGCAAAGCGCGGTTTGTACCGAAAAGTCGGCAGTATCTGAGGAGCAAAATGTCGTACCCGCGTGAGAGGCTTGAACGAGCCCGGTGAACCTGACCGGGGTGGTCTTACGAAGGGAGCCCGGTGCCCGCGACTGAGCGTGCCCGCGAGCTGGCGCTCACCGCCGCGCAGGCGGCCGCCGACAAGAAGGCCGAGGACATCGTCATCCTCGACGTGGCCGACCAGCTGGTCATCACCGACGCGTTCCTGCTCGCTTCGGCGCCCAACGAGCGCCAGGTGCTGTCGATCGTCGACGCGATCGAGGAGCGGCTGGTGCAGCTGCCGGAGAAGGCGAAGCCGGTGCGGCGCGAGGGCGAGCGCGGCGGGCGGTGGGTGCTGCTGGACTACGTGGACATCGTGGTGCATGTGCAGCATTCCGAGGAGCGCGAGTTCTACGCGCTCGATCGGCTGTGGAAGGACTGCCCGCAGATCGAGTTCGTGGACCGCGATCTCCCTGCTTCGGCATGACCCTCGTTGTTCTTTGGCGCCACGGGCAGACGGAGTGGAATCGGTCGCATCGGATTCAGGGGCAGACCGATACGCCCCTGTCACCGGTCGGCGTTGAGCAGGCGGCCGAGAGCGCGCCCCGGGTGGCCGCGCTGCAGCCGACCGTGTTCATCTCCAGCGACCTGCAGCGCGCCGCCACCACGGCCGCCGCCCTGACCGCCATCACCGGGATGGAGCCCACCTTCGACCCGCGGCTGCGCGAGCGCAGCTTCGGCGAGTGGGAGGGGCTCATGCACCCCGAGGCGATCGCGCGGTGGCCCGTGGCGTTCGAGCGCTGGCGGCGCGGCGACGAGGTCGGCGAGGCCGGCGTCGAGGAGATCGACGTGGTGGCCAAGCGGATGCTCGCGGCGCTGCACGAGGCGGTCGACAAGGCCGGGCCCGATGGTGTCGTCCTGGCCGCCACGCACGGCGCCGCCGCGCGGTTCGCGACGCTGGCGATGGTGGGGTTGCCGATGGAGTACGCGCCGCGGTTCGGGCCGATGCACAACTGCCACCGCACCCACCTGCGCCGCGACCCGAAGCGGGGCTGGCAGCTCGACGCGCACAACGTGCCCTGATTTGCATCGGAACCCCGGGGTGGGGTCTAGCGTCGAAGGTGTCATGAGGCTTGTAGCGCTGATCGTCGGGGGTGGGCTGGCTCTGGCCGGCCTTGCCGCGTGTGGGGAGACGTCGGAGCCGGTCACGGCGCCGCCGCCGTCCGTCGTGCCCACCACCGCCTCCGCACCTTCGGTTTCTCTTTCGCCGTCTCTTTCGCTCGGGTCGGAGCAGCCGCTCGTGTCCGTGCGGGGGACGGTCAAGGACGGGGTGGAGCCGGGGTGCGTGCTGCTCTCGGCGACCGACAGCAAGACGTATCTGCTGCTGGGCGGGGATCGGGCCGCTTTGAAGAGCGGGGCTACGGTGACCGTGTACGGCAAGCCCGAGCCGGAGATGATGAGCACGTGTCAGCAGGGCACGCCGTTCCGCGTCTCCCGGGTTGAGAACTGACGCTTTCCTTGAGGACGCGGTCCTCCTTCTTGGGGGCGTGGTCGCTTCTCGTGGGGGTGCGGTCGCTCTTTTTGGGGGCGCGGGGATCGGCTACCGTGCCGTCATGACCCGCCCGCAGCCTGTCGCCGTGGTCACCGACTCGACCGCGTATCTGCCGCCGTTGCCCGCCGGCGCCGTGGGCGGGCTCACCGTGGTGCCGCTCGCCGTGGTCGTCAACGGCGTGCCGGGCCTGGAGACCGTCGACATCGACTCGGCCACCGTCGCCGAGGCGCTCAACGCCCGCCGGGTCGCGGTCACCACGTCGCGGCCGTCGCCCGAGGCCTTCTCCCAGGTGTACCGCAAGCTGCTCGACGACGGCGCCCGGTCGGTGCTGTCCGTGCACCTGTCGGCGCAGCTCTCGGGCACGTACGACGCCGCGACCCTGGCCGCCGCCGACTTCGACGGGCGGGTCGAGGTCATCGACACCCAGTCGACCGGGATGGGGCTCGGCTTCCCCGCGCTGGCCGCCGCCGACGCGGCCGCGGCCGGTGGCTCGCCGGCCGAGGTGCGGGCGGCGGCGGAGGCGGCGGTGGGGCGTACGACGACGCTGTTCTATGTCGACACCCTCGAGTTCCTGCGCCGGGGCGGCCGGATCGGCGCGGCGGCCGCGCTGCTGGGCACGGCGCTGTCGGTCAAGCCGATCCTGCACACCACCGAGCAGGGCGTCGTGGTCCGCGAGAAGGTCCGCACGGCCGGCCGCGCGCTGGCCCGGCTGGTCGACATCGCGGTCGAGTCGGCCGGGGAGTCGGACGTGGACGTGGCCGTGCATCACCTGGCCGCCCCGGATCGGGCCGACGCGCTGCTCACGACCGTGAAGGAGCGGTTCGGGGAGCGGCTGCGCGGTGCGTACCTGACCGAGGTGGGCGCGGTGGTCGGGGCGCACGTGGGGCCGGGCATGGTCGCCGTGGTTATCCACAGGGTCGACTGAGTTATCCACAGGGGGTCTGCGGGCTTGCTCCGATCGGCCTAGCCTCCCTGGCGTGGACCGCGTGACCGAGCTTCCTGATGAGCTTCCTGATGTTTCCGGCGACGACTACCCCTGGGACGACGCCTTCCAGGACGACGCCCTCAAGCGCCGAAGACCTGGGCCGACCTGGGACCCGGGGCCGCGGGGGCGGCGGGTCCTGCTCGTGGTGGCCGGTTTCGTGGTGTGCCTCTCGGCCGCGCTGGTCTGGTTCTCGCGCCCGCATGTGACGGCGGCGCCTGCTCCCGCCGTGTCGGTGGCCGCCGCGCCCGCTTCGCCCGCCATTTTGATCGTTTCGGTGGCCGGGAAGGTGAACCGGCCGGGGCTGGTGCGGCTGCCGGCGGGCTCCCGGGTGGCCGACGCGATCGACGCGGCGGGCGGGATCGTGGCCGGGACCGATGTCACCGGGCTGAACCTGGCGCGCAAGGTGGTCGACGGGGAGATGATCGCCGTCGGGGTGCCGCCGCCGGTCGGGGCCGCTCCCGCCGGCGCCGGTCCTGGCTCGGGGTTGATCAACTTGAATACGGCCTCCGTGGCCGACCTGCAGAAGCTGCCCGGGATCGGAGAGGTGCTGGCGCAGCGGATCGTGGAGTTCCGCGACGGGCACGGCGGGTTCCGGGCTGTGACCGACCTGCGGCAGGTCGAGGGGATCGGCGACGCGAAGTTCGCGCAGCTCAAGGACAAGGTCACGGTATGACCGCCGACCTGCGCCTGGTCGGGGCGGCGCTGGGGTGCTGGTTCGCGGCGATCGGGGCGTTGTTCCTGCCCGCGGCGGTGGGGTGGGGCCTGGCCGGCGGGGCGTTGCTGGTGGCGGTGCTGTGGCGGTTCGGGCGGGCGCGGTGGATCGTGGCCGCGGCGGCGGCCGGGGTGGCCTGCGGCGCGGCGGCGACGGCGGCGCGGGTCGGCGAGCGGGACGCGGAGCCGTTGCGGGGGCTGGCCGTGCGACACGCCACGGTGCGGGCCGGGCTGGTGATCAGCGACGACCCGCGGCTCGGTCGGGCGCACGTCGGGCGGGACGCCACCGTGATCGTGCCCGCCCGGCTCGACTGGATCGAGACCGGCGAGCGGCGGATCGTGCTCTCCTCCCGGGTGTTGGTGCTGGCCGGCGACCGGGGCTGGCTCGGGCTGCTGCCGGGGCAGCATGCCGAGGCGTCCGCCCGGCTGTCCCCGCCCGACGGCGGGGATCTCGGGGCGGCGCTGCTCTCCATCAGCGCCGGGCCCACGCTGGTCGGGGCGGCGCCGTGGGTGCAGCGGGCCGCGGGGACGCTGCGGGCCGGGCTGCAGCGGGCCTGTGCTGGGTTGCCGGCCGAGCCGGGCGGGCTGTTGCCGGGGCTGGTGGTGGGGGACACCAGCCGGCTCGACCCGGCGCTCGCGGACGACTTCAAGACCACCGGACTGACCCACTTGACCGCTGTGAGCGGGGCGAATCTGGCGATCGTCGTCGGGCTGGTGCTCGTCGGGGTGCGGTGGTGCCGGGCCGGGCCCCGGGTGGCGGCGGTGCTGTGTGTGCTGGCGCTGGCGGGGTTCGTGGTGCTCGTACGGCCCTCGCCCAGTGTCCTGCGGGCCGCGGCCATGGGCGGGCTGGCGCTCGTCGCGCTCGCGCTCGGGCGGCCGCGGGCGGCGGTGCCGGCGCTCGCGGCGGGGGTGCTCGGGCTCGTCGTGCTCGATCCGGAACTGGCCGTCGACGCCGGGTTCGCGCTGTCGGTGCTCGCCACGGGCGGGTTGGTGCTCATCGCGCCGCGCTGGACCCGGGCCCTCGAAGAGCGCGGTTGGCCTCGGGTGGCGGCGGAGGCGGTGGCGGTGCCGGCGGCGGCTCAGGCGGCCTGCGCGCCCGTGATCGCGGCCATCTCGGCGAGCGTCAGCCTGACGACGATTCCGGCCAACCTGCTCGCGGCGCCGGCCGTCGCGCCGGCGACGATTCTCGGGCTCAGCTCGGCGGTGCTGTCGCCGGTGCTGCCCTCCCTCGCGGCCTTCGCGGCCTGGCTGGCGTCGTGGCCGGCCCGATGGCTGGTGGTCGTCGCGCACCGTGGGGCGGACGTGCCGGCCGGGCTGCTGCCGTGGCCCGGCGGGACCGGGGGCGGGCTGCTGCTCGGGGCGCTCGTCGCGGCGCTGCTGGCCGGGTTCCGGTGGCCGGTGGTGCGGCGCTGGGTCCTCGTCGCCGCGGTGGCCGCCGTGCTCGGGGCGGTGCCGGTGCGCTTCCTCGCCGCCGCCTGGCCGCCGCGGGGGTGGCTGGTGGTGGCGTGCGACGTGGGGCAGGGCGACGCGCTGGCGGTGGCGGCCGGGCCGGGTTCCGCTGTGGTCGTCGATGCCGGGCCGGAGCCGGACCCGGTGGACGGGTGCCTGCGGCGGCTCGGCGTGCACCGGGTGCCGCTCCTCGTGATCAGCCACTTCCACGTCGACCACGTGGGCGGGCTGGACGGGGTGCTGCGCGGGCGCCGGGTGGACGGGCTGCTGGTGCCGTCCTTCGCCGAGCCGGCCGCCGCTCGGTCGGCGGTGCTGGGGCGCGGGGTGCCGGCGGCTCCGGCGGTGCCGGGGTCGGCGCTGACCGTGGGGGAGGTGCGGGTCGAGGTGCTGGGGCCGGTGCGGCCGGTGACCGGGACTCGTTCGGACCCTAACAACAATTCGCTGGTACTGGCGGTGACCGTCGATGGGATCCGGGTGCTGCTGACCGGGGACGCCGAGACGGAGGAGCAGCTCAGCCTGCTGCCGCTGGCTCTGCGGGCCGACGTTCTGAAGGTCGCCCACCATGGGTCGGCCTACCAGTCCGAGGAGTTCCTTGCCGCCGTTTCGCCCCGGGTGGCGCTGGTCAGCGTGGGGGTCGGGAACGACTACGGGCATCCCAGTTCGGTGCTGCTCGCTCGGCTGGAGCGGGGTGGGGCGCGGGTGATGCGTACCGATCAGCTGGGGGATGTCGCCGTGGTGCGGGACGCCGATGGTCGCCTTGCCGTCGCCGCCCGCGGATCATGACGGACTTCGCCGCGGCGGCCGCGCGGGCGCGTTCGCGCGGGTCGGCGCGTGACACGATGGCTGGCGTGTCTAGTCTTCCGCGCCTTCGCCTGGTGATCGGGGACGAGGAGCTGCTCGTCTCCCGTGCCGTCGCCGAGACCATCGCCGCCGCCCGGGCCGAGGAGCCCGACACCGAGGTGCGGCAGAAGGCGGGCGGGGAGCTCGTCGTGGGCGAACTGGCCGAGATGCTCAGCCCCTCGCTGTTCGGCGGGCGGCGGGTGATCGTGGTGCTCGACGGGCAGGACGCGAAGAAGGACGTGGCGGCGGCGCTGACCGCGTACGCCAAGTCGCCCGAGGACGACGTCGTGCTCGTGGTCACCCACGCCGGCGGGGCCAAGGGCAAGGCGCTGGCCGACGGGTTCAAGGCGGCCGGGGCCGACGTGGTGACCGCGGCGAAGATCGGCAAGCACCGCGAGCGGGTCGACTTCGTGCGCAACGAGATCCGGCGGCAGGGCGGCAAGGCCGGCGAGGACGCGGCCGAGGCGCTGCTGGCGGCCGTTGGCAACGACCTGCGCGAGATCGTGGCGGCCTGTTCGCAGCTCGTCGCCGACACCGGCGGGCGGATCGATGTGAAGACGATCGCGCAGTACTACAAGGGCCGGGCCGAGGTCTCCGGGTTCACCGTCGCCGATGCCGTCATGGTCGGCGACGCGGCCGGGGCGCTGGAGGCGCTGCGGTGGGCGCTGCACGTCGGCGTGGACCCGGTGCCGATCGCCGATGCCATCGCCGACGGGGTCCGGACCGTGGCCCGGGTGGCCTCCGCCGGCAAGGGCAGCGCATACCAACTCGCCGGTAGTTTGGGAATGCCTCCGTGGAAGGTCGAACGCGCGCAGCGCCAAGCCCGTGGCTGGACGGCCGAGGCGCTCGTTGATGCCATGCGAGCGGCTGCTGAGTGCAACGCCGCCGTGAAGGGTGGATCTGACGACCGCGGCTATGCGCTCGAGCGGGCGGTGTTCGCAGTGGTCGCGGCGCGCGGTGGAGGAATAGGACGATGACGAGCAACGGGTTCGCGCACCAAGCGCCGCTCTACGTGCGGGCGCTGCGGCTTCGGCACCTGCACGTGGGCGGATTCGTGAGTTTCCTGCTGTTCGAGTGCATGATCGCCGCGGGGGTCCTGCTGGCCCTCGCCGAACTGGTCAGCTGGTGGGCCGTGCCCGTCCTGCCGGCCGTCGTAGCGATCATGGTCAAGGTCAACGACATGGTCATTGGCGGCTCCAAGCGCGCCCGGGCGCTGGCTCGGGCTTCATCCGATCGAGCGTCATCCACTCGGGTGGATCCGGATGACCGCACCGACGAGAGCACCTCGGTTCCCCGGAGGACCGCGACCGCGCTCGATCGAGCCGAGATCGCCCGGGCCGGCGCGGCCGCTCGGGCCCGCTCCGGGTCGACCGGCTACGGCTCTGGCTCTGGTTCCGGCTCTGGTTCCGGCTCTGGTTCCGGCTCTGGCTCGAACGGTGCGTCGCACGGCTCTGGCGCGGGCGGCTCTATTGCGGGCGGCTCTGTTGCGGGCGGCTCTGGCGTGGGCGGTTCGGGGGCGAGTGGGGCTTTGGCCGGCGCGGGGGTGGACGGGTCGGGGGCGACTGGGTCGTCGACCGGTGCGGTGCGTACGCGGACCGTTGAGCCGCCGGCGCAGCGCAAGAAGGTCGGGATCATCAAGATCTCGGTGCCGGCCAAGGACGCCGGGTCTCGGCACGCGGCGGCTGACGAGGGCAACCGGGAGGTCGTCGACGCCGGGTACGGGATCTCGCCCGGCTCGGAGGACGCCCTGCCCGCGCCCGCGTTGCCGCCCGTTGAGCCTGGCCACGCCGCCGGCGAGCTTCGGGATGGGCGCGTTGACGTCGAGCTTCGGGATGGGCGCGTCGACGTCGAGCTTGGGGATGGGCGCTTCGCGGTCGAGCCCGGGCACGGCGTCGAGCCTGGGTATGGCCGTGTCGACGTTGAGCGTGGGCATGGTGTCGGGCATGGGCGCGGTGGCGAGGACGAGTGGACGGACACCGACTCGCACGGCTTTCAGCGGTCGCGGCCGCTGCACCCGTCGGGGTGGAGCGACCGGCCGGCTCAGGACCCGTGGGCGGAGCAGGCGGCCGAGCCGGTGCGCGAGTCGGTCGACCCGATGCAGGCCGAGTGGTCCGGCGAGACCAACGGCTGGGGCGACCGGGCGGCCTGGAACGCGCCTGCGGCGAGCGCGAACGCGCAGGCCAACTGGGGCGACGAGACGGCGTGGGGGGACCGCGCGGCGTGGGGTGACCAGCCCGTCCGGGGTGCCCATCACCAGCAGCAGGCGTCGGCCGACTGGGACGACGAGACCGGCTTCGCCGACCAGGCGGCGTGGTCCTCGACCGGCCGCCGGACGTCGTGGGGCTCGTACGGCGAGTGGGAGCCCGGCGCGCCCGACTACGTGTCGGACTACACCGGCGAGACCGCGGCCGAGGCGGCCCGTGACCTGGCCGCGCGGGGCGAGGCGTACCGGGCTGGGCATGACGACTCGTACGCCGCGGGACACGGCACCGTCTACGGATCGGCCAACTACGGCGAGTCGAGCTACGGTGACCCGAACCATGCCAACCCGAGCCACGCCGATCCGACTTATGGCGTCTCCAACCATGGAGACCCGAATTACGGCGGCGACCCGAATTACGGCGGCGACCCGAGCTACGGCGGCGGTTACGGCGAGGCGCGCGGGGCTGGCGAGCACCGGCGGTATGACCAGGAGCGGCACGACACGCGCCCGATCAACCGTGAGCACACCGGGCGGCACGCTCGTCAGCAGCAGCAGCCGGGGCGGCGGCGGTCCGAGGACACCGACAACGTGACGTCTGGGCACTTCACGACCGGCCGGCACGCGGACCGGGGGTGGCGCTCGGAGGATGAGCTGGCCCGGCAGCGTACGGGTGGCGTCAACCAGGGGCGCTTCGCCTGATCAGACCTTGCTCCGCCGGTCCGTCACCCGGGCCGGCGCCAGCACCCGGTAATTCCCATTTATCCGGCATGTGAGTGCCGGTGTGATGTGGCCTTGGACGATCGGCGCGCTTCGGCTCGCCGGGAGCCCAAGGCCACTTTTTTGCGAGACGCCCGTCAAGGAACCGCGGCGAAAAGGAACCCGGGGTGCGGCGAAGGACTCTGGGACATGGCGAGGGAGTCCAGGGCGCGGCAGAGCGAGTCCAGGGCGCGGCGGGATGAAGCCCGGGGCGGCGCGGCGGAGACAGTCCAAGGCGGCCCGGCGGACAGAGAGCCGGGAGTCCGAGCCGCGGCGCACGAATCCGGGAAGGCGCGGCGCGAGGAGCCGAAGGCGCGGTGGAGGTGGGCTCAGGGCACAGCGAAAGCGCCGCTCCACCAGGTGGGCGGCGCTTTTCGCGGTACAGCGAAAAAAATCAGGCGGAGGTGATCCCGGCCAGCTTCTTGGTGATGGCCGACTTCCGGTTGGCCGCCTGGTTCTTGTGAATCACGCCCTTGCTGGCGGCCTTGTCCAGCTTCCGGGAAGCGTCACGAAGCAGCGCGGCAGCGGTGTCGTTGTCACCGGCGGCGGTCGCCTCGTGGAACTTGCGGATGGCCGTCTTCAGCGACGACTTGACCGACTTGTTGCGCAGGCGGCGCTTCTCGTTCTGCCGGTTGCGCTTGATCTGGGACTTGATGTTCGCCACGCGACAGCCTCGTCTTAAAGCTCGGGGTTTCGGTTTCCTTGAGCGCATGGCACGACGGCGCGTCACCTAGCGCGATGAATCAGGCTACCAGGTCCAACGACGGCCAGCCAAAACGGGGCTCACGCGGAGTACAGCGCGCTGCCCTTCCGGTACTGCTCCCAGGGGAGCTCCCAGTCCGTCCAGCCGTCGCCGTACTTCACCCGCTCCTCGGTGCCCTTCACGATCACCGGGTCGCCGATGTGGGTCACGCCGTAGAGCCACTTCGCGAGGTCCAGGGAGATGTTCACGCAGCCGTGGGAGACGTTGCGCTTGCCCTGGTCGGCGACGGACCAGGGGGCGGCGTGGATGTACTGGCCGCTCCACGTGATGCGCTGCGGGAACTCGACCTTGGTGCGGTAGCCGTCGGGGGAGTCCACCGGCACGCCGTAGGTGGAGGAGTCGAACCACTCCCACTCGTTCTTCACCATGACGATGAAGTTGCCGCTGTCCGAGGGGTTGCTCGGCTTGCCCAGGCTGACCGGCATGGTCTTGAGCAGCACGCCGTCCTCGGTGATGGTCATCTTCTTGGTCGCGTTGTCGACGTCCATGATGACCCGCTTGCCGACGGTCGCGTCGACGGTGAGGTCCTTCTCGGCGTACGACTTGCCGCCGAGCGAGACCCCGCCCACCGCGGCCCGCAACTTGAGTTTGGTGCCCGCCTGCCAGTACTCCTTCGGGCGGTAGTGCACCTCCTTGGCGCTGAACCAGTTCCAGGAACCCTCCTGGGGCGGGTCCGACTCCATGAACAGGCGGCGCTCGACGCCGGCCCGGGCGTCCTTCGGGATCTCGTTGGCGAAGCTCAGGATCATCGGCATGCCGACGCCCACGACCTGGTTGTCGCCGATCTGGCTGGTGACGCGCTGCAGGCCGGACGGCTTGGCCATGGTGGTGAACTTCACCTCGCCGGTGGCGTCCTCCGACTTCACCGTGGCCGTGTACTCCGTGCCCCATTTGAGCTGCTTGTCGGGCACCCAGTGCACGCCGCCGGTCGAGGAGACCGCGGCGCCGGTGATCGAGGCACCCGAGGCGTCCGTCAAGGTGACCGCGGCCGTGGCGGGAGCGTCGAAGACCAGGTCAAGCGCGGTCGTGACGTCCGTGGCGCCATTGGCGGGCGACGAGATCGGGATCTGCTTGGCGGGAGCTGGGGCGGCGCCACCGGAAGTACCGGTGCCGGGGCTCTTCCATGAAGTATCCGAATCCGAACAGGCAGTGAGCGCCAAGCCACCCATGACCAGCAACGACACAAATCGAGACCGCATGGAACCAGCTTGCCCGACCCCGGCGAACGCGCAAACGGGCGCGGGGCGAGACGAGCCTTACGGGCAGTAGGCGGGCAGCCGGACGACGAACGTGGTGCCCGGTTTGTCGCCGTGGTCGGTGACCGTGATGGTGCCGCCGTGGCGTTCGACCACGGTACGGCTGATCGCCAGGCCCAGCCCCGTTCCCGGCACGCCCTGGTTGCGGATGTTGGACCCGCGGAAGAAGCGCTCGAACAGCCGGGACCGCTCCTCCTCCGGGATGCCCACGCCGGTGTCCACGACCCGCAGCGTGACGCCCGCCACGTCGCCGTCCAGGCGGATCTCGACCCGTCCGCCGGCCGGCGTGAACTTCACCGCGTTCGTGACCAGGTGGTCGACCACCTTGCGCAGGCGCGGGAGGTCGCCGGTGACCGGGGCGGCGCCGTCGGGCAGGACCACCGAGACGTCCAGGTCCTTCTCCTGGGCGGCGCGCGCGTTGGCGTCCGCGACCTCGCGCACCACGGCGGCGAAGTCCAGCGGCCGCTCGACCATGGTCACGTAGCCGCTCTCCAGGCCGGCCAGGTCGAGCAGGTCGTCGATGATGGCCCGGAGGTTTTCGGCGTTGCGGGCGATGACGGCCAGGAACTCCTCGCGGGACTCCTGGTCCTCCTGGTCGTCGTGCAACAGCAGTTCGGTGTACGACGAGATCGACGTCAACGGCGTGCGCAGCTCATGGCCGACCAGGGCGATGAACTCGTCCTTGGTCCGCGCCAGCTGCTTGGCCAGGTCCTCGGCCCGGCGCCGCTCCAGGAACTGCCCGACGTGCGCGGCGATGCCCGACAGCAGGGCGATCAGCGACTGCTCGGGCTGTTCGGCGGCGTCGCCGAAGAAGCTCAGGGTGCCGATGACGCCGAGGCCGTCGCGGATCGGGATGGCCAGGCCGACCCGCAGGCCGTGCTTGGCCAGCGACGGTACGTTCAACCGGCTCGTGCTCGCCGAGATGTCCGGGATCCACGTCGGCTGCCCGGTCTCCCACGCCACGCCGGAGACGCCCTTGCCGGGGGCGAGCGGGTCCGGGTGCTGGATCTCGTACCCGGGCTCGGTCCACATGGCCGCGTTGCGCAGCACGTTGCCGACCTTGTCCACGAGCCACAGCTCGGCGTGCGGCCAGTGCAGCGTGCGCGCCACCGTCTCCAGCAGCTCGGGGCCGGCGTCCTCGATGGTCGGCGACTGCTCCAGGATGCGCGACACGGCCAGCTCGCACTCGATGAGGCGCTGGGCCCGGCGGCGGTCGGTGACCTCGTGCAGGGCCGCGACCGCGCCCAGGCGGGTGCCGTCGGAGTCGCGGATCGGCTGGGCGTTGACCGTGAACGAGCGCCGCGGCCGGTCGGGCAGGTGGATGACCAGCTCGGCCTCGCGGATGTGCTCGCCGCGGAAGGCGCGGGTCAGCGGCATGTCCTCGCCGCTGATCGTCTCCCCGCCGGGCGCGGCCGGGATCGCGCTCCAGGCCTCCTGGGTCGAGCCGTCGGCGTCGTGCCCGGTGATCTCCCGCATCGCGCGGTTGAACAGGATGAGCCGGCCGCGCTCGTCGCTGGCGACCACGCCGACGTCGAGGTTGTCCAGCAGCGCGGTCAGGAAGTGCCGCTCGCGGGCCAGCTGCCGCTCGGCGGTGACCCGCTCGCTGATGTCGTAGATGAACGCGTGCGCGTGCCGGCCGAGCGGGCCGTCGATCACGTTGAGCGTGATCTCGATCGGGAACTCGTCGCCGGCCCGGTTGATGGCGTAGAGCTGCAGGCGCTGGCCGAGCACGCGCGGCACGCCGCCGCGGGCCATCCGGCTGAGCCCGGCGCGGTGCGCGGCCCGGAACCGCTCGGGAATGATCAGCTCGTGCACGGCCTGGCCGATGGCCTCCTCGGCGGTCCAGCCGAAGGTGCGCTCGGCCGCGCGGTTCCAGCGCTTGATCTCGCCGTTGAGCTCGATGGCGACGAACGCCTCCAGGGCCGTCTCCAGCACCGCGTCGGTCTCGGCGGCGGCGATCGCGATGTCCTCGCGGGACGCCTCGGCGGCCAGCATGACCTCGATCAGCCCGGCGCACTCGGCGATGGCGGCGATGTCGTCGTCGGTCCAGTGCCGCGGCACGGAGTCGGTCACGCAGACCGCGCCGAGCGTGTGGCCGGCGGCGTCGTGCACGGGCTGGCCGAGGTACGCCGTGATGTGCCGGCCGTGCAGCACGCCCAGCTCGCGCAGCATCGGGTCCTCGCGCGCGTCGCGGACCACGAGCGGCGCGTCCTCGGCCACCACGAACTGGCAGAAGGAGCTGGTGGCGGGCTCGGCGTGGACGCGCTCGAGGTCCGGCGGCAGGCCGTGCCGGCCGACCACGTGCATCCGCTCCGCGTCGACGAGCGTGAGCAGGCCGACGGGGGCCACCACGGAGCGGGCGGCGAGCCGGACGAGGCCGTCGACCGGGGCCGAGGAGGAACTCAGGAGCAGTTGCGCGCGGCGCAGGGCGCGGAGCCGTTCAGGCCGCGCGAGCACGCCGGTATCGAGTTGCGGCATACCACCCCCAACCCGCAAGCACGTAAGAGCCATCGTACCTGCGAAATGGGGCAAACCACGGCTAAAGCCGCACACTGTATGGGTGCCTTGGCACCGTTGGATACCCCGCGATGTCCTGCAGAACAGTGGGGGAGCTTCGCTCCACCCACACCCCCTCAAAACCGCAGCTGCGTTGCTCGGGCCAGGGTGGACTCGGGCGGCTCACCGGACGTGAGGTCGATGTCCTCCTCGAGCCGGCCGTCGGCGAGGCGGATGAGGCGGTCGCAGCGCGCCGCGATGTGCTGCTCGTGGGTGGCCAGCAGGACCGTCATCCCGCGCTCCTCGCGCAGTTCGAGCAGCAGGTCGAGGATCTGGGCGCCGTTGGCCGAGTCCAGGTTGCCGGTGGGCTCGTCGGCCAGCAGCAGCTTCGGCCCGCCGATCAGCGCGCGGGCGATCGCGACCCGCTGCTGCTGCCCGCCGGAGAGCTGGGCCGGCAGCGCCTTCTCGCGACCGGCCAGGCCGACCGCGTCGAGCAGCTCCCGCGCGCGGGCGCGCTTGTCGAACCCGACCTTGAACGGCAGGACCGGGGCGATGACGTTGTCGAGCGCACTGAGCGCGGGCAGCAGGTGATAACGCTGAAAGACAAAGCCGATGCCGCGCCGGTACTCGCTGAGGCGCCGCCGCCGCAGCCCGGTCACCTCCACGCCGTCGACGGTGATCGTGCCCGCGTCCGCCGTCTCGATCGCGCCGACCAGGTGCAGCAGCGTCGACTTCCCGGAGCCGCTCGGCCCGGTGACGCCCGTGAAGCTGCCCGCCGCGACCTCCAGCGACAGGTCGTCGGCGGCCACGATGTCCTGGAACCGCTTGCTCAGGCCCTCGATGGACAGCATTCGACTCACTCCTCGGCCAGCAGGCGGGCGGTGGGCAGGCGCTGCAGGAGCAGCGCGGGGACGATCGCGGCGACGGTGGCGACCAGCGCGCCGGCGGCGAGGGCGGCCACCGCGGTCCAGATGAGCCCGGTGGTGACCGTGCCGACCAGCCAGGCCGCGCCGCCGAGCCCGGCCCCGGCGCCGAGCAGGCCGCCGAGCACGCCGATGCCGAAGCCCTCGGCCGCGACCAGGCGGCCCAGCGCGCCCGCCGTCCAGCCGGTGGCGCGCAACGTCGCGAGCTCGGCCGAGCGGTCGCGGATGTTGAGGTAGAGCACGTCGGCGACGGCGAGGGCGCCCAGCAGCACGGTGGCCCCGACCGCGATCGTGTCGACCGAGCGGACCTGCAGCGACACCGCGTCGCCGAGCAGCGTGCCGACGATCGTGCCGTGGAAGGCGAAGGTGATCGCGCCGAGCAGCGTGGCGGCGGTGATGCCGATGGCCAGCGCGCAGGCCCCGAGCAGCGTGCGCCCGGGCACCCGCAGCAGGTTGCGCAGGCCCAGCCCGATCGGCCCGCGCGGACGCCCGGCCCGGCGCGGTCGCAGCGCCACCGGACGCAGGCCCTTGGCGGGGCGCGCCCGCGCGGCCGACAGCGCCGGGGCCAGTCCGGCCAGAAGAGCCAGAAGCAGCGCCATCGGTACCGCCAGCAGCCCCCGCCCCCACGGCACGCGCACGTCCAGCAGCCACCCCAGCGGGGCCGCGAGCAGCATCGTGCCCGCCCCCGCCACGAGCCCGATCGCGGCCACCTCGCCGAGCACGACGGCGAACACCCGGCGGGCCGGCCAGCCGAGCGCGGTGAGCGTCGCGAGCTCGGTGCGCCGGTCGCGGACCCCGGCGGCGACGGCGTTGGTGAGGAACAGCGCGCAGACCACCAGTACCAACACGAAGAGCACGACGCTCTTGCGGTCCACGGCGCTCACGATCGCCGCGGCCACCCCCTTGCGGGTCCACAGTTCCGAGAGTCGCAGCGCCGGCCGGCCGAACTGGCCCGCCGAGATGTCCACGGCCTGCGGCTGCGGCGAGGAGCCGTAGGTGATGTCGACGTCCAGCCCGGTCGTGGCGGCGATCCGCTCGGCCACCACCCGGACCCGCTCCCGCGCGGCGGCGTCGAAGCCGTGCACCCCGGCCACGCGCACCCGCACCGCCGAGACCGGGGCCTTGCGCGGCGTGCTCAGCCCGAGCGTGTCGTAGAGCTGGTCGAGCAGGTCCAGGCTGGTCAGCAGGGTCGGCGGGCTGGCCAGGTAGCCGGCCGGGTTGCCGTTGGGCAGCAGCGCGCCGCCGCCGAGCAGGTCACGGGTGCGCTGGTCGCCGCCGGTGGCCGTGGGGGCCTGGTACGTCTCCATCGGCACCTTGGTCAGCGGGTCGAACGCCTGCACCCGGGCCGGGTCGTAGATCCCGGTGATCTCGGCGACGCCCAGCTTGGGGGTCTGGGCGATGGTGCGGTACGCGGTGTCGTAGATCTGCCACGGCACGTGGACGCCCTCCAGATCGTCCAGGCGCCAGGCCTCCGGGTCCGCCTCGACCGGGAGCGCGGTCAGCGAGCCGTCCGGATTCTCGGTGTAGCCGATGCCGCCCACCTGCATGAACGGGGTGAGGTAGGCGGCCCCGCCGACATTCTCGGGGTCGGCCCGCACGGTGCGGGTCTCCAGCCGGGGGCCGCTCATCGCGTCGAAGGTGGCCAGGGTGTGTTCGGGAGTGTCACCCGGCGGCTGCCCGCTCAGCGGTATACGGCTCAGGCCGATGCTGAGGCTGTTGTCCGGGTACGGCCGCTCGACCGACAGCACCGGCAGCCACGGCTCGTTCATCGGCGGGTACTTCCGCTCGACCTTGTCGCCCGGGCCGAGGTAGTGCCCGGCGGTGACGGCCTGGTCCAGCCCGACCAGCCGGGCCTCGGCCCGCGGGTCGACCGCGGCCAGCAGCATCGGGATCCGCCAGCTCAGGTAGACGCCCGCGGTGTCGGTCGTGACGACGTCGGCGGCCTTCGGTCCCTGCGAGCCCTGCTGGAAGCGGCCGTCGGGCATGAGCTGGAAGGTGGTGAGGCTCCCGCCCTGCAGGTCGTTCATCAGGCTCGACACCGCCTCCTCCTCGATCCGGTCGCAGACCGGCCGGCCCTCCTCGAGGACGGGCAGCGTGTCGCCGCACAGGTCGTAGCCGCGGCGCACCGAGCCGTCGCTGTACTCGACGCGATCCGAGGTCGCCCCGTCGACCTTGGGCCAGACGAGCGGGTGCTTCGTGATGTACACGAACGAGGGTGCGGCCTTGGCGGTGCTCAGCCCGTGGTCGGCGAGGAACGTCCGGTCGACGCGGATCAGCTGCCGGTCGAGCGAGCGGTCGACCAGGCCCGAGACGTCCTCGATGGCGTAGCGCGACTCGTTGGCGTAGCCGACCATCGCGATCGGCGCCGCCACGTCCACGCCGTCGAGGGCGGCGATCCGGGCCACCTGGTCGGTGGTGATCCCGCCGTAGATGCCGCTGAGCGAGTTGGGCCGGACCTTCTGCCGGTCGTTCTCGAGCTGGGTGCGGGTGCCCTGGGGCCGCACGAGCACCTGGTAGGCGGCCGTGGCGGTGCGGTCGACCTCGCCGGTGACCTCCAGCCGTACGGTGTCCGTGGCGCCGGTCAGCACGGTGAAGCCGGTGGTGGCCACCAGCACGCCGAGCAGCAGCGCCACCGATCTCGCCGCGCGCCCCCGCAGATGCGCCCAGATGAATGGGATCACCCGCATACTCTGTCGCAATGCATTGTGACAATGCAAGGGGTACGATCTCCGGTCATGCCGATCCATCACGCGGTGCTGTCGCTGCTGTCGCACGGGCCGAGCTACGGATACGAGCTCAAGGGCGCCTTCGAGACGGCGGTCGGGCCGCAGTGGGGCCCGCTCAACATCGGCCACCTGTACCAGATCCTGGACCGGCTCTCCCGTGACGGCATGGTGGTCTCGCAGCGGCACGCGCAGGCGGTCAAGCCGGACCGCGTCGTGTACGAGATCACCGAGGGCGGCCGCACCGAGCTCGGGCGCTGGCTGGCCGAGGCCTCCCCGCGCAGCGGCGGCTTCCGCGACGACTTCTTCCTCAAGGTGACGGCGGCGGCCCGCTCCGGCGACGCGGCCACGGTCAAGACGGTGCTGTCGCAGCAGCGCACCTATCTCATGCGGGAGCTGCGCAACCTCGACGGGCTGCGGCGCAAGGCGGAGGACCCGGTGGTGGCGCTGCTGCTCTCGGCGGCCACCCGGCACGTGGAGGCCGACCTGTCCTTCGTGGACGACGCCGACCGCGCGCTGCTGCGCACGCCCGGCGCGCTCGCCGCCGTGCCCGCGGCGCGGGCGCCCGAGGCCGGCCGGCTAGCGGGGTAGCAGCGCGGCGGGGTCCAGGCCCGGGATCTCGTACGCCTCACCGAGCAGCTGCGCCGCCGCCAGCCGGGCCAGCGCCGGGGTGGTCTGGATGCCCGTGCCGCCCAGCCCGGCGAACCAGAAGAAGCCCGCCTGCTTCGGGTCCGGACCGACGATCGGGTTGCGGTCGGGCGCGAACGTGCGCAGGCCGGCCCAGCTCGTGCGGACCCGGTCGAGGCGCAGCGAGGTCGCCGCGTTGACCCGCTCGATCGCCACGCTGATGTCCTGCGGTGCGGCGACCGCGTCGGTCGGCGGCGACGGGGTCTCGTCGGCCGGGGAGACCAGCAGGCCGCCGCGCTCCGGGCGGAAGTAGTAGCGCCCGGCCACGTCGATGACCAGCGGCCAGGCCGGGCCCACGCCCTCCGCGGTGGCGATCGCGACCGTGCGGCGGAGGTTGGCCAGCCCGGCCGGCGGCACCTCCAGGCGGGCGGCGACCGCGTCCGCCCACGGCCCGGCGGCGTTCACGACCCGCTGGGTGACGAGCTCGCCGCGGTCGGTGGTGAGCGTCCACTCGGCGCGGGCGTCGTCCCAGGTGCCGGACTCCAGGCCGATCGCGGTGCGCAGCGTGGCCCCGGCGGCCGCCGCGCGGTCGCGGTACTGCTGGTGCAGCGCCTCCACGTCCACGTCCTGGGCGGTGCGCTCGACCGCCGCCCGGGCCGTGATCTCCGGGCGCAGGGCCGGGCAGAGGGTCCGCGCGGCGGCCGAATCGGCCGCGCGCAGGGCCGGGCTCGCGGTCAGCAGCGCGTTGAGGGCGCCCACGTTGTCCTCGTCGGCGACCCAGACGACCGGGCGGGTCCGCAGCAGCGGGGTGCCCGACTCGGCGCCGAGCGCGTCGAGGATGGTCCGCGAGGCCCGGGTGAGGGCGCGCTGCTCGGGTGAGCCCAGGGTCTCCGAGAGCGTGGCGATCGAGCGGCCGGTCGAGTGGTAGGCGTACTGGTTCTCCCGTTCGAGCAGGACGATCCGCCGCTCCGGGCGCGTTCCGCCCGACCGTTCCACCATCCGGCCATCCAGCTCGGCGAGCTCCGCGGCGAGGGCCAGGCCGGCGACGCCCCCGCCGATGATCGCCACGTCTGCGCGTTCGATGTCCCGATTGTCGCAGGCGCGGGCGGGCGCGGGGCCGGGAATGAACCGGCCCGGCCGGGGTACCGGCGGCCGATGGAAAGTTCAGGCAATTTCGCCGTCCTGGCCGAGGGCTGGCGGGACGCCTCGGTGCTGGTCGTCGGCGACGCACTGCTCGACGGATGGCTGTGCGGACGCCCGGTCCGGCTCAGCCGGGAGGCCCCCGTGCCCGTGGTCGCCCTGGAGGACACCCGCGAGGCGTGCGGCGGCGCGGCCAACACCGCGGCCAACTTCGCCGCCCTCGGGGCCCGGACCACCCTCGTGGGCACCGTCGGGGACGACGACGCGGGGGCGCGGCTGCGCACGTGCGTGTGGGACGCCGGGGTGGCCGACCGGCTCGTCACCGCGGTCGGGCGGCGCACCGTCACCAAGCGGCGGGTGGTGGCGGACGGCTACGTGCTGGTCCGCTTCGACGACGGCGACACCGGCCCGCTCAGCCCGGTGGTGGCCGAGACCCTGGTGCGCCGGCTCGACGAGACCCTCAGCGCCGAGCCGCGCCCGGACGCGGTCGTCGTGTGCGACCACGGCAACGGCACGCTCGGCCCGCAGATCCGCGCGCTGCTCGCGGCCCGCCGCCTCGACCTGCCGCTGTTCGCGGTCGACGCGCACGACCTGGCCCCGTGGGCGCCCACCGGGCCGGACCTGGTCACCCCGAACCGGGGCGAGGCCGCGCGGGTGCTCGGGCACCAGCCGGGGGAGTTCGACCGCGACCGGGACCGGGGTCAGCTGCTGCGGCGCACCGGGGCGGCCGTCGTGGCGGTCACCCTCGACGCCGAGGGCTCGGCCGTGCTCAGCCTCGACGGGGAGACGCTCACCACCGCCGCGCCGCCGGCGCCCGTCGCGCACGCGGCCGGCGCGGGCGGGGCCTACCTGGCCGGGTTCGTGCTCGGGCGGCTGGCCGGGGCCGACCTCGCGGAGGCGGCGGGGGTCGCGCAGCGTTGCGCCTCGATGGCGATCCGTGGCGTCGGCACCGCCGTGGTGCCCGAGCAGTTCGGGGTGATCCAGCGGGTCGGCTAGAACGTGCACGACCCGGTCATATAAATATGATCTGACCAGTGATATAAATTGCGGTCGATGCGCGCCGCGGCCTTCCCCGACCTGTTACTCCACGTCCGCGTGGGGGCCGTCGGCCGCGCAACGCACGACCACCCGGACCTCCTTGCCGCCGTCGGCCTTGAAGGTGACCCGGGACTGCGGCCCGGGCGCCCGGTCCGCGCTCGCGATGTGGAAGCCGGCCGCGGGGCTCAGGTAGCGCACCCGCACCTGGGTCCCGTCGCAGCCGGCGACGATGTTCCCGCCCGGCGTGCGCAGGATCCGCGGCGCGTCCGGCGACGGGGAGGGCGAGGGCGTGCTGGGCGCGCCCGGTGCCGGTCGGGCCGCCTTCAGCAGGGCGGCCCGCCCCGCCGCGGCGGCATTGAAGGCCAGGGCGATCAGCCCGGCCGCACACAGCACCCAGGCCCCGACGGCCACCACCCAGCGTCCACGTCGCATCGCGCCGGGCTGCCCCGGGACGTCCGGTGTACACCGGGCGAAGGGCGGAAAAAGGGGCGAGACCGCTATATGCCCCTGACAACCTCGCTGGTGACTTCCGGCCCCACCTGTCCGTATCATGCCCGAGGCGCCACCCCTCCCATCGCCCCGCGACCCAGCGAGGAACCGACCGTATGAAGAGCTCTTCGTGGAGAATCCGTACCTGGTCGATCCGCGCGAAGATCATCACCCTGCTGGTGCCGCCCCTGGCCTCCCTCGTGGTGATGTGGGTGTTCGCGACCACACTGACCGCCGGCGACACCGCCGAGCTGTTCAACAGCCAGACCTACTACGCGCTGTCCGGTAAGCCCTCCGAGAACGTGATCGTCGAGCTGCAGCGCGAGCGGAAGCTGACCCAGGTGTACCTCGCGACGGGCCGCCAGGAGGGCAAGCCCGAGACCGCCGCGCTCACCGAGCAGCGCGGCAAGGTCGACGAGGCGCTCAACGACTTCCGCCGCCGCGCCGCCGACAGCGACCTGCAGGACGCGATCCCCGAGGTGGCCCGCGGCCGGCTGCGCGACATCATCAAGGAGTTCGACGCGCTGACGGCCGGCCGGACGGGCATCTCGCTGGGCCAGATCGACCGGGCCGAGGCGCTGAACGTCTACAACCGGCCGATCGACGCGGTCTACCACTGGTACGACTCGCTGCCCGGGATCAGCGACGCCAACCTGACCCGCAACGCGCTCATCGTGATCGCCACCAGCCGCGGCCGCGAGCAGCTGGCTCGCGAGGACGCGATCATCAGCGGCGTCGCGGCGGCCGGGAAGTTCCAGAATCGCGAGAGCTCGGACCTGGTCGCGGTGATCGGGGCCAAGCGCAACGTGTACGCCGACGCCACGTACGGCCTGCCCGAGAGCGGCCGCGCGCTGTGGGACCCGATCGCGGCCGGCGACAACTACAAGCGCGTGCAGGACCTCGAGAACAAGATCATGTCGGACGCCCGGCCCGGCGGCCTGCTGCCGATCGACATCAACGTCTGGCGCGACGCGTACGACAAGCTCGTGGCCCAGCTGCGCGACTTCGACCTGCGCTTCGGCGAGGTCATCGTGGCCGACGCGGGCCCGGTCGGCACCGCGATCGTGCTGCGGACCATCGGCGCCGGCGTGCTCGGCCTGATCGCCGTGGTGATCTCGATCCTGCTGTCGATCCGGATCGGCCGCTCGCTGATCCGGCGCCTCGTCGGCCTGCGCCAGGACGCCCAGGACCTGGCCGACGTCCGGCTGCCCGCGCTCGTCGCCCGGCTGCGCCACGGCGAGAAGATCGACGTGGTGGCGGCCGCGCCGCCGCTGGAGTACGGCGCGGACGAGATCGGCAAGGTGGGCAACGCGTTCAGCGCCGTGCAGCGCACCGCCGTGCAGTCCGCGGTGCACGAGGCCCAGCTGCGGCAGGGGCTCAACGAGGTCTTCCTCAACATCGCCCGGCGCAGCCAGACCCTGCTGCACCGCCAGCTCGGGCTGCTGGACCGGATGGAGCGGCGCAGCACCGACCCGGAAGAGCTCGAGGACCTCTTCCGGGTCGACCACCTCGCCACCCGCATGCGCCGCCACGCCGAGGACCTGGTCATCCTGGCCGGCGCCGCACCCGGCCGGGGCTGGCGCAACCCGGTGCCGATGGTCGACGTGATCCGCGGCGCCGTCTCGGAGGTCGAGGACTACGCCCGGGTCGGGTTCCTCGCCCTGCCCGAGGCCGCGCTGGTCGGGCGGGCCGTGGCCGACGTCATCCACCTGCTGGCCGAGGTGATCGAGAACGCCACCGCGTACTCGCCGCCGCACACCCGCGTGCAGATCAGCGGGCAGCTGGTGCCGAACGGCTACGCGGTCGAGATCGAGGACCGCGGCCTGGGCATGGCCCCGGAGGCGATCGAGGAGGCCAACCTGCGCCTCGCCCAGCCGCCGGACTTCGACCCGGCCAACTCGGCCCGGCTCGGCCTCTTCGTGGTGGCGCTGCTGGCCGCGCGGCACGGGGTGCGGGTCACGCTGCGCTCGTCGGCGTACGGCGGCATCACCGCGGTCGTGCTCATCCCGCCGCACCTGATCTCCGGGGCGACCCACGAGCTGACCGCGCCGACGCCGGCCGAGGAGCGCCAGGCCGCCGCCGAGGCCGTGCTGGAGCTCGAACCCGCCGACGCCATCCGCCCCACGATCGAGGAGGTGGGCCCGTCGTCGGTGGAGTATGTCGTCGCGGCGGCCGCGAAGCCTCCGGCAGTACCGGAGCAGGCTCTTGCCCCGGTGCGGGACGAGGACCCGGAGCTCACCGATGACGGGCTGCCCCGGCGCCGGCGTCAGGCCAGCATCGCCCCGCAGCTCAAGGAGCGGCCGGAGGAGGAGCGGACCGTCGACGGCATCCCGGCGGCCCAGTTCGCGACCACCGCGGTCGGTGGGCGATCACCCGAGCAGACCCGGGCGATGATGACCTCGCTGCAGGCCGGCTTCACGAAGGGGCGGCGCGACGCCGGGCAGCTCGGGCCCGACGAGGCCGCCGACACGAATTCTCCGGAAAGGGACGCATAGGTGACGCACTCGACGAGCCGCACCGGCAAGCTCGACTGGCTCCTCGACGATCTCGTCGAGCGGGTCGAGTCGGCGCAGCACGCCGTGGTGCTCTCCGCCGACGGGCTGCTCATGGGCGCGTCCAGCGGGCTCGGGCGCGACGACGCCGAGCACCTCTCGGCCGTCGCGTCCGGGTTCCAGAGCCTGGCCCGCAGCGCCGGGCGGCAGTTCAACGGCGGCTCGGTCCGCCAGACCATCGTGGAGATGGACAACTCGTTCCTGTTCGTCACCGCCGCCGGGCAGGGTGCCTGCCTCGCGGTGCTCAGCGCCGCCGACTCGGACATCGGCGTGATCGCCTACGAGATGGCGATGCTGGTGACCAGGGTCGGGCAGTACCTCACCGCGCCGTCGCGACCGGGCGTGTCCCACGATGCCACCGGGTGACCACGACTGGATGGACTCCGACGCCGGCCCGGTGGTGCGCCCGTACGCCGTGACGGGCGGCCGGGCCAAGCCGGCGGTCGGCGCCTTCGACCTGGTCGCCTTCGTGGTGAGCCGGGTCGACGGGTCGGGCGAGCAGAACCTCCTGCCCGAGCAGCGCGCGATCCTGGCGCGCACCAGTGAGCCGGTGTCGGTCGCCGAGCTCGCGTCCCATCTCGATCTCGCGCTCGGCGTCGTGCGCGTCCTGCTGGGCGACCTGCTCCAGCAGGGGCTGATCGAGATGCACGAACCGGAGTACGACCAGTCCGTCGGGCCGCAGCGGCCCGACGATCGCATCCTCAAGGCGGTTGTCAATGGCCTCCGAGCGCTCTGACGGTCACGTTCCCCTCGCGGTGAAAATCCTCATCGCGGGCGGGTTCGGCGTCGGCAAGACCACGCTCGTCAGCGCGGTGAGCGAGATCCGCCCCCTCCAGACGGAGGAGGTGCTCACCAACGCCGGCGTCGGCATCGACGACGTGCACGGCGTCGAAGGCAAGCGCACGACGACCGTGGCCATGGACTTCGGCCGGATCAGCATCAATCAGGACATCGTGCTGTACCTCTTCGGCACGCCGGGCCAGGACCGCTTCTGGTTCCTGTGGGACGAGCTGGCGCTGGGCGCGCTCGGGGCGGTGGTGCTGGCCGACACCCGCCGGCTGAACGACTGCTTCCCGTCGGTGGACTACTTCGAGGGGCGCAACACGCCGTTCCTGGTCGCGGTGAACTGCTTCGACGGGGTGCAGAAGCACAGCGCCACGCAGATCGCCAAGGCGCTGGACCTCGACCCGGACGTGCCGGTCGTGCTCTGCGACGCGCGGGACCGGCGCTCGGTCAAGGACGTGCTGATCGCGCTGGTCGAGCACGTCATGACCCTCAAGCAGGTCGCGGCTTAGCAGGTCGGCCTGCCGTCTGATCTCCGGTACGGCGGTCGTCTCCCACCAGTTCGGGCCCCTCCGTACCGGGCCGATGGTCCAGATCCGTTCGGTGATGCGGCCCTTGTGATCGACTTCGAGGCCCAGGCCGTCCTTGACCAGGTTCTGGCCGAGTTCGGTGGCGGCGATGCCCTGCGGGCCGGTGCAGTTGATGATGGCCGCCGGGTTCTGCGGGCGGCTGCGGCTGACGGCCGGAGCCTTTCCGGCCGAGGCCGGCGGCATGCGGTGGCGGTGGATCTCCCAGTAGGTGGCGACGTGGCGCACGAACCGCTGCTGCGCGTCGGGGGTGAGCTGCCGCCAGAGCTCGTCGGTGCGCGAGCGCAGCGCGTCGACGGCCGAGCGCCAATCCGGCTGCGTTGCCGCGAACTCGCGCACCGCCCGCAGCAAACCGCCCAACGAGCTTCCCTGGTACTCGAACGTGCCCGTCGCCGGCAGCACGTCCGCGTGCACGCGGGGCAGGAGCCCGCGGCGCGAGCAGGCGACGACGGGCGCCCGGCCTTCGAGGGCGATGGCGACGTCCACGGCGGTGAGTCCGGTGCCGATCAACAGCACCGGGCCGGGGCCCTCGATACCGTCCAGGGCGCCCGGTTCCCACGGGTTGGGCACGTACCGCGGATGCTCCGCCAGGTGCGCCAGCGCGGGCGGCAGGGCCGGCGCGCCGTGCCCGGACGCGAGCACCACCCGGTCGCCGCGCAGTGCGCCGCCGCCGCGCAGCTCGACGGTGCCGTCGGCGCGCACCCGGGTCGCGTCCGCGCGCACGTGGGTGAAGGTGGCGCCGCGCAGCCGGTCGTGCAGGTAGTCGCCGTAGACGCCGCGCGGCGCGAAGTCGGCCGGGCCGATGTCCAGGTCGCGGTCGCGGCACCAGCGCACGAAGTCGTCGGGCTGGTCGGCCAGGGCGCTCATCGCCGCCGCGCGCGAGTTGAGCAGGTGGGCCGGGTGGCGGGTGCGGTACGCCGCGCCGCGCCCGAGCGCCGCGGCGGGCGCCGGATCGACCAGCACGACCCGGTGCCGGGGGTCCCGGCTCAGGTGGATCGCCGTCAGCGCGCCGCTACAGCCGCCCCCGACGACGACCGTGGTGCAGGTCCGCCCCATCGCTCACCTCCGGCTTTAATTCATATTCAACCGATAGACTTTATCGTACTCCACGGGAGCGCCACGTGTAGGAAGGTGATCGTTCGGGCATGTCGGTTCGCATGTCGTCACTCTTTCGCACGAAGTCGATCGAGCAGTCGATGCGGGACACCGACGAGCCCGGCCACAAGCTCCGCAAGAACCTCTCCGCGTTCGACCTCACCGTCTTCGGCGTGGGGGTCATCATCGGCACGGGCATCTTCGTGCTGACCGGGCAGCAGGCGGCCAAGAACGCCGGCCCCGCCATCGTGATCTCGTTCGCCCTGGCCGGCGTGGTGTGCGCGCTGGCCGCCCTCTGCTACGCGGAGTTCGCCTCCACGGTGCCGGTCGCCGGCTCGGCGTACACGTTCTCCTACGCCACCCTGGGCCAGTTCGTGGCCTGGGTGATCGGCTGGGACCTGTGCCTGGAGCTGGCGCTGGGCGCGGCGGTGGTGTCGCGCGGCTGGTCGGCGTACCTCCAGGAGCTGTTCGGCCTGCCCACCTGGCTCGCCGGCGACCACGCCCGGCCCGACTTCGGGGCCGCGTTCATCGTGCTGGTGCTGTCGATCGTGGCGATCGTGGGGGCCAAGCTCTCCGGGCGCGTCACCGGCGCCCTGGTCATCGTCAAGGTGGCCGTCGTCGTGTTCGTCATCGGCCTGGGCCTGTTCTTCATCAAGGCCGCGAACTACAAGCCGTTCATCCCGCCGGCCGAGGCCTCGGAGAAGGCGTCGGGCGGGGACGCGCCGCTGCTGCAGGTGCTGGCCGGGATCACCCCGCAGCACTTCGGCTGGTTCGGCATCGTGGCGGCGGCCTCGATCGTCTTCTTCGCGTACATCGGCTTCGACGTGGTGGCGACGACCGCCGAGGAGACCGCCCGCCCGCAGCGCGACGTGCCCCGCGGCATCATCGGCTCGCTGATCATCTGCGCGGTGCTCTACATGGCCGTGTCGTTCGTGGTGACCGGGATGGTCCACTACGGCGACCTGAACACCGCGGCCCCCCTCGCCAAGGCGTTCGACCTGGCCGGGCAGGGCTGGGCCTCGAAGATCATCTCGCTGGGCGCGGTCTGCGGCATCACCTCGGTGATCCTGGTGCTGCTGCTCGGCCAGTCCCGGGTCTCCTTCGCCATGGCCCGCGACGGGCTGCTGCCGCCGGTGCTGGCCAAGGTCCACCCCCGCTTCGGCACCCCGTGGGTCATGTCGACCATCACCGGGGCGATCGTGCTGGTGCTGGCCGCGTTCGTGCCACTGTCCGAACTGTCCGAGCTGACCAGCATCGGCACGCTCTTCGCGTTCGTGGTCGTCTCGATCGGCGTGGTCGTGCTGCGCCGCACCCGGCCCGACCTGCCGCGCGGGTTCCGGACGCCGTGGGTGCCGGTGCTGCCCGTCGTCAGCGTGCTCGCCAGCGTCTGGCTGATGCTGAACCTGCCGGTGGTCACCTGGGTGCGGTTCCTCATCTGGATGGCGCTCGGCCTGATCCTGTACTTCGCCTACGGCATGCGCCGCGCCAAGCGCTCCGCCGACCGGGGTGAGGCCGCCGAGGTCGAGCCGACATCGACCTAGGGTTATCGACATAGGGTGGGTGCATGACCGACTGGGGCCTGCAGTCCGACGACTACCACCTGGACCTGAGCCCGGACGACGTGGCCGACCCGGAGGCGGTGTTCGGCCACGGTCCGCTCACGGCCGAGTCCTACGGCACGGCGGGCCTCAGCGCGGCCGACCCGGATCCGTCGCTCTCGGCGGAGGATCCGTCGCTCTCCGCGGGGGACATGGGCGGCGACGCGGAGACGGTCGGCTACGACTCCGACGGCGACGGCCGGGTCGACATGCTCCTGGCCGACACGGACCAGGACGGCCGGACCGACGTGGCGATGTGGGACACCAACCACGACGGCCTGGTCGACCAGGTCGCCTACGACCAGGACCACGACGGCCGGATCGACCTGATCTACCACGACGACGACTTCGACGGGCACGTGGACCGCGTCGAGGAGGCCGACGGCGACCTGCCCGGCTACACGTCCAACTAGCCTCCAACTAGCCTCTGCGTACGGTGCTCATCCGCTTGGCGTAGGAGCGCTTGCCGACCGTCCAGTACAGGACGCGGGCCGGCAGCGGCAGGTGGCCCAGGAACCGGGTCCGCTCGGCCGGGGTGGCCTCCTCCAGCAGCGCCCCCAGCGTGAACAGCAGCTTGTCCTTCGGGGTCTTGGCCATCGCGTGCTCGCCGAGCGCCGACCACTCCGGCACCGTCAGGTGCTCCTCGATCAGCGGCAGGACGCTGCGCTCCTCCTCGTCGAGGTGCTCGAGCAGGTCGCGGCGGTGGCGGGCCAGCGCGCCGACGAGCGCGTCGCGCTCCGGCTCGGCGGGCGTGCGCTCCCACGCGGCCAGCAGCCGCTCGACGTCCCGCAGGCCCGCGTCGACGACCTGGTGCTGCTGCTCCATGCGCAGCACGAGCTCGGCGTCGAGGTCGACCCGGGCCAGCAGCTTGGGCCAGAGCAGCTCGTCCTCGCTCGTGTGGTGGTTGTGCAGGCCCTCCACGTAGTCCCGGGCGAGGCCGGCCAGCAGCGCGGCCCGCGCGGTGTCGCCGGGGCGGACGGCGCCGATCAGGTCGTGCAGGTATCGCGACTCCCGGCGGAAGACGCGGTGCACGATGACCATCTCCTGGGCCCAGGGGCGCGCGGTGGCGGTGGTGGTGCTCATATCGGTGACTCCTGTCCGTCGAAATTCGCCGTCTCAAGGTCGCCGGACTGTCTTGTAGCGGTCTTGGAGTGCGCTTGGCGGCGGCTACGATGGCGCCCGTCATGCTGCTGCGGGTGCTCGGACCCTTCGAGGTCGCGGACGATGCGGGCGGAACCGTCGACTTCGGCGGCCCCCGCCAGCGCGCCGTGCTCGCCCTGCTGCTCACGGCCCGCGGTGACGTCGTCTCGGTGGACCGGATGATCGAGGACCTGTGGCGCGGCGAGGCCCCGCCCCGCGCGATCGCCTCGCTCCAGGCGTACGTGTCCAACCTCCGCCGCATCCTCGAGCCCGGCCGCGAGCGCCGCGCCCCAGCCCGGCTGCTGGTCAGCGCGCCGCCGGGCTACGCGATCCGGCTCCCGGCCGAGTGCGTGGACGCCTGGCGGTTCGAGCAGCTCCTGGCCGAGGCTCGCGCCGCGCTGCCCGACGATCCGCGGCGGGCCCGGGCGCGGCTGCGGGCCGGCCTGCAGCTGTGGCGCGGCGACGCCCTCGCCGAGTTCGCGGCCGAGCCCTGGGCCCAGCCCGAGGCGGCCCGGCTGGAGGAGCTGCGCCTCGCCGCGCGGGAGCTGCTGCTCGACGCGACGCTGCGCACCGGGGCCGCGGCCGAGGCGGTGGCCGAGGCCGAGCTGCTGACCCGGCAGGCCCCGCTGCGCGAGGAGAGCTGGCGGCTGCTGGCCCTGGCCCTGTGGCGCAGCGGCCGGCAGGCCGACGCGCTCGCCGCCCTGCGCCGCGCCCGCGCGATGCTCGCCGAGGAGCTGGGCCTCGACCCCGGCCCGGCGCTGCTGGAGCTTGAGGCGTCGATCCTCACCGGGACGGCTCCCGTCGCCCTGCCGCCACCCGTGGTCGTTCCCGATTCGCCGGTGGTGGACTCGGACGAGCTGTTCGTCGGGCGCGCCGAGGAGCTCGCCACGCTGCGCGCGGTCACGCCGCCGCGGGTGGTGCTGCTCAGCGGCGAGGCCGGGGTGGGCAAGAGCAGCCTCCTCGGCCGGTACCGCCAGGAGCTCGCCCGGCAGGGCTTCCGGGTCATCGTCGGGCGCTGCCCGGAGGTCGAGGGCGCGCCGCCGGCCTGGGCGTGGGTCGAGGCGCTGCGACAGCTCGCCGCGGCCGTGCCGCCGGGCGACCTCGCGGGCGAGCTGCGGCCGCTGCTGGCCGAGGACGCCGGGGCGGAGCCGGGGGAGGACGTGGCGGCCGGGCGGTTCCGGCTGCATCGGGCCGTGGCGGGCTGGCTGGCCGCCGCCGCGGCCGAGCGGCCCCTGGCCGTGGTCCTCGACGACCTGCACGCGGCCGACGGCGAGACGCTCATGCTGCTGGCCCGGGTGGCGGAGCTGATCGAGCCGGGCGGGCCGCCGCTGCTGCTCGTCGCCGCGCTGCGCCCGGCCGACAACCGGGAACGGCTCGCCGCGACCATGGCGGCGCTCGCGCGGCGCTCGCCGGTACGGGTACAGCTGCAGGGTCTGGAAACCGGCGACGTGGCCCGGCTGGTCGAGGCGTTCGCGCGCACGCCGGTCGATGCGCCGACGCTCGCCGCGCTGGCCGAGCGGACCGGCGGCAACCCGTTCTATGTGCGCGAGTCCGCGCAGCTGCTCGCGTCCGAGGGCGCCCTGGTGGCCACCTCCGAGGTGCCCGAGGGGGTGCGCGACGTGCTGCGGCGGCGGCTGTCCCGGCTGCCCCAACCGGCGGTCGCGGTGCTGCGGCTGGCCGCCGTGGTCGGGCGCGAGGCGGACGTCGAGACGCTCGTGGAGGCGGCCGACGCCGACGAGGGCGGGGTGCTCGACGCGCTGGAGGCCGGGCTCATCGCCGGGCTGCTCACCGAGCCGGCGCCCGGACGCGTCCGGTTCGTGCACGGGCTGGTCCGCGACACCATGTACACCGACCTGTCCCGCCTGCGCCGGGCCCGCATGCACGCGCGGGTCGCGGCCACCACGCGGGCGCTGCGCCCCGACGACTACCCGGCCCTGGCCCACCACTACGCGCGGGCGGCGTCCTCGGAGACCGCGGCGGCGGCCGTCGACTTCGCGGTGCGGGCGGCCGAGCTGGCCGAGCGGCGCTACGCGTACGACGCGGCGGCCGAGGTGCTCGGGGCCGCCCTGGCCGCGATCGAGGCGGCCGGCACCGTGCCCGGCGACCGCGACGCGCTCCTCGTCGACCTGCTCGGGCGGCTCCTGCGGGCCCAGGCGAGCGCGGGCGCGGTGGCGGCGGCGCGGCGGACCCGGCAGCGGGCCGTCGACGTGGCCGCCGCCGCCGGCCGGGACGACCTGCTCGTGGCCGCGTTCACGGCGTGGACGGTGCCGACGCCGTGGCAGATCCACGAGTACGGCGTGATCGACGAGCGCCTCGTCGACGTCCTCGACCGCCTGCTGCGCCGCGACGACCTCGCCCCGGCCGACCGGTGCCGGCTGCTCGACGCGCTCAGCAGCGAGCTGGACGGGGAGGCCGACGAGCGCGGGCCCGCGGCCGGGCGGGAGGCCCTGGCCATCGCCCGCGGGCTGGGCGATCCCGAGCTGCTCGCCCTCGGGCTGGCCGCGCGGGGCCGGTCGATGCCGTACGACCTGGAAGTGCCGGCCCGCCGCGCGGTCGCACTGGAGCTGCGGGACCTGGCCGCCGCGCACGGGCTGGTGGCGTACCGGTGGCTGGCCGAGCAGATGCTGGGCAACGCGGCCGCGGCGAGCAACGAGGCGGACGAGCTGCGCACCTCGACGGCCCGCCAGGGCACCCTCGCCGCGACCTACCACCTGCCCGAGCCGCAGTCCATCCACCTGGCCCAGCGGGCCACCCTCGCGCACATCGAGGGCGACCTGGCCGGGTCACGGGCGCTGTACGACGAGTGCCTGGAGTCGATGCGCCGGCAGGGCTCGTTGCACGGGGACGCCTTTCACTTCTTCGCGACGTTCGGCGTGATGCTGAGCGAGGGCCGGCTCGCCGAGTTCGTGGAGCCGACCCGCTACGTCGCGCAGGAGCTGGGCACGGTCGCCCACGACGCCTTCGCGCTGACCCTCGTCGCGGCCGGGCGGATGGACGAGGCGCGGGCGGTGCGCATCGGGGTGCACCCGGTGCGGCCGGACTACTTCGCCTCGGCGTTCCTCACCGTCCGTACCCTGGCGATCGTCGCGCTCGGTCGGGTGGACCTGGCCGAGCCGGTCATTCAGGCGCTGCTGCCGGTGCGCTCCCAGCTGGCGGGGGTGTCGAGCACGTCGATCGCGATGCAGCCGGTCGCGCTGAGTCTGGGTGAGCTGTACCGGCTGCAGGACCGTCGCTCGGCGGCTCTGGAGAGTTTCCAGCTCGCGGCGGACGTGGCGGCCCGGTGGGGTTCTCCGCACTGGCTGGCCCGGGCGAAGTCGTTCTTGTGAACGCGAACGCGATGAGCGCGACCGCGCCGGCGGCGAAGCCGGCGTTGCCCCACCAGCGGACCGGGTCGTGCGGCTCCATCAGGGCCGTGAGGACGAAGCCGCCCCAGGCGTAGGTGAGCAGGGTGCCGGCGGCGATGGCCAGGATGTGGCGGTCGGTCCAGCTCGTGCCGGCCAGCCAGACGCCGGCTGCCGCGAGCCAGGCCAGGCCGAACCAGAAGCCGGGCCAGGACTCCGGTCTGGCGAAGAACACGCTGCTGGCCGCGAAGGCGATGACGCCCGTCAGCATTGCGTTTCCGGGCGACTTCTGTCGGAATTTATGGTTCTTGGGCAGATATGCGAGACCGATCAGCAGCAGGGCCGCGGCCGCCGCGCCGATGCGCTGGGCCGGGGTGGCGAGGAAGCCCTCGCTGTCGCGCAGGTCGCCGAAGATGATCCAGCAGCCGAAGAGGTAGAGCAGGGCGGTGCCGGTCATGCCCTTCCAGCCCAGCCAGGGTGTCGTGCGGCCGCGCTCGACCAGCGCGATCGGCACCGTGATGCTCCAGATCGCGTGGCCGGCCACGAACGACAGCGTGCTGGCCGCGCTCAGGCCCAGCGCCGGGATCGGGGTGACCGACTGGAAGTCGTGGCCCTCGAAGCTCGGGTTGAACAGGGACTGGTCGACCAGGCCGGCCTCGATCACCCCGTAGGCGGCGCCGAGCAGCAGGATCGTGGGCCAGCCGCGGCCGGTGCGGCGGGCGACCTCGCGGATGAGCAGGGCGCCGCCGCCGTACATGGGCACGAGGAACGGCAGCGCGGGCAGCACCCGCACGGAGAGGTTGCCGAGCAGGAACTCGCCGACCAGCGGGGCCAGCAGCAGAAGACCGAGAACCATGGGTCGAGTCCAGCCGCTCCCGGGATGGTTTTCCAGCGCCGAAAGTCGACTTGTGCCCCGGCATTAGTGGACTCCAAGTGGGCTGAAAGCGGAGCGGCGCATGGTGCTCGTACCTTGGCTTACCTATTTGTGGAGGACGTCATGTCCCGTTTCCTTGGCCGGCTCGGCGGCGCGGCGGCCGCCCACCCCTGGCGGACGATCGGCGCGTGGTTGATCGCGCTCGTCGCCTTCACCGCGCTGTCCGTCGGCTTCGGCGGCACCCCGCACGACGACTACAACGTGCCCGGCACCCAGTCCCAGGCCGGCACCGAGTTCCTGCGCGCGCACTTCCCGCAGATGTCCGGGGCCGACGCGCGGGTGGTCGTGCACGACGGCAAGCCGCTCGACCCGGCCGTGCTCGAGTCGCTGCGCGGCCGCCTGGAGCGGATGCCGTCGGCCGGGATCGTGGCGCCCGCCCGGATGTCGGCGGACGGGGACACGGCGCTGATCGGCGTGCAGTACGACATCCCGGTCACCGACTTCGAGGGCACCACGGCCATGGACGCCCTGCGCGCCGCGGCCGAGCCGCTGCGGCGGGAAGGGCTGCAGGTCGAGTTCGGCGGCCAGGTCGCCGAGAACATCTCCGCCCCGAGCGGCACGGCGGAGGCGGTCGGCATCGTGGCCGCGCTGCTGATCCTGGTGCTCGGGCTCGCCTCGGTGGTGGCGGCCGGGCTGCCGCTCGTGGTGGCGATCGCCGGGCTCGGCATCGCGACCGCGGTCATCGCGCTGCTGGAGAAGGTCACCGACATCAGCAACACGGCGCCGACGGTCGCCACCATGGTCGGGCTCGGCGTCGGCATCGACTACGCGCTGCTGCTCGTGGCCCGGCACATCGAGGGGCTGCGCCGCGGGCTGTCCCCGCGCGCGGCGGCGGCGGAGGCCAACGCGACGGCGGGCGCCTCGGTCGTGGTGGCCGGCCTGACCGTGCTGGTGTCGCTGTTCGGGCTCAAGCTGGCGACGCTTCCGGTGTACTCCTCGTTCGGCTACGCCACCTTCGCCGCCGTGGTCGCGGTGATGGCGGCGGCCCTGACGCTCGTGCCGGCGCTGTGCGGCCTGGCCGGGCACCGCGTGCTGCCGCGCAAGGTTCGCCGTTCGGCCGCCGTCGTCGAGAAGCCCAGCCTCACGGGTCGCTGGGCGGCTGCGGTGGGGCGGCGTCCCGTGCTGGCCGCCCTGGCCGCGCTCGTGGTGCTGGCCGCGCTGGCCGCGCCGATGCTGGGCATGCGCACCTGGCCGCAGGACGCGGGCAGCCAGCCGACGTCGAACACCACGCGGCAGGCGTACGACCTCGTCTCGGCCGAGTTCGGCCCGGGCGCCAACGGCCCGCTGCTGCTCGCCGTGGACACCACCAAGGTGTCCGATGTGGACGGTCTGGTGGCCCGGCTGCGCACCGAGCCCGGCATCGCCTCGGTCGCGCCGCCGGCGGTCAACGGCACCGCGGCGGTGATCGCGATCGAGCCGACCACCGGCCCGCAGGACGAGGCGACCACCCGGCTGCTGGACCACCTGCGCGCCGACGTGCTCCCCGCCGGGGTGCAGGTGACCGGGCTGGTGGCGGTCTTCGCGGACATCTCCGAGCGGCTCGCCGACCGGCTGTGGACCGTCGTCGCGTTCGTGGTGGCGCTGTCGCTCATCCTGCTCACCGTGCTCTTCCGGGCCCCGGTGGTGGCCCTGAAGGCGGCGATCATGAACCTGCTGTCGGTGGCCGCGGCGTACGGCGTGATGACCGCCGTCTTCCAGACCGACTTCGGCGCGCGCCTCGTCGGGCTCCCGCACGCCGTCCCGGTCTCCAGCTGGGTGCCGATCCTGCTGTTCACGGTGCTCTTCGGCCTGTCGATGGACTACGAGGTCTTCCTGCTCGGCCGCGTCCGCGAGGACTGGCTGGCCACCGGCGACGCCCGCGGCAGCGTGGTCCGCGGCCTGGCGGCGACCGGCCGGGTGATCAGCAGCGCGGCGGCCATCATGGTGGCGGTCTTCATCGGCTTCGCCCTCGACCCCGACGTGACCGTGAAGATGATCGGGGTGGGCATGGCGGTGGCCGTGTTCATCGACGCCACGCTGGTGCGGCTGGTGCTGGTGCCGGCGACGATGGCGCTGCTGGGGCGGGCCAACTGGTGGCTGCCCCGGTGGCTGGACCGGCTGCTGCCGCACGTGGAGGTGGAGAAGCCGGCGCCTGCGGTCGCGCCTGCGCCGGCTTCTGTGTAGCCCTTCGTCGTGCGGCGACCCTCGGTCTATCGCAGGCCGAGGGTCGCCAGCACGCGGCGGGTGATCTCGGCGACGGGCCGGAGGATCCACTCGTTGACCCACCGCACGGGCGGGACGACGAGGTACTGCCAGACGAACCTGACCGGGACGACGACCAGGTACCGCCAGAGCAGGACCACGGAGTGGTTCCAGGCCCAGGCGATCGCCGTCCCGATCGGCACCACGACCCACCGCCAGACGAACGCGATGGCCTTGCCGATGGGCGTGAGGACGTACCGGTAGATCCGCGTCATCACCCAGCCGACCGCCCGGGCCGCTTCCAGGAGGATGCGGCCGAGCAGGTACCAGAAGGGCGCGGTGGCCTTGAGCAGCCACCAGATGCCCTCGGCGAGCGGCGCCAGGACGTGCTTGACGAGCCAGACGAGCGGCGTCCAGAGCAGGTTGACGGCGATCCAGCGCAGCGGGATCCACAGCAGGTACAGCGTGATCCAGCGCAGGGGTAGCCAGATCACGTAGTACAGGAACGGCTGGATGACGTACTTGGTGAGCGGGGCGCCGACGTACTTCCACAGCTGCGCCAGCACCCAGCCGAGCCCGTCCCAGGCGAGCTTGACTGGCACCACGAAGATGACGGCCAGCACCCGGATCGGCCACGCGAGCCAACCCGGCAGCGGCTGGACCTCCTCGCGCGCGCTCACGCCCGGCCGCCCAGCTCGTGGCGGGCCTGCATGAGGGCGTACCCCAGCAGGTTCAGCCCCCGCCAGCGCCGCGGGTCCTGGACCGCCTCGTCGTCGGCGGCCAGGCCGATGCCCCAGACCCGGTCGAGCGGACTCGCCTCGACGAGCACCCGGTCGCCGGTGCCCAGCAGGAACCCGCGCAGCTCGTCGGTCGAGTCGAACTTCGCCCGGCTGGCCGCGACGACGATCGCGAACCGCTCGCGGGCCCACGTGTCATCGTCGTAGCCCTTGACGGTCCGGCCGACGTTCTTGGCCTCGGCCGGGCTCTTCGCAACCAGCACGCGGCCGGCCGCGTCGTCGTCCCCGAAGAGCCGGGCCTTGCTCCACATCATGTAGTGCTCGGCCGACGGAAACCCGACACCGTCGAGCTCGAAGCGGGCCGGCCACCACTGGCTCAGGCAGCTGGCACCCAGGGTGCCGTCGGGCCGGGGCCGGTGACCCCAGAAGTACAGATATTTGTAGCGCTTCCCCGAATCGAGGAGGCGAATGAGTGCTTCGTTGGTAGTAGGAGGTGCGGACATGCCCCCGAGTGTGCCCGATCACCTCGATTCGTCATGTCGGATATTCGCTGCTGGCGGCGGTGGGAAGGATCACCGTCACGGTCAGCCCACCCCCGTCGCGCGGGTCGGCGAACACCTTCCCGCCGTGCGCCGCCGCCACCGCCCGCACGATCGACAACCCCAGCCCCGCCCCGGGCCCGGCCGCCCGCTCCGTGCCCAGCCGCCGGAACGGCTCGAACAGGTTCGGAATCTCGTACCGCGGCACCACCGGCCCGCTGTTGCTGACGGTCACGAACACCCCGTCGGGCCGCGTCCCGCTCTCCACCCGCACCCAGCCGCCGGCCGGCACGTTGTGCCGCACGCCGTTCTCGACCAGGTTGTGCACCAGCCGCTCCAGCAACACGGCATTGCCCATGGTCGGGGCCTCGTCGGCCACGGACGTGACCTTCACGGTCCCGTCGTCCTGGTGCTGGGCGGCCACGTGGGTGACGACGTCGGCCAGGTCCACATAGGAGCGGTCGCCCACCGCGCGTTCCGAGCGGGCCAGCAGCAGCAGGCCGTCGATGAGGCGCTCGTGGCGTTCGTTGACGGCGAGCAGGGTGCGGCCGAGCTGGCGGAGCTCGGGGGCGGCGTCGGGGTGCTCGGTCGACACCTCCAGCAGGGTGCGGTTGAGCGTCAGCGGGGTGCGCAGCTCGTGGGAGGCGTTGACGATGAAGCGGCGCTGGACGTCGAAGGACTTGTCGAGCCGGGCGATCATCAGGTCGAAGGTGTCGGCCAGCTCCTTCACCTCGTCGTACGGGCCCCGCAGGGCGATCCGCTCGTGCAACCCGCGGTCGGGCGCTCCGGCGATGCGCCGGGCCGTCTCGGTGACCCGGTGCAGAGGTTGGAGCAGGCGGCCGGCGATCAGCCAGCTGAAGGCCAGGCCCAGCGCCACGACCACGGCCAGGGCGATCGAGCCCTGGGTGAGGACGGCCCGGCTCGCGTCGGAGCGGACCTCGCCGCGGAACTGGGTGGCGAGGTCGCCGGCCACCCCGGCTCCCGGTAGGGGGAGGTCCTCGCCGATGGTCTTGGTCACGAACAGCTTGTCGCCCAGCTGCTGGAAGACCAGCAGGTAGGTGATGCCCAGCAGGAGCAGCCCGCCGGCCAGCAGCATGCCGCCGACCACGAGGGTCAGCCGGGTCCGGATGGTCATCTTCCTCATGGGATGCGGTACCCCACTCCCGGCTCGGTCAGCACGACGGCGGGGTCGCCCAGCTTCCGCCGCAGCTTGAGGATCGTCATGCGGACGGTGTGCGTGAACGGATCGGCGTGCTCGTCCCAGGCCTTCTCCAGCAGCTGCTCGGCCGAGACCGCGGCGCCGGCGGCCCGGAGCAGCTCGGCCAGGACGGCGAACTCCTTGCGCGAGAGTGGGACGTAGCGGCCGTCGCGATACACCTCGCGGCGATGCGGATCGAGGCGGATGCCGGCGCGCTCCAGCACCGGCGGGGCGGCCGGGCGGGACCGCCGTCCGAGGGCCGCCACGCGCGCGGCCAGCTCGCGGAAGGCGAACGGCTTGGGCAGGTAGTCGTCGGCGCCCAGGGCGAGCCCGGCGACCCGGTCGTCGATCTCGGCGGCGGCGGTCAGCATGAGCACCCGGGCCGCCGACTCGCGCCGGGTCAGCTCGCGGCAGACGTCGTCGCCGTGCAGCACCGGCAGGTCGCGGTCGAGCACCACGACGTCGTAGTCGTTGACGTCGAGCCGCTCCAGGGCGGCCGCGCCGTCGTGGACCACGTCGACGGCGTGGGTCTCCCGCCGCAGGCCCTGCGCGACCGTCTCGGCGAGAAGCCGCTCGTCCTCGACCACCAGAATCCGCATGCCTCCATCGTCCTCCGCGCCGGTGTCAACCCGGTGTCAACGTTCGCGGTTACGGCCGGTTGACGCGCACCCGCCTTGACTGAGCGGCAGCAGCACATCGATCCGACCTTTGGAGGTCACCATGCGCATCAGGACCAGCCTCGCGCTCGGCCTGCTGCTCGTGCTCACCGCCGCCGGCTGCGGCAAGGCCGGCGGCACCGGCGACGAAGGCGTGGCCAGCGCGGGCGGCGGCAAGGCCGATGCGACCCCGACCGCCACCGCGACCGGCGGCACCGGCGTGCGGCGCGATCCGCAGGCCGACCAGGAGGCGTTCCTCAAGTTCGCGCAGTGCATGCGCGATCACGGAGTACCGATGGAGGATCCGAACTTCGAGGGAAACGGCGTCTCGCTGACGATTCCCGAGGGCACCGACAAGAGCAAGGTCGACGCGGCGCAGGCGGAGTGCAAGAGCCTGATGCCCAACGGCGGCGAGCCGCCCAAGCTCAGCCCCGAGCAGCAGGAGCGGATGCGCAAGTACGCGCAGTGCATGCGCGACCAGGGCATCACCAACTTCCCCGACCCGTCCGAGGAGGGCGGCTTCATGATCGACGGCGACAAGCTCAGCGTCGACCTGCGCGGCGAGCAGATGAAGGCGGCCGAGAAGGCGTGCGAGCAGTACGACCTGCGGCCCAAGGGCGGCGACGGCGAGGCCGGCGAGAAGACGACGCAGGACAGCGGGGGCGGGGCATGAGCAACCGCCGCCGGCGCGGCCGCACGGGACAGGTGATCTTCGGGGTGGCCGCCGTGGCCGCGGTCGGGGCGGCGGCCGCGGCCGGGCTGGGGCTGCCCGAGCGCGGAAGCGACGCCGGCACCCCGACCAGCTCGCCGCCGGCCAGGACGGCCCAGGTCACCAGGCAGACGCTGGTCGACACCGAGAACCACGACGGCAAACTGGGCCACGGCGACAGCCGCACCCTCTCCGGCCGCGGCGCGGGCACGCTCACCGAGGTGCCGGCGGTGGGCACGACCGTCCAACGTGGACAGGCGCTCTACCGGACGGACAACACGCCGATCATTCTCTTGTACGGTGTGCTGCCCTCCTACCGCAGCCTGACCGCCGGCGACGAGGGCGCGGACGTCAAGCAGCTGGAGGAGAACCTCGCCGCGCTCGGGTACACCGGCTTCACGGTCGACGACGAGTTCTCCTCGGCGACGGCGAGCGCGGTCCGCAAGTGGCAGGGCGACCTCGGGCTCACCAGGACGGGCACGGTGGAGGCCGGGCGCGTCGTGTACGCGACCGGGCCCGTCCGCGTTGACGAGCACAAGGCGGAGGCGGGCGATCCGAGCGGGGGCGCGATCCTGGCGTACACGAGCACGACCCCGGTGGTGACGCTGGACCTCGACACCGACGACCAGCGGCTGGCCAAGTCCGGCAGCGCGGTCGCGGCCAAGCTGCCCGACGGCCGCAGCGTGCCCGGGAAGATCGCGGCGGTGCGGACGGTCATCCAGCCGGCGCAGGGGAACGATCCGGCGGAGACGAAGTACCGGCTGACCATCACGCCCGATGACGCGAAGGCCTTCGACGGGCTCGACCAGATGACGGTCACCGT
Organism: Dactylosporangium sp. CS-047395; assembly: GCF_050942185.1. Classification (NCBI taxonomy): domain Bacteria; kingdom Bacillati; phylum Actinomycetota; class Actinomycetes; order Micromonosporales; family Micromonosporaceae; genus Dactylosporangium; species Dactylosporangium sp. CS-047395. The sequence continues at coordinate 10,075,244 of NZ_CP192015.1, read as the reverse complement.
GACGTTCACCGCGGGCCGGCGGGAGAACGTGCTGGCGGTACCGGTGCAGGCTCTGCTGGCTCTTGCCGAGGGCGGCTATGGCGTGCAGGTCGTCGAGAACGGCACCGCGCGCGTCGTCGCGGTCGAACTGGGGCTGTTCGCCGCGGGCAAGGTCGAGATCACCGGGGACGGTCTCGCGGCCGGCACGGTCGTCGGGATGCCGGGATGACGACCTTCATCGATCTCACCCCGGAGCCGGCGGCCGTGCCTGTCGTGCAGCTGGAGTCGGTGTGGAAGGAGTACCCCGGCGGGGTCGTCGCGGTCCGCGACGTCAGCCTCACCGTGGCCGCGGGCGAGTTCGTGGCCATCGTCGGCCCGTCGGGCTCGGGCAAGAGCACCATGCTCCATCTCATCGGTACGCTCGACCGCCCCACCGCCGGCACGGTGCGCATCGACGGCCACGAGGTCGCCGGGCTGCGCGACCGCCGCCTGTCCGCGCTGCGGGCGCTCCGCATCGGCTTCGTGTTCCAGCAGTTCCACCTGGCCCCGGGCCAGCCCGCGCTGGACAACGTCGCGGACGGCCTGCTCTACGCCGGCCCGTCGCGGGCCGAGCGGCGCCGGAAGGCCGAGGACGCCCTGGTCCGCGTCGGGCTGGGCGACCGCCTCGACCACCTGCCGCACGAGCTGTCCGGCGGCGAGAAACAGCGCGTGGCGATCGCGCGCGCCGTCGTGGGTGAGCCGGCCATCCTGCTCGCGGACGAGCCGACCGGCAACCTCGACTCGGCCTCCGGCGCGGGCGTGATGCAGCTGCTCGCGGAACTGCACCACGCGGGCACGACGATCCTGGTGATCACGCACGACCGGCAGATCGCGGCCGGCCTGCCGCGCCAGGTGAGCATGCGCGACGGGGAGGTGGTCACGGATGACGACGTCGTTGGCGCCGGCGCGGCTGGCCCCCGCTGACGTGGTGCGGGTCGGCGGGGCCGGGCTGCGGACGCGGCCGATGCGGGCGTTCCTGTCGGCGCTGGGCATCGCGATCGGCATCGCCGCGATGGTGGCGGTGGTCGGGATCTCGTCGTCCAGCCGGGCCGAGCTCGACCGGCAGCTCGCCGCGCTCGGGACCAATCTGCTCACGGTCGCGCCCGGAAACGACATCTTCGGGGACGACGCGACGTTGCCGGACGAGTCGGTGGAGATGATCCGGCGGATCGGGCCGGTCACCGAGGTGTCCGCGGTGGGCAAGCTCGCGGGCGTGCACGTGTACCGCTCCGACCAGATCCCCGTCTCGCAGACCAACGCGATCACGCTGCGCGCGGCCCAGCTGGAGATGCTGCGCACGGTCGGCGGCTCGATGGCGTCCGGCGTGTGGCTCAACGCCGCGACCGCGCGCTTCCCGGCGGTCGTGCTCGGCGCGGCGGCGGCCCGGCGGCTGGGGATCACCACGGCCGGCGAGGGCGTGCAGGTCTACATCCACGCACGGTGGTTCACGGTCATCGGGATTCTCGCTCCGGTGCCGCTCGCGCCCGAACTCGACGCCTCCGCCCTCATCGGCTGGGACGCGGCCGCGGCGTACGCGGGCTTCGACGGCCACCCGACCACGGTCTACACCCGCGCGCGGGACGATCAGGTCGAGGCGGTGCAGGCCGTGCTGGCGCGGACCGCGAACCCGGCCGCGCCCAGCCAGGTGAAGGTCTCCCGGCCCTCCGACGCGCTCGCCGCGCGGCAGGCCACCGACAAGACCTTCACCGGCCTGCTCCTCGGCCTCGGCGCGGTCGCACTGCTCGTCGGCGGCGTCGGGGTGGCCAACACCATGGTCATCTCGGTGCTGGAACGGCGCTCGGAGATCGGGCTGCGCCGCGCCCTAGGCGCCACCCGGGGCCAGATCCTGGTCCAGTTCCTGGCCGAGTCGCTGCTGCTGTCGGCCCTGGGCGGCATCGGTGGCGTGACGACCGGCATCGCGGTGACGGCCCTGTACTCCAGCACCCGCGACTGGCCGACCGTCGTCCCGGCGTGGGCAACGGCCGGTGGGGTCGCCGCCACGCTCGTCATCGGCGCGATCGCGGGCCTCTACCCGGCGGTGCGCGCCGCCCGGCTGGCCCCGACGGAGGCCCTGGCCGCGCCGTGAGCCCGCTGGGCGAACTGGTAGGCCGCCATGAGGTGGCCGAGGTAGTGCTCCGCGGAGTACGCGTCCGCGGCAGCGCGGCCCGCCTCGGCCACCTCGTGGTGCAGGGCCGGGTCGGTGAGCACGCGGCCGAGCCCGGCGCCGAACGAGTCGGCGTCGGGTGCGGTCGCGAGGCGGCCCGAGGCCCCGCCCGGGCGTTCGGCGAGGGCGGCGTCGGCCAGCACGACCGGCAGCCCGGCCGCCTCCGCCTCGATCATGACCAGGCCCTGGGTGTCGGTGGTGGAGGCGAAGGCGAGGACGTCGGCCATCCGGTAGTACGCGGCCATGCGGTTGTGCGGCACCGGGCGGACCAGGCGCAGCGCGTGCGCCACGCCCATCTGACGCGCGACCCGCAGGACGTTGATGCGGTTCTGCTTGACGCCGACCATGACGAGCCGCGCGTTGGGCACCTGGCGCAGCAGGCGGGCGAACGACGCCAGCAAGAGGGCCGGGTCCTTCTCCTTGGTGGCGCGACCGACAGCCAGTACAACCGGCGCGGTTTCTGGAATCCGGAGCGAACGGCGCAACTCCGCGCGCCCGAGCGGGCACTCCGCGAGCTGGATCGAGGTCGGCACCGTCCAGACCGGTGGGAGCCGCTCGAACTCGGCCAGGCCGGCGGCCGTTTTCGCGGAGGGTGCGATCACGACCGAGGTGCGGTCCATGAACTCCTGGCCGAGCCGCAGCAGTTGCGCGCGACGTTCCGCGCCCGAGCGCGCCAGCCGCAGGTAGTCGCGCACGGTCCAGCCGAGCGCGAGGCGTTGCGCGGCGTGCGCGGCCCCGAACTGGATCTCCATGAAGTGCGCGGAGTACGCGAGCAGGTCCGTGTGCCAGGTCATGACCACGGGCAGGTCGTGCGCCCGCGCGTAGCGCAGCCCGCCGATGCCGACCGGGCCCGGCGTGTGCACGTGCACGATGTGCGGCACCGGGCGCATGCCGGAGAAGTGCGGCAGGCCCACCCGGATGTTGCGCATCGGCACAGGAAGCGAGCGGACCCCGCAGGGCTCGTCGCGCCCGCGCAGCAGCGGCGCCGGCTGGTACACCTGGACCTCGTGCCCGGCGGCGCGCAGGAGGGACACCGTGGCGGCCACCGAGGTCGCGACGCCGTCGGAGCGCCCCGGATGGCTGTCGCAGAAGTGCGCGATTCTCACGCCGCACATGGTGCGTTACGGTGCCCATCGCAGACGAGAATGCGCATCCGTTGTACGCCATCTGTTCATTGACCCGGCAGATCCAATTTCTCTACCGGCGGCAGCTGGAGTATCGGCTCGGCCGGCGCGTACACCCGCAAGATCAGGTGAAACTCGCCCGCGGGGGTCCGCAGCCAGGGCCCGTCGCGCTCCGGCCGCTCGGACCCGATGTGGATCGGGCCGTCGCCGTCGACCGGGATCGAGTCGACCAGGTGCGCGTCCGCGCCGTAGGTGGCCAGCGTGCACGCCGCGGCGGGCAGGGGGGACAGCGGCAGGGTGTACTCGCCGTCGCCCGTCAGCCGCGCGCCCGCGCCGTCCTTGTGCACCGCCGGGTACAGCGCCTCGTACGCGTGGTTGCCCCACAGCCGGGTGCGGGCCGCGACCGCGCGCGCCAGGTGGGCCGAGTCGCGGTCCGGCAGGGTCCACTGCGGAGCGTCGACGGTGCCGAGCTCGAAGTAGTCCAGGTTGTAGTCGAACGCGTGGGCGTCGTTGGTCCAGCCGTTGACCGGCGCGGCGTGCGCGGTCGTGGCCGCCTCTTCGAGCGCCTCGCGGCCGCGGTCCAGCCCCTCGCGCAGGGCCAGCCTCAGGTCGCGCGGGATCGTCGGGTACGGCGAGTTCCCGCCCTCGAACAGCCCCAGCGGGCCGAATCGCCGCTGGTAGCGCCGCTCGGCCGGGGACGGCGGGAACGCGGCCAGGCCCCGGCGCAACGCCTCCAGGAAGATCAGGTCGTCGGGCACCCCCGGCTGCGGCGCGGGCAGGCCGTCGAGGGGCACCTGGGGGTACATCCGCTGTAGTTGCAACCCGTCCTGCAGCTCGTGCACGCCGGGACCCGCGGCGAACCGCGCGATGAGTGTGGCGATCATCGTGGGCACCCGGATCACCTCGGCCGCGGGCGCCTCCCGGCCGGCCCACCCGGGCGGCACGAGCAGGTATTCGCGCGGCTCGTCGCCGGTGGTGCGGCTGCCGACGTACGCGAAGTTGTCCGTCCACGCGTCGACGAACTGCACGACGTGGTACCGGCCGTCGGTGGCCGGAACGCGCAGCCAGATCGGACCGCCGGACAGGTCGAGCTGGGCGGTCGAATAGAGCAGGTCGGGATTGGCGTGTGCGGTGCCGGGCACGGTGCGCTGGTGCGTCCATGCGTTGAAGACGGATGCGGTGCTGACGGCGTGCAGGTCCTGGAGCAGGGGGTAGCCGTAGCCGTACGCCTCGGCGGCCAGCGCGGGCAGGTCGTCTCTCATACGCAGCCTCCCTCGTCCTGCTCCAAGCGTCCGTGGCGGTTGGAGCGGCACCGGGTGAGGCGGGGGGTGAGCTCAGCGCCGCGGCTTGGCCCGTTTCGTTGCGGGCGCTGTGGTCGGGTCATCGGGCCAAGGGTGGCGGGGGTAGCGGCCGCGGAGCTCGGCGCGGACCTGGAGGTAGCCGGTGCGCCAGAAGGAGGCCAGGTCACGCGTCACCGCGACCGGGCGTCCGGCCGGCGACAGCAGGTGCAGGAGCACCGGACGGCCGCCGACCACAGGTGTCGTGGGCAGGCCGAACATCTCCTGGACCTTGACCGCGAGCACCGGACCTTCCGGGTCGGCGTAGTCGAGCTTGATCGTCGAGCCGCTGGGGACCGGCAGCCGCTCGGGCGCGAGCTTGTCGAGATCCTTCGCGGCGGGCCACGGGAGGATGGCCTGCAGGGCGGTGTGCACGTCGGCACCGTCCACCATGGACTCGATCAGCGCCGCGTCGCTGACGTCGGGCCACGGCGCGCCGATCGTGCGGTGCAGGAACGCGAGGCGATGGCGGAGCGGTGTCCACGGGATCCGCAGGTTCGCCCGCCGCGCGGCCGCGAGCACTTCGGCCGGGGGTGCGCCGACCTTCTTGCGGGACAGCACGATCGCGCCCAGGCGCTCGATTCTCTCGATGCCGGCCGTGCTTGCCTCATCCACTGTGGACAACAACGCCGCCGCGACCTCGCGGGCGATGTCCTCGTCGATCGCGGCGGCCAGGCGGATGCGCGCGTTGACGCGTCCGGACGGGCGGTCGGCGGCCGCGATGGCGAGCCATGGGTGGCCCTGCAGCGGAGACCCGGGCGCGAGCTCGGCCTCGGTGCCGCTCGCCATGAGGTAGGCGTCGCGGCGGCGCCGGGCGATGCGCTCCGGGTACGCGAGGCCGGCGATGACCCCCGCGGCCCGGTCGGCGTTCGTGGTGCGCTCGACCGGGTTTTCGATCATCCGGTACAGCAGGGCGGCCTCGCGGCGCCAGCGGTCGGTCGTGCGCCGTACCGCCGCGACGTCATCCGACGCGAAGGAGTCCTCGGCGAGCACGGCCACCACCTCGGCGGCGTTGCGGGCGCCCACGATCGGCGCCCCGTCCAGCAGCGCGCGGGCCAGCCGCGGGTGCGCACCCACGCGCGCGATCCGCCGCCCCCGCGCGGTCGCCCGCCCGTCCCCGTCGATCGCCCCGAGCGCGGTCAGGGTCTGCTCCGCGACGCTCATCGCGGCCGCCGGCGGCTCGTCGGGCAGCGCCAGGCCCCGCCCGCCCGGGCTGCCCCAGCAGGCGAGCGCCAGCGCGAAGCCGGTGAGCTCGGCCGTGCGGACCTCGGGCTCGGGCTGGGCCGGGAGCCGCTCGTCGTCGGCCGGGCTCCAGCACTTGTACACCACGCCGGCCCCCTCCCGCGCGGCTCGCCCGGCCCGCTGCACCGTGCTCGCCTTCGCCGCGCGGACGGTCTGCAGGGAGCCGAGCCCGCGCGCGAGGTCGATGCGCGGCACGCGGGCCAGCCCGGAGTCGACCACGACGCGCACGCCGGGCACCGTGAGGCTGCTCTCGGCCACCGCGGTCGCCACGATCACCCGGCGCGTCGTGCGCTGCAGCGCGCGGTCCTGATCCTCGGCGGGCAGCCGCCCGTGCAGCGGCAGGCTCGGAATGCCGGGCAGGTTGCGGCGCACCCGCTCGATCTCGGCGACGCCCGGGACGAAGACGAGGATGTCGTGCTCGGTCTCGGCCCAGGCCTGCCGCACGACCTGCGCGACGTGTTCCATGGTGAGCGGGGGACGCTTGGGCGGTACCCACCGGATCTCGATCGGGAAGAGGGGACTCTCGACCTCGATCAGCTCCGCCCCGGGCAGCGTCTTGCCGGGCGTCGCGGTGGCCGCGAGCAGGCCGAGGTCGGGCCGGATGGCGTCGCGCGTCTCGAGCAGGAACGCGGTGGCCAGGTCGGTGTCGAGGTGGCGCTCGTGGCACTCGTCGAGCATCACGACGTCGACGCCGGGCAGTTCCGGATCGGCGAGCAGGCGCTGCACGAGCAGCCCGGTCGTGACCACCTCGATCCGGGTCGCGCGGCTGACCTTGCGATCGCCGCGGACGGAGTACCCGACGCTCTGCCCGACCCGCTCGCCGCGCAACTCGGCCATCCGCTGCGCGGCCGCGCGGGCGGCGATGCGCCGCGGCTCGGCCACGACGACCGTCTCCCGGTCGAAATGCAGCGGCACGAGCGTCGTCTTGCCGGTCCCGGGCGGCGCCACGAGGACGGTCGGCGTGCGGCGGACCGACGCGACGACTTCGTCCAGCACACGGGTGACCGGCAGCGATTCCACGAAGACCATCTTGTACCGTCGCCTGGATGCCCGAACTGCCAGAGGTCGAGTCGGCCCGCACGGTCCTGGAGCGCTACGCCTTGGACCGCGAGATCGTCGACGTCGACGACACCGACACGTGGGTCTGCCGCCCGCACGCACCCGGCTCGATCCGCGCGGCGTTGCTGGGCCGGAAGCTGACCGCCGCCAACCGCCGCGGCAAGAGCATGTGGCTCGACACCACGGGCCCGACGCTCGGCATCCACCTGGGCATGTCCGGCAAAATGGTCTTCGTCGACGAGTCCAGCGCCGAACACGACGGCGGCGACTACTGGCAGCGCGGCCGCGCGCCGGGCGATCACCGCTTCACCCGCTTCGAGCTCTCCTTCCGCGACGGTACGTCCCTGATGCTGGTCGACCCGCGCCGCCTCGGCCGCGTCCGCCTCGACCCGCCGGTGGAGCACCTCGGCCCGGACGCGCGCGACATCACCCCGGCCCAGTTCCGCGCGGCCCTGTCCCGCGGGACGGCGCCGGTGAAGGCGCGTCTGCTGGACCAGGAGGCGCTGGCCGGCGTGGGCAATCTGCTGGCCGACCAGATCCTCTGGCTGGCCAAGGTCAACCCGTCCCGCCCGGTGTCCGCGCTCACCCGGCCGGACCTGGACCGCCTGCAGCGCGCTACGCGCAGGTCGGTGGACGCGGCGATCGCGGAGGGGGGCGTGCATACGTTGTCGGTCGTGCCGTACCGCCGCGAGGGCGCGCTCTGCCCCCGCTGCCACACCGAGATGCGCCGAGCCACGGTGGGCGGCCGCACGACCTGGTTCTGCCCGCGCGAACAGGTCTGAGCGGGCCGTTTCTGCGCGAGCCGATTTTGCGCGTGGTTTGCTCAGGCCGCGCGGGTGGTTTTGGGTGGTTTTGCCGCGCGGCCGCGCGTGGCTTGCTCAGGCGGCGCCGATGGCAGTGAACGCGCAGGCCGTGGCGGTGGCGAGCGGGTCGCCGGACGCGTCCGCGCGCATCGCGCACAGGGCTTCGGCCGGGCACAGGCCCGCGCGGAGGCCGCGGTGGAGCGTCTGCATGAGCCCGGCGGTGACCTCGTCGTCGACGGGCACGACGCTGGCCACGATCGCCGCGGTGCCGAGTGGTAGCAGCGCCGCGGCCAGGCCGAGCAGCTCGTCGGCGCCCGACGGGGCCAGTCGGGCCGAGTCGCAGGCGGAGAGCACGAGACGGTACGGCGCGGCGGGCATCCGCTCGAAGTCGTGCACGGTCAGCGGCCCGTCGTGCAGGTGCAGCGCCGAGAACAGCGGGCTGTCCGCGCGGAAGGTCCCGTGCGCGGCGATGTGCGCGAGCCGGCTGCCCCCGAGCGCGTCGAGCACCCGCGCGGCCGTGGCGCGTGCGGCGTCGAGGACCGTCGGCTGGTCGTACAGCTTGGCGATCGCCGCCACCTCCTGCGGCCCGGCGGCCAGGTCGGGGCCGGAGACCAGGACCACGGTGCTGTTCGCGGGTTCGGGCACCGCGCGGGCGCGCAGCCACGACCGGGCCGAGGGGGCGACGCTCAGCGGCAACGGCCGCAGCGCCGGCAGCAGCGCCCAGGGCATCGCGTGCATCCACGCGGGCGGGACGATCACCACCGGCCCGTCGCCGAGCTGCCGGGCGACGGGGCCGAGGAGCAGCTCCTGGAGCCGCCGGCCGTGCACGGCCCGGCCCCCGAGCGCCATCCTGCGCAGCCCGGCCTGGGCGAACTCCAGCTCGGCGGCGACCTCGGCGGTCCTCCCGGCGGCGAATCGACGGATGCGGCCGCGGTGGCAGAGCAGGACGTACAAGCGGCCATCGACGTCCACCAGTTCAGCCATCCGGGTGTCGCCCAGCGCCTCGAGCAACTGGGGGACGAGGAGCCGCTCGGGCGCGCCGCCGTTTCCGGGCTGCCGCATCTCCCGCGCGCGGATGCGGCGTTCGAGCGCGAGCTGAGCCCGGCGCAGGTGCGGCGCGGCCTGCCCGGCGGCCTCGGTCTCGGCGACACGGCTCGTCACGCCGCGGTACCGCACGAGCTCCGCCCGCAACCCCGCATCCGGCCCACCCCGCGCGGCCGGCACCGCGAGCGCGATGGCCCGCCAACGCTCACACCACTCCAGAAGCCGCCGCGCCCCACCCGCGCGCAGACTCGTCCGGAGCGCGACCGCGGCGAGCTCGCTCCCGCGCGCGGTGGACTGCGCGCGCAGCTCCGATCCGCCGAGGCTGAGCTGATGCCTGGCCAGCACGTCAAGGCCGCGCCGGCAGGCTTCGAGGGTACGCTGCGGATTGCCGGCCGCCTCCGCGCGCAGGGCCTCGGCCAGCCAGCCGGTCGCCCGCACCAACGCCGAACCTCGAGCCCGATCCCGCGCCGCCACCGCGAGATGTGCATCGGCCCGCGCCAGCCACCCAACAGCCCGCCCCCACGCACGATCGACCGCCCGCGCGTTCCCCGCAGCGATCGTGGGCCGGCCGGGGGCAAGGGCGTTGCCCGCGGCAGTCGTGGGGCGGCCGAGGGCCAGGGCGGCGCGGCCGGCCAGCAGGTGGGCCTGGCCCGATTCCGGCGAGCCCAGTTCCTCCAGGCGCCGGGCGATCCGCCCGGCCTCGGCGACAAGGCGGGACAGCCCGGGCGTGGCAGGCGAGGGCGCAGGCGCGTCGGGAGACGGGGGACGATGCGCGGCGAAGCGGCTCTGCAGCAGCACCAGCCGCGAGTGAACCGCCCACCAGTCGCGGCCCTGGGCGGCGAACAAGCGGCCCGCCGCCGACGCGCGGGCGCGGGCGGTGTCAGGGTCGGACGCGGCCAGCGCCGCCCGGCCCGCGACCAGCAGCAGCTCCGCCTTGCGCGTGGCCTGGCCGCGGAGGGAGTCCAGCTCCCGCACCCCCGCGTCCGCGACCTCCAACGCCTCCCGCGCCAACCCCGCGGTCAGCAGCACGCCGCAGCGGTCCACCGTGAGGTCCGGAGCCGGCGTCCCCAGCCGGCGGTACCGCCCGGCCGCGTCGTCGAGGTGGGCCAGCGCGGCGGGCAGGTCGCCCGCCCGGAAGGCGACCAGCCCACGGTTGTGCACGGCCACGGCGACGTCGTGGTCCTGCTCCGTGGTGGCGAACAAGCGCTCGGCCACGCCCAGGTCGTCCTCCGCCGCCGCGGCCGCGCCCTGGGACAGCCGGATCAACGCGCGCAGCGTCAGAGCGCGCGCCGTCCAGATCGGGTCGTCCGCGCGGCGCAGCAACGGCAGCGCGCGGCGCAGGTCGGCCGAAGCTGCGGCGTGCCGGCCGAGGACCCACAGCGCGCGGGCGCGGCGGAACCGGGCCCGGGCCGCGTCCGCGCCCGTGGCCAGGCGTACCGCGGCGTCCAGGCGGGACAGTCCCGCGCGGGTGCGGCCGGCGTGGATCAACGCCACGCCCAGAGCGGCCAGCGCGTCGGCCTCGCGGGGCGCGGACGCGGCGCGGCGGGCCAGGCGCACGGCCAGCCGCAGCTCGCCGACCGCCGCCGCGGCGTCGCCGAAGTCGCGTTCGACCAGGCCGATCACCTGGTGGGCGATCGAGGCGTCGTGGGGCGACGGGTGAGCAGCCAGGATGCGGCGGGCGGCGGCCAGGGCCTCGCGCGGGCGCGCGAAGACCAGCGGCAGTAACTGGGCCGGACCGCCGCCGAGATCGGACGCGCGTCTGATGCGATCCGGCATCCGCCGATGCTATTGCTAGGGGCGCGGGGCTTGTATCAGGCGGACATCCGAACCATCACCTCGGTGGAACAGCGTTTGCTCTGGAGGAACTCGAGGAAGGGCCCACCAATGGCGCGTCCCTTGCACGATCCGCAGCAGAGGTTCTGGGAACAGGTCGAGGGAATCCGCGACCAGTACGGCGCCGCCGCCATCGGGCCGCCGGAGGCCGGGGCGACGCCGCGGTACCTCATGGAGCCCGGGCACGTCCTCGCGCGCAAAGGGCCGGGCGAGGAGGCCGTCCGGGCGCGACTCGCCGTGCGCGACGAGGAGGTGCGCGAGGCGCACGGCGTCGTGCGGTTCCCGGTGCCCGGGGACGTGTCGGAGTTCGCCCGCACGAACACCGAAACGCGCCCGAATCACCTGGTCACCATCACGCCGGTGAACAGTTGCCCGGCGGATGAGCCGACGATCCCGCCGTACAACCGGAGCAGACCCCTCGCGTTGACGCCGCAGCGGCATCCGGACGAGTCGGCCGGGCAGGGTGTCGAGGTGCTGGTCGTCGACACCGGGCTGGTGCCGCAGTATCAGGAGTTCGACACCCTGCGCGGGACGACCGGCCTGCCGCGCGACACGCCGTCGCCGGGCGTCATCACGCAGTACTACGGGCACGGCACGTTCATCGCCGGCGTCCTCAAGAACACGGCGCCCGGCGTCGACCTGAGGGTGTGGAACCACCTGCAGCACGCGGGCACGATCTGCGAGTTCGATCTGGGGCGGATCCTGCTCGACGCGCTGCCCTCGGACGGCACGCCGTGGCCGGCGATCATCAGCCTGTCCGCCGGGGCGCCCAGCATGGACGACGCGCCGCTGCTCGGGCTCGAGAAGTTCGTGCGCACGCTCGTCGACGAGCATCCGGAGACGGTACTGGTGGCCGCCGCCGGCAACGACGGCGAGCCCGAGCAGCCGTTCTGGCCGGCCGCGCTCGCGCACGAGTACGCCGACTCGCGGGCGATCGTGGCCGTCGGCGCGCTGCGCGAGGACCTGGCCGGGCGCGCGTGCTTCTCGAACTGCGGCGAATGGGTGAGCGTGTACGCACCCGGCGAGCGGCTGACGAACACGTTCGCCTACGGCACCTACAAGAACGTGCACGGCGCGACGCGCGACTGCCGCTACCACCCCGGCTACGACCCGCTCTACCGCGGCTGCACGTGCGTCACCGCGGGCGCGCAGGGCGAGGAGGTGACCTTCCACGGGTACGGCGTGTGGAGCGGCACCTCGTTCGCCACCCCGATCGTCGCCGGGCGGATCGCGCGCTGCATGGACCTCGATCGCAAATGGACGTCGCGCGAGGCGGCGCGGTACCTGCTCAGCCGGCGGGTCCATACGATCACCGACGCCGCGGACGGACGCCCGCTGCCCGTGCTCTTCGACAAGGACGGCGATGGAGCCTGACGACACCGGTGCGCTCGTGACCGCCGCCGCGCACGGCGACCGCACGGCCTGGAGCGCGCTCGTGGACCGCTTCGGCCGGCTGGTGTGGGCGGTGGCCCGCGCGCACCAGCTGGAGCGGGCCGATGCCGAGGAGGTGTACCAGATGACCTGGCTGCGCCTCACCGAGCACATCGATCGCCTGAAGCAGCCCGAGCGCGTCGCGGCGTGGCTCGCGACCACCGCACGCAACGAGTCGCTCATGGTGATCCGCGCCGGTGGGCGGCTGACGGTGACGAGCGATCCGTGGCTGCTCGACCGGGGTACCGAGGAATCGTCCCCGGAACGCGCACTGCTCGACGCCGAGGAGGCCGCGGACGACGCGCGGCGCATCCGGCGCGTCTGGGCGGCGTTCGACCGGTTGCCGGACCGCTGCCAGCAGCTCCTGCGCCTGCTCGTGACGACGCCGCGGCCGAGCTACGCGGAGATCGGCGAGCTGCTGGGCATCCCGGTCGGCAGCATCGGCCCCAACCGCGCCCGCTGCCTGGACCGCCTCCGCGCGCAGGTGGCCGCGTGATGGACGACGACGACCTCGAACGCGACCTCGCGCGGGCGCTGGACGCCCACGACCCGGTGCCGTCCCACCTGGACCTTCCGCTGCTCGCCGCGTTCGACGCGCGCGTGGACGCGGAGCTCGCGGCGCTGGTCTTCGACTCCCTGACCACCACCACGACGCGCGGCGCCGGCGGCCCCCGCGCGCTGACGTTCGAGGGCACCGGCCTGGCCATCGAGGCCGAACTCTCCCCGGAGCGCCGCCTGGTGGTGCGTCTGGAACCGCAGAAGCCCACGTTGTACGAGCTGTGGTCGGGCGGGACCCGCCACTCCGGCCGCTCGGACGCGCTGGGCCGCTTCGCCCTCACGATCCCGTCGGCGGGCCCGTTCCGGCTCCGCTGCGAGCAGGACGACGCGCCGCCGGTGATCACACCCTGGCTGTCGGCCTGAATCGGCCTGACGACGCGCGCCGGGGTCGTTGAGCCGGAACCCCGACGCGCGCCGAACCGATCAGGCCTTGCGGAAGGACTGCGCGCCGCTGCCGTTGCAGTCCCAGATCTGCAGCCGCGTCCCGTTGCCGGTGTTGCCGTTCGGGGAGTCCAGGCACCGGCCGGACTGCGGGTTGCGCAGCGTGCCGTTGCCCCCGTCGACCCACACCTGGGCCGCGTTACCGGTGCAGTCGTGCAGCTGCAGGACGGTACCGTTGCCGGTTCCTCCACCCGCGATGTCCAAGCACCGGCCGAGCGACGTCAGCGCGGATCCGTTCCATTTCCAGTTCTGGTCCCGCGACTGGTCCTGGCAGTCCCACAGCTGCACGGCCGCGCCGTCGCCGGCCGAGTCGTCACCGGCCACGTCGACGCACTTGCCGCCCGGGCCGACGACGATCGAAGCGCCCGAGTTGTACGGGAAGGCCTGCGCGCCGCTGCCGTTGCAGTCCCAGATCTGCAGGCGGGTCCCGTTGCCCGTCGCGCCCGAGGGCGAGTCGAGGCACCGGCCGGAGCCCGTGTTCACGAGCGTGCCGCTGGGCGTCGTGCGCCACTGCTGCGCGCCGCTGCCGTTGCAGTCCCACAGCTGGAGCTTCGCGCCGCCGGCCGTGCTGCCGCCGGTGACGTCCAGGCAGCGGCCGAGCGTCTGCACCGAGCCGTTGTTCTTGAGCAGCCAGTGCTGGTCCTTGGCGCCTGCCTGGCAGTCCCAGAGCTGGACCGCCGCGCCGTTGCCGCCGGTGTCGTCGCCGGAGACGTCCATGCACTTGCCGCCGGGACCGAGCACGTTGTACCCCGCGCCGGTGCCACCGCCGCCGCCACCCGGGCCCTTGTTGTACACGGCGACGGAGTCGATGACCATCGAGGCGCCGGACACGGTCGAGGCGTAGGGGCCGCCGCCGAACGCGTCGGGGAAGCCGCCGCCGATGGCCAGGTCGTAGATGATGAAGAACGGGTGGTCGACCGCGTTCGACCAGGTGGTGGCGTCGACCTGGTTGGCGTTGAGGGTGAAGAAGTTGCCGCCGTCGAAGTAGAAGCGGATCTGTTCGGGCGCGACCGAGCGGTCCACCTCGACCGCGTAGTCGTGGAACCCGGTCTGACAGCCGGGGCACGCGCGCTCGCCGCTGCCCAGGCCGGTGCTCTCGTTGCAGGGCCCGCCCGGGTTCACGCCGCAGTGCAGCGTGCTGAACAGCGAGCTACGCCCGTTGATGTCCTCCATGATGTCGATCTCGCCGGAGCCCGGCCACGGCACGCCGGCCCGCAGCGGGGCGCCGAGCATCCAGAAGGCGGGCCAGTAGCCGGCGCCGTTCGCCGTGTTGACGTTCGGCTGCTGCAGCCGCGACTCCACCCGCATGACGCCGCCCGGCGCCGCGCCGAACGTGGCCGCCTGCGTCTCGATGCGCCCCGAGGTCCAACCGGCGCGCGGGTCGGAGCCGCTGTGCAGGGCGGTGAGCAGCAGATGGCCAGCGCCGTCATAGTGCACGTTGGCGGTACTGCTGGTCATGGTCTCGATCTCGCCGGTGCCGAAGGTCGAACCGGGCCCGGTGTCGTACTTCCAGATGCCCTGATCGACGCCCGTCCCGGCGGCGCCGTTGAAGTCGTCACTCCACGTGAGCGTGAAACCGGACGGCGGTGGGTTGATGGCGGCACCCGCGGGCGCGGTGATCGCGGCGGCCACGATCGGCACGGCCACGGCGACGACCGCGAGAGCCACTTGCAGTCTTCTGCGCATCGGCTGACCTTTCTCGTACTGTCAGCTTTGTTTACAGTTGGCGCGACCGTGAGTCAATTGTTGTCGATATGTTGTTTGATAGTTGCATTCGCTTGTTCGATCGCCGGTTTCGCTGCACAGACGGCCGATGGCATGTCGGCATTTGTCCGCGGATGCACGGATATCTGGAGGGTCCGGCCCGACCCCGTCCGTGTGTATAGTGACCGGGCGCCGGTGACGCATTGCAACGGCGTTCGGCCTGGATGGGGGGAGTGCGGGCAGTGGTACCAGCACCCGTTTTGTCCGTCGTGATGCCCGTCTACAACGAAGAGGCGGTCCTCTTCCTGACCGCGGACCGGCTACGCCGCGTCATGGACGGCCTGGGCGAGACGTACGAGGTCATCCTCGTCGACGACGGCAGCCAGGACCACTCCAACGAGATCATCCGGGTGCTGCAGACGAGCTGGCCGCAGCTGCGCCTGATCCAGCTGCAGCGCAACTCCGGGCACCAGGCGGCGCTCGCGGCCGGCCTGCAGCGGGCGGCCGGGCAGTACGTCGTCAGCATCGACGCCGACCTGCAGGACCCGCCCGAGACGATCCCCGAGATGCTCGCGCTGGCCCGCACCAAGGACGTGCACGTCGTCTACGGGGTCCGCTCCGACCGCACGACGGACGCCTTCTTCAAGAAGACCACCGCCGGCCTGTACTACCGGATGATGCGCCGCTACGTGGGCAGCTGGGTGCCCGCGCAGGCCGGCGACTTCCGCCTGATGAGCCGTGACGTCGTCGACGCCCTGAACGAACTGCCCGAGCAGAAGCCGGTGTACCGCCTGGTCGTCCCGGCGCTCGGCTTCAGCAGCGGCGAGGTGCCGTACGTGCGGGCGGAGCGGGCTGCCGGCAGTACCAAATATCCATTGAGCAAGATGGTCGCGCTGGCCGTCGACAGCCTCACCCGCTTCTCCGCCATGCCGCTGCGCATCGCGACCTGGCTCGGCGCCTTCGGGTTCGTGGCCTGCCTGGCCCTTGTCGTGTACTGCATCGTCGGCTTCGCCCGCGGCGTCACGGTCCCCGGATGGACCTCGATGTTCCTGGCCGTGCTGCTGATCGGCGCGATCCAGCTGGTGTGCATCGGCCTGCTCGGCGAGTACATCGCCCGCATCTACGCCCATCTGTTGAACCGGCCCACCTTCCGGATCGCGTACGATTCGGACGCCCAGCCGGCCGCGGAGCCCACCACCGTCCCGGCCCAGCGGGTCCAGCCCGACCACGACAAGCAGGTCGAAACGCTGGTCGGCTGACAGGGTCCCGGGTCCGGATTGTCGTTCGAAACGATCGGTACGTCGTCAATGGTGCTGTCACAGGAAGTCGGCGGATCCCCGTCCGCGGACGGCGGCGAGCCGTCCCCGGCCGCGACCGAGCCCGAGGAGCAGCCCGCCGAGCGCGGCCGCTGGTCCCGCGCCTGGCGCATCGGCGCGCTCTACTGGCTGATCTGCCACGTGGGCTATCTCGCCGTCCAGTTCATCGCCCTGCGCTTCGTGCCGGTGACCCCTGGCAACGGCCGCGGCTGGCTCTCCCAGGTCATCAACAACTGGGTGCAGTGGGACGGCCGCAACTACGTCCACATCGCCAACTTCGGCTACCCGATCGTGGACGACCCCGGCTTCAAGACCGTGGACTCGAGCTATCCGGTCTGGCCGCCGTTGTACCCCGCGCTGGTCCGACTGGCCTCGTACGTCCTACCGAGCGACATGTCCTTCGCCGCCCTCGTGGTCAGCAACCTGGCGGCGCTGGGCATGCTCGTCGTGCTGTACCGCTGGGCCGAACACGAACTGGGTCCGAAGCTTTCCGAGCGCACCCTGCTGATGCTCATCGCCTTCCCGACCGCGTTCTTCCTGGCCACCGCGTACACGGAAGCGCTCTTCCTGTTCCTGACCTTCGCCGCCCTCTACTGCGCCCGCCGCGACCACTGGTGGGCCGCAGGCCTACTGGCCGGCGCAGCCAGCGCAACCCGGGTCCTGGGCGTCCTCATCGTATTCGCCTTCGCCTATGAATATCTGCGCCAGCGCAACTTCAACTGGCGCCGAATCCGCTTCAACGTCCTGGGCGTGGCCCTGGCCCCGTCCGGCCTGATCCTGTACATGGCGTACCTCTGGCAGCGCTTCGGCAACCCCATGCAGTTCCGCGACGCCCAGTCCTTCTGGGGCCGCGGCGGCATGCACGCTCCGTGGACCACAATCTCCCACGCGCTGCGGGGCATAAGCCTTTCCCAGAACCCCAACGGTGCGGTACTGAACCTGCTCGACCTGGCCGCCTGCATCCTGGGCGTCGCTTTCCTGGTGCTGTGCTTCGTCGGGCCTTGGCGCTTGCGCCGCGACCAGTTCTACCTGATCCTGGCGGGCGCACTGCCGTTCCTGGTCGCCCTCCTGCAACCGGTGAACATCGACAGCGGCACGCCGATGCAGTCGTTGAACCGCTACGTGCTGGCGCTGTTCCCCATGTTCTTCGTGATGGCGAAAATGGCGAGCAACAGATTCGTCGAAAAGTTCATTCTGTTCGCAGCGCTGCCCCTGCAAACCGGCCTCATCATGCTCTACATCTCCGGCCAGTGGGCCGGCTGACACTTCGCACGTCCCCGATGGTGACATCCCCGATGGCGGCGTCGTTGTGGTGGCGCATCGGCGTACCGGCCGTGGGCCTGGCTGTTGCCCTCGCCGTGGGGTGGCGGCTGTCCTCGAGCGTCACGGTGCTCATCGTCGTCTGCGCGTGGCTGCCGCTCGCCGTGTTCTGCCTTCTCGCACCGCGCAACCTTGTGGCGCTACCCATCGCGGTTGTCCTGCTGGCCGCGATCGGTGCGCTCTGGTGGATTCTGCCGGGCCGCCCCGGCGATCGGACTGCGGCTGGTTGGACCCTGCTGTGGTACCCGTGCCTCGGCGGACTGGCCCTGCTGGCCGCGAGCCTGCCGTTCCGGCGGCGGCGGGTGAGCGCACCTGTGGTCGCCGCGGCCCTGTTCGTGCTGGGCTGTTTCGGCGGCGGCCTCTCCTACGACCAGCCGGGCGTGCCCTCGGCGGACGAGCTGTTCCCGCTTCCGGCCGGCTTGGAGGCGACCACCGCCGCGGGCCCGGACGGCGCGAACGGCTGCGACCAGACCGGCCACGCCTGCTGGACGTACTACCGCATCACCGGCGACAACGGCGAGTCGACGACGGCCCTCACCGAGCTCCTGCACCGGCACCTGCGCGAGGGGAGGGGCTGGGACGAAGCCGATTGCCGGCCGATCCACCGATTCGGCCGCCCGACGCGGATCGACCTCTGCATCACGGTGACCAGCGACCCGACGAGCACCGCCGACCACCCGGCCGTCGGCGTCGAGTTGTCCACGTCAAAGCTCCGTCGCGCCCCGTGACCGCCGCCCACGCGGGCCGTCTTCCCGAGCCGGTGCTCGACGGCCGCGGCGGAAGAGGCGTTGGGCCTCTCCCGCCGCGGGGTGGAGCGGTTCAGGTGTCGAGCG
Organism: Dactylosporangium sp. CS-047395; assembly: GCF_050942185.1. Lineage (NCBI taxonomy): Bacteria > Bacillati > Actinomycetota > Actinomycetes > Micromonosporales > Micromonosporaceae > Dactylosporangium > Dactylosporangium sp. CS-047395. Next base: position 10,057,017 of record NZ_CP192015.1, on the reverse strand, counting down.
CGTCAGCGCCGTTCCCGGAGTCGTTTGCGGCGAGCCGGGTCAGGAGTTGACCAGGATGTCGTAGTAGCGGATCTCCGTCGCCGTCCCGGCGGCCGTGTGGCCGATGACCGTCAGGCGGTGGACGCCGCCGGTCGCCGGGGTGTAGGTGGTGGTGGCCCGGCCCTGAGAATCGACCGGGACGGTGACGGGCTGGGCGTCGTCGAAGGTGAAGTCGAACGACGTCACGCCCTCCATGCCGCCGCCGGCGGTGAAGTGGCCTTCCACGCCCACGGCGCCGGACCAGACGCCGATGGGGAACTCCGTGGAGGCGACGAACGGCAGCGTGCCGACCTGGAAGCGGAACTCCCGCGGGGAGGACAGCTCGCCGGCGGCGGTGCGGCCGCGGACCACCAGGACGTTGAGGCCGGTGCGGTCCGGGACGATCGTCACGGTGGTGCCGAAACCGTCGGAGACCGCCGGTGCGACGACCTCCGCCCCGCCGTTGAGGGTGTAGACGTACTCCACCGTCTCCGGCACGTACTCGGTGCGGAAGGTGACGGTGCCGGGGACACCCAGGCCGCCGGTCGTCCAGTACTCGCTGTAGGACGAGTACACCTCGACGCCGGTGAGGCGCAGGTTGGTGTAGAAGCTGCGCTCGGGCGACTCGGTGCCGTCGGCGGCCACGCTGGTGGCGCGGATCGACAGCGACGTGCTGTCCGAGGGGATGTAGGTGAAGCTCGCCGTGCCGTCGGCGGCCGCGGCCACCGTCTCCGACGGACCTCCGTTGACCGAGTAGTGGAACTCCTTCGGGCCCGGCCGGACCGAGGTCAGCTTCACCGTCACCGGGTGGCCCATCGCACCGGGCGACGGGTCGGTGGAGATGAGCGGCGCCTCGTACGGCTGCCACGTGAACGTCGCCGCCGGTGAACGACCGCCACCGGGCAGCAGCGCCTGCGCGACGACCGTATTGTCCCCGAGCCGCGGGGTCACCGAGACGACGGTGCCGTACCACGGGCCGGTCACGGTCTGCTCGGTCCCGCCGTTGAAGGTGTAGACGAAGCCCGTCACGTCGGTCATCTGACTGGACAGCCGCAGCTCGAGAGGCTTGCCCGGGGCGTCGGTGCGGGTCGTGGTCTGCAGCTCCTGCGCCCAGATCTGCGGCTTCGGGTCGATGATGTTGAACTGGTAGTAGTTCTCCTGCGACAACGCTCCGCCGGCCCCGATCGAGCGGACCGTCAGATAGGTCCAGCCCGGCGGGTCGGCCGTCCAGCGCAGCGTCGCCACGCCGTCCGCGCCCGCCGCGATGCGCTGCTCCCCGCTGCCGAAGTCGTAGGCGTAACCGACGACGCCGGCGCTGCGCGGCTTGAACGTGAACGTGCCGGTCTCGCCGGCGAGCGCGTCGCGCTCCAGGTTGAACTCCGCGGAGGAGACGTCCGGCGCGTCGGAGACCTGGACGTCGATCGACTTCTCCCCGAGCAGCTTGCCGGCGGCGTTGTAGCTGCGCAGGAAGACCTTGACGTAGCCGGTGGCCGGGAAGACGATCTGCCCGGTCGCGCCGGTGCCGGACGCGTTGGGGACGCGGGTCTCCGAGCCGCCCTGCACCTGGTACCCGAAGGTGGCGGCGCTGCCGTACAGCGTGATCGTGCTCGGCAGCCCGACCCCGGCCACGTCGACGGTGGCCTCGGGCGCGGTCGATGCCACCCAGAACCGGTACTCCGTCGTGGCGCCGTAATTGCCGGCCGAATCGATCGATTGCACGGAAAGCGACTGTGGCCCGCTGCGGGTCGGTGTGTACTCCATGACCGCCCGGCCCTGCCGCGCGTCGACGCGGCCGCTGAGCCCCTGCCAGTCGCGCCAGACGAACGCCGCGACGTCGGCCTCGCCGGCCGCGTCGAGCCGGAAACGGCCCTTGATGCCCTGGCCGCCGGTCGCCACCGCACCGGTCGGGTAGAGCTTCGAGGCGACCACCGGGGGCGTGGCCGGGCCCTGCTTGTCGATGCGGATGTAGCAGGTCTTGGACCAGGGGCCGTAATCGGTGTAGTCGTAGCCGTGTGCCTGCCAGGCCACGACCGTGCCGTCGGCATAGTCGCTCAGGTCGACGCTGTCATACGCGATGCCGCGCTCCTTGCGCTGCTCCGGGTGGTCGATCGGCCAGGTCGCGACGCTGACCGAGACGAAGTCGCCGTCGGCGTCGGCCTTGTCGACCGTCAGCGCGTCCGACGCCCGGGCCGGGCTCGGCTTCTGCGGCGTGCCGCAGGGGCGGTCCGGATAGCGCAGCCGCGGGTTGCTCACGACCGGCGGGTGGTTGCTGGTCGAGCTCAACGTCGGCGCCTGGATCGTGCGACCGAGGTGGACGTCGGTCTCCTGGGCGGCGGCGACGCGATACTCGAAGGTGACGGTCTTGTCCCCTCGGGCGATCGCGGCGTTGAGCTGGTCGACCATGTCACGGCCCAGGTAGCTCGGGCACGACCAGCTGCCGCTGCCGACCTCGGCGGCGAAGAGCCGCTCGAGTTCCTTCGGCGAATTCTTCCAGGAGGTGTTGTCCCGCACCGGCGCGGTGCGCCACAGCTCGACCGTGGCCGCCTTCGTGCAGTCGGTGACGTGGTCCTCGTAGGTGTACAGGTAGGAGCTGTGGACGACCTGGCCCTTGAGGCCACTGAGGTCGAACGTGAAGTAGGAGCGGTAGGTGTGCGACTTGCCGGCCGCGTCGGCGATGGTGCCCACCGGCGGCGGCACGGTGGCGTCGACGAACTTGGCCTTGGGGCTCGCCGAGTCGAGGTACGTCCAGCTCAGCCTGGGCAGGTTGACGGACTGCCAGCCGGCGGCGGCGGGCTGCCCGGTGGCGAACAGGGCCGCGCTCGCCGCGACAGCCGTGGCGAGCAACCCCGCCAGGCTGGAACGGATGGTGGGTCTCATGGGTGGTCCTCCCCGTGTCCGCGGCCGCGTGGCCGCGTTACAGGGGGATCGTAGGCCGGGGGTACGACAGGTTTTCTCCCGAGTGTCCAAAGTGGACAAGTTCGCCTAGATGTCCGCAGAAGACGTAACACGCCTGTTGCGCCGTCACCGTACGGCCGGCCACTGCCCCTTGCTCTGGAAGTACTGCGCCGCCTCCGGCTCTTCCACGAACTCCAGCAGCCCGCCCGCCTTCTGCTGCAGGATGTCCCGCACGGCGGTCGGTGTGGCGAAGAAGAACTCGCGGCGCTCATTGACGAAGTTCACCCGGCGGTCGGCAAACGCCTTGTGCAGCTCATGCTCGAGCGCAACGGCGTCGTCCGAGAAGTACAGCGCGTGCACGTCGTACGGAAACGGCACCGAGGCGTCGCCGAGCTCCCGGATCACTCCAGGCGCTTCTTCGCGGTGGTGATGTTGCCTGCCCGAAGCGAGCGGACACAGTTGTCAGCCTCGGCGTTGTAGGCCCGCAACATCAGCTTGGACAGGTCCGCGACCATCTTGCGGCCCTTGGCCAGCGACCGGAGAAGGTGATGGCTGGCGTGCCGCGTGGTGAGATCGCAAAATGGGCGCTACGACAGGCGGGACGCCAGCGAGTCACCGAACTCATTCGGGCGGCCAAGAGCCCCGCCACCGACCGCAGCGACGAAGAGCGTGATCGCGAGCGGCGCGAATCCGGTGTGCCATTCCCGGACTCGCTCGATACATGCAGCAAGCCAACCACAAATGCAACGCAGGAAACGGGCGCAACCCAGATCGGCCGCAACGAAAGCCGCAGCTCGGGAGGGGGTTCGGGTGGAGGCGAAGTCTCCCCCGAAGGGCGAGCGGAGCGAACCCGCAAATAAAAACTGTACGCCGCGTAGGACTTGAACCTACAACCCGCAGATTAAGAGTCTGCTGCTCTGCCAGTTGAGCTAGCGGCGCCTGGCTGAACGGAGGTAACCCTAGCACGCGCCCGCAGGCCCGCAAAAACGAGATACCCCCGTCCAGGGCGTGGCCTCGGTTACTCCTCGTCGTCCTCCCAGAAGAAGTCCGTCTCCGCGGTCTGGGCCGGGTCGGCGGAGAGGTCGTCGGCGAGCAGGTCCGCGTCCGGGGCGGCGAGCTCATCCAGCTCGTCGTCCGGCTGGTCCCAGGTCACGCGCGAATTCGGCATCTCGGCTGTCATCACAACACCCCCGTGCGATGCGTTCGGGAACAACTTGGCGACGCGCGAGCTACCCGGGCCTGCGGGAACTAACCGCGCCCGGGGAATGGTCGCGGACGGGCCAGGTCGAGGCGCGCAGGACCAGGGTGGTCGGCATCAGCAGCTCCTCGGGGGTCCAGGAGCCGGCGGTCATCGCGCGGCGCAGCATGCCGGCCGCCAGGACGCCCTGTTCGAAGACGCGCTGCCGTACCGTCGTCAGGTCCAGCAGCGCGCTCAGCTCGTGGTCGTCGAAGCCGATGACCGAGACGTGCCGGCCCGTGCGGCGCAGCGCGCTCAGGGCGCCGAAGGCCAGCTCGTCCGATTCGGCGAAGACCGCGGTCGGGGGATCGGGCAGGGTGAGCAGGCGACGCATGGCCTGTTCGCCGCCGTCCATGCCGTGCGGGACCGACATGACGAGGTCGTCGTCGACGTCGATGCCGGCGGTGGCCAGGGTCTCGACGTAGGCGCGGCGGCGGGCGTGGGCGACCGGGAGCCACATGTTCTGGTCGTTGAAGGTGGAGATCATCCCGATCCGGCGGTGGCCCAGGGCGAGCAGATGCTGGACCGCGGAGGCGGCTGCGGCCACGTCGTCGATGCGCACGCAGCCGGCGCCCGGGACGTCGTGGCCCACGGCGACGATGGGGACGCCCAGAGATTGCAAGTCGTCGATTTCGGTCGGCGTGAACTGCATGGCGACCGTGAGGACGGCGTCGACCCGGCGGCGGAGCGGGAGGGCGCCGAAGAAGCGCTGCCGGGACGGGATGTCCCCGATGTTGTACAGCAGCAGGTCCAGCGAGTGCTCCCGCAGGACCGACTCGGCGCCGGCGACGATCTGGCCGAAGAACCAGCGCGAGGCGTACGGCACGATCACGCCGACGGTGTGGGTGCGGCCGCTCGCGAGGCGGGAGGCGATCGGCGAGACGACATACGACAGCGACGCCGCGGCCTGCAGCACGCGGTCGCGCGTCTCGTCGGAGACGTTGGGCAGCCCGCGGAGGGTGCGCGACACGGTTGCCGTCGAAACTCCCGCAAGTCGGGCAACGTCCTCCATGCTGACGGGCGCTGGAACGTCAGCCACACGCGAGAGGCTAGGCAACGAGGCGACCCACGGCAATATGTCCGCCGTGTTGCGAACTCGTTATCGATGAAAGGCCGTGAGGGGCTCGACAAACCGACCTTGCAAACGCTTACATCCGAGGAACACCAGGCACACCCCAGCACACCGGGTACGCGGGCGAACCTTGCCCGCGGGACCGGGTATAGCCAAAGGAGGCTAACCATGGCCGTCCTCTCGAGGCGGCGTCGAGCGTTCACGCTCGCCGGTGTGGCCGCGTTGGCCCTCGCCGCGTCCGCCTGCGGCAGTGACAGCGACTCCGGCTCCAACAACGCCGACAAGCCCGAGTGTCAGCCGTACGCCCAGTACCGGGTCGACAAGACCAAGCACGTCTCGATCTACGCGACGATCCGCGACACCGAGGCCGACAAGCTCGAGCAGTCTTGGAAGCAGTTCGAGGACTGCACCAATATCAAGATTGACTACGAGGGCTCCGGCGAGTTCGAGACCCAGATCAAGGTCCGGGCCGACGGCGGCCAGCCGCCGGACATCGCGGTCTTCCCGCAGCCTGGTCTGCTCGCCACGTTCGCCAAGTCCGGCCAGCTCAAGCAACTGCCGGCGCCGGTGCAGGCCAACCTGGACAAGAACTGGTCGAAGGACTGGGCCAAGTACGCGACGGTGGACGGCAAGGTCTACGGCGTGCCGATGGGCGCGAACGTGAAGTCCCTCGTGTGGTACTCGCCCGGCCTGTTCAAGGAGAAGGGCTACAAGGTCCCGACCACGTGGGACGAGATGATCAAGCTGTCCGACACCATCGCGGCCAGCGGCATCCAGGCCTGGTGTGCGGGCATCGAGTCCGGTGACGCGACGGGCTGGCCGGCCACCGACTGGATCGAGGACATCGTCCTGCGCGACCAGGGTCCGGACGTGTACGACCAGTGGGTCAACCACACCATCCCGTTCAACGACCCGAAGATCCTTTCGGCCGCCGAGCGCGCCGCGACGATCCTCAAGAACCCGAAGTACGTTGGCAACCCCAAGACGATCGTGACCACCTCGTTCCAGGAGGGTGGCCTCCCGGTCAAGGACAAGAAGTGCGGCATGCACCGGCAGGCCAACTTCTACTCCAACCAGTGGCCGAAGGGCACCAACGTCGGCCCGGACGGTGACGTCTACGCCTTCTACTTCCCGGCCGTCGACCCCGCCAAGGGCAAGCCGGTTCTGGTCGGTGGCGAGTTCGTCTCCGCGTTCTCGGACCGCGACGAGGTCGTCAAGGTGCAGACCTACCTCGCCTCCGGCGAGTGGGCCAACAGCAAGGCCAAGCTCGGCGACTGGATCTCGGCGAACAAGAGCCTCGACGTGAGTGCCGTGAACGGCACGATCGACAAGCTCTCGGTGCAGATCCTGCAGGACCCGGCCACCGTGGCCCGGTTCGACGGCTCGGACCTGATGCCCGCCCAGGTCGGCTCGAAGTCCTTCTGGACCGGCATGACCGACTGGATCAACGGCACCAAGGACACCAAGGCGACGCTGGACTACATCGAAAGCACCTGGCCGAAATAACCTGAACTGAGGTCCGGGTCCGGCGCCACGCACCACGGCGCCGGACCCGGCTGGTCGGAGGACACCCCATGGATTACGACTTCTCCGAGGACGTCGCCAAGATCTGGCCGGCGCTCATGTTCATGGCCGGTTTCATCGTGGTCGTCGGTGCGCTGCTGTTCGTGCTCGACCTGCTGCCCCGGTGGGGGAGGGGCAAGGAACGGCTGCAGATGGCTGGCTTCCTCGGCCCGGCGCTGGCCCTGCTCGCCCTGGGCCTGGTGTACCCCCTCTTCCGCACCGTGTACCAGTCGTTCTTCGACTCGACCGGTGACGCCTTCATCGGCTTCGAGAACTACACGTGGATCTTCACCAACGACGACACCCTCACGATGCTGCGCAACACGCTCTTCTGGGTGGTGTGCGTCCCGCTGTTCGCCACCGGCTTCGGCCTGCTGTACGCGGTGCTGGTGGACAAGGCCCGCGGCGAGGGCATCGCCAAGTCCCTGATCTTCATGCCGATGGCCATCTCGCTCGTCGGCGCGTCGATCATCTGGAAGTTCATCTACGCCTACCGTGACCCGGGCGTGGAGCAGATCGGCCTGCTCAACCAGATCCTGGTCTGGTTCGGCGCCGAACCCCAGCAGTTCCTGAGCAACGCGCCGGGCAACACGTTCTACATGATCGTGATCCTGATCTGGATCCAGGCCGGCTTCGCGATGGTCATCCTCTCCGCCGCGATCAAGGCCATCCCGGCCGAGATCGTCGAGGCGGCCAAGCTCGACGGGGCCAACCCGTGGCAGATGTTCTGGCGCGTGACGATGCCCAGCATCCGCCCGGCCGTCGTCGTGGTGGTCGTCACCATCACGATCGCCACGCTGAAGGTCTTCGACATCGTCCGGACCATGACCGGCGGCCAGTTCAAGAGCAGCGTGCTCGCCGTGGAGATGTACAACCAGGCGTTCCGCTCCTACGACGACGGCAAGGGCTCCGCGCTCGCCGTCCTGTTGTTCCTGCTGGTCGTGCCGATCGTCATCTACCAGGCCCGGCAACTGCGGCACCGAACGGAGATCCGATGAGCAGCACTGACGCCGTCAGCACCGACGCTGCTGACGTCCCCGAGGCCAGCCCGCTGTACCGGCCCGAGGGCGGCGACACGATGGCGAGCCGGGTCCGGCGCAAGCTCACGTCCCGCGCGGCCAGCGTCGTGTCGATCATCATCGCGCTGCTCTGGACGATTCCCACGTTCGGGTTGTTCGTGTCCTCGCTGCGGCCCGAGGAGGACATCAAGACCACGGGCTGGTGGACGTTCTTCTCGAACCCGAGCCTGACCCTGGACAACTACAACGAGGTCGTCTTCGGTACTTCGGCCAGCTCCGGCCGGCTCGCCAGCTACTTCGTCAACTCGCTGGTCATCACCGTGCCGGCCGTGCTGTTCTCGGTCACCATGGCGGCGATGGCGGCCTACGCGCTGTCGTGGCTGAACTTCCGCGGCCGCGACTGGATCTTCATCGGCGTGTTCGCGCTGCAGATCGTCCCGTTGCAGATGGCCCTGATCCCGATGCTCCAGCTCGTGAAGGGGTACACGGAGTGGGGTGGCGGCTTCTTCGCCGTCTGGTTCGCCCACACCTGCTTCGGCCTGCCGCTGGGCGTGTTCCTGCTGCACAACTTCATGTCCGAACTGCCCAAGGACCTCTTCGAGGCCGCGCGGGTGGACGGGGCGGGACCGGCGATGACCTTCCGGCGGATCGTGTTGCCGCTGGTCACGCCGGCGCTGGCCTCCCTCACCATCTTCCAGTTCCTGTGGATCTGGAATGATCTGCTGGTGGCGCTGGTGTTCACGTCGGGCCAGGGCAACCGCCCGCTGACCGCACGGCTCGCGGAGCTCGCCGGCACCCGGGGCAACGACTGGCAGCGGCTGACCTCCGGCGCGTTCGTGTCGATGATCATCCCGCTGATCGTCTTCCTGTCCCTGCAACGCTATTTCGTACGCGGCCTGCTGGCCGGTGGAGTCAAGGGGTGAGTTCGCTGCTCTGGTGGCGTGATGCCGTGATCTATCAGGTCTACCCGCGCTCGTTCGCCGACGCGGACGGCGACGGGATGGGGGACCTGCGCGGCATCACGTCGCGCCTCGACCACCTGGTCGAGCTGGGCGTCGACGCCCTGTGGATGTCGCCGTTCTACCCGTCTCCACAGCACGACGCGGGCTACGACGTCGCGGACTACCGCGACGTCGACCCGCGCTTCGGCACGCTGGCCGACTTCGACGCGCTCATGGCCGCGGCCAAGCAGCGCGGCCTGCGCGTCGTGGTCGACCTGGTGCCCAACCACACCTCCAGCGACCACGTGTGGTTCCAGGAGGCGCTCGCGGGCGGGCCGGGCAGTCCGGCGCGCGACCGGTACCACTTCCGCAAGGGTCTCGGCGTCGACGGCGAGCTGCCGCCGAACGGGTGGCAGAGCGTCTTCGGCGGCCCGGCGTGGACCCGGGTGCCGGACGGGGAGTGGTACCTGCACCTGTTCGACACGAGCCAGCCGGACCTGAACTGGGACCTGCCGGCAGTACGAGCGATGTTTGAAGACGTTCTTCGCTTCTGGCTCGACCGCGGCGTCGACGGCTTCCGCGTGGACGTCGCCCACGGCCTGATCAAGGAGAGCGGGCTGCCGGACTGGGTCGAGGCGCAGGTGCCGATCACCTCGCCCGGCGCCGAGCACCGCACCCCGCCGATGTGGGACCAGGACGGCGTGCACGAGGTGTACCGCCAGTGGCGCCGCATCCTCGACAGCTACCCCGGCGACCGGATGATGGTCGGCGAGGCCTGGGTCGCGCCCGCCGAGCGGCTCGCGCGCTACGTCCGCCCCGACGAGATGCACCAGGCGTTCAACTTCAACTACCTCATGGCCCCGTGGACGGCCGCCGACCAGCGCGAGGCGATCGAGTCCAGCCTGGCCGGAGTGGCACCGGTCGGCGCGATCTGCACGTGGGTTCTGTCCAACCACGATGTCGTACGGCATGCGAGCCGGTTGGGCTTCGAGCCCGGCTACTCCACGCAGGGCGGCATCGGCGTCGGCGACCGGCAGCCCGACGAGGCCTTGGGCCTGCGCCGGGCCCGGGCGGCCACGCTGCTCATGCTCTCGCTGCCCGGCTCCGCCTACGTCTACCAGGGCGAGGAGCTCGGCCTGCCCGAGCACACCACCCTGCCGGACGAGGTGCGCCAGGACCCGACCTGGTTCCGCTCCTCGCACGAGGTGCGCGGCCGCGACGGCTGCCGGGTGCCGATCCCGTGGGAGGCGGAGGCCCCCGCGTACGGCTTCGGCCCGAGCGGCAGCACCTGGCTCCCGCAGCCGGCGGACTGGGCCCGCTTCGCCGCCGACCGCGAGCGGGGCGTGCCGGGCTCGACGCTCTCGATGTACACCGAGGCGCTGCGGCTGCGGCGCACCCACGAGCTCGGCCGGGGCACGGTCACCTGGAGCGCGGGCGACGACCTGCTCGACTTCGTCAACGGCGCGGTCCGGGTGATCACCAACTTCGGCTCCGCCCCCGCCCCGCTCCCGCCGGGTGAGGTGCTGCTGGCCAGCGGGGACCTCGCGGCCGACGGCAGCCTGCCGCCGGACACCACGGCCTGGCTGCGGGCGTGACAGCGCCGGTTACCGTCGAAGGCATGAACGCTCTGATCGCGCTGATCTACAGCTACCTCAGCCCGGCGACCCTGGACGCCCTGGACACCGGGCTGGAGCTGGAACGCCGACGGCGCAGCTCCGGCAGTTTCGGCATCATCGGTGCCTGCTGCTGCGCCGTGGTCGTCATCGCGGTCGTGGCCGTCGTGATCATCATGCGGCGGCGTCGCCCGCGGGCTTAATCTCGCGCGTCCGTGACCGATGGGTCCCGGTGAGGAGATTGTGATCCTCACGGAAGGGAACCATTCGGTCATGGCGCGAGTCCTGCTCATCGACGACGACGCGGAGATCCGGGAGACCACCGCCATCCGCCTGCAGATCGGCGGCCACCACGTGATCTCCGCCGCGACACCCCAGGAGGCCCTGAACGTGGCCTCCGAACAGCCCCGTTTCGACGTGGCGGTGCTCGACCTGCACCTGCCTCCGGTCGACGGCGACCACCTGCTGGACCTGCTGCGCGAGAACTCGGCGACGGCGGACCTGCCGGTGGTCTTCTACAGCGCGAACGCCCCGCACGCCACATCCGTGCACGGCCTCTCCCTCGCCGACGCCCGGCTCACCAAGGGCCGCCCGCTCAACAACCTGCTCGCCACGATCAGCTGCCTGTCCACGTAGGTTGTAAGCCGGTTGCAGTGCCGGAAGATCCAAGTTTCGGCAGGTCAAGCACGGGTAGTGTCTCGGCTCGGGCGCGGCGCCGCGGCAGAGCGGCGACAGGGACGGGCGCTTTCGAGCCCCCAGAACACCGCGCCGACCGAAGGGGGTGTCCGCTTGATGCGGATCGATGTGCGAATCGCGTGCGAACCCCGGCGTACCGCCGGCCGGGTGGAAGGGGACGGCCATGTGGCCGCCTGAGCACGAGCGGTTCGCGGACCGAACGGCCGCCGGACGCACGCTCGGAGCCGAGATCGCGGAGCACCTGCGGCGGCGCGAGGCTCCGGCCGAGGCGAGGACCGCGGAGATGACCGCGGCGAGCAAGAAGCCGCTGGTGCTGGCGCTGCCCAAGGGCGGGGTGCCGGTCGCGGTCGCGGTGGCCGAGGCCATCGGGGCCGACTTCGACCTGGTGATCTCCCGCAAGATCGGGCTGCCCTGGCAGTCCGACCACGGGGTGGGCGCGATCGCCGAGAACGGCCCCGCCGTGTTCGACCTCAGCGCCGTGGCCGCCGTCGGCCTCAGCGTCCACGACCTCTCGCCGGCCGTCCAGCGCGAGCGCGTGGAGCTGCGGCGGCGCCAGGAGCGCTACCGGGGCTCCCGCCCGGCACCCGACGTGGCCGGCCGCGTGGTCGTGGTCGTCGACGACGGGCTCGCCACGGGGGTGACGGCCCGGGCCGCGGTCCGGGCGCTGCGGGCCGGCAAGCCCGAGCACCTGATCTTCGCCGCCCCGGTGTGCGCGGCCGAGTCGGTCGATCTGCTCGCCACCGACTGCGACACGGTCATCGACATCCACAGCCCGCGCGAGTTCCACGCGCTCGGGCTGTACTACCACGACTTTGCCCCGCTGACCGACTCCCATGTGCTGCGGATGTGCGAGCAGATGTGGAGCGACAGCGAAATCCCTTCGCCCGTTTAAAACAAAAACCAGTCGCGATCCCGGTGCCGAAATATTGGCACCGGGATCGCGGTGTTTATAACGCCGGGGGTGGGTAGAGCATCACCCCATGAGGGCGGAAGACCTGCGGGCCCGCATCGAGCGACGGGGTGATGCCACGGTGGTGCGCCTCGGCGGCGTGCTGGACGTGGACAGTTCCCCGGCGTTGCGCTCGGCCGTGCTGGCGTGCCTGGCGACCGAGCCGTCCGTGATCGTGCTCGACGTGGCCGAACTGCGCCACGACGACGATGTCGCGCTGACGGTGCTGCCGGCGCTCGCCCAGCACGCCGCGGCCTGGCCCGGCAGCGCGATGACGCTCGCCGCCGTGCCGCCGCAGCTGGCCTCGGCGCTGGACCGGATGGCCGTGGCCCGGCTGGTGCCCACCTATCCGACCGCCGACGCCGCGCTGGCCGACACCGCCGGCGGCTCGGCCGCGGGCCGGGTGCGCCTCACCCTCCCGCCGCTGATGGACGCCACCTCGGCCGCGCGGCACCTGGTCGGCCGGGCCTGCCTGCGGTGGGGCTTCGACCGGGTGCGGGACATCGCCGAACTCGTGGCCACCGAGCTGGTGAGCAACGTGCTGCGGCACGCCGGCACCGAAATGGAGGTGGCCGCCGCCCGGGACCGCCGCCAGCTGCACGTTTCCGTCCGCGACCGCGGGCCGGGCATGCCGCGGCTCGGCGGGCGCCCGGGCGCCGGGGCGACGCTGCGCGAGGACGGTCGCGGCCTGCTCGTGGTGAGCGCGCTGACCCGCGCCTGGGGCTGCATTCCGGTGCCTGACGGAAAGGTGGTGTGGGCGACCGTCGCCAATTGAAAAACACGGGGGAGTTATTGCCGGTCAAAGGCTCACCCCGGAACTCATCCTTTCGCCCTGAATTCCGGGGCGAATTGCTGCGTACAGTAATCCGGAAAGCAAATCCGCCTAGGAGATTAGGGGGAGTCTCCGCCATGGAGACAATGCCTACGGATTCGGTACTTGAACTGGACACCTGGCGGAATGGCGACGACGAGATTCTGCGTCCTTCCGGGGTTCTGGACTATTCGGCGAGTGTCGGCCTGCGGGTCGCGCTCTCCCGGCGCCTCGACGCCGGCCAGCTCAGCCTGACCGTGGACCTGTCCCGCCTGCGCCTGCTCGACTGCGCGGCGGCCGACACCCTGCTGCGCGCCCAGACGGAGGCCCAGGAGCGCGGCGGGGCACTGCGTGCACCGGGCGCGTCCGACCTGGTCCTGGACGTGCTGGAGATCATCGGGGCGGCGAAGCAGCTGCGGGCCTACGACGACCCGCCGCCCGGTGCCCCGCCGGTGCCCGAGGAGGAGCACGGGGAGGACGCCGAGCCGCCCAGCCAGTGGACCACCGTCAACGAGCTGCTGCGCCAGGCGGCCGCCCTGGACCGCACCGATCCGCGGCGCGGCGCCCTGCGCGACCGCGCGGTGGCGCACAGCCTGCCGCTGGCCGACCGGCTGGCCCGCCGCTTCCACGGCATGGGCGAGTCGCCGGCCGACCTGAGCCAGGTGGCGGCGCTCGGGCTGATGAAGGCGATCGAGGGCTTCGACCCGGACTACGGCACCGACTTCGGCGGCTATGCCACCCCCACGATCGTCGGCGAGCTCAAGCGGTACTTCCGCGACAAGGGCTGGGGCGTGCACGTGCCCCGCCGGCTGCAGGAGCTGCGCATCGAGATCAACCGCGTGCGCGACTCGCTCGGCCAGCGCCTCGGCCGCTCGCCCACCCCGAAGGACGTCGCCGAGCACCTCGGCATCGACGAGGAGCAGGTGCTGGAGGCGCTGGTGGCCTCCTCGGCGTACCGCCCGGTCTCGCTCTTCGCCCCGCTCGGCGGCGACGACGACGCGGGCACCCTGGCCGACGTGCTGGGCGACGACGACCGCGACATCGACGGCGTGGAGTTCCGCCAGGCCGTCAAGCCGCTCATCGCCCGGCTGCCCGAGCGGGAGCGGCGGATCCTGTCGCTGCGCTTCTACGGCAACCGGACCCAGGCCCAGATCGCGGCCGATCTCGGCATCTCCCAGATGCACGTGTCGCGCCTGCTCAGCCGCACTTTGGAGGGGTTGCGCCGAGCCCTGCTCGACGGCTGAGGGCCGGTTCCTGAGGGTTGAGAAGAACGCGCCACGGGTAGTACGCCCCCCGGTTCGACGAAGGGGGAGCCGTGACAGACCTCCACACCGTGGAGTTCGCCGCCGTACTACGCCAGCTGACCGCCCGGCTGATCGCGAGTGACGATCTCGAGGAGGCACTGGAGGACCTCGTCGAGACCGCCGCCGACCTGGTCGACGGGGCGTCCTGGTGCGCGGTCACGCTGGTCCGCTCGGGTGGGCCGTCGACGGCGGCGGCCTCGTCGGGCCTGCCGGAGTCGCTGCTCGACAGCCAGTACGACAGCGGCGCCGGCCCTTCCATGGAGGCCATCCGCGCCCGGGACCTCACGCTCAGTGACGACCTGGCCGCGGACGACCGCTGGCCGGACTGGCGCCCGCGCGCCCTCGCGGCCGGGGTGAAGGCGGTCCTCGCGGTGCCGGTCGACATCGACTCGCACGCGCTCGGGGCGCTGACCGTCTACGCGGCCGAGCCGGGCCTGTTCACCACCGACGTGGGCCTGACCGCGATGCTCGTCGCCGAGCACGCGGGCCTGCTGCTCTCGGCGGTGCTGGACCGGGAGCGCCGCGCGGGCGTGCACGCCCAGCTCACCGAGGCCCTCAAGGAGGCGCTGACCGACGGCGAGACGGTGAACCGCGCGGTCGGCATCATGATGGTCCAGCGGGCCTGCTCGGCCGAGGCCGCCCTGGACGTGCTGCGGGGCACCGCCGGGCGGCTGGGGCTGCCGCTGACGACCGTGGCCGAGCGGCTGGTGAGCACCATCGAGCAGCGCGCGGGCGCGGCCTCGTAGGGCGTTCTGGCGGCCTACGTGCGCCCCTCCTGCTCCTGGGCCTTGCGCAGGGTCGAGGAGTGCGGGACCCAGTCGGCCAGGCGCACCGGATAGCCCAGGCCGCGCAGCCGGGCGACCACCTCGGGGTCGTCGTCAACCACGATCTCCACCGCCGACTCCCGGGCCATCCGGGCCAGCTGCCGGGCCTTGAACTCGCGGGCCGGGCGGCGGTCGGTCGGCGGGCGCATGAACAGCAGGTCGGCCGGCAGCTCGGCCGCGCGCAGCCACGCCGCGGTCACGTCGCGCAGGTACTCCGGCCGCCCCGTCAGCCACACCAGCACGTGTGACTCGGCGTACGAGCGGGCCAGCGCCACGCCCTCGTCGAGTACCGGATCGCGGTCCGCGGCGGCGAAGAAGCGCCCCCAGTCCTTGGGCCGGCGGTCCAGGTACTTGAGCCGGTGGCGCACGTCGGCGACCACTCCATCGATGTCGAACACCGCCAGCGAGTCCTGCATGGCACCAGTCTGCCCGCAACCGGGCGGCAACGACCGGCGACCCGGCGGCGCTCCCCGCCTTGCCCAATCTGGAACGGCACCGAAATGGCGTCCTCTGATTGGAGCTCCGGCATCATGCGAGCGTTCCTCCGTACGACCCTGATCGCGGCCGCGGTGACCGCCGGCCTCGTCGGGGCGGGCACGCCCGCGCTGGCCTCGCCCGAGGGCACCATCCTGGGCGCGAACGAGGCTGGTTCGATCCGGGACCGGTACATCGTGGTCTTCAAGGACACCGTCGCCGCCGGCACCACCGCGGCCGACGCGAACCGGCTCGCCACCCAGTCCGGCGGCACGGTGCGCCGCTCGTTCAGCAAGACGCTCAAGGGCTTCTCGGCCCAGCTGACCGAGAAGGCGGCCAAGCGGCTCGCGGCCAACCCGCTCGTCGACTACGTGCAGCAGGACAAGACGGTCAAGGTGGCCGACACGGAGTCGAACGCCCCGTGGGGCCTGGACCGCATCGACCAGGTGAGCCGGCCGCTGAGCGGGACCTACACCTACCCGGCGCCCGCCTCCGGTGTGACCGCCTACGTCCTGGACACCGGCATCCGCATGTCGCACACGGACTTCCAGGGACGGGCCCGCTCGGGGTACGACTTCGTGGACAACGACACCGACGCGAGCGACTGCCAGGGCCACGGCACGCACGTCGCCGGCACCGTCGGCGGCGCCACCTACGGCGTGGCCAAGGGCGTGCGGCTGGTCGGCGTGCGGGTGCTCGGCTGCGACGGCTCCGGCAGCTACTCCGGCATCATCGCCGGCATCGACTGGATCACCGCCAACGCGCAGAAGCCGGCCGTGGTGAACATGAGCCTCGGCGGCGACGCGGACGGCTCGGTCGACCAGGCCGTGCGCAACTCGATCGCGGCGGGCATCACCTACGCGGTCGCGGCCGGCAACGCGGCCACCGACGCCTGCGCGATGTCCCCGGCCCGCACCGCCGAGGCGATCACCGTCGGCGCGACCGACCAGAACGACGCGCGCGCCTCGTTCTCCAACTACGGCTCGTGCCTGGACATCTTCGCCCCCGGCGTGGCCATCACGAGCGACAGCAAGGATTCCGACACCGGTACGACGGTGATGAGCGGGACCTCCATGGCGACGCCGCACGTGGCCGGCGCGGCCGCGCTGTTCCTGTCGGCCAACCCGACCGCGACGCCGTCGCAGGTGCGCGACGCGCTCGTGGCCGGCTCGGTGAACAACGCGGTGACCGATCCCGGCGCCGGCTCGCCCAACCGCCTCCTGAACCTCGTCCCGACCACCACCACCGCCCCCACGCACCAGCCCGAGAGCGCCCCGGCCGCCACCCCCGCCACCCCCGCCACGGTCGTCGCTTCCGCGCCCGTCGTCGCGCCGGTGCAGCCCTGCAACGTGCGCTCCAACGGCAACGACGTCGTGCTGCGCGACCGCGGGACCGCCGTGTCGGCCGTGGCCGTCACCGGGTGCGCGGGCAAGGCGTCGCGGGCGGCGAAGGTCGAGGTGCACGTGGCGTACCCGAAGCGCGGCGACCTGACCGTCGAGCTGATCGCCCCCAACGGCGCGGTCAAGAAGCTCAAGAGCGCGAACAAGCGGGACAAGGCGAACGGGCTGAACGCGGTGTACACCGTGAACCTCAGCAAGTACAACCGGAATGGCGTTTGGAAGGTGCGCGTGCGCGACACCGCGAAGGGCGGCGCGGGCTACCTGGACAGCTGGGTGCTGACCGTCTGAAAATCGATCGCTCGCCGCGTGCCCCGGAGCCTACGCTTCGGGGCACGATGCTGAAGCGGACCGATCCCCGTCTCGTCCGGCTCGACGAGTCCTGGACGACGCTGCCCAATTCCTACGACATCCCGGTCGAGATCTGCGCCGGTCCCGACGTCCCGCTCGAGCCGGCCGCGCTGGACGAGCTGCTGACGGTGCTGGAGACGCAGCGCAGCCTGCAGACGCTCAGCCCGGATGCGCGCATCGAGCAGGTCGTGTGCACCCCCGACTTCCACAAGGGCGCCGGGATCCCGATCGGCACCGTCATCAAGACAACCGCCGCACTTGTACCGCACGCCGTCGGCAACGACATCAACTGCGGGATGCGCGTGGAGGCGACGTCGCTCACCGTCGACGAGGTGCGCCCGCGCCTGGACGAGCTGGAGCGCCGCCTGCGCCACCTGTTCTTCGAGGGCGGCCGGCACATCGGCCTGACCCCCGCGCAGCGCGAGGGGCTGCTGCGGGAGGGGCTGCCGGGCCTGTTCGACGACGACGTGCGCGACGCCGGCCGCCTGCACGCCACCGGCTTCCCGGCCGCGCACGCCGACGAGTTCCGCGACTGGGTGCAGAGCGGCGGCGGCACGAGCTACGACTCCATCATCGGCAGCGTCGGCGGCGGCAACCACTTCGCGGAGCTGCAGTACGTCGCGGCGGTCCACGACGGCCCGACGGCCTACGCGTGGGGCCTGACGCCCGGGCGCGTGGTCACCATGGTGCACAGCGGCTCGCTGTCCCTGGGCCACCAGGCCGGCGCGACGGGCCGCGACCTCGCGCGCAAGTCGTGGCCCGCCGGGGTCGCCCTGCCCGCCAACGGCATCGTGCCAATGCTTTTCAAGGACAAGAGCCTGCATCGGTACCGTACGAGCTTCGCCAACGCCGCCAACTTCGCGCTCGGCAACCGGTTCTTCCTGAGCCGGATGATGCGCGACGGGCTCACCGCGGCCGTGGGGGAGCTGGAGGCCCGGCTGGTCTACGACGCCCCGCACAACCTGATGTGGTTCGGGGACGACGACACCGTCGTGCACCGCAAGGGGGCCACGCCGGCCGGCCTGTCCGCGGACGGCTGGGGCGAGCCGGTCATCGTGCCCGGCTCGATGGGCGCGCCGAGCTACCTGCTGCGCGGCCTGGCCAACGAGCGCTCCCTCACCAGCGCCTGCCACGGCGCCGGCCGCAGCGTCCCCCGCGGCGCGGCCGCGCGCGGGAGCGACGCGGAGCTGGACGCCTTCCTACGCGACTTCCGCGTGGTGACGCCGCTCAACCACCGGGATCCCGCGGTGTCGACCCGCCGCGACATCATCGGCGCGTGGCGCCGCGACTTGAAGCAGGAGGCGCCGTGGGCGTACAAGGAGGTGCGGCCGGTGGTGGACAGCCTCAGCACGGCCGGCGTGGCCGAGCCGGTGGTCGAGTTGCGGCCGCTGCTGACGGTCAAGGGCTGACGCGATGCACTACCTGAAGCCGGGCCTCTGGGCCGCGACCTCGTCCGGACGTTCTGGTGACGAGCCGTGGCGGTCGTCGTCGCCCTTTGCTCCGCCGCCCCGCCGCGATTCGCGGTTCCCGGGTGCGTCCTCGCGGCGCGACTCGGCTCGCAACCACTGGCCGTTGCGCTTCTCGCCGCGCTCCTGAGCTTTTCGCCCCGCTTCTAGGCTCTGCGCCGCGCGGTGGTTGGCCGGTTCAGGCCAGCGCTGCGGCGGGCGTCGCGGCGCGCTCCTCCAGCAGGGCGGCGAGTGTGGGAGCGGGCATGGGGCGGGCGAACAGGAAGCCTTGCGCGTGGGCGCAGTCGAGCTCACGCAGTACTGAAGCCTGCCCTGGGGTTTCGACGCCCTCCGCGACCGGCGTCAGGAACATGCTGCGCGCGAGTTCCACGACCGCCCGGAAGAGGGCCTTGTCCTGCCGCTCCTCGATGCGGTGCACGAAGGCGCGGTCGATCTTCAGCACGTCGAGGGGGAGCGTGCGGAGGTAGGCCAGCGAGGAGTAGCCGGTGCCGAAGTCGTCGATGGCGATGCGGATGCCGAACGCGCGGAGGCGGGCCAGGCGCCGGCTGACCTCCGCCGTCTCCTCCAGGGAGGCCGTGACCAGCACGGTTTCGGTGATCTCCAGGACCAGCGCCGCGCCCGGGAGCCCGGTGCGCCTGAGCACGGCCAGGACCTCGTCGGCGAACGCGGGGTTGCGCAGCTGGCGGCCCGAGACGTTCACGGTCACCGAGATGCCGTGCGCGTCGTGCCAGGCCTTCGCGTCCGTGCAGGCCTGTTCGAGGACCCACGCGCCGAGCTTGCCGATGAGGCCGATCTCCTCGGCGACCGGCACGAACACGGCGGGCGAGACCGCGTTGCCCTCCGGCGTGGTGAAGCGCAGCAGCGCCTCCACGGCCGTGATGCGCGTCGTGTGCACGTCGACCACCGGCTGGTAGTGCATCGCGAAGCCGGTGCTGCTCTCGACCGCCGCGCGGAGCTGGTCGGCGAGCAGCGTGTGCGCGACGTGGGCCTCGCGCAGGGCCGGGTGGTAGCGCACGAAGCGGTTGCGGCCGGCCTCCTTCGCGGCGTACAGGGCGATGTCCGCGCTCTGCAGCGCCTCGCCGGTGGTGACGGGGTGGCCGGAGTACACCCCGATGCTGGCGCTGATGCGCTGCTCGCGGCCGGCCACGCGGTACGGCTGGGCGAGCTCGCGGACCAGTGCGCCGGCGAGGTCCTCGAGCACCTCCGGGCCGCAGACGACGGCGAACTCGTCGCCGCCGAGCCGGGCCAGCAGCGGCTCAGGCCCGGCACACGCGCGGAGGCGCTCGGCCGCGTGCAGCAGCAGCTCGTCGCCGGCCGGGTGGCCGAGGGTGTCGTTGACGTCCTTGAAGCCGTCGAGGTCGATGATGAGCAGGCCGATCTCGCGCTGGGCGTCGATCTCCTCCTGCAGGCTGCTGCGGAACAGATCGCGGTTGGCCAGGGCGGTGAGCACGTCGTGCTGGGCGCGGAAGGCGAGCTCCTGCTGCAGCCGCACGCGGTCGCGCAGGGCCCGGCCGAGGCGCAGCACCATGGCGACCATCAGCGCGCCGGTGAGCACCGCGGGCACCAGGGCGTGCCGCCACGGGTCGACGCCGCGGCGCAGGACCAGGTCGGCGACGAGGAGCCCGGGGCCGAGCAGCGAGAGGGCGATGAAGCCGCCGATGGGGGTACCGTAATCGCCCCGGCCCTTGCGTGCGCGCACCAGGGCCGTGCGGGCCTCGGGGTGCAGGGCCGCCGCCGCGAACAGCAGCGCCCAGGTCAGCCAGCCCACCGCCGAGAACGAGCTGATGACCTCGGTGCCGCGGCCGGCGACGTACTTGACGATGTAGAACGCGTCCGAGCACACCATCACCGCGGCCGAGGCAAGCACAAGCAGCGCCACCGCACTGCGGCGCACGGCGAGCACGACGCGCAGCAGCAGCGCGACGGTGACCAGGTCGCACACGGCGATCAGGCTGACCCCGATCGCGTCGAGGGGCTTGAGGCCACTGCGGTGCAGCAGCGGGTACAAGACGAAAATCCAGGTCAGTTGCGCGATCCCGATCAGAATGATGGTCGCGTCGAAAATTCGCGTGGACGACCAGGGCCGCAACCGGCGCGCGATCAGCCACAGGCCGGTCGCGGTGAGCGGGTAGCAGAAGAAGTAGCCGGCCCCCAGCTCCTCGGGCGCGTTCGGCACCACCGACAGCGCGATGGTGCTGGCCGCCGAGGCGACGACCCCGCTGAACAGCAGCCACCACGCGACGCGCGGCTCCGGCCGCTGCCGGCGCAGCGCGATCGCGGCCACCGCCAGGCAGCCGAGCAGGATCGCGGAGTTCAGGGCGCCCTTGCCACCGGGCGCGACGATCGCCGCGACGGTGGAGAGCGCCCCGGCGCCGCCGAGGAACCAGAGCCAGATTCGCACAACGCTTATTCAGCGCCGCCCACGGTGCAGCCCGGTTGCCCGCGCGGGTGCAACCCCGGATTCGGCGTTTTCCGACTGATGTAGCGCGGTTGCGAGCCGGTTCGCGCGGGCCGGATCAGCGCTCAGCGGGGCATCGCCGGGGCCGGTGCGGCTCGGTTGCGCAACGGTGGGCATGGCGGTTCATCGTTGCCGAGCCGCGGCCCGCTTCCGATGCGACCTTCCGTGCGCCTTCTGAACTCGCGAAACTACCGCCTCTGGGCCGCCGCCGACCTGGTCTCCGTGACCGGCACGTGGATGAAGGTCCTGGGGGTCAACTGGTTCGTCCTGCAAGCCACCGGCTCCACGACGAGCATGGGCCTCGCGCTCATGCTGCAGACGCTGCCGATCCTGCTGCTCGGCCCGCTCGGTGGCGCGCTCGCCGACCGCCTGCCGGTGCGCCGGATCCTGCTGGCCACGCAGGCGGCGCACGCGGTGCTGTCGGCCGGTTTCGCCGCCGTGGTGCTGCTCGGCGGGCAGCTCTGGTGGCTGTACGCCCTGTCCTTCCTCACCGGCATGGTCACCGCCGCCGACGGCCCCGCCCTCGGCCGCTTCGGCGGCATGGTCGCCGGCCCCGAGCTGCTGGGCCAGGCGCTGGCCAACGGCTCGCTGATCAGCTCCACGGGCCGCATCATCGGCATGAGCGCCGGCGGCGTGGTCGCCGCCACCGCCGGCCCGGCCGCGCTGTTCATCGCCAACGCGGTGAGCTTCTCGGCCGTCATCGCCGCCCTCCTCGCGATGCGCACCTCCTCGCTGCACCGGCTCGAATCCGCCGCCCCGGCCGAGAAGGGCGCCGTGCGGGCCGGCTTCCGCTACCTCGCGACCCAGCCGGCCGTCCTGGTCACCCTGGCCGTCGCCTTCGTCCTCGGCAGCATCGGCCGCAACTACCAGGTCACTATGGCCGCCATGAGCTTCGGCCCGCTGTCGGGCGGTCCGGCGGGATACGGTGTCCTGTCGACGGTCTTCGCCGCCGGTACCGTCCTGGGCGCCCTCGCCGTCGGCCGCTTCCGCGCACTGCGCCACCACCTCCTGATCGCGGCCGGCCTGGCCGCGAGCGTCCTGCAGATGATCGCCGGCGCCGCACCCGGGCTTTGGTCCTTCGCCGCCGTGCTGATCCCGATCGCGGCCGCCGCGGTCATCGTCGACACCACGGTCACGACCCGCGCCCAGCTCGACACCAGCGAGGACATGCGCGGCCGTGTCCTGGCGGCGGTCGCTCTGGTGAGTGCCCTGGGCGGCATGGTCGGCGCACCGGTGCTGGGCGCGCTGTGCGAGGCCGTCGGGCCCCGCGAGACGCTCGTTCTGGCCGGCGCGATCGGCGTCCTGGCCTGCGCCGCGGGCGCGGTGTTCCTCTTCGGCCGCCGCTCGTCGGGCGTCCCCGCGCTGGCTGACTAGGTTGCTGCGGCCTGTAGGGCGTTCCCGCGCCGGCCGCTACCCACCACCTTCCAAGTGGAGACCATCTGAGACCGGTTAGTACGCATATAGTCGGTTTATGAGGTTCCGCCGGCTGGTCCTGGTCGCGGCGGTGCTGCTGGTCCTGGCCGCGCTGGCCGGAGGCGCAACGGCGGCGCCAGACTGGTGGGGGCGCACCCGCGAGATCCAGTCCGCCCAGCAGCGTCTCTCCCAGCAGCTCGACGCCCGCTGGGCGAGCGACGCGGCCGCGCCCGCCACCGGGCCGCAGGCGCGCCTGCACCTGCCGACCCTCAGCGCCGACCTGGTCGTGCTCGACGCGACCGCGCGCGACGACCGGCGACCCGGACCGGGCTACATCCCCGGCACCGCACCGATCGGCACGGCTGGCAACACCGGCATCGCGGGGGAGCGGGTGCCGGGCGTCTTCTGGAACCTCGACCGCCTCGACATCGGCGATCCCGTCATCCTGGAGACCCGGGACACCTGGTTCGTCTACCGCGTGATGGAGGCCCGCGTCGTACGCCCCGAGGACGGCACGGCACTCGACCCGCCCCCGCCCGGCGCCAGCCCGGTACTGACCCTGATGACCGACGAACCCCGCCTGAGCACCGCCCGCCGCCTCATCCGCCAGGCCACCCTGATCCGCCGCGACCCGCACGAGGGCCCACGCCCAGCCGAACTGACCTAGCCCCACGCGTCGTGTCGGCGCGTCGTGTCGGCGCGTCGTGTCGGCGCGTCGTGTCCGCGCGTCGTGTCCGCGCGTCGTGTCCGCACACACGCCGTCGACGGGTGCCGTGACGGCCCGCCTCCGAACGTGGCGTCGCGGCGTGCCCTCCGGGACGTTGCGCCCGCGGGCCGAGCCTGCAGGCCGCGTCCACACGCCGCATCAACGCGTGGTGTCCGCGCGCCGCATCAACGCGTGGTGTCCGCGCGCCGCATCAACGCGTGGTCTTCACACGCCGCATCAAAGCGTGGTGTCCGCGCGTGGTCTCCACACGCCGCGTCGACGTGTGGTGTCCGCGCGCGGCGTCGACGTGTGGCCTGGGTGCTCGGTCGCGTCGGTGCGTGCCGCCAGCCCGGTGGCATCAGGAGGCCGCGCCCGAGCGGAGCGGGGTTCGAAACCGAGCGCCTACGCCCGGTGACGGCGCCCTCACAGGATCTCCTTTACCGGGCACGGCGGGTGCCGATTGTCCCAGTGGGTGCGAACCGCGGGGTTCGTCCCGATGCGTGTCGTGTCCCCTGGGTGGGGACGGAAGGAGCGCCTGGTCGTGAGCGATTTGGGTGACATTGTCCAGGAGTTTCTCGTCGAGTCCCACGAGAACCTCGACCAGCTGGACCGGGACCTGGTCGCGCTCGAGGCCCAGCCGGGCTCGCGCGAGCTGCTCTCCTCGATCTTCCGGACGATCCACACCATCAAGGGCACGTCCGGCTTCCTGGCCTTCCACCGCCTCGAAAAGGTTACCCACGTCGGTGAGTCGCTGCTGTCGCGGCTGCGTGACGGTGCGCAGGAGATGACGCCGGCCACCACTGACGCCCTGTTGCGCATGGTCGACACGGTGCGCGGGCTGCTCGCCGAGATCGAGGAAAACGGCCAGGAGCTGCCCGGCGACGACTCCGAAGTGGTCGCCGCGGTCAACGCCTGCATCACCGACGACGCCGCCAAGGCCGCGACCCCCGCCGCACCCGCCGCTACCGCCACGCCGGCCACACCGGCCACTGATGCCACGCCCGCCGCGTCGGCCCCGGACGCCGCGGCCGCCGGCACGCCCGTGGTCGAAGGCGTCCCGGTAGTCATCGAGGGCACCCCCGTGGTCGTCGAGCCGCCGGCCGAGGTCGTCGTGGTCCAGCCGGTCGTCGCGATCGTCGAGGTCCCAGCCACGCCCCAACCAGCCGCCGCCACACCCCAGCCGTCCGCCGGGCCCGCCGCCACACCCGCAGTCCAGCCGTCCGCCACACCCGGCGCCACAGCCGCTGTCCAGCCCTCTGCCACACCCGGCGCGACAGCCGCCGCCGTCCAGCCGTCCGCCACGCCCGCCGCGCAGTCGCCCGCCACGGCGGCCGCGCCCGCCGCGGGGACCCAGCAGCCGGCCGCCGCAGTACAAGAGAAGCCCGGATCTCAAAAGCCGCCCACGCCGCCCGCCGGGGCCAAGGGCGCGCCCGAGCCGGGCGAGGAGGGCACCTCCCGCCGCAGCGTCGCCGACCAGTCCATCCGCGTCGACGTCGATCTGCTCGACAAGCTCATGAACCTCGTCGGCGAGCTGGTGCTCACCCGTAACCAGCTCGTGCGGGCCATCGGCACCGTGTCCGACCCCGGCATGACGCGTACGGGCCAGCGGCTCAATCTCATCACCTCCGAGCTGCAGGAATCGGTGATGAAGACCCGCATGCAGGCGATCGACCACATCTGGTCGAAGCTGCCCCGCGTCGTCCGCGACCTCTCCTCGACCTTCGGCAAGCAGATCAAGCTGGCTCAGGAGGGCAAGGAGACCGAGCTCGACCGCTCGCTGCTGGAGGCGGTCAAGGACCCGCTGACCCACCTCGTGCGCAACGCCGTCGACCACGGGATCGAGACGCCCGCGGACCGGGTCGCGGCCGGCAAGCCTGCCGAGGGGACGTTGACACTGCGCGCGTACCACGAAGGCGGGCACGTCATCGTCGAGGTCCGCGACGACGGCTCCGGCATCGATCCTGACAAGATCGCGCGGATCGCCGTGGAGAAGGGCATCGTCTCCCGCGACCAGCTCGCCGCGATGGACAAGCGCGAGATCCTCGGCCTGGTGTTCAAGCCGGGCTTCTCCACCGCGAAGGCGGTCACCAACGTCTCCGGCCGCGGCGTCGGCATGGACGTGGTGAAGACGAACATCGAGCGGATCGGTGGCGCCGTCGACGTCGACTCGGTGGTCGGCAAGGGGACCACGTGGCGGCTCACGATCCCGTTGACGCTCGCGATCATCCAGGCGCTGACCATCGAGTGCGCGCAGGAGCGCTACGTCATCCCCCAGGTGGCGGTGCACGAGCTGGTCTATCTCGACGGCCAGTCCGGTCGTGTCGTCGAACATGCGATGGGCGCTCCGGTGTACCGCCTGAGAGGCAAACTCCTCCCGCTCGTCTACCTCGACGAGACCCTCGGCGTGGCACACGGCGGCGAGCACGACACCGACGTCTACGTGGCGGTGCTGCAGGCCGAGGGGAAGCGCTTCGGGCTCGTGGTCGACCGCGTCCTGAACACCGAGGAGGTCGTGGTCAAGCCGCTCACCTCGCGGTTCAAGGACATCGGGGTCTACGCCGGGGCCACCCTGCTCGGCGACGGCCGGGTCGCGCTCATCCTCGACGTGGCCTCGCTCGCCCGCCGGGCCCACCTGGCGGCCAGCGGCGAGCGGGAGAACGCCGAGGCGACCGTCCGCCGGGGCGGGGGCAACGCCGACCGGCTGCTCATCGCCGGCGTCGGCGACCGGCGGGTGGCGATCCCGCTGGACATGGTCACCCGGCTCGAGGAGTTCCCGGTCGAGCGGATCGAGCGCACCGGGAGCCGGGAGGTCGTGCAGTACCGCGACCAGATCCTGCCCGTCCTGCGCCTCTCGCACCTGCTCGGGGCCTACGAGACAGAAGCCGGGCCGACGGTACCGGTGGTCGTCTACACCGAGAACGGCCGCTCGGTCGCGCTCGCCGTGGAGAAGATCATCGACATCGTCGAGGAGGGGCTGGACGACTCCAAGCGCGACTTCGGCGACGACGGCCTGCTCGGCTCGGCCGTCATCCAGCAGCGCGTCACCGAGCTGCTGGACGTGCGGCGGGCCATCCTCGCCGCCGACCCGCTGTTCCACACCTCGATGGACCCGTACGAGCAGTACCAGACCGGCACCGACGCCGACTACACCTCCTCCTACCAGACCGCCGGAGCCTGAACCCATGGCCAGCCGTCAGTACGCCACCTTCGAGGTCGCCGACCAGCTCTTCGGCCTCGACGTCGCCAAGGTCCAGGAGGTTCTCTCCTTCGACCAGTACACCCCGGTGCCGCTCGCCCCCGAGAGCGTGGGCGGCCTGTTCAACCTGCGCGGCCAGGTCATCGCCGCGGTCGACCTGCGGGTGCAGCTCGGGCTGCCGCCGCGCACGAAGACCGCCGAGCCGGCGATGAACGTCATCGTCAAGACCGACGAGGAGTCGGTATCACTGCTCGTCGACCGCATCGGCGAGGTCGTGACGCTGCAGGACGACACGTTCGAACCGCCGCCGGACACCCTGCAGGGCCGCGCCCGCGCGCTCATCACCGGCGCGTTCAAGCTCGACGGCCGGCTGCTGCTCGCCCTGGACACGCAGAAAGCCGTCAACACCAACCCGCCCGGCACCACCCGCGAGGAATAGAAACATGAGCTGGTTCACGAATCGCAGCGTGCGGGCCAAGGTTCTCACCGCGATCGCGGTCGGCGGCGTCGTCACGCTCGTCATCACGTTCTTCGGGCTCAAGTCGCTGAGCAGCGCCAATGACACCATGCGGCAGTTCACCGCGCAGAATCGGCAGTTCGTCGCGCTGTCGGAGGTGCGCCAGGCGCTGACCGACATCATCGGGTCGCTGAATCCGGATCAGCAGAAGGCCGCCGACGCCGATCTGGCCGACGCCATCACGCGGTACCGCGACGGCGCCCCCAGCGACCGCGACGCCGACGTTGCGGTCATCGAGAACTCCGTGCAGGCCTACCGTGAGGTGCGTGACGGCGTGGCGGCGCAGGCGATCGCCGCCGGTGGGGTCGAGCAGTACGTCACGGTGATGTCGGCCCAGGGCCAGCCGCAGCTGACCAAGGCCAAGGAGGCCATCAGCCGGCTGCAGGACAAGGACATCGCCCAGGCCGAGGCGTGGCGGACCAGTGCCGAGGACGACTACCGGACCAGCCGGATGCTGATGATCATCGCGGCCGTGGTCGGGCTCATCGCCGCGTTCGGGATCGGGATGTGGGTCACCGCCCTGGTCGTACGGCCGTTGCGGCGCGTCGCGGACGTGCTCGGTGCGGTGGCCGACGGGGACCTGACGACCAAGGTCGACGTGCGCTCGACCGACGAGGTCGGGGTGATGGCCGCGGCGTTGAACAAGGCGACGGACAGTATGCGGGTGACGGTACAGACGATGGATCACACGGCGACGTCGCTGGCTTCATCGGCCGGCGAGCTGACCGGGGTGAGCGCGCAGATCGCCTCCGGCACCGGCGAGGTCAGCGACCAGGCCGGGGTCGTCGCGCTCGCGGCCGAGGAGGTCTCGCGCAACGTGCAGACCGTGGCCGCCGGGGCCGACGAGATGGGCCTGTCGATCCGCGAGATCGCGCAGAACGCGAGCGAGGCGGCCAAGGTGGCCTCGCAGGCGGTGATGGCGGCCGAGTCGACCAACCAGGCGGTGAGCCGGCTGGGGGAATCTTCGACCGAGATCGGCAACGTGGTCAAGGTGATCACCTCGATCGCCGAGCAGACCAACCTGCTCGCGCTCAACGCGACCATCGAGGCGGCCCGGGCGGGCGAGGCCGGCAAGGGCTTCGCGGTGGTGGCCAACGAGGTCAAGGAGCTCGCGCAGGAGACCGCGCGGGCCACCGAGGACATCTCGCGGCGGGTCGAGGCGATCCAGGCCGACACCACCGGCGCGGTCGCGGCGATCGGCGAGATCGGCCAGATCATCTCGCGGATCAACGACTACCAGCTCACCATCGCCTCGGCGGTGGAGGAGCAGACGGCCACCACGAACGAGATGAACCGCAGCGTCGGCGAGGCGGCGACCGGCTCGGCCGAGATCGCGACCAACGTCTCCACGGTGGCCTCGGCGACCCAGAATACGTCACGCAACGTAGCCGAAGCACAACGCGCAGCGTCGGATCTGTCCCGCATGTCGAGCGAGATGCGAGCGCTGGTGGCGCGGTTCCGAATCTGAGGCGCGGGGCGGCTGTCGGTCACTGACAGTCGCCCCGCGGCCCGATCGGTGGACAGACCGGGGTGCAGCTGCGTTGCAGACTAGTTGCATGTACAGCCTGGTTAGCGCCCCCGTTCTCGGCTTCGACCTCTCCCGCCTGCAGGGCGGATCGGCCGCCGCCGATGTACTGCTCCGCGGTCTGACCCTCACGCAGAGTGACCTTCCGGCGATGGCCTCGGCCCGCGCCGACGACGACTGGGACCGGGTCGACCTGTGGCGCGACGTCGACGCCGCCGCCCAGGAGCGCCGGGCGAACGCCGCCGACGCCGGCACGCTGACCGTCATCGAGCGGGCCCCGCTGGGCACCCTCGACGGGCTGCTGCACTGCCTGCGGTACGACGTGCTCGACTGGACCTGGGGCAAGCGCCCGGCGCCGTCGGCCACCATGCCGGCCCCGCAGGCCCGCACCCCGCGGCAGCGGCAGAGCCCGGTCGCCAGCAAGGCCACCGGCGTGCTCTCCGACGCCGCCGCGGCCGCCTACCTCCGCGAGCTGCTCTCCGACGACTCCCGCCGCAAGCTCGCGGCGCCGTTCGTCTCGGCCGTGCGCGCCCTGCCCGAGCGCGAGCACGACCTGGGCCCGCAGGCCGACGACGTGCACCGCCTGCTCGCCCGCGTCGGCGCGCTGACCGCCGACGAGATGCGCAGCCTGAACAAGGTCACCGACAGCTCCCGCCCCGGCCTGTCCGACTGGGCGCCGGCCGTGCACTCGGCCTCCTGGGCCGTCTTCCTCTCCGGCCGCGTCCGCGCCGGCGCCGCCGCCCAGCTCCTGCTCGTCCAGGCCCTGGACCGCTCCGGCGTCCCGGTGGCCGACCGCGCCGGCGGCGTCTGGAACCTCCTGAGCGGTGCCGTGCAGGCGCTCATGGTCCGCGACCTGCTCGACTCGGCCACCGCCCGCCGCCTCCTCGACCCGTACTTCACCGCCCTCGGCCCGCTCGCGAGCTGAAACCGCCCCCGCGCGCGCCGCAAACCGCGAAACGGCCACCCGCGGGGACGGCCGCAACGGCTTCCGCGCCCGCTGCGGACGGCAAAACGGCCTCCGCGCGCGCCGCGGGGACGGCGCAACGGCTTCCGCGCGCGCCGCGGGACGGCGCAACGGCCTCCGCACGCGCCGCGACCGGCGAAACGGCCTCCGCGCGCTGCGGACGGCGAGCGGCCGCCCGCGGGTACGGCGAAACGGACGCCGCATGGTGAAGGCGGCGAAGCGGTCGCCACGCGGCGGAAATGGCGCAGCGGCGGTGAAAGCCCGCACCGAGGCCGCGGGCGGCGGCGGCGAAGGTCCGCACCGAGGCCGCGGGCGGCGGAACAACGAGCACCCGAGCCGCACCCCCGCCGCTGTCCGGAATGCTCCGGGCAGCGGCGGTTCTTTTGGAATTTCCCTTATCCACGCCGGATGCGACGCCGATTAGCCCGCTGGAACGTGACGGGCCTCGCAAGTGCCGCGGGCCCCCCGGTGCTGGAGGCAAGGCGCGTGATCTCGGTTCTGGTCGTGGACGACTCGGTCGTCGTCCGGCGTCTGATCACCGACGCGCTCGGCGACGACCCGGAGATCCGCGTGGTGGGTACCGCGCCCAACGGCAAGGTCGCGCTCACCAAGATCGAGCAGCTGCGGCCGGATCTGGTCACGCTCGACATCGAGATGCCGATCATGGACGGCCTGCAGACCATGCGGGCGATCCGGGCGAAGTACGCGCGGCTGCCGGTCATCATGTTCTCCACGCTCACCGCGGCCGGTGCCACCGCCACGCTCGACGCGCTCTCGGCCGGGGCCAGCGACTACGTGACCAAGCCGGCCAACGTCGGGTCGGTCGCCGAGAGCATCCGCAGCGTCCGCGAGCAGATCATCCCGCGCATCCACGCGTTGTGCGGGGGGCGGCGCAGTGCGCTGGCCCCGCCGCTGCGGCCGGGTCTGGCGCCGGGGCGGCCGTTGCCGGGCACCGCGCACACCAATGCCGCGCCGACGTTGACGCGTCCGGGCGGCACCCCGCTTCCGGGCGTCGTGCGGCCGCCGAACGTGCCGCCGGGCGGGCCCGCCACGGCGCCGATCCGCACCATGCCGCGCACGGGCGGCGTCGAGTGCGTGGCCATCGGGTGCTCGACCGGCGGGCCGGACGCGCTCACCGCGGTGGTCCGGGCGTTGCCGGCGAGCCTGCCGGTGCCCGTGGTGGTGGTGCAGCACATGCCGCCCGTCTTCACGAAGATGTTCGCCGACCGGCTCGACCGCACCGCCGCCCTGACCGTCGTGGAGGCGGCCGGAGACATGGCCGTACGGCCCGGCACGGTCTACATCGCGCCCGGCGACTTCCATCTGGAGGTACACCGGCGTGGAACCGAGGTGGTGACCAAGCTCAACACCGGGCCGCCGGAGAACTTCTGCCGGCCGGCCGTGGACGTGCTCTTCCGGTCGGTGGCCCGCACGTACGGCGGCGGGACGCTGGCGATCGTCCTGACCGGCATGGGCCAGGACGGGAAGCGCGGTGCGGAACAGCTGCGCTCGGCGGGTGCCGAGATCGTGGCCCAGGACGAGGCGACCTCGGTCGTCTGGGGCATGCCGGGCGCGGTCGCGCAGGCCGGCCTCGCGCACGCCGTGCTGCCGCTGGGCGAGATCGCGAACCATCTCATCAGCCGTACCGCAGGTGGCCGCGGCGCCAAGTCCATGGAGGTGACCCGATGACCTTGACCGCCCAGGAGTTCGCCTTCATCAGCGGCCTCGTCCGCCGGGACGCGGCGATCGTGCTGGAGGCCGGCAAGGAGTACCTGGTCGAGGCCCGCCTGCTGCCCCTCGCGCGCCAGTCGGGGCTGCCCACCGTCTCGGAGTTCGTCAACCGCGCCCAGCTGCGGCCCGAGCCGGAGATCCACGCCAAGATCGTCGACGCGCTCACCACCAACGAGACGTCGTTCTTCCGCGACGGGGAGCCGTTCAAGCAACTGGTCGACACGGTGCTGCCGGACCTGCTGCAGCGCCGGGCGAGCACCCGCACCATCAAGGTCTGGTCGGCCGCGAGCTCCAGCGGGCAGGAGCCGTACACCCTCGCCATGGTTCTGCAGGACAACCTGCCGCCGGGCTGGTCCTTCGACATTCTGGGCACCGACATCTCCACCGAGATGCTCACCCGCGCGGAGGCCGGGCAGTACACCCAGCTGGAGGTCAACCGCGGCCTCCCCGCGCCCTTGCTGGTCAAGCACTTCGAGCGCCAGGGCGCGCACTGGAAGGTCGCGCCGACGCTGCGCAAGAACGTGACGTTCCGCCGGCTGAACCTGGCGGCGCCGTTTCCGCCGATGGGCCCGTTCGACATCGTGTTCATCCGCAATGTGCTCATCTACTTCGATGTGCAGACGAAGCGGAGCGTGCTGCAGCGGGTCGCCGGGACGCTGCGCCCGGACGGCTGGCTCTTCCTCGGCTCGGCCGAGACGACGATCGGCATCGATGACAGGTTTGAACGGGTGGTCGCCGGCCGCACGTCCGCATACAAGCTCCGGGCGGCCGGCAAGGCCGCCAGCCCCGTGAGCGCCGTAGGAAAGGGGTGAAGCCAGATGCTCACCATGGTGATCGACGATTCGCGTGCGATGCGCATGATCCTCAAGCGGATCGTGGCCCAGCTGGGCTTCGACGTGGTCGAGGCGGGCAACGGCCAGGAGGCGATGGACTACCTCAAGACGAACGTGCTCGAGGGTGACGGTGAGGTCCCCGGCCTGGCGCTCGTGGACTGGAACATGCCCGAGATGAACGGGCTGGAGTTCGTCACAGCGGTCCGCGCCGAGCCGCGGCTGCGCGGGATGACGCTGATGATGGTGACGACGGAGAGCGAGCAGAGCCAGATCGTGCGGGCGCTCGCGTCGGGGGCGCACGAGTACGTGATCAAGCCCTTCACCCCGGACGCCATCATCGACAAGCTCGCGCTGCTCGGCCTGGTCCCGAACGGAGTCGCGGCATGACGAACCCGACCGAAGAGGACCTCAAGGTCATCGCGGACCAGGTCTGGTCCTCGTACCTCGACCTGGACGGCGCGAGCCCGCTGGTGCCGGTGGCCCACGAGAAGCCCACCGACGACGTGACCGCGTCCGTCTCGGTCACCGGGGCCTGGCGCGGGCACGTCCTGGTGAGCTGCTCGGAGGGCGCGGCCAAGCACGTCGCGGCCGCGCTGCTGGGCATCGACTTCGACGACGTGGCCGAGGAGGACGTCGCCGACGCCCTGGGCGAGCTCGCGAACATCATCGGCGGCAACGTCAAGAGCCTCCTGCCGGAGCCCTGCGCCCTGTCGCTGCCGCACGTGCACGTCGACGGGGCCAGCGGCCGGTACCCGTCGGTCACCGAGGTCTGCCACCTCGAGGGCACCTGGATGGCCGAGTCCGTCACCGTCACCGTCCTGGAAAGCACCGCCGATCTCGCTGGAGCACCCGCATGAAAATTCTGATCGCCGACGACAGCCGGGTGATGCGTCAGATCGTGACCCGGACCCTGCGCCAGGCCGGGTTCGAGGGGCACGACCTGGTGGAGGCCAGCGACGGGCAGGAGGCCTTCGACAAGACGGTGAGCGAGAAGCCGGACCTGGTCCTGTCCGACTGGAACATGCCGCACATGACCGGGGTCGAGGTGCTGCGGATGCTGCGCGCCAACGGCAACCAGGTCCCGTTCGGGTTCGTCACGTCCGAGGGCACGCCGGAGATGCGGCAGGCGGCCGAGGACGCCGGCGCGCTGTTCCTGGTCACGAAGCCGTTCACAGCCGACACTTTCAAGGACGCGCTCGATCCTATTTTGGGATGATATGACCTATGTCGCATGTTCTGCCCGTTCCGAAGGCCGTCAAGGACCTGTTTGACGACCTGCTCGGCCGGCCGGTCACCGTGAACCCGGCCGACCCCATCAAAGCCGCTGACGTTCCCCGCGAACTTTTCGCCCTCTACACCGACGAACGGCTGCAGCTGATGGCCGTGATCGGCATGGACTTCGAGCTCACCGCGTACGCCGGCGCGGCCATCGGCCTGATCCCGCCCGGCGGTGCGGAAGCGTGCATCGAGGACAAGGAGATCTCGAAGATGATCGGCGAGAACGCCGTCGAGATCTGCAACATCCTCGCCGGGCTCATCAACAAGGAGGACGCGCCGCGGGTCAAGCTGCACCAGACCTTCCTGCCCGGTGGCAACCCGCCGGCGGACGCGGTCAACTACCTGCTCGCCCTCGGTCGCCGGCTCGACCTCCGGGTGGATGTTTCAGGCTACGGCGGCGGCAAGATCTCGATCGCGCTCACCGCCTGACGGAGTGCCCGGAAAATCCCGCATTTTTCGGGCACCCACCCGGCCCGGTCGGGGGCCCCGCTGATGCGTGGGCGACATCGTGCAAAAAATTGCGTAGTCATGCACTACGCTTGCGGGCATGACTCGACGACTCGCTGAGGTGGCGAAGTACGCCGGCGTGAGCGAGGCGACCGTGAGTCGGGTGCTCAACGGCAAGCCAGGCATCTCCGACGCGACCCGCACGGCGGTGCTCACCGCGCTCGACGTGCTCGGCTACGAGCGCCCGACCAAGCTGCGGGGCGAACGTGCCCGGCTGGTCGGCCTCGTGCTGCCGGAACTGCAAAACCCGATCTTCCCGGCCTTCGCCGAAGTGGTCGCCGGGGCGCTGTCCAAGCGCGGCTTCACGCCGGTGCTCTGCACGCGGACCGCGGACGGCGTCTCCGAGGCCGACTACGTCGAGATGCTGCTGGATCAGCACGTCTCCGGCATCATCTTCTGCGGCGGCCTCTACCACCAGGCGGCCGCCGAACACGAGCACTACCACCGCCTGCACGACCGCGGCCTGCCCGCCGTGCTGGTCAACGCCGCGATCGACGACCTGGGCTTCCCGCGCGTGTCGACCGACGACGGCCACGCCGTGGATCAGGCCTTCAACCACCTCAGTTCGCTGGGGCACAAGCGGATCGGGCTGATCCTCGGCCCGGCCGACCACGCCCCGTCCAACCGCAAGCTGGCCGCGTTCCAGGCGGCCGCGGCGGACTCGGACACCGTGAACGAGAACGACGTCGAGCGGGTCATCTTCTCGATGGAGGGCGGCCGCGCCGGCGCCACCCGGCTCATCAAGCACGGGGTCACCGGCATCATCTGCGCCTCCGACGTGCAGGCCCTGGGCGCGATAAGGGCCGTGCGGCGGCTCGGCCGCGAGGTGCCCGACGACGTATCGGTGGTCGGCTACGACGACTCGCTGTTCATGAACTGCACCGACCCGCCGCTGACCACGGTCCGCCAGCCCATCCAGGCGATGGGCCAGGCCGCCGTGACCCTGCTGGTCAGCCAGGTCGCGGGCACGCTGGTGCCGACCGAGGAGATGCTCTTCGAGCCTGAGCTCGTGGTGCGTGGGTCCACCGGGGCGCTCCAGGAGGCCCGGGCTACCACTGCCGCGTAGCTGGCAGTGAAAGGCTGTAGGGGTGATCTCAAAGCTCAGCGCTGTATGGGCGCCTTGGCGGCGGGGTTGGACCGTCGGATGTCCTGAAAAGCGGTGGGGGAGCTTCGCTCCACCCACACCCCCTCAAGACCGCAGCGGGTCTTAGCCTGAAGTCACAAGAGCGCCACGACTCCACCGGAGTCGTGGCGCTCTTTTGCGTGCGGGTCGCAACTGACTTGCTGGGCGCGCTCCCACTTGCAAGGGCCGGTGAACAGGCCCGCTTGCTGCGGGTTTTCGGTTGATTCCGTGCAAGTTGAGGCCCGTTGAGAGCGCGCCCGTGCAAACGACTGCTCCGAGATCATTAAAATTTTGCAACGGACCATGGACTTCTTGTGGGGCGTGAGCCTAATCTCTTGCCAACGCCAGGCCGAAACCCTGACGCGATGCGACGGAAACCGATCAGTAACGGGCCCTGCTGCACCCCAGCGGCCCGACGTCAGGCTGCGCACCCCGCGCGGAGCGGTCCAGGTCGGACGCCCCACCGCTCGGCGCGGCTTCTACACCCCCCCAACAAGGAGCGACGATGAAGTACTCACGTACCTCCACGGTGGCGCTCGCCATCGTGGGTGCGCTCGCGCTCAGCAGCACGCTCGTCGCGTGTGGCTCGAGCGACGACGCCGGCAGCGGCGACTCGAGTTCCACCACGCTCGACCCGAACACCAAGGTCACGCTCAACGTCGTGGGTCTGCTCCCGGGTGCCAAGCCCGAGGCGCAGAAGGCCCTCGCCGACGAGGTCGCGGACTTCCAGAAGGAAAACCCGAACATCACCATCAAGACCAACGACTACGAGTGGAAGGCCACCACGTTCGCGGCCGACCTCGCGGGCGGCACGCTGCCGACGGTGTTCGAGATCCCCTTCACGGACGCGAAGACCCTGATCGCGAACCAGCAGATCTCCGACATGCAGGCGTACCTCAGCCAGCTCTCGTACGCGCAGAACTTCAACAAGAACCTGCTGCAGTACGGCCAGAGCGAGGACGGCAAGACCTACGCCATCCCGGCCAAGAGCATCTACGCCGTGGGTCTGCACTACAACCGTGCCCTGTTCACCCAGGCCGGTCTCGACCCGAACAAGCCGCCGACCACGTGGGACGAGGTCCGCACGGCCGCCAAGGCGATCGCGGACAAGACCGGCCAGGCCGGCTTCGCCCAGATGTCCAAGGACGCCACGGGCGGCTGGCAGCTGACGGTCGACACCTACGCCCGCGGCGGGCGCCTGGAGGACGGCAAGAAGGCCACCCTCAACAACGACGCGACCAAGGCCTCGCTGCAGTTCCTCAAGGACATGCGCTGGACCGACAACTCCATGGGCGCGAACTTCGACTACGACTGGTCGGGCATCAACCAGGCGTTCGCGGCCGGCAAGCTCGGCATGTACACCTCGGGCCAGGACGTCTACACCAGCCTGGTGCAGACCAACAACATCGACCCGAAGACGTACGGCCTGACGATGATCCCGCTGACCGGCTCCAACTCCGGCGTGCTCGGCGGTGGCACCATGGCCGCCGTCTCCAGCAAGGCCAGCAACAACGAGAAGGCCGCCGCGGTGAAGTGGATCGACTACCACTACCTGCGCAAGTACACCAACCAGGACGCCGCCAAGAAGAACGCGGAGATCCAGGTCGCGAGCAAGCAGCCCGTCGGCACGCCCGAGCTGCCGATCTTCTCGCAGCAGCAGTACCAGCAGTACCAGGACTGGATCAAGTCCTACGTGAACGTCCCGCTGGACCAGATGACCTCCTTCACCGGCAAGGTCTTCGACGCCAAGCTCGTCAACGAGCCGGCCATCGCCACCCAGGACGTCTACAAGTCGCTCGACACGGTCGTGCAGGCCGTCCTGACCAACAAGGACGCCAACATCGACCAGCTGCTCACCGAGGCCAACACGAAGGCGCAGCGCGCCATCGACGCGGCCTGACGCATCTCGACAACCCGTTAGGTGTGGGCCGCCGGGCGACCGGCGGCCCACACCCGGGGCTCCGCCCCTCGATCCAGGACTGGAGTGATGTGTCGTGAGTGCCGTCGGGGGCAGTCACAAGGCAGAGGTGGTCGGTCGCGTCCGCCGGCGCAACCCGGTGACCTGGGTCCAGCGCGGCGGCCTGAGCTCGGTGCTGTTCGCACTGCCGCTCCTGATCATCTTCGGTGTCTTCTCGTGGTGGCCGATCGTGCGGTCGGTCGTCATGAGCTTCCAGAAGACCAACCTCGTCGGTACGCCGAAGTGGGTCGGCTGGAACAACTTCCACTACGTGCTCACCGATCCCGACCTGCCCACGGCGATCCTGAACACCCTCTACTTCGCGCTGCTGGCCCTGGTGATCGGCTTCCCGATCCCGCTGGTGACCGCGGTGCTCATCAGCTCGGTCCGGCGCCGCAAGGGCATCTACTCGGTGCTCGCCTACCTGCCGGTGGTGGTGCCGCCGGTCGTGGCCGTGCTGCTGTGGAAGTTCTTCTACGACGGCTCCAAGGACGGCGTGTTCAACACGATGCTCGGCTACGTCGGGCTCGGGCCGTACCAGTGGCTGTCCAGTCCTGACCTCGCGATGCCCTCCCTCGTGGTCGAGGCGACCTGGGCCGCGGCCGGCGGGACCGTGATCATCTACCTGGCCGCCCTCATCGGCGTGCCGGACGAGCTCTACGACGCCGCCGAGGTCGACGGGGCCGGCATCTGGCGCAAGGTGTGGCACGTGACCATGCCGCAGCTGCGCGGCGTCCTGCTGATCACCTTCATCCTGCAGATCATCGGTACCGTCCAGGTCTTCCTCGAGCCGTACCTGTTCACCGGCGGCGGCCCCGCGGGCGCCACGCTGACGATTCTGCTGATGATCTACGACTACGGGTTCGGCCGGTCCCTGGGCGGGAACTACGGTGCGGCGACGGCGCTGTCCGTCATGCTCGCCGCGTTCCTGGCCATCCTGTCCCTGGTGTACTTCAAGCTCACGTCGAGTTGGAGCAAGTCGTGACGAGCCAAACCACCATGCCGGCCCAGCCGCCGGAGGTCGTGACCCCGGTCGCCACCGGCCAGGTCCCGGGGCGGGTCAGCCGGCGCCGCAAGTCGCAGTTCGAGGGCAGCCGTGGCTACGTCTCGGCCCAGGACTGGCGCAACCCCCGGGTCAGCGCCACCATGAAGACCCTGCACGTCATCCTGCTGATCCTGCTGCTCGTGGTCGGCATCGGCCCGATCCTGCTGCTGGCGAAGTACGCGATCACGCCCACCCAGGACATCATCCGCACCCCGTTGGCGGTCTTCCCGCACGGCGTGCGCTGGGCGAACATCAGTGAGGCCTGGAACGACGTCCAGATCAGCAAGTACTTCCTCAACACGATCTGGCTCGCGGCCGGCTCCTGGTTCGTGCAGATGCTCGTGGCCACCACCGGCGGCTTCGTGCTCTCCGTCCTGCGCCCGGCCTGGGGCAAGATCGTCAACGGGCTGGTCATCGCGACCCTGTTCGTGCCGAGCGTCGTGCTGCTGGTGCCGCTGTACCTCACGATCCTGAACCCGCCGGTCGTCGGTACCTCGCTCATCAACAACTTCCTCGCCGTCTGGCTGCCCTCCGGCGCGAGCGCGTTCAACGTCGTGCTCGTGACGCGGTTCTTCGACAGCCTCCCGCGCGAGGTGTTCGAGGCGGCCAAGGTCGACGGGGCCAGCTCGTTCCGGTTGTTCTGGTCGGTCGTCCTGCCGATGTCCAAGCCCATCCTCGGCGTCGTGTCGGTGTTCGCCACCATCGCCAGCTGGAAGGATTTCCTCTGGCCGATGCTGGTGCTGAAGGATCCGTCCAAGCAGCCGCTGTCGGTGCGCCTGCCGGCGATCGCGTCGCAGACCGACCTGGGTGTCTTCCTGGCGTCCCTGGCCATCTCGACGGCCATCCCGGTCGTGTTCTTCCTCGTCTTCCAGCGCATGTTCCTCTCGGGCGCCGGGCTGGGCGGGGCCGTCAAGGGCTGAGCCCTCGACCGCCGTCAACGCTTTCACCACTCGATCTACGCAGAAAGCAGGTTCCACGTGGCCGACCAAGCTTGGTGGCGTAGCGCCGCTATCTACCAGGTGTACTTGCGGAGCTTCGCCGACGGCAACGGCGACGGCGTCGGCGACCTGGCGGGCCTGCGCTCGCGGCTTCCGTACCTGGCCGGGCTCGGCATCGACGCGATCTGGATCGTGCCGTGGTACCCCTCGCCGCTGGCCGACGGCGGCTACGACGTCGCCGACTTCCGGGCCATCGACCCGATCTTCGGCACCCTGGCCGAGGCCGAGAAGCTGATCGAGGAGGCGCACGCCGCCGGCATCCGGGTGATCTGCGACATCGTCCCGAACCACTGCTCCGACCAGCACGCCTGGTTCCAGCGCGCGCTCGCGTCGGCCCCCGGCTCGCCGGAGCGGGACCTGTTCTGGTTCCGCAAGGGCCGCGGCGCGGAGGGCGAGCTCCCGCCGACCGACCTGCAGTCCATCTTCGGCGGCCCGGCCTGGACCCGGGTCGCCGACGGCGAGTGGTACCTGCACCTGTTCGCCTCCGAGCAGCCGGACTTCAACTGGGACCACCCGGCGGTGCGCGACGAGTTCGAGGACATCCTGCGCTTCTGGTTCGACCGCGGCATCGACGGCATCCGCATCGACTCGGCCGCCGTGCTCATCAAGGACCCGCTCGTCAGCGACGTCTACGAGGACAACGAGGGCATCCACGAGGTGTACCAGGCGTGGCGGCGCATCGCCGACACGTACACCCCGCCGCGGGCCCTGATCGGCGAGGTCTGGCTGCCCGACCACGAGGCGTTCGCGCGGTACCTGCGCCCGGACGAGCTGCACACCGCGTTCAACTTCGCGTTCCTGGGCGCCCCGTGGGAGGCCGCGGAGCTGCGCAAGGAGATCGACATGACGATCGCGGTGCACGCCCCGGTCGCCGCGCCCGCCACCTGGGTGCTGAGCAACCACGACGTGACCCGCGAGGTGACCCGCTTCGGCCGCGAGGTCACCAACTTCGCCTTCGCCGACAAGCGCCGCGACGTCCCCTCCGACCTGGAGC
This sequence comes from Dactylosporangium sp. CS-047395, assembly GCF_050942185.1. Taxonomy (NCBI): domain Bacteria; kingdom Bacillati; phylum Actinomycetota; class Actinomycetes; order Micromonosporales; family Micromonosporaceae; genus Dactylosporangium; species Dactylosporangium sp. CS-047395. The sequence goes on along the minus strand of NZ_CP192015.1, from coordinate 10,017,142 downwards.
TGGGCACCCGGCGGGCGCGCGCGGCGGCGCTGCTGACCATGTCCCTGCCCGGCGCCTACTACCTCTACCAGGGCGAGGAGCTCGGGCTGGAGGAGGTCGAGGACCTCGACGACGCACTGCGCGAGGACCCCATGTTCCATCGTTCCGGGGGTGTGAACCCCGGCCGGGACGGCTGCCGCGTGCCGCTGCCCTGGTCGGGGACCTCCGCGCCGTTCGGCTTCAGCCCGTCCGACGCGACCGGCGACCCGTGGCTCCCGCAGCCGGCCCACTGGTCGGAGCTTTCGGTCGCCGCCCAGCAGGGCGTGCCGGGTTCCTTCCTCCAGTTGTACTGCGATGCGCTGCGCCTGCGCCGCCAGGAACCCTCGCTCGGCGACGGCCCGATGCGCTGGCTGGACTCGGAGTCCCAGGTGCTCGCGTTCGCCCGCGGGGACCTGGCCAACGTCACGAACCTCGGCACCGCGCCGGCCGCGCTGCCCGCCCACCGCGAGGTGCTGCTCAGCAGCGTCCCGCTCAACGAGGACGGCACCCTGCCGGCCGACGCCTCGGTCTGGCTGCGGCTGGCCTGACCGCACCACCACACGGGGACCCGGACGCCGGGCGGTCGCACAAGTTGGCGGGTGCGACCGTCCGGCCTTTTTCCGTCTCTTAACTGTTAAGAGCCGTTCGAACCCAGAGCGTTAACTGTTAACGCGATCCATAATCTTGATGGCCTCGGGGGCCGCCCAATAGGTTCTTGCACAAGGAAAGAGACTTCCTTGTGGAGGCGGCACATGCGTTCCACCCCGACCGTCGCGGCGACATCCCAGCCGTTCCGATGGTGACGCCGGGTAAATCCGGGAACAGAGGCGGGGCGCTGGCCACCACACCGGCGCCCCGTTGTTCTTCACTCACATCAAAGGTGCTGTGGAAAATGCCATCGAAAATTCTGTGACCATCCGGTACTGAGTGCTAGTCCCAGTCCCACCGCAGGCCGTAGCGCCCGGGGCCGTAGTCGAGCGCGATCGCGTGCACCGAATGGCCGGTGTCGATCTCCATCGACACGACCTGTTCATCCTGCCCATCCATTTGCTGGAACTGATATATCGCGCGGGGTAACGCGGCCGGGTCGAAACAGACCTCGACCACGTATTCACGCACTGGCAGCCGGAACTTGCGCTCGTACTGCATCGCCAGCGGGAACGGCGGATAATTGTGCAGCGCGTGCTCGGTGATCACCGTCTCGCCCTTGGCCAGCGGCCGGTCGAAGAGCAACTCGGCGAGCAGCAGGCCGCTCTCCGGGTGTTCCACGACGCGCCCCATCCGACAGTTGCGCACGGGGGTGAGCAGCGGCAGCGGATTGCCGGGCACGTCCAGCCGGATGATCGCCACCCAGCGGTCCGGCCCGTCGGCCTCGGCCCGCAGCACCTGGCGCACCAGGAACGACACCTCGCCCCGGTCGGCCCCCACGTTGACCCGGTCGTGCTGGGAGAGCCGGGTCAGCCGCTCGTCCCAGCGGGTCTCGATGCCCTGGGCCAGGTCCACGATGAGGTCCCGTTCGGACCAGAACGCGCCCAGCTCCACGGTGTCGGGGCTCTTGTGCAGATGGCGCCCGCGCGGGCGTGGCGGGCCCACCAGGGCGGCCAGCGAGCCCGGCTCGACCTCCAGGATCTTCTCCAGCTCGGCCAGGGCCGCGAGGGACTCGCGCCGCTCCGGCCGGCTGCGCCCGGTCTGCCAGTAACTGAGCGTGGCGAGGCTGACCGAGTAACCCTCGGCCCGCAACCGCTCCTGGATGCGCTCCAGCCCCAGGCCACGTGCCTGGATTGCATCTCGTAGCGCGCCAGCGAAGTCGACCATCAGCCCCCCGGGAGCCATCCTCGCGTTCCGGGCCGCACGCACGCAAGCGCGCGTTTGAGCCGAGGCCGAATCGGAGACCCGAACCACATGGGCGAGCGGTGGTACACCGAGAGTGTCATCTATTGCCTGGACGTCGAGACGTTCCAGGACTCCAACGGCGACGGCATCGGCGACTTTCAAGGTCTGGTCAGTCGCCTGGACTACCTGACCAGGCTCGGAGTCAACTGCCTGTGGCTCAGCCCAATCCATCCGACGCCCGGCAAGGACGACGGCTACGACGTCACGGACTTCTACAACGTCGATCCGCGGCTCGGCACGCTGGGCGACTTCGCGGAACTGCTGCACCAGGCGGCGAACCGGGGCATCAAGGTCATGATCGACCTGGTCGTGAACCACACCTCCGACGAGCACCCGTGGTTCCAGTCCGCGATCTCGTCGCCCGACTCGCCGTACCGCGACTGGTTCATCTGGTCCGACAAGGAGCCGGCCGACCGCCACCAGGGCATGGTGTTCCCCGGCGAGCAGGCCGAGACGTGGACGTACCACCGCAAGGCCCGGGCCTGGTACTACCACCGCTTCTACAACTTCCAGCCGGACCTCAACTTCACGAACCCGCAGGTCCGCGCGGAGATCAAGAAGGTCCTGGCGTTCTGGATCCAGCTGGGGGTGGCCGGGTTCCGGATGGACGCGGTGCCGTTCATCATCGAGCTCACCGAGCCGGGCAACCCCACCAGCCCGATGGACTTCGACTACCTCTCCGAGCTGCGGTCCCACGTGCAGTGGCGGCGCGGTGACGCGATGCTGCTCGCCGAGGCCAACGTGGAACCCGAGAAACTTCCGGAGTACTTCGGAGACTCAGGCGGTACCGGAAACCGCATTCACATGCTCTTCGACTTCATGCTCAACGGGCGTCTGGTGCTGGCCCTGGCCCGGCAGAACCCCGAGCCGGTGATCGAATGGCTGCGGACCACCCCGCACCTGCCCCCGGGCGGGCACTGGGCGACGTTCCTGCGCAACCACGACGAGATCGACCTGTCCCGGCTCACCGCCGAGCAGCGCGACGACGTCTTCAAGCAGTTCGGCCCCACCGAGGACATGCAGCTCTACGGCCGGGGCATCCGCCGCCGGCTGGCCCCGATGCTGGGCAACGACCGCAGCCGGATCGAGCTGGCGTACTCGCTGCAGTTCACCATGCGCGGCACGCCGGTCCTGCGCTACGGCGAGGAGATCGGCATGGGGGAGGACCTCTCGCAGGAGGGCCGCTACGCGATCCGCACGCCGATGCAGTGGTCGTTCGACAAGCACGGCGGGTTCTCGGCCGCCGACCCGATCCGGCCGGTGATCAGCAAGGGCGAGTTCAGCTACGAGAAGGTCAACGTGACCGCGCAGCGCCACGACGACCAGTCGCTGCTGGCGTGGTTCGAGCGGATGATCCGGACGCTGCGGGAGAGCCCCGAGGTCGGCAACGGCACGTGCACCGTCGTCGACCAGGCGCTGCCGCCGGGGGTGCTGGTGCACAAGGCCGAGGGCCGCACGGGCAGCATGCTGTTCCTGCACAACCTGGGCACCGACGACGTCGTGGTGGACCTCTCCGACCTCGCCGCCGAGGTGAACCACCCCAACGACGTGTTCGCCGACCGGGAGTACCCGGAGGTCGGGGACTTCTCCGCACTGCCGCTGGGCCCGTACGGGTACCGATGGATCAGGCTGAAGCGGGAGAGCGTGTGAGCGGGATGCGGGCCGGCGCCACCGGCCGCCCGAAGTGCCAGCCCTGGCCGAGGTCGCAGCCCAGCGCGGCCAGCCGGGCGGCCTGATCGGCGGTCTCGATGCCCTCGGCGGTGACCGTCATCTGCAGCGTGTGCGCGAGGCGGATGACGGTCTCGACGATCTGCTCGTCGACGTGGTCGCTCTCCAGCTTGCGGATGCCGGCCATGAAGGCGCCGGCCAGCTTCAGCCCGTGCACCGGCAGGTGGCGCAGGTAGGCCAGGTTGGAGTAGCCGATCCCGAAGTCGTCGATGACGATCCGCACGCCGAGGTCGGCCAGCTGGCGCAGGGTCTGCACCGGCCGTCCGGTCTCCTGCATGAGCACCGTCTCGGTCAACTCCAGCTGCAGGTTGCCCGGCGCGAGCCCGGACTCGGCCAGCGCCGCCCGCACGTCCTCGAGCAGCCGCGGGTCGGAGCACTGCCGGGGCGAGACGTTGACGCTGATGAGCAGCGGCTGGCCGGGGTGCTCGCGCTGCCAGGCCGCCGCGGCCAGGCACGACTCGCGCAGCACCCACCGGCCCAGCGGCAGGATCATGCCGGACTGCTCGGCGACCGGGATGAACGTGTTGGGCGACACGGTGCCCAGCTCCGGATGCCGCCAGCGCAGCAGCGCCTCGGCCCCGTGCAGCCGGTTGTCGGCCAGCCCGACCAGCGGCTGGTAGACGAGCTCGAACTCGCCGCGGTCCAGCGCACCCGCGAGGCGCCCGGTCAGCCCGTACCGCAACAGCTGCTGGGCGTTGCGCTGCTCGTCGAAGACCGCGTAGCGGGCGCGGCCGTCGGCCTTGGCGAGGTAGAGCGTGGCGTCGGCGGCCCGCAGCAGCTCCTCCGGCTCCGCACCGCGCGCGGCCTGCTCGACGATGCCGATGCTGGCCGACACCGCCAGCTCGTGCCCGTCGAGCCGCACCGGCTTCGCGAGCGCCTCCAGCATCGCCTCGGCCAGCTCCGTGAGCTCGTCGGAGCCCTTGGTGTCGCGCACCACGACCACGAACTCGTCGCCGCCGACCCGCGCCACGAAGTGCCCGGCCGCGTTGACGCAGCCCCGCAGCCGGTCGGCCAGCGCGACCAGGAGCTCGTCGCCGTACCCGTGGCCGAGCGTGTCGTTGATGGTCTTGAACTCGTCGAGGTCGAGGAAGCACACTCCGATGCGGGCGCCGTCCTCCGCCTCGTGCAGCGCCTCGGCGAGGTGGCCGTAGAGCAGGACCCGGTTCGGCAGGCCGGTCAGCGGGTCGTGGTGGGCCTGGTGGTGCAGCTCGCGCTGCAGGCTGTGCTCGGCGTCGGTGAGCGCGCGGGTCCACGCCCGCCGGATGCGCTCCTGGTCGTCGAGGATCCGCTGGCGCTGGGCCCGGGCGAAGCCGGCCGCGAACCCGCCGAGCACCTCGGCGCTGCTGTCCGGGGCCAGGACGGTGATCGAGCGCTGCAGCGCCTCCGGGCTGTTGAGCCCGACGCCGACCAGCGCCGCCCCGACGTCACCGGCCGCGCCGGCATCCGCGCGCAGGCGGAGCGTCTGCTCCTCGAAGAACCGCTGCAGGGCCTCGGCGCTCAGGTCGAGGTAGCCGGTCTGCCGCACGGCGGCGAGCCACTGCCGGGCGAGCTGCGACAGCGCAGGATCGATGACGGCCTCACCCCGGTTGTCCGAGCCCGCCACCAGATCACCCCCGGCGAAGATTACTGCACCGCGGCCCGGTGATGAATCGACGCTCAGTGCCGTTCTGCCGCCGTTTCGGTGAGCCCGTCGACGAACCGGGTCAGGAGCTGCGCGAACGTGGCCCGCTCGGCCGGGTCCCAGTTTCGTGTCGCTTCGGCGAACCGTTGCCGGCGCCCTTCGTGGACGCGCTCGCAGAGTTCCCGGCCGCTCACCGTCAGTGCCAGCAAGGCTTTCCGGCCGTCGCGCTGGTCGGCCTCGCGCCTGATCAGCCCGGCCTCGACGGCGGCGGCGACGAGCTTGCTGGCCCGCGGCTGCGCGACGTCGAGCGCGGCTGCGATGTCGGTCACGGTGACGCTGCCGCGCGCTTCGGTCTCGCCCCCGCGGGCCGCGTCCGCGCGCGCCTCGATCGCGTCCGCGCGTGCGTCGATCGCGTCCCTGCGCGCCTCGGCCGCGTGTGTGTCCGCCTCGACTGCGCGCCCGCGCGGCGCGTCCGTGCGTGCCGCGTGCGTTCCTGCGGCCGCCGCATCCGTGCGTGACGTGCCCACGTTCGTCTGTGCCGTGCCCGCGTCCGTGCGTGCCGCGTCCGTGCGTGCCGCGTCCGTGCGTGCCGCGTCCGTGCGTGCCGCGTCCGTGCGTGCCGCGTCCGTGCGTGGCGTGTCTGCGTCGGTGCGTGCCGGGTCTGTTTTCGCGGCCGGTGCGTCCGGGCGTGGCTCGGGCGCGGTCGTGCCGGCTTCGACTGCGTCCACGACGTCGAAGAGGGCGGGGTCGACGTAGGGCGAGCTGCGGGCCAGCGCGCGGCGGGTCTGGCGGCGGCGGATGGTCACCATGGCTGACTCGATGGCCTTGAGGACCGCTTCCTCGTTTTGCATAATCTCTGTTATCTACATTCTCTTTGTTATGGAGATTCGATGAAGCCTATCGGGTACTGGCTGCGCGAGCTCGACCGCCGGCTGGAGGACGCGTTCGCGGGGGCGCTGGCCGGCTCGGGTGTGTCTCGGCGGGACTGGCAGGTGCTGAACGGGCTGGGGGCGGACGATCCGTTCGACGGGCAGGCGGAATCGGTGGCGGCGCTGGTCGCTCGGGGCTGGTTGACTCCGGACGGGACGGTGACGCCGGCCGGGGCGGCGGCGCGCGCGGCCATTCGGGCGCGGGTGGACGAGATCCGGCGCCGGTCGATGGTGGGGGTTTCGGAGGAGCGGTACTTCAGTACGGTACAAACGCTGGAGCTCATGGCTTTGAATTTGGCAGCGCCAGCGTGATCGCGGTCAGCGTGTGCGGCGTTAGCCGCCCGTCGCCCAGGCCGAGCTCGATCAGATCGTCGAACACCCGCTGATCCTTGCGGGCGGCGCGCACGGCGGCGTCCACGATCCACCGGCGCTGGCTGAGGGCGGCGGCGACCCGCGAATGGCGCAGGTGCTGCCCGAGCCGCGCGCGGAGGGCCTTGCGGTAGCGGGTCGCCGGATCGTCGCCGTGGGCGGCCGCGGCACCCGCCAGTGCGCCGGAGAGCACCGCGTAGAAGATGCCCTCGCCGGTGAACGGGTTGATCAGCGAGAGGGCGTCCCCGGCGAGCAGGAGCCGGCCGCGTCCGGGCGGTGGGCGGTGGGTGGACAGGGGCAGGTGGTGCGCGCGCAGCTCGGTGGCGGCCGCGGTGTCGACGTCGGGCAGCAGTTCGGCGAGCCGGTCGAGCAGCCGCGCGCGGGTGAGCGGGCGGCCGCGCAGGACTTCCCCGTAGCCGATGTTGGCTCGGCCGTCGCCGATCGGGAACGCCCACGCGTACGCCGGCCAGCCCGACTCGGTGGTGATGATGCGCTGCTCGGGCGCGAGGTCCGGGGCGTGCACGTAGCCGCGGATGGCGAGCGCGAGATGCCCCGGGCCGTTGGGGGCGTGGCCGAGGGTCTTGCGGATCAGGGAGTACGCGCCGTCGGCCCCGATCACGGCGCCCGCCCGGATCGCGCCGTCGACCAGCACGTGGTCGCCGCGCTCCTCGACGCTTCGCACCGCGTGCCGGCGCAGCTCCGCGCCCGCCGCCAGCGCCGCCTTGACCAGGCGGTCGTCGAACACCACGCGTGGGATCGTGTGCGCGGGGCGGGCGTGCGGGCGGGCCACCTCGCCGCCGCCCGGGCCGGCCAGGCGCAGCGCGGGAACCGGGGCGTAGCCCGCGGCGAGGGTGTCGACGCCGAACTCCCTGACCACGTCCAGGGCGTGCGGGGCGATGCCGTCGCCGCACGGCTTGTCGCGGGGGAAGTCGGCTTTGTCGAGCATCAGGACGGACGCGCCTGCGCTGCGGGCGGCGAGGGCGGCGGCGGATCCGGCCGGGCCTGCTCCTACCACCACCACGTCGTACCGGTCGGCCATGGGACGAGACTGCCATCGACTGGTTCGCGGGGCACGCCGGGTCGGCGGAAACGCCGGGGCGTGCCATCCATCGACCCGCTCGGGGCGCTGCTTGTGTTAGGTCGACTTGCGTGCCGGGGTGCGGCTGGTGTGCGGTCGACTTACGGCGCGGGCGCGGCTCGTGTGCCGTCGACTTGGGGTGCGGGTGCGGCGGGTTGGCGGAAACGCCCGGCCTTCCGGCGTGGTGTGGTCGTCGATTCGGCGCCGACGGGGGACGCTCGGTGGTTCCGGCTGGTTGCCGGGGGTCGATACGCTCGCCGCATGCCCTGCCCCACCTGTTATTTCCCGGGTAACGCGCCCACGGCTACGCATTGTGCGCAGTGCGGGACCGTGTTGTCGCCCGCGGCTGGGGCATTCCCCGGGTCGCCCGTTTCGTACGACGTGCAGCCCATCTCCGACCCGGGAATGGCGGCGCCGCCCGTTTTCGCTCCGCCTCCGCCGCCCGTTTACGGTCCACCCCCGGCGGCCGCCTATTCGCCGCCGGCCGGGTTTTCGCCGCCGGCCGGGTATCCGTCCGGGGCTTATCCGCAGTTGCCGCCCGTCTCCGGGGCGCCCATTTCGGTCACGCCCATTTCGGGGTCGCCGCAGCCGGGGTACTACCAGCCGCTCAAACCGAGTCGCGGTCGTCTCCTGGTGCCGTTGACGGTGATTGTGGTGGTGCTCGTCATTGCCAGTACCGTCATCGCGGTTGTGAAACTCACCGGGAACTCCGACAGCGGGACGCCGGTGGCCGACACCTCGGACCGCTCCGTCGTCGTGCCCACGACCGCGGTGCCGACCGGGCCGACGCCGCCCACGCCGACCGATGGGCCGACCGCCGATCCGAAGGCGCAGGCGGCGGCGGTCGATGCGGTGCTCGACGCGAGCATTTCGAGTCGCAAGAAGCTCAACGACGCGATCGACCTGGTGAACAAGTGCTCGTTCCTGGACAAGGCGATCGGTGACATGCAGACCGTCGGGACCGAGCGGCAGTCGCAGATCGACAGCGTGACCAAGTTCGACCTGTCCGGCATTCCGGAGGGGGAGCAGGTGCGCGCGGCGTTGAAGGAGGCGTTGGGGTTCTCGCTGGCCGCTGACAAGTCGTTCGTACCGTGGGGGCAGGCCGAACTGTCCAGCGGGTGCAACGGCGGCGGCGACGGGTACTACGACGAGGCGCAGCGGCAGTCCAAGAACGCCACCGACGCCAAGAACCGGTTCCTGGGCGTGTGGAATCCGGTGGCGAGCCGCTACGGCCTGCGCACCCGGTCCTCGAACGACATTTGAGCTATTCGGCGCGACGCTGCCCGCCGCACGCGCTTTTGTCGCGTGCTGTCTTCGGCTCGGCGCCGTTCACGGCGTGCTGTCCTCCGCGCGGCGTTGCTGGAACGGCTCGCCGGCGGTGGCTTCGGCGCGGAGCGGCTGGTCGCCCTCGGTCTCCTGGTCGCCCGGCTTCGGTTCGGTTCGCTTCTCGTCCGGCTTGTCGCCGTAGCCGCGCGTGACCATGCGGAACAGCGCCAGCATGATGGCCGCCACCGGGACGGCGATCAGCAGGCGGAGCAGGGCCGTCTGCATGTTCAGGGCGTGCGTCACGAAGCCGGCGTACAGCGCCGGCGACGCGATCAGCAGCGCCAGGAACAGGGTCGAGAAGCGGGCCATCCCCAGCATCCGGGCGTCAGCCTCCCACCAGGCTCAGGCGCTCGCACAGCATCGCGGCCCACTGGAACGGGGTCGAGGGCCGGCCGTCCAGCAGGGCGACCGGGACCCGCAGTGAGAGCGGGCTGGCCGGGTCGCCGCTGGAGCCGGTGCCGCGCAGGCAGATCGCGTCCACGCGGCGCAGGCCCTGCAGGTGGTGGGCCACGTCCGAGGTCTTGCGGCTGGCGTCGACCACGACCCAGACCGCGACCGGGCGTACGGCCTCCACGATCGCCGCGGCCCAGCTCGCCTCGTCCAGCGCCGCCTCCACGGCCACCACGCTCGGCGCGTCGGACTTGCGCAGCTTCTTGGCCCACAGGCGGGCGTCGTGCGCGCCGGTGATGCGCCGCTTGCCGTCGATGCCCGCGGCGGCCGCGTTGCGCCCGGCGAACAGGATGTGCTCGGCGTCCAGCCGCTGCGCCTCCGCGACGAAGCGGGCGACCTCCATCGCGTGGGTCGACTCGCCCACGACGATCAGGGTCTCGCCCGGCGCGTCGGGCGCCGGGTCGGCCATCGGCAGGGCGGCGAAGGCCTCGACGATGGCGCCGTACGTGTCGCCGTTGGTCGCGCGGACGGAGATGTCCGACGGCACGCCCAGCGACTCCAGCTTGTGGATCAGCGCCGGGCCGGTGGCCGCGCCGTTGGTGCCGTTGCTTGTGCGCTCGGCCTTCTCAGCCAGCGCCTCGGCCGCGGCCGCGGACGCCTGGGCGTAGGCACCCAGCCGCTCGCTCGCGGGAGGCGTACGCGGCTTCTCCACCGTGGCGGTCGCTTCAACAGGCATTAGGGACTCCTGCCGGGAATCGGTCGGCCGGATCTGGGCCGGCTCGGAACGGATAGGTCCAGCTGCTGCGGGATCGGCCTGGTCGTACGGCGATCCGTCGGGTCCGGGCGGGCCGGTCGGCCGCGCCCCACCGGTCCAGGCCGGCGGCGGGGGCACCGGGCCCCGCGGGAAGGCGCCACCCATGAGCCCGAGCGACGCTGCCCGGCTCGGCGGCGGTGATCCTGGCCGCCCACGCGCACCACTTCTGGAATCCGGCGCGTCGCGGGTTCCGTTAGGCGGCGCGTCTTGGGTTCCGTAGGGCGGTGCGTAGCGGGCTTCGTAAGGCGGAGCGTCGCGGGTTTCATAGGGCGGCGCGTTGTGGGCGAAGCGGGCCGGTGTGTCGCGGCCGAAGTGCGAGGGTGTGGCGGGGCTCGGCGGGGCGTACCGCAGGCCGCGGCCACCCGGACGGCCGGACGCGTAGCGCAGTGCGTCGCCCGTCGGGATCGGGGTGCCGGCCGGGGGTGGTGGTCCCCAGCCCGCGGTCGGACGGCCCCAGGCGGCGGTGGACAGGTCGGTCGCCGCGGCCGTGGGGATGCGGGTGGGGTCCCGCAGCGCACTTCGTTGTGCGGCCCAGGAATCGGTACGGTCGGGCAGCCAGGACGGCGTCCCCTCGGCCCACGACTCGAGTCGTTCGAGCTGGCTCCAGTCCACCTCGATCGCGGGTGGATCGGCTAGCAGCCGCGGCCGCACGGGGGCCGGCGGGGGGACTTGCGGGCGGAATCGCTCGGCCGCCGCCTGACTCGCGATCGGCCCGGGTGCGAGTGTCGGCGAAGGAAATGGCGGGACACCACGCAGCGGCTCGGCCGCGGTGGCCGGCGAGACAGGCGCGGCCGCGGGTGTCGATGGGACAGACAAACCGACCGGCTCACTGAGCATCTCGGCAGCCGCGAGCGGTGCATCCTCGGAAGACGCGCCCGCGGGCGACGCAGCATCGGATAACCCAGCCACAGATGCCGCGCCGGGCGATACAGGTGCGGAGGACACAGGTTCGGGGGACGCGGCCGCGGGCGGTGCGGCCGGGCGGATGCTCGGTGGTGTCGCCGGCGTCCAACCAGCGGGTGGCGAGGTCGGCTTCGCCGGAGAAGTGGGCGGCCTCACGGGCGCCTTCTCAGCGGCCTTGGTAGACGCAGCCTTAGCCGTCGCCGCCTTCGCAGGCGACCGCGCGGGAACTGCAGCCGGTGGAGCGGAAGCCGGGGGAGCGGAGTCCGGGGAAACAGCGCCCGGAGGAGCGGAGGCCGAGGGAAAAGCGGGTGCAGCAGAGGACGGAGCAGCCGCGGACTTGGCCGGTGTCTGTGAAGCCGGCGCGGCATCAGAAGCCGCCTTCACCACAGGCGGCTTCTTCGGACCCGCCGCCTGCACCGCGGCCGGAGGAGGCGGCGGCGTCATCCCCAGCTTCGCAACAGGCTGATCAGACCCAGGCCGGAACGGCCGCACCGAAGGCGCCGCCGACTCAGCAACCGCCGCCGAAGAACCCGAAGAACCCTGAGAACCCGGGGAAGACGAAGGACCCGTAGAAGACGAAGGACCCGAAGAAGAGGAAGGCCGCCCCGCAGTATCGGCTCCGAGAAGGCGGTGCAAAGCGTCCGCAGCCGTAGCCGGCCGAGCCGGAGGAACCGAAGACTGCGCCTCCGCGAGCAATTCGGCGAAGGCGGAAGCAGCCGTAGGGTTTTCGCCCCGCCGCTCGGCCGCGTCCGCCATCGCGGCCAGATCCTCGATGGTGATCTGGCGTTTCGGCGTGTCGTCTTGGTCTGCGGCCGGAACAGATGGTTCAGTGTTCTCAGGCGATGATGCAGCAACGGCGGGAACAGCGTCCGGAACTTCGACCGTCAGCTCGTATTTCTGGGTGCCGAAAAGGCCGCCGACACCACCGGACCGAACCTTTTCGGCCGAGATGATGACAGCGTCAGGCCCGTGCTCGTCGCGTACTTGCGCGAGCAGTTCCTCGAGGTCACGACCCTCAAGCAGCAACCGGGTAGGCACCGTTCACCACCCCAATAGTCTCAATTCGCAGCGTACTCCCGGCGATCTCTGAGTACGACAGAACCGGCAAACGCGGCAGCGCCATCTGCACCAGGCGCCGCAATGCGTTGCGCAGTTGTGGGGAACAGACGAGAACGGGACTGACGCCGCGTTCCTCGCCCTGTTCGGTAAGGCGCGTGAGGTCGGCCAGAATCGACTCGGCGCGGCCGGTGTCGATGAGCAGTTGCAGGCCGTTGTCGGTCGGGCGCATCGATTCCAGCAGCTGCTGTTCCAGCCTGGGCTCCAACGTGATGGCGGTCAGCGTGCCGTCCTGCGAATAGCGGTTGGCGATGGCCGGGCCGAGCGAGGCGCGGGCCGCCTCCAGCAGGGCGTCGGGGTCGGTGGACTGCTTGGCCTGCAGCGACAGTGCCTCGAAGATGCGCACCAGGTCGCGGATCGGCACGCCCTCGTCGAGCATCCCGGCGAGCACCTGCTGGACCTGGCCGAGGCTGAGCACGGCCGGGGTCAGCTCCTCCACGACGACCGGGTGCGAGCGGCGGACCACCTCGGCGAGCGCGCGCACGTCCTCGCGGCCGAGCAGGCGGCTCGCGTGGACGCGGACGATCTCGGCCAGGTGCGTGATGATGACCGACGCGCGGTCGACGACGGTGGCGCCGGTGAGGTCGGCCTGGTGCCGCAGTTCGGCCGGGACCCACTTGCCGGCCAGGCCGAAGACGGGTTCGACGCCGGCCCGGCCGGGCAGGAAGTCCAGGCCGTCGCCGATCGCGAGGACGGTGCCGGGCGGGGCCTGGCCGCGGCCGACCTCGACGCCGCTGATCCGCACCACGTACGTCGACAGCGGCAGGTCCAGGTCGTCGCGGGTGCGCACGGGCGGCATGACGATGCCGAGTTCGAGGGCGACCTTGCGGCGCAGCGCGCGGACGCGTTCGAGGAGGTCGCCGCCGCTGGCCTCGACGAGGTCGACGAGGTCGGGGGCGAGGGCCAGCTCGAGCGGATCGACCCGCATCTCGTTGAGCAGGACCTCGGTCGGGTCGGGCGGGGCCGCCGCCTCGGCCTCGGCGGCGGCGATCGCGGCCTGGTCCTCGGCCGACGGCTCGGTCTTCTTGGGCAGCCGGAAGGCGATGGCCAGCACGCCGCCGCCGGCGATCAGGAACGGCAGCTTCGGCAGGCCCGGCACCAGGCACAGGGCGAGCGCCGCGCCGCCGCCGATCAGCAGCGCGTTGCGGTGCTGGCTGAGCTGCTTGGCCACGGTCGAGCCCATGTCGCCGTCGTTGGCCGAGCGGGTGACGATGAGGCCGGTGGCGACCGAGAGCAGCAGGGCCGGAATCTGCGAGACCAGGCCGTCGCCGACGGAGAGCAGCGAGTACGTCGTGATCGAGTCGGCCGGCGAGAGCCCGCGCTGCAGCATGCCGATCGCGAAGCCGCCGATCAGATTGACCATCGTGATGATGATGGCCGCGATCGCGTCGCCCTTGACGAACTTCGACGCGCCGTCCATGGCGCCGTAGAAGCTGGCCTCGGAGGTCACCTCGGTGCGCCGCTTGCGCGCGGTCGCCTCGTCGATGAGCCCGGCGTTGAGGTCGGCGTCGATCGCCATCTGCTTGCCGGGCATGGCGTCGAGGGTGAACCGCGCGCCGACCTCGGCCACCCGCTCGGCGCCCTTGGTGATGACGATGAACTGGATGATGAACAGGATCAGGAAGATGACCAGGCCGACGATGAGCGAACCGCCGACGACGAAGTGGCCGAACGCGTCGATGACGTTGCCGGCGAAGCCGTTGGTGAGCACCAGCCGGGTCGCGCTGATGTTCAGGGCCAGCCGGAACAGCGTCGCGATGAGCAGCAGCGAGGGGAACGCGGAGAAGTCGAGGGCGCGCTTGACGTACATGCTGACGAGCACGATGACGAGCGCCAGGGTGATGTTGGCGGCGATGAGCGCGTCGAGTATGAACGCCGGCAGCGGCACGACCATCATCAGGATGATCAGCACGATGCCGATCGGCACGACGTACTGCGAAAGCCGCTTCGGCACCGCCCGCTGTTCCCTTCCGAACCTCTGGTCGTTGTCCTCCCCATCGGTGGCGTACGGGTACTTCTGAGGGTTTTCCTTTGGTTGCAGCGCCAGGTGCCGATCGTTCGTGCGTGCAGCCCGCGACAACCCCCACCCGGACCGACTCCACCCAGTTGGTGCACATCGGCCGCCAGCCCATCTACGACTGGGGCGGCCATGTGGTGGGCTACGAGCTGCTCTTCCGCGGCGCCGCCGAGGACATCGAGGCCACCCGGCGCAGCTCGTACGCGACGAGCCAGGTCATCGTCAACGCGTTCACCGAGTTCGGCCTGGAGCAGCTCGTCGGCGGGCGCAAGTGCTTCATCAACCTCACGCGCGAGTTTCTCGTCGGGGACCTGCCGCTGCCGTTCGACCCCGACCACGCGATCCTGGAGATCCTGGAGACCGTCGAGATCGACGGCGCGGTGCTGTCGGGCACGGCCCGGCTCGTCGAGCAGGGGTACGAGATCGCGCTGGACGACTTCGTGTTCGGCCTCGGCCACGAGCGGCTGCTGGGCCTGGCCGCGTACGTGAAGCTCGACCTGCTGATCCGCGAGCCCGAGGAGCTGGCCGAGGTCGTCGAGCAGTGCCGGCACTACCCCGGCGTCAAGCTGGTCGCCGAGCGGCTGGAGACCGAGGAGCACATCCTGCTGGCCAAGCGCTTCGGGTTCGACCTGCTGCAGGGCTACGCGGTCGGCCGCCCGCAGGTGCTCAGCGCGGTGGCCCTGTCCCCGTCGCGTTTGCGCCGGCTGGAGCTGCTCGGCGCGGTCACGGCCGAGGACGCGGACCTGGCCAAGGTCGTGTCGATCGTGCAGAGCGACCCCGCCCTCTCGTACCGTGTGCTGCGCGCGACGAACTCCGCCGCCAGTGGCCTGCCGCGCCGGGTGGGGTCCGTGCGCGACGCCGTGGTACTGCTGGGCTCGGCCAAGATCCGGCAGTGGGCCGCGCTCATGCTCGTCAGCGACGTGGCCGAGTCGGCGTCCGAGGAACAGCTGTCGGCGACGATGGCCCGGGCGCGGCTGTGCCAGACGGTGGCCGAGCGGCTGAACCTGTCGGGGGAGGCGGCGTTCACCGTCGGGCTGCTGGCCGGGGTGGCCGAACTGATCAGCGAGCCGATCGCCGAGATCGCGGCCCGGCTGCCGCTCACGGTGGAGATCGTCGAGGCGCTCGTCGACGGCCACGGCCGGCTGGGCCAGGTGCTGGCCACGGTCAAGGCCTACGAGCTGGCCGACGAGCAGGCCCTGGCCGCCTCGCCGGTGTCCTCGAGCGAGCTCGCGAAGGCGTACCTCTCCGCGGTGGGCTGGTCGATGAAGACCATCGAGGGCGCCCTGGGGACCAGCGCGGGGTAGGTCGTGGCCGGCGAGAAGACCGAGCAGCCTACCGAGCAGAAGAAGCGGCAGGCCCGGCGCGAGGGCACCCGGGCCCGCACGCCCGATCTCGGCGCGTGGGGCGGGGTGCTGCTGGCCAGCTTCCTCATCCCGACGATGGCGCGGGAGCTGGCGACGCGCACCCAGTCGATGTTCCACCGCAGCACGCAGGCGTTCATCGACCCGGAGCCGGCCAAGGCCATCGAGCTGGCCAAGGCCGGGGCCAAGGACATGCTCATCATCGCCGCGCCGATCACGGTCGGGCTGTTCGCGTTCGCGATCCTGGCCTCGGCGGCCCAGGGCGGCCTGCGCCCGGCGACCAAGCTGTTCAAGCCGGACTTCAAGCGCCTCAACCCGTTGAAGGGCCTGAAGAAGACCTTCGGCGGCCAGGCGGCGTGGGAGTCGGTCAAGTCGCTGGCCAAGGTGATCGTGCTCGGACTGGTCGTCTACAACACGATGAAGAGCCTCGTGCCCGCGTTGTTGTCGGCGACGACGGTACCGCTGCAGACGATCATCGGCATGGTCGCGAGCACCGTCATGCGCGTCGTGCGGGTCGCCGCCGCGACCGGCCTCGTGCTCGCCTTCGCCGACTACTTCGTGGCCAAACGCCGGGTCAACAAGCAGCTGAAGATGTCGAAGGAGGAGGTCAAGGAGGAGCACAAGAAGTCCGAGGGCGACCCGCACGTCAAGGGCCAGATCCGGTCCCGGCAGTTCGCGATGGCCCGCAGCCGCATGATGGCCGACGTGCCGTCCGCCGACGTCGTGGTGACGAACCCGACGCACGTGGCGGTCGCGCTCAAGTACGAGCCGGACAAGGGCGCGCCGCGGGTGGTGGCCAAGGGCACCGAGCTCATCGCCGCGAAGATCCGCGAGGTGGCGACCGAGCACCGGGTGCCGATCGTGCAGGACGTGCCGCTGGCCCGCGCGCTGTACGCGGCCTGCGAGATCGGCGACGAGATCCCGGCCGAGCTGTTCGGCGCGGTCGCGCGGGTGCTCGCGTTCATCATGATGCTCAAGTCAAAGGGCTCAGCCGCCGGCGTCCACACCAACGTCCTAGGCCCGGCCCCCGGCCCCGACTAGGAGTCGGTGCTTCTTTTCGCTCCGACTGGGAGTCGGTGCTTCTTTTGAGGGGGTGTGGGTGGAGCTTGCTCCCCCACTGCTCTTCAGGACATCGAGGGGTTTACCCCGCTGCCAGGGCGCCCATACAGTGGGTGGCCTAGCTTCCGCTGTACAGGCGCAGCGTGAGCTCGATCGCCCGCGTCGTGAGGTTCACCATCGCGTTGGGCAGGAGCATCATCGCGGTACCGGCGATGGAAAGGGTCAGGAAGATCTTCGCCGGGAAGCCGAAGGAGAACGGGTTCAGGGCCGGCGCGGCCCGGGTCAGCAGCCCCAGCGCGACGTCCACGGCCAGCATGATGGCGATCAACGGCGCCGCGATCTGCAGGCCGGCCAGGAACATCTGGCCGGCGCCGGTCGTGACGAGCTGGGTGAAGTGGGCCATCGACATCGTGCCGTTGAGCGGGATCGCGGTGAACGACGACGTGAAGCCGCGCAGGATCAGCTGGTGGGCGTCCGTGGCGTACATGATGGCCATGGTGATGAGGCCGTAGAACCGGCCGAAGACGGCGTTGCCCT
Source organism: Dactylosporangium sp. CS-047395 (assembly GCF_050942185.1). Lineage (NCBI taxonomy): Bacteria > Bacillati > Actinomycetota > Actinomycetes > Micromonosporales > Micromonosporaceae > Dactylosporangium > Dactylosporangium sp. CS-047395. The sequence goes on along the minus strand of NZ_CP192015.1, from coordinate 9,999,983 downwards.
GCAGGGAGAACGGGTCCATCGCGAAGGCCAGCGTGAAGCCGCCGACGAGGTCGATGAGGTTGCCCGCGATCTGCGTCGCGGCGAAGATCATCATGGTCAGGAAGGCGAGCGCGGCGCCCACCGCGGCCTGCTCGATCGCGTTGGTGACCAGGAACCCGGCCGACATGTCCGCGGGCACCTGGTTGGCCAGCTTCGAGGCCAGCGGCAACGCGATCGCGACGGACAGCAGCGCCTTGACCGTCTGCGGGGTGCCCCGGTTGCTGAACGGCGGGGTCAGCGTCAGCCACACGCCCGTGCGGATGGCGGCCAGCAGGACCGCGATGACCGTGTTGAGCGAGAGGTCAAGCGCCATTGATCAGGTCGGGGATCTGGGCGTAGAGCTGCTCGGTGTACGCCACCATCTCGTGCAGCATCCAGTTGCCGGAGATGACCAGGGCGGCCCCGATGGCGGCGGCCTTGGGCACGAAGCTCAGCGTGCTCTCCTGGATCTGGGTGACGGACTGGAACAGCGACACCGCGAAGCCGACGATGAGCGCCGTCAGCAGCACGGGCGCGCCGAGCTTGGCGGCGATCGTCATCGCCTGCAGGGACAGTTCGATGATCTTCGTATCGGTCATCAGGGACACACCTCGGATCAGCCGCGGTAACTGGCCACCAGCGCGGTGAGGATCAGCCCCCACCCGTTGACGAGCACGAACAGCAGCAGTTTGAAGGGCAGGGCGATCGTGACCGGGGGCAGCATCATCATGCCCAGGCTCATCAGGGCGGCCGAGACCACCATGTCGATCACCAGGAACGGGATGTAGATGACGAAGCCGATGATGAACGCGGCCCGCAGCTCCGAGAGCACGAACGCCGGGATGAGCGTCGTCATCGGTACGTCGTTCTTGTTCTTCGGCGCGGGCCGGTCGGCGATCTTGGTGAAGAGGGCGATCTCGTCCCGGCGCGTCTGCTTGAGCATGAAGTCGCGCAACGGGGCCGAGCCGTCCTTGAACGCCACCGACTGCGTCTTCTCGCCGTGCAGGTAGGGCTGGAGGCCGTCCTTGTTCACCGCCGAGAGCGTCGGCGACATGATGAACAGGCTGATGAACAGGGCCAGGCCGGCGATGACCTGGTTGGGCGGGACGTTGCTCAGGCCGAGCGCGTTGCGGGTGATGGACAGAACCACGAAGACCTTGGTGAACGAGGTCATCGTGAGCAGCAGCGCGGGCGCCACCGACAACAGCGTGAGCGCGACCAGGATGGTGATCGACTGGCTGGGCTTCACGCCGTTGACGTCGATGTTGACCGTGCCGTCGGGCGAGCCGTCGATCACCGGAGCGGTTGGAGTGGCCGGAGGTTTCGGCGTCGGTACCGCCTCCGCGATGCCCGGTGACGCCAGCACCACGAGTGCGAGCACAAGCAGTACCGTCGCAGCCGCCTTTTTCACAGGATGCTCTTCCCGAACAGTTTGAGACCCGCACCGGTCGGCTCGGGCTCCGGGAACAGTGCGGCGTCGGCGTCGGCGAGCAGTGAAACGCCCTGGTCGGTGACGCCGAGCACGAGGGCGCGGTCGGCGACCTTGACGACCGCGACGGACGAGCCGCGGCTGAGCTGCTGGCGTGCCACCACGGTCAGATTCCCCCCGCCGCGGCCGGCGAGCGGGCGCCGCGCCAGCCGCATCAGCGCCCAGAGTATCGCGAACACTACGGTGAGTGAGCACAATACGCGCAGTACGAGTTCCATGGTGGTCGCTGCCGCCCCTAGGCCCGGTCGCTCGGGCCGACGATCTCGGTGATCCGGATGCCGAAGTTCTCGTCGATGACGACCACCTCGCCGCGCGCGATGAGCCGGCCGTTGACCAGCAGGTCGGCCGGGCCGCCGGCCGCGCGGTCGAGCTCGATGACCGCGCCCGGGGCGAGGGAGAGCAGCTCGCGCACGCTCATCCGGGTCCGGCCCAGCTCGGCCGTGACCTCCATCTCGACGTCGTGCAGCAGGTCGAATGCGGGCGGGCCACCGCGGGCGCGCTCCGAGCGGTCGGCGTCCCCGGCGTCGCCGCCGTCGGCGCCCAGCACCTCCGCCGCCACCGAGAGCCCGACGACGGCCTGGACGCCGAGCTCACCGGCCTCGAGGGAAACCAGGACGCCGCCGGCGGCGACGAGCTCCCGCAGGGCCTGCCCGGGCTCCAGCAGCTCGCCCGGGTCGACCACCACCGGACCGAGCACGGCCGCGGCCGCCTCCAGCGCGGGGCGTACCGCCTGGCTCAGGTCCAGGCTGCCCATGGGCGAGTTGGCCAGGGCCTCGACGAGGTCCTGGGTGACGACGATCGCGACCTCGCCCTGGGCCGCGCCGGCGAACCGGGCGCGCACGGCCTGGCCGGTCACGGCCAGATCGTCGGCGTTCTGGGTGGGTGCACCGACGGAGAGCGGTGAGCTGGCGGGCAGCAGTGCCACGGCGGCCTGCGCGGCCGCCTCGGCCCGGGCCAGCGCGGCCCCGTTGGTACCGATCGTCATCGGCTGGTCTCCTCAGCGCGGTTCTTCATGCCGAGTTGTCCGGCAGGCCGGTGGGTCGGGCGTTGACCCGGCTGGGGGCTCGGCACCACCAGGCAGGCCATGCGGTTGCCCTGCGCGCCGGGCACGGCGTAGGCGAACGTGATGTCCGCGGTCACCACCGCGAGCGGCGTGGACGTCGAGTGGGCCAGCGGGACCACGTCGCCGGGCTGCAGCCCGATGAGGTCGGCGGGGTGCATCCGCACCGGCTGGAAGCGCACGGAGACCTCGATCGGGGCGCCCTCGAGGCCCGCAACGACATTACGGTACGCGGCCTCGCGCGCCGCCCGCTGCGCCTCCGTCAGGACCGCGTCGCCCCGTTCGCCCTGCAGCTTCGGAAAGATCGACCCGAACGGCAGGCAGATCGAGGCCACGCACTCCTCGGTGCCCACGCGCATCTCGAACGACGACACGATCACGGCGTCGGAGGCCGCTCCGGCCTGGGCGAACTGGGGGTTGTACTCGATCGTCGTCATCTTCGGCCGCAGCGCCACGATGCCCTCGAAGGCGTACCGCAGCTCGCCGAGCGTCCGCTCGATGAGGCCGTGCAGCAACGGCATCTCGATGTCGCTCAGCGGGCGCTGCGGCTGCGGGCCGCCGGGGCCGCCCAGCATGTGGTCGATGCAGGCCATGGCCGTGCTCAGGGAGAACTCCAGGATGGCGGTGCCGGGCAGGGGGTCGATGGAGAACATCGCGACGACCGTCGGGCTCGACAGGCCGGAGATGTACTCGTCGTAGGTGAGCTGCTCGATGGAGATGAGGCTGATCGAGGACACCGCGCGCAGGCTCGTGGTGAGCAGCGTGGCGTACTGGCGGGCGAAGGTCTCGTAAGCGATCTGGAGCGTGCGGATGTGCTCGCGGGACAGCTTGGTCGGGCGCCGGAAGTCATACGGCTCGGGACCGGAACTCTTGCCGCCGCGCCGGTGCATCCTGCCCGGCGTGCGGCCGCTACCGGTCGCGGACGTTGACTGCGTCACTCTCTTACCATCGGTCTTTTCGGGTCCAGGTTGACGTAAAACGGCCGAAACGGACCTGAAGGTTTCATCGGAAACCTCCAGGTCCGGCTCGGGGCTTGCAGCTACTGAATCACAAACGTCGTGAAGTAGACGTCCATAACCTCTTTCTTCTTGTCCTCCGTGTACGCCTTGACGACCGCCTCGACCAGCTTCTTCTTCGCGGCCTCGCGGCCCTCGGTGGTCAGCAGGGTGTCCTCGCTGACGTTGCTGAACTGCTCGATCGCGATGTCGAGGGCCTTGCTGCCGTCCGGGGCCTCGGCGGCGTCGGTGGTGGCCTGCAGGGTCATCTTGAGCTTCAGGTAGTGCCCGTCGGCCAGGTTGATGGTCACCGCGTCCAGCACGGACACGACGCCCGGTGTGGGCTCCGGCTCGGCCTCGGCCGTCTTGGGCTTGAACATCATGTACCCGCCGGCGCCGCCGCCCAGGACGACCAGCACGATGACGATGATCATGATGAGCTTCTTCTTGCCGCCGCTCTTCGCGGGGGTCTCTTCGGTGGTCTTCTCGTCCTTCGCCATGGTGTTCTACTCCCTCAGTTCGTTGAAGCCGAGGGCAGCAGCGCCCGGGTGTCGGCCGGTAGGTTGGACAGGACGATGACCTCGACGCGGCGGTTGAGGGTCTCGGCCCGGGGGTCGGTGCTGGGGTACAGGGGTTTGGTGTCGGCGAACCCGGCGGCCTGCAGCCGGTTGTCGGCGATGCCGGCGTCGGTGTGCAGCATCCGCACGACGGCCGAGGCGCGTGCTGAGGACAGTTCCCAGCCGGAGGGGTAGTTGCCGGTGCCCCCGGACAGCTGGTTGGTGTGCCCGTCGACCTCGATCTTGTTGGGCAGGGCGGCGATGGCCGGGCCGACGCCGTCGACGATCTTCTTGCCGGCGGTGAGGAGGTTGGCCTCGTTGCCGTCGAAGACGATCCCGGTGGTCACGATGGTGACGACCAGGCCGCGTTCGTCGACGGAGTACTTGACCTGGTCGGCCAGGCCCTGTTTGGCCAGTTCGGCGTCGATCTGTTCTTTGATCTTGTCGTAGTTCTTGACCTCGTCGGCGGCGGCCTGCTGGCGTTTGGAGGCGCTGGCGCGTTCCTTGGCCTGCACGGCGTCCTGTACGGCGGTGGCGTCGGAGGTGGTGCCGCCGATGCCGGAGGACAGGTCCATCGGCGAGTTGGAGTCCGACGACTCCATCAGGCTGGCCTCGCCGCCCTCGAACGCGACGGACGGGTTGCCGAAGCCGACCGCGAGGCCGTTCTTGAGTTCGGCGAACTTCTTCTGGTCGACCTGGGAGATCGCGAACAGCACGATGAACAGCACCATCAGCAGGGTCATCATGTCCGCGTAGGACACCAGCCACCGCTCGTGGTTCTCGTGCTCCTCCTCGTCGTGGCCGCCCTTTTTGTGCTTCGTGTGCGCGCCGGCCTTCGCCGCGTGTCCACCACCACTCATTTGGCGGCCCCCCTCCAGGTCGTTGTAACGCCGTCAGGGGTTACATCGGACCGACCGGAGGACACAAGAGTTCCGGGGTGGTGTCGTACGGGTGCGCGCAGGTTACGCGGCCTTCTCCTCCTTGGCGGCGCCCGGCGGCAGGAGGCTGCGCAGCTTCTGGGCCACGAGTCGCGGGTTGGCGCCGGCCTGGATGTTGATGATGCCGGCGATCACCAGCTCCATCTGGGCGACCTCGATCTCGGAGACGCGCTTGAGCTTCGCGCCCATCGGCAGCCACATGACGTTCGCGGACAGCACGCCCCACAGGGTGGCCACGAACGCGCCGGCGATCAGGTGGCCGAGCTTCTCCGGCTCGCTCAGGTTCTCCAGCACGTGGATGAGGCCGATGACGGTACCGATGATGCCGATGGTGGGTGCGTAACCGCCCATGGCCGTGAAGATCGCCGCGGCCTGCTTGTCGGCCTTCTTCTTGGCGTCCACCTCGGCCTCGAGAATGGCCGAGAGCTCCTCGGAGTCCGTGCCGTCGATCGCGAGCTGCAGGCCCTTCTTCAGAAAAGGGTCCTGCACCTCCTTCATGGCGTCCTCGAGGGCCAGCAGCCCTTCCCGCCGCGCCTTCTCGGCCAGCTTGACGATGTCGTCGACCAGCGCGTCGTACACCGCGGCCTTGCTCAGCAGCACCCGCTTGAACGAGTCCACCAGCGCGAGGGTGTCCTTGAGCATGCCGCCGGCCATCGCCGCGCCGAGGGTGCCGACGAACACCAGCACCAACGGCGGGACGAGGAAGATCGAGCCGGGGCTGCCGCCCTCCAGGATCATCGCGGCGAAGATCGCGATGAAGGCGAGGACGATCCCAGCGATGGTTGCCGGATCCATAGGTGCTCAGCGCTCCCGACGGTGCAGACGGACGACGTTGGTCTCCTTGACCAGCTCGGCGGCGGCCTCGGCCCGCTCCTCCGGTGTCTGCCCGACCATGTGCTGCGCCTCGACCACGACGGACGCGCGGTACTGCCGGGTCAGCGCCACCAGTTCGGGCAGCGACTCGGCGACGAGGTACTTGGTGCCGTCCACGAGGGTGATCACCGTGTCCGGGGTGCAGTCGGCCCGCTCGACCAGGTCTGGGTTGAGCGCGAACACCGGGCCGTTGAGACGGGTCAGCAGTATCACGGTGGCCTCCTAAGGCACTGGGCGACCGGCAATAGGCCAAGATCACGACCGACTGGGGCCGCCGTGGCGCCTGCTCTTACCGCTTCAGGTTCACCAGTTCCTGGAGCACATCGTCGGACGTGCTGATCACCTTGGAGTTGGCCTGGAAGCCGCGCTGGGCGACGATCAGGTTGGTGAACTCCTGGGCCAGGTCGACGTTGGACATCTCGACCGCGCCGGCCTGCAGCGTGCCGAGCCCGCCGGTGCCGGGTGAGCCGATCTGGGCCAGGCCCGAGTTCACGGTGAACCGGTACAGCGAGTCGCCGACCTTCTCCAGGCCCGGCGGGTTGTTGAAGTTGGCCAGGCCGAGCTGGGCGATGGTCTGCTTGTTGCCGTTGGAGAACACGCCGACCAGCTGACCGTCCGGGTTGATGCTGAAGGACTGCAGCGTCGCCGCCGGGGCGCCGTTCTGGCTCAGCGGCTGCACCGTGGTGTTGCCGGTGTACTCGGTGAGCCCCGCGAGGTCCACACCGATGCCGGCACCGGTGCCCATCGGGTCGTACATGATGCCGACCTTGGTGGCGCCGTTCTTGTCGGTGAAGGTGGGGCCGGTGATCTGCCCGTTGGTGCCGAACGTCAGCGCCGTCGGCCCGACCTGGTTGGTCCCGTCCGACAGCGTCAGCGACCAGGCGCCACCGGTGAAGTTGAACGTCTCGGTCAGCGTGACCGTGTTGCCCGTGACGTCGTACGTCTTGATCGACCGCGTGATCGTCGACGGGTCGGTCGCGTTGGCCGGCAGGTTGCCCGCGACGACCACGGTGTCCGTCGCCGTCGGCGCGATCAGCGTGCCCATCGGCAGCCGGATGTCGCCGATCGGGGCGTTGCTGTTGACCACCCCGTTGACCGCGGGCCAGCCCTGCACCGCGGCGCCGGTCGGGGTGACCAGCTTGCCCTCGGCGTCGAAGTTGAACGCGCCGGCCCTGGTGTACAGCTGCTCGTTCACCGAGTTCACCACGAAGAACCCGTCACCGGAGATCATGACGTCGGTGGGGCGGCCGGTGGTCTGGGCCGAGCCCTGGGTGAACACGGTGTTGATGGCGGCCATCCGCACGCCCAGGCCGACCTGGGCCGGGTTGGTGCCGCCGATCTCGGGCTGCGGCGCACCGGCGGCGCGCATCATCTGGCTCAGCGTGTCGGCGAAGACCGTCTGTGAAGCCTTGTACCCCACGGTGTTCACGTTGGCGATGTTGTTGCTGGTGACGTCGAGCATCTGCTGGTGGGCGCGCAGGCCGCTGATGCCGGAGAAGAGTGAGCGGAGCATGTGGGGTGGTTTCCTTTCAGGACGGCTTGCTGGGCGACGGCGGCTGGCTTCCCGCTTGTTGCTGCTGGCCTCCCGCTTGCGTCGGCTGCTGCTGCGTGCCTTGCGCCGGCTGCTGGCCTCCCGCTTGCGTCGGCGGCTGCTGCTGCGTGCCTTGCGTCGGCGCGGTTTGCGGGTTCCCCGGCTGCGTGCCTTGCCCGGGCTGCTGGCTGCTTCCCGGTTGTGCGCCTTGCGCGGGCGCGGTTTGCTGCGTCGCCGGTGTGGTTTGCGGCGTCGCGGGCGTGGGGGCGTTTTGTCCCGTTTGCGGCGGCGCGGCCTTGTCGGTCACTTCGCTCACGCTGGCCAGGGGTACGTCGGTGTTGCCCACATGCAGCGTGGGCGGCCCGGCGGTGAAGAACTTGGCCGACGTGACCACGCCGGTGAGGGCCTTGCCGTCGGCGCCCGCGTACGTGACCGTCTTGCCGATCAGGTTGCTCGCCCCGAGCTGCAGCTGGGCGTTGAGCAGACTCTGCTCGGCCTCGGCGACGTCGTTGAGCTTCTCGAGCGTCGAGAACTGCGCGGTCTGGGCCAGGAACTCCCGGTTGTCCATGGGGTTGCTGGGATCCTGGTACTTCAGCTGCGTCACGAGCAGCTTCATGAACGCGTCCTTGCCCAGCTCGCCACCCGGCTTCGCGGGCCCGTCCGAGTCGTCCTGCTTCTTGGTCGGCGCATTCGTCTTCGGCACATAGTCGGCGACGTTGCCACTGACCGGCGTCGGCGCGGTGATGGCAGACTCCCTTGTTCGCGCTTCTGGTCCCTGTCGGCGCGCATCCGTGCAGCGGTCGGGGTGTCGTCCCTGATCCCCGGGCCCCGTCTAGAGCCGTACGTCCAGCGGTCCGTCCTCCACCGGCTCAACCGAACCGGACGACGGGTCCCGCGCGCCCGTTTCGACGCGTTCGGGCGCTCGTTGTTGTGATCGTCCCTCCGGCTGCCAACCTGAGAAATGTTGCGATCCGTTGCCGGAGAAGGAGCCATGCTGGTCCAGTTCGAGCACACACTGATCGAACCCGGCCGCACTGAGGTCCTGCCGCAACTCGGGCAGCGCCGCCTGCAGCGCCTCCTGCCCAGCCTCGAGATCGGCCCGCAACTGCACGGCGATGGACCCGTCCCGCACCTCGGCGACAATGCTGACCGGCCCCAGCGACTCGGGCTTGAGCCGCAACGTCATCCGATGCACCCCGTCCGCCCCCTTCCGCAACGGCGACAACACACTCACCAACTGCGGCGCCACACTGGCCCAGGCCCCGGGCCGATCGAGCAGCGACCCGTCCACGGTCCCGCCGCCCACACCCCCGATGACCGCGGCAAAGGCACTCCCACCGGCCCCGCCTCCGCCGGCACCACCCTGCGGATTGCCCCCCGCCCCGGACCGCCCGCTCCCCGTCGCGTCACCCCCGGCCCCGCTGTTCACAACGGCGCCGAGATTCAAGAAAACCCCCGCATTGGTACCGCCGGCAGCCACCCCATCCGCCGCCACCGCACCATCCCCGTCCGTAAGCCTCGCCCCGTTCCCGCGCCCGCCACCGTCAACACCCCGCAGCCCCCCGGCGAGCCCAAAGCCGGCCACGACCGCACTCACATCGCCCCCAGCGTTCCCAGGCCCGACCCCGAGGTGCGCGACGCTGTCCGCCCCATTCGCCGGATCGCCCAGCCCAGAACGATCAGCGGGCGCGGCAAGCACCGAGGCCGCTCGAACGCCGACGCCCGGCAGCCCGGTGCCCGAACCGTCCGCGGCAAGGATGGCCGAGTTCCCGCTGGAGCCGACCGTGGGCCCGGCACCCTGTGCGCCCGGGATGCTCGCCGATTGGTCGGTCCCTGCCTGGGCGGTGATCGGCGCGGCGATCGGCACCGGAATGACCGGCCCGGAATTGGCGGAACCGGGATCGAACGCTCCGTTGTTCGACGAATCACCGGGATAGGTCGTGCCCTGGTTGGCCGTGCCGAGGATGGTCGCGCTGTTGTTGGACAAGCCGCCGCCGGCATAAGTCATGCCTTGACCAGCCGTGCCGACATCGTTCGCGCCGGAGTTGTTCGCACCTGGGTTGTCTGCCCTGGGGTCGGTCGCTCCGGGATGGGCCTGGCCACCGGAATGGGTCGCGCCCTGGTTGTCCGAGCCGGAATTGATCGAGCCGAGAATATCTGCGCCTGGGATGGCTGTGCCGGAGTTGGCCGCGACAGGGTCGTTCGTGCCCAAGTTGTTCGCGCGCGAGTTGGCACCGTCCGAATTGGCCGCGCCAGCGTTGGCACCGCCGGTGTTGGTCGCACCGGGGTGGGTCGCGCCTTGGTTGGTCGTGCCCTGGTTGGCCGTTCCGGGAGTCCCCGCATCGGAAATCCCTGCACCGGGAATGGCTGTGCCGGGGTCCGTCGTGCCGGAGTTGCCCGCGCCGAGGGCGGCTTCGCCGGGGTTGCCTGCACCGGGATCGGCCATTCCGGGGGTGGGCGCGCCGGGGATGGTCGTGCCGCCCGAGTAGGCCGCGATGCCAGGAATGGTCGGGCTGCTCGAATAGGCCGCGATGCCGGGAGCAGCCGGGGCCGGAACGTTCGAAGCGGGGACCGTTCCGCCCGGGTAGATCGCGCCCGGATCGTTTGCGCTCGAGTTCATCGCGCCCGGATCGTTTGCGCTCGAGTTCATCGCGCCCGGATTGTTTGCGCTCGGGTTCATCGCGCCCGGATTGGTCGCGCCCGGGTTCATCGCGCCTGAGCGGATCCCGGCCGGGTCAACCGCGCCCGGACCGGTCGCGCCGAGCCCCGTCGCGCCGAGGCCGGTCTCGTCAGCGTTGATCGCGCCCGCGTTGATCCCGCTCGGAGGCGCGGCCGAGCCGGCGGTGGCAGATGCGGCTGTCAGGGAAGCCTGGCCGAGGAGCTCGCGAGCGAAGGCACCGGTGGCGACGGATTCGGTGGTAATGGTGCCGTCGGGGTTGAGGAGGGCAGCTTCGACCAGTACGCCGGTGCCGGGGCCAAAGGTCGTGGGCTCCGCGGCCATGGCAGCCACGGCGAGCTTGGCCTCCAGATCAGCCGCGAGCGCATTGCGGAGCATGACGTCGGCCGAGGCGGCCATAGGTGAGGCAACACCGGTGCCGGAGCGGGTGGCGGTCCCGGTGGCGGACAGGCGGGCGGCCAGGTCCTGGGCCATCGCCTGCGCGGTATTGCCGGCTGCCCCGGATTGCCGCGCGGGTGCGCCGTCGGTGGTGACCGTCGTGGCCGCGACGACCGAAACCTGCGATGCGGTGACGGGCTCGGCGACCTGGTTCGGGTCGAGCGCGGTGGGTTCCGGACGGGCCGCAACGCGCTTGGAGCCGCCGCGCGCCACGGTGGTACCGCCGTCCCGCGCCTCCCCGCCGTCCCGCCCGGCAACGGTACGCGATCGGGCAGCGTCACCAACTGCGGCACCGCGAGCCGCAGCATCCCGCGCAGCCGCGGCGTTCCGAGCGGCAATGGCGTCCCGTGCGGCCAGGGCGTCTCGTGCAGCCAACGCATCTCGTGCGGCCAAGGCGTCACGCGCGGCCGCGGCATCTCGGGTGGCCAATGCGTCGCGGGTGGTGGTGGCGTTGCGGAGGGCGTCGGCCAAGGGGGCGGTGTCGCGGGCCAGAGAGTAGGGCTCGCGCCGCACGCGGGAGCGGAGTTCTTCCTGGGTGAAGCGGGGGCGCACCATCAACGCCTCCGCGCGTTGGGCGGCGGCCAGGGTGTCGGCGAAGCTGTCGTCCGAAGTGGACGCTGTGCTCGGGGAACCGGTCGATGAGGTGGTGCGGTTCGCGGCCGCGGTGGCGGGGATCATGCCAGGAGCCCTCCGTCCGAAGTGGACTCAGTGGACAACAGGGATGCCAGCGAGGGCGACGTCGCGCCGCCCAGGAACGATGAGCCCCCGCCGAGCAACGACGAGGCGCCCAGCAGGGACGAGGCGTCCGAAGCAGGGGAGGCGCCCAGCAACGACGCGGCGTCCCCGCCCAGCGATGAAGAGCCCAGCAATGAAGAGCGCAGGGATGGAGCGTCGAGCGGCGAAGCGGCCAGTGGCGACGAGGCGCCCAGTGAGAGCGCTGCCAGGGCGGAGGGGGTCAAGGTGGTGGACTCCGTTGCGTGGCGGGTGGCGGTCAGTGCGGCCAGTGCGGCCTTCACCTTCGGGATGTAGGCCTGGGTCTCGGCGAAGGGCGGAATCCCGCCGTACCGGCTCACCGCGCTGCCCCCCGCGTTGTAAGCCGCCAAGGCCAGCTCCACGCTGCCGAACTGCTTCAAGTGGGACGACAGCAGCCTCGCCGCGCCGTCGACGGCCTGGGCCGGGTTGAGGGCGTCGACGCCAAGACCTCGGGCGGTGGACGGCATGATCTGCATCAGGCCCTGCGCGCCCGCGCGGCTCACGGCGTTCGGGTTGTAGCCCGATTCCACCTTCGCCACCGCGGCCAGCAAGGCCGGGGGGACGCCGTAGCGGAGGCCGGCGGACTGGAAGAGGGCGGCGTACGGTACCGACTCCGGTAGTTGGGTGGTGGACAACGCGGCGGGGCGCAGGGCCGGGGTGGTGCTCACCGGGATGACGCGGCGGATGGCCGTCGGGTGGCCCGTCACGCGCTCCGTCTTGACCACCTCGCCGGTGTGCGGGGCGACGACCATGGTGTTGTTGCCCGCGTAGATGGCGATGTGGTTCACGGGGCGGCCGAACGCGAGCAGGTCGCCCGGGCGGGCCTGGGACAGCGACGGGACCGCCGTGCCGAAGCTGGCCTGGTCGCGCGCGGTGCGAGGGAGCTTGATGCCCACGTCGGCGTAGGCGCGCTGGACCAGGCCCGAGCAGTCCAGGCCGCTCTCGGGGGTGTTGCTGCCGAATTTGTACGGCGTCCCGGCATACTTCTGCGCCGCTTCCACCACGGCGGTGCCGGAGATGGGGGTGGTGCGTCCATACGCGGGCGCGGCCGTGGCGGCGCCGTCGACCTCGGAGCGCAGGGCGTTCGCGAAGCCCGACGCGGCGTCGGTCGCGGTGGGGCGGTGCAGGCCCAGCATCGAGCGGATCTCGTTGATGCGGGACTGGGCTTCCAGCACGGTCACGTGTCGTCCCCCCGGAACGAGCCGGACGTGGTGATGTCGTCGACGGCCTTCTCCTCCGCGGCCGCCTCCGTGCGTTTGCGGGTCAGGTCGTGGCGCTCCTGGAGCTTCTCCATGATGCGGCGCTGCACGGCGGCGTCGGTGAGTTCGCGCATGCGCTCCTCGACCGTCTCGTCGGCCACTTCGCTCAGGGCGATCGCCGCGGCCACCTCGCCGGCGAGGGCCTGGCGGGCGGTGAGCGTCGCCGCGTACGCCGCGGCCGTGGCGTTGTTCGGCACCGCGCGGCCGTCGAGGTCGCGCTCGCGCGCGCGGACGCGTTGGACGGCGGCCGTGGCGTCGGCTCTTGCCCGTACAACTGCTGCTTTTGCGATGTCTTCCTGCGCCTTGCGGGCCCGCAGCACGGCGCCCAGCCGGAATCCGCTTTTCGCCATCAGCCACCTGCCAGAAGTGCTTCGAGCATCTGCCACGCCCGGGGTGCCGGGGTGGTGTCGTCCATGTCCTGCCGGAGGAAGTCGTTGATGCGCGGCCACAGCTCCTGCGCGCGGTCGGCGTCGGGGTTGGTGCCCGCCTGGTACGCCCCGATCTCCACCAGCTCCCGCACGTCCCGCTGCGCGGCGAGCATCCGGCGCAGCGCGGTCGCGTTCGCCTTCTGCTCGCGGGTCGTCACGGCGCCCGCGACGCGGGAGATGGACTCCAGCACGTCGATGCTGGGGAAATGGCCGGACGTCGCGAGGCGGCGGTCGAGGGTGATGTGGCCGTCGAGGATCGAGCGCGCGGAGTCGGCGATCGGCTCGTTGTGGTCGTCGCCCTCGACGAGCACCGTGTACAGGCCGGTGATGCTGCCCACCGGGGCCGGTCCGGCCCGTTCGAGGAGCCTGGGGAGCAGGGCGAAGACGCTCGGCGGGTAGCCCCGGGTGGCCGGCGGCTCGCCCGCGGACAGGCCGACCTCGCGCTGGGCCATGGCCGTGCGGGTGAGGCTGTCCATGAGCAGCAGGACGTCCTGGCCGCCGTCGCGGAAGTACTCGGCGATGCGGGTGGCCACGAACCCGGCGCGCAGGCGCACGAGCGGCGGCTGGTCGGAGGTGGCGATGACCACGACCGAGCGTGCGAGTCCCTCCGGGCCCAGGTCGTTCTCGATGAACTCGCGGACCTCGCGCCCGCGCTCGCCGACCAGGCCGATGACCGAGATTTCCGCGTCGGTACCGCGGGTGATCATCGACATGAGCGAGCTCTTGCCGACGCCGGAGCCGGCGAAGATGCCCATCCGCTGCCCGCGCCCGCACGGCACCAGGGTGTCCAGCGCGCGGACGCCCAGCGACAGGGGCTCCATCACGCGGCCGCGCTCCAGCGCGATCGGCGCCTCGTTCTCCACCGACACCTGCTCCAGGCCGATGAGCGCCGGGCCGTTGTCCATCGGGCGGCCGAGCCCGTCGAGGATGCGCCCGCGCAGCTGCGGCCCGACCGGGATCTGCAACGGCGCGCCGGTACTGCTCACCGGGCTCCCGGTCCCGATCCCGACCAACGGGCCGAGGGGAAGGCAGGCGAGGCGGTCGCCGTTGAGCGAGACCACCTCGGCGGGCACGACCGCGCCGCGCGCCGGGTCGCCGATCTCGACCAGGTCGCCGACGCTGCCCTCGACCCCGGCCACGGTGACGGACAGGCCGACGATCGACACGACCCGGCCGGTGACGCGCGGGTGCGCGGCGTGCGCGGCCGCGGCGAGGCGGGCCGATAGCGCGGATGTCACTGCTGCAAGACCTCCCGGACCCGGTCGAGCGCGGGGCCCAGCCGGGCGTCGACGGTCGTGGCGTCGCACAGCGCCACCGCGTCGCCGGGCTGCAGGCCCGGATCGTCCACGAGCGTCACCGTGCGGCCGTCCATGACCAGTTCCGTCTGGCCAATCGTCAGCCGATCGGCCGGGTTGAGCCGTACGGTCACCGGACTTGCCGACGGCGCCAGCTCGAGCGCCCGGGCGAGCGCCTCCCGCCCCGGCTCGGTCGCGGTGCGCAGCTCCCGGGTCAGCACCGCCTCGGCGATCGCGAACGCGGTGGCGATGATCTGCTCCTCGATGTCCTGCGCGGACGCGACCGCGCGCCCTTCGAGGGCCGCCGCGGCCTGGCCGATGGCGTGCAGGGCCCGATCGGCGCGCAGCCGCTGCATCTCGGCGAACTCCCCGGCCTCGCGGGCGACCCGGTCCGCCTCGGCGGCGGCGGCCTCGCGGGCCTCGCGCACGCCCTGGGCCCAGCCGGCCGCGTACCCGGTCGCCTCCGCCTCGCCCCGCCACCGCTCCAGCAGCTCGGGCGGGATCGGCTCGCGCTCGCGCAGGTCGACGTCGAAGCGGGCGGACGGCGCCGTGCCGGCCCGGTCGTCGCGCAGCACGCTCTCGCCGAAGCGCACCGTCGGCGGCCGCTCGGGCGGCGGGAAGGCGCGCGTGGCCGGGGTCGTCGGCGGGGGAGGGGGCGGCGGGAAGGCCGGCCGCGGCGGACCGGCCGGCTTGCGCTCCGGCGGTGGGAAGGCGAGCGGGAGTTCGCCCGGCGCCGCGGCGGGGAACTCGGCGGGGGAGAACTCGGCGGGGGAGAACTCAGCCGACGAACTCATCGTCCTCGCCCCTGCTGATCACGATCTGGCCGGACTCCTCGAGCGTGCGGATCGCCTGGACGATCTTGGCCTGGGACTCCTCGACCTGGCGCAGCCGCACCGGGCCGAGCATCTCGATCTCGTCGGCCAGGTTCTCGGCGGCGCGCTCGGAGAGGTTCTTCATGACCTTCTGGCGCACCTCCTCGCGCACGCCCTTGAGCGCGGTCGCGAGGTCGTTGGTCTCCACCTGCCGCAGCACGAGCTGGATGGAGCGGTCGTCGAGGCTCACGATGTCCTCGAACATGAACATCTTGGAGCGGATCTCCTCGGCCAGCTCCGGGTTGCGCCCGGCGAGGCCCTCCAGGATGAGCCGCTCGGTCGCGCGGTCGGTGCGGTTGATGATCTCGACCAGCGGCTCCAGGCCGCCGACGGCGGAGAGGTCGCTGGGTTGCAGGACCGAGGACATCTTGCGTTCGAGGGTGGCCTCGACCTGGCGGATGATGTCGGGCGAGGTCCGGTCCATGACGGCGATGCGGTGCGCGACGTCGGCCTGCAGCTCCGGGGCGAGGCCGGAGAGGATCTGCGAGGCCTGGGTGGCGGTCATGTGCGCGAGGACGAGCGCGATCGTCTGCGGGTGCTCGTCCTGCAGGAACGACAGCAGCTGGCGCGGGTCGGCCTGGCCGAGGAAGCCGAACGGCACGTCCATGAAGACGGTGTTGAGCCGTCCCACGATCTCGCCGGCCCGCTCCCGCCCGAGCGAGGCCTCCAGCAGGTCGCGGGCGAAGTCCATGCCGCCCTGGCCCACGTACTTGTGCCCGGTCGCCATGTCGTGGAACTCCTCGAGCACCACGTTGGCGACGTCCGACTCGACCTGGCCCAGTCGCACGATCTCGGCGGTGAGCTCCTCGACCTCCGCCTCCCGGAGGTGCGCCATGATCTTGGCGGCCTCCTCCTTGCCCATCTGTACGAGCAGGATGGCGGCCTTGCGCAGCCCCGTCATCTCACCCGCGACCATCTAGCACCTTTCGCCCACCGAAAGCACCGGTAAAACACCAATATCGTGATAAGTCCGAAATGTCGCGGCGCGCCAGCGCCCGACATTTCGCAATCAGCCCCGCCGGTCGGCGAGCCACCCGCGCAGGAGCTGCGCCACCTCGTCCGGCTGCTTCTCCACCATCGTCGAGAGGTCGCGGAACCGACCGTCCCGGTCGAACTCGTCGCCCGGCGCGCCCCCGCCCTCCAGCGCCGGCGCCCCGGCCGGCCCGCCGCCGCCTTCCAGCTGCAGCTTCGCCCGCGCCGCCTCGATCGCCGACTGCATCTCCTCCAGCGCGGCGTTCTGCTCCTCGGTGAGCTTCTGCTTCTCCGCCTTCTTGCGCTTGCGCTGGGCGAGCGCCGCGATGATCAGCAGGATCAGCAGGGCCAGCACGATCGCGCCCATCTGGATGTACTGCTGCATCACCTCCGCCTGCTGCCCCTTCGCCGCCTCCTTGGCCGCGTTCTGCTCCGCCGTCGCCGCCGAGGTGTCGAAGGCCATGGAGGACACCGCGATCTGGTCGCCCCGCGTCGCGTCCAGCCCGACGGCGGAGGAGACCAGCTGCTGCAGCTGCGCGAGGTCGACCTTGGCCACGGCGCTGTCGACGATGACCGCGATGCCGAGCTTGTTCACCTGCCCCGGCGCCGTCTTCGTGGTCTCGGTGACCATCCCGACCGCGTTGTTGCGGGTCTCGGTCGTCTGCTGGTACTGCCCGTCGCCCCCGGCCCCCGTACCGTTGGGCACCTGGATGTTGTCCGGGCCGAGCACACCGCCGACCGGAACCCCGTTGCCGCCGGTGTACTGCTCCGACTTCTTCTGCTCGGACAGCGGCGGGATGGCCGGGTCGGCGACGTACTTCTGCGTCTTGGTCTCGGTGTTGTCGTAGTTCAGCGCGGCCGTCACGTTCACGGCCGAGTGCCCCGGCCCGACGACGGTGTCGAGCATCGTCTGCACGGCCGAGCGCAGGCGTTGCTCGTAGGCCGAGGTCGCCGCCGAACTGCTGTCGCCGCCGCCCCCGCCGGAGTCCGATGTGGACAGCACCTTGCCGCTGGCGCTGACGACCGTGACCGCGCCCGGTTCCAGCCCTTCCACGCTGGAGGAGACCAGGTTCACGATCGAGGTGACCTGGTCGCCGTTGAGCGTCTTGGTGCCGGTGTTCACGAGCACCGAGGCGGTCGGGGCCTGCTGCTCGTCGGTGAACACGTCCTTCTCGGGGATGGCCAGATGCACCGTCGCCGCGTTCACGTTCTTGATCGAGCCGATGCTCTTGGCCAGTTCGCCTTCCAGGGCCCGCCGGTACGTCACCTGCTGCATGAACTCGCTGGTCATGATGCCCTGCTTGTCCAGCAGCGCGTACCCGGCGTCGCCCTGTGCGGGAAGGCCGGCCCCGCTCATCTCGATGCGCAGCGCGTACACCTGATCGGCGGGCACGTTGATGGTGCCGCCGCCGTCGGAGAGCGTGTAGGTGACCCCGTCCGCGTTGAGCTTGTCCACGATGGCGCTCGCGTCGGCGGCGGCCAGGTTCGAGAACAGCGGGGCCATGGTCGGCTTGCCGGACCAGCTCGCGAAGAACCAGCCGCCGATCGCCAGGGCCAGGATGGCGAAGATCGTGACGGCTTTCTGGCCGGGGGAGAACGACTTCCAGCCGTCGATGCCCCGCCGGCCGAGCGCGGTGAGCCGGTCACGCATCAGGCCTGCATCCTCATGATCTCGTTGAAGGCGTCAAGGGCCTTGTTGCGCACGGCGACGGTGAGGCTGGTGGCGAGGTTGGCCTCGGTCGCGGCGATGATGTAGTCGTGCACGTCGGTGAGCCGGCCGGTGGCGGCCTCCACGGCCAGGTTGTCGGCGGTGTTCTGGACGTCCTGGAGCTTCTGCAGCCCCTGGGCGACCATGTTGCCGAAGTTCAGCCCGGCGGCCGGGTCGGCCGAGGAGCCCGGCGTGCCGGTCGCGTTCATCATCGAGGAGACGGGGGAGATCGCGCCGAACGGCTGGATCGCGTCAATGCTCATGTTCAGCCCTTACCGACCTGGATAGCCGCCTGGTACTGGTCCTTGGCCCGGTCGACGACGGTCAGGTTCGCCTGGTAGGCCCGCTGCGCCATGATCAGCTGGGTCATCTGGCTGCCGAGGTCGATGTCCGGGTACTTCACGTAGCCCTCGCGATCGGCCAGGGGATTCTCCGGCTCGTACACCAGCCGCCCCTTCGGATCGCCCAGCGCGGTGCCGGCCACGACCACGCCGCCCTCACCGTCGCCGTAGTGCACCGCCTGCGCCTGGACGTAGCGGGCCCGGAAGACCTGCCCGCTGGTCGGCACGGCGTCGTTGATGTTCGCGATGTTGTCCGCGACGGCGTCCAGCCACTTGCGGTAGACGGTGACGCCCGTGCCGGCGATGCCGATCGCCCCGAAGATGGTCATCCCGATCAGCCCCGGATGACCGAGCGGAGCAGGCCGAACTTGTCGTCCGTGGCGCGCAGCATCGTCTGGTACCGCAGCCCCGTGTCGATGTTCGAGAGCACCTCGTGGTCGAGGTTCACGTTGTTGCCGTCCTCGCGGGTGGGTTCGAGGGACCGCGCCGTGGTGAGCTCCGCGTCCTTCGGGTCGCCGGCCTGCACCGCCAGGCGCAGCGCGTCCTCGAAGTCGACACGGCCGGCCAGAAAACCGGGCGTGTTGATGTTGGCGATGTTGTCGGCGATCACCCGTTGCCGCTTCGACAGGCCGGTCAGGGCCCCGTGCAGCGCGACCTGGGTGGTGTCCTCGAGCATGAAAACCGAGCCCCCCGTCGGTGTGTCGCCAGTCCATTGGCTCAGGGGTGAGCCATCCTGGCTCACTGGAGGCATCGGCCCGGTAGCGGCCATGTTGAGGCAGAACGGTGCTTTCTTCGGTTGCAAACCGGTGGCTGTCCGTGACCCCTGATACTCAGGGGATCCCCGGGTTCGTGATTCCGGGTGCGAGCCGGGTGCAGCCCGGATGTCCGCGGGACGCCCGATCCATAGCGTCATCAGGCGTGGAGAAGAGACCGGTTACAGTTCGCGTCGCCCGCTGGAGTGCGGAGCACCCGTGGCGCGCCATTGCACTCTGGGTCGTGTTCGTCGCCGTGTGCTTCGTCGGCGGGAACATGGCGGGCACCGTCGAGGCGACCAACCGCGACGCGGCCATCGGCGAGTCCGGCCGGGCCGACGTCATCGTCGACGACGGCCACTTCGACAACCCGGCCGTCGAGAGCGTCCTCATCACCGCCCGCACCGGCGCGCTGGACACCGACGCCGCCCTGAAGGCCGCGGCCGACGTCAAGACGGCCATGCAGGGCCTGCCGGACGTCGCCGAGATCAGCGACCCGCTGCCGTCGCACGACAAGAGCGCGATCCTGGTCCGGGTGACCCTGAAGGGCGACCCCGACACGGCCCAGGACCGCCTCACCCCGCTCACCGCGGCCACCGCCGCCGTCCAAAACCGCCACCCGGACCTGCGGGTCGAGGAGACCGGCGGGCCGTCCATCTCCAAGGCCATGGACGACACCCTCGGCAAGGACTTCCAGCGGGCCGAGTACCTGAGCCTCCCGGTCACCTTCGCCATCCTCATCGTGGCCTTCGGCGCGCTCATCGCGGCCGGCATCCCGGTGCTGCTGGCGCTGTCCTCGGTGGCGGCCGCGCTCGGCCTTTCCACCCTGGCCTCCCACCTGGTCCCGTCGACCGACACCACCTCCAGCGTCATCCTGCTCATCGGCATGGCCGTCGGCGTCGACTACTCCCTGTTCTACCTGCGCCGCGAGCGCGAGGAACGGGCCCGCGGCCGCGAGCACCTCGACGCGGTCGAGCTCGCCGCCGAGACCTCCGGGCACGCCGTGGTCGTCTCCGGCATCGCCGTGACGATCGCGATGGCCGGGCTGTTCCTCGCCGGCGACGTCGTGTTCTCCTCCCTCGCCCTCGGCTCGATCCTCGTCGTGCTCGTCGCCGTGCTCGGCTCGCTGACCGTGCTGCCGGCGCTGCTGTCCAAGCTCGGCCGCTGGATCGACCGGCCCCGCGTGCCGCTGCTGTGGCGCCTCACCCGCCCCCGCACCGACGAGCGCGGATCCCGGGTCTGGTCGGCCATCCTGCGCCCCGCGCTGCGCCGTCCGGCCGCGACCCTCGCCATTTCGGTACTCGCCCTGCTGGCCCTGGCCGCGCCCGCGCTGAGCATGCGCCTGACGTTCCCCGGCATGGAGGACCTTCCGCGCACGACCCCGGCGATGCAGGCGTACGACCGGCTCGTGAAGGCCTTCCCGAGCAACGGCACCGTCCACACGGTGGCCGTGCGTGTCCCCGCCGGGCAGCTGGACAACACCAGGGAGGCGCTGACCCAGCTCGCGCAGAAGGCCGCCGGCGACCCGCTGTTCGCGCCGCTGGACCAGGAGCCGCAGATCGAGGTGTCCAAGGACGGGCGGGTCGCCGTGCTCGACGTCGCCACCCCGTTCGAGGGCCGCTCCGACCAGGCCAAGGAGTCGCTGACCCGGCTGCGCACCCAGCTCGTGCCGCAAACCCTGGGCGCCGTGCCGGGCGCCGAGAGCGCGGTCGGCGGGTTCGTCGCGGCCGACGTCGACTACGCCAACCACGTCAAGCACAAGCTGCCGCTGGTCGTCGGGTTCGTGCTGGTGCTGACGTTCATCGTGATGGCCTTCACGTTCCGCTCGGTCGTGATCGCGCTGACCTCGATCGCGCTGAACATGCTGTCGGCGGCCGCGTCGTACGGCCTGGTCGTGCTGATCTTCCAGGGCACGTGGGCCGAGGGCATCCTGGGCTTCACGTCCATGGACGCGGTCGTCTCCTGGCTGCCGCTGTTCCTCTTCGTGGTCCTCTTCGGCCTCTCGATGGACTACCACGTCTTCGTGGTCAGCCGGATCCGCGAGGCGGTCCGCTCGGGCCTCACCACCCGCGAGGCGGTCGCCAAGGGCATCTCCGGCTCGGCCGGGGTGGTCACCAGCGCGGCCGTGGTCATGGTGGCGGTGTTCGCCATCTTCGCCACGCTCAGCACGATCGACATGAAGCAGCTCGGGGTCGGCCTGGCCGCCGCGATCCTGCTCGACGCGACCATCATCCGCGCGGTCGTGCTGCCCTCGCTGATGACGCTGCTGGGCGACGCCAACTGGTGGGCCCCGCGCTGGATGCGCCCGCGCCCGGCGCCGCGGCACAGTGTGGCGGAACTTGACGGCGAGAAGGTTTTCCTAAAGGTGTGACCTGGGTGCCGATGGGGCCGGTGTGCGGAACAACACACGCCGGCCCTGTGCGGCCGTCATCCTCCCCTCCCGCGACTCGATCGCGTATCGGCGCTGCGCCACGCTGGCCCGCCAGGTGGCGGCCCGCGGCTGGGACGTGCTGGCGATCGAGCCGACCCGCGCCCAGGGCACCGCGACACTTCGCGAGACGGGCCTGGAACAGGGCGTCAGGCAGTACACCCTGGAAGTTCCCGGTCCTGAACCGTTCTTCGGCGACACCCCGTCCGAGCGTCTCCTGGCCGAGCTGCTCGTCGGCCGCGACGTCGACGTCGTGCACGTCCACCTCGCCGGCGAGCTCGCCGACGCCGCCCTGCTGGAGCGCACCTGGCTGCTGGGCCTGCCGCTCGTCGCGAGCGTCCACGCCGGCTGGGCCCCGCCGCCCAGCGAGGCCGCGCAGGTGTTCCTCACCGACCAGTTCACCCGGGCCGACCTCGTCTGCGTCGCCGACCACCGCGGCCTGCTCGCCGACTGGCTCGACCCGGGCAGCCCGGTCCTCGACCACTCCAGTCCAGGAGCGGGAAAGGGCTGGGCCGACGTGTACCGCGAACTCGCCGGCGACCTCGAGCCGCCCCAGACCGACCTGTCCCTCGGCGTGGTCATCACCACCTTCCAGCGCCCGGCCGCGTTGCACGACTGCCTCGCCGCCCTGTGCGAGCAGACGCTCCCGCGCGAACGGTTCCACGTCGTGGTCGTCGACGACGGCTCGCCCGAATCGGCCGAGCTGGTGGTGCTGCCATTCCTCGACCGCCTCGACCTGACCTTCATCCGGCTCGACCAGAACGCCGGGCCCGGCGAGGCGCGCAACGTCGGCATCGAGGCGAGCCACGCCGACATCCTGTTCTTCCTCGACGACGACGACGAGCCCGCGCCGCGCTGCCTGGCCGAGCACCTGCGCACGTACGTCGAGCACGGCAACGACGTCGACGCCGTCCTCGGCTGGACCGGGCCGGCCGCCGACCGGGCCTGCAGCGTCGAGGCCTGGCTCGCCTTCCGGGGCACCGTGTACCGCAGCCACGAGGGCCTGCGGCACTTCGGCATCGGCGACTGGCACCAGTTCTGGGGCGGCCGCTCCAGCATCCGCCGCTCGGTGCTCGGCGACGCGCGCTTCGAGGTGCCGTTCGCCGAGGACGCCGACCTCGCCTACCGGCTGTCGCGCAAACCCCGCGGCCTGCGCGTGGTGCACAACCGGCACGCGGTGCAGCGGGTGCGGATCGGCCTCGACCCGGTGTCGCTGATGCGCCGCGCGGGTCGCGTCGGGCAGGCCCGGGCGCACCTGGCCGAGCGCCATCCGGATCTGCGGACGCACCCGGCGTACCGCGGAACCACCTATGAGGCGACGACGCGCAAGGTCGGCCGGCGCACGGACGCGCGCCTGCGGCTCATGACCACCAACCTGCCCTCGACCGTCGAGGAGCTGCGCAAGGCCCACGACCCGCACGGCAAGGGCACCCTGCTCGACCGCATGCACCAGGACCTCGTCACGGTCAGCTCGATCGAGGCCAGCCTGGGCTGGCTGCTGGTCACCCGGCGCACCGCCGCCCGCGAGGAGGGCCGGCCGCTGCGGATCGGCATCAGCGCGCTCTCCCCGCTGCTCGACGAGGTCGCCGGCGAGCTGGCCCAGGCCCCGTCGGGCGCGGCGGTGCTCGTCGTCGGGGTGCCGCCCGGCCTCGCGATCACCGCGGCGGACATCGACGTGCCCTGCGAGTACGAGATGCTCGACGGCCAGGGCGCCGACGACCTCTGGCGGGCGTGCGACCTCGTCGCCTCCTTCGCGCCCGTGGACGGCCACGACCCGGCCCGGCACGGCCTGCCGCTGCCGCGCGGCCCGATCGCCGAGACCCTGCGGCGCCTGCTGAACATCCGCGACCTCGTGGGGAGCCTCCGATGAGCAAGACCGCAGTTTTGGAACGGCTCCTCATCCCGCGGGTCTTCCACCGCCTCGCGCTCGGCGGGCCGCTGTCCGAGCGGGAGCGGGCCCTCGGCGAGACCTGGCGGCAGCAGCACCCCGGCTGGGAGCTGCGACTGTGGACCGAGGCCGACCTGCCGCCGCTGCGCAACCAGGCCCTGTTCGACGCCGCGCCGGCGGGGCAGCGGGCCGACATCGCGAAGTACGAGCTGCTGCTCGCCCACGGCGGCGTGTTCATCGGCACCGACATGGAATGCCTGCGCAACATCGAGCCGCTGCTGGACGGCGTCGAGGTGTTCTGCGCCCGCGAGGACGGCTTCCGGCTCGCCGACGGCGTGCTGGGCGCGGCCGCGGGCAGCCCGCTCATCGAGGCCGTGGTCGCGGCGCTGCCGAACTCGGTCGGCTGGCGCCCGGGCCGGCCGCGCGACGAGCAGACCGGGGCCGAGCTGCTGACCCGGATCGTGGCCGAGCAGGACGCGCTCGGACGCGCGACGCCGGCCGTGTTCGGGCCGGAGCTGTTCTACCCGTACCACTGGACCGAACCGCCCCGCGCGGGCGCGACGTTCCCCGCGGCGTACGCCGTGTGCCACTGGCTCTCCGCGTTCCCCTCGGACCTCGCGCCCGCGGTCGCGCCGCCGGTCGAGCCGCGGGTGGTCGCGAAGGGCGCGGCCGTCGACCGCATCGTGGTGACCGTCGACCCCGACCTCGTGGAGTCGGCCGCCGTCGTGCTCGCGGGGGCGATGGAGCTCGCGATGGCCACGCCAGGCATGGAGCTGGGCCTGGTCGTGAAGGGCGTTCCCGAGGTCACCGAGGCCGTCGGCGACGCGATGGCGGGGCTCATGCAGCAGCTGGCCGGCGGGCGGGACATGCCCGAGGTCGTGGTGTACAGCGAACCCGAAGGCGAGGGCCTGGCCGCGAGCGTGCGGCTGGCGATGAGCGACGACCCGGCCGCCAACGCCCGGGCCCTGCTGTCGCGTTCGGTCGCCCCGGCTCCCGCCGCCGCTGCCGCGCCTGAGCAGCCCGCTCCGCGCGGGGGCATGCGCGGCACCTACATCGGCAACAACCGGATGCTCGTCGACGTGGTGTACGGCGCGATGCTCGTCGTCCCCTCCGACGACTACAGCCTCATGCCGTCGCTGGTGACGTGGGGCGCGATCGAGCCGCCGCTGACCAAGTTCCTCGCGGGCGAGATCAAGGCCGGGCAGACCTTCGTGGACGTGGGCGCCAACATCGGGTACTTCACCGTGCTCGCCACCCAGCGCGTGGGCGCGGCCGGGCGGGTCATCGCGTTCGAGGCCAACCCGACGACGGCCGGCATCCTGCGCGACAACCTGGCCGTCAACTGGCTCACCGAGCACAACGTCGAGGTGCGCAACCAGGCCGCGTACTCCGAGAACGGCACCATCGCGTTCAACGCCTCGGCCAAGTGGGTCGGCGACTCCTCGATCCGGCACCGCCCCGAGAACGCCCACCGGGTCGACGAGATCACCCGGATGGACATCCCGGCCGTACGCCTCGACGACGCGCTGGCCGGCGCCGGGACCATCGACATCCTGAAGATCGACATCGAGGGCGGGGAGTACCACGCCTTCCTCGGCATGCAGAACCTCATCCGCCAGCGGCGCATCCGCCGCATCGTGTTCGAGTGGAACGCGGTGATGCTGGGGGAGGAGCGGGACCGCTTCGCCGACCTGCTGCGCGGCATCGACGGGCGCCTCTCGGTGCTGGACGCCCAGGCCCGCCCGACGCCGATCGCGGTCTCGGACCTCGAACGGGTGGCGTTCTACCCGTTCGCGGTCATCGATCTCTGATGGGTCTTCGCCTCAAGAACACCGACCCGGCGATCGCCGGTGTCCTGCGGCCCGACCTGCCCGCGGCGGTGACCGCGGCCCGGCGGCGCGAGTTCGCCTCCCGCCGCGCGCTGTCGGTCACCGCGCGGCTGCCCGGCTCGCGCGCCGTACTAGCGGGCCCTCTGCGGTTGTGTTATCTGGCCCCGCGCACCGACGTCGGCGGCGGGTCGCGCATCCTGTTCGAGCACGGCAACCGGCTCACCGCCCACGGCCACGAGGTGACGGTGCTGAGCCACTTCCCCCGCCCGGACTGGATCGACGTGCGGGCGCGCTTCGTCCAGGTCCCGTTCGGCGTGGAGCTGACCTCGGCCGTGCCGGCGTGCGACGTGATCGTGTGCGGATACTGGGACCAGATCCTGGCCGCCCGCGCCCTGGGCAAGGCCCCCGTGGTCCACTTCGAACAGGGCGACTTCCACCTGTTCGAGGAGATCGACCGCGAAACGTTCGGCATCGCATCGCGCAACCTGTCCGCGGCGGACGCCACGATCACCGTGAGCGCCACGGTTGCAACGGTGCTGGAGTCCCGCTTCGGCGTCACGGCGGGCGTGGTGGGCAACGCGGTGGACCGCGCGGTGTTCACGCCCAACGGCCCGCCGGCCGCCGCCGACCGGCCCTATTTGCTGTTTGTGGGCTGGGACGGCAACGCGTTCAAGGGCATGGACGAAATGCGCCGCGTGTACTCCCAGTTGACCGCGACCGGCCGCCCGCTGGACCTGGTCTGGGTGACCCCCCGCCCGCCCCTGGTCCCGCTGGGCCGCGTGGTGGTAGCCCCCGACCAGCCGACTTTGGGCGCCCTGTTCCGCGGCGCGGCGGCGTACGTCTGCTGCTCCCGCTACGAGTCGTTCTCACTGCCCTGCCTGGAGGCGATGGCCGCGGGCACCCCGGTCGTGGCGACCCGCAACACGGGCGTCCTGGAGTACGCCCGCGACGGCGAAAACGCCCTGCTGGCCGACATCGGCGACGTCGCCGTTCTCGCGGCCCAGACCGCGCGCGTCCTCGACGATCCGCTGCTTTCCCAGCGCCTGCGCGAGGGCGGCCTGAACACCGCGGACGCGTACTCCTGGGACGTGATCGTCGGCCGCCTCGACGGCGCGTACCGGGCCGCGGCCGGCGCTTGGACGCCGCCTTCGCTGCCGCCGGGGTGGGTGTTCGCCTTGGACGGTTTGGCCTTCACCGACCCGTCGGCACCTTCGGCGCTGCGGCGGATGGCGGCGGCTACGGCGGCGAGCGCTATCGCGGTGCCGGTGTCGTACCCGGCCTTCGAGGGCCACCGCGCCGTGCGCTGGCGCGTGGTCGCCCGCCGTGGCCCTGCTACGAGCAACAACGTCTCACCCGAGGCCAGCGCCGCGATTGGCGACGCCGCGCGCGGCGATGGCGTTGCGGGCGGCGGCGTTGCGCGCGACAGCGGCGTTGCGGGCGGCGATGGCGTTGCGGGCGGCGGCGTTGCGCGCGGCAGCGGCGTTGCGGGCGGCGATGGCGTTGCGGGCGGCGGCGTTGCGCGCGGCAGCGGCGTTGCGGGCGGCGGTGGCGTTGCGCGCGGCGGTGGCGTTTCGGGCGACAGCGGCGTTTCGGGCGGCGGTGGCAGCGGCGTTGCGCGCGGTAATGGCCTTGTGGGCGTTGCGGGCGGCGGCGTCTCCAACGGCGGCATCGCGGACCGAGGCGCGCCGATCTCCCGGAACAGCGCCCTCGACGCCGACGCAGTCCGCGCCTACCTTCCCGCCGCCGACCTAGCCGCGACGGCCGGGTCGCCGCCGGCCGGCGTGCCGTACGCCGCCGCGATGCGCGACTTCGCCGCCGGCCGGATCGAGGCCGCGCTGGACGGCTTCATGACCGTGTTCCAGCGCCCGGGAGCCCGCGCGGAGGCCGGGCGCTGGGTGGTGCTGTGCCTGCTCGAACTGGGCCGCGACGTCGAGGCGGCCGAACTCGTCTCCGGGGCCGTCCGCGAGTTCCCCGACCACAGCGACTACCAGTACCTGCAGGCGATGGTCGGCCGCCTCACCGGACGCCGGGTCGACCGTGACGCCTACGCCGCCGCGATCGCGATGCTCGGGCCGGCCACCCATTACGCCGAATGGTTCGAGGACCCGGCGAGCCTCATCCGCGGGCGCTTCTAACGTTCCGACGCTTTCAAAGCGCCAGTGCCTTGACCACAAACGTTGGCGGTGTTGGATGACACGTCGCCGGCAGGTCATGCCAGCCTCAACCCTCAGTAGGCGGGTGGCCGTCCCCGCCTGATCAGTGACCACGACGAAGCGTTCATCGTCGCGACAGCCAACACGCGTCCAGAAGCCCTCGGCCAGCCGTTCACCCGCTGGAGCCTACGGAAACTCGTTGGCGCAACGCCAACACCCGCCACCCCGACGTCCTGACCGCGCAACGCCGCGAACGCGCCCGCACTAGCATTCGGCCGTGGACGACGACGCGCTCGCGGAGCTGGCCGAGCAACTGGTCAGCCGGCCGTTTCTGGACGGCGCGTACCGCAATGACGGCGCCTGGCTCTGGGGTGAATCCGAGAGCGAGCCGGGCGCCCAATTCGCGCCGATTGCGGTGCACGACAGCCTGTACGAGACGCCCGCCGATGGGACACCGGAGTTCGACCGGCTGGAGGTCGAGTTCCTCGCCGACCTGGTGCAGCGGCGGGCCTGGGCGGTCGCCGCGTTGTCGAAGCGGTGGGGACCGCCGCAGTCGCACTCGTTCCGCGAGGAGCACATGCGGGTCCTCCGCAACGACGACACCGTCACCGCACCCTACGCGTCCGCCAGTTCGATGCTTGACGATACGCGCGGCGCCAAGATTCGGATTTCCTCCAGTACACCTGCGGAAAGTTCGTCCGGCACCGCTGTCAAGGCCTCGTTCAACAATGGCAG
Organism: Dactylosporangium sp. CS-047395; assembly: GCF_050942185.1. Classification (NCBI taxonomy): domain Bacteria; kingdom Bacillati; phylum Actinomycetota; class Actinomycetes; order Micromonosporales; family Micromonosporaceae; genus Dactylosporangium; species Dactylosporangium sp. CS-047395. The sequence continues at coordinate 9,971,994 of NZ_CP192015.1, read as the reverse complement.
CGCCGTCTCGTCGTGGAACATCTCCAAGGCGATCGCCGCCGCCAAAGTACGCTCCCGAGGCGTCCGCCGCTCGTCCGCCGACAAGGCCAGAAGCGTGCACTGATCCGGAAACCCGTGCTGCCGCAGCCGCGCCGACCACTCCATCGCGCGGATCAGCGGCACCCGCCGGCCGACGCGGGCGGCGAGCGTCAGCAGGGTCGGCTCGCCCGGGTACCGCCGCCACAGGGCCTCCAGCAGCTCGTCCGCCGCCTCCGGCGGTGCCTCGGCCACGCTGAACAGCAGGCCGCGCACGTTTTCCGCCGGTACCAGCTCGGCCACCTCGGCCAGGCTGCCGTCGGCCGCGCCCAGCACCTGGGCCATCCGCGCCACCGGGATCGGGACCTGGCCGTCCTGCAGGGCCTGGCGCAGGTGGTACGCCGCCTCCTGATGCCGGTCCAGCCGGCTCAGCGCGTCGATCTGCAGGCCGGCGAAGCGGCCGCGGCCCACGCCGTAGAGGAGGTCGTTCGCGCCCGACTCCGGCAGTTCGCCGAGGATCTCCAGGGTGCGCTCGTAGTCGCCCTCGGCGAAGCGGAGCTTGACCTCGTGCTCGTTGACCGTGAACGAGGTGTTGGCGACCTTGCGCAGGTCCTCGATCGTCTGGTTGGCGTCGGCCAGGCGGCCCACCGTGACGTACGCGTCGGCCAGGATCTTCAGGAACAGCACCTTGTGGGTGTGCTCCTGAGCCTCCTCCAGCCCGCGCCGGGCCGTCTCGATGCACTCGTCGAAGTGGCCCGAGCCGAGCTGGGAGCGGGCGAGGTTGCCCACCGCGGTCAGCCCGCTCACGTCCTCGGCGGCCAGGGTGGCCAGGCGCAGGTTGCGTTCGGCCTTGTTCTTGAGCGTGCCGCGCAGCCGGGTGTACCCGGAGTGGTCGAGCACGAGGTCCGGCAGCAGGGAGCCGTTCAGGGAGCGGCCGGTGATGCGGTCCATGACCTGCTCGTGCAGGCGGCCGTAGATGCGCCCGTGGGTCCGGCGGAACATGCGCGGGAAGTAGATGGTGCTCGACCCGGCGCCGCCCTCATGGCCCTCGCGGTTGTCGATGGTCGCGAAGAAGGCGCTGTTTTCGCTGTACCGCAACGCGTCCCGCACGACCCGCGCGTCGCCGACGAACACCTCGTCGGCGTCGACCCACAGCGCCCAGCGGCCCGAGCAGTAGGTGAGGCAGCGGCTGCGGGCGTCGCCGAAGTGGTCGTTCCAGTAGCCCTCGATGACCGTCGCGCCGTACTCGCGGGCGATCTCCATGCTGCGGTCGGTGGAGCCGGTGTCGTACACCACGATCTCGTCGGCGAACTCGCGCAGCGCGGACAGGCAGCGGGGCAGCACGTCCTCCTCGTCCTTGACGATGAGGCTGGCGGTGAGCAGCGGGGCGTCCTCCGGCGGGTCGGGCTGGCGCAGGCCGCACGCGGGGGAGCCGACGTGGGCCACGAGCGCGGCGTGCGCGACGACGATGCGGCCCTGGGCGGAGAGCTCGTCGTACGGCTGGTCGATGCTCGGCCCGCCGGCGATCTGCAGCGCGTCGCGGCGCACGGCCAGGCAGACCGGGCCGAGCCGGTCGACGTCCATGAACTCGTCGCGGTGCTCCTGGCGCCACTCGCGGGCGTAGGCCTTGAAGGCGGCCGCGCTCTCCATCGCCGCCTCGGGCGGGTCGGCCTGCTGCGGGCCGTAGCTGTGCTGCACGCGGGGGCCGGCCGCGACCACCGAGGGGTCGCCGAAGGCCTCCAGCACCGGGTCGAGCCAGTGGGCGGAGAGCACGATGTCGCCGCAGAGGAAGACGACGATCGGGTGCCGCGTCGCCGCGAGCCCGTCGGTCCAGGGCAGCGCGCCGGTCGAGTCGACGACCCGCAGCCAGCTCTGCCCGCGCAGTTCGGCGCGCAGTTCCGGGCGGTCGGCGGGCATCACGCACACGACCTCGTCCCGCATGCCCAGCGTGGGTCGCAGCGACTCGAGGCAGGCGTGGAAGTCGTCGGGGCTGCCCCCGGCGGCGACGATGACGGAGACCGGGATGTGGCTCATGCTGCCCAAATCGGCGCGAACGAGCAGTTTTCAAGAGTTTTTCAGGTGCGATTGTCGAAGTACACCGGCGGCGCCCCACCCCCGCCGCCCTCGCGCCGGGTCCGGCTGACCAGCCGCGCCTGCTGCCGGTTGCCGGCGATGGCCACGGACAGCTCCCGGGACAGGTCGAGCTGCCGGGCCACCAGCTGGCGGGCCCGGTCGGTCAGCTCCAGGGGCAGCGGCCCGATGCCGGACGGCGGCACGAACACGGCGCGTTCGGGCGCCTGCTCGAGCAGGTCGCGGTGGCGCAGCATCCGCTCCACCGCGTCCGCCTCGAGTTCCATCTCGGCCAGGGCCGCGGTCCAGGCCGCCGTCCAGTCCGGACTGGTCATTGCCCCTGGGCGGTCACCTGCGCGGCCGCCTCCCGCCACGCGTCGCGCAGCTGCTCGGCGAAGCCCTGCACGGTCTCGACCCGCGCGCGGTCGCCGGCCACGTTGGCCTGGACCAACTCGTTGATCATGAAGCTGTACAGCGAGGCGAGCCCGGGGCCGCCGCTCCACACCGAGGTGTCGAGCGTCGCGCGCAGCTCCATGAGGATCTCCTGGGCGTGGTACACCCGGCTCGAGCTCGTCGTCGCGTCGCCGGCCTCCAGAGCCTGGCCGGCGATCATCAGGTCGAGCACGAGCCGGTCGTACAGCATCACCAGCAGCTGCGCGGGGGGCGCGGTGGCGACGCTGTCGGCGACGTACCGGTTGCGCAGGGCTTGTGTCGTCATGCGATCTCCCAGATCAGCCAGGGCGGGCGAATCAGAGCGCCGCCAGCTGGCCGGACAGCCACGACGACTGGTTCTTCAGCGAGCCCAGCGCGGTCTCCATCGCGGAGAACTGCCGCTGCAGCGTCTGCTGGCGCTGCGCGAGCCGGACGTCCCAGTCGCCGATGCGGTCGGTGAGGTCCTTGATCGTGCTGTTGCCGCTGGTGATGAGCTGAGCCAGGGTGCCCGTGTTGGACTGGGTGGCCTTGTTGGCCATGCCGACCATCTTGTCGGCGAAGCCGTCCTTGATGCCGTCGCCGTCGGTGTCGGTGGCGCTGTTGAAGTACGACTGGGTCTTGGCCGGATCGGCGTTGAGCGCGGACACGAACTTGGTCTTGTCGAACGTCAGCTGCCCGTCGCGGGTCAGCTCGATGCCGACGTCCTTGAGGCTGCCCAGCGCGCCCGCGCCGCCGGAGACGGTCTGCAGGATGGTGCTCGAGAGCTGCTGCATGGACGAGTTGCCGGCCAGCACGCCGCCGGGCACGTCGCCGCTGGCGTTCTTGGTCTGCCCGGCGATCTCGCTCAGCGCGCCGTTGGCCGCGTCGACCATCGCCTGGACCTTGGCCGCGATCCCGTCGGTGTCCTTGGTGACGCCGACCGTGATCGGCGGGTCGGTGTCGCCGCTCTTGGCCTTCGCGGTGATCGTGAGGCCGTCCATGAGGCCCTTGAAGGTGTTCGAGGAGGAGGAGATCTCGAACGTGTTCGTGGTGCCGACGGTCAGGACCGCGTCGGAGCCCTCGGTCGCGGCCACGTCGGCGCCCAGGCCGTCGATGCCGCCGATGCTGAAGGCCGACGCGGCGCCGGTGTCGTTGGCGGTGAGCTGCAGCGTGTACTTCCCGGGGGCGAGCTGGATCGCGGTCGCCTTCACGCCGAGGTCGCTGGAGCCGTTGATGGCGTCGACCACGCCCTTGAGCGACGTGTCGGTGAGCGCCAGGTTCTTCACCTCGCCGCTGGCCGTGTTCGTGATCGAGATGTTCGACGAGGAGGTGATGCTGTCACTGGTCGCGGCGACCGAGCCCGAGGAGAAGATCCGCGACTCCGGGGCCGCCAGCGACTTGACCTTGAAGGTCACCGAGCCGGTCTGGTTGCTCCCGGTGGTGCTCGTGGTGGCCAGCACGGCGTCGGAGCTCGACGTCGCCGTCGCGCCCTTCCAGGCGGTCGGGTCGTTGAGGGCCTTCGCCGCGGTCAGCAGCCCGCTCATCTTCGTGTTGATCGTCTGGTACGAGCTGACGACCTTCTGCTGCGTGCTGACCTTGGTCTTGAGGGCGGTCTGCGGTGCCGCTTCGACCTGCATCAGTCCGGCGATGACGGACGAGGTCTGCATGCCCGAGACCAGGCCGTCGACGCTAGCGCCAGTGACCATGCGGTACCTCCTGAGGAGAGGCGAGCGGGGAGGAGACCGTGCTCCTCCCCGGACGGTTTGGTGGTTTACCGCAGCAGCGACAGCACGTTCTGTGGTGCCTGGTTGGCCTGGGCCAGCATGCTGGTGCCGGCCTGGGTCAGGATCTGCGAGCGGGTGAACGACACCATCTCCTGGGCCATGTCCGTGTCCCTGATGCGGGACTCGGACGCGGACAGGTTCTCCACGGCGACGTTCAGGTTGTTGATGGTGTGCTCGAAGCGGTTCTGATACGCACCGAGCTGGGCGCGGGCGGTGGATACGCCCTTGATGGCGGTGTCGATGGCGTCGATGGCCGTCGTACCGGCGGTGGTCAGGTCCAGCGAGCCGACGCCGAGGCCGGCCGAGTCGAACCCGGTCACGCCGGCGACGCTGCCGAAGGCGGCGGTGCCGAGGCTGACCGTGATCTGGTCGGAGGCCGAGCCGTTCGCGCCGACCTGGAATGTCCCGACGAACGGGCTGGTCGACGTGTCCAGCAGCTTCTGCCCGCCGAAGGCGGTGGTGTTGGCGATGCGGTCGAGCTCCTGGCCGAGCTGCGAGAACTCGGTCTGCGCCGCGTAGCGGGCATCCGAGTCCTGCGAACCGGTGGAGGCGGCCTGCACGGACAGGTCACGCATGCGCTGGAGGATCGAGTGGGTCTCGGTCAGTGCACCTTCAGCGGTCTGGACGACGGAGATGCCGTCCTGCGCGTTGCGCACGGCGACCTTGAGGCCGCCGATCTGCGAGCGGAGTCCCTCGGAGATGGACAGGCCGGCCGCGTCGTCCGCGGCTCGGTTGATCCGGTACCCCGAAGAGAGTTTCTCCAGTGACTTGCCCATCTGGCTGTCGGTGACCGACAGGTTGCGATAGGCGTTCTGCGCGGCGATGTTGTTGTTGATCCTGAGACCCATGGCGCTCCTCCCTGAGTCCTGAAACCGGCCTTCCGCGGCCCCGGTGTGCTCTTCTTCCGGTCCCATCGGATCGCGCGGTCAGCGCTTGAGAGGAAACACACCCGGAGATGTAGCAGGGCACGGCGCCCTGGCTGGATGCCGTGCCCTGCCGGTGTCCTCCTGGTTCAGGTCAAAGCCCGTAGGTCCTAGCGCAGCAGCGAGAGGACGTTCTGCGGCGCCTGGTTGGCCTGGGCCAGCATGCTGGTGCCGGCCTGGGTCAGGATCTGCGAGCGGGTGAACGACACCATCTCCTGAGCCATGTCGGTGTCACGGATCCGCGACTCCGACGCCGAGAGGTTCTCGACCGCGACGTTCAGGTTGTTGATGGTGTGCTCGAACCGGTTCTGGTACGCACCCAGGGTGGCACGAGCCGTCGAAACACCCTTGATGGCCTTGTCGATCGCGTCGATCGCCGCGGTTCCGGCGCTCGTCAGGTCGAGGGAACCGACCCCGAGGCCGGCCGAGTCAAACCCGGTCAGCGAGGAACCGCTGCCGAAGGCGGCGGTGCTCAGGTTGACCGCGATCTGGTCGGACGACGAGCCGTTCGCGCCGACCTGGAACGTGCCCGAGTAGGCACTGCCACCGACGTCGAGCAGCTTCTGGCCGCCGAAGGCGGTGGTGTTGGCGATACGGTCGAGCTCCTGGCCGAGCTGCGAGAACTCGGTCTGGGCGGCCGACCGCGCATCGGAGTCCTGGGAACCCGTGGAAGCAGCCTGAACGGACAGGTCACGCATACGCTGCAGGATGGAGTGCGTCTCGGTGAGCGCACCTTCAGCGGTCTGCACGACCGAGATGCCGTCCTGCGCGTTGCGCACCGCGACCTTCAGGCCGCCGATCTGGGACCGAAGACCCTCGCTGATGGAGAGGCCCGCGGCGTCGTCGGCCGCGCGGTTGATCCGGTAACCCGACGACAGCTTCTCCAGCGACTTGCTCATCTGGCTGTCCGTCACCGACAGGTTCCGGTAGGCGTTCTGAGCAGCGATGTTGTTGTTAATGCGAAGACCCACGATCTTCCTCCTTGAGTCGGGTCAGGCCGGTCCATCCGTGGTCCGGTCGTTCATCACATCGGCACGATCCCGTGCCACTGAAGGATTTCCGGGAAAAAATCAGCGGGCCGGCCCCGTTGGCGGGGGCCGGCCCGAGTGCTCAGGGACTAGCGCAGCAGGGACAGGACGTTCTGCGGCGCCTGGTTGGCCTGGGCCAGCATGCTGGTGCCGGCCTGGGTCAGGATCTGCGAGCGGGTGAAGGACACCATCTCCTGGGCCATGTCGGTGTCACGGATGCGCGACTCCGACGCGGACAGGTTCTCCACGGCGACGTTGAGGTTGTTGATGGTGTGCTCGAAGCGGTTCTGGTACGCACCGAGCGTCGCGCGAGCCGTCGACACGCCCTTGATGGCCTTGTCGATCGCGTCGATCGCGGCGGTGCCGGAGGTGGTCAGGTCCAGCGTGCTCACGCCGAGGCCGGTCGAGTCGAAGCCGGACAGGCTCGAGGTGCCGAACGCGGAACCGAGGTTGACGGCGATCTGGTCGGACGAGGACCCGTTCGCGCCGACCTGGAAGGTGCCGGTGTACGCCGAGGCGCCGCTCTGCAGCAGCTTCTGCCCGCCGAACGCGGTGGTCGAGGCGATCCGGTCGAGCTCGGCGCCGAGCTGCGAGAACTCGGTCTGGGCGGCGGCGCGGGCGTCGGAGTCCTGCGAACCGGTCGAGGACGCCTGCACGGACAGGTCACGCATGCGCTGCAGGATCGAGTGGGTCTCGGTCAGCGCACCTTCAGCGGTCTGCACGACGGAGATGCCGTCCTGCGCGTTGCGCACCGCGACCTTGAGGCCGCCGATCTGGGAACGCAGGCCCTCGGAGATGGACAGGCCGGCCGCGTCGTCGGCGGCGCGGTTGATCCGGTAGCCGGACGAGAGCTTCTCCAGCGACTTGCTCTGCTGTGCGTCGGTGACCGACAGGTTCCGGTAGGCGTTCTGGGCGGCGATGTTGTTGTTGATACGAAGACCCATGATGACTCCTCCATGAATTGGGTCGAACTCCGCGGGCCGTCCTTGGCTCGCTCGCTTGGAACATCGGCGTTTCCGCCGGGCACTGAAGAGATTTGCTAAGACTTTTTCGGTACTCCCAGATGGTTGGTCAAAGCCAGGCGCGCGCTCAGGTCGCCCTGCGCGGCGATGTTCGCGTAGAACGTCTCGCGCCGGCGCGCCACGCAGCCCTTGTCGCGCGCGGCCGCCACGAGGTGCGGGTCGAGGTGGTTGTTGAGCCCGTCGCGCAGCAGCACCAGCGCCTCCGCGCGCAGCTGGCTGACGCGGGACTCGGTGACGCCGATCTCCGCGGCGATGTCGCTCATCGGGCGCTCGTCGAAGAAGTACGCCTGGACCACCTTGCGCAGGCGGTCCGGCAGCGCGGTGACGGCCTGGTGGAGGTACCCGATGCGCTCCCGGTGCAGGATCAGCTCCTCGGGGCCGGCGGCGCGCTCCGGGACGAGGTCCTCGGCGGTGCCGGCGGTGAAGCCCTGCAGGGACAGTACAACCGCGCGTTGCACGTCGTCGTCGATGCTCTTGAGCTCGCCGACGGCGACGCCGAGCGACTGGGCCAGCTCGGCCTGGCTCGGGACGCGCCCGAGCGCCGCGGTCAGCTCCTGCTGGGCGGTCTCGACCTTTCTGGCCCTGGTACGCACGGATCGGCTCGCCCAGTCCAGCCCGCGCAGCTCGTCCAGCAGCGCGCCGCGGATCCGCGTGGTCGCGAAGCTGCCGAACGGGATGCCGCGGCTCGGGTCGAACGAGCGCGCCGCGCCGGCGAGGGCGGCCATGCCGGCCGAGACGAGGTCCTCCCGCGAGACGTGCGACGGGAGGCGGCCGAGCATCTCGCGGACGAGGTGCCCGACGAGCGGAAGGTGACTGCGCACGAGCTCCTCTCGCTCGGCGCTGGTCGTCTTGATGGCAGTGGAGGTCACGGCAACCTTCTTCGTGGCAGGAAGTCCGGTCTCTCTCAGCCTCTGTCACGTTGGGTACACAACCGGTCGCTCTTGGTTGCTAATCGGTTGTCGTTGCCGGGACGCCCGAAGGCGGGGCGGCATCCATGCGCGCCCCGCCTCCGGGTTCGTCCCCGGACCTCCGTGTCCCGCGTCGTTCCGGCATCCCTGCCACGCGTCCGGGCATCCGTGCCCGGGTGTCGGCGTCCATGCCTGATGCGATGCGTCTGGGCGTCCGTGCCCGTGCGCGGGCGTCCGTGCCCTTGTGTGGCGTCCGTGCCCGTCGCCGGCCTCCGTGCCGTCACCGGTGGTGCTGCGCGTCCGTGCCTGGGCGTCCATGCCTGGTCCGTGGTGCTCCTACCGCCCCCGAGTCCGTTCGGGTCGCGGGTTTGCAGCGAGTTCGTCCGTCGCCTCCGGGCTCTCCGTGGCGACTCGCTGCGGGCTCGAGAATCCGGCTGATACCGGATAGATCACCTGTCAGGGTATAAATCCGAAATGTCGTGGCGCGCCAGCGCCCGACATTTCGCGCCTACGCCGCCCGCGGAAGGCCCAGCGGCGTCGTGACCGACAGGCGGGCGCTCAGGTTGCCCTGGGCGGCGATGTTCGCGTAGTAGGCCTCGCGGCGGCGCGCGACGCAGCCGCCGGCGGCCGGGCCGCCCAGCATCTCCGGGTCGAGGTGGTTGTTCAGCCCGTCGCGCAGCAGCACCAGCGCCTCCGCGCGCAGCTGGCTGATCCGCGACTCGGTGACGCCCAGCTCCTCGGCGATGTCGTTCATCGGGCGCTCCTGGAAGAAGTACGCCGTGACGACCGTGCGCAGCCGCTCGGGGAGCGCGTTGATGGCCTGGTGGAGGTACCCGATGCGCTCCCGGTGCAGGATCAGGTCCTCGGGGCCGGCGGCGCGCTCCGGGACCAGTTCCTCGGCCGAGCCGGCGGTGAAGCCCTGCAGCGACAGCACGACCGCGCGCTGCACGTCCTCGTCGATCGTCTTGAGCTCGTCGACCGCGACGCCCATCGCCTCGGCCAGTTCCTGCTGGGTCGGGGTGCGGCCCAGGCGGCCGGTCAGCTCCTGCTGCACCGTCTCCACCTTGCGCGCCCGCGCCCGCACCGAGCGGCTGGCCCAGTCCAGGCCGCGCAGCTCGTCGAGCAGGGCGCCGCGGATGCGGCTGGTGGCGAAGCTGCCGAAGGGGATGCCGCGGCTCGGGTCGAAGGAGCGCCCGGCGCCGGCCAGCGCGGCCATGCCCGCCGAGATGAGGTCCTCGCGGGAGACGTGGGCCGGCAGCCGGCCGAGCATCTCGCGGACCAGGTGACCCACGAGCGGGAGGTGGGCGCGCACCTGGGCGTCCAGCTCCGAGGGGCTCAGGGTGGTGGCGGCGGGGGCTTCGGCGGTGCTGGTCACGGCAACCTCTTCGTGGCAGGAGTTGGTTGGTCGAGATCCAGATTCGGCAGCCACGGGTGCGGGCCCGGGTGACGCGAAGTTGCGAACCGGTTGTGCTCAAGCCGGACATGGAAATGCCGAACTACCGGGCGAACGCGGCACGGATGTGCATGAGGAGAGGCGGAGCGGATGGGGCTGGCGGATCTCGCGAGCATCCTGTGGCGGGAGCGCGAGATGCTGGAGCTGCTGCTGTTCAAGCTGGAGGAGGAGCAGCTCGTGCTCGCCTCCGGCCGGACGCGGTGGCTGGCCCACGCCACCCGCGAGGTCGAGGTCGTGCTGGAGGAGATCCGGCGCACCGAGGTCGTGCGGGCCGCCGAGGTCGAGGCGATCGGGCAGGAGTTCGGGCTGGGCCCCAACCCGAGCCTGAGCGCGCTGGCCGAGGCCGCCCCGCCCCCGTGGAACGACCTGCTCAACCAGCACCGCAAGGCGTTCCTGACGATCACCGCCGAGGTGCACGCGCTCGCCGAGGCCAACCGGGACCTGCTCACCACCGGGGCCCGGGCCGCGCGCGAGACGATGCTCGCGGTCGTGGGGTCCGTGGAGACGTACGGGCGCAAGGGCCAGACCGTCGCGGCCGCCGCCCGTACCCGGCTGATTGACGAGGCGATGTAGATGAGCACCTTCTCCGGCCTGAACACGGCCCTGTCCGCCCTCTACGCCCAGCGCCGCGCCCTCGACCTGACCGGGCAGAACATCGCCAACGCCAACACCGAGGGGTACTCCCGCCAGCGCGTGGAGCTCTCGCCCGTCGAGGCGGTCACCAAGCCGGCCTTCTGGTCCAAGAGCGACGGCGTCGGCGACGGGGTGCGCATCACCGACGTCACCCGGCTGCACGACGAGTTCATGTCGAACCGGACCCGCACGGAGCGCGGGCTCAACCAGTACCTGCAGGCGCAGGGCACGGTGTTCGCCAACGTCGAGCAGACCCTGGGCGAGCCCAGCGACACCGGCCTGCAGTCGCAGCTGGCCGACTACTGGAACGCGTGGTCGGACGTGGCCAACCGGCCCGGCGACCTCTCGGCCCGCACCCAGCTGCTGTCGCGGGCCAACACCATCGCCGACACGATGGGCACCACCCGGCAGAACCTCGACAACCTCTTCGGCGAGACCCGCGAGGCCCTCGACGCCGACATCGCCGTGGTCAACCAGACCTCGGGCGGCATCGCCGACCTCAACGCCCGCATCCAGCTGGCCCGCAACGGCAACCTGCCGACCAACGAGCTGTCCGACCAGCGCGACCAGCTGGTGCTGCGGCTCTCGGAGCTGACCGGGGCGACCGGCCGGCTCAACGAGAACGGCACCATGGACGTCTCGCTCGGCGGCAACATGCTGGTGCAGGGCGACACCGCGCGGAACCTCAAGGCGGTCGGCAGCACCACCGTCGACGGGATCGCGGTCGCCCCGGTGCAGGTGCAGTTCGCCGACAACAGCAGCGCGGCCGCCATCACCACCGGCAAGGTCGCCTCGGGCCTGGAGGCGCTGACCACGACCATCCCGGGCGCCGTGGCCGGCTTGGACAGCGTGGCCAGCACGCTCATCACCAAGGTGAACGCGCAGCACGCGCAGGGCTTCGACATCAGCACCGCCCCGGGCTCGAGCACGCCGACACCGCAGGCGGGCGGCGCGTTCTTCACCGGCAGCAGCGCCAAGGACATCCGGGTCGCGATCACCGACCCGACGAAGATCGCCGCCTCCAGCACGGCGACCACGCCGTACCAGGGCGACAACGCCAACGCCATGGCCGCGCTGGCCAAGGACCCGCAGGGCGCGGACACGCAGTACCGCAACTTCGTGGTCGACATCGGGATCCAGGCGCAGACGGTCAACCGCCGCGCGCAGGCCCAGCAGGTCATCGCCGACGACGTCACGTCCGCCGAGCAGGCGGAGTCGGGCGTCAGCCTCGACGAGGAGATGACCAACATGCTGCAGTTCCAGCGGGCGTACGAGGCCGCCGCCAAGGTGATCAGCGTCGTGGACACCACCCTCGACACGCTGATCAACATGAAGAGGTAACAGGAGGAGGGAACGGATGCCCGGCTTCCGCGTCACCGAACGGTCGGTGGCCACCAACACCCTGGCCAACCTGCAGCTCAACCTGCAGCGCAACCAGGACCTGCAGAACCAGCTGTCCAGCGGCAAGCAGATCACCAAGGCGTCGGACTCGCCCGGCGGCGCGGTCATCGCCATGCAGACCCGCAGCGACATGGCGACGCTCAACCAGTACTCACGCAACGGCGATGACGGGATGGGCTGGTTGAACCAGGCCGACACGGCGCTCACCAGCGCCTCGACGCAGCTCAACCGGGCCCGCGAGCTCGTGCTGACCGGCCTGTCCAGCGGCTCCGCCGGCAGCTCCCAGGCCCGCGAGGCGATCGCCCTGGAGGTCGAGAACCTGCGCGGCTCGATGCTCGACCTGGCCAACACCCAGTACCTGGACCGGCCGATCTTCGGCGGCACCACGGCCGGCAACGTCGCCTACGACCCCAGCGGCACCTACGTCGGCGACACCGGCTCGGTGAACCGCACCATCGGCGCGAACGCCAACGTGCGGGTGGACACCGACGCCGCCTCGGTGTTCGGCTCCGGCACCGGCAACGTGTTCAACACGCTGCAGAAGATCGCCGACGATCTGCGCAACAACCCGGCCGCGCTGCAGAACGACCTCGCCGATATCGACACGGCGCAGAAACGGGTGCAGACGGGGCTTTCGGGCGTTGGATCCCGATACAATCAGGTTTCACAAATGCAGCAGGCCGCGGACAACCGGGTGCTCGACCTGAGGACCCAGCTGTCCGACGTCGAGGACATCGACCTGCCGAAGACCATCACCGAGCTGTCCCTGCAGCAGACCGCATATCAGGCGGCGCTGGCCGCGACCGCGAAGGTCATCCAGCCGTCGCTGGTGGACTTCCTGCGGTAGCCCGTACGGCGGCTCCAGTCATCGTGAGGAATCTATGAGCGTCGCGACCGTTGACAGCCCCGGGGAGACGACCACGCTTCCGGTGATCGACTTTGTCGCGCCGATTCCCGGCTTCCCCGAGGACCGCCGCTTCGTGCTGGTGCGCCTCGACGACGCCGGCGTGCTGTACTCGCTCAAGTCCGTCGACTCCGACGGCCTGCGCTTCCTCGTCGTCCCGCCGACCCAGTTCTTCCCGGACTACGAGGCCGAGATCGACGACGAGACCCTGGCCACGCTCGGCGTCAGCGACCCGGGCGACCTGGTCGTGCTGCTCGTGGTGACCGCGGGCGAGGCGGGGGCCGAGGACGCCACGGCCAACCTCATGGCGCCGATCGTGCTCGATCAGCGCACCCGGCGCGCGGTACAGCTGATCCTCAGCCACACCGGCCTCCCGGTGCGGCAGAAGCTCATGGTCGCCTGAACGGGGCCGCGCGGCGCTTTCCGGCCCGGCGGACCCGGCAAATCGGGTACTGTTCGCCTATCGCCCATGGAGGGAGCGGCTTGTGCTCGTCCTGACCCGACGGCCCGGTGAAAGCGTGATGGTCGGTGACGACGTCGTCGTCACCGTGCTCGACGTGCGCGGTGACGTGGTGCGGCTGGGCATCAAGGCGCCCCGCAGCATCCAGGTCCACCGCGAAGAGGTGTACCGCGAGCTGCAGAAGGCCAACCGCGAAGCCGCCTCGCCGAGCGACGTGGCCGTGCGCGCCCTCAGCCGCATGCTGCGCACCGAACCGAAGTAGCTACCCGATCGATCCTGACTTCTCAAGCGCCCCGTGCCGCGGCCGATAGGCCGGATGAGACGCTTCGAGAAGGGCACATCAATGGCTGGGCTTCGCCGGTTCGCGCGCAATCTCCCGATCGCCGCGAAACTCGGCGCGGTCATCGTGCTCGCCGTGCTGACCGTCGGCGCCCTGCTGGTCGTCGGCGTCCGCGCGCTGAAGGCCGACGGCGACCGCGCGCACCAGCTGCAGCGCATCAACGGCCTGACCCGCAGCACCCTCGAGGCCGACATGGCCCACGACGCCGTGCGCGGCGACGTGCTGAGCGTCCTGCTCGCCGCGGCCGCGGGCACCGCCGCGAGCGACACCGAGCTCACCGAGCACGCGAAGATCCTCACCGACGCCATGGCGCTGTTCACCGGGGCCGGCATGGACGCCGACGTGCGCGCCGCGGCGCAGCGCGTGCGGCCGGCCGTCGAGCAGTACGTCCAGCTGGCCGGCCAGACCGTCAGCGCCGCCCGCGCGGGGCAGTCCACGACGCAGTCCTACGCCGACTTCCAGACCGCGTTCGGCACGGTCGAGCAGCAGCTCCCGGCGATCGGTGACGCGCTCGCCGGGCACGCCCGGGCCGCCTCGTCCGCCGTGGACCGCGAGCGGGTCCGGGCGATCACCGCACTGTCGCTCGCCGGCGGCATCGGCGTGCTGCTCATCGTGGCCGTGAGCGTGCTCGTGGCGCGCGGCATCATCGCACCGCTGCGCGAGGTCTCCGGCGTGCTGCGCGGGATGGCCGGCGGTGACCTGTCGCGCACCTCCGGCGTCGACTCCACCGACGAGGTCGGCCGGATGGCCCGCGATCTCAACCAAGCCATGAGCAGTGTCCACGGTACGGTCCGATCGCTGGCCGAATCCGCCCGCACCGTCGCCGGCTCGGCCGAGGAGCTGTCGGGGTCCTCGCAGCGCATCGCCGCCTCGGCCGGGCAGGCGAGCACGCGGGTCGGATCGGCCAACGAGGCGGCCGGGCAGGTTTCGCTCAACGTGGACACCCTGGCCGCGGCCAGCGAGCAGATGAGCGGCTCCATCGCCGAGATCTCCCGCAACGCCAACGAGGCGCTGCGCGTGGCGTCCGACGCTGTCGGCATGGCCGCGCAGACGAACACCACCATGTCGCGGCTCGGCGCGTCGTCGGTCGAGATCGGCAACGTCGTCAAGCTCATCACCACCATCGCCGAGCAGACCAACCTGCTCGCGCTCAACGCGACCATCGAGGCCGCGCGGGCGGGCGACGCCGGCAAGGGCTTCGCGGTGGTGGCCGGCGAGGTCAAGGAGCTGGCCCAGGAGACGGCGCGGGCCACCGAGGACATCGGCGGGCGGGTCGAGGCGATCCAGGCCGACGCCCAGCAGGCGATCGCGGCCATCGCCGAGATCGGCTCGATCATCGAGCGGATCAACGACTTCCAGGTCACCATCGCCAGCGCGGTCGAGCAGCAGACGGCCACCACCCAGGAGACGACCCGCACGATCAGCGACGTCGCCAGCCGGACCAACATGATCGCCGCGACCATCGGCGACGTCGCCGGCGCGGCCGCGCAGAACAGCGAGGAGGCGGGCACCTCGCTCACCGCCGCGCGGTCGCTGGCCGGCATGGCCGAGCAGATGAACGCTCTGGTCACGCGGTTCAAGTTCTAGGTCCCAGCAGCTTCCAGGTTCCGTCGGCAACGCGCGGAGGTCGGTGAGATGCCCAACGGCGAGGCCGAGCTGCGGTCGCTGGCCGCCCCCGACCGCTGGCCGCGGATCCTGCCGTTCGTGGCGGTCACGGCGCTCGCGTTCGCCGTCGCCGGATTCCCGCCGCGCGTGCATCCCGTCGCGCTGGCCGCGGCCGGGGGACTGGTGCTGGTGCTGCTGGCCACCGTCGTGCTGGTGCCGTGGCGGCGGCTGCCGGTGCTGCTGGAGGCCGTCCCGCCGCTCGGGTACTTCGGCGTCGTCATCCTGCTCAACGTCGGCGGCGACGGCGAACCGGCCGGGTACGCGCCGCTCGCCCTGCTGCCCGTGCTGTGGCTGGGGCTGCACCACGGCCGGCTCGCCACCGCGATCGGCGTGACCGTCATGGCGCTCGTGTTCGTGGTACCGGCCGCGCTCAACCCGGACGTCCTCGCCGGGGAGTGGCGCCGCGGCGTGCTCATCGTCGCCATCGGGGTCATCGTGGCCACCGCCGCGCAGGGCTGGACCCGCCGCGCCCGCGCGTCCGCGCGCCAGCTCGTGCGGGCGACCCGCGCCGCCCGCCGGGACCGCGACTTCAACCAGGCCATCCTCGACTCGACCGGGTTCCTCGTGATCGGTGTGGACGCGACCGGCACCGTGACCGCGTTCAACCGCCGCTGCGAGGAGCTGACCGGGCGGGCGGCGGCGGAGGTGATCGGGCGGCCGTACCGCAGCCTGGGCCTGTCCGCCCTGGACGACGCGCGCCTCGACGCGGAGCTCGCCGGGGTCCCGGCCGAACGGTTCCCGGGCACCGCCGAGCGCGACTGGATCGTCCCCGGCGGCCGGCGCCGCATCGCGTGGAGCAGCGCCGCCCTGCACGACGACGACGGCCGCCTCACGCACATGATCTGCACCGGCATCGACGTCACCGACCAGCGGCGCACCGAGCGGCTCTTCGCCGACGTGCTCGCGGCCGCGACCGAGCTGGCCGTGGTCGGCGTGGACCGGGCCGGGACGGTGACCGTGTTCAACGCGGGGGCGGAGCGGATGCTGGGGTACCGCGCGCCGGACGTCGTCGGCTCCGCGGACCTCGCGGTCTTCCACGCCCCCGGCGAGCTCGACTCCCTGGAGGCGCTCTTCGCGACCGCGCGGGCCGGCGACACCGAGGCCCGCGAGTGCGTCTACCGGCGCCGGGACGGCACCCACCTGCCGGTGGCGCGCACCGTGAGCGTCATCCGCGACGAGTCGGGGGATGTCGGCGGGTACCTCAGCGTGGCCCGCGACATCACCCGCGAGCGGCGCACCGTGGAGGCGATGCGCCACGCCCTGGACCGCGAGCGCGACGCGACCGCGCGCCTGCGCGAGCTGGACAAGGTGCGGGCCGACCTGGTCGCGACCGTCTCACACGAGCTGCGCACGCCCCTGACGAGCATCCTGGGCAACGTCGAGGTGATCGTCGACGGCGACGCCGGCCCGGTCGCGAAGGCCCAGGCCCGGCTGCTGGCGGCCGTCGAGCGCAACGCCCGCCGCCTCCTCGCGCTGATCGAGGACCTGCTGATGCTGTCCCGCATCGAGGCCGGAGCCGTGAAGATCAACGCCAGCCCGGTCCAGGTCGCCACGGTGGTCTCCGGCGCGCTCGAGGCGCTGGCGGCGGTTCGCGGGCAACGGGACGTACACCTGGAAATCGACCTGCCCGAAGCACCGATCCTCGTGGAAGGCGACCGCGACCAGCTGGAGCGGGTGGTCATCAACCTGCTCGACAACGCCCTGAAGTTCACCCCGGCGGGCGGGAGCGCGCGGCTGACCGCGGACCTGGACGGGGAGCAGGTGCGGCTGACCGTCTCCGACACCGGGATGGGCATCCCGGAGGACGAGATCGACCAGATCTTCGAACAGTTCTTCCGGTCCAGCCGCTCACACGAGCGGCAGAGCCAGGGCACGGGGCTGGGACTGGCGATCACCAAGACGATCGTGGAGCGGCACGGCGGGCGGATCTGGGCCACACCGGCCGCGGGCCAGGGCACGGTCGTGACCTGCCTGCTGCCGCGGGCTCAGCTGGTGGCGTCCCCGTAGGCCTCGGCGACCCAGCCCAGGATGCGCTCGTCGACGACGTCGCCGTCCTTGACCCGCACGACGTTCACGAACCGCCCGCGGCCGATCGGGTAGACGCGCACGACCCGGGCGTCGTCCAGCGCCCGCGGCAGGTAGAGCTCGACGGAGAGGGCCCGGGCCATCGGGCGGATCTCGGCGAGTTTGCGGTCGCGCTTGAGGAACACCCCGACCTTGACCGCGTCCTCGTGGATCGGGCCCAGGTCGTCGAGGAACGCGATGATGGCGTCGTAGGCGGCCCGCTGGTATCCGGGGCGGCCCGCGAAGGTGTCGTCGACGGTGCAGCCGGGCACGCAGACGTGGCCCTGGCCCGCCTTGTCGAATTCCCGCTCACACCGCGGGCAGACCCACCGCGCCATCGGCGTCGATGCTACAGCGACTCGCCGACCAGCGTGATCGCCGCGGGCGGACCTACCGCGCCGTCGGCGTCTCGCCGGACAGCGTGATCACCGCTGGCGGACCGACGGCGCCATGGGCGTCTCGCCGCACAGCGTGATCGCCGCGGGCGGATCGACCGCGCCATCGGCGTCTCGCCTTACAGCGTGATCGTCGCGGACGGACCGACCGCGCCGTCGGCATGGGTGCTACAGCGACTCGCCGAACAGCGTGATCACCGCGACCAGGGTGATGCCCAGAAGGACGGCGCCCAGCCCGATGTCGAGCGTGGCCGCACCCCGGTCGCGACCATGGCGAGCGGCGCGGTCCAGCAGCTTGACGAGTACCTTCATGTTTCATCTCCCTCAACTCGGTGTAGTCAAAGCATGACCGAAGGTGAGCCGCTCGTCTGTCCGACGATCACCCGACACGGCGGTGCGGGGTGGGTGTCGAGCGGGCGCTGATGGGCAGCTAGCGGGCCATGGCGTCCCGGGCGCATTTGCCGAAAGTCACCCCTGCGAGGGCTTGCGCGGATCAGAATGGAACCGTGCCGAAGATCGACACTGGTCTGGCGGCGGTACTGCGGGCACTCGTGCTGGTGCTCTGCGCGGCCTGGCTGGTGGGCGAGCCGCCCATGACCCTGCAGACCGCGAAGTTCGCCATCGTGATCCCGGGGCCACCGCACGGACAGCCCGCCGAAGCGGCGATGGACGGCGGGCGCTGCGCCGACCCGGCCGGCACCTGGCTGGGCATGCGCTGGCGCAACGAGCTCAAGTGGCGGGTCAACGAGAAGACGATCCCCGCCTACCTGGGCGACCGCGCCACCGTCGTCAACTCCCTGCGCAGCGCCGCCTACACCGTGGACACCGGCCGCAACTTCTGCGGCCTGCCCGAAAACTTAGGAATCTCCGAGTCCTACGAGGGCAAGACCGACCACATCGCCGGCGTGACCCCCTCGGGCGGCTGCGGCGAGCGCGACGGGCACAACGCCGTCTCGTTCGGCCCGCTCAACCAGGGCCTGCTCGCCGTGACGTGCATCTGGTGGTACGGCGGCAAGGACAACGGCCGCAGCGTCGAGACCGACATCCTCATCGACGACACCGAGGGCCTGTTCTTCACCAGCACCCCGCCGGCGTGCAGCAACCGGTGGGACCTGGAGGGCACCGTCACGCACGAGTTCGGCCACGCCTTCGGCCTCGGCCACGTCTCGTTCGCCCAGCACTCCGCGCTCACCATGACCGACGGCCTGCCGGACTGCTCGACCGCCTACCGCGGCCTCGGCCTCGGCGACTACCTCGCGCTCAAGCAGCAGTACGGGACCAACTAACCCGACGCGCGGCTCGCCCTCGCCACCCGCAACTGTCCGGCACCGTCCTGAACACCCATCTCCGGCCCGCCCTGCCGCCGGCGTCGCGCACGCTGCGTGTGGCAGGGCGGCTCCGCGCTGAACTCCGCGCTGAACCGCCTCCGCGTGGAGCTGGGCCGCCCTGGCGCCGGCGTCGCGCACGCTCGTGTCGCAGGGCGGCTCCGCGCTGAACCGCCTCCGCGTGGAGGGCACTCGGCGGGCTCGCGCGGAGTGCGTCCGGCGGTTCGTGCGGAGGCCTCCGGCGGGTTCGCGCGGAGGGCGTCCGGCGGGCTTGGCAACGACCTGGCACCCGGCGCGGAACGAGGCCCGCAACGCCGGTTGACGACCTTTGAGGGGACCTGCCCACCCCTCTTGGGAGATCAGCCGATGTTGCGCAGCTTCACGAAGTACCTCTTCGCTCCGGCGCTGGCCCTTGCCGCGACCGCCACGACCCTCGTCGTGGCCGCTGCACCGGCCGACGCCGCCGTTGTCAGTGTTCGCGTCAAGGGCTCACTCGCCGCTCGTACCGGCGCCGCCAACTGGTTCGGCAAGACCCGGACCATCAAGAACAAGCAGAAGGTCACCGTCACCTGCCGCGTGAGCGGCCAGTACCTCCGCGGCAACGTGCGGAAGACCGCGCAATGGGACCGCACCCTGATCGGCGACTACATCTCGCACGCGTACGTCTCCGGCAACCCGAAGCTCCCGGTCTGCGCCCCGCCGGCCCCCGCCCCGGTCGCCGCCGTCCCGATGGGCCCGACCGGCACCATGACCAACGAGCAGTTCCTGGCCGCCGCGATCGGCCCGGCCCAGCAGAGCCAGCGCGACACCAAGGTCCCCGCCTCGGTGACCCTGGCCCAGGCCATCCTCGAGTCCGGCTGGGGCCGCAGCTCCCTGTCGGCGAACGACAACAACTTCTTCGGCATGAAATGCTTCAACAACGCCCCCGGCTCATACGCCGCGGGCTGCAAGTCATACTCGACCCAGGAGTGCACCGCCCAGGGCGCCTGCACGACGACGGTAGCCACCTTCCGCACCTACCGCGGCTCGGTCGACTCGTTCCGCGACCACGGCGCGAACCTGAAGTCGCTGTCCCGCTACGCGGCCGCCTTCAACTACACGAACAACCCGAACCAGTTCATCGCCGAGGTCCACAAGGGCGGCTACGCCACGGACCCCCAGTACACGACAAAGGTCGTCAACCTGATGGCGAAGTACAACCTGTACCAGTACGACCTGAAGGTCTGACCTCCCCTTCTCGTACGGCGGCCGTCTCCTGCTCGGAGGCGGCCGCCGTTTCGTGCTCATCCGGTCAACCTCCGCGTCAGCGCCGCGACATCATCCGACCCGGTCCTTGACGAGCCGCGCCTGCTGCACGGATTGGCCACCACCATCGCGGGTTCACCGTCAGCACCTTGGCACCACAGCACCACAGCACCACAGCACCACGGGATCTCAGCACCGCGGCATCTCAGCACGTCGGCACCGCAACACCTCGGCGCACGGGTGTGCGGACTGGGCCGGACTCCTCGCCAGGTTCGACCGCGACGACGCCCGGCAGCTCGACGCGCACAGGCCCGGCGGCTCGACGCGCGCCGGCCCGGTGGCCTCGGCGGAAGGCGTCAAGGCCACGACTCGTACAGCGCGGCCGCCGCCGCCAGTGCCGTCACCCCCGTGACGGTGAGCCATCGCCTTGCCAGGTCGTGGCGCAGCAACACAGCCAGCGCGATCAAGACCGCGCCCGCGATGAGCATGGGTAGGCGGAGCGACGGTCCATTGTGGACCCATGGCAGCAAGGCGAGCAGTGGGCCGAGTGGAACGGCCAGGAGTGCGCCCAGGCTGAACCGTAGGCGTCGTTGTCGTGGTGGGCCGGTACCAACGGCCATGCGTGGCCTCGTTGGAGCGGCATGCCGAGCTGAACCCATCCGCAGCCCCCGATCTCGCTGATGTGCTCGTCATCAAGCCTGGGCCTGGCAGAGCTGGGCGTCCAGAGGGAGTTTCGGCCTGTGGATAACCCTCCGGCTGCGAGTTGTAAACAAAGTTCAACAATTCGCCGTTGGAGATTGTTCGATGACAACGAAGTGGGACAGACTGGGCGCTCCTGACCCGTCCGCCAACGGGAGATGCCCATGTTTCGATTCACGTTCAGGCCGCGACCGAAGGTGCTCGCCATTGTGGCGGGGGCCCTGCTGGTTGTCGGCATCGGTACTGCGCCCGCGTGGGCGCAGCAGCAACAGCAGCAAGGGCCGCCGGATCCCACGATTCCGGCCAACGATCACGCGCGGGGGCTCAACTACGACGGGTTCAAGGTCGGCACCGGCCGCTGCAAGGGCCTGTTCGAGGTCAAGAACGTCCCCGGCGCCTGTACCCACGGACCCGACGCGGCCTTCGCCGGCATGGACGTGACCAAGTCGGTCGCGCCGCTCGCCGAGGCCAAGAGTGTCACCCAGGCCGCGGCGGCCGCGACCATCGTCTGTGACGGTGACGGGCAGTCCGGCAACCGGGTGCAGGTCCTGTACGTGCGCGGATCCAGCAACGCCGACCGGCTCAGCCAGTACCTCGGCTCCATCCGCACCTGGACCCAGGGCGTGGACGACATCTACAACGCCAGCGCGGCGCAGACCGGCGGCGTGCGGCACATCCGGTTCGTCACCGACAGTTCGTGCAACATCTCGGTCACCAGCGTCGCGATCGCCAACAGCGCGCTGAGCGACTTCGGCAACTCGGTCAACGCGATCAAGGCGCTCGGGTACAACCGGACCGATCGCAAGTACCTCATGTACGTGGACGCGACCGCGCTGTGCGGTGTGGCGTACGTGACGCTCGACGATCGGCCGGGGCAGGACAACTACAACAACTCGGGGGCAAGCTTCAGCCGGGTCGACTCCGGCTGCTGGAGCTCCGGGCCGGCGGCGCACGAGCTGACGCATGCGATGGGTGCGGTGATGAGCAGTTCGCCGAACCACACGGCGTACGGCCACTGCACCGACGACTACGACATCATGTGCTACAACGACGGCCCCGGCACGGTGATGCGGATCGTCTGCGGCGACCAGGCCCAGGACAACCGCCTGGACTGCAACAAGGACGACTACTTCAACACCAACCCGCCCGCCGGGTCGTACCTCGCGACGCACTGGAACACGGCCAACAACCGGTTCCTGCTCACCAGTGGCGGGTCAAGCGGCGGCTCGAAGACCGGGCCCGTGAAACTCGTACAACTGAACAAGTGCGTCGACGTGAACGGATCCGGCACGGCGAACGGCACGAAGATTCAGGTGTGGAGCTGCAACGGTACCGGCGCGCAGAACTGGACGTTCCCGGGTGACGGCACCGTGCGGGCGCTCGGCAAGTGCCTCGACGTCACGTCGGCCGGCACCGCCAACGGCACGAAGCTGCAGCTGTGGGACTGCAACGGTACGGGCGCGCAGCAGTGGACGTACGCGTCCGGCACCCAGGCCCTGCGCAACCCGGCGTCCGGGCGCTGCCTCGACGACCCGAACAGCAGCACCACGGACGGCACCCAGTTCCAGATCTGGGACTGCAACGCCACCAACGCACAGCGGGTGGCCGTCCCGGCGTAGCGAAAAACGGCAACGCCACCAACGCGCAGCGGGTGACCGTCCCGGCGTGAGCGTTAAAACGGCAACGCCGCCAACGCACAGCGAGTGACCGTCCCGGCGTGAGCGTAAAACGGCAACGCCGCCAACGCACAGCGCGCGACGATCCCGGCGTGAGCGTTGAAACGGCAAAGCCATCAACGCCAGCAACGCCACCAACGCCGCGGCGGGTGACCGTGCCGGCGTGACAACCGCACGGCAAAGAGATCGGCCCGGCTCCGGGGGGAAGGAGCCGGGCCGACGCTTTCAATCCCTTCAAGCCGCCTCGGCCGACACCAGCAGACCCTGGTTGACCGCGGCCATGAGCGCCTGCGAGCGGTTGTTGACGCGCAGCTTGCTGTACAGGCGGGACACGTACGTCTTGACCGTCGCCTCCGACACCGCCAGCCGCTGCGCGATCGTCGGCAGTGACAGCCCGTCCCGCATCAGCGACAGCACCTCCTGCTCGCGCTGGCTCAGCAGGCCGGTCTGCCCGCGGCGGCGCTGCAGGGCGGAGGACAGGCCCGGCGCCGTGAACGAGTGCGGGGCGACCGCGGCGTGGCGGATCGCGGCCAGCACCGACGAGATCGGGGCGGCCTTGGTGACGTACGCCGACAGCCCCGCGTCCAGCGCCCGGTACAGCAGGTTGTCGTCGCTGACCGCGCTGAGCAGTACGACACCCAGGTCCGGGCTCGTGGCGCGCAGCTTGCGGGCCAGCGAGATACCGTCGGTGTCGGCGAGTGAGGCGTCGATCGTCACGACCTCCGCGTGCGTCTCGGCGACGACGCGCTCGGCCTCGGCCGCGCTGCCGGCCTCGCCGACGAGAGTGATGTCGGGAACCGTGGCCACGACCCGGTTGAGACCGAGACGGAGAAGGACGTGTTCGTCGACGGCGACCAGTCGGATCGTCATCTTGGGTCTCCCTAGAAATGGGGTGTGGCCTGGGCATTTGGTGTTGCCTGACCAGCGTCGCAGCGGGAGAAGGGCGCAGCTAGAGGCTGCAATGGACCTGCGCTCGTCGGCACCCGTGCTGCACCGGGGGACAATCGGACACCGCCCGACACTCGTCCTCATTTAGGCTGAAGTGCATGTCGGACCTGGTGACACGGGTGCGCGCGATCTGCCTCGCGCTGCCGGAGGTGACCGAGCACGTCAGCCACGGCACGCCGCTGTTCAAACGGCGGAAGAAGGCGTTCGTGCAGCTGTGGCCGGACGGGCATCACCAGAACGACTTCCCACATCTGTGGGCCGCGGCGCCGGAGGGCGTGCAGGAGCTCCTCATCGAGCAGGATTCGCAGGTGTACTTCCGGCCGCCCTACGTCGGACACCGAGGCTGGATCGGCATGCGGCTGACCGCACCCGACTGGGACGACGTCGAAGAGCGGATCGAAACCGCCTACGAAACGAGCGCCGGCCGCGCGTGACCGCGCCCGCCGCCGCGGACGCGGCAGCGCGCATCGGCGGCATTCAGGAGGCGAGCGCCGCGGACGTGGCAGCGCGCGTCGGCGGCGTTCAGGAGGCGAGCGCTGCGGACGTGGCGGCGCGCGTCGGCGGCGCTCAGGAGACGAGCGCGAGCCGCACCTGACCGCCCGCTGGGGCGGACGTGGCAGCGCGCGTCGGCGGCGTACAGGAGGCGAGCGCTGCGAACGTGGCAGGGCGCGTCGGCGGCGGTCAGGAGACGAGCGCCAGCCGCACCTGGTCGGCGGGCTTGGGGAGGGTGATGCGCATGGTCGTACCGCCGCCGGGGGTTTCGTCTATGACGAGCTTGGCGTCGTGGGCCTCGACGATGCGCTGACAGGTCGCCAGGCCGATGCCGGAGCCCTCCACGTCCTTGCGCAGCCGGGTGAACATTTCGAGCACGCGCGGGCGGTCCTCGGGCGCGATGCCGATGCCGTTGTCGGCGATGTTCAGCGTCCAGCCGGTCGTCGACTCGTCGGAGGTGAGCGCGATGCGGCAGTCGCGGCCGCGGTCGCGGAACTTGAGCGAGTTGCTCACCATGTTCTGGATCAGCACGCGCAGCTGGGTGGCGTCGCCGACGACGGTGGGCAGCCGGCCGATCTCGACGACGGCCTGGGAGGCGGCGATCGCGGTGCCGACGTCCTCGACGACCTGGCGGGCGATCGACTCCAGGGAGACCTCGGTGAACGTGGGCCGGCCGCCGAGCGAGGCGTGCGAGAGGACGTCCTCGATCATGCGCCACATGCGGGTGGCCGAGGACAGGGCGCGGTCCACGCAGCGCTTGCCGTCCGGGTCGGCCGCGACCGCCGGGATCTCGGAGAGCATGGCCACGAAGCCGAGGACGCCGGTGAGCGGGTTCTTGAGGTCGTGGCTGACCTGGCCGGCGAAGTGCTGCAGCGAGGCGTTGGAGCGCTGCAGCTCGCGGCTGGTGCGGTGGACCTTGTCCAGTGCCTCCTCCAGCAGCTGGCCGTGCCGGTGCAGTTCCAGCACGTCCATCACCATCCGGGCCAGCTTGTCCAGGCCCTCGCGCTGCTGGGGGGTCAGGTCGTGCGGCTCGGTGTCGAACACGCACAGCGTGCCCAGCACGTGCCCGTCGCGGTTGCGCAGCTGGGACGAGGCGTAGAAGCGCACGTCGTGGATGACGCCGGTGACGAACGGGTTGTCGGCGAAGCGCGGGTCCTGGGTGGCGTCGCGTACGACCACCGTCTCGGGCTCGATCATGCTGATCGCGCACATCGAGTCCTCGCGGTCGCAGACGTTGCCGGCGAACCCGTAGGCGGCCATCTGGATCTGCTGCGACGCCGAGATGAGGTTCACCACGGCGTTGGGCACGCCGCAGACGTACGCCGCGAGCTCCACCACCGACGGCAGGTCCGGCAGCGGGGGAGCGCCGACGATGCCGTACGAGGCCAGCGTCTTGAGCCGTTCCTGCTCGTTCTCGGGGACCGGGAACGAGCGCGGCTTGATGAACGACGACGTGCTCATGCGGCCGACCATAGGCGCGCAAAGTTGCAGGTCACGGGAAACGGGCGGGAAGGGCGATCCGGACGGTCACACCCGGCCGGTCGACCGACGTGACCATGCTGCCGCCGTGGCGCGCGGCGATCTCCCGGCCCAGCATCAGCGCGAGCGCGCCGGTGCGGTGCTCGCCGGCCTGCTCCGGGTGCGGGATGCGCATGGAGAGCAGCCGTTCCGCGGTCAGCGCGGTCCCGGTCGCGGCGGTCACGGTCACGTGCCAATGCCCGTCGGCGTACTGGGCCTCGGCCTCGGCCGCGCCCGTGAGCGCGACGATCTGCACGGCGGTGTGCAGGAGCTCGTGCAGCAGCACCCGATCGCCCATGAGGACCGGTCCGTCGCCGCAACGTAGCGGTACACCCGGAAAATCCAGAAGCTCGGGGACGCGCAACGGGGCGAGGTCCAGCGGTGCCTCGGCCGTCTCCAGGCTCGACAGCAGCAGCAGGTCGGCCACGATGACCTGCATGTGTTCGGCGTTGCGCCGGATCACGCCGATCGCTGCCTGCCGATCCGCGGCCGTGAGCGGCAGCGTCTCGTCCACCGATTCGAGCATCGTCGCGAACGTGATGATCGATGTGAGCGGCGTGCGCAGCTCGTGCGAGGCGACGCGGATGAACTCCGTGCGCAGCTGGGCGAGGTCGGTGGCGGCCGGACTGTCAGCCGTTTCGTCGTCCATCAGCACCCGCTCGGTCCTCCGGAAACGTTACAGGACATGTCATTACATTGCGTAGGATATGTGTGTACCGACAGTAAGCGACGAATGCCGCGTTCGCTGCCGGCGAGGAGTGCTTTGCGAGGAGAGACCGACCGCCTGGTCGACACGGGCCTGATCGAGGGCGCCGTGGTCGATCTGGTCGTCCGTGCGGCGAACGCGGCCACCGTGGTGGACGCGCAGCGGCTCGTGGCCGAGCTGCGGTCCTTCTCCGGCGTGCGCTCGGCCGACATCGTCCCCGCGGTGCTGCCGGCCGTCGGGGAGCTCGACCTGCTCGACCGGCTGCCGGTCGGGCCCGCGCAGTGGGGCCAGGAGTTGCGGGTCGAGTTCAGCGCCGCGCCCGCGCGGGCCGAGCTGCTGCCGGCCGCCTCCGAGATCGCCGCCGCCGCCGACCGCGCCCTCGCGCAGCCGTGCCGCGCGGTGCCGCCCCCGCCGGCGCACGGCTCGCCGATCGCGTGGGCGATCACCGGCGGCGCCCGCGCGATGATCGTGCTGGTCGACCCGGCGCGCGGCTGGAGCGCGCTGTCCGACTCGTTCACCAAGGTGCTCGGCTACGACCGGCACCGCCCGGCCGACTTCCGGCTGCTCGACATCGTGCACCCGGACGACCGCCCGGCCGCGGTGGCGCTGTTCCTGGCGTGCTGCGCGGGGCGCGTGCCCGACCACGCGGTGGACATGCGCGTCTGTACGGTCAACGGGCGCTGGCGCACCGTCGAGGTCGGCGCGCGCAGCTTCGTGGACGACGCCGACGTCGGCGCCGTGGTCTTCTTCGGCCTCGACGTCACCGCCCAGCGCGACGCCGAGCGGGCCGCGCGGGTCGAGCAGCAGCGCCTGGCCCGGCTGGTCGAGACGATGGACGACGGGCTGCTGATGCTCGACGAGGGCGGCCACGTGTGCCTGGCCAACCGCGCCGCGCACAAGCTGCTGGACACCGGCATGCTCGACGTGAGCCCCGAGCACGACCCCGACGACGCCGAGCCGCTCGACTGGTCCCAGGTCATCGAGCGCACCATCACGCGCCTCGGCCACGCGTCCGCGCACGTCGATCGGCTGCGGATCGGGTTCCGGACCCGGCGGGCGGTGATCGGCGAGGAGCTCGCCTTCGAGGACGGCCGGGTGCTGGAGCTGGACCTGGTGCCCGTCACCGGTCCGGCCGGCCCGGGCGGCACCGACGGCGGCACGCTCATCCACCTGCGCGACGTGACCGCGCGGGTGGCCGTGCGCCGCGGCCTGGAGGAGCGCAGCCGGGGCCTCGAGGAGCGCAACCAGGCCCTCGTCGAGGCGACCGCGCTCAACAACGAGTTCATCGCGAGCGTCTCCCACGAGCTGCGCGGGCCGCTGTCGTCGGTGGTCGCGTTCTCGCACCTGCTCGGCGACAGTACGAGCGGCGAGCTTTCCGAGGATCAGCAGACGTACCTCTCCGTCATCGACCGCAACGCCAACCGCCTCCTGCGCCTCATCGAGGACCTGCTCCTGCTGTCCCGCCTGGAGGCGCGCACCCTGCAGCTCAAGCCGACGCCCACCCGGCTGCCGGAGCTGCTCACGGTCGCGGTCACCGAGCGCATCCCGGCCGCCGGCGCGGCCGGCATCGACCTGGTCCTCGAGTGCGCCGAGGGCCCGGACATCGTCTGCGACGACACCCGCGTGCACCAGGTCGTGGACAACCTGGTCAGCAACGCGGTGAAGTTCACGCCCAGCGGCGGGCGGGTCACGGTGAAGGCCTGGCCCGGCCCCGACGGCGAGGGCTGGAGCGTCGCCGTCGCCGACTCCGGGGTGGGCATCCCGGCCGCGGACCTGCCGCGGTTGTTCAGCGCGTTCTTCCGCGGTTCCAACGTGACCGCGGCGGTCGGGCGGCAGGTCATGCCCGGCACGGGACTCGGGCTGGTCGTCAGCCGGGCCATCGTCGAGTTACATGGCGGCAGCATCAGCGTCGCCAGCACTGAAGGGGTCGGCACGACGGTCACGCTGTCGTTGCCCACGCGACCGGCACGAAATGGGGGATGATCGTGAGCCGACTTCTCGTCGTCGAAGACGATCCGGATATCGCCATGGCGCTGCGCCTGCTCCTGACGCGAGCGGGCCATCAGGTCGCGCACGCCAAGGACGGCCGGACCGGGCTACGGGACGCCTACACCGAGCGCCCGGAGCTCGTGATCCTCGACATCGGGCTACCCGGGATGGACGGCTGGCAGGTGCTGGAGCGGCTGCGCGACGTCAGTGACGTACCGGTGCTGCTGCTGACGGCGCACGGGCAGGAGTCCGACAAGGTTCGCGGCCTGCGCGGCGGGGCCGACGACTACCTGACCAAGCCGTTCACCAACGCCGAACTGGTGGCCCGCGTCGAGGCCCTGCTGCGCCGCAGCGCCGGCCCGGCCTCATGGGCCGACGAGGTGTACGACGACGGCGTCCTGCGCATCGACCCCGCCGCCCGCCGCACCTTCGTGGCCGGCGACGAGGTACGCCTGACGCCAACCGAGTTCCGCCTGCTCAACGTCCTCGTCCGCCATGCCGGCGCGGTCCTGTCGCCGAACCAGCTCCTGGCGCAGGCCTGGGACGACCCGACCGGCATCGGCCCGGAACGCGTCAAGTTCGCCGTCCTACGCCTGCGGCGCAAACTGGGCTGGACCGACCCCGACGCCTCGCCCATCGAGTCGGTGCGAGGCTTCGGCTACCGGTACCGCCGCCCGGTGATGGACCGCGCAGAGTAGCCCGACCGTCGGCAGACATGCCGGATTTGTCGCCCGACAGGGGATGAATCGGTCATGCCCACGGGAGTGGTGTACGAATCGCCCACCTTTGTGGTGGTTGAGGAGATGGAGACGGTCACCGCTTGATCCTTCGAACTGACGAAAGTACCGAAGGAGAGATCAAGCGATGACCGCACCCAAGAGTGTGGACGTCGGCCGGTTCCTGCGTGAGGAACTTGGCTCGGCGTCACCCGATCTGCTGCGTTCGATGGTGAAGGCGTTCGCTGAAGCGTTGATGTCCGCGGAGGCCGACGCCGTGTGCGGCGCGCCGTATGGCGAGCGCAGCGAGGAGCGGACGAACCAGCGCAACGGCTACCGGGCTCGGGAGTGGGACACCCGCGCCGGCAGCGTGGAGCTGGCGATCCCGAAGCTTCGCCACGGCTCGTACTTCCCCGACTGGCTGCTGCAACACCGCCGCCGCGCCGAACAAGCGCTGGTGTCGGTGGTGGCGACCGCGTATCTGCTCGGCGTGTCGACCCGGCGGGTGGAGAAACTCGTCGAGCAACTCGGCATCACCGGCCTGTCCAAGTCGCAGGTTTCGGAGATGGCCGCGCACCTGGACGCGCAGGTCGAGGCGTTCCGCAACCGTCCCCTCGACGCCGGCCCCTACACGTTCCTCGCCCTGGACGCCCTCGTTGTCAAAGTGCGGGAACGAGGCCGGATCGTCGGTGTCCACACGCTCATCGCGACCGGCGTCAACGCCGACGGCCAACGCGAAGTCCTGGGCCTGGACGTGACCTCGGACGAGGACGGCGCCGGCTGGCTGGCCTTCCTACGCAGTCTGACCGCCCGCGGCCTCGGCGGCGTCCGGCTCGTGGTCTCCGACGCGCACCGCGGCCTGGTCTCAGCGATCGGCGCGGCGCTGCCCGGCGCCGGGTGGCAACGCTGCCGGACGCACTACCTGCGCAACCTGCTGACCAAGGTCCCGAAGTCGGCGCAGCCGTGGGTCGCGACCCTGGTCCGGACCATCTTCGACCAGCCCGACATCGACGCCGTCCGAGCCCAGTACACCCGCACCGTGACGACCCTCGCCGAACGGTTCCCCGACGCCGCGGACCACCTCGACGACGCCCGCGAAGAGCTCCTCGCCTTCACCGCGTTCCCACGCGACATCTGGCGCCAGATCTGGTCGAACAACCCACAGGAACGGCTGAACAAGGAGATCCGCCGCCGCACCGACGTCGTGGGCATCTTCCCGAATCGCGCCGCGATCATCCGACTGATCGGTGCGGTGCTGGCCGAGCAGACCGACGAATGGAGCGAAGGCCGCCGCTACATGGGCCTGGAAACCCTGGCCAAAGCCCGCATGACCATCATCACCACCGAGGGAACCGACACCGACCCCACCACCACCGAACTCGCCGCGGCCTAACATCAACCACAACGGATCAGCGCTGACCGCCTCCTACACCACCAGCGCGGACGTGACCGATGAATCCGGCATGCGGTGAAGCTCGAGAGCGTTATGACGTGCGCGACCCAGTCGGACCCGCGCCACCTTCCGCGCGCCGTCCAACCAGGCAGCAATCCACGGTGCCAACGTTCCGCGACCAGTTGGACTCGCGCCGGTGTTGAGGGGGTGTGGGTGGAGCGAAGCTCCCCCACCGCTTTTCAGGACATCGCACGGTAAACAACAGCGCCAAAAGGTCCTTCCGCGCACAGACTTTCCGCGAGCCGTCCAGCTAGGGCGGTAGTCACCTTCCGCGCCCCGTCCAGCGAGTCGGTGGTGACCTTCTGCGCCCCGTCCAGCGAGTCGGTGGTGACCTTCTGCGCCCCGTCCAGCCAGTCGGTGGTGACCTTCCGCGCCCCGTCCAGCCAGTCGGTGGTGACCTTCCGCGCCCCGTCCAACCAGGGCGGTACTCAACGGTGCCAAAATTCCTTCCCCGACGGCGTGCAGTGCCAGTCCAGCCAGCCGGTAGCCAACGATGCAAAGTCCATCCGCGACAGCAAGCGGCACCAGTCCAACCAACCCGCAACGCCCTGAGAACGGTGGGTGCGACCCGGCGTGGCGAATCTGGAGAAGTCCCGCCACGACGACCACGAAATGAGTCGCCCACATGATCGACCTCTCCGCCGACGGACACGTCCACACCGCGTTCTCGTCCGGGCGCGACAGCGTTTCGGTGCTCGTCGCCGCGGCCGAGCAGGCCGGGCTGACGGAGCTCACCTTCGCCGACCGCGTGGGACCGGACACGAGCTGGCTGCCGCCGTACCTGTCCTCGATCCAGCGGGCCCAGCAGCGCACCGACGTCGTGCTGCGCCGCGGCGTCGAGGTGGAGGCGATCGGCATCGACGGCTGGCTCGCGTTCCCGTCCGACCTCAGCGGCCTGGAGGTCATCTCGGTCGGGCTGAACCGCCTGCCGCTGCCGGCCGGGCTGCTGAGCCCCGACGCGGTGCGGCTGCAGATCGAGTCCGGCGCCATGCGCGCGCTGGACGTCATCGACCAGGTTGTCACCGTCACCGGGCTGGCCGTCGAGCGGGTCTCCCGCTACGCCCCGACGCGCCTGGCCCGCCCGCTGGACTTCCTGATCCGGGCCGGCATCGACGAGGCCGCGGTGCCCGACGCCGCGCTCGCCGAGCTGGTCGAGTCGCTGCGGGCCAACGGCACCGTGGTCGAGGTCAGCGAGCGGCACCGGCTGCCCGGGCTGCGCCTCGTGCAGGCGTGCGCGGACGCGGGTGTGCGGCTCGTGGCGGCCAGCGACGCGGTACGGGCGAGCGAGGTCGGCGGCTACCGGTACGTCCGGGAGATCGCGGCCGGCGTCGTGGGAGCCACCGCGGCCGCCTGAGCTTGGCCGGGTTCGCGTCTCGTGCAGGCGTGCGCGGACGCGGGTGTGCGGCTCGTGGCGGCCAGTGACGCGGTACGGGCGAGCGAGGTCGGCGGCTGCCGGTACGTCCGGGAGATCGCGGCCGGCGTCGTGGGAGCCACCGCGGCCGCCTGAGCTTGGCCGGGTTCGCTTTCCGACCCGCCGTCGTTCGCCTGAAACGGGCTAATGGCGGCGGGTCCGGCATTTAGGATCAAGGTGTGCCGAAGGATCGCGAACTCGTCCTCGTCTCCCTCCTGCAGGAGGCGACCCGGATCGCGAACGAAGCCGACGACATCCGCGACGCCGGGCTGCCGGTGATCAACGCGGTCTGCGCGGCGACCGGCTGGCCCGTGGGCCACCTGTGCCTGCCGGACGAGCGCGATCGCCGGGTCTTCGTGTCCACCGACGTGTGGCACGAGGACGTCCCGGGTGAGTTCGCCGAGCTGCGCAAGGCCAGCGAGGACGTGCGGTTCCCGCTGGGCGCCGGGATCGTCGGGCGGGCCGCCAAGACCGGGCGCCCGCAGTGGATCGCGGACGTGACCACCGAGCCCACCATGGTGCGCCCGGCCGTGGACTGCGTCGGCTCCGCCATCGCCTTCCCGATCACCGGGCGCGGGATCGTCGCCGCGGTGCTGGAGTTCTTCACCCGCGAGCCGGTCGAGCCCGACCACGGCCTGCTGGAGATCATGTCCGACGTCGGCATCCAGCTGGGGCGGGTCGCCGACCGGATGGCCGCGCGGCAGGCGCTGCTGTTCGGCTCGCAGCGGCTGGAGCGCATCCTCGACAGCTGCGTCGAGGCGTTCGTGGCCATGGACGAGGGCGGCATGATCACCTCCTGGAACACGACCGCCGAGAAGGTGTTCGGGCTGTCGCGCGAGGAGGCGATCGGGCGGCGGCTGGCCGACACGATCGTGCCGCCGCAGTACCGCGAGGCGCACCACCTGGGCGTCGGGCGCTTCCTGACGACGGGGGAGAAGCGGGTCCTCGACAACCGGATCGAGATCACCGCCTGGCACGCCAACGGCTACGAGTTCCCCGTCGAGCTCGCTGTGTGGGCGGTGCAGGACCCGATGATGGGCTGGACGTTCAACGCGTTCGTGCACGACATCACCGATCGCAAGCGCACCGAGGACGCGCTGCGCCACGCGTACGAGCACGAGCGCGAGGCCGTCTCCCGCCTGCGCGAGCTCGACGTGGCCAAGAGCGACTTCGTGGCCACCGTGTCGCACGAGTTCCGCACGCCGCTGACGAACGTGATCGGCCATCTCGAGGTGCTCACCTCGGGCGACGCCGGACCGCTCACGCCCGCGCAGACGCGCATGCTCGGCGTCATCGGCCGCAACTCCGACCGGCTGCGCGCGCTCGTCGAGGACCTGCTCACCATCTCCAAGGTGGAGGCCGGCGTCTTCGACCTGGAGCTGCGCGAGACCGACCTGCACGAGGTGCTCGCGGCCGCCTGCGCCGCCGTGGAACCCCGGGCCAAGCGCCGCGGCCACCGGCTCGTGCTGGCCGTCGAGGGGCAGCTGGGCGCGGTCGAGGCCGACCCCGAGCAGCTGCAGCGCGCGCTGTCCAACCTGCTCGTCAACGGCGTGAACTTCACCCCCGACGGCGGGCTGGTCGAGCTGACCGCGCGCGTCGACGGCGAGCACGTCGAGATCGAGGTCCGCGACAACGGCGTCGGCATCGACCCCGAGGAGCAGCCGCAGCTGTTCACGCGCTTCTTCCGGGGCGCGTTCGCGGTGCGCGAGGCGGTCCAGGGCGCCGGGCTCGGCCTGGCCATCACCAAGACCATCGTGGAGGGCCACGGCGGCGAGATCGCGGTGGACAGCCTGCTCGGGCACGGCACCACGTTCACGATCCGGATTCCGCGCGCGCGTCCTCTCTGGCTTTAGCCGGCTCGTCCGCCGTCTGTTCAAAAGCCTGCGTTTGTACTGTCTGAAACCCCGTCCGCGTCATCTCGCCCCACACGTGCTTGCTCCCGCGGATCGCCGACCACATGCCCATGACCCGCCACAGCGCGGTGAGCTGCCGGTAGCCGACGTTCTCCAGAATGGACGCGAGCACCGAGGCGACCAGGTCCGTCCACCGGTGGTAGCGGTGGAACGAGTACTCCTCCACGGTGAGCGCGATCAGGTTCAGCAGCAGCGCGTAGCCGTAGGCGACGGAGATGTACATGAGCGCCAGACCCGCGTTGATGGCGCCGATGTACAGCCCGAGCGGCACCAGGATCACCCCGGCCAGCTCGATCAGCGGGGCCAGCAGCTCGAACAGGACGTAGTAGGGCAGCGCGACCATGCCGATCCGGCCGTACCGTGGATTCAGGATCATGCCCTTGTGCTTGCCGAGGATCTCGCTGATCCCGCGGTGCCAGCGGCGGCGCTGCTTGCCCAGGACCTTGAGCGTGCTGGGCGCCTCGCTCCAGGAGACCGGCTCGGCCACGAACACGATGCGGTAGTCCCGCTTCTGCCGGCGCAGGTGCTTGTGCAGCCGCACCACCAGCTCCGCGTCCTCGCCGATGCAGTCGTGGGCGAGGCCGCCGACCTCGATGAGCAGCTCGCGGCGGAAGATGCCGAAGGCGCCGGAGATGATGAGCAGGCCGCCGATGCGCGACCAGCCGGTGCGTCCGAGCAGGAACGCGCGCAGGTACTCGACCACCTGCACCCGTGGCAGCCACGCCTTCGGCATCTTGACGTCGACGATGCGGCCCGCCACCACGGTGCAGCCGTTGGCGACCCGGATGACGCCGCCGGACGCGACCGTGCGCACCGGGTCGTCGGAGAACGGCTTGGCCACCGACAGCAGCGCCTGCGGGTCCAGGATGGAGTCCGCGTCGACCATGCACACGAGCGGATGCTGTGCGACGTTGATGCCGGTGTTGAGCGCGTCGGTCTTGCCGCCGTTCTCCTTGCGCACCACCACGAGCGGGTCGGGGCGGTCGCGGGGCACGTGGATGGAGATGATGCCGCCGCGGGTCGGGGTCGCATCCGGTACCACCCGGGGCACCTCGACGAGTCCGAACTCCTCCCGCAGCCGCTCGAAGGTGTCGTCGGTGGAGCCGTCGTCGATGACGATGACCTCGAAGACGGGGTAGCGCAGGGCGAGCATGGCTTGGACGGACTGCACGATGCCGGCCGACTCGTTGTGCGCCGGGACGAGGACCGAGACGGGTTCGGTGAGCGGGCTGCGGTACGTCTCCTCGTGCCCGGCGAACGGGATCCGCCGCAGGTGGTGCACGAACTCAGCGCCCGCCAGCACGATCAGCACCAGGTAGCTGGTGTTGATGAGCAGGAAGTACGTCAGGATGAAGACATCGGTGACCTTGAGGATGTCCCGGATCCACTCGGCGAGCACTAGGGCACCGTCTGCTTCCGGCGGTCGTCGAGCTCGGCGGCGGCCAGGGCCTCGCGGGCGTGGGCGGCGCCGAGCACGATGTCGGGGTCGGGCTCCTCGTCGGGATCGGCGCTGTGCCGGGGCCGCACGTGCGCGCGGTGCTCGGTGGCGACCAGGGCGGCCCGGCCGGCGTTGCCCAGCCGCAGCAGCGAGCGGGCGGCGTTGTGGGCGACGGCGTACTCCCCGTCGGCCAGCAGCGCGGTCAGGTTCGGGGCCGCGCTCACCGCGCCGAGCTCGCCGAGGGCCCGGGCCGCCTCCGCGCGCAGGACCGGCGGGTGCTGCGGCTCCAGAGCGTCCAGCAGCGGGGCCAGGGCGGTGCGGGTGCCGAGCCGGCCCAGGGTGCGCGCGGCCGCGACGCGGACCTCGACGGCCGGATCGGCCCGCAGCGCGCTCTCCACCCGCACGGTCGCGCCGGCCGCCCCGATCAGCCCGAGCACCTCGGCCGCGCAGGCGCGGATCGGCGCCCGCGGGTCGTCGAGGGAGGCGAGCAGGGCGCCCTGGGCGGCGGTACCAAGGCGGGTCAGGGCGGTTGCGACCACGTGCGCGGGCACCGTGCGGCGGCTGGGCAGCGTGGCCAGCAGCGGCTGGGTCGCGCCGGCGTCGCCGATGCGCCCGAGCGAGCGCGCCGCGACCACGCGCACGTCGGCGTCCGGGTCGCCGAGCAGGTCGCACAGCGGCAGCAGCGCGTCCTTGCGCCCGAGGTTGCCCAGCACCTCGGCGGCGAGCGCCCGCGCGACCGGGTCGCGCCGCTTGAGCTGGCTGCGGGCCCGCCAGGCGGCACCGCGGCGCTCGAAGACGTCCACGAGCGCGGTGTGCGCCTCGCCGCGGACCTTGCCCAGCAGGGCGATCGCGCTCGGCTCGACGGCGAGCCAGACGTCCTCGGGAAGGCGCACCAGTTCCTCGATCTGCGCGGGGTCGTCGTCGCCGGCGGCGATGGCGAGCAGCAGTTGGCGGGCGGGCTTGGCGAGCCGCGCGCGCCGGGCCTCGCGGGAGCCGCGCACGGTGCGGCCGACCACGATGAGGCCACCGAAGAGGAGCGCGGCGAAGAGCAGGACGATCAGCGCCACCAGCGCGGCGCTCGCGAGCGTCACGTGCGCATGCGGGCCAGGACCGCCTCGACCCGGCTCACCAACTCCCGCGGGCTGAAGGGTTTGACGATGTAGTCGTCCGCGCCGGCGCCGAAGCCGACCTCGACGTCGCCCTCCTGGGCGCGCGCGGTCAGCAGGATGATCGGCAGGGCCTTGGTGCCCTGCTCCTGGCGCAGCTGCCGGCACACGTCGATGCCCGACATGCCGGGCATCATGACGTCGAGCACGACGAGGTCCGGGGGGTTCTCGGTCGCCGCGGTGAGGGCGGCCAGGCCGTTGTCCACCGCGACCACGTCGTAGCCCGCCTGCTCCAGCTTGAAGGCGACGAGGTCCCGGATGTCCATGTCGTCGTCGGCGACCAGGATCGCGGTCATGTCTTGATCTTATGCGGCATTTACGTTTGATGACCCGAAATATGGCGAAAGGGCGCCGGCCGTTGGCCGACGCCCCGTGTGCCTGGTGGCGGTCAGAGTGGCTGCTGCGGCGTGGGGCGGGTGCGCGAGGCGCGCTCGGGCGAGTGGTGCCCGCCGAGGTTGCCACTCGCCGGCATCGGCTGCGCGGGCCGCTCGTTGGCCGCGTGCGTGACGCCGGACGCCGAGGCGATGCCGCGCGCGACGGTGCCCGGGTTCGGCCGCGCCCCGGGCATGTTCGCCGGCGACGGCTTGATCTCGCGGGTCGGGGCGGTGCTGCTGGTGCCACTGGCCGTGATCGTCGTGTTCGCGGTGGTACGCATCGACGTGGTCTTCGCCGACTCCTCGCAGAACCGCTTGAAGCCCTTGAGGTCGGCCTTGAGCCGGCGGTTGAGCACCTCGACGGCATGCTCCTCGGCGGGCATCAGCTCGCGCGCGTCGATCTGCAGCTCGGCGATGACCCGCGTCATGTCCCCGGCCATCGGCTCCAGCCGCAGCGCCTCGATGACCTGCGGGCCGTCCGTCGCCTCCCAGCACAGGAACTCGTCCGTGCGGCTCTCGGTGATCCGCGCGTCGAACTCGGCCCGCGTGCCGCCGATGTCGAGCACCATGTGCGCGGTCGAGGCGTCGATCGGGGCCATGCTCATGACGCCGGACATGAACTGCGGATAGTTCTCGAAGTGGGTGAGCTGCTCGTAGGCCACTGCCACCGGTACGGCCACCTCGATCGATTCACGGGCGGTGCTCATGGTGGTCCCCCTTACCTTGGAATGACCAAACCGTACGGCCGATTCGCACCCTTTGCGGGTGATTTGCGGGAATGGAAGAGGGCCCCCGCCGACTCGGCGAGGGCCCTCGTGGTAGCTGTTCTGCGTGGGTCAGACGTTCAGCGTCCAGCCGGTCAGGGTGCCGGCGTCGCCCGCGAAGACGTCCTTGACCTGCAGGGTCCAGGTGCCGTTGCGGACCTCGGAGGACAGGTCCACCGTGTAGGTCGCGGTGCCGAAGGCCACGTCGTCGGCGGCGATGGAGCTCTTGACCTTGTAGTCGGTGCCGTCCGGGGCGATCAGGTCGATGCGCAGGTCGCCGCGGTCGGCGTGGTTGATCGCGACCTTGACGGTGGCGGTCTTGGCGCCGGTGCCGGCGCAGTTCGCGACGACGACCTTGCTGGCGACGGTACCGCGGTCGGCGATCGCGATCGGCGTGCTGTTCACGGCCGGGGTGCAGGTGGCCGGGGTGCTCGGGGTGCTCGGCGTGGTGGGCTTGGCCGGGGTGGTGACCGGCGTGGCCGGGGTGGCCGGCGTGGTCGGCGTGGCCGGGGTGGTCACCGGGGCGGTCGGCGTGGTGGCGCCCAGTGTGCCGGTGAACAGCAGCTTGTTCGGCGAGCCGCTGCCGCCGTTCTTCACGGCGCCGTTGGTGGCGGCGGCGACGAGGGCGTCACGGACCTGCTGCGGCGTGGCGGTCGGGTGCGCGGCCAGGTACAGCGCGGCCGCACCGGCAACCTCCGGGGTGGCCATCGAGGTGCCGCTCATCTTCTGCGTGCCGGTGTCGGACGCCTTCGAGCTGGAGGTGATGTTCACGCCCGGCGCGAAGATGTCGAGGCAGTTGCCGAAGTTGGAGAAGCTGGCGCGGGTGTCGTTGCTGTCGGTCGCGCCGACGGTGATCGCCTCCGGCAGGCGGGCCGGGGACTTGGTGCAGGCGTTGGCGGAGTCGTTGCCACCGGCGACCGCGTAGGTCACGCCGGACGCGATCGACTTCTTGACCGCGTTGTCCAGGGTGGCGCCCGCGGAACCGCCGAGGCTCATGTTCGCCACGGCCGGCTTGACGGCGTTCTTGGTGACCCAGTCGACGCCGGCGATGATCTGCGAGTACGAGCCGCCGCCGGAGCAGTCCAGCACGCGCACCGCGACGAGCTTGACGTCCTGGGCCACGCCGTAGGTCTTGCCGCCGACGGTGCCGGCCACGTGGGTGCCGTGACCCTGGCAGTCGCTGGCGTCCGCGTCGTTGTCGACGAAGTCGTAGCCGGAGCGGACCCGGCCGGCGAACTCGCTGTGCGTCATGCGGACGCCGGTGTCGATGATGTAGGCCGTGACGTTGCTCGCCGGACCGTACGTGTAGCTCTTGTCCAGCGGCAGCGCCTTCTGGTCGATGCGGTCCAGGCCCCAGGTGGCGTTGGACTCGACCGACTCGACCTGCACGCGGCGGTCCTGCTCGACGTAGGCGACGGCCGGGTCGGCCGCCAGGCGGCGGGCACCCTCGGCGCTCATGTGCCCGGAGAACCCGCGCACCGCGCTGTCGAAACGGTCCTTGACCTTGCCGCCGACCTTGCCCGCGAGGGCGTCCGAGGTCGTCGTGCTGCCGTCCTTCATGACCACGATGTACTGGTCCTTGAGCGCACCCGGGGCGTCCGTGTTCTGCACGGTGCCCTGGGC
This sequence comes from Dactylosporangium sp. CS-047395, assembly GCF_050942185.1. NCBI lineage: Bacteria > Bacillati > Actinomycetota > Actinomycetes > Micromonosporales > Micromonosporaceae > Dactylosporangium > Dactylosporangium sp. CS-047395. The sequence goes on along the minus strand of NZ_CP192015.1, from coordinate 9,933,062 downwards.
GGGCGCGGCGAAGGCGGCGGCGCCGAACGTGAACGCGGTAGCGGCCGAGGCGGCGGTGCCGAGGACGATTCCGGTAATGGCGCGACGGGCGATGTTCTTCGTCATTATGTCTGCATCCCTTTACGGTTAGCCGGCATATCGTTGCGTCATAAGATTTGCCGAGATGAGGTGGAGCATTTCCTTGCATTTCCTTGCTGAAATAAGATTGCGGGACCAGGGTGGTTGCTCCGGGACTCCTCCGGTAGCAGGGCAGTTGCCGCGCTTCTTTTCGCGCCCGCGGGGGCCGGTTGCACCGGGTTGCCGAACGGTTCTTGAGGGAAATGGCGAAGGCCGCCAGGACTTTTGTCCTGACGGCCTTCGCTCACCGGGGGGAACCGGGTGTCACAGCTTCACGTTGAAGCGCGGGTCGGCGGCGATCTTCTTGAAGCCGGCGAGCGCCTCCGGGGTGTCGTCCATGCGGATGTCGTGGCCGCTCTGGTCCTTGGCGGTCTCGAAGTACACCAGACCCTTGATCTGGGGCATCTTGGCGAGCTGCGGGAGCACGGTGGAGTACACGTCGGCCTTGTTCTTGCCCTGGACCGTCTTCGACGAGTCGTAGACGCCCCACTCGGCGACCATGATCGGCTTGCTCGGGTGCTTGGTGGTGGCCCAGGTGTAGAAGCCCGGGAACTTCGGGTCGTTGGTGCGGTTCATCAGGTAGTTGAAGTCGCCGTAGTGGAACGCGCCCTTCTCGGCGTTGTTGTACGTGTCCACGCCGACCCAGTCCACGACGTCGTCACCCGGGTACAGGTCGCCCCACCACGCGGTGTTGTTCCACTTCTCGTAGTTCATGTACGCGACGGTGAACACGGCGTTGGTGACGCCGTCGGCCTTCAGGCGCAGCGCGGTGTGCCGGAACATGGCCGCGAAGTCCTTGGCGGTCTGGCCGGAGCCGGCCGCCGGGTTCACGTCGTTCTCCGGCTCGTGGTGCAGCACCAGGAAGAACGGCTTGGTCGGGAAGTTGGCCTTGAGGTACGCGGCGGCCTTGTCGATGCGGGCGTCCTGGGCACCGGAGGCGACCTTGGCCCACGTGGTGCCGTAGCCGACCTTCCAGTTCAGCATCAGGGTGCGCGGGTGCGCCGGGTCGTTGGTCATGGCGATCTCGTCCTTGGTCGGCCAGACCTCGTCGCCCTTGTGGTACGTGTGGTAGATCGTCGACGTCCGGCCGGACTTGGCCTCGAACGTCTTCAGGGCCTCGTCGCGCGGCACGTCGGAGAAGCCGCCGGCCGCCGCGCCCCACAGCACGCCGCAGGTCGGGACGAGCTTGACGTCCACCTTGCAGTCGGCCGGGTTGGCCGGCGTGGTGGCCGGGGTGGTCGGGGTGGTCGTGACGGGCTTGGTGGCGACCGGGGTGGTCGGCTTGGTGGCGACCGGGGTGGTCGGCTTGGTCGCGACCGGGGTGGTGGGCTTGGTCGCGACCGGGCGGGCCACGGACACGTCGAGCGCCGGCTGGCCGGTGGTGGCCTCGGCCGAGCGGAACCGCGCCTGGGCGTTCGCGACCGTCGAGGTGACCGCGAAGGTGTACGTCCCGGCGCCCTTGACGACCGAGCTGACGTCGAACGTCACCGCGTTGGCGGTGGCGGCCGGCTTCACGGTGGCGACCGCGGCACCCAGCTTCGGGGCGGTCTTGCCGGTCAGCGACTTCTCGGTCCACGCGGTGTCGGCCACGCGGCTCAGGGTCACCGAGGCCGGCAGGGTCTTGGCGGCGTCGCGGGTCAGGGTGACCTTCGCGCCCTTGGCCGTCACGCCGGTGCCCAGCGGGCCGACCGTGAACTTGACGTAGCCGGTCAGCGTGTCACCGGCGTTGCGGCCGACGGCCAGCGTCGGGGCGGCGCCGAAGTTGTACGTGGGCCGGGTGGACGAGCTGTAGGTGTCCTCCGCGGCGCCCGAGCGCACGACGTCGGTCGTCTCCGCAGCGGCGGCAACCCCGCTGTGGATGGTGGTGCCGAATCCGGCACCCAGCGCAAGCGCGGCGATCGGCATGAATGTACGGGCGTTACGGCGAATCATCTATTCAAAGCCCTTCCGTGGCTGGTGAAATCCTGTGGAGCAGGTATTGCGTCCGGCGTTGTCATCCGGACCTCCACAAGATTCGGCCGCCCGGGTTACGCCCCTGGTTCGCCGCAAGTTGCCGTTGGGTTGTGCGCCCGCCGGCGGGTCTGTCCACTGTGGATTTGTGCCGTGTCCGCCACGCTCAGTGCCACCCTCCCGGGGGCCTGGTGTCGAAATGTTGCCGAGCGGGTATGTGAACCGCTCCAGTGATGCATCAGACGAACGGACAGAGGTGGCAACCGACTGGCGACCCAATGCCAACGCTTCCGAACTAGGCGGTCAAATCCGGCGAACGTAATGTTGGTCAGGTACGACGCAAGACACGGATAAGCCACAAATCGGACCGCAACTTCCCCGTCGCGACCTCGAGGAGACTGAGATGACCCCGATGCTGATCTCGCGCCCGGCCGTTCACGTCGTCCCCGAGCTGGCGGGTGAGCGCTGCGACAGCTGCGGCGCCGCGGCGAAGGCGATCGTGACCTTCGGTGCCGCCGGCGACCTGGCCTTCTGCGGCCACCACGCGAAGAAGTTCGCGGATCGGATCACGGCTACGGCGGACAAGGTCGTGGTGGAGCAGGGCTTCGACTGGCGTAGCTAGTTTTTTTTCTGAAGGGCGTCGCGGCTTTCTCTCTGGCCGCGGCGCCCTTTTTTTGTCCGATAAGTCGGGCGCTGGCGCGCCACGACTTATCGGATTTATAGCCCGACGGGGTTTATGTCGGGTTCGTGCGGTTTCTAGGCCATGATCGTTTCCGGTTCAGCGCTGGCCGAACAGGCCGGCAATGCGGCGCTGCCAGCCGGCCAGGATGCGCGGCGGTCGGTCGTGGGTGTGGGTCCTCGACGCGTGCCCGTGTGCGTGGGCGCGCGTCGCGTGCTGCCGGTTCTCCCGATGCTCCGGGACGCCGGGGATGCGGTGGAGCAGGCGGTGCAGCAGGTTGTCGGGCATCGCGGCCTCCGTCGCGGTTGACGTACGTCGTACTCCGTGGACGTATGGTGTACGTCTTAGACGTTAAACGTACGGTGTACGTCGCGTCAACGGGCGCGGTGGGGACACGTGGTCGGGGACGCCGGGGAAGCGTTCAGCGTGTTGGTCCTTAAGTCGGAAATATCGGACATTTGCCCGATAGCATGCGTGTGTGCGTCGCAAGCCGAGCCCTGGTCCGCGGCGGCCCGGGCTCGTGGGCCGCGAGACGGGGCTGCTCGTCGCCGTGTGGGTGGCCGGGGTGGCGTTTTTGGCGGCGGTACCGGCGATGCTGCACGAATTCTCGTCCCTGCTGGCCGGCTGCGTGGCGCTCGTGGCCGCCGCCGTCGCCGTGCTGCTGGTCCGCGCGCGGGCGCGGCGCCTCGCCTGCTCGCTGGAGCACTCCTCCGAGCGGCGGCGTGACCTGGAGCTGGCCCTGCGGGAGCGGGCCACCATCGACCCGGTGACCGGCCTGGCCAACCGCGCGCTGCTGACCGCCGTGCTCGACGGGCGCGGACCGGTGCGCGGGCCCGACCTCACCGTCATGCTGCTCGACCTCGACGGCTTCCAGGCGATCAACGACGAGCTCGGGCACGCGGCCGGCGACGCGCTGCTGCTGGAGGTGGCCGGGCGGCTGCGGTCCGCGCTGCCCAAGGCCGACCTGCTGGCCCGCCTCGGCGACGACGAGTTCGCGGCCGTCTGGCGCGGCGCGGCCCCGGCGGGCGCGGCCGAGCGGGCCCTGGCGCGGCTGCGGCCCGGGTACCGCCTCGAGGAGCGCACCGTCTACCTCACCGGCAGCGCGGGCCTGATCGTCGCCGACGGACGGCGCAGCTCGGCCGAGGTGCTGCGCGACGCCGGGCTGGCACTGCAGGCGGCCAAGGACGGCGGCCGGGACCGCATCGTGCGCTTCGAGGCCGGCCTGCGCACGGCGGCCGACCGCCAGCGCGAGCTCGCGGGCGGGTTGCGGCGGGCGCTGCGGGAGGGCGAGCTGGAGGTGTACTACCAGCCGGTCGTACGCCTCGCCGACGGCCGCATCACCGCCGTGGAGGCGCTGCTGCGCTGGTTCCCGCCGGGCGCGGAGGCGATCCCGCCGGGCGTGTTCATCCCCGTCGCCGAGGCCACCGGGCTGATCGTGCCGCTGGGCTGGTGGGTCCTCGAACGCGCGTGCGCGCAGGCCCGGGAGTGGCACGAGGGTGCCGGGATCAGCCTGACCGTCAACGTGGCCGCGCACCAGCTGCGCGAGCCGGACTTCGTGGACCGCGTCCGCGCCGCCCTCACCGCGGGCGGCCTCCCGGCGAGCGCACTGGTGCTGGAGGTGACCGAGAGCACCATGGTCGCCGACGCCGAGTCGACCGCCCGCCTCGACACGCTGCGCGCGGACGGGGTGCGGGTGGCGATCGACGACTTCGGCACCGGGTACTCCTCGCTCGCCTACCTCGTCCACCTGCCCGTCGACGTCCTGAAGATCGACCGCACCTTCCTGGCCACGGCGGTCGACACCACGCTGATGCGGGCGATCCTGCAGCTGGCGGGCGGGTTGTCGCTGCAGACGGTGGCGGAGGGCGTGGAGACCGAGGACCAGGCGGCCACCTTGCGGGCGCTCGGGTGCGAGCATGCGCAGGGCTTCCTGTTCTCGCGGCCGGTGCCGCCTGGGGAAATCGCGCCGCTGCTGTCGGGCCGCCTCGAACTGGGCGCCGCCCGCGCGGGCTGATCGGCGCGCCCGCGCGTGGTGGCGGCTCGTGCGGCGGACGTTGATTTTGGTGCGCGCAGGTTGATTAGCGCCCTCAACGTTGATTTTCGTCAACGTGGGTTGATGAGACGTTGATGAGCGCGCGGACGTTGATTGAGCGGCCATGCGGAGGTGCGAGGTGGCCGCGCGGCGAGCTGCGGCGGCGATGGGGTGCGGCGGGCGGCGAGGTGGGCCAGGCGGCGAGGTGGGGCCGAGCGGTGCGGTGCGGCGGGCGCGGCGAGCCCGGGGCGGTCTGTCAGGCGGCCTCGAGCTTCGTGCGGCGCGGGCGCGGCAGTGGAGCGGGCCACTCCTCGGTATCCGACGGCGGCCGGCTGGCCCCGTCGACCGAGATCCAGTCGCGCGTCGCCGTGGCGCTGGCGACGACGCGGTCGCGGCCGGTGCGCTTTGCGGCGTAGAGAGCGCGGTCGGCCAGGGGGATCAGCTCGTCGGGGTGGGCGGTGTCGGTGGGGAGCAGGGCCGTACCGGCGGAAATGGTCACGGAACGCAGCACTCCATCGCCCAGGTCGAGCGCGGCCGCGCCGATCGCTGCGCGCACCCGGTCGGCCAGGTCGGCGGCCCGGGTGCCGTCCGCGTCCGGGATGAGCAGGGCGAACTCCTCGCCGCCGTAGCGGGCGACGGTCACGCCGGGACCGGCGGTCGTGCGCAGCGTGTCCGCCACCGTGCGCAGGACCCGGTCGCCCGCGGGGTGGCCGAACGCGTCGTTGATGCGCTTGAACCGGTCCAGGTCGAGCAGGACCACGGCGGCCGGCCGGCCCGGGACCAGGTCGCGCAGGCGCTCCTCGAAGGCGCGCCGGTTCTCCAGGCCCGTCAGGGCGTCCGTGGTCGCGATCCGGTGCTGGCGCGCGAGCTCCACCGCCATGCGCCCGAGGACCAGGAGGAACAGCAGGGCACTGGCGGCCGCGACAACCGGGACGTCGTGCGTTTGGCCGCGGGTGTACTGCACGAGCAGTACACCCGGAGCGAACAACGCACCGAGCACCAGGGCGAACGGGCCGGCCGGGCTGACCGGCAGAGGCAGCCGCGGCCGAGGTAGCGCGATCACGGCGAGCAGCACCGCCGGCATCACCAGCAGGGCGCCCGGCCGGTCGAGGAATGCCCAGCTGAGCAGGCCCGCAGCGGTGGCCGCGACGCCGGCGTCGAGCAGTGCCGGGGCCGACCTGCGCTCACGGAACGTATTCACACCGCTATTTTCCGTCATTTGGTCAAGCGGATCCAACCCTGTCTGCAACCCGACGGGCACGGCCGTGCTCTGCGCGAAGCGTGGACTTGAGGCAGCGAAGGGAGCACAGCATGACGCCACAGCTGCTCGAACACGTTCGCGCGGAGGCGCTGTTCGTGTCGAACGTACAGTCGACGGACGCGCTTGATCCGGTGCACATCCGGGAGGCGGTCATGGTCACCGTCCGCCGGCACGGGCCCCGGGGGTGTGCCGCGCTGGTGGCGCACGAGTTCGGCGAACACCCCGACACGGCCGTGAGCCGGATGGGCTGGGTGCTGGACTGCATCCGGCGCGCCTACGCCCGCGCGATGGCCTGAAGCGATTTTTTGTCGTACCCCTGCGCGAGAATCCCAATATGCGATTCGAGCAGCTGGCAGAGGTTTCCCGGGCGGTGGCGGCGACCAGTGCCCGCAACGCCAAGATCGACCTGCTGGCCGCCGCCCTGCGCGACCTGGCCGCCTCCGGGGACGAGCGGACGGTGGCCGCAGGGGCCGGCTATCTCGCCGGTGAGCTGCGACAACGCCAGACCGGGGTCGGGTATGCGAGCCTGCGCGACCTGCCCCCACCGGCGGCCGAGCCGGCGCTGAGCGTCGCCGACGTCGACCTGGCCTTCGAGCGGATGGCCGCGCTGGCCGGCAAGGGTTCCCAGGCCGCCCGCCGGGCCGAGGTCGACGCGCTGTTCGGCGCCGCGACCGACGTGGAGCGGGGCCACCTGATCGGGCTGCTCAGCGGCGAACTGCGCCAGGGCGCCCAGGCCGGCCTCCTCGCCGACGCCGTCGCCCGCGCGGCCGGCATCCCCTCCACCGCCGTGCGCCGCGCCCTGCTGCTCGCGGGCGATCTCAAGGCCGTCGCCGCCGACGCGCTCCTGCACGGACCCGAGGCCCTGGACGCATACCGGCTCACCGTCGGCCGCCCGCTCGCCCCGATGCTCGCCTCCAGCGCGCCCAACGCCACCGAGGCCCTGACCGACACCGGCCTCCCCGCGGCCGCCGACATCAAGATCGACGGCATCCGGATCCAGGTCCACAAAAACCCCGAAATCATCCGTGTGTACAGTCGCAGCCTCGACGACATCACCGCCCGCCTCCCCGGCGTCGTGGCCACCGTCGCGGCGCTGGACGCGGCCACGATCGTCCTCGACGGCGAGGCGGTCGGCGTGGATCCCGGCACCGGGCGCGCCCTGCCGTTCCAGGAGACCTCCAGCCGCGCGGCCCGCCGCGACGGGGTGTCGATCCTGCACCCGTTCTTCTTCGACGTCCTGCACCTCGACGGCGAGGACCTGCTCGACCGCCCGGCGGGGGAGCGGTGGGCGGCGCTGGAACGGGTCGTACCCGAGCCGCTGCGGGTCGGTCGCACCATGGTCGACTCGCCCGAGCAGGCCGAGGAGGCCTTCGCGGCGGCGGTCGCGGCCGGCCACGAGGGCCTGGTCATCAAGTCCGTCGCGGCCACCTACGACGTGGGCCGCCGCGGCGGGGCCTGGGTCAAGGTGAAGCCGCGGCACACGCTCGACCTGGTGGTCCTGGCCGTCGAACGGGGCCACGGCCGCCGGCGCGGCTGGCTGTCCAACCTCCACCTGGGCGCCCGCGACCCGGAGACCGGCGGGTTCGTGATGCTGGGCAAGACCTTCAAGGGCATGACCGACGAGATGCTGCGCTGGCAGACGGAGAAGCTGCAGTCCCTGGCCGTCTCGGAGTCCGACTGGGTGGTCACGGTGCGGCCCGAACTGGTAGTCGAGATCGCCTTCGACGGGGTCCAGACCTCGCCCCGCTACCCGGGCGGGATGGCGCTGCGGTTCGCGCGGGTGCTGCGGTACCGCGAGGACAAGACCCCCGCCGAGGCCGACACGCTCGACACCGTCCGCGCCATCCACAAGGGCGCGCCCCACCGGGAGTCGACGTGAGCGGCTCGGTCGCTCCGATCACGCCCCGGCCTGGCGCACCATCCACAAGGGCGCACCCCACCGGGAGGAGACGTGAGCGGCTCGGTCGCTCCGATCACGCCTCGGCCTGGCGCGCCGCCTCGGGGTTGTTCCGAACACGCCTCGGTCTGGCGCGCCGCATCGGGTGTTGACGTGAGCGGCTCGGTCGCTCCGTCGCCCCGGCCGCCGCCGGCGAGTTGCCGCGCGGGTTGTTGTTGCCGGCCGCCGGCGAGTTGCCGCGCGGGTTGTTGTTGCCGGCCGCCGGCGAGTTGCCGCGCGGGTTGTTGTTGCCGGCCGCCGGCGAGTTGCCGCGCGGGTTGTTGTTGCCGGCCGCCGGCGAGTTGCCGCGCGGGGTCGGGCGTGCCTGCTGTCGGCGAGGTCCCGCAGACGGCCGGCCTGGTTCGGAGGAGGGGTGCCATTGGGAGCGTGGTGATCCGCCTGGTCTGGCCGCTCGCGCCGCGGTGGCCTCAGCGAGGCGATTCGTGCAGCTGGTCCTCGTCCTCGTCCTCGTCGTCCAGCAGGTTGTCCGGGCGCGGTCCGCGGCCCTCGCGGCGGGCCAGGTAGCCGAAGCCGTAGAGGGTCATGGCGGCGAACAGCCACCACTGCAGGACGTAGCCCGCGTTCTGCAGGGCGTTCTGCTTCTCGGCCGGCACCGCGACGAAGCCCGGGGCGGGTTCGTCGGCGCTGACGTAGGCGTCGAACAGGGCGTACGGCATGGTGGGGGCGATCGCCGTCGGGGTGATGCGGCGGATCTCCGCGTGGCTGGAGACCTCCTGCGGGCGGCCGCCGCGGCTCTCCGGGGGACGCAGCCGGCCGGCGACGGTGACCGGGCCGGAGGGTGCGGCGGGCACGTCGGGCGTGGTCAGGGCGCCGGAGGAGGCGGGCCGGACCCAGCCGCGGTCGACCAGGACCGCGGTGCCGTCGGGCAGCACGAGCGGGGTGAGCACCTCGAAGCCGACGGCGCCCTCGACCGTACGGCCGCGGACGAGGATCTCGTGCTCCGGGTCGTAGTGGCCGGTCACGGTGACGCGCGTCCACTCGGTGTGCTCCGCGGGCTGCGGGCCGACGGTCCCGGCGCCCCCGTGCGGCGCGCCGACGACGTCCGTCAGCGCCACCGGGGTGGCGGAGGTGCCCGCGTCGATCCGGGCGTTGATCTCCGCACGCTGGTGGTAGCGGTCGAGCTGCCACAGGCCGAGCAGCACCATGACCGTCGCCGCGGCCAAGGTCAGCGCGGCGTAGCCGAGCCACCGGGGCGTCGCGAGAAACCGGTACACAACCATGCACGGTAGCCCGTCCACTTTGCGGACGGTCATGGTGGCGCCCGTTCGGTATCGTCCGGGTCACACGTATGCCTCAGGGCCGGAGGAGCACATGAGCACGATCCCGCGGCTGGTGATCAGCGCCCCGTCGTCCGGTCACGGCAAGACGGCCGTGTCGGTCGGGCTGCTCGCGGCGCTGTCCGCGCGTGGCTACCGCGCCGCCGGGTTCAAGATCGGACCGGACCACGTCGACGCCTCCTACCTGGGGCTCGCCGCCGGGCGGCCCGGCCGCAACCTCGACCCGCGCATGGTCGGCGCGAAGCGGATGGGGCCGCTGTTCGCGCACGGGGCCGCGTCGCTGGACATCGCCGTCGTCGAGGGGACGATGGGGCTGTTCGACGGGCTGGCCGGGCGTACCGACAGCGAATCCACCGCGCAGATCTCCGGCCTGCTGCGCGCCCCGGTGATCCTGGTCGTCGACGTCGGTGCCATGGGGCAGTCGGTCGCGGCGCTGGTGCACGGCTTCCGCGCGTACGACGAGCTGCTCTGGCTCGGCGGCGTCATCCTCAACCGGGTCGCCTCCACCCGCCACGAGCAACTGCTGCGGGAGGCGTTGGACGACATCGGCGTACCGGTGCTGGGTGCCCTTCGCCGGCACGCGCTCACCGACGCCGGCGAGTCCGGCGCCCCGCTGCCCTCCCGCCACCACGGCGTCGCGCCGGTGGTGCACCACAATCTGGACGCCGTGCGCGCCGTACGCCGCCTGGGCGAGGTCATCGCCGGCGCCGTCGACATCGACCGCACCATGGCCCTGGCCCGCTCCGCCCCGCGGCTGACCTCCGACCCGTGGAGCGCCGAGGCCGAGATCGCCGCGGCCGCCGAGTCGCAGTCCTCGATCGCCGCGACCCGCATCGGCCGCCGTCCGGTGATCGGCGTCGCGTTCGCCTACCCGGAGACCGCCGAGCTGCTCACCGCGGCCGGCGCCGAGGTCGTCCCGTTCGACCCGCTGCGCGACGAGGTCCTCCCGGCCGGCGTCGACGGCCTCGTCATCGGGGCCGCCCTGCCCGAGTCGTACGCCGAGGAACTCACCTTCAACGGCCGCCTGCGCACCGCCGTGGCCGCCCACGCCGCCGCGGGCAAGCCGATCGCCGCGGAGGGCACCGGCCTGGTCTGGCTCTGCCGCGACTACAACGGCCGCCCGATGTGCGGCGTGGTGGACGCCTCGGCCCGCGAGACCGACCTGGTCGTCCTGGGCTACCGCGAGGCCACCGCCCGCTCGTCGTCGGTCATCCTGCCGGTCGGCGCCCAGGTCATCGGCCACAAGATGCACCGCACGAGCATCACCCCGCGCGCCGGCCTCCAAGCCGCCTGGACCTGGGCGGGCGGCCCGGCCGAGGGCTTCGTCCAGCGCGGCGTCCACGCCTCGTACCTCGGCCTGCACTGGGCCGGCACACCGGCGATCGCGTCGCGCTTCGTGACCGCGGCCGGGGCGACGGCGGCCCCGCAGCCGGGCCTGTGGAGCACCCCGTCGACGAGCCCGTACGGCCGCCCGTCAGTCCCGGTGATGAACTTCCCGACCGCCCCGATGCTGTCGGCGGCGACCCCGGTCACGGCGGTCCCGGCCGCGGCGGCCCCGGCCGCGGCGCCGGTCACTCCGGCGATGGTCGACATGCCGGGCGGCACGCCGAGCTACGCGGCCGACTACACGACCCCGGACGCCCCGCCACCCCGCCTGCCGGCCGCGATCCCCGGCTCGATCCTGGCCAGCCCGGCCGGCCCGGGCTCAATCGCCGCCTCGGGTGGCCCAGGCTCGGCCGCCACGTCCTCCGCTCCGGGTTCGGCCGCCACGTCGGGTGGCCCGGGTTCGGTTGCCGCGTCGGGTGGCCCGGGTTCGGCTGCCACGTCGGGCGGCCCAGGCTCGGTTGCTGCGTCGGGTGGCCTGAGCGATCCTGCCGCCCAGCCCTCTGTCCCTGTCATGGCCACCCCGGCTGATCCGGCGGCCGCAGGGTGGGACGCCGCCTCCGCTGCTGCGGGCGATGCGTCGGCGGTGGGTGGTGCGCCGGCTGCGGGTTGGAACGCCACGTCGGCCGCCGCGGGCGATGCGTCGGCCGTGGGTGGTGCGCCGGTCGCGGGTTGGAACGCGCCGACGGCCGCCGCTGGCGATGCGCCGCTCCCGGGCTGGACCGCCTCATCGGCCGGCGGGCCGGTCGCGGGGTGGATCGCGCCGTCGGCCGCGGCGGGCGATGCCGCGGCTCCCGGCTGGACCGCTCCGTCGGCAGCGCAGGGTGCCCCGACCGTTCCGGCGACCGCCTCGGCCACCGGGTCGTATCCGGTGACCGGCACGACCTACCGGGCCGCGGTTCCCGCGAGCGCGCCGACCTCACCGGGCGCGTCGTCGCCGTTCGGCCCCGCGCTCGGCCCGGCGATGCCCACGCCGTGGACCTCGTCCGACGGCGCACCGAGGGGCTCGGCGGCCGCCCAGGGGGCTTCGCCCGCCACCGGCTCCGCCTCGGTCGCGGCCGCATCGGTTTCCAGCCCGGCCGCTTCCGTGGCGTCGGTTTCGGCTCCGGCCGCCTCCGTTTCGGCTGTTCCGATCTCCGCGGTTCCGGTTTCCGCTCCGGGTGGCTTTGTTTCGGGCACGACTCCGCTGACCCCGCCGCCGAGTGGCTCCGTCTCCGGTGTCCCTGGGCCGAGCGCCCCGCTGTCCGCCGTCCCTGCCTCGGGCGCGCCGAACTCCAGCACTCCTGTCCCAGGCGCCCTCGTCTCCGGCTCCGCTGGTCCGGGCCCGAGCGCGCCGGTGGCCGGCGTGAAGAGCGAAGAGTCGTCGGCCGAGGGCGTGACGAGCGAAGAGTCGTCGGCCGAGGGCGTGACGAGCGAAGAGTCGTCGGCCGAGGGCGTGACGAGCGAAGAGTCGTCGGCCGAGGGCGTGACGAGCGAAGAGTCGTCGGCCGAGGGCCTGACGAGCGAAGAGTCGTCGGCCAAGGGCGTGACGAGTGACGGTCCGCTGGTCGGGGGCGCGACGACCGACGGTTCGCCGAACGCGGGCGCAGTGGCTGGCGGCGTGGCAAGTGAAGGGCGTGAGCGGTCAACTGCCTCCAATGCTTCGGCTGAGGTGACTTCGGGCGGGGAGGCCGGCGGCTCGGGCTCCATCCCCTCATCGTTTTCCGAGACCGGTTCGGTTCCCGCCGGCGCCAGGGCTACGGGCAGTGCATCAAGCGACATTTCAGACACCAACCCCGACCTGCGCGGCGACGATGGTGAGGCCACGACCGTGTTGGGTGTGGCCGGTGGTGGGGGTGGGAACGGCGAGGCGAGCGTTGGGGTGCCTTCCGCGGGGAACGGGCCCGCGGCGGCGAGTGGGCTGCCATCGTCTTTGGTTGTGCCCGTCCAGAGTTCCGCAGCTCAGCCCGTCTCCTCGCCCTCCAGTGCGCCGGTTTCGGGGTCGGTGACGGGGCCGATCACCGCGTACGGGCCGGGGGCGGTCGCCGGGCCCGGGCCCTCGACCTCGGCCGCCGTGCCGGTGTCGTCGGCGCCGGTTCCTGTGTTTGCCGACTCGGCTTCGCAGACCTCCGCGCCCGTGTCCGCCGCGCCCGGTGGGGTCACCGCCATGCCCGCGGGGGAAGCCGGACTCCAAGACGCCACCGCCATGCCGGCGGGGGACGCCGGGCTCGAGGACGCGGCGCCCGTGTCGGCGCCTCCGGTCTCGGGGCCGCCGGCGGCGCAGCGTTCTGTCGGAACTGCGTCGATTCCCGTCGTGTCCGTGTCGGGGCCCATCTCGGTACCCCCGGGTTCGGTAGTGTCCGATTCCGTGCCCACTTCGCCAGTTTCAGGAGCGGCGTCCCAGAACGCCGAAGAAAAGCCCGCAGCGGGAACCGCAAAAGGCAAGAACGGCGACGGGGACGAGGCGGCCTAGGTGTCGACCTGGTCGGTGGCGCTGCGGCGCTTTCCATCGCTGCTCGTCCAAACGCCGCGGCTCACCGTGCGGCCGCTGTGTGCCGATGACGACAAGCGGGTCGGAGAGATTTTCGCCGACCGGCTCGTGCGGCGGTGGCTTCCGGTCGCGGCCGACGAGCTGGAGGCCTTCGACGGGTACGCCTGGTGCACCGAGCTGGCCGTCGAGCGGCGCGACAGCGGCGCCGGGGACCATTACGGCATCGTGCGCCGCGAGGACGAGCGGCTCGTGGGCTGTCTGTGGACCAAGAACACGGACTGGCTGACGCGGTCGACCGAGATCGCGTGCGCGGTGGCCGCCGACGCCCGCGGGTTCGGGGTCGCGCCCGAGGCGGTCGACGTGCTCGCGCTGTCGCTGCTGCTGGAGCACCGGTTCCAGCGCATCGAGCTGCGGGTCGCGCCCGGGAACGTGGCGTCGCGGCGGGTCGCGGAGAAGGCCGGGTTCACGTACGAGGGACTGCTGCGCAACGCCGGCTCCCTCGCCAGCGGCCGGGTCGACCTCGAAAGCTGGTCACTACTCCCGTCAGACATCCGCTAAAAAACTACTCCCGTCAGACATCCGCTAAAGGCCGCGCGACGATTTCACAGCCTTCTTGCCGACGATCTGGGGACTCGGCGGGGTGAATCCGCGCCAAGGCATGGCCGCCAGGGAGTCGTGCAACGTGTCGGCCACCGTCTCCCGCGGCTTGGAGGCGTTCCCCGCGCCCACCCGATGCAGCGGATTGTCCGGGTCGGCGATGAACCCGGCGATCGTGAGACCCGGTGTCATCCCGACGAACCAGGCCGTCCGGTCGTCGTCGGTCGTGCCGGACTTGCCGGCGACCGGACGCCGTACCGTCGAAAACACCCGGGACGCCGTCGACCATCCGCCGCAGTCCCCGGTCGCGGCCTTGTAGCCCGTCACGCACCGCGCCGCGTCCACCGCGCCCCGCGCCACGTCCGGCGAGAGCACCTGCGCGCACCGCGGCTTGGCCACGTCGACGCCCTTGTCGTCCACGACCGGCTTGCCGTGCACGTCGGTGATGGACACGACCGGGGTCGGCTCGCAGTGCACCCCGTCGGCGACGACCGTGGCGAACGCGTTTGCCATCTCCATCGGCGTCGTGTCCGCCACGCCCAGGGTGAACGCGCCCCAGCCCTTGGCCCGCGCGGGGGAGGCGAGCTGCTGGTCGATGCTGGTCCGCCAGTGCAGGCCCAGCCGCTCGGCCATGCGCACGGCGGAGTCGGCGCCCACGCGCTGTTCGAGTTGCACCCAGTACGTGTTCACGGACTTGCCGAAGCCCGACCACATGGTCTGCCGCCCGGTCATCGAGTCCGAGGCGTTGGACGGGCACCAGAAGTCGTTGCCGCAGTGGGCGGAACTGCTACGACCCGTCTTGTACTTCGTCTGCACCGTCTTCGGAGAATAGATCGACGTCGACAGGGGCAGTCCCTGTTCGAGCGCCGCGAGCATCGTGAACATCTTGAAGGTGGAGCCGGCCTGATATCCCGCCATGCCGTCCCCGCCGCCGAGGAGCGGGTTGACCGTGTTCGGATAGTTGCCGCGCAACCGCTTGCGCTGCCGCGGGTCGGAGTGCGGGCCGTTGCTCGCGCGGTCCAGGGAGTACACCCGGTTCACGGCCATCGCCCGCACGAGTCCCGTCCCCGGCTCGATCGCGACCTGCCCGAGCGCATAGGGACTGCGGCTCTTCTCCCGCTTGTTGATCTGGGCCTGCGCGATGTCCTGCACGCGCGGGTCGATCGAGGTGACGATGTTGTACCCGCCGCGGCGCAACGTGTCCAGGCGCTCGGTCGAGTTCGCGCCGAACACCGGCTGGTCGGCCCACCAGGAGCGGAACATCGCGCAGAAGAAGCCGTACCCGGGACGCGTGGCGAGGCAGTCGTTCGGCGGCTCGGTGAGCTTGAGCGCGATCGGCACGCCGTGCGCGGTCGCGGCGTCGGCGCGGCTGAGGTACTTGAGGTCCACCATCCGGTCGATCACGTAGTCGCGCCGCGTGGTGGCCGCCTTCGCGTCGGAGCCGGAGGGGTCGTACGACGACGGCGCCTGCACGAGACCGGCCAGAAGAGCCGCCTCCGGTACCGTCAGATCGCCCGGCTTCTTCGAGAAGTACACCTCCGCCGCGGCGAGGATCCCGTAGGCGCGGTGGCCGAAGTAGGCGACATTGAGGTACCGCTCCAGGATCTCCTGTTTGCTCATGTGCTTCTCGAGCTCGAGGGCCAGCTTCATCTCGCGCAGCTTGCGCGCGCCGGTCTGCTCGGTCGCCTCGTTCACTTCCGCCGGTGTACGCGCGGTGTCGCGCAGGACGTTGCGCACGTACTGCATCGTGATGGTCGACGCGCCCTGGGACACGCCGCCCGCCTTCTGGTTGGCCACGAACGCGCGCGCGACGCCCTTGAAGTCCACGCCGTGGTGCTCCCAGAACCGCGCGTCCTCGGCGGCGACGATCGCGTGCTGGATGTTCGGCGACATCGACGCGATCGGCGTGTACGTGCGGTACTCCTCGTAGAACTGCGCGAGCAGCGCGCCGTCGGCCGAGTACACGTGCGAGGTCTGGGCCGGCATCGACTGGCGCAGCGCGTCCGGCGGCATCACCAGCGCGTCCGCGCCCTTCTTGGCCCCCATGCCGCTCACGGCGGCCAGCGGATAGATCAGCGCGGCCACCGCCAGCCCGACGATGAGGCCGGTCCGCAGGAGCGCGAGGAAGCCGCCGGCCACTCGCAGCGTGCGCGCGATCACATTCTTAAGCTAGGACAAATCGGTTCGCCGTACGCGACGATCGCCTGATGCTGCGGTTCCACGGCGATCGCGAAGTCGCGCCGGGCCTTGTCGACCTCGCCGTGAACGTGCGGCAGGAGGCGCCCCCGGCCTGGCTGATGGGGCCCGTCACGGCCTCCCTGGCCCACCTCGGCGCCTACCCGGACCCGGCCGAGGCCACCGCGGCGATCGCGGCCCGGCACGGCCGTCCGCCCGAGGAGGTGCTGCTGACCTCGGGCGCCGCGCAGGCGTTCGTGCTCGTCGCGCAGGCGCTGCGGCCGGAGCGGGCGGTGGTGGTCCACCCACAGTTCACCGAGCCCGAAGCCGCCCTGGTGACCGCGGGCCACGCGGTCGAGCGGGTCGTGCTGCGCGAGTCCGACGGGTTCCGGCTCCGCGGCGGGCAGATCCCGGAAACGGCCGATCTCGTCGTCATCGGCAACCCCACCAACCCCACGTCGGTACTGCACGAAGCAACCGACCTCGCCCGCCTCACCAGGCCCGGGCGCGTCACCGTGGTCGACGAGGCGTTCGCCGACACGGTCCCCGGCGAGCCCGAGTCGCTGGCCGGCGCGCGCGACCTCCCCGGCCTGCTGGTGATCCGCAGCCTGACCAAGACCTGGGGCCTGGCCGGGCTGCGGATCGGCTACGTGCTCGGCCCCGCGCCGCTGCTCGACCGGCTGCACGAGCACGCTCCACTGTGGAGTGTCTCGACGCCCGCCCTGGCCGCGGCGATCGCGTGCGCGTCCGAGCGCGCGGTGCACACGGAGCGCGAGATCGCCGTCCGGCTCGTGGCCGATCGCGCCCACCTCGTCGCGGCCCTGGAGCGGGCCGGTGTGCCCGTGGCCGGCCGCCCCGCCAGTTCGTTCGTGCTGATCAGGGTGGACGATGGCGAGAGGGTGCGGGCCGCGCTGCGCGAGCGTGGGTTCGCCGTGCGGCGGGGCGAAACCTTCCCGGGGCTGGGCCAGGACTGGTTACGTATTGCCGTGCGGGACACTGCCACCAGTGACGCCTTCGTCGCGGTGTTGTCCGAGGTACTGGGAAGGTGAGCAACATGCTGCACGAGACGATCGCCGCGATCCGGCCGCTCGACGACGAGGCCATCGCGGCCGCGCGGGCCCTGCAGGGGCGCCTGACGAAGCCGATGGGGTCGCTGGGGTCACTGGAGACCCTCGCGGTCCGGCTGGCGGGTTTGGCCGGCACGTGCCCGCCGCCGATGCCGGAGCCCGCCGCGCTGGCAATCTTCGCCGGGGATCACGGGGTACACGAGCAGGGTGTGACGCCATGGCCGCAAGAGGTCACCGCGCAGATGGTGGCCAACTTCGTGGCCGGCGGCGCGGTCGTGAACGCCTTCGCGCGCCAGGCCGGGGTCTCCGTCACCGTGGTGGACGTCGGCGTGAAGGCCACCCTCGACCCGGCCGAGGGCCTGCTCGACCGCAAGGTCCGGGCCGGGACCCGCGACCTGAGCGTCGAACCGGCGATGACCCGCGAGGAGGCGGTGCAGGCGCTGGAGGTCGGCATGCAGGTGGCCGCGGACCTCGTGGCGGGCGGCGCCCAGGCGCTGCTCACAGGGGACATGGGCATCGCCAACACCACGCCGTCGGCCGCGCTCATCGCCGCGTTCACGCACGCCGATCCGGCCGCGGTGACCGGGCTGGGCACCGGCATCGACAGCGAGACGCACGCCCGCAAGGTCGCCGTGGTCACCTCCGCGGTCGTCGGGCTGCAGGCGGACGACCCGATCGACGTCCTGGCGGCCGTGGGCGGGCTGGAGCACGCGGCCATCGCGGGCTTCATCCTCAAGGCCGCCGAACTGCGCGTGCCCGTCGTGCTCGACGGCGTGATCGCCGCCTCGGCCGCGCTCGCCGCTCAGGCCCTGGCCCCGGCCGCGACCGCCGCGATGGTCGCCGGGCACCGCTCGGCCGAGCCGGGGGCCACCGTGGCCCTGGGCTATCTTGAGCTCGAACCGCTCGTCGACCTGGGCCTGCGCCTGGGCGAGGGCACCGGCGCCGTGCTGGCGCTGCCGATCGTGGCCAGTGCTGTCCGCGTCCTGCACGAGGTTGCCACCTTCGATTCCGCTGGAGTAGCCCACAAGTGAACCCCTACCCCCTCGGTTTGCGGCTGGAAGGGTTGCGTGTCCTGGTGGTCGGCGGCGGTACCGTCGCCACCAGGCGCGTGCCCGCTCTGCTCGACGCGGGCGCGGACGTCGTGCTCGTCTCGCCCCACGTCACCCCCGCCCTGCGCGCGCACGTCGACGCCGGCCGCCTCACCTGGCGCGAGCGGCGCTTCGAGCCGGCCGACGCCGACGACGCCTGGCTGGTCCACGTGGCCGTCAGCGACCCGGTGGCGGCCCAGGCGATCAGCGACGTGACCGCGGCCAGGCGGATCTTCACCGTCCGCGCCGACGACCGGCACGCCGCGACCGCGTGGACGCCCGCGGTGACCCGGCAGGGCCCGGTCACGGTGGCGGTCCTGGCCGGCGGCGACCCGGTGCGCGCGGTCGCGGTGCGCGACGCGATCGGCGAGCAGCTCACCGCCGGCGTCCTCACCGCCGGCGTCCTCGACGCCGGGCTCCTCGACGCCGCGGACGAGGGCCGCGCGGGCACGGTGGCACTGGTCGGCTCCGGCCCGGGCGACCCGGAGCTGCTGACCGTGAAGGGGCGCCGGCTGCTCGCCGCGGCCGACGTGGTCGTGATCGACCGGCTGGCCGCCGGACTGCTCCTGGACGAGCTGCGGCCCGAGGTCGAGCTGGTCGACGCGTCCAAGATCCCGTACGGGCCGTCAGCCGCCCAGGAGGAGATCAACCGCGTCCTGGTCGACCGCGCCCTGGCCGGCAAGTTCGTGGTCCGGCTCAAGGGCGGCGACCCGTACGTCTTCGGCCGCGGCGGCGAGGAGCTGCTGGCCTGCGCGGCGGCGGGCGTCCCGGTCGTGGTGGTGCCGGGCATCACCAGCGCGATCGCGGTGCCGTCGGCGGCCGGGATTCCGGTCACCCACCGCGGCGTGGCGCACGAGTTCACGGTGGTGTCGGGCCACCTGGCGCCCGGCCACGCCGAGTCGCTCGTGGATTGGGCGGCCCTGGCCCGGCTGCGGGGGACCGTCTGCGTGCTGATGGGGCTGAAGAACCTGCCCGCGATCGCGGCGGTGCTGCAGTCGCACGGGCGGGCGCCGGACACGCCGGTCGCCGTTGTGCAGGAGGGTACGACGCGGGACCAGCGGACGCTGCGGGCGACGCTGGCCACGGTCGCGGACGCGGCGAAGGAGGCGGCGCTGCGGCCGCCTGCCGTCGTTGTGATCGGGCCTGTGGTGGACGCGCTGGTGGGGTGAGGTTTTTGTCCCGATAAGTCGGGCGCTGCCGCGCCGCGACTTATCGGACTTTTCGCTGGACGGGGTATAAATCCTATAAGTCCGATCACGGAGTGTCGGACTTATCGGAAAAAAGGCGCCGCGTTACCTTTTTCAGGTCCCCGTTGGGGACGCTCGGTCGTCTGGTCCGGTATGACTTCCTGCCCCTGTCGTTTGGATGATCCGGGGGATGTTGTCGCCGGGCCGGGTGGCGCCGACGGGCCGCTGATTGGGACACGACCACCCGTGGCGCTGGGTAGGTCTCTTCGTAACGTGGCTGCCGGCAGTCGACGCCAGACGGGGCGATCGAGGCTGGGGCTCGTTGCGGGGAGGCAAACTCGCCCGCCACGGCCGGGTCCTGGTGGTGGTTGACCAGCCCGGCTCGATCGGCGCGCTGCCGGTCGCGGTCGCCCGTTCCTGCGGCCACCAGGTTGCTTACCTGCCTGGACTGGCGATGCGTCGCATCGCCGATCTGCACCCCGGCGCGGCAAAGACCGACGCCCGCGACGCCTACGTCATCGCCGACGCCGCCCGCACGCTGCCGCACGCCCTGCGCCGCGTCGATGTCGGCGACGATCTCGCCGGTGAGGCTACCCGGGTCTCCAACCGCATCCGCGGGCTGCTGACCCAGATCCACCCCGCCCTCGAGCGGGTCCTCGGCCCGAAAGTCCAGCACAAAGCCGTCCTTGAGCTGCTGTCGCGCTGCGGCGGCCCCGCCAGGCTGCGCAAGGCGGCCGATCGAACCTGGCCGAGATCGTCCGTCCGCACGCGCCCCGCATGGGCGAACGCGTCTGGCTGAGCAGATCGTCGCCGCGCTGGGCGAGCAGACGCGCCGGCCTGGCCCCGGCCACCCGCCGCTCCGGCAGCAGCATCCGCAGCGAACACCCACCCAAAGGCGGCAACAAACAGCTCAAACGCGCGTTCTTCCCCGCCGCGTTCGCCAGCCTCTCCCACCCACCCTCACGCGCCGCCGGGAAACGCCACAACGCCGCCCTCATCCGCCTCGCCCGCCGACGCATCGACGTCCTGTTCGCCATGCTCCGAGACAAGGTGCCCTACCAAACCCGCCAAGCTGCCGCTTGACGAAACCCATAGGGACCCCGCAAAAAGGGCGCCCCCCGCTGAAGAGGGGCGCCCCGGGAAAAGCGAATTACGCGCGATCAAGCTCCAGCGCGCACCGAATCAGCCCCAGGTGCGAGTAAGCCTGAGGATGGTTGCCCAGCGCCCGCTCCGTCATCGGGTCGTACTCCTCCGGAATCAGCCCGGTCGGCCCCGCGCACTCGATGAACTGGGCGAACAACTCCTCCGCGTCAGCCCGCCGGCCGGTGCGCAGGTACGCCTCGATCATCCAAGTGGTGCACAGGTGGAAGCCGCCCTCCACGCCCGGGAGGCCGTCGTCCCAGCGGTAGCGGTACACCGTCGGGCCCTCGCGCAGGTCGGCCTCCACGGCCAGGACCGTCGCCAGGAAGCGCGGGTCGTCGTCCTGCAGCAGGCCCGACAGGCCGATCCACAGCACCGAGGCGTCCATCTCCTCGTAGCCGTAGGCGACCGTGTAGGCGCCGATCTTCTCGTTCCAGCCCTTGTCGAGCACGTTGTCCGCGATCGTCTTGCGCAGGGTCTGCCAAGCGTCGGGGACCGGGCGGCCCTGGCGCTCCAGGAGTTGGATGCCGCGGTCGACGGTCATCCAGCACATGACCTTGGAGTACACGTAGTGCCGCGGGCGCCGGCGGGCCTCCCAGATGCCGTGGTCCGGCTCGTGCCAGCGGCGCTCGACGGCCTCGACCATGGCGGCCATGAGCGCGAAGTCGCCCTCCTCGGGCGGGCGCACGTCGGCCAGGGCGCAGATCAGGTCGGCGACCGGGCCGAACACGTCGAGCTGGACCTGGCCGTTGGCGGCGTTGCCGATGCGCACCGGGCGGGAGCCGGCGTACCCGGGCAGCGCCTCGATCACGGCCTCGGGGCCGAGCTCGTTGCCGTCGAGGGTGTACAGCGGGTGGAGCCGCTCCGGGTGTCCGTCGGTGTTGTCGGAGACCCGCAGCGTCCAGCGCACCAGCGACTCGGCCTCCTCGGTCGAGCCGAGGTCCACGAGGGCCTTGGCCGTGAGCGAGGCGTCGCGCAGCCAGCAGTACCGGTAGTCCCAGTTGCGGGAGCCGCCGATCTCCTCCGGAAGCGACGACGTGGCCGCGGCCAGGATCGCGCCGGTCGGCTTGTGCCACAGGCCGCGCAGGGTGAGCGCGCTGCGGCGGACGAGGTCCTTGGCCACCGAGGGCAGCTTGAGCGACTCGGCCCAGTCCCGCCAGGCGGCCTCGGCGGCGATCTGGCGCTCCTCCAGGGCCACCCGCGGCGCCTCGATCGAGTCGGTGCCCAGGCGCAGCTCCAGCATGGCCGTGCCGCCGGCCGCGTTCAGGTCGACGGTCGCGCGCGCGGTGTCGCTGTGGCCGTCGGAGGTGATCTCCCATTCGATGCCGGGGGAGTACAGCGCGATCGGCTCGTTGCTGCCCAGCACCAGCAGGCCGTCGCCGCCGAGCGGCTGCAGGCGGATGTGCACCTGGCCGAAGTCGGGGCGCGGGACGAAGTCGATGCGGGCCCGGGAGCTGCCCGACAGCACCCGGATCAGCGAGTTGCCGGTGCGGTGGTGGTCCAGCCAGTCGGTGACGGTCAGCCCCGACCAGCGGGTCTCCACGGTCATCGTGCCCGGGCGGTAGCGCTGCCCGAGGGGGGTGCCGCCGCGCTCGGGCTGCACCGTGAAGTGCCCGGCCGCCGTGTCGCCGAGCAGGTCGGCGAAGACCGCGCCGGAGTCCGGCTTCGGGTGGCACAGCCAGGTGACCCGGGCCGCCGGGGTGAGCAGGGCGACGGTGTGGGTGTTCGAGAGCATCGAGTGCCGTTCGATGGGCACGGCCTGCTCGCCGAAGAGCCAACGGCGCCGGGTGTACAGCAGAAGCTCGAGAATCCCCACCGCCGCCGAGGCGTCGTCGATGCGGAAGCGGGCCTGAGTCTCCTCCTGAGCGTCACCGACCTTGATGCCGAGGTCGGGCCCGTGCAGGTGCGCGAAGGCCTTCTCGTCGGTGGCGTCGTCGCCGAGGTACACCACCGCGCTCGCGCCGACCTGCATGCGCAGCGCGTCGACGGCGAGGCCCTTGTCGGTCGGCACGACGGAGAGCTCGATGACCTCCTTGCCGGTGGTCACCTCGATGTCGGGCCAGAGCGCGGCCCCGCTGCGCACGGCGTCGAAGACCCGCTGGGCCACGTCGCGCGGCGCGGCCCGGGTGTGCACGGCGATGCTCGCGGGCTTGCCCTCCAGCCGGACGCCCGGCTGGTCCTTGCAGATGGCGTTGAGCGCCGCCTGCAGCTCGTTGCGGCGCTGCTGGCGCTCCGGGGGGAGCTCGTCGATGTAGCCGACGTCGAACTCGGAGCCGTGGCTGCCGACGAGGCGCACCTCGGCGGGGAGGCGGGACAGGGCGGCTAGATCGCGCAGGGCCCGGCCGCTGATCACGCCCACCGTCGTCTGCGGCAGCGACGAGAGGGCGCGTACGGCGGCTACGGACTCGGCGGTCGGAGTCGCCTTGGTGGGGTCCGCGACGATCGGCGCGAGGGTGCCGTCGTAGTCACATGCCACCAAGAGGTTGGGCACGCGGGCGACGCGAAGCACCGCCGCGCGGAGGTCCGGGTCGAGCGAGAGGCCGTTGCCTGTCGCCGAGATCTGGTTCATGTCCGGCCTGTTCGTGGAAGTCGGTTGTGCATGCAGGGTGTTCGACTGGGTGTCGAGTGATCGGGTGTCGGGTGGTGCGGTCGTACGGGCGCCGAGCCGACGGGCGGGTCATGATGCGGCGCCGAGCGCGTCCAGAAACGAGTCCGCCCAAGTTCGGACATCGTGGGCGCGCAGGTGGGAATGCATAGCATGCATTCGCTTGCGGCCCTCGACCGGGTCGACCTGGATCGCACGCATGAGTGCGTCTTTCACCCCGTCGAGGTCGTGCGGATTGCACAGGAACGCCTGGCGCAGCTCGGCGGCCGCGCCCGCGAACTCGGAGAGCACGATGGCGCCCCGGCCGTCGGCGTGGGCGCCGACGTACTCCTTGGCCACCAGATTCATGCCATCCCTCAGCGGAGTCACCATCATCACGTCGGCCGCAACATACAACGCGGCCAGCTCAGCCCGACTGTACGACTGATGGAGATAGTGCACGGCGGGTTGGCCAACTCGTCCGTACTCCCCATTGATCCGCCCGACCTCACGCTCGACGTTCACCCGGAGCGTCTGGTAGTGCTCCACCCGCTCCCGGCTCGGCGTAGCCACTTGTACCATCACCGTCTCGGGCGCCGTGAGTCGTCCATCCGACAGCAGTTCCCTGAATGCCTTGAGCCTTCTTTCGATGCCTTTGGTGTAGTCGAGCCGGTCCACCCCCAGAATGATCGTCCGCGGCTCACCCAGCTCGGTGCGGATGGCGGCCGCTCTGGCCTGCACTTCCGGGGAAGCCGCGAGCCTGCGCATCTCCTCGACGTCGATCGAGATCGGGAAGGCCTCGGCGCGCACGGTGCGCCCCTCCCACTCAACGATTCCGCGGCGCACTCGGGTGCCCAGCAGATGTCGGGCCAGTTGGACGAAGTTCTGTGCGCCGAGTGGACGTTGGAAACCGACCAGATCGGCACCGAGCAGACCCTTGAGAATGTCCGCGCGGCGCGGTAGTTGCATGAACAGTTCGACGGGCGGGAATGGGATGTGCAGAAAAAAGCCGATCTTGAGATCGGGGCGGGACTCGCGCAACAGTGCGGGTACGAGCTGCAACTGATAGTCCTGGATCCACACCGTCGCGCCCGGTGCGGCATCGTCCGCGACGGCCTTGGCGAATCGCTCGTTGACCAGGCGGTACGACTCCCACCATCGACGCTTGAAGATCGGTGTCTCCACCGCGTCGTGGTAGAGCGGCCACAGGCTGGAATTGGAGAAACCCTCGTAGTAACGCTCGATCTCACCGGCGCTGAGCGGGACCGTGTGCAGGTGGATGCCGCCGGCCTCGAACGTCTCCTCCTTGGCGTCGGCGTCCCCCGCCCCGCCGGGCCACCCCACCCACGTGCCGTTGCGCTGCTGGAGCACCGGCTCGAGCGCCGTCACGAGTCCGCCCGGGCTTCTGCGGTAGCTGACCTCTCCGTCCGGGCCGACCACCTTGTCGACGGGCAACCTGTTGGCGACCACTACGAATGCACTGTCTCCAGCCACGTGTCGAGTCCTCCCCCTGGGTGATCCACCCTCGTACTTTCAGCCTACTGATCCCCGGAGCGACCTGGCAGCATGCGGAGTGCTGGCTCACAGGTGCGATCCTGCTGTGCATGTCGCGAATCGGGGCCGATCAACCCGAACAGGGATCGAGCCGCACCCCTACCGTCGTTCTGCTGTCGTTGCTGATCCTCGCCGTCGCCGGGGCGCTGTTCGGATACGTCCTCGGATTACGCGACATCGATGAGAATAAGTCAGCGTCCGGTGACGTTCCGTCGGCGGTACCGTCGGATGTGACCTCGGCCGGCGCCGCGCCGCCCAGCAAGGTGGTGGACTGCCCGCCATTCATCAGCGCCGCCGTCAAGCAGCTGCGCCCGGACGCCGCGACGCCGCTGCAGCAGGTGCAGTACGTGCGGACCGACAGCAACAAGGAGGCCTGGATCTGCCGCGAGAGGGACGGCTCCGGGCTGTGGTACCAGGGCCACGACCGCAAGGAGAACTGGTTCGACGGCGGCGAGATCCCGGAGGAGGGCAAGAACGGCCTGCTCCGCCCCGACGTGCAGGATCGCGGCAACCGGACCTACGCGGTGACCAACCAGGATGTCACCTACGTGGTGACCCCGCGGGGCCTGTCGATCGGCTCGCGGACCTACGGCGCGATCCAGGCCTACCCCGCTCCGTGAGGGGCCGGTTGGGCGGTTCGGGCCGGGCCTGGAAAGATTGGGCCCATCCGCACGCAAACATTTCGCAGACATACAGCTGACCGGAGGTAGGGGCGCACCGTGGCGCAGTACATCTACGTGCTCGAGAAGGCGCGCAAGGCGCACGGCGACAAGGTCGTGCTCGACAACGTCACGCTGTCGTTCCTGCCCGGCGCGAAGATCGGTGTGGTCGGCCCGAACGGCGCCGGCAAGTCGAGCCTGCTCAAGATCATGGCGGGGCTGGACAAGCCCAGCAACGGCGAGGCCCGGCTCATGCCCGGCTACACCGTCGGCATGCTGCTGCAGGAGCCGCCGCTCAACGAGAGCAAGACGGTCCTGGGCAACATCGAGGAGGCCGTCGCCGACACCAAGACCAAGCTCGCCCGGTTCAACGAGGTCGCCGAGCTCATGGCGACCGACTACACCGAGGAGCTCATGGAGGAGATGGGCCGCCTGCAGGAGGAGCTCGACCACGCCGACGCGTGGGACATCGACTCCAAGCTGCAGCTGGCCATGGACGCCCTGCGCTGCCCGCCGCCGGACGCGGACGTGACCCAGCTCTCCGGCGGTGAGCGCCGCCGCGTCGCGCTGTGCAAGCTGCTGCTCGAGGCGCCCGACCTGCTGCTGCTGGACGAGCCGACCAACCACCTCGACGCGGAGAGCGTCAACTGGCTGGAGCAGCACCTGCAGAAGTACGCCGGCGCCGTGCTGGCCGTCACCCACGACCGGTACTTCCTGGACCACGTGGCCGAGTGGATCGCCGAGGTCGACCGCGGCCAGGTCCACGGCTACCAGGGCAACTACTCCACCTACCTGGAGAAGAAGGCCCAGCGCCTCGCGGTGGCCGGGCGCAAGGACCAGAAGCTGCAGAAGCGCCTCAGCGAGGAGCTCGAGTGGGTCCGGTCCAACGCCAAGGCCCGGCAGACGAAGTCCAAGGCCCGCCTCGAGCGCTACGAGGAGATGGCCAACGAGGCCGAGAAGACCCGCAAGCTCGACTTCGAGGAGATCCAGATCCCGCCGGGCCCGCGCCTGGGCAACCTCGTCATCGAGGCCAAGGACCTGGTCAAGGGCTTCGACGAGCGCGGCGTGCTGATCGACGGGCTGTCCTTCTCGCTGCCCCGCAACGGCATCGTCGGCATCATCGGCCCCAACGGTGTGGGCAAGACCACGCTGTTCAAGACCATCGTCGGGCTGGAGAAGCCGGACGCCGGCACGGTCCGGGTCGGCGAGACGGTCAAGCTGTCCTACGTCGACCAGAACCGTTCCGGCCTCGACGGCGACAAGACGGTGTGGGAGGTCGTCTCCGACGGCCTGGACCACCTGATGGTCGGCAAGGTCGAGATGCCCTCGCGGGCCTACGTGGCCGCGTTCGGCTTCAAGGGCCCGGACCAGCAGAAGCCGACCAAGGTGCTGTCCGGCGGTGAGCGCAACCGGCTCAACCTGGCGCTGACGCTGAAGATCGGCGGCAACGTGATCCTGCTGGACGAGCCGACCAACGACCTCGACGTCGAGACGCTCTCCTCGCTGGAGAACGCCCTGCTGGAGTTCCCCGGCTGCGCCGTGGTCATCTCCCACGACCGGATGTTCCTGGACCGCGTGGCCACCCACATCCTGGCCTGGGAGGGCGACGACGAGAACCCGGCCAAGTGGTTCTGGTTCGAGGGCAACTTCGAGTCGTACGAGAAGAACAAGGTGGACCGGCTCGGTGCCGAGGCGGCCCGGCCGCACAGCGTCACCTACCGCAAGCTCACCCGCGACTGACGGTGACGGCTCGCTAGGTGGCCCGGTTCATCTATCACTGCGCCCTGCGCTGGTCCGACCTGGACGCGTACGGGCACGTCAACAACGCGCGCTTCCTCACGCTGTACGAGGAGGCGCGCGTTGCCCTGATGTTCACCGCCGCCCGGGCGGCCGGCCTGGAGTCGTTCGAGAACGGCATCGTCATCTCACGTCATGAGATCGACTACCTCCGGCCGGTCGACTACGGCGACCCCGTCCGCATCGAGCTGTGGATCGAGGAGATCCGGGTCTCTCGATTGACGGTGGCCTACGAGCTGTTCGACGGCGACGAGCTCGCGTCAAGGGCGCGCACGGTGTGCGTCCCTTACGACCTGGAGGCCGGCCGGCCCCGCCGGGTGCGCGACATCGAGCGCGAGTTCCTGTCGCCCTGGCTCGGATAATGGGCTGGCTGGCCGAATCCGGACGGGCCGAGGCCCGCGCGTTCGCCGCGCGGGTGGCCCGGCTGGACCCCGCCGCGGTGGTGCGGTTGCGCCCGGCCGGGCCGGGGTCGACGGCGCTCTGGTCGCGCCTGCCGTGGGGGGTGCTGGTCTGCCGCGGCATCCCCGTGGCGGTCGACCGGGACCGCACCGCGGCCGCCCGCGACCTGGGCGCGCCGGTCGATGACCGCGTTCCCACATCGCGGGACACGGATTGGCGCTGGTCGCTGCCGCCGCTGCCCGGCACCGTCGTCGAGCGGATCCCCGCGGCCGACGTGCTGCGGGTCGGGGCGGCCGCCGCCGCGACCCTGCGCACCGCCGCGACCGAGGGGGTCGGCGGCCGGCCGGTCGGCTCCCGGATGCTGCGCGACGCGCTGCTCGATCACGAGCCGATCGTGGTGACCACCGAGGGCGGCCGGCGTATACCGGTCTCGCAGCGGCTGGTCCAGGCGGTCATCCGGATGGGCTTCGTCGCCGACGGCTCCGGAGACTTCGTCGATGTCCGGATTTCGGGCCCATGGACGGCCCTGGCCTGCGCATATGGCTCTGCCTGGCATCGCGGGGGCGGATCACCCCTCATCGGATAGACGGCTGTAAGACCCTCACCCGAACGGGTGGTGCGAGGGTGAAATTGGGGGCTGCTGAAACTCGACCGAACGGGTACCGTCCTCTTTCGGGTCCACCGCCGAGCGAATTCGCCCGGCGACGGACCGCACATGCGGGTGGAGGCGCACGGGGGAGCAGGGAGCCGGGACGATGCCAAGGTGGCCATGGCGGGCCGAGCAGTCGAACGGGTCGAAGACCGACTCGATCGTCGCTCAGCTGCCGCGGGAAGACGCGACCCCGACGATCGACGGAGCGTGCGAGAAGCCGCAGGATGACGGCGCGGGAGTCATCGCGCCGGTGACACTGCTACGGGTCGCGGAGGCCCTCGAGAAGCTCGACATCCGATACCTGACCGACGGCGACGGCAGCCTGCTCGCGCTGTGGGAGCGCCACGCGGTGCTCTTCGCGCTGGAGGGCCCGTCCGACGAGATCCTGGTCATCCGGGCCCGGCCGCACGCGACCGTGCCGCCGGACTGGTCCGACCGCGCCTACCGGGTGATCAACGAGTGGAACCACACGCGGCGCTTCTACAAGGCCTACGTGGCGGATCCGACCGACCGCGGCCAGCTGCCCATCTACGCCGAGATGCAGGTGCCCCTGCTGTCGGGCGTGCATGACGCGCTCGTCGCCGAGCTCGTCGACTGTGCGGCCGTGGTGGCCCTCGGCTTCGTCGACTGGCTCCACGACGAGGGCGCGCTGCTGTAGCGCCGCCCTGCCGGCGCGCGGTTCGAGCTATGCAGTTGTCCGCCGCGGATGAAGGCGACAGGACCCGCTCCGGAGCGTTCCTGATGCGATCCCACGTGACGCCCGGCCGGCGAGGCCGGGCGCGCGACCTGACTCGCCGACCCTCGTCCGGACGGGACGGGGGACCGCGGTCCAGTATTCGATGCAGGTCTCTCGATGTCCTCTCGGCCGGCTCTCACGGGCCTCTCGGACTCGTCCCGCGCGGGGTCTGTACCCCATGATGCCCGATTTATGCGTTGGACTGGCCGGAAATCCGCAAAGCCGACCCGGAAGAGACCTCCGGAAGGCACGGCCGTGAGCCGGTTTCGCGGCGGGCGTGGGACGATGTAGGAGATCCCCAGCCCGATGAGGAACGGACGCCTGTGCCACCGACGATCGACCCCGGCGTGAACCGCCCCGGCGCCACCGCGCCGGACCGGATTCGCAACTTCTGCATCATCGCCCACATCGACCACGGCAAGTCGACCCTGGCCGACCGGATGCTGCAGCTCACCGAGGTGGTCGACGTCCGGCAGATGCGGGCGCAATACCTCGACCGCATGGACATCGAGCGCGAGCGCGGCATCACGATCAAGAGCCAGGCCGTGCGCATGCCCTGGACGGTGCGCGAGGGCGGGCTGGCCGGCGAGGGCTTCGTCCTCAACATGATCGACACCCCGGGGCACGTGGACTTCACCTACGAGGTCTCGCGCAGCCTGGCCGCCTGCGAGGGCGCCGTCCTGCTGGTCGACGCGGCCCAGGGCATCGAGGCGCAGACGCTGGCCAACCTGTATCTCGCGCTCGAGAACGACATGCAGATCATTCCCGTGCTCAACAAGATCGACCTGCCGGCCGCGCAGCCGGAGAAGTACGCGGAGGAGCTGGCCCACCTCATCGGCTGCGAGCCGGACGACTGCCTGCGGGTCTCGGGCAAGACCGGCGTGGGCGTCCCGCACCTGCTCGACGAGATCGTGCGGCAGATGCCCGCCCCGACGCCCGGCGACGACACCGCCACCCGCGCGATGATCTTCGACTCGGTGTACGACGTCTACCGCGGCGTCGTCACCTACATCCGGGTCGTCGACGGCCGGCTGGGGGCCCGCGACCGGATCAAGATGATGTCCACCGGCGCCGTGCACGAGCTGCTGGAGATCGGGGTCATCTCGCCCGAGCCGATCAAGGGCGACGGCCTGGGCGCCGGCGAGGTCGGCTACCTCATCACCGGCGTGAAGGACGTGCGCCAGTCCCGGGTCGGCGACACCGTCACCATCAACGCCAAGCCCGCCACCGAGCCGCTGGGGGGCTACAAGGACCCCAAGCCGATGGTGTACTCCGGGCTGTACCCGATCGACGGCTCGGACTACCCGCTCCTGCGCGACGCGCTGGACAAGCTGAAACTGAACGACGCCGCCCTGGTGTACGAGCCGGAGTCGAGCGCGGCCCTGGGCTTCGGCTTCCGGTGCGGCTTCCTGGGCCTGCTGCACCTGGAGATCATCCAGGAGCGGCTGGAGCGCGAGTTCAACCTGGACCTGATCTCGACCGCGCCCAACGTGGTGTACCGCGTGATCACCACCGACGGCACGCAGGTCGCGGTCACCAACCCCAGCGAGTTCCCGGACGGCAAGACCGGCGAGATCTTCGAGCCGACGGTCCGGGCCACGGTGCTGACCCCCAACGACTTCGTCGGCGCGGTCATGGAGCTCTGCCAGGGCCGCCGCGGCACGCTGCTGGGCATGGACTACCTGTCCGCCGACCGCGTCGAGCTGCGCTACACGCTGCCGCTCGGCGAGATCATCTACGACTTCTTCGACCAGCTCAAGAGCCGCACCAAGGGCTACGCGAGCCTGGACTACGAGCCCTCCGGCGAGCAGGCCTCCGAGCTGGTGAAGGTCGACATCCTGCTGCACGGCGAGCCGGTCGACGCCTTCAGCTCGATCGTGCACAAGGACAAGGCGTACAACTACGGCGTCACCATCGCCGGCAAGCTGCAGAAGCTGATCCCGCGCCAGCAGTTCGAGGTGCCGATCCAGGCCGCCATCGGCAGCCGGATCATCGCCCGCGAGACGATCCGCGCCATCCGCAAGGACGTGCTGGCCAAGTGCTACGGCGGTGACATCAGCCGCAAGCGCAAGCTGCTGGAGAAGCAGAAGGAAGGCAAGAAGCGGATGAAGATGGTCGGGCGCGTGGAGGTGCCGCAGGAGGCCTTCATCGCCGCGCTGTCGACCTCCGACGCACCGGCGGGGGACAAGCCCAAGAAATGAGGCACTGTCCGCGCTGCGGGGCTCCCACGGGGGCCCTGCCGGCCAAGTGCGGCGCGTGCGGGTACGAGGCCTACCTCAACCCCCGCCCGACCGGCACCGTCATCATCGTGCGGGACGGGACGTTCCTGGCCGTCCGGCGGGCCCGCGACCCCCGGGCGGGCTGGTGGGACCTGCCCGGAGGGTTCTGCGACGGCTTCGAGCACCCGGCCGACGCCGCCGTGCGCGAGGCCCGCGAGGAGCTCGGGGTCGCCGTCGAGCTGGGCGAGTTCGCCGGCATGCACATCGGGTCCTACGACTTCCAGGGCGAGCGCCTGCCGGTGCTGGACTGCTTCTGGCTCGCGACCATCGTCGGCGGCGAGATCGCGCTGGACCCGGCGGAGGCGAGCGAGTACACCTGGCTGCCCCTGCACGACCCGCCGGAGATGGCGTTCCCGACGATGGACCTGGTATTACGCAATCCGGTCATTGGTCGTTTCGGATCGCGTTTGGCGCACTGAGCCTCCGGGCAATACAAGTTCAACCGCAAAGCACGACCCCCCTGGTTGAGCTTGGTAAAAGGAGGAAGACCAGTGACTGTCACCGGAATCATCACCGCGCTGATCGTCGGTCTTATCATCGGCGCGCTTGGCCGGCTGGTCGTCCCCGGCCGCCAGAACCTGCCGATCTGGCTGACGATCGTGGTCGGCATCATCGCCGCCTTCCTGGGCACGCTGATCGCCAACGCCATCGGCATCTCGACGGACACCCCGGGCGTCGACTGGGGCGAGCTGCTCGTCCAGGTCGTCGTGGCCGCCATCGGTGTGGCCCTGGTGGCCGGGTTCGCCGGCCGCGGCCGCCGCGCCCTGTAAGTTTCACCATCTGCAAAACGCGCAACGCCCCCGGCCGGGAATGGCCGGGGGCGTTGCGCGTATCTCAATTCTTTAACGCAGCCAGGGAATCGAACGGTCGAGCAGGCCGCGGGTCTTCAGCTCCTTGCGGAGCGGAATCTCCTCGTCGATGTAACCGTTCCAGTTGATGCCCCAGTAGTTCGCCGTGTGGCTCGCCTCACCGAGCAGCTGGCGCTGCACCGGGGTGCGGTTGTTCCACCACTCGCCGTCGAAGTCGATCGGCATGTCGTCGAGGATGCGAATCCACCGGTACGTGTAGCCCACGAACAGCATCTTGCGCGTGATCGTGGAGTAGTTGGGCGACCGGGAGTGCCAGAGGCGGCGGTCGAAGATGAAGCAGTCACCGGGGTTCGCGGTGATCTCGACGGTGCCCTCGGGGTCGGGGTTGTGCACCGTGGTGTCGGCCGGGCGGGGCAGCGAGTTCCAGAGGTGGCTGCCCGGGATGACCTTGGTGGCACCCCGGCCGGTCTCCGACAAGTCGGAGATGACGTACGCGACCTTCAGCGAGAACATGGGCCGCGGCAGGTTCGGGTCCATCGTCTCCGGGTCGGAGTTCTGGCGGTACCCGTCCTGGTGCCAGCCCCACGAGGGCGGCTCCTCCTCGGAGGTGGGCGGGGTCACGTCCAGGTGGTTGTGGTGCGTGTAGATGTTCCACCCGGCCAGGCCCCACATGTACGGGAAGATGGTCGGCTGGGTCAGCAGGTGCCCGAAGAGCTCGTCGCGGTTGAGGAAGCCCAGCAGGTGGAGCGTGCCGTCCTTCTTCATGCTCTTGGAGCCGGCCGCCTTCTCCTCCTCGTAGACCCGGTCCATCGCGGCCTCGAGCTGGTTGCGGTGGTCCTCGGTGAGGACGTTGCGCACGAGCAGGAAGCCGTTGTCCAGGAACTCCTTGCGGTCGGCCTCACTGATCGGCTCGTAGCCGGTGAGACCGCCGTAGTCGGGTGCAGCGGACGTCATGTCCTCCCCTTACCTTTGTCTTGCGCTCGCGTTGTCTCGAACGACCGATGGTAACGCGAGGTGCATGGGCGGCCGATTCGGGAGTTGGCCACCTGACAATGTCCGATCGGGCGACAACCCGCTGGTCGCGCGGAACGTCAAGGTCTTCAGTAGACCTCGGCGACGACCCGTTCCCCGCCGGGACCGGCGTCGATATCGCCACGCTCCGTCACGTGCGCCCACGCTCCGCTCGCGGCCGTCCACTGCATGTCGCCGTAGACGACCCGCTTGACGCCCTGGTCCTGGGCGTGGGCGACCAGCCAGTGGGCGTACTGCCAGCCGGACTTCGCCTCGTTGACCTTCAGCGCGACGCCGACGACGTTCTGCACGTCCGCGGTCTTCACCGGGCCCCAGTCCAGCTTCAGGCTCGCCCCGAGCGACTTGACCGCCTCCGGGCCGCGGCTGGCCTCCTCGGTGACGCTGCACGCGACCGCGCCGGTGACCTCGCCGCTGAGCGCCTTGACCATGGTCTCGGACTCGTCGGTCCACTTCTCGTACGCCTCGGGGTGGGCGCTGCGCTGCACCTCCTGGGCGGCGTCGGTGACCCGCATCTTCTCCCAGCCCTTGACCTTGAGCAGGGCGGTGAAGAAGGCGTTCGCGGCGTACCGCGGGTCGGCGATCTGCTCCGGCTTGCCCCAGCCCTGGCTCGGCCGCTGCTGGAACAGCCCGATCGAGTCGCGGTCGCCGCCGGTCAGGTTCTCCAGCTTGGACTCCTGCCAGGCGGTGGCCAGGGCGACGACCAGGCCGCGGTGCGGGACCTTGCGGGTCAGCCCGACGGCGGTGATGGTGGCCGCGTTGGCCAGCTGCTCGGTGTCGAGTTCGACCTCGGCGGCGTCGCCGGAGGTCCCCACGGCCGCGTTGCCGGCGTTGACCACGCAGGCCCGGCCGGTGGCGATGGTCAGCGGGAGGTCCTTGCCGACCTTGTTGATGACCACGTACGCGCACAGCGCCACGGCCACGGCCGCCAGGGCCGCGATCGTCACCGTTCGTCGCGCGCGCATGCTGATCACCTCCCGGTAGAGCGAACAGCGTACTTGCCGGAAGCCAGCGAACAGCGTCAGGCGGCGCCGTCGGGTACCCAGTTCGGGTCCCTTTTCTCCCGGAACGCCAGCATGCCCTCCCGGCCCTCGGGTGAGCCGAAGTAGGAGACGGACAGGGCCGTCATGGCCCGGATCTCGTCACCGAACGTGTCGGCCCGCCGACTGCGCAGCAGCTCCTTGGTGCCGGCCAGGGCCCCGGGGGCGCCACGGACCAGGGCGGCCACGTAGCCGGCCACGGCTTCGTCGAGCTGTTCGGCGGGGACGGCCGCGGTCACCAGCCCGATCCGCTCGGCGCGCGGGCCGTCGAAGGTGGCGCCCGTGAGGTACAACTCGGCGGCGTCTCGTGAGGAGAGGCGAGGAAGCACTGTGGTGGAGATCACCGCCGGCACCACGCCGATGCGCACCTCGGTGAACGCGAAGGTCGCGTCGGTGCTGCACACGGCGATGTCGGCGGCGGCGATCAGGCCGAGGCCGCCCGCCCGGGCCGGGCCCGCGACCCGCGCCACGACCGGCTTGCGGCCCTCCCAGATCGCGGCGAGGACGTCGCCGAGCCGGGTGATCGGCGGTTTGCCGGAGCCGATGGCGGCCGCGGTCTCCTTCAGGTCGGCGCCGGAGCTGAACACCGGGCCGGTGTGGGTGAGCACGATCGCGCGGACCGCGTCGTCGGCGTCCGCCGCGGCCAGCGCCGCGAGGAGCTCCTCGATGAGCGCCGTGGACAGCGCATTGCGGTTGGGCGGGCTGTCCAGGGTGAGGGTCGCCACGCCCCGGGCCGTTTCGGATCGCACCAGAGACATGCGGGCACACTAGTGAAATGCCAGGAGCACTACCAGAAGGCGAGCCGGTACCCCGGGACGGCGCCCTCCCCCCGGGCGTCGCGGAGGGGGCGGGCCGCGGCGGCTTCGGCGTGTACGTCCACGTGCCCTTCTGCGCGACCCGGTGCGGGTACTGCGACTTCAACACGTACACGGCGAGCGAGGGCGTGCTCAGCGCCGGCTACGCGGAGCAGGTCCTCGACGAGCTGGCGCTGGCCGCGAAGGTGGTCGGCCCGCCCCGCGTCGACACGGTCTTCTTCGGCGGCGGCACCCCGACGCTGCTCCCGCCGGCCGAGCTCGGGCGGATCCTGGAGGGCATCGACCGCACGTGGGGCCTGGCCGCCGACGCCGAGGTGACCACCGAGGCCAATCCCGAGTCGGTCGACCCGGCCGGCCTGCGCGAGCTGCGGGCGGCCGGATTCAACCGGATCTCGCTCGGCATGCAGTCGGCGGCCCCGCACGTGCTGGCCGTCCTGGACCGCCGGCACACCCCGGGCCGGCCCGCCGCGGCCGCCGCCGAGGCCCGCGCGGCCGGGTTCGAGCGGGTCAACCTGGACCTGATCTACGGCACGCCGGGGGAGCGGCCCGAGGACTTCGCCGCCTCCCTGGCGACCGTGATCGACGCGGGGGTGGACCACGTCAGCGCCTACGCGCTCATCGTCGAGGACGGCACCCGGATGGCCGCGCGGATGCGCCGCGGCGAGCTGCCCTACCCGGACGACGACGTCGCCGCCGACCGCTACCTCGCCGCCGACGAGGCCCTGCACGCGGCCGGTTTCAGCTGGTACGAGGTGTCGAACTGGTCGACGGACTCGCCGTGCCGGCACAACGAGCTGTACTGGCGCGGCGGGGACTGGTGGGGGCTCGGCCCGGGCGCGCACAGCCACGTCGGCGGGGTGCGCTGGTGGAACGTCAAGCACCCGCACACCTACGCGGCGCGGCTGGCGGACTCGGCGTCGCCGGGGCAGGCACGGGAAGTACTGACGGCGGAAGAACGGCACATGGAGGACGTGCTGCTGCGCATCCGGCTCGCCGACGGGCTGCCGCTCGATGCGCTGGACGCGGCCGGTCTGGCGGGCGCGCGGGACTGCCTGGCCGACGGGCAACTCGATCCCGGGGCCTTCGCGGCCGGCCGGGCGGTGCTCACGCTGCGGGGCCGGCTGCTCGCCGACGCCGTGGCGCGGGCTCTGACGTGAGAGCCCGCGCCGGACGCGTGCGGCTTACTTGATCAGGCGGATGGTCATCGGGTAGTGGTACAGCTCCCCGTTGTTGGCCTTCATGCCACCGAGGATGCCGAACACGATGATGACGATCCACACGAGGAACGGCAGGAAGAACAGGATCCCGAACGAGCAGATCGAGACGATCACCGCCACGATCATGGCGATGCCCCAGGTGATCTGGAAGTTCAGGGCCTCGTTCGCGTGCGCCTTGACCGTCGGCGACTCGTTGCCCTTGGCCAGGAGCGCGACCAGCGGGGCGATGAAGCCGACGATGATGCCGCCGAAGTGGGCGATGAGCGCCCACGTCTTCTCGTCGCTGTTGGCGTAGCCGGCCGGCGCACCGGGCTGCCCGTAGGCGCCGGGCTGCTGGTAACCGGGCTGCTGGTACCCCGGCTGCTGGTATCCGGGCTGCTGGTAGCCGCCGGGCTGCTGATATCCCGGCTGCTGGTAACCCGGCTGCTCGTAGCCGGCGCCCGAGGTGGGCGGGGTGCCGTAGGCCCCGCCACCACTGGACGGCGGGAGGTACCCGGAGTTGGGGTCCTGCGGCATGCCGTAGTCCCCCGGGGGGCGAGGTGGTTCACTCATGGGGGCCACGGTAGGTGCATCGATCAAGTGGCGCCAGCGACACGACATGACGTCTTTTGGACAACTTTTGCGCAGCCCAGCCTTACTGCCGACTATCGTGCGCCAAACGATCATCGCGTGCCCTCGCGCGACTGACGTAGACTGGCACTCACGAGTTGGGAGTGCCAGTCCTCGAGGAGGTGCCATGGGCCTTGACGAGCGGAAGCTCGAAGTGCTTCGCGCCATCGTCGAGGACTACGTCGCCACCCAGGAACCGGTCGGGAGCAAGTCGCTCGTCGAGCGGCACAACCTGCGGGTCTCCCCGGCGACGGTCCGCAACGACATGGCCGTCCTGGAGGAGGAGGGCTACATCCGGCAGCCGCACACCAGTGCGGGGCGGGTGCCCACCGACGCCGGCTACCGGCTGTTCGTCGACAAACTCTCCCGGGTGAAACCGCTGAGCCAGGCCGAGCGCCGGGCCATCGAGCGGTTCCTGATCGGCGCGGTCGACCTCGACGACGTGGTGCACCGCACAGTCCGGCTGCTCGCCCAGCTGACCCGGCAGGTCGCGGTGGTGCAGTATCCGAGCCTGTCGCGGGCCAGCGTGCGGCACTTCGAGCTGGTGCCGATCTCCACCACCCGGCTCATGGTCGTCATGATCGCCGAGACCGGCCGGGTCGAGCAGCGCCTCGTGGACCTGCCCGGCCCGATCCTGGCCGACGACGTCACCGAGCTGCGCCGCATGATCAACGAGAAGCTCGTCGGCAAGCGGCTGGCCGAGACGCCGCCGCTGGTCGTGGCCCTGGTCGAGGAGACCGCGCCGAGCCTGCGGCCGCCGATGACGGCGCTGTCCACGGTGCTGCTGGAGACGCTGGTCGAGCGGACCGAGGAGCGCATCGCGCTCGCCGGCACCGCGAACCTGGCCCGCGGCGGGCTGCTGGACTTCCAGGGCTCGCTGCGCCCGATCCTCGAGGCCCTCGAGGAGGAGGTCATCCTGCTCAAGCTCTTCGGCGAGGTCGAGCCCAGCATGACCCGGGTGCGCATCGGCGACGAGAACGAGATCGAGGACCTGCGGACCGCCTCGATCGTGGCGACCGGCTACGGACCCGGCACCATGGTGGTCGGCGGGATGGGCGTGCTCGGCCCGACCCGCATGGACTACCCCGGAAACATCGCGACCGTGCGGGCCGTGGCACGCTACGTCGGCGACCTGCTGGCACAGAGTTGACATCTATCTCAGGGGCATAGGACTCAGTGGCGAAGGACTATTACGGGATTCTCGGCGTCAAGCGGGACTCCACAGCCGATGAGATCAAGCGGGCCTACCGGCGGTTGGCCCGCGAATTCCACCCGGACGTGAATCCCGACCCGGCGGCGCAGGAGAAGTTCAAAGAGATCAACGCCGCCTACGAGGTCCTGTCCGACCCCCGCAAGCGGGAGATGGTCGACCTGGGCGGCGACCCCCTCGCGCCCAGCGGCGGCGGCGCCGGCGGCCCGGCCGGCGGCGCGTTCGTCGGCTTCCAGGACATCATGGACGCCTTCTTCGGCACCCAGTCCGCCCGCGGGCCGCGCCCGCGCGTGCGCCCGGGCGCCGACGCGATCCTGCGCCTCGACCTCGACCTGCACGAGACCGCGTTCGGCGTCGAGGCGCCGATCCAGGTCGACACGGCCGTCGTCTGCACCACCTGCCAGGGCGCCGGCACCGCGCCGGGCACCCACCCGCAGACCTGCGAGATCTGCCAGGGCCGCGGCGAGGTCCAGTCGGTCCAGCGCACCTTCCTCGGCCAGGTCGTCTCGGCCCGCCCGTGCGCGGCCTGCCAGGGCTTCGGCACGGTCATCCCGCACCCCTGCGCGACGTGCGGCGGCGACGGCCGGGTCCGCACCCGCCGCTCGCTCACCGTCAAGATCCCCTCGGGCGTCGAGGACGGCATGCGCATCCGCCTGGCCCAGCAGGGCGAGGTCGGCCCCGGCGGCGGCCCGCCCGGAGACCTCTACGTCGAGATCCACGAGCGCCCGCACGACGTGTACTCGCGCAAGGACGACGACCTGCACTGCCGCGTCACGGTCCCGATGACGGCGGCCGCGCTCGGCACCCGGCTGACCATCAAGACCCTGGACGGCGAGGAGACGGTCGACGTCAAGGCGGGCACCCAGCCCACCTCGACCCTGCGCATCCGCGGCAAGGGCGTTCCGCACCTGCGCGGCGCCGGCCGCGGCGACCTCTACGTCCACCTGGACGTGCGCACCCCGACCCGCCTGGAACCGGAGCAGGAGCGCCTGCTGCGCGAGTTCGCCCGCACCCGGGGCGAGGAGGTCGCCGAGCTGTCGAAGCAGGGCGGCTTCTTCTCACGCATGCGCGACGCCTTCAACGGCCACGCGTGAGCCTGCCGCTCTTCCTGGTCCCTGCCCTTCCGCCGGGCCCGTCCTACGTCCTGGACGGCCCGGAGGGTCACCACGCCGCCGACGTGCAGCGCCTCCTCCCGGGCGAGGCCCTGCTGCTGTCCGACGGCGCCGGCGGCCTGGTCCGCGGCGAGGTCACCGCGGCCCGCAAGGGTGCTTTGACGCTGTCTCTGGATGAGCCTTCGTCGGTACCCGCACCCGACCCGTCGCTGACCGTGGTGCAGGGCATCGCGAAGGGGGAGCGGGCGGAGCTGGCGGTACAACTGCTGACCGAGGTCGGCGTGGACCGCATCGTGCCCTGGCAGGCCGCGCGGAGCATCGCCCGCTGGAAGGACGAGCGGCCCTTGCTGCGCTGGCAGGCAACGGCCCGGGAGGCGGCGAAGCAGTCGCGGCGCGCCTGGGTTCCGGCGGTCTCCACGGCGTGTGCGACCCGGCAGCTCTCGTTGTCGGGAACGGTGCTGGTGCTGCATGAGGAGGCTTCGGTACCGCTCTCCGCCGTGCCCCTCCCGTCCTCCGGCGAGATCACGCTGGTCGTCGGGCCGGAGGGCGGCGTGGCGCCCGAGGAGCTGGACGTCCTCGGAGGGACGGCCGTGCGGCT
Source organism: Dactylosporangium sp. CS-047395 (assembly GCF_050942185.1). NCBI lineage: Bacteria > Bacillati > Actinomycetota > Actinomycetes > Micromonosporales > Micromonosporaceae > Dactylosporangium > Dactylosporangium sp. CS-047395. Next base: position 9,893,583 of record NZ_CP192015.1, on the reverse strand, counting down.
CGGGCCCGAGGTGCTGCGGACCTCGACCGCTGGAGCGGCGGCGGTTGCGGCAATTTCCGTCCGGCTCGGGCGCTGGTAGGTCTTGCTCTCCTACCGGAAGTAACTGGCGCCGGTCAGATCGAGAATGGTGCCGGAGGCCCACTCGGAAGACGCCAGGAACAGCACGGCGTCGGCGATCTCGGACGGCTCGGCGACCCGGTTGAACGGGCTCTGAGCGCGAATGACGTCGCCCTCCGGTGAAGCCAGCAACCCGGCCACCAGGTCCGTGGCGACAAAGCCCGGCGCGACCGCCGAAACCGCGATGCCCTGCGGGGCGAGCGCCTTCGCCAAGCTCTGCGTCATCGCATTGAGCGCCGCTTTCGCCGCCCCGTAAGCGGGGTGATCAGGCTCCCCGCGATAGGCACCCCGCGAGCTCACATTGATGATGCGGCCCCCGCGCGACAGGTGGCGGGCCGCGCACCAGCAGACGTTCGCCGGGGCCAGGAGGTCGACGGCCAGGGTGGCGTGCCAGGCGGCCTGCCACTCCTCGTACGTGGTCTCGGCGATCTTGTGCTCGAGGTAGACCGCGGCGTTGTTGACCACGACGTCCAGGCCGCCGCCCAGGGCCTCCGCGGCCTCGTCGACCAACGACCGGATCGCGTCCGGGTCGGTCAGATCGCCCGTGACCAGCGCGTGGCCCGTGCCCGGAAGGTCGAGGGGGGCGGGGGAGCGGCGGTGGACGGCCACCCGGTCGCCGGCGGCGGCGAAGGAGTGGGCGATGGCGGCGCCGATGCCGCGCGCCGCGCCGGTGATGAGGACCCTGCGTGCAGCCATGGGGCGAGCGTAAACGCCCATAGGATGCGGGGGTGAAGGTGTCGCAGCGGTACGAGCGCATGGCCCGGCAGGTCCAGTCCGAGGCCCGGGTCCCGGCCCTCAGCGTCGCGGTGCATCGGGCCGACCGTCCGCTGTGGACGTTTCAGGTCGGTGACGGGGTCGACGCCGGCAGTCAACTGCGCATGGGGTCCATCACGAAGACCTTCACGGCGGTACTGGTGATGCAGTGTCGTGACGAGGGCCTGCTCGACCTCGACGACCAGATCGCCCGGCACCTGCCCGTCAAGGCGCACGGCGAGCTGACCGTGGGCCGGATGCTCGCGCACCTGTCGGGGCTGCAGCGCGAGCCGTTCGGGGACGTGTGGGACACCATGCAGGCGCCCGACGTCGAGGGGCTGCTGGCCAAGCTGGACCGGGCCGAGCAGGTGCTGCGGCCGGGGCTGCGGTTCCACTACTCCAACCTGGCGATCGCGCTGCTCGGGCACCTCGTCGGGCGGCTGCGCGGGGGGACGTGGGCCGAGGTGCTCCAGGACCGCATCCTCGACCCGTTCGGGCTGCAGGACACCGCGGTGACGCCGGAGCGGCCGATCACCGGCTACCAGGTCGACGCCTGGTCCGACTACGCCCATCCCGAGCCCGCGACCGACTTCGGCGCCGTCGGGCCGGCCGCGCAGCTGTGGAGCACCGCCGGTGACCTGGCGCGGTGGGCCGCGTTCCTGGCCGATCCGCGCGAGATGGACCCGAACGGGACCGTCCTGTCGGCGGCGACCGTCGAGGAGATGCGGGTGCCGCAGGTGGTCACCGAGGACGTGCTCTGGGCCCGCGGCTTCGGGCTGGGGCTGGTGCTGCACCCGCGGCCGGGCGGGGAGCGGATCGTGCACGTCGGGCACGACGGGGCCATGCCGGGATTCCTGGCCGGCGCCTACGGCCGGGTCGGCGGCTCCGGCACGCCCCGGGCGCTGGGGGTGGCGTCGCTGGGATCGTCCGGTACCGCCGGGGAGATCTGCGAACTGCCGCACGAGCTGCTCGACGCCGTGGTCGAGCACGACCCCGCCGACATCGCACCGTGGGTTCCCGGGCCCCAGGCGCCGCCACGGTACCGCTCGGTGCTCGGGCGATGGTGGGGCGAGGGCTTCGAGTACGCGTTCAGCTGGCACGACGGGACGCTGCACGCCCGGTCCATCGACGCGCCGGGCAAGCGACCGCCGGCCGTGTTCGCGCCCGTCGACGGTGACCCGGACGTGTTCCGGACCGTCTCCGGCCGCGAGGCGGGCGAGCTGCTGCGCCTCACCCGCGACGCCGGCGACACCGTCGTGCGGATGCACTGGGCGACCTACCGCTTCACGCGGCGGCAAGAGGCGTTCGACGGGCACGAGTTCTAGGCAGGACCCGGTGCGGTCTTGAGGGGGTGTGGGTGGAGCGGAGCTCCCCCACCGCTTTCCAGGACATCGAGCGGTAGTCAACCGTGCCGGAAAGACCGTCCGTCGCTACCGGCTGATCATGGTGAAGACGGCCCCGTTCGGGTCCTCGATCACGGCGAGGCGGCCGTGCGGGGAGTCGAACGGGCCGTGCTGGACGCGGCCGCCGGCCCGCAGGACGCGCTCGGTGGCGGCATCGGTGTCGTCGGTGGCGAAGTAGACGCTCCAGTGGGCGGGTACGCCTTCCCAATCCGACGTCATCGTGAGCCGTCCGGCGACCGGGTCGGCGTCACCGAGACTCCACGCGGAGTAGTCGAAGGGTTCGTCCCCGGCGTCAACCGTGCCGGGGATCTTGATCTGGCGGTAGCCGAAGAGGCCGTGGTAGAAGAAGTCGGTCACGGTGGGTTCCCGGGTCGTCACCTCGGCCCAGCACAGGGCGCCGGTCTCGTCGAACAGCTGCGAGCCGGTGTGCCGGCCGGGCTCCCACGCGCCGAACGCGGCGCCCGACGGGTCCATGGCGAAGAGCATGCGGCCGGTGTCCGGGATGTCCATCGGCGCGACCAGCAGCTTGCCGCCGTGCTCCTCGATGCGGTGGGACGTCTCGGCGAGGTCGTGCGACATGAGGTACAGGCTCCAGGCGGCCGGCAGCTGCTCGGAGCCCGGCATCGGCGGGCTCATCCCGGCCACGATCCGGCCGTTCCTCAGGCACATGACGTAGTTGCCGAAGTCCGCCCCGGTGTCGGCGTACTCCCAGCCGAAGACGGTGGCGTAGAAGTGCTGCGCGGCCGGTACGTCGGCCGCCACGACATCCGCCCAGCAGGGCTCGCCGTCGATGTATCCGGTGCGCTCGACCATGGCTTGCGGCCTCCTCGGGAAATCGGTCAACTGCCTCCCTACCAGCGCACGAGGGTCCTTCGTGGCGGTTTCGGCGCAGACGGCATGAACGGCCGAACACGTACGGGGTGGTGCGCCGCAAAAAATCGGGCGGGTCGCTGCAGCGGGTAGCCGATACCATGAAGAGCCTGGACATGAGCCCAGACTGGAGCGAGCCCGGAAGCAGGTGCTTGAGGCCCATCGCGGCCAAGGTATGACCGAGACTCCGAACCCCGTGCCGGCAACCTCGTCGGAGCCGCCCGTGCGGGCCATCAGCAAGATCACTGTTCCCGACCCGCACGTCATGGTCAGGCTGCTCGGGGCCGGCGACGAGATCCTCAAGCTCGTCGAGCGGTCGGTGCAGAGCGATGTGCACGTCCGGGGCAACGAGATCACCATCACCGGCGCGGCCGCCGACAACGCCATGGCCGAGCGCATCTTCAGCGAGCTCATCGAGCTGGTGCGCAAGGGCGAGACGCTCACTCCGGACACCGTCCGGCGCACCGTCGGCATGCTGCAGCAGAACACCACCGAGCGCCCGGCCGAGGTGCTGACCCTCAACATCCTGTCCCGGCGGGGCCGCACCATCCGGCCCAAGACGCTCGGGCAGAAGCGCTACGTCGACTCGATCGACCAGCACACGATCGTGTTCGGCATCGGACCGGCCGGCACCGGCAAGACGTACCTGGCCATGGCCAAGGCCGTCCAGTCGCTGCAGGCCAAGCAGGTCAACCGGATCATCCTGACCCGCCCGGCGGTCGAGGCCGGCGAGCGGCTCGGCTTCCTGCCCGGGACGCTGTACGACAAGATCGATCCGTACCTGCGGCCGCTGTACGACGCGCTGCACGACATGATCGACCCGGAGTCCATCCCGAAGCTGATGGCGGCCGGGACGATCGAGGTGGCGCCGCTGGCGTACATGCGCGGCCGTACCCTCAACGACGCCTTCATCATTCTCGACGAGGCCCAGAACACCACGCCCGAGCAGATGAAGATGTTCCTCACCCGGCTCGGCTTCGGCTCGAAGATCGTCGTCACCGGCGACGTGACCCAGGTCGACCTGCCGGGGGGTACCCGCTCGGGCCTCAGGGTCGTCCGTGACATCCTCGACGGCGTCGAGGATGTCCACTTCGCCCAGCTCGGCAGCGCCGACGTCGTGCGCCACCGGCTGGTCAGTGAGATCGTCGACGCCTACGCCCGATGGGACGAAGCGCAGGAGGCTGAGCAGCCGGTGCGTGCCGTCCCGGACCGTGCCGCACAAGGCGGCCGGCCCGGGCGACGCAGATAGCCACGGGAGCGCTGTTGTCCATCGAGATCGCCAACGAGTCCGGCGTCGACGTCAACTCCGACACCATTCTCGCGGTGGCTCGGCACGCGCTCGACGAGATGGGGGTCAACCCCCTCGCCGAGCTGTCGATCCTGTGCGTCGACGTCGAGTACATGACCGAGCTCAACCACCGCTGGATGGACGGCGACGGCCCGACGGACGTGCTGGCCTTCCCGATGGACGAGGGCAGCGTCGACCACGGGCCGGGCGAGGGCTCCGGCGAGCCGGCGCTGCTCGGCGACATCGTGCTCTGCCCGGAGGTGGCCGCCAAGCAGGCCGCCACCGCCGGGCACGCCACGATCGACGAGCTGGCGCTGCTGACCGTGCACGGGATCCTGCACTTGCTCGGGTACGACCACGCGGAGCCCGAGGAGGAGGCCGAGATGTTCGGCCTGCAGGCGAGGCTGCTGGAGAGCTGGCGAAAGTCGTGAATCCGTGAGTGACGTCACACTGCTGACCACGGCGGCCGGGCTGGTCGTCCTCGCGGGGCTGTTCGCGATGACCGACGCCGCGCTGAACGTGGTGTCGCCCGCGCGCGCGCACGAACTGGCCCGCGAGGGGAAGCCCGGGGCCGGAGCGCTGGAATCGATCGCGGCGGACCCGGCGCGGTACATCAACCTGCTGTTGCTCCTGCGACTGCTGTGCGAGTTGACGGCGACGACACTCGTCGCGCTCGAGACCGCGGCCGCCGTCGGGGGCCATCGCGACTGGCTGGCCGCGCTCATCACGGCCGGCGTCATGACCGTCATCAGCTTCGTGGTGGTCGGGGTGGCCCCGCGCACGATGGGGCGCCAGCACGCGTACCACGTGGCCCGCTTCGCCGCGCCGCTGGTGCGCTGGCTCGGCACCGCGCTCGGCCCGCTCGCCCGGCTGCTGATCCTCATCGGCAACGCGGTGACGCCCGGCAAGGGGTACCGCGAGGGCCCCTTCGCCACCACGATCGAGCTGCGCGAACTCGTCGACATCGCCGAGCAGCGGGGCGTCGTCGAGCACGGCGAGCGCGACATGATCCACTCGGTGTTCGCCCTCGGCACGACCATCGCCCGCGAGGTCATGGTGCCGCGCACCGAGATGGTCTGGATAGAGGCCCACAAGACCGTCCGGCAGGGCCTGATGCTCGCCATGCGCAGCGGGTTCTCGCGCATCCCGGTGGTCGGCGAGAACGTCGACGACATCCTGGGCATCGTGTACCTCAAGGACCTTGTCCGCCGTACCGCCGGCAACGAGTCCGGAGCCGGCGAGATGCCGGTCGCCCAGGTCATGCGCGACGCCACGTTCGTGCCGGAGTCCAAGCCGGTCGACGACCTCCTGCGCGAGATGCAGGCGGCGCGCACGCACATGGCGGTGATCATCGACGAGTACGGCGGCACCGCCGGCCTGGTCACCATCGAGGACATCCTCGAGGAGATCGTCGGCGAGATCACCGACGAGTACGACGTGGCCGAACGCCCGCCGGTCGAAGAACTCCCGGACGGCGCGATCCGCGTGACCAGCCGCCTGCCGATCGAGGACCTCGGCGAGCTGTTCGGCATCGAACTCCCGGCCGACGAGGTCGAAACCGTCGCCGGCCTGTTGGCCCAGGCCCTGGGCCGCGTCCCGATCGCGGGCGCGACAGCGGTGGTGGGCGGCCTGGTCCTGGTGGCCGAGGGCACCGCGGGCCGGCGCAACCGCATCGACACCGTCCTCGTACGCCGGGCCGACCCCGACGACGAGGACCAGGCCAGCCACGAGACCGAAAGGCAGCACGCCGATGCCTGACCTGTCCGCCGAGGACGCCAAACTGGTGACCCTGGCCCGGGCGGCCCGGGCGCGCATCGGCGCCGTGGAGGGCGCGGCCGTACGCGACCAGGACGGGCGCACCTACAACGCGGCCTCGGTATCCTTGCCGTCCTTCTCGCTCACGGCCCTGCAGCTGGCGGTGGCCTCCGCCGTTTCGTCGGGCGCCACGAAGCTGGAGGCGGCCGCGGTCGTCACGGAGGCCTCGACGCTGGACGACCTCGGGCGCGCCGCGGTTCGCGAGGTTTCTCCAGCGGCGCCTATCCACCTGGCCGCTCCGGACGCGACCGTCTTCGCCACCGTCACCGACTGACCACACCGCCCGGCCGCACGCGGGCATCCACGCGCATGCCGCGGACGCCCCGCCGCATGCCGCGGAACGCCGGGCAGCGGCGCACACCACGCCCCATCGCGTAGTCGGCGCACTGGCGTTCGTGCCCGCGTCCGGCGGGCTGTGTGTGCGTCTTGGCCGCCGCATGTCGTGGCCCGCTGGTGCCGTTTGATCGCGTTGGTCACGCTCTCGCCGTTGCGGTTCCAAACCACGGCTGGTGGGCGACTAAATGCTGATAAGTCCGAAATGTCGGGCGCGCCAGCGCCCGACATTTCGTGGACCCAAGCCCCGTGCGGCAGGGACGCGAGGCGGAGATCGTGAGGGGGTGTGGGTGGAGGCGAAGCCTCCCCCACGGAAATCAGACAGTCAGCGTTGGCACGACGGGGTTGGGGATGGCGCCGCCGAAGCGGCGGTCGCGCTTTGCGTAGACCTCGCACGCGTACCAGAGGTGGCGGCGGTCGAAGTCGGGCCACAGCGTGTCGACCGAGACGAACTCGGCGTACGCGGCCTGCCAGATCATGAAGTTTGACGTCCGCATCTCGCCTGAGCTGCGGATCAGGAGGTCTACGTCCGGGAGGTCCGGTTCGTCCAGGTAGCGGGCGAAGGTCTTCTCCGTGATGCGGTCGGCCTTCAGGCGCCCCGCCTTCACATCCGCCGCGATGCGGGCGGCCGCGTCGGCGATCTCCGCTCGGCCGCCGTAGTTCACGCACATGGTGAACGTCAGGAGGTCGTTGTGGCGGGTCAGCTGCTCCGCGTACTCGAGCTCCGAGATCACCGAGCGCCAGAGGCGGGGGCGGCGGCCGGCCCAGCGGACCCGGATGCCCATCTCGTGGAACTCGTCGCGGCGGCGGTGGATCACGTCGCGGTTGAAGTTCATGAGGAAGCGGACCTCGTCGGGGGAGCGCTTCCAGTTTTCCGTGGAGAAGGCGTAGGCGCTGACGTACCGCACGCCGAGCTCCAGGGCGCCCTCGATGACGTCGAAGAGCGCGGCCTCGCCGGCGGTGTGGCCGGCGGTGCGGGGGAGTCCGCGTTCCTTGGCCCAGCGGCCGTTGCCGTCCATGATGATCGCCACGTGCTGGGGCACGGCCTCCTTCGGCAGCGCCGGCGGGCGGGCGCCGGTCGGGTGTACCGACGGCGGGCGGAACTTGCTGCTCACGGACGTTCCTTTCCAGAAACCGGGCGGGGGCGCTCCTCGCGATCAACCAAGGGTAGTGATCGCAGGGAGCGTTCCAGGTGCCACTGCAGGTGCGCGGCCACCAGGCCGCTCGCCTCGCGCTGATGGACCGGGGACGCGGCGTCGGCCACCGTCCAGTCGCCCTCGGCCAGGGCGGCCATCAGGTCGATGGTGGCGGGGGCAGGGTGGGCGGCACCGGGCGGGCGGCAGTCGGGGCAGACCGCGCCGCCGGCCGGGATCGAGAAGCCGCGGTGCGGGCCGGCCGTACCGCACACCGCGCACTCCCGCAGCGCCGGCGCCCAGCCCGCGGCGCCCATCGCGCGCAGCAGGTACGCGTCCAACACCAGGCTGCAGGCGTGCTCGGCCACGGCCAGGGCCCGCAGCGCGCCCAGCGTGAGCTGGAAGAGCCGCAGCGACGGCTCCTGCTCGACCGGCGTCAGGCGCTCGGCGGTCTCCGCGATCGCGCTCGCCACGGTGTACCGCGAGTAGTCCTCCAGGAACCGCCGCCCGAACAGGTCGACGCCCTCCACCTGGCTGATCACGTCGAGGCTGCGGCCCTCCAGGAGCTGCACGTCGATGTGGCCGAACGGCTCCAGCCGGCCCCCGAACTTCGAGGTGGTGCGGCGCACCCCCTTGGCGACCGCGCGGATGCGGCCGTGGTGGCGGGTGAACAGCGTGATGATCCGGTCCGACTCGCCGAGCTTCTGCACCCGCAGGACCACGGCATCGTCCCGGTAGAGCTTGCCGCGAAAACCCGAGCCCCCGCCGGACATCAGAAGCCCAGGCGGCGCAGCTGCTTCGGGTCGCGCTGCCAGTCCTTGGCCACGCGCACGTGCAGGTCCAGGTACACCCGGCCGCCCAGCAGGTCCTCGATCTCGCGGCGGGCCCGGGTGCCGACCTCCTTGAGCCGGCTCGCCTGGTGACCGATGACGATCGCCTTCTGGCTGGGCCGCTCCACGTAGATGTCGGCGTAGATGCGGGTCAGGCCGTCCTCGGGGAGTACCTCCTCGACGAGGACGGCGATCGAGTGCGGCAGCTCGTCGCGCACCCCGTCGAGGGCCGCCTCGCGGATCAGCTCGGCCATGAGCACCTGCTCGGGCTCGTCGGTGAGCATGCCGTCCGGGTACAGCTGCGGCGAGCGCGGCAGGTGCGAGACCATCACCTCGACGAGGGTGTCGACCTGTTCGCCGGAGCGCGCGCTCACCGGCACGATGTCGGCGAACGCGGCGAGGCGGTGCACGGCCAGCAGGCGCTCGGCCAGGGTCGCCTTGTCGACCAGGTCGATCTTGGTGACGACCGCGACCAGGGTGGCCTTGAGCTCGGCGATCTCGCCGCTGATGAACCGGTCGCCGCGGCCGATCTCCTCGTCCGCGGGCAGGCACAGGCCGATCACGTCGACCTCGCTCCAGGTCGCCCGGACCAGGTCGTTGAGGCGCTCGCCGAGCAGCGTGCGCGGGCGGTGCAGCCCGGGGGTGTCGACCAGCACGAGCTGGGAGTCGTCGCGGTGCACGACGCCGCGGATGGTGTGCCGGGTCGTCTGCGGCTTCGGCGACGTGATCGCGATCTTCTGCCCGACGATGGCGTTGGTCAGCGTCGACTTGCCGGCGTTGGGACGGCCGACGAAGCAGGCGAAGCCCGCGCGGTACTCACCCGGTGTGTGCTGCACGATGGTTCAGCGTACTCAAACCTCCAGCTGCAACTGGCGCGGGCGCTGTGCAGGAGTTGTGGGCACGTGTGCGGAAGCCATGGCGACCTGCAGTTCGACCGTGCTCTCGACCACGCCCCGGCCCGCCGCGCGCAGCACGATCCGGCCCGGCATCAGCCGGGAGAGTGACGTCGGGATCGCGCTGCGCTGTTCAGTGGCGAGCACCAGGTGCACCCCGACCGCCTTGCCGCCGGTCGCGATCGCGGTCAGCTCGTCGTTGAGCAGCGGGTCGTAGCCGTCGACGAGGACGAGCACGCGCGCGCCGTCGTGTTCCGCGAGGGCCGCACGCTCCGCGACGAGCTTGCCGATGGTCCCCAGCAGCTTCGACGCGCCCTTCGCATCGTCGAAGTCCACGCGGTACACCCGAAGTGCGCCGCCGTCGTAGCGCTTGGCGAACGCGACCGCCACGGTGTCCAGCAGGGTCGACTTGCCGGCGCCCGCGGGGCCGAAGACCAGCAGGTGGCCGAGCTCGTCGAGGTCCAGCGGCCAGACCTGCACGGCCTGGGAGTTGGGCAGGTCGACCATGCCGATCGGCGCGGCGAACGCCTCCCGGCTCGACTCGGGCAGCTCCGGCAGCGCCTCCAGGTCGTAGCTCGCGTCCAGCGGCGCGTGCCAGGCCTTCGGCTGGTCGGGCACCCGCGCCTCCCGGTGCGCGGCCGAGATCGCCGCCACGAGCCGCTGCAGGTCGGTGACCTCGCCGTCCTCCACCACGAGCGGCTCAAGATCGTCAGGCTCGTCGGTGTCGAACGGAGGAACCGGCGTGTGCAGGCCCGACTCGAAGCGCCACTCGCTGACCAGCGTCGGTCCGTGCGAGCGGTCGGACGGGGAGCGCGCCCCGCCGTAGGCGATCTGCACGGCGTCGGGGTCGGAGGTCACCGTCCGCACGAACGCGCGGCCGGGCAGCAGCGGGGACAGGTGGGCGGCGTCCGGGCGCTCCAGGACCTCCAGGCTGTCCTGCTCGTCCTCGACCCGCAGCGCGATGCGCAGCGGCGCCTCCGCGCGCATCTCGTCGTCGATCTCGCCGGCCGGGCACGCCGTCGACAGCAGCAGGTGTACTCCCGCCGTCCGCCCCCGTTTCGCCAGCTCGCGCAGGCCGGTGACGAACTCCGGCGGCGCGGCGGTGAACTCGGCCACCACGATGAGCAGGTTGGCGGGCGCGGCCGCCGGGTGCCGCCGCTCCATCTCCACGATGTCCTTGACCGCGTGCCGGCGCAGCACCGCCTCGCGCCGGCGGACCTCGGCCCCGAGCGAGACCAGGATGCGCCGCGCCATGTACGCGTCGTCGCCGGTGAACAGCCCGACCGTGTGCGGCAGCTCGGTGCACTCGGCGAACGTGGTGCCGGCGTGGTCGACGAGCACGAACGTGAGCCGGTTGGCCGGGTACGTCGCGGCCAGGGCGGCCAGGTAGGAGCGCAGCAGCCAGGCCCGCCCGGAGCCGGGCGCGCCCGCGATGATGCCGTTGGGCCCGTCGCGGCGCAGGTCGACCACGAGCGGGCCGGTGCCGCCGAAGCCGATCGGGGCGGCCAGGCCGCGGTCGCGGGTGGCGGGCACCCAGCGCTTCACGATCGCGCTCGGGGCCGGCTCCCCGCCGAGGCCGAGGACCTCGCCGAGCGGAGCGATCCGGGGTGCCGCCCCGCCGGCCGCGTCGCGGTTGGCGGCCAGGGCGTGGGCGACCCGGTCGGCGACCTCGGCGCCGATCCCGTCGCCGGTCAGCGCCACGACCCCGGCCGGCAGCTCCTGGGCGGTCGCGGCCGCCGTGAGCAGGCTGATCCCCCCGCGCGGGCCGTCCTCGACGAGACGGGCGAGCGACTCATGCGGTACCGAATCCGGATCTGGCAGTAAAACGACGACATGGGGCACGAACTGCTCGGCGATCGCGTGCCGGCCCAGCCGCCGCTGCCGCAGCAGGGCCTCGACCAGGGCCAGGACCCGGCGGCGGTCCTCGTCCTGGGCGGCCACCGTGCGGGCGCCCGGCGCGAAGGCCGCGGTCAGCGTGCGGGTGTGCGGCAGCCAGCCGGTCCACCGCCAGTGCTCGGCCTCCTCCGGCGTGGCCAGCACCACCAGGGCCAGGTCGTTCGGGCCGGCCAGGGTGGCCAGCTGCACGACCCAGGAGCGCAGCACGGCCCGGCGGGTCTCCTCGTCGCCGTGCGCGCCGAGCGCCCCGAGCGTGCGCAGGTCGGCCTCGACCGGGACGTCGGGGTCGGTCGCGTACCGCTGCCGCAGCGCCGCGATCCGATCGGTGTGCGCGGGATCGAAGTCGCCGGTGGTCGCCGCCTGCTCGAAGCGCAGCCGGCTCGGCTGGTCGGCGGTGGCGATGCGCAGCGTGAGGAAGTCCCGGTCGTCGGGGCGGCGGGCCGGCTTCTCCTGCCGGTCGGCCGCCCGGGCCAGGTGGGCCACGCTGGGTGCCTCGGTGCGGCGGGCCTGCACGACGGCGCGGTGCTTGATGGCCGCGTCGGCCTCGGCCCGCTCCATGGCCGCTTCGAACTCGGCGGCGGGGTCGGCGGACCGGCGGCGCAGGGCCAGGCGGCGGCGTTTGAGCGGCTGCGGTACCACGGGCAGCCACACCGCCGGCGGAGGACCCTTGGGCAGCGGATCGTCGGCCGGCACCTCCTCGACCGTGATGAGCGTGGCCCCGAGCCGCAGCAGCTGCCCGCCGGCGAGCGTGGCCGTCCCGGTCAGCGGCTCCCCGTCGAGCCGGGTGCCGCCGGGGGAGCGCAGGTCGGTGGCGGCCACCTCGTGGCTGCCGATGCCCAGGTGCAGGTGGCGGCGGCCGGCGGTGGGATCGGTGAGCACCAGGTCACCGGCCGGATCGGTGCCGATGACGAACTCGCCCGGGCTCAGCGGCAGCCAGACGCCGGCGTCCGGGCCGGCCAGCACCAGCAGTTCGAAGCGGTGCCCCTCGGCCCGCTGCGGGCGCTCCGGGCGCTGCTCGGGCGGGGCCAGCAGGATCGCGTCGCCGCAGCGGATCCCCTGGTCGCCGAGCGGGCGGTTGGGGTCGAGGCGGCGGCCGGTGCGGGCCAGCCAGGCCCAGGTGGTCTGTTGCGGCCGGTCGGCCGGGTCGAGCAGCCCCAGCAGGGCGGCGACGAGGTCGGCGACCGCCCCGCCCGGGTCGGCCCGCAACCGGACGGTGCGATCCAGGGTCGCGGCCGAGTCGCGCCTGGTCACTCGCACGTCGATCAGCAGGTCCATGGACCGGCCCCTTTCTTCCCGCGCAGCGAAATCCGTCGTCGGTCCCGAGAAAGCCTGGTGGCGGGGCGGACGCACTGCGAGGCTCCGTCCTCGACAGTAAGCGCCGCGACGCCGAGTGGATCGCATCGACGCGCGCCAGGATTTCCTGCTATTCCCTCATAAAACGGGCCGAAAGCCGTATGGGTTACCCTCGTGGACCATGACATCGGGCATGACGGTGCGGGTCGCGATGTGGTCCGGGCCGCGGAACATCTCCACGGCGATGATGCGCAGCTTCGGCGCCCGGCCCGACACGGTGGTGGTCGACGAGCCGCTCTACGCGCACTATCTGGCCGAGACCGGACTCGACCACCCGGGCCGGACGGAGATCCTGGACTCGCAGCCGCGGCGGTGGCAGGACGCCGTCGCCGGGCTGCTCGCGCCCGTCGACGCCGCGGTGTTCTACCAGAAGCACATGACCCACCACCTGTTAACGCGGATCGGCCGGGACTGGCTCGGGCAGGTCAGCAACGCGTTCCTGATCCGCGACCCGGCGTACGTGGTCGCCTCCTACGCCAAGGTGCGCGGCGAGCCGACGCTGGAGGACCTCGGCTACCCCCAGCAGGTCGAGATCTTCCGCTCGTACGGCGGCCCGGTCGTCGACGCGGCGGACGTACTGCGCGACCCGGCGGGCACCCTGTCCGCGCTGTGCGCCGCGCTCGGCCTGGACTGGGACCCGGCCATGCTGAGCTGGCCGGCCGGACGGCGGGACACCGACGGGGTGTGGGCGCCGCACTGGTACGCCGCGGTCGAGCGCTCCACTTGCTTCGCCCCCTACGACCCGAAGCCCGCCGACGTCCCCGCGCACCTGCGGGACCTCGTCGAGCGGGCCCGGCCGCTGTACGACGAGCTGGCTACGGCGGCGCTGCGGGCAGGCCGAACCGGCTGAAGTCGGCCTCCAGGAACGACACCACCTCGGCCACGAGCGGCCCCTCGAACCGCAGCACGTCCAGCCCGGACGGCACGAACACGCCGTCCACCTTCCGGTAGGTGCCGAACGCGAGCTGCCCGTTCGCCGTGGCCGGCAGGAACCGCCACTCGAACCCGGCCAGGTCGGCCACCAGCGCGCGGATGGCGTCCCGGCCGGAGTAGCGCTCCTCCAGGGGCGGCATCGAGTACCGCGCGTCCTCCGTCAGCATCGCCACGATCGCGTCGACGTCGCCGGACTCCCAGGCCCGCGCATACCGGGCGGCCTGCTCCCGGACCTTGTCGTCGGGGGCGGTGCCGGCGTTTTTTTCAAGATCTAAAAGCCGGGCCCGCTGCAGGGCGCTGTTCACCGCCGCGACCGAGGTGCCCAGCATTTGCGCCGTCTCGGCCGCGGAGAACCCCAGCAGGTTGCGCAGCAGCAGCACGGCGCGCTGGCGGGCGGTGAGGCGCAGCAAAGCGGCCACGAAGGCCAGCTCCATGCCCTCCTGCGCGACGAGCGCCGCCTCGGCCGCCGGGACCGGGTAGGGCTCGGGCCACTCCAGCTCACGGCGGCGGCCCTTGAGCATGGTCAGGCAGCGGTTGGTGGCGATGGTGAAGACCCAGGGCCGCACCGAGCCGGCGTCGAAGCGCTCGGCGCTCTTCCAGGCCCGCAGCAGCGTCTCCTGCACGGCGTCCTCGGCGTCGTCGAGCGAGCCGAGCATCCGGTAGCAGTGCGCGCGCAACTGCGGGCGCAGCGGGCCGACGAGCGCCTCGAAGTCAGACGGGGACGGCATTGGTACGGGCGTGCTCGCGGTACAACTCCGCGATCCGGCTCGTGACCGGGCCGACCTTCCCGTCCCCGATCGGCCGGCCGTCGATGGCGACCACGCCCGCGATCTCGCCCATCGTCCCGGTGCAGAAGACCTCGTCCGCGGTGTACATCTCCACCTGCGCCAGATCCCGCACGTGCACCGGCACCGGCGCGATGCGCAGCACGGTGTCGCGGGTGATGCCCTCCGGGCAGGCGACCGCGCGCGGGGTCAGCAGCTCGCCGCCGGCCACCGCGAACAGGTGGGTGGCGTTGGTCTCGGCCACGAAGCCGCGCGCGTCGAGCATCATCGCGTCGTCGGCCCCGGCCACGTTCGCCTCGAGCTTGGCCAGGATCGAGTTGAGCAGGTTGTTGTGGTGGATGCGCGGGTCGAGCACGTCCGGGCCGGGCCGGCGGACGCTGCTGGTGACGAGGGTGAGGCCGCTCGTGTCGTACACCGGGGCCTTGAACTCGGCGAGCACGATCAGCGTGCAGCCGGAGCGGTTGAGGCGCGGGTCCATGCCGCTGGTGACCTTCACGCCGCGGGTCAGGGTCAGCCGCACGTGCACGCCGTCGCGCATGTCGTTGGCGGCCAGCGTCGCGCGCAGGGCCGCGATCACGTCGGTGTCGGCCGGGATGCCCTCGAAGCCCAGGGCGACGGCCGAGCGCCGCAGCCGGGCGAGGTGCTCGTGCAGGCCGTAGACGCCGCCGTCGTACAGCCGCAGCCCTTCCCACACCGCGTCGCCGCCCTGCACCACGGAGTCGAACGGGGACAGGCCCGGCTCGTCCCGGTGCCGGAGCGTGCCGTTGACCCAGTACTTCACGTCGGCGTTGCGCTCGTCGTACCGCTGCAGCATGTCCCCGAGACTAGCCCGGGGACATGCCGCAACAGGTTCAGTGGTCCGCGCAGCAGGGCCGGTTGTTCGGCGGCTCGAAGGGCACCAGCACGCCGCCCCGGCCGAACTGGGTGACCAGCGTCAGCACCCCGTCGCGCCAGATCGGCCGCACGAAGTCGCGCGTGTCGACCAGCATCTCGGGCACGGCCGCCAGGCCGCCCAGGATCACGACCTTCTCGATCGCCGAGCCGGCCACGATCGCCGACACCGCGATGGTGCCCGTGAGCCGCTCATGGCCCTCGAACACCACCTGGCGGGCGCCCTCCGGGGGCTTCTCCGCCTCGGTGCCGACGGCGACCTGCCCGCCGGAGAAGTACGTGAACGCGGGGCGGCCTTCCGTCAGGATGTGATGGTCGGCCGCCTGGACGTCGGGGAACGGCATTACCGGGGGAGAACCCAGATCGGGTTCGCGTAGAACCAGAGGTCCTTCCACGGGTCGGCGTCGCCGAGGACGTCGATCGCCGGGCCGACCGGGTCGATGCCCGCACCCAGGTAGCCGGGGGCGGTGCGGTTGCCGTCGGTACCCCGCACGCGCACGTAGAACGGCTGGTCCGCGACGCCGAGGTCGTAGGTGAACGACACGGAGCCGCTCGTCTTGGTGACCTCGAACGACTTGACGACCTTGGTGTCGGGGGCCTTGAAGGTGTCCTTGTCGGACACGGCGCCCTTGACGGCACCCCGGATGACGTCGACGCGGGCCAGCTTCGGCACGAAGTTCGCCCAGTTCGCCTTGGCGGCCAGGTCGACCTTGATGACCAGCTCGGCGCGCTGGCCGCGGCGCAGCTGCACCGAGCCGCCCAGGGTGGTGCCGACCGGCGAGCCCTTGACGCGCACCTGCACGTCGAGGCCGTCGATCAGGCCGCCGTGGTCGACCCACACGCGACCGGCACGCATGCCGGCCATGACCGCCGCGTAGCCGAAGTTGCTCGCGCCGACGTGCGTGCGGCTGTAGTAGCCGGGCCAGAAGTCACCGGGGGTGAGGCTGGTCGGCTGGCCGTACACCGGGTCGAAGTGGTAGCCGTTGGTGTTGAAGTCCGTGTTGTCGGGGCGCTTCGCCGTCTCCTCGTAGACGACGTGCGAGTCCGAGTTCGCGGTGATCCACCACGGCTTGCCCTCGGCCAGGAGGCTGTCCCAGAGGCCGCCGACGGTGGCGGTCATCCAGTCGAAGCCACCCCAGGTGCGGTAGCTCTCCAGCGGGTAGCCGGGGTACGAGGCCGCGCCGGGGGCGTTGCCGTAGAAGCCGCGGGCGGAGCCGCCGCCGAGCGGCGTGGCGATGCCGGCCGCCTGGTGGCCGGGCGCGCCCTCGAAGCCGATCGCGATCTGCGGGTTGGCGTCGCGCCAGCCGCGGATCTCGTGCGGCGAGTCGATGCCGTTGCGGGCCGGGTGGTTGGCCAGGAACAGCGCGTCCTGGACCCGCCGCTTCGCGACCTGGTCACCCAGGAACTTGATGCCGGCGACCGCGAGGGCCTCGGTGACGTTGGCCGGGTTGACCGCGCCCTGCACCGAGCCGTCGAAGGTGCCCTCGAACTCCTTGAGGACGGCGACCTCGTTGGCACCGGGGTGCACGAACACGGTGCCGTGCTCGGCGGCCGGGATGTTCCACTCCAGGCCCTGGAAGACCAGCATGTCCTTGTAGTCGTCACGGGCCGCCCGGATCAGCGGGTTGACCTTGTCGACGCCGATCTTGGAGTGCTGGACGGTGCCGTGGTCGGTGATGACCATCCAGTCCAGGCCGTACGCCGACGCGTGCTTCACGTGGTCGTCGACCCGGTACATGCCGTCGCTGGAGAACTGGGTGTGGATGTGGTGGTCGCCCGCCAGCCACTTGTAGTTGTTGTTCGACGGGCGGTTGTGACCGTGGCGGTCCCAGCCGTCGAAGTCGTGGTGGTCGTCATCACCGTGCGCGTGCGCGACACCCGCGTTCGCCAGCGCCCCGCCCGCGGCGGCAGCGGCGCCGAGCAGGCCGGCGCGGCGAAGGAATCCGCGGCGGGAGACGTCGCCGGGGGAGAGCTCGCTGTCCGGGATCGAGGCGTCGAGCACCGCGGGGACGTCGCCGGTGGTCGCCGGCATGTCCGCGTGGTGATGGTGGTGGCCGTGGCCGGGATGATGACTGCCCATGGAAGGCACTCCTCAGCTGTTAGGTGGTCCTAACCGCCGACCCTCGATGGCGCGAGCGAACAACAGGTAGCGATATGCCTATGTGCGCGCGAACTTCAGCATGATCACCGTCGCTGCGAGGGTAAGGCCTAGGGCCACCACCAGCAGATCCATCCATCCGAAGCGGGTCTCGCGGGCGATCGTGCGCGGGGTGCCCCGGTCGAAGCCGCGGGCCTCCATCGCCGTGGCGAGCCGGATGCCGCGCCGGATGGCCGCCACGAGGAGCCCGAAGAGCGTCGAGAAAGGGCCCGCGCTGGTACCGCGAGCGCGCCGGGCCAGCCTGATCAGCCGGTACTCCCCGGCGAGCAGCGGGGCCAGGCGCAACGCGGCCAGCGCGCCGATCGCGAACCGGGGCGGCACCCGCAGGTGCGTGACCAGGGAGTCGGCGAGGTCGGTCGGGTCGATGGTGGCGAAGACCACGAAGCCGGGCAGGCCGACGGCGAGCAGGCGCAGGGCGTAGCCGACGGCGTTCTCGCGCACGTCCAGCCCGGCCATGTGGGCCACGACCGGCGAGTCCTCGGCCCCGAGCAGCACGGTGAACAGGAAGATGCCGGCCGCCGAGAGCAGGATCGGCCAGCCCCGCCGCCACAGGGTGCCCAGGCCGACCCCGGTGAACGGCAGGAGGACCAGCAGCACGCCGATGACGGTCAGCGAGGCGACCGGGTCGAGGGTGGTGACCACGGCTGCGGTGACCAGCAGCGCCGCGAGGAGCTTGGCGACCGCGTCGCGGCGGGAGAGCCAGGTCATCGGGTCAGCACCAGCCGCCGGTCGCCGATCGCGGCCACCAGCTGCGGGTCGTGGGTGACCAGCACCAGGGCCCGGCCCTCGTCGCGCAGGTCGGCCAGCAGCGTCACCAGCTCCCGCCAGGTGCGCAGGTCCTGGCCGAACGTCGGCTCGTCCAGCACCAGCACCCGCGGCGCGGCGGCGAGCGCGGTGGCGACGCTGAGCCGGCGCTGCTCGCCCCCGGACAGCGTGAACGGGTTGGCCAGGGCGAGGCGGTCGAGGTACAACCGCTGCAGTAATGCGTCGACCGTGCTGTCGGACGCGCCGCCGAGGGCGAGCTCGGCCCGGACGGTGTCGGTGACGAACTGGTGCTCGGGGTTCTGGAACACCGACCCGATCCGCGCGGCCAGGGCCTTCGCGCGCCAGCGGTGCGGCAGGCGGCCCGCGTCCCGTCCGGCGAGCGCGGCCGAGGCCACCACGCGGCCCCGGGCCGGTCGGGTCAGGCCGCCGAGCAGCAGGGCGAGGGTGGTCTTGCCGGCGCCGTTCGGGCCTTCGACGGCGAGCGCCTGACCTTCCAGTACACCTTCGTCGATCGTGTTCTTCGTGTGCGGCAGGGCCAGCGCCTCCGCGGTGAGCAGGGCCTCGCCCGGGGCCGTCCGGGCCCGGCGGGACGGCAGCGGGGCGCCCGGCGACCACACCGCACCCGCGCTCGCACTGTCGTCGCCGATGACGATCGTCCGGTCGACCAGGGGCAGGGCCTCGTCGATGCGGTGCTCGACCAGGATCAGGGTGGCGTCGAGGTCCTGGATGACCTTGGCGATCGCGGTCCGGACCAGCTGGGCGCCCTCCGGGTCGAGGTTCGCGGTCGGCTCGTCGAGCAGCAGCAGCCCGGGCCGCAGCGCGATGACGCCGGCGATGGCCAGGCGCTGCTGCTCGCCGCCGGAGAGCGCGGCGGTGCTGCGGTCCCGGTCGTACGGGAAGCCCACGGCGCTCAGCGCGGCGTCGACCCGCGGCCAGATCTCGGCCCGCGGCACGCCCCGGTTCTCCAGCCCGAACGCCACGTCGTCGCCGGCCCGGCTCATCACCAGCTGGGTCTGCGGGTCCTGGAACACGATCCCGGTCTCCCCGCGCGCCTGCCGGGCCGGGACCCCGTCCACCAGGACCTGGCCCTCCTGCTCGCCGGAGTCCTCGGCGAGCAGGCCGGCCAGCGCGGCGAGCAGGGTGGACTTGCCGGCCCCGGAGGCGCCGAGCAGCAGGACCCGCTCACCGTGCTCGATGCGCAGATCGAGGTGGCGGATCGCCCAGGCCTTGCGCCCGGCGTGCCGCCACCCGAATCCGCGGAATTCGACCGTACTCAAACCGCGATTCGTTCCCGGCCGCTCGGGAACCGATCGAGGACACCGGTGCGCGAAAGGGCCCGCTGCAGGGCCCAGCTACCGGCCCCGGCCACCACCGCGCCGCTGGCCACGACCAGCAACGCGTAGGTCCACTTCTGCCCGGCGCTGAACGTGTCGCCGTAGTAGACGCTCAGGTCGAACAGCGCCGCGCCGACGCCGGACAGCGCGCCCGCCACCAGGGCATTGACCAGTTTGTACTTCCGGTAGCCGGTCGCCGCGAAGCCGAACTCGCCGCCGATGCCCTGCACCAGGCCGGACACGACGACGGTGAGCCCCCAGGCCGAGCCGAACAGCGCGGAGACGGTCGCCGCGACGAGCTCGGTGTAGAGGCCGGCGCCGGGCTTGCGGATGACGAGCGGGCCGAGGACGGCCGGGATGAGCCAGATGCCGTAGATGACCGCGCGCCACGGCAGCGCGAAGCTCTCCAGGGCGTTCCACAGGTTGTTCCAGGCGTAGAACACCCCGGCGAACGCGACGGCGATGATGGACGCGACGACGATGTCGACGGTCCGCCACCGGGTCTCGGTGGTTTCCATGGTTTCGGTACCTCCCAGTTCGGGGCGAACCAGAAGGAGACGCGACGCCACACCGCATGTGCGGCGTGACGGCTTGCGTGAGGTGACCGAGCTCCCTGCGCTGGCATTACCCAGATCAGGTTCGAGGGTCTGCGGGGCCGTTGGGCGGCCGTCGCACTCTCAGCGCTGTGCGCTCCCCTGTCGGATGTGCAGTTGTTTTCTGAAGGTAACAGTGAACGTTGCCGGCTCGTAGTCTCGGGTCATGAAAATCACGGCGCGCTCGCTCACGTTCGATGTCGTCGCCGGCGGGCCCGAGGACGGCGAGCCGGTCCTGCTGCTGCACGGGTTCCCGCAGCACAGCGGCGAGTGGGCGGCCGTGACGCCGCTGCTGCACGCGGCCGGGCTGCGGACCTACGCGCTCGACCAGCGGGGGACCTCGCCCGGCGCCCGGCCCGCAGCGGTCGAGGACTACCGGATCACCGAGTGCGCCCTGGACGCCGTGGCCGTGCTCGACGCGCTCGACATCGCGTCGGTACACCTGGTGGGGCACGACTGGGGAGCCATCTGCGCCTGGCACGTGGCGTTGCGGCACGCCGACCGGGTGCGGACGCTCACGGCGGTTTCGGTGCCGCATCCGCACGCCTCGGCGTACGCCTATGCCAACGATCCGGATCAGAAGGAGCGGTCGGCGTACATCAAACTCTTCCGCCGGCCCGGCAAGGCCGAGTCCGTGCTGCTGGACGACGGCGCGCGCCGGCTGCGGGCGATCTTCGCGCCGCTGTCCGACGTCGACGGCTACGTCGCGCCGCTGCTCGAACCGGGCGCGCTGACGGCCGCGCTGAACTGGTACCGCGCGATGAGCTCGCTCGACCTGGTCGGGCTGGGGGCGGCGACGGTCCCGACGACCTACGTGTGGAGCGACGGCGACGTGGCGATCGGCCCCACGGCGGCCCGGGCCTGCGCGGACTTCGTCGCGGCGGACTACCGGTTCGTCCCGCTTGCGGGGATCAGTCACTGGATTCCCGATGAGGCGCCATCCGAGGTCGCGAACGCCATCCTGGCTCGCGCGGGCGTTCAGGCATAGCCATGGCTACTCGCGGGTAATAACCTGGCTTCAGGAGCGTCTACCTGGGGGTGTCCATGGTTGCGACGTCGGCGCGCGCGGAACGCGAGGCGCGCAAGGTCATCGAGGAGAACCGCGAGACCGAGTGGCGGAAGCCCAGCTTCGGCAAGGAGCTCTTCCTGGGCCGGTTCCGCCTCGATCTCATCGACCCACTGCCGGAACTCGACGCGGCCGCCGAGGCGCGCGGCACCGAGTTCCGCGAGAAGCTCGCCGCCTACATGGCCGCCGAGGTCGACGGGCAGCAGATCGAGCGCGACGCACGCATCCCCGACGACGTCCTGCGCTCGCTCGGCGAGCTCGGCGCCTTCGGGATGAAGATCGACCAGAAGTACGGCGGCCTGGGCCTCACCAACCTCGACTACTGCCGCGCGCTCATGCTCGTCGGCTCGGTCAACCCCTCGATCGGCGCGCTGCTCTCGGCGCACCAGTCGATCGGGGTACCGCAGCCGCTCAAACTGGTCGGCAACGACGAGCAGAAGCAGCGGTTCCTGCCCCGCCTGGCCGCCGGGGAGGTGTCGGCGTTCCTGCTCACCGAGCCGGAGGTCGGCTCGTACCCGGCCAACCTGCGCACCTCCGCCGTGCCCACGGAGGACGGCGACTACCTGCTCAACGGCGTCAAGCTGTGGGCCACCAACGGCACCCTGGCCACCCTGTTCGTGGTCATGGCCCTGGTGCCGAAGAGCGAGGGCCACAAGGGCGGCATCACGGCCTTCGTGGTCGAGGGCGACGCCGAGGGCGTGACGATCGAGAAGCGCAACGCGTTCATGGGCCTGCGCGGCCTGGAGAACAGCGTGACCCGCTTCCACGACGTGCGCATCCCGAAGGAGAACGTCATCGGCGGCGAGGGCCAGGGCCTGCGCATCGCCCTGAGCACCCTGAACACCGGCCGCCTGTCCCTGCCCGCGATGTGCGTGGGCGCCGGCAAGTGGTGCCTCGGCGTCGCCCGCGAGTGGGCGGCCGAGCGGGTCCAGATGGGCCGCCCGATCGGCAAGTACGAGGCGGTGGCCAAGAAGATCGCCTTCATCGCCGGCTCCACCTACGGCATGGAGGCCATGCTCGAGGTCTCCTGCCGCCTCGCCGACGACAACCGCAACGACATCCGCATCGAGGCCGCGCTGGTCAAGCTGTACGCCTCGGAGCTGGCCTGGAAGGTCGCGGACGAGCTGCTGCAGATCCGCGGCGGCCGCGGCTACGAGACGGCCGAGTCCCTGGCCGCCCGCGGCGAGCGGCCCATCCCGGTCGAGCAGATCCTGCGCGACCTGCGGATCAACCGCATCTTCGAGGGCTCGACGGAGATCATGCACCTGGCCATCGCCCGCGAGGCGGTCGACGCCCACCTCTCGGTCGCCGGCGACATCATCGACCCCGAGGCCGGCCTGGGCCGCAAGGCCAAGGCGGCCGGCAAGGCGGGCGGCTTCTACGCCAAATGGCTGCCCACCCTGGTCGCGGGCAAGGGCCAGCTCCCGAGCGGCTTCGCCGAGTTCGGCCCGCTGGCGGCGCACCTGCGCTACGTCGAGCGCGCGTCGCGCCGCCTGGCCCGCGAGACCTTCTACGCCATGGCCCGCTGGCAGGGCAAACTCGAGCAGAAGCAGGGCTTCCTGGGCCGCGTGGTCGACATCGGTGCGGAACTCTTCGCTATGTCGGCCGCGTGCGTGAAGGCCCGGACGGAGCTGGAGGCGCGCCCGGAGGGCGTGGAACTGGCGGACCTGTTCTGCCGCCAGGCCACCTTGCGCGCGGAGGCGCTGTTCCACGACCTGTGGACCAACGCCGACTCGGTCGAGATGGCCGCCGCCAAGCGCGTCCTGGCCGGCCGCTACCTGTCCCTGGAGGAGGGCGTGGTGCCCGCCCCGGCCGACGGCCCCTCGACGGCGACCTGGGAGCCGGGTCCCTCAACCGCCGAGGACGTACGCCGCCGGTTCTGATCGTCGTGCTGCCGGGCCCCGGGCGACATCGCCGGGGCCCGCTTGCATGCCGGGATCCCGTAGCCTGCCGGCATGCATCGCAGTCGATTGGTGAGCGTTGTCTTCGATACGCCGGGTGCGCGGGTCGGCGCGGAGGTGGACTTCTGGTCCGCCGCGCTGGGCACGCCGGCCTGGTCGCCGCCCGGCGAGGAGCAGTTCACCGCGCTCGTCGGCGCCGTCCCCGACTTCTTCACCGTGGTGCAGGCGGTCGGCGACGGTGACGGCGACGGTGACGCGGCCGCTGGGCCGCGCTACCACGTCGACATCGAGACCGACGACCTGGCGGCCGAGGTGGCCCGTCTGACGGCGCTCGGCGCGGAGTCGGTGAGCCGGTGGAAGGACGCCTTCGCGATGCGGTCGCCGGGCGGGCACGTGTTCTGCGTGGTGCCGGTGCACAGCGACCCCGAGACGTTCGCCCGCACGGCGCACACCTGGCCGTGACCTCCGGTGCTCAGCGCAGTCCGAGGGCGCGGAGTTCCAGGCGGGCCAGGGCCTCGACGGTCTCCGGATCGCCGCGGCGCCACAGCGCCGCCACCTCCGGGTCGACCTTCAGCAGGCGCTTCAGCGGCTGGGTGGCCAGGGCGCGCAGGGCCAGCAGGTCGCGGCCGGCCGTGACGCCGCGCAGGCGGGCGGCCGAGCCGGCCCGGCGGACCCAGCGGATGCGCAGCGGCAGCCAGAGGCCGACGACCAGCAGGACCGGCAGGACGACGATGACCAACGAGAGGATCCAGGCCAGGTCGTTGACGATGTCCTGCTGCTCCCGGCCCGCGCTGGCCAACGAGCCGGCGGCCTTGGCGGCGTCGCGGAAGGGTGCCGCGATGTTGTCGCCCACGCCGGGGACGCGGTTGATGCGGTCGCCGGCGCCGTTGAGGTTGGAGGCGAGCCCGTTGCCGGCGTCCTCGAGCTGGCGGCCCGGCGCGGCGAGCTTCTGGATCAGGTCGAACACGGCCATCCCGATTCTGACCCAGGCGTACACCCACACGACCACGAGCACGTCGGTCAGCAGCTGCCGGATGGCGACGGGGGCACGGTCGGCATAGAGCTTCATGGCTCCCAGCGTCGCGTATCCGGGCGGTTACTGCAGTGCTTGGTAGAACGCGTCGGGGGCCTGTTCCACCGTGGAGGAGTCCGGGCGCTCGACCTTGATCGTCTTGCTGGCGAAGTTGGCGAACTTGACGGTGCTGGTCGAGGCGGGGGCGGCGCCCACGGCGGGGGTGTGGGTCACCAGCTGCGTGACGTAGCCGTCCGAGTTCACGGTGGCCTCGAAGGGGACGGCCTTCAGGGCGTCGGTCGGGCTCGCGCTGGCCAGCAGGGGGTTCTTCGACTTGTCCAGGGTGCCGCTGAAGGAGCCCGGGGCGGTCTGCTGGACGGTGACGATCTCGTCGGCGAGGGAGCCGAGGCCGGTCGGGCTGCCGGTGGGGTCGAGGCCGAGCTTGGCCAGCGACTTGACCTTGGTGGTGATCAGGTGCGCCCAGCGGTCCGTGGTCAGGCCGGTGACCTGGAGGTACAGGTCCGGCGTCACCAGCACCGCGGCGATGTCGATCTTCCGGTCGGTGGTCAGCAGCTGGGCCTTGTAGGCGGTCGCCTTCTGCTTCGGGTCGGACGCGCCGTCGCCGGTCATGGTGCCGATCGTGCCGAGGTCGGAGTCGATCGTGAACGACAGCGGGACCTGGTTCGTCTTCGCGACCGCCGCCCGGAACACCGAGGCCGGGTCGGTCGCCACCGGGCCGGCCGGGGACGGCGTCTGCTCCGGGGAGGCTTCCTTGCCGCCGCTGGTACAGCCGGTCAGCGCCAGCACCGCCGCCAGCGCCACTGCGGCCAGGCGGTCAGCCCTCACGCGCATGGCTGACGGCGTCCGCGACGATGTGCGCGATGTGTTCATCAAGCAGAGCGTAGGCGATCTCGCGGCCGCGCCGGGAACCGCGCACGACGCCCGCGCCGCGCAGGACGCGCAGGTGCTGGGAGACCAGCGGCTGCGGTACCCCCAGCGTCTCCACCAGCTCGTGCACGCACTGCGGGCCGCCGGCCAGCTCGGTCACGATCCGGATCCGCAGCGGCGCGGACAGGGCCTTGAGCAGCTCGCCCGCCGCCTCGTAGCCGTCCTGGGGCTCAGGTGACACCGGCTTCGACCTTCGGCGCGGGGTCGGGCGCGCGGTGCCGGGCGCGTCTTGCCGCCCGTACCAGCGAAATGCCCACGGTCACGAAGAAGAATCCGGCGATCGCGAGCAGCACGACGGTCGCCCCGGGGCCGGTGTCGATCGCGGTGGACAGCCACACGCCGGCGCCCGAGACGAGCAGGCCGAGCCCGATGGCGGCGAGCATGGTGGCCCGGAACCCGCGGGTGATCTGCTGCGCGGTCGCCACGGGCACCACCATGAGCGCGCTGACCAGCAGCAGCCCGACGGCCCGCATGGCCACCGTGACGGTGACCGCGGTGGTGATGGCCAGGACCAGGTTCAGGGTGCGGACCGGCAGCCCGGAGACGCGCGCGTACTCCTCGTCGTGGCACACCGCGAAGAGCCACGGCCGCAGCAGGATCGCGACCGCCAGCACGGCCACGCCCAGGATCAGCATGACGGTCAGGTCCTGGCGGTTCGTGGTCAGCGGCGAGCCGAACAGGTACGTCACCAGGCTCCGGCTGCTCTGCTCGTCGGAGAGGTTGACCAGGACCACGCCGCCGGAGATGCCGCCGTAGAAGAGCATCGACAGCGCGATGTCGCCGGACGTGCGGCCGCGCTCGCGGACCAGCTCGATGACGACCGCCCCGGCCGCGGCCGCGAGCACCGCCATGATCACGGGGGACTGGTGCAGCAGCAGGCCGAGCCCGACGCCGGTGAGCGCGACGTGGCCGAGGCCGTCGCCGATCAGCGAGAGCCGGCGCTGGACGAGATAGGTGCCGATCGCCGGTGCGGACGCACCCGTGATGAGCGCTCCGAGCAGCGCGCGGATCATGAAGTCGTACGCGAAGATGCTCATGCGGCCGCCCGCTCCGGACCGACCGCGTGGTCGGGGCCGGCATGGAGATGGTCGGCGTGCGGGTGCACGTGGTCGTTGTCGTGCGCGGGCGGGGCGCCGTCGTGCACGATCTCGCCGCGGTTGACCACGACCGCCCGGGTGATCAGCGGGCGCAGCGGGCCGAGCTCGTGGGCGACGAACACGACCGTGCCGCCCTGCCCGACGAACCTGCGCAGGCAGCCGGCGAACAGCTCCTGGCTGACCGCGTCCACGCCGGCCGTCGGCTCGTCGAGCACCAGCAGCTCGGGGCCGCCGGCCAGGGCGCGGGCGATGAGCACCCGCTGCTGCTGGCCACCGGAGAGCACCGAGACGGGCTCCCGCACGCGGTCGGCCAGCCCGACGGCGGCCAGGGCGTCGGCGACGGCCTGGCGGTCGGCCGAGGAGGCGAAGCGCAGGAAGCCGCGGCGGGCCAGCCGTCCCTCGGCGACGACCTCGCCGACCGTGGCGGGCACGCCGGCGCCGGCCCCGACGCGCTGCGGCACGTAGCCGATGCGGTGCCAGCCGCGGAACCTGCGCAGCGGGGTCCCGAACAGCCGCACTTCGCCGCCGGCCAGCGGGGCGAGGCCCATCGCGGCCTTCACCAGGGTGGACTTGCCGGACCCGTTGGCGCCGAGGATGGCCACGACCTCGCCCGCGCGCACGTCGAGCGACACCCCGTCGAGCACGGGCCGCCCACCGTAGGCGACGACCGCCCGTTCGACCTGGAGAACCACCCTTCGAGCGTGCCTGATAATGGGAATCGTTGTCAACTTGCCTTGAAGGCCGCCACCGCGATCAGCAGGGTGAGGATGAGCACGCGCGGCAGCCGCGCAGCGGGAGGAGTCACCGGCCACGTCTTCGTCAGCAGCCACAGCAGCCCCGCCGCGAGCACCAGCAGTACCGCGGAACCCACGATTCCCGGCAGGAACAGGCCCAGGAACACGACCGCCGCGGCCACCAGGAACACCAGGGTCCTGTTCACGCGGGCGAGGCGGCGCAGCACGTGCTCGGTCATGGGTGGTCCTTCCGTATGCTCGGCGGCATGCTCGTGATGACCAGGTTCGTCGTCGAGGCCGACGAAGAAGGGTTCGCCGGGCGCGCACACGCCGCGCTCGCCGCCCTCGCGGCCTGCAAAGGGTACCTGCGCGGCCGCCTCGGACGCGCGTACGACGACCCGAGCCACTGGAGCATCCTCACCGAGTGGGAGTCGGTGGGCGCCTACCGCCGCGCCCTGTCCAACTTCGACGTGAAGATGTACGCCACCCCGCTGCTGGCCCAGGCGCTCGACGAGCCCTCGGCGTTCGAGGTGCTGGCCGAGACCGCACCGGGCGGTGAACTGACCGTCACGAGCAGTGACCGCGCCTGAGCGTGAGTGATCGTCGTGGCGTTTGGATAGGCTGATCGGCATGATGCCGCCGCAGGTCGGCCCGCCACCCCTCTGGGAGCAGCCGGACGAGGTCCCGCCACCGCCGCGCGGGCCCGGCGTGGTCGCGCCGTTCGCGTCGCCGCCGCGCGACCGCGACCTGCGCGGGCTGTGGTGGGGGCTGGGCATCGGCGGGCTGATCGTGGTGCTGTGCTGCGTCGGCGGGGTCGTCGGCGTGTCGCTGCTGCTGCCCTACGCCGACCGGGTCGGCAAGGGCCAGGTCGCCGCGGTGGTCGAGGACTACCTGACCGCGGTCCGCGACGAGGACTTCACCACCGCCCGCCGCCAGCTCTGCGACGACGAGCAGCGCACCCACTCGCTCGGCTGGTTCGAGGACCACTTCGGCACCACGCCGGTCACCGACTTCACGGTCGACGCGGACAACGTCACGATCAGCAACGCGATCACCGTCCCGGCGCGGGTGCGCGAGCAGACGACGTGGGTGGAGAAGCAGTACGTCATGGAGCAGGCCGGCACGCGCTACGTGATCTGCGGCGGGATCGACTGACCCACCGCCCTCGCCGGGCCGCGCGGCGCGCCCGTTAATCTGGTGCGGCTCGACGCGGCGTAACCGTACCGTCGAACGTGACGTTGACGGTTTGCCCGGGTGAACACCACGCAGGACACCACCCGACACCAAACACGACCAGCCTTGCCGACAGCCAGTCGCCGTGAGGCTTAGGAGGAACCCATGGCCGCAGATCGCATCGATTCCGTCGTCAGCCTCGCGAAGCGCCGCGGCTTTGTCTTCCCGTCCAGCGAGATCTACGGGGGCACCCGCTCGGCCTGGGACTACGGCCCGCTCGGCGTCGAGCTCAAGGAGAACGTCCGCCGCCAGTGGTGGCGCACGATGGTCCAGCAGCGCGACGACATCGTCGGCCTCGACTCCGCGGTGATCCTGGCCCGGGACGTCTGGGTCGCCTCCGGCCACGTCGACGCGTTCGTCGACCCGCTGACCGAGTGCGCGTCCTGCCACAAGCGCTTCCGGGCCGACCACCTCGAGGAGGCCTGGGTCGAGAAGAACGGCACCGAGAAGCCGTTCGTGCTCGGCGAGATCAACTGCCCGAACTGCGGCAACAAGGGCACCTTCAGCGAGCCGCGGATGTTCAACGGCCTCATGAAGACCTACCTGGGCGCCGTGGAGAACGACGAGGGCCTGCACTACCTGCGGCCCGAGACCGCGCAGGGCATCTTCGTCAACTTCAACAACGTGGCGGGCGCCGCGCGCAAGAAGCCGCCGTTCGGCATCGCGCAGATCGGCAAGAGCTTCCGCAACGAGATCACCCCGGGCAACTTCATCTTCCGGACCCGCGAGTTCGAGCAGATGGAGATGGAGTTCTTCGTCGAGCCCGGCAGCGACGAGGAATGGCACGAGTACTGGCTGCAGCAGCGCTGGAACTGGTACCTCGACCTGGGCATCTCCGAGAACAACCTGCGCTTCTACGAGCACCCGAAGGAGAAGCTCTCGCACTACTCGAAGCGGACGGTCGACATCGAGTACCGCTTCCGCTTCGGTGGCCAGGAGTTCTCCGAGCTCGAGGGCATCGCCAACCGCACCGACTTCGACCTCACCACGCACTCCAAGCACTCCGGTGTCGACCTGTCCTACTTCGACCAGGAGAAGAAGGAGCGGTGGGTGCCGTACGTCATCGAGCCCGCCGCCGGCCTCACCCGGGCCGTGCTGGCGTTCCTGCTCGAGGCGTACGACGAGGACGAGGCGCCGAACACCAGCGGCTCGGTCGACAAGCGCACGGTCATGCGCTTCGACAAGCGGCTCGCCCCGGTCAAGGCCGCGGTGCTGCCCCTGTCGCGCAACGCCGACCTCTCGCCCAAGGCCCGCGACCTCGCCGCCCAGCTGCGCAAGCGCTGGACGGTGGACTTCGACGACGCCCAGGGCATCGGCCGGCGCTACCGGCGGCAGGACGAGATCGGCACGCCGTACTGCCTGACCGTCGACTTCGACACGCTCAACGACAACGCCGTCACGATCCGGGACCGCGACACCATGACGCAGGAGCGGGTCTCGATCGACCAGGTCGAGACGTACCTGATCGAGCGCCTCCCGGGCTGCTAGGGCCTCAGAACGCGAACCCGCCGGGCCGGTCGTTGCGATCGGCGACCAGCCCGGCGAGGGTCGCGAGGGCGATCTCGGCCGGCGTGCGCGAGCCGATGTTGAGCCCGATCGGCCGGTGCACCCGGGCGATGTCCGCTTCTTCGACGCCGAGGCTTCGCAGCGCCTCGACGTGCGGTCCGGCGTGCCGGGGGCTGCCCATCACGCCGATCCAGCGCGCGGGCGTCCGCAGGGCCTCGCGCAGGACCGGGCCCAGCTCGGGCCGGTCGTGGTCGCACACCACGATGTCGGTGTCCGCGTCGATCGCGATGCCGTCGAGGCCCGGCTCGGCCAGCGCCACCCGGAAGTCCAGGGTGGCCGCGAACCGCAGCAGGTGGCCGGCGACCGGCGAGTCGAAGACGGCCACCAGGGCCCGGGCGTCGCTCATCGCTCACTCTCCGAAGTGTTCGTCGGCGCTTCATGCCGACGGTACCAATCGACGGGGTAGCCTCCTTCGCGTGACGGTGACCGAGGAACACCCGGCTCCCGAGGCGGAGGCCGAACCGAAACGGGGCTGGCGGCCGGGATCGGTCGAGGTCCTCGCGGTCGTGCTGGTGCTCGTGGTGCTGCTGCGCGAGCCGATCACCCGCTCGCTCGCCACGCCCGCCCTGCAGACCTGGCTCACCGTGTTCGTCTCGGTGCTCACCCAGGCGATCCCGTTCCTCGTCTTCGGCGTCGTGCTCTCCGCGATCATCGCCGTGTTCGTCCCGCCGTCGTTCTTCGCCAAGGCACTGCCGAAGCACCCGGCGCTCGCGGTACCGACGGCATCGGTGGCGGGCGTCGTGCTGCCGGGCTGCGAGTGCGCGTCCGTGCCCGTGGCCGGCGCGCTCGTGCGTCGCGGGGTAACCCCGGCCGCCGCCTTCGCGTTCCTGCTCGCCTCGCCCGCCGTGAACCCCGTCGTGCTGATCTCCACCGCGGTCGCCTTCCCGGGCCAGCCGCAGATGGTGGTCGGCCGGGCCGTGGCCAGCCTCGTCGTCGCCTGCCTGATGGGCTGGCTCTGGCAGGCGTTCGGCAAGGGCAGCTGGCTGCGGATGCCGTCGCGGGCGCACCTGGACGGGATGGCCAAATGGCCGGCGTTCTGGGCGTCGGTACGCCACGACGTCCTGCACGCCGGCGGCTTCCTCGTGATCGGGGCCGCCTGCGCCGCCGTCATCTCGGTCGTGGTGCCGAAGAGCTGGCTGGAGCACGTCGCCGCGAATCCCGTGCTGGCGATCGTGTCGCTGGGGCTGCTGGCGGTACTGCTCTCGATCTGTTCCGAGGCCGACGCGTTCGTGGCCGCCTCGCTGACCCAGTTCTCGCTCACCGCCCGGCTCGCGTTCCTCGTCGTCGGGCCGATGATCGACCTGAAGCTGTTCGCGATGCAGGCCGGCATCTTCGGCCGCTCGTTCGCCCTGCGCTTCGCCCCCGTCACGTTCGTCGTGGCGATCCTCGTCTCCGCGATCCTGGGACCGGTGCTGTTGTGAACAAGCAGGCTCAGGCCGTGATTCTGCTGTTGATCGGCGGAGCCGTGCTGCGGGCGTCGCTGAGCGGGCAGTACCTCAACTACGTCAAGGCGGGCCTGCAGCCGTACCTGATCGCGGCCGGCGTGCTGCTGGTCCTCGCCGGGCTGTTCACGCTCTGGTACGAGCTGCGCGGGCACAAGGGGCACGACGACGACGGCCACGGCCACGCGCACCACGGGCCCAAGGTGGCCTGGCTGCTGCTCGCCCCGGTGCTCGGGCTGCTGCTGTTCGCCCCGCCCGCGCTCGGCTCCTACGCGGCCGGCCGCTCGGGCTCGGCGGTGACCGCGCGCTCGGAGTACGCGCCGCTGCCCGCCGGCGATCCGCTCCCGCTCACGATGCTCGACTACGCCTCGCGGGCCGTGTTCGACAAGGGCGTGTCGCTCGGCGAGCGGCGCATCCAGCTCACCGGCTTCGCGATGCGCGGGCCGCAGGACCAGTGGCTGCTGGCCCGCATGATGGTCAGCTGCTGTGCGGCCGACGCCCGGCCGGTCAAGGTCGCGCTCGACGGGGAGCTGCCCGACGGGCTGGCCGACCAGCAATGGGTGCAGGTCACGGGCAAGTACAGCGGCCGCGAGATTACCGACGACGTCAATGGCGAGGCGATCCCGTTCATCTCGGTGTCCGAGGTCACGTTGATCCCGGTGCCGCAGGAGCAGTACGAGTCGTAGGTGGACACCTCTCGCCCAGCCCTGCTGGTCCTCGTCCGGCACGCCGAGTCGGCGCGCAACCAGGCCAAGAAGGGCAGTGTGTACTTCGCCGACGACGCCGCCCGCCAGGTGGTCCGCGGCGTGCCGGACCATCTCATCGAGCTGACCGCCGACGGGCGCAAGCAGGCCGAGCAGACCGGGCACGCCGTCCGGGAGCGCTTCGGCGCCTTCGACTACGTGTTCACCAGCGGGTACGCGCGCACCGAGCAGACCGCCGAGGGCGTGCTGGCCGCGTACACGACCGCCGAGCGCGCCGGGATGAAGGTCAAGGCCGACCTGTTCATCCGCGAGCGGGACCCGGGCTTCGCCTACGACATGACGACCGCCGAGGCCGAGGCGGCGTTTCCGTGGCTCAACGAGTACTGGCAGACGTTCGGCGGCTTCATGGCCCGCCCGCCCGGCGGGGAGAGCCTGGCCGACGTCACCGGCCGCGTGCACGAGTTCATCAACACGCTCTTCCGCGACCACCCCGGCAAGAAGATCATGATCGTCACCCACGGCGGCACGCTGCGCTGCTTCCGCTTCCTGCTCGAGGGCTGGACGTACGCCCAGGCGCAGAAGTGGCCGGCCGGGCAGTCGCCCGCCAACTGCGGGATCACGACGTACCGGGACGCCGGCGACCGCCTGGAGCTCGTCGACTACAACCAGGTCTACTGGACCGTCGGCTCGGCCGCCTGAGCCTGCCGGAGCACCGCGACCTCCTCGCGCAGCGCCTTGACCTCGGCCAGGACCTGCGCGATGTCGCTCTTGGTGGCGTCCTGGGTGTTGTCGTCCTTGACCGAGATCCGGTCGACGATCCAGGTGGCCAGCGAGCCGGTCACGAAACCGATGAGGCCGATCCCGCCCATCATCAGCCCCACCGCGACCAGCTTGCCGTCGGTGGTGGTGGGGAAGTGGTCGCCGTAGCCGACGGTCGTGATCGTCACGCAGGCCCACCACACGGCGTCGGCATAGCTGGTGATGTTCGCGTCCGGGTTGGCCCGCTCGGAGTCGAGCACGGCCAGCGCCGCCACGAAGATCAGCAGGATGCTCGTCGCGCCCACATACAGTGCCAGCCGGCCGCGCGCCCACGCCTCCGTGCGCCGCGTCAGCACGAGGACCGCCGTGAACAGCCGCAGGACGCGCAAAGGGCGAAGAACCGGCAGCAGCAGTACCGCCAAATCGAACAGATTCCCGCGCACGAACCGGATCCGCTCGACGTGCAACAGGAACCGGACCACGTAGTCGCCCACGAACAGGGCCCAGATCGTGATGTTGGCGACCTGGCAGGCGTCGTGCCAGGTCCGGGCCAGTTCCGGGCGCAGGATCGGCACCGCGTACGCGACGAGGAACACCACGGCCAGCGCGGTGAGCGGCCCGGCGGTGCGCCGTTCCCAGGCGTCGGCGCGCTGGTCACTGCGGATGTTCATGGCCACAGCATGCACCCGATCGGCCCGCTCGCAAGGTCAGGATTTGCCCCGGGCCCGGTCTTCCCGTCCCGCACGGATGGCGTACCCTACGGCAGCAATCGATGAACGGGGACTGATGCTGATCACGCTGACGGTCCAGCCGGACCGCGGCCGGACGCGCCGGGCCCTGCGGGCGCGCATGCGGGGCAGCCTGCGCTCGTGGAACATGATCGGCGGGGGCCTGTCGGTCGCCGGGCTCAGCGCCCTCATCCTCGGCCTCCCGATCGGCGCGGGCGTGCTGCTGACCCCGGGCGTGGTGATCCTCGTCGGCCCGTGGCTGCTGACCCAGGCGGCGGCGAAGGCGCGGACCGGGGTGTTCGCGGAGACGGCCACCTACGAGATCACCGACACCGGCGTGCGGGTCTTCACGCCCTCGATGCGCACGGGGTACGAGTGGTCGGCCGTCGAGCGGGTCGAGGACAACGGCGAGTTCTGGATCGTCGTGGTCGGGGGCAACGGTCTCCTGGTGCTGCCGTTCACGCTGCTGCCGGAGCCTGAGGAGCGCAAGGTTCGCGATCTTCTGTCTGAGCGTGGTCTTCTGACGCCGGTTTAGTTGGTTGGTCGCGAAATATCCGGCTCGTTCCTCACCGGATATTTCGGACATATCACGATTTAGCGGGGCGCCTGCCTGTGTTTCCTGGTCGCGGCGTCTCCCGCGGCCGGGCGTGGCGGACGGCCAGCGCGAAGAACCGATCCTCGCCGTCGTCGTACTCGGTCAAGGTCCAGCCGGACGCCTCGCACGCCGCCGTGAGCGGGCTCTGGGCCAGCGGCTCGTCCGGGCGCAGCGTGCGACCGTGGCGGGCGGCCAGCCGGGCCCGGCCCGAGGGGTGGAAGAGCACCAGGCGGCCGCCGGGCCGGGTCGCGCGGGCCAGTTCGCGCAGCCCCTCGGTGGCGTCGGGCAGGTGCATCACGAGGCCGGCGGCGAAGATCGCGTCGAGGGCGCCGGTCGCGAACGGCAGCCGGCGGGCATCGCCCAAAATCAAGAACTCTTCGCGGGTACGGGCGACCTCCAGCATCTCCGCCGTCACGTCCAGCCCGATCACCGTCCCCGCCGGCCCGACCGCGTCGCGCAGGGCGGGCAGGGCGCGGCCGGTGCCGCAGCCCGCGTCGAGCACCGTGCCGCCGCTCGGGAGCCCGGCCCGGCACACCGCGGCCGCGTAGGCCGGAGCGTCGTCCCCGAAGCGGGTGTCCCAGGTGGCCGCGCGGACGCCGAAGAAGGCGCGGGACTCCCGCAGGTACCACCGCTGGTGCTCGGCCAGGTGGGGCGCGACGTGGCGGATCACCGGCCAGGCGCGGTCGTGCAGGTCGACCACGATGTCGGCGTGGTCGCCGCGGGCCGCCTCCTCGGCGTGGCGGTCGCGGGACGTGCGCAGCCACACGACCACGCGCGGGCCGCCGCCCTCGACGTCGATGGTGGTGCCTTCGTGGCGTACGGCGGCGGCCTCCCGCAGGGTCGCGGCGAGCCGGTCGGCCGTGTCCGCCACCACCTCGGCGTCCGTGCCGTCGACTACGACCGTGGACGGACCCGGCGCGACCGCGTACGTCACCAGGCTGAGCACCTCGGACCAGCGCTGCGTCATGGGTCCATCATGCCCCGGTCGCATTTTGTTGTGCAGATACCAGCCTGGAGACCGATTCGCCCTCGCAACTGCGAGATATAGGCTTTCGACCATGACGACGTTCCGGATCGGCGAGGCGGCCGAGTTGCTCGGCGTCAGCGCGGACACGCTCCGGCGCTGGGTCGACGCCGGCAAGGTGGCCGCCGGGCGGGACGAGCACGGGCACCGCGTGATCGACGGCGTCGACCTGGCCGCGTTCGCTCGGTCGCAGGCGGCCGAGGCGGACGCGGGGGCCGAGGGCTCGTCGGCGCGCAACCGGCTGCGCGGGATCGTCACCGCCGTGGTCAAGGACACCGTGATGGCCCAGGTCGACATCCAGGCCGGGCCGTTCCGGGTGGTGTCGCTGATGAGCCGGGAGGCCGCCGACGAGCTCGACCTGCAGGTCGGGTCGGTGGCCATCGCCGTGATCAAGTCGACCACCGTCGTGGTGGAGCGGGTATTGGAGAGGGGACATCGATGAGGCGTGCGTTCTTGGCCGCGCTCGTGGCGGTCACGGTCGGGCTGACCGGCCTGGCCGGCTGCGGGGACGACACCAGCAACGACACGAACAACCAGCCGGCCGCCCCGACCTCGGGCGCGGCGACCGGCGTCACCGGCACCATCAACGTCTTCGCGGCGGCGTCGCTCACCGAGTCCTTCAACAAGATCGGCAAGGACTTCGAGGCGGCCAACCCCGGCAGCAAGGTCACCTTCAACTACGCCGGCAGTTCCGCCCTCGCCACCCAGATCAACCAGGGCGCCCCGGCCGACGTGTTCGCCTCGGCCGCGCCCGCGAACATGAAGACCGTCACCGACGCCGGCAACGCCTCGGGCGAGCCGACCACGTTCGTGAAGAACCAGCTCGTGATCGCCGTGCCGAAGGGCAACCCCAAGGGCGTCAAGACCCTGGCCGACCTGACCAAGCCGGGCGTGAAGGTGGCCCTGTGCGCGGAGCAGGTGCCGTGCGGCGCGGCCGCCAAGACCGCCCTGACCGCGGCGAACGTCAAGCTCACCCCGGTGACCCTGGAGCAGGACGTGAAGTCGGCGCTGTCCAAGGTGACCCTGGGCGAGGTGGACGCCGCCCTGGTGTACCGCACCGACGCCAAGGCCGCGGCGGCCAACGTCGACGGCGTGGAGTTCGCGGAGTCCGCGGGCGCCATCAACAACTACCCGATCGTGGTGCTCAAGAGCGCCCCGAACGCGGCGGGGGCCAAGGCCTTCGTCGCCTACGTGCTGTCGGACAAGGGCAAGGCGGTCCTCGCGGACGCCGGCTTCCAGGCTCCGTGACCGACCGCGTCTCCGGTTCGACGGGCCGGCGCCTCGCGAGGGGCGCCGGTTCGGCCCGGCAGCGGCGGGTCCCGCTGGGGCTGCTGCTGCCCGCGGGCATCGGGTTGCTTTTTCTGGTACTTCCCTTGGCCGGGCTCCTGATCCGCGCGCCCTGGACCACGCTGCCGGAGCGGATCACGCAGCCCGGGGTGCTGACGGCGCTGCGGCTGTCGCTGCAGAGCGCGACCATCGCCACCGTGCTGTGCCTGGTGTTCGGGGTGCCGCTGGCCTGGCTGCTCGCGCGGGTGGAGTTCCCCGGGCGGCGGATCGTGCGGGCGATCGTGACGGTGCCGCTGGTGCTGCCGCCGGTGGTCGGGGGCGTGGCGCTGCTGCTCGTGTTCGGGCGGCGGGGCATCCTGGGGCAATACCTGGACCGCGCGTTCGGAATCACGCTGCCGTTCACCACCAGCGCCGTCGTCCTGGCCGAGGCGTTCGTGGCGATGCCATTCCTGATCATCGCGGTCGAGGGCGCGCTGCGCGGGGCGGACAGCCGCTACGAGGAGGCGGCGGCCACCCTCGGGGCCGGGCGCTGGACGACCTTCACGCACGTGACCCTGCCGCTGGTGGCGCCGGGCATCGCGGCCGGCGGGGTGCTGTGCTGGGCCCGCGCGCTCGGCGAGTTCGGGGCGACGATCACGTTCGCGGGCAGCTTCCCGGGGCGCACGCGGACGATGCCGCTGGAGGTGTACCTCGCGCTGGAGACCGACATCCAGGCCGCCATCGTGCTGAGCCTGATCCTGCTCGCCGTCTCGGTCGCGATTTTGGCCTCGCTGCGCGACAAATGGATCTCGGCCGCATGAACGCCTTTTTTGCCGCCCGGCTCGACGGTCGGGTCTCGGTTCGAGCGACTTCTTGGCCTCGCGACTTCTTGGCCTCGCGACTTCTTGGCCTCGGAACTTTCTTGGCCTGTGGCTTCTTGGCCCGCGGCTTCTTGCCCCCGCGCGGCTTTCTTGGCTCGCGCGGCTTCTTGCCTGCGCGGCTCTTTGGCTGCGCGGCTCGGCGGCTGGAGCTCGGTATGAGCGGCTCGTTGGCTGTGCGGCTCGGCGGCTGGATTTCGGTATGAGCGACTTTCTCGATGCGCGGCTCGTCGTGGATCGCGGCACGTTTCGGTTGGACGTCGAGTTGCGGATCTCGGCGGGGGAGGTGGTCGCGCTGCTCGGGCCGAACGGGGCGGGGAAGACCACGGCGCTGCGGGCGCTGGCCGGGCTCGCCTCGCTGACCGACGGGCACATCGCGCTCGACGGCAAGGACCTCGACCGGCCGGCGCGGCGGGAGTGGGTGCCGCCGGAGCGGCGGTCGATCGGGGTGGTGTTCCAGGAGTACCTGCTGTTCCCGCACCTGACCGCGCTCGACAACGTGGCGTTCGGGCCGCGGCGGCACGGGCGGGACCGCCGGACTGCGCGCGCGGAGGCGACGGCGTGGCTGGGCCGCGTGGGGCTGGGCGATTTCGCGCGGCGTAAACCCCGGCAGCTCTCCGGCGGGCAGGCGCAGCGGGTGGCGTTGGCGCGGGCACTGGCAGTACAACCGGCGCTGTTGTTGCTTGATGAACCGCTCGCCGCGCTGGACGCGGGGACCCGGGCCGACACCCGCGCCGAGCTGCAGCGCCATCTGGCCGGGCATCCGGGTGCGACGCTGCTGGTGACGCATGATCCGCTCGACGCGCTGGTGCTGGCCGATCGCCTGGTGATCGTGGAGCAGGGCGGCGTCGTGCAGGAGGGGGACGCGGCCGAGATCACCGCGCGGCCGCGGACCGAGTACGTGGCGCGGCTGGTCGGGCTGAACCTGTACCGGGGGCGGGCCGACGGGCACGCGATCGACGTGGGCGGGATCGTGCTGACGGCGGCCGACGCGCTGCAGGGGGACGCGTTCGTGGCGTTCCCGCCGTCGGCGGTGGCGCTGCACGGGTCCCGGCCCGACGGTAGCCCGCGCAACACCTGGCCGGCGACGATCGCGGGCCTGCAGCGGCATGGGGACAACCTGCGGATCCAGCTCGACGGGGTGCTGCGGGCGGCGGCGGACGTCACGCCGGCGGCGGCTGCGCACCTGGAGCTGACGCCGGGGCGCGAGGTGTGGGCGGCGGTCAAGGCGACCGAGACTCGGGCTTATCCGGCTTGACCTTGCGCCGGCCGCGTGGCTGGAGCTGTCGTCGCGGCGCGGGGTGGGGCGAAGCTAACGCCGCGGCGCGGGGTGAGGCGAAGCTGACGCTGCGGCGCGGGGTGGGGCGAAGCTGACGCCGCGGCGCCGGGTGGGGCGGCGGTCGAGGCGGCCGAGACCCGGGCTTGTCTGGCCTGACGTGGCCCCAGCCGCGTGGCTGGAGGTGACGCCGCGATGCGGGGTGGGGCGGGCCTACTCGGCGGGACGTCTTGCGCGGCTTTTACGATGGCCGCATGCGCAAGGTGTTGATCATTGGTGTCGGGGCGGGCGACCCGGAGCAGGTGACCGTCCAGGCGATCAACGCCATGAACGAGGTCGACGTGTTCTTCGTGCTCGACAAGGGCGAGGCTGCGGCGGAGCTGACCGAGGCGCGCCGGGCCCTCCTCGAGCGGTACGTCACCCGCGCCGGCTCCCGCACGGTCGTGATCGCCGATCCGCCGCGGGACCGGGCCGCGGCCGACTACCAGGGCGCCGTGAAGGACTGGCGGGACGAGCGGGCGCGGCTGCTCGGCGAGGCGATCGAGCGCGAGCTCGGCCCGGACGGCGTCGGGGGCATCCTGGCGTGGGGCGACCCGGCACTGTACGACGGGACGATCCGCATCCTCGACTCGCTCGGCGTCGACTTCGCCGTGGTGCCGGGCATCAGCAGCGTGCAGATCCTGACCGCCCGGCACCGGGTGACGCTCAACCGCGTGGCCGGGTCCGTGCTCATCACGACCGGGCGACGGCTCGCTTCGGAATGGCCGGCCGGCTCCGACGACGTGGTCGTGATGCTCGACGCCGGGCTGGCCTGCCGCCGGTACCGCGACGAGGCCATCGACATCTACTGGGGCGCGTACCTCGGCACGCCGGACGAGATCCTGCTCAGCGGCCGGCTCGGCGACGTGATCGACAAAATCGCGCAGGTGCGAGCCGAGGCGCGGGAGCGCAAGGGCTGGATCATGGACACGTACCTGCTGCGGCGGGTCTAGAGCGCTGAGGCGCCCAGGACCCACCGCTCGGTCTGGTTGATGAAGTCGGTGGGGAAGCCGGCCTTGAACTCGGTGGCGGCTTCCAGCTTCTCGGCCAATTCCGGGGTGAGGGCGAGGTCCAGGCAGCCCAGGTTGTCGCGGAGCTGTTCCACGGTACGGGCGCCAAGCATCGGCAGGACGCCGGGGCGACGACGGGTCCAGGCGAGCGCCACCTGTGCAGGGGTGGCGCCCAGCTCGTCCGCGACCGTGCGGACCGCTCCCGCCACGGCGAGGTCGTGCTCGCTGATCGCGGACCGGTCGAGGCGGGCTTTTGGCGCCTTCGCCGCCGCTTGGTTTGCCGTTTCGATCGCCGCCGTTTCGTTCGCCGCCGCTTGGTTCGCCACCGTTTGGTTCGCCGTTTGGTTCGCCGCCGTTTCGTTTGTCGCTCGGTTTGCCGCTTCGTTCGCCGCTTCGTTCGCCGCTTGGTTCGCCGCTTGGTTCGCCGCTTGGTTCGCCGCTTGGTTCGCCGCCTGGTTCGCGGCTTCGTTCGGCGGCGGAGAATTGTCGTACTTGCCGGATAGAATTCCTCCTGCGAGCGGGCTCCAGGCCGTGACCGACATCCCGAAGGCGTCGGCCATCGGCAGCAGTTCCCGCTCGGCGTCGCGGTTGATCAGGCTGTAGGGGACCTGGAGGCCGGCGAACTGGGTCCAGCCGCGCCACTCGGCCAGGGTGTTGGCGCGGGACACGAGCCAGGCAGGGGCGTCGGAGATGCCCGTGTACAGGATCTGACCGGCGCGGACGGCGTCGTCGAGGGCGCGCATCGTCTCCTCGATCGGCGTGCGCCGGTCCCAGATGTGCACCCAATAGACGTCGATGTGGTCGGTGCGCAGCCGGCGCAGGCTGGTCTCCAGCGAGCGGCGCAGGTTGCGGCGATGGTTGCCGCCACCGTTGGGATCGGCCGCGTCGCGCGTGACCGTGTACTTCGTCGACAGCACGAACCGCTCCCGCCGCCCCTGCAGCAGCTCGCCGACGATCTCCTCGCTGGCGCCGCCCCGGTAGTTGATCGCGGTGTCGACCATGTTGCCACCCGCGTCGTCGTACGCGTCGAGGATGCGGCGGCACTCCTCAACCGGCGCGCCGACCCCGCCCTGCTCGCCGAACGTCATGGCGCCCAGCACGAGCTCAGAGACACGCAGGCCGGTCCGGCCGAAGGTCTGATACCTCATGCATCGACCATACAAGCTGTCTGGTCACAATGTCCAGACGACCCATCTTGTACTGTAGAAGCTGTGAACGCCCGCCGCGACGAACCCGCCGGACCCAGCCCCGAACTGCGCGAACGCATTCTGGAGGCGCTGCGCCGGCTGCTCGACGAGCGCACCTTCGACTCGCTGAGCGTGGCCGAGATCATCGCCGCCGCCGGGGTGTCGCGGGCCAGCTTCTACTTCTACTTCCCAGGCAAACAGGCAGCGCTGGCCGAGCTGGTCCGCCGCGCCGTAGGAGCCGGCCACGAGGCGGCCCAGCCGTGGCTTTCCGGGCAGGCGGTCCTGAACGCGAGGGAGGCAGCGCGCCCGGACGCAAAGCAGGCGGCGGACCAGGCGCGGGAGGAGGCGATGAGCCCGCGGGACGCGTTGCGGCACGGTATTGCCGCCGGAGCTGACCTGTGGCTCGCCAACGCCGGGGTCTTGCGCGCGATCGTGGAGAGCTGGGGCGCCGACCCCCAGCTGCGTGAGCTCTGGCTGGCCCAGATGGCCACGTTCACCGAGGCCACCCTGGTCCGCATCGCCGACGACCCGCGCCTGGAGGGGGTCGACCGGCCGGCTCTGGCGGCGTCGCTGACCTGGCTGGGGGAGCGGCTCTACTACCTGGCCGCGTGCGGGGTGCCGCCGTTCGACGATCGGGAGGTGCTCGTCGAAACGCTGACGCACCTCTGGACGTCCGCACTGGCAGAACGGGCTTGACCGCCGGTGGAACTATCCGGGGCTGGGCGGCGACAATCCAACCGTGGAGTGTGAGCGGTACCGAGAGGCGCTGTCGGCCCGGCTCGACGGCGAGGACGAAGCGATCGCGCCGGCGCTGGTCGACGCGCACCTGGCGGTCTGCCCGGCCTGCCGCCAGTGGGAGCGGGAGGCGTCGGCGGTGACCCGGCTGGTCCGGTTGCAGCCGGTGCCGGGTACGCCGCCCGCGGTGGAGTCCCTGCTCGCCGGGTTCAAGCCACCGAAGCGCAAGCTCGTCGACAAGCGGCGCCTGGTGCTCGCGCTGCGGGTGCTGCTCGGGCTCTTCGGGCTGGCCCAGTTCTTCCTCGGCATCACCCAGGCGGCCGCCGCGGCCAGCGCCAACCATGTCCACGGCTCCGGCCACGTCTTCCACGAGTCGGCCGCCTGGAACGTGGCCATCGGCGCCGGGTTCGCCTGGATCGCCACCCGGCGCGCCACCCCCGCCGGGGCGCTGCCGATGCTGACCGCGTTCGTCGCGTTGCTCGCCCTGCTCAGCACGAGCGACCTCCTCAACGGTACGGTCGAAACGACCCGCCTCATCTCGCACGGCTTCGTGCTGGCCGGCTACGGGATCGTCCTCGCCCTGTCCCGCCCCGCCCTCGACCCGGGCCGCCCGCCGGCCGGACGACAGGGGCCGCCCTGGCAGTGGCGGCGCCCCGCGGCGCTGGACGAGGAGCCCCCGGCCCCCGCCCCGGCCCGCCTGCGCCTGATCCAAGGCCAGGCCCGCGTCAACGACACCCCGACCCGCCGCGCGGCCTAGGCGTTCTGCCGCTCGGCGCGCTGCCGTACCAGTTCCTCGACGGCGCTCGGCAGGGTGGTCTCGAAGTCGATGAGCTTGGCCCACGTCGGCGTGATCACGATCCGGACCATCCCGTCGTACAGGGACCGGATCTCGGCCTCCCACTCCACCCGCTGCTCGTCGGTCATCGCGTAGCTGCCGTTCATCTGCAGGTACTCGTCCGGGATGCCGTCCACCACGTCCAGCGCCGCCCGCCCGCGCAGGAGCAGGATCTTCGGCGGGTGCACCTCGGTGTCGATGGTCAAAGCGACCATCGGGTTGGCCCGCAGGTGGGGCAGCTTCGGCGCGTTCTTCGTGGTGCACAGCACGATCTCGGTGCCGTTCCAGGTGAAGGCGATCGGAATGCTGCGCGGCGTCCCGTCCGTGGCCACGTAGGCCAGCCGGGTCAGGTCACGGGCCAGCAGCTCGCGGCTGATCGGACGGTTCAGAATCTCGGCGATCTCGTGCGTCTCCATGCCCCGGGGACGGAGCCGCCCAGCCGTTCTCGACAAAGCGCTGACAAATTTCAGTGACACACGATGAGCAACGGGAAGACGCCGCAGCAGCCGGCCACGACCGGCACCAGGACGGCGGCCACGGCCCGCGCCCCGCGGGTCGGGGAGCGGCGGGCCGGCGGCAGGGCCTGCTCCACGAGGACCGCCACCAGCCAGGCCACGATCAGCAGGGGCAGCCGTAAGTCCCACCGCTCGTCCACGAAGGCACTCGCGTTGCCGTTGGCGCCCCAGTTCGGGCACTGGCGCTGGTCGGTGATCGGGTGCAGGTACCAGAGCAGCAGAAGAAGGCCGATGAACCCCACGGTGCAGGCCCACAAGCCGCTGAGTCGCGACACGAGCACGAAGCCTAGGCAGCGACTGTGCAGGAGTTGTGGGCCCGCGGTGGAGATCAGTCGAGGAGCTTGTCCAGCGGGACGGTGGGGTCGGCCAGCTTGGCCAGGTCCACCGCGCGGCCCTGGTGGCCGGCGCGGACGAGGGCCTGGATCGGGTCGGTCACGTCCCAGACGTTGGCGTTCATGCCGGCCAGGACGCGGCCGTCGCGCACCCAGAAGGCGATGAACTCCGGGGCCTTGCCGTCCTCGATGGCGGGCGAGCCGCGGAAGACGACCTGGTCCGAGGCGTCGGCGTAGCCGCTGTACTCCATGCCGAGGTCGTACTGGTCGGAGAAGAAGTAGGGCACGCGGTCGTAGGTGATGTCCTCGCCCAGCAGGGCCTTGCCCGCCGCCTTGCCGCCGTTCAGGGCGTTCGCCCAGTGCTCGACCCGGACCCGCCGGCCCAAGAGCGGGTGGTCGAGGTTGACCACGTCGCCCGCGGCGTACACGTCCGGGGCCGAGGTCCGCAGGCCCGCGTCGACCAGGATGCCGTTGTCCACCGCCAGGCCGCCGTCCACGGCCAGCTCGGTGTTGGGCTGGATGCCGACGCCGACGACGGCGAGGTCGGCGGGGAGCTCGGTGCCGTCGTCCAGCACGACGCTCTCCAGGGCGGCGGTCCCGTTGAAGGAGGCGACCTTGGCGCCGAAGCGGAAGGTCACGCCGTGGGCGCGGTGCAGGTCGGCGTACACCCGGGCCACCTCGTCGCCGAGGACGCGCTGCAGCGGCAGGTCGGCCAGCTCCACCACGGTCACGGTGGCGCCGTGGTGGCGGGCGGCGGCCGCGGTCTCCAGGCCGATCCAGCCGGCGCCGACGACGACCACGTTCGCCGCGCGCTTGAGGTGGTCCAGCAGGGCGTCGGACTCGTCGACGGTCCGCAGATAGCGCACCCCCGGCAGCTGGGCGCCCGGCACGTCCAGGGTGCGCACCCGGGAGCCGGTCGTGAGCAGGAGCTTGTCGTAGTGCAGCTCGTCGACGCCGTCCAGGGTCACGGTTTTGGCCGCCGGGTCCAGGTGGGTGACGCGGGTGGCGAGGCGCAGGTCGACGTCGTGCTCGGCGTACCAGCCGGGCTCGTGCACGAACGCCTTCTCCCGCGCGCCCTCCTTGCCGTGCAGGTGGTCCTTGGACAGCGGGGGGCGCTCGTAGGGGCGCTCGGTCTCCTCGCCGATCAGGACGATCTTGCCGGTGAAGCCGTCGGCGCGCAGCGTCTCCGCCGCCTTCGCGCCGGCCAGGCTCGCCCCGACGATCACAAACGTGCGCTCATCAGCCATGACGTCAAGCCTGTCACGAACCGGCCAGGCGCGCGTGCCACGCCACAGCGGACTGGTCGGTCAGGCTGGCCACCTGGTCGATCACCACCCGGAGCCGGGCCGCGTCGTCGGGGGCCGCCCGCCACATCGGGGCGAAGACCGGGTCGAGGGCCTCGTCGCCCCGCGCCAGCAGGGCCTTCACCAGCGTCTGCAGGATGCCCACCTCGTCGGCGTAGCGCTGGGAGGAGCCGGGGCGCCGCATCACGTACCGCAGTGCGATCCCCTTGAGCAGCGCGCAGTGCGCCCGCACCAGCGGCGGGACGAGCAGGTCGGCGGCGTACCGGCGCAACGGGGACGGCCCGTGGCGCTCGCGCGTGGCCGCGACCGCCGCCGCGGCGAACCGGCCGGTCAGCACGCTGGTCATCCGCTTGAGGGCGATCTGCGCGGGGTGGCTGCCGTCGTAGTCGTCCAGCGGCTCGAACACCGGGTCGGCCAGCAGGTCGAGCAGGATGGCCTCGAGGT
The DNA here is from genome assembly GCF_050942185.1 of Dactylosporangium sp. CS-047395. Lineage (NCBI taxonomy): Bacteria > Bacillati > Actinomycetota > Actinomycetes > Micromonosporales > Micromonosporaceae > Dactylosporangium > Dactylosporangium sp. CS-047395. Next base: position 9,848,810 of record NZ_CP192015.1, on the reverse strand, counting down.
CGGCGGCCGACTCGTGGGAGTACGCGGCGGCCACGTCCGCGCACAGCGCCCCGCGCTCGCCGGCGTCGATGCGCAGCGGGGCCAGGTGCACGTAGCCGCCGTGGATGCCGTCCTCCAGGTCGTGCACGGAGTAGGCGACGTCGTCGGCCCAGTCCATCACCTGCGCCTCGAGGCAGCGGGCGGCTCCCGCGTCCGCGCGCAGCCAGGCGAACACGGCGGCGTCGTCGGGGTACACACCGAACTTGCGTTTTCCGGGCTCCCGGAACCAGGGGTATTTCGAGACCGCGTCCAGCGCCGCGCGGGTGAGGTTGAGCCCGGCGCCCGGGACCTTGGCCTCCAGCCGGGTCAGCACCCGCAGCGTCTGCGCATTGCCCTCGAAGCCCCCGCACGCCTCCGCGACGGCGTCGAGCGCGTCCTCGCCGTTGTGCCCGAACGGCGGGTGCCCGAGGTCGTGCGCGAGGCCGGCGGTGTCGACCACGTCGGGGTCGCAGCCGAGCCGCGCGCCCATCTCCCGGCCGATCTGGGCGACCTCCAGCGAGTGGGTGAGCCTGGTCCGCAGGAACGCGTCCGTGCCGGCCGTGTGGACCTGGGTCTTGGCGGCCAGCCGGCGGAAGCCCGCGGAGTGCAGCACCCGCGCGCGGTCGCGCTGGAAGGGCGTGCGGCCGTTGTCGGCGGCCGTGGTGTAGGTGTCCTTCTGCGGCTCCGGGACGAAACGCTCGACATCTGCGGAGGTCACGGGTCGAGCTTAGAAGAGTCCTCATCCCGGGGCGCAGGGATCGGCACCGGGGGTTCGGCGGGGGGTTCCCGCGCGGGCGGCTCGTTGAGCGTCTCGACCACCGGGGTCATCAGCACCTTGATCGCGGCCGCGATCGGGATGGACATGAGCGCGCCGACCAGGCCGAGGATGGCCGCGCCGACCAGCGCCGCGAGCAGGATGGCGACCGAGGACATGTCGACGGTGTTGCGCAGCACCCGCGGGGCGATCAGGTAGTTCTCCACCTGCTGGTAGAGCAGGAAGAAGACGATCAGCACGATCGTGGACGTGATGTCGCCGGTGACGAGGGCGACGATGCAGCAGCCGGCCGCGCCGACGGTCGCCCCGATCATCGGGAGCAGGTCGGTCAGGGCGACCCACACGGCCAGCGGCAGCGCGTAGGGCACGCCGAGGGCGAACAGGCAGATGAACGAGGAGACGCCGGCGAACAGCGAGATGATGAGGTTGCCGATCATGTAGCCGCCGACCTTGTCGACGACCACGTTGATGGCCTGGGCGGCGCGCGGGCGACCGGCCCGCGGCACCAGGCGGACCAGGCCGCGGCGCAGGCGGGGCAGGTCGGCCATGAAGTACAGGGTCAGCACCGTGACCAGCAGGACGTTGACCAGTGCGCTGAAGATCCCGGTGACCACACCGAGCGCGCCGCCGCCGATCTTCTCCGGCAGCGAGGCGGCGAACTCGGTCAGCTTCTCGGTCAGGCCGTAGCGGTCGGCGACCTCGCGGTAGGTCCGCGAGCGGTCCTGCAGGACCTCCTGGTAGTGCGGGATGTTGTCCAGCAGCTGCCCGGCCTGTCCGACCAGTTGGGGCACCAGCGACCAGACGAAGCCGACCAGCAGGGCCAGCGCGAGCACGGCGATGATGGCGACGGCGATCGAGCGGCGCACGCCGTGCCGGATCAGCAGCCGTACCGCGGGATCCAGGCTCACCGCCACGAACAGCGCGATGACGACCTGGACGAGGACCTGCCGCACCGAGTAGAGCGCGAACGCGCCCGCGCCCACCGTCAGCAGGCCCAGCCCGGCCGCGATGGCCAGTCGGTAGGTTTTTGCGAAGGTCATCGCTTTGGCCGGATGATGCAAAATTCGTTGCCTTCGGGGTCCGCGAGCATGACCCAGGCGGCATGCTCGGGCGCACCGATGTCCACGTGCCGGGCTCCCATGTTCACCAGCCGTTCGAGTTCGGCGTCGAGGTCGTCGGGGCGCAGGTCGAGGTGCAGCCGGTTGCGCGGCAGCTCCTCGCCGTCGTGCAGGGCGAAGACGATCCGGGGATGACCGTCGACGGCCGGGCCGATGACGACCTCGCGCGGGGATACGCTCTCCACGCGGTGGTCGAGCACCTCGGCCCACCAGCGGCCCAGTCGCTCGGGATCGACCGCGTCGACGATCAGGGCGTACCAGCGACTCCCCATCTACACACCTCCACGGTGAACCGGGGGACCCACCATACGCCGCACCGACCACCGCCGCAGTCGCCCGCGACGCCGGGTGGGTTGGGCAGCTTAGTACCTTTCCGATGCCCTCGTGGCCCAAACGTGCAAATTGCAAAACTCAAAGGACGATCAGCCAGAGGTTCCTGTCCGAACGCACGGAGTGATCGATCAATGAGCACTTGGTAACTTGCCGTGAACGCGTGGTGATGCCGTGCGTCCAAGAGCCGCGAAGCACCAGGAGCACGTGTTGCCTGCTATCGATGAATGCCTCCGCCGTGCCATGACCATCCGTGGCGCGATCGGAGCCAGCCTCATCGACTACACCACCGGCCAGACCCTCGGCCTGGAGGGCGGCCAGGACGACGTCGCGCCGCACGCCGACCCCACCGCGGCGGCCCTCGGCACGGCGAGCGTCATCCATGCCGCGATGCAGACCGCGGCCTATGCCCCGGCGGTGCCCGGCGACACGGTGGAGGACGTCATCATCAGCACCTCGGCCGCGTACCACCTGATCCGGCCGGTACGCACCAGCTTCGACTCCCGACTGGTCCTCTACGTCTGGCTCGACCGGAACGAGGGCAACCTGGCCATGGCGCGCCGCCGCGTCCGCTCGCTGGCCGACGACCTCGCGTGAACGCGGTCGCGGTGGGGGCGAAGGCGAGCGCCCCCGGCAAGCAGTCCCGTTTCCCGAAGGGCACCTCACCCGCCAAGGCCCTCATCCAGCTGGCGGCCCAGAAGGCCACCGGCGCCCTGACCGTGCACGGCGAGCCCGGCGGCGTGGTCTTCCTGCGCGACGGGCTGGTCAACGGCTGCGAGTCGCCGGCCGCGCCCGGCGTCGACCGGCTGCTGACCGCGTGCGGCAAGGTGGCCGAGCGGGTCTGGGAGACCATCCCGTCCCGGCCCGCCCGCGCGCTCGTCGAGGGCGGCCACGTCACCGCGGCCGAGATCGAGCTGTGCGCCCTGCAGGCCCTCTACGACGCCGCGTTCTTCGTGCTCAGCACGGCCAAGGCGGAGATGCGCTTCGACCCGGGCATCGAGCACTGGCTCGGCGCGGACGGCACGGTCACGTCGGACCAGGTGTGCGACCACGTCTCCCGCCAGCGGCGCATGCTCGACGAGGTGCACCCCTCCGACGCAACCGACCTCGCACCGGTCGTGCCGGTCCTCCGGCCGGGACTCGACCGGGTGCTGCTGTCCGGCCTGCAGTGGGAGATCGTCCTGCACGCGGACGGCGAGCGCACCCCGCAGGAACTGGCCGGCCTGCTGGGACGCTCCGCCTACGCGGTCACGCTGGACGTGCGCCGGCTCGCGGCCGCGGGCCTCGTCACGCCCCCGGAGCAGGAGCAAACAACAAAAGCCATCGCATCGGTACCGCATGAGCCCGCACCCGCACCACCTGAGCCCCCGGAGGACCCGCTGCCCCAGCGCGTCCCCGGCACGTTCACGTTCGAGGATCCCGCCCCGTCGCCCGCGCGGCGCGAGCTTCCGGCGGGGGTCAGCGCGCTGGCCGTCCTGCCGGGGGCGATCGACAAGTCGCCGGACGACACGCTGCTGAAGCGGATCCGGGCGGCGTTGCAGTCGCTGCGGTGACGGTGTTGAAAGGAGGAAACGCTCGATGAGGACCGACGCCGAGCTGCGCGGCGAACTGCTGGCGGAGCTCGGACGGCTGCGTCAGGCGGTACCGGAGATCAGCGGTTGCCTGGTCGCCAGCACCGACGGCCTGCTCATCGCCGACGACGCCCAGGCGCTCGTGGTCGAGGGCGTCGCGGCGCTCGCGGCGGCCTGCCTCGGCGTGAGCCAGCGGATCGCCGACAGCGCCGGTCACGAGGACTTTCAGGAGGTGCTCATCAGCAGCACGGGAGGGCACGTCGCGATGTACATGGCCGGCCACGGCGCCGTGCTCGTGCTGCTGGCCCGGGCCGACGCGAACGTGGCGCGGCTGCACCACGAGGCGCGCCGGGCCACCGCGGTGGTGTCCAAGGTGATGGTCGACGCCGCCGCACTGAGCTTCGCGGAGGCCGTGCCGGAGCCGGCGGCATGGTGAGCCGCAACGGTGGGCTGCACCGTAGACCCAGACGAAGTACCGAAACTGCTTCCCCTTCTTCCCCTTCTTCCCCCAGCAACGGACTCTCGGAGGTAGCCATGGCGGACATGGAGACTGCGCTCAAGGAACTCATGCAGATCGACGGCGCCGTCGGCGTCGCGCTCGTCGACTACAACAGCGGGATGGCGCTCGGCGTCCTGGGCGGGTCGAAGGACCTCGACCTGACCGTCGCCGCGGCCGGCAACACCGACGTGGTGCGGGCCAAGATGCGCACGATCGAGATGCTGAACCTCAAGGACGGCATCGAGGACATCCTGATCACCCTCGCCGGCCAGTACCACCTGATCCGCCCGGTCACCGGCCGCTCGGGCAAGGGGCTGTTCCTGTACCTCGCGCTCAACCGGCAGCGGGCGAACCTGGCCCTGGCCCGGCACCAGCTGGGGCGGGTCGAGGACGAGCTCGAGGTCTGAGTTCGTCCGTAGTCGCGCTGAGAAGTTCGTCCGTAGTCGCGCTGAGAAGAAGGCCGGGGCGCCGTTGCCCCGGCCTTCTCAGTGCTCACCGGGGACTCGAAACCCGGTGAACTGTCACCTCGTGCCGACCCACGTCATCGGGAGTCGGATCCGGTGGACTCGATGGCCGCGCGACCGGCCTCCAGGCGCGCCACGGGCACCCGGAACGGCGAGCAGGACACGTAGTCCAGGCCCACCTCGTGGAAGAAGTGCACGGAGTCGGGGTCGCCGCCGTGCTCGCCGCAGACCCCGAAGTGCAGGTCCGGGCGGGCGGCGCGGCCCTCGTCGACGGCGATGCGGACCAGCCGGCCCACCCCGTCGCGGTCGATCGACTCGAACGGCGAGACGCCGAAGATGCCGAGCTCGAGGTAGCGCCAGAAGAACGCGCCCTCGACGTCGTCGCGGGAAAAGCCCCAGCCCATCTGGGTCAGGTCGTTGGTGCCGAAGGAGAAGAAGTCGGCCGCCTGGGCGATGTCGCCCGCGGTGAGCGCGGCCCGCGGCACCTCGATCATCGTGCCGATCTTCACGTCGACGGCGAACTCGCCGATGATCTTCTCGGCCTCGGCGCGGATCGTCTCCAGCTCCTGCACCGCGCCGACCAGCGGCACCATGATCTCCGGGTGCGAGTCGGGCACGGCCGCGGCCGCCTCGACGATCGCGCGCACCTGCATCGCGAACAGGCCCGGGATGACCAGGCCGAGGCGTACGCCGCGCAGGCCCAGCATCGGGTTCTCCTCGTGCATCCGGCGCACGGCGTCGAGCAGGTCCTTGTCCCGCCCCGGGTCCTCGCCGCGCTCCTCGGCCACGGCCACCTTCACCGCGAGGTCCTCCAGGGGCGGCAGGAACTCGTGCAGCGGCGGGTCGATCAGGCGCACCGTCACCGGCAGCCCGGCCATCTCGCGGAACAGGTCCTCGAAGTCGCTGCGCTGCAGCGGCAGCAGCTCGGCCAGGGCGGCGTCGCGCTGCTCGGCCCCGCGGGCCAGGATCAGCCGCTCGACCAGCGCGCGGCGCTCGCCGAGGAACATGTGCTCGGTGCGGCACAGGCCGATGCCCTGCGCGCCGAAGCGGCGGGCCCGGGCCGCGTCCTCGCCGGTGTCGGCGTTGGTGCGCACCCGCAGCGCGCGGCGCTCGTCGGCGTGGGTGAGGATGCGGTGCACGGCCGAGACCAGCGCGTCGGCCTCGGGGTCGAGGGTGCGCTCGAAGTACTGCACGACGGGCGAGGGCTGGACCGGCACCTCGCCCAGGTAGACCCGGCCGGTGGTGCCGTCGACCGAGATGACGTCGCCCTCGGAGACCACGTGCCCGTCGACCGTGAACTGTCCCTTGTGGAGGTTCACGTTGAGCTCGTCGGCCCCGCACACGCACGTCTTGCCCATGCCGCGGGCCACCACGGCGGCGTGCGAGGTCTTGCCGCCGCGGCTGGTGAGGATACCCTGGGCCGCGATCATGCCCGGCAGGTCGTCCGGGTTGGTCTCCCGGCGGACCAGGATGACCTGCTCGCCCTCCTTGGCCATGGCCACCGCGTGCTGGGCGTCGAAGACCGCCTTGCCCACGGCCGCGCCCGGCGAGGCGCCGACGCCGCGGGTGAGCTGCTCGGGCGCGCCGGACAGGTCGAACGTGGGGAACATCAGCTGGGCGAGCTGGGCGCCGGTGACGCGCTGTACGGCCTCGTCGAGATCGATGACGCCCTCGTCCACCAGGTGCGTGGCGATCACGAACGCGGCGGCCGCGGTGCGCTTGCCCACCCGGGTCTGCAGCATCCACAGCTTGCCGCGCTCGATCGTGAACTCGATGTCGCAGAGGTCCTTGTAGTGCTCCTCGAGGGTGGCCATGATCGACATCAGCTCGTCGTAGCTGGCCTTGTCCCGCTGTTCGAGGTCCTGCAGCGGCATCGTGTTGCGGATGCCGGCCACGACGTCCTCGCCCTGGGCGTTGGCGAGGTAGTCGCCGTAGACCCCGCGCTCGCCGGTCGCCGGGTCGCGGGTGAACGCCACGCCGGTGCCGGAGTCCGCGCCCAGGTTGCCGAAGACCATGGCCACCACGTTGACCGCGGTGCCCAGGCTCGACGGGATGCGCTCCTGGCGGCGATAGAGCACCGCGCGGTCCGCGTTCCAGGACCGGAACACCGCCCCGATGGCGAGGTCGAGCTGCTCGCGCGGGTCCTGCGGGAAGTCCCGGCCGGTGTGCGTGCGGAAGATTTTCTTGTACTCCCCGACGAGCTCGCGCAGGTGCTCGGCCTTGAGGCCCACGTCGTCGCGGGTGCCCGCCGCGTGCTTGGCGTCGTCGAGGGCGTGTTCGAACTCGCTGCCCGGCACGTCGCAGACGGTCTTGCCGAACATCTGGATGAGGCGGCGGTACGAGTCCCAGGCGAAGCGCTCGTCGCCACCCGCCTGCGCGGCCAGCCCGGCCACGCTGGCGTCGGTAAGGCCGACGTTGAGGACCGTCTCCATCATGCCGGGCATCGAGAACTTGGCCCCGGAACGGACCGACACGAGCAGCGGATCGGCCGCGTCACCGAGGCGGCGGCCCATCTTCTGCTCCAGTGCGGCCAGGTGCGCGGAGATCTCGTCCCCGCCCGGCACCTCGCCGGAGTCCAGGAAGGCGCGGCAGGCATCGGTGGTGATCGTGAAGCCGGGCGGCACGGGCAGGCCGAGGTTGGTCATCTCGGCGAGGTTCGCGCCCTTGCCCCCGAGCAGGTCCTTCAGATCGCGGTTGCCCTCTTCGAAGTCGTACACGAACTTCTGCACAACGCCTCCATACCCACTGAGCCCTCGTTTAGGTCCTGGGTGTGCGGGTCACCGTAAGGCTTGTTTTCGGGTGGTCGCCATGGCGGGTGACAAGTCTGACAAGAAACGGCACGACCCTCGATTTCCGGTGCATTTGGGAGCGGTACCACGCGCACAAATACGCACGCGCGTCGGGAGAGCGCTCTCTTTTCCTTTTCGATTTCACCCGGCCCGCGTGCGACCATGGGAGGCGTGCCGCTGCAGCTCGGACCGTACGTCGTCGACCCGCCCGTCGTGCTCGCCCCGATGGCGGGCATCACCAACGTGGCGTTCCGTCAGCTGTGCCGCGAGCAGGGCGCCGGCCTCTACGTCTGCGAAATGATCACGACCCGGGCCCTGGTCGAGCGCAACCCGAAAACCATGTCGATGATCCGCTTCGCCGAGGGCGAGCACCCGCGCAGCCTGCAGCTCTACGGCGTCGACCCGGCCACCATCCGCAAGGCCGTGGAGATGATCGTCGAGGAGGACCTGGCCGACCACATCGACATGAACTTCGGCTGCTCGGTCCCGAAGGTCACCCGCCGCGGCGGCGGCTCGGCCCTGCCCTGGAAGCGCCGCCTGTTCGCCTCGATCGTCTCCTCCGCCGTCGAGGCCGCCCAGGGCCGCCCGGTCACGGTGAAGATGCGCATCGGCATCGACGAGGACCACGAGACCTACCTGGACGCCGCCCGCATCGCCCAGGACGCGGGCGTGGCCTGGGTCGCCCTGCACGCCCGTACCGCCGCCCAGCGCTACTCCGGCACGGCCCGATGGGACGCGATCGCCGCCCTGAAGCAGGCCCTGGACATCCCGGTCCTGGGTAACGGCGACATCTGGGAGGCCACGGACGCCCTGCGCATGATGGCCGCCACCGGCTGCGACGGCGTGGTGATCGGCCGCGGCTGCCTGGGCCGCCCTTGGCTCTTCGCCGACCTGGCCGCCGCCTTCGCGGGCTCGGACGCTCGCAGCCTGCCCTCACTCGGCGAGGTGACGGCCCTGATGTACCGCCACGCCGAGCTCCTGTCCGCCTGGCTCGGCACCGAACGCGACGGCGTCACCGACTTCCGCAAGCACGTCGCCTGGTACTTGAAGGGCTTCCCGGCCGGCGGCGAGCTGCGCCGGGCCCTGGCGATGTCGTCGTCGCTGGCGGAGCTGGGCGACCTGCTGGCCGAGCTGGACCACGAGGCCCCGTTCCCGCACGAGATCCTGGGCCAGCCCCGCGGCCGCACCGGCACCCCGGGCAAGGTCGTCCTCCCGGAGGGCTGGCTCAACGACCGCGATTCCGACCTCGTCCCGGAAGGCGCCGAACTCGACGATTCCGGCGGCTGATCACCCGATTCCAGATCGCCGCGAATCGATGCTGAATCGCGTTTCCGGCTACGGTTCGCGCCGTAGGCCGGAAAGCAGGGTGCGCAGGATCAGGATGGCGCTCAGCAGCAGCAGGTTGTAGCCGAACAACTGGAACAGGCTCAGGTCCGCCGACACCGCCGGCCCGCCGTCCGTGCCGAGCAGCAGGACGGCCATGATGCCCGTGACCGCACCCAGCAGGGCGAGGGTCATCTGGCGCACGAGGCCGGAGACGTAGCTGCGGTCGCGGGCGTCGGCGAAGAGGCGTACGCCCAGGGAGAGGCGGCCCTGTTCCACGGCGTTGGTGATGCGGTCCACGCGGCGGGGCAGGCGGCGGAGCAGGGGCAGCAGCCGGAGCGTCTCGTCGGTCGCGGCCTGGCGCAGCGACGGCGGGGTGAAGCGGGCCGCGATGTGGGTGGTGGCGTAGGCGCGGGCCTCGGTCACCAGCTCGTACGTGGGGTCGAGGACCTTCAGGGTGCCCTCCAGGGTCGCGACCGCGCGGAAGACCGCGGCCACGCCCGGCGGGACGCGCAGGCCGTGTGCGCCGAGGATGTGGAACAGGTCGGCGAACATGTCCAGCCGGGGTGGGACGCCGGGGGCGAGGTGGGCGGCCATGAACTGGCCCAGGGCGCGCTCCAGGGCCTGCTCGTCCAGCTCCTCCGGGCGGTGTACCACCTCCAGGAGGGCGTCGCTCAGGGCCGCGCGGTCGCGGCGGTCCACGGCGATCATCAGGTCCTGCAGCGCGGCCTGGACGCCGGCGTCGATGCGGCCGACCACGCCGAAGTCGAGCAGGGCCAGGCGGCCGTCGTCGAGCACGAAGACGTTGCCGGGGTGGGGGTCGCAGTGGAAGACGCCGTCGACCATGATCTGTTCGAGCAGGCAGGAGAGCAGCTCGCCGGCGCGGGCGCGACCGTCCTCGGAGGGCTCCGCGGTGCCCAGCGGCCGGCCCCGCAGGCGCTCCATCACCAGGACGCGCCGGGTCGACAGGTCGGGGTCGATGCTCGGGATGGTCACCGCCGGGGAGACCCGCACGGCGCGGGTGTTCGCCGCCTCGACGCGGAAGTCCAGCTCCTCGGTGAGGGCGTCGGCGAAGCCCTGGGCCAGGTCGACGAGGCCCAGCGCGCGGGCCCACGGCATGCGCCGGTGCAGGCTCGCGGCCAGCGACGCGAGGATGTCGAGGTCGCGCTCGACGAGGGGGCGGAGGCCGGGGCGCTGGACCTTCACGACGACCTCCGCGCCCGAGCGCAGGGTCGCGCGGTGGACCTGGGCGATGGAGGCGGCCGCGATCGGCTGCTCGTCGAACTCGGCGAAGATCGTGGCGGGGTCGGCGCCGTACTCGGCCTCGAGGAGCTTGCGGATCTCGGTGTGCGGCACAGGCGGTACAAGATGCTGCAGTTGAGCAAGCTCGGCGATGAACTCCGGCGGCAGGAGGTCGCGCCTGGTCGAGAGGGCCTGGCCGAGCTTGATGAACACCACCCCGCCCTCCTCCAGGGCCAGGCGCAGGTGGCGGGCGAGGTCGGGGCGGGACCGGCGGCCGCGGGCGAGGCCGTGGCGCGTGGCGATGGCGGCGATCTGGGAGTAGCGCCGCGTGCGGGAGAACCACCGCCGAAGGCTCCTGACCCAGGTGACCGGCGTGCTGCCGGGCGGGACCAGGAGCTCGGCGAGGACCAGGAACGCCATGGTGACCAGCAGCGCGGTGCCGATGACCACGGTGAGCAGGAACGGGTGTTGCTCGATGCCGCCCACGCCGCGGGCCACCACGCCGGCTGCGAACAGCGCGACGAAGCAGGCCGCGGCGGTGCGGACGAGGCCGATCCGGAGCCCGAGCAGGCGCCGGGCGCCGACCACGACGAGGCCGATCACCACGAAGAGCACGAGGGTGCCGAGGATGGCGAAGGCAAGCATGGTCACGATCGTGCCATCGACGATCGTCAGGCGTTGTCCATCGCGGCAGTGATCTTGCGGATCATGTCGGCCACGACCGGGCTCGGGGCGTCCGGGCCGGTGGCGGCCTCGATCGCGGTGAGCACGGTGCCGCGGAAGTTCGCCGCCTCGTCCGGGGACTGGGCCTTGAGCAGCGCCGCGGCGGCGGTCAGGGCGGGCAGCACCTTGTCGGCGATCTCGGCGACGGACTTGCCGTTGAGGTCCTTGCTCTTCGGGTACTCCGCGAGCACGTGCCCGATCGCGCCGGTCGACGAGCCCAGGGCCAGGCTGCCGTTAGTGGCGATGCGGTGCGGCGAGCCACCCGCGGCGCCGGCGGCCGACAGGAGGGTGATCGCGCCGTACGCGGCGATGCGGATGGTGTGCTTGTCCTGGTCGGTGAGGGTGACGTTCATGGTGGGCACTCCTTCGTGGAAGTTGTTGTGCCACCACATTCGCGGCCCCGGCTGACACCGCCCCGCCAGCGCCCTGACACCACCGCTGACACGAGCCAAGGCCGCTGACATCAGTCGTGGGCGCTGACATCAGTCGTGAGCGTTGACCTCAGCCACGGCCGCTGACCTCAGCCGTGGGCGTTGACATCGGTCGTGGGGGTTGACCTCAGCCGCGGGCGCCGCCGATGCCCATGAGGACGGCGATGCCGAGGGCGCTGCGCGCCGAGTACGGCTGCCGCCACAGCCCGCCGTGCGCGGCCGCGAACGCCTCGTCCTGCCAGGGGTGCTCGTGCGCCGGCCGCTCCGCGTGCAGGTCGTGCACCAGCAGCGCGGCCATGAGCGTGTTGCTGGTCGCCGGCTCGAAGATCTCGATGCCGAACCGGTGCGCGCCCGCGAACGCCGCGGCCAGGAGGCGGTTCTTGACCACGCTGCGGGTGCGGGTGGCGGGCGCGACGGCCAGCGACACCGGCATCCCCGCGGCGCGCGCCTCGGCCGCCCGCCAGCGCTGCAGCCGTTTGGCGAGCGCGTAGTTCGGACCCTGCTGCGGTACCAGCGAATCGTTGATCCCCGGATAGAGGCCGGGCGGATAGTTGCGCGTGAGCAGGCGCCCCGCGCTCAGCAGGCGCAACGGCCGGCGGACCCGCCCGATGCCGGTCGCTTCCCGGTAGCGCCGGGTGGCCTCGTCGACGGCGTCATCCGGTACCGCGAACACATCGGTCGGCGTCGCCAGGAACGCGAGCCCCAGGTCGGGCCGGCGCTCCCGCAGCCGCACGGTGAGCGCGTCGACGGCCATCGCGACCCGGACGTTGAGCGCGCCGTCCGCGTACACGTAGTTGCCGAGCACCAGCCGCCCCTCCTGGCCCTCGATCCAGTCGGCGACCCGCCCGAGGTCGTGCAGCAGGTCCGCGCCGCGCTGGTCGCCGGCGGTGGGGATGTGCAGGCGCCCGGCGTACCGCTCGGCCTGCTCGGTCAGCCGCTGCCAGATCGCCGGCCGCGGCAGGTCGACCGCGACCACGTCCGCGCCCCAGCGCAGCAGCGCGCGCAGCGGCCCCATCTCGGCCCCCGCGCCGAGCACGACGACCCGCCGCCCGGGCAGCGCCAGCCATTCGGGGTGCGCGGCGACGGTGCGGATCGTGTCCGCGCAGGACCGCTCGATCGTGCCGGCCGCGACCCAGCGCTTCAGCTGCCGGTCGAGCTCCTCGCCGCGCAGGTTCCTTCCCTTGTACGGCACGACGAGCTCCCGCTCCGCCGCACCCCGCCCCTCGACGGTCACCGTGGCGAGCGGCTCCCCGGCGGCGTTGAACGCGGCCTCCAGGGGTTCCTCGTCGCCTTCCGCATTCCGCCGGTACCGCATCCGCTCATGCAACGACGCCAGCCCGTCCTGCGCGATCGTGAGCGCGGCCGCGCGCGACGGCAGCCCCGCCTCGACGAGCCGCCGGAAGTGCACGAGGTAGTCGCGGCGCCAGTCGGTCGACGCCTCCGCGCCCCGGGCCCCGACCGGATCGACCGCCCGCAGCGCGTCGGCGACCACGGCCCGCCCGAGCGCGGACGTGCTGGCGCGGCCCTCGACGCTGGGGATGACCACACCGGTCGGATTCACATTCGGCACACGCGTCAGTCTGCCATCGCCGTCCCCGCCGGCGCGCGGGCTAGAACTCCTCCCAGGTCGCCGGGTCCTGCTTGACCGGCGACTGCGGGATCTCGTCGAAGACGGCCAGGTCGGCCGGGGTGAGCTCGAAGCCGAACAGGTCGGCGTTGGTGCGCTGGCGCTCGGGGTTGCCGGAGTGCGGGACGACGGTGAGGTCGCGCTGCAGCAGCCAGCGCAGCACCACCTGCGCGGGCGTCACGCCGAGTCGCTCGGCGATCGCGGCGATGCCGGAGTGCTCCAGCACGCCCGTGTTGCGCTCCAGGGGGCTCCAGGCCTGCACGACGGTGCCCTTGGCCCGCACCGCCGCGACGAGGTCGGGGCGGGCGTGGGACGGGGAGACCTGCAGCTGGTCGACGGCGGGCACGATGCCGGTCTCGGCCACGACGGCGTCGATGTGCTCGGGCAGGAAGTTGGAGACCCCGAGCGAGCGGATCAGGCCCTCGCGGTGCAGGTCGGCCATCTCGGCGTACGACTCCACGTAGCGCGCGACGCGCGGCAGGGGCCAGTGGATGAGGTACAGGTCGACGTAGTCCAGCCCGAGGCGCTCGAGCGAGGCCTCCAGGGCGGCGCGGGTCGAGCCGCGGCCCTGGTCGGAGCCGCGCAGCTTGGTGGTGACGAAGAGCTCCGCGCGGGGCAGGCCGGACTCGCGCACGGCGGCGCCGACGGCGTCCTCGTTGCCGTACGAGGCGGCGGTGTCGAGCAGGCGGTAGCCGGAGGCGATCGCGGCCAGCATCGCGTCGGTGGCGGGGCGGCCCTGCAGCGGGTAGGTGCCGTAGCCCACGACCGGCATGTCGGGTCCGGAGTTCAGCTTCACGGTCGGGATGCTCATGTGGCCCACCCTACGCACCGTCGATCAGCGCTGACAGGCCATCCAGCAGCCGCTCCAGGCCGAACTCGAACAGCGTGTTCAGGTCGTACTCGACCGCCTCCCCGCCGAGGGCGGCCAGCCGGGTGAACGTCGGGAACGCCCCGCCCGCGACGATGCGGGCGAAGCGGGCCTCCTGCGCGGTGAACCACTCCACGTTGTCCACGCCGGTGTCCTGCTCGGCGTTGGCCTCCCACTCGAGGTTGACGGCCGTACCGCGGACGTGGTTGGCCAGCATCATGGTGGCCCGCATGGCGACCGGGAGCGTCAGGCCGGCCCGTTCCAGCACGGCCATGTTCCACTCCGTGTGCGCCATCGCCCGCTCGGCCATCGGGGGACGGGTGAACGACATGACCTCGGCGACCCACGGGTGGCGGCGGTACACGCCCCACTGCAGCCGGGCCGACGTCGCCAGGCTCGCCCGCCAGCCCGACAGGCGCTCCGGGGGCGGGATCGGCGCCTCGGCGAACGCGGCGTCCGTCATCAGCAGGAGGAGCTCCTCCTTGTTGGTGACGTGGCGGTACAGCGTCATGGTCGGCATGCCCAGCACCGCGCCCAGGCGGCGCATCGACACGGCGGTCAGGCCCTCGGTGTCGGCCAGCCGGATCGCGGTGGCGACCAGCCGGTCCACCGTGGCCGGTTCGTCCGCGGTGCGCGGCTGCGGCCGGCGGCGGGCGACCACGGTGCCGGTCCCGGGGTGCGGCTCGACCAGGCCCTCGGTGCGCAGCGCGGTCAGCGCCTTGGTCGCGGTGGCCATGGCCACGCCGTACGTGCGCATCAGCTCGCGGGTCGACGGGACGCGGTCGCCGGGGCGGAGTTCGCCGGCGGCGATGGCGGCCCGGATGCGCGTGACGATGCGCTGATACGGGGGCTCGGAAGCGTGCTGCACTAGTGCACACCCTACTCACCCGTGCGCATCGTGGAGCGCGGCGTGCCGGTGTTCGTACGGTGTACGCATGACCAAGGTTCTGATCTCCGGCGCGAGCATCGCCGGGAACGCGCTCGCCGCCGGGCTGGCGCGGCGCGGCTGCTCCGTCACCGTCGTCGAGCGGGCGCCGGCGATCCGGCCGGGCGGCTACGCGGTGGACATCCGCGGCGTCGCGCTCGAGGTCGCGGAGCGCACGGGCGTCGCGGCGCAGGCACGGGAGCTGCGCACCGACACCGAGGGCACCAGCTTCGTCGACGCCAACGGTCGGAAGGTGGCGACGCTGCCGCTCGGGTTCGGGGTGCTCGACCCGGCCGACATCGAGATCATGAAGGGCGACCTCACCCGGCTGCTGCACGCCGCGGTCCCGGCCGGCGTGGAATGGATGTTCGGCAATACGGTCGAATCGCTCGAACAGCATCCCGGCGGCGTGCGCGTCACGTTGCGATCGGGCGAATTGCGCGAGTTCGACTACGTCGTCGGGGCCGACGGCATCCATTCGCGCATCCGGGAGCTGGCATTTCCGAAACCGCCGCAGCCGTACGTGCACCACCTCGGCAGCAACAGCGCCGTCTTCACCGCGCCGAATGAGCTCGGGATCGAACGCTGGCAATTGGTGCGCTCGATGCCGGGGCGGGTGATCAGCATCAAGACCGACCGCGGCTCGGAAACGGTCAAGGTGACGCTGCTCTACGGCGGGTCCATGCCCCCGCGCGACCGCGCGGCGCGGATGCGCGAGATCGAGGAGAAGTTCGCCGGCGCCGGCTGGATCGCGCCGCGGCTGCTGGAGCTCATGCGGTCCGCCCCGGACCTCTATGTCGCGCCGAACGCGCAGGTCAGGATGCCCGGCTGGACGGCCGGCCGGGTCGCGCTGATCGGCGACGCCGGTTACGCGCCCTCCTCGCTGACCGGCCAGGGCAGCGGGATGGCGCTCGTCGGCGCGTACCTGCTGGGGTTGATCATCACCGGCGGGCACGATCTGCGCGATTATGATCGGCAGCTGCGCGAGTTCGTCGACGTCAATCAGCGTGCGGCCATGGGGCCCGCGCGCGGGTTCGCGCCGAAAAACGAACTCGCTGCCCGGATGCAGAACCTGAGCATCCGCATGATGCCGTACATGCCCGGACGCAACCTCGTGATCTCGGCGATGATGCGCGAGGCGCGGCGCGCGGCCGGGGCGCTGACCTTGCCTGTAGCAATCTTGTGACACCAAAGGGTTTACTTCAGATCCGGTTTGATGCGTCGATGTAGGGGTGCAAGGTCGGCCGGAGCTGGGTAGGCGTGCGATGGAGCGTGATCGGGACACGGCGATGGCCGCGATCCGTTCCGTGTACCGCATCACCGGCCGGATCAACACCGGCAGCACCCTGGCCGAGACCCTGCAGCTGATCGTGGACGCCGTGGTCGACGGGACCGGGTTCGCCGTCGCCGTCGTCAACTACCTGCACCCGGAGGGCGTCTACGAGGCGGTCGCGCTGGCCGGCTCGGAGGAGGCGGGGGAGACCCTGCTCGGGGCCCGCTACCCCGCGGCCGAGCTGGACGAGTACCTCGAGCGGGCGGAGGTGTGGGGGCAGCTGCGGTACCTGCCGCACGAGCGGCACAGCACGCACATTCATTCCTGGGTGCCCGATGCGGTGCCCGGCGGCGACGAGGTGCCGGAGGACGAGCGTTGGCACCCCCTCGACGCCCTGTTCGCCCCGCTGAGCGCGCCCAGCGGCGAGCTCGTCGGCATCCTCGGCGTCGATCTGCCCCACGACGGCCGCCGGCCCGGGCCGCTGCAACGCGAGCTGCTGGAGATGCTCGCCGCCCAGGCCGGCATCGCGATCAACAACGCCAACCTGGTGGAGGCCCTGCAGCGCGAGCGCCGGCACCTCGCGGCCAGTGAGGAGGCCTTCCGGCTGGCGTTCACCGGGGCCGGCACCGGGATGTGCATGCTCGGCCTCACCGGCGTCTCGCAGGCCCGGATGAGCCGCGTCAACCCCGCCCTGTGCGAGCTGCTCGGCCGCTCGGAGGCGGAGCTGCTGGAGCTGCGCATCGCCGACGTGCTGCACCCGGACGACCTCGACCTGGCCCGGCTCGCGTTCGCGGCGGCGACGACGGGCAAAGGCACGCCGGTGCGGGACTACGAGATCCGGTGTGTGCGCGGCGACGGTACCGTCATCTGGGTCTCCACCACCCTCTCGCTCGTGGCCGGCCCGCCCGCCTTCGGCATCCTGCAGGTCCAGGACATCACCGGGCGCAAGGCGGCCGAGGCCGACCTGGTGCGCCGGGCCTCCCGCGACCCGCTCACCGGCCTGGCCAACCGCGACGCCCTGGCCCCGCCGCTCGCCGCCGCGATCCGCCGCGCCCACGCCGGCCTCGGCGACAGTGTGCTGCTCTTCTGCGACCTCGACGACTTCAAGGTCGTCAACGACACGCGCGGGCACGACGCCGGCGACGCGGTACTCGTGGCCGTGGCCCAGCGGCTGTGCGGGCTGGTGCGCCCCGGCGACACCGTGGCCCGCCTGGGCGGCGACGAGTTCGTGGTGCTGGCCCAGGACCTGGCCGGCACCGACGCCGCGGCGCTGCTCGACCGGGTCGAGCGGGCCATCGCCGCGCCGGTGGTGCACGACGGGCACGTGCTGCGCGTGCGGGCCAGCGTCGGGGCGGCCGTGATCGATGCCACCTGCCAGGATGCGGGCGCCGCCCTGAGGATGGCCGACCGGGCGATGTACCAGGTGAAAGGCCATCGACACACCCTGGGGATGACCGAACGGGTGACAGCGCACGGTGAGCGTTCCGGTGCGCCGGGTGGTATCCCGTTGCTCTGGTTGGCCGAGCCTTAAACCTCCCAGTACTGTCGGGTGGTCTGCTCCGGCCGACGCGCCCCGAATCGCGGGGACACCGGACAGGCGCCGTCGAGCCGCGCCGCACCTTTCAGCGTCGTGGGCCGGGGACCCATCGCAGTCCTTGGGGTGTATCCGTGACCGAGTCACGGTAGGGCGAATCCTCCCGTCCGAACCCGTCAGCTAACCCGGTAGGCGGCACCGGAAGGAGACAGCTCGTGCTCTTCGACGCCATCGCCGTCAACTCCTCGGACGGGTGATCGCCAGGACCCTGCTCCTGGCCTGTCACACCCGCTGACCGCCGCACCTTGCCGCCGCGCGATCCCTTGTGCTCCACGGGATCGTGCCGATGGCGTGCGCCCGTACTCCGAGGATTGATCTTGCTGAAACCCTTGCCGCGCCAGTTCCGGCCGCGACATCGCCGTGCCATGCAAACCGTGAAACCGGCGGCCGTGTCCGCCGTTGTCCTGTCCGCCACGCTGCTCGCCTCCGGCTCGGCCGGGGCGTCGTCGGCGCCGTCCGCCGGCCCGGCCCGCGCACCGTTCTTCGCCGCCGACACCTCGCTCGTCGTGCCCGCGCAGGCCCCGGCCCCGGTGTACGGGTGGGCCGCCCTCACCGACGCGCCCGCGCCGCCGGCCCCACCCGCCCCGCCGCGCCCGGTCGCGGGGCTCGACCAGACCCAGATGAACAACGCCGTCGCGATCGTCAAGCAGGGCCGGGCGCAGGGCGTCCCCGAGAAGGGCCTCGTCGTCGCGGTCGCCACGGCCATGCAGGAGAGCGACTTGTACAACGTGGCCAGCCCGGCGGTACCGTCGTCGCTGAAACTGCCGCACGACGCGGTCTCGACCGACCATGACTCGGTGGGGCTGTTCCAGCAGCGGGCGAGCCAGGGGTGGGGCAGCGTGCCCGAACTCATGGACCCGGCCCACTCGGCGATGCTGTTCTACAACGCGCTGGGCCAGGTCCGCGGCTGGCAGTCGATGAGCGTGACGGGGGCGGCGCAGGCGGTGCAGCGGTCGGCTTACCCGAGCGCGTACCAGAAGCACGCCGACCGCGCCGCCCAGATCGTGGCCGCTATCGCCTGAACCGCCGTTCTTTTCGTGCTCCTCTCCCCGGCGCGGGCGCTGCGTTGACGCATGTCGTGGCGTTCGCGCGTCTCTTAGGGCGCTGTGGTGACGCGCGTCGTGGTGGTCTGCCCAGGTCAGGCGGTTGACGGTGCCGCGCGCGTCCGGGCGGTGCGGTGCGTGCGGCTCGCGTCGCGTTCGTGTTCTTTTTCGACGTCGGTGTCGGTGTCGGCTTTGGTGTCGGCTTCGGCTTCGGCTTTGGCTTCGGTCAGCAGCCGGCGCATCGTGGCGAGCGCGTCCGAGGTCTGGCTCTTGACCGTGCCGGGCGCGCATCCGAGCGTGGCGGCGGTGTCGTCGACCGACATGTCGTAGTAGAAGCGCAGCACCAGCACCGCCCGCTGGCGACGGGGCAGCCGGGCGAGGGCGCCGTGCAGGTCCAGGCCGTCCGGCACGCCCTGCAGCGCGGCGTCCTCCTGCGGGCGGTCCGGCACCCGGTCGACCAGCGAGACCCGGGCCGCCCAGCCGCGCCTCCGCTCGTCGACGAAGCGGTGCACGAGGACCCGGCGCACGTATCCATCGACGTTCTCGGCCCGCCGGACGCGGCGCCAGTGCAGATACACCTCGGTGAGCGCCCGCTGCACGATGTCGTCGCCGCGGGTCCAGTCACCGCAGAGCAGGTAGGCCGCACGGCGCAGGCTTGGCAGGCGTGACCGTACGAACTCGTGGAACTCGTCCTCGACGGCGTCCGCCATGGTGGTTCCTCCCGGCTGTCACCCCTTGGGCGCAACCGGACCGCGAATCGTTTCCGCCGTTACCGAGGCGTTGCCGTGGTTTGGGGACGTTCGCTCAGCGCGGGGTGGCGGTGGCGCGGCGGGCGAGGGCGACGAGTTCGGCCACCGCGGCCGGGGAGGGGGAGGCGAGGTCGAGCGCGAGGAGGGCCTGGGACAGCAGCTCCTCGGCCTGGCGGCGGCACCAGTCGCGGGCGCCCGACTGTTCGATCGTCTTGGCCGCCCGTTCCACGTCGGCGTCGCCGAGGCGGCCGCGGGTTTCGAAGAGGCCGGCCAGTTCGTCGGCGCCGGCGGCGATCGCCGCTGCCACGGGCAGGGAGCGCCGGTGGCGGCGCAGGTCGGAGTTGAGGCCGGCCAGGTCTTCGATGAACTGGACGGCCAGGCCGAGCCGTACGCCGAACAGCCGCAGCCGCTCGACCTGGGCCGGGTCGCCGCCGCCGGCCACCGCGCCGAGGGCACATGCGCAGCCGAACAGAGCGCCGGTGCGCTGCTCGACCATGGCCAGGCAGTCGCGCAACAGGTCGGTGCGCTCCTCCCCGACGATCCCACCCGAAGGCACCCCGGACGAACCCGAAGCCACCCCGGACGAACCCGAAGTCCCGGACGAACCCGAAGCCACGCCGGACGGGGCCTGGCCGTCGCGGGAAGTCGGCCCGGAAGAGTCGCGGGAGGCCGGCCCGGAAGCGTCGCGGGAAGTCGGCCCGGAAGAAGAGCGCGACGTCCGGCTGTCGCGGAGGGCGAGCGAAGCGTGCTGCCCGTGCAGGAGCTCCTGCACCGTGTCGCCCAGGACGCGCAGCATCGCCCGGTCGGGGCCGGGCTGTCCGGATCGCTGCCGTGGCCGCGCGGGAGCGGTGTGCGTCGGGTCGCCGGTCGCGATCACGTCGAAGGCCAAAGCCAGCAGTGCCTCGCCGCCGAGGGAGGCGGGTTCGGGGCCGAGGATGCTCCAGGCGGTACCGTCGGCGCGTTCTTCGACGAGATCGCGCCGGATGGCCGACCAGTGGTGCATGAGCTCGACCGCCACCGCGCCCGGGACGGCGTCGTGTGGGTCGCCGCCGACGGCGTCCGCGCAGACCAGGGTCAGGGCGCTGCGCAGGGACGCGGCGACACCCTCGCCGCCGAGGTGCCAGCCGAGCTGGAGTTCGGCCACCTCGCGGGACGGCTCGGGCAGGCGGCCGATCGCCGTGCGCAGGGGTGGGTCGACCAGGCGGCCGGCCCAGCGCAGGACGTCGTCCGTGGTCCGCAGCACGATCACCACCCGCGGTCGCACCACCTTCGCCGAAAGAGAGCCGCCGAGAACCTGGTCAAGTATGCCGGGGCGGCCGGGTGCGCATGCCGGATTCCGCAAGGGACGGGCCGTGTGGCGAAGACGGCGGTCGCCCGAAGGGTGCGTGTCGCCCGAAATTCGGCGTGTCGCGACTGCCCGTCCACTATGGAGTGTGCGCGGACACCGCGTTTTCAAGAGCAGGATCAGGCTGCGACTGTACGGCCGGTGCCCGCAACCGCACCGCATCCCAAGCGGCCTTCCAGGCGGCGGCGACGTCTCTGGCCTGGTTCTTCCAGATCGTCACGGTTCGGCAGCCTCCGCACCCCGACGGCACGCCCCAGGCGTCGACGCCGACGCGGCGGCAGAGGGTGACCGCACGGTACAAGTGAAGATCCTGACTGACGAGGAGGGCCCGGTGGACGCCGTAGACGTCGTGGGCGCGCCGGCAGGTGTCGTAGGTGTCGAGGCCGTATGGGTCCAGGACCACCCGGGACGGCTCCACGCCGTGCCGGGCGAGGTAGTCGCTCATCACCCGGACCTCGTTGCCGGAGCCGCTGTGCGCGTCGCCGGAGATCAGCAGGGCCTTGACCTTGCCCGCGGTGACCAGGGCGGCGGCCTTGTCGAGCCGGTTGCGCAGGAAGGGCATCGGGTCCTGGCCGCCCGGGGCGACCTCGGCGCCGAAGACGATCGCCACGTCGGCCACCGGCGCCTGCTCGACGGTGACCATGCGGCCGGACGAGCTCGCCCGCACCCAGACCGTCGGTGTGAGGACGATCGCGGCGAGCACCACGGCGGCGATCGCCAGGCGCCATAGGGCCCGACGCCGGCGGCGACGAGGGCTTTCCGGCGCTTCCTTCACCTCGGTGGGCGTGGACATGTCGCGAGGATCGCACGGCCCGGCAAGCTTCGATGCCCCGCCGAGTCGTAGATTGTCGTAGCCGCGAGGCAGGATGTATGGCGTCGGACTGCAGGGAGGTGGCGGTTGGCCGGCAAGATCAAAGACGAGGACATCGCCCTGATCCGGGAGCGCACGTCGATCGAGGAAGTGATCTCGGAGCACGTCACGCTGCGCTCGGCGGGTGGTGGCAACCTCAAGGGCCTGTGCCCGTTCCACGACGAGAAGACCGCCTCGTTCAACGTCTCACCGGCCCGCAACGTGTACTTCTGCCACGGCTGCGGCGCCGGCGGGGACGCGATCAAGTTCCTGATGGACCACGACCACCTCACGTTCGTGGAGTCGGTCGAGCGGCTGGCCTCCAAGGCCGGGCTGCAGCTGCACTACGTCGAGGCCGGCAGCGCCCCCGTGCGGCCCAGTGGCCAGAAGCACCGCCTGGTCTCCGCGCACGCCGAGGCCGCCCGCTTCTACGCCGAGCAGCTCGGCACGCCCGGGGCCCGCAAGGCGCGCGAGTTCCTGGCCCAGCGTGGGTTCAGCAAGGAGGCGGCCGAGCGCTACGGCTGCGGCTTCGCCCCCGAGGGCTGGGACAACCTGGCGAAACACCTGCGCCAGAAGGGGTACTCGGCGCAGGAGCTCACCACCGCCGGCCTGTGCCGCGAGGGGCGCAGCGGCGGGCTGATCGACCGGTTCCGGCGCCGCCTGCTCTGGCCGATCAAGGACATCTCGGGCGAGGTCATCGGCTTCGGCGCGCGCAAGCTGTTCGACGACGACGACGGGCCGAAGTACCTCAACACGCCCGAGTCCCCGCTGTACAAGAAGTCGCACGTGCTGTACGGGATCGACCAGGCCAAACGCGAGATCGCCAAGCAGAGCCGGGTCGTGATCGTCGAGGGGTACACCGACGTGATGGCCTGCCACCTGGCCGGCGTCCCGGTCGCCGTGGCCACCTGCGGCACCGCGTTCGGCGGCGACCACATCTCGGTGCTGCGCCGCCTGCTGATGGACGCCGACGGCTACGGCGGCGAGATCATCTTCACCTTCGACGGCGACGCCGCCGGGCAGAAGGCGGCGCTGCGCGCGTTCGAGGACGACCAGCGCTTCGTCGCCCAGACCTTCATCGCGGTCGGGCCGGACGGCATGGACCCGTGCGAGCTGCGCCTGGCCAAGGGCGACGCCGCGGTCCGGGACCTCGTGGCCGACCGCCAGCCGCTGCTCGACTTCGCGCTGCGCTCGGTCCGCCAGCGCTTCGACCTCGACACCGCCGAGGGCCGCGTGGGCGCGCTGCGGGCCACCGCGCCGCTGGTCGCCAAGATCAAGGACCGGACGCTGCGCCCGGAGTACGCGCGCAAGCTCGCCGGCGACCTCGGCATGGAGCTGGAGACGGTCCAGCGCTCGGTCGCCTCGGCGGCCAAGGGCGTGATCGACCCGATGCCGCCACCGCAGCAACGCCGCGTCCTCGCCCCCGACAGCGCCGAGGCCCTGGTCGAGCGGGAGGCGCTGAAGCTCGCCCTGCAGCACCCGGCGCTCGCGGGGCCGATGTTCGACGCCCTGGGCCCCGAGATGTACACCCACCCGACCTACGCCTCGCTGCGCACCGCGGTCCTGGAGGCGGGCGGCGCGTCGACCGCGGCCGGCGGCGCCGTCTGGATCGAGCAGGTCCGCGAGGCCTGCCTCGACCTCACGGCGGGCGCGATCGTGGCCGAGCTGGCGGTGGAGCCGCTGCGCCTGGACGGGGACCCGGATCCGCGGTACGTCGAGGTGACCATCAACCGCCTCCAGCTCATGGCCCTCAACCGGACGATCGCCGAGCTGAAGTCGAAGCTGCAGCGGATCAACCCGGTGTCGAGCCCGGAGGAGCACCTGAAGCTGTTCAGCGAGCTGGTGTCGCTGGAGCAGCACGCCCGGGCCCTGCGCGACCGGGGCGCGAGTCGTTGGTAGACCGGTGAAGCGGAGTATGGGTTCGTGCTGGGATTCCTGAAGCGGCGCAAGCTGCCCGCCGACCGCCGTCCGAAGCTGGCCGAGGACGAGCGGATCGTCGCCTGGGCCGGCGCGACCGGCGACAACGTCGTCGTGGTCACCAACCACGGCCTGTGGCTGCCCGGCGCGCCCGAGCGGCTCGGCTGGCACGAGATCCACAAGGCCACCTGGTCGGGCCGCCAGCTGCAGATCGTCGCGGCGCGGGAGGTGCCGGTCGGCGACGACGCGTACGCGGTGATGGAGGACCTCCCGCCCCTCGTCGTCACGCTGCTCGACCCCGACCGGGTGCCGGAGCAGGTGCGGGTGCGGGTCAACAAGTCGATCGCGCACACCTCGCACCACCCGCTCGAGGAGCTCACCGGCGCGCGCGGTGGCGTGCGCGTCGTCGGCCGGCGGGTGCCGGGCATCAACGGCCTGCGCTGGACCGTCCGCTACGACGAGGGCGTCGACGCGTCCGCGCCCGGCGTGGCCGAGCACACCCGCGAACTGGTCGACTGGGCCAAGTCAGGCGTCGGCACGGTCGCCTGAGCGCCGCCTCTTCACGAGACGCACGACTAGGCTGCGTCAGGCGTCCGCGCGGTCGCGGTGACCCCGGCCGTGCGTGCCGCGTCGTGCGTGCCGCGTCGTGCGTGCCGCGTCGTGCGTGCCGCGTCAGGCGTCGGCGCGGTCGCGTGAGCGCCGTCGGACCAGGCGCACGACGATCGCGACGATCAGGGCGACGTCCAGGAACGCGCCCGGGACCTTGGTTTTCGTGGCCAGGCCGAGGCTGTCCGGCAGGGTGAGGAACGGCAGCGCCACCACGGCCACGTGCACGCCCGTGCGCAGCCGGCCGGTCAACTGGGTGCAGGCCAGCACGGCGATCCCGGCGAGCGCGTACCAGGCATAGAACACCGGACCCAGGACCGCGGTCACGAGCAGCGCCAGCCCGGCCGCGGTCAGCACCCGGTCGGTGGCCGCGCCGGGCTCGCGGCGCACGTCGCGCACGGCCCGCAGCCAGAGCCACAGCAGCAGGCCGGCCAGCACCACGAACCCTACCGCCCGCGCGACGGCGACCGCGGTGCCGAACGCGCCGGGGTACCCGATCCAGCGCAGGACGTATCCGGCGGCCATGCCGACGCCGCTGGGGATCGACAGCCACTGGACCAGGCCCGCCGTGGCACCCAGGGCGCCGATGAAGCCCAGGCCGTGGCCGGTCAGGGCGGCGAGGACGGCGTACGTGGCGACGATCGCCCCGGCGAGGAGCGCGCGGGCGCGGGTGGTGAGCACTAGGAGTACAACAAACGGGGCACCTATGAGTGCAGTGATCTTGACTGCTGCGGCCAGGCCGAACGCGATGCCGGAGAGGGCGGCTCGTTGGCGGGTGGCGAACGCGAACCCGGCCAGCATGAGGCCCGCGACCAGAATGTCGTTGTGGACGCCGGAGACGACGTGCACCAGGACGAGCGGGCTGGCGGCGAGCGCGACGTTGCCGTCGCTGATGCGGTGCGCGGCGGCGACGCACAGGACCAGGCCCAGCACCGCGACGAGGCGGAACAGGCCGACCGCGACCAGCAGGTTCCCGTGCGCCAGCCAGGCGATGCCGCCGGAGAGGGCGAACCACAGCGGCCCGTACGGCGTCGGCGTGTCGCGCCACAGCGGCGGCACTTCGTTCAGCCAGGTGCAGGGCAGCGCGGCCGGGCCGTGCTCGTAGAGGTTGATCCCGGCGTCGAAGAGCTGGCCCTGGCAGGCGTACGCGTACACGTCCAGCGCGCCCATCGGCGGCGCGACCAGCAGCGGCAGGCTCCACAGCACGGCCGTGACCAGCAGGCCCTCGCGCTGGTCGCGCAGCTGCCACCAGGCGTACCCGAGGGCGATCAGCGCGACGAACCACACGCAGACGCCGGTGACCCAGGCCGCGTCGTGCGGCAGCGGCTTGCCGGCCAGGAAGCCGCTGACGGCGAGCAGGGTCGAGGCGGCCAGCCCGAGCCAGCGCGGGTTGAGGCGCACCGGGGCATCGTAAAACTGTCGTACCCCCGGGCTATGGTCGGGGCGTGGTGGACAACGGGGCATTGATCGCGGCGACTGGGCTGGTCAAACGATTCGGCGATTTCACGGCTGTCGATGGCATTGATGTCCGGGTGGCGCCCGGCGAGGCGTTCGGGTTCCTCGGGCCCAACGGGGCTGGCAAGTCCTCGACGATGCGGATGATCGGGTGCGTGTCCCGCCCGACGAGCGGTGAGCTGCGCATTCTCGGCCTCGACGCGGCGCGGGACGGGCCGGCGATCCGGGCCCGGCTCGGCGTCTGCCCGCAGCTGGACACCCTCGACCCGGAGCTCACGGTGCTGGAGAACCTGGTCGTGTACGCACGGTACTTCGGCATCCCGCGCCGGACCGCCCGGGAGCGGGCCCGCGAGCTGCTCGACTTCGTGCAGCTCTCCGACCGGGCCGACGACAAGGTCGACCCGCTCTCGGGCGGCATGAAGCGGCGCCTGACGATCGCCCGGGCCCTGGTCAACGAGCCCGACCTGATGCTGCTCGACGAGCCGACGACGGGGCTCGACCCGCAGGCCCGCCACCTGGTGTGGGAGCGGCTGTTCCGGCTCAAACAGCGGGGCGTCACCCTGGTGCTGACCACGCACTACATGGACGAGGCGGAGCAGTTGTGCGACCGGCTCGTGGTGATGGACGCCGGGCGCATCGTCGCCGAGGGCTCGCCGCGGGAGCTGATCGAGCGGCACTCCACCCGCGAGGTCGTCGAGGTCCGCTTCGGCGGCGACCCCGACAAGCTCGACGGCATCGGCGAACGGGTCGAGGTGCTGCCCGACCGGGTGCTCGTCTACACCGACGACGGCGACGAGGCGCTGGCCCGCATCGCCGCCCGAGGCCTTGATGTGGTCGGCACCCTGGTCCGCCGCGGCTCCCTGGAGGACGTGTTCCTGCACCTCACCGGACGGACGCTGATCGAATGACGGGGACGTTCGCGGCGCTGGAATACCACCTCGCGTACTACCGGCGGATCTGGCGCTCCTCGGCCCTGAGCTCGTTCGCCCAGCCGGCGATGTTCCTGGTCGCGATGGGGGTCACGGTCGGCGGCTACGTCGACGCGCGGCCGTCGGGACTCGGCGCGCCGTATCTCGACTGGATCGGGCCCGGGCTGCTCGCGTCCACGGCGCTGCAGGTGGCCATGAACGACGCGTCCTGGCCGGTGTTCTCGATGTTCCACTGGATTCGCAGCTACCACGCGATGCGCGCGACGCCGTTGACGGCGGCGGAGATCGTGCGGGGGCACCTGCTGTACGTGTGCCTGCGGGTCGCCCTGGCCACGCTCGCGTTCCTGCTGGTGCTGCTGCCGTTCGGCGCGCTGCACTCGTGGTGGGCCCCGGCCACGTTCGGCCCCGCGATCCTGACCGGCCTGGCCTTCGCCGCGCCGACGTTCGCGCTGGCCGCGAAGGTTCCGAGCGACGGGTACTTCGCGGTGCTGTTCCGGCTGGTGGTCGTACCGATGTCGCTCTTCGCCGGCGTGTTCTTCCCGATCGAGGGCCTGCCGCCGCTGGTGCGTGCCCTGGCCTACGTGTCCCCGCTGTGGCACGGCGTCGAACTCTGCCGCGCGGCCACCCTCGGCACCGCCCCGGCCTGGGGCGTCTGGCCGCACGTGGCCGTCCTGCTCGCGTTCATCGGCGCCGGCTACCTGCTCGCGGTGCGCGGCTTCGCCCGCCGGCTGGAGGACTGACCATGGTGACAGCACTGGTGTACGGCCGCTTCGGCGCCGCCCTGGCCGTGACGGGCCGCAACCTGGCCGCCGCGCGCCACGCCTCCTACTGGCTCGTGCTGGTCGCGGGGTTCGCGGAGCCGCTGCTGTACCTGTTCTCGATCGGCGTCGGGGTGGGCGCCCTGATCGGCGACGTCCCGGTGGCGGGCGGTGAGCGGCTGGTCTCGTACGCCGAGTTCGTCGCCCCGGCAACGCTCGCCGCCTCGGGCATGACGGGCGCCCTGGCCGAGACCATCATGAACTTCTTCGGCAAGCTGAAATACCTGAAGCTGTACGACGCGACGCTGGCCACCCCGGTCACCCCGACCCAGCTCGCGGCGGGCGAACTGCTGTGGGCCATGGCGCGTGGGGCCTTCTACGCCGCCGCCTTCCTGGGCGTGATGGTGGCCTTGGACCTCACCACGCTGCTGCGCGCACTGGCCGCGTGGCCGGCCGCGCTGCTGGTCGGCTTCGCGTTCGGCGGCCTGGGCCTCGGCCTGGCGACGTTCCTGCGCTCGTGGCAGGACTTCGACTACGTGAACGTGGGGCAGTTCGCGCTGTTCCTGTTCAGCGGCACCTTCGCCCCACCGGACGGCTACCCGCTCGCGGCGCGAATCCTGATCGAGCTGACCCCGCTCTACCACGGCGTCGAATTGGTACGCGGCATCTGCCTCGGCCTGGCCTCCTGGTCACTGCTGTGGCACGCGGCGTACTTGGCGGCGATGGCGGCGGGCGGGCTGTGGATCGCGGGGAGGCGCTTGGGCAAGCTGCTGCTGAGCTGACCCCACGCGGGCGCACCAGGCCTCGCGCGTCAGCCGGGCGCGTTGCGGAACCGGGCGTTGCCGTTCGTCGTGCCGTCGCGAAGTTGTGGCGCCGCGCCGGAGGTTGGAGCGTGGAGCGGCCCGCGTTGCCTTATCGCTCCACGTCGCCCACTCGCCGCTGCGCGCTGCACCACTCACCGCACATCGGCGCCGGGCTGCCGGAGCTGCACGCTGGCGTTCCTGTTGAGCGTGGGTCCGGACGGTCATGACGTGGGAGCGGTGGGGCGGCGCTCGGTGGGGGAGCGCTCACTCGGTGTGGCTTGGTTGTTGTGGCGCAAAGTTCTTGTGGGCGGTTTGTCGGGGTTCCGGAGACGTCGGATGATCTCGTCGCAGTCGGCGTGAGCTGCGAAAACTGGCTTCCATTCGGAGTGGGCGAACTTCCGCTGGAATCAGCAAAAGTTTGGTAACGGGCGCCAGAAGGTCTGGACTCGGGGTCTAGCGGGGCCTAGAGTCTCGTCGCAACACGGGTGTAACGCGGGCCACATGGAGCCGCAATCGTTCGTGGGTGGACGATGTGGTGGTGTAGCCGCATGTCGCGGTGCCGCCCGGAGGACTGCGACCTGATGAGGGGGTGCCTTCAATGAACACGGTGAGCGCTATCGACAATCCGGTTCAGTCGCGCCTGCTCCGGTTGTTGCGGGACACCGGTGCGCTGTCGCGGGCCGAGCTGGCCGATCGGCTGGAGGTGCCGCGGCCGCGGTTGCTGTCCGACCTTGACGCGCTGGTCGCGACCGGGCTCATTCGGGAGGCCGGGCCCGCTGCCAGCCGGGGTGGGCGGCGGTCCACGCTGGTCGAACTCAACCCCGGGTTGCGGTTCGCCGCTGTTGACCTCGGGGCCAGCTCGATCGACGTCGAGATCACCGATGGGCGGCTGGAGCCGCTGGCGGCCTACGGGGAGCCGGCCGACATCCGGTCGGGGCCCAAGGTCATTCTGCAGCGGGTCAACGAGATCTTGCACAAGTTCCGGGTGGATGGGGCGTACGAGCGGCTCAACGCCATCGGGATCGGGGTGCCGGGGCCGGTCAGCTTCCGGGACGGGGTGCCCGTCTCTCCGCCGATCATGCCCGGGTGGGATCGGTTCCCGGTGCGGGAGGTGCTCGGGCGCGAGCACAACTGCCCGGTCGTCGTGGACAACGACGTGAACATCATGAGCATCGGCGAGCGGTACGGCGGGGTCGCGCACTCGGTCGACAACCTTCTCTTCCTGAAGGTGGGGACGGGGATCGGGTGCGGGATATACCTCAACGGCGAGGTGTACCGCGGCACCGACGGCTGCGCCGGGGACATCGGGCACATCCAGGTCGACAGCCACGGGCCGGTCTGCTCGTGCGGCAACGTCGGGTGCCTGGAGGCGCTCTTCGGCGGCGGGGCGCTCGCCCGGGACGCCACGGCGGCGGCGCGCAGCGGTGCGTCGCCGGCGCTCGCCGACCGGCTGGCGGCGGGCGGGTCGGTGACGGCCAAGGACGTCGCCGACGGTGCCGCCGAGGGCGACGTGACCTGCATCCGGCTGATCCGCGACGGCGGGCGGCGGGTGGGCGGGGTGCTCGCCGGACTGGTCAGCTTCATCAACCCGTCGATGATCGTGATCGGCGGGGGGCTGGCCGGGCTCGGGCACATTCTGCTCGCCGAGATTCGCAGCGTGGTGTACCGGCGCTCGCTGCCCCTTGCGACCGGCAACCTGCCGGTCGTCCTGTCCGAGCTCGGCCCCCGCGCCGGCGTTGTTGGCGCCGCGGTGCTGGCCAGCGAACTCGCATATGGACGGCCATCATGACAGATCCATCGCAACCGGCGCAGACCGTGCTGCGCCTGACCGACGTGGTCAAGACCTTCCCGGGCGTGCGCGCGCTCGACGGGGTGCAGCTGGAGGTGCGGGAAGGCGAAGTGCACTGCCTGCTGGGCCAGAACGGCGCCGGCAAGTCGACGCTCATCAAGGTGCTGGCCGGGGTACACAACCCGGACTCGGGCGACATCCAGTGGCAGGGCGAGTCGATCAGCTTCGCCAACCCGCAGGCGGCCATGAAGGCCGGGATCGCCACCATCTACCAGGAGCTCGACCTGGTCGACGGGCTCAGCGTGGCCGAGAACATGTACCTCGGCCACGAGCCCGCGACCGGGGGCTTCGTCGCCCGCCGGGCCATGCGCAAGGGCGCGGCCGCGATCCTGGCCCGGCTCGGCCACCCCGAGATCCCGGTCGCCCGCGAGGTCGGCAAGCTGCCCGCCGCCGCGAAGCAGATCGTGAGCATGGGCCGGGCGCTGTCGCGCGAGGCGCGGCTGCTCATCATGGACGAGCCGAGCGCCGTGCTCGCCCACGACGAGGTGCAGAACCTGTTCCGGATCGTGCGCGGGCTCACCGCCCAGGGCATCGCGGTCATCTACATCTCGCACCGCCTCGACGAGATCCGCGAGATCGGCGACCGGGTCACGGTGCTCAAGGACGGCCGCACCACCGCCGCCAACCTCGACGCCAAGACCACCCCGAACCGCGAGCTGGTGAGCCGGATGACCGGCCGCACCATCGAGTACGTCTTCCCCGAGCGGCCGGCCAGCAAGGAAGGGTCGCCGACGGTGCTCGTCGTGGAGAACCTGACCCTGCCCGGCCGTTTCGCCGACGTCTCGCTCAAGGTCCACAGCGGCGAGATCGTCGGCATCACGGGACTCGTCGGGTCCGGCCGCTCCGAGGTGCTCGAGTCCATTTACGGTGCTCGACGTCCATCAGGCGGTACCGTCGAAATGCTCGGCAAGAAACTGCGCCGGGGCAGCGTCAACGCGGCCGTGCGGGCCGGGATCGGGATGGCCCCCGAGGAGCGCAAGAGCCAGGCGCTGCTGCTCGGCGAGCCGATCTATCGCAACGTCACCCTCGCTGGGTTCGCGCGCTATGCCCGCGGCGGGTTCACCGATGCCGGGCGCGAGCGGATCGCGGCCGAGGAGGTCACCCGCGGGCTGGATCTGCGCCCCGCGGACGTGCGCCGCCCGGTGCGCACCCTGTCCGGCGGCAACCAGCAGAAGGTCGTGGTCGGGCGCTGGCTGCTCGGCGGGACCAAGCTGCTGCTGCTCGACGAGCCGACCCGCGGTGTCGACGTCGGTGCGCGGGCCGAGCTGTACCAGGTCATCCGCAGGCTCGCCGACGAAGGCGTCGGCGTGCTGCTCGTCTCCAGCGAGGTGCCGGAGGTGCTCGGCCTCGCCGACCGCGTGCTCGTCATGCGCGAAGGGCGGGTCGTGCGCGAGGCACCCGCCGGCGAACTCGACGAAGACACCGTGCTCGACCTGGTCATGGCCGGGTCGCTGCTCGACGGAGCCGATCTTTCGAGCACCACCCCCGAAGGGACCGCCGCATGAGCACCGCCACTGAACCGGTGGACGTCCACGACCCGCCCCGCGTCACCGCCCAGAGCTGGTGGAACCGCGAGAACGCGGACCACACCAAGCGCAACCTGGCCCTGATCGGCGTGCTCCTGCTGCTGCTGATCATCGGCATGATCACCAAGCCCGAGATCTTCCTCGACGCCGAGCGCCTGTGGAACAACGAGCTGACGGTGCTCACCCAGGCCTCCAGCATCGGGGTGCTGACCATCGGCATGACCTTCGTCATGATCAGCGGCGGCATCGACCTGTCGGTGGGTGCGCTGCTGGCCCTGGCGAGCGTCTGGTGCACCACGGTCGCCACCCAGAGCTACGGCGCCTTCTCCATGATCTTCGCCGCGATCGCCGTCGGTGCCTGCGCGGGCCTGGTCAACGGCGGACTCATCGCGTACGGCCGACTGGTGCCCTTCATCGCGACGCTCGCGATGATGCTGTCGGCCCGCGGGCTCGCCCAGAGCATCTCGGGCTCGCAGACGCAGATCAACCACGACGCGTTCATCAACGGCTTCGCCACCACGAAGGTCCTGGGGGTCCCCGTGGTGGCGATCATCTTCCTGGTCGTGGTCGCGCTCGGCTGGGTCCTGCTCAACCGCACCACGTTCGGCCGGCGCACCATCGCCATCGGCGGCAACGCCGAGGCGGCCCGGCTGGCCGGCATCAACGTGCGGCTGCACACGGTGCTGCTGTACGTCCTGTCGGGCGTCTGCTGCGGCATCGCCGCCCTGATCGTGGTCTCCCAGACCACGTCCGGCAGCAACACGCACGGCGATCTCTACGAGCTCGACGCGATCGCCGCCGCCATCATCGGCGGCACCGCGCTGACCGGCGGCCGCGGCACCATCGTCGGCTCGCTGCTCGGCGTGCTCATCTTCACGCAGATCACCAACCTGTTCGTGATCAACAACCTGCAGCTCGACCTGCAGCGGATCATCAAGGGCGGCATCATCGTGGTCGCCGTGCTCATCCAGGCGTTCCCGATCATCTCGTTCTGGCGCCGCCGAACAACGTCCTAGCTTCTTCCGAACAACCCAAGCTTCTGTCCACGCCGGGACAGAAGCTCCGTTCCCCACACCCAAAAACACCCCAATTGGAGGTCGCGATGAGCGACATGTCCCGCCGCCGGCTCCTGCTCGGCGGGGCCGCCCTCGGCGCCGGTGCGCTGCTGGCCGGCTGCACGTCGAACGACACCAAGGACAGCGAGCCGCAGACCAACACCAAGGAGGGCAACGCCGCCAGCGAGGCCCCCGGCAAGGCCGTCACCATCGGCTTCTCGGCCCCCGCGGCCGACCACGGCTGGATCGGCGCCATCACCGCCAACGCCAAGGCGCAGGCGGCGAAGTTCTCCGACGTGACGCTCAAGGCCGTCGACGCCGGTAAGGACGCCCCGGCCCAGATCGCCGCGCTGGAGACCCTCATCGCCAGCAAGCCGGACGCGATCGTGCTGCTGCCGCAGGACGGCGCCCAGCTCACCGCGGTCGGCAAGAAGGCCATGGACGCCGGCATCATCGTCATTAACCTCGACCGCGAGTTCTCCGACTCGGCCGCGTCGTTCTGCCTCATCAAGGGCGACAACTACGGCATGGGCGTCGCCGCCGGGCACTACGTCGGCGAGAAGCTCAAGGGCAAGACCGACGCGGTCATCGGCGAGATCCCGGGCATCGACGAACTCCAGCTGACCAAGGACCGGTCGAAGGGCTTCGCCGACACGCTCAAGACCTACGGCCTGAGCGTCAAGCACCGCGTCGCGGCCGGCTTCACCGTGCAGACCGGCCAGGCCGCCGCGGCGAACCTGCTGCAGGCCGCGCCGAAGCTCGACGCGGTGTGGAACCACGACGACGACCAGGGCGTCGGCGTGCTCGCCGCGATCCAGCAGGCCGGGCGCAAGGAGTTCTTCATGGTCGGCGGCGCGGGCTCCCGCGACGCGATGGACCACATCAAGAACGCCGACTCGGTGTTGACCGCGACGGTGACGTACCCGCCGTCGATGGCCTCGTCGGCGATCATCCTGGCCCGCCTCGCGGCCCAGGGCAAGGGCATGGGCGACCTGGTCGAGCTGCAGGTGCCGAAGCTGATCGTCCTGCAGTCCGAGACGATCACCAAGGACAACGTCGACAAGTACCTGCCGCTCGGCTTCAAGTCCTGAACCACTGTTCTTGTCGAGAAAGGAACCGCCAGTGTCCAGTCAGGAGCTGCGCGTCGGCATGGTCGGGTACGCGTTCATGGGCGCCGCGCACTCACAGGCGTGGCGCACCGTGAACCGGGTCTTCGACCTGCCCGCGCGGGCCAGCATGGTCGCCGTCTGCGGCCGTGATCAGGCCAAGGTCGCCGAGGCCGCGGCCCGGCTCGGCTGGGCCGAGGCGGTGACCGACTGGCGCGAGCTGATCGCCCGGGACGACATCGACGTCATCGACGTGTGTACCCCGGGCGACAGCCACGCCGAGATCGCCATCGCCGCACTCGAGGCGGGCAAGCACGTGCTGTGCGAGAAGCCGCTCGCGAACACCGTGGACGAGGCCCGCGCGATGGTCGCCGCGGCGGTCAAGGCCCGGGCCGTCGGGGTGCGCTCGGCCTGCGGCTTCAACTACCGCCGGGTGCCCGCGGTGAGCCTCATGCACAACATGATCGCCGCGGGGCGGCTGGGCGCGATCCGCCACGTCCGCGCCGCGTACCTGCAGGACTGGATCGTCGATCCGAGCTTTCCGCTGGTCTGGCGGCTGCAGAAGGAGAAGGCCGGCTCGGGCGCGCTCGGCGACATCGGCGCGCACATCATCGACCTGACCCAGTTCGTCACCGGCCAGCGCATCACCGGCGTGTCCGGCCTGACCGAGACGTTCATCAAGGAGCGGCCGCTGCCGGAGGCCTCGAGCGGACTGTCCGCCTCGGCCGGCACGGCCACCGGTGAGGTGACCGTCGACGACGCCGCGCTGTTCATCGCCCGGCTCGACGGGGGCGCGGTCGCGACGTACGAGGCGACGCGCTTCGCGACCGGGCGCAAGAACGGGCTGCGGGTCGAGGTCAACGGGGAGTACGGCAGCCTCGCCTTTGATCTTGAACGCCTGAACGAGCTGGAGTTCTTCGACGCGACCCGCCCCGGCGCCGAGCAGGGCTGGTCGCGCATCCTGGTGACTGAGGGCGAGCACCCCTACTTCGGCGCCTGGTGGCCGCCGGGGCACATCATCGGCTACGAGCACTCGTTCACGCACGAGATGCGCGACTTCATCGAGGCCGTCGCGACCGGCGCCGACCCCACACCGTCCTTTGAGGACGCTCTTCAGGTCCAGCTCGTACTGGACGCTGTCGCACGATCCGACTCGTCCTGGGTGAGCGTGGCGGCATGAGCGACCCGTACGCCCCTACGCCCGCCGACCGGTTCTCGTTCGGGCTGTGGACGGTGGGCTGGCAGGCCCAGGACGTCTTCGGCTCGGCGTCGCGGCCGGCGCTCGATCCGGTCGAGACCGTGCACCGGCTGGCGGGGCTGGGGGCGTACGGCGTCAGCTTCCACGACGACGACCTGATCCCGTTCGGCAGCGACGAGGCCGCGCGGGACAAGGTCGTGGCGCGCTTCCGCGAGGCGCTCGACGACACCGGCCTGGTCGTGTCGATGGCGACCACGAACCTGTTCGGCCACCCCGTGTTCAAGGACGGCGCGTTCACCGCCAACGATCGCGCCGTGCGCCGCTACGCCCTGCAGAAGGTGCTGCGCAACATCGACCTCGCGGCCGAGCTGGGTGCGCCGACCTACGTCCTCTGGGGCGGCCGCGAGGGCGCCGAGTCCGGGGCGGGCAAGCAGATGCGGGCGGCGCTGGACCGGTACCGCGAGGCCATCAACGCCATCTGCGCCTACATCCGCGAGCGCGGGTACGACATCCGGCTGGCCATCGAACCCAAGCCCAACGAGCCGCGCGGGGACATCCTGCTGCCGACGATCGGGCACGCGCTCGCGCTCATCTCGACCCTCGACGAGCCGTCCCGGGTCGGGCTGAACCCCGAGGTCGGGCACGAGGAGATGGCCGGGCTGAACTTCGCGCACGGCATCGCACAGGCGCTGTGGCACGGCAAGCTCTTCCACATTGACCTCAACGGCCAGCACGGGCCGCGCTTCGACCAGGACCTGCGCTTCGGCGCGGGCAACCTGCGCGGCGCGTTCTGGACGGTCGACGTGCTGGAGAACAGCTCCGGCTACCCGACCGCGTACGCCGGCCCGCGGCACTTCGACTACAAGCCCCCGCGCACCGAGGACGCCGAGGGCGTCTGGGTCACCGCGGCGGCCTGCATGCGCAACTACCTGATCCTGCGGGAGAAGGTCCGCACGTTCCGCGACGACCCGGAGGTGTCGGCCGCCCTGGCCGGGGCCCGGGTCGACGAGCTCTCGGTGCCGACGCTGCTGCCGGGGGAGACCCTGGAGCAGCTGCGGGCCGAGGAGATCGACATCGACGCCGTGGCCGCGCGCGGCATGGCGTTCGAGCGCCTCGACCAGCTTGCGATGGAGCACTTGCTGGGGATTCGTTAAGTCTTCTCCACCGGGCCTGGTGGCGAGGGACTGCCCGCGGTTGCGCCCCGCGGGTGGGGGTACCAGGCCCGGAGGAGAGTAGGACCGGAGCTCCGGCGCGGCGTCAAGCCAGGCGCCGCGCCGGGCCCGGACAACCGCATACGACATGACAGCGCGGCGGCGCGCGCAGACCCGCAACGACTCGATCGTGAGGAACTGTCATGACCATCCGCTCGTGGCTCGCCGCCGCTACGGCAAGCCTCATCGGTCTCTCGAGCGTGCTGAGTGCCGCGCCCGCCTGCGCGGCCGACGCGCCGTACAAGGTGCTGGTCTTCTCGAAGACGGCCGGGTTCCGCCACTCGTCCATCCCGAATGGCATCGCCGCCATTCAGGCGCTCGGTTCCGCCAACAACTTCACCGTGACCGCCACCGAGGATGCGGGCGTGTTCACGTCGGCCAATCTCGCGCAGTACCAGACGGTCGTGTTCATGTCGACGACCGGCGATGTGCTCAATGACGCGCAACAGTCGGCGTTCGAGGCGTACATCCGCGGCGGGGGCGGGTACGTCGGCGTGCACGCGGCCGCGGACACCGAATACGGCTGGCCGTTCTACGGCACGCTGGTCGGTGCCTGGTTCTCCTCGCACCCGGCCATTCAGCAGGCGAGCGTCACCGTTGAGGACCGCGCGCATCCGGCGACCGCGCATCTCGGCGCGACCTGGACGCGCACCGACGAGTGGTACAACTACCAGTCCAATCCACGCGCGAGCGCACATGTGCTCGCGTCGCTCAACGAGTCGTCGTACTCCGGCGGCACCATGGGCGATCACCCGATCACGTGGTGCAAGACGATCGACGCCGGACGTTCCTTCTATACCGGCTTCGGGCACACGGAGGAGAGCTACACCGATCCGTCGTTCACCGCGCTGCTGCTCGGAGCCATCCGGTACACCGCGAAGCGCGTCGATGCCGATTGCTCGGTCCCGACCGGTTCGTCGTCCGTGGTCCAGGGCGAGTCCTACGCCTCGACCGGCGGGGTGCAGATCGCCTCGCACGGGCCGGCGGTGGGCGGCCGGACGGCCGGCTTCATCGACAACGGGGACTGGGCTTCGTACCCCAACGTGTCCCTGTCGAACGTGCGCGGGGTGACGGTCCGCGTCGCTTCCGCGGGTGCGGGCGGCACCATCGAGTTCCGGGCCGGATCGGTCACCGGGACGCTGCTCGGAACCGTGGCGGTGCCCAACACCGGGGGCTGGGAGACGTACCGGGACGTGTTCACGGTGCTGGCATCCTCGTCGGCGGCGCCGTTGTTCCTGGTGTTCCGCGGCAGCGGCGGCTCGCTGTTCGACGTCGACCAGTTCACGATCGCCCGCACCGCCGTGACCCGGCAGGGCGAGGGCTGGACGTCGACGAGCGGCATGCAGGCGGCCGGGCACGCGGGCGCCACCGGCGGGCAGACGGCCGGCTACATCGACAACAACGACTGGGCCTCGTACAGCGGCGTCTCGCTCTCCGGCGTGCTCGGCGCCCGGGTGCGCTACTCCTCGGGCGGCGCCGGCGGGACCATCGAGTTCCGCGCCAGCTCGCCCACCGGGGCGCTGCTGGGGACGCTGACCGTCGCCAACACCGGCGGGTGGGACACCTTCCGGGAGGCCGCGATTCCGCTCACGGCATCGAGTTCCACCGTGTTGTACCTCGTCTGTCACGGCGGTGCCGGCTCGCTGTTCGACATCGACGAGTTCTCGTTGCTGTCGTAGACGTTGGATGAGCCGAGACGCCGACCGGCTCGTCCTTCGGGTCCCGCCCGCCCGGGCAGTTCAGCGCGGCGCGGTCCCGGCCAGGTGACGCCGACACCGGCCGGGGCCAGGCGCGGCGTTGTCCGGGCGGGCGGGGAACCTCTACGATTGGCTCGTGGGGGCGCAACCCACTTGCTGTTTCCGCTCGTGCACATCCGCAGGTCTCCCTCGCGCCTGAACCCTTCATCTCGGAGGATCGTCAGCATGGCGCGTCCAATCACGCTGTTCACCGGCCAATGGGCCGACCTTCCGTTCGAGGAGGTCTGCCGCCTGGCGTCCGAATGGGGCTACGACGGCCTCGAGATCGCCTGCTGGGGCGACCACTTCGAGGTCGACAAGGCCCTCGCCGACGAGTCCTATGTGGACCGGAAGCGCGAGACGCTCGCGAAGTACAACCTGAAGGTCTGGGCCATCTCCAACCACCTCGTGGGCCAGGCCGTCTGCGACCACCCGATCGACCAGCGGCACCAGGGCATCCTGCCCGCGCGCATCTGGGGCGACGGCGAGGCCGAGGGCGTCCGCCGGCGGGCCGCCGAGGAGATCAAGGACACCGCCCGCGCCGCGCGCAAGCTCGGCGTCGACGTGGTCGTGGGCTTCACCGGCTCGTCGATCTGGCACACCCTGGCCATGTTCCCGCCGGTACCCCCGGAGATGATCGAGGCCGGCTACCAGGACTTCGCCGACCGCTGGAACCCCATCCTCGACGTGTTCGACGAGGTCGGGGTCAAGTTCGCGCACGAGGTGCACCCCAGCGAGATCGCGTACGACTACTGGACCGCGAAGCGCGCGCTCGAGGCCATCGGCAACCGGCCCGCGTTCGGCCTCAACTGGGACCCGTCGCACTTCGTGTGGCAGGAGCTCGACCCGGTCAACTTCATCCTCGACTTCGCCGACCGCATCTACCACGTGGACTGCAAGGACGCCAAGGTCCGCACCGGCGACGGCCGCCGCGGCCGGCTCGCCTCCCACCTGGCCTGGGCCGACCTGCGCCGGGGCTGGGACTTCGTGTCCACCGGCCACGGCGACGTGCCGTGGGAGGACTGCTTCCGGGCCTTGAACGCGATCGGGTACAGCGGCCCGATCTCGATCGAGTGGGAGGACGCGGGCATGGATCGCCTCGTCGGCGCGCCCGAGGCCCTGCAGTTCGTGCGCCGCCTGGCCTTCGACGCGCCCTCGGCCGCCTTCGACGCGGCCTTCTCGTCGTCGTCCTGACCGTCGCAAACGAAAGGCCGGCCTGGTGCTTCCCAGGCCGGCCTTTTCGCGTCGGTACTAGAAGCTGGTCCCCGAGGACGGCGTGCTCGTCGTCGTCGCGAGGTCCCGCTCCAGTGCGGGGTTCTGCGGCGTGTTCAGCAGCCGCTGCCCCATCTCGGTCTCCGCGAACCGGCTGTTGGCCAGCTTGTCGGTGACCTTGGTCTTGCCGTCGTTGTAGAGCCGCGTTGCCTGCTCCTGGACAACACCGGCGGCCTCCTGGACCGTCGGGCTCTCCTTGATCTTCAGAGCAGTGGTCTTGAGCTCCTCATACTTCTCCCGACCAGCCCGGGCGCCGAGCACAAAGCCAGCGGCCAGACCGCCGAGGAACAGTAGCTTGCCGCGCATGGCGACGACCTCCTTCTCACGGCGCCGGGTCATTTGTGCACAGTGCGCCGCCTGGTGTTGACATACCCGCCTACTGCCGACCCGACACATCGATCTTCTCGCCCCCGGTCACCCACCCGTTCGGGATACCCGGTGGCGAAGACCCCCCGAGTCGTGCTGTACTCTTTCCCGGTCGCCCTCGAACAGAGGGGGATGCACGATCCCGCGTAGCTCAATTGGCAGAGCAGCCGGCTGTTAACCGGCAGGTTATAGGTTCGAGTCCTATCGCGGGAGCCAGTTCGACGGACTTCCGGCCTCTTCGGAGGCCTTTTTTCGCGCCCCGCCCTGTTCCGGGGCCGCATGGCACTTGCGCGGCTCGGTAAGCTTGCGACGCTCGGGGCGGTAGCTCAGCAGGTTAGAGCTGGGGACTCATAATCCCTTGGTCGCGGGTTCGAGTCCCGCCCGCCCCACTCTCTGCTTGCCTGGTCGCTTCGCTCCCGCCGGGGGAGGCTTCGCCTCCACCCGAACCCCCTCACAATCTACGGCTCGAGCGCCGGGCCGCGCGGGGCTGGGGTCTCGTGGCCGACCGGGCATCGACCAGCGGGCATCCGGTTGCGGTGTCGGAGGCCGGCGGCTTCCAGGGCCGCCAAGGGCTCCCCGTGCGGATCGCTCGTAAACCGAACTCGGGCACGCGGCGAAGGTCAGACCTCGTCGTAGTTCAGGAGCCCGTTCTTCCCACGAGCAGACGGTCGTAGTAGTGCGCGAACGCTTCGCTGAAGTCGTGCTCCGTGGATCGGTGCACGTGTATCCAATTGGCTTCGAGGATCGCGCGAGCTGCCGATACGTGTCCGCTCGCCTCGTTGAGCTCGCGTTCGACACTGTCGGGAATGTAGACGGGGCGCGTTCCGGCGAGAAACCTCAGTACGGCCAGCCAGCCTTGTATGCCGAAATGTCTCAGAGGTCCGGTGTCGAACACCAAGGCGTCCTCGGGGACGCTCATGACACGAACGTCCAGATCTCGTCCGGCCGCCGTGGGCGCATCGGTGGTAGGTCGGCCTCGTCGAAGGTTCCCTGCAGCATCTCCAAGGCCCGCTCCCGGCTGACCCGCTCGTCGCGCACCAGCCGGA
The DNA here is from genome assembly GCF_050942185.1 of Dactylosporangium sp. CS-047395. Classification (NCBI taxonomy): domain Bacteria; kingdom Bacillati; phylum Actinomycetota; class Actinomycetes; order Micromonosporales; family Micromonosporaceae; genus Dactylosporangium; species Dactylosporangium sp. CS-047395. The sequence goes on along the minus strand of NZ_CP192015.1, from coordinate 9,808,420 downwards.
GCACCGCGCGCGCGAAGCGGCCGGGCACTGTCGTTTCTTCCAGTTCTTCGAGGGGCACGTACAGGTTCATCTCGACCAGGTCGGCCCGGGTTGTTCGATAGTTGCGCACCGCGGCGGCAACCTCGCCGCTGACCAGCGTCAACTCTTTCAATCGGGTCGCCAGGGTCGCCATGTCGACGCGGAACTCGCTGGCCAGCAGGACTGCCGCGGTGCGTTCCCCGTGCCGGTCGACGCTCGCTCGCCACTGCTGGGTGATCCCGGCGGCCGGCAGGAGCAGCGCGCGGGCAAACCGGTCGAGACGCGACTCCATCGGCACGGCGTGATCGGGGTGGTCGGCCACTCGCCAATCGACGGTGTAGGCGTCCGCAATGAGGTAGTGGCCGAGTTCATGGGCCAGCGCGAGCCGCCTGCGGCCGACCTTCATGTGACTGTTGACGAGGCTGACCCCGCCGCGGGTCAGCAGAACCGTCCCGGCGTCGGCGGTGTCCTTGCCGATATCGCGAGAGAACACCAACAGGCCGATTTCGGCGACGCTGTCGGAGAGTCTGTGGATCGGTCCGTGCGGCGGAAGGCTCATCAGGTCACGGGCCCGCGCGGCCAGTGCCTCGGCCGCTGCGCTGGTCGAAGGTGGTGCGAGGCCGGCCGCTCGCACCGGGTCGGCGGCGTCGAGCCCCAGCTCGGTGACACCCAGTCCGGCGACGAACTCGACTTCGCCGGCCAGCGCCGCCAGCAGTGCGTCGATCTGCGAGTCGGCCGTGTCCAGGCCTTGGCTGGACCGGTGTTCGACCAGCGCGGGGACCGGGTCCTCGAAGAAGGTGGACATCCGCACACCGACCGCTGCGGCAATGTCGGACAGCTCGAGCGCCGTGACCTTGCGGCCGCCGCTCTCGATTCTGTTCATCGCGGTGCGGTCAAGGCCAACCGCTCGCCCGAGGTCGCCTTGGCTCATGCCTGCGCGCGTGCGGGCCTCCTGGATGCGCACGCCCAGAGTCTCTGCGTCAACGCTCGCCACTGTGCGATTATCGCACACCTTCAGCTGGGCGGCTTCCGTCTCGCGGGAGTCAGGCGGGGCCGGGGTGGCGTAGGTAGGTCAGGACGGCGAGCACCCGCCGATGGCCGTCGTCGGACTCGGTGAGGTTGAGTTTGAGCAGCAGGTGCCGGACGTGGCCCTCGATGGTGCGTTCGCTGACGACCAGGCGGCGGGCGATGGCCGGGTTGTTGAGGCCCTCCGCCATCAGTGCGAGGACGTGCCGTTCGCGCTCGGACAGGACGGCCAGGGGGTCGTCGCGGCGTGTGGCGAGCAGGGTGGCGACCACGTGGGGGTCGAGGGCGGAACCGCCGGACGCGACGCGGTGGGCGGCGGCCAGGAACTCCTCGACGTCCAGGACGCGGTCCTTGAGGAGGTAGCCGAAGCCTGGGCGACCGACCAGGGCGACCGCGTGGGTGGCGATGACGTGCTGGGACAGGACGAGGACGCCGACCTCGGGGTGGGTCTGCTTGATCGCGCGGGCGGCCCGCAGGCCCTCGTCGGTGAACGTCGGTGGCATGCGTACGTCGGCCACCACGAGGTCGGGGCGGTGCCGGTCGGTCGCGGCCGTCAGGGCGTCGGCGTCGCCCACGGCGGCGGCGACCTCGTGGCCGCGGTCGGTGAGCAGCCGCACCAGGCCGTCCCGGAGCAGCGCCTGGTCCTCGGCGATCACGACCCGCATGGCAGCTCCGCGGTGATCGTGGTGCCGGCCCCCGAGCGGCTCTCGACCAGCAGCCGGCCGCCGTGGGCCGCCACCCGGTCGGCCAGGCCGCGCAGGCCGGAGCCGCGGTCCGGCTCGGCGCCGCCGGTGCCGTTGTCGCGCACGGTCAGCAGGAGCCGGCCGTCGCGGCGGCCGGTGGTCAGCTCGATGCCCTGGGCGCCCGAGTGTTTCACCGCGTTCGTGAGGGCCTCGCAGACCACGAAGTAGGCGGTCGCCTCGACGTCGTCGGGGTAGCGGTCCGGGCCGACGCGGACGGTGACCGGCAGGGGCGTGCGGGCGGCCAGGTCGCGCAGCGCCGTGTCGAGGCCGTCGTCGAGCTGGGCCGGGCGCATGCCCTGGGCCAGGTCGCGCAGTTCGGCGATCGCCGTGCTCAGCTCGGCCACGACGGCGTCCAGGGACTGCCGCGCGGCCTGGTCGGCGGTCGCGAACTGCAGGTTGCGCAGCGCCAGGCCGATGCTGACCAGCCGCTGCTGGGCGCCGTCGTGCAGGTCTCGTTCCAGGCGCCGGCGCTCCTCGTAGCCGGCGGCCACGATCCGGGCCCGGGAGGCCTCCACCTCCGCCAGCTGCCGGCGCAGGGCGACCCGGAGGCGGCCGATCTCGACCGCCAGGCCGGCCCGCTCGACCACCTCGACGACCAGCCGTACGGCGTCGTCGGGCGTTCCGGCGGCGTAGCTGAGCACCGCCAGCGGGGTGCCGGCCCGTTCGACGATCCGGTGCACCTGACTACCAGGCTCGCGGGCGGGGGCCGGGTCACCCGGCTCGAGGTACCGCAGCCGCAGTGCTTCCTGGCCGGTGACGGCGCGCAGCAGGTCCTCGAGCGCCTCCGGGTCGGCGGTGCCCGCGCGCAGGTCGGCCAGGAACGCGTCGATGCGGGCGAAGGCCTGATAGCGGGCCGGGCGGAAGCGGCGGTCGACGGCCCGCTGGATCCGGGACCGCAGCGGCCGGAACGCGACGGCGCCGGCCAGGGTGGCGCCCGCGGTCGCCCAGGGTGAGCCGCGGCCGCCGGCGAGGGCGCCGATGACGTACGCGGTGCCGAGGTAGGCGGCGGCGAGCAGGACGGTGAGCAGGCCGTAGACGACCGTCCGGTTGACGATGACGTCGATGTCGTACAGCCGGTACCGCAGGATCGCCACGCAGATCGCGGCCGGCAGGGCGGTGACGACGACGGCGATGGCCAGCTGCACCGCGATGCTGTCGTGGTACAGGAAGATGGCCAGCGGGCCGGCGATCGCGAGCAGGCCGACCACGTAGGTCACCCACTTCAGCTGCTGCCGCTCGATGCCCGTGGACCGGCGGTACCGCACGACCAGTACGACGATCGCGGTCACCAGCGTCGCGCTGAACAGCAGCTGGCCGGCGAGGTACACGGAGCTGAAACCGGCGATCGCGTGCGGGTTGCGCCCGGAGCGGTACATCGGGTCGTTGTCGTGGCCGAGCGCGGCGCCCGCCGCCATGAGCGCGGTCGACACCACGCCGGCCCAGACGAGCGCGCGCCGGCCGCGGCCGATCCCGTGCCCGGTCGGGAACAGGGTGAGCACGATGGCGGTGCAGCCGATGCCGAGCATGTTGGTCCAGTTGCCGAGCCACTCGATCACGTCGGCGGCCGGCCAGCCGGAATGCTCGCCGTAGCCCTCCGCGAGCTCGACCCAGGCGGCCTCGGCGCCCATGCCGAGCAGGATCCAGCCGAGCGGGTTGGCCCGCTGGTACGCCGCGATGAAGGCGCCGGCGAGCGCGAGGGCCACCGCGTTGAGCGGATACAGGATCGTGTCGAACAGCGGCTCGCGGCCCACCGACACCGGCCCGGACGCGACGGCGACGAGCACGGCGAGCGCCAGGAGCGTCGCCGGCCACCGCCGCATCCGGAACCGGGTCATGCCGCGATGCTCGCAAGGGGGCGGCCCGGCTCACAAGGGTGCCTGCACCTGTTGTGGTTCAGGTGCAGGCGCCGTTGTCCGGGGCCGGCGCGGCGGGCGACGGTGAGCGCAACGACCCGAACCGAAGGAGCCGCACATGGACCGAACCCGGGCGAGCGCCGTCGCCGCCTTGCTGATCACCGCATTCGCCGTCGTCTACGCCGGCGGCTCGGCCGTCACCGGCTGGGAGCCCCGGCTGGGCTGGCTCCTGCAGACCGTCATCCACCTCGGCGAGCTGGCCGCCGTGGCCGCCCTGGCGTTCTCGTCCGCCCGGGCGCGGGGCCGGGCCGGGCGCGTCGGGCTCGCCGCCGCGGCCGCCGGGCAGCTCGCGATCGCCGCCGCCGAGGTCGTCTGGCCGCACGATCCGGACGTCGGCGACGTGCTGTTCGCCGTCTCGCCGCTGCTGACCGGGGCCGGCCTCGTCGTCGCCGGCGTGGTGATCGCCCGCGCGGGTGCGTGGACCGGTGTCGCGCGGTGGCTGCCACTGGCGCTCGGCCTGTACACCCTGCTGGTCCTGATCCCGGCGATGGTCGGCTCCGGTGGGCCGCCCGCGCCGCTCGCGCTGTGGGTGATCGCCGGCTGGGATCTGCTGTGGCTGCTGGTGGCCGCGGCCGTGCTGGCCCGGTCCCGGATGGAAGGCGCCGCGCCGGCGGGCCGGTCCGGGTCGGCGCGGGTCACGGTGCGCTGACGACGACCTTGCCCAGGGCGTGCCCCTCGCCGACCCGGGTGAGGGCCGCCGGCACCTCGTCGAGCGGGAAGACGCGGTCCACGTGGATCTTGAGCTCGGCCGCCAGGCACTGCCGGGCGACCGGCTCGAAATGGGCCGGTCCCTCGCGTACGGCGAGCACCCCGAGCCGCCGGCCCGTGGCGAGGCCGGCCAGCGAGCCGACGGTCAGGACCCGCAGCAGCGTGGACACCGAGCCGCCGACGCACCGGTACCGGCCGCCCGGGGCCAGGGCGCGGCGGTAGGCGAACACCGACCGGTGCGCCACCAGGTCGAGGATGAGGTCGTACGGGCCGCGCCGGGTGAAGTCGTCGCGCCGGTAGTCGAGCACCTCGTCCGCGCCGGCGGAGCGCATGAAGCCGAGTTTGCCGGCGTTGTCCACGCCGGTCACGTGGGCGCCCAGGTGCTTGGCGAGCTGGATGGCGAACGCGCCCGAGCCGCCGCCCGCGCCGTTGATCAGGACGCGGTGGCCGGGCGTGACGCCGGCCGTGCCCTGGTGGGCGATCACGCCCGACTGCGGGATGGTGGACGCCTCGATGAAGGTCAGGCCCGGCGGCTTCAGGGCCAGGACGGACGCGGGAGCCACGGCGTACTCCGCGAACCCGCCCTTCAGCGCAAGGTTGTCGCCGTACACCTCGTCGCCGGGGCTGAAGCGGGTCACGGACGGGCCGACGGCGGCCACCACGCCCGCGATGTCCGAACCGAGGATGCGCCGGGCCGGGGTGCGCAGGCCGCCGATCCGCGAGTACAGCGGCGTGCCTCGCAGCGTTTCCCAGTCACTGAGGTTGACCGACGTCGCCGCGATCTTGACGAGGACCTGGCCGGCGGTGGGGGATGGGATCGGGACGGTTTCCAGGCGCAGGACGTCCGGGGGTCCGTAGCGGTCGTACACGACTGCCCTCACCCCTGTTGGTGTAGCACCCCCGGGCAAGCCTGGCTGAGACTGGGATTGAGACGCAGATCAACAGCGGCGGGCAGGCGGGCGCAGTAGCGTGGCGTTGTGCTGACAAAAGGTGACCTCACCAGCGCGGACCTTCGGGAGCTGCGACAGGACGCGCTCGGTGCCGCCGATCCGCTCGGGGTCGCGGCCGAGCTCGTCGCGGCCGTCGATGCCGGGCGGCTGGCCGATCCGCAGGACGCGGGACTGGCGCTCGTGCTCGCCGCCGAGATCGCGGAGAGCCGCTCGAAGCTCGACGCGGCGCTGCGGTACGTCGACCGGGCCGTCGAGGCGTACGCGACGCGGGACGACAGCGAGGCCGGTGCCGCCCGGGCGCTGCGGGCGCGGATCCTGTTCCGGGCCGGGCGCGAGGACGAGGCGATGGCCGCGCTCGAGCCGCTGCGGCCGCTGCTCGGGCAGCATCCCGACGCCGCCGCCTATCTCAGTGCCGCGCTCGCCGTGGGCGGGCGGCATCTCGTCGCCGAGGAGTGGCTGAGCGAGGCGGTGCAGGAGGCGCTGGCCGAGCGTACCGCCGAACCGCGCAATCCCGAGGACGCCGGGCTGCTGTTCTTCCTGCTGCAGCAGCGGCACCGGATCCGCCACGCGATCGGGCGGCAGCACGACGCGCACGACAACCTGGCCGAGCGGCTGGAGAGCAAGCTGGCCCAGGCCGGGTCCGGCGCGGACGCCGCCGCCGACGAGCTGCTGTTCTTCCCGCAGGCCGAGTTCGCGCGGCTGGTGGCGCTGACCGACGCGTTCGGGGCCGACTGGGACGAGCACCGGGCGCGGCTGGAGCGCGAGCTGGTCCGTACACCCGGGAAGGCCCTTCTGACCGCGTCGGTCGACGGGCTGACGAGATTCGCGGGCAAGGACGGCGACCTGGCCGACCCGAAGACGCAGGCGGGCTACGCCAAGGGCCTGACCGCGCGGATCAGCTGGCCGCCGGAGCGCAACGGGGCGTGCTGGTGCGGCTCCGGCAACAAGTACAAGAAGTGCTGCCTGCCGAGGTCGCGCTAAGCATCGAGCAGCCAGTCCAGCGCGGCACCGTACGCCGCCATGACCGACACGTGGCCGTCGTCCGGCCGGGGCCAGCGGGTCGCGGCCGGCACGAGCGTCATGAGCCGGGCAGCGTGGCCGGCGGGCACCATCCGGTCCTGGTCGCCGTGCACGATCAGCACCGGTACCGCGATGCTCGCCGGATCGAAGCCCCACGGTGACACGTAGGCGAGGTCGTCGTCGACCTGCCCGCCGGGGCCGGATTCGGCGGCCCGCCCGGCGTCCTCACCCAGCACGCCCCACGGGCCCTTGAGGGTTTCCCAGTCCGCGTCGGTGAAGACCGCCGGATCGAACTCCGCGTGCTCCGCGTAGCGCAGCCGGGCCTCGCGACCCTCGAGCGCGGCGCGCAGGGCGCGGTCGTCGGCCATACCCGCGAAGAACGACTCGTCCTTGTACGGCGCGAGCCCGGCGAACGCGGCGGCGGCGGTCACCCGGCCGGGGAGCAGCGCGGCGCAGGCGAGCGCGTGCGGGGAGCCGCCGGAGGCGCCCATGACCGCGAAGCGCTCGACCCCGAAGGCGTCCGCGACGGCCGCGGCGTCGGCGGCGGCGGACGCGACGTCCCGCCCCGGCGCCGGCGTCGACCCGCCGTAGCCCGGCCGCGCGTACGTCACCATGCGCAGTCCGCGCTCCTGCGCGGCGGCGAGCTGCGGGGCCAGGAGCGCCCCGGTGTGCGGCGTGCCGTGGTGCCAGAACACGACGGGACCGCCGCCCTCGCTGTCGTACGCCCGCAGCGTCCGCCCGTCGCCCGCGTGCACATCCCGTGAGATCACCATGTGTCGATCATAACCTCGCGCTTGTGTACCTTGACGGTTACGTACCCGAGTTGGTACATACATGAGTGTGGAAGCTGTGCTGCAGGCCCTCTCCGACGGCCACCGGCGGATGATCCTGGATGCCCTGACGCGGGGCCCGGCCTCCGCGGGTGAGCTGGCCGGCCTGGTGCCGATCGCGCGGCCGGGCGTGTCCCGGCACCTGCGCGTGCTGCGCGAGGCCGGCCTCGTCGAGGTGCGCCCGGAGGCGCAGCGGCGCGTCTACAGCCTCCGCCTCGAGCCCCTCACCGAGCTCGACGACTGGTTGAGCCGGTACCGGGCGCTGTGGCAGCAGCGGATGGACGCCCTGCACACCGAGGTCGCCCGGGGCAAACGCGAGCGAAGGAGCACCGCATGACCACCCAGACCCGCATCCTGGGCACCCTGCGCACCGCCGACGGCAAGGGCGTCGTGCGCGTCCAGGACCGCTTCGACGGCACCGTCGACGACCTGTGGTCGGCGCTGACCGACCCGGTCCGGCTCAGCCGCTGGCTCGGCGAGTTCGACGGCGACCTGTGGCTGGGCGGCACGTTCCGGGCGCGGTTCTTCGCCAGCGAGTGGCAGGGCACCGGCCGCGTCGACGTGTGCGAACCGCCGCACCGCCTGGCGGTGACCACCCGCGACGCCGAGGGCGCCGAGGAGCACGTCATCGAGGCCACCCTGGCCGCCGACGGCGACGGCACCGTGGTGACCTTCGAGGAGCGCGGCGTGCCGGTGGGGCTGCTCCCCGCGTACGGCGCCGGCGTGCAGATCCACCTCGAGGACCTCGGCGCCCACCTGGCCGGCCGCGAACGCTGCGACGCGCGGGCGCGCTGGCGGGAACTGCACCCCGCCTACGCGGCAGCGGCGGAGCCCTCCGCATCCGCGTGACGCCGGTCGGCGCGGCCGCTTCCACCAGTCAGCCGAGTCGATATTGGCAGAGCATCCGATGGGTACCGGGTAACGCTCGGCTACGCTGCGTTTGCCGTACGTCTCGAAGCCCTGGAGGCTCAGTTGACCGCAGGTCCGCCGGTGTCGTCCGCGGCGTCGAAACTCGTGGCGCTGGCGATCCTCCAAGTCAACTCCGACACGAACCGCACGACGTACATGGACAACTTCGTGCCGTTCGTGTCGCACGCATTGGCCGGCCTCGGTGGGCACGCGGACGGGTACGCGCCGCTCAGCACCGCGATCCGCCAGCAGTTCGGCCTGCATGTGCCCGAGGGCGCCATTCGCAGCATCGTCGACCGCATGCGGCGCAAGAACATGGTCGTCGGGACGGCCGAGTCCATCGACTTCGTCGGCGGCACGCCCAACGGGCTCGACAAGGCGACGAACGAGTTCGAGCGCAAGGAGCGGGTGTTCCTGCGGACGTTCCGGGAATACGCGGCGCAGCGGACCATCACCGTCTCCGACGAGCAGGCGACCGCGGCACTGCTGCGGTTCGTCGAGACGCACGGGGTCAACATCCTGCGCGAGCGCATCGGCTCCGCCCATCCGGACGCGAGCCAGGAGGTGCTCCCGGCCGATCCCGAGCCGGTCACGGACGGCGACGCGACCGACGGGCTCGACGAGGAGATCGTGGAGCCGGAGCCGCCCGAGCCGGCCGCCGACGAGCTGGACGTGGCCCTCGCGCTGTTCATCCGGCAGCTCATCGACGACGACGATCCGCTGGCCGAGCACGTCATCGCCTGGGTGCAGGGCATGATGCTCTCCTCGTCGCTCTACCAGGGCGACGAGGTGATCAAGCCCTTCGAGAACGCCACCGTCTACCTCGACACGCGCGTGCTGTTCCGGGCGCTGGGGCTGTCCGGCGAGGAGTTCAAGAACGCCACGCTGCCGACGCTCGAGCTGGCCAAGAGCGCCAAGGCGAAGCTGGGCTGCTTCAGCCACACGATCGAGGAGATGCAGGACATCCTGTACGCGATCGCCATGACGATGCGCTCGGCGCGCCGGGCGGAGCAGATCCAGGAGGTCGAGCGGTACATCTTCAGCCGGCCCGAACTCACCGATCGGGACGTGTTCCGGCTGTCCGACGAGCTGCCCGATCTCGTTTCGGCGCTCGGCGTCGAGGTCGTCGACAAGCCCACGTACGAGGAGTACCAGTACCAGACCGACGAGGACGATTTCCGGACCGTGATCCGGCAGACCATCGGCCCGAAGATGCGCGAGACCGCCGTCGATCGCGACATCGACTCGATCACGAGCATCTACCGGCTCCGGCGGGGCGCGTCGCCGCGCTCGCTGGAGCGGTGCGTGGCCATCTTCGTGACCACCAGCTCGGGCCTCGTGAAGGCGAGCCGGCTGCATTTCGTGACGAAGCACCGCGAGGTGCCGCTCGCGATGGTGGAGAGCCGGTTCCAGACGACGGTGTGGCTGAAGAATCCCATCAAGGTGGACGCTTCGTTCCCGCGGGCCCAGGTGATCGCGCACTGCTACGCCGCGCTGCAGCCCACGGAGTTCCTGTGGAGCGCGTACCTGTCCAAGATCGACGAGTTCACCCGGCAACGGAAGAATCCCGAGGCCGACTTCATCTACCTGCGCTACTCCGAGTCGGCCCGTGACGCGCTGATGGACCTCACGCTCGGCAATCCGGACCTGCTCACGCAGGAGTCGCTGATGCAGATCCTCGACAACCGCGACGACGCGATCCTCGAACCGCTGCGGGCGAAGATCATCGAGCTGGAGGAGCAGGCGGCCCGGCTGACCCGGCAGCTGTCGGACGTGGACAGCGCGCGCTTCAACGCGGAACAGACGAGCCGGTCGCATCAGGACCAGATCGAGGCCCTCACCGACGAGATCCTGAAGCTCAAGAGCAAGCAGCGGGCGGCCGCGCGGCACGCGAACCGGGTCGCCAAGAGCGCGCCGCCGCCGAGCAAGAGCAAGCCGGCACCGGTTGTACAGCCTGAGCCGGTCCAGCCGGCGCCGGTCGCCGCGGTGCCGGTGCAGACGGACTCCAAGCGCATCGACGCGCTGATCGAGATGATGGTGCGGAGCAAGGTCCGCGGCCGGATGGCGGGGATCGTCGCGCTCTTCGTCCTCGCGCTGGCCGCCACCGCCGTGGTCGTGGCCAAGCCCGACGCGAAGTATCTGGACTTCATGCCCGGCTGGGTCAAGTGGGTGTTCATCGGCGTCGGCGCCGCGCTCAGCCTGTTGAGCCTGCTGACCGGGTGGAGCCTGAAGCACACGACCGGCTACCTGCGCAAGCGCATCGAGAAGCGGGTGCGCCGGCAGATGCCCCAGTGACCGCCTGACTCGCGACGGCGGGTTTTGCAACCGAGCGGCACGTTACATGTGTAGCCAATCGGTTACTGAGGGTGGCGGCAGCTTCGCCATCCCAGGATTGGAGGGCGCCCTCATGCGCGTCCCGTTCAGTGTCAAGGCCTGTGCCGCCGCGGTCGTGCTCGCCGCCGCGGTGGCGCCCGCGCCCGCGCAGGCGGCGCCGGGTGATCTGTCGTCGATGGACAGGGCGTTCCTCGAGGGCGCCGGGCACGGTGGTGCCTACGAGGTCCAGGGCGGCCGGCTCGCGGCCGACCGGGCGGCCGACCAGGGGGTCCGGTCGTTCGGGCAGCGAATGGTCACCGACCACACGAAGGCGGGCGACAAGCTCGCCGCGCTCGCCGAGGATCTCGGCGCCAGTGTCCCGAAGTCGCCCGACAGCGTGCAGCGCAACATCATCGAGATCTGGTCGGGGCTGAAGGGGGCCGACTTCGACTGCTCGTACGCGCCCGCGGCGTACGCGGATCATGTGGCCACCATCGGGCTGTTCGAGCGGGAGGTCGCCGACGGGCGCAACGCGAAGCTCATGGCGTTCGCCCGCGACACGCTGCCCACGCTGCGCACGCACCGCGGGATGGCCGCGATGAACCTCGACGGGCTCGCGTGCGGTACCGGAAACAGCAACGACGTGCCGATCGTGCACCCGACGCCGACGTGGACCCACCGGCCCGATCCGCGCCCGTGGCCGACGATGGGGCCGACGCACCGCCCGACGCGCCACCCGACGATGCGGCCGACGCACCGCCCGACGATGCGGCCCACCGCGCGGCCGACGCGGCACACCCCGACGGCGACGCCGAGCGCGACCAGGACCGGACGGCCGACCGCGCGCCCGACCCGCTATCCGACGGTGCGCCCGACGTCGTGGCCGACGCGGCGTCCCGCGATGCCGACGATGACCATGACACTCCCGACCAACGTGCCATAAACCATCCCGTTTGTACGGCCCGGGCTCGCTCGTGCGACCCCGGGCCATCGAGCGCCGACGACGGAAGGTGTTTAGGCAGGTCGATGGCTGGTGCCCCCACGGCGCCGGCGAATTGGTGCATCATGTGCGAGCGGCGCGCGGCGAAGCGCCGCAACTCCACCCCTTTTTCATCAGGAGCGCACATGCGTCAGCATGCTCTGCGCCGTCCGCTGCTCCGTGCAGCGCTGACGGTGACGATCGCCGCACTGTCCCTGGTCCCGATCAGTCCCGCGCTCGCCGCGACCGGCACAGCCACCATCACCGGTCACCTCACCGATGCCGCCGGCCACCCCGCCGCCGGCGCGTTCGTCTGGGCGCAGACGAACGACATGAGCTCCACCGGCTCGGCGACCACCGACGCCGACGGGGCCTACTCGATCCCGAACCTGGCCGCCGCGGACTACCGGATGAGCTTCCGCCCGGCCGGTGGCGGCTTCGCCCAGTGGGCCCACCAGAAGACCAGTTTCGGCTGGGCCGACCCGATCACCGTGGGCGCGGGAGCCACGGTGGTCGTCGACGAGCAGCTGCTCCCGACCGGGTTCATCAGCGGCGACCTGCTCAACCGCGACGGCACCCCGGCGACCGGCTCGGTGACCGCCAACTCCTCGCCCGAGAACTTCTACATCGACTCGCACGGCCTGCAACTGGACGGGACCTACCGGTTCGAGCTGCCGGTCGGCGCGTACAAGCTCGGGTTCCGGGTGCGCGACGCCTTCACCCAGTTCAACGGCGGCGCGCTGACCTTCGAGGCGGCGGCGCCGATCCAGGTCACCGCCGGGCAGACGGTCGAGCTGCACGACACGGTGCTGCCGACCGGTTCGATCGGCGGCCGGCTCACGAACCCCGACGGCTCGCCGGCCGCCGGGGCCAGTGTGTCGGTGCGGACCCCGGACTACAGCCTGTACTCCTACGGCACCACCGGCGCCGACGGCCGGTACCGCATCGACAACCTGCTGCTGGCGCACTACATCGTCGGGTTCGCCGGGCCGAACTCCGTGACGCAGTACGCGCACGGCACGCTCAACCCGGACACCGCGGCGACGTTCGCGGTGACCGACGGGCAGGTGACCACGGTCGACGAGGCGTTCCTGCCCACCGGCAAGGTGCGGATCGTGGCCCACGACGCGACGTCGGGCGCGCCGCTCTCCGGCTTCTGCGCGTACGACTTCGGCACCTCCAGCATCGGCGGCTGCACCGACGGCACCGAGGTCGTCCTGAACGACGTGTTCGTCGGGCAGTACAACTTCGAAGTCAACATCGATGACCGGCAGCACTTCAACGTGCGCAACGCGGCCGTGACCGTGGCCGCCGGCCAGACCACGACCCTCGACGTCGCGATGCGCCGCGGCGCCTCGATCACCGCCCGGATGGTCAAGCGCGACGGCGGGGCGGCCACCGACGGCTGCGTGCAGGTCGCGCGGGTCGGCGACATGTTCTCCTGGTCGGAGTACGGCTTCTGCTCCGACTGGCAGCCGGACCCGGTGACCGGCTCCGTGGTGGTCGGCCCGCTCGAGCCGGGCGCGTACTCGGTGATCGCCAAGCCGCGCGCCACCGACCTGGGCATGCAGTGGCTCGGCACCGGCGGGGGCACCGGCGACCGGGACACCGCGGCGCAGTTCACCGTCGCGGTCGGGGACAACCTGCAGCTGCCGAAGGTGCGCTTCGACAAGGCCGGCACGATCCAGGGCAAGGTGACCGACGCGGCGACCGGCGCCGCGTTGCCGTACACCTGCGTCTGGGTGGTCGCGCTGAGCTCGTACTTCGGCGGCTCCGGCGACTGCCCGAGCTCGGCGGGCGCGGACGGGACGTACACCATCTCCGGCCTCGGCCCGTACGCCTGGCCGGTGGAGTTCGCGCGGGGGCAGTACCAGTGGCGCTGGTCGGGCAACGCGGCCGATCGCCACGACGCGGAGAAGGTGACGGTCAAGGCGGGCAAGACGGCCAAGGCCAACCTCAAGCTGCGCGACGGCGGCGGCACCGTCACCGGCGTCGTGCGCGACGCGAGCGGCCACCAGGCGGACGTCCTGGTGACCGCGTTCAGCACGGTGACGGGCGAGCCGGTGCAGTTCATCGGCGGCCGGTACACCCCGGAGGGCCAGCCCGCCGGCACGTACACCATCGCCAACATCGCGCCGCAGCAGGTCAAGCTGTACTGGTCCACGGACGGCGGCCGCAGCAGCGGCTGGGTCGGCGGCGCCGACTTCGCCCACGCGCAGCCCGTGCAGATCCGCAACAACAAGACGACGACGGTGAACATCACCGTGTCGTGACGCCCGCGACGGCCGGGGTCCGCTGCGCGCGGGCTCCGGCCGTCGCCGTCGGGCTGGGTACCCTCGGACGCATGGATCGTCCGGAGGTCCGGGACCTCGTGTACTTCGTCGCGGTGGCCGAGCACCGCCACTTCGGCCGGGCCGCCGAGAAGCTGGGCATGGCGCAGCCCCCGCTGTCGCGCGCGATCAGCCGCCTGGAGCGCCGGATGGGCGTCCGGCTGTTCGAGCGCACCAGCCGCCGCGTCGAGCTGACCCCGGCCGGCGAGGTGTTCCTGCGGGAGAGCAGCCGTGTCCTCGACGCTCTGGACGGTGCCGTCAGCCGTACCCAACGCGCCGCCCGCCCGCGCCGCCTGATCCTCGCGGCGCCGGCCGGCACCGACGTCGGCCTGCTCGCCGAGGTGCTGGCGGCGTATCGGCGCGAGCCACAGGCAGTACACGTGGAGGTGCTCTTCACGACGGCACAGGGCGCGGCCGTGCGGGCCGGGAACGCCGACGCCGCCTTCATGTGCAGCAGCGACGACCTCGACGCGCTCGACTCGGCCGACCTGCTCGACGAGACCCCGGTCGCGCTGTTGCCGGCCGCCCACCCGCTCGCCGCCCGGGCCGCGTTGACGCTTGCCGACCTGGAGGCCGACGCCCGCTACCGCGCGCAGCCGCCGCCGGTCGGCCACGACGAACTCCTCGACCGCGTCGCCCTCGGCGAACTCGTGATCCTCACCGGCGCGAGCGCGGCCCGCCGCCTGGGCGCGTCAGTCGTCGCCGTGCCCGTGCTCGGCGTCCCGGCCAACCGCATCGTGCTGGCCTGGCCGCGGGGCTCCCGCTCGGGCGCCCTCGCGAGCTTCGTCGACATCGCCCGCGCGGTCGCGGTCAGAGCTGGTTGACCCCGCCGTCGACGAGCAGTTCAAGGCCCGTGATGTAGCTGCTCTCCCCGGACGCGAGGAACAGTGCGGCGGCCGCCTGCTCGGCCGGGTCGGCGACGCGCCCGAGTGGCACCCCAGCAGCAAGCATGGCCAAAAAAGCGTCTGCGTCGGTACCCGCGGGTGCGTTCCCCCGCACCATCGGCGTCTCGGTCGTGTGCGGTGCGAGCGCGTTCACCCGGATGCCGCGCTCCTTGAGCTCAGCGGCCCAGGTGCGCGTCAACGACCGGACACCGGCCTTCGCCGCGGCGTACAGCCCGGCCCCGGCAATGCCCCGGCTCGCGAGCGTCGAAGAGCAGAGAATGATCGACGCCTTGTCATTGAGCAGCGGCAGCGCCTTCTGCACCGTGAACAACGCACTGCCGAGATTGAGCCGCATGGCGTGCTCGAAATCGTCCTCACCCACGAGCCCGAGCGGCGCCATGGACGCCCCGCCGACGTTCGCGAACAGCACGTCGATCCGCCGCCCGTCCGCCCCGACGGCGGCGTACAACCGATCGAGGTCGGCCAGGTTCGTGGCGTCGCCCGGCACCCCGGTGGCGCCGATGCTGATGACTGCGGCGTCGAGTTCGGCCTTGCGCCGCCCGGTGATGTAGACGTGCGCCCCTTCTTGCACGAAGCGTTTCGCGGTGGCGTAGCCGATACCTTCACTGGCACCGGTCACGACCGCGACCTTGCCGTCGAGCAGACCCATGTTCCATCTCCCATGTGACTCGCGATTGCTGACGCAAGTCCACTTCGCGGCGGCCGCCCGAACAATGACCGCTTCGGCAACCGGCGATGCGTGCGAGGTATCGCCGGGCCGCGCAGGACCCGGAATGGCTCGGGCGAAGAGCCGACTGTGGTCATCCGTACCGCCGCGTACGGTTGGCCACCGTGACCCCGCAGCGGTGGTGGGCCGAACCGCCGCCGGGCCAGGCCACCTACCTGGCCGGCGTCGAACCCGCGCTGCTCGGCGTGGGGCTCGATCCGCTGCCGCCCGACGCGCCGGCCGTCGTGCGGTTCCGGCCGGCGGCCGGGTTGCGGGTGGGGCAGTACGTCGCCGCCTTCCTCGACGCCCTCGATCAGGCCGCGGTCCGGCTGTTTCCGCGCTGGCTGCCCGGCGCCGAGCACCTCGACGGCCCGTCCGGGCTCGGCCTCGCCGCCGTGCGCCTGCTCGCGGCCTCGGTCGCCGCCCGGTCGGACCGCTTCGGGCCGTTCCTGGCGGCCACCGCCGAGCGGGCGCTGCGCGGCGATCCGGTGGAGGTGCGGCCGCGGTTTCCTGCCGAGGTACGGGCCCGCGGCCTCGCCGGCATCATCAGCGACGCCTACGACCGTACGGCGGCGGCGGTCCTCATCGACGTGCCGCCCGGCCTGACCCCGGACGGCGAACGCGCCCTCGCCGCGGCCGCCGAATGGCTCGCCGAGCACGGCCGGTTCACGGTCTGGCTCGCCGGCCCGCCGCTGCCCAACGTGGACCGCCTCCCCTCGATCCGGCTCGCGCTGCCCGAATACCTCAACCGGCTCGCCGCCGAACCCGGCCCCGGCCCGGATCCCGCCGGCGCCGTCGAGCCGCCGCTGCTGACGTACCCGCCGATGTCCGGCCTGCCGCGCGCGGACAGCCCCGCCGAGCAGGCCCTGGAACGGGCCCTCGCGCCGCACGACTGGGCCCGCGGGCGGCGCTGGAACGAGGTGCTGCAGTGGCACGTCCTCAGCAAGGCATACCGCGTGGACCTCTTCTGGCCCGCCGACGGCCTCGTCGTCGAGGTCGACGGCGACGACCATCGCGAGCGCTGGAAGTACGCCGACGACCGGCACCGCGACGCCCAGCTGCAGGTGCTCGGGCACGACGTCCTGCGCTTCACCAACGCCCAGGTCCTGACCGATCCGCAGGCGACCGCCCTGATGATCCGGGACCTGCTGCTGCTTCGCCGCACCCCCCTCCCACAGAAATGAGGCACCGTGCCAGCCAATGCCCGCCTGCGTGAGAACCAGACCAAGACGCTGACGATCCTCATGTCGGAGGGTCGTGCGCTCACCAACAAGGAACTGAAGGAACTCGGCGGTGGCGAGCTGAAGAGTTCCGGGGGGCTGGTCGAGCTCGGCCTGGTGGAGGTCGGCCGGGCCGGCCGGTCGCTGACCTTCGCCATCACGGCCAGCGGCCGGCGGCAGCTGGAACAGCCGGAGCCATCGAAGCCGCAACTTCCGCCGTATGACCGGAGCCTCCCGAAGCTCTCGCCGAACCAGGTCTTCGCCCTCCTGGTGCTGATGTCCGAGGCCCGCCCGATGGACAACACCGAGCTGCGGGACTTCGCCGGGTTCTCCCTCACCGGTGCGGACAACAAGAAGCTGGAGGCGCTGGGCCTGGTGGAGACCGACCGAGCCCACTCGCCGTTCTCGCACGAACTCACCGAGAAGGGCTGGGGACTGGTGCGGAGGCTGCATCTGCTGGAGCCACCGAAGGAATCGAAGTCGGCGGTCCGCACGCTGCTGACGCTGCTCGGCAACGTCGGCCGGTCGCTGGAGCAGTTGCAGATGGGTTACGGCGAGTTCTTCCGGCGGCAGGACGTGCCGGTGGGGGAGAGCGTGGTTGAAAACGTGGACGCCGAGTCGCAGGTCCGCAAGGCGTACGCGGCGCTGGCCGGGCGTCCGGGTGAGTGGGTCGGTCTCGCCGATCTCCGCGACGAGCTGCCCGGCCTGGCCCGGTCCGAGGTGGACGCCGTGCTGATGGCGCTGCTCCGCCAGGACGGCGTGCGGATCATCCCCGTCGCCAACACCAAGGGCCTCACCGCGCGCGACCGGGCCGCCGCCATCGATATCGGCGGTGAGGACAACCACGTGCTGTCGATCGGCCGGCCGTGATTCCCGCCGCCGAGCGGGCCGCGCTCGAGGCCCTGCACTTCAACCCCGCACCCACCCCGGACGATATCTGGCGTCCGTCGCCGTACGACGTGCCCCAGCTGCACGAGCGGGCGGTCCGGTACATCCTCAGCGGCGTCGGCAAGGCCCGGCGCGACGACACCGTCACCCCGCTCGGCGTGGCCCTGCAGGGACGCGCCGGCTCGGGCAAGACCCACCTGCTCGGCGCGCTGCGCGACACGATCCAGCGCGCTGACGGCGGCGGCTACTTCTTCCTGGTCAACATGATCAGCGGCCGGACCTTCTGGGAGAGCACCGTCCAGGGCATCCTCGGCGGCCTGTCCCGCGACACGCCCGGCTCGGGGACGCAGCTCAAAACGTTCCTGCGCCGGCTCGTGCCGTATCTGGGCATCTCGCCGGAGGCCCGCGACGCGATCGTCGGCAACGCGCCGCTGACCCGGAAGCACATGGACGCCTTTATCGCCGGGCTGCGCGGATTCAACAAGGACGTCGGTCTTGAGTGCCAGGACACCGCCCGGGCACTGGTGCTGTACGGCTCGCTCAATTTCGATCATCAGGACATCGGCCAGGCCCACCTCATCTCCGAGCCGACCGAGCCTGAGGACCGCGTGGACTGGGGTTTCACCGCCCACGTCCGCCTGCCGCAGGAGGTCGTCCGCGACATCTCCCGGCTCATCGCGCTGACGCTGAGCCCCAGCGTGATCGCGATCGACCAGTTGGACACGCTGTTCGCGCAGACCGCCGTCACCATCGCCAATCGTCATGAGGGCCTGGAGGTCGGTCAGGCGGCGAACGTGGGCCTAGTCGCCGACGGACTGCTGACCCTTCGCGACGTCACGCAGCGCACCGTCGTGGTGATGTCCTGCCTGCCGGACACGTGGGAACTGTTGAAGCGCGGTGCCGCCAACCCGGTCGTCGAGCGGTTCCGGGAGACGGTGCTGCCCGACCGGATCGACCATGTCGAGATCGCCCGCAAGATCGTGGAGGTGCGCTTCGCCGAGGTCTACGGTGAGCACCACCTCGCGCCTGGATACCCGACCTGGCCGATCCGGCCGGAGGCGTTCGACGATGCGGTTCTGTTCACGCCCCGCCTCCTGCTGCGCCGGGTCGACCAGCACATCCGCCGCTGCCTCGACGCGGACGAGATCACCGAGCTGGAGCGCTTCTCCGATCTGCCCCCGATCGATCACAGGATTGGCGGCTCTGGCGCGGCGGTCGGCAAGTTCGCCGAACTCGACGCCACGTTCGAGCGGCTTCTGCGCGAGGCGGACGTGAGCACGGCCCTGGACAAACACGGCGAGGACGTCGCGATGCCGCCGCTGCTCGCCGCGGGCGTGCGCGCGTGGATCGATGAGCGCGCACCCACGGGCGTCGTCTACAAGCAGGACGCGCCCCCGAGCGCGAAGCCGGACCTGCATGCGCGCTTGGTCAAGGTGCTCGACGAGACGACGGAGAACGAGGCGCACTGGGGCTTCCGGGCCATCGCCCACGACAGCGCTCGCGCCGTCATCGCCCGGATCAAGAACGCCTGCACGGCGACCGGCCTGGACCGCGCCGTGCCGCAGCGCAAGCTGGTGCTGTTGCGGCGCGGCAACTGGCCGACCGGTCCGCGCACTGCCGAGGCCGTGAACAATTTCCTGTACGAGGGCGGGATCTGGCACCGGATCGACGACGGGGACCTCAAGGTGTTCGCCGCGCTGAAGCAGATGCAGGCGATGCCGCACGCCGCGCACGGTGAGTGGCTGGTGTCCCGGCGGCCGGCGAGCCGGACGCGCCTGTTCCGGGAGCTGTTCGGGGAGGCCGGCGAGACGGCGGAACCGGGTTTGGCGCCGGCGCCGTCACCCGAAGCGGTCGACTTGCCTGTGCCGGAAGCGGAAGCGCCCGATGTGCGTGTGCCGATGATGGCCGCGCCGGTCGAGGCGGAGGGGGACGGGCGGACGATTCGGCTCGGGCGGGTGTTGCAGGACGAGGCCGCGTTCATGGTCGATCTGGAGTCGCTGCGGCGGCACACGGTGGTCTTCGCCGGGTCCGGGTCGGGCAAGACGGTACTCATCCGGCGGCTGGTCGAGGAGTGCGCCCGGCAGGGTGTCTCGTCGATCGTGCTCGATCCGAACAACGACCTGGCCAGGCTCGGCGATCCGTGGCCGGAGCCGCCGGCCGGCTGGGGGCCCGGCGACGACGAGCGCGCCCGCGACTATCTCGAACATACCGATGTCGTCGTCTGGACGCCCGGGGTCAGCGGGGGGCGCCCGCTGAGTTTCCAGCCGTTGCCCGACTTCACGCCCGTGCGTGACTCGCGGGACGAGTTCGATCAGGCGATCCGGGCGGCCGTCGAGGCGCTCGCGCCGCGGGCCGGGGTCAGCGGTACGACGAAGCTCGCCGCCCAGGGTAAGGCGGTGCTCACGGAGGCGCTGCAGGCGTACGCGCGCGGCGGTACCGTCGGGCTCGAAGGCTTCACGGACTTCCTGGCCGACCTGCCGGAGGACGTCAGCCGGATGAGCCGGGCCGGGAAGCTCGCGCACGACCTCGCGGAGACGCTCAAGGCCGCGATGGTGAACGATCCGCTCTTCGGCGGCAAGGGGGCGTCGGCCGACCCCGCGGCGCTGCTGACCCCGTCGCCGGGCAAGCGCGCCCGGGTCTCGGTGATCAGCTTCATCGGGCTCATGTCGGACCAGGAGCGGCAGGGCTTCGTGAACCAGCTGCAGATGGCCCTGTTCACCTGGCTCAAGCGCCATCCGGCCGGCGACCGCCCGCTCGGCGGCCTGTTCATCATGGACGAGGCCCAGACCCTGGCCCCGGCCACCGGCGCGACCGCGTCCACGGCGAGCACGATCACGCTGGCCTCGCAGGCCCGCAAGTACGGGCTCGGCCTGGTCTTCGCCACCCAGGCGCCGAAGGGCCTGCACAACCAGATCTCGGGCAACGCGACGACGCAGTTCTTCGGCCTGCTGAACTCGCCGGCCCAGATCGACGCCGCCCGCGAGCTCGCCCAGGCCAAGGGCGGCCGGCTGCCCGACATCGGCCTGCTCGGCAGCGGCCAGTTCTACGCGGCCGGCGAGGGCTTCTCGTTCGTCAAGGTGCGCACGCCGCTGTGCCTGACGTACCACCCGAAAGCCCCGCTCTCGCCCGAGGAAGTCGTCAAGCGCGCCCACCGCTCGCCCAACCTGGAGTGAAATCGCATGCCCTCGGAACGCTCTCGCCGCGAACACCTGCTCGACGGCCGCCGGGTCCGCATCCTGGACCTGATCGAGGCCGGCCTGCTGAAGCCGGGCGACGACCTCTTCTACCACCAGCGCGTCGGCGACCCCCCGCACGAGGCAACGGTCACCGACCGCGGTCGGCTCCGGCTGCGCGACGGACGCGAGTTCAACACCCCGTCCGCGGCCGGTGCCGCCGTGGCCGGAATCAGCGCCGTGCCCGGATGGTCGGTGTGGCGGGTCGGCCGCGACGGTCCGACCCTGCACACGCTCCGCCAGCGCCTGCTCAAGTCCGTCGCCGACGAGGTCAGCGCGGACAGTGTGGCCCCGACCCAGAAGGACGACCTGGTGCGCCGCCGGTTCGGGTTCCTGGAGGAGGCCCACGCCCGGGCGGCGGCCGGCGAGCCCATGACCCTGACCGTGCGCCAGATGATCAAACACTGGGGCCTGACCGATCGCGACCAGACCGCCAGTGCTCAAGTCAGCGCCGACCTCGCCAACCACAACCTGACCACCGCACCGGATTTCCGGGCGGTGGGCATCGACAGCACCGTCCGCATCCTCGAGGAGCCCGAGCGCCGCGCGGAGACGGCGGCGGCCCCGGCCGACGAGACCGAGACGGAGATAGAGGGCGCGGACGACGAGGAGACCGTCGACATCGGGCTGAAGCTCGGGAATCTGTTGCCGGCCGAGCGGAGCCTCGCCTCGGTCGCGCCGAGCGCCTCGTTCGAGGAGGTGATCACGATGCTGCAGATCAACGACTACTCACAGGTCGCGGTCCTGGCCAACCAGCACACGCTGCACGGCGCCATCTCCTGGAAGTCGATCGCCGAGGCCAAGCACCTCAACCCGGCCGCCGCGGTGAGTGACGCCATTCGTCCGGCGCAGGTGTTCGAATACGACCGGCGCCTGCTTGACGTCCTGCCCATCCTGCAGCAGGAGGAGTTCATCTTCGTCCGCGACTTCGACGGCGAGATCGGCGGCATCATCACCGCCACCGATGTGGTGGGGAAATACGACGACACGGCGACCCCGTTCTTCCTCATCGGCGAGGTGGACCAGGAACTGCGCCAGCTGATCGTCAACACCTTCGACGAGGAGACGGTCCGCGGTGTGTGCAAGGCCGGCGGGGCCCCGTTCAAGTCGTTCGAGACGATGACGGTCGGCCAGTATCAGGCGGTCCTGCGCAACGAACAGTGCTGGAAGCAGCTCGGCTGGCCGGTCGACCAGGCACAGTTCATCGAGCGGCTCAACCAGATCCGGCAGGTGCGCAACAACGTCATGCACTTCAACCCGGACCCGCCGAAGCCGTCCGACGTCGACAAGCTGCGGATATTCCTTCGGCTCATCCGTTTCTACCGGAAGCATTGAAATAGCATCGGTTGATGGTTGACGTACGCGGAACCGCCGGGCCGGCGGTGCTCCTTCTGCCCGGCGGGGCCGAGGCGGTCGACGGGTTCTTTCCCGGGCTGGCCGAGGGGCTCATCGCCGACCCCGGCGCCCGGGTGCTCCTCTACGATCGGCCGGCGGCGCCGCTGGCCGGGGCCTCCGCGGACCTGCACGCGATGCTGGGCGAGGCGGGGCTCGGACCGGTCGTCGTCATCGGCCAGAGCCTCGGCGGGGCCGTCGCGCTGTTGCTTGCCCGCGACCACCCCGGGGATGTGGCCGGCCTGGTGCTGCTCGACCCGTCGCCCGTCAACGACGTGGCCGGCGCGGGTCAGGTGGAGCGGGCCATGCGCGTCATCCTGGCCCTCAGCCGCGTGCCGCTGGCCGGTCGGGCCATCCCGGCCCTGATGCGCAAGGCCGTCGAACGGTCCGGCAAAGGGCGGGACGAGCCACCGGAGATCCGGGCGGCGCGGGAGCGCATGCGCGACGTCGACCTCGAGAAGCTCGGCCGCGCCGCGGAAGGGCTCGAAGCGCTGGCGCGGGGGTTTCGTGAGGCGGACCTGCCGCGCGTACCGGCCGTCGTGGTGACCGCCGATCGCAAGCCCACCGCGCGGATGCGGCAGGCGCACCGGCGGCTCGCCGAGGCGCTCGGCGCGCCGCTGCTCAGCTGGCCCGGTGCGCAGCACGAGGTGCATCTGTCGCATCCGGGCGAGGTGCTGGAGGCCTGCCGCCGGGTGGTCAGTTCGCTGCGCGCTTGACGAGTTCGGCGATGCGCGCTTCGACCTGCGGGGTCAGGGACTGCAGGGCGTACGCGACCGGCCAGAGGTCGCCGTCGTCGAGGGCGGCGTCGTCGTTGAAGCCGAGGGTCGAGTAGCGCGTCTTGAACTTCGTGGCCGGCTGGAAGAAGCAGATCGACTTCGTGCCCTTGTAGTAGGCCGGCATGCCGTACCAGAGCTTGGGGGCGAGGTCCGGCACGGCCTCGGTGATGATGGCGTGGACGCGCTCGGCGATCGCGCGGTCGTCGTCGGACATCTCGGCGATCTTCTCCAGCAGCGCCTTGGCGTCCTCGGCGGCCTTGTCGGCCTTGGAGCCGCGGCGGGACGACGCGGCTCGGACCTCGGCGGCGTGTTCCTTCATCGCCGCGCGCTCGTCGTCGGTGAAGGTCTGGGTCGTCGCTTTGCGGGCCATGGCGGGCGCTCCTCGCAGTTGCATGATCGGGACGTTTCCCATGCTAGGAGGGCCCGCCATGGGCCCGCTTCTCGAAACCTGACCGAAGCAAAACTGACTGAAGCAGAACTGACACAAGCAGAACTGGCCGAAGCTCAGCAGGCGCCGTTACAGGCCAGGGCCTTGAGTCGGTCCAGCGCGCCGTTCCACTGGTTCGAGTCGCCGGCGAAGGGGCCGCTGCTGGAGTACTGCCAGAACGACCAAGTCGGCGCGCCCGCCGGAAGGGTGCCGGGGCTGCTGCTGTACCGCGCGAGCCACAGCGGCGAGTTGGCCCAGAAGCCGCTGTAGTTGCCGGTGCACGAGGTCCACCAGTCCGTGGTCGTGTAGATGACCGCCCATCGGCCGGTGCGCGTGTGGTACTGGTTCAGGAACGCCCGGATCCAGCTCACCATGGCCGACTGGGACAGCCCGTAGCAGGTCGCGCCGTACGGGTTGTACTCGATGTCGAGCGCGCCCGGCAGGGTCTTGCCGTCCTTGGACCAGCCGCCGCCGTGCGCGATGAAGTAGTCCGCCTGGGCCGCGCCGCCGCCGCCGTTGGGGATCGCGAAGTGGTAGGAGCCGCGGATCATCCCGATGTTGTACGAGCCGTTGTACTGCTGGGCGAAGTACGGGTTGGTGTAGTACGTGCCCTCGGTCGCCTTGATGTAGGCGAACCGTGAGCCGGCGCTCCACTGCGCCGACCAGTTGACGTTGCCCTGGTGACCCGACACGTCCTGGCCGTACGTCACGGTCGCGGCCTGCGCCGGCGAGCCGATGAGCACCGTGGCGACCAGGGCGAGCGCCGTGAGTAGGGCGAGCCTTCGTACCGACACACTGCCTCCTTGTGGGAAAGACCTTCGCCGATTAGCTCACGGACGTCGGAAACCTTCAATAGGTGAACGTCGAAGTCTCGGGTACGGCAAAGGGCCCGGCGGATGTGCCGCCGGGCCCCTTGGACGAGCGCTATCGGGCCGTGCAGGTCCCGGTCAGGCCGGTGGCCGTGCCGGTGCCCTGGAAGCCGAACTCGGTGTACTGGCCGGCGGGAACCGTGCCGTTGTACTGCACGTTGCCGAAACTGCTCCCGCTCCGCGTGGCGTTCCAAACGTTGACTATCGTCAACGTTGACGAAAGTGTGGTATTTACCGTCCACCCGTTGATCTGGGTTGATCCGGCCGTCACGCGCACGGTCGCCACGAAGCCGCCGTTCCACTGGTTCAGCGAAACGGTTGCGGTGCAGCCGCCGGGCGGCGCGCTCGACCCGGACGGGGAGACCGACGCGGAGGCCGAGGGAGAGGCCGAGGCCGAGGCGGACGGCGTTGGGCTGGAAGTGCCGCCCCCGAGCGAAGGCGTCGCCCAGTCGCGCCATTCGGCGAGGTTGCCCGACGCCTTCGACGAGACGTGGAACGAGCCGGCGGCACTGCCGGACTTCAGCAGGTACCGCTGAATGTTCTGTTGCAAGGGCGTGCGCCACTCCGGCCGGTTCGCGCAGTGATTGCCGTCCTGGATGTCGGACCAGTAGGTGATGCTGTCACCGGCCCCGAGCGCCTTGTAGACCTCCGCGCCGCCGAGGGCCGCCACGCTCGCGGATTTCGGGCCGAGGTTCGCGATGTGCGGGTTGTCCATGATGAACAGCCCGCGCGGGGCCACCATGGCGACCATCTCATGCGTGTCGACCGGGAGCCGGTTCGGGCTGCCCGTGAACGTTCCGAACGCGTCGCCGAGCCAGGGCTGCTCGCCGTACGCGCTGCTCAGGCTCTGCGCGCCCTCGCCCGGGATGCCGCGGAAGATGGGCACGCCCGCACTGCCCGACTCGATCGGCATGGTGAGCTGGATGCGCTGGTCGAACGCGCCGATGACGAACGCGCCCTTGCCGAAGCGCGAGCAGCCGGTCACCCCGGTCGCGTCGCCGCGCAGGACGCTGCCGCCGGACTGCTCGATCACGTCGATGAGCCGGCTCACGCCCCACGCCCAGGCCATGAGCAGCCCGGTACTGCTGTTCGCCCCGTAGATCGAGTAGAACGCGCCCTGCTTGTTCGTGCGCGGCGTGCCCTCCTTGCCCACGGCGTACGGGTCGTA
Organism: Dactylosporangium sp. CS-047395; assembly: GCF_050942185.1. NCBI lineage: Bacteria > Bacillati > Actinomycetota > Actinomycetes > Micromonosporales > Micromonosporaceae > Dactylosporangium > Dactylosporangium sp. CS-047395. The sequence goes on along the minus strand of NZ_CP192015.1, from coordinate 9,783,097 downwards.
GGTGATGACCGCGGCGCCCGCGGCCTTGATGGCGGCCGTGTCCGCGCCGAACCCGCCGAGCACGAAGACCGCCGGGAACGGCCCGGTCCCGCTGGGCACGTCGACGGCGGCGGAGAAGCTCGCCGACTTCCCGGCGTTGGAGACGTTGACGGTGATCGAGGTCCGGGACACGGTACCGGTGACGCTTTGTGGTTTTGCGGGTTTCTCGCCATAGACGAACTTCTCGGCCAGGCGCTTGATCTCCTCGCGCCGGCACGTCCAGTCGGACTTGTTCGCGATGCGCGTGCCATCGATTCGCTTGAACGGATCGGGCAGCTTCGCGTTCGTCGGCAGCGAACCGGCGTCGGGCAGGGCCGGCACCGCGCAGTTCGCGCCCTCGTCCTCGACGCCCGCACTGGCCGCGACGGCGTCGGGGGAGTGCACGATCTGCAGTCCCGCCCCCGCGAACAGGGCGGCGACCGCGACGAGGGCGAGCGTCAGGCGGATCTTCACCAGGGCTCTCCTTCCGGAAGGTATCCGGTGGGGCGGGCCGGATGTAAATGTTGCGCCGAGGGTCGGGCAACATTTCGAAGCCTGTCAAGGTCCGGTCCCGGCGGTGCTGCTCACCCGGTGTTCGAGGCGTGGAAGTTACGGGTAACCCGACGCGCAAGGAGGTGCAGACAATGTCCGAGCACGACGGGGTCGCCCATCTCGGCGACATCGAAACGGCGCTGCAACGTGAGATCACGATCGTGCAGGAGCGTTTTCCGGACGCCCCGGCCGGCGAGGTCGAGCGGGTCGTCCGCGATACCTACCACGAGCTGCTGAGCGAGGCCGAGGTGGAGACGCACGTGCTGTCGCTCACCCGGCACCAGGTCGTGGAACGGCTGGTCGCGCGCGGCTACCCGCTCCACGAACCGGTGCTGGGCGAGGGCTGAGCGATCAGCGACGGCGACGGGCCGCCGGTGGGGTGATCCGCACCCGTTCGGTGGCCGGCCGCGACTCGATGTCGCCGAGCTGCTCGCTCACGGTCGCGCGCAGCTCGGCGTAGTCGTCGAACGCGCTCTCGCGGAACAGCGTGTAACCGGCCCACATGAGGTTCGCGCACACCTGCGCGGGGACCTGGCCGGTCGCCGCACCCATGCCCACGAGGGCCACCGACGAAATACCAGGCTGCATTTGTACCGCCTGAAAGGCCGCCGCACACGCCAGCGCGACGTTGAGCGTGTGCCGCACGTTCTCCGCCTGCGTGTGCATGGTCGGCGCGGCGATGAGGTACTTCGGGTTCTCCGCCCCCGACGGCACGCACACCGCGGCCCCGATCGGCAGCTCCCCGCCGAACTCGTCGCGGATCGCCCGCTTGACGCGCAGCTGGATCCCCGGCCCGAGGTGCCGCAGGATCACCGCGTCGACCCCGCCGCTCATGATGCCGTGCGAGTTGGTCGGCGTGACCCAGGCGTCGACGTGCTGGTTGAGGATCGAGCCCTTCACGATCTCGACGTCCGGCTCGTCCGCGAACGCCGACATCCAGGCCTGCACGACCTTCGCGTTGATGTCGCTGAGTACCACCCGCACGGTCATGTGCTCACTCCAGTTTCGGTGTCGCCGGACGCACCCGGTACGGTGCGGTGTCCACAGTGGAACCTGAGGGAGGGTACATTGAGCGACACCGACGACCCGCTGGGCCTCACCGAGCTCTTCGACGGCGGCGGCGAGCCGTGGCTTCCGCTGCTGCGACCGGTCATCGAGGCGCAACCGGACGCGGCCGGGTTCATCGGGCCGAAGCGCAGCCCGCAGATCGTGCCGGTGCGGGAGCTCACCTTCCAGGCGCTCAAGCCGAACCCGCCGCACAAGTGGAAGGTCGTCGTCTTCGGCCAGAACCCGTATCCGCGCCCCGAGAGCGCGACGGGCATCGCGATGTTCGACAACACGTTCCACGACTGGGCCGACAGCCAGTTCGGCCGGGTCGTGAGCATCCGCTGCATCATCAAGGCGGCGGCGATGTGGAAGTACGGCATCCCGAAGAAGACGCCCATCGCCGACATTCGCAAGCTGCTCAAACAGCACGACACGGTGCCGCCGCCGGAGTGGTTCTCGTCGATGCTGACCCAGGGCGTGCTGCTGCTGAACGCCTCGCTGACGGCCGATGCGGACGGCGACCGCGGTACCGATGCGCACACCGGCTTCTGGCGCCCGGTCGTGGAGCGGATCGTCGAGGAGATCCTGCGGGCCAAGCAGGACGCGGCCGAGGAGGACCGCGGCGTCGTCTTCGCCTGGTGGGGCGCGCACGCCCGCGGCCTCAAGTCGCTGGTCACCCGGCTGCAGCGGAAGTACCCGGGCGTCGAGGTGCGCCACCTCGACCACCCGAACCCGGCCGCGCAGGGCGACATCTTCTGCGACAACGAGCACTTCGCGACCGTCAACGAGGCCCTGCGCTCGCTCGGCGCGGACGAGATCGACTGGCTGCCGAGCACCGGCTGGAACGCGCACCAGGACCCCGCGGCCGAGCGCATGGGCGCGTTCATCACCTCGACCATGGAACTGCATCGGCTGTACCTCGAGCGCCTGGAAAGCGTCAAGGACGAGGGCCTCGCGCTGCCGGTGATCACCGGGGTCTTCGACACGCCGCTGCTGGACTTCCGCAAGGCGGTCGCGCCCGCGGCCGGGGTCCTGCGCGGGCTGGACGGGCACGTCGAGGCGTCCCAGGCGTTCGGCGCGTCCCGCGGGCACGAGGGCAGCCTGAGCGCCGACGAGGCGGCCGCGCTCTATCTGTACACCTGTGAGTCCGCGTTCTACCGCCAGATCAACGCCACGCTGCGCGATCCCGACCGGAGCCGGCTGGAGCCGTACCTGCCCTACCTGCGCCTGCTCTTCTCGGCCGTGTCGCGCCTGCCCGCGCGCCGCGAGCCGGTCTGGCGGGGCGTGCGGATGGATCTGCGGCGGCAGTACCCGATGGGCCAGACCGTCACCTGGTGGGGCGTGTCGTCGTGCACGTCGAGCCTGAGCGTGGCCCGGTCGTTCATGGGCGGCAGCGGCAAGCGGACCCTGTTCGAGGTCGTGCCGCTGCGCGCCGTCGGGATCCGCAGGTACTCGGCCTTCACGGGCGAGGAGGAGTTCATCCTGACGCCGGGTACGCAGCTGACCGTGACCGACGTGCAGGCCGAGCGGAGCGGGTTGTGCACGGTACGACTGACCGAACTGGAGACGCAGACGCAGATCAGCTGAGCGTCAGGCGGTGAACAGCAGCGACACGTTGAGGCCGCCGAAGCCGAACGAGTTGCACACCGCCGCGCGCATGGGCAGCTCCCGGGGTGCGCCGGCCACGACGTCGAGCGTCACCTCGGGCGCCTTGTCCTCCAGGTTGAGCGTCGGCGGCACGACGCCGCGGGCCACCGACAGCAGCGTCACGATGCTCTCCACCGCCCCCGCCGCGCCGACCAGGTGACCTAGCGCGGACTTCGGCGCCGTCAGCACCACGTCGTCGCCGAGGGCCCGCTGGATCGCCGCCGCCTCGCCCAGGTCGCCGACGACCGTCGAGGTGGCGTGGCAGTTGACGTGGGCCACGTCGGCCGCGGACAGCCCGGCGTCGGCGACCGCGCGGCGGATGGCCCGGACCTGACCGGCACCACTCGGGTCCGGCCCCGTGATGTGGTACGCGTCCGAGGTCACGCCCACCCCCGCCAGCCGCCCGTGCACCGTCGCCCCGCGCGCGGCCGCGTGCTCGGCACGCTCCAGGATCACGATCCCGGCCCCCTCGCCCATCACGAACCCGTCCCGGCCGGTGTCGAACGGCCGCGACGCGCGCTCGGGCTCGTCGTTGCGCTTGGACAGCGTGCGCGCCTGCGCGAATCCGGCCAGCGTCAGCGGCGTGATGGCCGCCTCCGACCCGCCCGCGATCACCACGTCGGCCTCGCCGAGCCGGATCAGCCGCGCGCCCAGCGCGATCGCCTCCGCGCCCGAGGCGCAGGCCGACACGGGCGTGTACACGCCGGCGTGCGCGCCGAACTCGATGCTCACCCAGGCGGCCGGCCCGTTCGGCATGAGCATCGGCACGGTCAGCGGCGAGACCTTGCCCGGCCCCTTCTCCTCCAGCAGATCGTCCTGGGCCAGCAGCGTGCTCACCCCGCCGATCCCGGTCCCGATGACGACGGCCAGCCGCTCCGAGTCCACCTCCGGCGCGCCCGCGTGCTGCCAGGCCTGCTGCGCCGCGACGAGGGCGGCCTGCTCGCACCGGTCCATCCGCCGCGCCTGCACCCGGGTCAGCAGCGTGTCCGGCGAGACGGCCATGGTGGCGCCGATGCGCACGGGCAGCTCGTCCAGCACCCCGCTCGGCAGCAGGTGATCGATGCGCCCCACGCCCGACTTCCCGCTCAGCAGCCCCTGCCAGAGCGACTCGACGTCCCCGCCGAGCGGCGACAGGGCCCCCATGCCGGTGACAACAACGTCCACGTTTCCTCCCGGGTCGATTGTCGCCCCTTACTTGTACCGTATACAAATATCCCATGTCCATCAGCGAACCGGCCCGGGCCCGCGGCCGCCGCACCCGCGCGCGCATCCTCCAGTGCGCAGCCGGCCTCTTCGCCGAACACGGAGCCGCCGGCGTGAGCGTGGCCACCATCGCCCGCGCCGCCGAGGCCTATCCGCACCAGATCACGTACTACTTCGGCTCCAAGGACGGCCTGTTCCTGCACGCCGCCCTGTCCACGCTGCTGCGCGAGGCGGCCAGGCTGGAATCGGTCGGCCGCCGCACCCGCACCCCGGCCACCTTCCGCTCCGCCCTGGCCCGCACGGCGCTGGCCCTGCCGTCCATCCCACGGGCCGTGCAGGCCATGGCTATTGCCCGCGAGCGCCCGGAGTTACATGCCACCGCGCAGCTGTACCTCACGATCCTGTTCCGTCAGGCCGAGCACTACCTGCTCGACCTGCTGGACCGCCGCTCCTGGGCCGTGGACCGCCCCCCGGCCGTCGAGGTCCGCACGTTCTGGAGCGCCGTTTTGGGCGCCCGCCTCATCGCCGACTCGGGCCACGGCGGCCGCCCGGCCGACGTCGACCTGGCCGGCCTCCTGACCGTCCGCGCCCGCTGACCTCCTGCGACCCGCAACAATCCGGCGTCAGGCGTGATCCGGGCCGTCGTCGTCGACGAGCGTCGCGCCGGCGTCGCCCGGCCGGATCGACACACGCCAGCCCGACGGCCAGTGCGAGCGCGCCCGGTGATGCTCGTCGGCGGTGATCCGCCAGCGCTCGAAGACCGGCTCTCCGTCGAACGCGCAGTCCGCGAACGAGATCACCCCGGCCAGCTGGACATTGCGGAACGTCCCGTCCGTGATCGAGGCGTGCTCGAAGTGGGCGGCATCCTCGAACCGCACCCCGTCGAACGACGCGTACTGCCGCAACGCGGCGCCGCGCAGCATGACGGCCCCCGCGAACCGGGCGGCGCGGAACGTGACGCCCGCGTCGAAATGCGTGTCGCTGAAGTGCGCGCCGCTGCCGAACACGACGTCGATGAGCTCGGCCGGACCCTCGAAGCGCGCCTCGTCGAACTCGGCCGGCCCGTCGAACTTCGCCTCGGAGAAATCGGCGGCGGCGCGGAACCGGGCGCCGGCGAAGGCCGCCTCGTGCCCGCACGTCGCCGCGGCGAAATCGACGCCGTCCGCGAACTCGCTGCCGGCGAACGAGACGCGCTGGTGGAACTTCGCACCGGCGAATCCGGCGGCGGCGTGGAACCGCAGCCCGGCGAAGTCGGCCCGGTCGGCGAACTGGGCCCCGGCGAACGAGGCGGCGCCCGTCACCGCCGCGCCGGCGAAGGTGGCCGGTCCGCTGAACATGGTGCCGTCGCACTTGAGCGAGCGAGCGATGGTCGTGCCCGCGAACGAGCACTCACCGGTGAACAGGGTCCGCCGGAAGTCGGCGTGGCGGAGGGTGCCGCGGGTGAGCGTCCAGCCGGTGAGCACCGTGCCGCTCAGGTCGAGGTCGATGTCGCACCAGGCCTCGTCGTTGCCGTCGTCGGCCGACAGCCGCTGCATCAGGATGCGCTGCGCCGTCAGCCGGACCTGGTTGTCCATCCGCGGGTCGGATGAGGGCGCGTCGGCCTGCGGGTCCTCCGGCACCGCGTCGTCCGGCAACCGCAGGCAGGCGCACAGGATGTTGACGATCGTCTGCCGCTGGTCCTCGTTCTCCTGGGCGAGGCGCTCCAGCGCGTAGAGGCTGCCGAGGCGGACCACGGCGTTGGCCGACCCGAGCTGCTCCACGGCCTTCGTGTAGAGCTCGGTCACCTGCCGCTGCTGCTGGTCCTGCTCGGTCGAGTTCTGGGTGCGCTCGGCGAGCCACTGCCGGCGCATGGCGATCAGCAGCGCCACGAAGCCGCCGGTGCCGGCGGCCAGCGAGAGGCCGGTCCGGACGCCGTCGATGCGCAGCCGGGCCACCGTGTCGCGATCGCGGGCCCGGTTGGCCTGGGCCACGAGGAGCGTGGTGCCGACCACCCCGGCCACGAGCGTGCCACCGATCATGAGGGCGACGGCCCAGCGCGGCACCGGCTCCAGCGGCACCCGCCGTCCGTTCGCCTTCACCGGTTGCGGCCGTCTATGCCTGAATCGCAGCGCCAGCGCCAGCAATGCGAGCGTCAGCACACCGAATGCCAGCGGCACGGGATTTCCGGAAAGGCTCGCCCAAATGGCTCGCCAGGCCGTCGGCCAATTGGGTGAAATCGCGGAGACGACGGCTGCGGTCGCCGTTGCGATGGCGCCCGCGAGCAGGACCTTCGAACGAGTTCCGCGCTGCTGCATGCACTGAGCGTCGGGCATCGGCCGCATTCGCACCAGCGTCCATGTGTCTCGACATCGATCGCTGTTCTGACTAGGCTTTTCCGGTTCCAGCCGCTATCGGTCAGCGCTTTGAAGGAACGAAACGTTGCCGGATGAAAGCCTCCGCAGTCTGACTGCGTTACTGAAGGCCCTGCTGACCGCCAAGGACGACCGGCGGCTCGTCGTCCTGCTCGGCGCCGGCGTCGCCGTGCCGATGGTGAACGAGGTCGCCCAGCTGACCCTGGACGCGCGCACCTACGCTGACCGGCGGTTCCCGGACCGCTCCACCGCGGTCGATCCCAACGAGGCCAACCGCCCGCTGCAGGTCCTGCGCGGCGATCAGCAGGCGCGCATCGTCGACTACGTCGAGGCGCTGGACCTGATCCGGCGGGTCGCCAACTCGAGCGGCGTGTCGGCGTTCCTGCAGGAGGCGGTCCTGCGCGCCCGCTCGGCGCCGGGGAAACGCGAGGCGTTCAACCGGCTGCTGCAGTCGAAGGACGGCTGGGAGCTCAACGACGGGCTCCGGGCGTTCGGCGAACTCTTGCAGCAGCACCGCGACAAGATCTCCCGGATCGTGCTGACCACCAACTTCGACCCGTTGATCGAGGTCGCGCTGCGGCAGGCGGGTCTGGACGTGGACACCTACGCGGTCGCCGCCAATCACGACGAACCTCCGGCCGGGCTCGCGACTGACCCGGACCGCTGGACCGTCGTACACCTGCACGGCGACACCAGGACCTCCACGGTGCACGATCCCAACGCGATCGGCGGCCGTCCGCGTCCCCGGCTCGAGGAGTGGCTCGCCGGGCAGTTGCGCGGCGCGCACCTGCTGGTGGTCGGGTACAGCGGCTGGGACGGCATGGTGCAGCGGGTCCTGCGCGACCGGCTCGGCCAGGCCGGCACCGGCCACGGCGGGCCCGTCACGGAGGTCTCCTGGGCCGTGTACGAGGACGCGGTCAAGCACGCCTACGTGGACCCGAAGCTGGCCGACTTCTTCACCGACTTCCGGGTGCGCGGGGTCAGCGCGTTCTACCGCGTCGACCACAACCAGCTGTTCCCGGCGCTGGTCGAGCGGCCGACCACGCCCTTCTTCGACCTGGCCAGGCGGCTCAACTCCACGTACCGGTTCGGATGGAGCGGGGTGTCCGCGGACCTCGCGCCGGCGCTCATCTTCTGGCCGCACCGGCTGCGCGCGCCGCACCTCATCCACGGCGTCCACGCGCTCGCGGCGGTGCTGTTCAGCAAGCTCGGCGTGCCGGTCGAACTGCACCTCGACGACACGGAGATGACCCCGGCGTACGCGAACCGGAAGGCGGCCGAGTTCGAGGCCGCGGTCAACAACTGGTTCGCCGCCTGCGGTGCGCCGGAGCGGCCGGTGATTCGCCGGGTGACCGAGCTGCTCAAGGAGTTCACGGACGAACAGCGTGGGCAGAGGCTGTGGCAGATCACGACCGAGCTGTTCTCGGCGACGAACTCGGCGTTCGAGACGCTCGTCGCGACGAAGGTGGTGACCGCGGAACTGGACAGCGTGACGGTCAATCCGATCCCGGCCCATCGGTTGCTGCGACCGGTCTTCACCTGGGCGGCGCTCGAGGACTCGATCGGCCGCCACCAGGTCACGCGGCAGGACGCGGTGGTGACGCTGGGCGGCATCGACGAGCAGCCGATGTGGGATCTCTGGCAGGCGCGCCCCGATGCGGTACCAGTGGCGAGCGTCTTCGTCCCGCGGCTGGAAAGCCCTACAGAAGGGGCAAATCTGTGGAAGTATCAGGAACTGCAGCATCGGGACATCGAGTACGGCCGAATGGATCTGGAACGGCTGCTGGTCCGATCGGCCCGTTCGGGTGAACCGGGCCGGGCACTGGTGCGGTGGATGATCAACGCCGCGCGCCTGGCCGAGGAGGCGGGTGCGCTGCGCGCCGGGCGCACCGCGGCAATCGCGATGGAGCTGCCCGACGACACGATCGAAAGCGATTGCGCCACCCTTGCGGACGCAATAGCCGAGTGGTTCTACTATGACGGCAACCTCGGATAGGTCGAGAAAAACGTTCTCAATCGGACTCTAGGTGAGGAAGCCTTGACTACCGGTTTACGTGAGCTTCCTTTCGTTTCGCACACTGTCGCCGACCAGGCCTTCAACGTGCACAGTGTTGATCTTTATGTGGTATCGACGTGTACCCGCAGGTGCACGTTCTGCTTTTTGTCTGATGATTTCCTGGACAGCCGGACGGCCATGTCACTCGAAATGGTCGACGGCATCATCAAATGGGCGACAGATCGGCGGATCGACGAGATCACCGTTCTTGGCGGCGAACCGGCGTCCCACCGTCAATTCGCCGACATTCTCGTCGCGGCGCGGCGGCACGGCCGCACCGTCCGCACGGTGACCAACGGCAGCCGGCGCTTCCAGCGCGCCCTGGCCGACGACCGGGTCCGGGAGTCGTTGAACCGGGTCGCGGTCAGCCTGGACTCCGCTGATCCCGCGGTGTGCGACCGGTTGCGCGGCGCGGGCGCCTACGCCGATGCGATGGCGACGATCGAGCTGTTGCGCGGATGCGGCATTCCGTTCGACATCAACTGCACCGTGCTGCGGTCCGGCCTCGACGGCTTCGAGCGGATGCTGCCCCTGGCTGAGCAGTTGGGCGCCGACCGGCTCAACGTGCACTGGTTCTCGGCGGTCGGCCGGGCGCGCCGGCACGCCGTCGGTGAGTCGGTGACCCCCGCCGAGTGGCACAAGCAGGTGCTGAACGTCGTCGCCGAGTACAGCTCGCCCCGCCCCGGTTACGTCGTCGACTGCGAGCTGGGCTACCAGTTCGGCATGGGCGGTGAGCAGCCGGCGATGTGCGCCGTGCAGGACCGGACCAACCTGCAGTTCTTCCCCAGTGGCGCGGTCTTCGGCTGCGGGCTGCTGGTCGAGGACGAGGAGCGCAGCGGCTATGTCTGGCGGGACGGTGCGCTGCACGTCCGCCCCGGCCGCACGGAACTGGCGCAGACCGAGGGGCGCTGTGGCCGGTGTCCGCTGCGGGACACCGCGGACGGCTACGAACCCCTTTGCATCTACAACCGGTACGTGCCATAACGGTGGCATGGACGCGGTACCCGGGCCGCCCTGGAGCCCGAAGGTCGTCATCTTCGACGTCTTCAACACGCTCGTGCAGCCGCGCACCGGCCACGAGGAGACATTCGCGCTCGGACTGAGCCGCTACGGCGTGGCGGGCGTGGCCGATGCCCTGCTCCGCCTGCAGCAGCTCAGCGAGGCGTTCGACCACACACCGCACTCGGCGTCGCGCGAGACGTACGAGCAATGGGCGCGGGCGGCGCTGTCCCGGATCCTGCCGGGCATCGACGTCGACGACCCGGCCGTCATCCCCGCGCTCGAGCAACTGCATCAGGCGCCGATGGAGCCGCGGCCGGGCGTCCTGGCCCTGCTCGACGTGCTCCAGCGGCGCGGCGTCCGGCTCGCGGCGTGCAGCAACTGGGGCTGGGACCTCGAGACCGACCTGGCCGGCTGCGGACTCGCCGAGCGGTTCGACGTCCTGGTCACCTCCGCGCGGGCCGGCGTGCGCAAACCGCACCCGGGCATCTACCGGCACGTGCTCACCGCATGTGCGTGCGCGCCGCATGAGGCGCTCTTCGTCGGCGACAGCCTGACCTCGGACGTCGAGGGGCCGCTGGCCGTCGGCATTCCGGCGGTGCACCTGGTGCATCGCGGAGCGAGTGCCGCTCGATGGTGGATCGGGTCGCTGGCGGACCTTCCGGCCCTGCTCGCCGCGCCGGCGTGACGGCGGCGGTGGTCAGGGGGCGTTGACGGTCGTCGGCATCGGGCCGCCGCGCCAGGTGACGGTGTCCTGGAGGGCGGCGATCAGGTCCAGGGGCGTGCCCGCGCGGTCGGCGTACTCGCGGTGCAGGTTCAGGACCAGCCGTTCCGCGTCCGCCCAGGCCGCGAACTCGCCCAGGTCGGCCGCGCGGGCCGCCGCCAAGGGGGTCAGGTCGGGGCGGGCCGCGGAGAGGACGAACTCGTAGTACCGGCGGAGGTTGACGAATGCGGCGGTGATCTCGGGGCCGTGCAGGACCGGGCCGTGGCCGGGCACCAGGTGGGCCGGGTCCAGGGCGGCCATCCAGTCCAGGGCCCGCAGCGCCCCCGTGACCGAGCCCATGAGGACCAGCGGGGTCAGGCCGTTGAAGACCAGGTCGCCGGCGAACAGGACGCGCTCGGCCGGGAGCCAGGCCACGAGGTCGCCGGTGGTGTGGGCCGGGCCGCCGGGGTGCAGCAGGTCGATCCGCGTGCCGGCGGCTTCGATGGTCAGGCGGTCGCGTACCGACACGTCCGGGACCCGGCGGGTGACCGCGCCCCAGTCCGGGACCGGGGACCAGAACGGCGGGCAGCCGTCGATGATGGGGTCGGTGCGCAGCCCCTCGCGCATCTGTTCGTGGCCGAACAGGACCGTGGTGCGGGGGAGGAGGCTGTTGCCGTACGTGTGGTCGCCGTGCTGGTGGGTGTTGACCGCCATGCGCACCGGGCGTCCGGGTGCGGCCTGCTCGACGGCGGCCAGGAAGCGGCGGGTCCGTGCCTCCGTGGCGCAGGTGTCGACCACGAACACGTCGTCCGGGCCGGCGACCGCTCCGGCGTTGTTGACCCACCAGGTGCCGTCGGGCTGTACCCAGGCGTAGACCCCGGGGGCGACAGACTCCAGCATGAGGGCGAGCCTAGCGAGCGGCCGGCCAGGTGGTCAGGGCGCGGTCCAGGGCGTCGAGGATCAGCGACCAGCTGGTGTCCAGGTCGCGCGCGTGGTGGAAGCCGCCGTCCGTTTCCAGGTGCAGGAAGCCGTGCATCGTGGAGTACACGAAGCGGACGGCGTCGATGGCGCGCGTCTCCTCCAGGCCGTAGCCGCGCAGGAGGGTCGCGCAGCCCTGGACGATGCGCGCCTGGGCCGCGGCGCCGTCCGGGTCGGTCAGCGGGCGCACGGTCGCGGCGTAGCGGCCGGGGTGGGCGACGACCCAGGTGCGCAGGGCGCCGGCGTAGGCGATCAGCGCCGGCCGGCCCGTGCGGCCCTCCAGTGCCTCGCCCAGCCGGTCGGCGAGCTCGTCGGTGGCCAGCCCGGCGACGGCGTCGAGCAGGTCGGGCACGCCGCGGACGTGCTCGTAGAGGCTGGGCACCGCCACGCCGAGCCGGCGGGCGAGGGCGGTCATCGTCACGTGGTCGATGCCCACCTCGTCGGCCATTTCGAGCGCGGCGGTGCACACATGTGCTCGTGTGAGACCGGCCCGTACCATCCGGACAAGACTAGACAGTCGTCGTCAGGTCACGGTGAAGCGCTGCGCGGCGGAGCCGTTGCAGTCGTACTGCTGCAGCCTGGTGCCGTTCGCGGTGGCCCCGTTCGGCGCGTCCAGGCAGCGGCCCGAGGACTGGTTGCGCAGCGAGCCGTCGGCCTGCTGGGTCCAGGTCTGGGCGCTGCCGCCGGTGCAGTCGGCGAGCTGCACCCTGGCGCCGCCCGCCACCACGTCGAGGCAGCGGCCCAGGGTGCGCAGCGAGCCGTTCGCGCCGCGCTGCCAGTGCTGGTCGAGCGCGCCCGGCTGGCAGTCCCAGAGCTGGACCGCCGCGTTGTTGCCGCCGTTGTCGTCGCCGGCCACGTCCACGCACGTGCTGCCGGGGCCCGTGACGGGGCCGCCGCCGGTGACCGTGAACTTCTGCGGCGCGAGGCCGTTGCAGTCCCAGATCTGCAGCTTGGTGCCGTTGGCGGTGGCGCCGCTGGGTGAGTCCAGGCAGCGGCCGGAGACCGGGTTGCGCAGCGAGCCGTCGGCCTGCTGGACCCAGCGCTGGTACGCCCCGCCCGCGCAGTCGGCCAGCTCGACCTTGGTGCCGTTGCCGGTCGCGTTGCCCACCAGGTGCAGGCAGCGCCCGAGCGCGGCCACGGACTGGTCGGAGCCGTGCACCCAGCGCTGATCCTGGCTTCCCTGACAATCCCACAGTTGTACCGCCACGCCGGGACCGTTCGCGTCCTGTCCGTCCGCGCACTTGCCACCCGGACCGGTGAGCGGAGCGGCCGGCGCGGGACTGTTCGCGCCGCCGCCGTAGCCGGCCGCCACGATGTTCGCCTGCACGGCGTCGTCGGCGGCGTCGGTCGGGTACCCGGCCGTCATCACGCCCTCGAAGAAGGAGCCGATCGCGCGGTTGCTGTTGTCGCCGCCGGTGCCCAGCACGATCGAGCCCTCGAGGTGCATCGGCTGGTACCCGCCGGCCGGCAGGGCGCCGTTCCACCAGGTGCTCAGCCCGCCGGTGCGCGCGTCGCCGCCCTTGAGCGCGAACGTGTGCTGCCCGTCGTTCTTCAGCAGCGCGGTCACGAACGGCGTGGCGTTGCCGAGGTTCGCCGGGTTGGGGCCGCTGCCGAGGTACAGCCCGTTCTCCAGATCCGCCACCACCCACGGCCCGGCCCCGGTGCACGGCGGGGTCTTCACGCAGCGGGTGGTCAGCGAGACGGCGTCCATGTGCCCGTTGCCGGTGTCGGCGATCTCGGCCTCGGCGTTGCCGTAGTCGAAGCAGCACTGGTCGTTCACGTGCCCCCCGGCCGCGACCATGTACATGCCCTCGGGCTGCCCGCCGGTGGCCACCCCGGCGCCGACGCGGTGCCGGTAGCCGGTGCGACCGTTGAAGTACACGCCGTACACGTGGTGGCCGCCGGCGGTGACCGGCAGCGCGGCGGCGTTCGCCCCGACGTCCTGGCCGCCCGCGGTGCCCGGGCCCTCGATCGTCAGGTCGTTGTGGCGGGGCGACTGGTCGTAGATGACGGTGATGACGCAGGCGGTCCCGGTGCAGAAGGCGTCCTGGGCGTCGGCGTCGGCGTACCCGCCGGCGGCGAGCAGCCCGATGTCCAGCACGGTGCCGTCGGAGGCGCGGCGGACCTGGTAGAGGCGGCCGGCGTACCCGGAGTACAGGGCGCGGGTGGTGCTGTGGGCCCCGACGCACGGCGTGCCGGCGGCGCCGTAGATGTCGCAGGGCTGGGCGGTGGCGGCCTGGGCGGGCTGGGGCAGGGCGACGAGACACCCGAGCCCGAGCAGCAGGACCACCACGGCGCGGAGCCGTGATCGCATCAGATCTCCTCGACGAATACATCGCGGTGGGTCGATGCCGCGAGTATCGCGAGGCCGAATTCTTCCTGCCAGAACCCGGCGAAAAGGAAGTCTCAGCGAGTGTCGTCGAGCAGCCGCCGGACCACGGACAGCTCGGCCGCGACCTCGGGCGCGGTGCCGGCCGTGGCCGAGATCCGGTCGATGAGATCGCGCACAGCGGCGGTGTCCGGGTGCGCCGCCGCCAGCTCGGCCTGCAGCGCCAGCGTGAACCGCTCGGCCGCGGCCGGGTCGGCCACCCGGCCCCGCTCCCGGCGGATGGCGGCGACCAGCGCGGAGTCGCCGGCCTGATTGACGATCATGAGCCCGTGATCACCGATCTGCCCGTTCGGGGCCTCGCCGCCGCCGATCTCGAAGTTGCTCACATGGCTCAGGCTAGGGCGGGGGTGCCAACCCGCCCATCGAGCAATCCGGGGACGAATTCCGGCAACCGACCGAAGGAAAGCGCCATTCGGTCACTGTCGCGGAACGGCTCGTCCCCTCGCGCGATTTGCGAAGGTCATTTACCGTGCTAAGGCACACCTGAGGGAGCGGACGATGAGGCGATCCAAGTCGGTGCCACTGGGCCGGAGCTATCTCGCGCTGGCGGCGCTGGCGGCGACGGGCGGTCTGGCGGCATGCGGCCGTGAGAAGCAGACGTACTGTGCGGATCAGAACGGCGTTGTCGTGCCCGACTACCGGTGCGACGACGGCTCGCCCGGTCACTACTACTACACGGGCAGTTACGGCCGGGGCCGCTCGCCGGGCTACCGGCTCGGCGGCGGCGGCAGCCGCGTCTCCTCCACCGACTCGGTCGGGCGGAGCAACGCCGGGCTGCCCGCGACCGGGCACGTGAGCAACGGCAAGGTCAGCTCGGGCGGCTTCGGCAGCAGCAGCGGCAAGAGCTCGGGGAGCTGACGTGCGCCGCATCGCCGAGGGCGCCGTCCGGCCGGACTGGCGGCAGCAGATCGCCTCGCAGGGGATCGTGTTCAGCGAGACCCCGACGCCGGACGGCGGCACCATGTCGTACTGGCGCGAGGGGCCGTTCTACGACTTCTCCTCGCGCGAGATCGACACCCTGACGGCGAGCGCCGCGACCCTGTTCGAGATGTGCGTCGCGGCCGGCGACTTCGTCATCGACCACAACATGTTCCAGCTGCTGGGCATCCCCGAGTTCGCCCGGGACCAGATCAAGCGCACCTGGTGGGACGACGAGACCGAGCCGGGCGGGCGCAGCAAGGGCGACTACAGCCCGAGCATCTACGGCCGGTTCGACATCCGCTACGCGGGCGAGTTCTCCGGCCTGCCGCAGCTGCTGGAGTTCAACGCCGACACCCCGACGTCCCTGCCCGAGGCGGCGGTCGCCCAGTGGTACTGGATGCAGCAGACCGGCCAGGGCAAGGACCAGTGGAACGGCATCCACGAGGCGCTGGTCGCCGCCTGGCAGCGCAACCTGGGCCGGCTCCGGCAGGCCCGCACCCACCTGCTCAACCCGATGACCGTGCACTTCGCGTGCGACCGGTCCGAGGAGAGCGGCGAGGACCTGTTCAACACCGAGTACATGATGGAGACCGCGCGGCAGGCGCTGGAGCCACAGGGGTACCGCGTCAAGTTCCTCTGGATGGACGAGATCGGCGCGGGCGACGTGCAGGCCGGCGACCGGTTCTACGACCCCGAGGGCCAGCACATCGACGTGCTCTTCAAGTTGTACCCGTGGGAGTGGATGCTGCAGGAGCAGTTCGCCAAGCAGTGCTTCCGCGACATGAGCGACCCGCGCCGGGACAGCACGGTCTGGATCGAGCCGCCGTACAAGATGCTCTGGAGCAACAAGGGCCTCCTCGCGGTGCTGTGGCACCTCTTCGGCGACGACCCGGAGAAGAAGGACCTCCTGCTGCCGGCGTACTTCGAGTCCGAGCGCCCGGAGTGGATGACGTCCTACGTGCGCAAGCCCCTGCTCGGCCGCGAGGGCGCCAACGTCTCGATCATCGTGGACGGCGTCACCAAGACCAGCACCCCGGGCGACTACGGCGGCCCGTTCGTGTGCCAGTCCTTCGCCCCGCTGCCCGCCTACACCGACCCCCGGGGTGGCGAGTGGCACCCGGTCCTGGGCGTCTGGATGATCGACGGCGAACCGGCCGGGCTCGGCATCCGCGAGAGCGCCGGGCTGATCACGGACAACCTGAGCCACTTCGTTCCGCACACCATCGACCACAGCGGCTTCTAAGAGCGCCGCAGTTTCTGTAGGAGACGGCATGAACGGTACCGCCGACCTGATCGCGGTGCTCCAGGTGCTCATCGTGATCCTCGGCGTGGGCGGCGGCTGGTGGCTGCTCAACGCCGTCACCTCCTTCGACGACCACGACGAGCTGTGGGCCCGGTCGAACTGGGGGTACCTCGTCCAGCGGGTCGGCTTCGTCGCCGTCCAGGTCATCGGCGTGTCGAGCCTCGTCGGCCAGGACCTGACCAACTGGAAGTCGCTCGCCTGGGTCGGCGGCGGCATCCTGTGGGCGACGCTGCTGGCCGTGCTCGGCTTCTGGATCACCGACTGGATGATCCTGCGCACCCGCGCCACCCCGCTCGGCGCGCTCAACACCGTGCCGCTCTCCGTCGGCCTGGTCCGCCTCGGCTTCTACCTCGGCCTGGCGCTGGTCGTGCGGGCCACGTTCATCGGCCAGGCGCCCAACCTGCGCACCTCGCTGATCTCGACGGCCGTGTTCACCGTGGCCGGGATCGCCGGCCTGGTGATCGCGTTCTACCTGCATGGCCTCGTCGCCCACGGCAACCTGCGCCTCGCCATGGTCCAGGGCGGCGTCACCGAGGGCCTCGAGTCCGCGGGCGTCCTCACCGCTGTCGGCCTCATCCTGTACGGCTCGATCGCCGGCGACTTCACCACGTGGCCCGAGAGCCTGGCCGGCTTCGGTGCCGCCCTCGGCATCGCCTACGTGGGCCTCTACATCGCCCGGTACCTGATCGACTGGTTCGTCCTCACCGGCGAGTGCACCCTCAAGACCATCCACGCCCAGCAGCAGACCGGCGCCGCCAGCCTGCTCGCCTTCCTCCTGGTCATGGTCGCCCTGCCGATCAGTGCGGTGATCAACCTGTACGTCGAGTGACCCCGCCCGGCACCGCCCGCCTCACGTTCCACGAGATGACCCCGGACGACCTCGACGACCTGGACCGGCTCGTCGGCGACCCGGACGTCATGCGGTTCTACCCGCGGCCCAAGACCCGGGCGGAGACCCTCGAGTGGATCGAGCGCAACCGGCGCCGGTACCGCGAGGACGGCCACGGCCTGTGGACCCTGCGGCTGCGGGCCGGCGCCATTTTCGCGGGCGACTGCGGCCTGACCATCCAGCGCGTCGACGGCGTGGACGAGCTCGAACTGGGCTACCACGTCGTGCCGCGGCTGCAGGGGACCGGCCTGGCCACCGAGGCGGCGCGGGCGTGCCGGGACTGGGCGCGCGACGTGCTCGGGGCGGACCGCGTGATCGCGATCATCCACCCGGACAACCTGGCATCGCAGCAGGTGGCGCTGCGTGCGGGGCTGACCCTGGAGAAGCGGACCGCGGACTACGGGCCCGGCGCGGAGGTCCTGGTGTATGCCAGGCGGCTCACCGGTAACGCGGAAGATCGTTCGGCGCGCCTTACGGGTTGAGCGTTTCGTCACAGCTCAGGGCGTTTGTTGTAACACGTATGGGGTACCGATGACGCATGGAAAGCGCGGTGCTCAGCAGTGACGTCCGGGAAAACCAGGTCAACGTCGAGCCAGAGGACGCGTCGGACGATGTGTTCTGGCTGCCGGCCGAGGCCGGCACCTCCGTCGCCGGCCCACTCGCCGACAGGCGATTCATTCTCTGATATGCGAAACGGCGCCCGGCCGAAGAGCCGGGCGCCGTTCTTGTTCGTGCGGGGGATCAGCTCGCCGGGTAGCTCGTGACGTAGCTGGGCGCGCCCACGCCGGTCTCGGTCGCCACCGGGGCGCCCGTGTCGTTGACCACGTGGTCGATGGTGCCGGCCGCGAGGTTCACCGTCAGGATGTCGTGGAGCTTGACGCCCGGGCGGTTGGGGACCTCGAAGCCGTGCGCCGCGTGGATGGTCGGGTCGACGTTGGTGAAGATGTAGCTGCCGCCACCCCACAGCTCGTGGGTCTTGACCTTGTCGTTGACCTTGTACGCGGCCCAGCCGAGCACGCCGTCGTGCTGCCACGCGGCCTGGTTCGGCGGGTCGTACGGGAGCTCGTTCTGGAAGAAGATCGTCTTGCCGCGCTCGCCGTTCCAGATCACGTTGTACTGCTGGTAGTGCTCGACGAACAGGCCCGTCGCGAGGACGTCGTCGCCGTTGACGATGACGCCGTTGCGGCCGGTGTTGATGTCCCAGCCGACCGAGCCCGCGACGCCGTGGTCCGCGCGCCAGGCCCAGATGTCGTCGAGGATGACGTGGTCGGAGTTGACCTCCAGGCTCACGTCCGCCTTGCCGACGTGCGGGCCGCCGACGCGGAAGAACACGTCGTGCAGGACCGTCGGGTCGTTGGCGTCACCGAGGTTCAGCGCGCCGCCGAGCTTGGTGCCGACCTGCATCAGCGCGGGCGAGTTGACGGTACCGGCGTCGATCATGATGCCGGACACCGAGATGCCCTTGCTGTCGGCGATCCACATCGGGACCGCGCCGCCGACCGCGGTCAGCGTGGCGATGCCCATGCCGAGCACCACGGTGTCCGGGCGCCAGACGAGGATCGAGCTGTTGATGTTGTACACACCGGGCGTGAAGATCAGGTGCTTGCCCAGCGCGAGCTGCAGGTTGATCTGCAGCACCGAGTCCGACGGCTTGGCCAGGTAGACGTCCGACAGCGGGATCGAGCGGCCCGCGGTCGGCCCGTTCACCCAGCTGGCGCCCGAGCTGTTCTTGCGCAGCGCGGGCTCGAAGACGTTCCACTTGCCCTTGCCGTCGATGTACAGGAACGGCTTCTCCTTGCTGGCCGGCGTGCTGTCCAGCGTGGTGTACGGCGGGTTCGGGAACTGCTGCGCCGGCGCGCCGACGGCCCCGCTGAACACCTGGTTCCACACGGCGTTGGACCAGGGCCCGATGTTGCTGTCCCGGACCAGGAACTGCTGCTGCGAACCGTTGGTCGCCGAGCCCAGGACCGAGTCGGCCATGAAGCCGCCGCTGGCGTACTGCGGGCCGGCGGTGCAGTAGTCCATGAACGTGGTGTTGCCGTTGATCTTCACCCGGCGCAGCGGCGCGGCCTGGGACACCGCCCAGAACTCACCGGACGCGCGGCAGCCGGTCTCGCCGGCCACGTTGATGGTGAGGTTGGACATCGACCGCCAGAAGTTGACCAGCGCGATGCAGTTGTCCGCCGTGAGGCAGCGGTTGTACACGTCGACGTGGCCGTTGATGACCGTGTCGGTGGGGTTGAGCCCGAGGCCGGCCACCTCGGTGTAGTACCCGACCTGGAAGACCAGCGGGTGATCGGTCGTGCCGTACGTGCCCGGCTTGAACAGCAGCGTGTAGCGCTGCGTGCCCATCTCGTTGTCGACCTGCTGGGCCAGGACGGCGTCCGTGGTCGCCTTGATCTGCTCGACCGTCATCGACGGGTCGAAGATCTTGACGTTCGGCCCGAAGTCGGGCTGGCCGGACGACCCGCGACCGGCGGGCGCGGCCGCGGCGGCGCCGGGGGTGGAAACGGCGGCGACCGCGGTCAGCAGCACGGCCGCCCCGAGGGCGAACCACCGGCCGCGGCGGCGTCCGGTCGTGCCGGCAGACCTGGCGGACGCCTGGCCGGAGGGAACCAATGGCATGAAACGCGACCTACTTTCCTCCGGTGGCGCGCAACCGCGACTCAGGGCGACGATGGGGCGAGCATCGCGAGGCGGGGGTGACGCGCCACAAATGCGAGAGAGCGCTTTCACGGCAGGACGTTACAGGGAACATCGCGACTGGTCCACGGGTACAAATCGGCCTTGATGCCCACGGAACCCGCTCTCTTGCAGGGTGACCGTCCGACCCCGCGCAAGCACCGGGGCGCCGCGCTGGGGAAGAATGGCGGGCAAATGACCCCGCTGCTGACCGCCGACGTCTTCGGGTGGACCGTGCGCCCCGTGCGCTGGCGCCGCGCCCGCGCGCTGCTCGTCGTGGTGGCCGCCATCGCGGTCCTGTCGCTGCACATCGCGTTCGACCCGCCGGTCGAGTGCTCCGACGCCGCCCCGTGCGGCCCGGACTGGCTCGACGGGCTGCTCTTCGGCCTCGTCGCCGCGCTGCCCGTGGTCGCGTTCGTCTCGCTGCCGGTCACCGCCTGGCTCGCCGCGCTGTTCTTCACCACCGACGCGATCTGGCAGGTCGCGCACCCCGACCTCGCCTCCCCGCCCTGGCTCACCGGCGCGGACGCGGCGCTCGCGGTCCTCGCCTTCGTGGCCGCCCGGCTGGCCCCGCCCGGGCTCGGCACCGCCGCCGAGATGTGGGCGGCGACCACCTTCCACCGCAAGCCGCCGGCGCCCGCGTCGCTGCCGCGCTACGGGCTGGGGTGGCGGCTGCTGGCCGTACCGATGCTGCTGCTGGCTCTTGGCATTGCCGGGTCGGCGCTGCTCGCGCAGTCCGACGCGGACGACCGGCTGGCCGCCGCCGACCGCGTGACGGCTGAGGTCACCGCCCACCCCGACGAGTACACCCTGGAAGTGCGGCTGCCGGGCGCCGCTACCGCACGCGTGACGGTCGGCGACTCCGACGAGCATCCGGTCGGCTCGCGGGTCGCCGTCCTGGTCGGCGGGGACGGGCTCTACCAGCTGGTGAGCGAGCCGTACGACACGAGCGGCTGGCTCTCCCTCGCGGTGCTGATCGCCGGGCTGGCCGCGGGGTGCCTGGCCCGCGCGCGGGAACGCTCGGCGGCCGCGCGCGCGTTGTTCGCGGGGGAGCAGCCCGCGACCGAGGTGTACGTCTGGGCGCTCGGCGGCCGCGTTGCCGTCTACGCCACCGACGCCCGGCCGGGCGAGCCCGCGCTGATGGAGTTCTTCGCCCTGGCCCGGCACGGCTCCGACGAGATCCGCCCCGGCATCCTGTTCGGCGTGCCGGCCCAGCGGCACTGGTGCGCGGTCGCGGTCGACGGCGAACTGCTCGTGCCGCGCGGCCCGGCCCGCAGCGGACGCTTCGCTCCCGCCTACGGCGGCCCGGCACCCGACCCGGACCTCGACGACGCGACGGGCGTTCCCGACCCGGCGCGGCTGCCGCTGCGGCCCGAGGAGATCCTGGCGCTGCGGCCGGAGGACGTCGCGGCCGACCCGGAGACCGTGCACACCCACCGGCACAACCGCTTCTCCGGCTACGCGGTGGTGCTCGCCTCCTCCTGGCCCTTCCTCGTCATCCTGTCCCGGCTGCTGCCGGCCCTGCCGTACTGGGGCGCGGTCGCGGTCACCGCCCCGATCACCGCGATCGCCTGCCTGTCCGGGTGGCGGCTGTTCCTGCGCCCGCGGGTCAGCTGGAACGGCGCCGGGCTCAGCGTCGTCGGCAGCATCGGCGCGCGACTGCTCGTCTGGTCGGACGTGCACGCGATCCGCTCCGACCGGCACGGCGCGGTGACCATCGAGACCGACCACCACGGCGCCGGGCTGGTCGTGACCGCGCGCGGCGAGCACCCGCTGCTGCCGCGCTTCCTGTCCGGCGAGGAGCGCACCGGGCACCAGCTGTCGGGGGCGCTGCGGCTGTCGATGGAACGCGCGGCCGCGCGGGTGCGCGAGCGCGTCCGGGACACGGTGTCGCTGCCGCCGGCCCCGGTCGCCCCGCCGGCCCCGGCCCTGCTCTATGCGGCGTGGATGGCCGAGACGCTGCTGTACGCGCTGGTGCTGACCGGGCTGTTCGGTTAGCCGATCGAGGGGCGCGCGGGCAGAATCGGGCCCATGGAGAAGCCACGGATCGTATCGACGGAGGAATATCGGCAGGCCCGCGACGAGCTGCTCATCGCCGAGAAGGAGGCGACCCGCAAGCTCGACGCGATCGCCGCCCGGCGCCGGCGGCTGCCGATGGCGCGCTTCGGGGAGTACACGTTCGACACCCCGGACGGCCCGCGCACGCTGGTCGACCTGTTCGAGGGGCGCGACCAGCTGGTGGTCTACCAGTTCATGGACAACGGCCCGGACCACTTCTGCCCGGGCTGCACCGCGTTCACCGACAACATCCCGCCGACCGCCCTGCCGCGCCTGATCGAAAAGGGTGTGAGCTGGACGAACGTGTCCAACATGCCGCTGGCGCAGATCGAGAAGTACAAGGCCGAGCGGGGCTGGAGCATCCCGTTCGTCTCCTCGCGCGGCACCACGTTCGCCGACGACTGCGACGCGGGCGGCGGCTTCATGCTCAGCGTGTTCCTGCGCGACGGGGACACGGTCTACCGCACGTACAACACGACCCAGCGCGGCGTGGACCGGCTCCTGTTCTCGAACAACATCCTCGACGTCACGCCGTACGGGCGGCAGGAGGACTGGGAGGACTCGCCGGCCGGCTGGCCGCAGAAGCCGACCTACGGCTGAGCCACGGGCGGGGTGATCCGGATGGGTGCGGCATCCGGATCACCCGCCTCAGCGCGATCTCAGCCCGTGTAGCCGGCGAAGATCTTCGAGAACTCGTACGGGGACTGCGGGACGTTCGTGCACATGTACAGCGCCCCGTTGCACGCGTTGCGGTCGCGGGTGGTCTCCCAGAAGGAGAGCATCCCGAGGTGGTTGGTCTGGGCGAACGAGACCAGCTGGCGAGCGTCGTTCTGGTCGTACGTGCCGCCGTCGTCGTTCTTGCCCAGCATCGGGGTGACGCCCAGCATGCGCCAGACCTGCGCGTCGGTCTTGCTCGGGTACAGGCCCTTGAGCTGCGTGAACGTCGACTGCGCGGCCTGCACCGCGAAGTTGCCGTAGTCGCCGCTGCTGCGCTGGTAGTCCATCGCCATCACGTTGACCAGGTCGAGGTTGACCCCGGCGTCGCGGGCCGAGCGGACCACGTTGACGCCGTCGCTGGTGAGGCCCTCGGGCAGCACCGGCAGGGTCAGCGAGATCTTCACGTTCGGGCGGGCCGCCTGCAGCAGCGCGAGGGCCTGCGAGCGGCGGGCGATCGTGGTCGGGTCGGCGACCGCGGCACCCTCGATGTCGAGGTCGATGTACTTGAGGTTGTACGCGTCCACGACCGCCTGGTACTCGGCCGCGACCTGGGCCGCCGTCGAGCACGCCTGGGCCAGCTCGATGCCGCTCGCCCCGCCGAAGGAGATCTTCACGTCGCCGCCGCGGGCGCGGATGGCGTCGATCTGGTCCTTGGCCCAGCCGGCCCGCGGGTCGTACGCGTTGAACCAGGACGCCTTGCACCCGGCGCTGTTGACGAACGCGAGCGTGAAGTTCTTCAGGTTGCCCGCGGTCGCCATGTCGGTGAGCGTCGGCGTCGGCCAGGCGCCCATGTCGACGTACGGTGCGGTGGCCAGGGTCGTGCCCCCGCCGCCTCCGCCCCCGCCGCCACCGGCCTGGGTGGTCGCGCTGACCTGGTTGCTGGCGCCCGAGGCGTTGCCGGCGCCGTCGCGGGCCTTCACCGTGAAGGTGTAGGCCGTCGAGGCCGACAAGCCGGATACGGTACCGCTCGTGCCCGTCACCGATGCCGCCAGCGTCCCGCCCCGGTAGATGTCGTAGCCGGTCACGCCGACGTTGTCGGTGGACGCGTTCCAGGCGAGACTCACGCTGGAGGACGTCGTGGCGGTGACTCGGAGACTGGACGGTACCGACGGCGCGGTCGTGTCTGTAACGCCCGCGCACGAAGCGCCGTTGAGCTTGCAGTTGGCCGGCTTGCCGGAGCCGGACACCAGGAACCCGAAGCTGGCGGTGGCACCCGGCGCGAGCGGCGCGTTGTAGCTGCGGTTGTTCGCGGTGACGTGGGTGCCGCTCTGGGCCATCAGCGCGTCCCAGTAGCTGCCGAGCGTCGAGCCCGACGGCAGGTCGAACTCGACCTTCCACGTCGAGACGGTGGCGGCCGTTCCGTTGCTGATCGTGTACTTCGCCTGGTAGCCGCTGCCCCAGTCGGAGTCGTAGCTGAGCGTCGCGGTCAGGGAGCCGGCGGCCTGCGCCGGGGTCGTGATCGCCGCGATGCCGCCCGCGGTCACGAGGACCACCGCGGCCGCGAGGGCGATCCGGAGTCGGGATGTCATCACTGCCTCCAGACAAGACAGAGTCCTATTGAGGCACAACGATAAATAAACTTAACTAAAAGTCAATGCCGCATCGGTACCGCGCGGTCGATCGCCCACCCCGCTCAGCCGCTCCCGCCGCCTTGGTGAGGGGTGTTTCCGCTGTTCGGCCCCGTCCTGTCGAGTTGGTCGCCGGGGCCTGACGCTGCTCACGGTGGCGATCTGTCCAGGCTTATGCGGGCGGCTTGTGCGGGCGTGGTCGGGTCGGGCGGCCGTGCCGGGGCGGGAAGTTTCCGTGGCGTCGTCACCCTCCGCGTCATCCTCACCCGGGTCGGGTGATGCCAGGGGGCACAGTGTGAGCCTTCAATGTGCGAACCCGGTTCGTGGGGCATGATGTGCCGATGGGACGGCACGAGCAGCGGCAGCGGGCTTCGGTCTGCGTGATTCGCGACCCGCGCTGCGCCGTGCCGCGCTGGCCCTGGCTGATCCCGCCGCTCGGGCTCGCGCTGTTTCCGGCCGGGGTGGTCGCGGCGCTGTTCGGGGCCGGGGCGCTGCTGCTGGTGGTGGGCGCGTTCATGCGGTACGGGCTGGGCGGCGTCCGCATCTCCGGCGCGGCGCTTCCCGAATGGCTGGCGGCCGAGGCGGCCCTGCGCGAGGTGCGGCTGCGCTGGCCGGCGCTCGGGGCCATGGCCGAGCCGGCGGACATCCGGCCGACGCTGGAGATCACGCGGTACAACCTGGCTCGGCTCATCGCGGCCCGGGTGAGCCTGCGCGCGAACCTCGACGAGCTGCGCGCCACCCGCACGGACCTCGCCGCCGGGCGTCCGCGCGAGTCGCTCGGCGGATGCCTCTTCGAGGAACTGGACGAGCGCATCGAGGCGGCCGAGGATCGGCTGCGCGACCTGGACGCCCAGCTCGCGGCGCGCACGGCGGCGCTGGGGCGGCTCGCGGCGTCGCTCGATCACCACGAGCGGCGGGAGCTGGCCGGCGCGCGGGCGCGGGTGCTGCTGGCCGGGGACCTGCCGGGGGAGACCCTCGTGGCCGACCCTCTCGCCGAGGTGGGTGAGCGGACGGCGGCCACCCTTGCGGCGTACGAGGAGCTGTCCGAACTGCGACCCGGACCGTCCGAAACGTGATCGTAGGGTCGGGCCTCCGCGAACTACGATGAGGCCATGTCACCGGCCTTCGGGCTCGGGATCGACTTCGGCACCTCGAACACGGTAGCTCTGATGCGGTGGCCCGACGGCCGGGTCAGGCCGCTGTTGTTCGACGCCAACCCGTTGCTCCCGTCCGCCGTCTTCGCCCCGACCAAACCGGGCCCGGCCTCCGCCGCGCCCGCGTCCGACGCTGCCGCGGGCGGGTCCGATTCTGCCGCGCCCGGGTCCGTCGGCGCTGCCGTGGGCGGGTCCGGTCCTGGCGTGGGTGTCGCTGATCTTGTCGTGGGCGGGGACGCGTTGCATCATGCGCGGTTCGATCCGGCCGGGCTGGAGCCGAACCCGAAGCAGCGCATCGACGAGCCTGCGATCCTGCTCGGCGCGCGGGAGGTGGCCGTGGCCGATCTCGTCGCGGCCGTGCTGCGGTTCGTGTTCGCCGAGGCCAAGCGGGTCGCCGGGTCCGAGGACTTCGCGGTCGCGATCGCCCACCCGGCAGGATGGGGCACCCAGCGCCGTTCCGTGCTCGCCGAGGCCGCGCGCCGGGCCGGGCTGGGGGCCGCGCTGCTCGTGCCGGAGCCGGTCGCGGCCGCGCACGCGTTCACCGCCGTGCTCGACCAGCAGGTGCCGGTGGGCAAGGCCCTCGTCGTGTACGACCTGGGCGCCGGCACCTTCGACGCCAGCGTGGTCGTGCGGCGCGAGGCCGGCTTCGAGGCGGTCGCGGTCGACGGGCTCAACGACGTCGGCGGCCTGGACATCGACGCGACGATCGTGCGGTGGCTGGGGGAGCGGTACTCGCCGAACGACCCCGAACTCTGGACCCGCCTCGCCGACGCCCAGGACCCCGACTCGCTGCGGCACCGCCGGATGCTCTGGCACGACGCGCGGGTGGCCAAGGAGATGCTCTCCCGCGCGCCCGCGGTGGTCCTGCAGATGCCGGCCCCGCTGAACGTCGACGCCCAGCTCACCCGCGACGAGTTCGAGGCGGCGGCCAAGCCGTTGCTGGAGCGCACGGTCTTCACCACCGCGGCGCTGATCCGCCAGGCGGGCATCGCACCGGACGACGTCGCCGGCGTCCTGCTGGTCGGCGGCGGCAGCCGGATCCCGCTCGTGGCGACCATGCTGCACCGGACCCTGAACATCGCGCCGACGATCACGGAGCAGCCGGAGATCGTGGTGGCCGAGGGGTGCCTCCTGTCCCTGTCGGCCGCGCCCGCGGACGCCGGCGGGGAGGGTGCGCCGCTGTGGCCGGCCGCGGCTGCGGCGGCCGCGCCGTACGCCTCGATGGCCACGGGACCCGCCAGCCCGCCGCCGATCACCGCTCCGGTCGCCGACGTGAGCGCGCCGGCGCCGTTGGCGGGAGCGACGCAGCTGCCGGCGGGAGCGTCCCAGATGCCGGCGGGGGCGACGCAGCAGCCAGGGACCGATCCCGGGCTCATGTGGCCGGACCGCGACGCGGCCGCTAACGCCGGGTTCAGCATGCCGCCCCCTGCCGCGCCTTCGTCCGCGCCGCCGGTTGCACCCGCGTCCGCGCCGCCTGGTGGATACGGCCCGCCCGTTTCCGGCATGCCTGTGTCGGGGATGCCCGTTTCCGGCGTACCCACCTCCGGGATGCCCGTGTCCGGGTCGCCGCGGGGCCAGGTGTACCAAACCGGCGGATACCCGGTCGTTCAGCCGTCGATGCCGCCTCCGGGTCAGATGCCACCGATGCAGATGCCGCCGGGTCAGCTGCCGCCCGCGCAGATGCCGCCGGGGCAGCAGCCGGTCGCGATGCCGTCCGTGCCGCGGTACGTGCCGCCGCCGCCCGTGCCGGCCAACATGCCGGTCTCGCCGGGGCCGTCGAGCCGGGTCGTGCCCGTCTACGACAACCGGCCCGCCGCGCCCGCGCGCAAGGGGCGCAACTGGCTCAACGCCATGCTCGTGGTCATCGCGCTGCTGGCCCTGGCCGGCGCCGGGACCACGGTGTACCTGGTCGGGCTGGGCGACAAGGACAAGCCCGCCGCCAACAGCCAGTCCCCGGCCCCGCAGGCCTCGGCCAACCCGGGCCCGAACGGCGCCGACGGCGGCAACGGGGCGGGCGGCGCGGGGAGCATCGACCCGTACCAGACGGACAGCACGGCGAACGAGACCCGTGGCGCGACGACGGCCCCGAAGGTCGAGTACATCACCATGCCGGACCTCACCGGCCTGTACATCGACTACGCCAAGCAGAAGCTCAAGGACAACGGCTTCACGGGCAACATCAAGACCACCAAGAAGACCACGGACGATCCGGACCAGGTCAACCACGTGCTCTCGCAGGATCCGCGGGCGAGCAAGCAGGTGGCCAAGAACGGCACCGTGACGCTGACCGTCGGCGCCGAGCCGGTGACCCCGTCCAGCCGCCCGCCGGCGACCACGAACGGGCCGCGGCCGACCGCGACCTGACGGTACAAAACACGTTTGAATCCGCTTGTAAGACTGAAGGCCCCCATGAGGAGCGGCGGATGTCGAACACCAACACCTATCTCGATCAGGTCGTGCGGCAGCAGGAGCGGCTCGAGTCCGACCTGCGGTCCAAGCGCAGCAGCCCGGCGCCCGCGGCCGGGCTCCCGCCCCGGCAACGGTCGGGCGGCGACGAGCAGCAGCGGCAGCCCACGCCGAACGCCGTCGAGGTGCGCGTCACCGGGTTCGGGCGCTGGAAGACGGTCCTGGTCCCGCCGAACGCGTTTGTCGTGCACACCCGTCGCGGGCGGGCCGAGCCGCTGCACGTCGGGCTCGGCGTCTCCTTCCGGTACAACCCGGCCACCGACTCCTACCTCGTCGTGCCGGGCGCGATGCAGACCATCCTGATCAACGCGTACTGCATCTGCCGCGAACTGCAGGGCGTGCTCGTCCAGGCGTACGTCCAGTGGATCATCCAGGACTTCTCGACCGCGTACCGGCGGCTCGACTTCGGCGACCCCGAGGACCCGATGCGGCTGGTCAACCTGCAGCTCAAGGAGCAGGCCGAGGCCGCCATCAAGGACAAGGTCTCGACCCTGGGCGTGGCCGACGTGCTCAGCGACAAGCAGCCGATCATCGAGGAGCTCACCGCCCGCCTGCGCGCGGTCGCGGAGGGCTCGGGCGGCGCCGACGAGGGGCTCGGGCTGCGGATCGTCACCGTGCAGATCAAGGAGGCGGTGGTCAGCTCCTCGCGGCTGTGGGAGAACCTGCAGAAGCCGTACCGCAGCGAGCAGGGCCGCATCGCCCGCCTCGCCGAGCTCGCCGCCGAGGAGGCCGTGGCCGAACGCGAACTCACGGCGCAGCGGCACCGGGAGACCCAGCGCATCGCCAGCGACCGCGAGCTCGCGGACCTGCGGGCCCAGAGCGCCTCCCACCAGTTCGACCGCGAGGCGAGCGAGGCGCTGCGCCGCTCCCAGCGCGAGCAGGAGGACGCCCGCGCGCTCGCCGAGCTGCAGGACGCGACCAACCGGCACGCGCTGGCCCTGGAGCGGCAGCTCGCCGCCGAGGAGGCCGAGATCGGCCGCCTGCGCATCGAGCGCGAGGCCGAACTGACCCGCCTGTCCGCCGACGCCGAGCTGGCCCTGTCCGCGGCCCGCGCGGTGAACGGCCACGAGCAGGCGCTGCTGGAGATCGAGCGGGAACGCTTGCGCGCCGACGTCGCCAACGCGCAGTCGCCGGAGAACCTGCAGGCCCAGCTCATCGACCGGCTGCCGGAGATCGTGGCCAAGCTGCCCAAGCCGGCCGAGCTGCGGGCGGTGACGATCGGGGGCACGGACGGTACCACTGTGGCGGGTTTGATCGCTGAGCTCTCGACGGTCGTGAACGCCCTGAGGACGCGCCCCTGAGCTGGTGCTTTGCAACCGTGGAACCGGTTTTGCGGTCGGTGGCGGCGGTTATGGGACAACCAAGATCGCTTTTAGCGGGAGGTTGTCATGCGATTGCCGATGTTTGCCGCCGCTGTGGTCGGCGCCGTCGTGCTCGGGACGGTGCCGGCTTCCGCGGCGCCCACGGACGACCCGACGGACCCGGTGCCGACGGACCCGCCGTCGGTGGCGCCCGTGGACCCGGGGTTGCCCACGCCCGTGGACCCGTCGGCTTCCACGCCGTTGTCCGCGCAGGACTCGCAGTTCGTGACCGCGGCCGGGTACGCCGGAAACTTCGAGGTCGCCGGGGGCTCGCTGGCCAAGGCGCGGGCCGTGTCCCCGGACGTGCAGGCGTTCGGGACGAAGATGATCAGTGACCACAACCGGGCGGGGACGAAGCTCGCGCAGCTGGCCAAGGCGAACGGGATGAACACGCCGGACCTGCCCGACTCGGCGCAGCAGAACATCCTCAACGCGTGGTCGCGGCTGGACGGGCTGTTGTTCGACTGCGCGTACGTGCCGGCCGAGTACCTCGATCACGTCGGCGCCGTCGCGCTGTTCGAGAACGAGGCGGCCCACGGCGACAACCCGGACCTGGTGCAGTTCGCCCGGGAGACGCTGCCGACGCTGCAGGAGCACAAGCGGATGATCACGTCGGCGCTGAGTGCGCTGGACTGCAACGGATAGCCGGAAGGGCCCGCCCTCCTGGCACGGAAGGCGGGCCCTCTTCAGCAGCGGTTACGGCAGGACGTAGTTCTGGTTGAGCGCGGCGCCGCGGTCCGGCTTGTACTGGTCGAAACCGCGCGGGTCGCACTGCAGGCCACCGTTGATGCAGTGGTCGGACAGGGCCTTCAGGGTCGGGGCGTCCCACGCGTTGTAGACGTCGTAGTGGAACGAGTACCCGCGGCCGCTGGAGAAGTGCACGTTGGCCATGTTGCCGCTGACCGGCCAGGCCATCTTGAACTCGATCATCGGCACGGCGACCGGGTGGTCGGCCGGGCAGACGCCCACGACCGGGTACGCCATGTGCGACTTGTGGTCCGGCGTGTCCAGGTGCAGGCCGTCCCAGCAGCTGGGGGCCTGGAACCGGACGTTGAGCTGGCTGCCGGCGACGCAGTTGGCCGGGATGTCCCACTGGTTGGTGAGGTCACCGCACTCGAAGCCCTCGACGTGGCCCGGGTGGTTCTTGAACTCGTCGAGCGTCGAGGACGGGCTGCCGACCACGTAGCGCAGGCCGGCCGGGAACGGGCGGACGGACCGGTAGTCCAGCACGCCGCTCTTGTAGTAGATGACCTGGCGGCCGACCGGCTGCACGGCGGTGTCGCCGTTGAGCAGGGTGGGCATCCAGTACGCGGTCTTGTCGCCCGGGGTGATGCAGGCGGTGCCGCCGGCCTGCAGCGAGGCGAGCGTCGTGTTCGCGTTGGTGGTGGTGTTGCCCATGAACGTGTGCGAGTGCGACGCGCCCGGCAGGCCGTAGAACACGATCGGGTCGTCGGGCAGGTTGCTGCGGCTCACCGAGCAGTTCGCCTGGAACTCGTGGTGCGTCGTCGGCGGGTTGGTGGGCGGCGGGGTGGCCGTCGACGGGACCACGCCGGTGACGGGCGGGTTCGCCATGACGTACCCGGGGCCGTCCGACGCCGGCGGGGTGGTGCTCGAGGTGCCGTAGACCTTGAACTCGTACAGCGAGTAGCCGTAGCCGTTGGCGCGCTGGGTGCCGTACATGCGCACGTAGCGGCCGGAGCCGGTGACGTTCAGGGTCTGCGTGCCGCCGGGGCCGGTGGTGGTGCTGTAGATGCTGGTCCAGGCGTTGCCGTCGGGCGAGGTCTGGATCTGGAAGGCCTTCGCGTACGCGGCCTCCCACTGCAGCACGACCTGGGAGATGGTCGCGGTGGAGCCGAGATCGACCCGGATCCACTGCGGGTCGCTCCACTGGCTGCTCCAGCGGGTGGCGTTGTTGCCGTCGAACGCGGCGGCGGCCGGCGACTCGCCCAGCTCCGTGGAGGAGGCGAGCGCGGGCTTGTTCTGCGACAACAGGGTGGCGGTGGCGGCGTTCGCGGAGGTCAGCTGAAAGGCGCCGACGACCATCGACGCCACGACGGCGGTGGTGACCCCGATGGGGATCCCGATTCTTCTGAGACGTCTGGTACTCAATGCAGCTCCCAGGGGTGTGTGCGGGTGCCGTTCGCCGGTGGCGGACCGGCTGCGCCCTCGCTGGGAGAGCGCTCTCCCATGTTGCGCCCGGTCCGCCGGGCCGTCAATATGTGTGGCGTGCCGGATGCCTGTTAACCGCGCAAAACGGACACAGATGAGCGGAATTTAAGGCGTGAATGGAGAGCGCTCTCCGCCCGCCTGGGTCTTAAGGCCTAGGCGAGGACCAGGCCGGTCGCGGTGATGTGCGAGGCGGGGAAGGGCAGCGGGGCGGCGGTCCACAGGTCGTGACCCGCGTCCTCGACGACGTTCTCGGCGGCCAGCAGACCCAGCAGCATCCCGCGCGCCTGATGGCCGGGGCTGGACACGACGGACAGGCCGGACAGCTCGCGCAAAGGTGACTCCGCGGCCGTTTTTTCGGGGCTCATCCGGTACCACTGGATGCTCTTCGGCACCCGCAGGGCCTCGGCATCGAGGATCTCGTGCGCGCCGACCAGCCCCGAACGGACGATCTCCTCGCGGGCGAGGGCGATGAAGCGCGCGTCGTCCCAGCGCCACGAGTCGCCGTCGCACGCGTATTCCAGGGCGAGCACCGTCTCGCGCTCGCCCCGCTTGGCCGCGGGGACCCAGTTGTCGAAGTTCGTGACGCGCGCGACGCTCAGGTCGGGATCGCGCACGTCGATCCAGGTGTCGGGGAAGACCGACTCGGCGGTGGTCTGCAGATAGACGATGACCGTGTGCCCGGCGCGCACCGGCAGCGGCATCGACGACACCACGTGGTCGTGTTCGCGCACCTCGCCGGTGTTCAGGCGGACGCCCGTGACCCGGGACTCGTCCCGCTCGAGCCGCGCGACCGGCGTGTCCACGTGCACGCGACCGCCCTGGCGCTCGACGAAGTCGCACATCCGCTCGTACACCTCGCCGGGGCCCTTGCGCGGATGCGCGAACGACACGACGGTGCGCGGGCGCAGGAGCTGCCAGGCCCGGCGCGTGGGGTCGTCGTGGAGCCGGCCGGCCCGGTATGTCCTGGTCCGCCGCTGCACCATCTCGTAGTCGCCGCCGATGACCTCCAGCCAGAGCTCGTTGACCCGCGGGTCGGCGCTGAGCAGGTGCTGCGGGCCGAGGCCGACGGTCTGTCCCCACAGCTCGATCGAGCGGCCCAGGCCGCCCACGCCGCCGGAGGCCTCGTACACGTCGACCTCGATGCCGGCCTTGGCGAGGCAGTAGGCGGCGGTGGCTCCGGCGGGGCCGGCGCCGATGACCGCGACGCGCAGGCTCACGTCGCGCTCCTCACGTACGCGTAGCGTTTCGCGCTCCTCGCGTACGCGTAGCGCTTCGCGTCCGCGCGGGCCAGCGCGAAGATCGCGAGTGGCAGCATCGGCGTCAGGTGCTTGAGGTGGGAGCCGTAGTCGGGGGCGAACAGCGCCTGCGTGACCACGAACGCGAGCAGCAGCGTGACCGCGACTCCGAGGGCCCGGTCGCCGGCGCTGGTCCTGGCCGCCGCGAACATGCGCACGGAGAGCGCGCCGAGCAGGATCGCGCCGGACACGTGCACAAAGCCACCCGCCAAAAGCAGCGGCACCGGTACGAGCAGCGCCACGAACGTCAGCATCGCGTTCACGAGCCCGGCCGGAATCGAGTGCGGCGCGTCGAGGAACGGCGCGATGAGCGTGACGGCGTCGGGGGAGCCGCCCCGCCCGGCGTTCGCGGCCGCGCGGAACGTGTCGAGCGAGTCGTGCCGCACGACGAGCGTGCCGGCCGCGGCGAGCACGAACATCGCGGCGGCGGTCGGCAGCAGCAGCACCGGCCGCCGGCCCCGCCGCAGCGCGACGTACGCGGTGACGAACAGCGCGGCGAGCACCAGCCAGTAGGAGCGGAACAGCGCGCCGTAGAGCGTGAGCGCGCCGGCGGCCACGAACGGCGCGGCGGACGCCCATTCGCGGACCCGCAGGACGACCAGGACGGGCAGCACGAACAGCAGGACGACGGCGTCCTTCGAGTACTGCGTGAGGTACACGCCGCCGAGCACGATCGCGCAGAACGCCAGCGCCATCGTGCTCCATCGCCTGGCCCGCGGGGCCGGTCGCAGGGCGAGCGTCACGGCGGCGACCATGAGCGCGAGTTGCAGCGCGGCGGTCAGGCGCGGGTGCGTGTCGAGGCCGAGGCTTGCGTAGAAGCCGGCGATCGAGCGGTAGTACGCGTCGGGGCGGATGCCGGTCGTGCCGTCGTTGAGCGCGGCGATGTAGTCGCCGTCGTAGAAGTACTTGGCGGGCAGCCACGCGCGGGCGCGCAGCAGCAGGCCGAGCGCGCACAGTCCGGCCGCGAGCTCGACGAGCCGCCACCGCAGCACGAACGCGCGCAGATCCAGCTTCACGTCCGCCACGATAATGGCGTACGTCCGGTTTCGTGGCGTTTGTAGCTAACACAACGTGTTTGAGCTGATACGGTCCGTATGTGTGGAAAGCCCGGCCCTATCCGGCGGCGCGCGTCCTCGATCTGGTGGGCGCGGCCGTGCTCCTGCTGCTGCTCGCGCCGCTGGCCGTGCTGGTCGCGGCGGCGGTCAAGGCGGGCGATCCGGCGGGCCCGGTGCTGTACCGCCATCATCGCCTGGGTCGCGGCGGACGGCCGATCGCCGTGCTCAAGTTCCGCACCATGTGGTGGTCGCACTCCACCGGCCCGGACCGCCCGTGGGCGAGCGCGGCCGAGGCGCTGCTGGCGATGGGCCGCGCGGACCTGGCCGCGGAGTACGCCGAGCACCACAAGCTCGTCGCCGACCCCCGCGTCACGCCGCTCGGACGCGTGCTGCGCCGCACCAGCCTCGACGAACTGCCGCAGCTGCTCAACGTGCTGCGCGGCGACCTGGCGCTGGTCGGCCCGCGCCCGGTGACGGCGGACGAGCTCGGCCGCTACGGCGCGCACGGCGACCTCCTGCTCGCGGTACGTCCCGGCATCACCGGCTTGTGGCAGGTCTCCGGCCGCAGCGGCATCGCCTACGCCGAACGGGTCCGCCTCGACCTGCACTACGTCCAGCAGCGCGGCCTCGCCCTGGACCTGGCCATTCTGGCCCGCACCACCGTCTCCGTGCTCGCCGGCCGCGGCGCGTACTAGCGAACCATTCGAAGGGACCTCCACCATGCGTTGCCTGAAAGCGGCCGGCACGGCCCTCGCCGGCCTGGCCGCCGCGACCGCCCTCGGCGCCGCCGCCCACGCCGAACCGGAACCGACGCCGTCCTCGACCCTGGTCGAGCCGCAGCCCCTGCCGAGCAGTGCCACGGTCGACAACCAGAACCCGGTCGCCGGCGGCACCGTCGTCGTCACCGGCCACGGCTTCAACCCCTTCGAATGGGTCAGCTTCGACGCCACCATCGACCTCGCGGCCGCGACCCGCGCGCGCAATGATGCCGGCGCGGCCCGCGCGCGCAACGAGGCGGGCACGCACCTGGCTGTCGCGCAGGCCGACGGGAACGGCGACACCTCGGCCACGATCCAGGTGCCGGCCGGCTTCACCGGGCAGCTCCCCATCCTCCTGACCGGCCAGACCTCCGGCACCACCCTCGCGGTCGCCGTCACCGTCGCCGCCGCACCCCCGGGCGCGGGCGCCGTCGGCGGCATCACCGGCCTGCCCGTCACCGGCCCGGGCGCGCTCGCCTACACCGCCGCGGGCCTGGCCTTCATCGTCGGCGGCGCCGGCCTCGTCACGGTCGCCCGCCTGCGCCGCACCGCCCACGTCGCGGCCCACGCGTCGCGATGACCTTCGCCCGGGCGTGGCTCTGGTCGCGAACGTCCCGCGTCCGCGACGTGGCCTCGGGCGCCGTGGCCGCGTGGTCGACCCGCTTGTCGCGTCCGCGCGTGTTCCGGCGCGGCGTGCGCGGGGCGTTGTCGTCGGCCCGGGCGTGGGTCTGGCCGCAGGCGGCGCGGGTTTGGGACGTGCTGCGTCCGCGCGTGCGGTCGGTGCGGTTCTGGGCGCTGGTGACGCTCGGCCTGCTGCTCGCGGCGGCCGTGTGGATCGCGGTGACCGGGTGGCTGGCCCGCGGCGAGCTCGGTGGCGTGCGCGCCGCGGCGACCGAGGCGCGCGCGGCCGCGGCCCGGGGTGACCTTCCCGCGCTGACCGCGGCCGCCGACGACCTGCGGCTCCATGCCTCGCGCGCCCACGCGCTGACCGGTGATCCGGTCTGGTCGTTCGCCTCGTCGGTACCGTGGGCAGGCGCCCCGCTCCGCACCGTCCGCGGCCTGAGTGCCGCCGCCGACTCCCTCGGCGCGCTCGCCCCTGACCTGGGCGCGCTCTCCGACGTCGCGCGCAGTACCGGCGGCGGCGTTGACCTGCGCGGCGTCGAGGACGTCGCGGCGGCCGTGCACCGCGCCGCCGGTACCGTCGCGGCGGTTCGTTCCATGGTGGACGGTCTGCCCCACGCCACCTGGCTGTCCACGGTGGACGACGCCCGCAGCGAGGTGGCCGGCCTGCTCGGCACCGCCGCGCCCGCGCTCGACGGGGCGGACCGCTGGGCCCGCGTCGCGCCGGAGGTGCTCGGCCGCGACGGCCCGCGCCGGTACTTCATCGGCTTCCTCAACGAGGCCCAGGCCCGCGGCGTCGGCGGCATCCCGGGCGCCTTCGCCATCGTCGAGGCCGACCACGGCGTCGTGCGCTTCCGCGAGTTCGCCCCGGACGGCGCGCTGTGGAACGTGCCGACCGGCCTCGACCTTGGCCCCGAGTACGACGCGCGCTACCGCGAGACGAAGAGCACCGACTACCTCGTCAACAGCACCACCAGCCCGCACTTCCCGTACGCGGCCCGGATCTGGGCCGCCATGTG
Organism: Dactylosporangium sp. CS-047395; assembly: GCF_050942185.1. Lineage (NCBI taxonomy): Bacteria > Bacillati > Actinomycetota > Actinomycetes > Micromonosporales > Micromonosporaceae > Dactylosporangium > Dactylosporangium sp. CS-047395. The sequence goes on along the minus strand of NZ_CP192015.1, from coordinate 9,747,118 downwards.
GCAGCGCGCGCACGGCGAACGCATCGACGGGGTCGTGGCCGTGGACCCGACCGCCCTGTCGTACCTGCTCGCCGTAACCGGCCCCGCGACCGCGCCCGGCGGCGAGCGCGTCGACGCCGGCAACGTCGTGGCGCTGACCCAGAGCACCATCTACGCCCGCTACGCCGACCCGGCCCCGGCCGGGCAGGCGGCGCGCAAGGAGTACCTGATCGGCCTGGCCCGCGCGATCGAGGCCCGGATCCTGGGCGGCGGCCTGAACCCGGCCCGCCTGCGCCCGCTGGCCGAGGCCGCCCGCCGTGGCGCGACCGAGCGGCGCCTCCTCGCGTGGAGCGCTGACGCGCGGGTCCAGCACCTGATCGAGGCCACGCCGCTGTCCGGCGAGGTCGAGGAGACCGCCGAGCCGTACGCGGGCGCGGTCGTCGTCAACGCCGGCGCCAACAAGCTCGACTACTACCTGGACCGCGCGGTCACCTGGCGGCGCACGGGCTGCGGCGACGTGCGCGACGTGACGGTCACCATCGCCCTGACCAACCACGCCCCGACCGGCCTCACGCCCTACGTCGACCAGCGCCTGGACGAGCACGCCTACCCGATCCGCCCGGGCGACCAGCGGCTCCACCTGAGCTACCTGGCCACCCACGGCGCCCTGCTGCGCGCCGCGACCATCGACGGCCGCCGCGTCATGTTCACCCCGGGCGAGGAGCGCGGCCACCCGGCGTACCTCATCGACGTCGAGCTGCCCCGCGGCGCGACCCGCACGATCACGCTCCACCTGCGCGAGCCGTACACCCGGGGCGACCTGCACGTCCTGCGCCAGCCCCTCGTCCGCCCGCTGCGGTTCACGTCGAGCGCCCAGGAGTGTGGATGAGGGCGCGGGGGTGGGCATGAACGCGCCGCGGATCCTGCACGTGACCGAGGCGATGGGCGGCGGGACGGCGGCCGCGATCGCCGAGTTCGCGCGGTCGACGCCGCAGTACGAGCACCATCTGCTCGGACGCCTTCGGCCCGGCAGCGAGACGGCGACCGCCGCCGACTTCGCCGCCAGTCATGCGGCCGGGCGGGGGCTGCCCGGTCTCGCCCGCGCCCTGCGCCGCGCGGTCGCGGCGGTGCGGCCGGCCGTGGTCCACCTGCACTCGTCGTGGGCCGGGCTGGTGGGGCGGCTCGCGCTGGCACCGGGCGGGCCGGCGATCGCGTACACGCCGCACTGCTTCGCCTTCGAGCGCGATCCGGCGACCACCCCGCCGGGCTTCGTGCGCCTGGCGCGCCGGGCCGAGCGTTTCCTGGCCGGACGGACCGCCCTGGCCGTCTGCGTCAGCCCGCGCGAGGCGGAGCTGGCGGCGGGATTGGGGCTGGCGGCGGTACACGTGCCGAACACGACGCGGGTCCGCTCGCCCCGCGCCCACCATGCCGTGCCGGTCTCCGGCGTGGTTATGGCGCACGATGCCGCGGCGGTCCGCGGCGTGGTTATGGCGCACGATGCCGCGGCGGTCTCCGGTGTGGTTATGGCGCACCATGGCGCGGCGGTCTCCGGTGTGGTTATGGCGCACGATGCCGCGGCGGTCCCCGGCGTGGTCACCGTCGGGCGGGTTGGGGCGCAGAAGGACCCGCTGTTCCTGCTGCGCGTCAAGGAGCTGGTCGCCGTCGAGGCCGACTGGACCTGGGTCGGGGGCGGCGATCCGGGGCTCGAGGAGCACCTGCGCGCGCACGGGGTCACGGTCACCGGCTGGCGGCCGCCGGACGAGGTGGGGGAGCGGCTGGCCCGCGCGGACGCGTACCTGCACACGGCAGCCTGGGAGAGCTGCCCGCTCGCGCTGCTGGAGGCGGGCGCGGCCGGGCTGCCGCTGGTCGCCCGCAGCATCCCGGCGCTGGACTCGCTGGGCCTGGACCCGACCCTGGTCACGCCGGAACTCGTCGCGGCCGAGCTCGACCTGGTCCTGCGCACCGGGCAGGCCACCCGGCCGCGGCTGCAGGAGGCGTTCGCGGCCCGGCACACCCCACAGGCCCAGGCGGCCGCCCTGACCGAAGCCTACGAATGGCTCCTCGACACCGCCGTCCACACCACCGCCCTGGCCGGCGCCCGGTGACCCCAGTGCACATGCCCCCGCGCGGCGCCGCCCGTCGGGTCCGCGACGCTGGCCGGTGCGCGGTGGTCGCAATGCACGTGCTCCCGCGCGGCGCGGCTTGTCGACTCGGCCGCGCTGGCGGGCGTGCGGTGGGCGGGGTGCGGGTGGGTCTGCGTGGCGCGACTGTCCACTTTGGCGCCGTGGCCGGGGTGTGGTGAGCGCGATGCGCGTCGTCCATGTGGTGAACGTTGCCGATACCGGTGGTGCGCAGACGCTCGTTGAGGCGCTCGTCGCGCATCGGCCGGCCGGGACGTACGCCGGTGTCGTCGTGCTCGGATCGCCCGGCGTGCTCTCGGCCCGGCTGGCGGCGGTTGCCGATCGGGTCGACCATCTCGGGCTCGATCCGGGGACGTGGCGGCTCGACCGGCTGCTGCGGCGGGTCCGGGTCGCCGTCGCCGTCCATCGGGCTGAGGTCGTGCACGCGCATCTGTTGCAGTCCGACCTCGCCGTTGCGTTGCTGCCCGGGCGGGTGGCGCGGGTCAGCACGGTGCACACGACCGGGTTCGGCGCCGGCGACCGCGTGCGCTCGCGCGGTCTTGCCCGGGTGATGGCGCGGCTGTCGTGGCGATTCGCGTACTCCGTCGCGTGCAGTCGGCAGGCCCGGGTCTACATGGCCGGCGCCGGCTACCCGGCGCGCCGCACGCTGCTCATCGAGAACGGCGTCGCGCTACCGCCGGCTCCCGTCGACCGGGACGTCGCCTCCCCGCGCGAATCCGTTGCACCGACCTGCGTCACACCACCCGATCCTTCCGCGCGTGATGGCGCTCTGCCGGCCGCTTCCATCGCCGAGGACGGCGCGGTGTCGTCGGCGGGGTGCGGTGTGCGTGCAGCCGAGGAGAAGGCGGTGGTGTGCGTCCGGCCGCGCGAGGACGCGGCGGTGCGCGTTGGGCCGCGCGAGGACGCGGCGGTGGTGCGCGTTCGGCCGCGCGAGGACGCGGCGGCGGTGCGCGTTGGGCCGCGCGAGGAGCCGGTGTTCGTTTCGCTCTCGCGGTGGCATCCGATGAAGGACCACGCCACGTTGTTCGGGGCGTTCGCGCTGCTGTTGCGGCGGCACCCGCGGTACAAGCTGCGGTGTTGTGGCAGTGGGGTCACGCCGGGCAACCGGGAGCTGACCGGCCTGATCGCGCGGCTCGGGCTCGAAGACCGAGTCGACCTGTGTGGGCCGGTCGAGAAGCCGGCCCGGGTGCTCGAGGGCGCGCACGCGTTGGTGCTGTCCAGCGCGTACGGCGAGGCGCTGCCCATGGCCGGGCTCGAAGCGCTCGCCCTCGGCGTCCCCGTCGTGGCCACCGACGTCGGGGACTGCGCGCGGCTGTGCGCGGATCCGGGGCTGCTGGCCAGGCCGCGGGACGAACGAAGCCTGGCCGCGGCGCTCATGCGCGTGGCGGAGTTCGGACCGGCCGAGCGGGCCGCACTGTCCGCGGCCGCGCGGGGGATTGCGGCGTCGTTCGACATCCGGCGGACCGTCGCGGCGTACTACGAGCTTTACGGGAAGGTGCGGCCGTGACCGTCGCGGTGTCGATCGTGATGCCTGTGTACAACGTCGAGCGGCACGTCGGGCGGGCCGTCGCCGCGCTGCTCGCGTTGCGTGTGCCGCATGGGGTGAGTGTGGCGGTCATCGTGGTGGACGACGCGTCGACCGACGCCTCGATGGAGGTGGTGGCGGCGTTGCTGCGCGAGGCGCCGTTCCCGGTCAGCGTGCTGCGCCATCCGGTCAATCTCGGGCTGTCCGTGGCGCGCAATACGGGGCTGGCGGCGGCGGGCGGGGACTTCGTCTGGTTCGTCGACAGCGACGACTGGGTCAGCCCCGACCTGCTCGAGGCGTTCGTCGGGGCGGCCACGGAAGACGTGGACATCGTGGTGGCCGACATGGTGCCCGTGCACGAGGACGGGGCCGCCGACCGGCCGATGATGCGGCGCACCCGGGACGTCGTGTGGGACGGGCCGGCGGCGGTCGAGGAGTTCCTGTTCCAGCGCATCCGCGCGTTCATGATGAACAAGCTGATCCGCCGCTCGCTGTTCGACGGGATCGAGTTTCCGCCCGGGCGGCTGTACGAGGACGTCGCGGTCTGTGCGCGGCTGATGCGCCGGGCGCGCGCGGTCGCGTTCGTGGCCGGGCCGGCGTACTTCTATCTGCAGCGCCGCGCCTCCATCACGGGCAACTTCACGCCGCGGGTGCTCGATCTCTACACCGGGGTGCTCGAAGCGTGCGGCGTGCTCGCGGCCGAGCCGGGGTGCGCGTCCGCGGCCGGGCTGCTGCACTTCCGGCTGCGGGCGGGCGCCCTGTCCGTGGTCGACGCCGCCGCGCGGGCGCGGGCCGAGGCGGGCGCCGCGGTCGTCCAGATCGTCCGCCGGGACCTGCGTTTCAAGGACTTCTTCGCATCGGTACGCCACGGTCTCTGGCTCGTCGCCGCCGGCGTCCTGCTCATGCTCGTCGCCCCGGGCTGGTACGCCCGGATCTACCGCGCGGCGCGGTTCGTGCGACGCCGGCGCGAGCGGCGCCTCGGGGCCCGCCGGCGGGGGCTGTCGCATGCCTGATGTCACCGTCGTCGTACCCACCCACGACCGGCCGGCGGACCTGGAGCGCGCGGTCGCGTCCGTGCGCCGCCAGACCTTCCCGGCGGCCGCGATCGTCGTGGTCGACGACACCGGCAGCGCGGAGGCGGTCGCGGGGCGGCTCGGCGTGCGGTACGTCCGCGTCGCCTCGCACACCGCCGGCGCCTCCCGCAACCGGGGCGCCCGCCACGCCGACACGTCCCACCTGGCCTTCCTCGACGACGATGACGAGTGGGCGCCGACGTTCCTGGAGCGCCTCCTCGCGGCCGGCGGCGACCTGGCCGCCGCCTGGACGTGGTACCAGCGCGGCGGGCACCGCCGGCCCGGCTGCACGCTCCCGCGCCGGCTGCGCGCCGCGGACTGCCTGCACCACAACCCCGGCCTGACGGGCAGCAACTTCGTGGTGCGGACGGCGGCGTTCCGCGCGCTGCGCGGGTTCGACCCGGCGCTCATCGTGAACAACGACCTCGACCTGCTGGTGCGCGCCCTGGACGCGGGCCTGCACCACGTGGTCGTCGCGGAGCGGCTCGTCGTCCAGCACAGCCGCGGCCACGGCCACCTCTCCTCGCGCGGCCCGCACCGGGCGAGCGGACTGGCGTTGTACCGCGACAAGTACCGCGACCGCCTCACCCTCGCCCAGCGCCGCTTCCTGGCCCGCGAGCGCTACGTGGCGCTGAAGTTCCCCGGGCAACGGCCGGCCCGGCGGGCCGCGTTCGCGCTGCTGGGCTGGCTGAACGCGTCCCCGCGTCAGCTCGCCGAGCTGGCCCTGCACCGCACGGCGCCGTTCTACGACTAGATGACCGCCGAGACGCAGGAACTCGAGCGTGCGGCCGCGCGGGGTGCGCTCGCGACCGTCGGCGGGCAGATCGCGCGCGCGGTCCTCCAGGCCGGTGGGGTCGTGCTGCTCGCCCGGCTGGTTGCTCCGGCCGACTATGGGCTGCTCGCGATGGCGGGGGTCGTCGTCGGTACCGCCGAGGTGGTGCGCGATCTCGGCCTGTTCCACGCCGCCGTGCAGGCGCCGGAGCTCAGCCGGAAGCAGCGGGACGCGCTGTTCTGGTGCAACGCCGCGCTCGGCGGGCTGCTGTACGCGGTCGTCTGGGCGAGCGCCCCGAGCATCGCCGCCGCGTTCGGGAAGGATCAGCTCGCGACGGTGCTGCGCGCCCTCGCGCTCGTCGTGCTGGTCGGCGGGTGCACGGTGCAGCTGCGCGTCGAGGCGACCCGGGCCCTGCGCTTCGGGCTGCTGGCGCGGATCGAGCTCGGCGCGGTCGCGGGGTCGCTCGGGCTCTCCGCGCTGCTGGCGTGGCGTGGGGCGGGCGTCTGGGCGCTCGTCGCGCAGCAGCTGTTCTTCGCCCTCGCCGTCGCGCTCGCGCTGGCGCGCGCGGCCGGGTTCCGGCCGCGGCTGTCGCGGGCGGGCGTGGCCGAAGCGCGGCCGCTGTTGCGGTTCGGGGTGCCGGTGATGCTCAGCTCGCTGCTCGGGAGCGTGGCGCGCAACGCGGACTCCGTGGTGGTGGGGCGATGGTTCGGGGCGCCGGCGCTGGGGGCGTACGACCGGGCGTACCAAATCCTGCTGTTGCCCTTGAACCAGCTCAACCAGCCGCTGGCGCGGGTCGCGCTGCCGGTGCTCAGCAGGCTGCGGGGGAGCGCGTTGCCGGCGTTCGCGCTGCGCGGGCAGGCGGCGCTCGGGTTCGCCGCGGGGACGCTGTTCACGTGCGGCGCGGTCGCGGCCCCGGCACTGTTCACGACGGTGCTCGGGCCGCAGTGGGCGCCGAGCGCGCCGCTGTTCCGGTGGCTGGCGGTCGGTGGGGTGTTCCAGACCGTCTCGTACGTGTGCGACTGGCTGTTGCTCGCCACCGGCAACGCGCGCGCGAACCTGCGCCTGTGCTTCGTCACGCGGCCGTTGCTCGTGGTGTGCATGGTGGTGGGCGCGGTGGGCGGGCCGCTCGGGGTCGCGGCCGGGTTCGCGGCCGGGGCGGCGCTGTCGTGGCCGATCGGGTTGCTGTGGCTGCGTCGCGCGACCGGGCTGCCCGTCGGTGCCCTGTTCGCGCAGGGATCGCGCGCGCTCGTGGCCCTGGCCGTCGCGGGCCTGGCCGCCGCGGTGACGGCCGGGCCGCTCGGGCACGGCTGGTGGGCGCTCAGCGCGACCGGGGTCCTGGTCCCGGCGTACCTCGCGCTGCTGGCCACGATCTGGCCCGCGGTACGCCGGGACCTGCGGAGCGTCATCCCACCCGCAGGCCGAGGTCCTGGCGGGCGGCGTCGATGACGGACGCGTACGAGGCGATCATCCGGGTGTGGCTGAACCGCTCGCGGCTGCCCAGCAGGCGCGGCGTGAACTCGGCGCGCCGGTCGACCGCCTCGGACCAGCCCGCCGCGATGGCGTCCGGGTCGGGGCCGGTGATCAGGCCGTGCCCGGCGACGATGATCGCGGTGTCGCCGATGTCGGTCGAGACCGGCACGGCGCCGCACATCGCGCCCTCGATGAGGCACAGCGGGGCCGCCTCGCCGCTGGTGGAGGTCAGCGCGACGACGTCGCTGGCGGCGTACACGGCCTCCATGTCGCGGCGGATGCCCAGCAGGTGCAGCCGGGACAGGAACCGCGGCTCGTCGGCGAACAGGTCGTTGAGCAGCCCGCACAGCTCGGCGTTGGCCGTGGTCATGCCGGCGCCGCACATGAGCACGTGGCCGTTGGGCTCGCGCTCGAGGTACCGCCGGGCCGAGGCCAGGAACAGCGGCACGTTCTTCATCGGGTCGTAGCGGGCGGCGAGCGTGACCACCTCGGCCTTGGCCGGCACGCCGAGCGAGCGGCGCAGCGCGGCCCGCCGGCGCGCGGGCACGGGCTGGAAGCGCGACAGGTCCACGCCGTTCGGAATGACCTTGAGCAGCCGCGCGGGGATGCCCGCCCGCTCGTACGCCGCGCGGGTCGACTCCGCGCAGCAGATCGCGGCGGCGATGCGGCCGTCGGCGACCGCCGTCTTGAAGTCGGCGAGCGCGGCGCCCTGGTTCTCCGGGTCGGAGCGGTGCAGGCAGACGACGACCGGGCGGCGCGGGAAGCCCGGCAGGTTGACCAGCCGCAGCGGCTGCTCCTTGAGCGACAGGACGATGTCGGCCCGTTCGGCGTGCGCGAACGCCGTCGCGATCTCCGACTGGCTGAACGTCTTGCGGGCCGCGGTGCCGCCCCCGATGCGCCGGCCGAGCGAGCGCACGTCGACGCCGATCGCGCTCAGTGACCGATAGCTGGCGTCGTCCTCCATGCGCTGGAGGATGGTCTCGCGGCGCATGGCGCCATAGATGCTCAGCACCGAATGGTGATGGCTCCCCGCGGTGTGCAGGCCGGCCACGACCGTGGTGTGCAGGGCCCGGGCACCCCCGGAGAAGAAGCCCTCATAGATCGACATCACGCGGAGTTGGCTCGTCACCGGCAAATCATCACCCGTGCCCGGCGTCCTGTCAGGCTGAACCAGTGAACTGTGCGTTTCCGGAAAGTCACGGATTGGCCGACGGCGTCGCTCGATACGGTGAGTTGCGATCGCGATCCGGTGAGTCGTCCGAACGGCGGTGACGCATCGGCCGAACGTTACTATCATGCGTCGTTCGGGCGAACCAGACCGGACTCGTAGGCCAAGATCACCAGCTGCGCGCGGTCGCGCACGCCGGCCTTGGCGATCGCGCGGGTGACGTGCGTCTTCGCGGTCAGCGGGCTGATGAACAGCGCCCGCGCGATCTCCTCGTTGGACAGTCCGCCGGCGACCAGGCGGACGACCTCGACCTCGCGGGCGGTCAGGAAGTCCAGGCTCCGCCCGCCGCCGCCCGGGGGACGGCGGGCGAACTCGGTCACCACGCGCGCCGTCACGCTGGGCGACAGCAGCGCCTCGCCGGCCGCGACCACGCGCACCGCCCGGCGCAGCTCGTCCGGCTCGACCTCCTTGGTCAGGAAGCCGCTGGCGCCCGCGCGCAGGGCGGCGAACACGTACTCGTCCGTCTCGAAGGTGGTGAGCACGATGACCCGCGTCCCCGCGAGCGCGGGATCGCCGCAGATGCGCTTGGTCGCGGCGATCCCGTCCAGGCCCGGCATGCGGATGTCCATCAATACGACGTCGGGCCGGTGCTCCCGCGCGGCGCGCACCGCCTCGTCACCGGTGCCGGCCTCGGCCACGACGGTGATGTCGCGGGTGCGCCGCAGCAGACTGCCGAATCCGGCGCGGACCAGGGCCTGGTCATCGGCGAGCAGCACGCGCACGGTCATGCCGGAATTTTCGCGTGTACCGCGAAGCCGCCCTCGCCCGCCCCCGCGCTGAATGTGCCCCCGAGCGCCGCGACCCGCTCGGCGAGCCCCGTGAGCCCGTGTCCCGGCGGCCCGGCCGCGGCGCCTGGCCCGTCGTCGGTCACGCGCACCGAAGTGGACGGTCCATAGTGGACCTCCACCGCCACGTGTCCCGCCCGCGCGTGCTTGACCACGTTGGTGAGGGCCTCGCGGACGATGGCGGAGGCCACCAGCAGTACCGGCAAAGGCACCGCATCGGGATCCCCGTCGACGTGCAGCGCGGCGTCCAGCCCGGTCGCGCGGACGCCGGCCACGAGGTCCTCCAGCGGCGGCACGGCCACCGGCGGCGCGATCCCGTCGCCGGTGCGCAACACCCCCACCAGCGCGGACAGGTCGGTCATGGCCCGCCGGCGGATGTCCTGGGCCAGCCGCAGCGCCGCCCGCGCCTCGTCCGGATCGCTGTCCAGCGCGTCCGCGGCCACGTTCACGTGCACGCCGACCACGGTGAGCGTGTGCGCGACGGCGTCGTGCACCTCCCGCGCGAGCCGCAGCCGTTCGGCCGTGCGCTGCTCGTCCAGCTCGGTGCGCAGGCGCTGCAGGGACTCGGCCTGGAAGCGGCGCCAGTTGCGGTACGACAGCGTGACCGCGATCGCCGCGCACAACCACAGCGCGTCCGTGCCGACGCTCGCCACCGCCGCGCGCGCGGAGTGACCGAGCGTGGTCCAGTCGAGGTTGAACGCGGCGAGCGCGTGCACGGCCGCGATCGACACGATGACGGGCGCGCCGCGGACCAGGGCGGCCTGCACGTACAGCAGGGTCGCCGGCCACAGCCAGCCGGTGTCGGTGAGGTGCGAGACGCGCAGCGCCAGGATCGTCGCGATGCCGAGGCCGAGCCCGATGAGCGGGAAGCGCCGCTGCAGCCACAGCAGCCCGAACAGCGCCCAGGCCAGGCTGAGCGGCCCCGGGTCGGCGAGCCCGGCGCCGCCGGCCGCGGCCATGCTGAGCACGCCCAGGACGGTGACGGCGCCGAACGCGGCCGTCACCGATCCGCGCTCGGTGCGGGTCAGCGGTTGCATGAGACCACCGTCGCATGGCCGATCACCATCAGCCCGTTGGCGTGCGGTTGCGTCAGCAGCACGCCGAGCAGCGCGGTCGCCAGCCCGACCAGTACTCCCGGCAGAAGTCCTTGCATCAGTCCTTGCATCGTGTTCGTCATGGGTCCGACGCTAGGGACGCACGGTCCTCCGGTCGTCGTCTCGGCGGTGACACCGGGGCGTACACCATTTGGTGTATGCCCCGGCCCCAGGTGTCCGGGTGGGTGCCGCCCGGGCGCCTGGATAGCTTGTCCGGCATGGGAAACGCCCGCCGCTGCGGCAAGCTCGCCGTCCTGGCCAACCCCGCCTCCCGCATCCCGGTGTGGATGGAGTGCGCGGTGCACCGGTTCACGCCGCTGCAGGTCGACCGCCGCTTCACCGAGATCATGGAGCTGGAGTTCTCCTACGAGGAGACGCTGCGCCTCGGCTGGATCGTCCAGCACGCGATGCTGTAGTCAGAGCAGCCCGGGGTACAGCAGGGAAAGCTCCTGCGGGTAGGCCGCGATCAGCCGCAGCTCGTCGTCGGTCAGCGGCCGCCCCGTGCTCGCGTTGACCAGTTGCACCAGTTGGAACGTGCGCGTCTCGTCGGTGACCTCGACGCCGAGGTCGTCCATGACGTGCCGGAAGCCCGCCAGCCCGCCGTACTCGCCGGTCAGCACGATGCGGCCCGCCCGCGCGTGCCGGTCGGACGGGTGCGGCCCGAGCAGCTCCTCGTCGTACAGCTCGTAGTTGCGGTGGTCCTTCAGCGCCCCGTCGGCGTGGATGCCGGACTCGTGCGCGAACGCGTTCGGCCCCACGCCGGGCTGGTTGTTGGGCAGCGGCTGGCCGAACGCGTACGACGCCCAGGCCGCGAACCGCCGCGCCCACGTCAGGTCCAGCTCGTCGCCGATCTCCGCGCCTTCGGGCACCCCGAAGCCGTGGCGCAGCGCCAGGATGCAGGAGACCAGGTCGGCGTTGCCGGAGCGCTCGCCGATGCCGTTGACGCAGGTGTTGATCCAGGCGTCCTGCCCGGCGGCGAGGTCGCCGAACGCCCCCGCGAGCGAGTTGGCCACGGCCATGCCCAGGTCGTTGTGGCAGTGCGTCTCGATCGGCATGCCGGTGGCGCCGGCCAGCTTGGCGAACCGCTCGCCGATGCGCCCGGGCGTGTCGCCGCCGATCGTGTCGCAGTAGCGCAGCCGGTCCGCGCCGGCCTCCTTGGCCGCGAGGGCGAACTCGGTCAGGAAGCTCTCGTCGGTGCGGGAGCCGTCCTCGGCGTTGACCCCGACCGTCTCCGCGCCGGCGTCCTTGGCCGCGCGCACCGCCGCCGTCATCTCCCGGATCAGCGCGTCGCGGTCGAGCTTGCCGCGGAACTTGTTCTGCAGCATCTGGTCCGACGTCGAGATGGACAGGTTGTAGTGCCGCAGGCCGAGCCCGGCCGAGCGCTCGACGTCGGCCGCGACCGCGCGGCACCAGCCCGACAGCCGCAGCGCGCCGAACGCGCCGGCCTGCTCCAGGGCGGTCTGCGCGCGGACGTACGGCACCTCGTGGAACAGGAACGGGAACCCGATCTCGGACTGCGCGACGCCGAGGCGGCCCAGGTAGAAGTTCACCATCGTCTTGCCGAACTTCGACAGCCCGGTCCGGGCCGTCTGCACCCCGTCGCGGTTGGTGACGTCGAGGAAGTGGATTCGGGGCTTGACTGGGGTTGACATGAGTCAAGGTTGACGCTGTTGCATGATTTGTGTCAACGTTGACGAAAATCAACGTGCAGATTCGATGCGGCAGATTCGATGCGGCTGGTTCGGAGTGGCGAGTGAGCGAGTGGATGGACGTCGAGCAGGCGTGCGAGCGGCTGGGGGTCAAGCAGGCGACGCTCTACGCGTACGTCAGCCGCGGTGTCCTGACCCGCCGCAAGACCGACGGCCGCAGCGTGTTCGACCGCGCCGAGATCGAGGCCCTCGCCCGCCGGGGACGACCGCGCCGCCGCGCCGGCACCACCGACCTGGTCATCGAGTCGGCGATCACGATGCTCGGCGAGGACCGGCACTACTACCGCGGCCGCGACGCCATCGAGCTCGCCGCCACCTGGCGCCTGGAGGACGCCGCCGCCTGGCTGTGGACCGGGGAGGTGGCGCCGGGCGAGCGCACGCTGTTCGCGGCGCGGTCGGAAGGTCTGGCCGCCGCCCGCGACGCCCAGCGGGGCCTGCCCACCGGCGTGCTGCCGCTGGAACGGCTGCAGGTCGTCGTGGCCGCGATGGGCGCGGCCGACCCGGTCCGGCTCAACCTCGAGCCGGCCGCCGTGCAGCAGACCGGCACCGCGATCCTGGGCGGCATGGTCGACGCGCTGCCCGACCTCGGCGCGCGCAGGCCGCGCCGCTCGCTCGTACCGGACCTGCACGTCCGGCTGTGGAGGAAACTCGCCGGCGCCGACGACCGCCTGGAGGACGTGCTCCGCTTCGCCATGGTGCTGCTGGCCGACCACGAGCTGGCCTCCTCCACCCTGGCCGCCCGGGTCGCCGCGTCCGTGCGGGCCGACCCCTACGCCGTGGTCACCGCCGGCCTCGGCGTGGTCAGCGGCGCCCTGCACGGCGGCGCCTCACTCGGCGTGGAGGCGCTGCTGGCCGAGATCGCCGAGCCGGACCGCGCCGCCCACGCGATCGGCGAGCGGCTCCGGCGGGGCGAGCGCATCTCCGGCTTCGGGCACGCGGTGTACAAGGGCGGCGACGCGCGCGGCGAGGCCCTCCTGGACCGCCTGCGCCGCACGATGCCCGGCAACCCCCGGCTGGCGGTGGCCGACGCCCTGCTGCGCGAGGCCGCCCACCGCTCGCTGCCCCCGATGAACGTCGACTTCGCCCTCGGCCTGCTCACCCACTTGGCCGGCATGCCCCGCGGGGCCGGGGAGGCGATCTTCGGCGTCGCCCGGACGGCGGGCTGGCTGGCCCACGCGATCGAGGAGTACACCAGCCCCACCCGCCTCCGCCTGCGCGCGAGCTACACCGGCCCCATCGTCGACTAGGCGGCGCTTTGTCTTTACGGCAGTAAGACCCCACTTTGTCTTACGGCAGTAAGACCGCGCTGTGTCTTACGGCAGAAGACCCTCTGTGTCTTACGGCAGAAGACCCCCTGTGGCTGATGGGCACTGGAAGGTCTCAGCACTGTATGGGCGCCTTGGCGGCGGGGTTGGACCGTCGAATGTCCTGAAAAGCGGTGGGGGAGCTTCGCTCCACCCACACCCCCTCAAAACCGCACCTGGTCCTACCCGGGCGGCTGGTCCCCTTCTGGGCGGGGGGCCTGGCGGCCGGGACCCTTGTCGCGGCACCTCCTGAGCGAGGGGTGCGCTCCTAGCGGGCGGAGGTCGATACAGTCGGTGGGTGACCACGGACAACCCGTTCTTCGCGACCAGCGAGCTGCCGTACCAGCTGCCGCCCTTCGATCGGATCGAGCTCGAGCACTATCTGCCGGCCTTCGAGCGGGGCATGCAGGAGCAGCGTGCCGAGGTCGCCGCGATCGTGGCCGAACCGGCCGCGCCGACCCTCGACAACACCCTGGTCGCGCTGGAGCGCTCGGGACGCGTGCTCCAGCGCGTGTCCGCCGCGTTCTTCACGCTGACCAGCGCGCACACCTCGGAAGAGCTGCAAGCCATAGAAGCGGATGTGGTACCGCGGCTGTCGGCGCACAGTGACGCGATCATGCTCGACGCCGGGCTGTACGCGCGGGTCAAGGAGCTCTACGAGCGGCGGGACGAGCTCGGCCTGGACCCCGAGCCGGCCTGGCTGCTGGAGCGCTACCACACCGACTTCGTGCGGGCCGGGGCCGAGCTGTCCGAGGCCCAGCACGAGCGGCTGCGCGCCATCAACGCCGAGCTGGCCGGGCTCGCCACCGACTACGGCAACCTGGTGCGCGACGAGATGAAGGCCCGCGCCGTGATCGTCGAGGACGAGGCGGCCCTGGACGGGCTGTCCGCCGACGCCGTCGCCGCCGCGGCGGTCGCGGGCAAGGATCGGGGGCTCGACGGGCAGTACGCGCTGAATCTGATCCTGCCCACCGCGCAGCCCCAGCTGGCCGCGCTGCACGACCGGGCGTTGCGCGAGCGGCTGCACAACGCTTCCATCGGGCGGGGTGCCGGCGGCGACAACGACACGACCGGCCTGGTGCTGCGCATCGTGCGGCTGCGGGCCGAGCGGGCGCGGCTGCTGGGTTACGAGCACCACGCCGCGTACAACATCTCCGACAACACCGCGCGCTCGGTCGCGGCCGTGCAGGAGATGCTGGCCAAGCTCGTCCCGCCGGCCATGGCCAACGCGTCCGCCGAGGCCGACGACCTGCAGGCCGTCATCGGCGACGAGTTCACGCTGCAGCCGTGGGACTGGTCGTACTACACCGAGCGCCTGCGCCGCGAGCGCTACGCCATCGACGAGAGTGAGCTGCGGCCGTACTTCGAGCTGGAGCGGGTCCTGCACGACGGCGTCTTCTTCGCCGCCGGCGAGCTGTACGGCCTGCACTTCACCGAGCGGCCCGACCTGCACGCGTACCACCCGGACGCGCGCGTCTTCGAGGTGTTCGACCACGACGGGGCGCCGCTCGGCCTGTTCATCGGTGACTTCTTCACCCGCGCGTCCAAGCGTGGCGGGGCGTGGGCGAACGCGCTCGTGGCCCAGTCGCGGCTCTTCGGCACCTCGCCCGTCGTGTGCAACAACCTGAACATCAACCGGGCCCCGGACGGCGAGCCGACGCTGCTCACCCTCGACGAGGTGCGCACCCTGTTCCACGAGTTCGGGCACGCCCTGCACACGCTGTTCTCGGCGGTGCAGTACCCGAAGTTCGCGGGCACGCGGGTGCCGCGGGACTTCGTGGAGTACCCGTCGCAGGTCAACGAGGTGTGGATGCTCTGGCCGCAGGTGCTGGAGCACTACGCCCGCCACCACGAGACCGGTGACCGCCTGCCGCAGGAGGTGGTCGACCGCCTCCAGGCCGCCGAGCAGTTCAACAAGGGGTTCGCGACCACGGAGTACCTCGCCGCGACCCTGCTCGACCTCGCCTGGCACACGCTGACCGTTGAGGAGGCCGAGGCGGTCACCGACGTCATGGCGTTCGAGGCCGAGGCCCTGGAGCGCGCCGGTGTCGCCACGCCCTTCGTGCCGCCGCGGTACCGCACGCCCTACTTCGCCCACATCTTCAGCGGGGCGGCGTACAGCGCGGGCTACTACTCGTACATCTGGAGCGAGGTCCTCGACGCCGACACCGTCGACTGGCTCACCGAGCGTGGCGGCCTGAACCGCGAGAGCGGCGACGCCTTCCGCGACGGCCTCCTGGCCAGGGGCGGCAGCGCCGACTCGATGGATGTGTACCGTGCGTTCCGGGGCCGTGACCCGCTGATCGAGCCGCTCCTCAAGCGCCGGGGACTTCTTAATCTTCCTTAGGTTTTGCTAAAGGCCGAGATCCCACCTTTCGGTACGGGCGCCACGTTCGTAAGCTGTCGCGGTGCGTGGCGCCACCCCCCGGCGCAGGCGCGCGGCCGCACGTCGTCTGCACGTGAGCAGAATGATGCTGTTGGCCGTGGTCAGCCTCGTCGCCTCGTTGATCAGTGTCGGTGTGTCCTGGGCCGTGTTCCCGGAGCAGCCGACTCCCGTCGCGGACGACACCAGCTTCGACACCGCCAAGTTCTACGAGACCCACGCCCGCGCGAACGCCGCGCGCGGCGCCGCGCAGGCCGCCCTGCCGGGCCAGCCCCTGGTCCCGAAGCCGGTCGCCGGCCTGACCCAGGCCCAGACCAACAACGCCTACATCGTGGTCGAGGTCGCCAAGCAGATGAACCTGCCGGAGCGCGCCATGGTGGTGGCGATCGCGACGGCGCTGCAGGAGACGTACCTCAAGAACCTGGCCAACCCCAAGGTCCCCGCCTCCCTGAAGCTCCCGCACGAGGGCACCGGCACGAACTACGACTCGGTCGGCATCTTCCAGCAGCGGGTGAGCATCTGGGGCACGCCGGAGCAGCTCATGGACCCGGCCTTCGCCTCGGCCAAGTTCTACACCAAGCTGCAGAAGGTCGGCGGCTGGGAAAAGATGAGCGTCACCAACGCGGCCCAGGCCGTCCAGCGCAGCGCCTTCGCCAGCGCCTACGCCAAGCACGCGACGACCGCCCAGAAGATCGTCGACGAGCTCACCGCCAACGACTGAGGCTGTGGTTCCGAGGAGCAGGTGGGGGAGCTTCGCTCCACCCACACCCCCTCAAAACCGCGCGTGGTCCGACCGACGGCCGAGGACCGTGCCTCGCTGAATTCGCCACATCCCCTACGGTGGTTTGCACCTTGGTTGCCAGCCGCTCGTGCGCTTCCGTGAAAGCGATTGATGCTCGCGTTCTTCGGCAGCTCGACCCGGCTTCCGCCGGTCATGAGCAGGATGTGACCTCCGAGCGTAAGCGTCGCGGGCATCGCCGTTTTTGGCGCGCCACTCGCTGCGGGCCGCACCGCCAGGCCGTTTTGCTGGATGTGACCGGCCAGAGGCGCCACGGCGCCTCTAAGCATTGCGCCGAAGGCCGAAATGTTCGTCCTGCAATGCGGCTAGAGGCCGGGCGAGGACGAATGAGGCTAGCGTTTGGTAGCGCTCAGCTAAGGGTCAACATACCGGGTGGCCTGTTCGGCCAGAGCCTTTACCGCATCCAACAATGCTTGTCGGCACGCGACGGAATACTCGGCGTACTCATCGGAGTACTGTTTTCGGACCCTATCCAGTGCCTCGGTGAGAGATCGCTCGCCCCGGCCTGCGTCCAAGAAAGCAAGCGCGACCTGGCTGCGGACCTGCTCTTGGACGCGGGCCCGCTCGTCCATAAGAGCCGCACGGTCCAAACGGCACACCGATATGGTTTCGCGCCCCTTCGGGCTGGCGTTGCGTGGACCGACCGCACCGGCATGCCCGAATATGAGGTGCTCTTCCGGATGGTCAGTATAGGGATGAAGCAGGAGCGGCTCCTCGACCGCGTTCAGTTCGGCGATATCGTCGGGGTCGACAAGTTCATCTGCCGCGTGTACCCGTCGCCCCGCGATCGGGAACTGGTCCTGCTTTCCGTCACCGCTATTGCATTGATCGCAGGCCGGAATGATGTTGCGCCAGTCGTACGCTAGCCATGCATAGCCCGCCTCGCGGCCGATCGGGCTCGTGACGCGACTCTTTGGTCGGTAATGCTCCGCGGCTCCGTAGGACTGAGCGAGCATTCGGCCTTCGCAGTACGCGCATTTTCCGTGGAAGACGTGCTCCAGCAGCCATTTTTTTAGGTCGGCCCACACCGCTTGCCGAAATTGCGGTTCCTCGTCCGCGGCCACAGCGGCTTTGAGCTTGTCGGACGCGCGCCGCGAGCGGCTTTTCCAGCTTGCGAACCAGGCGGCTTCCGGACCGGTCAGTGCCTCCGGCTTGAAGGCTACTCGCCGCATCAGCCCTCGCCGTCGCGTAGCCGACGCAAGTAGTCGGTGGCTTGTCGAACTAGCTCGATGCGTCGATCATCGGGTAGTTCGACTAGCTGCTGCCGTAGACCCGCGTCGACGAGTTCCGCGGCCTCCCGTTCGAGTTCGGTCTCGCCAGATCGTGGCAAGCTTGCGACCCGCTCTACCAACGCTTGATCAACAGACTGTTCACCGAGAGTAGTCTGGTATTCGTCCAGATCGCGTTCGGTCTCGGCGTCACGACTTGTATCGAGCCCAAACGCCGCGCTGGTAAGAATTTGGTCGACACGCCAGCCACGAAACTGCTCGGCCTCTCGGGCATGTCCGTTACCTGTCGACGACCGATGCAGCGTCAGCACCTCGCCGGCAGAGAGCGAGCCGACGATCAGCGGTGAGTGGGTGGTCGCGATGACCTGCAAGTTTGGTAGAACCTCGCGTAGCCGCGGAACGATGAGACGCTGCCACTCTGGATGCAAGTGGGCATCGAGTTCGTCAATGATTACGAGCGCGGGCATGGTAGCAAGTTCCTCATGCTCGCCGCCGTATCGGTCGGCGAGTCGTCGTACCAGCGTGCCGACCCACGACACCGTCGACAGCGAGCCTTGGCTAAAGGTGCGTAACGGAACTGTCGTATTGTTCAGACGAGCATTCACTTCCCATCGGCCGCTATCCAGTCCGGCATACCGTAGGCGTGTCCCTGGCAGGAGGCGCTCCCACAGTGAAAAAACCGCGTCGAGCTGTTTGGCGGCCCGTTCGGCATCTCCAAATAGGTCGGCGGCATCACGGACCACGGCCAGATTGATAAGCCACTGCTGCAACGCATCGAAGCGATCGTCAACTGCGCCGATGCGGAGCGGCTCAAGATCCGATGGGTGACCCACGCCGATGACGCGATCATCGCGAGGGCCGGAGGGCGCCTTCCGGGACAATCCTCGGAACGCAGGGAACCCCAACGCCAGCATCTCGCCCGTTTCCACTGGCGTCGGGATGCTGGTCTTCACGCGGACGCCATTGCGTTCGCGCTGCAATTCTGTCACATATTTCGTTTCACCGACTGTCACCTCGATGGAGCCAAACTTGTGGTTGGCCATCAACAAAAGATCGGCCTCGCCTGGCAACACAGATGCGCCGCACAATGCGAATGCCAATGCCCGGAGGGCGGTGGTTTTGCCGGCGCCGTTTCCGCCGAGCAGTACGGTCCAGTCGGTGGCGAATCGGAGCGTGAGCCGTTGAAATGGGCCTATGTTTTTAAGCCGCATCTCGCGGACTGGATAATCGATGCGAGCGGCGCGATGGCGTGGCTGAGCGGTGATCTGTTCGGCGAGCGCGGGAACGAATTGTTCGAGCGAAGGTGCAGATAACTGTCGGACATTATGCCTCGATCGGATCAGGCGTGCCTCGAGGGTGGAGTTGTCGTCGAGAACAGCAAAATCCGGATGTTGATCTATCCCCGCGTCGACTCCGGCGCCGGAGAGTAGGTCGTTGATAGTTCGCGGATGCACGCCGACAAACAGCACGGTATTTGCTGCCAATGTGGAACCCAGT
Organism: Dactylosporangium sp. CS-047395; assembly: GCF_050942185.1. Taxonomy (NCBI): domain Bacteria; kingdom Bacillati; phylum Actinomycetota; class Actinomycetes; order Micromonosporales; family Micromonosporaceae; genus Dactylosporangium; species Dactylosporangium sp. CS-047395. The sequence goes on along the minus strand of NZ_CP192015.1, from coordinate 9,728,130 downwards.
AAACGTCCGAAGTCGGAAGCAACACCATATCGTCGGTTGTACTCCGACAGCGACAACACGAGTGACGTCGTGATCCGTGATGTGCCAAGTGGCTTGAGGACGCGCAAAGCCGCACCATCGTCGAGACGGTCCGGAAGGTCTCGTCCTGGCACCAATACCTCGACAGGCCGGGACTCAAGAAGTCGCTCGAAGGACTCGTCCCAGTTTAGCGATATCACAGACGCAAAGGGCAGACCCGCCAGGTGCCGAATCCATGCCGGTATCCGAAGGGCGCGTTGTAGTTTGAGCTGGTCACGGATGGCCATAGAAATCTTCTTTGAGCCCAGCTCCGCGATCATGATTTCGGCGATGAGTTCGACTTCATCGCCATTCATCGCCTGTATCGACTCGGCTCGGAACTCGGGCCGAATTTCCGTCGATGCCAAATTGGCAATCACTTCGCGCCAAGTCGGCGTGCCGAGGGCACGGGCTGCTCCGGCACCCAGGACGAGAACGCATCTGCCGTCCTGAAGCTGCTCGACGAGGCGCTCGGGAATCAGGAACGGCGTGGTCAAGGAGGCTCCCGGCATTGGTGCGGACCGAGGTGAGCGTACCAGCCAGACCAAGTCGGCCGACCTGCCGTGCCGGTCTGCGGGCGTCACCGTGATTGTTTGGCTGCCATATGCATTGGCACAATTCCCACTGGTCCAACCAGTTGATGGGTGGCAGACTGCGCGGCATGGAGTTCGTGCCCGCCAGCCGTAGCTCAGTCTCCGATCACGTCTTCGCCCAGGTCCGGGACGCCATCCTGGCCGGTGACTACGCGCCCGAGGCGAGCCTGCCGTCCGAGCGCGAACTCGCCGCCGTCTTCGAGGTCAACCGTCACGCGGTGCGCGAAGCTCTGAGAAGGCTCCAGCAACTGGGCCTGGTCCGGGTCGCGCAGGGCGGCGCCACGAAGGTTCTCGACTGGCGCGAGCACGCCGGCCTGGACCTGGCCATGGCCGCCGGCGCCCAGGATCGCCTCCCGGTGGAGAACCTGGTCCGGGACGTCCTGGAGATGCGGGCCTGCCTCGGCGCCGACGCTGCGCGGCTGTGCGCGCAACGCGGTACCGCGGCGGAGAAGGACGCCGTCAACGAGGCGATCGAGCACTATGCGAGCGAGGCCCCCGACCTCGAGCGCATGGGTGCCGCCAACATCGCGCTCTGGCGGGCCGTCCTGCTCGGCAGCGGCAACACCGCGTACCTGCTCGCGTTCAACAGCCTCGTCGGTGGGGCGCTCGCCGTCGGGCGGGTGCCCGCCGCGCACCGGACCGCCGAGCTGCTCGACATCCCCGGGCACCGCCGGCTCGGGGCCTTCATCGACGCCGGGGACTTCGCCGCCGCGGAGGCCCAGGCGAAGACGCTCCTCAACGCCCCCGTCAACACCCCCGGAGCCGCCGTATGATTCCCGCCGTTCTCTACGCCGTGCCGGCGTTTCTGCTGCTCATCATCATGGAGGCGGTCTCGTACCGGTTCCTGCCCGATGACGAGGAACGCGGCTACGAGGTCCGTGACACCGCCACGAGTCTGTCGATGGGGCTGGGCAGCCAGATCATCGGCGTGCCGTGGAAGATCGTCGTCGCCGTCGCGTTCGCCGGGCTCTACGTGCTGACGCCCTTGAAGATGGATCCGCACAGCCCGTGGACGTGGGTGGTGCTCTTCTTCGCGGACGATTTCGCGTACTACTGGTTCCACCGCCTCCACCACGAGGTCCGCGTGTTCTGGGCCGGGCACGTCGTGCACCACTCGTCGGTGTTCTTCAACCTGAGCACGGCCCTGCGGCAGAGCTGGACGCCGATGACCTCGACGCCGTTCTGGCTGTTCCTGCCGCTGCTCGGGATCCCGCCGTGGATGGTGTTCCTGCAGCAGTCGATCAGCCTCGCGTACCAGTTCTTCCTGCACAGCGAGCGGGTGAACCGGATGTGGGCGCCGATCGAGTGGTTCTTCAACACGCCGTCGCACCACCGGGTCCACCATGGCGCGAACCAGGAGTACCTGGACCGCAACTACGGCGGCATCCTCATCGTCTGGGACCGGCTGTTCGGCTCGTTCGAGCCGGAGCGCGCCCGGGTGCGCTACGGGCTGACGAAGAACATCGGCACCTACAACCCGCTGCGCGTGGCGACCCACGAGTACGCGGCGATCTGGCACGACGTGCGCACCGCCACCCGGCTGCGCGACCGGCTCCGGTTCGTGTTCGGCCGCCCCGGCTGGCAGCCCGCCGCATGAAACTCAAGCTCTTCTGGCTCGCCGTCGCCGTCGAGCTGGCCGGGGTCGCGACCGACGCGCACATCCTGCAGTGGATCGCCAAGCCCTTGATGGCCCCGATCCTCATCTGGTACCTCATGCGCCCCGGACCCGTCACGCTCGCCCTCGTGTTCGCGACCGTCGGCGACATCGTGCTGCTCATCCCCGGTCAGCTGATCCCGGGGATGGTCGCGTTCCTCGGCACGCAGATCGCCCTGCTCGTCGCGTTCCTCAAGCACGGCCGGCCCCGGGCGCTCGCCATCGCCGGCTACGCGGTGCTGTGGGTCGGGGTCAACGCCGCGCTCTGGGGTCAGCTGGGCGCGCTGCGGGGGCCCATCCTCGGGTACAGCCTCGCCCTGGTAGCTATGGCGTGCGCGGCGACCGGCGTCTCCGTGCGCATCGGGATCGGCGGCGCCGTGTTCCTCGTCTCCGACCTGCTCATCGGGGTCGGGGCGGCCGGGCTCGACTTCCCCGGCCGGGACCTCGTGGTGATGTCGACCTACGCCGCCGCGCTGTTCCTGATCGCGACCGGCGCTCAGCGCGCGTGGGCCGGCACCGAGACGCGCAGGTCGTCGGTCAGCGCCGGGATCTCGTCGCCGGGCGCGTAGGCGAACCGGACCCGCACCTCGTCGCCGGTGAGCACCTCCACGGGCTCGCTCACCGGCACGACGAGATAGTTCATCGTCCAGTCGACGCTGCCCGACGGCTCGTACGTCAACGTCAGCAGGTTCTTGGTGATCAGCCGGACCGCGTTGACCACCGCCGGCCGCTCGGCCACGAACGTCAGGTCGGCCGCGCACCGGGCCGGCAGCGGCTCGGTCCAGAAGAACTGCTGGAACACCTGCGGCGGGGCGGCCTCGACGGTGCGCGGCTGGCGGCTCTCCGGCAGCTGGAACACCGGCGCGGGCACGGTGTACCCCATGTACGTGAAGTCCTGCTCGACCGGCTGCACCGCCTGCACGCACGCCTCGGGCAGGAACCGGGGGAGCGGGCCGCCGACGTGGTGCAGGTACCGCCGCTTGAACGCGCCCATCACCTCGACCTGGCGCTCCCGCAGCAGCCCGACGTGCAGCATCTCGCACAGCACCAGGTCGACCGGCTCCTCCGGGAGGTAGTCGCGGGCGTCGGCGTGCACGATGCGCACCGCGTCGCCGACCGCGGACCGCAGCGCCGCGCGGGCGGTGGCGAACACCCGCGGCTCGCGCTCGATGGCGGTGACCACCGCGCCCGCGCGTGCGGCGAAGTAGCTCAGCACGCCGGTGCCCGCGCCGAGATCGAGCACGTGCATCCCCGGCCGGACCGCCCGCTCGATCGCGTCGGCGAAGGCCTTCATGCGCCGCTCGTCGGTCAGCAGCAGCGCCTGGTACTGCAGCGGGATCACATCGGCGGGGAAGCCCGTGTACTCCGTGCTGAGGTGATCCATGCGCACAGGGTAGTCGCGACCGCTACGCCGCGTTGTCGGTTTTGTGCAGGTCCAGTCCGTCCCATCCGGCGTACCCCCGCAGCGCCTTCGGTCGCCGCCGGACCAGCACGACCAGCCAGGCCGCCCCGGCCAGCGCGGCCCCGGCGAGCACGTCGAGCGGATAGTGGTGCCCGGTCAGCACCACGGACCAGGCCATGAGCGCGGCCAGCCCGGCCCCGGCCACCCGCAGCCACACCGGCCGGGCCGCCGCCGCGACGGCGAGGCCCAGCACCACGTCCCACCCGGCGTCCAGCGACGGCAGCGAGGCGAGCCCACCGCCCTGGTCCGGCGGCGCGACCGGGTAGACGACGAACGCGAACAGCGCGACGCCCGCGGTCAGCAGCATGGTGTCGCGGGCCCGGTAGTACAGCGCCGGGTGCCGCCGGGCCAGCCAGACGAGCAGCGCGGCCGCGGCGAGCCAGTGCCCCCACGTGTACAGCCACTCGGCCGCGCCCGCGAGGACCTGGTTCGTGGCGACGAACTCCCGCAACCCCAGCGTGCGCTCGAAGCCCGCGACCGCGTCGGCGTTGGCCTGGGCCCGGCCGTCCATCGCGCTGACGGCGCCGCGCACGGTCAGGTACGCCACCGCCGCGCCGAGCCCGATCCCCGCCTGCCGCCCGAGCGACACCTCGCCCCGCGGCGCCCCCACCGTGATGCTCATGCCTGTAGAGCCTCGTCCGGACCGGGAGACATGCCATCCGGACGATGCCCCCACGGAGCCCCTACTTTTCCCCGATGTTCTTCAGGGGCGTCGGGTCCTCGATGTTCGCGGGCGCGTTCCACTTCTGCAGCTTGGAGCCGTCGCACGCGGCCACGGTGAGCTTGCTGACCGTCGTACTGCCCTTGAAGACGTCGGTCGTCGGCAGCTTGGGGTCGTCGAGGTTGGTCGGGCTCAGGCAGTTGCCCTTGTAGTCCTTGATGACGTAGCTCGCCCCGTACGTCGTCTCCTGGTACGACACCGTCCACAGCGCCGTGTCGTCGGTCAGGGCCGGGCACGCCTTCGCGGTCACGAAGTGCGCGTCGGCGGGGGCCGGATCGGCGGTCGTCAGGCAGACGTACCCCTTCGTGATCGAGGTGTCATTGGTCTTGATCTGGCCCTTGATGCTGCCGAGCCCAGTGCCGGTGTCCGGGATGACCCACCGCTGGTTCCAGCCGACGCTGCTCTGGTTCGGCGCCTGCTTGCACGGCCACACGATGATGTAGCCGAGCGTCACGTTGAAGTTGGTGACGTCGATGCACCGGCCGAACTGCTTGAAGTTGACCAGCTGGGCGGGCGGCCCGGCGGCACCCGCGCCGACCGAGGCCTCGGGCGCGAAGACCCGGGTGTTGTCGGCGGTGCCGCAGGTGGTCACCTCCACGAACGCGCCGGCCGTGCTGGCCGACTTGGCGTGGAAGCACAGCCCGCCGAGGTTGCTGCCGTCGGACTTGGTGCTCTGGAAGCGGGAGCTGTCGTCGAGGTTCCAGCGCTGGTTGTAGGGGATCACCGGCGTCCCGCACACCTGGAATGTCAGCAGCACGCCCGACACCGGGTTCACCCCCGAGTCCAGGCACATGCCCTGCGGGTTGGCCGCGGTCTTCGAGGAGACCAGCTGCAGGGTCAGATTTTTCGTGTACGCGAACGTCTGCCGCGGGCTGCCGCTGGTGCACGGCTGGGTGGTGACGTTGGTGCCGACGGCCGGCGAACCGGAACCGGCGTCGAGGCAGTACGTCCCGCCGAGGAACTTGAGCAGCCCGCCCTCGATGTTGGCGTTGGTGGTCCGGAACACGTAGGTGGCGGTGAGCTTCCGCGCGACCCCGGTGTTGTCGAGCTGCGCCGCCGTCGGTGCCCCGGTGGAGGTGATCACCGCGGTGGCCGGGGCCGACGTCAGCGGGCAGGGCATCACCTCCTGCTTGTCGTTCTGGAACTGCACCGTGACGCGGTAGCTGCCGGGCACCCCGCCGCCCACGTCGCCGCGGAAGTCGGCCGGGCAGAGCTTCGACGGGTCGCCGGTGACGCTGGCGAGGGTGACGGTCGCGGCCCGGATGCGCCCCATCGCGATCTCGATGCCGGCCTGCGCGGCGTGGACGGACTTGGCGCGGCCCTCGGTCTCGGCGGTGTCACGCAGCTGGTTGATGAGGATCGGCACCATGAGGGTCGACAGTGAGGTACCGACGAGGGTCAGCATCATCGCGAGCGGCAGTGAACCGTCGTCGCCGCGGCCCCGCACGGCCCGCAGAAGCCTCCGCAGCATCACGACCTCGCCTTCGGGCAGATGGTGTTCGGGGCGGTGCTGGACTTGCTGTTCAGCGCGGTGAACGTCACGTCGGAGTTGGCCGTGGTCTGGCCCCGGCCCGGGTTGGTGACCACCACCAGCACCACCCGCAGCTGCTGGAACGTGGTGTTCTCGGTCGGCTGGAGCAGCGTCAGCCTGCTCTGCGCGGTGTCGACGCTGTTGGCCAGCACGGCCCAGGCATTGGTCGGCGACCCGTCCAGCGCCCACACCTGCCGGCGCAGGGTCCCGGTCGCCTTGTACAGCTCCAGCTGGGCGCACTCCGGGGTGCCGCCGGCCGTACCGGTGTTGACGTACTCGACGAACTGATTGCCGTCGCTGTCCGTGCGCGGCGTGCTGAAGCCGGCCGCGTAGCGCAGCTCCCGGTCCAGGCGCAGGAACGCGGTGTTGAGCTGGGCCTGGGTCAGCGCGACCAGCTCGTTCTTGTTCCCGGCCGTGAACAGCTGCACGATCGCGGTGGTGAAGATGGCCATGACCACCGACATGATCCCGGTGGTGACGGCCAGCTCGGCGAGGGTCACGCCGCGGTCGTCGCCGGGCCGGACCGCCCGCCGGATGCGTTCGCGCAGGCTCATGTGATGGTCCAGGCTCATGTGATGGTCCAGGTGAAGGCGAAGGTCGACGTGGCCTTGGTCGGGGTGGCGCTGTCGGTGACCGTGAGCGTGACGGTGTAGGTCCCGGGTGTGCTCGGGGTGCCGGTGATGGCGCCGGTGCCGGCGGCCAGCGTCAGGCCGGGCGGCAGGCCCGCCGCGGTCCAGGCCAGCGTGCCGGTGCCACCCGTCGCCGCCGGGTTGAAGGTGAGCTGGGTGCCCTTGGGGCTGGACTTGTCCGGCGCGGTCAGGCTCGGCGTGGTGACCCGCAGCCCGGTTTTGACGGTGACGTTGACCGGCACGAGGGTCGAGTTGCTCACGCGATTGGCGTCCGTCACGGTGAGCGTCACGAGGTACCGCGTGCCGCTGGTCAGCGTGCCGGTCACCCGGCCGGCCGGGGAGATGCTCAGCCCGGTCGGCATATTGGTGACCGAGAACGTGTAGGGCTTGGTTCCGCCCCACGCCTGGACGTCGCCGGTGTACGCGTCGCCCTGGACCAGCGCGATCGGCGTGGTCGAGTTCGGGTACCGCACCGCGACCCTGGTGTTCCAGGTGAACGTCTTCGTCGCGGTCTGCCCGAACTTGTCGGTGACGTTGACGGTCACCCGGCTCGCCGCGGCCGCACCGTCGACCGACGAGCTGCCGGTGATGACGCCGGTAGTGGCGTTGAAATTCAGGCCGGTGGGCAGCCCGGTCGCCGCCGACCAGGTGTAGGGGGCGGTGCCGCCGACGACCGGCACCTGGTACGACACCGCCGCGCCCGCGTCCCAGGTCTGGTCCGGCACCGGCAGCGTCGGTTGCGGGACGACGATCCAGTTGAACGAGGCGTCGTTGGTACTGATCTGGTCCTTCACGGTCACGGTGACCACATACAAACCGGCGGCAGTGGGGGTGCCGCTGATGACGCCCGCGTCGCTGATCGTGATGCCGGGCGGCAGCTGGTCGCCCGACCACGTGATCGGCTGGTACGAGCTGCTCGCGGTCAGGGTCACCGGGCTGATCGGGACGCCGACCTCGCCGGTCTGGTTGCCGGGGTTGTCCGGCAGCGGCTTGGGGGCGGTCGCGCTCGGGTTGAAGACCGGGTCGGTGGTGTTGGCGGCGACGAGGGTGTCGGTGACGTACGAGCACTCGCCGCCCGCGCAGGCCCGCGAGTTCTGCCAGGTGATGGCGACGATGACCCGGTAGTACGGCAGCGGGTTGGCGATGCTCAGCAGCGTCGGCAGGACGCAGGACGCGCCGGTGAGGACGGTCGGGTTCATCGCGCACGAGCCGAGGATCCAGCGCCGGGTGAAGACCGCGTCGTTGATCGGGACCACCTCGGAGAACTTCAGCACCGGGGTGGCGCTGCTGACGTCCGTGAGGTTCTTCAGCTTCGGGTCGAAGACCGGGGCCATCGAGGTCAGATCGAGGCCGGCCGGCGTGCCGGCGAGCTGCTTGAGCGCGTCGGTCTTGCTGCGGCCGATCGCCAGCGACGTGCTCGGCAGCGACTTGACCAGCTCGATGCCGTCGCTGGCCAGGCGGATCGCCATCTGCAGGCCGCGCTGCTTGTTGATGGTGTTCGTGGTGGACACGAAGAACGTGGTGAGCGCGGTCATGACCACGCCCATGATGGCGAGGGCGGTGAGCGTCTCGACGAGGCTGAAGCCCTCGTCCCGCGGCGGGCGCTGCATCGTGGGGTCCGCTAGCTCGCCGGGGCGTAGAACGCCTGGAGGTTGATGGTCACGTTCGACTTGTCCGCGCTGGTCGACGCGGACGGGGCGAAGTTCACGCTGGAGATGAGCACCGCCCGGGGCTGGGAGACCTGCAGCTGGTCGAGGAAGGGGTTCATCTTGCTCGTCGGGCCGGCGACGGTGAGCGAGACCGGCAGCGCGAACGCCTTGAACCCGAGCAGCGTCTGCAGGTCCACGGCGCTGCCGACGGAGACGCCGCTGACCGTCACGCCGGCCAGCTCGCCCGCGTCCTGCAGCTCGCGCAGGAAGTCCGAGGCCCGGTCGGCCTCGGGCAGCGCGGCCTGGTCCTCGGCCAGCGCGGCCTTGAACTCGGCGATGTTGTCGTGCTGCTTGGCCAGCGTGGCCAGCTCCCGCCGCTGCTTGTCCACCTGCAGCTGGGCGTCGGCCGCCTCGGCGGTGATGGTGTCGGTGTCCTGCTGCTTGGGCCGGATGAAGAACAGGAAGCCGAACGCGACGACGACGAGCGCGAAGAAGGCGCCGCCGAGCAGCCACAGCCGATCGTGTCGCATCACTTGCTCCCGCTGGGGCTGGCCGACGGCGCGGCGCTGGTGAACCGGCCGCCGAGCGCGGCCCGGGTGATGTCGACCCGGATGGTGAACGACACGCCGTCGGCCTCCTGGGTCGCGTCGCTCGGGAACGGGTTGGCCACCCCGGCCACGCCGACGAGGGCGTCCACGTACGCGGCGACGGCGTCCTTCGAGGGCGCCTTGCCGGTCAGCGTGACGTTGCCGATGACGTCGCCCTCCGCCTTGCCGATGAGCGCCTCCTGGCTCAGCGCGGCGGTGATCCCGGAGAGCTTGACGTTCTTGGCCGCCGCGGTGTCGCGCAGCGAGGCGAGCATCTTCGACCACGACAGGTCGTACTCGAGCATCTGCTCCAGCCGCTGGTCGATCTGCCCGGACTCCGCCTGGATGCGGGTCAGCTCGTCGTACTGCTTGTGCTTCTGCCGCGTCAGATCCTGACTCGTGTCGAGAATCGCCTGCCGGTCGTCCTCGGCGCGAGAATGCTCGTGGACGCTGTACCCGTACCAGCCCACAACGAGCGCCACGACCAGCGCCACCCCGGAGATGACCCCCCGCCGCACCCGCCGCACGTGCCGCGTCCCGGTGATCTCGAGCGGCATCAGGTCAGCGGCGATGGGCAGAATCCGGAACGTGCGCGCGGTCGCGTCCGGAAACGCCGGATGCGGCGCACCCTCGCGACCCCCCTTGCGCGGCGCCTCAGGCACCACGGCGACGTCCTCTTCAACCGCATCCAACTGCTGCTCTTGTACGACCTGCATCCGCCCACCCCCCGCCCGTTCCCCCACCCCGCCCGACGCGGCCTGGAATGCGGCGGACGCGGTCGGGGTGGCCGTTGGCGCGGTCTGGAACGCGGCCGGTGTGGTCTGGGCGGCCGATGGCGTGGTCTGGAATGCGGGCGACGGGGCCTGGACGATCGGGTTCTGCGCGGTCGGCGCTTCGAGGACCGGTTGCCAGGTCGGCTCGGACACGCTCGCGGGCGGCGCGGTGACCGGCTCGGCCGCGGCGTACTCGGGCGCGGCGTACTCGGGCGTGGCGTACTCGGGCGTGGAACCAAAGGTGGCCGGCGGGCCCGGCGCGACCGCGCGCGGGTCCCGCGGAAGGTCGACCACCGGGGTCCGCTCCCAGCCCGAGACCGGGGGAGGAGCGGGCGGTGACGGCGGCATGGCCCACGACGGCAACGCGTTGCGCAAACCCTCGGGCGCGGCGACGGCCGCCGGATGCAGCCGCGCCTCCAGGACGTCGACCGGCGCGGTCAGCGGGTCGAAGCCCTCGAACAGCGCGGGCGGCGCGAGCGTGGCCGTCTCCGGCTGCCCGGTGGGTTCCTCGACCGGCAGCACGAACTCACCACGGATGAAACGCGGAAACTCCCGGCGCGGCTGGACCGACGCCGGCTCGGCAACCGGCGGCGCGACGGCCGCAGCCTCTCCGAAAGCGGCCTCGCCCAAAGCGGCCTCACCGAACGCAGCCTCTCCGAGCGCGGCCTCGGTGGTCGCGGACGCGCTGACCACAGGCTCGGTGGCCGAGGGCTCCGGCGGTGGCCAGGCCGGCGGCGGACCCGACGGCACGACCGGCACCGACGGCCCGAGCGACGCGGCGGGGAGGGCTTCGGCCGTGCGGGCGCGGCGGTCGCGTTCGAACTCGTCCAGCGGTTCGCCTTCGGGGTCTTCGAAGGAGGGCAGGACGATGCCGGTCAGGCGTCGTTCGGGCTCGGTCCAGCCGGCCTCCCGCTTCCACACGGGGGTGCGGTCCTCGGTCATGACGCCCCCAGGGTGAGGCCGACGGAGATCGCGGCGGAGGCGCGGACCTGTTCGAGGCTGCCGTGGCGGACCCGGCGCAGGCCGCGGACGCGCATCACCGGGTCGACGGCGATCACCTCGACGCCGAGCTGGTCGTGCAGGGCGTCGAGCAGGCCGGGGAGCATGGCCCCGCCGCCGGAGAGGGCCAGGCGGCTCACCCGGGCCTGGCGGCCGGCGGCGGTGAGGTACGCGAAGGAGCTGCCGATCTCGTTGATGAGCGGGCGCACGGACTCGCGCAGGGCGGCGGCGCTCGCCGGGTCGGTGTCCTGGCGCAGGCCGACGCGGCACTTGAGCTCCTCGGCCTCCTGCAGGGGCAGGTCGAGGCGGTCGGCCACGGTCTTGGTGATCTCGTTGCCGCCGCGGGGGATGGTGCGCACGATCAGCGGCTCGCCGTCGTGGTGCACGACGACGCTGGTCGCGTGGGCGCCGATGTCGACGAGCGCCTCGACCTGCTCGTCCAGGCGGGAGGCGGCGCGCAGGAGGGCGAAGGAGGCCAGGTCCACGCGTACCACGTGCAGCTTGGCCGCCTCGATGGCCCGGATCGCGGCCATCACCGGCTCTTTGGGCGCGGCGATGAGCAGGCCGCGCACGGTGTCGCCGGTGGCCTCCTCGAGCGGGTAGAAGTCGATGAGCGAGCGCTCGGGCGGCAGCGGCAGCGCGTCGCGGACCTGGAACGGCAGCGCCTTGCGCATCTCCTTGGCCGGCAGGTTGGCCACCGTGGTCTCGCGGACCACGATCTGCTGGTGGGTCACGCCGAGCGCGATCTTGCGGCTCTTGAACTTGAACGTCGACCACAGCTGGCGCAGCGCGGCGGTGACGGCCGGCTCGTCCTGGACCGCGCCGTTCTGCACGGCGCCCGGCGGCAGCAGGATGTGCCCGAAGTTGCTGATGACCGGGCCGTCCTTGCTGTTGCTGGTCTCGGCCGCGCGGATGGACACCGTGCCGATGTCCAGCCCGATCAGGTTGACTGCAGCCATCGTGCTCCTTCGGGAAAAGCTGACCAGCGCCGCGACGAGTTCGGCGAAGGCGACGGGCTCACGCGGGGACGAGGAGGTTGGTGTACCAGTCGGTGATCGGCGCGGCGGCGAACAGCGCCAGCAGCGCACCGGCCAGCATCGCCGGGCCGAACGGCAGGGCGGTCTTGCGACCGGCGCGGCCAAGGGCCATGAGGGCCAGGCCGGCCGCGCCGCCGAGGACGAACGCGGCGAGCGTGCCGACGGCGACCGTGGACCAGCCGAGGAAGCCCAGGTACAGCCCCAGGACGCCGGCGAGCTTCACGTCGCCGAAGCCCATGCCGCCGGGGTACACGACGGAGAGCAGGAAATAGAACGTCCACAGGGCGGCCATGGCGAGCATCCCGCGCAGGGCCGCCGACCAGTCGCGCTCGACCACCACGGCGGGCAGGAGCAGCAGCGGGGCGACGATGTAGGAGGGCAGCACGATCACGTTGGGCAGGCGCAGCACGTCGAGGTCGATGAGCGCGAGGGCGACGGCGATCGCGGCGAGGTACAGCCACGCGGGGAGCATCAGCGGGCTGGTCCCGGCGAAGCGGGCGGCCACGGCGGCGAAGAGCGCGCCGGTGCCGAGTTCGACCAGGGGGTACCGGATGCTGATCGGCGCGGAACAGTCGGCGCACCGTCCGCGCAGCGCGAGCCAGCCGACGACCGGGACGTTGTGCCAGGGCCGGATCGGGGCCGTGCACTGTGGACAGTGCGAGGCCGGGCGGACGAGCGACTCGCCGCGGGGGACCCGGTGGATGACGACGTTGAGGAAGGAGCCGACCGCCAGGCCGAGTACGCCGGCGACGACGAGGACGAACGCCATGCCAGCTCTCCTTTCGAGGAGGCGCTCGGCCCGCACCCGGGGTTTCCCAGCCGGATGCGGGCCGTCGCCGTCGTGGACGGTGTTACGGGGTGGCGCTGGCGATGCAGGCGGCGAGGTCGGCCTGGGCCGTCGCCTTCTTGACCGAGCCGCCGACGGCCGAGTCGTAGACGTAGATCGTCTTGCCGTCGGTGTTCATGCCGCAGATGCGGTACGAGGTGTTGCCCGTCTTCTTGTACTGCATGCTGTTGCCCGGCGAGAGCGTCGCGGTCTGCGTGCCGTCGCCCGTGACCGACGCGCTGCTCTCGGTGACGCCGAAGACGAGCTTGTCGGCGGTGCTGGAGCCGTTGGCCGGGTACGTGTTGTTGTTCTCGGTGTAGAACTGCTCCACGGCGCTGACGGCGGCGCGCACGTCGGACTCGGCCGACTTGTTGGCGGCGCCCTTGCGGTAGTTGAGGTACATCGGCACCGCGATCGCGACGAGCACGCCGATGATCACGACGACGACGAGCAACTCGACGAGCGTGAACCCGCCGTCGCCGGCGGCACGCTTATCCTGCATCCTGCGCAGCGTCTTGGTCATGAAGAGCCTCCTGCTCCAAGCCTTGGGGTGTACGGGTGGTGGTGTGTGGTCCCAGTAACGGAATCGCTTGGAGCCGCGGCGCTACGGATTCCGTTGCCGTTCAGTTGCTCTGGATGTTCTGGTAGATCGAGAACATCGGCAGGTACAGGCAGACGATCATGCCGCCGACCACGCCACCCATGACGAGCACCATGATCGGCTCGATCGACGCGGTCAGCGCCTCTGCCGCGCTGTCGACCTCTCGGTCGTAGAAATCGGCAACCTTTTCGAGCATCTGACTGATTTGGCCGCTCTCTTCGCCGACCTCCACCATCTGGACCACCATGGGCGGGAAGATCTTGTGTTGGCCCAGCTGTGACGACATGGGGCGACCCTCCCGGACTGCCTGCTGCAGGTCCGACATGGCCGTACTGATGACAGAGTTGCCGGTGGTGGCCCCGACGACGTCGAGCGCCTGCAGCACGGGCACGCCGACGCCCAGCAGGGTGCCGAGGTTGCGCGAGAAGCGGCTCAGCGCGATCTTCGTGAACAGCGGCCCGAAGACCGGCAGCTTGAGCTTCACCTTGTCGAACCACAGCCGCACGGCCGGATTGCCGGCCATGATCTGGCGGAACGCCACGGTGACGACGATGCCGGCCACGATGAGCAGCGGCCCCAGCCAGAACAGCGTGTGGCTGGCGGTGACGATGATCCGGGTGGGCAGCGGCAGCTCCCCGCCGAGCTGCTTGAACATCTTCTCGAAGATGGGCACGATGAAGATCAGGACGGCGCTGATCATCACGGCGGTGAACACGAGCACGATCACGGGGTACGTGAGCGCGCTCTTGATCTTTCCGCGCAGGGCCGCGTCCTTCTCGAAGTTGGTCGCGATGCGATCCAGGGCGCTGTCGAGGAAACCGCCCGTCTCGCCGGCCCGGATCATCGCCACCATGAGCGTCGGGAACACCTTCGGGTGCTTGCCCAGCGCCCCGGACAGCGACGTGCCGCCCTCGATGTCCAGCCGCACCTCGCCCAGCGCCTTCTTCAGCGACGGCTTGGGCGCCTGGTCCTCCAGCACGGCCAGGGACCGCAGCAGCGACATGCCCGACTGGGTCATCGTGGCGAACTGCCGGGCGAACACCGACAGGTCCTTGAGCGTCGTGCGCTCGCCGAGGCCCGGCACCCGGATCTCGCGCTTCATGAGGGTGTCGGCGCTGGTGATGGCGAGCGGGGTCAGCCCCTGCTGGCGCAGCGCCTGGGCCGCGGCCAGCTCGTTGGAGGCCTCGATCTTGCCCTTGGCGCGCTTCCCGGCTTGGTCGATCGACTGGTACTCGTACGTCTTGGTGGCGACCATGGCTGGTTGACCTTTCCCGGGGCTACTGCCGGCCCGCGAGCCGGCGGAACTCCTCGGCCGAGTGGCTGAGTTCGAGCGCCGTCTCGTAGGTGATGAGCTGCTGGCGGACCCGCTCGGCCAGGTGCTGGTCGAACGAGAGCATGCCGTCGTTGCCGCTGGACTGCATGAACGACGGGATCTGGTGGTTCTTGCCCTCGCGGATGAGGTTGCGGATCGCGGGCGTGGCGAACATGATCTCGCTGACGATCGTGCGGCCCTGCCCGTCGGCCCGCGGCGCGAGCGCCTGGGTCACCACCCCCTGCAGGGCGTTGGACAGCTGCGCGCGGATCTGCTGCTGCTGGTGCGGCGGGAAGATGTCGATGACCCGGTCCACGGTCTGGGCCGCGCTCTGCGTGTGCAGGGTGGCGAGCACCAGGTGGCCCGTCTCGGCCGCGGTCAGCGCGGTCGAGGTGGTCTCCAGGTCGCGCAGCTCGCCGACGAGGATGATGTCGGGGTCCTGGCGCAGCGCGTGCTTGAGGGCGAGCGCGAAGGACTGCGTGTCGGCCCCGACCTCGCGCTGGTTGACCAGGCAGCGCTTGTGCTCGTGGAGGAACTCGATCGGGTCCTCGATGGTCACGATGTGCGAGGAGCGGGTGCGGTTGGCCAGGTCCAGGATCGCGGCCAGGGTCGTGGTCTTGCCCGAGCCGGTCGGGCCGGTGACCAGCACCAGGCCGCGGTGCAGGTGCGCGAAGCGGGCCACCTGCTCGGGTACGCCGAGCTGGTCCAGCGGCTTGATGTTGTGCGGGATGGCCCGGAACGCCGCGCCGAACGAGCCGCGCTGGTTGTAGAGGTTCACGCGGAAGCGCGAGACACCCTCGATGGCATAGGCGAAGTCCAGCTCCTGCACCTCCAGGAACTGCTGCCACTGGGCCTCGTTGGTGACCGCCGCCCGCGCCAGCATCGCGCAGTCGTCGCGGGTCAGGTCGTCGTAGCCCGGGAGGTACCGGAGACCGCCGTTGATCCTGACCGTGGGTGGTGCCCCCACCGTCAGGTGCAGGTCGGAGCCGCCGACCCGGACCAGCGAGACGAGCATCGCGTCCAGGGAGGCGCGCTCGTCGCTGGTCGCGGCCCGGGAGCCGGCGGCGCCGGGGATGGTTTGGGTCACGCGGGCTCCTTGCGGGTAAGGGACTTCCCCTCCCGGATCGGCCGCCGCGCGCGCGAGCTGAGGAATCATCAGACCGCGACGCGCACGACCTCCGGAATGGAGGTCTGGCCCTCGGCCGCCTTCATGAGCCCGTCCACGCGCAGGTCGAGCAGGCCCTCGCGGTAGGCGACGGCCTGGATCTCGTGGGCCGAGGCCCGATCGATGGCGAGCTTCTCGATGTCCGGCGACACCGGCATGACCTCGTGCAGCGCGATCCGGCCGCGGTACCCCGTGTTCGCGCACGATCGGCACCCGACCGGCCGCCACAGGGTCTCCGGGGTGCCCAGCACGTCGTAGGGCCAGCGGGCGCCGATGAGCTCGGCCTCGGTGGGCGCGTACTCGCTCTTGCACCAGTCGCACAGCCGCCGGGCGAGCCGCTGGGCCAGCACGCAGTCGACCGACGAGCCGACCAGGAACGGCTCGATGCCCATCTCCACGAGCCGGGTCACCGCGCTCGGCGCGTCGTTGGTGTGCAGCGTGGAGAGCACCAGGTGGCCGGTGAGCGCGGCCTCGACCGCGAGCTGGGCGGTGGTGCGGTCGCGGACCTCGCCGATGAGCACCACGTCGGGGTCGGAGCGCAGGATCGCCGGCAGCACGGCGGCGAAGGTCAGGCCGGCCTTGCTGTCGACCTGGACCTGGTTCACGCCCGGCAGCCGGTACTCGACCGGGTCCTCGACGGTGATGATGTTGACGGTCGGCTTGCTGATCTCGGCCAGCGTCGCGTACAGCGTCGTGGACTTGCCCGAACCCGTCGGCCCGGTCACGAGCAGCATCCCGTGCGGCTTGTTGAACGACGTCGAGAAGCGCTCGTAGTTGGCCGCGCTGAAGCCGAGCTTGGCGAGCTTCAGGTCGATGCCGCTGGTGTCGAGCACCCGCAGCACGATCTTCTCGCCCCAGACCGTCGGCAGCGTCGCGGTGCGCAGGTCGACCGCGCGCTGGTTGATCTCCACCGTGATGCGGCCGTTCTGCGGCACCCGGCGCTCGGTGATGTCGACGTTCGACATGATCTTGAGGCGGGAGATGAGGGCCGACTGCACGTGCTTGGGCACCGTGTCGACCTCGTGCAGCACGCCGTCGATCCGGTAGCGCACCCGCATGTTGTGCTCGCCCGGCTCCAGGTGCAGGTCCGAGGCCCGGTTGACGATCGCCTGTTCGAGCAGGGAGTTGACGTACCGGACGATGGGCGCGTCCTCGTTGAGCGAGGCGAGGTTCGACACGGCCGGCGTCGCCTCGGCCCGCAGGCTCTCCGCGACCTCGCCGAGGTCGTTCTCCTCGCGCTTGAGCCGGTCGATGATCTTGCGCAGCTCGGAGCGCGCGACGACCACCGGGCGCACCGTGAGCCCGGTCGCGGCCCGCACGTCATCCAGGGCCAGCACGTCACCCGGGTCGGTGATGCCGACGGTGATCTCGCGGTCGTTCAGGGCGATGCCGAGCACGCGGTGCTTGAGCACCAGGGCCATCGGGATCTTGGTGACGGCGGCCGGATCGATCGGGTACCCGACCAGGTCGAGCGTGGCGATCCCGTACGCGTCGGCCGATGCCTCGGTCAGCTGCTCCTCGGTGACGACGTGGTCGTTGATGAGCACAGCACGGATCGACCGGCCGGTGCGCTCGGCCTCCTCGGCCGCGCGGTCGACGGCCTGCGCGTCGGCACCGCGTTCCTTCAGCGCGTCCAGAAGCGGCCTGAACGTCTGGTACATCTCACCCCCGGGTCACTGCACGCCTTATCGGCAGAGATCCGGGTGAGTTTCGGGTTTCACCCCGGGCGCGTGGGCCGCCCTCGTTGACCATTCCCGGCGCCGTCGTGAGGATGGCTCGCTGTGTCGGTTGCCGTCGTGGAAGAACCCAGAAGCGGATTGCCCGGCAATATCAGCATTTGGCGCGCGCGGTGGCTGCTGATGCGCTACGGGGGCCGCGAGCTCGCAGAGCCGTTGTACCCCGGCGTGCCGGCCGCCACCCAGGCCGAGCTGCTGGCCTTGGTGGCCGAGGTGGCCGCCCGGGTCGGCGTGGCGCGGCCGGACGCGGTGCTGCTGACCGGGTTCGGGCTGATCCGGTCGTGGGCCAGCCGCCGGCGGCGCCTGCTGCTGGTGGGGCTGCCGCTGTTGCAGTGCCTGACGGTGGACGAGGTGCGGGCCCTCGTCGCGCACGAGCTCGCCGTCGTCGACCACCGGCGGGCGCACCTGGTGGTGCGGCTGCGCGCGCTCTACGAGGAGGCGGTGGACCCGCTCGCGGTGCTGCCCTCACCGCGGGCCGAGACGATCGCCCGGGCCACCCGGGACTTCGCCCTGGCGCTGGAGCGCAAGGCCGACCAGGCGGCCACCTCCGCATCCGGGATGCACACCGCGGCCCGGGCCGTGGTCAAGGCCGACCTGGCCGCGTTCGAGTTCGCCGACCTCGCCTTCGACGTCGAGGAGCAGGTCTGGCAGCGCACCAGCGCCGGGGTCCAGGACCTGCACGCGGGCTGGCGGGAGGCGGTGCGGGCCGGGGCCGTGGTGGCCGCGCTGGACGACGACACCCGTACCGCGCTGATGGCCCGCCACCCGAGCCTGGCCGGCGCGATCGCGTCGCTGTCGCCGGCCCACGTGGCGCTGCGGGTGGTGGACTCGCTGCCGCTGGGGCCGCTCGCCCCCGACCTGGAGCGCGAGCTGGCCCGGCAGGTGCTGCGCCGCGACAGCGGCCAGTGGACCACGTTCGCCGCGGTGCCGGGCGAGGAGTGGCCGGGCTGGCTGGACCGGCAGGCCCGGGCCATCACCGACCAGGTGGCCACGCTGCTGCGCCGGCCGCCGATCGGGCCGGCCGAGGTGGTCGAGGTGCTGCTGACCCGCATGGACGAGCTGGTGGCGGCGAACTGGCCGGCCCAGCCCGAGCCGCCGGCCGAGCCCGAGGAGCTCGACGGCACCCCCTCGGTGGTGGTCGTGGCCGAGTCGGCGCTCGCCGCGCTGGGCTGGCGGCGGGTCCATCCGGCGGCCGCCGGCGTGCTGGTGAGCCCGGACGGCGAGCAGCACAATCTCACCCTGCTGGCGAGGGCGGCGCTCGATTCACCGGCGGCTTTGGCGGTACTGCTGGAGCTCCTGTCCCGGACTCAGGGTGCGACGTGATCGCGCCAGGAGTGCGCCGGTGCGTAGCCGAGCACATCGCGCGCCCGGTCGATGGCGAGCAGCGTCTCGAACTCGCCGAGTTCCCTGGTCAGCGGCACGCCGGGGAAGACCTCGCGGATCAGGTCGGCCGAGGGGCGGTCCATGACGGTGTCGGCGGCCGCGATGACGTAGGACGTCGCCCCCCGCACCGTCGCGGTGAGCGCGAGGCGGCAGGCCTGCGCCACGTCCCGGGCGTCGACGTACCCCCACAGGTTCCACTTGCGCGCGTGCGGGTCGGCCCAGTAGCCGGGCACCGCCGCGTAGTCCGCGGGCACGTGCACGTTGGACAGCCGCAGGCCGACGAACGGGATGCCGCTCCAGCCCGAGATCTCCCGGGCCAGGGTCTCGCCGACCACCTTCGACAGCGCGTAGGTCGTGGTCGGCAGCGGGAAGTGCTCCTCGTCGACCGGTGCGTAGCGCGGTGGGGTGTCGAACGGCAGGCCCAGCGTCGTCTCGCTGGAGGACCACACCACGCGCCCGAGCCCGGCCGCCTGGGCCGCCAGGAACACGTTGGCGTTCATCGCGGTGTTCCGGTTGAAGGTCGTGGCCGGCGTGTACATCCCGGGCGCCGGAATGTTGGCCAGGTGCACGACGGCCTCGGCGCCCTGCAGCACCTCGAACGCCTGCCCGTACTCGGTGAGGTCGGCGACCAGCAGCGGCACGCCCAGCTCGGGGATGCTCAGGTGGCCGGCCGGGCCGACGGCGTCGGTGGCGACCACCTCGTGGCCGTGCTCGAGCAGGTCGGCGACGACGACCCGGCCGGTCTTGCCGTTGGCGCCGGTGACCACGATCCGCGACATGAGCCGATCCTGGCACGGCCGGGTCAGGAGTTGCTCACCAGGTCCACGTGAGCCGTGACGAACTCCTGCACCGTGTCCGTGCGCACCGCCTCGAGCAGCTCCAGGGTGGTGCCGTCCAGCGCCTCGGCCCCGGGCTGCTCGGCCGACTCGTGGAACGTGCCGTTGTTGGTCTTGACGGTGAGCAGGTTGTCGCCGCCGATGCTCTTCATCGCGAAGATCCAGTCCTGCAGCGCGATGCCGCCGGAGTCGATGGTCATGGACTGCCCGACGACGTCGAGGATCTTCTTCACCCGGGCCGGGTCGGTCAGCGTGTCGCGGCTCGCGATCCCGCGGAACAGCGCCTTGATGAACTGCTGCTGGTGGCGCTGGCGGTCGTAGTCGCTGTTGGGCAGCGTGTCGCGCTGGCGCACGTAGTCCAGCGCCTGCCACGGCTCCAGGTGCTGGTAGCCCACGTGGTACGTCTGCGGGGTGACGCCGGCGATCGGGATCAGGTCGGTGCCGCCGGAGGCGTTGAACCGCTGGATGTACGGGACCTTCGTCTCACCCTTGGCGTCGTGCCCGATGTGCACGGAGCGGGTCTCCTGGTCGACGTACATGTCCACCCCGCCCAGCACCTCGACGACCTTGGTGAACCCGGCGAAGTCGACGATCCCGGCGGCGTCGAAGTGCAGGTCCCAGTTGTCCTCGATGGTGTTGGCCAGCAGCGTCATGCCGTAGCGGCGCTGGTCGCGGCCGGTGAGCTTCAGGCCGCCGACCGCGAAGGCCGCGTTGATCTTGTCGTGCCCGCCGTAGTACCGCGCCTTGCCGTTGGTGAAGGGCGGGATCCGCACCCACGTGTCGCGGGGGATCGAGATGAGATAGGCCGAGCGGTGGTCGGCCGGGACGTGCACGATGATGATCGAGTCGGACCGGACCGCCTCGGTGGGGTTCTGGTCGGGCCGGGTGTCCGTACCCACGAGCAGAATGGTCTTGGCCCCGCTGATGGTGACGTGCCGGCCCTCCTGCTCGGCCGCCGGGACGATCAGGTCGTCCTGCCGCACGTTGCCGGTCAGGTAGCCGACGAAGAGATCCTTGGCGACGAACGCGCCGCCGGCCAGCAGCATCATGATCGCGCCGGTGACGACGAGCGAGCGGGCCCATCGCGGGTCCCGGCGGCGCCGCCGCAGCGTGCTCAGCCCGGCGCTCTCCTCGGTGGGGCGGTCTTCGAGCTGTAGCACGCGGCTCCTGTCCGAGGTCTTGCCGGCGATCGCCGCCGGCGGCCTCGTCAGCCGCCGACGGCGATCACCGCGATCACGATCACGCTCACGAGAGCAGCCAGGAAGACCAGCATGCCCTGCTCGCTGTCGAGTCGCGTCAGCTTGCGGGTGGTGGTGGGGGTCGGGGTGGTCATCGTCGCCTCCTGTACGCGGTGTGGTGACTCATACGCTACGAACACCGCGGACAGGTTTGCTCCCGTGAACGTGCCACGCGCTGGTGGACGCTCCGGAGGTCTACCGATCCACACCCTGCCGGGGTAACGGTGCTCAGCCGTCCTCGTTGACGTCCGCAAGCAGCTCCGGGAACACCTTGCCCACCTTTGCCACGAGATAATCCCCGTAGGTACCGGTGAACGCGCGCAGATCCTGCCCGTCCCACCGATGGGCGTGTCCGGTGCCGGTGCGCCCCGGCAGCGGCGGCACCTCGGCGGTGAAGTCCGGGTCGAAGAAGAACGGGAACGACAGGCGCTCGTTGCCGCTGGTGTTGCGCACGCGGTGGGGCGTCGAGCGGTACCACCCGCCGGTCATCCGGTCGAGCATGTCGCCGATGTTGCACACGAACGTGCCCGGGACGGGCGGCGCGTCGATCCACGCCTCGCCGCCGCCGGGCCCGCGCACCTGCAGCCCGCCGTTGTCGTCCTGCAGCAGCAGGGTGAGCAGCCCGTAGTCGGTGTGCTCGCCGACGCCCCAGTCCGTGGCCCGCGGCGGGCTGGGCGGGTAGTGGAAGATCCGGAACAGCACGGTGGGGTTGCGGGTGTACCCCGCGGCGAAGTAGTCCGCGGGCAGGTCGAGGCTCTGGGCGACGCCGCGCAGCGTGGCCTGGGCGGCGTTGGTGAGCACCTCGATGTACTCCAGCACGGTGTCCCGCAGTTCCGGCACCCCGCGCGGGAACAGGTTCGGCCCGTGCAGGGGGAGGGGCGAGGGGGGTGCCTCCTGCCCGAAGTACAAACCCTCCTTGCGGTCCGGAACCCCCGAGGTCAGTTCGGCGCCGACCGGGAAGAAGCCGCGCCACGCCCGGCCGCCGCGGGCCATCGCGATCTCGAGTTTCTCCGCCTCCGGCCGCGCGAAGAACGTCCGGGCGGCCGCGTCGAGCCGGGTGATCAGCCCCGGGTCCACGCCGTGGCCGGTGATGTAGAAGAAGCCGCTGGCGCGGCAGGCCGCCTCGATCTCGCGGGCGGCGCGCTCGTCCTCGCCCCGGCCGACCAGCCCGGAGATGTCGATGACGGGAAGTTCGCTCATGGTCGCCACGGTAGGCGCGTTCTGGCCGCGGCCGGCCACCCGGCATTGCGTCAACTCCGGTTGACGGAAACCGTTCTGTCAACTACGGTTGACGCATGACGGAGGCAAACGACCTCGCGGAGGCGGCGGCCAGTGCCGACCCGCGCATCGGGCTACGGGCCGCGGTGGCGCTGCGCCGCCTCGCCGACGCGCTCGAGGTGCTGCAGGTCGACAACGCCCGCCGGCAGGGCTGGTCGTGGCAGGAGATCGCCGACGCGCTCGATGTGACGCGCCAGGCCGTACACAAGAAGCATGCCGGTCGCAGTGCAACCAAGGGGGACGGGTAGATGTTCGAGCGGTTCACCGACCGGGCCCGCGCCGTGGTGCGCCTGGCCAAGCTCGAGGCCGACGACCTCGGCCACGCCGTGATCGGCACCGAGCACCTGCTGCTCGCCATGCTGCTGGAGGACGGCGGGATCGCCCGCACCGTGCTCGACGCGGCCGGAGTGACCCACGCCGACGTGCGGGCGGCGGTCGCGGGCGGGGACGACGCCGCGGCGCTGCGCTCGATCGGCATCGACCTCGACGCCGTGCGGGCCAGCGTGGAGCGCACCTTCGGCAAGGGCGCGCTGGACCGGGCCGAGCCGGGGGAGCGGGGCGGCTTCCTGTTCCGCCGCTCGAAGCTGCCGACCCGGTTCAACAACGGGGCCAAGAAGTCCCTCGAGCTGTCGCTGCGGGTGGCCCTGTCGCTCGGGCACAAGTACATCGGCACCGAGCACCTGCTGCTCGGCGTGCTCAAGGAGGAGCGCGGCCCCGGTGCCCGGCTGCTGCGGGAGCGGGGCATGACCTACGACGGGGCCGTCGCGGCGGTCCGGGCCGCGCTGGCTGACGCCGCATGACCGTGCTGACCTGGCGCGACATGAACCGCGCGCTGCTGGCCCGGCAGCTGCTGCTCGAGCGTGCTCCCCTGAGCGTGCCGTCCGCGCTGGAGGCGATGGGGGGCCTGCAGGCGCAGTACGCGCCGTCGATGTACATCGGGCTGTGGTCGCGCGTGGCCGGCTTCTCCCGCGATGCGCTGACGCGGATGCTGGAGGACCGCTCGGTCGTGCAGGCGACGCTGCTGCGGGGCACCATCCACCTCGTCTCGCGGGCGGACTACTGGCCCTTCGCGGTGGGCGTGCGGGCGTACCGGCCGCCGGTGCTGGGCGTCGATGCGCTCGCGCTCGTGACGGAGCGGCTGCGGGGTGGGCCGTTGCGGCGGACCGAGCTGCCGGCCGAGGTGCGGCAGATGGCGCACGTCCAGCTGGAACTCGTCCGGGTGCCGCCGTCGGGGACGTGGGAGCGGCGGCGGGCGGACATCTACGGGCTGGCCGAGGACTGGCTGGGGCCTGGAGACGTCGATGTTCCGGTCGCTCGGGAGCTGCTGGTGCGGCGGTACCTCACCGGGTTCGGGCCCGCGCACCCCAAGGAGATCGCGGACTGGGCCGGCCTGCCGCCCGCGGTGATCGCCGGGGTGCTCGCCGGGATGACGCTGCGGACGTTCCAGGACTCGCGCGGGCGGGAACTGGTCGATCTGCCGGACCTGCCGCTCCCCTCGCCGGACACCCCGGCGCCGGTGCGCTTCCTGCCGACCTGGGACGCGGCTCTGCTCGTACACGCGCGGCGTTCGCTGATTCTGCCGGAAGAGCACCGCGCGAAGGTGTTCCACGTGCGGATGCCCCAGTCCATCGGGACGTTTCTGGTCGACGGGCAGGTCGCGGGGACCTGGGCGTTCCGCAACAAGGCGGTTTCCTGGGAGGCGTTCGCCCCGTTGCCCGATTCGGTCCGGCGGCAGGTCGACGAGGAGGCCGCGTCACTCACCGCCTTCCATGTCTGAGCGGTCCTCCATCTCCCACAGGTGGTCCAGGACGTGCCAGACGAAGCGGCGGGCGGCGTAGCGGGCGGTCCAGCCGTTGTCGGTCAGCGGGCCGCCGTCGCTGGGCCTGCCGAGGACCTCGATGACCGCTTCGCGCACGTTCGGCGGCTTCTTGATGCCGATCTTGCGCGCGTACGCCTCCTCCGAGTCGGCGACGTGCCCGATCATCTTGTCCCGGTCGCGGCCGCCCCCGCGCGGGCCCTTGCGCAGTTCCTCGGGGGCCGTCGCGGCGTACGCGTCGAAGGCCTCCCACGCGGCCAGCAGCAGCTTGGTGTGGCGGGCCGCGACGGCCGCGGTGACCGGGGCGCGGTCGGCCTCGGGGTGGCCGTCGGGCGCGCCGAACTCGGTGGTCGCGCTGCCGGGGACCCGCTCGGCCACGCTGAGCCGGGGCGCGGCCGGGAATTTGTACCCGGCGGCGGTGGCGATCGGCGCGTACCGGGCGCCGTACGCGGCGAGGGCCTCGACGGCCTCCTCCTCGCTCTTGCCGAACCGTCCCCAGCCGGGCCACTCCAGGCTCCCGGCGAAGACCTTCTTCTTGCCCGTCTCGAGATAGATCTCGGCCATGCCTGTGACCTTAAGCGGCTTTCCTCGGCGCCGCCGGGCTGGCTCCTTACCATGGCTCATATGCCTGAACTTGTGAACCATCTTCGCGAAGCCCTGCTCGCCGGCGATGTCGAGACCACGCGCGACTCCAACCACGGCAACGCGGCCCTCTTCGCGGAGGGGCACGAGGGCTACCTCTTCGGCCTGCCCCCGCTCAAGACGTGGACCCTCGCCGAGGTCCTCGCGGTCATGGCCGAGCGGGTCGGCATCGATCCCGATCCGGAACGATCCACCGGTACTGACGTGATCGACCCGCACAAGACCGCCCGCGCACTGGAGCGCATGCGGGACCGGCTGCGCCTGGCCGCGCAGCGCAAGGAGCGGGTGATCGTGGCGACCGGGCATCCGGCCGGGATCATCGAGGTCCACCTGGCGGTCGCGGCGGCCCTGAAGGCGGCCGGGTGCCAGTTGCTGCAGCCGGCGCCGGGCGTGGAGTTCGCGTCCCCCGGCAAGTACATGGGGCGGGAGCTGCCGCTGGCGGTGCGGTACATCGGCGGGGTGGCGGTCGCGGCCGAGCGCGGGATCGCCCTGTGGCACACGCACTCGCCGGACGGCATGCGGGCCATGCTGGCCGAGCTGGACCGGCTGGGCGAGGCGCCGCCGGATCTCGTCGTGGCCGACCACGGCTTCGCGGGCGCGGCCGCGGCGGCCGGGCTCGACGTGGTGTCGTTCGCGGACAGCAACGATCCCGCGCTGTTCGTCGGGGAAGCCGAGGGGCGCGTCTCCGTCACCGTGCCGATCGACGACAACGTCCAGCCCTACCACTATTGGCCGGTCACCGAGTTCCTCCTCGACGGTGTCATCGACGCGATGGTATGACCTGGGTGCTATGAGCCAATTCGTCCGGTGAATCTTGTGTGGGTTCCTTCCCGATGAAAGCATCGGTCGCGGCCGATATTTATCGGCTCCGATCTAGGGGAGGCTCACGTGAGACCCACCAAGACCTCATTCAGGCTGTTCGCGGCGATCGCCGCCGGTCTGGCCGCCGGTGCCGTGGCCACGCCGTCCTCGGCCTTCGCGGCCGTCGACCAGACGGCGCTGGCCGCGAAGTCGTCGGAAGCCCTGGTCGCCCAGCTGGGAACCCGTACCGCGGGCTCGTACTACGACGCCCAGCTGGGCAAGATGGTCGTCACGGTCACCGACGCGTCCACCGCGGCGACCGTCGAGGCCGGCGGGCTCGTGGCCCGCAAGGTGCAGCACAGCGGGGCCGAACTGGCGAAGATCACTTCGACGCTCGACGCGAAGGCCGCCATCCCCGGCACCGCGTACGCCGTCGACCCCGTCCTCAACCAGGTCGTCTTCTCGATCGACCCGACGGTGTCGGCCGACCACGTCAAGACCATCCAGGCCCTCGTGGCGAGCCTGGGCAGCGGGGCGCGCATCGAGTACCTCGGCGCGGCGCTCAAGCCCACCATCTCGGGCGGCCAGGCCATCTACACCGGCGGCGCGCGCTGCTCGCTCGGCTTCAACGTGGTCAGCGGCAGCACCTACTACTTCCTGACCGCCGGGCACTGCACCAACATCGGCGCGACGTGGACCACCAGCAGCGGCTCCGTGCTCGGGACCCGGGCCGGCACCAGCTTCCCGGGCAACGACTACGGCATCGTGCGGTACAACGCGGGCGTCACCCACGCCGGCAACGTCTCCCTGGGCGGCAGCTCCTACCAGGAGATCACCACCGCGGCCAACGCCTTCGTCGGCGAGTCGGTCCGGCGCAGCGGCAGCACGACCGGCGTCCGCAGCGGCTCGGTGACCCAGACCGGCGCCACCGTCACGTACGCCGAGGGCCGCGTCTCCGGCCTCATCCGCACGACGGTCTGCGCGGAGCCGGGGGACAGCGGCGGGTCGCTGTTCGACGGGACGAAGGCGATCGGGCTGACGTCGGGGGGGTCGGGGAACTGCAGCAGCGGCGGGGTGACGTACTTCCAGCCGGTGACTGAGCCGTTGGGCGTGTACGGCGTGAGCATCTACTGATTTCTTTTTCGAGGGCCGGGCGGCTTTGCCCGGCCCTCTTTTGTGTTGGGGTCACGCTATCGGGGTCACGATATGTCGGGCGCTGGCGCGCCGCGACATATCGGACTTATCGCCTGACGGGGTATCTGCCCGTTTTGAAGGCACTTTCGTGGGGCGTTTTTTGTCGTACCTCGGTGGCAGAGTGTGGGCATGCGAGTCGGGGTGCTGGGGCCGGTTTCGGTGGAGGTCGCCGGCCGGCCCATCGAGGTCGGCGGGGCGAGGCTGCGCTCCTTGCTGGTCCGGCTCGCGATCGAGCCGGGGCGGTTCGTGACCGTCGAACGGCTCGTCGACGCGTTGTGGGCGGACGGCCCGGGCCCGGCCGATCCCGCCAATGCGGTGCAGTCGCTGGTCTCGCGGCTGCGCAAGGCGCTGGGCGGGCCGGCGGAGCTGGAGTCGGGGCCGCGGGGGTACCGGCTGGATATCGCCGCAGAGGACGTGGACGCCGTGCGCTTCGAGCGGCTCGCCGCCGAGGGGCGCCGGGCGCTGCGGGCCGACGACCGTCCGGCCGCCACCCGGCTGCTGCGCGCCGCGCTGGATCTGTGGCGTGGGCCGGCCCTGGCCGATCTCGCCGGCGCCGAGTCCGAGGCGCTGGCGGCCCGCTGGGCGGAGCTGCGGCTGGCCGCGACCGAGGACCTCGTGGAGGCGTCCGGCTTCACGCCCGACACGCGCGCCGGGGCCATCGCCGAGCTGCAGGAGCTCGTCGTCGCCCACCCGCTGCGGGAGCGGCTCGTCGCGCTGCTGATCCGGGCCCTGCACGCGGACGGGCGCCAGGCGGAGGCGCTCGCGGCGTTCGAGGACTGCCGGTCGCGCCTTTCCGAGCAACTCGGGGCCGACCCCTCACCGGAGCTGCGCGACGCCCACGTGGCCGTGCTGCGCGCCGAGGCCCGGCCGGTGCGCACGGGGAATTTGCGGGCGGCGTTGACGAGCTTTGTCGGTCGTACGGGCGAGGTGGAGCACCTGGCCGCCCAGATCGCCGACTCGCGGCTCGTGACGCTGGTCGGGCCGGGCGGTGCTGGCAAGACTCGCCTGGCTACCACGGTCGCGGGCTCGCTGACGCGGCCGGCTTCTGCGGTTGCGGGCTTGCTGGGCCGGTCGGCTTCCATGGACGGGGGCTCGCTCGGACGGTCGGCCACTACGGACGGGGGGTCGTTGGGCCAGGCGGCTTCTATGGACGGGGGCTCGCTGGGGCGGCAGTTGATCGACGGGGCTTGGCTGGTGGAGCTGGCCCCGGTGGCGGAGGCGGGCGAGGTGCCGGCGGTGGTTCTGCGCACGCTCGTTGCGGGTGGGCTTTTGCAGCCGGAGGCGGCCCGGCAGCCACGGCGCGGAGATGTTCTCGACCAGTTGGCGGAGGCGCTGACCCTGCCGGGCGTACTCCTCGTGCTGGACAACTGCGAACACGTCGTCGAGGCGGCGGCGGGGCTGAGCGAGGAGCTGCTGGGGCGGTGCCCGAAGCTGCGCATCCTGGCGACGAGCCGCGAGCCGCTCGGCATCCTGGGCGAGACGCTGTTCCCGGTCGGGCCGCTGCCTCTGCCCCCGCCGCTGGTCGGTTCGCTGCCGGGGGTTGGCTCGTCGTTGCCACCTGGCTCGTCGTCGTCAATCCGCTCGTCGTCGTCGGCGTCGTCTGGGTCGTTCTTTGCTTTTGGCTCGGCGGCGGACGCGCGTGCCTTGGCGGAGGTGGCGGTTGCGGTGGGGGCTCCGGCGGTGCAGCTGCTGCGGGATCGGGCGGCGGCCGTGCAACCGGGGTTCGCCGTCACGCCCGAGAACGTGGCCGCGGTGGTGGAGATCTGCCGGCGGCTGGACGGCCTGCCACTGGCCATCGAGCTGGCGGCGGCGCGGCTGCGCTCGTTCACCCCGGCGCAGGTCGCGGCGCGGCTGGACGATCGGTTCCGGCTGCTGACCGGCGGGAGCCGCACGGCGCTGCCGCGGCATCGGACGCTGCACGCGACGGTGGCTTGGAGCTGGGACCTGCTCAGCCCGCAGGAGCGGTCG
Source organism: Dactylosporangium sp. CS-047395 (assembly GCF_050942185.1). Classification (NCBI taxonomy): domain Bacteria; kingdom Bacillati; phylum Actinomycetota; class Actinomycetes; order Micromonosporales; family Micromonosporaceae; genus Dactylosporangium; species Dactylosporangium sp. CS-047395. Next base: position 9,699,642 of record NZ_CP192015.1, on the reverse strand, counting down.
TTCGCCGAGTCGCTCGCGGTCTTCCCGGGCACCTTCGACGCTTCCGCGGCGGCCGCGGTCAACCTGGGAACGCCCGCCGCCGCTCCGGGCGACGCGCCGTCGTCTGCCGGGGCGGCGGTTCCTGACAGGGCGGTTCCTGACAGGGCGGTTCCTAACACGGCGGTTCCTGACACGGCAGTTCCTGACACGGCAGTTCCTGACACGGCGGTGCCGGATACGGCGGTGCCTGACACGGCGGTCGAGGAGATGCTGCACGCGCTCGTCGACCGGTCGCTGCTGCAGATCGCGCCCGGCGCCGGCCCGATCCGGTACCGGATGCTCGAGACGATCCGCGAGTTCGCGCTCGAGGAGCTCGGGCGGCGCGGCGCGGTGGCGGCGGCACGGACGGCGCACGCGGTGTACTTTCTCGAGCTCATGGAGCGGGCCGAGCCCCACCTGCGGACCAGGGCCCAGCTCGAGTGGCTCGACCGGCTGCGGCCCGAGCAGGACAACGTGCACGCCGCCGTCGGGCATCTGTGCGACTCCGGCGACGTGGCGCGGGCGTTCCGGCTCGGGGCGGCCAGCGGGTGGTTCTGGACGTTCGAGGACGACAACGCCGAGTCGGCCGTGTGGCTGGGCCGCATTCTCGCCGCGGGGGAGCGCGACCCGGTGGCGGTGCCGGCCGACGTGCAGCTGGTGGTGCGCTCGATGCACCTGGTCAACAGCGGGTTCGCCGGCGACTTCCAGTTCGATCCGGCCGATCTGGAAGAGCTGATAAGCCAAGCCGCGTCGGTACCGTCCGGAGGTCACCCCTTCGTCGAGCTCATCGCCCCCGTGGTGGCGCTGTTCCGCGACGACAGCGAGCAGGGCACCGAGCTCGTCCGCACGCGGCTCGAGCGGCCGACGGATCCGTGGACGCGCGGCATGCTGTACTCCGTGCTCGGGCACCTGCGCGAGAACGACGGCGACATCGACGGCATGTTGGCCAACCTGACCGCCTCGGCGGACGCGTTCCGGGCCATCGGCGAGCGCTGGGGCCTCGCCATGACGCTCGCCTCGCTGGCCGACGCACACAGCCGCCGGGGCGACTTCGCGGCCGCCGTCGCGCACTTCGAGGAGTCGATCGCGCTGCACGGGGAGCTCGGGATTCGCTCGAGCGAGGCGTACCTGCTGGTCAGCCGGGCCGCTCTGCTCGGGCACACCAAGGGCCCGGACGTGGCCCGGGCACTGCTGCGCGAGTTCGTCGAGGACCTGACCCAGTCCAGCCGCGACGTCTCCCACGCGATGCTGGAGCTCGGCCACCTGGCCCGGGCGGCCGGCGACCTGGACGAGGCCGAGCGGCTGTACCAAGAGTCGTGGCGGTTGCAGGAGCACCAGCCGCTGGTGGCTCCGCAGTACCAGGCGATCGTGATGACCGCCCGCGCCGAGATCGACCTCGCCCGCGGCGAACCCGACCTGGCCCGGACCCGCCTGACCGACGCCATGTCCCGCGCCCTGGGCGCCCGCGACATGCCGGTGGTGGGCCGCGTCGCCGTGGCGGTCGCCGGCCTGGCCGCGGCCTTGGACGACCCGACCCGCGCGGCCGCGATCCTGGGCGCCGCCGAACAGCTGGGCGGCACCCGCGACGCGTCGAACGCGGACTGGACCGCCCGCCACAACGCCCTGCGCACCACCCTGGGCGAGCCGGCCTTCGAAACCGCCGCAGCCCGCGGCCGAAACCTCCCGCGCGCCGAGGCCTTGGCCCTGGTCGACCCGCAGACCGTGGACCGCTAACCACCACGCACCGCCACCAGCCGAACGGCCCCGCCCACGCACACGCCTCGCCCGTGCGCATGCCTCGCCCACGCCACGCCCAGGCCACGCTTACGCCCAGGCCACGCTTACGCCCAGGCCACGCTTACGCCCACGCCACGCTTTACGCCCACGCCACGCCCGCAAAGACGCCACGCCCACGAGAACGCCACGCACGTCACGGAACAATGCGCACGGGCGTGAACCAGCACACGCGGCAAGCCAACGACCGCCCGCGGCACGCCAACAAAGCGCGCGGCGAACGTTGGGCGTGCGACGGATCCGGCGGTGGAGTGGCCGTTCGAGACGACAAACGGCCCGCGGCAACAAGCGTGCCGCGGGCCGAGGCGTCAGGAAACGCAGTCGCTCAGGTCTTGCGGCGGTAGGCCCGCACCGCGAGCGGCGCGAACACCGCCAGGATCGCCAAAGACCACAGCAGCGTCTTGACCACCGGCCCGGCCACCGGACCCTGGCCGACCATCAAACCGCGGGCGGCCTGCATCGCGTCGGCGACCGGGTTGACCTTCACCCAGGCCTGGAGCCAGCCGGGCAGCGTGTCGGTCGGGACCAGGACATTGGTACCGAAGGTGAGCGGAAACATGATCACGAAGCCGAGGCCCTGCACGGCGCCCGGTTCGCGGACGATCATGCCCAGCAGGACGAACATCCAGCTGAAGCAGAAGGCCATGAACATGACGAGCAGGCAGGCGCCCAGGACCTCGGGGAAGCTGGTGGTGAGGCGGAAGCCCAGGAGGTACCCGAAGCCGAGCATGACCGCGATCGACACCACGAACCGGATCATGTCGCCCAGGACGCCGCCGATGAGCGGGGCGGCGCGGCCGATCGGCAGGCTCCGGAAGCGGTCGAAGACGCCGGTCTTGATGTCGGTGTTGAGGCTGACGCCGGTCGGGGCCGAGGCGAAGAGCACGTTCTGCACCAGGAGCGCCGGCAGCAGAAACTGCATGTACGCGTGACGGTCGCCGGCAATCGCGCCGCCCAGGAGGTACACGAAAAGGACGATGAAGATGATCGGCTGCAGCGTGACGTCGAGCAGCTGTTCGGGGGTGCGCATCGTCTTGATCAGGCTGCGGCGGGCCATCACGAGGCTGTGCCGCACGAAGCCGAACGGGCGCGGCGGGACGGCCGCGATGAACTGGGTGCCCTCGGCCGGGCTCGTCTGGGTGGTCGTGGTGGTCACGCCGCCGCCTCCTGCCGCTCGCGGGTGAGTGTGAAGAAGACCTCGTCGAGGCTCGGCAGGTGCAGCGAGAGCTCGATGACCCCGATGCCCGCCTCGTCCAGGCGGCGGACGACCGCGGTCATCGCGCTGTCGTCCGCGACCGGCACCGACAGCACCCCGCGCCCGTGCGACTCCGGCTGGTTGCCCGACACGGTGGTGAGGATGGTCGCCACAGTGTCGAGGTGGGCCGGGTCGGTCGGCCGGACGCTGATGGTCTGACCGCCGACGATGTGCTTGAGCTGGGCCGGGGTGCCGTGCGCGATGACCTTGCCGTGGTTGATCACGGAGATCTCGTCGGCGAGGGCGTCGGCCTCCTCGAGGTACTGCGTCGTGAGCAGTACCGTCGTGCCTTCCTGCACCTGCGCGCGGACCATGTTCCAGACGTCCTCGCGCTTGGCCGGGTCGAGGCCGGTCGTGGGCTCGTCGAGGTACACGATCGCCGGCCGCCCGACCAGGCTCGCGGCCAGGTCGAGGCGGCGCCGCATGCCGCCGGAGTAGGTCTTGGCCGGCCGGTCGGCGGCCTCGCTGAGGTCGAACTCGGCCAGCAGGCTCTTCGCCCGCGCCTTGGCCTCCTTGGCCCGCAGGTCGAGCAGCTGGCCGATCATGACCAGGTTCTCGGTGCCGGTCAGGTCCTCGTCGACCGAGGCGAACTGGCCGGTCAGGCCGCTGATCCGGCGGACCTGGGCGGGCTGGCGCTGCACGTCGTACCCGCCGACGACGGCCCGGCCCTCGTCCGGGCGCAGCAGCGTGGCCAGGATGCGCACCGCGGTCGTCTTCCCGGCGCCGTTCGGACCGAGGACGCCCAGCACGGTCCCGGTCTCGGCGGCGAGGTCCACCCCGGCCAGTGCGGTGGTCTTGCCGAAGCGCTTGACCAGGCCGGTTGCCTGGAAAGCGAAGCTCATGGCTGGTTCCCCCTGTGGAAATCTTCTCTGATGCCTGCAGCCTGCACCCCGGCGCTGTCAAATCGCGCACATCGGCCTGTCATCCGCTGACAGAGCCTAGCCTTCCCGACATCCCGTATGTTGGACGTAAGTTGACGCTCGTCCGTCCGCTCGGCACCATCGGTTGCATGGCGCTGTTGACCCGACGACTGGTCATTGACCTCGTGCGGCACGCCGGCGCCTGCTGTACCCGCTAGAGCGCGGCTCGCGGAACACTCGCACCCTCCCCGCACCGGGGACTCTTCTCTGCTTTAATTCCTATCTAGTACGTCCGAATACTGGAGAAACCCGCATGCCTGTCGCCACCACGGTCGCCCGCGCGACCGACTTCCTGCCGATCGTCCGGGCCTACGCCGCCGAACCGGACGAATGGCCCTTTGCCCCTCGATTCGATCCGAACCGGCGCTGGTACGGCCGTCTCGCCGTCGCCGAGGATCACGAAGTCTGGCTGCTGACCTGGCTGCCGGGGCAGGGCACCGACCTGCACGATCACGGCGGCTCGGCCGGCGCCTTCACCGTCGTGTCGGGCGCGCTCGTCGAGCAGACCGTGCGCGGCGGCGAGCTGGTCAACACCGCGTACGGCGCGGGGGAGGGCCACCGCTTCGGCCCCCACTTCGTGCACCGCATGGTGAACGCGAGCGACCGGCCGGCGGTGACCGTGCACGCGTACGGGCCGGTGTTGGCGGCGATGACACGGTACCGGCTGCATGATGGTCGTTTGTCTGTCGAGTCGATCACGAAGGCCGGGGCCGACTGGTGAGCGGGCGCGGGATCGACGTGATTCTGGAAGAGGCGCGGACCAGGCTCGATCGGCTCGACGCGGACCAGGCCCGGCTGGCGTTCGCGGAGGGTGCGGTCCTGGTCGACATCCGCCCGGCCGCGCAGCGCGCGCTCGAGGGCGAGATTCCGGGAGCGCTCATCGTCGAGCGCAACGTGCTGGAGTGGCGGTTCGACCCCCGCAGCGATGCGCGGCTGGCCATCGCCGACCGCTATGACCTGCCGGTGATCGTTTTTTGCTCCGAGGGGTACACCTCGTCGCTCGCCGCCGCCGCGCTGCAGGACCTGGGGCTGCATCGGGCGACCGACCTCGCGGGCGGCTTCAAGGCGTGGCGGGCGGCGGGGCATCCGGTCAGTACGCTGGGGGTGTGAAGCTCAAGCTCGATCTCCACGACATCTTCAACCGCAGCGGCGACATCGAGCGCGCGCTGCGCGGGATCATCGACGAGGCGGTGGCCAAGCGGGCCACCCTCGTCGAGATCATCCCGGGCAAGGGGTCGGGGGCGCTGAAGAAGCGCGTGCTGCGCTTTCTCGACCAGCGGGAGATCAAGGCGCTGTATCACCGGGTGGAGAAGGACTCGGACAACTTCGGCCGGCTCTTCGTGCACTTCAGGTGGAACGAGTCCCAGGGTCGTCGACGCTGACGCAATTCTCCCGATACTCGATGGAGTAGTCCGGAACGGCGCATACGTTCGGGCTCTTCAATGCCATGAGCGGGCGTGCTATCCATAGGGCGTGGCGAAACAACCGAGAGACCCGACCGTGGCGCGGATCGTCCGCCGGTCGTTCCTTTTCGTGTACTTCCCCACGGTGCTGCTGGCGATGCTCGGGGCGAACCTGGTATGGGAAATCGTCCGGCAGAACTCGAGTCCGGCCGTGAAACAGCATTGGCCGCTGCGTTTCACCATCCTTGACACCTCGACGACCGCGGCCCTGCTCGGGGTGATGACCGGGCTGCTGCTGGCGCGCCTGCAGTGGGCCCGTGCCAATCGGCCGACCTTGAGTTACGTGATCAGCGATGAGAAGGGCACGTTCGACGCCGCCAGCAACAAGTGGATCGTGTGGTTGCACAACGGCGGCCCCGGCATGGCGGTGGTCACGCAGTTCCAATACGTCGTGGGATTCACCAACGCTCCGACATCGACGCACACCACACTCAATGAGATCAACCGGGTGATGAACAGTCGCGACCTGGTCAGCGGCGTCGACTACTTCGTGCGCGAGATGGGGCCGGGCGCGGCGCTACCGGCTTCGACCGCCCGTGACGCGCCCCTGATCTGCTGGTTCAACATCCGCACGCTGGCCCAGTTGACGCAATTCGACGTTCTCGTGCAGGTTCGGGACGGGTTGGGCGATACCCATGAGCGCACGATCGTCGTCTTCGGCAAACTGCCGGACATCGCGCTGCGGGCGCGCCAAGAGCATCTGGACGCGGCGGCGAAAAGATCACAACGGGGTGATGCCGCGCCGTTGCCGGGTGGATGAGACGGCGCCGTACCACGGCTGCCGGCCCGAATTCGGCTACAATCCCGCCGTGAACATCGCGGATGTCGTCCTCAGACCGGCCACCGCCGCCGATCTTTGGTTGTTCGAGCGCCAGGCCGATGAATCCGAGGCCGCGGGCCCGTTCAACTGGTCGGGATACCGGGATATCGCCGGCACCCGCCGCCGGTTCGAGGAGAACCGGCTCATCGGGCCGGAAAACGGGTGTCTGCTCGTGGTGCAGGATGATCAGATTGTCGGCTCCGTGGTGTGGGGCAAGGTCACCTACGGCATGCCGAACTGGTGTTGCTGGAACATCGGTATCTCGCTGCTCCCGGAATTTCGGGGCAAGGGATTCGGTACCCAGGCGCAGCGGCTGTTGGTGTCGTATCTGTTCGAAACCAGTCATTTCGATCGCATCGAGGCGTACACCGATGTGGAGAACGTCGCCGAGCAGCGGGCGCTGGACAAGGTCGGCTTCAAGCTGGAGGGGACGATCCGTTCGGCCCAGTTCCGGCAGGGCCGGTGGTGCGATCTGTTCTTGTACTCGGTACTGCGCGATGAGTTCAAGGTCATGACGAACGAGTCCCAGGGTCGTCGACGCTGACGACTTGGTGGGCTCGGCTCTAGAAAGCGTCCGCGTCGTCGGCGAGGTGGCAGACGGCGACCAGGCGCAGGACGGTCCAGTCGGCGTCGGCCCAGTTCACGCTGTCCGGGGTGGGCAGCGGCCGGCCGTGGCGCTGGTGGACGGCGATGACCGAGCGCGCGTACCCGGCCAGCGAGAGCGGGCCGATCGGCTTGTCGGCCGCGACCAGGCTCTCCCGGACGGCGGCGGCGTGCTGGTCGATCTTGGCGAGCAGGAACGGCTGGGCGAGGGCCTCGACGAGACCGTCGACGCCGACCATGGCCATGACCTGGTCGAGGTAGAAGCGGGCGTCGAGCTCGGCGGTGGCCAGGTAGCCGGCGTCGAACTCGACGGCGGCGGCAGGGGTGAGTTCGTTGTTCATGAACGATGACGCTAGGCAGTCCGCGGGCCCTTCAGGTCGCCAACAACCGAGCGGCACCCGTTCATGAACCACAGCACTCCGTTCGGGCGACATCACGCTTCGAATTCGAGCTGAACGGCCCCGCCGAAAACTGTCGTACCCCGGGTGCAGAATGTGGATCACCCCCGCACCCCAGGAGGACGAACCCCGTGTCCGATCGCAGTTTCGGTGAACCGCCCCGGCGCCCCTTGACGGCCGCCGTGGTGCTGGTGGTGCTCGGGTTGATCGCGGCCCTGGGGATCTGGGACGTCCAGCCGCCCGCGCCCCGGCCGGCCTCCATCTCCGCGGCCGAGTTCTCCGCCGCCCGGGCGTTCGAGCACGTCGAGCACATCGGCCAGGAGGTGCACGTCACCGGCAGCCCGGCCGCCACCCGGGTGCGCTCCTACATCAGCGACACCCTGCGCGGCTACGGGCTCGCACCCCAGGTCCAGGACACCGTCGGCGTGAACGCCGGCAAGTTCGGCGACGGCGGTATGGCCCACGTCGACAACGTGGTCGCGGTGCTGCCCGGCACCGACCCCACCGGCCAGGTCGTGCTCATGGCCCATTACGACTCGGTGCAGGTCAGCTACGGCGCCAACGACGACGGGGCCGGCTCCAGCACGCTCCTCGAGGTCGCGCGGGCGCTCACCCAGGGCGGCACCGCCAAGCCGCGCAACGACGTCGTGTTCGTGTTCACCGACGCCGAGGAGGCCTGCCTGTGCGGCGCCGAGGCGTTCGTCGGGCAGCACCCGCTCGGCCAGAAGCAGTCGGTCGTGCTCAACTTCGAGGCCCGGGGCAGCAGCGGGCCGGCCGTGATGTTCCAGACCTCCGAGGGCAACGCCGACCTGATCGACGTGTACGCCAAGACGCCCGAACCGGTCGGCACCAGCCTCGCCGTCGAGGTGTACCGCCTGCTCTCCAACGACACCGACTTCACCCCCGTGCTGGCCCAGAGCCGGTTCACCGGGCTCAACACGGCGTACATCGACGGCTCGTGGGTCTACCACAGCCCGTTCGACCGGACGACCACCATGAACCGCGCCAGCCTGCAGCACCACGGCGACGAGGCGCTGGCCCTGGCCCGCGCGTTCGGCGCCGCCGACCTGGCCCCGCTCATGAAGCCGGCGAGCGGCGACGCGGTCTACTTCCCGTTCGCCGGGTTCCTGGTCCGTTACCCGGCCGCGCTGACCTGGCCGCTGGCGATCCTGGCCCTGGTGGCTGTGGGCGCCCTGGTCTTCCTGGCCCGCCGCCGCGGCCTGACCTCGGTGCCGAGGACGCTCGCGGGGCTCGGGCTGGCGCTGGTGCCGCTGATCGGCGTCGCCGTCGCCGCCCAGCTCCTCTGGACCCTCCTGGTGGCGATCCGGCCCGGCTACGGCGAACTGCTGGACCCGGCCCGGCCGAGCTGGTTCCGCTTCGGCGTCGTGGCGCTGACGGCGGCGGTGCTGCTGTGTTGGTACGCCCTGAGCCGCCGACGCGTAGGACCCATACCTCTCGCCACCGGGGCGTTGGGACTGCTCGCTCTGCTCGGCGCCGTGTTCGCCGCGGCCATCCCCGGCGGTTCCTACCTGGTCGCGCTGCCGGCCCTGGTCGGGGCGCTGGCCGGGATCGCCGCGCTGTACCTGCGCCACCCGCTCGCCCGGGTGGCCGTGCTGACGGTGAGCGCGGCGGTGGCGACGCTGATCCTGGCCCCGACGGTCGCCCTGTTCTTCCCCGCGCTGGGCCTGGCCACGGGCGCCGCCCCGGCCCTGTTCGGCATGCTGCTGGGCCTGGCCGCCCTGCCGGTCCTGGAGCTGCTGTACCGCGCGTCGACCGCCGAGCGCCGCCGCCGCCTCGGTGCCGCCCCGGCCCTCGCCGCCCTGCTCGTCGCGCTCGTGTGCACCACCACGGGCATGATCAACGACAACTGGGACGCCCAGCACCCGGAGCCGACCCACCTCATGTACGCCCTCGACCGCGACACCGGCACCGCCGAGTGGGTCAGCCTGGAGCAGTCCCCGGGCGACTGGACGCGCAAGTACGTGAAGACCCACCAGCAGCTCAACCGCCAGTTCCCGGTGCTGCCGGAGGGCGAGCTGTCGGTCGGCCCGGCCGAGGCGGCCAACCTCCCGGCCCCGCAGGCCACGATCGTCGCCGACGACAGGTCGGGCGACCAGCGCACCTTGACGCTGCACATCGCCTCGCAGCGCGACGTGCGCTTCCTGTCCTTCTACGGCGAGGTCGGCGACCACCGCGTGGTGTCAGCCACGGTCGAGGGCCGCGCGGCCAAGACCTACATCACCGACCAGAACCGCTTCGGCGTCGTCTTCCACGGCCCCCCGACGGCCGGCCTGAACGTGACGCTGGTCCTGCGCGGCACCGACCCGTTCAAGCTGCGGCTGGTGGACGGCAGCGACGGGCTGACCGGCCTGCCGGGCTTCACCCCGCGCCCGGCCACGGTGGGCGTGTTCGGCAGCCACTCGAGCGAACTGCTGGCGGTGGCCGTGACGCAGACGCTGTAGCTCGAGCCGTTTGCCTCAGCGCGGGATGGCGCTCCTCGGATCGCGGTGGTTGCTTTGTTCAGCCGACGATCTGGAAAGCCCAGGGCCAAGGGCCGTAGGCGGTGGTGTTGATGCCGTGCTGGTACGTGCTTTCGTACGAGTCGGGGCCCTGGACGATTTTGATGATGATGCGGCCGCCGTCTTCCAGGGTGATGCGGCCGTCGTGGACGGCGGCGGTGCAGACCGAGGAGTCGGTGGTGTAGATGCCGGTGCCGTAGACGGTGCCGATCTCGCCCTTGGCCGGGCAGTTGTAGCCGACCGTGGTGCCGGCCTTCTCGTCGTAGTCGTCGGCCTTGGTGTACCAGTCGACGTTGGTGCGCTCGATGTCGGCCTGGACCTGGGAGGTGTCGGAGCCGGTGTCGGAGCCGGTGTCACCGCCGCCGCCGTTGTTGTCGGTCTTGTCGCCGAGGAGCTTGCTGACGCCGTAGGCGCCGCCGGCCAGGACGAGGAGGACTACCACGGCGGCCGCTACCAGGGTGCCGGTGCGTTTCTTCCTGGCCGGCGGTTCGGGTGCGGCGTAGCTCGGGGCCATCGGCCGGCCGCCGATGCCGGGTGGGCCGGAGGGCGGTGGTGCGGCCGGGGCGGCGAACGCGGGCGGCTTCGGGGTCGCGGCGTTCGGCGGCGGGTACGTGGGTGAGCCGGAGGTCGGCGCGTACGAGGGTGTGGCCGGCTGGCCGTATGTCGCCGGGGTGGCGGTCTGAGGCGGGGCGTATGCGGCGGCGCCGGAGGTGGGGCCGGTGGGGGAGCCGTACAACGGGGGTGTGGACACCGGGGGCGTCGAGACCGGGGAGGACGTCGGCGGGGCGGAGATCTGGGACGCCGGGACCGGGTTCGTCGGCGGGCTGGTGTAGATCGGCGGAGCCGACATCTGAGCCGCCGACGGTGGGGCGGACGGGGACGTCGGCGCCGCGGGGGTGCTCGGGACCGAGGCGCGGGCGCTGGTGGGGCGGAGCACAGCGGGTACGACCGCCTGCTCGGAAGCGCCCACCGCGCCTTGGGCGACCACGAGTTCCGGCTGTTCCACGACGGTGGGGGCGACGCCGAGGGCCTGGTGCAGGAGCGTGGCGACCAACGGGATCCGGCTGCCGCCGCCGACCAGGAAGACGCCCTTGACCTCGGCCCGGTTCAGGCCCGCGGCGGCGATGGCGGCGCGGGTCGAGGTGACGGTGGCGGTCAGGATCGGGCGGGCGAGCTCCTCGAACTGGTCGCGGCCGAGCGGGGCGTCGGTCTCGAAGGTAGGGACGTGGATCATCGTCGAGGAGGTGCGCGAGAGCATCTCCTTCGCGTTGCGGACGTCGTCCCAGAGCAGGCGGTTCGCGCGGCGGTCGGCACTGGTCGCGGGGTGGGTCAGGCGCTGCCAGGCCTGGGGGTCGCGGCCGGCGTGGACGGCACCGAGGTACCCGACGATCGCGGCGTCGATGTCCAAGCCGCCCGACGTGCTCAGCCCCTCGGCCGAGAGCACCTCGAACGTGCCGTTGCCGTGCCGGACGACGGAGGCGTCGAAGGTGCCGGCGCCGAGGTCGTACACCACGAAGGCCGAGCCGGGGCCCACCTGCCCGGCGATGGACAGGAAGACCTGCGCGGCGGCGACGGGCTCGGGGACCAGCGTGACCCGGCCCAGCCCGGCCCGCTCGGCGGCCGCGATGAGCACGCCGCGCCGGGTCTGGGCCCAGGCCGCGGGGCACGTGATGGTGGCCGGCCCGAGCGCGCCGCCGGACACCCGCCGCGCCTCGCCGGCCACGCGGACCAGGACGGCGGCGATCAGGTCGACGGTCGAGATCTCGTGATCACCCAGCAGCACGGCCGGTTCGTCGATGCGCCGCTTCGGATTCGGCTCGTACCGTTCCGGGCTGATCCGCGCCGCATGCATCGCGTCGCGCCCGGTGAGCAGCCCCTGTTGCGCGTCGGCGTACACCGACGACGGCAGCGTGGGGGATCCGTCGAAGAGCAGCGGCCGGACATGACCATCGGGCCAGGCCAGCATCGCAACAGTGTTCGAGGTACCGAAATCGACCCCGAGCCGGTAACCTCGCGCGTCCACGCAGCCAATATACGGGCTGGTGAGCGGCGTGTTATCGGCTCAACGGGTCCGGTTTCCGCTCTTGACGGGCGCATCGACATCCGTTAGACCGCCAGGTTGCATATGCCGATGACCGATGCGGTCGCGCCGCTCTCGTGTGCTGATCGCCGGTGCGGGCGCGCCGCTTCCGTGCGCCGGTCACCGGTGTGGGGCGCGCCGCTCTCGTGTGCCGATGACCGGTGCGGTCGCGCCGCTTTCGTGTGCCGATCGCCGGTGCGGCCGTGCCGCGCCTGGCCGGGTTATCCACAGGAAGAAAATCTTGCTAGCGAGGGGTCGGCGGGCCTTTTTAGCCTTGATGCATGGCAGCCGATGTGGGTTCACCGGCGACGTTCACGGTCGAAGACCTGTGGCGGGTGCCGGCTCAGGTGGTCCGCCGGGCCAGTCGGGCGGCACTGGACGCGCAGTGGACCCTGTCGGCGATCCTGGAGCGCGTCGAGGTGCCGGTGGTGCTGCGTGAGGATGGGCGCCTCACGTTCTTTCCACACGACCCCGACGACGTGGCGGCGATCGAGGCGGCGCAGGGTGCGGCCCGGGCAGTGCATGCGCACTTGGCGGGGGTGCTGGGACCTCCGTAGCAGGAGACCGCGGCCCCATGGGAGAGGGGCCGCGGCCTCGAGCAGCAACGAGAAAGGGGGTTGGTCGTCTGGCGGTTACTTCGCGGCGCCGAGTGAGTCCAGGGCGGCGGTCGCGCCGGGGTGCATCGGGACGGGGGCGGTCTTGCGCACCGTCTCCAGGGTGATGCCCTTGGCCGCCGGGTTGGCCTGGGCGAGTTGGTCGCGCTTCTCCACCAGGGTCTTCGTCAGGACGCAGGCCAGGCCGGCGTCCATGTCGGAGCGGACCAGCAGGACGTTCGGGACGACGATGGTCTTGACGTCGGTCGCCGTCTTGTACGTCGCCGACGGGATGGTGCCCGCCTGGTAGGCCGGGCTCAACTGCTGCATCTTCGGCAGAAGGGAGTCGATGTCGAGGAACTTCACCTTGTCGCCCGCGGTGGTGAACAGGTCGGTGACGCCCGACGTGGGTAGGCCGCCCGACCAGAAGAAGGCGTCGATGGTGCCGGCCTTCATGCCGTCGGTCGTCTTCTGCAGGTCGAGGCGCTGGGGCTGGATGTCCTTGTCCGGGTCTAGGCCGGCCGCCTTCAACAGGCGCTGGGCGATGACCTCGGTGCCGGACTTGGGGGAGCCGGTGGAGACGCGCTTGCCCTTCATGCCGGCCACGGAGGTGATGCCGCTGTCGGCGCGTACGACGACGTGGGTCGAGTTGTCGTAGATGCGGCCCAACGCGGCGATCTGCACGGGCTTGGTGAAGGAGCCGGTGCCCTGCACCGCGTCCGTTGCCGTGTCGAAGAGGGAGAACGCGACCTGGTAGTCGCCCTTGTCGAGGCTCTGGATGTTGCCGACGGAAGCCTGGGTCTCGGCCGCGGTGGCCTTCACCTTGTTGTCGGTCGCCTTCGTGACCTGCTCGGCGAACGCGTTGCCGACGACGTAGTACACGCCGGTGGTGTTGCCGGTCGCGATCGAGATGCGGGTTTCGTTCGCGACGCTGCAGTTGCCCGCCGCTGCGCCGGAGGCCGCGTTGTCAGACGTTCCCGCGGGCGTCTGCCGGCCCCCGCAGCCGGCCACCCCCGCCAGCAGGGCCGTCGCCGCCATCACCGCGACCACCAGCCGGAAGGGCTTCGTCGCCGTGCGCTGTGAACCTGCCGTCGCTGTCGAGGTTGTGCGCTGCGAGCCTGCCGTCGCTGTCGAGGTTGTGCGCTGCGAACCTGCCGTCGCTGTCGAGGTTGTGCGCTGTGAGCCTGTCGTCGCCGCCGTCAGGGTCGCCGTCGCTGTCGGGGTCGCCGTCGCTGTCGGGTGCTGCGAGCCGGCCGGGTTAGTCGTGCGCGGTGCGGGCGGTGGCGTTGCGGTGGTCGTCGGCCGAGCGGTCGCCAAGGTCGTGGGCTGGGTCGGCGTCGGAATCGTTGCGCGCGGGGGATTGGGGGTGGGCACGTGAGCTCCTTCGCGGTGAGAGAAACACGAGCAGTCCCGCCAGGGTCAGGAGGAGCGCGCCGGCGGTGACGGTCCACAGGTCGAGCCAGAGCAGGGCGAGTGCGGCCAGGCCGGAGAGCACTCGCGGTACGAGCGAGGCGGGTCCCAAACCGATGAACCAGCCGCCGGCCGCGACGGACAACGCCAGGACGCCGGCGGCGGAGGCGGTCAGGGCGAAGGCGACGCTGTCCCAGCCGCCGATGCCGAGGAGGCCCTGGCCGGCGGGGGTCACGACGAAGGCGATCGGGACGAGGTAGGCGGGCAGGGCGTACCGGAGCGTCTGCCACATCGTCGGGAACACCCGGCCGCCGGTCACCGCGGCCGCCGCCACCGAGGCCAGGGCCGTGGGCGGGGTGGCCTCGGACAGGACCGCGAAGTAGAAGATGAACATCGCGGTCGCGGGTTCGGGGATGCCGAGGTTGAGCAGGGCCTGGCCGAGGATGACCCAGCCGATGATGAAGGACGCGGTGACGGGCACCGCCAGGCCCAGCAGGGTCATCGCGATCGCGGCGAAGACGGCCGTGAGCGCCACGACCGCGGTGTGGTTGGTGGCGAGGGCCTGGGCCCAGTCGACCATCAGGCTGGACAGCTGCGGGCCGAGGCCGGTCTTGGTAGTGCTCGCGGTGATCACGCCGGCGGCGGTGCAGACGGCCACGACCGGCAGCACGCCGCGGATGCCCGCCGCCAGGGCCTCGACCAGGCGGCGCGGGGTCAGGCGGTGGCGCCTGTCCAGGAACGACAACACCGCCGCGAGCAGCGTGGCCCACACGACCGCCTGCGTGGCCGAGCGGCCCAGGGCCAGCAGGATGATGATCACGAACAGCGACAGAAAGTGATAGCCGAAGCGGGCGAGCAAAGACCAAGCCCCAGGCACCTTCAACTGTACCGCTCGTGCTCCGAACCGCCGCGCGTCGATCTCGACCGAGAGCAGGATGCCGAGGTAGTAGAGGACTGTGGGTACCGTTGCCCAGGCCAGCACTTTCAGATATGACACGTCGAGGTATTCGGCGATGATGAACGCCGCGGCGCCCAGGGTCGGCGGAGACAGGATCGCGCCCACGCCGGCGGCGGCGAGCATGCCGCCCGCGCGTTCGGCGGGATAGCCGGCGCGGCGCAGGATGGGCCAGGTGACCGCGCCGATGCTGACGGTCGTCGCCGCTCCGGAGCCGGATACGGTACCGAGGAGAAAGCCCGACGCCACCGCCGTCCGTCCGGCCGCGCTGCGGGAGCGGCGGAACGCGGCCACCGACAGCTCGACGAAGAACGCGCCGGCGCCGGACAGGTCGAGCACCGCGCCGTAGATGGTGAACAGCACGATGTACGAGGCGGCGACGTCCAGCGGGGTGCCGTAGAACCCGCTCGGCGAGTTGTACAGTGCGTCGACGATCTGGTCGAAGTCCAGCCCCGCGTGGGCGATCTCCCAGGTCTGGGGCAGGAAGCCGCCGTAGTAGTCGTACCCGAGGAACAGCGCGCACACGACCGGCAGCACCCAGCCCGTGGTGCGCCGGCACGCCTCGATCACGAGCAGCAGCAGCGCCGCACCCATGATCACGTCGAGCGGGTCGAGCAGGCCCTGGCGGTCGAGGAAGCCGTCGTACCCGCCGCCGAAGGGCAGCACCGGATAGAGACTCGTGGCGAGCGCGACGACGGCGAGGACCCAGTCCCCGGCGGTCGGGCCCCCGCCGAGGACCGGGCCGTCCTGGGGTTCGCGACGCCTCCTGAAGCTGATACCCGAGGGGTAAAGAATGAACACCAGCGGCAGGACGAGGCCGAGGAAAATCACGAGGTAGTACTGGCTGCCCTGGGCCAAGGGGCGGAACACCTGCCAGAGCACGAGCACCGCGGCCAGCGCGGCGACGGCCGTGACGCCGACGTCGATGGGGCCGCGGACCCGGCGGCCGGGCTTCTCCTCCTCGAACTGGGCGGCCAGCTCGCGGACACTCGCGTGCTCGATGACGCTCGCGTCGACGACGGCGGCCTCGGCACCCGCGGCCGGGCTCGCCGTTGAGCCGTCGGCGTCGGCGCCGTCGGTCTTGTCGCCGTCGGTCTTGTCGGCGTCGGCGTCGGCAGCGCGGGCGGCTCGCGGTGGCGCGTCGGTGCCGTCGGTGCCTTCGGCGTCGTCGGTCTCGTCGGCGTCGGCGGTCGGCGGCGTCGCAGGGGCGGCCGCGGTCGAATCACGCGCGGGCGGCGAGGGCTTGGCAGTGGTACCGGTCGATTCGCGTGTTGGTGTTGACGAGGGTTCAGCAGGGGCTGAAGGCACCTCGTCCCGAGTCGTCCCCGTCCCGGACTCGTCCGACATGGGCCGGAGAGTACGCGATTTCATCAATATTCGTAATGGTCTACTTCTGGGTTTTGGTAGCGAATATGCAACAACGCGGCATGATGTTGCGCGTGTACGAGTTGGACGTCGTCGCGCCCGACAGCCTCGGGCGGTTCGTGTATCGCTGGTACGGGCCGCCCGACCGCCCGGCCGTCGCGCTCGAGCTGCCCGGCGTGCCCGAGGCGCTCGCGGAGTGGCATCGGCTGGCGGCGCGGTACACGTTTCCGTTGAGCCGGGATCACGAGATGTTGCCGCCCGGTGGGGCGCGGTTCTGGCAGGGGAGCGAGGACTGGTACTCCTTCGACGAGGCCGCCTTCCACGCCGGGTCCAGGGATCCGGAGGTTCTCGAGAACGACGAGCTGTACACGGGACTGCCGTTGTCGCGGTTTCTGGTCTATGCGGCGGTCTATGAGGCCACCTATGCGCCGCTGCACGGGCTCGTGCGAATGGCGCCGCCGGTCGACGCGGTGCGAGCGGTCAAGGTGCGGCTGCGCGAGCTCGACGACGGGTTGTGGCAGTGGCCCGACCCGGCGCTGCGGTACTTCGGCGACGACGACCTGCTCGCCCACCTCGGCCCCGACCGGATCGTGATCGCCGGCCGGCATCGCGACGCGCTCGGCCGCTTCGACGGGCTCGACCTTGCCTGGGACTGGGACTCGCGCACGCTGTGAACGCGCCTAGGGCACGTGCACCAGCATCGCGCAGACGTCCTCGTCCTCCGGCACGTTGAGGACCGTCATGAGGTGCGTGACCACGGCGTCGAAGTCGGCCAGGTCCACCTGCTCGCCCGCCCGCCGGACCAGGTCCAGACCCCCGCCGCGGCGCCGGGAGACGGTCGCGTTGAGGCCGGTGTAGAAGAGCACGCGGTCGCCGGGGGCCAGGGTCACGGCCGCGTCCGAGTACTGCATCTGGTCCACCTCGCCCAGTGGCAGGCCGAGCGGGCCCGAGAGGACCGTTCCCTGGCCGGCGGCGTCGTAGCGGATCGGGGCGACCTGGCCCGCGGCGGCCCAGCGCAGTTCGCGGGTCTGCGGGTTGTACCTGGCGACGATGAGGCACGCCGTGTGGTCGACCTCCATGGCGCACAGCATGCCGTTGACCGCGGTGAGGATCTCGCCCGGCGGCATGTCCAGCATCGCGTACGCGCGCACCGCGTAGCGCAGCCGGGCGGCCGTCGTCATCGAGGACAGGCCGCGCTCGTCCACGTCGCCCAGGACGAGGATGGAGGAGCCGTCGGGGCCTACGGGGGTGGCGTCGTACCAGTCGCCGTCGATCGTGCCGACGCGTTCGGGGGAGCGGCAGCGGCCGCAGATCTCGACGCCCTCGAGGTGGCCGAGTTCGGGGTCGGTGGGCAGGAGGGCCTTCTGCAGCGCCTCGGCCGCGCGGCGCTCGTCGGCCAGGCGGTGGCGCTGGGCGGCCAGGGCCTCCTCGGCGCGGCGCAGGCGGGCCTCGATCGCGCGCTCCTCGGTGACGTCCTGGACCGTGCCGCGCACCGCGATGACGTTGCCGGTGTCGTCGTGGATGGCCTCGGCGGTGAGCCGCAGCCGGCGGCCGTTGACGCGGCCGGCCCCGCGGATCTCGGCGAGCAGCTGCTTGCCCTCGACGATCGTGCGCCTTACCGCATCTTGTACGGCCAGCAGATCATCCGGATGCACGCTCGCGGTCAGCTCGTCGACCGGGATGCGCGCCTCCCCGTTGCGCACGTCGCGGCCGCCGGCCTGGCCGCGGTGGAAGAGCCGGACGAGCTCGGGGGAGCAGCGCGGCTCGGGGTCGCGCAGCTCCCAGCAGAACGAGCCGATGCCCGCGATGCGCTCGGCCTGCAGCAGCTGGTCGTAGAGCAGGTCGGCCTCGGTGGCGACCTTCCACACCGCGAACACCCGGTCCCACAGGCGCACCGCGTGCACGGTCAGCGTCTGCGGCCCGGGCACTCCGTCGGTGCGCGGGTCGGCCCGCAGGCCCTCCAGGCGGCGGGGCTGGCCGTCCTGCAGCACCCGGGCGAACTCGGGCAGCAGCGTGGCACTGCCCAGCGCCGGGTACGCGGCCAGCAGCGTCGCCTCGTCCGGATCGACCCGCGCGCCGGAGAAGATCTGGCGGGCCAGGCCGTTCGCGTACTCCACGCGGAAGTCGACCAGCTGCCCGTCCTCGTGCACCGGGGACAGCAGCGCGCCGGGGTCGTGCAGCGCGTCGGCCACGGTCGGCAGCCACACCTGGGCCGGGGCGCCCTGCCCGCTCTCCTCGCCGTCGACGTGGAACCAGGCGCTGGCGATCTCGTCGCGGATGAGCGTGTCGACCTGGCGGGCGACGGGTTCGAGGAGCGCCGCGACGTACCGGCGCAGCTCCTCGGCCTCCGGGAGCCCCTCGGCCCAGGTCATGAGGATGCCGCCGATGACCCGCTCGTCGGAGATCAACGGCGAGACGAGCAGCGTCTCGCCGCTGAACGGCTGCTGGCCGAGCACCGGGAAGCGGCGCCGGGCGTCGGGCTCCGGCGCGAGCCAGAGCGTCTCGACGTCCTGCGCGGCCACGACCAGCGGCAGGCCCGGGTCCGGGGGGATCCGCGACCAGCGGCTGCGCACCTCGCCCGGCACCCCGAAGGTCCCGACGCCGCGCTGGGCGCCGTCCGGGTCGAGCAGGGTCAGCAGCACCGCGGTGGGGGCCGGCCACGCGGTGGGGGCGGTGCCGAGCACCTCGCAGATCTCGTCATAGGACCGGGCGGCCGCGACCCGCGCACTGAGCAGCTGGTGCTGGGACTGAAGAGCTTCGACTTCGGGTGTACGGCTGGCGCGTTTGCGAGCAACCGCCGGTACCATATCCGGCTTTTCGGGCTTTTTGTCCTTTGCCCTCGTGCGCGCGACGTGCTGGCGGAGCTCGTCGTCGATGAGATTCACCACATCGGGCGCGTTGGGGTCGGGCGAGGTGGTGCCGACGATCGCCGCCGCGACCTCGATCAGCTTGATGTTGGTCCGCTGGCTGAGCCGGACGAGCTGGTCGAAGCCCTGGTCCGGGGTGATCCCGAGCCGCTCGACGAGCACACCCTTGGCCTGCTCGATGACGGCGCGGTTCCGCATGGCGGTGCGCACCCCGGTCAGCTCGGCCCGCAGCTTCGCGACGAGCGCGGCGAGCGCCTCGGCCGGCTCCGCGCTGCTGTTGCCGCCCTCGGGGGCCCTGTCGGCCATGCCGTTCCCTCTCCCGTCCGTGTGACTGTCCATGCTCGCGTGCGCGAGCCGTCGTCCGGCTCGCCCGTTGATGTTTACCACCATCCGGCCCGGGTAGGGGCGGTGGCAGGTAAGCGCAGTCGGTTCGGTGGAGGTCGGAGTCTTGAGGATCGCCCTGGTCTCCGCTCAGGCCAGCCCACTCGGGCTGGGCGGCCCGGTGGCGGGAGGCCGGCACACGCACGTGGCGGCCGTGGCCAAGGCCCTCGGCGCGATGGGGCACGAGGTGACCGTGTACGTCCGCCGCGAGGACGGCGCCGCCCCCGCCACGGTGCAATTTTCCCCGGGCGTGTCGATCGAGCACGTGCCGGCCGGACCCGAGGCGCCGCTGCCGCCCGACGAGCAACTGCCGCTGATGGGTGACTTCGGCCGGGCCCTGGCCGCGCGCTGGGCCGAGGACCCCGGCGCCGCGCCCGACGTCGTGCACGCCCACTACTGGCTCTCCGGCCTCGCCGCGCTGACCGCGACCGCGGAGGTGCGCCGCCCGGTCGTCGTGACGTACCACGGCCTCGCCTCCGCCGAGCGCCGCGCGCTGCCCGCCGACCACAACGCCAAGCCGGGCCCCCGCGCCGGGCTGGAGCGCACCCTGGGCTCGCTCGCCGACCGCGTCGTCGCGCAGAGCGAGGACGAGGTGGCCGAGCTGGGCCGGATGGGGGTACGCCGCGCCGCCACCGTGATCGTCCCGTCCGGCGTCGACGTGGACGTCTTCACCCCGACCGGCCCGGCCGCCGACCACCGCCGCCCGGGCCTGCGCCGCATCCTCACCGTCGGCCCGCTGGTGGCCCGCAAGGGCTTCGGCGATCTGGTCGAGGCGCTGCGCCGGGTGCCGGGCGCCGAGCTGGTCGTCGTCGGCGGCTCCGACCCGGCCCGCCCGCCCCGCGACATCGACGCCGACCCCGAGGCCCGCCGGCTGCTGCAGCTGGCCGACTCGCACGGCGTCGGCGACCGGCTGCGCATCGTCGGCGCGGTCACCCAGGAGGAACTGGCCGGCTGGTACCGCTCGGCCGACGTGCTGGCCTGCGCGCCCTGGTACGAGCCGTTCGGCCTGACCCCGCTGGAGGCGATGGCCTGCGGCGTGCCGGTGGTCGCCTACGAGCTCGGCGGCATCGGCGAGAGCGTCATCGACAACGTGACCGGCGTGCTCGTCCCGCCCCGCGACATCAACGCGATGGCCGGGGCCCTGCGCGCCCTGCTCGGCGACGAGGTGCGCCGGATGAGCTTCGCGAGCGCGGCGATCGACCGCGTCCGGTCCCGCTACACCTGGGAGCGGGCGGCGACCGAGCTCGAGCGGGTGTACCGCACGGTCACCGGTACTACCGACTCCGACGCCCCCGAGGAGCCCTCGGAAGCCTCCGAAGAGGACGAACTCTCCGAGGTCTCCTGACCACGTTCAGTGGTGTGCGTCTTGCCCGGGGGCCGGGCGGCGCGGTACGTTGGTCGGACCGTATCTGCATTCTTCGCTGGACCGGTTCCAGGCGGCGGATGCACCCCGGCGGATCGTCAAATCAGCCGCGATCCAGTCGCCGCGGGACCGTGCCGGGCGCTCGAGACCAGGGCGCCGACCGGCCGAAACTTTCGCCGTGAGCCGCCGCGCCCGTGCGTGCCCTCGCTCCCGGCAGGCAGGCAGGGGGATCCCCTCATGTCCATCACCTCCCATCGTTCCCGCGCACCCGGCAAGGACGCCGAGGCCGCCGCTCAGGCCCTGCTCACCGTCCTGGCCGACCTCCCGCCCGACAGCCCCGACCGGCCCCGCATCCGGGCCCGGCTCATCGAGCTGTACCTCCCGCTGGCCGAGTACCTCGCCCGCCGCTTCCGCAACCGCGGCGAGCCGCTGGACGACCTCAACCAGGTGGCGGGCGTAGGCCTGATCAAGTCCGTGGACGGCTTCGACCCCACCCGCGGCGCCGCCTTCACCAGCTACGCCATCCCGATGATCGTCGGCGAGCTCAAGCGCCACTTCCGCGACAAGGGCTGGGACGTGCGCGTACCCCGCCGGCTGCAGGAGCTCCGCCTCGAACTCGGCAAGATCTCCGGCGACCTGGCCCAGGAGCTCGGCCGCTCCCCGACGGTAGCCGACCTGGCCGCCCGGGCCGGCGTCTCGGAGGAAGAGGTCATCGAGGGCCTGGAGTCCGGCCACGCGTACCGCGCCCTGTCCATCAACGCCCCCGCCGGCGGCGACGACACCGGCGCCGAACTCGCCGACCTGCTGGGCTCGTCCGACCGCGCCCTGGAGGCGGTGGACGACCGCGAGTCGCTTCGGCCGCTGATCGCCCGGCTGCCGGAGCGCGAACAGCGCATCATCGCGATGCGCTTCTTCGGCAACCTCACCCAGACCCAGATCGCGGAGCGGCTCGGGATCTCGCAGATGCACGTGTCGCGGCTGCTCGCCCACGCCCTGACGTTTCTGCGCGGCGAACTGGTCGAACCCTTCTGACGCAACGACGGAGCCGAACCCGTTGGTGTCCGAACGAAAATGGCGGGCGCTGCCGGGTGGACGCGGCGCCGACGGCTTAGGTGGCGGCGCGGTCGCCAGGGACCATGCGGCGATCGGTTGGGTGGAACAGCTGCTCGCTCAGTTCCCGTCCGGGCGCGCTCGGTTGAGCGCCGCCGGAATCCAGGCCCGGGGCGGGAACGTCGGGCCAGCCGGCGATCTGCTCCGCCTCGCCGTCAGCCACGACGGCCCAGACCTCCGTGTCGGCGGGTCGCCAGATGATCACTTTGTCGGGCCGGTGGGTGAACTCGGCCCGCATCGCGTCGGGACCCCGGAACGACAAGACGAGCTGTGCGGCCTCAGGGAGTTCGTAATACATCCCCTCCGGCTCCACCCAGACCTGGAAGCGATGGCTGCCGTCAGGCGCGGAAAACGCGAGCTGGAACTCCACCCGCGCAGTCTGCGCCCTCGCCAGGCCGATGTCAGGGAGGCCGCAGACCAGGCGCCAGCGGTGGCAGATCCGGATGCCTGATCTCCGGTACGTCAAGTCACCACCAGTGCCACTGGCCCTCGTGGCGATGTTGCCGGGTGATGGGGATGGTATCGACGATCCCGTTCCCGCGATGTTCGCCGGCGGCCCGACGGCACCCCGCCCGTGCGGCTTGGCGGTCCCTGCTCGTCCAGTTGTCGTGGATGAACCAGCGCGGCGGACCGCTGCCGATGAGGCGCCGCAAGCCGGTCCGCGGGTGATGCGGACCGTCCTTGTCCGTTCGCGACATGGTCAACCCCTTTCGGGGCTCAAAGCCGCCGTCGTGCTGGTCATCCGCGTGGCCAAGCCCGCTCAAGGCTACGGTTCGCTGAGTGTTTCAGGACATCGGCGCAGGTTTGCCTGACGCTCTCCACGTTTCCGATGCGTGCTTCTCAAGAGCTGTTGCCAGCAGTTCGCGAGACTCTTCGACCGATTTCTTCAGCGGGTTGCGAACGCCGTAGTCGGACGTGTCCCGGACGTTCCTCATCAGCCGCCGCACCTCTGGAATCGCGTGCAGAAGCTCGAATCAGGCGTCCGCAATGCTGTTCACGCCCGTTGTCGAGTATCGCTGTTCCCTTGTCCGCTTCCCCTCGACCGTTGATCTTGACGTCGACGCGGATGCGGACTCTACGCCGCCGAAGCGCGATCCAGACGCCCGGTGCGTGGTTATGGTCCCCGGCCGTTTGGGCGACGATCGTGGTGGGCGGAAGGCAGTCGTCGGCGACCGGGACGGAGGGCTCGCGGCGGAGTCCGGAGAGCACGAACATGGGCTGAGCCCCTCCCCGTTCAGGGAGGGGCTCAGAGTGATCAGAGTGGCCAGGATCAGACCGGGGCGAGTGCCGTCGAGACCGACAGTTGGTACACGTTGTAAGCCTGCTTGATCACCGGGTGGGCGACGTTGCGGACCGGGACGCCGCCTGGGGTCATGCCGCGTTCGGAACCGGCGTGGGCGTGGCCGTGTACGGACAGGCCGACGTTCGTGGTGGCGTCGATGGCCTGGGCCAGGTGGTAGGAGCCCAGGAACGGGTAGATCTCCAGCGGCTCGCCCTGCAGGGTTTCAGGGACCGGGGAGTAGTGCGTCAGCGCGACCTTCACGTCGCAGTCCAGCGCGGCCAGGGACTCGCCGAAGCGGGCGGCCAGTTCGCGGCCGTGGCGGGTGAAGGCCTTCATCTCCGGCTCGCCGAACTCGCTGGCGCACGCGCCCGCGAAGCCGCCGCCGAAGCCCTTTGTGCCGGCTACGCCCACGCGGACGCCGTTGCAGTCCAGGACGGTGCCGGAGCACTCCAGGACGATGAGGCCGGCGTCGCGCAGTACCGACGAAACGGCATCCTGCTGGTCGGAGTGGTAGTCGTGGTTGCCGAGGATCGCCACCACCGGCACCGCCAGGCCGCCGAACTCCTGGGCCACGCAGCGGGCCTCGTCGGCGGTGCCGTGCCGGGTCAGGTCGCCGGCCAGGAGGAGCAGGTCGGCCTTGTCGCCGAGGTGCTCGAGCGCGGGGCGGTAGCGGCCGACCACGTCGGCGTCGAGGTGGACGTCGCCTACCGCGGCAACGCGAACGCAGTCGGTACCGCTCACAGCTCCTCCACCTCTTCCGGCTCGTGGACGCGGGTCAGGCCGATGTTGCACTGCACCGGCAGGTCCGGGAACGCCTCGCTGACGACCTGGCAGATCATGGCGCGGCGCTCGGCGCTCTCCACCTCGCCGACGAGGGCGATCCCGGAGTCGGTGCGCACGAAGCGGATCCCCTGCTCGGTGATCCGGTCGTCCTCGGCGAGCAGGTGTTGCAGCTCGCCCTCGACGTACTGGTCTGTGGACATCGTTTCCCCCTTAGACGGCCGCCGCCAGCGCGCTGGCCTCGGCCATCGACATCACGCCGAGGCGGTCGATCAAGAACAGGAAAGCATGGGCGTAGGGCGAGTGGGCCGTTTCCCGGTAGACCCGTGGCCAGTCGATCTGCTCGCGCAGCGACCGCGCGACCGGCAGGCCGCGGGCGAAGTCGCAGTAGTGCGCGGACCAGGTCAGGGTCTTGTGGATCATCAGCTCGGTGGCCGAGAGGACCGGCATGTGGCAGGCGTTGACCGCGATGATGTCGGTGTCCTCGAGCGTCGCGTCGGTCACCGGGCGCTGCACCGGGCAGAAGATGAAGTCGATCAGGAGGTCGTCGTCCCAGGCCTTGACGAGCCAGCCCTCGGGCGGGACCTCGCCGCGGAAGCCGACCTCGGACAGGGAGGCCAGGACCCGCTCGGCGTCCTCCTGCTTGATGAGGAAGTCGATGTCGTGGTCGACGGACTCGCCGCCGCGCGCGTATACGGCGAAGCTGCCCGCCAGGCAGAAGGGGATGCCCGCGTCCTTGAGGTGGAACGCGGCCTTCTTGAGCGTGGCGATCAGCGGCTGCCTGTCCTCGGAAACTGCCATAAATGCAGGCTTACCCGCGCGATCATTCCGTCACACGCACGGATTGCATCGCCTCACCCAGGCGGCGCAGTTCCTCGGCCGGGCAGGCCTCGGCCAGGCGGGGGAAGAGCTCGGTCTCCTCTTCCTGCATGTGCTGGCGTACGGCGTCGAAGCGCTCGATGGTCAGCGGCCCGTCGAACGAGGCGTGTTCGGCCTCCTCGTACGCCGCGATGTCCGGCCCGGCCGGCAGATGCTCGTGCAGCGCGGGGTGCAGGAAGCGGTTCTCGGCCGCGGTGTGCCGCTCCAGCGCGGCCGCGGCGGCGGCGAGGGCCGCGCGCCGGCGCGCGGCCGTCGGGGCCGTCTCGACGTCGGCGAACAGCGATTCCAGCCGGCGGTGCTCGGCCGTGAGGAGCTCGATGAGGTCCGCCGACATGGAGCAGGCGTACCCATGGCGGGCTTCCGTTAACCCACCCTACCGTGACGTTGGTACATGTGTTCGAATAAGCCCCATGGAGCGCAGAAAACACTGGTGGAACGGCACCTGGGGCCGGCTGGCCCGCCGCGACGTCTACCTCTTCGAGGACGCCGGCATCTGGTGGGTCGAGTCGCGGGAGGGCGGGGCCGACGGGCGCGCCCGCCGTTACGAGTTCACCGACGAGGACAGCGCCATGAACTGCGTCTCCGGCCTGCTGGCCCAGCCCGGCAACTGGCGAGAGCTGCGTTAACGCAACGAATCGCCGCCGGATCAACGCACAGCGCAACGAAGAGCTCTCAAAAAGCAGCGAATCCGGCCGTAGGTTGTGTCCATGAGCCGTCGTTACCTCATGTGCCGCCCGACCTACTTCGCGGTGGACTACGCGATCAACCCGTGGATGGACCCGACGCGGCCGGTCGACACCGGGCGGGCCGTCGCGCAGTGGACGACGCTGTACGAGCTGTACCTGTCCCTCGGCCACACCGTCGAGCTCATCGACCCGGTCCCCGGCCTGCCCGACATGGTCTTCGCGGCCAACGGCGCGACGGTCGTGGACGGCCGGGTGTACGGCGCCCAGTTCCGCCACCCGGAGCGCGCCGACGAGGGCCCGGCCTACCTGGAGTGGTTCGCCCGCAACGGCTTCGACGTGCACGCGGCGAAGAGCGTCAACGAGGGCGAGGGCGACCTGCTGCTGGCCGGCGAGTGGATCCTGGCCGGCACCGGGCTGCGCACCGAGCACGCCGCGCACGCCGAGGCGCAGGAGCTCTTCGGCCGGCCGGTGCTCACCCTGCAGCTGGTCGATCCGCGCTACTACCACCTCGACACCGCGCTGACCGTGCTGTCGAAGGACAACATCGCGTACTACCCGGGCGCGTTCTCCGCGGGCAGCCAGGCCGTGCTGCGGCGGCTGTACCCCGACGCCGTGCTCGCCACCGCCGAGGACGCCGCCGTGCTGGGCCTCAACGCGGTCAGCGACGGTCACCGGGTCGTCCTGCCATCCGCCGCCACCCGGCTGGCCGCAGCGCTAGCGTCGAAGGGGTTCCAGCCGGTCCCCGTCGACGTCTCCGAGCTGCACCGGGCCGGCGGCGGGCCGAAGTGCTGCACCCTGGAGGTCCGGTCATGACGAGCGTCGTCAATCGCACGAGCACCGCAGTGGAAGAGGCGGAGGCGCACACCGCGCACAACTACCACCCGCTGCCGGTCGTCATCGCCGAGGCCGAGGGCGCCTGGGTCACCGACGTGGACGGGCGCCGCTACCTGGACTGCCTGGCCGGGTACTCCGCGCTGAACTTCGGCCACCGCCACCCCGGCCTCATCGCCGCTGCCCGCGAGCAGCTGGACCGGGTCACGCTGACCAGCCGCGCCTTCCTGCACGACCAGTTCGGCCCGTTCTGCCGCGACCTGGCCCGGCTCACCGGCAAGGACATGGTGCTGCCGATGAACAGCGGCGCCGAGGCCGTGGAGACCGCGATCAAGGTGTCGCGCAAGTGGGGGTACCAGGTCAAGGGCGTCCCGGACGGCCAGGCCACCATCATCGTGGCGGACGGCAACTTCCACGGCCGCACCACGACCATCGTGAGCTTCTCCACCGACCCGGAGGCGCGCGCGGACTACGGCCCTTACACGCCGGGGTTCGTCGTCGTGCCCTACGGCGACCTGGACGCGCTCGAGGCCGCCATCGATCAAACCACCGTGGCTGTACTGCTCGAGCCCATTCAGGGTGAGGCCGGCGTCCTGGTCCCGCCGCGCGGCTACCTGCCGGGCGTGCGCCGCCTGTGCACCGACAACAACGTCCTGTTCGTGGCCGACGAGATCCAGTCCGGCCTCGGCCGCACCGGCGCGACGTTCGCCTGCGACGACGAAAATGTCGTACCCGACATGTACGTTCTGGGCAAGGCGCTGGGTGGCGGCATCGTCCCGGTGTCGGCGGTCGCGGCGGACGCCGCCGTCCTGGGCGTCCTGCGGCCCGGCGAGCACGGCTCCACGTTCGGTGGCAACCCCCTGGCGTGCGCGGTGGCGCGGGCGGTCATCGGGCTGCTGGAGACCGGCGAGCCGCAGGACCGGGCGCGCACGGTCGGCGCGCACCTGCACCGCCGGCTCAACGAGCTGGTCGGCCACGGCCTGACCGCGGTCCGCGGGCGCGGGCTGTGGGCCGGCATCGACATCGACCCGGCCCTGATGACCGGGCGCGAGGCGAGCGAGCGGCTGATGGCGCTCGGCGTGCTGGCCAAGGACACGCACGGCTCGACGCTGCGCCTGGCCCCGCCGCTGACGGTCACCGAGGCCGACATCGACGTCGCCGTGGACGCCCTGGCGACGGTCCTGAAGGGCTGACCGCTCAGCGTTTCAGCAGGCGGCTGAGGAAGCCCTGGCGCTGCGCAGGTACCGGCGCCGGGGCCTCCATCACCAGCACGTCCGGCGACGCCGGGCGCACCGGCGGGATCACCGTCGGCACCGGCCTGGGCCGGGGCAGCGGCGGATGGTCGGCGGCCGGGGCGTGGGCGACCGGGCAACGCGCCGCGGCCGGAGCCGGGACCGGAGAACGTCCGCGCTTGCCCAGCTCGCGCGCCTCCGCGTCGAGGTAGAAGCCGGGGCGCTGGTCGGCTTCGGCGTAGTACCGGTGAAAGACGCCCGTCGTCGATCCGCTCATCGGCGGCACGATCCACGACCAGTCGGCCGGGGTCGGGCGGCCCGAGCGCTCCTCGCTCACCATGTGGGCCAGGAACCGCTCCGACTCGGTGTGGTGGTCGCTGATGCGCGCGCCCGCCTGGTCGAAGGACCACAGCACGGCCCGGTTCAGCTCGACCAGGGCGCGGTCCTTCCACAGCGAGCGCTCGGTCGACGTGTCCAGTCCCATTCGGGCCGCGACCAGGGGCAGCAGGTTGTACCGGTCCCGGTCGGCCAGGTTGCGCGCGCCGATCTCGGTGCCCAGGTACCAGCCGTTGAACGGCGCCAGCGGATAGTCGACGCCGCCGATGGTGAGCCGCATGTTCGCGATCGCCGGGATGGCGTGCCAGCGCAGCCCCAGCTCGGCGAACCAGCGCAGCTCCGGGTGCTCGATCGGCACCTCCCACACGGCGTCCTCGGGCAGCTCGTGCAGGCTCACCGTGCCGTCCGGGGCCTCCAGCGCGAGGGGCAGCACGTCGAACGGGTTGGCGGGCTTGCCGCGCCAGCCGTGCTGCTGCAGGGTCTCGGTGAACTGGACGTACCGCGGGTCGCCGACCACGGTGCCGTCCGGGTGGCGGTGCCCGGCGTAGCGGATCAGCTGGTCGTTCCACAGCCGCACCGCCGGGCGGCCGGGGATGTGCTGGGCGAAGACGGAGATGACCGGGCGGATCACGTGCCGCTCGCGCTGACCGGCCAGGCGCAGGTGGCGCACGAGCTCCTCGTGGATCTCGGCGACCGTGGTGACCTTGCGCAGGTCGCGCACGACGAGGCTGCGCCAGTAGAGGCGGCCGATGCAGCGGGAGGCGTTGCGCCAGGCCACGCGGGCGCCGAAGACGAGCTCGGCGTACGTGTGGACGTACGTGCCGGTCTCGGCGATCTCGTCGCGGACCCGGGCCAGGCGCTCGCGCCCGTTGCCGCCGGGCTGCTGCTCGTGGTGGAACAGGGCCAGAAAGTCCTCGGCCTCGGCGGGGTCCACGGGGGAGTGGGCATCCCAGGGCCGTCCCGGCATGTCGCGGTATCCGGGCACGCTCACACGCAACCTCCAACGCCGATGGTCCCAGTGCTGGGTGGCAGGAGGACATCCTGTCGGCCCGGCCAAGACCGAAGTCGCACAACGTGTGCGGCCGGAGTCGGAGCGTCAGCTATTGCAATTTGCACCATGGGGAAAGGGGCGCCCCCGGATGTACCGGTGACGCCCCTCCGAACGGCCTGCCGCACCCCACTACCCGGAGGCCACCCGCCGCAGCCTGGCCAGGTAGGTCTGGGCCACGACCACCAGCGCGATGAACGCCCCGCTGATGACCGTCTGCCAGGCCGACGTGACCGTGCCGATCTGGTTGATGATGTTCTGGATCACCTGCAGCAGCAGGACGCCGGCGATGGTCCCGCCGAGGGTGCCCGCCCCGCCGGTCAGCAGCGTGCCGCCGACGACCACCGCGGCGATCGCGTCCAGCTCCATGCCGGTGCCGAGGACCGTGACGCCGGAGCCGAGGCGGGCCGCGTTGATCGCCCCGGCCAGCCCGGCCAGGACGCCGGACAGGACGTAGACGCGGATCTGCGTGCTGCGGATCTTCACGCCCATCAGGCGGGCCGCGTCCTCGCTGCCGCCGATGGCGTAGACGGACTGGCCGAAGCGGCTGCGGTACAGCAGCAGCATCCCCACCGCGAAGAGCGCGATGACCAGGTAGACCGGGTAACCGATGCCCAGGAACTCGCCGGTGCCGAAGTGCTTGAAGGAGTCGGTCTTCACCAGGTAGGTGTCGGCCCCTTCGTCGGACAGGGCGAGCATCAGGCCCCGGGCCCCGAGCAGGCCGGCCAGCGTGACGATGAAGGGCGCCAGCCGCGCGTACGCGATGATCAGGCCCTGCACCAGCCCGAACACCCCGCACACGGCCAGCGGCAGCGCGAACGCGGCCCAGGTGCCGTACTGCGACGCCCAGGCCGCGAGCACCCCGCCGAGCACGTACAGCGACCCGACGGACAGGTCGATGCCGCCGCTGATGATCACGAAGGTCATGCCCAGCGCGATCAGGGCCGGCGGCGCGGTGGAGATGAGCACCGTGCCGAGGTTGTCGAAGGTGCGGAAGCTGTCCCAGGTGACCACGCCGACGACGATCACCAGCACGAGCACGGCGAGCGCGCCCTGGCGCTGGATCAGCTCGACGACGCGCTCGGTGCGCATCGAGGCGGCCTCGGCCCGGGCCGCCTTCGCCGGGGGCGTCACGACCGTCTGGCTGCTCATCGGGTCCTCCGTTCGCGGGCCGCGTACACGGCGACCAGGATGATGACCGCCTGCACCATCTGCGCCGTCGAGTCGCGCAGGTTGTTGGCGATCATCGTCGCGGTCAGCAGCTGCATGAGCAGCGCGCCGGCCACGGTGCCGAGCACGCGCACCTTGCCGCCGGTCAGCGGGGTGCCGCCGACGACCACCGCGGTGATCGCGGAGAGCTCGATGAGCAGGCCGATCCGGGACGCGTCGGCCGAGCCGATCCGGGCCACCTGGATGATGCCGGCGACCGAGGCGAGCACGGCGCTGATGATGTAGACCGTCACCAGGACCCGGCGCACCGGGACGCCGGCCAGGACCGCGGCCGGGCGGTTGTCGCCGATGGCGAGCAGGCGCCGGCCGAAGACCGTGCGGCGCACCACGAAGCCGACCACGACGGCCAGGACCGCGGCGATCCAGACGGTGTAGGGCACCCCGAGGAACTGCCCGGTGCCGATCTCGATGAAGTCGGCGTTGCGGATGTCCTTGTAGCGCCCGCTGGACACGACCAGCGCGATGCCGCGCCCGGCCACGAGCATGGCCAGGGTGGCCACGATCGGCTGCAGCCCCACGAACGCGACGAGGCCGCCGTTGACGAAGCCGATGACCAGGCCGCCGACCAGCGCGAGGACGATGGCCGCGACCGGGCCGTAGCCGAGGTACAGCGGGATGATCGCGGCGCCGAGGGCCATCACGGACCCGACGGACAGGTCGATGCCCTCGGTGCCGATGACCAGCGCCATCCCGAGGGCCACGATGACCACCGGGGTGACCTGGACCAGCTGGATGCGCAGGTTCGACCACTCGAGGAAGTTGTCGGTGTACACCACGTTGAACAGCACCAGCACGAGCAGGGCCACGTACACGCCGTACACCGGCAGGAGCTGTCGCCAGCGGTTGACCTGGACCTTCTCGACAGCAGTAACGGCCGTCATGACGACGCCACCGCGATCACGTTCATCAGCTGCTCCGTCGTCACTTCGTCGCCGCGGAGCATGCCCACCACGGCGCCATCACGCAGTACCACCACACGGTCGGAACCCTCGATGAGCTCCTCGGCGTCCGAGGACACCAGCACCACCCCGAGGCCCTCGGAGGCGAGCTCGTCGATGAGCGCCTGCACCTCCGCCTTCGCGCCCACGTCGATGCCGCGGGTCGGCTCGTCCAGCAGCAGCACCTTCGGCCCGGTGGCCAGCAGGCGGGCCAGGAGCACCTTCTGCTGGTTGCCGCCGGAGAGGTCGCCGACCCGCTGGTGCGGGCTGGACGCCTTGATCCGCAGCCGCTGCATGAAGGTGTCGACGATCTCGTCGATCTTCCGCTCGGAGACCACGCCGGCCGTGGCCAGCCGGGGCAGGATCGCCAGGGCGATGTTCTCCCGCACCGACAGCCCCAGCGCGATGCCCTCGGCCTTGCGGTCCTCGGGCTGCACGGCGATGCCGGCCTTGAGCGCGCTGACCGGGGTCGGGCGGCGCAGCGGCCGGCCGTCGACCTCGACCGAGCCGCTGTCCAGCGGCAGCGCGCCGGCCACCGCCTTGATGGTCTCGCTGCGCCCGGCGCCGAGCAGGCCGCCGAGCCCGACGACCTCGCCCGGCCGGACCTCGAAGCTGACGCCCGCGAGGTGGTGGCGGCTGTTGAGGTCGGTGGCCTTCAGCACCGGGGCGGCCCCGGCGGCGTCGTGCTCGCCGGCGAAGCTGGTGAACGAGCGCTCGGCGTTGACCGGGCGGCCCAGCATGTGCGAGACGAGCTGGACGCGCTCCAGGTCGGCCAGCTTGCCGGCGTGCACCAGCTTGCCGTCGCGCAGGATCGTGACGCTGTCGCAGATGCGGTACAGCTCGTCCAGGCGGTGGCTGACGTAGATGATCCCGACGCCGCGCTCGTGCAGCTGGTGGATGACGCCGAAGAGGGTCTCCACCTCGCGGGGCTCGAGCGAGGAGGTCGGCTCGTCCATCACGACGACCTTGGCGTCGACCATGACGGCCCGGGCCAGCGCCACCATCTGCTGCGCGCCGAGGGGCATCAGGCCCAGCGGGCGGCGCACGTCGGAGGTGATGCCGTAGCCGGCCAGGATCTCGGCCGCCTCGCGGTTCATCCGGCTCACGTCGACGAGGCCCAGGCGGTTGCGCGGTTCCCGGGTCAGGAAGAGGTTGCGCGCCACGCTCATCAGCGGGACGAGGTTGACCTCCTGGTAGATGGTGGAGATCCCGGCCGCCTGGGCGTCCAGCGGGCCGCCGAAGGAGACCGGCTCGCCCTGGTAGCGCACCTCGCCGCCGTCCGGGCGGTACACGCCGGTGAGGACCTTGATCAGGGTGGACTTGCCGGCCCCGTTCTCGCCGACGAGCGCGTGCACCTCGCCCGGCTCCAGCGTGAACGAGACGTCGTCGAGCGCGCGCACGCCCGGGAACTGTTTGCTGACCCCGGCCACTTCCAGCAGGGACATGTTTCCTCTTTCCACGCGCCGAACCCCTTGCCGGGAGAGCCTGCGCTCGCCCGGCAAGGGGTTCAAGGCCTCAGTAGGACAGACCGATGTCGGACGACGCGTTGGTCGAGTCGTACTCGCGGTCGGAGATGATGATGTTCTCCGGGATCGCCTCGCCGTTGAAGAACTTCTCGGCGGTCGAGAAGGCCAGCGGGCCGAAGCGCGGGTTCGACTCGATGACCGAGTAGATCCAGCCGTCCACGATGCCCTGGACCGCGCCCTTGGTGCCGTCGATCGTCACGATCTTGACGTCGCCGGCCTTCTTGCTGGCGCCCTTGAGGGCGGTCACCGCGCCGAGGGCCATCTCGTCGTTCTCGGCGTAGATGCCGTTGACGTTCGGGTTGGCCTGCAGCAGCTGCTCGGCCGTCTTCTGGCCCTCTTCGCGCGAGAAGTTGCCGGTCTGCTCGAAGACGATCTTAATACCCGGGGCGACCTTGGCGATCTCGTCCTTGAAGCCGCTGGTGCGCAGCGTGGTGACGTTGTTGCCGGGGGCGCCGAGCAGGATCGCGACGGTGCCGGTGTTGTTCATGGCCTTGGCCATCTTGTCGGCGGCCCGCTTGCCCTGCTCCGCGAAGTCCGACCCGATGAAGGTCAGGTAGTTGGTGCAGCTCTTCGCGTTGATCTTCCGGTCGATCGTGATGATCGGGATCTTCTTGGCCGAGGCCTTGGCGAACACCGAGTCCCAGCCGTCCGAGTTCAGCGGGGCCACGATCAGCAGCTGAACGCCCTGGTCGATCAGGGTGCTCACGTCGGTGATCTGCTTGTCGAACTTCGAGTCGGCGTTGGTGGTCTTGAGGTTGGCCTCGGGGATGCCCAGCTTCTTCGCCTCGTCCTTGATGGACTGGGTCTCGGCGATGCGGAAGGGGTTGGCCTCCTTCTCCGACTGGGAGAAGCCGACCTGGGCGGTCTTGAGGTCGATCTTCGTGCCGCCGAACTGCTGCAGCGTGCAGCTCGCACCGGCGGCGTCGGCCGACTTCGTGGCCTGCGCGGCGGCGGAGGCGTTCGCCGTCGCGCCGGCGCCGGCGTTGTCGTCCTCGGACTTCGCGCAGCCGGTCATCAGCAGGGCCGCAGCGCTGAGCACGGCCAGGGCGGGCCGCCAGCGGCCACGCATATCGATCATCGTGTGTCACTCCCTTGAGCGAGGGGTCGACTGGGGTGTCTGTGCGGACCTCATCGAGGTGTATCGCATTCACTCATCCTCCAACTTTTTCTGTCAAGACTTTCCACCCACCCGACCAAAACCAAACACCAACTGTCACATGACCGAGACCTGGGCGATGCCGGACCGACATCGATGAAGAACCTTGTGCGGCAGTGTTTATCGGCGTACAACAATATTCAACAATTTCGATCTCGTACCGCCGGGGAGCTGCGATGATCCGATCTCCTGGGGTGCTGAAACGCGCCCTGAACACGGCCGCCACGACCCTCCTGCTGGTCGCCGCGGCATCCATCCCGCTCGCTGTTACCGGCGCGTCGCCCGCCGCCGCCGCGGCGACACCTCAACCAGGACCGCTCACCGCCCCCGTCATGGGGTGGAACAGCTGGAACCGGTTCGGCTGCAACATCGACGAGAACCTGATCAAGGCGACCGCCGACGCCATGGTCAGCACCGGACTGCGGGACTCCGGGTACACCTACGTCGACATCGACGACTGCTGGATGGCCGGCACCCGGGACGCGCAGGGCCGGCTGCGCCCCGACCCGGTGCGCTTCCCGGGTGGCATCGCGGCCATCGCCACCTACGTCCACGCCCGCGGCCTGAAGCTCGGGATCTACTCCTCGGCCGGCACCGCCACCTGCCAGGGACTGCCCGCGAGCCTGGACCACGAGGTCATTGACGCGCAGACGTGGGCGTCCTGGGGCATCGACCTGCTGAAGTACGACAACTGCAACAACCAGGGCCGGCCCGCCCTGGAGCGCTACCGGGCGATGGGCGAGGCGCTCAAGGCGACCGGCCGCCAGATCGTCTACAGCATCTGCAACTGGGGCAACGACGAGCCGTGGGTCTTCGGGCCGGACGTCGGCGGCAGCTCCTGGCGCACCACCGACGACATCAACACCAACTGGTCCACCATCACCTCGCTGCTGGACCAGCAGGCCGGGCTGGAGCCGTTCGCGCGCAAGGGGTACTACAACGACCCCGACATGCTCGAGGTCGGCAACGGGTCGCTGACCCAGGACGAGAACATCGCGCACTTCTCGCTCTGGTCGCTGCTGTCCTCGCCGCTGCTGCTGGGCAACGACCTGCGCACGGTCAGCGCGGCGACGCTGGGCATCCTGCGCAACGCCGACGTCATCGCGGTCAACCGGGACTGGGGCGGCTCCCAGGGCCGGCGCGTGGCCGATGCGGGCGACCAGGAGGTCTGGGCCAAACCGATGAGCGACGGTTCGGTCGCCGTCGTGTTGTTCAACCGCGGCACCGGTACTGCCAGTGTCTCCACCGACACCGCGGTGCTCGGCCTCGCCGGGTCCACCTCGTACACCACGAAGAACCTCTGGACCGGCGCCACCGGCTCGACCACCGGCGCCCTGAGCGCCTCGGTCCCCGCCCACGGCGCCGCGATGTTCCGGGTGACCAGGGCCGGCTCCCTGGCCGCCGCCCCGGCCGCCGGCACGTACCAGGTCAGCGACCTGAACTGGGCCGCGACCAGCAACGGCTGGGGCCCGGCCGAGCGCAACCGCTCCAACGGCGAGACCGGCGCCACCGACGGCACCACGCTGAACGTCGGCGGCACCACGTTCGCCAAGGGCATCGGGGCCCACGCGGACGGGGCGGTGCACGTCTACCTCGGCCGCGCCTGCCGCACCTTCACCGCCCAGGTCGGCATCGACGCCGAGGTGGGCGGCGCGGGCTCGGCGCGCTTCGCGGTCTACGGCGACGGCCGGCTGCTCGGCTACAGCCCGGTCAAGACCGGTGGCCAGGCCCCGACCCGCCTGTCGGTGTCCACCGGCGGCTACCTGACCCTCGAACTGCGGGTGACCGACGCCCGCGACGGCAACGCGAGCGACCACGGCGACTGGGGGAGCGCGACCCTGGTCTGCGGTACCCCCGGCGCCGGTTCGGCCGTCAGCGACCGCACCTGGGGCACGGCGACCAACGGCTGGGGCCCGGTGGAGCGCGACCGGTCCAACGGCGAGACGGCGGCCGCGGACGGCAGCGTGCTGACCGTCGGCGGGGTCTCCTACCAGAAGGGCATCGGCGCCCACGCGGCGAGCGACATCACCGTCCCGTCGGCCGGCTGCACCCGCTTCACCGCGATCGGCGGGCTCGACGCCGAGGTCGGCACCGTCTCCACGGGCGTCACGTTCTCGGTGCTGGGCGACGGCACGACGCTCTACACGAGCCCGACCGTGACGGCCGCGAGCCCGGTGGCGATCGACGTGGACGTCACCGGGCGGTCGAACGTGCGGCTGGTCGTGGGCAGCGCGGGCAGCAACGACCACGACCACGCCGACTGGGCCGACGCCCGCCTGATCTGCTGATCGGACGGTCCATGCGGCACCGTTGATTACCGCTCGATGTCCTGAAGAGCGGTGGGGGAGCTTCGCTCCACCCACACCCCCTCAAGAGCGCAGCGGGTCCTACGGGCGGCAGCACGTCGGGCCTCAGCGGGTGACTCGGTGGGTCCCTTGGGCGGGGGTGACCACGAAGGCGTCGGGGGGCGTGAAGCCGGCTTCGGCGAACGCCTCCCGCACCGCCGCCTCCACCGCCTCGCAGCGGTCCGCGTCGACCAGGGCGAGCACGCAGCCGCCGAAGCCGCCGCCGGTCATCCGGGCGCCGTACGCGCCGGCCGCGAGGGCCGCCGTGACCACGGTGTCGACCTGCGGCACGGTGATCTCGTAGTCGTCGCGCATCGACTCGTGCGAGGCCGTCATCAGCGGTCCGATGGCCCGGGCGTCGCCGGCCCGCAGGGCGTCCACGGTGTCCAGCACGCGCTGGTCCTCGGTGACCACGTGCCGGACCCGTTTGCGCATCACCTCGTCGTCGAGCCGGGCCAGGGCCGCCTCCAGGCCGTCCGGCGCCACGTCGCGCAGGGCCGGCACGTCGAGGATCTTCGCCGCCTCCTCGCAGCTGCGCCGGCGGGCCGCGTACTCGCTCGTCACGTGGGCGTGCGGGGCCTTGCTGTCCACGACCAGGACGGCCAGGCCCTGCGCGGCGAGGTCGAACGGCACCTGCTCGGTGGCCAGGGACCGGCAGTCCAGGAACAACGCGTGGCCCGCCCGGCACAGGGTGGAGGCCGACTGGTCCATGATGCCGGTGGGGGCGCCGACGTACTCGTTCTCGGCGCGCTGGGCCAGGCGTGGGCGTACCGCCATCGGCACCTCGATCCCGCCCAGGTCCAGCAGGACGGCCATCACGGCGCACTCGATCGCCGCCGACGAGGACAGCCCGGCCCCGAACGGCACGTCCGAGGTGATGGTCAGGGACGCACCCGGGACATCGTGGCCGGCCTCGCGCAGCGCCCAGACGACCCCGGCGACGTACGACGCCCAGCCCTCGACCTTGTCGTCGGGGCCGAAGGTGACCGTCTCGCCGGTCTGCTCGGAGGTGACCGTCCACTGCGGACCGTCGGCGCGCCGGCCGCCCACCACGGTGGCGTGCGGCAGGGCGAAGGGCAGCACGAAGCCGTCGTTGTAGTCGGTGTGCTCGCCGATGAGGTTCACCCGGCCCGGGCTCGCCCACACGACGTCCCACGGGCCCTCGGGGAGCCTTTCCAGCGCGGTCCTCACAGCACGACCTCCCGCAGCATCTGCGCCGCCTGCTCGGGGCGCACGTCGTTGACGAACACGCCCATCGCCGACTCCGACCCGGCCAGGTACTTGAGCTTGCCCGGCGCCCGCCGCGTGCTGAACAGCTGCAGGTGCAGGTAGGCGAGGTCCCGCGCGACCCGCACGGGTGCCTGGTGCCAGGCCGCGATGTACGGCATGGCCAGCCCGAACATGCCGTCGAGGCGGTTGAGGACCTCGAGGTACAGCGGGCCGAACGCGTCGCGCTCCTCGGTGGTGAGCGCGGGGATGTCGGCCACCTGGCGGTTCGGGTACAGGTGGATCTCGAACGGCCAGCGCGCCGTCGCGGGCACGAACGCCGTCCACAGCTCGTTGCCGGCCACGATGCGCGTCCCGGCGGCCCGCTCGGCGGCCAGCACGTCGGCGAAGAGGTTGCTGCCGCCGGCGCTGCGCTCGCGGTGCTCCCGGGCCGAGCGCAGCATGCGGCGGGTGCGCGGGGTGACGAACGGGTACGCGTAGATCTGCCCGTGCGGGTGGGACAGGGTCACCCCGATCTCCTCGCCGCGGTTCTCGAAGCAGAAGACCTGCTCGATGTCGTCGCGGGTGGACAGGTCGGCGGTGCGGTCGGCCCACGCCTCCATCACCGTGCGCACCCGGGCGGGCGTGAGCGAGGCGAACGAGGCGTTGTGGTCGGAGGTGAAGCAGACGACCTCGCAGCGCCCGGCGGCCGGGCGGGTCGGCACGAGCCCGGGCAGGATGTCGCCCTGGGCCGGCCCGACGCGGTGGCTGAACGAGGGGAAGCGGTTCTCGAAGACCACGACGTCGTACTCCGGCGCCGGGATCTCGCTCTGCCACTCGGGCGTCGACGGGCACAGCGGGCACTGGTCGCTCGGCGGCAGGAAGGTGCGGGCCTGGCGGTGCGCGGCGATCGCGACCCACTCGTCCAGGATCGGGTCGTGCCGCATCTCCGACGCCGGGGGTGGCGGCGGCAGATCCCGTTGGTCGACGGCGTCCCGGGACGCATCGTCGCGCTCATCGAAGTAGATGAGCTCCCGGCCGTCGGCGAGATGGGTGACCGTTCGCTTCACTCGTTCTCCAGGTTAACCGTTCGGGTCCACGACGATGAGCTCACCGACGCGCTCGGCCAGCTGCACACGCGCCTCCGCGGCCAGCCCGACGTCGGTGATGAGGAGGTCGGCCTCGTCCAGCGGGGTGATGGTCGCGATGCCCACCATTTCCCATTTGGTGTGATCGGCAAGCACCACGAGCCGGCGGGCGGCCGCGACCAGCAGGCGGTTGGTGCCCGCCTCCATGAGGTTCGGGGTGGTGAAACCGGTCCGCGGGCTCATCCCGTGCACGCCGAGGAACAGCACGTCGACGTTGAGCGAGCCGATCGCGGCCTCGGCCACGGGGCCGGCGAGGGCGTCCGAGGGGGTGCGGATGCCGCCGGTGAGCACGACCGTCTGGTCGGGGCGCCCGGCGTGGTACAGGGTGTCGGCGACCGGGATCGAGTTGGTGACGATGGTCAGTCCCGGGACGTCGACGAGGTGCGCGGCCAGCGCGGCGGTGGTGGTGCCGGCCGACAGCGCGACGGCGGTGTGCGGCTCGATGAGCTTGGCGGCCCGCTCGGCGATCGCCGCCTTCTCGTTGCGCTGGCGCACCGACTTGGCGTCGAAGCCGGGCTCCTCGGTCGAGCCGGGCCCGGCGATGGTCGCGCCGCCGTGCACCTTGTCCACTAATCCCCGGTCGGCCAGGGCTTCGAGGTCGCGCCGGATGGTCATGTCGGAGACGCCGAACTGGCGGACCAGCTGGCTCACGCGCACGCCACCGTGGCGGCGGACCAGATCCAGGATGGCCGCCTGCCGTTGCTGTGCGAGCATCACGCCGTTCCCTTCGCAGGCGCAGCGGGGGTGAGCACGGCTGCGCGAGTGGCCGGACCCACAACGGGTTCCAACGCAGACGTTACGTCTCCCGCACGTCGGCGTGCCCCGCTGGCCCGGTCGAAGTCCTCGGCCGCTCGCATGGCGTACAGCTTCGAACCTAGACGACCAGAAGTCAACAAACTCGAACAGCCATATGTGGGTGACAGGTGGCCTGAGAGCACTGGTCGTTACCGACATGTGTCGATGAAGTTTCCGGGCAAAGGGTCATCGATCACGGCAAATCACACCTGATCATGGGCTGAGATCCATTGACAATGTCCGTTTTTCCGAGGACTGTCGCCGTACTGGAGGTTCTCGTTTGGTTCTGTGCCTTGCTGAGGAGGAAGCGATGAACTTCTCCCGTCGTGCTGTCCTGGGCGGCGCCATGGCCGGGTTCGGAGGGGTGGCGGCGACGTCACTGCTCGCCGCGTGCGGCGACGACTCCGACAGCGGCGGAAGTGCCACCTCGGAAGTCACCTTCGGGTCCAACTACTCCGACAACGTCCCCAAGACCGCGATGGCCAACGTCATCTCGGGCTACACCAACGGCAAGAACGTCAAGGTCAACACCGTCGACCACAACTCGTTCCAGGAGAACATCAACCGGTACCTGCAGGGTAATCCGGACGACGTCTTCTGCTGGTTCGCGGGCTACCGGATGCAGTTCTTCGCCCAGCAGGGCCTGGCCGGCGACATCTCCGACGTCTGGAGCGAGGTCGGGTCCAACTTCTCCGACGCGCTGAAGGCCGCCTCGACCGGCGCCGACGGCAAGCAGTACTTCCTGCCGTTCTACAACTATCCGTGGGGCGTGTTCTACCGCAAGAGCGTCTGGCAGCAGAAGGGCTACACGGCCCCGAAGAACCTCGATGCGTTCAAGGCGCTGTGCGAGAAGATGAAGACCGACGGGCTGGTCCCGATCGCCTTCGCCGACAAGGACGGCTGGCCCGCGATGGGCACGTTCGACTACCTGAACATGCGCATCAACGGCTACCAGTTCCACGTCGACCTCATGGCCGGCAAGCAGACCTGGACGGACGCCAAGCTCAAGACGGTCTTCGACACCTGGCGGGGGCTGCTGCCGTACCACCAGCCGGGTGCCAACGGCCGCACCTGGCAGGAGGCGGCCCAGTCGCTGCTGAACAAGCAGTCCGGCATGTACGTCGGCGGCACCTTCGTCGGCGAGCAGTTCACCGGCGCCGACCTCGACGACCTCGACTTCTTCGCCTTCCCCGAGATCAACTCGGAGTTCGGCCAGGACGCGGTCGAGGCGCCGATCGACGGGTTCATGATGGCGGCCAAGCCCAAGAACGCGGCCGGGGCCAAGGAGCTGCTGAAGTACCTGGCGACCGGGCCCGCGGAGCTGGCGTACCTCAAGAGCAACCCGACCAACGTGGCCGGCAACAAGACCGCCGACACCTCCGGCTACACCGCGCTGCAGAAGAAGTCCGCCGAGCTCATCAGCAGTGCCAAGCACATCTCGCAGTTCCTCGACCGCGACACCCGCCCGGACTTCGCCTCGCAGGTCATGATCCCGGCCCTGCAGACCTTCATCAACAAGCCCGAGGACGTCGACGGCCTCCTGAAGAACATCGAGGCCCAGAAGAAGACCATCTTCACGTCGTGAAGATCAAGCGCTTCGGCATCGGCGACCGCGCCGTCATCGCGGTCGTGCTCGGCGTGGCGATCGTGCTGGACCTCGCGCTCATCTGGGGTCCCACGATCGCCTCGGTCGGGCTGTCCTTCACGTCCTGGAACGGCGTCACCGACCCGGTCTGGGTCGGCGGGAAGAACTACGACACCATCGTCAACGTCTATCCGCCGTTCTGGCCGGCGATGCGGCACAACCTGCTGTGGCTGGCGTTCCTGGGCCTCGTCGCCACCCCGCTCGGGCTGTTCTTCGCCGTGCTGCTGGACAAGAGCCTGCGCCTCGGCCGCTTCTACCAGAGCGCGCTCTACCTGCCGGTCGTGCTGTCCCTGGCGATCGTCGGCTTCATCGCGCAGCTGGTGTACTCCCGCGACTACGGCGCCCTGAACAACATCCTCGGCCGCACGGGCAATCCCATCGACTTCCTCGGCGACCCGTCGATCAACATCTGGGCCGTACTCGTCGCGGTGGGGTGGCGGCACGTCGGGTACGTGATGATCCTGTATTTGGCGGGCCTCAAGGCGGTCGACCCGGCGCTGAAGGAGTCCGCCGCCCTGGACGGGGCCAACGAGGCCCAGACGTTCTTCCGGGTCACGTTCCCGACCCTGCGCCCGGTCAACATCATCGTGCTGGTCATCACCGTCATCGAGGGCCTGCGCGCGTTCGACATCGTCTACGCCATCAACCGCGGCCGCAACGGCCTGGAACTGCTGAGCGTGCTCGTGACCGACAACATCATCGGCGAGGCCAGCCGGATCGGCTTCGGCTCGGCGATCGCCGTGATCCTGCTGCTGATCTCGCTCGGCTTCATCGTCACCTATCTCGTGCGCATCCTGCGGGAGGAGCGATGAGACTGCGACCCGCACGCCTGGTCCTCAACGCGGCCCTGATGATCGTCGCGCTGGGCTGGCTGGCCCCGCTCGCCCTGGCCGTCTACGCCTCGCTGCGCCCCTACGAGGAGACGTCCCGCAAGGGGTACTTCTCCTGGCCCGACAAGCTCACGCTGCACTACTACGCCCAGGTGTGGGACTCGGCGGAGCTGCCGAAGTACTTCACCAACTCGCTGATCGTGGCGGTGCCGGGCGTCATCCTAACCTTGTTCCTGGCCTCGTTCGTCGCCTTCTGCATCGCCCGCCTGCGGATCCGCTTCTCGCTGCCGCTGCTCGTGGTGTTCACCGCCGGCAACCTGCTGCCGCCGCAGGTCCTGGTGACGCCGCTGTACGAGATGTACAAGCAGATCCCGCTCCCGGCCTTCGTCTCCGAGTCGGGCACCCTCTACGACTCCTACGCCGGCCTGATCCTCATCCACGTCGCGTTCCAGGTCGGCTTCTGCGTCTTCGTCCTGTCCAACTTCATGCGCACCCTGCCGACGGAGATCACCGAGGCCGCGGTGATGGACGGCGCGGGCGTCTGGCTGCAGTACTGGAAGGTCACCCTCCCCCTGTGCCGCCCGGCCCTGGCCGCCCTGGCGACGCTGCTGTTCACCTGGATCTACAACGACTTCCTCTACGCCCTGGTCCTCATCTCCACCGGCGACAAACTGCCGGTGACGAGCGCCCTGAACAACCTGCGCGGCCAGTTCTTCACCGACTACAACCTGCTGGCCGCGGGCTCGCTGCTGGTCGCCCTGCCCACGCTGATCGTCTTCTTCGCCCTGCAACGCCAGTTCGTCGCCGGCCTCACCCTCGGCGCCGCCAAGGGCTGACCGCCCGCTCGTCAAACAGGGACCGGGTGGACTAACCTCTTAGCTAAGGAGGTCGCCATGGCCGAAGTCGCCGCCCAGTTCAACATCCATGAGGCGAAGACGAACCTGTCCCGCATCATCGACCGCGTCGAGCACGGTGAGGAGATCACCATCAGCCGGGCCGGCACCCCGGTCGCGAAGGTCGTGCCGTTCCACCGTGAGCTTCGCCGGACCGGCCGCGGATCCCTCGCCGGTCGGCTGGTCCTGGCCGACGACTGGGACGGACCCGAGGTGAACGCCGCGGTCGCCGAGGACTTCTACTCGTGAGCCTGCTCCTCGACACCCACGTCGTGCTGTGGTGGCTCGCCGACGATCCCACGCTCGACAGCGACTTCAAGGATCGGCTCGACCACGATCCCGAGGTCTACGTCAGCGCCGTGACCGCGTGGGAGGTGGCCATCAAGCAGTCGCTCGGCAAGCTCCAGCCGGCGGATCTGCCGGAACGGATTCGCGACAGCGGTTTCCGGCAGCTGGCGGTCGTGGCGGAGCACGGGATCGTCGCCGGTCGGCTCCCGCTCATCCACCGCGATCCGTTCGATCGCATGCTCATCGCGCAGGCCCAGGTCGAGGGCTTCACGCTCGCGACCCGGGACGCCGACATCCAGCAGTACAGTCTCAAGCTCCTGGCGGTATGACCGCCGTCGGCGCCCGCGCTAGAACGGGCGGGTGCCGACGGTGGTCAGGCGCTGGGTGGCGCGGGACAGGGCCACGTACAGCGTGCGCACGCCCGTCTCCGCCTCGTCGCGGATGGCGGCCGGCTCCACCACGAGGACCCCGTCGTACTCCATGCCCTTGGAGTCCAGGGCGCCGACCGTCTGCAGGCGTTGGCCGTCAAGGCCGTCCAGCCACGCCGCCACCTCGTCGCGGCGGGCCGTCGGGGTGATCACGCCGACCGTGCCCTCGACCTGGTCCAGCAACGTCTTGGCGGCCTCGCGCACCGCCGAGGCCAGGTCCTCGGTGACCGTCTCGACCGGGTCGATGCCCGAGGAGCGGACCGCGGTCGGGAGTTCCAGGTCCGGCTGGGCCGCGCGGATCACGCGGGCGGCGACGGCGAAGATCTCGGCCGAGTTGCGGTAGTTGGTGGTCAGCGTGAAGGAGGAGCGGCGGCGGGTGCCGACGGCGGCCTCCATGGCGCGGTCGGACTCGGCGGCGTCGTTCCAGGCGGCCTGGGCCGGGTCGCCGACGATGGTCCAGGTGGCGTGCGGGCCGCGGCGGCCGATCATGCGCCACTGCATGGGGGAGACGTCCTGGGACTCGTCGACGATGATGTGGGCGTAGTCGCGGTAGTCGTCGGGGCGCTCGATGGCCTGGGCGCGGGCGGCGGCCATGCGCTCGTAGGACGTGGAGACCTCGTGCACGCCCTCGGCCACCTGGAACGGGTCGCGCGGGGCGCGCTTGCGGACCGGGGGATCGCCGAGGTACTCGTGCAGCTCGTCCAGCAGCGCCACGTCCTCGACGGACAGGTGCTCGACGTCGATCGAGGCGGCCAGGGTGGCGATCTCGCGGTTGCTCAGCACGCCGTTGGCCCAGCGCTGCAGCCGGTGCCGGTCGGTCATCCAGCCGAGCACCTCGGTCGGCCGCAGGACCGGCCACCAGCCGCGCATGAACTGCATGAACTCCTGGCGCTCGGCGGTGTCCGAGGCGAACTCGGCGCGCTGCTGGGTGCGGCCCGACCCGAGCAGCTCCGTGCTCTGCCGCCACAGGGCGTCCAGCACGTGCCCGGCCGCCTTGGCCCGGGCCGCGTTGCGCTTCACGCCGAGGTTGAGCACGGTGCGACGCAGCTCGTCGAGG
Source organism: Dactylosporangium sp. CS-047395 (assembly GCF_050942185.1). Classification (NCBI taxonomy): domain Bacteria; kingdom Bacillati; phylum Actinomycetota; class Actinomycetes; order Micromonosporales; family Micromonosporaceae; genus Dactylosporangium; species Dactylosporangium sp. CS-047395. The sequence continues at coordinate 9,655,169 of NZ_CP192015.1, read as the reverse complement.
GCGTGCTTGTCGAGGGTGAGCAGCTCACCGCGGTACAACATCCGGAAACGATCGGGGGAATCCGGCACCGGCCCCCGTGCGGCCCGGCTCAGCACCCGCTGCATGCGCAGCGAACCCTTGACCGCGGCCACCTCCGGGGGCTCGTGCCGGGTCGCCTGCACGCCGAGGACCAGCTGGCCGAGGGAGCGCAGGGTCGCGGTGTCCTCGCCGAGCGACGGCAGCACTCGCGAGACATACCCCACGAACACGTCTGACGGTCCGACGACCAGGACACCCCCGCTCTCGTACCGGTTGCGATCGGCGTAGAGCAGGTACGCGGCCCGGTGCAGCGCGACGGCCGTCTTGCCGGTGCCGGGCCCGCCCCGCACGATCGTCACCCCGGACGCGGGGGAGCGGATGGCGTCGTCCTGCTCGCGCTGGATGGTCGCGACGATGTCCTTCATGCCCCGGCCGGTGGCCCGCGACAGGTTCGCCAGCAGCGCGCCGTCCCCGATCACGGCCAGGTCGGCGGGCGCGGCCGCCGGATCCAGCAGGTCGTCCTCGATCGAGATGACCTTTTCGTTGGTACTGCGAATGCTCCGCCGCCGCACCACGCCCATCCGGTCGGCCGGGGTGGCCCGGTAGAACGGGGCCGCGGCGGGTGCACGCCAGTCGACCACCAGCGACTCGTACTCCTCGTCGCGCAGGCCGAGCCGCCCGATGTACCGGACCTCGCCGCCCGGCACCGCCGGCTCGACGGCCGCGGCGTCCGCGCCGGAGACCCCGTCCGGGCCGAGGTCGAGCCGGCCGAAGACCAGCCCGTCGTGCTCGCTCTCCAGGGCGCGCCGGCGCCGGGCCGCGTGGTACACCATGGCGTCCCGCTCGACCAGGGCGCCGTGGTTGCCGACCCGGGCCAGGCTGTACCCGGCCTTCTCGACCTCGGCGGCGGAGATGCGCAGCTGGTCCAGCCGCACGTAGACCCGGTCGAGATACGACTGCTCGGCGGCGATCTCCGAGTCCCGAACCTCGTCGCTCAACGCACCACTCCTGCCGCCCGGCGAAAAAACAACCCCGAAAGCCTACTCGCCAGTCGGGACAGTTTCGATCACGGCGTGGCCGCGGGCTCCTTCTCGGCCTCCTCGCGGATGGCCTTGGCCTCGGCGGCGGCCTTGCGTCGCAGGTAGAAGGTGGTGGCGAGGCCCGCGACGACGGCGACGGCCAGCGCCACCCAGGAGAAGTCCTTGAGCCACTTCTCGGCGACCTGCCCCAGCGAGTAGATCGCGAACACGGTGCCGAACGACCAGACTATGCCGCCCGAGGCGTTGGCGAGCAGGAACTTGCCGTACGGCACCCGCAGCGCGCCCGCCAGCGGCCCGGCGAGGATCCGCAGCAGCGCGATGAACCGGCCGAAGAAGACCGCCCACACGCCCCAGCGGCTGAACGCCCGCTCGGCCTTGGCCAGGTGCTCGGGGCCGAAGTGCTTGGGGAACCGCCGGCCGAAGCGTTCCAGCAGCGCACGCCCGCCGCGCCGGCCGATCACGTAGCCGATGCTGTCGCCGGCGATCGCGCCGACGGCCGCCGAGGAGGCGACCAGCCAGGGGCTCACCGAGGTCGTCACGGACAGGAGCGAGGCGGTGACGAGCGTGATCTCGCCCGGGAGCGGCACACCCATGCTCTCGATCCCGATCACGGCCCCGACCAGGAGGTACACCCAGATCGGGGACAGCGTGCCCATCCAGACCTCGATGTGATGCACCCGGACCCCTCCCCTGTGAGCTTCCGTTCCCGGTAAGCGTCTCATAAATTCCTGAGCGTGGGCTGTCTGGTGTACGGCGCGAACGGTTACAGCGGGTCACTTCTCGCCCGGCTGGCGGTGACGCGCGGTGAACGTCCGATCCTCGCCGGCCGCTCCGCGGGGACCGTGCGGGCGCTCGCGGAAGAGCTCGGTTTGCCGTACCGGATCGGCGCTCCGTCTTTGGAACTGTTGGAAGATGTGCGGGCCGTGGTGAACTGCGCCGGCCCGTTCGCCGAGACCGCCGCGCCGATGGTGGCCGCCTGCCTGCGGGCCGGGGTGCACTACCTCGACATCACCGGCGAGCTGGACGTGTTCGACTGGATGTTCAACCAGGATACGGCCGCGAAGCAGGCCGGGGTCGCCATGATCACCGGGGCCGGGTTCGACGTGGTGCCGACCGACTGCCTGGCCGCCCTGCTCGCGGCCGAGCTGCCGGGCGCGGTCGCGCTCGAACTGGCCTTCGCGGCGCCCGGTGGCCTCTCTCGCGGTACCGCGAGAACAGCGCTGGCCGAAATGGGCGCCGGTGCCGCCCGGCGGATCGGCGGGGAGCTGGTGGCCACGCGCTTCGGCACGCCGTCGCGCTCGGTCCCGTTCCCTTCCGGTGTGCGGCGGGTCGGCGCGACCCGCTGGGGCGACCTCGTCACCGCGTACCGGTCGACGGGTATTCCGGACATCACGGTGTACATGCCGCTGCCCCCGGGTTCGGGGCTCGCCCCGCTGTTCCGCTTCGGCCCGCTGCGCCGGGCGGCCCGGGCCCTGGTCCGCCGCGGCGGCCCGTCGGACGCGGTGCGCGCGGCGCAGGGGTGCGAGGTGTGGGCGGAGGTGCGCGACGCGGCCGGGAACGTCCGGACCGCCACGCTGACCGGTCCGAACGCCTACGCGCTGACGGCCGACGCTTCGCTGCGCGCGGTCCAGCGGGTCCTCGCGGGTGAGGTGGCACCGGGAGTGCACACGCCGTCGTCCGCGCTGGGTGCCGGCTTCGTCCGGACCCTGGACGGGGTGACCGTCACGCTGTCGTGATCGCGGTTTCCTGGGCCTTCGGCGCGCGCTGCCGGGGTGCCCGCCGGCGGGGTTTGCGGGCGGCGCGCTTGATCACCGAGACGATGGCGTCGGTGACGCAGTCGGGGCGTTCGATCGGCAGCATGTGCCCGGCCTCGTCGCACAGCCGCAGCTCGGCGTCGGGCAGCTCGCGCACGATGGTCTCGGCGCAGGCGGGCGGGGTGAGGCGGTCGGCGGTACCCACGAGGACGGCCACCGGCAGCCCCCGCATCGCGGCCAGGGTCTCCACGCGGTGGTGCAGGTCGACCGAGGGCCGGAAGCCGCCGATCGCGCACAGCGGGGCGTTGCCGACCATGGACGCGGTGAGCGCGACCCAGCTCGTGTCGACCCGGTGCCCGAAGACGAGCCAGCGCACGCCGGGCGCGAGCAGCGGCATGAGCCGCCGGTGCGGCCGCCAGGCCCCGGACCGCGCGAGCAGCCCGGCCCCCTGCACCTCGAGCACGCGCATCACCCGGGCCAGCCGCGGACTGAGCCCGTAGCTGGTGCGCGAGGAGCCTTCGGCGGAGGTGGAGACGAGCACGACCCCGACGACCCGCCGGGCGAAGGAGGCGGCGTGGCGGTGGGCGTACTCCATGATCGCCATCCCGCCGAGCGAGTGCCCGGCCAGCACGATCGGCCCGCGCGGCACGACCTGCTCGATGACCTCGGCGAGATCGTCCCCGAGCTGCTCGAGCGTGGCGGTGGTCCCGTGCGTGGCGTCGGAGCGCCCGTGCCCGCGCAGGTCGAAGGCCAGCACCTGGACCGGCGCCCCGAGCCGCTCGGGCAGGTCGGCGATCTGCCGGCGCCACAGCCGGTTGTCGAGCGTCCAGCCGTGCAGGAAGACCACGGTGATGGGCCGGCGCGAGATGGTGCTCGCCTTGGCGGGGTACAGGACGCTGTACAGGCGGGCGCCGTCCTTGAGCCTGACTGGCGTGGCGACGACGGTACCCATGAAAGATTGTTACCCGGGAGTTACGCGGATTACCCCTGTCACCCGTGCCTACTCCGATAACACTCTGATCACGCAACCGAACGCCGCCGGAGCTGGTCCGGCGGCGTTCGGGTGAAGAACCGGCGTCAGGCGGCTTCGAACACGCCCGCGTCGACGAGGCGCTTCTCGGTGGCGTCCCAGCCGTGCTCCGGCTCGGCCGCGGCCAAGGCCTGGATCTCGGCCCGGATCTTGGCGGCGTGGCCGGCCCCGGCGAGCACCCGGATCTCCTCGGCGAAGGCGTCGGAGGTGGTGCTCAGGTGCACGGTCTTGCCGTTGGTCAGGTTGCGCACGTACACGTGCTTGCCCTTGTTGAGCGGGATGAGGTACTTGAACTCACCCAGCACACTGAGGGCGCCGGATGCACCGGCCTGACCGGCGCGGACTGAGGCCCGCGCGGTCTTTGAGGTGTTGCTCGCCACGGCGGGAACTCCTTGTCGAGGCTGTACGGAAGACAAGAAAGTGTAACAGCCGCTCGGACGGGCTGAAAAAAGGCAAGTAACCGATAGATGATCCGTCCGTTGGACAAAACGTAGGACCGGTGTCGCTGTTTCACTGGCGCACCGCGCTCAACATCGTCATCATTGGTCCCAACAGTTACCGCCGCACAGCCTGGCATGACCGCCGGAGCACGAGGTCGTAGGGGAAGACGCACCTCGGTCTCCAGGAGGTCTTACGTGCCCACGCGTGGCGTCATATACGTTCACTCGTCTCCGCTCGCCGTGTCATCGCACGTCGAGTGGGCGATCGCGCGCGTCCTCGGCGCGCCGGTCCGCCTCGAGTGGTCGGTGCAGCCTGTCGAGCCCTCGGCCCGCCGGGCGCAGTGCTCGTGGTCCGGCGCGACCGGCACGGGCGGAGAGCTCGCGGCCGCGCTCAGGCAGTGGCCGATGACGCGCTTCGAGGTGACCGAGGAGCCGAGCCCCGGCGTGGACGGGGAGCGGTTCATGCACGTGCCCGGGCGCGGCCTGTTCCGCGGCTCCACCAGCGCCAACGGCGACATCGTGCTGTCCGAGGACCGGCTGCGCGCCCTGGTCGCGAGCGCCCGCGGCTACGAGTCGCTGGCCCACACCCTGGAGAAGGCGTTGGGCGCGCCGTGGGATGCGGAGCTGGAGCCGTACCGCCACGCCGCCGACGGTGTCCCGATGACCCCGCTCACCCGGGTCGGGTGAGCGACCCCGATTGCGCGGTCATGATTGAGTAGGGCGGTGCCGAGTCCCGCGCGTCGCCTCCTGCTGTCCTTGACCGCCCTCGCCCTGCTCGCGAGCGGCTGCGGCGGCGACGACGGCAAGGACCCGACCGCGAACCAGAGCGGCCCGGTGTCCGCGCTGGTGCCGGGGGAGGACCCGGCCGCGCTGGCCGGCCGCCTCTCCGATGAGGAGCTCGTCGGTCAGCTGCTGATGCCGTACGCGTACGGGAACGCGGCCGACAAAGTGTCCTCGGGCTCGGCGTCGGCCAACCGCACGTACGCCGGCGCGTCGACGCCCGCCGAGATCATCAAGAAGTACCACCTGGGCGGCATCATCCTCGTCTCGTCGAGCGCCGACGACCCCACCGCCGGCACCAACAAGACCACGAACGTCGAGTCCCCGGCCCAGGTCGCGAAGCTCACGGCGGGCCTGCAGCAGGCGGCCCTGAGCCAGCCGGCCCGGCTGCCGCTGCTCATCGGCACCGACCAGGAGTACGGCCAGGTCACCCGCCTCCGCGACGGCATCGTCCAGCTGCCCTCGGCGCTGGCCTTCGGCGCCGCCGGCGACCCGGCCCTCACCGAGGCGGCGTGGAAGGCGGCCGGCACCGAGCTCGCCGCGATCGGCCTCAACGTCGACTTCGCCCCGGACGCCGACGTCCTGGGCACCCAGCCCGGCGGCGTGATCGGCTCCCGCTCGTTCGGCAGCGACCCGGCCAAGGTCTCGCTCCAGGTCACCGCCTCGGTCCGGGGCCTGCAGTCGGCGGGCGTGGCCGCGACGGTCAAGCACTTCCCGGGCCACGGCCACACGACGACCGACAGCCACAGCGCCCTGCCGGTCCTCTCCCAGAACCTGACCACCCTGGAGTCCGCCGACCTCCCCCCGTTCACCGCCGCCCGCGACGCCGGCGTCGGCCTGATCATGTCCGGCCACCTGGACGTGAAGGCGATCGATCCCGGGGTGCCGGCCTCGTTCTCCTCGAAGGTGCTGGTCGACCTGCTGCGCACCAAGCTGGGCTACACCGGCGTGGTGGTCACGGACGCCCTGAACATGGCCCCGGCCGAGCAGTGGGGCCCGGGCGAGGCCGCAGTGCGCGCCATCCTCGCCGGCAACGACATCCTCCTCATGCCGACGAACCTCTCCGCCGCGCACAAAAGCCTGCTGGAAGCGGTCAAGTCGGGCCGCATCACGAAACAGCGCCTGATCGAGTCGGCCACGCGAATCCTGGCGCTGAAGGCGCGGCTGGCGACGGTACCGAAGCCGGACGCGACCGTCCTGGACGGCCCGTCGGGCAAGCAGGCCGCCCGCGCGGGAGCCGCCGGGGCGATCACCGTCTTCCGCGGCAAGTGCTCCGGCCCCCTGGTCACCGGCCCGATCCGCGTCACCACGGCCGGCTCGGACACGGCGCGCGGCTGGCTGGAGGAAAACCTGCGCGCGGCGGGCGCGGAGGTGGTGACCCAGGGCGGCTCGGAGGTCCGCCTGATCGGCTACGGCCGCGGCTCGGCCGACCTGTCCTCGACGGCCGCGGTGACGGTGGCCCTGGACACGCCTTACGTGCTCGGCTCCGCGAAGGGCACCTTGCTGGCGACGTACTCGTCGTCGCGGGCCTCGATGTCGGCGCTGGCGGACGTGCTGCTGGGGAAGGCGAAGGCACCGGGTCGCTCACCGGTGCCGGTGCAGGGACTTCCGGCGACGGCGTGCTCGTAGGAGCGGCCTCTTCCGGCTCGGCTGATTTCGACGCCGCTTCGCGCAACTGGCGAAGCTTCTCGGCGTGCCGCTTCGCCAGCCCCCAGTCGCGATGCCGTTTGTGCTCTTTCCGAAATGCCTCGTTGGTCGGGGAGTAATTCCGGCGTCTCGTGGTGTCGCGCATCGCCGCCATTTCGGCCCGGCCAAACAATGACATCTGCCCCACCCAACAATCGTCCCACTGGGTTGCTGATTTTCTCATTGACGACCGTCCGGAATCGCAGATGCCGCGAATTTCTGGGTTGCTGTTGCGCTGGGGTTGAAAAGCGTCAGGCCGGACCGATGGGCACCGCTATGTGCCCTCGGCCGATGGTCCCCGGCCGCCTGCGGCGACCGGAATGTATTAGCCGGGTCCCGCAGACGACTTTGGTCACCGTTCGGTGGTCCAGGCCGTAGATTCAGGAGCCGGGTCCGCCGTGGTCGACGTTCGGTGGTCCAGGAGGAGAATCTGAAAGAATAAAAGAAATTAGCTTCCTGAGTTGTACCACCGAATGATGACCACGACGGACCCGGCAGTCTTCTACGGTCTGGACCACCGAACCTTGACCATCGGGCCGGTGGAAGAAACCGCACGCCGGACCGACGGGCAGCCAGAAAAGCAGAAAGGGGGCACTCCGAAAAGGAGCGCCCCCAAATTGCTGCGACTCAGACGCGGGCGAACACCAGAGCTGCGTTGTGCCCGCCGAAGCCGAACGAGTTGTTCAGGGCCGCCGGGATTTCCAGGTGGCGGGCCTTGTGGGCGGCCACCTCGAGGTCCAGGGCGTCGTCCGGGTCGTCCAGGTTGATCGTGGGCGGTACGACGCCGTGGTGCACCGCCAGGATCGTGGCGATCGACTCGACCGCGCCCGCCGCGCCCAGCAGGTGGCCGGTCATGGACTTGGTCGAGGTCAGGATCGGGTGGTCGCCCAGGGCGCGGTGCAGCGCCTTGATCTCGGCGATGTCGCCGACCGGGGTCGAGGTGGCGTGGGCGTTGACGTGCTGGACGTCGGACTTGGCCACGCCGGCGTCGCGCAGGGCGAACTCGATGGCCCGGACCGCGCCGTCGCCTTCGGGGTGGGGCTGCACGATGTCGTACCCGTCGGAGCTGAGACCGGCCCCGGCCAGCCGGGCGTAGATGCGGGCGCCGCGGGCGCGGGCGTGGTCGGCGCGTTCGAGGACGATGACGCCGGCGCCCTCGCCGAGGACGAAGCCGTCGCGGCCCTTGTCCCACGGGCGGGAGGCGCGCTCGGGATCGTCGTTGCGCACCGACATGGCGCGCATCGAGGCGAACCCGGCGATCGGCAGCGGGTGGATCACGGCCTCGGTGCCGCCGGCCACGACGATGTCGGCGCGGCCGAGGCGGATCAGGTCGAGGCCGTGCGCGATCGCCTCGGCGCCGGTGGCGCAGGCGCTGGCAACGCAATGTACGCCGGCCCGGGCGCCGAGCTCCAGGCCGATCCAGGCCGCGGGGCCGTTCGGCATGAGCATCGGCACGGTGTGCGGGGAGACCTTGCGGGGTCCGCTGGCCTCCAGGATGTCGTCCTGGTTGAGCAGAGTCTGCGCGCCGCCGATGCCGGTGCCCACGCTGACGGCGAGCCGGTCCTTCTCCACCTCGGGCGAGCCGGCGTCGGCCCAGGCCTCGCGGGCGGCGATGATGGCGGTCATCTCACTGCGGTCCAGCCGGCGGGCCTGGACGCGGTCGATCTTCTCGAGCGGGTCGGCCGCGAGTTGCGCGGCGATCCGGACGGTCAGCTGTGCGGCCCACTCCTGCGGCAGCGCCGATACCCCGGACTTCCCGGCGAGCATGGCCTCCCAGGTGGACGGCACGTCACCGCCGAGGGGAGTGGTGGCCCCCATGCCGGTGACGACGACCTCAACACTCACTGCTCAACAACTCCCTCTGCGGCCGGCCCGGTGCGCCGGGGTCCCGTGCGGGACCCCGGCGGCAGCATCAGGCCTGCGACTTCTCGATGTAAGAAACGGCGTCGCCGACGGTCTTGAGGTTCGGCACCTCGTCATCCGGGATCTTCACGCCGAACTTCTCCTCGGCCGCCACGACGACCTCGACCATGGACAGCGAGTCGACGTCCAGGTCATCGGTGAACGACTTCTCCTCGGCGACGTCGTCGGGGTTGACTCCGGCGACCTCTTCGAGGATTTCGGCGAGGCCTTCGGCGATCTCTTCACGGGTGGACATAGAGCTTTCCTTCCTAGGGTTGACGCTCTTTGAGATACGAGATGAACAGATCGCTACGGGCAGCGGATGACTTGCCCTGCGTAGGTCAGCCCGCCGCCGAAACCGAAGAGCAGCACCGGCGCCCCGGACGGGATCTCGTGCCGTTCGATGGCCTTGGACAGGGCCAGCGGGATGCTCGCGGCCGAGGTGTTGCCCGACTCGACGAGGTCCTTGAGGACCACCGCGTTGGGCAGGTCGAGCCGCTTGACGATCCCGTCGATGATCCGCGTGTTGGCCTGGTGGGCGACGAACGCGGCGATGTCCTTGCCCTGCACACCGGCGCGGTCGAGCGCGGCCTGGGCGTACGGTGCGATGGCGGTGGTGGCCCAGCGGAAGACGGCCTGGCCCTCCTGCTTGATGTAGGGCCGCCACCCCTCGATCTTGAGCACGTCGCCCTTCTCGGGTGCCGAGCCCCAGACCACGGGTCCGATGCCGGGCTGCTCGCCCTCGGCCGCGGCGCTGACCACGGCCGCCCCGGCGCCGTCGCCGAAGAGCACGGCGGTGGTCCGGTCGGTCCAGTCGGTCACGTCGGAGAGCTTCTCGGCCCCGATGACCAGGGCGTTGCGGGCGGCGCCGGCCCGGATCGCGTGGTCGGCGCTGGCCAGGCCGTAGCAGAAGCCGGAGCAGGCGGTGTTGAGATCGTACGCGGCCGGGGCGTTGATGCCGAGCTTGGCCGCCACGCGGGTGGCCACGTTCGGGCAGCGGTCGATCGAGCTGCAGGTGGCCACCACGACGGTGTCGATGTCGGCGGCGGTCAGCCCGGAGGCGGCGAGGGCCTTGCCAGCCGCGGCGATCGCCATGTCGGCGACGGTCTCGGAGCCGGCCACGCGCCGCTGGGCGATGCCGACCCGGTCGCGGATCCACGCGTCGTTGGTGTCGATCACCTTCGACAGGTCGTCGTTGGTGATGACCTGGGACGGCTGGTAGTGGCCGAACGCCAGGATCTTGGATCCGGCAGCCGGGGTCATAGTTGGCCTCCAATGCGGGCGAGCGGCCGGCCGGGGGCGACCGGTTCGTCGAGACGGGCGAGCCACTCGGTGAGCACGCCGGCGCCGGGCGCGGCGACGTCGACGGGGCCCCGCGCGGTCCGCACGGCCCCGATGACCTGGCCGGACTCGACGCGGGTGCCGGCGGCGAGGTCCGCGGCCGGGGTGAACGGGCCCGCGGCGGGGGAGATCGCGACGCGGTCCTGCGCGCGGAACGCCGGGCGGGCCGGATCCCCGCCGTGGCGCGCGATCGCGTCGCGCGCCTTGCCCAGGTCGTCCGGCGTGTTGACGGTCACGATCTCGATGCCCTTGAGGGCCCGTTTGGCCAAGCCCGCGAGTGTACCGGCGGGAGCCAGCTCGATCACGCCCGTCACCCCCAGCGCGGCCATCGTCTCCATGCACAGGTCCCAGCGCACCGGCGCGGTGACCTGGCGGACCAGGCGCAGCAGCATCTCGGGCCCGTCGGCGACCGGGTTGCCGTCTCGGTTGGACAGCAGCACCTTGCCGGGCGTGCCCGGGGTGATCCCTGCCGCCACCGTGGCCAGCGCGGCCTCGGCCGGGGCCATGAACGGCGTGTGGAACGCCCCGGCCACCTGCAGCTTGATCACCTTGGCCCGCGCCGGCGGCTCGGCGCCGAACTTCTCCAGCCCGCTCAGGGCGCCGGCGGCGACGATCTGGCCGGCCCCGTTGCGGTTGGCCGGGTACAGCCCGGCGGCGTCGATCGCCGCCACCACCTCGTCCGGCTCGCCGCCGAGCACGGCGCTCATGCCGGTCGGCTCCAGGGCGCAGGCGGCGGCCATCTCGCGGCCGCGCACCCCGGCGAGGGTGACCGCGGCCTCGGGGCTCAGCACGCCGGCCACGGCCGAGGCGGCGAGCTCGCCGACGCTGTGCCCGGCCACCACGGCGACGTCGTGCAGGGGCAGTTCGGCCGCTGTGAGCAGGGCGGCCGCGACCAGCAGCGGCTGGGTCTTCGCGGTGTCCTTGATCTCCTCGGCGTCGGCCTCGGTGCCCAGGTGCACCAGGTCGACCCCGGACAGCGCGGACCACCAGCGCAGACGGGCCTCGGCACCGGGCCGGGCGAGCCACGGGGTCAGGAATCCGGGCTTCTGCGAGCCTTGGCCTGGAGCGAGTAGGGCGAGCACCACTAAGACTTTTCCGGATTCACTACGGTCCCGCGGGTACCGCGAGACACCAAACTGGACGACGTCACTTGTAGGAACCCTACAAAAGATCGCGTGGTGTTGTGCCAACAGATCCGCCCGGTTACCCGGTGGCGTCCGTTGTTCACGCCCCGGACAGGATAATCGGACAAATCACCCCGATGTGGGCGGGGTGGTGGGCGCCGGACCGAACGGATCCAGCCTCCCAATGGTCAGCGCGATCCGCAACGCGAAGGCGTCGCGGGGCACCAGCGGCGTGAATCCGGTCACTTCGCCGATGCGCCGCAGCCGGTACCGGACGGTGTTCGGATGCACGAACAGCCCCCGCGCGGCGCTCTCCAGGACCCCGCCGCCGGCGAAGAACGCGTCGAGCGTCTCCAGCAGCTCCCCGCCGGCCCGCACCAGCGCGCCGTAGACCTCCTGGCGCAGCATCCGGCGGGCCTCCGCGTCACCGGCCAGGGCGCGTTCGGGCAGCAGGTCGGTCGAGGCCACCGGCCGGGGCGCGGCGGGCCAGGCGGGCGCGGCGCGGTAGCCGGCCAGGGCGGCCCGGGCGGACTCGGTCGCCTCGTCCAGCGACGGCACCGCCGGCCCGACCACGACCGGCCCGTCGCCGAAGCCGACCAGCAGGCGCTCGGTCGCGGCCATCGGGTCGGCGGCTCCGCCGAGTACGACGACCAGGCGATCGCCGTGTACGCCGCCGAGGATCTCGACGCCGATGCGACGGGCGGCGCGGTAGACGGTGTGCAGTACCGCCGCGGCTTCTCCGCCTGGAGAGCGACCCACCGCGACCGCGACCGGTGGTGCGTCGGCCCATCCCAGCGCGGCCGCCCGGCTGGCCAGCACGTCGGAGGAGTCGCCGCGCAGCAGGGCGTCGACCAGCAATGCCTGCAGCCGGGCGTCCCACGCGCCGCGGGTCTCGGCCGCCCGGGCGTAGACGCGCGCCGCCCCGAACGCGACCTCGCGGCTGTAGTAGAGGACCGCCTCGCGCAGCGACGTCTCCTGCCCGGGCGCGGCCAGGTGCGGCAGGTGCTCCTCGACGACCTCGATGGTGACCCGGATCAGCTGGACGGTCTGGCCGAGGTTGATCGAGCGGGCCAGCGCGCGCGGCGCCGCGTCGAAGAACTCCTCGGAGTTGTCCGGCGGCGCGGGGCCGTCCTGGTCGCGGTTGCGCAGCCACTCGACCATGGAGCGCACCCCGGCCTGCGCGACCAGCATGACCCAGGCCCGCTGGTCGGCCGGCAGCTCGCGGAACCACGGCAGCGTCTCGTCCATCCGCGCCACGCTGGCCGTGGCCAGGGCGCCGGCCGCGCGCTCGATCGAGCGGACGCTGTCCTCCAGCTCGCCCGCGGCCGCGCCCGCACCCGGCGCGCCGGCGGGCTCCACGCCGCCCAGCAGCTCGGGGAGGTTCGGGCCGAGGTCGCTCACCCGCATAGCTTTGCACGGGCGCGTTCACCGAGCTGCTGCCAGCCACTGCCGGCCGAAGACGCTCGCCGTGCGCCCGGTTGCGCGCAGCCCGTTCGGGCCGTCGATCAGCCGGCGCCCCCAGGACGTCAGCCGGCCCGCCCGGTAGTCCGAGACCACGTCCAGATAGTGGTACTCCGGGCTGTTGCCGCTCCACGACCAGCCCAGATACCCAAGACCGTGGGCCTGGCAGTACGCCATGATCGCGTCCTCGTCCGGGTCGCCGTACTCGTGCAGCGACGAGAACTCCCCGACCACGATCGGCAGCCGCTGCGCGACGAAGTGGTCGAGGTAGTCCGACACCTTGGCCGCGGTGTCGAACGGGCCGTACATGTGCACGTCGAACGTCACGTTGCGCAGCGGGTCACTGGCGAAGACGGCGGCGGCGTGGTCGTACATCACCCGGAACGCGTCGTTGCCCCAGTTCGGCGCGTCGACCATGAGCGAGTGGCGCAGCCCGGCCGCGCGCAGCCGGGCGATGGCGGCGATCGTGTTGCCGACCCAGTTCGCGTCCACGGCGTGGCCGGACGGCTCGTTGGCGATGTTCAGCACGACGTACGGCTCCTCGTGGCGCAGCACGTCGCGCAGGGACAGCCAGTAGTCGACCGCCTCGGCGATGGTGGCCGCGCCGGGCTGCGTGCCGTACCCCATGGTGTCGTGCACGTCGAGCACGCAGATCAGCCGAGCCGCCTTGCACCGGTCGATCACCCCGGCGACCGCGGACTTCGTCGTCGCCGTCCACTCGTGGCCGCTGGACAGCGCGACCCGCACCGCGTTCGCCCCGGTCGCCCGGATGTCGTCGAAGACCGAGGCCGGCCCGGGCCCGAACGCGAACCCGTGGTTCACGCCCCGCAGCACCAGCGGCTCGCCGCCCGCCTCGACCAGCCGGCCGTTCGCCACGTGGATGCCCTCGGTCGCGCCGGCGCGGGCCGGGGTGACGTACGCCGCACCCAGCAACGCCATGAGCAGCGCGGGAAACGCCGACCTGACAGCTAACCGTTTGACCACGGGTGAGGCGCTACCCGGGCCCCCGCCATTCACCCGTTGTCCGAGGGTGATTCGGCCCCGCGGGGATCGACCGGCCTCCACGGCGCAAGGTAGCGTGAGGCGCACGCAGGGTGCGAGAAGGAGTTCCGTGGAGTCCAAGGCAGCCGAAATCGCTGCTGAGCAGCAACACTTCGACCTCGCCCACAAGCACCGGGAACGCGCGCGCGCCGAACTGGGGGACAACCCCGACGCGGCCGCGAACGCCGGCGCCGGTCGCTGGCTGGGCGGGTTCCGCCGCAACCGCCGCGACGCCATGGCCACCGCGGAGCACGCGGTCGCCACCGGGCGCATGGACATCGAGCACGAGCGCTTCTACATCGGCCACGAGTCGATCTGGGACGACCAGCGGCAGATCCTGGTCATCAACTGGAAGGCCGACTTCGCCAAGAGCTTCTTCGAGGCGTCGGTCGAGGACCCGCACGGCCTGAGCCGCAAGCGCACCTTCACCTGCGAGGCCAACCACATCCTCGACTTCGAGGACCTCGTCTTCGCCCAGCTGGCGGAGGCCGTCCAGGCCCTGGAAGGTCCCGACGCCGCCCTGCTCGGCGAGCTCGACCGGGGCCGCACCGGCGAGATGCACGACATCGTCGCGACGATCCAGGCCGCGCAGTACCGTCTGATCCGCTTCCCGCTCGAAAACTGCCTCGTCATCGAGGGCGGGCCGGGCACCGGCAAGACCGCGGTGGCGCTGCATCGCGTGTCGTGGCTGCTGTACAACGAGCAGCAGAGCCTCCGCCCCCGCGACGTGCTCGTCGTGGGGCCGCACCCGGCCTTCACGCGGTACATCCGAAGAGTCCTGCCGAGTCTGGGCGACACCGAGGTCGAGCAGATCGACATCGACCAGCTCGGCCCGCCGGTCCAGCGCGGCCGGCAGGAGGACCCCGCCACGCACCGGCTCAAGGGCGAGGCCCGGATGGCCGGGTTCCTGTCCCGCGCGCTGGAGGCCCGCATCGGCGTCCCCGAGGCGGCCGAGCGGATGCTCTTCGACGGCCGCTTCCTGACCCTGACCGGCGCCGAGGTGGCCGACGCGGTCGCCGCCGCCCGGTCCGCCGGCGGTCCCTACGCGGTGCGCCGCCAGCGGCTGCGGGCCCGCCTCGCCGAGCTCGTCCGGGAACGCGGCGGCCCGCTCGAGGCCGAGCGTCTGCCCCCGGTCGAGAACCTGCTGGAGCGGCTGTGGCCGTTGCAGAGCCCGCCCGCGTTCCTGCGCAGCCTCTTCGGCTCCCGCACGCGCCTGGCCGCCGCGGCCGGCGGTGAGTCCGGCGCCGACTTCAGCGCGGAGGACGTGGCGCTGCTGTACCGCCGCGGCGCCGACCGCCTGTCCGCGCAGATCTGGAGCGCCGCCGACATTCCGCTGCTCGACGAGGTGGACGAGCTGGTCAACGGCTCGACCGGGCGGTACCGCCACATCGTCGTCGACGAGGCCCAGGACCTCTCCCCGATGCAGCTGCGCGCCATCGGCCGGCGCTCGTCCAACGGCTCGTTCACCCTGGTCGGCGACCTGGCCCAGTCCACCGGCGCCTGGGCCCGCGACTCGTGGGACGAGGTCACCGCCCACCTGCCGGCCCAGCAGCCGCGGGTCATCGCCCCGCTCCGCTACGGCTATCGAGTGCCCCGCCAGGTGTACGAGCTGGCGGCCATGCTCCTCCCGCTCGCCGCGCCCGGCGTCGAGCCGACCCACGTGGTCCGCGAGGGCCCCGCCGACCCCGGCACGCACGTCGTCGAACCGGGCGAACGCGCCGGCCGGGTCGCCCAGATCGCCCGGGACCACCTCGACGCCAACCGCTTCGTCGGCATCATCTGCCCCGCGATCCTGCGCGCCGAGCTGGAATTCGCCCTGCACGCCAACGACCTGCCGTGGGGCCGCGCCGACCAGGGCGAGCTCGAATGCAGCCTCAACCTGGTCTCCCCGCAGGAGGCCAAGGGCCTGGAGTTCGACGCCGTCATCGTCGTCGAGCCGGAGGAGATCGTCGCCGAGGACCCGCGCGGCCACCGCCTGCTGTTCGTCGCCCTCACCCGCACGATCCGCTTCCTGGACATCGTGGCGAGCGGCGACCCGTTGCCGCTGGAGCCGCCGTCGGCGGCGGTCCCGTTCATCCCCAGGCAGCGCCGGGTCATCGAGCCCGACCCGGACCCGACGGTGGAGCTCTCCCTGCTCGACCGCCTGGCCGAGGACCTGGCCGCCATGGTCGCCGGCGGCTCGCCCCAGCCGCTCTGGGACGAGGTCCTCCAGCGCGCCGCCACCCTCCTCGACCAGCGCGCGGGCCGCGACCGCCCGAAGGGCCGGCACAGCCGATGAGCGTCGTCAGCGTCATCAACTACAAGGGCGGCGTCGGCAAGACCACCGTCACCGCCAACCTCGGGGCGGAGCTGGCTGCCCGCGGCCGCAAGGTCCTGCTGATCGACCTGGACCCGCAGGCGAGCCTGACGTACTCCTTCTACCGTCCGTCCGACTTCGATGAGCAGCCCACCATCCGCGCCTGGTTCGAGGCGTTCGTGACCACGCGCGCGCCGGAGCCGCTGTTCAAGTACGTGCTCGCCCCGCACGCCGTGAACGCGATCGTCCAGCCCAACGGCGGCAACCTGCACCTGATCGCCTCCCACCTGGGCCTGGTCGACGCCGACCTCGACCTGGCCGCCGGCCTCGGCGGATCGCGTTTCCAGAAGAGCAGTCCGCGGTACCTCCAGGTGTACCGCCTGCTCGCCGACGCCCTCGCCGACCCGTCGTTCAACAAGTACGACACGGTCCTGATCGACTGCCCGCCGAACTTCAACCTGGTGACGAGAACCGCGCTGGTGGCCAGCGACCACGTGGTCGTCCCGGCCCGCCCCGACTACCTGTCCACCTTGGGCATCGACCTGCTGCGGACCCGCCTGTCGGCCCTGGTCGAGGAGTACAACTCGGTCGCCGGCACCCCGATCAACCCGGAGATCGCCGGGGTTGTGTACACGATGGTGCAGTACACCGCGAACGGTCCTTTGAACTCCCAGCAGACGTCGGTCCAGCGCACGACGGAGATCGAGATGCCGGTCTTCCGCCAGACCATCCGCGACAACAAGTCGGCGGTCACCGAGGCCGGCCTGCGCGCGGTGCCGGTGGTCCTGGCACCGGAGGGCACCCCGGCGGTCGAGAACCTACGATACGAGCTGCAACAGCTGACGAGCGAGTTCCTGGCGCGCACTCGACTTTGAGCGGAGCGTTGTTTTGATGACAGACCCGGCCGACCTGGCCCACGAGGTGCTGCTCCGCGTGGCCGCGTTCGTGCGGACCCTGCCCGCCGACCAGTTGCAGGACCTGGCCTCGGGCGCGGCGAAACTGGAGCTGGTCCCGAAGTCCGGCCGCCCCGCCAAGGCCGCCCCCGCCGCCTTGTCCCGCCCGGTGAGCGAGATCGAGTCGATGCTCGCCGAACTGGAGACCCGGCAGGCGGCGGTGCAGTACCTCAACGACCTGAAACTCACCGTCCCGCAGGCGAAGGAACTGGCCAAGACCCTCGGTGTGGCCGCCCCCGCCAAGTCCACGAAGGCGGCCCTGCTCACCGCCATCGTCGACGCGACCGTGGGCCGGCGGCTGGACAGCCTGGCCCTCAGCGCCCGCTAGTCCGGCCTCGGTCAGCTGCCTTGGAACCAGCCGTCGCCGCCGGGCCGGTGCTCTGGCCGCCGGCGTCGTGGCACTCGTGGCCGTGACGGGCACCGGGCTTGCCCAGTAGGACCGGCCGTCGGCAACGGCGCCCGCGACGCCGGTGACCGCCGCATCGGCCTGCGGTTCACGAGCTCCTACACCGGGGCGGCGCCGTCACGCTATTCGACGCGCCTGTGCCTGCACGCTGAGTTGATACTTGCACATCCTGCAAGGTATCTTTCAGGATGTGCAAGTAAGGTCCCGCCTGCTGCCGCTGCTGCGCTCGCCGCTGCTGGGTGAGCTGCTGGCCTGGCTGTACCTGCACCCGGACCAGAACTACTCGGTGACGGAGCTGGCCCGCCGCTTCAAGTCGTCCCAGTCGACCATCAGCCGGGAGGCCGATCACCTGGCCAAGGCGGGCCTCGTGCGCGAGGAGCGGCGGGGCACGATGCGCCTGCTCCAGGCGGACCTGGACAACCCGCTCGCCCGCCCGCTCACCGAACTGCTGGCGCTGACGTACGGCCCGGCCGCGGTCCTGGCCGACGTGCTGCCACCCGTGCCGGGCGTCGACGCGGCCTACATCTACGGCTCCTGGGCGGCCCGCTACGCCGGCGAGGCGGGCCCCCCACCCCGCGACGTCGACGTGCTGGTCATCGGCGACGCGGACGAGGACGACCTGGCCGACGCCGCCCGCCGCGCCGAACGCGAACTCGGCCGCGAGGTCAACATCCACCGCGTCGCGGCCGCGGCCTGGCACGCGAAGAGCGACGACGATCCCTTCCTGGCGTCGGTGCGGTCCCGCCCGGCGTACCCGATCATCGAACCGGGAGTACACCCGTGAGATGGCAACAGGGCCGCGAGGTTTTGGACGACATGATCGCCCGCGGCGAACTGGAACGAGTGCCGGCCAGCCGCGCCCACGCCGACCATCTCCTGACCCAGGCCCGCCGGCACCTCACCTCGGCCGGGGCGATCGCGGCCGCCGACCCCGCCGGGGCCTACCAGCTGCTGTACGACGCCGCCCGCAAGGCCCTCGCCGCGATCCTGGAGAACCAGGGCGTACGCGCCACGAGCCGGGGCGGCCACATCGCGGTCCGCGACGCGGTGACGGCCCAGCTCGACCCGCCACTCGGCGGCGTCCTGCGCCCCTTCGACCGCCTCCGCCGGCGTCGCAACCAGGTCGAGTACCCATCCGCCGCAGCCCCGACGATCAGCGCGGAGGAGGTGCAGCGCGACGTACCCAAGGTCGAGCAGATCCTCGACGTCGCCGCCCAGGTCCTGGACCGGATGAGCCCGCTCTGACCGGAGTGTCAGGCCTGGCAGGATGGGGGGCGTGAGCAGCGCCGACCTCGTTCTGATTCTGCGGTACCGCAAAGCGGTCACCTACGGCCACCACGTGCTGCTCGCCGCCCTCGAAGAGCACCCGACCGACACCCGCTACGAGGTCGTCTTCGCCGAGTCGGCCGCCGCCACCGTCGAGGCCATCAAGGCGGCCCATGGCGCTGGCAAGGTACTGGTGCTCTGGAGCTTCTACTCGCCCGACGCCGCCGCCCTCGCCGAGGAGCTCGCCGCCATCAAGGAGCAGGCCCCCGGCGCGGTCCATGTGGCCGGCGGAGTGCACGCCACCGCCGAGCCGGTGCGCACCCTCGACGCCGGGTGGGACATCGCCGCCGTAGGCGAGGGGGAGAGCACCCTCCTGAACCTCGTCGACCAGGCCGGCGACCCCACGGGCATCCAGGGCCTCGTCTACCGCGACGAGCAGGGCACGCTCCACCGCACCGGGAAGGCGCACCGCGAGCCGCTCGGGACGTACCGGGCGTTTCCGGTCACGTACAAGCGGATGAACCCCATTGAGATCACGAGGGGTTGTGTCTACGCGTGCGCGTACTAGTCCCAACTACGCTCTTTGACCGGACCCATCAGGCGATTCCGGGTGCTCACGTGGCTACCAGCCATGTGTGTGCTGGCCGCGACTCGTTGCTAGACATCGAGGGCACCCGGTCCAGCAGTGCTCCGGTCATCCTGTACTTCAACGTGCCACCGAAGGTGCAACGCTTCACCGATGGCGGGCCGAGGGGTGTGCCGTCCAGCATGGGATATCGAGCAAACGCTAATCGCGCTCGAGGGCAGCCGATAGCAACGCCGAACCGCCAAGCGCCTATTTCAACTCAACGTGATCACCAGACTAAGGTTCCATAGAGTCCACTATCTCTTCCTGCTCTAGGATGCGGTCTGAGCCGAGCTCAATGAATTTGACTGCCCCACGGGGTGGGGCATCTCTTAGGTTGGGTACGTCAGTCGTACTGGTCACTACCACCTGACCAGCGTCGCCAGCATCCTCAGCAAGATAGCGAAGAACCGATTCGTAGTCCGGCAATTCCATATCCTGCTGGCGTGGCTCGTCGAGAATTAGGAACCCTGGATGGGAATTGCGGCGCCGACCGATCTGCCGAATCGCATCCAGGTAAGCAATTTTAATTCGAACGACGTCACTCGCACTTGCGTCGGTGTCTACATCAAATCCTTCTCGTACCGGATGGAGTGAGTCCCGATCAATTTGCACGAGTGCCGGATCGTAGCTGCCAAATCCAGAAACTTGCAGTCGATTGCGCATTAAAGTCTGAACTTCCCGAAGCGTGGCCAAGTCCGCGTCAGTATAGCCATCCGGAAGACGATTAATTGCGTTTCGCAAACGTGCAGCTTCGGCCGCTATTGACACGAGTTCAGACATTCCATCATCAAACGAATCCCTCGCACGAACAATCTCACCACGACGCAATTCAACGGTGATCCTTCTGGCTATGTCGGCGCTTCTGGGGACCTGATCGGGAGCAATTGCGTCCGCCTCCAGAGCGCGAAGACGAACTCGCAGATGGTCCACTTCGCGTTGCATTGCCGAATACGCGTTGGCGGACTGATCCAATACTAAATTCGACCGATCGCGCATCGCTTTGGCGGTCGCAATCTGTGCATTCAGCAAGCCGATCGTCTCATTTACATTCAATGTGGGACCAAGATCTTCTACCTCTACGCCGTCCAATGACTGGCGACAAGTGGGGCAGTTGTGATCCGCGATATGTTGAGCCGCAACTTCGCTACCCAATCTGATTAACGTCGCAACATCACGGTTTCTATCACGTTCTTCTGTCAGTCCGTCAAGTCTCCGGTCGAGGGCAGCAAGCTGCGCCTCCGCGATAGACAAATCCTGCTCGAGAAGACGCGCCGCAGCGAGGACGTCATTCAACTCCTCTTTAACATTCGCAATCTCCCCTCGGACCTGCTCATCGTAACCTGCACTAGTCTCGGTTGACGGTAAAGCGGTTCTTGCGACAAGTTCTTGAAGTTCGGCATCCAACGATGTAATCACATCGTCGGACAATAGCCATTCCCCCTCTCGGACTATCTGCAGCCGGACATTCGTCAAGTCGGAGGGGGTGACGTTAGCTGCTCGAGCGGTGGCGCCGGCCGGCTTCTCAGGCAATCCGACCACTCGTCCACCAGCCGCACTCACCTGCCCACGGATCGCTGCGCGTGCGGATGCCCAAGTAAGCAGCAAATCGGCAAGTTCACGCTCCAGCTCCTCTCGTCGCCTCCGAGCATTCGGGCCATCGAGAGTAAGGAGGAACTCGGCCGCACGCCTTACAGGATTCCGAATCTGATACCGATCGACTTTTCGCGGACCTGAGGAGACCCAGGCTTGCTGGTCCACGATTAGGAACGGAAATACGACGTCCGGGTAGAGCAGCGTGGGCTGACCAGCATAATTGACGACAGCGGGAAGTTCCCACCTCAGAAACTGGAGCAGTCGGGTATGAAATCCTCGATCACCCTGAACCGATCCAGCAGCGTGCAGGAAATATTCGTTTGGTTGGTCAGTGGCCGCATCCCCAGACAGCGCAGCCCCCTCCCACAAACGTACGAGATCGCGCTGAATCACGGGATGCTTGATGAAGCGCTGCGCAGTAATGAACTCTCCTGCATCGTTACGCATTTCGACAGCAACCCAGCTTGAAATGACAGACTCCGCAACCTCTCCATCATCCGTTGAATAAATAATCTCGCTCGTAAGCGCACTCCCGAGAGGGGCGTGAGCACGAGCTTGAAGCATTCTCTCCATACCTAGGCCATAGATAGCGCCCTGTACAATCTGCGTCTTACCGCGATTATTGCCAGCCCTGACGATGTTCAGACCGGGTGAGAGAAAGATCGTTCGCCCGAATGCCGAATTTCTTGTACGCACTCTGAGGCGCACTGCCGTGATCCAAGCTTTCATGCACCCCCACCTCCCAAGTGCCGGGCTACGGCAGCGTCACTTAAGCGCGGAAATGACGCCAAGAACTCCTTCTCAACCCTCAGTAGTTCCGGTTCAGCCCGGACGCTATAGACGAGCTCAACACCCTTGCCTGATAGCTTTATGCGTTGCCTAGAAGAGCCGATAATCCCAACCAAACCGTCAGCGGCAGCCAAGGAGATCGTAATCTGGAGATCAGGGTCGATGCGCTGCATTTGAGTGCCGGCGAACCGTCGACCAATCCACCACATTTTTAGCATTTGTCTCGTTCTTCGAGTTCGCGTCGCCCACATGAATAAATGCACGTTCTCCACATTTGCCGCATTTGCATTGAAACTCGCGAGAACCAGCGCAAGCAATGCGGTTCGGTAAGCCACGCGACGCCGCACATCCAGCGGTCGCGGCTGCTGACGAAAAACTACAGGAATGTCGAGACTCTCGATATCATGCACTGAGGCTGGACGCGTAAATGTCCACAAAGCCGCCGTATTTTCGGCCACAGTTTCAGAATTCATCGGGTTTTCGCTCACGGAAAGTCCAATGGGCATTCCATAAGCCAGTCTGCAACTTGCCCCTCAGCGAGTACACGCCCCTGTGATTGACGTATATTCAAGATATTAATGATTTCCCTCTCGGTGTCTGTCAACACTGTTGCCAGTAACCGATCAGGGTTCGGTTGATCGAGCGGATACTGAACCTCAAGACGGGCCTCCAAATCCGTCATCCGGTCCGCCAAATCCGCCCCAAGCTCGGAATAGTTGTCGTGAATCCATTCACGATGCTCTCGCGCAGCCACCGAATTCTGGAGAAGACGGTCAACAAACCTGCTGCGCTTGTCGGCAATCGAATAGGTAGATGTGCGCGCCAACTTTGAATTCATAACCTCGATGAGTGGATCTTCAATCTCACCAAAATTGGACATTTCCGGAGCTGGGAGATGGAGCCGATCTAAACGCCGCTCAATTACCGCATTTTTCGCCCGCTCGAAGGAGCGTAAGGTATGGCCGACGACTATGATGTCATGACTGGCATACGGGAGACTTTCCGCTCGCAGTCGCACTGTCTGATCATGACAGTGTTCGTTAAGCCGCTTTGAGTTGATCAGAGGAACTAGCAGAATCCATAACTTCGCCTGATATCCGGGCGGCAACACCTTGGCAATCTTCGCCTTATTCCTGATGAACTTTCCAACGTCGGCAGTCATCTTGCTACGCTGCTTCCGGTAACGAGTACCGGTATCGAGCGGCTCATTCTCCGGCGCATAGCATTGATAAATGCACCCATCCAGCGAATAAGCCTCGAGGCCACCGTCTCCGAGGTCATCGTCCGGGACCTCGATCAACTGGCCGCCGCCATGGTGCTCATGCAGCACCCTGACGCATAGATCCTGCCATTCGTCGCCAGACAACTGCTCAAAGCCCGACAATGCCGAGACCATGCGTCTACCGCAAGCCCGATGCCATGAATCGGACCAGCCCACAACCTGGGTTCGATGCTTCGGCCATAGTCACACCCTTCGCCCACGGACGTTAGTACACCAGATCGAGCCCTTGGCTGAACTGACGCTCGAAGTGCCGCTACTGCTGGTAATAGGCGTATCGCTCTGTGCCATTGTTTGACCATGGAGCTATCTAGTCAAGGTCTGGACAAGCCAACACGGCACGCTTCGGATCAGGAGGCGGCCTCCGGCGATCTAGCCGAGATGTGGGGACCCGGACGCAGAGCAGCGTCCACCGAGCGTTACACGCCGCAGAGGCCCCTTGGCGACCTCGGTATGGATGTATTGACTGTCGCGGTCGCCGCGCAAGATCACCTGGCCGCCTTGGATGGCGACTCCGACAGCTAGGGCATCCGTGATCAGCTCGATGCGCAGATAGGTGGTGAGGAGCCAGCCGGATTTAGCCGGCGCGTTGCGATGTCGATCTCCACACGCGGGCCGCTGGCACTGATGTGTAGGTTCCCGATCAGCGCGCCGCGCAGTGGTGACGCGCCAATGTGCACCTTTGGTCAACTGACGCTCAGCGGTCAGCAGACTTCCACCAAGCCGCTCCGATCCCGAAGCACGGGCATTTGCTATGACCCGCTTCTCGGCTCCCGCAGGTTCCCCGCTCGTCTTACTCCGAAGTCGGATGGATCGGCAACAGCGTCCTGGTCCGCCCGGGGCGCGGGTACGCCTCTGCGGCGGCGGCAAGCCGTGCCGCATGTTCGCGTTGGCGTTGCCAGTGTCCATAGAGCGCGCCTTGCTGGGAGAGGCGGTCTACGGCCCGGATGGTCTCGGGGTCGACGTCGCCGGGGGCGGCGTCGCGCCAAGGGGTGCCGGGCAGTGGCATGAAGGTGTGCGCGTGAATACGCGCGCCAAGTGAGGCGAGCTCCTTGGCGAGCTTCAGAGAAGCGTCGACGTCTGCCTGGTCCTCGCCGGGCATGCCGAAGATCATGTCGACGTTGATGCGGAAGCCTTCCTCGATGCCGAGGCGGGCGGCTCGCATGACCTGCTCGACGCCGTGGCCGCGCTTCGCTGCGTCGAGGACGCGGTCGGAGCCGGACTGGGCGCCGACGATGATGTTGTTGTTCGCGCAGTACTTCTTGACGACCCGAAGCGCCTCGCGGCTGACGTGTTCGGGGCGGATCTCGCTCGGGAACGAGCCGAAGAAGACGCGGCCGTTCGGGCCGATGCCCTCCTTGCACGAGGCCAGCAGTTCCTCGACCGCGTCCAGGTTCGGGGACTCGTCCTGGCTGCCGTACGACAACGCGGTCGGCGTGATGAAGCGGACGTCCCGCAGGCCGCGCTCGCGCATCTGGTCGACGTGCCAGCGGATGTTCTCCACGGTGCGGTGCCGGAAGCGGGCCGAGAACATGAAGGGCGTTTGGCAAAATCTGCACGAAAACGCACAACCTCGAGTGATTTCGAGGGCGTTGAACCGCTGCCAGCGCAGTGAGAAGCCGCGGAAGGTGTTGAGGGGCAGGCGTTCCGGGCGGCCGGTCTTGACGACCTTGCCGACCGTGTCACGGTACGCCAGGCCCGTCACGCCCGTCGGGTCGCCGCCGGCGTCGACGAGCTTGGTCAGGGTCGTTTCGCCCTCGCCGATGGCGGCGACGTCCCAGCCGGCGTCGAGGGTCTGGATCGGCTCTGCCGTGGCGTGGACGCCACCCGCGATGTGCAAGGCGCCCGGGGCCGCTGCCTTGATGGTGGTCAGCTCGGCGGCCAGGGCCTCGGCGTCGGGGGAGTAGAACGACCACAGCACCAGCACACGCTTGGCGCGCTCCAGGCCCGACGTGATCGCCTCGATCGTGGCGTCCGGCGACTCGGCGAAGACCACTTCGTACGACGTGCCGGTCTCGTGCTCCTCCAGCGCGCCGAGCAGCACGTGGAAGCCGTAGGTGACGGCCTTGCGGTACCGCAGCACCAAGACGAGGTCGAGGGAGCTCACGGACAACATCCTGCCAGGGCTACCGCTCGGCGACGTACACACCACGTCCGGGTTGGCCGATCACCAGGCCCTGCGCCTTCAGCTCGACCATCGCGAACTGGATGACCGTCCCGCTCACGCCGTAGATGTCGCGGAGCTGTTGGGTGCTCGGGAGCTTGTCGCCCGGCTTCAGCGTGCCTTTCTCGATCTGGGCGCGCAGATCTGCCGCCACCTGGCGGTAGTACGGCGTCCCGTCGTTCTTCAGCGGCACATCCGCACCTTGCTCCGCGTCGATGGAACCTACATCACGAGGTACCACCTGCATCACTATGTGATGTAGGTTGGCCGCCAGTTGGATCGGCAAGCGAGGAGGAGTCATGAGGGAAGAGCCGCATCCGAAGTGGTGCTCCCGCGCGGCGTGTACCGCCTACGGCGCAGGCGTGGACGAGTACCACCGATCGGAGCCGTTCATCGTGCCGACCGGCGATCCGCGAGTCGAGGTGTTCATCTCGAAGATCGCGGACCCGGACGGCGCGAACGAGCACATCGAGATCTCCGCCCTCGAACTGAGGGACGGCAAGCCCTGGCATCTGTGCGAGCCGGTGCGCGGGATGTGTCTGCCGTGGGCATCGGCTGACGCCGCCTGGCGGGCGATGGCCGAGTTGACGCGGGTATCCGCACTAGCCAACAAGTGATCGATCATGCTTAATGGACGGGACTCTGTGTGACCGGTCGTCGTCCGCCGGGGTCCGTGCCTACGCAGCCTTAAGTGTGCAAGCCGGTTCACGGGCCTGAGGACAGCAGCGGCCGGTTGGCATCGGGCGGCTCCGGTGATCGGGCGGACCTCCAGTCAGGTACCCACGCCGGTGAGTTGAGCCCCTGCCCGTCGCGCGCTTCCGCGTGTCGTCGGCGCTGCTCCTCGCTGCCCGGTTCGCCGGCTCGTTGCTTGGCAACTCCATCCGCTGCGTGACCAGCCGGGTGTCCCGTTGGGAGTCCGTCCGGCGGGTCTGCCGGGGGTCCTGCTTGAACGGGACCCCCGACCGGACTGCGGCGTGATCCAACACCGCAGCTCAACGTCCCTACAGATGCACGACGGTCCGTCACGACAGATCCCTCTGTGGGATCCCTGACCGGGAGTACTGCCTATGGCCGAACGACTCCTACTGGTACAGGCCAGACTCACCGCCCGCGACTTCACGTTGCTCGGCTGGCTCGCCGACCACGGTGTGCTGACGAGCTCTCAGATCGCCGAGGCCCTGTTCCCGTCCATCAACTACGCCCAGCGTCGCCTGCGCGAACTCAGGCAGGACGACCTCATCGACCGGTTCCGTCCGCAGCGGCAGGACGGTGGCTCCTACCCGTACCACTACGTCCTCGGCCAGCTCGGCGCCGACGTCATCAGCGCCCAGCGCGGCGACGACCCGCCGCGACGCGATCGAGCCCGCAAGCGCCGCTGGTACCTCACCAACCGCGCCAACCTCCCGCATCTGTTGGGCGTCAACGGCTTCTTCACTCAGCTCGCCGGGCACGCCCGAACCCATCCCGGCACGGCGTTGGAGCGCTGGTGGTCGGCCGGTCGCTGCCAGGAGCCGTACGCCTTCATCGACGTCCCTACGGCCCGGGTGCCGCAGATCCGCCCGGACGGGCACGGCGTATGGCGCGACGGGAGCCGGGAGCTGTCGTTCTTCGTCGAATACGACACCGGCACCGAGCCGTTGCCGGTCCTGGTCGACAAGATGCGCCGGTACGTCGACCTGTCCGGCGTCACCGGCCGGCGGTGGCCGGTGTTGTTCGCGCTGCAATCGCCCCGTCGCGAGCTTCACCTCCACCAGCGGCTCACCGACGTCGGCAGTCGCTACCCGGTAGCCACGACCGCCGAGGAAGACCCGGCCGGTGCCGTGTGGTGGCGGCACCGCCGTGAAGGCCCGCGAACCCGTCTCATCGACATCTGAACCCGAGAGGAGCGCCATGATGCGACTGCCTGACCCCGGTGGATCGATGCCTCCTGGAGGGACATGGCCGCAGAGAGGAGCACGTCGTCACGTGCGCACGTAGAGGATGACGAGGACGAGCTTGCCGAGCGCGCCCGGCAGATCGTCGACCGCGCGCCGCCACTGACCGAGGAGCAGCGCGCCCGGCTGGCCGCGTTGCTGCGGCCGTTGCGGCAGAAGCGGGCTATCGAAGGCGATCCGGCTTCCAGTTGAGGTCCACTGTGTCCGGATCGAACTTGCGGCGTCCCAACGGAGGAGGGAGCAGGCGGACCGAGGTGAGTGCCCGGATGACCGCCTGCTCACGGTCGAGCTGACCGTTGAGCTTCTTCCACTCGGCGACGGGATCCTCGGCCGCGAGGAGGGGCGCCAGCGCGTTCTCGCGGCCGGCATCCGCCAGCTTCGCCTCGACTTCGGCCAGTTCTCCGGCGATCTCGCGCTTCGCCGTTTCGAGTTCGAGGTCGTCGAGCACACCTCGGGCCCACATCTTGACCGCGGACTCGCGGCGTTGCCGCAACGTCATGGCGGTCGCGCGCAGCGCTTCGAGGTCGACGCCGTCGTCGCCGAGGTCGAGCAGGTCCATGAGATCGGGGCGTCCGAGCCGCAGTGTGACGAGCCGCCGTACCCACTGGTCGACCGGATCGGCGAGCCGGGACAGGTGGCACGACGGGCAGCGGTAGACGCGGCGGACCCGGCCGTCCGCGTACCTCTCGCGGTAGGTCGAGATGACCAGCCTGTCGCAGTCCGTCCGGCCGCAGCGGTACAGCCGCGTGCCGAGCCAACGCCGTGCGTTGCCCACGTTGTTGGTCCGCCGCGTCGGCTCGGACAGGATGGCGATCGCGGCGCGGACGGTCTCTTCCGGGACGAGCGCGGGCCAGAGCCCTTTGCTGACTTCCTTGCCGCGAAGGGTGCGGATACCGGCGTTGCGCAGGTTGCCGAGCATGAGCCGGACCGAGCTGTGCCGCCAGAGCCCACCCACCGTCGTGGTGAAACCGGCCGCGTTGAGGTCGTTGGCGATACCGGTCAGCGTCCGACCCGCCAACAGTCGCTGGTACGCACCACGCAACGCCTCCGCCTCGTCCTCGACGAGGGTCATGCCGTCGGCGCTGTACCCGAACGGCCGCCGCCCGCTCGCCGGCTTGCCGTGTTCGGCCCGCTGTTGGGCTTCACGGCGCTGGCGCTCGGACTTGATTTCGACCTCCATGGTGTCGAACTCGCCGATCATCCCTGCCATGCCCCGGCCGTACGCGGTCGTCATATCCAGCTCCGGCCCCTTCACGGGCACGACGCTCACCCGCGCCTCCCGCAACAGTTCGATGCCGTCCGCGCGCTCGCGCCGGTTGCGCCACAGCCGGGACGTGTGGAAGACGACGATGCGCTCAATCTCACCGGCCTTCACGGCGGCGAGAAGTGCCGCGTATCCGGGCCGGAACTTGCCGCTCGTGGCGGAGATGTCGTTGTCGACGAACTCTCGGACGGTCCAGCCGTGCCGTGCAGCGAGGGCGCGGGCGTCCTGACGCTGGCGTTCGACGCCCAGGCCCTCGCCCAGGCGGTCCTCTGAGATGCGGAGATAGATGGCTGTTGCCATAGGCAGTAGTCTACGACAGAACTGGTGTCGGTTTTGTCAGACGCCGTTCATGTTCTCGGCGAAGTTTCGGCATCGCAGTGTGGAGAACGTTCGGTGGCACGTCGATCGGATGCGGGAGCTCGGGAAGCGGGACGTCCGGTTCATCACGCCCACCTCGCTGTCCTACGGGGCCGATGATGAGGAGCCCAATCTCGCCGCCGTGGAGGAGCTGCTCGCGGCGTGCAAGGAAGGGATCGGGCCGGGCGGGCGGGTGTTCTTCGGGTCGTTCCCCAGCGAGATCCGGCCCGAGCACATGAGTGTCGAGGCGCTCAAGCTCGTGAAGCGGTACTGCGCCAACGACAATCTCATCGTCGGTGCGCAGTCGGGGAGTGAGCGGGTGCTCGAGGCGGCGAAACGCGGGCATGACGTCGAGTCGGTGCGGCGGGCGGTGCGGATCGGGATTGCCGAAGGGTTCCGGATCAACGTGGACATGATTTTTGGCATGCCGGGGGAGGATCCCGTCGATGCGCAGGCTTCGCTCGAGCTCGCGAAGGAGTTGGCTGGGCTCGGGGCGCGGATCCACTCGCATGTGTTCATGCCGTTGCCCGGCACGCCGTGGCGGGATGCGGCACCCGGCGATGTCGACCCTGAGACGATCCGGGCTGTGTCGCGGCTGGCGCAGCAAGGGGCGCTCTACGGGCACTGGGAGAAGCAGCGGGCGCACGCGCGGCAGCTTGCGGCGGCTGCGGCCGAGCGGCCCCGGCCTGGGCGGAGTCGGACGCTGCTGCCGTTAGCGCAGCCAGACCACGATGCCGGTCAGGCCGGTCAGCACGGCGGCGGCTCCTGCGCGGATGGCGGCGTCGCAGCGGGTTGAGGTGAAGGAGGTTTCGTCGTACGTCGATGAGGCGCCCAACCCCTCGCCGCGGAACGAGGCGCCGGACCAGTCGACGGCGGTGACGTTGTGGGTCGGTTCGGCGAGTTCGGCTCCGACGACCAGGAACTGCTGGGCCAGGTGGCTCGCGGTGACGACGGTCAGCGGGTCGATCAGGTCGTTGCCGGCGCTCACGATGAGGTCGGCGTGCATGTCGAGGGCTCGGGTGATGTCCGGGATGGGGTCGGCGCCGACGACGACCGTGCGCAGGTCCACGTCGAACGAGGATGCCCAGGCCTGGACCGCCGTCACCAGCGCCGTGGTCGGGGCGTCCGTGCCCTTGCGCAACAACACCACGCGATAGGCGCGCGGGGGATGGACGTCGTCCCACGAGCCGGGGGCCGGGGTGATCGTGCCTTCCGGGGTCGGCGGGGCGGACGGGTCGACGAAGCCGGGGCGCAGCGAGCCGACCGGGGCGGGCATCTGGCGCGGTTCGGCCCAGCCCGAGGACGGTGAGCCGCAGGCCGTCAGGACAAAAGCCAACAGCAGCAGCGGTACGGGCACCCGGCGCATCACGAGACCGAATATCAGCAGACCGCGGGCAACCCATTCAACTGGTCGGAGAAGGTGTTCTTGATCGGTTCGCCGATGTGGGGACTCGCGTTCACCTGCGGCCTGCAACGTGCGCCGCATGTTTCGCCTTGCGGTTGTGGGTCTTGCCGCCGCGCTGCTCACCGTCCTCTTTGCCCCGGCGGCGCTGGCGCACGGGTTCTCCTCGACGGTGTACCTCACGGTCACCGGCGAACCGACCCGGGTCGACACGAAGCTGGAGCTCGAGTACGACCTGCTGGTGGTGTCGGCGGCCGATGCGGAGGGGGACGACGCGCTGTTCCGGGCCGGGACGGCGGCGTTCGACGACGGTGACGACACGGCGATGGCGGCCGCGCTGCACGACCACGCTGCGGCGGTCAACCGGTACGTCACCGAGCGTTTCACGGTGAGCGGCTGCACCGCGGCACCGGCCGACGTCTTCACCATGGGCGAGCGGGAAGGCGTCCCCTACGCCACGCTCCAGCTGCACTGGGCCTGTCCCAGCGCACCGAGTGCGATCCGCGCCACCCTGTTCTCCGACGAGGAGGGCTACGTCAAGGGCGTCAAGACGATCGCGACGTACGACCTCGGCGGGCACCGGGGCAGCGCCGCCCTGGACTCGCAGCATCCGGCGTTCGCGCCGGGGCAGACGTGGTACCAGCGATTCTGGGAGTTCTTCCGCCTGGGCGCCGAGCACCTGCTGACCGGGATCGACCACATCCTGTTCCTGCTGGCCCTGATCGCGGGGTCGCGGCGGTTGCGCGACGTGGTGCTGGCCGCGACGAGCTTCACCCTGGCGCATTCGGTGACGTTCATTCTCGCCGCGCTCGGGGTGGTGTCGGCGCCGGCCGGGCTGGTGGAGCCGGTCATCGCGCTGTCCATCGCCGTCGTGGCGGCGCTGCACCTGTGGAACCTGCGCCGGGACACGCCGCCGAGCAACCTGCGGCTGCTGGTGGTGTTCGCGTTCGGGCTGGTGCACGGGCTCGGGTTCGCCGGGGCGCTCGGGATCGACGAGCCGTTCTCGTGGACGTTGCTGTGGTCGCTGCTGGTGTTCAACGTCGGCATCGAGGTCGTGCAGCTCGGCATCATCGCGGCCACGTTCCCGCTGCTGATGGTGTTGCGGCGCAAGGCTCCGGCGACCGGGCGCTGGGTGACGGGTGTCGTTGCGGCAGGTGTCGCCGTCATGGGTCTTGTCTGGTTCTTCCAGCGCATCTAGGCGGGCGTCCCGCCCACGTTCATGCGCGATTCACGCACCGGCGAAAGCGTGATCAAGCTTTTCCCCTACCCCCATCGGAAAAGGAAAGAAAATCCGATGAACCAACGCACCTCGCGCGTGGCCGGAGCGGCCACCGCGGCGCTCCTGGGGCTGGCCATGGCCCTCGGCACCGGCGGTTCGCCCGCCGCGGCCGCGGACCCGGCCAACCTCACGGGCATCATCCTCGGTGTCGGCGCCAACGAGTCCCAGCGCATCGTGACCTGGTACTCCTCGGCCGACACCGCCCAGCTGGTCCAGGTGGCCCCGACGGCGGCGCTCGACAACGGGGCGTTCCCGGCGTCGGCCGCCACGTTCGCGGCCATCGGCGGGGCCAACATCGCCACCAGTGGCGGCTTCAACCGCCACGCCGTCCTCACCGGCCTGCAGGAGAACACCCAGTACTCCTACCGGGTCGGCAGCGACGGCAACTGGTCGTCGACCTTCGCCTTCAAGACCCAGGACTTCGAGGGCGACTACGACTTCCTGTTCTACGGCGACCCGCAGATCGGCTCGTCCGGCGACGTCGCCAAGGACGCGGCGGGCTGGCGTGACACCCTCGACGTCTCGCTGGCGGCCAACCCGAACGCTGAGCTGCTGGTCTCCGGCGGCGACCAGGTCGAGACGGCCAACACCGAGTCGCAGTGGGACGCGTTCCTGTCCTCGGACAAGCTGCGTCAGTACCCGTGGGCGGCGACCATCGGCAACCACGACGTCGGCGGCAAGGCGTACGAGCAGCACCTGTTCACGCCGAACACCGACCGCTCGGGCCCGCTGTACGCCAACGGCAACCCGGCGTCGAACACGTCCGGCGGCGACTACTGGTACATCTACAAGGATGTGCTGTTCATCGACCTGAACAGCAACTCCTACACCACCGGTTCGGGTGGCGGCGGCGACGCGGCGCACATCGCGTACGTCACCGACGTCATCAACCAGCACGGCGCCGACGCGAAGTGGAAGGTGCTCGTCTACCACCACGCGATCTACTCGCCGGCCGACCACGCCAAGGACGGGGACAACAAGACGCGCCGGGTCGACTTCCCGACCGTCTTCTCCAACCTGGGCGTCGACCTGGTGCTGCAGGGGCACGACCACTCGTACTCCCGCAGCTACGAGATCAAGAACGGCGCGAAGGCGAACCCGGACGAGCAGCCCG
Organism: Dactylosporangium sp. CS-047395; assembly: GCF_050942185.1. Lineage (NCBI taxonomy): Bacteria > Bacillati > Actinomycetota > Actinomycetes > Micromonosporales > Micromonosporaceae > Dactylosporangium > Dactylosporangium sp. CS-047395. The sequence continues at coordinate 9,622,828 of NZ_CP192015.1, read as the reverse complement.
GCGCCGCCGACGTGTACCCGGGCCCGGGCGGCGTCATCTACGTCACCGGCAACTCGTCGTCGGGGTCGAAGTACTACGACATCACCGCCCCCGACAACAGCGGCACCAGCGGCGCGGGCAACGGCGCCGACCCGCTGAACCCGAACGACTACTGGTACAACTCGGTCCAGAACCAGGAGCATGTGCGCTCCTACGTGAAGGTCGAGGTCCGCAGCGACCAGCTCGTCGTGCAGAACCTCCGCAGCGGCACCTGCGCCGCCCCGAACGCGGCGGTCGAGCGCGGCAACGTCTCGTGGTGCAACAACACGCCGGCCGACCAGCCGGTGGGTTCGGTCGTCGACAAGGTGGCGATCCACCCGTACCACGGCGACGCCCAGCAGCTGCAGGTGAACGTGCCCAACGCGGCCCCCGGCGAGTTCGGGTGGACCATCGACGGGCACAACGGCCTGGTCAACCTGGGCACCGCGGAGGAGCACAACGGCGAGTACTTCGCCGCCGGTGGCAACCTCAACCCGATCGTCGTCTCCGACACGCGCCGCACCCAGGCGCCGTGGTCCGTCTCGGCCAGCGTCAGCGACTTCCGTGACGCCGGCAAGACGTTCTCCGGCTCCTACCTGGGCTGGACGCCGAAGATCCTGGCCCCCGGCGCGGGCGCCAAGGCCGGTGCCCCCGTCGCGTCCGGCTACGACGACCACGGCACGGGCCTGTCCGTGTCGCGCCAGCTCGGGTACGCCGAGCAGGGCCACCCGAAGGGCAACGCCCAGCTGGGTGCCGGGCTCGACCTGAAGATCCCGGGCGACGTCGCGAAGGGTGAGTACCGCGCCACGCTCACCATCACCGCGCTGAGCAGCTGAGTTGATCGGCGGGGCGGGCTCCCGGGCCCGTCCCGCCTCCACACGAGCGAGGACAAGCCATGCGTCTGCGAACCACCGCTGTTGTACTGGGCCTGCTCGCCGCCATCGGGCTCGCCACTCCCGCCCACGCGGAGGACGGCAACGTCGCCTGGACGGTGCGGACGGCCTCGAACACGTATGGCGCCGACCGCTCCAGCTACAGCTACGCGGTGAACCCCGGCGGCCAGGTCAAGGACGCCATGGTGGTGGCCAACCGCGGCAAGGACCCGCTGACCCTCGCGGTGTACGCAGGCGACGGCTTCACCACCGGCACCGGCCAACTGGACCTGCTCACCAAGGACAAGCCGTCGATCGGCATCGGCGCCTGGCTGCACGCCGGCACCGCCACCGCCACCGTCGCGCCGGGCCAGACCGCCGAGGTGCCGTTCACCCTCGACGTGCCCGGCAACGCCACGCCCGGCGACTACGCGGGCGGCATCGTCACCGCGCTCGCCCAGCCCGACCAGGCCCAGGGCATCACCGTCGAGCGCCGCCTCGGCATCGCCGTCAAGCTGCGGGTCGGCGGCGCGCTGCACCCGGCGCTCGCGGTCGAGCGGCTGACCGTCGACTTCGACGGGGGCGACGCCACCGTGACGTACACCATCCACAACACCGGCAACGCGATCCTCTCGGCCGACCAGGACGTGTCGGTGGCCGGGCCGTTCGGGCTGATGCGCACCGGGGCCGGCACCGTGAAGGCGCCGCCGCAGCTGCTGCCCGGCGAGACCTGGCAGGTGACCGTGCCCGTGCACGGCGTGCCGCGGGCCGGGTGGATCTCCGCGCGCGCGTCGCTGACCCCGCGCCTGACCGACGCGTCCGGCTCCACCACCTCGCTGCCCGTCGTCACCGCCGAGGCGCGCACGGTCGCGGTGCCGTGGCTGTGGCTCGCCGGTCTCGTCGTGCTCATCGGTCTCGTTTTCCTGATTCGGTACCTCCTGAGGCGCACCAAGGCCCGCCAGGACGCCCGCGTGCGCGACGCCGTCGAGAAGGCGCTGCAGGCGGGCGGCGTCAGCGCGTAGGCAAGGGCCTCACGCCGGCGGGGTCACCGCGTAGGCCGGGCCTTCACGCCGGCGGGGTCACCGCGTAGGCCGGGCCTTCAGGCGGGCGGTGTCAGCGCGTCGGCCGGGCCTTCACGCCGGCGGGGTCACCGCGTAGACGAGGGAGGAGCGGGGCGAGCGGGTGCCGAGTAGCCCGCGGGCCTGGACCGCGAAGGTGTACTCCGTGGACCCCTTGAGCCCGCGCACCGTGACCTCGGTGCGCTTGGTCGCCGCGATCCGGGACTGGCTCGCCCCGTTCACCGCCAGGACGAGATAGGTGGTACCGCTGGAGCGCCGGGGCCACGTGAGGGTCACGCTGTCCTTTGTGACGTTGGTGACCTTGAGGGAGGCACCGGCAGTACCATTGCGGAAGGTTGTTGCTTCTCTCGTGTCCGTCGAAATGCCGTTGGGTCCGGTGAGGAACCGCTCGCCCCACGCGGTGCGGCTGGCCGGATTGAAGTCGTGGACCAGGTCCAGGTAGCTGTAGGGCGTGTCGTTGCCGCTCCACGACCAGCCGAAGTAGCCGACCGAATGCCCCTCGGCGTAGGCCATGATGGCGTCCTCGTCGGGGTCGCCCCACTCGTGCTCGCCGGAGAACTCGCCGATGATGACGGGCAGCTTGCGCCGCGTGAACGAGCCGAGGTAGGAGTTCACCTTGGCGGCGTTGTTGAACTCGCCGTACATGTGGATGTCGAACGCGGTGTTGCCGGTCGGGTCGGCCGCGCGCACCTGCTCGGCGTTGTCGCGCATGATGTAGGCCTCGTCCTGGCCCCAGCCGGGCGCGTCGACGAGCAGCGTGTGCTTGAACCCGGCCGCGCGCAGCGTCCTGACCGCGTCGGCGGACTGCTGGGCCCACGGCCAGTCGGCGCCGACGCCGAACGGCTCGTTGGCCACGTTGACGATGATGTGGTCCTCCTGGCCGGCCAGCTCCGACTTGAGCGAGAGCCAGAACGCAACCGCGTCCGCCATCGGTACGGCCTTCTTGTCCTGCCCGAACCCGCTCGTGTCGTGCGCGTCGAGGATGCACACGAGCCGCTGCTGCCGGCACAGCCCGACGATCGTGCGGACCTCCTCCGGTTTGGTACGCCGGAACTGGTACCCCATGCCCAGCGGCACCCGCACGGCGTTGGCCCCGGTCGCCTTGATCGCGGCGAACGAGCCGTTCTTGTCGGGGTACCAGATGAAGTCGTGGTTGACCCCGCGCAGCACCAGGTCGCTGCCGTTGGCCTCGACCAGCCGCCCGTTGCGGACCTGGATGCCCTGGGTCGTCTCGGCCGCCCGCACTTCGGTTGGTGCCAGGAGGACGGCGCTGGCGACGAGGATCAGGACCATCAGGCTCCGCATAGGGTCGGCGGCTACCCGATGGCGGGCGGACCTATCCGGCGGCGGGGATGAACCGGTCGTCCGGCGGCACCGGGTCCTCCGGCGGCACCGGGCCGTCGTTGTCCTGTTCGAGCGCGTCCGCCACCGCTACCTCGATGACGCGCTCCAGAACGGACGCCAGCATGCCCAGGGTCTCGTCGTCGAGGCGGGCGAGCAGGCGCTGCTGGGCCTTCGTCCCGCCGTCGGTGATCTCGAACAGGATCTCGCGCCCGGCGGGGGAGAGATGGATGCGGCGGATGCGGCGGTCGTGGGCGTCCTCCGAGCGGGTGACGTAGCCCTGGGCCACCAGGCGGTCCACGATGCCGGACAGCGTGGCCAGGCTCACACCGAGGCGGCGGGTGAGCTCGGCGGAGGCGATCCCGTCGTGCCGTGATACCAACATAAGTACCTTGAGCTGCTGCATCGTGAGGTTGACTGACAGCAGCGGATTGGTGCGGTCGTACGCGAGCAGGGCGCGCATCCGCTCATCGGCGGCGGCGACCCGCACGAGGAGCGCCTCCCTGTGAGTGTTCACAGGAATGTTTTACCCCCTGGATAAACTTTGCGCGAGGCGAACCGTTAGCATCACACGAACTAACGCTTGTCGTAGCCGATCGGAAGAAGACTCCAGACATGTCGTTCCTCGCCCGGCTCAGTTTGGCGAACCGGGGGCTGGTCGCGATCATCGCGATCGTCGTCCTGGGCTTCGGCGCCATTGCCATCCCATCACTGAAACAACAGCTCATCCCCTCGATCGAGTTCCCGGCCGCCTTCGTGGTCGCGTCCTACCCGGGCGTGTCGCCGGACATCGTCGAGGAGCAGGTGACCGAGCCGATCGAGAGCGCGCTGCAGGGCGTGCCCGGGCTGACGGACATCACCAGCACCAGCCGCGAAGGCGTGGCCACGGTGCAGGTGTCGTTCGACTTCGGCTCCTCGGTCGACGACATCACCAACAAGATGAACACGGCCATCACGCGCATCCGGACGCAGCTGCCGACGGGTGTCGACCCGCAGGTGATCGCCGGCTCGACCGACGACCTGCCCGCCGTGGTCCTGGCCGCGTCCAAGACCGGTGACCAGATCGCGTTCGCGCAGCAGCTCAACCAGGTCGTCGTACCGGAGCTGCAGGGCATCGAGGGGGTGCGCCAGGTCGAGGTGACCGGCGCCGAGACCCAGAACGTGCTCATCACGCTCAACCCGGCCAAGGCGATCCCGGCCGGCGTCAACGCGCAGTCACTGACGACCGCGCTCAAGTCCAACGGCGTCTCGTTCCCCGCCGGCACCCTGACCGAGGGCGACAAGGCCCTCGCGGTCCAGGTCGGCGGCACCCTGACCACGCTGGACGAGCTCAAGAACCTCAACGTGACGCCGACCGCGAAGCTCGGCGACGTGGCCACGGTCGAACTGAAGACCGTCGAGGCCACCTCGATCACGCGGACCAACGGCAAGCCCAGCCTCGGCATCTCCGTCACGGCCTCGCCCGACGGCAACGCCGTGAAGATCTCCCACGCGGTCCGCGACAAGCTCGCCGACCTGGAGAAGAGCCTCGGCGGCGACGCGCGGCTGACCTCGGTCTTCGACCAGGCGCCGTTCGTCGAGTCGTCGATCAAGAGCCTGTCCACCGAGGGCGCGCTCGGCCTGCTCTTCGCCGTGATCGTGATCCTGGTGTTCCTCGTGTCGCTGCGCTCGACCCTGGTCACCGCGGTGTCGATCCCGCTGTCGGTGGTCGTCGCGCTCATCGGGCTGTGGGTCGGCGACTACTCGCTCAACCTGCTGACCCTCGGCGCGCTCACGATCGCCGTCGGACGTGTGGTCGACGACTCGATCGTGGTGCTCGAGAACATCAAACGACATCTCGAGTACGGCGAAGAGAAGATCCACGCCATCCTGACCGGCGTCAAGGAGGTGACCGGCGCGGTCGTCGCCTCGACGCTGACCACCGTGGCCGTGTTCCTCCCGATCGGCCTGGTCGGCGGCCTCGCCGGCGAACTGTTCCGGCCGTTCGCGGTCACCATCGCGGTGGCCCTGCTCGCCTCGCTGTTCGTCGCGCTGACCGTGGTGCCGGTGCTCGCGTACTGGTTCCTCGGCCGCCGCAAGTCGGCCACCGCCGAGGAGCGCGAGGCGATCGAGGCCAAGGCCCTGGAGAAGGAGCGGCGCAGCCCGCTGCAGCGCGCGTACGTGCCGATCGTCTCCTGGGTCACCCGCAGCCGGGCGACCCGCTGGATCACCGTGGCCGTCAGCATCGTGGTCTTCATCGTCACGATGGGCCTGGCGAGCCTGCTCAAGACGAACTTCATCGACCAGTCGGGCCAGACCGAGTTCTCCATCTCGCAGGAGCTGCCGGTCGGCTCCAGCCTGACCACCACCGACGCGGCCGCCAAGAAGATCGAGGACCTGCTCGGCAAGCGCTCCGACATCGAGGCGTACCAGGCCACGATCGGCGCCTCCGCGGGCTTCGGCTTCGCGGGCGCCCAGTCGGGCAACACGTCCAACTTCTCGGTCACCGCGAAGGACGGCACCGACGTCGAGAAGGTCATCGACGAACTGCGCACGCAGGTCGCCGCGGCCGGCGAAAGCCTCGGCACGGTGAAGATCACCTCCGGTGGCGGCGGTGGCTCGGGCGACCAGCTCGAGGTCATCATCAAGGCCAACAACCCCGACGACCTCGCCAAGGCCGCCGGAGAGGTCGAGAAGACCATGAAGGGCGTCGCGGGCATCAACGACGTCGAGAGCAACCTCGCGGCCAGCAACCCGCGCATCGACGTCAAGGTCAAGCGCGACCAGGCGGCCCGCTACGGCCTCAACGACGCGGCGGTGGGCGGCATCGTCTCCGCGGCGTACCGCGGCCAGACGCTCACCCAGATGACCATCGACGGCTCCCAGCGCGACCTGGTGCTGCGCTCCGGCCCGGCCCCGGCCACGCTGAACGACCTCAAGGCCCTGCAGATCCCGGTCGGGGGCAACCCGCCGGTGATCCGCCTCGACCAGATCGCCGACGTCACCGAGGACGCGGGCCCGGTGGCGATCACCCGGATCGACGGCAACCGCAGCGCCTCGGTCACCGGCCGCGCCGACAGCGACAACCTCGGCAAGGTCTCGGCCAGCCTGCAGACGGAGCTCGACAAGCTCAGCCTGCCGGCCGGCGCGACGGTCACCCTGGGCGGCGCGAGCCAGGACCAGGCCGAGGCGTTCGGCCAGCTGGGCCTGGCCATGCTCGCCGCGATCGCGATCGTCTTCATCATCATGGTGGCGACGTTCAAGAGCGTGGCCCAGCCGCTGATCCTGCTGGTCTCCATCCCGTTCGCGGCGACCGGCGCGATCATCCTGCTGCTGGCCACCGGCACCCCGCTGGGCCTGCCCGCCATGATCGGCGTGCTGATGCTCATCGGCATCGTGGTCACGAACGCGATCGTGCTCATGGACCTGATCAACCAGTACCAGGAATCCGGAATGCACGTCCGCGAAGCGGTGGTCGAGGGCGGCCGGCGCCGCCTCCGCCCGATCCTCATGACCGCGGTGGCGACGATCTGCGCCCTGCTGCCCATGGCCATCGGCCTCACCGGCGAGGGCGGCTTCATCTCGCAGCCGTTGGCCATCGTGGTCATCGGCGGCCTGGTGACCTCGACGCTGCTCACGCTGGTGCTGGTCCCGACCCTCTACACGATGGTCGAGTCCACCAAGGAGAAGCGCCGCGAGCGCCGCTCGGGCAAGCACGCTTCACCGTTGACGGCTTCGGAGCCGGCCGGCGGGGAGCCTGATGGGCGGCATCGGGTCGATCCGCTGGAGCCGGCGCCTTCGTCGCTCTGATAGCACAGTTTTTGAGGCCGGCCACCTGTTTGGTGGCCGGCTTCGCTGTGTGTGAGGGGGTGGTGGCTGGATCCCTGATCAACTTGGTGGGGGTTGATAGCGTGGGAAGACCGGAACGCCCCGCCGCCGCACGTCCCGCAGTCGCCGTTTATTCGTGTCGCATCGGGCCTTGGCAGTCCGGGCTTGCTGGCTCGTTCGGCTCTTACGCCCGCGCGCGCGGTTCACGCCGGCTCTCTGTGGTTTGGCTGGTGGGTGGGGTTCGGCCGCTTGGACTGGGGGGCACCGGGCCACAACTGGTCGTGGGTTTGGGGCGCCTTCGGCCTGCCCTATGCAACGGCGTTAGCGTGGTCCAGACCGTAGTTTGGTCACCGTTCGGTGGTCCAGGCCGTGGTTCGGTTCCGGGTCCGTCGTGGTCGTCGTTCGGTGGTCCCGGTTCGTGGGCGCCTTCGGCGAGAAGAGCAGGTTTCCGGGTTCGTTGTTGGTTGCGCGCCGTGGCGCCGGAGGCGCCAGGAAAAGCTTGCGGTCCGCCGTGGGTTTGGGGTGATGGCGCGCCCGGGGGAGTGTTTGCGGGCGCCGATTCGGGATGCCTGGGCGGCCACTTTGATGGCCGGCCTCAGCGGCGCGTGAAGTTGTCCAGGTGACAGAGCCGCTGACATGAGTTGACGCAAGTTCGCCGTCGCCACGGGATGTCGTCGCTGCGACCGCATGCCGTCCAGCCCGACCAGCACCTGCACCAGCGCCCGCGCCCGCACCCGTCAGTTGCGATGGCCGTCGCCGTCGCCGTCGTTGTCGCGTGTGTGGCCGGTCAGCTCGTAGCAGGTCAAGCCATGATCCAAGCCCGGCCGGCGGGCCGGCGGAAGTGGGCTGACGCAAGTGGTGACATGTGTTGGCGCAAGTGCAGGTCAGGGGTGGTCAAGAGCGTCGCAAGCGCGACAGCGGGTATCGATGGGTTGCGTAAACGAGTTTATGGCGTAAAGTTCTTTGCATGACCCCCGTCGATGATGATGCGCCGCCGGCGTCGGCTGCTGAGTCGCTTGAGCTCATCCGTCAGGAGCGGGCCAACGCGGCCCGTGTCGTGGCGCTCAACCCGCTGCTCTACTACGTGCCGTGGGGCCTGGCCTGGCTCATCGGGTTCGGGCTGCTCTTCCTGCGCTACGGGCCGGACGGGCGCGTCTACGTCAACCTGCCCCAGTGGCTCCCGCTCACCAGCCTTTTCGTGCTCATGGCCCTCGCGATGGTCGCCACCATGTACGTCAGTGCCGTGCGCGGGCGGGCGCTCGAAGGGCGGTCGAGCTGGCAGGGCACGGCGTACGGGCTCGCGTGGTTCTTCGCGTTCGCGGGGCTCGGCAGCACGGTCAGCCACTTCGCCAAGCTGCTGCCCGAACCGGAACGCGGGCTGCTCTGGGCGACATCGTCGGTGGCGCTGGTCGGCGCGATGTACATGTGCGGCGCCGCGATCTGGCTCTCCCGCGACATGTTCGTCTTCGGCGCGTGGCTCACCGTCATCAACATCGCCGGGGTGGCCGCCGGAGCCGGCTGGCACTCGCTCATCACCTCGCTGGGCGGCGGCGGAGGGCTGATCCTGCTCGGCCTCATCCTGCAGTTCAGGGAACGGATGCAGAAGGCGTGAGCGAGCTCGATCCCGTGATCCACGTCCAGGCGCGCCTGCGCATCATGGCCGCGCTGTCGAGCCTCGGCGACGGCGATCGGATGACGTTCCCGAGGCTGCAACAGGTCCTCGACATGACCGCCGGCAATCTGTCGGTACACCTGACGAAGCTCGAACAAGCGGGCTACGTCGAGGTCGTGAAGTCGTTCCGGGGCCGCACCCCGACGACCTCCGCCGGCCTCACGCGGCGCGGCCGGGTCGCGTTCGACGACTACACCGCCGCCTTACGGGCACTGATCGACCCACCCCTCAAGGAGTCCTGATGCTCGCCCGCGCCATCGACGTCAGCCGTCGCTACGGCGACACCCTCGCCCTGGACCGCGTCTCGCTCGACATCCCGGAGGGCGGCGTGCTCGGCCTGCTCGGCCCGAACGGCGCCGGGAAGTCCACGCTCATCAATCTGCTCGTCGGGCTGCGCCGCCCCACGAGTGGGTCCGTCGAGCTGTTCGGCGGGGATCCGCGCAACCCGCAGTACCGTCGCAGCATTGGCATGACGCCGCAGGAGACTGGGCTGCCGTCCACCCTGCGGGTCCACGAGTGCGTCGAGTTCGTGGCGCGGCATTTTCCGGATTCGGTACCGCCGGCAGCACTCCTCGACCAGTTCGGCCTCGCCGGCATGGCCCGGCGCCAGACGGGTGGACTCTCGGGCGGGCAGAAGCGCCGGCTCGCGGTGGCCCTGGCCTTTGTCGGCCGTCCGCGCCTGGTGTTCCTCGACGAACCCACCACGGGGCTCGACGTCGAGGCCCGCCGCGCGCTGTGGGACGCGATCCGCGATTTTTCAAGCAAGGGCGGCACGGTTGTACTGACCAGTCACTACCTCGAGGAGATCGAGGCCCTCGCCGACCGGGTGGTCGTCGTCGGCAACGGGCGGATCCTGGCCGACGACACCGTGGCCGCGATCCGGTCCATGGTCGGCATCCACCGGGTCAGCCTCGCCAGCGGCGACCTGCCCGAGCTGCCCGGCGTCGTCGGCGTCGAACAGGCCGACGGCCGTACCTCGCTGCTGACCGCCGACGCCGACCAGCTCGTGCGCGACCTGGTCCACGCCGGCGTCCCCTTCCACGGCCTCCAGGTCCAGCCGACCACGCTCGAAGAGGCCTTCCTGACTCTCACCAGCACCGGACGGTAGGCGCCATGACCTCGCTCGCCCTGACCCACGCCCGCTTCCGCATCCTGGAGACCATCCGCATCCCGATCGCCGTGGTCGGCGGGGCGTTCTTCCCGGCCGCGTCGATGCTCTTCTTCGTCGTACCTTTCGCCGGCAGCGACCCGGTCGGCGCCACCTTCGCCACCGCCTCGATGGTGATGTTCGCGGTGATGACCAGCTCGCTGTTCAACTACGGCGTCGGCGTCAGCGAGGACCGCGCGCAGCCGTGGGATCCGTTCACCCGTACGCTGCCCGCGGGCCCCGCCGCCGCCTTCGCCGGCCGGATCCTCTCCGGCCTGACGTTCATGGCCATATCGCTGGTGCCGGTCGTCATCATCGGCTGGCTGTTCACCGCGGCCACCACGAGCTGGGTCGGGCTGCTGCTCGGCCTCGGCGCCGTGGTGCTGGCGGCGCTGCCGTTCACCTTCATGGGCCTGGCCATCGGGTACGCGCTGCCGATGAAGGCCGCCCTCGCCGTCGCCCAGATCATCTTCTTCCCGCTCGCGTTCGGCGGCGGCCTGCTCTCGGCCCCGGGTGACGCGCCCGGGTTCGTCGAGACGATCGCCCCGTACCTGCCGACCCGCGGCGCGGTCGAGCTGCTCTGGGCCGCCGTCGGCGACTTCGCCCCGTCCACGACGTCGATGGTCTCCCTCGCGGTGTGGACTGCTGTGATGGCCGCCCTCGCCGCGTGGGCCTTCAAACGCGACGAGGGCGCCCGCTTCAGCTGAGCGCGCTGTTCGCGGCGCCGCAGCGACATGACGGCGTGACGGCGTGACGGCGTGACGGCGTGACGGCGTGACGGCGTGACGGCGTGACGGCGTGACGGTGCGACAACGTGACGGCGTGACGAAGGCGCCGCTTCGGCTGGGGCGCGCTGTTGGCGGCGCCGCGATGGCGTGACGAGGGCGGCTGCTGTTGCTGAGCGCGCTGTTCGCGGCGCCGCGGCGGTCCGGTGAAGGCGCCCGCTTCAGCTGACGTGCTGGTTCGGCGCGGCGGCATCGGGGGAGGCGGGATTGCGGGCGAGGAGCTCGAGCAGGTGCAGTACCACCTGGTCGGGCTCCTCTTCCGCCATGAAGTGCCCGGCTGAAACGGTGTGGTGGGCCAGGTCCGCCGCCCACGCCCGCCAGCGCTCGGCGGCGTCGAAGCCCAGCGCCGCGCCCCAGTCCTGTTGCAGCACCGTCACCGGCATCGCCAGCCGGCGGCCCGCGGCCCGGTCGGCCGAGTCGTGCTCGACGTCGATCGTGGCGGTCGCGCGGTAATCGGCCACAATGGACGGAATCGCGTGGCGGGAGGCAGTGAGGTACACCTGGCGGATCTCGGCGGGAAGTGAACCGTTGCCCCAGGCGTCGAGGAAGTGGCCGAAGAACGCGTCCGGCGCGCCGGCGATGAGCAGTTCGGGCAGCGGGGCCGGGGCGGCCATCAGGAACAGGTGGAAGCCGACGACCCCGCCCAGACCCCGCAGCACCTCCCACGAATCCAGCGTCGGCAGCACGTCCAGCGACGCGAGATGGGTGATCCGATCCGGATGGTCGAGCCCGGCCCGGATCGCCACCAGCGCCCCGCGATCGTGCCCGGCAAGCGCGAACCGCTCGAATCCCAGCGCCTCCGCGAGCGCAATGACATCGGCGGCCATCACTCGCTTGGCATATTCGCTTGTACCGTCCGGCTTGTCGCTGTCCCCGTACCCGCGCAGATCCGGGCAGATGACCGTGTGCCCGGCCGCCGCCAGCCGGGGCGCCACATGCCGCCACATCAGGTGCGTCTGCGGAAATCCGTGCAACAACACGATCGGGCTGCCACTGCCGCACATGGCAACGTTGAGGGAGACGGCGGGCGCGACTTCGACTCGACGGTACGAAAAACTCATGCCGCCCACCGTGCACCTCCCCGATCAGCAGCGGATCAGCGGCGAATAATCGACTCGTGCTCTCATTCGGCGTGCTGGGTCCTCTGGAAGCCTGGGATCCGGATGTCGTACCGCTCAAAGGCCCCCGCCACCGCACGATCCTCGCCCGCCTGCTGATCGCCCGCGGGCGCGTCGTCCCGGTCGACGTCCTCGTCGACGACGTGTGGTCGGGCGCGCCGCCGTCCGGGGCCCTGGGCGCGCTCCGCACGTTCGTGGCCGATCTGCGCCGTGCCCTGGAGCCGGACCGCAAGCCGCGCACGCCCCCGCGCGTGCTGATCACCGCCCCGCCGGGCTACGCGCTGCGAGCCTCGTCGGTGGACGCGTGGCGCTTCGAACAGCTGGTCGCGGACGGCTCGCTCACCGCCCTGGACGAGGCCCTGTCCCTGTGGCGCGGCCCCGCGTACGCGGAGTGGCCCGCCGAAGGCTGGGCCCGCGCCGAGATCGACCGCCTGGACGACCTGCACCAGCTGGCCCGCGAGCGCCGGGCGGCGGCCCTGGTCACCGCCGGCCGTCCGGGGGAGGCCGCGCCCGACCTGCGCGCGCTGGTGGCGGCGCACCCGTGGCGCGAGGAGTCCTGGCGGTTGCTGGCGTTGTCGTTGTACCGCTCGGGCCGCCAGGGTGATGCCCTGTCCGCGCTGCGCGAGGCTCGTGCGGTGCTGGTGGGGTCGCTCGGCGTCGACCCGGGGCCGGCGCTGCGTGCGTTGGAGACGGACATCCTGACGCAGTCGGTCGCCGAGCCGGTCCCGCCTGCACAGTCCGGGCGCGACGACGAGCTCCAGGCCGACGTAGTGGATGGCGAACTTGGGCGGCTTGGGCGCGGCGCGGCGGCGGTCGGGTCCGGCGAGCTTCAGGCCGGCTCGGTGGATGGCGAGCGTGGGCGGCTTCGGGGCGGCCCTGCCTTACGCGCGGGGTCGGCGGACCGGGAGCTGTTCGGGCGCGATGCTGAGCTGCAGCGGCTCCGGGACAGCACGGCGGCGGTCGCGCTCGTTGAAGGTGAGGCCGGGGCGGGGAAGAGTGCGCTGGTGGAGGCGTTCGCGCGCGAGCAGGAGGGGCGCGGGTGGACGGTGCGGTGGGGGAGGGCGGGCGAGTACGAGGGTGCCCCTGGTACCTGGCCCTGGACCGATCTGCGGACCGCCGGGACCGAGTTGGCGGCTTCAGCGCCGGTCCTGCTGGTTGCCGAGGATGTTCACCGCGCCGATCGGGACGTGTGGGATGTGCTCGCGACCCTGCCCGACGGGGTGCGGCTGCTGGCGACCGCGCGCGACAGCGATCCGAGTGACGCGTTCACCGCGTTTCTGGCCCGGCTGGCCCGTGCGGAGCCGTTGCGCATCCGGCTGGCGGGGCTGGCTGAACCGGCCACGGCGGCCCTGGTGCGGGAGGTTGTCGGGCGGGGGTTGGGGGCACGGGAGGTACACCTGCTGCAGGAAAGAACGGCCGGCAATCCCTTCTTCGTGCGTGAACTGGCCCGTCTGGTCGCCGCGGAGGGTCCGGCCGCGCTGCGCACCGTGCCGCCGGGTGTCCGCGACGTGATCCGGCACCGTTTGGCGCAGCTGCCGGAGCCTACTCGTCAAGTTCTGCGCCAAGCCTCCGTCCTGGGCCGTGACATCGACCCCGAGTTGCTCGCCGCGCTGGCCCGGACCGACGTCGTGGACGCCCTGGAGGCCGCGACCCGCGCCGGCTTTCTGACCGACGGCACCAGGTTCGCCCACATTCTGGTCCGCGACACCATCTACGGCGACCTGGCCACCCCTCGCCGTCAATCCTGGCACACCCAAGCCGGCGAGGTCGCCCACCGTTTGACCCCAAACGACGCCGCGACCTTGGCGTACCACTTCGCCGCCGCCGGCACCCGGGCGACGTCCGAGCGGGCGGCGCGCTACTCGGCGGAGGCCGCCCGGTCGGCCGAGCACCGCAACAACCCTCATGAGGCCGCTCGGCTGTGGCGCCAGGCGGTCACCCACGACGGCGGCACGGTCGACTCGCTGCTGGGCCTGAGCCGCGCCCTCGCCGTGATCGGCCACCTGGACGAGTCGCGCCACCTGCGGGCCGAGGCGCTGGCGAAGGGATCGACGGCTGAGTTTGCGGTACCGGCGATCTGGCCTCGCAACGACGATGACCACCTGTCGGCCGAGATCGTGACGGCGGCCCGAATCGCGTTGCCCGGCACCACGGGCGAGGCGCGGGCCCGCTTGCTGATCGCCGAAGCCATGGAACTGCGCGGCCGCGGCGACCCCCGCGGCGCGGACGAGGCCTACGCATTGTCGGGCGCGAATGCGCAGTTACGCGCTCTGGCCTTGAACGCCCGTTTCCTGCACTGCTTCCCGACACCGGGCCGGGCCGCGGAACGCCTGTCGGTCGCCGAGGAACTGCTGGACCTGTCGCGTACGCACGGCCTGGTGACGTTCGAGGTCCTGGCCCATCTGATCGCGTTGCAGTCGTCGTGCGCGCTGAACGACCCGGCCGCCGCCGACGCGCATGCGGCCGCCGCGGACGCGTTGTCGGAGACGTACTCGCTGCCCGTGGTCCCGGTCTTCACCGAGTGGTATGCGGCGATGCGCACCGCGAGCGAACCATCGTACCGCCGCGCCGACGCCCATCTCGCAACGGCCCAGATGCCGGGCATGCGCGCGGGTCTGCTGGGCCTGGCGCTGCTGTCGCTCGACCGTTTGGGCCCGAATGACGACCTGGGCCCGTACGAGCCGTGGGCGCGCCCTCTGCTGCTCACGCGCGCCGGCCGCCCGGACGAGGCGCGAGCGGCCCTGCGATCGCTGCCGCCGTCCCCGCGCGACCTGCTGTGGGAGGCGCGGCTGTGCGTGGCGGCCCAGGCGGCGATCGAACTGGACGACACCGGCGCCCACCGGGCACTGGCGGCGGAGCTGAGCCCGGCCGCTCACGAGCACGCGGCGGGCAGCGGAGTCCTCACCTTCGGCCCGGTCGCCGACTTCCTCTGAGACGCCCTGATCAGCCGCGCTCGTCGGCGGGTGGGGTGATGATCGCGACGCGTTCGGCGGGGTGGTAGGACTCGAATTCGTCGGTGTGGATCACGATGAGCGGCACCCCTTCGAGCATGTCGTGGCGGTGGCGTTCGTCGTAGGTGGGCATGCGCACGGTGATCCGGGCGGCCGGTGGTGCCTGGAGTTCTTCGACCGCGATGGCCTTCCGAACCGAGGACCGCCGGCCGCGGGTGGTGACGATGATGCCTTCGGTGCGCAGCACGCCCATCGCGTCGCGGACCACGTCGCGGCTGACGCCGTATTCGCCGGACAGCGCCGCTTCGCTCGGCAGGTAGGAGCCGGCCACGAGTTCCCCGACGCGCACCCGCTCCAGCAGGTGGTAGGCGAGTTGCCGGTACAACGACATCCCAGAACGTCGATCCAACATAGCCGCGACGCTATCACCCATACGGCCATGCGGCCCCAAGCCACCGCTACCTGTATGAGTCGAGACGCCGGAAGCAAAAAAGCCGCCGCGAGCCAGGCTCGCGGCGGCAAAGCAGGTCCGATTCACGGCTTGTGCGGGCACCGATGAATCGCCCGCCGCGGAATCCGGGCCGGCCGCCGGATCGACACCAGCCGAGCCGGCCGCACCGCCGGAATGGACGACGACGAAGGCGCCGAGGACGAAGCCGAAGCCACCGCCGCCAGATGCGACGACAACGCCGCATGCAGCAGCGTCGGCGACGGCGACGGCGCCACCGTGGACGGGTTCGCCCGCCGGTTCAGCGGCTGGTACGTCCGCTGCCCCGGAATCCGCGGCCGCGAGACCGAAGAAATGGGGCGCGGCGGAAGGGAGTCCACGACCGGCGACGGCTCCTCGTCCTTCTCCGGCCGCGTCACGATGAACGCGACGACCGCCGCCACGAGGACGGGGACCAGGTAGAGCAGGGCTCCGGCGTATTGCTCGACCACGGCGGGTACTCCAAATCGGCTGCACACGACTGACCTGCGCAACGCTACGGATTCCGCCGCTCCCACCGTGTCATCCGGTCGGGTCGCGCTGCAAGTCCGGCCGGGGTGCAGCTGCGGTGCAAACCTCCCGGTACCAGTCGTAGGAGCGGCGCGGGGTCCTGACCTGCGTGTCGAAGTCGACGTGGACCAGGCCGAAGCGCTGGTGGTAGCCCTCCGCCCACTCGAAGTTGTCCAGGAGCGACCACGTGCAGTAACCGTGGACCTCGACCCCGGCGTCCATCGCCGCCCGCAGCGCGCGCAGGTCGCCGGCGATGTAGTCGATGCGGAACTGGTCGTCCTGATCGGGCCAGGAGCAGCCGCTCTCGGTGATCCAGACCGGCGGGAGGCGGTCGCCGTAGCGCTCCTGCATGCCGACGAGCAGCTCGCGCAGGCCGTCGGGGACGACCGGCCAGTCGAAGGCGGTCTTCGGGTACCCCTCGATGTCCAGCCGCACGAAGGGCAGCGGGTCGCCCTCCGGCGGGGCGGCGATCAGCGACGGGTTGTAGTAGTTCACGCCCATCGCCTGGATCGGCTGGGAGATCACCTCGAGGTCGCCCTCCATGATGATCGAGTCGACGTCGGCGGTGGTCAGGAACTCGTAGCCGGGCGGGTACTGGCCGAGCAGGATCGGGTCGGTGAACAGGTGGTTCTGCACCAGGTCGTAGACGGCCGCGGCGAGCTGGTCGGCGTCCGAATCGCTCTTGGGCCAGACCGGCGAGTGGTTGTTCGCGAGCGTGACCGGCGCGCTCGAGGTCCGCCGCAGCGCCGAAACAGCAAGACCATGAGCCAGGAGCAGATGGTGTACCACGGGAAGCTGGTCGGTCATCATCTGCAGGCCGGGCGCGTGGACACCCTGGACATGTCCGAGGGCGAAGTGGATGTACGGCTCGTTCAGCGTGATCCACAGCTTCACCCGGTCGCCCAGGCGCTCGCCCAGCAGCTCCGCGTACTCCCCGAAGCGCATCGCCGTGTCCCGGTTGGCCCAGCCGCCCTGGTCCTGCAGCTCCTGCGGCAGGTCCCAGTGGAAGAGGGTGACCAGCGGGTCGATGTCCCGCTCGAGCAGCCCGTCGACCAGGCGCTCGTAGAAGTCCAGGCCGGCCGGGTTGGCGGGGCCGCTGCCGGTGGGCTGGATGCGCGGCCAGGCGACCGAGAAGCGGTACGCGCCGGCGCCCAGGCCTTTGATCAGGTCGAGGTCCTCGGCCCAGCGGTGGTAGTGGTCGCAGGCCACGTCGCCGGTGTGGCCGTCCCGGACGCGCCCCGGCGTGTGGGCGAAGGTGTCCCAGATGGACGGTCCCCGACCGTCCTCGCCGACGGCGCCCTCGATCTGGTACGCGGCGGTCGACACGCCGAAGCGGAAGCCCGGCGGAAACTGCGGTAGATCCGGCATACGGCGCACGCTATCGCTTCGAGGCAAGATTGGCTCATGGCACACGAGATTCCAGCCGTGGAGCTGGCGCCGGGCGTGAACCTGCCGACCATCGGCTTCGGCACATGGCAGATCACGGGCCGGTCGGCGTACGAATCGGCCCGGGCGGCCCTCGACGCCGGATACCGCCACATCGACACGGCCACCATGTACGGCAACGAGGAGGAGATCGGCCGGGCCCTGCGCGACAGCGGCCTCGACCGCTCCGAGGTCTTCATCACCACCAAGCTCCCGCCGTCGCAGGCGGGCAAGGAGCGCCAGACCCTCGACGCGAGCCTCAAGGCGCTCGGGGTGGACTTCGTCGACCTGTGGCTCATCCACTGGCCGCCGGCCCGCGGCAAGTCGCTGCCGACCTGGGTGTCGTTCCTGGAGCAGCGCGACGCCGGGCGGATCCGCTCGGCCGGGGTCAGCAACTACGACACCGCCCTGATCGACGAGCTCATCAAGGAGACGGGCGAGACGCCGGTGGTCAACCAGGTCCCCTGGAGCCCGGCCCAGCACGACCCGCGGTTCCTCGACGACATGCGCGACCGCCGGGTCGTGGTCGAGGGCTACAGCGCTCTGAAGAACACGCCGCTGGACGACCCGCGCCTGGTGCGGATCGCCGAGGCGCACGGGGTGACCGTGCCGCAGGTGGTGCTGCGCTGGCAGCTGCACCACGACGTCGTCATCATCCCGAAGTCCACCCACCCGGAGCGGATGGCCCAGAACCTCGCGGTCCTGGACTTCTCGCTCACGGCCGACGAGATCGCCGCCGTCAACGACGTGTGATGTCCCGGTCGATCCGGGCCCGCCAGCCGCGCTCCTGAGGCTTGCGGCGCAGCTTGGCCAGGGCCGCCACCGCGCCGGCGGTGAGCTCCTCGAAGTCGAAGCCGGTGCGGTGGGTGCCCTTCTGGATGACGAACGCCATCCCGGCCGAGTTGCTCACCGCCCAGCCGGGGCGGGTGCCGAGGCGATGGGCGGCGTTGGCGCCGTACGCCGTGACGAGCTGGATGTCGAACGGGTACCGCACCTCGCCGCCCTCGCGGGTGACCACGATCCGGGCCTGGGCCAGGGTGTCGTCGCGGTTGAACAGGGCCCGCCACCACTTGGTGCGCGGCGCCTCGACCACCACCTCGACACCCTGCCCGTGCGCGCCCGGATCACCGGCGTCGGCGACGCGCCGGACGAGGTCCACGACCTTGTCCTGGCGCGACCGCCGGAACGGCATCCACCTCTCCACGGCGCCAATGATCGCGCACCGGGTTCAGGAAGTCAGCGCCGCGAAGCCCGATTTGTTGCCGGTGCTGTCAAAGGCCCGGACCCTGAAGTTGTACGCCGTGTTCCCGCTCGTCCGCGGCTCGCCCCAACTGGTCCCGGTGACGTCGCCGGCCCAGTCGTTGCCGTGGAAGACCTGGTAGCCGGCGACTCCGACGTTGTCGCTCGACGCGCTCCAGGTCCACGTCACCGTGCTGTCGGTGACGCTCACCCGCAGGTCACCGGGGACGGTCGGCGGCCGCGTGTCCGAGTTCGGCCCCGGATCGACGGCCACCATGATGCTGCGCGGGGCGGAGCGGTTGCCGGCCCCGTCGAACGCGACGACCGTGAAGGTGAAAACCCCGAACCCCAGCGTCGGTACCGTCAAACTCAGCGCACTCGTCGCCCCGTACCGCTCGCCGTTGACCGACACCTCGTACCCGGCCACGGCGACGTTGTCGGTCGCGGCCGTCCACCGGATCACCGTCATGCCCGGGTACACGTTCGCCGGCGCGGTCGGCGCCACCGTGTCCGCCGGCCCACCCGGCGTGATGACCGCGAACGGCGAGGCATTCCCGGCCGCGTCGAGCGCCCGCACCCGGTACGTGATGATCATCGGCGGCGGCATGCCCATGGTGTATTCGGTACCGGTCACGGTCGCCACGAGACTGGCCCCGCTGTAGACCTCGTAGCCGGCCACGGCAGTGTCGTCGCTCGATGCGTCCCAGCGCAGCGTGAACGTGGTGGTCCCGACGACCGCCCGCAGATTCCCCGGCGTGGACGGCGGCCGGATGTCGGCGCGGGCTCCGGTGCAGGAGGCACCGTTCAACGAGCAGTTCAACGGCCCGCCGGTACCCTGCGCGACCCAGCCGAAGTTCGCATTGCCCCCCGCCGCGACCGTCGCATTCCAGGCCGCCCCGACGGCCACGTAATGATCGCCGGTGCGGGTCAGCTGCGCCCCCCACGAATTGGCGACCGTCGTTCCAGCCGGCAGATCGAACTCGACCCGCCAGGTGAGCGGCGCCGAAGTCCCGTTGTCGATCGTGTACTGCCCGGTGTACCCGTTCGACCATGCGCTCTGCTTCACGAACGTCGCGGTCGCCGCACCCGGCACAGCGGCGCCGGCCGGTCCCGGCCCGGCAAACCCCGCAACCCCGACCACAGCGGCGGCGACCGCCACCAGAAAGCGATTCATGCCGCTGAATATAAGTCCGCCCCTGGCCCAGTTCCCCGAACGCCGGCCCGTATGCCCGCGATCAGCCGAATTCCACCGGGAAACTTTCCGCTACGCGCTCAATCACCGGTGGCCCCGAAGAACAACAACTGACTGGGCTCACCGTCGGCGTACAGCACGAGATGCCGCCCGCCACCCCGCTCCGACAGCAGCGGCAGCAGCCGCTCCCGGTCCGCGACGCTCTCCAGCGTGGGCCGCGCGGTCCCGAACTCCCGCACCGCCTCCTCGTCACTGACGGCGAAGGTCCGCCCGAACGCCCGCTGCCCGCCGCCGGTCCCGACCTCGAACACATCCAGCACGGAGTGCGTCATGCAGTGCCGGATCTCCTCGTCGGCCCAAAGCTCCCGCTCGGTACCGGGCCGCGGCCGCTCACCCTCGTACAGCCAGTAGTAGTCCCCGGAGGCGAACACCTCAGCCCGAAGTCTCCGCAGCGCACCAGCCACATCCTCGTCGAACGGCACAACATAGTCCCAGCCGGACGCACCCACGAAGTTCCTCCCACCGACGATGGCAGCGGCGATCCTGCCACACCGGCCCCCGCCTCGTTCGCTATGTGGCCACATGGCCTTATAGGTGATACCGTCGCGGCCATGCTCGATCGCCGCTCCCCGGTCTCGCTCTACCGCCAACTGGCCCACCACCTCCTGGACCGGATCCGCACCGGCGACCTCCCACCCGGCTCCGACCTGCCGAGCGAAAACACCCTCTCCAGCGAATACGGCGTCAGCCGGGACGTGGTCCGCGACGCGATGGGCGTGCTGCGCACCGAAGGCATCATCGTCACCACCCGCGGCCGGCGATCCTCGGTTCGGAAGGCCATCGCGGTCGAAGAACTCCAGGCACCACCGGCCGCCCGGATCACCGTGCGCATGCCCACCTACGACGAACGCCACCGCCACGACATGCTCGAAGGCGTCCCACTCATCGTGATCCACACCGACGAATTCGAGACCTACCACCCCGCCGACCGCGTCGCGATCATCACGCCGCCCGGGCCGGTGCAGTCGGCGGGGCTCTGAAGGGGCGATACGGAACGTGACCATCGACTATGGTGAGATCCCGTGACGTATCCACCGGCCGGTGAGCCCAACCAGAATCAATATCTCGGCGGCTACCCACCGCCGCCGCCCGGGCCGCCACCGACCGGCGCTTTTCCGGCGCAGCCGGCGGCCCCCGGCTATCCGCCGCAGGCGCAGCCACAGTACCCGCCCACGCAGGGCTGGCAACAGGCCCCGCCCACGCAGGGCTGGCAGCAGCCGCCCCCGGTGCAGCCGCCCACGCAGGGCTGGCAGCAGCCGCCGCCGATGCAGCCACCGGTGCAGCCACCGATGCAGCCGTACGCGCCGCCGCGCAGTTCGATGCCCTGGGTGCCCATCGGCGTCATCGCCGGCATTCTCGTGCTCGCCGTGATCGGTGGTGTGCTGGTCATCACCAAGGTGTTCGGCGGCAAGGACGACGAGCCGACCACCCCGCTGGCCGCCCCGGCGACCACCGGCGGTGCCGCTCCCACCACCGGCGGGCTCAAGACGCCGTCCAAGACGAGCGCGCCCGCCGCCGGGCCGGCCAAGTACAAGGCGCCCGGTGACGTGTGCGGGATGGACCTGAGTGCGCTCGGGCAGTACTCCTTCAAGAAGGAGAAGTCCACGCCGAACGTGCGCAACACGGGTGGCATCGCCCGCGCCGACTGCGACTTCGACCTGCGCACCTCGGCCGGGGTGAAGGTCACCTTCAACATCAAGACGCAGGTGTACTCCACGGCCAAGGAGGCCAAGTCGTACTTCGACTCCGGGTACGACCTGGACAAGCAGCGCTACTTCGACGGCGAGCTGAGCGGCATGGGCGAGCGGGCCTACGGTACGAACCGGGACTGGGACATCGGCTCGAAGACCAGCGACTACACGATCCGCCTGGTCGACAGCAATCTGTACCTCTCGATCAGCCTGGTGACCTTCGGCACCGCCTTCGTGCCCAAGGACCAGCTCAAGCCGAAGGCCGTCGACGAGATGAAGGCCATCCTCGGCAAGATGCCGGCGGCCTGACGAAACGCAGCAGGGGCTCATACGAGCCCCTGCTGTCACCGTGGGCACGGTTGGTTTCGAACCAACGACCCCTCGCTTGTAAGGCGAGTGCTCTCCCACTGAGCTACGCGCCCGTGAATCTCCCGGGTACCCAGCATGGTACCGAACAACTTCACAACGCGGCGACGGCCGATCGCCAGACCTCCGGGTCGCGGGACCGACCTGCCGAAACGCGTTCCGTGAAGGCGACCACGCCGTCCGGGTCGATGAGGAAGGTACCCCGGTCGGCGTACCCCTTGGCCTCGTTCAGCACCCCGTAGGAGGCGGCCACGGCGCCGTGCGGCCAGAAGTCGGCGAGCAGCGGGAAGGTGAAGCCCTCGCGGTCGGCCCAGACCTTGTGGGCGTACGAGGAGTCGACCGACACGGTCAGCGCCTGCACGCGGTCGTTCTGGAAGTCGGCCAGGTGCCGCTGCAGGGCCGCGAGTTCGCCCTGGCAGGTGCCGGTGAAGGCGAGCGGGTAGAACACCAGCAGCACCGCCTTGTGCGAGCGGTACGAGGTCAGTTCGACCTCCTGGTTGTTCTGGTCACGCAGGACGAAGTCCGGTGCCGGATCTCCGACATCCACTGTCATGCCTCGAATATGCCAGTTGTCGTACCGGGCACCTACACTCACCCGCATGGCAGCAGGGCCGCGGCTCGGCATCGATTTCGGGACCTCCCACACCGTCGCGCTTCTCGCGTGGCCGGACGGGAGGGTGCGCCCGTTGCTGTTCGACGGGTCGCCGTTGCTGCCGTCGGCGGTGTACGCGCAGACCGACGGGGCCCTGCTCGTCGGGCGGGACGCGGTGCACGCCGCGCGGGTCGACCCGGCGCGGTTCGAGGGTAGCCCGAAGCGGCGCATCGACGACGGGACCGTGCTGCTGGGCGACCGCGAGCTGAGCGTGCCCTCGCTCATCGGGGCGGTGCTCGGGCACGTCAACCAGGAGGCGGTGCGGGTCGCGGGCGGGCCGGTGGCCGAGCTCACGCTGACCCACCCGGCCGCGTGGGGCGTCTCCCGGCGGCTCGCGCTCATCGAGGGCGCGAAACTCGCCGGGCTGCCGCAGCCGGCCCTCATGCCCGAGCCGGTCGCCGCCGCGCACTATTTCGCGGGTGTCCTGCAGAAGCCGCTCGCCGGCGACCAGGGCCTGCTGGTGTACGACTTCGGCGGCGGCACCTTCGACGCGAGCCTGGTCAGCCGGTCGGGGGAGGGCTTCGACGTCCGCGCCGTCGACGGCATCGACGACCTGGGCGGGCTCGACCTCGACGCGCTGATCGTGGAGCACGCGCGCGGGCAGATCGAGAACCCCGAAGTGTGGGCGCGGCTGGACAACCCGCAGAGCACCGAGGACCGCCGGCACCGCCGCATGCTGTGGGACGACGCGCGCATCGCCAAGGAGATGCTGTCGCGCACCCCGAGCGCCGCGCTGCACGTGCCGATCGCCGCGGCCGACGTGACGATCACCCGCGAGCAGTTCGAGGACAAGGCCCGCGGGCTGCTCGAGCAGACCGTACGCACCACGGGCGCGGTCATGCGCTGGGCCGGCATGGACAAGAGCAAGCTCGCCGGCCTGTTCCTGGTGGGCGGCTCCAGCCGGGTTCCCCTGGTCAACACCCTCCTGCAGCGCGAGCTCGGCCTGGCCCCCACCGTCATCGAACAGCCCGAGCTGGTCGTGGCGGAGGGCAGCCTCCGCGCCTGGGTCAACATCGCCCGTCCCGCGCAAAATGCTTCAAACGCCGCGTTTGTACCGTCTGAACCCCCGTCAAGTGCCGCTGGCAGTCCGGCCGCCGCGTCAAGCGCCGCAGGCCCAACAGCCGCCGCCGGTGCCGCAGCAGCAGCCGCCGGCATGGCCAACGCAGCCGGAGCGGCCGCCGCACCCGGTGCCGCAGCAGCGGCAGGCCAACAGGCGCCCATGTGGCCGCAGCAGGCCACTCAGGCCGCTCAGCAGCCAGGCCAGCAAGCTGGCCAGCCGATGCCGCAACCAGGTCAGCAGCAGGTCCAGCAGCCCGGCCAGTTCGCCCAGCCGCAGCCCCCGGTCAGCAGCGCTCCCGTCAGCAGCTCCCCGGTCAGCAGCTCCCCGATGAGCAGCGCCCCGGTCAGCAGCACCCCCGCGAGCAGCGCCCCGGTCAGCCCGGCCGCCTTCCAGCAGCCCCAATACCCCCAGCACCAGCAGCCCGGCTACCAGCAACCCCAGTACCCGGCCAGCAGCGCCCCCGTCAGCCCAGCCGCCTTCCAGCACCCCGCCCCCGTGAGCGGCGCCCCCGTCAGCCCCGCCGCGTTTCAGCAGCAGCACCCCGCCGCCTACCCCACGGTCCCGCAGCACCAGCAGCCCCACCCCGGCCCCGACGCGCAGGCCACCCAACGGCTGCGCCCGATGACCCCGGCCCCGCAGGTGCCACCCCCGCAGGCGTACGTCTCGCCCGCCGCCCAGCCGACCATCTACGCCCCGCCGCCGCGCGAGGAGGCCCCGCCGCCGCCGAGCCAGGGGCGCAACTGGGCCGTCCCGCTGCTGATCGGCATCCTGGTGCTGGTCCTCGGCCTGGCCGGGTACGTCGTGTTCCAGAACCGCGACAACAAGGGCAACGAGGCGGCCGGGGACACCGGCACCTCCGCCCCGGCGGCGGATGCGTCGGGCGACGGGGTGAGGGCGATCCCGCAGTACAACCGGGAAGATGAGCCCTCCTGGGTGCCCAACGGGTGGCGTGACCAGGGCTTCGGGGCCGTCGACCAGCTCTGGAAGTCGCAGCAGGAGTCGGAGGGCGGCCGCTGCGACACCGGCAACGGGCGGCTGCGGGTCACCACCGACCAGGCGCCCGGGCTGACCGGCTGCACGCTGAAGCCGCCGCTGGACGTGCCGATGACCGACGGCAGCATCGAGACCAAGGTGAAGCTGACCGCGGGCTGCGCGGGGCTGTGGCTGCGCACCGGCGAGCACGGGTACACCCTCGGGCTCTGCGACGACAACAAGGTCCGGCTGTACAAGCTGTACAAGGACCCGCCGAACGAGCACGACCTGATCAAGGAGTGGCCGTACAAGCCGGGCAACGGCGTGCAGGACATGTTCGTCGCGTTCAAGATCGAGGGGAACCAGCTCAACGCCTACGTCAACGGCGTGCAGTTCGGCCCGGTCGCCGACGACGAGATCCACACCGGGAAGGTGAACCTGGGCGCGTTCACCCTGACGGGGAAGACCGCCGACGCCTCGTACACCCAGGTGCGCGTGTTCATGCCCGAGGACTGGCAACCGGGCAACGGCCCGACCACGACCCAGACGCGCCGGCCGCAGCCGTCCACGTCGAGCTCGGGCTGGAACTCCAAGAGCCCGTCGGCCGCGCCGACCACGAAGAAGCCCACGCCACAGCCCACGGCCTGACCGCCGACGACGGCGGAGCCCCGCGCGGGAGTCACCTGACACCGCCGAGGTCCGCGCGAGCGTCCTGGCACCGCTGAGGCCCGCGAAAGGGCCTGGCACCGCCGTGGCGGGGTGTGACGCCGGCGGCCGGACGGGGTGCCCGCGTGAGAGTTTTGGCACTGCGGCAGGACGGCGGGTGGCCGCGTCAAGGCCGCGCCGCTGCCCAGGGGCATGGTGTCAGCGGGCGGAAGGGCGGCCGCGCAAGGCCGCTCCGCTGCGCACGGCGGGCCTGACGCAGCGGGGCCCGCGCAAGGCCACGCCGCTGCCCACGGCGTGACTTCAGCGGGCGGAAGGGTGGCCGCGCCGTGCGAGGACGCGGCCGGGAAAGCCTATTTCACGAGCTCACCGGCGCGAGCGCGCGGCACGGGGCGCGACCAGCCGGGCCGCGGTCCAGTCCTTGCCCGCGTTGACCGTCGAGGTCTGCTGCAACCCCGCGGTGGGCGCCGACTCGTTGATGTCGCTCGGCTCGACGTGCCCGGGGCGGCCGGCCTTCGGGGTGAGCAGCCACACCACGCCGTTGTCAGCCAGCGGGCCGAGGGCGTCGATGAGCGTCTCGACGAGGTCACCGTCTTCGTCGCGCCACCACAGCAGCACCACGTCGACGACCTCGTCGGTTTCCTCGTCAACCAGCTCCCCGCACCGGTCGATCAGGACGTCGCGGAGATCCTGGTCGACGTCGTCGTCGTACCCCATCTCCATAACGACCATGCCCGGTTCGACTCCGAACCGGTCCGCCAGGCTCTTCACCTCGGCCTGACCCGCGGTCGCGTTCACTGTCCACTGCCTCCTGTCGCAACAACCACTGTTAGCGCGTAGTCCACACAGTACGGGCCGTCAACGCAAGTGGCGCACCGATGCGATCGAAAAACTGTCTGTCCAAGTTACCGGGCGAGCAAGGATCTCGCTCCCTGAACGATCTGCTCTTCGGACACCAGTACGTGATTGGCGGCCGGTCCCAGCGGGATGAACGAGTCCACGGCGGCCACCCGGCGGGCCACCCCGACGTATCCGCCGTCCACCAGGGCCGCGATGACGCCCTCGCCCACCCCGCCCGAGCGGCGGGTCTCGTCGACGATGAGCACGCGGCCCGTGTCGGAGGCGTTCTTGATGATGTCGCCCACCGGCAGCGGGGACAGCCAGCGCAGGTCGACCACCCGGCAGGCGATGCCCTCGGCGCTGAGCCGGGCGGCCGCGCGCAGGGACAGCCGCACCCCGTTGCCGAAGGTGATGATCGTCAGGTCGTCGTTGGGGCCGTTGCTGTACGCCCGGGCCCGCCCGATCGGCACGTGGATGGCGGGCCATTCGCTGGGCGGCGCGTAGTCCGCCACCCACCAGTTGTCGTTCTCGGTGTGCAGGTCACGTGTGTGGTACAGCGCGATGGGCTCCAGAAACACGCACACGCTGCCGTCCACGACGGCGCTGGCGAGGCAGGTGCGCAGCATGGGCGCGGCGTCCTCGGCGCGGGCCGGGGCGGCGACCACCAGCCCCGGGATGTCGCGCAGGACGGCCAGCGCGTTGTCGTTGTGGAAGTGCCCGCCGAAGCCCTGCTGGTAGCCGAGGCCGGCGACCCGCACCACCATCGGGTTGTGGAACGCCCCCTGCGAGAAGAACTGCATGGTGGCCGCCTCGCCGCGCAGCTGGTCCTCGGCGTTGTGCAGGTAGGCGAGGTACTGGATCTCGGGGACCGGCAGCATCCCGGCCACCCCGGCGCCCAGGCCGAGGCCCAGGATGCTCGTCTCGTCCAGGAGGGTGTCGAACACCCGGGTCGCCCCGAAACGGTCCCGCAGGCCCTTGGAGACCCCGTAGACACCGCCCTTGGCCGCCACGTCCTCGCCGAACACGATCATCTGGGGGTACGCGAGCATGGCGTCGGTCAGCGCCGCGTTGATGGTCTGGGCGAGGGTGAGCGGCCCGCCCTTCTCCGGCAGCTTCCCGCCGAACGCGGCCAGGCGGCTGGCCGGGTGGCCGGTGCCGTTGCCGTTGTTGCGCGGCGTGCCGGAGACCGGCCGGACCTCGGCGGCGGGCGGCGGGGTGGGCTCGGGCTCCGGCCAGTCCTCGTCCGCGGCCGGGGACCCGGGCTCGGCCGGGTCGGCGGCGAACTCCAGGTCGTCGTCGAGCTCGCGGCCCGCGTCCTCGTGCGGCTCCTCCGGCAGCTCGTCGGCGCCGAGGTGGGCGGCCGCGTCGGCCACGGCCCGGGACACCCGCACCGGCCGGCGCGGGGCCAGCGGGGCGGTGATCTCCGAGGCGCCGCCGAGCTTGGGCTCGCCGAGCACCTCCTCGGCGACCCGGCGCACCTCCCAGCCGATCTCGTCGTAGCGGGTCATCAGCTCGGCCGGGGCCGCCACACCCGCCTCGACCAGCATCCGGGCGGTGCGCACGAGCGGGTCGCGGGCCAGGTCGGCGGCGATCTCGACGGGGGAGCGGTACGCCATCTCGGCGTCGGCCCCGGCGTGCCCCATGAGCCGCACGGTGGTCAGGTGCAGCACGGCCGGGCGGCGGTACCGGCGCACCCAGGCCGCCGCCTCCGCCGCGCGGTCGTAGGTCTCGGCCGAGTCGCAGCCGTCGGCCGAGTAGTAGCGCAGCCCCGGGCGGCTGCTGAGGGCGGCGGTGACCCAGCCCTCGGGCGAGCGCACGCTGATGCCCAGCCCGTTGTCCTCGCAGACGAACAGCAGCGGCAGCTTCAGCCCGATGTGGTCGCACCAGCCGGCCGTGTTGAACGCGGCGGTCGCGGCCGCGTGATTGATCGAGGCGTCGCCGAACGACGAGACCACGATCGCGTCCGCCGGCCAGCCGTGCCCGCCGCCGGGTGGGCTGAGCCGCTTGCCCCGGCCGAGCGCGTAGGCGATCCCGACGGCCCGCGGCAGGTGCGAGGCGATGGTCGAGGTGGTCGGTACCACATGCAGATCGGCGTGGCCGAAGATCTTGTGCCGGCCGCCGGCGATCGGCTCCCGCGACGAGGCGACGACTCCGCGCAGCACGTCGCGGATCGGGTCGCTGCCGGCCACCTGGGACGCGCGCATGCAGTAGAAGCCGCCCGAGCGGTAGTGCAGCAGCGCCGGGTCGGTCGGGCGCAGCGCCGCGGCCACGGCGGCGTTCCCCTCGTGGCCGGAGGACCCGATCGTGTAGTACCCCGCGTCGAAGCTGCGCAGCCACCGCGCGGCCAGGTCCAGGTGGCGGCTCGTCGACTGGGCGTCATAGAGCGCGCGGGCCTGCTCCCCGGTCAGCGCGGTGTCCTCGCGGACGGGCTCGTCGGCTTCGCGCGCGGAACCCGCGGCCACGAGCCCGGCGAGCTCGGCACGGAACCGCTCGTCGAGATCCTGAGGGGTGGTCACGCTCGACAGCATGGCCGAAAACGGTCATCTGATGCCACCCAGGGCAGGTGTACCGGCCGAATCCGGCCAAATGACCGACCCGGCGGCTACCGGTCGGCCAGCGCCCGGTACTCGGGTGAGGCCAGGAATCCGGGCAGCAGCAGCGCCGCGGTCACCCCCAGGTCGCGGGCGAGCGCCTCCTCCGGTGTGAGGAACACCATCGCCTGCCCCTCGCCCAGCACCACGTCATCCTGCCCGGCGTCGGTCGGGCCGCAGAACACGTGCATCTCGACCTCGCCGTCGGCGGTGGTCACCGAGGGCCGGGAGCGCACCGTGTACGGCCGGATCGCCCCGGCATCCAGGCCCGTCTCCTCCATGACCTCGCGGCGGGCGGCCTCCTCGGGCGACTCGCCGGGCTCGATCTTGCCGCCGGGCATGGCCCACTGGTTCGGCGACACCTTGGCGTGCGCGTCGCGGTGCTGCATGAGGACGCGTCCCTCGGGGTCGACGAGGAACACGACGGCGACACGGCGCTCGATCACGGGCTCATCCTGTCATCCCCGGACGAAACTGAAGCGGACCTGGCGTGTGGCGTTGTCGCCGTTCGGGTCGACCAGGCAGATGGACTGCCAGGTGC
Organism: Dactylosporangium sp. CS-047395; assembly: GCF_050942185.1. Lineage (NCBI taxonomy): Bacteria > Bacillati > Actinomycetota > Actinomycetes > Micromonosporales > Micromonosporaceae > Dactylosporangium > Dactylosporangium sp. CS-047395. The sequence continues at coordinate 9,593,749 of NZ_CP192015.1, read as the reverse complement.
CCAGGGCGATCCGCCCGCCGACGACCGGCAGGGTGGCGTACGGCGCGACGAACGCCGGCATCACGTGGTCCCGCCCGTGGCCGGGGGAGCCGTGCCGGTGCCGCCAGCGGTCGTCGGCCGGCAGCACGTCGTCGAGGGCGCGCAGCAGGTCGTCGTCGCTGCCGGCGCCGGTCTCGATGATGGCCACGCCGGCGGTGGCGTGCGGGACGAACACGTGCAGCAGGCCGTCGCCCTGGTCCTGCACGAACCGGGCGGCCTCCTCCGTGATGTCCCGCACGACGGGCTGGGAGCCGGTCCGGACCGTGATCACCTCGGTGCGCATCGGCCCAGTCTCCCAGCCGTCAGTCGGAACTGCTGCTTCCGGAGTCACTCGAGCTGCTGCTTCCGGAGTCGCTGGAGGAACTTCCGGAGTCGCTGCTCGAGGATCCGGAGTCGCTCCAGGACGATCCGGAGTCGTGGTGGTGGACGGTGTGACCGTGGCTCTGCCAGGTGTCATGGGACGACGAGGACGATGACGACGAGTGATCCGTGTAGGACGCGCTCGGCGGGCCCGGGGTCCAGTTGGGGTCCAGCGGGCTGGGGGACTCGACGTAGCCGCCGGAGCCGTTGACGACGTTGCGCGGGACGGAGCGGGTGACCCGCCGTACAACAAAAATGACCGTGACGATCGCCACCGTCACCGCGACGGTGACGATGCCGCACGGCAGCAGCAGCCACCAGGACGAGTTCTCGGACACGGGCGGCACCGTAGCCTTCGGACGGGCCTGGAATACTCGCAATGTCGCCCTTACGTCAAGAGGGAGACGCCACAGAAGTTACCGGCCGGTATCGTGTCGAGCGTCGCAGTTGGCGTCCCGTAGGCGTGACGGACGGCACCGAAGGCAGGCAGGATGGACATGGGCTCATCACTGGCCATGAACCATCGAGCCACACCCCGAGGCCACCCAGACCGGTCGCAGCGCCCGACGCGTCCCGCCGAGCACCACTCCGGTCGCTAGCAACCCAGAAGGAACGCCTGTGTCGACCGAACGCAAGCGCCCGGTGATCAGCGACGGCCTACCGAGCCAGCTGCCCGACATCGACCCCGAGGAGACCACCGAGTGGGTCGAGTCCCTGGACGGCGTGATCGATGAGCGTGGAACCAAGCGCGCACGCTACGTGATGCTGCGGCTCCTGGAGCGCGCACGCGAGCGACAGGTCGGCGTCCCGCCGCTCACCACCACGGACTACATCAACACCATCGCGCCGGAGCGGGAGCCCTGGTTCCCCGGCAACGAGCACATCGAGCGGCGCATCCGGGCGTACATCCGGTGGAACGCGGCCATGCTCGTGCAGCGCGCCCAGCGTCCGGACGTGGGCGTCGGCGGCCACATCTCGACCTTCGCCAGCGCCGCCAGCCTCTACGAGGTCGGCTTCAACCACTTCTTCCGGGGCAAGGACCACCCGGGCGGCGGCGACCAGGTCTTCTTCCAGGGCCACGCGTCCCCCGGCATGTACGCCCGCGCGTTCATGGAGGGCCGGCTCAGCGAGCAGCAGCTCGACGGCTTCCGCCAGGAGCTCTCGCACCGCGGGCTCGGCGGCGGCCTGCCCAGCTACCCGCACCCCCGGCTGATGCCCGGCTTCTGGGAGTTCCCGACGGTCTCGATGGGCCTCGGCGGCATCAACGCGATCTACCAGGCGCGCTTCAACCGGTACCTGCACAACCGGGGCTTCAAGGACACGTCCGACCAGCACGTATGGGCGTTCCTGGGCGACGGTGAGATGGACGAGCCCGAGTCGATCGGCGCCATCGGCGTCGCGGCCCGCGAGGAGCTCGACAACCTCACCTTCGTGATCAACTGCAACCTGCAGCGCCTCGACGGCCCGGTCCGCGGCAACGGCAAGGTCATGCAGGAGCTGGAGTCCTTCTTCCGCGGCGCCGGCTGGAACGTGATCAAGGTCGTCTGGGGCCGCGAGTGGGACCCGCTGCTGGCCGCCGACACCGACGGCGCGCTGGTGAACCTCATGAACGTCACGCCCGACGGTGACTACCAGACGTACAAGGCCGAGTCCGGCGCCTACGTCCGCGAGCACTTCTTCGGCCGCGACCCGCGCACCCGCAAGATGGTCGAGCACCTGACCGACGACGAGATCTGGAACCTCAAGCGGGGCGGGCACGACTACCGGAAGCTGTACGCGGCCTACAAGGCGGCCACCGAGCACACCGGGCAGCCGACGGTCATCCTGGCCAAGACCATCAAGGGCTGGACGCTGGGCTCGCACTTCGAGGGCCGCAACGCCACGCACCAGATGAAGAAGCTGACCCTGCAGGACGTCAAGGACTTCCGGGACCGGCTGTACCTCGAGATCCCCGACAGCGCGATCGGCGACAACCCGTACGCCGTGCCGTACTACCGCCCGGACGAGAAGTCCGAGGAGATGGAGTACATGTTCGAGCGCCGGCGCGCGCTCGGCGGCTCGGTGCCGGAGCGGCGGACCAAGCACATCCCGCTGCAGCTGCCCGAGAGCGCCACGTACGGCGACATCAAGCGCGGCTCGGGCAAGCAGAAGGTCGCCACCACGATGGCCTTCGTGCGCATGCTGAAGGACCTCATGCGCGACAAGGGCATGGGCAAGCGCTGGGTCCCCGTCATCCCCGACGAGGCCCGCACCTTCGGCATGGACTCGCTCTTCCCGACGGCCAAGATCTACTCGCCGCACGGCCAGAACTACACGCCGGTCGACCGCGAGCTGTTCCTGTCCTACCGCGAGGCGACTTCCGGCCAGATCCTGCACGAGGGCATCAACGAGGCCGGCTCGGTGGCCTCCTTCACCGCCGCCGCGACCAGCTACGCCACCCACGGCGAGCCGATCATCCCGGTGTACATCTTCTACTCGATGTTCGGCTTCCAGCGCACGGCCGACGGCATCTGGGCCGCCGCGGACCAGATGAGCCGCGGCTTCCTGCTCGGCGCCACCGCGGGCCGCACCACGCTCAACGGCGAGGGCCTGCAGCACGAGGACGGCCACTCGATGCTGATCGCCGCGACCAACCCGGCCGTGGTGGCCTACGACCCGGCCTTCGCGTTCGAGATCGCGCACATCACCGAGAACGCCGTGAACCGCATGTACGGCGAGACCCCGGAAGACCTCATCTACTACCTGACGGTCTACAACGAGCCGATCTTCCAACCGGCCGAGCCCGCGAACGTGGACGTGGACGGCGTCCTGCGGGGCCTGTACCTGTACCTGCCCGCTTCTGCTCTGGAAGGCGCTCCTGCGGACGGCCCCAAGGCCCAGATCCTGGCCTCGGGCACGGGCATGCAGTGGGCCCTGAAGGCGCAGAAGCTCCTGGCCGAGGAGTGGGGCGTGGCCGCCGACGTCTGGTCGGCCACCTCGTGGACGGAACTGCGCCGCGACGCCGTACGCACGGAGGAGCACAACCTCCTGCACCCGGCCGACGAGCCGCAGGTCCCGTACGTCACCCAGCGCCTGCAGGACACGGCCGGCCCGGTCATCGCGGTCTCGGACTTCATGCGCGCGGTGCCGGACCTGATCGCCCGCTGGGTCCCGAACGACTACACGTCGCTGGGCACGGACGGCTTCGGCATGTCGGACACCCGCCACGCCCTGCGCCGCCACTTCCACGTCGACGCCGAGTCCATCGTGGTGGCCACCTTGCGCCAGCTGGCCCGCCGCGGCGAGGTCCCGGCCTCGGCAGCCGCGGACGCGGCCAAGAAGTACGCCATCGACGACGTCAACGCCGCCCCGGTCGGCGAAACCGGCGGCGACTCGTAAGACATTTATTGAGGGCCGCGACGGCAGGGTTCACGCCTTGCCGTCGCGGCCCTTTCCGCGCGCCGGCCACATTACGAGGCCTGAGCGAGCATTCGGCTAGGCAGCTGCCATGACCGACAGCGTGGTCGGGGTCGGACGGACGAGTCGACCTGTACGCCGGGTTCTGTCCCCGCTCGGAAGCGGGGGACGGCCATCCATCTCGGCCTGCCGTTGCCGGCAGGCTCCAGCGGTCCACCCGCAGGCTCGGGCGGGCCGCCCTCGAACGCCTGCGCAGGCCGGGCCCGTGGGCCCCGCGCCCTTTTGACCTTGCTCCGGGTGGGGTTTACCTAGCCGCCCCGGTCGCCCGGGGCGCTGGTGGGCTCTTACCCCACCGTTTCACCCTTACCAGGCCGAAGCCTGGCGGTCTGCTCTCTGTGGCACTGTCCCGCGGGTCGCCCCGGGTTGCCGTTAACAACCACCCTGCCCTGTGGAGCCCGGACGTTCCTCGGCGGTGCCGGAGCACCGACGCGGCCGCCCGGTCGACTCGTCCGTCGCGCTGACTATGGTAGTCAGACCATGGACCTCGCCGACATCGCATTGCTCTCCGTGGCCGGGCTGGCGGCCGGGACCGTCAACGCGATCGCCGGGGGCGGGTCGCTCATCACGTTTCCGGCCCTGATCGCGACCGGGTTGCCGCCCGTCGCGGCGAACGTGACGAACAGCACATCCGTGTTTCCGGGGTACGTCTCGTCCGTCGTCGGCAGCCGCGCCGACCTCGGGCGGGCGCACTGGCGGCCGCTCGTGCCGACCGCGGTCGTCGGGGCCGCGTTCGGGTGCGCGCTGCTGCTGCTCACGCCGGCGGCGGCGTTCGACGTGGTGGTGCCGTTCCTGGTGCTCGGGGCGGCGGCGGTGCTCGCGTTCCAGGACCGGCTGCGGCGGCTCGTGGGGCATCCGCGGGAGATGTCGGGGCGGCGGCGGGCGCTGAGCCTGCACGCGATGGTCTTCGTCGGGTCGATCTACGGCGGGTACTTCGGCGCCGCCCTCGGTGTCATGCTCGTCGCCGGGATCGGGCTGGTCGTGGACGAGTCCATGGCCCGGGTCAGCGCGCTGAAGAACGTCATCTCGGCCGTCGTCGGGCTGGTCGGGGTGCTCGCGTTCGCGCTGTTCGGGCCGGTCGACTGGGCCGATGTGGCGGTCACGGCCCCGACCGCGCTGATCGGCGGGTACCTCGGGGCACGGCTGGCCCGGCGGCTGCCGAGCATCGTGCTGAGGACCTTGATCGTCGCGTTCGGGACCGTGGTCGGCCTTGTCCTGCTATATCAAGCCTTCTCGTAAAAAATCAGGACAAGTGCCCCGTCTCGTTCACCGACCGGACCGCGACCCCACCGTCGGGCCAGGAGTCGACGAGGGAAATCCCGGCCGCGTCGAGATACAGCCGGAACAGGAACGAGTCGCTGGCGGCCAAGGCGTCCCGGAGCATCAATTTGATCGGCGTCACATGTGAGACGACGGCGATCTGGCGCCCCTCGAAGCGATCCTGCAAACTCCGGACCGCCCGCCGCACCCGCATCGCGACCTGCTGGAACGACTCGCCTCCGGGCGGCGGGACGGCGGTCGAGGCCAGCCACCGGTCCTGCTCGGCCGCGTAGCGCTCGCGGACCTCGGCGTACGTGAGGCCCTCCCACTCGCCGAAGTCGCACTCGATGAGGTCGTCCTCGACGATCAACGGCACGTCACCCAGCGCTGCGGCGGTCTCCAGGCAGCGCTTCAGCGGCGAGCTGATCACCGCGGCCAGATCCGGGACCAGCTCATGCACCCGGGCCGCGGCGCGAGCGGCCTGCTCGTGACCGACGGGGGCGAGGGGAATGTCGCCCCGGCCCGAGTACCGCTTCTCGGCCGTGTACGGGGTCTCGCCGTGCCGGATGATGACCATCCGGAGGGGAGAGCCGGTCGACGGGGGAGACCAGGAACGCTTCTCAACCGGCTCGGCCTTGCCGTCCATCGCGGCGTTGGCCAGCCGGTCGGCGTCCTTGTTCTGCTCGCGCGGAATCCAGCCGTACCGCACCAGCGCGAACCCCCGCGCCAGCGCCTTGGCCTCGTCGGCGAGCGGACGCAGCCCCGGATGCTTGATCTGCCAACGCCCGGCCATCTGCTCGATGACCAGCTTGGAGTCCATCCGCACGTCGACCTCGTCCGCGCCCAGCTCGCGGGCGGCCTTCAGCCCGGCGATCAGCCCGGAGTACTCGGCGACGTTGTTCGTGGTCACCCCGAGCGCCCCGAGCCGCTCGGCCAGCAGCCCGCCGTGCTCGTCGCGCACGACGGCGCCGTAGCCGGCCGGGCCCGGGTTGCCGCGCGAACCCCCGTCGGCCTCGACGATCACCCGCATGCGGCTACAGCCCCGACTCGGCGGTGCGCACCAGGATGCGGCGGCACTCCTCGCAGCGCACGACCTCGTCCGCCGGGGCCGCCTTCACGCGGGCCTTGTCGCCGCCGGAGAGCTCGATGCGGCAGCCCTCGCAGCGGCCCTGGCGCAGCATCGCCGCGCCGATCCCGCCGCTGGACTCGCGGATCTTGTCGTACAGCGTGACCAGGTCGGCCGGCAGGTCGGCGGCGAGCGGGCGGCGCCCGGCCCGGCGGAACTCCTCGTCCTTGGCGATCGCGGCCAGGGCCTCGTCGCGGCGCTGCTCGGACGCGGCGCGGGTGGCCCGGGACGTCGTCAGCTTGCCGACGATCTCGTCCAGGGCGGCCTGGGCGGTCTCGCGCTGCTCCATGAACTCCAGCTCGGCGTCCTCGAGCTCGGACTGGCGCCGGTTGAGCGTGGCGATCTCGTGCTGCAGCGCCTCCAGCTCGCGCGACGGGCCGCTGCCGCCGTCGAGGCGGGCCTGGTCCTTGTCCTTGCGGGCGCGGACCTGCTCGACGTCCTTCTCCAGCCGCTCGATGTCGCGGTCGATGTCGTCCACGGCGACCTGGGCGCGGACCCGCTGATCCTCCATCATGGACAGCTCGCGGGCCAGCGCGTCGAGCTCGGCGTGCTCGGGCAGCGCCTTGCGCTTGTGTGCGAGCTGGGTCAGCGCGATGTCGATCGCCTGGAGATCGAGCAGGCGGCGCTGGGCTTCCGGATCGGCCTTCACGAGTCGTTACCCTCCAACAGAACCCAGGGTGAGGTGTCCACATCGGACACGATGGTCTGCACGCCGGCCTCCGCGCGCAGGAACGCCGCGACGTCGTCCAGCCAGGGCCGCTCGGACGCCCAGTGGGTGACGTCGACGAGGGCCGGCCCGCCGTTCGCGAGGTGCTCCTGCGCCGGATGATGGCGCAGATCCGCGGTCAAGTATGCGTCAACGCCCGCGCGGGTGGCGTCGGCCAGGAACGCATCGCCCGACCCGCCGGACACCGCGACCGTGCGGACGGGCCGGGACGGGTCCCCTGCCGCCCGTACCATGGCGGCGTTTTGCTGCAGTTGATCGGCCGCGTGCCGGGCGAACGCGGCCAGGGTCATCGGCTCGGGGAGCCGCCCGACGCGCCCGTGTCCGCGCTCGGGTGCCTTCGGATCAGACCGCAGCGGGTGTACTTCCAGCAGGCCGAGCCGCCCCGCCAGGGCATCCGACACGCCCGGGTTGGCGACGTCGCCGTTGGTGTGCGCGGTGTACAACGCGATCCCGGCTCTGATCATCCGGTGCACGATGCGGCCCTTGTAGGTCGTCGGCGCGAGGATGGAGACGCCGCGCAGGAGCAGCGGATGGTGGGTGAAGACCAGCTCCGCCCCGGTCCGCTCGGCCTCCTCGACGACGGCCGGGTCGCAGTCCACGGCGAGCAGCACCCGGCTGACGGTCGCGTCGGGGTCGCCGAGGACGAACCCGACGCGGTCCCAGTCCTCGGCCCACTCCGGCGGGTAGCGCTGCTCCAGCAGCGTGACGAGTTCGGCGACGCGCACGGCGCTACGTTAGTCCACCGGCGCCTGCACGGACCGTTGCGCCTCCAGCGCGTCCAGCGGGAGGTGCCACGGGAAGTCGGTGCGGTTCTCGCCGATGCCGGGCTGGTGCAGCTCGATGATGTCGTCGCCGTACAGCATCGTGACGCCCCACGACCGCAGCCGCTCGATCGACTCGCCGAACGCGGGGTGGGCGGCCATGGCCCGGTTCGTGTACGGCACCGCGACGATCGGCAGCCCCAGCCCGAGCCCCTCGACGACGAGGCCGAGGGCCAGGGTGTCGGCGATGCCGGCCGCCCACTTGTTGACCGTGTTGACGGTCGCGGGCGCGACGATGATCGCCTCGGCGGCCGGCAGGACGTCCGGGTCGCCGGGGTATTTGTACCGGTGTCGTACGGGGTGACCGGTCTGCCTGACCACGCCGGGCACATCGAGCCACTTGAGGGCGTCCGGCGTGGCGACCACGCAGACGTCCCAGCCACGCTCCTGGGCGAGCGAGACCAGATTGCCAACGCCGGCGGTGGCGGGTGAGCCACACACGACGGCGTACAAAACGGGTCGTGACATGCGGGCATTCTGCCCTGTTGCTTACACGCCCACACTCATGTGCTCGGCAAGTTCCGCCACCGGGGCCGACGGCGTGCCCCGCGTGCGGCGCAGGACGTCGCTGAGCACCTCGCGGGCCAGAGGCCGGCACCGGATCTGCGGGCATTCTGCCCTGTTGCTTACACGCCCACACTCATGTGCTCGGCAAGTTCCGCCACCGGGGCCGACGGCGTGCCCCGCGTGCGGCGCAGGACGTCGCTGAGCACCTCGCGGGCCAGGGGCCGGCACCGGATCTCCGACGGCGCCAGCCGGTCGCCCTCCAGGAGCATCTCGCTGGCCATGTCGATGTCGCCGATCAGCGCCTGGGCCCGGGCCTGGTCCAGATAGTGGTGCGCCCGGCGCTCCGGCAGCAGGGCATTGAAAACATCAAGATCCAGGCTCTGGTGTACCTCCACCGCCACGCGCCCCTCGCCGAGTTCGACGGCGGCGGCGGCCCGGTGCAGCTTGACGTTCGTCGGCCCGAAGCACGACCAGTAGTAGTTGGCGTCGCCGTCCATGCCCCGCGCCGCGTCCTCGGCCCCGGCCAGCAGGTCGCGCACGGTCGCGCTGTCACCGATCCGGGCGGCGGACATGGCGCCCTGCAGGAGCAGCTGGCCGTAGACGGAGAGCCGCTCCGGGGTGCTGTCGTTGCCGCCGAACCCGGGCGCGAGCCGGTTCGCGATGTTGACGTTGATCTCCAGCGCCGGGCGGGCCCGGCCGAGGGAGAGCAGCGCGCAGGCGACCCGCGTGGTGGCGGTGCCGGCCAGCAGCTGGTCGCCCGCGCGCTGGGACACGGCGATCGACCGGTCGGCCGCGAGCCACGACAGCTCGTGCTCGCCGAGCTTGCGCAGGGCCGACGAGGCGATCTGGTACACCTGGCCGAGCAGGTGGGCGGCCTCCTCCGCCTGGGCGCCGTCGCTGTAGGCGGTGTCGGCGGCCTGGGCCTCGCGCAGCAGGCGGGGCAGGGTGCGGGCCAGCATGCCGTACTTCGCGTGCTGGTACGACAGCCAGGCGTGGGTCACCGCCTTGCGCATCTCCGGCAGCGGGGGCGGCTCGGGCGGCGCGTAGAAGAAGGCGCTGATCTGGTCGTAGCGCTCCAGCGCGGCGCGGATCTCCTCGACCTCGATCTGGTCGACGCAGTTGATGCTGTCGGGGCGCCGCTCGGGGTCCCGGCCCAGCAGGATCTGCACGTCCAGCTGCAGGACGTCGGCGATCTCGTACACCACTGAGAACTTGTCGAGCCGGCGCACGCCCCGCTCGACCTTGTCGACCCAGCTCTTGGACTTGCCCAGCCGGTCCGCGAAGACCTGCTGCGACATCTTGCGCCGGTTCCGCCAGTAGGCCACCCGACGGCCGATGGGCAACTCATCCACGTCGCTCACCTCCGGAGGTCACCCGGCCGGTAGACATCGCACGATTTGTGCGGTTCATCCCGGTCGTTCGCTCATACGTTCCGATGTGCAAGTTGCAGCCCCCGTCGTATTGGCCAACGACGCACAACGCGTCCGGTAACGCGACGTGGTTCCGTGCGCACTTTCGAGTGATCTCGCCTGGTTGGAGACCGTCATGTTCTCGTGGGAACGCCTGCGGTTGCGTAAGGCCGCGGCCCGCTACGCGGCACACGGCTGGCCCGTTCGCCCGGGCGCCTACCTGGTCGGCCGGCACACCGGGCGGCACCAGCGGGAGCGGCGCTTCGACTGCGGCACCCCCGGCTGCCCGACCGTCGCCTGCCACCCGGCGCCGTTCACCGGTGACTCCGTCGCCGCGATCTGGCGCGAACACTCCTACACGGTGCTGCTGCCCACCGGGTACGCCTTCGACGTGCTGGAAGTCCCCGGCGCCCTGGGCCGCGCGGCGCTGCTGGGCGACGGTTTCGTGGCCGCCCGCGGCCCGGTGGCGGTGGCGCCCGGGGACCGCTGGATGTTCCTGGTGCTGCCCGGCCACGGCGTCCTGCCCGAGCTCGCCGCCCAGGCCGGCGTCGTGCTGCACGGCCAGGGCTCGTGGGTCCCGGCCCCGCCGAGCCAGCAGTTCGGCGGGCGGGTCCGCTGGGAGCTGGCGCCGGAGACGCACAACTGGAAGCCCGCTGAGCCGTACGCCGTGCAGGCCCTCATGCTCGACGCGATCGGCGCGGGCCCATTGGCCACCGCGGGCCGCCGCACTACTTGGCGAGCCGTCGCGTAGCGCCCGGTTTTTACTCAGCGCTCCAGCTTTTCCGGCGATGACCTTACTCAGCGCAGACGACCGGACCGGCGGTTCACGCCGGTCGTCACGGGCCGTACCACTACGCTGCGTCGAGATCACAGAACCGGCTCTCTCACGGAAATGTTCACGTGCAGAATTCATGCCGGTGCCCAACGTAGCGTCGCTGTGGCCCCACGGTCGACCCTCGTAATCCGAACGTAGTACTCAAGGAACGCGAGGGTACCTACTTAAAGCCGCCGATTGATCTACTCTATTGATCATCATCGACCCGTAAGTCGGCTCAGGTCGGGCCGTTATGGCTCTTGACGCTGGATGATCCGTTGCGGGGTGCGGACGCTCGGCCCACACGCTCCGGGATCTCGACCGAGCGTAACGCTGCGCGACGGAGCGCCGGAATCGTCTTTCAACTTGGTTGACGTCAATTCCACCATTCGTGGATCCGGACATTCCGGGATTCGCGGTCTCGTTTCGCGGCTCAGCCGTGACCCAGGGGAGAGGCGGCGAAGAGCATGGCCAGGCCGAGCCCCGCAACCACCCCGCCGATGAGGCGGAACATCGCGAGTGCCTCGCTTCGCCGCCGCTCCAATTCCCGCGGGCCTGACGGTCGGGTCCAATGGCTGAGGAACAGGCCGCCCGGCGACGGACGCACCGATTTGCGGGCGTACCAGGTGGTGAAGCCGCGGAAGTTGGTGGCCAGGACCAACCCGGCGAGGAAGAGCGCCCCAAACACGAAGTAGGCGTCCATCGCTAGAGCATATCCGGGGTCAGAAATGGTCGGCGTACGAGCTGAAGAGCACCGTCCCGCTCGCGACGTCCACGACGTAGCGGGCCGACTCGCCCGGATGCGCCCCCGCGAACGCCGCGTCGAGTTCGCCGGCGTGCCGCCAGGTTCCGCCGCGCGGGAGGTATCGGCCCAGGATCGGGATCGCGTCGAACGTGTCGGCCGCTTCCCATCCCGTGTAGCGCGCGACCAGATCCGCGGCCCGCGCCGGCTCGATCCGGACCACGCCGGCCTGCGAGTCGCGATCCGTGCCCGGCACCGGCAGGAGACCGCACTGCCGGTCGGGGTCGAGCACCCAGTGCACGCCGACCACCGCCCCGAGCGGCGCCAGCTCCGCCCGGATCGGCCCGCGGTCGGTCCGAACCGTCGCGCGGTCGCGCTCGATCCGCCGCTCGCAGGAGTATTCGTTCCACTTCACGGACGCGACCAGGAAGCCACCGACCAACAGCGCTACGACCGCGACGAGCATGGCTACCCGCTCGGCCCTGATGCCCACCCGGGGCACCCTACCGGCGAGGTGTCGCGGTGACGGGCGGGAGTCGTGACCCTGCACATTTCAGACCGTTTTCAACAGCTTTCACAGCGCTTGCAGACGGTACCGGATGCGGAGTGTGACGACCTGGAAAGGGCGCTGAAGGGAAGTTTAAGATCGGCTTTGGCTCCTTGACCCTCGTCGATGGCGTGCCCGAGCATCGTCCGCGACACGGCCGGACGAAGCGGTCGTCGGCGTGAACGGAGTGCCCCGTGCGGCGCAAAAGCATCTTGGTGTTGGTGGCCGCGGCGGTCGTCGCGGCGGTCGTGACGCCCCTCGCGCTCGCGCGCGCCGAGGAGGGCAATCCCGGGCACCCGAGCGGGCGCGGCAGTGCCGTCGCGCCGCCGCCGGGGCTGTCGCCGGGGAAGATCGACATGACCGGCGGGACGCCGTTGGAGCGGGGCGGGGACCAGCAGCTCGGGTTCGAGGGCACCAACCTGCCGGCGCTGCAGGCCACGTGCCGCGACTACAAGATTCTGAGCCTGGTCGCCAACCGGTACATCGCCGAGGAACAGGGCTACGGCGGCGCCATCCACAACATGCTCCGCGCGCGCACCGCCCCCGGCCAGACCGGCAGCTGGGAGGTGTTCCGCATCTGCTCGGAGGACGGCGGGCACACGGTGTTCCTGGAGGCGCCGTCGGGCTATCTGGTGACCGCCGAGTACGGGTACACCGGCAAGAACCTCGGCATGCTGCGCGGGCGCGGCGAGTGGAACGACACCTGGGAGACGTTCGACGTGTGGACCGACGCCGGCAAGTACTACCTGCGCAACTCCACCCGCGGCACCTACTTCACCTGCCGGCTCGATTACACCGGGCAGTACTACCAGGAAATGAAGGCGACAGGTGCGGCTCCGGGCTCGTGGGAGGCGCTCTGGTTCGACGCGCTGTAGAACCCTCAGGTCCGGGCGCGACCGGCCGAGTTCACCGGACATGATGCACGTACTGCTGGCGGTGCTGCTGGCGCTCCCGACGGGCCAGGCCGCGCCGAAGCGGTACGTCAACTGCGCCGCCCTGCAGCACGACTTCCCGCACGGCGTGGCCCGCGCGGGCGCGACGGACAAGGTCGCGCGCCGCGCGAAGCCGGTCACCACGTTCACCGTGAACCAGGCCGCGTACGACGCCAACAAGCGCCTCGACGCCGACAAGGACGGCGTCGCCTGCGAGCGGCGTTAGAGCTTGGCCAGGTCCTCGAAGTACGTCGGGTAGGTCTTGGCGATGCACCGCGGGTGCTTGATGCGGATGCCGGGCACGCGCAGCCCGAGCAGCGCCAGGCTCATCGCCATGCGGTGGTCGTCGTACGTCTCGAAATCCGTCGCCGCGATCGCTCCCGGCCGCACCGTGAACCCGTCCACGTCCTCGGTCGCGTCCAGCCCGGCCCGGCGCAGCTCGGTCACGATGGCCGCGATCCGGTCGGTCTCCTTGCGCCGGATGAAGTCGATGCCGGTGACGACGGTGGGGGAGTCGGCGAACGCGGCCACGGCGGCCAGCGTCTGCGCGGTGTCGGAGATGTCGGCCATGTCGACCTCGATGCCGTGCAGTTCGCCGGTACCGGTGACCGTGATGCTGTCCGCCGCCCGCTCGACCCGCGCACCCATCCGCTCGAGCAGGTCGGCGAAGCGCACATCGCCCTGCAGGCTGCGGGTGCCGAGCCCCTCGACGGTCACCCGGCCGCCGGTGATCGCGGCCGCCGCCAGCAGGTACGAGGCGGCGCTGGCGTCGGGCTCGATCGCGTACTCGGTCGCCCGGTACGTCCCCGGCCGGACCGTCAGCCCGTCCACGCTCACCCCGAACGCGGCCATGACGGCGGTGGTCGACTCGACGTAGGGCACCGAGACCAGCGGCGAGGTGAGCTCGACGGTCAGCCCGTCGGCCATCAGCGGCCCGGCCATGAGCAGCCCCGAGAGGTACTGGCTGGAGATGTGCCCCGGCACCGCCACCTTGCCGCCCGCCACCGGTCCCGTCGCGGCGACCGGCAGGTACCCCGGCCGGCCCAGGTCCTCGATGGTCGCGCCGAGCTCGCGCAGCGCGTCCACGAGCGGCCCGAACGGCCGGGCCAGCAGCTGCGGGTCGCCGTCGACGATGCCGCGCGCCGGGCGCAGGGCCGCGGCGGGCAGGATGAACCGCCCCGTCGTACCCGACTGGCGCGCGTCGATGCGCACCTCGCCGCTCGCCGTGCGGGGGTCGACCCCGTCGACGAACACGGTCTTGGCGGGCTCGTCGACGGTGACGGCCGCCCCGAGCGCCCGCACCGCGCCGAGCATCGCGTGGGTGTCGTTGGCGAACAGCATCCCGGTCAGCGTGCTGCGCCCCGGCGCGAGGGCGGCGCAGATGAGCGCGCGGTTGGTGATGCTCTTCGACCCGGGCGGGCGCAGGGTGACGTCGGGCGGCGCACTCAGCGGCGGCACGGCCAGGACGTCGGGCAGGTCATCGGCATGGAGGCTCACACGGCGATTGTTTCAGAGCCTGCTCTTGTACCCCACGTGCCCGCCGCCACCCTCGCCCGGTCTTTCTTGTGCCGCCGCTTTCGGTCGCCCCTGCTTCGGTCGCCGCTCCGGTCCTGTCCACCGTGGACGATGCCGGCGGGCCCCCTCCTTCGTCGGTCGGTGGCCTTCGTTCGTCTCCGAACGAGGATCGGCACCTCGACCGGACGACTCGAATGTGTTTCCTCCGTTCGGCTCACCCGCGGGTGAGAGTTACCACAGCCCGCCCGTGCAACTCCCACCGCAATCCCGGAATTGACACCCCCGCCATGATCGCCAAACTGTTGTGTGACAACGCCTTTCGGACCTCTCCCGAATGCGGATAGCGACCGGTTCGCCCCGCGGCCCGCGACCGCGACCCTTGTCGGCCGGTTGCGTCTACTGTGGAATCTCAACAAGCTATTTGCCGGTTTCGGTGGCGCATGTTTCATTTGCGGTGCACAGTGATGTCATGAGCAGCAGCGGTGCTGAGCGGTACTACTGGTGCCTTTCTCACCAACGGGTCGAGTCCGAGGACAACATGTGCCCGGGAAGGGATCGCCTCGGCCCGTACGACTCGGCGGCGGAAGCCCAACAAGCTATCGCTAAAGTCCATGAACGCAACGAGGCGTGGGACGCCGAAGACGAACGGTGGGAAGGCAAGCACTAGCAAAGCGCCGGAGCCCGGAGCGACCGCGAACCGCCCGGGAAGGCCGGCTCCCCGAAAACCCGACCACCCGCACAACCCAACCGCGAACATCCCGCAGGACGCGGGAGAACTCCTCCAGGAGGACCACGATGGCCGCAGCTAAGAAGGCCACCACGAGATCGGCCGCAGCGCGCGCGGCCGCGACGACCGCGGCGGCCACGGCCTCCGCGACGACCGAGCAGGCCCCCGCCAGGGCCCGCAAGACGGTCGCGGCCGGCGCCCCCCGCCGCACCACGACCGCCAAGGTGACTCCGGAAACCCCGGCGTCCACCACCACGACTCGCAAGACCGCCCCGAAGTCGGCAACCCCCGCGACCTCAACGGCCCGCAAGTCCACCACGGCAACCCCAGCGGCGGGTTCAACCGCGCGCAAGGCCACGACGGCCTCCCCGGCGGCGGCTTCAACGGCCCGGAAGTCCACGGCGGCCTCTCCGGCGGCGGGTTCGACGGCCCGCAAGTCGACGGCGTCGAAGACGGCGACTCCGGCGGCGGGTTCGACCGCTCGCAAGTCGGCGGCTTCTCCGGCGGCCGGTTCGACGGCCCGCAAGGCCACGGCGTCGAAGACGGCGACTCCGGCGGCGGGTTCGGCGGCGGGTTCGACCGCTCGCAAGTCGGCGGCTTCTCCGGCGGCGGGTTCGACGGCGCGCAAGTCCACGGCGTCGAAGTCGGCGACTCCGGCGGCGGGTTCGGCGGCGGGTTCAACCGCCCGCAAGTCCGCCACGAAGTCGGCGACCCCGGCGGCCGGTTCGACGGCTCGCCGAGCGACGGCGTCCAAGTCGGCGACCCCGGCGGCGGGCTCGACGGCCCGCAAGTCCACGGCGTCAAAGACGGCGACCCCGGCGGCCAAGACCACCACAGCCGCCGCCAAGAAGACGACCGCAGCCACCAAGGCGTCCCCGGCCAAGAAGACGACCGCGGCAACGAAGGCGTCCCCGGCCAAGAAGACGACGACGGCCAAGGCCACCCCGGCCAAGTCGGCCGCGAAGTCGACGGCAGCCAAGAAGACCACGGCGTCCAAGGCAGCCCCGGCCAAGTCGGCAGCGACGAAGTCCACGGCGGCCAAGTCCACCGCCGCGAAGTCGACCGCAGCCAAGTCCACGGCGGCCAAGTCCACTGCGGCCAAGTCGACTGCGGCCAAGTCCACGGCGGCGAAGTCCACGGCAGCGAAGTCGACCGCGGCGAAGTCCACCGCGGCGAAGTCGACCCCGGCCAAGAAGACGACGACGGCGAAGGCCACCCCGGCCAAGTCGGCCGCGACGAAGTCAACGGCCGCCAAGAAGACGACGGCTTCGAAGGCAGCCCCGGCCAAGTCGGCCGCGAAGTCGACGGCAGCCAAGTCCACGGCAGCCAAGAAGACGACGACGGCAAAGGCCACCCCGGCCAAGACCGCGACGAAGTCCGCGGCCAAGTCGACGGCGTCGAAGGCCGCCCCGGCGAAGTCAACCGCGACGAAGTCCGCGGCCGCGAAGAAGACCACGGCCAAGGCCACCCCGGCCAAGTCAACCGCGACGAAGTCCGCGGCCGCGACGAAGTCGACGGCAACCAAGAAGACGACGACGGCGAAGGCCACCCCGGCCAAGACCGCGACGAAGTCCGCGGCCAAGTCGACGGCCTCGAAGGCCGCCCCGGCGAAGTCGACCGCGACGAAGTCCGCGGCCGCGAAGAAGACCACGGCCAAGGCCACCCCGGCCAAGTCGGCGACGAAGGCCGCGGCCAAGTCCACGACGGCCAAGGCGACCCCGGCCAAGTCAGCGACGAAGGCCACCCCGGCGAAGTCGACGGCGACGAAGGCGGCGGCCAAGTCCACGGCGACGAAGGCGGCAGCCAAGTCGACCACGGCCGCGAAGTCGGCCCCGGCCAAGTCGGCGACGAAGTCCACGGCAACCAAGGCGGCGGCAAAGTCGACCCCGGCCAAGACGACGTCAAAGGCCACCCCGGCGAAGTCGGCGACGAAGTCCACCGCCACGAAGGCGGCGGCCAAGTCGACCACGGCCGCGAAGTCGGCCCCGGCCAAGTCGACCGCGACGAAGTCCACCGCGACAAAGGCGGCTCCGGCCAAGTCGACGGCGACGAAGTCCACGGCAGCCAAGTCGACGCCCCGCAAGGCGCCGGCCAAGAAGGCGACCGCGACGACCCCGGACACCACGGTCGCGCCGGAGGCAGCAACCCCGGCGGAGCCGACCACGTCAGCAGCCGCGGTGACCGAGGGCGGCCTGACCGCCGACACCACGGCCGCCACGTCCGACGCCGCCACGGAGCCCACCACGGGTACGGCCGCCGAAGCCATCCCCGGCCGCGAGAACGGCAACAACCCGGAGGAAGCCGCAAGCATGACTCCGGAGGACTGGGCCACCCTCGCCCGCCCGTAACACCAGCACCCAAGAACGGCCGGTCCACCACAACGGTGGGGACCGGCCGTTCTCCTTTCCGCCGCCACTACTGCCAGCCACCAGCCGCCGCATGCCTAGCTTCCTGCCCGCCGCCGACCACCGGCCCCAACCGCCACCGACGACGCCGGCCAACCGCCCACAGCTGACACCCGCGCCCACGCATGCCAACAACGCCCACCGACAGCGCCCGCCACCGACCCGCCGGCCCCCGCTGACGACATCGCCACCGACCCGCTGGCCCCGCTGACGACATCGCCACCAACCTGCCGACGCCCACCGGCAACGTCCGCCATGACGTGCCGGCGCCGACCGGCGACGCGAACCGACGCCGCATGCCATCGCCCCACCGGGCGTCCATCGGCGATTCCCGCCACCGACGCCCACCAACAGCGCACTCGCGCACCCACCGAAACCACCACGCCTGGCGGTCGGCTTGGCCTGGCCGTTGCCGCCCCCAGCTGCCGCGGTCCCGGGCTGTGCTGGGTTCGTGGACCAGACTGCGCCGCGGTGGGGTTTGGCGTATCGGCCGAAAGAACGACCGGGTTTCTCGGTCCGTGGGCCGAGGCGCGCATCGGCCGCGAGAACGGGAACGGGACCGGCCATTAGCGTGATTTCTCGGGTGACCCGGCCTGGTAAGACTGGACCCGTGACCGCTCGCCGAGTTTTTGCCCCCCGCATCGACTTCAGTTCGCTCCGCCACGAGCTTGAGCTTCCCGAGGCGTTCTCCGGCGCCGCGCAGGAAGAAGCCGAGGCGGCCGCTGGTCGGGTCTTCGATGACCGGCCGGATCGCACCGAGCTGGAGTTCGTGACCATTGACCCGCCCACCTCCAAAGACCTCGACCAGGCGCTGTTGTTGCAGCGTCGGGAGGGTGGCTATCGGGTGTACTACGCGATCGCCGACGTCGCGGCGTTCGTCCAACCCGGTGGGGCTCTGGAGAAGGAGACCTGGGAGCGGGGGCAGACCGTGTACCTGCCCGATGGGAAGGTGCCGCTGCACCCGGCCGTGCTCAGTGAGGGTGCGGCCAGCCTGTTGCCGGACCAGACGCGGCCCGCGGTGCTGTGGGCGATCGACGTCGACGCCGAGGGCAACGCCACCGGGGTCGACGTGGCGCGGGCGCTGGTGCGCAGCCGGGCCAAGCTCGACTACGAGTCGGTGCAGCGGGACGCCGACAGCGGGCGGTTGCACCCCTCGATCGCGCTGCTGCCGGAGGTGGGCAAGCTGCTCGTGGCCCGGGGACTGGATCGCGGGGCCGTGAATCTGCCGCTGCCGGAGCAGGAGGTCGAGCCGGACGGGGACGGGTGGCGGTTGACGCTGCGGGCGCCCGTGGAGGTGGAGGAGTACAACGCGCAGATTTCGCTGCTGACGGGGATGTCGGCGGCGAAGATCATGCTGGACGGTGGGGTCGGGCTGTTGCGCACCATGCCGCCGGCGCCGGCTGAGACGGTTGAGGCGTTGCGGTTGGCGGCGCGGGCACTGGACGTACCGTGGCCGGATGGTGCGACCCCGGGGCGGGTCATCGCGGCGTTGGACCCGTCGCAGCCCAGGGCGGCGGCGTTCCTGGATCAGGCCGCCGAAATGATGCGCGGGGCCGGCTACACGCCGTTCGACGGGGCGCCGCCGGAGCAGCCGCTGCATGCCGCGGTGGCCGCACCGTACGCGCACGTGACAGCCCCGCTGCGGCGCCTGGCCGACCGGTACGTCACCGAGGTGTGCCTGGCCCTTCACGCCGGCGCAGCGGTCCACTCGTGGGCCCGGGAGGCGCTGCCGAAGCTGCCGGAGGTCATGACGCGTACCGACCGGGTTGCGGGGTCGGCCGAGCGCGGGGCGGTGGACCTGGTGGAGGCGACGCTGCTGCAGGGGCGGGTGGGGGAGACGTTCGAGGCGGCGGTGCTCGACGTGGACCGGGCCAAGCACCGGGCCGACATCGCGATCGACGAGCCGCCGGTGCGGGCCCGGTGTGAGGGGGACGCGCTGCCGCTGGGGGAGCGCATCTCGGTGCGGCTCACGGAGGCGGATCCGGCCAAGCGAAAGGTGACCTTCCACGAGGTGTGAGACGCCGGCCGAAGAGGTGCCGGCCAGCGGACGCGATGCGAGTGCGGGCGGCGGGCCGGCAGGAGGAGGTGACGGCAGGCGGAGGTGACGGCAGGCGGAGGTGACGGCAGGCGGAGGTGACGGCAGGCGGAGGTGACGGCGGGAGGAGGTGACGGCGGCAAAGGGCGCGCGAACAGGCCCAACGAAAGCACCCGGCGTGGAGGGACGGCTGCGCGCGGAGGGGGCCGCCGACGCCGAAACTTGAGGCACTGCGATGCGCGCGAGGGAAGCCTGACCGGCGGGTCGAGACGGTGGGCCGCGGCGGCCACGCGCCGGAAAGGGGAGACGTGATCGGTGGGTCGCGGCTGTGGGGTGGCGGCGGCCGCGCGTCGGACCGGGGAGACGTGATCGGTGGGTCGCGGCTGTGGGGTGGCGGCGGCCACGCGTCGGACCGGGGAGACGCGAGGGGGACCGCAGGGGGTGACGAAAGGAAGGCGGCGGAGGAGCGAGGCCGGGCACGGCAGAAGGGAACGGACCGCGGGGTGTGACGAGTTGGTTGGTGCCGGGCATGGGGCGGGCGCGAGGAAGCCGAGCTCCGAGAGGTACAACAGAAGGCATGAGCTACGACCAGATCGAGCTGCCCGACGTGTCCGGGCTGTCCGTGGGCATCATCGGGGGGACCGGGCCGCAGGGGCGGGGCCTCGCGTACCGGTTCGCGCGCGCCGGGCAGCGCGTGCTCGTCGGCTCCCGGTCGACCGAGCGGGGGCAGCAGGCCGCCCAGGAGCTGAGGGAGCTGCCGGGCGTCACGGGGACCGTCGAGGGCGGCGACAACCCGTTTGCCGCCGGGGCCGACGTCGTTGTCATCGCGGTGCCGTGGGAAGGGCACGCGAACACCGTTGCCGAGCTTGCGCCGAACCTGACCGGCGGGCGGATCGTGGTCGACTGCGTGAATCCGCTGGGGTTCGACAAGCAGGGGCCGTACCCGCTGCGCGTGGAAGAGGGCAGCGCCGCCGAGCAGGCTGCCGCGCTGCTGCCCGAGGCTCGGGTATGTGCGGCGTTCCACCACGTGAGCGCGGTACTGCTGGCGGATCCCGAGGTGGACGAAGTGGAGCTCGACGTGCTCGTGCTCGGTGACGACCGCGACGCCGCGCTGCAGGTGCAGGCGCTCGCGGGACGGATCGCCGGCATGCGCGGCGTGTTCGCGGGGCGGCTCCGCAACGCCGGCCAGGTCGAGGCGCTCACCGCGAACCTCATCGCCATCAACAAGCGGTACAAGGCCCACGCCGGCATCCGGGTGACCGACCTGTGACCAGCACCGAAAACACCGCCAACGAAAACACCGCCAACGAAAACACCGGCAACAAAAACACCGCCAACGAAAACACCGGCAACGGCAAGAGCACCGGCGAAAGCAACGGCAACGGCAACGGCACAGGCAAGGCCGAAAACGCCTTCGACCCCTGGTCGCAGGAGTTCGTGGCGCGCCCCTACCCCGCGTACGCCAAGCTCCGCGAAGAAACCCCGGTCCACTGGTTCGAGCCCAGCCACCAATACCTCATCAGCCGCCACGAGGACGTCAACGCCCTGCTCCGCGACCGTCGACTCGGCCGCAGCTACCTGCACGTCGCGACCCACGAGCAGATGGGCAGGTCGGCGCCCCCGGAGTACCAGGAGCCGTTCTGGACCCTGAACAACAACGGCATGCTCGACCGCGAACCGCCCGACCACACCAGGCTCCGCCGCCTGGTCTCGCAGGCGTTCACGCCCAGGCGGGTCGAGGCCCTGCGCCCCGTGGTGCAACGGCTCGCCGGCGAGCTCGTCGACGCGTTCGTGCGCAACGGCGGCGGGGATCTGATCGCCGAGGTCGCCGAGCCGCTGCCGGTCACCGTCATCGCGGAGCTGCTCGGCGTGCCCGAGGCCGACCGGCACCTGCTGCGCCCCTGGTCGGCGGCGATCTGCGGGATGTACGAGCTGAATCCGTCCCGGGAGACGGCCGACAGTGCGGTGCGGGCGTCGGAGGAGTTCAGCGAGTACCTGCGCGGGCTGGCGCGGGCGCGGCGGGACGATCCGCGGGACGACCTGGTCAGCGCGCTCGCCGCCGTCGAGGGGCTCAGCGAGGACGAGCTCATCGGCACGTGCGTGCTGCTGCTCAACGCCGGGCACGAGGCGACCGTGAACGTGACCGGCAACGGGTGGCGCGCGCTGCTGCAGCACCCGGAGCAGTTGGACAAGATCAGAAAAGATCCAGGCCTCGTCGGTACGGCCATCGAGGAGCTCATGCGCTTCGACACCCCGCTGCAGATGTTCGAGCGGTGGGTGCTCGAGGACATCGAGGTGCGCGGGGTGCGGATCCCGCGCGGGAGCGAGGTGGCGCTGCTGTTCGGGTCGGCCAACCACGACCCCGCGGCGTTCGCCGAGCCCGAGGAGCTGGACGTGACGCGGCGCGACAACCCGCACATCTCGTTCGGCGCCGGCATCCACTACTGTCTCGGCGCGCCGCTGGCCCGGATCGAGCTGACCGCGTCCTTCGAGGCCCTCCTCGACAAGGCGCCGCGGTTGTACCTCGTGAGCGAACCCGAGTACAAGCCAGGCTACGTGATCCGGGGTCTGCGGCGCCTCGAGGTTGCGACCTAGGAGCGAAGAAGGTTCAGCCGAAGTCGCCAGTGGCCGATATCACGGGTACACCTCCGGAAACCACGTGATTGGGGTCGTATGGCCGTCTTCGCCAATGTGGGCATCGCCTCGAAGATCGGCATCCTCTGCGCCGCCGGGATCCTCGTCTCGGCGGCGACGGGGACCGCCGGCCTCATCGCGCAGGGCCGGCTCAGCGACCAGGCCGAGACCGTGCACGTGCTGGATGTCGCGAGCTCCCGGCTGCACCACCTCGACACCCGCGAGTCCGAGCTCAAGGTCGATGCCTACCGCGCCCTGGCCGAGCAGGACATCGCGGCCATCCTGGCGGACCTGCCCGACGACCTCGCGTCCGTCACCGACACCATCGACGAGCTCGACGCGCTCGACCTGCCGGCCGACGTGCGATCCGACCTGGACGCCATCAAGACCGACGCGCTGGGTTTCAACGACTTCATGGGTACCTTCATCAAGGACGCCCAGGCCGATCAGGCGAGCGTGCGCCAGCGTGAGGGCGAGATCGCCACCCGCAACCACGCGGTCGACGACAAGGTCGGCGCCCTGGAGGACAAGCTCGACGCGCGCATCGCACAGGAGCGCGCCGACATGGCCGGCACCCGGCGCCAGGCCCAGTGGACGACCTCGGTCGCGCTGCTGGTCGGGCTGGTCGTGTTCCTGTTCATCGCGGTGCCGGTGGCCAAGGCGATCGTGCACCCGGTGCGGCGGGTCCGCACCGTGCTCGACGCGCTCGCCCACGGCGACCTGACCCAGCGCGCCGGCGTGACCGGGCGGGACGAGATCGGCCAGATGGCCGCGAGCCTGGATGCGGCCATGGGGAGCATCCGCGGCTCGATTGCTGCCGTCAGTACCAGCTCGGACAGTCTTGCCGACGCCTCCCGCCAGCTGTCGAAGGTCAGTGAGGAGATCGCCGGGGCCGCCGACGCGACCAACGTGCAGATGGGCGACGCGTCGGCGTCCTCGCACGAGGTCTCGCGGCACGTGAACACGGTGGCCGCCGGGGCCGAGGAGATGGGCGTGTCCATCCACGAGATCGCGCGCAACGCCGCCGACGCGGCCGGGGTGGCCTCCGGCGGGGTACGCGAGGCGACCGAGGCCAACGAGCGGGTCGAGCGGCTGGCCGTGTCGTCGACCGAGATCGGCAACGTCCTGAAGCTCATCACGTCGATCGCCGAGCAGACCAACCTGCTGGCCCTGAACGCGACCATCGAGGCGGCCCGGGCGGGGGAGTCCGGCAAGGGCTTCGCGGTCGTCGCCAACGAGGTCAAGGACCTGGCCCAGGAGACGGCCAAGGCGACCGAGGACATCCGCCGGCGGGTGACCGCGATCCAGGCCGACACGGGCAGCACGGCCGAGGCGATCCGGAGGATGGGCGAGGTGGTGGAGGAGATCAACCAGTACCAGGCGACGATCGCCTCGGCCGTCGAGGAGCAGTCGGCCACCACCGCCGAGATGAGCCGCTCGGTCGCCGAGGCGGCCACGGGCGCGGAGCGGATCGCGGCGAACATCGCCGGCGTGGCCGACGCGACCGCCGCCACCACGCAGGGCGTCGGGGCGGCGAAGGGCGCGGCCGCCGAGCTGGCGCGCATGTCGCAGGATCTCCGCCAGATGGTGTCGCACTTCAGGTTCTGAACGAACCGGCGTGCGCGTCGGGGCAGCGAATGGCGCGGCCCCCGAGCTGGCGCGGATCTCGCAGGACGTCGGGGCGGCGAAGGCGCGGCCGCCGACCTCGCACTTCAGATTCTGAATGAACGGGCGTATACCGTGATGCCGCCTGTCAGGCGATAAGTCCGATAAGGGCGATAAGTCTGATCACGAAGTGTCGGACTTATCGCCCTTATCGTGGCAAGAAACCTCAGTCGAACGTGTGCTCCTGCGCCGGGAAGACGCCGGTGCGGACCTCGTCGGCGAAGGCCTTGGTCGCGTCGGTCAGGGCGCCCGCCAGGTCGGCGTACCGCTTCACGAAGCGCGGCGTCCGCCCCGTGCGCAGGCCCGCCATGTCCTGCCACACCAGGACCTGGGCGTCGGTGTCCGCGCCGGCGCCGATGCCGACCGTCGGGATGCGCAGTTCGTGGGTGATGCGCTTGGCCACCTCGCCCGGGACCATCTCCAGGACGACGGCGAAGGCGCCCGCCTCGGCGACCGCGTGGGCGTCCTCGACGACCTCCTCGGCGGTGTCGCCGCGGCCCTGCACCCGGAAGCCGCCCAGGGCGTGCTCGCTCTGCGGGGTGAAGCCGATGTGGGCCATCACCGGAATGCCGGCGCTGACCAGGGCGGCGATCTGCGGGGCGACGCGCCGGCCGCCCTCCAGCTTCACCGCGTGGCAGCCGCCCTCCTTCATGAAGCGGACCGCCGTGCGCAGCGCCTGGGCCGGGCCCTCCTCGTAGGAGCCGAACGGCAGGTCGCCGACGACGAGCGCGCGCTTCGTGGAGCGGACGACCGCCCGTACCAGCGGCAGGAGTTCTTCCTCGGAGACCGAGACGGTGGACTCGTAGCCGTAGACGTTGTTGGCGGCCGAGTCGCCCACCAGCAGGACGGGGATGCCGGCCTCGTCGAAGATGCCGGCGGTGTACTGGTCGTAGGAGGTGAGCATCGGCCAGCGCTCGCCGCGCTCCTTGGCGGCGATCAGGTCCCTGGTGCGCACCCGGCGGTTGACGGCGCCGCCGTACAAGGACGGGACTTCGGACATCGGTGTCCTCCTCAGACTCCTCGAGGCCCCATCCGGGGTCCCCGGGCTACATCCCGATGGTCGCACCGGCGGCGGCGATTGGTACCGCGCCGATGCGGTTTTTCACATCGCGGCCACCGGGATCGGCGCCGGGTCGCCCGAGGCCAGGGCGCGCTCGTTGCGCCAGCGTGCGAGCTCGGGCAGTACCGACGCCGGCACCTCCGCTATTGGATCCAGAACCTCGCGGCCCTCCTCCTCGGCCAGGGCCAGGAGCACCACCCGGCGGACCCGGGCGGCGAGCCTGGTCGCGGCGGCCGGGCCGAGGGTCAGGTTGGCCAGGAACGCGTCGAGCATCGGCTGCACCGGCTCCAGGCGGAAGTCCAGTCCGGTGTGCAGGGCCAGGTCCCGCACCTCGGGGATGACCGCGTCGGCCAGGAACAGGCCGGTGACGTTGGTCGGGCCGAGCGCGTCGCAGGCCACGACCGCGGCGACGGCCGAGCTGACGTCGCCGGTGAGCTCCAGGGCCACGGCGCCGGAGTGGGCCGCCCGGTCGCGCACCCGGTCGACGAGCGAGGCCCACAGGTCGGGGGAGTCCGTCATGAGCCGTCCCATACCCAGCCGGGACCGCTCGTTCACGCCCGTGCCTGGTCACATACGGCGGTCCGGTAACTTGTGTGTAATACCGCCGGGACAGACTGGCCCGAATCGGCCGGAGCTTTTGTGGGGGCATCACGTGGATCGTCAGCAGGAGTTCGTACTCCGCACGCTCGAAGAGCGGGACATCCGCTTCGTCCGGCTGTGGTTCACCGATGTGCTGGGCACCCTCAAGAGCGTCTCGGTCGCCCCGGCCGAGCTCGAGTCCGCCTTCGAGGAGGGCATCGGGTTCGACGGCTCGGCGATCGAGGGCTTCGCCCGGGTCTACGAGTCGGACATGGTCGCCATCCCGGACCCGACGACGTTCCAGGTGTTCCCGTTCGAGGGCGGCATGTCGGGTGAGAGCGCCCGCATGTTCTGCGACATCACGCTGCCCGACGGCTCGCCGTCCTGGGCCGACCCGCGCCACGTGCTGCGCCGGGCCCTGTCGCGGGCGGCCGAGAAGGGCTTCACCTTCTACACCCACCCCGAGATCGAGTTCTTCCTGCTGGAGAACCTCGGCGAGCACGGCTCGGTGCCGCGGCCGGTGGACAGCGGCGGCTACTTCGACCACACCACGCACTCCGTGGCCCGCGACTTCCGCCGCCAGGCGGTCCTCGCGCTGGAGCGGATCGGCATCTCGGTCGAGTTCAGCCACCACGAGGTCGCGCCCGGCCAGCAGGAGATCGACCTGCGCTACGCCGACGCGCTGACCACGGCCGACAACATCATGACGTTCCGGCACGTCATCAAGGAGGTCGCGCTCTCCCACGGGGTGCACGCGACCTTCATGCCCAAGCCGTTCACCGAGCAGCCGGGCAGCGGCATGCACACGCACCTGTCGCTGTTCGAGGGCGAGCGCAACGCGTTCCACGACGCCAGCGACCCGATGAAGCTGTCGAAGGTCGGCCAGGCGTTCATCGCGGGCCTGCTCGTGCACGCCCGGGAGTACACCGCGATCACCAACCAGTGGGTGAACTCCTACAAGCGGCTGTTCCCACAGACCCTGCCGAACCGGATCACCGAGTCGCCGGCGTACGTCTGCTGGGGCCACAAGAACCGCTCGGCCCTGGTCCGCGTCCCGGCCTACGGCAAGCCCAATTCGGCCCGGGTCGAGGTGCGCTCGCTCGACGCCGCCTGCAACCCGTACCTCGCCTACGCCGTCATGCTCGGCGCCGGCCTGCGGGGCATCGAGCAGGGTTACGAGCTGCCGCCCGGCGCCGAGGACGACGTGTGGGCCCTCACCGACGGCGAGCGGCGCGCGGCCGGCTACGAGGCGCTGCCGGAGAACCTCGCCGAGGCGATCGACGTCATGGCCGGCTCCGAGCTGGTGGCCGAGGTGCTCGGCGAGCACGTCTTCGACTTCTTCCTCAAGAACAAGCGGACGGAGTGGGAGGAGTACCGCCGCGTCGTCACGCCGTTCGAGCGGGAGCGGTACCTCGGCATGATGTGATCACCCGTAGCGCTCGGTCCTGATCCGCTGCGGGTCGTGGCCGAGCGCGACGAGGAGGTCGGCGGTCGTCTCCACGAACCCGGTCGGCCCGCACACGAACACGCTCGGCTGGAAGTCGTTCGGCCACGTGTGGGTGTTGACGTCGGCGAGCCCGATGCGCTTGCCGCGCACCCGGGTGTAGATGTACTGCACGTCGAGCCCGGCGTCGTCCCTCGCCCGCTGCCGGAGCTCGTCGGCATAAATCGTGTCTTCGGGCGTTCTGACCGAATACAGCAGCTTGAACGGCGTCCTGAGTCCCGCTCGCGCGCGAATCATCGCCATCAGTGGGACGATTCCGGATCCTCCGGCGATCAGCTGTACCGGCGAAGGATCAGTCGCCCGCCAGACGAACCATCCGCCGATGGGCCCGCGAACCTCCACCGGCCACGAAATGTCGTAGGTTTCCGACAAATAGGGCGAGACCTCGCCGCCGTCCAGGCGCTGCACGGTGATCTCCAGGCCGTCCGCGGACGCGATGGAGTAGCTGCGCTGCGCCTGGTAGCCGTCCTCGGCGGTGAGCCGGACGTCGACGTGCTGCCCGGCCAGGTGGCCTGGCCAGCCTCCGTCGACGTCGAAGACCAGCGTCCGCGCCGTCGGCGTCTCCTGCCGGACCGCCTTGAGGATCGCCTTCCGCCAGGTCAGTCGCCCTGGTACCGCTGCTCGCGCCATGGGTCTCCGTAGTTGTGGTAGCCGGCCTCCTCCCAGAAGCCCGGCTCGTCCTGCGTCATCAGCCGCAGCTTGTGCAGCCATTTCGCGGACTTCCAGAGGTACAGGTGCGGCACCAGCAGCCGCGCCGGCCCGCCGTGCTCCGGGGTCAGCGCCGCGCCGTCGTAGCGGTACGCCACCCACGCCTGCCCGTCGACGAGGTCCTCGAGCGGGACGTTGGTGGTGTACCCGTCGTAGGAGTGTGCCATGACGTAGTCGGCGGCGGTCTCCACGTCCGCGAGGAGGGTGTCGACCGCCACGCCCCGCCAGCCGGTGCCGAGCTTGGACCACTTGGTGACGCAGTGGATGTCGACCGTGACGTCCTCGTGCGGCAGGGCGGTGAACTCGGCCCAGTTCCAGCTCTTCTCCTCGCCCGTCTCGGTGGCGATCACGAACTCCCACCGCTCGGTGCGCACCCGCGGCGTCGGCCCGGCGGACAGGACGGGGAAGTCGTGGGCGAGGTACTGCCCCGGCGGCAGCTGCGGCCCGCCACCGCGACGGGCGCCGTGGAACCCCGGCGTAACGATGCTCATGTGCCCATCCTCCACCTTCCCCGGGGATGGATATTGTCGGTGTGTGACGATCGGGAACCTGGCCCTCGTGGTCGAGAACGACCCCTCCGACGGCCCCGGCCGGCTCGGCGACTGGCTGACCTCCGGCGGCCTGCAACTCGAGATCGTCCGGCCGCACGCCGCCGATGCGCTGCCCGCGACGCTGGACGGGTACGCCGCCCTGGTGGTCCTCGGCGGCGAGCAGGACGCGTTCCCGGACGAAACCGGCGAGCGCGCCGCGCCCTGGTTCGACGAGCTCGACGGGCTGCTGCGCAAGGCGGTCCGGCACAAGCTGCCGACCCTGGCCGTCTGCCTCGGCGCCCAGCTGCTGGCGCACGCGCACGGCGGCACCGTCGAGCGCAGCGCGACCGGCCCGGAGATCGGCGTCAAGCTGGTCGCCCGGCGGGACATCGCCGACCAGGACCCGATCTTCGCCGCCGTCCCGTTCGCCCCGGACGTGTTCCAGTGGCACCACGACGAGATCGTCGAGCTCCCCCTGAACGCCACCCTGCTGGCCGCCTCTTTGCACTACCCGATCCAGGCGTACCGGCTCGGCCCGGCCGCCTGGGGCCTGCAGTTCCACATCGAGTGCGACGTGCCGATGTTCGCGCAGTGGGCCATGGAGGGCGTGCAGACCCTCGGCGAGCTCGGCATCGACGCGGTGGAGATGCTGGAGCGGGTCGAGGCCGCCCAGGACGACGTCGCCGAGGTCTGGAAGCCCTTCGCCGAGCGGTTCGCGGCCGTGGCGCTCGGGCGCACGCCTCCGGCCGGCGCCGACGGGCTGCGCTCGCTGCCGCTGATCGGCCCGCGCTGATGGACCCGATCAAGGTCAGCCCCGCGCACCTGGCCCGGTACGGGTTCACCGACAACGAGCGCACCGAGCGGATGGCCGGCCCCGACGGGCTGCGGCTGTGGGACCCGGCGGCCCGCCGCCCGGCCGACGAGGACGCCACCGCGGTGCTCGACACGCTGTACTTCGCGGCCGACCCGGACCTCGCCCTCTTCCAGCTGCACCGGCTGGTCGAGGCGGCGGGGGAGGACGTGCGGGACGCGGTGCTGACCGACAGGGCGCTGCGCCGGCGGCTCATCGGGGTCCTCGGCGTCTCCGCGACCCTCGGCGACCTGCTGGTGGCCAACCCCGACGAGTGGCGCGAGCTGGTCGGGGAGCAGAACAGCCGCCCGGCCGGATACTCGACCCGGGACGTCACCTCGGTGCCGTTGTTGCGCAGTGGGTACCGCCGTGAGCTCCTGCGCATCGTCGCCGCCGACCTGACCGCGGCGGCCGACGTCGAGGTCACCATGCGCCGCCTGACCGAGCTCGCCGACGCCACCCTGGAGGCCGCGCTCGCCATCGCCGTCGCCGAGCGAGGCACCGACGAGTGCCGGCTCGCCGTCATCGCGATGGGCAAGTGCGGCGGCCGCGAGCTCAACTACGTCAGCGACGTCGACGTGGTCTTCGTGGCCGAGCCGGTCGGCACCACCGACACCGAGAAGGCCATGCGGGCCGGCAGCGCCCTGGCCGCCCGGATGATGGAGATCTGCGGCTTCGTGGCCTGGCCGGTCGACGCCGCCCTGCGCCCCGAGGGCAGCCGCGGCGCGCTGGTGCGGACCGTCGCCTCGCACCTGGCGTACTACAAGAAGTGGGCCAAGACCTGGGAGTTCCAGGCGCTGCTGAAGGCCCGCCCGGCCGCCGGCGACCTCGCCCTGGGCGAGCAGTGGCTGGCCGAGCTCCAGCCGCTGATCTGGTCGGCCGCCGAGCGTCCGGAGGCGGTGGACGAGGTCCGCTCCATGCGCCGGCGGATCATCGACGTCATCCCGCGAGCCGAAGTGGACCGCGAGATCAAGCGTGGGCCGGGCGGCCTGCGGGACATCGAGTTCGCCGTACAACTGCTGCAGTTGGTCCATGGCCGGGCCGACGAGTCCCTGCGCACCCCGACCACCCTGGCCGGCCTGCGCGCGCTCATCGAGGGCGGCTACGTCGGGCTGGCCGACGGCGAGGCGCTGCTGCGCGCGTACCGCTTCCTGCGCGTGGTCGAGCACCGCCTGCAGCTGCAGCGCCTGCGCCGCACGCACACCGTCCCGGACGACCCGGACGGCCTGCGCTGGCTCGCCCACGCCCTCGGCTACCGCCCCAACGCCGCCCGCGACGCCGTCGAGTCGTTCCGCGCCGAATGGGTACGCCACGCCGGCGAGGTCCGCCGCCTGCACGCCAAGCTCTTCTACCGCCCGCTGCTGGAGGCGGTCGCGCGGGTCCCCACCGAACAGCTCCGCCTCACCCCGGACGCCGCCCGCGCCCGGCTGGACCTGCTGGGCTTCGCCGACCCGGCCGGCGCCCTGCGCCACATCCAGTCCCTGACCGGCGGCGTCTCGCGCACCGCCGCCATCCAGCGCCAGCTCCTGCCGGCCCTGCTCAGCGAGTTCGCCGACGCCCCCGAGCCCGACCGCGGCCTGCTGGCCTACCGCCAGGTTTCGGAGAAGGTCGGCAACACCCCCTGGTACCTGCGCCTCCTGCGCGACGAGGGCCCGGTCGCCCTGCGCCTGGCCCGGCTCCTCGCGCTCTCCCGCTACGTGACGGACCTGCTGGTCCACGACCCGGAGGCGCTGCGCCTGCTGGCCGAGGACGCCGAACTCGTACCAAGGAGCGCCGAGGTCCTGACCGAGGGCTTCGCGGCCGCCGCGGCCCGCCACAGCGACCCCGAGGCCGCGATCAACGCGGTGCGCGCCCTGCGCCGCCGCGAGCTGTTCCGCATCGCCTGCGCCGACCTGCTGGGCCTGCTGGACGTCACGGCGGTGGGCGACGCCCTCTCGGCGGTGATCGACGCCACCCTCCGCGCCACCCTGGGCGTCACCGCGGCCGGCGCCCCACCGCTGGAGTTCGCCATCATCGGCATGGGCCGCCTGGGTGGCGCCGAGACCAGCTACCCCTCCGACGCCGACGTCCTGTTCGTCTACGAGGCGGCGCCCGGCACCCCCGACGACGTGGCCGCGAAGGCCGCGCTCACCATCGCCGAGGACCTCCGCCGCCTGCTGGCCCGCCCGGCCCACGACCCCCCGCTGGGCGTCGACGCCGACCTGCGCCCCGAGGGCCGCCAGGGCCCGCTCGTGCGCAGCCTGGCCGCCTTCAAGCAGTACTACGCCCGCTGGTCCAAGGTCTGGGAGGCGCAGGCCCTGCTCCGCGCCCGCCTGGTCGCCGGCTCCCCGTCCCTGGGCGCGCGCTTCCTCGAGCTGGCCGACACCAACCGCTACCCGGCGGGCGGCCTGACCCGCGAGCAGATCCTGGAGATCCGCCGCCTGAAGGCCCGCGTCGACAGCGAACGCCTACCCCGCGGCGCCGACCCCGCCACCCACACCAAACTGGGCCGGGGCGGACTGGCCGACGTCGAGTGGACCGTGCAACTCCTCCAGTTGCAACACGGCCATTCGGTACCGTCCTTGCGCACCCCCAGAACGCTGCAGGCCCTGCACGCGGCGACCTCGGCGGGCCTGGTGAGCGCCCCGGACGCCGCGGAACTGGAGGCCGCCTGGCGCCAGGCCTCCCGCGCCCGCAACCTGCTGACCCTGGTCCGCGGCCGTGCGACCGATCAACTCCCGCGCCAGGGGCCCGACCTCGCCGCGGCCGCTTCGGCGCTGGACCCGGGCACGGAGCCGCAGGAGTTCCTGGACGAGTACCTGCGCGTGGCCCGCCGCGCCCGAGCCGCCGTGGAACGCATCTTCGACGAGGCCTGACCCTGGAGGGCGATGCGGTTCCCATGCGGTTGAGGGCGCCCGCTGCATGATCGGCCGAGGCAGTCCGGCTGCGTCAGGGCCACACTCTCGACCATGACCGAGCCGGAAGCCACCCCGCCGCCGATTCCGTACGTCCCCGGGCCCGCGCCGCACCTCGAGCCGACGCCTCCGCCGATCGTGCCCGAGCCGCCGAAGAGCGGCGCCAGGTCGCTCCTCTTCGCCGTGGTCGGCCTGGTCACCGGGCTGGCCATCGGGGCCGGCGCGACCGTGGCGCTCGACGGCGGGTCGGCCGATCCGGCGCTCGCGGCCGCCACGCCCGGCGTCAGCCCGGTGTACGTGACGGTCACGGTCACCGTCGCCGCCCCGACGACGGCGGCGGCCACGACCTCACCCCCGGCGCCGCCGACCACCGCGGCCGCGCCGCCGCCACCCCCGCCGGCGACGACCATCGAGGACGGCACCTGGACCGTGGGCGAGGACGTCCCGGCCGGCACCTACAAGGTGACCGGGGCCGGGTCGGACTGCTACTGGGCGATCCTGAAGAGCGGCACCAACGGGCGCGACATCGTCGACAACCACATCGGCGGCGGCAACCTGCGGGTCACCATCAAGGCCGGCCAGGACTTCGAGACCGACCGGTGCGGCACGTGGATCAAGGTCTGAGCCGGAAACGCGGAAGCGGCCCGCCCCCAGCAGGGGACGGGCCGCTTTCGTTGGAGCTGACGATCAGACGTCGTAGTACATCGCGAACTCGTGCGGGGTCGGGCGCAGGCGGACCGGGTCGACCTCGTTGGCGCGCTTGTACGAGATCCAGGTGTCCACCAGGTCCTGGGTGAAGACGCCGCCCTCGAGCAGGAAGCCGTGGTCGCCCTCCAGGGTGGTCAGGACCTCGTCCAGCGAGCCGGGGACCTGCTTGACGTTGGCGACCTCCTCCGGCGGCAGGTCGTACAGGTCCTTGTCGATCGGCGCCGGCGGCTCGGTCTTGTTCTTGATGCCGTCCAGGCCGGCCATGAGCATCGCCGAGAAGGCGAGGTACACGTTGGCCGACGGGTCCGGGACGCGGAACTCGACGCGCTTGGCCTTGGCGTTGGTGCCGGTCACCGGGATGCGGGTGCAGGCCGAGCGGTTGCGCTGGGAGTAGACCAGGTTGACCGGGGCCTCGTAGCCGGGAACCAGGCGGCGGTACGAGTTGACCGTCGGGTTCGTGAAGGCCAGCAGCGACGGGGCGTGGTGCAGCAGGCCGCCGATGTACCAGCGCGCGGTGTCCGACAGGCCGCCGTAGCCGGCCTCGTCGTAGAACAGCGGCTCGCCGCCCATCCAGAGGGACTGGTGGGTGTGCATGCCCGAGCCGTTGTCACCGAACAGCGGCTTCGGCATGAACGTCGCGGTCTTGCCGGCCGCCCACGCCGTGTTCTTGATGATGTACTTGAACAGCTGCAGCTGGTCGCCCGCCTGCAGCAGGGTGCCGAAGCGGTAGTTGATCTCAGCCTGACCGGCCGTGCCGACCTCGTGGTGGGAGCGCTCGACGACGAAGCCGGCCGCGATGAGCCGCTGCACCATCTGGTCGCGCAGGTCGGCGTAGTGGTCGACCGGCGGGACGGGGAAGTAGCCGCCCTTGTACGCGGTCTTGTAGCCGCGGTTGCCGCCCGGCTCCTCCTTGCCGGAGTTCCACCAGCCCTCGATCGAGTCGATGTAGTAGAAGGCCTGGTTCGCCGAGGTCTCGTGCCGGATCGAGTCGAAGATGTAGAACTCCGCCTCGGGACCGAAGTAGGCGGTGTCGGCGATGCCGCTCGACTTGAGGTACGCCTCGGCCTTCTTCGCCACGTTGCGCGGGTCACGCGAGTAGGCCTCGCGGGTGAACGGGTCGTGGATGAAGAAGTTGAGCGCGAGGGTCTTCTCGACCCGGAACGGGTCGATGAACGCCGAGGTCGGGTCGGGCAGGAGCAGCATGTCCGACTCGTGGATCGCCTGGAACCCACGGATGGACGAGCCGTCGAAGGCCAGACCGTCGCTGAAGACCGCATCGTCGAACGACTCGACCGGGACGTTGAAGTGCTGCATCACGCCCGGCAGGTCGCAGAAGCGGACGTCGACGAAGCGGACGCCCTCATCCTTCACGTATCGCAACAGCTCTTCAGAATTGGCGAACACTCGTCCTCCAGGTCGCAGGCTGACCAGTCTGGTGATCACTTCAGTGTGAAGGTGTCTGGTTGGTCGCGACCGTAGAACTGTGCGATTGCCCTGGCATGTCTCAATTGTTTCCGCTGTGTTTCGCGGCTCCGTGGCGGACCGTCACTCGGCCGATCAGCGGGGGCATGTCGTTCGATAGTCTGACCCGCTGTGGAACCCGCCCCCGCAACTCTCGCCCGGCGCTTCGGCGCGCTGCTCGTCGACTGGGTATCGTGCCTGCTCATCGCGGGTGCGTTCGCGACGCCGACCGATGAACCGTGGCTCGCGCCGGGGATCTTCGTGGTCGTCTACGGGCTGTTCCTGGGGTTCTTCGGCCAGACGCTCGGCATGCGCCTGTTCAAAATCCGCTGTGTGTCCATGAACACAGGGCGTCCCTTGGGTGTACCGCGGGCGCTCCTGCGGGCGATCGTAATGCTCCCATTGATCACCTGCCTGATCATGGACCAACAGCAACGCGGCCTGCACGACAAAGCCAGTGGCTCGGTCGTACAGGCCGCCTGAGCAGTTTTTTACCGCCCGCGCATCGCCTTGAACTGGCCCTTCGGGGGCTTCATGTTCTTGGGCAGGGCGCCCCGCGGCATCTGCGGCCGGGCGGACAGCGCCTTGAGCCGCTTGTCCAGGGAGTTGACGTCCTTGGCGGTGATGGTGCGCGGCAGCCGGATCAGCAGATTGCGGATCTTCGGGAGGGGGACCTGCCCCTCCTCGTTGCCGACGATGTAGTCGCGCAGCTCCGCGTTGCCGATCACCTTGACCAGCCGGCGCCGCTCCTGGGCGATGAGGCCCTTCACCCGGGCGGTGTTGCCCTCGCCGAGCAGGATCACGCCGGGGCGGCCGATGACCAGGTGCACCATGTCGAACTGCGTGGTGGACGCGATCGCGGGGGAGACCCGCCAGTCGCCGCGCATGTTCTCGATGATCGAGGCGGCGGCCCCGGGCTGCCCCTCGGCCTCCTTCATCATGGCCTTCTGCGAGCGCAGGTTGAGCACGATGACGGTGCCGAGCAGCGCCAGCAGGACGCCGAGCGGGGCCCAGATCCAGGACACACCCAGCGCGATGGCGACGCCGACCGCGATCAGCGGCACGAGGACAACGGTCACCACGAGGGGCACGAACGCCTTGTCGCGCTTGGCGGTGAACGAGAACACCATGCCGATCTGCTTGAGCCGAGTGAAGAAGGAGACCTTCTCCGGCTCCTGGGCCTTTGCCATACCCCCGAGTCTAGAGGGATGGCCGCACCGGCCGGGAGCCCAGGTTGTCCAGCCCCCGGCGGGATGACGTCAGGAGCGCAGCGCCCGGGTCTCCAGCGCCTGCCGGTACAGTCGCCCGGCCCGGTACGAGGAGCGCACCAGCGGCCCGGAGAGCACCCCGGAGAAGCCGA
Organism: Dactylosporangium sp. CS-047395; assembly: GCF_050942185.1. Lineage (NCBI taxonomy): Bacteria > Bacillati > Actinomycetota > Actinomycetes > Micromonosporales > Micromonosporaceae > Dactylosporangium > Dactylosporangium sp. CS-047395. The sequence goes on along the minus strand of NZ_CP192015.1, from coordinate 9,558,377 downwards.
TCTGCTCGGCCTCCTCGCGCAGCTCCACGAACTCCTCCGGCTTCACCCAGCGCTCCACGGGGTGGTGGCGGGGCGTCGGCCGCAGGTACTGCGTGATCGTCACCAGCTCGCACCCGGCCTCGTGCAGATCGCGCAGCGCCTGCGAGACCTCGGAGCGCTCCTCACCCATGCCGAGGATGAGGTTCGACTTGGTCACCAGGCCGGCGGCGCGCGCCTTGGTGATGACCCCGAGCGAGCGGTCGTAGCGGAAGGCCGGCCGGATCCGCTTGAAGATCCGCGGCACGGTCTCGACGTTGTGCGCGAGCACCTCGGGGCGGGCCGCGAACACCTCGCCCAGCTGCTCGTCGTCGCCGTTGAAGTCGGGGATGAGCAGCTCGACGCCGCACCCCTCGACCAGGGCGTGGATCTGCCGGACGGTCTCGGCGTAGAGCCAGGCCCCGCCGTCGGGCAGGTCGTCGCGGGCCACGCCGGTCACGGTCGCGTACTTGAGTCCCATCGTCGCCGTCGACTCGGCCACCCGGCGCGGCTCGTCGGCGTCGAACTCGGCCGGCTTGCCCGTGTCGATCTGGCAGAAGTCGCAGCGGCGGGTGCACTGGTCGCCGCCGATGAGGAAGGTCGCCTCGCGGTCTTCCCAGCATTCGTAGATGTTGGGACAGCCGGCTTCCTGGCAGACCGTGTGGAGGCCCTCGCGCTGCACAAGGCCGCGCAGATGCGTGTACTCGGGACCCATCTTGGCCGAGACCTTGATCCACGACGGTTTGCGCTCAATCGGCGTCTCCGCGTTACGCGCTTCGATGCGCAGCAGACGACGGCCTTCAGGAACAACGGCGGTCACGTTTCGAAGACTACGCCCGGCGACTGCTCAGAAACCGGGAACGCGATTGACGTCACTTCGAAGAGGTTTCCCGATCATCCGGCCCGGCAATGAGCCAGAGGTGGTGCTCAACGACACGCTGGTGGCCTTCTCCGACGGCAATCCGATCGACGTCCTGCGCTCGTACCCCGTGCTGGACAAACCGGCCACCCGCGCGCTCGTGGAACGGCTGTTCCCGGGCGCGCAGGTCGAGGAGATCGGCGACGAGCTGCTGGTCGACGCGCTCAACCCGCCGGCCGACGTGGTCTACGTCGGCTGCTTCCCCGGGCTGGACCTGGTCTGCAGCTGGGGCCTGACCCCGCGCCGGCCGTCCGACCTCGACCGGTCCGTGCTCGCCGCGTCCGAGCGGCGCAACGTGTACCTGCACGCCGCCCACAGCGACGCCGGCTGGACCAGCTACGGCGTCTGGCGCGACGGCGAGCGGGTCCGCGCGCTGAGCGTGTGCGCGGACCCGGGCGTCATCGAGGACGAGGGGGAGCCGCTGGGCTTCGAGCGGGCCGACACCGACCCGGACGAGCTCGGCTGCACGTCGATGCAGGGCCTCTTCGGCTTCGCCTGCGACAGCCACGACCGGCTGGACGACGTGGACCCGGAGCTCATCCCGGTCGTGGCCTACCGCATCAGCCAGGAGGGCATCAGTACAGCGTCGTGAGGTGCCGCTCGACGACCGGCAGCACCTCGTCCACGGTCACGTCCCGGCCCAGCTCCCACGACAGCGAGGTGACCCCCGCGTCGCGAATGCCACAGGGCACGAAGATGTCGTACCGCGAAAGGTCGCAGTCCGCATTGAGCGCGAAGCCGTGCAGGGTGACCCCGCGGGCGACCCGGATCCCGATCGCCGCGACCTTGCGCTCGGGCCCGCGCTCGTCGGCCGGGACCCACACGCCGCTGCGCCCCTCGACCCGGATCGTGGTCACCCCGAACTCCGCGCAGACGTCCATGAGCAGCTGCTCCATGCGCCGCACGTACGCCACGACGTCCACCGGGTCCGGCAGCTTGACGATCGGGTAGCCCACCAGCTGCCCCGGCCCGTGCCAGGTGATCTTGCCGCCGCGGTCGACGTCGATCACGGGCGTGCCGTCGAAGGGCCGGTCGGCGGGCTCGGTGCGCTTGCCGGCGGTGTAGACGCTCGGATGCTCCAGCAGCAGCACCGTGTCCGGGGCGGCGCCGTCGGCGACCTCCGCGTGCACCCGTCGCTGCTCGGCGAGGGCGGCCTCGTAGTCCACGAGCCCGGCCCGGACGATCCGCATTCCCACCACGCTGGTCACGGACCCAGACTACGCCGGGCGGGATTGTGTGGGATCCGGACATAGTGGTGCGTCGAACCTCACACCTAGCGTGGTGCTTCCCACAGGAGAAAGGGCGCCGCCATGCCCCGATCACTGCGCTGGATCCTGCCCGGGATCGCCGCGCTCTTCGCCGCCGTAGCCCTGACGACCGTCTCCACGCCGGCCTACGCGGCCACGCTCACGACCGTCGGCAGCTTCGGATCCAACCCCGGCAACCTCACGATGTACTCCTACCGCCCCGACGGCCTGCCCTCCGGCGCGCCGCTCGTCGTGGCGATGCACGGCTGCACCCAGAACGCCACCGACTACTTCACCAACTCGGGCTGGCGCAAGTACGCCGACCTGTGGAAATTTGCGCTGGTCCTGCCCGAGCAGAAGTCCGCCAACAACAGCACGAGCTGCTTCAACTGGTTCGAGACCGGCGACACCGCCCGCGGCTCCGGCGAGCCGCTGTCGATCAAGCAGATGGTCGACTACGCGGTGTCCAACTACGGCACCAACCCCGCCCGCGTGTACGTCACCGGCCTCTCCGCCGGCGGCGCGATGACCGCCGTGATGCTGGCCACCTACCCCGACGTGTTCGCCGGCGGGGCGATCATGGCCGGGCTCCCGTACCGGCGCGCGACCTCCATGGTCAACGCGTACAGCTGCATGAACCCCGGCGTCGACAAGACCCCGGCGGCCTGGGGCGACCTGGTCCGGGGCGCATACTCGGGGTACAGCGGAACCCGGCCCCGCGTCGCGATCTGGCACGGCACCTCGGACACCACGGTCGCCCCGGCCAACGCGACCGAGCTGCGCGACCAGTGGACCAACGTCCTCGGGGTGAGCCAGACCCCGACCGCCACCGCCTCGCTGCCCGGCGGCACCTCGTTCTCCAACTACGGAGACAAGGTCAAGGTGTACCTCGTGTCCGGCATGACCCACGCCACGCCCGTCGACCCGGGCTCGGCGACCGAGCAGTGCGGCACCGCCGGTACGTACTACAAGGACACCATCTGCTCGTCGTACTACCAGGCCCTCGACTGGGGCCTGTCCACCGGCGGACCCACCACCGGCCCGACCACCACCGGCCCGACCTCGGCGAGCCCGACCCCGACCAAGAGCCCGACCGCCAGCCCTACGCCGACCCAGGGCTCCGGGCCGTGCGTGCGGGCCAGCAACTACGCGCACGTGGTGGCCGGCCGGGCGCACCAGTCGGGCGGGTACACCTACGCCAACGGCTCCAACCAGAACATGGGCCTCTACAACGTGTTCACCACCCACGGCCTGCGCCAGACCGCCACCAACTACTACGTGATCGACGACACGGCCTGCTGAACCGCCGCGTCGGCGCTGCGGCCCGCACCGACGCTGACGCTTACGCGGTCACCGACATCGCCGACATGGCGCGCTGAAGCGCCGTGTCGGCGGTGCGGTCTGCGCTGGCGCTGACGCTTTCGTGGTCGCGGACATCGCCGACATGGCGTGCTGAGGTCCCGTGTCGGCGGTCCGGTCTGCGCCGGCGGTGACGGCGCGGTGCGGTCTGCGCCGGCGCTCACGGCGCGGTGCGGTCTGCGTCAGCGGTGACGGCGCGGTGCGGCCTGCACCCGGCGCTAACGGCTCGCGTGATCGACGTCATGGCGTGCTGAGGCGCCGTGTCGGCGCCGCGGTTTGCGCCAGCGCTGACGCGGCGGTGTGGCCTGCACCGGCGCCGAAGCCTTCGTGGCCGACGACACGGTGTGCTGAAGCGCCGTGTCGGCGGTGTGGCCTGCGCCGGCGTTGACGCTTCTGTGGTCGCGGACATCGCCGACATGACGTGCTGAAGCGCCGTGTCGGCGGTGCGGTCTGCGCCGGCGCTGACGCGACGGTGTGGCCTGCGCCGGCGGTGACGCTTACGTGGTCGCCGACACGGCCTGTTGCAGCGCGGCCTCCACGGTGCGGTGTGCGAAGGGGAAGCCCTCGCGCACCAGCACCGCGGGCAGGACTCGCTGGCTGGCCAGGGCCTCGCCGCCGAACTCGCCGACCGCGGCCCGCAGCGCGAAGCCCGGCACCGGGAACAGGTTGGGCCGGTGCATGACCCGGCCCAGGGCCTCGGAGAACTCGGCGTTGGTCACGGGGTCCGGCCCGGTGAGGTTGACCGGCCCGGACAGCTCGCGCTCGAGCACGAACTCGACCGCGCGCAGCCAGTCGGGGACCGAGATCCACGGGAGGTATTGCTTGCCGCTGCCCATCCGCCCGCCCGCGAACAACCGGAACTGCATCGCGATCGGCTTGAGCAGGCCGCCCGCCGGGTCGAGGGGGAAGCCGGTGCGCAGCAGGGCCACCCGCGTTCCGGCGTCCTCGGCCGGGTGGGTCGCCGCCTCCCAGACCTTGCACAGGTCGGCCAGGAAGCCCTCGCCGGCCGGGGAGGTCTCGTCGACCTCCCGGTCGCCGGTGTCGCCGTAGAAGCCCACGGCGGAGGAGTTGAGCAGCACCCGGGGCTTGGTCTGGGCCGCGGCGATGGCCATGGCCAGCGTGCGCGTCGTGTCCACGCGGCTGTCGACCAGCACCTTCTTGTATTGCGCGGTCCACCGCTTGTCGCCCACGCCCGCCCCGGCCAGGTTGATCACCGCGTCGGCGGCGGCCACGACGGTCGCGTCGAGCACCCCGGCGGTCGGGTCCCAGCGCACCTCACCCGGGCGGGGTGGCCGCCGGACGAGCGGCGTGACCTGGTGTCCGGCCGCGCGCAGGTGGGGGATGAGCCGCTGCCCGAGAAACCCGGACGCCCCCGCGATCAGGATCTGCATGCAGTCATCTTGCCCGGATCCGGCCCCGGAGAACATCAAGGGCGCACCCGGCGAAACCGGGGCGCCCCTGTGACATGCGGTCTGACCAGGCGCCCGGCGGACCGGGCGCCTCTGTGACCTGTGTTGCTACAAGCCGAGTTCGACCTGTTTTGTTACAAGCCGAGCGCGACCTGCGTTGCTACAAGTCGAGCGCGACCTGCGTTGCTTTAAGTCGAGCGTGACCTGCGTTGCTGCAGGCCGAGCGTGACCTGTGCTGCTACAAGCCGAGCGCGACCGTGTTGCTATAGGTCGAGTGCGACCTGCGTTGCCACAGGCCGACGTCGGCCTGCGCTGCTACAAGCCGAGGTCGGCCTCGAACTGGCCGCCCTCGAGCCGCTCCTTGACCGTGGTCAGGAAGCGGGCCGCGTCGGCGCCGTCGACGATTCGGTGGTCGTAGGACAGGGCCAGGTAGACCATCGAGCGCGGCGCGATGATCTCGCCCAGCTCCGGGTCGCTGACCACGACGGCGCGCTTGACGACCGCGCCGGTGCCCAGGATCGCGACCTGCGGCTGGTTGATGATCGGCGTGTCGAACAGCGCGCCCCGGCTGCCGGTGTTGGTCAGCGTGAACGTGCCGCCCGCGATGTCGTCCGGGCTCAGCTTGTTGTTGCGGGTCCGGTCGGCCACGTCGGCGATGCGCTTGGCCAGGCCGGCCAGGTTGAGGTCACCGGCGTTCTTGATGACCGGGACGATCAGGCCCTTGTCGCTGTCCACGGCCATGCCCAGGTGCTCGGCGTCGTGGTACGTGACGGTGCCCGCCTCCAGGTCGATCGACGAGTTGACCGCGGGGTGCACCCGCAGCGCCTCGACCGCGGCCAGCGCGAAGAACGGCAGGAACGACAGCTTCACGCCGTGGGTGGCCTGGAACTGCGCCTTGGCCTTGTCCCGCAGCTTGGCCACCTTGGTCACGTCGACCTCGACGACCGTGGTGAGCTGGGCCGAGACCTGCAGCGACTCGACCATCCGGCGGGCGATGAGGGCCCGCATCCGGCTGAGCTTCTGGGTCTGGCCGCGCAGCGGGCTCGGGGCCGCCTTCGGGGCCGCAGCGGTGCTGCCACCACCGCTGGGGGCGGCGGCCGGAGTTGCGGCGGGCGCGGGCTTCGCCGCGGCCTCCTTCGCCTTGGCGGCCGCGTCGAGCACGTCCTGCTTGCGGATGCGCCCGCCCACGCCGGTGCCGGAGAGCTGGGCGAGGTTCACCCCGTGCTCGGCGGCGAGCTTGCGGACCAGCGGCGTGACGTAGCCGGCCTCGTCGCCCTCGACCTTGCCGTTGCCGCCGGACGAGCCGCCCGCGGTGACGTTGGTGGCCGGTCCGGCCTGGACCGGGGCGGCCGCGGCGGGCTGAGGCTCGGCCGCGGCGGGCTTGGCCGCCGGCTTCGGGGCCTCGGCCTTGGGCTGCGGCTTGGGCTGCTCCGCCTTGGGCTCGGGCTTCGGCTCCGCCTTTGGCTCGGGCTTCGCCTCGGCCTTGGGCTCGGCCTTGGGCTCCGGGGCCTTCGCGGCGGCCGGGGCGGCGCCCGCGGACCCGATCACGGCCAGCTCGGCGCCGACCTCGACGGTCTCGTCCTCGGGGACCTTGATCTCCAGCAGCGTGCCGGCGACCGGCGACGGGATCTCGGTGTCGACCTTGTCGGTGGAGACCTCGAGCAGCGGCTCGTCGGCCTCGACGCTGTCGCCGACCTGCTTGAGCCAGCGGGTGACGGTGCCCTCGGTGACGCTCTCGCCGAGCGCGGGCATCTTCACCGACGTGCCCTCACCGGACGAGGCCGGCGTCGGCTCCTCGGCGGGCTCTTCCTGGGCGACGGGCTCCTCGGCGGGCTCTTCCTGCTCCTCGGACGGCTCCTGCTCGGGCTCGACGCCCTCGGACTCCTCCTCCGCGGCCGGCTCCTCCGCGGGGGCCGAGCCGCCCTCGGCGGCGTCCCCGCCGATGACGGCGAGCTCGGCGCCGACCTCAGCGGTCTCGTCCTCCTGCACGACGATCCGGGTCAGCACCCCGGACGCGGGCGACGGGATCTCGGTGTCGACCTTGTCGGTGGAGACCTCGAGCAACGGCTCGTCGGCCTCGACCTGGTCGCCCTCCTGCTTCAACCAGCGGGTGACGGTGCCCTCGGTGACGCTCTCGCCCAACCGGGGCATGGTGACCGATACCGGCATGTGTAACGACTCCTCGAACTGTGCTTGGGTGGCGGTCGGATGCCTAGTGGACGTGCAGCGGCTTGCCGGCCAGCGCCAGGTGCGCCTCGCCGAGAGCCTCCGTCTGCGTGGGGTGCATGTGCACGAGCGGGGCGACGTCCCCGGGGAACGCCTCCCAGTTGTAGATCAGCTGGGCCTCGCCGATGAGCTCGCTCACCCGGGAGCCCACCATGTGGACCCCGACGACCGGGCCGTCCTTGACGCGGACGAGCTTCACGAAGCCCGCGGTGCGCAGGATCTGGCTCTTGCCGTTGCCCGTCAGGTCGTACTGGACGGTCTCGATCTTGTCGTCGCCGTGCAGCTCGCGGGCCTTGGACTCGTTGAGCCCGACCGAGGCGACCTCCGGCTCGGAGTAGGTGACCCGCGGGATGCCCGACTCGTCGAAGACCTGCGGGTGCTGCCCGGCGATCTCCTCGGCCACGAAGATGCCCTGCTGGAAGCCCCGGTGGGCCAGCTGGACGCCCGGCACGATGTCGCCGACCGCGTAGATGCCCGGCACGGAGGTGCGCAGCCGCTCGTCGGTGATGACGAACCCGCGCTCCATCTTCACGCCGTGCTCCTCGTAGCCGAGGTTGGCGGTGGTCGGGCCGCGCCCGACGGCCACCAGCAGCAGCTCGGCCTCGATCGTGTCGCCGCCCTGGATCGACACCTTGACGCCGGCGTCGGTGCGCTCGACGCCCTCGAAGGGCTTGCCGACCTTGAACTTGATGCCCCGCTTGCGGAACGCCCGCTCCACCGCCTTCGAGCTGGCCTCGTCCTCGACCGCGAGCAGCCGGGGCAGCGCCTCGACGATGGTCACGTCGACGCCGAAGGACTTCCAGGCGCTCGCGAACTCGCAGCCGATGACGCCGCCGCCCAGGATGACCGCGGAGGCCGGCACGTGGTCCAGGGTCAGCGCGTGCTCGCTGGTGATGACCCGCTCGCCGTCGACGACCAGGCCGGGCAGGGTCTTGGAGTAGGAGCCGGTGGCCAGCACGATGTTCTTCGCGGTGTACCGCGTGCCGGCGACCTCGACGGCGTCCGGCCCGACGAGCCGCCCCTCGCCCTCGATCAGCGTCACCTTGCGCGCCTTGGCCAGGCCCTGCAGCCCCTTGTACAGCTTGGTGATCACGCCGTCCTTGTAGGCGTTGACGGCCTTCATGTCGACGCCGTTGAACACGGCCTGGATGCCGAACTGGTCGGCCTCGCGGGCCGCGTCGGCGATCTCGCCGGCGTGCAGCAGCGCCTTGGTCGGGATGCAGCCGCGGTGCAGGCAGGTGCCGCCGAGCTTGTCCTTCTCGACCAGCGCGACGGACAGGCCGAGCTGGGTGGCGCGGAACGCGGTGGCGTAGCCGCCGCTACCGCCGCCCAGGACAAGAACGTCGAAGGAGTTGGCGTGTGGGTCGCTCACGAATTCTCCCAGGTGATGCACAAGCCTCCCGGCTCGTGACGGTGCGAATGGGGGGTCGCCCTTCGCATGACGATCCGAGGCCATCTTGTCACTAGCGAGCCTGGCCTGCGACGGTAGGGCGCCTCTGCGGGGTCCCGGCGACCGGCGCTGACGTCGTACCCTGTGCACGAGCTGTGCACGGACTCGACGATGAGGAGCGATCGTGGCTTGGTTCCGCCGACGCAAGCCGGCAGCGGGAGGACGCGCCGCCACCCGCGAGGACCTGGCTTATCTGGAGGAGTTCGTCCGCAGCCGGCGGGGCGTCGAGGGCTTCATCGAGCCGCGCACCACCGTGACGGAGACGACACTGCTGCTCATCGCCCACGACGGCGAGTGGACCCGGCGGCGGATGGACAGCCCTCAGGCGGCGCGCCAGTTCGCGCACCGCCTGAGCATGCCCGTCTACGACATCGCGCTGGTCGGATACCCCCAGCGCTGGCGCGACTACAACGCCAAAAACAAAAAGGCCTGACTATTCGGCCGCGATCTCTTCCACCAGCTCAACCAGGGTGCGAACCGGAACGCCGGTGCCGCCCTTGGTCCAGTAGCCGAACGGCTCGCCGGTGTGGTAGCTGGGGCCCGCGATGTCGATGTGGGCCCACTGGACGCCCTCGGTCACGAACTCCGACAGGAACACGCCGCCCTGCAGCATGTGCCCGGCCCGGTCCATCCCCGCGTTGACCTGTGAGATGTCAGCCACGTCGGAGTCCATGCCCTTGCGCACGTCCTCCGGCAGCGGCATCGGCCACGCCGGCTCCCCGGCCCGCTCGCCCGCGTCGCGGACCCGCTCGCACAGCTCCGGCGTGCCCATGACGCCGGCGATCCGCTTGCCCAGCGCGATCACCTGCCCGCCGGTCAGGGTCGAGACCTCGAACAGGTAGTCGGGCTCGTCCTCGCAGGCCCGGGCGATCGCGTCGCCGAGGATCATGCGGCCCTCGGCGTCGGTGTTGAGCACCTCGACCTGGGCGCCGCTGTACATCTTGACCACGTCGCCCGGCCGGTACGCGCTGCCGGAGACCATGTTCTCGGCCATCGGCGCGTACGCCACGACCGCCACCTTGGGCTTGAGCTGCGCGATCACGAGCATGGCGGCGACCACGGCGGCCGCACCGGACATGTCGGACTTCATCTCCCACATGCCGGCCGTCGGCTTGATCGACACGCCGCCGGTGTCGAAGGTGATGCCCTTGCCGACGAGCGCGATCCGCCGGGTGGCGCCAGCCGGCTCGTAGGCCAGCCGCACCATGCGCGGTGCCGCGGCCGAGCCCAGCCCGACGGCCAGAATGCCGCCGTAGCCCTGGCGGGCCAGGGCCTTCTCATCGAGTACCGAAACATCGAGAGCGACCTCGCGGGCCGCCGCCGCGACCTGCTCGGCGAAGGCGGGCGGCCGCAGCTCGTTGGGCGCCGTGTTGATCCAGTCGCGGGTGCGGCTGACCGCCGCGCCGAGCACCGTGGAGCGCTTGAGCGCGGCCTTGGCGCCCTTGTTGCCGGCGTCCGGCACGTGTACGAGCACCTTGCGCAACGGGTCCCGGCGGCCGGCGACCGGCTTGGACTTGTAGCCCGCGAACCGGTACGCGCCGAGCACCGCGCCCTCGGCCACGGCCCGCAGCCCGGTGCTCTGCGCCTCGGCGCTCTCGTCGGCGGCCAGCGGCAGGACCAGCGCGGCCGAGGCGGAACCGGCCAGGGCCCGGGCCGCCGACCCGGCCGCGCGGCGCAGCGACTCGGCCGGCGGCGCCCCGCCGGAGTCCGCGCCCAGGCCGACCGCGACCACGAGCGGGGCCTTGACCGCGCCGAACGCGGCCAGCTTGGTCACCTCACCGAGCGCGCCGGTCGCCCCGAGCACCCGCAGGGTCTCGGCCAGCCCGCCTCCGGGCCGGTCGCCGAACGCCGCGGCGATGCTCTCGGAACCGGGCGCGAGCAGCAGTTTCGCGTCGCCGCCCGGGGCCGTGTCGGCGTCTGAGTACACGCCGATGACGACCGCGTCGACGGCGAGGCTGGCTGGGTCGGTGTCGACCAAGGTCAGGGAGGTCACTGGTGCTCCACATCACTGATGGTTCGCTGCGCTTCGGCGGCGACGTTCACTGTGGGGTTGCCACCGCTTCAGCATGCCGCCCAATCGGGTGCAGGACACGATAACCAACGCGATAGGTTGCGGGCATGACCCAACCCTTGCGGCATCCCGCGTTGTATCACCGCCATGCGGCGCTCGGTGCCAAGTTCGCGGCGTTCGGCGGCTGGGAGATGCCGCTCGAATACGCCGGTGGCGGCGTGTTGAAGGAGCACACGGCCGTCCGCGAGGACGTGGGCGTGTTCGACGTGTCGCACCTGGGCAAGGCCCGGGTGCGGGGTCGCGGCGCGGCCGCGTTCGTCAACACCTGCCTCAGCAACGACCTCGATCGCATCAGTGCGGGTCAGGCGCAGTACACCCTGTGCCTGGACGACGAGACCGGCGGCGTGGTGGACGACCTCATCGCGTACCGGTTCGGCGACGACGACGTGTTCCTCATCCCCAACGCGGCCAACACGGCCGAGGTGGTCCGCCGGTTGACCGCGGCCGCGCCCAACGGCGTCAGCGTGGTCGAGCAGCACGAGCTCTTCGCCGTGCTGGCCGTGCAGGGGCCGCGCTCGGCCGAGCTGCTGGGTGGCCTCGGGCTGCCGACCGACCACGAGTACATGAGCTTCACGGTCTCGTCGTTCCAGGGCACCGACGTGGTGGTCTGCCGGACGGGCTACACCGGCGAGCACGGGTACGAGCTGGTCGTTCCCTCGCACGACGCGCACACGCTGTGGGACGCGATCGTCGAGGCCGGCGCCCGCCCGTGCGGCCTCGCGGCCCGCGACACGTTGCGGACCGAGATGGGGTACCCGCTGCACGGCCAGGATCTTTCGCTGGAGATCACCCCGGTGCAGGCCCGCTCGGGCTGGGCCGTGGGCTGGAAGAAGCCGGCGTTCTGGGGCCGCGAGGTGCTGCTGGCCGAGAAGGAGGCCGGGGCGCGGCGGCTGCTGTGGGGCCTGGAGGCGCTGGACCGCGGCATTCCGCGGGCCCACATGAGCGTCCTGAACGCCGAGGGCCACCAGATCGGCGAGGTGACGAGCGGCACGTTCTCGCCCACCCGCAAGGTCGGCATCGGCCTGGCCCTCATCGACACGGCGGCCGGCGTGGACGAGGGCGACGAGGTGGCGCTCGACGTGCGCGGCCGCCGCTCCGCGGTGCGGGTGGTCAAGCCGCCGTTCGTGAAATCCTCGGTCAGGTAGCCAGCACGATGAGCGCGGCGGCCGTCGCCAGTTCGATGGCCGCCCCGATCACGTCACCGGTGACGCCGCCGAGCCGCCGCCGCGCGTGGGCGGTCAGGACCCAGGCGACGGCCACGGCGGCGAGGACCGCGCCGGGCCCTTTCGCGACATCGACGAAGCAGCCGAGGCCGGCCGTGATCAGCGTCACCAGGCCCAGGAGCCACAGCGGCACCGTTTCGGCCACCATCGCCCCGAGCCCCTCGGGCCTTGCCGCGGGCAGACCGCGCCGGCAGGCCACCGTCGCTCCGAGGCGGCCCGCGGCGAAGGCGAGCACGACGGACCACCAGGTGGCGACGAGCGAGGTGGCGGCGGCGGTGTCCACAAGCAGTACCGCTGCGATGGTTGCAACTCCGAACGGCCCGATGTCAGACCTTTTCATGATTTCGAGGGCTTTATCCGGTCCGGCGTAGGAGCCCAGCCCGTCGGCCGTGTCGGCCAGCCCGTCGATGTGCAGGCCGCGGGTGAGCAGCAGCGCCAGGGCGACCAGCACCGCCCCGCCGAGCAGGGCGGACGCCCCCAGCCGCACCAGACCGCCCGCGAGCGCGGCCAGCACCAGGCCCAGCAGGGCGCCGGCCAGGGGTGCCAGGACCATGGCCACCCGGACCGTCGGCCGGTCGACGCGGTCGGCGCGGACCGGCGCGACGGTGAACAGGCTCAGGGCGAGCCTCAGTCCTCCCACGACGGCTTCACGTACGGCATCTCGGCCGTCGGCGAGTCCGCCACCACCCGCTGGATCTCGGCCTCGATCCGCTCCTGCTCGCTGAGCCCGTCGGCCTCGGCCTCGGCGTCGGCCGGGGTCCGCAGCGGCGTGGCGGCGGCGATGGTCAGCGCGGTGTTCACCATCGGCAGCGCGGCCAGCGCGGTCGCGCCCTCGCCGAGGGCCAGGCGCAGCGACAGGAACGGGGCGGCCCCGAGCACGTCGGCGGCGAGCTTCACGGTCGGGTTGTCGCCGTGGTCGGGCATCAGCAGCCAGTGCCGGGTCTGCGCGCCGTAGTCGCGGGCCACCAGCCCGGCCGCGATGCCGACCGGGCCGTCGATGACGAGCGGCAGGCGGCGGGAGGCGGCGCCGAGCACGATGCCGGTGGCGACCGCGATGTCGCCGCCGCCGAGCATCGAGAGCATCACGTGCGGCTCGCGGCTGCGGTTGCGGATGCGGTGCCGGGCGTCGCGGACCGCGCCGATCTTGCGGATCCAGGCGGCGTCGTCGACGAACCCGGTGGAGTCCACGACCCGGCCCAGCAGGGCGGCCGGCTCGGCCCCGGTGAGCACGGCCACGACCGCGGCCGCGGCGGCGTCCGAACCGCTGCCGCACGAGGCCAGCACGAGCAGGTCGACGCCCTCGTTGGCGGCCGCGTCGGCGAGCCGCCAGCCCAGCGTCAGGGCCGCGTCGACGGCGGTGTCGTCCAGCGCGTCGTGCAGCTCGGCCGGGCCGGCCGACGGGCAGTCGATGGCCTGGACGCTCGCCCCGGCCGTGGCGGCGAGCATGGCCAGGGTGGCGGTGCCCTCCACGACCTCGTCGAGGCGGCGGTCGGCGGCCTCGGCGGAGTCGCCCGCCGCGAAGCCGCCGCTGCGGTCCCCGCGCAGCACCAGCGCCCGCGGCCGCTGGAACGGCCGGGGGTCGGGCCGGCCCTGCACACCGCCGGCGAAGCGCACGACGGGCACCAGGGCGCCCAGGCCGGCGCCGTTGAGCCGGAGCGTGAGCAGCCGCTCGGCCGCCTCGTGGGCGGTGGACTCGTCGGGCAGGGGAAGTTCCATGCCCGGGGAGAACGAGAGCGTGTCGCCGCCGTCGGCCGTGGAGAGGACCGATCCGGCCCCGGCCGCCTCGAAGACGAACGGCTCGGCGGGCGCGGTCGCCGGCTCGCTGCGGGGCGGCACCGCGGCCTCGCGCACGCCGGCCTGCTGGACCAGGTCGCCACCGCGCAGCCAGGACACCTCGCCCGCGATCACCAGCGCGACGCCGTCGCAGGCGGCCGCCACCCGCTGGTTGAGCAGGCCGCTGGCGTCGGCGAAGGCCCGCCCGGCCTCGGTCGCGGGCAGCACGCCCAGGCCGACCTCCGGCCCCACGAGCACCAGCAGCCCGGCGCCGCAGGAGCGCACCGCGTCGGCCAGTCCGGCGATGGGCGCGTCGGTCAGGTCGCCGCCCGCGTCGTACACCCCGGACAGCCAGTTGCCGAGATCGTCGACCAGGATCGTCTCGTCGGGCTTGGCCGACGCCAGCAGCTCGGTCAGGCGGTCGGGCGATGTGCCGACTTCCTCGGTCTGCCACGTCCCCGGCCGACGCTGCCGGTGCGCGGCGATCCGGGCCGCCCATCCGGCATCTGACGTGCTCTCTTGCGCGGTGGCGACATAACGCACCGCGCCGGCCCCGGCGACGAGCGCCTCCGCCACTTCCGACTTCCCGGACCGGATTCCTCCGAGCACCAGCAACCGCATGCCCCGTACTTTAGAGGGACACCGGTGGCCGGACTCGGCTCAGGGCCAACGGGCCGATACGCTCGAAGTCTTCTACCTGGGACAGGAGTGTGACCATGGCGTGGACGTGGCAGTTCGAAGACGCTGAGAGCAGGCCCGTCGATGGCCCGAACGAGGCGTTTTCCAGCCAGTCCGACGCGGAGTCGTGGCTCGGGCAGACCTGGCGTGACCTGGTGGCCAAGGGCGCGGCGACGGCGATTCTCCTCGAGGACGACCGCACGGAGTACAAGATGAGCCTGTTGCCGGCTGGGGGCTGACGGTGTCCTACGGGCGCTACGGCAGTTCGGTCGGACGCCTGCCGAAGGAGGCGTTCCGCCCGAGCGCGATCTTCATCGGACTCGTCGCCCTGCTGGCGGTCAGCGGCTGGATGGCGTGGGCCGGCTTCGGCGACGCGCAGTTCAACGTCTTCCTCTTCGTCGCCGCGGGCTGGACCATCTCGCTGTGCCTGCACGAGTACTCGCACGCGCTCGTGGCGTTCAAGGGCGGCGACGACGACATCGCGCACCGGGGCTATCTGACGCTCAATCCGCTGAAGTACTCGCACCCGCTGCTGTCGATCGTGCTGCCGCTGGTCTTCGTGATCCTCGGCGGCATCGGCCTGCCCGGCGGCGCGGTGTGGGTCAACCACGGCGCGATCCGCAGCAAGCTCGTCGACAGCCTGATCAGCTTCGCCGGGCCGGCGATGAACCTGGTGCTGGCGATCCTGCTGGTGCTGCCGTTCACGTTCGGCCTGGACGACGGTTCGCATCCGGTGTTCTTCGCCGGGCTCGCGTTCCTGGCCTACCTGCAGCTCATGGCCAGCGTGCTGAACTTCGTGCCGATGCCGGGCGTCGACGGCGGCAACCTGATCTACCCGTGGCTGTCCCCGCAGTGGCAGCGCGGGTTCAACCACATGGCGCCCTGGGGCATGCTGATCCTCATCGCGCTGCTGTGGTCGCCGGTGATCAGCGGGTACTTCTTCGAGCTCGTGGACTGGCTCGCCGGCCTGATCGGGCTCCCGACCGGCCAGGCCGGCGACGGCCTGCGGTTGTTCAGGTTCTGGAACCGCGACGCCTACTACTGAGTCGCGGCTCCCGCACTACGGACGTTCGGCGGGGCTCTGCGTGAGCGCGGGGTCCCGCTGCACGACCGGCTCGAGCGCCTCGTCGATGCGCTTGAGCAGCTCCGCGTCGAGCTTCACACCCGACGCCTTGACATTGTCCTCGAGCTGCTCGGGCCGCGTCGCGCCGACGATCGCCGACGAGACGTTGGGGTTCTGCAGCACCCAGGCCACGCCGAGCTGGGCCATCGACAGTCCGGCCTGATCGGCCAGCGGGCGCAGCTGCTGTACCGCGGAAAGCACATCCTCGGCCATGAGCCGGGAAATGAACGCCGCGCCCGACTTCTCGTCCGTGGCCCGCGAGCCCGCCGGCGGCGGCTGACCCGGCCGGTACTTCCCGGTCAGCACGCCCTGCGCCAGCGGCGAGAAGACGACCTGGCCGAGCCCGAGCTCCTCGCACGCCGGGACGACCTCGGTCTCGATGACCCGGTAGAGGGCGGAGTACTGCGGCTGGTTCGACACCAGCTGGACCCGCAGCTCCTTGGCGAGCGCGGCGGCGGCCCGGATCTGCTCGGCCCGCCACTCGGAGACGCCGATGTACAGCGCCTTGCCGGAGCGCACCACGTCGGCGAAGGCCTCCATGGTCTCCTCGAGCGGGGTCGCGTAGTCGTAGCGGTGGGCCTGGTAGAGGTCCACGTGGTCGGTCTGGAGCCGGCGCAGCGAGCCGTCGATCGACTTCATGATGTGCTTGCGCGACAGGCCGCTGTCGTTGCGGCCGGGCCCGGTACGCCAGAAGACCTTGGTGAAGATCTCCAGCCCGTCGCGGTCCTGGCCCTTCAGCGCGTCGCCCAGCACCACCTCGGCGCGGGTGCCGGCGTAGACGTCGGCGGTGTCGAAGGTCGTGATGCCGAGGTCGAGGGCGGCGTGCACACATGCGGTGGCCTGCTCGGCCTCGACCTGCGAGCCGTGGGTGATCCAGTTGCCGTACGAGATCTCGCTGACGAGCAGCCCGGAACGGCCGAGGTGTCGAAACTCCATGCTCCGACCCTATGCCTGGGCGTCGGTTACATAACGGGCCGGGTGTCGGCCAGAAGCCGATCGATCTCGTCGGTCACGCCCATCCTGCTGGCGAAGGTGTTCTGGATGATCGTGCGCCCGCGCCGGTCGAGCGCACCCCACCGCTGCGAGTCGTCGACGATCAGGAACGCCACCGGGTGGATCATGATCGTGTGGTGGATCGGCGGCACCAGCACCCGCCCGGACCGGTCGACCACGCCCTTGCGCCCGTCCAGCGACACCACGGCGAGCCCCTCGTCGCTGAACCCGTCGATGTAGCGCCCGTCCAGCAGCGCGGTCGCGAACCCGTCGTACTGGAACTGCACGACGACCCGGCCCACCGAGTCGACCGCGCCCCAGTACGGCCCGCGGCGCACGGCGGCGACCCCGCGCCGGAACGGCCGCACGTCGTCGTAGCCGGTCGAGATCAGCACCGTGTTGTTCTTGTCGATCGCGATCCAGCCGGTCGTACCGTCGCGCGAAACCCAGGCCACGCCGTCGGAGAAACTGCCGACGCCGATGTACCCCACGGTGGGCTCGATGAGCACCCGCCCGCTGTCGTCGATCAGCTCCCAGGTCTGCGAGCCCTGCCGCTGCACCCAGGCCACCCCGTCGCGGAACGGCTGCACGTCGAGATACCCGGGCCCGATCACGAAGTTCCCGTCGGCCTCGATGTACCCCCACCGCTGCGTCTGCTCGTCGAACGCGGGCGCCGGCGCCTTGCGGATCTGCAGGATCTCCTCGCGGCTGCGCGGGTACGGCCCCCAGCCCTTCTCCGCGACCCGCCGGAACACCGCGTCCAGCGCCAGCTCGGTCTGCGCGATGAGCTCCGGGTCCTCCTCCTTGCGCAGGTCGAGGGCCCGCTCGAAGTGGTTGCAGGCCTCCATGAAGCGCCCTTGGTCGTACGAGCACTTCCCGGCGTGCTGATGCATGGTGGCCCGCAGCCGGTCCGGCAGCTCCGAGGAGTTCGCGAGCGTGAACAGCCGGTCGGCCTCCTCGAACTCCTCCCGCCACTGCAGCACGTGCGCGAGCCGCGCCTGCGCGATCGCGATGCGCCGCAGCTCCCCGGTCGCCTCGGCGTGCGCGAGCGCGAGCTTCCCGTCCGCGAACGCCTTCGGCAGGTCCCCGAGAATCCGCGAGACGACCGCCCGCAGGCTGAGCAGCCGCGCCCGGGTCGGGTTGTCCTCGACCCGGTTGAGCTTGGCCGTCAGCTGATCGCGAATGTCGGTGAGCTGCGTCACCTCATCGCCCTCGATCTGCTCGCGCAGCGTGTCAGGATCGAACTTCCAGACGAAGGTCGCCAGGACCTGCTCCGGATCGGGCCCGGCCTGCTCGGAGCCACCCTCACCCTGCCGCGGCCCGGGCGGCGAGGTGGGCGCGATGGCCGCGAGCTCGGGCGGAAACCCTTCGGCCCCGGGCCGCACGATCGGGAGATAGCCGGTGGCCTGCAGCCCGTCCACTCCGGCCCCGGTCACGCGCCCGGACTGATACGCCCCCATGGACGTCCCGGCCGCCTCGACGAACTCCACCTTGATCCCGCTGCTGGGCGCGGTCTGCGCCTCGCCACTCACCGGTCCACTGCTGACCGGCGCGTCCGCCGCCATTTCGGCCGCCTCATCCTCACTTCGGGCGTTCGTCGGCCCGAAGAACGAATTCCCACCGGTACCGTCCGGTGCCTGCCCAACCGCCCCACCCACACCAGCGGCGGCGTCATCGAGCTGGCTTTCACCACCCGCCAGTACGTCACCGAGCGGCCCCCCACTGATGGGTGCATCGCTCAACGGTCCGCTGCTGACGGGTGCATTGCTCGGCGTTCCGTAGATGGCGCCACTGTCGGGCCGCTCGTCCGAGTGGGCCCCGTGGCGTGGTACTCCGCTGACCGGCGCGTTGCTGAGCGGCCCGCCGCTGATGGGCGCGTTGGTGAGCGGTCCGCTGGTGACGGGTGCGTTGCTCGGTGGTGCGCCGGCGCCGTGCAGCGGTGCGCTGCTGACCGGAGCGTTAGTGGGTGTGCCGTAGACGGCGCCGCCGCTGACCGGTGCGTCGCTCGAGTGCGCCCCGTGCCGCGGTCCGCCGCTGATGGGGGCGTTGGTGAGCGGTCCGCTGCTGACGGGTGCGTTGCTCGGTGGTGCGCTGGCGCTGTGCAGCGGTGCGCTGCTGATTGGAGCGTTGCTGGGTGTGCCATAGACGGCGCCGCCGCTGACCGGGGTGTTGCCAGGGATCGGGGCGCCGCTGATCGGGGCGTTGCGTACCGGGCCGCCGCTGATCGGGGCGTTGTGCAGAGGGCCGCCGCTGATGGGAGCGTTGTGCAGGGGGCCGCCGCTGATGGGGGCGTTGCTCAGGGGTGCGCTGCTCACCGGCGCGTTGCTGAGGGGGGCGCTGCTGACCGGGGCGCCGCTGATGGGGGAGTTGCGCGGGGCACCGTACACGCCGCCGCGGTCGCCGCCCACGCTCGCCCGGCCGGACGTCCGGCCCGGGGCTGGTTGGGGGCCTTGCGGGTTGCGCGGGTGCCCGGGAGCGTCGCGCCGGACGCGGGGGACCTCATCGGTCGGCTCGTCGAGGGCGCGGCTCCGCGGCCGCCCGTACGCTGTGCCGCCTCGTCCCCGGCCACCCTGGTCCTGGAAGCCCGGGTCACGGTGGTCCCGGAAGCCCGGGTCACCCTGGTCTCGGAAGCCCGGCTCGCGCTGGTCCTGGAAGCCCGGGTCGTCCACGGGGCCACGCCGGTCGTGGCCCCGGCGGTCGTCAAAGTCCCGCGGATCACGGTCGAAGTCGCGCGGGTCACGGTCGAAGTCACGAGGGCCGCGGTACTCCTCATAGCCACGGCCGTCACCTCGCCGGCCGTCACCGGTGGGTCCGCGGTCGTCATAGCGTTGACCGTCCCGACTCTGACGGTCGTCATAGCCGCGTTCGGCGCCGCTATAGCGGTCGTCATAGCGCTGGCCATCGCGTGGGCCGTCGCGACCAGGACGGTCGTCATGGCCACGGCGGGCACCGCTGTGCCGGTCGTCGTAGCGATCCCGATCCCGATCCCGGTCGCGGTCTCGGTCGCGGCTGTGGTCCCGGCTGCGGTCCCGGTCCCGGTCTTCGTCGAAGCCGCGGTCGCCGTAGGCATGGTCGTCGAAGCCGCGCTCGTCGTCGTACGTCCGGTCGATCACGTCCCGGTCGTCGTAGCCCCGGCTCGACCGGCTGCGCTCGTCGTAGGCCCGGTCGCCGCGGTCCCGGCCGTCGTAGCCGCGGTCGTCCTGGCGCCGATCCCGTGGGGTTCGATCGTCCGGCCGGCGTGCGTCCTGCCGGCGGTCATGACGGTCGTCATAGCCGCGCTCGGCGGAGCCACGGCGATCGTCATGACCACCGCGATCACCAGAGCCGCGGCGATCCTCCAAGCCACCGCGCTCGTCATAGCCACGACTCTGCCGGTCGTCATAGCCCCGGCGGTCGTCCTGGCTCCGGCGGTCGTCCTGGCTCCGGCGGTCGTCCTGGCCACGGCGGTCGTCCTGGCCACGGCGGTCGTCCACGCCACGGTCGGAGGGATTGCCACGGTCGGAGGGGTAGCGCTCTTCCGAGCGCCGATCGCTCGACCGGCGCTCCTCACGGCCCCGCTCGTCCGGGCGACGATCCTGCCCCCGGTCGTCGGAGCGGCGGTCATGCCCACGATCGTCCGGGCGGCGGTCATCAAAACGATCGTCAAAAGGCCCACCGAAGCGATCCGAAGAGCGGTCCGGGGAGCGGTCAGGAGCGTGGCGATCGGCGCGACCGCGGGAAGCCTCGTGGCCCGGCTGTTCGCCCTGGTCAGGACGGCGGGACCGGCGGGCGTCGGGCTCGTCGCGGCGCTGTTCCGGCACCCGGCCCCACGGCATCGTCGGCACGGCCGCCCAGGTGGGCGCGGCGGTTCCCGGCTCTTCCCCCGGGTACTCGTCGCTCACAGCTTCGCTCTCCTCGCCCCACTCCGGTCCAGCTCATGCACCGGCGCTCGCCGCGCGCCATTACCCGGAGAATTTGCGGAAAACCCGGGTCGGTCACCGCGAGGCGCTACCGAGCCGGGTTGGGCGCAAATCGTGGTCCGGTCGCGATGGGAGGGTACGGCCTCGCACCCTCCCGACGCCACCGTCGACGTCGAAACGTGTCCGCGAGCTGCGGCGGGTCAGATCGCCTGGCCGATCTTGACCTGCGGCTTCGGGTTGCGGATGAAGCGGAAGGAGATGGAGCGCATGATCGCGTAGAGGTACAGCGATCCCATGCGGTCCTTGGCGTCGGGGAAGCGCTGCTTGACGAGCTTCTTCACGGTACGCGAGATGAGGAAGCCGTCGACCGCGGTGGCCAGCAGCATCACGAAGAACAGGGCGTTGGCCGCGAAGTAGATGTTGGGGTTGAGGCTGCGGTTGAAGCCGACCAGCATTACCAGGAACGTGGTGCCGAAGAAGAACGTGCCGATGGTGCGGCGGGAGTCGACGATGTCGCGCACCAGCTTGCGGACCGGGCCCTTGTCGCGGGCGAGCAGGTAGCGCTCCTCGCCGTTGGCCATGCCCTCGCGGGCCTCGACGCGCTCCTGGCGCTGCTTCTCGCGCAGGCGCTTGGCCGCCTCCTTGCGGTTGGCCGCCGGGGGCTCGGGCATCCGGCGACCGGCGATGACCCGCTTGGGCGTCTTCTGGCCGAGGTCGCGCTTGCTCGGGGTCTGGCCCCGGGGACCGACCTCCGGCTCGGGATCCGACACGACGACGGAGGCGGCGGGCTCTTCTGGCTTGCGGCGAAACAGCGACGGCACGACACGAAGGGTAGCCGACGCCACCGAAGATCAGCAGCGTCGGCTCCGTCTCAAAAGAAAACCCTCAACCTCGGCAAAAACTCAGCCCAGCTCGACGAGCGCACCCAGGGCGTGCAGCTTGCCCTCAAAGTCCTCGTAGCCGCGCTGGATGAGCTTCACGCCGTACACCCGGGACGTCCCCTCGGCCGCCAGTGCGGCGATGAGGTGCGAGAAGCCGGCGCGCAGGTCCGGGATCACCAGGTCCGCCGCGTGCAGCTTGGACGGGCCGGCGATGACCGCCGAGTGCATGAAGTTGCGGCGGCCGAAGCGGCAGGGCGTGCCGCCGAGGCACTCGCGGTAGGTCTGGATGGTCGCGCCCATCTGGTTGAGCGCCGCCGTGTAGCCCAGCCGCCGCTCGTACACCGTCTCGTGCACGATCGAGAGCCCGCGGGCCTGGGTGAGCGCCACGACCATCGGCTGCTGCCAGTCGGTCATGAACCCGGGGTGCACGTCGGTCTCCATGGCCACGGCCTTGAGCTCGCCGCCCGGGTGCCAGAAGCGGATGCCGCCCTCGCCCGGGGTGTCGTCGATCTCGAACGCGCCGCCGACCGAGGTGTAGAGGTTCAGGAAGGTCATCATGTCGACCTGGCTGGCGCCCTTGACGAACACGTCGCCGCGGGTCGCCAAAGCGGCCGCGGCCCAGCTGGCGGCCTCGATGCGGTCCGGGATCGGGCGGTGGCTGTAGCCGACGAGGCGCGGTACACCCTGGATCTCGATGACCCGGTCGGTGTGCACCTTGATGATCGCGCCCATCTTCTGCAGCACGCAGATGAGGTCGATGATCTCCGGCTCGACGGCCGCGTTGCGCAGCTCGGTGACGCCCTCGGCCCGCACGGCGGTGAGCAGGATCTGCTCGGTGGCGCCGACCGACGGGTACGGCAGGTGCAGCTTGGCGCCCTTGAGCCCGTCGGGCGCGGTGATGTCCATGCCCTTCTCGGACTTGTCGACGACCGCGCCGAACTCCCGCAGGGCCTGGATGTGGAAGTCGATGGGACGGCCGCCGATGTTGCAGCCGCCGAGGTCGGGGATGAAGGCGTGGCCGAGGCGGTGCAGCAGGGGGCCGCAGAACAGGATCGGGATGCGGCTGGAGCCGGCGTGCACGTTGATCTCGTCGACGTTGGCCGACTCGACGTCGGAGGTGTCGAAGATGAGCTCGCCGTCCAGCGCGCCCTTGGTGACCTTCACGCCGTGCAGCTCGAGCAGGCCGGTGACCACCTCGACGTCGCGGATCGCGGGGACGTCGTACAGCCGGCTCGGCGTCTCGCCCAGCAGCGCGGCCACCATCGCCTTGGAGACGAGGTTCTTGGCCCCGCGCACACGGAGCTCGCCGTTGAGCGGCGTGCCGCCGTGGACGGTGAGCACGTCACCGGCGTCGTAGTTGGTCACGGGAAACCCTCCTGCAGGCAGGAAAAAAGAAGACACGCAGCGTTACCGGTGCGCGAGTGCGCATCGCGTCGCCCGCGCAGCATATCCACATCTACTGCATGCAAAAGTCGGCCGCACGTCAGCCCTGGCACGAAGACGGGACTTCGACACGGATCACCACAGAGGGTGAGGACGTGGTATGCGCTACGGCAGTGCGAGCATGCGGTCGAGGGCCACCCGCGCGTAGTGGGCGGTGTCACTGTCCACGGTGATCTGGTTCGGCACCCGGCCGGCGACGAGCTCCTCGAGCGCCCACACAAGGTGCGGCAGGTCGATCCGGTTCATCGTCGAGCAGTAGCAGACGTTGCGCTCCAGGAACATGATCTGCTTGTCGGGGTGCGCCAGGGCGAGCCGGCGGACCAGGTTGAGCTCGGTGCCCACGGCCCACGCCGAGCCCGCGGGCGCGTCGTCGATCACCCGGATGATGTACTCCGTCGAGCCCACGTAGTCCGCCGCCGTGACGACCTCGTGCCGGCACTCGGGGTGGACGAGCACGTTGACCCCGGGCACCCGGGCCCGCACGTCCTCCACCGCGTCGAGCGAGAACCGCCCGTGCACCGAGCAGTGCCCGCGCCACAGGATCATCTTGGCCCCGCGCAGCTGCTCGTCGGTCAGGCCGCCGCCGGGCTTGTGCGGGTCGTAGAGGACACAGTCGGACAGCTCGAAGCCCATCTTGAGCACGGCCGTGTTCCGCCCGAGGTGCTGGTCGGGCAGGAAGAACACCTTGCTGCCCTGCTCGAACGACCAGCGCAGGGCGGTCTCGGCGTTCGAGGAGGTGCACACGACGCCGTCACGGCGCCCGACGAAGCCCTTGATGTCGGCCGAGGAGTTCATGTAGGTGACGGGCACCACGTCGCCGGCGATGCCGAGCTCCGTGAAGCGCTCCCACGCCTTCTCGACCTGGGCGAGCACCGCCATGTCGGCCATCGAGCAGCCCGCGGCCAGGTCGGGCAGCACGACCCGCTGGCGCTCGTTGGTGAGGATGTCGGCACTCTCGGCCATGAAGTGCACGCCGCAGAAGACGATGTACTCCGCGTCGGGCCGGGCGGCGGCCTCGCGCGCGAGCTTGAAGGAGTCGCCGGTCACATCGGCGAACTGGATCACCTCGTCGCGCTGGTAGTGGTGGCCCAGCACGAAGACGCGGTCGCCGAGCGCGGCCTTGGCGGCGCGGGCGCGCTCGACCAGGTCCGGGTCGCTCGGCGCGGGCAGATCGCCGGGGCACTCGACACCCTTCTCGGTGTCAGGGTCGGTGCCGCGGCCCAGCAGCAGCAGCGCGGTGGCGGTTGACGAAGGTTCAGCCCAGGTCACCCCCCGATCGTCGCACGCGGCGTCGAGCGGGCGACTGTGACGTGCACAATGGCCGAATGCGCGTGCTCGTGTGCCCGGACAAGTTCGCCGGCACGATCTCCGCCCCCGACGTCGCCGCGGCCTTCGCGGAAGGCTGGCTGACCGAAAAACCCCAGGACGAGTTGGTACTGCGCCCGCTCTCCGACGGCGGCCCCGGCTTCGCCGCCGTGCTGGCCGCGGCCCTGCCCGGGGCGAAACAGCTCGCGGTGCCGGCCACGGACCCGCTCGGCCGCCCGGTCGAGGGCCACGTGCTGCTCGACGGCGACACCGCGTACGTCGAGAGCGCCGAGGCGTGCGGCCTGCACCTGCTGACCGAGGCCGAGCGTGATCCGAAACACACCACGAGCTTCGGCCTGGGCCAGCTGGTCCTCGCCGCGGTCGAGGCGGGCGCCCGCGAGGTGGTCATCGGCCTCGGCGGCAGCGCGACCAACGACGGGGGAGCGGGGCTGCTGGCCGCGCTCGGCGCCGCCCCGCTCGACGCGGCCGGGTACGCGCTGCCGTACGGCGGGGCCGCCCTGTCCGCCTGCGCCGCGCTGAGCGGCGTGCCCCGGTTCCGCGGCGCCACGCTGGTGGCCGCCACCGACGTCGACAGCCCGCTGCTGGGGCTGCACGGTGCCAGCGCGGTCTACGGCCCGCAGAAGGGCGCGACCAGGGAAGACGTGTTCGTGCTGGATGGCGCGTTGGCGCGCTTCAGCGAAGTACTGACGACGCTGGAAAGCTGCCCGGAGCACCTGGCCGACCTGCCCGGCTCCGGCGCCGCCGGCGGCCTGGGTGCCGCGGTCCTGGCGCTGGGCGGACGGGTCGAGTCGGGCATCGGGCTCGTGCGCCGGCTCACCCGGCTCGACGCCGAGCTGGAGGACGCGTACCTGGTCGTGACGGGTGAGGGGGCGTTCGACGAGCAGTCGCTGCGCGGGAAGGTCGTGGCGGGTGTGGCGAACGCCGCACGTGACCTGGGTGTGCCATGTGTGGTGCTCGCGGGGCGGGTCGACGCCGGTCGGCGGGAGGCCGCGTCCATCGGCGTGACCGAGGCCTACGCGCTGGTCGAGCACTTCGGCAGCGTCCAGCGGGCCATGGCGCAGCCGGCCGACGGGCTGCGTGCGCTCGGACAACGCCTGGCCAGGCAGTGGAGCCGCTAGCAGAAGTCGTGTCACTATGAAGTGGGAATAGCCCCCGGAGGCCGCGGCGTTGACCTTCGAGGAACCGTAGACATCACCGCAGGGAGCTTTGATCGTGACCGCTTCGCAGCTTGCCGAGCCCGTTCAGACGGACAACCCGGCCGGCATCGGCCTCACCGCGGATGCCGCTCTCAAGGTGAAGGGCCTGCTCGAGCAGGAGGGCCGGGACGACCTGCGGCTGCGCGTCGCGGTGCAGCCCGGCGGCTGCTCCGGCCTGCGCTACCAGCTGTTCTTCGACGAGCGTTCGCTCGACGGGGACAAGGTCAGCACGTACGACGGCTTCGAGGTCGTCGTCGACCGCATGAGCGTGCCCTACCTGACCGGCGCGACGATCGACTTCGCCGACCGCATCGACGCCCAGGGCTTCACCATCGACAACCCGAACGCCCAGGGCTCCTGCGCCTGTGGCGACTCCTTCCACTGATCGAGCCTTCTTCTGAACGGCCGTACCGGGTTACTTCCGGGCGGCCGTTCGGTGTCTTCGGGGTAGGCTGTCGACGCTCGCACCCGCCGATCCATTGAGGTTCTCCTATGAAGATCGCCGTCACCGGCTCGATCGCGACCGACCACTTGATGCACTTCCCGGGCCGTTTCGCGGAGCAGCTGCTGGCCGACCAGTTGCACAAGGTGTCGCTGTCGTTCCTCGTCGACGACCTCACGGTCCGGCGCGGCGGGATCGCCGCCAACATCGCCTTCGGGATGGGCCTGCTCGGCCTGCGCCCGATCCTGGTCGGCGCGGTCGGGGCGGACTTCGCCGACTACCGCAGCTGGCTCACCCGCCACGGCGTGGACTGCGACTCGATCCTGGTCAGCGAGGTCGCGCACACCGCCCGGTTCGTGTGCACCACCGACGACGACATGAACCAGATCGCCTCCTTCTACGCGGGCGCGATGTCCGAGGCGCGCAACATCGAGCTGTCGCCGGTCAACGCCCGCGTCGGCGGCCTCGATCTGGTCATCATCGGCGCGAACGACCCGGCCGGCATGCTCCGGCACACCGAGGAGTGCCGCGAGCGGGGCATCGCCTTCGCGGCCGACATCTCCCAGCAGCTGGCGATCATGCCCGGCACGGAGATCGCGAAGCTCGTGGACGGGGCGGCGTACCTGCTCACCAACGAGTACGAGAAGGAACTCCTGGAGAGCAAGACCGGCCTGACCACCGAGGACCTGCTCGACAAGGTCGGGATCGTGATCACCACGCTGGGCAAGGACGGCGTGGTCATCCGCAGCCGCAGCCTGGCCGAGGAGATCCGGGTACCGGCCATCCGCGGCGTGCAGACGGTCGACCCGACCGGCGTCGGCGACGGCTTCCGCTCCGGCTTCTTCGCCGCCCTGAGCTGGGGACTCACCCTGGAGCGGGCGGCCCAGGTCGGCTCGATGGTGGCCGCGCTCGTGCTGGAGACCGTCGGCCCGCAGGAGTACACGATCCAGCGCGACGACTTCGCCAAGCGCATCGCCGACACCTACGGCGACGCGGCGGCCGACGAGATCCGCCCGCACCTGCCCGCGTGACTCAGCTATCCCTATCGGACAGGTAGGGTTGAGAGTATCGTTGCCGCCGTGATCTACGTGGTCCTGGCGGTGCTCGCCGCGGCGACCGTGGCCGGCCTGCTCTACCGGGCCCGCTACGGTCGCCTTCGCGTCTCCGCCGGCGAGTTGCCGCCCGGCCTGCTGCCCCCGGGCCGATCGGACGGCGTCACCCTGCTGCATTTCACGTCGGCGACGTGCGCACCCTGCCGTCAGGTCCGGGCCGTCTGCGCTGATCTCGCGAAAGACCTGGCTCTGGTACGGCATGTCGAAGTCGACGCCGACGCGCACCTCGACGCCGTGAAGTCCCTCGACATCTGGCGGCTGCCGACCCTGCTGATCGTGGACCGCGCCGGTCGCGTCGCGCACCGCACCGTCGGCGTCCCCGACCGGGCCGACCTGCGCCGGACCGTCACGGAGGTGCTCACCGCATGACCGGCCTCGACCCCCGCGGCCCCCGCTTCGCGGCGATGCTGACCACGGTCGTCTTCGTGATCGTGCTGCTCACCGGCTCCGGCTGGCTGGCCCTGGCGCAGGCCGTGGTGTTCGCCATCGGCGCCTTCGACCCCCGCCGGACCCCCTACGGCCTGCTGTACCGCTACGCCGTCGCGCCCCGCCTGGCCCCGCCGGCCGAGCGCGAGGACCCCGCCCCGGTGCGGTTCGCCCAGACCGTCGGGCTGGTCTTCACCGTGGTCGCCGTCGTCGGGTACCTCGGCGGCGTCCCGCTGCTGGGTATCGTCTTCGCGGCGTTCGCCCTGGTCGCGGCGTTCCTGAACGGCTTCTTCGGCCTCTGCCTGGGTTGTGAGGCCTACCTGGCGATCCGGCGGCTGCGCGGTGGAGCGGTGAGCGGCTCGTAACGCGGGGTAGCGCGTGGGGCGCGTGTGCCGCATGATGGCTCGCGTGAATGTGTCGTGGGATGCGCGCGTCACCGACCTGCCCCTGCCCGGCCGCTCGATCGTGGACGGCCGCCCGGGCGTCGTCATCGCCGCCGAGGCTGACGGCCCGCCGTGGCGCCGCCGGCCGGTGCCGGTCACCCTCACCGCCGAGCAGGCCCGCGCCTTCCGCCGCTACGAGCAGGCCCGCCGCTGGGGGTACCCGGTCGCGATCGGGGCCGCCCTGGTCGGCGTGGCCACGCTGCTGCTCATGCTGACCCTGCCGAGCATCGCGATCGCCGCGGTCCCGCTGGTCCTGTTCGCGCCGATCATGGCCGCGGCCGTGAAGTCCCGCCGCCCGGCCCAGTTCCCCCGGGTGGTCCGGGGCCGGGTCACCCTCGCCGGCGTCGACCGGGTCGCCGCCTACGAGTGGCTGTGCGTCGCCGGCGACCGCGTGGCGGTCACCGTCTCTTAGGCCCCTTTGTCTGGCCAGCACCGTGAGGTCTCAGCGCTGTATGGGCGCCCTGGCAGCGGGGTCTACCGTTCGATGTCCTGAAGAGCAGTGGGGGAGCAAGCTCCACCCACACCCCCTCAAAACCGCACCGGGCCCTAGAGCACCAATGTGTGCCGATTGCCGTTGGTTGACAGGAACGTGTGGCCCTTCATGCGGCACCAGGCGGGGATGTCGATCGCGGCGGCCGGGTCGTCGGCCAGCACGGCGATCTCGGTGCCCGGCTCCTGCTGGGCGGCCAGTTTGGCCAGCATGATCACCGGGAGCGGGCAGCGCTTGCCACGGGCGTCGATGACGAGATTCACAGGCCGGCCTCCGCGCGGGCCGCGGCGACCAGGCCCGGCAGCACGTCGAGGAAGGCCCGGACGTCCGCCGTGGACACTCCACTATGGAGTGAGATTCGCACGTTGCCGTGGGTGAGCACGCCCATCGCGGCCAGCACGTGCGAGGGGCGCAGGGTGTCCGACGTGCAGGCGGAGCCCGACGAGACCGCGAACCCGGCCCGGTCGAGGGCGGTGAGCAGCACCTCGCCGTCCACGTACAGGCAGGAGAAGGTGACGATGTGCGGCAGCCGCTCGTCCGGCTCGCCGACGACCTCGACGTCCGGCACGGTCGCCGGGACGGTCCGGCGGATCTCCTCGATGAGGGCGCTCTGGCGTACCGACTCCGCTTGAGCGTCCTCGGCGAACGCCCGCAGCGACGCCGCGGCCGCGACCACCGCCGGCACGTCGGCCGCCGCGTCCTCCCAGGGTGCCTCCCACCGGGTGCCCTTGCGGACCACCAGCAGGCCGACCCCGGCCGGGCCGCCCCACTTGCGGGCGCTGCCGGTGAGCAGCGACCAGCCCGTGGGCAGCGGCGCGCGGCCGATCGTCTGCGCGGCGTCGACCAGCAGCGGAACCCCGGCCGCGGCGCACAGCTCCGCCGCGGCGGCGACCGGCTGGACCGTTCCCACCTCATGATTCGCGCTCTGCACCGCCGCGAGGGCCGTTTCCGCGGAATTTCCCGAGGTCAGGGCCGATTCCAGGGCGTCGAGGTCGACCACCCCCGTGCGCGAGACCGGCACGGAGACCGCGTCGGCGCCGGCCGCCCGTAGCACCGAGGAGTGCTCGACCGCGCTGTGCACCACCACGCGCCGCTCGCGCGAGCGGCGCACGCCCGCCACGGCGCGGCGTACCGCATCCGTTCCACCGGCCGTGAACTGCAGTTCATCGGCTCGCACACCCAACACGCCGGCCGCCGTCTCCCGGGCCGCGTCGAGCAGCTGCCGGGCCCGCCGCGACGGGGTGTAGAGCCGGCCGGGGTCGGCCCAGCCGTCCTCGATCGCGGCCTGAAACGCTTGCAGCGCAACGGGATGCGGGGGAGCGGCGGTCGCCGAGTCCAAGTAGACGCCCACCCGCGCAACGGTATCCCGACCCGGACACGACCACCCCAAGCCGGGCGGACCGCACATGGTCGAGTACGCTCGCCAGCGTTGGTGAGGCTTGCCGTGAGAAGCTACTGCAGAGGGCTTTCACGGCGCTGCTAAGGAGGCAGGAGCAGGTGGTCTCAAGAGGTTTGAGCCCCGCGCGCGCCATCGGGCTCGCCGTCTCGGCCGTCGGGGCGACAACCCTGCTCGCCGGTTGCTCCGTCGGGGACACGTTCAACGGCTTCGGCTGGCCCAAGGGCATCACCGAGCAGGGTGACCGGATGTACGACCTGTGGATCGGGTCGGTCGTCGCGGCGCTCGCCGTCGGTGTCTTCGTCTGGGGCCTGATCTTCTGGTGCGTGGTGCGCTACCGGAAGCGGGGCGACGAGCTGCCGCCGCAGACGCGCTACAACATGCCGTTCGAGATTCTGTACTCGGTGGCGCCCTTCGTGGTCATCGCCGTGTTGTTCTTCTACACCGCGGTCATCCAGACCGACGTCGACCGGCTCTCCAAGAACCCGGACGTCAACGTCGAGGTGATCGCCTCGAAGTGGAACTGGCAGTTCGTCTACACCGACTCGAAGGGCCCGGACGGCAAGCCGGTGACCACGGTCGGCTCCGACGACTACATCCCGGTCCTCGTGCTGCCGGCCGGCAAGACCGTGCAGTTCAAGGAGACCTCCCGGGACGTCATCCACTCCTTCTGGGTGCCCGACGTGCTGTTCAAGCGCGACGTCATCCCGGGCGTGGAGAACCGCTTCGAGATCAAGCTCAAGGACAACGCCGAGGGCGCCTACGTGGGCCGCTGCGCGGAGCTGTGCGGCACGTACCACTCGATGATGAACTTCGAGCTGCGTGTGGTGAGCGCCGAGCAGTACACGCAGTACCTCTCGCTGCGGACCACGGGCAAGAGCACCCCCGAGGCGCTGGCCTCGCTGGGCTTCCCGAACAACGGGTACGCGACCAAGACCCACCCGTTCGACACCGACCGCACCAAGCGGTCCTCGAGCTGAGAGGCGAACGGCGATGAAGGCTGAGAACCGTCTCTTCTTCGTACTGGCCCTGTTCGTGTTCGCCATGGCCGCGCTGTACGGCTGGTGGACGAACTCGGCGCCGCTGGAGCAGTCCGGTCACCAGGGCGTGGAGTGGATCGGCGTCATCGCGCTGATCCTGTCCGGCCTGCTGCTGACCATGATCGGCGGGGCGCTGTGGATCATCTCCCGGCGCATCGCACCGCGCCCGGAGGACCGCCCGGAGGCGGACATCGCCGAGGGCGCCGGCGACCTGGGCTTCTTCAGCCCGGGCAGCTACTGGCCGTTCGGCCTGGCCCTCTCGGCCGGCATCGCGAGCCTGGGCCTGGCCTTCGACCAGTGGTGGCTCGTCGCCGCCGGCCTGATCTCGGTGCTGTTCGCGACGTGCGGGCTGATGTTCGAGTACTACACCGGCACCCGGCGCGGGGCCGAGCACTGACGCTCGTCTGCTGAGAAGGGGGCCCTTGCGGGCCCCCTTTTTTGCTATGCCCGGGCCTCAGCGCGGGCCTGGGCCTGCTGACCCTTGGCGAGCAGGTCCTGGGCCTTGTCCATGGCCGCGGCGGAGAGCTGCACGCTGCCGAAGGCCGCGACCGCCTGGTAGTACGTCCAGGCCAGGCTCGTGCAGGCCGGGCGCACGAACGCGTTGTACGTGGCGCACTTGGCCTTGAGGTCGTAGTAGAACGAGTCGTCGATGCGGCTCTTGTTGGCCGGGAACGCGCCGATGGCCTTGTAGTTGCGGTAGCCGAAGTCGTGGCGCTGGCACGGCAGCCGGAAGTCGAAGCCGAGCGGCTGGTCGGGGCTGGACGAGCAGTAGTCGGTCGTCCAGTCGAAGGCGTAGGCGGCCCAGTCGGCCTGATGCTGACGGGCCGAGTTCCAGGCGGCGGCGCTGGCGCTGGTCGGCTGCGACCAGCTCGCCATGACGGCGGGCTTGTCCGTGGGTACTGCGGCGTGGGCGTCGGTGCCGACGCCGACCGCGAGGAGCAGGGCGGCAAGGGGTACTGCCAGGCGGCGGAGCTTCATGGACGGGATTCTCACGCGTCTATGTGTCGCGCGGCGGTTTCCTGCGCCAAGCGGTCCTTGCCGGTAGCTGAACGGACGTTCAGGCGGCCCGGCGCAGGATGACCCGGGGCTTGCGGTCCATCAGCATGATCACCGGGGCCACCACGATCGCGGCGCCACAGCCCGTGCAGGCCCGGTCGGGGCAGGTCGCGCGCGGGTGGTCGGCGCAGGCCGGCTTCTCGAAGATCCGCACCCGGGCGCAGGTGTCGCAGTGCAGCTCCATGCCGCCACAGTCGCATCGCCCACCGCCTTCGCCGTGCATCCACCCGCGCGTGTCAGGTCACTTTTTGGCGGCAGTGGCGCTCGGCGCGGGCTTCGGCGGCAGGAAGGCCTCTTCGCTGACGCTGGGAGTCGTGTACTGCAGGATCAGCTCGGTGGTCTTGCCGGCGTCGCTGGTGCCCTGGAAGTACGCGAGCAGCCCGGCCGGGTTCACGCAGGCCATCTCGGTGCGGATCCCGGTCGCGGTCACCGACACGCACTGGGCGTCGCCGCGCTTGGAGGCCCCGGCGCGCACCCCCGTGCCCTTGGCGATCGTGGCCAGCCGGCCCAGCGCCGCCTCAGGGGCCAGGAATTCGCCCCCGAACGCCACGCTGATGGCCTTGGCCTCGGTGGGGGACATGGCGTCCTGCCCCGACCCTTCCTGGCACGTCACCGGCGCCGTGAGCGGCTTCTTGCCCTTGGCGGGCGACGGGGCGACCCCGGTGCTGCACAGGTACGTACCGTCGGGCGTCGAGATGTACGTCACGCCGCCGCCCCGGTACGCCCGCCGCGGCGAGGACTGCGAGACGGTCACGATCGCCCCGGACGGCGTCGCGTACTGCAGCGTCGCGTCGGTGTCCAGGCCCAGCACCAGGCGCGAGGCGAGCGAGTCGACCATCTCCAGGGCCTGGTTGGCCGGCTCCGCCTGCTGCTTGGCCGGCGCGGCGCACGACTTCGCCATCGTCGCGGCGAAGCCGAGCGTCAGCGCGCCCGCCACGACCGCGGAGAGCATCGCCTTCTTGGGGTTGTTGCGGGGCAGTTCGGCCATGCCCCAACCAACGGCCGGTGCGGGCCGCCGGTTATGCGTCGATGGGGGTGGATTCGAAGGCGGTCCAGCGCTCGACCAGGGCCGTCGCCGCCCCCGAGTCGACCGCCGCCGCGGCCCGCTCCAGACCCGCCCGCAGCTGCCCGGCCAGGCCGTCGACGCTCAGGCCGCCGGCCCGGGCGGCGATCGCCGCGGCCGCGTTGAGCAGCACCGCGTCGCGCACCGGGCCGGGCTCGCCGGCGAACATCCGCCGCGCCACGTCCGCGTTGTGCGCGGAGTCCCCGCCCCGCAGGTCGCCCGGGGCCGAACGGGCCAGGCCGAGATCGGTGCTGTCGAACAGGGTCTCCGTGACCGTCCCGCCGCTGACGACCCAGACCCGGGTCGCCGCCGCGGTGGTGAACTCGTCCAGGCCGTCCTCGCCGCGCACCAGCAGTACCGAAAAACCGCGTTTGGCCAGAACATCGGCCATCACCGGGGCCATCCGCCGGTCGAAACAGCCGATGGTGGCGGCCGTGGGCTGGGCCGGGTTGGTGAGCGGGCCCAGGAAGTTGAACACCGTGGGCACGCCCATCTCGCGGCGCGGCACGCCCGCGTGGCGCATGGCCGGGTGGAAGCGCGCGGCGAAGCAGAAGCCGATGCCGACCTCGTGCACGCACCGCGCCACGTCCTCGGGACCCATGTCGATGGTCACCCCGAGCCGCTCGAGCAGGTCGGCGGCGCCGGTCGAGGAGGAGGCGGCCCGGTTGCCGTGCTTGACCACCGG
Source organism: Dactylosporangium sp. CS-047395 (assembly GCF_050942185.1). Taxonomy (NCBI): domain Bacteria; kingdom Bacillati; phylum Actinomycetota; class Actinomycetes; order Micromonosporales; family Micromonosporaceae; genus Dactylosporangium; species Dactylosporangium sp. CS-047395. The sequence goes on along the minus strand of NZ_CP192015.1, from coordinate 9,524,993 downwards.
CACCCCGGCGGCCGCGGTCACGACCGCGGCCATGGTGGAGATGTTCACGGTGTTGGCCCGGTCGCCGCCGGTGCCGACGATGTCCACGGCCGCGTTGCGCAGCTCGTCGGAGACCGGCACCTTGGCCCCGAACTCCAGCATCATCTCGGCGCACCCGGCCACCTCGGCCGGGGTCTCGCCCTTGGCGCGCAGGGCGATCACGAACGCCGCGGTCTGAACCTGCGTCGCGGAGCCGGCGAAGATCTCGCCCATCGCCCACCGGGTGTCCTCGGTGGACAGGTCCTCCCCGCGGAGCAGGGCGGTGAGCAGCGTCGGCCAGGTGCGGTCGCCCATGGCGGCCTCCAGAGGGGGATGTCCGAGTCGCCCACGCGCCTCACCGGCGGCCCTGCCGGTGCGCGCCCGGGGCCTACCGGCGGATGGCGGGGTATGCGCGGAGCAGGGCGGAGACGGTCTCGCCGGTGGTGACGGGGTCGAGCGGGTACATGATCGTGCCCTCGACCTTCGCGTAGGACGCGAGCCACCGGTCCGCGGCGCGGGCGATGGCCAGCACGACCGGCGGCGCGTCGGCGATCTCGTCCTTGAGCTGCCGGGCGATGCCCAGCCCGCCGCCGGGGGTGGCCTCGCCGTCGAGCACCAGCAGGTCGACGTCGGTGTCGTCGACGAGCTTGACGACCTCGGCGTACGTCGAGGCGTCGACGAACCGGACCGTCAGGTCGGCCGCGGGGCGGGTGCCGATGGCCAGCCGCATGCGGTCGCGGACCTCGGCGTCGTCGCTGTACAGCAGGACAATGTGCTCGCTCATGTGCGCGCTGCTCCTCGTGTGGCGTCTGCCTCCGGGATCGTACCGTCCGGGGTGATGGCGATTCCCGTGCGGGCGGACCACTCGGCCTCCTCGCGCGCCAGCTGCTCCTCGCGGTCCAGTTGCCGGTCGATGCGCTTGGCCTCCCGGTCGGACTGGCGCATCCACTGCACGACCAGCACGGCGAGCATCGTGACCGAGACGAACTCGCCGCCCGCCCACAGGATGCCGCCCGCGGTGACCTGGTCGGCGGCCGGGTCCGTCCAGCTCAGGTGCAGGGAGGGGTACCAGTCGCCGCCCAGCAGGGTCTTGCTCTGCATGATCGTCAGCCCCAGGACCGTGTGGAACGGGGTGCTCAGGAACATCAGCAGGGCGCGGGCGGGGTACGGCCACCGGCCCGGCAGCGGGTCCAGTCCGATCAGCGGCCAGAAGAACAGGCAGCCCACCGCGATGAAGTGCGCGTGCGTGAGCTCGTGGAACCACTCGTGGCGCATCGTGAGCTCGTAGAGATTCGTGAAATAGAGCACGAACGGCGTCACCACGAAGAAGCCGAAGGCCACCAGCGGAAATGCCAGGATCCGCGCGGCCCGGGAGTGCACGATCGCCAATAGCGTCTTGCGGCCGCGGGGCGGCAGCGTGCGCAGGGCGAGCGTCACCGGAGCGCCCAGCGCCAGGAAGATCGGCGCGATCATGGACAGCACCATGTGCTGGATCATGTGGACACTCAGGAGCGTCGTGTCGTACTCCTCGACCCCGCTCATCGTGACAGATGCGATCGCCCCCAGGCCGGGGAACAGGAACAACAGGGTCCGGGAGATCGGCCACGCGTCGCCGCGGCGGCGCAGCTTCACCACGCCGGCGAGGTAGACACCGGCCGCGGCCAGCAGCACCAGCGTCAGCCACGACACGTGGAACGACCCGAGGATCGTGGCCGCGCTGGGAGGACCTGATTCGGCAGCTTGGAGCACGTCTCCACACTATGCCGCCGCACGAATCGTCCGTGTCTGGTGGACCCCGCGCAAACGCGGTGATGATCGGGGGCAATAATGACGCTGTGACTGCGGCCCCAGCGATTGCCAAGAGCCAGATCCACTCACTGACCAGGCCCAACATGGTCAGTGTCGGGACGATCGTGTGGCTCTCCAGCGAACTGATGTTCTTCGCGGCACTCTTCGCGATGTACTTCTCCATCCGCGCGGCAGCGCCGGAGCTCTGGGAGAAGCACACCGAGGTGCTGAACGTCCCCTACGCTCTGACATTCACCGTCATCCTCGTGCTGTCGTCCATCACCTGCCAGATCGGCGTGTTCCGCGCCGAGCGCGGTGACGTGCACGGCCTGCGCCGGTGGTTCGCGCTGACCTTCGTCATGGGCCTGATCTTCGTGCTGGGCCAGGTGAACGAGTACCGCAACCTGGTCGGCGAGGGCGTGAAGATCAACGGTGACGGGTACGGCTCGATGTTCTACCTGACGACCGGCTTCCACGGCCTCCATGTCACGGGCGGCCTCATCGCGTTCGTCATCTACCTCATCCGCACGACGATGGGGCGCTTCACGCCGGCCCAGGCGACGGCGGCGATCGTCGTGTCGTACTACTGGCACTTCGTCGACGTGGTCTGGATCGCGCTGTTCGCGATGATCTACTTCCTGCAGTAGACCGATCGCTCCCGGGCCCCGTCACACCCGGACCACCCGCAGGGTCTTACCACCACCGAACAACCACCGAGACGACATAGGTGATGACGACAAAGGTGAAGCCATGACTTCTGAGCAGAGCAAGCGGCCGCTTGCCCGGCTGGTGCCGGGTGGTAGGCGCGCGGCGCGGAGCAAGCTGCGCCGCCGCCTTGAGGCGGCCGTGCGCCTGATCGCCGCGCTCACGATTGTCGGCGGCCTTTACAGCGCATACGCCCCGGGCGTCGGCCGGGCCGAGGACGTGCCGGCCCTCTCGGACGCCGCCAAGCACGGCAAGGAGCTCTACGAGACCAGCTGCATCACCTGCCACGGCACCAACGGGCAGGGTGTGGACAACCGCGGCCCGAGCCTGATCGGCGTCGGCTCCGCGGCGGTCGAGTTCCAGGTCAACACCGGCCGCATGCCGCTGGCGCGCCAGGAGGCCCAGGCCGAGCGCAAGCAGCCGATGTACAGCGAGAAGGACGCGGCCGACATCGGCGCGTACATCCAGGAGCTGGGCGGCGGCCCGCAGCTGCCGACCGCGGAGAGCCTCGACGCGGACGTCAACAAGGCGAAGGCCGACCCCAAGACCCTCGCCCACGGCGGTGAGCTGTACCGCGTCAACTGCTCGTCCTGCCACGCGTTCAGCACCGGCGGCGGCGCGCTGTCCTCGGGCAAGTTCGCCCCGTCGCTGCAGCACTCCACCAACCGCGACATCTACGGCGCGATGCTGACCGGCCCGCAGAACATGCCCGTGTTCGGCAACAACCAGCTGAGCCCGGACGACAAGGCCGCGATCATCGCCTACGTGCAGAACCTGAACCAGAACCCCGCGAGCGACCCCGGTGGCTGGAACATCGGGCGCTACGGCCCGGTCCCGGAGGGGCTCGTCATCTTCCTCATCGGTATCGCGGCGCTCGTCTTCGCCACGCTGTGGATTGCAGGGAAGTCATGACCACCACGCACAGCGCTCCCACCGAGGAGCAGTTCGACGCGAGCGACCCGGAGCTCACCCGGTTCGACCTGGTCCGCGAGGGCGCCCGCCGCGACGGCGTCGAGATCGTGCACTACGCGCCGCGGTTCCCGGTGCCGGGCACGAAGGCCGAGAAGCGCATCGAGCGCGTGCTGGCCTTCATGTTCCTGCTCACCGGGCTGTTCGGGACCGCGTTCGTGGTCGCCTACATCTGGTGGCCCTGGCACTACGGCCACGGCGACTCGACGTACCAGGCCTGGTTCCCGTTCTACACGCCGGTCCTCGGCGCGACCCTCGGCCTGTGCCTGCTGACCCTGGGCCTGGGCATCATCACCTGGTCGAAGAAGCTCCTGCCCGAGGAGGTCTCGATCCAGGAGCGCCACGACGGGCACTCGGACAGCACCGAGCAGAAGCTCACCGCGGCCACGATCCTGAACATGGGCGACGAGCTGGGCCTCAAGCGGCGCAAGTTCGTCGGCCTGGCCTTCCTGGCCGGTGCCGCCCCGCTGGGCGCGGTCGCCGGCGCGGTCCTGGTCGGCTCGCTGATCAAGGCCCCCAAGCAGGGTGACGAGAACATCTTCTTCACCACCGGCTGGGACCCCAAGCACAACGACGGCAAGCCGGTCCGCCTCACCCACGAGGACGGCACCCCGATCCGCCCGGCCGACATCAGCGTCGGCGGCCAGATCACGGTCTTCCCGGGCATCCCCGAGGGTGCGACGAACAAGTACGCCGACTCGCCGACGCTCCTGATCCACCTGCGGGAGCAGGACGCGCTGGAGACGCTGAAGAACGCCAAGGAAGTCAACAAGGACTCCCAGTGGCAGAACTACGTGGCGTACTCCAAGATCTGCACCCACGCCGGCTGCCCCGCCAGCCTGTACGAGCAGCAGACGAACCGCCTGCTGTGCCCCTGCCACCAGTCGCAGTTCCAGATCACCGACAACGCGCGGCCGGTCTTCGGCCCCGCCAGCCGGGCGCTGCCGCAGCTGCCGATCACGGTGGACGATGAGGGATACTTCGTAGCGACGTCTGATTACCGGATCCCGATCGGACCGGCCTTCTGGGAGCGGCCATGAAACGGCGCAAGATCGACATGCGCGCCCTGCCGGGCAACACGGCGAGCGCGCTCGACGAGCGGTTCCAGGCGGCCACCCCGCTGCGCCGCCTGCTGAACAAGGTCTTCCCCGACCACTGGTCGTTCCTGCTGGGTGAGATCGCGCTCTACTCCTTCATCGTGCTGCTGCTCAGCGGCATCTTCCTGGCGCTGTTCTTCGACCCCTCGCTGGCCGAAACGGTCTACAACGGCAGCTACACGCCGCTGCGGGGCGTGGAGATGTCGCAGGCGTACAACACCGCCCTGCACCTCTCCTTCGACGTGCGCGGCGGCCTGTTCATGCGCCAGATGCACCACTGGGCCGCGCTGCTGTTCATGGCCGCGATCGTGGTGCACATGTTCCGGGTGTTCTTCACCGGTGCGTTCCGCAAGCCGCGCGAGGCCAACTGGATCGTCGGCGTGCTGCTGTTCTGGATGGGCTTCCTCGAGGGCTTCGGCGGCTACTCGCTGCCCGACGACGCGCTGTCCGGCACCGGCCTGCGCATCGCCTCGGCGATCATGCTCTCCATCCCGATCGTCGGCACCTGGGTGACCACCTCGCTGTTCGGCGGCGAGTTCCCCGGCACCGTGATCCTGGACCGGCTGTACATCGTCCACGTGCTGCTCGTCCCGGGTGCGCTGCTGGCACTCATCAGCGTCCACATGGGCCTGCTGGTGAAGCAGAAGCACACCCAGTGGCCCGGCCCCGGCCGGACCAACACCAACGTGGTCGGCGTGCGGATGTTCCCGGGCTTCGCGGCCAAGGCCGGCGGCTTCTTCATGATCGTGTTCGCCATGATCGCCGCCCTGGCCGGCCTCTTCCAGATCAACCCGATCTGGCTGTTCGGCCCCTACAAGGCCGCGGTCGTCTCGGCGGCGAGCCAGCCCGACTGGTACGTCATGTTCCTGGACGGCTCCACGCGTCTCTTCCCGGCCTGGGAGATCAGATTCGACCTGTTCGGCTGGGGTGACGGCTACACCATCCCACCGATCTTCTGGCCGACGGTCGTCCTACCGGGCATCCTGACGATGCTGCCGATCTTCTATCCGTTCATCGAGGCCAGGTTCACCAAGGACAAGGCCGTCCACAACCTGCTCGAGCGCCCGCGGGACAACCCGTTCCGCACGGCCCTCGGCTCGATGGCGATCGCGTTCTACGTCGTGCTGCTCATCTCCGGCGGCAACGACGTGCTGGCCGACAAGTTCCACATCAGCCTCAACGCCATGACCTGGGCGGGCCGCATCGGCATGCTGGTCGTGCCGCCGCTGGCGTACTACGTGGCGTACCGGATCGCGCTGGGCCTGCAGCAGCACGACCGCGAGGTCCTGTCCCACGGCGTGGAGACGGGCATCATCCGCCGCCTGCCGGACGGCCGCTTCATCGAGGTCCACCAGCCGCTGCCCTCGGCCAACGGCAACGGCCACGCGGACGGCGACGGGCACCACGGGCTGGAGTACGGCGGCTGGGTCGTGCCGAAGAAGATGAACCGCCTGGGCGCTCTGGCCCCGACGGTGAAGGGCTTCTTCTACCCGATCGAGAAGGCCGCCCCACCGGCGAAGCCGGCTCCGCGCCAGGTGGCGGACACCGAGCGCGAAGAGATCACTTCGGGGCACTGAGCTCCGCTTTTCGAAGGGCCCCCGGCGCTGGTCGCCGGGGGCCCTTCGCTTTCCCGCGGCGGGTGACACGGACCCGCTGCGATGTGTTCGGGCGCGGTGGTCAACTGCTGTTGCCCGCTTGGACTGGTTCGGTTTTGGAACGGTTCCGCGCGCGGCCGTGGCTTTCGCTCGGGTTCGTCGGCAGCCGAGCGGGTTCTTCGGCGGGTGTGTGGAAGAGCGAAGAGCTTTTCATCCTTAAGGGGGAGAAAAGCAATGATTTGATCCTGGCCGCATACGGTGCCTTGGCCACGACTGCCTGCCGTTGAGATCGCCGCCGGGGTTGCCTTCCCCACGTGGCGGGGCTGGCGACGTGCCTCATCCGGCGCGGGGCCGGCCGGGAGTCACAGTGCCGCAGACCAGTCGGCCAGGCGTGCGGCCAGGGGTTCGCCGTGCTTGGCCCAGCGGAAGTGGTCGATCGCCACCCCGTCCGGCGCGTACGTCTCACGGGTCACGGGTGCGCTCGACAGCTTGGCCAGGAGCCGGGTGACGGTTCCCGGCGGGGTGAACTGGTCGCCGGCCATGTCGACCGCCAGCACCGGTGTCGTCACGCGGGTCAGCGCGGCTTCCAGGTCGAGGCCGTTGAGGTGGGGGTAGCGGCCCGTGCGAGCTGTGTAGGCCCAGTCGCGGATCACGCCGCGGGACTGGCGGCCGCCGAAGCCCCAGCCCGGCCAGACCCGCAGGGCGGCGGAGGTGGCGGCCAAGGTCTGGGTTTGCAGCAGGACGGGCAGGCGGCGGGCGGGCGGGTAGTCGCGCCAGTACGGCAGGCCCACCGCCAGCAGGGCCAGGCCTGCCACGTCGGTTGTCGGGTCGGTGGCCAGGTGCAGGGCGCATGCCTGGCCGCCCAGGGAGTGGCCGATGAGGATGGTCCGGCGGCCGGCGCGGCGGGGCTTCAGGTGTTGCAGGACGGCGTCGATGTCGTCGGTGAGGTCGGCCAGGCCGTAGCGGGACGTGCGGCTCGGAACAGGGGTGCTCGAGCCTGTGCCGCGCAGGTCGGGCACGACTGTGGCTACGCCGGCCGCGCCCAGGTTCTCGGCGAACTTGCGGTAGTAGCGCGCCGGTACGCCCATGGCCGGCCACAGCACCGCCAGCGTTGGCGCGTCGTCGGGGGCCGGGTGGAAGTGCAGGGCGATCGTGTCGGACCCGCGGGCGACCGTTTCCATGTCAGTCAGGGTAGGGGCGGGGGTGCAACGGGGCCGAACGGAGCTAGGGTGCACAACGTGAAACCCACCGATCTGCCGCAAATGCGCATACCCGGGGCGCCTACCCTGAGCCCCGACGGTACCGTCGCCGTTGTCGCGGTCAGCCGCCCGGACCTGCCCACCGACTCGTACACCGCGCAGTTGTGGCGGGTGCCGACCGGCGACGACGGCGCTGCCTCGCAGCTCACCCACGGCTGGCACGACAGCGCGCCCCGCTTCTCGCCGGACGGGCGCTGGCTTGCCTTCCTGCGGCGCAAGGACAAGGGCGCGAAGCCGCAGCTGTGGCTGCTCCCGGTCAGTGGGGGAGAGGCCCGGCAGCTGACCGACGAGCCCCTCGGCGTCGGCGCGCCCGCGTGGGCGCCCGACTCGAAGAGCCTTGCCTTTTCCGCTCGTGTACCGCATGAGCCCCGCTACGGCACCGCGAAGTCCGGCGACGGCGAGCCCATCGGCCCCGACGGCGAGCCACCGCGCCGGATCACCACGTTGTTCAACCGGCTCGACGGGCTCGGGTTCTTCCAGGACCGGCCGGCTCAGCTGTTCACCCTCGCCGTCGCCGAAGGGGCCAAGCCCGAACAGCGCACCGACGACCCGTACGACAACGGGGATCCTCGCTGGTCGCCCGACGGGCAGTGGCTGACGTTCACCTCGTCCCGCCGCGACGACTGGTCGGCCGACGTGTGGGTCTGCCGCGCCGACGGCTCCGAGCCGCGGGCCCTCACGGACGGGACGCTGGTGGCCGCGCTGCCCCGGTTCACGCCGGACGGCTCCGCGGTCGTGTTCGCCGCCGCCGAGCTGGCCGATCCGGTGCTGCAGAACGACACGCTCTGGTCGGTACCGGTCGCCGGTGGACCCGCCCGCCCGCTGCTCGACCCCGAGCGGTACCACCTGGCCGCGCCCGGCGGGGACCTCGACGCGACCGGCGACGGCGTGCTGTTCATGAACGAGCATCGCGGGGCCGTGCAGCTGCTGCGGGTGCCGTACGACGGCGGGGAGCCCACCGTCCTCGTCGACGGCGACCGGCAGGTGGCGGGGTTCGACCGCGACGTCGTGGTGATCGCCGGGCCGGCCGACTGGGGCGAGCTGTACGCCGGCGAGCGGCGCCTGACCTCCTTCAGCGCCGGGCAGGTGCACCTGGAGCAGATCGAGATCACGACCGAGGCACCCGACGGGTACCCGGTCCACGGCTGGATCGTCCGGCCCGCCGGCGAGGGCCCGCACCCCGTGCTGCTGATGATTCACGGTGGGCCCTACACGCAGTACGGATGGCGGCTCTTCGACGAGGCCCAGGTCTATGCCGGCGGCGGGTACGCGGTCGTCTACGGCAACCCCCGCGGCTCATCGGGCTATGGCGGGGCGCACGGCGGGCCGATTCGCGGTAACGTCGGCGAGGTCACCGCGACCGACCTGCTGGCGCTGCTGGACGCGGCGCTCAAGGAGCCCGGGCTCGACGCCGGGCGGGTCGGGGTGCTCGGCGGGTCGCACGGCGGGTTCATGACCACCTGGCTCGCGGCGCACCACGGCGAGCGGTTCAAGGCGGCGGTGTCGGAGCGGGCGGTCAACGCGATCGACAGCTTCGCCGGGACGTCGGACATCGGCTGGTTCTTCGCCGACGCGCTGTACCAGCGCGACTTCGAACGGCAGAGCCCGCTGACGTACGCCGACCGGATCTCCCTGCCGATGCTGATCATCCACTCGGAGCAGGACTGGCGCTGCCCGGTCGAGCAGGCGTACCGGCTGTTCGTGGCCCTGAAACGCAACGGGGCCCCCGCCGAGCTGCTGCTCTTCCCCGGCGAGGGCCACGAGTTGTCGCGCACCGGCCGGCCGTCCCATCGCATCCAGCGCTTCGACGCCATCCTCGACTGGTTCGACCGGCACGTGTAACTACGCCAGCAGCAGTTCCGCCACCTGTACGGCGTTCAGGGCGGCACCCTTGCGCAGGTTGTCGTTGGAGATGAACAGCGCCAGCCCGTTGTCCACGGTCTCGTCGACGCGGATCCGGCCCACGAAGGACGGGTCCGCGCCGGCCGCCTGCAGCGGGGTCGGCACGTCGCTGAGCACCACGCCGGGCGCCGCCGCGAGCAGCTCGGTCGCGCGGGCCACGCTGATCGGGCGCGCGAAACGGGCGTTGATCTGCAGCGAGTGCCCGGTGTACACCGGAACCCGGACGCACGTGCCGGAAACCTTGAGCTCGGGGATCTCGAGGATCTTGCGGCTCTCGTTGCGGAGCTTCTGCTCCTCGTCGGTCTCGAACGAGCCGTCGTCGACGAGCCCGCCGGCGAGGGGGAGCACGTTGAAGGCGATCGGCGCGGCGAACTTCTTCGGCTCCGGGAACTCCACGGCCGCGCCGTCGAAGGCGAGCGCGGCGGCCCCGTCGGCGACCTTGCGCACCTGCTCGTCGAGCTCGGCCACGCCGGCCAGGCCCGCGCCCGACACGGCCTGGTAGGTGGCGGCGACCAGGGCGACCAGGCCGGCCTCGTCGTGCAGCGGGCGCAGCACCGGCATCGCGGCCATGGTGGTGCAGTTGGGGTTGGCGATGATGCCCTTGGGCCGGTTGGCGGCGGCGTGCGGGTTCACCTCGGCCACGACCAGCGGCACGTCGGGGTCCATGCGCCAGGCCGACGAGTTGTCGATCACGACGGCGCCGGCCGCGGCCACCTTCGGGGCGAGCTCCTTCGACGTGCCCTTGCCGGCCGAGAACAGCACGACGTCCAGCCCGGCGAAGTCCGCGGTCTCCGCGTCCTCGACCGTGACCTGCTTGTCCTGCCAGTCGATGGGCCGCCCCGCCGAGCGGGCGGAGGCGAACAGGCGCAACTCGTCTACCGGAAACCGCCGCTCGGCCAGGATGTGGCGCATGACGCTGCCGACCTGCCCGGTGGCCCCTACGATGCCGATCCTCATGGCGGCGAGGGTACCCGGTCAGAGACCCGGTTTCGATGCGATTTGCCGCACTCCCGACGCAGTGAGCAGGGCAAACGGGGCGTTCTTGCGGTGCCGCGAAGGCCCGGCCGCAAAACTAGTCGGCGTCGGGCAGCCCGATCGCAAAAGCCTCTTCCAAATCGTGCCGCGAATACGCGCGGAACGCGATGTGCGTGTCGGTCTCCACCACGCCCGGCACCTTGGAGATGCGGTTCGCGATGACCTCGGCGATCTCGTCGAAGCGCTGCACCCGCACCATGGCGATCAGGTCGACGTTGCCGGCCACGGAGTACACCTCGCTGACGCCGTCGAGGTTGGCGATGTTCTCGGCCACCTCCGGGATCGAGTCGGTGGCGCAGTCGATGAGGACGATCGCGGTGATCACCTGCGGAGCTCCTTCCGGCCTGTGGACACCCGCCATGCTAGTGGGCCGCGACGGTGAGATCCCGGCCGACCCGGATCGCGTCGGTGAGCGTCTCGCCGGCCGCGACCACGCCGCCCGGCCACACCACCCCGCGGTGCACCCGGCCCTCGACGCGCGCTCCGGCCCCGATGACGGCCCCGGCGAGTTCGCCGGTCACGATCGCGTCCTCGGCGACGAGTTCCTTCTCGTGTACCGCGTGCAGGTTCGCCGCCAGATAGTCCGCCGGGGTGCCGGTGTCCAGGTAGGTCCCCGGATATCCGACGATCTCCAGCCGCCCCTGCCGCTCGGCCGGGCGCCACACGAGCCGCACCAGGTCGGACGGCTCGGGCCGCAGCCCCTGCACCAGATCCCACGGCAGGAGGGAGAAGCCGGCGAACCGCGAAGCACCAAACTCAAAAGGCGGCCCTTGTACCGTCAGCAGCCGCGCCGTCCGCCCGTCCCACCCCTCGAGCAGGGCCGCGATGTCCTCGCCGGGCGCCAGGTTCTCGGCCGCCAGGTATGCGTCGGCGTTGCCGACCAGCACGCCGCGCCCGCCGATCCAGTCCCGCAGCAGCCCGACCCCGCCGGCGGTGCCGAGCGGATCGCCCGGCTCGACGGACAGGTGGGCCCGCTCGCCGACGTGCTCGACGACCATCTGCCCGAGGTAGCAGGCGTTCACGGCGACGTCGAGGCCGAAGTGCTCGACCCGTTGGAGCGCCCGGTCCAGCAGGGGAACATTGCCGATCGGGCACAGCGCCTTGGGCAGGTGCTCCGTGAGCGGCCGCAGCCGCCGGCCTTCGCCGGCCGCCAGCACGACCGCGCACAGGTCGGCGTTCATGCGGCGTCCTTCGGTTCTGCTGACCGGCTGCCGGGGCGACTGTGCGGTTGCCGGGGTTCATGCCGCGCCTTCGGCAGGTGCTCCGTGAGCGGCCGCAGCCGCCGGCCTTCGCCGGCTGCCAGGACGACCGCGCACACGTCGGCGTTCATGCGGCGGTCTTCGGTTCTGCTGACCGGCTGCCGGTGCGACTGTGCGGTGGTCGGGGTTCATGCCGCGCCTTCGCATCGTGGTTCGAGCGCGACAGGCCTGGTGTGTAGAGGTACAAACGCGGGCTCTTCATGCTTCTAGCACTTCTGGGTAGTCCTTGTAGGGCCCTATCCCGTAGTGGGCCAGCAGCCGGGACGTCGACACGGTCATGGGCGGCAGGTTGTCGAGGCGGTGCCAGGCCGCCTCCAGGATCTCGGCCTGGTCGACGACGAGGTCGGCGCCCGGTTCGAGGTCGGTCTCGAAGACCATGTCGACCCACTGGCCGCCGGTGTGGACGATCGCGTTGGGGGAGGCCGCGCGCATGTTCTCGGGTGCGACCTTGAGGCCGGTCTCCTCGGCGAGCTCGCGGCAGGCGGTGCCGACCGGCTTCTCGCCGCGGTCCATCAGGCCGGCCGGCAGCGACCAGCCGGCGCCCGGCGGCTGGCGGAGCAGCAGGAGTTGCGTGTGCGCGGGGTCGCGGACGATCACCACGGCCCCGATGGTGTACGTCGGCTGGAACGTGCGCACGATCCGCCGTTTCCAGCGGCCGGGGAGGCGGTAGAACGTGCGGTACGCCAGCGCGCGCACGCGCCCACGCAAGTCGGTCATCCGGTAAGGCTAGTGAGCTAGTGCGGGGTGTGGTCGACCAGGGCGATCAACTCGGCCACGACGTCGTCGGCGCTGCGGGCGTGGTCGGCCACGGCGACCAGCAGCGTCTCGAGGTCGGGGAAGCCGAGGCGGGGTGCCAGCCGTACCAGCGGAAGGTCACTGGCCAGGCCGCGGCCCTGCTGGCGCAGGGCGAGCCCGATCGCGAGCCGGCCCAGGCGGACCTTGTTGGCGACCGTGATCGCCGGGGCCTCGTGGGCCTCGAACCAGCGGCTGATGTGCAGGCGGGCGTGCGGGGTACGCACGAAGTCGAGCCACTCCGGCGACGGCCCGCGGGCCGGGGCGTCGGCGTCGAAGTCGAACTCGTCGCGCTGGCCGGCGCGGGTGATGATCTCCACCGAGTCGCCGTCGGCCAGGGGGGAGGAGACGGCGCTGAGGCGACCGTTGACCCTTGCGCCGATACATCGGTTGCCGACGTCCGCGCCGAGGATGTAGGCGAGGTCGACCGGGGTCGCGTCGGCCGGGAGCAGCACCGGGCGCCCGCCGCCCGCCGTGAGCACCAGGATCTGGTCCTCGGCGAGGTCGCAGCGCAGCGAGGCGATGAACTGCGACGGGTCGGACGCGGCCGCCTCCCAGTCCAGCAGCCGGCGCAGCCAGTCGAGCTGCTCGGCCTTGGTCGCGGGGCCGAACCGGGCGGCGGTGGTGGGATAGCGGAAGTTCGCGACGATGCCGTACTCGGCGGCCTGGTGCATCTCGACGGTGCGGATCAGGACCTCGACCGAGCGCCCCTCGGCCCCGAGCACCGTGGTGTGCAGCGACTTGTAGTTGTTGTTCTTCGGCGTCGCGATGAAATCCTTGAACCGGCCCGGTACCGGCCGCCACTTGCCGTGCACCGCGCCCAGCGCCGCGTAGCAGTCCGTGTCGGGCCCGTCGACCACGATCACGACCCGCGGCAGGTCGTGCGGCTCGGCGTGGTTGCCGTCGACGGTGTCCTTCCAGATCGAGTACAGGTGGCGGGGCCGTGGCGAGACCGTCGCGTCGAGGCCGAAGCGCTTCAGATCGGTGGTCAGGGCAGAGATGACCTTGTCGAGGTACCCGTCCCAGCCGACCCGCTGCCGCACGTAGTCGTCGACCACGGCGTACCCGCTGGGCGAGACGGCCCGCAGCACCCAGTCCTCGAGCTCTCGCTTCAGCGCCTGGATCCCGAGCCGCTCGCACAGCGGGATCAGCACCTCCCGCGTCGCCGTGGCGATCCGCACCCGGCTCTTCACCGACCGCGCGTCGATGGTGCGCATGTTGTGCAGCCGGTCGGCGAGCTTGATGACCAGCACCCGCACGTCCCGCCCGGCGGCGACGATCATCTTGCGGATCGTCTCGGCCTCGGCGTCGGCGCCGTAGAACATCTTGTCGAACTTGGTCACGCCGTCGACGAGCAGCGCCACCTCGCCGCCGAAGTCCCGCTCCAGCGCCCCGAGCGTGTAGTCGGTGTCCTCGACGGTGTCGTGCAACAGCGCCGCGACCAGCGTCGTCGTGTCCATCCCGAGGTCCGCGAGGATCTCGGTGACCTCCAGCGGGTGCGAGATGAACGCCTCGCCGCTCTTGCGCATCTGCCCGCGGTGCATCTGCTCGGCCGTCGCGTACGCGCGCCGCAGCAACGCCGCATCCGCCGCCGGATGAATCTGCCGGTGCGAGCGGATGATGCCGGCCATCGGATCGTCGCTGGACGACTGCCACGGGAGCATGGCCCGCAACCTGGAGCCGATGATCGCCGTGTACGTCGCTGTCGGGTCCCCTGGAACCGCGCCTCCCACCAGCGCCGAGTAGCTCGGCGGCGGCGGCACCTCGGGGGAGTCGTCGGCGGCGGGGGCGGTGAGCTTCTTCCTGGGCGCCGCGAACCGATCGTCCGGGAACATCTCGCGCCGCGGGGCCCGGGGGTGCGGCTTGGCGTGCTGATGGGTGTTGTGCGGCTTTCCGCCGTCGTCGCTCTGCTCGTCGCTGGTTCCCGGCTCACCGGTTTTGGGCGCGCCTTCGGTGCTGCCTTCGGGGCTTGTTGCGGTGCGGGCCCCGGCGTTTGTCGCGGTGCGGGTTTCGCCGCTCGTCGCGTGGCGGGCTTCGGCGCTCGTTGCGGTGCGGGCGTCTCCGCTGGTTGTGGTCGGGGCGTCAGTGGTGCGGGCGTCGGTGCGGGCGTCGGTGCGGGCGTCGGTGCGGGCGTCGGTGCGGGCGTCGGTGATGCGGGCGTCGGTGGTGCGGGTCTCGGCGTGCTGGTCGGTGTCGTCGCGGCGTTTTTCGATCGCGCGGTCGTTGGCCGGCCAGTTTCCGGGGCGCTCGTGCTCGTTGGTTCCGCGCTCGCCCCGGGATACGTGCTCGTTGCCCCCGCGGTCGCCGGGCGCGGCCCGGTCGTTCAGCGCCCGGTCATGCTGATGCCCGCGGTCGGACGGCGCATGATCGGGGCGACGCACCCGATCCGTGGCCATACGATCCGCGGGCACTCGGTCCGCGTGTCCTGACGCTGCGTGTTGCCTGCCGGCCCCATCACCACCGCGATCATTCGGCGATCGCTCGGTGGTGGCCCGTTCACCCTGCGTACGCCCGCTGCGCATTCGCTCTTCGCGGGTTCGCTCGGCGGTTGCCTGTTCACCCTGCGTGCGCTCTGGTCGCATTCGCTCGACCGCCGGCTGCTCGCCCCGCGCATGTCGGTCGTGGCCGTGCTGTTCGCGGTCGTCCTCGCTCTGCGCACTTCCGCCGCGGCCGTTGTGGTTGCGGTCGCGCGTTTCCTGCTCGCGTACGTCCGCTGCCTGCTCCGCCTGCGCGATCCCGTGGCCGTTCTGGTTGCGCGTTTCCTGCTCGCCGTGTGCATGGCCGCCGTGTGCATGCCCGCCGTGGCCGTGCTGTTCGCGGTCGTCCGCCGGCTGCTCGCTGTGCGCATGGCGGCCGCGGCTGTGGTGTTCGCGGTCGTCCGCCTGCTGCTCGTGCTGCGCGTTGCCGTTGCGGCTGGGCTGGGGGCGGTCGCCCGTGGCCTGCTCGTTTTGTGCGTTGCCGCTGCGGGCGCGGTCGTTTTGAGCGCGGTCGGGCTGGGCGCGGTCGGGCTGGGCGCGGTCCGGTTGAGCGCGGTCGGGCTGGGCGCGGTCCGGTTGAGCGCGGTCGGGCTGGGTGCGGTCGGTGGACGCGGGGTCGGTGGCTGGTGCGGCCGGGGCGGGGCGGCGGCGGTCGGGGGTTGTGATGGTCGCGGTGGGCAGGCCCTTCGGGCCGAGGAACATCTCCGCGGGCCGGGCGCCGTTGCTGTTGCCGGGCGGTGGGGTGAGGAAGCCGCCGGAGCTCAGGTTTTCGACCCGGATCGTCCGGGGGGCGCCGGTGGGGGCGGGGCGCTGGGGCTGCGACACGCCGGGCTCGTCGAGTGCGGCGACCGTCTCGTCGACCAGTTGGTGCGCGTCTTGGCTGGTCGCGGGGCCGGTCAGTGAGCCGGGCGGTGCGGCGCGGAAATTCGGAAACTCCGGGGGGTTGCCGTCCGACGCCGCTGGGTCCACCATGTACTCGCTGTGCGTCGCATTCGGCATACCCGAAATGTTTGAAGCCCCCGAGTCGTGGGACTCACCACCAGGGATCGGTGACGGGGAGGAGCCCGCACCAAAAGACGCGCCGGACTGCATACCGGGCTCCATAGCGGCACCTCCTCACCGACGGGCCGGATGCTGGCCTGGGTTTGGGTAGGTTCCAGCCTAGTTTCCCTCGGGGCATCCGATCGGTCATTTGAGTATGTGCGTTCGTCCGATGTACCTACCCGTCCAAGTCGGTTCGAACCGAGGCGGCCGCCTCGGCGCGGGCGAGGAAGGCTCGCCACCGCGCGGCTCCGTTCACCGGCGATGACCAGCCAATATCGGTCTTGACCAGCCGAGTTTCCGGCCGCTCGAGCCACGCCAGGATGCGCTCGGTCTCCTCCGGCGTCGCCCGTGGCGTCGGTCCCGGGCCCGGCAGGACCGTTTCCGCTGTGGCCAAGACCACATCCAGCGTCGGCTGTGGATGCACCCTCGGGGGTGACACCCCGGCGGCGGCGAGTCGCCCGTGTCGCACCACCGCGATCTCCCAACCGCCGCTCGCGCCGGGCCTGGCCGCCACGACCTCGGGCAATCCGCTCAGGCCGGCCAGTCGCTGCTGCCGGATCGCGGTGCGCAGGAACGCGACGAGCCGGCCGCGGATGGTCGCCGCATCCTCGTACCGCTCGACCTCGGCCAGCGCCTCGATCCGCTCCATCAGCCCCCGCACCACGGGCCCCGGGTCGCCGACGGTCGCCGCCCGGAACGGTGCCGCGGCCGCCGCCTCGTAGTCCGCGGCCGAGATCCGGTGCTCGCACGGGGCCGGGCAGCGCCCGAGCTCGGCGAGCGCGCAGGCCGGCGTCTGCGTGCGCAGCGACAGCTTGTGGGTGCACTGCCGCAGCGGCAGCGCGTCGTAGAGCCCGGCCGCCGCCAGCTCGGCGAACCGGCGCGAACCGAACGGCCCGAGATAGGCCGCGCCGTCGCCCTGGTGCTCGCGCACGACGGACAGCCGCGGATAGGCCTCGCTGGTCAGCTTCAGCCAGACCACCCGCTCCGGAAACTTCGAGCGCCGGTTGTACGGCGGTTTGTGCGCCGCGATCAACCGCAGCTCCCGCACCTCGGCCTCCAGCGAGTGCGCGCACGGGATCGCCTCCACGCGCTCGGCCGCGGTGATCATCTCGCTGATCCGGGCCCGCTTCTCCGCCGCCGTGAAGTAGCTGCGCACCCGGGTGGCGATGGACGAGCTCGTCCCGATGTAGAGCGGGCGGTCCTTGTGCCCGCGGAACACGTAGACCCCCGGCCCGTCCGGCAGCCCCTCGGCCAGGTGTTTCTTGCGCCGCTGGGCCGGGCTGACGGCCTTGACGAACTCGATCACGTCGCCGACGGTGTGCACCTTGAGGCTGCCGAGCCGCGCGAACAGCCCGTGCAGCACGTCGACCGTGGCCCGGGCGTCCTCCAGCGCCCGGTGCACCGGCTGCACGGCCGAGCGGAAGTGCCGCGCCAGGGTCGACAGCTTGTGGTTGGGCACCTCGTCGGCGATCATCGCGCGCCGGGCGATGGCGGCGGTGTCGAGGACGATCGGCTTCGGCCACGGATATCCGTGCTTGGCGCACGCCGCTTTCAGAAACCCCGTGTCGTACGGCGCGTTGTGCGCGACCCACACCGCACCCTGCGCGAACTCCAGGAAACTCGGCAGCACCGTGTCCAGCTTCGGCGCCTCCAGCAGCATCATCTCGGTGATGCCGGTCAGCACCGTGATGAACGCCGGCACCCGCTCCTCGGGGTTCACCAGCGTGCCGAACTCGCCCAGGATCTCGCCGCCGCGGACCTTCACCGCGCCGATCTCGGTGATGCCGCCGCCGTCCGGTGCGCCGCCGGTGGTCTCCAGGTCGACCACGACGAACGTGGTGGAGAACAGGGTGGCGGCGCGGGGATCGTCGAACAGGTCGTCGAGCGTTTCCTGGTGGTAGTGGGGCACGGGCGCACACTACGACCAGGGTGTGACAAAAAATCTCAGTGAGGAGGAAACCGCAGCTGAAGCCGTACGTCCGGCGAGCCGATCAACGCCGATGTGTCGGTGACCGTGGCCCCGTGGGCGCGCAGGATGTCGGCCACGGCGTGCGGTACCGGTTCGTCGGCCTCCCGCTGCCCGGCCAGATCCACCTGCCACTCGGGCCGGATGCTGCCCCCGGCGTGCCCGATCTCGATCGTCGGCGCCGGTGAGCCCAGCACCCGCACCGCGACCCGTCCGCCGGCCGGGGCCAGTTTGAGGGCGCTGAACATGACGTAGTCGAGGGCTCGCGAGAGTTTGGCGGGATCAGCGTGTACCGATGCCGCGTCTGTAAGACCAAGCGTGATCGCGATGTTGCGCGCGTCGGCGATCCCGCGCAGCTCCCGGATGCGCGCCTCGGTCAGATAGGCCAGATCGACGGACCGCGGCTCCGTCTTCGGGCGCAACTCGTCGGTGACCACGAGCCGGCGCAGTTCCAGCAGCTCAGTGACCTGTTTGGCCAGGGCGCGCAGGGCCTTCATCTGGTCCAGGTTCAGCCGGTGCGGATTGTGATCGACCACGCACAGCGTGCCCAGGGCGGCGCCCTCGGCCGTGAGCAGCGGCGCGCCCGCGTAGAAGCGGATCCCGTCGTCCTGGGTCACGAACGGGTTGTCCGCGAACCGCGCGTCGGCGGTGGCGTCGGGCACCACCATCAGGTCGCGGCCCATGATCGCGTGCGCGCAGAACGCGACCTCGCGCGGCGTCTCGTCCATCTCCAGGTCGCCGACCTTGGCCTTGAACCATTGCCGCTCGGTGTCCACGAGCGTGACCAGCGAGATCGGGGCGCCGCAGACCTCGCTCGCGATCCGGACTATGTCGTCGAAATCGGTCTCCGGCGGCGTGTCCAGGACAGCCATCGCGTGCAGCGTCGAGACGCGGTCCGCCTCGTTGCTGGGTACCGGTGCCGCCATCGCCGCCTCCCGTGCCGTACACCTAATTGGGTGAAATAAGGATATGTCAGCTTTTAGCCGTTCGAGGTAAGGCGGCGGTCCTGGACACCATCCGGGGCGAATGTGGTCGAGAATGCGACACTGGAGTGATGTCTGCGCGCGACGCTCCGGACGGCCTCGATCCCGAGGTCGCGCTGGACGCTGCGCAGCTGGGCGACGCTGCGGCGGCTGGTGGTGGGTTCTCCGGGTCCCCGGCTTCTTCTCCGGCTCCCGCTTCGGACGCTGCTGGCTCCTCTCCTGCCTCGGACGCTGCCGGCTCTTCTCCTGCTTCGGACGCTGACGCTGCTGGCTCCTTGCCGGACGCGGACGGTGCTTCGCTGGACGCGGACGGTGCTTCGCCGGACGCGGACGGTGCTTCGCCGGACGCGGACGGCGGTGCGGGTTCGGTCGGCGATGTCGACGTGGTTCTGGGCGGCGATGGTGGCGATGAGCTGGAGCCGGTGCTGCCTGAGGCCGTTCGCCAGCGGGTGATCTCGCTCGCGGCCGGGGCCATGACCGGGTTGCCGCTGGACGAGCTGCCCATGCCGCTGCGGCGGGTGGCCAAGTTCGCGCCCAACCGCCGGGCCCGCCTGGGCGGACCCGTGATCGCCATGCAGCTGTCGGGCGACCCGCTTCTGCGCCAACGAATCGCCACCCGGGTCGTCAACGACGCCGGTGACCTGGGCGCGGCCGTGATCGAGGGGCTCGTGCCGGCGGCGGCCGACCCGGTCGAGGTGGCGGCGCTGGCGTACCTGGCCCGCCCCGACGGCTGGCGCACGCTGGTCGCAGATGCCACGGAGACGGTACGCGCCGAGGCTGAAGGGGCCATCGCCGCCGAGCGGGTCCGCGACGTCGAGCAGCGCCTCGCACGGGCCGAGCACGACCGCGCCGTCGCCCGGGTCGAGGCCGACAAGCTGCGCGACGAGCTCGCCCGGCTCCGCGACGAGACCTCGGGCCTGCGCGAGGAGGCGCGCTCGCTGGGCAAGGCGCTGCGCGAGTCGCACGCCAAGGAGCGTAAGGCCACCGACATGCTCGCGGCCGAGAAGGGCCGGGCCGCCAAGATCAACGCGGACCACGACGCCGAGCTGCGCCGCCTGCGGGCCCGGCTGGCCGAGGCCGAGACCGCCGCGGGCGCCCAGCGGCAGAGCGCCAAGGACGCGCGCGCGGTGGACGACGCCCGGCTGTGGCTGCTACTGGAGACCATCGGCCAGGCGGCCGTCGGCCTGCGTCGCGAGCTGGCCCTCGACCCGACCGACAAGCTGCCCGCCGACTTCGTGGCCGACGCCGCCGCCGATCGCCCGGAGGGGGTCACCGCGGCCGTCCGCGCCCTGGACGCCGACGACCCGGCGCGCCTCGACCAGCTGCTCAGCCTGCCCAAGGCGCACATGATCGTCGACGGGTACAACGTGACCAAGAAGGGGTACGCCGAAATCTCCCTCGAACAGCAGCGCAACCGCCTCATCGCCGGGGTCGGCGGGCTCGCGGCCCAGACCCGTGCCGAGGTCACCGTGGTCTTCGACGGGGCCGAGCGGGTGCACGGGCTGCCACCGGCGCCGCGGGGCGTGCGGGTGCTGTTCTCGCGCAAGGGGGAGACGGCGGACGAGCTGATCCGGCGCCTGGTGCGGGCCGAACCCGCCGGGCGGCCGATCGTGGTGATCTCCTCCGACAAGGAGGTCATCGACGGGGTCCGCCGCCACGGGGCCTACCCGTTGTCGTCGGACACCCTGCTGCGCCGCCTATCCCGGTCCTGACCTGGGCGTTTGCATTTTTTGTCGTACCCCCTCGCTACCGTTCGTGCTATCGGGTTCACCGATACGCCAAACCCGGGTCCTATCCCGGTCACGGCGGAACGTCGGTATTGGAGGAGCGATGCTCGTCGACTGCGAAAGCTGCACGGTCCGCGGCGACGCCTGCACGAGTTGCGTGGTCACCCTGCTGCTCGACACCCCGCCGGCCTTTCACCAGCTCGGCGCCGAGGAGGTGGCGGCCATCGAGGTATTCGAACTCGCCAGGTTCGAGGTCACCGTGCTGGAGCCCACCCACTTCGAGAACACCATCCCCCTGGCCCCCGTCCCCTCACCCCGGCGCCGCCGCGGGCGCGCCGCATAGGCTGACGCGATGACGCCTCGCCTGTGGGCCACGATCACGCTCGTCGTGCTGGTCGTCGCGGCGGCCGCCGTCGCGCTGCTGCGGGTGCCGTGGTCGGCGCCGCCCGCACCGCGCGCCGACCAGCTCGCCGCGCTCGACACGCTGCCCCGTGACGCGGTCGCCCAAGGACGGGCGTTCCATTCGGCCTTGCGGCCCGGGATGTACCTGTCGATCGTCTTGGGCCTGGTGGTCGCCCTCCTGCTGGGCCTGACCCCGGCCGGCTCCTGGCTCGTGGAACAGGCCGGCCGCCCGTTCGGCGGCCACTGGCTGGCCCGCGCCCTGCTGGGCGGCCTGGTCGTGACCCTGGTCGGCGAGGTCGTGGCGCTGCCCCTGGCGGCCTGGCGCCAGTCCATCCTGCGCCGCTACGGACTGTCCACCCAGGACTGGGGCGCCTGGACCGTCGACCTGCTGAAGGGCTACGCCGTCGGCGCCGTCATCGGCGCGATCGTCCTCGTCGGCTTCTACACCGTCACCCACTTCGCCCCGCGCTGGTGGTGGGCCTGGGCCGCGGCCGGCGCGGCGGTGCTCACCGTCCTGCTCACGTTCGTCTTCCCGGTCCTCGTCGAGCCCATCTTCAACAAGTTCACCCCGATGCCCGAGGGCGAACTGCGCACGAGCCTCATGGCGATGGCCAACCGCGACGGCGTACCGGTCCGCGACGTGCTGGTCGCCGACGCCTCCCGCCGCACGCGGGCCGTGAACGCGTACGTGTCCGGCTTCGGCCCCACCCGCCGCATCGTCGTCTACGACACGCTGCTCGAGAAGGCCCCGCCGGCCGAGGTCGAGTCGGTCGTCGCCCACGAACTCGGCCACGCCAAGGACAACGACGTCCTGACCGGCACCCTGCTGGGCGCTCTGGGCGCGGCCGCCGCGGTGTGCGCCCTGTACCTGATCGGCTCGTGGACCGCCCTGCTCCGCCTGGCCCGCGTCGACTCGATAGCGGAGCCGCGCGCTTTGGCCCTGCTGCTGGCCCTGGCCACGGTCGGCAGCCTGATCGCCGGGCCACTGCAGGCGCTGGTCTCCCGGCGCGTCGAGGCCCGGGCTGACCAGCACGCGCTGGCCCTGACCCGGAACCCTTCGGAATTCGAGGCCATGCAGGGCCGCCTGTCCCTGGTCAACCTCGGCGATCCCGACCCGAACCCGCTGGAACAGTTCTTGTTCGGATCCCATCCGACGGCGGTCGAACGGATGGCGGCGTCGCGCGCCTGGGCCAGAGCGCACCCCTAACGGGCGCACTGCTGGCGTGGACCGCCGCGCCGCTGCGTCGGGGCCGCGCCGTGCCGGGATGGCGTGCCGCTGCGTTGGGCCGCGCCGGGTCGGGCCGGGCCGCGTCGGGTCGGGCTGGGCCGCGCCGGGTCGGGCTGGGCTGGGCCGCGGGGTGGGCTGGACCGCGGGGTGGGCCGGGCCGCGGGGTGGGCTGGGCCGCGTCGGGGTGGGCTGGTCCGGGTTGGGCCGGGCCGGATTGGGCCGTGTCGCGTGGGTTGGGCCGCGTCTATCGCGTCGGCCCGGGTCGGTCGGGCCGGGCCGGGCTGCGCCGCGCTGAGCCGACGCCGCCGAACCGCGCGTTCGCGACGCGTCGGGTTGCCTGATGCCGCCGTTGCGCACGTTCGGTCGGCGCACTTTCCCGCCGTGCCCAGGCTTACCGCGTCGGAGCGCGGTCAGGGTCGTCGTGGTCGGCCAGTTGTGCGGACGACTCGAGCACCGTGACCCGAACCGTGAACGACGGGCCGCCTCCCGCAGGCACACAACACGCTCGGCCTGCGGATGGGCGGCGGCGAACAACGAGCGGGACTCGTTCTTCAGCGGCGGCCAGCCGACACGTCGAAGGCAAGCTGCGACCTGCCCCGGCAGCATGCCCAAGGACCGTCAGGTCGCCAAGCCTCGGCGGCGGGGGACGTGGAATTCGACCTCGGTGCCGCGGCCCGGCTGACTGGAGATCTCCGTCGTTCCGCCCAGGTCCGCCACGCGGCCGCGGATGGACTGGGCTACGCCCAGCCGACCTGCGTCCTCGGCCTCTGCCAGCCGTTCCGGGGCGAAACCCACCCCGTCGTCGCGAACCGTCACGCGTACCGCGTCGCCCTCGTCCTCGAGCAGCACCCACGCGCGGGCGGTTGGGCCGGCGTGGCGGGAGACGTTGTCGAGCGCGGCCTGTACCGCGGCGGCGAGTTCCTGGGACGTCTGGGCCGGCAACAGCGCGGGGTCGGCGGGAGCCGCGATCTCCACCGTCGGCGAGGACAGCGCTGTCAGGAGCGCGCGCAGATCGAGGTAGAAGGCCGGGGCCGCCGCGGGGTTGCCGGACAGGAGGTTGCGCAGCGCTTGTTCCTGCTCGCCGGCGAGGGTGGCCAGTTGCGGGCCGGGGCCGCCCAAGTCGTTGCCGTGGCGTTGCATCAGGGCGAGGACCTGCAGGACGCCGTCGTGGATCGGGCGGGCCAGGCGGTTGCGCTCCGCTTCGGCGGCCTCGCGGCGGATCTGTTCGGCGCGCAGGCGGTCGGCGCGACGGGTCGCCCACTGCTGAGCGTAACCCAGGCCCCCGACGCCGGCCGCGGCCACGAGGAGCAGGACGGCCGAGGTGGTCAGGTGGAAGACCGGGTTGAAGTACGAGGACTCCGGCAGGCCGTCGCGCAGGTACGTGGCCTCGACCGCCTGGCGGCCGCCCATCGCCAGGATCAGGGCGAGCGGGCCGAGGGCGGCGGGGATGGCGCCGGACGGGGCGAGGGTCGGCGCGACCGTGCCCGCGATCGCCGTCGCCGCAGCCGTGACCAGGACCGCGATCAGGATGCCGGGAACGATGACGCGCTGCTCGGCCAGGCGCTCGGGGTGGCCGGTCGTCCCCGCGTACGCGATGAACAGGGCCGCCGCCGCCCCCACCGTCACCGCGACGGTCAGTGGCACGCGGAGCCGCGACCAGGCGAGGCCGGCGCCGAGGGCCAGTCCGGCCAGCACACTGAAGAAGGGCAGCCGGGTGTACTGCAAAATGCCCATCGCCAGAATCAACGGTGCACTCATCGCGACCAGAACCGTCGCGGCCGTGAGGGCACCGCCGAGGGTCCACGGGCCGGCCATCGCGGCGAGCCCGGCGACGACGATGAGCGTGATGGTGCCGATCACCGCCCCGATGACGTACCCGTGCCGGTACAGCGCCCCCCGCGTGACCCCCAGCACCAGCGCGAGGCGGTCCGGCGTGAGCAGTCCGAGCGGCAGCGAGAGGGCCAGGGCGAGGCCGCCGGCGAGGACGAGCCGCAGCCGCGCCCAGCCCTGATGCTCCGAGCCGCCCGGCCGCGCGGCGGGATCGCGCCCGCGCAGGAGCCACGCCGCCGCCGCGGTGCCGGCGAGCGCGGGCAGCGCGAGCAGCACGAGGGGCCGCGGCCAGGTGGTCTGCCCGTAGTACTGCGGCTGCGCCCACGAGTTGGCGATGCCCATGCCCAGCAGCGTGGAGCCGACGCTGAGCCCCGCGACCAGGGTGCCCCGCCCGGTCTCGCCGCGCCGGAACATCGCCTGGGCGGCCGCGAGCAACGCGATGAGCGCGAGCGGCTGACTGCACCGGGTCAGCACCCCGAACGACAACGGCAGCTCCATGCTCAGGTGCAGCGGCAGCAGCATGGGTACCGTTAGCAGTCCCGCCCCCGCCAGCAACAACGGCCACCAGCGCAGCAGCAACAGCCCAGCCGTGACCGCCACGATCGGCGCCAGCGCGTCCACCGTCCCCAACGCGTCGCGCGGGTTCACCGTGAGCGTGATCAGCACGGCCGTGCGGCTGGGCCCGCCGTCGAGCGTGCGCAGCGAGGAGGCGGCCACGAGCAGCAGCGCCCCGCTGAGCGCACCGCCAAGGGCCGCGCTCTGACGAATGGGTGAAGCGGCGGGCGCTGACATCGCAACGATCATGACCGATCCGCGGCAACCATGCACGCCCCCGGCTCGCTCAAGCCCGGATGCGGCAATCGCACAGGACAACCATCCCGTCGGTACTCGAAGTGCCACCACTCGTTGTCATACGTCCTGTAGAGCCGATGCCGGCCACCGTGGCGCTCCAGCCACAAGGCCCCCTCGCTCGGCCGGATGTCCAGCGCCGTCCCCGCAACGTGCCGCGAAGCGTGCGGAGGCAACACTCGCCGCCAAGCCGCGCCGACCGACCCGTCCCGCTCGACCGCCGCGGCGAAGAGCCGAGCCTGCTCCTCCGGATCGCGATAGCCGGACGTCAGCCCGATCAGCTCCCCGTACCGCCACAACGCCTCCGCCCGAGCCGCCTCGAACGCCGCGCGCGTGGGCCCCGTCAACCCACGCAGATCCTCGGCCGGAAACCGCGCCGCGAGCGCCCACTGACAGGCAACATGCCGAGCCGACCCGCTCCGCCGCGACGCCACCACCCACGCCACGGGCACGAGCACCACCGCCAGCGCCCGAGTAACCCGCCGATACACGACGTCCCGCCGCCGCATGGAAGTCGCATCCCCGCGCTGCACGACCGCAGAGTCCCCGCGTTGCACAACGTCGGTATCTCCGCGCTGCACGACCGCAGAGTCCCCGCGTTGCACAACCTCGATATTCCCGAGCTGCAGGACCGCGGAGTCCCCGCGATGCACAACTGCGGAGCCCTCGCGATGCACGGCTTCGGCGTTCCCGGGCCGGACGGTGCTGGCATTCCCGTGCCGCGCGGTCGCGACTGTCCCACGTCGTGCGGTCGTGGCGTCCCGCTGCCAGGCGGTCGTGGTGTCTCCGCGCTGCGCCGTCGTGGTGTCTCCGCGCTGGCCCGTCGTGGTGTCTCCGCGCTGCGCCGTCGTGGTGTCTCCGCGCTGGCCCGTCGCGGTGTCTCCGCGCTGCGCCGTCGTGGCGTCTCTGGGCCGGGTGGTCGTGGCGTCTCCGTGCCGCGCGGTCGCGGGTGTTCTGTGTCGTGTGGTCGCGGCATCTCGTTGCCGCACGATCGCGGTGCCCCCGTCAGCGAACATGCGAAGAATCTCTCGCCTGGGGGGTGCCGGGGGCTTGAGTCCGGGTACCCAGTCGCGCTAGGTACCGTCACTCAGATCCAATGGAGCCATGTCGTCGGATCTGCGCGTGTGCTTCCTCGGGGACTCCTTCGTGGCCGGGGTCGGCGATCCTCAATGCCTGGGCTGGGCGGGCCGGTTGGCCGCGTTGAGCCACCGCCGGGGCACCCCGCTGACCGCTTACTACCTCGGCGTACGCCGCGACACCTCGGCCGACGTCCTGTCCCGCTGGGAGGCCGAGTGCACCCCGCGGCTGCCCGACGGCTGCGACGCGCGCATCGTGGTCTCGTTCGGGGTCAACGACACCGTGCAGGGTCTGGCGGCGGCCGAGTCGCTGCGCAACCTGCGTACGCTGCTGACCGCCGCCGCCCCGCTGCCCCGCCTGGTCGTCGGGCCGCCGCCGGTCGATGACGAGCCCGCCAACCGCGCGCTCGCCTCCCTGGACGAGGCCTTCGCCACCGCCTGCCGCGAACTGCGCGTGCCCTACGTCCCGACCCTCCCCGCCCTGGTCCGGGACCCGGCCTGGATGCAGGAGGTCCGCGACGGCGACGGCGCCCACCCGGCCGCCGCCGGCTACGAAGCCCTGGCCCGCCTCGTCGCCCCGGCCTGGATCAAGTGGGTTGAGGGCTGAGGTCCGCGAAGCGCTCGCCTCGTCGCGTCGGCCTGGATCACGTGGATGGAGGCTGAGGTCCGTGAAGCGCTCGCCTCGTCGCGCCGGCCGGAGCAAGTGGGCTAAGGGCAGAGGTCCGTGAAGCGTCCGCCTCGTCGTGCCGGTCTGGATCAAGTGGGTTGACGGCTGAGGTCGGTCCGGTTCAGGTGGGTTGAGGGCTGAGGTCAGCGAAGCGAAGGACGGGGGCAAAGCTAGAGTCGCCGGGTGGCGACCTCACTGCTGATCACCAACGACTTTCCGCCCCGGCCGGGTGGGATTCAGCAGTTCGTGCACAACCTGGCGGTTCGCCAGCCGGGGGATGACGTGGTGGTTTATGCGTCGACGTACGCGGGGGCCGAGCAGTTCGATGCCGCGCAGCCGTTTGAAGTGGTGCGGGAGAGCACCGGGATGTTGCTGCCCACGCCGAAGGTGGCTCGGCGGGCGGCTGAGATTGCGCGGGCCCGGGGATGTGAGCGGGTCTGGTTCGGGGCGGCGGCGCCGCTCGGGTTGCTGGCCGAAGGGTTGCGGCGGCGGGGCGGGATCGAGCGGGCCGTGGCCATCACGCATGGGCATGAGGCGGGGTGGGCGGCGCTGCCCGGGGCGCGGATGTTGCTGCGGCGGATCGCGCGGGGGACGGACGTCGTCACGTACCTGGGGGAGTACTTCCGGGTTCGGCTCGCGCGGGCCATCGGGGGGCTCACCGAACTTCAGCAGCTTGCCCCGGGCGTGGACGTCGACGCCTACTCGCCGGGTGTGGACGGGTCCGAGGTGCGGAAGCGGCACGGGCTCGATGGGCGGCCGGTCGTGGTCTGTGTCTCGCGGTTGGTGCCGCGCAAGGGGCAGGACGTGCTGATCCGGGCGCTGCCGAAGATCCGGGCAGCGGTGCCGGGTGCGGCATTGCTGGTGGTCAGTGGGGGGCCGTACCGGGCGACGCTCGAGCGGCTCGCCCGCGAGCACGGCGTCGAGCGCGATGTCGTGTTCACCGGGGCCGTGAGCTGGGGTGAGCTGCCGGCGCACTACGCCGCCGGGGACGTGTTCGCGATGCCGTGCCGGACCCGGCGGCGGGGGTTGGATGTGGAGGGCCTTGGCATCGTGTACCTCGAAGCCTCCGCCACCGGCCTGCCCGTCCTCGCCGGGGATTCGGGTGGAGCGCCGAATGCCGTTCGGGAGGGCGAGACCGGCTTCGTGGTGCCGGGGCGGTCCGTCGACGCGGTGGCCGATCGGCTGATCACGCTGCTGCGCGACCGGGAGCTCGCCGCCCGCATGGGTGCCGCCGGGCGCG
The DNA here is from genome assembly GCF_050942185.1 of Dactylosporangium sp. CS-047395. Taxonomy (NCBI): domain Bacteria; kingdom Bacillati; phylum Actinomycetota; class Actinomycetes; order Micromonosporales; family Micromonosporaceae; genus Dactylosporangium; species Dactylosporangium sp. CS-047395. The sequence goes on along the minus strand of NZ_CP192015.1, from coordinate 9,497,085 downwards.
CCTGGGTCGAGGCCGAGTGGCGCTGGGAGACGCAGGCCGCGCGGCTGCAAGCGCTCCTCGACGGAAAGTAGCCACACCGCCCCACCCGCCCCGCATCGAAGCAGCCAACGCAAGCGGGCAACGACGCGCGAGACCGAACCGTGCGACCGAACCGAGTGAGCGAAGCGCGTGACCGAGGCGCGTGACCGAGACGCGTGACCGAGACGCGTGACGAAACCAGGCGACGGAAGCGTGCGGGCCGAAGCGCGTGGGGCGAAGCGTGCGGGCCGAAGCGCGTGGGGCGAAACCGGGCGGCGGAAGCCCCGACCGATGCGCGTGGTCGAAACCGGCGACCGAAGTGGTCAAGGAACGCGGCGGCGAAGAGGGCAACGGGGAAGCCCGGGGAATGAGCGTGCGATTCGGGGAGCGATAGGCGGTCCGTTCCTGCACGCGCTTCTTGCACAGGAATGTCCGTTCGGCCGAGCGCATTCTGCGGCAACGGCCCACGCATTCCGAAATCGGCGGCCGGAAACCGGAGCGGGGGATGGAAATGGCGCGGCCGGCTGCCCGGGGGTAACGGGGAGCCGGCCGTACGCGCGATTCGGGGGTGGAAAAGCCTTAGAAGCTGGGGGCGTCGGGGGCTTCGAGCAGACCGAGGCGGAGCGCGGTCATGAGGGCCTGCGCGCGGTTCGCGGCGCCGAGCTTCTCGTAGAGCTTGGAGATGTGGGTCTTCGCGGTGGACTCGGAGACGAACAGCTGCTTGGCGATGCCGGCCACGCTCATGCCGTCGGCCAGCAGGCGCAGGACCTGGCCCTCGCGGGGGGACAGCTGCGGGCCGCTCGGGGCCAGCCGGCGCTTCATGGCCTCGGCCAGGTCGGCGGCGGTGAAGGCGCTGGGGGCCGAGGCGGCGTGCCGGGCCGCGGCCACGACCTCGTCGGCCGGGGCGGTCTTGGGCACGAAGGCCGAGGCGCCGGCTTCGAGGGCGCCGAAGAGCTGGTCGTCGCCGGCGTACATGGTCAGCACGACGATGCCCATGCTGTTGCTCGTCTTGCGCAGGGCGCGGGTGGCCTCCAGGCCGCTGCCGTCGGGCAGGCGGAGGTCCATGATCACGACGTCGGGCTGCAGGGCGCCGGCCTGGCGGATCGCCTCGGCGGCCGTGGCGGCCTCGCCCACCACCTCGAACTGGCGGTCGCGCTCGAACGCGTGCCGCAGTCCTCGGCGAATCAGATCGTGGTCGTCGACGAGCAACACTTTGGTGCGGGTCGTCGGCGTCGCGGTAGTAGACATTCCCGGTGCTCTCTCCCTCTGGGTGCCTTCACGCTACCGCGCACGCGGTGCGGTTCCGAGCACAACCGCCACTGTGGTCCCATTCGGCACGCGTGGCGTGATCTCCAACCGGCCCCGGATACGTTCCGCCCTCTCGGCCATGATCGCAAGACCATAGTGACCGTCCGGGCGGTTCTCACCGATGCCGCTGCCATCGTCGGATATTTCTACCTGAGCGAACGGAGGATCGACCGCGCACGTTACCCAAAGATTCTCCGCGCCGGCGTGTTTGCGCGCGTTGGTGATCGCTTCCTGGGCGATGCGCAGCAGTTCGGCCTCGACGGCGGCGGGCAGCCGGGCGGTGGTCTCGTCGAGCGACAGGTGCACGCGCAGGCCGGCCGACGCGCCGACGGTGCGGGCGTAGTCGGAGATCGCGGCGGTGAGCCCGCCGTAGCGGTCGACCTCGCTGCGCAGCTCGAACAGCGACAGCCGCAGCTCCGTGATCACCCGCGTGACCTCGGCCCGCAGGATGCGCAGCTCCTCCTCGGCCGCCTCGACGTCGGGCAGGGCGGCGACCGCGTTGTCGATCCCGTACCCCACCATCACCAGCTCCTGCGCCACCCCGTCGTGGATCTCGCGGGCCAGCCGCTGGCGCTCCTCGGTGGTGGCCAGGGAGCGGACCTCGTCGAAGAGCAGGGCCGCCTCGAGCCGCAGGGCCGCCGGGCCGGTCACCGACTGGACCTTGGTGACGGTCGCGGGCGGGTAGGCGCCGGGGGAGTCGGATTCGAGCACGATCAGCCCGACGGTGCGCACCCCGGCGATGAGCGGCACCGCCATCGAGGAGATGCTCTGCCCGCGGGCGACCGAGCGGGCCTGCGAGCGGCCGGAGACGACCGGCTGCTGGGTGGCCCAGGCGTCGGCGACGGCGCTCTCGGTGTCCAGGGCGGTTTCCCAGTCGAGCCGCTCGACGCCGGCCTGGGCCAGCACGACGAGCCGGCCGCCGCCGCTGCCGGACAGCACGGCGCCGCGGGTCGAGGGCACCATCGCGCGGACCTCGTCGAGCAGGTGCTCGGCCAGCCCGCCCGGGTCGAGGGTGGCCCCGGGCAGCTGGCGGGCGACGCTGCGCAGCTGGGTCAGCAGCCGGGTCGCCTCGGCGTAGGGCTGGGGCTGCTCCTCGGGGCGGCGGGCGAGCAGGACCCGCTGCAGGATCGTGGTCAGGTAGGCCGCGACACCGGCGATGAGCAGCCACTGCGCGCCGGCCGCGAGGTAGTCGCGCTCGTCGAGCCGGCCCTCGACCCCGCCGCCGACCGCCAGCAGCGCGGCCGCCGCGACCAGGTAGGCCCCGGCCATCCGGCGGCCCTCGGAGAGCGCGGCGGCGACGATCGGCACCGGGAGGTACACGAGGAGGGCCTGGGCATCGCCGTTGAGGGTGGAGGCGGCGAACGCGGTGATGAGGACCTCGGCGGTGCGGCCGAGCCGGGCCACCTCGTGCGACTCGGGCGCCACGGTGGCCACCACGGCCGCGGCGAGCAGCAGCGCGAGCCAGAGCAGCTCGGCCGGGCGCACGTCGCCGTCGGTGAGCACGAGGACGGCGGCCAGGGCCAGCAGCAGCGCCCGCACCACGACGATCGCCCGCTGCGCCTGGGCGGCCGAGGAGGCCGAGGACGCGGAGGCGCGCTCCGGGCCGCCGCCGGTCCGGGCGGGAGCGGCCGCGGTGGTCGTGGTGCCGCGGGCGGCGGGCAGGTCGGTCAACAGCATTCCCTTCCAGCAGGCAAGCCGATCACCGGCGGGTCCCCGAAGACGTAACCACGGGACGGGGCTACACGCGACCCGAGGTCAGCGCTCGTAGATGGCGGCGATGTCGCCCTCGTGCTCCTTCATCACGACGTTCCTCTTCACCTTCAACGACGGAGTGAGCTCTCCGGTCGCCTCGGTGAAGTCGCGGGGGAGAATTCGGAACGCCTTGATGCCCTCGGCCTTGGACACCGCCTGGTTGGCCTCGTCGATCGCCTTCTGCACCTCGGCGCGCAGGTCGCCGTCGTCGACCAGGCTCTCCATCGCGGCGTCGGCGGGCTTGCCGTGCTCCTTCTTCCAGGCCGGCAGCGCGTCGGGGTCGATGGTGACCAGGGCGGCGATGAACGGCTTGCGGTCGCCGATCACCATGCACTGGCTGATCAGCGCGTGGGCCCGCACCCGGTCCTCGAGCACGGCCGGGGCGACGTTCTTGCCGCCGGCGGTGACGATGATCTCCTTCTTCCGGCCGGTGATCCGCAGGAAGCCGTCGTCGTCGAGCTCGCCGAGGTCGCCGGTATGGAACCAGCCGTCGGCGTCGATCGCCTCGGCGGTGGCGTCGGGGTTGTTCCAGTAGCCCTTGAAGACGATGTCGCCCTGCACGAGGATCTCGCCGTCGTCGCCGATGCGGATCGTCACGCCGGGCAGCGGGCGGCCGACGCTGCCGATGCGCACGCCGTTGTCCCGGTTGGCGTTGGTCGCCGGGGAGGTCTCGGTCAGCCCGTAGCCCTCGTAGATCGTGACGCCGATGCCGCGGTAGAAGTGCGCGAGCCGCTCGCCGAGCGGGGCGCCGCCGGAGATGGCCCGCGTGCACTGCCCGCCCAGCGCCGCCCGCAGCTTGCTGTAGACGAGCCGGTCGAACAGTGCGTGCTGGGCCTTGAGCAGGAGCCCGGGCGAGGGCGCGGCGCTGTAGTCGATGGCCACCTTCTCGGCCCGCTCGAAGATCGAGCCCTTGCCGTCGGCCTGCGCGCGCTGCTTCGCGGTGTTGTAGACCTTCTCGAACACCCGGGGCACGGACAGTACAAACGTGGGCTTGAAGCTCTTGAGCATGTCGGCCAGGTTCTTCGTGTCGGCCGTGTGCCCCATGGTGGCCCGGGCCTGCACGACGCCGATCTGGATCAGCCGGGCGAACGAGTGGGCCAGCGGCAGGAAGAGCAGCGTGCGGGCGCCCTCGTTGAACAGCGAGCGCAGCTCCGGGATCGCGTTGACGATGTCGGCCAGCATGTTGCGGTGCGTGATCATGCAGCCCTTGGGCCGGCCGGTCGTGCCGCTGGTGTAGATGATCGTGGCCAGGTCGTCGGCCTTGGTCGCGGCCCGCCGGCGCTCGACGTCCTCGCGGGACACCGCCGCGCCGTCGCCGGCGAGCTGCTCGATCGCGCCCGGGGTGCCGTCGATCTGCCAGACGTGGGCCAGGGCGGGCGCGCGGTCGCGGATGCCGTCCACGGCCTCGCGGTGGGCGTCGGTCTCCACGAAGCAGGCGACCGCGCCGGAGTCCTCGAGGATCCAGGCCACCTGCTCGGCGCTGGAGGTCTCGTAGATCGGGACGGTGACCGCACCGCAGGACCAGATCGCGTAGTCGATGAGCGTCCACTCGTAGCGGGTCTTGCTCATGAGCGCGACGCGCTCGCCCGGCTCGATCCCGGCCGCGAGCAGGCCGCGGGACAGGGCGATCACCTGATCGAGGAATTCCGCGCAGGTCACGTCGAGCCAGCGGCCGCCGTCCAGGCGCTGGAACTGCACCGTGGCGGGGGCCACGGCGGCGTTGTCCCAGACCGGGTCGGTCAACGTGGCCGTGTCGGCGACGGTGACCGCGGCGGGGACGGAGAACTCGCGCACGTCCGGCTCCATTTCGACTCGGATTCCCGTATCGGAAACCTACCGGTAGGTCGCCACCGTCGCACAGGGTGCCCACACCCCAACAAAGACGCCGACGCTTCACGCGGGACGCGGCAGAGGTAGCCTGCCACGCATGGCCGACACTTCGACGCAGTCGATCGTCATTGACGCGCCCCCGGAGCGGGTCGCCGCGGTCATCGCCGATTTCGCCCACTACCCGGAGTGGGTGGCGGCGGTGAAGTCGACCGAGGTGGTCGAGGAGTACGAGGACGGCTACGCCAGCCAGGTCCACTTCGTGCTCGACTCCGGCCCGGTGACCGACGAGTACACGCTGCGTTACGAGTACGCCGAGGACCTGAGCCGCATCGAGTGGAGCCTCACCGCGCCGTCGAAGATGCAGAAGCAGCAGGACGGCTCCTACGACATCAGCGTGAACCCGGACGGCACCTCCACGGTGACGTATTCGCTGTCGGTGGAGCTGGCGATCGGGATGATCGGCATGTTCAAGCGCAAGGCCGAGAAGATGATCATGGACACCGCGCTCAAGGAGCTCAAGCGGCGGGTCGAGGGCGCATGAGGGACCCCCGCGAGGAGGCCGAGCGCCTCGTCGCCGCCGCCCTCGCCGCCGTGTCCATGGCGGCCAACAGCACGGCCGGGTTCGCCACCGGCTCGGCCGAGTGCTGCGTCTGCCCGCTGTGCAAGGCGATCGCCGCCGCCCGCGATCCGGATCCCGACTTCGCCGAGCGCCTGGCCACCGGTGCCGGGGACGTCGCGGCCGGCGTGGCGTCGTTCCTGCGAAGCTTCGCCGAGAAACCGGGCTTTGCCGAGAAATCGGGCAAACCGTGGCATGACGCCACGCGCGAAACGTCAACCACCGACAGCGACGTCGCAGAGGATTGACCCCAGAACGAGAGGAGCTTCCCGCAATGGGGCTGACCATCGGCGTCGACATCGGCGGAACCAAGGTGCTCGGCGGTGTCGTCGACACCGCGGGCGACGTGCTCGTGCAGACGCGCCGCGACACGCCCGCGCAGGACCCGGGCGAGACCGCGGAGCGGATCATCGACGTGATCAAGGAGCTGTCGGCCGCCTACGAGGTGGAGGCCGTCGGCATCGGCGCGGCCGGGTGGGTCGACGCGACCCGCTCGATCGTGCAGTTCGCCCCGAACCTCGCCTGGCGGGACGAGCCGCTGCGGGACAAGATCCAGCAGGCGGTCGGCCTGCCCACCGTGGTCGAGAACGACGGCAACGTGGCGGCCTGGGCCGAGTTCCGCTTCGGGGCCGCGCACGACGCCGACGACTCGATGGTGCTGTACACCGTGGGGACCGGCATCGGCAGCGGCATCGTGCTCGGCGGCCGGCTGATCCGCGGCGCGAACGGCGTGGCCGGCGAGATCGGGCACACCACGATGGTGCCGGGCGGCCACCCGTGCGGCTGCGGGCGGCAGGGCTGCCTGGAGCAGTACACCAGCGGCAATGCGCTTGTCCGTTTTGCCCGTGCGGACGCGAAGGCCCGGCCCGAGGCGGCCGCCCTGCTGCTGCAGGAGGCCGGCGGCGACCCGGACCGGATCCAGGGCCCGGCCGTCACCGCCGCCGCGCGCCTGGGCGATCCCGTCGCCATCGGCGCGTTCGAGCAGGTCGGGCGCTGGCTCGGGGTCGCCTTCGTGGACGTCGTGCAGACTCTCGACCCGCAGGTCATTGTGGTCGGCGGCGGCGTGAGCGAGGCCGGCGACCTGCTGCTCAAGCCGGCCCGGGCCAGCTACGAGGAGCAACTCTCCAACCGCGGCCGCCTTCCGGTCGCCGAGATCCGGCCCGCCCTGATGGGCAACCTGGCCGGGGTGGTCGGCGCGGCGGACCTCGCCCGTATGTAGGGACGAACAGGCATGACGAAGATCAGGGTGCTGTCGTACAACCTGCACGGCCTCAAGGACGACCGGCGCGCCCTCGCCGCGGCCGTGCGGGAGGCCGCGCCGGACGTCGCGATCCTCCAGGAGGCGCCGCGCCGCTTCCGGTGGCGGCAGAAGTCGGCCGGCCTGGCCCGCGAGCTGGAGCTCGTGATCGCCGGCGGCGGCCTGCCCGCGCTGGGCAACCTGATCCTCGTCAACCTGCGGGTGCGGGTGGTGGCCGAGTGGAACCTGCGCTACCCGCTGACCCCCGGCCGGCACATGCGGGGCGCCGCCTTCGCACGGTGCCGCGTCGGCCGGTCCACCTTCGTCGTCGCCGGCTCGCACCTGTCGACCGACCCGGCCGAGCGGCCGCACCAGGCCGAGCTGCTCAAGCGGGAGCTGGACGTCCCCGAGCCGCTGGTGTTCGCCGGGGACCTCAACGAGAACTCGGGCGGCGGAGCCTGGCGCACGATCGCCGACGGGCTCACCGACGCGGCCGGGACCGACGAGCGCCCGACGTTCCCGGCCGGCGCGGCCCGGGAGCGGCTCGACGTGATCTTCGCCGACCCGCGGATCACCGTCGTGCAGTACGACGTGATCGACACCCCGCAGACCCGGGCCGCCAGCGACCATTTCCCCGTCGTCGCAGACCTGGAAATCACCGAATAATTCCGGCATGATGCCGCGGTGAGCGCTGACGGTCGGTTCGATGATCTCGCCGGGAACGCGACCCACTGGCGCGACGGCGAGCCCGTGTACGACCGCGGCGACACCGTGTGCGTGATCGGGGCCGGCGGCACCGGGCTCACCACGATCAAGAACCTGCGCGAGGCCGGGTTCGGGGTCGACTGCTACGAGCGCGAGACCGGCGTCGGCGGCGGCTGGAACTGGCGGCACGACCGCAGCCCGGTCTACGCCAGCACCCACCTGATCTCCTCCAAGCCGTTCACGCAGTTCCCGGACTTCCCGATGCCGGACGACTGGCCGGACTACCCGCACCACTCGCAGATGTTGCAGTACTTCGAGCGCTACGCCGACCACTTCGGCCTGCGCGAGCACATCTGGTTCGGCACCGAGGTGGCCCGCGTCGAGCCGGCCGAGGACGCCGCGGGCGGCCCGCCGCGCTGGGACGTCACCGTGAAGGGCTCGCGCGGCGGCGCCCCGCGCACCATGCGCTACGCGGCGGTGGTCGCGGCCAACGGGCACAACTGGGCGCCCAAGATGCCCGAGTACGAGGGGCTGGCCGAGTACCGCGGCAAGGTCATCCACGCCAGTCAGTACAAGGACGCCGCCCAGCTGCGCGGCCGCAAGGTGCTGGTGATCGGCGCGGGCAACTCCGGCTGCGACATCGCGGTCGAGGCGGCCCAGCAGGCGGCCAAGTGCTGGCACTCGACCCGGCGCGGCTACTGGTACGCACCCAAGTTCGCCCTGGGCCGCCCGGCCGACCAGGTCAACGACAAGGTCCTGGCGATGCGGCTGCCGACGAAGGTGCGCCAGTGGCTGCTGCACCGCACGATCAACATGACCGTCGGCGACCTGACCCGCTTCGGCCTGCCGAAGCCCGCGCACGGCATCCTCGAGATGCACCCGCTGGTCAACAGCCAGCTGCCGTACTACCTGGGGCACGGCGACATCGTGGCCGTGCCGGACGTCAAGCACTTCGAGTCGCACGAGGTGGTGCTGACCGACGGGCGGTCGATCGACCCCGACCTGGTCGTCATGGCCACCGGATACCTGCCGAAGTTCGACTTCCTCGCCCCGGAACTGCTCTCGGCCGACGCCGCCGGGCGCCCGCGGCTGGCCCTGCAGATGCTCTCCCGGACCCACCCGACCCTGGCCGTGGCCGGGCTGCTGCAGCCGGACTCGGCGCTGTTCACGCTCTCGCACTGGCAGGCCGTGTTCATCGCGCAGTGGCTGCGGGTCCTGGACGCCGCGCCGGACCGCGCCCAGGCCGTCTGGGCCCGCCTGCGCACCGAGGGCGACCGCCGCTACACCCAGGCCAAGGTCACGGAGTCCACCCGGCACTGGTTCGAGGTGAGCCATTTCGTGTACCTCAAGGAGCTCGAGAAGACCCTGCACGAGCTGGAGGCGGTCAAGTGACCACCCGTGTCATGCGGTCCGACGAGTGGTCGGACCCGCCGAAGCCGGTGCGGCGCGAGATCCTCGACGCCCAGCCGCCCGGGCCGGCGGACCCCGCGGCGACCCCCGTGCTGTTCGTCCCGGGCTACGGCCACGGCGCGTGGGCCTTCGCCGAGCACTGGCTGGAGCACACCGCCCAGCGCGGTTTCCCGGCGTACGCCATGAGCCTGCGCGGCCACGGCGGGTCGGGCCCGGCGCCGGAGGCCCGCCTGCGCGACTACGTGCACGACGTGACCCAGGTCGCGGCCGGCCTGCCGCGCCAGGCGGTCCTGGTCGGCCACGGCGCCGGGGCCCTGGTCGTGGCGATGGCCATGGCCCGCTACCCGGTGCGGGCAGGCGTGCTGGTGTCCCCGGTCTTCGGCGGGCTCGGCACCGCGTTCGGCCTGCTCGGGCGCAACCCGGGCGGCACCCTGCCGGGGATCTTCGGGGGCCGGGTCACGCTGAGCCGCGAGCAGCTGTTCAGCCGCACGCTGCCGGGAAACACGGCACAGTCGTACGCCCAGCGCCTCCAACGGGTCCCGGGCGGCGCCCAGCGCCAGCTCATCGCCCGGCACGAGCCGGAGCCGCCGGTCGGGCGCCCGCCGGTGCTCGTCGTGGGCAGCCCGGACGACCGGATGGTGGCGGGCTCCGCGCTGGAGTGGGTGGCGCGGCGGTACGGCGGATCGCCCCTGCTCTTCCCGGGCATGGGGCACGACCTGATGCTCGACGCCCGCTGGCAGGAGCCGATCGATGCGATCGCGGACTGGCTCAAGCAGGTCGCGTGAACACCTAGACCCGGGCGCCGTTGTCCGGGTCGTCGTCCTCGTCGTCGCCCGGGCGCAGCCGCAGCACCAGGGTCACGAACCCGGCCAGCACCCCGGCGAAGCCCAGGAACAGCGTGGTCTGCGAGCCCAGCGGCAGCAGGTCGGGCCAGAACAGCAGCACCAGCCCGGCGGCCAGGGCGATGATGGCCACCACGGTGACCGGCGCGACCCGGGGCAGCGGCGGCGGGGGCGGGGGCGTGTAGCCCTCCTCGTCCTCCACGTCGTCGGGCAGGTCGTTGCCGAAGGTGTCGAGGCTGTCCAGCAGCGAGCGGTCCACCGCGTCGGACGGGCGGCGCAGCGACGTGCGCGGGGCCGGCTCGGTGTCCATGTCCGGGGCGGCGGTGCTGGAGGAGTCCAGGTCCTCGGCGGCCGGCCACGGCACCGCGTGGGTCGGATCGACGGTCGTGTGGAAGCCGGCCACGATCGCGGCGAACGCGTCCTCGTCGGACTGGCTCGGCGGGGTGGTGCCCTCCAGCGGTACCGCCGCGGTGGTCTCCCCGGCCGGCGTGTGCTGCTCCGGCACGGCCGTGGTCAGCTGGGCGAGGTAGTCCCGCGCGGTGGCGAGATGGTCCCGGTCGGCGTAGAGCCGGTCGGTCGGCCGCGCCGGCAGCGTCGTCGTGCGCGTCAGCGGATGCAGATCCGAGGCAGGCTGGAGGTATGCCGCGATCCCGCCCTCCGCGAGCATCTCCAGCAGATGCTCACCGACGCGCGGGTCGACGTCGCCCACGACCGCGTACTCCTGCGCCACCAGGCCGTTGTCCCGCCGGCCGCGCCGCGCCCCACCCCCTGGCACAGCTCGCCCCTCCCCGCGGCCGCCGTCGCGACGACCGGGTGCGCCGCGAAAAAACCGCTGACCGAAATCCTGACATGCCCGGCCGTCGTTCCGGGAGTGCGTTGTGGTGTGCCGTACTGGTTCGTAGGCTCTTTGCGACGGTCATCACCGATTGTCGTGCGATCTTGAAAGGCCGGCCGTGCTCTACTGGTTCCTCAAGTACATCGTCCTCGGACCTTGGCTGAAGCTGGTCTTCCGGCCCAAGGTCGAGGGGCGTGAGCACGTGCCCGACACCGGCCCCGTGATCATCGCCAGTAATCATCTCTCCTTCGCCGACTCGATCTTCATGCCGCTGAGCGTCCGCCGCCGGGTCACGTTTCCGGCGAAAGCGGAGTATTTCACCGGAAAGGGGATCAAGGGCCGGCTCACGAAGCTGTTCTTCGCGGGCACCGGCCAGGTCCCCATCGACCGCTCCGGCGGCAAGGCGGCCCGGGCCGCGCTCGAGGTCGGCCTCAAGATCCTGCGCGAGGGCGGGATCTTCGGCATCTACCCCGAGGGCACGCGGTCCCCTGACGGCCGCCTGTACCGCGGCAAGACCGGCGTCGCCCGCCTGGCCCTCGAGTCCGGGGCGAAGGTGGTCCCCGTGGCGATGATGAACATGGACAAAGTGCAGCCGATCGGGCAGAAGCTGCCGAACCTCAAGCGGGTGCACATCAAGTTCGGGCCGCCGCTCGACTTCTCCCGCTATGCCGGCATGGCGGGCGACCGGTTCATCGAGCGCGCGGTCACCGACGAGATCATGTACGAGCTCATGACGCTGTCCGGGCGGGAGTACATCGACATGTACGCCCAGAAGGTCAAGAGTGCGTCGGCCCAGCCGAGCCCGCAGGACTCGCAGGAGCCGGTGGCGGCGTGACCTCCGCCAGGCCGAGGAGGCGCGGGGTGCCCGTCTCCTCGGCGTAGCCGCACAGCTCGGCCCGCCACGGCTCGATCCGCGGGTCCCCGCCCCGGCCCAGCGCCCGCACGGCCCAGGCCAGCGACAGCATGCGCGCCGAGTTGTTCGGGATCTCGCCGAAGACCTCGGCCGCGGCCAGGTGCATGTCGGCCGCCCGGGCGTGGTCGCCGTCGACGAACGCGATCGCCCCGGTGATCGTGCGCAGCGCGCCCTCGACCCACGGGGTGCGGTGCGGCACGTCGGCCAGCATGTCGCGGACCGCCATCATCGCCACCCGGCCGGAGAGCACCGCGGCGTGCGCGGTCGCGTCGATCCACTCGCCGCTGGCGATCGCGCGGACCTCGCGCCAGGTCTTGGCCAGCTCCACGATCAGCGCCTCGGCGTCGCGGTCGCGCCCCTGCAGGGCCAGGCACAGCGCGCCGTGGCCGAGCGCGACCCACTGCAGCCGGTAGAAGCCCGAGCGGCGGCCCGCGGCCACGATGTCCTCGACGTCGTCGTCGCCGTCCTCCCCGCGCAGGGTGCGGATCCAGGCCCGGACGCCGCGGACCTGCAGGTCCCACTCGCCGCCGGGCTCGGCCATGGCCGCCTCGGCCGCGGCCACGTAGCCGGGCCAGTCGCCGGTGAAGTACGCGGACTGGCACACGTCGGAGTAGCCGGTGGCCAGGGTGTGGCTGCCCGGGACGGCGTTGCGGCTGTCGTCGAGCAGGGCCCGGGCCGCGGTCCAGTCGCCGTCCTCCAGCAGGGCCCAGGAGACGTTGCGCAGGGCCCGGTGCTCCGAGAGCAGCCGGCGCTCGCGGCTGACCTCCAGCGCGGACTGCAGCTCGACCAGGCCGGAGCGGTCGCCGGCCTGGAACAGCGCGGTGCCGATGGTGATCCGGGCCCCGGTGGCCACCTCGACCAGGCCCAGCCGGTCGGCGATCTCGGCCGCCGCGCTGGCCGCGGCGACCGCCGGGTCGACCTCGAAGTTCAGCATGTGCAGGCGGCCCAGCTCGGCGTAGGCGTCGGCCTTGGCCGGGCCGTCGGGCAGCTCGTCGAAGAGCTCGACCGCCCGGTCCAGGCAGGACAGCGCGTCGAGGCGGTCGGCCCGCAGCCACGCGGCCTGGCCGCGCACGGTCCAGGCCCGGGCCGCGGCGGCCTGGTCGCCGGCCGCGTAGAGCCGCTCGGCCAGCCCGACCAGCCGGTCGGCGCCGCCCGCGCCCAGGAACGCCTCCGGGTTGGCGTAGAAGTCGATCTCGGTGCTGAGCTGCTCGATCCGCAGCCGCTCGAGCGGGTCGGTGTCCGGGTCGCACAGCGCCAGGGCCTTGCCGCCGTGGGTCGCCGCGGCGTCCAGGGCGTGCAGGGCGTAGGCCCGCCGGGCCGCCCGGTGCATGGCGTCCCGGGCCGGCCCCGTGTAGCGGGCCCCGTCCAGGCCGAGCGAGCTGGCGATCTCGTAGGCGATGAAGCGGTGGTTGGCGACCACCTCGGCCAGGTCGGTGTCCCGGTCGGCGGCCAGCCCGTCGAGCCACTCGGCGGTGCGCTCGTGCCGGGCCACCCGCTCGGTGCGGGGCAGCCGCTGGTAGCACACGTCGCGGACCAGGACGTGGCCGAAGCGGTACTCGGTCTGCCCGGCCATGGTCGAGGCGGCCTGCTCGTGGATGAGGTCGCGCTGCTCCAGCCGGCGCAGCGAGCGCTCGATGCCGTCGGCGGGCCGGCTCATCGCGGCGCCGACCGCGCCCGGCCAGAAGTTCATCCCGACCACGGCCGCGGCCTGCAGCACCGCCCGGTCGGCGGCGTCGAGCAGGTCGACCCGGTTGGCGATGACCGCGTGCACGCTGTCGGGCATCGGCAGCTCGCGCCCGAGCGCGTCGGTGGCGGGCAGGTTGCCCTGCTCGGCGAGCATGCGGGTGTACTCCAGCGCGTACAGCGGGTTGCCGTCGGCCAGCTCGACCAGGGAGCTCAGCGACTGCGACGGGAACGTGGCCGCCCCGAGCAGGTGCGCGTACATGGTGGCGATCTCGGCGTCGCGCAGCGGGGGCAACGTGATCGACACCGCCCCGGCCACGGCCCCGGCCCAGCTGGGGTTGCGCTCCAGCAGCTCCGGGCGCGCCGTGCACAACAGCAGCAGCGGTACGTCCCGCACCGACGCCCCCAGCCGCTCGACGAAGCGCACCATGGACTCGTCGGCCCAGTGCAGGTCCTCGAAGACCAGGACGGTCGGCCGGTGGGCGGCCAGCGCGACGACGAAGCGGCGCCAGGCGGACTCGGTCTCGTCGGGCGCGAGCTTCGGCCCCGGAAGGCCGACCAGCGGGCTGAGCGCCTCGGCCAGCCGCTCCGCCTCGGACGGCTCGACGATCGTGGCCAGCGCGGCGTCCAGCCGCTCGCGGGTCGTCTCGGCCGAGTCGGTGTCGAGGATGCCGGACTGCGCCTTGACGATGTCGGCCAGCGCGGCGTACGTGACGTTCTCCCCGAACGGCGGGCAGCGCCCGGTCCGCCAGGCCACCGGCGCGTCGAAGAGCCGCTCGGCGTGCAGGAACAGCTCGTGCACCAGGCGGCTCTTGCCGATCCCGGCGTGCCCGAGCACGGTCACCAGCTGCGGCGTGCGCTCGCGCAGGCCCCGGTGCAGGGCGTTGACCAGCAGGCTGAGCTCGTGGGTGCGGTTGACCAGCGGCGTGGAGCCGGCCTCGCGGTCCGGGTGGTTGCGCCGCAGCGGGGCCAGGGCCAGCCAGACCTCGGTCGGCGTGGAGCGCCCGCGCAGCGTGGCCGGCGGCTGCTGCTCGAAGCGGATCGAGGACTTGGTCAGCGCGTACGTGGTGCCGCAGACCAGCACCCCGCCGGGCGGGGCGAGCGACTGCAGCCGGGACGCGGTGTTGACCACGTCGCCGGCCACGATGGCCTGGCCGCCGTCGCGGGCCGCGGCCACGTCCACGAGCGCCTCGCCGGTGGCCACGCCGACCCGGAAGCGCAGCTCGCGCTCGCCCTCGCCGGTGCTGGCGTACCGCGCGAGGACCCGCTGCAGCTCCAGCCCGGCCCGCACGCAGCGCACGGCGTCGGTCTCGGTCGCGACGGGCGCGCCGAACAGGGCCATCACGGCGTCGCCGATGTACTTCTCGACGACCCCGCCGTATTGCCCGATCACCTCGCGCGCGGTGGAGAAGAAGCGCTTCTGCAGCTCGCGGACCAGCTCGGGGTCGGCCCGCTCGACGTACGGCGTGAAGTCGATCAGGTCCACGAACAGCACGCTGATGCGCCGCCGGTCCTCGCTGCGGGCGGCCGGGATGGTGGGCACCTGGGCCCGGCCGGTGGCCCGCTCGGCGCGGATCAGCAGGCCGCGGGCCGCGGTCGTGTCGGCCCGCGGGGTGCCGCAGCCGGTGCAGAAGGCGGCGTCCGGAGCGAGCGTGCGGCCGCACGTGGGGCAGGGCGGGCTCAGCTCGGCGCCGCAACCACCACAGAAACGGTCGCCCTCGCCCGCCTGGCGGCCGCAGCGTGCGCACTGACTGGAAATCGCCGACACTCCCTTGCCCTGTGAGAACCCATCCTCACACGTCGGCGGCCGGGGCGGCCAGGTGTCCGAAATGGCACCCGGGACCCCGGCCGTCCAGCGCTACAAGCTGCCCGAAGCGGTGCTTACCGGTCGGTCATCCCGGCCCTGCGCCGCAGCGCGGTGAGATCGGTGACGACGATGCGGCGGCCCTCGGTGCGCAGCCAGCCGCGGCTGGCGAACGACCCGATCGCCTGGTTGACGCTCTGCCGGGAGCCGCCGGCCATCTCGGCGAGCTGGCTCTGGTTGAGCTCGATGGTGACCATCGGCGCGGTCGTCTCGCCGGCCAGCCGGACCAGCGTCTTGGCGACCCGGCCGGGCAGGTCGAGGAAGACGTGGTCGGCGTTCTGCTCGGTGAGCCGCCGGATGAGCAGGCCCAGCGAGCGCATCACGGCGTCGAGGATCCGCGGGTTGGCGTGCACCAGTTCGATGAACGCGTGCCGGGACAGGGCCAGGGCCTGGCAGTCCTCGATCGCCTCGGCCGAGGCCGAGCGGGCCGCGCCGTCGAGCAGGGAGACCTCGCCGAGCGTGTCCGGGGGCCGGACCACGGAAAGGACCGCGCGTTCGCCGGTCGGAGCGGTCCGGAAGACCATCACGGCACCGCGCTTGAGCACGATGAGCGACTCTCCCGGATCGTTTTCGACGAACAGCAGCTGGCCTTTGCGGTATGTCCGTGGCACCGCCGCCTGGATGACCCGTTGACGCACATCGGGCTCCAGACCACTGAACATTTCCACACCGGTCAGTGCGTCGCCGGGATCTGGCAGCCGACCCTCCACGGTCAAACCCCTCCCGGTTCGGCGTTGATCGGACACGTGATCACGTTAGGTGATCACGAAGACTGTAAGGAACTTCTACCAGATCATGACGTGCGTGTCGGAGTCTGTACATCCCCCGCATCGGCTCTCCGACAGCACCGTTCATGAGTCCGCAGGCAGGCTAGTGCCCACGCGCAAACCGCTGAGGGCCGGGGTGCGTGCGCCGGGCCGGGCCCGGCATCGAAGACGATCTTCGACCTTTTTCACCCGTTTTCAAGTGCGGCCCACAGTGACGGCGCATAATGCGCTGCGTGGCTGCCCCCGCCGCCGAGCAGATGCGCACGACACTGCGCCGAAGCTGGCAGTGCAATCCCGGACCGTGCATTCCGCTGGGCCGTGATGCGTGGCACGTTGAGATCAACAACGGCCAATTCGTCGGCAAATGGGTGCCGATGCACCGCAGATCCGGTTTGGAGGCCGGGCTGTGCGCGGCCGAGCACGTGGACGCGTTCGGGGTCGGGGCCGGGACGCCGGTGCGCGCCGCCGACGGGGCGCTCACGGTGGCGGCCGAGGACGGCGCGGTGGCCCTGCTCCACCTGGTGCCCGGGCGCCCGCTGCGGGCGGCCGACCCGCTCGACCGGCAGTGGTGGGGCGACACCCTCGGCCACGCGCACCGCACGCTGCGCCAGTTCACGCATCCGCACCTGGTGAAGTTCGACCCCGCGGCGGTACCGCATCAGGGCCCCCACCTCGATCTGGAACCCTGGCTCGGGCCGGCGGTCCGGCACACGGTCGCGGCGGTGCGCCGGATCATGGTGACGGACCAGCTCACGTACGGCGTGCTGCACAACGATCCGCAGGCCGCGCACTTCCGCCTCGACCCGTCCACCGGCGCCGTCGGCCTGGTCGGCTGGTCCGGGGCCGGCACCGGGCCGCTGCTGGCCGACCTGGCCGCGGCGGTGCTCGCGGCGGGCGGGCCGGCCGCCGCCGACGGCCTGGCCGACGCGTACCTGCGCGCCTCGCGGGTCCCGCCGGACGAGTGCGAGGCCGCCCTGCCGGCCCTGTTGTGCCTGCGTACCGCCCTGGACGCGGCCGGCGTGGCCGAGCGCATCCACGCCGACGGCGGCCGCCTCGGGGATCACGCCGAGCTCAGCCGGCTCGCCGGGCTGTACACGCAACTGTCCGACGCGCTCTGATCACCGCCGGGCCCATGGTGTTGGATGGGCCTGGTGGCGCGCTACAGGTACTTCTACGACTGTGAGTTCATCGAGGACGGCCGGCTGATCGATCTCGTCTCGATCGGCGTAGTCGACGAGCACGGCCGGGAGTTCTACGCGATCTCCACCGAGTTCGACGACTCGCGGGCCGTGTCGTGGGTGCGCCGCAACGTGCTGGACAAGCTCCCGTCGCCGGGCGACAAGGCCTGGCGCTCGCGCGAGCGGATCCGCGAGGACCTGCTGGAGTTCCTGACCGAGCCGCTGCGCACCGGCGCGGCGGACGAGATCGAGCTGTGGGCCTGGTACGCCGCCTACGACCACGTGGCGCTGGCCCAGCTGTGGGGCTCGATGCCGACCCTGCCCCGGGAGATCCCGCGGTTCACCAAGGACCTGCGCCAGTTGTGGGACGACGCCGGGCGCCCTCCGCTGCCGGTCGCGGAGGGCCGCCACGACGCCCTAGTCGACGCGCGCCACAACCTCGCCCGCTGGCGCGTCATGCACGGCTGACGGGCGCGGGCGGCCGGTGAGGCGCAACAGGAAGTACACCGGAAGCCCGATCGGGGACAGCAGGACCGTCAGCACCAGGACCGGCGCCATCAGGAGCGGGTGCAGGCCCCGCACGCGGCTGTCGAGGTAG
This sequence comes from Dactylosporangium sp. CS-047395, assembly GCF_050942185.1. Classification (NCBI taxonomy): domain Bacteria; kingdom Bacillati; phylum Actinomycetota; class Actinomycetes; order Micromonosporales; family Micromonosporaceae; genus Dactylosporangium; species Dactylosporangium sp. CS-047395. The sequence goes on along the minus strand of NZ_CP192015.1, from coordinate 9,479,529 downwards.
ATCCACCGGCCGATGAACAGGTCCCAGGCGATGACCTGGGCCCACACCGCCGCCACCACCTCGTCGCGCAGCAGCAGCTGTCGCACGCCGGCCAGGTCCGGGTTCAGCATCTCCCGCGCGAAGTCGCCGAGCGCCGGCGCGATCGCGATCGCCCAGACGACCAGCGTGGGCAGCACGATGAACGGCGAGGAGACGATCCGGTGCGTCCACCGCCAGGTGGGAGCGAGGATCATGAGGGCCCAGAACGGTACCGTCGCCAGGAACGCCAGCTGGAAGAGCGTCTCGGCCATCAGAAGACCTCCGCGGGCGCGACGGTGACGGGGGAGCGGCGCGGACCGGCGAGCGACCAGGCCGTGCCGAGCGCGGTCAGGACCAGCAGGAGCGCGGCGGCGGCCAGCGTCGGCGCGTCCGGGTGGATCAGGGACTGCCCCCGCAGCGCCTGCCAGGTGACCAGCAGCACCAGCCCAGCATAGAAGAACCCGAATGTTCCGATGAGCCGGGTGCGGACCCGCTCGTCGCGCAGCCGGGCGATCCGGCGCGCGGCCAGCAGGAGCGCGAACGCGAACAGCGGCAGGGCCTGCAGCGCATGCATGCCGATGAAGTGCCCGGCGCGCAGGTCGCCGCCGGTGGTGCTCCAGCCGACCAGCGGCAGGCCGGGGCCGCCGTCGGCGACGCCGACCGCGTGCGCGCCGACGATCGTGGGGCGCTCCTGGTCGAGCTGGGCCGGGGTCGGCATGGTCATGAGGAATCCGACGCCCATGCCGGCGAGCGCGACGACGATGCCCAGCCGGACGGCCAGGGCCGTGGCCCGCTCGGGGATGCGCTGGATGAGCAGCAGGATCGCGATGATCAGGGTGGCCACCCAGGCGGTGGCGATGGTGGCGCCCATGATGCTGTACAGCGCGCCGTCCAGGGCGGTGCCGGTGTTGAAGTGGCTCTGGTGCCCGCGGGCGGCCTGCCCGGCGATGATCACCATCTCGATGAGCATGGCGCCCGCGATGACCGTGCCGAGCCACCAGGCGGCTCGCGGACGCCGCTCGAGCCGCGGCAGCAGCCACGCGATCGTGGTGGCGTAGATGGCGATGGAGACGGCGAACTTGAACGGCTTGAGCCAGATGGGCGCGCCGACGAGGACTCTGTCGTCGGCGAACACTCCTACGAGGCTGGCGATTGCGAGGGCGGCCATGAGGCCGGCGACAGTTTTGAGGGGCCGGTGCATGTTCAGCTCCCGGGTGGTTATAGCGAGTGGATAGCGCTGCTCTCGGATAGCGGATAGCTCCGCTGTCCGCTAATGGAAAGGTACACTATCCATGTGGCGATCGGAAGGAGTTCCATGCGCATCGCGGAGCTGAGCCGGCAGACCGGCGTCCCCGTGCCGACGATCAAGTACTACCTGCGCGAGGGCCTGCTTCCGGCCGGCGAGCTGACCAGCCCGAACCAGGCCCGCTATGACGAGCACCACGTCGAGCGGCTGCGCCTCGTCCGGGTGCTTCTGGACGTCGGAAGGCTGCCGATCGCCACGATCCGTCAGCTCCTGGACGCCCTCGACGAGCCGGACCCGGACGTCCATCACGTGCTCGGCCACGCCCTGCCCTCGACCGCCGGCAACAAGGAGTCCATCGATCCCGACACCGTCGCCGCGGCCCGCGTCCGGATCGACAAGCTCGCCGCCGAGCGCGCGTGGCTGGTCGGCGAGAACGCGCCCGCCCGCCAGGCCGCGGCCGAGGTACTTGCCGCGTTCGAGCAGGTCGGGGCCGACGTCGGAGTACTACTGGAGGGGTACGCCGACGTCGCCGAGCAGATCGCCGGGCACGACCTGGAGTTCGTGGCGCGCGCCGAGGGGCCGGAGAAAATGCTGTACGCGGCGGTCGTCGGCTCGGTCCTCGGCGACTCGCTGCTGGCCGCGCTGCGGCGGATGACCCAGGAACACGAGTCGGCGAAGAAGTTCGGAATCCGCGGGGACGACTGCTGAGGGTTCAGCCGGAGCGACTACAGTGCGCTGTGAATCGGCAGCGTCGCCATGAGCGGTACCTCCGGCTCGGCCGCGCCCGTCGTGCGGCTCGGGCACGCAACCAGGAAGGCAAGAATCAGCATGCGTATCGGCGTACTGACCGGGGGCGGCGACTGCCCCGGCCTCAACGCGGTCATCCGTGCCGTGGTCCGCAAGGGTATCTCCACCTACGGCCACGAGTTCGTGGGCTTCCGTGACGGTTGGCGCGGTCCCCTCGAGGGCATCACGCGCGAGCTGGGCATCGCCCAGGTTCGCGGCATCCTTCCGCGCGGCGGCACCATCCTCGGCTCGTCCCGGACGAACCCGTTCAAGATCGACGGTGGCGTCGAGAAGATCAAGTCGAACCTGGCCGACCTGGGCGTCGACGCGCTCGTCGCGATCGGCGGCGAGGACACGCTGGGTGTCGCCAGCAAGCTCACCGACCTCGGCGTGAACGTCGTCGGCGTGCCGAAGACGATCGACAACGACCTCGGCGCGACCGACTACACGTTCGGCTTCGACACCGCGGTGAACATCGCCATGGAGGCGATCGACCGGCTGCACACCACCGCCGAGTCGCACCACCGCACCCTCGTCGTCGAGGTCATGGGCCGCCACGCCGGCTGGATCGCCCTGCACGCCGGTCTCGCCGGTGGCGCAAACGTGATCCTGCTGCCGGAGCGCAACTTCGACGTCGACCAGGTCGCCACCTACGTCGAGAAGCGGTTCCAGACGCAGTACAGCCCGATCGTCGTCGTCGCCGAGGGCGCCCAGCCGCTCGACGGCCAGATGGTGCTGCACAACCAGGAGCTCGACTCCTTCGGCCACGTCCGCCTCGGCGGCATCGGCCAGTGGCTCGCCGAGCAGCTGGAGGCCAAGACCGGCAAGGAGGCCCGCACGGTCGTCCTGGGCCACATCCAGCGCGGCGGCACCCCGACCGCGTTCGACCGCGTCCTCGCCACCCGCTTCGGCCTGCAGGCGATCGACGCCGTGCACGAGGGCGACTTCGGCAAGATGGTCGCGCTGCAGGGCACCGACATCGTGCGCGTGCCGCTGCAGGAGGCCACCAAGGAGCTCAAGACCGTCCCGGTGGAGCGTTACACCGAGGCCGAGGTCTTCTTCGGTTCCTGAGCCGTCCGCTGGGCCGTCTGCTCGAAGGGGGCTGCTCCGGCAGCCCCCTTCCCCTTTTTACCGTTGGGAGTCCGCGTGCGCGTCATTGCCGTGTTCGGTGCCGGAAAGCTCGGCGAGGTCCTGCTCTCCGGCCTGCTGCGCGCGGGCTGGTCGCCGGACCGCCTCATCGCCACCGCGCGGCGGCCCGAGCGGGCGCGGGAACTCACCGAGCGGTACGGCATCCGCGTCGTGGACAACGAGACGGCGCTGCGCGAGGCGGACGTCGTCACGATCGCCGTGAAGCCGCAGGACGCGGGCGCGCTGCTGGCCGACCTGGGCCCGAAGATCCCGGCCGAGAAGCTCGTGGTGTCGCTGTGCGCCGGCCTGCCCACGACGTTCTTCGCCAAGCACCTGCCGGAGGGCACCCCGGTCGTACGCGTGATGACGAACACCCCGGCCCTCGTCGACGAGGCGATGACCGCGATCTCGGCCGGCTCCTTCGCGACGGCGGAGCACCTGGCCGTGGCCGAGGAGATGTTCCGCCCCCTGGGCCGCACGATCCGGGTGCCGGAGTCCCAGCAGGACGCGGTGACGGCGCTGTCCGGCTCCGGTCCCGCGTACTTCTACTACCTCGTCGAGGCCATGACCGACGCCGGCATCCTGCTCGGCCTGCCCCGCCAGGTGGCGCACGACCTGATCGTGCAGACGGCGATCGGCTCGGCCATCATGCTGCGCGAGTCGGGGGAGCACCCGGTCAAGCTGCGCGAGGCCGTGACGTCTCCGGCCGGTACGACGATCAACGCGATCCGCGAGCTGGAGAACCACGGGGTGCGGGCGGCTCTGCTGTCGGCCTTGGAGGCGGCGCGGGACCGGGCGCGGGAGATCGCCGCGCAGGGTTGAGTCAAGTCGGCTCAGCCAAGTTGGCTTTGCCCCCGGGTGGCGGGTCTACCATGCCGCGGTGACGTTTGTCTGCGAGTGCTGCGGCACGGAGGTCGGCGACACTCCGGCCGTGTGGGCGTTCTCCGCGCCCGACTACTGGGGCGCGCCCGAGGCCGGCGGCGAATCCTTTCTCGAGGACGAGCTGTGCTGCATCGACGCGCCCGAGCTCGACGAGCTCCACTTCTTCATTCGCGGGCTGATCGAGGTTCCGGTGCGGGGGAGCGAGGAGCCGCTGACGTACAACGTCTGGGTCAGCCTCAGCGCCGCCAACTTCCAGCGGGCCGTCGAGCTGTGGGACGACCCGGCGCGGGTCGACGAGAAGCCCTACTTCGGCTGGCTGTCCAACAACATCCCCGGGTACCCCGACACGATCCAGCTCAAGACCCGCGTGCATACTCGGGAACCGGGCCGCCGGCCGCTGGTCGAGCTGGAGCCGACCGACCATCCGCTCGCCGTCGAGCAGCGTGAGGGCGTCGATGCGCACCGGCTCCTGGAGGTCGCGAAGACCTGCGGCGGTTGAGATCTCGTTCATTCAGGCATTCACCGCTGTTGACGTCTGGGACCGGTGATCTACCTTTTCCTTACCAACAGTCAGAACCCGACTACTCACGACGATACGGGCATTCCCCCCAACTGCCTGCGTCGTGTGTACCGCGCCCGGCGCCTTCCCTCCCCTCCCCCCGAGGTTGGCCGGAGTGCGCGGCGCAAGGCCCGCCGTCGACCGCAGAGGTGGTCGGCGGCGGCTTTGCGGTTGGTCGCCCGTCGTTTCCAGTCCTCGGCGGATGCTGAGGCAGAATGTTGCGGTGCGATTCGAAACGAGCCGGGCACTGGACGCGATCGAGCGGCGACTCACGGTCGACCCCCTGGCCGCGGGCGGCGTGATCGACCTGGTGGAGGCCGCGCGCAGCGTCGACCTCGACGGCGGCCGGCCGGCCGCGCTGCTGCGCCTGGGCATGTTCATCGACGCGCTGAGCCGCCGCCTCGGTGACGGCAACACCGGCCTCTACGCCATCGCCGAGCGCGGGGCCATGTCCGACACCGACTTCACGTCCAACGAGCGCATGGTCCTGCGCCGGTGGTCGGACGACGGGCTGATCGAGATGCTGCCGCCGAACGCCCGCGTGAATGCGCGCGTGCGGGAGGTGGCGCACCTGACCGGGGTACCGGTGATCAGTCGCAATCCGCTGCCCGGCCATCCGGGACCGGTCTACCTGACCACCGGCGCGCCGGGCGGGATGGAGCTGACCCTCGCCCCGGCGACCGGTTCGACGCCGCGGCCGCATCCGGTGCTGCTGCGGTACTGGCGCTGCCCCGCCTCCGACTGCCCGGTCTTCGGCCGGCCGCCGGCCGCGGGCGCCGGACAGGCCCCGCCCGCCCTGCCCAGCGGCGCGCCGATCTGCCCCCGCCACGGCGACCGCCTGATCGACTCCGGCCCCCGGCCGCCCGCGCTCGGGCTCGCGGTCCGGATCAACGGCACCGTGCGCGCCCGGTTCACGGCCACCGCCGCCCGGCCCGTGGTCGTCGGCCGCGCGCCGGAGGACCCGGGCGGCATCACCATCGGCACCTGGCTCGACGACGAGTCCAGCCGCCGGGTGAGCCGCAACCACCTGCGCTTCGAGCTGCGCGACGGCATGCTGCTGGTCACCGACGTGAGCACCAACGGCGCGGCGGTGCTGGCCCGCACCGGGCCGACGGCGGCGCCGCGGGAGATCGAGCTGACCCGCGGCGAGCCCAAGGCGATGGGGGAGTGGGACGAGGTGGAGATCTACCCGGAGATCACCGTCGGGCGGTCGGACCGGCCGCCGGCGGACGCCCCGACGGGCGGCGCCCCGAACTCGGTCATGGCCGACGCGCCCACGATCGCGCTGCGCCTGCCCCCGCCGCCGCGCTGACCCCACCCATAAATATGTTGCCGTAGAAAAGTAACCGAGCTACCTTTCCAGCGTGATCACCACGACCGCCCTTCTGGAGCACGGCCACCTGGCCGGCTCGGCGGTCGCCTGGGCGAGCAAGGCGCCAGCCGCAGCGCTAGAGGCCGGCCTGCGAAGCTGACCCTCCTCCCGCAGCCTTCAGATGCGGAACCGACGGAGGAGGGTGAGCCGGCCGAGCCGGTCCGCCCTACCAAAAAGGCCACCGGAGCACGGCCAACGGTTCTGCGCATCCACCCCACAAATCCACTGTGGAGAGTCAGATGGCCAAGCAGGCGTTCACGAGGAACAAGCCTCATCTCAACATCGGCACCATGGGTCACGTCGACCACGGCAAGACGACCCTGACCGCCGCCATCACCAAGGTGCTCGCCGAGCGGTACCCGGGCGTCAACCGGTACACGAGCTTCGAGGGCATCGACCGGGCGCCGGAGGAGATCACTCGCGGCATCACCATCAACATCGCGCACGTCGAGTACGAGACGGGCACGCGGCACTACGCGCACGTCGACATGCCGGGGCACGCCGACTACGTGAAGAACATGATCACCGGGGCGGCGCAGGTGGACGGGGCGATCCTCGTCGTCAGCGCCGTGGACGGGGTCATGCCGCAGACCCGCGAGCACGTGCTGCTGGCGCGGCGGATCGGGGTGCCGTACCTCGTCGTGGCCATGAACAAGGCCGACGCGGTCGACGACCCGGAGCTGCTGGACCTGGTCGAGCTCGAGGTGCGGGAGCTGCTGAGCGAGTACGGGTTCCCCGGTGACGACATTCCCGTCGTCCGGGTGTCCGCGCTCAAGGCGCTCGCCGGCGAGCCGGCGTGGGTCCAGTCCGTCGCCGACCTGCTCGACGCGGTCGACGAGTACGTGCCGCTGCCCGAGCGGGTGACCGGCGAGCCGTTCCTGATGCCGATCGAGAACGTGCTCACCATCACCGGCCGCGGCACCGTGGTCACGGGCTCGGTCGAGCGCGGCACGCTCGTGCTGAACACGCCCGTCGAGGTGATCGGACTGGGGCCCACCCAGTCCAGCGTGGTCACCGGGATGGAGATGTTCGGCCGGCAGCTCGACTCGGCGCAGGCCGGCGACAACGCGGCGCTGCTGCTGCGCGGTGTGAAGCGCGGGGACGTGCAGCGCGGCCAGGTGGTCGCCCTGCCGGGTTCCGTCGCCCCGCACCGGCGGTTCAAGGCGCACGTGTACGCGCTGACGACCAAGGAGGGCGGCCGGCACACGCCGTTCTTCGCCAACTACCGGCCCCAGTTCTACTTCCGCACCACGGACGTGATGGGCTCGGTGGACCTGGGTGACGTCACGATGGTGATGCCCGGCGACACGGTCGACCTGACCGTCGAGCTCGGCAAGCCCATCGCGATGGACGCCGGCCTCGGCTTCGCCATCCGCGAGGGTGGCCGGACCGTCGGCGCCGGCACCGTCACCGAGGTGCTCGACTAGTCGCGACGCGGACGTGAATGCCCCTTAGGGGAGATCCCGAAGGGGCATTCACGCCCCAAAACTGGGCACCAGAGCGGCATGCACGCTCAGGGGAAGACCGGCGCACCGCTCAGCCTCGTCGAGTACGGCGACTACGCCTGCCCCGACACCGGTCGCGCCTTCGGTGTCGTGGAACGCCTCCAGCTGCACTACGGCAAGAATCTGCGGTTCGAGTTCCGGCATTTCCCGCTCGTGGACGCGTTCCCGCGCGCCATGCCCGCCGCGCTGCTGGCCGAGGCGGCCGCCGACGCGGACGCCTTCTGGGGCATGCACGCGCTGCTGCTCACCCACCAGGAGCAGCTCGAGGACGAGGACCTGGCCCGGTACGCCGAACGGTTCGGCCTGCCCGACACGGGCGGCACGCGGGCTCATCACGAACGGGTGGCGCAGGACATGGCCAGCGGGCGTGAGCGGGGGGTGCACGGCAGCCCGGCGTTCTTCGTGAACGGGACGAGGCATGCCGGACCGAACGACTTCTCCGCGCTCAGCCAGGCTTTGGGAGTGAATACAGGGTGAACCCAATCGATTGCCCGATCGGTTACGGCGGCAGCCTCCTAGGATCTTTGAGAAGAAACACAGCCAATTTTGAGCTGGAACGGGGTTGCCCCTAAGGGTCGCAGGGCAACCTGTAGGGGATGCGGAACCGGTACGTAGACCTCCTGCGAGCCGTCGCGATCATCCGCGTGGTCACGTACCACACGCTCGGATTCGCGTGGCTGACCGTCGCCTTCCCCGCTATGGGCCTGATGTTCGCGCTCGGTGGCTCCCTGATGGCCGCCTCGCTCGACCGCTCGGGCGTCAAGGCGATCGGACGGCGCATGCGCCGCATCGTCATACCGTTCTGGGTCCTCGGCGTGTTCGCCATCACGCTCATGTCGCTGTGGGGCGGCATGGAACACACGTGGCGCACGCTGTTGTGGTTCGTGCCGCTGGACGACCCGCCCACCACCGAGAAGGGCGGGCTCTGGTTCAGCCAGATCTGGTACGTCCGCTCGTACCTCTGGTTCATCATCGCCTCGCCCGTGCTGCTGTGGCTGTTCCGCAAGTGGCCGATCCCGAGCGTCGTCGTGCCGTTCACGGTGCTGGTGATCCTCTGGGAGACCGGCTACGGCACCGGCGGCATCGTGCGCGACTTCTTCATGTACGCCCCGGCCTGGATGCTCGGCTTCGCCCACCACGACGGCACGCTGCAGCGCATCTCCAAGAAGATCCTGTGGCCGGTGTGCCTGGTGATGGCCGGCGTCGGCCTCGCGATCCTGTTCCACACGCCGGGCCCGCGCGGCTATGACATGAACGACGCGCCGATCGCCGACACGCTGTACTCGACGGCGTTCCTGCTCGTCATGCTCAACCTCGCGCCGGCCGCGATGTCGCTCGGGGTGGCCGAGCCGCTGGTCGAGGCGGTCAACCGGCGCGCGCTGACGATCTACCTCTGGCACGAGGCCGCGATCACGTTCGTCCGGCTGGTCGGCGTGTGGTTCGGCATCACGCTGGTCGGCGGCTGGCACAGCGTGCTGCAGTTCAGCATGGTGGTGACGCTCACGGCGATCCTGGTGCTCGCGTTCGGCTGGGTCGAGGATCTCGCCGCCCGCCGCAAGCCGCAGATCATCCCGATGCCGAAGCGCGTGATCGTACCGAGGGCTGTCGAGCAGCCACAGCCCGTACCCGCGTAAGGCTGTCGGGAAAAAAGCAAGCGCGACACGCCGGGATTGGTTCCAGCAATCTCCAGCAAGTACCAGTTATGTTCCGTTCGTGTCCGAATCGATCTCGGCCCCGGACGAGCAGATCGAGCTGCTCGAGCGCCGGATCGACCGGCTGCGCGGCGAACTGCGCCGCGCGGCCACCACGGGGGACCGCGCCCACGCCCGCACCCTGCGCGCCGAGCTGCGCCGGGTGGAACAGGAGTGGGACGAGGCCCTGGCCGACCTGCAGGACCGGGTGCCGCAGCAGCGGGAGCGCAGCCTGGCCGCCGCGCCGCCCATGCTGTCCATCCGGGAGCAGGTGCACCACGCCCTCACGCTGCTCACGGTTCCCGCCGCCCCCAAGCTGATCATCGCCGTCCACGACGCCTTCTTCCCGGGCGAGCTCGTGGCCGCGCGGCTGACCAGCCTGCGCCGCGACGAGGAGCGCTCGTTCAAGGTCGCGCCGTACAACCGGCCGTACTATCTCTGTCCCGCCCTCACCGCCGACCTGCTCTCCCCGGCCCGGGGCCTGCTGGCCATCTCCACCTGGCCGCTGGAGACCCGGGTGGTCGGCCCGCTCAGCGCCCGCGTCGACTTCCTCGTGGCCGCCGTCAAGGTGGCCCAGCGGGTGGCCCAGCTCCCCGACGACGCCCACGACGCGCGCCGGCTGCTGTGGCGCTTCGCCGCCGGCATCCCCGGAGCCGCCTCCATCGGCGGGGGAGCCGATCCCGACACCGTCGCCAAACAGGCCGAAGCGGAGCTCGACGTACATCGCGAGGCCGACACCGCGGACCGCGCCGCGGCAGCTTCCCGTGCGCAGGACCGGCTCGACGGCGCCGAGGGCCTCTTCGGCGCCCGTCTCCAGCGCCTGCGCAAAACCGCGAACTGAGATGAGATCCCCATGGACGCACTGGTAGACCGGCTGGACCGCATCCGCGGCACCGTGGCGCCGCGCAACCACAACGCGCGCACCATCGCCGCGCTCACCACCAATCCCGGCTGTGGCCGGCGGGGGCTGATGGACGCGGCCGGGGTGAACAAGGGCGCCGTCGCCGGGCAGCTGGGCTTCCCGGCCGCCTTCGGCCAGTCCCGCTTCGCGATCGCCCGCGGCAACGCGTTCGAGGCCCAGGTCAAGGCGGACGGCGCGGCCGAGCTGCTGCAGCTGCTGCGGGAGCGGCTCGGGCTGGCCATCCCCGAGGTGGCCTACGACGACCTGTCCAACGTGGGTGGCAACGCCAGCCGCGAGGTGCGCTACGCCCGCACCCGCAGCCTGCTGGCCCGCGCCGCGGCCGAGCGGGACGACGCCGGCACCCTGTTCGACCACCCGATGCTGCGCCTGGACATCGCGGGCTACTACGCCTACCTGGAGCCGGACCTCATCGCCTTCCGGGTCGGCGGCCGCTTCCACGTGGTCGAGATCAAGTCGTTCGCGGTCATCGACGGGCAGGCCGACCCGGGCAAGGCGGCCGCCGCGGCCAAGCAGTCGGCGGTCTACGTGCTGGCCATGCGCGAGCTGCTCGGCGAGCTCGGCTACCCGCCCGAGACGGTGTCGCACGACGTGGTGCTGGTCTGCCCGGAGAACTTCGCCAACCGGCCCACGGCCACCCTGGTCGACGTGCGCAAGCAGCTCACGGTGCTGCAGCGGCAGCTGTCCCGGCTCACCCGGCTGGACAAGATCCTCGACGCGCTGCCGGCCGGGCTGTCCTTCGACCTCGCCTACGACACCGACCAGAACGCCACCCGGCCCCCGGACGAGCTGCGCAAGGCGGTCAGCGAGATCGACGCGCGGTACAGCCCGGACTGCCTCGGCTCCTGCGAGATGGCCTTCTTCTGCCGCGACGAGTCGGCCGGCTCCACCACCGCCCTGGGCCGCTCCGTCCGCGACGACCTCGGCGGCGTGGAGAGCGTCTCGACCGTGCTCGGCCTGGCCCGCGGCACGCTAACCCCCGGTGCGGGCCAGGAGGAGATCGCCGCGCTGCTGCGCGTGGCCAACCGGCTGCGGCGCGAGTGCCTGCAGGGAGTTGCGTGAGCGTCCTGACCGCGCTGGCCCGGGCCGAGGCGGTCGAGTCCGGGCGGGCGCAGCTGCTGACCACGGTCCGGCACACGCACATCGCCGAGCGGCCGCTGGTGCTCGTACCCCTCGCGCTCGCCGGTGAGGCCGCCGCGCCCCTCGCCGCCATGGTCGGCACCGACCCGCGCGCCGGCCGCCTGCTCGTGGTGGCCAACCCGCGCGACCGCACCCAGCGCTTCCAGTTCGTCGCCCAGCTGGCCAAGATCGTGCTCGCGTACGTCGAGGGCTGCTCCCGCGCCGTCGACACCGGGCACACCGCGAAGCTGCGCTACGCCGAGGCGCCGCAGGTGCTCGTGCCCAACCGTGGCGGCGTCGAGTTCATCCGGCTGCTCGGCCGTTCGACGCGCTTCCGGCGCACGTACGGGCCACATCCGGTACACCGGAGCGTTCCTTTGCTCGGTCAGTGGCTCACGTTCCTGCGCGAGCGGGCCGACCACCCGGGCTCCGCGATGCTGCTGGCCCTGACCGAGGTGCTCGGCGAGCACTGGGCGACCGGGCAGAGCGGCCTGGAGGACGCCAACCTGGCCGCGCTGCTGGGCTGGATCGACCCGCCGGCCGGGCTCGACGGGGCGGCCGCCGCCGAGCTCGCCGAGGACCCCTTGCGCTGGCCGCCGGCCGGGCCGAGCACCGACCCGACGTTCGACAACGAGATCCTGGCCCCGGCCCTGGCCGCCTACGCCCGCGGCGCCGATCCGCAGGCCCAGAGCCGGGCCGAGGCCGCGCTCGGCGGGGCCCTGCAGGAGCAGCTCGAGCCCACGTGGGGACTCATGTGGCGCGCGGTCGAGCTGCTGCGGGCCCGCCCGGCCGGCGCCTCCGTCGAGGCGCGCTGGGGCGTCGATCGCGATGCCTTCACGGTGTACCACATGTCCCTCGCCGAAGGCACCGCTCTTCCACAGCCCCGGCGGGACAGCGCCGTCGCCGCGGCCGGACGGCTCGACCGCCTGGAGCGCGAGCAGGCCCGGTACGAGGCCCAGCGCGCCCTCGACGACCCGCTCGTCATGGCCGAGTTCCGGCTGGCCGGCGAGGCGTTCACCGGCACCGTGGTGTCGGCCTCGCCCAACCGCGTCGACACGTCGGGCAAGAAGGCGGCCCTGCGCCCGCACATCACCGTGCAGACCGAGGACCCGGTGCGCCTCGAGCCCGGCGCGCTGCTGGTCTCGCCCGCCCGCCTGTCCCAGCAGGCCATGGTGGTCTCGGTGTCCTCTGTGGACGTCGTGCTGGAGCTGTCCAAGGGGATGGGCCGCTCGACCAAGCAGGCCGCGCCCGGCTCGGTGCCGGAGGTCGGCGAGGTCGTCACGTACGGCCCGGTCAGCGACGCCTACCAGCCGCCCGGCCGGTTCCCGACCCGCGACGAGACACCCTGGACGCACGGCGGCCCGCCGCCGGACTACCAGCCCAACGACACCGACGCCGCGGAGGACTGGTCGTGACCGTCATCGACGACATCCTCACCGACTTCGGCCATTCGGTCGGGCGCGGCGTGGTCGTCGACTCCCCGCCGGGCGCGGGCAAGTCCACATTGGTCGTCCGGGCCGCCCGCACGATGGCCGAGGCGGGGGAGCGGCTCATGGTCGTGGCCCAGACCAACGAGCAGGTCGACGACCTCATCGACCGGCTCGCGAGCGCCGCGCCGCAGATCGAGATCGGCCGGCTGTCGGCGTCCACGTACGTGCCGGCCCAGCGGGTGGCCAAGCACGGCTCGGTGACCGTCAGCGGCGCCGTCTCCGACGTGCAGACCAGTGCCGTCGTCATCGGTACCGCCGCCAAGTGGGCCACCGTCACCGAGGGCACCTGGGAGCGCGCGATCGTCGACGAGGCGTACCAGATGCGCTCCGACATGCTCCTGCGCGTAGCGGGCCGGTTCTCCCGGGGACTGTTCGTCGGCGATCCCGGCCAGCTCGACCCGTTCTCCGTCGTCGCCGTCGAGCGCTGGGCCGGGCTGTCGTGGGACCCGATGCAGAGCGCGGTCGCCGTGCTGCTGCGGCACAACCCGGACCTGCCCCTGCACCGCCTGCCGGTCTCGTGGCGGCTGCCCCCGTCGGCGGCCGACGTCGTCTCGGCCGCGTTCTACCCGTTCACGCCGTTCCAGGCGGGCACCGCGCCCAGCGACCGCAGCCTCGAGTTCTCGGTGCGGGCCATCGGCGGCGACCCGCACGTGGAGGCCTCGCTGGAGACGGCCCGGCGCACCGGCTGGGCGCTGCACGAGCTGCCGGCCCGGCACACCGTGCGCACCGACCGCGAGGCCGTGGCCGCCATCGCCGACCTGGTCGTGAGTCTGTTGCGACGAGGGCCCATCGCGTACTCCGAGCACGCCCCCGAGGGCCGCCCGGTCACCGCGGACCGGGTCGCCGTCGGCGCCGCCCACCGCGATCAGGTGGCCGCGATCCGGCTGGCCCTGGCCGACACCGTCGCCGCCGACGTGACCGTGGACACGGCGAACCGGCTGCAGGGCCGGGAGTACGACGTGACCGTGATCCTGCACCCGCTCTCCGGCCGGCGCGACGCGAGCGCGTTCCACCTGGAGGCGGGGCGGCTCTGCGTGCTCGCGTCCCGGCACCGGCACGCGTGCGTCGTGGTGGCCCGGGCCGGCATCGCCGAGCTGCTCGACACCCACCCGTCGGCCGAGCCCGTGCACCTCAACGTGCCGGTGCGCTTCCCCGACGGCTGGGAGGCCAACCAGGCGATGCTCGCCCATCTCTCCACAGTGTCCTGAACGGGCCGCGGCCCCGCACCTGTCGGAGAGGTGCGGGGCCGCGGCACTGGGGAGAGGAGGTTACCGCTTGACCCGTTTCTGCACGCTCTCACTGGTGCGTCGCAACGCCCTCATCGCCCGCTGCTTCGGCGTCTGACGCGCCTTGCGGTTGCGGACGACCGCCACCACCGCCACGACGACGGCGGTGAGCCCGGCCGCGGCGGCGGCCACCAGCGGAACGGGACGACGTTGGGCCACGTCCTTGGTCTGCGAGGCCAGCTCGGCCGCGCCCTCCTTGGCCTTCGTGGACAGGTCGTTCACGGCGGTGCCGAAGTCCTTGCGGGTCTCGGTAACGCTTCCGTTCGCATGTGTCACGCTCATCGCTGCCCCTTTCTCTCTTGTATCCGGGATGCCCAATAGCGCCGCGGATCAATCACGCGGTCCCCGGATGAGGTGCATTTTTCACAAAGCGAGCGTGGCCGCGACCGGCGCGTGGTCGGATGTCACCGCCCGCCCGACGGTCACGCCGGTGCAGGTCAGGCCGCGGACGAGGACGTGGTCGATCTCCTCGACCGGCGCGTCGGCCGGGAACGTGGGCAGCGGGCGCATCGCGGCGAAGGCGTCGGCGTACCCGGCCCCGGTGAGCACGGCGAACGGCGCGCTGCCCGGCTTGATGTTGAGGTCGCCGGCGATGAACGTGGGCCGTCCGCCCCCGAACCGGGTGGCGAAGTCGGCGATCTCGCGCGCCTGCACCATCGGCTCGGCGTCCGGCGGCGGCTGGATGTGCGTGGCCACCACCGCGATCTCGCGCCCGCCCACGGTGACGATCGCGCCGAGGGCCTGCGCGCCGGTGGGTGCACCGACGGCGGTGAGCGGCCGGGACTCGACCGCCCCGACGGGCAGGCGGGTCAGGATCGCGTCGCCCCACACGGCGTCGGCGGCGGGCCCGAACCAGTAGCGCATCCCGAGCGCGCGGGCGAGCACCGCCAGATCGTCGTGGCCGCCGTTGAGCAGCCAGGCCCGGTCGACCTCGGACAGCAGGACGATGTCGGGGCGGCTCGCGGCGATCGCGGCGGCCGCATCGGCCGGACGGAAGGTCCCGTCAAGACCGAAGCCCATGCGGATGTTGTACGCCACGATCCTGATCGATCCCGCCGCCCCACCCTCCCGCGCCGAAGGCGGCACCCAGAGCCCGGCCAGTGGCAGCACCAGGCACACCGCGGCGGCCGCGACCCACGTGAACCGCGGCAGCCGGACGGTCGCCGGCCCGGCCGCGAACAGCAGGAACCCGGCCGGGATCAGCGCGACGGCGACCGGCACCCACTGGTTCGGGTAGCCGATGTCGTAGGCGGCGTAGTACGCGATCGCCGCGACCGCGAACACCAGCATGCCCATGGTGGCGGCGTACCCCGACCGCCGCGCGGATCGCCCGCCCGCGAGCCGCAGGGCCAGGCCGAGCCCGGGCGCGCCGAGCAGCAGCGCGAGCCACAGCGGCCCGGGCGCGCCGAAGTCGAAGGCGAAGCAGGCGGCCGACGCGACCACGAGCACCGCGGCGACCGCGCGGGCGGCGCGACCGGAGGGCACCCGGGGCGCGAGCGCGGCGGCCAGGAACGCGAGCACGGCCAGCCCGATGGCGAGCGGCGGCAGCGCGGCCGGCGGCGTCGAGGCGTATCCGTGCCCCCCGTACGAGGCGGCGCCGGCGGCGACGGCGGGGGACAGGGCGTACATCCCCGTGAGGAGCATGACCGGGCCCACGAGGAACCAGCCGCCGGGCGCGGTCCGGTCACGCCGGCCGCCCTGATGTCCGGTGGCTCCCCAGAGCAGCGCCCCGCCCGCGAGAACGGTCAGCGGGACGGCGATCCACCACACCCGCCAGGTCGCGTCGACGGTGCCGAGGGCGGCGTGTTCGAGGGCCGCCGCGGCGAGGCCGACCGGCACACCGGTGGCGACGGAGGCGCCGCCGGTCGCGGTGGCGGCGAGGAAGGCCAGGCCGGCGAGCAGGCCGAGGGAGGCGACGTAGAGCTGCGGCTGTCCACCGTGGACGAAGATCAGGGCGAGCCGGGCCAGGACGAGCAGCGCGCCGGTGACGAGGGCCAAGCGGCGGGGGTCGAGACGGTTCGCCAGCGGTGCGGCCGCGACGCCGGCGACGAACCATGCGAGCGCGAAGGCGCCCATGAGTTCGGCCGGGGTCGAGGCCGCCTGCCCGAAGATCGTGATGATCGACGGGAGCCACACCCGCAGGAGGTCCAGCAGCAGCAGGACTCCCGCGGCGGTGGCGACGTCAGTCTTCCCGGACCACGACCTGGACGGCGGCGTCATCGTCGAGACGATAGCCGACCCCGCGCACGGTGGCGATGATCCGAGCGGCGTCGCCGAGCTTCACGCGCAGCCGGCGGACGTGGACGTCCACGGTGCGCTCGGTGCCCACCATGTCGTAGCCCCAGACCTGGCGCAGCAGCTGGGCGCGGCTGAACACGCGGCGCGGGTGCTCGCACAGGAAGAGGAACAGGTCGTACTCGCGGCGGGTCAGCGGCACCGGGGCGCCGTCCTGGAGGACCAGGCGCGAGCCCGTGCACAGGTAGAGGGAGGGAGCGTCGGGGGTGGCCCGGCCGATGCGGCGGACCCGGGTGTCGGCCTCGACCACCTCGGCCGCCGGCTCGACCGGCTGCTCCACCAGGCGCAGGTTGCGCGCGGGGGAGGCGGCGGCGGGCGTGCGCGGCAGCGGCGCCGAGCGCTGGATCTGGTGGCCCGCCTGGCTGGAGGCGAGGGCCTCGAGGTCGCTCAGCAGGCGGGAGGCCTCCGGTGGGAGCTCGTCGCCGTTGAGCGTGATGTGGACGGTGATGGTGACCACGGAAGGCGCGACCTCAGGTGCGCCCACGACCGAAACGGCCATTGGTAATCCTCTCGAAAACCTTCTGAATGAACGCCGATATCAACCGGGTGTCACTCGACAAAGGCCGTCGAAATGGTGCTCGCGGCGGGATATCCACATCGGATCGATCTGCACCTCAGGGCACATGGCACCGACCTTACCAGCTACGTCACATGAAGCGACAGTCGTGTTACGTGCCGCACAGAATAGATCGACACTAATTCGTCAGACGTTTTGGCGCGGTATTCACCGGCAATTCACGACACCGGTACCCGGATAACTTTGGGTGAGCCGACGGTCGCGGTCAACGAATTCCCATATAGTGGAAGATCCCTATAGGATTTCCTATCACTACCCTTGCATGCAGTGGTGAAAGCTCCCGCAAATCCTATCGGCTAGGTAGAGTCGCGGCGTCCACCATATGAGATGGTGGCGCGCAGCTGCCCGGGGCTGACAATACTCGCCCCGAGTTCGATCACTCGCTCGCGCAGTCCGCGATCGGACGTGACGACCACCACTGACCGATGTGACACATTGTCGCGCACGAGCGCCACAATGTGGTCGTCGCCGGATTGCGGCGCCGCCTCGACGGGCACCCCGTCGATCGACGCCACCCCGCGGGCCGCGCCCTCCACCACGAGCGTGATCGCACCGGGGAGCGCGGCCGCGTCCCGCTCGGCGAGCGCGTCGCGCAACCGGGCCGCCGCTCCCGCGCGGTCGCGCCACCAGCCGTCCGGCACCGACCCGACCACGTTGGCGCCGTCGACGATGATGAGCGGTTCCATGTGGTCAGTCTTACCCCGCGGCGGCCGGTTTCCCCTCAGGCCGCGTCCCGGCGGGCCGATGTCCGGACTCGGAGGGCGCCATGGAGACAACGATGCGGGAAACGGCGGGCGTCACCCTGCGCGCGATCCTTCGGTACGTTCGCGCCCGGGGTGGCGACGGCGCGGTGCGGCTCGTGCTGCAGCTGGCCGGGGAGACCGAGCCGGCCGAGGCCTACGACGACCCGCGCCGCTGGTGGTCGTACCAGACGAAGATCAACGTTTTCGACGCCGCGGCGAAGGTGCTGGGGGACGATGGGATCGGGTTGCACGTCGGCCAGTCGATCCTGTCGTACTCCGTGAACCACCCGCTGCGCCTCGGGCTGCTGCTGCTCGGCGGCCCCTCCCAGCTGCTGCGGGTGATCTCAGCGACGGGCGCGAAGTTCAACAACGCGGCCGACATGACGACGCTGTCCTCCGCGCGGGACCAGGCCACGGTGGAGTACCGCCTGCGCCCCGGCTACCGCCCCTCGCAGTACGACTGCGACTACACCCGCGGCCTGCTGACCCAGCTGCCGGCCCTGTTCGGCCGCCCGGCGGCCACCGTGGAGCACGAGCAGTGCCAGGTCAGAGGGGCCGAGGCCTGCATCTACACGGTGCGCTGGCGGCAGCGGCGGTGGTTCCGGCGCAACCGTGCGGCCGCGCGGGTCGACGACGCCTCCGGCGACATGCTGGCCGGGCGGATCGAGCTGCTGCAGCGCACCGTCGCCGAGCTCGTCGCGGCCGAGCAGCCGGAGCGGGCCCTCGCCATCGTGGCCGACCGGGCCGGCTACGCGGTCAACGCCGAGGCCTTCCTGCTCGTGGCCAGCCCGGCCCCGGACGCGCCGCGGCAGGTGCACGGCTACGGCCTGAGCCCGGCCGAGATCGAGGTGCTGTCCGCGGCCCCGCCGACCAGCTTCGCCGGCACGCTCGTGGTCGACATCGCCTCGCCGAACCGCTACTACGGGTACCTCGTGGCGTTCTGCCGCGACTTCTTCGACGCCGAGCGGCGCATGCTCGACGCCTTCGCCAACCTGGCCGCGGTCACGCTGGACGCCCTGTCGGCCCTGGAGAGCGCGGCCGAGCGGCGGCGCATCGCGGAGAGCCTGCTCGACCTGGCCCGCCGGCTCACCACGGCGCGGACCGCGGACGAGGTCGCCGGAGTCACCGCCGAGGCCGTGCGCTCGGTGATGGCCGCGGACTCGGCCACCGTGCTGCTGCACACCGACGGCCACCTGCGCGTGGCGGCCAACGCGGGCGGCGGCGACGAGCGGCAGCGCAAGGCCCGCCGGCTGGCGATCTCGCGCGCGGACACCGACCTGTTCGAGCGGTTCCAGGCCGGCACCGGTGAGGCGCGGGTCTACGACCGGGACAGCGCCGACCCGTACATCGCCGGGCTGCTCGAGTCCTTCGGTCACCAGACGATGGTCGTGGTGGACATCGCGCTGCCCGAGCACCCGTACGGCATCCTGGTCGCCGCCTACGACACCCCGCGCGACGCCGCCCAGGCCCGCAAGATCGCCGGTCGGATGGTGGGCGTGGCCGACCAGGCCGCCACCGTGCTGCGCACCTGCGAGCTGCTGGAGACCAACTGGCGCCTCGCCCACGTCGACGCGCTCACCGGGCTGTCCAACCGGCGGGCGTTCCTGGCCGCGCTGGAGTCGGCCCTGCAGACCGGCGAGGGCGCGGTGCTGTTCATCGACCTCGACGGCTTCAAGGCGATCAACGACTCACTCGGCCACGCCGCGGGCGACGAGCTGCTGGCCGCGGTGGCCGGCCGGCTCGGCGGCTGCGTCCGGGCCGGCGACGTGGTCGCGCGCCTCGGCGGCGACGAGTTCGTCGTGCTCACCCACGGCGCGCTGGGCGCCTCCGGGGTGCCGGAGCTGGCCGAGCGGATCGAGTCGGCCTTCACCGCCCCGATCTCCGTCCTCGACGGCACGCACGTGCGGGCCCGGGCCAGCGTCGGCGGCACCCGCTTCACGGCCGGCGAGGAGAGCCGCGTGGTCCTGCACCGCGCCGACATCGCCATGTACGAGGCCAAGCGCGGCGCCCTCGCCGTCGTCACCTGAGGCGTGCAAACGCGCCGCCTGAGGTAGGCCCCGCTGCGGTCCGGATTTTGAGGGGGTGTGGGTGGAGCGAAGCTCCCCCACTGTTCTTCAGGACATCAAGGGGAAAACGAAAGCGCCGGTCAGACCCTCCGCCACTCAAGCCTTCGGGCGCCGGTACACCGCCAGCTGGGTGGCCTGCGCGACCGGGCGGCCGGTGGCGTCCCAGATCTCGCAGACCTGGTCGAGCTGGCTGTCGGTGACCATCCGGGCGTACTGCCGCACCCGCAGCGGCCCGGGCGCCGGGAGCCCGCGCACGTAGGCCGTCAGCTCCAGGGTCGGCGTCCATCCGCTGCCGCCGAGCGTGAACGAGGCGGGCGGGAAGGCGTCCACGGCGTACAAGAGCGAAAAGGCGTCGAACGGGGTGCCGTCGTCGAAGCTCAGCCAGCCCCGCAGGTCGCCCGGTCCGGCGAGGTCGATGCGCTGGTCGACCATCTCCAGCATGTCGATGCGCACCCCGGCGCCGGGCGGCTCGACCGGCGTGCGCCCGAGCGTGTCGTGCGCGGCCACGGCCGGCGGCTCGGCGGCGGTGAACCGCGGCTCCCCGGCCGCGGCCAGGTCGCCCAGCGTGAACAGGGCCTCGACGCAGGTCTTGTCCTTCTGCGTGAGCCGGACCCGGGCCTGGCTGACCGAGCGCCCCTCGCGCAGCGTCTCCACCGCGACCGAGGCCGGGCCGGGCTCCGGCGGCGACAAATACACCGCGCTCGCGCTCAGCGGATGCGGGTGCGCGGCCGTCACCGCGGCCCGGGCCAGCAGGGCCAGCAGGTAGCCGCCGTTCGGCCGGCCGCCCACGGTCCACTGTGGATCGAGCACGGCCTCGCCGTCCTCGACGGTGGTCGCCTCCGCGAAACCGGCCACCGGGGCCTCCTTCTGCTTTGATGAGCCTATGGCGCGCACGCGGCTCTACCGGGACGGGCGGCTGGAAGCCGAGGACTTCCCGCTCGACGATATCTCCGAGCACCTCAAGGACTCCGCCGCGGTCGTCTGGCTCGACCTGACCGACCCCGAGCAGGGCGACTGGGACCGGGTCCAGGAGGAGTTCGGGCTGCACCGGCTGGCCATCGAGGATGCCTCGTCGCCGCACGAGCGGCCCAAGCTGCTGCACTATCCGCAGCACATGTTCTTCAACGCGTACTCGGTCAGGTTCAACGGCGGCGACGACGGCGACGGCAACGCTGAGGTGCACGAGGTCTCGGCGTTCCTCACCGACCGGGCGCTGATCACCGCGCACGGCTCGGACTTCGACATGGACGCGGTCGTCGAGCGCTGGGACGCCACCTCCGAGCTGGCCGGCCAGGGGGTGCCGTGGCTCGCCCACGGGCTGCTCGACGTCATCGTCGACGGGCAGTTCGACGCGGTGCAGCAGCTCGACGACGAGCTCGAGGCGCTGGAGGACCGCCTGTTCGAGGAGAGCGCCCCGGCGATCCGCGAGGTGCAGCAGCGCAGCTTCCGGCTGCGCAAGACGCTGGGCCGGATGCGCAAGGTCATCATGCCCATGCGCGAGCTGGTCGGCGCCCTCATGCACTCCCGCGAGCACCTCGTGGACGAGGAGATGGTGCCGTACTTCCAGGATCTCTACGACCACGTGATCCGCGTGACGGAATTCACCGAGAACCTGCGCGACTTCACGGCCACCATTCTGGAGTCCAACCTGGCGGTGCAGGGCAACCGGCAGAACACCATCATGAAGAAGGTCACGAGCTGGGCCGCCATCATCGCGGTGCCGACCGCTGTTACTGGTTACTACGGGCAGAATGTGCCGTACCCGGGTTCTGAGAAGCTGTCGGGGTTCATCACCTCGGCGGTGCTCATCGTGATTCTGTCCGTGGTGCTGTACGTCACCTTCAAACGCAAGGACTGGCTATGACTGAGCACTTCGACGTCGTCGTCCTGGGCGCCGGCCCGGGCGGGTACACCGCCGCCGTCCGGTCCGCGCAGCTCGGCCTGCGCACCGCCATCGTCGAGGACAAGTACTGGGGCGGCGTCTGCCTCAACGTGGGCTGCATCCCCTCCAAGGCGCTGCTGCGCAACGCCGAGCTCGCGCACATTTTCAACCACGAGGCGAAGACGTTCGGCATCTCGGGCGAGGTCACGTTCGACTACGGCGCGGCGTTCCAGCGCAGCCGCAAGGTGGCCGACGGGCGCGTCAAGGGCGTGCACTACCTGATGAAGAAGAACGAGATCCGGCAGTACGAGACGCGGGGCACGTTCCTCGACGACCACACCCTGCAGGTGGGCGACGAGACCATCACGTTCGCCAACTGCATCATCGCCACCGGCGCGACGACCCGCCTGCTGCCGGGCACCAAGCTCTCCGAGCGCGTGGTGACCTACGAGGAGCAGATCCTCACCGAGGACCTTCCGGAGTCGATCATCATCGCGGGCGCCGGGGCGATCGGCGTCGAGTTCGCGTACGTGCTGCACAACTACGGCGTGAAGGTCACCATCGTCGAGTTCCTGGACCGGATGGTGCCGCTCGAGGACGCGGAGGTGTCGGCCGAGCTCTTCAAGCGGTACAAGCGGCTCGGTATCTCGGTGCTGACCTCGACGAAGGTGGAGACGGTCGAGGAGTCCGACAAGGGCGTGGCCGTGACGGTGTCCTCCGGCGGCAAGACGCAGACCCTCGAAGCGGACAAACTGCTGCAAGCCATCGGTTTCGTACCGCGGGTCGAGGGCTACGGCCTGGAGAAGACGGGCGTGCAGCTGACGGAGCGGGGCGCGATCGCCGTCGACGGGCGCCTGCGCACGAACGTCCCGCACATCTTCGCCATCGGCGACGTGACCGCGAAGCTCATGCTGGCCCACGCGGCCGAGTCGATGGGGATCGTGGCCGCCGAGACGATCGCCGGCGCCGAGACCATGGAGCTCGACTACGTCATGATCCCCCGGGCGACGTACTGCCAGCCGCAGGTCGCCAGCTTCGGCTGGACCGAGGCGCAGGCCCGGGAGAAGGGCTTCGACGTCAAGGTGTCGAAGTTCCCCTTCACGGCGAACGGCAAGGCGCACGGCCTGGGCGACCCGACCGGCTTCGTGAAGATCATCAGCGACGGGAAGTACGGCGAGCTGCTCGGCGCCCACCTGATCGGCCCCGAGGTCACCGAGCTGCTGCCCGAGTTGACCCTGGCCCAGCAGTGGGACCTCACCGTGCACGAGGTCGCGCGCAACGTACACGCCCACCCGACGCTGGGTGAGGCGGTCAAGGAGGCCATCCACGGCCTCGCCGGCCACATGATCAACATGTAGCGCTTCCGCGGCAGCCGGGTCCAGCTTGCGGGATCGGCGGGTGGCGAGGGCCGCCCGCCGATCCGTCTCGGTACGCTTTGCCCATGCGCCAGGAGTGGCATCACTTCACGTACCCCGGCCCGGAGATCTCGCGCGTCGCCGTCCCGGGCAACTCCGACGACGACGTGTTCGGCCTCGACCGGTGGCGGACCATGCCCCGGGCGCAGACGCCGCCGTGGCCGGACCAGGCCGCGGTCGACGAGGTCGCCAACCTGCTGTCGTCGGTGCCGCCGATCGTCGCCCCCTACGAGGTCGACCAGCTCCGCGAGCGCCTCGCCCTCGTCGCCGACGGCAAGGCCTTCATGCTGCAGGGCGGTGACTGCGCCGAGACGTTCGCCGACAACACCGAGGCGCACGTGCTGGGCAACGCCCGCACGCTGCTGCAGATGGCCATCGTGCTGACCTACGGCGCCTCGCTGCCGGTGATCAAGATCGGCCGGGTGGCCGGCCAGTTCACCAAGCCGCGCTCGGCCGCCCTGGACTCGCTGGGCCTGCCGGCCTACCGCGGCGACATGATCAACTCGCTGGACAAGGACCCCGCGGCGCGCGTCGCCGACCCGCAGCGCATGGTCCGGGCCTACGCGAACTCCTCCAGCGCCATGAACATGCTCCGGGCGTACCTCGGCGGCGGGATGGCCGACCTGCACGCGGTGCACGACTGGAACAAGGGCTTCGTGGTCACCTCACCGGCCGGCCAGCGCTACGAGGCCATCGCCCGCGAGATCGACCGGGCCCTGCGCTTCATGCAGGCCTGCGGCGTGAATGACGACCAGGCGCTGCGGACCGTCACGCTGTACTGCTCCCACGAGGCCCTCGCGCTGGAGTACGAGCGGCCGCTGGTGCGCATCGCGGGCGACCGGCCGTACGGGCTGTCCGGGCACTTCCTGTGGATCGGCGAGCGGACCCGCCAGATCGACGGCGCGCACGTGGACTTCCTGTCCCGGGTGGCCAACCCGATCGGCGTCAAGCTCGGCCCGACCACCTCGCCGGAGCAGGCGATCGAGCTGTTCGAGAAGCTCAACCCGGAGAACATCCCGGGCCGCCTGACGTTCGTCGCGCGGATGGGCAGCACCAAGGTCCGCGACGCCCTGCCCCCGATCGTGGAGAAGGTCACCGCGGCCGGGTGCCGGGTCGTCTGGCAGTGCGACCCGATGCACGGGAACACCCACGAGTCCTCCAACGGGTACAAGACCCGGCACTTCGACCGGATCGTGGACGAGGTCCTCGGCTACTTCGAGGTGCACCGCGAGCTCGGCACCCACCCGGGCGGGCTGCACGTCGAGCTGACCGGCGAGGACGTCACCGAGTGCCTCGGCGGCGCCCAGGCCATCGTCGACGCCGACCTGCCGGACCGCTACGAGACCGCGTGCGACCCGCGGCTGAACACCCAGCAGTCGCTCGAGCTGGCCTTCCTGGTGGCGGAGATGCTGCGTGGCTGAGGTCGCGGCCGAGGTCGTCGTCGACTTCCGCTCCGACACGCTGACCCGGCCCTCGGCGGCCATGCGGGAGGCGATGGCGACGGCCGAGGTCGGCGACGACGTGTTCGACGAGGACCCGACGCTGCACGAGCTGCAGGCGTACGTCGCGGAGCTCTTCGGCCACGAGGCGGCGCTGTTCTGCCCGAGCGGCACCATGGCCAACCAGATCGCGCTGCAGCTCGCCGTCCCGCGGGGCGAGGAGCTGCTCTGCGACGCGGCCGCGCACGTGGTCACCGACGAGATCGGCGCGGCCGCGGCCCTGGGCGGCGTGTCGACCCGCACCTGGCCCTCCGCCGCGGCCGACCTCGACCCCGCGACCGTGGCGGACATGATCCGGCCGGACGGCTTCGTGGCGGTACCGACGCGGGCCGTTGCTCTCGAGCAGACCCACAACCGCCTCGGCGGTGCCGTGATCCCGCTCGCCACCCTGCGCTCCCTGCGCACCATCGCCGACGAGGCGGGCGTCCACCTGCACTGCGACGGGGCCCGGATCTGGCACGCGCACGTGGCCGACGGCGTGCCGCTGCACGACTACGGCCGGCTCTTCGACTCCCTCTCGGTCTGCCTGTCCAAGGGCCTCGGCGCCCCGGTCGGCTCGCTGATCGTGGGTTCCGCCGAGCGCATCGCGGCCGCCCGCAAGCTGCGCAAGCGGCTGGGCGGCGGCATGCGGCAGGCGGGCATCCTGGCCGCCGCCGGCCTGTACGCGCTGCGCCACAACATCCCGCGCCTCGCCGAGGACCACGAGCGGGCCCACCGCCTGGCTGTGGCCCTGGCCCCGCACGGCGTCGTGGATCCCGCGCGCATCCGCACCAACATCGTGCCGCTGGACCTCTCCGGCGCCTCGGTGGACGGCCCGGCCTTCGCGGCGGCCGCCCGCGCGGAGGGCATTCTGGTCTCGGTGCTGGGGCGGCGGCTGGTTCGCCTGGTCACGCACATGGATCAGTCCGCCGACGGGATTGATCACGCCGTGAAGGTGCTGCCCACGCTGGTGTGATGGTGATCCGATATGTCGGGCGCCAGCGCGCCGCGACATATCGGATTTATCGGTTATGCCCGTTTCGTAGCGTGATCAAGAGCGCTACCAGGGACGATGCGGCGGTGACCAGGCCCGCTGTGAGCATCGCGCCGTTCGCGTGCAGTGCGGCGACCAGTGGCGCCGCGACCGCGGTGCCGGCGCCCATTGCGGTCTGGATGACGGCCCCGGAGGCGGCGAACGCCTGGCCGTGCTGGGCGGCCGGGGTGCGCTCGCTGATCAGCGCGCTCTGGGTGACGTTCATGAACCCGTTGCCGATCCCGCCCGCCGTCGAGGCCACGAAGGCGAGCACCAGCGTCGGGGCGAGGCCGATGGCCGCGATGCCCAGCCCGCACAGCAGGTTTCCCACGGCCAGCAGGACCGCGCTGGAGAGCCGGATGCGCGGGACGAGCTGGGCCCCGACGAGCGCGCCGAGGCCCCAGAGCGTGAGGTACAGGCCGTAGCCGGAGTCCCCGGCGTGCAGCTGGTCGACGAACCGGAACGGCGCGGCCACGTTGTCGATCACGCCGCTGCTGATCGCGATGGCGCTGCCGATGAGCGCGGTGCGCAGGAGGCGGTCGCCGAACAGCAGGCGCAGGCCGCCCCTCGCCGTGGGGCCGTCCGGGTCGGCGGGGGCGGGGTGCCTGCGGGCCCGTACGGCCGAGCAGGCCAGCGTGAGCAGCGCGAAGGTGGCGGCGTCGGCCAGGATCGCCGTTGTGGGACCGAACGCGCCGGTGAGCAGGCCACCCGCGGCCGGGCCGAAGATCCAGCCCAGGCCGGTGCCGGTGGCCAGCCTGGAGTACCCGCGCTGGGCCTCCTCCTTGCCCGTGATCGCCGGCACCAGGGCGGAGGTGGCGGGGCGGACGAAGGCGGAGAGCGCCATGATGCCGGCGAAGAGCGCGAGGGTGGCCCAGAGCGGCTCGGCGAGGGCGAGGGGGACGCAGAGGACGGCCTGGCCGGCCAGCGCGATGAGCAGGACGCGGCGGGTCTCGAAGCGGTCGACCACGCGGCCGGTGAGCGGGGCCAGCACGATGTACGGGATGAGCTCGGCGGCCAGCAGCCCGGCCACCCACGTGCTGCCGTGGGGTTGGAGGCGCAGGAGGAGCGCTACGAGGGCGGCGGCGTCGCCGGCGGTGGACAGGGCCAGTCCGGCGGCGAGCAGGTTGAGATCACGCCGCGCCTGACGATCGCTCACGGTTGGCCACCCTAGCGGCGACCGTCCTCGCCGCGCTGCCTTCACAACCCGCCCGCGGTACCCGCGTGAAAGTTCGCATATACGAAATGTCGGATATGTCGCGGCGCGCCAGCGCCCGACATATCCGCTCACGACATCAGGACGTAGGAGCAGCGGCCCGCAGCAAGGCGATGTCCGCCGCGTGGTCCGCGTGGTCGTCGCCGCTCGGCGTCTCCACGACCACTGGCACGCCGCGGGCGGCCGGGTGCGCGAGCAGCTCGCCGAACGCCGCCGCGCCGATCAGGCCCTTGCCCAGCGATTCGTGCCGGTCCCGCAGCGACCCGCACGTGTCCTTGGAGTCGTTGGCGTGGATGAGCTTGAGCCGGTCCGCGCCGGCCGCGGCCACCAGCGCGTCCACGGTCGCCGTCATGCCGCCCGGGGTGGCCAGGTCGTGCCCGGCCGCCCACGCGTGGCAGGTGTCGAAGCAGACGCCGAGGAGCGGGTGGTGGTCGACGGCGGCGAGGTACTCGGCCAGGTGCTCGACCCGCGAGGCGAGGGACCGCCCGCCGCCCGCGCTCGGCTCCACGAGCAGCGGCGGCCAGCCCTCGGCGGCGGCGCGGTCGAGGAGGGGGAGGAGCACTCGCCGTACCGTCGAAAAGGCCTTTCCGGCATGCTCGGCATCCACCGCCGAGCCCGCGTGGAAGACCACGCCCCGCGCCCCGATCGCGTGGGCGCGGCGCAACGCGTGGGAGAGGGTGGCCACCGAGCGCTCGACCGTGACCTCCGTCGGCGAGCCGAGGTTCACCAGCAGTGCCGCGTGCACGTAGGCGGTCACCCCGTGCTCGGCGCAGCCCTTGAGGAAGCCGTCGTCCTGCTTCGGGTCGCCCTCGGTCAGCGCCCAGCCGCGCGGGTTGGACACGTACACCTGCACCGCGGACGCCGTCGTCGCCTGCACGTAGCGCAGGGCGGCCTTGGCGAGACCTCCGGCGGCGGGTGCGTGCCCGCCGACCGGAGCGCTCAGGAACTCGGCCATTTAGAAGAAGGCGAACAGCGACACGTGCTGCCCCGGCGTGACCGGCGTCTGGGGCGGCGGGTTCTGCTGGCGTACCGTGCCGAAGCCCTGCACGTCGACCACCAGGCCCTGCGACTCGAGCAGCGCCTTGGCCTGGTCGAGCGGCATCCCGCGCACCTCGGGCATCGGGATCTGGGCCGGGCCCTTGGAGATCTGCAGGTCCATGGACATGCCGTCGGCGACGCTGTTGCCGTCGGCGATGCTCTGCGAGACGACCTGGCCCTTCGGCTTGTCGCTCTCGACCTCCTCGACCTTGCCGACGGCGATCTTCACCTTGCCGAGGTCGGACTTGGCCTGCTCGAGCGTCTTGCCGACGACCAGCGGGACCTTCACCGGGTTGGGGCCCTTGCTCACGAACACCGTGATGGCCTGGCCCGGCTGGACCTGGGTGCCGATCTTCGGGTCGGTGTCCACGACGTAGCCCGCGGGCACGGCGTCGTCGAACTTGTCGGTCTTGTTCCCGGTGATCTTCATGGCCTGCAGGTCGACCTGGGCGAGGTCCCACTCCTTGCCGGCGATGTCCGGCACCTTGTAGACCTCGGGGCCGAGCGACAGGGTGAGCGTGATGGTGCCGCCGCTGAGGATGCGCCCGCCGGCGGCCGGGTCCTGGCTGAGGACCTCGTCCTTGGGCACCTGCGCGTCGAACTTCGGCTCGGTCCACTTGACCTTGAACCCGGCGACGTTCGCCTGGTGGGCCGCCTGCTCCTTGGTCTTGGCCCGCAGGTCGGGGGCGTCGGTGTAGCGGCCGACGCCGAACCAGTACCCGCCGATGGCCACCAGCAGCCCGAAGGTGAGCATGCCGGCGATCACCGCGAGCCGGGTGCGCGGGTTGGCGTTGATCTGGGCGAGCAGCCCCTGCAGGCCGCCGCCCCCGCCCTCGTCGCGGCGCGGGACGGCGGCGCCGTGGCGGCGGGCGACCGGCTGCGGGGGAGCGGTGGCGGGCAGCCGGGCCCACGACGGGCGGCGGCTGGCCTGATAGGTCTGGGTCTGCGGGTACGACTGCGCGTGCGTCTGCGGCACCGACTCGACCCGCGGGACCATCACGGTCGGCGGGGCCACCTGGCGGTTGCGGGCGCCGGTCGCGGTGCCGATGTCCTCGCGGACGGCCTGCACCTCGGCGAGCATCGCGCCGGCGTCGGTCGGGCGGCCGCCCGGGTCGCGGCGGGTCGCGCGGGCCACGAGGTCGTCCACGGCGGAGGGCAGCCCCGGCACGTACCGCGAGGGGAAGGGCACGTCGCGGTCGACGTGCTGCCAGGCGACCTCGACGGGGCGGTCGGCCTCGTAGGGCACCCGGCCGGTGAGCATCTCGAAGAGCACGATGCCGGCCGAGTACACGTCGGTGCGCGGGTCGGCGTGCCCGTCGGTGACGAGCTCGGGCGCGACGTAGGCGACGGTGGCCATCAGGTGCGAGCCGGTCTCGTCGGCGCTCGCCTCGACCGCGCGGGCGAGGCCGAAGTCGGCCACCTTGACCACGCCGTCGATCAGGTTGTGGGCGTCGCCCGGCGACTCGGCGACCAGCACGTTCTCGGGCTTGACGTCGCGGTGCACGAGCCCGGCGCGGTGCGCGGCGGCGATCGCGGCGAGCATCTGCTCCATGATCGCGAGGGCCTCCTGCGGCTGCAGGCGGCGGCGCTCGGCGAGCAGTTCGCGCAGGGTGTGGCCGCGGACGTACTCCATGATCAGGTACGGCAGCCCGTGGTGCGTGCCCTGGTCGTACACGGCCACCACGTTCGGGTGGGTGAGCCGGGCGATCGTCTTGGCCTCGTCGGTGAACCGGTCCACGAACAGTGGATCCCGCGACTGCGCCGGATGAATGATCTTCAACGCGACGGTGCGCTCGAGGCGCTCGTCGAGCGCCGTGTACACCGTCGCCATGCCGCCCTTGGCGACACGCGAGCGAACGCGGTAGCGCCCGTCGACAAGCGCACCGAGGAGAGGATCGGCGACCGTGGTATCCATTGGCTGCGAGTGTACGGCTGGGAACCGCGATTACTCAGCGCCCGGCGCGGGATTGGCCCGCAGCGGTACCGTCGGCGGATTTTTGTCCCCATTTCGAGCGCTTCGTCCACGACGGGGAGGGCGACGGACTGCTCACGGACGGTGACGGGCCGGCCGTCTCGCTGGGCTTCGCGGTGGGTGAGACGCTGGGCGTCGGCGTCGGAGTGCTCTCCGGATCCGAGGTCTGCTGCGTCGGTACCGCCGGCGGGGCCTGAATCTCCGGCATCGCCAGCACGTTCTGCGGCGTGGTCCGGCGCACCTGCGGCCGCGCCTGCGTCGGCTGCGGCGCGGGCGGCTGGATCTGGCTCGGCGCGGTCCCGGTGCTCAGCACGGGCGCGGCCGGCGCGGCCATCGGCGGCTCGGCCGGCTCGGGCTGCAGCGCGGCGAGGCTCCCCGCCACCGCGAGGTACGTGCCGGCGGCGCCCCCCGCGACCAGCAGCGCGACTCCGGTCGTGGCGGCCGCCTTGTTCCGGTTGGGCGCGCGCATCACGTGCTGACCCCGGTGGTTGCGGGGCGCGTACTCCGCGGTGTCCGCCATCCGCAGCCGCACCGCGCGCCGGCGGCTCGCGTGCCGGTACATGTCGTAGCACGCGGAGCGCCAGGCACCGGCGACCTCACGGTGAACCTTGAGCCAGACCCCCACTGCCCGTTCCTTCCGATCGCGCTGCACCGATTACTGTGCTTCTGTGAGTGATGAACCTGTCGGCCCGGCCGAATGGCTGACCATGCCCGACGTCGCGGAACGCCTCGGCATCCCGGTGAACCGGGTGCACCAGCTGGTGCGCGACCACTCCCTGATCGCCGTCCGGGAGAACGGTGTCCTGCGCGTCCCCGCGGACTTCATCGCGGAGGGGGCGGTGGTCAAGCACCTTCCCGGCGTGTTGACGGTGTTGTATGACGCTGGGTACAACGAGGCGGAGGCCCTGCGGTGGCTGTACACGCCGGATGAGTCGCTGCCCGGCACCCCCGCCGAGGCCCTGCGCGGCAACCGCGCGACCGAGGTCAAGCGGCGCGCTCAGGCCCTGGGCTTCTGACGGTGCGCTGGACCTACCTGCTGGTCCTGGCGGGCTGCCTGTTCGGCGCGCTGTGGCTCGAACCGCTGCTCAAGGTGGGTGTGCTGCGCCAGGTCCGGCGCCTGGTGCTGACCATCGCGCCGGTGGCCCTGGTCTTCGTCGTCTGGGACCTGCTGGCCATTCGCGCCGGTCACTGGCACTTCGACCCCCGGCAGATCGTCGGTGTCATCCTCCCGGGTGACCTCCCGCTGGAGGAGCTGCTGTTCTTCCTGGTCGTCCCGGTGTGCGCGATCCTCGGCTTCGAGGCGACCAGGCAGACCCTGCTGCGGTGGTCACGGCGGTGACCTACACCGCGGCGGCCCTTCTGGGTGTGGCCGCAGCATTGGTACTGGATGTGCTCGTGCTGCGCACGCGCCTCGTCCTGGGTCGCGTGTTCTGGCTCTCGTACCCGATCGTGGTGGTCTTCCAGCTGCTGTCCAACGGCATCCTGACCGGACGCGGAGTCGTGCTCTACAACCCGTCCGACATCCTCGGCATCCGGCTCGTCCACGCCCCGATCGAGGACCTGGCCTTCGGCTTCGCACTGGTCCTGAGCACGCTGGCGCTCTGGGTCTTCGTCAAACCGCCCGCTGCGTCGCCGCCTGGGCCAGACCGGTGAGCACCTCGCGGGCCTCGTCGGTGATCTCCGCCTCGCCCAGGGCCTGGAGCGCCTCTTCGGTCAGCTGAGCGATCCGGTCCTCGGTCCGCCGCAGCGCCCCGCTCTCCACGATCGTCTTGCGCAGCAGGGCCACCCCCTGCTCGTCGAGCCGCGGGTCGCCGAGATGGTCGTCGAACACCGCCGTGCCGGCCTGCTCGATGGCGGCGGCGATCAGGTAGGTCCGCTTGCCCTCCCGCAGGTCGTCCCCGGCCGGCTTGCCGGTCACGGCGGGGTCGCCGAACACCCCGAGCACGTCGTCGCGCAGCTGGAACGCCTCGCCGAGGGGGAGCCCGAACGCGGAGTACGCCTTGCTCAGCTGCTCCCGCCCGGCCAGCGCCGCCCCGAGCACGAGCGGCTGCTCGATCGTGTACTTGGCCGACTTGAACCGCGCCACCAGGCTGGCCCGCGCCGTCGAGGTGTCGCCGGTGGCCTGCGTCTGCACGTCGAGGTACTGCCCGATGGTCACCTCGGTCCGCATGGCGTCGAACACCGGCCGCGCCCGGGCCAGCGTCTCGGGATCGACCCCGCTGGCGTGCAGCATCTCGTCGGACCAGACCAGGCAGAGGTCCCCGAGCAGGATCGCCGCCGCCGTCCCGAACCCGTCGCCGTCGCCGCGCCAGCCCTGGGCCCCGTGCAGCGCCGCGAACCGCCGGTGCACGGCCGGCTCGCCCCGCCGGGTCTCGGACCCGTCCATCACGTCGTCGTGGATCAGCGCGCTGGCCTGCACGAGCTCCAGCGCGGCCACGGCGGCCACGATCTCGTCCCGGTCCGCGCCGCCGGCTCCGCGATACCCCCAGTACGCGAACGCCGGCCGCAGCCGCTTCCCTCCGCCGAGCACCAGCGCCTCGACCGCCTCGGCGACGGGCGCGAGCGCGTCGGGCTCAATCTCGGCCAGCCGGAGCCGCCGCCGCTGCAGAAACGCGTCGAGCGCGCCGCGAACCCGCTCACGCAGGTCGGCCCGGTCGAGGAAGGGGTGGGTCACGCCAGAGACGCTAGCCCGAGAACCGCCACCTCGCCGAACCGCTCGCCGCCGTCGCACCGGCCCGCCCGCCCAAACCGGAGCATTTCACCCAGGAGCGCAGCACGTTCCCCCCGTTCCTCCTGCAATCCTCCCTCGGCGCCGCGCTGTGGTGCCGCGCTGTGGTGCCGCGCTGTGGTGCCGCGCTGTGGTGCCGCGCTGTGGTGCCGTGCTGTGGTGCCGTGCTGTGGTGCCGTGCTGTGGTGCCGTGCTGTGGTGCCGTGCTGTGGTGCCGTGCTGTGGTGCCGTGCTGTGGTGCCGTGCTGTGGTGCCGTGCTGTGGTGCCGTGCTGTGGTGCCGTGCTGTGGTGCCGTGCTGTGGTGCCGTGCTGTGGTGCCGTGCTGTGGTGCCGTGCCGTGCTGTGGTGCCGTGCTGTGGTGCCGTGCTGTGGTGCCGTGCTGTGGTGCCGTGCTGTGGTGCCGTGCTGTGGTGCCGTGCTGTGGTGCCGTGCTGTGGTGCCGTGCTGTGGTGCCGTGCTGTGGTGCCGTGCTGTGGTGCCGTGCTGTGGTGCCGCGCCGGTTCGGGCGCCGGCTTCAATCCGGCATCGACTGCTCCTCTCCCGGTGTCCGCGCCGCCGTCCCGGCCGGATCGAGCGCCGTCCAGCGGGCCGACTCGTACAGGTCGGCGAACGCCCGGTGCCGGCCCGCCCGCCGCAGGTCGGGCTGCACGCCGGCGAGGTCGCGGGCCACCCGCACGGACCCGCACCGCACGCCGGTCAGCACCGCCTCCTCCGCCGCCGCGCAGGCCGCGTCGAGCTCGCCGGCGGCGACCAGCGCCCGGGCGCGGGCCACCTGCACCAGCCCGAGCCCCCGCAGGCGCACCCCGCCGCCCCGCGTCCCCGCTCGGCCCGCACCCTTGCGCCACGACCCGGATCGAGGCCCTTCCACCTTCACCCCGCCGGGCTCCCGCACGGCGTCGTCGAGGAGCCGGAGCGCGACCCGGTGCCGCCCGAGCGCCGCATGGCACCGCCCGCTCGCGGCCGCGAGGTGGACGTCGTCCAGCCAGTAGAGCCAGGGCGGGTCGTGCTCCGGCCTTCGCCGTTCGTGCGCACGCTCGGCCGCCGCCAGGGCCGCGTCGCACCGCCCCCGCTCGCCCTGGACGGCGGCGGCGTACGCCTCCCGCAGCCACAACACCGCCAGCGTCCCGGCATCGGCCGGCTCCGCGATCCGGCGCGCCGCCCGGGCCATCCGCAGCGCGCCCGGCCCGTCGCCGTCCTCGGCGCGCAGCTGCGCCAGGCATCCGAGCAGGTGCCCGGCCAGGGCCCGCTGCCCGCCGCGCAGCGCCGCCCGGACCCCGTCGCGCACCAGGCCGGTGACGGCCCGCCCGCCGACCGCGGCCCCGGCGTCCACCCCGGCCCAGACGGCGAGCTGGGCCAACTCGGCCACCAGCCCGAGCCGCGCCCGCACCGAGGCCGGCGCCGCCCGGATCGGCACCGGCGGGCGGTCCGCGACCTGCCGCACGGCCGCCGCATACGCGTCCCGCACGACCCGGACCACCTCGGTCCCGGACACGAGATCGTCCATCCGGCGCAGCTCCGCCACCCGCTGCGGCCCGATCACCGCGCCCGCCGCCGCCTCCCGGCGCCGGGCCGTGCGCTCGGCGGTCCCGGCCCCGGGCGCCCCGGCCCGCCGCTCGCCCTCCTCCGGCGGCGCCGGGCGGGCCGGATGCCGGCCGCGGCGGGAGCAGGTCGCCGCGCGCTCCAGTTCCTCCAGGGGCGCCTCGAGGACGACGGCGATCCACGCCAGCCATGACGGGCTCGGCACGCGCTCGCCGCGTTCCCAGCGGGAGACCTCGTGCCGTGTGATCGTCGGCACGCCCGCGGCCGCGCACAGGGCCTCGGCCAGACGCAGCTGGGATCGACCCCGCGCGAGGCGCAGACGGGTCAGCAGGGCGCCGAAGGTCTCGCCGGCGCCGGGGTCGGGGCTTGGTCGGACAGGCATGTTCCACCTCCCGGCGGACATCGCCCCGCGGGGCCGCCGCCCACCCGAAGCAATATCCGACCCCCTTTCTACCCCAGGGGTACGACAGTTCCGCCCGGCAAGTGGGGAGTGCCTGCTTGCCGGGGCGAAGCATTAGAGTTCAGGGCGTGGCTCTCGGACTTCCCTCTGTCATGGCCGGCCGGCCGGCCGCGATCGGTGACCTGATCGCGCAGCACGGCCCCACGTTCTCGTTCGAGTTCTCGCCACCCAAGACGCCCGAGGGGGAGCGGCTGCTCTGGCAGGCGATCCGGGAGCTGGAGTCGCTGCAGCCGTCGTTCGTGTCGATCACGTACGGGGCCGGCGGCACCACCCGGGACACCACCGTGGCCGTGACCGAGCGGGTCGCGACGGAGACCACGCTGCTGCCCATGGCCCACCTGACCGCGGTGAACCACTCCATCGCGGAGCTGCGCAACGTCATCGGCCAGCTGGCCGGGGCCGGCATCCGCAACTTCCTGCTGGTGCGCGGCGATCCGCCCGGCGACCCGATGGGCGAGTGGGTCCGCCACCCCGACGGCGTGCTCTACGCCGAGGACCTGGTCCGGCTCGTCCACGAGGCCGGGGACTTCAGCATCGGCGTGGCCGCGTTCCCGTACAAGCATCCGAGGTCGAGCGACGTCGAGGCGGACACCGCCAACTTCGTGAGCAAGTGCCGGGCCGGTGCCGACTTCGCCATCACGCAGATGTTCTTCGACGTCGACGACTACCTTCGGCTGCGCGACCGGGTCGCCGCGGCCGGGTGCGACACGCCGATCGTGGCCGGGCTCATGCCGGTCACCAAGATCGGCACCATCGCGCGCTCCCAGCAGCTCTCCGGCGCCCCGTTCCCGCCGGACCTGGCCGCGCGGTTCGAGCGCGTCGCCGACGACCCGGAGGCCGTGCGCCGGCTGGGCATCGACCACGCGACCGAGATGAGCCAGCGCCTGCTCGACGAGGGCGTGCCGGGCATCCACTACATCACCTTCAACCGGTCCACCGCGACCCGCGAGGTCTGGCAGCAGCTCGGCGTCGGTGCGCGCGCCTGAGCCGCTCGACTGGGAGGCATATGCCGAGCGCTGGTCGGCCGTGCACGGCGGCTACGACCCGCGCGAGGCGCCCGCCCTCGTCCGCGGCTGGCTGCGCCTCGGTCACGCGATGGGCACCGCGCTGCTGCGGGTGGGCGTGCGCAGCCCCAACGCCGTCACGTCCCTCGGCCTGCTGCTTTCCGCTTGTGTACCCGTTGTCGCCCTCCTCCCCGCCGGTCCCCTGTTGGCCGCTCTCCTGATCCTGTGCTCGGCCCTCGCCGACACGGTCGACGGCGTGCTGGCGGTGGTCGCCGAGCGGGCCACGCGCCTGGGCCAGGTGTACGACGCCGCCGCCGACCGCCTGTCCGAGGCCGCCTGGCTGCTCGCCTTCGCGCTCCTCGGTGCCCCGCTGTGGCTGGTTGTGGCGGCGGGCGGCGTGATGTGGCTGCACGAGTACGTCCGGGCGCGCGCCTCCGCCGCCGGCATGACCGACATCGGCGCGGTCACCGTCGCCGAACGCCCCACGCGAATCCTCCTGGCCATCTTCGGCCTCCTCGCGACCCTGTTCGACGAGCGCGCGGCGACGGTCACGATGGCGGCGGCCCTGCTCGTCGCGCTCGTCGGCTTCGCCCAGCTCCTGCGGGCCGTCCACAAGATCCTCCGCTGACACGCAGCACCGTTTCCCGGCGCAAACCCAGCGTGTCGCCCAGCGCGACTTAAATGCGGATTTGTCGGATTCGCCCAAGGCGCGCCAGCGCCGTCCGCGAATCCGACAAATCAAGCATCATCCGAAGCGCGCCGGCCCGTCCGCGAATCCGGCACATCAAGCGTCGCCCGAAACCCGGTTGCGGCCGTCCGGGAACCGGCCTCAAATGGCTGGTCGTGACCGATGAAGAGGACCGGCTCCGCGCGGCGGCGCAGATGCTTGCCACCATCCACGACGCGCTGCGCCGGGATCTGGCCGCGGCGCGGCGTGACCCGCGGGTGCACTGCCTGGCGTTCTGTGCCGCGCTCGGGGCGCATCATCGCAACGAGGACGCCGTGTTTCCCCGGGTCGAGGTGGCGTTTCCCGAGGCCGCTCCGCTGCTGCGGCGGCTGCGGGCCGAGCATGAGCGGATCGCCCGGCAGATTGAGCAGCAGCCCGATGCGGCGACGCTGGAGCGGATGGCGGTTGAGCTCGAGGAGCACTTCGCCCTTGAGGAGCGGGAGCTGGTGCCGCTGATCAGCCGGCTCCGATGAGGTCGGCGACGATCTTCGCGGACAGCATGACCAGTGGCAGCCCGCCGCCCGGGTGGACCGAGCCGCCCACCAGGAACAGGCCCGGGAGCGGGGCGCGGTTCGGGGGGCGTAGGAGGCCGTGACTGGCCGTACCGTAGATGGCTCCTCCTGGTGAGAACGTCGAGCGCTCCAGGTCGGCCGGGGTCAGCACGTCGCGGAAGAGCAGGCGGTCCCGCACGTCGTGGCCGCGCGCGGCGAGCACGTCGAGCACCCGGTCGGCGTAGTCCTCGCCGGCCGCCCTCCAGTCGACCGGGCCCTGCGGGGCGGCGTTCACCAGCACGAACCAGCCCTCGTGGCCGTCCGGGCGGACGAGGGGGTCGTCGGGCGACGTCACGAAGATCGTCGGGTCGGGGACGGGGCGGGGTGCGGTACCGAAGATGGCATCGAACTCGGCGTCGTAGTCGCGCGGGAAGAAGACCGTGTGATGCGCGAGGCCCGGCGTGCGGCCGCGCAGGCCCAGCAGGAGCACGAAGCCGCCCAGGCTGCGCGCCTCCAGCTTCCGGGCCTGGCGGGGGCGGGGGAGCAGCTCGCGGTACACCTGAAGGGCATCGGCGTTTGCGACCACCACGTCCGCGGGAACCGCGGTGCCGTCGGCCAGGACCACGCCCGCCGCGCGGGAGCCGGTCACGGTGATCGAGCGGACGGCCGCCCCGGTGACGACGCGCACGCCCAGCTCCTCGCAGCGGGCCAGCAGCTCGTCCGCGAGGGTGCGCAGGCCGCCGCGCAGGTACCACCCGCCGTACTCCAGCTCCGCGAACGGGATCGCCAGCAGCGCGGCCGGGGCGCGGCGGGGGTCGGCGCCGGTGTACGTCGCGTACCGGTCCAGCAGCATCCGCAGCCGCGGGTCGCGCAGCTGTGAACGGCCCAGGCCGCGCAGGCTCCGGCCGGGGGCGATCGCGGCGAGGTCGCGCAGCCGCCACGCGAGGCCGGCCATCCGCAGCGGATTGTCCACGGGCGCGGTCAGCACGTGCCGCCACGACGCGGCCCAGACGCGCCCGGCCCGCCGCCACAGCCGCCGCCAGTCCGCGGCCGCCTCCGCGCCGAACGCCGCCGCGATCCGTTCGGCGAACGCGTCGCCGGCCGCCGAGTCCAGCGTGGAGCCGTCCGGGAAGTGGTGGCGCACGATCGGGTCGAGCGGCACCAGGTCCAGCCCGCCGCCGCCCGTCGAGGCGAACAGCTCGGCCGCGACCTGGGGCAGCGTGAACAGGCTGGGCCCGGTGTCGAAGCGGAACGTCCCGGCGCCCGTCTCGCGCACGTGCCGCCCGAGCTTGCCGCCCACCGTCTCGGCCTGCTCGAACACGCTCACCCGGTGCCCGGCCGCGGCGAGCCGGGCGGCCGCCGACAGCCCGCCGACCCCGGCCCCGATGACGACTACGGCAGCCACGTCGGGCGCCCCTTCCACACGGTTCTGCGTCGGTACCCGTACGAGCGCACGACCAGCCAGGCGAACACCAGCACCGACACC
The DNA here is from genome assembly GCF_050942185.1 of Dactylosporangium sp. CS-047395. NCBI lineage: Bacteria > Bacillati > Actinomycetota > Actinomycetes > Micromonosporales > Micromonosporaceae > Dactylosporangium > Dactylosporangium sp. CS-047395. Next base: position 9,441,380 of record NZ_CP192015.1, on the reverse strand, counting down.
GGGTGGGCGAGCGCGTCGGGCAGCGCACGGCCCCCCGTCGCGCGGGCGCTCACGAGGCGACCGGCGACGCCCAGGCCGTACGCGAGCAGACCCCACCACTGTCCGAACAGGACGGACGCGGGTGCGACGACGTAGAGGGCGAGCAGCAGCGCCAGCACCGCCGCCGCGCCCGCGGGGGAGCCGAACGACGCCCACAGCGACTTCGAGTAGCCCTCGCGCAGCTCGCCCCAGGAGGTGTACATCCGGCAGCGCGCCAGCCCCGCCCCGTCCGCGAGCGCGATCCGCCCGCCGGTGCGCTTGATCGCGCGGGCGAGCTCGATGTCCTCCAGCACCTTGGCCCGCACCGCCGCGTGCCCGCCCGCGCGCACGTACGCGTCGCGCCGCACGACCAGGAACTGCCCGCCGGCCGCGGCCAGCGACGGGCGGGGCGAGCGCTCCATGGCCCGCAGCGGCAGGAACGTGAGCCAGGACCACTGCAGCAGCGGCTGGACGAGGCGCTCGCCGGCGGTGCCGGTCTCGATCAGCGGGTACGGGCTGAGCAGGTCCACACCGGACGACCGCAGCAACGCGACCGCGCGGTCCACGGCGTCCGGGGCGAGCACGACATCGGCATCGACGAAGACGAGTACCGTTGCGTCGGCGGCCGCATCGGCCAGCTGCTGGCACGCGTGGGGCTTGCCCAGCCAGCCCGGCGGCAGATCCTTCCCGGCCAGCAGCGTCACCCGGTCGCCACCGAGACGCCGCACCAGATCGCCGGTGCCGTCGGTGGAACCGTCGTCCAAAATCAGCAGTTGTACTTCCTGAGGCAGCGCCAGCAGCGCCCGCAGGCACGGCTCGACCCGGCCCGCCTCGTTGCGCAGCGGCAGCAGGACGGCCACGGAGTCCCCGTGCGACACGTCCGGGCCCGGGCGGCGCAGGAGCCGGGCGTTGACGAGCGTGTGGACGAGGAGCGCGAGCAGCACCGCGCACGCGATCAGGACCGCCACAGCCGCACCGCCAGCGGGATCGCGACCAGTCCCATGCCCAGCGCGCCCCACGCGGCCGACGCCGGCAGCCCGAGGAACACGGCGTGGGCGAGGACGCTCGACGCGTACGTCCAGAGGTACATCGCGTACATCGGCGCGTCGGTTCCGGGCTGCGGCGCGTCCGGGCCGATCGTCGCGCGCAGCAGGGCCATCAGGACCACGGCGACGAGCAGCCAGCCGAGGTAGTTGGTGAGCGGGATGTCGGGGACGCCGGGGAGGGTGGCGGTGTCGGTGTGCCACAGCCAGTACCGTTGCGAAACCATCTGCGGGTCGAGGAACAGATCCCAGGCGGCGAGCCCGGCCCCGGCCACGGCGACGCGCGGGAGCGTGCGCGCGGCGAGCCGCCCCGCCGCCACCCAGGCGGGCCAGGCCATCCAGGTCCAAGCGAGCGGGATGACCAGGGGCACCCCGAGCAGCCGCGGGCCGAGCGCGGCGGTGTAGTCGTAGGCGCCGAACGGGAAGCCGGTCTCGCGCCCGAGCGCCTCGACCAGGAAGCCGCCGCCGGTCGTGACGAGGACCAGGGCGCCGGCGGTGCGCGGGCCGCGGGTCGCCCAGGCGTGCCCGACCGACACGGCGTAGCCGATGACCACGGTGGCGACGACGAAGCCGGTCCGCACGGTGCCGCCGGTCAGCGGATAGGCGATCTCCGCGAGCACCAGGGCGGCGAAGAGCGCCCAGAGCGCCTTCACAGGGGTAGCCGGCGGCCCAGCACGGCGAAGGGGCGGTCGTCGCCCGGGAAGTTGAAGTGGCGCAGGACGTCGACGAAACCGAACCGGCGGTACAGCCGCCAGGCCCGCGAGGTGGCCTCGGGCGCCTCCGGCGTGGACAGCAGGACGGTCTGGTGCGGGGCGTTGGTGAGCAGCTCGTGCAGCTGGCGCGCGCCGATGCCGTGCCCCTGCGCGTGCGGGCGGACGTGCAGCTCGACGAGCTCGAAGCAGTCGGTGAGCCAGAACTTGCGCGCGTCGCGGCGCAGGGCGTTGCGCACCTGGTCGTGCCACCACTGGCCGCCGGTGCCGCGGTAGCCGTACCCGAAGCCGAGCAGGTTGTTGTCGTCGTCGAGCGTGGCGACCGCCTGGAACGACTCGCGGCGGGTGTGCCCGGCGACGTAGCCGCGGCGGGTCTGGAGCAGCTGCACGGAGTACCCCATGGCCTCCCCGTACACGGCGATGACGTCGTCGAGCCGATCGAGCAGGTCCTCGCCGCGCCACCGAACGAGCCTCACTGGCCGTCCCTCCACCCGATCACCTCTCGGTCGCCGTCGATGCCGAGCACGCGGAACCGTGCGAACAGCTCCTCCGCATACCAGCCCAGCTCCGCCGTGCGCGTCACAACCGCGGCGTGCTCGGGCCGACGGTACGCGAACCGCACGACGTCCGCCGCGGAGCGCCAGACGCTCATCGTGCCCTGGAATCCTACGGGGGCCTCGCCGAAGCCGAAGGCGCAGTGCAGCCCCTCGGTGCCCGGGTCGTTGAGCGCCGCCCCGACCGGATCGATGGCCCGCCAGAACGCCCTCGCGCGCGTGGCCCGCAGCCGCGCGCGGGTCAGCACGGCCACGGGCCCATCGGACTTCGTGGCTGTCTCCGGCGTGAACGGGGACGTTCCGGACCAGGTGCCCCGGCTGGCGATCGGCTCGAGCGTCAGCGTGCACTGGGCGATGGCGCCGCGCATCCTGGGCTTCCCGGGTTCGGTCTGCGCGCCGGTCACGACGATCGCGGCCCAGCGCGTGAGGTCGGCCGAGCCCACGCCGAACTCGCTGCCCCGCCCGGTGCCGAGCAGCTTGGCGAACTCGGCCCCGCGCCTGACCTTCCGCCGGTCGAACGCCATGGACCAGAACATCGCCGGGACGGCCCGGCGGTGCACTCGCCAGACGTGCAGCCGGACCGTCACGCCACTTCGGCGGTGGTACCGCTGGTGACCCGCACCAGCTCCGCGAACGTGATCGGGAAGACGGCCTGGGGGATGCCGCCGGCCGCCCAGATCTCGTCGTACTGCCCGAGGTCGACGTCCACCAGCGTGCGCAGCGGCTTGGGATGCGCCAGCGGCGAGACCCCGCCGATGACCTGCCCGGTGCTGGCCCGAACGAATTCCGCGCTGGCCCGCTTGACCTTGCCCACCCCGACGAGCGCCGCGACCTTGGCGGTGTCGACCCGATGCGCCCCGGACGTGAGCACGAGCAACGGCTCGCCGTCGGCCTCGAAGATCAGCGAGTTGGCGATCTGGCCGACCTCGATCCCGATCGCCGCAGCCGCCGCGGCGGCGGTGTGGACCGGGTCGGTCAGAACCTTGACCTGGCAGGCACGGCCGGCGGCGTCACGCGCGCCGGCGGCGTCCAGCGCGTCCTGGATCGCCTGGACGTTGGGGTGAGGCTGCATGGTGTCTATCTTGCCTCGGGGGTTTTCTTCGATAAGTCGGGCGCTGGCGCGCCGCGACTTATCGGACTTATACCCCGACAGGAGCTTTATCCGCTTTTGCTGGTCTCTTGCGCGGCGGGTGATCTTGTCCGATAAGTCGGGCGCTGGCGCGCCGCGACTTATCGGATTTATACGGTGACGGGGTATATGTCGGGTTTGATGGCGTTCCGAGCGCTCGATTTTTTGTCGTACCCCGTGGCTATGGTGCGGGTATGACGGTTGGGGCGCGGCGACTCCGGGCCCAGCTGCTGTCCGGGCCGCCCGTGGACAGCGTGCTGGGGGCGGTGGAGCGGGTGGTGGGGGTACAGGCGCAGTCCTGGCCCGCGGCCCGCCTCGCCGTGCGCGCCCGGACCCGCGACCTGACCGCCGCCGACGTCGACCGGGCCCTGGCCCGCGGCGAGCTGGCCCGCACCTGGCTGATGCGCGGCACCCTGCACCTGGTGGCGGCGGCCGACCTCGGCTGGCTGACCGAGCTCTTCGGTCCCCTCAACGGCGCTGCGGGGGAGCGGCGCCGGGAGGAGCTCGGAGTCGACGCCGCCACCGCCGCGCAGGCCCTGGCCGAGCTGCCCGGCATCCTGTCCGGGGCCGGCCCGATGGACCGCGGCGAACTGGTCGCCCGCCTGGCTCGCCGCGGCGTGCGCATCGATGCGAGCGGGCAGGCTCCGGCCCACCTGATCGCGTACGCCGCCTCGACCGGCCTCGTCTGCCGCGGCCCCGACCTGAGCGGCCGGCCGACGGTGATCCTGACCGCCGACATCCATGCCGCCTCGCGGGCGTCTTCGGATCGGGGCTCAGGGCGGGCCTCGCCATCGGACTGCGATAGCCGCTTTGCCGGCTCGGATCGGGGCTCGGGGCGGCCCTCGCCATCGGACTGCGATAGCCGCTTCACTGGCTCGGATCGGGGCTCGGGGCGGCCTTTGTCGCCGGACTGTGGTCGTCGCTTCACCGGGGACGCTGCCCTGGCCGAGCTCGCCCGGCGCTACCTGCTCGGCTACGGGCCGGCCGACGCGTCCGATTTCGCCGCCTGGTCGGGCCTGCCGATGGCGAGCGCCCATCGTGCCCTGGCCCTGTGCCCTGACACGGCGAGCCTCTCCGCGGCGGTGCCTCCACCGCGCCTGCTGGGCCAGTTCGATTCCATCCTTCTCGGGTACCGCGACCGCTCGTTTGTCCTTCCGGCAGTACACGCCCGCCGCGTCAACACCGGCGGCGGCATGATCGCCCCCACCCTGCTGATCGACGGCCAGGTGGCGGGGCTGTGGCGCCGCGCCGGGCGGCGGGTGGTGCTGCGCCCTTTTCCCGGGGCCCGGCTGCCGGGCGGGGCTCGCGCCGCCCTGGAGGCGGAGGTGGCGGACATGTCCCGCTTCCTGGGCGAACGTCTGACGCCGGCCTGGGAGGACGTGTGAGCTGCTTCCGGTCGCCGTTTTCCTCGTCGCCGCTCCTGCACGTTTCCTCGTCGCTGTTCCTGCGCGTTTCCTCGTCGTTCCTGCACGCCAGTGGCGGCCTGACCTCGGTGCGGAGTGATCGACAGGCGTTGGGTGCGCGGGCCGGAGGGGCTCGCCGGGGTGATCGTACGAACGGATGTACGAAAATCCTCGCTGAACCATTGCCACTCACCGGGTCGGCCGGTGTACTCTTGAGCCATCGAACGAGTGTTCGAACTGCTTCGGGTAAGGCGATTCGCGGCGCCAATCCCGAGCGCGGTCCGCGACACCGCGGAGGCCGGATTTTCGCGGGTCTGGCCTCAGGCGGGGCCGCCGTTCGCCGCCCACGACCCCCGGGCGGCGGACGGCGACCCAGCCGGTCGGGTGTGGTGTGGGGAAGCTCCACGCCCGACCGGCACGCCGTCGCAGTCGCGGACCGGCACCCGTTCGACCCACAACTGCATATCGCTCCACCCGCCCTCTGGCTCGCCGCTCCGTTCGCGATCACATCCGATCGCGGCCGGCTCGGCCAGGGGGCGACCGGCGCCGCACCCGTGACGCCGGCTTGCAGCTCCACCCCGCACCTTGTTTCCGCACGGCCCTGAAGTTCCGCAGTTCGTTCCGCAGTCCGTTCCGCAAGTCCGCGCCGTCCACTCGTCGCAGTTCCGCAAGACCAGTTCCGCGGTGCGTTCCCGCAAGACCGGTTCCGCAGTCCGTTCCCGCAAGACCGCAGTTCCGTTTCCGTAAGACCGCAAGACCGCAGTTCCGTTCCCGCAGGACCGCAAGTCCGCAAGTCCGCAGTTCGTTCCGTACAGCCCGGAGCGTCGTGGTCCATCGCCTCGAAGCTCCACGGCCCGGATCGACGGTCCGCAGTTTTCGCAGGCCGCAGTCCTCGCAGTCTGCAGTTTTCGCAAGCCGCAGTCCTCGCAGTTCATAGCTAGAGCCCCACGGTCCATAGCCAGCTTCAGCGGTCCCATACGCCAGGCGGTTGCGACTCCCCCCGCAGCGGCACGGCATGCGCACCAAAGCGCACTCATCGGCGCAGGCACGAAACCTGCCGACGTACCACCGAGGGAGAGCACCGATGCCGACGAACCGTTCGACCAGCTCGTCCAACATCAGTCGTTTCCCGGCCCCGACTCCGGCCGCCGGGCCGAGCGGTGCTTCCCGCCAGCAGCTTCCGATTCCCGCGCATGCGCTTCCCCACCGCACCCCGCGCGAACTGCTCACCATGGCCCGCCACGGGTTGGAAGAGGCCGCCGAGATTCGGGCCGACGGCATGCGGTACGCGACTGCCCACCTCGCGGCCCTGCGCGCCGCCGCTGCGGTCCTCGCCGCTCGCGCCGTGCCCGCCGCGCCCGGCCGTCGCAGCCGTGTGACCAGCGTCTGGTCGCTGCTGGTGCTGGTCGCCCCGGAACTGAGCGAGTGGTCCGCCTTCTTCGCCGCCACGGCGAGCAAGCGCTCCGCCGCCGAGGCCGGCATCCCCCGCGTGGTCACCGCCCGCGAGGCCGACGACCTGATGCGCTCCGCGGAGCAGTTCATCGCCGTCGTTGAGGTCGCCCTCGGCTACTCGTACCAGCCGAGGCTCGAAGGCCTGGCCAGCTGACCCGCGCCCAGCCAAGCTCGTGCAACCGACAGCCGGCCACCCGCGCTCACCGTTCGCCGCGCCCACAGCTCCGGCGCCAGACGCTGATGTTTCGGGCGCGCCCACGTTTCAGGTGAAGCCCGCCGCGCCCGCAGCTCCGGCGCCAGGCGCTGACGTTTCGGGCGCATCCAGGTCTCAGGTGAAGCCCGCCGCGGTCGTAGCTCCGGCGTCAGGCGCTGACGCTTTGGGCGCGCCCACGGTTCAGGTAAAGCCCGCCGCTCCGGCGTCAGGTGCTGACGTTTCGGGCGCAGCCACGTCTCGGGTGAAGCCCGCCGCGCCCGCCGCTCCGGCGTCAGGCGCTGACGTTTTGGGCGCAGCCACGTTCCAGGTGAAGCCCGCAGCTCCGGCGTCGGCCCTCCGCCCCGACCGAGCCGACCACCGCGGCCGAGCCGACCACCGAGCAGCTCGCCACGACCGAGCGGGCGCTGACGTTTCAGGCGCAGCTACGTCTCAGGTGAAGCCCGCCGCGGTCGCGAGTTCGACGCTCGCGCCGCGGTGGGGCTTTGCCGTGCCCGCCTTCTCGGTCGAGGGCGCTGCGCTCGAAGGTGCCGGCGGCGCTGCGCCTGAAGGTGCCGGCGGCGCTGTGCCCGAAGGTGCCGGCGGCGCTGCGCTCGAAGGTGCCGGCGGCGGTGAGGGTGGTCCCGCGCCCGAGTCGGTTGGTGTGGGCGGAAGCGTTCCGTTGCTTGAGTTCTCGTCGCCGGCCGTTGCTGAAGCTGTGTCGTCTGGGATTGGGTTCGTGCCGATGGCCCCCACCGTCGTGTTCGTGCCGCTCCCGGCTTCCCCCGACGCGGAGTTCAGTGGGCGGTCCGACGCGGGACTCGATGGGCGGGTCGTTCCGCCCGGGGCCAGGTCGGCCTGGCCTGGGTTTCTCACGGCGCCGCCTGACAGTGGGCGCGCGGCCTGAGTCGTCCGGCAGGACGTCAAAAGGCCGATCCGTCGCTCGTGAGGAAAGGGGGAGCTTTTCATAAGTGTGGGCGATTTGCCCATATTTGTACAGGCTGATACGACGCGTGGGGGAGCAAGAAAGGCCGTGGCTGGCGCATCGGGCTTGGCGGTTGCCGAGCTTGAGGATGGGGCGTACGACGACGTGCGGCCCGAGGACGACGACTGGTCCACGATCAGCGTCGTCGGTGGCCGCGCGTCCCGGCGCATCGACCGAACGGCCGCCAACGCCGATAAAAGCGCCGCCCACGCCGACAAAAGCGCCGCCCACGCAGACAAAAGCGCCCACGCAGACAAAAGCGCAGACAACGCCGACAAGAGCGCGAACGCAAAAGCAAAAGCGAAAGAGATCGAGGCCGCGCGGGCCTTCGTGGTCGGGCTGGCCGGGAAGCCCAAGGAGCGGCTGCAGGTCGTGCGGCCGGCCAAGCTCGACGGGGTGGTGCGTACCGCGGGGGAGCGGGACGTCGAGGTCGTTGCCGGGACCAGGTCGTTGCCGGTGGTGGCGGGGCTGCGGGAGCTGCTGCCCGGCGGCGGGCTGCGGCGCGGGGCCACCATCGCCGTGCACACCTCGTCGGTGTTGCTCGCGATGCTCGCCGCCGCGTCGAAGGCCGGGTCCTGGTGTGCGGTCGTGGGGGTGCCGTCGTTCAATCCCGTGGCGGCGGCCGAGATGGGGATCGCGCTCGAGCGGTTGGCGTTGGTGCCGCATCCCGGTACCGAATGGACGACCATCGTCGCCGCGATGCTCGATGGGTTCGACATCGTGGTGACGGCGCCGCCGGGGGCGATCGCGCCGGTCGTGGCCGGGCGGCTCGCGGCGCGGGCCCGGCAGCGGGGGAGTGTGCTCATGGCGGCGGGGTCGTGGGCCGGGGCCGACCTCACGCTGGCGCCCGTCGACGGGGTCTGGGGCGGCATCGGCACCGGACGTGGCCGCCTCCGCCACCGCGAGCTCACCGTCCAGGCGCGCGGCCGCGGGTCCGCCAGTGCGCCGCGCGAGGTGACGCTGCAACTCCCCGAGATGACGGGCACGCTGCCGCCGGTGACGCACGCGCTGCCCGCCGGTGACCGTGCCGCGAACCGGGAGCAGGAGCCGGTCAAGCTGCGCAGGGTGGGGTGACCAGACAAGGTGACCAAACAAGGTGACCGAAACCAAGGTGACCAAAACAAGGCGACCGAGAACAAGGCGACCGGGAACAAGGTGACCGGGAACAAGGTGACCGAGAACAAGGTGACCGAGAACAAGGTCACCAAAACCAGCATGCGCACGATCGTCGTCTGGTGTCCCGACTGGCCCATCGTGGCGGCCGAGATCGTCGACGGGTACCCGTCCCAGGAGCCCGTCGCCGTCCTGCACGCCAACAAGGTGCTCGTCGCCTCGCCCGCCGCGCGGGAGGAAGGGGTGCGGCGAGGGCTGCGCAAGCGGGAGGCGCAGGGCCGCTGCCCGCATCTCATCGTGCTCGACTACGACCCCGGCCGCGACATGCTCGCGTTCGAGCCGGTGCTCGCCGCCGTCGAGGCCGTGGCCGCGGGGGTGGAGGCGCTGCGGCCGGGGGCGTGTGCGCTGGCGGTGCGCGGGCCCGCGCGGTACTACGGCGGGGAAGCGGTCGCCGCCGAGCGGATCGTCGAGCACATCGCGCAGCAGTGCGGGGTGGAGGCGCAGATCGGGATCGCCGACGGCACGTTCGCGGCCGGGCTCGCCGCGCGGGCCGGGATCATCGTGCCCGACGGGGAGACGGCGGAGTTCCTGGCGCTACAGAGCATCGCCGCGATCGGGCGGCCCAACCTCGTCGACCTGCTGCGCCGGTTGGGCATCCACACGCTCGGGGAATTCGCGGCGCTGCCGGGGGCGGACGTGCTGGACCGGTTCGGGTTCGACGCCGCGCTCGCGCACCGGCTGGCCGGCGGGCGGGACGAGCGGCCGCTCGCGCCGCGGCAGGCGCCGCCCGATCTCGTGGTCAGCGAGACGTTCGACGAGCCGGTCGAGCGGGTCGACGCCGCCGCGTTCGCCGCGCGGAACCTGGCCGAGCGGCTGCACGACCGGCTCGGGCGGCACGGGCTGGCCTGCACCCGGCTGGCCATCGAGGCGGTCACCGAGACCGGCGAGGAGCTCACGCGGACCTGGCGCCACGACGGCCTGCTGAGCGTCAACGCCGTCGCCGACCGCCTCCGGTGGCAGTTGGAGGGGTGGGTTCGAAACGGGCAGAACCGACGGATCGCCACCATCGCCCTCATCCCCGAAGGCGTCATCGCGCACCTCGGCATACAGCCTGGCCTCTGGGGCGAAGCCGGCGAGGAACGCGACCGCGCCCACCGAGCCATGTCGCGAGTACAAGGCCTCCTCGGCCCCGACTCCGTGCTCACCGCGGTCCTCGACGGCGGGCGAGCGGACCAGAGCCGGATCCGGCTCGTGCCCTGGGGCGACGAACGCCAGGCCCGCGCGACCGAGGCGCCGTGGCCCGGGCGCATCCCGAGTCCGAGCCCGGCCACGGTCTACCCCGACCCGATCCCGGCCACCGTCAGCGACGCGGCCGGCGAACCGGTCGGGGTCGGCGGCCGCCTGGAGCTCACCGGCGACCCGCACAGCATCACGATCCACGACGAGACCATCGAGATCACCGGCTGGGCCGGACCCTGGCCGATCGACGAGCGCTGGTGGGACGAGGAAGAGGCGGTCCGGGCGGCCCGGTTCCAGCTGCTGCTGGCGGACGGCCGGGCCTTTCTGGCGGTACTGCGAAACGGAGCCTGGCACATGGAAGCGCTGTACGACTGATGGGCTTCACGAACCCCGACATCCCGTGGTCGAAGCTGCACGACCGGATGAGCTGGGAGCCCCCGGGCCCCGAGTACCACCCGGACGTCCTGGCGGCCGACGGCGGCGACGCGCCGGCCTGGTCGCGCAAGCGCGCGGAGTACACCGCGCCCGCGATCGACCGGGCGCGGGACACGGTGCCGTACGCCGAGCTGCACTGCCACAGCAACTTCAGCTTCCTCGACGGCGCCAGCCACCCCGAGGAGCTGGCCGAGACCGCCGCCCGCCTGGGCCTGGAGGCCCTCGCCATCACCGACCACGACGGCTTCTACGGCGTGGTGCGCTTCGCCGAGGCGGCCCGGGCGCTCGACCTGAAGACGGTGTTCGGCGCCGAGCTCTCCCTCGGCCTGCCCGGGCCGCAGAACGGCGAGCCCGACCCGCTCGGCCGCCACCTGCTGCTGCTCGCCCGCGGTCCGGAGGGTTACGCCCGGCTCTCCCGCGTGCTCAGCGAGGCCCACCTGCGCGGCGGGGAGAAGGGCCGTCCGGTGTACCACCTGGAGCAGACCGCCGCCGCCCTGCGCGACCACGTCGTGGTGCTCACCGGCTGCCGCAAGGGCCCGGTGCAAGCGGCCCTCCTGGACAGCGGCCCCGACGCGGCCAGACGAGCCCTTGATGAGCTCGAAACCCTGTTCGGCGCCGAGAACGTCGTCGTCGAGCTGACCTCCCACGGCGACCCGTTGGACGACGAGCGCAACGACGCCCTCTACACCATGGCGAAGCAGGCCATCGCCACCAACAACGTCCACTACGCCGTGCCGAGGCAGCGGAAACTCGCCACCGCCCTGGCCGCGGTGCGGGCGAGAAGAAGCCTCGACGAGATCGACGGCTGGCTCCCCGCCGCCGGCTCGGCCTACCTGCGCTCCGGGGCCGAGATGGCCAGGAGGTTTGCCGCCTACCCCGGCGCGGTGGCGGGCGCCGCCCGGCTGGGCCGCGAGCTCGCCTTCGACCTGCAGCTGGTCGCCCCCAACCTGCCCGACTATCCGGTGCCGGTCGCGGGCGTCAGCGAGATGGAGTGGCTGCGCCACCTCACGGCGGAGGGCGCGAAGGAGCGGTACCCGGGAAATGCCAAGGCCCACGCCCAGCTGGAACACGAGCTGGCGATGATCGAGGAGCTGGACTTCCCCGGCTACTTCCTGGTCGTGCACGACATCGTCACCTTCTGCCGCGACAACGGCATCTACTGCCAGGGCCGCGGCTCGGCGGCCAACTCGGCGGTCTGCTACGCGCTGAAGATCACCAACGTCGACGCGGTGCGGTGGGGGCTGCTGTTCGAGCGGTTCCTGTCCCCGGAGCGCGACGGGCCGCCGGACATCGACATCGACATCGAGTCCGATCGTCGCGAGGAGGTGATCCAGCACGTGTACCGCAAGTACGGCCGCACCTACACCGCCCAGGTCGCCAACGTCATCTCGTACCGGCCGAAGTCCGCCGTCCGCGACATGGCCAAGGCGTTCGGGCACTCCCCGGGCCAGCAGGACGCCTGGAGCAAGCAGGTCGAGCGCTGGGGCGCCGTGGCCGTGACGGAGACCGAGGACATCCCCAAGCCGGTGGTGGACTTCGCCAACGAGCTCATGACGTTCCCCAGGCACCTCGGCATCCACTCCGGCGGCATGGTCATCTGCGACCGCCCGGTGATCGAGGTCTGCCCGGTCGAGCACGCCCGCATGGAGAACCGGACCGTCCTGCAGTGGGACAAGGACGACTGCGCCGCCGTCGGGCTGGTCAAGTTCGACCTGCTCGGGCTCGGCATGCTCTCGGCGCTGCGGTACGCGTTCGAGATGATCGACTCCGAGCTGGACATCGCGCACATGCCGCTGGACGACCCCGAGGTGTACGACATGCTCTGCCGGGCCGACTCCGTCGGGGTGTTCCAGGTCGAGAGCCGGGCCCAGATGGCGACGCTGCCCCGGCTCAAGCCGCGGACGTTCTACGACCTGGTGGTCGAGGTGGCGCTGATCCGGCCGGGCCCGATCCAGGGCGGCTCCGTCCACCCGTACATCCGCCGCAAGAACGGACTGGAGGAGGTCAGCTATCCGCATCCGCTGCTCCAGCCGTCGCTCGAGAAGACCCTGGGCGTGCCGCTGTTCCAGGAGCAGCTCATGCAGATGGCCATCGACGTGGCCGGCTTCACCCCGGCCGAGTCCGACGAGCTGCGCCGGGCGATGGGCTCGAAGCGCTCGATGGAGCGGATGAGCGCGATCCGCGACCGGCTCTTCGCCGGCATGGCCGAGAACGGGATCACCGGGCCGCTCGCGCAGGAGCTGTTCGAGAAGCTGGCCGCGTTCGCCAACTACGGCTTCCCGGAGAGCCACGCGATGAGCTTCGCCTACCTGGTCTACGCCAGCGCCTGGCTCAAGCGCTACCACCCGGCCGCGTTCTGCGCCGCGCTGCTCAACGCCCAGCCGATGGGGTTCTACTCGCCGCAGTCGCTGGTCGACGACGCCCGCCGGCACGGGGTCGAGGTGCGCCGGCCCGACATCAACGCCAGCGCGGCGGCGGCCACGCTGGAGGGCGACCCCAAGCCGGACGTGTCCGAGGCGCCGCGCGATTGGGGCCGGGACGGCCCCGCGGTCCGTCTGGGGTTCAGGTCCGTGCGCACGCTGGGTGACGCGGTGGCGGAAAAGCTCGCGTCGGTACGGCACGAAGGCGGCCCCTACACCTCCCTGACCGACGTCGCGCGGAGGGCGGGCCTGTCCGCGGTACACCTGGAGGCCCTCGCGACCGCGGACGCCTTCGCGAGCCTGGGACTCACCCGCCGCGAGGCCCTGTGGGCGGCCGGCGCCGCGGCCCGTGAGACGGCGAACCGGCTGCCGGGCACGGTCGGCGGCCAGCACGCGCCGATGCTGCCCGGCATGGACGCGGTCGAGCGGATGGTCGCCGACGTGTGGGCCACCGGCCTGGCCCCGGACGCGCATCCGGCCCAGTTCGCCCGGCCCTACCTCGACACCATCGGCGCGGTGTCGATCGAGGGCCTGCAGGCGGTCAGTGCCGGGCGCCGGGTGTCGGTCGGCGGCATCGTCACCCACCGCCAGCGCCCGGCCACGGCCGGCGGGGTCACGTTCATCAACCTCGAGGACGAGACCGGGATGCTGAACGTGACCTGCACGCCGGGGCTCTGGCAGCGGTACCGCCGGGTCGCCCGCACGGCCAACGCGATGGTCATCCGCGGGGTGCTGGAGAAGGCCGAGGGGGTGCTCAACCTGCGGGCCGACCACCTCGCCGCGCTGACCCTGCCGATCCGCTCGCCGAGCCGCGACTTCCGCTGACGCTTGCCGGGTGCGGCTTGCGCTGACACTTCCGCGTGCGGCTCCCGGTGCGGCTCAGCCGGTGGCCAGGCGGTCCCAGTCGGCGGCGAACTGCATCGGGTCGCTGGGGTTGGCCTTGATCGGGATGACCCCGCCGGGCTGCATGACCGAGACCCGTTCCAGCGGCACCGCGAACACGGCCGGACCCGCCACCGGGGCGCGACCCTGCACGGCGATGTGCAGCTGCGCGGAGTACAACGGCCGCCCTTGCTCGTCGAGGCTCCCGGCGAACTCGGCCGACAGCACCCGGATGGTCCCGGGGATGCCGGTGGCGAGGATCTGCTGCTTCAGGAAGGGGTCGGCGGGCGGCGGCGTGGGTGGTGCCGGCGGTTGTTCGGCCGCGAACGACCACTCGATGACCACCTTGGCCGGGTCGAGCGGGTCGACGAGCACGGTCAGCGGGCGGCCGGTGCCGAGCATGCCGGTCGCGATCAGCGGCACGTACTCCTTCACCGTGGTGTCGTAGGTGCCGTGCCCGGGCGCCGTGATCCGCAGCTGGAGCGCGACCTGGGGCTGCTCGTTCATGTACACCCCGGTCTGGCGCGCGCCGAGGACCTGGGCGGTGCCGCGCACGCCGTGCTCGCGCAGGGCCTGGGCGTCCTTGAACCGCCGGTGGAAGCGCCGCCCGAACAGGAACAGGATCACCGCGGTGACCATGAGCGCGCCACCGACCAGCGTGAATGTCGTGGTGAGCTCGGGCACGACGGCCCCGACGCCGACGAAGACGCCGCCGAGCAGGAACTCGAAGACGGCCACGAGGTACATCACGATGGCCGGCCCACGGGAAGTGGTCATGGCGCGAATGGTGGAGCAGTCAGCCCTTCGCCGCTGTCGTCTCCGCGACCGCCCGCTGTCCGGAGGTACGCCAGAGCCAGAACAGGCCGACGAACGGCAGGACCAAGGGGACCCAGCCGTAGCCCTCGCCGAAGCCGGACCAGACGGTCGGGTGCCGGAACGCGGCCTCGTCGACCAGGCTGGCCGTGCCGACCGCGAGCACGCCGAGCAGCTCGAAGCCGACCGCGAACCAGGCGACCCGGCGCGAGGCCGGGCTTGAGCGGGCCAGGGCGACGGTGGCCACGATGTAGACCAGCGCGGCCAGCGCCGAGAGCGAGTAGGCCAGCGGCGCGTCGTGGAACTTGGTGCCGATCTGGACGCCGGCCCGCGCGCTGGCGGAGAGGGCGAACACGCCGTACACGAACACGAGCACGCGCCCGAAGCCGCGGTTGAGGGGTTTCCCGGTCTTGTCAGCCATTCCAGATCTGTCCGAGTCGCAGGATGAGCACCGGCACGATGACCGCCGCCGCCCCGATGAGCAGCGAGCCCCAGCGGGTCGGCTCCATGCGGGCCAGCACGATGCCGGCCGGGGGGAGCAGCACCGCGGTCAGCAGGTACCCGATGAGCGTGACCATGTCGCCGCCGGTCGGCCGGCTACCGTCCGCCAGCCCGACGACCAGCGCCACCACCTGGACCGCCACCAGCGCCTCGACCGCCCACAGGCCGATGAACAGCGGGCGGGACGGCTCACGCTGCCGGAAGAACTCGACGAACGCCCAGACGGCGACCACGAGCGACAGCACGTGTGCGGCGATTGCCAGCGGCCCGATCACGGCCGACAGCGTATCCCCGCCGCGGATCGGTATCCTCGGCAGCATCGGTCCTGGCCGGCGGTAGGACACGCCGCGCTCCGTGAGCGTGGTTCACTTCTGTCGGCAAGCCGCCACTGGCACGTTTCCGGGATTCTTCCGCGTAACCGTGGCCGTACCGTTCATGGCAACGCAATACGACGACCAAGGGGAACACGATGAGCGACTTCGACGCCGGCGACACTGGTCACGACGTGGACTACGGCCACTTCTCGGCCGGCCAGGAGCACGACGGTCTCGACCAGCTGCACCAGGCCCAGGGCTCGGAGCACGACGCGCAGTCGCAGTTCGGCGTGTACGAGGACGACCACCACGCGCAGGAGTCCACGGACTTCTCGACGGGCCAGCACGTGGAGTACGACCAGCCGGCCGCCGTGCACTTCGAGTCGACCGACTTCACCAACTACAGCCACGACGCGTCCGAGGACGACCACACGTTCGCCGCCCAGGGCAGCGAGCAGACCCACTCGGCCGAGTTCGGCGAGCTGGACGCGCTGTCGCAGCGCTTCGACACCGCGTTCGCCGAGGGCACCGAGCTCCACGGCGGCGAGGGCCAGTTCGGCGTCGCCGCGAACTAGTCCCACCGTTGTACCGAAGGGGGCCCCGGCGGGCCCCCTTCGTGTTGTCTCAGGAGTGGCCGGAAACGGCCTGCGGGACGTAGCCCGCCGCCAGGCGCTCGAGCTCCTTCTCGTCCAGGGTCAGGTCGGTCGCGGCGATCGCGTCCTCCAGGTGCTGCAGCTTCGTGGCGCCGACGATCGGGGCGGTCACGGCCGGCTGGGCGAGGAGCCAGGCCAGCGCGGTCTGGGCCGGGCTGACGCCGCGCTCGGCGGCCAGTTCGGCGTTGGCGTCGACGATGTCGAACGCGCTCGCCGAGTACAGCGAGTCGCCGAACGGGTCGTTGTTGGCCCGCGTGGTGCGGCGCTCGCCGTCGCGGCCCCGGTTGCCGGCGAGCAGGCCCCGGGCGAGCGGGCTCCACGGGATGACCCCGACGCCCTGGTCCTGGCAGAGCGGGAGCATTTCGCGCTCTTCCTCGCGGTACACGAGGTTGTAGTGGTTCTGCATGGCGACGAACGGGGTCCAGCCGTTCGCGCGGGCGAGGTACTGGGCCTTGGAGAACTGCCAGGCGTACATGCTCGACGCGCCGATGTAGCGGGCCTTGCCGGCGCGCACCACGTCGTGCAGGGCCTCCAGGGTCTCCTCGATCGGCGTGTTCGGGTCCCAGCGGTGGATCTGGTAGAGGTCGACGTAGTCGGTGCCGAGCCGGCGCAGCGAGTTGTCGATGCCGGCCAGGATGTGCTTGCGCGACAGGCCGCCGTCGTTGGGGGTGTCGCTCATCCGGCCGTGCACCTTGGTGGCCAGCACGTAGTCGTCGCGGCGCGCGAAGTACTTGGCGAGCAGCCGGCCGGTGATCACCTCGCTGGCCCCGAGGGAGTAGACGTCGGCGGTGTCGAAGAACGTGATGCCGGCCTCGGCCGCGCGGCGCACGAACGGGTCGGCACCCTCCTCCTCCAGCGCCCACGGCCGCTGGGCCGGGTCGCCGTAGCTCATCATGCCGAGACAGATTTCCGAGACCTGCAGGCCGGTCCGGCCGAGTCGTACTTGCTTCATGTCTGAAAAGCTATCGCGGTGCATCCTCCTGAACGGCCACTCGGACGACTGCATCTCATCACCGACACGAGACCGGGCCGCGACACCCTCGCCGTGGTGGCCGCGGCCCTGCGCGCGGGCTTCGACGTGGTGCAGGTGCGCCCCGAGGACCACGTCACCGACCGCGAGGCCTACGAGCTGACCGTGCGCGTGCTCGCCATGTGCCGCGAGCTGGGCCGCACCTGCCTGGTCAACGACCGGCTGCACATCGCCCTGGCGGCCGGGGCCGACGGCGGGCACGTGGGCGCCGACGACCTGCCGGTGGCCGCCGCCCGGCGCATCCTGGGCCCGGCCGCGATCCTCGGGGCGACCGCGCGCAACCCGGTCACGGCCCGCCAGGCGGTCGCGGACGGCGCCTCGTACCTCGGCGTAGGTCCTGCTTACGCGACGGACACCAAGGCCGGCCTGCCCGACGCCATCGGGGTGGCGGGGGTCCGCGCGGTCGCGGCGGCGGTCCCGGTCCCGGTGGTGGCGATCGGCGGGGTGACCGCGCACCGGGCGCCGGAGCTCTATGCGGCCGGCGCGCACGCGGTCGCCGTGGTGGGTGCGGTCAGCGGGGCGGCCGATCCGTTCGCCGCGGCCGCGGAGTTCCTCCGGTGAGCGTCGCGATCGTCGGGGCCGGGATCATCGGCCTGAGCATCGCGTTCGAGCTGGTCGAGCGGGGTGTTGAGGGGATCACGCTGTACGACGGCGATCCGGGGCGGGGTGCCGGGCTGGTCGCGGCCGGGATGCTCGCGCCCACCGCCGAGGCCGTCTTCGGCGAGGAGGACCTGCAGGCCCTGATGCTGGAGTCGGTGCGGCGCTGGCCCTCGTTCGCCGCGCGGGTCGAGGCGCGGACCGGCGTTGCGATCGCCTACCGCACCGAGGGCACGCTGCTCGTCGCCCTCACCGCCGACGACCAGGCGGAGGTCGACCGGCTGATCGGGTTCTACCGCCGCGCCGGTACCGCCATCGAGCCGCTCACCGGCCGCCAGCTCCGCGAGCGCGAGCCGCTGCTGGCCCCGCGGGTGCGCGGCGGGGCGTACGCGCCGGGCGATCACCAGGTCGACCCGCGGCTCCTGCTGCGCGCGCTGCGCACCCTGCCGGTGCGGTTCGAGCGGCGGGAGATCACCGATCTGTCCACGCTTCGGGAAGATGTGACGATCGTCGCCACCGGGATCGGCTCGGCCGCGCTGACCGGGCTGCCGGTGCGCCCGGTGAAGGGTCAGCTGCTGCGGCTGCGCGGGCCGGAACCGCTGCTGCGGCACGTGGTGCGGGGCGTGGCGGCGGGGCGGGACGTGTACCTCGTCCCGCGGGCCGACGGCGAGCTCGTCGTCGGGGCCACGGAGGAGGAGCGCGGCGCCGACACCACGGTCACGGCCGGCGGCGTGCTGGACCTGCTCCGCCCGGCCGCCGACCTGCTGCCCGGGGTCGCCGAGCTGGTCCTCGCCGAGACCCTGGCCGGCCTGCGCCCGGGCACTCCGGACAACGCCCCGGTGATCGACCGGCTGCCCGGCGGCGCGTTGGTGGCCACCGGGCACCACCGCAACGGCGTCCTGCTGGCCCCGGCCACCGCGGCGGCGATCGCCGACCTCATCGTCTTCGATTCGACGGAAATCGATATCAGCGCGTTCGGGTCCGGCCGCTTTACCTGAGCCCGACGGCGGCGTTATGGTCGAGGCGTATCCCACGGGAGTCCGGTGTGACCGGGCTGAGAGGGGGGCTGTGAGCCCCCGACCGTCGAACCTGATCCGGGTCATGCCGGCGCAGGGAGGCAGGAGTGATGAGCCACATGCAGCTCGTGGTCAACGCCGTCGCATCGACGGTCGCCGACGACACCACCGTCGCCGACGTGGTGCTCGCGCTCGCCGGGGACGATCCCCGCGGGATCGCGGTCGCCCTCAACGGTGACGTGGTGCCCCGCTCGCACTGGGCGCAGACCCGCCCGGCCGACGGCGACCATGTCGAGGTGCTGACGGCGGTGCAGGGTGGTTGACACCGCGGACGTCCTGGTCCTCGACGGCGTCGAGCTGCCGTCCCGGCTGATTCTCGGTACGGGCGGCGCCACCAGCCACGCCGCGCTGGAGGCCGCCATCCGGGCCAGCGGCACCGCCCTCGTCACCGTGGCGCTGCGCCGGCTCGACCCGGCCGCGCCCTCGCTGCTCGACGTGGTGGAGCGGTGCGGCGTGCGCGTGCTGCCCAACACCGCCGGCTGCTACACCGCGACCGAGGCGGTCAAGCTCGCCCACCTGGCGCGGGAGGCCTTCGGCACCAGCTGGGTGAAGCTCGAGGTGATCGGCGACGAGGAGACGCTGCTGCCGGACGGGGTCGAGCTGGTCACCGCGGCGGCCGAGCTCGCGGCGGACGGGTTCGTCGTGTTGCCGTACACGAGCGACGACCCGATCCTCGCCCAGCGCCTCGCCGACGTTGGCTGTGCCGCGGTCATGCCGCTCGGCGCGCCCATCGGCTCCGGCCTGGGCATCCGCAACCCGCACAACATCGCGCTCATCCGGCGGCTGGTCACCGTCCCGGTCATCCTCGACGCCGGGATCGGCACCGCCTCCGACGCCGCCCTCGCCATGGAGCTGGGCTGCGACGGGGTGCTGCTCGCCTCCGCCGTCACCCGGGCCGAGCACCCCGCGCGCATGGCCGAGGCGATGCGCCTCGCGGTGCGGGCCGGGCGGCTGGCCCACCTGGCCGGGCGCATCCCGCGCCGCCTGCACGCGACCGCATCCAGCCCGACCGGAGGCATGCCGTGGTAGCACCCATCGAGCCGCGTCTCGTCCTGTTCACCGACCGGCGGCAGGCCGAGCGCCCGCTGGACGAGGTCGTCGCCGGCGCGATCGACGGCGGCGCGCGGGTGGTGGTCCTGCGCGAGCACGACCTCCCGCCGCGGCGCCGGCTGCAGCTCGCGGCCGCCCTGCGCACCCGCCTCGACCAGGTCGGCGGCCGGCTGCTGCTGGAGGAGGACGGGGCGGTGCGCAAGTGCCACAACCTCGAGGAGCTCTTCGCGGCGGCCGACGGTCCGCGGTACGTCACGCTCTCCCCGATCTTCGCCACCCGCAGCAAGCCGGGGTACGGCCCGCCGCTCGGCCTGGCCGCGCTCGGCCGGATGGCCGTCGTGGCACCGGTCCCGGTGTACGCGCTCGGCGGCGTCGACACCCCGGCCCGGGCGCGCGACTGCCTCGACGAGGGCGCGGCGGGCGTGGCCGTGATGGGTGCCGTCATGCGCGCCGACGACCCGGCGCGGCTGGTCAAGGAGCTGCTGACCGCATGAGCGCCAACCCACCGGTCGCCATGACGATCGCCGGCTCGGACTCGGGCGGCGGGGCCGGGATTCAGGCCGACCTGAAGACCTTCGCCGCGCACGGCGTCTTCGGCACCAGCGTGATCACCGCGCTCACCGCGCAGAACACGGTCGGCGTGCGGGCCATCTCGGCCGTCGACCCGACGTTCGTCGCCGCGCAACTCGAGGCCGTGCTCGACGACCTGCCCGTCGCCGCGGTCAAGACCGGCATGCTCGCCACCCCCGAAACGGTGGCCACGGTCGCGAGGTTCGCGCCGCGGCTGCCCGGCCTCGTGGTCGATCCGGTGCTCGTCGCGTCCTCGGGCGACCGGTTGTTCACGGCCGATGCCGAGCGGGCGTACCTCGAGCTGCTCTTCCCGCACGCCACCGTGGTCACCCCGAACCTGCGGGAGGCGTCGGTGCTGCTGGGCCGCGAGGTCCTCGACGCCGACGACGCGATCAAGGCCGCCGCCGACCTCGCCGGCTTCGGACCCCGGTGCGTCGTGGTGAAGGGCGGGCATCTGCGGGGGAGCGCGGAGGCGGTCGATGCGATCTGGTACGACGGGCGCACCTCGCTCCTGACCGCGCCCTGGATCACCACGGCCAACAACCACGGCACGGGCTGCACGTTCGCGGCCTCACTGGTGTCCCGGCTGGCCTCGGGCGACGACCTTCCGGCCGCGCTCGACGGGGCCAAGACCTATGTGCACAACGCCCTGACCCGGGCCGCCGGGTGGTCGCTCGGGTCCGGTCACGGACCGCTCGCCTGGGGCTGAGTCTCTCCTTTTTCCGATCGACATTTCTGGCTACCCCCATGCCTTTTTCAGGAAGGAAGAGCATGAAGCGCAAGGTGTACGTCCAGGGCTCGCGCGAGGATCTCCGCGTCCCGTTCGCCGAGGTCGACCTGAGCGGCGACAACCCGCCGGTGCGGCTCTACGACACGTCGGGGCCGGTGACCGACCGACGGCCGTGGATCGCCGAGCGCGGCCCGGTCGAGCGGACCCAGCTGTACTACGCGCGCCAGGGCGTGATCACCCCGGAGATGGAGTTCGTGGCGATCCGCGAGGGCGTCGAACCGGAGCTGGTGCGCGCCGAGCTGGCGGCGGGCCGGGCCATCCTGCCCAACAACGTGAACCACCCGGAGAGCGAGCCGATGATCATCGGGTCGCGGTTCCTGGTGAAGGTCAACGCCAACATCGGCACCAGCGCGGTGTCCTCCGGCGTCGACGAGGAGGTGGCCAAGCTGACCTGGGCCACCCGCTGGGGCGCCGACACGGTCATGGACCTCTCGACGGGCAAGCACATCCACGCGACGCGCGAGGCGATCATCCGCAACTCGCCGGTTCCCATCGGTACCGTGCCGATCTACCAGGCCCTGGAGAAGGTCGGCGGGGATCCGTTGCGGCTGACCTGGGAGGCCTATCGCGACACGGTGATCGAGCAGGCGGAGCAGGGCGTCGACTACATGACGGTGCACGCGGGAGTGCTGCTGCGGTACGTGCCGCTGACCGTCAAGCGGGTCACCGGCATCGTGTCGCGGGGCGGCTCGATCATGGCCGCCTGGTGCCTGGCCCACCACGAGGAGAACTTCCTCTTCACCCACTTCGCGGAACTGTGCGAGATCTTCGCGCGGTACGACGTGGCCTTCTCCCTCGGCGACGGCCTGCGCCCGGGCTCCATCGCCGACGCGAACGACGAGGCCCAGCTGGCTGAACTGCGGACCCTGGGCGAGCTCACGAGCATCGCCTGGGAGCACGACGTGCAGGTCATGATCGAGGGCCCGGGGCACGTGCCGATGCACAAGATCAAGGAGAACGTGGACCTGCAGATGGAGTGGTGCCACGAGGCGCCGTTCTACACGCTCGGGCCGCTGACCACGGACATCGCGCCCGCGTACGACCACATCACCTCGGCCATCGGGGCGGCCATGATCGCGATGTACGGCACCGCGATGCTCTGCTACGTCACCCCCAAGGAGCACCTGGGACTGCCGAACCGCGACGACGTCAAGGCCGGCGTGATCGCCTACAAGATCGCCGCGCACGCCGCCGACCTGGCCAAGGGCCACCCGGGCGCGCAGGCGTGGGACGACGCGCTGTCCAAGGCCCGGTTCGAGTTCCGCTGGGAGGACCAGTTCAACCTGGCCCTCGACCCGGACACGGCGCGCTCGTACCACGACGAGACGCTCCCGGCCGAGCCCGCCAAGACCGCGCACTTCTGCTCCATGTGCGGCCCCAAGTTCTGCTCGATGCGGATCAGCCAGGACCTGCGCGAGTACGCCGAGCTCGGCATGCGGCAGAAGTCCGACGAGTTCACCGCGGCGGGCGGCCAGGTGTACCTTCCGCTGCTCCACTAAGGTCGGTGGGGTGGAGTCTTCCGCCCCCCGCACCGCGGTCGTCTGGCAGGTGCTGCGTCGCGAACTGGCCCGGGCCGAGCGTCCGCTGAACGCCCTCGACGTCGGCGGCGGCACCGGCGGCTTCGCCGTGCCGCTCGCCCAGGCCGGCCACACGGTCACCGTCGTGGACGCCAGCCCCGACGCGCTGGCCGCCCTCACCCGCCGCGCCGCCGAGGCCGGCGTGGGGGAGCGCGTCCGCGCGGTCCAGGGCGACGGCGACGGCCTGGCCGACCTGGTCGAGCCGGGGAGCGTCGACCTGGTCCTCTGCCACAGCCTGCTCGAGGTCGTGGACGACCCGCACAAGGTCGTCGCCGCGCTCGCCGGGACCCTGCGCCCCGGCGGCGCGGCCAGCGTCGTGGTCGCCAACCGCGCCGCCGCCGTCCTGGCCCGCGCGATCAGCGGCAACCTGGCCGCCGCGTCCCTGCTGATGGCGAGCCCCGACGGCCGGGGCGACAGCCGCGACCGGCTCCGCCGCCGCTACGACGCCGGCACCGCCACCGCCCTGCTGGACGAGTGCGGCCTGACCGTCGAGCAGGTCCACGGCGTCCGCGTCGTCGCCGACCTGGTCCCCGGCACCGTGGCCGAGAGCGAGCCCGAGGCCCTGGCCGCGTTCGAGCTGGCCCTGGCCGCGACCCCGCCGTACCGCGACATCGCCACCCAGCTCCACCTCCTAGCCCGGCGCGGATGAACCTCCTGGCTCCGGTCGAGCCGCGCTACGGCCACGCCAGCCTCGCCGACGTCCTCCCGACCGCGCTCGCCGTCCTGGGCGTCCCCGGCGCCGAGGACGTGCTGAACCTGGCCGGTGAGCTGGACGGCGTCCGCCGGATCGCGGTGGTCCTGCTGGACGGCCTGGGCTGGCACCAGCTCCCGCTGGCCGCCGGCCACGCCCCGACCATGACCGACATCGTCCAGGGCCGCCTCGGCTCGGCCCGCCCCATCACCTCGGGCTTCCCGTCCACCACCCCGGTCAGCCTGGTCACCCTGGGCACCGGCACGGCCCCCGGCCGGCACGGCATCGTCGGCTTCAACCTGCACCGCCCCGGCACCGACCAGGTGGTGAACCACCTGCACTGGACCGGCGAGCCGGATCCCGCGGACTGGCAGCCGGTCCCGACGGCGTTCACGAGAGCCCACGAGGCGGGCCTGGCCCCGACGGTCGTCACCAACCCCCGTTTCGCCGGTACGGGCCTGTCCCAGTCGGCCTACCGCGGCGCCCGCCTCGGCCCGGGCGTGGAGGCGGACGCGGTCGCGGAGGAGATGCTGGCCGCCCTGTCGGAGTCGAGCCTGGTGTACGGCTACCTCCCCGACGTCGACCGGGCCGGCCACGACTTCGGCCTGGCCACCCCGGAATGGCACCGGGCGACGGCGGACGCCGACCGCCTCGTGACCCGCCTGGTGGACGCCCTGCCCCCGGACACGGCCCTGCTGGTGACCGCCGACCACGGCCAGCTGGACATCCCGCCGGAGTGCCGGCTCGACCTGGCCCAGGACCCCCGCCTGACCACCGGCGTCTCGTTCGTGACGGGCGAGGCGAGGGTCCGCTACCTGCACACCGCGTCCGGCGCGGAGGCGGACGTCCTGGCCACCTGGCGCGCGATCCTGGGCGACCGGGCCTGGATCGTCCCCCGCGAGGAGGCGGTGGCGGCGGGCTGGTTCGGCCCGGTCCCGGAGTCCCACCTGCAGCGCATCGGCGACGTGGTGGCGGTGTGCCGGGACCGCTGGATTCTGCTGGCGAGCAACCACGAGCCGGCGCGGCTGGGGGAGATGGTGGCCTTCCACGGCTCCAGCACCCGGGCGGAGATGGAGATCCCGCTGCTGGTCGTGCGGCGGTAGGTACTGGCTGTTGTCGCGATATGTCGGGCTTCGTTCCTCAGCCCGACATATCGGACTTATACCCCGCCAGGTCATATATGCGCATCTGGCGGCGGTGATCAACGGCTGACCAGCGGTTTTCGGATCGCGGCGCCGGCGATGCGGGCCGGGTGAGGTCAGGGCCGGAAGACCGGGGGCGGCGGGCGCGGCTTCGACTGGTGCGGGCCGGGTGAGGTCAGGGCTGGAGGGCCGGGTGGCGGCGGCGCGGCTTCGACACGGTCGGGGTGGCGAGCAGGGCGGTGAGGTGGCGTACGTGGCGGGCCAGTTCCAGCCGCGGCACGTCCGCGCCCGCATGGTGGGCGACCAGGGCCAGGAGTTCGTCGCGGTCGGCGGCGACCAGGACGCCCGGGGAGCCGGCCGCGGGGTCGTCGGCGAGGACGGCGACGTCGGCGCGGCGCACGCCCAGTTGACCGGCGCGGTTCAGGTAGGTCTCGCCGGGCAGCAACAGCGGGATGCGGCGGGCGCGGGTCCAGCCGGCCACGAGGAGTACCGCTGCGGCTTCCGGGTTTATCGCCCTTGTCCATTCCGCCGTCGGGGTGATCACCAGACCGGGGACGACGCTGCAGGTCAGGGCCGGGTGGCGGCGGCGGAGTCCCTCGAGCGCCGCGACGACCGGCGCCAGGGGCGAGGTCATCGCGACATGGGCCATGCCCGGAAGGTAAGGCAAACCTAAGTTTTCGTCAAATTTGTCATAGGGGGCCGCTAGGGTCTGCGGTGTGGGGCGAAGTCAGGTGGTACCACGCGGAGGCGCCGAAGAGTTCGGGCCCGGCGCCGATGACACGGGCTGCACCGTGTTGCACGTCGACATGGACGCGTTCTATGCCTCGGTGGAGGTCCGCCGGCGGCCCGAGCTGCGCGGGAAGCCCGTCATCGTCGGCGGGGCGGGGCCGCGCGGGGTGGTGTCGGCGGCCAGTTACGAGGCGCGGAAATACGGCGTGCGCAGCGCGATGCCGGGGAGCCGGGCGCAGCGGCTGTGCCCGCAGGCGGTGTTTCTGCCGCCGGACTTCGCGGCCTACACGGAGGCGTCGCGGGCCGTGATGGCGATCTTCCGGGACGTGACGCCGCTGGTGGAGCCGCTGTCGCTGGACGAGGCGTTCCTCGATGTGGCCGGTGCGCGCCGGCTGCTCGGGCGGCCGGCCGAGATCGCCGCGCTGATCCGGGGGCGGGTGGCCAAGGAGCAGCGGCTGACGTGCTCGGTCGGGGTGGCCGGCACGAAGTTCCTGGCCAAGCTCGGTTCGACGCGGGCCAAGCCGGACGGGATGGTGGTCGTGCCGCGGGACCGGGAGCTCGAATACCTGCATCCGCTGCCGGTGGAGGCGCTGTGGGGCGTGGGCGAGCGGACGGCCGAGGCGCTGCAGCGGCTCGGGCTCAAGACCATCGGCGACCTGTCGGCGGCGCCGGTGGGGATGCTGCGCTCGGCCGTCGGGGACGCGGCGGCGCACCACCTGCACGAGCTGTCCTGGGCGCGGGACCCCCGACGGGTGATTCCTGAGCACGTGGAGAAGTCGATCGGCGCGGAGACCACGTTCGACGTCGACGTGAGCGACCTGTCGACCATCCGACGCACCATGCTCGCCCTGTCGGGGAAGGTCGCGGAGCGCCTCCGCCACGCCGGGCAGGCCGGCCGGACGGTCGCCGTCAAGATCAGGCTGGCCGACTTCCAGACGCTGAGCCGGTCACGCACCGTAGACGTGCCGACCGACGTGGCGCGGGAGATCTTCGAGATCGGCTGGGCGTTGTTCCAGGCCGGGCGGCCGGGGGAGCGCATTCGGCTGGTCGGGGTGCGGGTGGAGGGGCTGGTGCATGCCGACGGTACGCCCCGGCAGATGACGCTCGGTGAGCGCGACCACGGCTGGCGCGACGCCGAACGAGCGGCCGATGCGGTCGCCGCGCGGTTCGGCAAGGGGCTGGTGAAGCCGGCCAGCCTGCTGCGCGGGGACGGGATGCGCACCGACGGAAATGGAGCCGCACCGCGCGGGGAGGGGACGGAAGAGGCACCGAGAGGACACAATGGAAGGACATAGGAGCCAGACTCGTCGGAAAATCGGCACGGCCGGACCATCGTCCCGCTTTCCGACGGGTTGAACCCCTCGTAAACTTGCCAGTACGCAGCCGTCCGGCTGTGCCGGACTGCCGGTCCTCTCAGGGGCCGGCCTTCGCGACCGGGGAGGAGTGCCGTGCCGCTCTCGGAGCACGAGCAGCGGCTGTTCGAGCAGATCGAGCGGTCGCTAGCCGAGGATCCAAAGTTTGCTTCGGCGGTGCGCGCCACCGACCCGCGGTTCCATGCCAAGCGCCGGATGATCGCCGCAGGGATCCTGCTGCTGGCCGGCATGGCGCTGCTTGTCTACGGCGTGGCAATTCGAATTCCACTCCTCGGCGTGGGTGGCTTCCTGGTGATGCTGGGCGCGTTGGCGTTCGGCGTCCAGGCGTACCGCCGCGGCCAGTCCACCGACCTGCACGCGGTCGGCGGAACGGCCACACGTCGCACCCGCCAGCGCCGTGGTGGCCTGGTGGACCGCTTGGAGGAGCGCTGGCGCCGCCGTCCTGAGGGTGACCTCTAGCGGCTTCGCCGGCCGGGCTCGGGCCGCCCGCTGACCACGGACGGCCCCAAGTGGGTGAAGCGCGCCCTCGAACCGGGGCGGCGTTGGTCGACCCGCCTGGGCTGGGTGCTGCGCGGGCTTGATCCGGCCTGGTGGCCCTATCGCCATCTCCTCGGTGCGGCAGCCGGCCGCCGTGAGTCGCCTTCCGCGCGCCGTGAGCCGCCTTCCGCGCGCCGTGACAAGCCCTCCGCGCGCCGTGACAAGCCCTCCGCGCGCCGTGACAAGCCCTCCGCGCGCCGTGACAAGCCCTCCGCGCGCCGTGACAAGCCCTCCGCGCGCCGTGACAAGCCTTCCGCGCGCCGTGACAAGCCTTCCCCGCGCGCCATGACAAGCCTTCCGCGCGCCGTGAGAAGCCTTCCGCGCGTTGCGAGCCGACCTCTGCGCTGCGAGCCGTCTTCCGCGCCGTGAGCCGTCGCGCCTGTTGCCTCGACGATCCGGTTCGAGCGATTGCGGCCGTCTCCCACACCACCCCCAGACCGGTCCGGTGCACGCGACCATGGCAGTTTCACCGCGACGAAGATCAATTCGGAACCAGTAATCACCGCGAATCGGAAATAAGACCCGTCAGGCGAAAAATCCGATAAGTCGCGGCGCGCCAGCGCCCGACTTATCGGACAAAAAACGAAGACCGCCCCCGCAGCAAAGCAGGAGCGGCCTTCACCAAAGAACAACAGCAGTTATTGATCAGCCCGTCGAGCCACGATCCGCCGCACGCTCAACGTACGCATGGCCGCATCCCACCCGCGACCCATCGACAGCGCCGCCCCGCTCGACCGCGTCGAGAACGCCGTCCGCCACCGTCGGAGGACGGAAGGCGGCAGGAAGCGGGCGAGAAGCCGTACCTTCCGCGTGGCGTTGGAGGCGAACGCCGACTCGACCGAAGTGATCGCCGACCGCAGCTCCCGCCCCGTCAAGGGCCGCCGCGCGTAGCGGGCGTGCTCCTCCACGGTCGAGATCAGGCGGGCACCGGAAGCGGCCTGCTCCTGCAGCCGCTCCTTCGCCACGATGCGTTCCACGGTCGCCCGTGGGGTTTCGGCCTCGTCGACCGGGACGCGGTAGTCGACCATGGTGTCGATCAGCTCGTCCCAGGCCTTGTGGGCATCGTTCCGCGCCGTGATCAGGGTGCCCTCGTCGGGGATGACCTGCATCGCCGGGCCGTCGCCGACCGGGGTGGCCACCGGGGTCACCGCCGGGCCGAAGGTCAGCCGGCGGCGCCTGGTGCGGGAGCGGGAGAACGCCGGCGCGGCCAGCAGCAGGACCGCCACGAGCACCGCGAAGAGCGTGATGCCCGCCGCGCTGAGGACGAAGTTCTTCACCAGCGTGCCGAACGAGTCGCCCGTGCCGCCCGACTGGCCCGTGGTGTCGCCCGGGTTGTTGTGCGGGTCGGCCGCCTGCGGTGCGGCCGAGGTGTCGGCCTGCGGGTTGCGGTCGTTGCCCGGCCGGTCGACCGAGTCGTCGCCGGTCACGGCGCCCGGGGTCGGCAGGTACGACGCCGTCACCGAGCCGCTGATCTGGGTCGACGGGGTCGCGTCGAAGGGCAGCCAGCCGTACCCGGGGAAGTAGACCTCGGTCCAGGCGTGCAGGTTGAAGTTGGTCAGCGTCATCGTGTTGCCGCTGCGCGAGCCGCCGCGGGCGAAGCCGAACGCCACCCGGGCCGGGATCTTGGCCTCGCGCAGCATCCAGCCGAAGGCGGCCGCGTACTGGGCGCAGTAGCCGCGCTTGTTGGTCAGGAAGTCCGCGATCTTCGTGCCGCTGGTGTCGGGGCCGGTCGTGATGTCATACACGAACCCGTTGTCCGGCGAGAAGAAGTCGTAGATCGCCTTGACCTTGTCGTACTCGTTGTTCTTGCCCTTGGTCAGCTCGTCGACCTTGCTCTTGACGAACGGGTTGCTCGGGGCCGTGGCCAGGTCCTTGAGCAGCGGGTCGGACAGGTTGACGGCCGGGGCCGCGCGCAGCTGGTCGGGGCTGATGTCCGGCCGCTGGTACGTGATGTTGAAGGTCTTCTTGTTGGTGGTGTCTTTCGTGGAGTACACGACGGCGGTTTTCGGATCGAACGCCCACTGGTTGCTCAGCTTGTCGATCTTCGAGGGCCACGTGTAGATCGGCATGAAGCTGATCGCGAGCTCGTTGGTGATCTCGATCTTGGCCGTGTGCGTCTCGGACTTGACCTGCGGGCCCCACTCGGGCTTGCTGAAGCCGTTGCTCACGGGCGCGCCGCCGGTGATCGGGCGGGCCGCGAAGCCCTTGTTGTTGAGGTCCTCGAGGACGTTGAAGCGCAGGTAGAACGGGTGCTCGTCGTCGATGTTGGTCACCTTGACCATGTCGAACGGCTTGTCCCGGGTGAGCTGGCCGGACAGCAGCGCGAACATGCTGACCGACTTGCCGTTCTTGCCGTTGCCGATCCCGGCGCCCCCGCCGCCGGCCCCGGTGCCGAGGCTGTCGAGCACCCCGGCCGGCATCGCGAACGGGATGAGCGGGATGACCACGGCCGCGGCCACGCTGATCGCGCCGAGGCGCTGGCCCGCGGCCGCGAGCGGCGAGGGCTCCCACAGGTCGACGTCGCGGCCGTCGCCGGTGAAGCGGCGCCCGAAGCGGCGGACCCGGTCGACGTTGTCGGTGACCAGCAGCCACAGGAAGCCCACGGCGCCGAGCGCGAAGGGGAACCATGCGGTGGTCTCGGTGTCGACGGTGACCGGCACCGAGTAGATCGCCAGCATCGGCAGCCCCGCGAGGGCGGGCCGGCGCAGCACGACCGCGAACAGGTCGACGAGCAGCGCGACCGCGGCGACGCCGAGCGTGGCGAGGAACAGGAAGCCCTCGCGGTCGCCGACGGGCGTCGCGTACTCGCTCATCTCCTCCGACGCCGTGCGCAGCAGCTGCCCGAAGTGGGCGATCGTGCCGGGCGAGGGCAGGATGCCGAGGAACTCCTCGTGGCTGCGGTACAGCCAGGTCAGCGACAGCAGCGCCGACAGCGCCATGGCCGCCGTCGGGGCCCACGCGGGCGCCCGCAGGCTGCGCACCAGAAGCCCGACCCCGCACATGACCGCCACGACGAGGAACGCGCGGATGGCCCAGGTGTAGTGGTCGAAGACGTTGATCAGCGGCAGCGACGCGAGAAACGCCGACCCGGCCGCGATCAGGGTGAGATGTTTGCGCTGGTTCACCGCACTCCTCCTGCGACGCTTTCGGCCGAGGCGGCTCGCCAGGCGAAGCCCTGCGACCCCCGGCCGGTCTGCGGCCACAGCCCGGACAGCTTGGCCCCGTGCGGCACCCCGACGACCCGCCAGCCGCTGCGCAGCAGCGCCAGCGACGCGACGCCGCGCGCCTTGTCCGCCTCCTCGCGGGCCGCCGTCGGCAGGTTGAGCCAGGTCGAGGAGTCGATGAACAGCGCGATGCAGGTCGCGTTGTTGGACCGGAACCCGGCCAGCAGCTCGGCCTCGGCCGAGGACAGCAGCCCGAAGATGCCGATGATCAGGCCGCCGTCACTGCGCCGGCGGACGCGCTCGATCAGCGTGCCGATGTCCCCGCGCTGGGCCAGCCGCACGTCGGCGAGCTGGTCGAGCAGGGGGCCGTCGCCGTCGATCTCGGTCGCGTCGACGTCCACGCCGGCATCCGTGACGAGCCGCATCTTGTACCCCGCGTGCCGCAGATGCACCGCGATGCTCGCGGCCGCGGAGACGGCCCACTCGAAGCTCGCCGTCGGGCCCTCGCCGCGGTGGGCGGTGGAGCGGGTGTCGAGCACGACCGTCGCCCGGCTCTCCCACGGCTGCTCCTCGCGGCGCACCATGAGCTCGCCGGTGCGGGCCGTCGAGCGCCAGTGCACGCGGCGCAGGTCGTCGCCGTAGCGGTACTCCCGCGTGGCCGCGTCGTCCTCGCCGTGCACGGCGACGGAGCGGGCCCGGCTCTCCCCGGACCCGGCGAACTCGCCGGCCAGGCGCACCGACGGCAGCGCCACGACCTGCGGGATCACCGTGAGCCGGTCCACGGACGGGAAGGCCCGGGTCAGCTCGCACAGCCCGAACGGGTCGGTCAGGCGCACGACCAGCGGGCCGACCTCGTAGCGGCCGCGCACGTCGGCGCGCACGGTGTACGCCACGGAGCTGGCCTGGTGCGCGCCGAGCTTCTCCAGCACCAGCCGCGGCCGGCTGCCCAGCGCGTAGGGCAGCCGGTCCTCCAGCAGCATCGTGCCGGTGGGCAGTCGCGAGAGGTTCTGCAGCCGCAGGATGACCCGCGCGCTCGCGCCGACCTGGACGCGGTGCGGGTCGAGGGTGCGGCTGCAGGACAGGCGGTACCGGGTCCGCCCCACGTACGCCGCCGAGAGCAGCGGCAGCGCGGCGAGCAGCAGGGCCACCCGCAGCAGGTCGCGTTCGCCGAGGATCAGGGCGGCGATGAGGGCCGCTGCGGCGGCGGCCAGGAAACTACGACCCCGGGTGGTGAGCCCCCGCAGCGCCTCTCGCATGCTCAGCGGCCCCCGTACTGCTGGGGCCGCTGCTGCTGCGGTTGCGGCCGGGTGTCGTACGGCGAGCGCTGGGGCCGGTCGGACGGCAGGGGCAGGCGGTGCACGAGCTCGGCGATGATCGCGTCGGTGGTGCGCCGGGACAGCTGGGCCTCGGCGGTCGGGATCACGCGGTGGGCGAGCACGGGTACCGCGAGCGCCTGCAGGTCGTCGGGGAGGACGAACTCGCGGCCCTCGATGGCGGCGACGGCCCGGGCGGTGCGCAGCAGCTGCAGCGTGGCGCGGGGCGAGGCGCCGAGGCGCAGCTCGCCGGACTCGCGGGTGGCGGTGACGATGTTGACCGCGTACTGCTTGACCGCGTCGGCGACGTGCACGTCACGCACGGTGGCGATCATCCGGCGCATGATGCTGCCGTCGGAGACCGGCACGAGGTCGTCCAGCGCGTCGTGGCGGCCGTGGACGTCGAGCATGGCCAGCTCCGCACCCATATCCGGGTAGCCCATGGCGATCCGGGCGGTGAACCGGTCGCGCTGGGCCTCGGGCAGCGGGTAGGTGCCCTCCATCTCGATCGGGTTCTGGGTGGCGACCACCATGAAGGGGACCTGCAGCGGGTACGTCGCGCCGTCGACGGTGACCTGCCGCTCCTCCATGCTCTCCAGCAGCGCCGACTGGGTCTTCGGGGACGCGCGGTTGATCTCGTCGCCGACCACGATGTTCGCGAACACCGCGCCCGGCTTGAACTCGAAGTCGCGGGTCTCCTGGTTGTACACGCTCACGCCGGTGACATCGCTGGGCAGCAGGTCGGGCGTGAACTGGATCCGCCGGACCGAGCAGTCGATCGACCGCGCGAGGGCCTTGGCGAGTTTGGTCTTGCCGACGCCGGGGACATCTTCGATGAGGAGGTGGCCCTCAGCGAGCATCACCGCGAGCGCCAGCCGCACCGTGGCGGTCTTGCCCTCGATGACCTGCTCGATGTTGGACACGATCGCATCGGTCGCGGCGCGGAACTCGGGCGCTGGTAGCGGCGCGCCGAGTTCCTCGAACGTGCGGTGCCTGGTCAACTGGCCTCCTCGTGGTCGTGCCGTGGCCACCGTTAGGTGTAAGACCCATAGGTGAACCGCCCGGTTGCAGAAAAACGTTGTCATCAGATTGCAACCGAGCCGTTGTTATCCCCTCAGGCTAGCCGGGGAATTGACAAGCCGCCGGACGCGAATACGTTGATATCGGACATCCCAGTCGACCAGTCGGCCGGAGTTTTCTGGCCGCGCCGACGTACCCGTCCAAACCTGCGCTAAACGGGCCGTTGCCGTGTCGGCCCGCGTCGATTGGGGCAGACTGGGCGGGATGGATGCCGGGCACCTGATCAACGGGCGGTACCTCCTCGCCGAGCAGCTCGGCGAGGGCGGTATGTCCGTCGTGTGGCGGGCCCACGACCGCGTGCTCGGCCGCGAGGTCGCGGTCAAGGTCCTCAACTCCCGGCTCGCCGAGGACGCCGAC
This sequence comes from Dactylosporangium sp. CS-047395, assembly GCF_050942185.1. Taxonomy (NCBI): domain Bacteria; kingdom Bacillati; phylum Actinomycetota; class Actinomycetes; order Micromonosporales; family Micromonosporaceae; genus Dactylosporangium; species Dactylosporangium sp. CS-047395. The sequence goes on along the minus strand of NZ_CP192015.1, from coordinate 9,408,450 downwards.
TGGCGCCGGCGCATCCGGCTGGAGGCCCGGTCGGCGGCGCGGCTTTCGCACCCGAACATCACCAATGTGTACGACTACGGCGAGACTTCGGATCACATTCCGTTCGTCGTCATGGAGTTGTTGCGCGGCCCGACCCTGGGCGAGCAGTTGCGCGGCGGGCCGCTGAAGCCGGCCGCGGCCGTGCGGATCTGCGCGGAGGTCGCCGCCGGCCTGGCCGCCGCGCACGCCGAGGGTCTCGTGCACCGCGACGTGAAGCCGGCCAACGTCATGCTGACCCCGGACGCGGCGAAGGTGCTCGACTTCGGCATCGTGGGCATCGTCGGCATCCCGGACGAGGACGACACCGACCAGGTGCTGGGCACACCGGCCTACCTGGCCCCGGAGCGGCTGCTGTCCGGATCGGTGACCCCGGCGAGCGACGTGTACGCGTTCGGGCTGCTGCTGTACCGCTGCCTGACCGGCCAGCTGCCCTGGAGCGGCGAGACGACGACCCAGATGGTCACCGCGCACGTCACCGTCGCGCCGGCGCCCCTGCCGGAGATCGACGGACTGTCCCCGGACGTGCGCGAGCTGTGCATGCAGTGCCTGGCCAAGGAGCCGGACGACCGCCCGGCCGCCGTCGTGGTCGCGGCCCGGCTGGCCGGCGCGGCGGGCATCGTGCCGCGGTTCTCCGTCGTCCTGCAGGAACCGGATCCCGGCGATCCGCGGCCGGAGCCGAGCACGCAGCTCGTCGACCTGCCGCTCCTGCCGGGCATCGCCCGGGACGAGACGGGGACGGTGGAGACCGCCGGCGACCGCCGCCGCGTCCTGCTCGGCCTCGGTGCCCTGGTCGCCATCGCGGGCCTGGTCACCGCGGCGGTCCTGACCACTGGCGACCCCGCACCACGGACCACCGCCGAGGCGGCGGCACCGGTCTCCGCCGCCCCGTCCTCCGCGCCGCCGGCCGCGGACGCCTCGCCGGCTCCCTCGCAACAGGCCGTCACGACCACCACCGCGCCGGCGACCACGACCGCACCGCCGGCGTCGAGCACCGCCACCCTGGTCGGCGACACGCAGCCGGGCCCCGGCGGCGGACCGGCCCCGGGCCCGCCCGGTCCGGGCGTGGGCGTGGGCGTGAACCTGCCGACGGGCGGTGGCGTGATCGTCGCGATCTGTGCCGGTAAGAAGGTCAACGTGCAGCGGGTGCTGCCCGGGCCCGGCATCGAGGTGGTGCGCGCGGACCTCGGCGAGCGCGGCGGCAACGCGCGGGTGGAGCTGCGCAAGGGCGACCAGCGGCTGCGCTACGACGTGTCCTGCCCGGGCGGCGGACCGCCGGTGGTCACCCAGCACTGAGCCACCGGCACTGAGCCACCGGCACTGAGCCGCCAGCACTGGGCCGCCAGCACTGGGCCGCCGCATCGACGGGCGGAAAATGGTGTCGCGGGCTGCGGTACACTGCGGATATGACCCGGGTAGTCCGGCTTCTTAGCGAGCCGTGCTGACGCGAACACACCTCGCGACCAGCACGGCGACCCCTCCTGCGCGAGGGGTTTTTTCATGCCCGGACAATGTTGGGGAATCTCGAGACCTGAGGGTGGCGACGAAGTCATGAGCGAGGCAGTGACCGACGGGGCGGTCGACATCCCGCCGTACCGCTACACCGCCGCGATGGCGACGGACATCGAAGCGTGCTGGCAGGACTACTGGTCCGAGCACGGCACGTTCCACGCGCCGAACCCGACCGGCCCGCTCAGCGACCCCAACCACCCGCGCGCCGGGGCCCCGAAGCTGTACGTGATGGACATGTTCCCCTACCCGTCGGGCGCCGGCCTGCACGTCGGGCACCCGCTGGGGTACATCGGCACGGACTGCTACACGCGGTACTTCCGGATGGCGGGCTACAACGTCCTGCACCCGATGGGCTTCGACTCGTTCGGCCTGCCGGCGGAGCAGTACGCGGTGCAGACCGGCACCCACCCGCGCACGACCACCGAGGCCAACATCGAGCGGTACCGCAGCCAGCTGCGCCGCCTGGGCCTGGCCTACGACGACCGGCGCAGCGTGGCCACCACGGACACCGAGTTCTACCACTGGACCCAGTGGATCTTCCTGCAGATCTTCAACTCGTGGTTCGACGCGGAGCAGAACAAGGCCCGCCCGATCGACGAGCTGATCGCCGGGTTCGCCGACGGCACGCGCCCGACTCCGGACGGCCGGGCCTGGGACGCGCTGTCCGCGGTCGAGCGCCGCAAGATCGTCGACGAGCACCGCCTGGCCTACATCTCCGAGGCCCCGGTCAACTGGTGCCCGGGCCTGGGCACCGTGCTGGCCAACGAGGAGGTCACCCCGGACGGGCGCAGCGAGCGGGGCAACTTCCCGGTCTTCAAGCGCAACCTGCGCCAGTGGATGATGCGGATCACCGCGTACGGCGACCGGCTGCTGGACGACCTGGACCGGCTGGACTGGCCGGACAAAGTCAAGTCCATGCAGCGCAACTGGATCGGCCGCTCGCGCGGCGCCCACGTGGACTTCAGAGTCGAAGGAACCCCGAGCAGCGACACGATTCGAGTCTTCACCACCCGCCCGGACACGCTGTTCGGCGCCACCTACATGGTGCTGGCGCCGGAGCACGAGCTGGTCGACTCGCTGCTGCCCGCGGCCTGGCCCGACGGGACCAACGAGAAGTGGACCGGCGGCGCGGGCACCCCGGCCGAGGCGGTCGCCGCCTACCGCGCGTTCGCCGCGGCCAAGTCCGACGTCGAGCGGCAGGCCGACGCCAAGGAGAAGACCGGCGTCTTCACCGGCGCCTACGCGATCAACCCGGTCGACGGCCGCTCGGTGCCGGTGTTCATCGCCGACTACGTGCTGGCCGGCTACGGCACCGGCGCGATCATGGCGGTGCCCGGCCAGGACGAGCGCGACTGGGAGTTCGCCGAGGTCTTCGAACTGCCCATCATCCGTACCGTGCAGCCGTCCGAGGGCTTCGACGGCAAGGCGTTCACCGGCGACGGCCCGGCGATCAACTCGTCGTTCCTGAACGGGATGGGCGTGGCCGAGGCCAAGTCCTCGATCATCGAGTGGCTGGAGGAGAACGGGCACGGCGTCGGGGCGATCACGTACCGCCTGCGCGACTGGCTGTTCAGCCGCCAGCGGTACTGGGGCGAGCCCTTCCCGATCGTCTACGACGAGACCGGGATGCCGATCGCGCTGCCCGAGGCGATGCTGCCCGTCGAGCTGCCGGAGGTCGAGGACTTCTCGCCGCGCACCTTCGAGGTGGACGACGCCGGCAGCATGCCGGAGACGCCGCTGTCCCGGGCCAAGGAGTGGGTCGAGGTGACCCTGGACCTGGGCGACGGGCCGAAGACCTACACCCGCGAGACCAACGTCATGCCGCAGTGGGCCGGCTCCAGCTGGTACGAGCTGCGCTACCTGGACCCGGCGAACTCCTCGAAGCTGGTCGACCCGGAGAACGAGCGCTACTGGATGGGCCCCCAGCAGCCGGGCGACGTCGGCGGCGTCGACCTGTACGTGGGCGGCGTCGAGCACGCGGTGCTGCACCTGCTGTACGCGCGCTTCTGGCACAAGGTGCTGTTCGACCGCGGCTTCGTCTCGTCCGAGGAGCCGTTCCGCAAGCTGTTCAACCAGGGCTACATCCAGGCGTACGCCTACAAGGACGAGCGCGGCGTGTACGTCGAGGCGGAGAAGGTCGAGGAGCGTCAGGCCGGCAAGTTCTTCTTCGGCGACCGGGAGGTCAGCCGGGAGTACGGCAAGATGGGCAAGTCGCTGAAGAACGTCGTCACGCCCGACGAGATGTGCGAGCGGTACGGCGCGGACACCTTCCGGGTGTACGAGATGTCGATGGGCCCGCTGGACGTCTCCCGCCCGTGGGAGACCCGGGCGGTCGTCGGCGCCCAGCGCTTCCTGCAGCGGGTCTGGCGGCTGGTCGTCGACGAGCAGACCGACGGCCTGCGGGTGACCGACGCCGCGCTGGACGACGAGACGCGGCGCCTGCTGCACCGGGTCATCGACGGCGTCCGGGTCGACATCGAGGAGATGCGCTTCAACACGGCCATCGCCAAGATGATCGAGCTGACCAACCGGGTCACCCAGATCTCGTCCGCGGGCACCCCGCGCGAGGTCGCCGACCCGCTGGCCCGCCTGATCGCCCCGTTCGCCCCGCACCTGGCCGAGGAGCTGTGGCAGCGGATGGGCCACGAGACGTCGGTGGCGTACGCGGACTTCCCGAAGGCCGACCCGGCCTACCTGGTGGCCGAGTCCGTGACGATTCCGGTCCAGGTCAACGGCAAGGTCCGGGGCAAGGTCGAGATCGCGGCCGACGCGGACGAGGACACCGTGCGGGCGGCGGCACTGAGCGAGGTGGCCGAGCAGCTGGGCGGCAAGACCCCGAAGAAGGTCATCGTCGTGAAGGGCCGCATGGTCTCGGTCGTCGTCTGACCTGTCTGAACCAAGGGGCCGGCTCGAGCGCGAGCCGGCCCCTTCTCACGTGGGCAAGCACATACCATGTTCGCCGTGAACGCCGAGGCCGTGGGGATGCACATGCCTGCCGTCATCACGCTCGACGACTTGGCGGCGATGAACGCCGCCGATGGCAATGGCCACCGGTACGAGACCAGCCCTGATGCGGTTCTCTCGGTCATGCCGCTCCCCGATTCGGAGCATGCGACGATCGCGAGCCGAGGCGATGGACGAGGTGACCAAGCGGCGTGAGTACGCGGCCGCCGGCATCGCCCACTACTGGGTCATCAACCGGGACGCCGCGCTGACGGCCGGGCTCAACCGCCTCGGCTCGGACGGCGAATACGAGGAGTACGCCAAGATGCCGCTCGCCTGGCTGCTGCAGACGGCTCCGGGCGACCACCTCGGCTGACGAGCAGGAAGACCGGGCGCCTCAGGCGCCCGGTTCCCGTGAACTACTTGGTGACCGCGGACAGCCGCTCGGTGCGCAGGGCCGTCGGCCAGCGGTCGTCGATCGGCTCCATGTTGGCCCCGGTCGCCCAGCGCAGCAGCAGGTCGGCGATCGCGGGGTTGCGGGCCAGGGCCGGGCCGTGCGAGTACGTGCCGAGGATCCGGCCGTTCCAGGCGCCCTCGGACTGGCCGTCGTTGCCGATTCCGGTGGTCACCTTGGCGAGGGGCTTCACGCCGGGGCCGAGCTGGGTGCGGCCGCCGTGGTTCTCGAAGCCGGTCAGGGTGGGCAGGCCCAGGGCCGGGTGCATCTCGCCGGCCAGTTCGCCCACGGCCCGGGTCTCGCCCCGGTTCGAGTCGATGTCGAGCAGGCCGAGGCCGGGGTATTTCGCGCCCTTGGCGAAGAACGAGTGGCCCATGAGCTGGTAGCCGGCGCAGACCGCGAACACCGTCGCGCCCCGCTCCACGGCCCGGTGCAGGCCGCCGTCGGAGATGAGGCGCTGGGCGGCCAGGGCCTGCGGGCCGTCCTCGCCGCCGCCGATGAGGTACACGTCGCCGTCGCTGGGGACCGGGTGGTCGGCGCGCACCTCAGCGCACTCGACCGGAAGTCCCCGCAGGTCGGCGCGGCGGGCCAGGATCAGCAGGTTGCCGCGGTCGCCGTAGGTGGACAGCAGGTCGGGGTACAGCCAGATCAGGCGCAGGTGCGACTCAGTTGACACGGTCCAGCTCCGCTCGGATGTCCTGGAAGGCGGTGTAGTTGGCGATGACCTCGAGCCGGCCCGGCGGCACCAGCGAGAGCGCCTGGCCGAACGAGCGCACGTGCTCGAACCGCACCTCGTTGACCTCCAGCCGCACCGCCAGGTCCATCGCCCGGTCGCCGGTGATGAGCACGCGGCGCCCGCGCAGCGGGGAGAAGTCGACGTCGTACAGCCAGGACGTGTCGAGCCCGTCGGGGTCCCGGGCGTTGATGGACAGCAGCGTCGGGACGTCCTCGGCCATGTCGAAGGACTCCAGCCAGCCGGCCGGGTTCTTGGCCAGCAGCAGCCGGATGATCCGCCCGTCGCGCTGCACGGTGGCGTAGCGCCCGGCCACCGAGGCGACCTTGGCCAGCTCCGGCACCGCCTTGGCCGGTGGGGCCCCGAAGTGCGCGGCGACGGCCAGGGCGGTCGCGGCGTTCGCGCGGTTCACCCGGCCCGGCAGCTGCAGGGTGATCTGATGGTAGGTCCCGGTGTTGTCGACCACGCCGTCCCCGCTGACCGTCCAGTGCGGCACGGGCCGGCTCAGGTTCCCCTGGACGCACGCCCACTGCTCGCCGGAGCGCTCGATGGAGGCGCCGCACTCCGGGCACACCCAGGAGTCGTCGTGGAAGCGCTGGCCGGCGGCGACCCAGGTGACCGGGGTGCCCTCGGCGACGGCCTTGTTCGCGGCCCAGACGACCATCGGGTCGTCGGCGTTGGCCACGATGTGCAGGCCCCGGCCGGGCAGCGCGTCGCGCCACAGGGCCGCCATCATGGCGACCTCCTTGGCCCGGTCGAGCTGGTCGCGGCTCAGGTTGAGCAGCGCGACGACCTTCGGGTTGGTCTGGTCGAGCACCTGCTTGAGGTAGTGCTCGTCGACCTCGAGCACCGCGTAGGGGGTGGCGCCGGCCTTGGCCAGCGCCGACGTGTGCCCGGTCGGCATGTTCGCGCCCAGGCTGTTGGTGGCCACGTCGCCCAGCACGCCCATCGCCGCGGCGGTCAGCCGGGTGGTGGTCGTCTTGCCGTTGGTTCCGGAGATCAGCGCGATCTGCCGTCCGGCGGCGAGTTCGGCGAGCAGGTTCGGGTCGACCATGAGGCCGATGCGGCCACCGATGACCGATCCGTCTCCTCGCCCGGTGGCGCGTGACAGCGCGGCGGCACCGCGCGACAGTGAGGTGGCGAGCTTGGCCCGCATCGGCAGCTTGTTGTCCGTCATCTCGCTTCCACGGTGTCCGGGGATGCCGCTGACCCTACCTGGATCAGTCGACCGCCCCAATCGGACCACCGCACTCCACAACCATCCCCGAAGTCCCCCCACTTCGCTCCACCGCGGCCCCCGGACGCGCCGAGCGTGCGGGGATGTCCGCCCTAGCGGGCGTTATGTCCGGATTCTTGAGCAGGGGGAACGCCCTCCGCCGATCGGGCACGCCCGGGCTCCTCCACCCGGCCCCACCCGGTTTGACGTGGGAATTCTTCACGGCGCCACCGGCTGGATCGGGCGGTTTTCCGTTGACGGTGGAGGGAAGTGGAGTACAGTGGAGCGCGATGGCGGAGCCGGGGGGCTCGGCCGGCCCCGGGGGGACCGTTCGCGGTAGGAGGGGGTGGATGCTCCGTGTTTCTGGGCACCCACACTCCTCGCCTGGACGAAAAGGGCCGGTTGATCCTGCCGGCCAAGTTTCGGGACGAACTGGCGGGAGGTGTCGTGATCACCAAGGGGCAGGAGCGCTGTCTGTACGTGTTTCCCGGCGCCGAGTTCGCCCGGATCGCCGAGCAGCTTCGCGCCACACCGATGACGAACAAGGCGGCCCGTGCCTACAGCCGGGTGTTCTTCGCCAGCGCCCACGACGAGGTTCCCGACCGCCAGGGCCGGGTCACCATCCCGCAGCATCTCCGCGAGTATGCCGGGCTGGACCGCGACCTCGTCGTGATCGGGGCGAGCACCCGGGTGGAGATCTGGGACCGGCAGGCGTGGGACACGTACCTCGCCGACAGCGAAGAGGACTTCGCGGGGATCGAGGAGGGGGTGCTGCCGGGAGGGCTGTGAGGTCCAACTGCAGTTACCGACTTTGAGGCCGCCGTACCGGCAGCTCTCCAGCCGCTCAGCGTTATCCGAGGTCCTGACGCCACTTCCCCGGCGCCAGGGCGGAGGGGCGGATGGGGAGCTGGCGGTACGGCGCTCGCGCAACTGGGCACGTTCGAGCGGCAAGGCAACACCACGGCGGGCCGCGAACCCGCCGCCGGCAGGGGGTCGACGATGGGGGAGCGGGACGTTCACGTGCCCGTGCTGCTCGAGCGCTGCCTCGAGCTGATGGCCCCCGCGCTCACCCGGCCGGGCGCCCTGTACCTCGACGCCACCCTCGGCCTCGGCGGACACGCCGAGGCCGTGCTCACCACACATCCGCAGGCCCGGCTGCTGGGCCTGGACCGTGACCCGCAGGCCCTGCGCCTGGCGGGGGAGCGGCTGGCGCCGTTCGCCGACCGGATCCGCCTCGTGCACGCCGTCTACGACGAGCTGCCCGAGGTCCTCGGCGACGAGCGGATCGACGCCGGACTGTTCGACCTGGGCGTGTCGTCGATGCAGCTCGACGAGGCCGGGCGGGGGTTCGCCTACGCCCAGGACGCACCGCTGGACATGCGCATGGATCAGACCACCGGCTCCACCGCGGCCGAGGTGCTCAACACCTACAGCCACGGCGAGCTGGCCCGGGTCCTGCGCGTGTACGGGGAGGAGAAGTTCGCCTCCCGCATCGCCGCGTTCATCGTCCGGGAACGGGAGAAGACGCCGCTGACGAGCTCGGCCCGCCTTGCCGAGCTGGTCCGTGACGCCATTCCCGCGCCCGCCCGGCGCACCGGCGGGCATCCGGCCAAACGCACCTTCCAGGCGCTGCGCATCGAGGTCAACCGCGAGCTCGCGGTCCTCGAGCGGGCGATCCCCGCGGCGCTCGACGCGCTGCGGCCCGGGGGCCGGCTGGTCGTGCTGTCGTACCACTCGCTCGAGGACCGCCTGATCAAGCAGGCGATCGCCGGGCGGACCCGCTCGACCGCACCGGTCGAGCTGCCATTCGAGCCGCCCGGCAGCGAACCGGAGCTGCGGGCGCTCACCCGGGGGGCCGAGCTCCCCGGTGCGGCCGAAACGGCGGCCAACCCGCGCGCGGCGTCGGTGCGACTCCGCGCGGTGGAACGCAAGCAACGCCCGGATCCGTCTGGGGATCGGGCGCGAAATACCTTGGGGGAGGTGTGATGAACGTGACGACACTGCCGAGTGATCGGCAGAGTAGGAGTCAGCGGGGCGTGCCGCGGTCGGGGGGCCGGACCACGGAGCCGCGACAGGACCACCGGACCGACGGTGCGACGGCACTGCAGCCGGAGCACGAGACCACGAACGAGATGGTGGTACTCCCGGCGGGCAGCCAGCCCGCGAACGAGGGACGGACGCCGCCGGCCGAGAGGCTGCGGGCGGCGCCGCCGGCACCGGTCAGTGCGCCGCGGGCGCCCTTCGTGGCGCTGGTGCTCGTGCTGGTGCTCTCCGGCGTGGTGGGCATCCTGGTGCTCAACACCCGGATCGCCGAGAACGCGTTCAAGCTCGACGCGTTGAAGACCAAGCAGGCGGGCCTCGACCGCGACGAGGAACGGCTGCGCAGCGATCTGGCCAACAAGGAGTCGCCGGTGACGCTCGCGTCGCGGGCGAAGCAGCTGGGACTCGTGCCGTCGCGCACGCCGGCGTTCCTGGTGCTGCCGGACGGGACCAAGCTCGAGATGCCTGGGCCTAGCAAGTAGACAGGGGCTTCGGCTTCGAGGGGGTCCGGGTGGAGCGGAGCTCCCCTGGGCAGGGAACTCTGCATAGCGGACGAAGAGGAAGTCAGGACATGGCTGGCGACACTCCTGATCGGCGGGGCGGCGAGCGGCGCGGGGGCGCCGGGCGCCGGGAGACCACCGAGCGCGGGAGTGCCGCCGGCCGGCAGCGAACGGGCGGTCGCGCCGGCGCGGGGGGTGCCGGTGCCTCCGCCCGTTCCCATACGGGCGGTGGGTCCTCTGGGTCCTCTGAGCCGCCGGAGCCGCCGCTGCGCGGGACCATGTCCGAGGCGAAGCGGTACACCCCGCGCGGTCGCACGGTCCGCGACGCCTCGGTCGACGCGGGCGGGCGCAAGGACCCGTTCCGCCCGGCCCTCGAGGTCATCCAGGGCGGGCGCAGCGAGCAGCCGCGCCGGGCCGGCCGCCGCCCGGTGGCCACCCAGGCTCCGGTCAAGACTCCGGGAAAGACTCCGGGCAACGCTCCGGGCCGGGCTCCGGCCGACGAGGAGGAGCCGCTGCGGCCGCGGCGGACCGTCCCGCCCGCCAGGAAGGTGCAGCCACCGCGGAAGGCGCCGAAGCGGGCGCCGGTGCGCAAGAAGCAGAGCCGGGTCGCGGTACCGCGGCTGAAGCGCCGTCCGGGCCTGCCCAAGCTCGCCGAGCCGCGCCGCCGCCTGCGCCTGGCCACCGTGCTGGCGCTGGTGATGTTCGCCGCGATCGGCGGGCGGCTGGTCCAGCTGCAGCTGACCGACGCGAGCGCGTACGCCGCCGAGGGGCTCAAGGACCGCCTCGTGCGCGCCGTGCTGCCCGCCTCGCGCGGCTCCATCCTGGACCGCAACGGCAAGATCCTCGTGCACTCGGTCGAGACCCGCTACGTCGCGGTCGACCCGATGGCGGTCAAGGACCCCGAGGCGCTCGCCGACAAGCTCTTCGCGATCCTCGACAAGTACGGCGTCCCGCGCTCCGACCTGGTGCGCAAGATGACCCCGCACAAGGCGGCGGACGGCAAGACCAACGTGCGCTTCGAGTACCTCGTGCACCAGATCGACGTGGCCGACGGCGACCGGATCGAGGCGCTGCACTTCGGCGCGCTCAAGGTCGACCGGGACGAGCGCCGCGAGATCCCGGGCTACGACCTCGCCTCCAACATCATCGGCTTCACCTCCCGGCCCGACCTGTCCGGGCAGATGGGCATCGAGAAGCAGTACGACTCGGTGCTGCGCGGCGTCGACGGGCTGCACGTCTACGAGCACGGCGAGGGCGACCTGGACAAGCCGCTGCCGTACGGCTACGAAGAGCTCAACCCCGCCCGCCCCGGCAGCTCGGTCGAGCTCACCATCGACCAGGACCTGCAGTACTCGGTGCAGAGCGCCCTGGCCGAGCGGATGAAGCCGCTCAACGCCGACTTCGCCAGCGCCATCGTGCTCGACGCCCACACGATGGAGGTGATGGCGATGGCGAGCTACCCGTCCTTCGCCGCCACCGACCCCGGCAGCGTCGACCCGGCCCTGCTCAAGGACCAGTGCACGGCGACCGTCTTCGACCCCGGCTCGATCCACAAGGTGATCGTCATGGGCGCCGCGCTGCAGGAGGGGATCATCAGCCCCACCACGGCGGTGACGGTGAACTCGAAGGTGAACAAGGGCGGGGTGAACTACACGGATCACCCGCCGCAGAAGGACGGCACGCCGATGACCATTCCGGGCATCCTGGCGCTGTCCTCCAACGTCGGCACCATCGCGGTCGCGGACCAGCTGGGCAAGGACAAGTTGTACGAGTACCAGAAGAAGTTCGGGCTCGGTGCGCGCACCGGCGTCGGGCTGCCCAACGAGTCGCCCGGCCAGCTGCTGCCCCCGGACCAGTGGAAGGGCACCAGCCCGGGCTCGATCCCGATCGGCAACGGCGTGGCCACGACCGCGATGCAGATGGCCGCGGTGTACGGCACGATCGCCAACGACGGCCGCTACGTCCAGCCGACCCTGGTCAAGAAGATCATCGGGCCCGACGGCACCACGACCAAGCCCGCCGCCCAGCAGACCCGCCAGGTGCTGGACCCGAAGGTGGCGCAGGAGCTGCGGGTCATGCTCGAGGGCGTGACCACGCTCGACGACGCCACCGGCAAGCAGGCGGCCATCCCCGGCTACCGCATCGCCGGCAAGACGGGCACGTCGCAGCTGCCCGACGCCGGCGGGTACGCCAAGGGCGACGTGGTGTCGTTCATCGGGATGGCCCCGGCCGAGGCGCCCCGCTACGTGGTCGCGGTGACCGCCCACGTCCCCACCGGCGCCGGCGGCTCGGTGGCCGCCCCCGCGTTCAAGGAGATGATGGCGCTCACCCTGTCCAGCTTCGGGGTGACACCGACCGGCACCGAGCCGCCGAAGCTCACGATCTACCCGTGACACCGGCTCCGGGGCCGCGGGGCCGGGCGGGTAGGGTCTGACCCCGTGCCCGGCTATCCCCGTCCGCGGAATGTCCGCCCAGTACAAGTCGGCGAGCTCAGCGGTGAGCTCGGCGGCGGCGCTGACGACGTCGCGGTCACGGGGGTGACCCACAGTAGCTCGGCGGTACAGCCGGGTGATCTCTATGCGGCACTGCCCGGCGCGCGCGTGCACGGGGCCCAGTTCATCCCCGAGGCCCTCCAGCGCGGCGCGGTCGCCGTGCTCACCGACCCGGCCGGGGTGCGCGCCGATGCCGGCGTGCCGTTCATCGTGGTCGACAAGCCCCGCGACGTGCTCGGCGACGTCGCCTCGAAGGTCTACGGCGAGCCGACCCGCCGCCTCACCACGATCGGCATCACCGGTACCGCGGGCAAGACCTCGACGACGTACCTCATCGAGGCCGGGCTGCGCGCCGCCGGGCAGGTCACCGGGCTCATCGGCACGGTCGAGACCCGGCTCGGCGACCTGACCGTCAAGAGCATCCGCACCACCCCCGAGGCGACCGACCTGCACGCGCTGTTCGCCGCGGCGCTCGAGCGCGGTGTGCAGTCGGTGGCGATGGAGGTCTCCAGCCACGCCCTGGAGGTCGGCCGGGTCGGCGGGGTCCGCTTCGCCGCCGCCGGCTACACCAACTTCGGCCTCGACCACCTCGACTTCCACCCGACGGTGGAGGACTACTTCGCGGCCAAGGCGCGGCTGTTCGACGGCCGCGCCGCGGTGGAGATCCTCAACTTCGACGACGAGTCGGTAATGCGACTGCGCAAACCGGCCTCCTGGACCTATTCCGTTGAGCATGATCTCGCGGACTTCGGCGCCTCGAACGTGACCGTCGACGGCTACGGCCAGACGTTCGACGTGCACTGGCGGGGGCGGACCGCGCGGTCCGGGGTACAGCTGCCGGGCCGGCACAACGTCGCCAACGCGCTGCTGGCCATCGCCTCGTGCGTCGCCGTCGGCGTGGACCTGGACGTGGCCGCCCGGGCCGTGGCCGCCGCGCCCGGCTCGCCCGGCCGGATGGAGCGCGTCGAGGCCCCCGGCGAGGTGGTCGGCGTCGTGGACTACGCGCACAAGCCCGACGCCATGGTCGAGGTGCTCAAGGCCCTGCGCACCCTGGCCGCCGCCCGCGGCGGCCGGGTGATCTGCGTGGTCGGGGCGGGCGGCGACCGCGACCGCGGCAAGCGCCCGCTGATGGGCCGGGCCGCCGCCGAGGGCGCCGACCTGGTGATCGTCACCGACGACAACCCGCGCACCGAGGACCCGGCCGCGATCCGGGCCGAGGTCCTGGCCGGCGCGCGGGAGGTCGGTTCGGCCGCACCGGGCGCGGTGGTCGAGATCGACGGGCGGCGCGCGGCCATCGCCCACGCCGTCGGGCTGGCCAAGCCGGGCGACGTGATCGCGCTGCTGGGCAAGGGCCACGAGACGGGCCAGGAGGTGGGCGGCGAGGTGCTGCCGTTCGACGACCGGGTGGAGCTGGCCGCGGCGCTGGCGGAGGCGGCCTCATGATCGCCCTGACGCTGGCCGAGATCGCCGCGATCGTCGGCGGCGACCTGCACGGCGGCGGCGCGGACGCGGTGGTGTCGGGCGGCGTGGAGTACGACTCGCGCAAGGTCGGCCCGGGCAGCCTGTTCGTGGCGTTCGCGGGCGCGAAGGTCGACGCCCACGAGTTCGCACCCAAGGCCATGGCCGACGGCGCCGCCGGGGTCCTCGGCAGCCGGGCCGTCGAGGGCGTGCCCACCATCGTGGTCGACGACCCCCGCCACGCCCTCGGGCTGCTGGCCCGGGCGGTCCTCGACCGGCTGCACGCGGACGGCGACCTCACCGTCGTCGCGCTGACCGGCTCCTCCGGCAAGACCAGCACCAAGGACCTCGTGGCCCGGCTGCTGGAGGCGCACGGCCCGACCGTGGCGACCGCCGGGTCGGAGAACAACGAGCTCGGCACGCCGTACACGGTGCTCAAGGCCGGCCCGGACACCCGCTTCCTGGTGCTGGAGATGGGGGCGCGGGGGGTCGGGCACCTGCGGTACCTCTGCGAGATCGCTCCTCCCGACGTGTCCGTCGTGCTCAACGTGGGCGTCGCGCACATCGCCGAGTTCGGCTCGGTCGAGGGCATCGCGCAGGCCAAGGGCGAGCTCGTCGAGGCCCTGGGGCCGGGCGGGGTCGCGGTGCTCAACGCCGACGACGAGCGCGTGCGCGCCATGGCCGCCCGCACCTCCGCCCGCGTGGTGCTGGCCGGCGAGGCCGCCGACGCGCAGGTCCGGGCCACCGGCGTCGAAGCCCTGGACCGCGGCCGGTTCGGCTTCACCCTGCACGTTCCCGGTGCCGCGCCCGTTCCCGTCCGCCTCGGCGTCGCGGGCCGGCACTCCGTCGGCAACGCGCTGCTCGCCGCGGCCGTCGCGAACCTCGCGGGCCTCGGCCCGGAGGCGATCGCGGCCGGACTCGGCGATCCCGGTGGTTTGTCGACCCGAAGGATGGATGTCTTCGACCGTGCCGACGATGTCACGGTCATCGACGACTCGTTCAACGCCAATCCGGCGTCCATGGCGGCGGCGCTGCGCGCGCTCGTCGCGGTGGCCGGCGGGCGGCGGAAGATCGCCGTGCTGGGCTTCATGGCCGAGCTCGGCGGGTACGAGCGAGCCGGACACGAGGAGGTCGGTCGTCTCGCCGCGGAACTCGGCGTCGACCGTCTCGTGGCCGTCAGCGAGCAGGCCGCGCCGATCCTGACCGGAGCGGCCGCCGTGGCGAGTTGGGGAGGAGACTCGGTGCTCGTGACCGATCAGGAGGCCGCCGTCGCGCTGCTGCGCGCCGAGCTGCTTCCACGCGACGTGGTCCTGGTCAAGGGATCCCGATACCGCACCTGGGACGTCGTCGACGCCCTGCGTACGGAAGATTTCCGCAAGTGAGGGCCGTGTTCGTCGCGGCCTTCGTCGCGTTTCTCATCTCGCTGTTCGGCACGCCGATCGCGATCCGGTACTTCACCCGCCTGAAGGCCGACCAGCCCATCCGCACCGAGGGCCCGCAGACCCACCTCGGCAAGAAGGGCACGCCCACCATGGGCGGCGTGGTGTTCATCTTCGCCACGCTGGTCGCCTACACCGGCGGGCACATCGCCCTCACCACGCTGCCCGACGCGCAGCTGCGCCCGGCCGGGCCGACCGCCACCGCCGTGGTCCTGCTCGGGCTGTTCGTCTTCACCGGCCTGCTGGGCTTCCTCGACGACTACCTCAAGGTCTCCAAGCGCAACAGCGACGGGCTCAACAAGCGCGGCAAGCTCATCGGCCAGGCGCTGATCGGGGCCATCTTCGGCGCGATCGCCCTCTACGTGCCGGCCGAGCAGGCCGGGCGCCAGGTCGTGCGCACGGTGGGCAGCCCGAAGCTGTCGTGGGTGCACGACATCGACTGGCTGAACATCACCAAGATCGGTGCCGTCGTCTTCTTCGTGTTCGTGGTCATGTCGATGTCCAACGCGGTCAACCTGACCGACGGCCTCGACGGCCTCGCCACCGGCACCTCGATCCTCGTGCTCATCAGTTACATGGCGATCGCGTTCTGGCAGTACCGGCACTGGTGCGCCGACCCGTCGTACAAGGCCGGCTACTGCTACGACGTGCGCGACCCGCTGGAGATGGCGCTGATCGCCGGGGCCGCCGTCGGCGCGCTGGTCGGCTTCCTGTGGTGGAACACGTCGCCGGCCCGGATCTTCATGGGCGACACCGGCTCGATGGCCCTCGGCTCGCTCATCGCGGGTCTCGCGGTGGCCACCAAGACCGTCCTGCTGCTGCCGCTGCTGGGCCTGCTCTTCGTGATCATCGTGGTGACGTGGGTCATGCAGATCGGCTCGTACCGCACGACCGGCAAACGCATCTTCCGGATGGTCCCGCTTCAGCACCACTTCGAGCTGGCCGGATGGAGCGAGGTCAACATCGTGGTCCGGTTCTGGATCATTGCCGGACTCGGCGTGGCGGCCTCCCTGGGCCTCTTCGCCGCCGACTTTTTGCGAGTCATGAGCGGAACGTCCTGACCGGCGCGTCGATACCCGGCTGACCCGGGGCAGCCGGAATGATGGGCGCCATGAGGAGCGACGGGGAGGAAGTTCCGAACGACGGCGGGTGGCTCGGCAATCTGGTGGGGTCCCTGCGGGGCCTGCTGGACCGCCCGCTCGCGTCGTACTACCTGCTGCTGTCCAGCGTCGGCCTGCTCGTCTTCATCGGCCTGGTCATGGTCTTCTCGGTGACCAGCGTCGGCAGCTACGCGGCCACGGGCAGCCCGTTCACGTCGATCGCCAAGCAGACGATCTCGGCGGTGGTCGGGCTGGTCGCCTTCTGGGTCTGCCAGCGGCTGCCGGTGCGGACCTTCCGGGCCGTCGCGATCCCGTCGCTGGTCGCGGCGTTCGTGCTGATGGCCTTCGTCGACCTGATGGGCTGGGTGGCGGCCCGCCGCACGCCGGCCGGCGCGGAGGTGGAGCCGGTGCACCTCGGCCCGATCTGGGTCGAGGACCTGTGGCTGCACGTCGGCGGGTTCCAGCTGCAGCCGGCCGAGCTGGCCAAGATCGCGCTGGTGATCTGGGGCGCCGACCTGCTGGTGCGCAAGGGCCGCACCATCACGACCTGGCGCGAGCTGCTCATGCCGCTGTTCCCGGTCACCATCGTGCTGCTGCTCATGGTCGGCTACAACGACCTGGGCTCGATGATCTGCATGGTGGTGCTGTTCACCGGGCTGCTGTGGGCGGCCGGGGCCCGGCTGCCGGTCTTCGCCTGGCTCGGCACGTTCTTCCTGGCCGGCGTGGTCGCGCTGATCCTGCTGCCGGCCAACAAGGACTACCGGCTCGACCGGCTCAAGGTCTTCTTCGACCCGAGCATCGACCCGGACGCCAAGAACGGGCGGTACCAGTACCTGCGCGGCCTGTGGGCGGTCTCCGACGGCGGCTGGTTCGGCGTCGGGCTGGGCCAGGGCCAGCTCAAGTGGGGCCGGCTGCCCAACGCCCACAACGACTTCATCTTCGCCATCATCGCCGAGGAGCTCGGCGTGGTCGGCTGCATGGTGGTGCTGCTGCTGTTCGGCATGCTCACCTACACCGGGCTGCGCATCGCCCGCCGGGTCGAGGACCCCTTCCGCCGGCTGGTCGCCGCGGCGATCACGATCTGGTTCGTCGGCCAGGCGATCATCAACATCGGCGGCGTCGTCGGCCTGATGCCGATCACCGGTCTTCCCCTGCCGTTCATCTCCGACGGCGGCAGCGCGCTCGTGGTCGCGCTGGGTGCGGCCGGCATCCTCACCTCCGCCGCCCGGGCCGAGCCGGACAGCGCGCGAGCCATGCACGCGCGTCCGCCGCGGAAATGGGTGCGACTACTCTGGGCGCCGTTGCCGCCGCTTCCGCGCGTCCGCGAGGAGGACGACGGCACGGACCCCTCGACACGCACGACGGGCCGGCCCACCCTCACGGTGCCGCCCCGCGGAAGGAGCACCTGATGGCAGCGCTGCGCTCGGTGGTGCTGGCCGGCGGAGGCACGGGCGGGCACATCTACCCGCTGCTCGCCTTCGCCGACTGCCTGCGCAGGCACGACCCCGACGTCCGCATCACGTGCATCGGGTCGCCGAGCGGGATGGAGAACGACCTCATCCCGCCGCGCGGCTACGATCTGCGCCACGTCCCGGCGTACCAACTGCCGCGCTCGGTGAACCTGAACCTGGTGCGCACCCCGGACCGGATGTGGAAGGCGGCTCGGGCCACCCGCGCGATCCTCGACGAGGTCAACGCCGACGCCGTGGTCGGTTTCGGCGGGTACGTCTCGGTCCCGGCCTACCTGGCCGCCTGGCGGCGGCACACGCCCACCGTGATCCACGAGGTCAACGTGCCGATCGGCGTGGCCAACAAGATGGGCATGCGCTTCACCAAGAACATCGTGCTCGGCTTCCCCCACCAGGCCCAGCAGATGCCCGCCGTCGCCGACGCGCCGGTCGTGGGCGTGCCGCTGCGGCAGAGCATCGCCACCCTGGACCGCTTCGCCCGCCGCGCCGAGGCCCGGCGCTACTTCGGCCTCGACCCGAACCTGCCGACGCTGTTCGTGTTCGGCGCCTCCTCCGGTGCCCGCTCGATCAACAACGCGGTGGCCGGCGCGGCCAAGGCGATCACCTCGGCCGGTGTGCAGGTGCTGCACATCGTCGGCGCCCGCAACGAGGACTTCGACGTCCCGGCCGGGCTGGCCGCGCCCTACGTGCGGATCAAGTTCCTCTCCGAGATGGAGCTCGGCTACGCCGCGGCCGACCTGGCCCTGTGCCGGGGCGGCGCGATGACCTGCGCCGAGACCGCGGCGATCGGCATGCCGGCGGTTTACGTGCCGCTGCCGTGGGGCAACGGCGAGCAGCGGCGCAACGCGCTGCCGGTGGTCGAGGCCGGCGGGGGCATGATCGTCGAGGACGGCGACCTGACGTCCGAGCTGATCGCGCAGCAGATCGTCCCGCTCGTCCGCGACGGCCGCCGGCTCGCCGCGATGAGCCAGGCGGCGGCCGGATACGGGCGCCGGGACGGCGACGAGGCCCTTCGTCGGTACCTGTTGGGAGTGGTCGGAGCATGAGCAACAACCTGACGGCCGAGGAGCTGGGCAAGGTCCACCTCGTCGGGGTCGGCGGGGTGGGCATGAGCGGGCTGGCCCGCCTGCTGCTCACCCGCGGCATCCCGACCTCGGGCAGCGAGCTGAAGGAGTGGCCCCACCTGGCCGCCCTCAAGGCCCTCGGCGGCACGATCTACCGCACCCACGAGGCGTCCAACCTCGACGGCGTGGACACGGTCGTCTACTCCACCGCCATCCCGCAGGACCACATCGAGCTCGCCACCGCGCGCGAGCGGGGCCTGCGCCTGCTGCACCGCTCCGAGGCCCTCGCCGCGACCATGACCGGGCGGCGGGCGATCGCGGTGGCCGGTACCCACGGCAAAACCACCACCACCTCGATGCTCACGCTGATCCTGCAGCACGCCGGGCTCGACCCGTCGTTCGTGATCGGCGGCGAGATCTCGGCGATCGGCTCCAGCGCCCACCACGGCAGCGGCGAGCTGTTCGTGGCCGAGGCGGACGAGAGCGACCGGTCCTTCCTGCTCTACAGCCCGCACGTCGCGCTGGTCACCAACATCGACGCCGACCACCTCAACACGTACGGCGACCTGCAGGGCCTCGAGGACGCGTTCGTCGAGTTCTGCGGCAAGGTGGAGCCGGGCGGCTTCGTGGTCACCTGCGCCGACGACGCCGGGGCGATGCGGATGGCGGTGCGGGCCCGCGCGGCCGGCGCCGACGTCGTCACCTACGGCACCGCGCCCGACGCCGACCTGCGCATCAGCGAGGTCCGCTCGTCCGTGCACGGGGTGCGGTACGTGGCCCACCACGACGGCGTGCCGCTGGGCGAGGTGTTCCTGCCGGTGCCGGGCGCCCACCTGGGCCTCAACTCGGCCGGGGCGATCCTGGCCGCGCTGCGGCTGGGGGTGCCGGCCGAGACCGCGATCGAGAGCCTGGCGACGTTCCCGGGGGTGCGGCGGCGCTTCGAGTTCAAGGGCGCCGAGGCGGGCGTGCGGGTCTACGACGAGTACGCGTACCACCCGGTCCCGATCGCCGCCGCCCTGCGCACGTTGCGCGAGGTGGCGGGCGAGGGCCGGCTCGTGGTGGTGTTCCAGCCCTATCGCGTCTACCGCACCCGCGACTTCCAGGCCGAGATCGCCGCCGGGCTGTCCCTGGCCGACGAGGCCGTGATCATGGAGGTCTTCGGGCCCGGCGAGGTCCGCGAGCCGGGGGAGGGCGGCGTGGCCCTCACTGCCGCGATCGACCTGCCCGAGGAGCGCAAGGTGTTCGTGCCCTCCTGGGACGACGTCCCCGGCGAGGTCGTGGCCCGGGTCCGCGAGGGCGACGTGGTCGTGACCATGGGCGCGCCGCCGATCTCGCTGATGGGCGACGAGCTGCTGGCCGCGCTCAAGGGCGGCGGCGACAGCGACGAGTACGTGGGCCGGCACTCGCGGGCCGACGACTGAGCGAGGCTGATCGCCGGTGACCCAGACGCGCGGATGGCGGCTCGTGCTGGCGCCCCGCGATGCGCCGCGCTCGGTGCGGCTCTTCGCGCAGGCGGCCCGGCGGCACCGCCTCCGCGCGGCCCTGCCCTGGCTGATCGCGCTCGGCCTGGCCGCGCTGCTGGGCGGGGCGGCGGCGATCGTGTACCTCACGCCCGCCCTCGGCGTCGAGCACGTCGAGGTCGCGGGCGTGTCGGTGCTCGACCCGGCGGCGGTGCGGGCGGCCGCCGCCGTGCCCGCGGGCACCCCGCTGCCGCGCCTCGATCCGCCGGCGATCGAGCGGCGGGTGATGGCCGCGCTCAAGCCGGCGCGGACGGTGAGCGTGCAGACGCGGTACCCACACACCCTCACCATCGCCGTGCGCGAGCGCACCGCCGTCGCGGTCGTGCCCAAGGTCGGCGGCTTCACACTGCTCGACGCGGAGGGCGTGGCGTTCCTGCCGGTCGACGCCGCGCCGCCGGGCCTGCCGACGGTCCGGGTGGCCCAGCCCGAACCCGGCGACGAGACCACCGAGAGCGCGCTGACCGTCCTGGCCGCGCTGTCCCCGGCGGTGCGGGTGCAGATGGTCGCCCTGGTCGCCGAGTCCCCGACGCGGCTGCGGCTGGAGCTGACCGGCGACCGGACCGTGATCTGGGGCGACGCCACGCAGAACGCGGCCAAGGTCCGGGTCCTGGAGCGCGCCACCATCGAGCCGGGCCGGACCCTCGACGTGAGCGCACCCGGCGTGGTGCTGGAGAAGTGACCCGAGCCGAGGTGCCCTACACGGGGGACGAGTCCGCCCTGCTCGCCGCGTGGCTGGACTTCCACCGCGAGACCGTGCACCAGAAGTGCGCCGGGGTGGCGGAGGCCGACGCGTGGCGCGCGCCGCTGCCCGCCTCGCCGCTGACCACGATCGGCGGGCTGGTGCAGCACCTGACCGCGGTCGAGTCCATGTGGTTCGAGCGGGTCGTGGCCGGGCTCGAGGTGCCGGAGCACTGGACGGCGGCGGACCCCGACCTGGAGTGGCGCCGGCGGCCGGGCGAGGGGCTGGCGGAGGCCCTCGCGGCGTACCGCGCCCAGTGCGACGTCTCCCGCCGCCTCGTGGCCGGCCTCGTCCCGGATGCGCTGTGTGCCGGCCGGCGCCACGGCAGCGTCGTGTCGGTCCGCTGGGTGCTTCTGCACATGATCGAGGAGACCGCCCGTCACAACGGGCACCTCGACGCCGTTAGGGAATGCGTCGACGGCGTCGTGGGCGATTAGCTCCGACACGCCGAGGACGGTCCTTGGATCACGACAGTCGGGCCCTTACCTTGCGATAAGGCATTAGTTGACATAACTATAAGCCTCTAGTAGAGGTTGAGGGTTTGCGGGCCTCATCCTCGTGCGATTCGCATTTGGCCGACGCCGTCGTCATCAACCGGACCGGCGCTGGTCAACCTCGGAAGGAAAGGTGGTCCGATGACTCATCCGCACAACTATCTCGCGGTCATCAAGGTCGTCGGCATCGGCGGCGGCGGGGTCAATGCCGTCAATCGCATGATCGAGGTTGGCCTCAAGGGCGTCGAGTTCATCGCGATCAACACCGACGCCCAGGCCCTGCTGATGAGCGACGCCGACGTCAAGCTCGACGTCGGCCGCGAACTGACCCGCGGCCTCGGTGCCGGCGCCAACCCGGACGTCGGCAAGAACGCGGCCGAGGACCACCGGGACGAGATCGAAGAGGTGCTCAAGGGCGCCGACATGGTCTTCGTCACCTGTGGCGAGGGCGGTGGGACGGGCACGGGGGGTGCGCCCGTCGTGGCCAACATCGCGCGCAAGCTCGGCGCTCTGACCATCGGCGTGGTCACCCGGCCGTTCTCGTTCGAGGGCAAGCGCCGCCAGGTGCAGGCCGAGGCGGGCATCGAGGAGCTGCGCAACCAGTGCGACACGCTCATCGTGATCCCCAACGACCGGCTGCTGGCCCTCGGCGACCGCGGCATCAGCATGATGGACGCGTTCCGCCAGGCCGACCAGGTGCTGCTCTCCGGTGTGCAGGGCATCACCGACCTGATCACCACGCCCGGCCTGATCAACCTCGACTTCGCCGACGTCAAGAGCGTCATGAGCGGCGCGGGGAGTGCGCTCATGGGCATCGGCAGCGCCCGCGGCGACAACCGCGCGGTCGAGGCGGCCGAGTCGGCGATCTCCAGCCCGCTGCTCGAGCAGAGCATGGACGGCGCGCGGGGCGTGCTGCTGTCCATCGCCGGCGGCTCGGACCTCGGCCTGTTCGAGATCAACGACGCGGCCCAGCTGGTCACCGACGCCGCCCACCCGGACGCGAACATCATCTTCGGCGCGGTCATCGACGACGCGCTCGGCGACGAGGTGCGCGTCACGGTCATCGCGGCGGGCTTCGACGGGGGCGCCCCGGCGTACCGCCCGGTCGAGGCGCGGGCTCCGCGCACGTCGCACGGGCCGCAGCACAGCCAGCCCAAGGAGCCGGCCCCGCAGGAGCGCCAGGCCCCGCCGCCGCCGCGGCGGGTGCTCTTCGACGATGTCGACGTGCCGGACTTCTTGAAAAACGGTGCGTGAGGCCTGCCGCCGGCTGGCGGAGAATGCCGTGTGGATCACGGCTTGACCTCTGGTTGAATTGGGTAGGTCGCAGGCGCGGCCTACCCATTCGCCGTATTCAGGGGGTTTTTCGTGGACGCGCGGACGGAGCAGATCGCGGCCAATCTCGCCTCGGTGCGGGAGCGGATCGCGGCGGCCTGCCACGCCGCCGGACGCGAGCCGGAATCGGTCACCCTGGTGGCCGTGACGAAGACCTACCCGGCCGAGGATGTGGCCCGCCTGGCCGAGCTGGGCGTGACCGAGGTCGGCGAGAATCGGGACCAGGAGGCGGCCCCCAAGGCCGCCGCCGTGCCCGGCGTGCACTGGCACTTCGTCGGGCAGCTGCAGCGCAACAAGGCCCGCTCGGTGGCCGGCTACGCCGAGGCGGTGCACTCCGTGGACAGCCTGCGCCTGGTCGATGCCCTGGCCGACGCGGTGGTCAAGACCGAGCGGGCCGCCCCGCTCGGCGCGCTCGTGCAGGTCAGCCTGGACGACGACGAGCACCGCGGCGGGGCGCTCACGGGACAGGTCGAGAAGGTCGCCGAGGCGATCGCGGCCAGTCCCGCCCTCGCGCTGCGCGGGGTCATGGCGGTCGCGCCGCTGGGCTGGGAGCCGGACGAGGCATTCGCCCGGCTGGCGGCGATCGCGTCGCGCATTCGTCAGCGTTTTTCCGGTACGGACGGTGCGGCGGACTGGATTTCCGCGGGTATGAGCGACGATCTCGAATCCGCGATTCTGCACGGCTCGACACACGTTCGTGTCGGCAGTGCATTGCTCGGAAAACGCACTCCGCTGGGGTAGCCTGGCCCGCGGGAACGGAAAACTACACGGGTGTGGTTCTGCGCCGGCGGGGCGGTGTCGCACAACGTGATCGGTGGCACCGACAACGGGGGGAAGTGCCGCATGGCGGTGGACGGAGGAGCGCGTATGGGTGCTCTGCGCAGGGCGGGCGTCTGGCTCGGTCTCGTCGAGGACGAGGACGATCGTGGGTACGACGATCGTCATTACCGGTATGGCGACGACCTTCTCGACGACGAGGACGAGGTCGACGAGGTGCCGGCGCCGCGCTCCCGCACGACCTCCGAGCGGCTGTCGACCTCCGAGCGCCTGTCGGCCTCGGACCGGCTCGCCACGTCCGAGCGCCTCTCGGCCGCCGACCGGATGGAGTCGAGCGCCGCGAGCCGCACGAGCACCGTCCGCTCGATCACGCGCCCGACCACGTCGGTCAGCTACCCGACGCGCGACAATCTCGCACTTGCTCCCACCAACTCGGTCCGCGAGCGCCCGCAGGTGGACGAGGAGAGCGACGACCGCCGTTACGCGATCACCACGCTGCACCCGACCACGTACAACGAGGCCCGCACGATCGGTGAGCACTTCCGCGACGGTGTGCCGGTGATCATGAACCTCACCGAAATGGATGAGGCGGACGCCAAACGTTTGGTCGACTTCGCGGCCGGACTCGTGTTCGGCCTGCGTGGTAACTTCGAGCGGGTGACCAACCGCGTCTTCCTGCTCTCACCGGCAAATGTCCAGGTCACCGCCGAGGACAAAGCTAAGATCGCCGAGGGCGGATTCTTCAACCAGAGCTGATGCGAGGACGACAACGGCCGTGGTGTCCATCACCTTGCAGATCGTGCATCTGCTGCTCTACCTCTTCCTGGTGGCGCTCCTCGGACGCTTTGTGATGGGCTACGTCATGCAGTTCGGACGCCGCTGGCAACCCGGCCGGGGGGCCGCGGCGGCGCTCGAAGTGGTGTGGAGCGTCACCGATCCGCCGCTCAAAGCGTTGAGGCGGGTGATTCGTCCGCTGCGTATTGGTACCGTGGCCGTGGACCTGTCTTCGCTTGTGCTGCTGGTTATCCTGTTCGTGCTGATGTACGTCGTGTTAGGGCGGCTGATCGCGGCGTTCTCGTGACACGCACCGCTCGGCGGCCACGCGGCCGCAACTGACCCGAGGAGTTTCGATGCCGCTGACCCCGGCCGACGTTCACAACGTCGCCTTCAAGAAGCCCCCGATCGGCAAGCGGGGCTACGACGAGGAGGAGGTCGACGCCTTCCTCGACGAGGTCGAGCGTGAGCTCGCCCGGCTGATCGAAGAGAACAACGAGCTGCGCGCGCAGCTCGAGCGCGGCGGCGGCCCCGCCCGCGTGGCGCCCGGTGCCGGTGGCGACCCCCGCCTGGCCTCCGAGCTCGCCGACCTCAAGACACAGTTCGAGCGCGTCCAGCGGGAGAAGTCGTCGGCCGAGTCGGCCGCCCGCAGCATGCAGCAGGAGCTCGACCAGCTCCGCGCCCAGGGTGGCGCGGTCGGCGGCGGCACCGGTGACGGTGAGCAGCAGGCCCTGCGCGTGCTCATGATGGCCCAGCGCACCGCGGACGACCACGTGTCCGACGCGCGCCGCGAGGCCGACAAGCTGCTCTCCGAGGCCCGCACCAAGGCCGAGGAGGTCACCCGCGACGCGCGGGCGAAGGCCGACGCGCTCGAGCGCGACGCCCGCCAGCGCCACCAGGAGGCCATGGGCGGCCTGGACGCGAAGCGCACCGCGCTGCAGAAGCACATCGAAGAGCTCAAGCAGTTCGAGCGCGAGTACCGCACCCGCCTCAAGGCCTACCTGGAGAGCCAGCTGCGCGACCTCACCGGTCGCGAGCAGAGCCTCGAGGCCGAGATGGCGCAGCGCGGCGAGGGCGCTCAGCGTCCGGCGGTCGGCGGCGGCCTGGCCACGGCCGGCCTCGCGGGCGGCTACGAGGGCGCGGGTCGCTGACCCCAGCACCATCCGTTGCTCCTCGACGACGACAGCAGCACCCACACGAGTGAAGAGCAGCCCTCCGGCGGCATGTGACACGCGGCCGGTCAATGCGACACGCGGCGCCCCAGTCGAAATTCGGCTGGGGCGCCGGTCATTCTGGGAGACTTCCGCCGAGTTCGGTCGTTGTACCGGCTGAGAGACACTCGCCCGGAGATGCCATCGGTACTCGCCCCGGGATTGCCTTTGCGGAGGGACAGGGCCGTGATCGTCGGAAGCCTGCTGCTGATCGTGGTAGCCGTCGGCCTGCTCGTGCTGGGACTGCTCCAGGGGTCGGACGCCCTGCTGGTGGCGTCGATCGGAGCGAGCCTGCTGGCCGCCGTCGCGCTGATCGTCGGTGGTCGCCAGGCCGCGGCGGCGCGCTCGGCCCGCACCCGCACCGGACGCCAGGTGCCGTCGGAGCGCTACGACCCGTTCGCCTCGCACCTCGGGGCCGACGAGCTCGGCGGCGAGGACCTGGAGCACTCGGGGGAGTACGGCCGCCGCTCCGAGCGCCAGGCCGTCGCGGCCGGGGCGCGCACCGGCACCACGTACGGCGGCTCCACCGGCGGGCGCCCGGCCGCCCCGGACGAGACCGCCATGATGGCGCCGATCCGCGACGAGCCGGAGATCCCGCAGCAGGGCGACAGCGGCGGGCGCTACGACGAGTACCCGGCCCAGTTCGACCAGCACCCGCCGGCCGGGAACTACACCGACGATGACGATGACGATGACGACGATGACGACTACGACGACGAGGACCCGGCCGACGAGCCGGCGATCCAGCACTCCTCGGCCGCCGACCTCGCCCGCGTCGCCGCCCTCGACGACGACGTCCTGGTGATCGACGGCCGGCCGCGGTACCACGTGCCGAACTGCCCCCACCTCCTCGGCCGCGAGCACGAGCCGCTGCCCGCGCACGAGGCGGTCGAGCTCGGCTTCACCCCGTGTGCGGTCTGCGCCCCCAACGACGTCCTCATCGCCGCCCGCCGTTAGATGCCGGTTGGACTCTCCGGTGCGGTGTTGAGGGGGTGTGGGTGGAGCGAAGCTCCCCCACCGTTCTTCAGGACATAACGGGGTGATCAAGCCTGCCCAGGTGCCCATACAGTGGAGGCACCCAGGCGGAGGATCGACCTCGATCGGGTGAACCCTCACAATGAGGCATGCCTACGATCGCGATCCGCGTCCGGCCCGGTGCCTCGCGCACCGCGGTCGGCGGGAGCCACCCCGGGCCGTACGGGCCCGCCGTGGTGGTCGCGGTCGGCGCCCGCCCCGTCGACGGGCAGGCCACCGAGGCCGCGCTGAAGGCCCTCGCCGCCGCCATCGGGGTGCGCGCCTCGGCGCTTCGCCTCAAAGCGGGCGCGGCGAGCCGGGACAAGCTGGTCGAGCTGGCCGACCCGTCCGCCGATCTCGCGGCGCGGGTCGCCGGCCTGCTGGCGGAGCGCCGTTGAACCACGAGCTCAACATCGCGCTGCTCGTCGGCGCGGCCGTGCTGCTGGTGTGCGTCGGCGCGGTCCGGTTCTCGGTCCGCCTGGGCCTGCCCAGCCTCCTCGTGTACCTCATGCTCGGGCTGGTGCTCGGCGAGGCCGGGTTCGGCATCCAGTTCACCGACGCCGAGCTGACCCGCACCCTCGGGATCTGCGCGCTCGTGGTGATCATCGCCGAGGGCGGGCTCACCGCGCGCTGGTCGACGCTGCGCCCGGTGATCGGCCCGGCGGTGGTGCTGTCCACCGTCGGCGTGGCGGTGAGCGTCGCCGTGGTCGGCGCCGTGGTGCACTTCGCGCTGGGGGTGGGGTGGCAGCAGGCGTTGCTGTACGGCGCCGTGCTCTCCTCCACCGACGCGGCCGCGGTCTTCTCCACGCTGCGCCGGGTGCCCGTGCGGCCGCGGCTGGCGGCGCTGCTGGAGGCCGAGTCCGGGATCAACGACGCGCCCGTGGTGATCCTCGTCGTGCTGCTCTCCTCGTCGCTGGACCACCAGGGTCCGTGGTGGCAGCAGGCCGGCCTGGTCGGCTACGAGCTGATCGCCGGGGCCGCCATCGGACTGGTGGCCGGGTTCGGCGGGGCGTGGGCCCTGCGCCGGGCCGCGCTGCCCTCCGCCGGGCTCTATCCGCTCGCCGCGATCGGTCTGACCGTTCTGGCGTACTCCGCCGGATCGGTTGTCCACGCTTCGGGATTTCTCGCCGTGTACGTCACGGGCGTCGTGCTCGGCAACGCCCGCCTGCCGCACCGCCGGGCGATGCTCGGGTTCGCCGACGGCCTGGCCTGGCTCGCCCAGATCGGCCTGTTCGTGCTGCTGGGCCTGCTCGCCTCGCCGAGCCAGCTGGGCGGGGCGGTGGTCACCGCGCTCGTCGTCGGCCTGGTCCTGGTGCTGCTGGCCCGGCCGCTGTCGGTCGTGGTCTCCAGCGCGCCGTTCCTGCTCACCAGCACCGGTCCCGGCTGGCGCGACCAGGCCTTCCTGTCCTGGGCCGGGCTGCGCGGGGCGGTGCCGGTCGTCCTGGCCACGATCCCGCTCTCGGCCGGCCTGCCCGGCGCGCAGGACCTGTTCAACGTGGTCTTCGTGCTCGTCGTGATCTACACGGCGCTGCAGGGGATGACGCTGCCCCCGGTGGCCCGCCGGCTGGGCGTCACCGCGCCCGCCGAACCCACCGACCTGGAGGTCGAGGCGGCCCCGCTGGAGCGCATGCGCGCGGACTTGTTGCAGGTCGAGGTGCCGGACGGCTCGAAGCTCAACGGCGTGCACGTGGACGAGTTACGATTGCCTCTCGGTGCGGTCGTGACGCTGGTGTTGCGCGATGGCGGTGCGTTCGTGCCGGCGCCGGAGACCCGCCTGAAAACTCGCGACAGCCTCCTGATCGTCACCACCGAACAGGTGCGCGACGCGGCGGAACAACGCCTGCGGGCCGTGAGCAGGCGGGGAAGGCTGGCCCGCTGGTTTGCCGAACATGGCGATGATCGGCGCCAATAACTGATCAAATTGGTCGGAATGCGTGTGGCGTGTTTGTCGGACGCGTGTACATTCCGTATTCTTGCCAGCCACTGGAGTGCGCGACCGCGCGTCGCGCGCCCATTTTGCATCTGGGGGAGCCATGGCCGAGCGGGCTGATGCAGTGCCGAAGGGCGCGTCGGCGAGCGGTGCCGGGCGGGGTAAGGCCGCCGATGTGACGGGAGGTGCCACTGTGACAACAGCACAGAAACCCACCTCTCGGCAAGCCGGGACATCGTCCCGGGGGACGAAGGCGGCGCCGGCCGCAGCGAAGGCCCCGCGCACCACCAGCACCAAGAATGCGCCGACCACAAACGCCGCCCGTGCGGCCGAGGGAGCCACGATGGCCAAGACCGCAGAACCGAAGACCACCGCGGCCAAGACCGCTACGGCGAAGCCCGCCCGTGGCACGCGCACCGCAGCCGAGACCGAGAAGATCCGCGCCGCGCTGATCGAGCGCCGCGACGAGCTCAAGGCCGAGCACGACCAGACCCTCACGGAGATCCACGAGCTGCAGCAGCACCGGCTCACCGACTCCGCCGGCGACGACCAGGCCGACACCGGCACCAAGACCGGGGAGCGCGAGCAGGAGATCACGATCGCCAACAACCTGGCCGATCGCGTCCTGCAGGTCGAGCGGGCCCTGGAGCGGCTCGACGAGGGCGGCTACGGCTGGTGTGAGAAGTGCGGCAACGCCATCCCCGTGGAGCGCCTGGCCGCGTTCCCGTCCGCTACGCTCTGCGTCACCTGCAAGCAGTTGGAGGAGCGGCGCTGACCACTCAGGAGCCCACCCAGGACCGGACCCAGCCGGTGGACGACACCGCCGGGCCCACGCCGCCGCCCGACCCCCGGGCGCGGACGCGGGCCTGGGGCATCTTCGGCCTCGTCGGCGTGGCGATCATCGCGATCGACGTGGCCGTGAAGCAGTGGACGACCTCGACCGTCGCCCACGGCGAGCCGGTGAAGCTGCTCGGCGGCCTCATCTACGTGATCTACACGCGCAACAGCGGGGCCGCGTTCAGCATGCTGCGCGACCAGACGTGGATCTTCCCGTTGATCGCGATCGGCGTCATCGGCTGGCTGTTCTGGATGATCAAGGGCACCTTCTCGGCCGCCTGGGCGGTCGCGCTGGGCCTCGTCCTGGGCGGCGCGGCCGGCAACCTCGGCGACCGGCTGTTCCGGGCTCCCGGCCCGTTCCAGGGCCACGTCGTGGACATGTTCAGCTTCCTCGACGACCACGGCGGGCACTTCCCGGTGTTCAACATCGCCGACTCCGCCCTGACCGTCGGGGTGGCGCTGGCGATCCTGCTGGAGTTCATGGGCCGGCGCCGCGACGGGACCCGGGCCAAGAAAGATGCGTCGGCTTGATGCGTGAGGTTCGTTCCCTGCCGGTGCCCGACGGGCTCGACGGCACGCGGCTCGACCAGGCGCTGACCCGGCTGTTCGGGCTGAGCCGCACGACCGCGGCGGACCTGGTCGAGGCCGGGGACGTCGCGGTCGACGGCGTCGTGCGCGCGAAGTCCGACAAGGTCAAGGCGGGCGCCTGGCTCGAGGTGACGCTGCCGGCCCCGCCCGGCGAGGTCACGGTCGAGGCGGTCCCCGTCGACGGCCTGGCCATCGTCTACAGCGACGACGACATCGTCGTGGTCGACAAGCCGGTCGGCGTGGCCGCCCACCCGAGCCCCGGCTGGACCGGCCCGACGGTGATCGGCGGGCTGGCGGCCATGGGCCAGACCGTCGCCACGAGCGGCGCGGCCGAGCGGCAGGGCGTGGTGCACCGGCTGGACGTCGGCACCACCGGGCTCATGGTCGTGGCCAAGAGCGAAATGGCGTACAGCCTGCTCAAGCGCGCCTTCAAGGAGCGCGAGGTGGAGAAGCGCTACCACGCCGTGGTGCAGGGCCACCCCGATCCGCTGCGCGGCACCATCGACGCGCCGATCGACCGGCACCCGAGCCACGACTACAAGTTCGCGGTCGTCTCCGGCGGCCGGCCGAGCGTGACGCACTACGACACGATCGAGGCGTTCCCGGCCGCGAGCCTGCTCGACGTGAAGCTGGAGACCGGGCGGACGCACCAGATCCGGGTGCACTTCTCGGCGCTGCGGCACCCATGCGTCGGCGACCTGACCTACGGCGCCGACCCGACGCTGAGCGCCCGGCTGGGGCTGTCGCGGCAATGGCTGCACGCGCGCGAGCTGGGCTTCATCCACCCGCGGGCCGGCGAGTACGTCTCCTTCGTCAGTGAATACCCAGCCGACCTGGCGGCGGCGCTCGAGGTGCTGAGCGCCGCCGCGTAGCGGCGCGGTTACACCAGCGCGACGTCGTCGACGTAGATGGTGCCGGTGCCGTACCAGCCGTGGACCCACACCTTGATCGAGGTGGAGCTGCCGGTGTTGACGTTGACGGTCAGTTTGGTCCAGGTGGAGCTGCCGGCCGTCCAGGTGCTGGTGTCGCCGGCCCCCGTCGTGGCGCCCAGGAAGGCATAGCTTCCCTGCACCCAGGCGCTGAGGGTGTACGTCCGGTTGGGCTGGACGGCCACCGTCTGGCTGCACTGGGCGTTGTCCGAGCTCGTCGCGGCGGCCTTGAGTGCCTTGCTGCCGCCGTGCACCGGTGTGCTCACGATGCTGCACAGGCTGCCGGTCCAGGGGCTCA
This sequence comes from Dactylosporangium sp. CS-047395, assembly GCF_050942185.1. Lineage (NCBI taxonomy): Bacteria > Bacillati > Actinomycetota > Actinomycetes > Micromonosporales > Micromonosporaceae > Dactylosporangium > Dactylosporangium sp. CS-047395. The sequence continues at coordinate 9,377,551 of NZ_CP192015.1, read as the reverse complement.
AGGACCCGGTCTCGAACGTGCCGTTGGTCAGACCCGTCGCCGGGGGAGTGCTGCTGCTGCGCGACGGGCTTGGGGACGGGGAGGCGGTGGTTCGCGTGGGGGACGGGGAACCCGGGGTGCCGCCGCCGGTGGTGAAGGGGGCGAAGATGTGCGAGAACTGCCAGGTGCTCTGGGAGATGCCGGAGCAGGTGTCCGAGGCGGCGCCGCCGGGGCAGCCGCCGTTGTCGCGTTGCAGGGCCCAGAAGGACAGCTCGGCGATGCCCTGCTGGGTGGCCCAGGCGTAGACCGCGTTGGCGTCGGCGATGGTGAACGTCTCGGCCGGTCCGAAGTCGTCGACGCCGATCATCTCGGTCACGCCGATCATGGACCAGAGCTGCTGGCTGGTCTTCGTGGGGTACAACTGCTGCAGTTGACTGTGCAGGCCGTTGGAAGCGCTCTTGGTGTCGTTGGCCATCTGGTGCGGCTGGTTGTCGTAGTAGTCGAAGGTCATCTGGTTGACGATGTCGACCCGCGCGTTGTTGGCGACCGCGTTGCGCAGCACGGCGAGCCCGCTGTCGGCCAGGCCGCTCGTGGTCGTGGGCAGCGTGTAGACGAACTGGATGGTCCGGCCGTTGGCGGCGGCCCAGTCCTCGACGATCTTGATCGCCTTGTTGCGGCGGTCGATGCCGGCGGTGTTGGTGAGCGAGTTGTCCTCGACGTCGAGGTCGATGCGCGTGACGTCGTACGTGGTGATGACCTTCTCGAACTGCGCCGCGATCTGGTTGACGTCGGTGCAGCTGTCGGCGATCTCGGTGCCGCCGTTGTCGGCCGCGTACCCCCCGAACGAGGGGATCACGTCGCCGCCGCGGGCCCGGATCGCGGCGATGTCGGCCCCGAAGGTGGCGTTGCTGATCGGCATGCCGGTGTCGCCGTTCCAGTACACGGTGCACGAGCCGCGGCTCGCCGTCTGGATGAAGGCCATCGTCAGGTACTTGTCGCCGGACTGCTGGGACAGGCCGTTGAGGCTGTCGCCGTTGTAGGCCTCGAAGTAGGGAGCGAAGACGTGGGCGGGGATGGCGGTCGCCGCCTGGGCGGACGGGGTGACCGCGAACACGACGCCGGCGGCGGTGAGTGCCACCGCGGCGGCGGCGATGAGTGACCTTCGCACGGACCCTCCTCGTTTCTATTAGTAAACTTGACTGATAGAAATCCTTCGCTGCGTCGATGTCAAGACCCCATGACCAACCGTTAAGGCAGGCGTGCGACCCTCGTGGGGCGATGAAGCGGCTCCTCCAGCTCGACCAGTGGCTCCTGCCGCCGGTCGGCGACGTCCTGGCCCGGGTGTTCCGGGGTGCGCAGCGGCTGCGCGCGTTCACGATCGTGGTCGGCGTGCTCGCGGTGACGGCGACGCTGCTCGCGGTGCACCGCACCGACCGGCCCGGCAGCGACCCGTCCCTGGGCGACGTGCTGCGGGTCGGCGTGGCCGAGGGCGCCTCCATCCCGGCGTACCTGCAGGCGGGCCGGGACGAGCTGGCCGCGCTGCCGGGTGACGAACCGGTCTACGCGCTGGTGTCGTTCACCGCCTACCTGGCGCCCGAGCGGCTCGCCCCGGTGCTCGCGGAGGTCTCCGTGTCGAGTGTTTTCGCTCGGGTACCGCTGCCGAAGGAGCAGACCGAGCTGGTCCGCCTGGGCGCGTACCGGCTGCCCGACGACGTGGTGGCGGCGATGGACGAGACCGCCGGGCGCAAGGCCGAGGAGGCCGCGCACTACCGGGACCTGCTGGCCCGGGACAACGGGATTCCGGAGGAGAACCGGCAGCTGTACCTCTCCGGGGCGATCGTCGCCGATCAGGAGGCCACCGCCTATCGCGAGCACTGCTCCTGTGTGTACGCCGCGGTCGTCTACGCACCGCCGGCCGCCCTGCGCGCCCTCGGGGCGCGCCCGGAGACCCGCGTCGTCGACCCGATCACCGAGATGCAACGGCTCGATCGCACGGTGTTCCTGCCCCCGTTGCCCGAGCAGACTACGGTCGCGGAACCGGTGCGTGAGGGTGCCGGGACCGTCGTCGCGTCCCCCGGTCCGTCCTGAGGCGATATCCCTTCGGCCTGTCGTGCAGTTGATGCAGGGGATGGGCTCGCAGGAGTGGTCCGAATACTGTTCGGTCCGTAGCCTGGGGAGCGGGTTGTGACGCGTCGCGTGTGAGGGAGGGCCGGGCGTGGCTGAGCGAGCGGATGCCATGTGGGAGGACAGGTCGGCCGAGCCGGCTCCCCGCTGGCGCTCGCTGCTGGACCGGGCACTGCTGGGCCGGTCGAACCCGGGTGATCTGGATTACGACGGACGGTTCGGGAGCCCCTCGGCCCCGTATCCGCCCGCGCGGCCCTACGATGACGAACCAATGCCTCCCACCAACGGCACCCGCCCGTATGACGACGCACCGCCCCGGACCGCCGGCGCGGCCTCCCGGCGTGGGCCCGAGGTCGAGTACCAGGCGCCCCGGGCGGCGGCCGACCCGACCGAGCAGATGGTGCAGGTGCTGCGCCGGGACATCCCGACGCCGAAGGTCCTGGCTTTCGCCAACCCCAAGGGCGGGGTGCACAAGACCACCGCCACCGTGCTGACCGCGGCCACGATCGGCAGCGTGCGCGGCAAGGGCGTCATCGCGTGGGACGACAACGAGCTGCGCGGCACCCTCGGCCTGCGCGCCGGCAGCGCACGGCACGCCCGCACGATCCGCCACCTGATCGCCGACCTCGTGCGCGTGGAGCACGCGACCGGCTACGACCTCTACGACATGCTCGACGACTATCTCCGGCACGCCTCCGACGGCTCCTACGACGTGCTCGCCGGCGAGGAGAACCCGCGCTTCGCCCAGCGCCTCGACCCGCACACCGTGCGCCGCGTCCTGGAGCTGCTGCGCCGCACCCACGACGTGATCTGCGTCGACACCGGCAACAACGTCGAGAGCCCGAACTGGCAGACCGTCCTGCAGACCGCCGACCAGCTCGTGGTCACCTCGGTGCCGCGGGAGGACGCGGCCTTCACCGCCGACTGGATGCTCGACCTGCTCGACGAGGCCGGGATGGAGGAGCTGGTCGCCAACGCGGTCACGCTGCTGTCCTGCCCGACGCCGAACCCGACGCCGCTCATCGACGACCTGGCCGGGCACTTCCGGACGCGGACCCGGGCCGTGGTCGTGGTGCCCTACGACCCGGCGCTGGAGAGCGGCTCCAACATCGAATACCCGATGCTCGCGCCGGCCACCAAGCGGGCGTGGCTGCGGGCGGCGGCGGTCATGATGGACCCGTTCGCGCGGTGAGTTCCGCGACGGCTTCTCCGAAGATCCGGGTGTGCTCGGCGATCTGATCTTCGGTGGTGGCCGGGCTCATCAGGGCCATGTTGTGGAACGGCGTGAGCAGGATGCCGCGGTTGGCCAGATAGGCGTGCAGAAAGTCCTCCAGCTCCGCGTCATTTTTCGAGGCTGCTTCGGTACCGCTTGTCGGTGCCGGTTTCGCGAAGCGGTACTCGACCCGGGCGCCGAGCCGCGTCACCGACCACGGCAGGTTGTGCTCGTCGATGACGGCGCGGGTCCCGCGCTCGAAATGCGCTGACATTTCCGACATTTGGGCATGGGCGGCATTGGTCAGAACGTGCTCCAGGGTGGCTCTGGTCGCGGCGATCGACAGGGCGTTGCCGGCCAGGGTGCCACCTACGCCGCCCATGTCGATCAGGTCGAGGCCTGGGATGCGCTCGATGTCCTGGGCCAGCTGCTCGGAGAGTCCGTAGGCCGCGGCCGGGATGCCGCCGCCGATCGCCTTGCCGATGGTCACCACGTCCGGTTCGAGCTGCCACAGGCCGGTGGCGCCGCCCGGGCCGGCCGAGAACGTGTGGGTCTCGTCGTTGATCAGGTAGGTGCCGAAGCGCCTGGTCAGCTCGCGTACCTGGGCGAGGTAGCCGGGCTCGGGCAGTACGATGCCGATGTTTGTCAGGGCGGGCTCCATCAGCACGGCGGCCACGTCGCGGTGGGCCAGCTCGCGCTCCAGCCCGGCGAGGTCGTTGAACTCGGCGACCCGGCTGGTCACGGTCACGTCGACGGGCGCGCCGACGTTGCCCTCGCGGCTGCGCGGGCCGCCTGAGCCCGTGACGATCAGCGACTCGTCGACCGAGCCGTGGTAGCAGTAGCTGTTGACCAGGATCTTCGGCCGGCCGGTGACCGCCCGCAGCAGCCGGATCGCCCAGCGGTTGGCGTCGGTGGCGGTCAGCGCGAAACTCCACCGGGTGACCCCGAAGCGGCGGGTCAGCTCGGCCCCGACCCAGGCCGCATCGGACGTCGGCAGCATCGCGCACGCGCCGCCGAGCGTCTCGAAGCGCTCCCGCACCGCGGCGACGACGGGCTCGGGGGAGTGCCCGGCCATCGCCGCCGTGTCGCCCAGGCTGAAGTCGATGTATTCGTGCCCGTCCACGTCGGTCACGCGGGCGTCGCGGGCCTCGGCGAGGTACAAGGGGAAGCCTGCCGCATTTTTGTTCATCCAGGTCATCGGGACCCGGCCGAACAGGTTCGAGGCGCGCGCGAACTCGGCGGCCGAGCGGGGATTGCGCGCGGCGAAGGCGGCTCGCTCGCGGGCCAGGAGCGCGCGGAGCCGGTCACGGTCCATCATGGCCTGCAGTGTGGCCGAAAATGTCGTACCCCCGCGATAGGTTCGCAGCCGTGGGGGATTCGTTCGTACACCTGCACGTACACACCGAGTATTCGATGCTCGACGGCGCGGCCCGGCTGGGACCGCTGTTCGCCGAGGCGGCCCGGCTCGGCCAGCCCGCGCTGGCCATGACCGACCACGGCAACATGTTCGGGGCCCACGACTTCTACACCGCCGCGACCGCCGCCGGGATCAAGCCGATCATCGGGGTCGAGGCCTACCTGACACCGGGCACCCACCGGCGCGACCGGACCCGGGTGCGCTGGGCCGACGGCGGCGAGAACGACGTCTCCGGCGGCGGCGCCTACACCCACCTCACGCTGCTGGCCGCCGACGCGACCGGGCTGCGCAACCTGTTCCGGCTCGCGTCCCGCTCCAGCACCGAGGGGTATTTCTACAAGCCCCGCGCCGACCGCGAGCTGCTCGCCGAATACGCGGGCGGGGTGCTCGCGACCACCGGCTGCCCGTCCGGGGAGATCCAGACCTGGCTGCGCATCGGCGACTTCGAGCGGGCCTGCGCGGCCGCCGGGGAGCTGCGCGACATCTTCGGCGAGGGCAACCTCTACCTGGAGCTGATGGACCACGGGCTGCCGATCGAGCGCCGGGTCCGGGAGGACCTGCTGCGGCTGGGCAAGCGGCTCGGGCTGGCCCCGGTGGCCACGAACGACCTGCACTACACGTTCGCCGGCGACGCCGACGCCCACGAGGCGCTCCTGGCGGTGCAGTCCGCGACCACCCTGGCCGACCCCAAGCGGTTCAAGTTCGACGCCCGCGACTTCTACCTCAAGTCCGCGCCGGACATGCGCCGGATCTGGGACGCGGAGGTGCCGGGGGCCTGCGACAACACGCTGCTCGTGGCCGAGCGGATCGGGCCCTATGTCGACGTGTTCGCCCACCGCAGCCTGATGCCGGCCTTCCCGGTCCCGGCCGGCCAGACCGAGGACTCCTACCTGCGCGCCGCCGTCGCCCGCGGGCTGGACCGGCGCTTCCCGGAGGGGGTGCCGGGGCCGCACGCCCGCCAGGCCGACTACGAGCTGTCGGTGATCCTCGGGGCCCGCCTGGCCGGCTACTTCCTGGTCGTGGCCGACCTCGTGGCGCACGCGCACCGGGAGGGCATCCGGGTCGGGCCGGGCCGCGGCTCGGCGGCGGGCTCCCTGGTCTCCTACGCGCTGGGCATCACCGAGCTCGACCCGCTCGCGCACGGGCTGCTCTTCGAGCGCTTCCTCAACCCGGAGCGCCCGAGCATGCCCGACATCGACATGGACTTCGACGAGCGCCGGCGCGGGGAGATGATCCGCTACGCCACCGAGCAATACGGCGAGGACCGGGTCTCGCAGATCATCACGTACGGGACGATCAAGGCCAAGGCGGCGATCAAGGACGCGGCCCGGGTGCTGGGCTTCCCGTTCTCCCTCGGCGAGCGGATCAGCAAGGCGGTGCCGCCGCCGGTCCTCGGGCGCGACATGCCGCTGTCGGGCGTGTTCGACCCCGCGCACTCGCGGTTCAAGGAGGGCGGGGAGCTGCGCCGGCTCTACGAGTCGGAGCCCGAGGTGCGCACCGTCGTCGACACCGCGCGGGGCCTGGAGGGGCTCAAGCGGCAGTGGGGCGTGCACGCGGCCGGGGTCATCCTGTCCCGCGAGCCGCTCATCGACGTCCTGCCGATCCAGAAGCGCGAGCAGGACGGCGCGATCATCACCCAGTGGGACATGGGCGCCTGCGAGTCCATGGGCCTGCTCAAGATGGACTTCCTGGGCCTGCGCAACCTCACCATCATCGACGACGCCCTCGACGCGATCCGGCACAACCGCGGCCGCGAGGTGGCGATCGAGGACGCGGCGCTGGACGACGGGGCGACCTATGCGCTGCTGTCCCGCGGCGACACCCTGGGCGTGTTCCAGTTCGAGGCGACGCCGGTCCGCCAGCTGCTGCGCTCGATGGCCCCGGACGGCTTCGCCGACGTCTCCGCGGTCGGCGCGCTCTACCGGCCCGGCCCGATCGCGGCCAACGCCCACAACGAGTACGCCGACCGCAAGAACGGCCGCCGCCCGGTCACCCCGATCCACCCGGAGCTGGCCGAGCCGCTCGCCGACATCCTCGGCGACACCTATGGCCTGATCGTCTACCAGGAGCAGGTGATGGCGATCGCCCAGCGCGTCGCCGGCTACACCCTGGGCGCCGCCGACCGGCTCCGGCGGGCCATGGGCAAGAAGAAGAAGGAGATCCTCGACCAGGAGTTCACGCTGTTCGCCCCGGCCATGCGCGAGCGCGGCTACTCCGAGGGCGCGATCCGCACCCTGTGGGACATCCTGGTGCCGTTCTCCGACTACGCGTTCAACAAGGCCCACAGCGTGGCCTACGGGCTGGTGGCGTACTGGACGGCGTACCTCAAGGCGAACTTCCCGGCCGAATACATGGCCGCCCTGCTGACCTCGGTCGGCGGCGACAAGGACCGCTCCGCCCTCTACCTCGGCGAGTGCCGGCACATGGGCATCAAGGTCCTGCCGCCGGACGTCAACGCCTCCCAGGGCCGCTTCGCCGCCGCCGGCACCGACATCCGCTTCGGCCTCGGCGCCGTGCGCAACGTCGGCGCCGCCGCGGTCGAGGCCATCCTGCGCGCCCGCCGCGAGCGCGGCACCTTCGCCGACTTCTACGACTTCCTGTCCAAGGTCGACGCCGTGGTCTGCAACCGCAAGACCATCGAGTCCCTGATCAAGGCCGGCGCCTTCGACTCGCTGGGCCACTCCCGCCGCGGCCTGCTCGCCGTGCACGCCGACGCCCTCGACGCCGTGTCGAGCGTCAAGCGCAACGAGGCCATGGGCCAGTTCGACCTCTTCGGCGCCCCGCTCATGACCGCCCCGCCCGTCCCCGCCATGGAGTGGGACAAGCCGGAGCGCCTCGCCTTCGAGCGCGAGATGCTCGGCCTCTACGTCTCCGACCACCCGCTGCGCGGCCTCGAGCACGTCCTGCGGGCCGCCGCCGACCGCCCGATCGCCGCCCTGGCCGAGGACGGCTCGGTCCCGGACGGCGCGGTGGTCCGCCTGGCCGGCATCCTCTCGGGCGTCCAGCGCAAGGTCACCCGCCAGGGCCGCCCGTGGGCCCAGGCGGTGCTGGAGGACCTGGACGGCAGCGTCGAGGTCATGTTCTTCCCGGACACGTACGAGCTGGTCGACCAGTGGGTCATCGAGGACGCGGTCGTCTCGGTCAAGGGCCGGGTGGACCGCCGCGAGGAGGTGCCCCGCCTGATGGCCATGGACCTCGCCCTCCCCGACCTGACCGCCCCGCCGCCGCCCGCCCCGCCGCCGCCGCCCGCCCCATCCGGTGATCCGGGCGATTCGGGCGGTTCGCCGGGTTCGGGCGGGATCGTCGACGCGCTTGCCGGAACGTCGCCGCGGCCTGGCAGGATGGGATCGTGAGCATCGCCCCGATTTCGCCGGTCGAACAGCCGGAGGTTGCCCGCCCGGCCCGCGTACCGATCGTTCGGGAGCTGCTCTTCGCGCTGCTCGCCGCCGTCGTGGTGGCCGCGCTGGGCGCGCCGTTCGGCTGGCTGTGGTCGAAGCTGGCCCCGCACGTCGAGCTGGTCCAGACGCAGTACGGGCCGTATCCGCTCGACCCGGAGCCCGAGGGCTACTGGGCCGACGACGGCTGGTTCATCCTCATGTCGATCGGCATGGGTATCGTCGTCGCCCTGGCCGCCTGGTTCCTGCTCCGCCGCTACCGAGGCCCGCTGATGCTGGCCGGCCTGGTCCTCGGCTCCGCCGCCGCCTCGGTCATCGCCGCCTGGCTGGGCAACAAGATCGGCTGGGACCGCTACCTGGACCTGGCCGAGCACGCCCCGGTCGACACCCACATCTTCCGCCCGGTCAAGCTCCGCACCGGCATCTCCAGCCTCTACCTCGGCTTCATACCCTGGGTCCGCGGCACCATGCTGATCCAGGCCCTGGCCGCGGCGGCGATCTACACGGGCATGGCGGGCTTCCACGTCTCGCCGACCCTGCGCTACGACAACATCCCGCCGGAATACCTGGCCCCACCGCAGGGCACCGACCAGGCCCAGTTCCCGGGCGCGGGGTACCAGCCGTACCCGGGCACGGCTCCTTTCCCGGCGGCCGATTCGCCCTACCCGCCGGGAGCGGGTCAGCCTCAGTTCCCGCCGGCGCCGTCCGCTGCCCCGGCCCCGTCGTGGCAGGACCCGGGCGCTCCGCCGCCACCGCCGGCCCCGACCGCGGACGGACCGGTGTGGCCGTCGCCGAAGCCGCCGCACTCGGACCAGCCGCGCTCCTGACTTCGCCGCTGCGGAGCGGCAGACGCTCAGAGGATGAGCTGGGAAGCGCTTGGGGCGAAAGGGCCGGCGGTGGTCAGTTCGGGCTGGAGGGAACCGCGAGGTCACCCAAGGCGACGGGGACGGCCCGGACCTGGCCCAGCAGGGCGGTCTCGCGGCGCAGGAGGGCGCGCTCGGCCTTCAGGCGGCTCTCCGTGTCCGGCTCGGCGAGCAGCGACTGCCGGTCCTCCAGGGTCAGCGAAGCCGTCGCCGCGACCAGGTGGGAGAGGACGGTCGGGTCGTCCGGGAGTTGCTCGCCGTCGTCCTCGGCGCGGACGGCCCGCAGGTAGTCCTGGTACGCGGCGAGGACGCCCGCGGCCAATTCGCCCTCGCGGTCCGGGTCGCCCTTCGGCTCCTCGAGCCATTCGACCTCGGCGGTCAGGTACGGGGCGTCGTTGCGGGCCAGGCCCAGCAGGCGGAAGCGGCGGCGGCCCAGGGTCATCAGGTCGAAGCGGCCGTCCGGGAGCTCGGTGATCTGGCGGATCTCGGCCGCGCAGCCGACCTCGTACAGGGAGAGGGACTCGCCGGCCGTGATGGTGGCGTCCTGGGTCTCGGTCTGGCGGCCCACCTCCCAGCCGCGGCGGATGGCGATGACGCCGAACTCGCGGGGGAGGCTGGCGGGGAGCTCGGTGAGGTGCTGCACGAGCGTCCGGTACCGCGGCTCGAAGACGTGCAGCGGCAGCACCAGGCCCGGAAACAGCACGGTGCCCAGCGGAAAGAGTGGGAGCAGCTCCACGAGCGGAAGCGTAGCCGAGCAAGAACGCGACCGTCGCTCAGGACGGATACGATGGCTTTACAGATCGGAGCGATCCGTTCTGTAAAGTGGAGCCATGGGACGCAAGCGCGAGGCCGAGCGGAACGACGGGGTCATTCTCGCCGCCGCGCGGGACGTGTTCATGGAAGACCCGAAGGCGCCGATCGCCGCCGTTGCCGAGCGGGCGGGCGTGGGGATCAGTGCGCTCTACAGGCGGTACCAGAGCAAAGAAGAGCTGCTTCGAACACTGTGCCACGACGGTCTGCGGGTGTTCATCGCCGAGGCGGAGGCGGCCGCGGCGATCGAGGACGGGTGGGAGGCGTTCGCCGCGTTCCTGCGGGCGGTGGTGGACGCGGATGTGCATTCGCTCACGGTGCATCTGGCCGGGACGTTCGTCTCGACGCCCGAGATGGTGGCCGACGCGCGGCGGTCCGGGGTGCTGACCAATGCGCTCGTCGAGCGGGCGCGGGCCGGCGGGCGGCTGCGGCCCGAGATCCAGCCGACCGACATCGGGCTGGTGCTGGAGGGCTGTGCGGCGATCAGGCTCCCGGATCGGGAGAGAACGAGCGAATTGCGCCGCCGGTACCTCGCGATGAACCTCGATGGGATGAGCCGCGGGGAGCGCGGGGAGCTGCCCGGTCCGCCCGCGGCGCCGGACGAGCTGAACTGGCGGTGGGCCGGATCCCGACAGCCCGCAGGGCGGGACGGCGACGCATAACCGCTGGCGGCGCCGAATAGACTCGCAAGGGTGTTGAACCGGATCGACCTGCGCGGCTCCACCGAGGACCCGCGCCGTCTGCTGCCCCGAGCCGCCATCGACGTATCCGTCGCCGCCGAGCAGGTGCGCCCGACCGTCGAAGGGGTGCGGGAGCATGGGGCGGCGGCGATCCGCGAGGCCGCGCTGCGCTTCGACCGGGTCGACGTCAAGCAGCTGCGGGTGCCGCGGGAGGAGATCGAGCGGGCCGAGGCCGGGCTCGATCCCGACGTGCGCGCCGCGCTGCTGGAGTCGATCGCGCGGGCCCGCAAGGTGCACGGCGACCAGCGCCGGACCGAGACCACGACCGTGCTGTCCGAGGGCGGCACCGTCACCCAGCGCTGGCTGCCGGTCGGCCGGGTCGGGCTGTACGTGCCCGGCGGGCTGGCCGTGTACCCGTCCAGCGTGGTCATGAACGTCGTCCCGGCCCAGGCCGCCGGGGTCGAGTCGATCGCGGTCAGCAGCCCGCCGCAGAAGGACACCGGGCTGCCCAACGCCAACATCCTGGCCGCGTGCGCGCTGCTCGGGGTGGACGAGGTCTACGCGGTCGGCGGCGCGCAGGCGATCGCCATGCTCGGCTACGGGTTCACCGACGAGGAGCCGGGCTGCGAGCCGGTCGACATGATCACCGGGCCGGGGAACATCTGGGTGACCGCGGCCAAGCGGATGCTGCGCGGGACCGTGGGCATCGACGCCGAGGCCGGTCCGACCGAGATCGCGATCCTGGCCGACGACAGCGCCGACCCCCGCCACGTCGCGGCCGACCTGATCAGCCAGGCCGAGCACGACCCGCTCGCGGCGAGCGTGCTCGTCACCACCAGCGCCGAGCTGGCCGCGGCGACCGAGGCCGAGGTCGAGCGGCAGGTGGCCGCGACCAAGCACCTCGAGCGGGTGCGGGAGGCGCTGTCCGGGCCGCAGTCCGCGATCGTCCTCGTCGACGATCTCGACCGGGGGCTGCGGGTCGTCGACGCGTACGGGGCCGAGCACCTGGAGATCCAGACCCGCGACGCGCGGGCCGTGGCCGAGCGGGTCCGCAACGCCGGGGCGATCTTCGTCGGGGCCTGGTCGCCGGTGTCCCTCGGCGACTACTGCGCCGGCTCCAACCACGTGCTGCCGACCGGTGGGTGCGCGCGGCACCAGTCCGGGCTGTCGACCCAGACCTTCCTGCGGGGCGTGCAGCTCATCGAGTACAACCGCGATGCTCTTCAGGAAGTTGCCGGGCACGTCGTGGCGCTGTCGGCGGCCGAGGACCTGCCCGCGCACGGGGCCGCGGTGACGGTGCGGTTCCAGGCATGACCGCGCTGGACGACCTGCCGCTGCGCGACGAGCTGCGGGGGATGACCCCGTACGGCGCGCCCCAGCTCGACGTGGCCGTGCGGCTCAACACCAACGAGAACTCGTACCCGGTGCCCGAGCCGGCCGTCGCCGAGATGGAGAAGGCGCTCGGCGCGGTGCTGCGCGACCTGAACCGCTACCCGGACCGCGACGCGATGGCGCTGCGAACGGACCTCGCGGCGTACCTCGGCCACGGCCTCACCGCCGCGAACGTCTGGGCGGCCAACGGCTCCAACGAGATCCAGCAGCAGCTGCTGCAGGTCTTCGCCGGGCCGGGGCGCACCGCGCTCGGGTTCACGCCGTCGTACTCCATGCACCCCCTCCTCGCCGCCGGCACCGGCACGGCGTGGGTCGACGGCCGCCGCGCCGAGGACTACACGCTCAGCGCCGAGCACGTGGTCGCGAAGATCGCCGAGCACGACCCGGACCTGGTGTTCCTGTGCTCGCCGAACAACCCGACCGGCACCGCCCTGCCCCTGGAGGTCGTCGAGGCGGCGGTCGGAGCGGCGCGCGGCATGGTGATCGTCGACGAGGCCTACGCGGAGTTCGCGCGCCCCGGCACCGTCTTCGCGCTGAGCCTCATCGAGCGCTTCCCGCGCCTGGTCGTGACCCGCACCATGAGCAAGGCGTTCGCGCTGGCCGGGGGCCGGCTCGGCTACCTGGCCGCGGACGCCGCCGTGGTGGATGCGGTGCAGCTGGTGCGGCTGCCGTACCACCTCAGCGCCATGACCCAGGCCGTGGCCCGGGCCGCGCTCGCGCACACCGACGCCCTGCTGTCGACCGTGGACGCGATCAAGGAGCAGCGCGACCGGATCGTCACCACGCTGCGCGGCTGGGGCCTGGCGGTCGCCGACAGCGACGCCAACTTCGTGCTGTTCGCCGCCCCGCGCGGGGACAGCAAGGCAACGTGGCAGGCCCTGCTCGACCGGGGCGTGCTCATCCGCGACGTCGGCCTGCCCGGCTGGCTGCGCGTCACCGCCGGCACCCCGGAGGAGACCGGGGCCTTCCTGACTGCCCTGGAGGAACTGCTGTGAGTCGTACCGCCCGGATCGAGCGCGTCACCAAGGAGACCAAGGTCCTGGTCGAGCTCGACCTCGACGGCACCGGCGTGGGTGAGATCGCGACCGGGGTCGGCTTCTACGACCACATGCTCAACCAGATCGCCAAGCACGGCGGCTTCGACCTGCGCGTGCAGACCGTCGGCGACCTGGAGATCGACGCGCACCACACCGTCGAGGACACCGCGCTCGCCCTGGGCGCCGCGTTCGCCGAGGCGCTGGGGGACAAGGCGGGCGTGACCCGCTACGGCCACGCGCAGGTGCCGCTGGACGAGGTGCTCGCCTCGGCGGTCGTCGACCTGTCCGGCCGCCCGTACGTGGTGCACGACGAGCCGGCCAACATCGCCCCGCACATCGGCGGCAACTACCCGACGAGCCTGACCCGGCACATCTGGGAGTCCTTCGGGCACTCGGCCAAGGTGACGCTGCACGTGAGCATCCTGCGCGCGGGCCGGCACGGCGCCCAGCCCGACGCCCACCACATCGTCGAGGCCCAGTTCAAGGCGGTGGCCCGGGCGCTGCGCCAGGCCTGCGCGCTCGACCCGCGCAATGCGGGCGTCGTGCCGAGTACCAAGGGCGCCCTGTGAGTATTGTGCTTTTCGGCCTGGCCGGGCTGCTGCTCGGCGGGGGGCTGACGCTGCGCCAGAACAAGTCGAAGCTACCGTCGATCATCACGTTCGCCCTCGCCGCGCTCGCGGGCGTCGCCGGCGTGCTGTGGTCCTTCAACTAGGGGGCGTCCCGTGGCGAAGCGAGTGGTGATCCTCGATTACGGCTCCGGCAACCTCCGCTCGGCCGAGCGGGCCGTGGCCCGGGTCGGCGCCGACGTCGAGGTGACGGCGGACCTGGACCGGGCGGCCCGCGCGGACGGCCTGGTCGTGCCGGGCGTCGGCGCCTACGCGGCGTGCATGGCCGGCATCGAGGCGCTCGGGGCCGGCCCGACGATCGCCGAGCGGGTCCGCGTCGGCGCGCCGGTGCTCGGCATCTGCGTCGGCATGCAGATCCTGTTCGACGAGGGCGCGGAGCACGGGGTGGTGACCAAGGGCCTCGGCCTCGCGCCGGGCTCGGTGACGCGCCTTCAGGCTCCCGTGGTACCGCACATGGGCTGGAACACCGTCGCCTGGCCGGACGGCACGGTCCTGGGCGCCGGGCTCCCCGAGGACACCCGGTTCTACTTCGTGCACTCCTACGCGGCGAGCACGGCCGGCCCCGGCACCGCGGTCACCGTGCACGGCGAGCCGTTCGCGGCCGCGTTCGAGACCGACGTGCTGCGCGCGACCCAGTTCCACCCCGAGAAGTCCGGCGACGCGGGTGCGACCCTGCTGGCCAACTGGCTCCGGACCCTTTGAGCAAGGAACGGGCCAGGCGGCGCGCTCTGCTGGAGGCCGAGCGCGCCGAACGCATGCGGCGCCACGAGCGCAAGCGGGCCCGCCGGGCCGCCGTGCGCCGGCTGGTGCCCCGGGTGCGCGTCGGGCGTACCGGTAAGATTTTCGCTCGCCGCTCCCGCAAGCAGAAGGCGATCATCGCCATCCTCGTGCTGGCGGTCCTGGCGCTGGTCTGGGTGTCGTTCGACTCCTGGCCGGCCCGGATCGGCATCAGCGCGATCGTCATCGTCGCCACTCCGGCGCTCACCGTGCTCGTCCTCGACCGCCGTCTCTAAAGAAGGATCGCAAACCATGGCCCTGCAGCTCCTGCCCGCCGTCGACGTCGCCGACGGCCAGGCGGTCCGTCTCGTCCAGGGCGCCGCCGGCAGCGAAACCACGTACGGCGACCCGCTCGAGGCCGCCCTCGCCTGGCAGCGGCAGGGCGCGGAGTGGATCCACCTCGTCGACCTCGACGCCGCCTTCGGCCGCGGCTCCAACGCCGAGCTGCTCGCCGACGTGGTGCGCCGCCTCGACGTGCAGGTGGAGCTGTCCGGCGGGATCCGCGACGAGGCCTCGCTGAAGGCGGCCCTGTCCACCGGTGCGACCCGGGTCAACCTGGGCACCGCGGCGCTGGAGAACCCGGACTGGTGCGACCACGTCTGCGCCACCTACGGCGACCAGGTCGCGGTCGGGCTCGACGTGCGCGGCCACCAGCTCGCGGCCCGCGGCTGGACCAAGGAGGGCGGGGACCTGTTCGAGGTGCTCGACCGGCTGGAGAAGGCGGGCTGCGCGCGGTATGTGGTCACCGACGTGATGCGCGACGGCACCCTCACCGGCCCGAACCTGACCCTGCTGCTGGAGGTGACCGGCCGCACCAAGAAGCCGGTGATCGCCTCCGGCGGCGTGTCCAAGCTCGACGACCTGCGCCAGCTGGCCGCCCTCGAGCCGGCCGGGGTCGAGGGTGTGATCGTGGGCAAGGCGCTCTACGCGGGGGCGTTCACCGTGACCGAGGCCCTGGCCGCGCTGCGGGAGGCGGCGTGAGCGTCGCCGTCCGGGTCATCCCGTGCCTGGACGTCGACGCGGGGCGGGTCGTCAAGGGGGTCAACTTCCTGAACCTGCGTGACGCCGGCGATCCGGTCGAGCTCGGGGCCGCCTATGACGCCGCCGGCGCCGACGAGCTCGTGTTCCTCGACGTGACCGCGTCGTCGCAGGGGCGGGCGACGATGCTCGAAGTTGTCCGGCGTACCGCGGAAACGGTCTTCATTCCCTTGACGGTCGGCGGCGGCGTGCGCAGCGTCGGCGACGTCGACACGCTGTTGCGCGCGGGCGCGGACAAGGTCGGGGTGAACACGGCCGCGATCGCGCGCCCGGAGCTCATCGCCGAGATCGCGCAGCGCTTCGGCAACCAGGTCCTGACGCTGTCGCTGGACGTGCGGCGGGGCGAGGGGCAGCCCAGCGGCTTCGAGGTGACCACCCACGGCGGGCGGCGCGGCGCGGGCCTGGACGCGGTCGCGTGGGCGGCGCGGGTGGCCGAGCTGGGCGCCGGGGAGATCCTGCTGAACTCGATGGACGCCGACGGGACCAAGGACGGGTTCGACCTGGAGCTGATCCGGGCGGTGCGGGCCGTGGTCGACATTCCGGTGATCGCCAGCGGCGGGGCCGGGAAGGTGGCGGACTTCGCGCCGGCCGTGGAGTGCGGCGCCGATGCCGTGCTCGCCGCGAGCGTGTTCCACTTCGGCGAGCTCAGCATCGGCGACGTCAAGGGTGCCCTGCGCACCGCGGGGCACCCCATCCGGTAGGTCAGTCGGCCTTTCGGCCGGCGGCCACGGCGATGCCGACGATCCAGCCGACGAAGAGGCCGTAGCCGGACGCCTCGACGGCGGCCTGGAAGGCGCCGAGCATGGACGGGTCGGAGACGATGAACGCGGTCGTGAAGGCGGCGAGCGCGGAGCCGAAGATCAGCGCCGCCCAGCCGACGATGAAGGCGCCCCCGCCGCCGGCCACGGTGCGGGCCGAGACGGCCAGCACCAGGGCGACGAAGAGGATCGTCAGCAGCGCCCGCAGGTCGTTGGCGAGCAGGTCCCGGGCGGCGTCGCCGGAGCCGTCACGGGGGGTGATCCACCAGCGCGGCCACGCCAGTTTGCGCAGGAAGAAGCCCCACACGGTCGAGCCGTCGCTGTGACGGTCGACCCACTCAGTGAAGATCTGGTTGCCGAAGATCAGCACCAGCAGAACCGTCGCCAGGATGCCGGCGCCGGTCGCGGTCCGGGAACGGAAGAGGGCCATGCCATGAATGTAAGGGGCGGCCCGGATCCCCGCTGAAATGAATCGTGTGAATGAAAACCCCCGGAGTTCAGACCACCTGCACAACGCCCTCCGGGGTCGCCCATTCGGGCATTTCGCCCGGCGCCGGGCGCATGGCCCAGGCCTCCCGCAGGGCCGCCACGGTGGCGCCGATCGCGGGCCGGACCGCGGCCGCCGCCCGCCACGCGACGCTGACCCGCCGGGCCGCCTCCGGCGCGACCGGGCGCGCGACCACCCCGGCCGGCAGGGCGGTGCGGGCCAGCCGCGGGATGAACGCCACCCCGAGCCCCTCGGCCACGAACGTCAGCTGCGTCTCGAACTCGTTGACCAGGATCGCCGGCTCCAGCCCGGGCAGCATCCGCAGCAGCCACTCGTGGCAGACGGTGTTCGGCGTCGAGCCGATCCAGCGCTCGTCGCGCACCTCGTCGAGGGTCACCGGGCCCGGGCCGTCGGCGAGGCGGTGCCCGGCCGGCACGATCAGGTCCCCGACGTCGAGGCCGAGCTCGACGCTGGCCACGCCGGCCGGGTACGTCACCGGGATCTCCAGCCACTCGTCGATCAGGGCGACGTCGACGGTGCCGCGCAGGATGCCGGCGAAGCTCGACTCGCGGTCCGACTCCAGCAGGGCCGGCTCCAGCGCCGGATGGTCGGCCGCGAGCCGGCGCAGCGCGTGCGGGAGCAGGCCCCGGCACGCCGTCGGGAACGACGCGATGCTCAGCCGGCCCGACACCGTCTCCTGGTGCGCGGCCAGGGCCGCCTCGGCCTCCTCGACCGCCGCGAGGACCCGGGCCGCGTGCTCGGCCAGCACCCGTCCGGCCTCGGTCAGCCGCAGCCGCCGGCCGTCCTTCTCCACGAGCGTGGCCTTCGTCTCCCGCTCCAGCTTGGCGAGGTGCTGCGACACGGCCGACGGGGTGATGTGCAGCGCCCCGGCGGCGGCCGTGACCGTGCCGAACGTCTGCACCGCGCGGAGCGCCTGGAGGCGCGCGAGGTCAAGCATGAAGCAATACTAAAACCATCATGCAGTACATTTCGATGGTGCTTCACGGTCCGCGAGGCCAATCATCGGGGCATGAAACCTCGCGACCTCGCCCTGGCGACCGTGGTCAGCGTCATCTGGGGCGTCAACTTCGTGGTCATCCACGTCGGGCTCGACAGCATGTCCCCGCTGCTGTTCTGCGCCCTGCGCTTCGGGGTCGCCGCGCTGCCCGCGGTGTTCCTGGTCGGCCGGCCGCAGGCGCCGTGGCGCTGGGTGATCGCGACCGGCATCGCGCTCGGCGTGGTCAAGTTCTCGCTGCTCTTCGCCGGGATGGCGGCCGGGCTGCCGTCCGGGCTGTCGGCGCTGGTCCTGCAGAGCCAGGTCGTCTTCACGCTGGTCTTCGCCACGGTACTGCTGCGCGACCGCCCCGGCCCCCGGCGCATCGGCGGCGTGGTCCTGGCCGGCGCCGGCATCGTCCTGATCGCCACCCAGCTCGGCCTGGACCGCCCGCTCGGCGCGTTCCTGCTGGTCGTGGCGGCCGGCGCGGCCTGGGGCCTGGCGAACATCGCGATGCGCAAGGCCTCGGCGCAGAACATGCTCAACTTCATGGTCTGGGTGAGCGCGGTCGCGACCCCGCCGCTGATCCTGCTGACCCTGACCGTCGACGGGCCGCAGTACGTCTGGGGCGCCCTTCGGGGTCTCGACCTGGTCGCCATCGGGGCGATCGCCTACATCGCCTACCTCAGCACGCTGCTCGGCTTCGGCATCTGGGGCCGGCTGATCGGCCGCTACGGGGCCGGGACGGTGGCGCCGTTCGCGGCCCTCGCGCCGGTCTTCGCGATCCTGTCCGCGGCGCTGTTCCTGCACGAGACCATCCACTGGTACGACCTCGTGGGCGGGGCCTTGATCCTCGGCGGGGTCCTGCTGTCCGCGCTGAAATTGGACTTGCCCAAGCAGGCCACAGATGCCAGGGTAAGGCCAATGGAGCGGGTGTAAGGAGGCCAATCGGTGTCTGCGATCGTCCGGGGCGCGCAACTGGCCCGCATGCTCAACGCCTGGCAGGTCGCCGTCGGGGTCCGTGGCCCGGCGGGGAAGCGGCCCGAGTACGTGGTGCTCGCCAATGCCGTGCGCGGCCTGCTCATCGACGGGCGGCTGGCGCTCGGGGTGCGGCTGCCCGCGGAACGGGAGCTGGCGGGGGCGCTGGGCATTTCGCGTACAACGGTGACGGCCGCCTATCGGGAACTGCGCGAGAGCGGGCACCTGTCCAGCCGCCGGGGCGCGGGCAGCTGGACCGAGCTGCCGGCCGGGCACCGGGTGGGCACCTCCGGGCTGTGGACGCCGAGCGACGACGCCGGCCTGATCGACCTGGGCTGCGCGGCGATGCCGGCCCCGCCCGAGCTGGCGGTCGCGGCGGCCGAGGCGGTGGCGGACCTGGAGCCGTACCTGTGCGGCCCGGGCTACCAGCCGATGGGCCTGCTGACCCTGCGCGAGGCGATCGCCGGCCACTACACCGAGCGCGGCCTGCCCACCGACCCCGACCAGGTGATGATCACCGGCGGCGTCCAGCAGGCCCTGGACCTGCTGCTGCGCCTGCTGGTCGCCCCGGGCCAGCGCGCCCTCGTCGAGACCCCGACCTACCCGAACGCCCTGAGCGCGTTCCTGGCCGGGCGGGCGCGGATCAGCTCGTACGCGATCGGCCCGGACGGGTGGGATCCCGACCTGCTGCTGTCGACCGTGCGGGCGGCGCAGGCGCGGGTGGCGTACCTCATCCCGGAGTTCCACAACCCGACCGGCCACCTGATGCCGGTGTCCCTGCGCGAGAAGCTGCCCGCGGCCGCCCACGCCGCCGGCACCGACCTCGTGATCGACGAGTCGTTCGTGGACCTGGCCCTGGAGCCGGAGCTGGCCCGCTCGATGCCGCCGGCGGTGGCCGCGTTCGACCGCACCGCGCGGGTGCTGACGATCGGCGGGATGAGCAAGGCGTTCTGGGGCGGCCTGCGCATCGGCTGGGTGCGCGGCCCGGCGTCGCTGATCGCCCGGCTGGCCGCCGCCCGGGTCGGCGTGGACATGGCCTCCCCGGTCCTCGACCAGCTGGTGGCGACCCGGCTGCTGCAGCGCCGCGAGACGATCGTCGGCGCGCGCCGCAAGCAGCTGCTCGTGCAGCGCGACACCCTGGCCGCGGCGCTGCGGGCCGAGCTGCCGGAGTGGCGCTTCGTCCTGCCGCGGGGCGGGATGGTGATCTGGGCCGAGCTCGACGCCCCGGTGTCCAGCGCCCTGGCCCGCTCGGCCGAGGAGCTGGGCGTGCGGGTGGCCCCGGGCCCGCGCTTCGGCGCCGACGGGACGATGGAGCGCTTCATGCGGCTGCCGTTCACGCTGCCGGAGACCGACCTGATCGAGGCGGTGCGACGGCTCGCCGAGGCGCGCACCGACCTGGACCGGCCGCGGCGGCACACCTGGCAGACGCAGACCGTGCTGGCCTAGAACCTGCGTGAGACGCGTCGTGGCCCCCGGGGATGGCGGTTCCCGGGGGCCACGACACTGTGGGGTGTGAATAGAGGTCTGGCTAGATCTCCGCGAGGGTTCCCGCGTACATGCTGTCGATGTCGGCCGCGAAGGACTTCTCGACCGCGCGCCGCTTGACCTTCAGCGACGGCGTGAGCTCGCCGTCCTCGATCGACAGGTCGCGGCCGAGGATGGTGAACTTCTTGATCTGCTCCCAGCGGTTGAGCTTCGCGTTGAGCTCCTGCACGTAGCCGCCGACGAGGGCCTCGGCCTCCTTCGAGGCGGCGATCTCCTCGTAGGACTTCCCCTCCAGCGGGGTGCCGGCGGCCCAGCCCTTGATCGCGTCCGGGTCGAGGGTCACCAGCATCGTCACGTAGTTGCGGGCCTGGCCCACGACGATGGCCTGGGAGGTGTACGGGCAGACCGACTTGAACAGGCCCTCGATGTGACTCGGGGCCACGTACTTGCCGCCCGACGTCTTGATGAGGTCCTTCTTGCGGTCGGTGATCCGCAGGTAGCCGTTGTCGTCGAGCTCGCCGATGTCGCCGGTGCGGAACCAGCCGTCCTCGGTGAACGCGGCGGCGGTCTCGTCGGGGAGGTTGTGGTACCCCCGCATCACCGGCGTGCCGCGCAGCAGCACCTCGCCGTCGGTGTCGAGCCGGCACTCCAGGTCGCCCAGGGACTGCCCGACGGTGCCGATCCGCGCCTTGCCCTCGCGGTTGACGAACGAGCCGGCGGAGGTCTCGGTCAGGCCGTACCCCTCCAGGATCGGCAGTCCGGCGGCGAAGAAGAACTCGGCGATCTCCGGCGCGAGCGGCGCGGAGCCCGAGACCATCGCGCGCATCCGGCCGCCGAGCCGGGCCCGCAGCTTGCTGAACACGAGCTTGTCGGCGATCCCGTACTGCAGCTTGAGCGCCCCGCCCGGCTCGCGCCCGGCCTGCCGCTCGGCCACGACCCGCCGCCCGACGCCCAGCGCCCAGGTGAAGATCTTCAGCTTGGCCCCGCCGTCGGCCTGGGCCCCGGTCACGACCCGGTTGTAGACCTTCTCGAACACCCGCGGCGCCGCGCACATGAGCGTCGGCTGGATCTTCCCGAGGTTGTCGATGAGCTTGTCCACCCGCCCGTCGACGTAGGTGGGCAGCCCGACGTAGATGATCCCGCACAGCAGCGTCTTGCCGAACGAGTGCGACAAGGGCAGCCAGAGGTACTGCAGGTCGCTGCTGTTGAGCACGCCCGTGTCCTGCTGCGTCTTGCCCTGCCAGATCCAGCCGGCGTGCAGCAGCTCGACGCCCTTGGGGCGCCCGGTCGTGCCCGACGTGTAGATCAGCGTCGCGAGCTGGTCGCCGGAGATGCCGGCCACGATCCCGTCGATCAGCCCCGGGTCGGCGGCGTTGGCGGCCTGCCCCGCAGCTTCGAGGTCGGCGATCGTCATCGTGGGCCTGACCTCGGTACCGGTGGGGGAACCGTCGATCAGCACGATGTGCGTCAGGTGCGGCAGATCGGCCCCGTCGAGCTTGGCCGCCTGCTCCGGGTTCTCGGCGAAGAGCACCTTGGAGCCGGAGTCCGTGACGATGTACACGGCCTCCTCGGGCTCGGTCGTCGGGTACACCGTCGTGGTGGCCGCGCCGGCGAGCATGATGCCGAGGTCGGCGAGGATCCAGTCGAGCCGGGTGCCGGCCAGCACGCCGACGCGGTCCTCGGCCCGCACGCCGAGCGTGGTCAGGCCGGCGGCGATGTTCCGGGCGCGCGCGTCGACCTCGCGCCAGGTCATCCAGATCGGGTCCCCGGCGTCGTCGGGGGCGGGGCGGGCGAGGGCCCGGTCGTCCGGGGTGGCGGCCACCCGGTTGAGGAACATGTCCGGGATCGAGCGGTAGGGCAGTTCGAGCCGCTGGGTCTGGGTCATGTCGGGTGCCTTCCGGGGCGTCCGGGAGAGTACGCCGCCGCCCGTGACTGGCGTCACGTCCGTCGGTTACCAGACGGTAAACCGTCGATCCCGTTACCGGCTAGACCCGAGACTGAAACGTGAGGAAGCTGCCGATCAGATTCCCAGCCGGGCGCCGCGGAGTTTCGCGGTCAGGTCGTCGGGGCCGGTGACCGCGACGTCGGCGTGGGCCTGGCGGCCGGTGAAGAACAGGATCAGCTCGCCCGGCGCGCCCTGTACCTGGACGGCCTGCTCCTGCTTCGGGTTGACGGTGAACGGCTCGACGCCGGGGCCGGAGACCTCGAGGCGGGCCGGGAAGCGGCGGGCCGACAGACGGGCGGTGGACTTCGCGCGGGCGGCGAGGGACTGGGCGTACCCCGGCGGAATGTCCCGGGGCGTCCAGCCCGGCGCGGCCCGGCGCACGTCCTCGTGGTGCACGAAGAACTCGACCGCGTTCATCGCCTCGTCCAGCGGGCGCAGCAGCAGCGGGCCGGTGCGCAGCCGCTCGACCAGGGCCGGCCAGTCGCCCGCGGCCAGCTTGTCCTGCACCTTCCGCGTGTGCCCGGCCGCGGCCTTGAGCATGATGCCGGCGGCGGCGTCGGGGCGGCGCTCGCGCAGCACGATGTGGGCGGCCAGGTCGCGGGTGGCCCAGCCGTCGCACAGGGTGGGAGCGTCGGGGCCGGCGGCCAGCAGCGCGTCGGCGAGCGCCGCCCGCTCGGCCCGCGCGTAAGAAGTCATGGGCATAACGCTAGCCCCAGAATTGTCGTACCCCCTCGGTAAGGTAACTGCGCGACCGGGACACTTACGGCCGCGGAACCAGGGGGGCGTGTTGTGACCAGTGGCAAGGTGCTCGCGAAGGGCTTCCGGGTGCTCGGCCACGCGGTCCGTGACGAGCCTCACATGTTCGTCTGGTCGGTGCTCGGCAGCGTGCTGTTCAGCCTGCTGACCATCGCCACCGCGTTCGTGTCGGGGCGGGTGGTCGGCGAGATCGTGGTGCCCGCGTTCAGCCGCGGCAGCGTGGCCACCGGCACCCTGGTGCTGGGCGGGCTGTCGGTGCTCGCGGTGAGCCTCGGCAAGATCGTGGGGATCTTCGGCCGCCGGCTCGGGGCGGGCGCGATGCAGTTCAACCTGCAGGCGAAGTACCGCCGGGCGGTGACCCGCCGCTATCTGCGCCTGCCGCTCGCGTGGCACCAGCGCCACGCCACCGGCACGCTGCTGTCCAACGCCAACGCGGACGTCGAGTCGGCCTGGTATCCGATCGCGCCGTTCCCGTTCGCGGTCGGCACGGTCGTCATGCTCGTGGCCGCGGTCGCGTCGCTGTTCGTCACCGACTGGGCGATGGCGCTGGTCGGGCTGGCCATCTTCCCGGCGCTGCTGCTGGTCAACGTGGCGTATTCGCGCCGCATGTCGCCCCGGGTGGCCAGGGCCCAGCAGCTGCGGGCCGACGTCAGCGCGGTCGCGCACGAGAGCTTCGACGGCGCCCTGGTGGTCAAGACCATGGGGCGGGAGGCGTCGGAGACCGAGCGGTTCGCGGCCAAGGCGGTCGAGCTGCGCGACGCCACCATCCGCGTCGGGCGGGTCCGGGCCATGTTCGACCCGGTTCTCGACGCGCTGCCGAGCATCGGCACCTTGGCCGTGCTGGTCGTGGGCAGCTACCGGTTCCGCTCCGGTGCGGTCGGCGTGGAAGAGGTCGTCAGCGTCGCGTTCCTGTTCACCGTGCTGGCCTTCCCGGTCCGGGCGATCGGCTGGGTCCTCGCCGAGCTGCCCCGCAGCGTCGTGGGCTGGGAGCGGATCCGCCGCGTGCTCGACGCCGAGGGCGACACCGTCTACGGCACGACCGAGCTGACCGGCACCGCCCCGGCCGCGCTGCGCTTCGACGGCGTGGACTTCGCCTACACCGACGAGGACGGGGCCGGGCCGGCGGTGCTGAGCGGGGTGACGTTCGAGGTGCCGGCCGGGCGTACCGTCGCGCTGGTCGGCCCCACCGGCTCCGGCAAGTCGACCGTGGCCGCGCTCGCCGCCCGGCTGGTCGACCCGGCCGCCGGCACCGTGACGCTCGACGGGGTGGACCTGCGCGAGCTCAGCCAGGACAGCCTCACCGGCGCGACCGCGCTCGTGGCCCAGGTCCCGTTCGTCTTCGACGACACCATCCGCGGCAACATCACGCTCGACCGGGCCGGCGTCGACGACGGGCAGGCCTGGAAGGCGCTGCGGCTGGCCCAGGCCGACGGGTTCGTCGGGCACCTGTCCGACGGGCTCGACACCACCGTCGGCGAGCGCGGCACGTCGCTGTCCGGCGGCCAGCGCCAGCGGCTCACGATCGCCCGCGCGCTGGCCGGGTCGCCGCGGCTGCTCGTGCTCGACGACGCCACCAGCGCGGTGGACCCGCGGGTGGAGGCGGCGATCCTGGCCGCGCTGCGCCGCGACGACGGCGACACCCAGGCGGCCTCGATCCTGGTCGTGGCCTACCGCCGGGCCACCATCGCCCTGGCCGACGAGGTGGTCTACCTCGAACGGGGCCGGGTCGTGGCCCGCGGCACCCACGGCGAGCTGCTGGAGACCGCGCCCGGCTACGCCGACCTGGTCACCGCCTACGAGAAGGCCGAGGAGGAGCGGGAGCGCGAGCACGCCTTCGACGGCGACCGGCTGGACGACGGCCGCGAGTCCGCACCGCGCCTCGACGAGGAGACCCAGCCCGCATGACCACCGTCGAGAACGCCACCGCCGCCGCCCCGGACACCCGGGCCTCGATCCTGCGCCGGGGCCTGGCCCTGTCCCCGGAGCTGTTCACCGGCCTGGCCGGCACGCTCGGCCTGGCCCTGGTCGCCACGGCCGGCCGGGTCGCCGTGCCGATCGCCATCCAGCAGGGCATCGACCACGGCATCCAGGCCCCGGGCGGCCCCGACCTGGGCGTCATCACCCGGATCGTGACCGTGACGGCGGGCGTCCTGTTCCTGACCATGATCAGCGCGTACCTCATGAACGTGCGCCTGTTCACGGTCAGCGAGACCGCGCTGGCCGGCATCCGGGCCCGCACCTTCCGGCACATCCACGACCTGTCGATGCTGCACCAGCAGTCCGAGCGGCGCGGCGCGCTCGTCTCCCGGGTCACCGGCGACGTCGACCAGATCAGCCAGTTCCTGCAGTTCGGCGGCCTGCTGTTCGTGATCAACCTGGGCCAGCTCACGGTCACCACAGTCGTGATGCTCGTCTACTCCTGGCAGCTCACCCTGGTCGTCTTCGCCGCGTTCGCTCCGCTGATCTTCGTGGTGCGGCACTTCCAGCGCCGGCTGAGCGTGCTCTACCTGGAGGTCCGCGAAAGCGTCGGCAGCATGCTGGGCGTCATCGCGGAGAGCGTGGTCGGCGCCCCGGTCGTGCGCGCGTACGGCATCCAGCGCCGCACCGGCGAGCGGCTCGACGGCTCGATCGAGAAGGCCCGCCGCAACCTGTTCCGGGCCCAGACCAACAACGTGATCAGCATGAGCTTCGGGGAGCTCGCGGCCGGGCTCGCGCTCGCCGGCGTGATCGTGGTGGGCACCCTGCTGGGCGTGGGCGGCGACCTGACCGTCGGGCGGCTCACCGCGTTCCTGTTCCTGGCCACGCTGTTCGTCCAGCCGGTGCAGGTGGCGACCGAGGTGCTCAACGAGGCCCAGAACGCGATCGCCGGCTGGCGGCGGGTGCTCGACATCATCGAGACGGAGCCCGATGTGGCCGATCCCGGCAAGTCGGGCCGGGCCCTGCCCGACGGGCCGATCGACGTGCGGTTCGATCACGTGCACTTCGCGTACCCGGACGGGCCCGAGGTCCTCAGCGACGTCGACCTGACCGTGGCCGCCCGCACCCGCGTCGCCGTCGTCGGCGAGACCGGCAGCGGCAAGACCACCTTCGCCAAGCTGCTGACCCGGCTGATGGACCCGAGCACCGGCCGGGTCCTGCTCTCCGGCGTGCCGCTGGACGAGCTGCGGTTCGACTCGCTGCGCAGCCGGGTCGTGATGGTGCCGCAGGACGGCTTCCTGTTCGACGCGACGATCGCCGACAACGTCCGCTTCGCCCGGCCGGCCCTGACCGACGCCGAGCTGACCGCCGCGTTCACCGGGCTGGGCCTGATCGACTGGCTCGACTCGCTGCCCGCGGGCCTGCACACGCAGGTCGGGGAGCGGGGGGAGTCGCTGTCGGTGGGGGAGCGGCAGCTGGTGGCCCTTGCCCGGGCGTACGTGGCCGACCCCGACCTGCTGGTGCTCGACGAGGCCACGAGCGCCGTCGACCCGGCCACCGAGGTCCGGCTGCAGCGCACGCTCGACGCGGTGACCCGGGGGCGCACCACGATCGCGATCGCGCACCGGCTGTCGACCGCGCAGTCCGCCGACGAGGTGATCGTGGTGGACAAGGGGCGGGTGGTGCAGCGGGGGCCGCACGAGTCGCTGCTCACCGACCCTGACTCGATCTACGCGCGCTTGTACGCGTCCTGGCTCGAACAAACGCGCTGATTCACGCACGCCGGCTCAGCACGCCCGGCCCGGCTTGACCGGGCGTGCTGATCGCGCGTGTCGGTGTCCGGCGTCGGCGTGTTGCCGCGGCTGGCGTCGGCGTGGCGCGGTCTGGTTTGGTCGCGTGCGCTGAAATTCGTGACTGTCGTCTTTGCGGGCTTGCTCCTGCGCGCGGATTTCATCTACCGTTGAGTTCATCAGGTGTTGAGTTCGACCCCCATCCAGGTTTCACCGCCAGGAAGGACCACCCCGATGAGCAACGCGATCGAGGTCGAGCACCTCGTGGTCGTGCGCGGCAAACGGCGGGTGCTGCACGACTTCACCTGCACCGTCCCCCAGGGCAGCGTCACCGGCCTGCTCGGCCCCAGCGGCAGCGGCAAGACGACCCTCATGCGCGCCGTCGTCGGCGTCCAGAAGGTCGCGAGCGGCACCGTCACCGTGCTCAGCCACCCCGCCGGCTCGGCGCCGCTGCGCGACAAGGTCGGCTACCTCACCCAGGCCCCCAGCGTCTACGCCGACCTGACCGTGCGGGAGAACGCGCGGTACTTCGCCTCGCTGTACGGCCTCGGCGCCAAGGACGCCGACGCGGCCATCTCCGACGTCGGCCTGAGCAAGGCCAAGGACCAGCTGGTCGGCCGCCTCTCCGGCGGGCAGCGGGCCCGCGCCTCGCTGGCCTGCGCGATCGTCGGCCGGCCGCAGCTGCTGGTGCTCGACGAGCCCACCGTCGGGCAGGACCCGGTGCTGCGCAACGAGCTCTGGCAGCGCTTCCACGCCATGGCCGCGGCCGGCTCCACGCTGCTCGTCTCCAGCCACGTGATGGACGAGGCGGGCCGCTGCGACCGCCTGCTGCTGATCCGCGAGGGGTACCTCATCGCCGATCAGACCCCCGCCGCGGTCCGCGAGTCCGCCGGCACCGACGACCTCGACGAGGCCTTCCTGCGCCTGGTTCAGGCCCACGAGACGGAAACGCTCGCGACGGAAACGGTGGGCTGAGCCATGTCCCTGCGACTGACCTTCGGCACCGCCGCGCGGATCCTGCGCCAGCTGCGCCACGACCGGCGGACCATCGCGCTCATCCTCGTGGTGCCGACGGTGCTGCTGACGCTGCTGCGGTACCTCTACGACGACAACCCGTTCCTGTTCGACCGGGTCGGCCTGATCATGCTCGGGGTCTTCCCGCTCGTGATCATGTTCCTGCTCACGAGTGTGGCGATGCTCCGCGAACGCACCAGCGGCACCCTCGAACGGCTGCTGACCACCCCGATCGGCAAGGTCGACATCCTGCTCGGCTACGGGCTCGCGTTCGCCGTGGCGGCCGCGGTGCAGGCGGCGCTCGCGTCGGCGCTCGCGTACTGGCTGCTGGGTCTGGACACCCTCGGCCCGGCCTGGCTGGTCGGTGTGATCGCCGTCGGCAACTCCGTCCTCGGCATGGCCCTCGGCCTGCTGGTCAGCGCGTTCGCCGACAGCGAGTTCCAGGCCGTGCAGTTCATGCCCGCTGTGGTACTGCCCCAGGTCCTGCTCTGCGGCCTGCTCCAGCCCCGCGACCGCATGCCCGGCTGGATGGAGGCGATCAGCGACGTGCTGCCCATGTCGTACGCCGTGCAGGCCCTCACCGAACTGGGCGCGCACCCCGACCCGACCGGCATCATGTGGCGCGACCTCGGCATCGTCGTCGGCTGCGTGGTCGTCGCCCTGCTCCTCGGCGCCGCGACGCTGCGCCGGCGCACCGCATAGGCTGATCCAATGGCTCGTACCGGTCGGCGCCCCGGCAACCAGGACACCCGCGAGGCGATCCTGGACGCGGCGCGCAAAGCCTTCGCCGAGCGCGGCTTCGACGGGGCGTCGATCCGGCAGATCGCGACCGGCGCGGGGGTCGACCCCGCGCTGGTGCACCACTACTTCGGGGCCAAGGACCAGCTGTTCCTGGCCACCATGAACGCCCCCATCGACCCCGGCCAGCTGCTGCCCCAGGTCTTCGAACCCGGCCTCGACGGCGTCGGCGAGCGGCTCGTGCGGATGTTCCTGTCCGTCTGGGACTCCCCGGCCGGCACGCCCGTCGTCGCCCTCGTCCGCAGCGCCATGCAGCACGACTGGTCGGCCCGCATGCTGCGCGAGTTCCTGGTCAGCCAGGTCCTGCGGCGCGCCACGCGGACCCTGGACCTCGACCCGGCCGAGGCCCCGACCCGGGCCTCCCTGGTCGCCTCGCAGATGATCGGGATGGCGATGCTGCGGTACATCCTGAAACTCGAACCCCTGGCATCGATGCCCCCCGAGGAGATCGTGCGCAACGTCGCGCCCACGATCCAGCGGTACCTGGCCGACCCGCTGCCCTAGTCGTCGGGGTCCGCGCAGTGCAGCCGCGCCTGCGGCGTCATGAGCAGCGCCACCATCCCCGCCGCGCCGAAGATCGGGAGCAGCCGCAGCCCGAGCGGCGCCTCCAGCACCCAGGCCAGCAGCGGCATCATCGTGCCGACGAACCCCCAGAACACCAGGCTCGACAGCCACGCCCAGTGCTCGCCGCGGCGCACCCGCACGCCGAGAAACACCAGGACCCCGGCCAGCGGTGACAGAAACAGCGCGGCGTTGAAGAACAGAACAAAATCCAGATATCCGGTACCGCCCTGAGCCACCGGATCCACCTGCATCCCCGACAGCAGCACGCCGAGCGCCGTCAGCGCGAGCGTGAACATGACGGCACCCACCGCGTTGAAACCCGTCACCGCGATGCGCACCTGCAGCGGTACGAACCGGCGCCCCCCGGCTGCCATGGCCCCAATCTATTCGCAAAAAGGCGGACCGGCGTCAACCGGCCCGCCTTCTGGTCGCTCCTTACAGTGACAGCACCCGCTCCAAGAAGTCCTTGTACTGCCGCAACGCCACCCGCAGCGCCTCGGTGTCAGGGTGCTTCGACGACTTCCCCGGGTTGAGCGCGTGCTGCTGCTCCTGCAACTTCTCGGCCAGGGTCTCGATCGCGTCACTGACCACAGCACTGGCGCGGGCAACCGCCTTCACCGGGTCGTCGACGAACTTCGACTCGGCCTTCACCAGCCGCGACCGGAACTTGTCAGCCCGCTTGCGCTTCCACAGCACAATCCGCTCTTCAACAATGTCCCCAGGCCGCAACGGCGCCGGCGCCACGGCCGCATACTCCAGCTCGTCCTCGTCGACCTCTTCCTCGTCCTCATCAACTTCCGCGACGACGAGCAGGACGCCTTCCTCAACCCCGTCCTCACCGGCGACATCGGCAACCACAAGCACAACGTCCTCGCCGGCGTCCTGGTCCTCGTCCTCATCGTCCTCAGCGGATGCGACGAGCTCGTCCTCGTCTTCGTCCTCGTCGTCCTCGTCAGCCGCAGCCACGACGACGTCCTCGTCTTCGTCCTCGTCGTCGGCCGCTTCGTCGGCCGCTTCGTCGGCCGCTTCGTCGGCCGCTTCGTCCGCGATCACCAGCACAACGGCGTCAACCTCGGCGGGCGCGTCCTCCTCGGCGTCTTCCTCGACAACCACGAGCACAATGTCCTCGCCCTCGGCGTCGCCTTCTTCGGCGTCGCCCTGGGCGGCGGTCTCGCCGGCATCGGCGTCGGCCACGATGAGCACGACGTCTTCGGCCTCAACCGCGGGCTCTTCGCCAGCGTCGGCCACCACAATCACGACGTCCTCGGCAGCCGCGTCGCCCGCCGCCTCGTCAGCCTCAGCCGCCAACTCCTCGGCAACGTCCTCAGCCGCAACGACCTCGGCCGCCTCCTCAAGAGCCGCCTCACGGGCAAGCTCAGCGTTGGTCTGCTCCTCGGCAATGGCAATCGTCTCGGGCGTGGCCGCGCTCTCGCCGTCCTCGTCCGCAACGGCCTCGACCACCGCCACCTCCTCGTCCGCCGCCTCGTCCGCCGCCTCATCCCCGGCAGCCTCAGCAACCGGCTCCTCCGCAACCTCAACGGCCTCGGCGTCGTCGCTGCTCTCGGCGGCGGGCTCCTCGGCGGCTTCCGCTGCTTCGGCTTCGGCGTCGTCGCTGCTCTCGGCGGCGACGTCCGCGGCGACCTCGGCAGCCGGCTCCTCGTCGGCCGACTCGTCCTCCGCAGCCTCAGCCTCAGCAACCGGCTCGTCGGCGACCTCGTCCTCGGCGTCGGCGTCGCTCTCCGCGGCGGGCTCCTCAGCAGCCTCTTCGTCCGACTCGGTGTCGGCCTCAGCGGCCGGCTCCTCGGTGGCTTCCGCGTCCCCGGCGTCGTCGGTGCTCTCGGCCTCGACGTCTTCGGCCACTTCGGCGGCCGGCTCGTCGGCGATCTCGGCGTCCGCAGCCTCGTCGGTCTCGGCGGTGGCGTCCTCGGCCACGGCGTCGGCAACCTCGGCGTCGTCAGCTTCGGCCGCGGCGTCTTCGGTGGTCTCGGCGTCAACGTCCTCTGCCACCTCGGCCGCCGGCTCTTCAGCGCCCTCGGCGTCCGCGGGCTCGTCGGTCTCCGCGGTCACGTCTTCCGCAACGGCGTCGGCGACCTCGGCGTCTTCGGTGCTCTCGGCGGCCGGCTCTTCCACGGTCTCGTCGGTCTCGGCGGCCACATCCTCCGCGACAGCGTCCGCGCCCTCGGCGTCCGCGGTCTCGTCGGTCTCGGCCGTGGCGTCTTCGGCAACCGTGTCGGCAACCTCGGCGTCTTCGGTGCTCTCGGCGGCCGGCTCTTCCGCGGGCTCGTCGGTCTCCGCGGTGGCGTCCTCGGCAACGACCTCGGCGTCGTCAGCCTCGGCCGCGGTGTCTTCGGTGGTTTCCGCGTCGACGTCCTCGGCCACGGCGTCGGCAGCCTCGGCGTCGTCGGTCTCGGCCACGGCGTCCTCGACGACCTCGGGCTCGTCCGCCGCCTCGTCGGTCTCGGCCGTGACGTCCTCGGTTGCAGCGTCGGCGGGCTCGTCGGTCTCGGCCGTGACGTCCTCCGCGACGGCGTCCGTGGGCTCGTCGGTCTCGGCTGCCACGTCCTCGGCGACAGCGTCCTCGGCGACCTCGGCGGCCGGCTCGTCCGCAGCCTCGTCGGTCTCGGCCGTGACGTCCTCGGCCACAGCGTCGGCGGGCTCGTCGGTCGCCACGTCCTCGGCGACAGCGTCCTCGGCGACCTCGGCGGCCGGTTCGTCCGCAGCGTCGTCGGTCTCGGCCGTGACGTCCTCGGCCACAGCGTCCGCGGGCTCGTCGGTCTCGGTCGCCACGTCCTCGGCGACAGCGTCCGCGCCCTCGGCGGTCGCGGTCTCGGCGGGTTCGGCGGCGATGTCCTCGGCGGCGGCGTCCGTGGGCTCAGCGTCCTCGGCGGGGTCGGTCAGTGTCGATGCGTCGTTCTCAAGCGTGATGTCCGACGTCTCCGTAGGCGTGGCGTCGGTCGGCGGCGTTTCGGCGTTCGTGAGCGGGTCGGCATCTGTGGTTGCCTCGCTCTCCGTTGGGGCGGCGGTCGAGTCGGTGATGGCCGGGGTGTCGTCCTCCGCGACGGCCTCGGTGTCCTCGACCCCGGTTGCCGGCCCGACGAGGGCCGAGATGTCGTCCGGCACGGCGACCGAGATCGCCGGGTCGTCCGCCAGGTGTTCGCCTTCGGCGAGTGGCTCCTCGGTGGAAGGGGAGGCGGGGGAGGCGTCAGCAGGCTCGGCCGCAGGGGCGTCGGTCGAGACGGCTTCGGTGGTGGTGGCTTCGGCTTCGGCGTCGAGCGGCTGGCGCGGCGACGGTACGACCGCCTCGGCCGTCTCGGCGGGGGCGTCCGCCGGTGGTTGGTCGGTCGGCGGGGTTTGGTCGTTCGGCGGGGTGAGGTTGGGTTGCATGGGTCCTCCGTCCGGCTCGGTCCGAACGGGGGCAGCCACCCGGTCGGACTGCTGGTTGGCTCAGCGCAGGGGTCGCGGACGCCGGGAGGCCGTGCGGCGCCCGGGACCGACGACCGCATGGCCGGACGGCTGGGGTGCCCCCTGGAAGACGGGTAGGGGGTGGCCGTCGGCAGGCGGGGAAGGGTGGACGACCGCTCAGATCTTCCTGGCGGCGCACCTGCAAGGTACCCCCTCAACACCAGCAGCCATAGACCCCAAACCGCCGAGTTCGTGCGGTGCGGGAGAATTGCCGTCGTGCCGTCGAACCTTGATCCAGAAGTCGCGAACCGTCTCCGTCGTAACGAGGCCGGGCTGGTGCCGGCGATCGTGCAGGAGCACGGCACCGGCGAGGTGCTGATGCTCGCGTGGATGGACGACGAGGCGCTGCATCGCACGCTCACCACGGGGCGGGCCACGTACTGGTCGCGCAGCCGCGGGGAGTACTGGGTGAAGGGCGAGACCTCCGGCCACCACCAGCACGTCAAGGCCGTCGCGATCGACTGTGACGGCGACACTTTGCTGGTCACGGTCGAGCAGACCGGCGCCGCGTGCCACACCGGCAACCACACGTGCTTCTACACCCCACTGGAGGTAACCGGATGACGACCGGCGCCGTGGCCCCCGACGAGGCCACCTTCCGCGAGCTCGCGCGCACCCGCCGTGTCGTCCCGGTGACACGCCGGCTGCTGGCCGACGGTGAGACCCCGGTCGGCGTCTACCGCAAGCTCGCCGGCGGCCCGGGCACGTTCCTGCTCGAGTCCGCCGAGCAGGGGGCGGGCGCGGCCGGGGCGGTGTGGTCGCGGTACAGCTTCATCGGTGTCCGCAGTGCCGCCACCCTCGTCGAGCGCGACGGGCGTGCGCACTGGCTCGGTGCGCCCCCGGCCAACGTCCCGCTCGACGGCGCCCCGACCGAGGTGCTGCGGGCCACGATCGCCGCGCTGACCGCCGACGACTCGGACCTGCGGGCGCTCAACCTGCCGCCGCTGTCCGGGGGGCTCGTCGGATTCCTCTCGTACGACGCGGTCCGCCGCTTCGAGCGCCTCCCCGACATCGCCCTCGACGACCTCGGCCACCCCGAGCTGGGGATGATGCTCGCCACCGACCTGGTCGCGCTCGACCACTTCGAGGGCGCCGCGCTGCTGATCGCCAACGCGGTGCTGCCGGAGGCGGGGGCCGACGAGGCGGCCGTGACCGCGGCGTACCACCAGGCCATCGGGCGGCTCGACGCGATGACCACCGCCCTGTCCCGGCCGACCCCGCCACTGGTGTCCACTGTGGACCGGGTGCCGCTCGGCGACGTGGTGAGCCGGACGCCGGCCGGGGAGTACCCGAAGGCGGTCGAGGTCGCGAAGGAGGCGATCCGCGCGGGGGAGTGCTTCCAGATCGTGGTCGCCCAGCGCTTCGAGCGCCCGACCGACGCCGACCCCCTCGACGTCTACCGGGTGCTGCGCACGACCAATCCGAGTCCGTACATGTACCTCCTGCGCTTCGAGGGCTTCGATGTGGTCGGGTCCTCGCCGGAAGTACACGTGAAGGTCGATGGAAGAAGAGCGCTGCTGCACCCCATCGCGGGCACCCGCTGGCGTGGGGCGACGCCGGAGGAGGACGCGGCGCTCGCGGCGGACCTGCTCGCCGACCCCAAGGAGCGTTCCGAGCACGTGATGCTCGTCGATCTCGCCCGCAACGACCTCGGCCGGGTGTGCAAGCCGGGCACGGTCGAGGTGCCGGAGTTCATGACCGTCGAGCGGTACTCGCACGTCATGCACATCGTCTCCACCGTCGTCGGCGAGCTCAACGACGACCGCACCGCCTTCGACACCCTCGCCGCCACCTTCCCCGCCGGCACCCTGTCCGGCGCCCCGAAGGTCCGCGCGATGGAGATCATCGAGGAGCTCGAACCGACCCGCCGCGGCCTGTACGGCGGGGTCGTCGGCTACTTCGGCTTCGGCGGCGACATGGACACCGCGATCGCCATCCGCACCGCCCTGCTGCGCGACCGCATCGCGTACGTGCAGGCCGGGGCCGGCATCGTCGCCGACTCCGACCCGATCGCGGAGGAGACCGAGACGCGCAACAAGGCCGCGGCGGTGCTGGCCGCCATCGCGACCGCCGAGACGCTGAAGCCCGCCCGATGACGTTGACCGGACGGCGCGGACTGGCGACGACAGCGGGAGCCTGCGCCGTTGCTGCTGCGTTGGTACTGCTGGCAGCCACCCGATCCTGGCAGGCCCTTTCCGTCGCCCAGCCCGCGCCGCTGCCACCCCTGCACACCGACCGCACCGGCACCGAGCTGGCGCCGTGGCTCCCGGCGCTCGCGGTGGTCGCGCTGGCCGGGGCGGGCGCGTTGTTCGCGACGCGCGCGGTGGCCCGGCTGGTGGTCGGGGTGCTGCTGCTGGTCGCCGGGGCCGGGATCGTGGTCGCCGCGCTGGCCACCTTGGGCGACGACGTCAAGCTCGTGTGGCCGCTGCTGTGTGTCCCGCTGGGGCTGGTCGTACTGGCTTCGGGGCTGGTGACGGTGCGGGTGGGACGGTCGTGGCCGGGCATGGGTTCGCGGTACGAGCGGCCGTCTGTTGCTTCTTCTTCTTCTTCCGAGTCTCCGGCTGCTCCGGCCCGGAAGCGGGACCCGGACACCGAGCTGTGGGATGCGCTGGACCGGGGCGAGGACCCGACGGACGACGACCGCCGCTGAGGCGCTGAAGGCCGGGCGGCGGGAGATCGGCCCTAGTAGGGTCGGCGCATGGCGAGCAGCGCTGAGCACGTGATCGAGGTCGCCGGGCGCGAGGTGACGATCACCAATCCGGACAAGGTGTACTTCCCGAAGTCCGGCCGCACCAAGCTCGACGTGGTGCGCTACTACCTGGCCGTGGCCGACGGCGCCCTGCGCGGGGCGGGCGGGCGGCCGATGGCGCTCAAGCGGTACGTGAACGGCATCGAGGGCGAGGCCTTCTTCCAGAAGCGCGCACCCGCCAAACGCCCAGAATGGATCGAGACGGCGGAGCTGCGGTACCCGTCCGGGCGTACCGCGGAGGAGGTCGTCCTGCGCGACGCCGCCCAGCTGGCGTGGGTCGTGAACCTCGGCTGCCTGGAGCTGCACACCCACTCGGTGCTCGCCGAGGACCTCGACCACCCGGACGAGCTGCGCATCGACCTCGACCCGGTGCCGGGCGTCCCGTGGGGCCAGGTCGTGGACGTGGCGCTGATCGCCCGCGAGGTCCTGGAGGAGTACGGCCTGGCCGGCTGGCCCAAGACCTCAGGCTCCCGCGGCTTCCACATCTACGCGCGCATCGAGCCGCGGTGGACCTTCGCCGAGGTACGCCGCGCCGCCGAAGGCTTCGCCCGCGAGGTCGCCCGCCGCGCTCCCGATCTCGCGACCGGCGCGTGGTGGAAGGAGGAGCGGCAGGGCGTGTTCCTCGACTACAACCAGAACGCCAAGGACCACACCACCGCCTCGGGCTTCTCGATCCGCCCGTCCGAGGAGGCCAAGGTCTCCACCCCGCTGAGCTGGGACGAGGTGCCGGGTTGCGACCCGGCGGCCTACACCATGGACACGGTCCCCGGCCGCCCCGACCCCTGGACCGGCATCGAACACGCCCGCGGCTCCCTGGAACCCCTGCTGGAGCTGGCGTCGACCTTCAAGAAGCGAGCCCCGGCCAAGAAGGGCGCCGGCCGGCGCCAGCCGACCATGCCCCTGATCGAGATCACCCGCACCGCGACGCGCGAGGAGGCCCTGGCCGACCTCGACCGCTGGAAGGACCGCCACCCCAAGGTCTGGCCGCTCCTGGAACCGGCCGACGTCCTGGTCGACTCCATGCGCGGCATCAATTCCGTCTGGTACCGCATCCGCGTCAACCTGATCCACGTCCCGGAGGCGGAGCGTCCGGAGCAGGAACCGCTGGAACACGACTTTGATCCATTTGCCAAATGGAAGGAGATGGCAGCGCGAGGCGAAATCCCAGCTCGGTGGCGCCGTCCTGACGCGACTCCGGCCTCTGGCGACGAGGCTGAGAATCCGCCTTCGTAGCACCGCGTGTTGGGGTGGTAACCGGATCCCTGATCAACTTGGTGGGGGTTGATAGCGTGGGAAGACCGGAACGCCCCGCCGCCGCACGTCCCGCAGTCGCCGTTGTTCGTGTCGCGTCGGCCTTTGCAGCCCGGGCTTGCTGGCTCGTTCGGCTCTTACGCCCGCGCGCGCGTTCACGCCGGCCCTCTATGGCTTGGCTGGTCGGCGGGGTTCGGCCGCTTGGACTGGGGAGCACCGGGCCACAACTGGTCGTGGGTTTGGGGCGCCTTCGGCCTGCCCTATGCAACGGCGTTGGCGTGGTCCGGACCGTAGTTTGGTCACCTTTCGGTGGTCCAGGTCGTGGTTCGGTTCCGGGTTCGTTGTGGTCGTCGTTCGGTGGTGCCGGTTCGTGGGCGCCTGCGGCGAAGAAAGCAGTTTCCGGTTCGTTGTTGGTTGCGGGCCGTGGCGCCGGAGGCGCCAGAAACGATCTTCCGGCTCGATGTGGGTGGCGGGCCGGGGCGCCTTGCGGCGCCAGGGTGACGCTTGCGGTTCGCGCAGCGAGGGGCGAGGGGCGAGGGCGAGGGGCGCCGGAGGCGGGCACCCGGAGGCGGGCACCCGGAGGCGGGCACCCGGAGGCGGGCACCCGGAGGCGCCGGAGAGGCTCCAGATCTTGCGGTTTGCGCAACGGAGGAAGCTGCAGGCGGGCGCGGCTCGGTCTGACGCGGCTTGCCCGGCTTGAGACCCCAGCGGGGCAGCTGCCTGACGCAAGTTCTGACATGAGTTGACGCAAGCTCAACCCAACCCAACCCAACCCAACGCAACCCAGCCCAGCCCAGCCCAGGCCAGGCCGCTTCTGGCCGGCCGAGCTCAGCCCGTCCGTTGAGGTTTGGTGCTGTGCGCGGGGTCAGCGCGCTCGTGGGTCGGATCAAGAGAGAAGGAGGCGCGGCGGGGCGCGTTGCTGTGTGAGATCAGGGAGAGCAAAAGAGCGTCAGTGGGCGGGCTCCGGTTCGTCGATCCAGCCGGCCATCAGTACCAGGCCCGTCGGTCGGTGCACCGCGAAGTAGCCGAACGGTTCGTCGAAGCGGACCGTCACCTGCAGGCGTCTCGCCGTGGCCGGGGGCGGCGGATCGTACGCGAGCGGCACGATCGGGGTCTGCGTCACCGGGGCCGCGCGGAAGCCCGGAGCCGTGAAGGCCGCCGCCACGCTCACCGCGGCCGCTGAAACCCGCAGCGGTGCGGAGCTGATCCCCGGGAACGCTGACGGGGTCGAAGCCGCCCGCAAGCCGAAGGCATCCGGAAGTGACGGGGAGCCGAGCACGGTCGAAGGCGTCCGAAGACCGGAGGCGTCCGCAGCAGCAGGGGCCAGCAGGTCGTGCGCCAGCGAAGCGGCGAAGCGCGGAACTTTCACCACCAGCTCCGGTGTCGGGTCGGAGGCGTCCACCAGTGCCGACACCACGCCCGGGCCCTTGCGTGCGGGCGTGGCGGACGGGAACGACGACACCGCTGCCGCGAGGACCGTCTGCGGCGAGGCCTGGCCGGCCGCGGTGCACAGGATGACGTCGACCTCGTCGGTGCCGGTGATCGTCAGCAGGGTGATCGGGGCGGCAGGAGTCGAGAGAACGCGTAGCGGGGTCAGGTCGGCGGTGCGGCGGTGCAGCGATGCCAGGCGGCGGCCTGCCCACGGGCCGGAGAACGGGCGCAGCACGCCGTCGGTGAACGGGGTTGTCCAGTCCGCCGTCACTGCCAGGGCCGCGGCGAGGATGAGGGTGTCCTCGTCCGCGCCGGGTAAGTGGAAGGGCGGGACGGGGGCACCGGTCTGGGCGGCCGCCCACGCGTCCAGCAGCGGGCGGTCGATCAGCGGGTCGCCGGTCAGGCGGGGGTCCGCGCGCGCCGCCCAGTCCAGCGTGAGCGGGGTGCCCTCGCGGGTCCACAGGCCCAGGGCGCCGCGCAACGGGAGGTCCAGCGGGGTGGGGGCCACGGCCGACAACTCAAATGCCGCGCGGCCGGTCGCCACGGAGGCCAGCAGGGCCAGCAAGGGATAGATGGCCGCCGCCGAGAAAGCCGCCGGGAACGCGGCTGCGGCGGTCATGGACGCCCAGGTGGCCGTCAATGTGTTTGCCCGCGTCACGCTCATGCCGACACCCTAGAGCGGGGGTACGACAAAACTCGGCGGCGAGGCATTATGCCCTAGCCACTCAGGTAATGTCGGCCATACCCCCGCGACCGTCCACTGACCGGGGGCGACCTAGCATCGGTCGCATGACCACCGGAGAGGGGAGCTCCTTGATCAACGCGGAAAGCGGCCGGGTGCTCGACGAGATCCTCGCCGGAGTGCGCGAGGACCTGGCGGTCCGCGAGGCCCAGGTGCCCCTGGCAGAGATCAAACAGCGCGCCGCCGAGGCTCCGCCGCCGCGGGACGCCTATGCCAAGTTGCGTGCGCCCGGTGTCGGCGTGATTGCCGAGGTCAAGCGGGCCTCCCCGTCCAAGGGGGCGCTGGCCGAGATCCCGGACCCGGCGGAGCTCGCGAAGGAGTATGCGGCCGGCGGGGCCCGCTGTGTCAGCGTGCTGACCGAGGGCCGGTGGTTCGGCGGCAGCCTGGACGACTTCGCCGCCGTGCGGGCCGCGATCGACATCCCGATGCTGCGCAAGGACTTCGTCGTGTCGTCCTACCAGGTGCACGAGGCGCGGGCCTACGGGGCCGACCTGGTGCTGCTGATCGTCGCCGCGCTCGACCAGAACACGCTGTCCGGGCTGCTCGACCGCATCGAGAGCCTCGGCATGACGGCGCTGGTCGAGGTGCACGACGAGGAGGAGACCGACCGTGCGCTGGAGGCCGGTGCGCGGGTGATCGGCATCAACGCGCGCAACCTGCGCACGCTGGAAGTTGACCGGACGGTGTTCGAGCGGATCGCGCCGGGGCTGCCGGCCGAGGTCGTCAAGATCGCCGAGTCGGGGGTGCGGGGGCCGCACGACCTGATCCGCTACGCGTCCGCCGGTGCCGACGCGGTGCTGGTCGGCGAGGGGCTGGTCACGCAGAAGAGCCCGCGCGACGCGGTCGCCGAGCTGGTCACGGCGGGCAGCCACCCGGCCACCCCGCGGGCGGCCCGGTGAGCACGTTCCTGTCGGCGGCCGGGCAGCCACCCGGCCACCCCGCGGGTGGCCCGGTGAGCGCGTTCCTGTCGGCGGCCGGGCTGCTGCCCGATCCGGAGGGGCACTTCGGCACGTACGGCGGGCGCTTCGTCCCCGAGGCGCTCATCGCCGCGCTCGACGAGCTCGACGCCGCCTATCGCCACGCGCAGGCCGACGAGGCGTTCCAGGCGGAGTTCGGGCGGCTGCTGCGCGACTACGCCAACACGCCGAGCCCGCTG
Source organism: Dactylosporangium sp. CS-047395 (assembly GCF_050942185.1). Taxonomy (NCBI): domain Bacteria; kingdom Bacillati; phylum Actinomycetota; class Actinomycetes; order Micromonosporales; family Micromonosporaceae; genus Dactylosporangium; species Dactylosporangium sp. CS-047395. The sequence continues at coordinate 9,337,923 of NZ_CP192015.1, read as the reverse complement.
TACCGGGCCGAGCGCCTTGCCCGCGGTACCGGAGCGACGATCTTTCTCAAACGCGAGGATCTGAACCACACGGGCGCCCACAAGGTCCGCAACGTCCTCGGCCAGGCCCTGCTGACCAAGCGCATGGGCAAGTCGCGGGTGATCGCCGAGACCGGAGCGGGGCAGCACGGCGTGGCCAGCGCCACCGCCTGCGCGCTGCTCGACCTCGAGTGCGTCGTGTACATGGGCGAGGAGGACACCCGCCGCCAGGCCCTCAACGTCGCCCGGATGCGCATGCTCGGCGCCACCGTGATCCCGGTGACGACCGGGTCGAGGACGCTCAAGGACGCGATCAACGAGGCCCTGCGCGACTGGGTGACCAACGTCGACGACACACACTACCTGCTGGGCACCGCGGCCGGGCCGCACCCGTTCCCGGCGATGGTGCGCGACTTCGTCGGCGGGATCAGCGTCGAGGCCCGACGCCAGATCCTCGAGCAGACCGGCAAGCTTCCGGACGCGGTCGCGGCGTGCGTCGGCGGCGGTTCCAACGCGATCGGCGCGTTCCACGCGTTCGTGCCCGACGAGGGCGTGCGGCTGTTCGGCTTCGAGGCGGGCGGCGACGGGGTCGACACCGGCCGGCACGCGGCCAGCATCACCGGTGGCTCCACGGGTGTACTCCACGGTGCCCGCACCTACCTCCTGCAGGACGAGGACGGCCAGACCGTCGAGTCGCACTCGATCTCGGCCGGGCTGGACTACCCGGCGGTCGGGCCGGAGCACGCGTACCTGCACGACATCGGGCGCGCGGCGTACGAGCCGGTCACCGACGCCGAGGCGATGGACGCGTTCAAGCGCCTGTGCCGCAGCGAGGGCATCATCCCGGCCATCGAGAGCGCGCACGCGGTCGCCGGGGCCCTGCGGGTCATCCCGCGGCTCGCCGCCGACCTGGGCCGCGAGCCGACCGTGATCATCTGCCTGTCCGGCCGCGGCGACAAGGACATGGACACCGCGCGGGAATGGTTCGACGTATGAGCACGCAGGACGCGTTCGACAAGGCCCGGGCCGAGGGCCGTGGCGTGCTCATCGGCTACCTGCCGGCCGGCTTCCCGGACGTCCCGACGGCCACGGACGCGATCAAGGCCATGATCGACAACGGTGTGGACGTGGTCGAGGTCGGGCTGCCGTACTCCGACCCGGTCATGGACGGCCCGACCATCCAGCGCGCCACCGAGGCCGCCCTGCGGGCCGGGTTCCGGGTCCGCGACGGGCTGCGCACCGTGGAGGCGGCCGCCGCGACCGGCGCGCCGATCCTCACCATGACCTACTGGAACCTCGTCGAGCGCTACGGTGTCGAGCGCTTCTCGGCCGACCTCGCGCAGGCGGGCGGGGCCGGGCTGATCACGCCGGACCTGATCCCCGACGAGGCCGGCGAGTGGATCACCGCTGCCGACCAGCACGGGCTCGACCGGGTCTTCCTGGTCTCGCCGTCCTCGACCGACGCGCGGATCGCGAGCACGGTCGCGCAGTGCCGCGGTTTCGTGTACGCCACGAGCGTCATGGGCGTCACCGGCGCCCGTGACCGGACCAGCAGCGCCGCGCCGGTGATCGTCTCCCGGGTGCGCGCGGCCGGGTCGAGCGTGCCGGTCGCCGTGGGGCTCGGCGTGTCCAACGGCGCGCAGGCGGCCGAGGTGGCCTCCTTCGCCGACGGCGTGATCGTCGGCAGCGCCCTGGTCCGGTGCCTGCTCGAGGCCGACAGCCCGGCGGCCGGCGTGGCCGCGGTGGGCAAGCTGAGCGCCGAACTCGCCGAGGGCATGCGCCGGAACTAACCCGTCCAGGGCTCGTTGAGTCCCTCGTGCGGCTTATTTTCCGTTTTGTACCGCTGGTGCTCGTCCTGTCCACGCTCACTCCCACGAGCGCGCACGCGAACACGGCCACTCCCGGCTACGGCACCAGCGCGGACGCGGACTGGCGGCAGAACGGCGGCGACCAGGGCCGCAGCGGCCACCAGGCACTGACCGGCACCCTGACCGCCGCCACCGCGAAGGCGCTGCGCGCGACGTGGTCCGCGCCCGCCACCCGCACCGGCGAGCAGATCGGCGGGGCCGTCGTCGTCGACGGCACCGTGTTCCGGTCCGCGGGCGGGCCCAGCGGGCAGATCCGCCGGTACGACGCCGCCACCGGGGACGACCTCGGCCCGCTCGTGGACGAGCCCGGGCAGGCCTTCGGCGAGCTGGCGGCGACCGGGGACACCCTGGTCGTGGAGTCGATCCAGCGTCCCGAGCTGCGGCGCACCCTTCGCGCCTACCGCCGTGACGGCGCCCGCGCGTGGACGGCCGAGCTTCCCGACGCCGTCTCCGGCGGTTTCACGGTGGCCGGCGACATCATCGTGCGCGGGGCCGGCGCGACCCTGACCGCATACCGCACCGCGGACGGCGGCGTCGCGTGGTCCGCGCAGCTGGCCGGCGAGCCCGGCTTCCACGCGCCCGTGCGGCTCGGGGACCTGGTGCTGATCGCCACCGAACCCGGGAACCTGCAGGCGTTCGACGCGCGCACCGGCGCGCCGGCCTGGCGGCGGGACGTGAGCGGGGCCGAGGTCGTGGCGGCCGGCGACACCGTCTACACGGTCGGGGCGGGCGGCGTCTGCGCGTACGCCGCGGCGGAGGGCACCCAGCGCTGGTGCGACGCGCAGACGCTGGAGTCGCCGGTGCACGCGAGCGCCGGCGACGGGGCGCTGTTCGTGGTCGACGGGCACGGCGGGCTGGCCGCGTTCGACGCCGCGAGCGGGGCCGGGCGCTGGCACACCACGTACGGCCTGCACGCCGAGGTCGACGCCAGCTACTGGGCGCCGGTGAACGGCGGCGGGGCCGTGTACGCGATGGTGTACCACTTCGCGGTCCGCGGCGGCGTCAGCACCCACCGGGTCGAGCTGGTCGCGGCCGACGCCCGCACCGGGGAGCTGATCCGCCGGCTGGACCTCGACGTGGACGCGATGCACGGCGACGAGCCGCTGATCCTGGCGGGCGACCACCTGTATTTCGCCGCCGTACAACAGCTGCACGCGCTCGGGATCAAGCGCCCCTGAGCGCCGCCCGCCAGGTGTCGCGGATCGCCTGCGCGCCCCAGGCGTTGGGCTCGATGTGCCCGCACAGCCACAGCTCGCGGTTGGCCGGGTGGGAGTCGGGCCGGGTGATGTCGCCGGCCTGGGCGCCGTGGCCGAGGAACGCCCCGTGCAGGTCGGCCACCAGCGCGCCGTGCCGGGCCGCCGACGCGCGGATCACCGCGTTCATCGAGTGCAGCAGGGCCAGGCCCTCGTCGACGTCGGGCAGGCCGGCCCAGGACAGGTCGCCGGTGCCGTCGGTCGGGTCGTAGACGGTGCTGACCACGATCCGCGCGCCCGTCGCGGCCAGGCTCGCCAGGCAGGCGTCGTAGTTCGCCGCCGTCGCCGCCACCGCGGCCCGGACCTTGTCGGGGGACTCGACGATCGCGGTCAGCAGGTCGTTGCCGCCCATCGTGATGGTGACCAGGGCGGGGCGGTCGCGCACCTGGCCGAGCTGGCGGCGCAGCACATCGTCGCTCGTCGCACCGTCGCGCGCGAGCAGCAGCAGCTCGATGCCGAGGTCGTCGGCGAGCAGGGAGGCGGCGCCCAGGCCGGGCCCGCCCGCATAGTCGTCGATCGACATCGAGTCGCCGAGCGCGAAGTACCGCGGGACCATGGACTGGATCATCTAGGATCGGTCGGCGGCGATCCAGCGGGATTCGCGTCGGTGCAGGTACGAAAGCCGCGCAGAATGCTCGGAAAGCGAAAATTTCAGGCGTCGATGACGTCGGGTTCCTTGTCGCGCTGCACCTCGCGGATCACGCCGGTGCGCCCGGCGGCCGCGTCGGCGATCGCGGTGCGGGTGGTGGCCGTCAGCGGCTCCGGCAGCGCGTCGCCCGAGTGCCACGACAGCCGGCTGATCCGGCCGGGTGCGTTCAGGGCCGGACCGCCGCCGCCGTCGAGCCGGCCGCGGAAGACGTGGACGAACAGGTCCGGGGTGGTGCTGCCACAGGCGTCGCCGGTGAGCTGGTACAGCCCGATCAGCTCGACGATCTCCGTCTCCAGGCCGGTCTCCTCGCGGATGTCCCGGATGACGGCGTGCACCGGGCTCTCGTCCGCGCGGGTCTTGCCGCCGGGCAAACCCCACAACTGGTGGCCACCGGCCTGCCTGCACAACAAGACGCGGCCGGCCGCGTCCTCGATGACCGCGGCGACCGCGGAGGTCACCTTGCTGCCGTTACTCAGCGTTGAGTAGCTCATGTCCCGACTTTAGGCTCCGCCGCTCTGCGTCGCGATACCTTCGCTGATGGTGATCTTTATCGAACGGACGCACCGGCCCGGGCATCGCTTTGCTCGCCATCGGCGGTAGCGTGTGCACCCGTGACTGATGTCCTGTCTCCGCTGGCCGAGATCCCGAGCCCGACCCGTGGCGTCTGGGACCTCGGACCTATTCCTTTGCGCGCCTACGCCCTCTGCATCGTGCTGGGCATCGTGGCCGCCTGCTACATCGCCGACCGCCGGCTGCGGGCCCGCGGGGCCCCGCCGTGGGTGATCCTCGACGTCGCCATCTGGGCGGTGCCGTTCGGCATCGTCGGCGCCCGGCTGTATCACGTGATCACCTCCCCGGAGGCGTACTTCGGCGAGAACGGCTCGATCCTCAAGGCGTTCAAGATCTGGGAGGGCGGCCTCGGCATCTGGGGCGGCATCGCGGCCGGTGCGCTCGGCGCCTGGATCGCCTGCCGCCGGATGAACCTGCCCTTCGCCATGGCGGCCGACTCGCTCGCCGTCGCGCTGCCGGTGGCCCAGGCGATCGGGCGCTGGGGCAACTGGTTCAACAACGAGCTGTACGGCAAGGAGACCTCCCTGCCGTGGGGCCTCAAGGTCTACAACTGGGACACCGAGCACGGCCGCGCCCTGGAGGCGGGCGGCCAGCCGATCGTCCTCGGCGTGTTCCAGCCGACGTTCCTCTACGAGTCGCTGTGGTGCGTCGGCGTCGCGGTGGCGGTGTGGCTGCTCGACCGGAAGTACCGCTTCGGGCGGGGCCGGGCGTTCGCGCTGTACGTGATGCTGTACACCGTCGGCCGCTTCTGGGTCGAGCTGCTGCGCATCGACGACGCGCACCACGTGCTCGGCATGCGGCTGAACAACTGGACGTCGATCATCGTGTTCGCCGCCGCGCTGGTGTACTTCCTGCGCGTGCGCGGGCCGCAGGAGCACGTGACGTACGACGAGGACGGGCACATCACGCTCGTGAACCCGGACGCGGTGGCGGTGGAGGACGAGGCCGAGCCGAAGGCGATCGCGGCTCCCGAGGAGGAGCCCGCCGAGGAGCCGGAGGCCGAGCCGGAAGAGGCGAAGAAGGAGACGAAGGAAACGCAGGGCTGATGCGGGCCGCGGTCGTGGTCGGCGCCGGCATCGGCGGTCTCGCCGCCGCCGGCGCGCTGGCCCGCTCCGGCTGGAAGGTCACCCTGCTCGAGCGGGACGACCGGCTCCGGCCGGGCCGCGCCGCGCTCGTGCTGTGGCCCAACGGGGTCCGCGCGCTGCGGGCGCTGGGCCTGGCCGCCGGGCTGGAGGGGATCTCCACCCCGGTGCCGCCCGCGGGCATCCGCAAGCCCGACGGTTCCTGGCTGGTGCCCCCCGGCGTCGCCGACATCGACTCGCCACCGGTCGTGGTGCACCGCGAGGACCTGCACGACGCGTTCATCGCGAACCTCGGCGAGCAGGTCGACGTCCGCGGCGGCGTGGCCGTGCAGAGCGCCCGGGTGCACCGGGACCGGCCCGCCGTCGGCGACGGCCGGGTGACGTTCGAGGGCGACCTGGTCGTGGCCGCGGACGGGCCGGACAGCGCGATCCGCCGCCGGCTCGCCGCCGCGAGCACCTTCGCCAGCGCCGGGTTCGCCGCGTGGCGGGCCGTCATCCCCTGGTACCGCGCGCCCGAGCTCCCGTCCGGCCTGCCCGCGCACGGCGAGCTGCTCGGGGCGGGGCAGCGGTTCGGGTACGCGAGCCTCGGCGAACGCGGCTCGGCCGGCGGCTCCACCCGCGGCGGCATCTACTGGGTCGCGACCGTGCCGGGGGCGCTGCGCCCGGAGCCGCCCGCGGGCCAGCTGGCGCTGCTGCGGCGCTGGTTCGCCGGCTGGCACGCGCCGGTGGCCCAGCTGCTGGCCGCGACCGAGGCCGACGACCTGGTGCAGGAGCCGGTCGGCGAGCTCGCGCCGCTGCCGGACACGTTCGGGCCGGTCGCGGGCAGCGGCGGCTACGCGCTCATCGGCGACGCGGCCCACGCCATGCCGCACCACCTGGCCCAGGGCGCGTCGCTGGCGCTGGAGGACGTGGCCACCCTGCAGACGGTGCTGGCGGGCGGGGCGGTGCCGGCGGCGCTCGCGGAGTACAACCGGCTCCGTCGTCCCCGGATCCTCAGGGTGCTGCAGCATTCCAAAAAGGCCGCATCGGTACTGCAGCAGCGCAGCCGATTCGCCAGGGTCAATCCGCGCACGCTGGAGCGGGCGGCCGCCGCGGCGACGGAGTGGGCCGGCCCTACCGGGTGAGCACCCCGTGCTCGACGCACGCCGCGGACCAGCCGCCGGGCAGCACCTGGACCTTCATGCGGCGGCGGCACTGCGCGCAGTAGCGCGGCGGTTCCAGTTCCCGGGCCGCCGCGCACGCACCGTGGGAGCCGCTCGACAGCGGCTCCCCGCACCGGTCGCAGTAGACGTTCACAGCGTCGCCGACAGCGCCTTGACCGGCATCGACAGCTCGTCGAGCAGGGCCAGGTCCTGCGCCGGGGAGCGGCCCAGGGTGGTCAGGTAGTTGCCGACGATGACCGCGTTGACGCCGCCGAGCAGCCCGTCGCGGGTGCCGAGGTCGCCCAGCGTGATCTCCCGGCCGCCGGCGTAGCGCAGCAGCGTGCGCGGCAGGGCCAGCCGGAACGCGGCGATCGCCCGCAGCGCGTCCTTCGGGTCGAGCACCGGCTGCTCCGCGAGGGGCGTGCCGGGCCGGGGGTTGAGGAAGTTCAGCGGTACCTCGTGCGGGTCCAGCTCCTGCAGCTGCAGCGCGAACTCGGCGCGCTGCTCGACGCTCTCACCGAGGCCGAGGATGCCCCCGCAGCACACCTCCATGCCGGCGGCGCGCACCATACGCAGGGTGTCCCACCGCTCGTCCCAGGTGTGGGTGCTCACGACCTGCGGGAAGTAGGACCTGGCCGTTTCCAGGTTGTGGTTGTACCGGTGGATGCCCAGCTCCGCGAGCCGGTCCACCTGCGCCTGGTCGAGCATGCCGAGCGAGGCGGCGATGTTGATGTCCACGGCCGCCCGGATCGCCGCGACCCCGTCGGCGAGCTGCGCCATGAGCCGCTCGTCGGGGCCGCGGACCGCCGCCACGATGCAGAACTCGGTGGCCCCGGTCGCCGCCGTCTGCCGGGCCGCCTCGACCAGCGAGGGGATGTCGAGCCAGACCGCGCGGACCGGGGAGGCGAACAGCCCCGACTGCGAGCAGAAGTGGCAGTCCTCCGGACATCCGCCGGTCTTGAGCGACACGATGCCCTCGACCTCGACCTCCGGGCCGCACCAGCGCATCCGCACGTCGTGGGCGATCGCGAGGTACTCCGGCAGCTCCGCGTCGGTGCAGTTGAGCACCGCGAGCACCCCGTCGCGGTCGAGTCCCTGGCCGGTGTCGAGGACCGCCTTGGCAGCATCAAGCATGCTCGTACCTTACAAAGCGTTCGGGTCGCCTGTCCGCACCCGATGACTTTGTGCACACTGGACAATCGGTATGGTAGGGGTCCTACAACGCTGGGGAGGTCCGGTTGGACTGGCTGGACGCGCTCGACGGTGAGGCCGCCGCCCGGGAGGCCGCGGGTCTGCGCCGTGAGCTGCGCCCGCGCGCGGCCGACGGCGATCCGGTCGCGGACCTGGCCGGCAACGACTACCTGGGCCTGTCCCGGCACCCCGCGGTGCTCGCGGCCGCGGCCGGGGCGCTGCTGTCCTTCGGGCTCGGCGCGACCGGGTCGCGGCTGGTGCGCGGCTCGACCGACGCCCACCAGGCCCTGGAGGACGGGCTCGCCGCGCTGCTGGGGTTCCCGGCGGCGCTGGTGTACTCGTCCGGGTACCTCGCCAACCTCGGCGCCGTGCGCGCCATGGCCCGCCCGGGCGCCCTGATCGTCTCCGACGCCCACAACCACGCCTCGATCGTCGACGGCTGCCGGCTCGCCCGCGCCGGCCGCGACGGGGTCGAGACGGTGGTCGCCCCGCACGCCGACCCGGACGCGGTGCGGGCGCTGCTGCGGGCGCACCCGGGCCGGCCGGCGCTGCTGGTCACCGAGAGCGTCTTCTCCGTCGACGGGGACCTGGCGCCGCTGCGCGAGCTGTACGCGGTGACCCGCGAGCACGGCGCGCTCATGCTCGTCGACGACGCCCACGCGCTCGGGGTGCTCGGCCCGCGCGGCGCCGGCGGGGTGGCCGCGGCGGGTCTGGCGGGCGCGCCCGGCCTGGCCGTGACGGCGACCCTGTCCAAGTCGCTGGGCGCGGCCGGCGGCGTGGTCGCGGGCCCGGTGCAGCTGCGGCGGCAGTTGGTCGACACCGGCCGTACGTTCATCTTCGACACCGCCCTCCCGCCCGCCGTCGCGGCCGGCGCCCTGGCCGCGCTGGACCTGCTGGCCGGCGGCGAGGACCTGCGGGCCGAGCTGCGGTCCCGGGCCGCGCGCGCCGTGGACCGCCTGCGCGCCGAGGGCCTGACCGTCTCCGACCCGGCGGGCGGGGTCGTGTCGGTCGCCGCGCCCGGGCCGGACGAGGCGTTCGCGTGGGCGGCCGCCTGCCTGGAGCGGGGGGTGGCGGTGGGCTGCTTCCGGCCGCCGTCGACGCCGGACGGGCGCTCGCGGCTGCGGCTCACCATCAACGTCGGCCTCGCGCCGGAGGCCTTCGACGAGGCCCTGGACGTCATCGTGAAGGAACGCCCGTGACCGCTCCGCTCGACGCCCTCTTCGGTGAGGAGATCCCCGGGCCGCTGGCCGGGCCGCTCATCATCACGGGGACGGACACCGGCGTCGGCAAGACCATCGTCACCGCCGCCATCGCCGCCACCGCCACGGCCGCCGGGCGCAGCGTCGCGGTGGTGAAGCCGGCCCAGACCGGCACCGCGGACGGCGACGAGCCGGACGCGCTGACCGTGGCCCGCCTGGCCGAGCCCGCGCTGACCCGCACGCTGTCGGACTTCCCGGACGCCCTGGCCCCGCTCGCCGCCGCCCGGGTGGCGGGGGAGGACGCGCTGACCGCGGTCATGGCCCAGCTGGCGATCCGGACCATCGCCGACGAATACGACCTGACCCTCATCGAGGGCGCCGGCGGCCTGCTGGTCCAGCTGGGCGAGGGCGGCTGGACCATCCTCGACCTGGCCGCGGCGCTGAGCGCGACGGCGATCGTGGTGGCGCGGCCCGGCCTGGGCACGCTGAACCACACGGCGCTGACGTTGCGCGCCCTGGCCGAGCGGGACATCCCGGCCCTGGTCGTGTTCGGCACCTGGCCCGCCGAGCCGGAGCTCGTGCACCGCACCAACCTGTACGACCTGGACGCCGACCTGGCCGGCGCCATCCCCGAAGGCGCGGGCGAGCTGGACCCCGACGTGTTCCGCCGGGAGTCACTGCACTGGCTGGACCCCCGCCTGCACGGCCGCTTCGACCCGGTGGCGTTCCGCTCCCACAGCCGCTGAGGTCCTATCGAGGCGCTGGTGCGAGGACCGACGAGGGCAGGGTCAGCCGGAACGAGGTCTCGTCCAGGCGCAGGTCGCCGCCGCAGAGGTTGGCCACCGCCCGGGCCACCTGCAGGTCCGGGGCCGGGCGGGGCGGATCGTCGCTCGGCCGCCGCTGCTGGGCGGCGGTCAGCTCGCCGGCGGGCGTGACCCGGGCGTCCACCGTCACCGACGGGTCGCGGCGCAGCGCGATCGCCACGTGGGCGCGGGGCGGGGCGGCGATCGTCAGCCACAGGACGAGCTGGCTCACCAGGTGGCGGCAGATCATCTCGTCGACGGCGACCCGCGCCGTCTCGGGCACGTCGGCGTGGACGCTCACCGCGCTCGCCACCGCCACCCGGCGGGCCAGGTCCACCGCGTCGCGGACCACGGCCACGAGGTCCGTCGCGCTCTCCCGCGGCTCCGGGGCCGGGGCGGCGGCCAGCGGCAGCACCACGCTGTCGACATAGTGCTCCAGCCGCACCGCGTTGCGGTCGATGGCGTCCAGGCAGGCCGTGCCCTCGCTCGGGGCGTCCGGCGGGAGGTCGTCACGCAGCAGGCGGGTGTACGCCCTGATCGAGGTCAGCGGCGTGTGCAGCTCGTGCCGCATCCGGGCCGCCGGGTCATCACCGGTCGCGAACAAGAGAGCCCCCTTTCACGCCGTCAAACCGGGAACCGCACCGCGAAGGTTCGGCCCGTCACCCGAAAGCGTGGCGTTGACAGGCAACCAAATGGCTGCCTAACATAGGCAACCGAACGGCTGCATATCCAAATTGGGGGCGATCCGCGTGAGCGACGTGTTCCGGGCCCTCGCGGACGAGAGCCGCCGGGCGCTGCTCGACGGGCTCAACTGGGCCAACGGGCAGACCCTGCGGGAATTGTGCGCCGGGCTGGCCATGACCCGGCAGTCGGTCAGCAAGCACCTCGCGGTGCTCGAGGAGGCCGGCCTGGTGACCACGGTGCGCCGCGGCCGGGAGAAGCTGCACTACCTCAACGCCGCCCCGATCAGTGACATCGCCGAGCGCTGGATCAGCCGGTACGACCGGCGGCGGGTCGACGCGCTCGCCGACCTGAAGCAGGCCCTGGAGGGAACGCCGATGAGCAGGCCCGAGTTCGTCTACACCACGTACATCCGCACCACGCCCGAGCGGCTGTGGCAGGGGCTCACGAATCCCGCGTTCACCCGGCAGTACTGGGGGACCGCGTTCGAGACCGACTGGCGGCCCGGCTCGCCGATGACCTGGCGGCTCGACCGCAACGACACCGCGATCGCGCATCCGGAGCAGGTGGTGCTGGAGGCCGAGCCGTACACGCGCCTGTCGTACGCGTGGCACACGTTCACCGACGAGTGGGCCAAGGCCTACGACATCGACGCCGAGTACGTGGCCAAGGTGGCCGCCGAGCCGCGGTCGAAGGTCACGTTCGAGATTGAGCCGAAGGGCGAGCACGTCCGGCTGACCGTGATCCACGACGGGTTCGGGCCGGACAGTGCCGTGCTGCCGGGCGTGTCCGAGGGGTGGCCGGAGCTGATCGCGAGCCTGAAGTCGCTGCTGGAGACGGGTTCCGCACTGGGAACCGCGTGAAACCGAGCATATACGATAAATCCGATATGTCGCGGCGCGCCAGCGCCCGACATATCGGACCACAACCCCTACGGCAGCACGACGACGCTGGTGCCGGAGCCGATGTTGGCGAGCAGCACCTTCTGGGCGGCCGGGGGCATCCGCACGCAGCCGTTGGACTTGCGGTAGCCGAACTCGTTGCGGTACCAGGCGTGGATGCCGGTGTGGGCGTCGGCCAGGCCGCTGGCCACCGCCTTCTTGTCGTCCGGGACCGCGCCGAGGGCCAGGACGTCCAGGCCGGCGTAGACCTTGCTGGGCAGGGACGAGCGGCCCAGGACGAACGTGCGGCCGAGCGGGGTCTCGGTGGCCGCCGCGCCGACCGTGACGGTCCAGGTCTGCTGGGGCTGGCCGTCGCGGACCCAGGTCAGGGTGTAGGCGCCGCGGTGGACGACGATCTGGTCGCGCAGGGCGCTGGTCGCGTAGTCGCCGGGCGGTAGCCAGCCGATGCTGCGGTTCATCGACGGGAGCAGGACCGCGGTCCAGCCGTTCTGCCGCGCCACCACCGGCATGATGAGGTCCACGCCGCTGATCTGCGGGGTCAGGTACGCGCGGGCGGTGCCGCCGACCGCGTCGTACACGGCGGACTTGGCCCGGACCTGCAGCGCCTCGGTCAAGGGGGCGGTTGAGGCCTGGTCCGGGTCGGCCGGGAAGCCCGTGGCCGCCTGGGTGTAGGTGATCGTGGTGAGGCCGGCCGGGGGAGTGGCCACGGTCGGTGGGGCGGTCGACGGGGCCGGCGAGGACGGGCCTACCACGAGGGTCGTCGGCTCGGGGGTCGACGGGGTGGGCGCGGTCGCGGTCGGTTTGTGCTTGGAGGAGCATCCCGCGAGCAGGGTCGCCGCGAGCGCGGCGAGGACGACGGCGCGGCGGGCGAGCATGTCAACCAACTTAGCCGGTGATCGCCGCGGCCACGTCGGCCAGCCGGTCAAGCGCGGACGGCAAGTCGGCTGTCGCGATCGCGCCGAAGCCGATGGCGAGGCCCGGGTCGGGCCGGGGTGGCGGTTCGGCGTAGAAGTGCGCGAGGGGATCCACGGCGACGTCCAGCGCGCGCAGGCCGTGCACGAGGGCGTCGACGTCCAGCGGACCGTGGCTGCGCAGGGCGAGGTGCAGGCCGGCACTGGACGGTACAAGTGCGAACCAGGTTTTGAGGAAACTCGCCCGCAGGACGAACTCGTGGCGGGCGGCGTAGACGCGGCCGACCCGGCGCAGGTGGCGCTGCAGCAGACCCTCGTCGATGAAGGTGGCCAGGGCGGCCTGGGCGGCGGGGTCGCCGTGCCAGTCGGCGAGGCGGCGCGCCGTGCGCAGGGCGGGCAGCAGGGCCTCGGGGGCGATCAGGAACCCGAGGCGCAGCGACGGCAGCAGGGTCTTGGAGAACGAGCCGACGTAGATGACGCGGCCCGCGCGGTCCAGGCTCTGCAGCGGTTCCAGGGGGCGCTCGGAGTAGCGGAACTCGCTGTCGTAGTCGTCCTCGACGATCGCCGCCCGATGCTGTTGCGCCCAGGCCAGCAGGGCGGTGCGCCGCTCCAGCGACATCGCGGTGCCGAGCGGGTGCTGGTGGGACGGGGTGACGTAGACGAGGCGGGCGGCGTCGGGGATGGCGTCCACGACGATGCCGTCGGCGTCGACCGGCACGCCGGCGACGCGGGCGCCGTGGCTCTGGAACAGCCGGCGCACCGGGCGGTAGCCGGGCTCCTCGACGGCGGCGACGGTGCCCGGCTCGATCAGCACCCGGCCGACCAGGTCGATGGCCTGCTGGGCGCCCGCGGTGACGAGCACGTCGTCGGGCGCGGCGCGGACCGAGCGGGACAGGCCGGCGTGCCGGGCGATCGCGGCCCGCAGCGCCGGCAGGCCCGACGGGTCGGCGTAGCCGGCCGTGGCGCGCACCGAGCGGGCCAGCAGCCGCCGCCAGGTCGCGAGCGGGAACAGCGCCGGGTCCGGGTGGCCGATGCGCAGGTCGTAGCGGGCCGGCGGGGTCGATTCCTCGACGGCGAGGCCCGCGAAGCGCCGCGACGGGCGCAGCGGGCCGGCCGGGGTGCGCCGGGAGCGGTCGATCTTCCCGGTGTACGCCACGAAGGTCCCCGCCCCCGCCCGCCCGGCCAGGAACCCGTCGCCGACGAGCCGGTCGTAGGCGGCGGCGACGGTGTTGCGGGCCACGGCCAGGTCGCGGGCCAGGTCCCGGCTCGGCGGCACCCGCTCGCCGTGGCGCAGGCGGCCGTCGAGGATCGCGTCGCGCAGCTGGCGGTAGATGCGGTCGGTGCGGTCGCCGCGCCCCTCGAGGCTGATGTGCAGGTCCACGGGATTGGCCCAATCGATCCGGCGGCGAATTGGCCCTTCAGCCGGGCCAACGCCGACCCTAGCGTCGGGGGTGTGCTCACAGTCAAGCAGGGCGCCGCGCTGTCCGTCGGGGCCGTGCTCGGCACCGGGGTCATCGCCCTACCGGGAATCGCGGCCCAGATCGCCGGGCCGGCCGCGCTGGTCGCCTGGGCGGCGCTGATCGTGCTGTCGGCGCCGCTGGCGCTGACGTTCGCGGCGCTCGGGGCGCGGTTCCCGGACACCGGCGGCGTCGCCTCGTACGTCGGGCGCGCCTTCGGGCCCCGCGCCGCGGCCGTGGTCGGCTGGACCTTCTACGCCGCCGTTCCGGTCGGCGCGCTGCCCGCGGCCACGTTCGGCGGCGCGTACGTGACGGCCGTGCTCGGCGGCGGGTACCGCACGACGCTGCTCACCGCCGCCGCGCTCGTGGCCCTGGTGACCGCGGCGAACCTCGGGGGTGTGCGGACCAGCGGGCGGGTCCAGCTCGGCCTGGCCGCGGCGCTCGTCGTGCTGCTGCTCGCGGCGATCGGGACCGCGCTGCCGCACGCGAGCCTGGCCAACCTGCGGCCGTTCGCCCCGCACGGCTGGCTCGCGGTCGGGCCGGCGGTCGCGGTCCTGGTCTGGGGGTTCGCCGGCTGGGAGGCGCTGACGTCGCTCGCCGCCGACTACCGCGACCCGCGCCGCGACGTGCCCCGGGCCACCTGGATCGCGGTCGCCGTGGTCGGGGTGCTGTACCTCGCGGTCGCCGCCACCAGCCAGCTCGTCCTGGCCGAGCCGTCCGACGCGCCCCTGGCGGATCTGCTGGCGCTCGGCTTCGGGACCGGCTCGCGGGCGCTGACCGCGCTCGTCGCGCTGCTGCTGACCGCCGGGGCGATGAACGCGTACTTCGCCGGGGCCGCCCGCCTCGGGGCCGCGCTCGGCCGGGACGGTGCGCTGCCCGCCTGGTTCGCCCGCGGGTCCGCGGCCGGCGAGGTGCCCCGCCGCAGCCTCGGGGTCGTCGCCGCGCTGGCCGCCGGGACGCTGGCCGTCGCCGCGGCCACCGGGCTGGGTCCGCGGCCGATCATGCTGCTCACGACCGGATCGTTCGTCGTGGTGTACCTGCTGGGCTCGGCCGCCGCGGTGAAGCTGCTGCCGCGCCGGTCATGGGCCCGGCGCACCGCCGTCGTCGCGCTCGTCTGCGTGACCGGGCTGCTCGCCCTCACCGGCGTCTACCTGCTGTGGACGGCGCTGGTCGCGGCGGCGGCCCTCACCTACCGGGCCGCCGCCGGCCGCGCTCACAGGTCGCGGTCGTCGACGATGTGCATGGCGGCCTCCTCGGCCGACGCCGCGCCGCCGTCGATGCCGACGTCCGAGCCGACCTCGTCCTTCTCCTCGTCCTCGCCGATGCCCTCGTCGGGGGCGACGAGCCGGCCGGCCCGGCGGTCGCCGACCTCGCCGTCGTCGAAGAACTCGCCCGACTCGGTGGTGCGGCCGTAGTCGTCCAGGTCGAGGCGGCTGATCGGGTCCGGCTCCTCCTGGCGCAGCCGCTGGTCCAGCGACTCACCCTGCTCGGCCTCGGCCTGGGTGACGCCGAACGCGGTCACCCCGCGCGGGCGCTCCGGCGGGGAGTACCCCTCGTCGAGGCTGTCGTCGAGCCCGCGGTCGGACAGGGTGTCCTCCGCTGACAGCTGGCCCTCGTCATCCGGATCCGGGTCCCAGCTGTCGGTCTGCTGCGTCATGGCGGTTATCCCCTCGAAGGTGCAGAGTCGTGCACAGTGATGCCCGATTCTGAGCCTAGATCACCGATTGGCGCGAACGTTTGTGCGTGGTGATGAGGTCCGCGTACCGGTGACCGCTCGCCTTGATCGTGCGCTCCTGGGTGTCGTAGTCGACCCGGACCAGCCCGAAGCGCTTGTCGTAGCCGTACGCCCATTCGAAGTTGTCCAGCAGCGACCACGCGAAGTACCCGTCGACCGGCGCGCCGCGCAGCACCGCCGCCCGTACCGCGTCCAGGTGCTGCTCCAGGTAGTCGGTGCGCTCCTTGTCCTGGATCTCGCCGGACGGCTCCACGGTGTCGTACCAGGCCGAGCCGTTCTCGGTGACGAGGATGCTGGCCGGGCGGTAGGTCTCGGCGACCGACACGAGGATGTCCTCGAGCCCCTTCGCGTGCACCTCCCACGGCATCGCGGTCTCGACCGCGCCCGGCACCGGGATCTGCCGCGCGAACGGCGCGCCGCCGGCCGGGTCGTCCACCACGATCTGGCGGAAGTAGTAGTTGATGCCGAGGAACTCGGTCGGGGTGGCGATGACTTCCAGGTCACCCTCGCGGATGGGCGGCTCGACGCCGTAGACCTCGATCATGTCGGCCGGGTAGCCGCGGCCGAAGACCGGGTCGAGCCACCAGCGGTTGGTGTGCCCGTCGGCGCGCACGGCCGCGGCGACGTCCTCGGGCCGGTCGCTGCCGGGCTCGATCGGGCTCAGGTTGAGCACGATGCCGACGCTCGGGGCGAGCCGCGCCGAGGCCCGGATCGCCTGGTTGACCAGGCCGTGGCCGAGCAGCACGTGGTGCGAGGTGTGCACGGCCCGGGTCAGGTCGCGCTCGCCGGGCGCCATGCGGCCCTCGAGGTGGCCGATCCAGGACACGCACAGCGGCTCGTTGACGGTGTTCCAGTCGGCCACGCGGTCGCCCAGGCGCCCGGCCACCACGGCGGCGTAGTCGGCGAACGCCTCGGCCGTGGCCCGGTCCGGCCAGCCGCCGGCGTCCTGCAGGGCCTGCGGGAGGTCCCAGTGGTACAGCGTGGCGAACGGGCGGACCCCGGCGGCCAGGAGCTCGTCGACGAGGCGGTCGTAGAAGTCCAGCCCGGCCTGGTTCACCGCGCCGACGCCGTCGGGCAGCACGCGGGGCCAGGCGACGGAGAAGCGGTACGCGTCGAGGTTGAGCCGGCGCATGAGCGCCACGTCCTCGGCGAAGCGGTGGTAGTGGTCGCAGGCCACGTCGCCGGTGTCGCCGTTGTCCACGGCGCCCGGGGTGTGGGAGAAGGTGTCCCAGATGGACGGCTTGCGGCCGTCCTCGGCGACGGCGCCCTCGATCTGGTACGCCGCGGTGGCGGAACCCCAGATGAAGCCGGGAGGTAGTGCGGACAGATCCAGCACGGGACTCGTTCTCCTCTAGGTCTACAGCTTGCCTTCGGCCGCGCTGAGCTTGGCCCTGATCGACTCGGGGGTCACCGGTTTCCCGGCCGCCGCGTCGGCGAACAGCTCCGCCATCGCCGTGCCGACGAGCGTCTCGAACTGGCTCTCCTCGGGCACCTGCGGCAGCGGGGCCGCGGTGGAGTTGAGCACCTGGAACAGCACCTCCTGCTCGGGCGTGCGAAACGCCGCGTCGGAGTACGCCGAGCGCACCGACGGCAGCGAACCGTACGCCTTGTTGAGGATGATCTGCTCCTTGTCGCTGGTCATGAACTCGACGAACTCCAGGGCCCCGGTGAGATTGCGGGTGTGCTTGTAGACGGCCATGTTGATGCCGGCGACCATGCTGTTGATCCGCACGCCGCCGGCCGTGTACGGGTCGGCGAGGTACGGCATCGGGGCGACCCCGTACTCGTCGGCGTTCATCCCGGCCTGCTGCAGCGACGGGCCGGCCGCCTGCCACAGCAGCATCGCCGCCTTGCGGGAGGCGAAGTCGGCCCGGGACTCGTTCTTGCTGTACCCCGCGTCCGCCGGGTTGACGATGTGCTCGTCCGCCATCAGCCCGACGTACCGCTTGATCGCCGCCACGTTCGGCTCGGTGGCGAACGTGGCGTCACCTCCGGGACCGAACCACTGCCCGCGGTACTGCTGCGAAAACGTGAAGGCGTGATGCGCGTTCTCGGCTGGGTTGGCCCCCTCGACCGCCAGCCCCCACTGGCCCTTGGCCGGCTTGGTGAGCTTCCTGCCGTCCGCGACCAGCTCGTCCCACGTCTTCGGCGGGTTCGCGATGCCCGCCTCGGCGAACATGCGCTTGTTGTAGTACAGCGCGTACGACAGCGAGTACAGCGGCACCGCGGACGGCGGGGTGCCGGCGGCGCCCGCGGCGGCGAGCGCGTTGGGCACGAACCGGTCCCGGCCGCCGACCTTGTCCAGGGTCTGCCCGGTGAACGGCACGAACGCCCCGGTCGCCTGCAGCGAGGCGGACCAGGTGTTGCCGATGTTGACCACGTCCGGCCCGTCGTCGTCCTTCGTGGCGGCCATCAGCCGGTCGAGCAGGTCCGACCACGGCACGACCTCGAGCTTCACGTGGATGCCGGTCACGTGCTCGAACTCGTCGAGCTGCGGCTGCAGCGTGGCCCGGTCGAAGTCCAGGCTGGGGCCCTGGTTGCTGGCCCAGTAGACGAGCGTCTTGGCGTCGGCCGCGCCGTCACCACCGCACGCCGCGGCCGACCCGGCTAAGAGAACGATGGCGGTGACGGCCGCAATGGCACGGCGGATCGACATAGGTGACGGCCCTTCTCGACAGGAGATGAGGTGGCGGCGGGTGTGCTCCTGCCAGGCTCTGTTATATCGATACTTAATTTATGTCGCCATTTAAAAGGCGTGGGCATGCCGAGTCAAGGCCGGGCGCTTAGAGTGGCGAGCGCAACTGGGGAGGACCACCGGGGGTCGGAGTGCAGGTCGAGCGCGCGAGCCATCGAGACGTACGACTGCGCAACCGTTCCGCGCTGTTGACCCGGCTGTTTCTGGAGGGTCCGCTCACCCGGCAGGACCTGTCCCGCCGCACCGGGCTGAGCCAGCCCGCGGTGAGCAACGTCGTGAGCGACCTCATCGACGACGGGATCGTGGCCGAGGCGGGCGCGCTGGAGTCCGAGGGCGGCCGGCCGAGCATGATGCTGCGGGTGGCGCCGGACCACGGCACGGTCGCCGGGGTCGACGTCGGCGAGACCCGGGTCCGCGTCGAGCTGTTCGACCTCGCGATGCGCCGCCTCGCCGACGCCGACCACCCGATCGAGCCCGGCGGCACCCCGCCCGAGGCGGTGGCCGGGCACATCCTGGCCGGGCTGGCCGGCGTGACCGGGAGCCGGGCGCCGCTCGGCGTCGGGGTCGGCGTCTCCGGGATCGTCCAGCAGCGGGCCGAGGGCGCCCTCGTGCACGCGCAGACGCTGGGCTGGGAGGCGGTACCGCTGGAGGCGATGCTGCGGGCCGGCACCGACCTGCCGCTGCACCTCGACAACGGGGCCAAGACGCTGGGCCAGGCCGAAATGTGGTTCGGCGCCGGGCGGGGGCACCGGCACGCCGTGTTCGCGCTGCTCGGCTCCGGGGTCGGCGCCGCCGTGGTGACCAACGGGGTGACCTATCGCGGCGCGTCCAGCAGCGCCGGGGAGTGGGGCCACACCACCCTCGTGTACGGCGGCCGCCCCTGCCGCTGCGGCTCGCGCGGCTGCCTGGAGGCGTACGCCGGGGCCGCGGCGATCCTGGAGCGCTACCGCGAGCAGGCCGGGCGACCGGCCCCCGGCGAGGACGAGGAGTCAAGGCTCACGGCCCTGGTCGGACTGGCGGCCGGCAGTGAGGCGGCGGCCCGCGCGGTGCTCGACGAGACCGCCGGCTACCTCGGCGCGGGCGTGGCCAACCTGATCAACCTGTTCAACCCCGAGGTCGTCGTGCTCGGCGGCTGGGCCGCGGTCGCGCTGTCCGGGCTGCTGCCGCGGATCCGCGAAGCGGCCCGCCGGCACGCCCTGCGCCAGCCCTACGAACAGGCCGCGATCGAGCTGGGCCGGCTCGGCCTGGACGCGGTGGCGCTCGGCGCGGCGACGCTGCCGCTGGCCCGGTTCCTCATCGAGGGCGGGGCGTGTCCGTCGTCCGGTTGACCCGGGGCCGCCCGATCCTCGCGAGCATCGATGCATGCGACCGATCGAAGTGCGCGGGCTGCGCAAGCGGTACGGGAACCGCCCGGCCATCGACGGCATCGACCTGGATGTCGAACCGGGCGAGGTGTTCGCCCTGCTGGGCCCGAACGGGGCCGGCAAGACCACGACCGTGGAGATCCTGGAGGGCCACCGCCGCCGCGACGGCGGGGAGGTCACCGTGCTGGGCGAGGACCCGGGCACGGCCGGGCGGCGCTGGCGGGCCCGGATCGGGGTGGTGCTGCAGACCGCGGCCGACGCCGCCGAGCTCACCGTGCGCGAGTCCGTGCGGCACTACGGCGGCTACTACCCGAGCCGCCGCGACCCGGAGGAGGTCATCGCCGCCGTCGGCCTCACGGACAAGGCCGGGGCGCGGGTGCGCTCGCTGTCGGGCGGGCAGCGCCGCCGCCTCGACGTGGCGCTGGGCATCGTCGGCCGGCCCGAGCTGGTCTTCCTCGACGAGCCGACGACCGGCTTCGACCCCGAGGCCCGCCGGCAGTTCTGGGACCTGATCCGGTCCCTGGCCGCCGACGGGACCACGATCCTGCTCACCACCCACTACCTCGACGAGGCCGAGGCCCTCGCCGGCCGGCTGGCCGTGCTGGCCGGCGGGCGGATCGTCGCGGCCGGCACCCCGGCGACCGTCGGCGGCCGCGACCGGGCCCACGCCGTGGTCAGCTGGCGCGACGCGGACGGCCTGCACGAGGTGCGCACCGGCGAGCCCGACGCGGTCGTGGCCGGCCTCGACGCCGGCTTCACCGACCTGCGCGTCACCCGCCCCACCCTCGAGGACGTCTACCTGTCGCTGATCGGAGCGGACCGATGACCATGCCGTCAACGCTGCGGGTGGGCACCTCCCGCGGCCGCATCGAGATCCTGCAGACGCTGCGCAGCCGGGAGGCGGTGATCTTCACATTCGCCTTCCCGGCACTGCTCACGGTCCTGCTCGGCACCATCTTCGACACGCCGGTGACGCCGGGCGCGGACACCACCCACTCGCAGGTGCTGGCGGCCGGCATGATCGCCTACGGCATCCTGTCGACCGCGTTCATCAGCGTCGGCGTCGGCATCGCGATCGACCGCGAGGACGGCACCCTGCTGCGGCTGCGTGGCACGCCCGCCACCGCCGGCGCGTACTTCCTGGGCAAGATCGCGCTGGTCTTCTTCGCGACGCTGTTCGAGGTCGCGCTGCTGCTCGCCGTCGCCGTCGCGCTGTTCGACCTGCCGCTGCCGGGCGACCCCGGGCGCTGGTTCACGTTCGGCTGGCTGGTGGTGCTGTCGGTGATCGCCTGTACCCTCCTGGGCATCGCGGCGAGCACCCTCGCTCCCTCGGCCCGCAGCGCGGGCGCCGTGCTCAACGTGCCCGTCATCGTCCTGCAGTTCACCTCCGGGATCTTCGTCCACATCGCCGCGCTGCCGAGCGCCATGGTCAACGTCTCGGCGCTGTTCCCCGTCAAGTGGATGGGCCAGGGATTCCGTTCCGTGTTCCTGCCCGACGCGCTCGCCGCAGAGGAGGTGGCCGGAGCATGGGAGCCTGGGAGGACCGCGCTGGTGCTGGGGGCGTGGTGCGTGATCGGGCTGGCGCTGAGCCTGCTGACGTTCCGCTGGACCGACCGCCGCTGAGCCGGCTGCCCTGGGACGCCTTCTACGCCGTCGTGGTCGCCGCGGTCGTGGCGTTCCTGCTGCTCGACCGGGGCGGCCCCGGACTGGGCCGGGCGGTCGTCTCGTCGGTGCTGCTGGTGCTGGGCCTGCTCTGGTACCTCGCGACGCCCCGCCGCCCGTGGCTGTTCGTGGCGGTCCTGGGCGTCGTGCAGCTGGCCGCCGTCTGGATCGACCACACCGCGGCGTTCGCGCTGTTCGCCTGGGGCCCGATGGTGTTACAGGCGCTGCCCCTGCGCCCGGCCCTCGCCGCGGTGGCCGCGCTCGACCTGCTGCCGGTCCCGATCGCGCTGCTGCGCGACGGGACCACGGCCAAGGTGCACGGGCTGCTCCCGCTGACCGCGCTGGGGCTGGCCTTCGCCGCGCTGATCGGCACGTACGTCGCCCGCCTCACCGACCAGAACCAGGAGCGCGCCGCGATGATCGCCGAGCTGACCGCGAGCCGGGCCGAGGTCGCCCGGCTCTCCCACGAGGCGGGCGTCGGGGCCGAGCGGGCCCGGCTCGCCGCCGAGATCCACGACACCCTGGCCCAGGGCTTCACGAGCATCATCACGCTGACCCAGGCGGCCGAGTCGGAGCTGAACGCCGACCGGGCCGCCGCCGCCCGCCGGCTGGACCTGGTGGTGCGCACCGCCCGCGACAACCTGGCCGAGGCCCGGGCCCTGGTCGCCGCGCTGGCCCCGGCCGACCTGCAGGCGACCGGCCTGGGCGCGGCGCTGCGCCGCCAGCTCGACCGGCTGGCCGCCGAGACCGGGCTGGGCACCGCCCTGCACGTTGCGGCGGGAGCGGATGCGGTACCGACGGCGCTGCAGGTGGTGCTTCTCCGGGCGGCGCAGGAGGCGCTGTCGAACGCCCGCCGGCACGCGGCCGCGTCCACTGTGGAGGTTGCCCTGCGCGCCACGGGGACCGCGGTGGTGCTGACCGTCACCGACGACGGCGCGGGGTTCACGCCCGGCGCCGCCACCGCGGGCTTCGGGCTGGCCGGCATGCGGGGCCGGGCGGAGCAGATCGGCGGGCGCTGCGACGTGACGAGCGCGCCCGGGGCCGGCACGACGGTGACCGTGACATTGCCGGTGACGCTCCCCGGAGGTGCGGCGTGATCACGGTGCTGCTGGTCGACGACCATCCGGTGGTGCGCGACGGGCTGCGCGGGATGCTGCGGGCCGAGCCCGACCTGGAGGTGGTGGGCGAGGCGGGCTCCGGCGACGAGGCGGTGGTAGCCGCGGCCGCGCGCCGGCCCGACGTGATCCTGATGGACCTGCGGATGCCGGGGCTGGACGGGGTCGGCGCGACCGAGCGGATCCTGGCCGCGCGGCCGCAGACGCGGATCGTGGTGCTGACGACGTACGAGACCGACGAGGACATCCTGCGCGCCGTGGAGGCCGGGGCCCGCGGGTACCTGCTCAAGGACGCGACCCGGGCCGAGCTCGCGGCGGCGGTGCGGGCCGCGGCGGCCGGGGAGACGGTGCTCGCGCCCTCGGTGGCCGACCGGCTCGCGCGGGAGACCCGCCGGCGGGCCGCGCCGCCGATCCTGTCCGCCCGGGAGGTCGAGGTCCTGTCGCTGGTCGGGCGGGGCCTGACCAACGCCGAGATCGGCCACGCCCTGCACATCGCCGAGGCGACGGTGAAGACCCATCTGCTGCGGACCTTCAACAAGCTGGGCGTGGCCGACCGGACCGCCGCGGTCACCACGGCGATGTCGCTGGGACTGCTCTAGGCGAACACTCCGGCGAGCCACGCCGTCCAGGCCGCCTCGGCCGCTTCGCGGTCGATCTCGGAGTACAGGTGATGGCCGGTCATGACGAAGCCGCCCCGCCCGACGAACCGCAGCAGGGCATCGCCCGTGCGCACCCCGAGGAAGCTCGGCTCCACCGCCGTGTCGACCACGCCGGAGACCTCCTGGCCGGCGAACGTCAGCCGCACGGCGTCGCCCTCCTGCACGTCCTTCGACAGGTGCAGCGCGCTCGTCAGGCCGGCCCAGACCGTGTCCTGGTCGGGCTGCTGCGGGCCGAACGCGGCCACCGGCACGCCGACGCGGCCGGGGAAGTGCTCCAGGTACTGCGCCAGCGACCGCAGGTACAGCGGGTTGCCCTTCTTGAGCGCGTCGTACTCCTCCTCCCAGTTCCCCGTGAGGATGCCGCTGTGGACCATCCGCAGCGTGGTCGAGCCGCCGTCGCGGCCCTCGATGAGGTACTCGAAGGCCATGAACGCGCCGCTCTCGTCGGCGTCGCTGCGGAAGGCGAAGCGCCGGTTCGGCTCGTAGCCGGTGATCGTGCCGCCGGCCTCGGCCATCGGCAGCACCATCCGGGTGCGCCCGCCGAGGCGGGGCTCGACCTCGTTGCGGCCCATGAACCAGGAGTCGATGCCGGGGCCGGTGGCGATGGCCTGCCACACCTGCTCGGGGCTCGCCGGGAGGTCGATGTCGTGGGTCAGCTCGAACTCGTGGCTGTCAGTCATTGCGGGGCTCCTCGGGAATGCTCGGGTGGATGGCGACGATGACCCGGTGCTCGCGGCCGCCGGGCGCGGCCTCGTCGTGGTAGCGGCTCACGAGTGCGGTCACGGCCGCGGTGAGCTCTTGGGCGAACGCGGCCCGGTCGGCCGCGGAGGCGAAGCGGACGGTGCCGTCGAGGGCGAACGTGGCCACCGGCTTGCCGGCCTTCTCGGCGCCGGTGATGAGCTGCCCGGTCTCCCGGACCAGCCGGGCCGCCAGGGCGAGCAGCCAGCGCGCGGAGAGCCGGTCGGGGGAGCGGGCCGGATCGGGCTGGACGGCGGACAGCGCGATCGGCGAGATGACGAACGAGGCCGCGGCGGCCCGCAGCACCCGCTCGGTCATGTTGCCCTTGCGCCGCTCCTCGACGAGCTCCACGAGGCCGTGCGCCTCCAGGGCCTTGAGGTGGTAGTTGACCTTCTGCCGGGGCAGGCCGACGAGCGCGGCCAGGCTCGTGGCCGAGTGCGGCTCGCCCAGCAGGGCCAGCAGCCGGGCCCGGACCGGGTCGAGCGCGACCTCGGCGGCCGCCGGCTCCTCGATGACGCTGACGTCGAACATGGGTCAACCGTAGGCTCCGACAACTTCTCTTGTCAAGACAAAAAAGTTTGTCGGTACTGCCTGAGCGCTATCGTGTCGCGGTGACTGCTGCCGATACGCGCGCGCCGCGGGTGTCCACGATCGAGCTGTTCTTCGATCTCGTCTTCGTGTTCACCGTGACCCAGCTGGCGTCGGTGCTCGTGCACCACGTGGACTGGGCGCACACCGGCCAGGTCCTGCTGATGCTGGGGCTGATCTGGTGGATGTACGCGGGCTACAACTGGCTCACCAACGCCGTCGCCCCGAGCAGTACGACCCGCCGCACCCTGCTGCTGGCCGGCATGGTCGGCTTCCTGATCATCTCGCTGGCCGTCCCGGAGGCGTTCCACGAGGACGGCTGGGCCTTCGGCATCGGCTACGCGATCGTCATCGTCGTGCACAGCACGCTGTTCCTGCACGCCGACGACAACGGCTCCATCGGCCGCGCGATCGCCAACCTGGCCCCGATCAACGGCCTGTGCGCCGCGCTGGTACTCACCGGCGGCTTCCTGCACGGCGGCTGGCGCACCGGCCTGTGGGCGGCGGCGCTCGCGGTGATCGTGGCCGCGCCGTACCTGCAGCGGATGGGCTCCTGGACGATCAACGCGGGCCACTTCGCGGAGCGGCACGGCCTGGTCGTCATCGTCGCGATCGGCGAGTCGGTGGTCGCGATCGGCCTGGCCTTCCGCGACGCGCACCTCGACGCCGGCACCCTCGCCGTCGCCGTGCTGGGGCTGGCGATCGCGTACTACCTGTACTGGACGTACTTCTCCGGCGACGAGGCGCGCGCCGAGCACGCCCTGCACGCCGAGACCGACCCCGCGCGCAAGGCCCGGCTGGGGGTGTTCGCGTACGGCTACGCCCACGTGCTCCTGCTGGCCGGCATCGTCGGCACCGCGGTCGGCGTCGAGCTCTCCGTCGGGCACGCGACCGAGCCGCTGCCCTGGCCCAGCGCCGTGGTCCTCAGCGCCGGGGTGGCCGTGTTCCTGCTCGGCCACGCCTGGTTCCTGCGCCTGATGGGGATTCCCGGCATCGTGTACCGCCTGATCGGTGCCCTGGGCGTGCTCGCCGCGATCCCGCTCGGCCACTGGCGCGCACTCGCCCAGCTCGCGGCGGTGCTGGTCGTCATGATGGCCACGGCGATCACGCGCGACCTGCGGACGGTACGCCAGACCCGCACGACCCAGATCCACGACTTCGGACGGTAAGCAGGGTATTGATCGACGACGGTACTGTGCCGGTCGTGGTCAATGCCGCCAACCGGCGCCGGGGAATGCGCGACGTGGCGGCCGCCGCCGGAGTCTCCGTCAGCACCGTCGCCAACGTGCTCAACAACCCGGGCGTGGTCGCCGAACCCACCCGCCGCCGCGTCGAGGCGGCCATGGACACCGTCGGCTTCGTCCGCAGCGGCCCGGCCCGCCAGCTGCGCGGCCTGCCGAGCCGGCTGGTCGGCTCGGTCACCCTGGACCAGGGCAACCCCTTCTACGCCGAGCTGAACCGCGGCATCGAGGACCATCTGGACGGCGCGGACTGCATGCTGCTGGCGTGCAGCACCGACCTCCGCCCGGACAAGGAGCTGCGCGCCCTGCACCTGCTGGAGGAACAATCCCCGCGCGGCGTCATCGTGACCCCCACGGGCGAGGACGGCTCGCGGTTCGCGGCGGTGAGCTCACGCGGTACGCCGGTGGTCCTCCTCGACGCCCGCCGGGACGGGCTGGACCTGTGCGCCGTGACCGTGGACCACGACCTGGGCGGCCGCCTGGCGGGGGAGCACCTGACGGCGCTGGGGCACCGGCGGGTCGCCTTCGTCACCAACGGCCCCGACATCGACCCGGTGCGCGAGCGCCGCGCGGGGCTGCGCCGGGCCCTGGCCGCCGACCCGATCGAGGTGCGGCTGGCGCCCGGGGGCTTCGCCGAAGGCACCGACGCCGCGGTCGGTGCTCTGCTGTCCATGGCCGACCCGCCGACCGCCGTGGCGTGCGTGAACGACGTGGTGGCGCTGGCGGTGATCCGGGCCCTGCAGGCGCGCGGGCTGAGCGTGCCGGACGACCTGTCGGTGGTCGGCTACGACGACCTGCCGTGGGCCGCGCACGTGCGACCGGCGCTGACCACCGTGCAGCGGCCGATCCGGGAGCTGGGGCGGGTCGCGGCGGAGCTGCTGCTGTCGGAGACCGCCACCAGCCACCGCCATCAGGAGCTGGTGTTTCCCCCGCGCCTGATCGTGCGGTCCTCGACCCGCTCGGTGAGGTAGACCGCCAGCGGGTGCCCGGACCCGAGCACCGCGGTGCACGCCTCGGCCCGCGCGTGCAGCCGGCTGATCTCGATCCGCTCGAACAGCCGCTCGCTGCCGCCGACGA
This sequence comes from Dactylosporangium sp. CS-047395, assembly GCF_050942185.1. Lineage (NCBI taxonomy): Bacteria > Bacillati > Actinomycetota > Actinomycetes > Micromonosporales > Micromonosporaceae > Dactylosporangium > Dactylosporangium sp. CS-047395. Next base: position 9,311,323 of record NZ_CP192015.1, on the reverse strand, counting down.
CGGCGTGCATGATCTCGTCCGGTGCCGCGTCCGTGTCCAGCCGCCGCAGGATCGCCTCTGCCGTGTCGCGCTCGCCCGCCTTGAACGCCCACGCGGCGGTGTCGAGCCAGGAGGCGAGCGTGTGCGGATGGTGCAGGCCGAGAGTCCGCTCCCGGTCTTCGGCGAGGCCCAGCGCGAGCCGGGCGGCCCGGCCGAACTCCCCGGCGCTCGCGGCGATCTGGGCGATCAGGGTGCGCGCCTGCAGCACCCGCTGGCTGTCGGCGCCGAGCAGCCGGGCGTAGGCGGCGCGGACCTCCTCCAGCAGTTCCAGCGCCTCGGCCGGCCGCTCCTCGGCCAGGAACGAGCCGATGTAGTGGTCGGTCAGCACCGTGTCGTGGTGGTCCGGGCCGTAGACCCGCTCGTGATCGCGCCGCACCTGCTCCAGCAGCGCGAGGCTCGCCGTGGCCCGGCCCAGTTTGCCCAGCGAATAGCCGTGCATCCGCCGTGCGTTGAGCGTGTCGGAGTCGTCCGGGCCCAGCACCCGTTGCAGGTCCGGCACCAGGGTCTCGTACATCCGCGCCGCCACGGCCCGGTCGTGGCCGTCGGCGAAGGCCTCGGCCAGCTTGGCCCGGGCGCGCAGGGTCGCCGGGTCGTCGGGGCCGAGGACCCGCTCGCGCTCCCGCCACACGCTCTCCAGGTCGTCGAGGGCCGTGCGGCCGCCGACGAGCATGCGGGCGTAGAAGGCGGCGGCCACATCCGCGTCGGCGACCCCGCCGCACGCGGCGCGGCGGAACGCGGCCACTGCGGCGTCGTTGACGAAGCGCTGCGCGGCCGCGACGCCGATGTCGAACGCCTGCGTGGGGGCGGCCCGGTCGATGAGGGCCGTCCAGGTCGCCGGGGGCACGCGATCCTGGCCGTCGACGTCGATGAGGTAGTCGAAGGCGAGCACGCGGTCCGGGTCGGCGGTCGGCAGCAGCAGGCTGCTCGCGCCGTGGGCCGGCGCCGTGGCCCAGCGGACCGCCTCGTCGAGGGGTTCCGGGCGCAACAGCGCGCCGCCGTGGCGGTGCAGGTGCTCCTCGGCCAGGTCGGCCAGGAACGCGACCGGCTGCGGCTCGTGCACGCCGGCGCGGCGGCAGTCGACGGCCGCGGCGACGAGGGCGGCGCCGCGCGGGTGCGCGCCCGGGCTCCAGCCGGCCCGCCACGCCCGCACCAGGCCGGGGCCGGCGGCCAGCAGTTCGGCCACGCCGAAGTCGCCGGCGTTGCGCAGGGCGGCGCGGATGCGGGGGTCGTCGCCGCGCGTCCGCGCGCGGGCCAGTTCGGCGGCGCTCCAGCGGCGGGGCAGCTCCACCACTGTGGCCTGGCCGAGCACGTCGCGGGCGTCGCGCCAGGTGCCGCGGGCGGCGTCGGACGGGTCCGCCGGGACGGCGAGCCGGTCATACTCGGCGCTTCGCAGCGTCGCCACCAGCCGCACGTCCCGGTCGCCGGGGCCACGCATCCGGCGCACCACGGCCGGGGTCAGGCCGGCCACGCCGAGGAAGCGCTCCAGGTCGTCGAGCCACACCACGGCCCGGCGCAGGTCGGCGACGAGCGGCACGATCCGGGCCAGGGCCTCGCGATCGGTCGGGGCCACGAAGGCGTGCCGGGGGAACCGGGCGCGGACCGCCTCGTACGCGGCGCGGGTCTTGCCCGCCGTCGAGTCGCCGACGAGCAGGACCAGTTCGCCGCCGTCGAGCGCCGCGAGGAGCCGGTCGTCGGCGTCGCGCGCGATGTACGGCGGGACCCGGCCGAGCAGTCCGACCGCGGCCTCGGCGGGGTGGACGCGCACGGCGAGCGGGTCGTCGACGTCGCGGACCAGTGGTGGGCGGCCGCCCGGGCCCGTGACGAGCAGGCCGTCGGGCAGTGCCGACCGCAGTTCGCGGTGGCGGGTCAGCAGCTCCTCGCCCCGCGCCGCGGCGACGCCGAGGACCGCGGTCCCCACGGCGGCGAGAGCCACCACCAGCGGCTGGTCCGGCCACCGGGCCGCGGCGAGACCGGCCGCCGCGACCGACAGGGCCGACACGACGAGCAGCGCCCAGCCGCGCGTGCGGGGAGACGAGCGAGGAGCCACGAGTACACCTCCGGGGACGCAGGGTAACCGGGAACGGCAACCCGGCGATGGCCCGTTAGGGTGGGCCGATGGGCGTCGCGCTGTCGTTGTCGGAGCTTCCGTACGCCGCGTTTCTGCAGGTGCATCCCGACGGGGAAGCGCTCGAGCCGGACGGCAACTACACCGAGGTGCACTTCGACGCGGTGGAGTTCGCCGGGGATGAGGCGACCAGTGCCAAGTTCATCGAGGCCGCCCTCACCGGCGTGACCATGGCCGAGGTCGGGCTCGAGCGGGCGCGGTTCAGTGACGTGTGGCTCAGCCGGAACCGGTGGGTCGGGGTGCGCGTCGTGGACGGGGAGTGGCTCGACGTGGCCGTGCTCGACAGTTCGTTCGCCGGGGTGCAGGCCTACAGCTCGCGGCTGCGGCGGGTCACGTTCCGGGGATGCAAGATCGACACGCTCAACCTGCGGGGGGCGACGCTTGTCGATGTGGTGTTCGAGGACTGTGAGCTCAATGAGCTCGACTGTGCGGGGGCGTCGCTGACCAATGTGACGTTTCCCGGGTCGGCGCTGCGCAACGCGCGGTTTTCGCAGGTCAAGTGCAAGAAGGTGGACTTTCGCGGCGCGCGGGAGCTCGACGTGGCCGACGGGGCGGACTCGTTGCGCGGGGCGATCGTGGACGAGCGGCAGCTCATGGAGCTGGGGCCGGCCCTCGCGGCGGCGTTAGGGATTCTGGTCAAGTAGCGCGGCGACCGCCTTGGCCACGCGGCGCCGGCGGGTCTCGTCGGTCTTGGCGCCCTCGACCGACAGGGTGTGCTGGCGCTGGTTGCTGTACGACAGCCGGTCGAACGCCGCCCGCGCCGCCGGTTCCGCGTCCAGGGCGGCGGCCAGGTCGGCCGGGACCTCGACGACGCGCGGGGCGGTGTCCAGCTCGATGTCGACGTCGATCTCCTCGCCGGCCGCGATGCCGGCGCCGGCGCGCACCTCGGCCGCGACGGGGAGCATCGGCACCCCGCCGTAGACGGCGATCGTGGAGCGGTACGTGTACCCGTTGATCGTCACCGCCACCTTCGGCTTCTTGCCCTGGCCGAGCGCCTCGACGATCTCGGCGGGCACGGTCAGGCCGGTGGCGGTCTTGCCGTTCAGCTGCAGTGTCGTGCGGAACCTCATGCGGCTCAGCCAAGCAGGCGCAGCGCCTGCCGTACAGGGAAACGTTCGACCGTGCCCTCGAAGGACGTCTCGCCGAGGCAGAACCGCTCGAACATCCGCCAGCCGGGCGGCGTGCGCAGCATGGTGTGGAACAGCCCGGGCCGGCGGGCGAACGCGGCGAGCAGCTTGGTGCCCGCCCGCATCGTCGGCACCAGGGTCGTTTCGACTTCCCGCTCGTACCGTGTGAGCTCCCCGTCGGCCGCCGCCGCTCCCGCGAGCGCGCCCGACCGGGTGGCGAAGCTGATGCCCTCCCGCGTCCACGGTTCGAGCAGCCCCGCGGCGTCCCCGGCGACGAGGACGCGATCCTTGCGCAGGGGCGAGGTTTCGGTTCGGCACCGCGTCAGATGCCCCGAGTCGTGCACCGGCTCGATCCCGTCCAGGCCGAGCCGGCGGACGAAGTCGCGCAGGTACGCCTTGGTCCGCTCGCCATCCCCGCGGGCCGAGATGACCCCGACGGTCAGCAGGTCGCCCTTCGGGAACACCCACGCGTAGGAGCCGGGCAGCGGGCCCCAGTCGATGAGCAGGCGGCCCCTCCAGTGCTCCTGGCGGGCCCGGTCGATCGGCAGCTCCACCTCCAGGCCGAGGTCGACCTGGCCGTACTCCACGCCGACGTGCTTCGCCGTGATGCCGGACGAGCCGTCGGCCCCGATCGCCGCCGCGGCCGTGATCGTCTCGCCGTCGCCGAGGCGGATCGCGACCCCGTCGCCGTCCTGCTCGACGCGGCGGACCGGAGTTGCCTGCCGTACCGTCGCGCCCGCTTTTTCGGCGGCCAGGCGCAGGGCGTCGTCGAACTCCGGCCGGCGGACCATCGCCAGCAGCGTCCGGCCGGGCTTGGCGGTGCGCGCGAACGGGGCCCGCCCGTCGTGCGTGAACTCGGCGCGCTCGATGCGGTCGTCCGCCGGGATCGCGATGCGACCGCCGACCGCCGCGACCGTGTGGCCGATCAGCCCGCCGCCGCAGGTCTTGTACCGCGGGTGCGTCGCCTTCTCCAGGACGAGCGTGCGGGCACCGCGGCGGGCCGCCTCGTACGCGGCCGACAGCCCCGCCGGTCCGCCGCCGACGATCGCCACATCCCAGTCAGTCACCCGAGAACCTTAACGGTCAGGTGACTTTGGCCTCGTGTGACCAACACATCAGCCGTTCGGGTGACGGATCTGCTTCACTCGGAACATGTCCGCGATCGACCATCTGATCCACGCGAATGCCCGGTACGCCGAGACGTTCCCGGGGCCCCGGCCGCTGCGCCCCAAGCTGCGCCTGAGCGTCATCTCGTGCATGGACTCGCGGCTGGATCTCTTCGGCGCGCTGGGCCTGGAGATCGGCGACGCCCACCTGATCCGCAACGCGGGCGGCCTGCCGACCGAGGAGGTCCTGCGCTCCCTCGCGATCTCCCAGCGCAAGCTCGGCACCCGCGAAGTGGTGATCATCCACCACACGGAGTGCGGCATGGAGGGCTTCGACGACCCGGCGTTCCGGGCCGAGCTGGCCGCGACCGGGGTGACGCCGAGCTGGGACGTGCCGGGCTTCACCGACCTGCACGACACCATGCGCAAGTCGATCCGCACGGTGCGGGAGTGCCCGTGGATCCCCAACCGCGAGGACGTGCGCGGCTTCATCTTCGACGTGGCCACCGCGAAGATCGAAGAGGTCGTCTGAGTCCCGCACAGCGGACACCCGCGTCCGCAATGTGAACACCGGGCCGGCCCGTACCGTACGTGTACGACGGGCTCGCGGTGCGTGCGCAATTTGCATATTGCGGGGGTGGCGCCGAGGGATCTGGGGTGTCCAGATCGGGTGACGAATGCGGCACCATCGGACGCATGCGCTACGGGGGGAGACTCAACCGGATCGAGTTCACGGCCCTGATCGATCAACAGGCGAACCGCATCCGCGGCAGCGTCACGACGCTGCCGTTGTACGGCCCGGCCGGCTGGCCTGGGCCTTGCCGCCTGGGCGCCTGGGGCTGGGAAGACGACCGGCTGATACACGCGGGCCTGCACTTCGAGGCCGCGGACGGCCCCTGGGTCGAGGTGATCACCACCGCCGGCCCGCCGATGCCGCAGCTCATCGACCTGCGGATGGCCGCCGCGGGGGAGCGCCCGGGCGACCGCCGGGCCCTGGAGCGGGCCCTGGACGCCGCGTCCAGCCCGGCCGGGGAGCGGGTGACGATCACCGTGGACGGCGTGCCCCGCGAGTTCTCCCGCTGGCCCGACGAGCCGCTCGGGGAGGACCGGGGCCGCGGCTGGCTGGCCATCCTCGACGAGGTGCCGGGCCTGCTGCTGCGCGCGTCCGGCGTGGACCCGCACGGGCTGCGGCTGGACCGCGTCCAGGACATCGAGCCGCACCTGACCGGCACGCGGGCGCATCTTTTGGCCGGTTACGACGCCTACGGTACCGGCTGAGCCCCTACATCGTCGCCAGTGCCTGCGCGAAGTTGACCCGCTGGATCGCCTCGGCCGCGTGCAGCGGGGAGTAGACCAGCTCCTGGGCGAGATAGTGGTACGGCCCGGACTGGATCGACACCACCAGCGGCCCCGACATCGACCGCGTCTTCGCCGTCAGGAACAGCAGCCCGAAGAGCAGGAAGAAGCTCAGCCCGCAGGTGAACACCGACAGCAGCACCGCCAGGATCGCGCAGGTCACGGCCAGCCCGACGCCCCAGCCGGCGGTCGTGGTGATCGGGATCGGCTGGGAGACGACCATCCAGCGGCTCCCGCGCACCGGCCACACGCCCAGCGGCGTGTAGATCGCCGCCCCGTCGACTCGCACGTCGCCGATCTGCACGTCGGGTCCGTTGTAGGCGGGAGTGCCGCTGTACGGCACGGGCAGCGTCACCCGGGGATTGTCCCGCGCCGAAAAGGCCCAACGACACCGGCCGGAAGGGCGAAAACCGGCCGTTTCGCTGCCGATGTGGGCTTGGTGAGGCTCCTGCGGTACGCCCGCAACGGCATCGAGCCGCTCGTCGTGCTCCTGGTGATCGCGGTCCTGCACCACTTCGGTCTGGCGGGACCGGCGCCGGTGTGGGTGCCGGCGATCCCGCTGCTCGCCGGGGCCGTGTACCAGCAGCCCGAGGTCCAGCTGTGGCTCTCGGGCCGCGACCTGCGCGACCGGGTCGCCGCCCGCATCACCGGCCACATGATGCTCACCACCGCACTCGCGTACATCCTCGGCTGGGGGCCGCTGCTGGCCGTCGCGCACTTCCACATCCTGTCGATGCACCTGGAGTGGTCCGGCTCGCGCGCCTGGCGGCCCGGTGCGCTGGCCAGCGTCGCCTCCCTCGGGATCGGGCAGCTCTGCGTGGCGATGGGCCTCTACTCGTACCTCCCGTTGCCCGAGATTCACGGCGTCGCCGCGATGGTCGCCATCGGCACCGCGACCACCTGCCGGGTCCTGGGCCGGGCGGTCGCGCGGCGGGAGCGGGCCGAGGCCGCGGTGGGCGCCCGCGACGAGCGGTTCCGGGTGCTCGTGCAGGACTCCAGCGACCTGATCGCGATCGCCGGCCCGGACACCGGCCTGACGTACGTCTCGCCCGCCGCCGAGCGGGTCCTCGGCATCGAGCCCGACCGCCTGCTCGGCCAGCGGCTGTGGCAGCGCATCCACCCCGACGACATCGCGGGCGCCCAGGAGCTGCTCGGGCGGGTGCTGGCCGGCGACGAGACGAACGAGGAGCGCGGCGAGTTCCGCATCCGCGACGCCGGCGGGCAGTGGCGCTGGTTCGAGGTCAGCTCGCGCAACCTGCTGGACAACCCGGCCGTCCAGGGCGTGGTCGGGCACTACCGCGACGTCACCGAGCGGCGCGCGGCCCAGGACGAGGTCGCCTACGCGGCCACCCACGACGCCCTCACCGGCCTGGTCAACGCCCAGACGTTCATGCTGGAGCTGGAGGCGGCGCTGGCCACGCCGGCGCGCATCGCCCTGCTCTTCGTCGACCTCGATGGCTTCAAGCAGGTCAACGACTCCCTCGGGCACGAGGCCGGCGACGAGCTGCTCGCCCTGGTGGCCCGGCTGATCCGCCGCTCGACCATGGCCTCGGACGTCGTCGGGCGGCTCGGCGGCGACGAGTTCGGCGTGATCCTGACCCGCGTCGGCGGCACCGACGTGGCCGAGGCGGTCGCGGCCCGGCTGGTCGCCGCGATCGAGCGGGACATGCACGTGGCCGGGCACACCGTCCGGGTCGGCTGCAGCGTCGGCGTGGCCGTGTCGGGCCCGGAGCCGATCCAGGCCCGGGCGCTGCTGCGGAGCGCCGACCTCGCGATGTACGCCGAAAAACGCGCCCGGAAGGCGTCGGCGGGCCGGCCCGCGTGAGACCGGTCCGCGCCACGAGGTCGGCGAGCCGCTCGACGGAGCTCAGGACATGAGCGCGTTGAGCTCGCCGAAGTCGTACGAGCCGGCGAGCGAGGTGTACGTGCCGGCCGAGTAGACCTCCTCGGCGGCCCGGCGGGCGAGGGCGTAGGCGGCCTCGGCGATCCACGAGCCCAGGCTGACCCGGGCCACGCCGAGCGCGGCCAGCTCGGCCACCGGCGGCGTCCCGGCCTCGGCGAGCACGTTCAGCGGCGCCGGGATCGCCTTGGCGAGGGCGCCGATCGCGTCGGCGTCGGCCACCCCGGGCACGAAGATGCCGGTCGCGCCGGCCGCCAGGTACGCCTCCGCGCGGGCCACGGTCTCCTCGGGGCGACCGCGGAAGTACGTGTCGACGCGGGCGTTGATGTAGAGCTCCAAGCCGGCGTCGTCGGCCGCGGCCCGGGCGGCCGCGATCCGGGCCTGCTGGTCGGCGACGTCGCGCAGGGTCGCCGCGGCGCCGTGGCGGGCGGTGTCCTCCAGGTTGATCCCGACGGCGCCGGCCGCGAGCACGCCGCGGATCGTCTCGGCCACGTCGGCCGGGGTCGCGCCGAAGCCCGACTCGATGTCGGCGGTGACCGGCAACGGCTCGGGGACCGCGCGCACGATCCGGGCCAGGTGCTCCAGGGCCCGGTCGCGGGCCAGGGTGTCGCCGTCGGGGGCGCCCAGCGTCCAGGCCACGCCGGCGGACGTGGTCGCGATGGCCGGCGCGCCGGACGCGGCGACGATGCGGGCGGAGGCCGGGTCCCAGGCGTTGGCGAGCACCAGCGGGGCGGCGGCGGTGTGCAGGGACCGGAAGTGAGCGGCGCGGTTGGTCATGCGGGTCATTCTCGCGCCGCCGTGCGCACCGGCCCCAACGTTTCAGTTACCGCTAAATTGGTACTCCATGGTGTCGATTGGCCTCTCCGCGTCCGCGATCGCGCGGATCCGCTTCGCCGTCTCGCCGCTCTGGGAGACCGTCGCCAGCCTGCGCGTGCTGCGCGATCCCGGCGCGCACGCGGTCCACCTGCCGTGGGTGCGCCGGGTCCGCGGGCTCGAGGTGCCGCTGCTGGTGGCGCCGGCGCCCGGGTACATCCCCGACTTCCTCACCCCGACCCCGCCGGGCCCCTTCCCGGACCTCGACGACGAGCTCGCCGCGCTGGCCGCCACGCCGCCGGAGGTGGTCGCGGCCCAGACCGGCACCGATGACCCGCCCGACCCGGCGATCCTGGCGAAGGGCCTGCGCTCGTACTTCGACGCCGCCCTCGCCCCCGACTGGCCCCGCATCCGCGCGCTGCTGGAGGCCGAGGTGTACGCGCGGGCCCGGACCCTCGCCGCCGACGGCGTGGGCGGGCTGCTCAACGACCTGCACGCGAACGTCTCGTTCGCCGGCGGCACCCTGTCGGTGCTGCAGCGCTGGTGCACGGCCGCGGACGTGCCCGACGGCGGCGACCTGGTGCTCGTCCCGTCGGTGTTCGTGTGGCCGTCGGTGCTGACCGTGTTCGGCGCGCAGGCCCAGCTGGCCTACCCGCCGCGCGGTGTCGGCGCGCTGTGGGAGTCGCCGCCGGACGCCGGCGCGGGCGCGCTGGGGGCGCTCGTCGGCCGGGCCCGGGCGCGGCTGCTGACCGAGCTCGCGGTGCCCTCCTCGACCACCGAACTGGCCGGGCGGATCGGCATCACGCCCGGCGGCGTCTCCCAGCACCTGGCCGTCCTGCGAGCGGCGGGCCTGGTCCGCACCCACCGCGACGGCCGCTGCGTCCTCAACGTCCGCACCGCGGCGGCCGACGTGTTGCTCGAAGCAAACGGCCGGCCAGCGCACTAAGGGCGCCGGCCGGCCGTTTCTGGTCGGGCTGGTTGGGCGCGGTCTACTTGTCGGCCGGGCCGAGCTCGGCGGCGCCGCCGCCGGCCACGCCGTCCTGGTGGAACTCGGTGCCCTCGGCGAACGCGGCGTCGAACTTCTGCTCGAGCGCGTCGAGCTCGGAGAACTCGGCGGAGTGCGAGGACTCGCTGCCCTGGGCGGCGAAGGTGTGGTCGTCCTCGGACGCGTCGTGGCTGTAGTTGGTGAAGTTGTCCGACGAGTAGTGCACGGCCGCCGGCTGGTCGTACTCGACGTGCTGGCCGGTCGAGTAGTCCGTGGACTCCTGCGCGTGGTGGTCGTTCTCGAAGACGCCGAACTGGGACTGGGCGTCCTGCTCCGAGCCCTGGGCCTGGTGCAGCTGGTCGAGCTCGGCGCTCTCCTGGCCGGCCGAGTAGTGGCCGTAGTCCGCGCCGGTGTCGCCGGTCTCGCCGGTCTCGTAGTCGCTCATGATGGTTCCCTTCGAGGGGCCGCGGCGAGCCGCGTTGCGTTCTGCTCATGGTCAAGTGGTGCTGGGACCGAAGCTAGCCGCGCGGGGGCGCCGGAACTATCCCCCACATGACAGCTGATCAGCCAGTTTTCGTCCCAACGACGGGAAGCGTGCATACTCCTGCGGTGCTACGACACTGCTGCGACGGGATGCGCGCGCAACTGGACGCCGAGGACCGCACCGAGGACCCGTGGGACGACCCCGATGTCGTGGTCGTCTACATGCCGAAGTTCGACGAGTACGGCCTGCCCGTCCGCGACGGCGGCTCCTCGATGGTCGTCATCGGCTTCTGCCCGTGGTGCGGCAGCCGCCTGCCGGAGTCGCGGCGGGACGCCTGGTTCGACGCGATGGAGCGCCTCGGCGTGGACCCGTGGGAGGACGACGTCCCCGAGGAGTACCTGACCGACGCGTGGTGGAAGCCCGAGCAGGACGGCACGAGCCGGGACTTCGTCGAGCCCGAGCGGGTCGTCAGCCCCGTCTGAGCAGCTCCACGACCGGGATCCGGCGCTCGATCCCGGCCTGGTGGTCCTTGAAGAACGGGTACTGCCCGGCGATCCGCTCGAACAGGGCGTCGCGGTCCGCCCCCTCGGCCGGGCGGGCCGTGGCCGGGTACTCGTCGCCGTCGACCTCCACCGTCACGGCCGGGTCGGCGGCGAGGTTGCGGTACCAGTCCGGGTCGTGCTCGGCGCCGGCCGCCGAGGCGACCACGAGCAGCCGGTCGTCGAGGCGGACGTACATCATCGGGTTGGTGTGGTGCTTGCCGGTGCGCCGCCCGGTGGTGGTGAGCAGCAGCAGCGGCCGTCCTTCGAGCTTGCGCCCGGCCGCGCGGAACTGCTCGATGAGCGCGGCGTTGGCGGCGTTCAGATCGGCGGGAATCTCAGCCATGCGACGACCCTAACTATTCGGTGTCCGCTATCCGACGGGTTCCAGCAGGTTCGACCGGCGCACGATCGGCACGCTCAGCGTCTTGTACCCGACCTCCTCGAACAGCACCACGACGCGGTCCTGCTCGTAGGCCATCACCGTGCCCGTGCCCCACGTCGTGTGCCGCACCTCGCTGGAGACCGGGAACGGCCGCTCGTGGTCGACCTGGCGCGGCACGGAGACCTCGGTGGCCGTGACGGGAGCGGCCCGCTTGTTCAAGAAACGATCGAACCAACGCTTCCGTGGTACCACCGGATCGACGACGACCGTGCCGGCCGCGCAGTTGTCGCAGTGCCCGCACGGGGCGTCGGCCTGCTCGCCGAAGTACGCGAGCAGGGACCGGCCGCGGCAGTTGGAGCTCTCCGCGTACTGCCGCATCATGTCGATCCGGGATCGCCGCAGCGTCTGGTGCCGCTCGAACTGGGCCAGCGCGAGCCGGGCGGCCTCGGCCGGGGTGGGCGCGTAGCGGGGCGCGGTGAGCTTGTTGCCGGCCCCGACCTCGGCCGCTCCGACCTGTTCGAGGAGGCTCAGCAGGGACATGATCCGCCGGGCCGGCAGCCCGCTGCGGGTCGCGAGCCCGGTGCGGGTCACGGGGCCCTCGCGCAGCGCCGCCGCGAGCTGGGTCAGCTCCTTGCCGTCGGGCGCGCCGGTGGCGAAGAAGCGCTGCAGGGCCACGTCCTCCGGGCGGAAGAACAGGATCGTGCGGGCCTTGGCGCCGTCGCGGCCCGCGCGCCCGATCTCCTGCAGATAGCTGTCGGGCGAGTCCGGCAGGGCCACATGGTGTACCCAGCGGATGTTGGGCTTGTCCACGCCCATGCCGAACGCGCTGGTGGCGACCATGACCGGGATCTTGTCGGCCATGAAGTCCCCGTAGCGCCGGTTGCGTTCGCCCGCGGACAGTCCGGCGTGGAACGCGACGGCGGGGATGCCGCGCTCGTCGAGCCGTTGCGCGTACTGCTCGGCGATGGCGCGTGTCGGGGCGTACACGATGCCGGGTTGTCGCTCTTGCCCTTGCGCTTGTTGTTCTTGTTGCACCTGGGCCAGCAGGCGCTGCCAGCGCTGCTCGTCGCTGGTGCAGTGCACCGCGCCGAGTTCGAGGTTGGCCCGGTCGAGCCCGGCCACCAGCGTGAACGGGTCGCGCAGGCCGAGCGCGGCGATGATGTCGGCCCGCACCGGCGGCGAGGCGGTCGCGGTGAGCGCCACGACGGGCGGCCGGCCGAGCTCCCGGATCAGGTGCCCGAGCTGCAGGTAGTCGGGGCGGAAGTCGTAGCCCCAGGCCGACACGCAGTGCGCCTCGTCGACGGCCACCATCCCGGGCCGCAGCGCGCGGACCTCGGCGAGGCGGTCCGGGTTGCCGAGTTGCTCGGGCGTGATGAACAGGAACCGGGCGGTGCCGGCCTGCAGCGCCTCGAGCGCCCGGCGCTGCTGGGCGGGGGTCTCGGCGGAGCTGATCCGCACCGCCTGGCCCTCGCGGCGGCGGTTGAGACCGGCGATCTGGTCCTGCTGGAGGGCCAGAAGTGGTGAGATGACGATGGTCGGCCCGGCGATCAAGGTCGCCGGAACCTGATAGATCGCGGATTTCCCGCCGCCGGTGGGTAACACGACGAGTGCGTCACGCTTCCGGAGCAGGGCGCGCATCGGCGGCAGCTGTCCGGGGCGGAGCGTGTCCCAGCCGAAGTCGCGGCGGGCGGCCCGGCGCAGGCGGGGCCCGGGAGGCACAAGATTCATCGGTTCGGGACTGTACCGGTGTTCGAACGCTTCGGCGCGCTACGCGACACGCCGAGCCTTGAGGACTCTCACCGTCCTGCACCCGATAAGCAACCGAAAGTGACGGCGTAAGCACCCTTCGTAGTCGAAAGTTCTTCGTGTCAGCAGGTGGACCGCCTGCTTGGGGTCCACCCGGACACGAGGGGGAACCGATGACAACGACCCTTGAGGGTGCCACGCTCAAGGTCCAGTTGGAAGGCCGCGAGCTCGAGGATCTGATCCGCGAGCACCTGCCGCTCGTCGGGCATCTGGTGCGCCAGACGCTCGGCCGCCTGCCTGCCCATGTCAGCCGCGAGGACCTGGTCTCGGCCGGGATGGCGGCTCTGGCCGGCGCCGCGAAGGCGTTCGACCCGAGCCGCGGCATTCCGTTCGGCAGCTTCGCCACGACCCGCATCCGGGGCGCGATCCTGGACGAGCTGCGGGGGCTGGACTGGGCGAGCCGGTCCGTGCGGGCCAGGGCCAGGCAGGTCGACGCGATGCAACAGGAGCTCACCGCGGCGCTCGGCCGCACCCCGACGAACCACGAGCTCGCGGAGGCGCTCGGGGTGAGCGTCGACGAGTTGCAGGCGATCGACGACGACGTGCAGCGCGCGGCCGTGCTGTCGCTGCAGGGCTTCGCGGCCGGCAGCGCCGAGGACATGGTCCCGGAGCGGGCCGCCGGGCCCGAGGACCTGATCCTGCACCGGGAGCGCATCGGGTACCTGCACAACGCCGTGGAGGCGCTGCCCGAGCGGCTGGGGAAGGTCGTCAAGGGGTACTTCTTCCAGGAGCGCCCCATGATGGAGATCGCGCACGAGCTCGGGGTCACCGAGTCGCGGGTCTCGCAGCTGCGCGCGGAGGCGCTGATGCTGCTGCGCGACGGGCTCAACACGCACCTCGACCCGGACCTGGTCTCGGCCTGCGACAAGCCGACGGGCTGCGTCGCCCGCCGTCGCGAGGCGTACCACGACAAGATCGCCAACGCGGGCAACCTCAACAGCCGCCTGGCCCAGACCAATCACCACGGCATGCCGTTCACCCAGTCCGGCCGCCACGCATAAGATCCGTCACCGGCCGGGGTCCGCCATTCTTCGTGGCGGGCCCCGGCCGTATCAATTTGAAGAGCGCTCGTTTTCCGGTGGTAGGGTGGCCGCTGCAAATTGGTCCGGCAGATGTCCACACCTGCGAAATACGCACCGATTGGCGGGCGAATGCGTTTCGAACCGGCAGCATCCGAGCACCCGGAAACCGGCGAAATCGGCCATATCGGTGCCCCCGCGCGCCGTTCCGGCGGCCGCCGGATCTGGATCGTCGTGGCCGCCGCGGCCGCCGTCCTGCTCGTCGGGGCGGGCGCCGGCGCGGTCGCGTTCATGAGCCGCGACTCGGCCGCGGACACCGGCACCGGCACGGACCCCGAGGGCATCGGCAACGCCGACCCGGCCGGCGCCTCCGGGCTGCTCGAAGCGGGCCCGTCCGGCTCGGCCTCGGTCCCCGCCTCGGCCGCCGCGTCCGCGTCGGGCAAGCCGGGCGCGACCACCAAGGCGGGCGGCGGCGCGGCCAACGCCCCGGGCGCCCCGCCGATCACGCCCGCGGCCGGCAAGCGCTGGACGGTCGGCTTCAGCGAGGAGTTCAACGGCACCGCGCTGGACAAGTCCAAGCTCACCCCGTGCTTCGACTGGAACAGCGGCGACTGCACCTCGACCTTCAACGGCGGGCGCGAGCACTACCAGCCCAGCCAGGTCCAGGTCTCCGGCGGCACCGCCAAGCTCATCGCGGCCCCGCTCAGCCCGGCCTACAAGAGCAGCGCCTGCCAGGGCGGCTCGTGCACGTACAAGGCGGGCCTGGTCTCCACGGCGCGGCCGAACTCGGGCACCAACAAGTACCTGTACTCGTTCACGTACGGCTACGTCGAGTCGCGCCTGAAGTTCCCGGGCACCCAGGGCTTCTTCACCGCGTTCTGGATGCTGCCCGCCGACCCGTCCTTCAACTACCGCTCCGAGCTGGACATCCTCGAGGTGATGGGCAACGACCCGGCCTCGATGTTCATGACCTACCACTGGGGCGAGCGCAAGAACGAGTACCACGTGAACAGCGGCAAGAAGAGCAACGGCAAGTGCCCGGCCAAGGACTACTCCAAGGACTACGTCCGCCTCGCCGTGGACTGGGAGCCCGACCACATCTCCTGGTACATCGACGGTGTCGAGTGCGCGCGCTTCACCGACACGTCCGCGATCGAGAACGGCCCGATGCAACTGCTGCTGCACATGATGGTCGACAACGAGTGGCAGCGGTCCTGGAACGTCGGCCTGACCGACCCGACGCTGACCCGCCAGCTGGAGGTCGACTACATCCGTGTGTATCAGCAGACGGCCGCCTAGCAGGGTGAACCTGGGATAGACGGTCGTTTTGACCTTGAGGGTGAGCAAAACTCACCCTTACGCACAATGAAGCCTGTTGACGGGCCGGGTTACGCTGTCGCCACTTTGGGGACGGGGCCCATCAACAGGGAGCGCAAAAAATGTCGTTGCGTCGGCGTTTGTCGTTTTTGACAACCGGTGCAGTAGCCCTTGCGGGTGCAGTAATCGCGTTGAATTTCGGGCATTCCGCCGCGAATGCGGCGACGCTGCCGAACGGTTTTCAGGAGCAGGTCGTGTTCAGCGGCCTGACGCAGCCCACGAGCGTGCAGTTCGCCTCGGACGGGCGCGTTTTCGTCGCGCAGAAGAACGGCGTGGTCAAGGTCTTCGACAACCTGTCGGACCCGAGCCCGTCCGTGTTCGCCGACCTCTCCGGCAAGGTGCACGACTACTGGGACCGCGGCATGCTGGGCCTCGCGCTCGCGCCGACGTTCCCGGCCGACCCTTCGGTCTACGTGCTGTACGCCTACGACGCCCCGATCGGCGGCGCCGCGCCGACCTACGGCGACGACTGCGTGGTCCCCGGCGGCGGCGCCGGCGGCAACTGCATCGTCAGCGGCCGGCTGTCGAAGCTGACCGCCAACGGCAACGCCTGGACCGGCACCGAGCAGCCGCTGATCACCGACTGGTGCCAGCAGTTCCCCAGCCACTCCATCGGCGACCTGCACTTCGGCTCCGACGGTGCGCTCTACGTCTCCGGCGGCGACGGGGCCAGCTTCGGCGGCGCCGACTTCGGCCAGTTCGGCACCCCGGTCAACCCGTGCGGCGACCCGGCGGGGGAGGGCGGCGCGCTGCGCTCGCAGGACCTGCGCACGACCGGTGACCCGCTGCGGTACGACGGCTCGATCGTCCGCGTCGACCCGGCCAACCCGGCCGGCGCCAAGATCGTCGGGTACGGCCTGCGCAACCCGTTCCGGTTCACCACCCGCCCGGGCACCGGCGAGATCTGGACCGGCGACGTCGGCTGGAACTCGTGGGAGGAGATCAACAGGATCACCAACCCGGCCGGCACCGCCACCAACTTCGGCTGGCCCTGCTACGAGGGCAACGCCGTGCAGCCGGGCTACGAGGGCGCGGCGCTGTCGCTGTGCCAGAGCCTGTACACCGGGGGCGGGCAGACCGCGCCGTACTACACCTACAACCACATGAGCCAGGTCGTGCCCGGCGAGGCGTGCGGGTCCGGCGGCTCGTCGGTCACCGGGCTCGCGTTCTACCCGACCGGCGGCGGCTCGTACCCGTCGGCGTACAACGGGGCCCTGTTCTTCGCCGACTACTCGCGCGGCTGCATCTGGGCGATGATGAAGGGCGCCAACGGGCTGCCCGACCCGGCGCAGATCCAGACGTTCGCGGGCGGCGCCTCGACCCCGGCCTACATCACCATGGGCCCCGGCGACGACCTGTACTACGTGGACATGGTCGGCGGCACCATCCGCCGGATCCGCTACTTCCCGACCAACCGGCCGCCGATCGCCTCGTTCACGGCCACCCCGACCTCCGGCACCACGCCGCTCGCGGTGACCTTCAACGCGTCCGCCTCGACCGACCAGGACGTGGCCGACCAGAACCAGCTCACGTACCAGTGGGACTTCGACGGCAACGGCACGTTCGACGCGACCGGGGTGACGGCCAGCCACACGTACACCAGCGACGGCGGCTACTCGGCCCAGCTGAAGGTCAGCGACCCGCTCGGGGCCAGCGACACGTCCTCGGTCACCATCACCGCGGGCAACGGCTCACCGACGGCCGTGATCGACTCGCCGACGGCCGCCCTCAAGTGGGGCGTCGGCGACACGGTGTCGTTCTCCGGGCACGCCAGCGACCCGCAGCAGGGCAACCTGCCCGCCTCGGCATTGAAGTGGGAGGTGCTGCTGGAGCACTGCACCACCCCGGACGCGTGCCACACGCACTTCCTGCAGACGTTCAACGGCGTGGCCAGCGGCTCGTTCCCGGCGCCCGACCACGAGTACCCGTCGTACCTGCGGCTGCGCCTGACGGCCACCGACGCGGGCGGACTGACCAGCGTCTCCACCGTCGACCTGCAGCCCAAGACGGTCGACCTGTCCTTCGCCTCGAAGCCGTCCGGGCTGCAGCTCGCGGTCGGCTCGACGGCCCAGGCCACGCCGTTCACCCGCAAGGTGATCGTCGGCTCGACCAACACCATCAGCGCGCCGGGCCCGCAGACGACGGCCGCGATGACGTACGGCTTCGGCTCCTGGTCGGACAGCGGCGGGCAGACCCACACGCTGACCGCTCCGGCCGGGGCGACCACGTACACCGCCACCTACAACGGCATCCCCCCGATCGAGCTGCGGGCCAATGCCAACGGGCAGTACGTCTCGGCGGCCAACGGCGGCGGCGCCCCGCTGATCGCCAACCGCGGCGTGGTCGGCACCTGGGAGCAGTACGACGTGATGGACGTCGGCGGCGGCTTCGTGGCCCTGCGCAGCCGCGCGAACCTCAAGTACGTCACGGCCGAGGCCGGCGGCAACAACCCCCTGATCGCCAACCGCGACACGGTCAGCGACTGGGAGAAGTTCCAGGTCGTCGACAACGGCGACGGCACGATCGCCCTCAAGGCCAACGCCAACGGCAAGTTCGTGACCGCGGACCAGGGCGGCAACGCGCCGTTGATCGCCAACCGCACCGAGGTCGGCGCCTGGGAGCGGTTCACCAAGGTCAAGGCCCCGACGACGGTCAGCGTGACCGCCTACATCAACAACCTGCTGGTGTCGGCGTCCAACGGCGGCAACGGCCCGCTGATCGCCAACCGCGGCCAGGTCGGCGCCTGGGAGACCTACGACGTCCTCGACCTCGGCAACGGCTACGTGGCGCTGACGTCGCACGCCAACTACCAGTACGTGTCGGCGGCGAACGGCGGCAACGGCCCGCTGATCGCCAACCGCGGGGTCGTCGGGGCGTGGGAGATGTTCCAGATCGTGAACAACCCGGACGGGACGGTCAGCTTCCGGGCCAACGCCAACGGCAAGTTCGTGACGGCCGACCAGGGCGGCAACGCGCCGCTGATCGCCAACCGCGCCGAGGTCGGGGCCTGGGAGAAGTTCAGCCTCGCCCCGGCCTGATGCCTTACGGAGCGACCTCGCCGTCGAGCATGTCGGCGAGGTCGCCCCGCCCGCGCACCACAGCGATGTCGTTGCCGTAGCCGATCGCGACCCGCCCGTCCGGCAGCGCGGCGATCGCCCACATCACGTCGGGTGTGTCGAGCCGCCCGACCTGGGTGCGTGTTTCGATGTCCCACCAGCGCAGCGAATGGTCCAGGCTGACCGTGGCGAGCACCTTTTGCGTCACCACCACGACGCCCTGGATCTTGCTGTCGTGTGCGGTCAGCGGCTCCCCGACCGGCTGGCCGGTGCCGGGATCCCAGAAGCGCAGCGTCCGATCCGAGCTGGCGGAGATCAGCAGCCCGAGGCGCGGCTCCCAGGCCAGCATGTGGATCGACCCGGAGTGGCCTTTGAGCGGCTCCCCGACCGGTTCGCCGGTCTCGACGTCCCAGAGGCGGATGGTGTCGTCCAGGCTCCCGGAGGCCAGCAGCGTCCGTTCGAGGGGGATGGCGGCCAGTGCGTGGACCGCGTACGTGTGGCCCCGCATCGGCTCCCGGACCTCCTCACACGTGCTGGGATCCCACAGGCGGATCGTCTTGTCGCCGCCGGCCGTGGCGAGCAACGTGCGGCCGCCGTGGGGTACCGCCGCGAGGGCCTGCACCGCACCGCGCTGGCTCATCGGTCGCCCGACCGGCCAGCCGGACAGCGGATCCCACAGCCGCACCTGGTAGTCGCCGTCGCCGGTGGCCAGCAGCGTCCGGCCGTCCGGCATGTCGAGTGCGGCGAGCGCCCGGACCGACTCCCTGAACCCGGTCAGCGGCCGCCCGAACGGCTCGCCGGTGCCGGCGTCCCACAGCCGTACCGTGTCGTCGAGGCCACCGGAGGCCAGCAGGGTTCCGTGCGGGGTCGTGAGAGCAGCCAGCGCCCGCACCCACCGCGTGTGCCCGGTCCGGGGCGGCGTGGTGATTGTTGTCGCGGCGAAGTCCCACATGCGGACCGTACGGTCCCAGCCTCCGGACGCGATCAGGGTCCGCCCGCCGGGCATCGGCACGGCCGCGACGCCGGCGACGTTGTGGGACTGGCCGGTCAGCGGCACGCCGACGGCTGCCCCGGTGCCGGGATCCCACAGCCGCACGGCTCCGTCGCCTCCGCCGGAGACCAGGAGCGTTTTCTTGAGTGGGAGGACGGCGAGCGCCAGTACCGTGGCGTTGTGTGCGGTCATCGGCTTGCCGACCGCTTCGCCGGTGTTGGGATCCCACAGCCGTATCCCGTCGTCCCCGCCGGAGGCGAGCAGCGTCCGCCCGTCGTCGAGCGGCAGGGCGACGAGGGCCGTCACGGATCTGGAGTGGCCCCGCAGCGGCTTCCCGACGGGTCGCTCGTTGATCGGATCCCACAGCTGGATCATCGCGCGGGCCGCGTTCCAGGCGAGGACCGTCCGTCCGTCGTGCAGCGGGACCGCGGCGAGGGCTGACACCCAGTCGTTCTCCGCGTCGATCGGCGCCCCGACGGCCTTCGCGGTGACGGGGTCCCACAGGCGCACCTTGCCGTCCTTGCCACCGGAGGCCACCAAAATCCGGCCGTTGTACAGCGGCAGCGCGGTCACGGCGGAGACGCGCTTGCCGTGCCCGGTCAGCACCGCCGCCTGGCCCGTCTCGGGGTCCCACAGGCGGACTGTGCCGTCCTCGCCGCCGGACGCGATCAGCGTGCGCCCGTCGGCGAGCGGCACCACCGCGACCGCCTCCACCCAGCCGGTGTGGCCCGTGAACTCGGTGCCGAGCTGTACTCCGGCTACTGGGTCCCACACGCGCACCGTTCCGTCCCGGCCGGCGGAGACCACCAGGCTCTTTCCGGGTACCGCCGCTACGTCTTGGACTTCGTTGGTGTGCCCGGTCATCGGGGCGGCGGCTGCGGCGGGGGCGGTGCTCCAGACGGGTTGTGCTGTTGGACTGGCCCAGATGGGAGCGCCCTTGAATCCGGCGAGCGCGAGCCGCACCCGGTCGGCAGTGTTGTTGTCTTCCAGGAGATCGGCGGCGTCCAGCACCGCTGCCCACATGCGGCCTCGATCGCCGGCGGTTTGGAGGGCGGTCAGGAGTACACCTGGATTGGATGCTGTTATTAGCCCGGGCGACGCTATGAGCTGATCCAGGCGGTCTTCGGCGGCGGCCGCTTCGATCAGGCGGCGCAGCCCGTCGACGGGGAGGGCGGCCCATCCGGCGAGGGTGGCCAGGACCAGTTCCCGCTCGAACACCGATCCGACATCGTCAGCCATCAGTACAGTCTGGAGCACGATCTCCGCTGCCCGGGCCCTGCACGGGCCATGGCATGATCACCGCCGTGCGAAGGACGTTGATGGTGACCCTCGTGGCGGTCGTGCTGGCCACGGCCGCCTGTGACGCGAAGCCGGCCGGCTCGGCTCCGGCGTCGTCAGCGGCGGCATCGTCGTCCGCGAGCGCGCGGGAGGAGCTGGCCGCCGGGCTGGTGCGGACAGCGGCGGTCCCGAGCGCGTACACGGTGGAGACGGCCGAGGAGACCGGCGCCGTGACCGGCACCATGACCGGCGTCAGCGACCCGGCGCGCGGGGCCTCCAGCGGCACGTCCGAGGTCCGGTCCCCGGTCGTCGGCAAGCTCGAGAGCACGGTGATCGGCGACGACGTGTACAGCCGCGGCAACGCGAGGGCGCTGGCCACCGACCACTGGACGCACATGAGCCTCGCGCGGGCGCCGCTGGTCGCGCAGATCGGCTTTGCCGGCATCGTGGCGACGGTCGGGTCGGCCGCCGGTGCCCTCACGTACGTGGTCCGGACGGGGCCCGGGGCGTTCACGGGGCGGCTGGACCCGTCCAAGCTGAGCCGCACCTCGCCGGAGTACGAATTTTCCGCGGCCGCGCAGGTCTCGTTCGAGGCCATGCTGGACGGGCAGGGTTACGTCACGAGCCTGGTCCTGCACTCCCCGTCCGTCGCGCCGGGCATGAAACCGGAACGGGTCACGATCCGCCTGAGCGGGTTCGGCACGCCGGTGACGGTCGCCGCCCCGCCGCCGGCCGAGGTCAAGGAGGCCGGCGACGAGGCCCGGGCCTTGTACGGCAACGGCTGAGCCACCTGGCCCGCCGCCGCCCGTCTTGTACCGCTGCGGCTGAAGCAACTTCGTCGTGTAGGGCCATAGGGGCCTACATTCACCGCCGTGTACAAACGGGGGCGCAAGGGGCAGGCGCGGTACCGCGACATCGCCGATGCCATCCGCGAACGTATCGGCGCCGGGGAGTATGTCGCGGGGCTTCCGCTGCCCTCGGAGGCCATTCTCACGGCGGACTTCGGTGTCAGCCTCATGACCGTCCGGCGGGCGCTCGCCGTGCTGCGCGAGGAGGGCCTGATCGCCACCAGGCGCGGCCGGGTCGCGCGGGTGCGCAACCCGCCGCCGCGGCGCCGGGTGCTGCTGCCCGCGGGGGCCACGCTGGTCAGCCGGATGCCCAGCGATGACGAGCGGGCGCGGCTGGGCATCGAGCGGGGCGTACCGCTGCTGGAGATCCGCTACGCGGACGGCACCGTCGCGCAGGTGAACGCCGAGACCGTCGAAATCGTGGCCGACCCCTGAGCGGTACTGTCCGCACGTGCTCATCCTCCTCCCGCCCTCCGAAGGCAAGGCCGACGCCCCCCGGCGCGGGACGCCGCTCGACCTGGCGAGCCTCTCCGTGCCGGCGCTCACCGACGCGCGCCGGGCCGTGCTCGACGACCTGGTGAAGCTCGCCACCGAGCCGGACAAGGCGCTCGCCACGCTCGGGCTCACCGAGGGGCAGGTCGGCGAGGTCGAGCGCAACGCGCGGCTGGAGACCGCGCCCGCCGTCGCCGCCGGCAAGGTGTACACCGGCGTGCTCTACGACGCACTCGGATTGGCCACGCTCGATCCGGCCGCCAAACGTCGCGCCGCGAAGCAGTTGCTCATTTTCACGGGGCTGTGGGGCGTCGTGGGCATCGGGGACCGGATTCCGCCGTACCGGTGCTCGATCGGGGTCCGGCTGCCCGAAACCGGAACGCTCACCGCGCACTGGAAACGCGCACTGCTCGCGCCGCTGGACGAACTGGCCGGGGACGGGCTGGTGCTCGATCTGCGCTCGTCGGCGTACACCTCGATGTGGGTCCCGCGCAACTGCGTCACCGTTCGTGTGCTGCACGGCGGCAAGGTGGTCAGCCACTTCAACAAGGCCACCAAGGGCCGCATCGTGCGCGCGCTGCTCACCGCCGGCGCACGGCCCCGCAACGCGGTAAAGCTCACGGAAACGTTGCGCGAACTCGGTTATCGCGTCGAGGAGCCCCGATCGGGTCAACTGGACATCCACGTGGAGCAGCTTTAGCCATTCGGCTGCGGGGCCCGGCGTCGATCCGGGAACGTCAGGGAATGTGGACCACACGCTGACCCGCCGTACCGTGCTCGCCACCGCCGGTGCCGCTCTCGCTGGGGCGATGCCGAACTCCGCCGAGCCGACCGAGGACTGGGCCGCCGCTTTGCCGGCCGCCGGGAATGCGCAGCCGATCAGCATGGCGATGCACATTCACGGGCCGTTCAGCGAGGGCACCGCGAGCTTCTCGGCGCACTTCGAGCAGGCCCGCAAGCACGACGTCGACGTGATCTGGTGGACCGATCACGACTTCCGCATCGCCGCGTTCGGGCACCGCCAGGCCGTGCATTTCGACGGCGCCTCCGAGCCCGAGAACGGCGAGGACTGGAAGTGGGCCAAGGAGCTCGAGGGAAAGCCGACCGGCACCGTCGCCGCGTTCGTCGCGTCGCCCCATTCGCCGCAGGACGGCACCGGCAAGGCACTCCGGCTCGCTTCCAAGGGCAAGGGCATCCTCTGGTACCGCGGGCAGTCCTGGAACAACACCATGAACTCCTGCATCGCTGACACCGAACTCACGCTGGACCTGTTGCCGGAAACGCTCCCGGCCGACGGCTCCCTGCTGTTCGAGCTGCAATTGTCGAACCATCCCGGCAAGGGGGTGCTGACGTTGCGGTACCAGATCGGCCCCTTCCCGGCGGTCACGCACACGGCCAAGGGGGCGGTCGGCACGGTGCGCCTGCCGATCAAGCCGGCACAATGGCAGGAATTCACGTTCGTGCTCGTCGACGACGTCGCCAAGCTGTGGCCGGACATCGCCGCCGGCGACAATGCGCTCACCGGTCTGCGGATCGGGACGCAGAATGCGGGCTTCGTCGTCGACCGGCTCACGTTCCACCGCTCGCGCCGCGCCGGGCAGGCTGGTGAGCAGCTGCGGGCCGAGGTCATCGCGGCCGCCGCGGTCAAGCACGGGGCCGGGATCACGCATTTCCGGGCGCTGGAGGTGTCGCTGGTGCGGCACCTGAACTGGTTCGGCGGCGACCTGCGATTCCCGTCCTTTCCGAATCCGCCGATCCGCGACAACAACGCCGACCTGACCGCCTCGATGGTCCGGTACCTCAAAGCGCACGGCGGCCTCGTCTGCTGGAACCATCCGATGGACGTGGCCAAGCGCGACGAGCTCGTGAAGCTGATGCTGGACCGCGATTTCCTCGGCGTGGACCTGGTCGAGATCGGCCGCAAACCGTACGACGATCTGCTCTGGGTCCTCGACGTCGCGGCCCGCAACGCGCTGTTCTTCACCGCCGTCGGCAGTAGCGACGACCACGACGCGAAGGATTGGGCGAAGGAGCCGGAACACGACATCACGTACGTGTGGGCGAACTCGACGGCGCAGGCGGATCTGCTGGCGGCTCTGGCCAAGGGCGCGGCGTGGTTCACGGATCTGGCGCGGTACCGGGGAAGCCTGGATCTGCGCATCGGCGGCGTTTCGCACATGGGCGCCGTACTGCTGCGGAAGACGCCCGTGACGGTCGAGGCGATCGCGACCGGATTGCCCAGCGGGGCCAAGGCGGAAGTGATCGTGGGGGTGGCGGACGAGGCGGGGACGGTACCGTCGAAAAAGGTCGAAAAATCGAAGACCGTCACGGTGCAGCCCGGCCACTATGTCCGTGTCCAGGTCCGCCTGGCCGGGGGCGACATCGTGGGAGTGTCCAACCCGCTGTGGGTGCTCGCGAAGGCGCCGAAACGGCCGATTCCCGCGGTCCGCCTGCGGGCACTCGGGGCATGAAAAGAGCGGACGACGGGATTCGAACCCGCGACCCTCACCTTGGCAAGGTGATGCGCTACCAGCTGCGCTACGTCCGCACTGAGAAAGCACTGTAGCGCATCGCGCGGCGGGACTGCCGACGGGGGCCGTCACCCGTTAGCGTGACGCCGTGAAGGTGCGCGTGCTCGCCCTGACGCTGCTGCTCGCGGGCTGCAGCGAGTCCCCCGCGGCCCCGACCCCGCCGGCCGCGGCCGCCGCAAGTCCGGCGCCGTCCGTGACGACGTCGCCCGCCCCGGCCGAACTGCGCCTCGCCTTCGCCGGCGACGTCCATTTCATGGAGCGCACCGCCAAGTTGCTCGCGAACCCGCAGACCGCCTTCGGCCCGATCGCGTCGACCCTGGCAGACGCGGATCTGACCGTGGTCAACCTGGAAACGGCGATCACGTCGCGGGGGACGCCGGAGCCGAAGACGTACCATTTCAGGACCGAACCGAAAGCGATCGACGCCCTCAAGGCCGCCGGAATCGACGCGGTCACCATCGCCAACAACCACATCCTCGACTACGGCCGCGTCGGCCTGCTCGACACTCTGGACGCACTGCACGCCGCCGAGTACCCGTACTTCGGCGCGGGCAAGAACACCGACGACGCGTACGCCCCGCTGTACACGACGGTGAAGGGCGTGAAGATCGCCCTGCTCGGCTTCAGCCAGGTCCACGAACTCGCGACGACCTGGGCCCCCGGCCCCGACAAGCCCGGCGTGGCCCTGGCCTTCGACAGCAAACGCGCCATCGCCGCCGTGACCGCCGCCCGCGCCCAGTCCGACCTCGTGATCGTCTTCAACCACTGGGGCGAAGAGGCGAACAGCTGCGCCAACAGCGAACAGAAGACCTTCGCCGCCCAACTCGCCAAGGCCGGCGCGGATCTCATTATCGGCGCGCACGCCCACACCCTGCAGGGCTCGGGCTGGCTGGGCAGCACGTATGTCGCCTACGGCATGGGCAACTTCCTCTGGTACGGCACCTCCAAGAGCACCGAAACCGGCGTCCTGCGGCTGACCGTCCGCGCCCGATCCGTCGTCCGAACCGAGTTCCTGCCCGCGGTCGTCTCCGACACCGGCCAGCCCGTCCTGCTGACCGGCGACAAGGCCAAGAAACTGACGCAGCGGTACACCGGCCTGCGCGCCTGCGCCGGCCTGTCCGCGACAGCCAGCTGAATTTCCGCAGCTCAGACCGGCCCGACGCGCCGAAGCGGGATACCGGTTTGGCATGGGGGTTGGAGGTCGGCTAAAGTTTGCATCCGTCGCCGACGAACGCGGTCGGCGGTGCGGACGTAGCGCAGCTGGTAGCGCATCACCTTGCCAAGGTGAGGGTCGCGGGTTCGAATCCCGTCGTCCGCTCGGGAAAGTCACCACGGTGGGGTGGCCGAGAGGCGAGGCAACGGCCTGCAAAGCCGTGTACACGGGTTCAAATCCCGTTCCCACCTCGGAGCTGCACTGTTTGTGTGTGGCACCTTTGAAGGGCGATTGGCGCAGTGGGAGCGCGCTTCCTTGACACGGAAGAGGTCACTGGTTCAAACCCAGTATCGCCCACCAGCTCAGAGGGCCTGTCGAGTCATCGACAGGCCCTCTTGCATGTCCCGGTAGACAAACTGGGTGACATGACTCCCTAGTCTTTGAAGATCTCGGCGGCCCGGGAGGGCCAGCCGACGCGGAGCATGTCTCCCGCATGGCCCTTGAGGAACACCTCGAGGTTGGGCGTACCCGAGTAGCGCCGGCGATCGTGGCGAAGATGCCACCCTCCGGCGACAGCACGGCCAGCCGGCCACCCTGCGAGACGAGCAACGATGCCGCCGCTTCGCTCGTCACGTCGTCCGCGACCAACTGCGGCATCGCCGGGACCGTCACCGCGTCGGCCTGCATCGCGGCGGCGGTGGCTTCGGCGAGCAGGGTGTCGCGGCCGGACTCGTCGGCGTTGGCGGCGGCGTTCGCGGCCCGCTCGGCGGCCTTGCCCGCGACGCGCTGCGCGAGCTCGGCCTCCACGATCGCCGGGCGAACCCGGTCCATGAGGTGCCGCTCGGCGCTGAGCAGCGGGCCGGTCATGGCCGAGAACACGGCGGACTTGCGGGAGCCGGGCGGCAGGACGACGACCGTGTACAGGTTCGTCGGCTCCCGCCAGTTCCCGCGCACCTCCACCTCGGCGCGTCCGCCCGCGGCCGTGGAGAGCGCTGCCGTGGCGATGCTGCCGGCCAGGTCGACCGGCGTTTGGCTGAACTCCGCGACGCCGTGGACCATCCCGGCGACCCACCGGGCAGCACCTCGGCCGGGAACGCTGGCAGATGCCGTCCGGCGCCGAGTTGGATGAGCGGCGGCCAGCCGCCGGCGGTGGCCGTGTCGAGCATCGCTCGGCCGGCGGCCACCACGTCGGTCACGTCGGCGCCGGAGGTGGCCAGCTCGGCGAGCTGGGCGCCGAGGTTGACCACGTGGCGGCGGCGGGCGTGCTCGGCGACAATGCCGGCGTAGTGGCCGGCGTTGCCGGGCGTTGGGACGGCTTGCATGAGTGTGTGCAGGTACGGTGCTCCGCCCACCTTCTGCAGGTCGCCGGACTCGGCGAGGTAGGCGGCGAGGGCGATGGCGTCGGTGGGGCGGCCGGTGCTGTGCAGGGCGAGCAGGGCCTCCCACAGCACGGCGTGGGAGGGCCGGTGGAAGTCGGTCGGGTCGAGGGTGGCGGCCAGGTCGGCGACGACGTGCGGGGCGAGCAGCGCGGCACCGATGACGGCTTGCTCGGCGGCCAGGTCGTGCAGGGCACGGGAGACGGTTGGCGTTCCTTTCAGCGTGCGGCGCGTTCGATCGCGGTCGTGAGGTCGTGGGCCAGGCCGCGATGCAGTGCCAGCCGATCGACTTCCGTATACAGCGCCCATCGGTCAGAGCAGTACCGTGGCACGTTCGATCCGGACGCCGGAAGTTCCATAGACGTCCAGCTGTGTCAGTACGGTACGCTCCCACCGCTCTTCCTGATTGAGTTCGCAAGTGATGACTGCGAAGGACATGAAATGACACCGCGCCAAGCGCGCGAGCTGCACGCAGTGCTTGCTCTCTACCTAGCGGGGCTGGATGGAGGTGAAGTGGACGTCGACGCGGCCTGAACGTGTGAGCCGTTAACAGTAATGCCTGGGATCACCAGCAAGTGATCCCAGTGCTGCTAGATGTGCCTAACGAAGCCATTCCCTCGGTTCATCGGGGATCTCTGCCACTAGCCGGTGTAGTTCGGAATCGTCATAGCCGGTACGAAGGTTATCGAATCCACGAGTCGCAATTTGTCGCAAGAAATGACTCATGCAAACCTTAGCAAGGGCGCGAACGTCCATCCCATTTGCGATAGATGGGAGCGGCTGCCAATCATCCTCGCGATCGAGGCCAGCATAGAACTGGTGCCCACCTGCCGGACGCGGCTTTTTCGAGCCTCCCCGACGATGCCAGGCAACGACGCATCGCGGCCCAACATACTTATCCCCCTGATGCACCCAATAGTTGATCGCCGCAAGATAGTCCGCTATCGGTAGGTCCGATACTCTCCCACGATCATGCGCACGGACTAGGCGAAGAAGGGGGCGGATCCACGACTCTTCTCTTCCAAGAAGATACCTCGTTCCTGAGCCGGCAACCCCGATTCGCCCGCTTGGCGATCCCGGCGCAGACAAATTCTGATGCCATGCAAACCGATACCTAGGCTTACCTGTGCTTGGGTCAATCACATTGTTGATGCTGAAGATCCTACGCCCGACGTGCTGCAGGAAGGCCGAAGCGACAATCGTGTTCGCCGCTAAATTTCTGGGCATTGTCCGGAGATGTCGCGCGGTATTTCCCGGTTTGCGGCGTTCACGATTACGCTGAGAGATTGCTCGAATGTAAGACCCCGGCGTCCACGCAAGACGGTGCTTATCCATTCCGGCGGGCGTGTGCCTGCACCAGTCGCTCCGATGCCTGCGCAGCCGAGCAGACCACCGCCATCCACGGCCTCAAGACGCATGATTTTCACCGCATCTTCGACGGCACGGCCATTCAAGAACGACAGTCGCCGATCGGCAACCATCCAGACGCTGTATCGACTGTGCACGGAGAGCACGAAGGTCACATCACCACCATAAAGCGGGAGGCAATGTGGTTGGCAACCGTGCCGTACGCGAGCGGACCGGCGCGCACTCCGGGATGGTTTGTCCAGGTCGGACCATGGATTGGCGCTGATCCAGTGGGTTCTATCGTCGATCGAAGGGGTGTGCAGGATATTTACAGATATTGTACGTACCGGCTACGGTGGGTGACGTGAGTCTAGATGACGCGATCAATCAAGCCCGCGGTCTTGCCAAGTCGCTAGACGACGCCGAACGGCGCAGGAGGGAGCAGATTCAGCGGGAGCGCGAGGAGATCCTGGCGCTCGGCAGGCAGGCTGCAGAGCGGCTGGCGGATTGGGGGAACGAGCAGCACGTTCAAGTGGCACCCGCCAAGTGGCACCGGTTCGGCCCATATCGCGACGGGGAGGGCGGTCGCTACCACGTGATAGAGCGTCAGCGCTGCTGGGTTCTGGCGGAAACTTGGGGAATTTACGACCGAAGCAGCGGCGGACCTAGTCTTTATTCCCCCGTCCTGCTCCTTGCGGACGGCACAATCAAGCGCTTTTGGCCGATTCCCCTAGGTCTACACCGATCCTCCATGGCGGACGACGAGGTTGCCGAGTATGTGACCGGATTGCCATTCAAGTCAATCCATGATGAAGACCAGTTTTGGATTTCCGACTCTCATCATTCTTCAAATGTCGATAAGGTAAAGCATAAGCTCGCGTCGGCTATCGTCAGGTACGAACGTGCCCTGGTGCGCTGGCTGGATTAATCTATGGTCGGGCGGACGTAATGAAGCGTAATAGCTGCCGGTCCCCGTTTGCTGGGACCTACCGGCCGCACACCGTACTGCTAGTACCAGACCGCGACCCTGCCGGTCTCACCGTGGCCTGCTCGCGGCGTGGGTGGCAAAGCGGGCGAAAACTGAACGGGACTGTCGCGCGCAATCACGGATGCCCAGGGACCGTTACCGCAGTTCACACGGCAAGTTGGCCGAGGCCGCCGTGTCATGATCAGTCGTTGACACGGAAGAGGTCACTGGTTCAAACGCAATATCGCCCACCAGCAGTTCAAGGGCCGTTCCATACAACTGGAAACGGCCCTTGATTCGTTCGGGGGTCATCCGTATTGGCGGTAGACCTTCTCCGTGACGGCCGTGGCCCCTTTCGACGTTCGAGGGTTCGCGGAGCGTCACCTGGGCGGGCCTCGCACTGCCTCCGGGCGATGCCGAGCTGCTTCGGGGCGGACCAGGGGCGTCTATGAGCCGGCCAGCAGCCGCATTGTGAAGATGAGGTCGGCGAACCCCGCAGGGACGGTCGAATGCATGGTTGCGGTGATAGGTCCGTTCCAGCCCATCCGCCGGCTCTACGACCATGCCGGCGTTCTCCGACCATCGATCGACGCGCTCCCAAGTGGCGCCGCGAACGATGCCGAGGAAGTTGTGGCCATCAAACTCTTCGCGAATCGCTTCAGGCGCTTGCCGGACCGCTTTGCCCTCAGGGCCACGCGTCCAGGCTTGCGTATCGGGGGACATGCGCCATGGAGTCTGACCAGCACGTGCCGGCGCCGAGCGACGTCAAGGAAGCTGCCCCCGCCGAGGTGCCGCCGTTGGCCCTGGTCGGCATTGTCAGTGCGGTGCTGGCGCCGATTGCGGCCGGGCTGGTGCTGCTGATTTTCTTCCGGTTCGGGCGGGTTGCGGAGCCCACCACCGCGGACGTGCAAAGTGCCAATCGAGTGTTCGTGACGGCTCGGAGTGTGGTGCCGGGTGCAGGGTGGGGGCCCCCTGCTGGTGGTCAACCTCGTGGCGGCCGTCGGGTTCGGGCTGTTCATGCGCCACCGCACCGACCGGTTCGACCACGCCGAGCGCCGGACCTGCGGATTGAGCAAAGTCACGTCAGGCGTGGTGTTGCGGTTGCGATGCACACTCACGGCGACCAACGCGTGGACGTCCACGGTCACGCTGCCTGGTCGGTGTCAGCGATCCGCCGGGTGCCGTGTTCGAGCCCGGTTCCGGGACGCTGGCGCGGGGCGATACCTCCCCGCGATTGTGATTGACGCCGGTGCGCGGTGTCCGGTCGTGTTCATCCTCCGGGACGAGCGGCGGGGCAAGGAGATCCGCAGCAGCTTCGATGGTTGCCACTAAAGGTGGGTCGCTGAGGTGGGCGGATAGCGCTTCGGCAGGGTGGGAGGGACACGCGTTCATGTGGGTGTGGCCGACCGGTTGAGTGGGAGCGGTCGTCGATCTCCCGGCGGAGGGATAGCGTCGGCGTCGATACCTACAACGGGAGGTAGCGATGGCCTGGAGAGCCGCACGCTCGTTGGTGGTCCTCCAACAGCAATTACAGGCCGGGGCGCCGCAGGCGCGGCCGCCTGGGACCGGGGCCGATGAGTGGGGGTTGATCGGGGACGCGGCGCATGATCCGACGTCGGATCACACGCCGCATGACTTTCCTGGGTGGGGGAGTCAGATTGTCACCGCGGCGGATTTTCCCAATCGGCCTGACCTTGGGCTTGATGCCCATGCGGTGCTCGACGACATTCGGCGGTCGCGGGATGCCCGGGTCAAGTACGGGATCTCGAACGGGCAAATCTATTCGAGTTACGCGGTCAGCGGGTACCCGGCGTGGGCCTGGCGACCGTACAACCCGAAGAACGGGGACCGGCACTTCACGCACGGCCACCTTTCCGTCGTCGGCGATGCGCGGGCCGACGGTACGCAACCCTGGCAGACGATCGGCGCGGCTTTTGCCGAGGAGGATGACGACGACATGGGCGCTTCGCTTGGTCCGATCAACATCGAGCGCGAGGGGATCACCTCGCTGACCATTCCGCCGGTGCAGGCCGGGGCGGCCGATCCGCGGTCGGCGTGGCTGAACTTCTGCAATGACACGGGCGTGGCGTATGGGCTGCGGGTCTGGTACTCGACCGGCAACGAGAACTTCGCGCCGTTCCCGGGGACCAGCAACGGGCTGCTCGCGATCCGGTCCGGGCAGCGGTGGTCGCAGGAGATTCCCGCCGGTACCGCCTGCCTGTCGATTCTGCGCCAGGCGATCGACCCGGACGGGAACATCGTGAACCCGACGGCCGAGTATCGCGCCTACCCGGGCCACCTCACCCTGGTGATCGAGCGCGGGCCGGTCCGGCGGTAAAAAAGTACCTGCGCGGAGCCGGTGGGCGGGGTTGGACCATGATGGGAACGTGAACTTCCGGTCGATCTACGCCCACGGCTTCGTCCGGGTGGCCGCCTGCACCGGGCGGACCGCCATCGCCGACCCGCCCGCCAACGCCGAAGCGATCCTGCGGCAGGCGCGGGAGTGCTCGGACGAAGGGGTCGCGCTCGCCGTGTTCCCGGAGTTGGGGCTCAGCGGGTACAGCATCGAGGATCTCCTGCTCCAGGACGTTGTGCTCGACGGGGTGGAGGACGCGCTCGCCCAGGTCGTGGCCGGCTCCGCCGAGCTGCTGACCGTGCTGGTGGTCGGGGCGCCGCTGCGGCATCGGGGGCGGGTTTTCAACTGCGCGGTTGTCGTACACAAGGGGCAGGTTCTCGGGGTCGCGCCGAAGTCGTATCTGCCCACGTATCGCGAGTTCTACGAGACGCGCCAGCTCACCCCGGGTGACCTCGAACGCGGCGGGACGATCGCGGTGGGCGGGCGTGAGGTGCCGTTCGGGCCGGACCTGTTGTTCGCCGCCGCGGATGTCGCGGGGTTCGTCCTGCACGTCGAGGTGTGCGAGGACATGTGGGTGCCGGTGCCGCCGAGCGCGGAGGCCGCCCTGGCCGGGGCGACGGTGCTGGCGAACCTGTCCGGCAGCCCGATCACGGTCGGCCGGGCCGAGGACCGCAAGCTGCTGAGCCGGTCGGCGTCGTCGCGGTGCCTGGCGGCGTACGTGTACGCCGCGGCCGGGCTCGGCGAGTCCTCGACCGACCTGTCCTGGGACGGGCAGACGATGATCTACGAGAACGGGGTGCTGCTCGCCGAGACCGAGCGGTTCCCGGACGGCGACCGGCGCTCGGTGGCCGACGTCGACCTCGACCTGCTGCGCCAGGAGCGGCAGCGGATGAACTCGTTCGACGACAACCGGCGCACCCACCAGGACCGGACCAGCGGCTTCCGGCGCATCCCGTTCACCCTCGACCCGCCCGCCACCGATCTCGGGCTGCGGCGGGTCGTCGAGCGCTTCCCGTTCGTGCCGGCGGACGTCGAGCGGCTGGCCCTGGACTGCTACGAGGCGTACAACATCCAGGTGTCGGGCCTGCGCCAGCGGCTCGCGGCGATCGGGGAGCCGAAGGTCGTGATCGGCGTCTCCGGCGGGCTGGACTCGACGCACGCCCTGATCGTGGCGGCGCGGGCGATGGACCGGGCGGGCCGGCCGCGCACCGACATTCTCGCGTATACGATGCCGGGTTTTGCGACCTCTGGCGGTACCAGAGACAACGCTTTTGCCTTGATGCGCGCGTTGGGCGTGAGCGTGCACGAGCTCGACATCACCGCGACCGCCCGTTTGATGCTCGCCGAACTGGGGCATCCGTTCGCCGCCGGCGAGCCGGTGTACGACGTGACGTTCGAGAATGTGCAGGCCGGGCTGCGCTACGACTATCTGTTCCGGATCGCCAACTACCGCGGCGGCATCGTGCTGGGCACCGGGGACCTTTCGGAATTGGCGCTGGGCTGGTCGACGTACGGCGTCGGCGACCACATGAGCCACTACAACGTCAACGGCGGGGTGCCGAAGACGCTGATTCAGCACCTGATTCGCTGGGTGAGCAACAGCGGCCAGTTCGACGAGTCGGTCGACAAGATTCTGAGCGTCATCGTCGAGCAGGAGATCAGCCCGGAACTCGTGCCGGGGGAGGAACTGCAGTCGTCGGAGTCGAAGGTCGGACCCTACGCTTTGCAGGATTTCACGCTCTTCCATGTCCTCCGGTACGGCATGCGCCCCTCGAAAATCGCGTTCCTCGCCTGGCACGCATGGCACGACGTGGAGGCCGGGGCGTGGCCGGTGCATTTCCCGCCGCACCGCCGCCGCGCCTACGACCTGCCGGAGATCCGGCACTGGCTCGAGGTGTTCTGCAAGCGGTTCTTCGGGTTCGCGCAATTCAAGCGCTCGGCCCTGCCGAACGGCCCGAAGGTCTCGGCCGGCGGTTCGCTGTCCCCGCGCGGCGATTGGCGGGCCCCGTCGGACGGCAACGCCGAGGCGTGGCTGCGCGATCTGGCGCGGTGGGACCTTTCGTGAGTTGCTTCAGTTGTACCCAGAATGCCCAAGCGGACGCGCTGCCCCAGCGGGAACGGATCGCGGGCGACGAGCACTGGCGGGTCGCGCACGCCTTCGATTCGGGGCTGCCCGGATGGCTGATTCTGGTGCCGCGGCGGCACGTGACGGCGCTCGCCGCATTGACCGACGACGAGGCGGCGGCGCTGGGTTCGTGGCAGGTGCGATTGTCGCGCGCGCTGCACGAGACGACCGGGTGCGTGAAGACGTACGTGGCGCAGTTCGCGGAGGCGGAAGGCTTCGAGCACGTGCATTTCCACGTCGTGCCGCGGGCCGCCGATCTGGCTGCGGACCTCATCGGGCCGCGGGTGTTCGGACTGCTGAAGCCGCCCGCGGAGCGCCGGATTCCCGTTGCCCAGGTGGACGAGCTGTCGGCGCGGCTGGCGTCATTGCTGGGCGGCGGCGAGCGCTTCGTGCAGTGACGCGAAGCGATGGGCCAGCGCGATTCTGCCGTCGCGGACCCGGAACAGCGTCGCCACTTGCGCCGGCTCGCCGCCGTCCCAGCTCGCCTCCTGCTCGACCACCATCGAGCCGGGTCCGGCCGGGTGGTACGAGATCGGGGACAGCCGGATGCCCGACCGGATGATCCAGCCGGCGAAAGCGGCGGCCGGGATCGGACCGGCGCCGCGGGGCCCGGAGACGTCGACGGGGTCGGTGACGGCGGCCTGCGCGGCTTCGAGATCGCGCCGGTTGACGGCGTCGTGCCAGGCGTTGATCGCGTCCTCTAGCATGGTGCCACCGTATGCGTTTTGCATACGGGGCGACAAGGGGGCGGGTGCATGGAAGCGGGCGGCGGGCGGGTTCTGTTCGCGTTCGTACGGTTCTGGTCGCGGCGCTGGACCGGCGCCGACCCCGACCGCGGGCGGGACGTCATGGTGCTCGAGGCGATCACCGCCCTCGCGGGGCGCGGCGGCGGGGCGGCGCCGTCCGTCAACGACGTGGCCCGTGAACTCGGCCTGGACCAGTCCGGCGCCAGCCGGCTGATCACCCGGGCGGAGCGGCTCGGGCTGCTGCGCCGGGAGGCGCCGCGCGGCGTCGGCGCGGCCAGCGCGGTGCGCGTCACGGCCGGCGGGGAGGCGCTGCTCGCGGACGCGCACGCCTGGCAGGACGACGTGCTGCGCCGGCTCACCGCGGGCTGGCAGGAGGAGGACGTGCGCACGCTGGTCACGCTCATGGGCCGGCTCGTCGATGCCCAGGGCGCGGCACCGTAGCCCTACGATGAGCCGCGTGGGCGCGTTCGTCGGGCGCGGCAAGGAGCGGGCGCTGCTCGCCGAGCGGGTTCGTGCTGCTCGGCAGGGGTCCGGCGGGGTCGTGCTCATCGGCGGGGAGCCCGGCGTCGGCAAGACCCGGCTCGCCGAGGAGGCGGCGCGGGCCGCGGCGGCGCTCGGCATGTGCTGCGCCCGGGGACGTGCGGTCGACGATGACGGATGCCCGCCGCTGTACGCCGTGAACCAGATCCTGCGCGCCATCGGCGCCGAGGGCGGCATCGTCTCACCGGGCGGGGAGCAGGACGAACGGTTCCGGCGCAACGAGAACCTCGTCGAGCTCATGGCGCGGGCCGGCGCCGAGCGGGGCGGGCTGTTCGTCTTCCTCGACGACGTGCAGTGGGCCGATCCGGGGTCGTTGCGGCTGCTCGTGCACCTGGCGCGGAATGTCGGGCGGGAGGCGGTCTGTGTCGTGGCCACGTACCGCGACACCGAGCCCGTGCCCGCCCTGCGGGACGCGCTCGCCGCCCTCGCGCGCGAGAGCGCCGTCGACCGCATCCGGCTCGAAGGGCTCGCCGCCGACGAGGTCGCCGCGCAACTCGACGCCGTGGCCGGGTTCGCGGTGCCGGCGGCCGTCGCCCAGGCGGTGCACCGGCGCACGCGGGGCAATCCGTTCTTCGTCGGCGAGCTCGGGGCGCACCTCGCGCGGCGGGAGAGCACCGACGCGCTGGCCCTGCCCGCCGGGATCAGGGACGCCGTCCGGGCCCGGCTGGAGCGGCTCACGCCCGGGACGCGGGCCGTCGTGGCCGTCGCCGCCGTCGTCGGTGCGGCCGAGACCGCGTTGCTCGCGGCCGTCGCGCAAACGTCCGGTGCGGCCGTGATCGCCGCGGCCGACGAGGCGCGGGCGGCCGGGATCCTCGACGCCGGCCGGTTCACGCACGACCTGATCCGCG
This sequence comes from Dactylosporangium sp. CS-047395, assembly GCF_050942185.1. Lineage (NCBI taxonomy): Bacteria > Bacillati > Actinomycetota > Actinomycetes > Micromonosporales > Micromonosporaceae > Dactylosporangium > Dactylosporangium sp. CS-047395. The sequence goes on along the minus strand of NZ_CP192015.1, from coordinate 9,275,608 downwards.
AGGCGGCGGCCGCCGAGGTGCCGACGGCGCAGCGGCTCGCCATGCACGCCGCGGCGGCCGAGGCGCTGCGCGGGAGCGGGGACGTGCCGCGGGTCGCGCACCACCTGCTGGAGTCGCTGCCGCTCGGGGACGCCGCGGCCGCCGCCGACTGGGCGCGACGGGCCGGGGACCTCGCGGCCGGGCAGTTGGCGTGGGAGGAGGCCGCCGACTGGTACGGGCGGGCGCTCGCCGCCGAGCCCGGAGACCGGCGCGCCGAGATCCTCATCGCGCGGGCGCAGGCGCAGAAGCGCGGGTACGACATCGAGGGCGCCCGCGCCTCGCTCCTCGCCGCGGCCGCGATCGCGCGGGAGCGGGGCGACGGGGCGGCGATCGCGCGGGCCGTGCTCGTCATGGAGGGGGTGTCGGACTTCCTCTGGGATCCGACCGGGCGCGCCCTCGCCGAGGAGGCCCTCGCGGCGCTGCCCGACGAGGACACGGGGCTGCGGGCGCGGCTGCTCGCCGGGTCGGTCGTCATGGAGATGTGGCGGGTGCCGCCCGACGCCGACGCGCGCTCCCGCGCGGCGCTCGGGATGGCCGAGCGGGTCGGGGACCGGCACGCCGTCGTCGAGGCGCTGCGCGCGCGGCAGTTCGCGTGCGCCGGGCCCGAGGGGGCGGAGGAGCGGCTCGCGCTCGGCTCGCGGCTGCTCGGGATGCGCCGCGGGGACGACGACGCGGCGATGTGGGGGCGGCTGTGGCGGTTCGACGCGTACGCGCAGCTCGGCGACCTCACCGCGGTCGCCCGGGAGTCGTCCGCGCTCACCGCGATGGCCGAGCGGATGCGCAGCCCGCTCGCCCGGTGGCACGCGATCAGGACCCGGGCCACCCTCGCGGCCGCGCGGGGGCGGTTCGCCGAGGCGATCGAGCTGGGCGAGGCGGCGATCGCGCTGTCGCGGCGCTCCGGGCACGACGGGTCGACGCTGCCGTCGTTCGGCTACCTGCTCGCCGTCCGCGCCATGGTCGGGGACTTCACGGACCGGCCCGAGGAGACGGTCCTGCGGCACATCGACGAATCGGCGACCGTGGGGCTGCGGGGCATGCTGGCGAAGTGGATGTTCGCGGCCGGGCGCCTGGAAGAGGCCGAGGAGTGGTACCGCGGGCTGCCCGGCGTCACCGAACTGCCCGACTTCGTGCGGCTGCCGGCGGCGAGCGGGCTGATCGAGATGGCGGCCGCGTTCGGGGACACCGCGATGGTCGAGCGCATGTACGGCGAGCTGCTCCCGCACGCGGCCCGGTTCGTCTGCGGCGGGGCCGGCGTGATCATCATCGAGGGGTCGGTGCGGCTCCCGCTCGGCATCGGCGCCGCCGCGCTCGGCCGCCTCGACGAGGCCGAGGAGCACCTGCGGGCCGCGATCGACCTGGCCGACCGGGCCGGCATGCCCCCGTCCGCCGCGACCGCGCGCTACCACCTCGCGCGAGTCCTCAAAAATCATGGAAAATCGGAAATGTCGGAATCTACGGCGCGCCAGGCCGCCGCGCAGGCCGCGGAGCTCGGCATGCGTCCGCTGGAAAAAGCCGCGACCGAACTCCAAGGTGGCCCGCTCACCAAGCGCGAGCAGGAGATCGCCGCGCACGTCGCGCAGGGCAAGACCAGCAAGAGCATCGCCCGGGACCTGCACCTGTCCGAGCGCACGGTCGAGACCCACATCCAGCACATCCTGACCAAGCTCGACCTGGCCAACCGCACACAACTGGCGACCTGGCACACCCGGAGCCGTACCCCGAATACGTAGTACCACGGACGCGCGGAGCACCCCGCCGGCGCGACGCTGCAGCGCATGAAGGTTCTGCGAGCCGCGCGCGTTTTCGACGGTACCGACGCGAAATCCGGCACCGAGATCTGCATCGACGCCGGGAAGATCGTCCCCGGCCCCGCTCCCGAGGGCGCGGAGGTGATCGAGCTGCCGGGCGCCACCCTGCTGCCCGGGCTCGTCGACGTCCACGTGCACCTGGCCTTCGACGCGTCGCCGGACCCCGTGGCCGCGCTCGCCGCCCGCGACGCCGCGGACGCGTTCGCCGCCATGTGCGCCGCGGGGCGCCGGGCCGTGCAGGGCGGCGTGACGACCGTGCGCGACCTGGGCGACTCCGGCTACCTGGGCCTGGGTGTCCGCGACGCCGCGCGCACCGATCCGACGCTGCCGCACGTGGTCGCTTCGGGTGTACCGGTGACGACGCCGGGCGGGCACTGCCACTTCCTCGGCGAGGGCGTACGCGGCGTGGCCGAGCTGCGCGCCGCCGTCCGCGAGCGGCATGCGCGCGGCGTCGACGTGATCAAGGTGATGGCGAGCGGCGGCCGGATGACGCCCGGGAGCCGGTGGGAGCTCGCACAGTACACAAGGGAGGAACTGATCGCCCTGGTGGACGAGGCGCACGGGCTGGGCCTGCCGGTGGCCGCGCACGCGCACGGCACGCAGTCCATCGTGGACGCCGTCGCGGCCGGCGTCGACAGCCTGGAGCACGCGTCGTTCATGACCGCCGACGACGTCGACACCATCCCCGACGGGCTGCTCGACGAGATCGTCGCCCGCGGCATCGTGGTGAGCCTGACGCTGGGCTTCCGCGCGGGAGCGGCCACCCCGCCGCCGCCCGAGATGCTGGCGCTGCTGCCGAAGCTCGTCGCCAACGCGCGGCGGATGGCCGAGGCGGGCGTGCCGATCGTGGTCGGCACCGACGCCGGGATCGCCCCGATGAAGCCGCACGACGTGGTCCGCGACGCGCCGGCCCACCTGGCCCAGCTCGGCCTCGACCCGGCGCAGTGCCTGCGCGCCGTCACCGCCCGCGCGGCCGCGGCGATCGGGCTCGGCGACCGCAAGGGCCGCCTGCTGCCCGGCTACGACGCGGACATCCTGGCCGTCGACGGCGACCCGCTCACCGATCCGGCCGCGCTGCACCGCATCCGCGCGGTCTACGTCGGCGGCGTGGCCGTGGCACCGGCGAGTTCGGCGCGGATCAGCGAGTACAGGTAAAGGCTCCGCCAGCGGCCCTCGCGGAACTGCGCCGAGCGGATCTCGCCCTCCCGGGTGAACCCGGCCTTGGCCAGCGAGCGCTGCTCGGCGACGTTCTCCACGTCCGTGTAGGCCTCGATGCGCTCCAGGGGCGTGGTGCCGAGCAGGTAGGCCGCCAGCATGCGCTGCGCGACCGCGCCCGCGCCCCGGCCGCGGAACTCCGGCAGCAGCGCGATGCCGATGTTCCAGCACGCCCAGATCGGCACCCCGTAGGTGTGCCGGTTCCACACCACGTTGCCCGCGGCCGCGCCGCCGACCTGCACGATCAGGCAGCCGCCGTCGGCGGTGATGAGCCGGTTCTCCTCGAACCGGCGGCGGGTGGCGGCGATGTCGCGGTAGCCGGACCAGTTGAACAGCCCGCCCGCCTCGGGGTCGTCGGCCTGGCGCTCCAGCACCCACAGGTCGGCTGCGGCGACCGGCCGCAGGACCACGTCCGGGGTCTCCACCGCAGCAGCGTACCGGCGGATCACCGGGCGGCGCGATCGGTTGCACTGTGTCGAGTACCCGTCGCCGACCGGCCGATCCCGGTGACGTTCGACGATGATGGGCGGCGGGCAGAGGTTGGAGAACCGCAATGACGTCGGGTTCCGGCGCGCACCGCAGCGCCGAGATCGACATCCTGCACGAACCCGTCGCGGCGGCGCTGTGCGCGCTGCACGACGACGGGGACCTGAGCACGGCACGGGGGTGGTTCGACGCGGCGTACGCGCGCGCGGAGGCGGCCGGGGACGTGCCCGGCATGGCCGAGGCGGCGCTGGGCTTCGCCGGCGTGTGGGTGCACGAGCACCGCGTCGGCGCGCACGCCGCCGTGCTGGAGCAGCGGCTGCACCGGCTGCTGGGGCTGGTCGAGGCCGAGGGGGCCTTGGCGGTACGCCTCCGGGCCCGGCTGGCCGCCGAGCGCGACTATCGCGAGGGCCGCAGCGACGCGATCCTCGCCGCGCTGGAGGACGCCCGCGCGCTCGGCGACCCCGTCGCGCACGCCGAGGCGCTCAGCCTCGCGCACCACTGCCTGCTCGGCCCCGAGCAGCGGCTGCTGCGCCGGGAAATCGCGGTGGAGCTGCTCGGGGTGAGCGCGCGCACCGGCCGCCGCGGCGACCTCGTCATGGGTCTGCTGTGGCGCACCGCCGACCTGTTCCTCGACGGCGACCGGCACGCCGAGCGCCGGCTGGGGGAGCTGCGGGCCGTGCTCGCCGAGCGGCCGCACCTCGCCGCCGGGTACGTCGCGGACGCCATCGACGTCATGCGCGAGATCCGGGCCGGCCGGTTCGCCGAGGCGGAACAGGCCGCGCTCGGGTGCTTCCGGCGCGGCGAGGAGGCCGGCGACGCCGACGCCGCCGGGTGGTACGGGGCGCATCTCGTCGCCATCCGCTGGTACCAGGGACGCCTGCAAGAACTGCGCCCGCTGCTGGAGCGCCTCGTGCACTCCCCGACCCTGTCCATCGTGGACAACGCGTACGACGCGGTGCACGCGGTCGCCGCGGCCCAGGCCGGCGAGCTGCGTACCGCCGCGGGCGCCCTGGCGCGGCTGCGCGGGCCGTCGCTCAAGGAACTGCCGCGCTCGGGCAGCTGGCTGGTGACCATGCACGGCATCGTCGAGGCGGCCCGCCTGGTCGGCGACGCGGACCTGGCCGCGGAGGCCTACGAGCTGCTGCTCCCGCACGCGGAACTGCCGGCCATGGTGAGTCTCGGGATCGCGTGCTTCGGATCGGTACACCATGCGCTGGGCCTCGCCGCGGAGGTGTCCGGCCGGCGCGACCTCGCCGTGGCGCACCTGACCCGCGCGGTCGCGCACAACCGGGCGCTCGGGCACTGGCCGGCCGCCGAGGAGTCGCGCAAGGCCCTCGACCGGCTCGCCCCGGCCGCGCCCGCGCGCGCCACATGCGTGCGGGAGCGCCAGCACTGGCGGCTGGCCCGGGGCGCGCGCACGGTGCTCGTCGAGCACAGCGTCGGGATGCTGCATTTGGCCGTGCTGCTGGCCAACGCCGGCACCGAGATCCCCGCCGTCGAGCTGGCGATGGGGGTCACCGGGCTGGCGCGGGCGGCCGGGGCGCGCACCGTGCCGCAGGACATGCTCGATCAGGAGGCGATGCGGCGGTACCGCGCCCGCGTCGCCGAACTGCGCACCGAGATCGAGTCGGCGGCCGGCACCCGGCGCGCGGACGCGGCCCGCGAGGAGACCGCGGCGCTGCTGGCCCAGCTCGCGGGCAGCGTCGGCATCGGCGGGCGCAGCCGGCGCTTCGTCGACAACGCCGAACGCGCCCGGGTCGCCGTGGGCAAGGCGATCCGCCGCGCGATCGGCCGGGTCGAGGAGGCCGACCCCGGCCTCGGGCGGCACCTGCGCGAGACGGTCCACACCGGCCGCCAGTGCTCGTACCGGCCCGATTAGGGGCCGCTCAGGGTTTCCAGGGCAACGCTTTGCCGTGCCGGACGAGCTCGCCGTAGTGGCCGGGCCGGATCTCGCCGAGCGCCAGATCCAGCAGCGCCACCGCGGCCTCGTCCGGCGTCGGCGCGTCCCGCACGTCCCACCACAACCCCGACGTCGGAGTGTTGATCATCCCCGGGCAGACGGCGGCGAGCAGGATGCCCCGCCGCTCGTCCTCGGCCCGCCGCTGCGCCGCGAGCGCCCGCACCGCCGCGACCTGCGCGATCTTCGACGGAATGTTCACGAACCCCGGCCACGCCATCGCCTTGGCCCGCCCGTCGAGCACCTCGTCCCGCCAGGCCGCCGTGGCCGCGTCGACGGCGTCGAGCGTCTCCAGCCCGTCGAACCGCAGATGCAGCACCGGCGCCAGGTGGTGCAGCGTGCCGAGCGAGCTGGCCACCACGAGCAGCCGCCCGCCGTCGCGCAGCCGCGGCGCGAAGGCCCGCAGCAGCCGGGTCGTGCCGAAGTTGTTCACCTGCGTGTAGGCGTCCACGATCGCGGCCGGCTCGTCGTCCGGCCCGACCCGCATGACCGCGTTGCCGAACACGATGTCGAACGCCCCGACCTCGGCCGCCACCCGCTCGGCCGCGCCCGGGTCGGCGACGTCGAAATGGAGGCCGACGACCTTCGCCCGCCCTTCCGGAAGAACCGCCGCGGGTGTACGGCCGGTGAGGTACACGACATCGCCCGGACCCAGGCGCCGGGCCAGCCCGGCGACCAGGGCGTACCCGAGGCCCTGCGATGCGCCGGTGACAAGTGCGGTGGTCATGCGTTCGAGGCTAGGAGCACCGCGGCCATGCGGCCAACGCGAGTCCCGCAGGTCTGGTATGCGTATTCGTCATGGGCTTCGGTGACGTCTCCCTCGTCGGCCTGCGCGTCTTCCGCGAGGTCGCCGCCCGCGGCACCCTGACCGGCGCCGCGGCCGCGCTCGGCTACACCCAGTCCGGCGTGTCCCGGCAGATCGCCGCCCTGGAACGGGCCACCGGCACCCGGCTGCTGGACCGCCGCCCCGGCGGCGTACGGCTCACCGCCGCCGGCCGCATCGTCCTGCGCCGGGCCGCCGCCATGCTCGACGAGGCCGACGCCGCGGCGCGCGACCTGGCCGGCCTGACGGCGGCCGGCGGCACGGTCCGCCTGGGATGGTTCCCGAGCGCGGGGGCGGTGATCGTGCCGCGCGCCCTGGCCCGGCTGGACGGGACCATCACGGTGCTGAGCCGCGAGGGCAGCACCGCGGCGCTGGTCCGGGCGCTGCGGGCCGGGACCATCGACCTGGCGTTGCTCGCGGCCGCGCCGCCGTTCCGGCCGCCGGACGCGGAGGACCCGCCGCTGGAGATCGAGGTCCTCGCCGAGCGGGAGTTGCGGGTGGCGCTGCCGGCCGGGCACGCGCTGGCGGCCGCGGACCACGTCGACGTGGCCGACCTGCGAGGGCTGCGGTGGATCGACGGGCCGCTCATGGGGGTGTGGCCGGGGCTGGGCGGGCGGCCGGTGATCGCGCACACCGCCCGGGACTGGCTGGCGAAGCTGCGGCTCGTCGCGGCCGGGCTGGGCGCCACGACCGTGCCGGCCTCGCTCGCGCCGGCGGTTCCGGACGGGGTGCGGCTCCTGCCGGTCCGCGGCGGGCCGCGCGAGCTGCGGCGCCTCACCCTGGCTCGGCGGCCGGGGCCGATCTCCGACGCGGCCGGGCGGCTCGCCGAGGCCATCCGGGCCGTAACAAACGGATAAAACGGTCAAGTGGGCCGCGGGTCCGCCGATGGGGGCGGTGTGAACCAGGAGGCGGCGGGCCGGCTGGGGGCACTTCCGCGCACCGGCGCGAAGTCGCTCACGCCCGTCACGCTGCCCGACGGGCGGCCTGCGGTGCGCAAGGAGTGGGCCGGGGGCGGCGACGCGTCCGAGCGGCTGCGGCGCGAGGCGGCGATCCTGGCGCGGCTGCGGGGCATCGACGGCGTACCGACACTGCTCGAACCGTGCGACGGCGCCTGTCTGCTGCTCGCGGACGCCGGCGGGGAGCCCGTCGCCGGGCGGCAGGCGCCCGAAGCGCTGCGCGAGCTCGCGGCCGGGCTGGCGCGCATCCTGCGGGACGTGCACGACCGCGGGGTGGTGCACAAGAACGTGAACCCCGCCAACGTGTACGCCACGCCGCGCGGGCCGCTGCTGGTTGACTTCGATCTTGCCACCACGTTCGCCGAGGAACGGCCCGGATTCACGCATCAGGACGAGATCGCGGGGACCCTGGCGTATCTGGCACCGGAGCAGACGGGGCGGACCGGGCGGCCCGTCGACCATCGGGCCGATCTCTACTCGCTCGGGGCGACGCTGTACGAGTACGGCAGCGGGCGGCCGCCGTTCCAGGCCGACTCGGCGCTGCAGCTCGTGCACGACCATCTCGCGACCGCGCCCGAGGCGATCGACAGCGAGCTGTGGCCGATCATCGCGAAGCTGCTGGAGAAGGAGCCCGACCGGCGGTACCAGAGCGCCGAGGGACTGCTGCACGACCTGCGCACGCACCCGGCAGTACTCGGGGAACGGGACTTCGCCAAGCGGCTCAGCCCACCCTCGCGGCTCATCGGACGGGAACGGGAGGTCGAGGCGCTGCAGCGGGCGTTCGCCGACGCGCTCGCCGGCCGGACCCGGGGACTGCTGGCCGCCGGGGCGCCCGGGGTCGGCAAGACCGCGCTCATCAACGAGCTGCGGCCGCTCGTCACGGCCGGCGGCGGCTGGTTCGTCATGGGCAAGTTCGACCAGTACCGCCGCGACGCCGACTCCGACGCCGCCCGCCAGGCGATGCGCGCCCTCGCCCGGCTGCTGCTGGCCGAGCCGGGGCAGGACCTCGGGCCGCGGCTGCGCGACGCGCTCGGCCCCAACGCCGGGCTGGTGGCGGCGGCGTTGCCGGAGTTCGCGGTACTGCTGCGGACCGAACCCGAGGGCGACACCTCCGAGCTGGAGGTCGGCGCGCGGCTGCAGCAGGCGGCCGTGGACATTCTGCGCGCGGTCGCGTCGCCGGTGCACCCGGTCGTGATGGTGCTCGACGACCTGCAGTGGGCCGGCGCGTTCCCGATCGGGGTCATCGACGCGATCCTGTCCGACCCGACGCTGCACGGGGTGCTCGTCGTCGGCGCCTACCGCGATGCCGAGGTCGACGAGGCCCACCCGCTCGCCGCCACCCAGGCCCGCTGGGCCCGGCAGCCGGCCGCCCCGGCCGTGCTGCGCCTGGCCAACCTGCCCCCGGCCGACCTGACCGAGTTTCTCGCCGAGATGCTGCGCCTGGAGCCCGCGCGGGCGGCCGGGCTGGCCGCGGCGGTCGGGCGGCACACCGGCGGCAACCCGTACGACACCGTCGAGCTCGTCAACGCCCTGCGCCGCGACCGGGTGCTGACCCTGGAGGCCGAGGGCTGGCGCTGGGACCAGGGCGCGGTGCGCGGGCACGTCGGCGCCACCGACGTCCTCGACCTCGTGGTGGCCCGCATCGAGGCGCTGCCGCCCGCCACCCGCGACGCGCTGCAGTCGCTGGCCTGCCTCGGCGGCGAGGTGGAGCTGGACAACGTGGAGGACGCCGCGGCGCTCGTGCCGGCCCTGGAGGACGGCCTGCTGGTGCTGGAGGAGCAGCGCGACGTGGTGCGGTTCCGGCACGACCGGGTGCAGCAGGCCGCGTACCGGATGCTCGCACCCGACCAGCGCCGGGCCCGCCACCTGCACATCGCCCGGCGGGTCGGCGACGACAACCTGGCCGCGGAGCAGTACCTGCACGCCGTCGACCTGCTCGACGACCCGGCCGAGAAGGCGCGGGTGGCCGGCATGTTCCGGGCCGCGGCCGGCGCGATCCGGCTCATGAACGGCACCGTCGCCGAGCGCTTCCTGCTCGCCGCGCGCGACCTCGGCGCCGCCGCCGACCCGCAGCTGCTGACCGACCTGCACGCCACGCTGTACCAGCTGGGACGCCTCGCCGAGGCCGACGAGCTCTACGCCGAGCTGGAACGGTGCGGCACCGCCCCGCTCGAACTCGTCGACGCCACCTGTGTGCAGATCTACAGCCTCACCAACCGGCACCGGTCCCCGGAGGCGGTCGCGCTCGGCGAGCGGCTCCTCGCGCGCCTCGGCGTCACCCGCCCGGCGGACCTCGGCGACACCATCGCGGAGCGGCTGCGCGGCCTGGCCCGGTGGGCGGCCGAGGTGGCGCTCGGCCGCGACGAGCGGCCCGAGCAGCGCGACCCGCTGCAGGCCGGGATCGGCAAGATCCTGGAGAAGATGCTGTCCCCGGCGTTCTTCTGCGACCGGCTCGCCTTCATCTGGGTCGTGCTGGAGAGCCACCGGCGCTGGGTCGAAAACGGGCCGAGCGTCTCCCTCATGGCCGGGCTGGGGCGGATCCCGACCGTGGTGATCGCGATGGCGCAGGACTACCGGACCGCGTACGACGTCGCGCGGCACGTGCTCGCCGTGGGGGAGGACCGCGGCTACGTCCTCGCCGCCGCCCGCGTCCGCTACGTCTTCGCCGGCTTCGTGCAGCCGTGGTTCGAGCCCCTCGAGGCCAACGTCGCCACGCTGGAACGGGCCCGGGAGGACGTACTGCACGCGGGCGACGTGCAGTACGCGTGCTTCGCGTACGACTTCTCGATCGCCGCCCAGCTCGACTGCGCGCCCACCCTCGACGCGTGGGCGGCCGAGATCGACGCCGGGCTGGCCCTCGCCGAGCGGACCCGCAACGAGATCGGCACCCTCGCGTACGAGCCGTTCGCGCAGCTGCTGCGGGCCCTGCGCGGCGAGGCGCGGCGGCCCGACCCCGACTACGCCAAGCAGCCGGTCGCGCTGGCCAACTTCCACGTGTACCGGGCCCTCGAAGGCGCGCTGCTGGGCGACGCGCGGCTCCTGCGCGAGCACAGCGCGACGGCGATGACGATGCTCGGCGCCATCCCCGGCATCTACACCACCGCCACCGCCCACGTCGTGCGCGCCCTCGCCCTGACCGGGTCGGCCGGCGCCGACGAGGAGCGTTCTCGCGTCCGCGCGGCGGCCGGCGAGACGGGCGATGACGGGGAGCCTTCTCGCGTCCGCGCGGCGGCCGGCGAGACGGGCGATGACGGGGAGCCTTCTCGCGTCCGCGCGGCGGCCGGCGAGACGGGCGATGACGGGGAGTTCGAGCGCGTCCGCGCGGCGGCTCGCGGGGACGGCGATGACGAGGAGCTGGAGCGCGTCCACGCGTGGTTGCGGGCGCGGGCCGCTGAGAACCCGGGCACGTTCGCGCATCTGGCCGCACTCGTCGCGGCCGAGCGGTGCACCGAGCCGTTGGCCGCGCTGCGCGCGTTTCAAGAAGCCCTGGATTTGGTACCGCCGGAGCCTCGACCCTGGCACCGCGCCTTCATCACCGAGCGGATGGGCCGGGCGCACCTGGCCGCCGGGCTCACGCACACCGGGCAGGCGCTGTTGTCCGAGGCGCGCCGGCTGTACGCGGCGTGGGGGGCCCGCGGCAAGGCCGCCGACGAGTCCCGCGGCGCCGCGTCCGGGGCGGCCGAGGCGCTGGTCACGTCCGACTCGATCGACCTGATGGCCGTGCTGGCCGCCGCCCGGGCGCTGTCCTCGCAGACCAGCCTCGACCGGCTGCGCGACCAGGTGGCCGAGGTGCTGAGCGCGATGACGGGGGCTTCGGCGGTACAACTGCTGCTTTGGGATTCTGACGCCCGGGCGTGGCGACTCTCGACGGCCGAGGGCGAGCAGCGGCTGGAGGCGGCCGGCGCGGCAGGACTGGTGCCGGTGTCGGCGGTGCGCTATGCCGACCGGGTCCGGGAGCCGCTCGTGGTCGCCGACGCCGTCCAGGACGGCCGCTTCGCCCGGGACCCCTATTTCGCCGGGCTCGCCGCCTGCTCGCTCATGGTGCTGCCGGTGCTCGTGCACGGCCAGCCGCGGGCCATGCTGGTGCTGGAGAACCGGCTCAGCCGCGGCGCGTTCACCGGCGACCGGCTCGACGCCGTCGACCTGATCGCCGGGCAGCTGGCCGTGTCGCTGGACAACGCGCTGCTGTACGGGTCGCTGGAGCGCAAGGTGGCCGAGCGCACCGAGGCCCTGGAGGCGGCCAACGAGCGCCTGGCCACGCTCAGCGTCACCGACCCGCTGACCGGCCTGGCCAACCGGCGCCGGTTCACCGACCGGCTCGGCGACGAGTGGCGGCGCTCCGCCCGCGCCCACGGCACGCTCGCCGTCGCCATGATCGACATCGACCACTTCAAGGCCTACAACGATCACTACGGCCACCCGGGCGGCGACTCCTGCCTGCGCAAGGTCGCGGCCGCCCTGCAGCACACGGTGCGCGCCACCGACCTCGTGGCCCGCCTCGGCGGCGAGGAGTTCGCGGTCGTCCTACCCGACACCGACCTGCGCGCCGCCACGGTGGCCGCCGAACGCCTCCGCGCGGCCGTCGAGGCGATCGGCGAGCCGCACCCGCGCACCGGCCCCGGCGTCGTCACGGTGAGCGTCGGGGTGGCCGCGCACCGGCCCGACGGCAGCGGCGAACCGGAGAAACTCGTCGAGGCGGCGGACGTCGCGCTGTACGACGCGAAGCGCGAAGGGCGCAACCGGGTCGCGCCGGGCTTGCGGCCACCGGTAATCTCAGCGTTTTGAGGGAGCAAGCAACGGGAATGGCCGACCACCGCGCGGACCAGCCCACCGGCGAGCAGGCCGGCGGGCCGGTGACGCTGACGTTCGCGGAGCTGGAGTTCGTCCTGCGCTCCGCGGCCGAGCGCGGGGTCGAGGTGGACGACGTGCGCCGCCGGCTCAACTTCCAGCCCGGCGTGTCGACCGGCATCGTCGTCGCCTCCGGGGTCGCCTCGCTCGTCGCCCGCGACCTGTGCCGCCTCGACGGCGACCGGGTGGTGCCCGGCGAGTTCGTCCAGTGCGCCATCGCCGCCCTGGCCACCCGGCACACCAGCACCGAGGCGGCCGGCTGGCTCGACGAGCGCCCGGTGGTCGTGCACCTGTTCTCAGGGGTGACGGGCCGCCTCGCGGTCTACCCCGGCTCGTACGGCCTGTTCTCCGTCGAACTGATCGACGCCGCCGAGCCGCTGTCCGCCCCCGTGCTCCGCTTCCTGGACCTGTGCACCTCCGGCGACGGCGCCGCCACGGTCCTCATCCGCACCCAGGCCGGCGCCGCCGACGAGTCCGGCGTAGCGGTCGCCCGCAGCGCGACCGGTGCCTGGTTCATGTCCGACTCGTTGGAACGACCGGACCCGGGCCGCCCCCTGGCCCGCGCGACCGTGGTCGCCCGCCTGCTGTCACTGCTCACGCAGCCGGTGGGCGTGTAATGGGCACCGGGCGGCCCGCCGTCTCCGGTCGTTCCGCCGATGGCACGATCTTGACATTAGTGGGATCTTGATGGCGTTCAGGGTTTCAGGGGCGGTGGAGGACTGATGGCGACAATCCGGGCCGGCGCGGCCACCGACGTCGGGAAGGTCCGCCGCCGCAACGAGGACAGCTTCTACATCGGCGAGTGCGTCTTCACCGTCGCCGACGGCATGGGCGGCCACGCAGCCGGCGACGTGGCCAGCCGCTTAGCGGTCACGGCCCTGCAACGCCTCGACGGCGTGGCGGGCCCCGGCCCCCTGGACATCCGCGACGAGATCATCCAGGCGAACGCCGACATCCTCGCCGCCGCGGCCGCCGACCCGACCCAGGGCGGCATGGGCACCACAGCGGCCGGCCTCTGCCTGGGCAAGGTCGACGGCGACGAATGCTGGATCGTCTTCAACGTCGGAGACTCCCGGGTGTACCGCTTCGGCGGCGGGACGCTCGACCAACTCACCGTCGACCACGTGGCGCCGGAAGCCGTGACGATGCGGCGGGGTGTCATCACCCGGGCGCTCGGGACCGATCCTGGGCCGCGGCCGGATCTTTGGGTGCGGACTGCTGAGGCGGGGGAGCGGTTTTTGGTTTGTTCGGATGGGCTTTCGCTGGAGCTCACCGACGACGAGATCGCGGACGTGTTGACGGGCGCTGAGGATCCGCAGGCGGCGGCGGACGAATTGGTGCGGCGCGCCGTTCTGGCCGGCGGCCGCGACAACGTCACGGTGGTCGTGGTCGACAACATCTGACGGAGTCCGGTAGGGCGGCCGACGTCAAAGGCCGGCCCCGCCGACTCCGTGGGCAGCGGTTGATGAGATCGTCTCGAGTCACCGGGGTGGCGGTGGGCTGAGGTCGAGCAGGTTCGGGCCGGTCAGCACTCCGCCGTCCACCGGCAGGGTGTGGCCGGTGATCCAGGCGGCGTCGTCGGACCCCAGAAACGCGACCGCCGCGGCGATGTCCTCCGGTTCGCCGATGCGGCCGAGCGGGTACAGCTTCTCGAGCCGCGCCAGGTCGTCCGCCTGATCGTCCCAGTTCGGGGTCCGCACAGTGCCCGGCGCGACCACGTTGAAGCGCACCCCCAACCGCCCATAGCGGGCCGCGAAATTCACCGTCATGGCGATCTGCCCCGCCTTCGCCGCCGAGTACTCCACCCCGCCGAAAGCCGCCATCCCGTTCACCGAGCTGATGGTGACCACGTTGCCCCGGGACTGGATCAGGTGGGGAAGCGCAGCCTGGATGCAGCGGGCCGCGCCCACCAGCGTCAAGTCCAGCTGACCGTGCCAGTCCTCGGTGGTCGTGTCCTCGGGCTCCGAGGTGACGATGCAACCGCCCGCGTTGTTGACCAGCAGGTCGAGGCGGCCGAAGCGGTCCAGCGTTGCGGCTACCGCGGCGTCGATGGCGGTGCGGGAGCCTACGTCGAGGGCGAGACCAAGCGCTTGTTCAAGCCCGATCTCCTCAGCCAGTGCGGTGGCCGCGTCAGGGCGGACGTCCGTGACGGCGACCGCGGCGCCCTCGAATGCGAGGCGTCGGGCGACCGCGGCGCCGATGCCCTGGGCCGCGCCCGTGACGAGGGCGACCTTTCCCTCGTACCGTCGCATCGGCCGCTCCCTAAGCGCCAGACATCCGGATCCCGGTCTCGCCGCCGGGGTGGACCTCCTCGACGTCGCCCAGACAGACAACCAGCACCGGTACACCTTCGGCCAGTTGGAGTTCCTCGCGCTCCTTCGGGGTCGGCATCCGGGCCTTCACGACGCTGACGGCCGGCACGTCGACGACCGTGCCCGGCTGCTCGACAACGCTGGTGTGCCGTCGCTCGACGCGGACCACGCAATCCCGGCCCAGGGCCAGCAGGCCCTCGTTGCGCAGGAGCTTCACGGCCTTCAACGCGGTGTCCCGGCCCACCTGGAACTCGCGGGCCAGCTGGTCGGCGCTGGGCACCTCGGCGCCGACGGCCAGTTGCCCGCACCCCACCCGCTGTCGCAGTATTTCGGCGATCTGGTCGTAACGCGCCACGCTTCTCAATGTAGCCAAGTGGCCACACGGATGGAACCGGCTGGCGTGTCCGAATTCGCGAATGGCGGAGCGTCAGGCCAACCTGGCTGAGCCGAGTAGGTGGCCGTCGTGGTCGGCGATCTGGATCGAGTCGACGTTGGTCAGCTGGATTGAGCTGGCCCCCGTCACCCGGGCCTGGGCGGTCTGGGTGCGTCCCCAGCACGCGGCCTGCTCCGACTGGCCGCCGCGGCCGAGTACGTTCATCGTGAACGGGCCCTCGCCCGGGAGGCCGGCCAGCTCCAGGGAGACCGAGACGCCCCACTGGCGGGGGCTCAGGGTCGCCCGGCCCGACAGGCCGCTGCCGCCCGCCGCCACGAACTGCACGACGGTGCCAGGGGAAGCGGAGGCGGACGGGGAGGCCTGGGCCTGCGGGGCCGGCAGGGACTGGCGGCGGACGGCCAGCACGCCGACGAGTACCAACAAAATCACGCACGCGGCGGCGAGCGCCAGCACCGGCAGGCGGCGCGGGCGGGCCCGGCGCAGGAAGGAGTCCAGGCCGGCGCGGGACGGCGGCTCGAGCGGCGCGCCGGGGCCGGACGGAAGGCGTTGCAGCAGTTCCGGCACGGCGGCCAGGCGGTCCACCTCGGTGCGGCACTCGGCGCACGTGCTCAGGTGGGCGTCGACGGTGTGCTGGTCGGTGTCGTCGAGGCCGCCCAGGACGTACGCCCCGAGCAGCCGGCGCACCGCGTCGTGGCCGGCGGTCACCGTAACACCCCCATCTCCTCGAACACCGCCCGAAGCGCACGGACCGCGTAGTACGCGCGCGACTTGACGGTACCTTCCGGTACCGAGAGTCGTCTGGCCGTGTCGGCGACCGTGCGGCCGTCGTAGTAGACGGATCGGATGACCTCGCGGTGCTCGGCGGAGAGGCGGTCCAGGGCGGCGGTGATGAGCCAGCCCTGGACGAGCTCGTCGACGTTGTCGGGGTCGGCGACGGCGGCGACCGCGTCGGGGTCGGAGACGAGCTTGGGGCGGCGCTGCTCGGCCCGCCAGTTGTTGCTCACGACGTTGCGCGCGATGGTCAGCAGGTAGGCCCGGGTAGTGTCCCGGCTCACGTCGATGCGTTCGATGTGCCGCCAGGCGCGCAGCAGGGTGTCCTGCACGAGGTCCTCGGCGCGGTGCCGGTCCCGCTCGTACCGCGAGACGAACGCGAGCAGCACACCGTAGTGCTCGGTGTACAGCGCGGTCATGAGCTCCTCGTCGCGCGTCACGCACAGCCCCTCTCGACGGCCTCCCTGTCGAGCTCTACCCCACCAGACGGTTCAGGGTTCAACAACTTACCGGGACTTTTTGCGGAGCTTCGCCTCGGCGGCCCGGATCGAGCGGCGTTCGTGCCGCTCGCGGTCGGCCTCGCGGCGGCGGCGCAGTTCGGGGAGGTCGACCTCGATGCGGCCGCCGTCGTGGCGGACCGGCAGGATCGAGCCGACGGTGTGGAGGCCGCCCAGGTCGCGGTAGCGCTCGACGCGGTCGATCTCGGTGCTCGTACCGTCGTCGAAGTGCACCTTGAGCCGCAGCCGCACGTTGAGGGCGACGGCCCCGGAGGTGCCCCACCACATCTTCTCCGCCATGACGACGGCCTTGGCCCGCTTGCCGTCGCGCAGCAGCGCACGGTAGCCGGGCAGCAGTCGCAGCACCTTCGGCCGGTACAGCACGCCGTCGATGGTAGGCCGCTAGGGTCGACGCGTGAACCCGTACTTCGTCTGGGAGCCCTTCGACGGCGGCGCGCAGTGGCGGCCGTTCGCGGAGCTGCTCGACCCGGACGTGGTGGCGGCGCGGGTGGCCGCCTCGCGCCAGGCCCTCGCGAGCATGTTCGGCCTCGACCTGGACGCGCTGCCGGAGCGGGTGGTGGCGTCGGTGTTGTTTCTCGGGTACGCGTCCCGCCTCGTCTCCCCGCCCCTCGCTCGAGCGCTGGAGGGCACGGTGCCCGACGTGGCGCCGGAGGACCTGTGGTGGCGGGAGGTGCCGGGCGGGCCGTTGCCGGTGGCCGTGCGGGCGGGCGGGGATCGGCCTGCCTCAGACATGTACCAAATTGTCGTCCTGGGGCTCATCGAACCGCTGGCCGAGGTTTTCGCAGGAACCTTCCACCTGTCGCCGCACGTGTTGTGGGGCAATGTGGCGTCGGCGCTCGGGGGCGCGGCCGGGCAGCTGCCGCAGGCCTGGCCCATGGTCGAGGAGCTGCTCAGTGAGCCGCTGCTGGAGGGCCGGGCCGTGGTCAGCAACGGCCGGCTGCGCCGGAACAACTGTTGCCTGTACTACCGCATCCCTGGTGGGGGCACGTGCGGCGACTGCGTGTTAGTGGCAGGGAAAGCCTAGGAAGTGCCGGCCGTCGTGGACGAACTCGTGCACGTGGGTGTCGCTGCCGAAGATCGAGACGGCGCCCTGGTCGATGCCGATGAAGTAGTACAGCAGCAGGGCGAGCAGCGCGGTGCCGCCGAGCCAGACCAGCGAGCGGGAAAGCGGCAGGACCAGCGGGGTGGTGGCCGCCTGGGGCGACTCGGCTCCGGACATCGTGCTCATAAAAGGACACTAAAGTGGGCCGGTCCTTTGGTCAATCGGACCGGCCCGCTTCACTCACACATGTACCCCGGGCGGAATCACGCCGAAAATGAGGGCGGTCGAGCCGGAGCCCTTGGAATTGATGAACCCGCCGGCGAGCACCGACGCGCCCGTCGTCGGGAACTGCGCCAGGTTGGCGAGGATCTCCAGGCTGATCCGGTGCCGTTGGTAGATCAGCAGCGAGGCCAGGAACTCGGGGTCGGTGCCGAGGTCAGGGCCGAACGTGTCGATGCCGGTGCCGCCGTTGCGCCCGATCCGGCCGGTGTCGATGAACCACTGCACGGTCGCGGGCGCGAAGCCCGGCTGGTGCAGCACGCCGTCCTTGTCGAGGTTCGGAAAAGCCTTGGTGCCCCATTTGTACTCCCAGCCGGTCCACATGATGATCATGGATTCGTCCGGGATGCGGCCGTGCTTGCGCTCCCACGCCTTGACGTCGTCGATGGTCAGGGCGTAGTCGGCGTTGCGGGCGCACTTGTCGCGCACGTCGATCTTCACCGCGGGCAGGAACAGGTCGTTCGGGTCGAGGTCGTCGGCGAGCGGCTCGCCGGCGTTGAAGTGGCCCGGGGCGCCCCAGTGGGTGCCGGTGGCCTCGCCCTCGCGGACGTACTGCAGGTAGTACCCCTCGTTCTCGATCGTCGCGATCGTCTCGAGGGTGAACTCGGGGTCGCCGGGGTAGATGTTGGTCTTCGCCGGGTCGTTGACGTGGGAGAGGCTGATCAGCCTCGTCTTGCCGGGACGTAACGCGTCGGTGCCCGAGGGCGCGGCGGCGGCTGATCCGGCCAGTCCGGCGGCGCCGGCGACGGCTCCTCCGGCGGCGGCGAGCAGGTGTCGTCTCTGCATGGTCGTCAATGTACGGCTCCGCCGATCGCGGCGAGATAGTCCGACACGGCCGACAAGTCACCCGCATCGGAGATCATGCCGAGGTACCCGTCCGGGCGGATCAGCACCACGGTGCGCGCGTTCGCGCCGTACGCGGCGGCGAGGTCGCTTCCGGGCTCGGCCCGCACCGCCTGGACGCCCTCGCGCTGCGTGGGGATGCCCCGCTCCTCGATGGCCTGCTTGAGCCGGGCGTCGGACAGCGCGAGCACCCCGGCCGCGACCGGGCGGCGCTCGGCCTCGTAGGTGTTAAGCAGCGACTCCGGCGCGCCGTGGGCGACCGCGGCGAGCTTCCAGCCCAGGTTGTACGCGTCGTGGATGAGCTGTTCCTGCCCCTGGTCGCGGCATCGTCGGGTGCGCTGGGTGATCTTTCGCCCGAAACCGGGAACCGGGACCCCGTCGTGTGCGACTAAGTGGAGGACGCACCGCACAGCAGGAGGTTGGCCGGGTGTCGAAACGGCAGCGCGACTCGCGCGACTACGCGCGACGCATGCGCATGATCCAGGAACGGGCGACGGCCCGGCGCGGCCGGATGCGGATCGCGTACTCCGCGATCGGCGCCGTATTGCTGGTCTTCGTGGTGATGGGGCTGGTCAAGCTCGGCACCGCGGCCGGCGGGGGCGGCGGCGAGGAGCCCAGTGCCCTGCCGTCCGGCGCCGCCGCCGAGGCGGTCATCACCGGCCTGACGTCGGTCCCGGCCACCACGCTCGACACGGTCGCGGCGGGCACCAAGCCGACCCTGCCGAGCGCGCTGACCGGCCAGCCGGCCCTGACCGACGGCGGCAAGCCGCTCATCCTCTACGTCGGCGCCGAGTACTGCCCGTTCTGCGCCGCCCAGCGCTGGCCCGTCGTCATCGCCCTGTCGCGGTTCGGCACCTTCACCGGCCTGTCGCTCACCACGTCGGCGGCCGACGACACCTACCCGAACACGCCGACGGTCTCGTTCCACGGCTCGACGTACACCAGCCAGTACCTGTCCTTCCAGGGCGTCGAGACGACCACGAACAAGCGGGTCAACGGCCAGTACGCGCCGCTGGACCAGCTCACCCCGGCCCAGCAGCAGGTGCTGCAGAAGTACAACGCCGCCCCGTACGTGCCGGCCGACTCCGCGGGCGCGATCCCGTTCATCGACTTCGCCAACAAGGCCCTGCAGGCCGGCGCCTCGTTCAGCCCGCAGCTGCTCGCCGACCACACCCACCAGCAGGTCGTCGACGCCATCAAGGACCCGAACAGCCAGCTCGGCCGCGCCGTCGACGGCAGCGCCAACGCCATGACCGCCCTGCTGTGCAAGATCACCGGCGGCCAGCCCGGCGACGTGTGCACCAGCGCCGCCGTCAAGGCCTACCAGGGGGAGTTCGCCAATGTCGGCCAGTGAAGTCGAGCTCGACCGCACCCTGGTCCAGCCGTGGGTCCCACTGGCCTCGCTGGTCATGTCCGTGCTCGGTCTCGCCGTTTCGGTGTACCTCACGATTGAGCACTTCACCGCCTCCACCACCCTCGCCTGCCCCGAGACCGGCGCCCTGAACTGCGTGAAGGTCACCACCTCGGAGCAGTCGGCCGTGTTCGGCATCCCCGTGGCGGTGCTCGGCCTCGTCTACTTCGTGGTCATGCTCGCCCTGTCACCCGCCCCGCTGTGGCGCTCCAAACTGCCCGCCATCCGGTACGGCCGGCTGGCCATGGCATCGATCGGCGTGCTGTTCGTCTTCTATCTCGTCTTCGCCGAGTTCTTCACCCTGGACGCCATCTGCCTCTGGTGCACCGGCGTCCACGTGCTGGCGGTCGGCCTGTTCGCCGTCACCGCCCTGGGCACCGCGTACGCGGACCCGTCCGACTTGTAGGGAACTTTCGGGGGATGCGGTCCGACTATCCGCGGATACGCATCCCCACGAGAGGATCTCCCCGTCATGCGCCTGACCCACGTGGTCCGCGCCGCCGTCGCCGCCGCGGCGGCCGCCACCGCCGCGCTCGTTCTTCCCGCCGTCGCCTCGGCGCACGTCACGGTCAACCCGAACACCGCCGTCCAGGGCGGCTACACCAAGGTGACCTTCCGCGTGCCGACCGAGCGCGACGACGCCAGCACCACCAAGGTCGAGATCGCCATCCCGACCGACAAACCCATCGCGTCGGTCTCCCTCAAGCCGGTCCAAGGCTGGACGGCAGTGACGGAAACGTCCAAACTGACCACCCCCATCAAGACCAACGACGGCGAGCTCACCGAGGCCGTCTCGAAGATCACCTGGACCGCGGACGCGAACTCCGGCATCAAGCCCCACCAGTTCCAGGAGTTCGACGTCTCGCTGGGCCCCCTGCCCCAGGCCGACCAGATCGTCTTCAAGGCCCTGCAGACCTACTCCAGCGGCGAGGTTGTCCGCTGGATCGACGAACCGGCCGCCGGCGCGGAGGCCGAACACCCGGCACCGGTGCTGAAGCTCTCGAAGAAGTCGGACACCGCGGCCGCCGCGACGACCGCCACGGCCGGCCCGACCGTCGCCGCCGACTCGTCGGACACCTCGTCATCCTCGAACGGCACGGCGATCGGCCTCGGTATCGCGGGGCTGGTGCTGGGCCTGGCGGGCCTGGTGGTGGGCATTCTGGCGTACCGCCGGACGCCCTCTGCCCCTGCCGCCTGACCTTCCGCTTGCCGGCGGCGCGCTTCCCTGTTGTGGGGTGGGCGCGCCGCCGGCATTCGGGGCGTCGCCGAATTGCAAAGGTTGCCGTTCGGGTGGCCGATGGTTGCGATGTGGAGGCCACAGGCATAGCCGGCATCGCGACCCGCATGGCGGAGATCCGCAGCCAGATCAACGCGTTCCGCCCGCCCCCCACCAGCGCGGCGGACGGCGCCGAGTCGTTCCAGCAGGCCCTGGACACCACGCTCAAGACCGCGCGCACCCCCGAGGGCGTTCCGGTTGAGCTGAGCAAGTACGGCAACGGCCGCGTGCCCGAAGCCGCGCTGCACAAGGTCGGCAGCACCGGCCACGAGCTGTGGGGGCCCGCCGCCACCAGCCTCGAAGCGCTCATGCGCGCGGCCAGGAGCCAGGGGATCAATATCGGGATCACCGACTCCTACCGCCCGTACGCCGAGCAGGTCGACCTGGCCAAGCGTAAGGGCCTCTACTCGCAGGGCGGCCTCGCGGCCAAGCCCGGGACCAGCGACCACGGCTGGGGCCTGGCCGTCGACCTCGACCTGGACGGCAAGGCCCAGGCGTGGATGCGCCAGAACGCCGGCCGGTTCGGGTTCGCCGAAACCACGCCGCGGGAGCCCTGGCACTGGGCGTATCGAGCAAAATGAGCGCGTGACAGAAGGATTCACGTTCGTGTTCCTGGCCCTCGCCGCTGCCTGGGCCGGGGCGATGGGCTACAGCCTGCTCGTCGTACAACCCAAGGCCGCCCGGTTTTTCCGGGACGACGACCAGCTCGAGGACTTCCTGCTCGTCATGGCGCACGGGAACCGGTGGAAGGTGGCGCCGCTGATCGTGGGGCTGCTGGTCACCGCGACGCTGGCGAAAATCTATTACGTGCTGCCGTTGTACCTCGTAGCCGCCGGGATTTTCGCGCATGTCAGCTGGCGGCACTGGCCGAAGCGGGTGTTCGCGCTGCCCGCTGAGCGGGAGGGGTTCCGGCGGGCGTTGCGGGTGCAGGCCTGGGCCATGACCGTGCTCGCCGGTGGCGCGTTTCTGACAGCTCTGGCGGCAACCAGCGGACTCTTCTGATCTCCCTGCCGCGGTTACTGTCGTTCGACAAGCCCCGCGGGTAAGGAGAGGACAGCGCAGTGACCGGTTTCCGCCACGATCTGGCACAACTGCTCAAGGCCAGATTCCCGGTCCTGTACGTCGAGTCCTACGAGGAGCACCGCGTGCTCTCCGAGCTCGCGGCGGTCGCGGCCGATGCCGGGCTGGTGCGCACGCCCCGGCCGGTGTGGACGTGGTCGGCGACCAGTGGACTGTTGCAGCCGGACGGGGCGGCCACGCAGTACACGACGGAACCGGACAACGCGCTCGATGCGGTGCTGCGGATTCAGCAGCCCGGCCTGTTCGTCTTTCGCGACCTGCACAATTCGCTGGGCGGGGACGTGCCGGTGCTGCCGAGCGTGGTGCGCCGGTTGCGCGACATCGCGGCGGCGTTCAAGGCCGGGGCGGCGCCGCGGACGCTGGTCATTGTCGCGCCCGTGCTGCGGATTCCGGCCGACCTGGAGAAGGACGTCACGATCGTCGACTTTCCGCTGCCCAGCGAGGACGAGATCCGCGGGGTGCTGGAGGCGATGATCGCCGGGAACGCGGCCGGCGGGCGGATTCGCATCGAGCTCGACCCGCTGGGGCGGGAGAAGTTCGCCAAGGCCGCGACCGGGCTCACCCTCAACGAGGCCGAGAACGCGTTCGCCCGGGCCATGGTGAACGATGGCGTGCTCGATCTGGACGACCTCGGCGTGGTACACGAGGAGAAACGACAGGCCGTGCGCAAGGCCGGCGTGCTCGAGTATGTCGACGCCGACGTGCGGCTCGATCAGGTCGGCGGGCTGGAGAACCTGAAACGGTGGCTGGCCAAGCGGGACAACTCGTGGCTGGCGGCGGCGGCCGAGTATGGGCTGCCGGCCCCCAAGGGTGTGCTCATCACCGGCGTGCCGGGCTGTGGCAAGTCGCTTACCGCGAAGGCCGTCGCGGCCGGGTGGGGGCTGCCGTTGCTGCGCCTGGACATCGGGCGGGTGTTCTCGGGGCTGATCGGCTCCAGCGAGCAGAACATGCGGGCCGCGCTGCGCACCGCCGAGGCCAGCGCGCCGTGCGTGCTGTGGGTCGACGAGATCGAGAAGGGCTTCGCGAGCGGGAGCAACGACGGCGGTACGAGCAACCGGGTCTTCGGCACCTTCCTGACGTGGATGCAGGAGAAGACCGGCTCGGTGTTCGTGATCGCGACGGCCAACGACATCGAGCGGCTCCCGCCGGAGCTGCTGCGCAAGGGCCGCTTCGACGAGATCTTCTTCGTCGACCTGCCCAGCCGGGCCGAGCGCGGCTCGATCTGGGGCGTGCACCTGCGCCGGCGCCTGTCCCGCCCCGCGGTGCAGGGCGCGCTGCACGTGGACGACGGGCTGCTGCGCGAGCTGTGCACGGTGACGAACGGCTACTCCGGGGCGGAGATCGAGCAGGCGGTCATCGCGGCGCTCTTCGACGCGTTCTCCGAGCGGCGTCCACTGCGCCGGGAGGACCTGCTGCGTGCGGTTTCCGCCACGGTACCCCTCAGTGTCACGCAATCCGCCAAGCTCGACGCGCTGCGGGACTGGGCGCGCACCCGTGCGGTGGCGGCGACGGCGCCCGAGGACTGGGACGCCGACGAGGAGCCGCCGACCGCCGCGATGCCGATGATCGGTGTGCACGGCCGGACGATCGAGGTCTGACATGAGTGTCTCCCTGATTCTGCTCCCCCTGGCGATCGCCGCGGCCGCCGCGCACGCCGGCCTCACGAAGGGCCGCACCGACGCCACGGTGTGCCAGGTCCAGACCCGGATGCGCGACGCGGGCCTGCTCGCCGCCGCGCTGCGGGACACCCGGGCGGCGGTGACGCCCGACGTGACGCCCGGCCATGACGGGCTCGTCGCGGACTGGGCGGGCGTGCGGGCCCGCTTCGTCCGCGACGAGCAGCAGGTCTGGACCGCCCACTTCACCGGCGACGTCGACGAGCCGCGGGCGGTGGACATCGTGCGGGCGCTCGACGTCGCGTACGGCCGGCAGGTCCAGCAGGCCGTGCTCGCCCGCCTGACCGAACGCGCCCCGGCGGCCGGACTGCGCCTGGAGTCGCGCGCGGTCACGCCGGACCGGGCGGTGCGGCTGGTCTTCGCGGTGGAGCGGTCCTCGTGAAACACATCGTCGTCACGGTCGCCGAGGACGGGACGGTCTCCGCCGAGACTCACGGCATCACCGGTTCGAAGTGCCTGGACTACGTCGCCCTGCTGGAGGATCTGCTGGCGGCGCAGACGGTGCACAGCGAGTACACGCGCGATTTTCATGCCACCAACACCGTCACGCTCAGGCAGGAGCAGCACGATGGCCTCTAACCCGGCGAGCTTCGGCTGGCGGCTGCGCAACAGCTGGTGGGTGCTGCTGGTCGTGCTCGGCGTCGGCTGCCTCGGCGGGACCGGCTTCCTCTACGTCGGCATCACCGCGCGCAAGCCGGCGTGGTGGAGCCTGGGGATCGCATACCTGGTGCTGCCGTGGGCCGGGCTCGTCGCCATCAACCGCCTGCCCCGCGAGTCCTCGGTGAGCTCGGCGATCGCGGTGGCATATTTCGCCCTGTGGTTCGCGAGCATCGTGCACGCCCTGATCCTGAACGGCTCGTGGCTGCGCTGGCGGGCGGCGAACCGGCCGTGGTTCGAGCCGGAGGTCGCCCCACTGGCCCCGCCGCCGGTCTTCAACGCACCCCCGGCACCGGTTCCTGTCCAGCCGGTGGACATCAATGCGGCGACCCCGATGCAGCTCGCGGAGGTCGCCCGGTTCGATCTGGGACGGGCGCAGCGAATCGTGGCGGATCGGGAGGCGCGGGGCGGGTTCCAGTCCGTCGAGGAGTTCGCCGCCGCGGCCGCCCTGCCGCCCCACGAGTTCGCCCGGCTGCGCGCGGTGCTGACCTGCACCCCACGCCCGCGCGCGCCGCAACAGCAGCAGCCGGGACCCGGCCGTGTCCTCGATTTCTGAGGCCGTCCCGGCGGACACCCTCGTCGTCGGCCGGTTCCTGGAGCGCACGGTCGCCGAGGGCCCGGGGGAGCGCACCGCCATCTGGGTCCAGGGCTGCACCATCCGCTGCCAAGGCTGCTTCAACCCGCACCTGTGGACCTTCCGCGGCGGCACCCCGACCCCGACCGCGCAAGTGCTGCAACGGGTCCTGGACGCCGACACGGACGGCCTGACCCTGCTCGGCGGCGAACCGTTCGACCACGCCGCCCCGCTCGCCGTGATCGCCGCCGGCGTGCGCGAGGCCGGCCGCACGGTGATGACCTTCTCCGGCTACACGACGGCACAGTTGGACGAAGCGGTCCACAGTGGACGAGACGACGTCGCGGCGCTGCTGGAGGCGACGGATCTGCTCATCGCCGGGCCGTACGTCGCCGAACTCGTCGATCACGAGCGGCCCTGGGCGGGCTCCACGAATCAGGAGTTCGTCCAGCGCGGCGACCGGCTGCCGCTGACCGCCCCCGACCGCCTGGAGATCACGGTCGGCGAGGATGGGGTGCTGTCCGTGAACGGCTGGGCCGACGACGACACGCTCGACGCCCTCCTGCACGATCTCGGCCGCCGGATTCAGCGCACCAGGAGTACGACCAGTGTGCGGGGGCCGTGGACGCCCTCGACGCGGTTGAGTTCGATGTCGCTCGTGGCGGACGGCCCGCTGATCAGCGTGAGCGGCCGCGTCGGCGTCAACCGGGCGAGGAGGTCCGGGACCGAAGCCACCACCTGATCGGCCCGCACCACGCAGAAGTGGCGATCCGGCACCAGCGTGATGGCCCGCCGGCCCTGATCCGGGGAGCCGTCCAGCGCGATCGTTCCCGTCTCCGCCACCGCCGCCGCGCAGCACGTGACGACGCCGGCGAACGTGTCGAGGTCGGTGGGGGAGAAATCGGGGGAGTCCACTGTGGACCCCGGCACGGCGAACGGCAGCGAGGGCGGCACGATCAGCGGGGTCAGGCCGTCCAGCGCCGTCGCAAGGTCGGACTCCAGGGCGGCCGCGGTGGTCTGGATGACGGTCGCCTTGTAGTCCTCCAGGCGGTCGACGAACAGGTCCAGATCGCCGAGCCGCGAAGGGTCGGCCGGGTGGTAGTCGCGCGGGACCGGCGGGGCGACCGGGGCGGAGCCGAGCGCGGAGCGGATCCGGGCCAGGATGACCGAGCGGGCGTCGTCAGCCATTGCGCGTGCGCCACCATTCGCGGAAGGTCTGGGCCGGCGGGCGGGGCAGGTCGCGGCTCGCCGTCCACGCCGACATCGGCGGGGGCAGGGCGCCGATCCGGTCGCGCTTGCGGCCCAGCAGGCGGCCGAGGCGCATGAGCCGTTCGCCGCCGCGGAACCGGCCCGGGTTCGCCATCACCCAGGAGACCGCGGCCATCGAGATCGCCTCGGCCGACGGGCCGCGGTGCTCCTCGACGTGCCGGGCGCGCAGGTGGACCAGGAGGCTGGGGATGTCGATGCGGACCGGGCAGGCGTCGAAGCAGGCGCCGCACAGGCTGGAGGCGTAGGGCAGGGAGGCGTTGTCCTCGACGCCGGTCAGCTGCGGGGAGAGCACGGCGCCGATCGGGCCCGGGTACACCGACCCGTACGCGTGCCCGCCCGTGCGCTCGTAGACCGGGCACACGTTCAGGCAGGCGGAGCAGCGGATGCAGTGCAGCGCCGAGCGGCCCACCTCGTCGGCGAGCACGGCGGTGCGGCCGTTGTCGAGCAGCACCAGGTGGAAGTCCTGCGGGCCGTCGCCGGGCGTGACGCCGGTCCACAGCGACGTGTACGGGTTCATCCGCTCGCCGGTCGACGAGCGCGGCAGGAGTTGCAGGAACACTTCCAGGTCGGACCAGGTCGGCACCAGCTTCTCGACGCCCATGACGGTGATCAGGGTCTGCGGCAGCGTCAGGCACATCCGGCCGTTGCCCTCGGACTCGACCACGGCGAGCGTGCCGGTCTCGGCGACGGCGAAGTTGGCGCCGGACACCGCGACCTTCGCCGACAGGAACTTGCGGCGCAGGTGGGCCCGCGCGGCCATGGCGAGCTGGCGGGGGTCGTCGGTCAGGTCGGCGGGTACCGATGGCATGGAACGCAGGAAGATGTCGCGGATCTCGGTGCGGTTGCGGTGGATCGCCGGCACCAGGATGTGCGAGGGCTTGTCGTGGCCGAGCTGGACGATGAGCTCGGCCAGGTCGGTTTCCCAGGCCGCGATCCCTTGCGCTTCCAGGGCCTCGTTGAGCCCGATCTCCTGGGTGGCCATCGACTTGACCTTCACGACCTCGTCGGCGCCGGCTGCCCGTACCAGATCGGCGACGATGGCGCTGGCCTCGTTGGCGTCGCGGGCCCAGTGCACGTGGCCGCCCTGGGCCGTGACGCGTTCCTCCAGCTGGGCGAGGAGTTCGGGCAGGCGGGCCATGGTGTTGGCCTTGAGCGCCTCGCCGGCCAGCCGGAGCTGCTCCCAGTCCGGCACCTCGCCCACGACCGCGGCGCGCTTGGCCCGGATCGTGCGGGTCGCGTGGCCGAGGTTGCGCCGCAGCTGTTCGTTGCCCAGCTCCCGGCGGGCCGCGACGGGGAACGGCTCGTCCCCGCGCAGCTGGCCGACCCCGCGCGGGGCGACCTGCGGCATTCCTAGAAACGTCGTCATGTCGAAGCCAGAATCTCCGCCAGGTGTACCGGACGAGTCTCCGTCGACAGCCGCGAAAGCCCGCCGCCGATGTGCATCAGGCAGGACGAGTCGCCCGCGGAGACGACGTCGGGGGACGTGGAGAGCACGTTGCGCAGCTTGTCGGCGAGCATCGCGGCCGACGTGTCGGCGTTCTTGAGCGCGAACGTACCGCCGAACCCGCAGCACTGCTCGGCGTCGGGCAGCTCGACCAGGTCGATGCCGTCGACCGCGCGCAACAGTCGCAGGGGCCGGTCGCCGACGCGCAGCATGCGCAGCGAGTGGCAGGTCGGGTGGTACGTGACCCGGTGCGGGTAGCGCGCGCCGACGTCGGTCACGCCGAGCACGTCGACCAGGAACTCGGACAGCTCATAGGTGCGCTGGGCGACCTCGCCGGCCCTGGCCGCGAGCTGATGCTTCCCGGCCCGCGTGGCGACGGCCGCGTGCTGGTGGCGCACCGAGCCGACGCACGAGCCGGACGGGGCGACGATCGCGTCATACGGCTCGAACGTGCGCATGTGATGCTCGACGAGCTTGACCGCCTGGCGCTGGTACCCGGTGTTGACGTGCATCTGCCCGCAGCAGGTCTGGGCCTCGGGGAACACCACCTCGTGGCCGAGCCGCTCCAGCAGCGCCACCGTCGCCTGGCCGACCTGCGGGAACATGGCGTCGGCGAGGCACGTGACGAACAGCGCGACGCGCATTGGGGCGTCACCGGCCCTTTCGGCGGCCGCGGCGGCGGGCGCCCGGCTCGCGGACGAACAGCGCGACGCGCACGAGGCGTCACCGGCCTTTCTTGCGGCCGCGGGGGCGGGCGCTCGACTCGCGGACGATCAGCTCGGGCTGGAAGACGACGTGGCGGTGTTCGTGCCGCCCGTCGTCCTCGATCTCCTCGAGCAGCAGGGCTGCCGCCGTGCGGCCGAGCTGTTCGCGGGGTTGCCGGACCGAGCTTAACGGCACCGCGGCGGCCGCGGCGAACTCGATGTCGTCGTAGCCGACGATCGCCACGTCCTGCGGCACGCGCAGGCCACGCAGCGTCATCTCCTGCAGCACGCCCAGCGCGAGCAGGTCGTTGGCGCAGAACACGGCGGTCGGCCGGGCGTCGGCGGGGCTGGAGGCGATCTGCGTGGCGGCGGCCCGGCCCGACGCGACGGTGAGGTTCGGCGTCGGCACCACGACGAGCTCGGCCCGGCCCTCGACGGCCTCGGCGAAGCCGGCGTGGCGGTCCTGGACCTGCGCGATGGACATCGGCCCGCCGACGAACGCGATCCGCTTGTGGCCCTGCTCGGCGAGGTGCGTGCCGGCCAGCCGCCCGCCGAGGATGTCGTCGACCGCGACCGAGCAGCGGCTGTGCCGGCCGGTGCCGCGGTCGACGAGCACGACCGGGGTGCCGCGCTGGATGAGCTGCTCCAGCCGGGAGTTCGGACCCTCGTCGACCGGCGTGATGAGCACCCCGCGCACCCGCTGCTCCTCCAGCAGTTCGAGGTGGCGGTGCTCGCGGTGGGCGTCCTCGCCGCTGTTGCAGACCACGACCATCACGCCGTGGTCCTCGGCGGCGGCCTCCGCGCCCCGGACCACGTCGGTGAAGAACGGGTTGGTCACGTCGAGCACGACGAGCGCGATCTGCCGGCTCTGCCCGGCCCGCAGCTGCCGGGCGGAGTCGTTGCGCACGTATCCGAGCTCGGCGATCGCGTCGAGCACGCGCTGGCGGGTGGTGGTGGCGACGAGCTCGGGGCGGTTGAGGACGTTGCTGACGGTGCCGATGGAGACACCGGCACGCCGGGCGACCTCTTTGATGCCGGTGGTGGTCATCGATCTCCTGAAACGTGTCAAGCCCCGGGGGCGCGGTCAGCCGCCGCGTCCGGTGTATCAAATCGGTAACGCGATCGAAACCCTTGACGGGGTCGAGGCTCGGCTTCTACCGTCACTCTAACCAATCGATGAAACGTTTCACAAGAATCTCCCGGAAGGGGGCCCGGTGCTCGTTCTCGAGGGTGTCAGCAAGTCCTTCGGAGCCGTCGCGGCGCTCCGCGACGTGCGCCTCGACCTGCGCGCCGGCGAGGCCCACGCGCTCGTCGGCGAGAACGGCGCCGGCAAGTCCACGCTGGTGAAGATCCTGGCCGGGGCGCATCAACCCGACGCCGGCACGATCACCATGGACGGCGGGCCGCTGGTGCTGGGCAACCCCGCCGACGCGCGCGCGGCCGGCATCGCCGTCATCTACCAGGAGCCGACGCTCTTCCCCGACCTGTCGGTGGCCGAGAACATCTTCATGGGCCGCCAGCCGCTCAGGTCCGGCCGGCGCATCGACACCGCCGCGATGCGCGCCCGCGCCACCGAACTGTTCGCCCGCCTCGGCGTGCAGATGGACCCCGACCGCCCCGCGCGCGGGCTGTCCATCGCCGACCAGCAGCTGGTCGAGATCGCCAAGGCGCTGTCCTTCGACGCCAAGGTCCTGGTCATGGACGAGCCGACCGCGGCGCTGTCCGGGGTCGAGGTGGAGCGGCTGTTCACCGTCGCCCGCTCGCTGCGCGACGCGGGCGCCGCCGTCCTGTTCATCTCGCACCGCTTCGACGAGGTCTTCGCGCTCTGCCAGCGCATCACGGTCATGCGCGACGGGCAGTGGGTGTCCACCGACCCGGCCGCCGAGCTGACCGTGGCCGACGTGGTGCGGCGCATGGTCGGCCGGGAGGTCGGCGACCTGTACCCGAAGGAGCCGGCGAGCATCGGCGAACCTCGGCTGGAGGTGCGCGGGCTGAACCGGGCCGGCGCGTTCCACGACATCGCCTTCACCGTCCACAGTGGAGAGATTGTGGCCCTGGCCGGGCTGGTCGGGGCCGGGCGCTCGGAGGTCATCCGGGCCGTGTTCGGGGTGGACCGGTACGACTCGGGCGAGGTCCTGGTCGACGGCAGGCCGTTGCGCCGGGCCGACACCTCGGCGGCGATCGCGGCCGGGCTGGCCCTGGTGCCGGAGGACCGCCGCCAGCAGGGCCTGATCATGGACCTGTCGGTCGAGCGCAACGCGACCCTGCCCCGGCGCTGGTCGCTGGCGAGCCTGGGGCTGCTGTCCGGCGGCGCCGAGCGGCGATCGGCCCGCGACTGGGCCGACCGGTTGCAGGTCAAGGCGCGCCGGCTCGGCGATCCGGTCTCCACCCTGTCCGGCGGCAACCAGCAGAAGGTGGTGCTGGCCAAGTGGCTGGCCACCGAGCCGCGCGTGCTGATCGTGGACGAGCCGACCCGGGGCATCGACGTCGGTACCAAGGCCGAGGTCCACCGCCTGCTCAGCCGGCTGGCCGGCGAGGGGGTCGCGGTGCTCATGGTCTCCAGCGAGCTGCCCGAGGTGCTGGGCATGGCCGACCGGGTCCTCGTCATGCACGAAGGGCGGCTCGCCGCCGACATCCCCCGCACCCGAGCCGACGAGGAGTCCGTGATGCTGGCCGCCACCGGGCAGTCGCGATGACAGCGGTACAGACCCCCGCCCCGCCGCGCCCCGCCCGGGCCACGCGACTCACGCACCGCGTGTTCCTGGTCCGCGAGCTCGGCATCCTGGTCGCGCTGGTGCTGCTGATCGGGATCACCGCGATCACCAACCCGCGGTTCCTGTCCCAGCAGAGCGTCAAGGACCTCCTGCTCGGCGCCACGATCCTGGCGATCCTGGCCACCGGGCAGGCGATCGTGGTCATCACGCGCAACGTCGACCTCTCGGTCGGCTCCGTCCTCGGCCTGTCGGCGTTCCTCACCGGCACGCTGTTCCTGAACCACCCCGGCCTGCCGATCCCGGTGGTGCTGGTGGCGGGCGCGGCGCTCGGCGCGGTGTGCGGCGCGGTCAACGGCGCCCTCATCGCCGCCGCCCGGGTGCCGGCGCTCGTGGTCACGCTCGGCACGCTGTACGTCTTCCGCGGCATCGACTACCGCTGGGCCACAGGCAAGCAGATCAACGCCGCCGACATCCCCGTCGCGTTCCTGCACATGGGCACGCGCACCGTCCTCGGCGTACCGCTGCTGACGCTCTTCGCCCTCGTCGTCGTCCTCGCCGCCGGGTTCTACCTGCGCTCGTACCGCAGCGGCCGCGAGCTGTACGCCATCGGCTCCGACCCCGCCGCCGCGCGCCTGTCCGGCATCGCGGTCGGGCGCCGGGTGTTCTTCGCGTTCGTCACCTGCGGGGCGCTCGCGGGCCTGGCCGGCGTGCTGTACGTGGCCCGCTTCGGCACCCTCGACGCCAACGCCGGCCTCGGCCAGGAGCTCAACGTGGTGGCCGCGGTCGTCGTCGGCGGGGTGGCCATCTTCGGCGGCAGCGGCTCGGTCTACGGCGCCGCGCTGGGCGCGATGCTGCTGACCACGATCGGCAGCGCGCTGCCGGTGCTCGGGGTCACCCCGTTCTGGCAGCGGGCCGCCGTCGGCGCGCTGATCCTGGCGGCGATCGGCCTGGACCGGGCGCTGTCGGTGCGAGTCACGAAGAGCCTGCAGCGAGGGGTACACCAGTGAGCATCGTGCGCAGAATCGGGTCCTGGGACCTGATCGTCCTGCTGGCCCTCGTGCTCGTCGTCGCGGTCGGCGCGTCCACGGTCACCGGCGTCGGCGAGCCGCGCTTCTGGCGGTTCGTGACGCTCGAGGTCATCCCGATCGCGATCGTGGCGCTGCCGCTGACCCTGGTCGTCATCACCGGCGAGATCGACCTGTCGGTGGCCAGCGTGATGGGGCTGACGTGCGCCGTGATGGGCAGCCTGTGGGCGCACGGGGTGACCTCGCTGCCGGTGCTCGTGGTGCTGAGCCTGGTCCTCGGGGCCGTGCTGGGCGCGGTCAACGGGCTGTTCATCACCGTCTTCGGCCTGCCGTCGCTCGCGGTCACGATCGGAACCCTCGCGTTGTACCGCGGACTCGCCTATGTCGTGCTCGGCGACAAGGCGATCTCCGACTACCCGACCGGCTGGACCAGTGGCGCCACCAAGCCGATCCCCGGCCTGACCATTCCCTGGTTCATCATCGTGGTGGCGGTCCTGGCCGTGCTGTTCGCCGTCGTCCTGCACGCCACGCCGATCGGGCGCGGCCTCTACGCGATGGGCAACAACGCCGAGGCGGCCCGCTTCGCCGGGGTCGCCGTCGGGCGCACCAAGTTCTGGCTGTTCGTCGCCACCAGCACCATGTCCGCGCTCGCCGGGGTGTTCTGGACGTTCCGCTTCGCCAGCGCCCGCGCCGACAACGCCAACGGCCTGGAACTGGCCGTGGTCGCCGCGGTGCTCCTCGGCGGCGTCTCCATCTTCGGCGGCCGGGGCGGCCTGCTCGGTGTCCTCGGCGCGGTCGTGCTCATCTGCGTCCTGCGCAACACCCTCCAGCTCGCCTCGGTACCCGAGAACACCCTCACGATCGTCACCGGTTCACTGCTCATCGCCTCGGTCGTCGGACCGAATGTCGTCGCCATGGCGCGCGAGCGCCTACGGCGGCGGCGACCCGCCTGAACACCCAGCACGCACACCCCGGCACAGCTGACACCCCGTTGAAAGGATTCACATGAGAAGCAAGCTCCTCGCGGCCGTGGTCGCGACCGCGCTCGCGTTCAGCATGGCGGCCTGCGCCGAGGACGACTCCTCCACGTCCACCGACAGCAGCGGCGCGGCCGGCGGCGGCTCCGGCACCATCAAGAGCGGCCTCAAGGTGGCGTTCCTGCCCAAGCAGGTCAACAACCCGTACTTCGACACCTCCGACAACAAGGGCGGCAAGGTCGCCGTCGAGGAGTTCAAGGGCACCTACAGCGAGACCGGCCCGTCCGAGGCGAGCCCGTCGGCCCAGGTCAGCTACATCAACACGCTGTCGCAGCAGGGCACGAACGTCATCGCGGTCTCCGCCAACGACAAGGACGCCATCTGCGGCGCGCTGAACGAGGCCCGCCAGAACGGCGCCAAGGTCGTCACCTTCGACTCCGACACCAAGCCCGAGTGCCGCGACCTGTTCATCAACCAGGCCAGCAGCGAGGGCATCGCGAAGATCCAGATCAAGCTCATCGCCGACGCGATCGGCCCCGACGGCGGCGAGATCGCGATCCTCTCGGCCACCGCCAACGCCACGAACCAGAACGCCTGGATCGAGCAGATGAAGACCGAGCTGGCCAAGCCCGAGAACAGCAAGCTCAAGCTCGTCGACACCGTCTACGGCGACGACGACGACCAGAAGTCCTTCCAGGAGGCCCAGGGCCTGCTGGCCAAGCACCCCAACCTCAAGGGCATCATCGCCCCGACCACGGTGGGCATCGCCGCCGCCGGCCGCTACCTGTCCGGCTCCACCTACAAGGGCAAGGTCCAGCTCACCGGCCTCGGCACCCCGAACCAGATGAAGGCCTACCTCAAGGACGGCACCGTCAAGGCCTTCGCCCTGTGGAACCCGGCCGACCTGGGCTACCTCGCCGCCTGGGGCGGCGCCGCCCTCGCCTCCGGCCTGATCAAGGGCAAGGAAGGCGACAAGTTCACCGCCGGCAAGCTCGGCGAGTTCACCGTCGGCAAGGACGGCACCGTCCTCCTCGGCGACCCGTACACCTTCAAGGCCGACAACATCGACCAATTCAACTTCTGACCCAAAGACCCGAACAAACCCCGTTGCGACCTGCTTTTGAGGCCCGTAAACCCCGCTGCGGTTTTTGCTCTTGAGGGGGTGTGGGTGGAGCGGAGCTCCCCCACTGCTTTTCAGGACATCGAACGGTAGTCAACGGTGCCCGAAAGTCCTTCCGCTGCAACCCCTAGGAGTGTGAGCGTGCGCCGGATCTGCTTCACGCTGCAGGTCAAGCCCGAGCGGCTGGAAGAGTACCGGCGCCGCCATGCCCAGGTCTGGCCGGAGATGCTCGTCGCCCTCCGCGACGCCGGCTGGCACGACTATCAGCTGTTCCTGCGCGACGACGGCCTGCTCGTCGGCACGCTGCTGACCGACGATCTGGCCGCCGCGCAGGCCGCCATGGACGCCACCGCGGTGTCCGCGCGCTGGGAGGCGCAGATGGCGGAGTTCTTCACCCACGGGCGGCATCTGGTCGTCCTCGACGAGGTGTTCAACCTGGAGCACCAGCTTGGAGCATTGCAATGACTGAGCTCGCCCCGGAGACGCGGGCGCGTGTCGCGGCGCGGCTGCGCGAACAGCGGATCGAGACGGCGTCCTGGGCGTACGGCAACTCGGGCACCCGGTTCAAGGTGTTCCCGCAGGAGGGCGTGCCCCGGGACCCGTACGAGAAGCTCGCCGACGCCGCCCAGGTCCACCGCTTCACCGGCGTCGCGCCCAGCGTCGCCCTGCACATCCCGTGGGATCTCGTCGAGGACTACGCCGACCTGGCCCGGCACGCGACCGAGCTGGGCGTGCGGGCCGGCACCATCAACGTCAACGTGTTCCAGGACAACGACTACAAGCTCGGCAGCGTGACCAACCCCGACCCGGGCATCCGGCGCAAGGCGATCGGGCACCTGCTGGAGTGCATCGACATCATGGACCTGACCGGGTCGCGGGACCTGAAGCTGTGGTTCTCCGACGGCACCAACTACCCGGGCCAGGACGACGTGCGCACCCGGCAGGACCGCCTCGCCGCCGCGTTGCGCGAGACCTACGACCGGCTCGGCCCGGACCAGCGGATCCTGCTGGAGTACAAGCTGTTCGAGCCGGCGTTCTACATGACCGACGTGCCCGACTGGGGCACCGCCTACCTGCACTGCCTGGCGCTCGGCGAGCGGGCCCAGGTGGTCATCGACACCGGCCACCACGCGCCCGGCACGAACATCGAGTTCATCGTGGCCCAGCTGCTGCGGGCCGGGCGGCTCGGCGGCTTCGACTTCAACTCCCGCTTCTACGCCGACGACGACCTCATGGTGGGCGCGGCCGACCCGTTCCAGCTGTTCCGGATCATGCACGAGATCGTGCTGGCCGACGCGGTGAGCGCCCCGGGCATCGCGTTCATGCTCGACCAGTGCCACAACATCGAGCCGAAGATCCAGGCCGTGATCCGCTCGGTGCTCAACGTGCAGGAGGCCACGGCCAAGGCGCTGCTGGTCGACCACGCGGCCCTGCGGGCGGCCCAGGAGACCGGCGACGTGCTCGCGGCCAACGAGGTGCTCATGGACGCGTACAACACCGACGTGCGGCCCCTGCTGCGCTCGATCCGCGAGGACATGGGCCTGGACCCGGACCCGATCGGGGCGTACAAGCGCTCCGGCTACCTGGAGAAGATCGTCGCCGAGCGCGTCGGCGGCGCCCAGGCCGGGTGGGGCGCGTGAGCACACCCGACGAGCTGATCGCGCGCTCGAACCGGCTGGGCGCCGATCCGCGCAACACGAACTACGCCGGCGGCAACACGTCGGCCAAGGGTGTTGCCGAGGATCCGGTCACCGGCGGCCCGGTGGAACTGTTGTGGGTCAAGGGATCCGGGGGCGACCTGGGCACGCTCACGCCCGCCGGCCTCGCCGTGCTGCGCCTCGACCGGCTGCGCGCGCTGGCCGGCGTGTACCCGGGCGTCGAGCGCGAGGACGAGATGGTCGCCGCGTTCGACTACTGCCTGCACGGGCGGGGCGGCGCGGCGCCGTCGATCGACACCGCGATGCACGGGCTCGTGGACGCCCCGCACGTCGACCACCTGCACCCCGACGCCGGCATCGCCCTGGCCACCGCGGCCGACGGGCCCGCGCTCACCAAGGAGTGCTTCGGCGACCGCGTGCTGTGGGTCCCGTGGCGGCGGCCCGGGTTCCAGCTGGGCCTGGACATCGCGGCCGTCCAGCGCGCCAACCCGCAGGCGATCGGCGTGATCCTGGGCGGGCACGGGATCACCGCGTGGGGCGCCACGTCGGACGAGTGCGAGCGGAACTCGCTGAGCATGATCAGTACAGCTGCGGCATTTTTGGCTTCGAAAGGCCGCTCAGAACCTTTCGGCGCCCGGGTGCAGGCGCCGCTGGAGGATCGCCGGGCGATCGCTGCCGCGCTGATGCCCCTGTTGCGGGGGCTCGTGTCCACGGACCGGCGGCAGGTCGGCCACTTCCGGGACGACGACGTGGTGCTGGAGTTCGTGGGGTCGGCCGAGATGCCGCGACTGGCCGGGCTCGGAACCTCGTGCCCCGATCATTTCCTGCGGACGAAGGTGCGTCCGATGGTACTCGAACCGGGCGGCGGCCCGGAGGAGCGCATCCGTGAGCTGCACGCGCAGTATCGCGACGATTACGCGGCGTACTACGCCCGGCATGCCGCGCCCGACTCGCCGGCGATGCGCGGCGCGGACCCGGCGATCGTGCTCGTGCCCGGCGTCGGGATGTTCTCGTTCGGCGCGAACAAGCAGACCGCCCGGGTGGCCGGCGAGTTCTACGTCAACGCGATCAACGTGATGCGCGGGGCCGAGTCCGTCTCCACCTACGCGCCGATCGACGAGGCGGAGAAGTTCCGCATCGAGTACTGGGCGCTGGAAGAGGCCAAGCTCCAGCGGATGCCCCGGCCCAAGCCGCTCGCGACCCGGATCGCGCTGGTCACCGGCGGCGGCTCCGGCATCGGGCGGGCCATCGCGCTGCGGCTGGCCGCCGAGGGCGCGTGCGTCGTGGTGGCCGACCGGGACGCTGCCACCGCCGCGGCCGTGGCGGCCGAGATCGGCGGCGGCGACGTGGCCGTGCCGGTCACCGTCGACGTGACGGACGAGGATGCGGTACGGGCGGCGGTCGACGCGGCCGTGCTCGCCTTCGGCGGCGTGGACCTGGTCGTCAACAACGCCGGCCTGTCCGTGTCCAAGCCGCTGCTGGAGACCACCGCGGCCGACTGGGACCTGCAGCACGACGTCATGGCGCGCGGCTCGTTCCTGGTCGCGCGGGAGGCCGCCCGGGCCATGATCAAGCAGGGCCTGGGCGGGGACATCGTGTACATCGCGAGCAAGAACGCGGTCTTCGCCGGCCCGAACAACGTCGCGTACGGAGCGACCAAGGCCGACCAGGCGCACCAGGTCCGGCTGCTGGCGGCGGAGCTGGGGGAGTACGGGATCCGCGTCAACGGCGTCAACCCCGACGGGGTGGTCCGGGGCTCGGGGATCTTCGCCTCCGGCTGGGGTGCGCAGCGGGCGGCGGTCTACGGGGTGCCGGAGTCGGAGCTGGGCGCCTTCTACGCCCAGCGGACCCTGCTCAAACGCGAGGTCCTGCCCGCGCACGTGGCCGACGCCGTGTTCGCGCTGACCGCGGGCGAGCTGTCGCTGACCACGGGCGTGCACGTTCCGGTCGACGCGGGCGTCGCGGCGGCGTTCCTGCGATGAGGATCGCGGCGGTCGACCTCGGGGCCTCCAACGGGCGGGTGATCGTCGCGGACGTGTCGTCCACGGCGATCACCTTCGCCGAGGTGGCGCGCTTCGCCAACGACCCGGTGTCCGTGAACGGGACCCTGCACTGGGACATCCTGGCGCTGTACCGCGGCGTCCTCGACGGCCTGCGCGCCGCCGGCCCGGTCGACTCCGTCGGCATCGACTCGTGGGCCGTGGACTACGGCCTGCTCGACGCCGACGGCGCGCTGCTCGGCAACCCCGTCCACTACCGCGACGCGCGCACGGACGGGGTGGCCGCGCGCTTCGACGGCTATGCGCTCTACCGGGCCTCGGGGATCGCCACGCTGCCGTTCAACACGCTGTTCCAGCTGGTCGCGGCGCGGGGCAGCGCCCAGCTCGGCGCGGCCCGCAGTCTGCTGCTGATTCCGGATCTGCTCTCGTACTTTCTGACGGGCACCGCCGGAACCGAGCTCACGAACGCCTCGACGACCGGCCTGCTCGCGGCCGGCGGCGGCGTGTGGTCGGCGGAGATGCTGGCGCTGGCGGGCGTCGAGGAGTCGCTGTTCCCGCCGCTGCGCGCGCCCGGGACCGCCGCGGGCGTGATCCGGGGCTCGGGTACCCCGGTCACCGTGGTGGCGTCGCACGACACGGCGTCCGCGGTGGCCGGGGTGCCGGGGGCCGGGCACTTCGCGTACATCTCGTGCGGGACCTGGTCGCTGGTCGGCGTGGAGCTGGCGGCGCCGGTGGTGACGCGCGAGTCGTACGAGGCGGGGTTCACGAACGAGCTCGGGGTGGACGGGACGGTGCGGTACCTGCGCAACGTCATGGGGTTGTGGCTGTTGCAGGAGTGCATGCGGGAGTGGTCGCTGCCCCTCGGCACGCTGCTGTCCGGCGCCGCCGCCGCGCGGCCGCGGCGCAGCGTCGTCGACGCGACCGATCCGGTGTTCCTGGCGCCGGGGGACATGCCGGGGCGGATCGCGGCCGCCTGCGAGGCCGCGGGCCAGCCGGTGCCGTCGACGCCGGTCGAGATGACCCGGTGCATCCTCGACTCCTTGGCGCTGGCGTACCGGCGGGCGATCGACGACGCGCGCCGGCTGGCCGGGGTGCCGGTGGAGGTCGTGCACATGGTGGGCGGGGGGTCGCTGAACGCGCTGCTGTGCCAGCTCACGGCCGACGCCTGCGAGCTGCCGGTGCTGGCCGGGCCGGTCGAGGCGGGCGCGCTGGGGAACATCCTGGTGCAGGCGCGGGCGTTGAGGGCCGTCGATCCGGACTTGTCCGACATGCGGGCGCTGCTGGCGGCGACCCAGCCGATCATTCGCTACGAACCGCGCGTCTGACTGGTTTTGTCGTACCGCTGCGGTACGGTGTGCGCATGGTTAGAACGGATGTTCTAGATCATGAAGCGGTTCTGGAACGCCAGCCGGGCGTCGGCTCCCTCGGCGATCCGGGTGAGCTCGTCGTCGAGGCGCATGAAGACGGACCAGACCGGCTCGCCCCGTTCGGCGGCGATGACCTGCGCGACCTGCTCCTCGAGGCCGTGCTCACGCCGGCCCTTCCAGATCTTGTCGGCCAGCGTCACGAGCAGCTCCTCGAGCGTGGCGCCGTCCCGGTCCCACCGCCCGTGGACCGCGGCGAACCGGGCGAGCCGGGGCTCGACCCCGAGCGCGACGAGCAGCTCCTGCCCGGCCGGCTCGTGCTCTGCACCGGGCCCGGACAGCTCGGCGGGGAACCGCACCTTCCCGAAGTCGTGGGTGGCCGCGCCGAACAGCACGGCGTCGCGATCAATGCCGAACTCCATGCCGACCTCGTTGCCGACCCAGTCGACGACCTGTACGGCGACATCGTGCACGGCCCGCAGATGGGCACCGAGCCGCGGCGGCGCCCCGACCCGGCGTAGCAGCGCGGCCGCGGTCTCCGGCAACGGCCGCAGCCCGGGCTCGCCCAGCGCCTGGTCCAGGGTGTTCACGCGGTGACGACTCCGGCGCTTCTCACGAGGTCGGGGCTGGCATCGAAGCGGCCGCGGTCTCCGGCAACGGCCGCAGCCCGGGCTCGCCCAGCGCCTGGTCCAGGGTGTTCACGCGGTGACGACTCCGGCGCTTCTGACCAGGTCGGGGCTGGCATCGAAGCGGCCCCGGAAGTGGCTCGGCGCCCCGGGCGACTTCCGCAGCTTCTCCGGGAGGATCTCCGCCTCGAACGACCCCGTCTCGACGTCGATCGTCAGCCGGGCGTCGAGAAAGTCGAGCCAGGTCCCGACGAGCGGCGACCAGAGCTTGTAGACCACTTCCTTGGCCGAGAAGTGCACCGCCGGCCACCAGTCCTCGTCGCCGCGGCGGTCGCACCAGGCGAGCTCCTCCGGCAGGCAGATCGCGCCGCGGACGTTCGCGGGCAGGACGGTGCGACGTTCGGCGTCGATCCCGATCGCGCGCACGTCCGAGCGGAGCGCGACCGCGGCGGCGCAGTAGCCGCCGGTGTGGGTGATGCTGCCGGTCGTGCCGTCGGGCCAGAGCGGCGCCCGGCTCTCCGACGGCACCAGGGGACGGCCGTGCACGCCGAGCCGGGCCAGGGCCCGCCGGGCACAGCTACGGCCGGCGGTGAACTCGCGGCGGCGGCTCTCCACGGCCCGGGGACTGAGCCCGGCGGCCTCGGCGGGAAGCAGCTCGGCCGTGTAGTCGGCCTCGCCGGCGACCTCGACGGCCACCCGGTCCGGCAACAGGTCCTGCACCCGAGCGACTTTAACCGGGCTTTTTCGTCAGGAACAGGCCGCCGAGCACCGAACCGGCGAGCGCGGTCAGCACCACGACCCCGCTCCAGAGCTCGAGCGACCAGGCCACGCCGAGGGAGAGCTGCACGCCGACGAGGTGCGTGGTCCACACCAGCAGCGGGATCACGGCTCCGATCGCGAGCGGCACCAGGTCGGCCCGCCGCGCGGCCACGCCCTGCACCGCGATGTCGGCGATCACCGCTCCGAGCAGCGGCCAGAGCTGCGCCGAGAGGTTCTCGAAGTCGTCGAACACGCCGTTGGGCACCGAGGCCGCGGCGACCACGAGCGTGATCAGCCCGAACGGCACCCGCCCCAGGCGGCTCCAGACGAAGAGCACCGCGACGATCACCAGCACCGAGTACGTCAGGTACTGCGCCAGCCCGAACGCCTGCCCGTTGCCGTACCCGCTGTCGGCGGCGGGCGCGTCGGTGAACGGCGAGAGGTAGTCGAGGAAGAACGCCGCGACGGCGGTGCCGCTGACGGCGCTGATGAGCACCGGCACGTCGTGCCGCATCGGCGCGGCTCCGCCGGGGAGCTTGGCGGCCGCGGCGCGGACGGGCGTGGCGATCATCAGCGACCCGGCGGTGAGCAGCAGCAGGTGCGGCGGGCTGAGCAGCGCCTCGAGGTCGACCTCGATCCCGA
Organism: Dactylosporangium sp. CS-047395; assembly: GCF_050942185.1. Classification (NCBI taxonomy): domain Bacteria; kingdom Bacillati; phylum Actinomycetota; class Actinomycetes; order Micromonosporales; family Micromonosporaceae; genus Dactylosporangium; species Dactylosporangium sp. CS-047395. The sequence continues at coordinate 9,234,341 of NZ_CP192015.1, read as the reverse complement.
ACGTGATGTGCCAGGTCATGTCGAGCGCGCCGCCGACGGCGAAGAGCACCGCGCCGAGCAGGCCCAGCCCGTAGCCGGCCGGCACCCAGGTCTGGATCGGCCCCTCGGGCCGGCCGCGCCACAGCCGGGCCGGCACGAGGCTGATCGCCAGGGCGGCGTATCCGCTGTACAGGACCCCGTGCCAGGGCGTGAAGAACGTCTCGAGCGACGGCACGTGGGTGTGCGCCCACCCGTCCATGAACAGCCCGCCGGCCAGCCAGACCGACGCCAGCGCCACGATCAGATCCCGCCGCGGGCTCGAAACCGGCCGGCGCACAGCGGTACGTTCAGAGACGGTCGTCGCCACCCATCGATCCTGACGCATCGCGACCGTAAGCACAGCCCCGTTGCGCGAACAACCCGTTCGGGTCTCAGGAGCCGAGCCGGCGCAGCAGGTGCGCGCGGGCCCCGGCGTCCATCGGCCCGGCCCGCTCGGCCAGGTGCTCGGCGAGGTCGTGGCGGTGCTCGGCGGTACGGTTGCCGCCGTATTTGAACTTGCCCGCCACCGCGGTGATCGTCAGCTCGATGCCGCGGATGCCGGGCAGGTTGCGATCGGTCGGCAGCACGGGCGAGCGCTCGGTCGCCGGCTGGAACTGCGCGAGCTGCCGGTGCAGGATCGCCGCCTTCCCGGCCGGGTCGTCGATCACGCGCACGTCGCACGACAGTTGCACGGCCGCGTAGTACGAGGTCGGCACGCCGTCGAGCGGGTCGGTGCCCGGCTTGGCGTTCCAGTCCGACGGCACGTAGACGTACTCGCCGATCAGCGTCAGCAGCGCCCGCGGATGCTCGTCGAGCGCGGCCCACACCGGATTCGGTCGCGCCAGGTGCAGCCAGACGGTCTCCGCCCCGTCGTACGAGAAATGGGTCGGCACCACGACCGGCAGGTCCCGCCCGCGGCCGGGGGCGATCAGCTGCCCGAAGTCGTGCCCGGCGAGCCACTGCCGCCACTCGGACTCGTCGATGGGCGCGTCCCACGGATGTACCAGCACGGCTGTCAGCGTGCCATGCCTCGGCGCCGGGCGGTCAGGTCGGGAGGCTGGCACCCTGGGCGCGCAGGACCCGCTGGACCTGCGAGGCCGGGATCTCGCGGGGCGGCTTGCCCGCGTGGGCGGCGAGGGCCGCGCACACGCCGGCGGCCTGGCCGGTGGCCATCGAGATGGGCATGATGCGGTACGAGCTGTGGGCCACGTGGTCGCCGGAGATGCAGCGGCCGGCCACCAGCAGGCCGTCGGTGTCGCGGGGGAGGAGCGTGCGCAGGGGGATGTCGTAGGAGCAGCCCTGCGGCAGGCGGCGCAGGATCGTGCCCGGGCCGTTGGGGTTGTGGATGTCCACCGGGTACGCGCCGCGGGCGATCACGTCGTCGAAGGAGCGGGCGCTCAGCACGTCCTCGCCGGTGAGCTGGTAGTCGCCCAGCACGCGGCGGGTCTCGCGGACGCCGACCTGGACGCCGCTCTGCATGACGTACGAGTGCTCGAAGCCCGGCACCCGCTCGTGCAGGAACCGCGCGATCTGCGCCAGCTGGTGGTGGGTGGTCAGCTCGGCGCGGGTCAGGTCCCACACGCTGATGCCCAGGCCGCCGACCCGGGTCGAGTTGACCGAGACCTCGTCGGGGTGGGGGGTCGCGAAGAACAGGATGTCCTCGCGCGGCAGGTCGAGCTCGCCGGCGTCGCGCGCCTGGCGGATCAGGTCCCACAGGCCGTGCACGCCCTTCCACTGGTCGGGGTGCTCGTGGGCGTACTCCAGGAATCCGGCGCGGTCCATGTTGCCGATGCGGAACATCAGCGTCATCGGCTGGGTCAGGCCGTCGTCGGGGCGGCCGATCTCGTAGGGCGCGCCGGTCGCGGCGGCGAGGTCGCCGTCGCCCGTACAGTCGACGACCACGTCCGCGTCGAGCACGACCGGACCCGACTTCGTCTCGAACACCACGCGGGAACCGCCGTCGGGCAGCGGCATGAGGTCGGAGGCGAAGGCGTGCAGCAGGAGCCGGACGCCGCAGCCGGCCAGCATGTCGTAGGTGACGAGCTTGAACAGCTCCGGATCGAAGGGCACCGTGTAGCCGGTGCTCGGCGCCGGTGGCGTGGCGCCGCCGGCCCGGACCAGGTGGTCGAGCAGCGTCCACAGCACGCCGGCGACGACCGGCTCGCCCTCGCCGTGATCGGTCGGCAGCAGCCGGTTGTCGTCGCCGCCGACCGCCTGCTTCATCTCGTTGTGGAAGCTCATCAGCGGCATGACCAGGGCGGCCGTCGCGTTGCCGCCGAGGAACCCGTAGCGCTCGACGAGGACCACGTCGGCACCCGCCGCGGCCGCGCCCGTCGCCGCCCCGATGCCGGCCGGTCCACCCCCGACGACCAGCACCTCGGCCCGTCCGGCGTGCGTGGCCGAGCGGGGCGGGAGCTGTACCGACGGCATCCCGTGCGGTTGCTCGAGGGCGTTCATCATGCGCTCACCACCGGCTCCCGCTCCGTCAGCGGGGCGAGCCGATCGAGCTGCGCACCCAGCCGCCGGCCGGTCTCCGTCGCGCGCTGGCGCAGGCCGGCGACCCGTGCGGCGACCTCCTCCTGCCGCTGCGGGCGCTCGTCCCACAGGCGGTCGACCTGCGCGATGAGCGGCCCGGCCGCCTCCCGGACGACCCCGCGCGGAACGGGCGCACCGATGCGTTGCGCAAAGTCGAAAACCTTGCCGGCGTACGGCAGGGCGAGCAGCGGTACCCCCGCCAGGGCCGCGAAGATGAGGAAGTGCAGCCGCATCCCGACCGCGAGGTCCAGATGGCGCATCAGGTCGAGGATCTGCCCGGGGCGATACTGCCCGTTGAGGACCCGGCAGTGCTCGGCCGCCGTCATCCGCGACAGTACGGCGTGCGAGTGCCTTATGTCGGAGCGCTCCATCGGCACGAAGACCAGCGACGCGTCGAGCCGGTGCACGATGAAGTCGCCGACCTGGGCGAGCAGGTGGTGGTACTCGTCGGCGGCGAGGTGCTGCGCGGCGCGGCCCGGCTCCCGCACGCTCATGCCGACGATGCGGCGGCCAGTGGGGAGCGAGTCGTGCAGTACCGCGGGATCGAACTCCTCCGGTTGCAGCAGCAGCGCGGGGTCCGCGGTCACGGTGACCGGCGCGGTCACGCCCGCCTCCTCCAGCGCGACCTTCGACTCCTCGTCGCGCACCGTCAGCTCGGTGGCCGCGCCGAGGACCTCGCGGGCCATCCGGCAGTCGAGCTCCTCGGTGAGCGGGCCGGCGCCGATCGCGTAGGTGAACACGGGCACCCGCTGCTCCTGCGCGGTGCGCACGACGCGCAGGTAGCGGCGGGCCTCGGTGTCGTACAGGATGCCGCCGCCGCCCAGGACGAGCAGGTCCAGCCGGGCGAGCGCCTCGGCGGTGCGGTCGCGTCCGACGCCCTCCCACGGCGCCACCGCGACGCCGGGATGCTCCTTGGCCGTGTGGTCGGGGTCCCGCGAGAAGACGAGGACCTCCGCGTCCGGGCGTCTGGCCCGCAGGTCGGAGAGGAGACTGGCCAGGATCGCCTCGTCGCCGAGGTTGTACCCGCCGTAGGAGCCGAGAACCCCCACCCGTGGACCGTGTTCGGACATGACGCGCCTCCCGTCGCCGGAATGCGGGCCACTACCCACGAGCCAAACTGTCACACCCGACCCTTATGGTGGATTTCGTGATCCACCTTCCGGCTGTACGACGCGGTCCGTTGCGAGCGATCAGTGCCCGTCTCGGCCTCGCCGTCGGCCTGGTCTGCGCGATCGTTCTGGTCATCTTCATCGACCGGCGCGGCTACCGGGACGTCAACGAGGACGGCCTGTCGCTGCTGGACTGCTTCTACTACGCCGTCGTGACGCTGTCGACCACGGGCTACGGTGACGTCACGCCCGTCTCCCAGTCCGCCCGTCTCGTCAACATCCTGATCATCACCCCGGCCCGCGTGCTGTTCCTGATCATCTTGGTCGGCACCACCCTCGAAGTCCTGACCGATCAGTACCGCACGAACCTCAGGTTGCAGCGGTGGAGGAAGCGCGTGAAGAACCACGTCATCGTGTGCGGCTACGGCACCAAGGGCCGCGCGGCCGTCAGCACGCTGCTGGAGAACGGCTACGACAAGACCAGCGTGGTGGTGGTCGAGAGCGACCGCGCCGCGCTGCGCCAGGCCACGGCCGACGGGCTGGTGGCGATCGAGGGCTCCGCGACGCGCTCGGCGATCCTGGTCGAGGCCCGTGTGCAGGAGTGCAAGGCCGTCATCATCGCCACCGACAGCGACGACGCCTCGGTGCTCGTCACGCTGACCGTCCGGCAGCTCACGGCCGGCAAGGTCTCGATCATCGCGGCCGTCCGCGAGGCCGAGAACGCGCCGCTGCTGCGCCAGTCCGGCGCCCACCACGTCATCGTGTCCTCCGCGACCGCCGGCCGCCTGCTCGGCCTGTCGACGACCGCCCCGCCGCTCATCGAGGTGGTCGAGGACCTGCTGACGCCCGGCCAGGGGATGGCCCTGGCCATGCGCTCGGCCCGGCGCGACGAGGTCGGCACGGCCCCGCGCGAGCTCAAGGAGCTCGTCATCGCCCTCTTCCGGCGCGGCAAGGTGCTCTCCCTGGCCGACCCCGAGGGCACCGCCATCCAGACCGGCGACATGATCGTCTACGTGCGCGACGACCGCCCCGAAGTGATCCCCAACATGCCATGAGCCTTCGCCGGTACGGCGTGTCATAGGGTTCCAACCGTGATGGCGCGCATCGCAACGGCGTTCGCCGCCGTCGTGCTCCTGCTGCTGATCGCCACTCCGGCACAGGCCCACGGCGGCGCGTCCGTCACCATCCACTCCGACGGCCACGGCTCCGTCTGGATCACCGCCCAGTGGCAGGACGGGCACCCGATCAACGAGCCGACCACGGTGACCATGACCGCCGGCTCCCTGCCGCCGGCGGTGCTGCACCAGACCGGCGACGAGCGCGGCACCCAGACCTACAGCGGCACCCTGGACCCGGGCTCGTGGCGGGTCGCGATCGACCTCGGCACCCCGGTCAACGGCCACTGCCAGGCGCTGATCCAGGTCGCCGACCCCGCGGCCACGGCCCAGCCGACGGAGGTCGCCTGCCTGATCCCAGCCACCCAGGCCTCGGCCCCCGCTGCTGCTCCCTCCTCCTCCGGCGGCAGCCTGACCCCGCTGTGGATCACCTTGGGCGCGCTGGTCGTGGCGGGCGGCGGCTTCGCCTTCTTCAGGTCCCGCCGCTCTTGATCTTGGCGCCGATTCCTGTCGTACCCTTGTTCTAATCTGTCCGCATGAGTGAGATGCTGGCAGCGGTGGACCTGGCGGAATGGCGCGACCGGCTGGAGGCGATGCTGGCCGCGCGGCGGCTTCGCTGTTCGCGGCGGGCGGCGGATCGCGCCTCCTTCGCCGAGGCGCGGCGGCGGGGGTTGGAGGCTCGGCAGGCTGAGCGGTTGGCTCTGCTGGACCGGGAGGCGGCTACGGCTGAGGTCGTGGCTGGGTGGGCGCGGCGGTGATGGTCGGGTTGTCGGTCTTCGGGCTGTCGGTTTTCGGTGGGCGGGGAAGGACCCTGCTCCGGACCGATGGGCACCGCATATGTGCGCTCGGCCGATGGTTCGGGCCGCCTGTCGGCGGCCCACAGGGTTGGCGTGGTCCCGGTTCGACTTTGCTTACGGTTGGTGGTACGGACCGTTGGGGACTGCCGGGTTCGTCGTGGTCATCATTCGGTGGTCCCGGTTCTGATTCGGGTTGTTTTCTTGTTCTTTCTCCGTGATTCTTTCGGCCTTTTTCCTCTTTCTGAATTTCCTTTTTCCCAAATTCCTCCTGGACCACCGAACGTCGACCACTGCGGGCCCGGCAGTCCCCGACGGCCTGGACCACCGAACGGTGACCACAGGCGGGCCGGGACCACGCTAACCCTGTCGGGTCGCCGCAGGCGGCCCGGAACCATCGGCCGAGGGCACATATGTGGTGCCCATCGGTCCGGCCGTCGCTTTCACCCACGAATTGCGCCATGTGCCATTCTCGGGTTCCTGGATTAGGCCTGAATCGGGAGCCGGTGGGATAATCATCAGGTGCGGCAGATGTCATTGTTCGGCCGAGCCGAATTGACAGCGATGCGAGACCCGACCAAACGCAGAAACTACTCTCCGGTCAACGAAGCGTTCCGGAAAGAACACAAGCGACACCGCGACTGGGGACTTGCCCAGCGCCATGCGGAGAAACTGCGCTGGGTGGAGGCCGTCAAACGACGCGAACTCCTGACTCGCCTGCGGACCTGCCTCAGCTCGCTGGAACGCAACCGCCGTCCCGCCGATCGCAGCGACCGCGGCGAGCTGAAACGCCCCGGTCAGCCGCAGCGGCGTCGTCATGGTGGCCACCCCATCGCGGAGAGCCGGGCGACTCCTCCGAAACGTTGGCCGTGTCGCGCTGCCGTGGGGACGCCGGTGGCGGTTGGCCGCGTGTTGCTGCGGGCGCAGGCGTGGCGAGGATCGGTGGCTGTCGGGCACCGAGCTCACCGGCCGCGCCCGCCGCCGAGCCGGTGATCGCAGCCGCCGCCGGGGGCGGTTCGCGGCCGTCGCTGGGTGGTGATTTTGCGGCGGTGGAAGGGCTGGTGAGGCGGGAGGAGGTTTTCCAGAGTGGGGCGATAGGCTCGCTGCGTGACTGGTGAGGCCAACGGCGAGGTGGACCCGGCGACCGAGGCGTTGCTGGCCGCGCGTACCGGTGACGAGCGGGCTGCGGCGGCGTTCGTGCGGGCCACGCAGGCGGAGGTCTGGCGGTTCGTGGCGGCGCTGGTTGGGGTTGGGCATGCCGATGACGTAACTCAGGATACGTACCTGCGGGCGTTTCGGGCGCTGCCCGAGTTTGCCGGACGGTCCTCGGCTCGCACGTGGGTGCTGGCCATTGCTCGGCGGGCGTGTGCCGACCAGGTGCGGGCGGCTGTGCGGGCGCGGCGGCTCGAGGCGCGGGTCGTTGGGGAACCTGCCTCGCTGGCCGAGGGCGACCACGCCGGTCTGCACGCTACGAACGCTCTTGTTGCGGCGTTGCCGGCCGAGCGTCGGGTGGCGTTTGTGCTGACGCAGGTGCTCGGCGTCTCGTACGCGGAGGCGGCCGAGATCGAGGACGTGCCCGTCGGCACCATCCGCTCCCGTGTTGCCCGGGCCCGCGCCGATCTCGTGGCCGCGATTGCCGCCTCCCGCGCCGGATGAAGCTCCGATAAGCCCGATGAAGCCCCGAAAAGCCCGATGAAGCCGATGAAGCCGAAGCTCGATGAAGCCAGATGAAGCCGCTCGCCGCATGACTGCCGTTCGCCGCTTGGCCGTTGGGCGATCGCTGGGCCGCGTGCTTGTTGCGGTCTGGGTGGGGCTGATCGGCGTGGTGCTGTACGGCGGGCCGGCCGCAGCGCATGGGGCCGATGCGCCTGTGGCTGTCGACTATGTGGTGCGGGTGCAGTCGGTTTCCGTTGAGAACGTTCAGGTCCGGGCCGTTGAAGGGGGTGCCCGGCTGCAGCTCGTCAACCGGTCGCAGCGGGAAGTCATCGTGCTCGGGCTGCAGGGGGAGGAGTTTCTCCGGGTCGGGCCGGGCGGGGTTGAGGAGAATCGGCAGTCGCCCACCTGGTTTGCCAGTCGGTCCATCAACGGGGTGGCCAACGGGGGGAACGCGGCGGCGCCGCCCGAGTGGCATCGGGTTGCCGGGACGCCCGAGGTGCGGTGGCATGACGAGCGGGCGCGGGAACTGCCGGCTCGGGCGTGGAGTGTGCCGTTGCTGGTGGACGGGCGGGAACCGGGGATTGTGCGCGGTACCGTCGAGGCGGCCCAGACCCCCGAGACCGGGTGGTGGTGGGTCGGGGGGCTGCTCGGGGCCGTGGTCGTCGGGCTGTTGTGGCGGTGGCGGGGCGCGCTCACCGTGGCGGCCGTCGTCGGAGGTGGGGTTGCCAGCGTCTGGATCGTGCAGTCCGCTTCGCTGGCCGCTTCGCCGGCTGATGGAATCGGGGTGCAGCTGCTGGCGCGGCTCTGGCCGTTGGTGACCGCTGTCGGGGTCGTGGCCGCCGGGGTGCTGCTGGTGTTCAAACGTGTCGACATCGTCGTGGGGATTGCCGGGGCCTGTCTTGCCGTCATGATCGGGGTCGGGGACTCCGCCGTGTTCCGGTACGGGACGCTCGCCGGGCCCGGCTGGGGGCGGGTTGCCGTGGCCGCTGCGCTTGCCGTCGGGGCCGGGCTGGCCGTCGCCGGGGCGGTGCGGTGGTACCGGGCGGCCGGTGACCAGGAGGCCGCCTCGGACGCGGGTGACGGCATCAAGAACGCACACGTGGGGCAGGAGAAGTAAACAAAAGCGCACGGGTTCTTTCATGAACCCCCTTTTCTTTGCATAATCGGGCATCGATGTTCCCCGCCAGGAGCAAAGGAGTCCGATCGTGGACCGTAGGACCTTCGTCGCGCGAGGGGCCGTCGTCACCGGCGGCGCGATCGCGCTCAGCACCGCCGTTGCTTCTCGGGCCGATGCGGCGGTGCGGACCGCCAAGACGGTTACGGCCGGGGCGCGGACCGGGCGGTACTCGCCCAACCTCGCGCCGCTCAAGGCCACCCCGTTCCTGAAACTGCCGCCGGGGGCCGTGCAACCGCGGGGGTGGATCCGCAACCAGCTCAACATCGAGGCCGACGGGCTCTGCGGGCGGATGACCGAGGTCTCGGACTACCTCGTGTACGCCGGCAACGGCTGGGTCGACAAGACCAAGGGCGGCTGGGAGGAGCTGCCGTACTGGCTGCGCGGCTTCGGCGATCTCGGGTACGTCACCGGCAACACGCGCATCCTGGCGCTCGCCAAGCAGTGGATCGACGGCATCATCGCCAACCAGGCGGCCGACGGGTTCTTCGGGCCCAACGCGCTGCGGACGAGCCTGGAGAACGGGCCCGACTTCTGGCCGCACATGCCGCTGCTGGACGCGTTGCGCTCCTACGCGGAGTACAGCGGGGACGCCCGGGTCGTGCCGTTCATGCGCAAGTACTTCCAGTTCCAGAACGCGCAGCCGGCCGCCGTGTTCAACCGGAGCTGGGCCGCGCTGCGGTGGGGCGACAACATCGACAGCATCTACTGGCTGTACAACCGGATCGGGGAGAGCTGGCTGCTCGACCTGGTGCGGAAGATCCACGCGGGGTCGGCCGACTACACCAACGGCATCCCGAACTGGCACAACGTGAACCTCGCGCAGGGCTTCCGGGAGCCGGCCCAGTTCGGGCTGCTCGACCTGGACCCGAAGTACCCGCAGGCCACGTACAACGACTACAACACCGTGATGGGGCTGTACGGCAACTTCCCCGGCGGCGGGTTCGCCGGCGACGAGAACTGCCGCAGCGGGTACACCGATCCGCGCCAGGGCTTCGAGACCTGCGGCATCGTCGAGTTCATGCACAGCCACCAGATGCTGGCCCGGATGACCGGCGACTCGGTGTGGCTGGACCGCTGCGAGGACCTCGCGTTCAACTCGCTGCCCGCCGCGCTCGACCCGGGCCAGAAGGGCATCCACTACATCACGTGCGCGAACAGCATCGGGCTGACCGACCGTACGCTCACGCAGGGGCAGTTCCAGAACGGCTTCCCGATGCTCGCGTACATGCTGGGCATCCACAACTATCGCTGCTGCCCGCACAACTACGGCATGGGCTGGCCGTACTACGCGCAGGAGCTCTGGTTCGGCACGTGGGACAACGGCCTGTGCGCCGCGATGTACGGCGCCTCGCAGGTGACCGCGAAGGTCGGCGCGAACGGCACCACCGTCACGATCGTCGAGGACACCGACTACCCGTTCAGCGACACGGTCACGCTGACGCTGAGCACGCCGGGTGCCGTGAGCTTCCCGCTGTACCTGCGGATTCCGGGCTGGTCGCAGGGTGCGCAGGTGCGCGTGAACGGCACGCTCGTCACCGGCACGCTGCAGTCCGGCTCGTTCGTCATCGTCGACCAGACGTTCAACAACGGCGACAAGGTGACCGTCACGCTGCCGATGCGCACGACCGTGCGCACGTGGGCCAAGAACGGCAACGCGATCAGCGTCGACAACGGCCCGCTCACGTTCTCGCTGTCCATTCCCGAGCGGTGGTCGCGGATCGGGGGAAGCGACGCGTGGCCGACGAACGAGGTGTACACCGACGGCGCTTGGAATTATGGTCTTCTGCTCGATCCCGGCAATCCGGCGGTGACCGTCACGCGCAAGTCCGGCCCGCTCGCCGCGAACCCGTTCACCCGTGACGGCGCGCCGATCTCGCTGACCGCGACCGGCCGGAAAATCCCGAACTGGCAGGCCGACGCCGAGGGTGTGGTCCGCACGCTGCAGCAGAGCCCGGCGCGTTCGACCCAGCCCAACGAGACCGTCACGCTGCTGCCGATGGGCGCGCAGCGGGTGCGCATCACGACGTTCCCGCGCATCAGCGACGGCTCCGACGCGATCGAGTGGTCGATCCCGGCGACGCCCTCCGCCTCCTGGTGCTGGGGCGGCGACAGCGTCGGGGCGATCAACGACGGCAAGGTGCCGAGCAGCTCCGGCGACCAGTCGATCCCGCGGCTGACCTGGTGGGACCACGTCGGCACGACCGAGTGGGCCCAGCTGTCCTACGCGACGCCGATCAACACCGGCGCGGTAGCCGTGTACTGGTTCGACGACACCGGCGCCGGCCAGTGCCGCGTCCCGCAGTCGTGGCAGGTCCAGTACCTCAACGCGAGCGGGCAGTGGACGGCGGTGAGCGGGGCGTCGGCGTACGGTACCGCGCTGAACACCCTCAACCGCGTGACGTTCAACGCGGTGACCACGTCCGCCCTGCGGGTGGCCGTCCAGCTCAAATCCGGCTTCTCCGGCGGCATTCTGGAGATGCGCGTCGAGGGCACGACGGCGCCGATCGCCTGGAAGCGCATCCAGAACAAGAACAGCCTCAAGGTGCTGGGCGTCGCCGGCATGTCCACAGCGAACAGCGCCAATGTCGTGCAGTACGACGACAACGGTACGGCCGACCACAACTGGCGCCTGATCGACGCGGGCGGCGGATGGTACAAAATCCAGAACCAGAACAGCGGCAAACTGCTCGCCGTGCAGAACATGTCCACCGCGGACGGCGCGCTCGTCCAGCAGTTCGAGGACAACGGCAGCGCCGACCACCTGTGGCGGCTCGTCGACAACGGCGACGGCTGGGTGCGCATCCAGGTCCAGCACAGCCTCAAGGTCCTGGGCGTCTCCGGAATGTCCACGGCCAACAGCGCCCAGGTGGTGCAGTTCGCCGACAACGGCACCGCCGACCATTTGTGGAAACTGCTTTAGGCCCCCTTTTCTTGTACCCCCAGTGCCGGCGCCTTTCTCGCTAGAGGCGCCGGTGCCGGGGGCGCGGCATCAGGCGCGTCGTGGGCAGACCGGGCGCGGGCAACGGCTGCTCGCCGCCGGGCACGGTGCCGAACCGCTCGGCCCCGCGCATCCAGTCGTCGCGGGCGGCCACGATGTCCTCGTGCGAGCGCCCGACGAAGTTCCACCACATGACGAGCTCCTCCTCGAACGGCACCCCGCCGAGCAGGAACAGCCGCGCGGCACCGTCGGCCGCGAACTCGATGCGATCGCGGCCGGCCCCGAGGTACAAGAGCGATCCCGGCGCGACGTCGACCCCCTCGACGCGGGCGCGGCCCTCGGTCACCACGACCGCGTGCTCGAAGTCGGGTCGCACCCGCAGCCCGGTGCTCCCGGCCAGGCGGATGTCGGCCCCGAGCAGCTCGGAGTAGACCGTGGCGGGCGAGCGCGCGCCCTCCAGCTCCCCGACCGCGACCGTGATCCGCGCCGCCCCGTCGTCCAGCTCGGGCAGGTCGGCGATGTGCTGGAAGGCGGCCGCCCGGTCGCGCTCCTCAGCGGGCAGCGCGACCCACAGCTGCAGCCCGTGCAGGATCGGCGGCTTCTCGCTCGGCGAGTTCTCCGAGTGCGAGATCCCGCGCCCGGACGTCATGATGTTCAGCTGCCCCGGCACGATGACCTGGTCGGACCCGAGGCTGTCGCGGTGCCGGACCTCGCCGCCGAGCAGCCAGCTGACCGTCTGCAGCCCGATGTGCGGATGCGGCGGCACGCGCATCCCGGGCTTGCCGGTGACGTCCTCGGGCCCGAAGTGGTCGAGGAAACACCAGGCCCCGACGGTACGCCGGCTCTTGTTGGGCAGACTCCGCCGCACCACGGTGTACCGCCCGAGTGGGACGTCGCGGCCCTCGAGCAGCTCGGCGCAGGGGGCGGCATCGGTCTCGACCGGCAGCTCCACCTCGGCCGGCTGCCCTTCCAGATTGCTCACGCCGTCGATTGTGCCGCGCCTGGGTCACGATAAGCCGGGCGCTGGCGTGCCGCGCTTGAGTCACGACAAGTGGGGCGCCGGCGCACCGGGACGTGTACGGCTCGCGGTGCGGTGCTGGGAGCGATAAGTCGGGCGCCGGCGCACCGGGACGTCCACGGCTCGCGTGCGGTGCTCGAAACGATAAGTCGGGCGCTGCCGCGCCGCGACTTATCGGATTTATCCGTCGTCAGGCGATAAAAGCGCAATGTCCGAATAGCCAGGGCGAAGTGGACGAGCGGCAGGTACGTTGTCGATCGTGGGGCTACTCGTCGCCGCGATCCTCGCCGTCCTCGTCGCCGGTGCCGCCGTCTACGTCGGCTGGACCGCGCTGCAGGCCGCCCGCCAGGCGAGCGTCGCGGTGGGTGCGCTGATCGCGCAGTACAAGATGGCTGAGGACCGCCGTGATGCCGAGCGCGTGTGTGCCTGGGCGGTCAGCGAGCGCGAGACCTTCGAGAAGATCATCACCCGGGGCGTGGTCGGGGCCGCGGTGCGCAACGCGGCCCAGGCGCCCGTTTACGACGTCGAGATCGTGTTCCGGGACCCGCCCGCCGCCTGGACGGCGATCAGGCGGGTCCGGATCGTGCCGCCGGGGGAGCAGCCCGAGGTGTACGCCGGCTTCGACCAGGAGTCGACCGATGGACCCGTGGAGCGGGACCGCATCAACGACGACGGCACGATCCGGCTCGCCCCCTCGGCCGACATGCACGTCGAGCTGCGCTTCACCGACGCGAGCGGCCGGCGGTGGCAGCGCGACGACAAAGGTCAACTGAACCTGACCGGCGAAAACGTGGCCCGCGCGCCCGCTCCGGCCGATATGTCCGAATAAATACCCTGCCAGGCGAAAAATCGGGATATGTCGCGGCGCGCCAGCGCCCGACATATCGCGCCACCATCACGACACAGCCAGCACGATCTTCCCGCGCCCATGCCGCGACTCGATCTCCCGGTGCGCCTCAGCCGCCTCGGCCAGCGGATAGACCCGCCGGACGTGCCACTGCACGCGGCCCGCGGCATAAAGGGCGATCAGCTCCCCGAGTGCCGCAGCGCTGCGCCGCCCCTGGACGCTCGCCAGCCCCAGTTCCTCGATGCGGTCGTGGGCGACCAGGGTGATGATCCGCTTGCGGTCGGGTACGAGCTCGAGTGAAGTTTCAAGCCCGTCGCCTCCCGCGCCGTCGATGGACGCGGTGAAGCCGTCAGGGGCGAGGGCGCGGGCGCGGTCGGTGAGGCCTGGACCGTACACGACGGGAATGGCGCCCAACGAGGACACGTAGTCCTGGTTGGCCTCGCTCGCCGTGCCGATGACGGTGGCGCCCATGAGGCGGGCGAGCTGGACCCCCGCCGTGCCCGTCGCGCCGGCGGCGGCGTTGATCAGCACCGTGTCGCCCGGGCCGACGCCCAGGGCGGAGAGGGCCAGGCGGGCGGTCTGCCAGCCGGCCGTGAAACCGCCGGCCACCTCCCACGGCACGCTGTCAGGCTTCGGGGTGACCTGGTCCTCGGGGACGACGATGAACTCCGCGTAGGCGTTGAAGACGCTGAAGCCGAGCACCTCGGTCCCGGCCGGCACGGTGTCGGTGCCCTGATCGACGACGCCGGCGAACTCGTTGCCGGGGGCCTGCGGAAGGGTGACGGCCGCGTACGGCGGGACCCAGCCGCCGCGCAGGGCCGCGTCGAAGGGCTGGACGCCGGCGGTTTTCACGCGGACCCGGACCTGGCCCGGTCCGGCTTGCGGTTCGGGCAGGTCGTGGAGGCGGAGGACGTCGGGCGGACCGGGCTCGGCGAAGGCGGCGGCTCTCATGAACAACGACTGTGCGACCTCAAGCGCGGTTGAGGTCAATGGGGTACCGTGCACCGCGTCTCGAAGTCTTCAGGGAGTCGGCGATGGTGAACGCGAAGGACTGGGTCGTGGTCGGGCTCGACAACGGCGGCACCGCGAACAACGCGACGGTGCTCGACCACGAGGGCTCGTTCCTGGTGGACGGGCTGGTCGAGGTGCCGAGCCGGGTGCTCGAGGGGCCGGAGGCGGCGGTCGAGTCGCTGGCCGGCGCGTTCGAGAACATCCTGGCCGTGACCAAGGTCGACCGGTCCCGCGTCGTCGCCGTCGGGCTCGACACCCCGGGGCCGGCCAGTGCCGACGGCGTGATCTCCTCCAAGGGCGCGACGAACTTCTCCCAGCCGGCCTGGTGGGGCTACGACTTCCGCGGCGCGCTCGAGCGCCGGCTCGGCCTGCCCGTCGTCTACAACAACGACGGCAATGCGGCCGCCCTGTACGCGCACCACGTGTACTTCGGCAGTGCTTCCGACCGCAAGTCCTCGGTCTCGGCGATCGTCGGCACCGGCCTGGGCGGCGGCGTGATCGAGCAGGGCCGGGTCATCAAGGGCGCGGCCGGCATGGCGGGCGAGCTGGGTCACGTGCACATCCCGATGCACGGGCTGCTCGAGGAGGGCCAGCCGCTGCCGTCCTGCGGGTGCGGGTTCCTCGGTGACGTGGAGAGCGTCTCGTCGCTCACCGGGATCGTGCGCAATCTTCTCCCGTACTGGCTGACCCGCTTCCCGGACCACCCGCTGCACGGCGCCGATTCCCTGAAGGCGGCGGCCAAGCAGGTCCGCTCCTACGCCGAGCAGGGCGACGGCCTCGCGCTGAAGATCTTCGAGCAGCAGGCGATGGGGCTCGGCCGGCTGTTCACGATCGCCGCCAACTTCACCGATCCCGACTGCTACTTCGTCGGCGGCGGTGTGGTGGAGGCGGCGCCGCATTTCCGCGACTGGTTCCTGGCCCAGGTGCGCGAGCACACGCTGCTGCGCGAGGAGCAGGCCGCGGTGGCCGAGTTCTCGCTGGTGCCCGAGCGGGACATGGCGGGCGCGCGCGGTGCCGCGATCGCCGCCGCCGGAACAGTTGTCGCCTAGCAAAGGCAAGGCCGCTAAATCGTGATATGTCCGAAAAATCCTGACGCCGCTAGGCGTCGGGATTTTTCGCAGCACCCTGCAAGTGGGCAAGGACGGCGAGCACCCGCCGATTGTCGTCGTCCGAAACAGGCAGGTTGAGCTTCCCGAAAATGGAAGCGATGTGCTTGTTCACCGCGCTCTCGCTCAGGAACAGCTGCTTCGCGATCGCCGCGTTCGAGCGCCCCTCCGCCATCAGCGTCAGCACTTCCCGCTCGCGCGGGGTCAGGGTGCCCGTCTGCGGCGTCGGCCGGGCCACCAGCTTCGCGATCACCGAGGGGTCCATTACGGTGCCGCCCGAGGCCACCCGCCGGACCGCGTCGATGAACTGGTCGGCGTTGAACACCCGGTCCTTGAGCAGGTAGCCGACCGCGCCGGTGCCGTCGGCGAGCAGCTCGCGGGCGTACAACTGCTCCACGTGCTGGGAGAGGACCAGCACCGGCAGGCCCGGCACCTCGCGGCGGGCCGCCAGGGCGGCCTGCAGGCCCTCGTCGGTGAACGACGGGGGGAGCCGCACGTCGACCACGGCCACGTCGGGGCGGTGCTCCAGCAGGGCGGCGAGCAGCGTCGGGCCGGTGTCGACGGCGGCCACGATCTCGAAGCCATGGCTCTGCAAAAGCAGGACCATGCCGTCCCTCAGGAGGTAGAGGTCTTCGGCGAGGACAACGCGCACGGCAGCTCCAGCGAGGCGACGGTCGGCCCGCCGGCCGGACTCCGCATGGCGAGCGTTCCGTCGAAGGTACCCAACCGCCGTTCGATGCCGCGCAACCCGGTCCCGCGGGAGGGATCGGCGCCACCCTCGCCGTCGTCGGTCACCGTGATGCGCAGCAGGCCGCCGGAGTGCACGATGTGCACCATGACGTGCTCGGCGTGGCCGTGCCGGACCGCGTTGGCCAGCAGTTCGCTCACCGCGAAGTAGGCCGCCGACTCGACCGGCGCGGCCAGCCGCCCGGGGAGCCGGCCGGTGACGGTGACGTCGGCCGCGGTGTCCAGGGCCAGGGCCCGCACGGCGTCGGGCAGGCCGCGCTCGGACAGCACCGGCGGGTGGATGCCGCGCACCAGGTCGCGCAGCTCGGTCAGGGCGGTCTGCGAGGTCTCCCGGGCCTGCGCCACGAGCTTGCGGGCGGCGTCGGGGTCGGTGTCCATGAGCCGCTCGATCGCGCCCAGGGTCAGCCCGACCGAGATGAGCCGGGCCTGCGCGCCGTCGTGCAGGTCGCGTTCGATCCGGCGGACCTCGGCCGCCTGCGCGTCCACCGCGTCCGCGCGGGTCTCGGTGAGCCGCGCGACCCGCCGCCGCAGCTCTTCCTTCGCAGTCGGGCGCAGCAGCAGCGCGGTCCAGCGGGAGGCGAACGTGAGCACGGGATGGGCGAGCGCGAGCGCGCCGGCCACGAGCACCAGGCCGATGGTCAGGCCGAGCGGGCGGTTGCCGGCGAAGGCGCCGTACCAGCGGCTCCACCCGGCGTCGAAGAGCTCGGTCCACAGCCACGGCAGGGCAAGGCCCCAGGCACCGTAGATGCCGGCCACCACCGGGATGCCGGCCACGACGCCGACCACGACCGCGTCGGCGACGAGCCACAAAAGGTCCCGCCACGAGGCCGGGTCGTGCCAGACCCACTGCCAGTTGGCGTTGAACTGCGCCCAGTTCTCCGTCTTGTACAGCGTCCGCCCCACCCGGTACATCCCGTCCTCGCGCAGCTCCGGCCGGCGCCGCGGGGCGTACGGGCGCTCGATGGCGACCCCGGCCCAGGACGCGTACGAGCGGCGGAGGTTGGCCAGCCACCGGAAGTGGGTCAGCCCGAGCGGGATCAGGAACACCAGGCCGAGCCCGAAGCCGAGGGCCCAGCAGACCAGGGTGACCGCGAACAGCGCGACCTGCACGGCCGCGCTGAGCACGAGGAAGCCGCAGCGGGCCCAGGCGAGCAGGATCTGGTCCGTGCGCTTGACCCGGGCCTTGCGCGGGGCGTCGGCCGGGCGCAGCAGGCACGCGCTCCACGCGGCGACGGCCCGCACCGCCCAGGGCGCGACCGGCAGCCCGATCGGGATGATCAGCAGCACGGCGAGCGGGAACAGCCACTGCCACCGCAGGTCCCGGGCGAGCGCCGGGTCCTTGGTGAACCAGTCGATCCGCGCCATGTAGGCGGGGAAGCGCGGCGAGCGGTACAGCTGCGTGTCGTGCCGGTACAGGCCTTCCTCGTCCGGCCGGGGCGGGTCGGGAGGCGGGAGGTACGGCACCGGAATCACGCGGCCGAGCCACGCGCCGAACATCGCCCGCCACCGGTTGGTCAGCCGGCGGCTCGCGATGCCCGGCTGGATCAGGATCAGGCACGCACCCAGCACCGTGACCAGGAACTGGGCGAACACGACCACGGTCAGGCCGAGCAGCAGCGCGCTGCGGGCGAGCGCCTTGGGGTACGTCATGCCACCGAGCCTCGCCTTCCCCGTCGCCCCGCACATCGGCCCTGACTGCCGTCCGGGGTGCAGATAACTGCACCCCCGCGTCGGCATCCAGCGTCATTCTGCCCGGTCGGGGAAGCCGGGAGAGTGATCGGCATGGCAGTCATCGATGTGCGGCACCTGCGGAAGCGGTACGGCGGCCGCGAGGTCGTCCGGGACGTGACCTTCACCGTCGAGCCGGGCGAGATCTTCGGCATCATCGGGCCCAACGGCGCCGGGAAGACCACGACGGTCGAGTGCGTGGAGGGGCTGCGCACGGCCGACGGCGGCGCGGTGCGGGTGCTCGGCCGCGAACCCGGCGACCCCGAGCTCCGCCAGCGCCTCGGCGTGCAGCTGCAGGAGTCGCAGCTGCCCGACCGGATCCGGGTCCGCGAGGCGATGGAGCTGTTCGCGTCGTTCTACGACCGGCCGGCCGCGACCGGGCCGCTGCTGGAGCGGCTGGGGCTGGGGGAGCACCGGGAGCAGCAGTACAAGAAGCTCTCCGGCGGTCAGAAGCAGCGCCTGTCGATCGCGCTGTCGCTGGTCGGCTCGCCCGAGGTGGCGGTGCTGGACGAGCTGACGACCGGGCTGGACCCGCAGGCCCGCCGGGACACCCTGGCGGCTGATCGAGGACATCCGCGCGGGCGGCGTCACCGTCCTGCTGGTGACCCACTTCATGGACGAGGCCGAGCGGCTGTGCGACCGGATAGCGGTGATCGACGGCGGCCGGACGGTGGCCGTCGACAGTCCCGCCGGGCTCATCCGGCGGGTGGCCGCCGGGGTCACCGTCACGTTCCGCCCGTCCGCCCCGCTCGCGGAAGCTGACCTGGCCGGGGTCCCCGGGGTCGACGCGATCACCGTCGGCGACGACGGCATCTGGGACGTGACCGGCCGCGGCAACCTCGCCCACGAGGTGACCCGGGCGCTGGCCGCCCGCGACGTGGTGCCCCTGTCGCTCAACATCGTCCAGGCCGACCTGGAGTCGGCCTTCGTCGCGCTCACCGGCAAGGAGTCCTGACATGCGCGCCCTGACCCGCCTGACCATGATCGAGACCCGGCTCATGCTCTGCGAGATCGCCGGCCCGATGTTCACCGTCCTGCTGCCGGTCGCCCTGCTGGTCGTGTTCGGCCTGCCCGGCGACGTGCACAAGGCCGACCCGGCCCTCGGCGGCCACCGCGGGATCGACACCGTCATCCCGTCGATGTCCATCATGGTGTCGATGGCGATGGTGGCGTACTTCATGCTGCCCGTCGCCCTCGCCACCTACCGCGAGAAGGGCATCCTGCGCCGGTTCGCGACGACCCCGGTGAAGCCGGCCGTCATGCTCGGCGCCCAGCTGCTCATGAACGGCGGCGTGGTGCTGTTCTCGACCCTGCTGACCCTGGTCATCGGCGTCGCCGCGCTCGGCATGCACCTGCCCGATCTGCTGCTGGTGCTGCCCACGTTCGTGCTGGGCGTGCTCGGGCTCTTCCCGATCGGCCTGCTCGTCGCGGCGGTGGCCGGCAGCGCGAAGGCGGCCACCGGCTACGCGCTGGCGATGTGGTTCCCGTCGGCCTTCTTCGCGGGGCTGTACGTCCCGGTCGAGTACCTGCCGCGCGTGCTGCGCCGGATCGGGGACTTCACCCCGCTGGGCGCGTTCCGCCAGGCCATCCAGGCCGCCTGGGCCGGCGACACCCCGCACCTGCTGCACCTGGTGGTGCTGAGCGTCAGCTTCCTGGTGGCCGGAGGCCTGGCGGTGCGCTACTTCAAGGCGGCTTAGAGCTGCCCGGCGAAGTCCGCCGCGGACATGGGCGTGGAGAACATCGGGAAGTCGTACTTGAGCGCGTTGTCGTGCTCCTCCTGCGAGGTGGCCGCGACGCAGTCCTGCAGGGTGATCACCTGGTAGCCGTGCTCGTAGCCGGTGCGCATCGTGGACTCGACGCAGCAGTTGGTGAGGAAGCCGCCGATGGCGATCGTGGTGATGCCCTTGCTGCGCAGGATGAAGTCGAGGTTGGTGCTGGCGAACGTGTCCAGCCCGCGCTTGCCCTCGACCACGATGTCGCCGGCCTGGGGCGCCAGCTCGTCGACGATCTGCGCGCCCCACTCGCCCTTGACGAAGGCGTTGCCGTCCACGACCCCCTTGAGGATCCCGTACGGGTGGGAGGTGATCTCGTTGTACCCGGGCGCGAAGGTGATCGGGGCGTGGATGATGGTCACCCCGGCCGCGCGGGCGGCGGCCACGGCCTTGCGGGTGTTGGCCATCATGTCGGTCTTGTCCATGACGCCCTGCACGGCGCCGTGGAACGCGCCGCCTTCGGAGACGAAGTCGTTCTGGTACTCGATGAGGACGATGGCGGTCTTGGCGGGATCGAAGGGCATGGGGACCTCCACTCACGACGTCGTGACGCAGGTCACGGTACTCCGTTCCGATAGGCTCCAACGCGTGGAACTCCTGCACTCGGGCAAGGTCCGTGACGTCTACGCCGACGGCGACGATCTGATCCTGGTCGCCTCCGACCGCATCTCCGTCTACGACGTGGTGCTGCCGACGCCGGTCCCGGACAAGGGCGCCGTGCTCACCCGCCTGTCGCTGTGGTGGTTCGACCAGCTCACCGATATCGTCCCCAACCACGTGATCTCGGCGACCGACGTGCCCGCGGAGTTCGCCGGCCGGGCGATCCGCTGCCAGCGGCTGGAGATCGTGCCGGTCGAGTGCATCGCGCGCGGCTACCTCGCCGGGCTGGGCCTCGCGGAATACCGGGAGAAGGGCGAGATCGCCGGCGTCCAGCTGCCGCCGGGGCTCGTCGAGGGCTCGCGGCTGCCCGAGCCGGTGTTCACCCCGACGACCAAGGCCCCGATGGGCGAGCACGACGAGTTCATCACCCTGGACGAGGTCCGCGAGGACATCGGCAAGGAGCTCGCCGAGGAGCTCAAGGACCTGACCATGCGGGTGTACTCCCGCGGCGCCGCCCTCGCCGCCGAGCGCGGGATCGTCGTGGCCGACACCAAGCTGGAGTTCGGCCGCGGCCGCGACGGCGCCGTGGTGCTGGCCGACGAGGTGCTCACCCCGGACTCGTCGCGCTTCTGGCCGCTCGACGAGTGGGAGCCCGGCCGCACCCAGTTCTCGTTCGACAAGCAGGCCGTCCGCGACTGGTCGCTGTCCACGGGCTGGAACAAGACCGCGCCGGGGCCCGAGGTGCCGGACGACGTCGTCGCCCAGACCCGGGCCCGCTACATCGAGGTGTACGAGCGGCTCACCGGGACGTCCTGGTAGCGGCTCAGCCCAGCGGGGGCTCGTCGCCCTTGGTCTGCTCGGCCAGGAAGCGCTCCAGCTCGGCCCCGATCTCGTCGGCGGTCGGCAGCGGCGCCGGCGAGTCCGCCAGCAGGTTGTTGTTGCCCGTGCGGCCGCGGGTGAAGGCGTCGTACTGCTCCTCCAGCGCGCGTACCAGGGAAGCCGCCTCGTCGGCCTGGGCGATCTGCACGTCGATCTCCGCGCGGACCGACTCGGCCGCGGCGTGCAGCTCCTCCATCGGCACCCGCAGGCCGGTCGAGTCGGCCAGGCAGGACAGCAGCTTCTCGGCCGCCGCCGGGAACTCGGCCTGGGCCACGTAGTGCGGCACGTGCACGGCGAACCCGAAGGCGTCGCGGTCCTGCTGGCCGATCCGGTACTCCAGCAGGTTCGCCACCGCCCCCGGCACCTGCACCCGCTGCAGCCAAGGCTCGAACCCGGCGATGAGGTCCCGGCTCGTGCCGTGCGCGGTCACGCCGGTCGGGCGGGTGTGCGGCACGGCCATCGGGATCGCGGTGAGCCCGACCGTGGCCCGCACGTCGAAGCGCTCGATGAGCTCCAGCACGGCCGCGGTGAACCGCTCCCACTGCAGGTCCGGCTCGGGCCCGTCGAGCAGCAGGAACTCGCTGCCACCGGCGTCGCGCAGGGCCCGCAGGGTCAGCTCCGGCTGCTCGTAGTGCTCCCAGTGGTCCTCGACGAACAGCATCGGCGGGCGCCGGCTGCGGTAGTCGTAGAGCTGGTCGAGGTCGAACCTCGCGATCGTGCGCGGCTGGCCGACGCTGAGCAGGTGCTCCCGGGCCAGGCGGGCGGCGCTGCCGGCGTCCACGAAGCCCGTCAGCGCGTGCACGAGCACCGGCCGGTCGGCCGCCGGGGAGTCCTCGGCAAGCTCGTAAAGTTCGCTGGGGTTCAGCACCGCAAACGCGTCCCTTCGTCTTTTAACCGTGCAACTCGCCGGTACGGCCGATCATTCCATCCGTCGCCGCCCAGGGATTGGTGAGGATGGCGTAGACGAGCTCGTCCACGGCCGGCGTGAGTTCGGTGAAGGACGGCCCGGCCCCGGTGTACGGGTCGCAGACCTGCAGCATCATCTCGTGCACCCCGCCGACCAGGGCGATCGCGAGCAGCGGGGACAGCGGCGGGATGGCCGGGTCCTCGGCCCGGGCCCGCTCGATCACCTCGACCAGCGTGTCGGCGAAGCGGCGCTGGGTCTGCTGGCGCAGCCGGAACGCCCGCGGGCCGGCCGCCTGGATCTCGACCAGCAGCGTGCGGGTCACGGCGGGCATGCTCTCCAGCGCGGTCAGGTACGCGGTGACCCCGGAGTTGATCATCTCTTTCCACGGCCGCCCGCCCGGCCCGGCGGCGCTGCGCACGACCTCCAGCAGGTGCCCGCAGCCCTGCTCGTAGAGGGCCATCAGGCAGGCCTCCTTGTCCGCGAAGTGCTCGTAGAACGTGCGCTTGGAGACCCGCGCGTGCATGACGACGTCGGCGATCGTGGTGGCCGCGTAGCCCTTCGCGGCGATCGCCTGGGCCAGCCCGCCCGTGAGGTCCTGCCGGAGTTCCTCGGCGGTCCTGGTGCTCGTCATGCGGCGTCCTCGACCTTTCGCGACAATGACCCTGGGTGCTAGTTTGCCTGGTACTACACGGTACCGCCGATCGTGAAGCCTGATGGGAGGCCCACGGTGAAGCGCAGCTTGGACGGTCAGGTGGTCCTGGTCACGGGGGCCGCTCGGGGCATCGGGGAACACACCGCACGCCAGGCCGCCGCCCGCGGGGCCCGGCTCGCGCTGGTCGGCCTGGAGCCCGACCGGCTGGAGCCGCTGGCCGGGGAGCTCGGCGCCGTCTGGTTCGCCGCCGACGTGACCGACCAGGCCAGTATGGCGGCGGCCGTCGAGGGGGTGCTCGCCGCGTACGGCCGGATCGATGCCGTTGTCGCTAACGCCGGCGTGGCCAGCCGCGGCACGATGGCCACCGGCGACGTGGAGGCCCTGGTCCGCACGGTCGAGGTGAACCTGGTCGGGGTCATGCGCACCGCCGCCGCCTGCCTGCCGCACCTGATCGCGGCCCGCGGCTACCTGCTGATCGTCGCCTCCGCCGCCGCGTACGCCGCGCTGCCGGGCATGGCCCCGTACTGCGCGTCGAAGGCAGGCGTCGAGCACTTCGGCAACGCGGTGCGCCTCGAGGTCGCCCACCACGGCGTGGCGGTCGGCACCGCCCACCCGAGCTGGATCGACACCGACCTGGTCCGCGACGCCCAGGACGACCTGCCCTCGTTCAAGGAGACGCTGCGCCGGCTGCCCCCGCCGATGGGCTCGACCACGTCCGTCGAGCGCTGCGCGGCCGCGTTCGTCGACGCGCTGGAACGCCGCCGCCGCAAGGTCTTCGTGCCCCGCAGCGTGATGCTCATGTACTGGTTCCGCACCCTGCTCAACAGCCGCCTGGCCGAGAAGGTCCTGGAGTCGCAGGCCAGGCGCTCGGTGCCGCTGATGGAGGAGCAGGTCCGCGCGCTCGGGCGGGGATTCGGCGCGCACACCGCGCTGAAACCGGCGCCGTCGCGACACGAGCCGGAGCCGGGGTTCATCGCGAACCGCTATCACCGATAATTGACGGCATGCCCGGACCGCCGATCTGGGCGCGGCCGGAGCCCAGCGCCCGCGCGCCCCGCTTCAGCCGCGAGCGGATCGCCGCCACCGCCCTGGAGATCGCCGACGCCGAGGGCATCGACGCCGTGTCCATGCGCAACGTGGCCGCGCGGCTCGGGGCGGGCACGATGACGCTGTACAACTACGTGGAGACCAAGGACGAGCTGTTCGCGCTCATGGACGACGCCCTCATGGCCGAGGTCGTGCTGCCCGCGGGCGAGCTGCCGGCCGGCTGGCGGGCGGCGACCGCGGCGGTGGCCCGGCGCACCTGGGCGGTGCTGGCCCGCCATCCGTGGGCGATCACGCTGCGGCACGGCCCGGCGCTCGGCCCGAACGCGATGCTGCACTTCGAGCAGAGCCTGGCCGCCCTGGACGGAGCCGGGCTCGACGCGGCCGGCAAGTTCGAGGTGATCGGGGTGGTCGACGCGTACGTCTACGGCAGTGCCCTGCGCGCCGCCGAGTTCCGCGCCGAGACCGACCCGGAGGTGGTGCGGGCGAGCGTGGCCTACGGGATGGAGCAGCTCGCCACCGGCCGCTACCCGCACACCGCGGCGCTGCTGGGCGGCAACGAGCCCGGCTCGCCGGACGCCCCGGCCCCGGCCATGACCAAGGACGCGATGGCGGCCCAGTTCGATCGCGGCCTCGAAGCGGTCCTCGACGGTCTGGCCCGGACGTTAATCCAGGCGTGACTCGTGGACCAGGATCGCCACCTGGACCCGGTTGGTACAGCCCAGCTTGGCCAGGATCCGCGAGACGTACGTCTTCACCGTGGCCACGCTCATGTGCACGGCCGCGCTGATCTCGGCGTTGGAGCGGCCCTCCGCGACCGCCTCGGCGACGTCGCGCTCGCGGGGCGTGAGCGCGGTGAGGGTACGCCGGGCCGCCTCGCCGCGGTCGTCGGTGGCGACGTGCGCGATGAGCCGGCGCACGACGGACGGTGAGAGGGTCTGCTCGCCGGCCGCGACCCGCCGCACCGCGTCCAGGATCGCCAGCGGCGGGGTGTCCTTGAGCAGGAACCCGTGCGCCCCCAGCCGCAGCGCGCGCAGCACGTGCTCGTCGGTGTCGAAGGTGGTGAGCACGACGACCCGGGCCCCGTCCGGCTGGAGCTGTTCGAGCGCGGCGAGCCCGTCCATCCGCGGCATCCGGATGTCCATCAGCACCACGTCCGGGCGGGTGGCCCGGACCGTGCGGACCGCCTGGGCCCCGTCGGCCGCCTCGCCGACCACCTCGACCCCGGTGCCGCCACCGAGCACCATGGCCAGCCCGGCCCGCACCAGCGCGTCGTCGTCGACCACCACGACCCTGATCACCGCGCCGCTCACTTCTCCCACGGCAGCCACGCCTCCAGGGTGAACGTCCCGTCCCGGCGGACGCCGTGCACGAACCGCCCGCCGGCCAGCGCCACCCGCTCCGCCAGCCCTTCCAGGCCGGAGCGGGCGCCGGGCAGCGCGGCCACCGGGAACCGCTCGGGCAGCGGGTTGCTGATCCGGACGCGCACCTCGTCCCCGCCCTCCAGCAGCACCGCGACCGGCACCCCGGGCGCGTGCTTGCGGGCGTTGGTCAGCCCCTCCTGCACCAGCCGGAACGCCGTGCGGTCCACCGCGGCCGGCAGTTCGCCGTCGAGGTGATGCTCCAGGTGTACCGTCATGCCGGCCTTCCGGGCCTCCCCGATCAGCTCGTCGAGGTCGGCCAGGCCCTGCCGGGGCCGCACCTCGTCCCGGTCGCTGGCCCGCAGCACCCCGAGGATCTCGCGCAGCTCCTCCATCGCCTGGTGCGCGCTGGTCCGGATGGTCGAGCCGGCGTCGGCGACCTGCTCCCGGGTCAGGTCGTCGCGGATCTCCAGGGCCCCGGCGTGCAGGCTGATCAGCGAGATGCGGTGGGCGAGCACGTCGTGCATCTCCCGGGCGATCCGCTCCCGCTCCAGCCCGCGCAGCATTTCGGCCCGCTGCCGCGCCTCGTCCTCGGCCCGCACCGCCCGCTCCCGCAGCGAGACGATCAGCTCGCGGCGGGCCCGCACGGCGGTGCCCCAGGCGATGACGATCGCGAGCAGCAGCAGGGCGAGCGTGTTGGTCCCGATGGCCCGCAGGTCGGGATCGGGGTACCGGATGCTGAACGGGATGCCGGCCGCCAGGTGCAGCAGCCCGACCCAGAGGGCGGTGCGCAGCGGCCGGTGCACGGCGACCCCGAACACGGCGATGAGGGCGGCACCCCCGGCCAGGTCGGTGATCGCGATCGGCCCGAGCAGCGCGAGCGCGACGCCGACCGGCCACCGCCGCCGGAACCACAGCGCCACCACGGCCGGCGCGGTGACCAGCAGCGACACGAACAGCCGCTCGTCGCTGAGGTAGCCGCCGTCCAGCCCGGCCGTCACCGCCATGAGCGCGACCAGCAGCGCGATGACGCTGGAGGTCACGTCGACGGCGAGGTTGCGGACCACCCTCATGTGCGCACCAGCGGCCGCCAGTGCTGGGTCGTGCCCACGTCCCGCACGGTGAAGCCCAGCTTCTGCACCTCGTCGCGCAGCTCGTCGGCGTCGGCCGCGCTCTTGGCCTCCAGGGCCTTGGCCCGGGCGGCGAGCACCGCGTTGACCGCCGCCGGCAGGTCGGGCAGGTCGGGCACCCACCGCCGGTACAGCGTCTCGTACGGGTCGGCGGCCACCCACGGGTACCCGTGGCTGCGGAAGGCCTGCTCGACCCGGGCGCTCCCGGCGTTCTCCAGCCGGTCGCGCACCACCTGCCGCGACTGCCGGTCGAGCACCACGAGCACCTTGCCGTCGACGAAGACGTGGTCGACGTCCCGGCGCTCGACGGTCCGGCGGTCGTCGCCCTTCACGAACGTCAGCGCGGCGTCGGCCACGGTGACCCGCAGCGACTCGTGCACCGCCACCAACCCCAGGACACCCCCGAGCAACACGCCCGCGGCCACGATCGCCACGAGCCCCCATCCGGAGTCGAGGTCGCGCACGAGCCGCAGCGGCCCCGCGAACGGCACCCACGGCAGGGACAGCAGCCACCGGGCCAGGGCCGGCAGCCCCCACCCGGCCAGCCCGCCGAGCAGCGGCAGCCCGCCGAACAGCAGCGCCCGGTCGCCGCGCGTGAGTCCCAGTTCGTGATCGGCCATGGCTCCACGCTAGGCGGCGCGGCCGCGCCCGGGACAGTCGCCAAAGGTTGTCAGTGCCCGGTGGTGGTCAGTGCCGGGTGGTCAGTGGTCCTTGATGTGGATGGCCTCGATCCAGGGCGGGGTGGCCGGGGGCGTGGGCCCGACCAGGCCGGCGATCACGCGGCAGCCGGAGGACTCGTCGGGCCAAGGGGTGTAGCCGTCGGTCAGCACCACGATGATGTTCGGCGGCTCGGCGACGCGGCGGGCGCGCGCGATGCCGACCCGCATGTCGGTCCCGCCGCCCCCGCCGAGGCGGACCTGATCGGCCTTGCTCACCCGGGTCACCGCCTGCACGTCGGCGTCGCAGGCGAGCACGGTGACCCGGTTGCCGCGGATGCCGACCGCGCGCAGCACCCCGGTCACCTCGGCCAGGCACGAGGAGAGCTGGTCGTCGGCCATCGAGCCGGAGGTGTCGATGACGATCGCGACGCGCGGCAGCGGCTGGCGCAGGCTGGGCAGGACGACCCCGCGCAGCGCGGCACTGCGCCGGCCCGGGCGCGCGTACGTGTAGTCGACCGCCCCGCTCGCCCACACCACGGCCTGCCGGACGGCGCCGGTGAGCAGCCGCCGCCAGTCCACGGTCGGCTCGGCGATCTCGTGTGCCCAGCGCAGCCAGCCGCCCGGGACCGAGCCGCGGGCCCGCGCGTGGGCGCGGATGGCGTCGGCGGTCTGCCGGCGGATGGCCCCCGCCTCGATCTCGCGCACGGCCGGCGCCCCGTCGGCCCCGAGCTCGCCCGCGACCGGCAGGCCGTGCGCGCCCGAGCCGCACTGCACGTGGACGATGTGCGTGCGTGGGATGCCGGCCAGGTACTCCTCGAAGAGCCGCCCGGGTGCCAGCCCGTACGTCCCGGGTTCCACGCGGTCCTCCGGCAGCGACAGCCCGTCGGCGATCAGGTCGTCGTTGATCTCGCAGTCCTGGGCGAGGTTGACCCGCCGGTGGTCGGCCCGGTCGGCGTCCAGCAGCCGCTCGGCCCGCCCGTGGTGGTCGCGCAGCAGGTGGGCGACCTCGTGCACCCAGACGGCGGCGAGCTCGTCGACCGGGTGGGCGGCGACGAAGTCCGGGCTGACGTACAGCCGCCAGTACCGGTCCACGCCCATCGTCGACAGGTGCGTGGACGGCACGACCGACAGGGCGTACAGCGCCGACGCCAGATAGGGCCGCAGATTCGCCGCCCGCAGCCGCGCCGCCAGCAGCTTGGTCCGGTCGAGGGCGGTCACCGGTTCATCAGGCCCGACTGCTGCAGGATGTCGATGAACGCGTCGATCGTCGTCGGGAGGCGCCAGGTCTTCTCACGCATCACCGCGAGATCGTGCGCGGCGCGCGCGGCCACATCGGGTACACCCGCGTCCACGGCTTTTGCGAGCACCGTCCAGGCGGCCTCCCACCGCGCCCGCGACGGCTCCGACTGCACCGCCGACACGATCGCGGTGAGGAAGGCGAGCTGGCGGTCGCCCCGGTCGGGCAGCGCGAACGCGTCCGGGTTGGCCAGCACGCGGTTGGGGTCGGGCAGGTCCAGCTCGTCGAGGTAGGTGATGAACTCCAGCCCCGCGCCGTCGCCGATCGCGCCGATCAGCGCGGTCGCGAGGGCCTCCTTGGAGGCGTCGCCGGCCAGCCCGAAGGTGAGCAGCCGCAACGCCATCTCCCAGGTGCGCGGGGACGGCCAGGCGCCGCCGCGGGCCTCGGCGTCGGCCGGCAGGTGGTGGGTCAGGCCCGGGCGCGCGGTGAGGAAGCCCGACAAGGTGCCCCGGGCGCGGGCCAGCGCGGACGCGGCCTTGCGCGGGTCGACGCGCGGGATGTCGGCGGTCGGCCATGTCCCGGCCAGGCCGCGGGCCACCACCGCCGGGTCGTGCGTCCAGTGCAGGTGCACGAACCGGTTGGCCAGCGGCGGGCTCAGGTGCCAGCCGTCGGCGGCGCTGTTGGGCGGGTTGGCCGCGGCCACCACCCGGACGCCGGGCGGCAGTTCGAGGCTGCCGACCCGCCGCTCCAGCACTACGCGCAGCAGGGCGGCCTGCACGGCCGGCGGAGCTGAGGACAGCTCGTCGAAGAAGACCAGCCCGATGCCGCTGCGGGTGAGCCGGACGGCCCAGTCCGGCGGGGCCATCGGCACGCCCTGGGTCGCCGGGTCGTCGCCGACGACGGGCAGGCCGGCGAAGTCGGAGGGCTCGTGGATGCTCGCGATGACCGTCTCCATCGGCACCTCGAGCCGGTCGGCCAGCTGCTGCAGGGCCGAGGACTTGCCGATGCCGGGCTCGCCCCACAGCAGCACCGGCAGGTTGGCCGAGACCGCCAGGGCGAGCGCCTCCAGCTGCACGTTGTCGCGCCGCTCGACGCGGGTGGCCCGGGTCGCGGCGAGCAGTTCGTCCGCCGCTGCCAGCAGGTCGCGTGCCTCGGTCATAGGGCGAGACTAGCGGGAAGATCAACCCCATTTCGGTCGGCGCCTGCCGCGAGCAGCGCCCGGATCAGCTCGGCCGAGCCGTCGTCCTGCACGGCCGCGTGCAGCGGGGTGCGGCCGAGGTGGTCGCGGTCGTCGATCGGCAGCCCGGCGGCGAGGAGCCGGCGCAGCAGGTCGGGCCAGCCCGGCCGCCAGTCCACGCACGGGAGCAGGTGCAGCAGGGAGCGGCCGTCCGGGTCGCGCACGCGGGGGTCCAGGCCCGCGTCGAGCCGCGCGGTCACGCCCGCGAGGTCGCCGTGCAGCATGCAGAGCAGCAGGTCGCGCCGCTGGGCTTCGAGGCGTTTGGGCAGCCGGACCGAGCGGACCGTCCAGCCCCACTCGGCCGCGAAGCACCCGTGCACCTCACCGCCCAGGACCCGCAGCGCCTGCTCGCGGCGCCGCTCCTCGTCGGTGTGCGGCATGCGCATCCGGCCGTGCTCCCAGCCGAGCTCGTGCCACTCGCCGCCGCACCGCACGCGTACGGTCGCATCTGGGCGGTTCGGCGGCATTGGCGCCGCGAAGGGCTCGAGCAGCGGGCCGATCAGGGGGTGCAGGTCCGTGGGGGAGAGCAGGCCGAGGCGCACCAGGTGCAGGTCGACCGCGGCCGGTTCCGGCGCCGCGTCCGGGCCGGGTGTGCGGTAGAGCAGCCGATCGGCCTCGCGGGCGTCCCACAGGTGGCGGGCGGAGGTCCAGTCGAGGGTCCGGTGGTGCCAGCGCTCGTTGAGGTTCGTCGTGACCAGGAGCGTCACGCGCTGTGCGGACCGCGTGAACCGCGGCGTCGCCACGGCCAGGTACGTCGCGGCGCGGTGGGCCAGCACGACGAGCGCCTGCGGTGCGAGGGTCGTGTCGCCGCCGGCCGTATCGCGCGGCAGGTGCCAGCGCATGAGGTCCGGCGCGAGGTGGCGCAGGTCGTCGGCGTACGGCGCAAGGTCCGCCCCGTCCGCCCCGTCCGCCCCGATCAGCACGCCGGCGGCCGCGCACGCCGCGCGCCAGTCGCCGGCCAGGCGGGCCGCGGTCGCCTCCTCGATCATCGCCCGCGGTACGGCGTGGCGGCGGACCCGCACCCAGGCGGTGAGGGCGTCGCGAGGTACCAGGGCGGTCATCGGTACACGCTGAGGATCTCGCTGGCCAGGGACGGCTCGTCGCCCGGCAGGAGCTGGGCCAGGACGCGCTTGATGCGCCGCGGCACGTCCGGGCCGAGGGTCAGCCGGCGCAGCTCGGTGCGGCCGGTCTCGACCGCGCCGAGCAGCCGCTTGGCCCCGCGCCCGCGCACCCCGGTGTGGCGCAGGTCGAGGCGGCGCACGGGGCTGCCGGGCAGGGCGTCGGCGAGCAGGAAGGCGCCCGCGTCGCCGATCGTGTTGTCCCGGGCGCCCAGCACCCGCAGGGAGAGCGGGCGGCCGAGGTCCACGGCGTCCACCATGGACAGTCGCTGGGTCAGCGGCGCGACGTCGGTCAGGCCGTTGCCGCCGAGGCCCAGGGTGGTACCGCCGCGGGAGAGCCCGGACAGGACCCGCGCGACGCCCTCGTCGCCCAGCCGGTTGGCCGCCAGGAACAGGCCCGACACGCCGCCCTCGGCCAGCAGGCGGGCCAGCAGCGGGGCGGCCGGCGGGCCCAGGCCGTTGCCGCCGAGGAAGACCCGCGCGACGGGCCGCTCCCGCGCGGCGAGGGCGTCGACCAGCAGCCCCAGGCCGCGTGCGCTGATCCCGGTGTTGACCAGGTCGAGCGTGGTGATGGCGGTGTTCGTGCGCAGCATCGCGGCCAGCGCGGCCGCGCCGTCGTCGCCGAGCGGGTTGCGCTTGAGCCACAGCGCCGTCACCGTGTCGTCGCCGGCGAGCCGCTCGAACAGCGGTTCCGCGCCGCCCGCGTCGATGGCGTTGCAGCCCAGGTAGAGGGTCTCGACGCCGTGCCCGGGGGCGAGCGCGGCGGCCAGCGCGGCCGTCCCCGGCGCGCCGAGGCCGTTGGTGCCCAGCAGCAGGTGCACCGCGTGGCCCGACTCGACGACGCGGTCCAGCACGCGGGTCACGCCGTTCGCGCCGAGGCCCTGTTTGCACAGGTCGAGCCGGCCGTCGGGCTGCAGCGTGCCGAGCGGGAAACGCTCGGTCGCGGCCACCTCCGACGGGTCCGCGAGCCGGGCCAGCAGCGGTTCCAAGAGCGAAAGATCCGCCTCTGGTACTGCCGGTGCCTGAATCACCGGGCACGCGATTTCGACATCGTCGTCTACCACTGCACCTCCCGGTAGTCCTTGAGGAAGACGCCGTGCACCGGGTCGCCGTGTACGCCGCGGACGATCGGGTCGTACACCCGCGCGGCGCCGTCGACCACGTCCAGCGGCACCCGGAAGCCCCGCTCGTGCAGGTGCCCGCGGGTCGCGTGCGGCCGCTCGTCAGTCACCCAGCCGGTGTCGACGGAGGTCACGTGGATGCCGTCGGCCGCGTACCCGCCGGCGATCGTCCGGGTCAGCATGTTCAGCCCGGCCTTGGCCATGTTCGTGTGCGGATGGTCGGCCGTCTTGCGCTCCCGGCTGAAACTTCCCTCCATCGCGGAGACGTTCACGACGTACCGGTCGGGGAACGGCGAGGCGGCCAGCAGCGGGCGGAGGCGGGCGATCAGCAGGAACGGTACGAACGCGTTGACGACCTGCACCTCCATCCACTCCCGCGGGGTGACCTGGTGCAGCTTGAGCGTCCAGCTGTTCACCGGCCGCAGGTCGAGCGGCTGGCCGGTCTCGTCCAGGGCGCCGGCCGGGAAGAACAGCTCGGCCGGGCCCGCGGGCAGGGCGGGGCGGCCCTCGGCGGCGGCGAGCTCGCGGTAGTACGCGGCCGGGCGCTGGATGGTCTGGGCCGCGTTGTTGACCAGGATGTCGAGGTGGCCCCAGCGTGCCGTGACGGCGTCGGCCAGCCCGACGACGCCGGCCAGGTCGAGGAAGTCCACGCCGTGCACGTGGAGCCGGTGCCGCCACACGTCCGCGTCCGGTACCGCGTCGAAGCGCGTGGCCGCATCCCGCGGGAAGCGCGTCGTGACGATGACGTCGGCGCCGTCGCGGAGCAGCTTGAGCGCGGTCTCGAAGCCGATCTTGATGCGGCCGCCGGTGAGCAGGGCGCGCCGTCCGGTGAGGTCGCAGCGGGCGTGGCGGCGGGCGGTGTTGCCCGCGGCGCAGTCCTGGCACATCTGCGGGTACGCCGGTGGGACCTCGCGATAGCCGGACTTGCACACGTAGCAGTGGCGTACGCGTACAAGAGGAGGGTTGTGCTCCTGGGGTTGGGTCAGGATCTGCCGGTCGTGCTCGGCGGCGGCGGTGCGCCGCTCGACCTTGCGACGCTTCTTCCGAGCCTTGTAGGCCTGGTCCACCGCCGCGACGACCCGATCGTCGGCGTCATCGATCGCGGCCAGCACACGGAGGCAGGCCTCGACGTCGGACGGGCCGAGCACCGCCGTATGGTAGCCGCTGCTGGGCCGGCCGGAATCGAACCGGCGTCCTCACCGATTATGAGTCGGCGCGCGACGACCTCTGCGCTACGGCCCAGGCGCTACGACCTCGCCGCGGCGAAGCTTACCGTCCGGGCCCGGGGCTGGTAGAGCTGGTGCAGCACGAAGCAGTTGCCGTCGGGGTCGGTGAAGCTGGTGACCCGGGAGAACGGGCCCTCCTCGATCGGCGTCTCGAAGACGATCCCGCGCTCGCAGAGCTCCTCGTAGGTGTGCTCGATGTCGTCGGTGTCCAGCACGATGCCCTTCAGCGAGCCCGGCGGCATCGAGTCGAACCAGGTGACCAGCGCGAACGACGTCTGGCCGTGCTTCGGGGCGACCTCGACCCAGCGCCGCTCGCCCTCGTCGTTGTCGCTGATGAGCTCCCAGTCCAGCGCGTTGAGGTAGAAGTCGCGGGCCCGGTCCTGGTCGGTCACGGGGATGGACACGATCTGCACGTGGTCGATGGGCATGGCCGGCTCCTCGCAGCGTCGCTTTTTCGCGACGGTACCCCCAGCGACCTCGGCTTTTGTGAAGATCCCTACAATTGCACCCATTCTGTGCGGACCGGCACGAATGCCCCCTCGATCGCGGGTTCGCAGCGCAGCCGCACCGGCCCCGGCGCGACCCCGTCGACCCGGAACCGCCCCTCGTCGTCGGCGGCGGTCTCGTGCGACCCGGCCGGTGACTCCACCACCACCCGCGCCGCGACCACCGGGGCCAGCTCGCCGACCACGTCGACGGTGCCCGCGCGGCTGGTCACCTGGACGTCGATGGTCAGGGCACCGCTGAAGAACGTCAGCACTCGGGGGGAGCCGCCGCGCACCCCGCCCCGCACGGCGATGAGCCGGTCGAGCGAGTCGCGGGTCAGCGCGGCGAGCGCCGCGTCCGGGTCGCGCCACGCGAGGCTCGCCCGCGCGGCCGCCAGGACGTTCGGCGGCACCGGGTCGCGCCGGCCGGCGATGTCACGCAAAGAGCTCAGCACCTCTTCCTCCCCGATCATCGGGTCGGCCCTGCCCAGCCGCGGTCGGTCATATCGAAGTCGCCAATCGTCGGCGCAGCGTGCCCAGGCAGCGCTTGCGGGTCGGACCGATACTGCCGATCGGCACGTCGAGCGCGGCCGAGACCTCGGCGTAGCTCGGCGGGGGATCGGCGATGAGCACCCGCAGCAGCTGCTGGCACTGACGGGACAACGTGCGGAACTCGTTCCACAGCAGGGCGTCGCGCTCGTCGCGCAGGACCCCGGCGTCCGGCTCGTCCTCGACCGGGTCGAGCCCGGCCGGCGCGCCGCCCAGCGTCTCCACGAAGTCACCGGCCGAGCCCGCCGGCACGTCGCGGCCGCTCTTGCGCAGCAGCGCGATCGCCTCGCGGCGGGCCGTGGTGGCCAGCCACGAGCCGAGCTTGTCGGCCTCGCGCACGGCATCGACGTGCTCCACCAGCCGCAGCCAGGTCGCCTGGCTCACGTCGGCGGCGTCGGACTGGCCGAGCTGGAAGCTGCGCGCGACCGACCAGACGAGGTTGGCGTATCTGTCCACAATGGACTCCCACGCCTTCTGGTCACCGGCCGCGGCCGCCCGCAGAAGTGCGGCATTCTCGTGCTCACCGGGACTTTCGGGGTCGGCCATGGCTCCGAAGGGTAGCATCGCGGCCACCGGGCGACGGGGTGCGGCGATCAGCGTGCCGCACCCCGTCACCCCCCTCCCCCTGGTGTGATGCATGGCTCTACGCCACCCCCGCGTAGCGGCCGTAGCGCAGCCCCGCCCCCGCCACGACCGACTGCGCCGCCACCCCGGCCGAGCCGGCCGCCGGCAGCGCGTCGGCGATCGCCGCGGCCACGAACGGCGCCGCGAACGACGTGCCGCTCCACCGGGCCCAGCCGTCCGGGAAGCCCTCGTGATGCACGTACGTGCTCAGCACGTCGGCCCCCGGTGCGGCCAGCGTCACCCACGGCCCGGTGTTGCTCCAGTCGCAGATGCGCCGGCCGTCGTGTGCGGCGACCGCGACCACGCGCCGCCGCCACGGCACGCCCGTCCCGGCATACGCGGCGGGCCAGAACGGCCGGTCGTGCCGGCCGTCGTTCCCGGCCGCCGCCACGACCACCCGGTCACCGCTCGTCAGCAGGCCCCCCAGCGCCGCTGTGAGCAGGACCGGAGGCCGGTCGTCCAGCGAGTATCCCCCCAGCGAGAGATTGACGATCGGATCGTCGCCCGCCTGCCGGAGGGCCGCGACCAGGTCGCTCTCCCGGCACACCCCGAACGTGTCGACGATCCGCACCACTCTCGGCCGCACCCGCTGGGACCGGCCCAGCATCACGCCGGCGACGAAGTTCGCGTGTCCCGCGTCGCCCTGGCGCACCCCGTCGCCGTCGTCGTCACCGGGTTCGAAGTCGTCGGTGACGTACCGCTCCTTCGGCAGCGGGCTGTTGAGCCACACCCCCGTGTCGAGCACCAGCACGCGCACCCCGCCGGTGTCCCCGGGCCGGGTCAGCGCGCCGGGCGGCGCCGGTCGCGGCGATCCGTAGGCCCCGGCGTGCGCGAACGGCGTCGAGACGAACACGTGGTTGGGCGAGGCGGCGACGCGGGTGTCCCCGGCCGCCTCCGCCTGCACCCGCACCCGCCGCGCGGCTCGCGCGACGTCCAGCCCCTCGACCCGGACCCGCCGCAGCCCGTCCGGGACGTCCCCCTCCTCGATGACGTCCCGATCGGACAGCCCCTGCTCGGCGAACGCCTGGCGGGCGGTGGCGAAGTGCTCGGCGAGCACGACGAGCTCGTCGGCGACGAAGCGCACCGGCGTGCCGTCGGCCCGGTCCTCCCGGCGAACCCATGGCAGGCCGGCGAGTCGCCGGGCGCGTCGTTCGCGCCACTCGTCCGGGGCCATGCCGTTCCCCCCTTGCGTTTCCGGTCTTGCCGCCAGGTCGCTGTTCGCTCCCGACATACGTGAGGGGAGGCGGCGGGCTCCTGATACATAGGCCCCGGGTGTTTTCTGTCGTACCTCCACGGCATGATGAGGCCCGTGGCGAGCATCGATCAGCAGACGGTGACCCGGGAGCTTCAGGTCCTCGAGGTGACCAGCGGCGACAAGATGGCGACGGTCCGTCCGGACGACACCGTGACCATCGGCCGCGACGCCGCCAACGACCTGGTGGTCGAGGGCACTCTGATCTCCCGGCGGCACGCCGAGGTGATCTGGAACGACGACGGCTGGTTCCTGCGCGACCTGGGCAGCCGCAACGGCGTCTACTCGGGCGGCGAGAAGGCGGCCTTCGTCGCCGCGACCGACGGCGGCGAGGTCCACCTCGGCTCGGCCGACGGCCCCGCGGTCACGTTCAAGGTCGTCACCATCACGGAGCGTCTGCCGGTCCAGCCCTCCCCGCCGCAGCAGCCCTCGCCGCAGCAGCCCTCGGCGCAGCAGCGCGAGGCCACCCAGCACGAGTTCGGCGCCGGGCGCATCCGCATCGGCCGCGGCGCCGACAACGACATCGTGCTCAGCGACCTGCGCAGCTCACGCAACCACGCCGAGCTACGCCGCACCCAGACCGGCGGCTTCGAGGTGGTCGACCTCGGCAGCCGCAACGGCACCTTCCACAACGGCAAGCAGATCACCCGCCAGGACATGACCCCCGGCGACATGATCTCGATCGGCAAGCACGAGTTCATCTTCGACGGCGCCCGCCTCCACGAGTTCGAGGACGCCGGCCCCTCCTCGCTCATCGCCGACGACCTCACCGTGCGGATCAAGGACGCGATCCTCCTTGACGACGTGAGCTTCGCCCTGGCCGAGGGCAGCCTGCTGGCCATCATCGGCCCCTCCGGCTGCGGCAAGTCCACCCTGGTCAAGGCGGTCGCCGGGCTGCGGCCGGCCACCCAGGGCGCGGTCCGCTACGACGGCCGCGACCTCTACGCCGACTACGCCGAGCTGCGCTACCGCATCGGCATGGTCCCGCAGGACGACGTGCTGCACCGCCAGCTCACCGTCCGCCGCGCCCTGCGCTTCGCGGCCGCCCTGCGCTTCGCCGACGACGTCCCGCGCAAGGAACGCCGCGCCCGCGTCGCCGAGGTCCTGAAGACCCTCAACCTCACCGAACGCGCCAAGCAGCGCATCGACAGCCTCTCCGGCGGCCAGCGCAAGCGCGTCTCGGTCGCGCTGGAGCTGCTGACCGAGCCGAGCCTGCTCTTCCTCGACGAGCCCACGTCCGGCCTCGACCCGGCCCTGGACAAGGAGGTCATGGAGGAGCTGCGCGACCTGGCCGACAAGGGCCGCACGGTCGCCGTCGTCACGCACAACGTGATGCACCTCGACCTCACCGACCGCGTGCTCGTGCTCACGGTCGGCGGCCGCATGGGCTACTTCGGGCCGCCCGGCGAGGTGCTGGACTTCTTCGGCGCCGAGGACTACGCCGAGGTCTTCCGCGAGGTGACGAACAACGCGGAGCACTGGACGCGCAAATACCGCTCGTCGGAGTTGTACACGCGCTACGTGACCGAGCAGATCGCCGAGGCCCCGCCGCCGAAGCCTGAGGTGGTCGACGTGCCGATCCCGGCGCAGCGGGTCGCCGCTGCTCCTGCCGCCGCTCCTGCCGGTGTTCCTGCCGGTGTTCCTGCCGTTTCTCCTCCGGCCGGGACTTCCTCGGGCGGGTCTTCGTTGAGCGGCGCTCCCGGTGCCACGACGGCGGTGGGGGAGTCCACGGCCGAGCAGTCGATGCCCGCGCGTCCTTCGGGTTCGCCTGGTTCCTCGGCTTCGGCGGGCCCGGTCGAGTCCTCGACGTCCTCGCCGTCTTCGCCGTCCTCGCCGTCCTCGCCGTCTTCGCCGTCCTCGCCGTCTTCGCCGTCTTCGTCGTCCAAGGCGGTCGGCCGGGCGCGGGTCAGGCTCGGCGGGGCGTCGCTGCGCAGCCGGGTCGTGCACCCCGCGGCGCCGATCCGGCAGTTCCTCACCCTGTGCCTGCGGATGCTGTGGGTGATCGGCGCCGACCGCGGCCTGAGCGTCTTCCTGCTCGGCCTGCCGCTGGCGCTGGCGCTGCTCACCCGCACCGTTCCGGGGGAGAACGGCCTGGCCCCCGGCCTGACCCGCTACAGCCTGGAGGCCCAGCGCCTCCTCGTGGTCCTGGCCGTGGGCGCCGCCTTCCTCGGCACCGCGGCCGCCATCCGCGAGCTGGTCAACGAGTCGACCATCTACAAACGCGAGCGGGCGGTGGGGCTGTCGGCGGGCGCGTACCTGGCGTCGAAGGTCTTCGTCTTCTCCCTGATCATCATCGTCCAGACCGCCCTGTTCAGCTGGCTGGCCCTGCTCGGCAAGAACCCGCCGAAGGACCCGCTGATCTTCAAGGAGTACTGGCTGGTCGAGATCACCATCCCGGTCGCGCTGGTCGCCCTGGCCTCGATGGCGTTCGGCCTGCTGGTCAGCGCCCTGGTCAAGACGACCGAACAGACCACCCCGGTCCTGGTGGTCGCGGTGATGGCCCAGCTGGTCCTGTCCGGCGGCCTGTTCGAACTGGGCGGCCAGAAGGTCCTGGAGCAGATCTCCTGGCTCTTCCCCACCCGCTGGGGCATGGCCGCCGGCGGCTCGACGGTGGACCTGCAGTCGATGATCCCGTTCAAGGACGCCCTGTGGGAGCACACCGCCGGCGCGTGGTGGCGCTCGGTGCTCATCCTGCTCCTGCAGATTGTCATCCTGATCGGCCTGGCCCGGCTGGCCCTGCGCCGCTCGGAGCCCGGCCGCTCGTAACCACGCCGCACCTTGGGTCGTTCGCCGCACCGCCGCACCGCCGCACCGCCGCACCGCCGCACCGCCGCACCGCCGCACCGCCGCACCGCCGCACCGCCGCACCGCCGCACCGCCGCACCGCCGCACCGCCGCACCGCCGCACCGCCGCACCGCCGCACCGCCGCACCGCCGCACCGCCGCACCGCCGCACCGCCGCACCGCCGCACCGCCGCACCGCCGCACCGCCGCACCGCCGCACCGCCGCACCGCCGCACCGCCGCACCGCCGCACCGCCGCACCGCCGCACCGCCGCGAGTCCGGCCTGGCCACGCTGTCGGCGCCCGCCGCCGACAGCGTGATCCGGCCGGTCGTGCCCAGACGGTGGCCCGCGGTAGGTACGTCGACGCGCTCGGTGACGGCGGTCGTGGCGTCCCGGCGTGGCATCGCGCTGTGGCATCGCGCTGTGGCATCCGGTCATGCCGGGCGGGGTTTCGAGGGGCGTCGGCGGGGGAGCGTGGGTTCGGTCCGGGCGGCGGGCGGCCACCCCCTGCCAGGGTCAGCGGCGCGGGTGGGGAATATCGTTTGCCCGGCTAAGGAAAACTCGAACGACGGAGTGCAGACCAATGTCAGATGCGATCCGTGCCGAGACCGTGTTCATCGGCGACGAGCAGATTCAGGCGTACCGGGCCCGGCCGGTCGACGAGACCCCAGTGCCCGGCGTGGTCGTCATCCACCACCTGCCCGGGTACGACGAGGCCACCAAGGAGATGGTGCGCAAGTTCGCCGTGAACGGGTATTCGGCGATCTGCCCCAACCTGTACTGGCGCGAAGCCCCCGACGCCTCGCCCGACGATGCCTCGGCGTTCGTGCGCGGGCAGGGCGGGATTCCGGACGAGCAGATCATCAAGGACGTCGCCACGGCCGCCGCGGCCCTTCGGGCGCTGGACAACGCGAACGGCAAGGTCGGCGTGATCGGGCACTGCTCCGGCGGGCGGCAGGCGCTGCTCGTCTCCACCGCCGTCGACCTGAACGCCGCGGTGGACTGCTACGGGGCGTTCGCGCTGGAGGCGCCGCCGACCGGGTTTCCGCTCAAGGTGACCTCGATCGCGGATCGGCTCGGGGACGTGCGGTGTCCGGTGCTCGGGCTGTTCGGGGACGACGACAAGTTCCCGACGCCGGAGGAGGTGGCTCGGCTCGCCGGGCTCATGGCCGAGCACGGGAAGAGCTTCGAGCAGCACAGCTACGCGGGTGCCGGGCACGCGTTCTTCTCGGTGGACCGGCCCGCGTACCGGCCCGAGGCGGCCGTCGACGGGTGGCAGCGCATCTTCGCGTTCTTCAACCAGCACCTCGGAGGCTGACCGGCATGTGCACCTACGAGACCGAGATGGTCGACATCGAGGGCGCCGGCAAGGGCGCGAACGGCTGGTTCGACGTGACCCGGGCGGCCGTGTACGTCGATCATCCGGTGCACGCCCAGTTCGGGCACACCCTGAACATCGACTTCGCCAACCCCGCCCTGGGGCCGTCGGCGCGGGTCGCGGTCGAGCTCACCGAGGAGGCCGCCCTCGCCCTGGTCGCCGCGATCCAGCAGGCCCTGGCCAACGCCCCGGCCGGGATGGCCAGCGCCAACGCGCCCGTCTAACGAAAACGACTCTAACGAAACGACTCTAACGAAAACGACGGGTCCGGATATAAGGGATATTTCCGGACCCGTCGCCGCCTGCGTCCGAAGTGGACCTACCGGAACGCGAGATCGCGGAGCAGGATCGGAGGCATGGGCGTCTATCGCGACACGTACCAGCGCAGCCTCGCCGATCCCGAGTGGTTCTGGCGCGACGCCGCCGCCGCGGTCGAGTGGACGCGGATGCCCATCAGGGTGCTGGACGGCGACCGCCCGCCGTTCTACCGGTGGTTCCCCGATGCCGAGCTCAACACCTGCCACAACGCGCTCGATCGGCACATCGAGCGCGGGCGGGGCGACGACCTGGCGCTCGTGTACGACAGCCCGGTCAGTGGCACGATCAGGCGGTACACCTTCGGAAAACTGCGGGACGAGGTCGCCTTGTTCGCGGGTGCCCTGCGGGCGCTCGGCGTGACCAAGGGCGATCGCGTGGTGATCTACATGGCCATGGTGCCCGAGGCCGTGGTCGCCATGCTGGCCTGCGCGCGGCTCGGGGCGATCCACTCGGTGGTGTTCGGCGGGTTCGGGCCGAAGGAGCTGGCCGCCCGGATCGACGATGCCAAGCCCACGGTCGTCGTGGCCACGTCGTGCGGGATCGAGCCGAGCCGGGTGGTCGAATACAAGCCGCTGCTGGACGCCGCCCTCGACGAGGCGACCCACCGGCCCGAGCACGTCGTGGTCCTGCAGCGCGAGCAGGCCCCGGCCCGGTTGCGCGACGGTGAGCTGACCTGGGAGCAGGCAACCGCAAACGCCAAACCCGCGGATATCGTACCGGTTGATGCCACCGACCCCCTCTACGTCCTGTACACGTCGGGGACGACCGGCCGGCCCAAGGGCATCGTGCGCGACAACGGCGGCCATGCGGTCGCGCTGACCTGGTCGATGGCGAACATCTTCGCGTGCGGGCCGGGCGACGTGTTCTGGGCCGCGTCCGACGTCGGATGGGTCGTCGGGCACTCCTACATCGTGTACGCCCCACTGCTGGCCGGCGCGACCACCGTGCTGTACGAGGGCAAACCGGTCGGCACCCCGGACGCCGGCGCGTTCTGGCGGGTCGTCCGGGAGCACGGCGTCAACGTGCTGTTCACGGCCCCCACCGCGATCCGCGCCATCCGCAAGGAGGACCCGGCCACCACCCGGCTCGAGCTGCCCAGCCTGCGCGCGCTGTTCCTGGCGGGGGAGCGGCTCGACCCGCAGACGTACGAGTGGGCGGGTCAGCGCCTCGGCGTGCCGGTGATCGACAACTGGTGGCAGACGGAGACCGGCTGGCCGATCGCGGCGAGCCCGCGCGGCCTGGAGGAGCTGCCGACCAAGCCCGGTTCCCCATCGGTACCGGTGCCCGGCTACGACATCCGCGTGCTCACCCCCGACGGGCAGGACGCCGCGCCCGGCACGGACGGCGCCATCGCGATCCGGCTGCCGCTCCCGCCCGGGTGCCTGCCGACGCTGTGGGGCGACGACGAGCGGTACGTCCAGTCCTACCTCTCCGCCTACCCCGGCCACTACCTCACCGGCGACGGCGGGCGGTTCGACGAGGACGGGTACCTCTACGTCATGGGCCGCACCGACGACGTCATCAACGTCGCCGGCCACCGCCTGTCCACCGGCGCGATGGAGGAGGTGCTCGCGGCCCATCCGGCGGTCGCCGAGTGCGCCGTCATCGGCGTCGACGACGAGCTCAAGGGCCAGGTCCCGCGCGGGTTCGTGGTGCTCAAGGCGGGCGTGGACACCCCGGCCGAGACGGTCGCGGGCGAGCTCGTGCGGCTGGTCCGGGACCGGATCGGGGCCGTCGCGAGCCTGCGCAGCGTGCAGGTGGTGCCGGCGCTGCCCAAGACCCGGTCGGGCAAGATCCTGCGGCGGACCATGCGGGGAATCGCCGACGGCCGGGAGGAGCCGGTGCCCTCCACGATCGAGGATCCGGCCGTGCTGGAGGCGCTGCGGCCCATTTTACAAAGCTGAGAGCGAACACGCTCACGGCGAACAGGGGATCTCAGTACGGGCGGGACGTCATACGGTTGAGGGCATGGCCGACATTGAGATTCCGTTCGACAGCGCCGTCTTCGAGCGCCTGCTCAGCAAGCGCATCATCGTGCTCGGGACCGAGGTGAACGACGAGAGCGCCAACCGCATCTGCGGCCAGCTGATCCTGCTCGCCGCCGAGGACTCCGAGCGGGACATCGCCTTCTGGATCAACTCCCCGGGCGGCTCGGTGTCCGCCGGCATGGCGATCTACGACACCATGAAGTTCATCAAGAACGACGTCTCCACGGTGGTCATGGGCATGGCCGCGTCGATGGGGCAGTTCCTGCTCTCCGCCGGCACGCCGGGCAAGCGCTACGCCCTGCCGCACTCGCGGGTCATGATGCACCAGCCCTCGGGCGGCATCGGCGGCACCGCGGCCGACATCGCCATCCAGGCCGAGCAGATGCTGTTCACGAAGAAGACCATGCAGCGGCTCATCGCCGAGCACACCGGGCAGACCTACGAGCAGATCGAGGCCGACTCGGACCGCGACCGCTGGTTCACCGCGCCCGAGGCCAAGGACTACGGCTTCGTCGACCGCGTGGTCGAGGGTGCGGAACAGCTCGCAGTTTCCTGAGCTATTGTCCCCGGACGTGAGCATTGATCGCGAAGTGGCGCCAGCGCAGGCCGGATTCGACGAGCGGCGGCTGGCCCGCCTGGACGCCCACTTCGCGCGGTACGTCGACGACGGCCGCCTGGCCGGCTGGCAGCTGGCGATCGCCCGGGACGGCAAGGTCGTGCACTCCAGCGTGTACGGCCACCGCGACGCCGAGGCCGGCACGCCCGTCGAGCCGGACACCCGGTGGCGGCTGTTCTCGATGACCAAGCCGGTCACCTCGGTCGCGGCGATGCTGCTGTGGGAGGAGGGCCTGCTCGAGCTCACCGACCCGATCAGCCGCTGGCTGCCCGAGTACCGGGACATGCGGGTCTACGACAAGGGCTCGGCCTCCCAGCCGTACACGGTGCCGGCGGTCGAGCCGATCCGGGTCTGGCACCTGCTGACCCACACGTCCGGGCTGACGTACGGCTTCCTCAACACCTCGGTC
Organism: Dactylosporangium sp. CS-047395; assembly: GCF_050942185.1. Taxonomy (NCBI): domain Bacteria; kingdom Bacillati; phylum Actinomycetota; class Actinomycetes; order Micromonosporales; family Micromonosporaceae; genus Dactylosporangium; species Dactylosporangium sp. CS-047395. The sequence goes on along the minus strand of NZ_CP192015.1, from coordinate 9,191,195 downwards.
GTCGACGCGATCTACCGCCAGGCCGGCTACGACATGACCACCAAGCCGGGCGCCGACCTGGCCGAGGTGTCCCGCGACCTCGCCGCCCTGCCGCTGCTCTTCCAGCCGGGCACGGCCTGGGGCTACGGGGTCAGCACCGACGTCCTCGGCCGCCTGGTCGAGGTGGTGGCCGGGATGCCGCTGATGGACTTCGTGCGCGAGCGGATCCTCGAGCCGCTGGACATGCACGACACCACCTGGTCGGTGGCGCCCGGCGACGAGCGCATGGCCGCGTTGTACGTCCCGGGCCCCGGCGGCCGCCGCGTGCGCTTCGACGCCCTGGGCGGCCTGGCCTTCGAGGAGCCCAAGGCCCCGGCGGGCGGCGGCGGCCTGATCTCGACCGCGGCCGACTACCAGCGCTTCATGACCATGCTGCTGCGCCGCGGCGACGGCCTGCTCGCCCCGCGCACCGTGGACTTCATGACCACCAACCACCTGCCCGGCGGGGCGGATCTCGACAAGCTGCAGACCGGCGGCTTCGCCGAGACCACCTTCGAGGGCGTCGGCTTCGGGCTCGGCTTCGCGGTGGTCCGCGACCCCGTGCCGGCCCGGGTCTACAGCAGCCCCGGCACCTTCTACTGGGGCGGCGCGGCGAGCACGGCCTTCTGGATCGACCCGGTCGAGCGGCTGACCGTGGGCTTCTACACCCAGTTGGTGCCGTCGAGCACGTACCCTCTGCGTCCTCAACTGCGTCAACTGATCTACAGCGCGTTGATCGATTAGTTTTTTTCCGGATGGACTTTTTGGCGACGGGGTGTACCGCTCGATGTCCTGAAAAGCGGTGGGGGAGCTTCGCTCCACCCACACCCCCTCGAGACCGTACCGGGTCCTACGGGCGACAGACGTAGGACCTACACGAACGTGAGGCCGCCGCCGCTGGTTGTGATCTTCACTTTGTGGACCGAGGCGGGGTCGGACTTGATTTTGCCGGACTGGGTGCCGCCGTCGAGCTGGGCGTCCAGGGCGTAGCCGTCGGAGGTCAGGCGCAGGTTCACGTTGCCGCCGCCGCTGTCGATGTCGATGCGGTCCGGGGCCTGGGTGACCTTGAGGTCGACCGGGCCGCCGCCGGTGCGGGCGGTGAACTCCGGCGGGGCCAGGCCCTCGGCGTTCACGCCGCCGCCGTCGGTCTGCACGTCGACGATGCCGGTCAGGCCGGTGAGGTCGATCCGGCCGCCCGAGCTGTCCAGGCGCACGGTCAGCGTCGAGGGCATCTCCACCACGTAGGAGATCGAGCAGTCGTTCTTCGGGCAGCCGGCCGAGCCGAGCTGCAGCTCGCCGCCGTCGATGGCCTGCTTGCGGTTCGGCTTGTCGCTCTTGAACTTGTAGGTCTCGGTGACCTTGATGGTGTCCCCGCTGCCGGCCTTGACCGCGATGGCGCCGCCCTCGCTCTCCACCGCGACGACGCTGACCGCGTCCTTCACCTCGAACGCGTTGGTGGCGGTCTGCTCGGGCCCGTCCTTGGCCGGCGTGTTCGACGGCTGCGACGGCGTGCTGCAGGCGCCGAGGGCCAGCAGGACGGCGGCGGCGGGCGTGAGGACCCGCAGAGGCAGTGACTTCACGGGGCACATATTTGCACGCGGAGCGCGACGATTGTCGTTAGGGTCACCGCCGTGCATCTCGTCGACGCCGCCCACGCCCGGGCCGAAGCGAACGGCTTCGGACAGTCCTGCGAGCCGGAGGTCGGCCGCCTGCTGGCCGTGCTCGCCGCCGCCCTGCCACCCGGCGCGCGGGTGCTGGAGATCGGCACCGGCGCCGGGGTCGGCACCGCCTGGATCGCCGACGGCCTGCGGCCCCGCACCGATGTCACGGTCGTGTCGATCGAGTCCGACCCGGCCACCGCGGCGATCGCCGCGACCGGGGACTGGCCCGCGTTCGTGCACCTGCGGGTGGCCGACGCCCTCGAATACCTCACCGCGGAATCCGGCGGCTTCGATCTGATCTTCGCCGATGCCTTCGGCGGGAAGATCGAGGGGCTCGACCGTACCCTCGCAAAACTCAACCCACGGGGGACCCTCGTCGTCGACGACATGACCCCGGTCGAGGGATGGCCGGAGGACTTCCGGGCCAAGCAGGACGGGGTGCGCCGGACCCTGCTCGCCGATCCGCACCTGGTCGCGACCGAGCTGGCCTGCGGCTCCGGCGTGATCATCGGCGTCCGTCGACACCTGGCGGACTGAACGGCCCCACGCGGGGTCGGCCGCCCGGCCGCTGACAGCCACCGAGCCGGATCGGTACCGTCACACCCGATGAGTGCGGTCGTGCTGGCCCTGCACGGGCTGCTGGTGGAAGGTACCGTCGCGACCATCGAGCCGGTCCTCGCCGGGCTCCTGGTCGCCGACGAGCCGCGACTGGTGCTGGACGTCTCCCAGGTCACGGTGTGCGACACGACCGGCGCCGAGCTGCTCGTCGGGGTCGCCGGGATGGCCCGCGCCCGCGGCGGCGAGCTGCGCCTGGCCGCACCGTCGCCCGCGATCCGCTCGTGGCTCGGCATCGCGGCCGGGATGAGCGGGATCGCCACCTTCGCCACCGTCGAGGGCGCCATCGAGGCCGACCCGCGCGACCTGCTCGGCCCGGCCGTCCTGCCGCCGGCCGACTGCGTCGACGACGACCCGCCGCCGCCCCTGACCGCGGATCCACACCGATCGGCTCCCCATGGCCGACCCAGGTGGAGGGTCAACCCTTCGGGCCGCGCACGATCACGCCGAGGTCCCGCATCACCGCGTCGGTGAGGCCCGGCAGCTGGGCGGGCTCGATGGTCACCCCGCGCAGGCTGGTCATCCCGCTGACCTCCGAGAGCTGATTGCCACGCAGGTCGGCCCCGCGCAGGTCGCAGCTCTCGAACGACATCTGGCGCAGCCGGCAGCCCTGCATCGCCGCGAACGGCAGCACGCAGTCGCGCAGGTTGGTGTTCACGAGCACGCACCCCACGAACCCGGTCGGACCGGTGGTGTTCACCTCGTCGAGCGACGCCCCGTCCAGCCGGCACCCCTCGAACAGCACGTCGCTTAGCTTCGTCTCGGCCAGGTTGGCCCACGTCAGCTTGCAGTTGACGAAGTGCACCCGCTCCAGCGTCAGGCCGGTCAGCCGGGCCGCGGTGAAGTCGACCTTCTCGAACCGGCAGCCGCTGATCGCCACGTCCTCCCAGATCACCCCGTTGAGGTCGAGGTTCTCCAGGTGGGAGCGGCGCAGCCGGGCGTCGATCAGGGTGCTGCGGATGGCCCGCCCGGTCTGCACGTGGGCCTCGTTGAGGTTGCCGCCCCACGGCGCGCTGACCGGTTCCAGCTCGCCGGGGTCGAACGCGGGAAGCTCGATCTCGATGTCGTGCACGCTGCGCGTCGCCACGTGCTCACCGTAAAGGGTGAGCCGAGCGTGTGGCACGTAGGCTGTCAGGTCATGAGCGAAGCGGGAGTGCGCCCTCGGGTCGACGGGCGCACATTACGGGCCGAGCGCACCCGGCGGGCGATCACGGACGCGCACTTCGCGCTGATCGAGGAGGGTGAGCTGCGGCCCACCGCCGAGCGCATCGCCGAGCGGGCCGGGGTGTCCCTGCGCGCGCTGTGGACCAACTTCAAGGACATGGAGGGCCTGTTCGCGGCGGCCGGCGAGCGGCTCATGGAGCGGCAGCGGGCCGAGCACCGCCCGATCCCGCCCGAGCTGCCCCTCGACGAGCGCATCGAGCGCTACTGCGAGCAACGGGCCCGCCTGCTGGAGCTCATCGCCCCGGCCGCCCGCGCCGCGCGGATCCGTGAGCCGTTCTCCGCTCAACTGCGCAAGAACCGTCTCTGGTACCTCACGATCGCCCGCGAAGAAATCCAGACCCTCTTCGCCCCGGAGCTGGCCGCGGCCGGCCCCGGCGCCGCGGAGATCGTCGACGCGCTGACCGTCGCCGCAACGTTCGCCGGCTGGTCGATGTGGCGCGACGAGCTGCACCTCGACGTTCCGGGTGCCACCGCCGTGCTGCGGCGCGTGGTGACCGCGCTGCTGCCGGTCGCAGCCCCGGCATAGTGGCGGACGCCACGGCCGCGCCGCGCCGTGCAGCGCTGTGCCGTGCTGCGTCGTGTCGTGCCGCGTCGTGCCGTGCTGCGTCGTGCCGTGCTGCGTCGTGCCGTGCTGCGTCGTGCCGTGCTGCGTCGTGACCGCGTTGCTGCCGGTCGCGGCCTCGGCGTAGTGGCGGGCATCACTGGACTGCTGCGGCGTGTGGTGACGGCGCTGCTACCGGCCGCTGCCTCGGCATAAGTTTGGCTTAGACCGTCGTTAATTCGGCTTCCGGGGGCGAATCCGGCGCTCCGGGCCTTCTAGTGTCTGTTGCGGCTTTGACTACAGGCGCGCATGGAGGCCTCAGGTGGACCGCTTCGACCGACACGACTCGTATGGCGCCGACAACGGCCGCTACGACGACCGCGGCGGCTACGGCGACTGGGGCAACCAGGGCAACGGCCACGCCGACCAGGGCAACGGCAACTGGGGCGACCAGGGCGGCTACCAGCAGGGCGGCGGCTACCGCGACGACCAGCGCGGCGGCTACCAGGAGCCCGGCCAATACCAGGAGCCGAGCCGCTACTCCGGTGGCGAGTACGGCGACTACCAGGGCGCCCCCGACCCTGACGAGCTGCAGAACCGCCGCGGGAACCGGATGCTGCTCGCCGCCGGCATCGGCGCGGCCGCGCTCGTGGTTGTCGGGGCGGTCGCCTTCGGCGGCTCGATGCTGCTGTCCAAGTCCTCGAACGCGGCTCCGCAGGCGAACGTCGCGGCGGGGGCTTCGGCGAGTACCGATGCCAACGGAAACCTGCTCGGGGACGTGGCCGGCGACCCGAACGCGGCCGGCTCCAGCAGCCCGGCCGAGAACGCGGCGACGTCCGCCGCGCCGGCGCCCACCACCAAGGCGCCGACCACCGCCGCCGCCCCGAAGACCACGCAGCCGACGGCCAAGAAGACCACGGCCGCGCCGGGCGGGACCAGCAACAGCGCGTACGAGGCCCAGGTCCTGGCGATCACGAACGCCGAGCGGGCCAAGGCCGGCTGCGGGCCGCTCGCCTTCAACGCCAAGCTGCGCGCGGCCGCGTACAAGCACTCGGCCGACATGGCGGCCAACAACTACTTCTCGCACGACTCCCAGGACGGGACGTCCTTCGCCACGCGGATCACGAACGAGGGATACCGCTGGTCGGGTGCGGCCGAGAACATCGCCAAGGGCCAGCGCACCCCGGAAGAGGTCATGAACGCCTGGATGAACAGCTCCGGGCACCGGGCCAACATCCTCAACTGCAAGCTCAAGGATCTCGGCGTCGGCCTTGCCTACCAGGGCAAGACGGCCATCTGGACCCAGGACTTCGGCACCCAGATGTAGCGCCCGCCGACCGACGTATCGATCGGTACCGACAGGTAATTTGCCTCGTCCGTCCGGATGTGGTGCCGCAGCGCAGCGTCGGGCACCGTACACATGCGGCGATGATCCCTGCCCAGCACGGGTGGCGCGTTGCTCATCGACGTGCCAGACTCACCGCGATCAGTGCTTACGGTGCCCGTGCGGATTACTCAGTCACCTACCCCCACGGGTGCGTACGACCCGAATCTGAAGCATTCGCTGTAGTACAGCAGGGGGTACAACGTGTTCGCTGCTCCCCAGCGGCGGAGGCTCGCGGCCTTGGCGGCCGCGGCGCTCCTCGGCCTGGGACTGACGATGGTGGAAGCCTCACCGGCCGCCGCGGCCGGTGTCGGGTATGTCCGCCTGGCCCACCTGTCGCCCGACACTCCGGCGGTCGACGTCTATCTCAGCTCCACCTCCGGGGCCATCCCGCAGCAGAAGTTCGACGCTGTCGCGTATGGCACTGTCTCCAAGTACCTGCCGCTACCGCCCGGGACCTACGCGGTGGCGATGCGCAAGAAGGGCGACCCGGCCTCGGCCGCGCCGGTGCTGAGCACCCAGGCGACGGTGGAGGAGGGCAAGGCCTACACGGTCGCCGGCACCGGCAAGTTCGCCGATCTGGGCCTGCGCGTCATCGCCGACGACCTGGGCCTGCCCGACTCCGGCAAGGCCAAGGTCCGGGTCATCCAGGCCTCGGTCAAGCAGCCGTTCCTGGACGTCTCGGTCTCCGGCGGCTCGAAGATCGCCGAGAACGTCCAGTTCGCCACGACGACCTCGTACCAGACGGTCGACCCGGGCCGCTGGACGCTGCGCCTGGCCGCGCCGAGCGCCACGAGCGCCGCGACGACGGTCACGGCGCCGCTCAAGGCCGGCGCGGTGTACTCGCTGATCATCCTCGACGGCGCCGGCGGCCTCACCGCGCAGCTGCGCACGGACGCCTCCAGCAGCGGCGTCCCCGAGGGCGGCGTGGACACCGGGGCGGGCGGCACGGCGAACGACGGGATGAGCCCGCTGTTGCCGATCGGTGCGGGCGCGGTCGTGCTCCTGCTGGCCGCGGGCGGCTTCCTCGTCTGGCGGCGGCGCGCGAAGGCGCCGGCGGCGGCGTAGCTTCGCTGTAACGGGAGCGGCGGCGGGCGATCGTCCGCCGCCGCTCGAACCCGGCGCATTGGGGAAGTGATCAGGGTGGCGAGGGTCGTCCGGCATCGGTCGCGCCGGCGGCTGCACCTGACCGCGACCCGCCGCCGGACCCTGATGCTGATCGGCTGCGTGCTGGCCCTGGCCGCGCCGATGATCGTGGGGGCGGCGGCCCTGGTCGGGCGCCGGGTCGACATCGACGCGGGCGACGCCACCTGGATCGTGCCGCACAGCATCGACCTCTCGGCGGCGTCGGCGTCCCCGGACGCGCCGCCGACCCGGCTGAAGATCCCGAAGCTCAGCGTCGACACCCCGCTCGAGGATCTGCGGATGGACGGGTCCGGGGTGTTGGAGAGCCCGAAGGTGTACGGCGAGGCGGGCTGGTTCACCGGCGGCACGTACCCGGGCGACGCGGGCCCGGCGGTGCTGGCCGGGCACGTGGACTCCAAGACCGGCCCGGCGGTCTTCTTCCGCCTGCACGAGCTCGCCCCGGGCGACCTGGTGGACGTCCAGCGGGGCGACGGCTGGCTGACGTTCCGGGTGACGGCGAGCGAGCACTACGCCAAGGCCCAGTTCCCGAGCGCCAAGGTCTACGGGCCGACGCCGGTGCCGGAGCTGCGGCTGATCACCTGTGGCGGGGCGTTCGACCAGTCGCGCCACTCGTACCGCGACAACCTGGTCGTCTACGCGGTGCTGGCCTGAACCGGTGCTGGCCTGCACGAGAACGTTTAGGGTCGGTGTGCCAGGTCGCCTCGCGGCGATAGGCGCAACACGGCTCCAGCCGAACGGTATTCCGTGAAGGCAGTGTGGTGAGGCCCGGGGACACACAGCACACCGACTCCCTGAACACTAGCGCGCGAGATCGGCATCGTCCCGCGATCGGCCGATGCGCCATCTCACAGGGGCATTCGCTACAGCAGGGCCGCGGCGCGCCAGACCGGCCGGGCCGGGCCCTCGACCAGGCCGAGCTCCTGCAGGTACGTCGTGACCCGGCTGCCGGCCCACCGCAGCGTCTCCCGGAAGCGCGGATTCGCCCAGGCCACCGCCCCGGCGTGGGCCGGGTCCAGGCCGACCGCCGCGTACGCCCGAGGGTTGATCAGGGAGTGGGTGACCGTGTAGGCGGCGCGGGCGACGACGACCTGGCAGTACCAACGGCGGGGCTTGGAACTGCCGGCGACCTGGCGGGCCAGTTCGTCGCGGGCGAACTTGATGTGCCGCGCCTCCTCGACCACGTGGATCCGCGAGACCATGCGGACCAGGGGTTGCAGGCTGTCGTCGGCCATCGCCTCGCGCTGCAGGGCGTCGAGGATCTCCTCGGCGATGAGCGCGGCGGCGAAGGTCTGGATGCCGCCGGCCGTGGCGCCGAGGTAGCGTCCGAGCGCGCGGTGCACGGCCGCCGGCTGGTACGCGGGCGCGCCGAAGGCCGAGATCATGCGGCCGAACATGATGCTGTGCCGGCACTCGTCGCCGATCTCGGTGAGCGCGTACTGCACGTGCGCACTGCGCGGGTCCAGGCCCGTCACGTGCCGGAGCAGCATCCGCATCAGCAGCACCTCGAACCAGATGCCGATGCTCGCGATGCTGGCCACCTCGTGCTTGGACAGCTCGACGCGCTGGGCCGGCGTGAGGGTGTCCCACAGCGGCGTGCCGAACAGCGACAGCCGTTCGGGCGGCGCGTACATGAGGCCGGCCGGCTGCGGGGCGTCCCAGTCGATGTCGACCTCGGGGTCGTAGGCGTTGCCGGCCGAGATCTTGAGCAGGCGGGCGGCGGTGGCCTCGCGCGGGTGCATGGCGGCTCCCTTGACGTTACCGGCCAGTACTTGGTACTAGTCGGTACCATGCCCCAGGAATCGTCGCCGGTCAAGGCCCCGCTCGTCGCGGGGGAGTCCACCTACGCCGTGGAGCTGCGCATCTCCGGGCAGTTCCAGCCGATTGACGGCCGGTTCCACTGGAGCGCGCGGATGGCGGCCGGGCCCGAGGTGGTGGCGCTGCTGCGGGCCGGGCGCCGGGACGTGCTGATCGGCGGGGTGCCGGCCCGGCTGGTCGAACTGAACCCGTGGGGCGACATCCGCGTCACGGGCACCGGGCGCCCGCCCGGATGACCAATGCGTCGGGCGCCACGCGCGGCCCCGGTCCCAGCGTCTGGCGGCTTGCTGGTGGTGGCGGGGTCGTGCGTGGCGCCCGGTGTCGCACGTCTGGGCGAAACGCGAAACGCGAAACGCGGAAGCGCGGGTCTCTCCGGCGGGGCGGGTGGTGCCGCGGTGGTGGGCCGGTGAGGGGTTGCGCCGTCGAGCTCAGCGGCCGGCGAGCAGCCGGCTCACCGCGTTGTCGACGTCGAGGTGGTCGGTCTCGTGTCCGCGTGGGACCACGCTGTACGTGCGGCGCAGGAAGCGCACCAGCACGCTGCGTGGCACCTCGAACAGCGCGTTGCCGTCCGGCGAGGACAGCGCCAGCGCGACGAAGTCGCCCCGCGGCCCGTTCCACGGCCAGACCCGCACGTCGCCGATCCCGGCCGGCTCGTCCAGCCCGGTGAACAGCAGCTCCCGTGCGAAGGACCAGCTCACCGGCTCGCCCCCGGCCGACTCGGCGTGGAAGAGCACGTGGACCGCGTACGGGTCGTTCGGGTCGTAGCGCAGGCTGGCTCGCACCGGCAGCGCGGTCGCGTCGGGCGCGACGAGTCGTAGGGATGTCTCGACCTCGACGGTCGATGGTCGGATAGCGCTCATGTCGTACTCCCCCCGGCACCGCTTGCGGAGCATGCCGTGCCCCGCCTCTCTATGTTGAGGCGATTCCCAGTGTTACGCGTAGTGATTCTACGATCTCACTCTGTAGTGTTTCTGGGCCCGATTTGCCGTCAACCGAACATCCTGCGTGCGATGTCTGGTTTTCTGGGCGCGGTCGGGGCTCTTGACGTGACGTGTGGGCCGTACGTCAATTCATTCCGGTAACGTCCCGTGGTCCATGGGAGTGACGGGTGTTTGCGTGATGCGAACGAGAATTGCGCGGCAGTGAGGTGGACGGGTCGGGCGTTACGCCTGATTCCGGACGCCGGTGGTCCCGCGAGGGTGACTTTCGGCGTGTCGCGTCCGCACTTGTACCGCGCCGATGGATGCGAACTTCGTCCGTTGTCAGGCACTATGTCGGTGAGTTGCGCTATTCGTCCGATTCGGTAGCGAATTCGGCCGCGACCCGCCGCTTCGTGGACCATGGAACGGTGTCTGAGCAGCCGCACCCGCCCGTGACCGTGACCGAACCGCCGGCGCCCGCACCCTGGCGGTCCCGCGCCGGCCGGATACGGGACGGCTTCCTGCGGCTGCGCGAGCGCGCGTACGCCACCCCGCTCGGCCGCCTCGGCGTAAAGATCGTGGTGGCCGTGGCCGGCACGCTCGTCATCGCCGTCGGCGTGATTCTGCTGCCGTTGCCAGGCCCGGGATGGCTCATCATTCTGGGCGGCCTGGCGCTGCTGGCGATGGAGTTCGCCTGGGCCCGCCGGCTGCTGCTGTTCACGCGTGCGCAACTGGTGCGCTGGACCCGCCTGGTCCGCGAGGGATCCTGGCTGGTGCGGGTCGTCTCCGTCGGCGGCCTGCTCCTGGTGGTCGGTGGCGCATTGCTGCTGTCGCTGCGGATCCTCGCCTGACTCCACATCCGCGATCTTCTGGATCGCGCGGGTGAGTTCTCGACATCCTGCCGGGGTGGCTCTTCCGCGTCGCTTCCGGCACTCGGCACGGTGATCGCGGTGCACCGATCACGCCCAATTCGCCGTGTCCGCTTTACCGATCGTGTGCGTTTCGTGTTGTATGCGTTTCGTGACGTGCCGATTTCCGTGGCGGGCGGGCGAAAGGGCTACTGTGGAGGTAATCTCGCCCGTGCAACGGGCGTAGCATGTACGCCAGTTATTGTGTTTGTGTCCGAATGATACGGGCGGTGCGCTCAGTGCCGAGCTCCGCATCGGTTCGGATCGCATAGCTTCTGCACAGCGGTTCTGTACACCTGGGTACCACCGAGGAAAGGCCACTCATGGCAAAACGCGTCATCCACGAGCTGATCGATGACATCGACGGCAAGCCCGCCGCCGAGAGCATCGTGTTCGCGCTCGACGGCGTGCAGTACGAGATCGACCTGTCCGCCGGCAACGCGGCCAAGCTGCGCGACGCGGTGGCTCCCTTCGTCGCGGCCGCGACGAAGATCGGCCGGGGTGGCGTCGTCGCCACCGCGCGCGGGCGCGAGGTCCGCGGCCGCAGCGTGACCCGCGGCGATCGCGACCAGAACCGCGCGATCCGCGAGTGGGCGCAGGCCAAGGGCATCGACGTGTCCGACCGGGGCCGCATCAAGCAGGACATCGTCGACCGGTATCACGCCGAGGCGGGCCGCTGACCGTCTCCTGTCGAAGACACCGGCGGGCCGGTCGCACGAAATCGTGCGACCGGCCCGCTTTGCATTGCCCGATTCCCCACGGCGGCGGTCGCCTTTGTCGGCCGCTTTCGGTTGCGGTGGTTTTGGCCACATGGTTTGGCCGCGCTTTTGGCCCGCCGCGGCACTTGCCGCCGATGCCTTTGCTCTCCCGTTGCCGGTTGCTTTGCCGCCCGCGCCGCCCGCCGTCCCACCCTCCGGACTCCGGCCGCGGGGGCCCGGCGATTTCGGCCCGGGCCAATTCCGCCCGATGATCACCGCGAGCGCATCGGGAATAACCGCCCGTGCAGACGTCGATCGATTCCGAATGCCCGCCGCTTGAAACGCAACGGCCGCGACCCCGAGGGGTCGCGGCCGTTCGCGCGTTCCGGCGGTGTTGCCGGTCTACCTGCACTTCTGCTTTTACTGCGCGGTGCTGAGCTCGCGCTGGGCGGTGCCGATCTCGATCTTGCGGGGCTGGGCCTTCTCGGCCACCGGGATCCGCAGGGTCAGCACGCCGGCGTCGTAGCTCGCCTCGAGCCGCTCGGTGTCGAGGCTGTCGCCCAGGACGAGGCGCCGGGTGACGGTGCCGGACGGGCGCTCGCTGATGACCCGCCGGACGCCCTCCCGCTCGACGCGGGTGCGCTCGGCGCTGACGGTGAGCACGTTGCGGTCGACCGTGGCGTCGATCGAGGCCGGGTCCACGCCGGGCAGGTCGATCTCGACGAAGAACGTGTCGCCGTCGCGGTAGGCGTCCAGCGGGGCGGCACTGCCGCGGCTGCCGGTGGTGCCGGTGGCCTGGCCGAAGAACTGGTCGAAGGCGTCAAAGGTGCGGAACGGAACGGTGCGCAGCAACATGATGAGTCCCCTCCAAGGTTGAGCCCGTGTCGCTCAAGTCTTACAACCGGGGAGATGCCCAGGGTCTTCCGCCCAGGAACGTGACCTGAGTCACCGGGACTCAACTTTGCGGCCGGCGGTCACAGCCAGCCGCGGGACTGGGCCACGCCGACGGCCTCGATGCGGTTGCGGGTGCCGGTCTTGGTGATGGCGGCCGACAGGTAGTTGCGCACAGTGCTCTCCGACAGGTGCAGCCGCTTGGCGATGTCCGCGACCGTCGACCCGTCCGCGGCCTCGCGCAGCACGTCGCGTTCCCGGTCGGTCAGCGGGTCGGGTCCGGCGGCGAGGGCGGCCGCGGCCAGGTCCGGGTCGACCACCCGCTCGCCGGCCAGCACCCGGCGCACCGCGGCGGCCAGCGACTCGACCGGGCCGTCCTTGACCAGGAAGCCGCTCGCGCCCGCCTCCATGGCCCGGCGCAGATAACCGGGCCGGCCGAACGTGGTCAGGATCAGCACCCGGCAGCCGGGCAGCCGGCGGCGCAGCTCGGCGGCGGCGGAGATGCCGTCGCCGCCGGGCATCTCGATGTCGAGCAGGGCCACGTCGGGCCGGGCCTCCAGCGCGGCCGGGACGATCGCGTCGCCGCTGGAGACCTGGGCCACCACCTCCAGGTCGGGCTCAAGGTCGAGCAGCAGCGCCAGGGCGCCGCGCATCATGCCCTGGTCTTCGGCGAGCAACACCCGGATCGTCATCGTGCCAACCCCATCGTCACAGCGAACAAGATCCCCGTCGTCACAGCGGAAGCCTCGCAGTCAGCGCGAAGCCGCCCTCTGCCCGGGCCCCAGTCTCCAGCGACCCGCCGGCCGAGCTCAGCCGCTCGCCCAGGCCGCGCAGCCCGTTGCCCACGTCCACGGTGGGCGAGGACGGGCCGAAGTCGCCGTCGTCGGCGACCCGCAGGATCGCCGCACCGTCCACTGTGGTCAGCGAGATCTCGCAGCGGGCGGCGCCGCTGTGCCGCACGACGTTGGTGGCCGCCTCGCGCACGACCCAGGCCAGCAGCCGGTCGGCGGCCTCGGGCAGCGGGTCGGCGGTGCGCAGGACCTCGGCCGCGATGCCCGCGGCGGTCAGCGCGCCCTTGGCCCGGGCCAGCTCCGCGGTCAGGCCGGTCTCCCGGTAGCCGGTCACCGCCTCGCGGATCTCGACCAGGGCGCGCCGGCCGACCTGCTCGATGTCCGCGGCCTGGGCCGCCGCGGCGGCCGGGTCGCGCTCGGCGATGCGCCGCACGACCTCGGCCTTCACCACGATGACGGACAGCGTGTGGCCGAGCAGGTCGTGCAGGTCGCGGGAGAAGCGCAGCCGCTCCTCGGCCACCGCCGACTCGGCCAGGGCGTCGCGGGTGTGCTTCAGCTCGTTGACGAGCCGGATCTGCTGGCGCACGGAGGCGACCAGCATCGACGACAGGGTCGTGCCGAGGGCGACCGAACCGATCTGCCACCCGTCCGCGTCCACGATCAGGCCGATGGCGATCAGCGCGCCGAGGCAGCCGAGGAACCACCAGATCGCCAGGACCATGCGCGGGACCGAGGCGTACACCGCGACCCCGCCGACCGAGACGTACAGCAGCAGGATGATCCAGTGCGAGCCGTACGTCAGGGCCAGGCCGACCCCGAGCACCGCCACCGCCCCGACCAGCACGTGATGGGCCCACGTGACGCAGCGCGATTCGAAGCCCATCGCCGCGGTGTACACGTACGCCACCTCGAACGCCGCCAGCCCGATCGCCGCCGCGGTGGTCGTGATCGTGCTCAGCGGGTCGACGAGGGCGAACGTCCACACCGCGACCCAGATCATGCCCCCGATGGGCGGGCGCGGCAGGCTCGGCGGACGCGGAAGGCGGGGCAGGCGGGGCATGGTCATCACCCTGTCACAGCACCGTGATGCGGCGCACCGAGCGGCGGAAGCCCCAGCTCGCCAGGGCCGCGAACAGTGCCAGCCACACGGCCAGGATCGCCACGTCGCCGACGGTCGGGGCGCCGCCGAACGCGACCCGCCACGACATGTCCGCGTAGGCGTGGGTGGGCAGCAGCCGGCCGATCGCCTGGACCCAGCCGGGCATGACGTCCAGCGGCAGCCACAGGCCGCCGACGATGGACATCCCGAGGTACACGAGCAGGTTGAGCGGCTGCGCGGTCTGGCTGGTGGCGAGATAGCCCAGCGCCAGCCCCAGCAGCGCGAACGGCACGGCCCCGGCCCACAGCAGCGGCAGGATCGCCGCCCACTGCCACCCGTCGAGGTGCACCCCGTTGATGAGCACCGCGGCCAGGCACAGCGCGAGCACCGGAGCCAGCGCGGCGGCCATCGCGGCCACCCCGCGGCCCAGCACCACCGTGATCGGCTTGAGCGGGGTCAGCCGGAGCTGCCGCAGCCAGCCGACGGAGCGGTCGGTGACCAGGCCGCTGGCGTAGTTGAGCAGGGCGCCGATCGCGCCGTAGCCGGCCATCGACACCATCGTGTAGGTCGCGGCGGCGCTCTTGTCCTGCCCGGTGAGGGTGCTGACGTTGGTGAACACCACGTAGCTCACCAGCGGCATGAGGACGGTGAAGATCAGCAGGCCGGGGGTGCGGCCGAGCCGGCGCAGCTCCAGCCGGATGTAGGGCAGCATGTCAGGCCTCCAGACCGGTCAGGGCGAGATAGGCCTCTTCCAGCCCGGCCCCGGCGACCTCGAGGTCGGCCAGGAGCCCGGCGGCGGCCAGGGCAAGGACGGTGGCGTCGGAGTCGGTGCTGGTCAGCACGGCCCGATCGGCCTGGGCGGCGAAGGCGACGACCCCGGGCAGCGCCGCATAGTCGGCGTCCTGCCGGGTCACACTGACGGTGCGCACGGTCACGCGCCGCTTGACCTCGGCGGCCGTGCCGTCGGCGATGACCCGGCCGCGGTCGAGGACCACGATCCGGTCCGCGTTGGCGTCGGCCTCCTCCAGGTAGTGGGTGGAGAACAGCACCGTGCGGCCCTGCCCGGCGTAGCGGCGCATCGCGGTCCAGAAGGCGCGGCGGGCCTCGACGTCCAGCGCGGCCGTCGGCTCGTCGAGCACCAGCAGGTCGGGCCGGCCGACGAGGGCCATCGCGAACCGCATCCGCTGGGCCTGGCCGCCGGAGAGCTTCTCCACCGTCCGCCCGGCCAGCCCGGTCAGGTCCGCGAGCTCGAGCGCCTCCGCGACCGGCATCGGGTCGGGGTAGACGTCATGCAGGAACCGCAGCAGATCGCCGACCGTGGATCGGGGCACCAGCCCGCCGGACTGCGGCATCGCGCCGACCCGGCCGGCGGCACAGGCGGCCTGCGGCGTGCCCCCGAACAGTTCGACCGTGCCGCTCCTCGGCGGCAGCAGGCCCAGCAGCATCAGCAGGGTCGTCGACTTGCCGGCCCCGTTGGGCCCCAGCACCGCGACGACCTCGCCGGTCTCGACCGTGAGCGTCACGTCCTCCACGGCCCGCACATTGCCATACAGGTACGACACATTTTGGAGCTCGACCGCGTTCATGCATGTGACGGTAGGTGCGGGCGGTGGCGGCGGGCAGATTCGTCGATCGCGATCCGGCGGTGACAAATGTCCTGCCGTTCGTACCGTCAAATACGATCAAGCCCATGGCACCGACCCCGCAGCCCGGCATCTTCGCGGCGGCCCTGGCCGAGCACGCGTACCTCGAGTTCGACCTCCGCCCCGGCGCCGCACCGCGGGAGCTGTTCGCGGCGCTGACCGCGGTCGGCGAGCCGATGCCGGCCACCGGCGCGATCAACGTCGTCGTCGGCGTCCGCCCGTCGCTGTGGGAGCCGGTCGTCGCCGTGGACTTCCTGGCCCCGATCACCGGCCCGGACGGGTTCACGATGCCGGCCACCCAGCACGACGCGTGGCTGTGGCTGTCCGGGGCCGACCGCACCGCGCTGTTCGACTACACGCGGGCCGCGCTGGGCATCCTGGAGACCGTCGCGGTCGCCGCCACGGAGGTTTCCGGCTGGGTGTACCACCACGACCGCGACCTGACCGGCTTCATCGACGGCACCGAGAACCCCACGCGCAGCGAGGCCCCGTCCGTCGCCGTGATCGCGGCGGGGCCGGCCGCGGGCTGCAGCGTCGCGCTCGTGCAGCAGTGGCGCCACGACACCGATGCGTGGGAGGCGCTCAGCGTCGCCGCGCAGGAGGACGTCATCGGCCGTACGAAGGCCGACTCGATCGAGCTCGACGACGACGTGAAGCCGCCGACGTCGCACGTGGCCCGCACCGTCGTCGAGGAGGACGGCGAGGAACTGGCGATCCTGCGCCGCAACACCGCGTACGGCACCGTGCGCGACCACGGCACCATGTTCGTCGGCTTCTGCGCGACCCAGCATCCGCTGGACGAGATGCTGCGCCGGATGGCCGGCGTGGGCGACGGGGTCCGCGACGCGCTCACGCGCTACACGGCCCCGCTCACCGGCGCCTACTACGTCATCCCGCCGGTGGAGGCGCTGGCCCCTTACGCGCCCGAGGCGTAGCCCGGCAGCAGGCTCGCGGGTGTGATCGGCAGCGAGCGGACCCGCTGCCCGGTCGCGTGGTACACCGCGTTCGCCACCGACGCCGCCGCCCCTACGATCCCGATCTCGCCGAGCCCCTTCGACCCCATCGGATTGAGGTGCGGGTCCTCCTCGGGCACGAACACGGCGTCGACGCGCGGGACGTCGGCGTTCACGCACACGTGGTACGAGGCCAGATCCGACGTCACGAAGTCGCCCCGCCGCCCGTCCAGCACCGTGTGCTCCATGAGCGCCATGCCCGCGCCCATCGTCATCCCGCCGATGATCTGCGAGCGCGCCGTGGTCGGGTTGATGACCCGGCCCACCGCGAACACCCCGAGCATCCGGTCCAGCCGCACCTCGCCGGTCGCCGGGTCCACCCGCACCGCGCAGAACTGGGCGCCGAAGGCGTGCCGGGCGAACTCCCCGCGGGCCGCGATGTCGGCGGTCGTGTCCGCGGACACGCAGATCCCCTCGGGCGGGACCCGGCCGTCGTGCTCCTTGTCGATCCGCTCCCGCAGCAGCCGGCACGCCTTGGTCACCGCCCACCCCCACGACGAGGTGCCCATCGACCCGCCGGCGACGGTGGCGAAGCCGATGGCGCTGTCCCCGACCCGGATCTCCACGCACGCCTCGGCCGTCCCGAGCGCGTCCGCGGCGATCTGGCGCATCACCGTGCGCGCGCCGGTGCCGATGTCGGCCGCGTTCACCGCCACCTCGAAGTGGTCGTCGGCGGTCGCCCGCGCGGTCGCGGTCGACGGCCAGGTGATCGCCGGGAACGACGAGGCGGCGACGCCGGTCCCGAGCAGCCAGCGGCCCTCCCGGCGGCCGGCCGGGCGGGGATCGCGGCCGGACCAGCCGAACCGCTCCGCGCCCTCGCGCAGGCACTCGACGAGGTGGCGGCTGCTGAACGGCAGCCCCTCGGCGTCGTGGGTCGCGTCGTTGTCGATCCGCAGCTGCACCGGATCCCAGCTTCCCGCCGCGGCCAGCTCGTCCATCGCCGACTCCAGCGCGAACGAGCCCGGGCACTCGCCGGGCGCGCGCATCCACGTCGGCGGCGGCACGTCCAGCGCGACGACGCGGTGGCTCGTGGTCAGGTTCGGCACTCCATAGTGGACCCGGCTCACCGCCGCGCTCTGCTCGGTGTACTCCACCAGCCGCGAGCACTGGCTGATGGCCTCGTGCCCCAGGGCGACCAGCCGGCCCCGGCGGTCCGCGCCGAGCCGGACCCGCTGGATGGTCGGGGTGCGGTAGCCGGCCAGCGAGAAGAGCATCGAGCGCTGCAGGGCGAGCTTCACCGGCCGGCCGACGCACCGGGCGGCCATCGCGGCCAGCACCACGTTCGGCCACGGCGCGCCCTTGGAGCCGAAGCCGCCGCCGACGTGCTCGTTCTGCACGCGCACCAGCTGCGGCGGCAGCTCGAACATCGCGGCCAGGGTCTCCCGCACGGACGAGGACGCCTGCGTCGCGTCGAACACGTGCAGCTGCCCGCGCTCCCAGAACGCGGTCGTCGCGTGCGGCTCCATCGCCATGTGGTGCTCGGTCGGCGTGCGGTACGTCGCGTCGACGCGCACGTCCGCGGCCGCGAACCCGGCGTCGAAGTCGCCGTTGTCGATCCGCCCGGGCAGGCCCGCGTTGACCACCGGCGGCTCGTAGAGGCCCGGATGGTCGGCCCGCAGCACCGTGTCCGCCGCCTCGACGTCGGCCTCGACGGCCACCGCCTCCGCGCCCTCCCGCGCCCGCTCCAGCGACGTGGCCACCACGAGCGCGACGACCTGGCCGTAGTACCGCACGTCGGGCGACTGCAGCACCAGCAGGTTCGGGTCGCTGCCGGGCTCCAGCCGCGGCGAGTTGCCGTGCCACAGCACCGCCAGCACGCCGTCGAGGGCGAGCGCCGGCGCGGTGTCCACGGTGCTCACCCGGCCGCGCGCGAACGTCGCCTGGACCGGCCACGCGTAGACCGCGCCCGGCAGCGGGTGGTCCACGGCGTAGCGGGCCTGCCCGGTCACCTTGTCCCGGGCCTCCAGCCGCGGCTCCGCCCGTCCGATGTGGACCGGGGCCGGGCGCGTCCCCTGAAACGTCACGGCGTCGCCTCCGTCATCTCGCGCAGCAGCTCGACCGTCAGATTGCGCAGGAGCGGGATCTTGTACCCGTTGTCGCGCAACGGTTTCGCCCCCGCCAGTTCGGCGTCGGCGGCCGCGGCGAAGCTCTCGGCGGTCGCCGGTGCCCCGCGCAGGGCCCGCTCGGCCGCCCACGCGCGCCACGGCAGGTGCGCGACCGCGCCCCAGGCGATCCGCACGTCGTGCACCACCCCGTCGCGCACGTCCACGGCGGCCGCGATCGAGCCGGCCGCGAACGCGAACGACGCGCGGTCGCGCACCTTGCGGTACCGTGAGCCGGTGGCCAGCGGGCAGTCGGGCAGGACGACTCCGGTGATGAGCGAGCCGGGCGGCAGGTTCGTGTCCAGGTCCGGCCGGTCGCCGGGCCGGCGGTAGAGGTCGTGCACGCTGATCGCGGCCGGGCCGTGCGGGCCGAGATACTGCACCGAGGCGTCCACCATGGACAGCGCCACCGCGAGGTCGGACGGGTTCGTGGCGATGCACTGCTCGGACGCGCCCAGGATGGCCAGGTCGTGGTGCTCCCCGGCGCGGGCGTCGCAGCCGGAGCCGGGATCGCGCTTGTTGCACGCCTTGGTGACGTCCTGGAAGTACCGGCAGCGGGTGCGTTGCAACAGGTTCCCGCCCACGGTCGCGCGGTTGCGCAGCTGCCCGGACGCGCCGGCCAGGACCGCCTCCGCCACCGCCGGATACGCCGCGGCGACGACCGGATGGCGGGCCAGGTCGGTGTTGGAGACCAGCGCCCCGATGCGCACCCCGCCGCCGTCGAAGGTCTCCACGTCGCGGTACGGCAGCCCGCCCACGTCCACCAGCCGGTCCGGCGTGGCCACCCCGAGCTTCATGAGGTCCACCAGGTTCGTCCCGCCGGCCAGATACGTCGAGCCCGGCTTGACCATCGTCGCGACCGCGCCCGCCGGGTCCTCCGGGCGCTCGTACTCGAACGGCCTCATGACGCGGACGCCACTTCGTAGACGGCGGCGGCGATGTGCGTGTACGCCCCGCAGCGGCAGATGTTGCCGCTCATCGCCTCGCGGATCGCGGCCGGCGACTCGGTCTCCACCTCGGTCAGCCCGACCGCGGAGCAGATCTGGCCCGGCGTGCAGAACCCGCACTGCAGCGCGTCGTGCGCGATGAACGCCTCCTGGATCGGGTGCAGCCCGCGCCCAGCGCTCAGGCCCTCGACGGTCGTCACCGACGCGCCGTCCACCGAGCAGGCGAGCACCAGGCAGCTGACCACCCGCCGGCCGTCCAGCAGGACCGTGCACGCCCCGCACTGCCCCTGGTCGCAGCCCTTCTTCGCCCCGGTGAGCGCGAGGTGCTCGCGCAGCGCGTCCAGCAGCGTGGTGCGGTTGTCCAGCCGCATCTGATGCTCGTGTCCGTTGACGTGCAGCGTCACGTCGGTCTCGGTCGCTCTCACAGTCGTCGTGCCCACGTCGCCGAGCTACCCACTTGACCTGAACTGTGCTTGAGGTACCAGGGTGATTTCATGCGCGCGATCGAAGTGGCCCGCTTCGGCGGCCCCGAGGTGCTGGTCCCCGTCGATGTCCCCGATCCGGTGCCGGGCCCCGGCCAGGTGGCCGTGGCCGTCGGCGCCGCGGACACCCTGTGGCTGGAGACCCAGGTCCGGGCCGGGCGGGGCGGGCCGTTCTTCCCCACCGAGCCGCCGTACCGCCCGGGCGTCGGCGTGGCCGGCACGGTGACCACCGTGGGCAGTGGCGTCGACCCGCAGTGGATCGGCCGCCGCGTCGTCGCGCGCCTCGGCCACACGGGCGGCGGCTACGCCACCGTCGCCCTGGCGCCCGCCGCCGGGCTGGTTCCGGTCCCGGACGCCGTCGACGACCCGGACGCGGCGGCGGTCCTGCACGACGGCGTGACGGCCCTGGCGCTGCTGGACGTCGTCGCGCTGCGGCCGGGGGAGCGGGTGCTGATCACCGCGGCCGCCGGCGGGATGGGCGCCCTGCTGGTGCAGCTGGCGCGGTCCGCGGGCGCGACGGCGATCGCCGCGGCCCGGGGCCCGGCCAAGCTGGACCGGCTGCGCGAGCTGGGCGCGCACCAGGTGGTGGACTACTCCGGCGCGGACTGGACCGCCGCCGTCGACCCGGTGGACGTCGTGCTGGACGGGGCCGGCGGCGCTTACGGCGATGCGGCCTTTTCGCTGGTACGCCACGGTGGCCGCTTCTCCGGCCATGGCACTCCGGCCGGTGGCTTCGCGACCCCCGCCCCGGCCCGCGGTGTCACGGTCACCGGGATCGGGGCGGTGCAGCTCACGCCGGAGCGCCACCGCGCCTACCTGTCGGCGGCGCTGGACGCGGTCGCGGAGAAGCGGATCTCGCCGCTGATCGGCCAGTTGTACCGCCTGGACGAGGCCCCGGCCGCGCACCGCGGGATCGAGGACCGGACGGCGGTCGGCAAGACCCTGTTCCTGCCGTAGGGCTCAGCAGTCGCAGGTGATGGCCGAGCGGGGCGCGGTGAGGTCGTCCACGGGCCGCCGGTCGGGGCCGTGGTCGGTCTCGAACGGCAGGCCCTCCCGCACCCAGTACTCGAACCCGCCGATCATCTCCCGCACGCGGTACCCGAGCCGCGCGAACTCCAGCGCGGCCCGGGTCGCGCCGTTGCAGCCGGGCCCCCAGCAGTAAGTGACCACGTCCGCGCCGGCCGGGACCAGCTCGCGGGCCCGGCCGGCGATGTCGGCGGTCGGCAGGTGCACGGCGCCGGGGATGTGCCCCTGCGCCCAGGCCTGCGCGCCGCGCGAGTCGACGACGACGAGGCTCGCCTTTCCGGCGTGCACGTCGCTGACGTCGGTCTCGAAGCGGAGTTTTCCGGCAAAGTGCTCGATCGCGTCGCTCATGTGTCGAGCATTGCGGGGTTTCCGGGGGCTGTGTGAGTGGCGCGATCGCCGCTGTTCGCTAACATCGCGCCATGGTGGAGGTGCGGATCGAGCCGGCGGGCCGGACGGTGGCGGTGCTGGCGTTCGCCGGCATGTCCCTGTTCGAGACGGGCATCGCGACCGAGGTGTTCGGGCTGCCGCGGCCCGAGCTGCAGGTCCCCTGGTACCGGCTGACCATCTGCGGCCCGGCCGACGTCGCGCCGGCCCCGATTCCGGTTCTCGGTGGCGCCACGCTGCAGCCGGCGGCCGGCCTGCGCGCCCTCGCGGCGGCCGGCACGGTGATCGTGCCCGGGGTCGAGGACGTGCACGCCGACCCGGCGCCGGAGGTGCTCGCGGCGCTGCGCGCGGCCCATGCCCGCGGTGCCCGGATCGTGTCCATCTGCTCGGGCGCGTTCGCGCTGGCCGCCGCGGGCCTGCTCGACGGGCGGCGGGCGACGACGCACTGGCGGTACGCGGAGGTGTTCCGGGCCCGGTTCCCGCACCTCGACCTGGACCCGGACGTGCTCTACATCGCCGACGGCGACGTGTGGACCAGCGCCGGCAGCGCGGCCGGCATCGACCTGTGCCTGCACGTCGTGCGCACCGACCACGGCGCCGCGATCGCCAACGCGGTGGCCCGCCGGCTCGTCGTGCAGCCGCACCGCGACGGCGGCCAGGCCCAGTTCATCGAGGCCCCGATGCCCGCCGGCGCGGACGACGACCGGATCGCCGCCAGCCTGGCGTGGGCGCTCACCCGGCTGCGCGAGCCGCTGACCCTCGCCGAGCTGGCCCGGCAGGCGCACATGGCGCCGCGCACGTACCTGCGGCACTTCACCCGCGCGACCGGGACCAGCCCGATCCGCTGGCTGCTGCGCCAGCGCATCCAGGCCAGCCTGTCGCTGCTGGAGACCACGGACGCGCCGATCGAGCAGGTGGCGGCGGCGGTGGGCTTCGACGCCGCGGTGACCTTCCGGCACCACTTCAGCAACGCGATGCGGACCTCGCCGTCGGCATATCGGCAAGCCTTCCGGGACCGCGGCTGACGTCCGGCATGCTGGGGGCATGACATCGGACTCGCCCGCGGTGATCTCGGTCATGCTGATCGTCCCCGATTCGGACGCCGCGGTGCGCTGGTACCAGTCCGCGCTGGGCGCCACGCAACTGTGGAACCTCGGTGGCGTCGCCGGGCTGGAGATCGGCGGCGCCGCGTTCTTCCTGCACGAGGTCAACCCCGAGAACCCGGCCGAGGTCAGCCCGGCTCAGGCGGGCGCGACGAGCGTCCGGGTCGAGCTGTTCGCCGACGACCCCGACGCCGTCATCGCGCGGGCCGTCGCCGCCGGTGCGGTCGCGGGCACGCCGATCCAGGATCACCAGGTGCCGTGGGGCACCCACCGCCAGGGCGGCTTCACCGATCCGTTCGGCCACAGGTGGTCGGTGGGGGACAGGTCGCCGCTCATCCGGCGCTAGCCGCGCTCCGTCAGCGGCCGGCCGTCCCAGGTCCAGTTGTCCCGCACCGGGAAGCCCGGCAGCTCGGCGCGGCCGGTCGCCCACAGCAGCACCCGCCACGGATCGTCGTGCGCGGGCACGTCGACGAACAGCCGGTCGAGCACGGCCTGGCAGAGGTCGGCCGGCGGGTTCCAGGCCACGCCCACCGTGTCGGCCACGTCCCACGCGTGGACCAGCACCTCGACCACGCCCATCGCGGCGAAGCCGTCCGCGTCGCTCACGCCGTACGGGTGCCAGCCCCGCCGCTCGGCGCCGGCCGCGTCGACGACCGTGGCGAGCATGCCGCCGCACGCCTCCAGGGCGCGCAGCAGACCCGCGGTCCCGGCCGTCTCCTCCACGAAGATCGTGTTCTGCGGCCCGCCCTCGCGCAGGGCCCGCCACACGAACGGCACATAGGTGTCGCCGCGGGCGGCGAACTCGGTCGCGAGCTGCCCGGCGTAGGCGAACAGGTCGTCCGCCATGTGCTCCATGGTTTCCCAGCAGGTCCACGACAGCGTCCCGGCGGGCCGGCCCCACCCGTCGTCGGGCACGCCGGCGAAGGCCGCACGGGCCAGGGACACGGACCGCAGCACGTCGGCGCCAGTCATCACGCGGGCAAAGCTAACAGAGTCGGGCGTTTAATCCGCGCATGACAGCCCCGATGCCGGGCTCCTCGATGGTGAGGCCGTCCAGCTGCGCCGTGGTGCTGGCCGCAGCGAGGGGTGGCGACCGCGGTGAGGGGGTGTCGGCCGCGGTGAGGGGTGCCGACCGCAGCGAGGGGTCGGCCGCAGCGAGGGGTGGCGACCGCGGTGAGGGGTAGCGGCCGCAGTGAGGGATGGCGGCAGCGGTGAGGGTGGCGACCGCGGTTCCGACGACGGCGAGCATGACGGCCGAGCGGATCAGCCCGAACGTGCAGTGGGTGACCGTGGCGGCGAGGGTGGCGGCGCCGTACGTGGACCAGCGCCGAAAGCCCAGCACGAACAGGGTGCGGTTCGCGAAAGGGGGTGCTGTCAGCTCGCCAGCGGCAGATCGACCGGGTTCGAGCCGGTCTCCGCCCAGTGCCGCAGCATCGGGGTGGGTTCCCAGCCGAGTTCACGTTCGCGGTGGGACGCGTCCGCGCATCGGGCCGCCCAGCTGCGCGCCGCGCGGGGTAGTGGCAGGTCGCCGCCGAGCAGTTCCGTGCGCAGGGCGTAGAGCATGGCGGCGGCGTGCTCGAACGCCGGGACCTCGCGTTCGCGGTCGTCCAGGCCGGCCATCCAGTCGAGCTCGCGGCCGTCGCACGCCGGGCAGTCGCAGGTCCACAGGCGCGGGTCGGGGTGGGCCCGCTTGGCGCGTTGAATGGAGCGGATCCGCCGGTACGACAATGACGGCTTGAAGATCGTCGCCGGTGGCCGGACCGCGTCGCCCGCGCGGGGTGCCAGGTGCCGCAGCGGCGCGATGGTGCCCACGGCGGCCGCGACCGCGCCGTGGCACAGCGCGCCCAGCGACGACAGGTCGCAGCGCAGCAGCATCACGGGCGCGCCGCAGCGCAGCACTTCGAGGAGCCCCGGCACGCATCCGGGCAGCCCGAACGGGTCGGCCCACGCCTCCAGGGCCAGCGCGACCGGCACCCCGGTGGCGCGGATGTGCCGGGTGAGCAGGGTCAGGTGGAGCCGGTCGCGCAGCCAGGCCGGGTGCAGGGGCAGGACCGCGATGCCGTCCGGGATGGCCGTGGTGCGCTGCAGGATGCTCGCGAGGCCGGTCTCGTCGCCGGCGTCGACGTACCCGGAGTCGGTCAGCACCGCCAGCCCGAGCTCCCGCTGCCGGCGCAGCCACCGCGGGTTGAACGGGGCGCTGGCCGGCAGCCGGTCCGGTCCGGCGTAGCGGGCCGCGTCCAGCAGCAGCGGGGCGCCGAAGCCGGCCCGGCCGCGCAGGTAGGCGGCGGTCTCCAGCG
The DNA here is from genome assembly GCF_050942185.1 of Dactylosporangium sp. CS-047395. Classification (NCBI taxonomy): domain Bacteria; kingdom Bacillati; phylum Actinomycetota; class Actinomycetes; order Micromonosporales; family Micromonosporaceae; genus Dactylosporangium; species Dactylosporangium sp. CS-047395. The sequence goes on along the minus strand of NZ_CP192015.1, from coordinate 9,166,487 downwards.
GGGCGCCGAAGCCGGCCCGGCCGCGCAGGTAGGCGGCGGTCTCCAGCAGGCCGCGCAGGTCGCCCTGGTGCGGGGCGGCGATCAGCCCGCCGTGCGGCCGGTCGGCGATCGGGGCGCAGCGCAGGGCCTGGTTCGTCGTGCAGTACACGAGCAGGCTTCGCGCGTCGAGCATGACCGATCGACCCCATCACGTTGGGTATATCGATCGTAACCAATCGTGTGGGTATTCACGAACATTCATCTTCCGCAGTCGACGTCGATGACGGTCGTGGCGCTGGCGGCGCTCGGCTGGACCACGGCGATGCGGACCTCGTGCGCGCCCCGGACCGCGTTGACGGTCGCGCGGGTGGTCTCGCTGAAGGTGGTGCCCGACGCCGTGCGGCTGATCGTCTGGGACTCGTTGATCGTGTACCGCACCGGCAGCCCCGGCTTGCTCAAGGTCATCCGCACCGTGATCCGGGTGACCAGCGCGCCCCGGCAGTTGTCGAACTGGTCCGGGTCGGCGCTCACCGAGACCGTGAGCACCCGCGGCCCGCTCGGCGTGGTGGGCGGCGCCGAGCTCGGTCTGGCCGACGTGGGACTGGCCGAGGGCCGGGCCGAGGCCGTGGTCCGCTGGACGGTCGCCGGCGGCGCGAGGGTCGCGCCGGTGTCCTCGGGCACGACCGGCTGCGGCGTGCCCCGCACCGTGATGACCGGCCGCGGCGGATCGGTCTCGCCCGTGGTCAGCGCGACCAGCGCGATGCCGACGGCCAGCACGACCACCAGCCCGCCGCCGGCCAGCAGCGCGACCGCGCGGCGCGACAGACCCTCCGGCGGGGGTGCCGGAAACCCACCGGGTTCCCCCGGTAACCCGCTCTCCGTTGAGCCGGGCGGATCGGTCATTGGTGGCCCGGGATGGAGGGCTTCGGGGGTTTGCGCGTGGTCGGCTTCGTATCCGGCTTCGTGGTCTCGGGCACCGGGGGCTTCGTGGTGCCGCCCGGGTTCGCCGTCTTGGTCGCGCCCGGCTTGGTCGTCGTCGCGCCGCCGCCCGGGATCTCGGTGACGGTCAGCTTCGGCCACGACTGGGTGGGCTCGGCCTCGGCCGTCGTCGGCGCCGCCGACACCGCCGTGCTCGCCGCCGGCGACTCCGGGTTGGCGGCCGCGGGCGTGATGTCCGGCCCGCCCGTCTGCAGCGCCGCGACCACGAGCCCGATGATGAGCAGCAGGGCCAGCCCGCCGCTGCCGACCAGGATCATGGTCTTGCGGTCCATCTTGCCGTCCGCCGGCTCGTCCTCCTCGGGCGGCGGTGGCATCTTGAATTCGCCCGTGTACTCCCCGTAGATGAACCGGGGCAGCCCGTCGCGCGTCGCGTCGTCGTCGGTCATTCGACCACCTTCCGGCAGGTGACGGTCACGGTGCTGCGGGTTCTTCGCCTCGCGTCACCCTAGACGCACCTCGTGTGGTGTTACGTTGCCGCTCGGCGCCACATCCTAGACGAACGTGAAGACGTCTAGGGTTTCGAGCAGTTGTTCGTGAACGTGAGCGAGTCCGTCGTCGTACCGGGGCTGGTGACGCTCAAAGTCATCGGAAACGAGTACTTCCGGCTGCTGTCGACCCGCATCCGATAGGTCTCGGTGTACGTCCCGTTGGTCGCGGTGACGGTCTTGGCCTCCTTGCCCGTGGTCGCGTATGTCACCTTCGTTCCGGATTGACTGGTGGCGATCGTCACGGTCACCTGGACGTCGAGGCCGTTGCCGGAGCAGGGGCCGTTGTAGGTCGCCGGGTTCAGGCCGATCTTGGCCGAGGTGACCGTGGCGGGCTTCGGCGAGGAGGTCGTCGGCCTGGTGGTCCGCGGCCGGGTCGTGGTCGGGGCGGCCGAGGACGGGGAGGCGGCCGCGCTCGGCGTCGGCGAGTCGCTCGGCGACGGCGACGGGTCGACGCCCACCAGGGCGGCGTCGGTCGCCGAGGAGGTCGGGCCGGCGGCCGCCTGGTTGGTGGTGTTCACGTCGCCGCCGCGCAGGAAGACGCCGACCGCGATCAGGAACGCGAGCACGCCGGCGCCGATGAACGCGGCCACCTTGAGCTCCGAGCGGATGCCGGGCACGGGCGGGCGGGCCGGGACGATCGGCTCGTCGGCCGGTGTCACCTCGACCGGGGTCGCTGCGGAAGTCTCGGCAGGAGTCGCGGCGGGAGTCGCGGCGGGAGTCGCGGCGGGAGTCGCGGCGGGAGTCGCGGCGGGAGTCGCGGCGGGAGTCGCGGCGGGAGTCGCGGCGGGAGTCGCGGCGGGAGGCACGGTCCGGGCGCTCAGGGCGGCCAGGTCCTGGGTGACCGCGGCGGGCCCGGCCGGTGCCGCGAACGCCGCGGGTGGCGGGACGACCGGGTGTTCCTTCGTCGCCGCGTCGAGGGAGGGGTCGTCCGACTCGTCCGGTTCGCCGCCGATGGCCGCCGCGATGGGGTCCGCTGCGTGCTTGGCGGGTTCGGGCGCACTCGATGGAGGCACAGGCGGTACCGAAGCGGGATCTTTGCCTGTTGCTTTGGCGAGTGCGGCGTGGACCTCCTGGACGCTCGGGCGCTCGCGCGGGTCCTCGGCCAGCAGGGCGGCGATGAGCTCGGGCGCGAGGTCGGGGGAGGCGAACGCGAGCGTGGCGCCGAGCGAGTAGAGGTCGGCCTCCGGCCCGCCGTCGCCCGTGGTGCGGCGCTCGGGCGCGACGAACGTGGGGTCGCTCAGCGGCAGGTGCCCGTCCAGCATCGCGGCCACCGCGAAGTCGGTGAGCTGGGCCGATCCGTCCGGCAGGAGCAGCACGTTGGCCGGCTTGACGTCACCGTGGGTGATCCCGGCGGCGTGCGCGGCCGCGAGCGCGCCGAGCAGGACCAGGCCCAGGTCGGCGGCGCGGGCGGGCGGCAGCGGGCCCTTGGTGGTGACGAGTTCGCCGAGCGGGCGGCCCTCGACGAGATCCATGACGATCCACGGGCCGTCGTCGGTCACGACCACCTCGTGGACGGTGACGATCGCCGGGTGCTCGATGCGGCCGGCGGCGCGCGCCTCGCGGTTCACGCGGTCGCGCTCGGCCGTGGTCATCAGCTCCGGCAGGCGCACCTCCTTGATCGCCACCATCTGCTGTCGCCGCAGGTCACGGGCGCGCCACACGATGCCCATGCCGCCTGCGCCGATCGCGTAGTCCAGCCGGTACCGGTCCGCCAGTGTCTTCAAGATCAGTTCCCGCCCAAGCTCGAGTCCAAGGACATCTCAGCACGACCGCGCCCGGAGTGGAGGTCGGGCAATCGGTCGGTTCACTCTGTCGTATAGCTGCCCGTGAGTCGAACCTCTTCAATGTCGAGTTTTCCTTGCAACTGCCGGAGCACCACGTCGTCGATCCGGCGTTCATCCCGCAGTCGCACGACCGTCGCCCGTTTGTGGGCGAGCAGTTCGAGCTTCATCGTTGTGTACTGTTCGTGCTCGATCCGCTCCACGCGGTCGTTCTCCTCGTCGCCCGCGTGCAGTGCGGCGAGGTGCTGCTCGTACTCCTTCCGCAGCCGCGACACCACCAGCTCCTCGGCCCCGAGCCGCGCCCCGATCTCGGGCAGCGCGTCGAGCGCCTCCTCGGCCGCCGTCGTCTGGGCCAGCCGCAACTCCTGCCGCGGCCCGTCGTCCTCGGGCAGCCGGGCCCAGCGTACGACGGCCGGCATGCACAGGCCGAGGGCCAGGGTGGCCACGATGACCCCGGAGGTGACGAAGACGATCAGGTCGCGCTCGGCGACCGCGGACGGTACGGCCAGCGCTGCGGCCAGTGACACCGCACCCCGGAACCCGGCGAACGCGTTGACCACCCGCGCCCGCGCGCCGACCCGCCGCAGGCGCTGCTGGGGGCGGCGGTCGATGGCGCGGATGAGGTACGGCGTGGTGAATGTCCACACGAACCGCCCGGCGATCACGGTGCCGGCGACGGCGGCGAGCACGAGCGCCGCGTGCGCGAGGGTGCCGTCGGTGAGCCCGCGCACCGAGTCCGGCAGCTGCATGCCGATGAGCACGAACAGGGCGCCGTTCAGCACGTACGTCGTGAGGCTCCAGAACGACACCGCCTGCGTGCGGGTGCGGGCGCCGACGGTGCGCGGGCCGGTCTGGCTCAGCACCAGGCCACAGGCGACGACGGCGAGCACCCCCGAGGCGTGCACGGCCTCGGCGAGCAGGAACGCGACGAACGGCGTCAGGATGCTCACGGTGTTGGCCTGCAGCGGCTCGTCGCCGATGGCGCGCCGGGCGACGATCGCCAGCCAGGCGGTCACGAGGCCCGCGAGCAGCCCTCCGGCGTACGCGAGCAGGAACAGCAGCCCGACCCGCCCGGCCGCGAGCTCGTCGCCGTCGACCGTGACGGCCAGCGCCAGGCCGAAGATCACCAGGGCGGTGCCGTCGTTGACCAGGCTCTCCGCCCGCAGCACCGTGGTCGTGCGCCGGGGCAGGCCGTGGGCCAGGACGGCGACTGCGGTGGCGTCGGTGGGGGCGACGGCGGCCCCGAGCACCCAGGCCGGGCCCCAGGCCACGCCGAGCAGGTGCGCGACGGTGGCGACGGCGGCGGCGGTGGCGATCACCAGCACGGTGGAGAGCAGGACGATCACGCGGAGATTGCTGTAGATCTCGCGCAGGGAGGTGGTGAGGCTCTCCCAGTACAGCAGGGCGGGCAGGAACAGCAGCAGCACCGCTTCGGGTGGCAGTCTCGCCATCGACAGCAGCGGGACCAGGCCGAGCAGGGTGCCGATGATCAGCAGCAGGACCGGCGGGGGCAGCCGCAGGCGCTGGGCGAGCAGGCCGGCGATGAGCAGTGCGACGCCGAGTGCCACGACGACTTCCAGTGCGCCCAGGGTGGCCTCCTCCGCTTCGGGGCGCTGCGGTTCGCCGCCCGCAGCGCCCTCCCCCCAGGGGCCATCTTTACCGCAAGGCCGGGAATCCGCCCAACTGCTGCTGCGCGGCCTCGGCCTTGACCTGCTCGGCGGCCGCGACCACGGAGCCGGCCGCCGCCTTGCGCTCGACCACCGCCGCCACCACCCGCGGGGCGGCGAAGGACGTGCCGCTCCACGCCGCCCAGCCCGACTCGAACGTCGGGTTGTGGCGGATGAACGTGCTGACCACGTCGGCCCCGGGGGCGACCAGGCTCACCCACGAGCCGCGGTTGCTCCACTCGCAGACGCCGGTGCCGTCGTGCGCGGCCACCGCGAGGACCTTGGGCGACCACGCGGCGCCGGTGGACGAGAACGCCGCCGGCCAGAACGGCCGGTCGTGGATGCCGTCGTTGCCGGCCGCCGCGACGACGACCCGGTCGCCGCCGGCCAGGAACGCCGACAGCGCCGAGGCGAGGATCGCGGGCGGCTGGTCGCCGACCGAGAACCCGCCCAGCGAAAGGTTCAGCACGTCGACGTCGGTGAGCCCGCTGATCGCCGCGGCCAGGTCGGCCTCGGTGCACACGCCGAAGCTGTCGAGCACCTTGACGATGCGGATCTGGGCGGCGTCGGTGGACTGGACCACCACGCCGGCGATGAAGTTCGCGTGCCCGACGTCGGCGTCGAGCTCGCCGTTGTTGTCGCCGTCGAGCACGCTCTCGACGTTCTCCGCCGTGGCCGAGTAGCAGCCGGAGGGCAGCGGGCTGTCGAGGTACACCCCGGTGTCCAGCACAACGACCCGGACGGACGAGGGGCCGTCCGCCGAAGGGGCGAGCTTGGACGGGGGAGTCGCCGCCGACACGGGCGGGCCGAACGGGCCGCCGTGGGTGTGCGGGGTCGACAGGAACACGTGGTTGGGGCCGACCACGGCACCCGGCAGCTGCCCGCGCAACTGGCGGACCGCGGCCGCGACGTCGAGGCCGCGGGTCTTGAGCCGGCGCAGGCCGCGGTGCGGCTCGTCCTCGGTGATCTCGGCGGCCTTGTGGCCCAGGCCGCTGAGGGTGCGCCGGGCGAGCCCCACGCCGGCGTCGGCCACGAGGATCTCGTCGGCGACGTAACGCACGGGACGGCCGGACTGTACTTCGCTGCGCAACCAGGGCAGATTGGACAGGCTGTTGGTGCGGGCCTGCTCCCACCGCGCGTAACGGTCAATCGGTACGGACATCAGTGCTCCTCCAAGAAGGATCAACTTTGAGGCCGGTGACATGAGTCGCGTTCCGGACTCCCTGATACACATCCGAGCCTTTGACAGGATGCAACCATGACGACGGCCGCACCCGTGGTTCCCACCGCCGACGAGGACCTGGCGCAGCGGCTGCTCCCGATTGTCATGGCCGATCCGGGCAAGGCCAAGCACCTCGCCGAGGCGGCGTTGCAGGACGCCCGCCGCGACGGCGACGCGGGCAGCGAGGCGGTCGCGCTGCGCGCCCTCGGCCTGGTCGCCCGGGCCCGGCACGACGCCGGTGGGGCGGCGCGGCACCTGCGCGCCTCGATGACCGTGGCGCGCCGGCACGGGCTCAAGACCCACGAGGCCGAGGCCCGGATGAGCCACGCGCTGATCCTGGACGATCTCGGCCGTACCAATGCCGCACTCAAGGAGATCGACCGCGCCGTCGCCGAGCTGCACGGGCACCGGCGGGCCCGGGCGATCATGCAGCGGGCGCTGATCCTGTGGCGGCTCGGCTTCGACCTGCAGGCCATGGAGCTGTACCGCTGGGCGTTGCGCGCGTTCCGCGAGTCCGGCGATCAGGTCTGGGAGGCGCGCACGCTGACCAACCGCGGCGTGCTGCACGGGTTCCGGGGCAATCTCAAGCAGGCCGAGGCCGACCTGCGGGCCGCGCAGGCGCTGTACAACCGGCTCGGCATGAACACCGCCGCCGCGCAGGTCGAGCACAACCTCGGCTTCGTGGCGGCCCAGGCCGGCGACGTGCCCACCGCGCTGGCCCGCTACGACCGGGCCCACGACCGGCTGTGGAGCACCGGCGTCGACGCGGTCAGCCTGCTCGACCGGGCCGACCTGCTGCTGTCGGTGCGGCTGCTGCCGGAGGCCGACGCCGCCATCCGGGCCGCGATCGACGCCTGCACCGACGGGCACCTCGACTCGGTGCTCGGCCAGGCGTACCTCACGCTCGCGCGGCACGGGCTCGCCGCCGGTACGCCCGCCGAGTCCAAGACCGCCGCCGCGGCCGCGCGCCGGGTCTTCCACCGGCAGGGCCGCAGCGTGTGGAGCGCCCGCGCCCGGGTCACCGAGCTCGCGGCCGTCGTCGCGCTCGGCAAGGCCAACCGCGGCACGCTGCGGGACCTGCGCACCGTCGCGGCGCACCTGCTGGAGGCGGGCTGGCTGCAGCCCGGCTGGGACGCGCTGCTGGACGCCGCGCAGCTCGCGGTCGACCTCGGCGAGCTGTACACCGCGCGGGAGCTGCTCACCGAGGCGGGCGGCGCGGCCAAGCTGGGCCCGGCGCCGCTGCGGGTGCGCTGGTGGCACATCCGGGCGCGGGTCGAACTGGCCGCCGGCGCCGTCGCCGAGTCGGTCCGGGCGGCCAACGCGGGCCTGCGCCAGGCCGACGCCTACCGGGCCAGCCTCGGCGCCACCGAGCTGCGGGTGCGCGGCAGCGCCGAGACGGCCGCCCTGGCCGGGCTGCGGCTGCGGCTGGCCCTGCAGCACGGCGGACCGGCCTCGGCGCTCGCGTGGGCCCAGCGCTGCCGCGCGGCCGCGCTCTCGCTGCCCCCGACGCATCCGTCCACCGACCCGGTCGTGGCCCGGCACCTGACCGAGCTGCGGCGGATCAACGGCGAGCTGGCCGCGGCGCCCACCGGCCCGCAGCGCACCAGCCGGCTGCTGCGCCGCCAGCGCGTGCTGGAGGCCGAGATCCGCCGCCGCTCGTGGCGGGCGCCGGGCTCCTCGCCGCACGCGGTCGACCTGTCCATCCCCGCCCTCGCCGACGCGCTGGGCGAGCGGGTGCTGGTCGAGCTGCTCGACATCGACGGGCGGCTGCACGCCCTGGTCGTGCGCGGGCGCAAGGTCACCCACCGGATCGTCGGCGAGATCGCGGCGGTCCGGGCCGAGCTGGAGTCGCTGCGCTTCGCCCTGCACAACCAGGTGCTCGGGCACGCGGCCGGCGGCGAGCGGCTGGAGCGGCGGGCCGAGGTGCTCGACCGGCTCGTCCTGGGCCCGCTGGCCGACATGCTCGGCGACGGGCCGCTGGTGCTGGTGCCGACCGGGGCCCTGCACGCGCTGCCCTGGCGGGTGCTGCCCCGGCTGCGCGGCCGCTCGCTGACCGTCGCCCCGTCGGCCTCGATGTGGCTGCGGTGCGCCACGGCGTCCACTGTGGACGGCAAACTGGTGCTGGTCGGGGCCCACTCGGCCGAGCAGGCGGCCGACGAGGTGCGGGAGATCGCGGCCGACCGGCCGGGGGCCACGGTGCTGGCCGGCGACCGGGCGCGCTCGGAGGCCACGCTGCAGGCGCTGGACGGGGCCGCGGTCGGGCACATCGCCGCGCACGGCGAGTTCCGGGTCGACAATCCGCTGTTCTCCTTCCTGATGCTCGCCGACGGGCCCCTCACGGTGTACGACCTGACAGCCCTCCAGCGCCCGCCCGCCCTGCTGGTGCTGTCGGGGTGCGACACCGGGCTGACCGCAGTGCACCCGGGCGACGAACTGATGGGCCTGGTCGCGGCGCTGCTGAACATGGGCACGGCGACGGTGATCGCCTCCACCGGGCCGGTCGACGACGGGGCGACCCGGCGGCTCATGCGGGACTTCTACGGCTCCCTCGCCACCGGCCTGGGGCCCGCTGCCGCGCTCGCGGCGGCGCAGTCGCGCGCGAGTGAGGGGGACCGTGCCAGTGCCGAGAGCTTCGTCTGCTTCGGGGCGGGCTGAGCTGGAGATTTCTCGTCGCTCTCGGAATTGTCGGACCCCGGGCCTACGATGTCGCCCGTGACCCGACGTCGTGCTCGCCTCCCGCTCGCCACCCTGGTGGCGCTGCTGGTGCTGGGCGCGCTCGTCGCCGTCGGGGTCGGCGGGGCGCTCGGCCTGCGGTTCGAGCGGGCCGCGATCCCGGTGGAGCGCTCCGCGGTGGCCGACGTCGAGCCGTCCGTGCCCGTGGCGATCGCGTCGATCGCGGTGCCGGCCTCGCCCCGGCTCAGCCTGGCCGCCACCGCGGTCGCCGACGCCCTGGCGGATCGCGGGCTGCCGCGGCCGGTGATCGGGGCGGACGGGGCGGCGGATCTGGCGGTACACCTGGAAGCAACCCTCCCCGCGGGGTCCTATCGGCTCGACGAGCCGCTCGTGCTCACCGGCGGCGACGACACCGGCGCCGCGTCCGGGCTGTATGCGCTGGCCGACCGGATCCGCTCCGGGCAGCCGCTGATCCCGGAGGAGCAGAAGGGCCAGGTCGTCAAGGCCCGGCTCGGGCTACGGCTCACCGACGCGGGCTCGGTCGGCCGCGAGCCCGACGTGGCCGCGTTCGCCGCCGGCACCGACTACTCGCTCAACACCGACGTCGTCGGCGGGGCGCTGCTGCCCTCGGCGCCCTGGGTCGACCAGGTCGCCGTCGAGCGGATCACGCGGCAGTTCCACCAGTTCGTCGAGCACTCGCTCACGCAGGGCTACAACGCCGTGGTGGTGCCCGGCTTCCTGGAATACATCGCGTTCAGCAAGGTCGGCGACGGCCACGCGATCTACCCCGACGGCGACCCGCACATCGCCCGGGCCGAGGCGCTCACCGACGCCTTCGCGCCCGTGTTCCGCTACGCGGCCGACATGGGCATGAAGGTCTACCTGCTCACCGACATGCTGGCCGTGTCGCCGCCGCTGCAGCGCTACCTGGAGCGGGCCTACGGCGGCCTGAAGGTCGACGATCCGCATTTCTGGCAGGTGTACTCCCTGGGTCTGGCCGAACTGTTCGAGCGCATGCCCTTCGTCAGCGGCCTCATGATCCGCGTCGGCGAGGGCGGCGACGTCTACAAGCAGGCGGGCTGGGACTACTCCTCGCAGATCGCGGTGACCACCCCGCAGGCCGTGCGCACGATGCTGGAGACGCTGCTGACCACCGCCGCCGAGGCGGACCGCGACATCATCTTCCGCACCTGGACCGTCGGCGTCGGCGCAGTCGGCGACCTGCACACCGACCCCGCCGCCTACGAGCAGGTCCTCGGCGGCATCGACAACACCCGGCTGATCGTGTCGACGAAGTACTCCCTCGGCGACTTCTACAGCCACCTGCCGTTCAACTCGACCCTCGAGGTCGGCTCCCAGCGGCGGATCGTGGAGTTCCAGTCCCGCCGCGAGTTCGAGGCGTTCGGCTCGCTGCCCAACGACCTCACCGGCCTGCACCAGCAGGCCCTGCAGCGCTTCCTGTCGGCCAACCCGCACGTCGAGGGCGTCTGGACCTGGACCCAGGACGGCGGCCCGCTGCGCGCCGGGCCGATGACGCTGCTGCTGCGTTCCGGGTTCTGGCAGCTGTACGACCTGAACTCCTACGCCCTCGGCCGGCTCGCCTGGGACCCGGCCACGCCCGCGGCCCAGATCACCGCCGACTGGGCCCGCCAGACCTTCTCCGACGACCCGGCCACCGTCACCGCCGTGTGCCGCATGATGGCCATGTCCCGTGAGGCCATCACCAAGGGCCTGTACCTCGGCCCGTACGCCGACGACAAGGTCAGGGCCCTCGGGCTCGAACCCCCGCCGATGATGTGGATCTTCGAGTGGGACATCGTGACCGGCGACTCCGCCGCCCTCGACAGCATCTACGCCGTGGCCCGGGACCGCATCGACCAGACCATCGCCGAGGGCGACCGCGCCGTGGCCTTGGCCGCCTCGATGCAGGAGACGATCGCCGCCACCGACCCGGCGACCTGGCGCGACGCGACCCTGCGGGCCAAGCTGATCGACACCCTCGAGTACGAGACCGATCTGTTCCGCACCCTCGGCGCCTACCGCGCGATGTTCCTGCGCCACGCCCAGTGGCTCGACACCGGCTCCGCCACGGCCCACACGCAGTGGAAGGAGGCGGAACGGCAGTACCGCGCCGCCCGCGACGCCCACATCGCCCGCTACGGCGGCGACGTGGACCTGCCGGCGTACAACTTCACCGCCGCCGACCTGGGCGCCGAACGAGCCGACCGCGACCCGCTGATGGCCCTCTGGGCCCGTGTCCTGCTGGGCCTGATCGTGCTCCTCCTGCTGGTCGGCGCGGTGGGCCGCTCGACGGGCCTGCGCGCCCTGTGGCTCGGCGCGACCCGCCCCTGGCGCCTGGCCGACCTCTCCCCGCTGCCCAGCCGCCTGGACCGCGCCCTGGTCATCGCCGTCCCGACCACGGCCCTGGTCCTGTCCCGCCTGGTGTACACCTGGTTCGCCGCCCCGGCCCACCTCGTCGTCTCCCTGGGCGGCTGGCTCCTGTTCGCCGTGACGGCCCGAGCCCTCGCCGGCCGCCGCGACCCCTTCCACCTGTGGGCCGCCATCGGCGGCGTGGCCCTCCTCCGCACCGTGATCCTCCTGGCCGCCCTGACCTTCCACGGCCCGGGCGGCTACTGGTTCGCCTTCTGGACCGACCCTCTGCGCCGCACGGCCTACGTGTGCGTCGCGTTCGCCGCCTTCGCCTGGCTGTTCGCAGCGGTCGCCTTCGTCATGCGCGACCGCTACTCCCTGCCCCGCCGCCGAACCCTGGCCGCCCTCCTCTCCACCGCGGGCGTGCCGCTTCTGGTGCTGGGCGGGCTGATCGCGGTGCTGGGACTGGAGCGCTCCCTGACCATCTGGAACGACCAGATGGCGCTGCTGCCTTGGGGCTTGTCGCGCATCCTGGGCATCACGGTGTACTTGGGCATCCCGACGTACCTGCCGGTGGCCGCTGCCATCTTCGGGGCCGTGCTGATCGGGCTGGCTACCTTGCTGTCTTTGCGGCGGGTGGCGCCTCGGCCGGTGGGTGGCGAGCCGCCTTCACTGCCGCCGGGGCCGTCCGCGCGCCATGCTCGGCCGGAGCTGCTGGACGAGGAGGCTGTGGTGCCGATCGCTTTGCCGGCGTTGCCTTCGCGGCGGGCTCTTGCGTTGCCTTCGCGACCTCCTCGGGTGGGTGCTTCGGAGGATGATTCGCCTTCTTCTGAACAGCCACCGCCGCACCGGCCGCGCCACGCCCTTTGACGCCTTAGCCGCTCTGCCCGCGGTCGCTCTGCCGTGGTCGCTTGTCCGTGGTCGCTTGTCCGCGGTCGCTTTTGGAGCGCCGCTGCGTGGTCCGCCTGTGCCACGCCTCCTGATCTGTGGTCGCGTGGGGTTGCCTGCGCCAAGCCCTCTGACACCCCGACCGCATGGACCGTTCACGCCACGCCTTCTGACACCGCGGCCGCGTTGACCGTCCGTGTGGACCTTTCAGGCTGCGCCGTCTCCCACGGCGGCCGCGTTGACCGTCCGCGTCACGCCCTGTATTTCCGCAGCCACCACGTCGCTCGCGTCACGCACTCGGGCACTGCGAACAACGGCACTGTCCACATCACGCTTTCGGGCACCGCCGCCGTGTGGTCCGCCCGAGGTGCGCGTCTGGCGCCACGGCCGGTTGCGTCGTCTTCAAAACAGCCACCGCCGCACTGCCTGTGCCACACCGTCCAACAACGCCCCGCCACCCTGCCCGCGTCAGCCCTCGGGCACTGCGGCCGTGTGGTCCGCTCGGTGCGGTGCAGCGAGCGGTGGCGACGTGGGCCGGCGGGTCAGCGCAGCGCGGGTCGGCGGCGGTGCAGCGAGCGGTGGCGACGTGGGCCGACGGGTCGGCGCAGCGCGGGTCGGCGGCGGCGCGGGTCGGCGGCGGCGCGGGTCGGCGGCGGTGCAGCGAGCGGTGGCGACGTGGGCCGGCGGGTCGGCGGCGGCGCGGGTCGGCGGCGGTGCAGCGAGCGGTGGCGACGTGGGCCGGCGGGTCAGCGCAGCACGAGTTAGCGGCGGTGCGGGCAGCGGCAGCACGAGTCAGCGGTGGTGCAGAGCAGCGGCGCTGCGGGAAGCGGCGGTGCGGGCAGCGGCGGTGGGAAGCGGCGGTGCGGGAAGCGGGGGTGCGGGCAGCGGCGGGGCGAGCGGTTGGTCAGCGGCGGCCGGCGGCGGTGGCGAGGCCCCAGGTTACGGCGTCCTCGGCCAGGGCGGCGGGAAGTGCGGCCCAGTGGCGGTCGGCGGCGTAAGCGCGCCAGCGGGCGCCTGCGTAGCTGCCGCCCGCGGCGGCGGCTGCGGCCACCAGGGCCGGCGCGATCGGGTTGCGGCCCTCGCGGCGGGCCAGGAAACCGGCGGCGAGGCCGGCGAAGGCGAGGCGGCCTGCCAGGGGAGCGGCGGCCAGGCGGCTTGGGGCGTTGGGGAGTTTGTCGACGATGAACTCGCCCGCTGCCGCTGCGGCCGTCACCACTCGCCAGGTCTTGGAGTTGCTGCCGAAGGCTACGGCCGCCGGGGCGGCGACGCTGCGTCCGCCTGAGGCGGCGCCCAGCAGGGCGGCGCGTGCGATCAACCACATGACCGCGACGCTACCCGCCGCCTGGCGTTGGCAAACCTGTCACCGACTTACCGTGGTCGGAACCGGAGGCCAGCCCGCCGCGCGTGAACTGCCCGCCGGCATCAGCCCGTGCGCTCGCCACGGGTCCCGCGCGGCGACACGGCGTCCACGGCGACACGGCGTCCACGGCGACACGGCGTCCACGGCGACACGGCGTCCACGGCGACACGGCGTCCACGGCGACACGGCGTCCACGGCGACACGGCGTCCACGGCGACACGGCGTCCACGGCGACACGGCGTCCACCGCGACACGGCGTCCACGGCGACGGGGGCGACACGGCGTCCACAGCGACACGGCGGCAAGGCGACGGGGGCGAAAGGGCTTCCACGGCGACAGGGCGACGGGGCGGCAAGGGCGACGGGGCGGCAAGGGCGACGGGGCGGCAAGGCGACCGCGCAGCGGGGCGGCAGGGCGTCAAGGCGACCGCGCGGCGGGGCGGCAGGGCGTCAAGGGGACAGAAAAACAAAGAGGACAAACGCGGCGAGGGAGGCAGCGGGTCAGCGGCCCCGGCGGGCTATTGCGGCGCCGGCCAAGAAGGCCAGGCCCGCGCCCGCCACCGCCAGGAGGCCGTGGTGCTGGGAGGCCCACAGTTGGGGGGAGCGGCGGGTCGAGCGGTCGTCGAAGTCGCCGTGAGCGCCGAAGTCCTCGCTGCGGTCGGCCGGGTGCCAGAGGTTGCGGGGCTGGTCGGGGTCGCGGCGCTCGTCGGTCTGCTGGGACTTGTAACCCGTCCGGGCCAGGTAGCGGTCCAGCAGGCCGGGGATGAACTTGTCGCCCAGCAGGGTGCCGACCGTTGAACCGCCCACCCAGTACTCGCGGCGGCGGGGGTGGTCGGCGGCGTAGACGACGGCCTTGGCGGCCAGTTCCGGCTGGTAGATCGGGGGGACCGGCTGGGCGTGGCGGCCCAGGCGGGACAGGACCCAGCCGAACTGCGGGGTGTTCACGGCCGGCATCTGGACCATTGTGACGTGGACGTTGCGCTTGTCGTGCAGGAGTTCGGTGCGCAGGGACTCGTTGAAGCCCTGGATGGCGTGCTTGGCGCCACAGTACGCGCTCTGCAAGGGGATGCCGCGGTACGCCAGGGCCGAGCCTACCTGCACGATCGCGCCGCGGTTGCGGGGGAGCATGCGGTCCAGGGCGGCGCGGGTGCCGTAGACGTAGCCGAGGTACGACACCTCGGTCACGCGTTTGAACTCGTCGGGTTCGATTTCGGTGAAGGGGGCGAAGACCGAGGTGAAGGCGTCGTTGATCCAGACGTCGATCTCGCCCAATTCTTGCTCGACCCTCGTCGCGGCGGCGTCCAGGGCGCAGTGGTCGGCGACGTCCACCGAGATCGGCAGGGCCTTGCCGCCGGCGGCTTCCACGTCGTCGGCGGCTGCCTTCAGGCCGGCCTCGCCGCGGGCCAGCAGGGCCACGGCGGCGCCGCGGGCGGCGAACAAGCGGGCCGTGGCGCGGCCGATGCCGCCGCTTGCCCCGGTGATGACGACGACCTGTTGCTTCATGCATCCACGGTTACCCGCGACCGCCGATGCCGTAACGCTGGGAGAGCGCTCTCCCCCCGCAGCCACAAGCAGCCCTTGACAACTAGGCCATAGAAGGAGTTCTCTTCAGAGAGCGCTCTCTCACCGAGACGGGCGCTCCTGGACCCCCTGAGGGCGGGGGAAAGGCGGGCCTGGGCACACCAGTTGGCGGAGTGCCCAGGCCCACCCTTGAGAAAACAGCCTTGAGAAAAGCAGCGTCAGCGGTACTGCAACGCCTGCATGAATCGCGGATCGGGCTTGGCCACCTCGACGAACTGGCCGTCCTGCGACACGAAGGCGCGCGCCACCATCTGGTGGCCGGCGCGTGAGGCCACGATCAGGCCGACGAGCAGGCCGAAGATCCCGACCAGGACCAGCAGCGGCCCGAGGTCGCCGTTGATCGTGGCGAAGCCGGCGATGAGCAGCAGCACGCCGACGCCGAGGATGCCCCAGCCGATGCCCATCAGCTTCGAGCGCGACGCTTTGCACTGCGCGCACCACGGCCACGCCGCGGCCTGGACGGTCTTGCGCATGGCGGTGACCACGATGACGTACACGATGACGGCGGCCAGGATCAGGATCGGCGCCCAGGCCGGCGGCTTCGAGATGAACTTCATCCGGCGCATCTCGATCGCGGGTTCGCCGTGGCGGGGGCACACGTGCGGGAGGTGGCCGGCCGCGACCTGTCCGGCGGGGAGTCTCAGCATGCGCGGGAGAATTCCATGCGCGCGGCCGAATGGCGTCGGACGAACGACTAGTTCAAGATCGCCCGGTCGGCCGCCTCGCGGCCCGACTCCCAGCCTTCGAGGCTGTCGACCCGGCTGCCGCGGCCGCGCACGGTGCGCGGGAAGATCTTGGCCATCGTCGCGCGGACCTGCTCGTCGCGGGAGCGCAGCACCGGCAGCAGGTCGCTGGCCGCGGCCGCCTCCTCGATGGCCAGCTCGGTCGCGCGGGCCAGCCGTTCGCCGATGCGCACCGCGTACGCGACGAGGAACGACTGGCGGAACGTCTTGAGCCGGGCCCGCCCCGCCTTGCCCCCGGGCGGCTCGGCCTTGGCCATGGCCCGCCCGGCCTGCACGAGCAGCGAGGTGTACAGCAGGTCGACCGCGTCGATGTCCGCATCGAACCCGAACACCGTGGCGAAGCCGTAGTCCGGCGACCAGACGGTGTGGCACCGGTTCGCCTCCGCCACCGCGTCGAGCAGGGACGCCTTCTCGTTCTCGTACGGGTGATCCACCCCGATCCGCCGCGCGAAGGGCACCACGTCGGCGCCGGCCCCGTCCCGCCCGGCCAGCAGCGCCTCGTCGATCGCGTGCCGGGCGATGAGCTCCTGGGCCTTGGCCGTGTAGGTCTCGGCCTCGGCCGGATAGCCGGTCGACTCGGCCTTGGCCAGCAGCGCCCGGACCCGGTCCAGGAGCCGCGAATCGACCGCGGTCGCCTTGACGGCAGGGACAGGAGCAGAGCCCGGCGGCGGTACCAGCACCTCGATCGGCCGCAGCGCCCGCAGCACGACCAGCAGGCCCAGGAGATCGTCGACGACGGAGATCCGGTCCAGGCGGCGCCGGGCGGTGAGCTCGGACACGTAGGACCCGTCGGCGCTCCACCACACCGCCGCCCCCAGCTCGTCGGCCTGGGCGAGCCAGCGCTCGTCGACGGAGCGGCGGGAGTACCCCCGAAGAAGGGCGGCGATCGCGTCGACCAGGGCGGCGGCGAGCAGCGGACGGTCGGTGCCGCCGCGGCGCACCACGGCCCGGTGCAGCTCGGCCGGCTGCCACCCGCCGCGCACGAGCCGGGTCACGGCGTCGGCGAGCGCGGCGAACAGCGCCGGGTCGACCTCGGCGGCGGGGGCGACGGCCAGAAGATCCAGGCCGTCCTCGTAGGCCACCGCCCCGCGCACGAGGTCGTCGATCTGCTTCACCGCGCAAAGGTTACTTCGCGAGTTTGGCGGGCTCGTATGAGTACAACCACGCGGTGGCCTTCTCGTAGAACATCGGCACGAAGATCCGCATCATGGCCGCCTGCATCCGGCGCTTGAGCGGGCCGGCCTTCTTGGCGTTGCGGTTGTCCTCGGCCGTGCCGAGCACCTTGACGATCCGGGGCCGCCGCTCCCCGTCGTAGCGGCGCAGGGCCCGCGCGACCGTCGGCTCGGCCTGGAGGCAGACGGCCAGCGCCAGCCCGTCCTCGATCGCCATGGACGCGCCCTGCCCGGCCCCGACCGGGTGGGCGGCGTCGCCGATGAGCACGATCCGGTCGCTGTGCCAGGTCTTGACCGGCTCCAGCACGTGCATGGGCGTCGCCGAGTGCACCTGGGTCGTGGCCGCGATGATCGCGGCGGGCACGGCCTCCTCGCGGAACAGCCCGGCGAGGTCGTCGAGCACGAACTCGGCCGAGTTGACCTGCGCCGACCACCACACCGCGTCGCCCGCCCGCACGTGCAGGAAGGCGCCGTTGCGGGCGAAGGTCATGTTGAACACGCCCGGGTCGATCCCGTCGAGGTGGGCCACGCCGGAGATCGAGTACAGCCCGGCGTACTGCGGCACCGGAGCCGCCGGGTCGAGCGCGCCGCGGACCGTGGACCAGATCCCGTCGGCCGCCACGAGCACGTCGGCGGTGTCGGTCGCGCCGCCCTCCAGGGTGGCGACGACACCGGGCCCGGTCTCAGTCTCCGTTTCGGCCACCGCGGCCAGCCGCACGCCGGTGACGATCTTGGCGCCCGCCTCCGCCGCGGCGTCGCGCAGCGCGGCGACCAGCCGGGCGCGCATCAGCGACACGCTGCGCAGGGTGTCGCTCTCCCGCCGGCCGCGGGCCACGTCGGCGATGAGCATGCCGCCCGCCGACCACATCCGCTGCCGCTCGATCTCGAACCCGGCCGCCCGCACCGCCTCCAGGCAGCCCAGCGCGTCGACGGCCCGCAGCCCGTTGGCGGCCAGGCTGATCCAGGAGCCGACGTCGCCCGCCGGGTCCGCGTACGCCTCGTAGACCGTCACCTCGGCCCCGATGCGCCGCAGCGCCAGCGCCGCCGTGGCCCCGCCGACCCCGCCCCCGATCACGATCGTTCGCATGTCGCCCTCCCTGGTTGACCGAATCGTAATTCGCCGAATTTATGTTCAGTGAAAGTGTGTTCGGTAAACTGGGCTGTGTCAACCGGCAGGACGGCGGCCAGATCTGGAAGGATCACGGGGCATGACGCAGGGGGTACGCAAGGCGCGGGCCGCGCAGACCCGGGCCGCGCTGCTCGACGCGGCCCGCACGCTGTTCGGCGAGCGCGGCTACCTCAACACCAAGATCACTGACATCACTGCCGCCGCCGGCCGCTCCACCGGCTCGTTCTACGAGCACTTCGCGGACAAGGACGAGCTGCTGCGGGCGCTGCTGGGCGACCTCGAGGACGCCGCCGACGAGCGGCTGGCCGCGGCCCCGCACCCGCGCGAGCACGACCTGACCGACCGCGAGCAGCTGCGCGCGCACCTGGCCATCGCGTGGGGCGTGATGCGCCAGCACCGGGCGATCCAGGTGGCGCTGTTCCAGTCGATGGTGGCCGACGACCCCGCCTCCGGCCGGGCCTGGCGCGACCTGACCGGGCAGACCGCCGTGCTGCGCGAGCACCTCGAGTGGCTGCGGGAGGGCGGCCACGAGCTGCCGGGGGAGCCCGAGCTCATCGCGGCCGGCATGGGCGCCATGCTCGCCCTCGTGAGCTACTCCCTGCCGCCCGGCGGTGCCTACGACGACGAGCAGGTGGTCGACGCCTTCACCGATCTTCTGCTCAAGGGCCTTTCTTAGGAGCCGTCACCCGTACGGGATGGGCCGGGCTGAGGCTTGGATGAAATCCACCTTTGGCGTGCTGCTCGCTCACCCCGATGCATGGTCCGATCGGCCGGGTCGCAACCGTACGCCGGGAGGGTTCGATGCAGGTGTCTCGCAGGCTCGTCGCGTGGTGTGCCGCCGCCGGGGCGCTCGTCGCGGTGCCGCTGGTGGTCTGGGCCAACGTCGGGGCCGAGGCGGCCACCGACCCGCTGCTGTCGCGGGGCCGGCCCGCCACGGCGTCGTCGGTGGAGGTGCCGGAGCTCGGGCCCGGCAACGCGGTCGACGCCGACGGGCGCAGCCGCTGGGGCAGCGAGGAGGGCGAGGACGCCCAGTGGATCTCGGTCGACCTCGGCGCCGCGCGCCAGGTGAGCCGGGTCCGGCTGCGCTGGGAGACCGCGTTCGGCAAGGCGTACGAGATCCAGACCTCGCCGGACGGCGGCGCCTGGACCACGATCTTCGCCACCAAGGCCGGCGACGGCGGCACCGACGACCTGACCGGGCTGTCGGGACAGGGCCGCTACGTGCGCATGCTCGGCTCGGCCCGCGGCACCAAGTGGGGGTACTCGTTGTACGACTTCGAGGTCTACGGCCCCGGCCAGCCGGCCGGTGACGCCCCGTCGCAGCGCCGCCCGGCCCGCGCCTCCCAGGCCGCGCCCGTGGTCACCTCCGGCGCGCCGCGCCCGACGAAGCCGACGGCGACCCAGCCGACCCAGACCGCCACGGCCACGGGCACCGGACTGGCCGACCCGGCGAAGAAGGAGATCGCGATGCAGCTGGTCTCCTCGGCCGAGAACTCGTCGCTGGACTGGAAGGCGCAGTACAAGTACATCGAGGACATCGGCGACGGGCGCGGGTTCACGGGCGGCATCATCGGGTTCTGCTCCGGTACCGGCGACATGCTCGACCTCGTCGAGACCTACACGCAGCGCGTGCCGTCCAACCCGCTCGCCAAGTTCCTGCCGGCCCTGCGCAAGGTCAACGGCAGCGCCTCGCACGCCGGCCTGGACGGCTTCGAGGCGGCGTGGCGCTCGGCCGCCGCCGACCCGCAGTTCACGAAGGCCCAGGACGACGAGCGCGACCGGGTGTACTTCAACCCCGCCGTCGCCCAGGCCCGCTCCGACGGCCTCGGCGTGCTCGGCCAGTTCGCCTACTACGACGCCATGGTCATGCACGGCCCGGGCCCGGACGCGGACAGCTTCGGCGGCATCCGCAAGGCCGCGCTGGCCAAGGCCAAGTCCCCGGCCCAGGGCGGCAGCGAGGTGGCCTACCTGACCGCCTTCCTGGACGCCCGGGCGACGGCCATGCGCACCGAGGCCGCGCACAGCGACACCAGCCGGGTCGACACCGCGCAGCGGCAGTTCCTCAAGGCCGGCAACCTGGATCTGCACACGCCACTCAGCTGGAAGGTGTACGGCGAGAGCTTCCAGATTTCGTAAACCGCGCCGCCCTTTGCACGGGTGCGTACGATCGCTGGCGTGGCGCAGGCGATCAACGATCAGCATGAATTTGTGAGCGACCCGCTCGAGCTGTGTCTCGAGGCGCTCGCCACCGCCCGCGTGCAGGGGCTGAGCGCCGATGCCCCGATCCATGCCCTGGCCTCGACCCTGGGCGCCGAGTACGCCGAGCACGAGGACCCGGACGGCATGTACCGCGACTTCGGCCCGGTCGAGTGCCACTACGAGCGGCTGGGCCCGAACGAGCCGTGGCAGGGCCGGTTCCTGGTGGTCCGGGCCGATCGCCTCCCGGCCGCGGTCCGCCTGGACGTCCTGCACGAGGAGCTGCGCCGGGTGGGCCAGGTCCTGGTCCCGCTCCCGCCGGGCCGGGCCGGGACGACCGACGTGCTCCTGCGGGCCCCGCTCAGCGGCTCGACGGTCACCGCGACCGGGGACGGCACCGTGATCGCCATCGCCGCCCCGGTCTGGCCGGTCCCGGAGCAGCCGGCGCTGCCCGAGGCGCGCTGGCGGGCGGTCTGCGAGAGCCTCGACTACCTGTTGCCGCTGACCCGGACCGAGCGGGCCGAGTGGCTCGCCGACCGGGTCCCCGACACGTCCGAGGCGGCCGAGTGGTGGACCTCCCTGGTGCACCCGCTGGCCTCGCTGCGCTTCGGCGACCCCGAGCGGGCCGCCGGCTGGGCCGGGCTGGAGCTGTGGCTGCTGGATCGGGCGTCGGACGCGGGCGCCTGGTCGCGCGAGGAGTGGGTGTGGCGCTGGATGTGGTTCGTGCGCAGCCTGACCGCGCGGGTCGCCACCCCGCTGGCCGGTGACCTGACCCGGCTGAGCCTGGCCGCGATGCCGATGACCCTCGCCCAGCTGCACGCGCTGCCGCCCGACTGGCGGGCCCTGAGCGCCGCGGACCTGAAGCGGGCGCGGACG
Organism: Dactylosporangium sp. CS-047395; assembly: GCF_050942185.1. Taxonomy (NCBI): domain Bacteria; kingdom Bacillati; phylum Actinomycetota; class Actinomycetes; order Micromonosporales; family Micromonosporaceae; genus Dactylosporangium; species Dactylosporangium sp. CS-047395. The sequence goes on along the minus strand of NZ_CP192015.1, from coordinate 9,145,364 downwards.
GCCCGGGCCCTGCTCTCGGTCGGCACCACCTACGGCGCCCGCGTCATGGGTTAGCGGGGCGACGCCTTCCGGTACTTCCACACCGCCAACGGCACGAACACCGCCAGCAGCGCCAGCGACCAGGCCAGCGACGTGCCGACCGGGTGCCGCAGCGGCCAGGCAGCGTGCGCCGAGGCCGGTGACGGGTTGCCGAACAGCGCCCGCACGGCCGCGACCGTGGCGCTCATCGGGTTCCAGTCGGCGAGGGGGCGCAGCCAGAACGGCAGGCCCTGGGTCGGCACGAACGTGTTGGCCAGGAAGGTCATCGGGAACAGCCAGGAGAACGTGGCCTGGTCGGCGACGGTCGGGCTGGCCACGGCCAGGCCGATGCAGGTGCCCACCCAGATCATGGCCAGTCCGAACAGGGCCAGCAGCCCGAAGCCGGCCGCCGTGGCGAGCACCCCGCGGTGCGGGGCCCAGTGGGTCAGCAGCAGGGCGCAGAGCACCATGCCGGCCAGGCCCAGCAGCCGCAGCAGCAGCTCGGCCAGGTTCGTGCCGGTCAGCACGGCCGCGCGGGCGATCGGCATGGACCGGAAGCGGTCGATGATGCCCTGGGTCATGTCGGTGTTCGTGCGGGTCGCGGCCTGGACCGCGGTCAGCGCCATGGTCTGCATGAAGATCCCGGGCATCAGGAACGCGCCGTAGTCGCCGCCGCCGGGCAGGCTGATGGCGCTGCCGAAGACGTACGCGAACAGGACGATCATGATGATCGGGAACACCAGGAAGCCGATCAGCTCGCCCGGTTCCCGCCGCAGCCGCGAGAAGCTGCGCCCGGCCAGCACCCAGGTGTCCGCGATCATGCCGCCACCCTGCTCGCCGGTGCGGTCAGGTGCAGGAACACCTCGTCGAGGGTGGGGCGGCGGAACGCGATGTCGTCGACCTCGATCCCGGCCGCGGCCAGCTCGGTGGCGATGCGGACGAGCTCGTCGGAGGTCACCGACAGCCGGGTGCCGGCCACCGTCACGTCGCCGCCCATGATCGCCGCGGCCGCGCCGGCCCGGGCCGGGTCGTGCACGACCACGTCCACCCGGGCCCCGCCGATCGCCCGCTTGAGCTCCAGGGGCGGGCCGGCCGCGGCCACCCGGCCCCGGTCCAGCACCACGATCTGGTCGGCGAGGCGGTCGGCCTCGTCCAGGTACTGGGTGGTGAGCAGCACCGTGGTGCCCTCCCGGACCAGCTCGGCGATCATGTCCCAGATCTCCAGCCGGGTGCCCGGGTCGATGCCGGTCGTCGGCTCGTCGAGGAACAGGCAGGCCGGAGCGATGATCAGGCTGGCCGCCAGGTCGAGCCGGCGGCGCATGCCGCCCGAGTACGTCCGCACCGGCCGGTTCGCGGCCGCGGTGAGCCCGAACCGCTCCAGCAGCTCGTCGGCCCGCCGGCGGGCCGACCGGGGCGAGAGGTGGTACAGCCGGCCGAACAGCACCAGGTTGGTGCGGCCGGTGAGCACCTCGTCGACCGCCGCGTACTGCCCGGCCAGCCCCAGCCGCAGCCGCGCCCGGGCCGCGTCGCGCACCACGTCGTGGCCCGCCACCCGGGCCGTGCCGGCGTCGGGGCGCAGCAGCGTGGCCAGGATGCGCACCACGGTGGTCTTGCCGGCCCCGTTCGGCCCGAGCAGCCCGCACACGGTGCCGGCCGGGACGTGGAGGTCGACCCCGTCCAGCGCGGGCCGGCCCCCGAATCGTTTGATCAAACCGCGCGTTTCGATCATGACAGCGCTCCTTAACGCCGTTAAGGACTTAACGGTGTTAAGGATTCCTGAACACTGTTAAAGTGTCAATCGTGCCGCTGGACCGGGAACGGGTGATCAAGGCCGCCATCGATCTCCTGGACGAGGTCGGCCTGGACGGGCTCTCGCTGCGCCGGCTCGCCCGGGAGCTCGGGGTGCAGGCCCCGGCCCTCTACTGGCACTTCAAGAACAAGCAGGAGCTGCTCGACCAGCTGGCCGAGACGATCGCCGCCCGGACGCCGCCGGCCGCACCGCCCGCGCCCGGCGAGCCCTGGGACGACTGGCTGGCCGAGCGGGCCCGGGAGCTGCGGGCCGGGCTCAACCGGCACCGCGACGGCGCGATGCTGGCGGCGTCGACGCGGCCTCAGGCAGTACAACTGGGGAACATCGAACGGCAGCTGGAAGTGCTGTGCGCGGCCGGTCTGCCCCCGGCCGACGCGATGACCGCGCTGATCGCGGTGAGCAACTACGTGTCGGGCTTCACGCTCGACGAGCAGGCCGACCGGCTGCGGGGCGGCGGCGGGGACGAGCCGGGGCTGGGAGTCGACGAGGTGTTGCGATTCCTCGAGGTGTACCCCCTGATGAGCGCAAGTCTCCGCACGATCCTCGACCCGAACAGCGACGCCAGCTTCGAGCGCGGGCTGCAGACCGTGCTCGACGGGGTGCGGGCCGCCGTGGGGCGCTCGTCCGGCTGAAGCACCAGGTAGACCGCGCACAGCAGGAGCACCGCGGCGATCGTGCCCAGCAGCGCCCGGTAGCCGGTGGAGGGAATCAGCGCCGCCCCGAGCGCGATCGACAGGGTCTGCGGCACGGTGACCGCCATCGTCGCCGCCGCGAAGACCCGGCCCTGCAGCCGGTGCGGGGTCATCAGCTGGACCCGGGTGATGAAGCCGACCGTGAGCCAGGGCAGGCTGACGCCGAACAGCGCCGCCCCGGGCAGCACCACGGCGTCCACCGGCACCGCCTGCAACAGCGCCCCGGCCGCCCCGACCACCATCCCGGCGGCCATCAGCCGGGCCTCGCCCAGGCGGCGGACCAGCGGCGCGGCGCTCGGCCCGCCGATCAGCGCGCCCGCGCCCTGCACGGCGGCGAGCACCCCGACGAACGCGGGGAAGCGGTGCAATCCCTGGCCGGCCACGGCGAACACGGTGGTCTCGCTGAAGCCGAGCACGCACAGCGCGCACGCCGCGGCCAGCACGACGGGGCGCAGCCGGGGCTGGCGGGCGATGAAGCGCAGCCCGCCGCCCTCACCGGCCAGCCGCTCCGGCCGGCGTTCCTCGACCCGCAGCCGCAGCAGCGACACGATCGGCACCGCGTAGCTCACCGCGCCGACCAGGATCGCCGCGGTCGGCCCGGTCAGCACGAACAGCCCGGCCCCGAGCAGCGGCCCGATCAGGCGCAGCGTCTCCTGGGCGGTGCGCAGCAGGCCGTTGGCGTCGGCCAGCAGGTCGCCGGGGACGATCGAGACCAGCAGGGCGGACTGGGCCGGGGTGAGCAGCGTGTAGGCGGCGCCGCAGAGGGCCATCGAGCAGTACACGAGCCAGATCCGGCCCGGCCCGTCGACCGCCAGCAGCGGCAGGACGGCCACCGCGGCCCCGGCGTTGGCCCAGATCAGCAGCGTGCGCCGGCGGAACCGGTCGACCAGCGCCCCGGCCACCGGGCCGAGCAGCGCCGGGGCGGTGAAGCAGAAGAACACCAGCCCGGCCGCGGCGTTGCTCCCGGTGAGCGTCTTGACCCACACGCTCGTGGCGAGCCAGAGGGTCGAGTCGCCGAGCAGCGAGACGGCCTGCCCGAGCAGGTACGTCCGCGCCGCCGGCACGGCGAGCAGGCGCCTCACCCGGACGCGTTCACGATCGGCATCACTCGATGAACACGCACGGAGGGCGATCTGTCAACCGCTACAAGTGACGAACGTCCCACATCCAGACGCCGCCGGTGTTCGTGCCGGGGCCGAACAGGCCGGTCAGCGTGGTGCGCACGGCCTCCCACTGCGCGCCCTGCGGGGCCAGCACGAGGGAGGTCCGCCAGTACCGCAGGTCGTCCCGGGCCCGGGTCCGGTCCGCGTCGGTGATCGGAGGGACCGTGCCCTTGTACATGGCCTCGGCGAACAGCTTGTCCGTCGGACGCTGGGCCGGGCCGGGGGTGGCGTGGTGGCCGTCGATGCCGTCGGCGGGCCCCAGGAAGTACCCGTGCGACACCTTCATGTCCGTGCCGGTCGCCCCGGTCCACCAGATCGCGGTCGGGAAGTCCCACTGCGGCAGCGGCACGATGAGCACCGTCTGGTCCGGCCCGACGTACTGCTTCCAGGTCCCCGCCGACACGAACGCCGGGATCGCGGGCCGGGTCACCACCTTGATCGGCATCGGCGCGGCCGGCAGCAGGGCGGCCACGAGCGCGGTGGCGATGAACAGCTGCCGGGTGCGCACCGGCAGCCCGTCCAGGGCGAGCAGCCGCTGGACGCCGAGGGCCAGGATCGGCACGACGGCCCAGTTCGTCACCTCGCCGAGGCGGGTCGGCAGCAGCGTGTCGAACAGCGGCAGGTGCTGCAGCAGCGCGAACGGCCCGGGGATGCCGGTGTCGCGGCCCTGCCACTGCAGCGGCGAGCCCCAGGCCAGCATCTGGAAGGCCACGCCGGTGACGGCCAGGCTGCGGATCAGCACGTCGTGCCACTGCCAGACGACCAGCGCGACCAGCAGCAGCACCAGGGCCCAGCCGAGGAAGCCGTGCTCCTCGGCGCCCAGGGGCGGCGGCGGCTCGCCGAAGCGGCGCAGGCGCTCGGCCACGCTGTTGCTGCCGTAGGAGGTCATCCCGAGCACGTCCATGCGGAACGTGGTCATGTACTGCTCGCCGCCGTGGTACGCGCCCGGGCCGAAGAACTGGAACCACAGCGGGTAGGCCAGCAGGATCAGCGACGCGCCGGCGGTGACGCCCAGCCCGGCGGCGAGCGGCCGGATCGCGGCCCGCACCCGGTCCCGGCGCTGCACCGCCCAGAGCAGCAGCACCAGCCCGATCGCCAGGGCGGCCAGGAACAGCGTCTCCTCGTTGATGAACACCTGGTAGACGACCAGGGCGGCGAGGATCAGCCCGTTGCGCAGCGGGCGGCCCTCGAGCAGCTTGAACGTGCGCCAGGCCAGCAGTGGTACCAGGAACTGCGCGACGAGGTTCACGTGGTACGACGCGTGCGAGGTGACCGTCGGCGCGAACCCGCCGACCAGCCCGCCCACCCACGCGGCGGTGCGGCTGGTGACGAGGTGGCGGGAGAGCACCCAGTACCAGGCGGCGGCGGTGCCGGCGATGCCCAGCACGATCAGGATGTCGAAGGTGACCTGGGCCCCGAACAGCAGCGTGATCGGCGACAGGGGCAGCCCCAGGCCGAGCACGGTGGTGTTGGCCATGCCGTTGACGCCGAGCGGGGCGTTGTACTGCGTGATGTGGAACGGGTTCTCGCCGTGCGACACGACCCGGGCCGACCAGGCCAGGAAGTACTCGGCCTGGGCGCGGTCACCGGGGCTGATCGGCATCCGCCTGCCGTAGTGGGCGAGGATCGGCGCGACCACGAACAGGGCGCCCAGCAGGTAGCTGCCGAGCGCGAGCAGGTCGGCCCGGCGGCCGGTCCGGTTCGTGGTGATCTCGGTGATGCCGTCCGATTCCTCGCTGCGCCGCTGTCTCACGATCCTGCCCTCGGTGGCAGGTGCGGTCGTGTCGCCCGTCTCGTCGGTCTCGCCCAGGCCGGCCGTACCCGTCAACATCGCGTGACCATACCAGCGAGGACCATTTGGGCACGCACGTGAGCACGGGGCGGACCCTCGCGGATCCGCCCCGTGCCCGGTCGGTCGATCAGCGCGCGCGCTCGGTGTACGTGATGGTCGGGATGGGTGCCGGCAGGACCACGCTGGCCGTCGGCATGGGCGCCGGCGGGGCTCCGAACGTGTCGGTCGGCTGCGGGATCGGGTTGCCGTTGATGTCGGTCGGCAGCGGCATCGGGTTCATGGTGTCCGTCGGCTGCGGCACCGGGTTCATCGTGTCCGTCGGCAGCGGCATCGGGTTGCCGAACGTGTCGGTCGGCTGCGGCGTCGGGTTCATGGTGTCCGTGGGCATCGGCATCGGATTGCCGAACGTGTCGGTCGGCTGCGGCATCGGAGTGGGGCTCATGGTGTCCGTGGGCATCGGCATCGGGTTGCCGAAGGTGTCCGTCGGCGCCGGCGTGGGCGCCGCGGTGGTGCAGCTCGGCGTCGGCGTCGGCGTCGCGGTGTCCGTCGGCTGCGGCGTCGGGCTCATGGTGTCGGTGGGCTGCGGCATTGGGTTACCGAAGGTGTCGGTCGGCTGCGGCACCGGGTTGTTCATGGTGTCGGTCGGCATGGGCACCGGCATCGGCATGTCGGTGCTGCCCGGCAGCGGTGTCTCCTCGGTGCCCGGGACGATCGGGCCGCCCGGCATCGGGTTGGTCACCGGTCCGACCGACGAGCCCGGCATCGGTTCGGTGCCCGGCACGGTCGAGCCCGGGTTGGGCTCCTGCGTTGGGAACAGGCCCGGCGGGATGATCACCGAGGCGCTCGGCGCGACCGGGCTCGGCGGGTAGACGACCGATCCGCCCGGCGTGGGCGTCGCGGTGTCGGTCGGCATCGGCTGAGGTGCCCCTGGATTGCCGAACGTGTCGGTCGGGCACGGCGTGGCACTGCCCGGCGCACCGGGATAGGCCGTGGTCCAGGCGCTGAGCCCGGGATCCGGCGTCATCGTCTCGGCCGCGCGCGCACCGGGCGACACGGTCTGCGCGCCGGCTCCGGTCTGGTTGAGCACGCCCGCGGTCAGTACGGCGAGGAAGCTAGCGGCCCCAACGGCAACCGGCAGACGCCGCTTGCTTTTGCTGGCAGGCATTGAGTGAAACCCCCGTTGGTCTCGACAGCGATCACCCTATGCTTACCCATCGCTACTGCGAGTAATCGAAAAACGGGGAATTTCGGGCTTTTCTCGCGTTGAGGCGACCCGGTTCCGGCCGCGGAGTTTGGCGTCGTACAGCGCCCGGTCGGCCGCCGCGAGCAGCGCCTCCGGGCCGGCCGCGGGCAGGTCGGCGGTCGAGGCCAGGCCGATGCTCAGCGTGGGCAGCCCGTCGGGCAGGTCGGAGGAGCTCGCGACGAGCTCGCGGACCCGGGCCGCCACCGCGCGGGCGCGCTCCTCGCCGCCCTCGACCACGACCGCGAACTCGTCGCCGCCGAGCCGGGCCGTCGCGTCGCCCGGGCCGGTCGCCGTGCGCAGCGCCGTGCCGACGCGGGTCAGGACGGCGTCGCCCGTACCGTGGCCCCAGGTGTCGTTGATCGTCTTGAAGTGGTCGACGTCGACGATGAGCAGGCAGCGCTCGGAGCCGGCGGCGAGCGCCCGGGACAGCTCCAGGTCGAAGGCGCGCCGGTTGGGCAGGCAGGTCAGCGGGTCGGTCAGCGCCTGCTCCTCCAGACGGGCCACCAGCGCCTCCGAGCGGCCGCGCAGCTTGGAGACGACGACCGTGGACACGGTGTACGCGGTGACCAGCGCGGCGATGTCGGTGGCCGCGCTGACGTCGTACTTGAGCCAGAACGTCACCGCCGCGTCCGTCGCGCTGGCCGCGGCGAGCAGGGCGTACATCAGGTCCCGGCGGACGAAGGTGGCGGCGTAGAGGAGGGGCCACAGGAAGTACAAGTGCGCACTGACACTGACATCGTGGGTGACGAGGTTGAGCATGCCCATCAGCGCGACCGCCACGAACGGCACGATGACCCAGAACACATCGGGAATCCGTTGCGGTGCGAGCCGGCACAGCGCGCCCGCCGCGACCATCGATCCGGCCACCGCCTCGGTGGTCAGCACGCCGGCCGTCGACCCGCCCGCGAAACCGGGCACGAGCAGCGCACACGCGCCGACGACGGACCCGCCGGCGATGAAGAAGTAGGCGACCGAGCGCGTCGCCGCCACGCGGTCGCGCGCGTGGATCAGGGGCCGGTCCGGCGCGCGCCACACGCCTGCCGATCGGCGGGCAGGTGCCGAAGCTGAGCCTTGTATGCGACACCAGTTGTAGCGAGGGCCGACTATGCTGCGGCGGTCTTCACCTGCGCCGAGGAGCTCTCATGTCCGACCCATATGGTCAGCCGCCGAACTACGACCCGTACGGTCAGCAGCCGCAGCAGCCGCCCCAGTACGGCCAGGGCTACGGCCAGCCGCAGCAGCCGCCGGCCTACCAGCAGCCCCCGGCCTACCAGCAGCCGCCCGCGTACCAGCAGCCGCCGGCGTACGACCAGGGGTACGGCTTCAACCAGCCCCAGCAGCCGCCGCTCTACACGCCGCCGCCGCCGAAGAAGAGCAACGGCCTGATGATCGGCGTGATCGTCGCCATCGCGATCGTGCTGATCGGCGGCGTGGGCGCGGTCGCCTACAAGCTCAGCTCGTCGGACGAGCCCGACACGCCGACCGCCAACGCGACCACCGCCGGCCCGACCGGGACCGCGACCGGGACGGCCGGGGCGACGAAGACGACCGGCGCCCCGAAGACCACCGCGCCGACCAACCCGAAGGTCACGCTGACCGCACCGGCCACCGTCGGCTCCTGGAAGAAGCAGTCCAACCAGGACCAGGCCAAGACCATGAGCCAGCAGATGGCCGACGCCGGCGTGGAGAACCCGTTCGCGGCGCAGTACCAGGACACCAAGCAGACCTCGCACGTCGTCGTGGTCTGGGGCGGCACCGGCTCGGCGTTCAGCATCGGCGGCCCGGACAAGCAGCTCAAGGACTTCTTCACCGGCGCCTTCAAGTCGCTCAACAGCACCGGCTCCGACTCGACCCCGTTCGACGCGGGCAAGCTGGGCGGCAGCTCCGAGTGCCAGAAGACGAGCTCGAACGGCGCGACGCTGTCCATCTGCGCCTGGGTGGGCAACGACGCGCTGCTCGCGTTCATGTTCAACGGCATGGAGGCGTCGGCCGCGGCGATCCAGGCCAAGCTGCTGCTCGCCTCGATGGCCGTGCCGGCCTAAGTTCTGCGGTGCAGGGCCGCCTCCGCGATTCGTAGACCCTCCTCGGCCTCGATTCCGGAGGCGGCGACCACCGCCGCGAAGTCCTCGGCGGCCCGCCGCACCCGCTCCAGCGCCGCCTGGCCGGCCGCGGTCACGTAGGACCCGGCCCGGCCGCGGGTCTCGATCAGGCCGGCGTCCTCCAGCTCCCGGTAGGTCCGCGCCACGGTGTTCACGGCCAGCCCGAGCTCGGCGGCGAGGCTGCGGATGGTCGGCAGGCGGGTCCCCACGGCGAGCGACCGGTCCCGGATGCGGGCGGCGACCTGCAGGCGGAGCTGCTCGTAGGGCGGCACCGCCGAGCCCGCGTCGATGACGAACATCACGCCAGTATCCCGGCGAGCACCACTTCGGTCAGCCGCGGCACCGCTGCCCTGCTCGCCCCGGCGATCCCCATCAGCCCGGCGCGCACGTCCTGGACGGTCAGCCCGTCCCGCATGGCGCCCTTGGCCCGCGCCACGAGGGCATCGAACTGCGCCGAGTGCTCGGCTCGTTCCTGCGGAAAACGCCGCATCAGTACCGTGCCGAGCTCACGGTTCTCCGCCTGTCGCGCGGCGAACGCGCGGATCGCGAACGCCAGCCCGGCCCGCGGGTCCTCGTGCGCGACCGCGGCGCGCAGGTCCCGCTCGCAGCCGTCGACGAGCTCGCGCAGGACGGCGTCGACGAGGTCCTCGCGGCTCGGGAAGTGCCGGTACACCGTCGCCACCCCGACCCCGGCCGCCCGCGCCACAGCCCGGGTCGGCGCGTCGCTGGCAGCGCCGAAGACGGCCCGCGCGGCGGCCACGATCCGCTCCCGGTTGGCCTGCGCGTCGCTGCGGCGGTTCCGAGTCGATCCGGCGTCCACGGCTCTCACTTCCGGTGCGCATCCGATTTCCGGGCCTACGGTAGCCCGCATGCAGGCCGTACAGTTCGCGCGGTTCGGGCCGCCCGATGTCCTTCACGTCGCCGCGGCGCCCGACCCGCACCCGGGGCCGGGCGAGGTGCGCATCCGCGTCCGCGCGGCCGGCGTGTCCCCGGTCGACGTCAACCTCCGGGCCGGCCGAGGTGTGGCCCGCATCGCGCTGCCGCACATTCCCGGCGTCGACGCGGCCGGGGTCATCGACGAGCTCGGGCCGGGCGTCACCGGGTGGGCTCCCGGCGACGAGGTCTTCGGGATCGTGCCGCTCGCCGCGCTCGGGGGCGCGACGGCCTCCCTCGCGGTGCTGCGGCACTGGGCGCGGCGCTCTCCCGCGATGCCGTGGGCCGAGGCGGGGGCGGCCGGGACGAGCCTGGAGACGGCGACGCGGGCCCTGGACCGGCTGGGCGTCGCACCCGGGATGCGGCTGCTCGTGACCGGGGCCTCCGGTGGGGTGGGCAGCATCGCGGTGCAGCTGGCGGTCCTGCGGGGGCTCACGGTGTACGGGAGTTCCGCGGACGCGGCTTTGGTGGAATCGCTGGGCGCCTCGCCGGTGCCCAGAGAGATCTCCGGGCGGTTCGACCGTGTGCTCGACACCGCCGGGGCCGGGCTGATGCCTCTGATCGCGGCCACCGGCGACCCGGCGCACGTGCTGACCATCGCCGACTTCGCCGCTGCCGGGCTCGGGGTCGCGATCTCGATGGGGGAGCTGGCCGGGGAGCCGACCGGGCATCACGGGCTGGCCGAGGCGGGGCGGATCCGGGTGCCGCTGCAGGCGACGTACCCGATGAGCGCCGCCGCCGACGCTCATCGGGCCTTCGAGACCACCTCGCGGCGCGGGAAGATCGCCTACGAGATGGACACGTCGTCGACGTAGTAGGCGCCGCCGTACTCGGCGGGGTCGCCGGTGGTGAGGGTCAGCGCGTCGAACGTGGTCGCGGCGCCGGAGCGGGTCGTCGTGGTGAACCGCTGGCCGTTGACGGTGAGCGTGGCCGTGGTCGCGTCCGCGTCGAGGGTGACCGGGACGTAGGTGCGGGCGGGCACGACCGCGCTCAGCGAGCCGAGGCTCGTCCAGGCCTTCCCGTCGAAGACCTGCACCGACTGGGGCGTGGTCGCGCCGGCGCCGGCGACGATGGCGAAGGACCATGCGCCGCTCGTACCTTGGCCCAGGCCGATCGTGAACTTCGTCCGGCCGTCGGCGTAGCCCCACTGCATCGCCGCGCTCGTGTGCCCGGCGGCGGGGAAGGAGCGGGTGATGCGGGCGTTGTCGTCGGTCCACTTGTCCCACAGGCGCAGGGCGGTGGCGCTGTGGGCGCCGCCGAACTCGCCGTAGGCCACGTTGGCCGCCACGTCGGTCACCCAGGCGTGCTCGGCGTCGCGCCAGCCGCGGGGGACCGCGAACGGCTTCTCGTTCTCGAACGTGTCGATGCCGGCGGCGTACACCTCCAGCTCGGTGACGGTGGTGCCGGCCCCGGTGACCTTGACGTACTGCGCCTGCTGCACCGGGAAGTCGGTGTAGCGCAGCGCCCAGTCGCGCCGCCCGGCCGCGTTGACGACCGGCGCCGACCAGTGCTCACCGTCGGCGGACAGCTGGACCGTGGCGGTCTGCGGCTGGCCGTTGCCGAGCATGAGCCCGATCCGGTTCACCGCGTACGCGCGGTCGAGCTTCAGCACCATGTCCTTGCTGAGCACCGCGGCGGCGCTGGGGGACGAGCTGCCGTCGAACGCTCCCTGCGGCCGCGTCTCCGGGAACCGGCTCTTCCGGAACGTTCCGCTCAGGGTCGCGCTGCCGTCGAGCAGCTTGCTCATCACGTCGATGCGCCCCGTGCCCGGGGTGACCGCCGCGACGTACTGCGCGCTGATGCCCATCTGTTCGTCGTACGCGCCGCAGCCCCACACGGCGCACTGGTCGTAGAAGAGCACTGATCGGCTGGCCGACACCGATTCGAGGCTCGTGTTGCCGCTGGTGCCGTCGTATCGCCCGTTGTTGCCGGTCGACGGGTAATTCGCGAACACCGTCTGCTGAGTATCCCATTTCGTTCCGGTGCCGTCGAAGCTCGTCAGGACCCGAACGTCCGGCCGGCCGGTCGACAGCAGCAGCGTGCCGTTGGGCTGCAGCACGAGGTCCGGGTAGATGCCGACGACCTGCACGCCGTCCGGGCCGCGCAGCGGGACCGGCTCGCTCCAGGTGCGCCCGTCGTCGCCGGAGAACGACTGCACCAGCCGCGCCGGGTTGTCGGTGGTGCGCAGCGCCGCGGTCAGCCGCCCGTCGCTGGTCCGGCTCCACCCGACCTCGTTCGTGCCGGGCGTGTTCTCGCTCCTGATCTGCGAGCGGAACGTCCACGACTTCCCGTTGTCCGTGGACTGCAGCACGATCGAGATCTGCCGGCTGGTCCCGGCCAGCACCGTGTAGGCGGGCTGGAGAATGGTGCCGTCCTGCAGTACCAGTGGCGCCCTATGGACCCGCAGCCCGTTGGACACCGGCCCGAGCGGCATCCCCGGCGGCATGGTGAGCGGTGCCTTTCTCGTCGTCCATTTCGCGCCGTCCTCGGACGTGTGCACGATGAGATTCACGCGCGTGTGCGCGGTGTCGGCCCACTCCGGGATGAAGTCGATGCCGAGCAGCGATCCGTCCGGCCGCCGCACCATATTGAGCGCGGTGGTCGGATAGTTTCGCCGGGTGGTCGGGAACGACAGTCCCGAATCGTCGGACGTCGACATGTTCACCACGCTCGCGGCCGTCCCCACGTCCGGATTCGCCTGCGAAGAAACGAAGAGCCGTTTGACGGTACGGCCGGTGCCGTCCACGCTGTCCAGCCCGTACGACGCCGGCACCGCGGCGAGCGACCCGGGCCCCCAGTTCAGCACGTTCCAGTGCGACCCGCTCCCGGCCGCGAACTGATCCGGCGCGCCACCGTCCCCGGACACGAGTTCGTCGCCGGTCAATGGGAGCGACCCACCGGCCCGCGTGACGGTGACGGTGCTCGGATTGGCGGCCACCCCGACCGCGAGTAATGCCAGGGCGAATCCGGCCGCGGCCCCACCGATGAACCCGGAACGTGGCATGAAGCGACTCCCGTCTACATGGAACGCCATTTCATGCGGACGCTAAGACGCTTGTCGTTCCATGTCAATCGGGGCCGTGCTTGACATGGAACGCAGTTCCAAGCACCGTGGCGGCGTGCGCCTGACCGAGGTCCGAACCGTCCTGCTGACCGGCCCCTGCACGGACGACCCGTGGCTGTCGGTGTTCAAGCAGAGCCGCAGCGCCGCCTTCATCGAGCTCGTCACCGACACCGGCGAGACGGGCCTCGGCGAGACCTACGCCGGGTACTTCTTCCCGGAGAGCGTGCCGCTGGTCGTCGACTACCTGCGGCCGATCCTGCTGCACGCCGAGCCGTTCGAGCCGGACACCCTGGACGTGCGCGCGCTGGTCGCGCGGATGCGCACCTGCTTCCAGTTCTGGGGCCGGGTGGGCCTGGGCGCCGCGGTCCTCGCCGGCATCGAGGGCGCGTTGTGGGACCTGGCCGGCAAGCTGCTGCGGCTGCCGGTCCACCGCCTGCTGGCCGCCACCGCGCCTTCGACGTTGCCGGCCTACGCCACCGGCGGCCCCTCGCCCTGGCCGTTCGACGACCTGCTGCGCAAGGTGGAGTTCTACCGCTCGCTGGGCTTCTCGGCGGTCAAGCTCTCGTCCGGCTACCTGGACTCCACGACCCGCGAGGAACTGGAGTTCAGCGTCGACGCCGAGGTCGAGAAGGTCTCCCGGGTCCACGCGGCGTTCGACGTCAACCTGTTGCTGGACGGCCACATGGGCCACCGCGAGGGCGCGGCCCGCTGGCATGTCTCGACCGCGCGCGACGTCATGGACGCGCTGTCGCCGTACGGTCTCGTGTTCTTCGAGGAACCCCTGCCCTACGACGACCTCGCGGGCTACGCCGAACTGTGCGGCGGCCCGATCCCGATCGCGGGCGGCGAGCAGCTGACCAGCTACGCCGAGTTCACCGGCTACACCTTCGACGTGGCCCAGCCGGACGCCGCCTGGCTCGGCATCGACGCCTTCGTCCGCGTGGCGGCGCACTTTCCGAGGGTGGCCCCGCACGCCTGGTCGGCGGGCATCGGCGTCATGCAGAACGTCCACGCCGCCTTCGCCTGCCCGAACACCCTGATCGTGGAGCTCCCGCCGGCGGCCGGCCCGCTGCACACGGAGCTCTGGACCCTGGAGGTCCACGACGGCGTCGTACACCGCCCGGACACCCCCGGCCTGGGCGTCCACCTGCCCCATTCGATCCGCGACCGCTACCCGTTCCGCCCCGGCGCCGAGGAGTTCTCCAGCGTCCCCGGCAAACTGATGCGAAGCTGACCGCGATGCACATCGTCCTGGCGCAGCCGCTCGCTGCTCGATATGCCCCGCAGGTGTCCGCCGTGGCCCCCGGCGCGGAGGTGACGTGCCTGGGCCCGGACGATCCGGTCCCGCCGTCGACCACGGTGCTGTTCGCCGACCGCTGCCCGCCGTTACCGGCCCTGGAATGGCTCCAGCTGGGCTCGCACGGCTACGCCCAGGCCGAGGGCGTCACGGCTCTGGTGACGAACGCGAGCGGCGTCCAGGACAAGCCGATCGCCGAGTGGTGCGTGCTGATGCTGCTGGCGCTGTACCGCGACTTCCCCGGCATGCTCGCCGCGCAGCGCTCGCACGAGTGGAACCGGAGCCCGGTCTTCCAGTCGGAGCTCTCCGGCCGCCGCGTGGGCATCCTGGGCTACGGCAACATCGGCCGCGAGGTGGCCCGGCACTGTTCGCTGCTGGGCCTGGAGATCTGGGTCATGACGCGGGGCGGGGTGAAGGACCGCGGCCCGCGCTACAACGCCGTCGAGCCACCGACCCCGGCCAGGACTTTCGAGCTGAGCGAGCACCGGGACTTCTACACGGGGCTGGACGCCTTGATCGTCACCACGCCGCTGACGGCCGGCACCAGGCGCCTGGTCGACGCGGAGGCCCTGTCCCTCCTCCCGCGCGGCGCCCTCCTGCTGAACCCGGCCCGTGCCGGCGTGGTGGACGAACAGGCACTGCTCGCCGCCTTGCGGAACGGCCACCTGGGCGGGGCGGCGCTGGATGACCACTACCGCCAGCCGATGCCCGCGGACGACCCGTTCTGGGACCTGCCGAACACGATCGTGACGGCGCACATCTCGGGCTCGAGCGGCAGCACCCACTACCTGGACCGCATCTGGGACCTGTTCCTGACCAACCTGCGCAACTTCGTCACCGGCGCCCCGATGCTGAACGTCATCGCCCGGTCCGACCTCCGCCCGTCGTAGCCGCCGCCGGTTCAGCGGCGACGGTGCGGACGGCGGACTCGAGCTCGTCGCGGCCGATCTTCCGGCGGGCGACCAGGGCCACCTTGCCGGTCCGGTCCACGATGACGGTGTTCGGCAGCGTGCGGGGTGAGATCGCCGGGAAGACGAGCGGGATCTCGCCGGTCGGGTCGAACAGGTTCGGGTACGTCACGCCGTAGGTGGCGACGAACCGCTCGGCCGCGTCCCGGTCGTCGTTGACGTTCACACCCAGGACGCGCACGCCGAGGGTACCGGTGGCGGCGGCCACGGCCTGCAGGTCGGCGGCCTCGTCGTTGCAGGGCGGGCACCAGGACGCCCAGAAGTTGACCACCACGACGGAGCCGCGCCAGTCGGCGAGGCGGAACGCGCTGTCGTCGAGGAGCCGGCCGGTCAGGTCCGGCACGACCGGGCGCCCGTCCGGCGGGAAGCTCAGCGGCGCGGTGGCGGAGGGGCGCGCCGCACCGTCCTGCGGGTCGTTCGTCTCTCGCAGGTACCAGGCCACCATCATGCTGGCGGCGACGATCGTGCCTGCCAGGAGGCGGCGGCGGGTGGACAAGGTCGATGCACCTCCCGATTTCCTGCGATGATCTGGGCATGAACGACATTACGGTCGTGCCCGTCCCGGCCCGCGTCGAGCCCGCCTCCGGGGTCAGTTTTACGTTCTCGGCCGACGCGGTGATCAGCTCCGACTCGGCGGGCGTCGGGGCGTATCTCGCTTCGGCGCTCCGGGCCGCCACCGAATTTGCCCTGCCCATTGTCGAGGGCGGGCCGCAGTCCGCGATCTCGCTGCGGCTCGACGGCGATTCCGGCGATTCCGGCGACTTCGGTGATTTCGGCGATGAGGGTTATGAACTCGTGGTCGACGCGGAACGGGTGGTCGTTCGGGCCCGTACCGAGGCCGGGCTCTTCTACGGCGTGCAGACCCTGCTGCAACTGCTGCCGGCCGCGAATGGGCCCTGGACGGTGCCGGGCGGGCGGATCGTCGATGCGCCGCGATTCGCGTACCGCGGGGCGATGCTCGACGTTTCCCGGCACTTCTTCGGCGTCGAGGTGGTCGAGCGGTTCATCGACGCGATTTCGCGGTACAAGATGAATGTCCTGCACCTGCACCTGAGCGACGACCAGGGCTGGCGGATCGCCATCGAGAAGTGGCCGGAGCTGGCCACGGTCGGCGGCGCGTCGCAGGTCGGGGGCGGTGCCGGGGGCTGTTTCAGCCAGGCCGACTATGCGCGGATCGTCGACTACGCGGCCGCGCGGTTCGTGACCGTGGTGCCGGAAATCGACATGCCGGGGCACACCAATGCGGCCCTGCACGCCTATCCGGAGCTCAATGCCGACGGTGTCGCGCCGGCCGCGTACACCGGCGTCGACGTCGGTTTCAGCACGCTCGCCGTCGGCCGGGACGTCACCTACGACTTCATCCGGGACGTGCTCACGGAAGTCGCCGCGCTCACCCCCGGCCCGTATCTGCACATTGGCGGCGATGAGGCCCAGAGCACGTCCACCGAGGACTATCTGGCGTTCCTGGACCGGGTGCAGCCGATCGTCGGCGAGCTCGGCAAGACCGTCGTCGGCTGGCACCAGATCGGCCCGGCGCGAACCGTTTCCGGGCGGGTCGCGCAGTACTGGGGGCACGGTCCCGCGCCCGACGAGGATGTGCTCGCGGCGGTCGCGCAGGGGGATCGGCTGGTGTTGTCACCGGCGGACCGGGTGTACCTCGACATGAAGTACACCCGCGAAACGCCGATCGGATTGGACTGGGCGGGGCTCGTCACCACGCGGACCGCCTATGACTGGGATCCGGACCGGCTCATTCCCGGCGCCATGGTCCTCGGCATTGAAGCTCCACTGTGGACCGAGACCGTGGCGACCGTGGCCGAAATCGATCTGCTGACGTTTCCCCGACTCCCCGCGGTAGCCGAATTGGCCTGGTCGCCGCAGGACGCCCGGGAATGGAACGACTTCCGCGCCCGGCTGGCCGCCCACGGTCCACGGTGGACACTGCTGGGAATCGGGTTCCACCCCGACCCGGAGGTCTTTTAGGCGGGCTTCCGCGCGACCAGGACATCGCGCATGATGGCCTGGTCGACGCGGTGCCGGAACGACCCGTACGGCTCGACGTCGACCACTTCCAGCCCCGCCTCCTCCAACAGCCCGGCGGCAAGCTCCCGTTTGGCCACGAACGTGTTCCACGCGATGCCCATCGCCCCGCCCGGCCGCAGCAGCCGCGTCCAAATCGGAGCCGCCTCGGCGAGCAGATCCTCCGGACTGCGCACGAGCCCTTTCCCGGCCGTGCGGCTGCCGTGCTGTACGCCATACGGGGCATCGGTGACAATGAGGTCGAACGTGGCGTCCTTGAAGAACTCCCGCGACCGCATGGTGTCGACGTTCACGACGTCCAAGAGCTGCGTGGCCCCCGACTTGAAATCGTCCCGGTCGGCGGCGAGCTCGATCCGGAGCCGTTTCGCGACCACCTGCCGCTCGCGCCGCACGGGCCCGAATTCGGCCTTGTGCTTGACCCGCTTGCGCTTGAGCCACGTCTGGATGAACGTCGCGTACGCCTCGAAGTCCTTCTGATCCCGATCGACCCCGGCCGCGTCGAACCCGTACATCAACGCCTGATTGAGCGTCGTCCCGCGCCCACAGAGCGGATCGAGCACCCGGAACCGCCGCTCGAGCAGTTCGCCGGCCCAATCCGAGGCGAGCAGGGTGACGTTCAGCAGCAGCTTCGTAAACTGCTCGTTGGTCTTGCCCTGGTACTTCTGAATGGTGATCAAATCATCGTCGAACCGATCGAGCCGCCGCATCTCCACCGGCCGGAGCAGATCCCCTTGCACGATCTCGAACAACGCGTAGACCGACGACAGGTTCCCGAGCACCGCAACGTCCCGCTCGCCGAGTTCGTCGGCCTCGAACGTCACGTACGGCACCCCGCCGACCTGCGCTTGCTGCACCGCGGCGAGCTTGTTCCCCAGCACCCCCCGATCGAACGCTCGGAGCTCGGCTTGGGTCAGCTCGACGGACGCCTCGGCGTAGACACGATTGGCGGAGGGCAGGATGAGCAGCGCATACAGGGCCATAGACCGCCCAGCCTACCGACACCGGGGGTACCGGGATGCAGCGCCGCCCCCTGGTGATGTACAGTTCCACGAGCAGGGGCGATTGGCGCAGCGGGAGCGCGCTTCGTTCACACCGAAGAGGTCACTGGTTCGATCCCAGTATCGCCCACTAGCTCAGAGGGCCTGTCGATACGTCGACAGGCCCTCTTGCGTTGGGTGGTAGGCAAAGTGGGTGACAACACCCTGTCAGCCGGCGGTTGGCGCCGTCTGGTCGTCGGCGAAGATCTCGTCCATGGCGACCGCTCCACCGAGCAGCACCGGCCGGAGCTGGTGCCGGTAGACCGCCTCAGTCACCCGCGTTCCGGCGTGGCCCATCAGGTCCGCAATCGCCTCGATGCTCATCCCACTGGCGGAGAGCAGCGACACGAAACTGTGCCGCAGTTCGCGCGGTGTCCAGTTCTCCGCATCAAGGCCGGCCCTCCTCGCAATCGAGCGAAAACCACGCCGAACATTTGCCGGATCCATTTCTGCGCCGCTTGATGTGCAGAACACCAGATCGTCGGGGTGTGGTTCGTTCTTTTTGTCACGATGTTTCCGAAGTGCCACGACGCATCGCGCCGATATGGCGAGCGTCCTGCGTGACTTCTTGGTCTTGGTGTCTCCACCTTCACGTACGGACCGCCACACCTGAATGGAAGGTGGCACAGGCGGGTCGGCGTCGGCCTGGCCGTCAAGGTCGACGTGCGCCCATGTAAGCGCCCGCAGTTCCTCCGTCCGGACCCCGGTCAGCAACGACACCACCACGTAAGCGCCGAGGGGCGCGTTCTGAGCGGCGTTGAGCAGAGCCTCGGCCTGAGCGAACGTGAGCGACTTCGACGGCCGGCCCGGCTGACCCTTCGGCACGCTGCACAACGCCACGACATTGCGCTTCACGTTGTCGCGGGCCATCGCCCGTTTGACAGCGCGGTTGAGGAAGTTGTGGATACTCTGCAAGCTTCTCGTGCTGAGAATCTTCGCTTTAGCGGCAAGCCAACGATCAACGTCCGACGCGCTGAGATCCCGAAGCTTGCGGGCGCCCAGATCCGGAATGACGTGCCGCTCGCAGAGCTGCGTAATCTGCGTGACCGTGCTCGTCGCGCGTCCGTTCAGCCCGTAGGCCAGCCAGTCCTTCACGGCGTCTTTGACGGTGAAGTTGAGCGGCCCGACGGCCAGGCCGTCCTCGTAGTCGCGCAGAACCTCCTTGAGCTTCGCCCGCGCTTCCGTCTTGGTCTTCCCGCGCCCCTTGCGGACGATCCGCTTGCCGGCCGGCGTGTACCCGACCGTTACCTCAGCGGTGAACCGCTGGCGCTGCTCGTCCCAGTAGAGGGCACCCTCGCCGCGCTCCCGTTGCTTCGGCATCAGGCGGCCTCCCGCTCCAGCAGCGCCACGTACTCAGCGATGGCGGCGGCCGGCACGAGCCGCGTGCGGCCTTCCTTGACGGTCCGCAGCCGGCCGGCGGGGATCAGCTCGTAGACGACAGTTCGGCTCAGGCTCAGGACCACCATGGTTTCGGACACCTTGTACAGGGCCTTGGACGGCATCTTGACGGCTTCCCCCGTTGTCGAAATGCGGGTGACAGAACTGCCAGAACTGACAGAACCTCGGCGCGACAGGCGTTGTGTCAGTTGCGTCGGTTCTGTCATGCGCTCCTCCGGACCTCGCTCAGGGCGTGGACGGTGGCCGCCGGCCGATACACCTCGGGATGCACGAGGTAGCTCGGCGAGGGTGGCCGGCCACCCTTCGGCGACCTGGCCGGCGGGTCGAGCCGGCGGACGTAGCCGTGCGCGTCGAGCACGTCGAGCGCCGGATCCAGATCCGAGACCGTGGGAACCTGGCTGCTCTTGACCGCCCGGAACAGCTCCCGCTTGGTGAACGCGGTTGAGCCCGTGCGTTCGATCCAGCCGAGGACGTGCCGGGCGTTGCGGGTGGCGTGGTCCGCGCCCATGTCGTCGAACGCGGCCAGAGCGTGGGCGGCGTAATACTCGCCGAGCATCGCGGCCCGGTCGACGGTCAGGGCGTCGATGGGCTTGCCCCACCCGTCGTGCAGGTGCTCGCCGAGGTGGATCAGACCGGCGACGCGGACGACTGCACCGGTGTACTTGCTGCCCCAGTCCACGATGTGCGCCCACGCCCCGCCAGGCGCGAGCCGGGGCTCAACCTGGCGCTCGATGTCCAGCACGCGCTCGTTGGCCTCTGGTGTGAGCGGCAGGACGGCCGGATCGGTCCACTCGGCCAGGCTCAGCACCAACGCCGACAGGTTGGCGCTGTACGCCGCGCTCACCTCGGCCGGCACCGGGTCGGCGCCGATCTTCCGCCGGCCCACGGTGTTCTCCGGCAACGCGAACAGGATGCGGGCCAGCAGCCCCAGGCCGCGGAAGCCGGGCATCCCGGCGATCTCGCGCAGCACGTCGGGCTGGACGGCCAGCCCAAGGGTCAATGCGGGCTTGTCGACATGCTCGGCGGCCCGGGACAGCCGGCCCACCCGCAGCATGTCGCCGGCGTGGCCCTTGAGGAACACCTCGAGGTTGGGTGTGCCCGAGTACCGGCCGGCGATGGTGGCGAAGATGCCTCCCTCCGGCGACAGCACGGCCAGGCGGCCACCCTGTGCGGCCAGCAGGGACGCGGCCGTCTCGCTCGTCACGTCATCGGCGACCAACTGCGGCAGGGCCGGAATGGTCACCGCGTCGGCCTGCATGGCGGCGGCGGTGGCTTCGGCGAGCAGGGTGTCGCGGCCGGACTCGTCGGCGTTGGCGGCGGCGTTCGCGGCCCGTTCGGCGGCCTTGCCCGCGACGCGCTGCGCGAGCTCGGCCTCCACGATCGCGGGCCGGGCGTGGTCCACGAGGTGCCGCTCCGCCGCGAGCAGCGGCCCGGTCATGGCCGCGAACACGGCGGACTTGCGCGAGCCGGGCGGCAGGACGACGACGGTGTACAGGTTCGTCGGCTCCCGCCAGTTGCCGCGCACCTCCACCTCGGCGCGCCCGCCGGCGGCCGTGGACAGCGCCGCGAGGGCGATGCTGCCGGCCAGGTCGAGCGGCGTTTGGGTGAACTCGGCGACGCCGTAGACCATCTCGGCGACCCAGCCGGGTAGTGCCTCGGCCGGGAACAGCGGCAGATGGCGGCCGGCGCCGAGCTGGATTAGCGGCGGCCAGCCCCCGGCGGTGGCCGTGTCGAGCATCGCCCGGCCGGCGGCCACCACGTCGGTCACGTCGGCGCCTGAGGCGGCCAGCTCGGCGAGCTGGACGCCGAGGTCCGCCACCTGGCGGCGGCGGGCGTGCTCGGCGACGATGCCGGCGTAGTGGCCGGCGTTGCCGGGCGTCGGGACAGCTTGCATGAGCGTGTGCAGGTACGGCGCTCCGCCCACCTTGGACAGGTCGCCCATTTCCGCGAGGTACGCCGCCAGGGCGATCGCGTCGGTGGGTCGGCCAGTGCTGTGTAGCGCGAGCAGGGCGTCCCAGAGCACCGCGTGGGCGGGCCGGTGGAAGTCGGTGGGGTCGAGGGTGGCGGCCAGGTCGGCGACGACGTGCGGGGCGAGCAGCGCGGCGCCGATGACGGCTTGCTCGGCGGCCAGGTCGTGCGTGGCACGGGACACGAGGGGCGTTCCTTTCAGCGTGCGGCGCGTTCGATCACGGTGGTGAGGTCGTGGGCCAGGCCGCGCAGTTGCCGGCGGGCGGCGGGCTCGGCGTCGGCCAGGGCGAGCCGGAGGCGGACCTCGGCGTGCTGGCGGCCGTTGGTGCCCAGCACCCGGGTCAGGACCACCCGGCCCAGCGCGGGAACGTTGATGACGATCGGCTCGGCCCGGTGCTCGCCGAGCCCGCAGCGATGCCCTTGGGCGCACCAGTCGGGGTGTCTGGTCATCGGGCGTCCCGGCGGACGCGGGCGAACTGGTTGTAGATCCAGCGGCCAGCGCGCAGCCGGCGGCCGGTGCCGTCGCAGCGGCGGCAGAGCCGGAACGCGCGGCCGGACGGGGAGCGGCGCTTGCCGGTGCCCGAGCAGCGCGGGCAGTTCCGGAACGGCCAGATCCAGCACGCCAGGGCGTAACCGAGCGTGACGAGTGTGCCGATGGCCACGAGACCGATAGCAAGTCGGGTGTGGGGGTCCACGAAGTGCCTCCAGGGCCGTTTTCGGGTGCGCGGAGCCGAGGGCTGCTAGTCGCTAGAGCCCAGGCAGGGTGTTTGTTTCGGTGCTAGCGGGGGTGCTAGCGCTAGCAGGGTCGGCCGCTAGCGCTAGCACCCTGCGCAGGGTCAGTCGGTGCGCTGCTTCCGGTCACGTTCCGCAATCGCGGCGAGAAGATCGGCGTGCTTAATGCCCCGCCGAGTGGTGGCCTTGCCATCGATCCGCCGGCCGACGTCACCGACCTTGACCGCCGAGTGCGGCTTCAGCGCGGTCGAGAGCTGCGCAGCCTCCCACCCGCCATAGACGTCAGGCCGCAGCTCGGCCAGCAGCGCACACAGCGTCTCGTTCCACGCGGCCTTCTCACCCGCCGGCCAGATCTGCGCGAGGTCGCCGAGCAGGTCGAACGCGGGTGTCGTGTCGCGCGTCTGCTCCTCAGGGTTGGGCATGGTGCCTGCCTTGACACGCAACGCGATGGCGCGGGCGATGATCCGGGCGGCGGCGGTGGTGTCGACGTAGAAGGACCGCACTGGTGAGGGCTTGCCGAACCCCGCGAGGATGCCCCACCCGGCTTCCTTGACCGGCTGGAAGACCGTGGCGCGGTGGCCGTTCTTGTAGGCCGACGTCCCGAGAATCATGTCGTTCGCGGTCTGGTCGGCCACAGACAGGCAGAACCGGGAGTTGACGTTACGGGTGATGCCGGTCGGGAGGCTGTCCTTGTCCGGGATCTGTGTCCCGAGCAGGATGATGATGCCCAACGCCCGACCAAGCTTGATGACTTTCTCAAGGATTTCGCCGGCAGCCTTGCCGTACTTCGAGGTCATGAGTTCTTGCAGCTCGTCGAACCACGCGACGAGCGGGTGAAGGCCAGAACCCTTGAGGGAAGCCAACTCTGGCGTGACTTTGTTCTCGGGCGCCTTGCCGAGCTTGGCGTAGTGCTCGATTCGCTTGGACCGGCGGCGGCACTCCTCATACAGCCACTCAATGAACGCGAAGCACGCGGCGAGGGTCTCGTCATCGAACCCGTTGCCATACTCGGCCATGACCGGCGCAGCGACCGCGAAGTCACCGACACCCTTCAGCTCGTAGCCTCGGATCTCCAACCGGGGGTCGAGCGCGGCGGCCAGGATCAGATCCCGCAACGCGAACGTCTTGCCGGAGCCAGGCTGGCCGCCGAATAGGTAGTTGCGGAACATCAGATCGATGTCCACCGAGTCCAGTCGGGGCGTGGTGGCGAACGGGAACGGCTTGAACACATCCACCCGAGCCGTGGTCGACAGCAGCGGCCAAGCGGGCTGCTTCATCGCCGATGCCGGCTCATAGCCCACCCACAGCGCGAGACGTCCCGTGTGCCCCGCCGCTGGCTCCGGCCAAACCTGATCCAGAGGCAGTCGCATCGCCGAAGCGAGCTTGCCCCGCCGAGCGACAACCTCGGACGCCTCCACCCCGTACGGCAGGTCCACGATCGCGAGATGGCCGGGGCCATCGCGATGAATCTCGTTCGGGAACGTGATGGCGTTGGCGTCCTTGCCGACAGCACTGTTGATCGCGCTGATCTGCAACGAGGTGAGCGCACGGCGGACCAGCTCGGCCGTGAGCTTGCGGTAGCGGTTGCCCTCCACCACTCGATCGGTGAGCGGCTTGTCCGCCGGCCGGCCGACTCGGGCCAGGATCGGCGCCACGAGCACGAGCGCGGCGTAGCGCCACCACAGCGGCCCCAGTGCAAGCACGATGCCGGCGGCCACGAGCCCCAGCACCGCGAACAGGAGTAGCCACCAGCGCCACGAGGACTGGCGCTGCCGGCGGGCGTCGAGCTTCAGCCACGTGTCGGCGTCCCCGCGACTTGCAGCGGCCTGGCGCAGCGCCCAGTTGCCTTCCTCGGCGGTTGCCCAGTGCAGCGCGCGGCTGGTGCCCCGGAACAGGCCGGCGGGTGCGTACCAGGCCACCTTCGCCGCGTACTTCGGTGTGCGGACGGCGTGGTAAACCAGCACGTAGCCGGCATCCTTCATCGCGTGGCGCAAGGCCGCGTAGAACGCTCGGCGCGAGCGCGCCCACTCGGCCAGAATCGGCGCCCGCCGTTGCTGACGCGCGTAGACCTCGGCCGGCATCGGCTCAGCGATGTCGACCAGCCCACCAAGGGTTGTCGGGCTGTCATCGACGGACTCGGCGTCGTCCTGGTCCTCGTCGTCGCGGTCCAGATCGGGGGTTGCGGTGCGTCGGGCGCGGGCCGCGCTCAGGTCGAGCACTTCGGCGTCACCCGCAAGTGGTTCGTCGCTTGCGGCGTCTAGCCCATGGATGGGAGGGGTCGTCATGATGAGGGTTCCTCCGTGCGGTCCATCGGATCGAGCGGGATGGGGACCGGAGCGCGGCCAGGGTTCCTAGGCCAGACGGCCGCGCTCCGGGCAAAGCTAAGAGGCGAATCGCTCCGCGTCGTTGCGACGTTCGCAGGCGCGGGAATCGGTGGGGTTCGTGGATCGCACCGGCATCAGACGGCCTTGAGCTTCGGCGCCGAGCCCGACGACACGCTGTCGACAGCCTGTCGACGGTGCCGCTTGACGGTCGTTTCCGACAGGCCGAGCCGAGCGGCGATCGCTGCGTCACTGGCCCGGGGGCTACGGGCAATCGCGGCCGCGATTCGCGCGGCGGCGGAGGGCTGACGCTTCGGCGTCGTGGCCCGCTTCGCGACCGGCTTGACCGGCGCGGTCGGCTCAGTCGCGGGCATTGCTTCGGGCATCGGCTCGGGTTCGGGTGCCGGCAGCTCGACAACGGGCGCAGGTGGAGTCACCGGCTCAGGCTCAGTGACAGCCGGGGCACTGCGCCGCGCGCCGGTGGCGAGGAGCGCTCCGGTGGCCATCACCATCAGGCCGTCGACGGCGAGCGGCCCGATCGCTGCCGTGAGCTGATCCTCGCGGTAGAAGCCCAGCAGGCCGGAGAGGTGTCGGTACGACACGACGGCTGCGACCAGCCCGACCGGCAACAGCCCGACGAACCGAAGCGTGCTCCAGCGCTTGCCGGCCGGCCACGCGGTACGAGCCAGGATCTCGACCGCCACGAACAAGGCGAGGGGCCAGAAGATCGCGCCGACGACGGCGCCCGCCTGCGGGTGCCAGATCATGCCGGCGTTGGCCGGCGGGACGTAGGAGTGAGCGACGTTCGCGGCGATGGAGACCGCACCGCCGAGGACGGCGCCCGCATACGCCCATCCGCGACCGGTCCGGGCGGCCATCAGGCGGCCCGCCCGTGGTTGATGCGGGCAGACAGGCGCGTGAGCATCTCGCGCATGACGCGCTCCTCGGCGCGGCGCAGCCGGCGCCAGTCCAGTTCGGTCGGTCCGCCGTCGTTCGTGAGCACGCGGATCTCGGCGTCAACGAGCGCCATCTCCGCTTCGATCGGGGGCCATTCCTGCTCGATCGCGGCCAGGTCAGCCGGGGTCGGCTCGTCCTGGTACCGCATCTTGGTGCGCTTCAACGCAACCTCCATGAAGACCTTCAAGTCCCCCGGTGGGACTGATTGGTCCCCATGAGTGTGCAGACTGATCCGTCCCCGCGTCAAGGACTGATTCGTCCTCACGGGGACCAGAGCGTCTTCTTGCGGGGACGAAGTAGTCCCCGCACACTGGTCGCATGGACATTGGAGACGTGTTGCGTCAGCGCCGCGCTGAGCTGGGAATGTCCCAAGCAGACCTAGCGGCAGCCGCGGGCGTCGATAAGCGGCAAATCAGACGATACGAGGCGGGCGAACAACAGCCGGTTTTGTCCGTAGCTGTGGCGATCGCGAACGCCCTGAAGATCTCGGTCGGCGAACTGGCCGGCATCCCAACCCACAAGGTCAACCTCTCCGGCGACTGGTGGGCGTCGTGGCAGACCTTCAAGGACGGCGAGGAAGTCATCACCGTGCAGGAGGTCCGCTTCAGCCAGCAAGGCGAGCTGATCAGCGTGCAGACCACCACCCGCGGCATCGACGTCGTGGACGGCGGCTACCACTGGCGCGGCGAGCTGCGCGTGTGGGACAACGAGGTCCTGATGGGCTGGTACGCAGCCGATGACGGATCAGTCCGCTCCAAGGGCACGATGTACTTCGTCCTGCACCCACACGGTCAGCACATGGACGGCCGATGGGTCGGCATGAGCCACGACGGCAAGGTCGTCACCGGATGGGGCGGCATCTCCAAATCCGAACAGGAAGCCCACGACGCGATCGCCCGACTCAGGGACCAATTCGGCGACCTCGACGACCAGGCCGTGCAGCGCGCGGAGATTGAGCCGGCAACGTGACCGAGGAGGTCTGCGAGGTCGTCATCACGGCGCCTGATCCCGATTGGCTCACGAGCTTCACGCGGTCGTTGGTCGCCGACCGGCTCGCGGCCGGCGGCCATGTCATCACCGAGATCCGCGCCATCTACCGGTGGCAAGGCGAGGTCCACGACAAGGCGGAGGCGCGTGTGGTGCTCTACACGCGCCGCAGCCGGCTCGCCACCATCATCGAGCGAACCAACCGCGAACACCCTTACGACGTCCCGCACGTGACTGCGATGCCCTTCGACGGCAGTCCCGCATACGTGCAATGGGTGTTGGACGAGACCAGCACGGTATAACGGCCAGTCCCCAACGCCGCACCCTCACCTCAGCGACAACCCGTCCGACATCCGCGTGCCGGACGGGTTGTCAAACGTGCGCGCCTCCAGGCGCGGCAGGAGAACGCTATGAACAGACAACGGCATTTCCCGTGGTGCGACCTAACCCGATGCAGCGCCGGCCGCCACTCTTCGCCGTACTACAAGCACCGATCACGTGAGTTCACCGGCACGTTCGATCCGGACTCCGACAACTCCGTGAACCTCTCCGTCGCGCACTTCGCGAACCGGACCACCCTGTTCCTGTTGGAGTTCTGCAACGACCGATGCGAGGGTCACGAGATCACCCCGCGCCAGGCGCGTGAACTCTACGACGCACTCGGTGAATACCTCGGCGAGGTGGAGGCGGCCGACGCCGAGTCCGGAAACGTCGCACGGCCCTTGTCCTTGGTGGCGCACAACACCAAACAACCCTAGGACTTCCTCGGCGTCGAAAGGTGTAGTCATGAGCGCTTGGGATGCGCCAATCTATCTGCAAATCGCCGATACGCTCCGCGAGCGCATCGAGCAGGGAATCTACAAGGCCGGCAAGCAGTTGCCTGATTAATTCGTGCTTGCCAATGAGTTTAACTGCAGCAGGGACACTATTCACTCAACCATGGCGGTCCTCCGCGACGAGGGCCTTATCAGCTGCCGGCGTGGCGCCCCTGCGTTGGTTCGAACCCAGGCTAGGCGGAAAACTCTTATTCTCCATGTGATGGAAAGGGTTTCCTGCCGAATGCCGAGCCGACAGGAACGCATGCAACTTGACCCTAGATGCCGGCGTTCCTCTATTTGAAGTCCAACGCGCCGACGGCAGTCGCGAGTTGTTTGCAGCAGATAGGTTCACCTTCACGGAAGCTGGAGCGGGACTGGAGCGCGCCACCGGCATTGCGTATTAGTGATGATTCTTCGTTATCCTTGAAGCTAGCCAATCGATGGAAAGTGCGGAAGCCAGTCAAGCTTGAAAGACTCACCGTCCCGATATACTTCCGAGAGCCTGTAGTCGGCGGGTGTGATGTCATCCGGGAACGCGACACTGCCGTAAGGATTGTCGAACCGGACGACGACCGCCGTATCTGGACTCCATGGCGCCCAGTTGTATGCGACGAAGATGCAGGACAAGCGCGTGTTACGGCCAGGGCGAAAGAATCCATTACGAGCTCGCGTCAAGGCCATGGACGGGAAAGATACCTGCTCGTCCCCAAAGAGCGCATTGGTGACGTCTTCTACCGAGAGTATTATCTTCTCGGCGCCTACCCAGATCGCAAAGGGTGCGCCTCGCAAATCGTAGTTCTTGTTCACTTTAGCTTTAAGGGCCAGCCGCAGACGCTCGGCGCTGTTGTCGAATCCGCCGACCATTGCACTCGGCCCGATGATTCGATCACCCGGGCGAGGCGGTTGGGCTGACGTCCGCCGAATGAACTGGAACTCAAGACGCACACCTGTAGTGGTATACGTCACCGGCGGCGGCTTAGACGCCCCGGAGTTCGGCGACTCGGCGTCCAACTCCTCTAGTCGCTCCTTGAGCCACCGAGTCAGGCTTTGGAAGGACGGTTGCCGTTCTAGTTGTATCACCTTAAATCCGAGGAACCAGTTCCCTAGCTTTAGGCGGCTGTTCAGCTCGTCCGAGATTGTGCCGTGCTGAAAAAGTTCGTCTGACCAATCTTGACGAGTGAAGATGGAGCGCACTTCGATTGCGCCCAGGTAGGTCGAGTCTCGATATATCCGAAAGTCTGGCCCACGGCCACCTTCTTCGTTTGTGACAGTTCCAGACGAAAGAAGGCGTTCGTGCAAAAATAGCTCATCAAGAGCTGTCAAATAGTCTTCGTCTCGCTCACTTCTTAACCGGCCTCGAAATTTTGAGTTCTCGTCAGGAAAACGGGAGTAGCAGTCGTTGACCCATTTTCTGCCGGCCACGGCCTGCTCACGCGTTGAGGTCAGAAGGAAGTTGACAACGGGTTCCGTCGAGCCGAGCCAACTTTCGCGAGGCTCGGTCGGCTCAGGAAACACTGGTTCCATCACGGCTGCTCAGGCTAATCCGCCAACGGGGCATCGGCCATCACATTAGGTCCGCGTAGGTGCGCACTCCTGAGTTGCCCTAGCAACGAACGGGTGCGAACAAGACCTAACTCGGCTCAAACGGTTCTAGCCGATCGCGATTCGGCGCCTGCCATACCAGGCACCTCAGCGAAGACCGCGACATTGGCCATGCTTCCTTGCTTACGCACGAGACTTGGTGATCTAGGCTATTGGGCAAGCTTCGGTCCGACATGCGGAGGACTGAAGCGTCGAGCACCTTGCCTGAGGACCCTCGGGTCGAGCAGCAGGGTGTTGTCGAACCAGTTAACCGTCTTGGCAAAGCGGAGGTTGGCTTGCTACCCGACGTCACCGACAAGGGCCGTGCCGAGAAGGTGGGTCGCCCGATCGGCAGGCTTATGAGCGCTGCGGCGGTGAAAGCGGCCGGGCCAATGCGCGCTGTCGACGTTCTGTCGCCGCTTGGTCATACGCACCACCGGCTGACCAAGCAGATCGACGTCCAGGTGCAGAACCTCGATCTGCACCAGCTCGGCGCGATGCTCGACGACACCGCCCCGTGGGGACAGCTGCACCACCGGCTGACCAAGCAGATCGACGTCCAGGTGCAGAACCTCGATCTGCACCAGCTCGGCGCGATGCTCGACGACACCGCCCCGTGGGGACAGCTGCACCACCGGCTGACCAAGCAGATCGACGTCCAGGTGCAGAACCTGGACCTGCACCAGCTCGGCGCGATGCTCGACGACACCGCCCCGTGGGGACAGCTGCACCACCGGCTGACCAAGCAGATCGACGTCCAGGTGCAGAACCTGGACCTGCACCAGCTCGGCGCGATGCTCGACGACACCGCCCCGTGGGGACAGCTGCACCACCGGCTGACCAAGCAGATCGACGTCCAGGTGCAGAACCTCGATCTGCACCAGCTCGGCGCGATGCTCGACGACACCGCCCCGTGGGGACAGCTGCACCACCGGCTGACCAAGCAGATCGACGTCCAGGTGCAGAACCTGGACCTGCACCAGCTCGGCGCGATGCTCGACGACACCGCCCCGTGGGGACAGCTGCACCACCGGCTGACCAAGCAGATCGACGTCCAGGTGCAGAACCTGGACCTGCACCAGCTCGGCGCGATGCTCGACGACACCGCCCCGTGGGGACAGCTGCACCACCGGCTGACCAAGCAGATCGACGTCCAGGTGCAGAACCTCGATCTGCACCAGCTCGGCGCGATGCTCGACGACACCCTCCCGTGGGGACAGCTGCACCACCGGCTGACCAAGCAGATCGACGTCCAGGTGCAGAACCTCGATCTGCACCAGCTCGGCGCGATGCTCGACGGCTTCGGCCCCCTCGGTGCGAGCCATCACCGGCTTGTCGGTCAGCTTCAATCAGCGGTGGGGCTGATATCGACCACACAACTCGATAAGGCACTCGCTGACGTCGGCCGGCTGAGCGAAACACATCGGCGCCTTGCGCAGACACTGGACAGAGCGGCGGAAGCTAAGCGTGGAGCGGAGCCCTCGCTGCCTCTGGCGAGACTGGTGGAGGCAAACCAAGCTCTCGCCTCGCAACTTGACGAAGTGGTGCGGTCCACCGAAATCGGGATCGCTGAAGTAGAGAGTGGCTCCCTCGACAGTGCAGCCGCCGATAGGGAGATGACTCGGCTTCTGCTCGGCTATCTCGTCGGCTGCATGGTCTTTCTATGGTGCGTTCAGCTTTATTTGAACTACCGAAACGACCAGATAGACGCCGTTACTGCCATCACCGGATGCAGCGCCTATAGCATCGGCAAGCTCGCGGCTCGACTCACCTGGCGGCTGTTCGATCGAGCGTTCCCGCCGATCGCTGGCGGCGCGGACGACGACGGCTGAAGCAGCAATCGAAGCCGCTGCCGGTGGGTGGCAAAGTGGGCGACGACGACGCCGGACGACTACGGACGCTGACGCACTGACTGGGACCGTTCGTGCAGCTCACGGCCAGTCGTAGAGCAGACCAACGCATCAAGGTCAGTGCTTCACACCGAAGAGGTCACTGGTTCGATCCCAGTATCGCCCACCCACAGATCAAGGGCCATTTCCGATCATCGGAAGTGGCCCTTGACCCGTCCGAGGGTCCGACTCAAGGTCGAAGAGCACCTCGGCCTGGGGCGGATCGAGCACCTTGCGAAGGTCGGCGACGGTCCGGCGCCATGCCGCACGCTCGGAGGCGTCCGCCCAGAAGTCGGCGAGCCACGATGGTGGCGCCACAATGCGGTCCAGGGCTTCGATGGCCAGTTCTCTGCAGTAGCCAGGAAACGCCGGCATCGGCGTCAACGGGCCGTGGCCCGACCGGATCGGATGGCCGCCGGGACACTGCGCAGGGACCAGCGCCGCAGCGGCCACAGCGCGTGGAGCGTCCCAAATTTCCGGCTCATCGGTCGTGGCGACACCTTCCAGCACGTCGCCGATCAACTTGATGCGCGCTTCGGTGGTCGCCTCGTCCAGGTCGTAGGCGAAGTCGGCGGCGCCGTCGTTGCCGAACGGACTGACGTCCCAAAAGCCCATGACCGGTCCCCCTCGCTTGGCGCCTGAGTGACGATCATGGTCGACGCAGCGCAAACTCCCGCTGACCATGCACGGGAGGTGGACGATTCCGTGGCCGGCCTTCCGCAGCTTTCTCGACGCGATCCAAGCAACACCCGACATCGCGACCGGCCCCGAATGATCAGGCCCGGCGTACCGCGCCTAGCGCTGCCGCCGGCCGCGGTCGGCGTTCGCGGTAAGGGTGGTTCAGCGGGTGCGCTGCGGGGACTGGGGCTGCCCCTGCTGTGGAACCTGCCGGTTCTGCCGGGCCTTCATCGCCAGCCGCGAGAGATAGATCAGCGCGCCGCCCAGGACGCCCACGTCGTCCAGGTAGATGGGGTCGGGGAGGAGGTCGATCGGGAAGATCGTGTAGATCAGGGCGCCCCAGAAGACCCATTTGCCGCCGATGCCCATGGCCTGCAAGTACTTGCCGGTCTTCCAGACGCGGATGGCCAGGACGATGGCCGCGATCAGCAGGGCGACCAGGATGAGGCCGCCGATCACGAAGAGGGCGTAGAACCACTCGTCCGACATGGTTCGAGTTTACGGGTGATACTGCCCCCATGCCCGTCGAGCCGCCCGTGATTGTCAGCAGTGATCCGCGTTCGTTTCCGTTTTCGGTGGTCAGGGAGCGGCATCCGAAGATCGTGGAGCGGGTGCTGGCGGGGTATCCGTACGCACCGGCGGTACGAGAGCGGCTTGAAAGGCTCTTGCAAGAGGATGTCATCGCGCCCTTGCAGGAAGGGGCGCATGATGCCGAGCTGTGGGCCGGGTGGGGTGCGGGGATGATCGGGCGGGCCAGTTGGGTCGACGTCCCGTTTCTGTTCGCCGAGAACTTCTTCTATCGGCGGCTGCTCGAGGCCGTCGACTATTACGGGCCCGGCGCTTGGCGAGGGATCGATCCGTTCGGCCCGCAGAAGCGGGCTGACCTGCCCGGGGCGGCGGAGTTGGCCGAACTTGACGCGCTGCAGGAACAACCCGAGGCGGCGCAGGCGAGCGGGCTGGTCAGGGCGGCGGTGTGGGGCAACCGGGCCGATCTCGGGTTCGGGCTGGTCGCGCAGCAGCATGAGAAGGTCGATGAGCTGCTCGTGGATGACACCGCGCGGCTGTGGGAGCTCACCCGGGGCGGGACGGTGATCGTCGTCGCCGACAATGCGGGGCGGGAGCTGCTGCCCGATCTGGTGCTCATCGACTTTCTGCTGCGGACCGGGCGCGCCGGCGTGGTCGAGTTGCACGTCAAGCCGGCGCCCTATTTCGTGTCCGATGCGATGACCGCCGATGTGCTCGACGAGCTGGGGCGATTTCCCGCGGACAGCGCGGTCGGCGGGCGACTCAGAAAAGCCTTGCAAACCGAAAGGCTGCGGTTGTACACCCAGAGCTTCTACTGCGCCCCATTGACCTTTCACGACGCGCCGGAGGAGCTGGCCGATCGGTTCGCGGCGGCGGAGTTGACGATCCTCAAGGGGGATCTCAACTACCGCCGCCTGGTGGGGGATCGGCGGTGGCCGGTGACCACGCCGTTCGCGGAGGTCAGCGGATACTTTCCGGGGCCCGTCGCGGCGCTGCGGACGCTGAAGTCGGACGTGGTGGCCGGGCTGGGCGCGGGGGTCGAGGAGCGGCTGCCCGCCTCATGGCGCACCAGCGGCGCTTTTGCCCTTGTCCAGGTTCGCGGTTGAGGAGAAGGTCGGGCCGGCCCAGGACTTGCAGGAGTTCGTCATGCTCAGCACTCTGCCGCCCCTGACTTGGCGAGCACTTGCGGTCGGCTTGCGAACGGCCTCAAGCGTGGCGGCGGTCACTTCGGCCTAGCCCGATAGGTCACCCCCGTGCGTGGCTTTTGTCCGGGTGTACCGGGGTATCGCGCCACCTCCCGATGGAGAGGAACGCGCGCATGCAACCTGAAGGCGACGAACTGGCGCCCCAGGTCGATGAGGACGTCCCGCCGGAGCCGGAGCGCTTCCCGGCGGCACCCGACAGCGTCTCGGCGGCACCGGACAGCGTCTCGGCGGCACCCGCGGTGGGCTCCGCGCCGGTGGGCGGTCCGGCTCCCATCGGCAGCTCGGCGCCGGTCAACGGCTCGGCGTACCGGCCGGTCGGCACCTCGGCGTCGGCCACCCTGGCGGCGCTGTGGAACGAGGGCGACCGGCAGCGGCTGCGGTCGCGCTGGCAGGAGCTCCAGCTGCGGTTCATCGACGACCCGCACCTGGTGGCGGGGGAGGCGGAGCGGCTCGTCCAGGAGGCGGTCACCTCGCTGAACGCGTCGCTCGATCAGCGGCGCACCCAGCTGCACCAGCAGCGGGCCGCCCGTGGGCTGGACACCGAGAACCTGCGCGCCTCGCTGCGCGACTACCGCGAGTTCCTCGACCGCATCCTCGGACTGTAGGGGGTACCCCGTGAACTCCACGACGATCACGATCGGCCTGGTGGTGCTCGCCCTGGCGGTGGGCGGCTGGATCCTGCTGCGCGGCGGCAAGGAGGAAGAGGAGGAGCTGGAGGAGGCGGGCGCCGGCACCGTTCCCGCCGCTGGCACGCCCGCGCCCGTGGCCCAGCCCCGCCCGCCCACGACGGCGGCGACGGCCGGGACCATGCCGATGGCGGGCACGATGGGCGCGCCACAGGCGGCCGGCACGATGGGCATGGCCGCGCCGGCCGCGCCCGCACCGGCGGCGGCGGTCCCGGCGGCCGCGCCGATGTCCTCGGTCCCGTACGGCGGGGGCTACGCCGTCACCGCCCCCCTCACCAGCGAGGCGCACGCCTACGAGGTGCGGACCCGGTGGCAGGAGCTGCAGCTGCGCTTCGTCGACGACCCGCAGACGGCGGCCGGCGAGGCCGAGCGCCTGATCGACGACGCGCTGGCCGGGGTGACCGCCTCGCTCAACGCGCGCAAGGACCAGCTCAGCAGCTGGCGGGCGTCCGGCCGGGACGACACCGAGCAGCTGCGGGCGGCCGTGCACGGCTACCGCGACTTCCTCAACCACCTCGTGGGTGCGTGAATGCGGTGTGCGCATGAACACCGCACATGCTGGGCACGCGCGACCTGATCAACCACTGCACGAGCGCGAATCCAGTGTGCGCATGAACTTCGTTTGAGCGGGGGCGTCGGGCGGGAATACCTCCATTGAAGGAGGACCGCCATGACAGCCACCCAAGTATTGATCACGGTCATCGTCCTGATCGTGATCGCCGCGCTCGGCTACGGCATCTGGTTCGTCACCCGGCGGCGGGCCCTGCAGAACCGGTTCGGCCCCGAGTACGACCGGGCCGTGGCCGAGGGGGACAGCCGCCTCGCCGCCGAGCGTGAACTGCGTGAGCGCGAACGCCGCCACGCCGAGCTCCAGATCAAGGACCTGTCCCCGGAGTCCCGGGCCCGATACACCAGCAAGTGGGAGGAGATCCAGGCCCGCTTCCTGGACGACCCGGCCGGCGCCGTCCGCGACGCCGACGCCCTGGTGACCGAGCTGGTCACCGAGCGCGGGTACCCCACCGGCGACTACGAGGAGCACCTCTCGCACCTGTCGGTCGAGCACGCCCGGACCGTCGGGCACTACCGCGACGCCCACGAGATCTCGCAGCTCTCCGACCGTGGCGAGGCCACCACGGAGCAGCTGCGCCAGGCCGTGGTCCACTACCGCACGCTCTTCTCCGAGCTGCTCGGCACCGACGTCACCCCGACCGGCCGCACCGACACGGCCGGCGCCGTCGTGGCCGAGCCGGCGGACGTGGCCGGGCCGGTCGACGGGGCTGAGCCGGTCGGCACCGTGGCCGCCGACCGTGCGGACGCGCGCCGGGCCGACCGGGCCGACGAGCGCGACCACGCCGAGGCCGCGGCCGAGGCGGCCGAACACGACGCCGAGCACGTGACCGGGTTCGACGACCCGGCCGCCCGCCACGACGCCGAACTGCACCGGGCCGACGACAGCGCGGTCGACGGCGTACCCGCCCAGCGCACCGGCGGCGACGCGCCGCACAACACCCGCAGCCGGTCGTAGGGCCGGGGAAGGACAGTCTGCGATGACGCAGCAGGAGCAGCACGAGACGTACGTCCCCGGCCAGCGCTACGGCGACCACGACACCGACGACAACGTGGCGGTCGGCACCGCGCACGCCCCCCACGACGAGCAGACCACCGACGAGGAGCGGGCGGAGGAGAGCTACCCCGCCTCCACCTACGCCTCGGGCTCGGCCGACGCCGACGTGGCCGACCGCGACGACGTCGAGGTCGTGGACCGCGACGACGCCCTGGCCGAGGAGGACCGCGAGGACGCCCTGGACCGCGACGACCGCGACGGCGACACCCGCGCGTACGAGCAGGACGAGGTCGACGCGGCCTACGACAACGCGGTGCGGGAGAACGAGGTCCGCGACGTCGAGTCCGACGAGCGCGTGGTGACCGACCAGGATGTCCAGACCGACGAGGACGCGCGGGCCGACGAGGACGCACGGGCCGACGAGGACGCGCGCCTCGACGAGGATGAGGATGCGGCCGAGGAAGAGGTCGCGTCCGAGGAGGCCCAGGAGGACCGGCAGTGGGCCGCCGAACACGCGACCGAACTGCGCGCCGGTTCGACCACCCTCGACGACACCACGCACGTCGACGAAGCGGATGTTGACGACACCAACGTCGTGGCCGTCAACGACAGCACTTACGACAGCACCGACCACAGCACCGACGACGAGCAGCCCGCGGTGACGGACTCGACGCCCGGCTCCGTGGACGTCGCGGCCGTCGGGGCGGTCTGGACCGACGGCGCCGTCGACGGTCTGCGCGACCGCTGGCGCGAGCTGCAGCTCCGCTTCATCGACGACCCGCGCGCGGTCGCCGGCGAGGCCGACGCCCTGGT
Source organism: Dactylosporangium sp. CS-047395 (assembly GCF_050942185.1). Taxonomy (NCBI): domain Bacteria; kingdom Bacillati; phylum Actinomycetota; class Actinomycetes; order Micromonosporales; family Micromonosporaceae; genus Dactylosporangium; species Dactylosporangium sp. CS-047395. Next base: position 9,109,086 of record NZ_CP192015.1, on the reverse strand, counting down.
CGGCGAGGCCGTCGACACCATCACCAACGCCCTGCAGGCCCAGCGGGCCGAGCTGGCCAACTGGCAGAACGAGCCGGGCGACGACACCGAGCGCCTGCGCGCGGCCGTCCGCGGCTACCGCGACTACCTGGACCGCCTGCTCGGCATGTGAAGCCGCACGGAAGAGCCCGCCCCGGACGTCGGAGGCGGGCTCTTTGCTGTCCCGCTACCCGGTGGTAACGTCCGGTGGTACCAGTTAGTACCAAGGGGGCCGCCGACATGCACACGCGGATCGCGATCATCGGTGCCGGCTTCGGCGGCCTGGGCGCGGCCATCCGGCTCAAGCAGCGCGGCCGCGACGACTTCGTGGTGTTCGAGCGGGCCGGCGAGCTGGGCGGCACCTGGCGGGACAACAGCTATCCCGGCTGCGCGTGTGACGTGCCTTCCCAGGTGTACTCCTACTCCTTCGCCCTCAACCCCGAGTGGACGAGCACCTACTCGCCGCAGGCCGAGATCTGGGCGTATCTCGAACGGTGCGCGGACCGGTTCGGTGTCCGCCCGAAGATCCGGTTCGGCACCGACGTGCTGAGCGCCGACTGGGACCCAACCGAGCGCCGCTGGCAGATCGTGACCAGCCAGGGCACCTGGACCGCCGACGTCCTCGTCGCCGCCGGCGGCCCGCTGAACGAGCCGGTCGTGCCCAAGCTGCCCGGGATGGAGACGTTCCGCGGCGAGGCGTTCCACTCCGCCCGCTGGAACCACGACGCGCGGATCCAGGGTCGCAACGTCGCGGTCATCGGCACGGGCGCCTCCGCGGTGCAGATCGTCCCCGCGATCCAGCTCGAAGCGCAGCGCGTCACCCTGTTCCAGCGCACCCCGGCCTGGGTCATGCCGCGCCGCGAGCGTCCGCTGCGATCGTGGGAGCACCGGCTGTACAAGCGGATCCCAGGTGCGCAGCGGGCCATGCGGTCCCTGGTGTACTGGCAGATCGAGGCGACCGTCCTGGTCTTCCTGCGCCCCGCGCTCATGCGGCTCGCGCAGCGGGCGGCCCTGGCCAACCTGCGCAAGGCGGTGCCCGATCCGGGGCTGCGGGCCAAGCTCACCCCCGCGTACCGGATGGGCTGCAAGCGGGTCCTCAAGTCCGACGACTACTACCCGGCCCTCACCCGGGCCAACGTCGAGGTCGTCACCGACGCGATCGCCGAGGTCCGCCCGCACGCCGTGGTGACCCGCGACGGCACCGAGCACCCGGCCGACGTCATCGTGTTCGGCACCGGCTTCCGGGTCACCGACCTGCCGATCGCCGAGCGGATCCGCGGCCGCGACAGGCGCAGCCTGGCCGAGCACTGGCAGGGCAGCCCGCAGGCGTTCCGGGGGACCACGGTGGCCGGCTTCCCCAACCTGTTCCTGCTGCTCGGCCCGAACACCGGCCTCGGCCACAACTCGGTCGTGCTGATGATCGAGGCGCAGCTGTCGTACCTCCTGGACGCCCTCGACACCCTCGAGCGCAAGGGCATCCGGGCGGTGGAGCCGACGCCCGAGGCGCAGGCGCGGTTCGTGGCGCGGGTCGACCGCCGGATGGCCGGCACCGTGTGGGCGACCGGGTGCCACAGCTGGTACATCGACGCCACCGGCCGCAACTCGACCCTCTATCCCGGCTCCACGTGGGGGTATCGCCGCCGCATGCGCCGCTTCGACCCGCGTTCGTACCGCGAGGTGAGCGCATGACCGTCCACTATGTACGGCGCGGCCAGGGCGAGCCGCTCGTGCTCATCCACGGCATCGGCCACCACTGGCGGGCCTGGGAGCCGGTCATCGAGCCCCTCGCGCGGCACCACGACGTGATCGCGCTGGACCTGCCCGGCTTCGGCCGCACGCCCGCGCCCGCGGTCAACCTGGGCATGCCGAGCGCGGTCGCGGCGCTGGGCGAGTTCTTCGCCGAGCTCGACCTGGACCGCCCGCACGTGGCCGGCAACAGCCTCGGCGGCGCCATCGCCCTGGAACTGGCCGCGGCCGGGCTGGCCCGCTCGGCGACGGCGCTGTCCCCGGCCGGGTTCGCCACCCCGGACCAGGTGCGCCGGGCCCTGCGCGTGCTGCGGAGCCTGCGCTTCGGCGCGTTCACCCCGGCGCCGGTCCTGCGGGTGTTCTACCGCACCGCGTTCGGCCGCCGGTTCTCGTTCGGCGCGCTGGTCGTCGACCCGGCGGTGCTGACCCCGGAGCGGGCCCTGGCCGACACGCTCGCGCTGCGCGGTGGGCGGGGCTTCGCGGCCGTGGCCCGGCACGGGGCGAACTATGCGTTTTCAGCCGACGTGAGCGCGGTCCCGGTCACGATCGCGTGGGGCGACCGGGACCGCATTCTGCTGCCGATGCAAGCCCGACAAGCGCATCTTGTACTGCCTGATGCGCACCACGTCCTCTTGGAAAACTGTGGCCATGTGCCGATGAGCGATGACCCGGACGAAGTCGCCCGGGTCATCCTGGAAACCATCAGGCGAAGCGCACCAGCGTCCGCGCGCCCCGACCGTCCCGCATCCGGCTGAACGCCTCGCCCACCCCGGACAGCTCGACCTCGTCGGTGACCAGCGCGGCCAGGTTGAGCCGCCCGGCCCGGTAGTGCTCCAGCAGGATCGGCACGTCCACGGCCGGATCGGTGCTGCCGTACATGCAGCCGACGATCGTGCGGGCGAAGAACGCCACCTCGAGCGCGTTGAAGGTGACCGGGTCCGCCGCCGAGCCGAGCCCGACCACCGTCGCCGTGCCGCCGCGCCGGGTCACCGACCAGGCCGAGCGGATCGTCTCGCCGCGCCCCACGCACTCGATCGCGTGGTCGGCCCCGATCCCGCCGGTCAGCCCGCGGATCTCCCGGGCCAGCTTGTTGCCCGGGGCCATGAAGTGCGTGGCGCCCAGCGACAGGGCCAGCTCCTCCTTGGCCGGCGACGGGTCGACGGCGACGATCGTGGACGCGCCGGCCAGCCGGGCGCCCTGGATCGCGGCCAGCCCGACCCCGCCGAGCCCGATCACCGCGACCGACTGTCCAGGCTGGACCTTCGCCGCGTTGGTGACGGCGCCGACGCCGGTGAGCACCGCGCAGCCGAGCAGCGCGGCCTCGGCGAGCGGGATGTCGGCCGGGACCGGGATGCAGGCGTGCGCGCCGACGACCGTCTCGGCCGCGAAGGCCCCGGTGCCGAGCCCCGCGTAGACGGGCTCGTCGCCGCTGGTGGCGAACGGGACCCGGGCCGCGTCGTCGCCGTGCAGGCACAGGTACGGTTCGCCGTGCTCGCAGTACCAGCAGGATCGGCACGGCGGCGACCAGTTCAGCACCACGTGGTCGCCCGGCGCGAGGCCGGTGACGCCGTCGCCGACCTCCACCACGACCCCGGCGCCCTCGTGGCCCAGCACGGCGGGCAGCGGCTGGCGCAGCGTGCCGTTGGCCAGCGACAGGTCCGAGTGGCAGACCCCGGCCGCGGCCAGGCGCACCCGCACCTGGCCCGGGCCGGTCGGGTTGAGCTCGATCTCCTCGACGGCGAGCGGGCCGTCGAGCGCGCGCATGACGGCGGCGAGGGTCACAGCTGCACCGACTTCACGGCCGTGAACTCCTCGTACCCGTGCACGCCGAGCTCGCGCCCGTAGCCCGAGTGGCCGATGCCGCCGAACGGGGCCTGCGGGTTGAAGGCGCCGCCGTTGATGTCGACCTGGCCGGTGCGCATCCGCCGCGCGAACGCCACGGCGCGGTCGCGGTCGGCGGACCAGACGGCGCCGGCGAGGCCGTACTTCGTGCCGTTGGCGATGCGGAGCGCGTCGTCCTCGTCGCGGTACCGGATGATGGAGAGCACCGGCCCGAAGATCTCCTCCTGGGCGATGGCCGAGCCGGGGTCGACGTCGGCGAAGACCACCGGGGCCACGTAGTAGCCGACCGACGGCACCTCGCCGCCGCCGAAGGCCACGGTCGCGCCGTCGTGCTTGCCGCGCTCGATGTAGCCGAGCACCCGGTCGCGCTGGGCGGCCGAGGCGAGCGGACCCAGGCGGGTGGCCGGGTCGGACGGGTCGCCGACGGTGTACTTGGCCGCGGCCGCCACCGCGAGCTCCACCGCCTCGTCGTAGCGCGCGTCGGGCACCAGCATCCGGGTCCACGCCGTGCAGGTCTGGCCGGAGTTCAGGTAGCAGTTGCCGAGGCCGACCTTCACCGCGGCGGCGAGGTCGGCGTCGGGCAGGATCACGTTGGCCGACTTGCCGCCGAGCTCCAGCGCTACCCGGGTCACGTTGGCCGCGGCGAGCGCGGCGACCGCGCGGCCGGCCGCGGTGGAGCCGGTGAACGAGATCAGGTCGATGCCCGGGTGCCCGGCCAGCGCCGCGCCCGTCGGGTCGCCGTAGCCGTGCACCACGTTGTAGACGCCGTCCGGGATGCCGGCCGCGCGCACGAGCTCGGCGAGGCGGTTGGCCGAGAGCGGGGCGACCTCGCTCGGCTTGTGCACCACGGTGTTGCCGGCCGCCAGCGCGGGTGCGACCTTGGCCATCGTCTGGTGCAGCGGGTAGTTCCAGGGCGTGATCGCGCCGACGACGCCGAGCGGTTCGCGGTACACCTCGGAATTGCCGATGCGCTCGGGCTCCTCGGCCTTGTTCAGCAGGCTGATCATCGAGCCGAGGGTGGCCAGCGGCAGCCCGACCTGGACCTTGCGGGCGATCGGCAGCGGCGCGCCCATCTCGGCGCTGATCAGCTCGGCCAGCTCGGCCGCGGCGCCGGTGAGGGCGTGCAGCAGGGCCTGCAGGTGCTCGGCCCGTTCGGCGCGGGGGAGGGCGGCCCAGGCGGGCTGGGCGGCCCGGGCGGCGGCGACGGCACCCGACACGGTGTCGGGGGAGCCGGGCGAAACGGAGCCGATGACCTGTTCGGTGGCGGGATTGACGACGTCGATCACGAGTTTCGTCCCCTTACGCGAACGCGCTCACGCCGGTGAGAGCGCGGCCGATGATGAGCTTCTGGATCTGGCTGGTGCCCTCGTACACGGTAGTGACCCGAGCGTCGCGCAGGTACTTCCCAACGGGGTATTCGTCGATGTATCCGTAGCCGCCGAAGACCTGCAGGGCGGCGTTGGCCGCGCGGACCGCGGCCTCGCTGGCGAAGAGCTTCGCGGTCGAGGACTCGGTCGCGAACGGCTGCCCGCGGTCGATCAGGTCGGCGACCCGCCAGACCAGCAGCCGGGCCGCGTCCGCCTCGACCGAGATGTCGGCCAGCAGCTGCTGCACGAGCTGGAAGGACGCGATCTTCTTGCCGAACTGCTCGCGCTGGGTCGCGTAGCGGGTCGCCGCGTCCAGGCAGCCCTGGATGATGCCGACGCAGCCGGCGGCGAGCGACATCCGCCCCTTGGCCAGCGCGGCCATGGCGATCTTGAAGCCCTCGCCCTCGGCGCCCAGGAGCATGTCCCGGGAGACGAACACGTCGTCGAAGCTGAGCATGGCGGTCGCCTGGCCGCGCAGGCCGAGCTTGCCGTGGATCTCGGTGACCTGCAGGCCCTCGGCGGGCAGCGGGACCAGGAACGCCGAGACGCCCTTGGGGCCGGGCCCGCCGGTGCGCGCGAAGACCAGCGCGACCGTGGCCCAGGTGCCGTTGGTGATGAACATCTTGGCCCCGTCGAGCCGCCAGCCGCCGTCGACCGGGGTGGCCCGGGTGGCCAGGTTGCCCGCGTCCGAGCCGGTGTCGGGCTCGGTCAGCGCGAAGCAGGCCAGGTCGGCGCCCGAGCACAGGCGGGGGAGCCACTCGGTCTTCTGCGCCTCGGTCCCGTAGGTGTTGATGGTCTTGGCGACCAGGCCGAGGGAGACCGAGACGATGCCGCGCACCGAGGAGTCGCCGCGCCCGAGCTCCTCCAGCAGCAGGCAGTAGGTCAGGTGGTCGCCGCCGCTGCCGCCGTACTGCTCGGGGATGGTGATGCCGAACATCCCCAGGCCGGCCATTTTCTTGACGATCTGGAGGTCGACCTGCTCGGCCCGGTCCCAGGCGGCCGCGTGCGGCGCGATCTCGCGATCCGTGAACTCGGCGGCCATGCGCCGGACGGCCAGCTGCTCGTCGCTGAGGGTCAGATCCATACCTGATTCCTTAACTAACGCTGTTAGTTTCTAGGATCGTACTCATGGTCCGTCCCCGAACGCCACTGTTGAACCGCGACCGCATCGTCGCGGTCGCCACCGCGATCGTGGACGCGGAGGGGCTCGACGCCCTGTCGACCCGGCGCCTGGCTCGCGAGCTCGGCGTGCAGGCGCCGTCGCTGTACAACCACTTCTCCACCAAGGAGGAGATCGTCGACGCGATCGGCGACGCCATCGTGGCCGGCGTGGATCTGTCGATGCTCGGCCGCGATCCCTGGCCGGCCGCGCTGCGCTCCTGGGCCCGCGCCTACCGGGCGGCGTTCCGGGCGCACCCGAACGTGGTGCCGTTCCTGGCCCGCGGCCCGGCCCGGCGCCCGGCCTCGCTGCGGCTGGCCGACGCGGTCTACGGTGCGCTGGTCGACGCGGGCTGGCCGCCGGCCCAGGCGACCCGGATCGGGGCGGCCATGCGGTACTTCGTGGCCGGCTCCGCCCTCGGCTCGTTCGCGCTCGGGTTCGTCGACGACCCGTCGCTCTACACGGCCGACTACCCGCACCTGCGCGACGCGCACCGGCTGGCCGGGCGGCACGCCGAGGTCGACGACGGCGCCTTCGAGCTGGGCCTGAACGCGCTGGTGGACGGGCTGGAGCGGAAGTTCGAAGCTTTTAAGAAGTGAACGTTCGCTTTATTATTGGACGATGCCCCGCGTCTCCGAAGCTCACCTCGCGGCCCGGCGCGAGCAGATCCTCGACGCCGCCGCCCGGTGCTTCCTGCGCAACGGCTTCCACCAGACGTCGATGCAGGACGTCATCAAGGAGGCCGGGCTCAGCGTCGGGGCGTTCTACCGGTACTTCAACAGTAAAACCGAACTCATCCACGCGATCGCCCAGGAAAAGGTCGGCAGCATCATCTCGACCCTGGAGCAGCTGCTCGCGCAGGAGCCCCCGCCGGCCATGCCCGACGTGTTCGAGCAGCTGATCGGCCAGGTCGACCGCAACCTGGAGGCGGACGGGCCGGTCCGCATCGCGGTGCAGGTCTGGGGCGAGGCCGCCTACGACCCCACGTTCGCCGACCTCGTCGGGACCATCTACGGCAGTATCCGCGACCGTGCCACCGCGCTCGTCACCCGGGTGCGCGACGCCGGGCTGCTCGCGCCGGAGACCGACCCGCCGGCGGTGGCCGCCGCGATGGTCGGGCTCGTGCAGGGCTACGTCATCCAGCGCGTGCTGGCCGGACGGGTCGACAAGGAGGTGTACCTGTCGGGCATCCGGTCATTGATCGGCGGCTATGGTGCTCGGGACGCCCACGAGGCGGACTGACCACCATGGAAGGCGTGACATGACCAACCTCACCCGGCGCGGGGTCCTCGCGGCCGCCGCGGCCGCGGCGGCGGCGCCGTTCGTCGCCCAGTCGGCGGCCGAGGCACATCCGGACCAGCCGAAGACCTGGGACCTGACCCTGCTGGGCACCTCCGACACCCACGGCAACGTCTACAACTGGGACTACTACCGCGACGCGGAGTACGACGACAGCGCCCACAACGACGTCGGTCTGGCCAAGGTGGCGACCGTCGTCAACGGCATCCGGGCCGAGCGCCGGGGCAAGGCGACGCTCGTGCTCGACGCCGGCGACACCATCCAGGGCACCCCGCTCTCGACGTACTACGCCAAGCAGGAGCCGATCACCACCACGCACGAGCGGCACCCGATGGCCCGGGCGATGAACGTCATCCGCTACGACGCGGTGACCCTGGGCAACCACGAGTTCAACTACGGCCTGCCGCTGCTCGACCTGTGGATCCGCCAGCTCGGCTTCCCGGCCCTGGCCGCGAACGCGGTGAACGCCAGGAACGGGCGGCCGGCGTTCACGCCGTACGTCATCAAGAAGGTCGACCTGGGCCGCGGCGCGCCCAACCTGCGGGTCGGCATCCTCGGCCTGACCAACCCCGGCGTGGCCATCTGGGACCGGGCCAACGTCGAGGGCCGGCTGCGCTTCGAGGACATGATCTCGACGGCCGCGAAGTACGTGCCGGAGATGCGCCGCCGCGGGGCCGACATCGTGCTCATCAGCGCCCACGGCGGCGACAGCGGCACCTCCAGCTACGGCCCCGAGCTGCCCAACGAGAACCCGTCGGCGCTGATCGCGGCGCAGGTGCCGGGCATCGACGCGATCCTGTTCGGCCACGCCCACAACGAGATCCCGCAGCGCTTCGTCACCAACACCGCCACCGGCGCGCAGGTGCTGCTCTCGGAGCCGTCGAAGTGGGGCCAGCGGGTCACCCGCATGGACTTCGCGCTCACCCGGGAGCGGGGCCGCTGGCAGATCACCAGCAAGGCGGCCAGCACGATCAACACCAACGCGTACGCGGCCGACCCGGTCGTCCTGGCCGCGGTGAAGGAACAGCACAACAAGACGGTCGCCTACGTCAACCAGGTCGTGGCGACGTCGACCCAGGAGCTGTCGGCGGCCGAGTCGCGGTACAAGGACACGCCGATCCTGGACTACATCAACAAGGTCCAGACCGACACCGTCGCCGCGGCCCTGGCCGGTGGGCAGTACGCGGCGCTGCCGGTGCTGTCGATCGCCGCGCCGTTCTCGCGCACCGCGCTGTTCCCGGCCGGCCAGGTGAAGATCAAGGACGTCGCCGGCCTGTACATCTACGACAACACCCTCGAAGCGGTGGTGCTCAGCGGGGCCGAGGTGCGCGCGTACCTGGAGTACTCGGCGAAGTACTTCGTCACCCTCGCCCCGGGTGCGCCCGTCGACCCGGCGACCATCTCGGACCCCGCCGTGCCGGACTACAACTACGACACGATGTCCGGCGTGGAGTACGACATCGACGTCTCGAAACCGGTCGGGCAGCGCATCACGCGGCTCGTCCACCCGGGCACGGACACCCCGGTCGGCGACGCCGAGCAGTTCGTCGTCGCCGTGAACAACTACCGGCGCTCCGGCGGCGGCAACTTCCCCGGGATCGTCAAGACGCAGGTGTACAACGCGCAGCAGGAGATCCGCCAGCTGCTCATCGACTGGGCCCAGGCCAAGGGCGCGATCGACCCCGCGGACTTCTTCAGCCTCAACTGGAGGCTGGTTCGCGAGGGGACTCCCGTGTTCCCGTAAGGCGGCTTGATCCGGTGCGCCCTAAGCTGGACTCCATGCAGGAGAGGACTTTGGGGCGCACCGGCGTCCCCGTCAGCGTGGTCGGACTCGGCGCGTGGCAGCTCGGCGCCGACTGGGGCCAGGTCGACGAGGACGACGCGCTCGCGACCCTGGCCGCCGCGCACGAGGCCGGCGTCACCTTCATCGACACCGCCGACGTCTACGGCGACGGGCGCAGCGAGCGCATCGTCGGGCAGTTCGTCCGCTCGCTGCCCGCGGGCCGCACCGTCACCGTGGCCACCAAGATGGGCCGCCGGGTGGCGCAGGAGCCGGCCAACTACAACCCCGACAACTTCCGCGCCTGGAACGACCGCTCGCGGGAGAACCTCGGCGTCGACACCCTCGACCTCGTCCAGCTGCACTGCCCGCCGACCCCCGTCTACCACTCCGACGCCGTCTTCGACTCCCTCGACGAGATGGTCGAGGAAGGACGATTCCGCTCGTACGGCGTGAGCGTCGAAACCGCCGCCGAGGCCCTCGCCGCGATCGCCCGGCCCAACGTGGCCAGCGTGCAGATCATCTTCAACATGCTGCGGCTCAAGCCGCTCGACGAGGTGCTGCCGGCGGCCGAGAAGGCCGGGGTCGGCATCATCGCCCGGGTCCCGCTGGCCAGCGGGCTGCTCTCGGGGCGGTACGACGAGCACACCACCTTCGGCGCCGACGACCACCGCACCTACAACCGGCACGGCGAGGCGTTCGACCAGGGCGAGACGTTCTCCGGCGTCGACTACGACACCGGGCTCGCCGCGGTGCGCCGGCTCGCCGCGCTCAAGCCCGCGGACGCCACGATGAGCCAGTTCGCGCTGCGCTGGATCATCGACCACCCGGCCGTCTCGGTCGTCATCCCCGGTGCCCGCAACGGCGCCCAGGCCCGCGGCAACGCCGAGGCGGCCGCGCTCGCGCCGCTGCCGGAGCAGACCCACGCCGCGGTCGCCGAGGTGTACGACGAGCTGGTCCGGAAGTCGGTGCACGAGCGGTGGTGAACGTCGGGGACACCATCGGGGTCGAGGAAGAGTTCCACGTCATCAACGGCGACACCGGCGAGCTCGAGCCGGCCGCCCGGCGGATCCTGCGCCGGGCCGACGCCGAGCCGGAACTGCACCGCTCGATGGTCGAGACCGCCAGCGCGGTGCACACGGACCTGACCGCGCTGCGGGCCGACCTGCTGGAGAAGCGCCGCTCGCTGGTCGACGCGGCCGGGCATCACGGGCTGGCGATCGTCGCGGCTGGGTCCGTGCCCGGTTCCGGGAGCACGGCCAGCCGGGTGTACCCGAACGAGCGGTACGAGCGGATGGCCCAGGAATATCGCCAGCTCGTCGACGAGCAGCAGGTCTCGGCGTGCCAGGTGCAGGTCGGCGTGCCCGACCGGGACCTGGCGGTGCGCATCACCCGGCGGATTCGCGAGTGGCTGCCGACGCTGCTGGCGCTGAGCGTGTCCTCGCCGTACTTCGCCGGCCAGGACACCGGCTACGCGTCCTACCGCACCATCGTCACCTCGCGCTGGCCCACCGTCGGGCCGCCGCCGGATCTCGACTCGGCCGCGCAGTACGACCGGGTGGTGGAAACGCTCGTGGAGAGCGGCGTGATCAGCGACGCCGGGATGGTGTACTTCGACGCCCGCCCGTCGGCCCGCTACCCGACCGTCGAGGTCCGGGTGGCCGACTCCTGCCCCGACCTCGACGACGTGATCCTGCTCGCGTCCCTGGCCCGCGGCCTGGTGACGGTCGCGGCCGAGGAGGACGCGGCGGGCCGGCCGCTGCCGGAGGCGCCTCAGGTGCTGCTGCGCGCGGCCACCTGGCGGGCCGCCCGCTCCGGGCTCGGCGGGCACCTCGTCGACCCCGCCACCCGCAGCGCGGTCCCGGCCGGGGTGCGCATCGACGCGCTCCTGCGCCACGTGCGCCCGGCGCTGGAGGCCCGCGACGAGTGGGACACCGCGCTGGACCTGCTGGCCGCCCTGCGCGCCCGCGGCACGTCGGCCCACCGGCAGCGCAAACAGGAGTCACACCGCGAGGTGGCGCTCGCCCTGGCCGCCGAGACGGCGAAGGGGTGACTACCCTCGGGGCATGACGCACAGGGGTCTGCTGGTCGACTGGGGCGGCGTGCTCACCACCGACGTGTTCGCGTCCTTCGACGCGTTCTGCGCGCGGGAGGGGCTGCCGCCCGGGACCGTCCGGGAGCTGTTCCGCACCGACCCCCGGGCCCGGGAGCTGCTGGCCGGCCTGGAGGACGGCACGCTGCCCGAGGCCGAGTTCGAGGCCGGATTCGCGGCCCTGCTCGGCCCGGGCATCGCCGCCGAGGGCCTCGTACCGCGGCTCATGGGCGAGGCCGGCGACGACGTGGCCATGCTCGACTTCGTGCGGGCCGCGCGCGCCGCCGGCATCCGCACCGGGCTCATCTCGAACTCGTGGGGCGTGGACCGGTACGACCGGGCCCTGCTCGCCGAGCTCTTCGACGGCGTCGTCATCTCCGGCGAGGTCGGCGTGCGCAAGCCCGCCCCCGAGATCTACGCGCTGGGCGCCGAGGCGGTCGGCCTGCCGCCCGCCGACTGCGTCTACGTCGACGACCTGCCCGGCAACCTCAAGCCCGCCCGGGCCCTGGGCATGTTCACCCTGCACCACAAGGGCGCGGCCGAGACGATTCGCACCCTCCGGCCGCTCCTGGGGCTCCCGGCGTGAGACGCCGGACGCTGCTGGGCCTGGCGGCGGCGCCGTTCGCGCTGCCGCTGCTGGCCGCGTGCGAGTCGGACGGCGCCGAGGCCACCGGCGACCTGCGCATCGCCACCGGCAGCCCCGGCGCGGTCTACTACCGCTACGGCACCGCGATCGCCGAGCTGTGCAAGCGGTACCTCCCGAACGTCCACGCCAGCGTCCTGACCACCGCGGCCTCGCAGATCAACGTGCAGAACGTGCTCGACGGTACCGCCGACGTGGCCTTCACCCAGGCCGACATCGCCGCCGGCAGCGAGGGCAGCCAGCTCGCCGCCCTGGCCCGCCTCTACGACGACCACATCCACGTCGTCGTCGCGGCCGCCGGCGGCATCGCCCACCTGCGCGACCTGCACGGCCGCCGGGTCTCCGTCGGCGGCGTGGGCTCCGGCACCGCGGTGACCGCCGACCGCGTCCTGGAGGTCTCGGCCGTCTCCATCGACCGCGTCCAGCTCGGCCTCGACGACTCGGTCCGAGCCCTGCGCGACGGCACGATCGAGGCGTTCTTCTTCTCCGGCGGCCTGCCCGTCGCCGCCATCGCCGACCTGGCCCGCGAGTACCCGATCCGGCTGCTGCCCCTGGAAGAGTCGGTCCAGCTGCTGCGTGCCCGCTACGGCGACTACTACGCGGAACGGGTTGTACCGGCCTCGACGTACACGGGCATCACGGCCACGGTCGCGATCGGCATCGCCAACTACCTGGTGGTCCGCATGTCCATGAGCGAACCCCTGGCCTACGGCGTGACCCGCCTGCTGTTCGAGGGCCGCGACGAACTGGCCAAGGCCCACCAGGCCGCCGCGCGCCTCAACATCCGCTCGGCCATCTCGACGCCGCCGCTGCCCCTGCACCCGGGCGCGATCCGGTACTACCGGGCGCAGAAGGCCTAAGGGGTTCTTCCCAGGCGTCGCAGCAGCCGCTCCTGCTCGTCGCCCTGTGGTGTGCGGGCCGCGCCGAAGAACCGATCGAGGCCGTCCAGGCCCGCGTAGGTGTCGTCGAGGTTCGCGGTTGCCCACGCCACCAGGTCGCGGTCGAGGACTTCGGGCGCACCGGTCGCGCGGGCCAGGTCCCAGGTGTGGACGATCGAGTCGATGGTACGGACGGCGATCAGCTGCCTCGCGGGCGCCGGGCCGAGCGGGTAGTCGAGCACCCGGCAGAGCGCGCCGGGCGCCCGGAAGGCCTGCGCACACTCGCGAACCGAGGCGTCGAAGGCCGCGAGCGGGTCGTCCCCGAGCGCATCGGCGTCGCGCAGGCGCACGAAGCCGGCCGCGGTGCCGCCGCCCAGCAGCGCCACATAGCTCAGATTCCCGCGGGCCATGTGGTTGACCAGCGCGCGGACGTCCCACTCGGCGCACGGGGTCGGCGCGGCCCACTGCTCCGGCCGCACCGTACCGAGGACGGCGGCGAAGCCGGCGCTCGCCCGCTCGTATCGGTCGGGCAGGTCCATGGGTCCAGCATGGCCGTACACCCGGGATGGATGCTGGCGGGAAACGGACCTCGGCTTGCGGGCCGAGCCGGAATCGGTCCGCGCTTCGGGCGGACCTGCGCATCGACCGGGCCGACCGGCGCGCGGATCGATCCGTGCCGTCAGGGGCGGCCCTAGCATCGACCGGACCGCCCGGGAGGTGCGCATGAACATCGATCTCAGTCTGACCGGCGACGTCCCCGACGTCGCCGTGCCGAACCTGACCCACCACCTGCGCCGCGATTCGACCGTGGGCCGGACGGTGACGTTCCGGCCGGTGCCGCGGCCGCCGACCGGGACGATGGGCGCGACCGAGATCATCGGCCTGGTGCTGACCCACGCCGAGGCCATTTCCGGGGTGCTCATCGCGTACGCCGCGTGGCGCAAGGCCCAGCGCAAACGCCCGACGACGGTGCGGCTCGCGGTCAAGGGGCAGACGATCGAGCTCAAGGACATCACCCCGGAGGACATCGCCGCCGTCGTGGCCAAGCTCCAGGAACTCGACGATGCTGGCTGACCCGTCCGGCTCGCGCGCCGTGCTCATCGGCTGCGCCGAGTACACCGACCCGGAACTCGACGACCTGCCCGCGGTGCGCAACAACCTCACCGACCTGGCCGGCATCCTGCAGGACGGCGAGCTGTGGGGGCTTCCGCCGGAGCACTGCACGGTGCTGGCCGATCCGCGGACGGTCGACGAGGTGCTCGACGCCGTCCACGAGGCCGCGAGCGCCGCCACCGAGATGCTGCTGGTGTACTACGCCGGCCACGGTGTTCCGGACGTGCGCGGCGACCTGTTCCTGGCCCTCGGAACCGGCAGCCTCAACCGCCTGCACCGGGCGATCCGGTTCGACGACATCCGGCGCGAGATCCTCGGCAATCTGCAGTGCCGATCCAAGGTGGTCATCCTCGACTGCTGCTACGCCGGCAGCGCCATGACCGGCGAGATGAGCGGCGGGGACGCGGTCGCCGACCGGACCCGCATCGACGGGACCTATCTGCTCACCGCCTCCTCGGAGCTGTCCGTCGCCCACGCGCCGGTGGGGGAGCGGCACACGGCCTTCACCGGCGAACTCGTCGCGGCGCTGGGCGGGGGCCTACCCGAGGGGCCGGACCTCATCGACCTCGACACCCTCTACTGGCACCTGCGCCAGGAGATGGAGGCCAAGACCAAGCCGATCCCGCAGCAGCGCAGCCGGATCGACGGGCGGTCCCTTGCCCTGGTCCGCAACCGGCGCGGCCGGCGTACCGCGGCACCGGCGGTCGACGACCGGGCCTGGCTGCGGCAGTACCTCGCGATGCCGCCGGGACCGCTGGCCGCCGCGCTCGGCGAGCTCGGCCCCGAGACCGCCGGAACCGTGCTGGGCGAGGCCGGGCGGGCCTGGCCGGGCGAGGAGCTGGCCTCGCTGGCCGGGGCCCTGCGCTCCGCCGGGGTGACCGCGGCGGTGCCCCGGCTGCTGGCCGCGGCGGCCGCGCGGACCGTCGACGAGGTCGTCGGCCTGCACCGGGTCCTGGCCCAGATCGGCTCCGCGACCGACGTCCGGACGCTGCTGGAGCTGGTGGCCGAGCGGCCCGCGGACGTGGTCGTGGCCATCTGTGCGCAGCTCGAAAGCGCGGCGGACCAGGCCGCGCTGCTCGATGCCGCGGCCGGGCGGCACACGGAGTCGGCGGAGTTCGTGGCGCTCCTCGCGGCCCTCGAAGCGGCCGGGCACGGGGATCAGGCGCCCCGGCTGCTCAATCGCGTGGTGGTCGCGGGCCTGCCGGCGCGGGAGGTGGCGGCCCTCATCGCCGGGACCGCGCGGGCCGGGCTCAAGGACGCTACCGTCGTCGTGCTCAACCTGGCCGCTGACCGGCTCGATCCGGCCGCGGTGCCGGAGGCGGCCGCGGCGCTGCGGACGGCCGGCGCCCCCGATCTCGCCGTCGACCTGTTCGCCGAGGCGGCGATCGGCGCGGGCGTGGCCGAGGTGCTCTGGTACGTCCGCGAGCTCCGTGCGGTCGGCCGCCCGCTGGGGGCCCTGCGGCTGCTCGACGCGGCGGGCGCGCACCGCTCGGCGGCCGAGCTGGCCGAGCTGCTGACCGGGCTCGGCGACGACGAGGCGGGAACGCAACGGCTGCTCCAGGCGGTGCTGGAGCCCGGCTCCGAATGGCCGCGCTCCCTGCGCCCGGCCGACCTCGACCCGGCGGCGCTGCGGCCGCTGATCGCGACCCTCGCGCGGCGGCCCGACACAGAGCTCATCGCGGTGCTCGTCCGGCTGGCCGCCGCCGACGCGTGGCCGGCGATCGGGCTGGTGCTGCACGAGCTGGCCCGCGCGGACGCGGCCCGCGCCGCGGCGGTGCTCGCGGGACTGCGGGCCGGGGTCGACGACTGGCGGGCGTTCGTGTTCGACCCGCCGCCGGCCACCGCCGAGCAGCTCGCCGAGGCGTTGCAGCGGCTGCGGGTGCCGGCCGAGCGGCCCTGGCAGGAGGCGGTGACGCTGTGGAAGGAGCGCGGCGACCCGGCGGGCGCCGCGCGGCAGCTGCGGCTGCTCACCCGGCGCACCCGGCCCGACCTGGCCGCGGCCGCCTCGGTCGTGCTCGGCGTGCTGCTGCGCGACGAGGCGCAGGACCACCGGAAATCCTGGCAGCTGCTGTACGATTCGCTGGCGAAGGCGAGCGAGCCGGTCCGGGCGGTGGCGTACCTCCACCTGGCGATCGCCGACGAGGTGGCCGGGCGCACCGACCAGGCGCGGGCCAACTTCGGCCGCGCCGCCAACGCGGCCGACCCGGTGTGCGCGGCGACCGCCCTGCTGCACCTGGCCTGGTCCTACGCCGACGACGAGGACGACGGGGCGGCCTGGCGCACCTTCGAGGCCGGGCTGGCCCGCAACGCCGAACCCGTCACCGTCTGGCTCCAGCTCGGATTCGGCTGCGTGCTGCGCCGCTCGGCGCGGCCCCGGCAGGCGGCCGCGCTGTGGGCCAAGGCTTCGACGAGCGCGGATCCCCTGGCCGCCGGGTACGGCCTGCTGCTGCGCGCCGAGCTGAGCCGGGACGAGCGCGACCTGGACAAGGCCTACCGGCTCGAGGAGCGGCTGCTGCGCCTGGACGGGGCCGAGGAGCTTTGGCCGGTCGCCCTCGAGCGGGCCTACGGCGTGGGAACCGGGCCCGACGACCGGGTCGAGGCGATGACCCGGTGGCTGACCTGGCTGGTGCGCACCGGCGGCCGCCACGTGACGTTCCACAACCCAGGTGACGTCTCGGCGCGGGTGGTGATCCGGCGGGACGCGCACGGCCTGGAGGTCTGCGCGCCGGTACCGTCCCGCCGCGGAATCCGCCGCCGCCCGGACAGCCGGAGCGAGGTGCTGCACGCCCACGGCTTCGCCGACATCGACGATGTGCCCGCGGACCAGCCGAACGGGATCACGGAATGGCTGGCCGTGCGCCCCGGCGACGACCCGGCGCGGGTGGCGCGGCTGTGCGAGACGGTGTTCAGCCTGGCGTTCGGGCAGCGACCCGAGTTCGATCTCAAGGTCGGCTGGGACTCGGCGATCCCGCTGGAGCCGCTGCCGCGCCCGGCCGTGCCGGATCTGCTGCCCTGAATCAGAGCGCGGAGGGGAACCAGACGCGGGCGTGCAGGCCCGTCGGCTCGTTCGGGAGGAGGTCGAAGCGCCCGCCGGAGGCGTCGACGAGGACGGCGACGATCGGCAGGCCGAGGCCGCTGCCGTCGACGTTCTGGGCGTCCGGGGCGCGCCAGAAGCGTTCCATGGCCAGCTCGCGCTGTTGTTCGGTGAGGCCGGGGCCGTTGTCGATCACGTGGAGGGCCACGCCGTCGTCGTCGGCGCTGGGGCGGACCGTCACCGTGGTTCCGGGGCCGGAGAACTTCACCGCGTTGTCGATGAGGGCGTCCAGGGCCTGGTCGATCGCGTTGCGCACGGCGCGGGCGCGCAGGGGGCGGGCCGGGCGGACGTACCGCAGCGTGATGTCCTTCTTCGCCGCCACCGGCTGCCAGGCCAGCACGCGGGCCCAGGCGGTCTCGCCCGCGTCGAAGTTCGTGAGGTCGAACTTGCCGCGCTCGGCGCGGGCCAGGGCGAGCAGGCTGTCGAGCACCTCGCCGAAGCGCTCGGTCTCCTCCAGGGCAAGCCGGTGGCCCTCGATCGCCTGCGGTTCGGTGAGGTCGACGCCGAGGTCCTCGACCCGCAGCCGGAGGGCTGTCAGCGGGTTGCGCAGCTGGTGGCTCGCGTGCGAGACGAAGGCCCGCTGGCGCTCCAGGGAGTCGGCGACGGTGGCCGCCATCTCGTTGAAGGCGCTGCCGAGGCGGCGCAGCTCCGGGGGGCCGTCCGCCGCCGGTACCCGCACCGTGAGATCGCCCGCCGCCAGTTCGTGCGCGGCCGCGTCCAGCTCGGCGACCGGGCGGAGCGTCCAGCGGGCCAGCGACCAGGCGGCGACGATGCCGGCGAAGAGCACGATGAGCCCGCCGCCGGCCAGGATGCCCCAGGCGCTGCCGACGCCGTTGGCGTTGCTGCGGGTCGGGGAGATGGTCACGACCGCGCCGATCACCTCGCCGCCGCGGCCGACCGGGACGGCGACGACGAGCGGCTCGGTCCGCCACGGCCAGATGGTGCCGTCCTCGCTGGCCTCGCGGCCCTCCAGCGCGCGGCGGGCCTGGCGCAGCACGGCCTCGTCGGCCAGGCGCAGGTCCGGGCGGGAGCCGACGACCTGGTGGGCGTCCTGGTCGACGACGACCGCGGCCACCCCGTAGACGTCGTCGTAGCGGGTCAGCTCGGCCGCCAGCTCGGCCGTGTCGGTGTCGCGCAGGGCGGGCTCGGCCAGGGTGGCGAAGCGCGTGGCGTCGGCGAGCCGGTCGGCGACCAGCCGCTGGGTGTCGCGGCCGGCCAGGGAGATGGCCAGCGGCACCTCCAGCGCCGCCAGCACCAGCAGCAGCAGGACGAGGTAGACCGCGCCGAGCCTGACCCTCATGGCGCGACCCTCATGGCGCGAGGCGGTAGCCGACGCCGCGGACGGTCTGCACCAGCCCGGGCACGTCGAGTTTGGCCCGCAGCGAGCCGACGTGGACGTCCAGGGTGTGCCGGCCCACGAAGCTGGTCTGCCAGACGGCGAGGATCAGCCGGTCGTAGGAGACCACGACCCCGGGCGTGCGGGCCAGCACGGCCAGGATCTCGAACTCCTTGCGGGTCAGGGCCACGTCCCGGCCGGCCGCGACGACCCGGCGGGCGGCCACGTCGACGGTGACCGGCCCGGCGCTGAGCACCTCGCTGGGCGGCGGGGCGGCCCGGGCGGCCCGGCGCAGGACGGCCTCGATGCGGGCGTTGAGCTCGGCCATCGAGTACGGCTTCACGACGTAGTCGTCGGCCCCGGTCTGCAGGCCGATTACCCGGTCGCGCTCCTCGGCGCGGGCGGTGACGGCGATGATCGCCACGCCCTCGTCCTTGCGGCGCAGGGTGCGGCAGACGTCGATGCCGTCGCCGTCGGGGAGATTGAGGTCGAGCAGGATCAGGTCGAACGGCTCGCCCGCGAACGTGTCGAGGGCGGACTCGGCGGTCGGGCAGTGCACCACCTCGTGCCCGCGCCGGCGCAGGGCCGTGGCCAGGGCGGCCGCCACCCGTGCGTCGTCTTCCACCAGCATCACCCGCATCGTGCGCCCATGGTACGGGAGGCTCACCTTCAAGAGTTCGTCAAGGAACCGGGCCTGCCTCTCCCGCACGACGCCCGCTGTTTGCCACGGTGTCAGCGTGGACATCGTGTCGAGCGGCGAGCGTTATCGAGCCTCGACCGTCGCCGCGTTCGAGGCGGCCGTGCTGGTGCGATGTACGGGGGTGTGTGGAGGAGGAGGCCGTGCCCGGGCGCTGGGGGGCACCCGGGCACGATCTTCTCGCGACGGCCTGGTGGCGGAGTTCAACCGGGGCGCCGCCGCCGAGCGCCTCGCCGAGTTGTTGAACGCCGCCGGTTGTACGGCCAGTGTGCACCGCTTCACGGCCGGTAACCGGCACCGGTACGAGATCTTCCGGGTCTTCGCCGAGCCGGAGACCCCCGCCTTCCTCGACCGCGCCTGGGCCCAGGGCTACGCCGACCTCTGCGGCGTCCCCACCGAGCCGCGCTCGACCCGCCAGGTCCGGCACTCCCGGCAACTGGCCGAGGCCGCCTGGCGCGGGGTGCTCATGGTCTCCGGGCCGGCCCGCAGCGGCTCGCCGGGCCTGCGGGTCGCCGACCTCGACACCGCGGCCGTGCTGATCCGCGCCGGGCGCATGATGGCGCTGCCGGTGCGGATGTCGACCCGCCCGGGCGGCCAGCTCCTGCTCGTGATGCCGGCGACGACCGCCGCCTAGTCGCTAGAGCCGCGTCGCGCTGAAGATCATCGCTGTCATGACCACCCCGCCGGTACCGGCATTGGCCAGCACCAGCCGCGGGCTCAGCGACGTGTACGGGTTCTGTTTGTCCACGAACGTCGCCTTGCGGTTGCCGGTCGAGTAGGCGGTCAGCTCCACCCCGCCGTCGCCGGTCGGCTTGCAGGTGACCTGCAGCGGCGTCGAGGCGGTGGTGGGCGGCCCGGCGTTCTTCGGCTTGGCCGACGCGGCCACCTTCGGGTGCTGGTCCCCGGCGTGCTTGTAGATCTCGATGATCCCGTCGGCGGTGACCTCGAAGCTGTACCCGTTGGCCAGGTTCGCCCCGTCGTAGCAGCCGGCCCCGATGCGGGCCCCGCCGGCCGTCTTGCCGATCGCGGCGAACTCCAGGTCGATGTTGAAGCCGGCGCCGGGCACGCTGAGCCGTTGTTCCGGCCCGGGCGCGATGCAGCGCACGTTGGGCTGCTCGGCGGTGATCCGCAGCGCGTCCGGCACCTCGATCTTGCAGCCGCCGGCCGGCCCCCACGCCGACTTCTGCTGCAGCGCGGCCACCGTCCTGGTGCCCTTGAGCGGCCACGGCCCGACCGAGCCGAGCCAGCACGCGATCACCGGCTTGGCGCGCCACGCCTCGTCCAGGCCGGGCGGCAGGAGCGGCTTCTCCAAGGGCAGAAACGACTGGCCGAATGGTACGCCCAGATAGTCGCCGTACGACTGCTCGCACATCGCCCGCGTCGCGGTGTCCACCGCCTTGGCGCCCGGATCGACCGTGAAGGGCAGGTGGCCCACGAACGTGACCTCGCCGACGTGCGCGGCGTTGCACTGCGCGACGTACCGCAGCTGGGAGGAGCCGCCGATCCAGTCGAAGCACTCGCCGGCCTTGAGGTCGAACTCGCCCCCGGCGTAGCTGTCGGCCGCGGCGGTGGCCGGCGCGGCGAGGGCCTGCGCGATGCGGTCGCCGTCGGCGTAGTCGGCCACCGGCAGCCCGTCGGCGAAGAGCTGGCGCAGCGACGGGGAGAGCCCCTCGACCGGCAGCTTCGTGTCGTGGACCGCCTGCCGATGGGTCGGCGACAGCCCGGCCACCACGACGACGTGCCCGTTCTCGGTGCGCAGGTAGTACTCGAAGCCGTACCAGTGCCCGGCCCCGACCGCGCCGAGGGGCAGCACGACGGCGACGGCGAGCGTGGCGTACCCGGTGACGATGCCCCAGGCCCGCCCGACCGATGCCGCCGTGACGGCCGCGGCCACCCCGAGGACCCCGCCGAGCAGCGCGATGGCGCCGGCCGGGGACAGTACCGCGGCCAGGGGCTCGGCCACGAGGAAGCCGAGCACGCCGCCGGCCCGCGAGGCGCCGCCGTCCATGATGTTCGGGTTGCCGCGCACGAGGTGCAGCAGCCCCAGGACGGCCACCACGATGCCGGTGGCCCGGGTCAGCACCCGCTCGCGCACGAACCGCAGCGTGGCGGTGCCCAGCGTGGCGAGCTCGGCGCCGCGCCACAGCCGCCGGTCGGCCACCGGGACCAGCAGGATGCGCCAGGGCCACGGCTCGCGGGGCAGGCGAGGGAGCGGCCAGGCGAGCAGGAGGGGCAGGACGGGCAGGGCGTAGGCGGCGTACCCGAACAGGAACGAGGTGGCCTTGAGCGCCGCATCGTGCCCGGGCACCCGCGGCACCCAGAGCAGGGCGGCGAGGGCCAGCGCGACGGCGACGGAGGCGCTCAGCCGTACCCACGAAGGGCGTCGTTTTTCGGTTTTGTGCGGTTGTGTGATGTCACCGGTGACCAGGCTGCGCCGTGGGCGGCGGTGGGCCCCCCACTCGGCGGCCGCGGCGCCCTCCCAGCCGGTCAGGGCGGCGCGCACCTCGTCGGCCGCGGCCAGCGCGAGCAGCAGCGCGACGACCAGGGTCAGGGCGAGCCGCCAGGCCGGGGGCAGCGGCGCGAAGCCGAGCAGCGTGGACAGGCCCAGGGTCGCCCCGGTCGCGAGGACCAGCACGGCGACCGCGGGGAGAGCGGCGCGGGCCCGCCGACCGGCCTCGGACATGGCTGGGAGCATGGCACCAGGCGTCACATCGTCGCAACCGGGCTAAAGCTGCCTTAAAACTTCTGGCTCACATTTGCGTGTGGCCGGCCGCGCAGGCGTCGATGACCGGCTTGAACGCCGCGATCTCGGCATCGGTGATCTTCAGCTCGGTGTAGAGGGGCTCGCCGCCGTCCAGGCTGACCCACGCCGGGAACACGTACGGCTTCTTGATCTCGGCGAGGGCGTGCGGGGTGCAGCGCTCGCCGTCGACCACGATCGGGATCTTCAGCTCGTCGGTGCCGGGCGGGAGCACGCCGTACGGCTTCGGGGTGTTCTCCCGCAGCGGCGTCGGCAGCACCTCGAGCAGGATCGAGCCGACGAACTCGCGCAGCGTGATGGTGCCCTTGAAACCGGTGCGCCGGACGATCACGGTGCCGTCGACCCAGCCGCTGGGCAGGTGCGTCCACGGGCCGAAGGTCAGCGTCGCCTGGCGGTCGAGGTACGCCTGCTGGCAGTCGATGCCGAGCAGCTTGTCGAGCATCGGGTTGGGATCGGCCACCGGCAACCGGACATCTTGTACGGGTCCGTTCTCCGTGTGCAGTCTGAGCGCGACGTAGGCGGCCTTGGCCTTCGGTTTGAGGTCGTCGCCCGCGCAGATCCCCTTGCCGTAGGAGAGCGGCACGTCGACCTGCAGGCCGCCCGGGGGGAGCCAGGCGTTGGGTCGCACCGTCTCGGCGCCGGTGAAGGACGGCGCCTGCAGCTCGACCTGCTCGACGATGAGCTTGTCCGGCCCGTCGTTGTGCAGCGAGACCTGCACGGTGTGCCGGACCTCGTCCACCCGGCCCTGGGTCAGCTCGACGCGGAGCTTGAAGTCGGGCTGCTGCGCCGGCTCGGGGGAGCTGCACGCGCTCAGCGCGGCCACCAGGACGAGCCCCGCCGCGATGCGCCTCATGAACGCCTATGTTGGCACAATCCACTGCAGCAGCGCACGGGCCGCGTCCAGGACGAGATCCCGGTCGTACGTCAGCGCGTACGTGAACCGCCGCTGCTCCTCGGGCCCGGTGTCGGCCAGGTCCCGGGCCACCAGGGCGCCCGCGAAGTGCGGCCCCACCACGATGACGTTCCACTCGCCGCGCAGCGGGTCGTCGCCCGCCAGCGCGATCCCGCGCACCCCTTCGGCCGGAATGCCCGGCAGGTCCGTCGCCAGGGCGGTGACCAGGGCGGCGTCGCGGGCGAGGGCGGCGTACCGGCGCGCGGTCGCGGGCGTGAAGTGCCGCCCGTCCTGGAACGAGGCCAGCAGCATCGGCGGCTCGGCCGGGTCCTGCGCCTTGGCCTCCAGGTAGTGGCTCAGCGGGAGCAGCATCCGCTTGGTCGCCTCGGCGGTGGGCCGGCGCGCGGCCACGATCTCGTACGGCGTGCGCCCGCCGGTGGGGGCGGGCGCGACCACGAACGGCACGGTCGACGAGCCGTGCCGGCTGCGCACGTCGGGCGGCAGCGGGCCGGGCCGGTCGAAGAGCCAGCCCTGCCCGAGCGTGGCGCCCATCCCGAGGGCGGAGTCGAGGTGCTCGCGGGTCTCGATGCCCTCGGCGAGCAGCGCCGCCCCGGCCCGCTCGGCGTAGGCGACGACGGCGTTGACGACGCGGGCCGCGTAGCCGCCGCCGGGCTGCTGGGTCAGGTGCTGGTCGAGCTTGATGACGTCGGGGTGCACGAACGGCATGACCGACAGCGACGCGGGCTCGGCGCCGACGTCGTCGAGGGCGACGCCCCACCCGGCGCTGCGGCAGTTCTCGGCCGCGGTCAGCAGGGCCGCCGGGTCGGCGCCGATGGCCCGCTCGGTCATCTCGACCACGACCCGCAGCCGCAGCTGCGCGTCCAGGATCGTCGGGGCCAGGTCCGGCGGGCACGGCACGCCGAGCGCGGCGGGCTCGGCGTTCACGAACAGCGTGATGCCGAACGGGAGCCCGGCATCCAGTGCCGCCCGGTACGCGCTGGCCCGGCAGACCCAGTCGAGCTCGGCCAGCCGCCCGCGCTCGGCCGCCGCCGCGAACAGCGGCATCGGCTCCTGCCAGGGCGTGCCGGCCGGGCCGCGGGTCAGCGCCTCGTAGCCGACGACCTCGTGCCGGCGGTGGTTCCAGGAGTCGAGCCGGACGATGGGCTGGAAGACGGTGGTGACCGCGCGGGCGTCGATGACGTCGTCGACCGTGCGGATGATGGTGGTGGCGCCCTCCATGTCCTCGTATTCGGCCCGAGGTGCCGTCAGCTGAGGATTTCGCCGGTTCGGGTAGCGTTGTGCCCCAATGGGAAGCTGGCGGGAGATCATCGACGGGATCGCCGAGAACGGGGACTACGGCGCGGCCCGCCTGGTGCGCGACCCCCGCCGCAAGGGCGGGTGGACCCTGCTGGTCGAGGAGGTCCAGCAGTCCTACGTGGACGTGCAGGACCCGACGCACCTGTACTTCGAGTACACCCGAAGGCTCGGCTCGATCGTCGACGAGGCGTTCCCGGCCGGCGCGCCGATCCGCGTGCTGCACCTGGGCGGCGGCGCGTTCACGATGCCGCGGTACGTGGCCGCGACCCGGCCGGGCTCGACCCAGCTGGTGATCGAGCGGGACCGCAAGCTCGCCGCGTTCGTCCAGCGGATCCTGCCGCTGCCCCCGGACGCCGGCATCGACCTGCGCTTCGGCGACGCCCGGGCGAGCGTGACGGACCTGGAGCCGGGCGCGTGGGACCTCATCATCGGCGACGTCTACGACGCGGCCCAGATGCCGGAGAGCGTCTCCGACGTGGTGTTCGCGGCCTCGGTGGCGCGACTGCTGGCGCCGGGCGGGGTGTACGCCCTCAACGTGGCCGACCTGGCCCCGCTGGCCTTCTCCCGGGCCCAGGGCGCCACGCTGCGCACGGCCTTCGGCGACGTGGCCCTGATCGTGCGGCCGGAGCTGCTGCGCGGCCGGCGCTTCGGCAACGTGGTCTTCGCGGCGGCGGTCGAGCCGGGCACGCTGCCGATCGCCAAGCTGGCCGCGGTGGCGGGCCGGGACCGGCAGGCGGCCCAGGTCGTGACGGGCGCGGCCCTCGATCTGCTGACCGAGGGCGCCGATCCGGTGCGGCTGGACTGAGACTTTCGCGTGTCCGCCGTCACGTGCGGCCCGGGTGCGACCGGGGTGCGGCCGGGCGTTGTGTGGCGATTTGGTGCCCCGGGTGGGATTCGAACCCACACTGTCGGAGGTTTGAGCTCCGTTCCTCTGCCGATTGGGATACCGGGACCAGTACGCCGCACTAGGGTACCCACTACTCTGATCGCGACGGTAACCGCCGTCGTTCGCGTCGGATCGGATCGGGAGAGGCTTGTGGCCGAGGCACAGAGCCGTCGGGTGCTCATCGCGGAAGACGAGGCACTCATCCGTCTCGACCTGCGCGAGATGCTCGTCGAGGAGGGCTACGACGTCGTCGGCGAGGCCGGCGACGGCGAGACGGCTGTCCGGCTGGCCGAGGAGCTCAAGCCCGACCTGGTGATTCTGGACATCAAGATGCCGATCATGGACGGGCTGGCCGCGGCGGAGAAGATCGCCGGGGGCCGGATCGCGCCGGTCGTCATCCTGACCGCGTTCAGCCAGCGCGACCTGGTCGAGCGGGCGCGGGCGGCGGGCGCCATGGCGTACCTCGTGAAGCCGTTCCAGAAGAGCGACCTCGTGCCGGCGGTGGAGATCGCCGTGTCGCGCTACGCCGAGCTGTCGGTGCTCGAGTCCGAGGTGGCCACGCTGACCGACCGGCTGGAGACCCGCAAGGTCGTCGAGCGGGCCAAGGGGCAGTTGATGGCGACGTACGGCATGAACGAGCCGCAGGCCTTCAAATGGATTCAGCGCACCGCGATGGACCACCGGATGACGATGCGGGAAGTGGCCGATCGGATCATTGCCGAGACCGCCGGCGGAAACAGCGCCGTAACGGCTGAGTCCTGACCTTTTACCTGCGCACGGCGTGTATCGCGGCAGCTTGCTCGACATCGAATAACGGCTTGGTAACGGCCCGCAAATGGCTTTCGGGCCGGGCTATGATCCGCCAGTCCCGAGGCTCGGGATCACAGCCGGTAACCGTTGATTCGAGGAGCACCATTGCGTAGAGCCGTGATCATGCTCACGGCCTTCCTGGCCTGCGTGATGCTCTCCTTCGGCGTAGGCGCCACGAGCGCCTGGGCCGAGGGCGAGGCACTGCAGGGAACGCTGAAGAACGGCGACGCCCCCGTCGCCGGAATCAAGATCAAGGCGTTCACCCAGGACGGCGCGCCCGTAGGCGAAGCGACCTCAGACGCTCAGGGCAAGTGGAGTATCCCGGTCCCTGGCCCCGGCACCTACCGGGTCGACCTCGATCAGAGCTCCCTGCCGTCGGGCGTCACCGTGACCAACAACCGCCCCAGCCTGACGCCCCAGGTGGCCGACGGCCAGGCCCGTAACGTGCTGTTCCCGCTCGGTGGAGCGGGTGGCGCGGGCGGGCAGAACCAACCCAATGCCCCGGCGGCGCCGTCGAGCTTCGACCGGTACGCCGACCTGCTGTACACCGGCGTGCACTTCGCGCTCATCATCGCCCTGGCCGCGCTCGGCGTCTCGCTGATCTTCGGCACCACCGGGCTGACCAACTTCGCCCACGGCGAGCTGGTGACCTTCGGCGCGCTGATCACGTTCCTGTTCAACGTGACCATCGGCCTCCCGCTGGTCCTGGCCGGCCTGATCGCCGTCATCATCGGCGGCCTGGTCGGCTACACCCAGGACCGCGTGTTCTGGGGCTGGCTGCGCAAGCGGCGCACCAACATGGTGACCACGATGATCATCTCGATCGGCCTGTCGCTCGCCGTGCGGTACATCTTCCTGTACTTCTTCGGCGGCGAGACCCGCGCCTTCGCCGAGTTCAACGCGCAGCCCGGCGAGCGGTACGGGCCGTTCACCATCGCGCCGAAGAACCTCGTCTGCGACGCGATCGCCATCCTGGCCATCGTCGGGGTCTCCTGGGCGCTGCTGGGCACCCGGCTGGGCAAGGCGACCCGCGCGGTCGCCGACAACCCGGCCCTGGCCGCGGCCTCCGGCATCAACGTGGACCGCATCATCCGGCTGGTCTGGACGATGGGCGGCGGCCTGGCCGCGCTCGCCGGCGTGATCCTGGGCGCCTACCAGAACGTCGGCTACCAGATGGGCTTCCAGATCCTGCTGCTGGTCTTCGCGGCGGTCACGCTGGGCGGCTTCGGCACCGCCTGGGGCGCCCTCGTCGGCAGCCTCGTGATCGGCCTGTTCGTGCAGCTGTCGACGCTGTGGATTCCCTCGGAGCTCAAGACCGTGGGCGCCCTGGGTGTACTGATCGTGATCCTGCTCTTCCGGCCACAGGGCATCCTGGGCCGCCGGACGCGGATCGGCTGAGGGGGACACGATGAACTGGCATTCCATCTTCAGCGTCTCGCTGGAAGCGATCATCGGGTCCACCACTATTGCCTACGCGCTCGCGGCCATCGGCCTCAACGTCCACTTCGGCTACACTGGCCTGCTCAACTTCGGGCAGTCGGCGTTCCTGGGTGTCGGCGCGTACGGCATCGCGATCACCGTCTCCACGTTCGGCCTGCCGTTCTTCCTGGGTGTCGCGATCGGCCTGGCCGCCGCGATCATCCTGGCGCTGCTGCTCGGTATCCCGACGCTGCGCCTGCGCGCGGACTATCTGGCCATCGTCACGATCGCCGCGGCCGAGATCATCCGGCTCATCTACCGGGCGACCGACCTGCGCAAGTGGACCGGCGCCTCGGACGGCCTGCAGGGCTTCTCGCAGGACTTCTACGACCTCAGCCCGTTCCAGGGCAGCAAGGGCCTCAACATCGCGGACCTGATCACGTTCACCGACCGTGAGCTGTGGGTGCTGCTGGTGGGCTGGACCCTGGTCGCGCTGTCCTGCCTGGTCGTGTGGCTGCTCATGAAGAGCCCCTGGGGCCGCGTGCTCAAGGCCATCCGCGAGGACGAGGACGCCGTGCGCAGCCTCGGCAAGAACGTCTTCTCGTACAAGATGCAGTCGCTCGTCCTGGGCGGTGTCATCGGCTGCCTCGGCGGCTTCGTGTTCTCCCTCGACCGGGCCGCGGTGCAGCCCGACACGTGGGGCACCGAGTTCACGTTCTTCGCGTACACCATCGTCATTCTCGGCGGTGCCGCCCGGGTCTTCGGCCCGGTCATCGGCGCGGCGATCTTCTGGGTGCTGCTGGTCTTCGTCGACTCGACGCTGTCCGAGGCGATCAACAACAAGGACATCCCGTCCTGGCTGATCAGCACCAACCAGGCCGGCTCGGTGCGGTACATCCTGGTCGGCATCGGCCTGATCCTGATGCTGATCTACCGCCCGCAGGGCATCTTCGGCGACAAGAGGGAGGTCATGCTCGATGTCCGCTGAGCCCATCCAGGCCACCGGCACGGCCAAGGAGCGCGCGACGGCGGCCCTGGCCGGCGTCGACTGCGAGCCGGGCGTACCCAAGCCCGACCCGATCCTGATCGCCGACAACGTGGTGCGCCGCTTCGGCGGCCTCACGGCGGTCGACGTCAAGCACGTGGAGATCCAGCGCGGCTCGATCACGGCCCTCATCGGGCCCAACGGGGCCGGCAAGACCACGTTCTTCAACCTCCTCACCGGCTTCGACGTGCCGGACGAGGGTTCGTGGACGTTCAACGGCAAGAGCCTTTCCGGTGTACCCGCACACAAGGTCGCCCGGCAGGGCATGGTCCGCACCTTCCAGCTCACCAAGGCCCTGTCGAAGCTCAAGGTCATCGACAACATGCGGCTGGGCGCGACCGGGCAGAAGGGCGAGAGCTTCTGGAGCGCCCTGATCCCGGCGCTGTACCGGCAGCAGGAGGACGAGATCACCGCGCGTGCGGAGGATCTGCTGACCCGCTTCAAGCTCATCGCCAAGAAGGACGACTTCGCCGGCAGCCTCTCCGGCGGCCAGCGCAAGCTGCTCGAAATGGCCCGTGCCCTCATGGTGCAGCCCGACATGGTGATGCTCGACGAGCCGATGGCCGGCGTGAACCCGGCCCTGACGCAGTCGCTGCTCGGCCACGTCAAGCAGCTGCGTGAGGACGGCATGACCGTGCTGTTCGTCGAGCACGACATGGACATGGTCCACGACATCAGCGACTGGATCATCGTCATGGGGCAGGGCGGCGTGATCGCCGAGGGCACCCCGGACAAGGTCATGGCCGACCCGCGCGTGATCGACGCCTACCTGGGCGCCCACCACGACGGGGCGGTCAAGACCGTCGGCGGCGAAGAGGTTGACGCCGGCGAGCTCGAGTCCGGCGACGACGTGGCGCTCATTCCCGCCGTCGACGAGCTCGAGCGCGAAGATGGAAAGGATCGCCCATGACCACGCCCGACCTTCCTGAGGACGACGAGGCCGTCGCGCCCGTCAGCAACGAGATCGTCGACCGCACCGAGCACCTGTCCAAGGCGGACGGTGCGGTGCTGCGCGCCGATGACGTCACGGCCGGCTACCTGCCGGGCGTGAACATCCTCAACGGCGCTGACCTCTACGTGCACGACGGCGAGCTGGTGGGCATCATCGGCCCGAACGGCGCCGGCAAGTCGACGCTGCTCAAGGCCATGTTCGGGCTGGTCAACATCCGCTCCGGCGAGGTCACGCTGCGGGGCGAGAAGATCACCAACATGAAGGCGCACGGCCTGGTCGAGCGGGGCATCGGGTTCGTGCCGCAGACGAACAACGTCTTCGCGGCGCTGACCATCGAGGAGAACCTGCAGATGGGCACGTTCCTGCGGCCCAAGCGGTTCAAGGAGCGCTTCGACTTCGTCACCCAGCTCTTCCCGACCCTGGCCGAGCGGCGCAAGCAGCGGGCCGGTCTGATGTCGGGCGGCGAGCGGCAGATGGTGGCGATGGCCCGGGCGCTCATGATGGAGCCGACGGTCCTGCTGCTGGACGAGCCCTCGGCGGGCCTCTCGCCGGCGCTGCAGGACGAGGTGTTCTTCCGGACCAAGCAGATCAACTCGACCGGCGTGACGGTCGTGATGGTCGAGCAGAACGCGCGGCGGTGCCTGCAGATCTGCGACCGCGGGTACGTGCTCGACCAGGGGCGCAACGCCTACACGGCCTCGGGCGAGGGACTCATCAACGACCCGCGGGTCATCGAGTTGTACCTCGGGACGCTTGCCCGCGCCTGAACCTTCGTTTTTCGTCCCCCGTCGTCCTTTTGGGCGGCGGGGGATTTTCTTTGTTTTTCCATGGCCGGCCTTGCGCATTGTCAATTGGATTCACTGCTTATTGTTCCGCTTGCGGAACGTTGCCCATGAAAAAGGCCCCCGCCGCGTGTGCGGCGGGGGCCTCTGCTAGGCCGTCAGGCTCAGATCTTGCCGGCCTGGTACTTCACGTCCGGGAGGAGCTTGTTGTCCGGGCCGTAGGTGTAGACACCGATGGTGGCCTCGGCCGGGTCACCGGCGTCGTTGAAGGAGATCGGGCCGGAGAGGCCGTCGTAGTCGATGTCCTTCTTGGCCTTGATCAGGTCCAGGCACTGCTTGTAGCCGGTGCACTTCTCGCCGCCCTTGGAGACGGTGGTCAGGTGCTTGGCGATCTCGGCCGGGTTGTCGCTGCCGGCCTCCTCGGCGGCCAGGGCCGAGAGGATGGTGGCGTCGTAGGACTCGACCGCGTAGTTGTAGTCCTTGAGGTCCTTGTTGACGCCCAGGAGCCGCTGCTTGAAGTCGGCCTTGGTCTCGGCGCCGGGCTGGGTGCCCTTGTAGCCGGTCAGGGTGCCGGCCGGGAAGTCCTTCGAGTAGTCGGCGATGTTGCCGTCCACGAAGTACCACTTCTTGTTCTTCAGGCCCGCCTCGACCAGCTTCGGGACGATCTTCTTGGTCTCGTCGAAGCCGATGATGGCGATCGCGTCCGGGTTGGCCGCCTTGATCTGGCCGACCTCACCGCTGAAGTCCGCGGCCTTCGGGTCGTAGGTCACCGACGCCACGACCTTGCCGCCGCCGCTCTCGATCTCCTTCTTGGCGTTCTCGGCCAGGCCGGTGCCGTAGGAGTCGTTGAGGACGAGCATGCCGACGTTCGCGTTGCCGTCCTGGACGATCAGGTCGCCGAGCACGCGGCCCTGCAGGGTGTCCGGGGGAGCGGTACGGAAGTACAGGCCGTGGTCGTTGTACGTGGTGAACGCGGTCGACGTGTTCGCCGGCGAGATCTCCACGACGCCCGCGCCGGTGATCTTGTCGATCACGGACAGCGAGACGGACGACGAGGCCGCGCCGATGATGACGTCGGTCTTGTCCGTGAGCAGCTTGTTCACCGACTGGGTGGCGATGTCCGTGGAGGTGTCGCCCGAGTCCATGTGCTGGATCGTCACGGGCTTGCCGAGCACGCCGCCGTTGTCGTTGATCTCCTTGATGGCCACGTCGACGCCGGCGAACTCCGGGGGGCCGAGGAAGGCCAGCGAGCCGGTCTGCGGCAGGATCGTGCCGATCTTGAGAACGCCGTCGCCGGCCGCCGCGGCGCCGCCGCTGGTGGCGCCCGTCGAGGGAGTGTCGGACTTGTCATCGCCGCAGGCACCGAGCGCCAGGCACGCGGCACTCAGCACGGCAACGGAGCGCCATCCGAGATTGGGGCGGATCATCACCTGTCTCCTTTTTAACAGCGCGGTAGGCGTGGTTGCGCCTAGTTGCCAAGACGCTGATGAAGGCACAACCTAATGACAGTGCCCGCGCGGCACTAGGCCTTCGGGCCAACACGCCCAAGGAAGTTGCGCAGTCGTAATCTTCCTGTTCGCAACCGCAACGTGAATGACTTTGTCGCAGGTTTTCGCGGACAGCTTCCGGACAAGCCCCACCGGTCGGGTGAACCGGACATAACGCCCCAAAGGACCGCGCGATTTTTTGTCGTACCCCCGGACTAGGCTCGTTCGCGTGACGGGTTCGACTGACGCCAAGCTGTTGCTCCTCGACGGGCACTCGCTCGCCTACCGGGCGTTCTTCGCCCTGCCCGCGGAGAACTTCTCCACGGCGACGGGCCAGGTGACCAACGCCGTCTTCGGCTTCACGTCGATGCTGATCAACATGCTGCGCGACGAGCAGCCGACCCACATCGCCGTGGCCTTCGACGTCTCCCGCCAGACGTTCCGCCTGGAGCAGTATGCGGAGTACAAGGCCAACCGCTCGGCCACCCGGCCGGAGTTCGCCGGCCAGGTGCCGCTGATCAAGGAGATCCTCAACGCGCTGCGGATCCCGTTCGTGGAGAAGCCGGGCTTCGAGGCCGACGACGTGATCGCCACGCTGGCCCGCCAGGCCAGCGAGCTCGACATGCCGACCGCCATCATCACCGGCGACCGCGACTCGTTCCAGCTGGTCAGCGACAACGTCACGGTGCTCTACCTCAAGCGCGGCGTGACCGAGATGGACCGGATGACCCCCGCCCGGGTCGAGGAGAAGTACGGGATTCCGCCGTCGCAGTACCGGGACAAGGCCGCGCTCGTCGGCGAGGACAGCGACAACCTGTCCGGCGTGCCCGGGGTCGGCGACAAGACCGCCGCCAAGTGGATCGTGCAGTTCGGCGGCCTCGACGGGATCATCGCGCGGGTCGACGAGATCAAGGGCAAGGCCGGCGAGAACGTGCGGGCCCACCTCGCCGAGATCATGCGCAACTACGACCTCAACCGGCTCCGGGACGACCTCGAGCTGCCGATCGGCCCCGAGGACCTCAAGTGGCGGGGCTGGGACCGCGAGGCGGTGCACCAGATCTTCGACTCGCTCGAGTTCCGGGTGCTGCGGGAGCGGCTGTATCAGTACCTCGAGGCGGTCGAGCCCGAGGCCGAGTCCGGCTTCGACCTCAGCGGCGAGGTGCTGCGCGGCGGCGTCGGCGCCTGGCTGGAGCAGCACGCCCCGGCCGGCACGCGTACCGGCGTGGCCGTCTCCGGCAAGTTCGGCCGCGGCACCGGCACCCTGACCGGCGTCGCGATCGCCGTCGCCGACGGCCCGGCCGCCTGGTTCGACCCGGGCGAGCTCGACGCGGCCGACGACGCCGCGGTCGCCGCCTGGCTGGCCGCCACCGACCGGCCCAAGGTCCTGCACGACCTGAAGCCGGCCCGCCTGGCGTTCCAGGCCCGCGGCTGGGCCGAGCTGGCCGGCGTGGTCAGCGACACCGCCCTGGAGGCGTATCTCGCCCGGCCCGACCAGCGCTCCTACGACCTGAACGACCTCGCCCTGCGCTACCTCAAGCGCGAGCTGCGGGTCGACGCCCCCGAGTCCGGCCAGCTGACCCTGGAGGGCCTGGGCGCCGACACCGCCGAGGCCGAGGAGAACCTCATGCTCCGGGCCCGGGCCACCCTCGACCTGGCCGAGGCCATCGGCGAGGAGCTGCGCCGCGACGGCGACTCGTCGGCCCGCCTGCTGGCCGACGTCGAGCTGCCCCTCGTCTACGTGCTCGCCGAGATGGAGCGCGCGGGCATCGCGGCCGACACGGAATACCTAAGCGAGCTGGAGGCCCAGTTCGCCGCCGGCGTGAAGGGCGCCGCCCAGTCCGCCTACGGCGTGATCGGCCGCGAGTTCAACCTCGGCTCGCCCAAGCAGCTCCAGGAGATCCTCTTCAACGAGCTCGCCCTGCCGAAGACCAAGAAGATCAAGACCGGCTACACCACCGACGCCGACGCCCTCCAGGGCCTCTACGCGCAGACCGAGCACCCGCTCCTGGAGCACCTCCTGCGCCACCGCGACGTCGCCAAGCTCAAGACCACGGTCGACGGCCTGCTCAAGTCCATCAGCGACGACGGGCGCATCCACACCACGTATTTCCAGACCGTGGCCGCGACCGGCCGGCTCTCCAGCACCGACCCCAACCTGCAGAACATCCCGATCCGCACCGAGGAGGGCCGGCGCATCCGCCGCGCCTTCATCGTCGGCGAGGGCTTCGAGACCCTGCTGACCGCCGACTACAGCCAGATCGAGATGCGCATCATGGCGCACCTGTCAAAGGACGAGGCGCTCATCGAGGCCTTCAACTCCGGCTTCGACTTCCACGCCTCGACCGCGTCCTCGGTCTTCTCGGTCCCGGTCGACGAGGTCGTCCCCGACCAGCGCCGCAAGATCAAGGCGATGAACTACGGCCTCGCCTACGGCCTGTCCTCCTACGGCCTCGGCACCCAGCTCGGCATTACGCCGTCCGAGGCCACGGTCCTCATGGAGGAATACTTCGCCACGTTCGGCGGCGTCCGCGACTACCTGCGCTCGATCGTCGGCCAGGCCCGCCGCGACGGCTACACCGAGACGGTGCTGGGCCGCCGCCGCTACCTGCCGGACCTCAACAGCGACAACCGCCAGCGGCGCGAGATGGCCGAGCGGATGGCGCTGAACGCCCCGATCCAGGGCTCGGCGGCGGACATCATCAAGGTCGCGATGCTGCGGGTGGATCGGGCGCTGCGCGACTCGGGCCTGCGCTCGCGGATGCTGTTGCAGGTCCACGACGAGCTGGTCTTCGAGGTGGCGATCGGGGAGCGGGAGGCTCTTGAGTCTCTGGTCCGGGAGGCTATGGGCGGGGCTTATCCGCTGGATGTGCCGCTGGGTGTGTCGGTGGGCGTCGGGTCGGACTGGAATGCGGCGGATCACTGACCTTTTGGGCGGGGGCTCCTCCGGGGGCCGGGGGGCCGGGCCGGGGGCAGTGTGTCTCTAAGGGCTCCACTGGCCTGGCCTGGGAATGGGCTGGGGTCGTGCACTTCGGCCGGGCGGCCCGGCGTGGGTTTGCGTGCCCCCGGTTGAGGCAGTGCATGGGCTGGGGTTTTGCGCTCCGGGCTACTGCTGCCGTTTTGCCGTCCGTGCTGTGGTCGCGCTTGTTTGCCGTCCGTGTTCTGGTCGCGCTTGTTGGGTCTTTGTCGCGATAAGTCGGGCGCTGGCGCGCCCGACTTATCGGACATTTCGTGATTTAGTGGAGCTTGGTGGCGATGAAGATCGCTGTTCCGGGGAAGATCTTTCCGCGGAGGGGGCTCCATTGGCCCCATTCCTTGTCGTGGTTTTCTGGCCATTCCGGCTCGATCAGGTCGTTCAGGATGAAGCCGGCGGCTACCAGTTCGCGGATGCGGTCGCCCAGGGTGCGGTGCTGTTCGACGTACGTGGGGACATGGCGCTCGTCCTGCTCCACGTAGGCGCGGCGGTCGAAGTAGGAGTGGACGGCGACCAGGCCGCCCTCGCCCGGGTCGTCCAGGAAGACCCAGCGCATCGGGTGGGTGATGGAGAAGGCCCAGCGGCCGCCCGGCTTGAGGACGCGGTACACCTCGCGCATGACCCTCGACGAGTCCGCGACGAATGGGACCGCGCCGAAGGCTGTGCAGACGATGTCGAATACGCCCTCGGCGAACGGGAGGGCGGTGGCGTCGGCCTGCAGGAGCGGGACCGCAACACCCGATCGGGCTACTCCCAGCTTGGCGTGGCGGAGCATGCCGGCGGACAGGTCCGACGCCACGACCTCGGCGCCCTGGGTCTTCAGCCAGCGGGAGCAGGAGGCGGCGCCGCAGCCGATCTCCAGGACGCGGCGGCCGCTGACCTCGCCGAGGAGGTGTGCGTCAGCCTCGCGCAGGCCCTCGGGGCACCAGACGAAGTCGGCGTCCCCCAGGAAGGAACCGTGTTCGGCCTGGTAGGCGTCGGCGTCGCCGTCCCACCAGCGCCGGCTGGCCCGGCGGCTCTCGGCGGGGCTCACGGCGCGTCGTGTGACGCCTGCGTCAGGTGACGATTCCATGGGGAGCAACGGTAGGCCCTGCGAAAGTCGGCAGATCGGGTCTGGGGGAGGGTTGGACCATGTGGTATTGCGCAGGGTAGGCTGATCGGTGCACTCGTGGGTTTGTGGCGCCTCGGCATGGAGCAGGCTCACGGTCGCCGAACACATCCTGAGCTTCCATTGCACTGATCCTGAACTGCGATTGGCGGGTTGTGCCCGACGACGGGTCCGCGGGAGCGCGCAGGTTCAGCAGGCAAATCCACCGACCGGAGCAACAGCCCACATGACGAGCAGCATCGAGGCCACCTCGAGCGCCAGCAGCAACAAGGTCACCGTCGACGACCTCGGTTCCGAGGAGGCGTTCCTCGCCGCGATCGACGAGACCATCAAGTACTTCAATGACGGCGACATCGTCGAAGGCACCGTCGTCAAGGTCGACCGGGACGAGGTCCTGCTCGACATCGGCTACAAGACCGAGGGTGTCATCCCCTCGCGCGAGCTGTCGATCAAGCACGATGTCGACCCTGCTGAGGTCGTGTCGGTCGGTGACCACATCGAGGCCCTGGTTCTCCAGAAGGAGGACAAGGAAGGCCGTCTGATCCTGTCCAAGAAGCGCGCTCAGTACGAGCGGGCCTGGGGCACGATCGAGAAGATCAAGGAAGACGACGGCGTCGTCCGCGGCTCCGTCATCGAGGTCGTCAAGGGTGGTCTCATCCTCGACATCGGCCTGCGGGGCTTCCTGCCGGCCTCCCTGGTCGAGATGCGCCGTGTCCGGGACCTGCAGCCGTACGTCGGCCGCGAGCTCGAGGCGAAGATCATCGAGCTGGACAAGAACCGCAACAACGTGGTGCTGTCCCGCCGGGCCTACCTCGAGCAGACCCAGTCCGAGGTCCGGACCGAGTTCCTGCACAAGCTGCAGAAGGGCCAGGTCCGCAAGGGCGTTGTGTCCTCCATCGTCAACTTCGGTGCGTTCGTCGACCTCGGTGGTGTCGACGGCCTGGTCCACGTCTCCGAGCTCTCCTGGAAGCACATCGATCACCCGTCCGAGGTGGTCGAGGTCGGCCAGGAGGTGGAGGTCGAGGTCCTCGACGTCGATCTGGACCGTGAGCGCGTCTCCCTGTCGCTGAAGGCGACCCAGGAGGACCCGTGGCGTCAGTTCGCCCGGACCCACGCGATCCAGCAGATCGTCCCCGGTAAGGTCACCAAGCTCGTCCCGTTCGGCGCCTTCGTCCGCGTCGACGACGGCATCGAGGGCCTGGTCCACATCTCCGAGCTGGCCGAGCGCCACGTGGAGATTCCGGAGCAGGTCGTCCAGGTCGGCTCCGACGTCATGGTCAAGGTCATCGACATCGACCTCGAGCGCCGCCGGATCTCGCTGTCGCTCAAGCAGGCCAACGAGGGCTTCGTCGAGGGCGAGGAGCACTTCGACCCGACCCTCTACGGCATGTCGGCGACCTACGACGAGCAGGGCAACTACATCTACCCGGAGGGCTTCGACCCGGAGACCGCCGAGTGGATGGCCGGCTTCGAGAAGCAGCGCGAGGCGTGGGAGCAGCAGTACGCTGAGGCCCGCCAGCGCTGGGAGGCCCACACCAAGCAGGTCCAGACGGCCCGCCAGGCCGACGCGACCGCCGAGCCGGCCGCAGCAGCCCCCCAGGGCGGCGGCGCCGTCTCCTCGTCGACCCCGACCGCGGCTCGCGCCCCGGAGGAGCCGGCGGGCACCCTGGCCACGGACGAGGCCCTGGCCGCCCTGCGCGAGAAGCTGGCCGGCGGCAAGAGCTGACCCAGCGCCGCACAGGCGACAAGCACCAAAAAGGAAAGCCCCGGGCCCGAAAGGACCCGGGGCTTTCCCGTGCACGGCCCCAGCCGGGCTTTCGTGACCGCGCCGGAGTGCCCTAGTGTCGTGAGTCGTTAATGCGTGTGCAGTAGCGGGCGATGGATTCGAGGATCTGGTCGGCGGTCTTGGTCCAGACATAGGGCTTTGGGTTGTTGTTCCAGGCCTCGATCCAGGCGCGGATGTCGGTGTTGAGGGCGCGGACGGTGCGGTGAGTGCCGCGTTGGAGTTTCTTGGTGGTCAGTTCCCCGAACCAGCGTTCGACGAGGTTGAGCCAGGATGCGCTGGTCGGGACGAAGTGCAGGACGAACCGCGGGTGGGCGGTCAGCCAGCGTTTGATGGTCGGGGTTTTGTGGGTGGAGGCGTTGTCCAGCACTACGTGCACGTCCAGGTCCGCCGGGACCTGCCGGTCGAGGGTCTGGAGGAACTTCTTGAACTCGATCGCGCGGTGCCGGGCATGGAGGGAGCCGATCACCTGGCCGGTGGCCAGGTCGAGGGCGGCGTAGAGGCTTGAGGTGCCGGCCCGGACGTAGTCGTGGGTGGCGCGGGCCGGGGTGCCGGGCAGCATCGGCAGGACCGGGGCGGTGCGGTCCAGTGCTTGGATCTGCGACTTCTCGTCCACGCACAACACCACGGCGCGTTCCGGCGGATCGAGGTACAGCCCGACGACATCACGGACCTTGTCGATGAACAGCGGGTCCTTCGACAGTTTCCACGCGTCCTGCCGGTGCGGCTGCAATCCGAACGCCCGCCAGATCCGTGAGATCGCGGTCTGCGACAGACCGACCTCAGCAGCCAACGAGCGGGTCGACCAGTGCGTGGCGTCCTTCGGTGTCGTCTCGAGGGTTGTGGTGATCACCCGCTCTACATCAGCGTCGGCGATCGTGCGGGGCCGGCCGGGCCGCGGCTCGTCCAGCAGGCCGTCGAGCCGATCACCGGCGAACCGGTTCCGCCACTTCGTCACCGTGCTACGCGAAACGCCGAGTTCCTCGGCGATCTGCCCGTTCGCGGCCCCGCCGGCAGCCGCGCAGGCAAGGACCACCCGCGACCGCAACGCCAGGGCCTGCGCACTCGAGGGACGACGCGACCACGCTAGCAACTGCTCTCGCTCGTCATCAGTAAGCACGATCGGTACTGCTGTCGGCAACGGCATAACACACCTGTACCCACTGACGACGATTTAACGACTCAGGACACTAGCTCAGCTCATGCACTGCCTCAGCCAGGGGGCTCGCAAGCCCACGCCGCCGGGCCGTCGGCGGGAGTGCACTACCCCAGCCCATTCCCCGACCAACGCACCCGGGCTCGTCGACACACTGCCCCCGGCCCCCCCGGCCCCCCGGCCCCAGCCTTCAAGAGCAGCTACTTAACCCCAGCCACATCCATAGCCCGCAACTCCTTCTTCAGCTCCGAAACCTCATCCCGCAGCCGAGCCGCCAACTCGAACTGCAACTCCCGCGCAGCCCCCAGCATCTGATCGTTGAGGTCCTGAATCAGGGTCGCCAACTCAGCCCGAGCCATCCCAGCCCGAGCCGGCACCGAAGGCGCCCCCGCAGCCCCCTTCGTCCCCCCGCCCTTCTGCCGAGCCCGGACGTTCTCCGGCGACTTGCCGCGGCTCATCTGCCGCCCGCCACCGATGACCACCGCGCCCCCGGGCCCATGCCCGGACACAGCGCCGGCGGTGTCCTCGGCCTCGCGGTAGATGTCGTCCAGGATGTCGCCGAGCTTCTTGCGAAGGGGCTGCGGATCGATCCCGTTCGCTTTGTTGTACGCCTGCTGCTTCTCCCGCCGCCGGTTCGTCTCGTCGATCGCCTGAGCCATCGACGGCGTCATCTTGTCCGCGTACATGTGGACCTGGCCGGACACGTTGCGCGCCGCGCGACCGATGGTCTGGATGAGGCTCGTGCCCGAGCGCAGGAAGCCCTCCTTGTCCGCGTCGAGGATCGCGACCAGGCTCACCTCCGGCAGGTCGAGGCCCTCGCGGAGCAGGTTGATGCCGACCAGCACGTCGAACTCGCCGCGGCGCAGTTCGCGCAGCAGCTCCACCCGGCGCAGGGTGTCGACCTCGGAGTGCAGGTATCGCACGCGGATCCCGTGCTCGAGCAGGTAGTCGGTGAGGTCCTCGGCCATCTTCTTGGTCAGCGTCGTGACCAGCACCCGCTCGTCGCGCTCGGTGCGCAGGTTGATCTCGTGCATCAGGTCGTCGATCTGGCCCTTGGTCGGCTTGAGCACCACCTCGGGGTCGATCAGGCCGGTCGGGCGGATAACCTGCTCGACGAACTCGCCCTGGGTCTTGCCCATCTCCCACGGGCCCGGCGTCGCCGACAGGTACACCGTCTGGCCCACCCGCTCCTCGAACTCGTCGAAGCGCAGCGGCCGGTTGTCCTGCGCGCTGGGCAGCCGGAACCCGTGCTCGACGAGAGTCCGCTTGCGGGAGGCGTCCCCCTCGTACATGCCGCCGATCTGCGGGACCGTCGCGTGCGACTCGTCGATGACGGTCAGGAAGTCGTCGGGGAAGTAGTCGAGCAGGCAGTGCGGCGGGCTGCCGGCCTCGCGCCCGTCGATGTGCCGCGAGTAGTTCTCGATGCCGTTGCAGAAACCGACCTGCCGCATCATCTCGACGTCGTACGTGGTGCGCATCCGCAGCCGCTGGGCCTCCAGCAGCTTGCCCTCCCGGTCGAGCTCGGCGAGGCGCTCCTCCAACTCCACCTCGATGGCGGCGATCGCGCGCTCCATGCGCTCCGGCCCGGCCGCGTAGTGCGTCGCCGGGAAGATCATCAGCTGGTCGGTCTGGCGGATCTCGTCGCCGGTGAGCGGGTGCAGATAGGAGAGGCGCTCGATCTCGTCGCCGAAGAACTCGATGCGGATCGCGAGCTCCTCGTAGGCCGGGATGATCTCCAGCGTGTCGCCCCGGACCCGGAACGTGCCCCGGTTGAAGGCGAGGTCATTCCGCGTGTACTGGATGTCGACCAACCGTCGCAGCAGCTTGTCCCGGTCGACCTCCTCGCCGACGCTGACCTTCGCCGCGCGGTCGAGGTATTCCTCCGGCGTGCCCAGGCCGTAGATCGCCGACACCGTCGCCACCACGATCACGTCGCGCCTGGTGAGCAGGCTCATCGTGGCCGAGTGCCGCAGCCGCTCGACCTCCTCGTTGACCGACGAGTCCTTCTCGATGTAGGTGTCGGTCTGCGGGATGTAGGCCTCGGGCTGGTAGTAGTCGTAGTAGCTGACGAAGTATTCGACCGCGTTGTGCGGCATCAGATCGCGGAACTCCTTGGCCAGCTGCGCGGCCAGGGTCTTGTTGTGCGCGAGCACCAGCGTCGGGCGCTGGAGTCGTTCCACCAGCCAGGCCGTGGTCGCGCTCTTGCCGGTTCCGGTCGCACCCAGCAGGACCGTGTGCCGGTCGCCGCCGCGCACCCGCTTGGCGAGGGCGTCGATCGCCGCGGGCTGATCGCCGGAGGGCCTGTATTCGCTGACCACCTCGAATGGGCGGTCCAAGCGTGGGATGTCGAGCGCCATGGCACAACCGTACGCGGGGGGTATGACACTTTCCGGGTCCTCGCCCTCGGTGGCCGAGCGTATTCAACCTGGCGATTGTGTGGGGAGAATCACCGGTCTACGGTGGATGCCGTAGGCCGCTCGCGGCGGCCGACCGGAGAGCCGGCCCGCCCATCACGCGGGTCCTCCCGGCGCCCGGGTTGCAGCCCCGGCCCGTCACGGCCGGCGAGCGCACCAGGGGCGGCTCGCGCGTACACGCGCGACCGGCCGCCGCGAGCGCCCTAAGCCTTGTATGGAGCAAGTCGCAAGCCGTCAAGCAGTGCGAATGCGCTCCCAGGCCGACGAAACCGCCCGATCAAGTTCCTCGGGCGTACCGTCGTTCGCGATCGAGATGTCCGCAACCGCCCGCCGCTGCTCGTCCGTGGCCTGCGCGTTGATCCGTGCCATCGCCTCGTCGCGCGACATGCCACGGATGCGCATGAGGCGGTCCAAGCGTGTCGGGAGAGAGGCGAAGACGATGAGCACCAGGGAGTACAAATGCGACATGCCCTTCTCGACCAGGAGGGGCACGTCGTTGACGACGATCGAATCGGCCGGGGCGGCCGCGACGAGCTCGGCCGTGCGCGCCCGGACCAGCGGGTGGGTGATCTCCTCGAGGCGTCGTCGCGCCTCGTCGTCGGCGAAGACGATGCGGGCCAGCGCCGGCCGGTCGAGCGCCCCGGACGGGTCGAGCACCCCGGGCCCGAACGCCTCGGCGACCCGCGCGAGCCCCTCGGTCCCCGGCTCGACGACCTCCCGGGCGATCTTGTCGGCGTCCACGATCACCGCGCCGAGCGCCGCCAGCCGCTGCGCGACCGCGCTCTTGCCGGACCCGATGCCGCCCGTGAGGCCAACCATCTTCATCACGACATCACACCTGAAGGTGAATCCCGCCGGCCCGCCGGGGTCCGGACGGCGTGGTCTGCACGGAATGCACGGTTTGTCAAGATATCTTCCGACTCAAGCGAACATTCACGGGGGGTAGATCGCGACATGGGGCGACACAGCATGGGCCGGCCGGGCCTGGCGCGCCGCGACTGGGCAGGGTTCATGCCGCACGGTAGCGGCAAGGCTCCGTCCGGTCGCCGGCCCGGCAGCCGCCCGCGGCACCGCAACATCAACCCGCGCTGGCGGGGCACCACCGACGGCTGGGCGTTCCTGGTCGCCGCGGCGGTGCTGGGAATGCTGGCCGTGAGCGGCTGGTATACGGCCAGCGGCGCCAACGCGGTCGCGCAGATGCTGGCTCGGTAACAGGTCCGTTCCGCCGTGGCGCGCGCCCGTGGCGGTCAGCGATACTCTGCCGGGCAACTGCACATCTGCCAGGACCAGAAGGACGCGCTGCATGGAGCCGGAGAACGGCCAGGACCAGGTCAACGGGTCGCCACCGCCGAAGCCGAAGAGCCGACGCGGCTGGATGTCGGACTCGCCGCTGGACGGCGGCTCGGGCTGGCCCACGTCGGCGTACGCCATCGTGCCGCGCCAGCCGACCCCGGCCGCGGAAAAGCCGCCCGCCGAGCCGCCGGTTGATCCGCCGGTCGAGCCGGTGGTCGAGGAATCGGCGCCGGAGCCCGCGCCTTCGCGGAAGGGTCGCATCGGCCTGCTCGTCATCGGGCTCATCGTGCTGGTGGTCGCCGCCGTCGGTGCGGTGCTGGCGACTCGCGACAAATCGGACAACAAGAGCCTCACGGACTCGGCCACCACCGCGGCACCGGACCCGACGACCCAGCAACCGGCGCTCCCGGTCATCGTCGAAAGTGCCAGTGCCAGCGTTGGTACCACCAGTGCCGGCGCCCCCGCCGCCGGT
Source organism: Dactylosporangium sp. CS-047395 (assembly GCF_050942185.1). Lineage (NCBI taxonomy): Bacteria > Bacillati > Actinomycetota > Actinomycetes > Micromonosporales > Micromonosporaceae > Dactylosporangium > Dactylosporangium sp. CS-047395. Next base: position 9,066,474 of record NZ_CP192015.1, on the reverse strand, counting down.
CCCACCAGCGGCGATCCAAGTGCGGGCGCGAGCCCGAGCGGCACCGGGACGGTTCCCGCCGCGCCGCCGAGCACCGGCATCCTGCGCACCGGAACGGCCCAGTTCGTGGTGCTGGCCGGTCAGCCCGACGACGCCTTCGACTTCGACAGCGGCAGCAAGCAGGCCACCGGGGCCGACGCCACCGCGGGCGCGATCGGCATCACGGCCGCCAACGGCGCGAAGTTCGCGGTCCTGCTCACCGCCGACACCCCGTCGCTGGCCGCCTGCACCGCGGTGCCGGAGAGCCGCTGGGTCAGTCAGGTCGTGATCGGCAGCCTGGTGCCGGGAGCGCGGGTGTGCGTGCGCACCAGCGAGAACCGCTACGCCTGGTTCATGACCCGGGCGGGCGAGCTCGTCACCGGTGCGCTGTACACGTCGAATGTGGACTTCGTCGTTTACAAGAAGGACGGGGATTAGGCCCTGTCCTGTCGATGATGTCGAGCCGAGACGGAGTCCAGATTTCGTCTGCGTGCGCCCCGTGGAGGCCTGATTACCGGTGTTGTAACCCGGTCTTCGCGGGGTGTGCGCAGGCGGAATCTGGGCCCGTCGCAGGCCGGCATGATCGGCGGGACAGGGACTAAACCTCGACGTCGGTGAAGTGTTCCACCGTGGGGGCTCCGTCGAAGTACGGCCCGATGAGTCCCCGCCACGTCCCGAACCGGTCCGTCGCCCGGAAGTTGTCGAGGTGGGCGTCGACCGAGTCCCACTCCACGAGCAGGACGAACCGCGACGCGCGCTCGATGCCGCGGGTCATGCGCACCGAGCGGCAGCCCGGTGTGGTGGCCAGCACCTCGTGGGCCTTGCGGTACGCGGCGGCGAACTCGTCCTCGCGGCCTTCAAGCACGTCGATCAGTGCGACTTCCAGAACCATCCAGCTAGGGTAGACCGTGCTCGACTGGCTCACTTCTGCGGCATTCCATGCCTTCGGCGCCCCGACCACCTGGGCTGAGCTGCTGGGATTCGCCAGCGGACTGCTCTGCGTCTATCTCGTGGTGCGCCAGCACATCGCGAACTGGCCGGTCGGGATCACCAACAATCTCCTGTTCATCGTCGCCTTCTGGCACGTCGGGCTCTTCGGTGACGCCTGGCTGCAGGTCGTCTTCGTGATCGTGGGCGGCTACGGCTGGTGGTGCTGGAGCACCGGCCGCCGGCTGCAGCGCGTCCGCACCACGACCCGGGCCGAGTGGCGGTGGCTCGCGATCGCGGGCGTGCTGCTGACGGTGGCGCTGTGGTGGTACCTCGACCGGTTCACCGAGTCCACCGTGCCCTGGCCCGATGCCTTCACGACCGCCGTCTCGCTGCTCGCGACCTACGGCCAGACGCGCCGGCTCGTGGAGAGCTGGTGGTTCTGGATCTCCGTCGACGTCATCTACATCCCGCTGTACGGGTACAAGGATCTCTGGCTGACCGCGCTGCTGTACCTCGTCTTCCTCACGCTGTGCGTGTTCGGTCTGCGGGCGTGGCGGGCCGAGCTGCGCACCGCGCCCCAGGGGAGCCCGGCGTGGTCCACGGACTAGTCATCGGCAAGTTCTATCCGCCGCACGCCGGGCACCATCACCTCATCGACACGGCCGCACGGGCGTGCGACGAGGTGACCGTGGTCGTTGCACCGTCCACAGTGGAGTCGATCCCGCTCGAGGACCGGCTCGCGTGGCTGCGCGAGGTGCATGCCGGCGCGCCGCACGTGCGGTTCGTCGGCGTCTACGACGACACTCCGGTCGACTACGGCTCCGAGGCGGCCTGGCAGGCCCACACCGCCACGTTCCGCCGGGCCGTCGGCGGCCGGCGGGTCGACCGGGTCTTCTCCTCGGAGGCCTACGGCGAGGAGCTGGCCCGCCGTTTCGATGCCGTGCACGTCCCGGTCGACCCGGCCCGCGGCACCGTGCCCGTGTCCGGCACCGCCGTGCGCGCCGATCCGGTCGCCAACTGGGACAAGCTGGCGCCGCCGGTGCGCGCCTGGTTCGTGAAGCGGGTCGTGGTCGTCGGCGCCGAGTCGTCCGGCACCACGACGCTGGCCCGCGCCCTGGCCGCGCATCTTCGCCTGCGCGGGGGAGTGTTCGCCGGTACCACCTGGGTCGAGGAATACGGCCGCATGCTGACCTCCCTGAAGCTGGGTGCTCTGCCGCCGGGCCGGACCATGGAGGACCTCGAGTGGACCCGCGAGGACTTCGTCACCGTCACTCGCGAGCAGAACGCCTCCGAGGATGCCGCGGCCCGATCCGGTGGCCCCATTCTGCTCTGCGACACCGACAGTTTTGCGACCTCGATCTGGGAGGAGCGCTATCTGGGCAACACGTCGTCAGCGGTACGTGACGCTGCGCGACGGCCCGCGCTGTACCTCTTGACAAGCCATGAGGACGTGCCGTTCGAGGACGACGGCATGCGCGACGGCGAGCACCTGCGGGCGTGGATGACGGGCCGGTTCCGCGACGAGCTGGCCGTGCGCGGGGTGCCGTGGATCGAGCTGACCGGGCCGTACCGCGCGCGCCTGACCCGGGCCGTGCGAGCGGTCGACGATGTCCTCGCGGCGGGCTGGGATCTTGCATCGCCGCTGCTCCCGGCCGACGCGAGCAGAATTGTCGGGGGGTCCTGCTAAGTTCCGGACCATGACGATCGGCAGCAACATCACCACCTTCGCGGGACTGCCGGTCCGGCGGTTCGAGCACTCCCGCCGGGACCGCCGGGACGGTCCCGCGCGCGGCGACAAGGCGGCCTGGCGCATCGGCGACTATGACCACGACGAGCAGAAGCTCGCCGAGACGCTGGACCGGCTGCTGGCCACCGTCGGCGCGCACAACGTCACCGCGCTGGTGGTCGGGGTGTGGGGCGAGCCGATGTCCGAGCCGCCGCCGCTGCACCTGCTCGCCGCCCGGCGCGACCAGCTCACCGAGCTGCGGGCGCTGTTCATCGGCGAGATGACGTTCGAGGAGTGCGAGATCTCCTGGATCAACCAGGGGGAGTATGCGCCGCTGCTCGGAGCCTTCCCCGCCCTGGAGATCCTGCACATCCGCGGCGGCGGCGGGCTGAGCCTGGCCCCGGTGCGCCACCGCCGCCTCCGCGAGCTGCACGTGGAGGCGGGCGGGCTGCCGGCCTCGTTCATCCGCGGCTTCAACGACTCGTCGTTCCCCGCCCTCGCGGACCTGGAGCTGTGGCTGGGCACGCAGGAGTACGGCGGGGACGCGGTCGTCGACGACCTCGCGCCGATCATGAACGGAACGGAACTGCCGGCCCTGAAGCGGCTGGCGCTGCGCAACGCGGAGATCGCCGACGACGTCGCCGGCGCCGTGGCCGCCGCGCCGATCGTGGCCCGGCTGGAGCACCTGGACCTGTCGCTGGGCGCGCTGTCCGACGCCGGGGCGGAGGCGCTGCTGCTCGGCCAGCCGCTGACCCACCTGCGCTCGCTGGACCTGTCGCACCACTTCATGTCGCCCGACCTGGCCGCCCGCTTCGCCGAGGAACTGCCCGGCGTCCGCGTCGACGTCTCCGACGAGCAACCGATCGACGAGGACGGCTTCCGCTACGTCTCGGTGGCGGAGTAGCCATGATCACCGTCGTCGGGATACCGGGGAATCGGCGGGTCGAGCTGTTCCGCGCGGCCGCCGTCGCCGCGGGACTGCCCGAGCCCGCGGTCGTCGGCTGGCGGGACGTGTGCGCCGGACGGTTCGACCTGGATCCGGGGTCGCTGGTGCGGCTCGAGTCGCCGGGCGAGGACGCCGAGGTCGACCGGATGTTCCGCGGGGCCGGACGGGCGGCCGAGCATGGCGAGATCGTCGGCCTGGCCGCCTGGTACGCGGGGTTCATGGCCGCCGCCCGCCGGGTCGAGCACGCCGCCACCGGGCCGCTCACCACGCCCGTCGACGAGCTCGCGGTGCTGTTCGACAAGCGTCGCTGCCATGCCCTGCTCGGCGCGCACGGGGTGCCGGTCCCGGACGGGTTCGCCGCCCGCGGCTACGAGGAGGTCCGCGCCGCCGGCTGGCCGCGGGTCTTCGTGAAGCCCGCGCACGGCAGCTCGGCCTCCGGCGTCATCGCGTTGGCGTTCAACAGGGGGCGGGTCAGCGCGTACACCTCGGCGGCTCTTGACGGAAGCAAGCTCTACAACGAGCTGCGCGTGCACCACTACACCGACGAGCACACGGTCGCCGCGATCATCGACCGGCTCGGCGCCGACGGGCTGCACGTCGAGCGCTGGCTTCCCAAGGCCGCCCACGCGGGCAAGGTGTTCGACCTGCGGGTCGTCGTCATCGCCGGCCGGGCGAGCCACGTCGTGGCCCGCACCAGCCGCACGCCGCTGACCAACCTGCACCTGGGCAACGCCCGCGGCGACCTGGCCGGCATTCGCGCCGCAGCCGGCGAGGAGCGCTGGGCGGCCGCGATGGCCACCTGCGAGCGGGCCGCCGCCTGCTTCCCGGGCAGCCTGCACGTCGGCGTCGACCTGATGTTCGCCGCGGGTTATGGCGGGCATGCCGTCGCCGAGGTCAACGCCTTCGGCGACCTGCTGCCCGGCCTGCTCGTCGACGGCCGCGACACCTACGCCGCCGAGGTCGCGGCCCTGCGGCACTGGACGGTGACGGCATGAGATCCCCGCTGGTCGCCGCGCTCAATCGCTTGCGGTGCGACGCCGTCGCCGCTGTACACCATCGGACGGTGACGGCATGAGGTCGCTGCTGGGCACGCATGATCTGTTGTTCGTCACGCTGGACACGTTGCGGTTCGACGTGGCGGCCGAGCGGCTCGCGGCGGGCCGTACGCCGAATCTGGCCAAGGTGCTGCCGGGCGGGGTGTGGGAGCGGCGGCACACGCCGGCCTCATTCACCTATGCCGCGCACCATGCGTTCTTCGGCGGGTTCCTGCCCACGCCGGTGACGCCCGGCCCGCACGAGCGGCCGTTCGCGGCACGGTTCGCGGGCAGCACCAGCGTCGGCGCCGACACCTGGGTGTTCGACGCGCCGGACGTCGTCACCGGGCTGCGGGACGAGGGCTACCACACGGTGTGCCTCGGCGGCGTCGGCTTCTTCGCGATGACCTCGCTGCAGGGGTGCGTGCTGCCCGACCTGTTCGACGAGGCGCACTGGACGCCCGAGTTCGGCGTCACCAGCCCGGGCTGCTTCGAGGCCCAGATCGCCACCCTCGCGCGGGTGCTGCCGCCGGCCGGGCCGCTGTTCACGTTCGTCAACGTCGCCGCGCTGCACCAGCCGAACCGGCACTACCTGCCCGGCGCGGCCGAGGACTCGATGGCGTCGCACGGGGCGGCGCTGGAGTACGTGGACCGGCACCTGCCGGAGTTGCTGCGCCTGGCCACCTCCCGCGGCCGGCCGTGTCACGTGATCCTGTGCAGCGACCACGGCACCGCCTACGGCGAGGAGGGGCACACCGGGCACCGGCTCGCCCACGAGGTCGTGTGGACCGTGCCGTACGCCGAGTTCACGCTGGAGGCCGGGTCATGGTGAACCTCGGCTCGCCGTACCAGGGCTACCTGTACGCGTATCCGCACAAGACCGCCTACCGCCCGCTGGACCCGCGGCCCCGCCTCGCCGACGTGTGGCGGGGCGAGGACACGACGAGCCTCTTCCTGTACGTCCACGTGCCCTTCTGCGAAATGCGCTGCGGCTTCTGCAACCTGTTCACCCGCGCCAACCCGCCGCACGAGCAGGTCAGCGCCTATCTGGCCCAGCTCGCCCGGCAGGCGCGGCGGGTCGCCGAGGCGATCCCCGGCGCCGGGTACGCGCGGGCGGCGATCGGCGGCGGCACACCGACGTACCTGACGGCGGCCGAGCTGACCGGGCTGTTCGACCTCCTCGAGCGGACCACGGGCCTCGGCCGGGTCCCGCTGTCGGTCGAGACGTCCCCGGCCACGGCCACCCCGGACCGGCTCGCCGTCCTCGCCGAGCGGGGCGCGACCCGGGTCAGCATCGGCGTGCAGAGCTTCCTCGACGCCGAGGCCCACGCCGCCGGCCGCCCGCAGCGCCGGGCCGAGGTCGAGCGCGCCCTCGACACGATCCGCGCCGCCGGCCCGGGCGACCTCAACATCGACCTCATCTACGGCATCCCCGGCCAGACCCGCGCGACCTGGGACGAGTCGCTGGACACCGCGCTTCGCTGGAACCCCGAGGAGTTGTACCTCTATCCGCTCTACGTCCGCCCGCTCACCGGCCTCGGCCGCCGGGGCTCCGACGGGCCGGACCCGGCCTGGGACGCCCAGCGTCTGGCCCTGTACCGGCACGCGGTCCAACGGCTTGCCGACGCGGGCTACGAGCAGCTCTCGATGCGCCAGTTCCGCCGCGCCGACATCTACCCCGCTGAGGCCTCGCGCGTTGAATCTCAGCTCGTTGAGGACCGTGGGGATCTCGTCGTTGAGGGCCGCGGCGTTGAGGACCGCGGCGTTGAGGACCGCGGCGTTGAGGATCGCAGGGATCGCGGCGTTGCGGGCCGCGATGGTGAGCTGCGGCGAGGGAGGCCCGACGAGTACTGCTGCCAGGACGACGGCATGGTCGGGCTCGGGTGCGGGGCGAGGTCGTACACGAGGGAGTTGCACTACTCGTTCGACTACGCGGTGAGCGTCCGGCAGGTGCGCGGCATCCTCGACGACTACCTGGCCCGGCCGGAGTCCGACTTCGAGGTCGCCGAGGTCGGGTTCGCCCTCGACGCGCAGGAGCAGCGGCGGCGGTGGCTGCTCAAGTCGCTGTTGCGGGCCGAGGGCCTGGATCCGGCGGCGTACCGGGCGCGGTTCGGCACCGCGGTCGACGACGACTTCCCGGCGCTGGAACGGCTTCGCGTGGCCGGGTACGCCGTGGGGCACCGCCTCACCGCGGACGGGCTGGCCCACTCCGACGCGATCGGGCCGTGGCTGATCTCGGCCGATGTGCGCGCGGCGATGGCGGGACACGTGACGCGATGAGAATCCTCTATCGCGGGCCGCTCGCCAGTTGCAACTACGACTGCCCGTGCTGCCCGTTCGCGAAGCGCCGCGACCCGCCCGCATTGCTGCGGGAGGACCGGGCCGCGCTGGAGCGGTTCGTGGACTGGGTGCGGGCGGCGGAGGAACCCGTCGAGGTGCTGTTCACGCCCTGGGGTGAGGGGCTGACCCGCAGCTGGTACCGCCAAGCGCTCATCGAGCTCTCGCACCTTCCCCACGTCGAGCGGGCGGCGATCCAGACGAACCTGTCGGGGCGGCTCGGCTGGGTCGGCGAGGCGGATGCGGGGCGGTTGGCGCTTTGGTGCACGTACCATCCGGGGCAGACGAGCCGGGAGCGCTTTCTGGCCGCGTGCGCGACGCTCGCGCGCCACGGCATCCGGCACTCGGTCGGGATCGTGGGACTGCCGGAGCACTTCGCGGCGGCGGTCGAGCTGCGGGCCGCCCTCGATCCGGACGTGTACCTCTGGGTGAACGCCGCCGACGGCCACGCGTACACGCCGGCGGAGGAGGCGGCATGGACCGGGATCGATCCGCTGTTCGGCTACAGCGTTCGGCCGCACGCGTCGCTGGGGCGCCCGTGCCGGACCGGCGGCGACGTGATCTCGGTGCTGGGCGACGGGACGGTGCGCCGCTGCCACTTCGTGCCCGAGCCGCTCGGCAACCTCTACGACGGCTCGTGGACGGCGCGGCGCGGGGAGCGGCCGTGCCCCAACGACCGGTGCGACTGCCACATCGGCTACGTGCATCTGCGCACGCTCCCGCTCTACGACGTCTTCGCGGGCGGCGTCCTGGAGCGAATCCCAGCGACACCGACAACATCAGCGACACGAGTGACACCAACGACATCAGCTACACGGGTGACACAAGCGAGATCGGCGGCGCAGGCGGCCCCAACGGCACCCCCGGGCCGCGCGCAGATCCCGCTCAGCGTCGTAGGTCGTGCGCGATGACCGCGAGTCACCGCAGTGGGGTGGTGCGTGATGCATGTGAGTCGCGGCGGTGCGGCGGTGCGGCGGTGCGCGATGCATGCGAATCGCTGCGGTGAGGTCGTGCGCGATGCATGCGAATCGCTGCGGTGGGGTCGTGCGCGATGCTCGCGAGTCGCCGCAGTCGGGTCGAGCGTCGCGCGTGGCGGTCGACGAATGCGAGTCACCGGAGGTTCATCGGCCGCGCCTCTCGTCGATGCATGGAAGTCACCGCAGTGAGGTCGTGCGCGATGCATGCGAGTCACCGGGGGCGGCTCAGGGGCGGGGGTCGCGGCCGATGAACGCCAGGAGCTTCGTCTGCGCGTCGGCGTCGTCGGGGACCTCGACGCGTGGGCCGTACTGGCCGCTGGAGCGCAGCAGGTCGTCCAGCGGCAGCATGCCCTCGAGCATCGCCGCGCAGCGGGCCGGGTCCAGCCGTTCGTCCTGGCCGGTCGCGCGGGCGAGGTCCCAGCTGTGCAGGAACACGTCGGAGGTGTAGAAGGTCGCGATCGCGTCGGGGAGGGGCATCGAGCCGGTGTGCCGGTTGGTGAACGGTACGTCGGCGGAGTTGGGGTCGTCGAGGAGCGCCTGCACCGCGGCGGCGTGCGAGTCCCACGCCGCCACCGGGTCCTCGTCGATGGACGGGACCGGGGCGAGCGTGACCCCGGCGCCGGACTCGATGAAGGCGCGTAGCCATTCGACGAGGTGGCGTACCACGTCGCGGGCGACCCAGCCCTCGACGGGCGCCGGCGCGTCCCAGTCGGTGGTGCCGTGCACGAGGGCGGTGAGGTGGGCGGCGGTCGTGCGGTGTTCGGATGCGGCAGTGGTCATCGCGGACCTCCCGGAGGGCACCCGCCATACTGGACGGCATGGGTGACTTGATCGCGTTCGCGTCGCGGCGGCTGGTGGAGGACGAGTCGCTGACCCCCGGATACGTGTACCACGACCCGGAGGACGCCACGCTCCCGCCCGGTCCTGGTGGGCGCCGGGCCAGCGGCTGGAACCTGCTCGTCGGCGACGAGACGGACGAGCAGCTGGCGGACGCGAACGAGCTGCTCATGCCCGAGCTGGACTGGCTGACCGAGCGCTACCCGGCGTTCGGCAAGCTGGTGGCCGTGGGCTCCGAGGGCCGGCAGTTCGAGTGGGACGCCGACGCCGAGCAGTACACCGACGTCGGCCCCTCCACGTTTCAGGAAGACTGACCTCAGTAGTTGCCGGCGCGGCTGGCGAGCATCAGGGCGCGCACGTTCTGGACGTACTGCGGGTTGGGGTACACCCCGCCCGCGAAGTCCACGCCGCCGGTGCCCCAGTTGTAGGCCGAGATCACGGCGTTGAGCAGCTTGGCGTCGGTCATGTCGTACGTGCCGAGCTTGGGCCCGTAGTACGCGATGAGCCAGGCGAGGTAGTTCGCCCCGAGCATCACGTTCTGGTCGGGTTTAGTGCGGTCCCAGCTCGTGCCGAAACGCGTGTTGACGAACGACTGGGTGTCGGGCATGACCTGCATCACGCCGAGTCCCCCGTCACATGCCTTGATGTCGGTCTGCCAGCCGCTTTCCTGTTCGGCTACGGCGTACAACAGGCGTTGTGGCACGAGAATCTGCTCGTAGTCCGGGTCGGTCTTCGTCCCCCAGAAGTGCGTGGTCGCGGCCTTGTCGAGGTAGCCCTTGACGGTGGCCTTGGGCAGCTGGTTCGTGCCGCGGACCGGCGCGCAGGTGTTGTGCGGCGGGGCCGGCGGCGTGACCGTCTCGGTGACCTTCGGCGACGGCTTCTTCGTGACCTTCTTCGTCGGCGTCGGTGCCTTCGAGGTCGGTGGGGCGGAGGTGGTCTCCGCGACCTCGACCGGCGCCTCGGTGGTGGGCGGCGGCGCGGAGGTCGGCGCGATCGGGGTCGACCCGTCCCCGCGCTCCGCGGCGGCCGGCTTGACGTCCGGTTTACCGCCCTTGACGAGGGTCGCGCCCAGCACCCCGCACCCGATCAAAACCACCGCCACGGCCACGCTGAGCAGGACGATCCCGCCCGTTTTGCGCCGTTTTGGTGGGTCGTACGCCTCGTACTCGGAAGTGTCGTCGTCCTCATAGTGGCTCATTGCCGCCTGTACCTCCCCGTGTCCGACAGGCTAGCGGTAATCAATGGACGCGCGGGACCCCCGAAATGTTTTACCTGGGGCCTGGAACAATAGGAGGCATGCAGACCCGTTCAGATCTCCGCAACGTGGCAATCGTCGCCCACGTCGACCACGGAAAGACCACCCTCGTCGACGCGATGTTGCGGCAGTCCGGCGCCTTCCACGCCCGCGCCGAACTCACCGACCGGGTCATGGACTCGATGGACCTGGAGCGCGAGAAGGGCATCACCATTCTCGCCAAGAACACCGCGGTGCGGTACGTCCCGCAGGACGGCGATCCCGTCACGATCAACATCATCGACACCCCGGGCCACGCCGACTTCGGCGGTGAGGTCGAGCGCGGCCTGACCATGGTCGACGGGGTCGTGCTGCTGGTCGACGCGAGTGAGGGCCCGCTCCCGCAGACCCGCTTCGTGCTGCGCAAGGCGCTCAAGGCCCGGCTGCCGATCATCCTGGTGATCAACAAGGTGGACCGCCCCGACGCGCGGATCAAGGAGGTCGTGGACGAGACCTACGAGCTCTTCCTGGACCTCGACGCTGATGAGGAACAGATCGACTTCCCCATTGTGTACGCCTGTGCGCGCGACGGCATCGCTTCCACCACGCAGCCCAAGGACGGCACCGTCCCCGAGGACAGCGAGAACCTCCAGCCGCTGTTCCGCACCCTGCTCGACACCATCCCGGCGCCCGCGTACGACGAGAACGCGCCGCTGCAGGCCCACGTCACCAACCTCGACGCGTCGCCGTTCCTCGGCCGCCTGGCCCTGTGCCGGGTCCGCGAGGGGCGCATCCGCAAGGGGCAGACGGTGGCCTGGTGCCGCGAGGACGGCACGCAGACCCAGGTGCGGATCTCCGAGCTGCTGATGACCGAGGCGCTGGAGCGCAAGCCCGCCGAGGAGGCCGGGCCGGGCGACATCATCGCTGTGGCCGGCATCAACGAGATCATGATCGGCGACACGCTGGCGGACGCCGAGAACCCGATCGCGCTGCCCCGGATCACGGTCGACGAGCCGGCGATTTCGATGACCATCGGTACCAACACGTCTCCTTTGGCCGGCAAGGTCAAGGGGGCCAAGGTGACCGCGCGGCTGGTCCGCGACCGGCTGGAGCGTGAGCTGGTCGGCAACGTGTCGCTGCGGGTGCTGCCGACCGAGCGGCCCGACGCGTGGGAGGTGCAGGGCCGTGGTGAGCTGGCGCTGGCGATCCTCGTGGAGCAGATGCGGCGCGAGGGCTACGAGCTGACCGTCGGCAAGCCGCAGGTGGTCACCCGGGAGATCGACGGCAAGGTGCACGAGCCGACCGAGCGGCTGACGATCGACGCGCCGGAGGAGTACCTGGGCGCGATCACGCAGCTGCTGGCGACCCGCAAGGGCCGCATGGAACAGATGGTGAACCACGGCACCGGCTGGATTCGCATGGAGTGGCTGGTGCCGGCCCGCGGGCTGATCGGCTTCCGGACCGAGTTCCTCACCGACACCCGCGGCACGGGCATCCTGCACCACGTCTTCGAGTCCTACGAGCCGTGGTACGGCGAGCTGCGCACCCGCGCCACCGGCTCGCTCGTCGCCGACCGCTCCGGCGTCGCGACCCCGTTCGCGATGATGAACCTGCAGGAGCGCGGCTCGATGTTCGTGGAGCCGACCACCGAGGTGTACGAGGGCATGATCGTCGGTGAGAACTCGCGCGCCGACGACATGGACGTGAACATCACCAAGGAGAAGAAGCTCACGAACATGCGCTCCTCGGCCGCGGACGAGACCGAGAAGCTGATCCCGCCGCGCAAGCTGTCGCTGGAGCAGGCCCTCGAGTTCTGCCGCGAGGACGAGTGCGTGGAGATCACGCCGCAGGCGATCCGCATCCGCAAGGTCATGCTCGACCAGAAGGACCGGGAGCGCGTCGCCCGCAAGCGCGCGCACTCCTGATCATCGGCCGCTAGTGTCCTGAGTCGTTAAATCGTCGTCAGTGGGTACAGGTGTGTTATGCCGTTGCCGACAGCAGTACCGATCGTGCTTACTGATGACGAGCGAGAGCAGTTGCTAGCGTGGTCGCGTCGTCCCTCGAGTGCGCAGGCCCTGGCGTTGCGGTCGCGGGTGGTCCTTGCCTGCGCGGCTGCCGGCGGGGCCGCGAACGGGCAGATCGCCGAGGAACTCGGCGTTTCGCGTAGCACGGTGACGAAGTGGCGGAACCGGTTCGCCGGTGATCGGCTCGACGGCCTGCTGGACGAGCCGCGGCCCGGCCGGCCCCGCACGATCGCCGACGCTGATGTAGAGCGGGTGATCACCACAACCCTCGAGACGACACCGAAGGACGCCACGCACTGGTCGACCCGCTCGTTGGCTGCTGAGGTCGGTCTGTCGCAGACCGCGATCTCACGGATCTGGCGGGCGTTCGGATTGCAGCCGCACCGGCAGGACGCGTGGAAACTGTCGAAGGACCCGCTGTTCATCGACAAGGTCCGTGATGTCGTCGGGCTGTACCTCGATCCGCCGGAACGCGCCGTGGTGTTGTGCGTGGACGAGAAGTCGCAGATCCAAGCACTGGACCGCACCGCCCCGGTCCTGCCGATGCTGCCCGGCACCCCGGCCCGCGCCACCCACGACTACGTCCGGGCCGGCACCTCAAGCCTCTACGCCGCCCTCGACCTGGCCACCGGCCAGGTGATCGGCTCCCTCCATGCCCGGCACCGCGCGATCGAGTTCAAGAAGTTCCTCCAGACCCTCGACCGGCAGGTCTCGGCGGACCTGGACGTGCACGTAGTGCTGGACAACGCCTCCACCCACAAAACCCCGACCATCAAGCGCTGGCTGACCGCCCACCCGCGGTTCGTCCTGCACTTCGTCCCGACCAGCGCATCCTGGCTCAACCTCGTCGAACGCTGGTTCGGGGAACTGACCACCAAGAAACTCCAACGCGGCACTCACCGCACCGTCCGCGCCCTCAACACCGACATCCGCGCCTGGATCGAGGCCTGGAACAACAACCCAAAGCCCTATGTCTGGACCAAGACCGCCGACCAGATCCTCGAATCCATCGCCCGCTACTGCACACGCATTAACGACTCACGCCACTAGTCGGCCGGGCGGCGTGGGGCCGGTATCTCCTCCGGGGTGTACCGGCCCGACTCCAGCGACCAGTCGACGTTGCCGCGGATCCAGTGCACCAGGTCGGTGATGCCGACGACGGCGGTCGGGTCGCCCCACCAGCGGGCCTCGAGCCGGTCCCGGGCGACCTGGAACTCCACCACCCGGGCGTCGTGCTCGGCCACCGCGGCCAGCACCGCCTCCTGCAGCGGGAGCTGCTGCTCGCGCTGGAAGGAGAAGACGATGTTGTGGTGGTCGCCGACCGCGGCCTCCTTCGGCCACGAGATCAGGTCGTTGAAGATCCCGATCACGGTGCCGGCGGTACGCCGCGCGGTGCCGAAGTCCGGGTCCTCGAGCAGCCCCGCGGACAGCTCGACGCCGTGCATGGGCTCGATCAGGTCGAAGAACATGTCGGTGGCCGCGCTGTGGTGGCGCATCCGGCGGTACTCCTCCAGCAGCGGCGGCCGGTCGGCGGCCCGGTTGCCGGCCTCCCACAGCGTGCCGGCCAGATAGTCGGCGACGTGCCCGACGAACCGCTCCCGCCAGGCCTCGCTGACCCGCGGCTCGGTGCGCTTCCACACCTCGCTCAGCGCGCCCGCGAGGGGCCGGCCGAGCGCCGTGCCGAGGATCGGGGCCGGCTGCTGGTCGCGCAGCAGCCGCACGACCTCGGTGACCGCCCCGCGGGCCGGCTCCGGATCGCGCACGAGGGCCCGCTCCAGCAGGTCGTCGAGGACGAAGATGCTGATCAGCCAGGCTGTGGCCAGCCGCAGCTCCGGCTCGGCCGCGTCAGGGTGCGCGCGGCACATGAGGTTGGCGAACCGGGCCCGCGCGAACGCCGCGCGGGCCCCGGGCCGATCAAGCAGGCCGTGGCGGGTCGCCCAGTGCAGTGACCAGCGCTGCACCGCGTCCGCGTGCGGGGAGATCCGCGGCGTGAACGGGCACAGCACCGCTGGGGCCGCTGAGAGCTGGCCCCGGTGCGTCATTTCGTGCAAGATGCATCACCCGCCCGGCCGTGGTACCCCATAGTCGCGCTGATTGACGCTCAGCGCGACCCCCGGCGGGGCTTTAGGGAAATTTGTGGGCCTTGTCCGCTTGTGCGGCTGCTGCACGCTCGTCACGCCTCGACTTGACCAGGGACGCAACGGTGGTGATGGCGAGGGTGCCGATGATGACCGCCAGTGACGTCTGGATGCCGATGTGCGGCGCCCAGCCCACGTGCTTGCCGCCGTTGATGAACGGCAGGTTGTTGTCGGCGAGCGCCTCCAGGAACAGCTTCACGCCGATGAACCCGAGCACCACGCTGAGCCCGATCGACAGGTAGACCAGGCGGTCCAGGAGTCCGCCGATCAGGAAGTACAACTGCCGAAGTCCCATCAACGCGAACACATTGGCCGTGAAGACCAGGTAGGGCTCGGCGGTCAGCCCGAAGATCGCGGGGATCGAGTCAAGCGCGAAGATGAGATCCGTGGTCCCGATCGCGATCAGCACCACGATCATCGGCGTCATGTGCAGGCGCCCGCGCTCGTCACGCGCCGTGAGCCGCGACTCCTGGTACTGCGGGGTCATCGGCAGCACCCGCCGCGACCAGCGGATCAGCGCGTTCTCCTTGAAGTCCTCGGCCTCGGTCTCGCCCTGCATCGCGAGCTTGACCGCGGTGTAGACCAGGAACGCCGCGAAGATGTAGAAGACCCAGGAGAACCGGCTGATCGCGGCCGACCCGACCGCGATGAACCCGCCGCGCATGATCAGCGCGAGCACGATGCCGATCAGCAGCACCTTCTGCTGGTACTGCCGCGGCACCTTGAACCGGGACAGGATGATCACGAAGACGAACAGGTTGTCGACGGACAGGCTGTACTCGGTCAGCCATCCCGCGTAGAACTCGCCGGCGTAGTTGCCACCCCACATGGCCAGCACGAACAGGCCGAAGAGGAGGGCGAGCCCGACGTACACCGTGACCCAGATCGTCGACTCTTTGATCGAGGGCTCATGGGGCCTCCGCGCGACGATCGCGAGATCGAACAACAGGATGGCACTCAGCCCGACGAGAGTCGCTGTCCAGATCCAGCCGGCAACGTCCACGTGTGATTCCTCCGGTAGACACACCACAGGCCGCGTCGACCCCGAGGGCCACGCGGGCTGTGTAGTTGACACCGGAGGTCTCTTCCGCCACCCGCAAACGCCGGATGACCAGCGGCGCCGGGTGTTATCCCCACGTCACCGTGGGGCACCGTGCTGACGACGACCGCTGCGGGGGAATACTCCCCTCCTGTTGCTCGTCAACCATTGTCCATCAGCCCGCCACGTCCGGACGCGCGGGGGCGGAAAAAATGTCGTACCCCAGGTCTATCGTGCGGGGCGTTGGAGGTGGGAGGCGAGATTCCTTCGCCGCTCACTCACGCGGACGCCGTCGAGGGGAGTGCGACTGTGTATCGACAAGGTGACGTGCTGTTGGTGCCGGTGCCGTCCGCTGAGGTGCCGGCCACGGCCGTTCCGGCGCCGCGCGACCGGGCCGGGCGGATGGTGCTGGCCCGCGGGGAGGCGACCGGGCACGCCCACGTGATCGTCGGGCCGGACACGATGCTGCTGGCCGATCGGGACGACATCGACCGGCTCTTTGTGAAGATCGTCACGCGGGCGCGGGTCGTGCATGAGGAGCACGGGACGATCACGATTCCGGCGGGTTCTTACCGGATTGTCCGACAGCGGGAGTATGTGCCGGGTGCTTACCGGTACGTCGCTGACTAGCTGCTCCGCTCCGGCCGGTCTCGGTTGCTCGGGTCGTTTCGGTTTGGACCTTTCGTGCGCTCGACTGCTCGGGTCGTTTTGGTTTGGGCTTTTTGTGCGCTCGACTGCTCGGGTCGTTTTGGTTTGGGCTTTTGTGCGCCTGATTCGCATTTGTCCGTTCGTCTGCGTTCGTCTTGCGTTCGTCTTGGAGGGCTGATGGCCGCCACGCTCACTCCTGCCGCCACGCTGGGCGCCGTCTCCGCCAAGTGGCTGGCCGCGGGTCTGTCCACGACTCCGGCCGATCGGCAGGCCGCCGCCGAAGCCGTGCGCCTGGCCTACCGGTCCGCGGGCCTGCCGGAGCCGCGCCACATCGTCTGGTTCGCGTCCCCGCTGGCCGGCGCCCGGGCCGCGGCGTTGCTGACCGGACGGCGCGGCCTGCCCGGCACCGCACCCGATCCGGCGGACGAGGCGATCGAGGCGGAGCTGCGGGCGCAGCGCTGCCCTCCGGTGCACGGCTCGGCGGGCGCTTCGGTGCGGGCGGCGATCCGTACCAATCCGTGGGCCGCCGCGCGGGCCGAGGCGCACGAGCTGCTGGGGCCGGACGGCTGGGCGGCGCTGTGGTCGGCCTGCGGGGCCGACGTGTGGCGGCTGATCAACGACCGGCTGGCGACGCCGCTGCGGACGCACTTGCGCGGGGAGCTTCCGGTGCATGCGCGGCCGGTGCTGCTCGACGCGGTCGGGGGGCAGCATGACGCTGGTTGGTTGGCCGCCTTTGACGCTGCTGCCGCTCCTGCGGTCGCGGGTTCTGGTGGGTTCGCCGGCTCTTCGGCTTCGGGCGCTTCTTCTTCGGGTGCTTCTTCTTCGGGTGCTTCTTCTTCGGGTGCTGGTGCTTTTGCCTCGGCTGCCGGTCATCGTGCTGAGCCGATGTTCAGTGCCGGTCCGGTCGCGGCGGCCGCTTGGATGGGTTCGTCGCGGGCCGCGGCTCCTGCCGAGCCGGCCCCGGACCCCGTGTTCAGCGCCGGTCCGGTGGGTGCCGTCTGGGCCACGACGCCCCCGCCGGGGGAGGCCGCGCTCCACGCCGTACAGCGGCTGGCGGGCCTGGCCGGGGTGGCCCGCTCGGCCGGTTGGTGGTGGCCGTACGCGAACATCGCCATCCTCACCGACCGCCCCGACGCCGTGCACCGCGACAACATCGGCCGCCTGCACGCCGCCGACGCGCCGGCCCTGCACTACACCGACGGGTACGCGCTGCACGCCTGGCGCGGCATGCCCATCCCGTCCGACCTCGTGACCCGCTTGAGCCACCTGACCCACCAGCAGATCGCCACCGAACGCAACGCCGAACTCCGCCGCGTGATGCTCGAGCACTTCGGGTACGAGCGCTACCTGAAGGAGGCCGGCGCCCACCGCGTGAGCCAGGACGAGACCGGGGTCCTGTGGCGGCTGACCTTCAACGACGACGAACCCCTCGCGATGGTCGAGGTCATTAACAGCACCCCGGAACCGGACGGCACGAGCCGCGTCTACTGGCTGCGGGTCCCGCCGACGACGCGGAGCGCCCGGGAGGGGGTGGCTTGGACGTTCGGTCTGAGCGAGGCCGAGTACCGCCCGTTGATCCAAACCTGACCCGATCCCACGCCGATCCCACGCCGGTCTCACGCCGCCGAACGACGACTCGCCTGCGAGTGCTTCCGGCCGCCGTCCCGCCCGAGCGCGCGGTCACGAACCGGCCCGTGCCGCGCGGTCACGAACCCGCCCGTGCCGCGCGGTCACGAACCCGCCCGTGCCGCGCGGGTCGCCGTGGCCACCGTGCGGCGTGGCCACCGTTCTGTTCCGTGCCGCGTGGCGACCGTGCCGCGTCGTCGCCGTGACATGCGTATGGGCGGCCACCGTGCCGCGTGTTTGTCGTGCTGCGTGGTTGCCGTCCGGTGCGTGTGCGTGGTCACCGTGCCGCGTGGCCACCGTGCCGCGTGACGACCGTGTCGCGTGGTTGTCGTCCGGTGCGTGTGGCTGGCCGCCGTCCCGTCCGTGCGGTGTGGTTGTCGTCGCGCGTTCCGGAGGGCGGTGCGCTCGACATCGTCTCCGGTTTGCGCGATCAGCCTTGCGAGCGGCCAGCGGCGAGGCGCGGGCCCAGCTCTGTCGGTCGTCCAGGCTGTGGTGCGGCTCGGGGTGGTGGGGCGGGTCAGCGGGCGAGGGGCAGCGTGACGTACGACGGGGAGAGGATCTCCTGGCGGACCTTGCGCAGTTCCAGTTCGTGGCCGAATGGGGCGCCGGTGCCGGGGTTGCGGCTGAAGCGCGGGTGGGCGCCGCCGCTCACCTGGATGCGGATGCGGCGGTTGGCTTCGAAGCGGTGGGCGGTTGGCCAGAGTTCCACGCGTACTGGCGCGGTCGGGTCGCGGTCGGGGCGGGCGCGGGTCAGGCCGTCGCAGATGTTCCAGGAGCGGCCCTGCTCGTCGACCTCGCAGAGGCGGACGAAGAGGTCGAAGTAGGGGGCCGGGGTGTCGTCGTCGCGGCCCGCCGTCGTCGCGCGGACGGTGATGTCGGCCGAGACCGGGCCGACCACGGTGAGCGGTTCGGCCAGCGGGGGCGAGGTGAACGTGAGCACGTCCGGGCGCGACTCGAGGGGGCGGTTGTCGCGGCGGCCGGCGATCTTGCCGACCAGCCTGGGGCCGCCCAGTGCCGGGGTCGGGTTCTTCGGGTCGTAGATGAAGGAGTCGAGGACGTCGCCGCCGGGCAGGTCGGGGGTGTCCGCCGGCCAGCCCAGTTCGTCGGCCGCGACGGCCATGGTCTGCGAGGGCCAGTCGAGCCGGCCGTTCGACCGCTCGGACTCGGTCGACACCGGCCAGCCGATCGCCTCGTCCGGCACCTGATTCCCGTTCGTGCTGGCTCCGTTTGCGCCGCCGTCACCAGCGGCCATGGCTCCGTTCGCGCCCGCCCCGGTCGCGCCGGAATCGGCGGTCATGCCGGTCGCGTTCGCACCTGGCCCGGTCCCGTCTGCTCCGGTCGCGCCAGCCCCGGTCGCGCCAGCCCCGGTCGCGCCAGCCCCGGTCGCGGTCGTGCCGGCTCCGGTCGTGCCGGCTCCGGTCGCGCCCGACCCGGTCGTGCTGCTCGTCACGCCGGAAACGGTGGTCGGGCCGGGCGCGGGCGTGTCGGGGGCGGCGCCGGGTGGGGTTGGCCAGCCGTTCTCGGCGTGGGGGTCGCCGATGCTGACCGACCGGGTGGGCCAGCCGTGCTCGTCGTGCGGCGCCTCGAACGCGTTCGCGGCGGCCGGGGTCGGTGAGGGCCAGCCCAGTTCGTCGTCGGTCTCGGCGGCGGCGGGGGAGGAGCCCGCGGATCTCGGCCGGGGCGCGCCGCCGTGGGTCGCGGCGGTCGGAGTCGGCCAGCCGGCCTCGTCCGCGAGCGGGGTCCGTGGGTCGTCGAGGGTCAGCGTCGCGGACTTGGACAGGTACCAGCGCTGCGGGGTGCTCGACGGCGGCGGCCAGTCGGCCAGTTCGAGCCAGCCCTCGGCGCCGCCGACGTGGACGCGGACCGGGCGGTCGCGCACCTGCTCCGGGCCGCCGGTGTGGGCGCGGAACCAGGCTACGGCCTCGGCGGCCGACTGCTGGAAGAGGCCCGCGCTGCCGTGGTGCCAGGGGCCGATGGTCAGGTGCGGGTGCTGGCCCGCCGCGCGCAGGGCGACATAGTCGACGAGTTGCCAGGGCAGGAAGATGTCGTACCAGCCGCCGATCATGAGCACCGGAGCGGTCACGTTCGGCAGGCGGTGGGTGTGGCCGCGCTCGGTCCAGTACGGGGCTGCCGGGTCGGCCTCGGCCAGCCAGCGCTGGAAGAACTCGATCTCGGCGCCGACGGTGACGCGGTCGGCCTCGGCCATCGGTACCCGGGCCAGACCTCGCTGGAGCCGCGGCTGGCCGCGCAGCAGCTCGACGGCGTTCTCCAGCCGCGGGCCCCGCTGGGCCTCCAGCAGCGCCGACCACGTCAGCACCGTGTCCAGCGAGAACGCCCCGCCGGCGTAGGTGGGCGGGCCGAAGTCCGAGGCGGTCACGATCGTCGCCATCGCCTTGAGCTCGTCGCCGGCCTCGGCTGCGAGCGCCCACTGCACGAAGCCGACGTAGCTCGGGCCGTAGGTGAGGAGGCGTCCGTCGTACCAAGGCTGCAGGCGCAACCAGTCCAGCGTGTCGAGGCCGTCCTCCCGCTCCTGCAGGAGCGGTTCGAAGGTGCCGCTGGAGTCGGCGGTACCGCGGCACGACTGGATGAGCACGTGGAACCCGCGCTGCGCCACCGCCCGGCAGAGCAGGTTGACCGGCGCGCCGCGGCCATACGGCGTGCGCACCAGCACCGTCGGCACCTCGGCGTCGATCGCGGGCGCGTAGTGATCGGCGCGCAGGTTGGCGCCGTCGCGCATCCGGATCGGGATCGCCCGCGTCACCTTGACCCGCGCGGTCACCGCGGGTGGCAGCTTGAGCAGTCGTCCTACCGGATCCAGCCTCATGCGTCCCGAGCGTAGCGCCCGTCCCAGCGGGCCACGCCCCGCCACGGCATGCGCGTCGCGGCACTCATACTGTGCGAAATCCGCCATATCGGACCAATCGTCCAAGGGCTAGACGGTGACTTCCGCTGATTCCAGCCCGCGCACGGCGGCCAGGGCGTCGGCCTCGTGCTGCAGGGCCTTGCGCGCCGCGGCCGGCAACGGGATCCAGGGCGTCACGGTCACATCGAGCCGCTTGCGTACCGCCTTCGCGCGCCACGTTCCGGCGATGTCGGCGTCGGCCAGCAGTACACCCGGATTGCCCAATATTCGCCAGACCTCCTTGGCCTGCGTCTTGTCCGGCACCAGCACGGTGCGGTCGCGCGCCTGCAGGAACGGGTCGGACGGCGGCAGCAGCCGCACGCCGCGGACCTTGGGCGCGCCGAGCAGCGTGTCGAGGTCCTCGGGCGGCAGCCAGGCGGTCCGTCCGTCGGCCGACACCGCCGCGAGGTCGCCCGGCCAGCTCGGCTTCAGCGCGCCGACGGTCGTGCCGAGGTACTTGGCCACGTCGCCGGGCGTGGCCGGTCCGAGCAACCGCAGGTACACCCGGATGAAATCGGTCGTCCCGGACGCCTTCGCGGGCTGTGGGGGCCGCGGCGCGATCGGGGCGAGCACCGTTTTCGGGGCGTCCTCCTCCAGCCGCACCCCGCCGCCGAGGCCCGCCGCCTGGAACAGCCCGCCGGAGATGTGCCGGGCGCCGCACGGCTTGCAGTCGTAGGTGAGCTCGCGCGGGACGAGGTCGCTGACGGCGCGGCTGACGTCGCCCTTGGCCATCGGGGCGCGCACGACCTTGCGGAAGGCGGCGGCCGTCATGCTGAACGCCTCCAGGCCGAGCTCGAAGGCGGCCTTCGGCAGCTGCCCGGTCGCGAACCGGGCCGCGGCGTCGGCGTCGGACAGCGGCCACAGCGCCTCGGCCAGCCCGGGCAGGTCGGCCGGGCGGTGCAGGTGCGGGGCGCCGCGCGTGCTCCAGGCGAGGGTCAGATCGCCGGCGAGCGGATCGGTGCAGCGCGCGGCCAGCGCCTGCCTCGCCGAGCCCGCCGGGACGTTGGGCACCCCGAGATCGAGCACGCCGAGCCGGGCCGGACCGCCCTCGTGGCGCTCGACGAGGCCGTTCATCATCGTCCGGTACGCCATGATCTGCGCCCGGCCCACGGAAGGTGCGCTGCTCATGACCGCCATTCTCACCCGCTGCGGAAACGCTTGCCCGCCGTCCACGGGTGGGTGCACGATCGATGCATGGCGGGTGAGCACTTCACGGACGCGGAGCTCTCGTTCCTGCGCCACGCCCGGTTCGGCGAGTTGCCGGCCCCGGTCCGGCCCGAGGACCGGGTCGAGCTCGAGGAGACCGACGCGCCGCGAACGTGGCTGGACGTCGGACCGAGCCCGGAGCAGCAGCGCGCACTGCAGGCGGGCGCGGCCTGACCGTCTGATCCGTACCGTCTGATCCGTCCCGCGTGCGCCGGCCGTCAGATCTTGTGGTGCGAGCCGTCGGGGTCGGGCATCTCCGGGTTGTCGGTGATGTCCGGCGGCGTCGTCGCGGCCGATGGCGGGGTGGCGTCCGGCGGGGTCCATTCGGATTCGCGCTCGGCCTCCAGGGCCTCTTCGGTCTCGCCCTGCGTGGCCCGTCCGGCGGCGCCGGAGCCGACGAGCGAGTGGTCTGGTTCCGTCATATGACGTCGGCTACCCGTGCCACGAACGGGCAAACCCCGCACAGGCTGTCCGCCCGGCGGTACGGCCGGACTGGCTGAATCGCCCGGTGACCTCGGTTGAGCAATTCGCATATGGCTGGATCACGCCGGCGCTCGCCCTCGCGATGTCCATGTTGGGCTGCCTGCTCGGCACGTTCGTGACCAGCCGCTCCCGGGCCTCCAGCGGTGCGGGCCGGGCCCGATGGCTGACGCTTTCGGCGGTTGCCATCGGTGGTACGGGCACCTGGGTCCCCCATTTCATGGCGATGCTGGGCGTCGATGTGCCGGGCACCGACGTGCGGTACGACACCCTGACCACGGTGCTCGGGCTCGGGCTCGCCGTCGTGGTCTACTGCCTCGGCCTCTACATCGTGGGCTGGGGGCGGCCGAGCGCCTCGAAGATCCTGCCCGCCGGGGTGCTGACCGGGATCGGGCTCACCGCGGTGTATGCGACCGGGCCGCTGTCGATGCGCCTCGGCGGGATCATCGCGTACGACGCTGAGACCCTGCTCATCGCCGCTTGCGCCGCCATCGTCGGGGCGAGCGTGACCTTGTGGTGCGTGAGCGTGGTCCGCGGTACCGGCGCCATGCTGTGCGCCTCGGTGATCATGGCGCTCGCCGCGTGCAGCACCCACTACATGGTCATGGCCGCGCTGCGGGTCGAGGTCGCCCCGGGCGGCGCCGAGGTCGAGGGCGTCACGCTGGTCACCATGCTCGTCCCGGTGTGCGTCGCGGCGTGCGTGATGCTGGCCGGGCTCGCCTACAGCACCGTGGGCTTCACCGTCCGCCAGGACACCGCCCGCGAGGAGGCGCTGCTGCGCCGGGCCCGTGACATGTACTCCGTCGCGACCATCGCCCGGGCCGCCGAGCACCGCCGCCGGCGGCGTCAGGGCGAGGCCGCGGTCTCCTCCCACCGCTGAGAGGGACCGCGGCCCGGTGGCCACGGTCCCTCTTGACCCGCTCGGCGGGGTTCCTGCTCGATGGTGCTTGAGCTGCTTGTTACTTGAGCGCGGCGGCCGGGTCGGCGGCCACCTGGGCGAGCCGCTCCGGCGTGACCGAGCCGATGAGCACCCGGCCGTCGTCGGTGAACAGGACGCTCACCAGCTTGCTGTTGAACGTGCGGCCCCCGTTGCCGGTCGGCAGCTGCGAGATCGCGTCCTGGGCCTTCTTCTCCTCGTCGGAGCCGGCGCCCTTGGTCGCGTTCGCGTCGGAGGAGCGGACCACCAGGACGGAGGTCCAGCCGGTACCGATGACTGCGGTCTTCGGCTTGTCGGCGGCGTTCTCCTGCTTCTGCTGCTCCTGCTTCGCCTGCTCCTCGGCCGCCTTGGCGTCCTTCTTCCCCTCTTCGACCTTGGTGCCGGCCGGCGGGTTGAACTTGAACTCGGCGTCGTCCGGGCGGGCGAAGTTCACCGAGGTGAAGGCCACCTCGAACGCCGGCTCGGCGGTGCCCCGGGGCAGGACCTGCACCCGCAGCGGCAGTTTCTCCTGCGCGTCGATCGCGAGGCGGACCTCGCCGATCAGCGAGTTGGTGTCACGCGGACGGAGCACCAGCTCGTACGCGTTGCGCCCGGCGATCTTGGCCGACGTGCCGGTGGAGACCTGCGTCGTCGGGTCGATCGTCTTGAGCGCCAGGTCGGCCGCTTCCTGCGGCGTCTTGGGCAGATCCGTCGGCGTCGGGTGCGCGTCCCCCTCGTCCTTCCCCGGCTGACCGGTGAAGTGCTGCGCCTCCTTGGCCTGGGAGTCCCAGATCCAGGTGTCGTTGCCGTTGTGGATGATGTCGCTCTGTCCCTGCGTGCCCAGCAGTGAGACGCGGGCCTTGTCGGGGCCCGAGTACCACACGCGCAGGGTGTGCTTGCCGGAGACCAGCGACGTGAGCTTGGCGCTCTGGTCGCCGGTGAGCAGCGGGATCGACGGCAGGCCGAGGTCGGCACGCTCGACGACCGTGCCTGACAGACCGTCGAGCGTCGCCGTCTGCAGATCGACGAGCAGCTGCGCGGCGGTGCGCGGCGGCAGGTCGGGCTCGGCGGCGACGGCGAGGGTCTTCGCTGCCACGCCAGCACCGACCACAGCGACCGCAACTGCCGCGGGCACCGCCCACCGAAGGACGGGTCGTGACGTGAAAGTGGACATTGGTAGCACCTCCTGCCAACCATGGTGCGGTGGTCCGGCTGTGACATCGCTGAGACCGTCTGTGCCGCGCCACAGCCGAGCATGCCACGCTGGTACGCGTGCGGCTGCTGGTGGTTGAGGATGAGATGCGCATGGCCAACGCGTTGCAGCGTGGCCTGCAGGCCGAGGGCTTCGCGGTGGACGTGGCCGGCGACGGCCCGAACGGGCTCGAAATGGCACGTCACGGGGGCTATGACGCGGTGATCCTGGACATCATGCTGCCCGGATTGTCCGGGTACCGTGTGGTGCAGACGCTGCGCGCCGAGAAGAACTGGGTCCCGGTGCTCATGCTCTCGGCCAAGGACGGGGAGTACGACCAGGCCGACGGCCTCGACTGTGGCGCTGACGACTATCTGACCAAGCCGTTCTCCTATGTGGTGCTCGTCGCCCGCCTGCGTGCCCTCCTGCGTCGCGGCGCCCCGGAGCGCCCGAGCGTCCTCACCGTCGGCGAGCTGACCCTGGACCCGGCCCGCCGCCGCGTGACCAGCGCCGGCGAGGAGATCGTGCTCACCGCCCGCGAGTACGCCCTGCTGGAGTACCTCATGCGCCGCCCCGGCCAGGTGGTCTCCAAGACCGAACTGCTCGACCACGTGTGGGACGCCAGCGTGGACACCGCACCCAACGCCGTCGAGGTCTACGTCGGGTACCTGCGGCGCAAGCTCGGCCGCGACCTCCTCGAGACCGTCCGCGGCGCCGGCTACCGGCTGCGCACATGAGGTGGTGGGCGTCCCTCTCGCTGCGCGGCCGCCTGGTCCTGCTCGGGACCACCGGCCTCGTCGTCGGCCTGGCCATCGCGGGCGCGGCGATGGCCTTCGCGATGACCTACAGCTTCCGCGGCTCCCTCGACCGGTCCGCGGACGCCACCGCCGGCGAGATCGCGTCGCTCCTCGACGAGGGCGGCAAACTCCCCGAGGCGCTGCCGGCGCCCGCCAACCAGGTCGTGCAGATCATCGACCCGGAGCGGCACAGCGTCCTCGCCGGCGATCGCAACGCCGACCTCTTCGTGGCGCTCCTGCGCGGCGACGAGGTCGATCGCGCCCTGCGCGGCGAACGGGTCGAAGTCCCCGGCAACCGGGCCGTCCAGCCCGACTCGCTGCGGGTCACCGCCCGCCAGGTGCCCGACGGCCGCATCATCCTCGTCGCGGTGCCGCTCGCCGACTACCACCGCAGCCTCGAACTGCTGCGGAACGCCCTCTGGGTCACGTACCCGGCGCTCATCGTGGTCCTCGTCGCCATCGCCTGGCGCGTGGTCGGCGCCGCCCTGTCCCCGGTCGACCGCCTCCGCCTCGGTGCGGAGCGGATCACGGGCACGGCGACCGACGAGCGCCTGCCGGTGCCTCCGTCGAGCGACGAGATCCAGCGCCTGGCGATCACTCTGAACCACATGCTTGACCGGCTGGCCGTGTCCCGGGCCCGGCAGCGTTCCTTCATCGCCGACGCCGCGCATGAGCTGCGCAGTCCGCTCGCCTCGATCCGGATTCAAATTGAGGTCGCTCAGAAGCTCGGTGACTGGGCGGCGGTCTCCGACGATGTCATCGCCGACCTGGACCGCCTCGCCCGCCTGGTCGAGGACCTCCTCCTCCTGGCGCGGGCCGACGCTTCCGATCCGCGCCGGGTGGCTGTGGAGCCGGTCGAGCTGCGTACGCTCCTGACCACGCTTGCTAAGCGCTTCGACTCGGTTGTTGTCGAGCCGGGTGAGTCGCTGTGGACCGAGGGCGACCCGGATGCGCTGCACCGCATCGTGCTCAACCTCGTGGACAACGCGGTTCGCCACGCCCGCGAGCACGTCACCTTGGCCGTCGTCGCCGAGGGGGCGAACGAGGTTCTGGTCACTGTGACCGACGATGGGGAGGGTATTCCGGCCGCCCTTCGTGAGCGTGTCTTTGACCGTTTCGCCCGCCTGGACGACGGGCGTGCTCGTGACGCCGGGGGGAGCGGGCTTGGGCTGGCGATCGTCCGTGAGTTGACGCGCCGTCATGGTGGCACGGTTCGCTTGACGGATGCCCGCCCGGGCGTGCGGGCTGAGATCCGCCTTCCGCGCCTGCCCGACAGCACCATGTGACCGTGACCGTGACCGCACGCCGTATTGACGTGTGCGGCGTGTCTCGGTGCTCCCTCGTGGGCGTGGGCCTTGGCCGGTGGTGACCTTCTTGGTCTCCGCCGTTCTGCCTCGCCGACCCGGGGCGTGCTCGTCCCTCGCCGTGGCCTCAGCCGAAGGTGACCTCCTTGGTCTCCACCGTTCCGCCCCGCCGCCCAGGCGCGTGCGCCTCTGCCCAGTACATGTTGGTGTGGGCGATGACGAGATCCGGGGTGGGCGCGCCCCACTCCGACAGGTCCTCCGTCGTGTGCGCGTCCCCGACGAGGATCGCGTCGTAGCCGCGCACCAGCGCGCCGTGCAGCGTCGCCCTGATGCATTCGTCGGTCTGGGCCCCCGTGACCACCAGCCGGCCGACGCCCAGGTCGGCCAGGTGCTGTTCGAGATCCGTGTCCTCGAACGAGTCCGCGTACTCCTTGTGCACCAGCGGCTCCGACTCCTGCCGGACCAGTTCGGCGACGAATCGCCATTGCTCCGAGCCGCGGGGGAGGTGCTGCTCGTGGGAGTGCTGCACCCAGACCACCGGCACGCCCTCGGCGCGTGCCCGGTCGAGCAGGGTGTTGATGTTCGCGATGACAGTGTCGCGGTTGTGGGCGCCGCCAGTGTTGCCGTTCTGGACGTCGATGACCAGCAGTGCGGTCTTGGGCCGATCTGCGAATGTCGTCATGCCAGAGACTCTAAAGCCCGAGCTTGACAGTGTCAATCTGACAGTGTCACCATGGATGGCATGACCGCAGAGGAATGGACACTCGACGAGCTGATCGGCCGCGTTGCCGCACAGCTCGACGACACCGCCTACGCGGGCGCGCCGAACGGGCGGGTCCGGGAGGTTCCCGATGCCCGCGCCGTCCGGTGGTACACGACGATCGGCCTCGTCGACCGGCCCGCCATGCGCGGACGGACGGCGTGGTACGGGCCGCGGCACCTGGCCCAACTGGTGGCGATCAAACGGCTGCAGTCGGAGGGCTACAAGATCGCCGAGATCCAGGCGGAACTGGCCGAGGCGCCCGACGACGTGCTCCAGGACATCGCGGCACTGGACCGGCCGAAGGGTATGCCGCGACGGTTCTGGATGCAGCGGCCGGCGGAGTACGTACCAGAAGAGGCGGCGCCGGCCCCGATCGAGATCGTTCCCGGCACGGGCCCGGTCGACGCCGGGTCCGCGCCGCCTGGACATGGGCGGCCGGTGCCAGGATCGACCGGGAGCATGCCCGGCGAATTCACACCGGCGGGACAGGTGCCCGCCAGGTCCGCACCGTCGGGACGTCGGCGGTCGGAGCCGGCGGTAACAGGGCACAGGTGGCCGGAGTCGAGACCGGCCGCGATGGGGCTGCTCAGCGGGGTACCGCTGGGCGGGGGAGCGGTACTGCTGCTGAACACCACGCCGAATGAGGACGACCTCGAGGCCATCCGACACGCGGCCCGCGAGCTCATGGACGTGCTCGCGACCCGGGAACTTGTCACACCGGACGAGACGATGACGAGGAGAGGGAACGCCACATGAGACTCGCGACGATGACCGAGGACGAGGCGCGCACGGCCGCCGCGCCCGTGGACGAGGCCGGGCTGGGTGCGCTGCGCACCGAGCGCGGCAACCTCCCGCTCGACCGGCTCGACGTGCGGGCCGCGATCACCGGCCTGGTCGCCCGTACCGATCTGACCCAGGAGTTCGTCAACGTCCACCGCGAGCCGCTCGAGGCGACGTACATCTTCCCGCTGCCCGACCGCGCCGCCGTGATCCGCATGGCGATGACCGCGGACGGCCGGACCGTCGAGGCGGACCTGCAGGAGCGCGGCGCGGCCCGCGAGGCGTACGACAACGCCATCGCCGCCGGCCAGCGGGCCTCGATCGCCGAGGGGGAGCGGCCCGACGTGTTCACCATGCGGGTCGGCAACATCCTGCCGGGCGAGCGGGTCAGCGTGACGCTCTCGCTGGTCGGGCCGCTGGCGTTCGAGGACGGCGAGGCGACGTACCGGTTCCCGCTGGTGGTCGCGCCGCGGTACATCCCCGGGGCCCCGCTCGACGGTGACAGTGTCGGCGACGGGTGGGCGCTGGACACCGACGCCGTCCCCGACGCCTCCCGGATCAGCCCGCCGGTGCTGCTGCCCGGCTTCCCCAACCCGCTGCGCCTGTCGATCGACGTCGACATCGACGCGGCCGGCCTGCCCCTCGGCGACGTGCGGTCCAGCCTGCACGCGGTCCAAAAGGCGGAAAACCATCTGTCGGTGCTCCCCGACGAACGCGCCAACCGGGATTTCGTTCTGCGCCTCGCGTACGGGGCCGGCGCGCAGAGCCTCGCCCTGACGTCCGATTCCGAGGGCGACGAGGGGACCTACCGTTTGACGGTGCTCCCGCCCGAGCCCGACGCGCCGCCGCGCCCGCGGGACGTGGTGCTGCTGCTGGACCGCTCGGGCAGCATGGGCGGCTGGAAGATGGTGGCGGCCCGGCGTGCCGCGGCGCGGATCGTCGACACCCTCGGCTCGCAGGACCGGTTCGCCGTGCTGGCCTTCGACGACCGCATCGAGACGCCGGAGTCGCTGGGGTCGGGGCTTGCCGACGGTACCGACCGGAATCGCTACCGTGCGGTGGAACACCTCGCGCGCGTCGACGCCCGCGGCGGCACCGAACTGCTGGAGCCGCTGATCGAGGGCCTGCGCCTGCTCGGCACCGACAACACCCGTGACCGCGTGCTGGTCCTGGTCACCGACGGGCAGGTCGGCAACGAGGACCAGATCCTGCACACGCTGTCCGGCACGCTGCAGGGGGTGCGCGTCCACGCGGTCGGCATCGACCAGGCCGTCAACGCCGGCTTCCTGGGCCGCCTCGCCATCGCCGGCGGCGGCCGCTGCGAGCTGGTGGAGAGCGAGGACCGGCTCGACGAGGCCATGGACAGCATCCACCGGCGCATCGGCGCCCCGGTGGTCAGCGGCGTGACGATCGCCGCCGAGGGGCTGACCCTGCTCGACGACACCCGGACCCCGGCCAAGCTGGCGGACATCTTCGCCGGCGTGCCGTATGTGGTGAGCGGGCGGTACCGCGGCGCGGTCGCCGGCGCCCTGACCGTTCGCGGCACGACCCGCGACGGCAGCCCCTGGTCGGCCACGGTCACCGCGGAGCGGCACGACTCCACGGCACTGACGGCCGTCTGGGCGCGGGCACTGCTGCGCGATCTTGAGGACCAGTACGTCACCGGGGCGCCGCTGGAGGAGCGCATCACCGGGATCTCGCTGCGATTCGGGGTCCTGTGCCGCTTCACCGCGTTCGTGGCGGTCGACAGCCGGGTCGTCACCGAGGGCAACGGGCCGCGCAAGGTGACCCAGCCGGTGGAGAGCCCGGCGGGCTGGCAGATGCCGAAGGCGGTCCCGCCGCCCCCGCTCCAGCCGACGCTGGCCTCGATGCCGATCGGGTACGCCTCGCCGCGGTCGGCCGCCCCGTTCGCGGCCCCGGCCGCAGCGGCGCCACCGTTCGCAGCTCCGGCCCCGATGGCCCCGGGCGGACCCGCCATCCAGCGCAAGATGGCCCCGCAGCGCGGCTTCGCCCGGCGCCTGGTCCTGCCCGAGCCGGCGGCAGCCGACAGCTTCGCGGGCGGCGGCGGCCCGGACGCCCGCATCTTGGCGACCCAGGAGGCGGCGCGACTGCGCGAGGCGGAGGGTAGGCCCGAGTACGAGCGGCGGGAACTGCTGGAGGACCTCGGCTCGCGCCTGGCCGCTTCGCAACTGCCGGAACTGCGTGCCCTGGCCGACGCGCTGACTCCGCAGGGCATCGCTTCCCGGCCGCTGGCGGAGTTGTGGGAGTTCGCGCTGACCGAGCTGGACCGCGTGGCTGGAGGTGGGGAGCCCGAGCCGCAGCAGCGGAAGGCCTTCTGGAAGCGGTGATTGCGGCCGCGCCTCAATGGGGGCGCTGGCTAGGAGAGGACCCGGCTGCGCCGGCGTAGCCCGCAAAGGGCACGCCGGCGCGGCGGTGGTGTGCGGCGCGGCGGTGGTGTGCGGCGCGGCGGTGGTGTGCGGCGCGGCGGTGGTGGGCGCGCGGGCGACCCGCAGACGCGTTGACGGTGCGCGGGGTTCGGCCGCTTGGACTGGGGAGCACCGGGCCACAACTGGTCGTGGGTTTGGGGCGCCTTCGGCCTGCCCTATGCAACGGCGTTAGCGTGGTCCGGACCGTAGTTTGGTCACCGTTCGGTGGTCCAGGCCGTGGTTCGGTTCCGGGTCCGTCGTGGTCGTCGTTCGGTGGTCCCGGTTCGTGGGCGCCTTCGGCGAGAAGAGCAGGTTTCCGGTTCGTCGTTGGTTGCGGGCCATAGCGCCTTGCGGCGCCAGAGAAACTTCCGGTCCGTTGAGGGTTGCGGGCGGTAGCGCCTTGCGGCGCTAGAAGAGCTTGCGGTCCGTTGAGGGTTGCGGGTCGTAGCGCCTTGCGGCGCCAGAGGGATCTTGCGGTCCGTGGAGGGTTGTAGGCCGTTGCGCCTTGCGGCGCTAGAAGAGCTTGCGGTTCGTAGGAGGTTGCGGGTGTGGGCGCCTTGCGGCGCCCGCTGGAGAACGTGCGGTCAGAGCGGGAAACACAGGAAGGTCCGAACAGCAAAGTGCTGTTCGGACCTTCCGAGGGGTGTACGAGGAGCCGAGTCAGGTCGTTGTCGGCCATACCTCGGCTAGGAGTTTGCGGGTGTCGGTCAGGAGTTGGGGTAGGACCTTCGTGCGGCCCACCACCGGCATGAAGTTGGTGTCGCCGCCCCATCTTGGGACGATGTGTTGGTGTAGGTGGGCGGCTATGCCCGCGCCGGCTACGGCGCCCTGGTTCATGCCCAGGTTGAAGCCGTGGGCGCCGCTCACTTTGCGGATTACGCGCATGGCCGTCTGGGTGAACGACGCTACCTCGGCTGTTTCCGGCTGGGTGAGGTCTGTGTAGTCGGCGATGTGGCGGTACGGGACGACCATGAGGTGGCCGGGGTTGTACGGGTAGAGGTTCAGGATCGTGTAGACGACCTCGCCCCTGGCCACTACCAGGCTTTCGTCGGCGGGTAGGCCGGGGGCCCGGCAGAAGGGGCACCCGGCCGGTTCGTCGTGGTCGTCGGCGCGATCCTCGCCCTTGATGTACGCCATCCGGTGGGGCGTCCACAAGCGCTCCAGCTCGTCCGGTTCCCCAGGGTTGGTCACTGAGACGAACCCTCAGAGGCGTCCGAAGGGGCCGCGGAAGAAGGGGCCGCGGAAGAAGGAGCGGACGGGCCGTCGTTCGTGCGGGAGCGGACCACCTCCACCACGTGGGCCACCGCCTCCGTGATGGGGACGCCGTTGCGCTGGGAGCCGTCTCGGTAGCGGAAGCTCACCGTGCCGCCCGTGACGTCGTCGTCGCCGGCGATGGCCATGAAGGGGATTTTTTGCTGCTGGGCGTTGCGGATCTTCTTCTGCATGCGCTCGTCCGAGTGGTCCACCTCGACCCGGATTCCTTCCTTGCGGAGGAGGTCGGCGAAGTCGAACAAGTAGTCGGCGTGGTCCGAGCGGATCGGGATGCCGACCACCTGGACCGGGGCGAGCCAGGCCGGGAAGGCGCCGGCGTAGTGCTCGGTGAGGACGCCGAAGAAGCGTTCGATGGAGCCGAACAGGGCGCGGTGGATCATGACGGGCTGCTGGCGGGAGCCGTCCGAGGCCTGGTACTCCAGGCCGAAGCGCTTCGGCTGGTTGAAGTCTACCTGGATGGTGGACAGCTGCCAGGTGCGGCCGATCGCGTCCTTGGCCTGGACGGAGATCTTCGGGCCGTAGAAGGCGGCGCCGCCCGGGTCGGGGACGAGCTCCAGGCCGGAGGCCTCGGCCGCGGCGCGGAGGGCCTCGGTGGCCTCCTCCCAGTCGGCGTCCTCGCCGATGAACTTGGGGGAATCGTCGCGGGTCGAGAGCTCCAGGTAGAAGTCTGGCAGGCCGTAGTCGCGCAGGAGGTCGAGGACGAACTGGAGCAGGGAGGTCAGCTCGCTCGCCATCTGCTCCTTGGTGCAGTAGATGTGCGAGTCGTCCTGGGTCATGGCGCGGACCCGGGTCAGGCCGTGGACCACGCCGGACTTCTCGTAGCGGTACACGCTGCCGAACTCGAAGAGGCGCAGGGGCAGCTCGCGGTAGGAGCGGCCGCGGGCCCGGAAGATCAGGTTGTGCATCGGGCAGTTCATGGCCTTGAGGTAGTACTCCGCGCCTTCCATCTCCATGGGCGGGAACATGGTGTCGGCGTAGTACGGCAGGTGGCCCGAGGTCTGGAACAGGTTCGACTTGCTGATGTGCGGGGTGTTCACGAACTCGTAGCCGGACTCCTGGTGGCGCTGGCGCGAGTACTGCTCCATCTCCCGGCGGATGATGCCGCCCTTGGGGTGGAACACGGCCAGGCCGGAGCCGAGCTCGTCGGGGAAGCTGAACAGGTCGAGGTCGGCGCCGAGCTTGCGGTGGTCGCGGCGGGCCGCCTCCTCGAGCAGCTTCTGATAGTCCTTGAGCGCGTCGCGGGTCGGCCAGGCGGTGCCGTAGATGCGCTGCAGCTGCGGGTTCTTCTCCGAGCCGCGCCAGTAGGCGGCCGCGCTGCGCATCAGCTTGAAGGCCGGGATGAAC
The DNA here is from genome assembly GCF_050942185.1 of Dactylosporangium sp. CS-047395. Classification (NCBI taxonomy): domain Bacteria; kingdom Bacillati; phylum Actinomycetota; class Actinomycetes; order Micromonosporales; family Micromonosporaceae; genus Dactylosporangium; species Dactylosporangium sp. CS-047395. The sequence goes on along the minus strand of NZ_CP192015.1, from coordinate 9,033,578 downwards.
CGGGTCGAGGGCAGGTGCGGGCCACGGCACAGGTCGGACCAGCAGACCTTCTCCGACTGCGGGTCGAGGTTGTCGTAGATGGTCAGTTCGCCGCCGCCGACCTCCATCACCTCGGAGGTGTCCAAAGTCTGGCCGCTGTCCGACTTGATGTCGACGAGCTCCAGCTTGAACGGCTCGTCGGCCAGCTCGGCCTTGGCCTGCTCGAGGGAGTCGAAGCGGCGCCGGCGGAAGCGCTGGCCGGCCTTGATGATCTCCTGCATGCGCTTCTCGAGCTTGGCCAGGTCGTCGGGCTGGAACGGCTTGGCCACCATGAAGTCGTAGTAGAAACCGTTCTCGATGGGAGGCCCGATGCCGAGTTTGGCTTCCGGAAACACATCTTGTACCGCCTGAGCCAGCACGTGCGCCGCGGAGTGCCGCAGCACGTTGAGCCCGTCGGGGCTGGACATGTCCACGGCCTCGACCTCGGTGTCGGCCGCCGGCGTCCAGTCCAGGTCGCGCAGCTTGTCGCCGTCGCGGACCACGACGATCGCCTTCGGGCCGCTGGTCGGCAGCCCGGCCGCGGCGACCGCGGCGGCCGCCGTCGTGCCCGCCGTGACCACGATGCGCGGTGGGGCTTCGGTATTCGAGCGCACTGCGGACACGGGCTGCTCCCAAGCATGAAAGAGGTCGGTTCTCAACCCCGATGCTATCGAGGGCCGCACCGGACGGCGGCGAACACCCCACCGGCCACGCCAGCGCGGCCGGCGAAACGGAGCGCGCCGCTCACCGAAGCAGCGCGAAGACGGCGCCGGCGACGATCGCGCCCACCACGGTGCCGACCAGAACCTGGAGCACCGTGTGGTCCTTCAGCACGACCCGCGACCAGCCCACGGCGGCGACGAGCGGGGCGGTGACGAGGAGGATCGGGCCGTACACAAGGGAAAGAATGACGACCGAACCGGCTGCCACCGCGGCGTGGATGGACATCTTCCAGAAGTGGTTGACCAGGGCCGCGACGACCAGGCCGACCCCGCCGGCCACCACCGCGGCCAGGAGTTCGCGGTGCGCGTGGGCCAGGAGCAGGACCACGAAGCCGGCCAGCACGGAACCGAGGCCGACCAGCAGCGGGACGAGCCGCTGCCGCCGGTCGCCGATGTGGTGGTCGGTGAGCCGGCCGGTGCGCACGCCGCGCAGGATGTAGAGGTAGGGCAGCACGCTCTCGAACAGCGCGGCCACCCCGCCGAGGGCCAGGCCGCGCGCGAGGCCGGGCTCCGCGTGCACACCGAGCAGCACGAGCAGCACGGACACCAGCACCGCGGGCGCGAACGCCTCCGTGAAGAAGCGGGCGGCCCGCTGCTTGATCACCGGCGTACCCTAGCAAACCGAGAAAATCTCCGTAAATAGCATTGAATGCCCGAATTCGCTACCGTGTCGCGGTGCGTAGGCGACCGGGCGGCAGCCGGTGACCGTCGACACCCGGCCGCGGCCGCGCCCGGCTGCCCGTACAAGAGCAAAAAAGCCGGAGGAGAAGTTCCGGCCCGACATCGAAGGCCTGCGGGCGGTCGCGGTGCTGCTCGTCGTGCTCGGGCATGCGGGCGTGCCGGGGCTGGCCGGCGGGTACGTCGGCGTCGACGTCTTCTTCGTGATCTCCGGCTTCCTGATCACCCGGCACCTGTTCGAGGAGCGCCGCCGCACCGGCCGGATCCGCTTCGCCGCCTTCTACGGCCGCCGCATGCTCCGGCTGCTGCCCGCCGCCGCGCTCGCCGCCCTGGCCACCGTCGCCGCCGCGTGGGCCTGGTTCTCGCCGATCGCCGCGCGGGCGGTCAGCCTGGACGCGATCACCGCCGCCGTGTACGGCATCAACGTCCGCCTGGCCGCGCAGGGCACCGACTACCTCGACGCCACCCGCGAACCCTCGCCGCTGCAGCACTTCTGGTCCCTGGCCGTCGAGGAGCAGTTCTATCTCGTCTGGCCCGTGCTGCTGGTGCTGGCCGGCGCGACCCGGCGGCGCGCGCTGCTCGCGCTGGGCGGCCTGGCGGCGGTGAGCCTCGCGGTGTGCGCGTGGCAGACGACCGCCGCGCAGCCGTGGGCGTACTTCGGCCTGCAGGCCCGCGCCTGGGAGCTCGCCGTCGGCGGCCTGGTCGCCCTGCTCGCGCCGCGGCTCAAGCACGTGACCTGGGCCGGGCTGGCGCTGATCGGGACGGCCGCCGTCTGGTACGACGACGAGATGGGCCCGGCCGCGCTCCTGCCGGTGGCGGGCGCCGCCCTGGTCGTGGCCGGACGGAGCCGGTGGCTCGGGGTGGCGTTCCTGCGCCGGATCGGGCGGCTGTCGTACGGGTGGTACCTGTGGCACTGGCCCGCGCTGGTCTTCACCGGGCACGTCACCGAGAACCCGTGGCTGCGGCTCGCGGCGGCGTTCGGTGCGCTGGTCCCGGCCTGGCTGTCGCTGCACCTGGTGGAGAACCCGATCCGGTTCGGGCTCCGGTTCCGCGAGCGCGGGCTGCAGCTGGGGGCCGCGGCGACCGCGCTGACCGTCGGGGCGGCGACGATCCTGGTCGGGCTGCCGGTACACGTGGCGGGAACTGGCACGGCCGGCAACACCGCCGCGGCCGTCGTCGCCGCCCCCGCCCACCCCGAGGCCGCGCTCAAGGCGCTGATCGAGGCGGCGGCGGGGCGCACCGCGATGCCCGCGAACCTCACCCCGCCGGTCACCCAGGCCGCCCGCGACACCCCGGCCGGGGACCGCGGCTGCCTCGCCTCGCTCGACGACACCTCGACCGCGAAGGCCCTGCGGCTGGGGTGCGACCGGCACGGCGAGCCGGGCGCGGCCACCACCGTGGTGCTGTTCGGGGACTCGCACACCGAGCAGTGGTTCGAGGCGGTCGACCGGGTGGCGAAGCAGCGGCACTGGCGCCTCGCGGTGCTGGCCAAGAGCGGGTGCACGCCGGCCGAGGCGACGACCACGAAGCTGGGGACGCGTCGCCCGTACCGTGAGTGCAAGACCTGGCGCGAGGACGCCCTCGACGCGATCGAAACGCTCCGTCCGGCCCTCGTGCTGCTCTCGACGCGCACCTACACGGAGCCGCCGGCCGACGCGACGTGGGCCGCCGCGCTCATGAGGACGGCGGAGCGGATCGCCGCGCTCGGCGCCCGCCCCGTCGTGCTGCAGGACACCCCGGACCCGCGGGGCGTCGACGTGCCCGACTGCGTCGCCGCGCACCCCGGAGCGGTGGGGCGCTGCGCGCTGAAGGCCGAGGCCGCGTTGTACCCGAGCCGCCGGGCCGCGATCCAGGACGCGGCCCGGGAGCGGGGCGTCACGGTGCTTGACCCGGCCGACTGGTTCTGCACCGCGACCGTGTGCCCGGCGATCGTCGGCGACACCCTCGTCTACCGCGACGGCAGCCACGTCACCTCGACCTACGTCAGGCTGCTGGCCCCGTTGCTGGCGGCCTCCCTGCCGAGCTGAACCGGCATTCCGGTGAAGCCGCGCAGGGTCAGGCTGTCGCGGCGCTCGGGCCGGCCGGCCAGCGCGATCTCCGGGAACCGGGCGGCCAGGGCCGGCAGGGCGATCCGCGCCTCGAGCCGGGCCAGCGGGGCGCCGAGGCAGTAGTGGATGCCGCCGCCGAAGGACAGCGGCGCGTTGTTCTCCCGGTCCAGCCGCAGCTCGTCCGGGGCGTCGAAGCGCTGCGGGTCGCGGTTGCCGGCGCCGAGGTACGCCACCACGCGCTCGCCCGCCTCGATCGGCAACCCCGCGAGCTCGACGTCGTCGGCGGCGATCCGGCTGGCGATCTGGACCGGGCTGTCGTACCGCAGCAGCTCCTCGACCGCCGCATCGGGCGCCTCGGCCACGCGGGCCAGCCGGCCGGGCTGTTCGAGCAGCGCTACGAGGCCGTTGGCGAGCAGGTTGGTGGTGGTCTCGAAGCCGGCCGCGAAGAGCAGGGCGGCGTTGGAGAGCACCTCCTCGTCGGTGAGCCGGTCGTCGGCCGTCTGCGCCTGGGTGAGGGCGGTCAGCAGGTCGTCGGCGGGCTCCTTGCGGCGCTCGTCGAGCAGGCCGCCGAGGTAGTCGCGGATCGCCGCCGCGGCCGGGTCGGCGGTCGCCAGGATGTCCGGCGTGATCATTTCCAGCACCTGGGTCCAGTCGCGCACCAGGGTCTGGAACTGCGGGCGGTCCGCGGCGGGCACGCCGAGCAGCTCGCCGATGACCGCGACCGGCAGCGGGAACGCGAACCCGCTCACGAAGTCGGCCTCGGGCGCGGCGGCGAGGTCGTCGAGGAGGTCGCCGACCATGCGCTCGATCGCGGGCTGCAGGGCGGCGACGCGGCGGGCGGTGAACGCCGAGCCGACCAGCCGCCGCAGCCGGGTGTGGTCCGGCGGGTTCAGGGTCAGCATGCTCGTCCACAGCTGCAGCAGCGCCGGGTGCTCACGCCAGTCGGGGAAGCCGACGAAGGCCAGCATGTCCGCCGGCATGTGCGCGAAGCGGCCGTCGCGGACCAGGGTCTGGCAGTCGGCGTATCCGGTGACCACGAGCGCGCCGTCGGCGGCCCGCACGATCGGGGAGATCTCGCGGAGCCGGGAGTAGCGCGGGTACGGGTCCTCGCGCCCCGTCATGGTGGTGAGCTCGCCGAGCAGCCGGTCGATTTCGTCGTTCTGCACGATTTCCGCCACGCGGCCAACCATAGCCAACTAACGAAAGTGGCGAATGCGTTCGAACGCCGGGTCGAAGTGCCGCTCCACGCGGGCGCGGCCGTCCTTCCACCAGCCGGCCGCCTCGGCGAGGTCGTCGGCGGCGGGGGAGTCGGCGTCCACGTAGTAGTGCAGGATGCGCGCGCCGCCGCTGGTCTCGTGGGCCAGCAGCACCCCGTCGGCGCCCGCCGCCGTGCTCAGCGCGGTGTCCTCGAACTCGCGCAGCGCCGCCAGCGACTCGGCCTCGGGCAGACCGGCCGGGTTCTGCTCGCGGTAGGGCAGCGTGATGGCGACGTGCGTGTCGAAGCGCGGCCAGCGCACCGGGCGCAGCGGCCGCTGGACGGTGGCGATGATCGGGCCGCCGGCACCCTCGCCGTGCAAGAGGATCCACTGCGGCGTCCGGTACTCCTCACGCAGCGCCTCCACCGCCGCCCCCAGCTCGGCCGGCTCCGCGGCCCCCTCGGGCGGTTCGGTCACCCAGGCGATCTCGCCGATCCACTCCTCGACGCCGTCCTCGCCCAGCAGCCAGTCCAGGGCCAGGAAGGTGACGCTGCGGCGGGCGTCCTCGCCGAGCATCCGGAAGCCGGGGTGGTAGGCGATGACCGCGATCTCGGGGGAGGACTCGTCGCGGGTGAACGCGAAGCGCAGCTGGGCCAGGTCGAGCTGCACGCCCTCGCCGATGCCGATGGAGCCGCCGAGCACCTCCGGGTCGGGCTGGCGGGCGGTGTGGAACTCCCAGGTCGCGTCGGGCGGCGGGGCGAGGGCGCCCCAGCGGGCCACGACCGGCCGCAGCTCGGCCACGCCGGCCGCGGAGACCACGAGGGAGTGCCGGGCGACGGTGCCGCGGTAGAACTCCCACTCCAGGCCCGGGTGGATGTCCTCGACCCGGCGGGAGAACTGCTCGCTGAGCGTCGCCCACTCGCCGGAGGAGATGGCCGCCTCGACGTCGGCCCGCACGGTCGGCCACCAGGTCCAGAAGTCCACGATCGCCGCGTTGTCGCCGGCCTTGCGCTTCGAGCGCCCGAACACCACGCCTCACTCTAGCCGTGAGGCGTGGTGTCCCACGGCTCAGCGCGTGGCCGCGTGCTCCTTCTTGACCGCGTCGGCCAGGTGCGAGGGCATCGGGTCGTGGCGGGAGAAGGCCCGGCTGAACGTGCCCGCGCCCGAGGTCATCGCGCGCAGCTCGACCGCGTAGCGGACCAGCTCGGTCGCCGGCACCTCGGCCCGCACCAGGGTGCGCTCGTGGCCCTCAGGGTCCGGCTCGTTGCCCAGCACCCGGCCGCGCCGGCCGGACAGGTCGCTCATCACCGCGCCGACGAACTCGTCGGGCACCCGGATCGTCACCTCGTCGATCGGCTCCAGCAGCGTGGTCTGGCCCTGCTCGGCCGCCTCGCGCAGGGCGAGCGCGCCGGCCGTCTGGAACGCGGCGTCGGAGGAGTCCACCGAGTGCGCCTTGCCGTCGAAGAGGGTGACGCGCACGTCGACGACCGGGTAACCGGCGACCATGCCCCGCTCCATCTGGGAGCGCACGCCCTTCTCGACCGAGGGGATGTAGTTGTGCGGCACGGCCCCGCCGACGACCTTGTCGACGAACTCGAAGCCGGAGCCGCGGGGCAGCGGCTCGACCTTGATGTCGCAGACCGCGTACTGCCCGTGCCCGCCCGACTGCTTCACGTGCCGCCCGTGCCCGGAGCTCTCCGCGGCGAACGTCTCGCGCAGGGCCACCTTCACCGGCTCGGTGTCCAGCTCCGTGCCGCCGGCCCGCAGCCGGTCGAGGACCACGTCGGCGTGCGCCTCGCCCATGCACCACAGCACCAGCTGGTGCGTCTCGGCGTTGCGCTCCAGCCGCAGCGTCGGGTCCCCGGCGACCAGCCGGCTCAGGTTCTTGGCCAGGGAGTCCTCGTCGGAGCGGGTGCGGGCCACGATCGCGATCGGCAGCAGCGGCTCCGGCATCTCCCACGGGGCCATGAGCAGCGGCTGCTCCTTGGACGAGATCGTGTCGCCGGTCTCGGCGGTGCCCGACTTCGTCACCGCGACCAGGTCGCCGGCCACGGCGTACGGCACCTCGCGCAGGTTGGCCCCGAGCGGCGAGAACAGGTGGGCGAAGCGCTCGTCGGCGTCGTGGTCGGGGTGGCCGCGCTCGGCCATCCCGTGCCCGGAGATGTGCACCGGGGTCTCCGGGCGCAGCGTGCCGGAGAAGACGCGGACCAGGGAGACGCGCCCGACGTACGCGTCGATCGTGGTCTTGACGACCTCGGCCACCAGCGGGCCCTCGGGGTCGCAGGTGAGCGGCTCGCGGGGCTCGCCGTCGACGTCGGTGACCGGCGGCACGTCGTGCTCCAGGGGCGACGGGAAGCCGCTGACCAGCACCTCGAGCAGCGCGTCGAGGCCGACGCGGGTCTCCGCGCAGACCGGCACGACCGGGTAGAACGTGCCGCGGGCGACCGCCTTCTCGAGGTCGTCGATGATGACCCGGGTCTCGATGGTCTCGCCGCCGAGGTAGCGCTCCATGAGCGACTCGTCCTCGCTCTCGGCGATGATCCCCTCGAGCAGCGTGTTGCGGGACTCCTCGATGGCGGGCAGGTGTTCGGCGTCGGGCTCGCGCACCTGGGGCGGGTAGCCGGCCGAGTAGTCGAAGACGCGCTGGGTGATCAGCCCGATGAGGCCCTCGGTGCTCTGGCCGTCGTCGCCGAGCATCGGCAGGTACAACGGCAGCACGTTGTCGCCGAAGACCTCCTGGCACATCTGCAGGGCCTCGTCGAAGTCCGCCCGCTGGTGATCCAGGCGGGTGACGGCCACGGCCCGGGGCATGCCGACGTGGGCGCACTCCTCCCACAGCGCCGCGGTGGCCGCGTCCATGCCGTCGACCGCGGAGACGACGAACAGGGCGGCGTCGGCGGCGCGCAGCCCGGCGCGCAGCTCGCCGACGAAGTCCGCGTAGCCCGGCGTGTCGAGCAGGTTGACCTTCACGCCGTCGTGCAGCAGCGGCGCGCAGGACAGCGTGACCGAGCGCTGCTGCTTCTGGGCCGCCGGATCGTGATCGGTGACCGTGGTGCCCTCGGTCACCACGCCCGCCCGGGGGATCGTGCCGGTCGCCGCCAGCAGCGCCTCGACCAGCGTCGTCTTCCCCGCGCCGGAGTGGCCGACGACCACCACGTTGCGTACCCTGCCGGGATCATCAACCACCGGCGCCGTGCCGGTGACACCCTTCTCCTGGACCTTCTGCGCCATCACGCGCCTCCCGAAAGTCTCGCGACATCTGTGAGCAGTCTCACAGTCACAACCTGTTCACCGATCCCACACCCGAAACATCTCCGACACAAGGGCCGTACGGCCCCGAACGCCCCGCTTCACTCAAGCATCGTGGCGTGTCCCACGTGCCGGTATCGGGCAAGCTCCGCCCCGGTTATCGTGAGAGCGCCATGGCGAAGATCCTCAGCGTAGTCAGCCGGGCCGGACTGGCCCGCGTCCTGGACCCCGTCGCCGCCGCACTGCTGCGTCTCGGGGTCACCCCGAACGCCGTGACGGTGGTCGGCACCCTCGGCGTGCTCGTCGGCGCCCTCGGGTGGGCCACGCGCGGCCACCTGTTCACCGCGCTCGTTATCATCACCGTGAGCTGCTTCACGGACATGATCGACGGCTCGATGGCCCGCCAGCGCGGGATCACCAACAAGTTCGGCGCGTTGCTGGACTCCTCGATGGACCGCATCGCCGACGGGGCGATCTTCGGGGCGGTCGCCTTCTGGTACGCCACCCAGCACCAGCCGCGGGTCGTCGCGGCCGCGCTGCTGTGCCTGCTCACCGGCCAGGTCGTGTCGTACGTCAAGGCCCGCGCCGAGGGGCTCGGGTTCAACTGCAACGTGGGCATCATCGAGCGGGCCGAACGCCTCGTCGGCATCGGCATCGGCGGCCTGCTGTGGACGTTCCACGTGCCGTACGGCCTCGAGATCGTGATGTGGGTGCTGGGCGCGCTGTCGATCGTGACCATCGGCCAGCGCATCGGCACCGTGTACCGCCAGGCGTACGCGCCCGAGCGGGTCGACGCCCGGTGAACGTCGTCGAGCTGGGCTACGGCGCCGCGTTCAACCTTCTGCCGCGGCTGCCGCGCGGGGTGACCTGGCCGCTGTTCGCGGCGGCGGCGTCGTCGGGGCACCGGGGGTACCGTCGCGGAAAACCGGGTAGAGGGACCGCCACGCTGGCCAGGAACCTGCGACGGGTGGTCGGACCCGACATGCCGGAGGACGAGTTCGAGCGGCTGATGCTGCGGGCCCTGCGGTCCTATTCGCGCTACTACCTCGAGGCGTTCCGGCTGCCCGCCCGCACCAAGGAGCAGATCCTCAGCGGCTTCCGGCTGGAGCGCGGCGAGCTGCTCGGGCAGAACCACGCGGCGGGCATCGGCTCCGTGGTCGCCCTGCCGCACGCGGGCAACTGGGACGCGGCCGGGGCGTGGGTCGCGGCCAAGGGATGGCCGATCACGACCGTGGCCGAAAGACTCAAGCCCGAGAGTGTGTACCAGAAGTTCCTCGCCTTCCGCCGCTCGCTCGGCATGGAGATCCTGCCGCTGACCGGCGGTCCACGCCCGACGTTCGACGTGCTCGAGGAGCGGCTGCGCGACGACGCCGCCGTGGTGCCGCTGCTCGCCGACCGCGACCTCACCCCGCGCGGGGTCGACGTGGAGTTCTTCGGCGGGCGCACCCGCATGCCCGCCGGGCCGGCGCTGCTCGCGCTGCGGACCGGGGCGCCGCTGTACGTGGCGCACATGTGGTTCGATCCGGATGCGGCGGCCGGATATCTGGACGGCCCGATCCCGATGCCGGGCGCGGACGAGGGACCGCTCGACGCCCGGGTGCGGATCGTCACCCAGCGGGTCGCCGACTCCTTCGCCGAGGGCATCGCGCGGCACCCGGAGGACTGGCACATGCTCCAGCGGTTCTGGCTCGACGAGCCGGCCGTCAGCACCGTGGCCTGAGGGGAGGGGCGTTGCGCATCGGGATCGTCTGCCCGTACTCGTTCGACGTGCCCGGCGGGGTGCAGAACCACGTGCGCGACCTCGCCGAGACGCTCATCGCGCTCGGCCATCACGTCAGCGTCCTGGCGCCCGGCGACGAGGAGGGCATGACCCTGCCGTACGTCGTGCCGGCCGGGCGCACGGTGCCGGTGCCGTACAACGGCTCGGTCGCCCGCGTCTCCTTCGGGCTGATCTCCGCGACCCGGGTCCGGCGCTGGCTGGCCGCGGGGCGCTTCGACGTGCTGCACGTGCACGAGCCGCTCATCCCGTCGCTGTCGATGCTCGCCGTGCTCTCCGCGCGCGGCCCAGTGGTGGCCACGTTCCACACCGCGATGACCCGCTCGCGCGCCCTCGCGGCCGCGCAGGGGGTGCTGCAGCTGGTGCTGGAGAAGATTACCGGGCGGATCGCGGTCAGCGAGCTGGCGCGCAAGGTCCAGGTGGAGCACCTGGGTGGCAGCGCGTGGGAGATTCCGAACGGGGTGCAGGCTTCGAAGTACCGTGGCGCCGTGCCCTTGCCCGGATGGCCCGGGCCCGGTGGTGCGCTGGGCTTCATCGGGCGGTTCACCGAGCCGCGCAAGGGCTTCAAGTATCTGCTGACCGCGTTCGGGGAACTGGCCGCCTCCCGTCCCGGCCTGCGCCTGCTCGTGGCCGGACCGGGTGACCCAGCTGACGTGCTCGACGGCTTCGCCTTCGCCGACCGGGTGATCTTCCTGGGGAAGGTGTCGGAGGAGGACAAGGCGCGGATGCTGCGCAGCGTCGACCTCTACGTGGCGCCCAACACCGGCGGCGAGTCGTTCGGCATGATCCTCACCGAGGCGATGGCGGCCGGCACCCCGGTCCTCGCCAGCGAGCTCGACGCGTTCCGCCGGGTGCTCGACGGCGGTGCGGCCGGGGCGCTGTTCCCGGTCGGCGACGCGGCCGCCCTGGCCCGCACGGCCGCGGAGCTGCTCGACGATCCGGCCCGGCGGGCCGCGCTGGCCGCCCGCGGGTCCGAGGTGGTGGCCGCCTACGACTGGCCGGTGGTCGCCGAGCGGGTGCTCGAGGTGTACTCCACCGCCATCGAGGTTGCCGGAGCGACCGTGCAGGAATCCGTCCCGTAGGCTGCGGCGCATGTGGTGGGTGATCGCGGTTGTGGCCCTTGTGGTCGCGGTGGCCACCTACCTGACGTGGCTCGCGGCCCGGGTCGACCGGCTGCACGCGCGGGCGGCGGCGGCGTACGCCACGCTCGACGCCCACCTCGTCCGGCGCGCGGCCGCCGCGGTGGCCCTGGCGGAGGCGGCGCAGCTGCCCACCCTCATGTACGCGGCCAAGATCGCCCTGGACGCCCAGCCGGACGATCGCGAGGTGGCCGAGAACGACCTGACCCGGCACCTGCGCAACGGTTTCGGCGGGGCGGCCTCCCCGCCGGCCGAGGTCGTGGACACGTTGGTGCAGGTCAGCCGCCGGGTGGCGCTGGCCCGGCAGGTGCACAACGACTGTGTCCGGGACGCGCTGGGGGTACGGCGGCGCGGGCTGGTGCGGGTGTTCCGCCTGGCCAGGAAACATCCGGTACCAGCGTATTTCGACGTCGACGACCCCTCGTTGAGCTGATTTGTGGGCCGCCGGGTTCTCATTGGCCGTCGGGCTGGGGGATGGCGGGAGCGTAAACTTGCGGGTGAATCCAGCTTCCCTGTAAGGAGTGCGTCGCCGTGTCCTCACCCAGTTCGCCGGTCACCGGCACCGCCCGCGTCAAGCGCGGCATGGCCGAGATGCTCAAGGGCGGCGTCATCATGGACGTCGTCACGCCCGAGCAGGCCAAGATCGCGGAGGACGCCGGCGCCGTCGCCGTGATGGCGCTCGAGCGGGTCCCCGCCGACATCCGCGCCCAGGGCGGCGTGTCCCGCATGAGCGACCCCGACATGATCGACGGGATCATCAACGCGGTCTCGATCCCGGTCATGGCGAAGGCGCGCATCGGGCACTTCGTCGAGGCCCAGGTCCTCCAGGCGCTCGGCGTCGACTACGTCGACGAGTCCGAGGTGCTCACCCCGGCCGACTATGCCAACCACATCGACAAGTGGGCGTTCACGGTGCCGTTCGTGTGCGGCGCCACCAACCTCGGCGAGGCGCTGCGGCGCATCAACGAGGGCGCGGCGATGATCCGCTCAAAGGGCGAGGCCGGCACCGGCGACGTCTCCAACGCCACCACCCACATGCGCAAGATCCGCGGCGAGATCCGCCGGCTGACGTCGCTGCCCGAGGACGAGCTGTTCGTGGCGGCCAAGGAGCTCCAGGCGCCGTACGAGCTGGTCAAGGAGATCGCCGAGACCGGCAAGCTCCCCGTGGTGCTGTTCACCGCCGGCGGCATCGCCACGCCCGCCGACGCCGCGATGATGATGCAGCTCGGCGCCGAGGGCGTCTTCGTCGGCTCGGGCATCTTCAAGTCCGGCAACCCGCAGCAGCGCGCGGCCGCGATCGTCAAGGCGACCACGTTCCACGACGACCCCGACGTGCTGGCCAAGGTCTCCCGCGGCCTGGGCGAGGCGATGGTCGGCATCAACGTCGACGAGATCGCCCAGCCGCACCGCCTCGCCGAGCGGGGCTGGTGACCCCCTCTTGATCATCGGTGTGCTCGCCCTGCAGGGCGATACCCGTGAACACCTGCACGCGGTGGCCGATCTCGACGCGATCGGCCGCCCCGTGCGCCGCCCCGAAGAGCTGGACGATCTCGACGGCCTGATCATCCCCGGCGGCGAGTCGACCACCATGAGCAAGCTGGCGGTCGAGTTCGGCCTTCTGGAGCCGTTGCGCAAGCGGATCGCCGGTGGGCTTCCGGTGTACGGCTCCTGCGCCGGAATGATCATGCTCGCCTCGACGATCCTGGACGGCCGCGCCGATCAGGTCCCGTTCGGTGGCATCGACATGACCGTCCGCCGCAACGCCTTCGGCCGCCAGGTCGATTCGTTCGAGGGCAGTGTGGACATTTCGGGCATCGACGGGGGCGCTTTTCACGCGGTCTTCATCCGCGCGCCGTGGGTCGAAGAGGTTTCCGACGCCGTCGAGGTACTGGGCCGCGTGAATGATGGCCCCGCCGCCGGTAGGATTGTCGCGGTTCGGCAGGAGCACCTGCTCGCGACGTCCTTCCACCCCGAGCTCACCGGCGACCTACGCGTCCATCGGTACTTCGTGGAGATGGTCCGTGAGGCGGGTCAGACGACGGAGGGTTAGGCATGTCGGGGCACTCAAAATGGGCGACCACCAAGCACAAGAAGGCGGTCATCGACGCCAAGCGTGGGAAGCTCTTCGCCCGCCTGATCAAGAACGTCGAGGTGGCCGCCCGCACGGGCGGCGGTGACCCGGCCGGCAACCCGACCCTCTTCGACGCCATCCAGAAGGCCAAGAAGAACTCGGTCCCCAACGACAACATCAACAACGCCGTCAAGCGCGGCAGCGGCCTCATCGGCGGCGGCGCCGACTGGCAGACCGCCATGTACGAGGGCTACGGCCCCAACGGCGTCGCCATCCTCATCGAGTGCCTGACGGACAACCGCAACCGCGCCTCCACGGAGGTCCGCGTGGCCCTGACCCGCAACGGCGGCAACCTGGCCGACGCGGGCAGCGTCTCGTACATGTTCACCCGCAAGGGTGTCGTGATCGTCCCCAAGGCCGGCGAACTGACCGAGGACGACCTGCTCATGGCCGTGCTCGACGCCGGCGCCGAGGAGGTCAACGACCTGGGCGAGGCCTTCGAGATCATCTCCGAGGCGAGCGACCTGGTCCCGGTGCGCACGGCCCTGCAGGACGCGGGCATCGACTACGAGAGCGCCGAGTCCTCGTTCGTCCCGAGCGTCACCGTGCCCCTCGACGAGGAAGGCGCCCGCAAGGTCTTCAAGGTGATCGACGCCCTGGAGGACTGCGACGACGTGCAGAACGTGTACGCCAACTTCGACGTCTCGGACGAGGTCATGGCCCTGGTCGAGGCCTGATACCGCGCTGCTCTGCAACTGGCGCCCCCGCCTTCGGGCCGGGGCGCCTTTTGCTTGTCTGAGCCAAGGTGGCCCTATGGCCAGATGGCTCCTATGATCGGGGCGAGGGAGGTGACCACATGACCGAAACCATCGCCGAGGTGGCGATCGAAACCGAGCTGGACCAGGAACTCCTGGAAGAAGCTCAACGGCATCTCAATGGCGCCACGCCGGAAGAAGCCCTGAGCGCCGCCGTGCGCGGCTACCTGCCGAAGGAAAAGCTCGACGCGGCTCTGCGCCACTTCGTCGAGGACTGGCGGGAACGAAGAGGCAGGGCCTTCGACCGGCTGCAGGACCTGGCCGACGAGGGCGTCTTCGACTTCTCCGCAATCGACGAGGTCGACGAGTGAAGTATCTGGTCGACACCAGCGCACTGATCCGGATCCACCGTCATCAGGCCGACCCGGTCTGGCGAGAGGTCGCGCGGCGTGGCCTCATCATGCTCTGCGAGCCCGTCCTCGCCGAAGCCATGCACGTGGCCGACGACAGGAGACACGCGGAGACGGAAGCCGAGTTCCACGACACTTACATCGTGACCACGGTTCCCGACCGCGTGTGGAACGTGATGGGCGGCATCCGTCACGAACTCGTCGGGAATGGCGTGTTTCGCGGGGTGTCGCTCGTCGATCAGCTCGTGGCGGCGACGGCGATCATCCTGAGGCTCGAAGTGCTGCATGAGGACCACGACTTCGAGACGGTCGCGCGGTACGTGCCCGAACTTCGACAGCGTCGTCTCAGCGCCGGCGTCGCATAGTGAAGAGCGTGGCGCCCCGCGGCGACGGGGCGCCACTTTGTCAGGCTGTCGCGGGTGCCGGTTCCAAGGCCGGTTCGGGCCGTGGGCGGGTCAGTGGGGCCAGGGCGGCCAGGAACAGGGCCGGGCTCAGCAAACTCAGCGGACCGACGCCCAGCACCAGGAACGCGGCCACGCCCGCGGCCATCAGGGCCGGGGTCCACCACCTGGCGCGGCGGCGGACCGCGGCCATGACGGTCACGGCGACCAACCCCAGCAGCGTCAGAACCATGCCCGGCAGGACCCAGCCGAAGGTGAACGGCGCGTACTCGCCGATCGCGGCGTCGACGCGTTCCGCCGTGGCGCGGTCCAGGGACGTTGCCGCCGCGATGGTGGTGTAGTCGCCGACCATCAGGGACGAGAAGTTGATCATGGCCAGGGCGGTCAGGGTGCCGAGCCAGCCCGGGGCGAGGTGGAGTGCCACCGGGATGAAGGCGACCCACGCCAAGTGCAGCAGCAGGGCGCTCGCCTGGGCCTGGGCCGGGTGGGCCAGGGAGCCGTCCAGGCCCGGGGAGAAGCCGGGGACCGTGGCCAGGCCCGCGGCGAACAGCAGCGGGGCCGCGATCATGCAGACCCGGGACGCGCGCTCCGTGAACGGGTCCGGGGTCGGGGTCAGGCGGAAGGCGGCCACCGAATACGCGGCCAGCATCACCGCCGGGCCCAGCAGGGACAGGGGCAGGGGCGAGATGGCGAACAGGAAGTACAAGGCCGTGCCCAGCAGGGCCGCGGCCGCCGTCCACCAGGTGATGACCCGGGCGTACGCCGCGGCCACGGGGGTCAGCACCAGGGCCACGGCCCAGCCCAGCAGGCCCGGGACCTGCCAGCCCCACTGGGCCCAGGAGAGCGCCTGGAAGGCCTCATCCGCTCGGCGGACCGCGTCGTCCGGGACGGTCTGTTCCAGGGCCAGGATCCACAGGTCGGCGGCCATCAGGGCGGCGAACGTGGTCAGGCCCAGGACCGCCGCCACCCAGGCGATCCGGGCCAGGAACACGCCCCGGGTGCGGATCGGGGCCAGCAGGGCCAGCAGGCCGGGGACGAACAGGGCCCAGGCCGTGTGCAGCAGCACCGCGTGCCACTGCAGGGCCTCGGGATGCTGTCGGTACACCCCGTAGCCCTGCGCGTCGCCCAGGGCCGGGTCGACGGCCGTGGCGAGCAGCAGGCAGAGCGGGGCCAGTATCAGCAGAAGCCGCATGCGGTCCTCCAAAGCGAGATTTGAGACCGCGAACGGTAGGAACCGGCGCACGGAAAAGCGTCCGCCTGCAGGTGGAGAGTCGGTCATCCGGCGGACTGGTCCGCGGGACCACCCGGCGGTCGTAGCGTCTGCCCTATGCGCGGAGGACGGCGGCTCGATCTGGTGGTGACGGCGGGGTTCGTCGCGTTCGCGCTCGTCGAAGAGAGCGTCGTGCGGATGCCCGGCGGGTGGTGGCCGTTCGCGCTCGCCGTCTTCGCGGTGCTGGTCGGGCTGCGGCGGCGGGTGCCGCTCATCGGGCTGGCCGCGAGTTGCATCCATGCCAATGGGGCCTTCTACGCCGAAGACCAGGCTGGGATCGTCTCGTACCGGCTGTGGCAGCTCGCCGCCATGATGATTTTCGCGTTCACGGCGGGGCGGCACCTCGACGGGCGCCGGAAGTGGGTCGGGCTGGCGCTCGTCGTCGGGGTCGGGGTGACGTACTGGAGCGTTGATCCGGCCGATCCGATGGGGTCGTTCTTCTTCCCGCTGGCGCCGTGGGGGCTCGGGGTGGCGCTCGCCGTGCAGCAGCGGCGGAGCGCCGACGCCGCCAGTGCCCGGGCCGCGATCCGGGAGCAGCGGGCCCGGGAAGCCGTGATGGAGGAGCGCGTGCGGATCGCGCGGGAGCTGCACGACATGGTCGCGCACAGTGTCACCGTCATGGTGATTCAAGCCGGTGTCGTACGGCGACGCCTCGACGCCGGCCTCGACGTCGACGCGGACCTGCTGCGCAGCATCGAGTCCTCGGGGCGGGACGCGGTGGGGGAGCTGCGGCGCACCCTCGGGCTGCTGCGCGGCGAAGGGGCGGCCGATCCGCCGGTGGGGCTGGAGCGGCTCGACGAGCTGCTGGCCCAGATGCGGGAAGCCGGGCTCGACGTGCGGCTGACCCGGGAAGGGGCGTCGGTGGCGCTGGCGCCGGCGGCGGATCTGTCGGCGTACAGGATCGTGCAGGAGGCCCTCACCAACGTGCTCAAGCACGCGGGGCCGACCAGTGTGACGGTCGCGGTGCGGTACGCGGGCGACGGGCTCCACCTCACCGTGAGCGACGCCGGCGGACGGGCCACGGCCAGGCTGCAGGGCACCGGGCAGGGGCTGATCGGGATGCGGGAGCGGGCCATGCTGTTCGGCGGGGAGCTGGAGGCCGGGCCGCAACGTGAAGGCGGGTTTCGCGTGCACGCGCGACTGCCGACGCCGGCATGAGAGGGGGCGACGCCGGCGGGCGGGCGATCAAGGTCGTGGTCGCCGACGACCAGAAGATGGTGCGGGCCGGGCTGCGGATGGTGATCGAGACCGAGCCCGACATGGCGGTGGTGGGCGAGGCCGGGGATGGGGCCGAGGCGGTGAGCCTCGCGCGGCGGCTGCGGCCCGACGTGGTGCTGATGGACATCGCCATGCCGCGGCAGGACGGGCTGGCCGCGACCCGGGCGCTGCTCAAGCAGCCGGAGCCGCCGCGGATCGTGGTGCTCACCACGTTCGACACCGACGAGAACCTGTACAACGCGCTGCGGGCCGGGGCCAGCGGGTTCCTGCTCAAGGTCTCCTCGCCGGAGCACCTGATCACCGCGATCCGGGTCGTGGCGAGCGGCGAGGCGCTGCTCGACCCGGCGGTGACCACGCGGGTGATCGCCGCCTTCGCGGGCGGGCCCGGGCCGCAGCCGCCGCCCGAGCTGGGCGAGCTGACCGCCCGCGAGACGGACGTGCTGCGGCTGATGGCCCGGGGGCGGTCCAACGCCGAGATCGCCGCCGCGCTCGTGCTGGGCGAGGCGACGGTCAAGACGCACGTGGCCCGGGTGCTGCAGAAGCTGAACCTGCGCGATCGCGTTCAGGCCGTCGTGTACGCGTACGAGTCCGGCCTGATCCGCGCCGGCTCGAGCTAGACGGGGCGAATCTCAGTCGAGGGCCACGCGCAGGTGGCGCGGGCCGCGGAGGACGGCGCTCAGGCGGTACACCGGCGGGTCTTCCAGAAGACGGGCCCGGGCGAGGACCGGCGCGAGGGCGGTGATCGCGACCTGCGCCTCCAGGCGGGCCAGCGGCGCGCCGAAGCAGTAGTGGATGCCGTCGCCGAAGCCGAGGTGCTGGGCCGGGACGCGGTCGGGGTCGAAGCGGTCCGGGTCCGGGAACTGCTCGGGATCGCGGTTGCCCGCCGCCAGGACCAGGGTGATGTTCGCGCCCTTGGGGATCGTGGTGCCGGCGACCGGGATGTCGGCCAGGGCCTTGCGCCACGTCAGCATCTGCACCGGCGGGTCGTAGCGCAGCACCTCCTCGATGAACGGCACCACGATGCCCGGCTCGTCGAGCAGGCGCTCCAGCCACAGCGGCTGGCGCAGCAGGACCAGCGAGCTGTTCGCGATGAGGTTCACCGTGGTCTCGTGGCCGGCGATGAGCAGCAGCATCGCGGTGCTCACCAGCTCCGCGCGGTTCATCCGGCCGTCGGGGCCGTCGTCGGTGGCCAGGGCGGTGAGCAGGTCGCCGCCGACACCGGCCAGCACGCTCTCCTCGGCCGCCGCGCCCGGGAGCCCGTGACCGGGGGCGGGGCGGGTGATGAGGCTCTCGCTGGGGTCGGTGGCGCCGCGGTCGGCGATGTGGCCGCCGTCGTCGGGCGGGCCGAGGTGGCGGTCGACGAGCTCGCCGATGTACCGGGCCAGATCCGCCAGCGCCGCCCGGTCCGGCTCGACGGCGACCAGGGCCTCGTCGATCCAGGCGCGGAACTTGGGCTCGTCGGCCAGCGGCACCCCGAGCAGCGCGCAGATGACACGGACCGGCAGCGGGTACGCGAACTGGTCCACGATGTCCACAGTGGACTTCGGCAGGTCGGACACCAGCGACTGGGCCAGCTCGCGCAGGGCCGGTTCGAGGTCGGCGACGCGGTGCGGGGTGTGCGGCGGGCCGAACGGCCGGGTGGCCAGGCGGCGCATGCGGTCGTGGGCCGGCGGGTCGAGCCGCAGGAAGCTCGGCGGCAACCCGACGAGGTCGGACGTGGCGCCGGACGACGAGATCTCCGAGAGCTCCTCGATGTCGGCCGAGCTGAGCCGCGGATCGTGCAGCAGCGCGGTGATCGCGTCGAAGGTGCTCACCACGTAGGTGCCGTCCGGCGTCTGCGAGACGGGCGTGCGGCGCAGCGAGGTCAGCAGCGGGTACGGGTCGTGGCGGTTCACGGGGTCCAGCACGGCGCCGAAGACGGAGCCGACCGCGGTCGTCATAGGGGTACTCCTGGGATCAGGTCGGACTCAGGTGCTGCGCACCATGGTCGGGCGGTGGCCGGTCACGACCACCGTGGCGTCGCGGGCCAGTAAGGCGCTGTCGGGCACCCCGGCGGGCACCGGCAGGGCGTCGTCGGGGCGGTCGACCCGGTCGAAGTCGGGCGGGAACGGCGCCGCCTGCTCGATGAGCCGCTGGTAGAACGGCAGCCACTTGGCGTGGTTGAAGGTCACCGCGGCGGTCAGCCTGCCCTTGTACCCGTACGCCGCCGCGAACCGCCGCTCGGCCACCGAGCCCTGGGTGATCACGACCTCGTCGGCGAAGGTAGGTACCCCCACGGACTTGATGTTGTTGCCGAACTGGGTGGACCAGAACTGCGGCATGTGCAGGTGCGGCCACCGGTCGGCCTCGTCGCTGACCATGTTGTGCGCGGCCACCTCGGCCTGCGCGACCGCGTTCGCCCAGTGCTCCAGGGCCAGGAACTGGTAGCCGAACATCGCGTTGGGCGAGCGGGCCACATCTCCGGCCACAAAGATGTCGTCGGTCACCACCCCGTTGACGTCGAAGGCGCGGCAGCCCGCGTCGCAGGCCACCCCCCACGGGCCGACGGCCAGACCGGAGCCCTCCAGCCAGTCCACGTTGCGCACCCCGCCGAGCGCGGCCACGACGAGGTCGACCTCGATCGAGTCGCCGTCGGAGAAGACCGCCCGCCGGACCCGATGATCGCCTTCGATCCGCGTCACGGTCACGCCGCAGCGCAGGTCGACGCCGTGCTCGCGCTGGATGTCGGCCGCGACCGCGCCGATGGCGTTGCCGAGCGCACCCTGCAGGGGCGTGCTGCCGGCCTCGGCCACCGTCACGTCCAGCCCGAGCGCGCGGCACGTGGAGGCCACCTCGGAGCCGGTGAACCCGGCCCCGACCACCAGCACCCGGCCCGGGCGCGAGCCGTCGGCCGGCATCAGGGCCTCCTGCAGCCCGATCGCGTCGTCGCGGGTGCGCAGGACGTGCATACCCTCCAGGGCGGCCTCGCCCGGGTCCGGCCACGGGCGGGCGTGCACCCCGGTGGCGATGAGCAGGCGGTCGAACGGCACGTCGGAGCCGTCGCTGAGCTGCACCCGGCGGCCGTGCAGGTCGAGGGCGAGCGCCTGGACGCCGAGGCGCCACTGGGCGTCGAGGTGCCCGCCGCGGGGCAGGCCGGTCGCGTCGGGGCGGATCCGGCCGCCGAGCGCCGCCTTGGACAGCGGGGGGCGGTCGTACGGGCCGTACGGTTCGCCGTCGATCAGCGTCAGCGAGCCCGAGAACCCCTGCTCGCGCAGCGCCTCGGCGGCCCGCAGCCCGGCCAGCGAGGCGCCGACGATGACGATCCGGCCCGCCGAGCCCTCGGCGTAGGAGCCGGCGGGCAGGCTGTTGGCGAGCCGGTCGAGCTGGATGGCCTGCACCGGGCAGGCGGCGGCCGCGCGCCGGACCCGCTCGTGCTGCTCCTCGCCCGGCTCCGGGTCGTAGAGCAGGGCCTCCTCGCCGCTGATCTGGAACGCCGACGGCGCCAGGAAGGCGCACTGGGCGTACCCCTGGCACTTCGTGAGGTCGACGACAACGCGCATGCGTCAACCGTCGCCCGGATTCCCCGCGGCCAGGTCACCCGGCCGGGAGGGCGGCCCGCACCACCGTCCCGGCGCCCGGCGCGCTGCGGATGTCGAGCGTGCCGCCGAGCAGCTCGGCCCGCTCGCGCATCGAGCGCAGCCCGAGCCGACCCGGAAAGGGCAGCCCCGGGGTGAAGCCCACGCCGTCGTCGGAGACCTCGAGGACGACGTGGCTGTCGTCGCCGGCCAGCCGTACGGTGACCTGCGAGGCCTCGGCGTGCCGGGCGGCGTTGGCGAGGGCCTCCAGGGCGATGCGGTACAGCGCCTCCTCGACCGGCGGGCTGACCACCGGGTCGGCGTCGAGCTCGAGGCCCCAGCCGGCCCGCCCGGGCGCGTTGTGCAGCGTCTCGAACACGCTCTTGAGCGCGGTGGCCGGTCCGGCCCCGGCCAGGGTCTCGGGCCGCAGCCGCAGGATGATGCCGCGCAGGTCGGTCAGGCCGAGCGCGGCCGTCTCCTTGATCCAGGCGAGCGAGGCCTCGGCGTGGTCGGGGTTGCCGTGCAGCAGCTCGGCCGCCGTGCCCGCGCCGAGACTGATCCCGTACAGCGTCTGCACCACCGAGTCGTGCAGGTCCCGCGCCAGCCGGGCCGGTTCGCCCGCCGCGGTCAGCAGCAGCTCGGCGAGCGGCACGTAGGGCTCCAGCGCCGCCGGCCGCGGCGAGCGCCGCCGCCCGGTGGCGGCCAGCAGCCCGCCCGCCACCGGCAGGTAGGTGACCCGCCGGGCCCGCATGGTGCGCCCGGTCGCCATCGCCCGCCGCGCGACCGCGCGGTCCACGAACCCGTCGGGGCCGGAGACCACCGCCCCGCGCGCGTCCAGCAGCACCACCGACGTCATGACGGCGCCGCCGCGTGCACCGGGACCAGCCCGACCCGCATCGCGTAGAGCGCGGCCTGGGTCCGGCTCTCCGCGTTGAGCTTCTGCAGGATGTTGCTCACGTGCGTCTTGACCGTCTGCGGCGCGATGTGCAGCTCCCGGGCGATCTGGCCGTTGGCGCGGCCGCGGGCCAGCAGCGTGAGCACCTCCTCCTCGCGCCGGGTCAGCTGCGGCGGGGTGCTCGGCACGTGCACGTCGCGCACGAGCCGGGCCGCCACCGCCGGGGAGAGCTGCACCTGGCCGGCGGCCGCGGCGCGCACGGCCCGGTGCAGTTCCTCCGCGTCGGTGTCCTTCAGCAGATACCCCACCGCCCCCGCGTGCAGCGCGTCGGCGATCAGCTGCGGTTCGAGGTACCCGCTCAGCGCCACCACCTCGACGCTGGGCAGCTCCCGGCGGATCACCGCGATGGCGCTGATCCCGTCGAGGACCGGCATCAGCAGGTCCATCAGGACGATGTCCGGCCGTAGCTCGTGCGTCAGTGCGACAGCCTGCTTGCCGTCGGCCGCGGCGCCGACCGGCTCGAGGTCGCCGCTGAGCGCGAGGAAGCTGCGCAGCCCTTCACGGACCATCGCGTGGTCGTCCGCGATCAAGACCCTGATACTCATCGTCGCGTGCCATACCCCGCAAATGCCGCGAATACCCCGGGCGGCGGACTCAAATGATCTACGCCGAATGGGGGAGGCCGAAGGTGGGCGCCGGTAAGCGACCGCGGCGTGATGCCCGGGACCCCTGCGCGTCGGCACGGTTGTGAACGTGACGCCCTCATTGCACCGGCTGAGCCGGTTCTCCCTGGTGGGAGTCAGCGGTGTCGTGGTGAACAACGCCGCCCTGCTCGTCCTGCACGGGGTGCTCGGGCTCGCCCTGCTGCCCGCGACCGTGGCCGCGGTCGAGCTCGCCCTGGTGTCCAACTACATCCTGCACGAACTGTGGACCTTCCGAGGCCGCGCGGCGCCGCACGGTCGCCGGCTGTCGCTGTCGCGCTTCGCGTCCTACAGCCTGGCCGGGCTGGCCGCCCTGCCGGTCAACGTCATCGTCGTCCAGCTGCTGGTCGGACTCGGCCTGCACTACCTCCCCGCCAACCTGGTCGGCATCACGGCCGGGTTCGGGGTCAACTTCGCCGTCAGCTCGAAGTGGATTTGGAGTGAACGCACCGATGGAGCAGCTGGTGTTGGCCGTCCTCACCCTGATCTCGCTGGTGCTGACGGTACAGGCGGCCCACGCCCTGTATCTCATGATCTACACGTGGGACCAGCCCGAGGCGGACGCCAAGGCCCGGGTGCCCGATCAACGTGCTACGCCGGAACTCTCCTTCACCGCCATCCTCCCCGCCCGGCACGAGGAGGAGGTCATCCAGCACACCATCGCCCGCGCCGCGTCCGCTGACTACCCGCCCCACCTGGTCCAGATCCTCGTCGTCTGCTCGGCCGACGACGTGGGCACCATCGAGCAGGCCCGGGCCCAGATCAACGCGCTGCGGGCGGCCGGGCGGACCAACGTCGACGTGGTCGTGTTCGACGACGGCCCGATCAACAAGCCGCACGGGCTCAACACCGCCCTGCGCTACGCCACCAGCAACGTCGTGGCCATCTTCGACGCCGAGGACGAGGTCCAGCCGGAGCTGTTCGACATCGTCAACACGATCATGCTCACCGACGACGTCGCCGTGGTGCAGGCGGGCGTGCAGCTGATGAACTTCGAGTCCAACTGGTACTCGACGTTCAACGTCCTGGAGTACTTCTTCTGGTTCCGCAGCCGCCTGCACTACCACGCCAAGAACGGCGCGATCACGCTCGGCGGCAACACGGTCTTCTTCAAGAAGGAGATCATCGAGCGCCTCGGCGGCTGGGACGAGACCAACCTGACCGAGGACGCGGACATCGGGCTGCGGGTGTCGAGCATGGGGGAGAAGGTCCGGGTGGTCTACGACGACCGCTACGTGACCAAGGAGGAGACTCCGCCGACGCTGCAGAGCTTCATCAAGCAGCGCACCCGCTGGTGCCAGGGGTTCATGCAGACGCTGGGCAAGGGCACCTGGAAGCTGATGCCCAACCGGCGGCAGCGGTTCCTGGCCTGGTACACGCTCGCCTTCCCGCACGTCCAGGCGATGCTCGGGTTCTACCTGCCGGTCGCGCTGCTCAGCGCGTTCGTGCTCAGCGTGCCGGTGCCGGTCGCGATGGTGTCCTGGCTGCCGGTGCTGCTGCTCGGGGCGCACTTCGTGATGAGCGTCGTCGGGCTGTACGAGTTCACCGGCGCGCACGGGCTCAAGGCGCGGCCCGGGATCGTCGTGAAGATGGCGATCACCTGGTTCCCGTACCAGATGGTCCTGTCCTACGCCGCCGCCCGGGCCCTCTACCGCCAGCTCAAGGGCGCCACCAACTGGGAGAAGACGGCCCACGTCGGCGCCCACCGCACCCAGGAACCGGAGCTGACCAATGTCGGCTGACGTCCTCACCCGGCCGAAGAAGCCGCCGGCCGGCACCGCGAAGCCGGTCGGGAAGGCTCCGAAGCTGCTCATCGCCGTGTGCGTGCTCATCGGGGCGGCCAGCCACGGCTGGAACATGTTCCGCTATCCGCTGTACCTCACCGACGAGGGCATCTACATGGAGCAGGCCTGGTCGGTGCTGAAGGAGGGCAAGCTCTCCCCGTACACCTACTTCTACGACCATGCCCCGATGGGCTGGCTGGCCCTGGCCGGCTGGGTCGGCATCCTGCCGGGCGGGTTCAACGCCTTCGGCAACGCCCTCAACACCGGCCGGGTGCTGATGCTGATCGTCCACCTGGCGTCGGTCTTCCTGATGTTCGAGATCGTGCGCCGCTTCACCGGCAGCAAGCCCGCGGCGGTCCTGGCCACGGTGGTGTTCAACCTGTCCCCGCTCGGGGTGTACTACCAGCGT
This sequence comes from Dactylosporangium sp. CS-047395, assembly GCF_050942185.1. Lineage (NCBI taxonomy): Bacteria > Bacillati > Actinomycetota > Actinomycetes > Micromonosporales > Micromonosporaceae > Dactylosporangium > Dactylosporangium sp. CS-047395. The sequence continues at coordinate 9,009,283 of NZ_CP192015.1, read as the reverse complement.
CAGGTCCTGCTGGACAACCTGATGATGTTCTGGATCCTGCTCGGGGTCTACCTGCTGGCCCGCAAGGACGGGCGGATCGTCACCGCGATGGGCGCCGGCGCCTGCTTCGGCGTGGCCCTGGTGACCAAGGAGAACGCGGTCTTCCTGCTGCCCGGCTGCGCGTACCTGCTGCACAAGAGCATCAAGGAGCAGAACAACCGGCGCTTCGGGGTCAGCTTCTGGTGGTTCGCGGTGCTGTCCCCGGTCATCGGGTACCTGCTCTTCGCCCAGATCAAGAACGAGCTGTTCCCGGAGGGCTTCCGGTTCAACCCGGACAACAACCAGCTGCAGGGCCACGTGTCGCTGCTCAACACCATCTGGTGGCAGCTGCACCGCAACTCCAACAGCTCGACCGGCCTGTCGTTCACCTACCTGCTGCAGGAAAGCTGGCTGTTCAAGGACCGGTACATCCTCATCGGCGGCGTCGCCGCGACCGTGCTCGCGCTCATCTCGGGCCGGCGCAACAAACGGCTGCGCACCCCGATGCTCGCCATCGCCCTGATGGCCCTGGGCTACGCGTTCTACCTGAGCCGCAGCGCGCTGCTCGACTTCTACATCGCGCCGATGGTGCCGCTGTTCGCGCTGAACCTGGGCATGTTCTTCGGCTGGCTCACCCGGCGCACCAACCAGGCCGGGGCGGCGGTGCTCGTGGCCTGCCTGCTGGTGCCGGTGCTCGTGATGCCGGGCGGGTTCATGGTCAAGTACAACACCAAGGGCGAGCTGGAGTTCAGCGACGCGTACCGGCTGCCGCTGACCCGCCTGCAGGAGCAGCAGGTCGCCTGGATCAAGCAGAACATCCCGACGAGCGCCCGCCTGATCATCGACGACGACATCTGGGTGGCGCTGCACGACACGAACCCGCCGTACAAGAACGCCCATCCGCACTACAAGGCCACGTCCGACCCGGACGTGCGGGACAAGGTCTTCCATTCCAGCTGGGAGAACGTCGACTACGTCGTGATGTCGAACAAGATGCGCGACGCCCTCCAGCGCGGCGGCGAGACCTGGATCATCGAGGCGATCGACCAGCACGGGGAGACCGTGTGGCAGGCCACCCGGGGCGACGTCTCGCTGTCAATCGTGAAGATCGGCAACACGTCCTAGCTGGAGCTGGAGTCGACATGCAGACGCTGAAACACCGGCCGGCGCTGAACCGCACCCGGAAAAGGAAGCGCACCAAAGTCAAGATCTCGCGCAAGCGGCTGCTGCTGGCCGGTGCGGCCGCGGTACTGCTGGTGATGATCGGCCGCTCGCTGCTGCCCGCGCTGGGCATCTCCGCGCCCGGGATCGGCGGCGGCGCCGAGGATGCCCCGACGGAGGTGCAGACCAAGGCGCCGCCCGCGCCCACCATCGACCTGAACGGGGTCATGGTGCAGGGTGGCGGCACGCCGATGATCACGCTGAACCCGGGCCTGGTCCGGCTCGGCGGCGGGGTGACCGTCTCGGGCTCCGGCTTCGACCAGGGCTCGATGGTCGACGTGTACCTCGGGCCGTCCTCCACGCCGGGGCAGAAGAAGCCGCCGAGCGGCGCCGCCGACGCGAAGCCGAAGCAGGTGGCCACGGCCAAGGCCGGCAAGTGGGGCGTGTTCACGGCCAACTTCACGATGCCCAGCAAGATGACGGTGCCCGTGCAGGAGGTCACCGCGCAGGCCCGCGGCAGCGACCAGGTGGCCAAGGCGGACGCGTCGGTGGCCCAGGGCGCCGGGCAGGCCACGCTCTCGGCGGTCGTGGGCAAGCCGGGCGACACGATCAACATGACGGTCAAGGGCTTCTCGCCGGGTGAGCAGCTCAACGTGTACTGGGGCCGGATCAACGGCGACCCGAACCTCACCCTCAAGGCCGACGAGGGTGGCGCGGTGGGTAAGACGCCGATCAGAGTGGGCGTCACGGCGGTCGGGCAGACCAGTCTGGTGGTCGTGGGCAAGACCAGTGGCGCGGCGGCGAGCGCGCCGTTCCAGGTGCTGCGGCTGTACCCGTCGATCAAACTCGCCCCGTACGCCGTGAAGGCGACCCAGAAGATCAGCTTCTCCGGGTCCGGGTTCGCGCCGGGCGAGCGGGTGCTGGTGCGGCTCAACGCGGCCGGCGGCCAGCCCGTGATGGCCATCCCGACCGACGACGCCGGCACCTTCAAGGGCGCCGGGATCACGATGCCGTTCCAGCTCAAGGGCGCGCAGTCGCTGGTCTTCACCGGCGAGCAGAGCCGGGCCGCGGTGTCCAGCGGCTTCACCATCCTGCCGTTCACCCCGCAGGCGCGCACCAACGCCTACGGCGGCCTGCCCGGCACCGTGGTGAACTTCTACGCCACCCAGTTCGCGCCGAACGAGGCCGTGCACGTGACGGTGAAGACGTCCAAGGGCGCCAAGCCGCAGCTGGTGGCCGCCTTCCGGGTCGACGCCAAGGGCGCGGCGCGGGCGGTCGGGCAGTACACGATCCCGGGTGACACCGAGAACACCGTGGTGTTCCAGCTGCACGGCCAGCGCTCCGACGCGACGGCGACGGTCAACTTCAAGGTCGACCAGTCCGGCGGCCCGGTCGACATCCCGTCCGCCAAGCCGTACGTGGTCCCCAAGGATCTGGAGAACTGAGGCCGGTGTACTGGCAGGCGTTCCGCGCCGCCCCGGAGGCGTTGATCCTGTGTGACGCCGACGGGGTGGTGCGCCTGGCCAGCACCGCCGCCGAGACGCTGTTCCGCCGGGAGACGGCCGACCTGTTCGGCCGTTCTCTCGGCGAGCTGTTCGCCGGCCGCCCGGTCTTCGCGGCCGGCGAGGAGCCGTCCCCGGCCGTGGTCCGGCTGCCCGACGGCGGCGAGCTGGCGGTCGACGTGCGGGTGCGCACCCTCGAGGGCGACCCCAGCCACATGCTCGCCCTGGCCGTGGAGGAGCGCGGCTCGCCCGGGCGCAGCCGGGCCCTGCTGGAGCAGCGCATCGCCCGGCTCACCCTCACCGGCCAGGAGCAGGGCGAGCTGCTCGGCGACGTGATCGTCACCCAGGAGCGGGAGCGGGCCCGCATCGCCGCCGGGGTGCACGACGACAGCCTGCAGGTGATCACCGCGGCCACGCTGCGGCTGCAGCAGCTGCGCCGCCGGCTGCGCGACCCGGACGAGCTGGCCATCCTGGACCGCCTGGAGGCCATGCTGGTGCAGGCGGCCGATCGGCTGCGCCGGCTCATCTTCGACTTCCGCCCGCCCCGGCTGGCCGAGGAGGGGCTGGCCGCGGCGACCGAGGACCTGCTCGAGGACCTCGCCGAGCAGCACGCGATCGGGGTCCGGGTGGACTCCCGGCTGACCGCCGAGCCGGCCCTGCCGACCCGGGTGCTGGTCTTCCGGATGCTGCAGGAGGCGGTGGCCAACGTCGGCAAGCACGCCGGGGCCGACCGGTGCACGGTCATCCTCGGCGAGGAGGACGGCGGCTACCTCGTGCGCGTCATCGACGACGGGGTGGGCGCCGAGAGCCTGCACACCGACCCCGGCCACCTCGGGCTGCTGCTCATGCAGGAGCGGGCGGCGCTGGCCGGAGGGTGGTTCCGGATCAGCAGCCTGCCCGGGCGCGGTACCACCGTGACGTTCTGGGTACCACGCGGCGCCGACCTCGAGTCGAAGGGAACCACATCGTGAGCCATCCGCCGTACCGGGTCCTCATCGTCGAAGACCACCAGGTCGTTGCCGAGGGGCTGGCCGTGCTGCTCAACGAGCACGCCGAGCTGCGCGTGGTGGCGCTGGCCGCCAGCGTGGGGGAGGTCGAGCACCTGGCCGACGTGGAGCGCGTCGACGTCGTGCTGTGTGACTTCTGGCTGCCCGACGGGACCGGCGCCGAGGCCGTCGCCGCCCTGCGCAGCCACCAGCCCGAGGTTGCCGTTGTGTTCCTCAGCGCCGACCAGAGCGACCAGGTCATCCTCACCGCCCTGGAGGCCGGGGCGGCCGGGTACCTCGTGAAGAGCGCGGGCGGCGCCGACGTGGCCGAGGCCGTGCGGCGGGCCGTCGACGGCGAGATCCTGGTGCCCGCTCGCCAGCTGGCCAAGCTGCTGGCCCGCCGCCGCGAGCACGCCCAGCGCTCGGAGGAGCACGCCCGGCGGCTGGACAGCCTGACCCCGCGCGAGCGGGAGATCCTGGCCCTGATGACCGAGGGCCTGGACAACCGCGACATCGCGCGGGAGCTGTCCATCAGCTACACGACCGTGCGCAGCCACGTGCGGCACCTGCTGTCCAAGATGGGCGCCCGCTCGAAGCTGGAAGCCGTGGTCCGCGCGGCCGAGTGGGACACGCCGTCGAACGCCGCGTAGCCGGCTGTGACGCAGGCCGCACCCGCGGCGGGAACTGATCGAATCCACCGAAGGTTGACTTATTGTTGACTGCGCAATGACTATCCGTCACGCATTTGGTGGATCCATAAATCCGGCATTTGTACGCTGACCGCATATGTCCGAAATCCGTAATGTTCTGACCTGCCCCGCCGTCACACGTGAGGACAGGTCAGCTCAATGGGTCGCACGCGCCTTTACTGGATTTCCGCACTGGTCGCGCTCGCCGTCGTAGCCGTCGCGCTGGTTCCGTTGCTGCACAAGGACAAAGACAAGCAGGTCCACCCGGGCCTGACGCAGTCCGGTCAGCGGCTGCAGATGCCGCTGCACGCCGAGGGTTCGAAGATCGTCGACGCCCGCGGTGAGACCGTGACATTTACCGGTGTCAACTGGTTCGGTCTGGAGACCAACACGTTCGCGCCGCACGGGCTCTGGTCGCGCAACCTCGGCGACATGCTCGACCAGATGGTCGGCCAGGGCTTCAACTCCATGCGCCTGCCGTTCAGCAACGAGCTGTTCGACGCCGCCTCCAAGCCCAACGGCGTGGACTACGCGCTCAACCCGGATCTCAAGGGCCTGACCGGTCCGCAGATCATGGATAAGGTCGTCGAGGGCGCCACGAAGCGCGGCATGATGGTCATCCTCGACCGGCACCGCCCGACCTCGCAGGGCCAGAGCAACCTCTGGTACACCGACAAGGTCAGCGAGGACCGCTGGATCTCGGACTGGGTGAAGCTCGCCAAGCAGTACAAGGACAACCCGCTCGTGGTCGGCGCCGACCTGCACAACGAGCCGCACGGCGAGGCCACCTGGGGCGACGGCAACGAGAAGACCGACTGGCAGGCCGCCGCGGAGCGGGCCGGCGACGCGGTGCTCAAGGCCAACCCCAACTGGCTGATCATCGTCGAGGGCATCGAGAACTACAAGACGGCCGACGGCAAGAGCGACGGCTACTGGTGGGGCGGCAACCTGCAGGGCGCCAAGGAGCACCCGGTGAAGCTGTCGGACCAGTCCAAGCTGGTGTACTCCGCGCACGACTACAGCCCCAAGGTCTGGTCGCAGACGTGGTTCACCGACCCGAAGTTCCCGGCCAACATGCCCGCGCTGTGGGACAAGCAGTTCGGCTACCTGGTGAAGAACAACACCGCCCCGGTGCTCATGGGCGAGTTCGGCGGCCGCTCGGTGGCCGAGAAGGACGCTCAGGGCAACAAGGACCTGGAAGGCATCTGGCAGCGCAACCTCGTCGCGTACCTCAAGGACAACGGGCTCAGCTACACCTACTGGGCCTGGAACCCGAACTCCGGTGACACCGGCGGGGTCCTCAAGGACGACTGGAAGACGGTCGACGCCGACAAGGCCGCGCTCCTGAAGACCTACCAGGCGCCGCTGGCCGCCGCGGCGCAGTAACCGGCAAGGCCCTCCCCCCGCTGTTAGATTGGCGCGGGGGAGGGCCTTTCCAATGCCTGATATCGATACGGTCGTCGACACCGCGGCCGGGCCGCTCAACGCGATCCTGTGCACCCCCGAGGGCCCCGCCCGCGGGGGTCTCGTGCTCTCCGACGGCTCCGGCCCGGCCGACCGGCACGCCTGGCAGGGCGTCCCGCAATGGCTGGCCGCGCGCGGGATCGCCACCCTGCGCCACGACAAGCCCGGCTGCGGCGGCTCGCCGGGCGACTGGCGTCACCAGACCTTCGCCGACCGGGCCGCCGAGGCGATCGCCGCCCTGGCCGTGCTGCGCAAGCAGGCCGGGGTCGAGCGGGCCGGGCTGATCGGCTACAGCCAGGGCGGCTGGGTCTCGCTGCTGGCCGCGGTCACCGTGCCCGACCACGTGGACTTCGTGGTCACCGTCGGCGGGCCCTTCGTCGGCGTCGAGGAGCAGGAGCGCACCCTGCTGGGCCGGGTGATGCGCCGGCACGGGCTGGCCGAGGAGTCCGTCGCGGCCGGGCTGGCCTGGGCCGACGAGCGCGCCGCCCGGCTGGCCGCCGGGGAGGACCCCGCCCAGGTCTACGCCGACCAGGCCCGATTCGCCGGCGACGACTGGGCCGCGATCGTCTGTGACCGGCCCTACGACACCCCGGAGGAGCTCGGGTTCTTCGCCCGGATGCTGCCCTTCGACCCCGGCGCCGCGCTGCCGTTCCTGCCCTGCCCGCTGATGGCGTTCTTCGGCGCCGACGACGAGCACGTCCCGGTCGAGCGCAGCCTCGCGGTGCTGGGCGACCGGCTGCCCGGCAGGTATCGGGGAAGTAACGGTGTGGCCGTGCTGCCGGGGGTGGGGCACATGCTGTACCCGGTCCCGCCGCGCGCCGATATGTCGGTGTTCGCCCAGTTGTCGCCGGGCTTCCTGCCCCTGCTCGGGGCCTTCCTGGACCGGGTGGCCCCCGATCACCCATAGCGGTTCGCCGATTCTGTGTGGTCCGACCACATAGCGACGTGCCTCACGCCACTCCTAGCGTGTCGAACACCGCCAGCAGGCGCTGGCCTTAACAAGGCGTTCACACGGAGGAAGCGTTGATCAGGCAGACAAGCGCGCCGCGGCGGGTGTTGTTCGCGGCGCTGGGGCTCTCGCTCGCCGCCACGTTCGCGTCTGCGTGCAGCAGCCCCCAGGAGGCCGCGCAGGAGCCGGCCGGCGACGGCGCACCAATCAAGGTCGGGCTGGTTTACTCGCAGACCGGGCCGCTCGCGAGCTACGGCAAGCAGTACATCGAGGGCTGGAAGGCCGGGCTGGCGTTCGCCACCAAGGGCACCGGCAAGGTCGGCAACCGGCCGATCGAGGTCAAGGAGGCCGACGACGCCGGCGACGCGGCCAAGGCCGTCTCGGCGGCCAAGGACCTCATCGGCCAGGGCTACAAGATCCTCGCGGGCAGCACCTCGTCCGGCGTCGCCACCCAGATGGCACCCCTCGCGGCGCAGAACAAGGTCCTGTTCATCTCCGGCCCGGCCGCCACCGACGCCGTGACCGGCATCAACAAGTACACGTTCCGCTCCGGCCGGCAGTCCTACCAGGACGTGCTCGCGGCCAAGTCCTACGTGCCCACCCCGACGGGCAAGAAGGTCCTGGTGTTCACCCAGGAGGGCGCCTTCGGCAAGTCCAACGCCGACGCGGTGAAGGCCGTCATCGGCGGCGCCGGGGCCACCGTCGACACCCTGTCGGTGCCCGCCAACGCCACCGACTTCACCGGCTTCGCGGTCCAGGCCAAGAACGCCAAGGCCGACATGATCTTCGTCGCGTGGGCGGGCACCACCGCCACCGCGATGTGGCAGGCCCTCGACCAGCAGGGCGTGCTCGGCTCGACGCTGGTGGTGACCGGCATCGACCAGCGGGCGTCGTGGCCGACGTTCGGCGCGGCCGGCGGGAAGATCTCGCTGCTGGCCCACTACTTCGACGGCGCCAGCGACAACGAGGCCACCGCCGCGCTGCGCAAGGGCGTCGAGGGCGGCAAGGTCGACCTGTTTAACCCGGACGGCTTCACCGCCGCCCAGATGGTGGTCCGGGCCGCGCAGGAGGGCGGGGACGACGTCGACAAGATGGTCACCGCGCTCGAGGGCTGGTCGTTCGACGGCGTCAAGGGCAAGCTGACCGTCCGCAAGGAGGACCACGCCCTGCTGCAGCCGATGTTCCAGGGCAAGTTCACCGGCAGCGGCGCCGACCTCAAGCCCGAGCTCGTCAAGGCGCTCGACCCGGCCGACGCCGCGCCGCCGGCCGCGCAGATGAAGGGCTGAGGCCTTGGCCAACGCACCGGGTCCGGTGGCCGGCGGTGTCCTCGCGGACGCCCCGGCCACCGGCCTGCTCAGCACCCGGCGCCTGACCTGGCGGATCGGCGGGGTCGCCATCGTCGACGGGGTCAACCTCGACCTCGCCGAGGGCGAGTTCCTGGCCGTCATCGGGCCCAACGGCGCCGGCAAGACCTCGCTGTTCAACCTGATCTCCGGGCTGCGCAAGCCGTCGGACGGCACGGTGTCGCTCGACGGGCGGGACATGACCCGGCTGCCGCCGCACCGGCGGGCCCGGCTGGGCCTGGGGCGTACCTTCCAGTCGTCCTCGGTCTTCGGCTCGCTGACGGTCGCCGCCAACGTGCGGCTGGCCGTGCAGGCCCGCCGCGGCGGCTCGATCCGCCCGTTCCCGCTGCCCGCCAAGGACCGGGACGTGGCCGAGCGGGCCGAGCGGGTGCTCTGGCGGGTCGGGCTCGACCACCGCGCCGGGGCGATGGCCGGCACCCTGGCCCACGGCGAGAAGCGCAAGCTCGAGATCGCGCTGCTGCTGGCCGGCGAGCCGCGGGTGCTGCTGCTCGACGAGCCCATGGCCGGCGTCAGCGCCGAGGACGTGCCCGGCCTGGTGGCCCTCATCCGCACGCTGACCCGCGAGGAGAAGCGCAGCGTGCTCATGGTCGAGCACCACATGGACGTCGTGCTGGACCTGGCCGACCGGGTCGCCGTCATGCACCACGGGGCGCTGCTGGTCTGCGACACCCCGGACGTGGTCATGGCCGACCGGACCGTCCAGGAGGCGTACCTGGGAGAGAAGCTATGAGCATCCTCGACGTCGAGGGCCTCGACGTCCGCATCGCCGGCTCGCACATCCTGCAGGGTGTGACGTTCGGCGTGGCCCCGCAGGGCGTGACCGCGCTGCTCGGGCGCAACGGCGTGGGTAAGACCACCACCCTCAAGGCGGTGCTCGGCCTGCTGCCGCGCGGCGCCGAGCTGGCCGGCGAGGTCCGCTTCGCCGGGGCCCGGGTCACCCGCCAGCAGACGTTCAAGCTGGTCCGCGACGGCCTCGGCTACGTGCCCGAGGACCGCGGCGTCTTCGCCGGGCTCACCGTGGCCGAGAACCTGCGGCTGGCCGAGCGGCCCGGCACCGCGCCCGACTACGAGCGGGTCTACGGGCTCTTCCCCGAGCTGCACCGGCGCGGCCGGCAGCGGGCCGGCACCCTCTCCGGCGGCCAGCAGCAGATGCTCGCCATCGGCCGGGTGCTGCTCAACCCCAACCGGCTGCTGCTCATCGACGAGCCGACCAAGGGCCTCGCGCCGAAGGTCGTCGGCGAGGTCGCGGCCGCCCTGCACGCCGTGGCCCAGGTGGTGCCGATGCTGCTCGTCGAGCAGAACCTGGCCGTGGTCCGGCGGCTGGCCCAGAACGCCGTGGTGATCGCGGCCGGCAAGGTCGCCTACGCCGGGGCCGCGCCCGATCTCCTGGACTACACCGAGAAGACCAAGTCGCTGCTGGGCGTCGGGAAGGCGGACCACGCATGAGCACGATCGTGCTGCTGACCCTGACAGGGTTGGGCCTGGCCGCCCTGTACTTCCTGGTCGCCTCCGGCCTCGCGCTCGTCTTCGGCCTCGCCGACGTCCTCAACTTCGCGCACGGCCTGTTCCTCTCCGTCGGCGCGTACGGCACCTGGTGGGCCGCCAACCACCTGCCCGGGGCCGGGTCGAGCGGCTTCGGCTTCGTGCTGGCCGTGGTCTTCGGCGTCGTCTGCGGCACCGTCGTCGCGGCGCTGGTCGAGCTGGTGCTGATCCGGCCGCTGTACCGGCGCACGATCGAGCAGGTGCTGGTCACCGTCGGGCTGTCGCTCGCGGGCGTGGCGCTGCTGCAGGCCTCGTGGGGCAGCGACCCGAAGCCGTACCCGCGTCCACAGTGGACCCAGCAGCTCACCACGGTGGCGGGCGCGCGGGTGCCGAACGACCGGTTCCTGCTCATCGGCGCCGCGATCGTGGTGCTGGGCGGGTTGCTGGCCTTCCTGAAGTACACCCGGATCGGTCTGGTCATCCGCGCGGGCGTCGAGGACCGCTCGATGGTCACCGCGCTCGGCATCGACGTGCGCCGCGCCTTCACGCTCGTGTTCGCCATCGGCGGTGCGGCCGCGGCCCTGGCCGGTGCGCTCGGCGGCGTGTTCACCGGCGCTATCTCGCCGACCGGCGGCAGCTCGCTGCTCATCTTCGGGTTCATCGTCGTCGTCATCGGCGGGATGGGCTCGGTGACCGGCGCCGCCTACGCCGCCGTCGCGGTCGGGCTGCTGCAGCAGTTCGTCAACTACACCTCGTCGGGCCTGGGCGACATCTGCGTCGTCGCGCTGCTCGCGGTGGTACTCCTCGTCCGTCCACAAGGGATCACCGGGAAGGTCGCCACCTCATGACGACACAGACCGCCCAGTCCGCGCGCAGCGCACCGGCACCCGCACCGCGCGGCCGCCGGGTCCCTCTGGCCCGCTTCGGGCCGCTGGTCGCGCTGGTCGTGTTCGCGGTGCTCCCGTACTGCGGCCTGAAGCTCCCCGGCATCTTCGACTCGGCCGTCAACGCGCCCGGCACCCTGCAGCTGCTCGCGCTCTGCCTGGTCTTCGGTGCCCTGGCGATGGGCTATGACCTGCTCTTCGGGCGCACCGGCATGCTCTCCTTCGGCCACGCGCTGTACTTCGCGGCCGGCGTCTACGGCACCGACATGCTCGTCACCAAGGCGGGCTACGGGCTGTGGACGGCGATCCTGCTGGCCGTCGTCGGCACCGCGACCCTGGCCGCCCTGCTCGGCGCGATCGCGCTGCGCACCGGCGGGATCGCGTTCGCCATGGTGACGCTCGCCTTCGCCCAGGTCGCCGCGATCACCATCGGCCGCGACCCGGGCGGCGCCACCGGCGGTGAGGAGGGCCTGCCGATGGACACCTCCAAGGTGCCGGACTTCCTGGTGGGCGTCTCCAACACGGTGAACCTGTACTGGCTCGCGCTGGCGGCCCTCGTCGTCACCGTCCTCGTGGTGCACGCCATCGCCGACTCGCCGTCGGGGCGGGTGCTCGCCGCGATCCGCGACGACGAGCGCCGGGTCGGGGTGCTGGGGCTGGATCCGTACCGCTACAAGCTCTTCGCCTTCACCGTCTCCGGCGGCCTGGCCGGGCTCGCCGGTGCCATGTACGCGCTGCTCATCGGCGGCGCGACCCCGCACATCGCGGCCTCCGACCAGACCCTGACCCTGCTGGTGATGGTGGTGCTGGGCGGGCCGGGCACGCGCTGGGGCCCGCTGATCGGCGGGTTCCTGTTCACGTACCTCGACTACCGCCTGGTCGCGCTGGGCAACTCGGACGCGGTGGAGGGGCTGCCGGGCATCCTGCGTGGCCCGCTCTCCCAGCCGCTGTTCATCCTCGGCACGGTCTTCATCCTCGCCGTGTACTTCTTCCCGGGCGGCCTCGCCGGTCTGCGGACGCGGCTCGGTCCGCTGGCCCGCTGGATCCCGGAACGCCGCACATAGCTCTATATGTAAATATGTGGATCGACTCTGTAGTGACCTCGGGAGTGGCGGCCGTACCTTGTGACGGCCGTCACTCCCGATGTCTTTGGAGGGTGAATCCCACATGGATGGTTCCGCGCTCGTCGCGCGCGGCCTCACCCGCGACTTCCGTGGTTTCCGCGCCGTCGACGGGGTCGACCTCGATGTCGCCGCCGGCGCCGTGCACGCGCTCGTCGGGCCCAACGGGGCCGGCAAGACCACGCTGTTCAACCTGCTGACCGGGTTCGTCGCGCCCACCGCCGGGCGGATCGAACTGGGTGGCCGGGACATCACCGGGCTCGCACCCGAGCGGGTCGCCCGCCTCGGCATGGCGCGCTCTTTTCAGATTGCCAGCCTGTTCCCGCAGCAGACCGTGCGCGCCCACGTGGAGCTGGCGCTGCAGAGCAGTACCAACCTGGGCTGGTCCTTCTGGCGCTCGGAGAGACCGCTGCGGCGCTTCCGGGCCCATGCCGATGAGCTGCTCGACCGGGTCGGGCTGGCCGCCGCGGCCGACGACACCGCCGGCAGCCTCGCCTACGGGCGCAAGCGGGCCCTGGAACTGGCCATCGCCCTCGCCCTCGACCCGCGGGTGCTGCTGCTGGACGAGCCGACCGCCGGGATGGGCGTCGAGGACGTCGAGCGGACCGTCGAGCTCATCGCGGCCGTCCGCGACGGGCGGACCGTGGTGCTGGTCGAGCACAACATGAGCGTCGTCGGGGCGCTGGCCGACCGGGTCACCGTCCTGCAGGCCGGGCGGGTCCTGGCCGAGGGCCCCTACGAGCAGGTGCGCGCCGACGAGCGCGTGATCGAGGCCTATCTCGGGAGTGCCGATGCTGCGCATTGAGGGTCTGTCCGCGTGGCACGGCGAGGCCCGCGTGCTGCGCGACGTCGGCCTGCACGTGGCCGAGGGCGAGGTGGTCACGCTGTGCGGGCGCAACGGGGCCGGCAAGACCACGCTCCTGCGCTGCGTGATGGGCCTGCACACCGGCCAGTCGGGAACGATCGAGCTCGCCGGTACCGACATCAGCCGCCGCCCGCCGCACGCGCGGGCGCGCGCCGGGCTCGGCTGGGTGCCCGACGACCGCGGCGCGTACGCGACGCTGACCGTCGCCGAGCACCTCGCCCTGCCGCCGGTCGTCGGGCCGCGGCCGTGGGGCCTCGACGAGATCCACGAGGCGTTCCCCAACCTGCACGAGCGCCGGTCCAGCCCGGCCACCAGCCTCTCCGGCGGCGAGCAGCAGATGCTCGCGCTGGCCCGGGTGCTGCGCATGGGCGCCACCGTGCTGCTCTGCGACGAGCCCACCGAGGGGCTGTCCCCGCTGCTCGTACGGCGGGTCGGCGAGATCCTGCGCCGCGCCCGCGACCACGGCGCCACGGTCCTGCTCGTCGAGCAGAACCTGCGCTTCGCCACCACCGTCGCCGACCGCCACTACCTGCTCGCCGAGGGGCGGATCACCGGCACGTTCGACAACGCCGACGTGCGTTCCCGCGAGGCCGAACTCCTCGCGCATCTCGGTATCTGACCGGAGGTACACCCCATGAAGCGTTTCGTTGTGTTCGGCGCCGCCCTGTGCGTCGTGCTGTCCGGCTGCGGCGGGGGAGGCCCGCGCAGCTCCGGCGGGTCCGGCCTGAGCGGCGACAAGATCGTGCTGGGCGTGCTCAACGACCAGTCCGGCGTCTACGCCCAGCTGTCCGGCAAGAACTCCGTCGTGGCCGTGCAGATGGCCGTGGAGGACTTCAAGGCCAAGTACGGCGACAAGGCCGTCACGAAGAACATCACGGTGGAGACGGCCGACCACCAGAACAAGCCCGACGTCGCCAACACCCGGGCCAGTGAGATGTACGACCGCCTGGGCGTCGACGCGATCCTTGACGTGCCGACGTCCTCGGCCGCGCTGAAGGTCGCCGACGTGGCCAAGCAGAGCAAGAAGTTGTACTTCAACATTTCCGGCGCCACCACCGACCTGACCGGCAAGTCGTGCAACAAGTACACGTTCCACTACGCCTACGACACGGCGATGCTGGCCAACGGCACCGGCACCGCGGCCACCCAGGGCGGTGCGAAGAACTGGTACATCGTGTACCCCGACTACGCCTTCGGCCAGGACATGCAGAAGTCCTTCGCGGCCGCGGTGAGCAAGGGCGGCGGCACGGTGATCGCCAGCGACCCGACGCCGTTCCCGAACGACAACTTCTCCACGTTCCTGCTCAAGGCGCCGACGCTGAACCCCAAGCCGGACGTGCTCGGCACCATGCAGGCGGGCGCGGACCTGGTGAACCTGGTCAAGCAGTACAACGAGTTCAAGCTCAAGGACAAGGGCATCGGGCTGGCGGTCGGGCTGATGTTCCTCACCGACATCCACTCGCTGACCCCGGACGCGCTGGCCGGGACCACGTTCACCGACGCGTGGTACTGGAACTTCGACGAGCGCAACCGCGCCTGGGCCGACAAGTTCGCGGCGCGCACCGGCGGCCAGCGGCCCACGTTCGCGCACGCGGCCAACTACTCGGCGGCGACGCAGTACCTCGAGGCGGTCCAGGCGGCCGGCACCGACGACGCCGACGCGGTCGTCAAGCAGCTGGAGGGCAAGAAGGTCGACGACTTCTTCCTGCGCGGCGGGGAGTTCCGGGCGGCCGACCACCGGGTGCTGCACGACGCCTACCTGGCCAAGGTCAAGCCCGGCGCCGAGGTCAAGGAGGCGTGGGACTACGAGCAGATCGTCAAGACCATCCCGGCCCAGGACGCCTTCCGCGCGCCGTCGCCGGACTGCAAGCTCTGATTCGCCATGGATATGTTCACTGGACTGCTCACCCACACGGTGAACGGCCTGGTCGGGGGCGGCTTCTACGCGCTGCTCGCCCTCGGCCTGGCGGTCATCTTCGGCCTGCTGCGGGTCGTCAACTTCGCCCACGGGGCGTTCTACATGCTCGGCGCGGTCGGCGCGTTCGTGCTGCTCGAGGAGTTCGGGCTGTCGTTCTGGACGGCGATTGTTCTGGTACCGCTCGTGCTCGGACTGCTCGGCACGGTGCTGGAGCGGACCGTGGTGCGGCGGCTGTCCACACTGGACCCGCTGTACAACTTCCTGCTCACCTTCGGCCTCACGCTGATCCTGCAGGACGCGGTGAAGTCGCGCTACGGCACGCAGTCCAAGCCCTACGGCGCGCCGGCCGGGCTCGGCGGGACGGTCGACTTCGGGGTGTTCGACTTCCCGGCGTACCGCATCTTCGTCCTCGCCGTGGCGGTCGCCCTGTGCGCCCTGGCCTGGTGGCTGCTGACCCGCACCCGGGTCGGGATGGTGGTGCGGGCCGGCATCGAACGGCCCGACCTGACCCGCGCCCTGGGCATCGACGTCGGGCGGTGGATCGCGCCGGTCTTCGGCTTCGGCGTGGCCCTCGCCGCGCTGGCCGGCGTCCTGGCGGCACCCATGCGGGCGGTCAACCCGCTCATGGGGGCCGATCTCATCATCGGGGTCTTCGCCGTGGTGGTGATCGGCGGCCTCGGCTCGGTGTTCGGCTCCGTCGCGGTCGCGTTCGGGGTGGGACTGCTGCAGGCGTGGAGCGAGGCCTACGCCCCGCCGTTGCTGGCCCAGACGCTCATTTTCCTGGTGATGGCACTGGTACTGCTGGTGCGTCCGGCGGGGCTCTTCGGGCGGGAGGAGCGGTCGGCGTGAAGTGGGTGCTCCTGGCCGCGGGGGTCGTGGTCGCGGCGTGGCTGCCCAACGGGATCTACCCGGCGGTGGCGGTCGACATGCTGTGCTGGGCCCTGTTCGCGGTCGCCATCGACCTGCTGCTCGGCTACGGCGGGCTGCTGTCCTTCGGGCACGCGGCGTTCTGGGGGACTTCGGCGTACACGGCCGGGCTGATCGCGGCCCGGCTCGGGGCGCCGTTTCCGGTGGCGGTGCTGGGCGGGGCGCTGACCGCGGCCGCCCTCGCTGTGCCGATCGGGTGGCTCGCCGTACGCCGGACCGGGATCTACTTCGCGATGGTCACCCTCGCCTTCGCGCAGATGATCTACTACGTGGCCAACGCGTGGTCGTCGGTCACCGGCGGCGAGAACGGGCTGCAGAGCGTGCCCCGCGAGTTCTTCGGGCTGGACCTGTCCGACCCGTACTACTTCTACTACGCGGCGCTGCCGATCGTGGCGCTCGGCCTGCTGCTCGCCTGGCGGGTCGTGCACTCGCCGTTCGGGCGGGTGCTGGTCGCCGTGCGGGACAACGCGAACCGGGCGCGGGCGCTCGGGTATGCGGCTGGACGGTACAAACTGGTGGTCTTCGTCCTTTCGGCCTTTCTGGCCGGGCTGGGCGGGGGACTGTTCGCGGTCGCGCACGGGTTCGTCTCCCTCGACGTGGTGCACTGGACGACGTCGGGCAAGGGCGTGGTCCTGGTCGTGCTGGGCGGGATCGGCACGCTGTGGGGCGGGGTGCTCGGGGCCGGGCTCGTGGTGGACCTGGAGGACCAGCTCTCGCAGGCCGGCTTCACCCTGGTCGGGCTGGTGACGGGCGGGATCTTCGTGCTCGTGGTGCTGCTGTTCCGGCGGGGACTTTGGGGCACCGTGGCGGATTTATTCCGCCGCCGGCGCCGGCTGTGACGGGACGCACTTTTCAATACGAGACGGTTCCGTATCGACGTGGCGGGGTCTACGTTGATACGGAACCGTTCCGTATCGTTTTGCTTCGCGTTCCGACCAGGGGGAGCTTCACCGTGGACGCACCAACTCAAGCAGCACCAGCCAACACCGGACATCCTCGACGCTGGGCCATCCTCGGCGTGCTCGTCATCAGCCTGCTCGTGGTCGTGCTGGACAACACCGTCCTGAACGTGGCCATGCGCACCATCGCCGACCCGGAGAAGGGCCTGGGCGCGTCCCAGAGCCAGCTCGAGTGGGCGATCAACTCGTACACCCTCGTCTTCGCCGGCCTGCTCTTCACCGCCGGCATCCTGGCCGACCGGCTCGGCCGCCGCATCACCCTGACCGTCGGCCTGACCCTCTTCGGCATCGCGTCGCTGGTCTCGGCCTACTCCGACTCGGCCGACCAGCTGATCTGGGCCCGCGCCCTGATGGGCCTGGGTGCCGCCGCGGTCATGCCGTCGACCCTGTCGATCATCGCCAACGTCTTCGACCCGCGGGAGCGCGGCCGCGCCATCGGCGTCTGGGCCGGCGCCGTCGGCCTCGGCGTGGCCATCGGCCCGATCGTCGGCGGCCTGCTGCTCGAGCACTTCTGGTGGGGCTCGGTCTTCCTGATCAACGTCCCGATCGTGATCGTCGGCCTGGTCCTGGTCAACGTCCTGATCCCCGAGTCGCGCGACCCCAAGCCGGGCCGCATCGACTTCGTCGGCGTGCTGCTGTCCATCATCGGCCTCACCCTGCTCACGTACGGCGTGATCGAGGGCGGCGACCACGGCTTCGGCAAGCCCGAGTCCTGGGGCGCCCTGGTCGCGTCGGTGGTCGTGCTCGCCGCGTTCGCCCTCTACGAGCGGCGCATCGAGTTCCCCTCGCTGGACGTGCGCCTCTTCGGCAACCGCCAGTTCAGTGCCTCGACCGGCATGATCGGCCTGGTCTTCTTCGCGGCCATGGGCATCATGTTCGTCAGCGCCTTCTACCTGCAGCTGGTCCGCGGCTACGGCCCGCTCGCCTCCGGCGCCCTGTTCGTGCCGTTCGCGGTCGCCCAGATGGTCTTCGCCCCGCGCAGCGCCGCCATGGTCAAGCGCTTCGGCCCCAAGGCCGTCAGCACCACCGGCCTGGTGCTGGTCGCCATCGGCCTGGCCGCCTGGATGTTCATCCAGGCCGACACCCCGATCTGGATCGTCGGTGCGCTGTTCTTCCTCATGGGCGTCGGCATGGCCAACGTGATGCCGCCCGCGACGGAGGCGATCATGTCCGCGCTTCCCCGTGAGAAGGCCGGCGTCGGATCGGCCGTCAGCAACACCATCCGTCAGGTCGGCGGCGCCCTCGGCGTGGCCGCCCTCGGCGCCGTCATCTCCTCGGTCTACCGCAGCCACATGGACTCGGCCACGAGCAGCCTGCCGGCCGCGGCGCGCGACGCCGCCAACGAGTCGATCTCGGGCGCGTACGGGGTCGCCGAGCACGCGGGCCCCGCGGCCCCGGCGCTGATCCAGCACGCGAACGACGCCTTCCTCACCGCCATGCACGGCGCGGCCATCGGCTCGGCGGCCTTCGCCGTGCTCGGTGCCCTCGTCGCGGTGATCTGGCTGCCGAAGCGGCGCCCGGCCGACGCGCCCGCACCCACCACCGCCGAGGGCCTGGCGGAGGAGCAGGGTGTCGAGCTCGTAACGGTCGGCGACTGAACGAGGCGGAGGAAACCGGTGAGTAGCTTCGGTGTGAAAACTCGGTAACAATGGAAACCATGACGCTCAGCGTGGATGTGGTGCCTGACCAGGACCGCAAAGGTCCTGGCCGGCCCCGCAGTGCCCGGGTCGACGAGGCGATCGTCGAGGCGGTGTTCGAACTGCTCAGCTCCGGCCAGAGCGCGGACGCCATCTCGATCGAAGCGGTCGCCGCGAAGGCCGGCGTTGGCAAGGCGACGATCTACCGCCGCTGGCCCAACAAGGAGGCGCTGCTCATCGACGCCGTGCTGGCCATGAAGGGCCCGTTGCCCGAACTCCCCGGCGAGTCGGTCCGGGGCGACCTGATCGCGCTGATCGCGGCGATGCGCAACAAGCGCATGTCGCACTACGGCAAGGTCACGGCCTGCCTCATGCCGGAGCTGTTCAAGAGCACCGAGATGACCGAGGCCTTCCAGAAAGCCGTCTCGGGCCCGCGCCGCGACTTGATGCGCGGGGTGCTGCGCCGGGGCATCGAATCGGGCGAACTGCGAGCCGACCTGGACGTCGAGATGGCTCTGCTGGTCCTGTCGGGGCCCACGCTGGCGCAGAACATGCTCCGCTGGAACCCGAACGTGCCGGACGAGCATTTCGCGGAGAACCTGGTCGACTTCGTCCTGCGGGGCGCACTCGCCTGACCCCTTGGTCCACCGGCCCGGCCGTGCCTTTCGAGGCACGCGCCGGGCCGTCGCCGTTGCTACGTGGCCTGCAGGCGGTTCAGGCGGAGCGCCAGTTGCACTTCCAGGGCGCGCTCAGGCTTCTGCCAGTCCGGCCCGAGCAGCTGGGCGATCCGCTCAAGCCGCTGCGTCACCGTGTTCACGTGGACGTGCAGGAGTTCCGCGGCGCGGGCCAGGCTGCCGCCCACGCCGAAGTAGGCCTCCAGCGTCTTCACCAGGGCGGTTCCACGCCGGACGTCGTAGTCGACCACGGGGCCGATCGTCGCCGACAGGAACGACTGCACATCCCGGTCGCGGCCGTCGGGAGCGGACCCCAGCAGCAGCCCCACGAAGCCCAGCTCCGCCGTGCTCGCGCCGGTGCCCGTGCGGCCCAGCGCGGTCAAGGCCGTCACGCAGCGGTCCGCGTCCCGATAAGCGGCCGCGATGGCCTCCGGGGACGTGGCCGGGCCGCCGGCGCCCGCCGTGATCGGGCGGGTCAGCAGCTTGCCCAGGTCGCGGGCGACCGCGCGGGCCGAGTCGCCCGGGGCGTCGCCGGGCAGGAGCAGGACCACGTGGCCGTCGCGGGCGGCGGCCAGGCCGGAGCGGCTGTGGGCGTACGTCTGGGCCCAGGAAACCGCGCGCTGGCGCATGGAGCCGGCGGTCAGGGCCTCCGCGCCGATGGCCACCACGACGTTCGGGGCGTCCAGGTCGACGCCGAGGCGCTTGGCCCGGGTGCGCAGGGCATCGGCGTCGCGGACGGGGCGGGTGATGACGTCGTCGAGGAGTTCGCCGCGGACCCGGCCCTCGGCCTCGGCCACGGTGCGGCGGAAGAGTTGGAGCAGGGCCGTGACGACCGCGGCGCGTTCGAGGATGCGCTGGTCGGCGTCGACCAGGGAGGCGTCGGGGCGCAGGACGAGGGCGCCGAGGTTCTCCGCGCCCGCGACGACCGCGGCCACCCACAGTTCGCCCCGGCGGACGCTGCGGCCCTCGGTGCGGGAGGCGGCCAGGGCCTCCGCGATGGCCGAGGGGTCGGGGCGGGCCAGTTCGCCGACGAGGGCCAGGGTGCGGCTCTCGGCGTCCAGGACCAGCAGGGAGCCGCCGAGGACCTCGACGACGACTGCGGCTACGTCCTCGACGCCGGCTCCGCGCAGTACCAGAGCGGTCATTCGATCGTGCGCGGCCGCCGCGCGCTCCACCGAGTCGCTGTGGGCGCGGATGACGCCGTTGGCGGTGGACAGCTCGGCCAGGGCCTCCTGGGTCTCGCCGAGCAGGCGGGCCGTGTCGATCGCGACGGCGGCGTTGGCGGCCAGGGAGACGAGGAGCGAGACCTCCTCGCGGGCGAACGGGCGGGCCGAGCGGTTGGCCGCGTAGAGCACGCCGATGATGCGGGCACCCAGCCGCAGCGGTACGCCGAGGATGGCGATCAGGCCCTCCTCGCCCACGCCCGCGTCGATGTCGCCGGTGTGCCGGAAGCGGGCGTCGCGGGGGTAGTCGGCCGTGACGTACGGGCTGCCGGTCTGCGCCACGAGCCCGCCGAGGCCGGCTCCCATGGGCAGGCGCAGGGCCTGGAAGCGCGCGGAGATGGAGCCGTCCGTGACGCGCATGTAGGTGTCGCCGCGGGTCTCGTCATTCAGCGTCATGTACGCCACGTCGGCCCCCAGCAGCGTCCGCGCGCGGTGCACGATGGCGGCGAGCACGGCGTCGACGTCGCGCAGCCCGGCGAGGTCGCTGGCGGTGTCGAAGAGCCCGGACAGCTCCTCCTCGCGGCGGCGGCGGCGCTCGAGCAGGGCCCGCACCCGCAGCGCCACGACCTTGCCCTGCTCCAGTTCGGCGATGCGCTCCGGGGGCAGCCCGGCGCCCCGGGCGGCGACGAGGGGGCCCTCGAACTCGACGGCGGCCGCCTCCCGGGCCAGCAGCTCGAGGTACTCCAGCATCGTCACACGACCTAGTGTGCGGTCCAGCCGCCGTCGATCGACAGCGAAGTGCCCGTGATGAACCCGGCGACGTCGGTGCAGAGGTACGCGACCAGCTCCGCGACCTCCTCCGGCTCGATCAGCCGCTTGATGGCCGCGCTGGTCAGCATGATCTTCTCGACCACCTCGGCCTCGGGGATGCCGTGGGTGCGGGCCTGGTCGGCGATCTGGCCCTCGACGAGCGGCGTGCGCACGTACGCGGGGTTGATGCAGTTGGCCGTAACGCCGTGCGGGGCGCCTTCGAGGGCGACGGTCTTCGACAGGCCTTCGAGCGCGTGCTTGGCGGTCACGTACGCGGCCTTGAACGGCGAGGCGCGCAGGCCGTGCACGGAGGAGATGTTGACGATCCGGCCCCAGTTGCCGGCGTACATGTGCGGGAGCACGCCGCGCACCAGGCGGAAGGGCGCCTCGACCATGACCGACTGGATGTAGGCGAACCGCTCCGGCGGGAACTCCTCCAGCGCGGCGACGTGCTGCAGCCCCGCGTTGTTGACCAGCACGTCGGCGTCGGCGTGATCGCGCAGGACCCGGTCGATGGCGGCGGGGTCGGTCAGGTCGGCCACTACGGGTACCACATCGTCGGCACTTTGGAACGACAGGTCGACCGCAATGACCTTCGCCCCCGCCGCGGCCAGGCGCCCGGCGACCGCGCGGCCGATCCCGCTGCCGGCGCCAGTCACCATCGCGGTGCGCCCCCGAAGATCGAGCGCGACCACATGCTCCGTCGTCATGGCGGAAACGTACGAGCCTTCCCGGGCCCGTCCCATGGGGCCCGCCCACATACCTTTACCGCACTCGGTGTGTGTGTCGCGCGAACGGCGCGCTTCGATCGTCCGATAGGGTGTCGAACACACGTATGAGGAGGCGGCGGTGCGCGTGCTGGGGGTCGACCCGGGCCTGACCCGATGCGGTGTCGGGGTGGTCGAGGGCCGCCCGGGCAGCCCGTGCCGGCTGGTGCACTACGAGGTCGTCCGCAGCGATCCGGACCTGGACCTGTCCCTGCGCCTGCTCAACCTCGACCGGCGGCTCACCGACCTGGTGGCCGAGCACAAGCCGGAGAGCGTCGCCGTGGAGCGGGTGTTCGCCCAGCACAACGTGCGCACCGTGATGGGCACGGCGCAGGCCGGGGCGGTCGCGATCCTCGCCGCCGCGCGCGCCGGGCTGCCCGTGCAGCTCTACACGCCGAGCGAGGTCAAGGCGGCCGTCAGCGGCAACGGCCAGGCCGACAAGGCCCAGGTGACGGCGATGGTGACCCGGCTGCTGCGGCTGGAGGTCGCGCCTAAGCCGGCCGACGCCGCCGACGCCTTAGCCTTGGCCATCTGTCATGTGTGGCGAGGCGGTGCGCGCGAGCGCATCAGCGCGGCGTTGAGGAGGACACGGTGATCGCGAGCGTTCGCGGCCGGGTGGCGGCGGTGTCGCCCGACGGTGCGGTGATCGAGGTCGGCGGCGTCGGGCTGGCCGTCCTGTGCTCCCCGCACACCCTCGCCGAGCTGCGGGTCGGCCAGGAGGCCCGGCTGGCCACCTCGCTGGTCGTGCGCGAGGACTCGCTGACCCTCTACGGCTTCGCCGACGACGACGCCAAGCAGCTGTTCGAGCTGCTGCAGACGGCGAGCGGGGTGGGGCCGCGATTGGCCCAGGCCGTGCTGGCCGTGCACACCCCGGATGTCGTACGGCGAGCAATCGGTGCGGCCGACACGTCCACGCTCACGCAGGTGCCCGGGATCGGCAAGAAGGGTGCCGAGCGGCTCGTGCTCGAACTGCGCGACAAGATCGGCGCACTGCCGGGTGCCGGATCGCCGCTGGTCGCCGGCGGTGCCGTGTGGCCCGAGCAGGTCCGCCAGGCGCTCGTCGGGCTGGGCTGGAACGAGAAGCAGGCCGACCAGGCGGTCGCCGCGGTGGCCGAGCAGCTCGACGGGCAGACCGCGCCGCCGGTGCCGGTGCTGCTCAAACAGGCGATCCGGATGCTGGGCACGATTCGATGACGGACCCCTTGGTGAGTGCCTTCGCCTCGGACGAGGATCTGGCGGCCGACCAGAGCGTGCGGCCCAAGCGCCTCGCCGAGCTGATCGGCCAGCACCGGGTCCGCGAGCAGCTCGACCTGCTGCTGCAGAGCGCCCTGCGCCGCGGCAGCCCGCCCGACCACATCCTGCTCTCCGGCCCGCCCGGGCTGGGCAAGACCACGATGGCCATGATCGTCGCCGCCGAGCTCGGGGCCGGGCTGCGGATGACCAGCGGGCCGGCCATCGAGCGGGCCGGCGACCTGGCCGCCGTGCTGACCAGCCTGACCCACGGGGACGTGCTGTTCATCGACGAGATCCATCGCATGGCGCGGCCGGCGGAGGAACTGCTGTACAGCGCGATGGAGGACTTCCGCGTCGACGTCGTGGTCGGCAAGGGCCCCGGCGCGACCGCGATCCCGCTCGACGTCGAGCCGTTCACGCTGGTCGGCGCGACCACGCGCAGCGGCCTGCTCACCGGCCCGATGCGCGACCGGTTCGGCTTCGTCGGCCAGCTCGACTTCTACGACCCCGAGGAACTGGAACAGATCATCACCCGCTCGGCCCGCATCCTCGACGTGCCGATCACCGAGGACGGCGCGGTCGAGATCGGCCGGCGCTCGCGCGGCACACCCCGCATCGCCAACCGGCTGCTGCGCCGGGTCCGCGATTACGCCGAGGTGCGGGCCGAGGGCGTGGTCGACCTGGCCGCTGCGCGGGCCGCGCTGCGCGTGTACGACGTCGACGAGCTGGGCCTCGACCGGCTGGATCGCGCGGTGCTCCTGGCCCTGCTGCGCCACGGCGGCGGGCCGGTCGGCCTGTCCACCCTGGCGGTGGCGGTCGGCGAGCAGCCGGACACGGTGGAGGAGGTGTGCGAGCCTTTCCTGCTGCGATCAGGCCTCATGGCGCGCACCCCGCGTGGCCGGATCGCCACGGCGAGCGCATGGCAGCACCTTGGAATCCCAGGTCCCGCTGGTACCGTCGGTGGCGGAAATTTCCCGGGCGGCTTGTCGCATACGCCCGATCTGTTCAGTTTGTGATAACACCGTGACGGAAGCCGGGGTTCGTGGCGTCCGACACACCGACTAGACTCGCCGCGATCCGCTGCGCGGACGTCACATACCTCGACCCGGAAGGGCCATCATCGTGAATTACGCCGCGGAGACCTCGGGCGGCAGCTCGGCGCTCCCGCTTCTCGTCGTCGTCGCCTTCGCCGCCTTCGTGTACTTCCTCATGATCCGCCCGCAGCAGAAGCGGCGCCGTGAGGTGCAGGACATGCAGTCCACGATGGGCATCGGCGACGAGGTGGTCACGGTCGGCGGCCTCTACGGCATCGTCACCGAGGTCGACAACGACACCGTCATGCTGGAGATCGCGCCGGGCGTCACCGCCAAGTACGCCCGCCAGGCCATCGGCAAGGTGAACCGGAAGGCGGCGACCGAGGAAGAGCCGGCCGCCGACGAGGAGACCGCCCCGACGCCGGACGCCGACTGAAGTACTGCTCGCTGCCCCGCTATGTGAAACATTCACGCCGCGCGACCTCCGCCGGCGTCGTGTAGGGAGACCCGACAGCCGTGGCACAACCTCAGGCACCGATGCGCCCGAGCCGCCAGCTCGCCGTGCTTGCCGCCATCTTCATCGTTCTCGCCGCGCTCGTGTGGTTCGGCGGCAGCGGTGGCTGGCGCAACCGGCTCGAGCCCAAGCTCGGCCTTGATCTGATCGGCGGGACCACGGTCACGCTGCAGGCCCAGAACCTGGAGGGCAACAAGCCGCCCACCCAGGATCAGATGGAGACCGCCCGCCGCATCATCGACCAGCGGGTCAACGGCCTGGGTGTCGCCGAGGCCGAGGTCGTCGTCGAGGGCAGCAACAACATCGTCGTCTCCCTGCCGGGCAAGAGCGACGACCGGCTCAAGCAGATCGGCCAGACCGCCGAGCTGCGCTTCCGCATGGTGCTGGGCCAGACCGGGGACACCGGGGCGACCGACCCGTCGGCCTCCGCGTCGGCTTCGGCTTCGGCTCCGGCGTCCACGGGTGCCTCGGCCACGCCGTCGGCCACCGGTTCGGCCGCCGCCACGCCGTCCGCCACCCCGAGCGGCTCGGCCGCGCCGTCGGCCTCGGCCAGCGCGCCGGCCGCCGCCGCCACGCCGTCGGGCTCCGAGGCCGCGGTCGCGCCGGACATCGCCACGCAGCGCGCCGCGGTGCAGAAGAAGCTGGGTCAGGACGTCTGGGCCGCGGCCCTCGCCGAGCAGGCCCCGATCGACTTCTCCCAGGCGCCGGACAAGGCCGAGGCCTACAAGGGCTTCAAGGACCTCACGCCGGCCGAGGTCGCGGTGCTGCCGGCGTCGATGCAGTACAACATCCCGTACGTCACGTGCGACAAGCTCAACCACCGGCCGGTCGGCTCGATCAGCAAGGCCGAGGACCCGGCGGTCGCCTGCGGCCCGGGCGTGAAGTACCAGCTCGACGCGGCCAAGGTGCTCGGCACCGACGTCTCCAGCGCCGACTCCGGGATCAACTCGCAGAACGGGCAGTGGACGGTCAACCTGTCCTTCCACAGCGCCGGGCAGAACCGCTGGACCGACCTGACCCGCGTGGCGTACAACAACGGCCAGGACAGCAAGCAGGTCGCCGTGGTGCTCGACAACGAGGTCGTGTCGGCGCCGACGATTCAGAACGTCATCCCCGGTGATGCGGAGATCAGCGGCAGCTTCACCAAGTCCGACGCGCAGCTGCTGGCCAGCCAGTTGCAGTACGGCGCCCTGCCGCTCTCCTTCACCTCGCAGGACGCGCAGAGCATCTCGGCCACGCTGGGCAGCTCGCACCTGGAGGCGGGCCTGCTCGCCGCCGGCATCGGCATGCTGCTGGTGGTGCTGTACTCGTTCTTCTACTACCGCCTGCTCGGCGCGGTCATCATGCTCAGCCTGGTGCTCTCCGGCCTGCTGGTCTTCATGGCCCTGATCCTGCTGGGCCGCGGGATCGGCTTCACGCTGAGCCTCGCCGGCTTCGCCGGGTTCATCGTCTCACTCGGTGTCGCCGCCGACTCGTTCGTCATCTACTTCGAGCGGCTCAAGGACGAGATCCACGAGGGCCGAAGTCCACGCAGCGCGGTGCCACGCGCCTGGGTCCGGGCCCGCCGCACGATCATCTCGGCCAACACGATCACCCTGATGGCCGCGGCGATCCTGTACTTCGTCTCGATCGGCTCGGTCAAGGGCTTCGCCTTCGCCCTAGGTGTCGCGACGATCCTCGACCTCGTGGTCGTGTTCCTGTTCCGTCACCCGATCATGACGCTCTTCGCCCGCAGCAAGGCGTTCCTGTCGCCGCGGGTCAGCGGCCTGGGCCGCGTGCTCGACCGACCGACAACGGACGCGGCGCCCACCAGCACCCGTCGTAACCGCCCGAAGGAGGCCTGACGATGGCTGGCAGCGGAAAGGGCCTCGCAGCCCGGCTCTACCGCGGTGAGGCCGACGTCGACATCGTCGGCCGCCGCAAGCTCTGGTTCACCGTCGCCGGCATCGCGATCATCATCGCGATCGCGAGCATGCTCGTGCGCGGCTTCACGCTGGGCATCGAGTTCGAGGGCGGCAACCAGTACAACGTGCCGGTCAAGGTCGGCACGCTGGAGCAGGTCGAGCAGGCGTTCACCGACGCGGGCGTGTCGGTCAAGACCGGCCAGACCGTGGGCGACAACCAGTACATCATCAAGACCGAACTGATCACGGACGCCGAGCGGCAGACGGACATCAAGGAGTCGGTCGCCCAGCACTTCAACATCACGCCCGAGCAGATCAGCGACAGCGCGGTCAGCACGTCGTGGGGCGGCCAGGTCACCAACAAGGCGGCGCTGAGCCTCGCGATCTTCCTGGCCGCGGTGCTGGTGTACCTGATCGCGCGGTTCGAGTGGCGGATGGCCGTCGCCGCGGTCGCCTCGCTGCTGCTGGACCTGATCCTCACCGGCGGCGTGTACTCGCTCGTCGGCTTCGAGGTGACCCCGTCCACCGTCATTGGCTTCCTGACGATTCTCGGTTTCGCCTTGTACGACGTCGTCGTGGTGTTCGACAAGGTGCAGGAGAACACCCGCGGCATCACGGGATCGAGCACCTCGACGTATTCGGAGGCGGCGAACCTGGCCGTCAACCAGACGCTGATGCGCTCGATCAACACCGGCCTGGTGGCCCTGCTCCCGGTCGGCGGCCTGCTGTTCATCGGGGCCGGCCTGCTGGGCGCGGGCACGCTGAAGGACCTCGGTCTGGTGCTCTTCATCGGTATGGGCGTCGCGGTGTACTCCTCGATCTTCTTCGCCACGCCCGTGCTGGCCGAGCTCAAGAGCCGCGAGCCGCGCCTGCAGCAGCACGCCAACCGCGTCAAGGCCAAGCGCAGCGCGCAGGCCAAGGAGGCGGCGGCCCGCACGACGTCCGGCCCGGCCCGCGACAGCGACGGCGTCCCGGTCGGCGGCGGCGGCACGGCCAAGACGGTCGAGCGCTCCGAGCTCGCCGGTGCGGCCCCGCGGCCGGGTGCCCGCCCGGCGGCCCGTCCCGGGCAGGGCAAGCGCCCGCGCGCCGGTGGCCGGCCCGGGGGCGGCGGCTCAGGCCGCAGGTAACTCTTGCGAAGATGACGGGCGCCGCGGTTGCGGCGCCCGTCTTTTCTTTGGAGGAGCGTTGGTGGACATCGCCGACCTGGTCGCGAGCAAGGTGCTGGACGTGCCGGACTTCCCGAAGCCCGGGATCGTGTTCAAGGACCTCATGCCGCTGTTCGCCGACGGCCGGGCGTTCGCGGCGGCCATCGACGCGGTCATCGCCGAGCACGGCGCGGACAGCTTCGACGTGGTGGCCGGGATCGAGGCGCGCGGGTTCGTGATCGCCGCCGCGGTGGCCTACGCCACGGGCAAGGGTGTCGTACCCGTGCGCAAGGCCGGCAAGCTGCCCCGCGCCACCGTGTCGGCCACCTACGCCCTCGAGTACGGCGAGGCGACCCTGGAGGTGCACGCCGACGCGTTCGTCGCGGGGGAGCGGGTGCTGGTCGTCGATGACGTGCTGGCCACCGGCGGGACCGCGGCCGCCACCCTCGGGCTCGTCGAGCGCGCCGGCGGCACGGTCAGCGGCTTCAGCGTCCTGCTGGAGCTGTCGTTCCTGGAGGGGCGGGCGAAACTGGCGGGACGTCCGGTTCATGCCCTGTTGACCGTCTGAGCGGCGTTTTCCGGCACCTCGCGCTGACGGGAAATGTCGGTGGGGGCGGGTAAGCTTGCGGTTCGGAACGTTGTCGGCGATGAGGAGCGGCCGGTGACCGGCGACATCGCACCCCCCATTGAGGGTACGGTCGACCACGTGCAGGATGAACCGCAGGACGCCCGCGAGACCGCCACGCCGGAGACGGCGGAGGCTGGCGGCGTGGTGCTGCAGTTCCCGACGCCGCCCGGTGCGCCGCAGCGCCGCACGCCCGAAGAGCTTCTGGGCGAGGACACGGAGGACCTGACCGACGCGGCCAGCGGGGTTACGGGCACCATGGCCGGGCTCGTCGGGGCGGCGCCGACCGGGCGCCGGGTGCGGGCCCGCCTCGCGCGCTTCAACGCGCCCTGGCAGAGCCCCTCGGTGAGCGAGGTGCTGGAGCCGCTGATCGCCCAGCACAAGGCGAGCCACCCGAAGGCCGACGTGCGGCTGCTGCAGCGCGCCTATGACATGGCGGAGCACTTCCACAAGGGGCAGTACCGCAAGTCCGGCGACCCGTACATCACCCACCCGCTCGCCGTGGCCACCATCCTCGCCGACCTGGGCATGGACACCACCACGCTGGTCGCCGCGCTGCTGCACGACACGATCGAGGACACCGAGTACACGATCGAACGCATGCAGGTCGACTTCGGCGGCGAGGTCACGCTGCTCGTCGACGGCGTCACCAAGCTCGACAAGGTCAAGCTGGGCGACGCGGCGAAGGCCGAGACGATCCGCAAGATGGTCGTGGCGATGGCCAAGGACCCGCGGGTCCTGGTGATCAAGCTGGCCGACCGGCTGCACAACATGCGCACCCTGACCTTCCTGCCCCGCCCCAAGCAGGAGCAGAAGGCCAAGGAGACGCTGGAGATCCTGGCCCCGCTCGCGCACCGGCTGGGCATGAACACGATCAAGTGGGAGCTGGAGGACCTGGCGTTCCGCACGCTGTTCCCCAAGCGCTTCGACGAGATCAGCCGGCTCATCGCCGAGCACACCCCGCAGCGCGACTCGCTGCTGCGCACCGTGACCCAGAAGGTCGCCAACGATCTCAAGGCCGCCAAGATCAAGTCGGAGGTCACCGGGCGGCCGAAGCACCTCTACTCCGTCTACCAGAAGATGATCGTCCGCGGCCGCGACTTCGGCGACATCTACGACCTGGTCGGCGTGCGCATCCTGGTCGACACCGTGCGCGACTGCTACGCGGCCCTCGGCGTGATCCACGCGAACTGGCAGCCCGTCCCGGGCCGGTTCAAGGACTACATCGCCATGCCGAAGTTCAACATGTACCAGTCGCTGCACACGACGGTCATCGGCCCGACCGGCAAGCCCGTCGAGCTGCAGATCCGCACCTACGCCATGCACCGCACGGCCGAATACGGCATCGCGGCCCACTGGCGCTACAAGGAGACCAAGAACGCCACGATCGCCGGCCCGCCCGCCCACATCGACGAGATGACCTGGCTGCGGCAGCTGCTGGACTGGCAGCGCGAGGCGAGCGACCCCAGCGAGTTCCTCGACGCGCTCCGCTTCGACCTGTCCAGCCAGGAGGTGTACGTCTTCACGCCGAAGGGCGACGTGATCGCGCTGCCCACCGGCTCGACCCCGGTCGACTTCGCCTACGCCGTGCACACCGAGGTCGGCCACAAGTGCATCGGCGCCCGCGTCAACGGCAAACTCGTGCCCCTGGAGAGCACCCTCTCCAACGGCGACGTCATCGAGATTTTCACCTCGAAGTCCGAGACCGCCGGCCCGACCCAGGACTGGCTGGGCTTCGTCAAAAGCCCAAGAGCCAGAACCAAGATCCGCCAGTACTTCAACAAGGAACGCCGCGAGGAGGCGATCGAGGCCGGCAAGGAGGCGATCGTCAAGGCCATGCGCAAGCAGGGCCTCCCGCTGCAGCGCCTCCTCACCTCCGAGTCGCTGATGACGATCGCCCGCGAGCTGCACCTCTCCGACGTGGCCGCCCTCTACGCGGCGGTCGGCGACGGCCAGACCTCGGCCCAGTCCATCGTCCAGCGCCTCGTGCAGGGCTACGGCGGCGAGGAGGGCGCGGTCGAGGACATCGCCGAGACCGCCATCCCGACCCGCCCGGCCCGCCCGCGCACGGCCGCCTCCGACCCCGGCGTCGAGGTCCTGGGTGTGGACGACGTCTGGATCAAGCTGGCGCGGTGCTGCACGCCGGTCCCGGGGGACGCCGTCTTCGGCTTCGTGACGCGCTCGGGGGGCGTGTCGGTGCACCGCGACGACTGCGCGAACGCGGCCGACCTCAAGGAGCAGCCGGAGCGGGTGCTGGAGGTCAGCTGGAAGCCCACCAGCGCGTCGACCTTCCTGGTGGCCATCCAGGTCGAGGCGCTGGACCGGCACAAGCTCCTGGCCGACGTCACGCGGGTGCTCTCGGACGAGAAGGTCAACATCCTCTCGGCCACCGTGACGACCACTCGGGATCGGGTGGCGATCAGCCGGTTCAGCTTCGAGATGGCCGACCCGAAGCACCTGAACCACCTGCTGGCGGCGGTGCGGCGGATCGACGGGGTGTACGACGCCTATCGGGTGACTTCGGGCGCCTGATCCCTCCCGCTGTGCGCACCCTGGGTTGACAGGGTTGGCACAGTGGGTCGCATGGGGCGGCGGTGGTGGCAGCACTCGTCGGCAGCGCTGCTGCTGGGCGCGGCGCTGGCGCTGATCGGCAACCTGGCCACCAGCACCGTCTCGGTCAAGGCCTGGTGGTGGCCCTGGCTGCTGTGGTCGCTCGTCCTGCTGCTGGTCTTCGCCGCATGGTTCGTCGAAGCGCGGCGAGGCCTGGGCGGCGTGCCGGACGACGCTGTGGTGGCGCGCACCGTGCGCGATCTGGCGCAGCGGCTGCTGACCTCGTACGAGCAGCAGGAGTGGCGGCACGGCGTCAGCCAGGCGTTGCCGTTGCGGGTCCGGTTCCGGTGGGCCGAGTCTTCGCTGCCCCTGGGTGACATCGACCGGATCGTCGAGGCGTTCCTCGGCCTGCCTCGCCGGCAGCTGATCATTCTCGGCGAGCCCGGGGCCGGGAAGAGCGTGCTGGCGCTGCTGTTGTCGCGTCGGTTGCTGTCGGAGCAGGCCGGCGGCGATCCGGTGCCGCTGTTCCTGCCGATCTCGTCGTGGGATCCGACGACCGAGACGGTCGAGGATTTCGTCGTACGGCGGCTCCGCCTCGACCATCCCCGCCTGTTCCCGACCGCGCAGTCGGCCCGGATGCTGGTGACGCCGCTGCGCACCAGTTCGGCCGGGCCGCCGGTGCAGCTCGTGACGCCGGTCCTCGACGGGCTGGACGAGCTGCCGGCCGAGCGGATTCCGGCGGCGATCACGAAGCTGCGGCAATTCGTGTCGTCGGGGCGGGCGCTGGTGGTGACGTGCCGGAGCCGCGAGTACGCGTTGATCACGCGGGACCGGCCGGGGGACCTGGAGCAGGCCGCGCTGATCGAGATCCAGCCGGTCGCACCGGAGCACGTCATCGAGTTCCTTCGCCGTCCAAAGGCCACGTCCGCGCGCTGGGAGCCGGTGTTCGACCTGCTGCGCGACGATCCGGACGGGGTTCTCGCCACGACACTGACGACGCCGCTGATGGCGGCGATGACGCGGACGGCCTACCGGGAACCGCATCGCGATCCGGCCGAGCTGACCGAGTTCCGCACCAAGACCGAGATCACCTCACAGCTGATCGACCGGTACATGGCGGCTGCCTATGACCCGGACGCGGGGGAGGCGCTGCACCGGTACCCACCGGAGAAGGCCATCCGGTGGCTCGGCACGCTGGCCTACAACGCATACGAGCAGGGCACCCGGGACCTGCACTGGCGCACGCTGCCGTTCGCGGCCCTGCATCCCCGGCCCGTGCTCGTGCAGCTGCCGTTGGCGGCCGCCGGTGTGCTGGTCCTGGCCCTGCTCGGCTTCGCTGCCGGGTCGGTGCACGGGGCGATCGCCGGGACGATCATCGCCGCACTGCTCTGGATCAGGTGGAAGCCGCTGGCCCTCGAAGACGAGCCGAAGCTGTGGTTCGTCGCCATTCCCGTCCTCGCGCTCCTGACCGGGCTGGCCACCGGGGTCGCGCTCGGGTCGTGGTGGGTCGGCATGGTCGCGGGCGCGGCGCAGGGACTCGCGTACACCGGCCTGATGCTCTGGCGGCGGCCGCGCGCCGCGGCGCTGCGGGTCGTCGTGTGGTGGTTGCTGGGGGTGGGCGCCTTCGCGTCGGCGGCGGCGTGGCGAGACCCGGAAGCCGTCGCGCTCTGGTCGATGACGGCCGCCGGGATGCTCGGTGGCGCCGCGCTGCTCAGCCGGTTCGTGTGGCCGTGGGCCGTTCACCGCGCAAGCCATCTGACGCTCGCCGCCCGTGGCCGGCTGCCGTTGCGGCTAACCCGTTTCATGCAGGACGCCTATGTCCGCGGCGTCATGCGCAGGAGCGGCGCCGTGTGGCAGTTCCGGCACGCCTTGATCAACGACCGCCTGGCCGCGCCGGCCCGGCGGCGAGTCCTCTTCGAAACGGCCTCGGCCGGCGACCTCAGTGCGCAGCGCGAGCTGGCCGAAACAGCGGATGACGCCGGCGACGCGGAAGCCGTGTCGGCCATGCTGCGCCGTCGGGTGGCCAGGCGCGATGACGATGCCGTGATCATCCTGGCCGAGTTGCTCGACCGGCGTGGCGAGACGTCCGCCGCGTTGCACCTGCTTCGGGAGAATGCGCGGCAGTGCGATGGTGCGCCGGCGTCGCAACTGGCGAGCCGACTGATCGAGCGGGGCGACGAGGACGAACTCCGCGCCCTCGCCGAGCGGGGCAACATCCAGGCCCTCGTGCACGTGTACGAAGCGTTCGTCCAACGAGGAGATCAGGCCGGAGCGGATGCGGTGCTGCTCGGCGCCCTGGACAACCTGCCCCGGCGCGCCGCGCTGGAGCTGGCCGGGCATGACGCTGTCGGCGCCGACCTCGTCAAGGGCCGGGTCGGCTGGGTGGGGTCGCGGCGGGCGCGGCGGTGCCGCCTGATCCGCCGGAAGCGACGCCGGCGGGGCCGGGTCATGGACGTGCTGCAGTTCGAGCAGCACCTGGGGGCCCTGTGGTATCGAGCGAGGCAGGGCGACATGGTCGCGGTCGAGGAGCTTGCCCAGGTGTTCCGCACCGGTGGCGACGCGATCGCCTCGACCGTGCACGGGACCAATGGCGACCGTCCGGTGCGGGAGGCCCTGATCGAGCTGCTGCTGGAACGAGACGACGATCAGGCCCTCCGGCGGCTCGAACCGCACGGCGACGACGTCGCCGTGGCGCTCGGGACGATGCGAGCGCGAGAGGGTCGCAACGACGAGGCCATCGCATTCCTGCGTCCGGTGGCACCTCGCCTCGCCGAAGCGGCCGTGTGCCTGGCGCCGCTGCTCACCGCCCGCGGCGACGCCGACGGCGCCGTCATCGCGCTGCGGGACCATGCCCGCAGCTCCGACCGCGCCGCCCGGGAGCTGGCCGAGCTGCTCGTGCGCCGTGACGACCGCGCCGGTGCGATGGCGATCCTGCGTCGTTGGTCGGTCCGGGACGGGCTGAGCGCCATCCGGCTCGCCGAACTGCACGCCGAGCGCGACGAGATCCGCGAAGCACTCGAGGTGCTCGAGCAGCGAGTCGCCCGGGAGGTACCGGACTACGGCTCTGATCCCCGGGACGCGGCCGAGTATCTGTTCGGGTTTCTCCGCCGCCGGACGGACCTGGTGCGCCTGCGGGCCTGGGCCGTCCGTGACCGCCGCGCCCTGCCTCACTTGGCCGGCCTGCTGAACGACCTGGGCGACCTCGATGCGGCGATCGCCATGCTGCGGCCGCACGCCAACCGCTTCGACGGTGAGCTCGCCATGCTGTTGTACCAGCGCGGCGACCTCGACGAACTGCGCCGCCTGACCCGGCGTGGCGACGCTCAGGTCGTCGGGAAGTACACGCAGCTGTTGTACGAGCACGGCCGGGGCGACGAGGGTGACGCGTTCCTGCGCGCGTGGATCGAGCGGCGGGACGTCCACGTCGATGACGAGGCCCTGGCGATCCTCGTCTTCGAGCACGGCCGTGACGAACTGGCGGGACGGCTGGTCCGCA
Organism: Dactylosporangium sp. CS-047395; assembly: GCF_050942185.1. Classification (NCBI taxonomy): domain Bacteria; kingdom Bacillati; phylum Actinomycetota; class Actinomycetes; order Micromonosporales; family Micromonosporaceae; genus Dactylosporangium; species Dactylosporangium sp. CS-047395. The sequence continues at coordinate 8,975,442 of NZ_CP192015.1, read as the reverse complement.
GCGGACGGTTCCACCGGTATACCGCGATGCGGCTGGTGGACCAAGGGTTCTTCGATGCTGCGGCCGCGCTGGCGCGCCTTCTCGGCCCCTTCGATGCCGAGTATGTCTTGGACGAACTGCGCCGCCGCGGTTGGGGAACCGTCGAGGACTGACGCGAAAAGAGCCGCCCACCAGCGTGGTGGGCGGCCCTTCGCGTCAGGTGCTTTACGGGGTCGGGGCGCTCATCGTCAGCGACTTGATGCGCACCTCGGTCTTCGGCTTGCCCTCGCTCGGGCCCGTCGACGGGTCGGCCGCCGGGGCGGACGCGTCCGGGACGACGCCGGCCTCGGCGACCTTCTTGACCAGGTCGAGGCCCTCCGTCACCTTGCCGATGACGGTGTAGTTGGCGTCCAGCTCAGCGATGTCCTTGTAGACGATGAAGAACTGGCTGCCCGTGGAGGCGGGCTGGCCGTTGTTGGCCATGGCCACCACGCCCTCGCCGTAGGCCGGGCGCTTGCCGGTCGGGAGGTTCTCCTCGGCGTAGCGGTAGGAGGGGCCGCCGTAGCCGCTGCCGAAGGGGTCGCCGCACTGCAGGACGTAGATGCTCTGCAGGACCAGGCGGTGGCAGATCGAGTCGTCGAAGAACTTCTTGCTGGCGAGGTAGGTGAAACTTTCCGCGGCGCACGGGGCGTGGGCGGTGTCGACCTCGATTTTGATGGTGCCGACGCTCGTGTCGAGGGTCATGGTCTGGGTGCCGGTGCGGGCCTCGCCGGTGGCGGGGGGCTTGCCGACGTCCTTGGTGTTCTTGGCGAGCTCGGGGTCGGGCGAGGCGCTCGCGCTCGGGTCGACCAGGGGCTGCCAGACGCAGCTGGTCGGGGTGGCCGAGGCCGAGGCGCCCGGGGCGGCCGCGTCCTTCTTGTCGTCGTCGCTGGTCAACGCGATGACCACCCAGGCCGCGGCGAGCACCACGATCAGGGCGCCCGCCCCGGCGGCGATCGTCGTGTTCCTCCGGCGCCGGGTCTTGGACTGCTCGGCCCGGACGGCCATCTCCCGCTCCAGCCGCGCACGCGCGGCGGCGCGCTGACGGTCCCGGTTGGTGGTCACGGTCGGTACTCCTTGCTCAACAGGGATGGGGTGGACTGCACGGCTACGACTTGCTCGGCGTGCTCGCCGACGGCGCGGTGGACGCCGGGGTCGAGGCGGGGACCGACGCGCTCGTGGTGGGGACGGGCTCGGCCGCCGGCGGCTCGGTGTCGGTGACGGTCAGCGAGCTGATCTTCGCCTCCTGGTTCGGCTTGCCGGTGCCGTCCCCGCCGGAGTTGTCGTTGCCGGCCGCACCGATCTTCTGCAGCGTGTCGAGGCCGCCCGTGATGGTGCCGAAGACCGTGTAGTTCGGCGGGAACTGCTGGTCCTTGAAGACCAGGAAGAACTGGCTGCTGTTGGTGTTCACGCCGGAGTTCGCCATGGCGATCGTGCCGGCCGGGTACAGCGCGGTGGAGGCCGGCGCGGCCGAGGGGTCGGCGCTCGCGCTCGGGTCCGCCGACGGCGCGCTGGCGGTCGGCAGGTTCTCGTCCGGGAACCGGTACGCGGGGCCGCCGCTGCCGGTGCCGGACGGGTCCCCGCACTGCAGGAACGTGTCGCCGAGGCGGTGGCAGGTGGTGTTGTCGAAGAACTTCTTCTCCGCCAGGTACCGGAAGCTGTTCACGGTGCACGGCGCCTTGCTCGGGTCGAGCTTGACGGTGACGTTGCCCTGACCAAGCGCGATCGTCATCGTCTCGACGCCGTTCTTGATCACGTCCTTGGTCGGCGGCTTGCCGACGTCCGTGATGCCGCTGGCCACGTCGACCGGCGTGTACGCGCAGTCCGCGGCGGCGGCCGGGGCAGGGGAGAAGCCACCGGTCTTCCAGATCACGACCACGACCAGCAACGCGAGCACCACGGCCGTGCCGATGCCCGCCTGCCACTGACGGCGGCGCCGCGCCGCGGCCGCCCTCCGGGCGATCTGCCGCTCGGTCTTGGCCCGCGCCAGTGCACGCTGCCGGCTCTTACTGGAAGCCACCTGCGCTCCCCTCCAGGAAAATACATTTGGGTGCCACGTCACACGCCCGCCAGAGTGTACGGGTAGAACCCGGAATGCGGGTCGCCGCCCGGTCACGGTTCGCTGTGCCTGAGCTCCGGATAGGGTCTACCTGGTCTAAGGCAGGACATCGACAGGGAGGAGCGCCGCCGTGCTGGTTGCCGGATTCCCGGCCGAGGCGTTCGGGACCAACTGTTTTGTCGTGGCCCCCGCGCCCGGCGAACAGTGCGTGGTCATCGACCCCGGCATCGGGGTGGTCGACCGTCTCGACGAGGTGCTCGCCGAGCATCGTCTCCAACCCGCGGCGGTACTGCTGACCCATGGTCACCTCGACCATACGTTCTCCGTGACGCCGGTCTGCGGCGCGCGCGGGATCACCGCGTACATCCACCCGGACGACGGCGAGATGCTGGCCGACCCGACCAAGGGCCTGAGCACCGACCTCACCGCGCTGTTCGGCGGCCGGCTGACGTGGACCGAGCCGGAGGACGTGGCGCCGCTCGAGGACGGGCTGGTGCTGAAGATCGCCGGGCTGGAGCTGGTCGTGGACCACGCGCCCGGCCACACCCGCGGCTCCGTGATGTTCCGCGGCCAGGACGGCGACGCCCCGCTCTGCTTCTCCGGCGACGTGCTCTTCCGCGACTCGATCGGCCGCACGGACCTGCCCGGCGGCAGCATGGAGCAGATGCTGGCCAGCCTGCGGGACAAGGTCCTCACCCTGCCCGACGACACGGTGGTCCTGCCGGGGCACGGCCCCGAGACCACCATCGGCCGCGAGCGGGCCCGCAACCCCTATCTCCGTGAGGCGCTCGAGGCGCCGCGTAAAGGCTGGTAGACACCCATGACCCGACCCATGCCGCTGTCCGGCTTCCCGGAGTGGCTCCCCGGCCAGCGCATCGCCGAGCAGCAGGTGCTCGACCGGCTGCGCCGCACCTTCGAGCTCTACGGCTTCGCCTCGCTGGAGACCCGGGCCGTCGAGCCCCTCGACCAGTTGCTGCGCAAGGGCGAGACCTCCAAGGAGGTGTACGTCCTGCGCCGCCTCCAGGCCGCGGAAGGCGACGAGGAGCTGAGCCTGGGGTTGCACTTCGACCTGACCGTCCCGTTCGCCCGCTATGTCCTTGAAAACGCCGGTAAGTTGCAGTTCCCCTTCCGGCGGTACCAGATCCAGAAGGTGTGGCGGGGCGAGAAGCCGCAGCACGGCCGCTATCGGGAGTTCCTGCAGGCCGACATCGACATCGTCGACCGGGACACCCTCCCGCCCCACTATGAGGCCGAGATTCCCCTGGTCATCGGCGACGCGCTCAACTCGCTGCCGATTCCGCCGGTCAAGATCATGGTGAACAACCGCAAGCTCTGCGAGGGCTTCTACCGTGGCCTGGGCCTGGAGGATCCCGAGGAAATCCTCAGAATAGTCGACAAACTGGACAAGATCGGGCCGAATGCCGTCGCGCAGCAGATCGTGCTTGCCGGCGGTACCGAAGCGCAGGCCAAAGCGTGTCTCGCGCTGGCCGAGATCCGGGCCGGCGACGCCTCCTTCGCCGATGCCGTGCGCGCCCTCGGCGTCGAGCACCCGCTGCTGGACGAGGGCATCGCCGAGCTGGCGGCGGTCGTGGAGACGGCCCGGGAGCACAGTCCGGGGCTGGTCGAGGCCACGCTGAAGATCGCCCGCGGGCTCGACTACTACACCGGCACCGTGTACGAGACCGAGCTGGTCGGCTACGAGCAGTACGGCTCCATCTGCTCCGGCGGCCGGTACGACAACCTGGCCAGTGCCGGCAAGGACGTCTTCCCCGGCGTGGGCATCTCCATCGGCGTCTCCCGCCTGCTCGGGCTGCTCTTCGACGCGGGCGAGCTGGCCGTCAGCCGGCCGACCCCGACCGCGGTGCTCGTCGCGCTGTGGAGCGAGGAGGAGCGGGCCGCCAGCAACCGCATCGCCGCCGACCTGCGCGCCCGCGGCATTGCTACAGAAGTCGCACCGGTACCGGCAAAACTCGGCAAGCAGATCCGGTACGCCGAGCGCCGGGGTATCCCGTTCGTGTGGTTCCCGGCCAGCGCATCGGCCGAGGGCGGCGATCAGGTCAAGGACATCCGCTCCGGCGAGCAGGTCGCGGCCGCCAGCGGAGAGTGGATCCCCCCGGCCGAGGACATGGCGCCAAGGCTGCAGTGAAAGAATGGGGCGTCTTGCGTAGTTCGCCGAAGGAGATCCTGTGATCCGATCCCATGAGTCCGGCACCCTGCGTGGCGCCGACGCCGGAACGACCGTGACGCTGGCCGGCTGGGTGGCCCGCCGCCGCGACCACGGCGGGGTCATCTTCGTCGACCTGCGCGACGCCTCGGGCGTGGTCCAGGTGGTCTTCCGCGAGGAGATGCAGGCCGCGCACGCGCTTCGCAACGAGTACTGCGTGCTCGTCACCGGCGAGGTGCGCGCCCGTCCGGAGGGCAACGAGAACCCCGACCTGCCCACCGGCGCCATCGAGGTCGTGGCCACGGCGCTCGAGGTGCTCTCCGAGGCCGCGCCGCTGCCGCTGCCCGTCGACGACGGGGAAGCGGCGAGCGATGACGTGCGCTACCGGTACCGCTATCTCGATCTTCGCCGCTCCGGCCCGCACAAGGCCATGAAGCTGCGCAGCCGGGCCAACCAGATCGCCCGCAACCTGCTCGCCGACCGGGACTTCGTCGAGGTGGAGACGCCGACGCTGACCCGCTCGACGCCCGAGGGCGCCCGCGACTTCCTGGTGCCCGTCCGGCTGCAGCCCGGCACCTGGTACGCGCTGCCCCAGTCGCCCCAGCTGTTCAAGCAGCTGCTCATGGTCGGCGGCCTGGAGCGGTACTACCAGATCGCCCGCTGCTACCGCGACGAGGGCTTCCGGGCCGACCGCCAGCCGGAGTTCACGCAGCTCGACATCGAGATGTCCTTCGTCACCCAGGACGACATCATCGAGCTGGGCGAGTCGATCGTCCGCTCGCTCTGGTCGGACCTCGCCGGGCACGAGATCGCCGGCGACATCCCGCACCTCACCTGGCACGACGCCATGTCGCGGTACGGCTCGGACAAGCCCGACCTGCGGTACTCGGTGGAGCTGACGGAGCTCACGGAGTACCTCCGCGGCACGGAATTCCGGGTCTTCGCCGGCGCGATCGACGCGGGTGGCTATGTGGGCGCGGTCGTGATGCCCGGCGGCGCCGCGCAGACCCGCAAGGAGCTCGACGGCTGGCAGGACTGGGCCAAGGCGCGCGGGGCCAGGGGCCTGGCCTACGTGGTGCTCGACGCCGAGACCGGCGAGGCCCGCGGCCCGGTGGCCAAGAACCTCTCCGCCGACCACCTGGGCGGCCTGGCCGACGCGGTCGGGGCCAAGCCCGGCGACGCGGTCTTCTTCGCCGCCTCGACCGAGCGGCGCGAGGCCCAGGAGCTGCTGGGCGCGGCCCGCATCGAGATCGCCAAGCGGGCCAACCTGATCGACGAGAGCGCCTGGGCGTTCTGCTGGATCGTCGACGCGCCGATGTTCGAGCCCACCGACCCCGAGGCCGGCGGCACGGGCGGCGGGGCCAAGGGCTGGACGGCCGTGCACCACCCGTTCACCTCGCCCAACCGCGACTGGATCGACCGGTTCGAGGAGTCGCCGGGCGAGGCGCTCGCCTACGCGTACGACATCGTCTGCAACGGCAACGAGATCGGCGGCGGCTCGGTCCGTATCCACCGCGGCGACGTGCAGCGGCGGGTCTTCGACATCCTCGGCATCACGCCCGACGACGCCGCGGACAAGTTCGGCTTCCTGCTCGAGGCGTTCAAGTACGGCCCGCCGCCGCACGCCGGCATCGCGTTCGGCTGGGACCGCATCTGCATGCTGCTCGCGGGCGCTGACTCGATCCGCGAGGTGATCGCGTTCCCGAAGACCGGCGGCGGTTTCGACCCGCTGACCGGCGCGCCGACCCCGATCACCAAGGAGCAGCGGGCCGAGGCCGGCGTCGACGCCAAGCCGAAGGCCACCGCGCCGGCGTCCGCCACCGACCAGGTCCCGGTGGAGCGGTCCAACTGATGACCGGCCTGTAGGGTCGGGGGCCGTGGACGGCTTGTTTGAGGTTCAACCAACCGGTGGCGGCGGCGATCCCGCCGTCACCGGTGGTTTCACCGACGTGGCGGCCGACGCGCCGCTCGCGGTCCGGATGCGCCCGGTCAGCCTCGACGAGCTCGTCGGCCAGCAGCACCTGCTCGCACCCGGCGCCCCGCTGCGCCAGCTCGTCGGCGGCTCCTCGCCGATGTCGGTGATCCTCTGGGGCCCGCCCGGCTCCGGCAAGACCACGATCGCGCATCTGGTCGCCGGCGCTACGGACCGTAACTTCGTCGCCCTCTCCGCACTGTCGGCCGGCGTGAAGGACGTCCGCGCGGTGATCGACACCGCCCGCAAGGAGCGCCGCCGGGGCGGGCCGCCGACCGTGCTGTTCATCGACGAGGTCCACCGCTTCAGCAAGACCCAGCAGGACTCGCTGCTGGCCGCGGTCGAGGACCGGACCGTCACGCTGCTCGCGGCGACCACGGAGAACCCCTACTTCTCGGTCATCTCGCCGCTGCTGTCCCGCTGCGTGCTGCTGACCCTGCAGCCCCTCACCGACGACGACGTGCGCACGCTGCTGCGCCGGGCGGTCACGGACAGTCGCGGGCTCGACGGCGCCGTGCAGCTGGACGCGGATGCGGAAGCTCATCTTGTACGGCTTGCCGGCGGCGACGTCCGCAAGGCGCTCACGGCCCTCGAGGCGGCCGCGGGTGCCGCGCTCGCGCAAGGTATGGCGAGCGTCGACCTCGCCACCGCGGAGAAGGCCGTCGACGTGGCGGCGCTGCGGTACGACCGCGACGGCGACGAGCACTACGACGTGGTCAGCGCGTTCATCAAGAGCATCCGCGGCTCCGACGTCGACGCCGCCCTGCACTACCTGGCCCGCATGATCAGCGCGGGGGAGGACGCCCGGTTCATCGCGCGGCGCATGGTCATCTCGGCCAGCGAGGACATCGGCCTGGCCGACCCGACCGCCCTGCCGATCGCGACGGCCGCCGCGCACGCCGTGGAATACGTCGGGCTGCCCGAGGTCCAGATCGTCCTCGCCCAGGCGGTGATCCACCTCGCCCTGGCCCCGAAGTCGAACGCGGTGGTCGCCGCGATCGGCGCGGCCATGGCCGACGTGCGGGCCGGACATGGTGGTGCAGTTCCTGCGCATTTACGCGATTCGCACTACAAGGGGGCGAGCCGGGTCGGGCACGGGAAGGGGTACAAATACCCCCACGACGACCCGCGAGGTGTGGTCCAGCAGGAGTACGCCCCGGAAGGGGTTCGCGACCGGGAGTACTACCGCCCGACGGGCCATGGCGCCGAGCGCGCGGTGGCGGAACGATTGCCGAAACTGCGGCGTATCGTGCGGGGGACCGGTACGTCGTCCTCGGGGGCGGGCGACGCTCCGGAGCCGAACAGCATGGAGGAGCGACACCGGTGACATCGGGTCGAGACGAGGCCAAGAAGCGGCGCGGCCGCGGCAAGGCCGACCCAGGCCCGAGCGGCGACGAGGAACTCGGCTGGCTGGCCGAACTGCGCAGCGCGGGCAACGACGCCGACGCCTTCGCGGCCCCGCCCACACCCCCGTCCGACGTCCTCGACGGCCTGAACCCCCGCCGCGGCGTCCCACCCCAGTCCCGCGGCGACGCGGCACCTCCGCTGGTCCCGTCGTACGGCCCGGCGTCCGGCTCCGGCGCTCCCGGCCAGGGTCCCGTTCAGGGTCCTGGTCAGCGTCCCGGCCAGGCTCCCGGTCAGGGTTCGCCCGGCGGTCGTGGCCAGGGTGGCCGCGGCTCCGGCGGTTTCGCGCCCGAGGGCCCGGGCGCCGGTCCGGCCGCGGCTGCTCCAGGCGCTGGTTCGGCGGCTGGTCCGTCGGCGGGTGCTGAGGCTCCTGGTCGTTCGCGTTCGTCGCGTTCGTCGCGCTCGAAGTCGGGCAATGCTCCGGCGACGCCTCCTCCGCCGGCGGAACCGACCGAGGCGTGGCGGCTGCCGCGCGACTCGGGCGGGGGACCGTCGACCGAGGCGATGCCGACGTGGCGCCCGCCGCGTGACGTGTTGCGCGAGTCCGGTCCTGCAGCCACGCCGCCGGCACCTCCCGCCGCGCCACCTCCTCCTCCGGCCAACCCGGATGCGACCCAGGCCTGGCGCCGAGAGTCCACTTCGGGTTCGCGTCCGGCGGCTCCCGTTGATGCTCGGCGTGAGTCCACTTCGGACTCGCGGCCGGCGCGTCCGGCTGAGCCATGGCGGGAGTCGACGTCCGGATCGCGGGCGGCGAACCCGGGTGAGTCGCCGTCGGGTTCGCGTCCCAGTGAGCCGTGGCGGGAGTCCGGTTCTGGGTCGCGGCCGGCGGAACCCTGGCGGGAGGCGGCCGAGGAGCGGCCGGCTGAGTCGAAGTCGCGGTCCCGAGGTCGGCGTACGGCTCGTGAGATGGCCGCATCCTGGGAAGCCGCGGCCGCCGCGACGCTGGACCCGTCCGGCACGAGCGCGCCGCCGGCCGGTGGTGGTGGTCGTCGGCGGGCCCCCGATGCTGAGCAGGAGTCACCGACCGCGGGTCGGCGGGCCGCGCATGCGCTGCCGGAGCCGCGGCAGGGGGAGTCGCCGAACACAAGACGTTCGTCGGGCGGGCGCCGGCATGCGGCTGAGCCCGAGGAGGCGTCGGCCTTCAACGGTGGACAGATCCCCGACCCGCGCAACGCCGATCCGCGCAGTGGTGACGTCCGTGGTGGCGATCCCCGCAGTGGTGATGTCCGTGGCGGGGAGCCTCGCAGCGGTGATGTTCGCGGTGGGGAACCTCGGTCGGCTGAGTTGCGTGGTGGGCCGGCGGTTACGCAGGGTGGGCCGGAGGCTCCCGGCCGTCGTGGTTCTGGGAGTCCCGGTGGCGAACGTGGCCCTGGCGGCGCTCAGAGTGGTCCTGGCACGCAGCAGGGGCCCGGCGGCCAGGGCGGACAGCGCGGCTCACGTGGACCGGGCGGCCAGGGTGGACCCGAGGCGGCAGGTGGGCGGCACGGTGCCGACAACCGTGGCCGTGGGCAGAACGACGAGCAGCGTGGGCCCGGCGCCGAGCGTGGCTTCGCCGGCGAACCCGGTCCCGACACCCAGCGCGGGTCGGACACGCTGCGCGGGCCGGGTGGTCGCGGTGGTCAGGGCGGTCCCGACGCCCAGCGCGGTCGTGGCGGACCGGGGGACACCGGTGACCTGCGTGGTCGTGGTGGGCCTGGCGACAGCGGCGATCTGCGTGGTCGGGGTGGGCCCAACGACGGGCGGCGGGGGCCCGGAGGCCGTGGTGGGCCCGGCGGGCCCGGGGGGCAGCGCGGGCCCGGTGGCGGTAACGGGCGGGCGTCCGGTGGGCGGGGGCCGGGAGACGGGCCGCCGGCCAAGCCGTTCGTGGATCTGGCGCGGTTCGATCCGAATCCCGGTCCTACGACGTACCGGGGGACCGCGAGCTCGCCGGCCGCGTTCGACTGGGAGTCGACGACGCAGATCGCGCCGTTCGGGCTTTTGCAGCGGGCGCAGGTCAAGCGGGTCCGGCAGCTGCGGTACGCGACGGTGATTTTGCTTGTCCTGGCCGTGGTCAGTGCGCCCGCCGCGTTCTTCGTCATTCGGGAGTTGTCGCGCGATCCGGTGTTCGCGGAGCTCGACGAGTTGAATCTGCCGGAGTGGGCGGCGCGGAATCCGACCGATGGGGCCGTCGGCAGCCGGTGGTGCATTCAGGAGTGCCGGTCGCGGCAGCGGACGTGGGAGTCGGCGCGGGGGCCCGAGGAGACCAACCGGGCGTTCGTGGGGAAGCTGCGCGATGCCGGGTGGGTCGAGTGGGACATTCCGGACTGCCAGGCCGAAGGTGTGGACGGGATCGAGACGTGCTGGCAGCGCGACGAGTACGTGCTGGATCTGTGGGTCCGGGCCGCCGTCTGCGATGTGAAGGGGGCGCGGCCGACGATCAGCGCGGCGCCGCCGGCACCTACCGGTGGGGCGAAAACGCCGACCAAGGCGGCCAGTAGTGCGCCGCCCTCGGTGCCCCCGGCGGACGGCGGTCAGGACGCGAACGCGCCGACTACGATCTGCCCGTTGGCGGTTACGACGATCAAAGTTTTCAACCGCATCAGTTACGACCCGGGCGGCGGTGGGCAACCCGGCCCGTGAGACGCGTAAGCGAAAGCGCACATCATGCGCCGGTCGAAGCGCGGCAATGCATCACGGAGGGTAGGGTTCCTCCGTTGGAATCACGCATTCATGCGGGTTGAGGAGGAATGGCGTGACCGTGTCCCTGGGCGGAATCGCGGCGCTGGTGGCGTCGGGTGGGTTCTTCGTGCTCGTACTGGTGCTGGCCGTGCCGATCCTGCGGGTTCGGCACACGATCGATGCGGCCACGGGGGCCCTGCAGGATGCCGCGAATCAGACCACGCCCATGCTGGAGCGGGTCAACATGACGATCGACAACGTGAACACCGCGCTGACGCAGGTGCACACGACGCTCGACGGGGTCAACATGCAGCTCGCGCGGATCGACACGATTACGGAAAACGTGTCGCACGTCAGCGCGAACGTTGCGAACCTGTCCACGGTGGTCAGTGCGGCCGCGGCCAACCCGTTGGTGAAGGTTGCCGCGTTCGGCTACGGCGTGCGCAAGGCCGCGGCCAACCGCCGGCGTGACGCGGACGAGGCTGAGGTCCGCGAGCAGATCAAGCAGCGGCGCAAGCGCGGCTGAGCTCGGCAACAAGCGGTACCAAACAAACATTGAGAGGGAAGGGTTGAGCCATGCGGCGTCTGCTGTGGCTCGGAATCGGACTCGCCGTCGGGGCGCTGGTGGTGCGGGCGGTCACCAAGAAGGCCCAGGCCTTCACCCCGCAGGGCATCGCGGCGTCGGCGCGTGACTCGGCCATGGGGATCGCGGCCGGGGTGCGCGGGTTCGTCGACGACGTGCGCGACGGCATGGCCGAGCGCGAGGCCGAGATCCACGCCGCCTTCGCGGATGGGCTGACCCTGGACGAAGACCTCTACCCGGAAGGTCCGCAGCACCGATGAGAACCGCCGAGATCAAGCGCCGCTTCCTGGCCCACTTCGAGGGCAACGGGCACACGGTCGTGCCGACGGCTCCGCTGCCGGCCGTCGAGGACCCGAACCTGCTGTTCATCAACGCCGGCATGGTGCAGTTCGTGCCGTTCTTCCTCGGCCAGCGGACCCCGCCGTACGACCGGGCCACGAGCGTGCAGAAGTGCATCCGCACGCCCGACATCGAAGAGGTCGGCAAGACCAGCCGGCACGGCACGTTCTTCCAGATGAACGGCAACTTCAGCTTCGGCGACTACTTCAAGGAAGGCGCCATCAAGCTGGCCTGGGAGCTGTCGACGAAGTCGGCGGAGCAGGGCGGCTTCGGGCTGGACCCCCAGCGCATCTGGGCCACGGTGTACCTCGACGACGAAGAGGCCATCGACATCTGGCGGCGCACCGGGCTGCCGGCCGAGCGGATCGTGCGCCGCGGCAAGAAGGACAACTTCTGGTCGATGGGCATCCCGGGCCCGGCCGGCCCGTGCTCCGAGCTGTACTACGACCGCGGCGACGCCTACGGCAAGTCCGGCGGGCCGGAGGTGGACGAGGACCGCTACCTGGAGTTCTGGAACCTCGTCTTCATGCAGCACGAGATCACCAACGTGAAGTCGAAGGAGATCTTCGACATCGTCGGTGACCTGCCCAAGAAGAACATCGACACGGGCATGGGGCTCGAGCGCATCGCCTCGATCCTGCAGGGCGTCGACAACCTGTACGAGATCGACGAGGTCAAGCCGATCCTGGCCAAGGCGGCCGAGCTGACCGGGAAGCGGTACGGCCAGGCGGTCTCGCACGTGGCCGCCGAGAGCCACCCGGACGACGTCCGCCTGCGCGTGATCGCCGACCACGTGCGCACCGCGCTGATGGTCATCTCCGACGGGGTCATCCCGTCCAACGAGGGCCGCGGCTACGTGCTGCGCCGGATCCTGCGCCGCGCCATCCGCTCGATGCGGCTGCTCGGCTGGCAGGAGGGCCCGGCCCTGCCGCTGCTGCTGCCGATCGCGCGGGACTGCATGGCCCCGTCGTACCCCGAGGTCGCCGACGAGTACGACCGGATCTCGCAGTACGCGTACGGCGAGGAGGAGCGCTTCCTGCAGACCCTCAACGCCGGCACGACGATCCTCGACCTCGCGATCACCGAGACGAAGTCCTCGCAGCGGAAGCTGCTCGCCGGGGACAAGGCGTTCCAGCTGCACGACACCTACGGCTTCCCGATCGACCTGACCCTGGAGATCGCGGCCGAGCAGGGCCTCGAGGTCGATCAGGACGGCTTCCGGCGGCTCATGGCCGAGCAGCGCGCCAACGCCAAGGCCGACGCCCAGGCCCGCAAGACCGGACATGCGGACCTTTCGGTGTACCGCGCGGCGCTGGACGAGGGCGGCCCGGTCGAGTTCACCGGGTACCGCGAGATCGCCCGCGAGTCGCGCGTCCGCTCGCTGCTCGGGGCCAAGGTCGCGGGAGAGGGCGAGGAGGTCTCGCTGGTCCTCGACGCGACCCCGTTCTACGCCGAGAGCGGTGGGCAGCTCGCCGACTCCGGGTTCATCACGCTGAGCAGCGGCCGGGTGGAGGTGCTGGACGTACAGTCGCCGCTTCCGGGGCTGATCGTGCACCGCACGCGGGTCGTGGCGGGCGAGGTCCACCCCGGCGACACCGCGTTCGCCGAGATCGACGTGAACCGGCGCCGGGCCGTCTCCCGCGCGCACACGGCCACCCACCTGATCCACCAGACGATGCGCAACTTCCTCGGGGAGTCGGCGACCCAGGCGGGCTCGCTCAACGCCCCGGGCCGGCTGCGCTTCGACTTCAACACCCCGTCGGCCGTGCCCGCGAGCGTCCTGCACGACGTGGAGCAGCAGGTCAACGAGGTGCTGCTGCGCGACCTGCTGGTGCACGCGTTCATCACCACGCAGGACGAGGCGCGGCGGATCGGGGCGATGGCCCTGTTCGGCGAGAAGTACGGCGACGAGGTCCGCGTCGTCGAGGTCGGCGACTACGCCCGCGAACTGTGCGGCGGCACGCACGTCGAGCGCTCGTCGCAGCTCGGCCTCGTCAAGATCCTTTCCGAGGCTTCGGTCGGCTCCGGTGTACGGCGGGTGGAGGCCCTCGTCGGCCTCGACGCCTTCAGCCACCTGGCCCGCGAGCACGTGCTCGTGTCCCGCCTGGCCGAGCTGTTCCGCGTCCCCGGCGACCAGGTCGCCGACCGCGTGGAGCAGACCGTGGCCCAGCTGCGCGACGCCGAGCGGGAGCTGGAGAAGCTGCGCACGCAGGTCGTCCTGGCCGGCGCGGGCGCGCTGGCCGAGGCGGCGCGGGACGTCCACGGCGTCGCGTTCGTCGGCACCGAGGCCCCCGAGGGCACGTCGGCCAACGAGGTGCGCACGCTGGTCCAGGAGATCCGCGGCCGCATCGCGGCGGACCGCCCGGCGGTCGTCGCCGTCACCTCACGGGCGGGCGGCAAGGCCTCGCTCGTGGTCGGCGTCAACGGGGCCGGCAAGGAGCGCGGGCTCAAGGCGGGCGACCTGGTCAAGGGCGCCCTGTCCGGCCGTGGCGGCGGCAACGCCGACCTGGCCCAGGGCGGCGGCGTCCCGGCCGCCGAGGCGCCGAACCTGCTCACCGCGGTCGAAAAGGCGCTTTAGCTGATAGGGACCGGGGCCGGTATCAACCGGCCCCGGTTCTTTGCGCAATGTGTGCTTTGCCGCGAATCGGAAATTTCCGATTAGTCACGCGTGTGGGTGACAGACTTCGCATCCGGCGTGTCGGACGGTGACAGGGCGCGCACGGGGCGGAAAACCGTGCTGGGCCAACGGTTTACGCACACCCCACAATGCACCCGCACGAGCGGGGGGTGGCGCGCCGGGTCGCCCGAAACGGCTATGGTGCGCGTGTGGAGCAGTGGACCCGGGGGCGCCGCCTCGGCATCGACGTGGGATCGGTCCGCGTCGGCGTGGCCGCGTGCGACCCCGATGGCATTCTCGCCAGCCCGGTGGCCACCGTCCCGCGTGACCAGAAGCCCGAACCGGACAAGGTCCCGGCCGACATGGCGGAGATCCTGCGGTACGCCGATGAATACGAGGCAGTGGAGCTCGTCGTCGGCCTGCCGATCAACCTCGCCGGCCAGGAAGGTCCGGCCGCCGTCCTGATCAGGCAATACGCGGATCGGCTGGCCGAAGTGGCCGCGCCGCGACCGGTCGTGCTGACGGACGAGAGGATGTCCACCGCGACGGCAGCACGTAGGCTGTCGGAGCGCGGCGTACGAGGCCGCCGTCAGCGTGCGGTCGTCGACCAGGCGGCCGCCGTGGAGATCCTGCAGGGTTGGCTCGACGCCAGACGTGCCGGAGCAGTTCGTGGCTGAGCGCCCAGGAGGCAGAGTGCAGATGGACGAGCTGAACCTGGCCTGGGAGGACGAGGAGCAGCAGCGCCCACAGAGTCACCGGCGCCGCGCTTCCTCCGCCCCGGCCAAGAAACGCAAGAAGGGGCGCGGCGGCAAGACCTTCCTCGCGTTCTTCCTGATCCTGATCGTCTTCGGCGGCCTCGCCCTCGGCGTGTACGTCGGGATCGACCGCGTCAAGGGCATGTTCAGCGCCCCCGACTACAACGGCGGCGGCACCGGCGAGGTGACGGTCGAGATCCTCTCCGGCCAGCTCGCCGCGGACATCGCGACCACGCTGCAGGAGAAGGACGTCGTCAAGAGCGCCAAGGCGTTCGTCGAGGCGGCCAAGAACGACGACCGCAGCCGCAAGCTGCAGCCGGGCTTCTACAACCTGCGCAAGCAGATGAAGGCCACGGCCGCGCTGTCGCTGCTGCTCGACCCGCGCAGCCGCCTGGTCAACAAGGTGACCCTGCCCGAGGGGCTGACCTGGCAGGACTCGTTCCGCAAGCTCGAAGAGGTCACGAAGATCCCGTACGCGGACTTCGAGAACGCGGCCAAGGATCCGAAGGCGCTGGGCGTCGGTGACGTCTGGTACACCCGCCAGGACAAGATCGAGCGTGCGCCCGGCATCGAGGGCTTCCTGTTCCCGGCGACCTACGACCTCCCGCCGAACGTCGACGCGACCGCGATCTTGAAGATCATCGTCGCGCGGTTCAACCAGGAGATCGAGAAGATCGGGTTCATCGACTCCACGACGAACAACATGCACATCTCGCCGTTCGAGGCGCTCGTGGCCGCGTCGATCGCGCAGGTCGAGGGCCTGGACAAGGACCAGCCCGGGATCGTGCGGGTGCTGTACAACCGCGTCTACAGCGGCAAGTTCCCGTGCAACTGCCTGCAGGTGGACAGCACGGTCAACTACTACCTGCGGATCACCAACAAGGGCGCCAAGCCGTCCACGGAGCTGCTCAACTCCGAGATCCACAACCCGAAGAACCCGTACAACACGCACGACAAGCCCGGCATGCCGATCGGCCCGATCAGCAGCCCCGGCACGAGCGCGCTGTCGGCGGCCATGAACGCCCCGAAGTCGGACTACTACTTCTTCCTGGCCATCGACACGCAGGGCAACACCGCGTACGCCAAGACGTACCAGGAGTTCCAGAACCTCTGGACGCAGGCCCAGAAGAACGGCGTGAAGTAGGTGCGGGCCGCGGTCCTCGGCAAGCCGGTGGGCCACTCGCGCTCACCGGCGATCCACAACGCCGGATACACCGCGGCCGGGTTGAGGGACTGGACGTACGACGCGATCGAATGCGACGAAGCGGGCCTGGCGGGGCTGGTCGGCTCGCTCGGCCCCGAGTGGGCCGGGCTGTCGCTGACCATGCCGCTCAAGGAGGTCGCCCTTCAGGTCGCGAGCCTGGTCGACCCCTTCGCGGCGGCGATCGGCGCGGCGAACACGCTCGTGCGGCGGTCGTACGGCTGGCACGCGTACAACACGGACGCCCCTGGCATGGTGCGCGCCCTGCTGGAGGCGGGGATCTCCCGCACGCCACAGCTCGCGCTGCTCGGCGCGGGCGGGACGGCCCGGGCGGCGATCGCGGCCGCGGCGAGTCTGGCCGCCGACGTGACCGTGTACACCCGCCGCCCCGAGGCCGCGGAGGAATTGCGCCCGGTCGCCGACGCCCTCGACGTCGAACTGGCGGCGGCACCGTGGAGCGCGGCGGCGGAGGCTTTCGCGGCCCCGGTGGTGATCTCGACGGTGCCGAAGGGCGCGGCGGATCACCTGGCGGTGGCGGACTTCTCGGCGCGGCCGGTGGTGTTCGACGCGATCTACGACCCGTGGCCGACGCCCTTGGCCGCGGCGGCGCGGGATGCCGGCTGCGCGATCGTGTCCGGGCTGGATCTGTTGCTGTGGCAGGCGGTGGATCAGTTCGAGCTGTTCACGTCGAGCAAGGCCCCGGTCGAGGCGATGCGGGCGGCGCTGGCCTAGCTCGGCACACCGCGACCCGCGCGGCGTGATGGTGACTCGATATGTCGGGCGCTGGCACACTGCGACCTACGCGGCGTGATGGTGTTTCGCGCGGGGCGATGGTGTCTCGATATGTCGGGCGCTGGCGCGCCGCGACATATCGGATTTTTCGTATATGCGCGGATAGTCGGAATCCGGCGGCGTTCGTGCTGGTGGCGGGCGGGCGGCGGGCGGGTGGCGTGCAGTGGCGGGCAGGTGGCGGGCGTGGGCGCCATCTGGTGAGATGCGTGCGGCCCGGGCGGCCGGGCGGTGACGCGAGCGTGACAAACTTGCGGGCGTGCTGCGCTGGTTGACTGCTGGGGAATCCCATGGCCCGGCGCTCGTCGCGATCCTCGAGGGCGTGCCCGCCGGGGTCGAGCTGACGAGCGCGTCCGTGGCGGCCGAGCTGGCCCGCCGACGCCTCGGCTACGGCCGTGGTGCGCGGATGAGCTTCGAGCAGGACGTCGTCGAGTTCATCGGCGGCCTCCGGCACGGGCTCACCATCGGCAGCCCGGTCGCGATCCGGGTCGCCAACAGCGAGTGGCCCAAGTGGGAGACGGTCATGGCGGCCGACCCGGTCGACCCCGAGCTGCTCGCCGCGCAGGCCCGCAACGCGCCGCTGACCCGGCCCCGGCCCGGGCATGCGGATCTGGCCGGCATGCAGAAGTACGGGCACACGGATGCGCGCCCGATCCTGGAGCGGGCCAGTGCGCGGGAGACGGCGGCGCGGGTTGCCGTGGGTACCGTGGCGAAGGCTCTTTTGCGTCAAGCGCTCGGGATCGAGATCGTGTCGCACGTGATCGAGCTCGGATCGGTCGCGGCCAAGCCGGGCCTGCTGCCGACCCCTGACGACTTCGAGCGCATCGACGCCGACCCGCTGCGCTGCCTCGACCCGGACGCGAGCGCGCGGATGGTGGAGGAGGTCGACGCGGCCAAGAAGGACGCGGATACGCTGGGCGGGATTGTGGAGGTCCTCGCGTACCATGTGCCGCCGGGTCTTGGCAGCCACGTGCAGTGGGACCGCAAGCTCGACGCCCGGCTCGCGACCGCCCTGATGTCGATCCAGGCCATCAAGGGCGTGGAGATCGGCGACGCCTTCACGCAGGCCCGCTCCCGCGGCTCGGTGGCGCACGACGAGATCATCAACACCGCCGACGGCGTCAAGCGGGTCACGGACCGCGCGGGCGGCCTGGAGGGCGGCATGACGACGGGCGAGCCGCTGCGGGTGCGCGCGGCGATGAAGCCGATCTCCTCGCTCAACCGGGCCCTGCAGACCGTCGACGTCACCACGGGCGAGCCGGCCACGGCCATCAACCAGCGCTCCGACGTCTGCGCCGTGCCCGCGGCGGCGGTGGTGGCGGAGTCGATGGTCGCCCTGGTGCTGGCCGAGGCCGCGCTGGAAAAGTTCGGCGGCGATTCGGTACCCGAGATTCGCCGCAACCTCGCCGGCTACCTCGACAACCTGGTCATCCGGTGAGCCCCCGAGCCGTCCTTGTAGGTGCTCCGGGTGCGGGCAAGAGCACGGTGGGGGAGCTGCTCGCGCAGCGGCTCGGGGTCGAGTTCCGGGATGCCGATGCGCTGATCGAGGCGGCCGCCGGGAAGCCGATTCCGGAGATCTTCTTCGACGAGGGCGAGGACCATTTCCGGGCCCTGGAGCGGTCGACGATCCGGGCCGCGCTGGAGGAGTTCGACGGCGTGCTGGCGCTCGGTGGCGGCGCGATCCTCGCTGAGGAGACGCGCAAGGCGCTTGCCGGGCATCGCGTGGTGTACCTGTCGGTGCAGTTCGCCGACGCCCTGTCCCGGGTGGGGCTGGGTGCCGGGCGGCCGCTGCTCGCCCTCAACCCGCGGGCGACGCTCAAGCATCTGCTGGATCAGCGCCGGCCGCTGTACGAGGAGGTGGCCACCGTGACCGTGGTGACCGACGGCCGCACGCCCGAGGAGATCGCCGACGAGCTGGGGGCGGCGCTGTGAAGCTCGTGGAGGTGCACGAGTACGCGGTGCGGATCGGCCGGGGTGCGAGCGACGGCGTGGCCGACCTGGTCAAGGGGGCCGCCCAGGTCGCCGTGATCTTCGCCGGGCCGGTCCGCGGGCATGCGGAGCGGATCCAGTCTGCCCTGGAGCAGGCCGGGGCGCGGGTGCTGCCCATCGAGGTGCCCGACGCCGAGGCCGGCAAGGACATCTCCGTCGCCGCCCGGTGCTGGGACGAGCTCGGCGCGGCCGCGTTCACCCGGTCCGACGCCGTGATCGGGGTGGGTGGCGGCGCGGTGACCGACCTGGCCGGCTTCGTGGCGGCGAGCTGGTTGCGGGGGGTGCGGCTGGTGACGGTACCGACGAGTCTGTTGGGCATGGTCGATGCGGCCGTGGGCGGCAAGACGGGCATCAACACCGCGGCCGGCAAGAATCTCGTGGGCGCCTTCTACGAGCCGGTCGGCGTGCTGTGCGACCTGGCCGCGCTGGACACCTTGCCGCGCGAGGACCTGCTGGCGGGCATGGCCGAGATCGTCAAGTGCGGCTTCATCGCCGACCCGGTGATCCTGGAGCTGATCGAGGCGGACCCGGAGGCGGCCCTGGACCCGCGCGGGGCCGTGCTGGCCGAGCTGGTCGAGCGCTCGGTGGCCATCAAGGCACGGGTGGTCTCCCAGGACCTGCGCGAGGGCGGCCTGCGCGAGATCCTCAACTACGGGCACACGCTGGGGCATGCGATCGAGCGGCGGGAGCAGTACCGCTGGAAGCACGGCCACGCGATCAGCGTCGGTCTCGTCTATGCCGCTGAACTGGGCCGCCTCTCGGGCCGCCTGGACGCCGGCGTGGCGGCGCGGCACCGGGCGATCCTGGAGCGGCTGGGGCTGCCGGTGGCGTACCCGGGGGAGGCCTGGGCGGAGCTGCACGCGGCGATGCGGGTCGACAAGAAGGCGCGGGGGTCGATGCTGCGCTTCATCGTGCTGGATGGGCTGGGCTCGCCAGGGACCCTTGAGGGGCCGTCGGACGAGCTGTTGCGGGCCGCTTTCGAAGCCGTCGCTCGCTGACTTGTCCGTGCGGCCTTAAGGCGATAAGTCGGGCGCTGCCGCGCCGCGACTTATCTGATTTATCGCCTGGCAGGGTATAAATCCGACATGTCGCGGCGCGCCAGCGCCCGACATGTCGTGTTCGCACCAAAAGCAACGAAGACCGCGTTCGCACCAAAAAGCCACAAGGTCGCCGCCGTGCAAAAAGCCACGAATCAGCGTTCGCCCGAGAAGCCCTACGAAGTGGCGGCGACGGCGAGCGGAGCCGTCGCGACCGGCGGCCGCATCCGCAGGTACAACAGCCCCGCCACAGTCCCCACCGTCGCCGCCAACACCGCCTGCGGATAGCCCGGCGCCCCAGTAGGCAGCAGGAACAGTGAAAGCCCCACCGACCCCCACACAGCAGCCTGCGGCACCCGCTGCAGGCCGGCCGCGAGCGGGACGAAAGCCCACAGCAGGTACCACGGATGGACCACCGGCCCGAGCAGGATGATCGAGCTGAGCGCCAAGCCCAGGCCCGCGACCGGGTTCGGGGCGCGCAGCAGGGCCCAGCCGGCCAGCAGGCAACCCGCCACGGCGGCCAGGGTGCGGATGATCTGCATGGGCTCCGGCCAGCCCAGGGCTCCGAGCAGCAGTCCCAGGTCGGTGCTGAAGGACAGGCCGTTACGGACGGAGGTGGGAGTCTGCATCGCGCCGATCCAGCCGGTGCCCAGGCCCGAGGCGAGTTGCAGGCCCAGGGCCGAGGCGCCCGCCGCCGCGCCGATGCGCAGCCAGGCCTTGGGGCACAGGACCACGATCGTGAGCAGGGCCAGGGCGGCCGGGGCCTTGATCAGGGCGGCCGCGCTGATCAGGACGGCGCCGAGGGCGGGGTGCTGGCGTACGGCGGCGTAGATGCCGGCGATCATCAGGCCGACCATGATGGCGTCGTTGTGCATGCCGGCGATGAGGTGCAGCAGGAGCAGCGGGTTCAGGGCGCCGAACCAGAGGGCGCGCTGCGGTGGCACGCCGAAGCGGGTGGCGATGCCGGGCAGGCACAGCACGACCAGGGCCACGCCGATCAGCGCGATCAGGCGGAAGGCGAGCACGCCCACCATGATGTGTTCACCAGTGACGTTGACCACGGCGGATGCCGCGCGCAGGAACAGCGGGCCGTAGGGGGCCGGGGTGTTCTGCCAGATCGCCGGGACCTCGGCGGCGAACTGCCCGCCCAGGGCCGAGGGTCCGAGTTTGTACGCGTCCAGGCCCTCGTGCACCATCGCGCCCTGGGCCAGGTAGGAGTACACGTCCTGGGAGAACATCGGCGGGACGAGCACCAGCGGGCCGGCCCAGCACAGCATGGTGCGCACGAGGTCGCCGGGGCTGTGCTCGTCCAGCGTGCGCCGCAGCCGCAGCCAGGCGCCGCAGAGCAGGGCGATGCCGACGTACGAGACCGCGATGGCCAGCAGCGGGAAGTGTCGAAGCTCGCGAATGACCGGCCAGTGGACCAGCGGATCCTCGGCCTTGTCGGGAAGTGCGCCGACGGTCAAGCCACCCAGGGCGATCGCGATGGATCCGGCGAAGCCCAGGGTACGGTTGAGGAGATCCGGTCTTCCCACCCCGGCACGCTGGCAGAGTCAAGTGTCTCGATGGTTAACGACGGGTGAACAGGCTGCCGGAAAACGGCCGGGAACCGGTACACTGCTTCGGGCCATTTCTGCCTTCCCGGTACACTTCACCGGGCCTTTTCCCCGTCCGGTGTGACCCGTGCCGCTCGGGATCAAATCTTTCCGGTCCGCAGGCCGGCAGCGACGAAAGCGACGTCTAATCACATGGCATCCACGAACGACCTGAAGAACGGCCTGGTGCTCAACCTCGACGGCGACCTCTGGACCGTCGTTGAGTTCCAGCATGTCAAGCCGGGCAAGGGCGGCGCGTTCGTGCGGACCACCCTCAAGAACGTGCTCTCCGGCAAGGTGGTCGACCGCACGTTCAACGCCGGGACCAAGGTCGACACCGCCACCGTCGACAAGCGCACGATGCAGTACCTCTACGCCGACGGCGACGACTTCGTGTTCATGGACCTCGACACCTACGACCAGATCACGGTGCCCGGCGGTGTCGTCGGCGAGGCGAGCAAGTTCCTGCTCCCCGAGGCCGAGGTGACCGTGGCCACGCACGAGGAGGCGCCGCTCTACGTCGAGCTGCCGACCTCGGTGATCCTCGAGGTGACCTACACGGAGCCGGGTCTGCAGGGCGACCGCTCCACGGGCGGCACCAAGCCGGCCACCATGGAGACCGGCGCGACCGTCAACGTGCCGCTGTTCATCTCCACCGGCGAGAAGATCAAGGTCGACACCCGCGACAGCCGTTACCTGGGCCGGGCGTGAACGATAAGGACTACGTCGACGGCACCGTGACGAACGTTTCGTCCGGTGGCTCGTTCCTGGGCGGTGACGTCACCGCCCAGATGACCGCGCGGCGCAAGGCCCGCAAGCGCGCCCTCGACGTGCTCTACCAGGCCGACCTGCGCGGGGAGCCGCGGGGTTCGGTGCTGTCGGCGTACGTGGCCAACCTGGAGGAGCCGCGGCCGAGCTACCTGCCGTACACGGTCCGGCTGGTCGAGGGCGTCGAGGATCACTCCGCGCGCATCGACGAGCTGCTGTCCAGCTACGCCGAGGGCTGGACGCTGGAGCGGATGCCGGTGGTCGACCGCAACCTGGCCCGGATCGCGGTGTACGAGCTGCTGTACAACGACGAGATCGACAACCCGGTGGCCATCACCGAGGCGGTGGAGCTGGCCGAGACGCTCTCCACCGACGACTCGCCGCGCTTCCTCAACGGGATCTTGGGCCGGATCGCCGACTACGCCACCTGAAAGCCGCCTGAGAGGGCCGCAGACGCGAGAAAGGGCCGCACCCCACGGGTGCGGCCCTTCTTCGTGGGTTCGTCAGCTCTGGAACAGGCTCCGCGGGTCCGTGACCAGGACGCCGTGCTCGTTGAGGCGCTCGACCAGGCCCGACGGCGAGGCGTCGTACACGATCGCCAGGGCGCGCAGGTCGTCGGCGCGGATGGACAGCACGCGGCCGTTGTAGTCGCCCCGCTGCTGCTGGATGGCCCGGGCGTAGCGGGCGACGTAAGCGAGGTCCTCGGCGCCGGCGTCGTAGAGGCGCTCCAGGTCGAGGACGATCTTGTTGGTGGGCTCGTGGCGCACACCGCTGCCCTCGGGCAGCAGCTCGGCGACGGGCACCCGGTAGAACTCCGCCAGCTCGGCCAGGCGCGAGACGGTGACGGCACGGTCACCACGCTCGTAGGACCCGACGACGACGGCCTTCCAGCGCCCGGCCGACTTCTCCTCGACACCCTGCAGAGACAGCCCCTGCTGCTGTCGGATGGAGCGCAGGCGAGCACCAAGAGACTTGGCGTACTCAGACGGCATACGGACACTCCCAGTCACTGGCCTGAGGGGTTTCCCCAGCGATCGCTACGGAGCGTGACCGTAACTGGCGCGCGACGCGCGGTCAAGTGGTCGAGACCCTTCCGTTGCCCTGGTCAGGGCGGTTGTTAGGGTAGTTGACGTTCGACGTCCTTTAACGACCCGTCCGGAGAGGCGGGGAAGGAGGTCTGGTTTTGTCGTCCCCGACAACCGGCACTGAGCTGGGTAAAACCATCCTAACGGCGGCGGATGTCGCCCGTGTGGTGGACCGGATTGCCCACCAGATTCTGGAAAAGACGTCCGGCGCGGCCGAAACGGTACTGCTGGGCATACCTACCCGCGGCGTTCCGCTGGCTCGCCGCCTGGCCGCCCGGATCGCCACATTCGAGGGCTTTGACGTCCCGGTGGGTGTGTTGGACATCACGCTCTATCGGGACGATCTGCGACTGCACGCCACGCGTGCTGTGGGTCACACCGAGATCCCTCCCGGCGGCCTCGACGGGCGCCGCGTGATCCTCGTCGACGACGTGCTCTTCTCCGGCCGTACCGTCCGCGCCGCTCTCGACGCCCTGAAGGATCTCGGCCGGCCGCGCGCCGTCCAGCTCGCGGTCCTCGTCGACCGCGGCCACCGCGAGCTGCCCATCCGGGCCGACTACGTGGGCAAGAACATCCCGACCTCGATGGACGAGAGCGTGCGGGTGCTGACCGCCGAGATCGACGGCAGCGACGCCGTCCTGATCAAGAGCAAGGGGGACCGGGCATGATCAAGCACCTGCTGAGCGCGGCCGACCTCGACGCGCCCACCGCCACCCGGGTGCTGGACACCGCGGAGGAGATGGCGAGCCTGGCCGCGCGCGAGGTCAAGAAGCTGCCGGCGCTGCGCGGGCGGACCGTGGTGAACCTCTTCTACGAGGACTCCACGCGGACCCGGATCTCGTTCGAGGCCGCCGCCAAGCGGCTGTCCGCCGACGTGATCAACTTCTCGGCCAAGGGCTCCAGCGTCTCCAAGGGCGAAAGTCTCAAGGACACCGCGCTGACCCTGCAGGCCATGGGCGCCGACGCGGTCGTGGTGCGGCACCCGGCCAGCGGCGCCCCGCACCGGCTGGCCAACTGGGTCGAGGGCAGCGTGGTCAACGCCGGCGACGGCACCCACGAGCACCCGACGCAGGCGCTGCTGGACGCGTTCACCATGCGCAGCCGCCTGCGCCGGCTGGCCGGGCTCAACGTCACGATCGTCGGCGACGTGCTGCACTCCCGGGTCGCCCGCTCCAACGTGCAGCTGCTGCACACGCTCGGGGCCAAGGTGACGCTCGTCGCGCCGCCGACGCTGCTGCCCGTCGGGGTGGAGGCGTGGCCGGCCCGCACCTGCTACGACCTCGACGCCGTGGTCCCCGACTCGGACGTGGTCATGATGCTGCGGGTCCAGCGCGAGCGGATGAACCAGGCGTACTTCCCCTCCGAGCGCGAGTACTCCCGCCGCTACGGCTTCGACGTCCCGCGCATGCGCCGCCTGCCGGAGCACGCGATCGTCATGCACCCCGGCCCGATGAACCGCGGCATGGAGATCGCGCCCGAGGTGGCCGACTCCGCCCGCTCCACGATCGTCGAACAGGTCGCCAACGGCGTCTCCGTGCGGATGGCCGTCCTTTACCTGCTGCTCGGAGGCAAGTCGTGATCATCCGTGATACTCAGCTCGGCGAGATCACCGTCGAGAACGGCGTCATCACCGCAATCGATCCCGGCCGCAAGGGACCGAACATCGCCCTGCCCGGCCTGGTCGACCTGCACACGCACCTGCGCGAGCCGGGCCGCGAGGACGCCGAGACCGTCGAGTCCGGCTCGCGGGCCGCGGCCCTGGGCGGCTACACGGCGGTCTGCGCGATGGCCAACACCTCCCCGGTCGCCGACACCGCCGGCGTCGTGGAGCAGGTGTGGCGCCTGGGCCGCGAGGCCGGCCTGGTCGACGTGCAGCCGATCGGCGCCGTCACCGTCGGGCTGGCCGGGGAGCAGCTGGCCGAGCTCGGCGCGATGGCCGACTCCGCCGCCCGGGTGCGGGTCTTCTCCGACGACGGGCACTGCGTCGCCGACCCGCGGCTCATGCGGCGGGCGCTGGAGTACGTGAAGGCCTTCGACGGGGTGATCGCCCAGCACGCCGAGGAGCCGCGGCTGACCACCGGCGCGCAGATGAACGAGGGCGCGGTCGCCGCCCGGCTCGGGCTGACCGGCTGGCCGGCCGTGGCCGAGGAGGCGATCATCGCCCGCGACGTGCTGCTGGCCGGGCACGTCGGGGCCCGGCTGCACATCTGTCACGT
Source organism: Dactylosporangium sp. CS-047395 (assembly GCF_050942185.1). Classification (NCBI taxonomy): domain Bacteria; kingdom Bacillati; phylum Actinomycetota; class Actinomycetes; order Micromonosporales; family Micromonosporaceae; genus Dactylosporangium; species Dactylosporangium sp. CS-047395. The sequence continues at coordinate 8,950,193 of NZ_CP192015.1, read as the reverse complement.
CTCCACCGCCGGCAGCGTCGAGCTGATCCGCTGGGCCAAGTCCAAGGGCTGGCGGGTCACCGCCGAGGTAACCCCGCACCACCTGCTGCTGACCGAGGACCGCGCCACGCAGTACGACCCGGTCTTCAAGGTCAACCCGCCGCTGCGCACCGAGGCCGACGTGCTGGCCCTGCGCGAGGGGCTGGCCGACGGCACGATCGACATCGTCGCCACCGACCACGCCCCGCACAGCGTGGAGGACAAGGAGTGCGAGTGGGCCAACGCCCGGCCCGGCATGCTCGGGCTGGAGACGGCGCTCGCGATCGTGGTGCAGACCATGGGCCCGCGCTGGGACCGCATCGCCGAGTGGATGTCGGCCGCGCCCGCCCGCATCGCCGGGCTGGCCGGGCACGGCACCCCGCTGGAGGTGGGGCAGCCGGCCAACATCGCGATCTTCGACCCGAGCGTGCGCTGGACCGTCGACCCGACGGCGCTGGCCAGCCGCTCCCGCAACACCCCTTACGCCGGAATGGAGCTGCGCGGCCGCATCGAGGCGACCTACCTGCGCGGCGAACCGACGGTGCTGAACGGAAAGGCAACACGGTGAGGCGCAGAGAGGCCCTGCTCGTCCTGGAGGACGGGCGCACGTTCCGGGGCGAGGCGTTCGGCGGCGTCGGCGAGACGTTCGGCGAGGCCGTCTTCAACACCGGCATGACCGGCTACCAGGAGACCCTCACCGACCCGTCCTACCACCGCCAGGTGGTGGTGCAGACCGCGCCGCAGATCGGCAACACCGGGATCAACGGCGAGGACGACGAGTCCGACCGGATCTGGGTGGCCGGCTACGTCCTGCGCGACCCGTCCCGCAGCTACTCCAACTGGCGCGCCACCGGCAGCCTGGAGGACCGGCTCGCGGCCGAGAACATCGTCGGCATCAGCGGCATCGACACCCGCGCCCTCACCCGGCACCTGCGCGAGCGGGGCGCCATGCGGGTCGGCGTGTCCAGCGTGGAGGACGATCCCGAGGCGCTGCTCGAGCGCGTCCGGCAGCAGCCGGAGATGCTCGGCGCCGACCTCTCCGCGGAGGTCAGCACGCCGCGGGTGTACACCGTGCAGGCCCAGGGCGAGCACCGCCTGACCGTCGCCGCGATCGACCTCGGCATCAAGCGCAACGTCCCGCGCCGGCTCGCCGCCCGCGGGGTCACCACGCACGTGCTGCCCGCCTCGGCGACGCTGGAGGACATCCGGGCCCTCGGCGCCGACGCGGTCTTCTTCTCGCCCGGCCCGGGTGACCCGGCCACCGCCGACGCCCCGGTCAACCTGGCCAAGGAGGTCATGGGCGCGCGCATCCCGCTGTTCGGCATCTGCTTCGGCAGCCAGATCCTGGGCCGGGCGCTCGGGTTCGGCACGTACAAGCTGGGGTACGGACACCGCGGCATCAACCAGCCGGTGCTCGACCGCACCACCGGCAAGGTGGAGGTGACCAGCCACAACCACGGGTTCGCCGTGGACGCGCCGCTGGACGACCGGGTCGACACCGAGTTCGGGGCGGTCGAGGTGAGCCACGTCTGCCTCAACGACAACGTGGTCGAGGGTCTGCGCTGCCTGGACACCCCGGCCTTCACCGTGCAGTACCACCCGGAGGCGGCAGCGGGGCCGCACGACGCGGATTACCTGTTCGATCGATTCGCGGAGCTGATGCAGACCAATGCCTAAGCGCACCGACCTCCGGCACGTCCTCGTCATCGGCTCCGGCCCGATCGTCATCGGCCAGGCCTGCGAGTTCGACTACTCGGGCACCCAGGCCTGCCGCGTGCTGCGGGCCGAGGGCCTGCGGGTCAGCCTGGTGAACAGCAACCCGGCGACCATCATGACCGACCCCGAGTTCGCCGACGCCACCTACGTCGAGCCGATCACGCCCGAGTTCGTCGAGCAGGTGATCGCCCGCGAGCGCCCCGACGCGCTGCTGGCCACCCTGGGCGGGCAGACCGCGCTCAACACCGCGGTGGCCCTGCACGAGGCGGGCGTCCTGGAGAAGTACGGCGTGGAGCTCATCGGGGCCGACATCGACGCCATCCGCCGCGGCGAGGACCGCCAGCTGTTCAAGGACATCGTGGCCCGGGCCGGCGGCGAGACGCCCCGCTCGCGGGTCTGCCACTCGATGGACGAGGTGCACGCGACCGTCGAGGAGCTCGGCCTGCCGGTCGTCATCCGGCCCTCGTTCACCATGGGCGGGCTCGGCTCCGGCATGGCCCACAACGCGGCCGACCTCGACCGCCTCGCCGGCGGCGGCCTGGCCGCCTCCCCGGTGCACGAGGTGCTCATCGAGGAGAGCGTGCTCGGCTGGAAGGAGTACGAGCTCGAGCTCATGCGCGACCGGCACGACAACGTGGTCGTCGTGTGCTCGATCGAGAACGTCGACGCGATGGGCGTGCACACCGGCGACTCGGTGACCGTGGCGCCGGCGATGACGCTGACCGACGTGGAGTACCAGCGGCTCCGTGATCTTGGCATTGCCGTCCTTCGCGAGGTCGGCGTGGACACCGGCGGCTGCAACATCCAGTTCGCGGTCAACCCGGCGAACGGGCGCCTCGTGGTGATCGAGATGAACCCGCGGGTGTCGCGCTCCAGCGCCCTGGCGTCCAAGGCGACCGGCTTCCCGATCGCCAAGATCGCGGCGAAGCTCGCCATCGGCTACACGCTGGACGAGATCCCGAACGACATCACGCTCAAGACGCCGGCCGCGTTCGAGCCGTCGCTGGACTACGTCGTGGTGAAGATCCCGCGGTTCGCCTTCGAGAAGTTCCCCGGCGCCGATCCCGAGCTGACCACCACCATGAAGTCGGTGGGGGAGGCGATGTCGCTCGGGCGCACCTTCGCCGAGGCCCTGGGCAAGGCGATGCGCTCGCTGGAGACGAAGGCCACCGGGTTCTGGACGCTCCCGGACGCGTCCGAGGCGTCGGTGCTGGAGGACCTGCGGGTGCCGCACGACGGCCGGCTCTACACCGCCGAGCTCGCGCTGCGGCAGGGGCACAGCGCCGACGAGGTCGCCAAGGTCTCCGGCTACGACCCGTGGTTCGTCGACCAGCTCGCCGCGCTCGTGGAGCTGCGCGCCGAGATCGTCGACGCCGCCGTGCTCGACCTGCCGCTGCTGCGCCGGGCCAAGCGCGCCGGGCTCTCCGACCGCCAGGTCGCCGCGCTGCGCCCCGAGTTCGCCGGCGAGGACGGGGTGCGCTCGCTGCGCCACCGCCTCGGGCTGCGGCCGGTCTACAAGACGGTCGACACCTGCGCCGCCGAGTTCGCCGCGGGTACGCCGTACCACTACAGCACCTACGAGGACGAGACCGAGGTCACCCCGTCCGACCGGCCGAAGGTGATCATCCTGGGCTCCGGCCCGAACCGCATCGGCCAGGGCATCGAGTTCGACTACTCGTGCGTGCACGCGGTCATGGCGCTGCGGGCCAAGGGCTACGAGACCGTCATGGTCAACTGCAACCCGGAGACGGTGTCGACCGACTACGACACCGCCGACCGGCTGTACTTCGAGCCGCTCACGTTCGAGGACGTCCTCGAGGTCGTGCACGCCGAGAACGAGTCCGGGCGGGCCGCCGGTGGCCCGGGTGTCGTCGGGGTGATCGTGCAGCTGGGCGGGCAGACCCCGCTCGGGCTGGCCGAGCAGCTGGAGCGGGCCGGGGTTCCGATCGTCGGTACCTCACCCGCCGCCATCGACCTCGCCGAGGACCGCGGGCTGTTCGGCCAGCTGCTGACCGACGCCGGCCTGCGCTCGCCCGCGCACGGCACCGCGACCACGTTCCCGGAGGCCAAGCGGATCGCCGACGAGATCGGCTACCCGGTGCTGGTCCGCCCGTCCTACGTGCTCGGCGGCCGGGGCATGGAGATCGTCTACGACGAGCCGACGCTGCGCGACTACATCGGCCGGGCCACCGAGATCTCGCCCGCCCATCCGGTGCTCGTCGACCGGTTCCTCGACGACGCCATCGAGATCGACGTCGACGCGCTGTGCGACGCGACCGGCGAGGTGTACCTCGGCGGCGTGATGGAGCACATCGAGGAGGCCGGCATCCACTCCGGCGACTCGTCCTGCGCGCTGCCGCCGATCACGCTCGCGGCGGTGCACCTGGCGGAGGTCCGGCGCTACACCACGGCCATCGCGCGCGGGGTCGGGGTGCGGGGGCTGCTCAACGTGCAGTACGCGCTCAAGGACGACGTGCTGTACGTGCTGGAGGCCAACCCGCGCGCCTCGCGCACCGTGCCGTTCGTGTCCAAGGCGACCGCGGTGCCGCTGGCCAAGGCGGCCGCCCGGATCGCGCTCGGGGCCACCGTCGCCGAGCTGCGGGCCGAGGGGCTGCTGCCGGCCGAGGGCGACGGCGGGGCGCTGCCCGAGCACGCGCCGATCGCGGTCAAGGAGGCGGTGCTGCCGTTCAAGCGGTTCCGCACCACCGAGGGCAAGGGCGTGGACAACCTGCTCGGCCCGGAGATGAAGTCGACCGGCGAGGTGATGGGCATCGACCCGTCCTTCGGCCACGCGTTCGCCAAGTCGCAGGCGGCCGCGTACGGCTCGCTGCCGACCTCGGGCACCGTGCTCGTCACCGTGGCCAACCGGGACAAGCGCGGGATCGTCTTCCCGGTCAAGCGCCTCGCCGACCTGGGCTTCGCGATCGTGGCCACCGCCGGGACGGGGGAGGTGCTGCGCCGCTACGGCGTGGCGTGCGAGATCGTGCCCAAGCACTACGAGGAGGGCGGTGGGCGCAACGCCGTGTCGCTGATCGCGGCCGGCGAGGTCGACCTGGTCATCAACACGCCGCAGGGCTCCAGCGGACGGCAGGACGGCTACGAGATCCGCAGCGCGGCGGTGGTCGCCGACATCCCGTGCATCACCACGCTGCCGGGCGCGGCGGCCGCGGTCATGGGCGTCGAGGCGCTCATCCGCGGCGAGATGACCGTGCGGCCGCTGCAGGAGCTGCACGCGGCCCTGCGGGAAGCGCGGTGACGCTCTACACGCGGACGGTCCGGCCGGTGCTGTTCCGGCTCAACGGCGGCGACGCCGAGTCGGTGCACGAGCGGACCCTGCGGATGCTGGCCCGCGTACCCCGGGCGCGGCGGGCGTTCAGCCCGCCCGGGGCGCGCCGGACCGTGTTCGGGGTGGACTTCCCCAACCCGGTCGGGCTCGCCGCCGGCATGGACAAGGACGGCCGGGCGCTGGGCGCCTGGCCCCGGCTCGGCTTCGGCTTCGTCGAGGTCGGCACCGTCACCCGGCACGCCCAGCCGGGCAACGAGCGGCCGCGGCTGTTCCGCCTGCCGCAGCACGAGGCGATCGTCAACCGGATGGGCTTCAACAACGCGGGCGCCGATGCCCTGGCCGCCCGGCTGCGCGCGCTGGGGCCCCTCCCGGTGCCGCTGGGCATCAGCCTCGGCAAGTCCAAGGTCACGCCGCTGACCGGCGCCGTCGAGGACTACGTGCACAGTTTCCGCCAGTTGTACGGCCTGGGCTCCTACTTCGCCGTGAACGTCAGCTCGCCGAACACCCCGGGCCTGCGCCAGCTGCAGGACAAGGCGCACCTGTCGGCGATCCTGGGCGCCCTGCGCACCGAGGCGCAGACGCTCGGCGGCCCGGTGCCCATCCTGGTCAAGGTCGCTCCCGACCTGACCGACGCCGCCCTGGGCGAGCTGCTGGACGTCTGCCTCGGGCTGGGCGTGGCCGGGCTCATCGCGACCAACACGACCATCGAGCGCCCCGGCGTCTCCACCCCGGAGGCGGGCGGGCTGTCCGGTCGGCCGCTCGCGGCGCGGGCCCTGGAGGTCGTGCGGTTCGTCACCAAGGAGAGCGGGCTGCCGGTCGTCGGCGTGGGCGGGATCACCCGCCCCGAGGACGCCCAGCGGATGCTCGACGCCGGCGCCGCCCTGATCCAGCTCTACACCGGCTTCATCTACCACGGGCCCGGCCTCGTGCGCGGGTCCGTCGCAGCGACGAGGAGAGCATGACGTGAGCGAGGCATTCGGCGCCCGGCTGCGGGCCGCCATGGACACGCTGGGACCGCTGTGCGTCGGCATCGACCCGCACCCCTCCCTCCTGGCGAGTTGGGGCCTCTCCGACGATGTCAAGGGCCTGGAAGCGTTCGGTCGGACGGTCGGAGACGCCCTGGCCGGACGGGTTGCGGCGATCAAGCCCCAGTCCGCCTTTTTTGAGCGTTTCGGCTCCAGGGGCATAGCGGTGCTCGAGTCGGTTATCCGACAGTTGAGGGGCTCGGGCAGCCTGGTCATCCTCGACGTCAAGCGGGGTGACATCGGTTCCACGGCCGCCGCGTACGCCGACGCGTACCTCGATCCGGCCTCTCCGCTGTGCGCCGACGCGATCACCGTCAGTCCGTACCTCGGCTTCGGTGCGTTGCGCCCGATCGTCGACAAAGCCCGCGAAAACGGCCTCGGCGCGTTCGTGCTGGCCCTGACCTCGAACCCGGAAGGCGCGGCCGTCCAGCGGGCCGTGGCGGCCGACGGGCGGACCGTGGCGCAGAACGTGATCGACGAGATTGCGCAGGTCAACGCGGGTGTGAGCCCTATGGGTGACATCGGCGTGGTGGTCGGGGCGACGGTCGGGCCGACCGGACACAGGCTCACCGATCTCAATGGACCGATCCTCGCGCCGGGTCTCGGGGCGCAGGGCGGCAAGGCGGAGGATCTGCGCGCCGTATTCGGGAACGCGCTCGGTCTCGTTCTGCCTTCGTGGTCGCGCGAAGTCCTCTCGGCGGGTCCCGATGAGGGCGCGTTGCGGGCCGCCGCGGACCGCGCGCGGGATTCCTGTGCGTCCGCAATTGCGATCACTGCGTGATCACTGAATCTTCACAAGGCGTCGATCTTGCCTTCTGACGTTGCCGAAATGGCTTCTGACCGCTAGTTTTCCCGGCGCTAGACCATCAACACTTTTTTCAAGGGACCTGAGGAGACCTGGTGCCGCTCCCGTCACTGAGCCCGGAACAGCGCGCTGCCGCTTTGGAAAAGGCGGCTGAGATCCGTAAGGCTCGCGCTGAGCTGAAGGAGCAACTCAAGCAGGGCAAGACGACGCTTGCCGCCGTGATCGACCGTGCGGAGTCCGACGATGTCGTCGGCAAGCTCAAGGTCTCGGCCGTTCTCCAGGCGATGCCCGGCATCGGCAAGATCCGCGCAACGCAGATCATGGAGAAGCTGAAGATCGCCGAGAGCCGCCGCCTGCGCGGCCTGGGTGACCAGCAGCGCAAGGCCCTGCTCGGGGAGTTCGCCGGCGGCAAGTGAGCCCTCGGCGGTCCCCCCGGACCGGTGCAAACATCTCGACGCGCCCGGACCTCATCGGTCCGGGCGCGTCGGCGTTCCCGCAGCTCTGGTAAGGTGGGCAGGTTCGTGTGCTGACAAGCCCACGAGAGCCGTCAATTTGAAAGTTTAGAGGTTGTATCAGTGGCCGGAACCGTGGCAGACCCGCAGGGGATCACCAACCCGCCGATCGACGAGCTGCTCGAGAAGACGACGTCGAAGTACGCCTTGGTGATTTTCGCGGCGAAGCGTGCCCGCCAGGTCAATGCCTACTACAGCCAGCTGGGCGAGGGGCTCCTCGAGTACGTCGGCCCCCTCGTGGAGACGACGCCGCAGGAGAAGCCGCTCTCCATCGCCCTGCGCGAGATCAACAGCGGGCTGCTGACCGCCGAGCGCATCGAAGAAGTCGCCTGAGCCGAGCAATGCCTGACCAGCCCGCCGAGGGACGCCCTCGGGTCGTCCTCGGCGTGGCCGGCGGTATCGCCGCCTACAAGGCCTGCGAGCTGCTGCGGCTGCTGACCGAGTCCGGTCACCGGGTGCGGGTCGTCCCCACCGCCGCCGCGCTCACCTTCGTCGGTGAGGCCACCTGGGCCGCCCTGTCCGGGCAGCCGGTGAGCACCGACGTCTGGACCGGCGCCCACGAGGTGCCGCACGTCCGGCTCGGCCGCGAGGCCGACCTCGTCGTCATCGCCCCGGCCACCGCCGACCTGCTGGCCAAGGCCGCGCACGGGCTCGCCGACGACCTGCTGACCAACACGCTGCTCACCGCCCGGTGCCCGGTGCTCTTCGCGCCGGCCATGCACACCGAGATGTGGGAGCACCCCGCCACCCAGGCCAACGTGGCCACGCTGCGGTCCCGCGGCGCGATCGTGCTCGAGCCCGCCGTCGGGCGGCTCACCGGGGCCGACACCGGCAAGGGGCGGCTGCCCGAGCCGGCCGGGATCTTCGCCGTCGCCACCCGCCTGCTGCGCCGGGGCGTCTCAGGGGTCTCCGAGCACGACCTGGCCGGGCGGCACATCGTGGTCACCGCCGGCGGCACCCGCGAGCCGATCGACCCGGTGCGGTTCATCGGCAACCGCTCGTCGGGCAAGCAGGGCTACGCGATCGCCCGCGCGGCCGTCGCCCGGGGCGCCCGGGTCACGCTCATCGCGGCGAACGTCACACTCCCGGACCCGGCGGGTGCGGACCTTGTTCGCGTGGAGACCACCGAGCAGCTGCGCACGGCCGCCGTCGCCGCCGCGACCTCGGCCGACGCGGTGATCATGGCTGCCGCGCCGGCCGACTTCCGGCCCGCGAGCCGGTCCGCCACGAAGATCAAGAAGGTGGACGGCGCCGCGCCCACGCTGGAGCTGGTCACCAACCCGGACATCGCGGCCGAGCTGGGCGCGGCCAAGCGCCCGGGTCAGGTGCTGGTCGCCTTCGCGGCCGAGACCGCCGACCTGGACCGGGCCCTGGTCGCGGGCCAGGAGAAACTGCTGCGCAAACGGGCCGACCTGATCGTGGTCAACGAGGTCGGCGTGGACAAGACGTTCGGGGCCGAGCACAACCAGGCCGTGATCCTCGGGGCGGACGGCAGCCGCGACGCACTGTCGGAGATGCCCAAAGACGAGCTGGCGGATAGGATTTTGGATCGCGTCGCCGCCCGTCTTGCCTGATGACCGAGGTAAGCGGCGCAGCGCAGCGCCGCGTAACCTGCCGGAGGGTCGACCGAAGCGCCAGTGCTTGGTCGTACACTCTGGCGGAACTTGTTAGTCGTCCGCCGCATCCCCCTGAGGAGCACCATTGGCACGCCGCCTGTTCACGTCGGAGTCGGTCACCGAAGGCCACCCGGACAAGATCGCCGATCAGATCAGTGACGGCGTCCTCGATGCGCTTCTCACCCAGGACGCGCGCAGCCGCGTGGCCGTCGAGACGCTCATCACGACCGGCCAGGTCCACGTCGCGGGCGAGGTGACCACCAGCGCCTACGCCGACATCGCCAAGATCGTCCGGGAGACCATCCTCGGCATCGGCTACGACTCGTCCAAGAAGGGCTTCGACGGCGCGTCCTGCGGCGTGAGCGTCTCCATCGGCTCGCAGTCGCCCGACATCGCCCAGGGCGTCGACTCGGCCATCGAGGTCCGCGAGGGCGCCGGCGGCGACGCCCTCGACCTGCAAGGCGCCGGCGACCAGGGCATGATGTTCGGCTTCGCCTGCAGCGAGACCCCCGAGCTCATGCCGCTGCCGATCGCGCTGGCCCACCGCCTGGCCCGCCGGCTCTCCGCGGTGCGCAAGGACGGGACCATCCCCTACCTGCGCCCGGACGGCAAGACCCAGGTCACCATCGAGTACGACGGCCTGCGCCCGGTGCGCCTGCACACCGTCGTGGTGTCCAGCCAGCACGCGCCCGACATCTCGCTCGACTCGCTGCTGACCCCGGACGTGCGCGAGCACGTCATCGCCCCCGAGCTCGAGGGCCTGGGGCTGGACACCGATGGCTACCGCCTGCTGGTCAACCCGACCGGCCGCTTCGAGATCGGCGGCCCCATGGGCGACGCCGGCCTCACCGGTCGCAAGATCATCGTCGACACCTACGGCGGCTACGCCCGCCACGGCGGCGGCGCGTTCTCCGGCAAGGACCCGTCCAAGGTCGACCGCTCGGCCGCCTACGCCATGCGCTGGGTCGCCAAGAACGTCGTGGCCGCGGGTCTGGCCGAGCGCTGCGAGGTGCAGGTCGCCTACGCCATCGGCAAGGCGCACCCGGTCTCGCTGTTCGTCGAGACCTTCGGCACCGAGGTCGTGCCGGTCGAGCGGATCGAGAAGGCCATCAACGAGGTCTTCGACCTGCGCCCGGCCGCCATCATCCGCGACTTGGACCTGCTCAAGCCGGTCTACCAGCAGACGGCGGCCTACGGTCACTTCGGCCGCGAGCTTCCCGGCTTCTCGTGGGAGCAGGCCTCCCGCACGGCCGAGCTGAAGTCCGCCGCCGGCGCCTGACGTTTTCGAAACAGCTTCCGACGTTGGCCGATCAGCCCGGATCCCGGATTGATCGGCCTCCGTCATTTCCGCCACCTGGCGCTAATCCAGATGAGTCTATTCATTCAGCTTCACCCGCCGATGTCGAGCGCTCAACAGATCTAGCAGAGTCTATTGACCCATCGGAGCCTATTGAATCGGCGTTGTTCCCCGAGTCGGAACTGAAGCCGCGGGCGGCCGCCGAGCGCATTGCCGGAAACGCCGGCGGGAAGGCGCGCGCCGCCCGCAAGGCCGCCCCGCCGAAACGCGCGGCCGACGATTCGCCGATCGCCCGGGTCTGCGTCGACAGCCCGCTGCCGCACCTGGACCGCCCCTTCGACTACCTGGTCCCCGCCGAATCCGCGGCGGCGGCCCGGCCCGGGACGCGGGTGAAGGTCCGCTTCTCCGGCCAGGTCGTGGACGGCTTCGTGCTCGCGCGGGGCGCGGAGACGACGCACGAGGGGCGGCTGTCGTACCTGGAGAAGGTCGTCTCGCCGGAGCGCGTGCTGACGCCGGAGGTCGAGCGGCTGGCGCGGGAGATCGCCGACCGGTACGCGGGCACCCTCTCCGACGTCCTCCGCCTCGCCATCCCGCCCCGCCACGCGCGCGCCGAGGCGGCGGACCCGCCCCCGGCGCCCGAGCCGTTCGTGGCCCCGCCGCCCTCGGAGGGTGGCCCCCTTGAGGGGTGGGCCAGATACCACGCCGGGAGTGCGCTGCTGCGGGCCATCGCCGACGATCGGAAGCCGCGCGCGGTCTGGACGGCGCTGCCCGGCGAGGACTGGCCCGCCCGGCTGGCCGAGGCGGCCGCGACCAGCCTCGCCGCCGGGAAGGGCGCGCTCATCGTGGTGGCCGACGCCCGTGACCTCGATCGCCTGGACGCCGCGCTGCTGCGGGTGCTCGGCGGGCCCGGGCGGCATGTGGCGCTGTCGGCGGCGATCGGGCCGGCCGAGCGGTACCGGCGCTTTCTGGCCGCCGCGCGCGGTACCGCCCGGATCGTGATCGGCACCCGCGCGGCCGCGTTCGCCCCCGTCGCCGGGCTGGGCCTGGTCGCCATCTGGGACGACGGGGACGACCTGCACGCCGAGCAGCGGGCGCCCTATCCGCACGCCCGGCAGGTCCTGCTGGCCCGCGCCGAGCTGGAGGGGTGTGCGGCGATCGTGGGGGGCTTCGGGCGTACCGCAGAAGCGCAACAGCTTGTGGAGACCCGCTGGGCGATCGAGGTCGGCGCGACCCGGGACGAGCTGCGGCGCGCCATGCCGCGGGTGCAGTTCGTCGGCGAGCACGAGCGCAGCCGGGACCCGCAGGCCGCCGCCGCCCGGCTGCCCACCGTGGCCTGGCGCGCCGCCCGCGAGGCCCTGGCCGGCGGGGCCCCGGTGCTGATCCAGGTGCCCCGGCGCGGCTATCTGCCCGCGGTCGCGTGCGCCGACTGCTTCACCCCGGCCCGGTGCGCGCACTGCTCCGGCCCGCTCGCCCTCCCGGCCGCCGACGGGGTGCCGGTCTGCCGCTGGTGCGGCCGCCCGGACGCCGGCCACGCCTGCCCGGAGTGCGGCAGCCACCGCCTGCGCGCCGCGGTCATCGGCGCCCGGCGCACGGCGGAGGAGCTGGCGCGGGCCTTCCCGGACACGCCGGTGCGCACGTCGGGCCGCGACGAGATCCTGACGTCGGTGCCGGGGGAGGCCGCGCTGGTCGTCGCCACGCCCGGTGCCGAGCCGCTCGCCGAGGGCGGCTTCGGCGCGGTCCTGCTGCTCGACACCTGGGCCTTCCTGACCCGGGCCGACCTGCGCGGCACGGAGGAGGCGCTGCGCCGCTGGTTCGCGGCGGCCGCCCTGGCCCGGCCGGGCGCCCCGGTGGTGGTGGTCGCCGACGGCGGCCTCGCGGCGGTGCAGGCGCTGCTGCGCTTCGACCCGGCGTGGCTGGCCGCGCGCGAGCTCGCGGACCGGCGGGAGCTGGGCTTTCCGCCGGCGGCGCGGATGGCGGCCCTGACCGGCGCCCCGGCGGCGGTGGCGGAGCTGTTGTCGCTGGCGGAGCTGCCGCCCGGGGCGGAGGTGCTGGGCCCGGTCCCGGCCGCCGAGGGGCAGGAGCGGATGCTCGTCCGCACGGCGAGGTCGGCCGGCAAGGCGCTCGCGCACGCGTTGAAGGCGGCGGCGGGGGCGCGCTCGGTGCGCAAGGCCGCCGACCCGGTCCGCATCCAGATCGATCCACTCGACTTGGTGTGACTCGACTTGGTGTGACGAGAAAGTACCTTTGAACGCGTGTCCGCCTCGCCTCGCGTCTCGCTGCGGTCGTTGCTGCCCTACCTCCGTGATCATCGGGCCACCCTCGTCGTCGTCGGGGTCCTCTCCCTCCTCGGTTCCGTCACCACGCTCGCCCAGCCGCTGCTGACCCGCCAGGTGCTCGACGGGCTACAGGCGTCCCGGGCCGTCGGGGGCACCGTGGCGCTGCTCGTCGTGGTGCTGGCCGCCGTCGCCGTGATCAACGCGTTCCGCGACTACCTGCTGCAGCGCACGGCCGAGGGGCTGGTGCTCAGCTCGCGCCGGCGGCTGACCCGGCACCTGCTGCGGCTGCCGATCAGCGAGTACGACGCACGCCGTACCGGTGACCTGCTCTCCCGGGTCGGCGCGGACACCACCCTGCTGCGGGCCGTGGTCACGTCCGGGCTGTTCGAGACCGTCACCGGCGCGGTGATGGTGGTCGGCGCGGCCGTGGCGATGCTGCTGCTCGACCCGATCCTGTTCCTCACCGCCGGGCTCGGCCTCGCCGTCGGCCTGTCGATCGCGGTGATCTTCTCCCGCCGGGTCCGGCCGGCCTCCGAGGCGGCGCAGGAGCGCATCGGCGAGATGACCAGCGCCGTGGAGCGCGCGCTGTCGGCCGCCCGCACGATCCGGGCCAGCAACGCCGAGGACCGCGAGATCGCGGCCGTGGAGACGAGCGCCGAGGAGGCGTACCGCGCCGGCGTGCGCATCGCCCGCCTGCAGGCCCTCGTCGGCCCGGCCAGCATCGCCGCCATCCAGGGCGCGTTCCTGCTGCTGCTCGGCGTCGGGGGTGCCCGGGTCGCCGCCGGCACGATCAGCGTCGGCGACCTCGTCGCGTTCGTCCTCTACCTGTTCTTCCTGGTCATGCCGCTGGGGCAGGCGCTGCACGCGTACACCCAGCTGCAGACCGGCCTCGGCGCGCTGCAGCGGATGGAGGACATCCTGGCCGTGCCGCTGGAGGCCGACACCGGCACCGCCACCCCGTCCGGCGGCCCGGCGGCGGTGGTCTTCGAGCGCGTCACGTTCGGCTACGCCGCCTCGCCGGAGACGATCCTGCGGGACGTGTCGTTCGCGGTGCCGTACGGGACCCGCACCGCGCTGGTCGGCCCGTCCGGCGCCGGCAAGTCGACCCTGCTGCAGCTGGCCGAGCGCTTCTACGACGTGACCGGGGGCACGGTCCGGGTGGCCGGCGTGGACGTGCGCGACCTGCCCCGCACCGCCCTGCGCGCCCAGCTCGGGTACGTCGAGCAGGAGGCCCCCGTCCTCGCCGGTTCGCTGCGCGAGAACCTCCGCCTCACGGTCCCGGACGCGTCCGAGGCCCAGATGCTCGCGGTGCTGGCCGCGGTCAACCTGACGGAGATCGTCGGCCGCACCCCGGAGGGCCTGGACGCGCAGGTCGGCGAGGGCGGCGTGCTGCTGTCCGGGGGCGAGCGGCAGCGGTTGGCGATCGCCCGTACCCTGCTGGCCGCGCCCCCGATCCTCCTGCTGGACGAGCCGACGTCGAACCTTGACGCCCGCAACGAGGTGGCCCTGCGCGAGGCGATCGACACCGTGGCCCGCGACCGCACCATGATCGTGGTGGCCCACCGCCTGTCGACCGTCGTGGACGCCGACCAGATCGTGGTCCTGGAGGCGGGCCGGGTCGCAGCCGTGGGCCGGCACGAAGAACTGCTGGAGACCAGCCCGCTCTACCGCGAGCTGGCCACGAACCAGCTCCTCGTCGCATGAGCGGTCCGGAGCGGAGCGGAGGGGCCGCGAATCAGGAGCACAGTTCTGTCGTGCCGGTGCCGGAGCTTGCGGAGGTGTCGGCATGACCGCCCCGGCCTGGGTGGTCGCCGGCCCGCCGGGCGCCGGCAAGTCCACGGTCGCGAGCCTGCTGCTGCGCCTGCTGGCCCCGACCCCGGCCCTGCTGGACAAGGACACGGTCTACGGCGACTTCGTGGCGGCCACCCTGGAGGCGGCGGGCCGCCCCGCGGGTGAGCGGGAGGGTCCCTGGTACGACACCAACATCAAGGTCCACGAGTACGGCGGGCTGGCCGCGACCGCCCGGGAGATCCGCTCGCACGGGTGCCCGGTGCTGCTCTCGGGGCCGTTCACCGGCCAGATCTCGGACCCGTCGCGGTGGGCCTCCTTCGTGGCCGCGCTGGGCGGGGACCCGGTGACGCTGGTCTGGGTCCGCTCCGACCCGGCCACCCTGCGGCGCCGGCTGCTGGCCCGGGGGTCGCACCGGGACGGGCAGAAGCTGGCGCGGTGGCCGGAGTTCCTGGCCGCCATCCCGCCGGACCGGCCCCCCGCGGTGCCGCACGTCGAGGTGGACAACCGCGAGGGTGCGCCGCCGTTGCCGGCCGTGCTCGAGTCCGCACTGGGGCGCTGAGCCCGACCGCGGCACGGGCTCTAGACTTGACAGGCTCGAATTCCACCGATCCTCGGTCCGATTCTTCACGTTGGGGTGCCGCTTGACCGTCCAGTCCGTCCGCCTGTTCGGCGATCCAGTGCTGCGCACCGAGGCCGACCCGGTCGTCGACTTCGACAAGGAGCTGCGCAAGCTGGTGAGCGACCTGCTGGAGACCATGCACCAGCAGAACGGCACCGGGCTCGCCGCGCCGCAGATCGGGGTCGGGCTGCGGGTGTTCTCCTTCGACGTCGACGACGTCGTCGGGCACCTGGTCAACCCGGTGCTGGAGTTCCCCGACGAGGAGGAGCAGGACGGGCCCGAGGGCTGCTTGTCCATCCCCGGGGTGTACATCGACACCAAGCGGCGGCAGAACGTCATCGCCAAGGGGTTCAATCAGCACGGCGACCCGATCCAGATCGTCGGCACCGGGCTGATGGCCCGCTGTGCCCAGCACGAGACCGACCACCTCGACGGGGTGCTGTTCGTGGACCGCCTCGATCCCGAGCGACGGAAGCAGGCCATGAAGGAGATCCGGGCAGCGGAGTGGTACAACCCCGAAGCGCCGCCGGTGGTCAAGGCGAGCCCGCACGGGCTGTTCGGCATCCGATGAGGCTGGTCTTCGCGGGCACGCCCCAGGTGGCCCTGCCCGCCCTCGACGCGATCGCCGACTCCAAGCACGAGCTCGTGGCGGTCGTCACGCGCCCGGACGCGCCCTCGGGCCGCGGCCGCAACCTGGTCCCGTCGCCGGTCAGCGCCTGGGCCGCGGCGCGGAAGATTCCCGTCCTCACCCCGGCCAAGCCGCGCGAGCCCGAGTTCCAGGACCGGCTGCGCGAGCTGGAGCCCGACTGCGCGCCGGTCGTCGCCTACGGCGCCCTGGTCCCGCGCAGCGCGCTGGACATTCCCCGGTACGGCTGGGTGAACCTGCACTTCTCGCTGCTGCCGGCCTGGCGCGGCGCGGCTCCGGTCCAGCACGCCGTCCTGCACGGCGACGAGGTCACCGGCGCGAGCGTGTTCCTGCTGGAGGAGGGGCTGGACACCGGCCCGGTCTACGGCACGCTGACCGAGGCCGTCGGGCCCCGCGACACCTCCGGCGACCTGCTGGAGCGGCTCGCCGTGTCGGGGGCGGAGCTGCTCGTGCGCGTCCTGGACGGGATCGAGGCGGGGACCCTGTCGGCGGTACCGCAGCCGCACGAAGGCATTTCGACCGCACCCAAGCTGACCGTCGAGGACGCGCAGGTGCGGTGGGCCGACCCGGCGTTCGCGGTCGACCGGCGGGTGCGCGCCTGCACCCCGGCCCCGAGCGCGTGGACGACGTTCCGCGGCGACCGGCTCAAGCTCGGCCCGGTGACCCCGCTCACGGCCGCGACCGTGATCGCCGGCAACCCGCCCGCGCCCGCACCCGGCGAGCTCGTCGTCGAGCGCAACCGGGTCCTGGTCGGCACCGGCACCGTCCCCGTGGTCCTCGGCACCGTCACCGCGCCCGGCAAGAAGGCGATGCCGGCCGACGCGTGGGCCCGGGGCGCCCGGGTCGAGTCCGGGGAGCTCGTGTCTTGATGCGCTCGGCTCCTCGGCGGGGCCCCGGTCAGCGGCCCGCCGGTGGGCGCGACGACCGGCTCGCCCGGCCCCCGCGGGGCGGCCGGCCCGCGATCGACCCGGCCCGCGAGGCCGCGTACGAGGCCGTGGCCGCCGTGCACCGCGACGACGCCTACGCCAACCTCGTCCTGCCCGGCATCCTGCGCGAGAACGGGGTGTCGGGGCGCGATGCGGCGTTCGCGACCGAGCTGACCTACGGCACGCTGCGCCAGACCGGCACCCTCGACGCGATCGTGGCCGCCGCGGCCGACCGGGCGATGGAGCGCATCGACCCGCCGGTGCGCGACGCGCTGCGGATCGGGGCGTACCAGCTGCTGCACATGCGCGTCGGCGCCCACGCAGCCGTGGCCACCACCGTGGACCTGGTCCGCTCGCTGGTCCCGGGCGCGGCCGGCTTCTCCAACGCGGTCCTGCGCCGGGTCGCCGAGTCCGACCGCGCGGCCTGGATCGAGCGCCTGGCCCCGGCCGACCCGATCGGCCGGGCCGCGCTCGCGCACGCCCACCCGGCGTGGATCGTCAACGCGTTCGCCGACGCGCTGGGCTCGCTCGACGAGGCCGAGCTGGCTTTGGACGCGGACAACCTGCCGCCGCCGGTGCACCTGTGCGCCCGGCCGGGCCTGATCAGCGGGGCCGACCTGGCCGCGTCGCTGCGCGGGGCGACCGTCGGGCGGTACTCGCCGTTCACGGTCGTGCTGTCGGGCGGTGGCGACCCGGGCGGCATCGCGGCCGTGCGCGACGGGCGGGCCCACGTGCAGGACGAGGGCAGCCAGCTCGTCGCCGCGGTGCTCGCCGACGCCGAGCTCACCGGGCCGGACGAGCGCTGGCTCGACCTGTGCGCGGGCCCCGGCGGCAAGGCGGGACTGCTCGGCGCGCTGGCGGCCGAGCGGGACGCGCACGTGACCGCGGTCGAGGTCGCCCACCACCGGGCGGCGCTGGTCGCCCGGGCCACGGAGCGGCTGCCGGTCTACACGATCAACGCGGACGGCCGCGACGTCGGCAAGGACCAGGACCTGCCCGAGGGCGGGTTCGACCGGGTGCTCGTGGACGCGCCGTGCACCGGCCTGGGGGCCCTGCGCCGCCGGCCCGAGGCACGCTGGCGCCGCCAGCCGTCGGACCTGCCGCCGCTGACCCGGCTGCAGCGGGAGCTGCTGCAGTCGGCGTTTCGCGCGGTACGGCCCGGCGGTGTCGTGGCGTACGTCACGTGCTCGCCGCACCAGGCCGAGACCGAGGTGTCGGTGACGGAGGCGGCCCGCCGCGCGTCGATCGACATGGAGCTGATGGACGCGCGCCCCCACCTGCCGGCGAGCCTGCCCGAGGTGGGCACCGGCCCCACGGTCCAGCTGTGGCCGCACCGGCACGGTACCGACGCGATGTTCGTGGCTCTGCTCAAACGTGCGAGCTAGAGCGCTGGTGCGGGATCAGCGCGGCCACCCCGGCCCGTGACCCGCACCCGGCCGCGATCAGCCGGTCCCGCTCGGCGACCCAGGCCCGCCCGAGCGCGGCCCGGGTCGCGGCGTCCAGCCGCAGCCGGGCGTCGTTGAGCAGGGTGCGCTCCTCCTCGTCGAGGTGGTGCATCAGGGAGTTGGACAGCTTGCCCAGCGCCCGGTCGAACTCCGGCGCGAGCACGTCGCCGACGTCGAGCAGGGCCAGCAGCCGGACGTGCCCCTCGACGTGCTCGTCGGCCCCGTGCTCCACGTGGTCGCCGCCGCCGAACAGCTCGCGCAGCTTCGGGTACACCTCCGACTCCTCCGCCGCCGCGTGCCCCACGAGGAGGTCGGCGAGCTCGGCCCGCACCGCCGTGCGCCGGGCCCGCACCCCCTCGGTGTCGGTGTCACGGGCCCGAAGCGTGCGCAGCAACCGCTCGAACCGTACGTGATCGCTGATGATGGCCTCGACGACATCCATACCTGACATTCTCGCAGGAATGCCGCGGGGTTCGCGGCGGGCGGGCCGAGTTCGCCGATAGCATCACGCCTGTGCCGGACAACCTGCTGATCGCGCCCTCGATTCTCGCTGCGGACTTCGCTCGCCTGGCCGAGGAGGCCCGCGCCGTCGAGGGGGCCGCGGACTGGCTGCACGTCGACGTCATGGACTACCACTTCGTGCCCAACCTGACGATCGGGCTGCCGGTGGTCAAGAGCCTGCGCGCGGCGACCACGATGCCGTTCGACTGCCACCTCATGATCTCCGACCCGGCCCGCTGGGCGACCGACTACGCCGAGGCCGGGGCCTACAACGTGACGTTCCACGCCGAGGCGGCCACCGACCCGGTCGCCGTCGCCAAGGACCTGCACGCGGCCGGCAGCCGCGCCGGGCTGGCGATCGACCGCGACACGCCGGTCGAGGGGTACCTGGAGCTGCTGCCGCACTTCGACCTGCTGCTGATCATGACCATCAAGGCCGGCTTCGGCGGCCAGGCCTTCCTGCCCGAGCTGCTGGACAAGGTCCGCACGGCCCGCCGCCACATTGACACCGGTCATCTCGATTTGCGCATTGAAGTCGACGGCGGCGTGGCCGAAGATACGATCGCGGCGTGTGCGCAGGCGGGGGCGGACACGTTCGTGGCCGGAACCGCCGTCTACGCGGCGGACGACCCGGCCGCGGCCGTGCGCAAGCTGCGCGCGCTCGCCGCCGGCGGCTGAGCGCCGTGCACCCGAACGAGTGACCTGACAGACGGGACGGCAGTGGGCGAACGCGACGTGATCCTCGTGGTCGACGACGACGTCGACATCGCCCGGTTCATCAAGGTGAACCTCGACCTCGAGGGCTTCGAGGTGCTGGTGGCCAACGACGGGGCGACCGCGCTCGGCCTCATCCACGAGCACAAGCCCGCGCTCGCGGTCGTGGACTGGATGATGCCGCAGCTGGACGGCCTGGAGCTGACCCGCAAGCTGCGGGCCGACCCGATGACCGCCTCGATGCCGGTGATCCTGCTGACCGCCCGCGGGCAGACCGCCGACAAGGTGATCGGCCTGCAGGCCGGGGCCGACGACTACCTGGTCAAGCCGTTCGACACCACCGAGCTCGTCGCCCGGGTGCACTCCACGCTGCGGCGCAACAAGGAGAACCGCGAGGTGTCGCCGCTGACGGGGCTGCCCGGCAACAGCCGCATCCTGCGCGAGATCACCGACCGGGCCCGGGCCGGCACCGACTTCGCCGTCTCGCACGTGGACATCGACCGGTTCAAGCCGGTCAACGACGTGTACGGCTTCCAGCGCGGCGACGAGTTCATCATCGCGCTGGCCCGCGCGCTGCACCGGGCCGTGGTTGACATCGGGCTGCCGCCGGCCTTCCTGGGCCACATCGGGGGCGACGACTTCCTCATCGTGTGCACCCCGGAGCAGCTCAAGGACCTCACCACCAACGCGATCCTGGCCTTCGAGGCGGCCGCCGACGCCCTCTACGACCCGGTGGACGCCGAGCGCGGCTACATCGAGGTCGTCTCCCGCACCGGCGAGGTCCAGCAGCCCAACCTGGTCACCCTGTCGATCGGGGTGGCCGTCGCGACCCCCGAGAGCGGCAAGTTCACCGACCCCCGCGAGGTCATCTCGATCGCCACCGAGATGAAGAAGGTGGCCAAGAAGCACAACGGCAACTACGTGGCCGTCGACCGGCGCAGCGCCGTCGAGTTGTGACACATATCCCGCAACGGAGAAGGTAAGGACCGGCGGATGTGTGTCAGACTCAGCGTAAGTACCCACCACGCGCTGGCGGGGCTCGGTGAAATTCCGAACCGGCGGTAACCGCCCCTGACGGGAGCGGAAGCCCGCGACCCGGTCGAAGCCATCGGCCGGTGGACCTGGTGTGAGTCCAGGGCCGACGGTCAAAGTCCGGATGGGAGTTCAGCGCGCGGGATCCGGTGTCACCCGTTTTCGGGGGATTCCGGAGGGTCGCCGCGCGTTTCCCGGCGCTGACCGGGTGCCATTGGCGTCCCCCCGCGTGTGATCACGGACCACGCGGGAGAGGGCCATGGCAGACGACGAGACGTTCATGCGACGCGCCATCGAGCTGGCGCGCCTGAGCCTCGGCGAGACCAGCCCGAACCCCAATGTCGGCTGCGTGCTGGTCGCGCCCGGTGGCGAGATCGTCGGCGAGGGGCGCACGGCTCCGGCCGGCGGGCCGCACGCCGAGGTCCGGGCGCTGCTGGCGGCGGGCGAGCGGGCCCGCGGGGCCACCGCCTATGTCACCCTGGAGCCCTGCAACCACACGGGTCGCACCGGCCCCTGCTCGCGCGCCCTGGTCGCGGCCGGGGTGGCCCGGGTCGTGGTCGGGGTGGCCGACCCCAACCCGGTCGCCGCCGGGGGGGCCGAGACGTTGCGCGCCGCCGGGGTCGTCGTCGAAATCGGTCTGGTACTGCACGAAGCCGCCCACGACGCGATGGAGGGCTGGCTCACCGCGGTCACCCGGGGCACCCCTTACGTCATCTGGAAGTTCGCCGCCACCATGGACGGCCGCTCGGCCGCCGCCGACGGCACCAGCAAGTGGATCACGTCCCCGGACGCCCGGGCCGACGTGCACCGCCTGCGCTCCGGCGTCGACGCGATCATCGCCGGCATCGGCACCGTCCTGGCCGACGATCCCCAGCTCACCGTCCGCTCCCCGCAGGGCGTGCCGGCCGACCGGCAGCCGCTGCGGGTGGTCGTCACCGGCAAGCGCGGCGCCGAGCTCGACGGCGGCACCTTCCGCATCATGGACCGCTCGGCCGCCACCTGGGTGACGCCGGGTGCCGACCTGCCGGCCATGCTGCGCGAACTCTATGCCCGCGGGGTGCGGGTGGCGCTGCTGGAGGGCGGCCCGACCCTCGCCGGGGCGTTCCTGGCGGCCGGCCTGGTCGACCGGGTCGTCGCCTATCTCGCGCCCAAGCTGCTCGGGGCCGGACCGGCCGCCCTGGGCTTCGCGGGCATCTCCAGCATCGCCGAGGCCTTGACGCTCGACGTTGTCGACCTAGCCCGGATCGGGCCCGATGTGCGCCTGACGGCGACAGTGAAAGGTGCGTGAGCAGTGTTCACCGGCATCATCGAAGAGCTCGGGACCGTCGTGGGGATCGACGAGCTGGGCGACTCCGCCCGCCTCGCGATCCGCGGCGCGACCGTCACCGCCGACGCCGCCCACGGCGACTCGATCTCGGTCAACGGGGTCTGCCTGACCGTGGTCGACAACGCCGACGGGGTCTTCACCGCCGATGTGATGGGGGAGTCGCTCAAGCGCTCGACGCTCGGCGCGCTGCGGTCCGGCTCGGCGGTGAACCTCGAGCGCGCGGCCACCATGGCCACCCGGCTCGGCGGGCACATCGTGCAGGGCCACGTCGACGGGGTCGGGGAGATCCTCTCCCGGGAGTCCGGCGACCAGTGGGAGACGGTGACGTTCGCGCTGCCCGAGGGGCTGGGGCGCTACGTCGTGGAGAAGGGTTCCATCACGGTCGACGGCATCTCGCTGACCGTCATGGCCGTCACGGAGGACACGTTCTCGGTCGGGCTGATCCCGACCACGCTCAAGCTCACCACGCTCGGCGCCAAGGGCGTCGGCGAGCGCGTCAACCTGGAGGTCGACATCATGGCCAAGTACGTGGAGAAGCTTCTGGGGAAGGCGCAGTCATGAGCGCGCCGATCACCAACCTGGACCCGATCGAGCGGGCGATCAAGGACATCGCGGACGGCCGCCCGGTCATCGTGGTGGACGACGAGGACCGCGAGAACGAGGGCGACCTGATCTTCGCGGCCGAGTTCGCCACCCCCGAGCTCGTCGCGTTCATGGTCCGCTACACGTCGGGCTACATCTGCGTGCCGATCACCGAGGCCGAGGCCGACCGGCTCGACCTCCCGCCGATGTACCGCACCAACCAGGACCGCCGCGGCACCGCGTACACGGTGACCGTCGACGCGCGCTTCGGCGGCACCACCGGCATCTCCGCCGCCGACCGGGCCCGCACCATCAAGCTGCTCTCCGCCGAGTCCACCCAGCCGCACGACCTGAGCCGGCCCGGGCACATCGTGCCGCTGCGGGCCAAGGACGGCGGGGTGCTGCGCCGGGCCGGGCACACCGAGGCCGCGGTCGACCTGGCCACCATGGCCGGCCTGCGCCCGGCCGGCGTGCTCTGCGAGATGGTCAACGACGACGGCACCATGATGCGGCTGCCGGACCTGCGCGCGTTCGCCGCCGAGCACGAGCTGGCCCTCATCAGCATCGCCGACCTCATCGCCTACCGCCGGCACACCGAGCAGCAGATCGAGCGGCTCGCGGAGACGCGGCTGCCCACCGAGCACGGGGTCTTCCGGGCGGTCGGGTACACCCAGCACTACGGCAACGGCGAGCACATCGCGCTCGTCTACGGCGACCTCGGCGACGGCGAGGACGTCCTGGTCCGGGTGCACTCCGAGTGCCTGACCGGCGACGTGTTCAGCTCGGTGCGCTGCGACTGCGGCCCCCAGCTGGAGGCCTCGCTGAAGATGGTGGCCGCCGAGGGCCGCGGCGTGGTGCTCTACATGCGCGGGCACGAGGGGCGGGGCATCGGCCTCATCCACAAGCTGCAGGCGTACCAGCTGCAGGACCTCGGCCGGGACACCGTGGACGCCAATCTGGACCTCGGCCTGCCCGCCGACGCGCGCGACTACGGCACCGGCGCCCAGATCCTGGTCGACCTCGGGATCAAAACCATGCGGCTGCTCACGAACAATCCGGCGAAGCGCGCGGGTCTGGAAGGGTACGGTCTGTCCGTGCTGGGTCGTGTGCCCCTGCCCACCCGGCCGCATCCCGAGAACGTGCGCTACCTGCGCACCAAGCGGGACCGCATGGGGCACCTGCTGGACGAGCTCGACGAGGTCGCGGAGGGACTGGCGTAATGGCAGGAAGTGGGGCGCCCGTACTGCAGCGGGTGGACGGCAGCGGTCTGACGCTCGGCATCGTGGCCACCCGGTGGCACGGTGAGCTGGTCGACCACATGCTGAACCGGGCGATCGAGGCCGGCGAGGCGTCGAACGTGGACCACATCACGGTGGCCCGGGTCGACGGCGCGGTCGAGCTGCCGGTGCTGGCGCAGGGCCTGGCCCACCGGTTCGACGCGGTGGTCGCGCTCGGCGTGGTCATCCGCGGCGACACGGCGCACTTCGAGTACGTCTGCCAGTCCGTCACCGACGGACTGACCCGGGTCGCCCTGGACTGCGCGACGCCGGTCGCGCACGGGGTGCTCACGGTCGACAACTACGAGCAGGCGCGGGCCCGGGCCGGGTTCGCCGACTCCGCGGAGGACAAGGGCTACGCGGCCTCGATCGCCGCCCTGGACGCGGCGGTCGCGCTGCGCCTGGTCGCCAAGTCCTGAACCGTTCCAGAACGAAGGGGTGGGAGCCGCGCTCCCACCCCTTTTCCGCGTGCTCAGATTTTCCGTGCGCTCAGACCTCGAGGGCGGCGGCCAGCTCGTCGCGGAAGCCGCGCTCGGCCGGGGTGACCTGCTCGCCGCCGATGCCGAGCACCCCGCCGGTGCTGGCCGCGCCGACGACCACGTCGGCGACGGTGACGACCCAGTAGCGGTACGCCTCGGCGTCGGCGTGCTCGGACTTGCCGGCCAGCAGCTCGTGGGCCGCGCGGGCCCGCGAGATCACGTCGGCCAGGCCCGCGTCCCGGTCGGGGAACTGGATGACCGGCGGGTCCTCGCCGTCGGTGACGTCACCCTGGCGGCTGACCACCTCGGCGGCGACGGTCTTCACGAGCTCGCTGGACGAGCCGCGGCCGTCGGCGATCGCGGTCATGCCCGCCGTCCACTCCTCGCGGGTCCGCCGGGTGCCGTCGGCCTCGGCCTGGGACGCGGCGATCAGGACGGACTGGGGGAGCCCGACGAGCAGGCCCCACTCTTCGTCGGTGTACTTCGGCTCCGTATCCACGAGGCTCAGGGTAACCAGGTGATCAGCCCGGTAAACCGATGGGCGGACCCGCGCGTCGTCTGGGTGTGATGGCCGAAGCCACCGCCGCGGCATGGGACGGTAATCCGGTGCGGGCAGCGACCCCAGACAGTTCGATTCCGGACGGATCGACGCGCGACGACGACGCGCGGCGGTGGAGCGCCGACGACGCGATCGGGGCGCTGTTCGCCGCGCACTACCGGGGGCTGGTGCGCCTCGCGGTGCTGCTCCTGCACGACGAGGGGGTCGCGGAGGACGTGGTCCAGGACGCGTACGTCGCGCTGCACCGCCGGTGGCGGCGGCTGCGCGACGCGGACAAGGCGCTGGCGTACCTGCGCACCAGCGTGCTCAACGGGGCCCGGTCGGCGCTGCGCAAGCGGGGCGTGGCCGAGCGGCACATCGCCCGCGGGCCGGACGGACCCCTGATCGTGGCGAGCGCGGAGACGGGCGCGCTGAGCCTGCTGCGGCACCGGGAGGTCCTGGAGGCGGTACGGCGCCTGCCCACCCGCCAGCGCGAGGCGATCGTGCTGCGGTACTACGCCGAGCTCTCCGAGGCCGAGATCGCCGACGCGATGGGGGTCAGCCGCGGCGCGGTCAAGAGCCACGCCTCCCGCGGCATGCAGGCCCTGCGGCAGAGCCTGGAGGCGGCACTGTGAGTGGTCTGGAGCGAAGCGGAGGAGCCGCTCACCGGGGGCGCAGGGTTGTCGCGCCGGCGCCGGAGCTTGCGGAGGTGACGGCGTGAGGCCCGGGCAGAGCGCCGAGGACCGGCTGCGGGAGGCCTTGCGGGCGCGGGCCGACGAGGTGGAGACGTCGCCGGACGCGCTGCCGAACATCCGCCGGCGCACCGCGGCCGGCACCTGGCAGCGCAGCCTGCGCACGGCTCTCGCCTCGGCGGCCGCGGTGGCCGCGGCGATCGCGATCGGCGTGGTGGTCGTGGCGAGCGCCGGGGACGAGCACCGCACCCTGCCGCCGGGGTCCTCGCCGAGCCAATCGCGGTCCGAGCCGCCGACGAGCCCCAGCGCGCGGCCGCCGAGCGGGGCGGCACCGCAGGAGGTCGACCTGCCCGCCTATTTCACCCGCAACGGCCGCTTGTACCGCGAGTTCCTCCCCGCCACCGCCGGTGACGACGCGGGCCGCCTCAAGGCCGCCGTGACGCTCTCCCTGCAGGGCCGGGCCAAGGATCCCGACTACAAGAGCCTCTGGCCCGCCGACGTCGAGGTGCACGGCGTCGCGATCTCCGGCAGCCAGGTCACCGTGGACCTCGGCGGGGTCGGCACCGCCCCGGCAGAGGCCAAGCTCGCCGTCCAGCAGCTCGTGTACACCGTCCTGGCCGCCGCGCGGTACACCTCGATGGGGCACAGCGACGGGGTGCGGCTGCTCGTCGACGGGCAGCCCGTGGCCCGGCTGTGGGGGGCGGTCGACACCAGCGGGCTGCTGCGCCAGGGGACGCTGTCCGAGCTGCAGGCGCCGGTCTGGGTCATCGAGCCCGACCAGGGGGCGGTGGTGGGGAAGACGTTCACGGCGTACGTCGCCGGAGTGGTCTTCGAAGGCACCGTCCGCGTGCGGGTCCGCGACGCCGCCGGCGCCATCGTCTACGACCAGTCCGTGCAGCTCACGGCTGGCGCCCCGGCGCTGGGGGAGGCGCGCGTGCAGATTTCGCTGCCTTCCGGGCGGTACACCGTGGAGGCGTTTTTCGTCTCTGAGAAGGACGGCAGCGTCCAATGGGTGGACGATCACGAGTTCTCGGTGGGGTGACCGGCGACACGCCTGTCATCAAAGCGATTCCGTTTCCGGCCCCAGGCCTGCGAGAATCCCTGCCCGTGAAGACCTTCGACGAGCTGTTCGCCGAGCTGAGCGACAAGGCGGCGGCCGGCACCCCGGGATCCGGCACCGTGGCGGCGCTGGAGAAGGGTGTGCATTTCATCGGCAAGAAGGTCGTGGAGGAGGCCGCCGAGAGCTGGATGGCCGCCGAGCACGAGGGAGCCGAGCGCACCGCGGAGGAGCTTTCCCAGCTGCTCTACCAGGTGCAGTGCCTGATGCTGGCGACAGGGCTGTCGCTGGAGGACGTCTACCGACATCTGTAGGTCGGTCCCCCCGTCCTTTCCGCACTCCGAGGAGACAAGCCCGTGCTTCGCATCGCCGTGCCCAACAAGGGCACCCTCGCCCTGCCCGCCACCCAGATGCTCCAGGAGGCCGGCTACCGCCAGCGCTCCGACCCCAAGGACCTGCTCTGCCGCGACGAGCCCAACGGCGTCGAGTTCTTCTACCTGCGGCCCCGCGACATCGCCACCTACGTCGGCTCGGGCGACCTCGACCTCGGCATCACCGGCGGCGACCTGCTCATCGACGCGGGCAGCCCGGCCGTGGAGGTGCTCGACCTCGACTTCGGCCGCGCCACCTTCCGCTTCGCCGCCGTGCCCGGCTCGGTGAAGGGCTCCGCCCCGTCCGACCTGGAGGGGCTGCGGATCGCCACCGCCTACCCGGGCGTCATGGAGCGCTACTTCGCCGAGCACGGCGTGCGGGCCGAGGTCATCCGGCTCGACGGCGCCGTGGAGAACGCCATCCGCCTCGGCGTGGCCGACGTCATCGCCGACGTGGTGGAGACGGGCAAGACCCTGCGCCAGGCCGGGCTGGAGACGCTCGGCGAGCCGATCCTCAAGTCCTCGGCGCTGCTCATCCGCCGCGCGGGCGAGGAGCCGGCCGGGATGGCCCAGCTGCTGCGCCGGCTGCAGGGCGTGCTCGTGGCCCGCCAGTACGTGATGCTCGCCTACGACGTGCGCGAGGACGCCCTCGACGCGGCGGTCGCGCTCACCCCGGGCATCGAGTCGCCCACGATCTCCAACCTGCACCGCGAGGGCTGGCTGGCCGTGCAGGCCATGGTCCGCCAGGCCGAGGTGCACCGGATCATGGACGAGCTCTACGAGGTTGGTGCGCGGGCCATTCTGGTGACTGGAATCCACGCCTGTCGCCTGTAGGACCCTCTGGGGCTGGACGGGCACTGGAAGGTCTTGGCGCTGTGTGGGCGCCTTGGCAGCGGGGTTGGACCGTCGAATGTCCTGAAAAGCGGTGGGGGAGCTTCGCTCCACCCACACCCCCTCAAAACCGCACCGGGTCCCTCCTAGTGGCAGACTGGGGGCCGTGAGCAGCACACCAGTCACGGCCCCTGTCATCGCCCGGCCTCAGCGGGCCCGGGTCATCGCGTATGTCCTTGCGCTCGTCGTCGTGGTGGTCTTCACGCTCATTGCGTTCGGGCTGCACGGCAAGACGGGCGATGGCCCCGGCTACTTTCAGCGCGGCGACCAGGCGGCGATGATCGGGCTCGGGCTTTGTGCGGCGGCCGGCATCCTGTTGATGACGCGGCCGAAGGTTGAGGCCGATGCGCAGGGGGTGCGGGTGCGCAACATCATCGGCTCGTATGACCTGCCGTGGGAGGTTGTGCGGGCGGTCACGTTCGGGCGGGGGGCGCCGTGGCTGACGCTGGACCTGCACGATGACGAGAAGGTCGCGGTGATGGCGGTGCAGATGTCCGACAAGGAGTACGCCGTGAAGGCGGCCAAGCGGCTGCGGGCGCTGCACACGGCGAGCTTGACACCGACCGTGGTAGAGTAGTTTTCGTCGACCGCATCCCGCCCACAACGGGATGTCCGAAGCGGGGCGTTAGCCCCCACCCGCGCAGCTGACACGGCGGCCGGGTCCGGTCCGATCGTAGTGGCCTCCACCGGCCGCGGCGATCGAACGGCCCTCGCCTGCGCATGCGCGGCGGGGGTTTTTGGCGTTCCCCGGCCGGACCGGGGGTGCGGAAGACCGCAGAGTTGAAGTACCTATCGAGGAGGCCACATCAGCGTCGAGCCACGCGTCAACGAGCAGATCCGGGCACGTGAGGTCCGGCTGGTCGGCCCGGAGGGTGAGCAGGTGGGCATCGTCCCGCTCGAGCGCGCGCTCCAGCTGGCCGCCGACGTGGACCTGGACCTGGTCGAAGTTGCGCCCATGGCACGCCCGCCCGTCTGCAAGCTCATGGACTTCGGCAAGTTCAAGTACGAGAGCGCGCTCAAGGCCCGGGAAGCCCGGCGTAACCAGCAGCAGACCGTCATCAAGGAGATGAAGCTCCGCCCGAAGATCGATCCGCACGACTACGAGACCAAAAAGGGTCACGTGGTGCGGTTCCTCAAGGCGGGCGACAAGGTCAAGGTAACGATCATGTTCCGTGGCCGCGAGCAGAGCCGCCCGGAGCTTGGTTTCCGGCTGCTGCGCAAGCTCTCGGACGAGATTTCGGAGCTGGGTTTCGTCGAGGCCGCGCCGAAGCAGGACGGCCGCAACATGATCATGGTCTTGGCACCGCATCGCAACGTGAAGGCCGCCGCGACCGAGCGTCGCGAGGGCAAGACGGAGGCGGACGGCAGCACGGGTCCGGAGGGCGAACCAATCGCCGACCTGCCCGAGCCGGTCACCGCCGACCAGGCTTAATTACAACGGCCTGACCAGGGCCGCCCCGGCGCCCCGGATCGCACCAGAGATCCGGGGGTGCCATAACGCCCGGGCCGCGACGAGCGGCCCGGGGCGTCGCACCATCATGTCCACCACCGCGTCGTGCGGGCGGGTCCGCACCATGCGGATGCCTGGCTGTGCGCCGGAGCTACTGAAGGGCAACATCAGCATGCCGAAGTTCAAACCGCACTCCGGGATGAGGAAGCGCGTCAAGGTCACCGGCAAGGGCAAGTTCCTCGCCGAGCCGGCCGGCAAGCGCCACCACCTCGAGGTCAAGGCGAGCAAGCAGACCCGCCGCCTGAGCGGCAACGTCGAGCTTGCCAAGACGGAGACCCGCAGGATCAAGAAGCTCCTCGGCCGGTAACCAGCGGCGCTCTCCCCCCGACCTTTCTTGACTTTCGACCGGCCTGTGACGGGGCGCAGCCCCCGAGGCCGGTCTTGCCTGAGGAGTAAAGAACCGTGGCACGCGTAAAGCGGGCGGTCAACGCCCAGAAGAAGCGCCGCACCGTCCTGGAGACCGCCAGCGGCTACCGCGGGCAGCGCTCGCGGCTGTACCGCAAGGCCAAGGAGCAGGTGCTGCACTCGATGCAGTACGCCTACCGTGACCGGCGCGACCGCAAGGGTGACTTCCGCCAGCTGTGGATCACCCGCATCAACGCCGCGGCCCGCGCGAACGGCATGACGTACAACCGCCTGATCCAGGGCCTGCGCCTCGCCGGTGTCGAGGTGGACCGCAAGATCCTGGCCGAGCTCGCCGTGAGCGACGAGAAGGCCTTCAGCGGCCTGGTCCAGGTGGCGAAGACGGCCGTTGCCGCCGCCTGACGACGATCGGTCGCGACCCGGGGTGTTCACCGTTCGAACGCCCCGGGTCGTTGCCGCTCGGCGCCTGCACCGCCGCCGGGACCGCGACGAGACCGGCCGCTTCCTGGCCGAGGGCCCGCAGGCGGTCCGCGAGGCCCTGAAGGCCGGCGTAGTGACCGAACTCTTCGCCACGGCCGAGGCCGCGAAGCGCTATCCGGAGTGGGACGCGTCGCTGGTGGATGACGCGGCGCTCGAGGCGCTCGCCGACACGGTGCAGCCGCAGGGCGTGGTGGCCGTCTGCCGGCAGCGCGACGTGCCGCTCGAACAGGCGCTTGCTCCCCGGCCCCGGCTCGTCGCCGTCTGCGTCGACATCCGCGACCCCGGCAACGCCGGCACCGTCCTGCGCACCGCCGACGCCGCCGGCGCCAAGGCCGTCATCTTCGCCGGCGACTCCGTCGACCCGTACAACGGCAAGGCCGTGCGCTCGTCGGCCGGCAGCCTGTTCCACGTCGACATCGTCCGGGCCCGCGACGCCGCCG
Source organism: Dactylosporangium sp. CS-047395 (assembly GCF_050942185.1). NCBI lineage: Bacteria > Bacillati > Actinomycetota > Actinomycetes > Micromonosporales > Micromonosporaceae > Dactylosporangium > Dactylosporangium sp. CS-047395. The sequence continues at coordinate 8,919,961 of NZ_CP192015.1, read as the reverse complement.
GGACCGTCGCCGCGTTGCAAGCCGCAGGCCTGCAGGTCCTCGCCGCCGACGGCTACGGCGACGCCGATCTCTTCGAGGTCGCGACCTTGAGTGAGCCGAGTGCCTGGTTGTTCGGCTCGGAGGCGCACGGGCTGCCCAAGGAGCTCGACGCCGACCTGCGCGTGCGGGTGCCGCTCTACGGCGGGGCGGAGAGCCTGAATCTGGCTGCGGCCGCGGCGGTATGCTTGTACTCTTCCGCGAAAGCGATGAGGGAGTGACGTGATGATCCTGTTTATGCGGCCCGCCGGTGACGGTGGGCGGACAGGACGCACAACCTCCTGACACCTTCCCACGACCGGCGGGCGGACCTCTCTACACTGTCCGTGGCCAATCTCCCGTGGGAAGAGTCCGATGACGTACCGCAATGATCCGTACGATCCGAAACAGGCCGCGCTGCTCGACCAGGGCGCGCTCGACGACGCGGTCGCCGCGGCCGACAAGGCGTTCGCCGGAGCGGGCGACCTCGACGCGCTCGCCGCGCTCAAGCACCAGCACCTGGGCGACCGCGCACCGGTGTCGCTGGCCCGCCGGGAGATCGGCTCGCTGCCCCCGGCCGGCAAGGCCGACGCCGGCAAGCGCGTCAACCTCGCCCGCGTGGCGATCCAGTCCGCGTTCGACGCCCGCCTGGCCGCGCTGACCGCCGAGCGCGAGCAGCGCGTGCTGGTCGAGGAGGCGGTCGACGTCACCCTGCCGACCGCCCGCCGCCCGATCGGCGCCCAGCACCCGCTGACCAAGATCATGGAGCGGGTCGGCGACCTGTTCGTGAGCATGGGCTACGAGGTCGCCGAGGGTCCCGAGGTCGAGTGGGAGTGGTACAACTTCGACGCCCTCAACATGCACCCGGACCACCCGGCGCGCTCGATGATGGACACCTTCTTCGTCAAGGCCGGTGCTCCGCACGAGCGGGAGGACTCGCGGATCGTCCTGCGCACCCACACCTCGCCGGTGCAGGCGCGCACGATGACCAGCCGCAAGCCGCCGATCTACATCGTCTGCCCGGGCCGCACGTATCGCACCGACGAGCTCGACGCCACCCACACCCCGGTCTTCCACCAGGTCGAGGGCCTGGTCGTGGACAAGGGCATCACGATGGGCCACCTCAAGGGCACCCTGGACAACTTCGTCAAGGGGCTCTTCGGCGACCAGGCCCGCACCCGGCTGCGCCCGTCGTACTTCCCGTTCGTCGAGCCGGGCGCCGAGATCGACCTGTGGTTCCCGCAGCACCGCGACGGGCCGCGCTGGGTGGAGTGGGGCGGCTGCGGCATGGTCAACCCGCGGGTGCTGCGCGCGTGCGGGATCGACCCGGAGGAGTACTCCGGCTTCGCATTCGGCATGGGCATCGAGCGGGCGCTGATGTTCCGCAACGAGGCCGGTGACATGCGCGACATGGTGGAGGGCGACGTGCGGTACGCGCGGGCGTTCGGATGGGAGGCCTGAGGTGCGCGTTTCGCTTTCCTGGCTGCGCGAGCACGTCGACCTCCCGGCCGACCTCGACGCCGACGGGCTGGAGAAGGCCCTGGTCAAGGTCGGCCTGGAGGTCGAGGAGCTGACCGACGCCGCCGCCAGCGTCACCGGGCCGCTGGTGGTCGGCCGGGTCGAGAACATCGAGGAGCTCACCGGGCTGAAGAAGCCCATCCGGTACTGCCTGGTCGACGTCGGCAACGAGCAGCCCCAGGGCATCATCTGCGGCGCGCGCAACTTCGCCGAGGGTGACCTGGTCGTCGTGGCGCTGCCGGGTGCGGAGCTTCCCGGCGGGTTCAAGATCGCGGCCCGCAAGACCTACGGCCACGTCTCCAACGGCATGATCTGCTCGGGCCAGGAGCTCGGGGTGAGCGACGACCACGACGGGATCATCGTCCTGGCCCCCGACTCGGCCAAGCCCGGCGACGAGGCCCGGCCGATCGTCGGCCTGGACGACGTGGTGGTCGAGATCAACATCACGCCCGACCGCGGCTACTGCTTCTCGGTGCGCGGCATCGCCCGCGAGCTGTCGCACTCCCTCGGCGGCGCCTACCGCGACCCGGTCGCGGCGGTGCTGCCGCTGGAGGGTGACGGCAGCGAGGCGTACCCGATCGAGGTCCTCGACGCCATCGCCTGCGACCGCTTCACCGCCGTCGCCGTGCGCGGCGTCGACCCGGCCGCGGCCACCCCGCAGTGGATCAAGACGCGGCTGGCCACGGCCGGCATCCGCTCGATCTCGCTGCCGGTCGACATCACCAACTACGTGATGATCGAGATGGGCCAGCCCATGCACGCCTGGGACCTGGGCCAGCTCACCGGAGCGCTGATCGTGCGCCGGGCGCAGGCCGGCGAGAAGCTCACCACGCTCGACGGGGTGAACCGGGTGCTCGACCCGGAGGACATCGTCATCGCCGACAGCACGGGCGTGGTCTCGCTCGCCGCCGTCATGGGCGGCACCACCACCGAGGTCTCGAAGACCACGGTCGACGTGCTGTTCGAGGCCGCGCACTGGGACCCGCGCTCGGTCGCCCGCACCATCCGCCGGCACAAGCTGCCCAGCGAGGCCGGCAAGCGGTACGAGCGCGGCGTCGACCCGCAGATCACCGCGGCCGCCTGCGCGCGGGCGGCGGCCCTGCTGGCCGAGCACGGCGGCGGCACCGTCTCCACCGGCGTCACCGACGTCTACGCGGTCGTCCCGCCGACGCCGGTCACCATGTCGGTCCAGCGCCCGTCGCAGCTGGCCGGGGTCGACTACACGCCCGAGCGGGTGCTGGAGATCCTGGCCGAGATCGGCACCCAGGTGGTCGCCGACGGTGACATGCTCACCGTCACCCCGCCGAGCTGGCGGCACGACCTCAACGACCCGGCCGACCTGGCCGAGGAGGTGCTGCGCCTCGACGGGTACGACCGGATCCCCAGCGTCCTGCCGATCGCCCCGCCCGGACGCGGGCTCACCGCCACCCAGCGGCGCCGGCGCACGGTCGGGCGGGCCCTGGCCGACGCCGGCTACGTCGAGTCGCTGTGCTGGCCGTTCGTCGGCGACGCGGCGCTCGACGCGCTGCGCATCCCGGCCGAGGACCCGCGCCGGCAGACCCTGCAACTGCGCAACCCGCTCTCCGACGAGGAGCCGGCGCTGCGCACCATGCTGCTGCCGCCGCTGCTCGCCGCGCTGCGCCGCAACCTCGGGCGCGGCCTGCGCGACGTCGCGCTGTTCGAGATCGGGCCGGTCTTCCTGCCCGACGGCCCGCTCGCGGTCGCCCCGGCCCACGGGGTCGACGGCCCGCCGAGCGCGGACGAGTTCGCGGCCGTCGAGGCGCTGCTGCCGCACCAGCCGTGGCACGTGGCCACCGTCATCGCCGGCGAGGCCGACCCGGCCGGCTGGTGGGGCGGCGGCCGCCCGGCCGACTGGGCCGACGCGGTCGAGTCGGCCCGCGCCGTGGCCGCGGCGGCCGGCGTCGAGCTGACCGTGCGGACCGCGGCCGAGGCGCCGTGGCACCCCGGGCGCTGCGCGGCGCTGCTCGTCGGCGACACCGTCGTCGGGCACGCGGGCGAGCTGCACCCGGCGGTCTGCGCCGACCTGGACCTCCCGCGCCGGACCGTGGCCATGGAGCTCGACCTCGACGCGCTGCCGATCCCGGGCGTGTCCATCGCGCCCCGGCTGTCGAGCTTCCCGGCCGCGCTGATCGACGTGGCGGTCGTGGTCGACGCGGCCACCCCGGCGGGTGCGGTCGAGGCGGCCCTGACCGAGGGCGCCGGGGCGCTGCTGGAGTCGGTGCGCCTGTTCGACGTGTACGCCGGAGCCCAGCTCGGCGAGGGCCGCAAGTCCCTGGCCTACAAGCTGACGTTCCGCGCGCCGGACCGCACGCTCACCGGCGAGGAGGCCCTTGCGGCCCGGGACGCGGCCGTCGCGGTCGCCGCCGAGCGGCTCGGGGCGGCACTGCGCGGAGCGTGACGCTGCACGCGTGACGGCGGCCCCGGCCGATGCCTGTGGCCGCCGTCACCCGCGCGCTCACCCGACCCTCGTGACCTGCGCGATCCGGTCCCGATCGACCCGAAGTGGTAGCGTCACGGCGCCGGAGCCGAACTTTGCCCGCACCCAGCGGCGTTCTCAACATTGATACGTTCCGTGCCGGACGACGACTTCCTGGAGGGGCAGCGCGTGTCAGACGTCAGTGCATCGGCGGGGTTCACCACCGATGTCGTGGTGATCGGCGGGTGCGGCCGGGTGGGGCTCCCGCTCGGCATCGCCCTCGCCTCCCGCGGCCTGCAGGTGACCCTGTACGACCTCAACCAGGCCGCCGTGGACGTGGTCAACGGGGGCCGGCTGCCCTTCGACGAGGAGGGCGCGGCCGAGCCGCTGGCCACCGCCGTCGCCGAGGGCCGGCTCACCGCGAGCACCGACCCGAGCACCGTGGCCACGGCCGAGCACCTGGTCGTGATCGTGGGCACGCCGGTCGACGAGCACCTCAATCCCAACATCGCGGCCGTGCCGAAGGCGATCGAGCGGTGCGCGGAGTTCCTGCGCGACGGCCAGCTCATCGTCCTGCGCAGCACGGTCCACCCCGGCGTCACCGCGCTCACCGAGAAGCTGATCAAGAAGCTCGGGGTGAAGGCCGACGTCGCGTTCTGCCCCGAGCGCATCGCCGAGGGCAAGGCGATGACCGAGCTGTTCGAGCTGCCGCAGATCGTCGCCGCCCGCACGCCCGAGGCGACCGAGCGGGCCGAGAAGCTCTTCCGCAACCTGGCGAGCCAGATCGTGGTGCTGGAGCCGGAGGAGGCGGAGCTGGCCAAGCTGTTCACGAACACCTGGCGCTACATCAAGTTCGCCGCGGCCAACCAGTTCTGGATGATGTCCAACGACTTCGGCCTGGACTTCGAGCGCATCCGGCACGCGATCCGCTTCCAGTACCCGCGCGCCGCCGACATGCCCGGCGCCGGCTTCGCGGCCGGCCCGTGCCTGCTCAAGGACACGATGCAGCTGGCGGCGTTCAACAACAACAACTTCGTCCTCGGCCACAGCGCGATGCTCATCAACGAGGGCCTGCCGCTGTACGTCGTGTCGAAGCTCCAGGAGCGCTTCGACCTCGCCGAGATGACGGTCGGCATCCTCGGCATGGCCTTCAAGGGCGGCAGCGACGACATCCGCGAGTCGCTGGCCTACAAGCTGCGCAAGGTCGTCATGCTGCGGGCCAAGGAGACGCTCTGCACCGATCCCTATGTCAAGGACGACCGGTTCGTCCCGCTCGACGAGGTGCTCACCCGCGCGGACCTGCTCATCATCGCCGCTCCTCACCCGGAGTACCGTGACCTGCGGACCGATATCCCGGTTGCGGACATGTGGGGCGTGACGAACAAGGGCGTGCGTATATGAGCCTGGCGCCACAGATCTCTGTGGTCATCCCGGTCTACAACGAGGGCGAGGCGATCGTCCGCTGCCTGGACCGCATCCTTCGCGAGGTGATGATGCCGGCGGAGATCCTCGTGGTGCACGACATGCCCGAGGACACCACGGTGCCCTTCGCCGAGGAGGTCCGGGCGCGCGATCCGCGGGTCCGGCCGGTGCTCAACACCTACGGCCGCGGCCCGGCCAACGCGATCCGCTTCGGCATCGACGTGGCCAGCGCGCCGGTGGCCGTGGTCACCATGGCCGACGGCTCCGACGACCCGCGCCAGATCGAGGACCTCGCGCGGCTGGTCGACCGCGGCGTCGTGGTCGCGGCGGCGTCGCGCTACATGCCGGGCGGGCAGCAGGTCGGCGGGCCGCGCTTCAAGCGGTTCCTGTCCCGCAACGCCGGGCGCACCCTGCACTGGTTCGCCCGGGTCGGGACGCGGGACGCCACCAACAGCTTCAAGGCGTACTCGACCCAGTTCGTGCGCCAGGTCGGCATCGAGTCCAAGACCGGCTTCGAGATCGGCATCGAGCTCACCGCCAAGGCGACCCGCCTGGGCCTGCCCGTCGCCGAGATCCCGACCATCTGGCTCGACCGGCAGCTCGGCGAGTCCCGCTTCGACGTGGGACGGTTCATGCCGAGCTACCTCAAGTGGTACTGGTTCGCCTTCGGGCCCAGAATCAGCGTGGAGAAGCTGGCCAAGCGCCCGGCGTCCACGGCCGCACGGGACGACGCGCAGGCCGCGCGCGACGATGCGCAAGCCGCGCGGGACGACGCGCAGGGCGCCCGTGAAAGCTCATCCGCACCGTCGACAACTCAGAGCTAAAAGGAGTATTTGTGGCAAAGGTCCTGGTCACCGGCTCGGCCGGCTTCATCGGTGGGTATGTCGTCGAGGAGCTGCTCGCCCGCGGCTACCAGGTGGTCGGCCTGGACAACTACTCGAAGTACGGTCCGGTCACCCGCAGCTACGACTCCCACCCGGACTACCGCTTCGTCGAGGGCGACGCGCGCGACGTCGACCTGGTCACCGAGCTGCTCGACGGCTGCGAGCACTTCATCGCGGGCGCGGCGCTGATCGGCGGCATCTCGTACTTCCACGCGTACGCCTACGACCTGCTCGCGAGCAACGAGCGGATCATGGCCTCGTCGTGCGACGCCGCGATCAAGGCGCACCAGAGCGGGACGCTGAAGAAGATGACGTACATGTCGTCGTCGATGGTGTTCGAGTCCACCACCACGTGGCCGTCCAAGGAGGGCGACGAGCGCAAGGTGCCGCCGCCGCTGTCGTCCTACGGCTTCCAGAAGCTCGCCGTCGAGTACTACGCGAAGGCGGCCTGGGACCAGTACAAGCTGCCGTACACGATCGTGCGCCCGTTCAACTGCGTCGGCGTCGGCGAGGGCCGCGCGCTCGGCGAGGTCGAGGTGCTGTCCGGCAACGTCAAGCTGGCCATGTCGCACGTCGTGCCCGACCTGGTGCAGAAGATCATCAAGGGCCAGGACCCGCTGCACATCCTGGGCACCGGCGACCAGGTCCGGCACTACACCTACGGTGGCGACCTGGCCAAGGGCATCATCGCCGCGATGGAGTCGGACAAGGCCCTCAACGAGGACTTCAACGTCTCGACCGCCCAGTCGACCACGGTGAACGAGCTGGCCGCGGTGATCTGGCGCAAGATCAAGGGTCCGGACGTGCCGCTGCGGATCGTCTCGGACGACCCGTACGAGCACGACGTGCAGAAGCGCGTGCCGGACTGCACCAAGGCCCGCGAGGTGCTCGGCTTCGAAGCGACGACGTCGCTGGACGAGATGCTCGACGAGGTCATCCCGTGGGTGACCGAGGCGGTCAAGGAAGGCCGGCTCTAACAAGATCCTCGAGAAGGGCTCCGCCGCCTGGCGGGGCCCTTTTTCGTTGTATGTGCGTGAGCATCGTCGAAGATCGTGAAATTTCCGGAAATGTCCGGTACGAAGTGCCGGACATTTCAGGACGTCGATGGGCTTGGTCGTCGGTCGCGGCCGGCGCGGCCGTCGCCGGGATGCTCGTCGGGCTCGCGCGGACGCGGGATCCCGGAGCGCTGGACGCGATCTGGGCCGAGGACGGGCAGAACTTCCTGACCGACGCGCTGAACCGGCCCTGGTACGAGGCGATCTTCACCCCGTTCAACGGGTACTTCCACGTCGTGGCCCGGGTCTGCTGGGCCGTCATCGCGCTGTTTCCGGTCTCCTGGGCGGCCGCGCTCAACGCGATCACCGACGCGGGGATCACGAGCCTCCTGGCGCTGGCCGTGTACGGGGCGGCTCGGGAGCGGCTGGAGCGCTTCCCGGCCGTCGTGATCGGGGTCACGGCCGCGCTGCCGATGGGGTTCGTGCCCAATGCGCTCGCCCAGCTGCAGTTTCCGCTCGTGTACGCGGCGCTGTGGATGCTGCTCTCCCGCCGGGTCAACCTGGTGACCGTCGGGCTGCCGGCGCTCGCGGTGCTCAACTCCATGCTCGGGGTGCTGCTGGTGCCGGCGGCGTTGGCCGGGCTCATCAGGTACAAGAGCCGGGGTTGGATTTTGAAGCTTCTCGGCCTGGTGCCGGGGGCGTTGCTGCAGCTCGTCCCGCTCGCCACCGGGGCCACGCAGCGGGGGCTAGGTGAGCGGCCCGAGCACGATCCGGTCGCCGTCGCGGCCATGTATCTGCGGTGGGGCGTGCCGCGGTCGTTGCTCGGGCCGGCGTGGCTGGCCGAGCCGTATGACGACGCCTGGGGGCATCGGGCGCTGGTCGCGGCCGGGCTGCTGATCCCGGTCGCGCTGCTCGCGGCGGCCGTCCGGGTGCGGGCCTGGGCGGAGATCCGGCTCGCGGCCGCCCTGGCCGGGTTCGCGGCGCTCGCCGGGGCCGTGCAGCTCGGCGCGCACGGGTTCGGGGAGGACCGGTACCTGGTGCTCATCAGCCTGCCGAACCTCGCCGCCGGGGTCTGCCTGGCGGCCGGCGCCCAACGCGCAGCGCGCGAAGCCGGTTGCCAACTTGTCCGGACAAGTCTTGTCGTGTTCACGACACTTGTGGCCGTGGTCCTCGCGGCCAACCTGCGCCCGGCGAGCCCCCGGGACGGCGGTCCGCGCTGGCGTGCCACGGTGGCCCAGGCGCGGGCGGAATGCCTAGTCCGGCCGGGTTTGACGCGGGTCACCGTGCACACCGCGCAGTGGCCCGTGCTCGGCTGGGAGGCGGTGCTGCCCTGCTCCCGGCTGCGATGATCAACAGTCGATCGGCCGTCATCTTACCGTGACGTCGTGTTCTCCGGCCGTTGCGACGAACGGTCGTTCGTTAGAGACTCGGCGTCGTGGTGAGCACCTCGTCGGCGCCCATCGGCCGGGCCGATCTCCTGAGCCATGCCCGGGAGCGGCTGGCGGCGGGGGGCAGCGTCGTGCTCTGCGGCCCCGCCGGCATCGGCAAGTCCACCATCCTCGACGCGCTGGCCGGCGCCGAGACCGAGGCCCTGGTGCTGCGGGCGGCCGCCGCCGAGGCCGAGGCCGACCTGCCGTATCTCGCGCTGGTCGACCTCTTCGACGGCGCCCCGGACGCCTCCGACCTGCTCCCGGCCCACCTGCGCGCGGCCCTGGACGGCGCCCTGCTGCGCAGCGCCCTGCCGGCCACCCCGCACGACCAGCTCGCGGTGCGCCTGGCGGTGCTGGAGCTGTTCCGCGCGCTCGCCACCGACCGGCCGATCCTGCTCATCCTCGACGACGTGCAGTGGATCGACGAGCCCAGCGCCGGCGTGCTCCGGTTCGTCTCCCGCCGCCTCGGCGAGGTGCCGGTCAAGGTCCTGGCGGCCGAGCGGGTGCCCGACGGCGGCGCCCCGACCCGGCTCGACCTGTGCCCGCCGCCGAGCACCACGCTGCCCGTGCCGCCGCTGCCCCAGAGCGACGTCGCCGACCTGCTGCGCGCCCGCTTCGGCGCCGAGGCCGGCCGGGCCCACGTCCAGCGGATCTACGAGGCGAGCGCCGGCAACCCGCTCTACGCCGTCGAGCTGGGCCGGGCCATCGGCAGCCACTCGTTCCCGGTGACCGACCCGCTGCCCGTCCCGGACCGGCTCCGCGAGCTGCTCGCCGCCCGCCTGGCCACGCTGCCCGCGGAGGACTGGCCGGCCCTGCTGGTCATCGCCTCCGCCGCGCGCCCCAGCCTGGCACTGCTCGGAGCCTGCGGGCTCAGTGAGGGTCACGTCGAAGCCGGAATTGCCGCGGGTGTACTCCACGTCGAGCCCGACGGCGCCATCCGCTTCTCCCACCCGCTGCTGCGCGAGATGGTCTACGCCGACGCCACGGTCGCCGCCCGCCGGGAGACCCACGAGCGCCTCGCCGACACCGTCACCGACCCGGTCGACCGGGCCCGGCACCTGGCCGCCGCCCGCCCCGAGCCCGACGAGGGCCTGGCCGAGTGCCTCGCCGACGCGGCCTCGGCGGCCCGGCTGCGCGGTGCCCCGGCGATGGCCGCCGACCTCGCCGCGCTGGCGGCCGACCGCACGCCCCGGGACACCCCCGGCGTGGGGGCGGTCCGGCGGCTGAGTGCGGCGCAGTACGCGTACTCGGCCGGCTCGCCCGCCGACGCCCGCCGGCACGCCGCGGCCGCCCTGCGCGACGCCGCCGACCGCCGCACCCGGGTCGGGGCCCGGCTGCTGCTGGTCGAGATGTCCGGCGAGGACCACTCCAACTCCGGCCCGCTGCTCGACGCCGCGTTCGTGGAGGCGGTCGACACCCCCGACCTGCTGGCGCACGTGCGGCTGTACAAGGGGATCAAGGCGTACTGGGACGGCGACGGCGAGGCCGCGCTGGCCGAGCTCAAGCGGGCCGAGGAGGCCGCCGAGCTCTGCGGCGACATGGAGCGGCTGGTCGAGGTGCTCAGCTGGCGGGGCAACATCCTGCTCGGCACGGAGGGCGACGAGTACCTCGAGCGGGCCGGCAAGCTCGCCCGAGGCCTGTCGCTCACCCCGGCCACGGTCGCCGCCCGCCAGGTGGCCGCGATGAGCCGCCTGTTCAAGGGCGAGACGGCGGAGGCGGTCCGGCGCATCGAGGCGCTGCGGATCGCCGTCGAGCGGGCGGGTACCGTCCGGGACCTGGCGGCGGTGCTCGTCTCGGTGGCCGGCATCTACTGGCGGGCCGGCCGCTGCGCCGACGCGCTCGCCGCCGGCCGGGACTGTGTGCGCCTCTACGTCGACGTCGAGACCACCCCCGGCCCCGGCTATCTGGTGGCCGCCCTGGTCGAGTACGCCGGCGGCACCGCCACCGCGGCCGCCAGCCACGCCGACCGCGGCCTGGCCGCCTGCCTGGCCGCCGGCGACGAGGACTGGATCAAGCTCGCCTACGCGACCGGTGGCCTCGTGCACATGCTGCGCGGCGACCCGGTGGCGGCGGCGGAGGCCATGCGTGAGGCGTACGCGCTCGACCAGCGCCTCGGCCGGCTCGACCCCGGCATCCTGCCCTGGCACGCCGACTTCGTGGAGGCCCTGGTCGGCGCCGGGGCCCGCGCCGAGGCGGCCGAGGTGCTGGAGGAGGTCGAGCAGCGGGCCCGCCACTTGGACCGCCGCGTGGTCTTCCTGGGCCTGGCCCGCGCCCGCGCGGTGCTCACCGCCGCGACCGGCGAGGCCCGCGAGGGCGCCGAAGCCCTGCACCGGGCGATCGAGGAGTGGCCGGACCACCCGTACCCCCTCGAAATGGCCCGGGCGTACTACACGCTCGGCGGCCTGGAGCGCCGCGCCCACCGCCGTGGCGCCGCGCGGGCCGCGCTGTCCGAGGCCGTCCGCCGCTACGGCGCCGCCGACGCCCACCCGTGGCGCGAGGTGGCCGCGGCCGACCTGGCCCGCCTGGACGGCGGGCGCGGCGCGGGCCTGTCCGAGACCGAGCGGCGCATCGTGGAACTCGTCCGGGCGGGCGCCACGAACCGCGAGATCGCGCGGGCGCTGTTCCTGTCCATCAAGGCGGTCGAGGCCAACCTGACGCGGCTGTACCGCCGCCTGAACGTCCGCAACCGCTCCCAGCTCGCCCGGTTCCTCGACCCCGAGTAATCCGGCCCACAACGGCGCCCGCGATATCTTCTTGAAACGGGTGGTTGCATAGAGATACAGTCGACCGTATGGGAATACGTGTCGCCGTTGCGGGGGCCTCGGGCTACGCCGGCGGTGAGCTGTTGCGGCTCATCGCCGGGCATCCGCACCTCGAGCTCGCCGCCGCCACCGGGTTCGCGCAGGCCGGATCGACCATCGGGGCCGTTCACCCGCACGTGCGATCCTTCCGCGACGTGGTGCTGGCCAAGACCGAGGCCGCCGCGCTCGCCGACGCCGATCTGGTCTTCCTCGCCCTGCCGCACGGCGAGTCGGCCGCCATCGCCGCCCAGCTGCCCGACGCGGTCAAGGTGGTCGACCTCGGCGCCGACTTCCGGCTCGAGGACCCGGCGGACTGGGCGAAGTACTACCCGGGCAGCCACGCCGGCACCTGGACGTACGGGCTGCCCGAGCTCCCCGGCCAGCGCGAGCTGATCGCCGGCTCGGCGCGGGTGGCCAACACCGGCTGCTACGCGGTCACCACCATCCTGGCCCTCGCCCCGCTCATCGCGGCCGGGGTCGCCGATCCCGAGGACGTCGTGGTGATCGCCGCCTCCGGCACCTCCGGCGCGGGCCGCTCGGCCAAGCAGCACCTGCTCGCCTCCGAGGTGATGGGGTCGATGTCGCCGTACAAGGTCGGCGCGCACCAGCACGTCGCCGAGATCAAGCAGGCCAGCGGGGCGCGCTCGCTGTCGATGACCCCGCTGCTCGCGCCGATGCCGCGGGGCATCCTCGCCACCGTCACCGCGCGGCCGCTCAAGGACGCGAACCCGCGGGACGTCCTGGCCGCCGCGTACGCCGACGAGCCGTTCGTGCACGTGCTCCCCGAGGGGCAGTGGCCGCAGACCGGGGCCACGTTCGGCGCCAACTCGGCCCACCTGCAGGCCACCGTCGATATCGACAGCGGCCGGATCGTGGTCGTCTCGGCCACCGACAACCTGGTCAAGGGCGCCGCCGGCCAGGCCGTGCAGAACGCGAACATCATGCTGGGCCTGCCGGAGACCGCGGGCCTCGCCGTCGACGGGATCGCGCCGTGAGCGTCACCGCACCGAAGGGGTTCCGGGCCGCGGGCGTCGCGGCCGGCATCAAGGCCGCGGCCGGCGCGCTCGACGTGGCGCTGGTCGTCAACGACGGGCCGGACACCACCGCCGCCGCCGTGTTCACCGGCAACCGCATCAAGGCAGCGCCGGTACTGTGGAGTCAGCAGGTCCTCAAGGCCGGTATCGTGCGCGCCGTCATCCTCAACTCCGGCGGGGCCAACGCCTGCACCGGGCCGGCCGGGTTCCAGGACACCCACGCCACCGCCGAGCACACCGCCGCCGTGCTGTCCGGGCGGGCCTCCCGCTTCCCGGTCGGCGCGGGCGACGTCGCGGTCTGCTCGACCGGCCTGATCGGCGAGCGCCTGCCCATGCCGAAGCTGCGCTCCGGCGTCGACGCGGCCGCCCGGGCGCTGTCCCGCGACGGCGGGCCGGACGCGGCCACGGCCATCATGACCACCGACACCGTGGCCAAGACCGCGGTCCACAGTGGACAGGGCTTCACCGTCGGCGGGATGGCCAAGGGCGCCGGCATGCTCGCGCCCGGCCTGGCCACCATGCTCGTGGTGCTCACCACCGACGCGGTGGCCGACGCGACCACCTTGGACACCGCGCTGCGGCTGGCCACCGAGGTCACGTTCGACCGGATCGACTCCGACGGTTGCATGTCGACCAACGACACCGTGCTGCTCATGGCCAGCGGCGCGTCCGGGATCGAGCCGACCCCGCACGAGCTGGCCGAGGCGGTCACCGCGGTCTGCGCCGAGCTGGCCCGCAAGCTCATCGCCGACGCCGAGGGCGCCACCAAGGAGATCGCCATCGCGGTCACCGGGGCCGCCTCCGCCGCCGACGCGGTCGAGGTGGGCCGCTCGATCGCCCGCAACAACCTGGTGAAGACCGCGTTCTTCGGCAACGACCCGAACTGGGGCCGCATCCTGGCCGCGATCGGCACCACCGCCGCGGCCTTCGAGCCCGACGAGGTCGACGTGGCCATCAACGGCGTGTGGATCTGCAAGGGCGGCGCGGCCGGCGAGGACCGGTCCAAAGTGGACCTGAGCGCCCGCGCGGTCAGCGTCACGGTCAACCTGCACGCCGGCGAGGAGACCGCGACGATCTGGACGAACGACCTCTCCATGGGGTACGTCCACGAGAACTCGGCCTACAGCTCGTGAACGGCCGGATCAACGGCCGCGACCTCGGCATCGCGCTGGGCAAGGCCAACACGCTCATCGAGGCCCTCCCGTGGCTCGAGCGGTTCTCCGGCTCGACGCTCGTCGTGAAGTACGGCGGCAACGCGATGGTCGACCACGAGCTCAAGCGCGCGTTCGCGGCCGACATGGTGTTCCTGCGCCACGTCGGCATCAAGCCGGTCGTGGTGCACGGCGGCGGTCCGCAGATCTCGGCCATGCTCAAGCGGCTCGGCATCGCCAGCGAGTTCAAGGGCGGCCTGCGGGTCACCACCCCGGAGACCGCCGACGTGGTGCGGATGGTCCTCGTCGGCCAGGTCGGCCGCGAGCTCGTCGGGCTCATCAACGAGCACGGCCCGCACGCGGTCGGCATGTCGGGCGAGGACGCCGGGCTGTTCACCGCCGTGCGCCGGCCCGCCATCATCGACGGCGCGCCGGTCGACATCGGCCAGGTCGGCGACGTCGAGAAGGTCGACATCTCGGCCGTGGCCGACCTGATCGCGGCCGGGCGCATCCCGGTCGTGTCCACGGTCGCCCCGGACGCCGACGGGGTGCTGCACAACCTCAACGCCGACACCGCGGCCGGCGCCCTCGCCGTCGCGCTGCACGCGCGCAAGCTCGTGGTCCTCACCGATGTCGAGGGCCTGTACCGCAACTACCCCGACCCGTCGTCGCTCATCTCGCAGCTGACCGCCGACGAGCTCGCGGAGCTGCTGCCCACCCTCGAATCGGGGATGGTGCCGAAGATGGAGGCCTGCCTGCGGGCGGTCAAGGGCGGGGTGCCGGCCGCGCACGTCGTCGACGGGCGGGTGCCGCACTCGCTGCTGCTGGAAGTGTTCACGTCGGAGGGTTTCGGGACCATGGTGGTGGCAGAATGACGAGCTCGCTGACTTCGCGGTTCGAGGCGTCGGTCATGAACACGTACGGCCCGCCCTCGCTCGGACTGGTGAGCGGCAAGGGCGCGGTCGTGGTGGACGAGGCCGGACGCTCCTATGTAGACCTCCTCGGCGGCATCGCGGTGAACCTGCTCGGCCACGGCCACCCCGCCGTCGTCGCCGCGGTCACCGGGCAGATCTCCACGCTTGGCCACGTGTCCAACCTCTACGCGTCCCCGCCGGTGGTGGCCCTGGCCGAGCGCCTGCTGGGCCTGGCCGGCCGCCCCGGCGCGGTGTTCTTCGGCAACTCCGGCGCCGAGGCCAACGAGGCCGCGTTCAAGCTGTCCCGGCGCACCGGCCGCACGAAGATCATCGCGGCCGAGGCCGGCTTCCACGGCCGCACCATGGGTGCCCTGGCGCTGACCGGGCAGCCGGCCAAGCAGCAGCCGTTCCTGCCGCTGCCCGGCGACGTCGTGCACGTGCCCTACGGCGACGTGGACGCGCTCGCCGCGGCCGTGGACGACGCGACCGCCATGGTGCTGCTGGAGCCGATCCAGGGCGAGTCGGGTGTGGTGGTACCGCCCGCCGGCTACCTCACCGCCGCCCGCGAACTGACCTCGGCGCACGGCGCCCTGCTCGCCCTCGACGAGGTGCAGACGGGCATCGGCCGCACCGGGTACTGGTTCGCCCACCAGGCCGAGGGCGTGCGCCCCGACGTCGTCACGCTCGCCAAGGGCCTCGGCGGCGGCCTGCCGCTCGGCGCCATGATGGCCTTCGACGACGCCGCCACCCTGCTCGGCCCCGGCCAGCACGCCTCCACGTTCGGCGGCAACCCGGTCTGCTGCGCGGCCGCCCTGGCCGTGCTCGACACCATCGAGTCCGAGGACCTGCTGGGCGCGACCAAGCGGCTCGGCGAGCGGATCCGCCGCGGCGTCGAGGCGCTCGGGCACCCGCTCGTGAGCCACGTGCGCGGCGCGGGCCTGCTGCTCGGCATCGTGCTCAACGGCCCGGCGGCCGGCGCGGTCGCCGGCGTGCTGCGCGACAGCGGCTTCCTGGCCCAGGCCGCCCAGCCCGACGTGCTGCGCATCGCCCCGCCGCTGATCCTCTCCGACGAGCAGGCCGACGCGTTCGTGGCCGCCCTCGGCCCGGCGCTGAACGCGGTGCAGGCGTCATGACGGTCCGGCATTTCCTGCGTGATGACGACCTGTCCGCGGCCGAGCAGACCGAGGTCCTGGAGCTCGCGGCGGCGATGAAGGCCGACCGCACCGGCTTCACGCCGCTCGCGGGCCGGTCGGTCGCGGTCATCTTCGAGAAGCCGTCGCTGCGCACCCGGGTCTCGTTCGAGGTCGGCATCGCCCAGCTCGGCGGCACCCCGCTGATCATCGACGCGACCACCACGCACTTCGGCCGCGGCGAGACGATCGGCGACGCGGCCCGCGTGCTGTCCCGCTACGTCGACGCGATCGTGATCCGGTCCTCCTCCGACGAACGCGTCGGCGAGCTGGCGGCCGGGGCCACCGTGCCCGTCGTCAACGCCCTGACCGACGGGTTCCACCCCTGCCAGCTGCTGGCCGACCTGCAGACGGTGCGCGAGCGGTTCGGCAAGACCGAAGGGCTTATTCTTTCGTACTTCGGTGACACCGCGAACAACATGGGGCACTCCTACGCGCTGGCGGGCACGCTCGCCGGCATGCAGGTGCGGCTCTGCGGGCCGGTCGGCTTCGAGCCCGACCCGGCCGTGATCGCCGCCGCCCGCGCGCGGGGTGTGGTCGACGTGGTGACCGGCCCGGCCGAGGCGGCCAAGGACGCGGACGTGATCGTGACCGACACGTGGACGTCGATGGGCCAGGAGACCGACGGGCTGGATCGACGGACGCCTTTCAGGCCGTACCAGATCAACGGCACTTTGCTCGAAAACGCGAAACCGGGCGCCATCGTCCTGCATTGCCTGCCGGCCCACCGCGGCGACGAGATCACCTCGGACGTCATGGACGGACCGCAGTCGGCGATCTGGGACGAGGCGGAGAACCGGCTGCACGCCCAGAAGGCGCTGCTGGCGTTCCTCGTGGATCGACGCATCGCGGATCGACGATGAGCGCTCCGACCACGAAGGCGGCCCGGCTCGACCGGATCGCGGCGCTGATCCGCGGTTCGGCCGTGCACTCGCAGACCGAGCTGGCCGAGCGGCTGGCCTCCGACGGGTTCCAGGTCACGCAGGCGACGCTGTCGCGCGACCTCGAGGAGCTGCGGGCGGTGAAGGTGCGCGGCGCGTACCTCATCCCCGAGGACGGCGAGCGCGCGCTGCGCCCGGCCGAGGAGGCCCCGTCGCGGCTCATCCGGCTGCTGCGCGAGCTGCTCACCGGGGTCGACTGCTCCGGCAACCTCGTGGTCCTGCGCACCCCGCCCGGTGCGGCGCAGTTCCTGGCCAGCGCGATCGATCGCACCGGCCTGCCCGACATCGTGGGCACCATCGCCGGCGACGACACCATTCTCGTCGTCGCCCGCCAGGCGCCGGACCCCTCGGCCGCCGGTGAGGTGCTCGCCGCCAAGCTCAGCGAATGGGCCCAGCTCGGATAGGGCTCGTTGGCCCTGTGGAAGGATCGTCGCGTGTCTTCTGAAACTCCTACCCGCCTGTGGGGCGGGCGCTTCGCCGGTGGCCCCGCGGAGGCCCTGGCGCGCCTGTCCGTGAGCGTGCAGTTCGACTGGCGCCTCGCCCCGTACGACCTCGCCGGCTCCCGGGCCCACGCCCGCGTGCTGGCCCGCGCCGGGCTGCTGGACGCCGACGAGCTCGGCCGGATGCTCGCCGCCCTCGACGACCTGGAGTCCGCCTGCGCGGCCGGCGACTTCCGCCCCACGGTCGACGACGAGGACGTGCACACCGCCCTGGAGCGCGGCCTGCTGGAGCGCCTCGGCGCCCTCGGCGGCAAGCTGCGCGCCGGCCGCTCGCGCAACGACCAGGTGGCGACGGACCTGCGGCTGTACCTGCGCGACCACGCGCGCGGCGTGGCGGCCCGCATCGTCGAGCTGGCCGACGCCCTCATGGAGCAGGCCGGCCGGCACGTCGACACGCCCGCGCCCGGCTTCACCCACCTGCAGCCGGCCCAGCCGATCTCGTTCGGCCACCAGCTGCTCGCCCACGTCCAGGCCCTGCTGCGCGACCTCGACCGGCTCCGCGACTGGGACCGCCGCGCCTCGGTGAGCCCGCTCGGCGCCGGCGCCCTGGCCGGCTCGTCCCTGCCGCTCGACCCGACCCAGGTGGCCAAGGAACTCGGCTTCGACCACGCCGCCCCGAACTCCATCGACGCCGTCGCCGACCGCGACTTCGTGGCCGAGTTCCTCTTCGTCGCCGCCCTCACCGGCGTGCACCTCTCCCGCCTGGGCGAGGAGGTGGTCCTCTGGACGACCCCCAACTTCGGCTGGGTCCAGCTCGACGACGCCTTCGCCACCGGCTCGTCGATCATGCCGCAGAAGAAGAACCCGGACATCGCCGAGCTGGCCCGCGGCAAGTCCGGCCGTCTGGTCGGCCACCTGACGGGCGTGCTGACCATGCTGAAGGGCCTGGCCCTCGCCTACGACCGCGACCTGCAGGAGGACAAGGAACCCGTCTTCGACGCCGTCGACACGCTGGAGCTGGTCCTGCCCGCCCTGGCCGGCATGATCTCCACCATGACGGTCCGCGTGGACCGCCTGGCCGAGCAGGCCCCGGTCGGCTACACCTTGGCCACCGAGGTCGCGGAGTGGCTGGTCCGCCAGGGCGTGGCCTTCCGCGACGCCCACGAGATCACCGGCAAACTCGTCGTCATCTGCGCGGCCCGCGACATCGGCCTCGACGAGGTGTCGGACGAGGATTTGGCCGCGGTGAGCGAGCACCTGACCCCCGCGGTACGCGAGGTCTTCTCCGTCCACGGCGCCCTGGCCGCCCGCATCACGCCCGGCTCCACGGGTCCAGGCCCGGTCGCGGAGCAGCTCGCCGTGGCCGCGGACAAGCTGGACCGCTGGCGCGACTGGTCCGGCGAGCAGGTCATCCCGCGCGACTGATTACTTCCGCATGCCCGCGTTGCATTTGCGACAATTCGGGCATGCGGAAGATCACGCAGGACGTCCTGGGCGGGCCGGAGACGCTGAGGCTGGTGACGGCGGACGTCCCGGCCCCCGGCCCGACCGAGATCCTGGTCGAGACCCGCGCAATCGGCGTGAACCCGGCCGACTGGAAAACGCGCACCACCGGCGGTTTCCTGGGATCGCCGCCCTTCACCGTCGGCTGGGAACTCTCGGGCGTGGTAGCGGCGACGGGCCTGGGCGTGACCCGGTTCGCCGTCGGCGACGAGGTGTTCGGCATCCCCTGGTTCCCCCGCGAGGGCGCGGCCTACGCGGAGTACGTGACCGGCCCGGCCCGCCACTTCACGAGCAAACCGCCGACAATGTCCTTCGAGGAGGCCGCGGGCCTGGCCCTGGCCGGCCTGACAGCGTTACAGGCCCTGGTGGAGACGGCGGCCGTGCTGCCCGACCAGCGAGTCCTGATCCCGGCGGCAGCGGGCGGGGTGGGCCACCTCGCGGTCCAACTGGCGAAGCTGCGGGGTGCCTACGTCATCGGTACGGCGTCGGCGGCTAAACACGACCTGGTCCGCTCCCTGGGCGCGGACGAGGTGCTGGACCACCACACCGAGGACTATTCGGCCCTGAAGGACATCGACGTGGCCATCGCAACGGTCGCGGGCCAGATCCCGCAGCTGGCGGCGTGCCTGCGACCGGAGGGCTTGATCGTGGCCCTGAACACCGAAGACCTCCAGCCGGTGACCGACGTGGAAGGCGTGCTCATCATGGTGGAGCCGGACCGCGCGGGCTTGGACGTCCTTTCGGCGCACGCATTGGAGGGCGAACTGCGCGTGCTGGTGGATCAGGTTTTTCCATTGGCTGAGGCCGCGGCCGCTCACGAGATGGGCGAGGCCGGGCATACAACCGGGAAGCTCATTCTGGTGCCCTGAGCTCTTTCCACCGGCCCGATGGTCACCGCAAATGTGCCCTCGGCCGATGGTTCGGCCCGCCTGGCGGCGGCCCACAGGGTTAGCGTGGTCCCGGTCAGACTCTGGTCAAGGTTGGTGGTCCAGACCGTAATTCGGGAGCCGGGTTCGTCGTGGTCATCATTCGGTGGTACAACTCAGAAATTGGTTTTGAAACGATTTCTCTCCTGGACCACCGAACGTCGACCACCGCGGACCCGGCTCCTGAATCTACGGTCTGGACCACCGAACGGTGACCAAAGTCGTCTCCGGGACCACGCTAATACATTCCGGTCGCGCCAGCGGCCGGGGACCATCGGCCGAGGGCACATAGCGGTGCCCATCGGTCCGGCTTGACGCTTTTCAACCCACGCGCAAGGGTACCCCGGAAATTCGCGGCATCTGCGATTGTCCGGTCGTCAAATGAGGCCTATCAAACGCCACGGTGGGACAATTGTTGTGTGCGGCAGATGTCATTGTTTGGCCGGGCGGAATTGGCAGCGATGCGCGACACGACCAGGCGGCGGAATTACTCGCCGATCAATGAAGCGTTCCGGAAAGAGCATAAGCGGCACCGCGACTGGGGGCTGACGCAGCGGCACGCCGAGAAGCTGCGCCGCCTGCGGGAGGGCGACGCAGCTTCGGGAGCGGTGTCAGGGGGTGGCGCGGCGCAGGGCGAGCCAGGAGCTGGTGCCCAGGATGGCGATCAGGCAAAGCGGCCAGACCGCCGTCCACGAGAGCAGGCTCGGGTACTGCAGCACCCGAATCACCGAATCCCATGCGTCCAGCCGGCCGATGAGGGCCGCGGCGCCGCCCAGGAGCAGCAGCAGGACGGTGAGCGTGGCGAGGAGGCCGGTTGCTCGCCAGCGCATGTAGAGGGCGCCTGCCGTGATGCCCAGGAGGGTCATCGTCAGCATCGGGACGGCGTAGATGGCGAACTGGGCGGGCAGCGGCTGGTCGTCGATGAAGCCCAGGCCGAAGAAGCGCAGGCGCAGGCCCCAGCCGTTGGTGGCGTTCTCGATGTTCTGCAGGATCACCAGGAGCACGGTGTAGGCGACGACCTGGATCAGGCCGAAGAGTGCCAGGCCCAGGGTGAACTCGCGGCGGGTGACGCTCAGGCCCAGGGCGAACGGGAAGTGCTGGTTCACGGCCACGGCGCCGAAGGCCAGGGACGTGATGTAGATGCTGGACAGGGCGCCGCTGACCGGGTCGGTCTCCAGGGCGTCGCGCGGGAGGTTGGCGAAGACCAGGAGGTTGACGGCGAAGGCGATGCCGAGGACACCGACCGGCCACAGCAGGGCGTCCATGCGGCCCAGCATCTGCAGGCGCGCGATCGAGGCGATGCGGTTCACGACACTCGCTCCTTCGAGGTGATGCGGACGACGAGCTGTTGCAGGGAGACCGGCTGGAGCTCGACGCCGGCCGCGCGGGCGTCGCCGGGGGTGACGGTGCCGCGGATGGTGGCTCGGGTCAGCGGGCCCAGGCGTTCGCGGTGCAGCTCGTCGGCGTTGGCGGTCAGGGCGTCGACCGCTGTTGCCGGGCCGGTCAGGGTCAGGACCTGGCCGCGCAGGGAGTCGGCGCTCTCGTCCAGGACGAGACGGCCGCGTTCGATGAGCAGGACGTGTTCGATCAGGTCGCTCACCTCGTCGATGAGGTGTGTCGACAGGACGACCGTGCGGGGGAACTCGGCGTAGTCGGCCAGGAGGCGGTCGTAGAAGAGCTGCCGGGCCACCGCGTCCAGGCCCAGGTACGGCTCGTCGAAGAAGGTCAGCGGGGCCCGGGAGGCCAGGCCCAGGGTGACGCCCAGGGCCGACAGTTGGCCGCGGGACAGCTTCTTGATGGTGCGGCGCTCGGGCAGGGCGAAGTCGTGGACCAGCGAGCGGGCGAAGGCCTCGTCCCAGTACGGGAACAGCAGCCGGCCGGCGTGGAGGGCGTCGCGGACGCGGAAGTTGTCGGGGTACCGCTGGCTCTCCTTGATGAACGCGACCTCGCGCAGGACCTTGGCGTTCTCGTAGGGGTGGCCGCCGAACACCTCGACCGTGCCGGCGGTGGCGATCTGCTGGCCGGTCATGACCTGCATGAGGGTGGTCTTGCCGGCGCCGTTGCGGCCCAGCAGGCCGTAGATGCCGTTGCGCCGCAGCTCGAAGCCGACCCCGTCCAGGGCCGTGACGCCGCCGCGGTAGCGCTTGGTCAGTCCCTCGGCGCGCACGATCGTGCTCATCGCTGCCGCTCCTTCACCAGATGCTGCTCGATCATCGTCGTGAGCTCGGTGCCGTTGATGCCGAGCTTGGCCGCCTCGGCGAGCAGCGGCCGCAGGTACTGCTCGGCGAACTGGTCGCGCCGGCGCTGCCGGAGCTTGGCCTGTACGCCGGGGGAGACGAACATGCCGATGCCTCGCTTCTTGTAGAGGATCCCGTCGTCGACGAGCTGGTTGACGCCCTTGGCGGCGGTGGCCGGGTTGATCCGGTGGAAGGCGGCCAGCTCGTTCGTCGAGGGCACCTGGGCCTCCTCGGCCAGGCTTCCGTCGATGACCGAGTTCTCGATCTGCTCCGCAATCTGCAGGAAGATCGGGCGCCCGTCGTCCATCTCAGTCGTCCAGGTTCGTTGGTTCGTTAGTCATGTAACTAACCATGCAACCGACGAGGCCAGGTGTCAAGCGCTATGTTGGTGACCGTGGCGACGACGGGCTTCGGGCCGAAGATGGCGTGGCTGGCCGTGGCGGCCGAGGCCGAGCTGGTGATGGAGGCCCTCGGGCTGCGCGATCTCGGGGTGGTGGAGCCGCGCACCGGGCTGGATCTCGCGCACTTCACCGACGACCGGGTGGTGGTCGCGGTCGTCGACAAGTGGTGCCTGGTGGCCGGGAAGTGGCTGTTCCGCTGGAACGGCATCGCCGCGCTGTCGATGCGGCTCGGGGCCGAGGTGCAGTACTTCGCGACCGATCGCAGTCTCGTGATGCACCGCTGGGCCAGGGCCTACGGCGCGGACGTCAGCATGTCCGACGAGGACGCGCTCATCGACGAACAGGACGTGTTCCGCACCGCCGGCGAGTGGAGCGTCGACCCGCGCGCGCTGCCCGTCGTGTCGTTACATATCGCGGCGGTACCCGTTCATCCGTAATCTTCCGCTCGTCGATATTTACGGGCGACGATATGGCGCATGACCCGCATCCTGAAGAGCGCGCTCGTCGCGGTCCTGCTGCTGGCCGGGCTGCTCGTCGCTCCGGCGACCGCCGCCAACGCGTCCGTCTACTCCTCGTGCAGCATCTCCGGCTGCGCCGAGGCCCGCACCGCCCGCTCGGGCTGGAGCAGCCTGGGCTTCCCGACCACGCGCACCTGGTACGCCTGGCCCTACGGCAAGTACAACTACGCCGGCGGCCAGTACTACAACCGTGAGGGCGAACTGCCCGCGGGCGCGACGTACTACGAGTACGACGTCATCCCGCGCAACAAGGGCGCGGCGCGCGACGCCAAGCGCATCATCATCAACCGCAGCACCGGCGTCACCTGGTACTCGCCGAACCACTACACCGACTTCTACCGGCTGTGAGCAGCGCGGGGTGGCCGCAACCGCGGCCACCCCGCCAAAAGCCGGTCAGGAACGCTTGCCCTTGCTGCGCCAGGAGAACGGGCCCGGCAGGTCGTAGCGGTGCGCGCGGGTGCGCGAGTTCCACGACCACTTCCCGATTTTGATGCTCCACGACGAGAAGCCCTTGGGCGTGAAGTTCAGCACCAGCGGGCCGAGCCGGAGCGCCTTGCGAAACAGGATCGGCAACGGAACCTCCGAAGGGGAATGGCGGCTATCGGGCGGCGTAATGCAGGATCACGTTGTGGATGTGCTGGGTCTTCTCGACGCCGCGAACGTCCACTTCGTACGTGTGCGTGCCGACGTGCACGGCGATGGTACCGCTGCTGAAGAAGCTGCCCGCCCATGACTTGTTGCTCACGACGGAGACCGCGGTCACCTTCCCGTACGGGATCGACGTGATCGCCACCCGCTTGCCGACGAACGAGCGGTCCTGCATGATGACCCGCTTGTCGGTGAGGCCGATGAACCCCGTGCCGACGCCCACCGCGTCATAGACGGCGATGATGGTCTCGCCCGGCAGCAGCCCCGAAGCGATCTGCTCGTACTGCTCCCGACGGTCGTATTTCGCCTGCTGCGCCATGCCTTCAAGATAGACGCCGGCCACAACCTTGCCCGGTGTACAGTTTCGGCGTGCGGGTTCGGCTACTCGGACCGATCGACGTACTGGTCGGCGGCGAACCCCGGCCGGTCATGGGCCTGCGCCGCAAGGCGGTGCTCGCGATCCTCGGCCTGCACGCCGGCGAGGTGGTCAGCACCGGGCGCATGGTCGAGCTCGTCTGGGACGGCGCCGCCCCGCCGAACGCCGTCAACGCCCTGCAGAGTCACCTGTCGTATCTGCGACGCACCCTGTCGGACAAGGCGGCGGTGCGCTCGCGGCCGCCCGGGTACCTGCTCGACGTGGGCCCCGACGGCACCGATGTGGCCGTCGCCGAGCGGCTCATCAGCGCCGGGCTGCGCGACGGCGACCCGGCCGGCCGGGCCCGCGAGCTGCAGCGCGCCCTGGACCTGTGGCGGGGCCAGCCGATGGCCGACGCGACCGGCGTGACGTGGCTGGAGGAGCAGGCCGAGCGGCTCGGGCAGCTGTGGCTGCAGGGCAAGCGGGCGCTGCTGTCGGCCCGGCTCGGCCTCGGCCAGCACGCGCCGCTGCTGCCGGAACTGGAGCAGCTGACCCGCGAGCACCCGTTCGACGAGCAGTTGCACGGGCAGTTGATGCTCGCGCTGTACCGCATGGGCCGCCAGGCCGACGCCCTCAGTGCCTTCCAGCGCCTGCGCCGCATCCTGCGCGACGACCTCGGCATCGAACCGGGCCCGGCCCTGCGCGAGCTGGAGTCGGCGATGCTGCGCCAGGACGAGGCGCTCGACCCGCCGCCGGCCCCGGCCCCGGTGACGGTCGCCGAGGCGTCGCCGACCAGGCCGGCCCAAATTCCCCTCGCCGTGCGCACCTTCGCCGGGCGGGACGGGCAGCTGGCCCGGCTCGACGCGCTGCTGCCGGCCGGGTGGGCCCCGCCGGGAGCGGCGGTGTTCGTGGCGGTCGTGTCCGGCACCGCCGGCGTCGGCAAGTCCGCGCTCGCCGTGCACTGGGCCCATCGCGTCGCCGACCGCTTCCCGGACGGCCAGCTCTACGTGAACCTGCGCGGCTTCGACCCGGCCGCCACCCCAATGCCGCCCGCCGACGCGGTGCGCGGCTTCCTCGACGCCCTGGGCGTGCCGGCCGAGCGCATCCCGGCCGACCTCGCCGGGCTCTCGGCCCTGCTGCGCAGCCAGCTCGCCGGGCGGCGGGTGCTGATCCTGCTGGACAACGCCCGCGACGCCGAGCAGGTCCGGCCGCTGCTGCCGGCCGCGCCCGGCTGCCTGGTGGTGGTCACCAGCCGCGATCCGCTGACCTCGCTGGTGGCGATCGAGGGGGCGGTGCCCGTGCCGGTGGACCTGCTCACCGACGGCGAGGCCCGCGACCTCCTCGTGAGCCGGCTGGGGGCGCGGCGGGTCGCGGCCGAACCGGCGGCCGTCGAGCGGATCGTCGAGCGCTGCGCCCGGCTGCCACTCGCCCTCGCGGTCGTGGCCGGCCGCGCCGCCACCCGCCCGGAGCTGCCGCTGTCCGCGCTCGCCGACGAGCTGGCCGCGCGCCGCTCGACCCTCGACGCGATCGCCGGCGCCGATCCGGCCTCGGATGTGCGGGCGGTGTTCTCCTGGTCGTACCGCGCGCTGAGCCCGGCCGCGGCCGAGGTGCTGCGCCGGATGAGCCTCGGCCCCGGGCCGGACCTGGGCATCGACGCGGTGGCGAGCCTGGCCGGGGTGCCGGTCGCGGCCGCGCGGACCGCCCTGGCCGAGCTGGACCGGGCCGGACTGGTGGTGGAGCAGCGGCCCGGGCGGTACACGTTCCACGACCTGTTGCGCGCGTACGCCACGGAGCTCGCCGAGACCGCCGACCCCGAGCCGGAGCGGGCCGCCGCCGTGCACCGCCTGCTGGAGCACTACCTGAGCGCCGCGCAGGCGGCGGCCCAGCGGCTCGACCCGGCCCGGGACCCGGCGCCGCGGGCCGCCCGGCACCCGGCGATCGCGGTGCCGGCCCCGCCCCGGGCGCGGGCGCGGGCGTGGTTCGCCGACGAGCACCGCGCGCTGCTGGCCGCGGTCCGCCTCGCCGCCGAACTCGGGCTGGACGAGCACACCTGGCGGCTGGCGGCGGCGCTGACGACGTACCTGGACTGGCACGGCCAGTGGCAGGAGCTCATCGCGACCCAGGAGGCGGCGCTGGACGCCCTGCGCCGCCTCGACGACCGGCCCGGGCAGGGCGCCGCCTCGTGCGAGCTGGGGCAGGTGTACGCCCGGATCGGCCGGTTCGACGAGGCCCACCAGCACCTCTGGACCGCCCTGTGCCTGTTCGAGCAGCTCGACGACGCCCCGGGGCTGGCCCGCGCGCACTACCACCTGGGCTGGCTGCAGCACGCCCAGCGCGAGTACCGCGACGCGCTGCGGCACAGCGAGCAGGCGCTGGAACTGTTCGAGCGGCTCGGCGACAAGTTGTGGCGGGCCCGCGCGCTGAACGCGAACGGGTGGATGCTGGGTCAGCTCGGGCAGTACCAGCGAGCCTTGGGTCTTTGTCGTGCCGCTCTTGTCGAGAACCGGGAGGTCAGCGACCGGCACGGCGAGGCCGGGACGTGGGACGCGGTCGGCCATGCCCATCACCGGCTCGGGGACCCGCGCCAGGCCGTCGCGTGCTATGGCCATGCGCTGCGGGCCTATCGCGAGCTCGGCGACCGCTCCGGGCAGGCGTGCGTGCTCAGTCACCTCGGCGACGCCCACGCCGACCTCGGCGATCCGGTCGCGGCGGCCGAGGCGTGGCGGCACAGCCTGGCCATCCTCGACGAGCTCGATCCGGCCCAGGCAGCCACAGTACGAGCGAAACTTCCGGCGGGGACACCGGCTACCGTGAGGGGATGACGGCGCTGGACACCTTACGGGCGGAACTGTCGGCCACCGCCCCGCGGATGCGAGACGACCTGGCCGAGCTGATCGAAGTCGAGTCCCCGTCGTCGGACCCGGAGGCCCTCGCCCGCTCGGCCGACGTGGTCGCCGCCCTCGGCGCCCGGCTGCTCGGCGCCCAGCCGGAGCGCATCGTGGTCGCCGACCGGCCGCACCTGCGCTGGCGCTTCGGCGGCGGGCCGACCCGGGTCGTGCTCATCGGCCACCACGACACCGTGTGGCCGCGCGGCACGCTGGCCCGCTGGCCGTTCAGCGTCGACGGCGACCGGGCGACCGGCCCCGGCGTGGTCGACATGAAGGGCGGCCTGGTCATCCTGTTCCACGCCCTCGCCGCCTGCCAGGACCTCGACGGGGTGGCCGTGGTGGTCAACGCCGACGAGGAGATCGGCTCGCCGACCTCGACCGAGCTGATCCAGGAGACGGCCCGCGGCGCGTCGGGCGCGCTGGTGCTGGAGGGCAGCTCGCAGGGGCGGCTGAAGGTGGCCCGCAAGGGCATCGCGCATTATTCGGTACGGGTGACCGGCCGCGCCGCCCACGCCGGCAACGCCCCGCACCTGGGCATCAACGCCGGCGTCGAGCTGTCGCACCAGATCCTGCGCATCGTGGAGCTCAACGACCCCGAGCGCGGCACCACGGTCACGCCCACCGACTCGGTCGCCGGCACCACCAGCAACACCGTGCCCGCCGCCGCCCGGGTCAGCGTCGACGTGCGCTCCTTCGACCCCGACGAGCTGGTCCGGGTCGACGCCGCCCTGCGCGGGCTGGCGCCGGTGCTGCCCGGCGCGAAGCTCGACATCGAGCGCGGCCCGGCCCGCCCGGCGATGCCGGAAACGGCCGCCAGCGAGCTGTTCGCCCTGGCCCAGCGGCTCACCTCGAGCCTGACCGGGCAGTCCGCGATCGGCGAGGCGGTCGGCGGCGGCTCCGACGGCAACCTCACGGCCGGCATCGGCGTGCGGACCCTCGACGGCCTCGGCGCGATCGGCGGCAACGCCCACGCCGAGGGGGAGTGGATCGCCCTGTCCAGCCTGCCGGACCGGGCCGCGCTGGTGAGCACCCTCGCGGCCACCATCGGACGGGCCGAGTGACCGACGCCCGGGCCGACGCCTGGACCGACGCCGGGGCCGCCGCCGACCGAATCGGGGTCGAGGTCGTCGAGCTGAGCACCGCCGGCGAGCTGGCCGAGTGCTCGGCGCTGCTGCAGCGGGTCTGGCGGGCCGGGCACCCGGCCGAGATCGCCTCGGCGTCGATGCTGCGCACCTACGTCCACTCCGGCAACTACGTGTCCGGGGCGTACCGCGGCGCCGCGCTGATCGGGGCCTCGGTCGGCTTCTTCGGCCGGGACGGCGAGCGCTGGCACCTGCACTCGCACCTGGCCGGGGTCGAGCGCGCCGGGCACGGCAAGGGCGTCGGCCACGCGCTCAAGCTGCACCAGCGGGCCTGGACCCTGGCCCGCGGGATCAGCGAGGTGCACTGGACGTACGACCCGCTGATCCTGCGCAACGCCTACTTCAACCTGCGCAAGCTCGGTGCCGAGGCGGTCGAGTACCTGCCCGAGTTCTACGGTGCGATGACCGACGGCATCAACAGCGGCGAGCTCACCGACCGGATCCTCGTGGTCTGGCACCTCGACCGACCGCATCCCGCCGCGGCGGACCGGCCCGGGGCGGTGCCGCTGGTGTCCCGCGGACCCGACGGCCGCCCGCAGGTGCACGAGGTTCCGGATTCCGCGGGTGTACTGGCGGTGGCCGTGCCCGAGGACGCCGAGCACCTGCGCGCCGTGGACCGGGACGCGGCGCTGGCCTGGCGGGTCGCCGTGCGCGACGCGCTGATGGGCCGCATCTCGGCCGGACACCGCATCACCGGCATGACCCGTGACGGGCACTACCTCCTGGAGCGCGCGCAGTGAGTGGGAAGTTGCAGGGCATCGAGCTCCGGCGGATCGCGATGCCGCTGGTGTCGCCGTTCCGCACCTCGTTCGGCACCGAGCACGAGCGGGACGTGCTGCTGGTGCGCGCGGTCACCGCCGAGGCCGAGGGCTGGGGGGAGTGCGTCGCGCTGTCCGGGCCGCTCTACTCGCCGGAGTACGTCGACGGGGCGGAGGCGTTCATCAAGCGGTACCTCGTGCCGCTGTTGCGCGGCTTCGAGGGCCACGCGTACCACTTGGAACCGCTCTTCGAACCGCTCAAGGGCCACCCGATGGCCAAGGCGGCGGTGCAGACGGCCGTGCTCGACGCGCACCTGCGGGCGGCGGGCCTGCCGCTCGGGGCGTTCCTCGGCGCGGTGAAGGACCGCGTCCCGGCCGGCGTCTCGGTCGGGATCATGAACTCCATTCCGGAGCTGCTCGACGCCGTCGCCGGCTACCTCGACGCGGGCTACCTGCGGATCAAGCTCAAGATCGAGCCGGGCTGGGACGTCGAGCCGGTCCGCGCGGTCCGCGAGCGCTTCGGCGACGAGGTGCTGCTGCAGGTCGACGCGAACACCGCGTACACGCTCACCGACGCGGACCGGCTGGCCCGGCTGGACCCGTTCGGGCTGCTGCTGATCGAGCAGCCGCTGCCGGAGGACGACATTCGCGGGCACGCCCGGCTGGCCGAGCTGATCCGCACCCCGATCTGCCTGGACGAGTCGATCGTCAACGCGCGGGCCGCCGCGGACGCGATCGCGCTGGGCGCCTGCCGGATCGTCAACATCAAGCCCGGCCGGGTCGGCGGGTACCTCGAGGCCCGCCGCATCCACGACGTGTGCGCGGCCAACGGGGTGGCGGTGTGGGCCGGCGGGATGCTCGAGACGGGGATCGGGCGGGCGGCGAACGTGGCGCTGGCCGCGCTGCCGGGCTTCACGCTGCCGGGGGACACGTCGGCCTCGGACCGGTACTACGCGCAGGACATCACCGAGCCGTTCGTGCTCAAGGACGGCTACGTGGACGTGCCGACCGGTCCCGGCATCGGCGTGGAGCCGCTGCGCGACGCCCTCGACGCTGTGACGACCGCCACCGACTGGATTAACTTTACAAGTGTTAGCTGACGAGAGTAACTTTACGGGCGTTAGCAAACGTCCGTAAGGGGAGTACCGTCATGCCCGAATACCCGCGTCGCTGGGCCGCTCTCGCGGTGCTCAGCCTGACGCTCGTCGCCGTCACCCTCGACAACTCCGTGCTCAACACCGCGCTGCCGTCCCTGGCCCACGCCCTGCGGGCCGGGACGGCGGACCTGCAGTGGATCACCGACGCGTACACCCTGGTCTTCGCCTCCGCCCTGATCCTGGCGGGCAGCCTGGGCGCCCGGATCGGCTCCCGCAACGCGCTGCTCGGCGGCCTGGTGGTCTTCGGCGGCGGCTCGGCGATCGCGGCCCTGTCCGACTCGCCCGGCCAGCTGATCGCCTGGCGGGCCGTGATGGGCCTGGGCGCCGCGTTCGTCATGCCGGCCACCCTGGCGATCATCACCCGGATCTTCCCGGCCCACGAGCGCCCGAAGGCGTTCGGCGCCTGGTCCGCCGCGGCCGGCATCGGCGTGCTGGTCGGCCCGGTCACCGGCGGCGCCCTGCTCGAGCACTTCTCCTGGAGCAGCGCCTTCTGGATCAACGTACCGCTGGTCGCCTTCGCCATCGCCGCCGTGTTCGCGGTCGTCCCGGCCATCCCCGCGGTGCGCGGCGGCCGCCTGGACCTGCTCGGCGCGCTGCTGTCCACCGCCGCCGTCGCCGCTCTGGTCGACGCGGTCATCCAGGCTCCCGCGCGGGGCTGGTCCGACGCCGTGACGCTCGCCGAGTTCGGCGCGGCGGCGGTGCTCGTGGTCGCCTTCGTGCTCTGGCAGCGCCGCACGTCCGCGCCGCTGGTCCGGCTCGACCTGTTCACCAACCGCACCTTCGCGGTGGCGGCGCTGTCCCTCGCCGTGGTGTTCTTCGTGCTCTTCGGGACGTTGTTCGAGCTTTCGCACTACCTGCAGCTGGTGCACGGCTACAGCCCGCTCGTGGCCGGCCTCGGTGCGATGCCCTTCGCCGTGGCGATGGCCGCCACCTCGGCCACCTCGGCGCTCATCTCCGGCCGGCTCGGCACCCGGCGCACCCTCGCGCTCGGGCTGTTCCTGGCCACCGCCGGCCTGCTGGACCTCGCCACGACGGGCGTGCACACCGACTTCTGGAAGGTCGCCGTCGGTACCGCGGTCATCGGCCTCGGCATGGGCATGATGATGGCCCCGGCGAGCCTGCAGATCAGCGGCAGCGTCCCGCCCCAGTTCGCCTCGATGGCGAGCGCGCTGAACAGCGTCATCCGGGAACTCGGCGGCGTGCTCGGCATCGCGGTCCTCGGCACCGTGGTGTCCTCGGCCTACCGCTCCTCCGTCGGTGCGGACCTGGGCCCGGCCGGCACCGACCTGCCAACCGCCCACGGCTTCGCCGCCACCCTCCCGGCCGCGCAGGCCCAGCACGTCGTCGCCGTGGCCGACCAGGCCTTCACCGACGCGATGTCCCGCGGCTCGCTGATCGCGGCCGGGATCGCCCTGCTGATGGCGATCACGGTCCTGGTGGTCCGCCCGAATCGCACCGCGGCGCAAGCCCCTGCGCCTTCGCTGGAACTCCAGACGGCATGATGAGGTCATGAAGGCGGAGAACGCGGGTCCGGCCGGCGGCCGGACCCGCAACCGGCGTGGTGAGGGCGCCCTGCTGCGGGCCGAGATCGTGGCCGCGGCCGAGCGCGTCCTGGAGCGCGAGGGCGACGAGGACGCGCTCACCCTGCGCTCGGTCGCCCGCGAGGCCGGCATCGCGGCCCCGTCGATCTACTCCCACTTCGCCGACCGCGAGGCGATCCTGGAGGAGGTCCTCGGCAACGCCTTCGCCCGGCTGCGCAAGCTGCTGCTGGACGCGGCCGACGGGGTGGCCGACCCGGTCGAGCGGCTGCTGGCGGGCTGCCGCGCGTACGTCGCCTTCGGCATGAACGACCCGGCCCGCTACCGCGTCCTCTTCGGCCGCCGCCGCGACGCCCGCCCCCAACAGGAGCCCACGAACGACATCTCCGAGCTCCCCGAGGTCTGGCAGCGCAACCTGGAGGGCTTCCAGGTCCTGGTCAACTCCCTGCGCGAATGCGCGGCCGCGGGCCGCTCGGGCAGCACCGACCCCTTCACCGACGCGGTGACGCTGTGGACGTCCCTGCACGGCGCGGTCGCCATGCGCCAGTTCATCCCGGGCTTCCCGATGCCACCCCTGGACCGCACGGTGGAGGACCTGGTCCACCGCCTCGCGCAGATCAAGCCGTGAACCTCGCGGCGGTGCTGACGGGCCCGGTGGATGCGGCGGCCCGCGCGTTGCTGGGCTGCCGCCTGACGGCGGGCGGGGTGACGGTCCGCGTGACCGAGGTCGAGGCGTACTCCGGCACCGGCGAGGACCCCGCCTCCCACGCCCACCGCGGCCGGACCGCGCGCAACGCCATCATGTTCGGCCCGGCGGGGTACGCCTACGTCTACTTCACGTACGGCATGCACTACTGCGTCAACATCGTCACCGGCACCGAGGGCACCGCATCGGCCGTCCTGCTGCGCGCCGGCGAAGTGATCGACGGCCTGGACGTGGCGCGCGAACGCCGCCCGGCCGCCCGCCGCGACATCGATCTGGCTCGCGGGCCGGCTCGGTTGTGCTCGGCCCTGGCCATCGGGCGCGAGTTCTACGGGACGTACCTGCTGGACGGTTTTCTGGCGCCGCCGGTTGGTCCGGTGGGGGAGATCTCGGCGGGGCCGCGGGTGGGCGTGACGGGGGCGCACGACATTCCGTGGCGCTTCTGGCTGACGGGGGACCCGACGGTGAGCGAGTACCGGCGGCACGTCCCCCGGCTGCCGAAGGCATGAGGCCTCGGCCTTCGCCGTTCACGATTCTTCGGCGTCGACCCGAGGGGTCATCTGCAACGGAATCCGGGGGACCGTTCCGAGTTTGAGCCCATAACGATCGTCGGGTGGCCAGCCTCGTTGGACGAGGGACACCAGATGTTCGTACGGTTTGGCGAAGAAGAGGTCACCGCGAGCCGCTCGCTCATAGTCGACATATACGGCCAGGCATTGCCATGCCCGATTCGCGCGGAATCCGACCTGGCCCACGATGATGGCCTCGTCGACCATCCGGTAGTACACCAGCGCGCCGAGAGCCGAGTAGTACGACACGATGCACCCCACGGCGGCCCGGGCCGGTCCGGACAGTCCGAAGAAACCGTGCGACAGATCGTTGTCGCTCGAAAGGCGGAGAAGGACGTACTCCTCCGCCTTCTGGAATTCCGGGGATCGCAGCTCCTGCAACAGGTCGATCAAGACCGGCACTTCGTTTCCGTGCCGCATCATCGTGATCTGCCGGCGCGCCAGGACGCCGGACACGCCCAGCGCGAGCATCGACATGGCCAAGGCGAGCAGATTCAGCACCATGGAGTCCATGCATCCCCTTCGAGGGCAAGCCGCCGGGATGTCCAATAAGACCACCGAGGAATTGCGGAACGGTACAACCGATCATCCATCCGCGTGCCGAATCTGGCGGCGCCCCGCACATTCGTGTCCGAGGTCTTCGGGTGGGAACTGGCGCCGCCCCTGGGGTGGACGCGGGGCTGCTGCCTTCGCGCAGTGGCCAGCCGCACGTCGTTCCGGTGATCCGCGTGCCGAATCTGGAGGCGGCGACGGTGCCGGTGCTCGCCCACGGCGGGACCGTTGTCGTCGAGCCGTTCACGCTGGGGTGCTGATCGGGTTGCCCGCCTACGACCCGGAGGTCCAGGGCCGATGCGGAAAAGTCCGGATTCGCGGCCGAATCCAGACTTTTCCGCATTTATCACGATGTACCGGTGCGACGATCGGCGGAGGCCTGGCTTGCCGCCCGTCGGGGTATAAATCCGAAATGTCGGGCTGAGGAACGAGGCCCGACATTTCGTGATCACCAGCAAGCCTCGCGAGTGGCGACGCGGTCCTCATCGGGCAGGCGGATGGCGGTGGCTTGCGGCGGCCGCTCGAACTCCGCCTGGGTCACCTGGTCGCCCCACTCGGTGCCGGGCCCGTCCGGGTCGGACTCGTAGGTGGCGACCATCGCGGCGAACGTGGTCGGCCCGGCGCCGTGCCAGTGCCATTCGCCGGCCGCCACCACGATGGTGTCGCCCGGGCGGACCTCGTGGACCGGGCCGCCCCGGCGTTGCACGCGGCCGACGCCTTGCAGGACGTGCAGGACCTGGCCGTACGGGCAGCGGTGCCAAGCCGTGCGCGCGCCCGGGTTGAACTGGGCGTGGGACGTGGCCAGGCGGGACGGTTCCAAGGCGGTCACGTCGCGGCCGATCCAGGCGATGCCCGAGTAGCGCTGCTGGGGCGCCGGGCGGCTGGTGCTGGGTGCTCGGATGACTTCCATTGTTCTGCTCCTAGGACGTCTTGGTGTATTCGGACCAGGGCAGGTCCCAGGCCGTCCAGCCGTCGCCGGGGTCCAGGGCCACCTCGGTGCCGCGGGTGACCACCGGGTCGCCGACCAGGACCGACTCGTAGAGCCATCGGGCGTTGTCGGTCGACACGTTGGTGCAGCCGTGGGAGACGTTGCGGCGGCCCTGGTCGCCGACCGACCACGGGGCCGCGTGGATGTACTGGCCGCCCCAGGTGAGGCGCATGGCGTACTGCACCGTGGTGGTGTACTCCGGCGTGCGGAAGACCGCCGACGGTTCGCGGGACATGATGACCGTGGTGCCGCTGGACGTCGGGGTCGAGGCCTTGCCCAGGCTCACGGGCATGGTGCGGACGACGGCGTCGTTCTGGTACACCTGCATGGTCTTCGTGCTGTTGTCGATGTCGATGGTGAGCTTGCGGCCGATCGTGATGCTCGCGGCGAAGTCGTCGTCGGCGTGGCCGTTGCCGATGGCGACGCCGTTGAGGGCCTTGCGGGCGGTGATCTTCGTGCCGGGCTGCCAGTAGTGCTCGGGGCGGTACATGACCTGCCGGCCGCCGAACCAGTGCCAGGCGCCGGGCTGCGGCGGGTCGCTGGTGACGAACAGGCGGTGCTCGACGGCCGCGCGCGAGGCCTCGGGGACGTCCGAGCCGAACTCGACCACGATCGGCATGCCGACGCCGTAGGTGCCGCCGTTCTGCAGCAGCAGGTCCGAGGAGACGGTGCCGCCCGGGGACTTCGCGACGGTGCGGAACGTCGTCTCGCGGGTGACCGCCTTGTTGTC
The DNA here is from genome assembly GCF_050942185.1 of Dactylosporangium sp. CS-047395. Lineage (NCBI taxonomy): Bacteria > Bacillati > Actinomycetota > Actinomycetes > Micromonosporales > Micromonosporaceae > Dactylosporangium > Dactylosporangium sp. CS-047395. Next base: position 8,885,176 of record NZ_CP192015.1, on the reverse strand, counting down.
GGTGCCGACGGCGGTCACCTTGGCGGTGTAGGCGGTGTCGTACTTCAGCGCCGCCGCCGGGATCCACGAGGAGCCGTCGGCCCGGGGCGCGCCGGCGATCGGCTGCCCCGCCCCGTCCACGAGCTGCACCGCGGTGATCTTGCCATTGGTGACGCTGGTGCCGATCTCCGTGCTGATCGGCACCGTCTCGTTGCCCGCCGGCGTGACGCTCAGGGTTGTCGGCGGGGCCGTCGGCTTGGGTGTCGGCGGCGCTTTCGCTTTCGGCTGCGAGTCGTGGCACGCCGTCAGGCTCACGGACGCCAGGACGAGTGCCGCGACGATGGTTCCTTTGCGCATGCGGGCATCCTGCGGCCAGGCCGGGCGAGCCCGCTGCGCATCCGGAATGAGAAAGCGGGTCTACCCCTGCATGGTCGCGTCGGCGATCTGCGTGGCGAGGCCCTCCCACTTGGCGTAGGCGTCCGGGAAGGCCGACCCCTGGACCTTCTGGGCCGCCACGGTCACCGCGTAGTCGCCCCAGCCCGGGATCCGGGTGAGCGCCGCGTAGAACCGCCGCGCCGACTCGTGCGGGTCCATGAGCTGGTCGATCGAGCCCCAGTTGGGCCGCTGCTGGAACAGCCCGACCGAGTCGTAGTCGTAGCCGACGCCCTGGTTGGGGTGGTCCAGCGAGGCCGGCAGGTTGCCGTTGGCCAGGTTGCGCAGGTGGCTCTCCTGCAGCGCGGTCGCGAGCGCCACGATGACCGCCCGCTTGGGCAGCCGCTCGCGCTTGGCCACGTCCACGATGGCGATCGCGTTGTCCATCTCGGCCCGGCTCAGCCCGCCGACCGGGTCGGCGACGGTCGGGAAGGTCTGGGCCGGCGTCGGTGCGGCCGACGGCGGAGCGGTGCGCTGCTCGCCCCGGGAGGCCACCTGCGGTGCGGAGCGTTCGGGGGCCGGAGCGACCGCGACGACGTCACCCTTGGGCGCGGGGTGTGCGGTGAGCGTCGTGGTCAGGGCCAGGACGGCGAGGGCGAGCGCCGCCGCGCCCCGCAGGGTGCGTTGCGGCAGGGGCGGCACGGCGGAGAGCAGGAAGTTCCGGGCCGGGGTGGGGCGCTCGGTGAGCGCCTTCAGCGTGGACGCGCTGAACGGTGCGGCATGGGCGAAACGGCGCCCGCGCAAATGGCGGGGACCGCTCGTGAGCTGCTGGTTTTCGTCGTCTCCGGCGAACATCCGGCGAGACTAGGACCGGCCTCACCAGGGGGTGATTCCGGGCATGAAAAACGGCGCCCGTGCTGGCTGCGTCACGGCGGGTGACCCCGGAGCGACACGCCCGGTGGCTGGGACAAATCGGGCGGTTCGCTTCCAAACTGCCCCGTGGCGACACGCCCGGTAGCCGAATCACCCGGGGGTGAAAAGGCCTCTGAGCTGCGCGATTAGCGTGCGATTTCGTGTCGTACCTCTACCGCTCCCGCCACGCGCAACGCACCCCACGCCGGCGGCGGTTACCGATCGTGGCGACCGCGGCCGTCCTGACCCTCGGCGCGGGGCTGGGCGCCACCACCCTGAAGGACCAACCGTCCGCGGCTCGCCCGATGACCGTCGAGTCGCCCGCTCCGCGGGAGACGCAGACCGCGGCGAGCCGGGCCAAGCGACCCGAACCGAGCGCCACGCCGTCCCAGGTGCCGGCCGACGTCGAGCTGCAGTACCAGTTCGCCTGGCAGGAGAACTACTACTACTGCGGCCCCGCGGCGACCCGGATCGCGCTCACCGCCCGCGGCCTGTTCCCGTCCCAGGACCAGGTCGCGCAGAACCTCGGCACGACCGAGAGCGGCACCGACTCCTCCGCCGACACCACCCGCACCCTCAACGCCCTCACCGGCAGCGGCTTCTACACCGCCCACTTCATCCGCGGCCAGTCCGCCACCGCCGACGACGTCGAGCAGCTGCGGCAGTCGGTGGTGAAGGCCGTCTCGCAGGGCTACGCGGTGGTGGCCAACATCGCCGGGTCCACTGTGGACGACGGCGGGCACGCCCACGCGTACCCGGGCGGGCACTACCTGACCATCGTCGGCTACTACAACAACGGCGCCACCGTGAAGATCGCTGATCCGGCGGATGCGACGGGCGTCGGCTCGTACCATCTCAGCGTTGAAAACATGGCGAACTGGATCGCCCTGCGCGGCTATGCGGCCTGACTATGTGCCGAGCGCCCGTCCCCGTGACGGTGCCGGAAAGCCTGCCGCCGGTTGCCCCCGCAGCGCCGCGGCCATGGTCTGGGCCACCGCCGAGTTGACCGCGCTCGACACCCCGGCGCCCACCCAGTCGTTCGGGTTGTCGGCGTTCACCGCGATGCCGGCCGCCGCCACCTGCGGGGTGAAGCCCGCGAACGTCTCCGTCGCGTTGTTCTCCGAGCTGCCCGTCTTGCCGGCCACCGCCCGGCCGCCGAGGATCCCGGAGACCGCCTCGGCCGTGCCGCCGTCGCACTTGCCGTAGGCCGAGCCGCCCTTGCCGACCGGGCACCGCGCGGCGTCCGCGGCCGCCGCGGCCACGTCCGGGTCGACGACCTGGCGGCACTCGGGCGAGCCGGCGTCCAGGGCGCGCCCGTCCGGATCGGTGATCGACAGGACCGGCAGCGGGCTGCAGTAGACCCCGCCCGCCGCCACCGAGGCGTAGGCGTTGGCCAGGTCCAGCGGGGTGGTCGAGGCGACGCCGAGGGTGAACGAGCCCCACTGGTCGGCCTTCCCGGCCATCGTGGTGTCCTCGGCGCTGCGGAAGGTGATCCCGAGCCGCTGCGCCATCTCCACCACCTTGCGGGCGCCGACCTGTTGCTCGAGCCACACGAAGTACGTGTTCACGGACCGCCCGAACGCGTTCCACATGGTGCGGTCGCCGTCCATCCACGACGGGCTGTCGTTGCCGGGGCACCACCGCCCGCCGCAGCTGCCCGGTCCGCTGCCGGGCCAGATGCTCGCGATCCGGCTCGGCGCCTTGAAGTGCGTGTTCAGCGGCAGGCCGGCGTCCAGCGCGGCGAGCATGGTGAACATTTTGAAGGTCGATCCGGCCTGGTACCCCGAAACGCCCGTGCCTCCCGCCACGAGCTGGTTGACCGTGTTGGACCGGCCCGGCGCCAGGCTGTAGTGCCGGTTCACGGCCATCGCGAGCACCCGCCCCGTCCCCGGCGTGACCACAGCCAGCGGCATCGAGCGGGCGCTGCCATAGCCATAGACGCCGAGCGACTGGCTCAGGGCCGCCGCTTGTACCGCCGGATCGAGCGACGTCACGATCTTGTACCCGCCGGTGCGGAGCCGCTCGTCGCGCTCGGTCGGCGTGGTGCCGAACTCGGCGCGGCTGTTCCACCACTGGCGGAAGTAGTCGCAGAAGAAGCCCCAGTCGTTGTGCTCGTCGGCGACGGACGCGCAGTCGTTCGGGGGCCGCGTCACGGACAGCTTGAGCTCGCTCGCCGCGGCCGCCGTCGCCTCCTCCGGGGTGATGACGTGCATCTTGGCCATCGCGTCGAGGGTGTAGGCGCGCCGCCCCAGCGCCGCCTCGCGGTCCCCGCTGATCGGGTTGTCCGCGTCCGGGGACTGCAGCAGGCCGGCGAGCAGGGCCGCCTCGGGCAGGGTCAGCTTGGCCGCGTCCTTGCCGAAGTACGTCTGGGCCGCCGATGCGATGCCGTACGCGCCGGCGCCGAAGTAGGCGATGTTCAGGTACCGCTGCAGGATCTGTTGCTTGGAAAGCTTTTTCTCGATCGCCTGGGCGTAGCGCATCTCCCGCAGCTTGCGCGTCGGGGAGTCGGCCAGGGCCTGCAGGTGCTGCTCGGGGGTGAGGCTCGCGTCGTTCTTGAGCACGTTGCGCACGTACTGCATGGTCAGCGTCGACGCACCCTGCTGGGCCCCGCCGCGGCTGTTGGAGACGAACGCGCGGGCGACGCCGCGGATGTCGACGCCGTGGTGCTGGTAGAAGCGGGTGTCCTCGGCCGCCACGACGGCCTGCCCGAGCACCGGGGCCACCTGGTCGAACGGGATGTCGCGCCGGTTCTCGTCGTAGAAGGCGGTGATGAGGGTCTTGCCGTCGTTGGCGTACACGTAGGAGGTCTGCGCGACCGGCGGGGTGGCCAGGTCGGTGGGGAGCGACTCCCACGTGTCGCCGCCGGCCCGCGCGGCACCACCGCCGACGAGCGCGATCGGGAGTGCGGCGGCGGCGATCACCAGGCCGCCGAGCACCCCGCACAACAGCATCCGGAGCATCGTGATCATTCGGCGCACGGCGGGCGGCTACCCGGCCCTCGGAGCGATCACACTTCACCCCCGGGAGCAAGAAGAGGATGGGCGGGCGCGCATCCGAGCCGACAGGTGCCCGGCCGGTGGTCGGCTGAACGGCATGTGCGGCTTCCTGATGTACACCACCAACGACATCATCACCGCGGAGACCCTCGGCGCGATGGAGCGCCGGCTCGGCCTGATCGAGCACCGTGGCCCCGACGACATGGCCCTCGCCCGGATCGGCCCCGGCACCGCTGCCGGGTTCCGCCGCCTGGCCGTCATCGACCGGCAGGGCAGCCGCCAGCCGCTGCGCTACGCCGACCGGTGGACGCTGGTCTTCAACGGCGAGATCTACAACTACGAGGCGCTGCGGGCGGAGCTGATCCGCGAGCACGGCGCCACCTTCGCGACCGACGGCGACTCCGAGGTGGTCGCGGCCGCGTTCCACCACTGGGGCGAGGGCGCGCTGGAGCGGCTGCGCGGCATGTTCGCCTTCGCGCTGTGGGACGAGGTGACCGACACGCTCTACGCGGCGCGCGACCCGTTCGGGATCAAGCCGCTGTACTACCTGGTGACCCGCGACGGCGTCTGGCTCTCCAGCGAGAAGGCGCCGCTGCTGGACTGCGCGTCCGGCGAGCTCGACCCGACGGCGATGTCGCTGTACCTCACCATGCAGTACGTCCCCGAGCCGTACACGCTGCACCGCGACATCGCCCGCCTGCCCGCCGGCGCGATGCTGGTCAAGGAGCTCGGCCGGGCGCCGATGATCCGCCGCTTCGCCCGTCCCGCGTTCCGCCCCGACCCGGCCGCCGAGGAGGCCGCGATCGTCGCCGACCTGCGCGCGGCCCTGCGCGACAGCGTCAAGGCCCACATGCGCGCCGACGTCCCGGTGGGCGCGTTCCTGTCCAGCGGCGTCGACTCGACCGCGATCGTGGCCATGGCCGCCGAGCACCACCCGAACCTGCACGCCTTCACCGCGGCGTTCGAGTCCGGCCACGACGAGCTGGAGATCGCCGAGCGCTCGGCCAAGGAGCTCGGGGTCACGCTGACGCCGTCGGTGGTGCGCCCGGCGCAGGTGATGGAGGCGCTGCCGCGGATCATCTGGCACCTCGGGGACCCGGTCGCCGACCCGTCGATCGTGCCGCTGTACTTCCTCTGCCGCACGGCCGCCGAGCACGTCACCGTCGTGCTGTCCGGGGAGGGCGCCGACGAGCTGGCCGGCGGCTACACGATCTACCGGGAGCCGCGCTCGCTGGCCGCGGTGTCCGATCGCGGCCCGTCGATCCAGCGGGCCCTGCGCCGGGTGGCCCGGGCGATGCCGGAGGGGATGCGCGGCAAGAGCTACCTGGAGCGGGCCACAACACCGATGCGGCAACGGTACTTCGGCAACGCCCGCATCCTCTCCGAGGCCGACCGGGCCCGGCTCCTGCGCGGGTCACCGGCCGTCGGGCACGCGCACATCACGGCGCCGCTGTACGCGGAGGTCGCCGACCTCGATCCGGTCACCACCATGCAGCACATCGACCTGAACACGTGGCTCACCGGTGACATCCTCACCAAGGCGGACCGCATGTCGATGGCGCACTCGCTGGAGCTTCGGGTGCCGTACCTGGACCGGCGGGTCTTCGAGGTCCTGTCGCGCCTGCCCGAGCGGCTCAAGGTGCCGCGGCGGGGGCGCACGACGAAGTACGCGCTGCGCCAAGCCGTGGACGGGATCGTGCCCTCGTTCGTGCGGGACCGGCCGAAGCTCGGCTTCCCGACCCCGGCCAAGGCGTGGCTGAAGACCGACCTCAACGAGTGGGCCCACCACGTGCTGTCGACGTCCGGCGCCAAGACGCTGCTGGACCTCGACTATGCCCACGACCTGCTCAAGGAGCACGAGCAGGGCAAGGCCGACCACGCGCGCAAGATCTGGATCGTGCTGTCGTTCTGCCTGTGGCACGGCATCTTCGTCGAGGGGACGGTCACGCCAACTCGGCCAGTGCGTCCAGGATCGGTTGCCCGAACTTAGCCAGCTTGTTCTCGCCGACGCCGCTGATCGCCGACAGCGCGGCCAGCGACCGCGGGCGGTCGGTGGCGATCTGGCGCAGGGTCGCGTCGTGGAAGATCACGTACGCCGGGACGCCCTGCTCCTTCGCCGTCGCCGCCCGCCAGGCCCGCAAATGCTCGAAGACCGGCGCCGCCTCCTTGGGCAGCACGGCCGCGGCGTCCTGGCGGGCGGTCTTGGCCGCCTTGGCGGCGGAGACGACCCGCTCGGGCTCGCGGCGCAGCATGACCGTGCGCTTGCGGCCCAGCACCTCGGCGCTGCTCTCGGTCAGCACCAGGGTGCCGTAGTCGCCCTCGACCGACAGCAGCCGCTGGGCGAGCAGCTGGCGGATGACCGCCCGCCACTCGGTGTCGCGCAGGTCGGAGCCGACGCCGAAGACGCTGAGCTCGTCGTGGTGCCACTGGACGACCTTGTCGGTCTTCTTGCCCAGCAGGATGTCGATGCACTGGCCGGCGCCGAACTTCTGGTTGCGCTCGCGCTCCAGCCGGTAGACGGTCGAGAGCAGCTTCTGGGCGGCGATCGTGCCGTCCCACGACTCCGGCGGGGCGATGCACGTGTCGCAGTTCTCGCACGGCTTGCCGAGGTCCTGGCCGAAGTACGCCAGCAGCTGCACGCGCCGGCACTCGACCGTCTCGCACAGGGCGAGCATCGCGTCGAGATGCTGGCCGAGGTTGCGCCGGTGGGCCAGGTCGCCCTCGGAGGTGTCGATCATCTTGCGCTGCTGCACGACGTCCTGCAGCCCGTAGGCCAGCCAGGCCACCGACGGCTCGCCGTCCCGGCCGGCCCGGCCGGTCTCCTGGTAGTACCCCTCGATCGACTTGGGCAGGTCGAGGTGGGCGACGAACCGCACGTCGGGCTTGTCGATGCCCATCCCGAACGCGATCGTCGCCACCATGACCAGGCCGTCCTCCTTGAGGAAGCGGTCTTGGTTGCGGGCGCGGGTGCCGGCGTCGAGACCCGCGTGATAGGGCAGCGCCGGGATGCCGTTGTCCTTGAGGAACTCGGCGATCTTCTCCACCGAGTTGCGGGACAGGCAGTAGACGATCCCGGCCTCGCCGCGGTGCTCGGTGCGCAGGAAGTCCAGCAGCTGGCGGCGCGGCTCCTGCTTGGGCACGATCCGGTACTGGATGTTGGGCCGGTCGAAGCTCGACACGAAGTGCCGGGCCCCGTCCAGCCCGAGCCGGGTCGCGATCTCCTTGTGGGTGGCGCTGGTCGCGGTCGCGGTGAGCGCGATGCGCGGCACGTCGGGCCAGCGCTCGTGCAGCATCGACAGGTTGAGGTAGTCAGGGCGGAAGTCGTGCCCCCACTGCGAGACGCAGTGCGCCTCGTCGATCGCGAACAGCCCGATCCGGCCGCGCTCCAGCAGCCGCACGGTGGACGGCGAGGCGAGCGCCTCGGGCGCGAGATACAGCAGGTCGAGCTCGCCCCCGGCGAACTGCGCCTCGACGGTGCGCCGCAGGTCGTAGTCGAGGGTGGAGTTGATGAACCCGGCCTGCACGCCGAGCTCGCGCAGCGCGTCGACCTGGTTCTGCATGAGGGCGATCAGCGGCGAGATCACCACCGCGGTGCCCGGCCGGACGATCGCCGGGATCTGGTAGCACAGCGACTTGCCGCCGCCGGTCGGCATCAGCACCAGGGCGTCGCCGCCGCCGATCACGTGCTCGATGATCTCCCGCTGGCTGCCCCGGAACTCGTCGTAGCCGAACACCCTGCGTAGCACATCGAGCGCGTTCTCCATGGCGGCGATTCTACGAGCCACCACCGACAAAACCGGGTCGGCCGATCCGCCCGGTGACGGATCGGCCAGCCTCCCGGCACGCTCGGTTACTTCTCCTGGGTGTGCACGATCGGGCGTACCTCGATCGCGTTCCACTTCGCGTCCGGGATCATCGCCGCCAGCTCCAGCGCGCGGTCGCGGGTCGCGCACTCCACGAAGTAGAAGCCGGCGAGGAACTCCTTGGCCTCGACGTACGGCCCGTCGGTCACGGCCGGCGCGCCGCCCCGCACGCGCACCACGGCGCTCTCCGCGGGCTGGCCGAGCGCGTCGGTGCGGATCAGCTCGCCGGACTCGGTGATGGTCTTGATGAACGTGTCGTGCCCGGCCATCACCTCGTCGATGTCGGCCTGGGTGAGCGTCGACCACACGTCGGGGTTCATGTGGATCAGCAGCAGGTACTTCATCGCGGAAGATTTCCTTTCGATCGGAGTCACCCGGTGGTCGGAGCCGTCCGGCCCATCTCTACACGACCCGGTAGGTTGGCGGCGTGGACTTCCCGGAGCTCTTCGAGCGGCACCGCCGGGAGTTGCACGTGCACTGCTACCGGATGCTCGCCTCGTTCACCGACGCCGACGACGCGGTCCAGGAGACGTTCCTGCGAGCCTGGAAGCACCGCGACGGGTTCGAGGCGGGCACCAACGCGCGGGCCTGGCTGTACAAGATCGCCACCAACGCCTGCCTGGACGCCGTGCGGCACCGCAACCGCCGCCCGCCGTCGGCCGGGGCCGAAGTGCTGTGGCTGCAGCCGTACCCCGACCGCCTGCTGGACGAGATCGCCCCGCCGGACGAGCAGCCCGACGCCGTCGTGGTCGCCCGCGAGACGATCGAGCTGGCTTATCTCACCGCGATCCAGCTCCTGCCGGCCCGCCAGCGCGCGGTGCTGCTGCTGCGCGACGTGCTGGACTGGTCGGCGGCCGAGACGGCCGAGGCCCTGGAGCTGACGGTACCGGCGGCCAACAGCGCCCTGCAGCGCGCCCGCGCGACGCTGAAATCGGCCCCCGAGCGCGACGCCATGCCCGCCGCCCCGACCGGCGAGGAGCGGGCGCTGCTCGACCGGCTCATCGCCGCGCACGACCGGGCCGACGTGGCCGCGACCGTCGCCCTGCTGCGCGAGGACGTGCGGGTCACCATGCCGCCGCTGCCCGCCGAGTACCGCGGCCTCGCCGAGTTCCTCCCACTGCTCGACCGCGCGTTCGACCGTGCCTCGACCGGCGAATGGCGGCTGCTGCCGACGAGCGCCAACCGACTCCCGGCGGCGGCGAGCTACCTGCTGGCGCCGGGCGGCACCGCATTCACGGCCTTCAAGCTGGACGTCATCCGGGTTTCCGAGGGCCAGGTCGCCGAATTCACCACCTTCGGCGCCGACCTTTTCCCGCAGTTCGGCCTGCCGCTGGAGCTCACCCTGTAGGCGCCGCGGCCATGCCCCCGGTCAGCAGGACTGCTGCCGCCGTGGAACTTGGTGCGGTTTTGAGGGGGTGTGGGTGGAGCTTGCTCCCCCACTGCTTTTCAGGACATCGAACGGTAAACCCCGCTGCCAGGGCGCCCATACAGTGCTGAGGGTCGTCGGATGCGTGCCCGTGAACAGCGCCACCTACCCCGCGTGCCAGAGCGCCCTTACAGGTCCAGCGAAGCGGGCAACGGCAGCGCCTTCACGATCTTGGTGAGGTTGGCGGCGGCCTTCGAGAACTGCGAACCATCCGGGTGTACCGACAGCACGGCGACGATGTACCGGTCGTTCTCGCCCACGGTGCCCGTGGTGTGCAGGACCTCGCCCATCATGTCGGGGTTGTTGGGAGCAAGTGCGGCGTTCTCGATGGTGTACGCGGCGTTGGCCACGCACGGGGTCGCCGGGTTGTCGCCGAAGCCTGACCAGCCCTGTTTCGCGGCGCGCGGGGCCTTGAAGACGCTCGGGATGCCGAACGACTGGTCGTAGTGGTCGGTGCCGCACTTGGTGGTCTGGTGCAGGTTGCCCATGATGAACGTACGGACCGGGGCCGGAGCCTTGTCCAGGATGTACTGGTAGACGCGCACGAGGTCGGCGGCGCTCACCGCGGTGTAGCCCCAGTAGCCGGGCTGGCTCACCGGGGGTGGGGCGGTGTCCTGCAGGCCGAGGCGCTGCACCATGCGGGTGACGATGTCCCGCTGGCCGTTGGCCTTCCACAGGCCGGTGGCGGCGGCGTCGTCGCTGCTGCGAAGCATGACCTGCAGGTTGGGCTGGTCTGCGGGCGGTACCGAATAGGAGGGGCCTTTGTTCCAGAAGTAGTCCAGCGCGATGAGCAGCTTGACCAGCGACGCCGAGCGGAACCGCCAGGCGCCCTTCTGCTGCAGCACGTAGGACTTCGTCTGCCGGTCGTAGATCACGATGCCCGCGGTCACCCCGGCCGGGATCGCCACCGGGGCCGCGCTCGTCGGTGCCGGTGCGCTCGACGGTGGCGCGGCGGCCGCCGACGAGGGAGCGGCCGCGGACGCCGACGCGAACAGGGGCGCCGAGGAGGCCGGCGGTTCCTGCTCGCCGCACCCCGCGAGCAGGGCAAAGGCGGCGAGCGTGGCCACGATTTGCAGCAGCCGGGGCGGGCGCGCGTTGGGCATTGGGCCATCATGCCCGCTCAGGCGGCCAATCGCGCATAGCAGTCGTAGTTGCGTTGGCCGGAGATTCGGCCGTCGCGCACGTCGAGGAAGGTGCCGATGTGCGCGTGCATCACGTGGCCGGCGGGCAGTTCGCCGTACGCGACGGCGAGGGTGCCGCTCCAGCGCACCTCCACCGCCACCTTGTCGCCGGCCGCGACGACGTTGAGCACCTCGTACGTCTGCGCGCTGAGCACCGCCTGCCCGCGCTCGGCCGCGTCGAGGACGGCCGGCAGGTCGCGCTCGGCGCCGTCCGGGAACAGCAGGTTGGGCAGCTCCCGGTGGAGCATGTCCGGGGTGAAGAAGGCGGCCAGCTCGGCACCGGTGGCGCCGCGGCCGACGGCCTCGTGGTAGCGGACGGCGAGATCGATGAGCCCCTGTGTCATGTCCACAACCATAGTTGTGCAATGGCAGTTGCACAACTGGCGTTGTATGATCTGTGCATGGTGGAGCCTCCCGAGCTGGATCTGGGCACGGTCGCGCTGTTCACGGGCTACGCGGCGGCGGCCGAGCTGATGCGGGAGGTCGCTGCGGAGGGCTACGGCGACGTGCGCTTCTCCCACGGGTACGTCTTCCAGCACCTCGTCGACGCCTCGCCCACGATCGGGGACCTGGCCGCGCGGCTGGACATGACGCAGCAGGGCGCGTCGAAGATCGTGGCCGAGCTGGAGCGGGCCGGTTACGTGGCCCGGGTCGCCGACGTGGGGGACGCGCGGGTCCGCCGGGTCGAGTTGACGCCTCGGGGTGTCGAGATGCTGCGGGTGTACCGTGCGGCGCGCTTTCGGCAGGAGCAGCGCCTGGTCGCGTTGTACGGCGCGGAACGTCTCGCCGCGGCTCGCGCGCTGCTGGTCGAGGTGCTCGAGGGGATGGGCGGAGCGGAGGCGGTACGGCGCCGGGACGTTCGTCCGCCTGTTTAGGGCTTTTGGGGCTTTAGTCGGATTGTGCTGGTCCGGCGTAGCCTTGGGCTGGTGCGGGGGCGCGGCTGGTGGCTGGTGCTCGCCGCCGCGGTGCCGGTCGGGCTGCCGTTGCTCGGGCGCTGGCCGGCCGCCCTGGCCTTCGCCGGGCTGGCCGCGAGCGTGATCGGGCCGGTGCTGCTGGTCCAGTGGTGGGCGCGGCGGCGCCAGCGCGCCCTGCACGCGGCCGGCGCGCAGCACTGGTACGGCCGCGTGCCCCTCGATCGCGCGGCCCTCATCTGGGAGTTGGGCCCCGGGCTCGCCCTGCTGTTCGGCGGCGGGATTCACGTCGTGGTCGCGCTGAGCGACGACGGCATCACCCTGTGCCCCCGCCTGCTGCTGGCCCGGCGTCACCCGTCCGTGACGGTCCTGTGGTCCGACATCGCCGGCGCGCGGGCCGAGCCGGCCGGTCGGCTGACCGCCCACGGCCGGGTCGCGCTGCTTCCCCTGACCGCCGTCATCCTCGATCTACCAGGCGATACGGGCGGCCCCTTGATCATCACCACGCACGCCGCCGGTGGACTGGTCGAGGCGGTGGCCGAGCGCGACATAGCGCAGAGTGCCGATCACTGAGGGTAGAACGGTGAATGGGTGATGGATACGGCACCCTGCGTGGCTGAGTTGCGCCGGTTTCTGCCGGTTCCGTAGGTTGGTCTTCCATGGCGGAGTTGATCGAGGTTGGTGTCTGGTACGAGGCCCGACCGATCACGGTTGACCAGGGTGTCGACCGGTACGAGGCGTTGCGGCGGGGCGACGCGGAATGGGCGATCGTCGATCCCGGCGTGGAGCGCTTCGACCGCGAGGTGCGGGCGGGCGTCGATCCGGCCCAGTGGGCGGAGCCGGTGATCGGGTCGGGCACGCACGTGCTGCTGACCCTGCAACGGGACGCGCCGAGGGAGACCCTGCACTTCATCCACAAGCTGGCCGACGACTGCGAGCTGCTGTGTTTCCAGCGGCCGGGTCGCCATCAGCCGGCGGCCCTGTGGCAGCCACGGCGGCTGCTGCGGGTACCGGTGGCGCGGATGACCACCGAGGACGGCTCCCTCGCGCACCACCCGACCGGGGACGACATCCGCGACTTCATCGGGCGGCTCGACGAGGACAACACCACGGCCGAGCTGTGGCGGGAGGACGGGGCCTCGATCAAGGTCGCGTTCGTACCCACCCAGCGGCGGTGGCATGTCTCGACCACGGACGGGGCTTCTTCGGAGCAGGAGGATCTCGGCGCTGTGGCCGAGCAGTTCCAGGCGTTCGCGGCTTCCCGGCAGTTCACGGAGCCCGATCCCGTTTAGCCCGTCTTTTTGGGCTTTGGGCCCCGTTTCGTTCGCGGCGGCGCCGTCCTTCGGGGCGGCGCCGCCTTTCCGTGCGCGCGCCGTCTCCATGGCGGCATCGCGTCCCGTGGTGACGTTGGTTGCTGTGTGCGCCGTTCCTTGTGGCGTTCTGGGACGGCGTTGGTTTATCGCGGCGAATACTCGGGGCCGTTTACTCGTCGGCGAGTATGTGGCTATACTCGTCCGCGAGTATCCGTGAGCGAGCACGTTCGGGAGGTGCGATGGCCAGGCGGCGCAAGGTCGGCAACCTGCTCGCCCTGCACGTGCTGGCGACGTTGTACCAGCGGCCGATGCACCCGTACGAGATCGCGGCGGAGATGCGCGGCCGCGGCAAAGAGCAGGATTTCAAAATCCAGTGGGGCTCGCTCTACACCGTGGTCGGCAACCTCGAGAAGCACGGCTTCATCGAGGCGGAACGCACGACGCGGGAGGGCCGGCGCCCCGAGCGCACCGTGTACTCGATCACCGACGCCGGCCGCGACGAGTGTGTCGACTGGATGCGCGAGCTGGTGGGGGCGCCGGAGCGGGAGTACCCGAAGCTGCGCGCGGCCCTTTCGGTGCTCGGCGTGCTGCCGCCGGACGAGGCCGCGTACCTGCTGCGCAAACGGGCCGAAATCCTGGCCCATCAGGTGGCCGCGGAGGAAGCGTCGCTGCGGGCCGCCGACGGCGTGGTGCCGCGCATCTTCACCATCGAGGCCGAGTTCGGGCTGGTCCTGCTGCGCGCGGAGGCCGACTGGGTGCGGAGCCTGGTCGCCGAGATCGAGGCGGGCACCCTCTCCGGCGCCGACTTCTGGCGCGCGGAACACGAACGCCTGGCGCGGGAACGCCAGGAGTAAACGCAACGCCTGACGCGGGAACGGCAGGCGTAACGCAACGCCTGACGCGGGAACGGCAGGCGTAACGCAACGCCTGGCGCGCGAACGCCGGGAACAAGCACCGATGCGCGGCGCCGGAATCAACGCCGGTGCGGCGCGCGGACCACGAACGCCTGTCGCGAAGTGCGACGGGAGCAACACCCGTCGCCTGGTGCGGCGGGGGCAACGAAAAACCGGGTCGCGGTGCGGGAACACCACGACCCGGGAAACGACCTCAACCGATTTCGCGGGAACGAATCCGGCTTTGGTGTCTGCAACCGCCAGGATAGTCGACTCCCGTGGCAATCGGTCCGACCGAACGGGAGACCGTCATGCCCGCTGCCGTCCTGGCAAGGGACCTCGTCAAGACCTACCCCAAGGGCGTGCGCGCCCTCGACCACCTCTCGCTCGACGTCGAGCCGGGCGAGATCGTCGGGCTGCTCGGCCCCAACGGCGCCGGCAAGTCGACCACCGTCAAGATCCTGACCACGCTCGCCCGGGCCGACTCCGGGCACGCCGAGGTGCTGGGGCGGGACGTGGGGCGGGACCCGCGCGGGGTACGCGCCGTGATCGGTGTCGTCGCCCAGCGCTCCGGCCTCGACCCGGCCGCCACCGGGCGGGACAACCTCACGCTGCAGGGCCACCTGTTCGGGCTGCGGGGCAGGGAGCTGCGCCGCCGCGTCGAGGAGCTGCTGGAGCGGTTCGACCTGGCCGAGGCCGCGAACCGCCCGACCCGGCACTGGTCCGGCGGCATGCAGCGCCGCCTCGATGTCGCCCTGGGGCTGGTGCACCGGCCCGAGGTGCTGTTCCTGGACGAGCCGACGACCGGCCTCGACCCCGAGGGCCGCGCGGCGCTCTGGAGCGAGATCAAGCGGCTCACCGGGATGGCGATCCTGCTCACCACGCACTACCTGGACGAGGCCGACCGCCTCGCCGACCGGCTCGTCATCGTCGACGGGGGACGGGTGGTGGCCGAGGGAACGCCGGATCGGCTGAAGGGGGAACTGCGCGGGGATGCGGTACACATTGAAGTCCTGGATCCTCCGGACGGCCCACCGGCGCGAACGGCGTTGTCCGGCCTGCCGACCCTGCGCGAGGTGACCCTCGACGGCCGGCGGCTCTCGGCCCGGGCCGACGACGGCGCGGCCGCGGTCCCCGGTGCGCTCGCCGCCCTGGACGCGCACGGCATCCGGGTGGCGACCGTCACCGTGGCCCGCCCGAGCCTCGACGACGTGTACCTCAAGCACGCCGGTCGTCGCCTGGAGGTGGCCGCGTGAGCAGCCTCGCGTACCTCACGGGCCGGCGCCTGAAAGTGTTCGTCCAGCAGCCGGCGTTCCTGCTCATCACGCTCATCCAGCCGGTGATCTGGCTGTTCCTGTTCGGCAACCTGTTCCGCCGGATCGTCGACCTGCCGGGGTTCGGGGGCGGGAGCTACGTGGAGTACCTCGTGCCGGGCATCGTCGTGATGACCGCCGTCTCGTCGAGCATGTGGTCCGGCATGGGCGTGCTGGAGGAGATCGACCGCGGCACCATGAACCGCTTCCTCACCACCCCGGCCCGCCGCGGCGCCATCCTCGAGGCCGTCGTCGTCGAACAGACCCTGAGCGTGACCATCCAATCGGTCATCATCGTCCTGCTGGGCCTGCTCGCCGGCGCCGACTACCCCCTCGCCGGCGTGCTCTTCCTGGTCGTGGCGGCGGCCCTGCTCGGCGTGGTGTTCAGCGCCCTGTCGAACATCGCCGGCATGCTGGTCCGCCAGCGCGAGACCATCATCGGCCTGAACACCCTGCTCCTGCTGCCGCTCACCTTCCTGTCGTCGTCCTTCATGACCCCGTCCCTCATGCCGCCGTGGATCCGTCGCATCGCCCACGGCAACCCGGTGAACTGGGCCCTGGAGACGTGCCGCAGCGCGCTCGCCGGCGACATCGACTGGCCCCGCACCGGCTCCTACGGCGGCGCGCTCCTGGCCCTGGCGGTCCTGCTGGTGTGGCTGTCCACCAGGACCTTCAAGGCCTACCAGAAGTCCGTCTAGCCGGAGACCCCCACCTGCCGACGATGGTGGCGGCCTGCTTCGACCTCGTCCAGCAGCGCCGCCGCCAGCGCCGCATAGGTCAACTTCTCCCCGAGTTCCTTCATCGTGTACTGCATGCTGTCCCCCTCCACCAACTCCATCGGCGGCGTGAGGACCACCCAGTCGACGGCTCCCTCGTACTCCCGGAACACCGCCAGTTCGTCGGCCCTGGCCTGGGCGAACGCCCGCCACTCGGCCGGCAGCGAGTCGACCGCACCGAACGTGGTCGCGAGCCCGACGACGAGCACCCGGCCGACCGCCGCCCGCTCGAGCCCCGCGAGCAGCTCCCGCGTCGCCTGCGCATAGGCGTCGGGGTCGAGCGCGGCGCTGTACACCGCGACGATCGCCACGTCATGCCCGGCCGCCACCCGGGCCACGGAGTCCGCGTCCGTGGCGTCGCCGGGTACGGCCCCGTCGAGGTCCACGTACTTCGCCGGCTCCCGCACCACCGGGGTGACCGCCGTCCCACGCCGCCGGGCCTCGCCGAGGACCGCCCGCCCGGCCCGTCCACCCGCTCCGAAAACCACCAGTCTGCTCATGGTCCGGGACGGTAGAACGGGAGACGCCGGTAACTGCAACGTAACCGCGGCGCGAGTTACCGTGACCGGATGCGCGCACCGCTGCCGCCGGACCTGTTCGACCCGGCCTGCCCGTCCTCAGTGACGCCGTTCCAGATCGGCGACAAGTGGGCCGGCATGATCCTGACCTGCCTCCGCGACGGCCACCCCCGCCGCTTCACCGAACTGCGCGTCCCCCTGCGCCGCGTCTCGTCAAAGGTCCTGACCGAGACATTGCGCGCCCTGGAACGCGACGGCATGATCACTCGTACCGCCTACGCCGAACTCCCACCCCGCGTCGAATACGCCATCACAGACCTGGGCCGCACGCTCTTCCCCGCGATGGACGCCTGCCAAGTCTGGGCCGCAGAACACCTGACTTCAATCGAATCCGCGCGCGCCGCCTACGCTGCTTCGTCCTACGCGGCTGCTTCTTCGGAGCGGGCTGCTTCTTCGGAGCGGACTGCTTCGTCTGACTTGGCTGCTTCGTCCGACGCGGCTGCTTCTTCGGAGCGGACTGCTTCGTCTGACTTGGCTGCTTCGTCCGACGCGGCTGCTTCGGTGCGGGCTGCTTCGGTGCGGGCCGCTTCGTTCGAGGGGGCTTCGTTGGGCGCGGCTTCGTTGGGCGCGGCTTCGTTCGAGGGGGCTTCGTCTGTGGCGGGTTCGTTGGGAGCGGGTTCGTTGGGGGCGGCTTCGTTGGGGGCGGCCGGTTTGGAGCGCAGGTCGTGATCCGCACCTATCGGCGTTACGTGGCGATCGGCGACAGCACCACGGAGGGCATGGACGACCCGGACGGCAACGGCGGCTACCGAGGCTGGGCCGACCGCTTCGCCGAACACGTGGCCCGCCACCAGCGCTCGGCGGGCGTGCTGGAGTACGCCAACCTTGCCATCCGCGGCCGTACCACCGCGAGCATCCGCGCCGAACAGCTCGAACCGGCCCTGGCGCTGGAACCCGACCTGGCCACGGTCGTCGCGGGAATGAACGACATCCTGCGCGGCTCCTTCGACGTCACCAAGGTCGCCGCCGACATCGCGGAGATGCAGCAGGCTTTGGTCGCGACCGGTACGACGGTCCTCACGTTCACCCTTCCTGACCCGGCCCCGGTCATGCCCCTGGCCAAGCCCCTGCGCGGCCGGGTGCTGGCCCTGAACGACGCCATCCGCAAAGTCACGGCGGACAGCGGCGCCATCCTGCTGGACCTGGGCGCCTACCCGGTGGCGTCCGACCCGCGCCTGTGGAGCGACGACCGCCTGCACGCCAACAGCGCGGGCCACGAACGCATCGCCCACGCCCTCGCGTTCGCCCTGGGCCTCCCCGGCTTCGACGACTCCTGGAACGCCGCCCTGCCTCCACCGGTACGCCGCCCCCGCCACCAGTCCGTGACCGCCGAACTGTCCTGGCTGCGCCACCACATGCTCCCGTGGGCGGGCCGGCACATCCTGGGTCGAAGCTCGGGCGACAACCGCTCCTGCAAGCGCGCCACTCCCACCCCGGTCCACCTCGAGCCCTGAGTCCGCCGACGGTGCTGCGGCCACCGCATGCTCCCGTGGGCGGGCCGGCACGTCCTGGGCCGCAGCTTGGGCGACGACTGCTCTTGCAAGCGCGCCACTCCCAGTCCGCTCGACCTGGAGCCGTGAGCCGGCCGACGGTGGCGGGCCACCGCATGCTTCCGTGGCCGGCCGACGGTTGTTCTGGCTCAGAGGGTGAGGACGATTTTCCCGCGTACGTGGCCGGATTCGCTCAGGTCGTGGGCGGCCGCGGCCTCGGACAGGGGGAAGGTGCGTTCGACGGGCATGGTGAAGCGGCCCTCGGCGTAGAGGGCGGCGGCCTCGTGGAGGGTCTGGTAGGCGCGGCCCTCGGAGCCGTCGGTGACGCGGGCGCCGTGCTTGGCGGCGTCGAAGTCGGCGATGCTCACCACGTCGGCCGGGGTGGGGGTCAGGGTCACCAGCTCGGCCACCGCGCCTCGACCGGCGGTGTCCAGGGCGCGGTCGACGCCGGCGGGAGCCAGGGCGCGGATGCGGTCGGCCAGGCCCGGACCGTACGTGACCGGCGTCGCGCCCAGCCGGCTCAGGAACTCGTGGTTGCGCTCGCTCGCCGTGCCGATGACCGTGGCGCCGCGGGCGATGGCCAGCTGGACCGCGGCGATGCCCACGCCGCCGGAGGCGCCGTTGATGACGAGGGTGGGGCCGCGCTGGGCTGACGGGTCGCCTTCGGTGGTGAGGGCCGTAGGCTTGAGCTTGCTGATGCCGAGCAGATCCAGAGCGCGGCCGGCGGTCTCGATGACGTTCGGAAGACCCGCGGCCTCGGCGAACGTCATGCCGGGCGGCTTCTGGGCCCACTCGCGCAGGATCGCGTGCTCGGCGGCGCCCCCGCCCACGGCGGTGCCGAAGACCTCGTCGCCGATCTGCACGCCCTCGACGCCTTCGCCGATCGCGTCGACCACGCCGGCGACGTCCGAGTGGGGCACGTGCGGCAGCCGCGACGGGGTGGTGTCGCCGAACGCGCCGCTGCGGACCTTCCAGTCGAACGGGTTGACCCCGATCGCCCGCACCGCGACGCGAATCCGCCCCGCCGCCGGCTGTGGCTCGGGGAGCTCGACCAGGTGCAGGACGCTCGACGGACCGTACTCGGAATACTGCAGCGCCTTCACGATGTGCTCCGGATCTGTATGAGGTCAACGTCCGCGGGAAGCGAGATGCGTGCGCGGTGCGTGCAAGTGTCGTGCGGCGCGAGGCCGTGCGGATGCCGTCCGACGCGGTCCGGCGCCGTGTCTGCGTGCGAGTGCGGCGCGAGGCCGTGCGTGCGAGAGCGGTGTGTGCGAGTGCGGTGCCTGCGTGCGAGTGCGGTGTCCTGCGAGAGCGTGGATGCGAGTGTGGTGCGTGCGGGCGTTCCGTGCGGGTGTCGTGCGTGCCAGTGCGGCGCGAGGCGATGTGTGCGAGTGCGGTGCGAGGCGATGTGTGCGAGTGCGGTGCGTGCGGGTGCAGTGTGTGCGAGTGCTAGAGCGAGCGCGGTGCGTCGAGTGCGAGTGCGAGTGCGGTGCGTGCGGGTGCGGTGCTTGGGGCGCTTGAACGGGCACGGTCGGGCGGGAGCGGGTGTCGGATCGGGTGTTGGGTCGGGTGCTCTGCGGGCGTTCCGTCAGCTGCTCGACGGGCGTCGGGGCGGGGGTCGGCGCGGCGGGGGTCAGGTGTTCAGGGGGCGGCGGGCGACCAGGAGGACGTGGGTGTCCGGCCAGTCGAGGGGGTGGCCGTCCGGTGTGGACAGTTGGGCGTACGGGCGGATGCGGTTGTCGACGATCCAGTCGTTGCGCCAGGCGTGGGAGGCCGGGTCGACCTCGAAGCCGACGTCGGTCAGGAGGGCTTTCCAGTCGGCGAACTCGAGGCCGCAGAACTGTTCGTGGGACTCGGAGAGCCAGTTGTCCGGGTAGTCCTTGTGGGCCAGGAACTCCATGGCGTCGCTCAGGGCCAGTTCGACGGCGCCGGGGTCGGCCGGGTCGTCCAGGGCCTTGTACGGCAGGTCGAAGTGGAAGTCGGCGGCGAAGCGGTCGAGCCTGGCTCGGGTGGAGAGGGACTCGACGTGGGCGGCGATCTCGTCGCGGGTGAGGGCGTCCAGGGGCTTGAGCGGGGCGGGGGAGCCCTGCAGGGAGAGGCGTACGCGGCGGTCTCGGTTGTCGGGGCCGCAGACGTCGGAGTTGAGCCAGACGCCGCCGGGGACCGTGTGGTCGTAGATGGCCTGGGCGAAGGCGCGCAGGGAGTCCATGCGGTTGCCGTAGGACCAGATTTCGTGGGTCAGGGCGAAGGTCAGCGTGGTGTCGATGGAGCGGGGCGGGAAGACGGCGCCGCCGAGGACGTTGCGGCAGTAGAAGTACACGTTGGGGTTGGTGAACCAGCCCTGGGCCTTGCGGTGGACGCACTCCTCGTAGAGGTGGCGGGCGACCTCGACGCCGATCAGGTCGCTCTCCCGCAGGGACGGCTCGCGGTCGGCCAGGGCCAGCACGGCGCCCGCACCGCAGCCGACGTCGACGATCCGGCCGGGGCGGATGTGGCGCTTGACGAGGTCCCATTTGCGCTCGGCGCTGGCCTCGAAGGCCTCCGCGTAGGTGCGGTAGTCGCGGGTCGTGGTCAGGCCGCCCTCCTCGCCGACCACCGGGTCGTTGACGACGAGGGTGACCTGCTCGTCGAGGCGATAGCGGTCGTACACGTCCAGCGTCGCCGGATGCGCCAGCTCCCGCCAGGTGGGGTCGCCGCCGGCCAGTCGAAGCAGGACGTCCCACGGGCGCTGCGGCGCCTCGCTCGCCGGGACGACGTCCGTGTCGGCCTCGACGGGGGCGATCGCGAAGCCCAGGGCCGAATACAGGGCGGCGACGTCCGGGGTGGAGCAGGCGACCACGGTGTCCTCGGGGGTGAGGCGGTGGCCGAGGACGGACTCGACGCTCTTGAGGGTCACCTCGGCGAAGCGGTCGGTGTGTGCGGTGTCGAACACCGGCACGACCAGGGATCGGAGGTCCTCCTGCGCGCTGAAGCGCTCGATCGCCGCCTCGCGACGGTCGTACGGTACGGGATTGCGCTTGGTGTTCTGGTGATTGGCGCTCGTGACGGCCCAGACGATCGTGGGAGCACTGGAAGTACCAAAGAGGCGTTCTTCGTTTTTCACCAAACCGCGCAGATAGACCGCTTGGAAACTGGTCAGCAGGTGGTGGCGGCCGGGGAAGAGGACGAAGCGCGCCATGGTCAGCTCCGTGGGTCCGCGTGCTGGACGACCTCGAACTCGAGCAGGCTGGCGCCGGTGGCGACCGGGCGGGAGCGCTCGCCGGCGTGGGCCTCGCGCGCCGGGCCGTTGGACCAGGCCTGGAAGTGCTCCTCGGACTCCCATTTGGTGTAGACGAAGTAGCGCGTCTCACCCGCGACGGGGCGGAGGAGCTCGAAGCCCAGGAAGCCGGGCGCGCCCTCGACCGCGCCGTGCCGGGCCCCGAATCGGCGCTCCAGTTCCGGGCCGGCGCCCTCGGGGACCTCGATCGCGTTGATCTTCACGACTGCCATGCCACAACCCTAGCCGCCGGGTATGACAAAACCCCGTCACC
Source organism: Dactylosporangium sp. CS-047395 (assembly GCF_050942185.1). Taxonomy (NCBI): domain Bacteria; kingdom Bacillati; phylum Actinomycetota; class Actinomycetes; order Micromonosporales; family Micromonosporaceae; genus Dactylosporangium; species Dactylosporangium sp. CS-047395. The sequence goes on along the minus strand of NZ_CP192015.1, from coordinate 8,863,643 downwards.
CTGGTCGGACCTAATGCGGTGGGACCGGCCGAGCGGCTGGTGGGAGAATCCGCGCATGACCGATGTGCTCGAAGATCTGCAGTGGCGCGGCATGATCGCGCTCTCGACCGACCTCGACGAACTCCGCAAGGAGATGGCGAAGGGGCCGATCACGTATTACTGCGGGTTCGACCCAACGGCGCCCAGCCTGCACATCGGCCACCTCTTCCAGGTCCTGACGGTGCGCCGGCTGCAGCTGGCCGGGCACAAGCCGTTGGCGCTGGTCGGCGGGGCGACCGGCCTGATCGGTGACCCGCGCCCGTCCGCGGAACGGCAGCTGCACTCGCGCGACCAGATCGGCGAGTGGGTCGACAAGATGCGCGGCCAGATCGAGCCGTTCCTGGACTTCACCGGCAGCAACGCGGCGCGGATGGTCAACAACTACGACTGGACCGCGTCGATGTCGGCGATCGACTTCCTGCGGGACATCGGCAAACACTTCCGGGTCAACAAGATGCTCACCAAGGACGCGGTGAGCGCGCGGCTCAACTCCGATGCCGGGATCAGTTACACCGAGTTCAGTTACCAGATCCTGCAGGGAATGGACTTCCTGGAGTTGTACCGCCGGTACGACTGCCGGTTGCAGACAGGCGGCAGTGACCAGTGGGGCAACCTCACGGCCGGGACGGATCTGATCCACCGGGTGGAGGGCGCCTCGGTCCATCTCCTGGCCACACCGCTGCTGACCAACTCGGCGGGGGAGAAGCTCGGCAAGTCCACCGGCGGCGGAAGTCTCTGGATGGATGCGGAGCTGACGAGTCCGTACGCGCTGTACCAGTACTTCGTGAACCTCGAGGACGCCATCGTCGACAGCCTGCTGCGCAAGCTCACGTTCCTGGAGCGCGAGGAGATCGAGGCCATCGAGAAGGAGACCGCCGAACGGCCGGCGGCCCGGATCGGGCAGCGGCGCCTCGCCGAGGAGATGATCAAGCTGGTGCACGGGCCTGAGGAGACGGCGCAGGTGATCGCCGCGAGTCAGGCGCTGTTCGGGCGGGGTTCACTGGGCGAACTGACGGCGTCGACGCTCAAGGCCGCGCTGAGCGAGGCCGGGCTGGTCAAGGCGCCGCCCGGGTCGACGGTCGCCGACCTCTTCATCGCGGCCGG
>NZ_CP192015.1:4800000-8860000 GCF_050942185.1 Dactylosporangium sp. CS-047395 | reverse complement strand
CAACCCCGTTTGGGGAGTGGAACGGCGGTGATGCGGTTCGGGAGGGCGTATAGGCACCCTGTTGGGTCCTGAAACAATCAGCACGATGGTGTTGAGGGTTTCGGACGTGGATCTGCGCCGGCGCGCAAAACCAGGCAGAGGTTTCTGCACGGGTTGCGGCTGACAAAACGGTGTGGGTTTGGTGTTGGTTGAGAATTGCACAGTGGATGCGAGCATCTTTATTGCTTTGTGGTCAAGTTGCTGAGGGCGTACGGTGGATGCCTTGGCACCAGGAGCCGATGAAGGACGTGGGAGGCCGCGATAGGCCTGGGGGAGCTGTCAACCGAGCTGTGATCCCAGGGTGTCCGAATGGGGGAACCCGGCACCAGTCATGTGGTGTCACTCCTGCCTGAACACATAGGGCAGGTAGAGGGAACGCGGGGAAGTGAAACATCTCAGTACCCGCAGGAAGAGAAAACAACAGTGATTCCGTGAGTAGTGGCGAGCGAAAGCGGATGAGGCTAAACCGAGCATGTGTGATACCCGGCAGGGGTTGCATGTTTGGGGTTGTGGGGCATGTCTTGTCTGGTCTGCCGGCTGGACGCACAGTCAGAAAACCATTGGTTAGTCGAAGTTCGCTGGAAAGCGGCACCGTAGACGGTGAGAGTCCGGTAGGTGAAAGCTGATGGTCTGTGTTGATGTGTTCCCGAGTAGCGGCGGACTCCTGTAATCTGCCGTGAATCTGCCAGGACCACCTGGTAAGCCTAAATACTCCCTGGTGACCGATAGCGGACTAGTACCGTGAGGGAAAGGTGAAAAGTACCCCGGGAGGGGAGTGAAATAGTACCTGAAACCGTGCGCCTACAATCCGTCGGAGCGTCCTGGCTTTTGCCGGGGGTGACGGCGTGCCTTTTGAAGAATGAGCCTGCGAGTTAGTGATACGTGGCGAGGTTAACCCGTGTGGGGGAGCCGTAGCGAAAGCGAGTCTGAATAGGGCGTTCAGTCGCGTGTCCTAGACCCGAAGCGGAGTGATCTAGCCATGGGCAGGCTGAAGCGCGGGTAAGACCGCGTGGAGGGCCGAACCCACCAACGTTGAAAAGTTGGGGGATGATCTGTGGTTAGGGGTGAAAGGCCAATCAAACTCCGTGATAGCTGGTTCTCCCCGAAATGCATTTAGGTGCAGCGTCACGTGTTTCTTGCCGGAGGTAGAGCACTGGATGGCCTAGGGGGCCTACAAGCTTACTGAAGTCAACCAAACTCCGAATGCCGGTAAGTGAGAGCGTGGCAGTGAGACTGCGGGGGATAAGCTTCGTAGTCGAGAGGGAAACAGCCCAGATCACCAGCTAAGGCCCCTAAGCGTGTGCTAAGTGGTAAAGGATGTGGGGTCGCATAGACAACCAGGAGGTTGGCTTAGAAGCAGCCACCCTTGAAAGAGTGCGTAATAGCTCACTGGTCAAGTGGTTCCGCGCCGACAATGTAGCGGGGCTCAAGCACACCGCCGAAGCTGTGGCATTCACGCGTGTACCAGGCCTTCGTGGTCCAGGTGTGTGGATGGGTAGGGGAGCGTCGTGTCACCGGTGAAGCGGCGGAGTGATCCAGCCGTGGAGGTGACGCGAGTGAGAATGCAGGCATGAGTAGCGAAAGCAGGGTGAGAAACCCTGCCGCCGGATGACCAAGGGTTCCAGGGCCAGGCTAATCCGCCCTGGGTGAGTCGGGGCCTAAGGCGAGGCCGAGAGGCGTAGTCGATGGACAACGGGTTGATATTCCCGTACCCGCGTAGAAGCGTCCATGCTGAACCTGCTTGTACTAACCTCACAATGGTCTGAACCTTTCGGGGGGATGGCCGGCGTTTGGGAACTCGGGTGGTAGTAGGCAAGCGATGGGGTGACGCAGGAGGGTAGCTGGACCCGGCCGGTGGTTGTGCCGGGGCAAGCGTGTAGCCCGTGCTGTAGGCAAATCCGCAGCACTTGAGGGTGAGACGTGAAGCGGAGCCGTTTCAGGTGAAGTCAGTGATCCCATGCTGCCGAGAAAAGCCTCTAGCGAGTTTCGAGCGGCCCGTACCCCAAACCGACACAGGTGGTCAGGTAGAGAATACCGAGGCGATCGGGCGAACTGTGGTTAAGGAACTCGGCAAATTGCCCCCGTAACTTCGGGAGAAGGGGGGCCACCGATGGTGAGACCACGTGCTGGTGGAGCGGTTGGTGGCCGCAGAGACCAGGGGGAAGCGACTGTTTACTAAAAACACAGGTCCATGCTAAGTCGTAAGACGACGTATATGGACTGACGCCTGCCCGGTGCTGGAACGTTAAGGGGACCTGTTAGTCCTTCGGGGCGAAGCGGAGAACTTAAGCGCCAGTAAACGGCGGTGGTAACTATAACCATCCTAAGGTAGCGAAATTCCTTGTCGGGTAAGTTCCGACCTGCACGAATGGCGTAACGACTTCCCCACTGTCTCAACCACAGGCCCGGCGAAATTGCACTACGAGTAAAGATGCTCGTTACGCGCGGCAGGACGGAAAGACCCCGGGACCTTCACTATAGCTTGACATTGGTACTCGAATTCGATTGTGTAGGATAGGTGGGAGCCTGTGAAGCGGTCACGCCAGTGGTCGTGGAGGCAAGCTTGAAATACCACTCTGTTGGATTTGGGTATCTAACCTTGGACCGTGAGCCGGTTCAGGGACAGTGTCTGGTGGGTAGTTTAACTGGGGCGGTTGCCTCCTAAAATGTAACGGAGGCGCCCAAAGGTTCCCTCAGCCTGGTTGGCAATCAGGTGTTGAGTGCAAGTGCACAAGGGGGCTTGACTGTGAGACTGACAGGTCGAGCAGGGACGAAAGTCGGGACTAGTGATCCGGCACTGGCAGGTGGAAGCGGTGTCGCTCAACGGATAAAAGGTACCCCGGGGATAACAGGCTGATCTTCCCCAAGAGTCCATATCGACGGGATGGTTTGGCACCTCGATGTCGGCTCGTCGCATCCTGGGGCTGGAGTAGGTCCCAAGGGTTGGGCTGTTCGCCCATTAAAGCGGTACGCGAGCTGGGTTTAGAACGTCGTGAGACAGTTCGGTCCCTATCCGCCGCGCGCGTAGGATACTTGAGAAGGGCTGTCCCTAGTACGAGAGGACCGGGACGGACGAACCTCTGGTGTGCCAGTTGTTCTGCCAAGAGCACGGCTGGTTGGCTACGTTCGGAAGGGATAACCGCTGAAAGCATCTAAGCGGGAAGCTCGCTTCGAGATGAGGTATCCCACCCCTTGAGGGTTAAGGCCCCCAGCGAGACCACTGGGTTGATAGGCCGGAAGTGGAAGCCTGGTAACAGGTTTGAGCTGACCGGTACTAATAGGCCGAGGACTTGACCTACACATCAAGCTGTAGAGACGCTTTGCATCCACTGTGTGATTCTGAACCAACACCGGATCGCACCCTGAACGCCAGTGAGGTGGTTTGGGTGTGCGGGGTTGATAGGTTCATAGTGTTACGGCGGCCATAGCGGTGGGGAAACGCCCGGTCCCATTCCGAACCCGGAAGCTAAGCCCTCCAGCGCCGATGGTACTGCACCCGAGAGAGTGTGGGAGAGTAGGACGCCGCCGGACAATCTTCGATCAAGGGCCGCCCCATGGGCGGCCCTTGAGTCGTTTACCGGGTCGAGCGCATACGGCGTACCCCGGTCGGGAAGGATGAAGTCGTGACTATGCCAGGCGACGGCGACGGCCAGGACGGCGGCCCGCGGCGGCCGCGACGAGATGACTCCCGCTCGGGGCCCCGGGACGGGAACCGCGGCGGTGACCGGCCGCGGGGCAACTCCCGCGACGATCGGGCCGGCGGTGGCTTCCGCGGTGGGCGTGACGGTGACCGCCCCTCCGGCTTCCGCGACCGCGATGGTGGTCCGCGGGGTGACCGGCCCTTCCGCGATCGCGATGGTGGCGCGCCCCGTGGGGATCGGCCGTACCGCGACCGGGATGGTGGTCCGCCGCGTGGCGACCGGCCGTTGCGGGACCGCGATGGGGGCGGAGCTCCCCGTGGGGATCGGCCGTACCGGGATCGCGATGGTGGTGGCGCTCCTCGTGGGGATCGGCCGTACCGGGATCGTGATGGGGGCGGGGCTCCGCGTGGGGACCGGCCGTACCGCGATCGGGACGGTGGTGGGTTCCAGCGGCGTGACGGTGGCTTCCGTGACCGGGACGGTGGTGGGGCTCCTCGGGGCGACCGGCCGTATCGGGACCGGGATGGTGGGGATCGGCCCAACCGCGACGACCGGGGCGACCGGGCCGGCGGTGGAGGGTTCCGCGATCGTGGGGATCGTCCCGCTGGTGGTGGGTTCCGGGACCGTGGGGACCGTCCGGCCGGTGGTGGGTTCCGTGATCGTGGGGATCGTCCGGCCGGCGGTGGGTTCCGTGACCGTGGAGACCGGCCCGCCGGTGGTGGGTTCCGGGACCGTAACTCCGGTGACCGGGCCAGTGGTGGTGGCTTCCGGGATCGTGATCGTGGCGACCGTCCGAGTGGTGGTGGGTTCCGTGATCGTGGGGATCGGCCCAGTGGCGGGTACCGGGATCGCGATGGCGGGGCTCCTCGTGGGGACCGGCCGTTCGGCGACCGTGATCGTGAGGATCGGCCGAGTGGCGGCGGGTTCCGTGACCGGGGTGACCGGCCCAGTGGTGGTGGGTTCCGTGACCGTGACCGGGGCGATCGGCCTAGTGGTGGTGGCTTCCGTGATCGGGGTGACCGTCCTGCTGGTGGCGGGTTCCGTGACCGGGGTGACCGGCCCAGCGGTGGCGGGTTCCGCGACCGTGGGGACCGGCCGACCGGTGGTGACCGGGGGGACCGGCCCAGCGGTGGGTTCCGTGATCGTGATCGTGGGGATCGGCCCAGTGGTGGCGGGTTCCGTGAGCGGGGCGACCGGCCGTACCGGGACCGTGAGGGTGGCGGATTCCGCGACCGTGACGACCGTGCTGGCGGCGGTGGCTTCCGGGACCGGGGTGACCGGCCCAGCGGTGGTGGGTTCCGTGACCGTGACCGCGGCGACCGGCCCAGTGGTGGCGGGTTCCGGGACCGGGGTGACCGGCCCAGCGGTGGTGGGTTCCGGGACCGTGACCGGGGTGACCGGCCCAGTGGCGGTGGCTTCCGTGATCGTGGGGACCGTCCGGCCGGTGGTGGGTTCCGCGATCGGGATCGTGGGGACCGGCCCGCTGGTGGTGGGTACCGCGACCGCGGGGACCGGCCCGGTGGGGGGTTCCGGGATCGTGATCGTGGGGATCGGCCGGGTGGCGGGTTCCGTGATCGCGACAGTGGCGGCCGTGGTGCCGGGTTCCAGCGGCCTGAGGGGTTGCGGCGGGACGACGCGGGCGGGTACCGGCCGCGGACCAGCGACCCGGGCTTCGTCAGCAGCGAGGAGGCCGGCGAGGAGACCGTCAGCCGCGTTGCCGATCCGGTGCTCGCGGACGACATCGACCCGTCGGAGCTCGACCGTGAGGTGCGTTCGGAGCTGAGCTCGCTCGCGCGGCCTGTTGCCGAGGAGGTGGCGCGGCGGCTCGTGGCGGCCGGGCAGCTGATCGACGACGACCCGGAGCTGGCGCTCGCGCATGCGCTCGTGGCTCGGCGCAAGGCGTCGCGGATCGCGGTCGTGCGGGAGGCGGCGGGGCTTGCCGCGTACCACGCGGGGGAGTGGCAGACGGCGCTGGGTGAGCTGCGGACGTACCACCGGATGACGGGCAAGCAGACCCACATCGCGGTGATCGCGGACTGCGAGCGGGCCCTCGGGCGGCCGGAGAAGGCGATCGACCTGTTCCGTACCGCCGACCGGGAGCGGCTCTCGGCCGAGGAGATCGTGGAGCTGCTCATCGTGGCGGCCGGGGCCCGGGGTGACCTGGGGCAGACCGATGCCGCCGTGGCGATGCTGCAGGTGCGTGAGCTGACCTCGGCGCCGGATGCGCCGTGGGCGGCCCGGTTGCGGTACGCGTACGCCGATGCGCTGCTGCGGGCCGGCCGGCGCGAGGAGGCCCGTGAGTGGTTCGCGCGCGCTGCGGACCTCGACGAGGACCTGCGCACCGACGCGGCCGAGCGGCTCCTCGAGCTCGACGGCATCACGCTCGACGGCGACACCGAGGACGACGAGGACGAGGACGTCAGCGGCGACGCGGACGCCGACTTCGACGACGAGGATGACGACGAGGACGACGACGTCGACGACCGCGACGAGGACGACCGCGACGACGAAGACGACGACGACCGGGACGACGACGAAGACGACGAAGACGACGACCGCGACGACGACTACGACGACGAGGATGAGGACGACCTCGACGACGAAGATGACGACGAGGACGACGACGAAGACGACGACGAAGACCCGGACGACTACGACGACGAAGACGACTACGACGATGACGACGACCTCGGCGACGACGAAGAAGACGACGACGAGGACGACCGAGGCGGCGCGGACGCGGACGGCGTAGAAGACGAGGACGGCGCGGACGACGAGGTCGACGGGGACCACGACGGCGACACCGAGGACGACGACCACGACGCCGAGCCGGGCGATCGGGACGACACCGAGGACGACGCCGACGCCAAGGACGACGAGACCGACGGCGACCACGGTGACCAGGACGAGTCCGGGGACAAGGGCGAGTCCGGCGACCAGGACGACCAGGCCGACGACGACGCGCGGGACGGGAAGGGTCGGGCGTGAGCGACAAGGATGACCTGGTCGGGCACTACGACCTTGTGATCTTCGATCTCGACGGGGTGCTGTACCTCGTCGACCAGGTCATCCCCGGCGCCGCGGAGGCGTGTGCGAAGCTGCGTGAGCGGGGCATCCCCAGCGCGTACGCGACGAACAACGCCTCCCGGCTGCCCGGCGACGTCGCCGCCCTGCTGACCCGGATCGGCATTCCGGCCGAGACGCGCGAGGTGGTGACGTCGGCCCACGCGACCGCCCTGCTGATGGCGGAGCGGTTCCCGGCCGGCACCCCGGTGCTCATCCTGGGCGCGCCGGCCCTCCGCGAGGAGGTCGTGGCGGCGGGGCTCACGCCGGTCGAGGAGGCCGAGCAGGCGAAGGTGGTCGTCCAGGGGTACGGTCCGGACGTCCGCATGCGCGACCTCGGCGACGCCGCCGTGGCGATCCGTGGCGGGGCGGCCTGGATCGCGACGAACGCCGACAAGACGCTGCCGTCGCCGCGCGGTCCGCTGCCCGGCAACGGCTCGCTGGTCGTCGCGATGGCCACGGCGCTGGGGCGGCAGCCGGACACCATCGTCGGCAAGCCGGACCCGGCGCTGTTCGTGGAGGCGGCCCGCGAGCGCGGGGCCCAGCGGGCGCTCGTGGTCGGGGACCGGCTGGACACGGACATCGAGGGCGCGTACCGGGCCGGGATGGACAGCCTGCTCGTGCTGACCGGCGTCTCCGACGCGGCCGAGCTGCTGGCGGCGCCGGTGGAGCGGCGGCCCACGTTCGTGGCCGAGGACCTGGGCGGGCTTTTCGAGGCGGCACAGACGGTACCGACGCAGCAGCAATGGCAGGTGAACGAGCAGGCCGCCGGCTGGGAACTCGCCGGCGACGGACGGCCCGTGGACGCCCTGCTGGCGCTGTGCCAGGTGGCCTGGGCCGCGGGCGAGGTTCGCCCCATCACCGGCGCCAACGAGTCAGCCCAGGCCGCGCTGAAATGGCTGAAGCTCAGCTAGGTAGGACCCGCTGCCGCGGGTAGACCCCGGTGCGGTTTTGAGGGGGTGTGGGTGGAGCGAAGCTCCCCCACCGCTTTTCAGGACATTCGACGGTAGACCCCGCCGCCAAGGCGCCCATACAGCGCTGAGACCTTCCGCTGCCCACCTGACAAAGCGAGCAGTGAGACCAGCCCACAGCCAGCAGCTAGAGCAGCACACAGCGAGCGGTTGAAGCAGCCCACAGGCAGCAGCTAGAGCCGCACACAGCGACCAGCGAGAGCGACACACAGCCAGCAGCTAGACCAGCACGCAGCGAGCGCCTGAAGCCGCGCACACGGACCAGCCGGAGCAACTAGAGCAGTTTGCGCAGCTTCAGCAGGTCCATCATGCCGGCGTCGATTTTGATGCGGCCGCTCGTCCAGGCCTGCATGACGTTGAGCTGGCCGTTGACCAGGCTGACGAGGTCGTCGCTGGACGAGGTCAGCTTGATTTTCGCGCGCGGGTCGTCGCCGTCGGTGAGGTCGGTGATCTGCCCGCCCTGGAGGCGGCCGTGGAAGGCGACGTTCAGGTCGGTGATGCGGCAGGCGAGGGTACGGTCGAAGTCCAGCTTCTCCCGGGCCGCGGCCGCGTTCGATCCCAGTCGCACCGCCAGCTTTTCCAGCGCGGCGCGACATTCCTCAACCGTTGCCATGCGCGAAAACCCCAAACCGTCTCGGTTCCGTGGAATGTGACGGTACCGTACGGCGTCGCGGCACGCCCGGTAGCGTGATGGCGTACACCACTTGGAGGAGAGACGCAATATGGCGCAGGAAGCATGGCGGGCGTACCTGGAGCTCGCCTACGGCATGACCGAGGCCACCACCAAGAAGGCGACCAAGACGGTCCGGCGCCTGGTCGGCAAGAGCGGGGCGACGGCGGAGCAGCTGCAGGCGATGGCCGAGGACCTGCTGCGGGCCGGCTCGACGAACCGTGAGGCGCTGACGAAGCTGGTGCGGTACGAGCTGGATCGCGCCCTCGGGGCCGTCGGTCTGGCCACCGCGGACGAGGTGTCGGCGCTCACCACGCGGGTGCACGAGCTCGAGGCGCAGCTCAAGGAGGCGACGGTCAACGCGCTCGCCCCGGTCCACGAGCCCGCGCCGCCGGTCGGCGCCGAGGTGATCGAGGACAACCCGGTCCCGGCTCCGGTTCCGGTGAAGAAGGCCGTGGCGAAGAAGGCGGTGGCGCCCGTCAAGGCCGCGCCGGCCAAGACGACGACCGTGCCGCCGGCGAAGGCGAACACGCCCGCGAAGAAGGCCGTGGCCAAGAAGGCGATCGAGACCGTCGCCGCGGCCTCTGAGGTCGGGCCTGCGTCAGACAAGTTGCCCGTGAAGAAGACCACTCGCGCGCCCCGGAAGACCGCCCAGTGACGGCCCCGATCCCTGGTCCGGGCCCCGCGCCGGTGCCCGGGCCGCCCGGTTCGGGGGTGCTCGGCCGGGTCGAGGCCGCCGTTGCCGCGTTGGGCGAGGTAGCGTCGCTTCCGTTGCGGCAGCAGGTTTCGGTGTACACCGAGGCCCACCGCACGCTGCAGGAGACGCTGGGCACGATCGAGGAACGCTGAGCTTTCTAGGAGCTGCTGGCAGATGGCGCGCCGGAACCGACTCGACGCGGAGCTCGTGCGTCGCGGGCTGGCCCGCTCCCGGGAGCAGGCGGCGGCGCTGATCGCCGCGGGCCGCGTGGAGGTGCGGGGGACTCCCGCAGGCAAGGCCGCGGCCCAGATCGACCCCGCGGATCCCGTACGGGTGCTGGAGACCACGGAGGACGACTACGTCTCGCGGGGCGGGCACAAGCTGGCCGGCGCCCTGGACACGTTCGCCGGGCTGCCGGTGGAGGGCCGCCGCTGCCTCGACGCGGGTGCTTCGACCGGCGGGTTCACCGACGTCCTGCTGCGCCGAGGGGCGGCGGCGGTGGCGGCGGTCGACGTGGGGTACGGACAGATCGCCTGGTCCTTGCGCACCGACGACCGCGTGACCGTCATCGAGCGGACCAACGTGCGCACCCTGACGCCGGAGCAGATCGGCGGGGTGTGCGAGCTGACCGTGGCTGATCTGTCGTTCATTTCGCTTCGTCTGGTACTGCCCGCGCTCGCCGCCTGCACCGCGCCCGACGGCGACCTGGTGCCGATGGTGAAGCCGCAGTTCGAGGTGGGCCGGGAGGCGCTCGGCGACCGCGGGGTGGTCCGCGAGCCGGAGCTGCGCACGGCGGCGGTGCTCGACGTGGCGGCCGCCGCCGCCGGGCTCGGGCTGGGCGTGGCCGGCGTGGCGCGGAGCCCGCTGCCGGGGCCGCAGGGCAACGTGGAATTCTTCCTGTGGCTGCGCCGCGATGCCCCGCCCGTCGACGGGGATGTTGTGCGGCAGATCGTCGAGGGAAAGGTTTCGGCGTGAGCGGTCTGGAACGAAGTGGAGGAGCCGCGAACCATGGACTCAGGTTCCTCGCGCCGTCGCCGGAGCCTGCGGAGGTGACGGCGTGAGCGCTCGCGAGGCGTTGCTGGTCACCCACACGGGCAAGGCCAGCAACAACGACCATGCCCGTACGGTGGCGGCGGATCTGCTGGACAACGGGTTCACCGTGCGCGTGCTGGCCGACGAGGCGCGCGAGCTCGCGATCCCGCGGGCCGTGCCGGTCAGCGGCGAGGAGGCGGCGCAGGGCGTCGAGATCGTCTTCGCGCTCGGCGGCGACGGCACCCTGCTGCGCGCGGCCGAGCTGGCCCGGCCGGCCAAGGCGCCGCTGCTGGGGATCAACCTCGGCAAGGTCGGCTTCCTGGCCGAGGCCGAGATCGGCGACGTCGACAAGGCCGTGCGGGAGATCGTCGAGGGCACGTACACGGTCGACGAACGGCTCACCATCGACGTGTTCGCCGAGCACGCGGGGCGGCCGGTCGGCAGCTCCTGGGCGCTGAACGAGGTCACGGTCGAGAAGGGCGCCCGCGAGAAGATGCTGGAGCTGCTCGTCGAGGTGGATGGGCGGCCTCTTTCGCGGTACGGCTGCGACGGGGTGGTCTGCGCGACTCCGACGGGCTCGACGGCGTATGCGTTCTCGGCCGGGGGGCCGGTGGTGTGGCCGGAGCTGGAGGCGCTGCTGCTGGTGCCGATCTCGGCCCACGCGCTGTTCAGCCGGCCGCTGGTCATCTCGCCCGACTCGACGATCACGGTGAACGTCGAGCCGTTCACGAGCTTCGCGCTGCTGTCGTGCGACGGGCGGCGAGTGATGGATCTCGCTCCCGGCTCCACGGTGACGGTGCGCCGCGGCGCGCTCCCCGTCCGGGTGGTTCGGCTGCGTGAACGCCCGTTCACCGACCGTCTCGTGGCCAAGTTCGGGCTGCCGGTCCAGGGCTGGCGACACAACAAACGGCACGGCTGACGAGGTCAGGCGACCGCGCCGGCTGCGTGTCCGGGCGTTGATCGAGCGAAGCCAAGCACGTCAAACGGCACGGCTGACGGGGTTCGGCGACCGGCCCGTCCGCGTGTCCGGGCGTTGACCGAGCGAGGCCGAGCGCAACAGATGGCACGGCTGAGGGGGGTCGGCGGCCGGGCCGTCTGCGTGTCCGGGGGTTCACCGAACGGAGCCGAGCGCAACAAACGGCACGGCTGACGGCCCTGCTGAGTGGAGAACTGTCGTACCCCGCGGCTAGTCTTCCTTCCGTGCTGGAGGAACTCCGCATTACCGGACTCGGCGTGATCGAAGACGCCACCCTGCCCCTCGGCCCGGGCCTCACGGTCATCACGGGCGAGACCGGCGCGGGCAAGACCATGGTCGTGACGAGCCTCAACCTGCTCTTCGGCGGCCGCGCCGACGCGGGGCGGGTGCGCGCCGACCCGGGCCGGGCCACCGTCGACGGCCGGTTGACGCTGCCCGCGCACGTGCGGGCGGCGGTGGAGAGCCGCATCGCCGACGCGGGGGCCGAGGTCGACGACGACGGCACGCTGCTCATGAGCCGCACGCTGACCGCCGAGGGGCGCTCGCGGGCCCACGTGGGCGGGCGGACGGTGCCGGTGTCGCTGCTGGGCGAGGTCGGCGAGCGGGTGTTCGCCCTGCACGGGCAGTCCGACCAGCTGCGGCTGCTGCGCCCGGCTGAGCAGCGGGGCTCGCTGGACCGCTACGCCGGGGCCGAGCACGAGAAGCTGCTGGGGCAGTTCGCCGAGCTGTACAACCGCTGGCGGGCCGTGGAGGACGACCTGGCCGACCGGCGGGCCAACGCGCGCCAGCGCAGCCAGGAGGCGGAGCTGCTCAAGCTCGGCCTGGACGAGATCACCCGCGTCGATCCGCAGCCCGGCGAGGACGAGCTGCTGCGCGAGGAGGCGCAGCGGCTCGAGCACGTCGAGGGCCTGCGCTCGGCCGCGCAGCTGGCGCACGTGGCGATGTCCGGCACCGGCGACGGCGGCGACGACGTGGCCGACGTGCTGAGCCTCATCGCGACCGCCCGGCGCACCCTGGAGGCCCAGTCCGGCGTCGACCGGGTGCTGGGCGAGCTCGCGGCCCGCCTCGACGAGGTCGCCACGCTGGCCGGGGACGTCTCCACCGAGCTCGGCACCTACCTGGCCTCGCTCGACGCCGACCCGGGCCGCCTCGAGGAGGTCTACGAGCGGCGGGCGGCGCTGCGGGCGCTGACCCGGAAGTACGCGGAGGACGTCGACGGCGTCGTGGCCTGGGCCGATCACGCCCGGACCCGGCTAGCCGAGCTGGACACCTCCGACGAGCTGCTCGAGGAGCTCGACCGGGAGCGGCAGCGCCTGCACGGCGAGGTCGCGGAGCTGGCGGCGGTGCTGTCCGCGGCCCGGCACGAGGCCGCGGGCCGGTTCGCCGCCGACGTGACCGTGGAGCTGGCCGGGCTGGCGATGCCGCACGCGCGGATCGAGGTCGTGGTGCAGCCGAAGCCGGCCGGCAACGGGCCGAGCATCCCGACGGCGTCGGGGACGGACAGCGGGGTCGGGCCGGACGGGGCGGACGACATCGAGCTGCGGCTGCTGCCGCACCCGGGTGCGCCGTCGCAGCCGCTGCAGAAGGGCGCGTCGGGCGGCGAGCTGTCCCGGGTCATGCTGGCCATCGAGGTGGTGTTCGCCGGTGTCGGTGGCCCGCCGACGCTCGTGTTCGACGAGGTCGACTCCGGCGTGGGTGGCACGGCGGCGGTGGAGATCGGCAAGCGCCTCGCTCGCCTTGCCCGGGACCACCAAGTGCTGGTGGTGACGCACCTTCCGCAGGTGGCAGCGTTCGCCGATCGGCATCTGGTCGTGGCCAAGGACACCGGCGGGGCGGTGACGACGAGTGGAGTGACGGTCGTCGAGCACACCGATCGAGCGCGGGAGTTGGCACGCATGCTGGCCGGGCTGCCGAACTCCGACCTGGGGATTGCGCACGCCGAGGAGCTGCTGTCGGTGGCTGACCGGGAGAAGGCGCAGGCCTAGAGCTTTTTCTTCCGGGGGCCGGGGGGCAGGGGTCTGCCCTTGGCGCCGGGTCTTGGCATGGGTTGCGCGCCGTCGGCCCGTCCGAATGACGAGCCACAAAAAAGACGAAGTTTGCCGCGCCACAAGCAAGACAGAGTTGACGCGCCACAAAAGACACAAAAAGACAAAGTGTGGACGCCCTGCGTTTGGATGGTCGCTTTACGTTTGGGCTGTGGCGTGGGTTCTGCTCGTGGTGTTCGTGGTGGCGGGGCTGGATGCCGTCGTGCCGTTGTCGCCCAGTGAGTCCACGCTGATCACGGTGTCCGTTGTCTCCGGGACGACCGGGCATCCGCACATCGGGCTGGTGATCTTCGCGGCGGCGTCCGGGGCCTTCGTCGGGGACGTCGTGTCCTATCGGATCGGGGTGCGGGCCGGGCCGGGGGTGCTGCGGCGGCTGCAGGGCAAGTCGCGCGGGCTGGCCGCCTATCACTGGGCGCGGCGGACGCTCGACTCGCGTGGGGGACAGGTGCTGGTCTTCGCGCGGTACCTGCCCGGCGGGCGGTCGGCCTCCGCGCTGGCCGCCGGGGTGGTCGGGTATCCGGCGGGGCGGTTTCAGGCCTGGACGGCGCTCGGCGTGAGCCTGTGGGCCGCGATGGCGGGGCTGATCGGCTACGGGTGCGGGATCTACTTCGACGGCGTCATGTGGAAGGCGCTGCTGGCCGCGTACGTGGGGGCGGGGGTGCTACTGGTCGTGGCCGAGATCGTGCGGCGGGTGTCAGCGGCGGCCGACGAGGAGGTTGACGCGGGTGCCGACCGGGGCGACGGTCTGGGCCAGGGTGGACTGCTCCAGGACGACCATGGGGCCGGCGGGGCCGATCTCGCGGATCACGCCGAGCTGGAGTCCGGCGGCGCGCAGGGCGGTCGCGGCCTCGGCCGGGGTCTTGCCGGCGAGACTGGGCACGCGGGTCAGGCGGATCGAGGATAAGGTCTCCATCGGGCGCTCCCTCACAACTCCTGGTGCATACGTGAGGCCGGTCGGAGCGTCGTAAATACGCGCCCCGAGTGTCGGCTGGACGACACCGGAGGACGGACATCGAGGGGCCGGCCGCCGTCACGCCAAGAAGCCTCGGTGAGGCCGGTCCGAGCGGCGCAAATGCACGCGTTGAGTGTCGGCTGGGCGACACCGTGTGAGCGGCATTGAGGGTGACCGGCGTCACGCGGAAACGTGAAATGGGGCGTACCACCTGGTCGTGGACATGTCGTGCGCGGCTTTCGTCGGCCGTCCATGCCAGGATGGGGGAGATGCGACTTCCAACCTTGCGCCGCACCCGGGCCGCCGAGCCGGGTGTCATCGCCGGCGTCGTGCGGCTCGATCGGCGGACGAAGCGCTTGGTGGGGCGGCTGCGCCCGGGGGACATCGCGGTCATCGACCACGTGGACCTCGACCGGGTGGCGGCCGACTCGCTGGCCGCCTCTGGCGTGGCGGCGGTGCTCAACGCGAAGCCGTCGGTGTCGGGACGGTACCCCAATCTGGGGCCGGAAGGTCTGATCAAGGCCGGCATCCCGCTCGTCGACGACCTGGGCGAGGAGCTGTTCGACCGGCTGCGCGAGGGCGAGGCGGTGCGCATCGAGGGCGACACCGTGTTCGTCGGCGAGGAGGCCGTGGCCAAGGGCATGCGGCAGGACGCCGAGACCGTCGCGCTGGCCATGGCCGACGCCCGCGAGGGGCTGTCGGTGCAGCTGGAGGCGTTCGCGGCCAACACCATGGAGTACCTCAAGCAGGAGCGCGCCCTCCTGCTCGACGGTGTCGGCGTGCCGGAGGTGCAGACCCAGATCGCCGGACGGCACTGCCTCATCGTGGTGCGCGGCTATGACTACAAGGCCGACATCGACGTGCTGCGGCCTTACATCCGGGAGTACAAACCCGTCCTGATCGGGGTCGACGGGGGAGCGGACGCGCTGGTCGAGGCCGGGTACACACCGGACATGATCATCGGCGACATGGACTCGGTCAGCGACGACGTGCTGCGCTGCGGGGCCGAGGTCGTCGTGCACGCGTATCCCGACGGGCGCGCACCGGGGCTGGCCCGGGTCCAGCGGCTCGGCGTGGAGGCGATCACCTTCCCGGCCGCGGCGACCAGTGAGGACATCGCGATGCTGCTCGCCGACGAGAAGGGCGCGTCCCTGCTGGTCGCGGTCGGCACCCACAACACCCTGATCGAGTTCCTCGACAAGGGCCGCGGCGGGATGGCCTCGACGTTCCTGACCAGGCTGAAGCTCGGCGGCAAGCTCGTCGACGCGAAGGGGGTCTCCCGGCTGTACCGCCAGAGCCTCTCCGGCTCCTCGCTCGTGCTGCTGCTCGCCTCGGCGATCGCCGCCATGGCCGCCGCGCTCGCGGTGACCACGATCGGCCGGGCCTATCTGAGCGTCATCGCCGAGTGGTGGGACAACCTGATCTTCACGCTGTTCTCGTAGACGGGCCGCAACGACTGTGATCAACTTCCGGTACCACGTGGTGTCGCTGGCCGCGGTGTTCCTGGCCCTGGCCATCGGCCTCGTCGTCGGCACCGCGGCGGCCAACGGCCCGCTCACCGAGAACCTCAACGAGCAGGTCAACACGCTCACCGACGACAAGCAGCAGCTGCGCGACGACCTCGAGCAGTCCCGGGCGGAGCTGAAGAAGAACGCCGACTTCGCCTCCGAGGTCGCCCCGGTGCTGCTGGCCGGGAAGCTCGCGAACAAGAACATCCTGCTGGTCAAGCTCGAGGGCAGCGACAGCGGCGACGTGAACACCGCCACCGACGGGGTGGCCACGATGCTCGGCACCGCCGGCGCCAAGGTCGTCGGCACGCTCACCGTCAAGGACAAGTTCACCGCCCCGGCCAGCGCGGCCAACCTGCTGGACCTGGCCGAGTCCTCGGCCCCGGCCGGCGTCAGCGGCGCCCTGCCCAACCAGGCCAACGGCGTGGACACCTCGGCCGCCCTGCTCGCCTCGGTGCTGTTCGGCAAGGCCGGCACCCCGCAGATCGAGGGCACCCGTACGGTGCTGTCGGCCTACGAGACCAGCGGCTACATCTCGCTGGACGGCGACTTCAAGACCCCGGCCGAGGCGGCGATCATCGTCGCCGGCGCCCCGGCCAGCGGCAAGGACGCCAAGGACCGTAACGCCGCCGCGCTGACCATCGCCACCCGCTTCGACATCAGCGCCCGGGTGGTCGTGGCCGGGCTCTCGGCCAACGGCCTGGTGTCCTCGGTGATGGGCGACGCCGCGGTGGCCAAGTCCATCTCGACCGTCGACAACGCCGTCACCGCGTACGGGCAGGTCGCCGCGGTCATGGCGCTGACCGAGCGGCTGGCCGGCAAGGCCGGGCACTACGGTAGCGGTGACGGCGCGACCAGCCTGCTGCCCAAGACGGCGAGTGTGAACACCAATGGTTCGTAGGCTCATCGGCGGCGCCCTGGCCGGCCCGGTCGGCGGCGGCGTCGCCCGCGCCGTGCTGCGCGCCCTGCAGGGGCACCCGAAGCTGGAGCGCACCAACTTCCGCGGCCGCACCGTGTCGCTGGCCGGCGGGCCCGCGCTCGCCGCCGGGGCCACCGCCGGGGCGATCGTGCACCTCCCCGAGCACGCCGCCGCCAGCGCCGTCGCGGGCCTGGCCTCCGGCGCCGTCGGCCTCTACGACGACCTGGTCGGCGGCCGCCCCGAGCATGCCGCCAAGGGCTTCCGCGGCCACCTCGGCGCGCTGCGCGAGGGCCGGGTGACCAGCGGCCTGGTCAAGATCGCCGGGGTCGGCGCGGCCGGGCTGGTCGCCGCCGCGCTGCTGCCCCGCAAGCGGGCCGTCGACGTGGTGCTCGGCGCCGGCGTGATCGCGGGCGCGGCCAACCTGTTCAACCTGCTGGACCTGCGCCCCGGGCGGGCGCTCAAAGCGGGGATCGCCGTCGGTACCCCGCTGGGCGCGTCCGGCCCGCTCGGCGCCGCCGGTGCGCTGCTGCCCGCGGACCTGGACGAGGAGATCATGCTCGGCGACGCCGGGGCGAACGCGCTCGGCGCGCTGCTCGGCGTCGCGTACACGGCCCGCACCGGCACGGTCGGCCGGCTCGCCGCCCTCGCCGGGATCGTGGCGCTCACCGCGGCCAGCGAGAAGGTCAGCTTCACCAAGGTCATTGAGGCCAACCCGGTCCTGAACAAGATCGACCAGTGGGGCCGGCGCAAGCCGTCGCCCTATCCGCGACCGCGCGGGTGACGAGGAGCCGGCTGTTCGGGGCGGCGGCGCTGGTCGCGGGCCTCACCCTCCTGAGCCGGATTGCCGGATTTGCTCGCATTCTGGTGTTCAACTCGTCGGTCGGCCCGACCCGGCTGGGTGACGCCTACCAGGCCGCGAACACCATCCCGAACATCATCTTCGAGCTGGTCGCCGGGGGTGCCCTGGCCAGCCTGGTGGTGCCGCTGCTGGCGGGCAAGGACAAGGACACCGTCGGGCGTACCGTCGGCGCGCTCCTGACCTGGGTCGTGCTCCTCCTGACCCCGATCGCGCTGCTCGTGGCGCTGTTCGCGCACCCGCTCGTCGGCCTGCTCACCAGCGGGCAGCCGGCCGGGGTCGTCGACGCCGGCGCCCGGATGCTGCGGGTGTTCGCGCCGCAGCTGCCGCTGTACGGGATCGGGATCGTGCTGACCGGGACGCTGCAGACGTACCGGCGGTTCGCCTGGCCGGTCATCGCGCCGCTGCTGTCGAGTCTCACGGTGATGGCCGTGTATATCGCCTTCGGGATCGTCGCCGGGCGCGGGGCCGCCCTGGACAGCGTGAGCGGGCGCGAGTTGATGCTGCTCTCAGGCGGTACCACGGCGGCGGTCGCGGTTCTTTCGCTCTGTCTCATCGCGCCCGTGCGCCGGCTCGGGCTGCGGGTGCGGCCGGCCACCCGGCTCGACGTCGGGGCCATGGCGACCCTGAAACCCCTGGTCGTCGCCGGGATCGTCACCGTCGGCACCCAGCAGCTGGTGCTCGGCCTGGCCATCAACCTGGTCAGCTACAGCCCGGACGACGGCGCGATCGTGGTGTACAACCTGGCCCAGACGATCTTCCTGCTGCCGTGGGCGGTGCTGGCGGTGCCGGTGGCGACCACGGCGTACCCCGCGCTGGCCGAGCACGGCGCGGCGAAGGACCGGGCCGGGTTCGCCGCCGCGCTCGCGCCCTCCGTGCGGGCCGTGGTGCTGCTGTGCTGCCTCGGCGCCGCCGCGCTGGTCGTGCTGGCCCGGCCGATCGCGGTCCTGCTCGCCGCCGCCTCCTCGCATCCGCCCGCGGTCGGCCCGCTCGCCGCCGGGATCGCCTGGTTCGCCCCCGGGCTGCTCGGCTACGGCCTGTTCGCCCTGCTCTCCCGCGCCCTCTACGCCGGCGGCAACGCCTACGCGGCCGCCGTCGCCGTCGCCACCGGCTGGGCCGCGGCCGCCGTCGCCGCGCTGAGCCTCGCCAACGCGCTGCCGATCGGCGACCGGGTCGCCGCCGTGGCCGCCGCGAACTCGATCGGCATGCTGGTGCTCGGGGGCGCGCTGCTGGTGGCCGTCGGGCGGCGGGCGGGGGGCGAGGCGTTGCGGGGTACCGTGCGAACGACCGCCGTCTGCGTCACGTCCGCGCTCGTCGCCGCCGCCGCGGGCCTGGCGCTGCGCGCTCACCTGGCAACCCCGGGTGTCGGCGGGGCCGTCGCGCAGGGCATGCTGTGCGGAGTCGTGGTGGCGGTGGTGTTTCTCGCCGGGGCGGCGGTCGCGGACCGCGGGACCCTGCAGCGGCTCGTCGGGAGAAGGGACGGATAGTGGGCGCCCGCATCGCGTTGGTCCTGGCCTCCAGCACGGGCGGCATCGGCCGGCACGTCGGCATGCTCGCCGAGGGCCTGGTCGCGCGCGGCCACGAGGTCAGCGTGCACGGGCCCGCGGCCACCGAGCAGCAGTTCGGCTTCGCCGCCAAGGGCGCCCGGTTCGTGCCCGTGGAGATCCCGGCCAGCCCGCAGCCCGGCGACGTGCTCGCGGTGCGCGCCCTGCGCCGGTCGGTCCGCGACGCCGACGTGATCCACGCCCACAGCCTGCGCGCCGGCCTCGTCGCCGCGCTCGCCCGCGTCGACGCCACCCCGCTCGTGGTGACCTGGCACAACCTGGTGCTCGCGACCGGGCTGCGGGCCCGGATCTATCACCCGTTGGAGCGCCGGGTCGCGCGCACCGCCGATGTCACCCTCGTCGTGTCCAGCGACCTCGGCGCCCGGGCGACCGAGCTGGGGGCGCGGGATGTGCGGGCGGCGATGGTACCGGCGCCGGTTCTCCGCCCGAAACAACGCTCCCGTGAGCAGGTCCGCACCGAGCTCGGCGCCGAACCCGGCCAGCCGCTGATCCTCGCCGTCGGCCGGCTGCACCCGCAGAAGGGCTTCGAGACGCTGGTCTCCGCGGCCGCCCGATGGCGCGACCGGGACCCGGAGCCGTTCACCGCGATCGCCGGTTCCGGCCCGTCCTACATGTCGCTGGCCCAGCGCATCTCCGTCGAGCACGCCGCCGTGCACCTGCTCGGCCACCGCGCCGACGTGCCCGACCTGCTCGGGGCGGCCGACCTCGTCGTGGCCACCAGCGTGTGGGAGGGTCAGCCCCTGTTCGTGCAGGAGGCGCTGGCCGCCGGTGTACCGCTTGTGTCGACCGCGGTCGGCGGCGTGCCCGACGTCGTCGGGGCGGCGGCCCGGCTGGTCCCGCCGGCCGACGTCGAAGCCGTCCACGATGCCGTCGTCGAGCTGCTCGACGACCCCGACTCCCGCGCCGAGCTCACCCGCCTCGGCCTGGAGCGGGCCGCCGGCTGGCCGACCGAGCGGGACGCCATCGACCAGGCCGAGGCGGTGTACGCCCAGCTGCGCGCCGCCCGCGGGACGCGCTGATGCGCCACTGGCTGCATCGGTTCTCCCCGGCACTGCTGGCGCTGCTCGCCGGCCTCATGGGGGTGGCCGGGCTGATCCCGCGCCCGGCCGCGGCCCCGGCCCAGCCGACCGCCGACTACGTGATCATCGTGGGCGTCGCCGGGCTGCGCTGGGACGACGTGAACGCCGCCGACACCCCGGCGATGTGGCAGATGGCGCAGGGCGGGGCGATCGGCGCGCTGTCGGTGCGCTCGGCCCGGCGGATCACCTGCGCCGGCGACGGCTGGCTGACCCTCGGGTCGGGGAACTTCGCGGTGTACACGCCGGGCGCGGTGACGCCGGTCTGCCCGGCGCTCGAGGTGCCGATCAAGCAGGACGGTACCGCGGCCACGCTGCCCGACCAGAGCAACCTCGTGAACCGCCAGCGCGGCCTGCACTGGGGCGCGCAGCCGGGTGCCCTCGCCGAGGGGGTGCGCTGCACGACGGCGATCGGGCCGGGGGCGGCGATCGCGGCGGCCCGGCCGTACGGGCGGGTGGACAAGTACTCCGAGGGGCTCGACGACGGCCTGCTCGACGCCTGCGCCCTGACACTGGTCGACCTCGGCGAGATCGCGGGGGACGACCCGGTCTCCCGGTCCTCCGACGCGCGCCGGGCCGACGCCGCGCTCGCCTCGGTGCTGGCCGCGCGGCCCGAGCACTCGGTGGTGATCCTGGCCGGGCTGTCGGATCTCGACGCCACGAGCCGGCTGCACGTGGCGATCGCGCAGGGGCCGGGGTTCACCGGCGGCTGGCTGACCTCGCCGTCGACCTCCCGCCCCGGGTACATCCAGGTCGTCGACCTCGCCCCGACCGCCCTCGCGGCGCTGGACCGCCCGATGCCGGGCCGGCTCTTCGCCGGCGGGGCGGCGTCGACGATCACGAGCGGGCGCCCCGCGGACGTGGCGGCGGCGGTGAGCCGGCTGGCCGACGCCGACCGCGAGGCGAGCGTGCAGCGGCGGGTGGGCACCAACTTCTTCACCACCCTCGTGGTTGCTCAGCTGCTGTTGTTCGCCGCGGTGGTACCGCTGTTGCATCGCGCCCGCCGCCCGGCCGGACCGCTCACCCGGCGGCCGATCCCGCGCTCGGTGGTCCGGGCGGCGGAGGTGTTGCTCATTGCCGCGTCGCTGGCCGTGCCCGCGGCCTTGGTCGCGGACCTGTTGCCGTGGTGGCGGTGGTCCGGTCCCGGTCTCGGCTTCGGCGGTATTACGCTCGCGGTCACCGGCATCGCCACGTTCGCGATCGCGTTCGTGACGCGGCGGAGCCGGGCGATCGCGCCGCTGGGCGGGGTGTCGGCGGTGGCCGCGCTGGCCGTGGCGTTCGACGTGCTGACCGGCTCGCGGCTGCAGCTCAACGGGGTGGCCGGGTATTCGGCCGTGGTCGGCGGGCGGTACGCCGGGGTCGGGGTCATCGGGCTGGGGCTGCTGGTCGCCGGTGCGCTGCTGGGCGGGGCGGCGCTGGCGCAGCGGTTCGAGCGGCGGTGGCGGCCGTTCGTGATGGCGGTGATCGGGGCCGTCGGGATCGTGGTGATCGGCAGCCCCTATCTCGGGGCGGACGCCTCCGGCGCCGTGGCGCTCACCGCGGGGATGTGTGTGGCGGCGGCGATGGCGGTCGGCGGGTGGCTGACGATCACCCGCTTGTTGTGGGCGGCGGGGGCGGCGCTGTTCGTGAGCTCCGGGTTCGCGATTCTCGACCTCTTCCGGCCGGAGGAGCAGCGCAGTTCGGTCGGGCGGCTGCTGGTGCGGACGCAGGACGGGACGGCCGGGTTCATCGCCCGGCGGATCGCGGAGGCGGACGTCGTCACCACGGTGACGTCGCCGCTGACGGTGCTGGTGCTGGGGACGCTGGTGTACGCGACGTTCGTGCTGCTGCGGGACTGGGGCGGGCTGCGGCGGCTGCTGGGGGTGTTCCCGCCGGTGCGGGCGGCGCTCTCCGGCATGGTGGTGGCCTGCCTGCTGGCCGGGGTGGTCGAGGGCGTCTCGTTCAACGTGCTGGGGGCGGCGTTGGCGACGGCTCTGCCGTTGGTGGTGCTGTCGTGTCTGCGGGTGCTGGAGCATGCCGACGACCGGACGCCGGCGCCGCGGGTGTCCGAGGCTGCGCTGGAGAGCTGAGCCGGGCCTCCAGGGTCCGGGAACGGCCCCGGAACTCGGCCAGCACGACGCCGTCGGCACGGCGGACGGTGACGTCGTAGAGGCCCGAGCGGCCGCGGCGGGAACGTTCCACCGCGGTGGCCGTGAGCTCGTCGCCGGCGCGGGCCGCTTCGAGGAACGAGACATCGGCACCCGCGGCGACGGTGACGCGGCCGTAGGTGTTGCAGGCGAAGGCGAAGGCGGTGTCGGCCAGCAGGAAGACGTACCCGCCGTGGCCGATGGCGTGACCGTTGAGCATGGCGGCGGTCACCGTCATCCGCGCCTCGGCGCCACCCGGGACCACGTTGTGGATGGTGATGCCCAGCGACCGCGAGGCGGTGTCGTTCGCGTACATGGTGGTGGCGCAGGCCTCGGCCAGCTCCTGCGGGGTGGGGTGGCCTCGGTCGGCCGGCGGCTGGGGAGCCGCGCGGCCGTCGTCGGGTGGGGTGGTTGGCGTCACTCGGCGGAGGTCGCCGGGCGGAGGGTCTTCCAGTCCTGGGCCTTGGCCTGGGCGGCGGCGAGGACGCCGATGACGCAGGCGGCGTTGGTGATCTCGCCGGAAAGGGCCATGCGGACGGCCTCGTCCAGGGCGACCCAGTGCAGCTCGAGGTCGGCTTCCTCGTGCGTGCGCTCGTACGGCGTGTCCGACGTCACCGGGCCCACCTCGCGGGCCAGGAAGAGGCGGATCTTCTCGTTCGAGCAGCCGGGGGTGGTGTGGACCTCGGCCAGGAGGTCCCAGCGGGCGGCCACCAGGTCGGCCTCCTCGGCCAGTTCGCGGGCGGCCGCGTCGACCAGGGACTCGCCGGGGACGTCGATCAGGCCGGCCGGGAGCTCCCAGAGGACCTGGCGGACGGCGGGGCGGTACTGGCGGACCAGCGCCACCCTGCCCTCGCCGTCCAGGGCGACCACGCCGACCGCGCCGACGTGGACCATGTAGTCGCGGTCCGCGACCTCGCCGCCCGGCATCTCCACCGCGTCGGTGACGATGGAGAAGACGCGGTTGCGCATGCGCTCGGTGTGGGAGCGGACCTCGTAGGTGCTCATGCGTCCACCGTTTCCAGCTCCACGGGCAGGCGGTCGGCGGCGTTGTAGGCCACGGCGGCGCCCACGAAGGCGGCGAACAGGGGATGGGCGCGGGTCGGGCGGCTCTTGAGCTCCGGGTGGGCCTGGGTCGCCACGAAGAACGGGTGCTGCTCGCGGTCCAGCTCGACGAACTCGACCAGGCGGCCGTCCGGGGAGGTGCCGGAGATCTGCAGGCCGGCGCCGGTCATCGCCTCGCGGTAGGCGTTGTTGACCTCGTAGCGGTGGCGGTGGCGCTCCGAGACCTCGGTCTCGCCGTAGGCGTCGGCCGTGAGCGTGCCCGGGGTCAGGACCGCCGGGTACGCGCCCAGGCGCATCGTGCCGCCCAGGTCGCCCTTGCCGGCCACGATGTCGTGCTGGTCGGCCATCGTGGAGATGACCGGCTCCGTGGCCTCCGGGTCGAACTCCAGCGAGTTGGCGCCCTTGATGCCGGCCACGTGCCGCAGCACCTCGATCGTCATGCACTGCAGGCCCAGGCACAGGCCGAGGGTGGGGATGCCGCGCTCGCGGGTGTACTGGGCGGCTCCGATCTTGCCTTCGATGCCGCGGACGCCGAAGCCGCCGGGGATGATGACGCCGTCCACGCCGGCCAGGGCCTGGGCGGCACCCGCCGGCGTCGTGCAGGCGTCGCTCGGCACCCAGCGGATCTCGACCCGTGCGCGGTGGGCGAACCCCGCCGCGCGGACGGCCTCGGTCACCGAGAGGTACGCGTCGGGCAGGTCGACGTACTTGCCGACGATCGCCACGGTGACCGTCTGGCGCGGGTGGTGCACGCGCTCCAGCAGGTCGTCCCACTTCTTCCAGGCCACGTCGCGGAAGGAGAGGCCGAGGCGGCGCACGACGTAGGCGTCCAGGCCCTCCTCGTGCAGGACCCGGGGGATGTCGTAGATGGACGGTGCGTCCGGCGCGGAGACCACGGCTTCGGCGTCGACGTCGCAGTACAGGCCGAGCTTGTTCTTGGTTTTTTCCGGGATCTCGCGGTCGGAGCGGCAGACCAGCGCGTCGGGCTGGATGCCGATGCTGCGCAGGGCCGCGACCGAGTGCTGGGTCGGCTTGGTCTTCAGCTCGCCGCTCGGGGCCAGGTAGGGCACCAGGGAGACGTGCAGGAAGAAGCAGTTGTCGCGGCCGATGTCGTGGCGGACCTGGCGGATGGCCTCGAGGAACGGCAGCGACTCGATGTCGCCGACCGTGCCGCCGACCTCCGTGATGACCACGTCCGGGGCCACGCCGTCGGCGTCCGGGGCCGACATGGCCCGGATCCGCGCCTTGATCTCGTTGGTCACGTGCGGGATGACCTGCACGGTGTCGCCGAGGTACTCCCCGCGCCGCTCCTTGGCGATGACGGCCGAGTAGATCTGGCCCGTCGTCACGTTCGCGTTGCGTGAGAGGTCCTGGTCGAGGAAGCGCTCGTAGTGCCCGATGTCCAGGTCCGTCTCGGCGCCGTCTTCGGTGACGAACACCTCGCCGTGCTGGAAGGGGTTCATCGTGCCGGGGTCGACGTTGAGGTAGGGGTCGAGCTTCTGCATGACGACCCGCAGCCCGCGAGCGCTGAGCAGACTGCCGAGGCTGGAGCCGGTCAGGCCCTTGCCGAGTGAGGACGCGACGCCCCCGGTGACGAAGATGTGCTTGGCCTGCCGGCGCGCACCGGTCCGTACTTCAGAGGACAAAGCCTGCTCCCGTGGGGTTCGTCTCGCTGCCGAGTCAGCGATCCACGGGAGTCCAGCCTAACACCAGGTAAACGGCGGTGCAGAAGACGCTCCGAGCGTCACACGCGTCACACGACCGAGTGTCACCGTACGGTGGCGATATCGCGACTTTCCCAGGTCCGGCGCTCGGGGCGGGTGCGCGCCACGAGGAGCATGGCCCGGCCCAGTTGCTCGGTGGTCGTGGCGAAGCCGGGCGCGAACCGCACCAGGAGCGCGGCGAGCGGGCTGAGGGCGGTGTAGGCGATGCGGTACCAGCGAACCCTCGTCCGCACCCCGTGCAGCGGGCGGATGAAGCCCGGCCGGAACGCGTATCCGGCCAGGTCCAGCGCGATCACGTCGTCCTCGGTGCGGCCCTTGACCCGCTGCCACATCTGCCGGCCGGAGCGGTTGGTGCCGGCCCCGGAGACGTAGACGAAGACCATCCCGGGGCGCTGCTCGGCCATCCGCCGGGCCGCGGCCAGGGTGAAGTCGTAGGTGATCCGGGTGTAGTCGGCCTCGCTCATGCCGACCGAGCTCACGCCGAGGCAGAAGAAGCAGGCGTCGTACCCGCCGAAGTCGACCGCCGAGAAGTCGCCGAAGTCGCCGTGGACGACCTCGCGCACCTTCGGGTCGGACACGCCGGTCGGGGTGCGGGTCACCACCAGCACCTCGGTCACGTCGGATGCGAGCAGGCACTCGCGCAGCACGCCCTGGCCGACCATGCCGGTGGCCCCGAAGACGATGACCTTCATGGGTGTCATTGTGCTGGCTACCGGGCCCTGATCGCGGCCAGGGTGGCGTTCTCCAGCGTCGTGTACAGATCCGAATCCGTGAAGTCGGCGCCCGTCTCCTCCCCGATGTACACGTCGACGTGCTTGTTCCCGCCGAGCCCGGGGGTGAACTCGTCGACGACGGTCCACGTCGGTGCCTTGAGCTTCGCGCACACCTCGGCCGTCACCTCGGCCGTGCCGCAGCGCTGGATGGTGAACCGGCTGCCGGCCCCGAGCGCGTCGGCGTCGGCGGCGGCCGAGACCCAGGGGCGCAGCGGGCGGCCGTCGGTGTCGCGGGGGGCCGTGTCCATCCAGTAGCCGGTGTCGTAGGACCAGTTCAGGTACCGGCCGTCGGTGGTCCTGCCGGTGCCCTCGTCCTTGACCGCCTTGACGAACGAGGCCGGGAAGCTGCCGAGCTTCTGCTGGTTGCGGTTCTTGCCGCAGTCGATCGTGGGGCAGCCGGTGACCTCGGTGCTCTTGTCGGTGTGCAGGGCCTGGACCGCCGTGTAGTAGACGGTGACCTCCCACCCGGTCAGCTCGACGGTCGTGCCGGTGACCTGGGGGATCGGCGGCGTCGCGGAGCCGGGGTAGGCGCCGGTCTCGGGCGGGTGGCCCGGGGTCTCGCTGGTCAGCGCGGCCGGCGGTGCGTCCTCGCCGCCGTCGCAGGCCGCCAGGACGAGGGCGGTGGCCAGGATGAGGACGAAACGCGACATATCCGAATTGTCACTCATCCGGGCGGCGGCGTTCCTGCTTCCGGCGAGCTGTGTGCCGCTTCGACTCCAGGCGCCGTTCCACCGCACCCTTTGACGGTTTCGTCCTTTTCCGCGGCCGGGGCGGCGGCGCGATGGCGGCCGCGATCACCGCGGCCAGCCGCAGCTCGGCGGCCCGCCGGTTCTGCAACTGCGACCGGTGCTCCGAGGCGGTGATCGACAGGACGCCGTCGACGAGCCGGCCCGCGAGCCGCTCCAGGGCCCGGTCCTTGAGCGGCTCGGGCAGCGCGGTCGTCGCGAGCAGGTCGAACCGCAGTTCGACGCGCGAGTCGGAGGTGTTGACCGATTGCCCGCCGGGGCCGCCGGAGCGGCTGAACCGCCAGCTCAGTTCGGCTCGCGGCAGGGCGATGTCCGCGGTCACCGGCAGGTCGTCATCCATGGGGTCAAGGATGCGGGGCGCGGAATGCAGTTTGCACCCCAGGGTGACTTGGCGACGGCTCGGGGAAACCTCGATGTACGCTCAGCGAGGCGAGACGCAGCGGAAAGGTGACACCGTGGCTGAAGCCGTTCAGACGACGGCGCTGCTGGTCGAGGACTTCGACGTCGCACTCATCACCCCGATCCGCCACGCGGTGAGCCGGGAAGCCGCCGGTGCGGGACTCGAGGGCCAGCGGCTGGAAGACTTCGTGCTCGCCGTGAACGAGATCGTCACCAACGCGGTCCGGCACGCGGGCGGCGGTGGCACGCTGCGGCTGTGGGTGGCCGAGGGCGTGCTGAACTGCGAGGTCGTCGACAAGGGCGCCGGCATCCCGGCCGAGCGGCTCAGCGTCGACGGCGTCCTGCCGCCCAGCAGCGCGATCAGCGGGCGCGGCCTCTGGCTGGCCCGGCACCTGGTCGACGGCGTGACCGTGCGGACCGGCGAGGCCGGAACAATTGTGACGCTCAGCAGCGAGCTCGAGGACTAGCATCCCGGGCGTGCTGCGACCCGAGTACCCGATCCGGACCGAGCGGCTGACGCTGCGCCCCTTCGCCGCAACCGACTACGCCGACCTGCACCTCATGACCGGCGACCCGGAGGTCGTGCGGTACCTCTACTCCGAGGTCCACACGCCCGAGGAGACCCAGGCCGCGCTGGAGCGGCGGATGGGCCAGGCCGAGCTGACCGGGGAGGGCCAGTGGCTGGTCCTCGCCATGCAGGCCGAGCCCGAGGGCGAGCCGCGGGTGGTCGGGCAGGTGGTGCTGCGCTGGGCCAGCGTCCTGCACCGGCAGGGCGAGCTCGGGTTCACCATGAGCCCGGCGTTCCAGGGCCGCGGGTACGCGCGCGAGGCGGCCGAGGCGATGCTCCGGCTGGGCTTCGAGGAGCTCGGCCTGCACCGCATCTACGCCGCCTGCGACACCCGCAACGCGGCCTCGTGGGGGCTGCTCACCCGGCTGGGGATGCGGCGCGAGGCGCACTTCGTCGAGGACGAGATCTTCAAGGGGGAGTACGGCGACCAGTACATCTACGCCATGCTCGACCGCGAGTGGAAGGGCCGTCAGACCTCGTCCACGTAGCGCCAGGCCCCGCCGACCTTGAGGAAGCGGCTGCGGTCGTGCATCTTGCCGGAGCGGCCGTCGGTGACGAACCGGGCCTGGAACTCCACGGTCCCCTCGTGGTCGAACAGGCCGCCGCCCTCGCTGGCCAGGATCGTGAGCCCCTGCCAGTTCTGGTCGGCCTCCAGGGTCAGCGCCCGCGGCTTGGTCTTGTCGTGCCACGTGCGCAGCAGGAACTTGCGGTCGCCGACGACGTAGGCCGAGTACCGCGCCCGCATCAGCAGCTCGGCGCTCGGCGGCTCGGCACCGCGGTGGTACTTCCCGCAGCACTCGTCGTACGGCTCGCCGAGGCCGCAGGGGCAGGTGTCGGGCAAGGTCATGTCGTGCATTGTTCCCGATGAGCCTGCGGCGACACCCCGCGGACACGCTTGAACGCGGCGCTGAGCGCGAACGCGCTGCCGTAGCCCACCTTGCGGGCGACCGCGGCCAGGGTGGCGTCCGGCTCCAGCAGCAGGTCGGCCGCGAGCGCGAGCCGCCAGCCGGCCAGGTAGGCCATCGGCGGCTCGCCCACCAGGTCGCCGAAGCGCCGGGCCAGCAGCGCCCGGGACACCCCGACCTTCGCGGCCAGCCCGGCGACGGTCCACGGCAGCGCCGGGTTGTGGTGCAGCAGCTGCAGGGCGGGCCCGACGACCGGGTCGGACTGGGCGCGGTACCAGCCCGGGGCCCCCGACGCGGGCCGGGCCAGGAACGTCCGCAGCGCGGTGATGAGCATCAGGTCCAGCAGCCGGTCGAGCACCGCCTCCTGCCCGGGCCGGTCCTTGGCGATCTCGTCGGCCAGCAGCGCGACCAGCGGCGTGTCCCACTCCGCCCGCCGCACGACGAGGACCCGCGGCAGCGCGGTGAGCAGCCGCCGGCTCACCTCGCCGGCCAGCTGATAGGCGCCGGTGAGGAAAAGCGTCGGACCTTCAGCGTCGGTACCCCACGTGCGTACCCCGAGGTGCATCAGCTCGGCGAGGTCCTGGCCGTCCGGGGTGGTGCAGCGCTGCCCCGGATGGATCACGATCTGCGGTGCGGTCCCGGGCGGCTCGGCCACCGTGTACGGCTCCGGCCCGCGGATCACCAGCACGTCCCCGGGCCCCGCGGCGACCGTCTCGCCGTCGTCGCCGACGTAGTGCGCCGCGCCGCGCACCACCGCCGCGACGGCGAGGGCGGCCTCGTCGCGGATGCGCAGCGACCACGGCGGGGTGAGCACCGAGCGCAGCAGGAAGGCGCCGCGCGCCCGGGGCCCGTCGAGCAGTGCCGTGAGCGCGTCCACCCACTCACCGTAGACGGCGGCGTATGCGTTCGCGCGCTTCGGCCATGGCGCGTCCACGGGTACAACCGATTCACTGCAATACATGAGAACCGTCGTCCTCGCCGCCACCGCACTGCTCGTCGGCCTCTCCGCCGGCGTCTTCTTCGCCTACTCGACCTCGGTCATGCTCGCCGTGCACAAGCTCGACGACCGCACCTTCATCGACGTCATGCAGAAGATCAACTCCGCGATCCTCAACGGCTGGTTCCTGACCGTCTACGTGGGGGCGCTGCTGCTGGCCATCGTCGCGGTGCTGCTGCACCTGTCGGCCGGGCACCGCGCTCCGCTGCCGTGGCTGCTGGCGGCGCTCGTGCTGTACGGCATCGTCTTCATCGTCACCGCCGCGCTCAACGTGCCGATGAACAACACCCTCGACGCCGCCGGACCGGTCGCCGCCATCGCCGACCCCGCCGCGGTGCGCACCGCCTTCGAGGGCCCGTGGGTCGGCTGGAACCTGGTCCGCACCGCCGCCTCGGCCGGCTCCCTGCTGACCGTGGCGATCGCGCTGCTCAGAGCGTGATGGCGCGCTTGGCCCGGTCGATCGACTCCTCGGACGCCGGGCCGCCCGGGTTCTCGGTGGCCAGGGCCTGGTTCGCGGCCACGAACGGCCGCATCCGTGCCTCGTACGCGGCCAGGCCCGGCGCAGCGCTCCCGCACCAGCCGGCGCTGGGCGTCCAGGTCACGGTGGTCGTACCGGATGGGCTCCGACCTGAAGCCCACGTTCACCCGCAGCTCCCGGTTGTCCCGCGCGGTGCCAGGTGTCGGCGCCCGGCCGGCAGCTCTAGCCGATCGGCTGGAAGCCCCAGCGCTCGTCGGCGGCGCCGTTGCAGTCGTAGACGATCAGGATGGCGCCCGGTGCGGGGTTGCCGGCCTGGATGCTCGTGCAGCGGTTGCTGTTGGGGTTGAGCATGCGGTAGCCGCCGTTGTCGGCGACGAGCTTGAAGAGCTGGCCGGTGTCGGCGTGGCAGTCCCACAGCCAGACCTGGGCGCCGTTGTCATTCGAGTTGTCGCGCACGCTCAGGCAGCGGTTGTCGGCGGCGTTGACGAATTGGAACGTGTCGCCCGCGTCGCCGATCGCCTGCGGCACGAACAGCTCGGTGGCGTTGTTGCCGTCGCAGCCCTGCTGGCTCACGGTGCCGCCGTTGCCGCCGTTGGCCTGCAGGCACAGTCCGGAGTGGGCCGGGCGAATCAGCGACGGCTTCGCGACCAGCAGCGCGGCCTTCTTGGCCGGCGGCGTCGGGCTCGGGGTGGGGCTCGGCGGCGGCGCGGCCGAAGTCGCCGGGGGAGCGGCCGGGGCCGACGACGCGGCAGCGGAGCCGATCGGGGAGTGCGGCGCGCTGGTCGACTCGGTATCGCTGGACATGAACGCCTGGACCCCGAAGATGATGCCCGCGACGACCGCGAGCACGGCGAACGCGGCCGCGCCGATGAGCAGCTTGTCGGGCTTCGGCGCAGGTAGCGAGGGGCGGGGGCCGCCGTAGACGGTCATGGCCGCAGAGCATAGATCACCCATGTCCTGGACAACCTGTCAATCTCGCTGCTCAGGAGTTCACACTGTGCTGCCAGCGGGCACCTTTACTGGGCCATAAACTCCGGCTTGTACACACAGCGTAATGGGGCGCTGAGTGGAGAGGGGTCCAACGTGAAGGTCGCAATTCCGCGCGAGGTCAAAAACCACGAGTACCGCGTGGCGATCACACCCGCCGGCGTCCACGAGTTCGTCGCGAACGGGCACGAGGTCTACGTCGAGGCCGGCGCCGGTGCCGGTTCGTCGATCAACGACCAGGAGTACCGCGAGGCCGGCGCCACCATCCTGCCGACCGCCGACGACGTCTGGGGCGAGGGCGAGCTGATCCTCAAGGTCAAGGAGCCGATCGCCGAGGAGTACCACCGGATGCGCGCCGGGCAGGTCCTCTTCACCTACCTGCACCTGGCCGCGTCCCGCGACTGCACGCAGGCCCTGGTCGACCGGAAGGTCACCGGCATCGCGTACGAGACCGTCGAGCTGCCGGACCGCTCGCTGCCGCTGCTCGCCCCGATGTCCGAGGTCGCCGGGCGGCTGGCTCCGCAGGTCGGCGCGTACCACCTGATGCGGGCCGGCGGCGGCCGCGGCATCCTGCTCGGCGGGGTGTCCGGCGTGTACGCGGCCAAAGTCGTCGTCATCGGCGCCGGCGTCTCCGGGCTGAGCGCGGCCGCGATCGCGATCGGCATGCAGGGCGAGGTGCTGCTGCTGGACAAGAACATCGCCCGTCTGCGCGCGGCCGACGCCATCTACCAGGGACATCTGCAGACGATCGCGTCGAACGGGTACGAGATCGAAAAGGCCGTTCTCGACGCCGACCTGGTCATCGGCGCGGTGCTCGTCCCCGGCGCGAAGGCCCCCAAGCTCATCAGCAACGACCTGGTCAAGCGCATGAAGCCGGGCAGCGTGCTGGTCGACATCTCGATCGACCAGGGCGGCTGCTTCGAGGACTCCCGGCCGACCACGCACGACGAGCCGACCTACCGGGTGCACGACTCGATCTTCTACTGCGTGGCCAACATGCCCGGTGCGGTGCCGCACACCAGCACCTACGCGCTCACGAACGTCACCGTCCCGTACGCGCTGGAGCTGGCCAACCGCGGCTGGCGCGACGCGCTGCGGCGCGACAAGGCGCTCGCCCTCGGCCTCAACACGCACGACGGGCACGTCACCTACGGGCCGGTCGCCGAGGCGCACGGCCTGGACCACCTTGCCCTGGACGACGTGCTGGCCTAGAAACACCATGGTGGACCTGCGCCGCGCCGTCGACTCGTACCTCGACCACCTCACGGTGGAGCGGGCGCTGGCCGCCAACACCCTGGCGTCGTACCGCCGCGACCTGGACCGGTATCTGGACTGGCTGGTCGCGGCGGGCATCGCCGACCTCGCCGACGTGACCACGCGGGACATCGCCGCCCACGTCGCCGACCTGCGCGCACCGGCCGGGGACGCGGCACCGCTGTCGGCGTCCTCGGCCGCCCGCGCCGCCTCGGCCGTGCGGGGCCTGCACCGCTTCGCCCTGCTGGAGGGCCTCACCCCGACCGACCCGTCGCGCGAGGTGAAGCCGCCGGCCCTGCCCAAGCGGCTGCCCAAGGCGCTCGACGTGGACCAGGTCTCCCGGCTGCTGGCGGTGCCCGGCGCGGCCCAGGGCGGCCCGCTCGACCTGCGCGACGCGGCGCTGCTGGAATTCCTGTACGGCACCGGCGCCCGCATCTCGGAGGCGGTCGGGATCGCCGTGGACGACCTGGACCTCGACGCCCGCCCGGGCATGGCGACCCTGCACGGCAAGGGCGGCAAGACCCGCCTGGTGCCGATGGGCAGCTACGCGCGCGCCTCGCTGGACGCGTACCTGGTGCGGGCGCGGCCGGCGTTGGCTGCGCACGGTACCGGCGCGGCCAACGTCTTTTTGAACGCCCGGGGCGGGGCGCTGTCGCGGCAGAGCGCGTGGACGATCCTGCGCAAGGCGGCGGATCGGGCCGGGCTGCCGATCGACGGGCCGACGGGGGTGTCGCCGCACACTTTGCGGCATTCGTTCGCCACGCACCTGCTCGACGGGGGCGCGGACATCAGGGTCGTGCAGGAGTTGCTGGGGCACGCCTCCGTGACGACCACGCAGGTGTACACCCTGGTCACCGTCGACCGCCTGCGCGAGGTCTACGCCACGGCCCACCCGCGGGCGCGCTGAAGGGTCACGTCCGCGGCCGAGGCTGACGCGGTGTGCGGTGTGCCCTACGGCCAGCGCAGCGACGAACGCACGAATCAGCGCGACGGCTATCCCAGCCGCGGCTGGGATACCCGGGCCGGCAGCGTGGAGTTGGCGATCCCGAAGCTGCGCCACGGCTCGTACTTCCCGGACTAGCTGCTGCAGCAACGCCCCTACACCTTTTCTCGCGTTGGACGCTCTGGTCGTCAACGTGTGCGAACGCGGCCGGATCGTCGGCGTCCACACCCTCATCGCCGCCGCGGTGAAGGCCGATGGGCAACGCGAAGTCCTCGGCCTGGACGTCACCTCCGACGGCTCGGCGCCGGCTGACTGGCATTCCTGCGCAGTCTGACGACCCGTGGCCTGAGCGGCGTCCAAACTGGTCGCGAGAATGTCGGATCACGGAGTGTCCGACATTTCGTTCGCCAACGCTTGTTGACTAGAGTTGGCGCATGACCGCTGTGCGCCGTTCCGATGCCACCCGGGCCGCGATTTTGCGGGCCGCTCAGGTGCGGTTTGCCGAGGACGGGTATCAGCGGGCGACGATTCGGGCCATTGCCGCCGATGCGGCGATCGATCCGTCGATGGTGATGCGGTACTACGGGAGCAAGGAGCGGCTCTTCGCGGCCGCCGTCGATATTGATCTGCGGATGCCTGATCTGGCCGGCGTCTCGCGGGACGAGATCGGGGCCACGCTCGTGCGGCACTGGGTTCGGCGGTGGGAGGACGATCCGACCGGGGACGTGCTGCTGACGCTGCTGCGCTCGGCGGCTACCGATGACACCGTGGCCGAGCGGGTGCGGACCGTCTTTCTCGAGCAGATTCTGCCCATTGTGCGGGGAATGTCCGGAGGGGACGAGCGGGAGGCGGCCGAGCGGGCCGGGTTGCTGGCCACGCAGATGCTCGGGCTGGCGATGTGCCGGCACATTCTGCGGATTCCGCCCGTGGCGGCCATGTCGACCGAGCGTGTCGTCGAACGTATCGGGGCGACCGCGCAGCGGTATCTCGTCGGCACGCTGTGAAATGTGACCGTTTGTCGACTGGTTTCCGGTTCCGCCTGCACTACTTGTAAGGGCATGACCGCATCACCGGAACCGCAGCGTCGCATCCTCGTCGCGGTCGACGTCGAGAAGTATTCGCGGCGGGAGAATCTGCAGCAGTACCGCATGCAGGAGGACTTCCGGCTCGTCCTCCAGCAGGGCGCCGACCGGCTCGGGCTCGACCGGAGGGCCTGGCTCATCCAGGTGGCCGGGGACGGGGAGCTGGCGGTGCTGCCCGCGCCCGCCTCCGAGCCGCGGGTCGTCGCGCATCTCGTGCCCGTCCTCGACCGGCTGCTGCGCGAGCGCAACGCCGGGTTGCCGGGGGAGCGGCGGATTCGGGTGCGGGTGGCCGTACACGTGGGACTTGTGCATGTGGACGGCGCGAAAGGTTTTCCGGGCGCGGCGGCCGTCACCGTCAGCCGGCTGGTCGGCGCCAGGCCGGTGAAGCTCGCGCTCGCCGCGTTCCCGGCCGCCGGGGCCGCGCTGATCCTGTCCGAGCAGGTCTTCGACGACGTCGTGGCCCAGCGCTACGAGGACATGGCGCCGGACGCGTTCACCCGGGTGCGGATCGAGGTGCCGGACAAGGAGTTCGACCAGGCCGCCTGGATCTCGGTGCCCGGCTCGGCGCCGGCCGACCTCGCGCGAATCCTGGCCGACTTCCAGTTCTCGACGCCGGCCCCGATCTCACCGGCGCCCGGCAACAGCGGCCGCATCGAGTCGATGACCACGCACGGCCCGGCCGTCATCGGTGACCATGGCCAGGCCGTGCAGATCAACAACAGGTTCTGATGCCGCTCACTTGTGGCGGTTGTACATCCTGGGCGCCTTCGGGTTGCCGCCCTTGCCCACGCCGCCGCGGCCGCCCGCGCCGTTGCTGCCCGGATACGTCCGGTTGGCCTGGGCGCGGCGGACCGCCTCGAGCGGGTTGAGGGGCTCGGCCTCGTTCTCGGGGTCGGTGGTGTCTTCCGGTTCGTGGTTCACGGCAGGCATGAGCGTCTCCTTCGCGGACGGCGGGCTGGGTGACAGACTGCGGCCGCGCGAGGGCACGAAGCGGGAGAAGAGCGAACCCACAACGGGGGCCGACCGGTCCACACCGGCTCAGCGGTGGGCGGTGGCACGCGCGGCGTCAATGGGCTCAGAAACGCATGCGTCAACGGTAACAGCACCCCGGCCGATCACGCACGCGTGAATTTGGCCGGGGTGCTGTCGTCGTCCGTTACGGGAACACCTTGACCACCGGCGGCCATGCGCTGGTGTCGTTGAGGCTCTGCGGCCGCATGCTCAGCGTGATCTGGGTCAGCGACGTGGTGAGCTTGGCGTTGTTGAGCTCGGCGGAGACGTACATGTCGCCGGAGTCCTGGATGCGCACGCACCGGATCTGCCCGTCGCAGGTCAGGTTGCCGGCCATCTTCCGGCCCGCATCCGAGCGCCCGGTCGCCAGGGTCAGCGTCGGCAGGTCCTCGAACGGGAACGGCTCGTAGATCGGCAGCTCCGGCGGCTTGGCCGTGAGCCGGACCGCCGACGACACCGCCATCCCCATCGGCAGCAGGTCACTGCCGTAGCTCGCCGACAGCAGCTGGTAGCCCTTCGGCATCACCGCGGCCCGGAACGCGACCGGGAACGGCTGCGGTGCCGACGGGGCGAGTCCCTCGGCGATCGCGATCAGATGGTCGCGATCGGGCACGGACTCCCACGCGGACCAGTAGATCGCGGCCCAGGCGCCGTCCGAGTACTGCCAGGCGAGCGTCGGGATCATCGCGTCGCGGCCGTACAGCGCCTTGTCCGGCTCCGCTGGGCCGTTCGCCCCGGAGTAGGCGAGCAGGCCGTCGCCGGAGGGCATCGAGATCTTCTCGCCGCCCTTCTCGAAGACGGCGGGTTCGAAGGCGTCCGGGCGGTACACGACGAGGGAACCCCCGGTGGGCACGCCGGGCTTGCGCGCGGGCGTCGCCGACGGGGTCGGGTCGGGTCCGGTGGAGTCCTCCGCGCTCGGCTGGGCCGCCCGGGGGCCGTTCCCCGGCAGGATCGCCGACTGCTGGTAGGCGACCGTCACCAGCTCGGGGTCGCTGACCTGGTAGCCCTCGCTCTGATAGCCGCGGTACGTCGTGTTGAACGCGGCCGCCTCGGCGAACGCGGTCGGCATCGCCGACGCCGCGCTGGGCAGCGAGCTCGGGTCGACCGCCGGGGTCAGCGGGCGGGGCGAACCGCCGAGCATCAGGGCCGCGGCCACCACGGCGATCGCCGTGACCGCGCCGCCGCCGGCCGAGGAGGCCAGGGCCAGGCGCCGCCGGCGGCGCACCAGGTGCCGGCCCGCGGCGGTGATGTCGTCAACGCTGAGCCGCGGTGGCGGCGCGCCGTCCCGGACCGACGTCAGCAGCGTGTGCAGATCCCGTTCCATGCCCTTCCCTTCCATCCTGGTCGCGGCCGATACCGATCCCGACACCACCCGTTGCAGCGCCCTCCGCAACGTCATCGCGGACACGGAGCTCCTCCGTGCCGAGGAGGGCGCGGAGAGCGGTGAGCCCCCGGGCGGTCTGACTCTTGACGGTCCCCGGCTGGCGGCCGAGCACCTCGGCGGTCTCCTCAACGCTCAGCCCCTCGTAGTACCGCAGCACCAGCACCGCGCGCTGGCCGGGTGCCATACGGGCGAGCGCGGCGCGGATCCGGAGCCGCTCGTCGACCTGATCGGCGTGGTCGGGCCCGGGCATCTCCGGCAGCGCGTAGCCGGCCGAGCGCTCCCGGCGCCGCCAGGGCCGCCGCGACTCGTCGACCAGCGCGTGCACGATCGCCCGGCGCACGTACGCCAGCGGGGTGTCCACCTTGTTCCAGCGCACATAGAGCTTCGCCAGCGACGCCGCGACGGCGTCCTCGGCGGCGTGCCAGTCCCCGCACGTCAGGTAGGCGAGCGAGCGCAGCCCGTCGAATCGCGCGGTGACGAATTCGCGGAAGTGCGCCTCGTCGTCTTGATTCACCCGTTCGGGCTCCCTTCGTCCGGGGGTAGACGGAAGCTCCCGGGGAAGGGTTGCACACGGTAGGGGGATTTTTCGTCGTCCGTCCGGACTACGGCAAATGGGGCAGGAGCTCGCGAAACGGCCGTCAGCCGCCGTTGCCGAGGGTGGCTTCGACCGAGGCCGGGGGCGGGGGCGGCGGCGGGGCCTCAGTGGTCGGCGGCGGGGCCGTGGTCTTGGTCACCGTCGGCGTCGGTGAGGCCGGCGCCTCGGTGCCCGGGGCGGGGGAGCTGGGCGGGGCCGTGTTCGGGGCGCTGCTGTTGCCCGCCGACGTGCCGGGGGTCGGGTTGTGCGAGGCGGGTGGGGCGCCCGGACCCTTGCCGGTCGTCGAGACCGTCGCCGTGGCCGAGGACGAGGGCTGGCCGCCCGGGACATTGGGCTCGAGGACCTTGCGGGTCAGCGCGACCACCGCCAGGACGACGCCCGTCACCAGGGCCAGCACGGCCAGGGTGGCGACGATCGGGACCCAGACCGGGCGGCCCGGCCGCTCGTCGTCGGGGGTGCCGGGGGTCGGCGGGGTGATGATCGTGGTGGGGGCGGGGGTACGCACAGGCGGTACCAGAGCCGGGTCTGTCGCGGTTCCGTCCCGGGCGGCTCGGGCGGCCGCTGCCATCGCGGCCGCCGTGGGAAAGCGGTCGTCGGGGTCCTTGGCCATCGCGCGCTCGATCAGGGCCCGGGTGGCGGGAGGCAGCGTGTCCGGCAGCGGCGGCGGCTCGTCCTGCAGGTGCTTGATGGCGATCTCCAGCGGCGAGTTGCCGGTGAAGGGCGGGGCTCCGGTCACGCAGTGGTACGCCACGACGCCCAACGCGTAGATGTCGGCCGACGGGGAGATGGGCTTGCCCGACGCCTGTTCCGGCGACATGTAGAGCGCGGTGCCGATGACGGCGTTGACCTTCGTCACCGAGGTGACCGATGTCGAACGGGCCACCCCGAAGTCGACCAGGGTCACCCCGCCGTTCGCGCTCACCAGCAGGTTGCCGGGCTTCACGTCGCGGTGGATGATGCCCTTCTCGTGGGCGGCGTGCAGGGCGTCGGCCGCCTGGGCCACGATCGCCAGGGTCTCGTCGACCGGCAGGGTGCCCTCGGCGGTGATCCGCTCGCCGAGCGGGCGGCCGTCGACGAACGCCATGACGAGGAAGAGCGTGCCCTCGGGGGTCTCGCCGTAGTCGTACACGCCGACCACACCGGGGTGCCCGAGCGAGGCCATGATCCGGGCCTCGGAGCGGAACCGCGCGCCGAACTCGGCGTTGGCGGTGTGGCCGGGCAGCAGGACCTTGACGGCCACGGTGCGGCCCAGGGTCTTGTCGGTGGCGCGGAACACCTGCCCCATGCCACCGCTGGCGACGAACTCGTCGAGGCGGTACCGGTCGCCGAGCACGTCCCCTGGTCC
Source organism: Dactylosporangium sp. CS-047395 (assembly GCF_050942185.1). Classification (NCBI taxonomy): domain Bacteria; kingdom Bacillati; phylum Actinomycetota; class Actinomycetes; order Micromonosporales; family Micromonosporaceae; genus Dactylosporangium; species Dactylosporangium sp. CS-047395. The sequence continues at coordinate 8,821,611 of NZ_CP192015.1, read as the reverse complement.
CAACACGGCAATGACCGTACCCAACGATGCGCTTCGCGACACGCCGGGCGCGCGGCGCGCTCTGTACCCTGCAGGGACGGTAGAGTCGGGCAACGGCTGACTCGCTCCCCCCTGAAAGCCGACGCCCGAATCGGCACCCGGGGTGGAGACAATGCCGCCGGGAGGGGCGCAGACAGCGATGACAGGCATGGGCGATCAGGCGGAGTCGTGGACCACCACGATGCGCGCCGAGCAGGCCTCGCTTGACCTCGGTGCGGAGCTCGGGCCGGCGGACCCGACCGCGTACACGATGCGCAAGCCGATCCCCGAACCGATGCCGATGGACCGGCACGGCCCGGCGCGGATCATCGCCATGGCCAACCAGAAGGGCGGCGTGGGCAAGACCACGTCGACCATCAACCTCGGCGCGGCGCTCGCGGAATACGGGCGGCGGGTGCTGCTCGTCGACTTCGACCCCCAGGGTGCGCTCTCGGTCGGCCTCGGCGTCAACCCCCACAACCTCGATCTCACGATCTACAACATCCTGATGGACTCCGACGTGACGGTCGAGGACATCCGGATCAAGACGGACATCGCCGGGCTCCACCTGCTGCCCGCGAACATCGACCTGTCCGCCGCCGAGATCCAGCTGGTCACCGAGGTCGCCCGCGAGATGGCCCTCGCGCGGGTGCTGCGGCCGGTGCTCAAGGAGTACGACTTCATCCTGATCGACTGCCAGCCCTCGCTGGGCCTGCTGGCGATCAACGCGCTCACCGTCGCGCACGGCGTGATGATCCCGCTGGAGTGCGAGTTCTTCTCCCTGCGCGGCGTGGCGCTGCTGCTGGACACCATCGACAAGGTGCGCGAGCGGCTCAACTTCGACCTGGAGCTCGAGGGCATCCTGGCCACCATGTACGACAGCCGCACCACGCACTGCCGCCAGGTGCTGCAGCGCGTCGTGGAGGCGTTCGGCGACAAGGTGTACCAGACCGTCATCACCAAGACGGTGAAGTTCCCCGAGTCGACGGTCGCGGGTGCGCCGATCACCACGCTCGACCCGGCCTCCTCCGGCGCGCGCAACTACCGGCAGCTGGCCCGGGAGGTCATCGCCCAGCAGGCCGAGCGGCGACTCTAGTTTTTGCTGCTAGTTTCGTCGCGTGACTGAGCCGGTTGTCGAGTCGCCCGCGCCCGCGGTGGCGGACGCTCCTGCAGTGTCCCCGGATCCGGCTCTCCCGCTCGCGGCGCCGTCCGGGTTCCAGGTCAAGCTGTCCAACTTCGAGGGCCCGTTCGACCTGCTGCTGCAGCTGATCGGCAAGCACAAGCTCGACGTCACCGAGGTCGCGCTGCACACGGTGACCGACGACTTCATCGCCTACATCCGGGCCATGGGCGACGACTGGGACCTCGACGAGACCTCCGAGTTCCTCCTGGTCGCGGCCACCCTGCTCGACCTCAAGGCGGCCCGGCTGCTGCCGTCGGCCACGGTCGAGAACGAGGAGGACCTGGCCCTGCTGGAGGCGCGGGACCTGCTCTTCGCGCGGCTGCTGCAGTACAAGGCGTTCAAGGAGGCGGCGGCGCACATCCAGGGGCTCGAGGCCATCGGCTCGCGGCGGTACCCGCGGTCGGTCTCGCTCGAACCCCAGTACGCCGAGGCCCTGCCCGACCTCGTGCTCGGCGTCGGGCCGGCGCGGCTGCTCAAGCTGGCGGTGCGCGCGTTCACCCCCAAGGTGCCGCCGGTCGTCTCCGTCGCCCACATCCACCAGGTCCGCGTCAGCGTCCGCGAGCACGCCAACATCCTGCGGGACCGGCTGTTCGAGCAGCGCGAGGCCACGTTCGCCGCGCTGTGCGTCGACTGCGAGACGACCCTCGAAGTGGTGGCCCGGTTCCTGGCTCTCCTCGAGTTGTACCGCGAGAATCTCATCGAATTCGAGCAGGTCCAGGCGCTGGGGGAGCTCCTCGTGCGCTGGACGGCCACCGACGGCGCCGCCGTGGAGATCGAGGTCGAGGAGTACGACGGGTCGTCCGCGCCCACGCCCGCGGCGCCGGCGACCGCCGAATTGGCGGAATCCGGTGGTTCGTTGGATGCTTCGGAGTCGCTTGAGGGCGCGGCGGTTGGGGACGATGAGGTGGACGAGTGAACGAGGACGACAAGCCGACGGGTTCGCTGGCCGATCAGGCCGCGAGCTGGGTGCCTCCGTGGGCGCGTCCGAAGCCCGACCCTTCCGCGGCGCCCGCGTTTCCCGATCTGCAGTGGCAGTCCGACGACGAGGAGCCCGCGCCCACGCCATCCTCGGAGCCTGAGCCGTCGCCGGAGCCTGAGCCATCGCCGGAGTCTGAGCCTGAGCCTGTAGCTGAGGTTGAGGCTGAAGCTGAGCCTGAGGTTGAGGCTGTAGCCGAGGTTGAGGCGATTTCGGCGCCTGAATCGGAACCGGCGCCTGAATTAGAACTTGAGCCCGAAGCTCTTGTCGAGACGTTGCCGGGGCTTGAAGAGCCGGCTGTCGAGGGGCCCGTCGAAGTTGAGGAGCCCGTCGAAGCGCCCGTTGTTGAAGCGGCCGTTGTCGAAGCGCCCGCGGCCGTCGAAGAAGAGCCGAAGCCTGAACTCGGCGAGGCCGAGCTCAAGGCCGCCGTCGAGGCCATCCTCCTGGTCGTCGATGAACCGACCAGCGAGGTCACCCTCGCCCAGGTGCTCGACCAGCCCGTCGAGCGCGTGCTGGCGGCGCTGGAGGCGGCCGCGGCGCAGTACACGAGCATGGGTTTCGGGTTTGACCTGCGCAAGGTCGCCGGGGGCTGGCGGCTCTACACCCGGCCCGAGTATGCCGCCTATGTCGAGAAGTTCGTGCTCGACGGTCAGCAGATCCGGCTCACCCAGGCCGCCCTGGAAACACTGGCCGTGATCGCGTACAAGCAGCCCGTGACCAGATCGCGCATCTCCGCCATCCGTGGTGTGAACTGTGACGGTGTGGTCCGTACGCTGGTGACCCGGGGGCTGATCGAAGAGGTCGGCAGCGAGCCCGACAGCGGTGCCTTCCTGTACCGCACGACGACGCTCTTCCTGGAGAAGCTCGGCCTGGAAAGCGTCGAGCAGCTGCCCCCGCTCGCCCCGTTCCTGCCCGACGACATAGATGAGATCGCCGATGCCCAGCGTTGAGCCCGATGCCGAATCCACCGGTCAGCAGTTCACCGGTTCCGCCTTCGATGCCCCACCGGACGCGGTGCGCCCGCGCAACGAGGAGCGCCTGCAGAAGATCCTGGCCGCCGCCGGGCTCGGGTCGCGGCGGGCCTGCGAGCGCATGATCGACGAGGGCCGGGTCACGGTCAACGGCAAGGAGGCGACGCTCGGCGACAAGGCCGACGCCGCCCAGGACGCGATCCACGTCGACGGGTCGCGGCTGATGACCGACACGCGGATGGTGTACATCGCGCTGAACAAGCCCCGCGGCGTCGTCTCCACGATGGAGGACGACAAGGGGCGCAACGCGATCTCGGACCTCGTGCCGAACATCGAGACCCGGGTGTACCACGTCGGGCGCCTCGACCAGGACAGCGAGGGCCTCATCCTGCTGACCAACGACGGCGGGCTGGCGCACAAGCTGATGCACCCGTCGTACGAGGTCTCGAAGACCTATCAGGCCGAGATCCCCGGCCCGGTGCCGCGCGCGATGGGGCGCGAGCTCAAGACCGGGGTGACCCTCGAGGACGGGCCGGTCAAGGTCGACGCGTTCAAGGTGGTCGACGCGTACGGCAAGGTGGCCCTGGTCGAGGTGGTCCTGCACGAGGGCCGCAACCACATCGTCCGGCGCCTGTTCGACGCCGTCGGGCACCCGGTGGTGCGACTCATCCGCACCCAGATCGGCCCGATCCGCCTCGGTGACCTGCGACCGGGCCGCACGCGGCACCTGTCGCAGGCCGAGATCGGAGCGCTGTTCAAGGCCGTCGGGGAGTAGCCCCGCTCAAGGCCTCAGGTCGAGCGCCGCGCCTGTCGCGGGCCGGGACCGGGGGCCTCAGGTCGAGCGCCGCATCGCGCGGATGCCGACCGCCAGGCCGACGACCGCGGTCAGCGCCGCGGCCACGAAGCCCCAGGCCACCGTCGACGTCGCGATGTGGCCGGCGAACAGGTCACGCTCGGCGGCGACCATGTGCGCCAGCGGGTTGACGTGGGCCGCGGTGCGCATCCACGCCGGCCCCGACTCCAGCGGCAGCAGCATCCCGGACAGGATCATGAGCGGGAACAGCAGCGTCTGGTGGACGGCCCAGAACATCCAGTCCGTGCGCCGGACCGCGACCGCGAGGGCATAGCTCAGCGACCCCAGCCCCACGCCGAACAGCGCCAGCAGCACCAGGCCGAGAAGAGCGCCGCCGGTGTACAGCCTGAAGCCGAACGGCAGCATCACGAGCACGATCACCAGGGCCTGACCGGCCAGCGGGACCATCTCCTTGACCGCCCGCCCCACGAGCAGCGCCGGGCGGGACAGGGGCGTGACGAGCATCCGCTCGTGGGCGCCGGTCAGGAACTCCTGCAGCAGGTTCGCGCCCACCGTCGACGTGCTGAACAGCGTGGTCATGACCAGGATCGACGGTACGAACCACTGCCACACGTCGCCGCCGAACGTGCTTTTGAGCAGCGGGCCGAACAGGGCGAGGAACACCAGCGGCTGGACCATGCCGAAGATCAGCGAGAACGGGGAGCGCAGCAGCGGGCGCAGTTCACGGCCCGCGACGATGGCGATGTCGGACATGGCTACTCCTCAGGCGTCGCGCAGGTTGCGGCCGGTCAGGGCCAGGAAGACGTCGTCGAGCGTGGGGCGGCGCACCTCGGCGGTACGAACGGAACCCGCCGCGGCGGTGATCAGCTCGGGCAGGGCGGCCGGCCCGTCGCTCACCCGCAGCTCGATGCCGTCGGGGCGGACCTCCAGGTCGCGGGCGCCCGGCAGCTCGGCCGCGATCGCCGCCAGCGCCGGGCCGTCGCCGGTCGCGAGCAGCCGGTCGCCGGCCAGCTTGGCCTTCAGCTGGTTCGGGGAGTCGTCGGCGATCACCTCGCCGTGGTCGACCACCACGACGCGCTCGGCCATCGAGTCGGCCTCGTCCAGGTAGTGGGTGGTCAGCACGATCGTCATGCCGAGCTCGGCGCGCATCCGGGCGATGTGCGACCACAGGTTGGCCCGGTTCTGCGGATCGAGACCGGTCGAAGGCTCGTCGAGGAACAGCAGCTCGGGCGCGTGGACCAGGCCGATGGCCACGTCGAGGCGGCGCTGCTGGCCGCCCGACAGGTCGGTGACCTTGCGCTCGCCGAGCTCGGCGAGGTCGAGCGCCTCCAGCAGCTCGTCCGCCCGGCGCTTCGCCTCCCGGCGGTCCAGCCCGTAGATGCGCCCCTGGACGCGCAGCTCGTCGCCGACGCGCTGGGTGTGGGCGGCGCCGTTGCCCTGCCCGACGTACCCGATGCGGCGGCGCACCCGTTCCGGCTCCTCGACCACGTCGTGCCCGGCGACGACGGCGGTGCCCGCGGTCGGCTGGATCAGCGTGGTGAGCATGCGCATCGTGGTGGTCTTGCCGGCGCCGTTCGGGCCGAGCACCGCGACCAGCTCGCCGGGCTCGATGTCCAGGCTGATCCCGCGTACCGCGTGCACCTTGGTCTTGCGGCCGGTGGCGAAGTCCTTGGTCAATCCTCGCGTTCGAATCATGCGAGCAGCCTCGCAGTGGATGCGGACAGCCCCTGTCCTGTACTGCGCCCATACTGAACCCATGCTCGAAACCTCGGCCCGGCTGCTCGCGCTCCTGTCCCTGCTGCAGGCTCGGCGCGACTGGCCCGGGCAGACCCTCGCCGACCGGCTCGAAGTGAGCCCGCGGACGGTACGCCGGGATGTCGACCGCCTCCGCGAGCTCGGCTATCCCGTCCAGGCCACGCGCGGGCCCGAGGGCGGCTATCGGCTCGACGCCGGCTCGGAGCTGCCGCCGCTGCTGTTCGACGACGACCAGGCGGTGGCCGTGGCGGTGGCCCTGCAGACGGCCACGATGTCGGTCCAGGGCGTGGAGGAGGCGGCGCTGCGGGCGCTCGCCACGGTGCGCCAGGTCATGCCGGCGCGGCTGCGGCACCGGGTCGACGCGCTGCGCGTCACGCGGGTGCCCAAGAGCACGTGGCGGGAGGGTGACATCGACGCCGAGCACCTGCTCACGATCGGCGCCGCGGTCCGGGCGCGCGAGGTGCTGCGCTTCGACTACGCGGGCCGCCGCGAGATGGCCGAGGGGCCGGGGGGGCAGCGCCCGCCGCGCCGGGCCGAGCCGCACAGCCTCGTCACCTGGGGCGGCCGGTGGTACCTCGTCGGCTTCGATCTGGACCGGGCGGACTGGCGCACCTATCGCGTCGACCGCATGGTCCCGCGCACGCCGAACGGGCCGCGGTTCACGCCGCGCGCGCTGCCGGCACCGGACGTGGCCGCGTTCATCGCGTCGAAGTTCGAAGGGCACGATCCATACCCCTGCCGCGGTACCGCCGTGCTGCACGCCCCGGCCGCGGCCGCCAACGACTGGATTCGCGGGCAGGGCGTGGTCGAGGACGAGGGGCCGGACCGCTGCCGGGTGACGGCCGGCTCGTGGTCGTGGACCGGCCTGGCCGCCTGGTTCGGCATGTTCGGCGTGGAGTTCGAGCTGGTGGGGCCGGACGAGCTGCGCGCGGCCAGTGCCGAACTGGCCGCGCGCTTCGCCCGGGCGACCGCGGCTTAGGCGGCCTTGCGGACCGTCTCCAGGGCCTTGCCCCACGCGATGGTCTGGTCGAGCACAGTGCCCAGCGAGGCCTCGTGCTGCGGGCCCGGCTTGAACACGCTGAAGTTCTCGAAGTCGTTGAACAGCGACAGCGCCACCTGCGCCCGCACGTCGGCGATCTGCAGCTCGGCCGCGATGAGCCGCAGGTGCTCGACCGCCCGGGTGCCACCGACCGAGCCGTAGCTCACGAAACCGGCCGCCTTGTTGTTCCACTCGGCGTACAGGAAGTCGATCGCGTTCTTCAGGGCGCCGCTGGTCGAGTGGTTGTACTCCGGCGTCACGAAGATGTAGGCGTCGAACTCGGCGACCTTGGCGGCCCACTGCTTGGTGTGCTCGTTGGCGTACTGCCCGAAGGACGGCGGCATCGCCTCGTCCAGGTGCGGCAGGTTGTAGTCGAGCAGGTCGACCAGCTCGAACTCGGCGTCGGAGCGCCGGCTCGCGATGTCGTACACCCACTTGGCCACGGCCTCGCCGTTCCGGCCCGGGCGGGTGCTGCCGAGGATGATCCCGACCTTCGTCATGGTGGTTGTTCCTTCACGCATAGGGTGACGTGTCACCGAAACCATAGCTCAGGCCCAAGGTGATGTGTCACCGATGACCGTAGACTTTCGGTGTGACGAATTCGGAGCCGCCCTGGCTCGACGAGCGCGAGCAGCGGGCCTGGCGCGCTTATCTCGCGCTCAACGCCGAGGTCCAGCGGCGCGCTGCCCGTCAGCTGCTGCGTGAGACCGGGCTCACCATGGCCGAGTACGCGGTGCTCGTCAGCCTGTCCGAGGCGCCGGGCGGCCGGCTGCGGGTGTTCCAGCTGCGGGTCGCCGCCGACTGGGAGAAGACCCGGCTCACGCACCAGATCACCCGCATGACGGCCCGCGGCCTGGTGGCCCGCGAGCCCTGCGCCGACGACCCGCGCGGCGCGTTCGTGGTGCTGACCGACGCCGGCTGGGAGGCGGTCACCACGGCGGCGCCGCGCCACGTTGCGCACGTACGCCACTGGTTCTTCGACGCCCTGACCTCCGAACAGGTCGACGCGCTGCTGGACATCGCCGACTCCGTGCTGGCCAGGCTGCCCGCCGCCGACGAAACGATGGGTCCGGATGTGGGACCGGACATTTCGGATATGTCGGACTCGTGTGGTGGCCCGTCTCCTTGCTGACTCCCGTGGGTGGTCGTCATCGGCGGGTCAAGTACTGTTTTGAAGGGCTTCATCGAGTCAGAGGAGACGGGCGTGCACGACGAGGGCCGGCAACTGGTGGTTGCCGTCGACGGGCCGTCCGGCTCCGGCAAGTCCACCATCTCCCGCCGGGTCGCCCAGGCGATGAACGCGCGGTACTTGGACACCGGGGCGATGTACCGCGCCGTGACCTACGCGGTGCTGCGCGACAACGTCGACCTGGCCGACGCCGACAAGATCGCCGCGGTCGCCGAGGACGTGGAGCTGACGATCACCACCGACCCCGCCGCGCCGCACATCAGCGTGGACGGCGTCGGGGTCGACCGGGAGATCCGCGGGCCCGAGGTCACCCGGGCGGTGTCGGCCGTTTCGGCGGTCCCGGCCGTGCGCGCGCTCCTCGTCGCCCGGCAGCGCGAGATCATCGCCGAGGCCGAGCGGATCGTGGTCGAAGGGCGCGACATCGGCACTGTCGTGGCGCCCGCCGCCGACCTGAAGGTCTACCTGACCGCCGACGCCGAGGAGCGGGCCCGCCGCCGCAGCAGCGAGAACGCGTCCGACCGGGCCGCGACCGCCGCCGACCTGGCCCGCCGCGACCGCCTCGACTCGACCCGCGCGGCCGACCCGCTGCGCCAGGCCGACGACGCCGTGGTCCTGGACACCACCGCGCTCGGCATCGACGAGGTGGTCGAGCGGCTGCAACGCATGCTCGACAAGGTGACGGCGTGAACCAACCGCCCGCGGACGTCGACCGCGAGGCCCCCGGCATCGGGTCGGGCGAGTCGGACGTCGATCTGAGCCTGCCCATCGTGGCCGTCGTCGGGCGGCCCAACGTCGGCAAGTCCACCCTGGTCAACCGGATCCTCGGGCGTCGGCAGGCGGTCGTGGAGGACGTCGCCGGGGTGACCCGCGACCGGGTCGCCTACGACGCCGAATGGACCGGCCGGCACTTCACCGTCGTGGACACCGGCGGCTGGCTGCCCGACGCCCGGGAGCGCGCCAAGGCGATCGCCACCCAGGCCGAGATCGCCGCCCAGACCGCCGACGTCGTGCTGTTCGTGGTCGACGCCACCATCCCGCCGACCGCCGACGACGAGGCCGCCGTCCGCATGCTGCGGCGCAGCGCCAGCAAGGTCATCCTGGTCGCCAACAAGGTCGACAACGCCCGCATCGAGGGCGAGATCTCCAGCCTCTGGGGCCTCGGCCTGGGCGAGCCGTTCCCGGTCTCGGCCCTGCACGGCCGCGGCTCCGGCGACCTGCTCGACAAGATCCTCGAGCACATGCCCGAGGCCCGCCCGGCCGAACCGCGCGAGGCCGGCCCCCGCCGCATCGCCCTCGTCGGCCGCCCCAACGTCGGCAAGTCCAGCCTGCTCAACAAGCTGGCCAAGGAGGAGCGCGCGGTCGTCGACTCGGTCGCCGGCACCACGGTCGACCCGGTCGACAGCCTCGTCGAGTTCGGCGGGGAGACGTGGCACCTGGTCGACACGGCCGGCCTGCGCAAACGCGTCGCGCACGCCTCCGGCACCGAGTACTACGCCTCGCTGCGCACCAACGCCGCCATCGAGGCCGCCGAGGTCGCGATCGTCCTGCTCGACGCGAGCGAGGTCATCTCCGAGCAGGACCAGCGCATCATCACGATGGTCATCGAGTCGGGGCGCGCCCTCGTCATCGCTTTCAACAAGTGGGACCTCGTCGACGACGACCGCCGGTACCAACTGGGCAAAGAAATCGAACGCGAACTGCGGCGCGTCCCCTGGGCCGTGCGGGTCAACGTCTCCGCGCTCACCGGTCGCGCCGTCGACAAGCTCGCGCCCGCCCTGCGCACCGCCCTGGCCAACTGGGAGCGCCGCGTCCCGACCGGCCAGCTCAACCAGTGGCTGACCGCGCTCGTCCAGCAGACCCCCCACCCGGTCCGCGGCGGCCGCGCCCCGCGCGTGCTGTTCGCCACCCAGGCCGGCGTCAGCCCGCCGAAGTTCGTCCTGTTCACGACGGGCGTGCTGGACCCGGGCTACGTCCGCTTCGTGGAGCGCAAGCTGCGCGAGGAGTTCGATTTCACGGGTACGCCGATCCACATCACCGTGAAGCCGCGGAAGAAGAACAAGAAGTAGTCGGCGCCAGCCGGTCGGCCAGATCGGTCAGGCGATCGGCGTGGTGCTCGATGGCCCGGATCATGCGCCGGTCGTCGTCCCCGTCCATGCGGTCCCCGAGGATCTCGGCGTACCCGCGGATGGGTGCGAGCCCTGACCGCAGTACAAACGACAGGTCTTCGTCCTGATGCTCTTCAACGACCTCGGGCCGCACCCGGTTGCGCCGGGGCAGCAACGCTTCGGCACCCGCGGCGAGCACCACGAGTACCACGAAAACGGTGAGTCCCAAGGCGCGCTCCCAACGAATGTCCAACCGGTCCGAGCCTGACTTCGGCGTGCAGCTCGGTTTCGTGAGGGCCGGCCACCGAGCCGCACCTGGTTGACCCTTCCCGCACCCCGTGACACCGTCGCTGCATGCGCGTGGCTCTGGTGACGTCGGCCGGATTTCCGGAGCCGCTGTGGAAGGACGCCGACACCCCGCTCGTCGCCGCCCGCCTGCGGGCGCTGGGCGCCGAGACCGCCCAGCCCGCGTGGGACGGCCCGGAGCACGACTGGACCACCTACGACGTGCTGGTGCTGCAGTCACCGTGGAGCATGTGGCCGAAGCTGCCGCAGTTCCACGCCTGGTTGCACGCGCGCGTGGCGGAGGGCACGCTTGTGCTCAATCCGCCTCCGGTGGTGGAGCTGGGGTCGGACAAGACGTACCTGTTGCGGCTGGCCGCTCTGGGCGTGCCGACGGTCCCGACGCACGTGATCACCGGGACGCCGGACCTCGACGCGCTGCGTTCGCTCTTCCCGCCGCCCGACTCGCCGCGCCGGACCGTCGTCGCCAAGCCGCTGTCGTCGGGCGGCGCCCTCGGTGCGGTGGAGTTCGGGCTCGACGACCTTCCCGCGCTGGCCACGCATCTGCGCAACGTCGGGACGGCTCTGGTGCAGCCGTATCAGGCCGCCATCGACGTGCATCGGGAGCTGGCGGTGCTGACCCTCGACGGTTCCGTTTCGCACGCGATCACGAAGGCGGCGATTCTGCGGCCCGGCACTGCCGAGCGGCTGTTCCATCCGGATCCGCGGCCGTACGGGCCGCTGTCCGACGCGCAGCGCACGCTCGTCGCGGAGACGTATGCGGCGCTGGTGTCGTTGCTGCCGGCGGGATGTCCGCCGCCGCTGTCGGTGCGGCTGGACTTCATTTTGGATCCGGACGCGCCGCGGGGGATGTCGCTGCTGGAGATCGAGGCGGTCGCGCCCGTGAAGTTCTTCGCGCACTTTCCCGACGAGTGCGACCGTTACGCCCGGGCGATCCTCGCGCGGGCCTAGTCGGCCATGGCGAAGATTTCGGCGTGCTGTTGGGTTTTCGGGACGCCGAGCTTGCGCAGAGAGGCCAGCACCGCGTTCGTCATCGCCGTCGGGCCGCAGACGTAGACGTCGCGCTGTTTGATGTCGGGGACGATTTTCAGCAGGTGGTCGGGGCTCAACGGCGGCGGGTCCGAGTCGCGCGTGCGGCCGACGACCAGCATGAGTTGTGCGCCCTTGGCGCGGGCGAGGTCGCGGAGTTCGGTGCTCAGTGTTGCCTCGGATTCGGAGCGGACGCGGTACAAGACGATGATGGAACCGGACAGTTCCTCCAGCAGCGACCGGATCGGCGTGATGCCCACGCCGCCGGCGATGAGCAGCGTGGCGGATTTGGTGCGGTGTTTGCTCGTGAAGGAGCCGTAGGGGCCCTCGACGATCACGCGGGTGCCGACGCGGAGGTTGCGCAGGCCCGCGCTGCCCGCGCCCACGGCCTTGGCGGTCAGGCGTAGGGCCTTGCCGTCGGGGGCCTTCGACAGCGACCACGGGTTCGCCTGCCACCACCTGGTCGGGGTGAGGAAGCGCCACAGGAAGAACTGGCCCGCTTCCGCCGGGAGGGCGTGCAGGGCGCGGCCGGTGACGTAGACCGAGACCACGTTGTCGGATTCCGGGACGACGGCCGAGACGCGCAGGTTGTGGCGGAGGTTGCGGTAGAGGGGCAGCAGCATGCGACCGAAGACGAACAGGCCGATGGCGACCGTCCACAGGAGCCACCAGTAGGCCTTGGCCCAGGTGGCGGGCTGGGAGATGGGGTTTTCGATGGTCTGGTGGACGATCGCGAAGGCCACCGTCGCGTACGTCCCGAGGTGGATCAGGTGCCACAGCTCGTACGGCAGCCGGCGGCGCATCGCGCGGGTCGAGAACAGCACGACGAGCAGCAGGACGGTGCCGGAGATGATGCCGGCGAGGGTGCCCAGCGAGCCGAGCCACTTCGACGCCAGGGTGCTGAACGGCCAGTTGTTGACGATCGCGTAGGCCCACGACGCCAGGGTGGCGTGGACGAGGATGGTCCAGGCCAGGCCGAGGCCGACCCAGCGGTGCCAGGCGGTCAGCTGGCCCATGCCCAGCCGGCGGTCCAGCCAGGGGACCCGGGCTACCAGCACCAGCTGCAGTGCCAGTAGCACCGCGGCGTGCAGGCCCAGGAAGCGGCCGACCGACAGCATCATGTTGGGGGCGTCCGACGCCGTCCAGAACAGGGCCTCGACGACCGCGGCGTTGGCGAGGGCCACCGCCAGGAGGGCGAACGTCGCGCGTTGCGGGCCGTTGCCGCCGCGCGGGCGGCGGTGGCGCTGGACGCGCTCCGAGATGGCGGCCCGCGCGTCCGGGACGTGGAAGGGCGCGTCGATCATGTGGCCTCGAATCGGTCGGAGAGGGCGTAGCGCAGGAGTACCACGTCGTCCATCTGGCGTACATCCACCACCGTGGCACGATGGCCCGGGTGCCAGGGGAAGGCGCCGTCGCCGACGAAGCGCGGGGCCCGGCCGTCGCCGACGAAGAACGGGGCGATCACGAGCTGCAGCTCGTCGACGAGGCCGGCGGTGAGGAACATGGTGTGGATCTGGCTGCCGCCCTCCACAAGCAGCCGTTGTACTCCCCGAGCCGCGAGATCCGCCAGCGCCAGTTCGAGGTCGACGGGCTCGCCGCCGTCGACGACCTCGGCCCGTTCGCCGATGCGGGCGCGGTGGCGGCGGGCGGTGGTGGTCGCGCAGTACACGATCTTCTCGGTGTCGCCGTCGGTGAAGAAGCGGGAGTCGGGGTCGACGTCGCCGTGGCCGAAGATCGCGACCTTGGCCGGCAGCGGCGGCAGCCCGTTCTCGGCCCGCCGTTCGCGCCGCTCGGGGGCGCGCACCATGAGGCGCGGGTTGTCCCGGCGGATCGTGTTGGCCCCGACGAGGATCGCGTCGCAGCCGGCCCGCATGGCGTCGACGCGGTCGAGGTCCTCGCTGTTGGACAGGACCAGGCGCTCGTCGGTGGCGTCGTCGAGGTACCCGTCCAGCGACATCGCGCAGCTCAGCAGCACGTAGGGCCGGGGGCGGGGAGACTGCACGGCCGCATTGTCCCAAGGGGCGAGCGTGCTGGCCTCACCTCGCGGCGGCACGGCTCGCCTTTGCCGCGAGGTAGCCCGCGTTCGCCTTGCTCAGAAATACCCCCGTCGGTACCACGCTGTCGACCGTCACCCCGAGCTTGCCGAGCTGGTCGGCCTTGTCCGGGTTGTTGGTGAGCAGCCGGATGCGGGTGACGCCGAGCGCGTCGAGCATCTGGGCCGCCGCGGAGTAGTCCCGCTCGTCCTCGGCGTGCCCGAGGGCCAGGTTGGCCTCGAAGGTGTCCAGGCCGGTGTCCTGCAGGGCATAGGCGTCGAGCTTCGAGTACAGGCCGATGCCCCGCCCCTCCTGCCGCAGGTACAGGACGAATCCCCCGGCCTCGGAGATCCGCTCGATCGCCTCGCGCAGCTGCGGCCCGCAGTCGCAGCGCTCACTGCCGAAGATGTCCCCGGTCAGGCACTCGCTGTGCAGCCGGACCAGTGGCGCGGCGCCGTCGCCGGCGCTGCGCCGGGCCGCGTCCGCCCAGTCACCGAGGCCGAAGGCGACGTGCTCGCGGCCGTCGACCAGGCCGTTGAACGAGAACAGGCGGGCGGTGGTGGAGTACCCGTCGAGGAGCCGCAGCGGCACGGTCACCTGCGTGCGCATCGTTGCCCCGGGCAGTGTTTCGAACATTCCGCTCCTTTGTCTCGGGTCGACCCGCCACGGCGCGGCGGCGGAAGAGTCTTTTGTCTCGGTCAACCCGCCACGGCGCGGCGGCGGAAGAGCAGAACCGCGACACCGGGAAGGCTCGACACCAACACCAGTACCCCGTAGACGGTCGCCGTCGCGACCCCTTGTGCGGCGGTCAGGCCGGCGGCGGCGAACGCCCAGGCGGCGACCCCTTCGCGCGGCCCGAATCCGCCGATGTTGGCCGGAACTCCCATGGCCAGCAGGGCCAGCAGGGTCAGCGGCAGGAGCTGGGAGGCCGGCGCGGTCAGGCCGGCGGTCCGCGCGGCGACCAGGAACGTGATCAGGTGACCGGCCACCGCGACGGCGGAGAAGAACACCACCCCGGGCCAGATCCGCCGGGTGAGCAGCACCTCCCGCACGTCGGCCCGCAGCGTGTCCACCGCCCGGCGCCACCACTGCGGCCCGCGTCGGCCGGCGACCAGCGCCAGCACCACCACGACCAGCGCGAACAGGGCGACGACGGCGGCGATGCGGGGCACGTACGGCCGCACGGGTGAGGGCAGCGCCCAGAGCAGGGCGACGGCGAGGGCGATCTGCACGACCTGGCCGGCGGTGCGCTCCCAGACCACGGCGCGGATGCCGCGGCCCAGGTCGCCGTCGGCCTTGCCGTGCCCGACGGCCCGGTCCACGTCGCCCAGCACGCCGCCGGGCAGGGTGGAGTTGATGAGCACCGCACGGTACAACTCGGCGATCGCGGTGCGCAGGGACAGTCGCATCCCGAGGCCGCGCGCGACGAGCTGCCACCGCCAGGCGCAGGCGACGATGGTGGCCGCCCCGACGCCGACCGCGGCCAGGATCGCCCAGGCGTCGATCTTGCGCAGGCCGGCCAGGAACGGGCCGCTGCCGATGCGCCACACGAGCAGCGCGAGCACGGCGAGGCCCGCGACGGTGCGCACGAGGCCCCAGTTCACGGCCCGGCGCGGCGCGGCGACGCTCGACATGACGAATCCCTTCCGGACGATCTCTTAAGACATACGCCGCCGAATGCGATCGGGTTCAGTCCGTGATCACCTTCCGGAAAACCGCTTCCACGGTACGGGCAGTGTCGTCCCACCCCGTGAGCATGGCCCGCCGTGTGCGGGCGGCCGTCCGCAGCTCATACCGCAGTTCCGGCTCGTCGAACCATCGGCGCAGCGCGTTCGCGAGCGCGTCCGGGTCGCCCGGCGGCACGAGCATGCCGGCGTCGCCAACAACGTCCGGCAGTCCCTTGGCGGTCGTTCCCAGCACCGGTACCCCGCGCGCCAGCGCCTCCGCCGCCACCATGCCGTAGGTCTCGCCCCGGGACGGGTGGACCAGCAGGTCGGCGGCGGCGTAGAGGGCGCCGAGCTCGGGGCCGGTCCTGGCGCCGACCAGGTGGATGCGGTCGCCGAGACCGAGCGCGTCGATACGCTGGGTGACCCGTTTGACATAGGCCGGATCGCGGTTCGTCGCGCCGGCGAGCACCCCGGTCCAGTCCCGGTCGGCGACCTGGCCCAAGGCCTCGACCAGCACGTCCTGGCCCTTGTGAGGACCGAGGACGGCGACCGTCAGCAGCGCCCCGGCGCCGCCCGAACCGGCCGCGAGCGGGGCCTGATCAACACCGGGAGTAGCGACCTGGATCCGGTCGGCGGTCAGGGCGTACAACTGGTGCAGACGGCGACCGGTCCAGTCGCTGGTGACGAGGACGCTGCGAGCCGCACGCAGCGCCCGCGCCTCCGCCGGCCGGGCCGCCGGGTCGTCGTCGCCGAACGGCATGTGCACGAGCACCACGAGCCGCAGCCGGGCCGCGTGGCGCTCGAGCACGGCCGGCGCGCAGGAGGCGATCAGCCCGTCGATCACCACCGGCGCGCCGTCGGCGACGTCCGCGAGGAGGGCGTCGAGCGCCGCGAGCTCTTCGGCGGCCGGGGTGGGCCAGGCCCCGAACGCCGGCCGCTCGTCGGCGTCCAGCCGGGCGCAGACCTCGCGGTCGTACCGGTTGCCGCCGCTCGGCACGGCCGGATCGTCGATGTCGTTGGGGAGGACGAAGATCACAGGACAGCGATCATGGTGAGCATCAGAGCGTGCGCTCGTAGGTGGCCCAGGCCACGTGGGACTCGCGCAGCGTCACCGACAGCCGCTCCAGGCCGGTCGCGCCCGGACCGAGGCCGCCCGCGGCGATCCGGTCGGCGAGCCGGTCGGCGACCACCGCGGCGAGCATCTCGGTCGAGGTGTTGATCCCGCTGAAGTCGGGCTCGTCGTCGAGGTTGCGGTAGTTGAACGCGGCCAGGACGTCCTTGAGCTCCTGCGACGCGAGCCCGATGTCGACGACCAGGTTGTCGGCGTCGAGGTCGCGCCGGAAGAACGTCACGTCGACCACGTAGGTGGCGCCGTGCAGCCGCTGGGCGGGCCCGAAGACCTCGCCGCGGAAGCTGTGGGCGATCATCATGTGGTCACGGACGGTGAGGCTGTACACGCGTAAAGCTCCTCGGAGTAGGTGATCAGGGCGCTGTTCCAGGATGACGTGCTGCTGCCCGTCGGACCCGGTGCGGTGTTGAGGGGGTGTGGGTGGAGCTTGCTCCCCCACTGTTTTTCAGGACATGACGCGGTGTCCAACGGTGCCAGGGCGCCCTTACAGCGCATAGGTGATCAGGTGGCACAGGGCAGGCAGTGAGCCGTCGGCGAGGCGTGGGAGCACCGCCGGCAGCTGTTCGAACGGTGACGAGCCGGTGATGAGGGCGTCGAAGGCCGGGTCCCGCAGCAGGCGCAGGGCCAGGGCCAGCCGGTCGGCGTAGGTCCGCGACGAGCTGCGGGCCGGCGACACGGTGCCGACCTGGCTGCTGCGGATGGTCAGGCGGCCCGAGTGGAATGTGCCGCCGAGCGCGAGGGTGACGGGGCGGTCGCCGTACCAGCTGAGCTCGATCGCCGTGCCCTCCGGCCGGAGCAGCTCGAGGGCCCGCTGCAGGCCGCGCTCGTTCGCGCTGGCGTGGATGACCAGGTCGCGGCCGCCCGCCGCCTCCTCCGGCGCGCGGAACGGGACGCCGAGCGCCGCCGCCACCGCGGCCCGGGCCGGGTCGACGTCGACCAGTTCGACCTCGGCGCCCGGCAGCCGGGCCAGCAGGGCGGCGACGCTGCAGCCGACCATGCCCGCGCCGATCACGGTCACCCGGTCGCCGATCAGCGGGGCGGCGTCCCACAGCGCGTTGACCGCGGTCTCCACGGTCCCGGCGAGCACGGCCCGGCGCGGCGGCAGGCCGTCCGGCAGCGGCACCACGGCCGAGCGCGGCACGACGTACGCGGTCTGGTGCGGGTACAGGCAGAACACCGCCCGGCCGCGCAGGTCCGCCGGCCCCTCCTCGACCACCCCGACGTTGAGGTAGCCGTACTTCACCGGGAACGGGAAGTCGCCCTCCTGGAACGGCGCGCGCATGACGTCGTGCTGGTCGGCCGGCACCTTCCCGGCGAACACGAGCGTCTCCGTGCCGCGGCTCACACCCGAGTACAGCGTGCGGACCAGCACCTCGTCCGCACCGGGCGCCGGCACCTCGACGCGACGGAGTTCACCGCCCGTGTCGGTGAACCAGAACGCGTTCGCCGTGCGCATAGGGGTACTCCTTAGGCATGTTGAGGATCGAACCGTGAACGCCGAATGCGCGTATGCACCACTGTCGGGTTCATGGTCAGCTAGCACAGCCTCGTACACGGAGTGACGATGCCGAAGGTTCGAACCGGTCCGGTCTCTGGACTGATCTTCCATGTTGCCGTGCTCGCTGTCCTGTCGGGGACGGTCGGGCTGGGAACGGCCGGATGGGCGATCGGTCTGGTCAGCGGCCTCGTCACGTACGTCGCCCTCGAGTACGGGCTGCAGCGCTCCGGCGCCGAGGCGTTCGGGGCGGCCAACTGGGTGACGCAGACCCGGGCCGCGCTGGCCGGCGGGGTCGCGGCCCTCACCGCCGACTCGTTCACCCGCCCGGCGCCGATCGCGGTGCTGTGCCTGCTCGCCGCCGTCGCGCTCGCGCTGGACGCGGTCGACGGCCAGATCGCCCGGCGCACCGCGGGCTGCACGCCGCTCGGGGCCCGGTTCGACATGGAGGCCGACGCCTGGCTGATCCTGGTGCTGAGCGTGTTCGTGGCCGAGTCCGTCGGGCCGTGGGTGCTCGCGATCGGGCTCATGCGATACGTCATCGGCTTCGCCGGGTGGCTGGTGCCCTGGCTGCGGGGTCCGGTTCCGCCACGGTACTGGCGGAAGGTCGTCGCCGCGATGCAGGGCGTGACCCTCGCCGTGGCCGCGACGGGGCTGCTGCCGCTCGCCGTGACCACCACGGTCGTGGCGATCGCGCTGCTGTTCCTCGTCGAGTCGTTCGGCTCCGAGGTGCTGTGGCGCTGGCGGCGGCAGTCGCTGCGGGTGGCGGTGTCCTCCTGATGGCGGTCCTGTCCCCACCCGCGGAGGCCCCCGCCGCCGTTCCCGCGAAGCCGCGCCGGCACTGGCTGCGCACCGGGCTCGTCTGGCTGGGCACGGTGCTCGGCGCCGCCGTGGTGCTGTTCACACTGGTGACGCCCGATTCGCTCACGCAGTACACCTGGATGGCTTTTCTGCGCATCCCGATCGAGGGGCTCCTGCTGGTCGCGGTGTTCCTGGCCGTGCGGGGCCGCGCCCGGACCGTCGTGCTGAGCGTGGCGGGGGTCGTCCTCGGCCTGCTGCTGATCATCCGGCTGTTCAACCTGGGCTTCTACACCGCGCTGTCCCGCCCGTTCGACCCGGTGCTCGACTGGGTGCTGCTCGACCCGGCGTTCGGGCTGGTCGAGTCCTCGCTGGGCAAGCCGGCCGCGGTCGTGCTCACCGTCATCCTCGGGCTGATCGTGCTGTCGGTGCCGGTGGTCATGACGCTCGCGCTGCGGCGGCTGTCCCGGCTCGCGGTGCGCCATCAGGTCGCGACCACCCGCGGGACCGCGGTGCTGGCCGGGGTGTGGGCCGTGTGCGCGGTGTTCAGCGTGCAGACCGGCGGGCTGCTCGCCGCCTCCGACGGGGCGGTGGCCGCGCTCGGCGACCAGATCGGGCTGGTCCGGCGGGACATCAACGACGGTGAGAAGTTCGGCCAGCAGGCGCAGATCGACGCGTTCCGCGACGTGCCCGGCTCGCAGCTGCTGACCGCGCTGCGGGGCAAGGACGTGCTGCTCACCTTCGTGGAGAGCTACGGGCGCGACGCGGTGCAGAATCCGCAGTACGCGCCGCAGGTCAGCGCGGTGCTCGACGACGGCACGAAACGGCTCGCGGCGGCCGGCTTCTCGGCCCGCTCCGCGTTCCTGACCTCCCCGATCACCGGCGGCGGCAGCTGGATGGCGCACGAGACGCTGCTGTCGGGCCTGTGGGTCGACAACAACCAGCGCAGCTCGTCGCTGCTGGCCGGGGACCGGTTCACGCTCAACGCCGCGTTCCGCCGGGCCGGCTGGCACGTCGGCGGGATCATGCCGGCCAACGACCGGGACTGGCCCGAGGGCAAGTTTTTCCAGTACCACGACCTGTACGACTCGCGGACCATGGGCTACAAGGGCCCGAAGTTCAGCTATGTCCCCGTGCCGGACCAGTTCACGCTCGCGGCGTATCAGCGACTGGAGCGCCAGCCGGGCCACCAGCCGGGCTTCACCGAGATCCCGCTCGTGTCGAGCCACGCGCCGTGGACGCCGATCCCGCAACTGGTCGACTGGAAAGACATCGGCGACGGTACCGTCTATCAGACCATGAGCACCGAGGGCGACCCGCCGGACTCGGTCATCCGCACGTCGGACAAGATTCGCACGGCGTACCGCAACTCGATCGTGTACTCGCTCAGCTCACTCATCTCCTACATCGAGACGTACGGCGACGACAACCTCGTGGTCGTGTTCCTCGGCGACCACCAGCCGTCCCCGGTCATCGTCGGCGACACCGCCAGCCACGACGTGCCCATCACGATCGTGGCCAAGGACCCAGCGGTGCTCGCGAAGATCTCCGGCTGGGGCTGGCAGCCGGGGCTGCGGCCGGCGGACGGGGCGCCGGTGTGGCGGATGGATCAGTTCCGCGACCGGTTCCTGACCGCGTACCGCTAGACGCCGTATCCTCGGGTCCGGACGGGGGCCTTCGGAGGGAGCGCAGCGGATGCCGAGAGGATCGCGCCGGAACGCCGAGCCGTGGCGGGTGTGGGCGATCGTCGCGGTGGTCGTCGTGGTGCTCATCGGGGCTGGGGTCGCGTACGCGGGCTTTTCCGATGGCGGTGACTCGCCGTCTCCGGGCTCCGCGGCTGCTCCGGGAACGTCGTCGGGGACACGCCCGAGCTCGGGTGCCGCGCCGTCCGCCTCCACCGGGTGCGCCGAGTCGCTGGTCGCCAAGATGCCGCTCGAATTACAGGCGGCGCAGCTGCTCATGATCGGCACTCCGCTGAGCTCACCGCTGGGCGCGACGTCGACGCTGGGGAAGTACAAGCTGGGTGGGCTCTTTCTGGCGGGTCGCTCCTCGACGTCGGCGGCGACCCTGCGCGGGCAGATCGCCCAGTTGCAGGAGGCGGCCAAGCAGAACGGCGGCCTGGCCCTGCAGATCGGCATCGACCAGGAGGGCGGCCAGGTCCAGACCCTCAAGGGCGACGACTTCCCCGCCATCCCGACGGCGGTGAACCAGGGCAAACTGGACGCCTCGACGCTGTCGTCGAGGACGGCCGAGTGGGCCGGGCGCCTGAAGAACGTCGGCATCACCATCGACCTGGCCCCGGTGGCGGACGTCGTGCCGGCCGAGATCGGCAAGAGCAACCCGCCGATCGGTGGCTTCGAGCGCCAGTACGGCTCGACCCCCGACCCGGTGGCGGAGGACATCACCACGGTCGTGACCGCCGTCCAGGGCGCGGGCGTGCAGACCACCCTGAAACACTTCCCGGGCCTGGGCCGCGTCCGCGTGAACACCGACACCTCAACGGGCGCCCAGGACACCGTGATGACCGCCGACGACCCCTACCTCAAGCCCTTCGCGAGCGGCATCAAGGCCGGCTCCACCGCGGTCATGATCTCGTCGGCCACGTACCCGAAGCTCGACTCCCACAACGTGGCCGCGTTCTCCTCCCCGATCATCACCGACCTGCTGCGCGGCAAACTCGGCTTCGACGGCCTGGTCATGTCCGACGACCTGGGCGCTGCGGTCGCGGTGAGCTCGGTCCCGGTGGGCCAGCGCGCGGTGAAATTCATCCAGGCGGGCGGCGACATGCCGTTGAGCGTGCGGCTGGCGGACGCGCAGCCTATGACGGACGCTTTGATCGCAGCGGCGAAGGCGGACCCGAACTTCGCCAAGCGGGTGACCCAGTCGGCCACGCGGGTGGTGCGCAGCAAAGTCAACGCCGGCCTCACCACCTGCGGCTAGGCCCTGTCCTCCCGATCATGGCCCTGAGTCGTCGGCGATGTCTCGGTGGTTCACCGTGGCGAGCTGACTGATGCGGCCTGGATGGTGGTTGCGCCATTGCTGCCGGAGCTGGGGTCGCGGTCCGCCCAGTCCGGGCACCGGCTACGAGACCTGCCGGACATGCTCATCGCGGACATGGGCTACGCCCACGACCCGACCGGCGGCCGCTGCGGCAGCGGCGCCTCCGGCACACCATCCCGGAACAGTCCGACCAGATCGCCCGCGCCGCCAACGGCAGCCGTGGCGGACGGGCACCGAACTCCGACCCAGCGCTCTACCGGCGGCGCAACGTTGTGGAACGCTGCTGCAGCCAGTGCAACACTGGCGTGATCTGGCGACCCGCTACGCCAAACGCGCTGCGATATACCAAGTCAGCCTGCAACGCATCGCCGCACTGATGTGGTTGCCATGATCGGCGGGACAGGCCCCAGGTTTCCCCAGAGAGGTCAGGAACGCGGTCGGCGGGTGGTCCGCCGATCGCGGTGTCGTGGCGGCAGGCGCCGGCGCAGGTGCAGGACCTGTCGTTCGACCGGCCGGGGTGCGCGGGCCGGGCTGCGCTGCGGGCGGCTGGACCGGTCACGCACGCCCGCGGCACCCTCGGCCCGGTACCGGTAGGCCCACCGTTTCGCGGTCGTCACAGCGACCTGGAACCGGTCAGCGGCCCGGCGAAGCGGCCAGCCGTCATCGACGACACCACGAGCAAGCCGCAACCGGCCGAGATCGGTCAACGGGGCATGAGCGTAGGCACGAGTACCCCCCGGGTGTGGTCTGGAACTGTCGCAAGCTCCACCTCACCCGGAAGTCCTCACCTATTCCAGGACATCCCCCCGCGTTACCAATGTCCATGGCCGACTAGCCCCGCGCGAGGATCGCCCGGGCGTAGCGGTCGCACTCGTCGGGAAAGTCCGCGAAGAACTTCACGGGCGCGACCGCCTCGATCTCCAGCAGCGACATCCCCCGCGGCGCGTCCGGGTCCAGGATGAAGTCCAGCCGCACCGACAGCGGCGGCGGACTTCCCGCGGGTAGCGGCACCGCGAGGCGGCCGCCGTTGGCGTTGAGCACGACGCGGCTGAGCAGGGGTCACCGAGCTGTACGTGAACCAGCCGAGCAGCTCGGCTCGGTCAAGGCGGCGGTGCGCATGGCCGGGCTGCTGGGGCTTGAGCGGCTCGCGCAGGGCAATCCCGCACACCTGGCAGACCACGTGCTGTTCCGAGCCGACGCGTGGTTTCGGGACTGCGTGTTTGCGGCGGGTGCGTGGTTCGTGGGCACGCGCTTCGACAGCGCGGCGCAGTGCTCCGGGGCCGCGTTCCGGAGGACGTCCGGCTTCGCGCAGGTGAGCTTCGGCGGGAGAGGTGGGCCACCTTCCAGAACGCGCTCGATCTGCCCGAGGTGGTCACCCGCTCCGGGGCGGGGGGCGGCGGTGGGGGCTGGGGCGGGTCAGTCATCCGGTGGGCAGGACGCTCATGCCGTACATCCGCTGAAGGCTGGATCCCGAGGACGTCACCCGCGTCGGAAGGATCGGCCATGGCCAGGGCAGTCGGTATTGACCTCGGCACGACCAACTCGGTGATCGCCGCGTTCGAGGGTGGTTCGCCGACGGTGATCCCCAACGCTGAAGGGAGCCGGACCACGCCGTCCGTTGTTGCGTATACGGCCGGTGGGGAGCGGCTTGTCGGGCATCTCGCGCGGCGGCAGGCGGCGCTCAACCCCGAGGGGACGATCACCTCCGCGAAGCGGTTCATCGGGCGGCGGTTCGATGAGATCGCTGAGGAGGCCGCGACCGTCACCTATGCGGTGGCGCCCGGGCCGGAGGGGGCCGTGCGGTTCGATGTGCGCGGACGGCAGATCTCGCCGGAGGAGGTTTCCGCTCAGGTACTGCGCAAGCTCGCCGACGATGCCGCGAAGTACCTCGGGGAGAAGGTTACCGAGGCGGTCATCACGGTTCCCGCGTACTTCAACGACGCGCAGCGGCAGGCTACCAAGGACGCCGGGCGGATTGCCGGGCTCGAGGTGCTGCGCATCATCAACGAGCCGACGGCGGCGGCGCTGGCGTATGGGTTGGACAAGCAGGGGCACGAGACGGTGCTCGTGTTCGACCTCGGTGGTGGGACGTTCGACGTGAGCATTCTCGACGTCGGGGACGGCGTGGTCGAGGTGCGGGCCACGGCGGGCGACACGCATCTCGGCGGGGACAACTTCGATCATCGGCTGGTCGACCATCTCGCCGAGGAGTTCAAGCGGGACGAGGGGATCGACCTGCGCAAGGATCCGCAGGCGCTGCAGCGGCTGATCGAGGCGGCCGAGCGGGCGAAGATCGAGTTGTCGACGGTACCGCAGACGACTGTGAATCTGCCCTTCATCACGGCGGACGCGAACGGGCCGAAGCATCTGACCAGCACCGTCACGCGGGCCGTGTTCGAGGACCTGACGCACGATCTGCTCGAGCGGACGCTCGCGCCGGTGCGGCAGGCGATGAGCGATGCCAAGGTGGGGGAGGGCGACCTCGACGAGGTGATTCTCGTCGGCGGGGCCACCCGCATGCCCGCCGTGCAGGCGCTCGTGCGCAGGCTGACCGGCGGCAAGGACCCCAACATGAGCGTCAACCCGGACGAGGTGGTCGCGCTCGGAGCGGCGATCCAGGCCGGTGTCCTGAAGGGCGATGTGCGCGATGTCGTACTCCTCGATGTCACCCCCCTCTCGCTCGGCGTGGAGACGCTGGGCGGGCTGATGACGCGGGTCATCGAGCGGAACACGACGATCCCGACGCGGCGGACCGAGACGTTCACGACCGCCGAGGACAACCAGCCCGCCGTGGAGGTCGTGGTCCTGCAGGGCGAGCGCGAGCGGGCGGCGGACAACCGGGTGCTGGGCCGGCTGCGGCTGGAGCACATCCGGCCGGCGCCGCGGGGCGGGCCGCAGATCGAGGTCACCTACGACATCGACGCCAACGGCATCCTCAACGTGTCCGCGCGGGACCGGGACACCGGCGGCGAGCAGCAGATCACCATCACCGAGAGCGGCACGCTGGACAAGGCTGACGTCGAGCGGATGGTGCAGGAGGCCGAGCGGTACCGCAACGAGGACGAGGCCACCCGCCGCTCGGTCGAGGCGCGCAACGAGCTCGACGGCGCGGCGTACCAGGTGCGGCGGCTCCTCGAGGAGCGCGGGAACCAGATCCCGGAGCATGAGCGCGGCCGCGCGGAGATGCTGCTGCAGCAGGCCCGGTCGGCGCGGGACGACCAGGTCCGGCCGCTGACCGAGGATCTGCGGCAGCTGGCGTACGCGCTGACCGGCGCCTCCGCGACCACGCCCGCCGACGAGGACGTCGTGGACGCCGAGTTCTCGTGATGGAAGAGACTGACTGGGAGGAGCGGTGGCGGCGGGCCGAGGCCGACGCCGACAACGCGCGGAAGCGGTGCGAGCGGCTGGTCGCCGAGCGCACCGCGGCCGAGCGGTCGCGGTGCACGGCCGCCTGGCTGCCGCTGCTCGACCACCTCGACCTGGCCCTCGCGCACGCCGCCGCCGACCCGGCCGCGATCGTGCAAGGCGTCGAGCACGTGCGCGCGGAGGCGCTGGCGATCCTGGGCCGGCTCGGCTTCGCACCGGTGGGGGAGCCGGGCGAGGTGTTCGACCCGGCGCGGCACGAGGCGGTCACGTCGGTCGCCGCGGCCGAGCGCGGGCCCGGCACCGTGGCGCAGGTGATCCGGCCCGGCTACGAGGGCCCGGACGGGCTGCTGCGCCCGGCCGCGGTGGCCGTGGCGGTCGGACCGGACGAGCGGACCGACGATGGCGCGTGACTACTACGAGGTGCTCGGGGTGCCGAAGGGCGCGCCGGGCGAGGAGATCCAGCGGGCGTACCGCACCCTCGCCCGGCGCAGCCACCCCGACGTCAACAAGGAGCCGGGCGCGGAGGACCGCTTCAAGGAGATCACCGAGGCGTACCACGTGCTGTCCGACCCGGCCCGCCGCCGCGAGTACGACGCGCGCTCGACGGTGCCGCCCAGCGGTTTCCAGGGTTTCCACGGCGGGCCGAGCGGCTTCACCGACCTGGGCGACCTCTTCGGCTTCGGGCCGGTGCGCGGGGCCGACAGCGAGGCGGTCATCACGATCCCGCTGGAGGACGCGTACCGCGGCGGCCATCGCACGGTCACGCTCCCCGACGGCACCCGCCTCGGCGTCACCATCCCGCGCGGCGTCACCGACGGTCAGCGGCTGCGGCTGGCCGGCCAGGGCTCGGGCGGCCTCGGCGGCGGCCCGCGCGGCGACCTCCAGCTCGTGGTGCGGTTCGCGGCCGACCCGCGGTACACAGTGGACGGTCGTGACGTGACCGTCCGGCTGCCGGTCACGCCGTGGGAGGCGACCCTCGGGGCGAAGGTCCCGCTGCGCACACCGGGCGGCGAGACCCGCCGGGTGGACGTCCCGGCCGGCTCGTCGTCGGGCCGGCGGCTGCGGCTGCGCGGTCAGGGCCTGCCGGGCCTGTCGCCCGGCGACCTCTTCGCCGAGGTCCGGGTCATGGTCCCGGCGCGCCCGACGCCGGACGAACGCCGGCTGTTCGAGGAGCTGGCCCGCACGTCCACGTACGACCCCCGGAGCGTGGTATGACCCTGGCCCTCGTCCACCGCCATGTCCTGACCCTGGAGGCCTTCGCGGCCGCGGGTGGCGTGCACCCCGTGCTGGTCACCCGCTTCGTCGCGCTGGGCCTGCTCGACCCGGTAGCGGGGGCCGGCGGCGAGCCCGAGTTCCCGGCGGCGCAGCTCGCGCGGCTGGCCCGGGTGCAGCGCCTGCACGCCGAGCTGCCGCTGAACTACGCCGCCCTCGGGGTGGTGCTGGACCTCCTGGCCCGCATAGACGAACTCGAGACCGAGGTCCGCCGCCTCGCGGGGCGCTGACCAGGACCCGGTGCGGTTTTGAGGGGGTGTGGGTGGAGCGAAGCTCCCCCACCGCTTTTCAGGACATTCGACGGTATACCCCGCCGCCAAGGCGCCCTTACAGTGCGAAACCTTCCGGTCCGTCAGAGATCCACGACCTCGCGGCCCAGCGGCCAGAAGGCGACCGGCACGAGCTTGAAATGCGCGATGCCGAAGGGAATGCCGATGATGGTCACGCACAGCGTGATGCCGGCCGTGATGTGGGTCAGGGCGAGCCACCAGCCGGCGACGACGACCCACAGGATGTTGGCGAGGCCGGTGACCACGCCGGCGCCGCCGGGCCTGGCCTGCACGGTGCGCCCGAAGGGCCACAGTGAGTAGACGGCCAGCCGCCACGACGCGATCGCGAACGGGATCGTGACGACGAGCACCAGACAGATCAGGGCGGCGAGGGCGTACCCGAGGAACAGGATGAACCCGCCACCGAAGATGACCCACAGGACGTTCAGGACGAAGCGAATCACCGACCGATCATCCCGTACCGGCGCAATCGGCGAATCCGGTACGCCCCCTAAGAACCCGGTACCGTCGGCGGCGTGCTGGAGCAGCTGTGGGGGATCGAGGACCTGGCGCTGTTCGCGCCGGCCGCGCGGTGGGCGCAGGGATCGTCCGGGCCGGTGGTGCCGATCGGGCGCACCGCGGACGGGCAGCGGGTGACGCTCGATCTGCGGGCGGAGGCCGACGGCGGGGCCGGGCCGCACGCGCTGGTGATCGGGGCGACCGGGACCGGCAAGACGGAGCTGTTGCGCAGCGTGGTGCTCGGGCTCGCGGTGCACAACTCGCCGGACGAGGTGGCGGTGCTGCTCGTCGACCATCTCGCGGCGGTGGCGTTTGCCGGGTTCGAGCGGCTGCCGCACTCGGCCGGGGTGGCGGGCAACCTGGTGGTCGGTGACGGCCTGACGCGGCTGGACGGGGCGGTGCACGACGAGCTGCGGCGGCGCAACGACCTGCTGACGGCGGCGGGGGTTGCGGACATCGTGGAGTACCGCGCGGCGGGGCACGTGCTGCCCCGGCTGGTGGCCGTGGTCGAGGACGTCACGGGGCTCATCGGCGCGCGGCCGGACTTCGCCCAGACGTTGCTGACGGTGGCGCGGATCGGGCGGTCGCTGGGAGTACACCTGCTGCTGGCAACCGAGCGGCTGGAGCCGGGGCGGCTGCGGGGCCTGGACGCGCGGATCGGCTGCCGGGTCGTGCTGGGGAGCGTCCCGGCTGCGCAGTTGCAGCGGGGCGGGGCGGCGCCGGTGCCGTTCCGGGTGGGGCGGGCAGGCCACGCGGAGCTGCTGGAGCGGCTGGCCGGTGATCATGACTTACCACCACGAGTCGGGCGGGTAACAGTTTTTTCCGGGTCGGGTTCCTGACTCGACTAAGGGTCCTTTGTTGCCGAAGGGCAAGCTCAACGCAAGGTGATCATGGCGCCTCGGAATGTGAAATACCACGCAGGGCGCAGCGGTGGTCCGGTGGTGATCCACACCGATACACTTCGCAGCGACATTTATCACATTGACTGTTGTGGTCCGAACAACTTCGGCCTCAGCCGGTAGAAGCTGGAGAACGCGCCGCGATGCGTCCCCCCGTGACACCTGTGCCCGCCTGCCCTATGACCACTGTGGACGGTGGCCGGTGACGACGCAGGGACTGACCCGCCGGAAGATGAGCGGCGGCGGTGTGTGGCTCTTTCAGGTCGGCGCGAGTTCGCCGATGGCGGTGCTGGCCGGCGGTATCGTCGCGACCTACGCGGCCACCGGACTCGTCGCCACCCCGCTGACCTTCCCGCTGCTGGGCATCATGCTCGGGCTGCTCGCCGTCGGATACGTGGCGATGTCGCGTGCCGTGCCGCACGCCGCGCCGGCCTACGCGCTGCTCGCCCACGCCTTCGGGCCGATGTCCGGGCTCGTCGGCGGTGCGCTCGCACTGGTCTTCTACTCCGCGATCCAGATGAGTCTGTACGGCCTGATCGGCTTCACCATCGCCGGCCTGATCGGCGGTTCGTGGCTGCTGTGGGCCGCCGTGATCTGGCTGATCGTGGCCATCTGCGGGCTGCTGCACGTGTCGCTGTCGGCGTTCGTGGTCGGCACCGTGCTCTGCGTCGAGCTGGCCGTCATCACGCTGTTCGACATCGCCAGCTTCACCCATCCGTTCAACGACGCCATCACCACCGCGCCGATCGACGTCAGCGGGCTGTGGGCCCCCGGCATCGGCGGTGCGTTCGCGCTCGGCATCGCGGCGTTCATCGGCTTCGACACCGCCCCCGCGTACTCCGAGGAGGTCCGCACCAGCCGCAGCATCGGCCGCGCGACCCTCGCCGCGGTCGTGTTCATGGCGCTGTTCTACGGGCTGTCGGCGTGGGCCCTGGCCGTGGCCGTCGGCGACCAGCAGATCGGCGCGACCGCCGCCAACCCGGACTCGGGCCTGCCGTTCTCGCTGTTCGACCAGTGGTACGGCAGCGGCCTGAGCCTGCTCGCCACGCTCCTGCTCGTCACCAGCGTCACCGTGGCCATGCTGTCGTTCCACAACACGATCGCGCGGTACCTCTTCGCCATGGCCCGCGAGGGTGTGCTGCCCGGCTGGCTGGCCCGCACCGGCACCAGCGGCCGGGCCCAGGGCGCGCCGACCGGCGGCTCGCTGGTGCAGAGCGTCTCGGCGCTGGTCGTCGTCGGCCTGTTCGCCGCGGCCGGGGCGGACCCGATCGGCGTGATCTTCACGTGGCTGTCCGCGGCCGGCGCGGTGGGCATCCTGGTGATGCTGGTGCTCATCTCGATCGGCGCGATCCGCTATTACCGCAAGGGCGGCGGCAGTACCGAGGGACTGTTCATCACCACCGTGCTGCCCTCACTCGGCGTGATCGGCGGCGTGGGCGTCCTGGCCATCATGGTGTCGCACCTGTCGTCGCTGCTGCAGATCGCCGACGACTCGCCGCTGCAGGCGATCCTGCCGCTGGCGGTGGTGCTGACCGTCATCGCCGGGGTGGTGTGGGGCTTCGTGCTGCGCGCCGGGAAGGCGCCCGTGCTGGCCGAGGTCGGCAAGGGCCGCCCGGACCCCTTGCGGGTCCTCGATCAGCGGCTGCAGGACCTCGATGTCTGACCCGCGCACGACCATGCAGAACGACTGGCAGCCGAACTCGTCCTCCCCCTCCTCGTCGTCCTCCTCGGTGCCCTGGTGGGCGATCGAGCGCACCAGCGAGGTCCCGCCCTCCGGATATCAGGGCTACGAGCCCGAGCCGGAGCCCGCACCGGGGCCGCGGCACATGCGCAGCGTGCCGAGCGAGCCGGTCGCGCCGCCCCCCGCGGCACCGAGCGTGGACATCACGCCGACCTATCGGGGCGCGGTCGTGGCCCGGCTGCGGCGCTTCTCGTTCCTGCACGCCCGGCACGCGTGGGAGCGGCGCCGCCGCGACCCGCTCGCCCCGCACGGGGTGGCCCTGTTCTACAGCGAACCGAGCGGCCGCCTGTACGACCAGCTGCGCACCGCGACCCGCATCTTCCTCGCCGACGACGAGGCGGCGTCGCTCCCGCACCTGCTGTACGGGCTCGCCCAGCACGCGCGGGAGGGGTACTCCGCGGACCCGCGCTTCGACCCGCGCACGTCCATGTGCAACAAGACCGACTCGATGACGCACGAGGCGGTGTTCGCCGGCATCGGGGTGGTCACGCTCGACACCCCCTACGGCGACTGGGTCACCGCCCAGCGCACCGCCCGCAGCGAGGCCGACCTGCCGGGGCGCTGCTACGCCCGGCTCATCGACGGCACCATGCTGGTCCTCGACCGCGGCGGGGAGCTGCAGTTCAACGCGCTCACCGTGGACTGCTCGGTGCGGGACGGGAACACGCAGTACGGCACCCCGAGCATGCACTGGCGCTGGAACCCGGCCCTCGCCGAGACGCCGGAGTCCGACCCGATCTACCACGTGTGGCGGTGGATGGGCGAGATCGGGCGGATCATCGACCACGGATCGCGGCCCCGATGACACCCGGGTTGCCGTTGCCGGGTGACCCGACGGTCGCGGGCCGGCTGGAGCAGTTGCACGCCGACCTGCTGCAGCACCGCGACTACGACCTCGGGTTCCCCGGCGCCACCGACCTGCCCGACATGAGCGCGCTGGCGCCGTTCGAGCGCCTGCTGCTCAACAACGTCGGGCACCCGTTCGCCCCCGGCGGGGCGTACCGGATGCACACCAAGCACCTCGAGTACGAGGTGATCGGCTTCCTCGCCGACCTGTTCGACGCGCCGCTGGACAACCGGCACGGGTATGTGACGACGGGGAGTACCGAGAGCACGCACTGGGCCTTGTGGCAGGCGCGGCGGCAACTGGCCGCGCCGACCGTCTACTGCTCGGCGGCCGCCCACTACAGCGTGGCCAAGGCGGCCGAGCTGCTGCGCCTGCGGCTGCACGTGGTGCCGACCGACGAGCGCGGGGAGATGCGCTACGACCTGCTGTACGCGGCGGTGGCCCGGGACGGCCGCAACCGCCGGGGGACGGGCGTGATCGTGGTGGCGTCGATCGGTACCACGATGACGGAAGCGATCGACGACGTGGGCCGCATCGGCCGGGTGCTGGACGCGGCCGGAGTCGAGCCCGACCGCCGCTGGATCCACGCGGACGCGGCCCTCGCCGGCGTGCCGCTCGCCCTCGACGACCCGCCCGGCCGCCCGGCCTTCACCTTCGCCGACGGCGCCCACAGCGTGGCCGTGAGCGGGCACAAGTTTCTGGCCGTCCCGTTCCCCTGCGGGGTGGTGGTCGCCCTCGCGGACCGCCATACGGGCCGGGGCGACATCACCTACACCGCCGCCCCGGACAGCACCATCACCGGCTCGCGCTCCGGGCACGCGCCGCTGTGGATGTGGTACCTCCTGCGCCACTGGGGCCCGGCCGGGCTGCGCGCCCGCGCGGAGAGCGCCCGGGCCCTGGCCCGCTACACCGAGCAGCAGCTGCGCGGCATCGGCTGGCCGGCCTGGCGCGCCCAGCCGCGGGCGTTCACGGTGGTCTTCCCGCGCCCGCCACAGCCGCTGCTGGACCGGTGGCCGCTCGCGACCGACGAGCGCGGCAACGCCCACGCCGTGCTGATGCCGGGCGTCCCGCGCGAGCGGGTCGACCGGTTCGTGGCCGACCTGAGCGCGGCACTCACCGCCTCGACCGGCGCCGGCCTCGTCCCGGACGCGCTGGCCAGCTGAGGCTCACTCGTCGAGCCAGGTGATGGTGGGCCGCTCGGGCTTCGGGGCCAGGGGGTTGAACAGCGGCTTCGGCGCCGGCCGGGGCGCGGGTGGTTGCGGCGGCGGCGGTGCCTCCGGCGGGTCATGACCAAAAGGCATGGCCGTCTCGTACTCGAACCCGTCCACCGGCACCGCCTCCACCCGGATCGTGGTCACGGCCGGCGCCGGGGTGCGCAGCGGCCGGAGCGAGAGCTGCGGCGCGGCGGCGGGCTCGGGCGGCGCCACCCTGGGCACCGTCGGCGTGAACCACGACGGGGGATCGGGCGGCGGTGGGCGCTCCGGCGGGGCGGCGGGCCGGGTGAAGACGCCCGAGGCGGTCTCGCGGTTGGCGTAGTGGTCGCGGTGCGGCCGAGGGCTCTCCCGGGACGTGTCTGCGTGCTGCTTGGAACGGACCACGCGCGGCACCTCCTCGCGTCGATGGTCTGGCGTGAGGCGTGGCTGTCATGGTGTACGGAATCCAGGCCCGCCGGGATCAGTCGCGGCCGCGGGTCTTTTGCTCAATATGGGCGCGTTGGATGTGGTAGGAGCGGTAACGTCCGGCTCGTGCAGTGCGTACGGGCCGCGCCGCCGTGACACGCCGTCCGCCGCACTGACACCACAGACAAGATCACCTCAGGTCGGCGGTATGCTGCGCCGTCGGCAACGACCACATACCGGCTTGGCGCTGTAGGACCGGAGGACCGTGCATGACCGACGCGCCGGACGAGTACAGCTCTGAACTCATCAATGTCATAGACGTGCCCTTCCTCGACCTGACCGAGCTGACCCGGACATCGCCGATGCTGGCCCGCGCGCTGGAGTTCGTGCTGGCCGACGTGATGAGCGGGCACGACCCGGTCGCCGGCTTCCAGAGTGCGATCTGATCCCATCGCCGGCGTGCATCGCCTGCCGGGCCGCACCTTCGACGCGATCGCGGCCGGGCGCTTCGACGAACCGGCGCTCGACGCGCTGCGGGCCGCCCAGTTCAGCCGTCACCTCCTGCTCATCCGCGGCCTCGTGGACGCCGCCCGGGCGCACCTGCCCGAGCGGCGCGCGGCCGTGGACGGGGCGCTGGCCGTGCTGGCCGAGGCGCAGCGGCGGGACCCGGCGGCGTTCGCGGCGGTGCTCGGCTACCCGTACGTGGGGAGCTGGGCGGCGTTCACCCTGCGCCGGATCGCGGCCGGGGCGGGCGACGCGGGGCATCACCTCGACCAGCTGAGCGCCGTGGCGGCGGCGGCCGCGATCCGGGCCGGGGTGCCGACGCCGGTCGAGGTGCCCGCGCCCGGCGGCATCCTGCACCTGCCCACCCTCGGTACCGTGCGCGGGGAGCCCGGCCGGCCGGTGACGATCGAGCCGGGGCAGGAGCCGGCGGCCCGCTTCGGCGACGCCTGGCTGGCGGTGACGTCGCTGGGGCTCATGCGGTACAACCGCGGCGTTCTTCTCGACGATCTGCACCCGTATCGCGCGCCGACCGGCATGCCGCCCGCCGCTCGCCTCGGGCCCGCGGAGCGGGAGGACTGGGGCCGGCTGTACGGCGACGCCGAGCGCTGGCTGGCCGAGCGCAGTCCGGCCGCCGTCGGGCTGCTGCCGCTGCTGCGGGTGGTGACGCCGCTGGCCGGCCGGGGCGGGCTGCACGGGCTCAGCGCCACCTCGCGCTACGCCTTCGGATCGGTGGTGCTCACCCCGCCGGACGGCGCGAGCGGCTTCGCGGCCACGCTGGTGCACGAGCTGCGGCACGGTGCGCTCAACGCCCTCCTGGATCTGGTACCGCTCATCGCCGCCGACTCGTCCCGCCGGTACTACTCCCCGTGGCGCCGGGACCCGCGCCCCCTGCACGGCATCCTGCACGGCGTCTACGCGTTCCTGGGCGTGCTGGAGTACTGGCGCGGGGTGGGCGAGCGGACCGGGCGGACCGGCTTCGAGCTCGCCCGCACGGCCGCGCAGCTCGCCGCGGCCATCGACACCCTGGAGCGCTCCGGCGGGCTGCTGCCGGCCGGGGAGCGGTTCGTCGCCGCCCTGCGCCGCTCCCTGGAGGGTGACGGCGCGGTGGAGGTCGCCGCGCCCGCCGCCACCGCCGCCCGCCGGGTCATCCAGGAGCACCGCCTGGCCTGGCGGCTGCGCCAACTCCGGCCCGACCCGGCCGCGATCGCCGCGCTGGCCGCGGGGTGGGCCGCGGGCGACCTCGCGCCCGGTCCGGCTCCGGCCGTGACGATCGCCGAGTCGGTGGACCCGTTCGTGGAGCGGGGCCGCACCGCACTGCTCGCCCACGCCGCCCAGGAGCCGCAGCGGTCGGACGACGCCCTCACCCGCTGGCCCGACCTGCTGGACGGGGACGTCGCGCTGGCCGCCGGCGATCTCGCGCTGGCCGCCGACCGCTACGCGGCCCGCATCGCCGAGGCGCCCGACGACCTCGACGCGTGGAGCGGCCTGGCCATGACCAGCGCCGACCCGATCTGGGCGAGCCCGGAGCTGGTGTACGCGGTGCACCGCCGGCTCACCGCCGACGGCCGCCCGGCCGACGTGACCGACCTGGCCCGCTGGCTCGCCCCGCTCGCCGACGGCTAGATCGGCGGCGGCTCCAGGTCCAGCTCGAAGCGGTAGCCCTCGCTGACGCTCAGCAGCTCGGGGTGTTCGGGGTAGGAGTGCTCGCTCAGGGCCTGGGCCACCTGGTCGCGCAGGGCCGTCCCGCCCGCGGTGTCGCCGCTGGCGATCAGGTCGAGCGCGTAGTTGTAGCGGCAGCCCAGGGCGTACGGGTGCGGGCCGTAGGCCGCGTAGAAGCGGTCGGCGGCGAGCTTCGAGTACTCCACCGCCTCGTCCGGCCGGCCCAGCGCGTGCAGGTCGTTGGCGAGGTTGTTGGCGCAGCACAGCAGCGGCGGGTGCCCCTCCGGGCCGCCGACCCGCCGCAGCCGGGTCATGGTGTCCTGGTTGAGCTCCAAGGCCCGCTCCGGGTCGCCGCTGAGCCGCACCGCGATGGCCGTGTTGATCGCCGCGAGCAGCGTGAACGGGTGGTCCAGGCCGAAGTGCCGGCGGTACTGCCCGAGCGCCTCCGTGCCGTGCCGCACCGCCTCCTCGTACTCGCCGTTGACCCGCAGCGTGTTGGCCAGCGTCATCTGCGACGAGAGCGTGTGCTCGTGGCTCGCGCCGAAGCGGGCATCGTGCTTGCGGTAGCTGTCCTCGGCGATCGTCCGCGACCCGACGTAGTCGCCCAGCTTGCGCAGCAGGATCGCCTGGGTGCGCAGCGCGACGAGGTAGTTGGGGTTGTCGACGCCGACCGTCGCGCGGTGCCCCGGCAGGTACTCCTCCAGCCGGGCCCGGGCCTCCTGGTACTGCCCCAGCCCGTAGAGGTCGCGCACGATGTTGGCGTTGATCTCGTAGTCGAGCGAGTCGAGCCGGTCGTCGATGAGCTCCTGGCGGGTCCGGAAGGCCTCCTGGTCGAGCTCCAGCGCGCGCTCGAAGTCGAACAGCAGCCGGTAGTCGATGGCCAGGTTGTTGAGCGCGCGGGCCAGGTTCAGGCTGTTGGTGCGGTCCGGCTGGCGCTGGAACTGCTCGCGGATGCGCTCCAGGTTGCGCACGTCGTGGTCCCGGGCCTCCTCGAACTTGCCCAGGTTGCGCAGGTCCGCGCCGACGCTGAGCCCGACCAGGCTGACGAACGGGTGGTCGGGGGAGAACAGCGGGCTGCTGAGCAACAGCCCGTAGGTGCGCTCGTTCAGGGCCCGGGCGCCGTCGGCGTCGCCGACCGCCCGCAGCGCGTTGGCGAGGTACCGGTCGGCCAGCAGCTTCTGCTCGTCCCACCGGTCGGGCGGGCCGAGCCGCCGCTCCCAGGCCGCGCTGACCCGCTCGGCCAGCGAGCGG
The DNA here is from genome assembly GCF_050942185.1 of Dactylosporangium sp. CS-047395. NCBI lineage: Bacteria > Bacillati > Actinomycetota > Actinomycetes > Micromonosporales > Micromonosporaceae > Dactylosporangium > Dactylosporangium sp. CS-047395. Next base: position 8,786,161 of record NZ_CP192015.1, on the reverse strand, counting down.
CTCGACTCGTACTCGCCCTGCTGGTACTTGTACCGGATCTGCTCCAGCAGCATCTTGCGGGTCGCCTCGCGCTCGTCCGCGAGCAGCCCGTGGTCCAGGGCGTGCAGGACGTGCGGGGCCAGCTCCGCGTGCCGGCGCCAGGTGCTGGACCGGTCGGGGAAGCCGGGGGTGGCCCGGGTCAGGATGCCCACCACCGCCGCGCGCAGCTGCCGGCGCAGGGCCTCGTCCATGTCGTCCTCGATGACCGCCTGCACCAGGCGGTGCACCACCAGGGCCCGGTTCACCGGGTCGAGGCGGGCCAGGCCGTAGCGGCTGACGTCCTGGACCGTCGTGCTGCGCAGGACCGGATCGCGCAGCGCCTCGCGCAGCGGGAACGGCACGTCCTCGCCGACGCCCCGGTTGAGCATCTCCACCGAGATCGGTTCCGGGCTGAAGAACGCCATCAGCTGCATGAGCTGCGCGGAGGCGGGCGAGAGGCTGGTGAGCCGCTCGATCGACACCTGCCAGGTGACGGCGACCGGCAGCGAGGTGCCACCGCGGGCCGGCTGCTGCAGCAGGCGCTGCCGGTGCTCCCGGAACAGCTGCAGGAACTCGCCGCTGGTCATGGCGCTGCTGGCGTGCCAGGCCGCGGCCTGCTCCAGGGCCAGCGGGAGGTCGCCGAGCACGTCGGCGATCTCGTCCGCCTCCTCGGGCGTCATGGTCTGGGAGCGGGAGAGCAGCATGCGGATGCTCTCCTCGCGGGTGAAGACGTCCACCTCGATCATCGGGGCCAGGTTGGCCCACAGCCGCTCGCGCGAGGTGATCAGCACGTGGTACGTCGGCAGCGGCAGATAGGGGTCGACGATGTCGATGTCGTCGGCGTTGTCGTAGACCAGCAGCCAGCGCTCGTGCGGCTGGCGGGCCCGCAGCGCCTCCAGCACCTGCTCGATCGCGCGGGCCCGGTCGGCCACCGAGAACCCGAGCTTGTCGGCCAGCGCCACCAGCGAGTCGCGGATGGCCGAGGCCTCGTGCGCGGGCACCCACCAGACGAGGTCGTACTCGTTGCGGTACCGGTAGACGTACTCGGTGGCCAGCTGGGTCTTGCCGACCCCGCCCATGCCGTTGAGCGCGCTGGGCAGCACCGCCGTGACCGAGACCGCGAGCTGGTCGTGCAGCTGCTCCAGCAGGCCCTCGCGGCCGGTGAAGTTCGGATTCCGGCCGGGGATGCCGCCCCAGACGGCCGGCCCGCGCCGAACGCCCTCGCCCGACTGCCCGGTGACACCCTCCTCGATCACGTCGCCTCCCACATCCTCGCCGCGGTCGATGCCTCTATCGTCCCCTGAAGCGTCCAGGATCGGGGAGTCAGGATCGAGGACGACGGGTGCCTCGCGGGTCACCGAGGTGCGCGCGATGCGCAACCGGCGCTCCCACTCCTCGACCGCCCGCTCGTACTGCCCGCCGAGCGCCCGCAGGAAATCGGCGTTCGCCGCGGCGAGGGCCGGCGCGTCCTGGATCACCGGCAGGTCGGGCGAGCTCATGAACGCGAGGAAGTCCAGCGGCGAGCCGTTCATGCGCTGGAAGTACTCGAAGATGGTGCGGGCCAGGTGGTTGCGCTCGCCGCGGGTGAGCGCCCCGAGCAGGTTGCGCCGCAGCGTCCCGTCCATGCGGAACTCCTCGTCGCGCGGGTCGTCCCGCTCGGCCGAGCGCTGCGGCTCGATGAGCCCCTCGGCGACGATCTCGCCGAGGGTGGTCGGCGGCGCGCCCGGCACGACGATCTCCCGGATGAGCCGGATGATCGAGCGGCGCAGCGGGACGGCGGCCAGGTAGGTGATCAGCCGGCGCAGGTGCGGAGGGAGCCGGGCGGCCCGGGTGAGCAGCTCGCCGGGGGCCGGCCGGTCCGGCGGCACGGCGTCCACCGGCGGCAGGGTTGTGCCGTCGGCGAAGAAGGCCTTGCTGCGCTGGCGATCGGCGTGCCCGCCGACCAGCCGCCCCCAGGCCCCGAGGCCCGCCGCGTCGAACGGGAAGACCGGGATCGCGACGCCGGACAGCGGCCGGTCGGGCGAGGGATCGAGCAGCCGCACGTCCAGCAGCGCGGCGGGCGTCACCGGCGCCGTGGAGCGGAACTCCACGTCGGCGATCGGCAGCCGCTCCAGCCGGTCCCAGACCCGCTGCGGCAGGGTCTGCACGATGGCGAGCGGCGCGCGCGGGCCGAGCTGGGCGAACGCGGCCGACATCCGCCCGTCCGCCCAGGCCGCGCCGAGGCAGTCGGTCACCACCAGCACGGCCGTCTCGCCCGCCGGGTCCAGCAGCGACGTCGCCCGCCACAGGTCCGGCGGGCCGCCGCGGGTGGTGGCGAACCGGACCGGCCCGTCCTGGCCGGGGTCGACGAACCGCACGTCGATCCCGCGGAACGCGGCCAGCCGGCGCAGGAGCGTGACGAACTCGGTCATCGTGTCGGCCCACATCCACATCGTGGTGCCGACGTCGAAGACCACGGTCAGGTGTAGCCGCCGGTCGGTCTCCGGCCGGATGACCGGCAGGATCGCGCGGGCCTGGGCCGACAGCTCGACCGTCAGCCGCTCGTCGAGTGTGCGCTGGAACCGCGACGGCCGGCGCAGCCGCAGCGGGCGCAGGGCGCGGGCCAGCGTGCGGGCGTCGGGCAGCGCGGGAACGGTCGGCAGCCGCAGCGACTGGTCCGGGCCGTCGCCGAGCGAGCCGCCCAGCGGTTGCAGGCGCACCTCGGGGTTGTTGTGCGCCGAGCGGGCGGTCGGTTCGAGCAGCTCGGGCTCGGGCTCCAGCAGCGCGGTGGCACCCTCCGCGGGCGCGGGAGGTCGCGCCGGCCCGGCCGGTCCGCGGTCGACCGGCTCGGGGCCCGCGAGGTCGTCGCCGGCCGGCTCGGGCGGCCGGACCGGCGCCGGCCCGGCCTCCACCGCGGCCGGGCCGGTGGCGGTGCCCGGCGCGACCGAGAGATGCTGGACGAGCCAGAGCAGGTCGGCGATGTCGCGGGCGGTGAGCTCCGGGTCCTCGGCGACGAGCCGCTCGATGAACCTGTCGAGCATCAGTCCGGCTGGTTCCACGTCAGCGGCGCGAAGATGTCGTCGAGCAGGCGCCCCTGCACCTGTGGGTCGTCGACGTCGATGGTGGTGGCGAGGTACACCGCGTTCAGCAGCTGATCGATCGCCAGGACCGAGTGCTGGCTCAGCGTCTTGAACCGGGCGATGACCTCGGCGGCCCGCTCCGTCGCGGGGGTGCCGAGCTGGGCCCGCACGATCTCGGTCAGCGTCTCGCTGTCCGGCGGCTCCACCGTGATGCGCAGGCACCGGCGCAGGAACGCCGGCGGGAACTCGCGCTCGGAGTTGTTCGTGATCACCACGATCGGGAACTCGTTGCAGCGCACCACGCCGTTCTCCACCACCGCGGTCACGCCGGGGTCCGCCGTGCCGACCTCGACGCTCGCCGCGTCGACCAGCCGGGCCAGCTCGGGGATCTCGAACTGCCCCTCCTCGAACACGTTGAGCAGGTCGTTGGGCAGGTCGACGTCGCTCTTGTCGAGCTCGTCGATGAGCAGCACCCGGGGCCGCTCGCGGGGCAGCAGCGCGGTGCCGAGCGGGCCGAGGCGCAGATAGCGGCCGATCGGGGCGACGGGGTCGGTCTCCCCGGACCGGTACAGGTTGGTCTCCTGCAGCCGGCCGATGGCGTCGTAGCGGTACAGCGCCTCCTGCAGCTGGCTGCGGCTGGTCACCGGCCAGTGCAGGACCGGGCCGAGCTGCAGCTCGTAGGCGATGCTGAGGGCCAGCGACGACTTGCCGGTGCCCGGCCGCCCGGTCACCAGCAGCGGCCGGCGCAGCAGCATCGCCGCGTTGGCCGCCTCGACGATCTTGGCGCCCGGGCGGTAGCTGCGGGCCCGCTCGGCCAGGCCGGGCGGCAGGGCCGGCTCGATCTCGGGCCGCAGCGGCTCGACGGCCGGCAGTTCGCCGTTGAACCGGCGCCACGGCGGGGCCTCGGGCAGGCGGGCGAAGCCGTCGTGCGGCTCACCGTAGCCGCGGTAGACGCGCCAGTCGACGGGCTCGGTCACAGGTGCTGCTCCTTGAGTCTTCGACGGTCACGGGGCGGTCGGCGGGGCGTCAGCGCTGCGGTGCGCGCAGGGGCGGGGCGCGGAACTCGGCGGGGATGCGGTCGGCGTCGTCCCAGACGAGCGACAGGTGCCGGCCCAGATCGTCGCCGACCCCGGCCAGCATCCGGATCCGGCGCACCTCGGCCGGCAGCCGCCCGGGTCCGAACCGGCCGGCCACCGCCAGCACCGTGTCCAGCATCGTCGGCCCGAGCCCGGCGTGGCGGCTCCAGACCAGCACCGGCACGCCGGCCGTCAGTGCCGCGGTGAACGCGTCGTTCTGCAGGCTGCGGGCGGCCGGCAGCGGTCCGTCCAGGGCGAGCACCAGCGGCCCGCGCGTCCCGTCGCCGGCCCGGTCGGCCCGCCACTGCCGCGGCCCGGCCGGCGCCGAGACCTGGACCGTGCGCTCGCGCTCCGCCGCGCGGTTCAGCCGGGCCCACCGCTGCCGCCACGCGTCGCGCTCCCGCGGGAGCCGGCGCAGCCGGTCGAGGCTGCGCAGCACGACGGTGTGCCGGGCGCCGAGCTCCTCCCGGCTGCCGGGCGCGTCGCCGGCCGTCCACTGGTCGACCGGCTCGGTGATCAGCGCGCGGGGCAGCACCATCTCGATGGTCAGCGGGTCGTCGGTCTCGCGGGCCGCGCCGCGCAGCGCCACTCGCAGCGCGGTGGCGACCTCGCCCACGGTGCGCAGGTGGTCGTCGATCAGCAGCGGGTGCTCGGCGCGGTTGCCGTGCTGCACCCAGACCGACAGCAGGTAGCGGTCGTCGGTGAGCGCGTCGGGGCGGACGATCACGGTGAGGTACGTCGTCGGGTCGACCGGCGCCGCGTCCGGGGCCGGCCGCCAGTCGAGCAGGCCGGGTGCGAGCCCGAGCCGGGCCGCGACCTCGTCCGTCCACTGCCGCAGCCGCGCGGCGCCGACCACGTCGAGCCGCTTGGCCACCCGGGCCAGGAACGCGAGCAGCGGCGGCGCCTCGTCGTCGACGCCCACCAGCGACTCCAGCCGGGTCGTCAGGTCGGCGGTCGAGCCGTCGCCGGGCAGGTTCGCGTCCAGCGGCACGGTGTCGCGGAAGGCGGCGACCAGCACCGCGCGGTCGATGCCGGTGAGCCCGGCCAGCAGCCGGGCGCGCTCGCCGCCGGTCAGCCACTCGTCGGGGAACAGCACGTCGGCCATCCGGGCCAGCCGGTCCAGCGCCGGGTGCGCCGGTGCGAAGCGCCGGACCTGGTCGATGAGGTCGCGCAGGGCGCCGGGCCGGGTCAGGCAGGCGGCGGCGATGGCGGCGAGGTCGGCCCGGGCGTCGTCGGTCTGCGGCACGGCCAGTCCCTTGTGCGACTGCTCGAGCTGCACCAGCAGATGGTCACGGGTCGCCCGGAGCCGCAGCGGGTCGATGCCGAGCAGCTCGTCGCGCAACCGTTCCGAAACGTCGGGCAAGGCGTCAGGCAACTGCGGTGACCCCCTGACCCATGGACGGCCGGATGCATCCCGCCACCGGCGGTGGGGCGACATTTACGGTCATGCTAGGTGCTGGATTCCCGGTAAGCCTCACCCGGTCGGCCCGGCCGCGCCGACGATCGGCGATTAGATCAGCGCGATCCGCTGGAGAATCCGGAGAGCGGCCGGAAGGGGTCGTCCCACAGCAGGGCCAGCCCCTTGCCGGTGCCGATGGCCCGTTCCAGGCGCACCGAATCGGGCAGCCGGGCCGGCCCGTAGCGGTCGACGACCGGCTGCAGCGACCGCGGCTCCCGGGACCACAGCGCGACCGGCGAGCGCAGCACGCGCAGCCGCTCGGCCACGTCCGGACCGGTCAGCAGCGGGACCGCGACCCCGAGGAGGTGCCCCTCGCGGTCGAGCCGGCGCCACTGCTCCTCGTCCTCGCGTGGATCGGAGGCCGGCTGCGCGTGGGACAACCGCCGGATCACGACCGCGTGGGTCTTGGCCAGGGCGCTCAGCCACTCGTCGACCGGCTCCGTCAGCAGCTCGTCCGGGAGCGCGAACTCGATCGTCGGGCCGAAGCCGATGTCGGCCGCGCCGCGCGCCGCCCGGCCCACCATGCCGGCCAGTTCTTCGGGGCCGCAGTCCGGGGAGCTGGTGTACACCATGGGCCGCTCGGCCCCGCGCTGCAGCGACACCGACGCCCGGTACCGCCCCGGCCGAGCCGACGGCTGCAGCACCACGATCACGAACGAGCGGCGCGCCCGATCGGCCGCGGCGGACGCCTCGCACAGGTCGAACTGGGTGGCGAGCCGCTCGCCGGCCTCGGCCAGGACCCGATGGACGACCCGGTCCGAGGCGCCCGAACCGAGATGGGCCAGGCGATCGACGGCCCGCCAGACGTCGTCGTAGGTGACGACGCCGACCGGGAACGGCTCGGTGCCGGCGATCTCCACCAGCGCCCGCCGGGCCACCGCCGAGAAGGCTCCCGGCAGCAGGACGGTCCGCAGCCGTTCCTGGGCGGACTCGGAGATCGGCAGGGAGTCGACGTCGAGGTGCCGGGCGGCCTCGGCGAGCGGCAGCACCGGCTCGGGCGGCGGCGGTGGGCCGGGCCGGGGCCGGATTCCCGGAACCCGGTCGCCGCCGGGCATCCGGGCCAGGTTGCCCAGCAGCCGGGTCGCGGCGGCGCCGTCCGCCTCGTCGCCGGCCAGGCCCTCGCGGGCGAGGCCGACGATGACCTGGAAGCCGTCCGCCGGGTCGAGGCGGCGCTCGATGCGGGTGCCCATCGCCACGTACCAGTCGGCCGGCAGCCGGTGCTCGCGCGCGTGGTCGGCCGCGGCCGCGCGGAACGCCGCCAGCGCGGTGTCCGGGTCGGTGATCAGCCAGGCGCTGAGCTCCTGGGCGTGCTTGAACGGCGGGTTGGCCTGCCACTCGGGGTGCCGGGCGGTGTAGGCCAGCAGCAGCTCGGCGACGCGGGCCGGCCGCTGCGGGCCGAACCGGGACTTCAGCCCCGACTGCAGGAAGTCGCGCAGGCTCGGCTCGATGTCGAACAGGTCGTCGCCGAACGGGCGGCAGATCGGCGAGAGCAGGAAGTCGGCCTCGTCCTCATAGGACAGTCGCGCCTCGGGTGTGTCGAAGAAGTTGAGCCGCAGCAGGTGGATGAAGCCCGGATCGAACGCCACCGGTACCGCCGCGTGGTACGCCAGCTCGATCAGCCGGTCGGGGAACTCCTCGCGCAGCACGGCCACGCCGGAATCCATGGTCTGCAGCCGGTTCGGGCCCCTCACAGCGGGTACGCCACGGCCGGCGGGTGACCCCGCAACACCTCGACGGCGGCGTTCATGCCCTCCAGCGTCATCGGGAACATCGGCACGTACCGGCTGATCCGCCCGGCGTCGCTGGCCTCCCAGCGCCGCTCCGCCGCCGGGTTGAGCCAGACCAGCGGTCGGGCCAGCACCGCCAGCAGCTTGGCCAGCGCGATGGTGTCGTGCTGGCGGACGACGTCGAACCCGCCGCGGGCCGCGCCGGCGTCGCTGATGACGACGACCCCGGTGCCGGGCGCCTCGCGCTGCAGCACGGTGCGCAGGCTGAGCGGCCGGATGAGCTGCGGCTCGGCGTACACCCGCCCGTCCGCCAGCGGCGGGATCTCCTCCACCACGCGGTCGAGGTCCGGGCGGAACTCCGGGCCGAGGGTGGCGAGGGCGCCGCGGTCGACCCGGCCGGCGGGCAGGTCGTGGAAGTAGGCGGTGGTCATCCGGGCCAGGCCGCCGGCCAGCTCGATCGACGCGACGACGTGGTCGACGTAGTCGTGGTACGGCACCATCGAGCCGTTGCGGTCGACCAGCACCATGAGCGCGGCGGTGTTGCGCCGGGCCGGCATCAGCGCGGGCTGGACCTCCCAGCCGTAGAGCAGGTACCGCGCCGCCGTGGCCCGGATGTCCAGCTCCACCGGCGGCCCCTCGCGCTGGCGGCGGGCCAGGCGGCGCCAGGCCTGCGCGACCTGGCGCTGGGTCGTGGGGTACTCGGGGACGAGCAGCAGCGACTCGTCCTCGGCGGGCCGTGGCGGCAACGGCAGCCCGGCCACCCGGTGCACCTGGGCCGGGACCCGGGTCGCGGGCTCCTCCGGCGCGCGGTCCTCCGTCTCCGCTCGCGCTTCCGCCTCCGCTCGCGCGTCCGTGTCCGTGTCCGCGGGAGGATGCGGCGAGGGTGGACGTGGTGATGGCGGCGGAGCGGGCGGCAGGGTCCAGCGGGGCAGGCCCTCGATCCGGGCGAACACCGCGCGCACGACCGCCGCCTCGGCCTCCGACTTGGCCCACAGCGTCACGCACACGTCGCGCAGGTCCTCGTAGGAGCCCAGGCCGTAGCCGCCGCGCAGGCACGCCCGCAGCTCGCGCAGGTCGTCCACGCCGACCAGCACCTGGTGGTGGCGCAGCTGGGCGACCACCTCCAGCAGGAAGTCCGGGAGGCGGGCCGGCGCGGTCATGGCGAGACGGGTCCCTCGGCCGCGCCGCGCGGCTCGGGCACCGCGGGCCGGGGCCGCTCCAGCCGCTGCTGATCGGGGCGGAGCTTCACCAGCGCGCCCGCGTGCGGGACCACCAGCGCGCCGGGTTCGGGCGGCAGGCCACGCTTTTCGGTGTACCGCACCCAGTCCATCAGCTCGCTCACCCCGGGACTCTTCGCGAGGCGGCGCCGGCGCAGGTCCTCGACGAGCTCGATGCCGGCCTGCTGGATCTCCGGCGTGCCGACCTCGTGCAGCGCGAGGATCTCGGCCAGCTGCCCGGGCGAGGGGAACGCGATGTAGTGGTAGATGCAGCGGCGCAGGAAGGCGTCGGGCAGCGCCTTCTCCTCGTTGTGGGTGATGACGACGATCGGGCGCAGGCCGGGCCGGTCCAGCGCCGAGTGCGTGCCGCCGCCGAGCTCGGCCGGCACCGAGAAGGTCAGTTCGTCCAGCTCGCGCAGCAGGTCGTTGGGGTAGTCGAGGTCGGCCTTGTCGATCTCGTCGATCAGCACGACGGAGCGGCGGCCGAACTCCGCGCGCACGATCGCGGTGCCGAGCGGGCCCAGCGACAGGTAGGAGTCGGCGGGCTTCTTGTTCTCGAACCGCGCGTCGTTGAGCCGGCCCATCATGTCGTACGTGTAGAGCAGGTCCTGCCCGCGGCTGGTCGACTTGACGTGCGCCTCTTCCAGCGGCATCCCGAACGCGTAGGCGATCGCGTGGGCCAGCCGGGTCTTGCCGGAGCCGGGCTCACCCTGCACCAGCAGCGGCCGGCCGAGCCCGATGGCGATGTTCACCGCGTCCTCGAGCTCGCGGGAGGCGAGGTACGGCTCGCGGGTGCGCTCCGCCGTCTCGAACCGCTCCTCGGGCCGCCCGCCGGGGCGCTCGATCAGCCGCCGCTCCGGCTGCTCGGCGTGGCTGCGGTAGGTGATCGAGTCGTCGAACTCACGCGTGACCATGGCCGTCCCTCCCCGCGATCCATCGAGCGAACGCGGCCGGATCGTCCTGGGCCCGCGCGAGGCTGGGCCGGAGCCGGTCGATGGTGATGCGCACGTCGAGCTGCTCGCGCTGGCCGCGCAGCACCCACGCGATCCAGGCGTCGGCGGTCGCCCGGCTCAGCGCCAGGTTGGCCGCGGCCCGCCCGACCAGGTCTTTCACGTGGCCCGGGCGCATCGAGGGGCCCGCGATCCACGGGACCTCCGGCGGCAGCTCGACGGACCGGTCGGCCCGCAGGAACAACAGCATCAGGGGGTACCGGATGTGGGTCAGCCCGGCCCGCACGCCCACCCAGAACTTGGCGATCCGCTCGGCGTCGCTCTCCGCGATCAGCACCGGCAGCGCGATCCCGCCGTCCTCCAGCTCGAACGCGTAGTTGCACACCCGCTCGACCGGGCGATCGACCTCGGTGGACGTGGCGCCGAGGTTGATGGCCGGGCGGGTCTCGATCGAGTCGTGCGTCTCGGCGAGGAAGTCGCACATGGTCGCGCCGACGAGCTCCTCGTCGGTCGGGATCGCGAAGCCCTGGACCGTCGGCTCGGCGGTCACCGTCTCGAGCAGGTCGGCCCGCACGTCGGAGAGGTCGAAGTCGGTGATGCGCAGGAACGGCAGCCGGGCCGGCGCGGCCGCGGCCGGTTCCGGCGGTGGCGCGGCGGTGAGGCCGTTGTCGGCGGCGAACCGCTGCAGGTCCCGGTGGTTGGGCACCCGGGCGATGAGCCCGGCCGCGATCTCGCGCTGCCAGCCGGCGTCGCCCTGGTTGAACAGCGCGGTGAGCACCGTCAGCGCGCTGTCCGGCCGGGCGGAGAAGTCGTCGATCGCGACGTCCATCTCCAGCAGCGCCAGCTCGAGCCTCGTGCGATCGGGGTACGCGGCCGCCAGCCGCCTGATCAGCTCGGCCCGCAAAGGGCCGGACATGGCCTCGCTCTCGCTGAAGATGCCTGGCTCCTTCCCGGATTGCCAACCGCGTCAGGTAGCGCTGAGGATACGCGGCATGAGCAATCTGTCGTATTCGGCGGAACGGATGGCTGTCCGCGACGAGCAGTTGGCCGGGTGGACCGTTCGCGAGGTCGACGGCGACCTCCGGCTGAGCGGCCCGTGCCCCGCTTGTCGGCACGAGTCGGCCGGCACGGTGCCCCTTTCCGTCATCGCCTACGAGTCGCAGATCCGGCCCCGCAGCCGTACCGCCACGCTGGCCTGCCACTGCGGCCAGCGGCACAAGGACCGGCCCGAGGACGCCGACGACACCACCGGATGCGGCCGGAGCTGGGCGGTGCGGGCCGAGCTGGACGGGGCCGGCTACGTGCTGCGGGCCGCCGCCGATCCCGACCTCGTCGAGGCGGCCGACGCGCTGCGCCGGGCGGCGACCGGGGAGCTCGCCGCGCTGCGGACCGCGGGCGAGAAGTGGATCGCCGGCATCACCGCCGTCTACGGCCTGTTCGGCATCGCCGGCGCGGTGGGCGGCCGGGACGCGGTGGCCGCGCTGCCGGGCTGGGGCCGCCTGCTCGTCGGGCTCGCGGTGCTGGCCGCGGTGGCCGCCGCCGGGTCGGCGATCCTGCGGGCCTACCGGGTGGCCTACGGCTGGCCGGTCGCGCAGCCGGTGCGCGACGACGACGAGCTGCGCGACTGGTATTCCCGGCGGCGCCGCGAGCCCGCCGAGGCCGCGGCCCGCCTGCGCCGGGCGGTCTTCAGCGCGGTCGGCTCGCTCGGCCTGCTCGCCGTCGCGCTCGGGCTGCTGTGGTTCCTGCCGGCCCGCGCGCCGGCGACCGCCCCGGTGCAGGTGAACCGGGTCGACGGGGCGCGGTTGTGCGGCACCCTGCTGCCGGCCACCGCCCAGGAGCCGGTCCGGCTCCGGCGCGCCGACGACGGCAGCGTGGTCGTCGTTCCCCCGGCCCAGATCGCGAGCCTGTCCGCCGTCACGAAGTGCTGAGGATGTCGGCGTCCACGGGTTGCCCGCGCAGCGCGGTGCGGATCGCGGCGATCGGGACGGCCACGTTGAAGCGGGCCGGGCGGTCGTCGCGCCGCGGATCGCCGGCGACGTGGATGCCGACGAGCCGGCCCTGCGGGTCGAGGACCGGGCCGCCGGACGAGCCCGGCGCGGTGTTCATCGCGTGCCGCAGCCGGGTGCCGCTGCGGTTGGCGCCCAGCGACCGGCCGAACGAGCTCGTCAGCGGCTCCTGACCGGCGTGCTGCAGCAGGTACAACGACCCCGACTCGGGCAGCGGGTCCCGCCGGATCTCGGTGAACCAGCCGCGGCGCCGCTCCTCGCCGCCGCGGCCGATCAGTACGGTGTCACCCGGGCGTGCGCGGGTGCGCAGCACGGCCAGATCGGCCTGGCGCGGGTCGGGCTCGGCGGCCGGATCGTCGACGGTGTCCGCCAGACTGCTCGGCGACCGGGCGACCAGCCAGTCCTCGGCCAGCTCGAACAGCACGCCCGGCCGGTGCAGCTGGTCGACGACCTGGAAGTCGAACAGCAGCCGCAGCTCCTGCGGCCGCCGCCGGCCCTCGATCACCGGCGCGACGACGTGGTGGTTGGTCAGGCAGAGGTCGGGCCCGATGAGGAACCCGGTGCCGAGCGGCTCGACGTGCGCGCCGACCAGCTGGACGCGGCACACGCGCGAGCGCAGCGCGTCGAAGCCGGTGATGAACGCGTCGACGTCGACCCGCGGCTCGCCCTCGCGGACGGTTCGCTCCAGCGAGGTCGCCATCGCCGCCGGTACCGGCACCGGCTCGGCCGCCGTGGCCAGCCCGTGCTCCGCGGCCCAGGCGGCGAGGTCGCGGTGGCGGGGCCGCCCGGCGACCAGGATGGCGGCGATCTCGCGCTGCCACACGCCGTCGCCCTGGCCGAACAGCTCGGTCAGCACCGTGCGGGCCGGGTCGCGGGGCGTGGCGAAGTCGTCGATGTGCACGTTCGCCCGCAGCAGCGCGAGGGCGAGGTCGGTGCGGTTGCGGTACGCGGTCGCGAGCCGCTCGATCAGCTCGGCCAGCAGCGGGCCCGGCAGCTCGTCCACAGCCGCGATGGTAGATCAGCCGGGCGCGTCCCCGGTGCCACGTCGGAGGCATCCCGGTTTGCCGTTTTCGCGCATCGGGTACACGCGGGGTCACACCCGGAGGTGGTGCCGTGAAACAGCAGATGGTCGTGATCCACCTGGACGACGCTTCGCTCGTCTGGTTGTCCGGGGTCGTCGGCGCCTCGATCGCCCCGGCGCTCTACGACGTGCTGCGGGAGCTCGTCGAGCAGCAGCGCAAGCCCGTCATGGTGGACTGCACCGACGTCGTCGCGATCGACGACGGGGTCGTGTCGGTGCTGGCCGCGGCCAGTATGCAGGCGGCCCGGCGGGGCGGGATCGACCTGCGGCTGCCGCGCGGGCGCTGCCATCTCGTCAAGGACGCCAGCGCGGTCCGGCACGCCTTCAAGGCCGCCTATCCGGCCGCGGCCTGAGCCAAGAGGCGTACAGTCGTCGATATGGCTGACGTTGCGGTGGCCATCGGCCCCGGCAGCACCGCCGAGACGGTCTCGATCGCGCAGGGCGACCGGGTGGTGGTCCGCGTCGGCGAGACCCCGACGACCGGATACCGCTGGCAGTTCGACCTGCCCGGCGACCTGTTGAGCGTGGACGCCGACGAGTACCGGCCCGGCGGGGCGGCCCCGGGCGCCGCGGGGGAGCGGGTGGTCGCACTGCACGCCACCCGTCCCGGCCACGGCACCCTCACGCTGCGCCTGGCCCGCGCCTGGGAGGGCGAGCCGGCGCGGACGGTGCGGCTCGCGGTCACCGTCCGCGGCGACTGACCGGTCACAACGGCGAATACCGGTCACCACAGGTAGATCTCGTAGACCATGCCGTCGGCCTCCTCGCGGAAGGTGATCGGCCGCTGGGTCTGCCGGGCCTGCGCGGCCAGCGTGACGAGGGCGGTGAACGCCCAGTCCCGCCCGTTGTAGAGCTTGCGCCAGCCCAGGTCCTTCACGTGCATCCAGGCGTTGCGCGGCTCGGAGATGGACCAGGTCGCGGTCACCGTCTGGTTGCTGCGCCAGGTCGCCGTCACCGCGTCGGCCGCGATCGTCTGCGCTCCGGCCACCGTCGGCGGGAGCAGCGTCGGGCGGGCGGTCTCGATCGCCGGCGGGGCCTGGGTCTTGGCCGCCACCTCGGCGGCGGAGAAGGCCTTCGGCTCGGTGAAGCCCTTCTGCTCCACGGTGATCGCGCCGCTCTTCGGCGGGGTCCGGCTGGGGCCCTCGCCCGTGATGGGCTCGCTGCTGGTGGTCATCGATGCTCCTCCTTCGCTCACCAGGCGTAGATCTGCTGGATGGCCCCGGCGTCCTCGAACAGGCCGACCGGCTGCCGCAGGGCCTTGGAGGCGGAGAGCTCCAGGAGCATCGCCTCGTCGGTGACGGCGGTGTTGCCGTCGAGCATGAGCCAGCCGCGGTTGGCCCCGTAGGCCCAGACGTTGGCGTCGTACTCGTTGCTCCACAGCCCCAGGATCAGCTGGTCGGGCAGCCAGGCGCGGACGTTCACGCCCTCGATGCCGACGGTCTGGTAGCCCTCGATGCGGCACTCGCCGTACGCGATGCGGAAGAAGCCGCCCGCACCCCAGCCGTTGCCCCAGCTGTTCTTGGCGATCCAGCAGCCCTGCGCATCGTCGTACCCGACGAGGCAGACGCAGTGCCCGCCGGCGTAGGAGCCGGTCAGGTGCCGGTACACGCCGCCGCCGTAGCTGAAGAAGTCCTGGTACACGTCGAAGCAGGCGCCGATCGAGCCGTACGTGGAGATGTATCGCTTCATCTCGGCGGCGTTGTTGTTGAGCAGCTTCCAGGCCGTGATCTTGGCGAGCCGGTTGGGCCAGTCCGAGTTGAGCCGGCTGCTGTCCTGGTCGCCCGGGGTGTAGGGGAAGTAGTCCTCGAAGGTCACCCCGATGTCGCGGGACGCGTTGCAGGCCTGGTCCGGCCACCAGCCGCTGGAACAGGTGGCGCCGGCGTTGCGGCCGTGCGTGTAGTACAGGTGCGCCTCGGACAGGTCGATCGCCAGGCCCGAGGTGCCGGTCGTGAACCGGCGGACGTGCTCCATCGCGGCCACGGTGGCGAACGAGACGCACGAGCCGCAGGAGAGCTGGTCCTTGACCGGCGTCGTGAAGTCGACGCCGCTCACGTTGCGCAGGTCGAACGTGGCCGGCGCGCCGACGGACTCGGCGACCGCCGAGCGCACCATCGCCGCGCGTTCGTCCTTGCCCTCCTCGAGGTGGTCGACGTCGAGGCCCGGCGTGGGCGGCACTCCGAGACGCCGGACGCGCTCCGCCTCGGTGAGCGCGGTCATCGACGTGTAGGAGATCCGCCACGGTTCGCCGGACTGGTCGAGCACGGCGCGGAGGTGGTTGAGGTCGAGGGATTCGTTGACGGGCATCGGCTTTCCCCCCATCCGGGTCGTCATTGACCTCCCGAACCATCCTCGTGGCGGAATGTCAAGTCAACGCCACGCTCCGCGATCATCGGGGGCGGATCTGGCACGCCAAGGTGCGGCCCGGATGTATCAGGGCAAGCAACAGGGACGATGCCTGACCTGCGGAAACTGATCGACGAGGGTGCGCACCGGGCGGTACCGGAGAATCGGCTCTTCGGGGGAACTCACACGGGTGACGGCTCGTGCGTGTGCAGGAGATCGGTCAGCTCGGCCACGTGGGCGGCGACGTCGGTCAGGTGGGCGTTGTGGCCGAAGGAGCGGGGCCGCGGGATGTCCACGGTGATGACCCGCTGGACGCGGCCGGGGCGGTTGCTCAGCACCGCGACGCGGTCGGCCAGCAGCACCGCCTCCTGGATCGAGTGGGTCACGAAGATCGTGGTCGGGCGCAGCTCCATGTGCACCTCCTGCAGCTGCCCGGCGAGCTCCTCGCGGGTCAGCGCGTCGAGGGCCGAGAACGGCTCGTCCATGAGCAGCACGCTCGGGCGCTGGATGAGGGCCCGGCACAACGCGACCCGCTGCTGCATGCCGCCGGACAGCTCGTGCGGCAGCCGGCGGTGGAAGCCGGCCAGGCCGACCGCGTCGAGCTGGGCGCGGGCCCGGTCCCGGTCGGGCTCGCGGACCCGGCCGCGGATCTCCAGCGGCAGCAGCACGTTGGCGAGCACCGAGCGCCACGGCAGCAGGGCCGGGCGCTGGAACATGAGGGCCACGTCGGGCCGCGGGCCGGTGACCGGCGCGCCGCCGATGGCGACCCGGCCCGCGCTCGGGCGCAGCAGCCCGGCCACGAGCCGCAGCAGGGTCGACTTGCCGCAGCCGGACCGCCCGATGACGGCCAGGAACTCGCCGGGCGCCGCGCTCAGGTCGATCGCCCGCAACGCCTCCACGTCGCCGGACCGGGTCCGGAACGTTCGCGACACCCCGGCGAGCTCGATCATGCGGTACCTCCGAAGCCCTAGGCGGTGATCGCCCGCGCCCAGGGCAGCAGCAGCCGCTCCAGGCCCACGACGAGGTAGAACAGCACGATGCTCAGGATCGCCAGCAGCGTGATCGCGGCGAACGCGAGCGGGGTGTCCAGCGAGCTGCCGGACAGCACGACGACGGCCCCGAGCCCGCCGTTGGGGCTGCTGATCTCGGCCACCACCGCGCCGATCACCGCGAGGGAGATGCCGAGCTTCAGCCCGACGAACACCTGCGGCAGGGCCCAGGGCAGGCGGACCTTGAGGTACGCCTGCCACCAGGACGCGGAGAGCGAGGTCGCGAGCTCGCCGAGGTCGGCCGGGGTGGACGACAGCCCGGCGGCGGCCGACACCACGATCGGGAAGAAGCTGATCAGCACGATCATCACGATCTTCGGGGCCGGGCCGTAGCCGAGCCACACGATCAGCAGCGGCGCGAGCGCCACCTTGGGGATCGAGTTGAGCGCGACGAGCAGTGGCAGCGTGGCCCGCTCGACGGTGCTGGACATGGTCAGCAGCATCGCGATGAGCAGCCCGGCGGCCAGCGCGATCAGGAACCCCACCACCGTCTCCTGCAGCGTCGCCCAGGCCTCGGTGAGCAGGTACTCCGGCTGGGCCCGGAACGACGCCACCACGTCCGGGGGCGAGGGCAGGAAGAACGAGCGGATGCCGAACACCGCGGTCGCGCCCCACCACAGGCCGACCGCGACCGCTGCCCCGGCGAGGGGCAGGGCCGGGCCGGTCCACCGGGGCGCGGCGCGCTGTTCAGGCATGGCGGCCGATGGTGGAGTACATGAAGTGGCTGCGCACGACGAGGCGAGGGTCGCGCACAGCGGAGTACAACCGCTGGATCTTCTCCTCGGTGAACCCGGCCGCGATGAAGTCGTCGCGCAGCTGGGCCACGTTGACCGCGAGCAGGACGGCGCCGGGGCTGCCGCCGGGCCAGGAGGCGGCGTTGACCTCGGTTTCGACGTCGACCAGCCCGTGCGCCAGCATCGTCGCGTGCACCCGCGCGGCCCAGGTCGGGTCGTTGCCGCGGGCCGGCAGCACCCGGTCGACGAGGGTGTCGCGGTACTCCTCGATCAGCGCCGCCGTCGCCTCGTCCGGCGCGGCCAGGCACAGCCGGCCGAACTCGGTGGCCCAGTCCTCGATCACCAGCGCGCCGCCGGGGGCCAGCGCGGCCACCAGCCGGGCGACGATCTCCTCGCGCTGCGGGATGTGCAGCAGGACCAGCCGGGCGTGGATGACGTCCCACGGCCCGTCCGGCACCGGCTCCGTCACCAGGTCGTGGCGCAGCACCCGGAACCCGGCGTCGAGCGGCACGTGGCGCACGTTGAGGTCGGTGGCGAGCACGTCGCCGCCCGGCCCCGCGAGCTCGGCCAGTCGGCGGGCGACGCTGCCGCCGCCCGCACCCACCTCCAGGCAGCGCTTGCCGGTGAGGTCGCCGAGCGCGCCGAGCCGCGCGAACGTGAACGGGTCGAGGATGTCCGAGAGGTGGCTGTGCCGGCCGACGGACTCCGGGTCGTCGTTGTCGAAGGAGTACCGCGACGGCCCGGGTCCGGTGGGTGTGGTCGTCGATGTGGTCACGGTCAGGCCTTCGGGGTGAGCGAGAAGTCCACGACCGAGTCCGGGGTCAGCCCGGCCGGGATGAGCTCGGACGCCTGCAGCGTGGCGATGGCCCGGGCGACCCGCTCCTGCTCCATCACGCCCAGGCCGCTGCCGGAGGTGACGTACGGCTTCATCAGCGTGATCTCCCCGACGGCGGCGGTGACGTCGGCCGCCGGCTGGGCCTTCTTGAGGATCTGCGCGGCCTCGTCCGGGTGGTCGATCGTGTACTGCAGGCCCTTGAGCGCGGCGTCGCGGAACCGCTTGGCGAGCTCCGGGTTCTCCTTGGCGATCTTCGCGGTGGTGATGAGGCCGTTGCCGTACAGGTCGCCGAGGTACTTGCTGTAGGGCAGGACGACGGTCTTCTTGCCGCCGGCCGCCTTCTCGATGCCCTTGACGCCGATCAGGAACGTGCTCAGCGCCTGCACCTGCCCGCCGGCCAGCAGCGCCGGGAGCTGGGCGGGCTGCGCGTTGACCCACTGGATCTTGGTGGCGTCGATGCCGGCCAGCTTGGCGTAGCCCGGGAATAGCAGCTGGTTCACCGAGCCGGTGGCCGCGCCGAGCTTCTTGCCCTCCAGGTCCTTGGGCGCGCTGATGCCGGAGCCGTCCAGCGCGACGATCGACACGAGCGTCTGCTGGTGGATCGCGGCGATGGTGCGGAAGTCCTTGTACTCGCCCTTGCCCGCGAGAATCCACGCCCCGATGAGGTCGAGCTGGGCGAACTGGGCCTGCCCGGACGCGAGGCCCTTGAGGTTCTCGCCGGTGGCCGCGCCGAGCTGGATCGTGACGTCGATCCCGGCCTCCTTGAAGTACCCCTTCTCCTGGGCCACGAAGGCGAACGCGTCGCGGCCGACCGCGCCGAATGCCGTGAGATACGTGACCTTGTCCAGCGCCTTCTCGCCGCCGGCCGCCGCGGACTCCGGTTCGGAATCCGACGAGCACCCGGCCGCGCCGATCAAGAAAACGGTAAGTGCCGAAACGAGGAATGCGCGGTACCGTCGCACTGCCTGACCCCCAAATCAGTTGTTGAAAGCTGGTCTAGCCGAGCAGCCGCCACCGGCCGCCGCGCGCCTCGAGCATCGCCAGGGATTGCGGTGTGAGGCCGGAATGATTGTCGGGTGTAAATCGAATGGAGCCACTCAGGCCATCCACCTGTACGGTTTCCAGCCGGGCCCGCAGGGTCGCGCCGTCGATCGAGCCGGACTGGGCGACCGCATTCGCGATGAGCTGCAGGGCGTCCGCCGCGAACGAGGCGTGCCCGTGATAGGTGCCGTAGCGCGACGTGTAGTCCTGGAACCACTGCCGCCGCGCCGCCTTCGCGGGCGTCGTGGCGATCACGTCGTCGATGGCCAGCGTCGGGGTGAACACCAGCGCGGTGGCGTCGGCGCCGAACTGCTCGCCGAGGAAGAGCTCGCCCGCCGCGACCGCGTCGAGGTACACCTGGCCGTGGTAGCCGGCCGCCCGGACCGCCCCGACCGCGAGCGCCGCCTGGGCCGGGTACCCGTAGATCACCACCGCGTCCGGGCCGCCGGTCAGCGCCGCCCGGGCCGCCTTGCTCAGGTCGGCCTCGCCCGGCGCGTACTGCCCGCGGCCCACCACCTTCGCCCCGATCTTGCCGGCCTCGCGGGCCAGGGCGTCGGCGCCGTGTTTGCCGTACGCGTCGTCGGCCGCGAGCAGCCCGACCTTGCGCTGCCCGGCCCGGCCCAGCTCGCCGACCAGCACGGACGCGTCGTCGTCGGCGCCCGGGCCGAGCCGGAAGACGTAGCGGCGCTCGGCCGGCGGCGCGGTGACGTCGGCGACCGGCGTGAGCGCGATCGCCGGCACCTTCCGCTCGTCGATCACCTTGGCCGCCCCGCTCGCGCAGTCGGCACAGGTCCCGGTGATGATCGCGGTCACCGCCGGGTCCGCCGCGAAGGCGGTGATCTGGGTCAGCGCGGTCGCCGGGTCGCCCCGGTTGTCCTGCACCCGCACGCTGAGCTTCCGCCCGCCGAGCAGCCCGCTCGCGTTGATCTGCTCGGCGCGCAGTTCGAGGGCCCGTTGATAGGCGACACCGATGTCGGATGCCCCGCCGGAAAGTTCCAAACTGGCCGCCACGAGGATGTCCGGGCGGTCGTTGGCATTCGCTACCGTGCATGCACCCAGGGCCAATGCCGGCACCGCCGTCATCGCCGCGAGAAAGCGCCGGCGTCGCAAGTCGATTCCCCTCGATCGATTTGGCGGTGCATTCGGATGCACACCTTGCCAAGTCGTACGAGGGGGGTCAAGAGGGTCTTTAATACGCGCCGCGGTTGCGATTACCTACGCGCCGCGAATTGATCTACTCAGTGGCACCGAGAGGGTTCCATGGTGCTGCTTTTCGTGGTGAAATGCCGTGTCCTGCGCCTCGGATCCGCCGGGATCAACCTGCCCGACCGTCGCATCCGCCGGGACGTCCCAGGCGACGGTCATTGTCGACCCCAGAGCACGCGGAGGCATTTGCGCATGCCCGCATCGAAGAGGCCGGCCGGCGGCGGGTGGCGGTTTCGCGCGCCCCGGCTGGCCAATGCCCGCATCCGCGCCAAGCTCGGCCTGATCCTGCTCGTCCCGCTGCTGGCCATCGTCACGCTGGCCGCGCTGCGCCTGCACGACGCGAGCGCCCGGGCCGGCGACGCGGACGCGGTCGGCGCGCTGACCCGGCTCTCGGCCGACGTCTCCGCGCTCGCCCAGGAGGTGCACCTGGAGCGGATGGCCGCCGCCGCGCTGCTGGCCTCGCCCGACGCCAAGGCCGAGGCGTACAACCGGCAGATCGTGCGGACCGACGCCGCGGTCGTCGGCTACGTCAAGCGCCGCGACTCCCTCGGCGGCGTCCCGGCCGGGGTGCGGGACCGGTTGCACCGCATCGACGACCAGCTCGACGTGCTCGCGGCGATCCGCAAGGACGTCGGCGGCCGGCAGGGCGTCTCGGTGGCCGAGGTGCTGCTGCGCTACGGCGTCGTCGCCGACGACCTGGTCTCGTACCGCGAGGCCGTGGCCCAGGTCCGCACCGACCAGACGCTGGCCGACGAGCTGCGCGCGGCCGCGGCGTTCTCCAAGGCCAAGGCGCTCGTCTCGGAGCAGGAGGCGGTCAGCTTCGCCGCGCTGAAGACCGGCTCGCTCGACGCCCATCAGCTCGCCGCGCTGCTGGCCACGCTCACCGGCCAGCAGGAGGCGTTCGTCGCGTTCTCGCTGTCGGCCAGCGTGCCCCAGCGCCGCATCGTCGAGGCGGCCATCGCCGGCGACGCGACCCAGATGGCCGACGACCTGACCAGCACCCTGCAGCGCACGGTCGGCCAACCGGCCACTGTGGACGCCGAAGACGCCGTGGCCGTCTTCGGTGCCGTCAACGACCTGATGCGCTGGACCGAGGCCCGCCTCGACGAGCAGCTGGTCGGGGACGCGGCGGCGATCGGCAGCGGGGTGCGCCGGCAGGTCGTGGTGGAGTCCGTCGTGCTCTTCGCGGTGCTGGCCCTGGTGGCCGGCCTGGCCGTGGTCACCGCCCGCTCGATGGTCCGCTCGCTGCGCCGGCTGCGGCTGACCGCGCTCGGCGTGGCCGAGCACGACCTGCCCGAGCTGGTGCTGCGGCTGCGCGACGCCCGGACCATGGACGAGCGGTCCCCGCAGGAGATCGCCGACCAGGTCCGCGGCCCGGCCGGGTTCGACAGCCGCGACGAGATCGGCGAGGTGGTGCGCGCGTTCGACACCGTGCACCGCGAGGCGGTCCGGGTCGCGGCCGAGCAGGCGGTGCTGCGCAACAGCGTCTCGGCGATGTTCCTCAGCCTGGCCCGGCGCAGCCAGACCCTGGTCGACCGGATGATCGGCCAGCTCGACCGGATCGAGCGCGGCGAGGAGGACCCCAAGCGGCTGGCCCAGCTCTTCCAGCTCGACCACCTCGCCACCCGGATGCGCCGCAACGACGAGAACGTGCTGGTGCTGGCCGGGGCCGACACCGCGCCGCCGCGCCGGCAGGACGCCCCGCTGGTGGACGCGATCCGGGCGGCGCAGTCGGAGATCGAGCTGTACGAGCGGGTCGAGTTCGCCGAGGTCGACGGCGGGGTGTTCGTCGCGGCGCCGGCGGTCAACGACGTGGTGCGGCTGCTCGCCGAGCTGCTCGACAACGCGACGCGGTTCTCGCCGCCGCACGCGCCGGTCCTGGTGTCGGGGCTGCGGCTGGGCGACCGCACGATGGTGCGGATCGAGGACCGGGGGATCGGGATCGCGCCCGAGTCGCTGCCGGGGTTCAACCGGCGGCTGGCCGAGCCCGCACCGGTCGACGCGGGCGCGTTCCGGCTCATGGGCATCGCGGTGGTCGGCCGACTCGCGGCCCGCCACCAGATCGTCGTGCGGCTTTCGGAGAACCCCGGCGGCGGTACCGTCGCCGAGGTCATGCTCCCCGCCGGCGCGCTGGTCATGCGGCCCGAGGAGCGCCGGCCTGCCCTGCCGCAGCGGCCCCGGGCCGAGCCCCCGGCGCCGGCCCCGGCGGCGGACGACACCATGGAACTGCCGATCTTCCGGTCGGTCGAGGAGACCTGGTTCCACGAGCGCGGGCACAGCGTGCTGGCCGGGCCGGCGCCGGCACCCCGACCCGCGAACGGCAACCCCGGGATGTGGCGGACCAGGGCCGATGCCGGGTGGCGCGCCGCGGCGGCCGCGCAGGAGCCGCGCATCGAGGCGCGCACCGATTCCGGCCTGCCCGTCCGCTCGCCGCAGGCCCAGCTCGTGCCGGGCGGCGTGCCGGAGCGGCCGGCCAAGCTCAAGCGCCCGAGCGCGGAGGAGCTGCGGGGGCTTTTGTCGTCGTACCAACGGGGAGTCCAGCGCGGACGCCAGGCCGGCGGCGCCGTGCCCGGCCCCGCCCAGGCAACGGAGGAGAAGCGCGGATGACGGGTCCGGGGGCACTGGAGAGCCTGAGCTGGCTGCTGGACAGCTTCGCCCGGCCGCTGGAGGGGGTGGCGCACGTCATCGCCGTCTCGTCCGACGGGCTGCTGCTGGCGGCCACCGGGGACCTGCCGCCGGACCGGGCCGAGCAGCTCGCGTCGATCACGGCCGGGCTGGTCAGCCTCACCGACGGGGCCGCGCGGCACTTCGAGGGCGGGCGGGTGCAGCAGACGATCGTGCACATGGAGGCCGGGTACCTGATCCTCATGGCGATCAGCGACGGCTCCTCACTGGTGGTGCTGGCCGCGCGGGCGTGCGATGTGGGGCACGTCGGGTACGAGATGGCGTTGCTGGTCGAAAGGGTCGGCAAGTCGCTGGTCGCTCCGCCGCGCGAGAGCGTCGTCGGTTAGCGGGCGACGGCGGGGGAGGGCGGCATGGTGCACGGCGAGGAGGATCCGCGGGGGGCGCTCGTGCGTCCCTACGCGGTGACCCGCGGCCGGACGGAGCCCACGCACGAGATCGCGATCGAGGCCCTGATGCTGACCATGCGGATGGGGATCGAGGCGAGCCGGTACGCCGGGCGGGACCAGCTGCTCATCGCGAACCTCTGCACCGACCGCCCGCAGTCGCTGGCCGAGATCGCGGCGAGCCTGCGCGTGCCGCTCGGGGTGGCCCGGGTCCTCGTCGCCGACATGATCACCGCGGGCATCCTGACCCTGCACGAGCCGGTCGAGGCCGAGGACAGCCTCCTGGAGCGCGTGCTGATCGGCCTGCGCAACCTCTGAGCCGCTGAGCCTCTGACCAGGGCGCCTATCACCGCGCTACGGCCGTGGTAGGCCGATCGAAGCGTTTTCGCAGCGGCGCGGCCCACGATGGTGGTCGTCCGATCGGAGGAGGTGACGGGGATGAAGATCGAAATCCGCACGGTGGAGTCGGTGAAGTCGACCGGGAACTCGCACTGCTGATCTGACGGGAGCGGCCGTCCGGGGGCTTCCGGGCGGCCGTCCGCTTCGTGGGGGGACTTCATGCGGATCGGCCTCAAGCAGTGTGCGTGGGAACGGGCCGGCGACGGGCTGCTGCTGGTGTGCGACCCCAGCCGCGTGATCGAGCTCGGCGATCCCGAGGGGCAGGTGGAGCGCCTGCTGACCGTCCTGCGCGACCACCCCGGCACCGCCGCCGAGCTGCGCGCGACCCTGGCCGCCGGCGGCGACGAGGTCACCCTGGACGAGCTGGCGGACGCCCTGGAGGCCCTCGACGGCCTGCGGATCCTGTGCGACCCGGACCGCTCGGCCGATCGCGACCGCGCCGGGCGCGACTTCAGCAACCTCGCCTTCTTCGACCTGTTCGCGTCGCTTGAGCGCAGCGACGCCGACCTGCTGGCCCGCGTGCGGGGCGCCCACGTGCTGCAGCTCGGGGCCGGCGGCCTGGGCTCCAGCGTCCTGCAGAGCCTGGCCGGGCTCGGCGTCGGGCGGATCACCATCTTGGACGACGACGTGGTCGAGCCGCGGAACCTCGCCCGGCAGTTCCTGTACCGCGAGGCCGACCTCGGCACCCCGAAGGTCGACCGCGCCGCCGCGTGGGTCCGCGCCAACAACCCCGCCATCGACGTGCGCACCGTCCGCCGCTGGATCACCGGCCCGGCCGACCTCGCCGACCTCCTGCCCGGCGTCGACGTCGTCGTCGCCGGCATCGACCAGGGCGAGCACATCGACGCCTGGGTCAACGCGGCGTGCGTGGCCGCCGGCGTCCCGCACGTCCGCGGCGGCATGACCGGTTCCCAGCTCATCTACTACTCCGTCGACCCCGGCCGCAGCGCGTGCGTGGCGTGCCGCGTCCGCGCGTACGGCGACGGCCGCGAAGTCGCGGCGACGGCCCTGAATCCGGCGGCGGTGACGGCCCAGCGACTGAGCGCGGGCGTGCCGAGCCTCAACCGCGCCAACGGCCCGGCCGCGGCGCTGGTCGGCTCCCTGGTCGCCTTCGAGGCACTGCGGTACCTGACGGGCTACGAGCCCCCGTACGTCGCCGGCGCCGAGGTCCTGATCGACATCGCCGGCGGCTGCCAGCAGCGCCGCGAGGCGTGGCCGCGCGACCCCGGCTGCCCGGTGTGCGCGCCGTGACCGCCGTCCTGCGCCTGCGCCCGCTCTCGGTCGTCGAGGAGGGCGACGAGGTTCTGATCGGCGACCCGGAGCGCGGCACGTTCGTCGCCGTCCCGCCGGTCGGGGGCGTGGTGGTGCGCGCCCTGCTCGACGGCGCGACCCTGGACGAGGCGGCGGCCCGCGCGGCCGAGTTCGCCGGTGAGCCGGTCGACCTGGCCGACTTCGTGACCGCACTGACCGATCTGGGCTTCGTCGACACCGAACATGCCGCAGCTGTACTCCCCGCTACCGCCCCGGTCCAGCAACGCGGATGGACGGGCGGCCCGCCGCCGGCCCTCGTCCGCCCGCTGTTCTCGACCGCGGCGTGGTGCGGGTACGCCGCGGCCGCCGTCTTCGCCGTCGCCTGTTTCCTGCTCCGGCCCGACCTGTGGCCACGGCCCGGCGACGTGCTGTCGACCACCGGCGAGCTGGGCACCTCGCTGCTGATCCTGCTGCCGATCGGCTACGCCCTGGTCGCCCTGCACGAGGTGTGGCACTGGCTGGCCGCGCGCTCCCTCGGACTGCGCAGCCGCTTCGGCGTCGACCGGCGGCTGTTCTTCCTCGTCTTCGAGACCGACCTGTCGCAGCTGTGGAGCGTTCCCCGGCGGCAACGCTACGGCCCGCAGCTCGCCGGGCTGGCCGTGGACGGGGTGGTGCTGGCGATGCTGCTGGGCGTACAGCTGGCGGCGGGTCCGGTGATCCCGGTGCCGGCGATGGTGTACGCCGTGGTCGCCGGCATCCTGTGGCAGTGCATGGTGTTCCTGCGCACCGACCTGTACGGCGTGCTGGTCACCGCCACCGGCTGCCACGACCTGTGGCGGGTGTCGTCCCTGTTGCTGCGCCGCGCCGCCGGCCGCCTCGATGCCGCGCAACGGGCCGAACTGGCCGCGGCGGCCCCGCGCGACGTGCGGGTGGGATCGTGGTTCCGCTGGGTCCGCCTGGTGGGCTACCCGCTGGCCGGGGCGTACCTCGCGCTGTACTACGGGCCGCTGCTGGTGGACGTGGGCCGGTGGGCCTGGGCCGGCTTCGCAAGCGGGGCGGGCAGCTTAAGGTTCTGGTGGGGCTTGCTGGTCGCACTGCTGGCATACGCCCCGGTCGCGGCGGCGGCCTGGTTCGGCCTGTCCGCGCTGCGGCGACGGCCTACTGCTTGAGGCTGTCGGTCAGCGAGACGCCGTTGTCCAGCCGCTCGACGATCCTGGCCTCGAAGTCCATGACGGTCGCGGCGGCCTGGAGTTGCGCTTCGGCGGCGTCGGGGTCGAGCACCAGGATGCCGTCGTGGTCGGCCAGGACGAGGTCACCCGGGTCTACTTTGACGCCGCCGCAGGTGACGGGCTCGTTCACGGTGGCCGGGGTGCTTCTGGTGCCGGCCCTCGGGGTCACGTGGCGGCTGTACACGGGAAGGTCGCAGGTGCTGACGAACCGCATGTCCCGGTAGGCGGCGTCGACGATGATCCCGCCGAGCCGCTTGCCGAGGGCGGCGCGGGCGAACAGCTCACCGGCCAGGGCGATCCGCTCGCCACCACCGTCGACCACGACGACGTCACCGGGCCGCGCCTGGTCGATCGCCTGAATGACGCCGAGGAAGTCGCCCCGGCACCGGACCGTCACCGCGGGGCCGCAGATGACCGGGTTGGCGGAGCGGCAGCGCAGCTCGGGCGCCATGACCCGGACGTCGCGGTCGGCATCACAGACCGCGGTGGTGTCGACCGCGGCCGCGAGCCGCCGGATGGCTTCCATGTCCACGCCCCGCAGTCTCGCACGGGCGGGTCACGCATCGAGGGGCGTGCCGGTACGCTTTCGGGCGTGCGGCGCGCCTCTGTGTTGACGGCTGTCACTGCCATTGCCCTGGTGGTGGCCGGGACGGCGGCGCCCGCGTCCGCTCGGGTGCCGCTGTACGCGGCCAACAACTGCGGGCAGTCGCGCTCCGATCAGCTCACCGAGACGCCGTGGCCGTTGCTGCGGCTGCAGCCCGGGAACGCCTGGCAGCTCTCGCGCGGGGGCGGGGTCACCGTGGCGGTCATCGACTCCGGGGTGTCGGATCAGCATCCCAAGCTGGCCGGGAAGGTCCTCGCCGGCAAGGACTACACGCAGGGCGGGACCGATCCGACCTGCGACGCGGTCGGGCACGGGACCGTCGTGGCGGCGATCATCGCCGGGAAGGACTCGCCCGACGCGACCTTCTCCGGGATCGCGCCCGACGCGAAGATTCTGCCGTTGCGGGTGCTGGCCGGGAAGAACACCAACGATCCGCGGGAGCCGGCCATCGTGGCGCAGGCGATCCGGGACGCGATCGCGGCCAACGTGCAGGTGATCAACCTCTCGCTGCAGATTCGCAACCCCACGCAGGAGCTGGCCGACGCGGTGAAGTCGGCGATCGACCACAAGATCGTGGTGGTCGCGGCGGCCGGGAACGAGGGTGGCGGGGCGAACGACGGGCAGCCGATCTTTCCGGCCGCCTACCCGGGGGTCATCGCGGTCGCCGGGGTGGATCGGCAGGACCAGCGGGTGAGCACGTCCAGCACCGGGGAGTACGTCGACGTGGCGGCACCGGGGATGGAGATCATCGGGCCGGCGCCGCGCGGCGGGGGCTACGGGCTGCTGGAGGAGGGCGGGACGAGCTTCGCGGCCGCGTACGTTTCCGGGGTCGCGGCGCTGATCAGGGCGTACCAGCCGGATCTCAGTGCGACCGAGGTCTCCGACCGGATCCGCAGCACCGCCGACCACCCGCCGCAGGGGCACAACGAGCAGGTCGGGTACGGCGTGGTCAACCCCTACCAGGCCGTCGCCGCGGTGTTCCGCACCGTGCGCACCCCCGGGCCGGCGGCGACGGGGCAGCTGGCCGCGCCGGCGGATCGGGTCGACGCCGATGCCACGGTACGGCGCGTCGGCGGTGCCGTCGCCGCGGGCCTGCTGCTGGTCGCGGTGCTCATCCTGATCGCGGCGCCGGTGCTGCGCCGCGGGCGGGCCCGGCAGTGGCGGGCGGGGCGGTCCGCGCAGGACGCGGAGACGGCCGGGCCGGACGGCGGGTTCACCCCGGTCGTCGGCCGGACCGTGAGCATCACCAGCCGGTCGGCGCGGCCGCGATGATATTTTTCCCGGTCAATGCCAAGGGGTCGTCGATGGATGGCCCGGCTGCGTTAAGGTGCAGGGCAACCGGCTGACGGTCACGGGGGAGGGCTGCGATGAGCGGAAACGACGACGTCAAGAGGGTGCTGACCCCGATAACGCCCGATACCGGGGTGCCGACACAGGTCGACATCAAGTCGCTCGAGGGCGCCATTCCGTGGCTGGAGGGCCTGAAGCAGTACGTCCAGGATCACCTGATCATGCAGACCGGCGCGATGAGCCTCACGCAGAACCAGGGTGACCTGTACTTCGGCGGCGTCGACAGCTCGAAGCTCGTCTGGGGCAAGCACAACCGGTACGTGGACACGGTCATCGAGTCCTACCGGGACATCGCGCACGCCCTGGACGCCGCGGTCAAGGCCACCGAGTCGATCGTGAAGAACTACAAGGACGCCGAGCACAACAACACCCTCAACGTGCAGGCGGTCGAGAAGGCGTTCACCGAGGGCTCGCAGGGCAGCGGTAGCAGTGGCACCTCCACCACCGCCGTCACGAGCCCGTCGCAGGACGGGAGCTTCTGATGGCCGACTGGGAGGAAATGGTCACCAAGGTCTGCGTGGCCGGCCGGCCGGGCGCCATCGACGTGCTCGACGGGCAGTGGGGCGCGATCTACCGCAACGCCCAGACCCTGGCCGACAGCCTGCGCGACGGCATCCACGACCTCAAGCAGAGCTGGAAGGGCGAGGCGGCCGAGGACTACTTCTCCAAGCTGGAGAAGATCGCCAAGACCATCGAGGAGACCGCGTCCAAGAACAGCGGGGTCCGGCCGATGCTGCAGGCGGCCAAGGACAAGCTCCAGTGGGCGCAGGACAACATGCCGGTGCCGGAGTACATGCTGAACGAGGTCCAGGGGCGGGCCGCCGAGCTCGACGCGGCCAACGGCATCTTCGCCTACGGCGTGCTGACCGGCGGGGCCGTGTCCGGCCAGCCGTACATGAGCGTCGCCCTGCAGTCCGGCATGTTCCGCAACGGCTTCATGGACACCCTCGGCAACATCGCCCGGGAGACCCTCGGCCACGTCACCTCGCAGGTGGGGGACTGGATCTTCGGGTACACCAAGGAGGCCGAGGAGTACTACAACGGGGTCGACAACGCCTACAACCAGTCCTCGGTGACGACGGCCAACCCCGAGCCGGTGTCCACCGGTATCTCCACCGGGAAGACGGACTTCCCGGGCGGCACCAAGTTCCCGGGCGGGGGCGGCGGACCCGGCGTGTCCGGCCTCGGCAACGACCCGTTCGGCTCCAGCGCCTTCGACCCCAACGCGAACGCGGCCGACGTCGGGGCGTTCGACCCCACCGCCGGCACGGGCACCGGCTTCGACCCGGGCGGGGCCGGCGCGGGTGGCTTCGATCCGGACGCCGATCCGCTCAGCAGCCTGGCCGGCGCCGGTGGCGGCGGGCTCGGCGACCTGGGCACCGGTGGCGGAGGTCTGGGCGGGGTCGGCGGCGGCATGGGCGGCCTCGGGGCCGGAGCCGGCGCGGGGCTCGGCGGCACCACCGCGGGCCGGCCGGTCGCCGGGCCGTCGATGCCGATGGGCCTGGGCGGGATGCCCGGGGCGGCCGGGCGGGGCAACGCCGGCCGGGGCCGCGGCGGGATGATGCCCGGCGGGGCCGGCCACGGCGCGGGCGCGCACGCCCCCGAGGACGAGCGCGGCACCTGGCTGACCGAGGACGAGGACCCGTGGGGCGGCGACACCGATGCCGCGCCGACCGTGCTGGGCTGACGTGAGCGATTGCGAAGTGGACGGATGACGAGGCTGACCGTGCGCCGTGCGATCGCGGCGACCCTGGCCGTCCTGGCCGGAGTGGCCGGCACGGCGTTGGTGGCCGCACCGGCGCAGGCCGACCCGGTGCGCCAGTACCAGTGGTACCTCAACCCGCTGAAGATCGCGCAGGCCCAGCAGGTCACCAAGGGCGCCGGCGTGGTCGTGGCCGTGGTCGACTCGCCGATCTGGTCGGGCCAGCGCGACCTGGCCGGGCAGTTGCTGGAGGGCACCTCGACCAACGGCGGCCCGGCCAACGGCTGGGGCCCGGACAACGAGGACAGCGGGCACGGCACCGAGGTGGCGACCCTGATCGCCGGCAAGGGCGGCGGCGACGACCGCATGCTCGGCATCGCCCCGGCCGCGAAGATCCTGCCGGTCGCGGCGTCCACCGGCGTCACCGGCTCGCCGCGGACCATCTCCGCCGGCATCCGCTGGGCGGCCGACCACGGCGCCAAGGTCATCAACCTCTCGAACGGGCACAACGGCAAGGCCACGCCCGAGGAGCTCGAGGCGATCCGCTACGCCGTGTCCAAGGACATCGTGGTGGTGGCCGGCGTCGGCAACACCGACGAGGGCATGCGCGAGGTGATCGCCCCGGCGAACATCCCCGGCGTCATCGCGGTGTCGGGCGTCGACCAGAACGGCGACTTCTGGAACGGCTCGGCGTCCGGGCCGGAGACGGTCCTCGCCGCGCCCGGCTCGCAGATGTCGGTCGGGTCGGTGCACACGTCGTACAAGACTGGCTACGGCCTGGCCGCCGGCACCAGCCTCGCCACCGCGATCGTGTCCGGCGTGGTGGCGCTGGTCCGCTCGAAATACCCGCAGCTCGACGCGGCCAACGTGATCAACCGGCTGGTCAGGACGGCCAAGGACAACGGCGATCCGGGACGGGACAAATACTTCGGCTTCGGTACCGTACGACCGCTCGACGCCCTGACCGCCGATGTGCCCGCGGTGACCGAGAACCCGCTCGGCGCTGTGCCGGCTGCCGCGCCCGGGGCGAGCGCCGGGCCCACGCCCACCGAGGTGCCGAAGTCCAAGGCCGACATGGGCAAGGTGGCGTTGCTGGTCGCGATCCCGGTCGTCCTGCTGCTGGCGCTGGTGGTCACGCTGATCGTGATCGCCCGCTCGTCCGCGCGCCGGCGGCGGGCCGCGGCCCAGCCCTGGCCCGCACCGCCGCCGGGCTATCCACCGCCGCCACCGCCCGGAAACACCAACCAGTGGACGCGGCAGTGAGGCGCCGGCTCGTCGCCGTCGCCGCGCTGGCCGGGCTCCTGGCCGCCGCCGTCCCGCCCACGGCCGCGCACGCCGCACCGCGCAACGTGCGGGAGGCGCAGTGGTACCTCACGCCGTACAAAATCGCGCAGGTCCAACAGATCACCAAGGGTGCCGGCGTGACCGTCGCCGTGATCGACAGCCCGATCTATGCGACCCACGCCGACCTCACCGGGCAGGTCGAGCACGGCGGCACGACCGCGCCCGGCGGGCCCGAGGACGGGTGGGGGCCCGACGCCGCCGGTGTGGTCCACGGCACCGGTGTGGCCAGCATCATCGCGGCCAAGGGCGGCAGCAACGAGCACATGCTCGGCATCGCGCCGGCCGCGAGGATCCTGC
Organism: Dactylosporangium sp. CS-047395; assembly: GCF_050942185.1. Classification (NCBI taxonomy): domain Bacteria; kingdom Bacillati; phylum Actinomycetota; class Actinomycetes; order Micromonosporales; family Micromonosporaceae; genus Dactylosporangium; species Dactylosporangium sp. CS-047395. Next base: position 8,755,116 of record NZ_CP192015.1, on the reverse strand, counting down.
CGGTGGCCAACCAGATCACCGGCGGCAAGTCCAACTCGGAGACCACCTCGCAGGCCATCCGGTGGGCGACCGACCACGGGGCCAAGGTCATCAACATCTCGCTCGGGCACACCGGCGAGAGTCACCAGTACGAGCAGGACGCGATCAAGTACGCGCTCGACCACGACGTCGTGGTGATCGCCGGCATCGGCAACACCAACCTGGGCATCACCGAGCCGCTCGTGCCGGCCGGCATTCCCGGCGTCGTCGCGGTCACCGGCGTCGGCAACGACGGCAAGGTCTGGTCGGGCTCGGTGCGCGGGGCGGCCGCGGTGATCGCCGCGCCGGCCACGCAGGTGCCGGTGGCCGTACCCCCGTCGCAGTCCTCCTCCACCTACGGCCTGGCCGACGGCACCAGCGTGTCGACCGCGTTCGTCTCCGGCGTGGCGGCGCTGATCCGGGCCAAGTACCCGCAGCTCAACGCGGCCAACGTGATCAACCGGCTGATCCGGACGGCGAAGGACGCCGGCAACCCGGGCCGCGACGCCGACTACGGCTTCGGCGTGGTCCAGCCGCTGGAGGCGCTCACCGCCGAGGTCCCCGAGGTGGCCGCCAACCCCCTCGGTGGCCCGGTGGCGGCGCCCTCGGCGAGCACGTCGGCGCAGCCCCTCGCCGCGCGGGCGCCCGCCGCGTCCAAGTCCGGCGTCCCGATGGTCGTCCTGGCCGGCGTCGCCGCCGCGGCCGGGCTGCTGCTGGTGCTGGTGCTGGTGGCCGTGATAGTGATCGTCCGCGCGCGCCGCCGGCCGGTGGCTCCCGCCTATGGAGGTTCCGACCGTGCGGGCTGAATATCAGGCACACATCGACGAGCTGATGCAGCAGTACCGGCAGGTGCGGGACAACCTCGGCCGGATGCAGCGGGAGATGGCCGAGCTGACCGCGACCGCCCAGTCCGAGGACGAGCTGGTCAAGGTGACCGTGGACCACCGGGGCGCGCTGACGGCGGTGGACATCAACCCGCGGGCGTTCCGGGCCCTGGACTCGGCGACCCTCGGCGAGACCATCGTGGCCACGGCCAAGGCCGCCACCGACGACCTGCGCCGGCGCGTGCAGGAGCTGGTCACCCCGAACATGCCCGACGTCGCCGGGCTGTCCCGGATGGGCGGCGACTTCGACTTCAGCAAGATGTTCCCGGAGGACCCCAAGGACATGCCGGGCCTGCGCGACCTGCGCCCCGGACCGGGTGCCCCGCCGCCGCGGACCGGCTGACGTGGGCCCCCTGGTAGTGACCGCTGTCGCTAGGCTGTCGGCATGAGCGGGTACTGGATCGACGGGCCGCAGGTGAAGACGGCCGCCAAGTCCTACACGGACCTGGGCAACCGCATGCAGGAGGTGCTGCAGGCGCTGGTCGACGGCATCGGCGCCGAGGGCCACTGCCAGGGCGGCGACCAGTACGGCGAGGCGTTCGACAAGAACTACTCCGACCCGAAGATCAACGCGCTCGAGTTCTTCCCGCAGATGCGCGACGGGCTCAAGGACATGGCGGCCGGCCTCGAGGAGATGGCCGACACCACCGCGCGCGGCGAGGACGCCAACGACAAGAAGTTCCAGCGGTGACCGACCCGGCCCCGCTGCGCATCGCGGCGGTCTTCGACGCGGTGGACGACGACGGCTCGCCGTACTTCTCGGCCGACCGGCGCCGGGTCGTGGACGCGGCCGAGCGGGAGTCGCTGATCCGCTACCTGGAGGCGGCCCCGATCGTGCTGCGCGCCTCCGGCTTCGAGGCCGACCCGCTCGATCCCGCTGCCGGCCGGGCGGTGCCGCTCAGTTACCGGACCGACGGGGTGTGGGTGTGGCAGGACGCGTCCGCCTACTACCTCCGCACGCGGGGTTGCGCCCCCGACGACGACCTCGTCGCGCACATCACGTCGCGACGGTTTCAGGCGCCTTCGACGGTACCGGATGAGCTTTCGGACGCCGCCGCCGAACTCGCGCTGTCGACGTCGCCCCCGCCACCGGCCACCGGACGGAAGGCCGCCACCTACTTCGCCAGCGTCAGCTATCCGAAGTACCCGGCGGAAGCGCCCAAGGGCCTGTGGCGGCAGTGGCGCAACGAGCAGGGCTGGCGCGTGGACGAGTCGCTGCCCCGGGACATGATCTGGTCGCGCACCTCGGCGTTCATCGACATCGAGCTCGGGGAGTCCGACAAGGAGTACGAGGAGATCCCGCCGCGGCTCGCGGCCCGGATCGCGGATCGCTGGTGGGCCGACTGGCGCACCGACCGACCCGGCTCCTGACCGGACCGGTTGCTGAAGGCGCGGGGGGAGGAACGCCATGGGCATGGAACTGCCGGGCGAGCTGCAGTGGCTGGAGTGGATCGTCGGCTCCGACTGGCCGGAGGGCGACGAGGACGCCCTGTGGCGGCTCAAGGACGTCTGGCTCGAGGCGGCCCAGGGTGTCCAGGGCGTGCTGGACGAGGGCAACGCGGCGTCGCTGCGCGTCCTCGGCGCGGTCGGCGGCGAGCTGGCCGACCACTTCACCCAGTACTGGGCGCGCTACAGCGAGGGCGAGGAAGCTTACCTGCCCAAGCTCATCGAGCTCTGTAGCTCCCTGGGCGAGCTGTGCGACCAGACCGCGCTGCAGATCGAGTTCGCGAAGTATCAGTTCATCATCGCGCTGATCATCCTGGCCATCCAGATCGCCTACTACCTGGCGATGGCGATCCCGTCGTTCGGCGCCTCGACCGCGGCCATCCCGGTGGCCGAGGTCGCCACCCAGTCCTTCATCCGCATCATCGCCACGAACGTCATCAAGACGATGATCTTCATGATCGTCCAGAACGTCCTCAGCGACGTCGTCATCCAGGCGATCCAGATCGGCGAGGGGCACCGTACCCACTTCGACACCTCCACCCTGGGCACCGACGTCATCAACGGCGCCATCGCGGGCGTCGCCTTCGGCGTGGCCGGCGGCGGCGTCCACATGGGCGCGTCGAAGTTCATGCCAAACTTCACCAAGAGCTTCCTGGGCCGCATGACCACCGGCGCGGCGGGGAACGCCTTCGGCGCCCTGGGCCTGGCCGCGGCGACCGGCGAGCCGCTCACCTTCGAATCGCTGGCCAAGCAGGCGACGGCGGGGGCCTTCATCGGCGGGGCCAACTTGGGCGGGCACGGCTTCGTACGGCAGGACGAGCACGGCCAGCCCCTGACGACCGGCGGCGAGCACTTCGAGACGAACTCGGAGCTCACCACGGGCCGCCCAGGGAGCGAGACTTCGACGGGCCACCCGGGCACGGAGTTCTCCTCCGGGCGTCCGAACACGGAGTTCTCCACGGGCCGCCCTGGCACGGAGTTTTCCTCGGGTCGTCCTGGCACGGAGACCGAGTTCACGGCGGGTCGTCCTGGCACGGAGACCACGAGCGGCGAGACGCATGTGGCTCAGCCGAGCCAGGACCACATTCTGAGCGTCCTCAACGGCGAAACCACGACGACTGGGCACACCTCGACCTCAACCACCACGGCCGGCCACACCTCGTCCTCGGCCCAGACCACGACGGTGGCCGCCCACCCGACGACGACCGAGCACGTCACCACGACGACCGCTGGACACCCGGCCACGACCGAGTACGTCTCGACCAGTGCCGGACATCCGGCGACGACGTCGGCGCACGTGGCGACCACCGAGGTCCCTGCTTCCACCGGCCACGCGGCCACGTCCACCGTCGCGACCGGACACGCGCCGACGACGGAACACGTCTCGACCACGTCCACCTCGACCACGTCCACCTCGACCGCGCATCCGACGACCACCGAGCACGCGGTGACGGTCGAACGCCCGGGCAGCGGCCAGGAGCCCGGCGTCACCCTGGCCGACGCGGGCACCACCTTCGCCGCGCCGGAGGGGTTCGTCACGTCGGGAGGCGCCCGCCCGGAGCCGGTACGCGCCGAGCCCGCCCGCACCGAAACCCCCGCCACCACAACGCCGTCCGTGGCCACTGGTCCCGCCGTCATGCACACCGGCTATGAGTCCGCCGCCGCCACCCGCCCCGGCGCCACCATCCCCACGCAACGCACCGGCGAGTCCGGCACCCACACCGCCCCACCGGCCGAACGCCTGGCAACCACCACCGACCGCGCGGCAACCACCACCGACCGCGCCGCAACCACCACCGACCGCGCGGCGACCACCACCGACCGCGCGGCAACCACAACTGGACGCCCGGCGACCACGACTGAACGAGCGGCGAAGACGACCGAGCGCGCTGCGACCACCACCGAGCGCCCGGGGCCCGGTCATCAGCGGCCGACGACTGAGGAGCACTCGACCCCGCCCGCGCGCCGTGAGGATGAGTTCGCCGACCGGGGCACGGAGCCGCGTGACGACACGCCGCCGCGCGACAACAACCCCCCGCGCGACGAGACCGAGACCCAGCCCCACGATGAGACTCAGCCCCACGATGAGACTCAGCCCCATGACGAGTCGCAGCCGCGCGATGAGTCGCAGCCCCATGATGAGTCGCAGCCGCACGATGAGGGGGTGGCTCGGCAGCCGGGGCTTACCGGTGATCAGGAAGTGGTGGCCGAGCGGGCGCTGGAGCATGCCAAGCAGGCCGAGAAGGTGCTCACGCCGGAGATGCACAGGCTGGCCGATGAGGTTGGCGGGCAGTTGAAGGGCGAGGACCACCGGCTCAAGGATGATGTGTCGTTCAAGCGGAAGCTCGCGGCGGACATCGCTGAGGATCCGGCTGCCTCGTTGGACGAGCATCTGGCGAACATGAAGGACACCGTCAGGTACACCGTCGGCTTCTCCGATGAGCATTACACCCAGGGCGCGCAGCGGACGCTCGACTACCTGACGAACGCGCTCGACAAGGACGGCAACCATCGGTTCGAGCCGGTGTCGTTCAAGAACTTCTGGCACCGTACCGAGGGCTACGTCGGGATCAACACTACCTGGCACGATCGGGTCACCGGGCACACGTTCGAGGTCCAGATTCACACCGAGGCCAGCTACACGGCCAAGACGGTCTCGCACGACGACTACAAGATCCTGCGGAGCACGCCGAAGGACTCGCCGGGCTACGACGAGGTCAAGGCGCGGCACGACGCGTACTACAGCGAGGCCCGGCCGCCCGAGGGTGCGCGGGGCATCAGGCTCACCGAAGAGGGTCAGCAGCGCCTGGCCGCCCAGGAGGCGTTCGAGAAGGGGCGGTTCTCGGACGGGGCAAAGGAGCGCCCCACCAGCGGCACACCCCCGCCCACCGGCGAACGCCCGCCCGCAACGACCCAGCACGAGCCGGCAACGACCCAGCACGAGCCGGGCACCACCCAGCACGAGCCCGCAACGACGCAGCACGAGCGGGCCACGACCCAGCACGAGCCCGCGACGACCCAGCACGAGCCGGCAACGACCCAGCACGAGCCCGCGACGACGCAGCACGAGCCGGGCACCACCCAGCACGAGCCCGCGACGACGCGGCACGAGCCGGGAACCACCGAGCACGAGCAGCGGGCCGGGGATCACGAGCAGGAGCCGGGCGGTGAGCACGACCAGCCCCTGGCGGAGTCCCGGTTCGTCAGCGACGAGACCGCGATGCAGCTCGTCCGCGATCACGTGCGGGAGACGCCCGGCGGGTACTCCTTCTACCCCGACGGCGACCGGATGCACCAGTTCGCCGAGGCGTACCGCGGGCGCCCCAACGAGGTCGTGCTCGACCTGCACGGCTCGCCCGAAGGGTTCAGGATCGGCGATCGGGTGCTCACCGGTGAGCAGTTCGCCCGGGCGTTCGAGCAGCTGCGCCAGGAAGGCCGCATCCGGGTCGGGGAGCACCAGCAGATCCGGCTCGCCTCCTGTGAGGTCGGGCGCGGTGAGCACTCGCCGGCCGCCGTGTTCGCCCGCGAGACCGGGTTGACCGTCGAGGCCCCGACCGAGCGGATGTGGACCAACCTGCGCGGCGAGGAGCGGGTCTCGTCCGGCGTCCTGGAGCACGGCCGCTGGCTCCCGGCCGACCCTCCCGACGGCCACTGGCGCACCTTCGGCCCCGACGGCATCGAACACGCCACAACCGAGCACGCCACACCCGAGCACTCGACAACTGAGCACCCGACGACTGAGCACACCAACGCCCAACACCATGAAGGGACCCGGTCCGAGTTCGCCGACCGAGGCGCGCACGATCCGCTCGCCGAGCCGGTGCAACGCGTCATGCGCCCGCCCGTGTTCCGGTTCCAGGACTTCTACGGTGACCCGCACTGGATCGAACGGGCCCACGCGTACGAGCGGGCCGTCGGCGCGCACCTCTACCGCCACCCCGACGTCATCGCCGCCTCGCGGCAGGCCGTCACCGATCTGCGCGCGGCCATGGTGCGGCTGGAGACGCTGCTCGACCCGACCGCGTCCGAGCGGGCCATCCAGCGCCGGGTCGACAGTACGTTCTTCCGCAGCGACAACCCCAGCAGCGCCGGCCAGGTCGGCTGGATGCTCGGCCGCGAGCCGATCCTCACCGGGCAGGAGCACGCCACCCCGCCGGCGAACGTGCGGGAGTTGATGACCGCGTACTACAACGCCGCGTTCGACAACCGGGGCAGCGGGCACACGCTCGTCGAGCTGGTCATCCGGGCGCGCGACGCCGGTGTGCTGGACCACGTGGCGGACATCGTCAACGTCGACCTGGTGCACCAGCTCGGGGCCGCGCGGCCGATGGTGCTCGAGGAGTCGCTGCCGCACCTCGTGCGGGAGTCGGACCGGGCCGCGCACAACCTCGAGGAGTTCAACGAGAGCCGCGACCGGTACTGGCGCACCCCGGCCGAGCAGCGCGCGCACGCCAGCACGCCCGCGGACTACGAGCGGCTGGGCGTGCCGCTGAGTGAGCGCGAGACGGCGTACCAGGAACGGTTCATCCGCCGCCCGATCGAGGACGACACCCGGCTGCGCATCCGCGAGGGCGGGGTCCTGCACGAGGTGCAGGGCCCGTGGGCCGTCCGGATGCGCGAGGCCGGCTTCCCGGTCGTCGACGGCGTCTCCGGCACCACCGCGCGGATGCTGATCGCCCACGAGCTGATGCGGCCCGCGTCGCACGTCACCTCGGGCGAGTTCATGGCCGGGCTGATGGGCTGGATGCTCCCGGGGCCCGACCACTCGATGCTGGAGGTCATGCGTGGCGCCGACGCGGCCGGCGTCGGGCGGATGGATCCGATCACGTCCGCGCACGACTTTTCGCCCATCGACTTGTACCGCTGGCTCCCCGTCGACGTGCACGAGTTGCGCACGTTCCTGCCGGACGGGCTGCTCCCGCACGAGTCGCTCTACCTCGAACGGGCCCGCGAGGGCGGCTTCAGCGAGGTCACGCCGGAGGTGCTGGAGCGCACGCTCGAGCGGTACCACGAGTTCCGCGGCCGGGAGGTCGAGCAGTGGCTCGAGGACAACGGCATCGACCCGCACAGCGAGGCGGCCCAGCACGCGGTGCGCGACGGGCTGACCGAGGCGCACGCGGTGGCCATGGCGGTGTACAGCCGCTACGGGTACTCCCTGCTGAACACGATGATCCGCGAGCAGCTCGACCCCGGTGCGACCGGCGGCCCGACCGAGTTCTCGAACAAGATCATGCGTACCACCTCGGACTACCTGGAGCGGATGGCGACCGGCCGGCCGATGCACGCGCCGGAGTTCGTGCGCAACCTGATGCACGAGGAGCCCGCCGACGGGGCGTCGCGGCAGTTCAACTCGCCGCCCAGCGCCCTGGCCCGGGACTGGCTCGACGCCAACCACCGGGTGAACGAGGCCACCACGGCCGGCGACGCCGCGGCGCTCGACCAGGCGATGCGCGACCGGGTGGCCGCCCGGGAGGCGATCGACGCCCAGGTGCGCGCCGGCATTCCGGACCTGCGCGCCGAGATGCGCTGGCACGCCGACATGATCCACGACGGGCTCATGCGGATGCCGGCCGTCGGCAGCCACGAGCCGGTCTACGCCTTCCGCGGCGACGGCATCAGCGAGCCGGCCAAGCGGGTGCTGTACGGCACCCCCACCGACCCGATCGGCCACACCACGCAGGTGGTGAGCCTGAGCCGGGACGTCGGCGAGGCGATGAAGTTCCTGCGCCGCGACCCCGACCCGAGCAAGGCGATGGTGGTCTACGTGCTGTCCGGCGAGTCGGCCCGCGACATCGCGCCGTTCTCCTGGTACCCGCGCCAGCAGGAGGCGGTCCTCCCGCCCGACGTGCAGACCCGCCGCGCCGACCCGGCCACGCTGCCGCCCGAGATGCTCGCGGACATCCGTGAGAGGCTACGGCGGGCGGGGCAGGACGACGCCGAGATCATCGTGATGACGGAGGTGCCGTATGGCGCCAGCTGAGGACCCGGACGTCGAGGTCCACCTGCAGTGGTGGCCCGCGGCGCGCGGCTTCGCGCCCGGCACCGGCGACGAGTACTTCGTGCAGCTGCACGAGTTGCTGCTCGCGCTGGCCGGCCGGCTCCCCGACGCCGACCTCGTGTCGCTGCGGCGCTCCGTCGTCACCGATCTGGCCGTGGTACCGGAAGCGACCGTCGTCTCCGCGCTCGACGCCGGCGTGGCCCTCACCCGGCCGGAGGTCAACGCCATCGTCGAGATCTCCCGCGCCTTCGGGGTGCCCGGCGGGGAGACGCCGAAGCTGGCCCGGCTCGCGCTCGTCGACGCCGTGCCGGACGACCCGGGCCGGTTCACCGCCCGGCCCGGCGTGGCGCAGGACTTCACCGACGTGTCCGCCGCCGCCTCGCTGAAGTACGAGCGCGGCCCGCTGCGGATCTGGCGGGCCTGGCGCGCCGACGGCGACGGGCCGCGGCGGGTCTACCTGGCCGAGGTGGCCCCGGCGACCGAGGCCTGGCTGCTGACCGACCGCTTTCAGCAGGACCTGGCCAAGGTGATCGCCGCGCGGCCCGCGGAGGCCGGCGACGTGGTGCCGACGGTCGAGATCTTCTGGGCGGGGTGGGAGCCCGGGCCGTACCATCGAAGCGCTCTGGAAACCGGCGAGCTGTTGTGGTCGCGCGACGGGGGAGCGGCGTGACGACCACCGATCCGGCCGCGCCGTCGCCGATGGAGCACGCGGGCCAGCTGCTGTTTCCCGGGCCGGATGTGCTGCGGGAGCGCTATCCGGACGGCGTGGAGATCATGCCGTACGGCGTCCCGGACTGGATCCCCTACGCCCGGCTGCTCGTCGAGGTCCCGCCGGCCCCGCGCGGCCTGGGCTGGGACGAGGCGCGGGTGCTGGGCGTGCGGACCGCCGACGAGCTCGGCCGGCGCAGCGGCGATCCACTGTGGACAACGGGCGAGGCGTTCACCCCGGCCGGGTGGACGTGGGCGTGGCTGCCGCTGAGCCGGCACCTGGGGCTCGTCCCGATCGAGTTGTACGGCTCGTTCCGCCACGTCGGCGGCGTCAGCACCAGCCGCAACGACCGCACCCGGCGGGGCCTGACCGGCACCGATGGACCCGCGCCCGGCTGCCGGGTGGAGGCGACGCTCGGCGAGGACACCCTGGCCGGGATCGAGCAGGCGCTCGGGCGGCCCCTGCCCGCCCCGTACCGGCACTACCTGGCCGCGAGCAACGGCGGCCGGCCCGAGTTTCCGGCAGTACACCCGGCGGGGGGTTTCGTGGTTGACCAGCCGCTCTTCGGCGCCGTGCCGGACGGCGGCGACGTGCTGGCCGACCTGGTGCAGCAGCACGCGGCCATGCGTGACCGGGTCGAGGAGGGGCTGCTGGCGGTCGGCTTCGTGCAGGGCGGCGCGCTCGTGCTGGACCTGGACCGCGGGCCGGTCTATCACCTGGACGACGACGACCCCCACGACCAGCAGGGTTATACGCCGGACGCGATCACCAGGAACCTGCTGCGGTACCTCGCGCCGGACTTCGAGACGTTCTGGATGAGCCTGCGCGCGGTGCCGCCGGCCCTGCGGGAGACGGCCGAGCGGCACGCCGTGGAGGGCTGGGCGCGCACCCTGACGCACCCCAGGCTGGGCCGGAGCCTGCCGGCGAGCATGAGGCCCTGAGAACGCCGATCGGGCCCGGTCGCGTCGTGCGCGGCCCGGGCCCGATGCGAACCAGCTGGGCTCAGCCTGCGTCCCACACGTGCGTGTTGTTGATCTCGTTCTGCTTGTAGTTGCCGTGCGCCGAGCCGACCAGCGCACCGGTCTTGGCCAGCACGGTGTTCAGGTCCGCGATCGCCTGGTCCCACTGGGCCTGGTAGCCCAGGTAGGCCTGCTGGTCGGAGCCTTCCCACGAGATCCGGGCGAGCCGGCTCTTGAGGTCGGCCAGCTTCTGCTCGATGCGCTGCGAGATCTGGATGATCTGCGCCTCGCCGTCCTGCAGGGCCGCGTAGTTGACGTAAACTTCGCCGTCGCTCATGTGCGTTCCTCAGCCTCTCTCGTCCGTCGGATCAGGACGGGTTGATGCCGGCGATGATGCTGTTGACGGCGGCCTGCTGGTCGGCGTCGGTCTGCTGGTGCATGCCCGCGGACTTCTCGAGCGCGTCCGCGATGCCCTCGAGGGCGAGCAGCACCCGGCCGACGTCCTGCTGCCACTGCCCGGCCAGGCCCTGGAACGCGGTGGCCGCGGAGCCGCGCCAGCCGCTGAGCATGTGGGCGACGGTTCCGTCGAAGCCGCGGACCTCGCCGTTGATCTCTTCCTTGACCGCCCTGACGTCCTTAGCAGCCTGATAGAGCGTGGTGAAATCCACGCTACTGGTACCGCTCATACCCGCGCCCTTCCTCTGCTGACTCACTTCATCGATGCGCCGGCCGGCTGACCGTCGCGGTCACCGCGGCCGTCGCCGTCCGTGAGTGGCGGTACGACCCCGTGCATCGTCTGCACAAAACGGTAGCTGATGGGGGCCGCTCCCCGCTGACCCCATTTACGGTGGTCTACCCGCGCAACCTACTGCGGACGGTCACAGCGGGTCCACCCAGGCCGTCTGGATCAGCTCCACGTTCTCGGCGTTGCGCACCAGGAACCCGCGGCCGGGCGGCTGCGGGCTCGGCTTGAGGGTGCCGAACAGCGCGCCCTCCTCGCGGTTGCCGGACATCTGCAGGCCGGGCGAGTTGATCTCGCGGAGCCGCTGGATGACCGGCTCGTACAGGGCCCGGGCGGCACCGCCGGTGCGCCGCGCGACGATCAGGTGCAGGCCCACGTCGCGGGCCTGCGGCAGCAGGTCGACCAGCGCCGAGACCGGGTTCCCGCCGACGCCCGCCACCCGGTCGTAGTCGTCGATCAGCACGAACACCTCCGGCCCCTTCCACCAGTTGCGCTTGCGCAGCTGGTCGGGGGTCACGTCGGGGCCGGGCAGCCGGTTGGTGATGGCCTGGCGGACCGAGTTGAGCGTGTCGGTGAGTGCCTGCCCCGAGGGCGCATAGGCCAGCTGGTACTCCGCCGAGAACGCGCCGAGCAGCCCCCGCCCGTAGTCGCCGACGACCAGTTTGGCCTGGTCGGGCGAGTACCGGTCCATGATCTGGCGGCCGATCAGCCGCAGCAGGTTGGTCCGGCCCGAACCCGAGTCGCCGAAGACGATCAGGTGCGGATCGACGTCGAAGTTGAGGTACACGGGAGCCAGGTGCGCCTCGTTGATCCCGATCGGGATGCCGGGCTGGGCGCGGTCCGTGACCCGGGCCAGATCCGCCGCGGGCAGCAGCCGCGGCAGCAGCCGCACCTTGGGCGAGGGCCGCCCGGTCCAGCTCTCCGCCACCCGCTTGACCAGGTCGGCCACCCCGTCGGAGACGTCGGCCGGGAGCTGGCTGCCGTCGATGCGCGGCAGGGCGGAGAGGAAGTGCCGCTTGTCGTGGGTCAGGCCGCGGCCCGGCACCCCGGCCGGCACGTTGGCCGCGGCCCGGCGGTCGATCTCCGACTCGTTGGGGTCGCCCAGGCGCAGCTCGATCCGGGTGCCGATGAGGTCGCGCAGGTTGCTGCGCACCTCGGCCCAGCGGGTGGCGCTGATCACGATGTGCACGCCGAAGCCCAGGCCGCGCGGGGCGATCTGGGTGGTGACGATCGAGACCAGCTCCTCGTACTCCTCGCGCAGCAGGCCCCAGCCGTCCACCACCAGGAACACGTCGCCGAACGGGTCCTCGGGGAAGTCGCCGGCCGCCCGCCGTGCCCGGTACGCCGCCATCGAGTCGATCGCGTTGGCGGTGAACCGCGCCTCCCGCTCGTCGAGCAGGGCGGCGACCTCGGCGACGGTACGGCGGACCGCCTCCGCGTCCCGGCGCCCGGCCACCCCGGCGGTGTGCGGCAGCCCGTCGAGCACCCGCAGCGTGCCACCGCCCAGGTCGATGCAGAAGAACTGGGCCTCGGCCGGGGTGTGGGTCAGCGCCAGGGAGCCGATCAGCGAGCGCAGCAGGGTGCTCTTGCCGGCCTGCGGGCCGCCGACCACGACCACGTGCCCGCCAGCGCCGTCGAGGCTGAGCCCCATCGGGTCACGGCGCTGCTCGAACGGCCGGTCCACGATGCCGACGGCGGCCATGAGCCGGCCGTTGCCGTTCCAGCCGACCGGGCTGAGCCCGCGCGCGGGGTCGACCGACAGGGCCGGCAGCAGCATGTCCAGCGTGGACGGTTCGGCCAGCGGCGGCAGCCAGACCTGGTGGGCCGCCGGTCCCTGGCCGCGCAGCTTGCCGATCATCACGTCGAGCATCGAGATCTGCTTGCCCTCGTGCTCCGGCTCCGGCTCGGGCGCCTTGGGCTGCTCGGGGATGGCCACCCGGTCGATGCCGTACGGCACCACCCGCTGCTGCACCCGCACCTGCGAGCCGGGCGTGGAGCTGATCTCGCGGTACGGCCCGGAGACGTACGCCGCCCGGAAGCGCAGCATCGTCGTGGTGTCGACCTTGAGATACCCGTGCCCGGGCGCGCCGGGCAGCTCGTAGGCGTCGGGCACGCCGAGCACGATGCGGCTCTCGATGGGCGAGAAGGTGCGCAGGCCGATCCGGTACGAGAGGTAGGTGTCCAGGCCCCGCAGCTTGCCCTCCTCGAGGCGCTGCGAGGCGAGCATGAGGTGCACGCCGACCGACCGGCCGATCCGCCCGATCTGGATGAACAGGTCGATGAAGTCCGACTTGTCCTGCAGCAGCTCGCTGAACTCGTCGCAGATCACCATGAGGCTCGGCAGCGGCTGCAGGGGTTCGCCCGCCCGGCGCGCCTTCTCGTACTCGTGCCGGTTCACGTAGTTGCCGGCCGAGCGCAGCAGCTCCTGGCGCCGGACCAGCTCGCCGCGGATGGCCTCCTGCATGCGGTCGACCCGGGGCAGGTCGTTCTTGAGGTTGGTGATGACGGCGCTGGTGTGCGGCAGCGCCTCCATCGAGGCGAAGGTCGCGCCGCCCTTGTAGTCGATGAGGACGAAGTTGAGGTCCTCGGAGGAGTGGTTGACGGCCAGCGCCGAGACGATGGTCCGCAGCAGCTCGCTCTTGCCGGCGCCGGTCGCGCCGACGACCAGGCCGTGCGGGCCCATGCCCTCCAGCGCCGACTCCTTGAGGTCCAGCTCGACCACCGAGCCGTCCGGGCCGGGGCCGAGCGGGATGCGCAGCTGCTCCCGCAGCGGCCGGGTGCGCCAGTTGACCCGGATGTCGATGTTCGCGGCGTCGCCGATGCCCAGCAGGTCGGGCAGGTCCATGGTCCGGGCCAGCGGCTCCTCGCCGCCGGCGTGCTGGGACAGGCGGAAGGGGGCGAGCTGGCGGGCCAGGCCCTCGGCCTGCTGGACGGTCATCGCGTCGGGCGCGCCCAGCGAGGTGGCCTTGTCGCCCTGGCTGACCTGGGCCGAGCCGGGCGCCACGGTGAGGTGCAGCAGCCACCGGCCGGCGTCGCGGGGCACCATCCCGGACAGGTCGAGCACGGTGGTGCCCTGCAGCCCGGGGCCGAGCAGCTGGCAGGTCGGGGCCACCTCGCCGCCGTCGAGGACGACCAGCACGTGCGCGGCGGTGGTCAGCGCCTTGTTCTCCGGGCGGTGCCGCTGCCGGCCGGCCAGCTCGTCGCCGAGCAGGTCCTCCATCTCGGTCAGGGTGGTGGTGACCAGCCGCACCGGCCCGGCCCCGTCGACCTGGCGCGGGCTCTGGGCGTGCGGCAGCCACTTGACCCACTCCCACTCGCGCTGCCGCTCGGGCGCGGCCACCACCGCGATGAGCAGGTCCTCGGGGGCCTGGAAGGTGGCCAACTGGCACAGCAGCGAGCGGGCCAGCGCGGTCGCGGTCGGCCGGTCGCCCTGCAGCACCACCCGCCCGAAGGCCCGCAGCGACACCGCGATCGGCAGGTTGGGCACGATGGAGTGGGCGCGCACGAAGCGGCGCAGCCCGATCGCGCTCATCGGCTCCAGGTCGGCCAGCGGCTTGGTCTCCGGGGTGACCAGCTTCACCGCGAGCTTCTGCGGGCCGACGGCCACCCGGACCTGGCCGAAGTCGTCGTCGGTGATCCGCCGCTCCCACATCCGCCGGGAGGCCGCGATCGACCACAGCGCGTCGGGCTGCGGGTACATCCAGGACAGCGCGGCCCGCTGCTGGGCCGCGGCGCGCCGGGCCTGCCGGCGGACCTGGGCCAGGTAGCGCATGTAGTCGCGGCGCTCGGCGTCGATCTCGGCCTTGCTGGTGCCGCCGCCCCCGTTGGCCATCGAGCCGACGCCCATGCCGAGCATCGAGACGGCGAAGATCGCACCCGTGACGTACGTCATCATCCCGCCGCCGCGGCCGGCGTACATGAACGCCATCGCGCCCGCGCCGGCCACCATCGGCAGCAGCATCAGCAGCCGCCCGGCGCCGCCCGGCAGGTTCTCGGGAAGCTCCGGCGGCGACTCCAGCAGCAGCTCGCCGCGGGGCAGCTGCGGACCGGACAGCCTGGCCGGCCGGCCGAAGATGACGGTACTCACGATTCCTCCCCTGGCACCCGCGGGCCCCGCCAAGGGGCTCGTTGTGGGTACGCTCTGCCCGACATCGAGAGAGCCTAATGGTCCTGACGCCGAAGGAGTGCCCCTCGTGCCGACCGTTGCCAGCGGCGGGCTCAGCAAGGTCACCATCGTGGCCCCGCAGAGCCGGGTGGACCTCGCCCTGCCGGCCGATGTTCCCATCGCCGACCTGCTGCCGACCCTGCTGCGCTACGCCCGGCCGGACCTGGCCGACGACGGCGTGAGCCACGGCGGCTGGGTGCTGTCCCGGCTGGGCGGGGTGCCGCTGGACTCCTCGCGGACCTCGGCCCAGCTGGACATCCGCGACGGCGAGATGCTCTTCTTCACCCCGCGCGCGCAGGCCGCGCCCGAGGTGGTCTTCGACGACGTGGTCGACGCGGTGGCCACCGGCACGCAGGAGCGCGGCGGACGCTGGCAGGCGGCCAACGCCCGCCGGTTCGCCCTCGGCCTCGGCGTGGCCGCGCTGCTCGCCGGGGCCCTGGTCGCGCTGGCCGCCGGGCCGCCGCAGCTGCCGGGCGCGCTGGTCGCGCTGGCCGTGGCGGTCGCGCTGGTGCTGACCGCGCTGATCGCCTCGCGGGCGTTGTCCGACAGCCGCTCCGGGGTCGCCTTCGGCCTGGTCGGCGTCGTGTACGGCGGCATCGGCGGCCTGCTCGTGCTGGCCGGCGGCCGCTCGCTGGGTGACCTCACCGCGGCCCACGTGCTGGTCGGCGGCGCGGCCGTGGCGGTGTTCGCCAGCCTGGCCGCCGTCGCGGTGGCCGACGCCACCCAGGTCTTCCTGGCCGCCGCCGCGGTCGGGGTGGCGATCTGCCTCGGTGCCGCGGTGGACCTCGTGTTCGGCGGCAGCCCCGCGGCCGGCGCCGCCGTCGTGTTCGCGCTGGCGTTCGCGCTGCTGCCGGCGACGCCGATGCTCGCGTACCGGATGGCGCGGCTGCCGATTCCGACGGTACCGAATGATCCCGAGGAACTGCGGGCCGATGCCACCACTGTGGACGGTCAGCGGGTGCTCGCCCAGAGCAAGCGGGCCGACGACTTCCTGACGGCCATGCTGGGGTGGGTGGCCGCGGTCGGGCTGGGCGCGGCGGTGATCCTCGCCATCGGGCACACCCTGGCCAGCCTGATCCTGTGCTCGGTGCTGGCGCTGCTGCTGCTGATCCGGGCCCGCTGGTTCCTCGGGCTGGGCCAGCGGCTGCCGCTGCTGATCGCCGGCTCGGCCGCGCTGGGTGCGGTCGCCCTCGCCGGGTTCCTCGAGACGTCCGCGATGCAGCGGCTCACGCTGGTGCTGGGCACCCTGATCGTGCTCGCCGTGATCAGCGTCGGCTACGGGCTGTCCGGGGCCGGGCGCCGGATCAGCCCGGTGTGGGCCCGCGTGCTGGACATCATCGAGACGGTGCTGATCGTCTCGGTGGTGCCGCTGGTGCTGTGGGTGTGCGACCTGTACGGCTGGATCCGGTCCATCGAGCCGTGACGCCGGCGGACGGTGTTCCTGGCGCTTTCGTCTACCGCTCGATGTCCTGAAGAGCGGTGGGGGAGCTTCGCTCCACCCACACCCCCTCAAAAGCAGACCGCAGCGGGGTCTACTGGCGGCAGCACGTCATGGTGCAATGCGGGCTAGTTAGCGGGATCGGTGCGGCGCGCCGAAGAAGTGCGTCTCGGCGGCGGTCGGGCTGACCCACACGTAGCGGTTGGCGCCGCCGCCGACCAGCGCGATCATGTCGTCGTGCATGGCCTGCACCAGACCCGCGGTGCGCCCGTCGAGGCGCAGCAGGGCCGCTTCCTCCGGGGCCAGGCGCTGGGCGATCAGCAGCGTCGCCGAGCCGGCCACCGCCGCGCCGGGCGGGGTCAGCCAGGGCAGCACGGTCAGCCGGGTCTGCCAGGGCGCGAGGTTGCCGCGGGCGGCCGGGGCGTACGGGCCGAAGTCGTCGATCAGCAGCACCGGGCTGGACCAGCTCGCGGTCGCCTTGATCGGCCGGTCACCGACGATGACGGCGAGCCGGTCGGTGCCGTGCGTGGCGCGGACCAGCGGCTGCCAGCGCTCGGGCGCCGTGGTGCTCACGGCCACCCACGCCCCCACCGCCAGCGCCCGGAACGCGACCAGGGACGCCAGCCACCAGCCGCCGATCAGCGCCACCCGCACCGGCTCCTCGCGGAACATCCGGACCGGCACCAGCGCCCGCTCGACGCTGCGGCCCAGGACCAGCCCGGCCGGATCGGCCCCGAACCGCAGCCAGGCCAGCTGATCGACCGCGCCGACGTGCGTACCAGTGCTGCTCATGCCTTCCCTCACGCTCATGCTCCGCCGCCCGTGGGGCAGGTGGCATACACGGCCGGGCCGTGCTCGTCGTCCAGCCGGCGCACCCGGCCCCCGCCCTGCCGGGCCAGGTCCTCCACCGCCTTGCCGGCCTGCGCGATCCCGGCCGCCGGCGCCCCGATCCGGATCAGCCCGCGCAGCCCGACCTCGCCGTCGGCCGGGCTCACCAGCACCGACACGCTCACGAGCAGGGCCGGCAGCCGGCTGAACCCGGCCAGGAAGTCCGTCGGGCGCCCGCTCGGCCACTCGGTGACCTCGTAGCAGACCTGGGCCAGACTGCTCGACTGCCAGAAACGCCCCTGTTCGGTACCGGGAGTAGCCGCGCCGCCGCTCGCCCCGCTGACGGCGTCGAGCAGTTCGAGCCCGTCCAGGATGCGATAGGGAACGTCCACCTCGGACAGTGCCTTGCCGACCCGGGCGATGCTCGTGGCCAGGGCCCGGTGCACGCCGTCCAGCCCGCCGCCCCGGCTCGCGGCGGCGTCGGCGGCATCGGCCGGGGCCAGCCGCAGGGCCACCCACAGCGCCTGGTCGGCCTGCACGGCGTCGGATCCGAGCAGTTCGCGGTACGACTGGACGAGCGGGGCGCCGGACCCGACGGCCTGGGTCGGCGCGGGCAGCACGCAGCTGACCACCTGCAGGCGGGAGACCGGGACCGAGGTCTCGGTGAACACCCGGGCCAGGCGGTCCAGCGTGAACGCGGCCCGGCGGGTGCCGTCCATGGACGAGAAGGGTGCCACGACGAGGGCGCAGTACCAGCCGTGCTCGTCCTGGCCGATGCCGATGTCACTGCCGCGGTCGTGGTGCTCGCGGATCGCCGCTCCGGGGGCCAGCGCGGCCAGCGCCACCAGCCGCGGGTCGCCGCTGCGGGTCGCGGTGGCCATCGCCCGGCGGGCGGCCAGCCGGCGCGAGCGCACCGCGGCGCGCCGGCGCAGCTGGGTCGGCCACCACCGGCCGCCGATCCGGATCGACACGACCAGCAGCAGGAGCACCGCGACCGCACCCGACACGACGCGCAGGAACGGGTCGGCGGACAGCGCGGCGACGACGATGGCGAGCAGCGCGACCTGGGCCGTCATCACCCGGCCGACCGGGAAGTCGCCCAGCGCACCGCGGCGCCGGCGGATCGCGAAGACCGCCTGTGCGCTCACCCGCTGTCGCGAAACTGTGGCCGTCGCCGCCATCCGCTGCCTCTCCCCGTCGACCACCCGGCTTCCGTGGCGATCCGGGTCCCCGCAGCCTATCGGTCGGCACCTATCCTAGGGGGGCCGCGCCGACCCCCGGTGCGAGCCGGTGGCGCCGAAATGAGGATGAATTGCCATGCGTACCCGCAGCGAGCAGGTACAGGCCCACCGATTCGTCACCCGGCGGATCGCGTCGGCCCTGCTCTCCGGGGAACCGGAGACGACCGACCTGCCGATGCGCCGGCTCGGTCTGGCCATCTTCGGCAGCGTCATGCTGGCCACCATCGTCTTCGCGGCGTTCGGCATCTACGGCCAGATCAGGCCCGGCGGCGGGACGCTCGAGGACAACTCCATCGTCATCGAGCAGGAGTCCGGCGCCCGCTTCGTCTACCTGCAGGGCCGCTTGTACCCCGTGCTGAACTACGCCTCCGCCCGGCTCATCATGGGCAGCCCGGCACCCAACGTGTCCACGGTGTCCAACCGCAAGCTGCGCGACGTCCCGCGCGGCGTGCCCGTCGGCATTCCCAACGCGCCCGACTCGCTGCCGGACCCCAACTCGCTGGTCGGCCTGCCGTGGCAGGTGTGCGAGGGGCCGCGCTCGACCTCCAGTGCGACGTTGACCACATCCCTGCTCATCGGGGCCGCGGTGCCGGACGGGACCGGCCTGGGCGACGAGGGCCTGCTGCTCACGCTGGGCGACGGCGGCACCGCCTACGTGCTGCTGCACGGCGTCCGGCTCAAGGTGGCCGGCGGCACGGCGGGCAATCCGGTCCGGGCCGCGCTCAACCTGTCCTCGGCGCGGCCGGTGGTGGTCGACGACGCGTTCCTCAACGCGCTGCCGGCCGGGCCCGACCTCGCGGTGCCGTCGATCCCCGGCAAGGGCGGCAACAGCCAGCGCAAGCTCAACGGGGCGAACGTGGCGATCGGGACGCTGTACCACACCAACGACACCTTCTACGTGATGCTCGCGCAGGGCCTGGCCACGATCGGCGAGGTGACGGCCAACCTGCTGGTGGCGGGCGGGGCCGCGCGCCCGGCCGAGCTGTCCCCGTCGGCCATCGGCACCGTGCCGATCACCGGCGACTTCGACCCGCCGGGGATGCCGCGCAACCTGTGGACCATGCACCAGGCGCCGAACGGGGCCACGGTCTGCGCCAAGTTCACCAGCCAGGCCGACCCGGCCACCCAGACCGTCGCGGTCGACCTGCACAACCAGATCCCGGGCACCCTCGCGCAGATCACCGCGGGCGACGTGAGCGCGCCGCGGGTCGGCGTCGACGGGGTGGTCAGCGCGGACCGGGTGGTCATCGCGGGCGGCCACGGCGCCCTGGTGCGGCTGCTGCCCGCGCCGGGTTCGTCGGCCGGCACCACGGTGTACCTGATCACGGACCAGGGCATCAAGTACCCGCTGGAGGCGACCCCGAGCGCCGGCGGGGCCAGTGCCGCGCCGGCCGGCCAAGGTGCGCAGAGCTCGCTGGGGTACGCGGACGTCAAGCCGGTGCCGATCGATCGGGATCTTCTGGCCCTCGTGCCCACCGGGCCCGTGCTCAGCCCCGCCGCGGCCCTGAACTTCGCGGCCGCCGCCGCGCCGACTCCGACGGTCCGCCCCTCGAGTTGAACGGGGCGGCGCGGATGGGCGTGTATCGATTACTGTAGGCAGTATTCCGTCGGGACCGATGGCTACGGGGGTGGGACTGGTCATGGCAGGCGAAAACTCCTCGATCAACATGATCTCGTTGGTCGAGTTCAACAATCGGCTCGCCGGGCGGCTCAGTGAGGCCGACTCGGTGCTCACCGCCCTGCGCCAGGACCCGGTGCTGACCGCGGGCGGCCTGGTGAAGGCGCCCAAGCTCGGCAACTTCACCGACGCGCTGGCGGCCGAGCAGGACTACACCACGCTGTACAACCAGTTCGTGGAGCGCCTGCAGCAGCTGCACAACGCGATCACGGCCGCGCAGAAGGCGACCACCACGATCGCCGCGAACTACCGCACCACCGAGTCGCTGAACACGGCCGGGGCCAAGGAGATCACCAACGCCCTCGCCGACGTGCCCACGGCCCTGGGGGAGCAGTCGTGACCGACGATTTCCACGCCAAGTACGCGGGCCTCGACCACGAGCGCCTCTACCAGCAGCTGATGGCCGGCGACCCGGACCAGATCGACGCGGTCGCCGCGAAGATCAGCTCGATGCGGGACACCCTCGGCACCCTGCGCGACACCCTGCACACCGACCTCGCCGGCCTGGCCAAGGGCTGGTCGAGCGACTCGGGCACGGAATACCAGCGCCGCCTGGGCCTGATCGGCTCCTTCTCCACCGCCCTGCACTCCGACCTGGACTCGGTGCACACCACCCTGACCAGCTGGTCGGGCCTGCTGCGGGAGGCCAAGAAGCGCGCCGAGTCGGAGGCCAACCCGGCCGACACCGACGACAACAACAGCACCGTCAAGGACGCCGCCATCGGCGCCGCGGCCGGCGCCCCGCTCGGCGTCCCCGGCATGCTGGCCGGCGGCCTGATCGGCGGCTGGATGGGCCACAACCAGGACGAGGAAGAGCGCCAGAAGGCCCACGACCGCATGATCACGCTGGTCGCCACCCTGGCCGCGAACTACACCACGAGCGACCGCATGCCGGAGACCGTGGCCATCGCCGACTCCGAGCTGCCCGTCGACTCGACGAACCCGCTGACCTTCGGCACCTCCACCGGCACGACGTCCTCCCCGCACAGCGTGCACGGCACCGGCGCCGCCGTGAACACGGCCGCCCCGGTCGTGGACGCCACCAAGACCGACGAGGTGGCAGCGCTCTCCGGCGCCGGCGACCAGGTCGGCCTGACCACCACCGGCGACTCCCTGGCCATCGGCGGCCTGCCCGGCTCGACCGGCAGCGGCTCCCTGCTGAGCAACGGCACCCTGGCCGCAACGGCCCTGGGCGCGACGGCGGCCGGGCTGGGCGTGCTGGGCGCGACGGGCAAGCTCCCGTTCGGTACGGGCGCCAACCTGGCCAACGCCGAAGCCACGGGCGGCAGCGGCGTGGGCCGCCCCGGCAACCTCTTCGCCGGCACCGGCGGCCGCGTGGCCGACGAGGGCGCGCTCGGCATCAACCGCGGCACGGGCGCGGCCGGCGCCCGCCGGGGCGCCGACGACGAGGACGAAGAGCACCGCACCTGGCTGACCGAGGACGAAATGGTGTGGGGCGACGACCAGTCCACCGCACCCCCGGTCGTCGGCGGCGACCAGGAGTCCTGATCACGGCCGGTACCATCGGACCGATGGCATACGTCCGGATCGGTGGCGTCGAGCTGTACTCCGTCGTCGCCGGTGAGGGCGAGCCCGTCCTGCTGCTGCACGGCGGGTGGTGTTCGCTCGAATACCTGCAGGCGCAGGCCGACGCGCTCGTGGCGGACTACCGGGTGTTCGCGTTCGAGCGGCCCGGGCATGGGCGGTCGGCCGACGTCGACGGTGAGTACAGCTACGCGCGCATGGTCGCCGACACGGTCGCGTATCTCGATGCCGTCGGGCTGCGGGACGTGCACGTGGTGGGGTTCAGTGACGGGGCGATCATCGGGCTGCTGCTCGCCATGGAGCATCCCGAGCGGGTGCGGTCGCTCGTCGCCATCAGTGCCAACCTCGACCCGGCCGCGTTCGATCTGTCCGATGTGGAGGCTGAGGAGAGCGGCGAGCCCGATGCCGAGCGGCTGGCCTATGAGCGGCTGTCGCCGGACGGGCCGGCGCACGCCGACGTGGTGCTCGAGAAGCTGTTCCGGCTGTGGACCGGCGAGCCGCACATCGAGCCGGATCAGCTGCGGCGGATCGCCGCGCCGGTGCTCATCATGGCGGGCGATCGGGACACGATCCGGGCCGAGCACACGCTGCTCATCGCCGCGTCCGTTCCCGGTGCGCAGCTGGCCATCGTGCCGGGCACCACGCACGGGCTGGTCAAGCAGCGGCCGGCGCTCGTCAATACGCTCATCCGCGAGTTCCTGGGGCCGATCGGCGCAGGAGCCACACGAAGTACGGGGCGCCGACCAGAGCCATCATGAGGCCGGCCGGGATCTGGGACGGGGCGATCAGCGTGCGGCCCAGGGTGTCCGCCACCGAGACGAGCAGGGCGCCCAGGACCATCGCCACCGGGACGATCCGGCCGTGCCTCGCGCCGACCAGGGCGCGGGCGATGTGCGGGGCGACCAGGCCGACGAAGCTCACCACGCCGATCGGGACGACGCTCACCGCGGCGGCGACCGCGGCGATGGTGAGCAGGATGAGGCGGGAACGTTCGCGGGGTACGCCGAAGATGCGCGGGGTGTCCTCGTCGATCGCCAGCAGGTCGAGGCGGCGGCGCATGGCCAGGACCGCGGGGGTGGCCACCAGCAGGACCACCGCGACCGGGATCACGTCGGCGGACGTGCGGCCGTAGGTGGTGCCCGAGAGCCAGGTCAGGATGCGCGGGGTGTCCCACGGGTCGGCGCGCAGGAGCAGGAACGTGCTGATGTCGCTCAGCGCGTACCCGCAGCCGATGCCGATGAGCAGGAAGCGGTCCGGGAGCAGGCCGCCGCGCCAGGCCAGCAGGGCGATCAGGGCGAAGGTGAGCAGGCCGGTGCCGACGGCGGCGATGACGAGCGCGGGGCGGCCGCCCAGGCCCGAGGTGACGATGATCACGGCGCCCAGGCCGGCGCCGGCGGTGATGCCGAGGATGCCGGGTTCGGCGAGCGGGTTGCGCACGGTGCCCTGGACGATGGTGCCGGCCAGCGCCAGGGCGGCGCCCGCGACGACGGCGGCCGCGACCCTTGGCGCCCGGTCGTCCACAGCGCGCGCGATCAGGTCCGGGGCCGTGCCCTGCAGCCACTGCGCGAGGTCGCCGGTGCGCAGCCACAGGCTGCCGGCGAGCAGGCCGGTGAGGATGGCTGCTGCCAGCAGTACCGTGGAAACCGAAACGACCGCCAGAAAACGTCCGCGCGACCGGACGGCCACGTGGGTCTGCGGTGCCTCACGGGCCGCTCCCGCGTCGCGCAGCCGGAGCGCGAGCACCACGATGACGACCGCGCCGAGCAACGACGTCGGGATGCCGGTCGGGATCGAGGCGGCGGCCTGCGCGCCCAGCACGGCCCGCAGCACCGCGTCGGCGAGCAGCACGAGCAGCGCACCGACCAGCCCGCAGGCGGGGATCAGGAACGCGTGCCGGCCGAGGACGCCGATGCGGCTCGCGGCGAGGCGCACGGCCACCGGGGCGGCGAGGCCGATGAACGCGATCGGGCCGGCGAGGGTAACCGAGATGCTCGTCAGGAGCACCGCGCCCAGCACGGCCAGGGCGCGCGTGGCGCGGATGGGCACCCCGAGCGAGGCGGCCGCGTCGTCGCCGAGGCCGAGCACGTCGAGCCGGCGGGCCAGCAGCAGCGCCGCGACCAGCACGACGATGATGACCGGGGCGGCGCGCTCGGCCGCGTCGAGGTTGAGCTGCGCGAGCGAACCGCTGCCCCACGCGAAGAGACCGGTGGTGCTCTCCTTGAACAGGATGAGCAGCAGCGCGGTGGCCGCGTCGAGCGCGAGCGCCACCGCCGAGCCGGCCAGGATCAGCCGGGTGGAGCCGATGCCCGCGGCGCTGCCGGCCAGGGCGAGCACGAGCCCGGCCGCGACCAGCCCGCCGCCGAAGGCGACCGCGCCCGAGGCCCACAGCGGCACCCCGACGCCGATCGCGGCGACCACGCACAGTGCGAAGTAGGCGCCCGCGGTCACCGCGAGCGTGTCGGGCGCGGCCAGGGCGTTGCGGGTGACCGACTGCAGCAGCGCGCCGGCCACGCCGAGGGCCACCCCGACCGCGATCCCGGCGAACATCCGCGGCAGGCGCGAACCGGTCACCAGATCCCCGATGGGGACGCCGCCGGCGGTTTCGTGGGCGCCGAAGGTGTACCGCAGCAGGCTCCAGAAACCGACGCCCGAAGTGCCCTGCGTGACGTGCCACAGCCCGGCGGACACGACCGCGGCGAGCAGGACGGCCAGGACGGCCGACCCGCTCGCGCGGCCCCGCGGTTGGCTCACGCCTTGGTGAGGATGGTGACGTACGCGTCGATCGCCTGCTCGTTGGAGAGCGGGCCGCCGGCGCCCCAGACGCCCGCCGGGAACGCGTACGCGCGGCCGTCCTTGACCGCCGGCAGCGCCGTCCAGATCGGGCTCTTCCGCAGCTCGGGCACGTAGCTCTCGGCCGTCTGGTCGTCGGAGTAGAACAGGGTCGCGCCGCCGACCGCGGTGAGGCCCTCGATGTCGGTCTGGGCGAGGCCGTAGGAGGGGTCGACGCCGCCGCTGCCGTATTTCTTGTCGATCTCGTCGGTCCACGCCGGCTTCAGGCCGAGCTGCTCGCCGAGCTCGGTGAAGAGGGCGCCCTTGCCGTACGGGCGGATGACGACGTTGCCGCCCTCGATCCAGCCGTCGAAGAACAGGAAGTCGGGGTTCTTCACCTGGGCCGCGGCGACCTTCCGCTTGGCCTCGGCCAGGTGCGCGTCGAACCGCTGGAGCACCTGGTCCGCGCGCTCGGTGCGCCCGACCGCCTGCGCGATCATCGAGAACACCTTCTTCATGTTGGCGATCTGCCCGGACGCGTCCGCGCCGAGCGTGGCGAGCACCGGGACACCGCGGGCGGCGATTTTCGTGAGCAGTTCGTCGTCCGGCTTGAACGCCTCGACGACGATCAGGTCCGGGTTCGTCGCGAACAGCGCGTCCAGGTCGGGCTCGCCGCGCTGGCCGACGTCCTTGACGCCGGCGGGGAGGGTCTCGGCCTTCACGTACGTGCCGTAGCCCGCCGGGTCGGCCGCCGCGACCGGGGTCACGCACAGCGTGAGCAGGTCCTCGGTCTGCTGCCACTCCAGCACGGCGACCCGCTGGGCCGGCTTGGCCAGCTCCACCTTGCGCCCGACGCCGTCGGTCAGCGACACGGGCGCGGTCGAGGTCTTCGTGGTGTCGTTCGCGCAGCTCGGCGAGCTCGGCGGGGCGGCGCTGGGGCCGGCCGTGTCCACGTTCGTGGTGCCGCAGGCGGTGACCGCCACGGCGACGGCGCCGAGGGCCGAGAGGCGGACTATCGACTTCATGCGGGGTTCTCTCCTGAGGGGATGCGAAGGCGAGCGGAATGCCGCCCGACGGGGTCGATGCGCAGCCGTCCGGTGCGCGCATCGACGCTCACCTCGACGCGGATGTCGTAGACCGCGCCGATGTGCTCGGCCGTGAGCACGTCGAGCGGGTCGCCGGAGGCGTGAATGTGCCCGGCGCGCAGCAACACGAGCGTGTCCGCGACGCGCGCCGCGTGATCGAGGTCGTGCAGCACGATGCCCACGGCCACGCCGTGCTCGACGGCGAGATCGCGGACAAGATCCAAGGTCTCGATCTGGTACCGCAGGTCAAGGTGGTTCGTCGGCTCGTCCAGCAGCACCACGCCGGTCTCCTGGGCCAGGCAGGCGCCGAGCCAGACGCGCTGCATCTCGCCGCCGGACAGCTCGCCGACCGCGCGCTCGCTCATGTCGCGCACGCCGGTGAGCGCCATCGCGCGATCGATCGCTTGACGGTCCATCGTGGACGGTCCGGTGAACGCCCGCCGGTGCGGATGGCGTCCGAAGGCCACGACGTCGCGGACCGTGAGCCCGTGCGGCGCCGGGCGGGACTGGGAGAACAGCGTCACCTCGCGCGCGAACCGGCGCGCGCTGAGCAGGGACACCGGTTCGTCGTTGAGCGTGACCTGGCCGCCGTCGACGCGGTGCAGCCGGGTGAGCGCGCGCAGGAGGGTCGACTTGCCGCTGCCGTTCGGCCCGACCAGCGCGGTGACGTGCCCCGGTCGCAACGTGATCGAGGCGCCGTGCACGACCGCGGTCCTGCCGTAACGCAGGACCACCTCGTCGCCACGCAGCGTGTTCGCGGGAGATGGCATGCCTGGGTGTTCCCGCCGTGGTCCGTTTAGTAAGGGTTGCCTTGCCTTACGAAGGCTAGGCGACGGACCCTCGTGTCGGCAATCCGGCATCCGGGACAGGCGATACGGGATTCCGGACATTACCCGGAGTCACCTGCATGACCCGCCGGAACGCCGCGATGAACGTGCTCGGCTGCGCGTATCCCAGCCACTCGGACACCCCGCGCACGTCCGCGCCTTCCGAGAGCAACACGAGCGCCTGGTGTACGCGCAGCGCCTGCCGCCACTGCGCGAACGACAGCCCCGTCGCACCCCGGAACGCGCGGGTGATGGTGCGATCGCTCACACCGAGCGCGGCCGCCCACTCCTGCAGCCCGCGATCGTCCGCCGGATTCGCGAGCAGCGCCTCGGCGATCGCGTCGATGCGGGGATCGCCGGGCAGCTCCAGCGCGTACTGCCGCTCGGCCGGCTCCAGCACGTCGAACACGACCGCCTCGGTCCGCGCCCGCGCGTCGTCCTCCAGGTCCTTGCGCGCGAGCCGCAGCAGCAACGACTCGAGCAGCGGCGTCATGGCCACCAGCGTCGGCCGGTCGAACGCCACGGGGCTCCGCTCGGGCGCCTTGCTGAAGAACGCGTCGAAGAAGTCCACCTTGGCCGTGAGCCGCCCGCCGTGCACCGTGCCGGCGGGCATCCACAGGCCGAACCCCGCCGGGACGGTGTAGATGCGGTTGCCGACGCGCGAGGTCAAGGTACCGCCGCGGACCCAGACCAGTTCATGCCGCGCATGCGAGTGCGGGGCCCACTCGGTCGGCACCCCGGTCGCTTCGGACTCGGCGACGATGACCGAGTCGGTGTGGACGTCCGCGGGCCCCGCAGCCGCCCGGCGCACCACGGTGCTGGGCTCGCGCCGCCAGGTGCCCAGGCCGATGTCCATGCGAGCGAGCGTACGCGCGCTGCTCAGTCCTGCCGTTCGCGCTTGTCCAGCAGTCCGCGGACCTCCCGGCCGAGGCCGAAGGAGGGGCCGCCGACGAGGTCCCACGCGCGGTACACCCCGATCAGGAAACAGGCCACGACCAGCACGGCGATGTTGCTGACGAGGTCCTCGTCCGCGGGCCGGCGACTCAGCCGCAGGCCGTCGGCCAGCTCGAACCCGAAGACCACGGCCAGCCCGACCAGAAAGACCGCCTCGTGGATGCGCCGCGACAGCAGCACCCGCAGCCTGGCCAGCGAGAGGAGCGTGGCCAGCACGAACAGCAGCCCGGCCACCGCGACCGCGACGGCCGCCCAGGGCAGCTTCTGGCCCGGGATGAGCGCGAACAGCGAGATGGTCAGGGCGTTGAGGAACGCGGTGAGCGCGGCGGCGGCGCGCACCCGATGGATCGGCGCGGCCTTCTCCTGCGCGGCGAACCGGGGCTCGGCCACGGTCAGGACCACGAACAGCAACCCGATCAGCGCCCCGGCCACCCCCGCGCTGGCCACGAAGAAATCGGTCAAACCCTCTGGCGTCATGCGAGCCCCTCGCCGGTTCTCAAGCCCATCACGTACTAGCGCTTTTCGCATGATCCCCCGGCCGGGAGCTTTTTGCATGGTCCCGAATCCGCCGGGCAGACGGTCGCCAGTGGTTGAGGCTTGCCGGGGTCTCGCGCACGGGGGGAGGTGACAGGCATGTTCGGATGGTGGGGCCCGTGGTCTTGGTTCGGCTGGGGCTACAACGGATACGACGACGGCTACTGCGATTGGTAGTCGCGGACAGATGCAGGCGTCGCGGGCAGTACGGCTGCCCGCGACGCGAGTCCGGAATGGCCTCGTGCCTTCGGGGGAGTTGAGCGCGCCCCGGATGTGGCAGGCTCCCGGCATTGTGAACGTCATTTCGGTGCTCAACTACAAGGGCGGCGTGGGCAAGACCACGGTCACGGCCAACCTGGGGGCCGACCTCGCCAACCGAGGGCGCCGGGTGCTGCTCATCGACCTCGACCCGCAGGCGAGCCTGACGTTCTCCTTCTACCCGGCCGACGAGTGGGACTCGCTGCTGCGCCCGGCCACGACGATCCTGCACTGGTACGACTCGTTCAACTGGTCGACCTCGCAGAAACCGCTGCGGGACATGGTGACCACGCCACCTCGGATCAACGCGAGGCTCGGCGGTCGCGGCGGGCGGCTCGACCTGATCGCGTCGGACCTCGGGCTGGTCGACGTCGAGCTCGATCTCGCGGCGGGGTTGGGCGGCTCGCGGTACCAGACGTGGAACCCCGGCTATCTCAAGGTGCACCGGCTGCTCGCCGACGCGCTCGCCGGTGACGACTTCGCCGAGTACGACGTGGTGCTCATCGACTGCCCGCCCAACTTCAACATGGTGACCCGGACCGCGGTCGTCGCCAGTGAGCACATCCTGGTGCCCGCGAAGGCCGACTATCTGTCGACGCTGGGGATCTCGTATCTGCGCAGCCGACTGACGGGTCTCGTCGAGCAGTACAACGGGGTGGCGGGGCCGGACCCGGCGACGAGCATCAATCCTGAAATCCTCGGCGTGGTGTTCACGATGGTGCAGTACGCCGGGCCGGGGCTGATGACGAAGCTGCGCACCTACATCGCGCGGACCGGCGAGACCGAGGTGCCGCTGTTCCAGCAGGCGGTGCGGGAAAGTAAGAATGTCTTCGCGGACACCGGCGAGCTGGGCATCCCGGCCGTGCTCGCGGCGCACACCACCGAGAACGTCCAGTACGACCTGACGCAGTTGACCAGCGAGTTCATCGCCAAGATCAGAATTTGAGGAGCGTCGGGTGACCGAGCCGGCCGATCGCACGTACGACATGTTGGTGCACATCGGGGAGTTCCTGAAGAAGCTGAAGCAGGAGGAGTACGACGCGCTCCTGGCCGGCGAGTCCCAGCTGAAGGTGGTGCCGAAGGGCGCCCGCATCAGCAGCGGTGCCGCGCGCAGCACGAAGCCGGCCGCACCGGCCGTGAATGCCGAGCAGGTTGACGCCGACCTTCGCAACATCGGCGACCGGCAGTCGGCGGTGCAGTACCTGGCCGACCTCACCTTGAAGAAGGCCGAGCTCGTGCGGCTGGCGAAGGAGCTCAACGTCCCGGTGCGGGCAAGCGGCACGGTCGCGCAGATCCGGGAGGTGATCGTCGAGCACAAGGTCGGCCACCGCCTCGCGCACGACGCGATCCTGCGGCGGCCGTAGGCGCTCAGTCGCGCAGCAGTCGTGCCGCCTCGGCCAGTACCTCGTCCCACTGTCCAGACGGGGTCTGGCGGCGGACGCGTTCGGCGATCTCGCCGGCCAGCCGGGCCACGGCCACCGGTTCCAGCGCGGGAATGGCCGGGGCCGGCGGCCGGAGGGCCGGCTCGGGTGCGACGAGGTGCATCGGCAGCGGCTCACCGACGCAGACCACGTCGAGGTGGCCGGTGGTCCGGGTGAAGGCCACGTAGAGCATCCGGTGGCCGTGCTCGTCGCCGGCCACGATGTCCGCCGGCTCGACGACCACGACGGCGTCGAACTTGAGGCCCTTCGACTCCTGCGGGCTGACCAGGTTGATCGCGTTGCCGAGCTCGCCGCGGTCGGCACTGCTCCAGGCGACGTCGTTGGCGGCCAGCGCGGCCTCGACGTCCGCGCGGCAGGTCGGCGGGCAGATGATGCCCACGAACCGCCGCTCGGCCGCGTGGGCCTGCGCGATGGCGACCGCGCGGCCGGCCCGGTCCGCCGCCTCGACCCGGTGGATGCCCGGCCGCGGCCCGTCGCGAACCACCTCGGTCGGCACGGACCGCGGCGCGGCGAGCGGCAGGAGCAGCGCGGCGAACTCGTACACCTGTCGCGGTACCCGATAGCCATAGCGCAGCTGGGTGACCGTGCGCGGGTGCGTGCCCGGCAGGTGCGCGGTCACGTCGTCCCAGCTGTCGCGGGCCCACGGACCCGTCGACTGGGCCAGGTCACCGAGCACGGTGAGAGAACCGGTGGCGCTGCGCCGCGCGATGGCGCGCAGCTGCATCGGCGACAGGTCCTGCGCCTCGTCGACGACGATGTGCCCGTACCGGTCGGCGGGCCTGCCGTTGATGAGGAAGTCGGCCTCGTCCAGCAGCGGCAGGTCGTCCCGGCTCCAGATCTGCTCCGACAGCCGGTCGGCGCTGCGACGGCGCAGCTGGGCCACCTCCGCGGCCGTGAACGCGTCGCCGGCCGCCGACCGCAGCCGGTCCAGGGAGCTGAACAGGTCGCGCACGAACGCCTGGGCGCTCAGTTGGGGCCAGAGCCGTTCGAGCAGGTTGTCGACGGACCGCTGCCGGGCCTGGGCGGCCGTGAAGCCGCGCCGCTCCAGCATCGCGGTGAGGACGTCACGCAGCTGGGCCCGGCGCTGCGCGTACGGACCCGAGCCGTCGTGCAGGTCGGCGACGGCCGCGCCGATCTCCGCGCCGGGCAGCGTGACGAACCGGCCGTCGAGCTGCAGCCGCTCCGCCGGCTCGGGCCGCCCGATGCGCTGCCGGATCGCGCGAGCGAGCAGACCGGCCATGCGCGCCTGGCCCTTGATCCGGCTGAGGGCAACGGGTTCGGGCCGGCCGCGCTTGACCGTCGGCCCGAGTTGCGTGATGTCCCGCTGCACCACGTCCTGCTCGCCGAGGTCGGGCAGGACGGTGCTGATGTACCGGGTGAACGTGGGATGCGGCCCGACGACCAGCACGCCCGCGGCACGCAACCGGTCCGCGTGGTTGACCAGCAGCCAGGAGACCCGATGCAGCGCCACCGCGGTCTTGCCGCTGCCCGGCCCGCCCTCGATGACCAGCACCGAGTCGAGCGAGGCCTGAATGACGTCGTACTGCGCGGCCTGGATGGTGGCGACGATGTCGCGCATGTTCCCGGTGCGACCCTCGGCGAGCGCGCGCAGCAGGGCGGCATCGGGCCCCGGCGGACCCTCCGGCACCGCCGCCGCGAACACGACGTCGGTGCAGTCGTCGATGGTGTTGCCCGTGCAGTGGAACGTCCGCCTGCGGGTCAGCCCGAGCGGGTCGGCGTGCGTCGCCTTGTAGTACGGCTGCGCGGCCGGGAGCGTCCAGGAGATGACCAGGACCCCGTGGTGCCCGCGGTCGCTGATCAGGTGCTTGCCGATGTAGAGCGGGTCCTCGCCGGGCAGGTCGATCCGGCCGTGTGCGACGGCGCTGCCCGTGGCGCCGAGCGCGTCCCGGTGCGCCTTCGCGTACTTGGCGAGCTGCGCGGCGGCCGAGGCGTGGGCGGCGGCGCCCGGGGCATTGCCGGCCGCGGCCTTGGCGCGCTCACGGGCCTCGGCGGCGCGGTCGAAGTACTGCTGCTCGCTCTGGATCTCCGCCGCTGAAGCCATGCCCGCCCTCGTGCCGATGACCGCCGGACCGTCCGCCCACCGTACTGATGCGGAAGCCGGTATCGGTGGGTCCAGCGGTCGGCAAAGACCGGCCGAACGGACGCTTCAGTCCAGGTGGTCGGTCCAGTCCTCGGCCAGATAGAGCACGTACGACAAAACGGTGGGGGAGCGGCGGCCGTCGGCGACCAGGGCGACGCGTTCGTAGCTCAGCAGGCGGCCGGTCTGCTCGTCGATGACGGCGATGTCGCGGACGGGGCCGTCGGTGTGGTTGGCGTCGGCGGTGTACGCGGCGCCGGTGCGGCCGTCGCGGTCGGTGACGGTGCCGCGGAAGCTGATGCCGGGGGAGTTGGCCAGGACGCTGAGGATCGCGGCGCGCTGGGCCGGATCGAGGATGTGGTATCGATGCATGTCGGCAACCGCCTGCAGTGGCGTGGAGGGCTGGTGGTCGGCGGGCTGGTAGCTGGACAGCTGCCCGGCGAGAATGGCGTCGTCGGTGACGGGTACGTCAGCGAGGTACAAAATCTGGCCTGAAATGAATCGCTCGATGGACGCGTCGGCGGGGTCCAGCGCGCCCGTCCCCACGGCCCGGAGTTGGCCGGGTGGCTGCGGTGGCAGGACGGTGATGCGCCGGCGGCCGTCGTGGTTCGGGGTCCAGCACAACTGGTCGTCCACGGCGACGACGCCGGGGCCGCGCGGGTGGTTCGGGGCCGGCCAGACCTGCGTGCGGATACAGGCGTTCGGCGCGGCCGGGGCCGGTTCGCGCAGGCCGGCGACGTGCCCGGCGAGCTGGCGCAGCTTCGGCCCGGCGGGCACCGCGGCCGCGTCGGTCAGCAGGCCGGGGAGCATGACCGGGGCCGCCGACGGTTCTTCGCGCGTCGTTTTTTGCGCCTGGTGTACGGCCAGCACGCCGAACCCGGCCGCGATGAGCGCACCGACCGCGACCGGGGTGAGCCAGCGGATCAGGGACCGCCGGTGGGAATGGGCGGGGGCGTCCACGCGGGCGCGCAGTTCGGCCGCGGTCATCCGGGGCGGCGGGATGGGCCGGCCGCGGGTGGGGTCGTTGCACTCGACGAGTTCCCGGATCGCCGGGTCAGCGGCGTCGTCAGCAGGCATTGGGGTCTCCAGTTCCAGTGGTCCGGGTCAGCAGTTCCCGCGCGCGCTTGGTGGCCCGGGACAGCCGCTGCCGGGCGGTCGTGGCCCGGACGCCGAGCGCCGCGCCGAGCTGCTCGCCGGTGAGGTCCTCGAGGTACGCGAGGGCGAGCACCTGCCGTTCGGGCGGGCGCAGCTGGCGCCAGACCCGCTGCAGCTCGTCCCGGCGGGAGGCGACGGCTTCGGTGCCGTTGGCCGGGATCGGCAGCTCGTCCATGGCGTCGGAGCCGAGGTCCTCGGGATGCCGGTGCCGCCAGCGCCGATGCTTCAGTGCGTCCTTCCGGGCCACGTTCAACAGCCACGTCTTGGGGTCGTCCGGCACGTGGTCACGCTTCTTCCAGGCGACCATGAACGTCTGCTGCGCGACGTCATGCGCATCAACGGGCCCGACCTCGCCGACCAGAAACCGGAGGACCGTTTCCCAGTACCGGTCGTGCAGCGCGTTGTGCCATTGCGCACCTCGACGTGCGTCGCTGTCCAACGTCACGGCTCCTCGACGGTTCGTTGCGATGTCGTGGATAAACTCCCGGCCGACCCGGTCGTGTGACCTTGCAGCCACAACATCACAAGATTGTGACCTGCGCCGATGTGGTCACCGTCGGTGACATCGCCGGATCGTTCGCAGCCAAACATGAGCGAACTTTGTGACATTCATTCACGGACGCCTTTGCGACATTGGCCGCCGCCAGCCGTTTCCGTTCGTACCGTGAATGCATCCAGTCCATCGCGTCCGACCGACCTCGGACCGCGAACAGCGGGGCTCGACCGCGCCCTGCTGCCCGCGTTCGGAGGCATGCACATGCTGCGCACAAGAGTCACCATCGTCCTGGCCGCCCTCGTCGCGCTCGTTTCGGCCCCCACCCCGGCATTCGCGGCCCCGAGCCCGTCCGCCGCTGCCGTCCAGTCGAAGGTCGACGCGGAACTGGCCGCGCACCCGGGCGGCAAGCAGACCGGGCCGAACCAGCTGACGTACCCCGGCGGATTGATCGTCACCGTCGTCGCGCCGACCCCCAACACCACCCAGCCCAAGCCGGACTGCCCGAGCGGATGGTTCTGCTTCTACGACTTCGTATCCTTCGGCTACCCGCGGGGCCAGCTCTCCTCCTGCGGCTGGCAGGACCTGGCCACCTGGAAATGGCAGGACCGCACCGAATCCGTGCACAACAACCTGCCGGGCGGATCGGTGGCCTACATCAACCACGCGGCGGGCACGAGCGCGCACGGCAGTGACGTACGCCTATTCGACGTGGGCGCCCGGCAATCGATCGCCGACCTGGGCGGGAACAAGAACATCGCCGATCACGTCTACCGGTACTGCTAGCCGGGTAGCTGTCCGTCGCGGCCGTCGTCCGCAGTGCGGCGGCCGCTCGGATTGCTTTTTGCCTCGTCCGTCGTGAGGGCCGCCACAGGTGGAGGGATCACCTGCGGGGTCCGCGAGGTGGAGGATGGCGGTCGTGGACCGTGAATGGTCGTCGGTTCGGAGAGTGGCGCTGGTCTCGGTGGTGGTCGCTCTGGTGGTCGCGTGCTGCCTCGGGGGCTGCGTGCTGCTTTTCATCGCGCCCGACCAGATGGCCGCGTTCAGTCCCGCGAACTGGTGACCCGCTTGCGCCGTGTGAGGTTTCAACTCGTGAATCCATCCAGCCTTGCCCGACGAAGGCTTGTCGTGGCGATCGGCATGCTGATCATTGGCGGCATCGGTTTCGCCGGCTCGGCCGTTCTCGCGGTGCCGGCCTGGCGGGCGGCGCACGGTGGCGGTCGCGCCGGTACCTTTACCTTGACCGAAGCCATGTCCTGCGACCGCAACCCGCCGCCCCGGCAACGGTGCGGATGGTTCGGTGACTTCACCGGCGACGACGGCACGGTGGTTCGCCGGCACTACGAGCTCGCCGAGGGCCTGCCGCCCGGCTCGAAGGTCGGAGACACCGTCGCGGCGCGCGACACCGGAAGCCTCACGCAGATCTACCGGGCGGGCGACACGCAGGCTTGGAAGGCGCCGGCCGGATCTCTCGCCGCGTTCGCGAGCGCGCTCGTCCTGGGGCTCCTCCTCCTGGCGCCGTGGTCCTGGCGGCTACGACGGCAGCCGCGGCAGGCCGATCGCGTTTGAGCAGAACCTTTGGTCCAGTGGCTGGGCCGCTGTGATCGGCCGTGCCTCATTCGCGTGGTCGTGGCGACGCGATCCGGCTGACCTTCGGCGAGCACGGCGCGATCGCGGGGCTCGCCCGGGAAATCAACTGGGCGGCGACGCCAACGTGTGGGAGCGCGGGGATGTGGCTAGCCTGCATGTTCACGACATCGAACGGGAGTGTTGCAGTGGCGCAGGGCGATTGGGTTCCCGACGAACTGGATCAGCGGTGGCTGCCCAACTTCGACGTGCGAACGATCGTACCGGGCCTACCACTAGGCTCGCTCGGCTCGGACGCGCCTGTCTGGAGCGTGCTGCAGGAAACGGGTTACTGCCGGCTGACGTTCGTGATGCCATTGAAGGGTTGCGTGCAAGCAGCGTTGATGGAGTGAGCGAGGCGCTCACCAGACTCCGGTGGCTGCTGTGCTTTGAAGGCAACACCAGCGCGTCGAGCGCCTTCGTCGTGCCGATGCTCGTTCGTATTGCGGCCGACACGAGGCAGCACTCGCGAGTCCAGGCGCTGCAACTCGTCGGCGACCTGGCGCGGGTCCACATCTTCCGCATGGAGACACGCGGATTAATGCTGCAGACGATGGGGTCGACTCCGGTCTACGACGCCAGCGGCTACACGGAGAACTGGGCAGTCGACGCCGTACGGATGATGGTCGGACGCGATGCCGGCCCGCTGATCGAGCTGCTGCACGACAACGATCCGCAGGTGCGCGGCCGTGCGATTTACGCATTGGTGACAGCGTTGCCGGTCGACTCGAATCTGCTGGAGCTCATGCGTCACCGGCTCACCGTCGAGGAAGACGCGGCGGTGAGACTGACGCTCGTGGTCGGCATCGCGCAGCACTTCTGGGAACTGGACCAGGTACCGGAGGCTCTCGACTGGTCTCGGGAGATCTGGTCGAATCCGGGATCGTCGGCGGGGCTTCGGCTGGGTGGTGCCATCGCCTGGCTGAACCTCACCGACCAGGAGGCGGCCCCGGAGTTGCGCAGGGTGCTGGACCAGCTGCCGCTGCCACTCGTACGCGAGCTGTCGCTGCAACTGCCCTGGATCTCGTGGCTCAGCTATCCGGCCGATGGGATCGATCTCTGGTGGCAGCAGTTGACCGACGTGGAGGGTCGCTGAGGCCGATCTCGTCCTCGTCGAGCAGCCACCGGAAGAACCGCTGCAGCCCCTTGTGCTTGTTCGACGCGGTCGAGGCGGAGCGGGTGTCGATCATCCAGGCCTGGAACGCCTCGACGGGCTTCTTAGTAACGACCGTCGGGTTTTTTGGCGGCGTCGTCAACCTGCCTGGTCAACGGGTCCAGCAGCGGCGTGCTGGACCTGGCAGTGATGCCGAGCAATGAAAACGGGGCTCCCGCAAGTCGCTGAACTGCGGAAACCCTAGCCGGTCGGGACAGTGGGATTCGAACCCACGACCCCTTGACCCCCAGTCGTCGGAGGCCCCAGCGACGTGCTCAGCAACGTTCTCCCAGGTCGCCTCCAGCATAAACCGGCCGAGTAAAGGGGTCCGCGTCGTGGCGCCTGAGTGAGCCTCCGAGCTGCACGGCAGGCCAACGAGTAGCGTCGCAGGAGTCGACCGTCTGGTTGGTCCCGTCCGGTCATTAGGAGGCACGAGTCAAATGCGGGGCGCGGTCGGGGACGAGACCGGGGAACAAGGCATCGATGCGGTCTCCCTGGACTTTCGGCGCATTCACTGGGCGCCGGTCGTGAACTCCCGTGGCGACCTTGGCACCGACTTGTTCGTGCAGGTGCGCGACGAACGTCGATTCAGCCTCGGCCTCGTGGTGGGCGTGCAGGTCAAGGCCGGTCCGTCGTGGTTCGACGATCCGGCGCTCGATGCCGGCGGTGCAGTAATCGGGTGGTGGTTCTACGAGCCGGACAAGCGGCATTTCGACGAGTGGGTCGAGCACGGGCTGCCACATTTGGTCGTTCTGCACGACCTGGACAAGCAGGTTTCGTACTGGAGCCACGTCACGGCTGCGGCCGTCCAATCGACCGGCAAGGGCAGCAAGATCCTGGTGCCGATCACGCAGACGATCGATGCTGAGCATGCGCATGCTCTGATCGAAGTTGCTGCAACGATGAGAGTCGGTGTTGCGCTCCAAGGCACCGCGTGGGCTGCCGACGGCGTGCCGATCGGTCCGGGCAGCTTGCTGCGGCACGCGATGATCGCGTCGCGACTGGTCGCGCCGCACCCGAACGCCACCGTGAAAGAGCTGACGCCGGAGCAGGCCCTCGCACTCATCGTCCAAGGCCGGCACTTCGACCTCAACCGGTACGTGAACTCCAAGGCTGCGCCGACGATGGAAGACGCCGCGAGGCCCAAGAGCGCGTGGCGATGGCGGCTCGTGGCCGCAATGTGGCAGTACACCACCACCGGCGACGACAGCGAGCTGACGCCCCTGACCAGCCTGGCGACTTCGGCGCCCGATCGAGCAGCGGGTGCCATCGTGGCGGCGTGCACCGCGATGGACGGCGAGCGGTTCGAGGACGCCATCCAGCTGCTGTCTGAAGTGGTGGAGGATGCGGAGCCAATAGATTGTGCCTGGCTGCTTGCCCAGCGGGCGCGGGTGCTTTCCGAACTCGGCCACATAGCTCAAGCCCGCCAAGATGCGGCTCGCGCCCAGCGCAGCGTCATGCACGCAAGCGAAGACCTGACCGCTGCTGCCATCGGTGCTGCCGCAGCTCAGCTACTTTTCCAGACGTCCGCATGGAGCGAGCGCACTGTCGGTTCTGTCATCGAGGCGAGTGACACCGCGGTCTCGTGGTGGCGGGGCCAGCAGATGGCCAACGGCCTCATGAAGGCGGCAGAGCGGCACTTCCGCCGATACGCCGATGATACTGCGGTCGTGATCGGCGGTACGGACGTCGCGCAGAACTCGCTGTTCGGTGTGCAGCTCGGCGCGCACCTGACCGGCGAGCACGGCACGTGGCGCAGCGCGGCAAGTTTGCTGGGCCAGCACGAGCTTATGGTTTGGCAGCCTGACCAGGGTTTTGAGCGGCACGCAGCTGCGTTGGACGACTTGCGCCGTGCTGGGGATCGCGATCAGCTCAAGCTTGCCGTGGTGAGGACGTGGCGCGTTGGCCCGGTAGCCGCGCTTGCTGATGCTGTGCGCCGGGTCCAGAACGCGCCGTGGACCCACACGACCACGGGCACGAATCTCGTGATGTGGCGCCACGGCGGCGATCTGTTGCCGCCCGCAATGGCGACGATTGCCGCAGACCGGTGTATCGAAGTTCTTGCTGATCCGGCGTCACCGGCGAGAATCGCAGCGCCGTTCCGAGTCGATGCCTACGTGCTGCAGGCGCTGGCCGGTGTTCTCCCCGCCGCTGACGACCGAGTACATCGTGAGGTAGCGGCCATGTTGGCGACTCAGCCGGCGGACGTCGGTCCGGGAGAGGTGCAGGATGAGATCGCCTGCCTCAAAGCGCTCCGGCATGAGGTGCTGACCGATGCTGATGTGGCTGGCCTTCGGGAGCGCTCAAGGAGGCTTCGAGAGTCGCATCTGTCGGCTGACTTCATCGGAGCGCTGGCAGTCTTTGACGAGGACTCACGACGAGTTCTTCTAGAACGAATCGCGGCAGGCGATCTCGGTGCGCTAGCCGCGCTTGAGGGCGACGATCTGCCGGTCGATGCGGCGGCTCAGGCGGTACGTCTTGCCGCCGAGCACACCGTAGGGATTGTGGAACAAGCAAGGCGACATGAGTACCGAGACCGTTCCTGGGATCCGGTAGCAGATTTGGCGCACTGGAACTGCCGTTTCCCCGAGATCGCGGACTGGGCGGCCTTGGTTTCAGTGCTCGCCGAGTCAGCTGTGCCAGGAGAGTACAAACGGTTCGCGTTCGTCAGGCTTGCAGCGGACATCGAGCGCGTTCCCGAGGACGTTCGGGCTGAGCTGCGATCGGTCGTGAGCAGTTTCGCCGAGCCACCGAACCCGTTCGGCATCACGCTCGGTCGGCCAGCCGGTGGCACCATCACCTACCTGGCGATGGCGCTCGGTACCCTGGACGTCAGTCAGTATGCCGAAGCGGCAAGTCGGCTGATGGCCGGTACCTCGCAGGATCGTCAGGACTTCATTCGTTTCGTTGCTGGCGGCGATCCGCTTCGATGGGCTCCGGCGTTGCTCGCATTGCTTGGCGATGGCGACGTACAGGTCCGCGCGGTGGCGGCGCATCGGGTGGCCATCGCGGCGCTCGACCACGATGACGAATTGCTTCGCGCCGCCGTGCTTCGCGCCGCCGCTGACCCCGGCGCGTTGGTGCCGATGGCCTCTGCTGCGGGATTGTGCCGCGGATCCGACCCCCATCCGGACCTCGTTGAGGCAATGCAGCGCTTTCTCAGTCACCCGTCATACAAGGTGCGGTCGGCGGCTTTAGCTGCTCTTGATGGTTGGGCTGAGACAGCAA
The DNA here is from genome assembly GCF_050942185.1 of Dactylosporangium sp. CS-047395. Taxonomy (NCBI): domain Bacteria; kingdom Bacillati; phylum Actinomycetota; class Actinomycetes; order Micromonosporales; family Micromonosporaceae; genus Dactylosporangium; species Dactylosporangium sp. CS-047395. The sequence goes on along the minus strand of NZ_CP192015.1, from coordinate 8,715,843 downwards.
CGACCTGATCGGCGGACGTTGCCACCGGTCGACCTTGACGGTTTTGGAGAGGGTGGGTGCCCAGCGGTAGGACGGCGTTGTCGGTGTTCCCGGTAGTGCCGTCGACGCCGGCTCAGCCGCCGGTGCCGTCAGGTCAGCCTGTGCCGTGACGGATCCGATGCGCTGAGCCTCCGTCCGCCCCCAGGCACGGCCGCGGCCAGCCTCCAGCCGGAACCCGAAAAACCTGGTGATTGGCTTTCGTACGATCACCGCGACGTCGGTTGTGACGGGTACCGCCGGGCGGTCGTCCAGCGCGGTGAGCCGATCGGCCGCCCCGTTTACTCAGGCGGCAGGACGATGCGGGCGTTGTCCAGGCGTCGATGGATCAGGGCGAGCGTGGTGAACAGGTCCAGCGCGTCGTGCTCCGTCAGTGTCCAGGTGGTATGGATGCGGGTCGAGTGGGCGGGCGGATTGCGGAACATGCCGAAGATGCCGGTGAGCAGGTTCGCAAAGCCGCTCTGCTCGCTGGCGTCTGTTTCGCTGCGAAACGCGTTGATCCGCAGGAGAGGCGCGGTGCCGCAAAGCGCCTTCTCGACCACGGCTTTGCCGTCGAGCTGCAGGCCGGTCATCTCGCGGAGCCGGTCGCTGACGCCCTTGGTCGCCTCGAAGACCGCGTGGAACAGCGACTTGCGGACCAGTTCTTCGTCGCAGTAGTAGAGCGCCTTCGGGTGTACGCCCCGGCGGAGCAGTTCGATGCGTAGGTGATCGGTGATGCGGGCGACGTCTTCCAGAGTGGCGGCCACCGACTCGGCCGCGACAAGCCGGCCGCCCTCGTCCAGGTCGAGGCCGGCGACGGCCAGCGCCGGCCGCAGTTCGGCCCGTAGTGCCTCGAACCGGGCCTGCTCCCTGAGGTACCGGGCGATCGCCATGGCCTCGGCGAGGAACCGGGCGATCGGTGCCGCCGAGCCTTCCTGGTGCTGGGCCTGCTGGAGCGCGGCGGTGATCCGGTTGCGCTTGGACTTGCCTGCCGCGGGATCGGCCAGGCCGGCCTGCTCGAACAGCTCGTCGATCTCCGAGTGGCTGAGCCCGGGAGGATCGGGATTGCCCAACACCTCGGCGACGGCCTTGATCACGCTGCTCGGCCAGGCCGGCCAATCACTCATGGTGGTCACTATTGCGGATGGTAGTCGCAATACAGCATTCTGTTAAGCCGGGGCTGGTGTCGAGGGGGCGACGTGGCGGGACCGGTGAAGGGCGCAGGTCCGGAGATCCTCCGGCTCACCCGAGGGTTGGTGCGCCTGCTGCACGAACGAACCGACAAGGCTCGCCCCAAGCCGGATGAGGCCTCCGGCGACCTGCTGTGGCTCGCCGACGTCCGCGACCACCTGGCGGCCGCCGGGTCCGACGTCCTGCTAGACCTGGCGAGGCCCTCCTTCACGGCGGCGCCGCCGCTGCCGGAGATCCTGCAGGGCCGCCTGGACCCCGAGGTGGCCACTGACTCCCGCGTCGCTGCGCCGCGGCTCGCCCTGGGCGATCATCCACCGGCGGTGCGCTCGGCGTTCGACCGCTGGCTGCGCGAGCAGCGGGCCTGGGCGGCGGCCGACCGGACGGCGCAGCGGCTCCAGCCACTGTACGACCGGCTGGAGCAACTGCTTGCACAGACCAGCGGGCGGCGCGGCGGAGACACCCTGGTGCTCGGGCTGGGCCTGGTGACGGTCGTCCTGCGAGGCGCGGTCGTGCTGCACCGGCACCTGCTCAGCGTTCCGGTCGAGCTGCGCCGGGACGGTTCCGGCGCGCTGCGGCTCGTGCTCGCCGGGGACGCCCGCCTGCGGCTGGATGACCGGATGCTGCGTCAGCAGCCAGGCGGGGCGCTCGTCGGACGGTCCGACGACGAGGGTCTGGCCGGCCTGCACCCGTTCGCTGAGGCGGTCGGCGACTGGCTGACCGGGTATGTGCGAGACAGCTGGCGGGGACCCGTGCGGCTGCACCCGCAGCAATGGGAGGCTCCGCCGCCCTCGGTGCCGGATGTGCCGTCGCTCGCGCTCGCCCCCGCGCTCATCGTGCGCAGCTCGACCAGCGGGGACCAGGCCGGGTTCTACGAGCGGATGCTCGCGTCGCTGGAGGCGCCCGGCGCCACGGTGCCGCTGGGGCTGGCTCAGCTGGTGACCCCGATCGAGCCGGCTGACCGGCGGCGCTGGCTGGCGGCCGAGGGCGTGCCCCCGATCGGGCAGGAGCCGCTGTTCGCGCTGCGCACCAATCCGGAACAGCGGGCCGTGTTGTCCGCGCTGCGCGACGACAGTGTCGTGGTCGTACAGGGGCCTCCCGGCACCGGCAAAACGAACACCATTCTCAACGTGGTCACCGCCCTGCTGGCGGACGGCCAGCGGGTGCTCGTCACCAGCCTGCACGGCGCGGCCCTGAACGTCATCCGCGAGCAACTGCCGGCACCGGTGCGCCGTCTGTGCGTGGAGATGACAGAGAAGAGCACTGCGGAGAAGCAGCTCGAGCGCAGCATCAAGGCCCTCACCGACCTCGGCGCCGCCCGCTCACAGGAGTGGCTGGAGCAGCGGATCGACGAGTTGGGCCGCCACCGGGCGTTCCTGCTCGACGAGCGGGCCAGTGCGGTCACGTCGCTGCGGGAGGACCGTGAGCGCGAGCACCGCGAGGATCACACGCTTCCGGAGCCGTACCGCGGGCTGCTTCGGGATATTGCTGCTGCGGTCAGCGCCGGGCGCGAGCGGCACGGTTGGATCGGGGACCTCCCGGCTGGCGCCCCGGACGCGCCCCCACTGGCCGACACCGAGGCCACCGAGTTGCTGGAACTGCTCCGTGGTCGTACGGACGAGCGCGAGCGGCGTGGCCGGCAGCTGCTCCCGGCCGCCGGGCTGGTGCCTGCCGTGGAGTCCGTGGGCGAGGCGTTCGAGCGGCTCGCCGCGCACGAGGCGCTCGCCGGCGGCTCGCTCGACATGGCGACCATGGCCCGGTTCACCGAACTGACCGAGCCGGCCCTGGCAGAGCTGCGCGGCCGCCTAGACGCTGCGTTCGCCGCGCTGATCGAGTGCGGCCTCGGTGAGGTGGTGGCGGAGTGGCCGGCCGACGACTGGCGGCGTCCGGCGGCCGAGCAGCTGCTGGCGCACCGGGACGCGGGCTTCTGGAACGGCCTGTTCGACATCGTGGACGAAGCGGGGTTGCTCGCCGGGCAGTTGCCTGCAACCGGACGGGCCGTGTCGTTCGACCCGGCGCCGCTTGACGGCACGCTACCTGCTCTCCTCGCGCAGGCAGTGCGCCTGCGCGAGCATCTCGCCCGCGGGGGCCGAATCCGTCCCCGCTGGTGGGAGCGCCGCAGCAGGTTCGTCGCCGGTGAGCTGCTGGAGATCTGCACCATCGGTGGCGCGCCGCCCCGGACCGCTGGCGACCTGGCTGCGATCGTCGCGGTGCTGCGCTGCGAGATTGCGGTCGGCGCTGCGCTGGCCGCCTGGGCCGCGGTCGACGTTCGATCCGGCTCCGGACCGCTGGGGATGCGCTTGGCGCAGCTGCGCCACCTCGGCAAGAGTGTGCTCGGTATCCGGCGGCTGCTCTTTGCGCGCGATGCTGTCCAGCAGGTCATGATGCGCGACGGGCTGCGGTACGTGGTCAACTCCGCGGAACGCTGGGACGGCCTGGTGCGTATCGTGCGCAATGTCGAGGTGGTGCGTGCGGCGCAGCAGGCCCGTCAGATGCTCGACGCCGCCTGCGCCGGGCTGCGTCCGGCGGCGCTCGATCCCGCGGCCGCCCCCGAGACGGCGGCGCTGATCGAGGCGATCGCGTCCCGCGATCTGGCCCACTACCGGTCGGCCGCGGACGGGCTGCTGCTGGCGGCGGGACTCCAGGCCGAGCATCGCCGGGAGGCCGAGCTGCTCGATTGGCTGCGAGCGGCCCACCGGGACCTTGCCGAGCGTCTCGCGGTGGCTGCCGCCGACCCGGCCTGGGACCAGCGCCTAGCCACCTTCGATGAGACCTGGGCGTGGGGTCGTGGCCTGGGGCATTACCGCGGCCTGCGGTCGGACAGCACGCCGCACGACCAAGCCGAGCGCGTCGACGAGCTCGATGCGCAGTTGCGGGAGATCACTGCCGAGCTGGCCGGTGCCCGCGGGCTGCGGCACTACCTCCGGCGAACCAGCGAGGAGCAGCGGCAGGCCCTCCAGGACTACCGGATCGCCCGCGCCGCGCTCGGGCTCGGGTCCAGCACCCGGTACGGGCCCCGGCACGCCTCGGACGCGCGCGACGCAATGTACGCCGCCCGCGGGGCGGTGCCTGCCTGGGTGATGCCGCTCGACACGGTCGCCGAGCATGTGCAGGCCGAGCCGAACAGCTTCGACGTCATCGTCGTGGACGAAGCCAGCCAGGTCGGCGTCGACTGGCTGCTCCTGCTCTGGCTCGCGCCGCGGATCGTGATCGTCGGCGACGACCAGCAGTGCACGCCCTCCGACAGCGGCAAGTCGCAGGAGGATCTCGACGCCATCGACCACCACCTCCGTGAGATGCCGACCTTCAGAGGCGGGGCCTTGATCCCCGGGCGAAGTCTCTACGAGCTCATGTCCGCCCGAGTGCCGCAGGTCATCCGGCTCACCGAGCATTTCCGGTCCATGCCCGAGATCATCGGCTGGTCGCAGCGGTTCTACGACGGTGAGCTGATGCCGTTGCGGCAGTTCGGCGCCGACCGGCTGCCGCCGCTGGTCATGGTGCCCGTGCAGGGCGAGATGCAAGGACGGGCAGACGACGCGGTCAACCGGGCCGAGGTCGCCGCGATCGTCGAGCAGGTGGAGAAGATGGTCGCCGATCCCGCGTACCAGGATCGCACTATCGCGGTCATAGCCCTGCACAGCAAGGCTCAGGTTGCCGAGCTTGACCGCGAGTTGAAGCATCGCATCAAGCCCACCGACATCGAGCGGTTCAACATCCGGGTCGGACAGCCAGAGGCGTTCCAGGGCGATCAGCGCAGCGTGGTACTGCTCTCGATGGTGTATCACCACGTCAGGCCGGCGTTCGCGACCAGCCGGAAGTATCGGCAGCTGTACAACGTCGCCGTGAGCCGGGCGGAGGATCAGGTCTGGCTGTTCACTTCAGTGCCGCCGCTGGTCGCCGCAACGGACGTCAAGGACATGCGGGCGGCGCTGCTGGCGTACTTCCGGGACCCCCAGCCGGTATCCCGAGGCCGCCATCGTCTGCGGTTCCGGTCGCGGTTCCATCAGGACGTATGCGATACGTTGCGCCGGCGCGGCTATCGGGTCACACCGTTGTACCCGATTCGGGACGGCCACGTGGACCTACTGGTGATCGGCGAGCATGGCCAGTTGGCGGTCATCTGCGACGGGCCACGGGAGTTCACGTCGGCCGAGTCCCGGGCCGGCGACGTCGACCGCGAGCTGGAACTGCGGCGCTGCGGTTGGGCATTCGTGCGGATCCGTGAGAGCGACTACCGCTTCGACCCGCAAGCCGCGCTTGAGCCGCTGTGGCAGCGGCTGAAGGCCCGAGGTATCGAGCCGCACGACGACCCCCCGACGTCGCGGCGCGATGCGTGAACGCTCCCCGTCATCGGTGCAGATGGCCGGAGCCAGCTCAGGTACCGCACACGGACTGTCGAGATCCCGGGCAGATCGGACGATGCGCGGGCCCGTGCGCGTCTACACCGTGAACCCGAGCACGGGGGAGTCCGAATCTCCCGGTGCGGCGCTGGGATATGACCGCTCGAGCCGACCTGCCGCCATCCTGGGCGTACATGACCAGTCACCGGACTCTCGTCTGTGGCGGCGTCACGGTCCATTCGCCTGGGAAGGCATTGCGCAGGATCTGGCCGTCGGGCCGGTCGTCGATAACGCGTTCGATCGCTCGGCTACCGCTGGTGGGTGGGATGAGGACGACCTTGCCGCCTGTGCCCGTCGTTGCGCCAGCTTCGCCTTGCTCGTCGGTATGGTCGAGCGCGTGCATGCTGTTGCCGGCCTTTCGGGTCTGCCGGAGCTGACAGCGGTTCAGAACGTGTGGTTCAGCGACGCCTAGGCCTGCAGGCTGTTGACCGCGGCGACCACGACGCGCTCTCGCTTCTCGCCGGTCTGCAGAAGCAGACAGACGGTGCGGCAGAAGCTGATCGCCTGCATCAGTTCAGACTCCCCGGGTCTGGCGAGGCTGCTGCCGGGCTAGACTTCAGTCCGTAGATCGAGCGCTGAATTTGCGATGAATCTCAACGCCGCACTCGCTATGGTCGCCGCGCACGACTTCGACCCAGTCAACTGGGGTAAGCGTCCTAGCCAGGCGTACAAACACAACCGTCGATTGTCAGCTCGGGCCGAACCCGGCGATATTGCGACACCACGCCGCGATGCCGTCGGGCATCCGGTAGATCATCTCGTCGGACGAGCCTTGCCAGTTTTCGATCGGCCACCGCTTGGCGCCGAACAGTTCGCTGGCGATGCGGCTCATACGGGCATGCTCATTGCGCTGTTGCTGCTGGTCGAGCTGGGAGTGCGCAAGCAGTTCGCCAAACGTTACCTGCTCGCCTGGTCTGCTCGCGGTGATCTCGAAGAGCGCCTTGACGCCGGTAAGGTGCTTCACCCGCTCCCAGAGTGCCGCCACCTCGCCCTTTGTCCACCTCCCTTGACGTCCTAGATCGATCGTTGGCTCGCCGTCCATCGTCGCGAGAACTCCGCGCAGCCGGAGAACCAGTGCCTCCGCATCCGCGATAGCTTGCACAACTTCACTTCGCGCTGAATCCGTCATGAACATCTCCATGTGATGTCGTGTACGACTCCGCACAGTACAGAGTCGTACACGACTCCACAAGGCCTAAAGTCGAGGGCCGCCAGCCCGGTGCCGCACCATGCGGATTGACGCTATGGGAAGACATAGACATGCGTAAGATCTTGACACTACGGGCCGTACAGCGGCCCGCCAGAGCCTCTCAGCCCGAATCGGCCATGCGCCCTGCGGCCGACCGACCGATGCCCAACCGGCGCTCTCCGGCGCCCTGAAGCCGCACAACGCATCGAGCCACGAGGGGGCCACCGTGACCGCCGCCCGGCGACTGCTCAGCACTGAGACCTGGCCGAGCTGCTCGACGTCGACCCGTCAACGATCCGCCGGTGGCGCACCGCCCGCCCGGTGCAGGGACCCCCGTTCATCCAGATCTCCGAGCGGGTCACCAAGTACCGGCCCGAGGACGTCGAGCGCTGGCTCGACGGCCTGCGCGTCGTGCCCGAGGCGGCCTGATGGCCGCACCGCAGATGCCACCGATCGGCGTGGACCTGGCCGCCGACGTCGAGCACCGCCCCGACCGCGCGAAGCCTTACCGGGCAAGGGTTCGATGGGTCGACCCGCACACCGGCCAACGGCGCTCCAAGTCCGAGGCTCACGACGACACCGAGGCCGCGCAAAGCTGGATCGAGGCCATGCAACGCGCGGCGCGCGGCGGTGTCGACCCCAATGCCGCGACCATGCGCCTCGGCGGTACTGCGCGACGCCACGCACTGGGACGAGGTGGTGGAGACGCTCGGATTCGAGCACCTGCGCCGCCACGACCTACGGCACACCGGCCTAACATGGCTCGCCGACGCGGGGGTACCGGTCCACGTCCTGCGGAAGATTGCTGGGCATGGGTCGATCACTGCGACACAGTGCTACCTACACCCCGATCACCGTTCGATAGATGCTGCGGGAGAGGCATTGAGCGCGCATCTATCAGTGGGCAAACTCGCAGCATCGTCCTGAGTCGCCGGTTTGATGATCAGTCGCTCTCTGTGGAGGCGTCCGTCTCGGATGTACTTGTAGGGGCGACTGATCCGGTGCTGGGAAGCCGATAGCTAGAATTCGATCATCGTTGTTATCGGTGCGTCGGACTGTAACGTAAGCGCGCTGCCCGTCGCTCGGCGCATGTATCCCGTACTCAACCGGAATGCCACCATGGTTCGAAGTTGCTGTCGCGCTGTGGCTTAAGACGCCGTACTCGCCCGCGTACTCGTACGCCTTTTCGATTTCTATCGGAGACTGGCTCATTTTCAAAAATATGTCAGCTGAAACTCGGACTACCTCGCAAGCGCCGTGGGGCGTTTGCATGGTGTAAAAGACGGGGCCAGAAAAATCCCGAGCGGCAGAAGTCCGCCATTCGCTCTGACCTTTCGGAAAGGCCAGAGCAGCCTTGAACAGGATATCTTTGAAGAAGATGTCATTCAAGGTCCACTTTGATCCATCCGGTAGGGCAAACAGCGGAGCGTCTACTCTTTGCTCTACCTGCCATGATTCCGAGGGTATTTCAGGGGGCGCCGTCGTCGGCGCTTCGGGCGGCCTGCGCAACGCGACGTGTAGGTCCGTCCATTCGGCAGAGAAGTCGCGATTCTTGTTGAATAGAGGAAGAATCCAGCTCAGGAGGAATGAGGTTGTAACCTCTGAGAAGGTTCGAAGCTCGATGTTCTTGGCGGCTGCGAGGGACACGGCGCCGGAAGTGAAAGGCTTCGCGGACACCGCCACGACGCGGCTCGCTCCTACATCTTCCATCTTCGTGACCAGTTGCTCAATCCACCTGGAGTCCTGTCGGTCTTTCCGCTTGCGACACTCGATTATGCCGAGCATGGGGACGGTTCCGACCTTCGCGCGAACCGAAACGTCGATCTCGCGCCGCCGTCGAGTCAGTTTTCCGGTTATGTAATCCGGCGACTTGACCTCTACCGGCGCGCCGGCCAGAAGGCGCTCAAGATCGCGAACCATCTCCTCAAGGTCACGCCCGCTCCGTGGCATCCGTCCTCCAGCCCCGTCGCAACCAAGTTTGGAATGTTGAGTCTGGTCCCCAAGTGGTCCCCAGCGCTAAGCCGACGAGATCCACTGGTGGCATTTGACAAGCATCGCCAAAGGGCCGTTGACCTGGACTTTCGCCCAGCGTCAACGGCCCTTCTCGCGTGTCGGGACAGCGGGATTCGAACCCACGACCCCTTGACCCCCAGTCAAGTGCGCTACCAAGCTGCGCTATGTCCCGGTGCCACACCACTCGCGTGGGCAGCCGGTACAGCGTAGCGCATCCCCGCAGCCGCCGACCACGCAGTATCCCGCTCCCGGGTTACGCTGCGCGAATGCGGCTTGAGCTGGTCACCATCGTGGTGGACGCGTATGACCCGGCCATCGCGTTCTTCGTCGAAGTGCTCGGGTTCGAGCTGGTCGAGGACTCACCCTCGGTGACCAGTGTCGGCGCTAGGGCCAAGCGCTGGGTGGTCGTCCGGCCGCCCGGCGCGCAGACCGGCATTCTGCTCGCCCAAGCGGACGGGGAGCGCCAGCGGCAAGGGGTAGGGGAGCAGGCCGCCGGCCGGGTCGGGTTCTTCCTCCGCGTCGACGACTTCGACGCGGCCTTCGCAAAGCTGAAAGAACATCATGTGGTGATCGAAGGCTCACCCCGAGTAGAGGAGTACGGCCGAATCGTGGTGTTCCGCGACATCTCCGGAAACCGCTGGGACCTGCTCGGACCCAGATAGAAGCTGCACAAAAGGCGCGAATCGCCCGAGCGATCAAGGCTGCCGAGCGCCTAGCGTCCGCAGCCGTGTTGGGTGTGGAGTTGTTGGAATTGTGGCGGGCCGGCCGGGTGCAGCTGCCCGCGCTCGCCGGGATTTACGAGCGAGCGGCTGAGGAACTTTCGCTTGTACCGCATGACGAAGCCGAATGGACCTCGCTCCGCCGGCAACTGATCAGCGTTCTCGCCACTGCGGCCGCGCAGATAGCAGAAGCCGCCGACGGTGTGACGGCTGCCGTCGCGAGATACGAGCAGGCCGACGAAGCGGCGGCACAAGAGCTCCGGACGAGGCTGGTCAACGATCTCCCCAATGGGGCGCAGCGGTGACGTACGCGATGCTCATGCAGCACGCCGAAGACATGCGCGATCTGGCGGTCGGCGTGGCATCGGCCGGTGGGGCGGACGGCTACTACCGCATGCGCGCCATCGAGAAAGAGTTCGCCGACCTGCCCGAGGCGTTCCGTCCACTGACCGGATTCCCCGATCCGCGATCGTACGACGCCAAGTTGCATCACCTCGATTACGTCCTCAGTGGACTGTCCACTGGGGACGGCGACGCGCGAGCGAATGCCGAGCTGCGGAACCTCGGCGTGGCGCTGCGTAATTGGACCGGGGAGGCGGCCGATAAGTTCAAGCGCGGGTTCGTCGAGCCGTGGCCCGCGTTCATCAAGAATCAGTACACCGTGGGCGTGGTGCTGCGCTCCGCGCTCCAGGCTGAGCAGGAGATCTGGGCGCGGGCGCGGCAGGACGCCGATCAGATCGGCGAGCAGGGGCTGGCGGCCATGGCGGCGTGCGGTGACTGTACGCGCACCGAGTGGACGGTCACCTTCACCGTCGTCGCGGCGGTTGCCGCGGTCGCGGCGGTGCCCGTGACCGGGGGACTGTCCCTCGCGGCTGGAGGTGTCGCCGGACTCGCCCAAGTGGTGGCGGCTACCGGGCCGGCCGAGGCGCCGCAGACCACGTTCACCGCCGACGTACCGAGCGAGGTGGCTGACCGGGTACGCGAGGCGATCACCCAGCTGCGCGCACACATCCACGAGAAGCAGGACGCGGTAAGAAAAGCGCTTCGCGTGACGAACGCGGCCATGACAGACCGGCCGGAGCTGTTCGGATGGTGACCGTCCACCTGCGCGGGATGACCGCGACGCTCGATGGAATCACCATCACCATCGACGCCGCGAACCCGAACGCGCGAGACTTGGAAGCGCTCGCGCGCGCATTGTGGGCGGCGCGGACGCGCGAGACGTTGCGGCACGCTGGGCTGACCAGAGAGCCGAGGCCGATCGGATGGCGCGCCGAGGAGTACGTGCGGCGCCGCGCCGCAATCGTCGCATGTGGACAGTCCGGCACCGTCAAGATCCAAGTAACCGGCATGCGCCAGTGGCGCGTCGAGATCAACGGTGCCACCGGAAGCGATGTCGAACAGGCCGCGCGGCACCTGATACAGGACCAGGAACAACAGATCAGAGCGCTGAAACGGGAGCTATGGGGGCGGCCACGACCTTCGCCGTGCCGTCGGTGAAGACGCCCAGGCGGCCCGCACCGGCCTGCTTGGCCGCCTGCATGGCCGTGTCCGCGTCGTGCAGGAGCTGGTCGATCTCGGCGTGGTTGCGCCAGCACGCCACGCCGATGCCGGCGCTCGGGGTCAGGTCGACGCCGGCGACCTGGAGCGGGGCGCGGATCGCGGCGGAGAGGCGGGCGGCCACGTGGACCGCGTCCGCGGCCGTGCCCATGCCGTCCAGGATGACCGCGAACTCGTCGCCACCCAGGCGGGCGGCCACGTCGGCGCCGCGGATGGCCTCGCGGATGCGGTGGGCCACGGCGGCGAGGAGCTGGTCGCCGGTGGCGTGGCCGTACGTGTCGTTGACCTTGCGGAAGCCGTCCACGTCGATCAGCACGACCGCGACCGGGCTGCCGCGGCGGGCGCGGGCGATCGCGCGGGTCAGGTGTTCGCGCAGCAGCTGGCGGTTCGCGAGGCCGGTCAGGGCGTCGTGGAAGGACTGGTGGTGCAGGGCCGCCGCGCGTTCGGCGTTGGCCAGGCCCAGGGCGGACTGGGCGGCCAGCGACTCCAGGGCCGGGCGGGCCTCGGCCGGCAGGCCCCGGTCGGCGCCGGCCAGCAGGGTGCCGTACCGGACGTTCGCGACCCGCAGCGCGAAGCCCTCCGAGCGGGCACCCGGGGCGCCGGCGAAGAGGGTCGCGGGAGCCGGGCCGGCCACGGCGGTGATCTGCTCGGACGGGTCGACGGTGGCCGCCCACGCGCCCGGTGCGCCGGTCAGCAGCCCGACGGCCGCCTCGACGGTGTGCCGGCCCACGACCCGCGCGTCGGCGGTGGTGCCCAGCGACGCGCCGAGCCGGGCGAAGACCCGCTCCCGGGCGGCGGCGCGCTCCTGGCGCCGCGTGGTTTCGGCGATCACGGCGGTGAAAAGAGCCAGCGCCGGTACTCCCGGTGCCTGCATCAACATCGCCCCCACCTTGGCCGGTTCGGTCAGGGCGACCGTGCCCGTCACCGCCGCGAGGGTCGCCACGGTGTAGGCGAGGACGTGCCGCCAGGGGCCGTAGAGTCCGCGGTACGCGACGCAGACGCAGGCCAGGCCCAGGGTGCCGGTCCAGTCGTGCAGGCCGAGGCCGATGACGGCGAGGGCGGCCGCCTCCGGGAGGGCGGACCAGGCCGGAAAGCTCTCCCGCGGGTACCGGTGCAGCCACCATCCGCCGAGGGCCACCGCGGTCACGGCACTCGCGATGCGGGCGGGCAGGGCGGCGGTCTCGCCGGCGTAGGCCCGGGGCAGGACCAGAACCAGGCAGAAGACCCCGAACACGAAGAACAACCAGCGGATCCGCCCATCGAGCGCTCTCGGGGGCCCGAACACACCGGTCATGCCCGCGCTATCGGCCGTCCCGGCGGCAAACTGAGTAATGATCCACTTTTCCGGCATACTGGATCGCGTCGCGTACCGGGCGCTACCCTGTCCGCACCGCCCGCGATGGGGTGGGCGATACCGCTCATCTCGGCACTGGGTCGGCCGAAGGTATGGCGGCCGGAACTGCGCCGGCCGGGGGCGAAGGCGGTGATGACGGGCGGTGAAGACCAACCGGCTGCTCGCCGTGTACTCGCCCCTGTTCGCCGTCGCCGCCGGTTGGGCCCTCGTGCGGCTCGCCGGGTTCGACGCGCCCCTGTTCCTGGGCTGGCTGCCGGGCGCGATCGGGATCGCCATCGGCGGCGCGTACCTGCTGGCCGCGGCCGACACACCCGGGCTCGATCCGCGCGGGCGCCGGTTCTGGCGGCACCTCGCGATCGCCGCGCTGCTCATCGCGCCGTCGACCGGGCCGTTCACCGAGGCGAGCCTCGGCGGGCGAAGGTCCGGGCCGCTGCTCTACGCCGCCGTCGCCCTGCTCGCCGTGGCGCTGCTGCTGGTGCTCTGGGCCCTGCTCCGGCTGCCGACCCGGGTCCGCGGGCGCAGCCACTGGCTGCGGCTGGGACTCGACGCGTTCACGGTGCTGGTGTGCTCGGCGACGTTCCTGTGGCACTTCGTGTTGCGCCCGATCACCGACGAGCCGCTGCCGAAGGTGTTCGGGCTGCTGGTCCTGTGCGTGCTGTGCCTGCTCGCCGTGCTGGCGGTGGTGAAGCTGATCCTCGCCGGGACCGCCGCCGTCGACGGCGCCGCCCTGCGCGCGCTGGCCCTTGTGGTCCTGATCGGTTCCGTCGGTTCCGCGTTGGTACCGATCCTGCCCAATCCCCGTCTCGCCGGCCTGTCGGACCTCGTCACCATGTGCGAGGCGCTCATGGTCGCGGTAGCGGGCATCCTGCAGGCGCGGCGGGCCGGACGTGCGCAGGCGGTGACGGTCGACCGGCGGCGGCCGTACTCCGTGCTGCCCTACCTGGCCGTCGCCGCGGTCAACCTGCTGCTGGTGGCCGTGGCGGTCAACGACACCGGAAGCCTGCCGGTGCTCGTCGGGGCGGTGGTGGCCACCGGGGCCGTCGTCGCGCGCCAACTGCTCGCCTTCCGGGACAACGACGGGCTGGTGCGGTCGCTGCGCGAGCACCAGCGGCTCTTGCGCGAGCAGGCCACCCACGACGCGCTCACCGGGCTGCCGAACCGCGCGCTGTTCAACGAGTGCCTCGAGCACGCGACCGCGGCCATCCTGGTCGACCTGGACGACTTCAAGGCGGTCAACGACACCCTCGGCCACCCGGTCGGCGACGGGCTGCTGATCGAGGTCGGGCGCCGGCTGCGCGCCGCGGTCCGCCCGGCCGACCTGGTGGCCCGCCTGGGCGGCGACGAGTTCGCGGTCCTGGTGCTGAACGCCGACGATGCCCACGACCAGGACGGCCTCGACGCGATCGCGGAGCGGATTCTGGCCGAGCTCGCGCCGCCGGTGCACACCCACGGTCATGTGCTCACCGTGACGGCCAGTGTCGGGGTGGCGGCCCGCGACGGCGAGGACGGGGCTCAGGACCTGCTGCGCCACGCCGACATCGCGATGTACGCGGCGAAGCGGCGGGGGAAGGGCACGCACGCGCGGTACACGCCGGATTTGAGCGGTTTGCTCATGACGCCCCAGTCGCGTCTGGCCGATCTGCGGCGGGCGATCGCCGAGGCCCGGCCGCCGTTCACGCTGGAGGTGGGGCGGGCCGCGCTGGTGTCGCCCGGCTTCGCGGCCGAGCTGGGGGCGTTGCTCGCCGAGGCGGGGCTGGAGCCGGCGGGGCTGACGCTGGCGCTTCCGGCGGCTCAGCTGGCCGGCGACGGGGCGGTCGGGCGGGCCATGGGGGAGCTGCGGGCGGCCGGGTTCGGGCTGGCGCTGGATCAGACGGGCACCGGCACGGTACGGCTGGATCTGCTCTCGGCTCTTCCCTTCACGGCGTTGATCGTCGATCCGGTATTCGCCGGGATCGAGGGCACCCGATCGGTTGCGTTCGCCGAGGCCGTGGCCGCATTCGTGCGGGAGGCCGGGATCGACTACAGGGTTCGATCCGAGGGCTCACTGCTAGAGAGCGCTCTCTAGATTTTCAGTTCCGGAACCGTAGCCCTCTTGACACCGGGGCTGCTACGGATAACTCTCGTCCTTGGAGAGCGCTCTCCGAGCCCCACCCCGGTTCCCGGGCCGCCCGTTCCCGGTCTGGTGAGCCTGACACCCCGTCGGCCGGAACACAAGCGTCACGTCCACCGCACCCCCGCGGTGGGCCGTCCGGCTGCCGCCATGCCCTGACACAGGAGCAGTGATGCACACCGCCGCACCGCCAACGGCGAACCGCCGCCGCCGAAATCTGATCCTCGCCGCCGCCGCCACGCTCGTGGTGCTGGCGACGTACGCGATCACCACCACCCTGTCCGCCTCGGCCGCCGACACCCTCATCTCGCAGGGCAAGCCGGCCCTGTCGTCGTCCGACGAGAACGGCGGCACCCCCGCGTCCGCCGCGTTCGACGGCAACACCACCGCCACCCGCTGGGCCAGCGCGTTCTCCGACCCGCAGTGGATCCGGGTCGACCTGGGCCAGACCGCTTCGATCTCGCAGGTCAAGCTGTTCTGGGAGGCCGCCTACGGCAAGTCCTTCCAGATCCAGACCTCGGCCGACGGCAACACGTGGACGAGCGTCTACTCGACCACGACGGGCACCGGCGGCACGCAGACGCTGTCCGTGACCGGTAGCGGCCGCTACGTGCGGATGTACGGCACGACCCGCGCGACGGGCTACGGCTACTCGCTGTACGAGATGCAGGTCTTCGGCTCCTTCACCGGAACCAACCCGACCGGCGGCCCGTGCAACACGACCACCAACGCCGCCCTGGGCAAGACGGCCGACGCGTCGAGCACCGAGAACGCCGGCACCCCGGCCTCCTCGGCGGTCGACGGCAACGGCGGCACCCGCTGGTCGAGCGCCGCGAGCGACCCGCAGTGGCTGCGCGTGGACCTCGGCTCCGTGCAGTCGATCTGCCAGGTCACGATCAACTGGGAGGCCGCCTACGGCAAGGACTTCCAGATCCAGACCTCGACCGACAACGCCAACTGGACGACCATCAAGACGGTCACCGGGGGCACCGGCGGCAACCAGGTGCTCAGCGGGCTGAGCGGCTCCGGTCGCTGGGTTCGCCTGTACGGCACCGCCCGCGGCACCGGCTACGGCTACTCGGCCTGGGAGTTCATCGTGAACACCGGCGGCACGAGCCCGACCACCTCGTCGCCGACCCCGCCGACCAGCCCCACCCCGACCCCGACCGGCACCCTGCCGGGCGGCGGTGACCTGGGCTCGAACGTCATCGTGTTCGACCCGAGCCAGTCCTCCGCCACCATCCAGGCCAAGCTGGACCAGATCTTCACCCAGCAGGAGACCAACCAGTTCGGCACCCAGCGGTACCAGTTCCTGTTCAAGCCGGGCTCGTACAGCGGCCTGAACGCCCAGATCGGCTTCTACACCTCGATCAACGGCCTCGGCCAGAACCCGCAGGACGTGCAGATCCACGGCGACATCACGGTCGACGCGGGCTGGTTCCAGGGCAACGCGACCCAGAACTTCTGGCGCTCGGCCGAGAACCTGTCGGTCTACCCGGTCTCGGGCGTCGACCGCTGGGCCGTCGCGCAGGCCGCGCCGTTCCGCCGCATGGACATCCACGGCGGCATGACCCTCGCCAGCCCGAACTGTGGCTGGGCGTCCGGCGGCTACATCGCCGACTCGCGGGTCAGCGGCAACATCAACCCCTGCTCGCAGCAGCAGTGGTTCACCCGTGACTCCACCATCGGCAGCTGGAACGGCTCCGTGTGGAACATGGTGTTCTCCGGCGTGCAGGGCGCTCCGGCGAACAGCTTCCCGAACCCGCCGTACACCACGCTGGCCACCTCGCCGGTGACGCAGGAGAAGCCTTACCTGTACGCCGACTCCTCCGGCGCCTACCGCGTGTTCGTCCCGTCGCTGCGCACGAACTCGAGCGGCGCGACCTGGATCAACGGTCAGACCCCGGGCACGTCGCTGTCGATCAACCAGTTCTACGTGGCGAAGCCGGGCGTGAGCGCGGCGACGCTGAACCAGGCGGTCGCGCAGGGCCTGAACCTGCTGTTCACCCCGGGTGTGTACCACCTGAACTCCACGGTGAACATCAACCGGGCCAACACCGTGGTCCTCGGCCTCGGCTACGCCACGATCGTGGCCGACAACGGCGCGCTGCCGATGGCCGTCGGCGACGTCGACGGCGTGAAGATCGCGTCGCTGCTGTTCGACGCGGGCCCGACCAACTCCCCGGCCCTGCTGCAGGTCGGCCCGAACGGTGCCTCCGGCAACCACGCCGGTGCCCCGAACCTGATCTCCGACGTGTTCCTGCGCGTCGGCGGCGCGGGCGCGGCGAAGGTCACCAACGCCATGGTCGTCAACAACAACAACACCATCATCGACCACATCTGGTCGTGGCGGGCCGACCACGGTGACGGGGCCGGCTGGACGTCCAACCCCTCCGACACCGGTCTGATCGTCAACGGCCAGAACGTGACCGCGTACGGGTTGTTCGTCGAGCACTTCGAGAAGTACAACGTGATCTGGAACGGCAACGGCGGCAAGACCATCTTCTTCCAGAACGAGCTGCCGTACGACCCGCCGTCGGCCGCCGCCTGGTCCCACGACGGGATCACCGGCTACGCCGCCTACAAGGTCGCCAACAACGTCACCTCGCACGAGGCGTGGGGCATGGGCAGCTACTGCGTGTTCACGACGGACTCGTCCATCGCCGCGTACCACTCGTACGAGGCACCGGTGAACGCGAACGTCAAGTTCCACAACATCCTGACGGTGTCGCTGGGCAAGGGCTCCATCACCCACGTCATCAACGACACGGGGGCACCGGCGCAGGCGTCCAACGTCTCGCCGTCCAACGTGATCAACTACCCGTAACTCGCTTGCAGGAGCGGGCCGTCCTTCGGGGCGGCCCGCTTTTTTTATGGCACGAGGTGGATGCGCACCTTGCGCGCGGCGACCGCGGCCTCCTCCAGGACGGTCAGCCGCGGCTCGGCGACCTCGAGCAGGCGCGGGTGGCGCAGCGCGGCCAGGGCGGCGAGGCGCTTGTCGGCCAGGATGGCGTCGACGAGGCCGCGGTCGCCGCCGCAGACGAGGGCGTGCAGCGTCGCCACCTCGGGCAGCAGCACGCGCTCGGCGATGTCGGCGGACTTCTGGGCGACGGCGTCGGACTGGTTGTCCCGCCGCCGGGCATAGCGCTGCTGCGACCATCCGCCCGCCGCGGTGCGCCCGTGGACGTGGAAGCGCTCCACCTTCGATGCCGCGATTTCGGTACCGTCGGCGATGCCCACCGCCGTCGCGCCCTTGCGGGCCAGCAGCAGCCCGATGCGCGGCGGTTGCCGCAGGCCCGTCAGCAGGGCGTCGACGTCCGCGGCGGCGTCGAGGCCGGGCGGCGGGTGCAGGGTCGCCCGGTCGCCGTTGTTCGTGCCGGTCAGCACCAGGCCGGCCTCGTCGGCGCCCTGGTGGCGTCCGTAGAAGCCGTCGAGCCAGCCACGCAGGCGCTCGGGCGAGATCTCCACCCAGCGACCGCCGCCGGCGGCCGGTTTGGCCGTCACCATGGCTACAAACCTAGCGGCTGCCGATGAGGACGCGGAGTTCGAGTCCTTTCATCAGCCACGACGCGCCGAAGCCGAGGATGGCAGGGTTTCGCCGATGAGCGGGATCTCGCCCATCTTCTCCTGCAGCGGGGTGAGCGCGATCGTCGACCCCTCGGTCCGGTCGGTGCTGAACAGCGCCACCCCGAGCGCGGCGACCCCGGCGACGTGGCTGAGCAGGTTGTCGAGGTTGTGCTCGAACGCCTTGTACGTCAGCAGGAACAGGCCGGTCACGCACAGCGCGCCGACGAAGACGTCGCGCATGCCGGTGTAGAAGTACTCGCTGAGCGACCCTCGCGGCCTGCCACCCTCCAGCGCCAGGTCGCCGAGCACGAGCGCGAAGGGCAGCGCGAGGCCGATGAAGCCGATGACGGCGCGCATGAGCAGGTACGAGCGGAGGTACAGCACCCCGGCGTCGGGCTCGGCCAGGCGTTCCTCGCTCGGGCGCTGCGGGCCCTCGGTCTGCGGGTCCAGGTAGCCCAACGGATCCTCCCACCGGCGGTGTTTCCGCCATTTTCATCGAGGGGCGTCGCGGCCGCCATCGATCGCTCGGGCGTAGTACGTGACCCCGGCGACGTGCTCGACCACCTCGCGCAGCGACCAGGTCTCCTCGTTCGGCCTTGCGTCGAGTTGTTCCTGCTCGACGGCGGTGAGCCTTGCTCGGTAGGAGATGGCGAGCCTGGTGAGGCGGCTCCGGGCCTCGTCGAGGTCGGTCTCGGTGAAGGGGGCGAGGTCGGCGTGCGTGGTGACGGTGCGGCCGTGCCAGTGGTCGGGGAGGGTCTCGATGCCGGCGAGGCGGCACTCGATCTCGGCCAGGTGGTCGATGAGATGGTCGGTGACGCGGCGCATGGCCTTGTGCGGCGTCCAGGCATTGTTGTCGTACAGCGTGGGGGTGCCGTTCCAGGCGAGCCACCGCTGGGCGCGCTCGAGGACTTCGGCCACGGCCTCGTCGATCAGGTCCATGGGGGCGACCGTATTGGCGGGATCGTTCGGGCCCGGCCGAACGGTGCGCGTGGGGTCGGTGGGGGAGTACCTCGGGCGGGAATGTTCATGAACGGCGCGCGGATGCCGATCTCGGCGGCGTGGAGACGGTGGCGACCTGGCGTCCGACGCGGCTGCTCGTCGCGGCCGCGGGGCTTGCGCTGCTGGCCGAGGTCTGGTTCGGGGTCGGGCTGCTGCATCCGACGCCGGCTGTGGTCAGTTGGGTAGCTGTGCCGTTCGTGGTGGGGCTGGCGGTGGGGGCGTGTCTGCAGGCCGCCGGTGCCGGTGGGATGGCGGCCGGGGCGGCGCGGTTCTGGCGGCATGTCGCGCTCGGGATGGGGCTCATCGGGCTGGGGGCGGTCAGCAACGGGGTGGACATGTTCCGGGGGATCGCGCGGCCGGGGCATGTCGGGGCGCTCACCTCCGCCATCTACGTGGTGGGGCTCGCGGTGCTGCTGTGGGCGTTGTTGCGCATCCCGGGTGCCCGGCGCAGTCGCGGGGAGTGGCTGCGGTTCGGGCTGGACTCGGCCACCGTCCTCGTCACCGTGCTGACGTTCTGCTGGCATTTTCTGCTCAGCGACTGGCGTACCTGGTCGGGGGACAACGCGTCGGGGGCGCGGTCCATCCTGGCGTTGCTCGCCTGCGGGGCCGTGGTCGTGTTCGCGTTCGTGAAGATCGCGTTCACCGGGACCGGGCCGTTGGATCGGCGGGCGCTGTATCTGCTCGCCTCGGCCGGGGCCGTCGGGGCGCTCGGTGGGGCGTTGGCGCCGTTGCTCTCCTCGCGGCCCTATCTCAACGGTACGCCGACGATTCTGCCCGTCACCTGTCTCGTGCTCTGCGTTGCGGCCGATCGGCAGCGGCGGGCGGCCCGGGTGGCGCCGCTGGTTCCGGCGCGGCGGGAGCGGCCGGGGTTCGTGTCGTACGCGGCCGTGTTCGCGACCTGTGTGCTGCTGCTGGGCGACGCGGCCATGCGGGGGGCGGACATTCTCGGGGTTGCCGTCGGTACCGTCATCCTGGTCCTGCTCGTCGCCGCTCGTCAGGTGACCGCGCTGCGCGACAATGCGGGGCTGGTGCGGTCGCTGGCGTGGCAGGCCGGGCACGACTCACTCACCGATCTGGCCAACCGGCGGCTGCTCACTCAGCACATCGCCGGGGCGCTCGGGCGGGGGCACCGGGTCGCGGTCGCGCTGGTGGACATCGACGACTTCAAGGCCATCAACGACGACCTCGGGCACGCCACCGGGGATGCGCTGCTGCGTGCGGTCGCGGCGCGGCTGGAGGAGCTGATGGCCGATCAGCCGGGCGAGGTGCGGCTGGTGGCGCGGCTCGGCGGGGACGAGTACGCGCTGGTGTTCCCGGCCTTCGACGAGCCCTCGGCGCTGGTGTTCCTCGGCGCCGCCGCCGGTGAGCTGCGCCGGCCGCTCGATGCGGCGGGGCATGCGCTGGTCGTCGAGGCGAGCGTCGGCGTGGCGGTGGGTGACCAGGAGACCGGCGCCGAGGAGTTGATCCGGCGGGCCGACGTCGCCATGTACGCCGCCAAGGTGCAGGGCAAGGGCCGCCAGGTCGCGTACGACCAGGCGATGGACCAGCGTGGCGCCGAGCAGGCGCGGATCGCGGCCGAGCTGCGGGTCGCGCTCGACACCGGGCAGCTGCGCGTGTTCTACCAGCCGATCGTGCGGCTCGGCGACGGTACCCCCGTGGGCGTCGAGGCCCTCGTGCGCTGGCAGCACCCGGAGCGCGGGATGATCCGGCCCGACCTGTTCATCCCGGCGGCCGAGCGGACCGGGCTCATCGTGCCGGTCGGGCAGTGGGTGCTGGCCGAGGCGTGCCGGCAGGCGGCGAAGTGGCGGCGGGAGCTCGGGCCGGACGCGCTGCGGTACGTCTCCGTCAACGTATCCCCCCGCCAGCTGCGCGAGTCGGGGTTCGCCGGCCGGGTGCGCGACGAGCTGCGCGCGGCCGGGCTGCCGCCGGCGTGCCTGATGGTCGAGGTGACGGAGACGGCGGTCTTCGACGGCGGCTCCGCGCTCGACGAGCTGCACGAGGTGAAGCGGCTGGGAGTACAAGTGGCGTTGGATGACTTCGGCACCGGGCACTCGTCGCTCGGGCTGCTCCGCACGTGCCCGGTCGACGTGCTCAAAGTGGACAAGTCCTTTGTGGACAACGTGACCGAGGCCGGCGCCCGGTCGGTCATCGCCGAGGCGCTCATCGGCATCGCCGACGGGCTGCGGCTGCGCGCGGTCGCGGAGGGAGTCGAGACCGAGGAGCAGGCGGCCGCCCTGCGCGACCTCGGCTATCAGTTCGCGCAGGGGTACCTCTACGGCCGCCCCGCCCCGGCTGGTGACCTGACGACGCTGGGTCAGGCCTCCGTGGGACGGGTCGCGGCGCGGGGATAGCGGCGGGGCAGCGCGGCCAGCGCCAGCGCCAGCAGCCCGAGCCCGCCGCCGACCACGAAGAACAGGGAGAACGTCGGCTGGCCGAACCACTCCCACATCGGGTGCCACGACGGGTGCGGCATCTCCAGGTGGTGCTTGACCATGAGCGGGACAGCGAACAGCGTCGGCGCCCACCACAGCAACAGCGCCAGCCCGAAGCACGCCTTCACCGAGCCGCGCGCCGGGTGCTCGTCGGCGTCGGTGCGCCGGCTCGCCCAGCCGAACAGCAGGAACGCGGCCAGCCCGGCGAGCAGCCCGCCCGCGATGCCGCACGGCCAGACGGCGGCCGGGGTGGTGCGCTGGAACTCGGCGGACAGGAACGTGGTGTCCGCCGTGGAGTGACCGTACGCGTCCAGGTCGAGCACCAGGGTTCCGCGCCGGGCCACCAGCGTGAAGCCGCCGGCGCCGTCGTCGACCGCCGGGTACACCGTCCAGCCGGCGGCCTCCAGGTGGTCGCTCGCCGCGGCGATCGCGCCGGCCGGGTCGGCGCCGGGTCCGCCGGGAGCCCACGTGCCGGTGGTCGCCTGCGCGTATTCGCCGCCGTCGCCGAGCAGCAGGTCGCGCAGGGAGTGCACGCTCAGCGGCGAGCCGTAGATGAGGAAGGCGGCGGTGGGCGGCCGGCTCGCGTTGCCCCAGGGCGCGTCCGGCGCGGCCACGGCGGCCATCGCCCTGGTCTGCGCGGCGCCCGGCAGCGGCTGGACGGTCTCCCAGCCGGCCCGGGTGGCGAACGCGGCGCCGAACAACCCGCCGATCAGGGCCGTCGCGAGCGCCCAGAACACGACGGTCCGGCTGCCCGGGCGGCCGAGCCGGGCCCGCAGGCCGTGCCGGAGCAGGTTGGCGGCCTCCCGCGCGCTGGGGCCGGTGCGCCCGGGCGGTGCGGCGGCGAGGAGCGTGCCGAGCAGCTCGTCGCGCGGATAGTCGCGCGGATAGACGCGCAGGATTCGGGTGTACCCCCCGTGCCGCGACCCCATCACGCCGTCCTCGGCCCCTGCGCCAGCCGCAGCCGGTCCTCGGCCGCCGCGGTGAGCTCGCGCAGCCGGGCCGTCTCGGCGGTCAGGGCGGTCAGGCCCGCGCTCGTGAGGCGGTAGTAGCGGCGGGCCCGGCCGTCCACGATCTCCTCCCGGTCCTGCTCGACCAGCCCCTCGGCGGCGAGCCGGTCCAATGCGGTGTAGAGGGTCCCGGTGAGCAGGCTGACGCGCCCGCCGGACAGCGCCGACACCTCGTGGAGGATGCCGTAGCCGTGCCGGGGCGCGTCCGCGAGCGCGGTGAGGATGAGGAAGGTCGGCTCCCGCATCGCCTTGGCTTTCACGGCCGGAGCATAAGTAAATGATCAAGCCATCGTCAACGGGGAGCCGACCGGTTTACTCACTCGAGGCGGAGGATCTTGGTTCCATCCACTTTGGACTTGATCTCCTTCAGGCCGCTCGGCGTCGGCCCGGTGATCTTCGATCCGTCGGTGATGTTGAACTTCGACGCGTGCGCCGGGCAGACCGCCACGCCGTCCTGCGGGGGCTTCACCAGCACGCCCTTGTGCGGGCAGGCGGCGTCGAACACCTTGAAAGTTCCACTCGCCGGCTGCACGATCAGCACGCCGTTGGCGACGATCCCGCCGCCCACCGGAACCTCGGAGGTGTCGGCCACCGGCCCCGGCGCGGCGGACGAGGCCGCGGGCGGTGCGGCCGCGGGCGCCTCGGCGGCCGGCTGGCTCGTGGTGGCGTCCGCGTCGCCACAGGCGGCCAGCAGGGCGGCCGTGGAGAGCCCCCCGATCCCGGCCAGGACGGCCCTCCGGTGAGCACACGCTTGCACTCGGTCTTCGTTCATTGCCACGATGTCCCTTCGGTGTGCGGGCACGGCACAGCCCGCCACCGCTCTGTGGCGCGCTTTGATTGAGGGCTTGGCAATTCTACATAGACGTATGGAAGATTATCTACATCAGGCCGGGCCGCCGCGGGTCACGACGGTGGTCGGCAGGACCACCCGGCGCGGCGGGCCGGACTCGCCGCCGATCCGCGCGAACAGCAGCTCCGCCGCCTGGGCTCCGAGCGCCGCCGCGTCGTAGGTGACCAGCGTGACCGGGGCCGGCAGCAGGTCGGCCAGCTCCAGGTCGTCGAACGCGGCCACTCCGGCGCCGCCGCCGTGCGCGCGGACCGCGTGCAGGACGCCCACCGCCATCCGGTTGTTGTCGGCGAACACCGCGTCGGCCGCCGCCGGGCCGCGCAGCAGCTCCAGGGTCGTCGCGTGGGCCACCGCGACCGTGTGCACGCCGACGTGCACGAGGGCCGGGTCGCCCGGCACGCCCGCGGTCTTGAGCGCCTGGCGGTATCCGGCCAGCCGGCGCGCGCCCGTGCCGACCGAGGGGTCGCCGCCGATGTAGGCGATCCGGCGGTACCCGAGGCGGAGCAGTTGCGACACTGCCTCGCGGGCGCCGCCGTGGTTGTCCAGCACGACCGAGTCGGCCGCGACGCGTCCGGGCGTGCGGTCGATGAAGACCATCGGGGCCCAGCCCGCGAGCTCGGTGTGCAGAGAGCGCTGCGAGTGCGCGGTCGGCACCACGAGCAGCCCGTCGACCCGGCGCCGCAGGACCAGGTCGTGCAGCAGCTCCCGCTCCAGCTCGAAGCTCTGCCGGGTGCTGCCCACGACGAGCATGTGCCGGTGCCGCCGGGCCACGTCCTCGGCGCCGCGGGCGATGCCGGACCAGAACGGGTTGGCCACGTCCTCGATGACCAGCGCCACCGTGTGGGTGTTCTGCCCGGGGCGCAGGGTGCGGGCCGACTCGTTGCGCCGGAACCCGAGCGCGGCGATGGCCTCCTCGACGGCGGCCTTCGTCTCCGGCCGGATGTACCGCTCGTGGTTGACCACCCGCGAGACCGTCGCGACGCTCACGCCCGCCGCGCGCGCGACGTCGTGCATCGTGGGGCGGCGCAAGGACATCGAGGCTCCTCTCTTGACTTGCGTACGGTACCTGATTACGTTTTCTGAAAACGTTCACATAGACGTTGATCTTTCAAACCAGGCCCGCCACCTGGGGAGGTGCACCATGCGCAAAAACACTGCCGTTCTTGCCCTGGCCGCCCTGCTGCTCGGATCGACCGCCGCGTGCGGCAACGACAGCGGGGACGACGCGAAGACGATCACCGTCGCCTACCAGAAGTTCGGCGCCTTCATCCAGCTCGACGACCAGCTCAAGCGGGTCAAGGGCGAGTACGAGGCGGCCCACCCGGGCTACACCGTGAAGCTGCTGCCGATCGAGGCGTCCGAGAACGACTACTACACCAAGCTCTCGCTGATGAACCGCTCCCCGAAGACCGCGCCCGACGTGCTGTACGAGGACACATTCCTGGTCAACACCGACATCCAGGCCGGCTTCCTGGCCCCGCTGGACGAGTACCTGTCCGGCTGGTCCGACTGGAGCCAGTTCAGCGACGCCGCCAAGAGCGCGGCCAAGGCGCAGGACGGCAAGACCTACGGCGTGCCGATGGGCACCGACACCCGCGCCCTGTACTACAACAAGGACCTCTTCAAGCAGGCCGGACTGCCCGTACCGTGGCAGCCGAAGAGCTGGGACGACATCCTGGCCGCAGCCCGCACGCTCAAGCAGCAGCTGCCCGGCGTGACGCCGCTGAACGTCTACTCCGGCAAGGGCGCCGGCGAGGGCTCGACCATGCAGGGCTTCGAGATGCTGCTGTACGGCACGAAGGACACCCTCTACGACGCCGACGCCAAGAAGTGGATCGTCGGCAGCCCCGGCTTCAACGACTCGCTCGGCTTCATCAAGACGATCTTCGGCGAGAAGCTCGCCCCCGAGCCACAGGACGCGCTCGACCCGAACTGGGGCACCCGCGTCTCCACCGAGCTGCTGCCGACCGGCAAGCTCGCGATCGACCTCGACGGCTCGTGGCTGTCCAGCACCTGGCTCGACTCCGGCAGCAAGCCGTGGCCGCAGTGGAGCACGGTGCTCGGCGAGGCCGCGATGCCGACCCAGCACGGCGAGGCGCCCGGCACCACCAGCATGTCCGGCGGCTGGGTGCTCTCGGTCGGCGCGCACGCCAAGGACAAGAAGGCCTCGTTCGACTTCGTCACCACGATGCTGAACAAGGACAACACCCTCGCGTACGACATCGCCGCCGGGCAGATCGCCGAGCGGGCGGACGTGGCCGCCGACCCGAAGTACCTCCAGTCGAACCCGGCCCTGCAGTTCTTCACCGACCTGGTGAAGGTGACCCACTTCCGGCCCGCGTACCCGGACTACCCGCACGTGTCCGACGCGATCCAGGTCGCCATGGAGTCGGTGATGACCGGGCAGGCGGCACCCGACCAGGCCGCGAAGACCTTCGCCGACCAGGTGAGATCCGCGGTCGGCGGGGACGACAAGGTCACCACGAAGCCATGAGGGCGATGGCGGCGCGGGCGGTGGCCCTCGCGCCCGCGCTGCTGCTGCTCGGGGTGTTCTTCGCGGGGCCGCTGCTGTGGAGCGTGTACAGCGCCTTCACCAACCTGGCACTCACCGGTACCTCCGAGGTGCACTTCGTCGGCGCCGACAACTTCGTCACGATGTGGCACGACAAGCAGTTCTGGAACTCCCTGGAGCTGACCCTGATCTTCGTGGTCGGCTCGGCGGTCATCGGGCAGAACACTCTCGGGCTGCTCATCGCGCTGCTGCTCAAAAGCGCCGGGCGGGTCACCCGGGTGATCGTCACCGGCATCGTCGTGGCCGCGTGGACGGTGCCGGAGACGGTGGCCGGGTTCTGCTGGTACTCGTTCCTGCACCGCGAGGGCACGCTCAACGCCCTGGGCGCGGACCAGAACTGGCTCTACACCGCGCCGATGCTCGCGGTCATCCTGGCCAACGTGTGGCGCGGCACCGCCTTCTCGATGCTCGTGTACCAGGCGGCGCTCGACGACGTCCCGCCCGACCTGCACGAGGCCGCGTCGGTGGACGGGGCGTCGGTGTGGCAGCGGCTGCGGTACGTGACGATCCCGCTCATCCGCCGCTCGATTGTGAGCAACCTGATGCTCATCACCCTGCAGACCCTGGCGTCCTTCGGGCTCATCTACGTGATGACCAAGGGCGGGCCCGGCGACCGCAGCCAGACGACGCCGATCTACATGTACCAGGAGTCGTTCCAGTTCTACAAGCTCGGCTACGGCACCGCGATGGCGCTGGTCCTGCTGCTCATCGGGGCCATCTTCTCGCTGATCTACGTGCGGGTCATCCGGCTGGAGGAGGCGTGAAAGCGGCCGCGCGGGCCGTGCTCGCGCTCGTCGCCGTCCTGTTCCTGCTGCCGTTCGGGTGGCTGCTGATCGCCTCGATCCAGCCGGGCGCCGCGCTCTCGGCGCACATCGACTGGCACTTCACCACGCGCAACTTCGCCGATGTGCTCAATGCGGACACCGTGTTCATCCCGATGCTCAACTCGCTCATCATCTCCGGCGGCACGGCGCTGCTCACCGTGGTCGCGGCGGTGCTGGCGGCGTACCCGCTGTCCCGGCACCGCAGCCGCTCGGGCCGGGCGCTGCTGTACACCATCCTGTTCTCTACGTGCCTGCCGATCACCGCAGTGATGGTGCCGGTCTACACGCTGTACAGCCGCTTCGAGCTCACCGACTCGGTCCCGGCGCTGATCCTGTTCATGACCGCGTCGTCGCTGCCGTTCGGGATCTGGATGATGAAGAACTTCATGGACGGCGTCCCGGTCGAGCTGGAGGAAGCGGCGTGGACCGACGGGGCCGGTTGGGCGCAGTCGCTGTACCGCATCGTGCTCCCGCTCATGATCCCCGGCCTGACGGTCGTCTTCGTGTTCACGTTCGTCCTGCAGTGGGGCAACTTCTTCGTCCCGTTCATCCTGCTCCAGGCGCCGGAGAGCCAGCCGGCCTCGGTCACCATCTACACGTTCTTCTCCACCTACGGCCAGGTCGCCTACGGTCAGCTGGCGGCGTTCGCGATCCTCTACACGGCACCGGTCGTGCTGATGTACTCGGTGCTGTCGAGGGTGTTCGGCGGGGCGTTCAGCCTCACCGGTGCGGTGAAGGGGTAGGGCACAGCATGCGCATCGAGTCCACCGAGCTGTTCGTCGGCGACCGGCAGGTCGTCCGGGTGCTCGACGTCGACGGGCCGGCCACGGTCCGGGGCGACGGGGTGCGGGGTGAGGGCGTCGGCGAGGTGCCGGTCGACGTGGACGCTCCGCCCGGGACGGTCATTCCCATCACCGTCGAGGCCGGCGGGCAGATCGGGCACGGCGAGCTCGTCGTGGCCGAGCCCGGCTGGACGGTGTGGATGGTCTCGCACTTCCACTACGACCCGGTGTGGTGGACCACCCAGGCCGCGTACACCGCCACCTGGGGCGCGCCCGGCCAGACCGGCGGGGAGTTCCGCGGCGACTTTCAGCGCACCGGCTTCGAGCTGGTCCGGCTGCACCTGGAGACCGCGCGGCTGCACCCGGAGTACAAGTTCGTGCTGGCCGAGCTGGACTACCTCAAGCCCTACTGGGACGCCTGCCCGCAGGACCGCGCGTACATCCGGCGGCTGCTCGCCGAGGGCCGGCTGGAGCTCGTCGGCGGCACCTACAACGAGCCCAACACCAACCTGACGCTCGCCGAGACCACGATCCGCAACTTCCGCTACGGCATCGGCTTCCAGCGCGACATCGTCGGCGGCGACCCGCGCACCGCCTGGCAGCTCGACGCGTTCGGCCACGACCCGAACTTCCCCGGCCTGGCCGCCGCCGCGGGGCTGGACTCCTCGTCGTGGGCCCGCGGCCCGTTCCACCAGTGGGGCCCGATGCAGACCACCTACACGCCGGGCGAGCGCGGCTGGGGCGACCCGTCGACGATGCAGTTCGACGCCGAGTTCGAGTGGCTGTCCCCGAACGGGCTCGGCGTGCTCACCCACTACATGCCCGCGCACTACTCGGCGGGCTGGCACATCGACGCCCAGCCGACCCTCGAGGCCGCTTCGGACAGCATCTATCGCCTGTACCTGCTGTTGAAGAAGGTCGCCCGCACGCGCAACATCCTGCTGCCGGTCGGCACCGACTACAGCCCGCCGGCGAAGTGGGTCGTCGACATCTACCGCGACTGGAACGCCCGCTACACCTGGCCGCGCTTCGTGTGCGGGCTGCCGCGCGAGTTCTTCGCGGCGGTGCGCGCGGAGGCCGGGTCGTTCTCGCCGCAGACCCGGGACATGAACCCGATCTACACCGGCAAGGACGTCTCGTTCATCGACACCAAGCAGGCCCAGCGGCACACGGAGGCGCTGCTCACCGACGCCGAGATGTTCGCGACCCTGGCCGGGCTGCACGGCTCGCCGTTCCCGCACGAGCGGACCGACATGGCGTGGCGGCAGCTCGTCTTCGGCGCGCACCACGACGGCATCACCGGCTCCGAGTCCGACCAGGTGTACCTCGACCTGCTCACCGGCTGGCGGCAGGCGCACGATCTCGCGTCCTCCGTGCTCGATGGTGCGCTCTCCGCCTTGGTTGCCCGGCTGCCCGCGGGTGACGGGGCGCCGCGGGTGGCGGTGTTCAACCCCTCGTCGTGGGACCGCACCGACATCGTGCACTTCGGTGACGTCCCGTTTCTTGCTGCCGATGTGCCTGGCGTCGGCTACCGGACGTTTCCGCTTCCGGCGCCCGTGGTCTGGTCCACTGTGGACGGTCTGACCATTGCCAACGAGACGTTCAGTGTCACTGTCGACGCGGATCGTGGTGGTGCGGTTTCGTCCATTGTGGATCTGCGGAACGATCGCGAACTGCTCGCGGCCGGGCGGGTGGGGAACGAGCTGCTGGTCTACGAGGAGTACTCCGCGCACCCCGAGGTGCACGAGGGGCCGTGGCATCTGCTGCCGAAGGGTCCGGCGAAGCTGGGGTCCGCCCAGGCTCCGGCGCTGTCGGTGACCGTCGAGGCGAGCACCCTCGGCGAGCGGGTGACGGTGACGGGCGAGGTCGGCCCGGCGCGGTACACGCAGACCCTGACCCTGTGGCGCGGCGTGCCCCGCCTCGACGTGCAGACCCGCCTCGACGCCTTCGACGGCGCCGACCAGCTCGTCCGGGTGCGCTGGCCCGCGGCCGTCCCCGGCGCCCTGCCGGTCAGCGAGGTCGGCAACGCGGTGGTGGGCCGCGGCTTCGGGCTCATCGACGTGGACGCCGGACCGGCCCCGTGGACGCTGGACAACCCGGCCCAGCACTGGTTCGCGCTGTCCTCAACCGCCAAGGTCCGCATTGGTACCGCCTGCCGCGCCATCGGCGTCGCCGAGATCATCGGCGCCGGGCCCCTCGCGCGCGACCTGGCCCTGGCCCTGATCCGGCGCGGGGTCACGGCGACGTGCTCCACCGTGGACGGACCGCGCTACGGCAACCTCGCGGTCGACTCCAACCTGCCCGACGTTCGGATTCGGATCTCCTCCGCCGACGCGGGCCGCACCTGGATCCCGGCCGCGCGGCCGTTGACCGAGGTCTGGACGCCCAACGCGGACCTCACCGGGGCGCAGGACCTGCCGGTGCTGGTGCTCGCCCCGGGTGAGATTCCCGCGGTGTGTGCCGAGCTCGCCGCGACCGGGACCATCACGGTCGCGGGTGAGCTCGGGCCCGACCCGGCGCTGGACGACTACACGGTCGGGATCGTCAACCGGGGCATGCCCGGGTTCGCCGTCGACCCCGGCGGGGCGCTGCACCTGTCGCTGGTGCGGTCCTGCACCGGGTGGCCGTCCGGGGTGTGGATCGACCCGCCGCGGCGGACCGCGCCCGACGGCTCCAACTTCCAGCAGCAGCACTGGACGCACGTGTTCGACTACAGCATCGTGGCCGGGGCGGGGGACTGGCGGGCCGCCGGGCTGGTCGCGGCCGGCCACGCGGTGAACCACCCGCTGCACGCGCGCCTCGCACCGGCCGGGCCGCCGGTGTCCGCGCGGCTGGTCGCCGTGACACCGTCCACCGTGGTCCTGACCGCGCTGAAGCCGAGCGGCGATCCGCTCGCCTCCGGGGCGGTGCCGGGCGAGGTCTCGGCGGTGCTGGCGCGGTACTACGAGGCGACGGGTGCCCCGGTGCCGGACGTCCACATCGGACTCGACGTGCCGGTGCGCGGGCGGCGGGTCGTGGACCTGCTGGAGCGGCCGCTGCCGGACGACTTCGGCCTGGACGGTGCCGGGATCGGGCAGGTGCTGCTCGACGTGGACCGGCCGCTGCCGGCGGCCGAGCCGGTGCGGGGGCCGGCCTACGCGCGGTACTGGCTGCACAACACCGGCCCCGCGCCGATCGGCAACATGCCCCTGTCGGTGCACCTCGCGCCGGACGCGACCGTGGTGGCCGGCGAGGTGTCCGTCGACGTGACGATCTCCTCCGACCTGGTGGCCGCGGGCGCGACGGGCGAGGTCACGCTGGCCGCGTCCGCGGGGTGGACGGTGACGCCCGGGGCGCTGCCGTACGAGCTGCCGCCGGGCGGCCACGCGACCTTCACCGTCAAGGTGGCGCCGCCTCCGGGGGTGGCCGCGGGGGAGCACCGGCTGCGAGCGACCTTGCCGAACGGCGTGTACGACATCGCCCGGCTCCTCGTCGGGCCCGACGAGCCCGCGCCGGTCGCGGGGACGCTCGCGCCGGGCTCGCTGGAGCTGCGGCGGGGCGAGTCGGCGGTCGTGCGGGTGGCCGGGGCGCCCGACGACGCCGAGGTCCACCTGATCGGACCCTGGCCCACCTGGGAGCTCACCCCGGTGGCGTCCGTCCACGGTGGAGCCGCGGAATTCCCCGTGACGGTGCCGGAGGGCCATCCGCCGGGCACCTGGTGGCTGCTGGCCCGGATCGCGAGCGCCGGGCGGCTGCACTACACCGAGCCCATCACCGTGACGGTGCTGCCGTGATCGCCGCGTACGTCGGGGCCGAGCCGGTCACCGTGGCCGCGGTCGACGAGCTGGCGGCGGCGATGCGGGACGGGCCCTTCGCGGCGCGGCTGCCGCATCCGTCGTCGGCCGAGGGTCGCAACCTGCGGCGGTGGCTCGTGCAGGTGCTCACCGCGACCGCCGTCGCCGAGCAGGAGGCCCGGCGGCGCGGGCTGCCACCGGCCGGGACGGCCGCCCCGCCGACGCTCGGGCGCGCGCTCCGGCTCGGCGGGGTCGCGGCCGCCGTCGCCGCCGCCCGGCCCGACGTCTACGCGGCGGTCACCGAGGGCGTGACGGTGGGGGAGGACGCCATCCGCGACTACTGGGAGCGCAACCGCGACCGCCACCCCGAGCCGCTCGACCGGAGCCGGGCCGCCGTCGCCGCGGTGCTCGGGCAGGCGGCCCGGGACCGGCACTTCGGCCGCTGGCTCGACGAGCGGTGCGCGGCGCTGGTCCGGCTCATGCCCGGCTTCGAGCACCCCGGGGACCCGGCCCAGCCCGACTACGCCCACCACCACTGATTGCGGGAAACCCGCAATCGGCGTGCGGGACGGTACCGAGGACAGGCCCGACCCGCCCGCGCACACTGCAAATGCGGTCACGTCTCCTGGTGCACGTCGCGGCGTCGCCGGCGGCGGCCGGGTGTCCAGCCCATGGCGGCAAGGCCCGCCCAGGGGCGGCCCGGTGCTCCGGCCACGGCTTCGGCGCCGGGGGAAGGGGGGACCGGTGGACCCGGGCTCAGCGCGGCGCAGCTGGCCCGGGTCCCGCACCCCGCGGTTCCGGGTCCGGGCGCTGGTTGGGGAAGTCGAGGCGGACGACGGTGCCGCCGGATGCGCCCGCGCCCACGAACAGGTCCGCGCCGAGCAGGTCCGCGCGCTCGCGGATGCCGAGCAGCCCGTGGCCGGCCGTGAAGCCGCCCGGGGGCGGGCCGGGGCCGTCGTCGCGCACGAGCACCCGCAGGTCCGGGCCGTGCGGGCCGGCCTCGACCTGGATGTGCCGGGCGCCGGCGTGGCGGACCGCGTTGGTGAGAGCCTCCTGCACGATGCGGTACACCGCCGTCTCCGCCGGTGCCGGAAGCCGGGGGAGGCCGTGGGCGGACACCGTCACCTCGACGCCGTCGCGGTCCCGGGCGTGGCGGGCCAGGTCCTCCAGCGCCGCGGCCAGGCCCAGCGCGTCGAGGGCCAGGGGACGCATCTGGGCGATCAGCCTCCGGAGGGACTGGATCTGCCGGCCGACGATCTCGCGGGCATCGGCCAGTCCGGCGGGCGTGCCGGGTGCGAGCAGGACCTGTACCGCCGCAAGCTCTTGAAGGGTTTCGTCGTGCAGCTCGCGGGCCCAGCGGCGGCGCTCGGCCTCGGCCCCGTCGAGCCGCGAACCCGCCTCGCGCAACCGGGCCCGGCGCTGCTCGACGGCCGCCTCCCGCAGCGCCAGGCCGGCCGTCGCGAACAGCAGGGCGACCGGGATGAGCAGCAGGAGGACCTCCGGCGCCGGCTTGACCGTGCCCTGCCACAGGGCGGCGACGGCGATGAGCGCGGCGATGCCGGCCGCGGCCAGCAGGCGCGCGCGGACGGTGAAGCGGCGCGGCTCGGCGGCCGGCACCACGGCCAGGGCCAGCAGGA
This sequence comes from Dactylosporangium sp. CS-047395, assembly GCF_050942185.1. NCBI lineage: Bacteria > Bacillati > Actinomycetota > Actinomycetes > Micromonosporales > Micromonosporaceae > Dactylosporangium > Dactylosporangium sp. CS-047395. The sequence goes on along the minus strand of NZ_CP192015.1, from coordinate 8,682,855 downwards.
ACACCACGCCCGCGCCGACGCCGAACCACAGCTCGGTCTGCGGGCCGAGGTTGCCCAGCTCCAGCACGATCGCGGTGCCGAGCAGCGCCACGCCGACGGTGGCGAGCGCGGCCACCTTGCTCATTGCAGCAGGCCGATGCGTTTGGCCGCCGCGACCAGCTCGGCCCGGCTCGTCGTGCCGAGGCGGGTGCGCAGGCCGGCCCGGTGCGACTCGACGGTGCGCAGGCTGAGCGACAGCCGCCGGGCGATCTCGGCGTTGGTGTGCCCGGCGGCCAGCAGGGCGAGCACCTCGCGCTCGCGCGGGCTGAGGTCGTCGGCCGGCGCCGGGCGGGTGCGGGCCATGCGGGCGCCGAGCTCGGTGTCGACGTACACGGAGCCGGCCATCACCGTCTCGACCGCCCGCAGCAGCTCGTCGGCGGCGGCCTCCTTCAGCACGTAGCCGTGCACGCCGCTCGCGAACGCCTCCCGCGCGAACGACACGTCGTCGTGCATGGTGAGCACCACGATCCGCGGCGCCGGTTCGTTGGCCAGCAGCTCGGGCAGCACGTCCAGGGCGCTGTCGGCGCCGAAGCTGAGGTCCAGCACGATCAGGTCGGGCCGCAGCCGGCGCGCGACGGTGCGCAGCTCGTCGAGGCCGGCCGCCTCGCCCTCGACCCGGCAGCGCGGATCGGCCGCGAGCAGTGCCCGCAGACCGGCCCGCACCACGAGATGGTCGTCGGCGAGCAGGATGCGCCAGGTGGTCACCCCTCGTTTCTACCTCGCCGGCCGGATCACTCCCAGTTGTGGATGATCGGTTCGCCGGCGATGACGAACTCGGCGCCGGACGGTTCGGCGACCCCGGCCGTCGCGAGCGTGGCCCCGGACGCGTCCAGCGCCTGGATGCCGAGCCTCGCGGGGAACGGGGCCTCGATCACCCCGACGCCGCCGTCGAGGGTGACCTGCTCGTCCCGCCCGCCGGTCACCCGCAGCACCGTGGCGGCGGGCGGGGCGATGACGAGGAGGCGGTTGGAGTACCCCTGCCGAACCTGATCCGGCAGGCGGACCGTCACCAGCGCGTCGGACGCGACGACGGCCGTGGTCAGCCGGCCGGTCGGGACGTCGGGCCCCCCGGCCGGCAGATCGTAGGGTGACGCATTGGCCGCCATCATCGGCCGCCCGGCCCCGGCGGCCGCGCACACCAGGGCCGCACCGCCGTCGAGCATCCCGAGCGTCACCACGACCGACCGGTTCTCGCCGGGTGGGGTGCCGCCCCACAGGACCCGCCGCTCGCGCACGTCCAGCGTCGGCACGACGGGGCACGAGTCGAACGCGCCCCCGGCGAGGGCGGCATCGGCGCTCCCGCGCTCGGCCGCCGGGATGACGTCGAGCCTTGCCCGGCTTAGGTTGCGGAAGCCGGTCTCGCGCACCACGCCGTCGCAGACCACCCGCCACAGGTGATCCGCCCGCGGCAGCACCGCGAAGTCGCCCTCGCCGACCCAGGAGTGTTCGACGGTACCGTCGGCACGCACCACACTCGCCGCCGCCACCTGCGCGTCGCACCCCGGCACCGTGAACGCGACCGTGGCGTCCTCGAGCGAGATCGCGTTGAACTCGGACAGGTCCCCGGTCTGCGTGTTGGTGTACCGGTCCGCGATGAGCTCCGCGGCGCTCTTGCCGGCGGCCCCGAACGCCCCGACGAACACCGCGGCGTCGCGGTCGTAGAACGCCGCCCCGAACCCCCACCGTTCCCCGGCCCGCGCCACGAACAGCACCTTGAGCCGATCGAACTCCGGCGCGATCCCCCACTTCGCGCGGTTGTCCCGCAATGCCTCCGCGACCACCCCCGCCTGATCCGCCCGATCCCCCCGCGTGGGCGCGTCGATGATCTGCCGCGTCCGCTCGTTGAGCACCAGCGTGGGCCGGAAGTCGTACATGGCGGTCGGCCCCGGCCCGCCGGCCGTGAGCGCCTGCCCCCCGACGAGCGCCGCGGCGACGACCGCGACCACCGCCGCGAGGCCGAACCGCCGCTTGTGGCGCTTGCGCCGCAGCAGCCGCCCGTACGGGTCGGGCGCCGGCCGCACCCCGGAAACCGCGCGGCCCATCTCCTCGCGCAGCCGCTCCTCGACCGTGCTCACCGCCCGCTCCTCTCGCCCGACTCCAGCAGCGCCCGCAGCCGCACCAGCCCCCGCGACGCCTGACTCTTCACCGACCCGACCGAACACCCGAGCACCGCCGCGGTCTCGGCCTCGCCGAGGTCCTCCCAGTACCGCAGCACGAGGACCGCCCGCATCCGCGCGGGAAGCTTCTTGAGCTCCGCGACGAGCGCCGACCGCTCCGTGAACGCCCCGGCCGGATCCCCCGCACCCAGCTCCGGCGGCGCCGAACTGAGCAACTCCCGCCGCACCGCCCGCCACCAGCTCGTCCGCTGATTGACCATGGCCCGCCGCAGATAGGGCATCGGCTCCGCCACCCGCTCGAACCGCGGCATGATCTTGAGCAGGCAGCTCTGCACAAGGTCCTCGGCCGCCGCCACCGACCCTGTGAGCAGGTACGCGGTGTGCAACAGCTCGGTGTACCGCAGCCGCACGAACTGCTCGAATCCCTCACCCGGCACGCTGAGCCGCCTCCTTGTCGGACGCCGTCACAGCATGCACGCCCCACCACCCCGAAAGGTTGAACGCCACTTTCGCGGCGGGCCGACGGAGCTGGAATCGCTCGGCGGAACGGCGAGCGCTGGACCCGTTGCCGCCGGATTCGCCGGCGCTGGTGGCCGGCCCTTCGGTTTCGGTCTCGCCCGCGGCGGCCTGTATCCGAGAGATCCTCGACGCGCTGGAACGGGCCGCCGTCGATTGGATCGCCGGCTTCCGCGTCGACGTGGGGACGCACGCGTCGACGCCGGCGCCGGTCGAGCCCGCGCGCCGGTGCCGCCGGAGGAGGTCGTGGAACGCGCCCGGCGGTCGGCGGCGCGGCTGTCGGAGGTGGCCGCCTAACCGGTCGCCGGGGCGCAGGCCGACCGGAGCGGATGCGGCTCCGAGTTCGCGCGCGTGCGTTCAGAAAGCGGTCAGGGCTTGGCGGCGTAGAGCGGGTCGGACAGCAGCGACTCGAACGCCAGCTCCGCCGCGCCGACCAAGGGGGCGTCGTCGCCCAGTTGCGGGGTGTGCAGGGCGACGTGTTCGCGGCAGGCGGGGAGGGCCATCGTGTACAGCCGATGCCGCACCTGGTCGGCGCCGGTCAGGAACAGTTCGCGCAGGGTGCCGCCGAAGACGACCACCGTCGGGTTGAAGATGTTGACCAGGTTGGCGACGCCGAAGCCGAGCCAGTCGGCGGCGTGCAGGACGGCGTCGCGGGCGAGTTCGTCGCCGTCCTGGGCGGCGTGCATCGCGGCCGTCATGGCGGCGCCCGGGGTGGCGATCGCGCGGCCGGCGAGGTGGAGCAGGGCTCGTTCGCCGATCTCGGTTTCCCAGCAGCCGCGGGAGCCGCAGCCGCACAGGCGGCCGCCGGGGTTGACGACCATGTGGCCGACCTCGCCGCCGTGGCCGCCGAAGCCGGTGATGCGGCGGCCGCCGGCGATGATGCCGGCGCTGATGCCGGCGTCGCCGTGCAGGTAGATGACGTTGTCGGCGCCCGTCGCGGCGCCGCGGGTGTGTTCGGCCAGGGCGGCCAGGTCCGCGATGCCGCCCAGGAACGGGCCCGCGGACTGGCCCAGGCGCGGCTGGAGGGCGCCGGCCAGCTCGGGTTCCAGGGTGTCGTCGGCCCAGCCGAGGTGGTGCCGGACGGAGCCGGAGACGGCCAGGCCGGAGCCGACGAGCACGGCGTCGGCGGGGGCGGTGCGCTGCATGTCGGCGACGAGCGCGGCCAGGGCGGCGATGGTGGGGGCCGGGTCGGGGCCGGGCGGGCGTTGCGCGGTGCGACCGTCCAGGACCTTGCCGCCGAGCCCGACGCGGGCGGCGCGCAGGCGGTCGAGCTCCAGGCTCAGCGCGTACCCGTACACGCGCGACGACCTGGGGCGCACCACGATGGACGGGCGGCCGGCGCGGCCGGTCTCGTGGGGGACGCCCTCGTCGACGAGGCCGGCGGTGGCGAGGTCGGCGGTGAGCGCGCCGATGGTGCTGCGGTTCAGGCCGAGCCGGCTGGTCAGCTCGGCACGCGAGGTGGCGCCGCGAACGTGGATGTAGCGGAGCAGGGCCCCGAGGTTCTGCCGGCGCACCGACTCCTGCGGGCTGCTACTGGTCGAGGAGGACACGCTGTACGCCTCCTGGAACGAGCGTGGGTCCCCGGAAAAGCGCTCCGGGGACCCACGACGCCGTTGCCGGTGTTACTTGGTGAGCGGGCTGAGCTTCGGGTCGTTCGCGTACGCCTCGGCCGCGTTCGCCTTGGTCACGATGACCGGCGGGAGGAGGTACGACGGGACGACCTTGGAGCCGTTGTTGTACGACTTGGTGTCGTTGACCTCGGGCTCGGAGCCGGCCTGCAGCTTCTTGACCATCTCGATCGTCTGGGCCACCAGCTTGCGGGTGTCCTTGTTGATCGTGGAGTACTGCTCGCCGGCCATGATGCTCTTGACCGACTCAACCTCGGAGTCCTGGCCGGTGACGACCGGGACCGGCTTGCCGGCGGCCTTCACCGAGGTGATGATCGCGCGGGCCAGGGTGTCGTTCGGGGACAGGACGCCGTCCAGCGTCTTGCCACCGGTGGCGTAGGTCGAGGTCATGATGGTGTCCATGCGGGCCTGCGCACCCTCGGCCTTCCAGCCCTGGATGGCGGTCTGCTTGACGTCGGTCTGGCCGGAGCCGACGATGACGTCACCCTTGTCGATGGCCGGCTTGAGCACGTCCATCGCGCCGTTGAAGAAGACACCGGCGTTGTTGTCGTCCGGCGAGCCGGAGAACAGCTCGATGGTCCACGGGCCGGTCGGCTTCTTGGCCTTCATGCCGTCCAGCAGGGCCTGGCCCTGGAGCTGGCCGACCTTGAAGTTGTCGAACGCGACGTAGTAGTCGAGGTCCGACGTGCCGGTGATGAGGCGGTCGTAGGCGATGACGACGGCGCCGGAGTCCTTGGCCTGCTTGACCTGGGTGCCCAGCTGCGCGGCGTCGGTGGCGCCGATGACGATGACCTTCGCGCCCTTGGTGACCATGGACGAGATCTGCGACTGCTGGTCGGCGACCGTGGTCGACGCACCGGCGTACTGCACGTCGGACTTGAAGCCCGCGTCCTTGAGGCCGTTGGTGAAGAGGTCGCCGGCGAGGACCCAGTTCTCCGAGGTCTTCGACGGCAGGGCGACGCCGATCAGCGCGTCCTTGGCGAAGCCCTTGGCGCCGCCGGACGAGCCGCTGGAGCTGTCGTCACGGTCGCTGCTGCCGCACGCGGCGGTGCTCAGCGCAACCAGCGCGACCGCGCTGACCGCGAGGCTCCTGGTGAGGAACTTGCGCATGGCTTTGAAAGCCCTTTCTTTCTGGATGTTACTGGGGATAGGGGCGTCGTGCCGCCAGGGTGCGCGGCGGGTGGGTCAGCCGCCGACCGGAGTCCTGATTGACTCCTGACCGGCTTGGTTCGGCGCAGCCGGATCGGTGTTCTCCTGCCGGCGGAAGGGACGCATGATCGATCCGATGATCGAGAAGCGGCCCTGGCTCTTGTTGTAGACGTCCAGCGCGACGGCGAGCAGCAGGAACAGGCCGCGGATGATCTGCTCGCGGTCGGTGCCGATGCCCAGCAGCTGCAGGCCGTTCTTCAGCACGGCCATGACCAGACCACCGACGATGGCGCCGGAGACGGTACCGATACCGCCGGCCACCGCCGCGCCACCGATGAAGACGGCGGCGATCGCGTCCAGCTCCCAGCTCAGACCGTCCTGCGGACCGGAGGCGCCGGAGCGGGCCACGAAGATCATGCCGGCCAGCGCGGCCAGGATCGACATGTTCATGATGACGAAGAAGTTGACCTGGCGCAGCTTGACGCCGGACAGCTCCGCGGCGCGGGCGTTGCCGCCGACGGCGTAGATGTGCCGGCCGCCCGGCGTGTTGCGGGTGTAGAACGAGTACGCGATGACCAGCGCGGCGAGGATGCAGCCCGAGATCGGGAAGCTGGTGCCGACGCGGCCGCCGGCGAAGCGCAGGGTCGCGAAGATGATCACCGCGAGCATGATGGCCATCCGCAGGACCGACACCCACATCGGGCTCTGCTCGGCGTCCATCGCGCGGCGGGTCTTGCGGGCCTGCAGCTCCCGCCACACCACGGCGAGACAGGCCACGAGCCCAAGAACCAGAGTGCTGTTGTTGTACCCCGTGTTGGGGCCCCACTCCGGCAGGTACCCGGCGCCGATCTGCGTGAAGGCCTTCGGCACCGCGATGGTCTCGGCGTTGCCGATGTATTGGTTGCCGCCTCGGAAGATCAGCATGCCGGCGAGGGTGACGATGAAGGCGGGCACGCCGATGTAGGCGACCCAGAAGCCTTGCCAGGCACCGATGACGGCACCGACCGCGAGGCCGATCAGGATGCCGACCCACCAGGGCACGCCGCCGTCGCGGATCGACTTGGCCACGATGATGCCGACGAACGCGGCCACCGAGCCGACCGAGAGGTCGATGTGGCCGGCCACGATCACCATCAGCATGCCGATGGACAGCACGGAGATGTACGCGTACTGCTGGGTCAGCGAGATCAGGTTGCCGGAGTTGAGGGTCAGCCCGTCCGTCCAGATCTGGAACAGGATGATGATCGCCACGAGCGTGAAGATCATCGTGAACTGGCGGGCGTTCGAGGTCGTGCCCCCGAACAGATTCTTCTGAAGGTCCTTGAGTCGGCTCATCGCGTCGGCATCTTCTTCGTAGAGGTCATCTGCTTCATGAGGAGTTCCGGGTTGGCCTCGGCCCGCGGGACCTCGCCGGTGATGGTGCCTTCGAACACCGTGTAGATGCGGTCACACAGGCCCAGCAGCTCGGGCAGCTCCGAGGAGATGACGATGACGCCCTTGCCCTGGTCGGCGAGCCGCTGGATGATCCCGTAGATCTCGTACTTCGCACCCACGTCGATGCCGCGGGTGGGCTCGTCGAGGATCAGCAGGTCGGGGTCGGTGAACATCCACTTCGCCAGGACGACCTTCTGCTGGTTGCCGCCGGAGAGCTTGTTGACGCCCTCGTCGACGGTAGGCGCCTTGACCCGCAGTGCCTTGCGGTACTCCTCGGCGACCTTGTGCTCCTCGACCTCGTCGATGACCCCGCGGTGCGTGATCTTCGACAGCTTGGCGGCGACCGTCGAGGTCTTGATGTCGTCGAGCAGGTTGAGCCCGATGGACTTGCGGTCCTCGCTCACGTACGCCAGGCCGTGCTGGATGGCCTCGGCGACCGAGCGGAGCTGGATCTCCTTGCCGTCCTTGAAGATCTGGCCCGACTGGTACACGCCGTAGGAGCGGCCGAACAGGCTCATCGCCAGCTCGGTGCGCCCGGCGCCCATCAGGCCGGCGAAGCCGACGATCTCGCCGCGGCGGACGTTGAAGTTGGAGTGCTTGCAGACCAGGCGGTCGGCCGAGATCGGGTGGCGGACCGTCCAGTCGCGCACCTCGAAGAACACCTCGCCGATCTTCGGCGTGTGGTCCGGGTAGCGGCTCTCCAGGTCGCGGCCGACCATGCCGCGCACGATCCGGTCCTCGTTGACACCCTCGGCGCCGACCTCGAGGGTCTCCACCGTCTTGCCGTCACGCAGGATGGTGATCGAGTCGGCGACGTCCTCGATCTCGTTGAGCTTGTGCGAGATCATGATCGAGGTGATGCCCTGCCGCTTGAACTCCCGCAGCAGATCGAGCAGGTGGGCCGAGTCGTTCTCGTTCAGCGCGGCGGTGGGCTCGTCCAGGATCAGCAGCTTGACGTCCTTGGCGAACGCCTTGGCGATCTCGACGAGCTGCTGCTTGCCGACGCCGATGTCCTTGATGAGCGTGTCCGGGTCGTCGCGCAGGCCGACCTGGGTCAGCAGCTCGTGCGCCTTGCGGTTGGCGCCGGTCCAGTCGTAGGCACCGTTCTTCCTGGGCTCGTTGCCCAGGAAGAGGTTCTCGGTGATCGACATGTGCGGCACCAGCGCGAGCTCCTGGTGGATGATCACGATGCCGGCCTTCTCGCTGGACCGGATGTCGCTGAAGCGCGTCTCCGAGCCCTGGTAGAAGATCTGGCCGTCGTACGAACCGTAGGGGTAGACGCCGCTGAGAACCTTCATCAGCGTCGACTTTCCGGCGCCGTTCTCGCCGCAGATCGCGTGGATCTCGCCCTCGCGGACCACCAGGTTGACGTCGCTGAGCGCCTTGACGCCCGGGAACTCCTTGGTGATCGACCGCATCTCGAGCAGGATCGGTGCGCTGCTCATGAGGCGAGCCGCCTTGTCACCGACATCATGTTGCCTCCGAAGGGCTTTCTGGGAACCGCTTCTCAGAACTACAGCCGCGAGCCAGGTTTGTTGTGACGACCAACTTATTCCAGTGTGGCGATCCTGCCCAGTCCCGCCGGTCGTTTCTTGGTAACAATCCGGCAATGATCTAGTGCTTGGGCGGTCATCGCAGCGGCCGGGGAAGCGCTCTCACGTGTCCAGGGCGTTAGCTGTGTGTGTCGGACTCTAAATCCAATTGCTTTACTAAGTCAACGGCGCAGGGCATCATGTAGGTAACGGTACGTAGGCAGGAGGCCGGGTGCGGCAAGTCGGGACAAATCTCCCAAAGGTCGGCCAGTACAACCGGGCGGTCGTGCTGGACCAGATCCAGCTGACCGACGGTACGAGCCGGGTGGAGATCGCGGAGCAAACCGGCCTGACGCCGCAGACGGTCTCCGGCATCGTGCGCCGGCTGATCGACGAGGGGATCGTGCGCGAGGACGGCGCGCGCTCCTCCAGCGGTGGCAAGCCGCGCACCGTGCTGCGCATCAACGCCGATGCCGGCCGCGCCGTCGGGCTGCACTTCGACCCGGTCGAGCTCGCCTGCGTGGTGGTCGACCTGCTGGGCCGGCCGCTGGTCACGGCCCGCCGCCCGACCCCGGCCGACATGGACCCGGCCAAGGTCACGGCGGCGATGGCCGGGCTCGTCGGCGAGGTGCTGGCCGAGGCGGGCGTCGAGCGGGAGCGCGTGCTGGGCGTCGGGCTGGCCGCACCCGGGCCGATCGACCAGTCGCTCGGTGAGGTCATCTCCCCGCCGCAGCTGTCGGACTGGACCCGGGTGCCGCTCAAGCAGATGGTCGCCGACGCCACCGGGCTTCCGGTGACCCTGGACAACGACGCCACGGCCGCGGCCATCGGGGAGCGGTGGGCGGGAGCCGGCCGCGGGGTGGCGAACTTCGCGTACTTCTTCCTCGGCACCGGTGTCGGCGGAGGGCTGGTGATCGGCCACCAGGTCCACCGGGGCGGCTCCATGAACGCCGCCGAGTTCGGGCACACCTCGGTTACGGAGAGTGGTCCCGACTGCTATTGCGGGAACCGAGGCTGCCTCGAAGCGCTCATCAACCCGGCGGCGCTCGTCGCGGACGCCCACCGACTTTTGGCCGCCAGCGGTGAGAGCGCTCTCACGAAGGCCTTCCGGCGGTCACCGTCCACTGTGGACCACGCGGCCCTGTGCCGGGCGGCCGCGGCGGGCGACGGGCTCGCCGCGGGAGTGATCGGGCGGGCCGCCGAACGCCTCGCCGCCGTCGCCGTCAATGTGGTCAACATCGTCGACGTCGAGCTGATCATTCTCGGCGGGCACGGCATCCGGCACGTTGAGGCCCAGTTCCGCAACGCGGTCGTGCGGGCGCTGGAGGAGCGGGCCATGGCGCGCCGCATCCGCCGGGTGAACGTGGCCCTGTCACCCCTGGGTGACGACGCCGCCGCGATCGGGGGAGCCGCCCTGGTGCTGCACTCCACGTTCTCGCCGCAGGTGTCCGCCCTGCTTGCCGGCTGACGAAGCGGTTACAGGAAGCGGCGTGCGCTCGCGGCCTTGTCCACCGCGTCGGCCAGGGCGGCCGCCACTTCGTCCACTGTGGACTCGGTGATCCGGGTGCGGGGGATCGACAGGCTGATCGCGTCGGTGGCCGGATCGCGCAGCGGTACGACCCGTGCGACGCACACGATGCCCTCGGTGTTCTCCTCGCGGTCCACGGCGTAGCCGCGGGCACGGATCGCGGCCAGTTCCGCGCGCAGGGCGCCACGGTCCGTGATCGTGTGCGGGGTCAGACCGGGGAGCGGGTCGGGCAGCAACGCGTCGAGCTCGTCCGCCGGCCGCGCCGCCAGCAGGGCCTTGCCCAGGGCCGTGGCGTGGGCGGGGAGGCGGCGGCCGATCGCGGAGTACAACCGCAACGGGTGCACCGATTCGCGCTTGGCGACGTAGGTGATGTCGGCGCCGTCCAGGCGGCCGAGGTGCGTGGTCTCGCCGAAGCGTGCGGAGAGGTCGTCCAGGATGCCGGCGAGCAGGCCGACCGAGTCGTCGGTGTCGAGGTAGGCCGCGCCGACCCGCAGCGCCTTCAGCCCGAGGCGGAACCGGGTCTCGGTCGCCTCGATCCAGCCGCGCGCGGCCATGGTGCGCAGGATGCCGTGCAGGCTGCTCTTCGGGATGTCCAGCGCGCGGGTCAGCTCCGACAGCGTCGAGGGCCCGGCCGTGGCCAGCGCTTCGAGGATGTCGAGGGTGCGGTCGGCCGACTTGACCGGAGTAGTCACCAAGCCTCCCGTGCACTATGGTCACGGATGTGACCGACGTTCAGCATACTGAACAACCCGCCGTTTCCGAAGTCATCGCGGCGAAGAAGATCGTGCCGGTCGTCGTGCTCGACGACGCCGGGGCCGCCGCCGACCTGGCCGACGCCCTGCTCGCCGGCGGGCTGGGGCTCGCCGAGGTGACGTTCCGGACCGCCGCCGCGGCCGACGCCATCACCGCCATGGCCACCCGCCCCGGCATGCTCGTCGGCGCGGGCACCGTGCTGACCGCGGCCCAGGTCGACCGGGCCGTGGACGCGGGCGCCCGGTTCGTCGTCAGCCCCGGCTTCAGCCCGGCCGTGGTGGCCCGCTGCCAGACCCGGGGCGTGCCGGTGTTCCCCGGCGTCGCCTCGCCGACCGAGATCATGCAGGCCCTCGACGCCGGCCTCGACACCGTGAAGTTCTTCCCGGCCGAGCAGCTCGGTGGGGTACCCATGGTCAAGGCCCTCGCCGCACCCTTCCGCTCGGTCAAGTTCGTGCCGACGGGCGGGGTGAACACCGGAAACCTCGCCGACTACCTGGCGATCCCGTCCGTCGTCGCGGTCGGTGGCACCTGGATGGTCGCCCCGGACCTGTTGGCCGCGCGGGACTGGGACGCCGTGACCGCCCGTACCAGAGCCGCCCTGGAGGTTTTGTGATCACGCTGCGCCCGGCCGCCGAGTGCCGGTATGACCTGGTGTCGCTGGGCGAGGTCATGCTCCGCCTCGACCCGGGCGAGGGCCGCATCCGCACCGCGCGGCAGTTCCGGGCGTGGGAGGGCGGCGGCGAATACAACGTGGCCCGCGGGCTGCGCCGCTGCTTCGGCCTGCGCACCGGCCTGGTCAGCGCGTTCGCCGACAACGAGGTGGGCCGGCTGCTGGAGGACCTGATCCTGCAGGGCGGGGTGGACACCACGTTCGTGCGCTGGGTGCCGTACGACGGGATCGGCCGCACCGTCCGCAACGGCCTCAACTTCACCGAGCGCGGCTTCGGCGTCCGCGGCGCCGTCGGCGTCTCCGACCGCGGCCACACCGCGGCCGGTCAGCTGCGCCCCGAGGACGTCGACTGGGAGCACCTCTTCGGCGAGCTCGGCGTGCGCTGGCTGCACACCGGCGGCATCTACGCGGCGCTGTCCGCGACCACCCCGGACACCATCGAGGCCTGCCTGACCGCCGCCCGCCGGCACGGCACCGTGATCTCCTACGACCTGAACTACCGCCCGAGCCTGTGGAAGGCGATCGGCGGCCAGGAGCGCGCCCGCGAGGTCAACCGCCGGCTGGCCGCCCTCGTCGACGTGATGATCGGCAACGAGGAGGACTTCACCGCCTGCCTCGGCCTGGAGGTCCCCGACACCGACATCCACACCGGCGCGCTCGACTCGGCCAACTTCCGCACGATGATCACCGCGGCGGTCAAGGCGTACCCGAACTTCCAGGTCGTCGCGACCACCCTGCGCGGCGTGCACACGGCCACGGTCAACGACTGGGGCGCGATCGCGTGGGCCGGCGGGGAGTTCGCCGAGGCCACCCACCGCCCGGCCCTGGAGATCCTGGACCGGGTCGGCGGCGGCGACAGCTTCGCCTCGGGGCTCATCTACGGGCTGATGACCTTCGGCGATGTAGCGACGGCGGTCGAGTACGGCGCCGCCCACGGCGCGCTTGCCATGACGACCCCTGGCGACACCTCGATGGCAAGCCTCAAGGAGGTAGAGGCCCTGGTCAAGGGCGCCGGCGCCCGCGTGCAGCGCTAACCCAGGACTTGCGCCAACCGGGGCAGCGCGGCGAGCGGGTCGGGCTCGGCCGGGACCATGACCACGCTCGTCGCGCCGGCGGCGTGGCGGGCGGCGATCTGGGCGCGGACCTCGTCGGGGGTGCCGGCCAGGGACAGCTCCCGCACCCAGGCGTCGGGCAGGGTGGCGGCGAACGCCTCCCGGCTCGGCGCCTCCCGGCGGTGCCGGGCCAGGTCGTCGGCGAAGGGCAGCGGGGCCAGGTGCGGGGCCCAGTCCGGCTCGCCGATCCAGACCAGCCCCGGCCGCACGAGGTCGCGCGCGGTTGCCCCGTCGTCGGCGACCACCGCGACGTCGTACGTGATGACCTGCGCCCCGGCGGTGAGGCGGGCGACGGCGCCGGCGATGTACGGGGGCGCCGCCGGTTCGGCCAGCAGCAGCCCGTCGGAGACCTCGCCCGCCACGGCGATGGACTTCGGGCCGCGGACGCCGAGGACCACAGGGGGTACCAGCGAAGGCTGTTCGATGGTGACGCCCTCGACCCGGACGTAGCGGCCGGCGGGCGGGCCCGGCTCGCCGCGCAGCAGGGTGCGCACGGCGACGGTGAACTCGCGCAGGAGGGTCAGCGGGCTTGCCGGGTGGGCGCCGACCGAGCGCATCCAGGCCGGCATGCCGTGGCCGATGCCGGCGATCAACCGGCCCGGGAACAGCTGCGCGAGGGTGGCCAGCTCCATCGCGGCGAAGGCGGCGTTGCGGGCGCCCGCGGGGAGGATGCCGATGCCGACCACGATCCTTTCGGTGGCCGCCAGCACCGCGCCGGCCTGCGCCACGCCGCCGCGGAAGCCGAGGTCCTCGACCACCCACAGCTCGTCGAAGCCGAGCTCCTCGGCCCGGCGGGCGTAGGCCAGCACCCGATCCGCGGGCAGGTCCCGCGGCAACATCACGCCGATACGCGCCATCACGACAGCTTCGCATGCCGGGCGAGGAGCTCGATCTGGCCGGGGTCGTCGCCCCAGCAGTACAGGATCAGCTCGTCGGCGCCGAACTCCCGGTAGGCGGCCACGGTCTCGGCCAGCTGCCCGGGGTCGCTGATCGGCTCGCCCCAGCCCTCGCGGCCGGTGAAGGCGTAGTACGCGGCGGCCGCCCCGCGGGCCCGATCGAGCGACGCCGGCGTGGCCGCGTTCACCTGGCAGACCAGCCGGGGCCGGCCCGCGCGACCGGCGGCCCGCCACTGCTCCTGGACCGTGTCGACCAGCTTTCCGGCCCACTGCAGCGGCGCCGCGCACAGGAAGCCGGCCTCGAAGCGGGCCACCCGGGCCAGGGCGGCCGGGGCGAAGCCGCCGATGAGCAGCGGCGGAGCGGCGGACGGGCCGATGGGCGTCGTCGGGTACGGCGCCCCGCCCCAGATCGCCCGCAGGTCGCCCAGCATCCGGTCCATCACCGCGCCGCGCTGGGAGAGTGGCACGCCCGCGGCCGCGTGGTCGTCCGCGCGCCCGCCGACGCCGACGCCGAGCCGGAACCGGCCGCCGGACATCAGCTGGAGGGTGGCCGCCTGCTTGGCCAGCAGGGCCGTGCCGCGCAGCGGGGCCAGCAGGACCTCGGTCTGCAGCCGGATGCGCGTGGTGGCCCCGGCCAGCAGGGCGAGCGCGACGAGCGGTTCGGGGTTGTCGTAGGCGAGCCGGTCCAGCAGCGCGACGCTCGCGAAACCGGCGGCTTCGGCGCGGCGGGCCCAGTCGAGCAGCCGCGGCGGGTCGCTGACGGGCAGGCCAAGACCAAGTTCCATGATTCGGTACTCCCTGAAGGTGGGCAGCAGGCATCCAGTGCTGTCGCCACCTCCTCCTCGCGACTTACGCGAGGTCCCGCCCCCATCTGCGACGTGTCTCCACGGGGGCGGAATCCGGAGTTCCGCGGATCAGTGTACCGTCGGCCTGACAACCGCATAGCACGCCGCATCACCTGCGACGGGAGAGTCCTCTGGCAACAGGGGCGCCGAAGGAGCAACTCCTCCCCGGGAATCTCTCAGGCCCACGTACCGCCGCGGGTAGGCGACTCTGAAAAGCCGGGACGCCGCGTCCCGCGCCCACGGTGCAAACCGCCCACCACGGCGGTGAAGCTCTCAGGCATTCGATGACAGAGCGGGGAGGCCCACCCTCGACACCAGGGGAGCCTTCCGTGACGCTCAGCGCCTTCGACCTGTACTCCATCGGCATCGGCCCGTCCAGCTCGCACACCGTCGGGCCGATGCGCGCCGGCCGCCGCTTCGCCGCCCGCCTGGCCGACGACGGGCTGCTGCCGCGGGTCGGGCGGGTCAAGGCCGAGCTGTTCGGGTCGCTCGGGGCGACCGGGCACGGGCACGGCTCGCCCAAGGCGGTCCTGCTCGGCCTGGAGGGCGCCGACCCGGCCACCGTGGACACCGAGGCCGAGGCGGGGCGCGACGGGCGGATCGCGCTCCTCGGCGAGCACGCCATCGCCTTCGATCCAGACGCCGATCTTGTACTGCACCGTCGCCGCAGCCTCCCCGAGCACCCCAACGGCATGCGGTTCACCGCGTGGGACGGTGCGGGGGAGGAGTTGCTGGCCCGCACGTACTTCTCGGTCGGCGGCGGTTTCGTGGTCGGACCGGACGGGGTGATCGCCGAGGCCGACGTGCCGCTGAAGTTCCCGTTCACGACCGGCGGCGAGCTGCTCGCCCACTGCGAGGGGCGCTCGATCTCGGACGTGATGCTGGCCAACGAGCTGTCCTGGCGCTCGGAGCCCGCGATCCGGGCCGAACTCCTGCACATCTGGTCGGTGATGCAGGAGTGCGTGCACAACGGCTGCACCCGCCCGGAGGGCGTCCTGCCCGGGGGTTTGCAAGTTCGCCGGCGGGCGCCTCGACTTCACGCCGACTTGTCGCACAAATCGGACATGTCCGACCCGCTGCACGTCATGGACTGGCTCAACCTGTACGCCCTGGCCGTCAACGAGGAGAACGCCTCCGGCGGCCGGGTCGTCACCGCGCCCACCAACGGCGCCGCCGGCATCATCCCGGCCGTCCTGCACTACTACACGCGGTTCGTGCCGGGCGCCGACGACGACGGCGTGGTCCGGTTCCTGCTCGCCGCCGCGGCCGTCGGGATCATCATCAAGGGCAATGCCTCGATCTCCGGCGCCGAGGTCGGCTGCCAGGGCGAGGTCGGCTCGGCCTGCGCCATGGCCGCGGCCGGGCTGTGCGAGGCCCTCGGCGGCAGCCCCGGCCAGGTCGAGAACGCGGCCGAGATCGGCCTCGAGCACAACCTCGGCCTGACCTGCGACCCGGTCGGCGGCCTGGTGCAGATCCCGTGCATCGAGCGCAACGCGATCGCCAGCGTCAAGGCGGTCAACGCGGCCCGGCTCGCCCTCAACGGCGACGGCGCCCACCACGTCACCCTCGACAAAGTGGTCAAGACCATGCGCGAGACCGGCCGCGACATGTCCGTGAAGTACAAGGAGACCGCCCGAGGAGGGCTGGCCGTCACCGTGATCGAGTGCTAGTGAGAAGCTTTCGGGCATGGCACTGGGCGTGGTGGCGCGCATCGGACGGTTCTGCTTCCGGCACCGCTGGTCGGTGATCGGCCTCTGGCTGGTCGTGGTCGTGCTCGGCGGGCTCAGCTTCGGGCCCGTGTTCTCGGCGATCGCGGACCCGAGCAACCCGAAGCACGTCGAGTCGATCGACGGCATGGATGCCATCGCCACCGGTAACGACTCCAGCGGCACGGTCATCGGGCTGCTCGACGACGTCGACCCGAAGGCGCCCGCGGTGAAGTCGGCCGTCGACGCCGCCGCGGCCGACCTGACCGGGGCGTCCGGCGTGACCTCGGTGGCCACCCCGTTCTCGGTTCCCGCGGCGCAGGCCCCGGCCTACCTGGCCACCGACGGCCACGGCCTGATCGTGGTCGTCACGCTGGACAAGCTCGAGAACAGCGAGCGCTCCGACGTCCTGGACACGCTGCGGAGCCGGCTGCACCGGATCGACGCCGATCTGGCCGCTTCCGGTGTACCGCAGGCCACCGTCGAGGTCGGCGGCAGCCCGATCCTCAACGCCGACGTGCGCGGCACGCTGCAGCAGGACATCGGCCGGGCCGAGCTGATCTCGCTGCCGCTCACCCTGGTCGTGCTCGTGTTCGTCTTCGGCGGCCTGGTCGCGGCCGGGCTGCCGGTGCTCGCCGCGGTCGTCTCGATCGCCGCTGCCATGCCGCTGCTGTGGCTGTTCAGCCGGGTCACCGACCTCGACCAGAACGTCGTCACCGTGTGTACTCTGCTCGGCCTCGGCCTGTCGATCGACTACGGCCTGCTGCTCGTGGCCCGGTACCGCGAGGAGGTCGCCGCCGGCTTCGAGCCCCCGGAGGCGATCGGGCGGGCCTGGGCGACGGCCGGGCGCACCATCTTCTTCAGCGCCCTGACCGTGGCCGCCGCCCTGACCGGCCTGATGATGTTCTCGGTCCACCAGCTCAGCGCGCTCGGCGCCGGCGGCGTGTCGATCGCCGTGGTGGCCATGCTGGCCGCGCTGACCTTCACCGCAGCCCTGATCGGCGTGCTGCACAAGCGCATCCGCCCGTCCAAGCGCGCGATCGCCCGGGCCCGGGACCGCGAGGACGCCGAGCGCGGCTTCTTCGCCGGGCTGTCGCGGATCGTGCAGCGCCGCCCGGTGCTCATCGCCCTGGGCACCACCCTGCTGCTGCTGGCGGCCGGCTCCCCGCTGCTCGGGGTCACGTTCAAGATGCCCCGCCTGGAGGGGGTGCCGCGCAGCATCGAGTCGGCCCGCGTCGCCGACGATCTCGCGGCCCGCTTCGGCCAGGGGTACAAGCCGACGGTCCGGGTGGTGGCCCGCACCGACGCCGCGTCGCTCGACGCGTACGCCGCCAGGTGGAAGTCCGACCCCGCGGTGGCCGGCGTGGCGCCCGCCAAGCCGGCCGGGACGGGCACGGCCACGGTCGACCTGATCCTGCGCGGCGGCGCCCAGGACGACGCGGCCCAGGGACTGGTGCACCGGCTGCGGGCCGACCGCCCGGCCGGCGTGCAGTCCTGGGTGGTGGGCGACGCCGCGCTGCTCATCGACCTGCTCGGGCTCATCGCCGGTGACCTGCCGGGGGCTGTGGCGGTGACGCTGGTCGCGATGATCATCCTGCTGTTCGCGATGACGGGCTCGCTGGTCGTACCGGTGAAGGCCGTTCTTGCCAACGTCGTCTCGCTCGGGGCCACGTTCGGCGTGATGGTGGCCGTGTTCGAGCACGGCTGGGGCTCGGGGGCGCTGCACACGCTTACGATCGGCGGGCTGGACCCGTTCGTCGTGGTGATCGTGTTCGCCTTCGCGTTCGGGCTGTCGATGGACTACGAGGTGTTCCTGCTCGGGCGGATCAAGGAGTACGTCGAGCGCGGCGATGACACTGACACCGCGGTACGCCACGGCCTGCAGCACACCGGCCGGATCATCACGTCGGCCGCGCTGCTCATGGTCGTGGTCTTCGCCTGCTTCGCCGCCGCCGACCTGGGCCAGATCGAGCAGGTCGGGCTCGGCCTGCTCACCGCGGTCGTGATCGACGCGACGGTGGTGCGCTGCCTGCTGGTACCGGCGACGATGACGCTGCTCGGGCGCTTCAACTGGTGGGCACCGGCCCCGCTGCGCCGGCTCCACGAGCGCATCGGCCTGCGCGAGCACGCCCTGCCGCCGCCGGCTCCCGCCGCCGACCCGGAACCGGTTTCCGTCGATTAAGGTGGCGATCATGGCCACCCCCGCATCCGCCGAGGAGCGCCACGCCACCTGGCTGGAGCTCTTCTTCGACCTCGTCATCGTCGCCGCCGTCGCGCAGCTGGCGCACCTGCTGCACGAGGACGTGACGTGGGAGAAAGTGCTCGTCTTCGGCGTCGCGTACTACGCGATGTGGAGCGTGTGGACCGCGTTCACCCTGTACGCGAACATCTCCGGCATCCGCACCCGCCAGCGCGCCATGCTCCTGGCGATGTTCGGCATCGCGCTCATGGCCGCGTCCGTGCCCCTGATGGACGAGGGCAACCCCCGGGCGTTCGTGATCGCGTACATCTGGTGCCGGTTCATGGGCATCAGCTCCTTCAAGCGCGAGAACCGCATCGTCACCGAGTGGCCCGGCGTCCAGCAGGCCGTCGGCCTGATCCCGTGGTTCGCCTCGCTGGGCAACTACGAGGACGAGCGCATCCGGTACGGCCTGTGGGTCATCGGCATCGCCGTGGACGTCTTCTTCTCGATCACCCGCTCCCGCGACCCCAAGGCCCTGCTGGAGGAGGAGCGGCGCGACCTGGAGCGCTCCCTGCGCCGGCACCACCGCGAGGCCCAGCTGGACCGGGTGGCCAAGCTCCAGGCGGCCAACCCCGACCGCCCGCACCTCGGCGAGCGCCTGGGCCTCTTCGTCATCATCGTCCTGGGCGAGGCGGTGGCCCAGCTCGTCAACGCCGCGGCGGAGAGCGGCCGCTGGCGGATGCCCCTGTTCATGGTGGTCGTCGTGGGCTTCGGCCTGCTGGTGTCCCTGTGGTGGCTGACCCTGCGCTACGGCCCGAGCTCCGCCCCCACGTACGGCGTACGCGTCTTCGCCCTCCGCCTCACCATGCCCTCGCACTACCTGACCACGGTGTCGATCGTCGTCATCGCCGCCGGGCTCGGCGCCCTGGCCGCCCACCCGGAGGGCCACGTCGAGCCGGCCACCCGCCTGGTCCTGTGCTCGGGCGCCGCCCTGTACTTCCTGACGGCGACCGTGATGGGCGCCCGGGGCGGCGCGAACTGGCGCTGGGTGCTGGGCTGGGGCGTACCGTCGGTCCTGGTCTGCGCCTTGCTGGGGGCGTTCGGCGGCCCGCTGACCGCCTGGGCCCTGCTGGCCGTGCTGCTGGCGGCGGCCTTGTGGCACATCGCGTACCGCCGCGTGTCAGGCACCGGTGCGGACGACGACCCGGCCGAGGTTGCCCCGACCGGCCACGAGCCCGAGGGCGCGGTCTAGCTCGGCCAGCGGAAACTCCGCGTACCGAGGGACGATCCGCCGCTCGGCCACCAGGTCCCACAGCTCCCGCCGCCACCCGTCGACAACGCCGGGCCGCCGCCGATGCCAGGTCCCGACCGCGAACCCGGTCACGCTCCGCCCGTCGCCGAGCAGCCTGGCGGTGTCCACCTCGCCGCCGCCGGCGCTGAACGCCACCAGCCGCCCGAACGGAGCGAGCGCGTCGACACCACGCTGGACGAGCTCCCCACCGACCCCGTCGAGCACGAGATCGACCTGTTCTCCCCAGCCGGCCTCGTCGTAGGTGACACATTCGTCCGCCCCGCACTCGCGCACGAAGCCCGCCTTGTCCCCGGACCCCACCGCGGCGACGATGCGTGCCGCGCCAAGAGCCCGCGCCAGTTGTACCGCCAGATGCCCGACCCCACTCGCCGCCGCCGTCACGAGCACCGACTGCCCGGCTCGGATCTCCCCGGCGCGAAGCGCTCCCAGGGCGACCAGCCCCCCGCGCACCACGGCGACGGCGGCGCCGGCCTCGATCCCCTCCGGGACGTGCTCGACGAGCCCGGGCATGCCGATCACGCGCTCGGCGTAGGCGCCCTTGAAGACGACGCCGCCGACGCGGTCGCCGGGCTTGAAGCCGGCGACGCCCTCGGCGACCTCCTCGACGCGGCCGACGATCTCCCCGCCGGCGTCCTCGAGGGGCGTGTCGCGCAGGGTGCGGACCAGCCCGACGCCGACGCCGACCGCCTCGGTGCGAATGACGAGCACGGCGGGTCAGGCGTGCAGGGCCGCGGCGGCCGGCGGGTTCATGGCCGGGGCCACGTAGTAGCGCAGCCAGTTGTCCAGCAGCGTCCGCATCCGGGCGCGGATGTCGAGGTCGGCCCAGTCGAGCGACTCGAGGAAGGCGGCGTAGTCGGCGTCGGAGGGCCCGAGCTGCCCCTCGGCGATGAGCTGCTTGCGCCGCGTCTGGGCCAGGGCCGCGGCGATGCCCGCGGTCATCTCCGGGTGCACCTGCAAGGTCCGGGCCGTCGTGCCGATGGCCAGGGACTCGTTGCGGTACTTGCCGAAAGCCAGCTCCGTCACCGCGCCGAACTCGGTCGTCGGGGGGACGTCGTAGACCGCGTCCACGTGGGAGGTGAAGACGTCGAAGGTGGCGGGCAGGCCGCGGAACAGCGGGTCATCGCGGCCCGCCGGGGTCAGGGTCAGCGTCTCGATGCCGAAGCGGCGGCCCAGGTGGCCGGTCTTCGACACGCCGCCGGCGACCTCGGACTTGGCCTGGTGGGAGAAGCAGATGTGCAGCTCCGGCACGCCGCGGCGCTGGGCGGTGGCCAGGAAGTCCTTGACCTGGCGGATCCACGGGAGCTCCTCGTAGGAGGAGTGCATGGAGCCGCCGCCGATGATGCCGCTGGCCTCGATGGTGTCCGGGAGCGGCTCGCCGTCGGCCACGTTGACCGTGTGGATCTGGTCGGGGGCGAGGCGGGTCACTTCGGCGATCCAGTCGCGGTACGGGGTCAGGCCCATCTCACGTACCGAAGCCTGCTCCTGCATGTTGAGGAACAGCAGGCGGCACCGCTGGCGGACGTGCAGCGGGCGGCGGGCCCCGTGCAGTCGCGCGGCTCGGTGGTCGATGGTGAAAGCCGTCATGGGCAGCTGGCGCTCCAAAGAGAGGGTCGGGGCCGATTGTGGAGCATAGCGCGACCGCCGCGCGTCGGTTCCCGCAAATATCCGTCAACCCGTCACCCGAGGTCGGCGGCGTCCAGGGCGGCCTGCAGGGACTCCTTGTAGCCCTCGCTGGTCACGGTGGCACCCGAGACCGAGTCGATGTCCGCGCTCTGGGCGGCCAGCGCCTCGGTGCGCAGCCGCGGCAGGGCGTAGGCGTTGATCTCCTGGTCGCGCCGGTTCCCCGCCGGGTACGTGAGCGCCGTGACGTCGGTGACCTTTCCACCGTCCACCGTGATGCGCACCTGCACATCACCCCAGCGGGTCGCGGCTACCGAACCGTCGAACGTCTTGCCGGTACCCGTGGCCGGCGCCACCGCCGCCGACTGCGGGGATGACGCCGCGGTGGGACCCGTCGACGTCCGGTAACTGAACAGCAGCACGAGGGCGGCGACGGTCGAGGCCAGCCAGAGGATGATTCGGCGCATCAGGTCGTCTCCCCGGTCACCAGGCGAAGCGTTCGGTGTGCAGGTGGGTGACGCCGGCGTCCCGGGCCGCGCGCACCGCGGACCCGGTCCAGTCGTCGGGGCCGCAGACGTACACGTGATGGCTGGAAACCCCCGGCACGAGCGCCGGCAGCGGGGTCCCGGCGTGCGCGCGCGGCAGCCACGAGCCCTCGGCGCGCGGACCCAGCAGGGCCACCAGCCGCACGCCCCGGTGCCGGGCCAGCCAGTCGAGCTCGTCGCGGAAGGCGAGGTCCGCCTCGGTGCGGGCGCGGTAGACGAGGGTCGCCTCGCCGTTCGCGAAGGGCAGGTCCCACAGCAGCGCGAGCAGCGGCGTGACGCCGATCCCGCAGGCGAGCATCGTGACCGGGCCGCCGCGGTACGACTCGCCGGTCAGCTTGCCGTAGGGGCCCTCGATCAGCACGCGGGTGCCGGGCCGCAGCCCCGCGACCCGGGCGCTGCCGTCGCCGAGGTTCTTCACGGTGATCCGCAGCAGCCCCGAGCGCGGCGGGCCGGAGAGGGAGTAGGGGTGGGCCCGCGACCATCCGGGTCCGTCGAGGAAGCGCCACAGGAAGAACTGCCCCGCTCGTACCGGCAGCCGGTCGAGGTTCTCGCCGCTGACGAACACGGAGATCAGCCCGGGTCCCTCGGTGCGCACCTCGGTGACCCGCAGGGCGTGCCGGCGGCTGCGCCACAGGGGGAGCGCGACACGGTAGGTCAGCACGGCGCCGGCGGCCACCGCGTACAGCGTCCACCAGTAGGCGCGCGCCGCCGCCGAGCCGATGAAGTCCGCGCCCGTCCACAGCTGGTGCGGCAGGGCCAGGCCCACGCCGAGGTAGGCGTAGAGGTGCAGGAGGTGCCAGGACTCGTACCGGAGCCGCCGCCGTGCCGCCTTGATCGACGTCACCGTCACCATGACCAGCGCCGCCGTGCCGGCCGCGGCCAGCAGCATGCCGGGGTAGTCGACGATCAGGCCCCACACCGACTCGTAGCCGATCATGATCAGGGCCACGTGCAGGACCATGAGGTTGAACGAGGTGAACCCGGTCCAGCGGTGCCAGCGGGCCAGGCGGTCCTGCCCGAACGCGCGCTCCACCGCAGGGATCCGGGCCAGCAGCAGCACCTGCAGCAGCATCAGGTCGGACGCCAGCAGCCCGAACAGGCGGCCTACGGCGGTGACCGCGGTCAGCCCGCCGGCGGCCAGGTCGCCCGCGCTGCCGCCGTTGACCCACAGGCCCACGACCACGATCAGGCTCACGCCCGCCGCGATCCCGCCGGCGTCGGCCCACCACCAGGGCGTCTCGGCGCGGCGCAACGGCACGGCGTCGGTAGTCATGCGCTCAACTCTTGGGGTGGTTGATGCCGGGCGGCTGTGCCGGGCCTGAAAGTTGGCTGTGAGCCGGGTACCGTCCTGCGCGTGGATCTCTGCGAGGAGTGCGGGTTCGGCTACGACGCCGTCGCGCCCCGTGACGTCCCCGGGCGGCTCGGCGAGTTCGCGGCCCGCTTCACCGAGGCGCTGGCCGCCGTCGTCGACATCCGCGCCCGGCCCGCGCCGGACGTGTGGTCGCCGCTGGAGTACACCTGCCACGTCCGCGACGTCCTGCGCGTCCAGGCGGAGCGGCTCGACCTCGCCCTGCACGCCGACGCGCCCGAGTTCGCGCCGATGGGGCGGGACGAGCTGGTCGTGACGGCCGCGTACAACCGGCAGGACCCCGAGGCCGTGCTCGCCGCCCTCGGGTCCGCCGCCGCCGTGCTCGGCACCGCCTTCGCCGCACTGCGCCCGGACCAGCTGGAGCGGATCGGCCTGTACCCGTGGCCGGAGCCCGTCCCGCGCACGCTGCTCTGGCTCGGCCGCCACACGGTCCACGAGGGCGAGCATCACCTCATGGACATCCGCCGTCAACTGGCCCAGGACAGGGCCTAGCTGGTGAACATGCCGGTCGCGTTGATCCAGGTGCCGGTCAGGCCGCGCGCCGCCGGCGAGGCCAGGAACACGATCGTCTCGGCGACGTCGGCCAGTCGGGGCGAACGGCCCAGCATCCTGGCCTGGTCGAGGCCGGCGTGGATGCCCGCCACCGCCTGCTCGTCGATCGCGGCGTTGACCGCCCGGAGCTTCTCGACGGTGAGCGTCTCCAGCAGGCCCGCCACCCAGATGCCCATCGCTCGTACCCCGTGCGCCCCCAACTCCAGCGCCAGGCTGCGCACGAACGTGTCGAGGGCGGCGTCGGCCGGGCACGTGCTGCCCATCATCGGGCTGGGGTGGGCCGAGCCGCTGTCCAGGGCCAGGATCAGCCCCTCGCCCTGGGCCACCATCCGGCGCGCGGCGGCGCGGGCGGTGATGTGGTTGGTGCGCAGGCCGTTGGTCACCGCCCGGGTCAGGTCCTCGGTGCTCATCTCGATCAGCGGGATGCCCTGCACATCGCCGCGCGGGACGAGGTTCAGGGAGACGTCGATCCGCCCGACGCCCGCCGCGTGCGCCTCGACCGCGGCCTCGTCGAAGGCGTCGACGACCGCCGTCTCCGCCTTGCCGCCCCGCTCCCGGAGGCGCGCGGCGAGCGCCTCGAGCGTCTCGGCCGTGCGGCCGCACAGGTGGACGGTGTCGCCCTGGGCCGCGAAGGCCTCCGCGACCGCGCTGCCGATGCCGCCGGCCGCGCCGTAGATGACCACGTTCTTCGCTGTTGTGTCGTTCATGGCCGGTCTAACGCCGGGCCGCGCCGGAACTCATCGGTGCCCGGCGGAAGTTTTTTCCAGCGCGAGCGCCTGGGTCACGACGAGGTCCTCGATGCCGTACAGCATCCGCTCCATGTCGGGGCGAGGTAGCACGGCGGCGTCGGCGGTCATGGCCAGCTCCAGGCTGCCGGGGGCGTCCTGGGCGTCGAGGGCGAACGTGGTGTTGCGCCGCGGGGCGTGCTCGACGGGCCAGCTCAGCGTGGTGCGCGCGAGGGCCTCGGTGAGCGGCCCGTCGGGCGCCTGGCCGTACCCCTCGATCGGGATGAGGCCGCGCGTGTCGTTGACGAAGCAGGAGTGGTCGGCGGGCGCGACGAGGCCGGCGAGGTCGCGGGTGAGGGCGAGCTTGTCGTAGTACGCGTGCCGCTGGGCCGACAGCGCGGCCCCGAACGTGCGCCGGACCAGACCGGGGAAGTCCTCGGCGGGATCCGGCAGGAGCAGCAGCCCCTCCTGGGCGATCGTGTTCACGGCGCCCGCCATGCCCGGCAGGAACCGGTTGTTCACCACGACCTGGAAGAGCGCCTCGGGGGCGGAGCCGAGCCGGGCCGCCGCGCCCGCCGCCGCGGCCAGCAGGACCGCGCCCTGGTTGACCTCCAGCCCGGCCGCGACCCGGGCCAGGGCCAGCGCGAGAGCGGGGGAGTTGAGCACGGCGTTGGGGAACGCCGCGGCCGGCGGGCGGCCGGCCCGGTCCGGGAACTGGCTCGCCGGGCCGCGGCCGAGCTTGTCCAGCCAGGCCCGGCGGGCGGCGGCGTCGCGCCGGCGGCCCTTGTCGGAGGCCTGGTACTCCGCCTCCTCCAGCGGCTGGGTCCGCTCGTCGGTGCTCAGCGGGCGCCCGGCGGCGAGCGCGGCGGCGTCGGCGAGGAGGTTGCGCAGGCCCCAGCCGTCGGAGGCGGTGTGGGAGAGGGACAGGATGAGGTACCCGGCGCGCCCGCCCGCCGTCACCACCCCGGCCCGCACCGGCAGCTCCCGCTCGGCGTCGAACGGGATCGCCTGCAGCTCGTGGTAGAAGGCGTACGCGGCCGCGGTGACGTCGTCCGCCGCGCGCACGTGCAGGTCGATCGCGCCGGCGGCGTGCACCACCTGGTCGAGGCGGTCGCCGTCCCAGCGCAGGGTCGTGCGCAGTGAATCGTGCCGCAGCAGCAGGGCGCGCACGAGCCCGGCGAGTTCGTCCAGGGGGAGCGGAGGGTCCAGCGGCAGCCCGCCGCTCACGTTGTACCGCGCGGCATCATCCCCGAGCCGGCGCACCACGTCCCAGATCGCGCTCTGCCCCCAGGTGGCCGGCCCCGCTGCGGAACGTCCCTCGGCGAACGCGATCTGCTCCACGCGGTGCAGTCTCACGGATCGATGTGACGGTTGTCGACGCCCGCCCCGTCGCCATATACCGTCCGTCGAGTCATCGGATCCGGTGACTCGTCGGTAGACGCGCGTGTATGTCCCGATTAGCGCAGGTCAACTGCGCTTTTCGGTGGATCGATCTGGATCGGTTGATCCGGCCCACTGTCGGCGGTTCTTACCCTGAGCGACCTGGGCGGCCCTGGTTGGGTAGAAATCGCAGATGCTGCGAAACGGCGTGGTTTGCAACCGCCAAGATAAGCAATAGCATCGAGAACGTCCGATTGCTGAGGACCGATGCTGGACGCATCGGCCCCCCGCAACGCGCCGTCAGGCGTTTCATCGGGTCGAACACGGCACGACGAAGTGCCTTTGCACAATTCAGCGACGGTGTCGGTAGCACTGGCGCTGATTTAGCACGTCGTTAGTGGGCGGAATCGAAGCGGCCTAGCTTCGTGCCGTCCACGAACGACGTCCAATCGCTGGCCGTAAATGTCAAAACGGGCCCGGCGGAATTCTTGCTGTCACGGACGCCAATACTTGTTCCGGCGACTGCGACTTCCACACAATTGGCGCCGCCATTGCCGTTGCTTCGGCTGCTTTTATGCCAGGCGGAGTGACGAAAATCATTAGCCATACATGGCACACCTCCTTTCCTCGAAGACTCCTCGGCCCTCAGAGGTCGTCGAGCAGGCTCTGGATCATGCCGGCCGACTCCTCCGGCGTGAGTGCTCTGGTGCTGAGGCGCTCGAATTCGACCCGGTAACGCTTGACCTCTGCAGGCTGCTCCTCGTAGTAGTCCCCGGCAAGTCCTTCGAGGTAAACGACGTCAAGATGGGCGACGTCTGGGAACTCCAGCAGTGCCACCGAACCGCCGAGGAACTTGTGTTCGCCCGCGGAGTACGGCAGCACCTGGAACGTCACGTTGCTACGACGGCCGGCCTCGATGAGTCGTTCCCATTGCCCGCGCATGACTTCCGGCCCGCCGATCATCCGGCGCACCACGGACTCGTCCACGATCGCCCACAGGGTCAGCGGCGAGGGCCCGGAAAGCCGCCGCTGCCTGGTGATACGCAGCTGGATGCGGCGCTCGTTGGCCGACTGCGGGTCTTGGCTGCGGCCGCTGCCGATGAGCGCGCGCATGTAGGGCTCGCTCTGCAGCAGCCCGGGCAGCACGATGGGCTCCCAGACCTTCGCCGAGGAGGCGTCGGCCTCCATCCCGACGAAGTTGCCGGGCCGCATGACGTCCTTGTAGTCGGTCCACCAGCCGCGCTGTCGGGCCAGCCGGGCCAGGGTCATGAGGGCGTCGCGGTACTCGCTGTCGGCCACGCCGTACAGCGTCAGCAGGTCGTTGACGTCCCGCGGGGTGACGGGAACCCGCGCGTTCTCGATGCGCGTGACCTTTGCACTGTGCCATTCGAACTGGCGCGAGACGGCTTCCTGGGTGAAGCCCGCCTCCTCCCGGCACTTCTTCAACTCGGCGGCGAGTCGACGACGGCGCAGCGTGGGCCCCTCGTCGACAGTCACCGAAACCTCCTCGGGCGTTCTCGCGGTGTCTGTCTCCACGGCTGTGATCCTATGCAATTTGGCGTTGACCGATACTAGGAGTCTAGTACTCGTTGCACTACGCGCAGTGCTTGGTACATGATGCTGGGGACGTCGAGGATGAACCTTTATTCATTCATGATCTCCTTTTGCCTAGTGCCGGGGAGCGTGATTCGCCGTGCTTGCCAACAGCTACTACCTCATTGCCCACGACGATCGGACCGGACGTTCCCGGCTGCACCCAAGGGCGACCGGCCTCGGGCTCGCGGCGGGGCTGCTCGGCGAGCTCATGCTCTTCGGACGCCTGCGCGCGATGACCGGGGACCTGTACGTCGTCAGCCACGAACCACCGGGTGACTCCCTCTCCCATACGCTGCTGGACCTCCTGGTGGCCCAGCC
The DNA here is from genome assembly GCF_050942185.1 of Dactylosporangium sp. CS-047395. Lineage (NCBI taxonomy): Bacteria > Bacillati > Actinomycetota > Actinomycetes > Micromonosporales > Micromonosporaceae > Dactylosporangium > Dactylosporangium sp. CS-047395. The sequence continues at coordinate 8,655,331 of NZ_CP192015.1, read as the reverse complement.
GCAGCACAAGGAGATCCGCACCTGGCTCGCCTACCTCTCCCAGGACGCCGCCGACCAGGTCGGTGAGCGGCTGCTGCGGGCCGGCGTGGTCGAGCCGGTCACCAAGCGGAAGCTGCTCAGCGCCCAGACCCTCTACATGCCCGTGAGCCCCGACCAGCGCAACGCGGCGGCGTGGGAGTCCATCCGCCTCGCCGAGGCGCTGGGCCGGCGCCGGTCGATGAACCTCTCCGACCGGGTGCTGGTCGCGCTGGTCGTGGCGACCGGGCTCACGCGGTACGTGTTCTTCAGCCCCCAGCAGCAGCGCGACTGCATGCAGGCGATGCCGGGGATCTTGAGCTCGCTCCCGGACGACCTCGTCCAGCTCGTGCAGTACACCGAGGCCGCGGTCGGCTCCGCGCTCGCCGCCGGTCGTCGCTGACCCCCCAGCGCACGTCCCGCTCAAGGAGAGACGAAGACTATGGCGCGTACCACCCTGACCGGGCCCGACATCGTCGCGCGCGGGCTGGCCAACAACCGGCTCGGCGTGCCGTCGGTGGTGTTCTTCGGCGTCGCGGGCGCCGCACCCCTGACGGTGATCCTGGGCTCGATCTCGACGATCTACGCCGTCGTCGGCAACACCGCCGTCCCCCTCGTGTACTTCGTGGCCGCCCTCATCCTGTCCCTGTTCACCGTCGGCTTCGTGGCCATGAGCCGGCACATCGTCAACTCCGGCGCCTTCTACAGCTACATCAGCCACGGCCTGGGCCGCATGATCGGGGTGGCCGCGGCGTTCATCGCGCTGCCCGCCTACGCCGCCATGCAGATCGGCCTGCTCGGCCTGTTCGGGGTGGTCGCCTCGGGCATCCTCGCGGCCAGCGGCATCCAGGCCAGCTGGTTCGTGTGCTCGCTGGTGGGCTGGTTCCTGGTGGCGATCCTCGGCGTGCTCTGGGTCGACCTCAGCGGCAAGGTCCTCGCCGTGCTGCTCACCGTCGAGATCGCGATCGTGCTGATCTACGACTTCGTGATGCTGGCCCACCCGCACGGCGGCAAGGTCGACTTCGGCCCGCTCAACCCCCAGCAGCTGGCCACCCCCGAGGTGGTCGCGATGCTGGTCCTCGCGATCGCCGGCTTCGTGGGCTTCGAGGCCACCGTCGTGCTCTCCGAGGAGGCCAAGGACCCGAAGAAGACCATCGGCCGGGCCACCCACTGGGCGGTCTTCCTGCCGGGCGTGCTCTGCGGCGTCTCGGCGTTCGCCATGTCCACCAACGCCGGCGACATCGTGGGCAAGGCCAACGAGGACACCACGAACCTGGTGTTCAACCTGGTCGCCCCCTACGTGCCCGAAGCGCTGGTCAACACCGGCTACATCCTGTTCCTCACCAGCGTGTTCGCCGCGATGCTGGCGTTCCACACGTCGGTCACCCGCTACCAGTTCGCCCTCGGCCGCGAGCGCGTCCTCCCGCGCATCTACGGCTCCGCGCACCCGCGCACCGGCGCCCCGATCGCGGGCTCGCTCACCCAGAGCACACTGGCGCTGGGCGTCCTCATCGTGTACTTCGTGACGCACACCGACCCGCTCGTCCACCTGTTCGCGTGGATGACCGTCGCGGGCGGCCTCGGCGTGCTGATCCTCATGTGGGCCACGTCGGCGGCGGTGGTCGGCTTCTTCCTGCGCGACCGGCGCCGGGAGAACGTCTGGCGGGCCCGCATCGCCCCGCTCCTCGCCTTCCTGCTGCTGAGCTTCGTGCTCCTGGCGACCGTCGTCGGCCTCGGCGACCTGCTGCAGGTGCCCGACGACTCGCCGTTCAACTGGCTCTTCTCCACCATCTACGCGCTCTGCGCCCTCTTCGGGATCGGCTGGGCCGCGATCATGCGCGGCTCCCGCCCGGACGCCTACGCCGGCATCGGCCGCGGCACCGAGGGCTTCGTGGCGGCGGAGAGCGTCTTCGGGCGGCCCACGAGGCCGCACCGGGTCACCGCCGACGTCGCACACCATGCGGCCTGAACCGGCTCCGTCCACCGGCCGTTTTCCTAGACAAGAGCCCCCGCGGCTCGTTCGGGAGAGGATCACATGACGCACGCCATTCAGGACGTTGTCCTCCGCGACATCGACCCGGTGACCCCCGAAGAGGTCACCGAGGTGCTCGTCGCCGCGATGGCCGACGGCGCGGTCGCGCGCTGGCTGATGCCCGAGGACCGGCTGCGGCGCGAGTCCAGCCCGGAGTACTTCGCCATCTTCGCCGAGCACGCCCTGCGCCACGGCGAGGTGTACGCCAGCGTCGACCCGATCGACGGCAAACTCTCCGGCGTCGCTCTATGGTTCCCACTGACCCGGGCGATCCCGGCCCCGGTGGACTACGACAGCCGGCTCAAGGACGTCACCGGCTCCGGGTTCGACCGCATCTGCGAACTCGACGCGGCCCTGGAGGCCGAGCACCCGCTCGGGCCGCACCACTACCTGGCCTTCATCGCGGTGCGGCCCGATCGGCAGAACCTCGGCATCGGCAGCTCACTGCTGGCCCGGCACCACGCCAGGCTGGACCGCGCCGGCCTCCCGGCCTACCTGGAGGCCAACGACCCGCGCAACCGCGAGCTGTACCTACGCCACGGCTACGAAAGCCGGCCCCCGGTCCTGCTGCCCGACGGCCCGCCAGTCTGGCCAATGTGGCGGGAACCCCTGCTATAGAAACCTTTGAGCGCACCAGACCACCCGGTGCCGAATAACTGCTGCACCGGTAGCCCCCGGTGCCAGGGCGCCCATACAGTGCGAAGACTTCCGGTGCATCCAAGCCACGGTGCGGTGTTGAGGGGGTGTGGGTGGAGCGAAGCTCCCCCACCGCTCTTCAGTACATCGAACGGTCAAACCCCACTGCCAAGGCGCCCATACAGTGCAAAGACTTTCCGGTGCCTGCAGACCCCGGTGCCGAGACCGTCCGGTGCATGCAAGCCCCGGTGCGGGACCGTCCGGTGCATGCAAGCCCCGGTGCTGAGACCGTCCGGTGCCTGCAAGCCACGGTGCGGTGTTGAGGGGGTGTGGGTGGAGCGAAGCTCCCCCACCGCTCTTCAGGACATCGAACGGTCAAACCCCGCCGCCAAGGCGCCCATACAGTGCTGAGACTTTCCGGTGCAAGCAAGCCCCGGTGCCAAGGCTTTCCGGTGCCTGCAGGGCACAGTGGCTCTCACACAGACGGGAACTCGTAAAGCCAATACTGCTGCTCGTCGATGCGCTGAGCTTTGACGTCACCCGAGAGGCGGTGCAGCATGAGGCGGACGACGCGGGCCATGTGCCGGACCTCGTCGGTGCGGTTGCAGAAGTCCAGGGCGATGAGGCCGTTCTGCGCCGATGCGGTCTGGTACATCGCGGTGACGAGCTCGCCGAACGCGGTGGCCGCCCGGGCGTCGGCCTGGGTGGCCACGAAGCCGCAGTACCAGATGCGCTTCTCGGCGAAGTGCACCGGCCAGCGGCGCTCGAAGTAGGGCGGCGAGATGAGCGGCACCGCCGTCAGGTCGTTGGTGTAGATCGATGCTCCGCGCACCGTGTCGTCATCGTCGAGACACAGATACTTGTGGACCCTGGGATCGTCCATCACGTCGTCGAACTCGTGCCGGTACATCAAGTGGCGCTGGACGGCCAGCGCGTTGAGCTCGGCGAAGGCCTCCGAGTAGAGTCTCCACGCCTCTTCTCGCAGCTGGCCCTGCACGAGATCGACAATCTTGACGTTCATGTCGAGCACTCCGATCGCCGTCGGCCGGGCACGTGGTTTGCCCCGTTCATCTGGTGTCGATCAACAATTTTCGATCGATGGTGCATTGAGAGTAGTCCAACTGTCACCGAGTGCAATATGGTGCTGCGTAGATACGACGCCATCTGCGATCTCGGGAGGGTCCATGGACCGCCTCGACGCCTTCCCGTCACCCCCTGAGCTGGTCATCGACCTGGATCGGGTGGCCGCCGCGTACCGTGAATTCATCTCCGCGTTGCCCGGCGTGGCCGTGCACTACGCGATGAAGTGCAACCCGCACCCGGAGATCCTCGGGCTGCTGCACGCCCTGGGTGGCCGGTTCGAGATCGCCTCCGCGACCGAGCTCGACGCGCTGGTCGCGATCGGCGCCGACCCGGGCCAGGTGCTGTCGAGCAACCCGGTCAAGCCGCTGCCGCACGTCGCCCGCCAGCACGCGGCCGGCGTGTGGCGCTTCGCCTTCGACTCCGAGGACGAGCTGGACAAGATCGCCGTCGCCGCGCCCGGTGCCGCCGTCGTGGTCCGCCTGGCCGCGCACCAGATCCGCAGCGGCGTGCCGAGCGAGGGCAAGTTCGGCGTCGACGCCGACCACGCCGTGACGCTCATGCTCGCCGCGCGCGAGCGGGGGCTGCGGCCCTTCGGCGCGGCCTTCCACGTCGGCTCCCAGATGCTGCTGCCGCACGCGTGGCGCGCGCCGCTGCGGGCCGTCGGGTACCTGATGTCCAAATTGGCGGCCGAAGATGTCTTCTTGCAAATGGTGAACCTCGGCGGCGGATTTCCCGCGCGGTACACCGGAAAAATCCCGCCGCTGGCGGACTATGGTGCGGTGATCGGCGCCGCATTGGCCGATCTTCCGTATCCCGTGGCGGCCGTCTGCGAGCCCGGGCGGGCCCTCGTGGCCGAGGCCGGAACGCTGCACACGACCGTGATCGGCACCGCCGTGCGGGGCGGCCGGCGCTGGGCGCACCTCGACGTGGGCGCCTTCAACGGCCTCATGGAGAGCCTGGAAACCGGCAATGAGCTGCGCTTTCCCGTCAGCGACAGCCGGGCCGGGGCGAGCCGCGACCGGTTCCACCTCACCGGGCCGACGTGCGACAGCCAGGACACGATCATGTTCGACGTCGAGCTCTCGGCGGACCTGCGGGCCGGCGACCGGGTGACCCTCGGCGGCACGGGAGCATATACCACAGTCTATGCATCAAGATTCAACGGCTTCGATGCGCCAATGATCCGTTGTGTGACTGGTGTGGCCATTGAAACCAGTGATGACGCTGCGTACTGTGGTTGACGCGCTCCGTTTCCATCCGTCCTGCGGTCTTTCCCCTGGTCCCACGGAGGAATAGTGTCCGGAATCCGCCGGGTCGCCACCGCGCTTGCCGCCGCGGCGCTCTTATCCACCACCGTCGTCGCCGCCACCGCCGGATCGGCCGCCGCGGCCGCCGATGCGGTCGCCGCCGGCGGATACGCCGCCGTCATCAAGCGCACCTCCTACGGGGTGCCCCACATCACCGCCTCGAACCTGGGCTCGGTCGCCTTCGGGCAGGCCTGGGCCTACGCCGAGGACCGCTTCTGCGACCTGGCCGACCAGGTCGTCAAGGTGCGCAGCGAGCGCTCCCGCTACTTCGGGCCGGGCCCGGACAACGCCAACCTCGCCACCGACTTCGCCTACGCCAACCTCGGCGTCATGGAGAAGGCCCAGGCGCAGGCGGCCACGATGACCGGCGACACCCGCGACATGGTCAACGGCTTCGTGCGCGGGTACAACGCCTTCCTGGCCACCAAGGGCGCGGCCCGCGTGCCGGGCTGGTGTGCCGGGCAGCCGTGGGTCAAGCCGATCACCGCGGTGGACCTGCTCGCGTACGACCGCGACATCGCCCTGCTGGCCAGCGGCGGCGCGCTGCTGGCCCCGATCGCGGCCGCGGCGCCCCCGTCGGCCGCCGCCCTCGCCGTGTCCAAGCAGCAGGTGAAGGACGACTTCGCCCAGCTGACCGAGCAGAGCCGGGCGGTGTCGAGCAACGGCTGGGCCCTCGGCGCCGACAAGTCGCAGACCGGCAAGGGCATGCTCATCGGCAACCCGCACTTCCCGTGGGAGGGCGAGCTGCGCTTCTGGGAGTCGCACCTGACGGTGGGCAGCAGCCTCAACGTCTACGGCGCGAGCCTCGGCGGCCTGCCCGGCGTGCAGATCGGCTTCACCGACAAGGTCGCGTGGACGCACACGGTCGCGGCCGGCGCCCGCTACACGTTCTACTCGGTGAACCTGGTGCCGGGGCAGCCCACGAAGTACACGGTGGACGGCACCCCGGAGGCGATGACCGGCAAGCCGGTGACGCTGAAGGTCAAGCAGCCCAACGGCTCGCTGGCCGACGTGACGCGCACCATGTACTCGACGCGGTACGGCCCGGTGCTCGACCTCTCGGCGATCGACCCCTCGCTGGGCTGGAACGAGTTCTCCGCGATCACCTACCGCGACGCGAACATCGACAACGACAAGCTCATCCCGACCTGGCTGGCCATGGCCCGCGCGAGCGACACCAACGGCCTGAAGAACGCCATCGCGGCCAACCAGGGCATCCCGTGGGTGAACACGATCGCCACCGACTCGGCCGGCAACGCGTTCTACACCGACTCCTCGCCGACGCCGAACCTCTCGCCGGCCTCGATCGCGGAGTGGGCGAGCAACCCGCTCGGCCTGCTCGACGGCAGCAACAGCGCCAACGCCTGGGTCGTCGCGCCCGGCGCCCGCTCGCCGGGGCTGGTGCCGTTCGCGCGGCAGCCGCAGCTGACCCGCCGCGACTACGTGTTCAACTCCAACGACAGCCACTGGGTGCCCAACGCCAACCAGTTCCTGACCGGCTTCACGCCGCTGCAGGGCCCGGAGGGCACGCCGCTGACGGTCCGCTCGCGGCAGAACGTCAAGCTCATCAACAGCCAGGCCAAGTTCGACCTGGCCGGGCTGGGCACGACGATCCTGTCCGGGGACACCTACACCGCCGCCCAGCTGGCCGCCTACACGGTCTCCTCCTGCCAGGCCCGCGGCCACACCCCGGTCGTCGTGGACGGCACCGCGGTCGACATCAGCGCCGGTTGTACGGTCCTAGCCTCCTGGGACAAGCAGTTCGAACTCGCCAGCCGGGGCGCGGTGCTCTGGCGGGAGACGGTCGGCGCCGTGGTCGCGGCCAACCCCGAGGCCGACCCGCTGAACCAGGCCGGCCCGCTGTTCGGGGTACCGTTCAACCCGGCCGACCCGACCCGCACCCCGCGCGGCGCCCCCGCCTCGCCCGACGCGCTGCTGCAGGGCCTGGCCCGGGGCATGCAGCGGATGCGGGCCGTGGGGCTGGCGCTGAACGTGCCGATGTCGCAGGTGCAGTACACCGTGAAGAACGGCCAGAAGATCCCGGTCCCCGGCTCCACGGAGAACATCGGCATCGCCAACATGGCGCAGTACCAGGCCATGCCGGGTTCCTCGCTCGAGCCCTTCATGGACCCGGGGACCTTCGTGCCGGGCAGCGACCTGACCGACAAGGGCTACGTCGTGAACTACGGGACGAGCTTCCTGCTCACGCTGGCCTACACCAGCAGTGGCCCGTCGGCCAAGTGCATCCTCACCTACTCGGAGTCCGGCGACCGCAACTCGCCGCAATACACGGACCAGACCCTGTTGTACTCCCAGAAGCGCCTCCGTGACTGCTCGTACTCGACCGCGGCCATCAACGCCGACACCAAGTCGGTCGAGGTGATCGCCGCGACCGCCTGATCCCCGCACCTCCGGCCGCGGCCCGGGCTTCGTCCCGTCGAGCCGCGGCCGGCTCGTGTGGTCGTGGCCGGCTCGTGTGGTTGCGGCCTTGGCTTCGTTTCGTCGGGTCGTGGCCGGCTTGTGTGGTCGCGGCCCGAGATTCGTCCCGTTGGGTCACGGCCGGCTTGTGTGGTCGCGGCCCGAGATTCGTCCCGTTGGGTCACGGCCGGCTTGTGCGGTCGCGGCTCGGGCTTCGTCCTGTCGGGCCGCGGTCGGCTTGTGTGGTCGCGGCCCGGGCGTCGTCTCGTCGGGTCGCGGTCGGGTCGCGGTCGGCTCGGGTGGTCGCGTGGTCGCGCTCTCTCGGGTTTTTTCGCGTTCCTTGCCGGGCGCGTGTTGCGCCGGCGCGACTTCGCTCGATGTACAAGGGTGACCCACGCCTGACCTGGGTGGCTGGTTCGGCACTGGATCAGGGACTAGGGTGTCGTGGGGAGCGGGGCACATGGCGGTGTCGAGCCGGGAGGTTGGCATGCAGGCCCAAGACCGGCCGAGCGTTCCTCCCGCGCCTACCGCCCCCTCACCCTCCGTGTCCATGCCGGCACCCACACCGCTGCGGCCGTCCTCGTTCCGCTCGCGGGTCAGCCGGTCCCTTGCCTCCCGCAACGTCCTGCGCGGCCGCGGCGCCCCAGCGCCGAGCGCCATCGGACCCGACGACGACACCGTCGAGGTCACGCCGCTGAGCCTGCTGGAGGACCAGACGGTCGCCATCGTGTCACGGGCGGCCGTCATGAAGCTCGCGGGCCTCGCGCCGGCATCGCCCCCCGACACCGACGCACCGCCCGGCGCGGATGTGCGGGCGGGTCGCGGGCTCGATGCCGGGGCCGGTGGCTGGACCATCGAGCGGGTGCTGGCCGAGCGGGCCGTCGAGCCGCTCTTCCAGCCGATCGTCGAGCTGAGCAGTCTGCGGCCGGTCGGGGTCGAGGCGCTTGCCCGTGGGCCGGTCGGGTCGGGGCTCTGGCGGGCGCGGGACCTCTTTGCCGCGGCCGTCGCTGCCGGGCGGCTGGCTGAGCTTGACACGCTGTGCGCCGAGCGGGCGCTGGAGCAGGCCCGCGCCGCTGGGTCGCCGCCGCCGCTCGTGTTTGTCAACGCTGAGCCGGCCGTGATTGACCAGCCGTTGTCGGCGCGGTTGCGGGAGCTGATGGCGGATTCGCCGTTCCGGATCGTGCTGGAGTACACCGAGCGCGCCCTGTCGGCCCATCCGGCGGGGTTGTTGCAGTTGGCGGCGGCGGTACAGGCGAAGGGGCACTGTCTTGCCCTTGACGACGTGGGCGCCGACCCGATGTCGCTGGCGTTCCTGCCGCTGCTGGAGCCGGAGGTCGTCAAGCTCGACCTGCAGCTGGTGCGCGCCCCGCACGCGCCGCGGACCGTGGAGGTGGTGGCCGCGGTGAACGCGGTGGCCGAGCGGACCGGGGCGCTGATCGTGGCCGAGGGCATCGAGACGCTGGAGGACCTCGCCAACGCGCGGGCGCTCGGGGCGCACTGGGGGCAGGGTCTGTACTTCGGAGGCCCCGGACCGCTCTCCGACGTGGCGCCGTTCGTCGCGGGGTCCGGGCGGTCGGCGCGGCCTGAGGGTGGCACCGGGTCGCTGCCCGAGGTGGCGCCGTTGGGCGCGGGGTCCGGGCGGTCGGCGTGGCCTGAGGGTGGTCCCGGGTCGCTGTCCGGCGGCGCGTCGTTCGGGGTCGTGGCTGGGCCGCATGCGCTGCGGGAGTCGCGGCCGGACGTGCATCTGCCGGTGGGGACGCCGTTCGCGGCGGCCGAGGCGCGTGGGAAGGTGCGGGCGGCGAACCCGGAGGCGTTCGCGGCGCATCTTGAGCATGTGGTGCGGCGGGCCGGGAGTGGGGCGGTGGTGCTCGCGTCCTGCACCGATGCCGTCACCGCGCGGTCGTGGCTGCCCTCGCTGACCGGGCTGGCCGATCGGGCCGCGTTCGTGGGGCTGGTGGCGCCGCTGCATCCGGCGGCGGTCGGGCCCGGGGTGCGGTTCGCGCAGGGGCCGGGGGCGGCGGTCGAGGAGTGCGCGTTCGTCGTCGTGGCGCCGCGGTACACGGCCGCTGTGTGCGGGCGCGGGTCGCACCGGGCGATGGAGTTCGCGCACACCGAGGACGGCGCACTGGTTGCCGCGATGGCCCGGATGATCCTGCAGCGCCTGCCGCGCTGAGGATCGCCGCCGTGGTCTGGAACGCCGCCGTGGTCTGGAACGCCGCCGTGGTCTGGAACGCCGCCGTGGTCTGGAACGCCGCCGTGGTCTGGAACGCCGCCGTGGTCTGGAACGCCGCCGTGGACGACTTCGAGTTGGCGGGGGAGCGGCCCGATACCGTGACCGCGACCAACCGGGGTGACCTCGCGGCCACGCTTGTGCACCTGTACCGGGGTGGGCCGGCCGCGGAGTTGCTCGCCGCCGCCGACGGGTATGCGCGGGCGATCGCTGACGGGATGCCGCGGTACGGCGGGCGGATCGCGCTCGTCATGGACCAGTCGGCGTCGATGCGGGGGTACGGCAACCGGGAGTGGGCCGTGCTCTCGCAGGTCGCGGCGCTGCGGATGGTGCTGGAGCGGGTCGCGCCCGGGCTCGTTGTCGTGGCCGCGGGTGGATCTCAGGGCCGGCCTGGTGGCGCTACCGACCTCGCTTCGGCGGTGCTCGATGCCGCCGAGACGCGGCCCGATGTCATCGCGGTGGCGTCCGACGGGTACGAGAACGTGTACCCGGGCGACCTCGCGCGTGTGGCCGCGGCGCTGCCGGGGGCCGGGATCGGTGCGCCGGTCGTGTTCTGCCAGGCCGTGTTCGGGCGGGCCGACGACCTCGCGCTGCGCCGGGCCGCCAGCGGGCTGCCGCTGCGCACGTTCTGGCACTCGGGCGACCTGGCCGGGCTGGTGCTCTGGATGCTGTCCCAGGTGGACGGTCCGGAGGCGGGCCGCTGGGTCGAGCTGGAGCTGCGGCGCCGGTTGGCCGCATTCGAAACGGCATTGGAAGGTGTACCGCGATGAGCCGGCTCGTCATGCTCCCGCGCGCGATCGACGTGGCGGGATACCGGCTGGGCACCCCGCAGAAGGCGGGCGCGCTCACCATGGTGCCCGTCTTCGGGCCCTCCTACCCGGGCATCGTGGCGCCCCGCCGCGGGTTGAAGCTCGGCCGGGTCGTCACGTACGGCCAGGTCGAGCTGGCCAACCCGGCGGCCTCGGGGGTCGCGATCGTGCCGCTGCACGTGGGCTACATCCAGGACGCGGCGCAGAACCACGCGCTGTGCCGGTCGGCGTTCATCGCGGCCGGGCAGACGCTGCGCTTCGACGACGCGTGCTGCGTGCAGGAGTCCCAGGGCGGGTACCTCGCCGGCCGCGACGACCAGTGGTTCTTCGTGCTGCCGGTGGAGCTGCGGGCGGCCGCGCTGCGGATGCGCGGCCAGAGCCGGTACAGCAAGCTCTGGAACGACATCGCCACGTTCAACCGCGGCCACGGATTGCCGGCGCGGGGCCACCTGGAGCAGGTGCTGACGCGGCAGCGGGCGGGGCTCACGCAGTACCGGAGCAGGCTTGAGCTTGTTGATGAGCAGCTCGGAGCGCTGTTCTTCGTCGGGGACCGGCTGGCCGGGGTGGAGATCGCGCCCGACCCGGAGTATTTCGAGGACGTGTGGGCCGCGCTGGTGTGCTTCGCCTATGGGCCGGCGGCGTGGTTCCGGACCGCCGCGGAGGACGACGGTGCGGCGTTGCGCGCGGACAGCGTCGCCGGGCTGCGGGCCGAGCTCGCGGCGCGGCGGGCGAGCGTGGCCGACGAGGTGAGCGCGTGGCTGGCGGCGGCGGACTGGCGGCCGGGGGAGCCGGTGGAGGAGGAGCGCTACCTCGACCTGCGGCTGTCCACCGTGGACAGTGGCGCGGTCGCGGGGCAGTTCGTCACCGACGGCTCGCGGCTGGTCTACGCCTCACTGTTCGCCGCGTAAATGCTTTGACCGCAACGGTTGCGGGGCGTTTACTGAAGACCTGCGGGACTGAGCCAGGCTCGGCGATAGCCCCTCCGATTCCACATCGGGGTACGACAGGTATCGCATATCAGCGGTTTGACTGCTTAATGTCGCCACGGCGCTGGCCGCCCACCCGCTTCATTTGAGGCGTTCGTTGAGCCCCTCGACGAACGCCAGCACGCCCGGCGGGCCGTCCACGATGAGGTCGGCCCGCTCGGCGAGGCGCGGGACCTCGTCGGAGCCGCTGCACACCTTGAGCCCGGCGACGCCCGTCTCCCGGAGCCGCTCGACCGCGTCGAAGGCGGCCAGGTCGCCGAGGTCGTCGCCGAAGTACGCCACCGCGTGCGCCCGGTGCCCGGCCACGATCGCCTCCAGCGCGTGACCCTTGTCGATGCCCGGCGGGCGCAGCTCCAGCACCATCCGGCCCGGCTCCACCGCCAGCCCGTGCCGCCCGGCCAGTTCGGCCAGGGGCTCGCCGAGGGCGGCGAACGCCTCCTGCGGCGCGTCGGCCCGGCGGGTGTGCACGGCCACCGACATCGCCTTGTCCTCGATGGACACCCCGGCGAACCCGGCCACCTCCAGCAGCGCCGGCAGCTCCGCGCGGGCCGCGGCCACGCCGGCCGGCACCGGCTCCGAGACGACCGCGCGGGTGGCCCAGTCCCAGCGCTGCATGCCGTACACGCCGAAAATCGAGAAGTGCTCGAGCGCGGCCAGATCGCCCAGGTCCCCGAGGCGCAGCACGTCGGCGACGGGCCGTCCGGTGATGATCGACACCGACCCCACCAGCTCGGCGAGGCGGCCCAGCGCGGCCACGACGCCCGGGTAGGGGCGCGACAGCCCGGGATCGGCCACGATCGGCGAGAGCACGCCGTCGAAGTCGAACGCGAGCGACGCCTCCTGCGGGCGGTCCAGGATCGCGGCGAGCCCGGCGGCGCCGGCCTCCGTTCCGGGGGTCCTCAGCACCATACTTTGCAGGCTACCGGACCACACCTGCTGGCAACCGGCCAGACGGCACACGTCACACATCACGTCGGAGGAGTTCGCGATGGGTTCAGCGGCGAGTCACTGGGTGCGCTGGCACGACGACTACGACCAGCCGGGCTCGTTCCTCGCCCAGCGGCTGCGGCTGGTGACCGGGCACGTGGCCGCCGCGATCGCCGCCCGGCCGGCCGGACCCGTCCGGCTCGTCAGCATGTGCGCTGGTCAGGGCCGGGATGTGGCCGGCGCGCTCGACGGGCATCCGCGGCGCGGGGACGTGGTCGGGCGGCTGGTCGAGCTCGATCCGGCCAACGTGGCCGACGCGCGGGAGCGGCTGGCCGGGAGCGGGCTCGAGGTCGTGGAGGGCGATGCCGGGACGGCCGCGGCGTACGCCGGGTTCCTGCCCGCCGACGTGCTGCTCGTCTGTGGCGTGTTCGGGAACGTGTCCGAGCGGGACATCCGCCGTACCGTGTCCGCGCTTCCGGGCATGTGCCTGCCCGGCGCGCGGGTCATCTGGACGCGGCACCGGCGCTCCGGCGACCTCACGCCGACGATTCGCGCCTGGTTCGCCGAGGCGGGCTTCCGGGAGGTGGCGTTCGACGCGCCCGAGCACATGGAGATCGGGGTCGGCGTGCACGAGCTGGCGGAGCCGCTGTTCACCTTTGTCTAGGCACTGCGATGGTCACCGCCTGGGGGACCGCCTCGGCCTCCAGGCGCTTGACCCGTTTGCGGGCGCCGCCGTCGAGTTCGAGCAGGACCGGTTCGGCGAACTCGGCGTACACCTTGCGGGCGTTTCCCATGCGCACGAACCGTGAGCGATCGGTGCGGCCGGTGGCCATGGTGCCGATCGTGCGCGCCCACTGCAGCGCGCCGCGGGCCGTGGTCACGCCGACCTCGAGCCGGCCGTCGAACGGGCTGGCGTCGTCGAAGGCCTTGATGCCGCCCGAGATCCGGCCGATGTTGCCCAGCAGCAGGCAGGTCGCCGGGCCCTCGAACCAGGGCTGGTCGTCCAGGTGCACGATGGTGTGCACCGGGGCGTCCCCGACGTGCCGCAGCGCGGTGCGCCAGTAGGCGAACCGCCCGGCCCGGCGCTTGAGGTGCTGGTCGGCGTCCTCGATCATCGCGGCGTCGAAGCCGGCCCCCGCCATCACGGCGAAGTGCTCGCCCTCGATCTTCCCGAGGTCGTACCGCCGGCGCTCGCCCCGCAGCCCCACGTCCACCGCCGCGCGGACGTCGCGGGGGATGCGCAGCGCGGTGGCGAACAGGTTCGCGGTGCCGGCCGGGATGATCGCGATCGTCACGCCGGTGCCCGCGACGGCGTCCACGCAGCGCTGGACCATCCCGTCGCCGCCCCACACGAACAGCAGGTCCGCGCCGGATTCGACCGCTTTGCGGGCCTTCTTGGGAGCTTTTTTGCTCTTGGGTACCTCATGCCAGCCGAACTCGCCGACGCCCGCCCGTTCCAGCTCGCGCCGCAACTGCTCCAGGCCGCCACCGAGCGTCTTCTTCCGGTGTGCCACCACCGCTACTTTCACGGCGCGAGCGTACGCGTTGCCCTGCCGATCGGCGCGTTGACGAATCTGTGGCGTCGGTGACTACGATGAGCCTTGATGGACACCACGGACGACGCCCGGACGCGCATCGACACCACGGTCGCGCATCCGGCCCGGCGGTACAACTACTGGCTGGGCGGCAAGGACCACTTCGCCGCCGACCGCGCGTCCGGCGACGCGATCGCGGCGGCCATGCCGGGCGTCAAACTCATGGCGGTGGAGAACCGCGCGTTCATGGGCCGGGCCGTGCGGTGGCTGGCCGACCAGGGCATCCGGCAATTCCTCGACATCGGCACGGGCATCCCGGCGCCGAACAACACGCACGAGATCGCGCAGGCGGTCGACCCGTCCAGCCGCGTCGTGTACGTCGACAACGACCCGATCGTCCTCACCCACGCGCGCGCGTTGCTGACCAGCGCGCCGGGCGGGCGCAACGCGTACATCGACGGGGATCTGCGCGATCCGGCCTCGATCCTGGGCAATGCCGAGCTCGCGGGGACGCTGGACCTGTCGCGGCCGGTGGCGTTGCTGCTGGTGGCGGTGCTGCACTTCATTCGCGAGGACGAGCACCCGCAGGAGATCATCGATCAGCTGACGTCGGCGTTGGCTCCTGGCAGCTTCCTGGTGGCGTCTCATGCGACCTGGGAATACCTGCCTGCTGAGGCTATTGCGGCGTTGACCGCGAACAATGCTGACGGGCGGTTTCAGGCTCGGACGGGGGCTCGGTTCGCGGAGCTGCTTGCCGGGTTTGAGCTGGTGCCGCCGGGGATTGCGTCGGTGGCGTACTGGCATGCGGAGGATGTGCCTGGGCCTCGGCCTTCGGCTGAAGAGGTTGCCTGCTTCGGGGCGGTTGCGCGCGTTCGGTAGTTCGCGGTTCGCCGTCGGCTTCTGATACGCCGGGACGCTGATTGCCGGTGCTGCTGACCCGGCGCGTGACCCGCCCGGCCGCGGGTTAGCGCGGGTTAGCGCCGCTCGTGTGACACGCCCAGCCGCCGGTTAGCGCCGCTCGGCTGGCACGCCCAGCCGCCGGTCAGCGGCGCTCCTGTGACACGCCGGGCCGCTGGTCGGCGCCGCTCGTGTGACTCGCCCAGCCGCCGGTGAGCGCCGCTCGGGTGACTACGCCCAGCCGCCGGTCAGCGCCGCTCCTGTGACACGCCCGGAAGCGGGTTAGCGGCCCTCCGGACATATCCGATTTATCGCTCGTCAGGCGAAAAATGCGATAAGTCGTGGCGCGGCAGCGCCCGACTTATCGACTATCACCCCGGGGTATATACCGGGTGTACATCCGCGGTGTATGGTCAGCGGCATGAGCGTTCCACTCACGCTGCTGGGCCTGCTCGAGCGCGAGCCCAGCCACGGCTACGACCTGAAACGCGACTACGACATGTTCTTCGGCCGCGGCCGCCCGCTGCCGTTCGGCCAGGTGTACTCGACGCTCGGCCGGCTCGCCCGCGACGGGAAGGTCGTGATCAGCGAGGTCGAGGCGGGCGAGGGGCCGGAGCGCAAGCGGTACGTGATCACCGAGCTCGGGGCGACCGAGGTCGACGCCTGGCTGGCCCAGCCCGTCGAGCCCGAGCCGCACCTGCAGACGGTGCTGTTCTCCAAGGTCATGCTGTCGCTGATGCTGGAGCGGCCGGCGGGGGAGTACCTCGACATGCAGCGCGCCGCCCACCTGGCCCGGATGCGCGAGCTGCACGAGATCAAGAAGGGCGACGACCTCATCGAGGCGATGCTGGCCGACCACGGGCTGTTCCACCTCGAGGCCGACCTGCGGTGGATCGAGCTCACCGTGGCCCGCCTCGACCACCTGGCCGGGCTGGTGCGCAGATGAGCACCCTGATCGAGGCCCGCGAGGTCGTTGTGTCCTTCGGCGAGACCCCGGCCCTGCGCGGCGCGACGTTCGAGGCGGAGCCGGGCGAGATTGTCGCCGTCATGGGGCCGTCGGGCTCGGGCAAGACGACCCTCCTGCACTGCCTGGCCGGGATTCTGGTCCCGGACGGCGGCGAGGTCCGCTTCGACGGGCAGCGCATCGATCGGCTCGGCGAGCACGAGCGCAGCACGCTGCGCCGGGAGCGCTTCGGGTTCGTGTTTCAGTTCGGTCAGCTGGTACCCGAACTCACCGTCGAGGAGAACGTCGCGCTGCCCCTGCTGCTCGGCGGCGCGCGGCGCGGCGAGGCCCTGCGCGCGGCGGGCGGCTGGCTGGAGCGGCTCGGGCTGGCCGGGATGGAGCGCCGCCGCTCGGGCGAGCTGTCCGGCGGGCAGGCCCAGCGGGTCGCGCTGGCGCGGGGCATGATCAACCGGCCCCGGGTGCTGTTCGCCGACGAGCCGACGGGAGCGTTGGACTCGCTCACCGGCGAGCAGGTCATGGACCTTCTGGTGGCGGCGGCGCGGGAGCACGGTACAACCGTCGTGCTCGTCACCCACGAGCCCCGGGTCGCCGTCTATGCCGACCGTGAGGTCATCGTCCGCGACGGGCGCGCGCACGCCCTGACCGCCGGGCGGGGGCGGTCGTGATCCGGCTCGGGCTGCGCCTCACGCTCGCCAACGGACGCGCGGCGCTGCTGCGGTTCGTGCTCATCGCGGTGGCCGTCGCGCTCGGCACCGCCCTGCTGCTGGCCACCGTGGCCGGCGTGCGGGCGGTCGACACCCAGCTCGGCCGGGGCGCCTGGATGCGCGGCCAGCAGGCGGCCGGGGTGGCCGCGGCCGACCCGGTCGTGTGGAGCAACCGCGAGGACTATTTCAACGGCGCCTCCATCTGGCGCATCGACATTGGATTCCAGGGCGACCACCCGCCCGCCGTGCCCGGCATGGCGCGGCTGCCCGGACCGGGCGAGTACTACGTCACCCAGGCGCTGCACGACCTCATCGCCGCGCACCCGGCCGACCAGCTCGGGGCGCGGTTCCCGGGGCGCGAGGCGGGGATTGTCGAGGATCGGGCGGTACCGTCGCCGGATTCTCTTGTGGCCGTCGTCGGCCGCACTCCCGCCGAGGTGCGCGCCATCCCCCGCGCGCACGAGGTCACCGCGATATCCAACGAGCCACTGCAATTGCCGGCCGCGGCGATGGATCTGGTGCTGTCCGTCATCGCCGGAGGGTTGCTCTTCCCACTGCTCGTCTTCATCGGTACCGCGACCCGCCTCGCCGCCACCCGCCGCGAACAACGATTCGCGGCGATGCGACTGGTCGGCGCCACGCCGAGGCAGGTGACCGCGCTCGCCGCCGTCGAGTCGGGCGTCGCCGCCGTGGTGGGCACCGTCGCCGGGTTCGCGCTGTTCCCGGCGCTGCGGGCGGGCCTGGCGGCGGTACCGCTGAGCACCGAACGGTTCTTCCCCGCCGACATCACGCCCGGCCCGGTCCTGGCGGTGCTCATCGCGCTCGGCGTCCCGCTCGGCGCGATCGCCGCCGCCGCGCTCGCCATGCGCCGCGTGCGCATCTCCCCGCTCGGCGTCGTCCGCCAGGTCACCCCGAAACCCCCGCGGGCGTGGCGATTGATTCCAATGGCCGTTGGATTACTCGAACTCGCGTACTTCATCGGCCGCCGCCCCGAGACCTCCAGCGGCCAGACGGCGGCGTTCCTGCCCGGCTTCCTGCTCGTCATGATCGGCCTGGTGATCGCCGGCCCGTGGCTGACCATGACCGCCGCCCGCCTGCTGGCCCGCCGCGCGCGCCGGCTGCCCACCCTGGTCGCCGCCCGCCGCCTGGCCGACAACCCGCAGGCCGCGTTCCGCGCCGTCAGCGGCGTCATGCTCGCCCTGTTCGTGGTGAGCGTCGCCACCGGCGTCATCGGCACGATGAATGACGAGCGCGGCGTGCACTACGGCCGGCTCGCCGCGGTGACCCTGGTCCAGTTCACCGGCCGCGAGGGCCTGCCCGCCGACCTGACCCTGCCGCCGGTGGAGGGCGTGACGTTCGCCGTCACTCTGCCCCGCAACCCGGACGACGGCCCGTCGAACCTCATCGCGTGCGCCGACCTGGCCCGCATCCCGCAGTACGGTGCTTGTCCGGCCGGCGCGCAGTACGCCCAGATCTGGGGCAACCTCGTCGGCTTCGACCAGGTCCGCACCGGCGTGGGCGCCGCCACCGTCTGGCCGGCGTCCCCGCTCACCGCCGCCCAGGTCGCCCAGCTGCCGCCCGACACGCTCGTCGTCGGCCTGGACGGCGACCCCGCGACGACGGAACGCGCCCGCACGGCCATGGTCCTGGCCTTCCCGGACTACGAGGTCCCCCCGATGACCGACGTCGAACGCGGCAGCAACGCCCGCACCCAGATGGCCCTGTTCCAACGCCTGGCCAACGTCATCATGCTGTTCAGCCTGCCGATCGCGGGCTGCAGCCTGGCCGTGAGCGTCGCCTCGGGCCTGGCCGACCGGCGCCGCCCGTTCAGTTTGCTGCGCCTGACCGGGGTACCGCTGCGCATGCTCCGCCGCGTGGTGGCCCTGGAGTCCGCGGTGCCCTTGCTGGCGGTGGCGGTCCTGGCCGGCGCCACGGGCTTCGGCGCGGCCCAGCTGTTCCTGCGCGCCCAGATGGGCTACACCCTGACCGCGCCGGGCTGGTCGTACTACGCGCTGACGGCCCTGGGCCTGGCGGTGTCCCTGGGCATCATCGCCTCGACCCTGCCGCTGCTGTCCCGCATGACGGGCCCGGAAACGGCCCGCAACGAGTGACGCAGAATGCAACGTCTTTCGGCCGGAAATCCCCGCCGAACCATCCCTCCCGGCCGGCGCGACCGGGCGCTACCGTGCCCGCCGCGCCCCGGCAAGGATCGTCTGATGCACATCGAGCGCTCCACGCTTCCGGTCAGCGAACTGATGGGCCAGATCACCCGGACCGAGATCCGGCTGCCGGAGCTGCAACGCAGTTACGTGTGGCGGCCGACGCAGGTCGCGAAGCTGATCGACTCCCTCTACCGAGGGTTCCCGTTCGGCTCGCTGCTGTTCTGGCAGTCCGACGAGGAGCCGGCGACCCGCGCGATGGCGGTGGAGGGTGCGACGGAGAAGCCGTTCAAGCCCCCGCTGTATCTGCTCGACGGCCAGCAGCGGCTGACCTCCCTGCACCGCGTATTCGACGACCACAAGGAGGCGCAGGTCGTCTTCCATGTGGAGAAGGAGCGTTTCCAGAACCAGAGCGCCGCCACGGCGACCGACGCGAACTGGATCAAGGTGCATTCCCTGCTGCGCGGCGGGAGTTCGCTGACGGCGATGACGCGCCGGTTGCGGGATGCGGGCTGCCAGCTCGACGAGTACGAGATCGAGCAGCGCCTGGGCCGGGTGCGCCTGCTGGGGGACCGGACCTTCCAGGTGGAGACCCTGCGCAACTGCACCTACGAGGAGGTCTCCGAGATTTTCGTGCGGGTCAACAGTGCCGGCCGCCACCTCAGCCGCGCGGACCTGGCCATGTCGACGCTCTCCGCACGGTGGAAGGGCGTGCTGGACAAGTTCGAGAAGGAGGAGGCCCACTGGCGCGCCGCCTCCTACGGCGACCTCGACGTCGACTTCCTCGTGCGGACGTTCGCGGCCGCGCTCTTCGGCGGCGGCATGTCGTCGTGGTCCGTCAACGATCTCAGCCGCGTCGGCGAGACCGACCTGGTGAAGGCCTGGGCGACCGTCCAACGTGGACTGCGTCACCTCGTTCCCCTGCTGAAGGGCAACCTCGGTGTCACCGACTCGAGCCCGCTGCCCTCGCTGACCCCGCTGATCCCCCTGGTGGTGTTCCTCGGCGAACGGCCCAAGGAGCCGCTCGCCGACCAGGCCGAGGACGCGATCATCTACTGGCTCCTCATCGCGATCATCCGGGCCCGCTACTCCACGGCGACCGACACCAACCTCGCGCGGGACGTCCAGGCCGTCCGCAAGCCCGAACCGGTCCGCGAGCTGCTGGCGAACCTCGGCGTCCTGCAGACCGTCCCGAGCATCACGGCCGACTCGCTGATGGGCCGGTCCAAGGAGAGCCCGTACTTCTTCCTGAGCCTGCTCGTGGCCCAGCGCAACGGTGCCCGCGACTGGTATCACGCGAACGGGATCATGCCGGGCGACACCGACGACCACCAGTTGCAGTTCCACCACGTGCACCCGGTGGCCACGCTCGGCGCGTACGACAAGGGCGACATCAACGACCTGTCCAACCTGGCCTTCATCTCCCGCAAGGCCAACCTGCTCATCAGCGACCGCTCACCGGCCGAGTACTTCCCGACCGTCGGCGACAAGCACCTGACCGCGCACTTCATCCCGCTCGACGAGGACCTGCGGGTCGCCGCGGCGTTCCCGAACTTCCTCAAGCGGCGCCGGGAGCTGCTGGCCAAGGCGATGACCGACCTGCTCGCCTCGTTCCGCCCGGCCTGGCTCGACCAGTTGCCGAGCGGGCCCGCGACGACCAGCGACGGGTACAAGCTCACGATGGTGTACTACGGCAGCGTCTGGAAGCCCGGCCCGCTGTTGTTCCGGGCCTCCGGGGCCGGGATCGCCTGGAGCGGCGCCACCGAGATGGAGGACTTCGAGGAGGCGATCGAGGCGGCCGCGAACTACGGCACCCCCGGCGACGTGACCATCAACGGCGAGTCCGTGCCGGTCCAGGTCGTCGAGGGCGCCATCGAGGTGCCGATCGGGCCGTTCCTGGTGTCCGGGACGGGGCCGGAGTGGCTCGACATCGTGGCGCGGGAGAAGGGTTCGATGCAGTCGCCGCTGCGGATGCCGGTGGTGGAGGAGAAGCCCTGGGCCGGCGAGCGGATTGCGCTGCCGGCCAGTAGTACCGACTAGCGGTCCCAGGCGCCCGAGAAGACGGAGGCGGGGCGGTTGAGGAGACCGGCCGTACCGGCGGCGATGTTTTTGCGCAGTTGGGCCTTTGACTTGGCGCCCTTGGACGTCACGGGTGGACCGATGCGATCGGCCAGTTCGCGCATCTGGGGCAGGGAGAGGTCCTTGTCGCGGGACTGGAGGTAGCGGTCAACTGCGTCCTCCTCGGTCAGGGCCTTGATCTCGGCGATGATCTCGTCCAGGTCGGCCTTGGGCGCCTTGGGAGTCTTGGCGCGGGCCGTCGCGGCCAGGGGGGTCGCGGTGCCGTCGGTGTCGCGGAACTCGACGTGGGCGCGGCCCTCGGCCAGGGCGGTCAGCTGGTCCTCGGTGAGGGTGCCGAGGAGCCGGCCGATCTCGTTGAGCGCGAGCGCGGCCAGCTTGGGGGATTGGGTCACGTCACAACCTCTCGAACATGGTGAGCAGCTCGTCGACGCAGTCGTTCAGGTTGGTGCGGATTTCGGGGGCGATGCCGTTGGCGAGCATGGTGGGTACGCCGAACCGGCCCGATGCCGCGTAAGCGCTGCTGCGATCCCGGAGCAGGGTGCCGAACACCGGCACGCCGAGGGCGGTCACCTCGTTGATGAACTGGGCCTGCACGTCGATCGGGCCGCCGTTGTGCCACTGCACCATGGTGAACAGCACGGCCACGCGGGGCATGCGCATCACGGGTACGCCGTCGGGGGCGGCCTCGCGGTGCTTGTTGAAGGCCCTGGTGAGCTCGAGCAGGCGCTGGCCCATGACCTGGATCGCCTCGGTGGACAGGAAGTCCGGCCGGGCCGGCATGAGGAGCATGTCGGCGGCGACGGTGGCCATCTTGGTGGTGAGCGAGAAGGCGGGCGCGCAGTCGATGAGGACCACGTCGTACTTCGAGAAGGCCGGATCAGCCAGATCCTCGGCCAGCCGGCGGTGCAGGTCCACGAACTTGGCCGCCCGGATGTTGCCGGTGTTGTCCACGGCGCCGGGGATGAGGCTCTCGGAGTTGATGATGAGCGGGTCGGACGGCACCAGCTCCAGCCAGCCGCCCTGCTTGCCGATCAGGGCGTTGCACCGCGGCGGGCTGAACACGAGGTCGGCCAGCACCTGCGCGCGGCCCCTGTCCGGGGCGCGGAACCAGGCGCCGATGGTCTGCAGCTTCGACAGGAACAGCTGCGACTCGTCGACCGTGAAGAACGACTTGGTGAGGCTCGCCTGCGGGTCGAGGTCGATCATCAGGACCTTCATGCCGCGCGCGGCCAGGCCGGCCCCGAGGTTCGCGGTGATGGTCGTCTTGCCGACGCCGCCCTTGTTGTTGACGACCGCCACGATCCTCACGCCCACCACCTCCGCGCGCTCGCACACCACGCTGGACGTTAGGGCAATCGGTACGCGTTCGGCATCGGCCCGGGGTCGGCGGGCGGCGAGCCGTGTAGGTGTTGCATTCCGGCTCGCCGCAACCTAAAGGACGATCAGGCCTGCTCGGGCGAGGGTGACTCCTCGCGGCGCGCGTCCGGGGCCGACTGGCTGTCGGGCTGAGTCGGCAGCTGCTCGGGGATCTGCCGGACCGGGGCGGGCACCTTCGGGTATTCGCCGGTGTCGCCGCCGCCCGCCGCCGCGGCCATGACCGCCGCCGCGGCCAGGTCGGCCACCCGCTTCGCCTCGCGCTGGACGCGGGCCCGGACCTCCTTGGCGTGCCGCTCGGCCGAGTCGGCGGCCTGGCGGGCGTGCTCGAGGCGGGTCAGCTCGCTGGTCAGGCTCTGCTTGGTCTCGCCCAGGCGCTGCTGCAGCTGGGTGACCTCGCGGCCGAGCGTCTGCGACTCGCTGCGCGACTCGGTCAGCTTGGTCTGGGTCGCCTCGAGCTCGGTCTGCAGCTGCGTGAGGGCCTTCTGGCGGGCCTGGATGTCCTGCTGTACGACCGTCAGCTGCTGCTGGTGCCGCGAGTTCTCCTCGTCGGCGCGCTTGCGCATGTCGGCCGCGTACTTCTGCGCGTCCGCGTGCAGCGCCGCGTTCTTCTGGTCCGCGGCCTGCTTCTGCTGGGTCAGATCGCGCTCGGTGTTCTGCCGCGCCTCGGTGAGCTCGCGCTCGGTGCCGGCCTTGAGCTCCTCGATCTCGCGCTGCGCGGTCGCCTTCCACTGGGCCAGCTCCTGCTGGGCCTGGGCGCGGCCGGCCTTGACCTCCTGCAGCACCTGCTGGCGGGCGGCCTCGGCGAGCGCGTCGGCCTCGGCCCGCGTCTTCTCCATGTGCTCGACGCTCTGCTCGTGGATCCGCTTCGCCTCGGCCTCGGACCGCTCGCGGGCGCCCTCGCCGTCGGCGATGAGCTTCTCGGCGCGCTCCTTGGCCTCGGCGAGCACCTTCTCGGCGTTGGCCTGGTGCTCGGCCGCCTTCTGCTCGGTGTTGTCGATGATCACACCGGCCTGCTTCTCGGCCAGCGCGAGGATCTGGTCGACCATCGGGCCGAGGTGGCGGAAGGAGGCGCGGTCGACCCGGGCGGGCCGCTGCCGCACCTCGTTGAGCTCCGCCTGCAGCTGCTTGAGCTGCGACGTGAGGTCCTGGATCTGGTTGGTCAGGTCCTGCGCCTGGCCCGCGGCGCGCTTGCGCTCGGCGGTGAGGCCGGAGATCTGCCGGTCGAGTTGGTTGAGGTACTGGTCGACCTGACGCTTGTCGTATCCCCTGACCTGCTGGGTGAAGTTGGGACGCGCGGAGGCGTCGTCACGCTGCGTCAACAGATCCCCGCCATGGGTCATGAATCGATCCTCCATACGATCGGGAAGCTTGTGACGCCGCCGCTCACGCACGGTGGCAAACGGTCCGCCAGCACATCCAAAACGCTACCGAGGCCCTTGCGCAAGTCTTCGGTTTGTTTCGGTCAGGATATGCGGCGAGACCGTTTTTTCCAGATTTATCAGTACGTGTCGCGACCACTGTGGACAATCGGTCACCCAAACGACACCGCGCGTCCGATCCGCTGCCCGCCCGGCCGACGGCGCCACGACCAGCGGGGCGGGACAGGTGTACCCGCCCGTCCGGGGCATTCGAGCCGGAAGATGCGCGGCGCCCGACCCCTGCCCGTCGCGCCGGATGTAACTGCCCGTCCGGGTATCGGGAACCGCCCGGTGCAAGATCTCCCGGTGGATCACGTGACGGCCGAGCGGCGGACCCGCGTGATGGCCGTCCCGCGCCCGGCTCTTGGTCGACCGGCTCCCACCGTGCTGTGCGTACGGCCTACGCTGTTCGCCATGGCCGACCTCCCCGAGCGCATGGACCCCCGCCAGATGCGCGCCTCGGACGCCGACCGCGAGCGCGTCGCCGAGGTCCTGCGCACCGCGGCCGCCGAGGGACGCCTCGACCTGGACGAGGTCGACGAGCGGTTGCACGCGGTGTACGCGGCCCGCACGTACGCCGACCTCGAACCCATCGTGCGCGACCTGCCCGCCGCGCAGTCGGCCCCGGTCCCGCTGCTGGACGGCGTGCCGCCCCGGCCGGGCGAGGCGCCCCAGACCGGCTCGGCGGTGGCGGTCATGAGCGGCTTCGTACGCCGCGGCCCGTGGATGGTGCCGAAGGTCTTCACGAGCTTCAGCTTCTGGGGCGGCGGCACCATCGACCTGCGCGAGGCCCGCATGCTCCACGGCGAGGTCACGATCCGCTGCTTCGCGCTCATGGGCGGCGTGAACGTCATCGTCCCGGAGGACGCCGAGGTCCACGTCACCGGCGTCGGCTTCATGGGCGGCTTCGCCCAGGACGCCTCCGGCCCCGGCCGCCACGGCGCCCCGCGCATCACGGTGACCGGCTTCGCCATGTGGGGCGGCGTGGGCGTCGAGCGCCGCCGCCGCAAGCAACACGAGTCCGGATCTTGAGCTCGGCGCCATGACGACGGTTGCGGTGCGCGGCGTGGGCGTCGAGTGCCGGCGTCGCAAGCAGCGCGAGTCCGGATCTTAAGGTTGGCGGCATGACGACGGTTGCGGTGCGCGGCGTGGGCGTCGAGTGCCGGCGTCGCAAGCAGCGCGAGTCCGGATCTTAAGGTTGGCGGCATGACGACGGTTGCGGTGCGCGGCGTGGGCGTCGAGTGCCGGCGTCGCAAGCAGCGCGAGTCCGGATCTTAAGGTTGGCGGCATGACGACGGTTGCGGTGCGCGGCGAGGCGGTGCGTGAGGTCGATCCGGAGCTGGCCGAGTTCACGGTGGTGGTGTCGGCCCGCGATCGCGATCGGGACGCGACCCTCGCACGCCTGCGGGAGCGGTCCGAGGCGTTCCGGCAGTTCCTGGAGCGCTTCGGCGAGGCCGTCGAAAAGCGAGAGACTTCAGGCCTTCACGTGTACCCCGAGAGCTCCGGCAAGCGCGGCGAGCGGATCACGGCGTACCACGGCAGCGTTTCGACGACGGTCACGGTGCGGGACTTCGCGGCGCTCGGGGAGCTGATGCTCGCGGTCGCGGGGCAGGAGCAGACCGAGGTGCGCGGCCCGTTCTGGTCGGTGCGCCCGGACAGCCCGGTGCACCGGGAGGCGCGGCGCGCGGCCGTGCGGGATGCGATCGCCCGGGCCCGGGAGTACGCCGAGGCGCTCGGCTCCGAACTCGTCGAACTCGTCGAACTGGCCGACCCGGGCCTGAGCCGCGCCGAAGGCATCCAGACCTTCGCGGGCGGCTACGGCGGCGGCATGATGAAGAGCCAGTCCACCCCCGAGCTCCAGCTCGACCCGCGGCGCCAGCGCATCTCGGCGGCGGTCGAGGCCCGTTTCACCATGACCGCGCCGGCGCTCTGACGGGCTGCGAGTAGGCCGGCTCCTGTTCGGCACGACCGCGCCGGCGCTCTGACGCGCTACGAGTTGGCCGGCTCCTGTTCGGCGTGACCGCGCCGGCCCTCTGACCAGCTACGAGTAGGCCGGCTCCTGTTCGGCGGTCGAGGCTTGTTTCACCATGACCGCGCCGGCCCTCTGACCGGCTACGAGAAGGCCGGCTCCTGTTCGGCCTCGATCTGGGCGTTCCAGTCGCGCTTCGACGCCTGCCAGCCGTCCTCGTCGTGGCCGAGGCGCCAGTAGCCCGACACCGACATGCGGGTGCGGGGGAGGTTGCGGTCGATCCGGAGGTACCGGCGAAGGTCTTTGACGAAACTCGCTTCTCCGTGGACGAAGGCGTGCACGGAATCCGGGTCGGCGTCGGCCGGGAACGGGTGGGACAGGACGGCGGGCACCAGCACCGAGCCGATCGGGCCGGTGCCGCGGTCCAGCCAGGTGATGCCCGGAATGTCCTGCCGGTCGGCCGGGTCGCCGATCTCGACGAAGGCCGCGAAGTCAGCGCCGGACGGGATGTGCGGCAGGGCGGCGGCGATGGCCGGCAGCGCGCTCTCGTCGCCGGCCAGCAGGTGCCACGCCGCCTTCGGGTCGGGTGCGTAGGCGCCGCCGGGCCCGCCGAACTGCAGCTCGTCGCCGGGGCGGGCGTGCACGGCCCACTGCGCGGCCAGGCCGGTGTCGCCGTGCAGGACGAAGTCCAGCGTGAGCTCGCGGGCCTGCGGGTCCCACTCGCGCACGGTGTACGTCCGGGTGACCGGCCACGCCTCGCGCGGCATGGTCGCCCGCACGTGGGCCAGGTCCAGCGGGCTCGGATAGTCGACCCCGGGGCGCGGGAACATCAGCTTGACGTAGTGGTCGGTGTACTCGCCCGCGGCGAACCGGGACAGGCCTTCACCGCCGAGCACGACGCGGTGCATGTTCGGGGTCAGGCGCTCGGCGCGCACGACCCGGCCGGTGTGCATGACGGGTGCGGGCCGCGGCCCGGGCGAAGAGACGGACACACTGGCCAGGGTAGTCTGCCCTAACCCGCAACCGCCCTCCTCCTCGAAGCTTGATCCCGCCGGCCCGACACCCCCGACCCCGGGATCGGACGGAGCGCGTCAATACCCTGTCGGGCGAAAAGTCCGATAAGTCGCGGCGCGGCAGCGCCCGACTTATCGTTCGCGGCGCAGCGCGGCAGCGCCCGACTTATCGTTCGCGGCGCAGCGCGGCAGCGCCCGACTTATCGTTCGCGGCGCAGCGCGGCAGCGCCCGACTTATCGTTCGCGGCGCAGCGCGGCAGCGCCCGACTTATCGTTCGCGGCGCAGCGCGGCAGCGCCCGACTTATCGCTCAAAGCGCAGCGTCCAGCTGCTCGCGCAGGCGGCTCTTCGGCCGTGCCCCCACCACCTGCGACACCACCGCGCCGCCGGAGAACACGGCCAGCGTCGGCATCGACATCACGCCGTAGGTGCGGGCCGTCACCGGGTTGTCGTCGGCGTTGAGCTTCACGATTCGGGCGCGGCCCGCGTACTCCGCCGCGAGTTCGTCCAGCAAGGGCGCCAGGCGGTGGCACGGCGGGCACCATTCGGCCCAGAAGTCGACGAGGACCGGCACGTCGCTGGCCAGGACCTCGGAAGCGAAAGTGGCGTCCGTCACCTCGGTTGTCATGCTTGCTCCTCCATCGCGGTGGCCTGTTCCAGTTCCTGCGAGACGACACTGCGGACCGCCAGCAGGCGCGCGATGCACCCGTCCAGGTCGGCGAGCTTGCGGCCCAGCACCTCGATCGAGCCGGGGCACTCGGCGCCGGTGGCGCGGCCCGAGCGGAGACACTCGACGAAGGGGCGGGTGTCCTCGAGGTTGAAGCCGATCTCCAGCAGCGACCGGATCTCGCGGACCAGGCGCAGGTCGGACTCGTCGTACTCGCGGTAGCCGTTGGTCGTGCGCCTCGCCGCCAACAGGCCGTGCTGCTCGTAGTAGCGCAGGGCGCGAGCGCTGGTGCCGGCCCGCTCCGCCAACTCGCCGATCCGCATACGAGCACGCTAAACCTTGACGCGGGCGTCAACGCCAGGGTCTGTGGCTGAACGCGCAGCGGAAGGTTGGCCGCTGTATGGGTGCCTTGGCGGCGGGGTTGGACCGGTCGGTGTCCTGAAAGGCGGGGTTGGACCGTTCGGTGTCCTGAAAGCGGAAGGTTGGCCGCTGTATGGGTGCCTTGGCGGCGGGGTTGGACCGTTCGGTGTCCTTGGGCAGCGTAGGTCTCTTCACTGTATGGGCGCCTTGGTGGCGGGGTTGGACCGGGCGGTGTCCTTGGGCAGCGAAGGTCTCTTCACTGTATGGGCGCCTTGGCGGCGGGGTTGGACCGTCGAATGTCCTGAAAAGCGGTGGGGGAGCTTCGCTCCACCCACACCCCCTCAAGACCGCACCGGGGTGGGAGGCGCTCGATGCGGTCGGGCGTGCTCGGTCTCAAGACCGCACCGGGGCGGGATTTGTGTCCTGGGGCCTGGGGCTTGGGTCCTGGGTCTTAGTCCGTTTCGGGGAGGCCCTCGATGCGGCGGGCGTGCTCGATCATGCCGTGGATGGCCTCCAGGCTCGGGGCGGACAAGCCGGCGGCGCGCAGGGCCACCGATCGCACGGCGCTGTCGCGGAGGGCGGCCAGCAGGTCCAGCTGTTCCTCGATGCGGCGCGAGGTGGCTGGGTCGTCGTCGAGGAAGTAGGCGGCGTTGACCCCGAAGAACTCGGCCAGGGCCTCGAGGTGGCGCTTGGTGGGGTTGTCGCGGGTGCCCTTGCGCAGCTGCCACACGTAGGTGTGCGAGATCATCACGCCGCGGTCGCGGATGGCGGCGGCGACCTCCTCGTAGGTGTACTCGCCGCGGCCGGCCGGGTGCACCGTGCGGAACAGGCGGTCCAGTTTGGCCGCGAGCGTCGGCTCAGTCATCGCATCAACCCTTGACAATCCCACCGGTCGGATGGAAATCTCCATCATAAGCTCAGATTTACGGGCACCGTGCGTCCATCAACTCACGTTTAGAGCGGGTGGCGCATCGGGCGGATCGTTGTGGCCGGGTCGCCGGGTCGGCGCCAATTCGGGGGTGGCCACAACGCTTCCAGCCCGCAGGAGGGCGCGCGCCTGCTCCGCCAGGCTCGTGTCGGCGTCCGCGGGTGCCTGCTGAGCTTGCCCCAGCTCCCACTGCGCGTCGCGGATCTCGATGATCCGGCGGTACAGCCGCAGGCCGACGCCCCGGATCGTCAGCCGGTCGGCTAGGCGGCTCGGGGGATCGCCCAGCACCACGTGCGGGACCGCCGCGACCGAGACCGCCCACAGCGGACGCAGCCGCTGCAGCGCCACATAGTGGGACAGCCAGCGCCGCACGCCGCCGATGGCCGGCAGGGCCGCGCCCGCGGCGAACAGCAGCAGCATCGTGGCCAGGATGACCCGCGACAGGCTCTCGGCGCCCGGGCCGTTCATGATGTCGCTGCCCAGCGCGTTGCTCACCTGGAACGCGACCCGGTTGGCGATGAACAGCAGGCCGACCAGTCCGGCCGCGGTCAGCAGCCGCAACCCGACCCGCAGCAGCCCGGGCTCGGCCCGCCCGGCCGCGGGGTGGAACAGCGCCAGGCAGCAGGCGAGGCCGACGAACAGGCCGAACTGGGTGAGCACGCCGTACGCGGTGACCAGGGGCGTCCCGGCGTGCTCGGCCACGAAGTCGCCGCGGGCGGGGCTGCGCGGCACCAGGAGGAACAGCACGATCATCGTCGCGCCGGCCAGCGCGAGCAGTATGTAGGCCCAGCGGCGCAGCCGGGGACGTTCGCCGACCGGGCCCGGCAGGATGCCGGCGAGGTGGATGATCGCCGCGGAGGCGGCCACGGTGGCGAGGTTCTTCAGCGGTACCGAAATGTCGGCCACGTGCAGCAGCCGGTCCGTCGCGAACGAGATCTCCCGCCGGTTGAACGTGAACGACAGCGCCGCGAGCAGGGCGACCAGCCGGATCGCCCGGCCCCGGGGCGGCTGCGGGGTCGCGAAGCGCCAGATCGTGAAGGCCCAGAACGAGCCGAGGACCAGGAACTCGAGGGTGTCAGCGAAGGCCATGCGCCGGTCCCGGGATGAACGCCTCGTGCAGGCCCTGCAGCAGCGGGTCGTCGCTGCGCGGCTCGGTGCCGCCGCGCAGGGCCCGGCCGCTGATCATCGTCGCGATCATCTCGGCCACCTGCTCCTGCGGGGCCGAGTACGTCGTGCGCATCAGCACCCGCGCCACGGTGGCCGGGTCGAGGTCGGGCAGCACCAGCCCCGGCGCCTTGTGGTCGCAGAGGATGTGGCCGATCTCGTGCAGGATGATGTGCCGGCGGTGCAGCGGGTCGGCGCCCGCCGCGTAGAAGATGTGGTCGGCCTGGTCCGTGGCGAGCCACAGCCCGCACGGCGCGCCGGCCGGTGCGGGCTGTGGATGCAGGTGCAGGTCGCGGCCGCGACGGGCGGCGATGTAGGACAGGAACACCGACAGGTCGAAGGGGTCCGGCACCTCGATGTCCGCGATCAGGCGCCGGCACTCCCGCTCAAGCCGCCGCAGTCGCACGCCGCCAGACTAGCGGCTGGAAGGCGAAATGCCTTCAGGCGGTACGCCGAAGATGATCACTGAGCAGCGTGGCCGCGCGCACCGCCGCCATCTGCCCGTCCCGGATGAGCATGAGGTCCTCGACGGCGCAGGCGGGCGGGGTGTGCCCGAGCGCGGCCGCCAGGTGCTGGTTGGCCCGCGACCACTTGGTCAGCGACGCGCACACCTCGGACTCCAGGGCGGTCGGCGACAGCGGGCCGGCCGCGTTGACCGCGTCGAGCATGCGCTCGCGGTGCTGCCAGTAGGACCAGACCTTGGCCTCGTCGATGAGCTGGGCCACGGCGTCGCTGCGGCGGTAGTACAGCGCCAGCTGGATGGAGTCCGTGCGCCCGTCGTGGATGAACGCCTCGATCAACGGGTGCCGGGCGTGCGCGCCGGCGACCTCGTAGAACGTGCTGCGGCTGCCGTTGGGTGCGGCCGCCTCGACGATGCTCTTCCAGGTCAGCGGGGCCCCGGGCGCCGCGGCGACGAGGCCCGCCACCGCGCGGAAGTAGACGGTCTTGGTGCGCCAGTGGCTGCGCTTGGCCGTCGGGTTCGCCGACAGGCGCTTGTGCCAGCGGCTCACGACGGTGTTGCCGAGTTCCCGGCCGAAGTCCGGGGAGGCCGTCAGATAAGGCGCCAGGGTCGTCATGCTCATCGGTCCTGTCCTGCCTGTCGGTGGTGGGCGGGGCGTCCTCCGAGCGTGGCCGCCGGGTTGCTCCGGGACCATCACGCGTTTACGTGGTCTTGCCGCTGACCAGGTCCAAGACCGCGTCCCAGTCGTTCGGGACCGTATCGGCACACCACGCCACATGGCGGTCGGGCCGGACCAGGGCCAGGGGGCGATCCCAGCGGGTGCGCACGCCCGCGTCGGCGACGGCCAGGTGGGTGACCGGGATGCCGCGCAGCGTGGCCGCGGCCACCAGGGGCCTCCCGTCCGCCGCCGCCGTGAGGTCGACCAGCGTGAGCTCCGGCCCGAACCGGTCGGCCAGGGTCTCGCCGCCGTCCAGGCGCAGGTCGGGGGCCCGCCCGCCGGGGCGCACGGTGCCGGCCGGGCCGCTGGGCCAGACCACGGACGACTTGGTGTGCCGGGCCGGCAGGGCGCGGGCGTCGGGCCGGTGCGCCTCCTGCCGCAACACCCCGGCCAGCAGCTCGGGCGCGGCCCCGGCGGCGCTGAGCCGGCCGAAGCGCCGGCGCGTCTCCAGGGCCCGGGCCAGCAGCTCCCGGTCGAGCAGGGCACTCGGCCGCCGCTCGGACTCGTAGCTGGCCAGCAGGGCCGGCCCGCCCCAGCCGTTGATCTCGGCGGCCAGCTTCCAGCCCAGGTCGACCGCGTCGGCCAGGCTCGTGTCGGCCAGCTCGCCGGCCGGGTGGAAGCGGTGCGCGGCCTCGCCGGCCAGGAAGACCGGGCCGCGCCGGTACGCCGAGGCCACGCCCAGCGCGTCGTCCCACTGGGCCACCCCGAGGATCTCCGGCGCCTCCAGCTCGCTGCCCAGCCGCGCGCGCAGCATCGCGACCGGGTCGGTGCTCACCGGCTCGTCGGCGCCGATCGGCAGGTGGGCCACCCAGGTGTCGCCCTCGCCGCGGGCCACGCTGGTCACCCCGCCGACGACCACGACGACCGGGGTGCCGTTCTTGGCCGGTAACCGGGGGTCGGTGCTGCGGAAGAAGACCGAGCAGTGCTGGGCCGGGCTGCCGAGGTTTTCCATCGGCACCTCCAGGCAGCGCCGGACGGTGCTCTGCGCGCCGTCGCAGCCGACCAGGTGCCGCGCCGCGACGGTGTGCCGCACGCCCGCGCGCACGTCGAGCACGGTGGCCACGGCGCCCTCGGCAGCGACCCGCAGGCCGGTGAACGTCCAGCCCTCGCGCAGGTCGACGAGCGGGTGCTCGCGCAGCTTGTCGCGCAGCCGCCGGGTCAGCTCGGCGGCCGGGATGCGGTGCTCGGGCCCGCCGTCCGGCAGCGCCTCGTCCAGCAGGAACGAGCCGGGCGCGACCAGGACGGGGTCGTCGTCCAGGCTGGTGCGCCACTCCACGTCCTCGGGGTCGGCCGGCCCGGAACCGTACCGGCGGACCAGCGCGGCCAGCCCGAGCCGGCGTAACAGCGCCATCGCGTGGCCGGTGAGCCGGTCGACGCCGGGGTGCCGGGGCGGGGCCACCGCCCGCTCCACGACCAGGCAGGGCACGTTGTGATGGGCGAGTTCCAGCGCGAGGACGGCGCCGGTCGGGCCCGCGCCGACCACCAGGACCTGCGTGCTCGTGGGCGTCGTCACCGGTGATCCCCCATCCCTCGACCTCGGCGACGCCTTCGTCGCCAATGGTCATGTTCGGGTCAGGGGGACCCCCCGCACATCACGCGTTCACGCGATATCTCCGGGATCCCGGTCCTGCGAGACGAGCGTGGCCAGCTCGACGCGGCCGCGCAGGTCCAGCTTGGTGAAGATCTTGCGTAGGTGACTGTCCACGGTGTGCCGGGACAGGTGCAGGGCGCTGGCCACCTGCCGGTTGGTCAGGCCGTCGGCGACCTGCAGGGCCACGTTCTGCTCGGCCGGGGTGAGCTGGCGCAGCGGCGAGCCGGGGCGGAAGACCGGCCGCTCGGTCGGCGCCTTGGGCCCGCCCAGGCTGAACTCCAGCCGCCGGCGGGCGCGCTCGGCCCGGCAGTCGGTGACGATCGCGATCGCCTCGGCGGCCCAGGCGCGGCCCTGCGACTCGTCGGCGCTGTTGAGCGCGGCGTCCTCGAGCGCTCCGGCCAGGGCAAGGCGTCTGGGTGTACGCCGAAAACGCTCGACCGCCCCCCGCAGCAGCCACGGGTCGCCGGTGAGGACCCCCTCGGCGTGATCGGCCGCCGCGGCGAGGGACAGGATCCCGGGGTTGCGGCCGGCCAGGGCGCGGGCGGCGGCGACCACGGTCCGGGCCCGGGGCAGGTCGCCGGCCCGCACCGCGATGTGCACGAGGGCCGGCGCGCTGGTCGGGTCCTGCGCGATCAGCACCGGCCGCTCGGGCAGCGCGTCGACCAGGCCGCAGAGCACGGTCAGGGCGGCCTCGGGACCGGCCACGGCCTCCTGCAGGACGCCCTCCGGCCAGTACATGTCCTCCGGCGCGCAGCTGATCCCGGCGGCCATCCGGCGGTGCATGTGCGCGAGGTGGGCCTGGGCCTGGGGCAGGTCGCCCTGCAGGACGGCGAGCCGGGTCAGCTGGCCCAGCAGCGGCACGGCGAGGGCGTACGCGGCCAGGTTGAGCGCGACCGCCACCCCGGCCTCGGCCTCGGCGGCGGCGTCGTCGAGCTTGCCGCGGGCGGTGAGCAGGGCGGCGTGGTAGTAGTGCCAGAGCGGGGTGGACCAGGCGGTGCCGAGCCGCTCGGACTCGCGGCGGCCGCGCGCGTAGGTCTCCTCGGCCTCGTCGAAGCGGTCGAGGGCGGCCTGCGCGTCGCCCAGCCAGATCCGCGGGTGGCGGTGGGCGGCGTCGCCCCGGACCTTGTCGGCGATGCCGGTGGCGTGCTCCGCGTGGCCGTAGGCGTCGTCGAGCCGGCCCTGGGCCTGGGCGACCAGGCTGCGCCCGGTGAGCCCGAAGACCGAGGCGGCGTACTCCCCGGTGGCCAGCCCGGCCGCCGTGGCCGCCTCGCCGTCGGCGTCGGCCCCGGGCAGGTCGCGGTGGTAGAAGCGGGCGTGGGCGCGGATCGCGTGCAGCTTGGCCCGCACCGACTCGGGCGCGCCGGCGACGGCCAGGCCCTGGTCGGCGTACTGCACCGCGGTCCCGTTGTGCCCCGCGTGCTTGAACGCCTCGGCCAGCCCGAGCTTGAGCATGGCCTCGGTGCGCGGGTCGAGCCCGGAGCGCAGCGCGGTCTCGCCGAGGTCCTGGGCCCGCTCGAGGCGGCCGGCCGAGGCGAGCAGCCCGACGGCGTCGGCGACCAGCGGCACCCGCTCCCGGTCGTGCTCGCCGATCATGCCCAGGGCCCGCTCGATCAGGTCGGCGGCGGTGCTCGGGGCGGCCGGCGCGACCTCCAGGGCGGCCTCGTGCAGGATCGTGACCGCCTCGCGCCGCCCGGACCGGCCGGTCTTGAGCAGGTGCTCGGCGACCTCGACGGGCGGGCGGCCCTCGGCCCGGGCGATCACCGCGGCCTGGCGGTGCATGAGGGTCGAGACGGCGCCGCTGAGGGTGCCGTAGACGGCCAGCCGGACCAGGTCGTGCACGAACTCCAGCTCGTCGCCGTTGTCGACCAGCACCCCGGCCGTCGTGGCCTCCTTGACCTGGGTCAGCAGCGTGGCCGGGCGCACGTCGAGCAGCTCCGCGACCGCCTCGATGCCGAACGGCCGGCCGAACACCGACGCCGCCTGCAGCAGCTCCTGGGTGTCGCCGGACAGCCCGTGCAGCATCTGGTCGACGATCGTGATGAAGCTCGACGGCAGCTCCCCGCCGACGACGGTGCCGATCCCGTCGGCGACCACCAGCTGCCCGGTCAGGTGCAGGGTCCGGACCAGCTGCTCGACCTGCAGCGGGTTGCCGTCGCAGCCGCCGGCCAGGGCGAGCACGGTGTTGTCGACGTCGGCCCCGACGACGTGCGCGCACAGCCGGCGCACCGCCTCGTCGTCGAGGGTGCCGAGGGTGATCTGCTCGTGCCCGTCGCGGATCAGCCGCTCGATGAGCTGCTGCCCGGGTGTGCCGCTGGGGGCCGGCCGGTGCGCGAAGAGCCAGCGCACGGGCGAGGAGGCCAGGGCCGGGACGAGCTCGGCGACGGCCAGCGCGGACAGCTCGTCCATCCACTGCGCGTCGTCGATGGCGATGACCAGGGGCCGCTGGGCCGCGTAGTCCTCCAGCGCGGCGCCGAGGCGCTCCAGCGTCCGGTACTGCGCGTCGTCGTCCTCCCGCAGCCAGCCGATCGCCGGCTCGGCCGGGCGCAGCTGCTGCAGCGCGGACGCCAGGGTGATCAGCGGCGCGGCCCGGTCCAGCTCGAACGCGGCGCGGGCGGCGACGGCGACCCCGCGGGCCTCCCCGCAGTGCGTCGCCGCGCGCATGAGGTGGGACTTGCCGATGCCGGCCGAGCCGGTGACGATCGTGCATCCGCCGAACCCGTCGGCGGCGCCGGACACCGCCTTCCGCAGGGCGGCGAGTTCGCGGTCGCGCCCGAATGTCCCAGCGGCCGTGCTCGTCAGCGAAATCACCCCTGATGGTCGGACGCGTTGTCGGACGTTTTACCCGAGTGCGGCTGGAAAACCGTATTCGGCTCGTGTTGATTCTCGCGTTCCGTGAAGATCCACTTGAACAGCCTTTCGGGGGAGCCGGACGAACCCGGACGGCATCCTCCGTCGGTCCGATATCGTCCTGCTCCCGGCCCGGCCGTCGGCGCGACCAGGATTTCGGCCAGCAGGCGGCGCAGAATCGCGGGGCCGTGCTCGGTCAGCACCGATTCGACGTGGAACTGTATTGACCGCGCTCTTCCGATACGCATTGCGTGCACGGCGCCGGTCGCTGCATCCCGCAATATACCGATCGGCTCGCGCACGCCGTCACGCACGGTTGTCACATGAATAGCATTCATTCGATGGTTCGGGACCCCTTCCGCGGGCCCGCAGACGGCGACGAAGGTGTTGTAGAAGCCGACCTGGCCGAATCCGGGGATCCGCCGCGGTTCGCCCTGGGCCGGGCGGGTCAGCCGGCGGATCGGCAGCCCGAGCTCGTCGGCCAGGACCTGGTGGCCGAGGCACACGGCGAGGGTCGGGGTCCGCTCCGCGAGCAGCCGCCGGGCGATCTCGTGCAGCCGGTCGATGCGCGGGTCGCTGCGGTCGCGGGGGTCGCCGGGGCCGGGGCCGAGCACGACGGCGTCGTACCCGTCGCGCAGCTTCGTGCCCAGGTCGACCCGCAGCCCGAGGACCTCGATCAGCCGGGCCAGCATGGCGGTGAAGTCGTCCTCGTTGTCGATGATCAGCACCCGCCCGGCCAGCGGCTTGAGCCGCACCGGGCGGCCGAGCCAGAACGGGGACAGGCCGGCGTTGCGGCGGCGGAGGGCTCGATCGACCCGGGGGAGCTTGGGCAGTACCGTGGCCGCGTTTTCGCCTTTGAAAGCCGCGACCAGGGCCGCCGCCTTGGCCCGGGTCTCCGCCGCCTCGGCCGCCGGGTCGCCGTGGCGCACCAGCGTCGCCCCGACCGCGATGGTCACCGCCCCGTCCGGCGCGATCTCGGCGGTGCGGATGGTCAGCGCCGAGTCCAGCGACCCGGGGGCGAGCAGGGCGACCGCCCCGCCGTAGTAGCCGCGCCCGGTCCCCTCGCGCTCGGCGATCACCCGGCACGCGGCCGCGAGCGGGCTGCCGGTCACCGTCGGCGCGGGCAGGGTCGCGCGCAGCACCGCGGCCGGTCCGAGCGCGGTCGGGCCGTCGATGATGTATTCGGTGTGCGCCAGCCGGGACATCGGCCGCAGCCAGGGCCCGCGCAGCCGGCCGCCGCCGTCGCAGATCCGGGCCATGGTCTTGAGCTCCTCGTCGGCGACCATGAACAGCTCCTCGGTCTCCTTGCGGTCGGCGAGGAAGGCGCGCAGGCCACGGGCGGTGGGGCCGCCGGGCGGGTAGCGGTAGGTGCCGCTGATCGGATTCATGGCCGCGATGCCGCTGTCCAGGCGGGCCTGCGACTCGGGGGTGGCGCCGAGCAGCGTCCGGCCCCGGCTGTGCAGCAGGAACGTCCAGTAGGCGCCGCGCTCGGCGCGCAGGAGGCCCCGGAACACCGCCGCCGCCCCCCATCGCGTGAAGTCCGCGATCCGGGCGCGCCAGGTGCGCCGGATAACGAAGTTCGAACCCGTGCCGCCGCCGATGTCCTCGGCGACGACCTGCCGGACGATCTTGGCATACTCGCCGTCGTCAAGATCGAACCCACCCTCGGTCAGGTCCGGCGCCGCGGCCGGCAGGAACGCCAGCGCCTCCTCGACCGGTAGCGAATCGACCCAGGTCACGGCGAAGGCCAGCAGCGGCGCGCCGTCGTCGACGCACGCGAGGCCGCGCTCGGCGATCGTGCGGTACGGCAGCGCGGCCATCACCTCCCCGGCCAGCGGCTCCGGGAGGGCGTCGAGCGGGGTGCCGACCCGCAGCTCGACCCGGTCGTCGCGGCACAACAGGGCGAAGGCCTCGGCATCGGCGATACGCTGCAACCACGGGTGCGTCATGCCCGCCACGGTGGCAGCGGCCCCGCGCAGGCGGCCACTACCCATTGAAGTAGTGGGAGCTGCACCGGCCGCCTTCTAGCGTTCCGGACGTGGCTCCCAACGACAGCTTCGCCCGCCGGGTCCGGCTGGACCGCCTGTACCGTAACGGATCCGGCGGCCTGCTCGTGGTGCCGCTCGATCACCCGATCAGCGGCGACCCCATCATCCACATTGGACAGAGTCTGGACCGGCTGGTCGGCGAGCTCGCCGCCGGCGGGGCCGACGCCGTGGTCCTGCACAAGGGTGCGCTGCGCCAGGTCGCGCCGCACCGCTTCCGCGACCTCGGCCTCATCGTCCACCTCTCGGCCGGCACCGGCCTGTCCGCCGACCCCGACGCCAAGGTGCTCGTCTGCTCGGTCGCCGAGGCGCTGCGGCTCGGCGCCGACGCGGTCAGCGTGCACGTCAACGCCGGCTCCCTGACCGAGCCCCGGCAACTGGCCGACCTGGCCGCGGTGGCCGGCGACTGCGCCCGCTGGGGCGTGCCGCTGCTGGCCATGGTCTACGCCCGCGGCCCGGCGATCGCCGACGGCCGCGCCCCGCACCTGGTCGCGCACGCCGCCGCGATCGCCGCCGAGCTCGGCGCCGACCTGGTCAAGACCGCGATGCCGCGGAGCCTGGCCGACCTGGCGAGCGTGGTCGGCGACTGCCCGATCCCGTTCCTGGCCGCCGGCGGCGACGCCCGGGACAGCGCCGCCGCCCTGGCCCACCTGGCCGACGCGATGCGGGCCGGGGCCGGCGGGATCGCCGCCGGCCGGCTCGTCTTCAACGCCCCCGAGCCGGCCGCGATGGTCCGCCGGCTCGCCGCCCTCGTCCACGACCGCGACCTGGCCCACAGCCGGTAGAAGGAGTACAGACCCCATGAAGCAGTGCTGGCTCGACATCCGCGCCGCCGACGAGCTCAAGTCCGCCCTGTGCCAGGAGGCGATCCACCGGGGCTTCGACGCCATCGTCGCCGACGACCCGGCCGACCTCGCCGGCCTCCCGCCCACCGTGTCCCGGGTCCTGCTGCCGGGCAAGGAGCTGCCGGACGCGTTCGGCGACGCCGACCTGGTGATCGTCGACCCGGCGATCCACGGCGAGCCGGGCCGGCTCGCCGCCAGGTACCCCGGCGTCCGCTTCGGCGGCTACGTCGACGTGACCGACGCCGACACCCTGGCCGCGGCCTGCGCGAGCGTGACCCGCGACCCGTGCACCGTGCTGCGCTTCGCCGACCCGACCAACATCCCGCTCGAGATCGTGCTGGCCGCTGCGGCCGACGCGCACGGGCTCATCATCACCACCGTCGAGCGGGCCGCCGACGCCCCGGTCTTCCTCGGCGTGCTCGAGCACGGCCCGGACGGGGTGATGCTGGCCCCGCAGGCGCCCGGCGAGGCGGGCAGGCTCAAGGACGCGGTCGAGCGCCGCTCGCCGGACCTCGAGCTCACCGAGCTGACCGTCACCGCGATCACGCACGCCGGGATGGGCGAGCGGGCCTGCGTGGACACCTGCACGTACCTGGCCCGGGACGAGGGCATCCTGGTCGGCTCGCGGGCCAAGGCGCTCGTGCTGTGCGTGAGCGAGACCCACCCGCTGCCCTACATGCCGACCCGGCCGTTCCGGGTCAACGCCGGCGCCATCATGTCCTACACGCTCGCCGACGCCGAGCACACCCGGTACCTCAGCGAGCTGCGCGCCGGCAGCACCGTCCTGGCCGTCGGGGTCGACGGGCGCACCCGCCCGGCGGTCGTCGGCCGGATCAAGATCGAGACCCGGCCGCTGCTGTCGATCGACGCCGTCGCCGACACCGGCGAGGAGGTCAACGTGATCGTCCAGGACGACTGGCACGTGCGCATCCTCGGCCCCGGCGGCGCGGTGCTGAACTCGACCGCGCTGCGGCCCGGCGACCGCATCCTCGGGTACCTCCCGCGGCGCGAGCGGCACGTCGGCTACCCCATCGACGAGCTGTGCTACGAGCAGTGATCGCGATGTTCGACTTTCACGCGCGGCTGACCCCCGGCCCCGGTGCCACCGAGGCCCTGCTCGGCGCGCTGGACGAGGCCGGGGTCGAGCGGGCCGCGGTCTGCGCCGGCGGGGTCGTCGGCCTGGACCGGCTCTCGGTGCAGATCGTCGACGGCGGGCGCAGCAAGGCCCTGGCCGACAACGCCGGGGTGCTGCGCGCCTGCCAGGCCTCCGGCGGGCGGCTGGTGCCGTTCTTCTTCGCCGACCCCTACCGCGACGCCGCCGGCTACGAGGAGGCCGCGCCGTGCTACCGGGGCCTGGAGATCTCCCCGGCCGTGCACGGCTTCCGGCTCGACGACCCGCGGGTCGACGTCCTCGTGCGCATCGCGGCCAGACACCGCCATCCCGTGTACGTCGTGTGCCTCGCCCGCCCCGGCACGCGCACCGAGGACCTGGTGGTGCTGGCCGGGCGCCACCCGGATGTCACCTTCGTCTCCGGCCACTGCGGGCACACCGGCCTCGACGCGGCCGGGCTGAACCTGGTGGCGCCGCACCCCAACATCGCCGTCGAGCTCTCCGGCTGCTTCACCGCCGTGGCCCGCCTCGCCGTGCGCCGGCTGGGCGCGCACCGGGTGCTGTTCGGCACCGAGCACCCCCTGCAGCACCCGAGCGTCGAGGTGGCCAAGCTGCGCGCGCTCGGCCTCGACCCCGACGAGCTCGCCCTGGTCTCGTCCGGCAACGCCGACCGTCTCCTGGAGTGCCGATGAAGCTGCCGCAGATCGGGGACTGGGACGGCTTCGCGGCCCTGGCCCGGTTCCAGCAGGAGCGGCTCCCCGCGGTGTACGCCGCGGCCGAGCGATCGCCGTTCTACCGCAAGAAGGGCATCGCCGCCCTGCCCGAGCAGCCGCTGACGACCAAGCAGGACCTGCGCGACGCGTACCCGTTCGGCCTGCTCGCCTGCGACCGTGCGGACCTCGCCACCTATCACGAGTCCAGCGGCAGCAGCGGCGAGCCGACGGCGTCGTACTACACCGAATCCGACTGGCTCGACCTCGCCGAACGCTTCGCCCGCAAGTGGACCGGCATCACGGCCGACGACACGCTGATGGTCCGCACCCCGTACGCGCTCATGATCACCGGGCACCTCGCCCACGCGGCCGCCCGGCTGCGCGGCGCCACCGTGGTGCCGGCCGACAACCGCTCCCTCGCGACGCCGTACTCCCGCGTGGTGCGCCTGCTGCACGACCTCGGCGTCACGATCACGTGGTCGCTGCCGACGGACACGCTGCTGTGGGCGGCGGCCGCGCGGGTCGGCGGCTACCGCGACTTCCCGCACCTGCGCGCCCTGTTCGTCGGCGGCGAGCCGGTCGGCCCGGCCCGCAAGGCCCGCATCGGGCGGGTGTGGGGCGCGCCAGTGGTGGAGGAGTACGGCGCGACCGAGACCGGCAGCCTGGCCGGCGAGTGCGAGCACGGCACCATGCACCTGTGGGCCGACCGGGCCGTGTTCGAGGTACAGGACCCGCAGACGGGGGAGCTGCGGCCCGACGGGCGCGGCCGGCTGGTCGTCACGCCGCTCTACCGCGACGCCATGCCCCTGCTGCGCTACGCCATCGAGGACGAGGTCGAGGTGTCGTACCGCGCCTGCCCCTGCGGCTGGCACCTGCCCGCCGTGCGCCTGCTGGGCCGGTTCGCCCGCGGCGGCCTGACCCAGCTGGGCCTGGAGGAGCTCGTCTTCGCCCTGCCCGACGACTTCGGCGTGTGGTTCTGGCGGGCCCGGGTCGACGGCGACCGGCTGCGCGTCGAGATCGAGGTGGCCGACCGGTGGCGGGCCGCCGCGACCGCGACCCTGGAGGGTGCCCTGCGCACCGCGTACCCGCACGTCGAGCCGCTCGTGGTGGCCGTGCCGCCGGGGGAGCTCGTGCCGCACCGGCTGCTCACCGCGACGGCCGAGGTGATGAAGCCGCGCGGCCTGTTCGGCCCGGGCGAGGACTGGGACCGTGCGCTGCGGTACTACTAGCCCGCTCATCGTCGGCGCGGGCGTCGGCGGCCTCACCGCGGCCGTCGCCCTCGCCGCGCACGGGCTCCCGTGCACCGTCGTCGAGCGCGCGCCGTCGCCGGCCGCGGAGGGCTACGGCATCCAGCTCCCGCCCAACGCCACCCGCGTCCTGCGCGAGCTCGGCGTGGACCTGGGGCCGGTGTCGCTGCGCCCGGCGGCGCGCGAAATCCGGCGCTGGTCGGACGGCGCGCTGCTGGGCCGGATTCCCTTGGGCGACGCGGTGGTTTCCCGGTATGGCGCACCCTATTTGACCCTGCGCCGGGCCGATCTTCTTCGGGCGCTCGCGGCGCGTGCCGGTGTGGTCCACTTTGGACACACGTTCGCCGCGAAAGCTGATGGGATGTTCGTGGTTGGCGCCGACGGCCTGCACTCCACGGTCCGCGGGATGCTGACGAACGACACGCCGGTCGACGTCGGCTACACCGCCTATCGCGCCGTGGTTCCGGTCGCCGCGCCCAACGTGGTGACGGTGTGGCTCGGACCGGGTGCGCACGCCGTCGCCTATCCGGTGCCCGGTGGCCTCAACCTGGTCGCCATTGCGGCTGGGGGCCTGGAAGCCTTCGACGGCTGGCACGCGCCCATCCGCGACCTGATCCAAGCGGCCAAGATGCGCGGGTTCCCGCTGCGCACCCGCCCACCGCTGCCGGCCTGGCACCGCGACGGCCTGGTCGTCATCGGCGACGCCGCCCACCCCATGCCGCCGTTCCTCGCCCAGGGCGCCGCCCAGGCCATCGAGGACGCCGCCGCCCTGCCCGAACACCTCGACGACCTCGCCGCCTTCGAGGCGCTGCGCCGGCCGCGGGCCGAGCGGGTGGCGGCGGCCAGCGCCGCCGGCGGCCACGATTACCACCTCCCGGACGGCCCCGAGCAACGACAACGAGACGAGCGCATCGCGGCCTCCGGGCTGCCCGACCAGGATTGGTTGTTCACATGAGCATCCCCGCCGTCGCCCCGTACCCGATGCCCGTGCCGTCCCGCGAGGGCCCCGCGCCCTGGAAGGCCGACCCGTCCCGCTGCGCGCTGCTGATCCACGACATGCAGCGGTACTTCGTCGACCGCTTCGACCCGCACGAGTCGCCCGGCCGCGAGCTGCGGTCCAATGTGGACAAGCTGCGGCAGGCGTGCACTGCGCTCGGGATTCCCGTCCGGTACACCGCGCAGCCCGGCCGGATGACCCGCGCCGACCGGGGCCTGCTGCACGACGTGTGGGGCGAGGGCATGACGGACGACGAGGCCAGCCGCGGTCTCGTCGTCGCGCCCGCCGACGAGGCCGAGGTCGTGACCAAGTGGCGGTACAGCGCCTTCCACCGAACCCCGCTGCTGGCCGACCTGCGCCGGCTCGGCCGCGACCAGCTCCTCGTGTGCGGGGTGTTCGCGCACCTGGGCTGCCTGCTGACCGCCTGCGACGCGTACGCGCTGGACATCGAGCCGTTCCTGGTCGCCGACGCGATGGCCGACTTCAGCGCGGCCGACCACGCGATGGCCCTGGACTACGCGGCGCGCAGCTGCGCCGCCACCCCGACGACCGCGCGGGTCCTGGAGTGGCTCGGCGTCAGCGGTGGGCCCGGGCCAGCGCGGCCAGCTCGACCCGCGAGCTGATCCCGAGCTTCCGGAACGTCCGGCGCAGGTGGTAGTTCACGGTGTGGCGGGTGCGGCCGATCCGGTGCGCGATCTGCTGGTTGGTCAGCGCCCGCCCGACCAGCTCGGCGATCCGCCGCTCCTGCTCGGTGAGCGACTCCCAGCCGGTCACCGGCGCGGGCCCGGCCCCAACCCCGGCCCCAACCCCAACCCCGGTCCCGGCCCCGGACCGCGGCAGCGCCGCCGCCTCGGCCCGCAGCGCCGCCGCGGCCGGCTTGCACAGCGTCTCCGCGACCGCCGCGTGGACGAGCTCGTCGGGGAACGTCGCCCGGTCCTCGACGTTCACGAGCAGGCCGGCGGCCAGGATCTCGTCGAGGTACGGCAGCAGCTGGGCGGTCGCGCACCGCATGAGGCGGGCCAGGTCCAGCACGCCGAAGCACGGCCCGAGCACCGAGGCCACCTGGAGGATGCGCCGGGCCGGGGCGGACAGCGC
This sequence comes from Dactylosporangium sp. CS-047395, assembly GCF_050942185.1. Classification (NCBI taxonomy): domain Bacteria; kingdom Bacillati; phylum Actinomycetota; class Actinomycetes; order Micromonosporales; family Micromonosporaceae; genus Dactylosporangium; species Dactylosporangium sp. CS-047395. The sequence continues at coordinate 8,611,986 of NZ_CP192015.1, read as the reverse complement.
GGCCAGCCGCGCCGGAACCGAGAGCGGTTGCATGCCGATTATGGTGCGGCGACTTGTACCGCCAGATCGGCTACAAGTATGGGGTTGGCCGAAACTACGGCTCGAGTTCCGCCAGGGCCCGCAGGCCGGCCGGGTCGAGGATGGTCAGCCGGCGGTACCCGGTGCTGAGCAGGCCCCGGGAGCGCAGGTCGCGGATCGCGTTCTGGACCGTGGCCTGCGCGATCGCGATCATCGTGGCCAGCTCGGGCTGGCTGAGCGGCACCGCGATCTCGATCCCGCCGCCGGCGACCGGGCGCCCGCACAGCTCCGCGATCTCGACGAGCAGGCGGGCCAGGCGCACGTGTGCGGGGTACACCGCGAAATCCGTCCTTCGGCGGTTGGCCCAGGACAGCTGACCGGCCAGGGCGGCCGTCACGCGCGCGGCCGCGGCCGGGTGGCGGTGCAGGAAGTCCTCGAACGCGGCGCGGCTCAGCACGCCCGCCGTGACCCGCCCGCACGCCGTCACGGTCGCGTTGCGCGGCGCCCCGGTCAGCGCGCCGACCTCGCCGACGAGCTCGCCCGGGACCCGGATGCCCAGCAGCGTCTCGAACCCGTCGACCGACGTGGTCACCTTGACGAAGCCGGCGATCAGCAGCTCCACGTGGGTCTCGACGTCGCCCTCGCGCAGCACCACCCGGCCGGGCGCGAACTGCCGCACGGTGGCCCGGCCGACGAGCTCCTTCGCGGTCGCCTCGGGCAGGCTCCCGAGGAACGTGCTGGGGGACCAGTCCGGCGACGTCATGCGGCCAGTCTGAGCCCTCAACCGGAGCACTCCAAGTCAGCCGGAGCGCTCCAAGCGCGCGTACACGAGAATGTTGCCGCGGTACTCGTGCCGCAGGCGGTCGAACGTGCCCCCGCACGTGACGAGCCGCAGGGCCGGATAGCCGACCGGCCCGTAGACTTCGTCGGTGGGGAAGTCGTTCTTCGGCACCTCCACGACCCGCTCGACGACGAAGACGGCGACGCTGCCGTCCTCCCGGCGCACGCTCGCCGTGTCGCCCGGCCGCAGCTCACGCAGCCGGTAGAAGACGGCCGGCCCGTCGTGCGCGGTGTCCACGTGGCCGAGGATGACCGACGGGCCGACCTCGCCGGGGGTGCGCAGGTTGCGGTACCAGCCGGCCGGGGCGCCCTTCTTGAGCGGCGGCACCTGCACGGTGCCGTCGCCGTTGAGCCCGAGCGACATGAGCGAGGTGTCCACCCCGATCGCCGGGATCGTGAGCCGGACGGGTGCCGACGCACCCAGCCCGCGCGTCTCCACCTTCGGCGCGGGCGCGGCGGAGCTCGCGATCGGGATCGGGGACATCGACGCCGCCGGCACGCTCGCGACCGGCGCCGGTCCGCTCGCCGCCGGCGCCGGTGCGGCGGCGGCCGGGCGCTCCGGCGGCGGGGGAGCGGGCGACGCGCCGATCACGAGCAGCGTGAGCCCGCCGACGGCCAGCAGACCGGTCAGCCCGTCGATCGCGATCCGGCGGCGGGTGAGCATCGTCAGCGGCGCCCGATGGCGGGGCGCATCCGGAACACGATCAGCGCGGCCGCCACCAGCAGCAGGACGATGCCGCCGCCGGCCAGGACCGGATCGCGCATGCCGAGACCGTCGCCGCCACCGGTGTGCGGCGCGCCGCTCGGGGTCGGCCCGGCCCCGCCCACGCCGGCGTTGCCGTCGGCCGCGGCGGCAGCGGAGCGAGCCGCGGCCGCCGACCTGGACGCGGCGGCCGCGCGCTCGGCATCAGCGGCCGCGGCAGCGGAGCGAGCGGCCGCGGCGTCGGCCGACCGGCTGGCCGAGACGCTCGCCGACACCCGCGCGGACGCCGAGACGCTCGCCGAAACGCTCGCGGAGACCGCCGGATTGGCGTTGTCGTTGCCGTCATCCCCGGTGAACTGGCAGTACGCCAGCAGCGACAGCAGGATGACGATGAGCGCGGCCCCTCCGGCCGCGACGGCGGTGCGGTTGTCGCGCGGTACGGCGCGGCGGGTTCCCGTGTCGCTCATCGCTCTGTCCCCTTCCGGGAGAGACCGCGAAAGCCCTGGTCGGTTCGAGTCTTCTACCCAGGCGCCACAGCAACGTAACGATCTATGCCCCCATCGTGTGATCAGCGGCGTCGATCGGTTTTGCATCCGTGAGTGCAAGTATTTCCGGCTTTGATTGGCATCTTGCGCAGAGATGTCAGGCGGGTTACGTTGCACCTCCGATCGATGCCTCTCGACACCCCCACCCTGGAGCCGTCATGGCCGCACGCCGGCTGGTCGCTGCCCTCCTGCCACCCCTCCTCGCGCTCGGCGCCGCCACCGCCGTGCTCAGCACGCCCGCCGCCGCGGACGTCACCACCGCCTCCGTCGACACGCTGCGCACCGGCTGGGACCCCAACGAGCCCGCGCTCGGCCCGTCCGCCGTCTCCGCCGCCGACTTCGGGCAGCTCTTCGCCACCGACCTGAACGGGCAGATCTACGCCCAGCCGATCGTGGCCGGGGGCACCCTGATCGCGGCGACCGAGAACAACTGGATCTACGGGCTCAACCCGCAGACCGGCGCCATCGTCTGGTCGCGCAGCGTCGGGCCGGCCTGGCCCGCCTCGGCCATCGGCTGCGGCGACCTGGTCCCGAACATCGGCATCACCAGCACCCCGGTCTACGACCCGGCGACCGGCTCGGTCTTCTTCACCGCCAAGGTCAACGACGGGTCCGACGCCAACCACCCGCACTTCTACATGCACAAGATCGACCCGGCGACCGGCACCGAGCGGTCCGGCTGGCCGGTGACGATCCAGGGCTCGCCGAGCAACGACCCGTCCACCACGTTCAACGCCAAGACCGCGGCCCAGCGCCCCGGCCTGCTGCTGCTGGACGGCGTGGTCTACGCGGGCTTCGCCAGCCACTGCGACTACGGCCCGTACGTCGGCTACGTCGCCGGCGTCAAGACGGCCACGCCCGCCATGTCGACGCTGTGGTCCACCGAGGCCGGCCGCTCGACCGGCATGGGCGGCATCTGGCAGTCCGGCGGCGGCCTGGTCTCCGACGGGTCCGGCCGGATCATCGTGGCCACCGGCAACGGCGTCTCGCCCGCGCCCGGCCCCGGCACCAGCCCGCCCGGAACGCTCGCCGAGTCGGTGATCCGGCTGCAGGTCAACGGGGACGGCTCGCTGGCCGCCCGGGACTTCTTCAGCCCGGCCAACAACGGCAAGCTCGACCAGGACGACACCGACTTCGGCTCCGGCGGCCCGGTCGCCCTGCCGTCCTCCTTCGGCACCGCCGCCCACCCGCGCCTGCTGGTCCAGACCGGCAAGGACGGCCGGGTGTACCTGCTGGACCGGGACAACCTCGGCGGCATGGCCCAGGGCCCGGGCGGCACCGACGCCTCCCTCGTCCCGCCGGCCGGTCCGTACAACGGCGTCTGGGGCCACCCCGCGGTCTGGGGCGGCGACGGCGGCTACGTCTACCAGGTCGAGAACCAGGGCTTCCTGCGCGCGTTCAAGTACGGCGTGAACGGCAACGGCCTGCCCACGCTCACCTCGGCGGCGACCAGCCCGTCGACGTTCGGCTACACCTCCGGCTCGCCGATCGTCACCTCCAGCGGGACCACGTCCGGCTCGGCGATCGTCTGGGCCGTCTACAGCGACGGCTCGAACGGCGCCAACGGCCAGCTGCGGGCCTACGACGCCCTGCCCACCGGCGGCCAGCTGCACCTGCGCTATTCCGCCCCCATCGGTACGGCCACCAAGTTCGCGATCCCGGCCAGCGACAACGGCCGCGTGTACGTCGGCAACCGCGACGGGCGGATCTTCGGCTTCGGCCGCCCGACGACCGCCGCGCTGAGCGCCTCGCCGACCGACTTCGGCAACGTCGCCGTCGGCAGCACCGGCAACGCGACCGTCACGGTCACCGCCACCCGGGCCGTGCGGATCACCGCGATCACCGCCGCCGCGCCGTTCGGCGTCACCCCGCCGAGCCTGCCGGTCAGCCTCAACACCGGGCAGACCCTCGCGGTGCCGGTGCGCTTCACGCCGACCGCGGCCGGCGGCGCCACGGGCAGCCTCGCGTTCACCACCGACGCCGGTACGGTCGCCCTCGACCTGCACGGCACCGGCACCAAGGCGGGCCTCGGGGCCACCCCGGCGGCGCTGTCGTTCGGCACGGTGCCGACCGGCGCGGCCAAGACCCTCGGGGTCAGCATCACCAACACCGGCACGAGCGCGGTCACGGTGACCGGCTCGACCGCGCCGGCCGCCCCGTTCAGCGCGACCGGCTTCCCGGCCAACGGCACCACGATCGCGGCCGGCGCCTCGGTGTCGGTGGCGGTGAAGTACGCCCCGACGGCGGCCGGCAACCACACCGGCTCGCTGACCGTCACCAGCTCGGCCGGTCCGGTCACGGTCCCGCTCAGCGGCACGGCGGTCACGGGAGCGGCGCACCTCACCATCACCCCGAATCCGGTCGCGTTCGGTTCGGTGACGGTCGGTACCACCGCGACCCAGACCTTCGACATCGCCAACACGGGCAACATCACGCTGACCCTGACCAAGGCCGCCCCGCCCGTCGGCGCGTTCAACACCTCGACGCCGGTCTCCGAGGGCCAGCAGCTCTCGCCCGGTGACGTGATCCACCAGACGGTCACGTTCACGCCGACCGCCCAGGGCGCGCAGTCCGCGGTCTACTCCATCACCGGCGACGACGGCCAGGGCGCGGTCCTGGTCCAGCTCACCGGCACCGGTGTGGCCCCGTCGAGCACGACCAACCTGGCCGCCGGGCGCCCGGCCACCGCCCAGTCGAACCAGGGCGGCTACCCGGCGTCCAACGTCACCGACACCGACGCCAACTCCTACTGGGAGAGCGCGAACAACGCGTTCCCGCAGTGGATCCAGGTCGACCTGGGCGCGTCGGCGAGCGTGGGCAAGGTGACCCTGCGCCTGCCGCCGCAGACCGCCTGGCAGGCCCGCCGCCAGACGGCGACCGTGCTGTCCAGTGTGGACGGCTCGCAGTGGACGACCGCCGCGGCCGCCGCCGACTACCTGTACCTGTTCGACCCGGCCACCGGCAACACCGTGAGTGCCTCGTTCCCGGCGGTCACCGCCCGCTACGTCCGGCTGAGCATCTCCGCCAACACCGGATGGCCGGCCGGGCAGCTGTCCTCCTTCGAGGTGTACGGCACGAGCGCCGGCACGGCCACGCTGACGCTCAACCCGGCGTCGCTGTCGTTCGGCGACACGGACGTCAACGAGAACAGCGACTGGAAGACCGTGACGGTCACCAACACCGGCACCGCCCCGGCGACCGTCCAGTCCATCACGGCCTCCGGCGACTTCACGGTCACCACCACGTGCGGCACCGCGATCGCGCCGGGCGCCAACTGCACCGCCACGGTCACGTTCCACCCGAGCGCGGCCGGGAGCCGGACCGGGACGCTCACGGTGCGCAGTACCGCGTCCAACGGCACCGCCACCGTCGCGCTGAGCGGCACCGGGGTGGCCGCGACCGGCACCAACCTGGCCCTGCGCAAGACCGTCACCCAGTCCTCGTACACCCAGAACTACACGGGTGGCAACGCGGTCGACGGCAGCGCCGACACCTACTGGGAGAGCGCGAACAACGCCTTCCCGCAGTGGATCCAGGTCGACCTCGGCGCGACGACGTCGGTGGGCCGGGTCGTGCTGCGCCTGCCCCCGGCCACGGCGTGGGCGGCCCGCACGGAGACGGTGACGGTCACCGACTTCACCACCGGCGCCGTCCTCGTCTCGACCCGCGCCGTCGGGTTCGACCCGGCCACCGGCAACACGGCCACGCTGACCTTCCCGGCGGCGGGCGTGCGGTACCTGCGGATCACGGTCACCGGCAACACCGGCTGGCCGGCCGGGCAGCTGTCGGAGCTGGAGGTGTACGCCTCGTAGCGGGTGACGGTGCCTCACCCGGGTTCGGCGCACGGTTTGACCCGTGCGCCGAACCAGGACCGCGCTGCTGGCCGGAGTGTCCGTCTGCTTGCTGGCCGCGTGCTCGGCGGCCCCGGCCTCGGCCGAGGGCCGCCAGCTGCCCCACGTCGATCCCACGGACTTCCACCACGCCCCGGCCGACCCCTCCGCCGGCGCCGACGCCCTGGTCTCGATCACCACGATCGCCCGGCACCTGAACGTCCCGTGGGGGCTCGGTTTCCTGCCGGACGGCACCGCCCTGGTGACCGAGCGCGGCACGGGGCGCATTCTGCGGGTGACCGACAAGGGCCAGGTGACCCAGGTGGCCCACCTGAACGAGTCGACCTCCGACAACGAGGGCGGGCTGCTGGGGTTGGCGGTGTCCCCGTCGTACAAGACGGATAAAACGGTGTTCGTCTACTACACCACCAAGGACGACAACCGCATCGCCCGCCTGCACCTGGACGGCCGGTCCCGCCCCCGGCCGATCGTCACCGGCATTCCGAAGAGCGGCATCCACGACGGCGGCCGGCTCGCCTTCGGCCCGGACGGCTACCTCTACGCGACCACGGGCGAGGCCTCCCACACCGAGTCGGCCCAGAGCCTGAAGAACCTCGGCGGCAAGATCCTGCGCATGACCGTGGACGGCAAGCCGCCGAAGGGCAACCCGTTCCCGGGCTCGCTGATCTGGTCGTACGGCCACCGCAACCCCGAGGGCCTGGCCTGGGACGAGAACGGCACCATGTACTCCTCGGAGATCGGCGAGGCGGTCTGGGACGAGCTGAACATCATCCGCCCGGGCGGCAACTACGGCTGGCCGATGGTCGAGGGGATCGGCAACAAGCCGCAGTACATCGACCCGATCGTCGCCTGGCACCCGGAGGTCGGCGTCTCGGCGGGCGTGGCGATCCTGGGCACCACGGCCGTCGTGACGTGCCTGCGGGGGCAGCGGGTTTATCTGGTACCGCTGGGCAAGTCCCCGGCCCCCGCCGCCTCCGCGCCGTCGGAGCCCGCCACCCCGATGTCCGTACGCTGGCGCCCGGACGCCGGGGTGGCGGCCAAGCCGATGGAGGCGCTGACCGAGAAGTACGGCCGCCTGCGCACGGCGGTGACGGCCCCGGACGGCAGCGTCTGGATCACGACCTCGAACCGCGACGGCCGCAACCCGAACGGCCCCACCCTCGACGACGACCGCATCCTCCGCCTGACCATGCGCACCGAGCGCTGAGGTCAGGAGGCCGGATGCACCTTCCACGGGGTGGTCTTGAGGCCGCCCCGGGAGTCGATGCCGGTCTTCAGCCGCTCGCTCGTCTCGTGCGAGATGCCCGGCGACTCGTAGGTCGGCACCTCGACGGCGGTCGCGGTGAACTGGTCCTTGTCGGTGCCCGAGTAGTCGATGCGCACGACGGTGGGGCCCTGGACGGTCTCCAGCAGCAGGAACACGTGCCCCGGCCCGGAGATCGGCGGGGTCCGGCGGCCCAGGTCGATGCAGCTGCTCACCTCGCCGAACGGCGAGGTCTTGGCGAACAGCGAGCAGGCCTGCCGCTCCTGGTCGGCCAGGAACGAGGAGCGCTGGGGGAATCCCACGGCGAACGCACCGCCGCCACACACCAGCACCACCGCCGCCGCGGTCGTCACCGTCCACCCGAGTCGATTCATGCCGACATTGTTAGCAGATATCCTGCTGCCCGTGACGGCTTGGGAGGACCTCGGATTCGCGGCGTACGACGAACTGTGGGCGCGGGTGCCCGACGATCCGCGGCCGTCGGTCACGTTCGATCTGCGCGGGTTCTTCCGGAGCGACGTTCCGGCCGAGTTCACCGCGGCCGCGCGGGCGGTGGACGACCTGGTGCTGCTGGCGTTCGTCCGGGTGTTGCCGGCGGGTGCGGCGCTGCTGGTGCTGAACTGGGAGCACGCCTCGCACCGGCTGCGGCCGCACGAGCGGACCGAGCCGTTGCCGTGGTTCGCGGTGCCCAACGGCGACCACTACGTGGTGGGCACCGAGGACTTCGCGATGGGCACGCGGGGGCACCCGTGGGAGCAGACCCTGCGCGTCTGGGGCGAGCCGCTGCTGGAGACGCTGGTACCCATGCTCAACTGGCTTCCCCGCGTTTAGACCTTGTCCTAGTTTCGCGGGACTCAAGCCGCCTGTGCCAGTAGCCCGTCGGTCGGGTCGGCCGCGCCGAGCAGCACCTGCACGGGCACGTCCAGATCTTCGGCGGCCTCGATGGTGGCCAGGATGGCGCCGACCACGCGCGGGTCGAGGCGGGTCGCCCCGCGCAGGTCGATCACGATCGGGTCCGGCCGGTGGCGCAGGGCCTCGACCAGGCTGTGCTGTGCGTGGGCGGCCCAGGACGCGTCGATCTCACCCTCGAAGAGGATCGCGACGGCGGGGCTCGGGTCATGGCGGAGTGTGACGGCGACCGGTGAACTCTCGTGCGGCACGTGCTGCCTCCGAGGGCGTCGGTGAATTAGTTGCACCCGAAGCCACCGTAACGAAGTTTCCCCATCAAGGTAAACAGGTAACTTCGTACCCGTTATGGGATCGCTCCCACAGATGCCACCTGGCCAGCCGAAATCATCAGACAACACCACCAGCGACCGATACATTACACCGTGATGAAAGGTCCCCCGTTCGGCGTAAGTAAGTGACCGATCGACGCTGGGTAGCGCCCTAAGGTTCCATCGGCAACCTCTACGTACCAGCACTACCGTCCCTGGACGACATGCGTGCGCCGCCCCGCCGGATGGAGTCGCCGCGCCGCGCCCGTTCTTGGCACCGCTGGAGGGGTTTAGGCGTGTGGAAGGGCCGCTTGGCGATTCTGTCGATCGTGGTGGTCTCACTGATCTGTGGTCTGTCGATGTTCGCGGTGCGGGGCGCGAGCAACGACCAGCTCGAGGTGTACTCGTGGTGGACCGGGCCCGGTGAGGAGGAGGGGCTGGCCGCGATGGCCAAGTCCTTCGAGGGCACCAACCCCGGCGTGCGGTTCGTCAACGCCGCCGTCTCCGGAGGCGCCGGCTCCAACGCCAAGGCCATCCTGGCCAGCCGGCTGCTGGCCAACGACCCGCCGGACTCCTACCAGCGCCACGCCGGGCTCGAGCTGCTCGACGACGTGCGCTCGGGCAAGGTGCAGGACCTCACGGACCTGTACCGGCAGCAGGGCTGGGCCAAGGTCTTCCCCAAGGGCCTGATCGACAACCTGACCATCGACGACCGCATCTACGCGGTGCCGGTGAACATCCACCGGGCCAACCTCATGTGGTACCTGCCGAAGACCCTCCAGGACCTGGGCATCTCCGCCCCGCCGAAGACCTGGAAGGAGTTCCTGGCGCAGGCCGAGCAGATCAAGGCCAAGGGCAAGACCCCGCTGGCCGTCGGGCCGGAGTGGACCCAGAAGCACCTGCTGGAGACCGTGCTGCTCGGCGAGCTCGGGCCGGACAACTACGACAAGCTGTGGGCCGGTCAGCTCAGCTGGCTCTCGCCCGAGGTCAGCGGCGCCCTCGACACCTACGCCAAGGTGCTGGCGGTCTCCGACGTCAAGTCCGCCGCCGGCGACTGGCAGCCCCAGCTGGACAAGGTGGTTTCCGGTTCCGCCGTGTACGCCGTGATGGGCGACTGGTCCTCCTCGTACTTGGAGCAGACCAAGAACCTCGCGTGGCAGACCGGCTACAACGTGGTCGCCTCGCCGGGCAGCGACGGCGTCTACGACTTCCTGTCCGACTCATTCACGCTGCCGACCGGCGCCCGCCGGCCCGACCTGGCCCGCAAGTGGCTGATCGAGTGCGGCTCGACCGACGGGCAGAACCTGTTCAACCCGCTCAAGGGCTCGATCCCGGCGCGCACCGACGCCGACGCCGCCCTGTACAAGAACTACCTGAGCTGGGCGCTGCAGCAGTGGCGTGACCCCAAGACCCGCATCGTCGGGTCGCTCACCCACGGCGTGGTGGCCAACAACGCCTACAACGCGGAGATCGACTCGGCCCTGGGCCTGTTCGTCCAGGACGACGACCAGGGCAAGTTCGCGCGGACCGTCGAGCAGCAGTACCGGGAGACGCAGTGAACGCCCCAGTTGTCCATCGGGCCCGGCACTCCTCGGAGCCCGAACGCCCGGCCGTCGCGCCGAAACAGCGGCGGCCCCGCAAGCAGCGCGGGCCGCGGTGGCTGCCCGGGCTCGTGCTGGTGTCGCCGTCGCTGATCCTCATCGGCATCTTCGTCTACGGATTCCTCGGCTGGAACGTGCGCGTCTCCTTCACGAACTGGCGCGGACTCTCCCCGAACTACCACCTCGTCGGCTTCGACAACTACACCGCCCTGCTGCACGACGAGCGCTTCCGGGCCGACATGCGCAACCTGATCATCTTCACGGTGGTCTTCGTGGCCGGCGCCATGCTGCTCGGGTTCTTCATGGCGATGCTGCTGGACCGGGGCGTGCGCGGCGAGGGCTTCCTGCGCGGCGTGTTCCTGTTCCCGATGGCCATCTCGTTCATCGCCACCGCGATCGTGTGGCGCTGGCTGCTCGACAACGGCACGGGCGACGACACCGCCGGCCTCAACAAGCTCCTGGCCGACGTCGGCCTCGGGTTCCTGCGCAGCGACTGGCACAAGTCGGACTCGATCTGGGCCATCTCGGCCGTCGCGCTGCCGGCCGGGTGGGCGCTGTCGGGGTACGTGATGGCGCTCTTCCTGGCGGGTATGCGCGGCGTCAACGACACCCTGCGCGAGTCGGCCCGCATGGACGGGGCCAGCGAGACCCAGGTCTTCTGGCACGTGGTGCGGCCCGCGCTGCGCCCGGTGACGTTCAGCGCCCTGCTCATCATGATTCACATCTCGCTGAAGACGTTCGACCTGCTCTACGCGCTCGACCAGGGCAACCTGCGGATCGACACGCCGTCGCTGTACATGTGGTTCACCACGTTCGACGGCGGCTTCTACGACCGCGGCGCCACCATCGCCACGGTCCTGCTCCTCGGGGTGGCGCTGGTCGTCGGCCCCTACGTCTGGTACAGCCTGCGCACGGAACGGCGGTGACTTCGATGGTGCGTGCAACCGCCGTCGTTCCCCAGCAGACCCACCGGCCCACCCGGCTGCCCACGCCCGGTGAGACGCCGCCCGACCTGTCGACCGTCCCGCGCTGGCAGCGCCCAGGTCCGGTGCGCACGACGCTGCGGTACCTCGTGCTGTGGGCCCTGGCCGCGTTCTTCCTGATGCCGGTCTACGTGCTGATCGTGACCAGCTTCAAGAACCCGGCCGACGTGTCGGTGACCCGGATCTGGGAGCTGCCGACGAGCCTGTCGTTCGACAACTTCTCGGCCGTGCTGCCCAAGCTCTCCTCGGGCTTTCGCAACTCCCTCGCGCTGTCGATCCCGGCCAGCCTCATCTCGGCCCTGCTGGGCTGCGCGAACGGCTTCGTGCTGTCGAAGTTCCGCTTCCCGTTCTCCAACGTCGTGTTCCCGCTGATCCTGTTCGGCATCTTCGTGCCGTACCAGGCGGTCATCATCCCGGTCTCGCAGACCATGACGGCGGTCGGCCTGCGCGGCTCCGGCGACGCGACCGGCGGCCTGCTCGGCCTGATGGTCATCCACATCATCTACGGGCTGCCGATCACCACGCTGATCTTCCGCAACCACTTCGTGTCGATGCCCGACGCCCTGCTGGAGTCGGCCCGCCTGGACGGCGCCGGGGTGCTGCGGACCTGGGTGGACCTGGCGGTGCCGCTGGCCAAGCCGGCCTTCGCGGTCGCCATCATCTGGCAGTTCACCTCGTCCTGGAACGACTTCATGTTCGGCGCGATGATGACCAGCCGGGACTCGTGGCCGGTGACGATCGCGCTGAACAACGTGGCCGGCGGGCAGTCGGTGCCGTTCGGCCAGGCGATGGCCGGCGCCCTGCTGGTCAGCCTGCCGACCCTGGCCATCTACGTGCTGCTGGGCCGGTTCTTCATGCGCGGCCTGCTCGCCGGGACGTTGCAGGAGCGCTAGATCTAAGGCCTGTTTGGTAACTGGGGTAGGTGCTGCGGCGGAGTCCAGATTTCGTCTGCGTGCGCAGCGCGGAGGCCCGGCTACCGGTGTTGTAACCGGGCCTTCGCGATGTGTGCGCAGGCGGAATCTGGGCCCGCCGCAGTCCTGCCTCAGTTACCAAACAGGCCTTAGTACTCCACGTCCTCCGTCGCCTCGAACGGCCCGACCACGATCCCGCGCCGGAAGTGCCCGCCCTGGGCCGAGACGTCCAGGGAGAACTGCTGCAGCACCCGCAGCTTCCGGCCGGCGATCTGGAAGGGCCGGCGCACCTCGTACAGCGGCGCCCACGGGCACTCGAAGTAGCAACTGCTGCCGTCCCGGGTCTTGTACAGCACCACGTCGCCGTCCGCGATCGCCTCCTCGAGCTGCGTCTTGAGCGCGAGGGTGGCCGCCGGGTCCGGGTCGTTGCGCCACAGGTGGGCGATCGCCGTCTTGGCCCGCTGGTCGGTCTGCCAGCGGCGCAGCGTGACCCGGTCGGTCAGGCACCACGGGTCGAACCGGTGCCCGCCGGGCAGCGCGGCCACGTCCGGGCGGGCGGCCGGGCGCAGCGACTCGTACCGGCTCAGCAGGACGGGCATCGCCGCCAGCTGCCCGACGTGGAACCAGATCTCCAGCGCGTTCTTGAGGTTGTTCTCGATCAGCTCGTGCAGCCGCGCGTCGTGCCGGTCGGCGCGCAGCGCCTCGGCGTAGTCGGCGGCCGCGGTGGCCTCGGCGTTGAGCTGCTTGAGCCGGTTCACGGCGGTCCGCTGCTCCTCGGGCACGCCGGAGCGCTCCAGCCCGTAGACGGCCACGTCGATGTGCTGGCGCAGCGGCGGCACCGCGGCCAGCAGCGCGCTGAGGTGCTCGGGCGGGCAGGTGCGGTCCTCGGCCCACTCGGGCAGGCCGGCGGGCAGGGTCAGCTCCTGCGCGATGTCGTAGTCGGGGTTGACCCGGGCCTGCCGGGCCCGCGACACCCAGCCCTCGACCGCCGAGAGCCAGGCCGACACCTGGTCGAACGTCACCGCTGGCACGTACCCGACCGTGCGCGGGCCGGCCGCGTAGTCGGCGTCGAGGAAGCGCTCGCCGAGGGTCTGCAGGACGTACCCGTTCCAGGCCGCCACCAGCAGGCTGCCCGTCGCCCGCGGGGCGTCCCACACGCTGCGGCCGTCGGTGGCCAGCTGCTCGCGGGCCTGCTCGGCGTGCATCATCTCGTCGTAGGCGGCCTTCCCGGCGGACCGAAGGGCCTCCAGCACCATCGCGTCGCGCTCCTTGGCGAGGGAGGCGCGCATCTTCGTCATCAGCGAGGGGCGCAGCGGATCGGGCATGCGCTCACGGTAGCGATGGCCCGCTATGTCGAGCGATAGGCGACGCCGTGCGCGTCCTCGCAGTGCGCGTCCGGATCCTGTGGCCCGGCGCCCGCGTGGTCGACCTGCAGGGTGCTGTGCGTGAGCGCGTACTCCCGGCGCAGCAGCTCCTCGATCGCCGCCCGCACCGCGTGGCAGTCGCGGCCCGGGGCGACCAGCACGTGCGCCGACAGCGCCGGCTCGCCGGAGGTGATCTGCCAGACGTGCAGATCGTGTACCTCCACCACATGCGCCATCGCCGCCAGCCGCTCGCCCAGCGCCGGCGGGTCGATCCCGCTCGGGGCCGCCTCCAGGAAGATCCGCCCGGACGCCCGGACCAGCCCGAGCCCGGCGCGCACCATGAGCGCCACGACGATCAGCGTGGCGATCGGGTCGGCCCGGGTGAACCCGGTCGTGACCATGACCAGCCCGGCGATCGCCGTGGCGACGAACGCGAACAGGTCGTTGAGCACGTGCTGGAAGGCGCCCTCGACGTTCAGGCTGGTCCGGTTGGCCCGGCTCAGCGCCCAGCTGGCGAGCAGGTTGACCCCGATCCCGGCGACCGCGGTGACGAGCACCGGCAGCCCGACCACGTCCGGCGGGTGGAACAGCCGCCGCACCGCCTCGACCGCCAGCACCGCGGCGAGGATCAGCATGGTGAGCCCGTTCGCCTGGGCCGAGAGGATCTCCGCCCGTTTCAGCCCGAAGGTGTACCCCCCTTTCGGCGGCCGCGCCGCCAGCCGCATGGCCACCAGCGCGAGCACGATCGCCCCGGCGTCGGTGAGCATGTGCGCGGCGTCGGAGAGCAGGGCGAGCGACCGCACGAGCAGCCCGACGACGACCTCGCCGACCATGAACGCCCCGATCAGCGCCAGGGCGACGGCCAGCCACCGCCGGTCCGCGTCCTGGGCGACCCCATGGTCGTGCCCATGGTCGTGCGCATGGTCGTGCGCATGGTCGTGGTCGTGTCCGCTCACGGTTCCAGACTCTCCCACTCGCACAACCCTGTCGCGATGAGTTTGCGCACCCCGGCGGGTTGAGAAGAGGAATGGTCAGGTCGACGACACACGGGAGTACACATGTTGCTACAGGATCGGACGGCCGTCGTCTACGGCGGCGGCGGCAACGTCGGCGGGGCGATGGCCAGGGCGTTCGCCCGCCACGGGGCCACCGTGCACCTGGCCGGGCGGACCCGGGCCACCCTGCGGGCGGTGGCCGACGAGATCACCGAGGCCGGCGGGAAGGTCTACGCCGACGCCGTCGACGCCCTGGACGAGCGCGCCGTCGACGAGCACACGGCCCGCGTCCTGGAGCGCTCGGGCCGCCTGGACGTCTCGGTCAACGTCATCAGCGACCAGGACGTCCAGGGCACCCCGATGGCCGAGATGAGCCCCGACGACTACCTGCGCCCGATCATCACCTCGATCACCTCCAAGTTCCTGACCGCCCGCGCCGCCGCCCGGGTGATGGTGCCGCAGGGTTCGGGCCTCATCCTGTACTTCGGCGGCTCCTTCGACTGGCAGGCCGCCCGCCGCTTCAGCGTCGGCGGCATGGGCCTGACCTTCGACGCCGTCGAGTCGATGCGCAAACAGCTCGCGTGCGAACTCGGCCCGTCCGGCATCCGCGTGGTCACCCTGCGCACCAGCGGCCTGCCCGAGACGATCCCGCCGGACTTCGAGGGCCGGGACGAGCTCGTCTCCTACCTCACCGCCCAGACCCTGACCGGCCGCCTGGCCACCCTGCGCGAGGTCGGCGAGCTGGCCGCGTTCGTCGCCTCCGACAGCGCCGCCCTGCTGACCGGCGCCGAGTTCGACATGAGCGCCGGAACCTCCATCCGGTGACCACCGTGCAGTTCGCCCACCGCCGGTGGGGACACCGTCACGGCGGCCATCACGAAGGATGCGGCCGAGGACCGCGGGCTCAGACCGGTGCTCGGCGCGGTCGTGGTGGGGTAAGCCCCACCACGAGGACGCCAGCCGGCGGGCGTGAGACGGCCGGTGAATCCCGGTGAGATGGATGCATGACCGAAGACGTCGTGTCGCTCGTCGGGGTGCAGAAGCGGTTCGGCAGCGTCGTCGCGCTGGACGGCGTGACGCTGGGGTTCGCGCGCGGGACATTTACGGCGGTCATGGGGCCGTCCGGGTCGGGCAAGTCGACGCTCCTGCAGGCCGCGGCCGGGCTGGAGCGGCCCAGCGCCGGGACGGTACACGTGGCCGGGGTCGACCTCGGGTCGCTCAACGAGACCGGGCTGACGCTGCTGCGGCGGGAGCGGATCGGGTTCGTCTTCCAGGCGTTCAATCTGCTGTCGTCGCTCAGCGCCGAGCAGAACGTGGCGCTGCCGTTGCGGCTCGCCGGGAAGCGGCCGGCCAGGAAGGACGTGCGGGCCGTGCTCGGCGCCGTGGGGCTCGCCGATCGGGCGCGGCACCGGCCGGCCGAGCTGTCCGGCGGGCAGCAGCAGCGGGTCGCCATCGCGCGGGCCATCATCACGCGGCCCGACGTGCTCTTCGCCGACGAGCCGACCGGGGCGCTCGACTCGCGGACCGGCCGCGAGGTGCTCGGGCTGCTGCGGTCCATGGTGGACACCCAGGGGCAGACGGTGGTCATGGTGACCCACGACCCGTTCGCGGCCGCGCACGCCGACCGGGTGGTGTTCCTGGCCGACGGGCGGGTGGTGGCCGAGATGACCGGGCCGACGCCGCAGGCCGTGGCCGAGCGCATGACCGGCCTCGAGACGGCGGGGGTGTAGGGCCGTGCTCGGGATCTCGCTGCAGACCGTCCGGGCCCGCTGGGCCTCGTTCGCCGGCACCTTCATCGCGCTCGCGCTCGGGGTGGCGCTGCTGGCCACGACCGGGCTCACGCTCGCCTCCAGCGTCGGGGGCGGCCGCAAGCCGGTCTGGTACGACACCGCCGCCGTCGTCGTCGCCGGCCAGAACAGCATCGAGGTCGTCGTCGATCCCGGGACCGAGGACGAGTACACGGCCGGCACCTCCACCAACCGCTCCCGCCCGCTGCCCGCCGACCTCGCCCAGCGGCTGCCCGGCGCGATCGTCGACCGCTGGCTGCCCGGCAACGCCCACCCGTGGTCGGCCGCGGCCCTGCACGGGCTGCCCGCCGACGCCGGCCCGCAGCGCGACGACGAGGTGGTCGTGGCGGGGGCGCGGACGGGGGAGCTCACCATCCTCGGGCGGACCTTCCGGATCGCCGGCACCGTGCCGGGCCCGGAGGCGGTCTACCTCACCGATCGCGCGGCCGAGGAGCTCAGCGGCGGGCGCATCGACGCCATCGCCGTGCCCGGCATGAGCGCGGCCGACGTACGCAAGGCGGTCGGCGACGGCCCGCGGTTGCTCACCGGCGACGCCCGCGCCGAGGCCGAGCCGAATCCGGACGGCGACCTGCTCGCGGTGGCCGCCTCGCTCATGGGGACCACGGCCGGCGTGGCCGCGTTCGTCGCGGTGTTCGTGGTCGCCGGCACGTTCGCGTTCGCGGTGGCCCAGCGGCGGCGGGAGCTCGCGCTGCTGCGGGCGGCCGGGGCCACCCCGCGCCAGGTGCGCCGGCTCGTGCTCGGCGAGGCGATCGTGGTCGGCGTGGTGGCCGGGCTCGCCGGGTGCGCGGCCGGGCTGCTCGCCGCGCCGCCGTTCGCGCACTCCATGGCCCGCAACGGGTTCGCGCCGAGCGGGTTCACCGCCGGGTTCGTGTGGTGGCCGCTGCTGGCCGCGTTCGGGGCCGGGCTGCTCGTCGCGATCATCGGCGCGGCGGTCGCGGCGCGGCGGGCCGGGCGGGTCCGGCCGATCGAGGCGCTGCGCGAGGCCTCGGTCGAGAAGCGCGTGATGACCGCCGGGCGCTGGGTGTTCGGCCTGGCGTTCCTCGCTGGCACCGCGGCCATGCTCATCTGGGTCCCGGTCGAAGGGCCCGAAGCCATCGCTCTGGTACTGCTCGACGCCCAACTCGCCATCACCGGTATCGCCCTGTTCGCCCCGCTGCTGGCCCCCGGCGCCGCCTGGCTCACCGGCCGGCTGCTCCCCGGCGTGACGGCCGCCCTGGCCCGCGACGGCGCCCTGACCGCGGTGCGGCGCACGGCCTCGACGGTCGCCCCGATCCTGCTCACCGCCGGCATCGCGGCGAGCACCCTGGCCGCCACGGCCACCATCTGGCGGGCCGAGGCCGACGCGAGCGCCGCCCGCCTCACCGCGACCGGCGTGCTGATCGACCCGGTCACGACGCCGGCCGGTGGGGTGCCGGTCGCGCACGGCAGCGTGTACATCGACCAGGACGAGTACGCCGAGCCGTTCGACGCCCTCTTCGCCGGTCCCGGCCTCGGCCGCGTGATGCGGGTGAGCGTCGAGCCGGCCGAGGGGACCGTCGTCGTCGGGCACGCGCTCGCCGAGTCGATGCACTGGCGGGCGGGCGGCACCGCCGACTTCTGGCTCGACGACTCCACCCCGGTGCACCTGCGCGTGGCGGGCGTGCTGGAGCCGGCCTTCGACCTGGACGACTCGGTGCTGCTGCCGTGGTCGCTCGGCCCCGGCCACCCGGACGCCGTCTTCCTCACCGGCCCGGCCGCGGGGGTGGAGGGCACCGTGCTCACCGCGCCCGAGTACTTCGCCGCCCTGGAGGCCGACCAGCGCCGGATGAACGACCTGGCGCTGCTCACGGTGCTCGGGATGGCCCTGCTGTACACCACGATCGCCATCGCCAACACGCTCGTCATGGCCACCGCCGACCGGTCCCGCGACCTCGCCGTGCTGCGGCTGGCCGGCACCACGCCCCGGCAGGTCCTGGGCATGGTCGGGCTGGAGGCGCTGCTGGCCGCGGCGGCCGGGGTGCTCCTGGCCTGGCTCGTGGCCGGCGCGATGCTGCTGGCCATGGTCCCGCACCTGCACACCGCCGGCGGCGCGGATCCGGTCCTGGTCGTACCGTGGACGCCCGTGCTGACGGTGGCGGCCGTCTGCGCCGTCGTGGCCCTCGTCGCCGCGCTGATCCCGGCCGCGCTCGCCCTGCGCACCCCGGCCGCCCGGATGGCCGCCGTCCGCGAGTGACGCACCGGGCGAAACCGTAAAGCGGCGTACGAAGTGGCCGATTGGGCTCCCGGGTGACACCGGAGGGGGTCGAGTGCTGCTGCGCGCGTACGCCGCCGTCGGCGTGGTGCTGGGCGTCGTGTACTTCCTGACGCCCGACTCGCCGCTGCGCACCGTGATCTGGGTGGCCATCGCCCTGTCCTCGGCGGTGGCCATCGCGGTCGGGATCGCCGTGCACCGGCCGCCGCGGCCGCTGCCGTGGTGGCTGGCGGCGAGCGGGCTGGTGTCGTACTCGGTCGGCGAGGCGCTGTTCTACTGGCCCCAGCTCGTGCACGGCCGCGCCGCGCCCGGGCCGGGGCTGGCCGACGTGTTCTACTTCGTGCTGTACCCGTGCCTGGCCGTCGCCCTGGCCATCCTGGTGCGCCGGCAGAGCCCCGGCGGCGACCGCGCGGCGCTGATCGACGGCACCATCGTCACCGTCGGCGGGGCGCTGCTGACCTGGGTGTTCCTCATCGAGCCGTACCTGGCCAGCGCCACCAGCGGCACCGGCGAGCGGATCGTGGCGCTTTCGTACCCGTTCGGCGACGTCCTCGTCCTCGCGGTGATGGCGCGGCTGAGCGGCGGGCGCGGCACTGCTCGCGGTACACCCATGCGGCTCCTGTTTCTCGGACTGGCCTGCCTGCTCGCCGCGGATGCCGTCTTCACGTGGCAGTCGCTGCGCGGGAACTTTCACGCCGGCAGCTGGGTCGACGTGGTCTGGATCGCCTTCTACCTCAGCGCCGGGTGTTCGGCCCTGCACCCCGACATGCGCCGCGTCGACGAGCCGCTGCCGCCCGGCCCGCCCCGGCTGTCCAGCGGCCGGGTCGCGGTGCTGCTGGCGGTGGCCGCGCTGCTCATCCCGATCGTCATCACCGTCAAGTCCGCGGCCACGACCGAACTCGCCGTGTTCCTGACCGCCTCCTGCGCGCTGTTCGTGCTCGTCCTGGTGCGGCTGGCCGACGTGGTCAACGTGCTGCGGGAGGGGCAGCGCCAGCGCGCCGAGGGCCGCTTCCAGCGCCTCACCGAGCAGGTCACCGACCTGCTGTCGATCTGCCGGCCCGACGGGATCATCCAGTACGTCACGCCCTCCATCCGCTCCCTGCTCGGCGAGGAGCCGGCCGCGGTGCTCGGCCGCCCGCTCACCGACCTGGTGCACCCGGACGACCGCGACCGCGTGCGGCTCCTGCTGGCCACCCGGCAGGCGAACGGCCAGGTGGGCCCGGTCGAGTGCCGGCTGCGCCGCGCCGACGGCGGGTTCGTGCTCACCGAGACGAGCGGGCGGGCGGTCGACGACGGCGACGAGCGCGGGTACCTCTTCACCACCCGGGACATCACCGAGCGCAAGGCCCTCGAGGAGCAGCTCACGCACCAGGCGTTCCACGACGGGCTGACCGGGCTGGCGAACCGGGCCCTGCTCGCCGACCGTATCCATCACGCGCTGGAACGGCGCGGCACGCCGTACCGACACATCGCCCTTCTGATCGTCGACCTCGACGACTTCAAGACCGTCAACGACTCGCTCGGCCACGCCGCCGGCGACGCGCTGCTGCGCACCACGGCCGATCGGCTCCGCTCCTGCCTGCGCTCGGCCGACACCGCCGCGCGGCTCGGGGGCGACGAGTTCGCGATGCTGCTGGAGCACCTCGACGACGCCGCCGAGGCCGCGCGGGTGGCCGAGCGCGTGCTCACCACCATGCGCCGCCCGATCAGCGTGGGCGGCCGCGAGATCCAGCCGCAGGCCAGCGTCGGCATCGCGCTGCCCGACCCGGACCGCCCGCCGGACGCCGACGAGCTCCTGCGCAACGCCGACGTCGCGATGCACATGGCGAAGCGGCAGGGCCGCAACCGCTACGCCTACTTCGCCCCGAGCATGCAGGCCGGCCTCCTGGAGAAGCTGGACCTGGCCGAGGACCTGCGCGGCGCCATCGAGCGGCATGAGCTGCTCGTGTACTACCAGCCGTTCGTCGACCTCCGCGACGGTTCCATCACCGGGGCGGAGGCGCTGGTCCGCTGGCCGCACCCGCAGAAGGGCCTCATCCCGCCGGACCGGTTCATCCCGCTCGCCGAGGAGACCGGCCTCATCCTGCCGCTCGGCTACGAGGTGCTCGGTGCCGCCTGCCGCACCGCCGCCGGCTGGCCGGTCGACGGGGCCCGCCCGAAGATCAGCGTCAACCTGTCACCGCGGCAGGTGCAGGACCCGGCCGTCACGTTGTACGTCCAGCAGACCCTCCTGCACAGCGGCCTCGACCCGGAGCAGCTGACCCTGGAGATCACCGAGTCGCTGCTGAGCGAGGACGCCGAGGTGGCCGCGAGCCGCCTGGCCGAGCTGAAGTCCCTCGGCGTGCGGCTGGCCGTCGACGACTTCGGCACCGGGTACTCCTCGCTGTCCCGCCTGCACACCTTCCCGATCGACATCCTGAAGATCCCCAAGCCGTTCGTCGACGGCGTGGCGCGCGGGCCGGAGCACTCGGCCCTGGCCCGCGCGATCCTCGACCTGGCCCAGGCGCTCGACCTGCAGGTCGTCGCCGAGGGCATCGAGGACGCCGCCCAGGCCCGCGAGCTGGCGCGCCTGGGCTGCCCGATCGGCCAGGGCTTCCACTTCTCCCGCCCGGTGCCGGAGCGGGAATTCGCGGATCTCCTGGCCCGGGGTGGCTTCGCCCTGGTCTCCTAGCTCGCCGCGCAGGTCACCGCGGGCGTACCGCCGGTGCCGTTGCCGATGAGCCCGAACGTCGCCGAGGCGTTGGGGGCCAGGGCGCCGTTCCAGTTGACGTTGGTCGCGGTCACCGCGGCGCCGGACTGGGTCACCGTCGCGTTCCAGGCCTGGTTCACCGTCTCCCCGCCGGTGAAACTCCACCTCAGCGTCCAGCCCTTGATGGCCGCGGTGCCCGCGTTGCGCACCGTGACGTCGGCCTGGAAGCCGCCGGGCCACTGGTTCGTCACCTTGTACGTGGCGCTGCATCCACCGCTTCCGGATGACGAGCTTGATGACGAGCTTGATGACGGGCTTGCTGATGGGCTCGTGGGCGTCGTGTTGCCGAGGGCTTTGGCGAGTGCCGGATACCAGCGGGCGGCCATCTTCTGGTTGCCGGCGTCGTTGGGGTGCACGCCGTCGCCGGTGTCGGTCGCGGTGTTGAAGCCGGTCCACTGGTCCACCACGACGATCGGGGAGGCCGCCGTCGTCCGGGCGGCCGCCCAGCCCGGGATGGCCGCGTTCAGCGCCACCACCCGCTGCGCGCACTCCGGGCACGTCGACGGGTTCATCGGGATGATCTGGGCCACCAGGATGCGCATCGCGGGGTTGCTGGCGCGCATCTGGTCGACGAGCTTCGAGTACGCGGCGAGGATCGTGTCGGTGCTCCGGTTGCTCCACACGTCGTTGGTCCCGAAGTGCATGAGCACCACGTCCGGGTGGGTGGCGGCGAGCCAGCCGACGAGCTGGTTCTGGTCGGCCACCGCGGTCACCAGGGCGCCGCCGTGACCCTCGCCGTCCCCGTCGTACGGCACCGCGCAGCCCTGCGGCGCCTGCGTCCCGACGAAGTCGATGTTCGTGTACCCGCCGGCCTGCAGCTGCTGCCAGAGCAACGCCCGCCAGCAGCCGGGCGAGCCGGTGATCGAGTCGCCGAGGGGCATGATCCGCACCGGGGCCGCCGCCGCCCGGCTCGGCAGCGCGAGCGCGACCGAGGCGGCCAGCAAGGCCAGTACCGCCGATACCGTGGACATCAACCGCCACCGCATGATGCGCTCCCTCCGGCTCGTTCACCGTCGGGCGGATTGAAGCAAGCGCTTCGACACAGCTCAATGCGTCGGGCCCCGCCGGGGCGGGGACCTGCGGGCGGGCGGTGAAGCTTACATTCGCGGTTGTGACATCCTCGAACCCGGAAGAGTGACAACGGGGGAGGAATCGTGTCGCAACCGTACGAGCATTACGAGGTCTCGCCGGTCGGTGAGGAGTACACGGGGCAGTACCCGCCGCAGCAGCCGTACTCGGCCGTGCCCTACGCGCAGCCGTACTCGGCGCCGCCGCAGCAGCAGCCGTACCAGCAGCCTGCCTACCAGCCCGCGCCGTTTCAGCCGCCCCCGCCGCCCCGGCGGAGCAGCGGGCTGATCGCGCTCATCGCCAGCTTGGCCGTGCTCGCCGTGGTGGCGGTCGCCGTCGTCGTGGTGGTGGTGGTCCGCGGCAAGGGCGACGAGCCGCCGGTCGCCTCCGTCCCGGCGACCACCGCGGCGTCGCCCGCGGCCACGGCGAACGCGCAGGTCGGGCCGGTGGACTCGTGCCTGATCGGGAACTGGAAGCAGTCGCAGTACAGCGCGCTGTTCGACCTGAGTGACGTGACCATCGGCGGCAAGCCGCTGGGCCAGGTCAACCTCAGCGGCGGCGGCCGAACCTGGAAAATCACCGTGGACGGCAAGGGTGTCGAGGACTTCAGCCAGACGAAGTACTCGGGCCAGACCGCCGACGGGCACAAGGTCGACGCCACGTTCACCGGGGCCAACCAGTGGGAGCTCAAGACGGCCAACCACGAGATCCTGTTCACCTCGACCGGCAGCGACGTGCAGATGACGGTGGCCGTCGACGGGAAGGCGACGGCGCCGGAAAAGGTCGAGCCGCACAACAACCCGCAGCCGTACGAGTGCGGCTCGAACCAATGGACCGCGAAATCCCTCACGGACGCGAACGCGGGCACCGTCTACAAGCGCGTTTAGAGCGCCTTGGCGGCGGGGTTTTCACAACCCTCTGGGGCTGGACGGGCACTGGAAGGTCTCAGCACTGTATGGGCGCCTTGGCGGCGGGGTTTGACCGTCGAATGTCCTGAAAAGCGGTGGGGGAGCTTCGCTCCACCCACACCCCCTCAAAACCGCACCGGGTCCTACCAGCGGCGGCGCGGCGGGTTTTAGAGCGCGGCGAGCAGGGCGGCCAGGTCGGCTGGGCGGCTGAACATGGGCCAGTGGCCGGTCGGCAGCTCGTGGACGCGGTAGTCGCGGCGGTCGAGGCCGGCGAAGAACGGGTGGCCGGCGGCGATCATCTGCTCGGCGTCGGCCTTGGCGAAGGTGCTGACGATCAGGTCGGTCGGGGGCTGCTCGGGCTTGAGCAGGCGCAGTCGGCCGTTGACGCTGTCCTTCGGGTGGGGGGTGCTGCGGGCCCGCAGCTGCGCCACGTGCGCCTCCAGGCCGGCGAACTGGTGCGGGTCGTCGGCCGGGTCGTACGAGGGCGGCGGGACGTCCGACTCGGCCGGGCCGCTGAAGTCGGCCTGGGCGGTGCCGTCCGGGACCGGGCCGCTGTCGACGTAGACGACCCGGGTCACGCGGTCTCCGAGGCGGTCGGCGGCGCCGCGGACCGGGAGGCCGCCGTAGCTGTGGCCGACGAGTGTGAGCGCGCGCCGGTCGGCGGCCGCGGTCACGATGTCGTCGATGTGTGAGTCCAGGGTGGCCGGCTCGCCCGCCCGCTCGGCCAGGCCGCCCAGCGTCACCGCCGTCACGTCGTGGCCTGCCGCGCGCAAAGGCTCGGCCACCGCGTCCCACGCCCACGCGCCGAGCCACATGCCGGGGACCAGGATGAAGTTCGTCATGCGGGCAACGCTAGTGTTGAATCAGGGCACTTTCCGCCCTGATGAGGGTGGTGACCCGTGTCACAGTCCACCGGGCGGGTGCTCGCGCTGCTGGAAGTGCTGCAGGCGCAGCCGGGGCTCACCGGGCCGCAGCTGGCGGAGCGGCTCGGGATCGACGAGCGGACGGTGCGCCGTTATGCCGCCGCGCTGGCCGATCTGGGGTTGCCGGTGTCGGCGGAGCGCGGACGGTACGGCGGGTACCGGCTCGCGCCCGGTTTCCGCCTCCCGCCCCTGATGCTGGGCGACGACGAGGCCGTGGCCGTGGTCCTCGGGCTGGTCGCGGCCGAGCGGCTCGGGCTCGGCGTCGGCGCCTCCGCGCGGGCGTCCGCCCTGGCCAAGATCGAGCGGATGCTGCCGTCCGCCCTGCGCGACCGGGTCCAGGCGGTGCGGGCGACCCTCGGCTTCACCCAGCCCGCGAAGGCCGCGAGCCTGTTCGACGTGCGGCACCTGCTCGACGTCGGCGAAGCGGTCCGCGATCGCCGCCGCCTTTCCCTTGTGTACCGCTCGTGGCGCGGCGAGGAGACCCGGCGCGACTTCGACCCGTACGGTGTCGTCTTCCACGCCGGCCGCTGGTACGCGACGGGCCTCGACCACCGCAGCGGCGAACTGCGCACGCTGCGGCTGGACCGCATCGGGGCGGTCACGGTGGGGGAGGACCGCTTCGAGCCGCCCGAGTCGTTCGACGCCGCCGGGCACGTCGTCGGCGCCCTGGCCGCGGTGCCCTACCGGCACGAGGTCGAGGTGGTGCTGCACGCCCCGATCGAGGACGTGCGGCGGCGGGTGCCGGCCTCAGTCGGTACAACTGCGGCGGTTGAAAACGGGACCCGACTGCTGTGCCGGGCCGAGCACCTGGACGGCATGGCCCGGATGCTGGCCGGTCTGGGCTGGGATTTCACCATCGAGCACCCCGCCGAGCTGCGCACCGAGGTGACAAGGCTCGGCGAGCGCCTGCTGGACCTGAGCCGCAGCTAGGCCACGGTGCGGTTTTGAGGGGGTGTGGGTGGAGCGGAGCTCCCCCACTGCTTTTCAGGACATAACGGTGTATCCAACGGTGCCAGGGCGCCCATACAGTGCTAGGCGCCGATCAGTTTCCAGGCGCGCGCGCCGCCGGTGACGCCGGCGGTGTTGGGGACGATCGTCACGTCGTCGCCGAGGAGGGCCACCTGCTCGGCGTCGATGAGGGCCGCGTTGCCGCCGCCGATGTAGAGGCGGTCCCAGCGGAACACCGGGCGCAGCCCGTCGACGACCCGGCGGACCCGGCGCGACCAGCGTGCGTTGCCGATCTCGCGGCGCTGGAGTTCGCCGATGTACGTGTCGTAGGTCTTCTTGCGCCGGATCGGCCCGTGCGACAGCTCCAGGTGCGGGGCCAGCGCCCCGTCGTCGAAGAGCGCGTTGCCGAGCCCGGTCCCGAGCGTGATGACGAGCTCCAGGCCGGTGCCCACCACCAGGGCGGCCCCGTGCACCTCGGCGTCGTTGAGCACCAGCACCGGCTTGCCGAACGCCCGGTTCAGCGCCGCGCGGGCGTCGTAGCCGGTCCAGGCCGCGAACAGCTCGGGGTCGACCGGGGTGTGCGGGCCGGCCCGGTTCACGTAGTGCGGGGTCGCCACCACCCGGCCGTGGCGGATCATCCCGGGCAGGCCGACGGTCACCCGGTCGGCCGGCGGGAGCTGGGCCTCGATGTCGAGCATGGCGCGGATGAAGCGCTCGGGCGGGAACGGGTACGGCGTCGGCACCCGGATCGGGCCGCCGGCCAACGCGTCGGAGTCGTCGACCACGGCCGCCTTCAGGCCGCCGCCGCCACAGTCGATCGTCAGCGTGTTTCCCACCGGTGGATTGTGCGCCGAGCGGCCGCCGGCCGCCGCTTCGACGTCCAAATTGCAATGGTGATCACTGGTTTTCGAACATGGGTGACCGCTCGGCGCAGCGGCCGGGGCGCTCGTCGCGCCGTGGGTGTGCGCCGGGTCGACGAATCGTCTGACATCGCTGAGAATCAATGCGCCGAAGACCCCCTCCAGACCCCTGCACGCCGCCTCCGCCAGGGCGGCGTGCAGGCCATTCCTCCAGGGAGGACGGACAAGCATGCGACGCATTCTCACCACCATCGGGCTGGCCGCGGCGATGGTGGCCGCCGCGCTGGGCGCCGCCGCCGCGCCCGCGTACGCCGAGTCGAACGGCGGCGTGAAGATCATGCCGCTGGGTGACTCGATCACGGACGGGTACAACGTGCCCGGCGGCTATCGGATCAACCTCTGGCAGCGCCTCGCGGCCGGCGGCTTCACCACGGACTTCGTCGGCTCCGGCTTCAACGGGCCGGCGAACCTGGGCGACCACGACCACGAGGGCCACTCCGGCTGGCGGATCGACCAGCTCGACGCGAACATCGTCGGCTGGCTGCGCTCGTACGCGCCGCGCACGATCCTGCTGCACATCGGCACCAACGACATGAACCAGAACTACGACATCGCCAACGCGCCCGCGCGGCTGTCGGCGCTGATCGACAAGATCCGGGCCAACGACCCGAACGTCGAGCTGTTCGTCGCCCAGATCACCCCGGAGAGCGACGCCACGCTGGAGTCGCGGGTGCAGGCGTACAACGCGACGATCCCCGGCATCGTCGCGCAGAAGGGCGCGAAGACCCACCTGGTCGACATGCACTCGGCCATCACCACCGCCGACCTGGCCGACGGCGTGCACCCCAACGCCGGTGGCTACGACAAGATGGGCGCTCGCTGGTACTCCGCGCTGCAGGCCTTCCCGGCCAGTCTCCAGGGCGGCGGGGTGCCCCCGGTCGGCGCGGCGGGCGGCGTGACGAACCCGCAGTCCGGCCGCTGCCTCGACGCCTCCGGGGCCGGCACCGCCAACGGCACCCAGCTCATCCTCTGGGACTGCCACGGCGGCACCAACCAGTCGTGGACGCGCACGGCGGCGGGGGAGCTGCGGCTGTACGGCAACAAGTGCCTCGACATCAACGCCAACGGGACCGCCAACGGCACCAAGGTGCAGCTCTGGGACTGCAACGTCACCACCGCGCAGAAGTTCACGTTCAACACGGACGGCACGATCGTCGGCGCCGGCTCGGGCAAGTGCATCGACGTGAACGGCAGCGGCACCGCGAACGGCACCATCGTGCAGCTGTACGACTGCAACGGCACCGGCGCCCAGAAGTGGGCCCGGCGCTAACGCTCTCCACTGTATGGGCGCTTTGGCGCTATGTCATACACCGTTATGTCCGGAAAAGCGGTGGGGGAGCTTCGCTCCACCCACACCCCCTCAAAACCGCACTGGGGTCTACGTGTGGTGAAACAAGAGGCCGGTCAGCAACGAGCGCAGGGCGCGTTCGAAGAGGTCGGGTACGTCCTCCGGGGCCTTCAGGGCTCCGGAGGACGCCTCCTGGATGGCCGCGGCCAGGTTCTGGTACTTGGTGAAGTCGATCGCGGCGAAGCCGAGGCCCTCCGGCTGCGGCCGGGCGAACAGCACCACCACGCCGGTGATCATGGCGACCGCCTCGAACTTGGCCGTGACCGGGCAGCGGACCGGGGCCAGCACGCCGATGCAGTGGTCCAAGTACGCGAGGGCGTTGGGGCCGAAGCCCTTCGTCTGCTGGACCACCTCGGGCAGCCAGGCGTGTCGCTTGTAGACGGTCAGCTGCCGGCGGGCCAGGGCGACCAGCGCGTCGAGCGGCTCGTCCGCCTCCGGGTACGGCGCGATGTCGCCGATCACCGCGTCGGCCATGAGGTCGAGCAGGTCGTCGCGCGAGGAGAGGTACCGGTAGAGGGATCCGGCCCCGGTGCCCAGCTTCGCGGCGACCGCGCGCATCGACACCGCCCCGAGCCCGTCGGCGTCGGCCAGCCCGATCGCGACGGCCACGATCTCCTCGCGGCTGTGCGACGGCGTGGGCCCCCGGGTGCCCCGCGGCGGCCGCTGGAATATCGACTGGCTGTCCCCCACCTCACTACTGTAAACTGCAAACGTCGTTCGCAAATAAGAGGAGGTGGCATGGATCCGGTGGATCTGGTGGTCGTGCACGGCGGGGCGATCACCGCGAAGTACTACGAGCCGCTCGCCCGGCGCCTGGCCGGCCGGGTCACGGTGCACCTGTACAACCGGCGCGGGCGGGCGGACGCGGGGCCGCGGGCGCCGGGGTACACGGTCGACGACGAGATCGCCGACCTGGCCGCGGTGCTGGAGCGCACCGGCGCCCGCAACGTGCTCGGGCACAGCTACGGCGGCCTGGTCGTGCTGCGCGCCGCGCTGGAGCTGCCGCTGGACAACATCGTGCTGTACGACGGGGCGGTGAACGTCGACGGCACGTTCCCGACGGACTTCATCCCGCGGATGCGCGCCTACATCGACGCCGGCGACGTGCCGCGGGCGCTGGCCGTGATGAGCGGCGGCCTGAAGCTCAACGGTCTGTCGTTCGGCGTGCGGGTGGCGGTCACCAAGCTGTTCCTGAAGACGCCGGTCGGCCGGATGATGGGCGAGCTGCTGCCGGGGACGATGCTGGAGACCGAGGAGGTCGCGGCAACCGCCGGGCCCGCCACGGAGTACGCGGGGATCACGGCGCGGGCCCTGCTGGCCGCGGGCGGGCGCAGCGGGGCGTACTACCGCGAGATGAACGAGAAGCTGGCCGCGGCCATGCCGGACGCCCGCACGGCCGTCGTGCGCGGCGCCAGCCACAACGAGCCCTGCCTGGGCCGTCCGCGCTTCGCCGACCTGGTGGCCGACTTCCTGGCCCGGGCCCCCGAAGAGGCCCGGGCGCAGTAGCGGTTACCGTGACCAGCGCTGGTTGGCGCCGCCGTTGCAGGTCCAGAGCTCCACCAGCGTGCCGTTGGCGGTGTTCTGGCCGGTGACGTCCAGGCACAGGCCGGACTGGACGCCCTTGATGGTGCCGTCGGAGCCGACGGTCCACTGCTGGTTCGCCCCGCCGTTGCAGTCCCAGATGGCCACCGGCGAGCCGGGCGCCGTTGCGTTGTTCAGGACATCGAGGCACTTGTTGGAGTACACCCGAAGCGCCCCTGACACCTGGGTCCATTGCTGGTTGGCGCCACCGTTGCAGTCCCAGATCGCGACCTGGGTGCCGTTGGTCTGTGTCTGGCCGGGCACGTCGAGGCAGCGCCCGGACTGGGCGGAGACGAGCTGGCCGCTGACCGGCGGGGGCGGCCCGGACACGGCGGTGACCGACAGGTTGTCGAACTGGGCGGTCTCGCCCTGGCTGGTGCCGATGCCGACCTGGCCGGTGTACCACGACGCGTCGGTCAGCGTCGCCACCGTCGCGCCGTCGATCTGGGCGGTGAGCGTGGTGCCCGAGAAGGTCAGCGCGATGTTGTGCCAGGTGCCGGTGCCGGGCGCGGAGACGGTACCGGAGCGAAGGGTTGTCATGGCGTTGTTGACGTCGTTGCGCAGCACACTCCACGCGCCGGTGTTCGACATCCGCAGGTAGTAGGCGTTGAGCCCGGCCGGCCCGAACGCGTGCTGGGTGCCGGCCCGGCCGATGACCTCGACGTATCCGGCCTGCTCCAGCAGCACGTCGGTGGAGACCTTGTAGTTGCTCCAGCTCAGGTCGCCCAGCAGCGCGTAGGGGTCGCTGAGGTCGTCCCAGGTGATCGGGGCCCGCGGCGACATCTGCCGCACGCAGGTGGTCCCGCCGCACTGGGCGATCTCGAACGCGCCCTGCATGTCGGCCAGGTACTTGGCCTCGCGGCCGATCGCGTAGCCGTTGAAGTTGTCGGAGTACGGCAGCGCGAGGGTGCCGGCGGCCGGGGAGGTGGCGGTGCCCTTGCCCTGGCCGGTCGTGGTGCTCAGGGTGTACACCCGGCCGGGCTGGAGCGTCACCGTGTACGTCCCGCCGGACGGGGTCACGTCGCTGGTGTGCGCGAAGTAGTCGGCCTGGTTGGCGCTGGACAGCAGCGACGACCACACGTGCACCGACCCGGTGGACAGCCCGCCGGTGACGGTCGCGGTGAACGGCTGCGCGGCGGTGGCGTCCAGCGTCTCGATGACGACGCTGTAGTTGCCGCTGTTCGGGTCGCGCATGGTCACGTAGCTGCCGTTGGCGCGGTTGCCGCCCAGGTAGCCGGAGGCCGAGTCGAGGTAGCGCCAGCCCGGGGCGGTGAACTGCGTGGTGTGCGCCATCACCCAGGTGTTCTTGCCGATCGAGTAGTTGCCGGACCACGGCTGCGCGGCCAGCGCCACCCCCATCGTCGGGAACGGGATGTTCGGCGTGATCGCGGCGATCACCGGCCAGTTGAGGTAGGCGGTCATCTTCCCGTCGATGTAGCCGCGGTTGATGCCCCGCGCCAGCGCGACGGCGCCGAGGTTGTAGTCGTCGGAGCCGTTCTCGCTGGCCCAGACCTTCTTCCCGCTGTTGATCGCGTTGGTACTGCTCGGGCAGTTGGTCTGGGTGCCCCGGTACCCGCACACGTAGTGCGAGCCCAGCACGTCCACGGCGGCCGCGAAGGCGGGATCGCTGACGACGTCGTTGGCCGGGTCCCAGCTGGTGTCGTCGGCGACCACCTTGACGTTGGCGTACCCGCGGCTGTTGAGCGCGGACTTGAGCCGCTCGTACCAGCCCTTGTCGTACCCGCGCTCGTTCCAGCCCCCGATGTAGTCGAACGTCAGCCCGTGGCTGTTCTTCGCGCAGTCCAGGAAGCTGATGTAGTAATTGATCATGTCGTCGGACCAGAAGTTCCCGTTGCCGATCCAGCCCGGCGCGCCCCAGGCGAGCGCGTAGAGCTTGATCT
This sequence comes from Dactylosporangium sp. CS-047395, assembly GCF_050942185.1. Taxonomy (NCBI): domain Bacteria; kingdom Bacillati; phylum Actinomycetota; class Actinomycetes; order Micromonosporales; family Micromonosporaceae; genus Dactylosporangium; species Dactylosporangium sp. CS-047395. The sequence goes on along the minus strand of NZ_CP192015.1, from coordinate 8,581,310 downwards.
GCGGATTGCGCGCCCGGGCCTGCTCGGCCATCCACCACTCGTAACCGCGGTTACAGTTGAGATCGCTCGCGGTGTGCTTGTGGCTGGGCTCGGCCCCGCTGGTCGAGTTGGTGTCGCCGCCGACCTCGACCTTCATCATCTGCATGGCGGCCCCGTAGCCGGGCTTGAACAGGTAGTCGAGAATCTGGCTGCGCTGGGGTTCCGGGTAGTCGAAGAGCAGCCGGCTGTTGCCGCCGCCCCCGGAGATGGCGCCGACACCGTCGAACGTCCGCCCGGCGGCGGACCCGTTGATCGTGACGGTGGTGGCAGCGGCGGCCCCGGTGCTGACGAGCTGGGCGGCCACGAGACAGGCGACGGCGAGCAGGGCAAGACGAGCCTTCATGTGCGGTCCTCCATGGCGGTGGGGTGAACCACGCCCAGATTCCCACAAATATCGACACACCTCTACAATGAATTGTGTCGATCTCCTTGGACATTGGCGGAACCTGGACCCGCGTCCTGCACGACGGCTTTGTCACCCGCTTCCCGACCGAGCCGTCCTACGACCGCGAGCTGGCCATGATCGCGGCGGCGGTGCCGCCGCTGGCGTCCCCGCTCGGCGTCTCCTTCTGCGGCCGCCTGACGCCGGACGGGGTGGTGCGGGTGGCGCTGAACCTGCGCGAGTACGAGGGCCGCCCGTTGGCGCTCGACCTCGCGACCTTGCTGGACACCCCGGTACGGGTTGCTCACGACGCCACGTGCGGCCTGCTGGGCGAGGCGCTGTCGGGCTCGCTGCAGGCGTTTTCGCGGTGCGGGTACCTGACCTTGTCCACCGGCGTGGGCGCGGCCCTGCGGCTGGGCGGCGTCTGGCTCACCACGGAGGCGGGCCACCAGCTGGTGCCGGGCAACGACGAGCCGTGCTCCTGCGGTCAGACGGGCTGCCTGCAGACCCTGACCGGCGGCGACGCCCTGGCCCGGCGCCTCGGCCGCCCGTTGGAGGAGATCGACGACACCGCGTTCTGGCGGCGCTATGCCGAGGATCTGGCCTTGGGCGTGGCCAACTTCGCGCTGAGCGCGGGGCTGGACGCGGTGGCCCTGGGCGGCGCCATAGCCCTGACCCGCCCCGCCCTCTGGCCACCGCTGCGCGCGGCCTTGCATCGGAGGCTGACGTACCAGCATGTGGAGGTGCTGCCGGCCGCCCTGGGGGAGACGGCACCCCTGACCGGCGCCGCCCTCCTGCCAACGCTGCCCGAGGACGCCGTCCTGCACTGAGGTCACTCGACGCAGAACTCGTTGCCCTCCGGGTCGGCCATCACCGTCAGGTCGTCGCCGCGTTGGAGGACACGGGCGCCGAGGGACTCCAGGCGGGCTACCTCGTCCGCCACGGGGCCGGGGGCGCGCAAGTCGAAGTGCTGGCGGTTCTTGGCCGCCTTGGGCTCCGGCACCCGCTGGAACCAGATGTTCGGGCCGCCCCAGCCGGCGGCCTCGACGAAGGCGCGGTCCGCGGTTGAGTCCTCGTCGACGTCGGAGCCCAGGGCCGCCGCCCAGAAGGTGGCCTGGGCCAGCGCGTCGGTGCAGTCGAAGGTGACGCTCTTGATGTAGGTCACCGGAGCACAGTATCGGGCGGGGTGACCTTTCGGGCGCAAGTATCGCGAGAGGCGTACAAAACGGACGATCAGGTCCTATCGTCGTATTGTGCTCACGCTCAGTGATCCCGAGATGGTGCTCGACACCGCCGTCGGGCCCGTTTCGGCGCTCGTGCGGCGGCCTGGCGGCGACCGCGAGCAGGAGGCGGCCGTGGTGCTGTGTGCGGGGGTGGTCGGGTCCAAGGAGGACTTCCTCCCCGTGCTGCCGGGCATTGCCGGCGCCGGGTACCACGCCTACGCCTACGACTACCGCGGGCACTACGCGGAGCTCGACGAGGAGTCGCCCGAGGGGCACACGATCGCCCGGCACGCGGCGGATCTCGTGGCCGTGCTCGAGAGCATCGGGCGCCCGGTGCACCTCGTCGGGCACTCGTACGGCGGGTTCGTCGCAAGGGCCGCCGCGCTGCTGAAGCCGGAGCTGCTGCGGTCCGTGGCGCTCATCGGGGCCGGGCCCGGGATGGACGGCGCCAAGCATCGCCGGCTGCTCGCCGGGTTCGACGCCACGCTCAAGCTGCAGGGCGCGGCCGTCATGTGGCCCGTCGTGCGGCGGCTGGTGCCCGAGCGGGACGTCGACCGGCGGGAGTTCTGGCGGCGGCGGCTCGACGGGATGCGGCTCGCGTTCCTGCACGGTGCGCTCCGCTCGCTCACCGCCGAGTCCGACCGGGGCGCCGACCTGCGGGCCACGCGGCTACCCGTGCTGCTCATGCACGGGCACCGCGACCAGCGGCTGTGGTCCGCGCGGGACTTCGCCGGGTACGCGGAGCGCGTCGGGGCCGCGCTCGAGATCATTCCCGACGCGTCGCACAGCCCGAACCTCGAACAGCCGGAACGCACCACCGAGGCGTTGACGCGGTTCTGGGACGAGGCGGAGCGGCGGCACGCCGAGCGGCTCTTCGTGGACCTGGTGCGGCCGCGGGCGCTCGCCGATCCGTACGCCCACTACCGCGCGCTGCGCGAGCGGACGCCCGTGCTGCGCGTGGATCTGCCCGGCAAGACGGCGGCCGTGGTGCTCAGCCGGCACGCCGACGTGTCGCGGCTGCTGCAGGACCCGATCTTCGCCAGCCCGGGGGAGGATCCCGCGCTGCTGACGCCGAACTGGCGGGACGTGCGGATCATTCGCTGCCTGTACCAGTCGTTCGGGTGGCGCGAGGGCACCGTCCACAGTGAACTGCGCGCCGCGCTCGCCCGGCGGCTCGTGCCGCGTCGGGCCGAGGAGTTGCGGGCGCACACCGTCGCCACGGCCGAATCGTGCCTGGACGCGCTGGCGGAGCGGCTGGCGGTACAGGAGACGGTGAATCTGGCCGAGGCGCTGGCGATCCCGTTCGCCTCGCTCGTCACCGGGCGGCTGCTCGACATTCCCGACGCCGAGGCGCTGCGGCTCGGGGAGGCCGCGCGGGCCGCGTCCGCGGCGTTCGAGCCGTTCATGACGCCGCGGCAGCGCAGCGAGATGGCGACCGCGGGGGACGAGATCATCGACGCGCTCGAGGTCTTCGCCGGGCAGGCGGAGACCGGGCTGCTGCCGATCGTGCGTGGGCTGCGGGCGGATCTGGGCGAACAGTACCTCGGCGATCTGGTGCTGCTGTTCGGGGCCGGCTACGACTCGCCCGCCAGCCTGGTGACCCTCGGGGCGCGGTTGCTGCTGTCGTACCCCGACGAGGCCGCCCTGGTGCGCGGGGGCGACGACGCCACGGCCGAGCGGGCCGTCGAGGAGATCCTGCGCTACGAGCCGCCGGTGCAGGTCGCGGTGCGCATCGCCACCGCGCCCGCGCGCTTCGGCGACGTCGAGGTGCGGCCGGGCATGGCCGTGCTCGGGCTGGTCGGGGCGGCCAACCGCGACCCGGCGTACGTGGAGAAGCCCGAGCGCTTCGACGTGCTGCGCCGGCCCGGGCGGGCGGCGCTGAGCTTCGGCGCCGGGCGGCACTTCTGCCCGGGTGCGGCGCTGGCCCGGCTGCACGCCCAGGTGCTCTTTCCCCGCCTGCTGCGCCGGTTCCCGGGGCTGCGCATCGCCGGGCCGGTGCGCTACCGCGCGCCCGGCACCATGCTGCGCGGCATCGAGGACCTGCCCGTGACCCTCGGAGCGTGACATGCGCGTCCTGTTCACCATGAATCCCGCCCCCGGGCACCTGTTCTCGATGGTGCCGCTGGCCTGGGCCCACCACCTGCGCGGGGATCAGGTGCTGGTGGCCGTACCGCAGCCACTGCACCAACAGGTCCGCCGGGCCGGGCTGACGGCGGCCGTGGTCGGCGGTGACGCCTCGTTCTTCGAGCTCTGGCCGGCCGGGCTCGACCTCGGCGGCAACGAGGAGCTCGACCTGGACGTGTTCGTCGCCCTCGCCGAGCGCACCCGCGACGACGTCGACGCGCTCGTGCGGGCGTGGCGGCCGGACGTGGTCGTCACCGAGCCCGTCGAATACTCCGGCCCACTCGCCGCCACCCGGGCCGGGATCCCGTGGGTGCTGCAGCACTGGGGGCTGCCGGTCCCGCCAGAGGTGCACCGGGCCGCGCTGGCCAAAGTCCACTCGCGACTGTCCATATTGTACGGCGGGATCACGGTCGATCCACCGGCGCTCACCATCGACACCTGCCCGCCGAGTCTCGGCTCCGTGCCGGGCGGGACGCCGATGCGGTACGTGCCGTACAACGCGGCCTGCACCATCCCGAATTGGCTGTTGGAGGCCCCGTCGCGCCCGCGCGTGTGCGTGTCGATGGGCACCGTGCCGATCCCGGAGGGGGTCGACGGCCTCACCGCCGCCGTGCACGGCCTGCACGGCCTCGACGTCGAGATCGTGGTGTCCGGCGCCGGCGTGCACAACCTGACCGGGCTGCCCGACGACGTGCGGCGGATCGGCTGGATCCCGCACAACCAGGTGCTGCCGGGCTGCGCGCTGTTCGTGCACCACGGCGGCTCGGGCAGCTCGATGGCGGCCCTGACCATCGGCCGGCCGCAGCTCCTGATGCCGCAGATGTGCGACCAGTTCGCCATCGCCGAACGGCTCACCGCGGCCGGCGCCGCCCGCAGCGTCCCGTTCCCGGAGCGCTGCGCGTCCGCCGTGCGCATCGAGGCGTCCAAGCTTCTCTCTGATGACGGCTACCACGTTCGCGCGGCCGAGCTGGCAGCCGAAATCGCCGCGATGCCGGCGCCGTCCACTGTGGCTGATCTGATCTCGCATACCGTGTGATGTCGTAACACCCACCGAGGCTGAGCTGATCGCGCTTAGCCTCGATCCACCGACCAACGGTCACGTTGTGAGGTGCGAGGGTATGGGAAATGCCCTCTGACCTGGAAGGATGGGAGTTCTCTACGCTTCCATCACCCTGGTCGAGAGGGCATCTCGTAGGTGCGATTGTTGCATGCTCGCCGCGCGGTCGATGCGGTGTTCGACGAGGCGAATCTGGTGTCGTGTGCCGGCCTGGTGCCGGTGATGGGTCTGGCCGAGCAGGTCGATCTGGCCGGGCTGGTCGCATCCCGGGTGCGGCCGGATCTGTCCACAGGGTCGAACGCGGGCGCCAAAGCCGCCGCGGTCGTGGCCGGGATGGCGGCTGGCGCGGACAGCATCGACGACCTGGACGTACTGCGGCACGGTGGGATGGCCATGCTGTTCGCCGGGGTGTACGCGCCCTCGACGCTGGGGTCGTTCCTGCGGTTCTTCACCTGGGGCCACGCCCTGCAGTTGGAGGCCGCTGCCCGGGACCTGCTGGCCGCCCTCGCCGCGGCGACACCGCTGCTGCCCGATGCGGGCAGGCAGACGTATGTCGACGTGGACTCGTTGCTGCGGCGGGTCTACGGTCACGCCAAGCAGGGCGCCGCGTTCGGCCACGCCAAGGTCGGTGGCTACCGCGTGCGCCTGCGCGGCCTGTCCCCGCTGGTGGCCACGATCAGCACCGCCACCGCGGCGCCGGTGATCGCGGCGACCCGGCTGCGGGGCGGCAACGCCGGCTCCGCCCGCGGCGCGGCGTCCCTCGTGCGTCAGGCGATCGCCACCGCGCGGTCGTGCGGCGCCACCGGCCGGATCCTGGTCCGGGCCGACTCGGCGTTCGGCTCCGGCCCCGTGGCCACCGCCTGCCGCAACGCCGGAGCGAACTTCTCCCTCACCCTGCAGTCCAACCCCAAACTCCGCGCCGCGATCACCGGGATCGACGAGCAGGCGTGGACGCCGGTGCGCTACCCCGGTGCCGTCTACGACGCCGACACCGGATGCTGGATCTCCGAGGCCGAGGTCGCCGAAACCGTCTACACCGCATTCGAGTCCACCCGCCACAAGATCACCGCCCGCCTCGTCGTGCGCCGGGTCAAGGAACGCAACCCCGCCCCCGAAGGCCAGGAGGCGTTGTTCCCGATGTGGCGGTATCACGCCTTCCTCACCGACACCACGGAATCCACCGTGGATGCTGATCTGACCCACCGCGGCCACGCCGTCGTCGAACAGGTCTTCGCCGACCTCATCGACGGGCCCCTCGCACATCTACCTTCGGGCCGGTTCGCCGCCAACGCCGCCTGGCTGAGCCTCGCCGCGATGACCCACAACCTGCTGCGCGCGGCCGGCTGCCTGACCAGCCCCCGCTACGCCACCGCCCGAGCCGCTACCATCCGCCGCCAGCTGATCACCGTCCCAGCCCGGCTGGCCCGCCGAGCCCGCCGCCTCATCCTGCACCTGCCCACCCACTGGCCCTGGCAGCACTCGTGGCAGACCCTCTTCGACCGAGTCCACGCACCACCCGTCCCGGCCTGACCCGGACCAACCGCCCACCCCGGGCCCACCCTCGCCACGGAGCACGCCGGCGCGCCGGCGTGTCCATCACGCCCACCGACCAACACAATCAGCACACATCGATGCAATGCTTCGCGACACGCGCACCTCAGGGCCCATCGGTGGATCCAGGCTTAGGTCTCGCGCTGTATGGGCGCCTTGGCAGCGGCGTCTACCGTTTGATGTCCTGAAAAACAGTGGGGGAGCTTCGCTCCACCCACACCCCCTCAAGACCGCACCGGGGTTGTACGTCGTGCTTAAGTAGTACGACCTTGCGTGGACGACGGCGGGCTTTGGCGTCAATAGCGTTACGGATCGTGACGAACTCTGGTGTGGCGGTGCGGGCCGCCGACGTGGTGAAGGTGTACGGGTCCGGCGACACCGCCGTGCGGGCCCTCGACGGGGTCGGGGTCGAGTTCGCGGCCGGGGAGTTCACCGCCGTGATGGGGCCGTCGGGCTCCGGCAAGTCGACGCTCATGCACTGCCTGGCCGGGCTGGACGCGGTCGACGGCGGGTCGGTGCGCATCGGCGGCACGGAGATCACCGGGCTGTCCGACCGGGCGCTGACCCGGCTGCGGCGGGAGCGGATCGGCTTCGTGTTCCAGTCGTTCAACCTGCTGCCGACGCTGACCGCCGAGCAGAACATCACGCTGCCGCTCGACCTGGCCGGGCGGAAGCCGGACCCGGTGCGGCTGCGCGAACTCGTCACCACGCTGGGGTTGGCCGACCGGCTGCGGCACCGGCCGTCCGAGCTGTCCGGCGGGCAGCAGCAGCGCGTCGCGTGCGCGCGGGCGCTGCTGAGCCGGCCCGACGTGATCTTCGCCGACGAGCCGACCGGCAACCTCGACTCGCGCTCCGGGGCCGACCTGCTGGACTTCCTGCGGCGCAGCGTGCGCGAGCTGGGCCAGACCGTCGTCATGGTGACCCACGACCCGGTCGCGGCCGGCTACGCGGACCGCGCGGTGCTGCTGGCCGACGGCCGGATCGTCGACGAGATCCAGCGCCCGGACGCTGACTCGGTGCTGGCCGGCCTGCGCAAGCTGGGCGGCTGACGTGCAGCGGCGTCTGATCCCGACCCTCATCGCCGTGGTACTGGCCGTCGCCTTCGTCGCCGGCACGCTCGTCTACCGGGACACGGCGCAGGCCGCGCTGTACGACGAGTACGCCCGCGCCGCCCGCAACGTCGGGGCCGCCCTCACCGCCCGCGGCGACGCCCGGCTCGCACCGTCCACCCTGGACACCGCCCGGGCCGACGCCGGGGTGGCCGCGGCCGACGGGCGGCGGGCCGAGCGGCTGCCGTTGCTGGACAAGCGGGGCCGGGTCGTGACCGACATCGGCGAGCCCGGCTACGGCATCAACGCCGGCACCGTCGCGCCGCTGCGCCCGTTCGACCTCCACGATGGACGGTTGCCGGCGGCGGGCGGGGAGGCGGCGCTCGACGCGCGTACCGCCGGGCGGATCGGCGTGGCCGTCGGCGACCAGCTCACCGTGGTCGACGCGGGGGAGCGGCGGCAGACCCTGCGGCTGGTCGGGATCGTCGACGTCACCGGCTTCCGCGGCGGGCGCAGCTCCACCGTGGTCGTCACCGACGCCGAGCTGACCCGGCTCACCGGCGCCGCCGGCTACCGCGAGGTCGTCGCCACCCTGAAGCCCGGCGCGTCCGCGGACGCCGTGCGGGACCGGATCGGGGCCGGTCTCGACGCGCGGGCGCGCACCGGCCGCCAGCTCCGCGACGACCTGGCCAAGGAGGCCTCCGGGCAACTCGGCGGGCTGCTCGTCGGGCTCGGCCTGTTCGCGCTGGTCGCGGTGCTCGTGGCCGGGTTCGTCATCGTGAACACGTTCACCATCCTGATGGCCCAGCGGCTGCGGGAGACGGCGCTGCTGCGCTGCGTCGGGGCGGGGCGCGGGCAGGTGTTCCGGCGGGTGCTCAGGGAGGCGGCGCTGGTCGGGCTGGTCGGCGCGGTCCTCGGCACCGGGCTCGGCGTGCTCGTCGCCTTCGGCCTGTCCCGCTTCTCGCCGCTGCTCGGGCTCCCGGCGGGTGGCGTGGTGCTCACCGTGCCGCCGCTGCTGGCCGGGCCGGCGCTCGGGCTGCTGGTCACCGTCGCAGCGGCGGTCGGACCGGCCCTGCGCGCGTCGCGGGTCCGGCCCATCGCCGCATTGCGGGCCGCCGTCGCCGAATCAGGAGCCTTCCGTCGTACCTCGCTGATCCTCGCCGTCCTCGCCGCGCTCGCGGGCACCGCGGTGACCGTGGCGGGCGTACGCGGTACCGGCGGCGCGCTCGGGGCGATGGTGCTGGTCATGCTCGGCGGGATCGGCAACTTCGCCGCCCTGCTGCTGCTCACGCCCCGGCTCGCCGGGCCGGTCGTGCGGGGCCTCGGCTGGCTGCCCGGGCGGCTGTTCGGGGTGCCGGCCCGGATGGCGACGGCGAACGCGGCGCGCAACCCGGGCCGGACCGCGGCCACCACGGCGACCCTGCTCATCGGGGTGGCCCTGATGACCGGCGGCGGGACCGTCGCCGCCACCGCCAACCGCACCGCCGACGCCCAGCTCAACCGGGCGTTCCCGGTGGACTACGTGCTCACCCCGGCGGTCCCGGGCAAGCTGCTGCCGGCCGCGGTCGCGGGCGAGGTGCGCGCCGCGGGCTTCCCGTCCGCCGAGCCGGTCCGCCTGGGCGAGGCCGGTGACGTGCTGGTCGGCACGCTCGACTCGGCCGGCGTCGCCCCCGGCACCGCGAACGTGGCCGCCGCCGGGAACGTGCACGCCGTGGTCGGGCAGCGGCTCGACCTCGTCGCCGGGGACCGCCGGCTCACGGTCACCGTGGCCGCCGTGCCGCAGAGCGCCAGCCTCGCCGGGGACGTCGTGCTCGCCGCGGCCGACTTCGCCGTGCTCTTCCCCGACGTCCACGACGACGCGCTGGTGCTGGTCAAGACGGCACCCGGGCAGCCCGCGGCGACCGCCCGGCAGCGGCTCGACGACGCCCTCGCGGCCCGCCCGCTCGTCCAGGTGGCCGACCTGCGGGAGGTGCGCGAGCAGCGCAATGCCGAGATCGACCAGATGATCGCGATCCTCGCCGCGCTGCTGGCGTTCGCCCTGGTCATCGCGGTCATCGGGATCGGCAACACGCTCGCGCTGTCGGTGCTGGAGCGGGCCCGGGAGTCGTGGCTGGTGCGGGCGCTCGGCCTGACCCGGGGCCAGCTGCGGGCCACGCTGCTGACCGAGGCGCTGCTCATGGCCCTGGCCGGGGCGCTGGGCGGGGTGGCGTTCGGCGTGCTGTACGGGTGGCTGACCACGAAGGCGGCCTTCGGTGCCATCCAGCCGCAGCTGGACGTGCCGCTCGGCCAGCTGGCCGGGTTCGTCGGCCTGGCCGCCCTGGCCGCGGTGCTGGCCGCCGTCCTTCCTGCCCGGCGGGCGGCCCGTGCCTAATCTGGAGGGCGTGCGGGCGAGGCTGTTCGATGCCGGGGTTACGGCGGGCGTGCTGGGGCTGCTGTACCTCGAGCGCGGTCTCGCCCGGCCGCCCGCGATCGCCGCCATCGGGATCGCGATGGCGCTCGCGCTGCTGTTCCGGCGGGCCTATCCGGTGCCGGTCGCGCTGGTCGTCTGCGCGCTCGGGGTCGCGCAGCTCGCGGTGCATCCGGCCGTGCGGATGTTCGACGTCGTAGCGGTGATCGCGATGTATTCCGTCGTGAAGTACCAGCAGAGGCTCTTCTGGGGTGTGCTCGCCGGTGCGGGCGCGGCGGTCGGCGTCGTGCTGGCCGCGTGGGCGGAGCAGCGCAACACGGGCAACTTCGGGATCGTGTTCACCGTCCTCGGCGCGATCACCGTGGCCGCGTGGGTGACCGCGTACTCGGTGCGCACCCGCCGCCTCTACGTCGAGACCCTGGAGGAGCGGGCCGCGACCCTGCAGCGGGAACGGGACCACCTCGCGCAGCTGACCGCGGCCGACGAGCGGGCGGTGATCGCGCGGGAGTTGCACGACGTCATCGCCCACAGCCTGTCGGTCATGATCGTCCAGGCCGACGGGGCCGCCTACACGCTGGACCCGTCGGCGGTGCAGGCCCGCCAGGCCCTGGACACCATCGCCGCGACCGGCCGGGACGCGTTGATCGACATGCGCCGGGTCCTGGCCGTGCTTCGTGGGCCGGGTGCTGAACGCCGCCGGGTTGGGATGTCTGATTTATCGGATCTCGCGGCGACTTCGGGCCTGCGGCTGCGGCTGGAAGGCGAGGCCGGGCCGTTGGGGGCGGCCGAGGAGCTGACCGCCTTCCGGATCGTGCAGGAGTCGATGACCAACACGCTGCGCCACGCCGGGCCCGGGGCCTCGCTGACCGTGCGGCTGGAGCGCTCCGGCGAGCTGCTGACCATCACGGCCACCGACGACGGCACCGGGGCCGGCGTCGTGTCCGAAGGTCACGGCCTCGTCGGCATGCGGGAGCGGGTGGCCATGCACGGGGGGAAGTTCGCCGCCGGGCCGGTCGACGGCGGCGGGTGGCGGGTGCGGGCCGAGATTCCGGTGGCCCAGTGATTCGCGTGTTCGTCGTCGACGATCAGGACCTGGTCCGGGCCGGGTTCCGGATGATCCTGTCCGCGCAGCCCGACATGACGGTGGTGGGGGAGGCCGGCGACGGGGCCCAGGCGCTCGGGCTGCTGCGCACCGTGGCCGCCGACGTGGTGGTGATGGACATCCGGATGCCGGTCATGGACGGGGTCGCCGCCACCGCCGAGCTCGCGCGCCGGCCGGACGGGCCCCGGGTGCTGGTGCTGACCACGTTCGACACCGACGAGGACGCGTTCGCCGCGCTGCAGGCCGGGGCGAGCGGGTTCCTGCTCAAGAACGCGCCGCCGGCCGACCTGCTGGCCGCGATCCGGGTGGTGGCGGCGGGGGACTCGGTGGTGGCGCCGCGGGTCACCCGGCGGCTGCTGGAGGAGTTCGTGGGGGCGGTACCGCGGCGGGCTCCGGTTTCGAACGTGCGGCTCGACGCGCTGACCGACCGGGAGCGGCAGGTGCTGCTGGTCGTGGCCGAGGGGCTGTCCAACGCGGAGATCGCGGAGCGGCTGCGGGTCGCCGAGACCACCGTGAAAACCCACGTCGGGCGGATTCTCACCAAACTCGGGCTGCGTGATCGCGTTCAGTTAGTGGTGCTCGCCTATGAAAGCGGGTTGGTGCGGCCCGGAGGATGACCGTCTTCCGTCATGGTCTTGCGAAGATGAGTCTGGATATTGCGCGGGCGTGTCGGTCGGGTTACGGTCCCTCTTGCACCGACCATCCGCCGACCGGTGTACCCCCGACCCGACCCCTCGCGCGCGCTCCCGACACCGCCAAGCCCGGCTCGATCCGCTACGCGCTGATCGACCCGGGCAAGGCGCCGCCAACGTCGGAGTCTCCGCCTGGGGCTCATCGAAAGTTGGCAATATGCGCATACTAAGAGCGCGGACCGCGGCTCTCGTCGCCGGCGCCACTCTGGCCGCCGCCGGCGTCGCCGTCTGGGTCGCGACCCCCGCCCTCGCGGCCGCGTCCGGCGGCGTCGGCGCGACCCTGCCCTACGTCGAGGTCCAGGCCGAGAACGCGGCCACCAACGGCTCCGTCATCGGGCCCAGCGCGACCTACAACACGCTGCCCGGCGAGGCCTCCTACCGCAAGGCCGTCACGCTGCAGGGCCAGGGCAAGTACGTCGAGTTCACCACGCCCGTGGCGACCAACTCGCTGGTGTTCCGCTACAGCATCCCGGACACCGGGAACGGCTCGGTCTACACGGCGCCGATCTCGCTGTACATCAACGGCACCCGCAGCACGAACTTCACCCTGACCAACGCGTACAGCTGGTACTACAGCAGCTACCCGTTCACCAACCAGCCGGGCGGCAACGCGCACCACTTCTACGACGAGGTCAACCGGCTCTTCCCGACCACCTACCCGGCCGGGACGAAGTTCAAGCTGCAGGTCGACTCCGACTCGACCGCGTCGTCGTACACGATCGACTTCGCCGACTTCGAGAACGTCGGCGCGGCGCTGTCCCAGCCGTCCGGCTCGGTCTCGATCACCAGCAAGGGTGCCGACCCGACCGGCGTGCAGGACTCCACCGCCGCCATGAACGCGGCGATCGCGCAGGCCGGCTCCGGCGGCACGGTGTGGATTCCCGAGGGCACCTTCAAGATCCTCGGCCACATCGCGGTCAACAACATCACCATCAAGGGCGCCGGCATGTGGCGCTCCCGCACCACCGGTGACCGCATCGGCTTCTACGGCAACTACGCGCCGACGCCGAGCACCAACGTGCACCTGTCGGACTTCGCGATCTTCGGCAACGTCCAGGAGCGCAACGACTCCGACCAGGTCAACGGCATCGGCGGCGCGCTGACGAACTCCACCGTGGACCGGGTGTGGATCGAGCACACCAAGGTCGGCGCCTGGATGGACGGGCCGTTCAACAACCTGGTGATGAGCGGGCTGCGGCTGCGCAACTTCACCGCGGACGGCGTGAACTTCCACAACGGCGTCACCAACTCGAAGGTCACCAACAGCGACGTGCGCAACGCCGGCGACGACGGCCTGGCCACCTGGGCCGAGCAGAACGCCGACGCGAACAACTCGTTCGACCACAACACGGTGCAGTACCCGATCCTGGCCAACGGCATCGCGATCTACGGCGGTCACGACAACTTCGTGACCGACAACCGGGTCATCGACGCCGGCCTCAGCCAGGGCGGCGGCATCCACGTGGCGCAGCGCTTCGCGTCCACCACGCTGGGCCGCACCGACGTGCTGCGCAACACCATCATCCGCTCCGGCAACCTCGACCCGAACTGGCAGTTCGGCGTGGGCGCCCTGTGGTTCGACGCCCGCGACGGCGTGATGAGCGGCCTGACCAACGTCGACAACATCCTCATCCAGCAGAGCCCGTACGAGGCCATCCAGTTCGTCTCCGGCTCGCAGATCTCCAACGTGAAGATCAACAACGCGACCATCCAGAACACCGGCACCTGGGCCATCCAGGAGCAGGTCGGCGGCGCGGCGACGATCAGCAACTCCTCCGCCACCGGCGTGCAGGCCCCGGCCGCGATCTACAACTGCGGCGTCGGCTTCACGCTCACCGACGGCGGCGGCAACAGCGGCCTGTCCACGACCGCGTGCTCGAACATCCAGAACCCGACCTTCCCGCCGTACCTGCCCGACAACGGCTCGAGCATCAACATCAGCCCGAGCGCGGTCGGCTTCGGCTCCGTCGTCACCGGTTCGACCAGCGCCGCCCAGTCGGTGACGGTCACCAACTCCGGCAGCGCCGCCGCCCCGGTCGGCACCATCTCGGTCAGCGGCGACTTCGCCCAGACCAACACCTGTGGCAGCAGCATCGCCGCGGGCGCGTCCTGCACCGTGAGCGTCACCTTCCGCCCGACGGCGGCGGGCTCGCGCACCGGCACCCTCACCGTCACCGCCTCGGGCATCACCAACACCGTGCCGCTGTCCGGCACCGGCGTCGCCCCCGGCCCGATCGTGAACGCCAACCCGGGCAGCCTGAGCTTCGGCGGTACCGTCGTCGGCTCCTCCTCGGTGGCCCAGACCGTCACACTCAACAACTCCGGCACCACCGCGGCGAGCGTCTCCGGCATCAGCACCTCCGGCGACTACAGCCAGACCAACACCTGCGGCAGCAGCATCGCCGTCGGCGCCTCCTGCACCGTGACCGTCACGTTCCGCCCGACCGCCTCCGGCTCCCGGACCGGCTCGCTGACCGTCACCAGCAGCGCCAACAACAGCCCGACCGTCGTGGGCCTGTCCGGCTCCGGCATCGGCACCGACACCAACATCGCGCTCAACAAGGCCGTCACCGCCAGCAGCTCGGTCAACGGCACGCAGGCGCCGGCCATGGCCACCGACGGCAACGCGGCGACCTACTGGGAGAGCGCCAACAACGCGTTCCCGCAGTGGATCCAGGTCGACCTGGGCGCGGCGACCAGCATCGGCAAGGTCACCCTGAAGCTGCCGCCGGACTCGGCGTGGGCCACCCGCACCGAGACGCTGTCGATCACCGGCAGCACCGACGGCACCAACTTCAGCACCCTGTCGGGCTCGGCCGGGCGCACCTTCAACCCGGCGTCGGGCAACACGGTCGCCGTCACGGTTCCGGCGACCAACGTCCGCTACGTGCGGGTCAACGTCACCGCGAACACCGGCTGGCCGGCGGCGCAGCTGTCGGAGCTGGAGGTGTACCCGAGCGGCGGCGGCACGCCCAACGCGCCCGTCCTGTCCGCCTCGCCCTCCTCGCTGACGTTCGCCTCGCAGGCCCTCAACACCACGAGTGCCTCGCAGGCGGTCACCGTCACCAACACCGGCACCGCGGCGGCCTCGGTCTCCGGCGTGACGGTCTCCGGTGACTACGCGCAGACGAACAACTGCGGCTCGATCGCGGTCGGCGGCTCGTGCGTGGTCAACGTGACCTTCCGCCCGACCGCCTCCGGCACGCGGACCGGCACGCTGACCCTGACCAGCAACGCCAACAACAGCCCGACCACGGTCGCGCTGAGCGGCACGGGCGCCGGCGGCACCTCGCCGACCAACGTGGCCGCGGGCAAGCCGACCGCGGAGTCGAGCCACAACGACGTGTACCCGTCGAGCAACGTGACCGACGCCAACCAGGCCACCTACTGGGAGAGCGCCAACAACGCCTTCCCGCAGTGGGTCCAGGTCGACCTCGGCTCGGCGCAGAGCGCGTCGCGGGTCGTGCTGCAGATCCCGGCCGGCTGGGGCGCGCGTACCGAGCGCATCCAGCTGCAGGGCAGCACGAACGGCTCGTCCTTCACCGAGCTCAAGGGGGCGACCGACTACACCTTCACGCCGGGCGCCAACAACACCGTGACGATCACCTTCACGGCGAGCACGCAGCGGTACTTCCGGCTGACCTTCACCTCGAACACGGGGTGGCCGGCCGGGCAGCTCTCCACCTTCCAGGTGTGGAACGTCTGAGAACCTTTCGCACCACCGGTGCCGCCGGGCCTTTCCTGGGCTCGGCGGCACCGCCGTGCGGGCTCGGCTTCCGGGCTCGGCGGCTTCGCCGTGTGGGCTCGGTTTCCGGGCTCGGCGGCACCGCCGTGCGGGCTCGGTTTCTGGGCTCGGCGGCCTTGCCGTGTGGGCGACCGGGTTCGGTAAGGCCTTGACATAACTATTGACGGCCATGAAGGATTACGCGCCGTGGCGGCGCAGCAGACGCATCCCCGCGACCTGTGGCGGCGCTTGAGCGGAACCGCCAGGCGGGTCGCCGAGACGCTGCGCCTGTACGGCCCCCGGACCCGTGCCGAACTCGTCACCCTCAGCGGCCTGTCCCGCCCCACCGTCTCGGCCGTCCTGACCGATCTGGGCGGCGCCGGGCTGGTGAGCGAGAAGGTCGGCGCCGCGGCCCGCCCCGTCGGCGGCCGCCCCGCCTCCGTGGTCCAGCTGACCCGCCGAGCCGGCATCGCGGTCGGCGCCGACATCGGCCGCCGGCACGTCCGCGTCGCCGTGGCCGACCTGGGGCACGCGGTGATCGCCGAGCGCGGCTCCCGCACCGACTTCGACATCGACGACCGCCCGGCCGACGCGCTGGAACTCGCGGTCAAGCTGGTCGACGCGGCCCTGGGCGACATCGGCGCCACCCGCGACGACGTGGTGGGCGTCGGCCTGGGCGTGCCGGCCCCGATCACCCGCGACTGGCGGATCGGCTCGCCGCCGATGCTGCCCGGCTGGGCCGACCTGCGCCCGGCCGACGAGCTCAACGAGCGCCTCGGCCTGCCGGTGCGGGTCGACAACGACGCCAACCTGGCCGCGCTGGGCGAGTACGTCTGGGGCGCCGGCCGGGGCTGCACCGACCTCGTCTACGTCAAGCTGGCCACCGGCATCGGGGCCGGCATCGTGCTGGACGGGCGGCTGTACCGCGGCGCGGCCGGCACCGCGGGCGAGCTCGGGCACGTCACGCTGGACGCGCGCGGGGCCGTGTGCCGGTGCGGCAACCGCGGCTGCGTGGAACTGGCCGTCGGCGGCCGCGCGCTGCTGGCCCACGCCCGGCAGAGCCACCCGGAGCTGCTCGACCTCGGGGGCCTGATCAAGTACGCCCACGCCGGCGACGCGGGCTGCCGCCGGCTGATCATCGACGCCGGGACCCAGCTCGGCTACGCCCTGGGCAACCTGGTGAACCTCATCAACCCGCAGCGGGTGCTGCTGGGCGACGAGCTGGGAGCGGCGACCGACCTGCTGCGCGAGCCGCTGCAGCGGGGACTGGCGGAGACGGCCCTCGCGGCCGCGGCCGAGGCGGTCGAGGTCGTGCAGAGCGCCCTGACCCCGCGGGCGGCGGCCCTGGGCGCGGTGGCGCTGGCGCTGGGGATCGACACGGTGCCGTTCGCCGCCGCCGACCAGGCCTGAACAGCCCGGAACGCCTCGCCGGTCAGGACGATTGTGCCCGCCCGCCCGGTGTATTGATCCGGCTGGGGCTGTTCGCACGCATATTGATCTATATACTGGTTGCTCTCGGGGGTCGGCTCGTCACCGCGGAGGGCGTGTGCTGTATTTCTTTCTCAGCTACGCGCGCGGTACGGATGACCTGTTCGTCAGGCGCTTCTACGACGATCTCTGCAACGAGGTCCGCGCGCACGCCGGAGCCCGCCAGAGCGAGGAGGTCGGCTTCTTCGACCTGCACAACATCGACCCGGGGCAGCACTGGCCGCAGGCCCTCATCGAGGCGATCGCCGAGTGCCGGTGCTTTCTGGCGCTGTATTCCCCGGCGTATTTCCTGAGCCGCCCCTGCGGCAAGGAATGGACGTTGTTCGGGCAGCGCTCGGCCGGCGAGGACAATCCGCGGGTGCAGGGGCTGGTCCCGATCGTCTGGCTCCCGCCGCGCGAACTGCCCGAGGTGGCGCGGTCCCTGCATTACGGCATCGACGTGCCGGAGGTCGAGTACCACCGGCACGGGCTGCGCCAGCTGCTGCGATTAGAGCGCCTGCACGACGCGTACAACGAGTTCCTGACCAACATCGCCGAGCACATCGTCGACATCGCGGACCGTGCGCCGCCGACGGGCCTGCTGGCGCAGAACTTCGAGCTGCTGGACAGCGCCTTCCACCAGCCGGGATCCGGCTCCGGGGCGACGCTGCACTTCGTCGTGGCCGCGCCGACCCGGCCCGAGGCCGAGGCCATCGAGCGCGACGGCGAGTGCTACGGCACCGACCCGCTGCACTGGTCGCCGTTCGGGCCCGGCCAGCCGCTGAAGGACCAGGCCCAGCGGATCGCCTCGGAGTTCGGCCTGGAGGCGTCGTTCTCCGGCCTGGACCAGCTCGCCGACCGGATCAAGGCGGCCCGGCAGCACAACCACATCGTGGTGCTGCTCGTCGACCCGTGGAGCTTCGACGTCGCCGCGCACCGGGACATGCTGCGGGAGTACGACCGCCACCGCGAGCACGTCTCCGCGGTGCTGGTCGTGATGAGCGAGACGGACGCGCAGACCCAGGCCCACGGTTCCCGCCTCGCGGACCTCATGCACGACGTGCTCACCAACAGCGAGCGCCGCCTCGGCGAGGTCATGTCCCGCCGCAGCGTCAACACCGGCCAGTCGTTCGAGGCCGATCTGACGGTCGTCCTGGCCGAGGCGCGCAACCGGCGCGTCGTCGACGGTCAGGTCTCCCGCCGCCGGCCTCCCGGCAAGTTCCCCCCGCGCCCGATGCTCGAAGGACCGTAGGAGGCACGATGACCGCGACAGAAGAGACGAAGGCGGCGTCCGGGCGGATCGTGACCTTCTATTCGTACAAGGGCGGCTCCGGCCGCACGATGACGCTGGCCAACGTGGCCTGGATCCTGGCCAGCAACGGCTACCGGGTGCTCGTCGTCGACTGGGACCTCGAGTCGCCCGGCCTGCACCGGTACTTCCACCCGTTCCTGCTCGACAAGGAGCTGCGCGACTCCACGGGCGTCATCGAGATGCTCACCGGGTTCGTCTCCGCCGCGCTGCAGCTCGAGCCCGACGACGAACTCGACTGGATCGACGCCCAGGCCCAGGTGCTCGACCACGCCGTCTCCCTGGAGTGGCACCTCTTCCCCGGCAAGGGCGGCGTCGATTTACTGCCCTCGGGCCGGCAGAACAGCGCCTATGCCGCGACGGTCGGCACGTTCGACTGGCCGCGGTTCTACGACCGGCTGCCCGGCGCGGCCTTCATCGACGCGATGGCCCGCAACATGCGCCAGCACTACGACTACATCCTCATCGACAGCCGGACCGGCCTGAGCGACGCGGCGGGCGTGTGCACCGTCCTGCTGCCCGACGTCGTGGTCAACTGCTTCACGCTGAGCATCCAGAGCGTCGACGGCGCGGTCGCGGTCAGCGAGTCGATCCGCAACCAGCGGGCCGGCCGGCCGCTGCGGTTCGTGCCGGCCCTGATGCGGGTCGAGGACGCCGAGCAGGAGAAGCTGGAGATCGGCCGCGATCACGCCCGGCGGCGGTTCCGGTCGTTCCTGGACCATCACAACCTGGACGAGGCCAACCGGTACTGGGGCGACGTCGAGGTGCCGTACAAGCCGTTCTTCGCCTATGAGGAGATCCTCGCCGCCTTCGCCGAGCGGCCCCGCCTGGAAACCTCGCTGCTGGCCGCGTTCGAGCGGCTGGTCGGCGTGCTGACCCACGGCTCGGTCCGGGAGATGCCGGCCATCGAGGAACCGGAGCGGCGGCACTGGCTGGCGAGGTTCGAACGGCCCCGCCCGAGCAGCACGTCCGACGTGCTCATCAGCTACGCCTCCGTGGACCGGATGTGGGCGGAGTGGATCCAGCAGCGGCTGCTCGACATCGACATGCAGGTGACGCTGCTGGACATCGACTCCGTCACCGGCCCGCACTTCGCGACCGAGGTGGAGCGGAGCCTGACCAAGGCCGGGCGCACGCTGGTGCTGCTCTCCAAGGACTACGTCACGTCGCCGCAGGCCGTACCGCTGTGGCAGCTGCTCGAGAGCCGCGCGGTGGGCGGGGCCGCCGCCCCGGCGGTGCCGATCCGGCTCGACGCCACCCGCATCGCGGCGCCGTTCACCGAGCGCCTGCCCGTCGACCTGGCCAACCTGCCGCGGGACCGCGCCCACGAGGCCGTGCTCAAGGCGGTCGGTTCGACCGCGGACTCCGCCGGGCGACCGGAGGCCGGCGCGGGCCCCCGCTTCCCGGGTTCGCTGCCGCCGATCTGGAACCTGCCGCAGCGCAACGCGGCCTTCACGGGCCGCCGCGACACGCTGGACCAGCTGCGGGACCGGTTGTCGGCCAACATCACCGTGGTGCTCCCGCAGGCCCTCTACGGCCTCGGCGGCGTGGGCAAGACCCAGGTCGCGATCGAGTACGCATACCGGTTCGCGGCCGACTACGACCTCGTCTGGTGGATCTCGGCCGAGCAGGTCTCGCAGGTCCGTTCGGCGCTGGGTGAGCTCGCCAAGAAGCTCTACCCGCAGGAGGCCGAGATCGGCGAGAGCGTGCGCATGGTCCGCGAGGCCCTGCGCCAGGGCAATCCCTCGCCGCGCTGGCTGCTGATCTTCGACAACGTCGGCGAGCCGGCGACCATCCGGGAGTTCCTCCCGCAGGGCTCCGGGCACGTCCTGCTCACGTCCCGCAACCAGGAATGGGCGCAGGACGCGGAGGTCGTGGAGATCGACACGTTCACCCGGGCCGAGAGCATCACGTTCCTCACCCGCCGGGTCTCCGGGCTGGCCGCCGACGAGGCCGAGGCCGTCGCCGGCCGCCTCGGCGACCTGCCGCTGGCGGTCGAGCAGGCCGCCGCCTGGCTGTCGGAGACGGGCATGCCGGTGGCGCGCTACCTCGAGCTGCTCGACACGCAACCGCTGCGCATCCTGGCCGAGAATCCGCCGGTCGGCTACGAGCGCACCACCACCGCCACCCTGCAGCTGTCCCTCGACCAGCTGCGCAAGCAGTCCCCGGCCGCGGCCAAGCTGCTGGAGATCTGCGCCTTCTTCGCGCCCGAGCCGATCCCGACGCGGCTGCTGTACGCCACCGGCTTCATCGAGCCGCTGCTCGAGTACGACCCGTCGCTGCACGACTCGATCCGGCAGGGCCAGCTGGTCCGGCGGATCGGCCGGTACGCCCTCGCGTCCGTCGACACCGGGCAGACGGTGATGCAGATCCACCGGCTCATGCAGGCCGTGATCCAGGGCAGCCTCACCGATCAGGAGCGGGAGGAGAACCGCCGGCACGTCCACCGGGTGCTGGCCACGGCCGAGCGGGCCGACCCCGACGAGGTGGCGAGCTGGCAGACGTACGCCCGGCTGCTGCCCCACGTCCGCGGCTCGGGGGCGCAGCACTCGGCCGACATGGCCGTCCGGCTGTTCGTGGCCGACGTGGTGCGGTACCTGTGGTTCCGGGGTGACTTCTCCAGCAGCCAGGAGCTGGCCGAGGAGACCGTCAGGATCTGGCGGAGCAACTCCGCGATCGGCGTGGACCCGGTCACCCTGCTGCTGGAGTTCCACCTGGGCAACGCGCTGCGCTCCCAGGCCGAGTACGACCAGGCGCTGGAGATCGACGTCCGCGCGCTGGCGCTGCTCAAGGAGCTGGTGGAGGACCAGGACGACCCGTACATCGTGATGACCGCGGGCGGGGTCGCGGCCGACCTGCGGGCCCTCGGCCGCTACGACGAGGCCTACGAGCTGGCCGAGGACACCTACGCCCGGGCCCGGCGCACCTTCGGCGACGAGCACGACAAGACGCTGCTGGCCGCCAACAACCTCGCCGTCTCGCTGCGGCTGGTCGGGGACTTCCGGGGTGCCGCCGCATACGACGAGGACACGCTCGACCGGCGCCGCCGCAACTTCGGCGAGCAGCATCCCCACACGCTGCTCGCGGCCAATAACTACGCGCACGACCTGCGGGCCCTCGGCCGCTTCCAGGAGTCCCGGCAGCTGCTGGACACCATCCTGCCGACCTACCGGACGCTGCTGGGCGAGTCCGCGGCCCCGACCCTGCGGGCGGCGAAGAACCTGGCCGTGACCCTGCGCAAGCTCGGCGACATCACCGCCGCCCAGCAGCTGACCGCCGACACCCTGCAGCGGTACCGCAACCTGCACGGCGAGGAGCACCCGGACACCTTGTCCTGCCTCATGAACGCCGCCTTCGAGGAGTCGGCCCAGCGCAACAACCGGGACGCCGAGCGCATCGCCCGGCGGGTGCTGGCCGGCTACGAGGGCAGCCTGCCGGACGAGCGGCACCCGTTCCGCTTGGCCGCGCTCAACAATCTGGCGATCTTCGTGCGGATCAACGGCCGCCTCGACGACGCCCGGCGCCTCTCCGAGCAGGCCTGCAACCTCTTCGAGCGGGCGCTGGGCGCCAACCACCCCTACACGCTGTCGAGCCGGATCAACCTCGCCAACGTCGTGTACGACGAGGGGGACCCGTACGCCGCCCGCGACATCGACGAGCACGTCTGGGCGTCGTTGGAGGCGGTGCTGGGCCCGGACAACCCGGACACCCTGGCGGCGGCGTGGAATCTGGTGATGACCCGGCGCGCGACGGGCGCCGAGGCGAGCGCCGGCGAGCTCTTCGCGATCACGCTCGCCCGCAGCGAGGGAACGCTGGGCAAGGACCATCCCAACACCGTGGCGCTCCAGGACGGGCAACGCCGGCTCAACTGCGACATCTCGCCGCCGCCGACGTAACCGCCGGGCGGCCGGCGCGGCCCGGAAACGACCGACGCCCGGCGGGGATCCGCGAAATTCGCGGTACCCGGCCGGGCGGCGAGGGTCGGAAGGGTCAGAGTGCTGAGCCGAAGGCCGAAATGGTGTGCTGCTCACGCTCGTTCGGATCGAACAAGCGTTTGACCACACGGTCCAACGTGGTCTGGGCCTCGCTGTCCGACTTGGACAGCAACGTCTTCAGCGGCACGTTCTCGAGATCCAGTAACGGTGACTGGATCGTGTCTGCCGGCATGCTTCACCTCAGGGAGAGTTGTTGACGAGTCGTGGTCTGTCGGAACCGTCGGCGTGGGCCAGGGTCGATGACGAGGTGTGAAGCCACCGTCAAGCCTGGTCGACGACCGTGCACGGCACGTCACCGTGCTGGGATGAAGGACCCCGGTTAAGGATGCTCCGGGTGTCGACATCGCCGGCTCTCCGCCAGGGCAAAATCCACGGCTGCAGTATGGCACAAGAGCGGGGTGGGTTTTGTCCCGGACTCATAACTTGTCGGCGAGTCGCACGATCTCTCGCGCCGCCCCGGCATTTCCGGCGCGTTGCCTGGTTAATACAACTTCGCGCAGCAGCTCGGGGCGAGTCTGGAGCAGGTGGATGGCCGGATCGATCGGACCCGAACGTTCTTGCCGCTCGGCCGCGAGGGCGCGGGCCACGGCGAGCCCGATCCAGGCGTCGTCGTCGGCGGCGTCCGCGTCGAGCCGGTCCAGGCAGGCCCGCTCGGCTCCGGCGGCATCGCCGTTGAGCAACATCATCCCTGCCGAGAGGGGATCAGGGCCAGACGGCCCCATCGGTTCGGTCCGGCCGTCAAGCCATCGATGCATCTCACCGAGGATGCCCGGGGCGTCGACCGGTCCGGAGCGCGATCCGGGCCGGATTTCGCCGCGCTCGGCGAACGGTCCGGGCCGGTCGCCGAAACCGGCGTACCTGAGGAATCGTTCAGTTTCTTCGGTGCTTGCATGCGCATTGATGAGCAGCCAGCGAACGTTCTGCGCGGCGACAAACAATCGCGTTCGCGATGCAATGTCGGGGACGATCTCCTCGGCTTCCCACCCGTCAAGGGTGGACCGCAGCGCTGCCACGAAACTTATACCCGATTTCGTCAGTTGACCACTATTCGCGAGGGACTCGACGGCGGTCTGGTTCATCGCCCCCCAGTAGGCGAACTGGGCGGCTGCCCGCCTTGTGTCCGCATCCCGACCGTGCCGTCGTTGCCGCCAGTAGTCGGTCACCCCGGCATGCGCGTAGATGCCCTGGAGCAGGGCGCCGGCCGGGCGGGGGTCGAGGCGCCACGGCGCGTGGAACCCGGCGCCGCCCGTGCGGTCGTACAGGTCGACCAGGTCGAGCAGGGCGCCGAGCTTGGCGTGCATGTGCTCATGGATCAGCAGCAGGGCCAGATCGGCCGCGGTGTCCGGGATCGACAGCCCGACCGAGCCGCACGCGTGGCGCGAGGCGGCGCTGATCATCGTCCCGCTGGGCGGGGTGGCCAGCGGCACGATCGAGCGAAGGCTGTGCCGGATGCCGACGGCGTGGGCGGGGTGCTCCTGCTCGATCAACTGCCAGGCCTCGGCGAGCAGCTTCTCGAGTTGCTGGGCCCGGGCCTCGCCCAGGTACGACAGCGGTGGCGAGCCGTAGCAGTGCCGGTAGGGGTCGAGATCCTCGATGGCGAGCCGCCATCCGCCGGCCAGCGAAATGGCGCGGCGCGGCTGCCAGCCCGGGCCGTCGCGCTCGACCACGGTGCCGTCCGCGCCGGTGCAGTGCAGGGCGGAGCCGGCGCCGGCGACCCGCGCCCAGCCCGGGCCGAGCCCGGTGGCGCTGCCCAGCCCCGGCAGGTTCGCCGTGCCGCGCAGCGTCGGCACCGCGATGTCGAAGGTCAGCCCGGCCGCGGTCGCCGCGGCGGCGGCGTAGGAGGCGAGGTGGCCCAGCAGGTCGGCGAGCTCGTCGGCGGTGCCGTCGGCGGCGCCGGCGAGCCGGTCCAGGCTCAGCGTGGCCCAGGCGTCGAGGTGCGGATGGGCGAGCACCCCGGCGACCGCCGCACCGGCCTGCTCCTCGGCCCGGGTGAGCAGGGCGACCGCGGTCCGCAGCGACGCCGCGTGCGCCGTGCCGGCCGCCGCCTCCAGGACCGTCGCGATCAGCGCCTTGCGCTTGGCCAGCTGGCCGGCGGCGAGCACCGCCATGGCCCCGGCGTCACCGTAGCCCGCCGCGATGCCGGCGAACTGCTCCTCGGTCAGCGTGGTCCGCGCGGGGCGCACCGGCCGGTCGGTCCGGGCCCGGTCGAGGTCGGCCCGCACCCGGCCGCCGATGTGGTTGATCAGCGTGAGCAGGTCGTCGCAGTACACCGAAGGGTTGTCGAAGCCGTTGTCGGCCGAGTAGCGGTGCGCGCGCAGCCCTCCGCCGCAGACCTTGACCACCGGGCAGGCCTGGCACTTGTCCGAGAGCCGGTAGGGCGCGGCGACGGCGAGGTGGTCCAGCACGTCGTCGAGGCTCTGGCCGCCGACCGCCAGCCCGGTCGCCGGGCCGCCCTCGGTGGTGGTCTTGAGCGCGTCGGACTGCTCGTAGGAGCCGTCGGTCTCGATGGTGACGATGCCCGGCTGCTCGCCGCCGATCGTCTCGGTGGCGCTGGGCCGGTCGAACAGCCGGGCGATGATCGACTCGAACAGCCGGATGCGGGTGTTCGTCTCGACCGGGCGGTGGTCGTACCACCGGTCGAACACCCGGATCAGCCAGTTCGCGTAGGCCAGGGGCCGGTCCCGCTTCGGCGGCGGCGTGGTCCAGTTGCCGTGCGGCAGCAGCAGGTCGATGCGCGGCGGCCGGAACGCGAGCAGCGACTCGAACACCTCGTCGGGGTCGTTGTCCACGTCGATCGTGCACAACAGGCCGCCGTAGATTGCGGCGTGCTCCGGTTCCATCAGCCGGGCGATGCCGGCCGAGATCCGATCGTACGAGCCGCGGCCGTTCGCATAGCGCCGGTGCAGGTCGGTCGCGGCCCGCCCGCCGTCCACGCTGACCCCGACCCGCACGCCGTATTCGTGGAACAGGGCCAGGAACCGGTCGTCGAGCAGGATGCCGTTGGTCTGGATCGCGAACCGGGTCGCCGGGAACGCCCCGCGCATCCTCTCCAGGGCCCCGGCCAGCACCGCGTGCCCGGCCATCAGCGGCTCGCCGCCGTGCAGGACCACCTCGAGCTCGCGAAGATCGTGCGACTTGGCATGCTCGTCAATGCGCTGGGCGACCTGGTCCAGGGTGGCGGCGGCCATGGTGTTCGGCTGCTCGCGCCAACTCTGATCAATGCTCTCGTATACGTAGCAGTAGTCGCAGCTGAGGTTGCAGCGACTGTGAATTTTCAAGATCAGTTGGCGCATCGGCGAGCCCACGGGGTGTCATCTTTCGCAGAGTTTGAAGTCTTGTCCAGGGATTGGCGAAACATCCCCCGCTGGATTGTGGTAGCCCCGGGCAAAGGGGCCCGGCCCGGGCTCCTCACCAATTCTAGTGAAGAGTCTTGGAACCCGGCCCGACGGCTTCTAACATTTATCGCCACGAACCAACTCGTCACTCGCGGGGGAGGCCGGGACGGTGCCAGAGTTCGTGACCCTGGACGGGCGGCGGCTGGAGTACGCGGTGTCGGGGCGGCCGGACGGACGCCCCGTCGTCCTGCATCACGGGATGCCCGGCAGCGCCAGTGGACCGAAGCCGCGCCCGGCCGTGCTCTACCGCGCCGGCATCCGGCTGATCTGTTATTCGCGGCCCGGCTACGGCGGTTCGACCCGCGACCCGGGCCGCAGCGTGGCCGACGCGGCCGAGGACGTCCGCGCGCTCGCCGACGAGCTCGGGCTGGACCGCTTCGCGGTGCTCGGGCGGTCCGGGGGCGGACCGCATGCCCTCGCCTGCGCGGCGCTGCTGCCCGACCGGGTGACCCGGGCGGCCGCCCTGGTGAGCTTCGCGCCGCAGGGGGCGATCGGGCTGGACTGGTACCGCGACATGGCCGCGTCCAACCAGCGCGCCTACGCCGAGGCCAGCGACCGGCGCGAGGGCGACCTGATCGAGGACCGGCTGCGGCACCGCACCGACCGGATGTACCACGACCCGGCGTTCCTGCTGGCGGAGCTGGAG
The DNA here is from genome assembly GCF_050942185.1 of Dactylosporangium sp. CS-047395. Lineage (NCBI taxonomy): Bacteria > Bacillati > Actinomycetota > Actinomycetes > Micromonosporales > Micromonosporaceae > Dactylosporangium > Dactylosporangium sp. CS-047395. The sequence goes on along the minus strand of NZ_CP192015.1, from coordinate 8,555,148 downwards.
CCGGACATGCCCGGCGCCGATCGGCGCGTGGTGGCCGACCCGGGCATCAAACGCCAGCTGCTCGAAACCTATGCCGACGCGGTCCGGGGCGGCGCCGACGGCTGGATCGACGACCTGACGGCGCTCAGCGGCGACTGGGGGTTCGCGTTCGGCGGCATCGAGGTGCCGGTCCGGCTCTGGCACGGCGCCGAGGACCGGTTCGCGCCGGCCAGCCACACGCGTTGGCTGGCCGAGCACATCAGCGACGCGACGGTCGAGATCGAACCGGGCCGGGCGCACTTCGACGCCCTGACGGTCATGCTCGACCTGATGTGGTGGGCCGTGGACGTGGAGGCCGACGCCCCCGAGCTCGACGCCGCCTGAAACCGGGGCCACTAGTACGGGTCGACGGTCGGTGGCCGGCCGCCCGGCAGGTCCCCGTGCAGCGCGGCCGCGTTGGCCACGGCCGCCCGGGCCAGCGGGTGGTCCGCCGGGACCGCGGCCGCCAGCGCCGCCGCCGCGGTGGTGGCGGCGCGCGCGGCGCTGCGCTCGCCGGTCGCCCACGCCGCCGCGGCCAGGTTCGCCGCGGCGATGAGGGCCAGCGGATGGTCCGGCCCGATGCCGCCGTGGTACAGCTCCACGACCTGCTGCAGCTCGGTCCGCGCGCGCCCGGGCCGGCCGGTCGCCAGCAGGCTCAGGCCCCAGCTGTGCCGGCACGCCAGCGCCTCGGGCGAGTCCTTGCCGGTCAGCTCGGCCATCCGCAGGGCGGCATCGCCCAGCAGCGGCACCGCCTCGTCCAGCCGCCCCGCCGCCCGCAGCGACACCGCGAGGTTCGCCCGGGCCGCCACGGTGGCCGGCGCGTTCGCGCCGATGATCTCCTGCGACGAGTCGGCGATCGCCCGGAGCAGGTCGACCGAGGCCTCGAACTCGCGGGCGTCGCGAAGGTCGCGTCCCAGCCCCGCGGCCGAGCGCAGCACCGCCGGGTGCGGGTTCGGGGCGGGGAAGGGCCGGTGGCGGGCCACCTGCTCGTCGCAGCGGCGGGCGTCCGGGTAGCGGCCGGCGGCCCGGTACGCCGTGGCCAGGTCGGTGAGCGCGTCGAGCGTCTGGGCGTGCTCCGCGCCGACCGTGCGGGACCAGGCGCCGTACGCCCACTGCGCGAGCGTCATCGCCTCCGCGTAGCGGCCGAGTCCGAGCAGGTCGGCCACGAGCCCGCTGCGGCTCATGAGCGTGTTGGGATGCTCCGCGCCCAGCAGGGCGGTCTGCGCCTCCGCGACCCGCTCGTCGATCTCCAGCGCGGCCGCGAAGTGTCCCTGCTCGCGCAGGACCCCGGCGTGCACGCCCCGCAGGTGCAGCAGCTGCCAGTCCGGCCCGCCGGGGTCCGCGGCCCAGGCGTTCTCGGTCCACGTGGCCAGCCGTTCGGCGCGGTCGAGCGCGCCGAGGTGCCGCAGCCGCCGGATCCGGTCGATGACGAGGGCCCGGACCGACTCGTCGCGGCAGGCCGCGGCCCGCGAGACCGGCAGGTGCGGCCAGATCAGGTCGAACTGCGGCCAGTCGCGGTGCTCGTCGATGTCGCGCCCCTTGGCCAGGCCGGCCAGGACCAGATGGGCCTGATGGCGTACCTCGGGCCGCTCGTGCTCCGGCGTCCGCTCGCGCACGAACCGCTGCAGCAACGGATGCATGTGGATGCGCTCGGCGCCGAGCTCGAGCAGGCCCAGCGAGCCGAGCCGGCGCACGACCGGGGCGAGCTCGGCCTCCAGGTCGGCCGGGGCCTTCACGTACGGCTTGAGGACCTCGGCCATCGCGGCGCTGTAGGCGGCGTGCGGCGCGGTGTCGCTGTGCAGGACCGAGAACAGCTGCAGGAGCCGGTAGTCGACCGGCGACTCCTGCTCCAGCCGCCGCAGCGGGGGCTCCCAGGCCGCGGCGACCTCCGGCATCCCGAGGTCGGCGCTCTCCAGGCGGCGCAGGTACTCCCCGGCCGGCTCGTCCGAGCCGCGCAGGTGACCCGCGGCGGCCGTCAGGGCCAGCGGCAGGTCGCCGAGCGCCCGGGCGATCCGCTCCGCGTCGGCGCCGCTCAGGCCGGGCACCTGCCGCCGCAGGAACAGCACGCTGTCCTTGGGGTTGAAGGAGTCCAGCCGCGTCCGGAAGGACACGCTGGACCAGGCGTGATTCCGCGAGGTGATCAGGATGTGCGCGCCCTGCTGGCCCAGGAACGCCTCGATCTGCGCCCGGCTGTCCGCGCCGTCGAGGACGATCAGCCGGCGGCGGAACTGCGCGCCGTCCACCGACAGCGCCGCGGCCAGCTCGCCGATGTCGTCCTCGGGCCGCTCGCAGTCGAGCCACCACACCAGGTCGTACGTGCCCCCGAAGCGCCGCACGTACTCGGCCGCGAGCGCCGTCTTGCCGACCCCGCCGATGCCGTGCACCACCACCGGCTCGACCTGGTGCCGTTCCGACTGCCCGGAGCGCAGCAACAACCGGCGCAGCTCCCGCAGCTCGGACTCGCGGCCCGCGAAGCCGGGGCGGTGCCGCGGCAGCCGGCTCATCGTGGGCGGCGTGCCGGGGTAGCGCAGGCCGATCGAGGGCCGGCTCCCGCCGGTGCCGGTCGCGAGGCGGACGAGCGCGTCGGCGGCGTCCGGTTCGGCCAGCCCGTGCAGCCGTACCGCGGGCGGCTCAGGGAAGGCCGCCAGGGCGGGGGTGGCGTCGACGTAGACGGCGAGCGGCGAGCGCACCGGCGCCGGATCGACCGGCTGGCGCGCCGCGTCCCGGGCCGCCCGCCCGGCCGAGATGATCCGCAGCTCGCGCCCGCCGTCCGGCGCGGACATGCGCTCGCCGGCGTCCTGCACCAGCAGCCCCGCCGAGGAGAGGGTGGCGATCACCCAGTCCGCCCAGGCCTGGTCGGCCGGCTCGTAGTGCACCACGATCCGCCCGTCGGGCCGGCTCGGCCGGCGCTCGAACCGGCCCGCCGCGCGCTCCCGCACGGCGTCGTCGACCGGTGGCAGGCTCCGCACGGCGCCGCTGCTCAGGTAGTAGGCGATCCGCTCGTAGGCGGCCAGCATCGAGCCGCGGCGCCCCGGCTGCTCGCTGAGCACCGCCAGCGTCTCCTCGTAGGCGTAGGCGTGGTGGTACGGCACCTCGACCGCGCCCCAGTAGGCGTTGCGTTCCCGCTCGTTCATCCCCGTCGGCAGGTCGGGCAGCTGGGCCCGGGCGGCGCGCAGCCCGGCCTCGGCCCGCTCCCGATCGGTGAGGTCGACCCGCATGGGCACCGGCAGGATGCGCTGGGGCCGCATCGTGCTGCGCATGCTCCGCCGGGCCCGGACCGCGCCCTCGATGCTCTTGCCGCCCAGCGTGAAGCAGTCCAGCACGACGTCGGGGAGGTGCGAGAGGCACACCTGCGCCATCTCGCCGAGCCCGGACGGGCTGTCGATGAGCGTGTAGTCGTAGTCGGCGGCCATGTCGTGGCGCAGCCGGTCGAAGAACGGCCCGCCGCCACCCCGATGGTAGAAGTCGTCCCAGTCCATCACCCCCAGCGACGAGGTGTAGGCCGGGTCGTGCCGCCCGGCGGGCAGGTAGTCGATCGCTCCGCCCGCCGCGAAGTGCCCCCAGGCCAGGCGGCGCGGGCGGAGCGCCTCGTGCCGGCCGCCCGCCTCGACGTGCCGGATCAGGTCGCTCACGCCGTGGCTCTCGTCGGCGCGGGCATGGTCGGGCTCGTCCGGAACCGGCAGGAAATGGTCGAAGTACCGGTGCAGGCCCGGCGACTCCAGGTCCCAGTCGACGACGAGCACGCGCCGGCCGTTCGCCGCGAGGATCCACGCGACGTTCGCCACCGCCATGGTGACGCCGACTCCGCCGGCAAACGAGTAGAACGTGACGATTCGGCCCCCGCGCGGCTGCGTCATCCATCGATCGTGCCCGAGGAATCACGCTCAGCCAACGCGGACGGGAGAGAAACATCGCAATTTATGTCTGTCAGTAACGCTGCGATTACCGCACACTGGAGATTCCATCGATGGACGGCGGTCGAGGGGGAGCGGCGTGGCGGTACCGGAGTGGGGTGGTTCGCGCGCCAGCATGACGATCATCCGAGGCGTCTTCCTGGTGATCGGGGCCGTGGCCTTCGTGCTCGGCTGGATCGGGATGTACGACCTCAAGCACGGCAGGCACCCGTCCGACGTGTTCTATTGGACGCTCCAGCTGTACGTCCTGGGCTCGGACCCGCTGCAGGAGGGCGGCCCGTACCCGTGGCCGCTCGAGGTCGCACGCATCCTCGCGCCCCTGTTCACCCTGGCGGCCGTGGTCGAGACCGGCCGGCTGCTGCTGGCCAACGAGGTGCGCCGGTTCCGCTCCCGGACCGCCCGCGGCCACGCCGTGGTCTGCGGCGACACGCCGTTCGCGCGGGCCCTCGCGCGCCAGCTGTTCAACAACGGCCAGCACGTGGTCCAGGTGCGGGCCACCCCGTTCGGCCCGCTCGAACTGCGGCACCGGCGCATGCTCGGTGTCTCCGGCGACGCCCGGTCGGCCAACGTGCTGCGGGCGGCGGGCCTGCGCCGGGCCAAGCACCTGTACGTCTGCGGCGACACCGACGAGCTCAATCACGCCATCGCGGTCGCGGCCGGCACGGAGCTGCAGATGCGCGACACGTCGCCGTGGATCTACGTACAGGTACACCGGCAGCAAACCTGTCAGCTGCTGCAGGCCCGGCGGCTGGGTGCGGCCGGCACGAACCGGTTCCGGCTGGACTATTTCCACGTCGACGACGTCGCCGCCCGCCGGCTCTACATCGACCATCCGCTGCGGCGCCCGCGCGACCGCCCGGTCCGCCTGCTGATCGCCGGCGACGGCTCGTTCCCGCGGGTCCTGCTCGCCGAGACGGCCCGGCACTGGCGCGCGATCGGCGGTGAGGCGGACGACCTGCAGATCGACATGGTCGCCTCCGACGCGCGGCAGATCGTGGCCGAGCTGGCCGCGCGCTTCCCGTTCCTGGAGCACGTGTGCCGGGTACACCCGCACAACGAGACCGTCGAGACCTGGATGCCGCGCGCGGTGCGCCCCGGCCGCTACGACCGCATCCACCTCTGCCACCACGACGAGCAGGCGATGCTGGAGCTGGCCCTGCAGAGCCCCGACCTGTGGCACGCCGTCACCGACGCCGTCTTCGTGGCCACCTACGAGAGCGCCGCCCTGGCCGACGCCTTTCACGGCGGCCAGCACAACGACCTGCTCGACGAGGTCGGCGGCCGCCTGCAGGTCTATCCCATCCTCACCCGCGCGTGCGACGCCCCGCTGATCACCGACGACCTGACCGAGCGGCTGGCGAAGGAGTTCCATCAGCGGTACCTCACCGCCAGCCACGGCCACGGCAGCAGCCCGGCCAGCGGCGTGGCCTGGGACGAGCTCTCCGAGTCGATGCGCAACGCCAACCGCGCCCAGGTGCAGGGCATCGCGGCCAAGATGCAGGTGCTGCGGTGCGTGATCGCGGTACGCAACGGCGAGGACGCGGTGATCACCGAGGACGAGGTCGAGCGCCTGGCCGAACTCGAACACGAGCGCTGGTGCGAGGAGCGCACCCGGCAGGGCTGGCGCCCCGGCGAGCGCGACGACCGCCGCAAACACCACCCCGACCTGATCCCGTGGGCCGAGTTGGGTGAGTCAAGCCGAGAAAAGGCACGCGACGCGGTGCGTTCAATGTCCGCCATGCTGGCCGACGAGGGCTTTACTATCGTGCGGCTCAACGAACCGGTGGGCGTAGCCGTATAGCGGCACGGGAGGGTGGACTCATGCGGATCGGGATCACCGGCCACACCAATCTCACCGACAGCGCTGCAGAGCTGATCTACACCGCCCTGCTGCACCACCTGCGCTCCTTCGCCGACCCCGAGATCATCGGCGTGACCTGCCTGGCCGACGGCGCCGATCAGCTCTTCGCCCGCGCCGTGACCGAGGTGGGCGGCAGCTATGAAGTCGTGCTCCCGGCTCCCGACTACCGGCGCGTGGCGGTGCCGCCGGGGCGCCGACGAGCCTTCGACTCCCTGCTGGCGGGGGCGCGGGCGGTGCTCTCGACCGGCGAGCCGCGCTCGGGCGTACGCGCGTACGTGGCGGCGAACCGGATCATGCTGGACCGCGTTGACCATTTGCTGGCGGTGTGGGACGGGCATGAGCGGGACGACCCGGGCGGCACCTCGGACGTGGTCACCCTGGCGCGGGACCGCGACCTGCCCATGACGGTGATCTGGCCGGCCGGCGCGGAACGCGCCTGACCGCCCATCCGGGGGACAGCATGGAGCATGACGAGCAACCTGACGAGCCGGTCGGCGATCCGGTCGAGGACCTGAGCCGGACGCCGCTCGGCGAGATGCCGATCGAGCTGGCCGACTACCTGGTGCGTTGGGTGGAGCGGAGGTCGGACGATGACACCGCCCTCCACATCGCCAGGTTCGGCTCGTCGATCTGAGCGCCCCGCGCTCGGCGGCGCGATCAGCCAGTACGTCCTGAAGGTCGCCGCCCGCTGCGACCTGGCGTGCGATCACTGCTACGTCTACGAGAGCGCCGACCAGACCTGGCGGGGCCGGCCGCACTGCATCGACGCGTCGACTGTGGACGCCGCCGCTCGCCGGATCTCCGAGCACGCGGACCGGCACGGCCTGGCGCGGGTGCGGGTCGTCCTGCACGGCGGGGAGCCGCTGCTGGCCGGCGCCGACCGGCTGCGGGACATCGTCGACCGGCTGCGCGGGGCGCTCGGCGACCGGCTCGAGCTCAGCCTGCAGACCAACGGGGTCCTGCTCGACGAGCGGCTGTGTGCGCTCTTCGTCGAGCAGGGCGTGCGGGTCGGAGTCTCGCTCGACGGCGACGCGACCGCCCATGACCGGCATCGGCGCCGGGCCGACGGGCGGGGGAGCCACGCCGAGGTCCGTCAAGCGCTCGCCCTGCTGCGGCGGCCCGGGTTTCGCGCCGCCTACGCCGGGCTGCTGTGCACGGTCGACCCGGCCAACGACCCCGTTGCCGTGTACGACGCGCTCGTGGCCGAGGAGCCGCCCGCCATCGACTTCCTGCTGCCGCACGCCAACTGGGAGCGCCCGCCCGTCCGCCCCGGTGGGGAGGGTGTGCCGTATGCGCGGTGGCTGCTGGCCGTACACCGGCGATGGGTCGAAACGGGAAGGCCCGTGCGCATCCGGCTGCTCGAATCGCTGCGCGCCACGATCGGCGGCGGGACGGGCGACACGGAGGCGGTCGGCCTGGGCCCGGCCGCGCTCGTCGTGATCGAGACCGACGGCGCCTTCGAGCAGGTCGACGCGCTCAAGACCGCCTTCGAGGGTGCGCCGGCGACCGGCCGGTCGGTCTTCACCGACACCGTCGACGACGTCGCGGCGCACCCGCAGATCGCGGTTCGCCAGATCGGGCTGGCCGGGCTGTGCGCGACCTGCCGCGCCTGCGCCGTCGTGCGGCACTGCGGCGGCGGGCACTTCGCGCACCGGTACCGCGACGGGCACTTCGACAACCCGTCGGTCTACTGCGCCGATCTCAAGGCCCTCATCGCCGGCCTGTTGCCCCGTCCGCCCCGCCCGCCCGGGCTGGACCAGGACTTGCTCGACGACCTCGGCACCGGCCACGGATCCTCCGCCACGCTGGCCCGGTTGACGGTTGTCCAGGACTCCATCGTCCGCGTGTACCTGGCCGTGCTCGGGCCGCGGGCCGACCGGGACCGCTCGCCGCGCCGGCCTGGACGTTGCTGCGCGAGCTCGACCGCACGCACCCGGCGGCGGTCCGGGCGGTGCTCGCCCACCCGTTCGTGCGGACCTGGGCCGCGGCCGCGAGTGGGTCCGGCCGGGATCTGGGCGGGTTCGCGGGTCTCGCCGCCGCGGCCGCGCTGCGGGCCGGCGTGACGGCCGAGCTGATGGTGCCGGTCCGGGACGGTGTGGTCGTGCTGCCATCGCTCGGGGCGATCGAGGCCGGGCCCGGCGTGCCGGCGGTGCGCCTGCGCATCGCGGACGGGACCGTGGCCGGCGATCCGGCCTGGCGGCGGGCGCGCGAGCTGGGGGCGCTGCGGCTGGACGACGTCGACCCGTACCGCGACTGCTTCACTCTGCCGGTCGCGCCGCGGCTGACGGGGGAGGAGGCCGAGGCCTGGACCGCACGTCTCGGCGCGGCGCTGCGGTGGATCACCGAGCGGGTCCCGCAGTATCGGCCGGGGCTGGAGACCGTGCTGCGGGTGGTCGTGCCGCTGCGACCCGGCCCGGGCTCCGGCCTGCGCAGTGCGGCCGCGCGCACCGCGTTCGGGGCGGTCGCGGTCGGCCTGGCGCCGGACGCGCCGAGCCTGGCGACGCTGCTCGTGCACGAGGTGCAGCACCTCAAGCTCGGCGCCGTCCTCGACGTCTGCCACCTGTTCGACCAGGCCGACCCGCGTCGGATCATGGTGCCCTGGCGGGACGATCCGCGGCCGGTCGAGGCGGCGCTGCACGGGTGTTACGCCTTCGCGGCGGTGGCCGAGGTGTGGCGGCACCAGCGCGAATCGGAGGCGGGGGAGCGGTCCGCGCGGTACCGGGGCTGGGTCGTCGCGGTCATCGGGCAGCTGCTGACCGGCGGTGGGCTCACGCCGGCCGGGTGCGGTTCGTCGAGCGCCTGCGGGGGACCCTGGACGGCTGGTGATCCAGTGACCGTTCGGCTCGGCCCGCGCTCGGTCGGATGACACAACCGTCGATCCGGTGTCGCGATGCCCGCGCACCGGCGGGGGCCGCTACGGTTGGGGTGGCAGCGATTCGTCATCGAGCCTGGAGCGGCGTGTGACGGACGAGCGACCCGAACCGGCGCCGGACGCTCCGGTGTTCTTTCTGAGCTATGCGCGGGCCGGTCACTCCCGGCCGGAGGTGGTGCAGGCGCTCCACTCCCGCCTGTCCGAGCACGTCGACGAGATGATGGCGCTGCCCGCGGGGCGCCGGCCCGGCTTCGTCGACCCGTCGCCCGCCGGTGGTCAGAAGTGGACCGAGGAGCTCGCCTTCGCCGTCGGGCACTGCCAGGTGTTCGTGCCGTTGCTGTCGGCGCGGTACTTCAGCAGCGAGTGGTGCGCCCGGGAGTGGGACGCCTTCGCTCGCCGGGACGTGAAGCCCCAGATCGCGGGGGCTGACCGGGGCACCTCGGTGATTCCCGTCGTGTGGAACGCCCTGCCGCCGGACGCGGGGCTGCCCGAAGCGGTCGCGCGGATCCAGCGGTTCACGCCGACCGGGCCGCCGCCCGATGTGGCGTCCGCGTACCGCGACGAGGGCATGTACGGGCTGTTCTGGATCGGCGACCCCGGCCGCGGCATGTTCGAGGCGGCGACCTGGCGGCTCGCCCAGCGGGTGGTCCGGGCCGTGTACGAGCGCTGGGTCGAGCCCCGGGTCACCACGGACATGGCGGCCCTGCGCGACGATTTCGGGGCGGTGGCGTGATGGGGCAGGCGGGTCGCGACACGTACTTCTTTCTCAGCTACGCCCGCCAGGCGCCGGTCGAGCCGGACACCTCCGGGATCACCGCGAACTTCTGGGAGCGCAAGTTCTTCGACGACCTCGGCACCGCGCTCGAGCGCCATCCGGGTCGCGACGGCGGGCTCGGCGCCGGCTTCTTCGACGGGCTGCTGCCGGCCGAGGTCGACGCCGGTCGCGCCGCGGCCGATGCGCTGGCCGCCGCGCAGGTGTTCGTCCCGCTGTACTCGCCGCGGTACTTCGACAACGCCTGGGCCCTGCGCGAACGGGAGTCGTTCGCGGCGCGGCTGCTTGCCGCCGGGCTCGACGCCGAGGTGGCGGCGCGGCACACCGTGCCGGTGCTGTGGACGCCGTTCCCGCCGTGGGCAACGCGGCCCGAGGCCGGCCAGGCCATCGAGGCCGTCGCCGACGCGCCGGAACTTCGGGGCCGCACGGCCGACTACGAGCAGAACGGCCTGCGGGTCATGAGCCGGCTCGACGCCTACGCCACCGTGTACGCCGACATCGTGACGGTCCTCGCCGCGCGGATCGTGTCCGCGGCCGGCACGGAGCCGCTGCCGCGCGCCGCCGGCCCGGTCGGCTCGCCCGCCCGCGGCGTGCGCTCCCGGCTGGTCATCAGTGTCCTGGCCCCGGACGCCGGGGTGGCCTGGCATCCCTACGCCGGGAGCGGGTACGTCCGGCCCGTCGCCGGATGGGTCGCCGAGACCGCCGAGCGGCTCGGCCTGCCGGCGCGGGTGGTCGAGCTCGCCGACATCGATCGGGACACCGCCGAGCCCGTCCTGGTGCTCGTCGACGGCACCGCCGACGCCACGACGGTGCGCATGCGGCTCGCGGGCCTGCCGCCCTGGGCCGTGCCGGTCGTGGTGCCCGGGGTCGACGGCGCCGCGCCGCGCCGCGACGCGATCGAGGCCGCGGCGTCCAGCCTGGCCCCGGTGTACCGCGTCGACCAGCTCGGGCGCGTCGTGCGGTTCGCCGTGTTCCAGGCCCGCAACCAGTACCTCAAGCGGCTCTCGCGCAGCTGGCCGTCCGCCGAGCGGCGGCTGAGCCTGCGCACCGATGTCGACGAACCGCGGCGGAGTACGGAAGAGGAACGATGACGCGGGACGAGGGCCAGGTCATCACGTTCTACTCGTACGCGGGCGGCACCGGCCGGACCATGGCGCTGGCGAACGTCGCGTGGATCCTGGCCGCCAACGGACACCGCGTGCTCGTCGCCGACTGGGACCTCGAGTCGCCCGGCCTGCACCGGTTCTTCACCCCGTTCCTCGACCCGATGCAGGTGGCGACCACCGGGGGCGTGGTGAACCTGCTCGGCGAATACTCGTGGGCGGTCGTGGAGGACTCGGTCGACCGGCCCGCCGGCTGGTATCGCGACTACGCCAGCGTCGCGCCGTACGCGTTCCCGTTGCACTGGGAGTTCCCCGAGGGCGGCAGCCTGGACGTCATGCTGGCCGGGCGGCACAACCTCGACTACGCCGCGCACGTCGCCGGCCTCGCCTGGGAGACGTTCTTCGACCTCGGCGGGGCGCAGTTCCTCGACGCGCTGCGCGAGGACATGAAGGCCCGCTACGACTACGTGCTGATCGACAGCCGCAACGGCCTGAGCGACGTGGCCGACATCTGCACCCTGCACCTGCCCGACGTGGTCGTCGACTGCTTCACGTCGAGCTACCAGGGCATCGACGGGGCCGCCGAGGTGGCGCGCCGCCTCAGCGAGTACGAGGGCCCGCACGTGCGGTCGCGGCGGATCCTGCCGGTGCACATGCGCGTCGACGACGGCGAGAAGGCGAAGGCGGACGCGGGCCGGTCGTACGCCCGGCGATGCTTCCCCGGGCTGCCCAAGGGGATGTCCGAGGAGGAGCGCCGCTTCTACTGGCTGACGGTCGAAGTGCCCTACCGCAAGTACTACGGCTACGAGGAGATCCTGGCGACCTTCGGCGACGAGCCGGGCTCGCGCAATACGCTGCTGTCCGCCTACGAGGCGCTCACCGGGTACATCACCGGCGGGCAAGTGACCGCCCTGCCGCCGGTGGCGGAGCCGCTGCGCGCCCAGACGCTGGCGAAGTTCAACCGCAAGCCGGCCGTGGCCGACGACGTGATCGTGCTGCAGTACGCCGCGGAGGATCAGGCCTGGGCCGAGTGGGTCGGCGGCGTGCTCGTCGCCACCGGCGTACGGGTCGCCGACCCGGCCGAGGTTCCCGAGCCGCACATCGCCTCGCGCCCCCTCGTGCTCGTCTCGCGGGCCAATCCCTGGCCGGAGCCCGACGGCACGGCCCTGGTCCTGTACCTCGACGACACGCCACGGCTGCCGGACGTCCTGTTCGAGAACTGGATGTCGATCGCCGACACCGGGCGCGCCGACGCCGCGGGGCGCCTGCTCCGGCTGATCGGGCTCGAGCCGGATGGCGCCGCCCCGAGCCCGGCCCAGTCCGTGCCGCGCTTTCCCGGTGAGGCCGCGCTGGCGTTCAACGCGCCGGGCCGCAACGTCCGGTTCACCGGCCGCGCCGAGGTGCTGCGGCGGTTGCGGGTACAGCTGCGCGACCTCGGCGGCCGCCGGGCGGTGGCGCTGCACGGCCGTGGCGGCGTCGGCAAGACCCAGCTCGCGACCGAGTACGCGCACCGGTTCCGGGGCACCTACGACGTGGTCTGGTGGGTGTCCGCGTATCCGGCCCAGTTCATCGACGTCGAGTTCAGCCGGCTCGACCAGGAGCTCGGCCTGCCCCACCAGCCGCATGTGCCCGACCGGGTCCGGGCGGTCCGGCAGTGGCTGCAGCGGGCCGAGCCGCGGCCGGACGGTGCGCCGCCGCGGTGGCTGCTGGTCTTCGACAACGTCGACGACTACCGCGACGTCGCGGACTACATCCCGGCCGGACACGGCGACGTGCTGATCACGACCCGCCGGTCCGCCCTCGACGACGCCGTCGTGCCGTTCGAGGTCGGTGCGTTCGAACCCGACGAGAGCGTCGAGCACCTGGTCGCCCGGGTCGGAGCCGACCGGATCTCGAGCGCCGAAGCCGTCCAGATCGGTGCCGCCGTCGAGCACCTGCCGATGTTCGTCGCGCTGGCCGGGGCGCTGCTCGCCGACACCGGCACGCCGGTGGCCGACTACCTCGCCGGCCTGGTCCCCAGCGATCCCGGCACGGGCCCGGCAACGGACGTCTGGGACCTGTCGCTGGACCGGTTGCGCGAGGAGTCGCCCGGCGCGTTCCGGCTGTTGCAGCTGGCGGCGGTGCTCGCCCCGGACATCTCGCTGGAGCTCGCGTACAGCGAACCGGTCGCGCGGATCGCCGCCCGGCACGACGAGCGGGTCCGGGCCCAGCTGGCCGTCCGCGGCAGCGAGCGCAGCGCCGTCATCGGTCTCGTGCAGAGGCTCAACCGCCTGGCCCTGGTGAAGCTCGATCAGGAGGGCCGGCAGCTGCAGGTGCACCAGTTGCTGCAGGCGGCGCTGCGGGCCCGGATGAGCGACGAGGAGCTGGCCGAGGTACGCGCCGAGGCGCAGCTGATCCTGGCCGGCGCGCGGCTGCCGGGCGAGGTCGACGACCCCGCTGTGCAGCAGCGGCTCCGCCTGGTGTGGCCGCACCTGGAGAACACCGATGCCATCGAGAGCGACAACCCGGACGTCCGGCAGCTGATCATCGATCATGTCCGCTACATGCTGCTCCTCGGCGGCTACCAACCGGGACTGGCGTACGCCCGGGAGGCCGACGCGGCCTGGATGGCCCAGCTCGACGCGCTGCCGGCGGACGACGCCCGGCGTGAAGAGCTCCTCGTGCAGCTGTTGCACCTGCGCTACCACCAGGCCAGCCTGCTGCGCGGCCTGGGCCGGTTCCAGGAGTCGCGCCGCCTCAGCGAGGAGACGCTGCGCGAGCAGGAGCGGCGCTTCGGCGCGCACCATCCGCAGACGCTGTGGACGGCCAACGGCTACTGCGGCGACCTGCGCGCGCTGGGCCTCTACCGGGAGGCCCTGGAGTGCGGGCTGCAGATCTACGAGGCCTCGGTCGCCGAGATCGGACCGGAGGAGTGGCAGTCGCTGGTCATCGCCGGCAACGTGGCCAAGTCGCACCGCCTCGTGGGCGACTACCGCCGCGCGCTCCAGCTCGACCGGGAGACGTACGCGACCTGGCAGCGCCGCTTCGGCCCCACCCACCCGCGCACGCTGCTCTCGGCCAACAACCTCGCCCGCGACCTGCGTGAGATGGGCGAGTACGGCGAGTCCGTGGCGATGCTGCGCACGGTGCTCGTCGGCTACTGGGAACTGCTCGGCAGCGAGTCCCGCGAGGCGCTGACCGCCCAGGTCAACCTGGCGGCGTCGCTGCGCGGTGCGGGCGAGCTGGCCGAGGCCGCGGAGCTGGTCGAGGAGGCCTGGACGCGGCTGCGGGAGCGGTTCGGCGCGGAGCATCCCGACACGGTCCTCGCCCGGCTGTCCCGGGTGGCCACGCTGCTGACCCGGCAGACCGGCCGGCGCGTGTCGGCCGAGCTGCTGGAGATCGAAGCCACGCTGATCCGCCTCTTCGGCCCGGTGCACCCGTACGTCCTGGTGGGGCGGGTCGACCTGGCGGTCGCGCGGTGGGACGAGGGCGAGCCGGTCGCGGGCCGCGCGCTGGCCGCCGAGTCCGCCGCCGCGCTGGAGGCGTCACTCGGCCCGGAGCATCCGTTCGTCCTGGCCGCGCTCAACAACGCGGCCGTCCAGGCGATCGGCGACGTCGCGACGGCCGCCGACGCGGACCGTCTGGACCGGGTGGTGCACCGGCTCGAGGCGGCGCTCGGCGCCGATCACCCCGACGCCTTGCGCAGCCGGGGCAACCTGGCGATCGCCCGGGAGGCCACCGCCCGCAGCGCCGGCCCGGAGCGCGACCGGGTGGCGGATCGGCTGGCCGACCGGGTCGGCCGGCAGCATCCCAGCGTGGTCGCCCTGCGCGCGGGACGGTACGTGCGGCTGATCCTCGATCCGCACGTCTACTGAGGCGCCCGGTGGTCAGCGCGGCGCGGTCGGCCGGCGCCCGCGGCTGAGCCGGCCGAGCATCTGCGGCAGGACCTCCATGGCGCCGAAGTGCCCGGCGTCGCGCTGCTCCTCGAACACGGCGCCCGGGATGGCGTCGGCCAGCCACCGGGCGTGGTCGACCGGGGCGAACGTGTCGTGCTTGCCGTGCCAGATCAGCACGTCGGTCCGGGCCGCGTCGACCGAGCCGAGCGGGAACTTCCAGCCGCGCCGGAGCGCGAGCACGTCGTCGATCCAGCCGTACGGGCCGTTGTCCAGGGCCTCGCGGTAGGAGTCGAGGATCTGGCGGCGCAGCCCGGACTGATTCACGACCTGCCGGTCCAGGGCGGTCATCTGCGGTTCGAGGTGGGCCATGAGCACCTGCGGGTCCCGCCGGGCGAGGGCGGCGCGGTGGCCGATCTCGGCCTCGACCGCGTCGACGTCCGGTGCCTCCCGGCCGAAGCCGCGCACGTTGTCGGCGTTCATGCCGGAGTACCAGTCGAGGTCGGGCTCGTCCGCCGGCGCGAAGCCGACCAGGACGGCCACGCTGGTGATCCGATCGCGCAGGTCCGGATCGGCGACGCAGGCCAGGGCGTGCGGTCCGCCGCCCGAGCGGCCGACCACGGCGAACCGTTCGAGGCCGAGCTGGTCGGCCACGGCCTCGACGTCGTGCGCGGCGTCGGCGACGTCGCGCCCCTCCCGCCGGTCGGACCGGCCGTAGCCGGGGCGGTCGTAACACACGAGCCGGATGCCGTGCCGGTAGAGCGAGATGCTGCGCGGGCGCGGACCGATGCGGCAGCCCGGCGTGCCGTGCATCAGGAACACCGGGAAGCCGTCCGGGGCGCCGGCGACCTGGTAGGCAACCTTCCGCCCGTCGTCGCGGAACGCGAAGAACGGAATATCGCCGTCGCCGGACATGAGGCCGCCTTCCCGGGCATCGCCCAGGGCCACGAGTGAGCGAAGCGCCCTGTCCCCGGACGGGCGCTTCTGTCACTGAGCCTAACGGCGGCGCCCGGCCGGACGCTACGCGAACCGACAAGACCCGGCGGCGATTGACGGCTACGCGATACCAGCCGACTTCACCAGGCGGGCCGTCACCGCATGCGCGGCGTACAACCCGTAGCCCACCAGCAGCGGTGCCGTCAAAGGAACCAGCAGAGCAAGCACGGCGGCGACGGCCGACACCCCGGCCACCGCCGCCGCCGTGCCCGGTTGCCGCCATGTCGTCGCCAAGGCCCACTGCACGGCGCTGCGCCAGCCTGAGGGGGTCGTGGACCTTCCCAGGTGGACGAGGGCCAGCATGGCGATTGCGAGCAGCACGGCGGCCGCGGCGCCGGTGCCGGCCAGCGCGGGTGACCCGCCCGGGACCCGGCCGGCGGCGACGGCGCCGACGTTGAAGACCAGCAGGAGGACCAGGGCCGCGGTCAGGAGGGACGCCAGGAGGCCGGGGAGCAGGGAGGCCCGGAAGAGGCGCCACATCGCGCGCGGGGAGACCTTCTCGCCGCGGGCGATCACGCAGATCGCGGCCGAACCGGTGCGCAGGGCGGCGCCGGCCGTCACCAGGGGGGCGGCGGCCACCGTCACCGCGATGCCCACCAAGGCTACGTCCGCGGCCAGGGTCACGGTCTCCTGCCAGTCGCGTTTCATTTGACGGTCAACCCTTCAGGCCCGAGGTGTTGATGCCCTCGACGAGCATGCGCTGGAAGGCCAGGAAGAACAGGAACACCGGTACGAGCGACAGGACCGACATCGCGAACATCGGGCCGACCGAGACCTGGCCCGAGGAGTCGATGAAGGACCGCAGCGCGACCGGGACCGTGTTCTTCGTGGTCTCCGAGACGTAGACCAGCTGGCGGAAGAAGTCGTTCCAGGTCCAGATGAACGAGAAGATCGCGGTGGTCACCAGGGCCGGTCTGGACAGCGGCAGGATGACGCTGCGGAAGACGCCGAACGGGGAGCAGCCGTCGATCTTCGCGGCCTCGTCCAGTTCGCGGGGGATGCCGCGCATGAACTGGACCATGAGGAAGACGAAGAACGCCTCGGTGGCCAGGAAGTGCGGCACCACCAGGGGCAGGTACGGGAACTCGCCGCCGACCAGGCCCAGCTGCTTGAACAGGATGAACTGGGGGACGATCAGGACGTGGCCGGGCAGCAGCAGGGTGCCGATCATGATGGCGAACCAGATGCGGCGGCCGCGGAAGCGCAGGCGGGCGAAGGCGTAGGCGGCCAGGAGGCAGGAGGCGGCGTTGCCGACCACGACCAGCAGGGCCACGAGCGCGCTGTTGGCGAAGAACCGGCCGAAGGCGACCGAGGCGCTCTTGAAGTGCGTCCAGCCGTCCGGGTAGTTGCCCGGGGTCCAGCTGTCCGGCCAGATGGAGACGTTGCTGAGCACCTCTTCCTGGCTCTTGAACGAGCTGCCCACCATCCACAGCAGCGGGTACAGGATGATCAGCAGGATGGCGAGGATCGCGAGGTACCGCGGAATGGCCTTCATCGCTCGTCCCCTCCGTCGGAGTAGTGCACCCAGAAGCGGCCGGTGCTGAACAGCACGACCGTCAGCAGGCCGATCGCGGCGAGGAAGACCCAGGCCAGTGCCGAGGCGTAGCCCATCTCGTAGTCGGTGAAGCCCTTGATGTACAGGTAGAGCGTGTACATCAGGGTGGAGTCGACCGGGCCGCCGGTGCCGCCGGAGATGACGAAGGCCGACGTGAAGCCCTGGAAGCCGTGGATGGTCTCCAGCACCAGGTTGAAGAAGATGACCGGCGACATCATGGGCATCGTGACCGAGCGGAATTTGCGCCAGGCCCCGGCGCCGTCGACCGCGGCCGCCTCGTAGAGCTCGACGGGCACCTGCTTGAGGCCGGCCAGGAAGATGACCATCGGCGCGCCGAACTGCCAGACGGCCAGCAGGATCAGCGTGCCGAGGGCCCAGTCGGGGTCGTTGACCCAGCCCTCGCCGTGCACGCCGAACAGGGCCAGCAGGCGGTTGAACGAGCCGTCGCGGTTGAACATCGAGTACCACACGAAGCCCAGCGCCACGCTGCCGCCGAGCAGCGACGGCAGGTAGAACAGGCCCCGGAAGAACCCGACGCCGCGCATCTCGCGGTTGAGCAGCAGGGCCACGCCGAACGCGGCCGCCAGCTTGAGCGGGACCGCGATGACGCCGAACAGCACCGTGACGGTGACCGCGTGCCAGAAGGCCGGGTCCTCGGTGAACATCCGCGTGTAGTTGTCGAAGCCGACGAAGTGCAGCTCCGACCAGTCCGACAGGATGTCGTAGTCGGTGAAGCTCAGCAGCAGCGAGCCCAGCATCGGCAGGAGCGTGAACGCCCCGAAGCCGAGCAGCCAGGGGGAGAGGAAGACGTAGCCGGCCCGGCCCTCGCGGCGGACCCCCCGCCCGGATCCCGATGGGACCCGGGCGGAGTGTCGCGGCGGTGTCCGTTCCGTGGTCGTGACAGCCACTGGAAGGGTTTCCCTACTTGGAGATGGCCGTCTTCACGGCGGCGACGAACGCGTCGGCGGCCTGCTGCGAGGACGCCTTGCCGGACTGCACCGACTCGGCGGCCTTGATCAGCTCCGAGCGCAGGGTGCTGTGGCCCTTCAGCGGGACCTGCGGCGAGGGGCCGAAGGTCTTGCCGAGCGTGTTCTCGACGTCGATCGAGGTCTTCATCGACTTGTCGGTCACGCTGCCCTCGACCGCGGTGCGCACGTCGAGGTTGGAGGGCAGGCCGCGGTCGGTGCCGAGGACCTTGCCGGCCTCGGGGTCGTTGGCCAGGAAGTTGATGACGTCGACGGCGACGTCCTTCTTGGAGCTGCCGCGGTACACCGAGAAGTACATCGACGCGCGCGCCCACTGCGCCTTCGGGTCGCCGGGGTAGGCGATCACGCCGAGCTCGTCCTTGGTGTTCTTCTGCAGCTCCGGCAGCTGGTTGACCCAGACCCAGGAGGTAAGGGCTTTCCCGGTGACCACGAGTTGCTTGGTGATGTCGGTGGCGTTGCCCTCGCGGATCACGTCCGCGGTCGGCGTCGCCTTGTTGTCGCGGGCGCCCTTCCACAGGTCGAACCAGGCGGTCACGTCCTGCGCGGTGAAGCCCAGTTCCTTGCCCTTGTACAGGTCCTTGCCCTGCTGGCGCAGCCAGACCCAGAAGGCCTTGTAGTCCGCGCTCGGGTCCTGCGTGCCGGCCGTCTTGGTGGCGGCGCCGGCGGCCTGCGCCCAGGAGATGAAGGACTCCCAGGACATCCCGGTCGTGGGAGGTTGCACGCCCGCGGCCTTGAGCCGGGTCTGGTTGTACACCAGGCCCTGCGTGTTCTCGCCGAACGCGACGCCCGCCAGCTTGCCGTCGACCTCGCCGTACTTCCACAGGCTCTCGGGGAACTTCGACGTGTCCAGCTTGCCGGACTTCTGGTACGTGCTCAGGTCCAGCGTGACGTTCCGCGACGCGTACTCGGTCAGGTAGTTGTCGTCGATCTGGAAGATGTCGGGCGCCGCGTTGCCGGCCGTGAGCGTGGCCAGCTTGTCGAAGTAGCCCTGGTTGGCCTGCCACGTCGTCTTGAACGTGACGTTGGGGTGTTTGGCCGTGTACAGCTTGAGCGCG
Source organism: Dactylosporangium sp. CS-047395 (assembly GCF_050942185.1). Lineage (NCBI taxonomy): Bacteria > Bacillati > Actinomycetota > Actinomycetes > Micromonosporales > Micromonosporaceae > Dactylosporangium > Dactylosporangium sp. CS-047395. The sequence continues at coordinate 8,536,144 of NZ_CP192015.1, read as the reverse complement.
TCCTCGGTGAGCTTGGCGCGGGCGTCGCCGCCCCACCAGAAGAAGCTCAGCTCGACCGGCTCGGTGGAGTCCGCCGAGGGGGATGACCCGGCGTCGTCACCGCAGGCGGCGAGGGGCACGAGCAGAACGGCCGCGGCGGCGATCGCGAGCAGCCGTCGGCGAGGGGTTCCGGACATGGAAGTTTCACTCCTAGGCATTGAGCGCCGTAGCGAACAACGGATTGGCCGAGCGCGCGAGTGGGGTTCAGACCGGAGCGGGGCCGGTCGAGTCGCGGACGACCAGTTGGGTCTGGAGCGTGACAAGTGCGGTGGAGCGATGGTCTTCGTCGTGGTGCAGCAACATGTCCACGGCCGCCCGGCCGGCGGCCGCGGTGGGGGTCGCCACGGTGGTGAGCTTCGGGCGCACGATGCGGCTGAGCATGATGTCATCGATGCCGATGACGCTGAGCTCCTCCGGCACGCGCACATTGCGGTCGTGCAGGGCCTCGAGCAGGCCGATCGCCATGAGGTCGTTGTAGGCCAGCACGGCGGTCGCCCCCGTTGCCAGCAGCGCCGCGCAGGCGGCGGAGCCGGCCGACTCCGTGGGCTGGAAGGGCCCCAGGACCGTGAGCGTGGCGCCCGCGACTCGCGCCGCGGCGGTGGCGGAGCGGCGGATCTCCCGGTTGGTCCACGAGCCGCGCGGCCCGCCCAGCAGGGCGATGTCGCGGTGCCCGAGGCCGACCAGGTGTTCGACCGCGGTCCGGGCGCCGCTGGCGACGTCCATCACGACCGCGGGAAGCCCCTCGACGGGCCGGTTGACCACGACCAGGGGCACCTCCTTGCGGAGCTTCTCGATCAGGTCGTTGCTCATGCGCGGGCTGCACAGCAGCACGCCGTCGACCTGCTTGGCGAGGGCCTGGACGAGTTGCTCCTCGACCACGGGATCCTCGTTGGTGTCGGCGACGAAGAGGTGGTAGTCGCGCTGGCGCGACTGCGCCTCGGCGGCCTTGATGAGCGGGGGGAAGAACGGGTTGGCGATGTCCGCGACGATCAGGCCGATGTTGTGCGTCCGGCCGGTGATCAGGGCCCGGGCGGCCCGGTTGGGCCGGTAGCCGAGGCTCTCCGCGGTTGACAGCACCCGGCTGCGCGTGTCGGGGTTGACCAGGTGGGGCGCCGAGAACGTGCGCGACACGGTGGAGACATGGACGCCGGAGGCGCGGGCGACATCTCGGATCGTGGCGGGCACGTGGGGTCCTCTCGGAGGAGCGTGACGGTGACCTGGGTCACCGCGGTGGTGCCAATTATGCAAACGTTTGCTCCCGTGTCAACGCCCCTCGATGCGATCTAGAGCGCGGTATTGACCGGAGCGAGCCGTCTTGCGCATAGTTTGCTGCAAACCTTTGCAGTCCTTCGCCGTTGGGGGTTCCTTGAAAACCCGCTATGCGATCGTCGGCACCGGGTCCCGCGCCGCCATGTTCGTCCGGGCGCTCACCGAGGAGCACCGCGACACCTGCGCGCTGGTCGCGCTGGCCGACCCGAACCCGGTCCGCATCGCCGTGCACAACGACCGGCTTCCCGCGCCGGTGCCCGCCTACCCCGCCACCGAGTTCGCCGAGATGCTGGCCCGCGAGCGGGTCGACGTGGTGATCGTGTGCACCGTGGACCGCTACCACGACGAGTACATCGTCGCCGCGCTCGAGGCCGGCTGCGACGTGCTCACCGAGAAGCCGATGACCATCGACGCGCAGCGCAGCGCGCGCATCCTCGACGCCGTGCGCCGCACCGGCCGCCGGGTCCGGGTGACCTTCAACTATCGCTACAACCCGCTGCACGAGGCGGTCAAGCGGGTCATCGCGGCCGGCGACATCGGTGCGGTCGGGTCGGTGCACTTCGAGTGGCTGCTCGACGTGCGCCACGGCGCCGACTACTTCCGCCGCTGGCACCGCGACAAGGCCGACTCCGGCGGGCTGCTCGTGCACAAGGCCGGGCACCACTTCGACCTGGTCAACTGGTGGCTGGACGACGATCCGGCATCCGTGTTCGCCGACGGCCGGCTGTTCTTCTACGGTACGGACGGTGCCGGTCACGGTGCCGGCAAGTTCGCCATCGACATGGCCGATCCCGAGCTCACCGCGCTCTACGGCGACGCCGCCGTGCGGGCCGACGGCTACCGGCGGGACCAGGACGTCTTCGCGCCCGGCGTGACCATCGAGGACGATCTCGCGGTGCTCGTGCGCTACGCTCGCGGTGCGACCCTGACGTATCACCTGACGGCCTACGCGCCCTGGGAGGGGTACCGCATCGCCTTCAACGGCAGCCGGGGACGGCTCGAACTCGACGTGACCGAGACCGACCACGTCTCGGTGGCGGCGGCCGACTCGCTCAAGGGGCACCGCGAGCCCGGCACCGCGAGCCTGCGCCTGCGCCCGTTCTTCGGACCCCCGGTGGAACTTCCCGTCGAGGGCTACCGCCGGGCGGGGCACGGCGGCGCCGACGTGCGGATGCTCGCCCAGCTGCTCGACCCGAACGCCCCCGCCGACCCCCTGGGCCGCGGCGCCGACGCCCTCGACGGGGCCCGCGCGCTGCTCATCGGGCTCGCCGCCAACGCGTCCATCGCCAGCGGTCGGCCCGTCCGCACCGCCGAACTCGAGGCTGGAATCACCCATGCATGACGACCAGTTGCTGCCGGCCGAGCCCGGGACCCGCGCCATCGCCCGCGAGCTCTACCGGCACGCCAAGGACCTGCCGCTGATCAGCCCGCACGGCCACGTCGACCCGGCCATCCTGGCCGACGACAAGCCGTTCCCGGACCCGGCCCGGCTCATCGTGGTGCCGGACCACTACGTCACGCGGATGCTGGCCAGCCAGGGCATTCCCCCCGCCTCCCTGGGCGTGCCGTCCTTGGACGGCACCGAGGTCGAGACCGACGGGCGCACGATCTGGCGGCGGCTGGCCGCGAACTGGCACCTGTTCCGCGGCACCCCGTCGCGGCTGTGGACCGAGGGCGTGCTGTCCTCGGTGTTCGGAGTCGACGGGCCGCTGAACGCCGGCACCGCCGACGACGTGTACGACGCGATCGCCGCCCGGTTGGCCGACCCCGAGTTCCGGCCCCGGGCGCTGTTCGAGCGGTTCAATCTCGAGTCGCTGGCCACCACCGAGTCGCCGCTGTCCGACCTGGGCGCGCACGCCAAGCTCGCGGCCGACGGCTGGGGCGGCCCGGGCGGGCGGGTCATCACCACGTTCCGCCCCGACGACCTGGTCGACCTGGACTGGCCCGGCTGGGGCGAGCGGGTCGCCCAGCTCGGCGCGGCCACCTACGCCGAGTTCCTCGACCGGCTGCGCGAGCGCCGGCAGGCGTTCATCGCGGCCGGCGCCACCTCCAGCGACCACGGCCACCCCAGCGCGGCCACCCTGGCGCTGTCCGCCGGGGAGGCCGCCGCCCTGTTCGACCGGGCGCTGCGCGGCCGGCCCGACGACGGCGACGCCGAGCGGTTCCGGGCCCACATGCTGGTCGAGTTCGCCCGCATGTCGGTCGAGGACGGCCTGGTGATGCAGCTGCACCCGGGCGCGGTCCGCAACCACAACGCGGCCCTGTTCGCCCGGCACGGCCGCGACGTCGGCGGCGACATCCCCGGCCCCACCGAATACGTGAACGCGCTGCGGCCCCTGCTCGACGCGTTCGGTACGGATCCCCGGTTCCGCATCGTGCTGTACACCCTGGACGAAACCGTCTTCACGCGGGAGCTGGCGCCGCTCGCGGGCGGATATCCCGCCGTGTTCCTCGGCGCGCCCTGGTGGTTCCTGGACAGCCCCGAGGGCCTGCGCCGGTTCCGGGAGGCCGTCACCGAGACCGCGGGCTTCTACAACACCTCCGGCTTCGTCGACGACACCCGCGCGTTCTGCTCGATCCCGGTCCGCCACGACGTGGCCCGCCGCATCGACGCGGGCTTCCTGGCCCGGCTCGTCGCCGAGCACCGCCTGCCGCTCGACGAGGCCGCCGAGACCATCGCCGACCTCGCCTATCACCTGCCGAAGCGCGTCTTCCAGCGCACCGTCCACACTGGAGAGTCCGCGTGACCGTCATCACCGGTCTGACCGTCCACGACGTGCGGTTCCCGACCGCCGCGGCCGGGGACGGCTCCGACGCCATCAACCGCGGCGACTACTCCGCCACCTACGTCGTGCTCGAAACGGGTGCCGCGCAGGGCTTCGGGCTCACCTTCACCAACGGGCGGGGCAACGAGATCACCTGCGCCGCCGTCGAGGCCCTCAAGCACCACGTGGTCGGGCACGAGGTCGAGGAGCTGTGCACCGCGGCCGGCGCCCGCACCCTCACCGCCGACGTGCAGGTGCGCTGGCTCGGCCCGGAGAAGGGCGTCGTGGCCATGGCCGCCGGGGCGATCCTCAACGCCGTGTGGGACCTGCGGGCGCGCCTCGCCGGCCAGCCGATGTGGCGCCTCCTGGCCGAGCTGCCCACCGCCGACCTCGTCGCCGCGGTCGACTTCAACCACATCACCGACGCCCTCACCCCGCACGAGGCTTCGGCGATCCTCGATCAGGGCCGGGAGGGCTACCGCGAGCGCCTCGAACAGGCCGAAGAGCTCGGATTCCCGTCGTACACCACGTCGGTGGGCTGGCTCGGCTACGACGACGAGAAGGTCCGCGCCCTCACCCGCCAGGCGGTCAAGGACGGCTGGACCGCGGTCAAGATGAAGGTCGGCGGCCCGATCGACGACGACGTGCGCCGGGCCGGCATCATCCGGTCCGAGCTCGGCCCCGGCGCGCTGCTCATGATGGACGCCAACCAGGTCTGGGACGTCGACGAGGCGATCGCCAACATGGAGCGGCTCGTCGCCTTCGACCCGTACTGGATCGAGGAACCCACCCACGCCGACGACGTCCTCGGCCACGCCGCCGTCCAGCGGGCCCTCGGCGAGCGGTGCAAGGTCGCCACCGGGGAGGTCGCGGCCAACCGGGTCATCTTCAAGCAGCTGCTGCAGGCCGGCGCGATCGGCATCATGCAGGTCGACGCGTGCCGGGTGGCCGGCGTCGGCGAGGTGCTGGCCGAGCTGCTGCTGGCGGCCAAGTTCGGGGTCACCGTGTGCCCGCACGCGGGCGGGGTCGGGCTGTGCGAGTACGTGCAGCACCTGTCCTTCTTCGACTACCTGCGGGTCGGGCGCTCGATGGAGGGGCGGATGGTGGAGTACGTGGACCACCTGCACGAGCACTTCACCGACCCGGTGCGCGTCGAGGGCGGCCGCTACCGGCTGCCCGACCGGCCCGGCTACAGCGTCGAGCTGCGGCCCGAGTCCGTCGCGCGGTTCAGCTTCCCGGGAGGTCCGGTATGGAGCGCCTGAGCCGGGCCACCGCCGGTGACGTGGCCAAGGCGCCGGGCACCGGGATCGTGCACCTCGGCCTCGGCGCGTTCCACCGGGCCCACCAGGCGGTGTTCACCGCGGACGCGATCGCCGCGGGCGGCGGGGACTGGGGCATCGCCGCGGTCGCGCCCCGCTCCCGGTCCGTCCTCGACCCGTTGCTGGAGCAGGACCTGCTGTACAGCGTGCTGACCCTCGACGGCGAGCGGGTCACGCCCCGGGTGCTCGGCGTGCACAGCCAGGCCCTGCACGCGGCGAGCGAGCCCGAGGCGGTCACCCGCCTGCTGGCCGATCCGGCCGTGCGGATCGTGACGCTGACCGTGACGGAGAAGGCGTACCGGCCCGACAGCGCGATCATGCGCCTGCTGCTCGACGGGCTGCGCGCGCGGGCCGCCACCCAGGCCCCGATCGCGCTGGTGAGCTGCGACAACCTGCCGTCCAACGGGCGCCGGCTGGGCGCGCTGATCCGGGCCGAGCTCGCGGACGCGGACTTCATCGGCTTCCCCAGCACGATGGTGGACCGCATCGTGCCGGCCAGCACCGAGGCCACCTACGCCACCGCGCGGGAGGTGCTCGGCCTGGACGACCGGGCCACCGTGGGCGCGGAGCCGTTCCACGCCTGGGTGCTCGAGGACGACTTCCCGGGCGGGCGGCCCGCGTGGGACCTGGCCGGCGCGGTCATCACCGACGACGTGGGCCCGTGGGAGGGGCTGAAGCTGCGGGTGGTCCTCGGGGTGCACTCGGCGCTGGCCTACCTCGGCGCGCTCGCGGGCGCGTCCACGGTCGACCGGGCCCTCGCCCTGCCGGGGATGCGCGAGGTCGTGGAGCGGTTCATCGCCACGGACATCGCGCCGACGCTGTCCCCGCCGGACGGCGTCACGGTCGAGGAGTTCGGCCGCGGCGCCCTCGCGCGCTTCGCCAACTCCGCCCTGCACCACCGCACGCTGCAGATCGCCATGGACGGCTCGCAGAAACTTCCACAGCGGCTGCTGGGCACCATCGCGGACCGGCGGGCGGCGGGGAGTGTCCCGCGGTACGCCACCCTCGTCCTCGCCGCCTGGATGCGCTTCGTGCGCGGCGTCGCCGACGACGGCACCCCGCTGCCGCTGGACGACCCGATGGCCGAGCGCCTGCGCGCGACCGGCGACCTGCTCTCGCTCGACGCGGTGTTCCCGCCCGGCTTCGCCGACGACGCCGAGCTGCGCGCGCAGCTCGACGCGTGGGGCCGCGACCTGGACCGGCACGGCGTCCTCGGCGTCCTGGAAGGACTGCGGTGACGACGACGGTCGCGCTGATCGGGGCGGCCGGGCACGGGGCGTGGCACCTGCGGGCCATCGACGCGCTCGGCGAACGGGTCCGGCTCGTCGCCACCTGCGACGTGCAGCCCGGCTACGACTACACCGACCACCGCCGGATGCTCGCCGAGCGCAAGCCCGAGGTCGTCGTGGTGTGCACCCCGCCGCACACCCACCTGCCGATCGCCCTCGACGCCCTCGATGCCGGGGCCGACCTGCTGCTGGAGAAGCCGCCGGTGCTGTCCCTGGCCGACCACCGCACGCTCGCGGAGGCGTCCCGCGGCCGGGCGGTGCAGGTCGGGTTCCAGGCCCTGGGCTCGCCGACGCTGCCGATGCTGCCCGACCGGGTCGGCGCGGTCACGTCGGCCGCGGTCGCCGGGGCGTGGTGGCGGCCCGACGCCTACTGGACCCGCTCGCCGTGGGCCGGGCGCCGCGGCCGCGACGGCGCGCTCGTCAACGCCTTCGCCCACGCCCTCATGCAGGCCCTCGCCATCACCGGCATCAGTCCACCGTGGACACTGAGCCTCGACCGGTACCGCACCCGCCCCGCCGTCGAGGTCGAGGACACGGCCACTGTGCGCCTGCGCGTCCCCGACGGCCGCGAACTGTTCGTCGCGGTCACCCTGTGCTCCGGCGAGTTCGTGCCCGGCGACATCACGGTGACCGGCACCGCGGGCACGGCCGAGGTCGGCTACACCGAGGACCGCCTCGACGGGGAGGTCCTGCCCGGCCGGATCGGGCTGCTGGAGAACCTGCTCGACCACCGCGAACACGACGCCCCGCTGCTCGTGCCGCTGGAGCGCACCGAGCCGTTCACGGTCCTGGCCGAGGCGATCCTGACCGCGGGGGAGCCGGCCCTGCTCGACCCCGCCCGCCTCAAGCCCCGCGAGGACGGCGCCGAGATCCCGGGCGCCGCCGCGCTCGTCCGCCGCGCCGCCGCCGAGCGCGCCCACTTCCGCGAGATCGGAGCCTTCCAATGAGGAAACTTTCGCTGGCCGACCTGCCCGACGGCGGCACCCCGGCCACCCTCGCCGCCCTCGGCGCGGGCTGGGGACCGGTGCAGCGCGGCGGGATCAGCCGCTACGACGCGCCCGGGCACCGGACCCACCCGGAGTCCGACGTGCACGTGCACGACGTACCCGAGATCTTCACCATCGTGCAGGGCGCCGGCGTGCTGGAGCTCAACGGCGCGGCCGACACCCGGTTCACCGCCGGCGACATCCTCATCATCGAACCCGGCGAGAACCACCACCTCGTCAGCGACGGCGCGGTGCCGCTCGTCTTCACCTGGATGCACCTCTCGCCGGCGTAACGATTGGTAACCGCGGCGTTCTCGACGAGGGCGCCGCGGCTACCATCGACCGCCATGGACCCGACCTCGACGCTCGACCCGGACGACCCCGCATACCGGGCGGGGGAGCTGCTGGGGCGCCTGGCGATCCCGTGCTGCTGCTTCATGGTCATCGTCGTGCTGGTCGCGATCTTGGTGGTGCTGTTGCGCCGCCGCAAGGACCGCAGGCAGCAGCAGTACTACCGTTAATCGATCGCGGGCCGCCCGCGCCGCGACCTACGCTCGGTGCATGAGGCCCGTGCAGGACGTCGTGTCCCGGATCCGGTACGACGCCTCGCTCGACGCCACCCGCTTCCGCGTCGGCTACGAGGACCGCGGCGCCGGCATCCGCGAGACGCCGCTGCTCGCCTTCGTCGGCGGGGGCGACGTGCCGTGGCATCGCGTACGGTACGTGAAGGCCGGCACCACCACTGTCTGGGACCGCACCGCGCGCGTGGACCTGGTCTTCGGCCCTGGCGCCGCCGATCTCGCCGCGCTGAGCGCCGCCCCGTCCGCCGCGCCCGCGAAGGCCCCGAAGCGCGCCGTCTCCGCGTTCGAAGCGGCCGGGTGCCTGCGCTTCGACGGCGGGTGGGTTCCGGCCGGCCCGGCGGCGCCGGTGCACGCCGACACGCTCCAGGTGGCCACGTTCAACGTGCTCTCCGACGCCTACGACCGCGAGCTGACCTACCCCGAACTGCGGGTGCCGGCCTGCGTCGAGCTCCTCGAAGGCCTCGGCGCCGACGTCGTCGCGCTGCACGAGGTCACCCACGAGCTGTGGGCGGCCCTGCTCGCGGCGCCGTGGGTGCGCGCCGGCTACTGCGTCTCGGCCGGCCCGGACGCCGCGATCGGGTACGGCACCACGCTGCTGTCCCGGTGGCCGCTGGCGCTGGAGGTGCAGCGGCTTTCGGCGTACAAACGGCTGGTTCTCGGCACTTTGGAACTCAACGGCCGCCGGACCGGCTTCGTCGCGGCCCATCTCACCAGCGACCACACCGAGGGCGCCGAGCAGCGCCGCGAGCACCAGCTGCGGGTCATCGCCGAACGCCTGGACCGCGGCGACCTCGAGGCCGCCGTCGTCCTCACCGACCTCAACGCCGGCGACGAGGCCGCCCCGGCGGTGCCCGGCTACGTCGACGCCTGGCGCGCCGTCCACCCGCACGACGCCGGCTTCACCTTCGACCCGGCCGTCAACCCGCTCGCCGCGATCGCCTCCCGCACCGGCCGCGCCGCCCGCCTCGACCGCATCCTCGTGCGCGGCTCCCTCACCCCCGTCGTCGCGGAACGCTTCGCCGACCGGCCCTTCGCCGACGGTTCGCGGTTCGTCTCCGACCACTTCGGCGTCACCGCGCTCCTGCAACCGGCCCAGCCCACCGTCACCGCGGCGGCGGTCCCGACATCGGCACTCGTCATCCGCCCGCCGGAGCACGTGTGGGGCCCGATCCAGGCGGTGCGGGCGGCGCACGATCCGGCGTACCGGCGCTGGATGCCGCACATCAACCTGCTCCACGGCTTCGTCCCGGAGGCCGACTTCACCGCCGCCGCCGAGGTGGTCGCGGCGGTCGTGGCCGGCACGGGCCCGATCCACATCCGCCTGGCCGAGGTGCGCCGGTTCGAGCACCGCAGTTCCACCACGGTGTGGCTGGAGCCGCAGACCTCGCCACCGGACGCACTTCGGGTGTTGCAGCGCGCCCTGGCCGCACGATTCCCCGGGTGTACCGCGGGTACGTACACACCACACCTGACGATCGCGAAGCTCACCGGCTCCGATGCGGTCCGATTCGACTGGACCCCGCTCTCGTTCACGGCGACCGCACTCGACCTCATCAGCCGCCGCGGCGACGAGCCGTTCGCGGTGCGCCGTTCGGTGCCGCTGGCGACGGGCCACGACATCGCCCGCCGCCTGGTCGACGAGGCGGGCGCGGCGGTCCGGCCCGGTTCACGGATGCACGTGGTCGGGTCGGTCCGCTTGGGCGTCGCCACCGCTTCGACGGACCTGGATCTGGTCTGGGCAACGCCGGCCCCGGACCCCGGTGACCCGCTGGCGGCGCTGGCCGAGGTCCTGCCGGGTGCCCGCCTGGCGGGCACCGTCGTACCGGTGCTGCGGGCCGTGGTCGCCGGCGTGCACGTCGACGTCCAGCACGTGACGACCGGCGACGTCGACCGCCTCACCCCGGTGTTCGACGAGGCCGGGCGGCGGGCCGCGCTGGCCGTCCACGACGCGGACGCCCTCCTGGAGGGCCTGGACCCGGCCGCGTTCCGCTCCCTGCTGACCCAGGTCCGCCGCTGGTCCCGCGAACACGAACTGGACGGCGCCGCCTGGGGCCTGGTGGGCGGCTTCACCTGGGCGGTTTTGGTCGCCGAGGCCATGCGCCACAACGTTTCGGACCTCGACGGGTTCCTGCACCACTGCGCTTCCCACCCGCGGCGGCCGCGCTCGGGCGACCGGCACGCCTACTGGCCGGTGTACTCCCCGAGCCCGCCGGGCGTGAACACCACCCGGACGATGACCCGTTCGACGGCCGACGTGGTGAGGGCCGCCTTGTCGGGGGCGCTGCCCGAACCGTGGAGCCACGACGAGCTGATCACCCTGCCGGACGACGAGGACCTCGACGGGCGCGTGCTGGGGATGATCCTGGCGCTGGAGGACGAGGGGAAGACGGTCCGCCCGTACCCCCGCCGCCGCCGGCTCGGCATCGATCTGCGTCCATGCTGAGCGGCAGGTCGAACCCTGGGGCGCCGCCGTCACCGCGCCCTGGAGGCTGAGGCCGGCGAGCGGCCCCGCGTCAGCTGGTCACGCTCACCGCGTTGCCGCCCGCGCCCGAGCGTGGAGGGTTTGGGTTGACCGATGCATACGCGGTATGCATACTCCGTATGTATGTCGATCAGGCACGGGTTGCTCGCGCTGTTGGAGCGGGGGGCCATGCATGGGTATCAGCTGCGCGGTGAGTTCGAGGAGTCGACGGGGGGGACCTGGCCGCTCAACATCGGGCAGGTCTACACGACCTTGGCGCGGCTGGAGCGGGATGGGCTCGTGCGGGCGCTGGAGGAGCACGAGGGCCAGCGGCCGTACGAGCTGACCGAGCGCGGGCGGGCCGAGCTCAAGGTCTGGTTCGCGACGCCCGTCGCCGGGAAGGATCGGCCGCGGGACGAGCTGGCGGTCAAGCTGGCGCTGGCGATCACCACGCCGGGAGTTGACGTGCCGGGCGTGGTGCAGGCGCAGCGGACGGCGACCATGCGGGCGATGCAGGAGTACACGCGGATGAAGCGCGGGGCCGAGCGGCCCGAGGATCTGCCCTGGCGGCTCGTGCTGGAGGCGCTCGTCTTCCAGGCCGAGGCCGAGCTGCGGTGGCTCGATCACTGCGAGTCGCGCCTCGTCGCGCGGGTGCCGAGGGCGATCGTCGAGGCACCGGCGGTACACCTGGAGGCGCTTGATGAGCGTGCTTGAGCTCTTCGACGTGTGCCGGACGCACGGACAGGGGGAGACGGCGGTCCATGCGCTGCGCGGGGTGTCCCTGGCTGTCGGCGCCGGTGAGCTGGTGGCCGTGATGGGGCCGTCGGGGTCGGGGAAGTCGACGCTGCTGAATCTCGCGGGCGGGCTCGACCGGCCGGACGCGGGTGGGGTGGCGGTCGAGGGGCGGCGGCTGGAGGGGATGCGGCGGCGGGAGTTGGCGGCGCTGCGGCGGCGGTCCATCGGGTACGTCTTCCAGGACCTCAACCTCCTGCCCGCCCTCACCGCGGCGGAGAACGTGGCCCTTCCGCTGGAGCTGGACGGGACCTCGCCGCGCCGGGCCCGGCGGACCGCCCTGGCCGCGCTGGCCGACGTCGAGCTGGCCGGATGTGCCGCGCGGTTCCCGGACGAGCTGTCCGGCGGGCAGCAGCAGCGGGTCGCGATCGCCCGGGCGCTCGTCGGGCAGCGGCGGCTCATCCTGGCCGACGAGCCGACCGGGGCCCTCGACTCGGTGACCGGCGAGGCGGTGCTGCGGCTCATGCGGTCCAAGGTGGACGGTGGCGCGGCCGGGGTGCTCGTCACCCACGAGTCCCGGCACGCCGCCTGGGCCGACCGGGTCGTGTTCCTGCGCGACGGGCGGATCGTCGACGCGTCCGGGCCGCTGGCCCAGCCCGAGGAGCCGCTGCCCGGGGTGGTGTCGTGATCGCGGTGCGGATCGCGCGGCGGGAGGCGGCGCGGGCCAAGGGGCGGGCCGCGCTCATCGTCGGGCTCATCATGCTGCCGGTCCTCGCGCTGTCGTTCGTCGCCGTGGTGCTGGACCAGTTCACGCTCACCCCGGCCGAGCAGGCCGACCGCGACCTCGGCCGGTTCGACGCGACCCTGCGCTGGGTCGTCGACGGGCCGGTGCGGCAGGACCGCTCCGGGGTGAGGTGGGAGCCGGTGCACGCCGACGCCCGGTTCCAGTTCGACGCGCCGGCCGCCGACGTCGAGCGGGCGCTGCTCGCGGCACTCCCGCCGGGCAGCACCCTGGTGCACACCGAGGAGGAGCGCGGGGTCGCGGTGAGCACGCCGGCCGGGCGCGGCGGCCTGCCCGCGTACCTGCTGGACCTGGCCGACCCGCGGTTCGCCGGGCACATCGACCTGGTGCGCGGCCGCGCGCCCGGCAAGGACTCCGAGGCCGCCCTGGACGCCGCGGCCATGCGCCGGCTCGGCACCGGGCTCGGCGGCACGTTCACCCTCCCCGACGACAAGCGCACGTTCACCGTCGTCGGGGAGTTCGAGCGGCCGGACAACCTGAGCGGGGCGATGGTGCTGCGCCCCGGCACCCTGCCGGCGTCCCCGGGCACCTGGTACGTCGACACCCCCGAACCACTCGGCTGGGACCAGGTCCGGCGGCTCAACGAGCGGGGCATCACCGCCGGGTCGCGGGCCGTGCTGCTCGGCGGCGACGGCAGCGGCGACGGCGAGGAGGGGATGCTCGCCCCCTTGCGGCCGGCCTCGACCCGGTTGAACCTCGCCGTGCTCGCCGTCGGGATGGCCGTCCTGGAAGTGGTACTCCTCGCCGGCCCCGCCTTCGCCGTCGGTGCCCGCCGCCGGCGCCGCGAGCTCGGCCTCGTCGCCGCGAGTGGCGGTACACCCGGGCACCTGCGCCGGATCGTGCTCGCCGACGGGCTCGTGCTCGGGCTGGCGGCCGCGGTCGCCGGGACGGTGCTCGGCATCGCCGCCGCCCTGGCCGCGCGGCCGCTGGTCGCCCAGTACGTGCTGCACGCCCGCCCCGGCGGCCTGCGCGTCCCGCCGGCCGAGCTGCTCGGGGTGGCGCTGCTGGCCGTGGTCACCGGGGTGTTCGCCGCGCTCGCCCCCGCCGTCACGGCCGGGCGGACCGACGTGCTCGCCGCGCTCACCGGCCGCCGCCCCCGGGCCCGCGCCGGCCGCCGGCTCGCCGCCGCCGGGCTGGCCGGCGTGGCGCTCGGGGCCGCGGTGGTCGCCTGGGGCATCACCGGCTCCGCCGCCACGACCGTGCTCGCCGGGCTGGTCGTGGCCGAGCTCGGGCTGGTGCTGTCCACGCCGGCGGTGCTCGGTGGCCTGGCCCGGCTCGGCGGCGGGCTGCCGCTCGCGGCCCGGATCGCGGTCCGCGACGCCGCGCGCAACCGGGCCGCCGCCTCGCCCGCCGTGTCCGCGGTGATGGCCGCCGTGATCGGCAGTACGGCCATCGCGACCTACCAGGCGAGCGTCGAGGCGCGGATGGACGCGATGTACGGCACGGCGCTGCCGATCGGGTACGCCACCGTCGTGCAGTCCCCGCCGGGCAAGGACGGCCGGCCGGAGCCGCTGCCGACCGACCGGCTGCGCGAGGCCCTCGCCCCGCTGCCGGTCGCCTCGGTGACCGAGGTGCGCGCGGTGACCTGCCTCGGGAAGGGCGCCTGCGACCTGCAGCCGGTGCGGCCGGAGGAGAACGGCTGCCCGTACCGGATGGGGGAGCTGACCCCGGCCCAGCAGCGCGCCGCCGCCGCCGACCAGCGCTGCGCCGACACCGCCTACGTCTTCGCCGGCACCACCGGCCCCGTGCACATCGTCGACGACGGCGCCGCCCTCGGCCCGATCGGCGGCCTCAGCGGCGCCGACCTGGAGCGGGCGCGGGCGGTCCTCGCGGCCGGCGGTGTCGTGGTCGGCGACCCGCTGAAGGTGTACCGCGGCCAGGCCACCCTCGTCACCCCGCAGTCGACCGGCGAGGTGCTGCGGGTCCCCGGCTACTACGCCCCGACCGCCTACTCGCGCGAGTTCTACGCCATCTCCCCGCAGGCGGTCGCGAAGGCCGGCCTCGGCAGCGGGGTCATCGGCGTCGTGGCCGCCACCACCCGCCGGCCGACGACCGCCGAGTCCGACGCGTTCGAGCAGCGCCTGGCCCAGCTCGGCCACGGCTACGGCGGCGAGATCGTCAAGCCCCGCACCCGCACCCCGGTCCTGGTGGTGCTGCTGTTCGCCCTGGCCGCGGCGGTGGTCGCCCTGGGCGCGGCCGGCATCGCGACCGGCCTGTCCGCCGTGGACAGCCGGGCCGACCACGCGACCCTGGGCGCGGTCGGCGCCTCGCCGGGGCTGCGCCGCCGCCTGGCCCTGGGCCGCGCCGGTCTGATCGCCGGCCTGGGCGCGGTCCTGGGCGTGGCGGGCGGCCTCGGCGCGGGCGCGGCGGTGCTGGCCGCGCTGAACCGCGCGAGCGTCACCACCTGGCCGTCCGAACCGGCGGCGCCGTTCACCCTGCCCTGGTCGAGCCTGGCCATCGTGCTCGTGGCGGTCCCCCTGACCGCGATGGCGGCCGGCTGGCTGCTGACCCGCTCCAGGCTGCCCGTGGAGCGCCGCCTCTAGGCGAGCTCGACCTCGAGGCCGCGCAGTTCGTAGGCGGCGATGTCCTCCTTGAAGGCGACCCGGGGCTCGGCGGCCATCCGCAGGCCGTCCAGGGCGAACAGCTTGTGCAGGAAGATGTCCGTCTCGCGCAGGGCGACGTGCTGGCCGGGGCAGCGGTGGGCGCCGTCGCCGAAGCTCAGGCCGGGACCGTCGGCCTCCGGGTCGAGGTTGGTGTTGGTGACGCTGACGTCGACCCGGGCGCCGGCCGGGATCGTCACCCCGGGCAGCGGGACGGGCGCGGTGGTGCGGCGCTTGATCAGGTACACGACGGGCTCCAGCCGCAGCAGCTCCTCCAGCAGGGCCACGCGGGCGGGCTCGTCGCCGGACGTGTAGCGCTTGCGCAGGTCGTCGTCGGTGAACAGGTGCCAGGCCACGACGTTGATGAACTCGCGGGTGGTGACCATGCCGGCCGGGGCGAAGACCAGGCACTCGCCCAGGATGTCGCCGTCGGTGCAGCCCTCGTCGATGAGGTGGGAGATGACGTCGTCGGCGCGGGTCCGGCGGCGGGCGCGGACCGCCGGGCGGACGTCGTGGAAGTAGAAGCTCAGGCTCCAGTAGTTGTTGCGCAGCAGCCAGTAGAACGCGCGCGGGCTGTGCAGGCCCGGCTCGCCGTAGTGCTCGGGAAAGAACCGCTCCAGGCGGCGCGCCAGGCCGGGGCCGCCGTCGAGGCCCATGACCGCGGCCGCCACGGCGACGGCGAGGCGGAAGCTCAGGTCGGACAGGTCGGCCCGGCCCGCGCGGCGCAGGCGGTCGAGCTGCTCGTCGGCGATGCGCTCCATCAGGTCGCGGTAGGCGGCATCGACGCGGCGGGGGGTGAAGTACCGCGCGGTCTGCCGGCGGTGCTCGCGGTGTTCCTCGCCGTCGCGGTACAGCACGGGGCGGCGGATCCGCTTGGGCATCTTCTCGACGCCCTCGATGTTCATGCCCGCCTGCACCGTGTCGGTGCTGCGCAACAACGCCCGGCCGGCGGCGTAGCCGTGCACCCGCCAGATGCCGTCGGCGTCGTGGGCGACCGGGCACCCGTCGACACGGTCATGGCGCTCGATCTTCCGGTCCGTCATGAGACGCCTCCCCGACACGCTACGGACCGGGCCTCATGAACGGCAGGGCTCTCACCACTATTGGGTGACTCGCAGTATCACCCCCGGCGCGGAGGAGTTAATCCGAACGTGCACGGTCGCCCGGGCTAATCTGCGAGTCGGCGCTGGTCAAGAGCGCGCTCTCCCGCAACTGTCGTGACCGCGTCGCCACTTTGCGTTGACGCGATATGGGGATGATTGGTCTGATACCCCGTCCGAAGTTGCTTTCTGTGACGAATGGGGTATCGACACGTGCGGCTGTACAGATTACTCATCGGCGCCGTCCTCGCGGCCGTCGTTTCGACGCTGCTGCCCGGCGTCACGGCCTACGCGGTCGGTGCGAACCTCATCGGCAATCCCTCGGCGGAGACCGCCGCCGGTTCGGGCCCGGCGAGCTGGACCTTCGACAAGTGGGGCACCAACCAGACCACGTCGAGCTGGCAGAGCGGCGGCAAGGACGGCCAGAAGAGCCTCGCCATCACGATGACGTCGCGCTCGTCCGGCGACGCCAAGTGGATGGCGGCGCCGGTGACGGTCAAGCCGGGCACGAAGTACGTCGTCTCCGACTGGTACATCGGCTCGGTCGCCACGTCGCTCGAGGTCGTCTACACCAACGCGGCCGGCAAGCAGACGTTCGTCTGGCTCGCCGACGCCCCCGTCGCCACGGCGTGGAAGCAGCTCTCGATCGAGTTCACCACGCCCGCCGACGCGGTCAAGGCCTCCGTGTACCACGTGCTGGCCAAGAAGGGCAGCCTGCAGACCGACCTGTACTTCATGGCGGAGTCCGGCGCGTCCGACCCGACCCCGACGCCGGCCTCGGTCAAGCTGACCGCCCCGGCCGAGGGCGCCACCGTCTCCGGCACCCAGCAGCTCACCGCCACCGCCAGCGCCGACGTCGTCGGGGTCAAGTTCGCGGTGGACGGCGTGGACGTGGGTGCCGAGGACACCGCGGCCCCGTTCGCGGCGAGCTGGGACACCAAGAAGGCGACGAAGGGCGTGCACACCGTCACCGCGACGGCCCGCACCGCGTCCAGCCCGACCGCGGCCACGTCCAAGGTGACCGTGACGGTCGACAACACCACGACCACGCCGCCGCCGCCGACGACCCCGGGCAACCTCATCGCCAACCCGTCGGTCGAGACCGCGAACGGCAGCGCGCCGTCGGGCTGGACGAGCTCGACGTGGGGCACGAACACCACGGCGTTCACGTACCTCAGCAGCGGCGCGCACACCGGCAGCCGGGCGGTGAAGACGCAGATCACGAAGTACACCAGCGGCGACTCGAAGTGGAGCCCGGCCGCGGTGAGCATCACGCCGGGCAAGACCTACCAGTACTCGAACTGGTACCAGTCCAACGTGGACAGTGAGCTTGACGTCGAGGTCACCATGGCCGACGGGTCGGAGCAGTACGCGTACCTCGCCACCGCCCCCGCCTCCTCGGCCTGGGCGAAGGTCAGCGGGCAGTACACCGTCCCGGTGGGCGCCACCAAGATCACCGTGTTCCAGGTGCTGGCCAAGGTCGGCTGGGTCACCGCCGACGACTTCAGCCTCGCCGAGTACACCCCGGCCCAGCTCGACCGGGCGCTGATCAGCCTCACGTTCGACGACGGCTGGAAGTCGCAGTACACCGCGGGCGTCCCGCTGCTGGACAAGTACCAGATGCCCTCGACGTTCTACCTGCTCACCGGCACGATCACGTACCCGGACTACATGACCCAGGCCGAGATGTGCCAGCTCAAGTCGCACCGGGTCGAGATCGCCTCGCACACCGTCACGCACCCGCACCTGCCGCAGCTCACCGCGGCGAAGATCGACACCGAGCTGAAGAACAGCCAGGCCGACCTCAAGAAGTGGTGCGGGTCGGACGTCGCCAAGAACTTCGCGACGCCCTACGGCGAGTACGACTCGAAGGTGCTGACCGCGACCAAGAAGTACTACCGCTCGCACCGCTCCACCGACGAGGGGTACAACACCAAGGACAGCACCGACGTGAACAACATCAAGGTGCAGAACATCCTCAACACCACCACGCCGGCCCAGGTCGGCCTGTGGATCGACCAGGCCATCCGGGACAAGTCGTGGCTGGTGCTGGTCTACCACGAGGTGGACGCCTCGGCCGAGGACCCGACCTACGCCGTCACGCCCGCCAACCTGGAGAAGGAACTGCAGCTGATCCAGAGCAAGGGCATCACGGCGCTCACCGTCGACAAGGCCCTCGACGAGGTGGTACCGCAGCTGGCATAGCATGACCGTCGTGGGGTGGATCGCGCGCGGCCTGTGGGGGCTCATCGCCGCCAGGGATCCCGCGGTCCACCCCAGGACGCGCCTCGGCCGCGCGCTGCCGCTCATCGGCGCGATCGCCGGCATGCTGGCCGGGCTGCTCGCCTTCGTCTACTACAAGGGCAACGTCTCCTCGCAGGACAACCGGCACTGGATGCAGATCATTTTCTGCTCGGTGCTCATCGGCGCCCCGATCTCGCTGGTCGCCACCCGCCCGCTGCTGGCCTGGCGCATCGCGTGGCTCGCCGCCATCTACACCAGCCTCTCGCTGCACCTCGACCAGGGCACGCCGTGGCCGTTCCAGCCGGTGCAGATCCTGAGCTTCCCGCTCGTCCTGGCCGTGGTCGCCATCCGGCACCGGCGCGCGATCCTGATCTGGGTCGGCATCAGCGCCGCCCTGCTCGTCTTCGGCTACGTCAACCCCGACAACGTCGCCCCGCTGCTGCTGCTCGTCCTGGCCATCCTGGTCATCGGCGACCAGATCCGCCGCCGCCGCGAGGTCCAGCACGAGCTCGCCGAGGAGGCCGAGCGCACCGAGCTGGCCCAGGCCCGCCGCGCGATCGCCGAGGAGCGCAACCGGATCGCCCGCGAGATGCACGACATCGTCGCCCACCACATGTCGCTCATCGCGGTGCGGGCCGAGACGGCGGTCTACCGCATCGAGGGCGTCCCGCCCGCGGTCGCCGAAGAGCTTCAGGCCATCGCCGGTACTTCACGTGAGGCCCTCACCGAGATGCGCCGCCTGCTCGGCGTGCTGCGCGACGACTCCGTGCCGCTGACCGAGCCCCAGCCCACCCTGGACGAGCTGGCCGGGCTGGTCGCCGAGGCGCGCGGGGCCGGGGTCCGGGTCGAGTACTCGCCCGCCGAGGGCATCGAGGTCCCGCCCGGCGTCGGGCTGGCCGCGTACCGCATTGTGCAGGAGGCCCTGTCCAACGCCCGCCGGCACGCGGCCGGCGCGCCGGTCGCCATCGTCATCTTCCGCGACCAGGCGGAGCTGCGGGTCTTCGTGCGCAACGAGCCGACGGGGGCCCCGCCGCCCGCCGACGGCAAGGGCGGCCACGGCCTGATGGGCATGCAGGAGCGCGCGGCCGCGATCGGCGGCACCCTGCGGGCCGGGCCCGCGGCCGACGGCGGCTACGAGGTCGTCGCGACACTGCCCCTGGGGGACGCATGATCAAGATCCTGATCGTCGACGACCAGGCGATGGTCCGCCAGGGCTTCGCCGCGCTGCTGGCCGCCCAGCCCGACTTCACCGTCGTCGGCGACGCCTCCGACGGCGAGCAGGGCGTGGCCCTGGCCCGCGAGCGCGCCCCCGACGTGGTCCTCATGGACATCCGCATGCCGGTCCTCGACGGGCTGCAGGCCACCCGGCGCCTGCTCGACGTCGGCCCCGGCCTGCACCGGCCCCGGGTCCTCATGCTCACCACGTTCGACCTCGACGACTACGTCTTCGAGGCGCTGCGCGCGGGCGCGTCCGGCTTCCTGCTCAAGGACGCCCCGGCGGCCGAGCTCGTCAACGCCGTGCGGGTGGTCGCGGCCGGCGACGGCCTGCTCGCCCCGTCGGTGACCCGCAAGCTCATCGAGGAGTTCGCCACCCGGCCCCGGGTCGCCAGCCGCCCGCCGGCCAAGCTGCGCGAGCTCACCCCGCGCGAGGTCGAGGTGCTGCGGCTGATCGCCCGCGGCCGGTCCAACGCCGAGATCGCCGAGACCCTCGTGGTGGCCGAGCAGACCGTCAAGACCCACGTGAGCCGGGTGCTGCAGAAGCTCGACCTGCGCGACCGGGCCCAGGCGGTCGTCTTCGCCTACGAGGCCGGCGTGGTCACCGCGGGGGAGTAGCACCGGGGTAGTACCGGGGTAGCACGGCCGGCTGGCTCCGCGGAGGGACGCCCGGCCCGCAGGCGCCGCCCTACCTTCGCGCCATGTACTCCGTGGACACGATCATCCAGTGGTACCGCGAGCACGCCGCCGACCTGCGCGCCGCCCGTGAGCAGCAGCGCGAACTGCTCGCCCAGCGGGACATGCACCCCAAGCTCGACGACATCGAGGCCGAGATCTCCTACCTCACCGTCCGGGCGCTGCGCCCGCACACGGTGATCGAGATCGGCTCGTACCACGGCTGGTCGACCTCGTGGCTGCTGCGGGCCCTGCGCGACAACGGCGACGGGGTGCTGCACACCTTCGACCGGGTCGACCACGCGCGGCGCACCCTGCCCGAGGAGCTGACCCGGACCCGCTGGCGCTTCGTGCGCGGCGACGTGCGCGCCGCCGAGCTGCCCGACGACCCCGGCTTCGTGCTCGTCGACGCCCGGCACACCGCCGGATTCGCCCGCTGGTACACCGCGTGCCTCCTCGACCGCCTCAAGCCCGGCGTCGCCGTGGCCGTGCACGACATCTACCACGGCCGCCGGCCCTGGCCCGGCAGCGAGGGTTCGGTGCTGCTGGACTGGCTGCGGGAGCGGCGGATCGCGCACCTGACCGCGTCCCGGCACGGCGACCCCGACCTGCACGACCATCTGGCCGGCGTGAAGCGGCGCCTGCACCTCTCGGCCCCGGTGCACAGCGGCCGGCACGATCCGATGGCGTTCTTCAGTACCGTGGAGGGATCGAAGAACGGCTCCCCGGTATGACGATCCGGGGCCGGTCGCGTTCATAGCTTGCCCGGCATGCGAACGCTGCTGATGCTTCCGATCGTCGCCGCCGCCCTCACCGTCTTCGGCCCCACCCGCACCCCGGCGGTCCCGGCCCCGCTGCCGATCCAGGACGTCCGCCTCGCCGACGGGCGGGCCCTGGAGATCGTGGGCGACCTGGGCACCGCCCGCACCGTCGTCGTCCTGGTGCCCGGCGTCGACACGACGGCGGCGAACTTCGACCGCGGCCTCGGCGGCGTGCAGCGGCGGGCCCCGGTGTGGCAGGCGCACCAGCTCGCGGACGCGGTCGCCGCGCGGGGCGGGACGGGCGTGGCGGTGGTGGCGTGGCTCGGGTACCACCCGCCGCACGGCGTGGGCCTCGACGCCGCCCGGGAGGACCTGGCCGCGGCCGGCGCGGCCGCGCTGCGCGAGTTCGTGGCCCGGCT
This sequence comes from Dactylosporangium sp. CS-047395, assembly GCF_050942185.1. Lineage (NCBI taxonomy): Bacteria > Bacillati > Actinomycetota > Actinomycetes > Micromonosporales > Micromonosporaceae > Dactylosporangium > Dactylosporangium sp. CS-047395. The sequence continues at coordinate 8,514,887 of NZ_CP192015.1, read as the reverse complement.
GCCGGGGGAGCGGATCGTCGTCGTCGGGCACAGCTACGGCTCGACGGTGATGGGGCTGGCCGCGCACGGGCTCGACCCGCGGGTCACCGACCTCGTCGCGCTGGGCAGCCCCGGCCTGGGCGTCGCGCGGGCGGCGGACCTGCACACCGCCGCGCACGTGTGGGCCGGCACCGCCGCCAACGACTGGACCCGCCGCATCCCGGGCCTGCGGCTCGTGGGCGCGGGCCACGGGGCTCACCCTTACGACCCGGCGTTCGGGGCTTCTTCGGTACCGGTGGGCGGCGTCGACGGGCACGACGGGTACTTCGCGGCCGGTACCGCGAGCCTTGGCTTCCTGAGCGAGATCGTGCTCGGGGACACGGCTCAGCGCTTGTAGCCCTTCAATGCGGCTTCCAGCCGGGCCTTGGCGTCGGCCGGGAGCTGCCCGCCGTTCGCGAGGGCCTCGCGGACGACGGCCCGGAACGTCTCGGAGAACTGGGCGTAGTGCGGGGTGACCGGGCGGGTGCGGGCCGAGCGGATCGCCTCGAGCAGCGTCGGCGCGTACCGGTAGCGCTGGACGACCTCGGCGTCGCGGTACACGATCTCGCGGGTGGCGGCGAACCCGCCCCGCTCGAACAGGATCTGCTGGCTGCGCTCGCTGGTCAGGAACTCGATGAGCTGCCGGGCCGCATTCGGGTGGCGGCTGTGGGCGGAGACGGCGAGGTTCTGCCCGCCGAGCGCGCTCGGCCCGGGCAGCCGGGTCACCCCGAACCGCAGCGCGGGGCGGGTGTCGGGGCTCGCGACCGGTCCGGGGGTGGCGCCGGGCGCGGGTGCGAGGGCCGGCGGCGGGTCGAGGGTCCGGTGCGCGACCGGCCAGTTGCGCATGAACAGCACCTTGCCCTCGGCGAACGCCTGGGTCGCGGCCGCCTCGTCGAACGTCGCCGACGCGGGCAGGATCACCTGCGGGGTCGACTTCTGCAGGCCCGACGCGAGCCGGGTCAGCCCGTCCTGGGCGGCCGAGGAGTCGATGACGACGTTGCCGTCGCCGTCGACCACGTCACCGCCGGCGCCCCAGATCGCCTCCAGCGCGTTGACGGTGAGGCCCTCGTAGTCGGCGAGCTGCCCCGCGTACCCGGCGCCCGGGCGGTCGTTCTGGGGGATGGCGCCGAACCCGGTCAGCACCGACTGGGACGCCGCCACCAGCTGCGGCCAGCTCGTGGGGGCGGTGCCGACGTAGTCGTCGCGGTAGTACAGCATCCCGGCGTCGGTGTTGAACGGCAGCGCCCAGAGCTTCCCGTCGTAGCGGCACGTCCGCAACGGCGCCGGGAGGAAGCCCGCGGGGTCGCTGTCGTTCAGGGCGCGGATGTACCCCTGGGAGGCGAACTCCGCCGTCCAGGTCACGTCGAGGTTGTAGATGTCGGCGTCGCCCTTGCCGCCGCCCTGCGCCCTGGCGACCATCTCGCTGCGCTGGGCGTCCGCGACCGCCGCCAGTTCTTCGATGCGGGCCTGGTTGCGCGGGTGCAGGGCGTTCCACTGGTCGACGAGGGCCTGGCGCTGGTTGCCGTACCCGTCGTCGCGGCCGGAGAGGATGACGAGCTCGCCGTCCTCGGGGTCGTGGCTCGGCCGGAGCGCCGCGACGGCGAGGTTGACGAGGAGGGTGATCGCGACCCCGGCCGCGAACGCCAGCAGGATTTTGCCCGCCCGCTCCACTGTGGACCGCTCGTCCGCCTGCATGGCTTTTGTGGCGCTCGCTTTGTCGGCGCTCGCTTTGTCGGCGGCCGCTTTGTCGGCGGCCGCTTTGTCGGCGGCCGCTTTGTCGGCGGCCGCGTTTTTGGTGGGCGCGTTTGTGGTGGGCGTTTCGTTGGCGGGGGTTGCCGGTGGGCGCGTGGCTGGGTCATCCGTCATTCGTGGGCTCGCCTCCCCAGAGCAGGCCGAACAGGTCCGTGAGGATGTCGCCGATGTCGCCGGTGGCGGCGTCGTAGCAGGCGCCGCCGGTGTGCGCGGCGATGTCGCGCAGCGCGAACGCGCCGCAGCTGGCCTCGCCGATCGCGATGACGAAGACCCGGACGCCCTTGTCGCGGACCCGGGCGTCGACGCTCGCCGGGTCGAGGCCGCTGGTGTCGTTGCCGTCGGTCAGCACGACCAGGCCGGCGATCCGCTCGCCGAGGTCCCGGGCGGCGTCGGTCACGCCGTCGCCGACGGTCTGCAGCAGGGGCGTGTCGCCGCCCGGCTTGACCTGGGCGAGCGCGTCGGTGGCGGCCTTGGCGCGGGGTACACCGGAAATGGGCACGTCGGCTCTTCCGAGCGGCACGAGATCCCTGGCGTCCGGGCTCGCTCCGTTCGGGAAGATGCGCAGGCCGAACTCGTCGCGGCCGCTCATCAGGGCGAGGGCCTTGCCGACCCCGGCCGAGGCGACCTGGAACCGGGTCTGCCGGCCGTCGGCGAGGGTGGACATCGAGCCGGACACATCCAGGGCGAGGAGGATGCGGCCGGGGCGGCGGGCTTGGGAGTACCGCTGCAGCGTTGTCCTGATCGTCTCGGGGGACGGGGCGCGGCGCTCGAAGGCGATCCCGGCATGCGCGCCGAAGCGGTCGGACAGCGGGTCGGCCACGTCGAACAGGGGCGGCGGGCGCAGGGCCGTGCGGACCAGGGCGCGCTTGCCGTCGTCGCGGCCGAGCCAGCCCTCGAAGTCCTTCACGGCGGCGGTGGCCGCGGCCGCGGTCGTGTCCCAGCCGAGGCGCACGAGCGGGTGGTCGGCGCCGACGGTGTCGCGCGGGTAGAAGGCGACCAGGGCCTGCCCGGCGTCCGGCGGGCCGGTGCCGAGGTCGCAGCCGAGCCCCTGGTTGTACCGGACGAGGGCCTGCTCGGTGGTCAGGACCACGGCCCGGCGGGGGTCGCCGGCGCGCTTGCGGCACAACAGCTCGGTGCTGTCGCCGAGCGGGAACCCGCCGGCGTCCAGCGAGCGCTCGATGCGCTGCTCGATCGCGCGGGCGGCGGGGCCGTCGGCCTTCGTCCGGTCGTAGAGCACGGTCGTGGCCAGCGAGCCCGCCCCGGACACCGACGGGTCGGGGCGCACCACGTCCCAGCCGCGGCGGACCACCTCGTCCCACAGCTGCTTCCAGGTGAGCTCCTCGCGCCGCGCGCTGAGGTCGTCGGGCACCGCGGCGGCGGGCACCCCGAGCACCACCGGGGACGCGGCGATGACCCGCTGCCCGGCGATCGGCACCGGCACCGCGAACCGCGCGGCCGCGTCCCGCGCCGCGTCGACGTCGGCGGTCGAGTCGGGCAGCCACACGTCCGGCCGCGGCCCGATCTGGCGCAGCGCGTCGTTGGTCCAGCCGCTGCCGATCGCCTCGCGGGCGTCGTCTGGGCGGGCCGCGTACACGTACAACTCGGCGCCCGGACACCCGTGCTCGGCGGCGGCCGTGGCGGACTCGTAGGCGTCGGCGAGCTGCCGCACCGCGTCCAGCTGCTCCGGCGACGTGAGCACCCGCACCGCGGCCGGCCGGTCGCAGCCGCGCAGCCAGCGCCGGGTGAAGTCGATGGTGGGCGGCGCGAGGTACCCGATGGCCAGCCCGACCAGGCACAGCCCGCCGACGAAGCCGAGCACTTTGGGGGCGAAGAACGTGCGCAGCTTCTGCAGTACGTCGCCGGACCAGTGCAGGACCGACTCGAACAGCCCGGCCGCGAACAGCCCCCCGAGCCCGCCGATGATCGACCCGCCGATGAGCATGGCCCAGCGGGCGAACGACGCCGGTTGGCCGGTGGAGAGCTGCTGCAGGGCGATGCCGGCCCCGGTGAACAGGGCGACGAGGATGGAAACCAGCGGCCGTGCGGATTCCTTGTCCTTGTCGGCCATGGTCCTATCATGCCCCTCGATGTGCGCCCGCGCCGTCTATGCTCGCGCGATGGCGGACTTCGATGTGCTGGTGCTCGGCGGGGCCGGGGTGGACACGATCGTGCGCGTCCCGGAGCTGGCGCTGCCGGCGGGCGACTACCTGCCGGTGCCGCCGATCCGGGACTACGTCGCCCACTCGGGCAACGGCGTGGCGCTGGGCTTCCACGCGCTGGGCCTGCGCACCCGCTTCGCCGACCTGCTCGGCGACGACGCGTTCGGTGCGCTGATCCAGGCCCGGTACGCCGCGGTGGGCCTCGACCACGTCAGCATCCCGGCCCCGAACGGCACCCCGCGTAGCGTGAACCTGGTCGACGCGGCCGGTCGCCGGTTCTCCTTCTTCGACGGGCGCCACCCGGACGGGTACCGCTTCCCGGAGGACTTCTACCTCCCGCTCGTCGCCCGCGCCGCACACGTGCACGTGGCCACCGACCGCACCCCGGCCGTGTGGGCGGCGGCGCGGGAGCGGGGCATCACCACCTCGACGGACATCCACGCCTGGAACGGCGTGGACGAGTGGGCCTGGCCCATGGCGAGCGAGGCGGACATCGTGTTTCTGAGTTCCGCGTCGGCACCGTCCACGATCGACGACGTCATGCGCGCGATCGCGGGCAAGGGACGCGCGTCGGTGGTGGTGGCGACCGAGGGGGAGCGCGGCTGCCGGGTGCTGGCCGACTCGACGATCACGCGCTACCCGGTCGCCGTGCCGTCGCGTCCGGTGGTCGACTCGAACGGTGCCGGGGATGCGTTCAGTACCGCCTTCCTGAGCCGCTGGCTCGGTGGCCGCCCGTTGCCGGAGTGCGCCCTGGCGGGGGCCGTGTCGGGCGCGTTCGCGTGCGGCGCGCCGGGCACGCACGAGGAGCTGATCTCGTCCGGCGCGCTGGCCGCGGGCATGGCTGCGGCTTCGGGGACGTGGGGTCCGCGCGTGTCGGATTGACGGCGCAACGTTGTAAATTGGTGCGTGCGCGCGATCCTCGGGGGAATGCGAATGCGTGTCTGGCTCGTACGCCTGGTCCGGCTGGGCGTGGCCGCCGCGGTCGTGGGCGGCCTGCTCACGGCCGAGAGCAGCATGTGGCTTCGCACCGCCGCGAACGGTCACCTCTACACGGTCGCCACGGTCCCGGCCGCCCCGGTGGTGATGGTGCTCGGCGCGCAGGTCTACGACGACGGCACCCCGTCGCCGTTCCTGGAGGCGCGGCTGGAGTTGGCGCGGCAGCTGTTCGCGGCGGGCAAGGTCAAGGCCATCCTCGTCTCCGGCGACCACATGGACTGGGGCTACGACGAGCCGGGCAACATGTGGCTCTGGCTGAACTCCCACGGCGTGCCGGCCGGCCGCATCATCGAGGACCACGCCGGCTTCGACACCTACGACTCCTGCGCGCGGGCCAAACGCGTCTTCGGCGTGGACCGGATGATCATCGTCACCCAGGCCTTCCACCTGGAACGGGCCGTGGCCCTGTGCCGCCACCTGGGCGTGGATGCCACGGGCGTGGGCGACACGACGGTGGCCAAGTTCCGCGACCCGTGGCTGAAGGCGTCGTACCGCGAGTACGGCGCCGCGGACAAGGCCGCCTTCGATGTCCTGTCGGGCCGCGACCCGGTGTTTCTGGGCCAGCACGAGACCTCGGTACAGGACGCCCTGAACCAGGGATGATCGGTGCATGACACCGTTGCTGGGCACCGACCTTCCAGTCCTGGCCGCCCCGATGGCGGGCGGCCCGACGACGCCGGCCCTGATCCGCGCCGCTTCGGGCGTGGGCTCGATGGGCTTCCTGGCCGCGGGCTATCTGTCGGCGGCGGAGCTGGCTTCGCGGATCGCGGAGGTCGACGGCCTGTTCGGGGTGAACGTGTTCGCCCCGAACCCGGTGCCGGTGGATCCGGGCGAGTTCCGCTCCTACGCCTATCGCCTGCAGCCGGAGGCGGCGCGCTACGGCCTGGACCTGGCAAGCGCCAAGATCGTGGAGCACGACGACGACTGGTCCGCCAAGATCGACCTCTTGCTGGCCCGGCCGGTGCCGGTTGTGTCGTTCACGTTCGCTTTGCCGCCGGCCTCGGTTGTGGCCGCGCTGCGCCGGGCCGGGACCGTGGTCCTGCAGACGGTGACGTCCACTGTGGAGGCTCGCGCGGCGGCTGACCTGGGCGTCGACGGCTTGATCATCCAGTCCGCGGCCGCGGGCGCGCACTCGGGCACGTTCACACCAGGAAATATTCCGACAAATGATGATTTGCCCGATTTGGTACGTTCGATCTTGGCGGCGACGGCCCTCCCGGCGATCGCCGCAGGCGGGGTGGGCACCCCGGACGACGTGAGGGCCGCGCTGGCGGCTGGCGCGCAGGCCGTGATGGTGGGCACCGCGCTGCTGCGGACGGACGAGAGCGGCGCGTCGGCGGTGCACAAGGCGGCACTGGCGGAGGCCGCGAACTCAGCCGCGGCGCCAGCGGGCCCAGCAGCAGATTCGGGCGCGGCGCCGGCGGGCCCTGCGGCGGGTTCGGGCGCGGCGCCGGCGGGCCCTGCGGCGGGTTCGGGCGCGGCGCCGGCGGGATCGAGCGTGACGCCCGCGGGTCCCGCGGTGGGCTCGAGTGCGGCGCCGGCGGGTTCAAGCGTGACGCCCGCGGGTCCCGCGGTGGGTTCGAGTGCGGCGCCGGCCAGCCCCAGCCCTGCGGCGGGTTCAAGCGTGGCGCCCGCGAGTTCGGCTGCGGGTTCGGGCCATGCGGGTGATGCCGGGCGCGCAGAGGGCGCCACCCCTCAAGGTCAGCCGTCCACTGTAGACCGAAGCGCGACCCTCCTCACGCGAGCGTTCAGCGGCCGTCCAGCCCGGGCGTTGCGCAACGGGTTCACCGACCGGCATCACCTCGCGGCGCCATCCGGGTACCCCGCCGTGCACTATCTCACCTCGCCGCTTCGCAAAGCCGCCGCGCAAGCCGGGGACCGCGAGCGCGTGAACCTCTGGGCCGGCACCGGCTTCCGGCACGCCGCTGCCGGTCCGGCCGGGGCAGTTCTCGTTGCGCTGGCTTCGAAGGCATAGGTCCGGGCGGGGCGGCTCGTTCTATCCCTCAATCCTACCCAACCCGAAAAAGTTGGATCTCACCAGCATCACGCACAGCAAGAACCCGAAACGCGCAGTAGTCGATCACGACGTCAGCCCTCGCTCGTACGCATAGCGAACTGCCTGCGCACGGTCGCGTACGCCGATCTTTGCGAACAAGCGATTGATGTGTGACTTGACAGTGACCTCACTAACGTAAAGTCGTCCGGCTATTTCGCGGTTCGACAAGCCCGACGCGATCAAACGCAGGACCTCCGTCTCCCGGGCGGTCAAGCCGTCGACGGGAGCGGCAACAGCAGCAGTCCCGCCACCCTGCACCGCCGCGGCCAGCAAGCGTTGCTGCACCTGCGGGTCCAGCACCGACTGGCCCGCTGCCGCGGCTCGGACCGCCTGCGCGATCTGCACCCGGCCCGCGTCCTTCGTCAAATAGCCCAGCGCGCCCGCCTGCAGCGCGGACAGGATGTGGTCGTCGTCCGCGTACGTGGTCAGGACCACGACCCGCGTGTCCGGGTGTGACGCGCGGATCGCCCCCGTCGCCGACACCCCGTCGCGCCTGGGCATGCGCAGATCCATCAAAACCACATCAGGGTTGAGCTGCGCCACCAGCTCCAGGCACGCCTCGCCGTCCGCGGCCTCGCCCACCACTTCCACGTCGTCCAGCAGGCTCAGCATCAGCGCCAGGCCCTCGCGTACGGCGGTCTGGTCGTCGGCCACGACAACGCGGATCGTCACCCTGGCATCCTCACATCCACGAGCCAGCCGTCGTCCGTCGGCCCGGCGCTGAAGCTGCCGCCCGCCAGCTCGGCGCGTTCGCGTAGGCCGGTCAGGCCGTACCCGGACGACAGCCCTGTCGTCGGCGGACCCGCCGGGCCGTGGTTGCGCACCGTCAGGCGCACGTCCGCGGCGCCGTACTCCAACCGGACGGCAACAGCGCTCCCCGGAGCGTGTTTGCGCACATTGGTCAGCGCCTCCTGGGCCGTGCGGTACAGCGCCAACCCCGTCTCCGCGCTCAGCTCCCGCGCCGTCCCCACCAGCGCGAACTCGTGGTCCGCGGTGAGCTCGCGCAGGAGCTCCGGCAGCGGCACCGGGTCGCCGCGCAGGGCGCTCACCGCGCGTCTGGTCTCCGTCAGGCCGTCGCGGGCCAGGCGACCGGCGCGGTCGACGATCACCGCCGCGTCCGCCGCGCGGTCGCGTTCCAGCAGGGCGGCGGCCGTCTCCAGTTGCAGCGACAGGGCCGACAGCGAGTGGGCCAGCACGTCGTGGATCTCGCGCGCGAGGCGGGCCCGCTCGGCCAGTGCGGCCGCCTTGGCCTGCTCGTCAGCGAGGGCGGCCGCGCTGGCCGCGCGCTCGCGGCGGATCGTACCCAGCAGCAGGACCAGCAGCATCGCGCCGGCCCAGATGACGACGGTCTCCAGCGGGGCGCCGAGGATCGCGTGGGTGCCGGCCAGCAGGACGGCGCCGGTCCCGGTCATGATCGCGGCGGTGCGGAACGGCAGCGACGCCGTCGCGATCGTCACCGCGGCCAGGGCGTAGCAGCCGGCGATGCCCCCGTGCTGGGCGACGGTGAGGGCGATACCCACGACCATGCAGGCGCCCACGGTGTACGGCTGCCAGCGCGGCGCCCCCCACCGCAACGTCATCGCCACCCACGCGGCCGCGGCGAGCACGACCCCGCAGAGCAGGACGAGCCCCCGGCCGGACGGGCCGGGCCGGGGGTCGTCCTGGAACATCGCGACGGTCAGGATGACCAGGATCACCAGGCTGCGCAGCTGGCGGTACCGGAACATCCGCTGGGGCGTCACGAACTCGAACACCGCACCAGTGTCGGCGTCAGCCACGGCGGGCGGCACGGCGGGCACCCCGCGGGGCGAACGGCGCGCCGGTGGCGATCGCGCGCCGCCCGACGATCGCGGCCTCGCCGAGGAAGCTCAGCCCGAGGATCACCAGCAGGCCCGCGCTGAGCACCGCGGAGTCGGCGTCCAGGGCGCGGCCTGCGAACGTCTGGCCGACCCGCAGCACGATCAGGCCGATCCACACGGCGATGGTGACGAGCGTGTAGCGGTACCAGACATGGCCGTTCTGCACGAAGACCTTCACCGTGAGACCTCGCACGACGCCGCCCAGCACCGCGAGGACCGCGCCGGCGCCCAGCACGGCGCCGTCGACGACCGGGTGCTGGGCGGCGGTGGCGAAGTCGACCTGGGCGAGGGAGTAGCCGCCGATGAGCAGCAGCACGACCGGCACGACGATCAGGCGGCGGGCCTCGAGGGGCTCGCCCGCGAACCGGCGGATCATGACGAGGACGATGGCGGCGACGGCGATCAGCAGCGTGGTCGTGTTCATGTCCCTGAAGGTATTGATCGGCGGCCGTACGGGCCGCCACCCACGGGTGGAACTCAGGGTGGAGAAACGACTCCAACCGCCCGCGCGGTCGCCGGGACGTGGCTGAGCTCCTGGGCCCGGGCCAGGGCCGCGCAGGCCGAGTCGCGCGAGCCGGTCGCGAGCGCGTGGACGCGGCGCAGGTCGGGTTCGGCGAAGGCGCTCTGCCCGGGCAGCCCGGCCTCCAGCGCCGCCGCCGCGACCGCCGCCGCCTCCGCGCGCCGGTCGAGGGTCAGCAGCGCCTCGGCGTAGAGGGCCTCCAACCGCCCGAACCGTCGCATCGCCGCGCCCAGGTCCTCCCGCGCCGTGGCCATCCGGGCGAGCCCGGACGCATCCCCGGTGCGCACCTCCGCCCATCCAAGAACCAGCGAAGCCAGGCTCTGGTACTCCCGGTGCCCACCCCGCTCCGCCAGCGCGAGGGTCTCCCGCGACGCCGCCGCGGCCGCACCGGGATCGTCACGGTCGGCGGCCACGACGGCGGTGAAGTGCGCGACGTACATGTCCAGGAACAGCTCGCCGACCCGCCCCGCCCGGGCCCGCGCCGCCCGCAGGTGGGCCTGCGCCGAGGCGTCGTCGCCGAGCAGCCCGCACGCGATCGCGGCCGGGGCGAGGGCGCCGATCACCGGGTCCCAGTTGACGATCGGGAACACCGGAAGGTCCCCGCCGGGCAGCGCGGCGAGCGCGTTCTCGTAGTGCTTGTGGGCCCGCGGCAGGTCCGGCACCGCCAGCGCGGCGTGCCCCTCGTGCACCTCGGCGACGACCGCGGCCCACGGATCGCCGGGCCCGTGCGACGGGGCGCGGGCCACCGACACCGCGCGTTGCACGTCCCCGGCCGCGGTGTGGAACGACGCGTAGCCCCACAGCGCCGGCAGCACGTCCAGCACCGGCCGCCCGCGCAGCCGCAGCAGCAGCGGCTCCATCGCGGCGTACTGTTCCCGGGCCACCGGCGCCAGGTACCCCTCGCTCGCCTGCCGCATGTACGCCAGCCGGATCCGCAGGTCCAGCTCGGCCACGTCGCGCCGTTCGCCGGCCGGGACCCGGCCCAGCAGCTCCAGGCCCTCGTCGAGCAGCCCGGTCGCCTGTTCGTGGGCGGTCCGGTCGTACGCCTCGCGTGCCGCCTCGGCCAGGGCCGGCACCACGTCGTACGGCGACAGCACCGGCAGCGCCGCCCGCAGGTGCCCGGCCAGCTGGGCGGCGGTGCCGAGCCCGGTGTCGCGCAGCGCCTGGGCCGCGCGGGCGTGCAGCCGGGCCCGGCGCAGCGGCCCCTGGTCCTGGTACGCGGTCTGGCGCACCAGGTCGTGCGAGAACCGCAGCAGCCCCGGGTCGTCGGTGGCGGTCAGCAGCCCGGCGACGACGGCCGTGTCGAGCGTGTCGAACAGCGCCAGCTCGTCGATCTGCACCACGTCGCGCAGCACCGGCACCGCCACGTCCCGCCCGAGCACCGCGGCCACCGCCAGCACGGCGTTGACCTGCCCGGGGAGCTTCGCGAGCCGCCGCCGCACGACCTCCTGGACGCGCACGGGCACGTGCTCGGGCGACAGCGTGTGCTCGGCCACGAGGACCCGCAGCAGTTCAACCACGAAGAATGGATTGCCGCCGGTACGGTCGGCCAGCATCGCCACCGTCCCGCCCGGCACGTCCCCACCGGTGACGGACCGGGCGAGCGCCGCGATCCCGTCGGCCCCGAGCCCGTCGAGCGGCATCCGCACCGCGGCCGGATCGGCGACGAGCTCCGCGAGGACGCCGGCGAGCGGCGCCCCGGGTGCGAGCTCGGCCTCGCGGTACCCGACGGCCAGCAGCACCCGGCTCCCGCGCAACGTCTTGGCGAACATCGTCAGCAGCACGGTCGAGGGCGCGTCGAGCCAGTGCGCATCGTCGAGCACAACGACGAGCGGCGCCGTGCTCCCCAGCCGTCCCAGCCCGTCCACGATCCCGCGCAGCAGCCGCGACCGGGCCATCTCGGGGTCGGCGATCCGCTCGGCCGCGGGCAGCGCCAGCACGTCCCCGAGGGTCGGATCGAGCACGGCGGGCAGGTTCCCGTAGGGAGCGAACGCCTCGGCCAAGGCTGCGGCGCCGCCCCCGGCGAGATCTCGCAGAATCTGCGCCCAGGGCAGGAACACGGGCGGCGCCTCCCCGTCGACCCCGGCCCCGGTCCCGACCAGTCCGCCGGCCCGGGCACAGACCTCCCGCAGCAGCGCCGTCTTCCCGATCCCGGGGCTGCCGGAGACGAGCAGCATCCGCCCGTGCCCGGAAGCCGCCTCGCCGAGCAGCCGGTCGACGGTCCGCAGCTCCTCGTCCCGCCCGATGAGCGGCTCACGGTCCACCGAATCCGACACGCTGCGCGGGTCGGAAATTTCGCCCCCGGAACCAGAAACCGGAGAAATCGCAGAAATCGGAGCCGGCGGCGCTGAAGTCGGAGCGACCGAAGCCGGGCCGGACAAAGCAGGCGACTGCCGCAAAATGTCCTGCGCGAGCTGCTGCAACGCCGGCCCCGGCTCGATCCCGAGCTCCTCGGCCAGCCCCTGCCGCGCCCGCGAGAAGGCCGACAACGCGTCCGCCTGCCGCCCGCTGCGGTACAGCGCCAGCATCAACTGCCCCCACAGCCGCTCCCGGTACGGCGCCTCGGCGAGCGCGGACTCGGTCCGGTACACCACCTCGGAGGCCCGCCCCAGCGACAGCAACGCCTCGGAATGCCGCTCGATCCCGGTCAGCCGCAGCTCCACCAGCCGGCTCCGCTCGGCCCGCGCGAGCGGCGAGTCGCCGAGCTCGGGCAGCGGATCGCCCCGCCACAGTTCCAGGGCCGCGGTCAGCGACCGCAGCACGTCGGCCGGGGAGTCCAGCGGAAGCTCGACGGCGCCCGCGAACCGGACGGCGTCGACGGATTCGGGCGGCACCTGCAGCACGTACCCGGGGGAGCGGCTGACCAGCACCGCCGAGCGGTCCCGGGCCGTGCGGCCGGGCTCCAGCGCGCGGCGCAGGCGCGAGACGTAGGCCTGCAGCGACGCGATCGCCCGCTCCGGCGGCTCGTCGGCCCACAGCTCGTCGATGAGCCGCTGCACGGAGACGATCCGGCCGGGCTGGGTGGCGAGCATGGCCAGGACGGCCCGCTGCTTCGGCGTGCCGGTGTCGACCGGGCCGGCCTCGGCCGAGACCTCGAGCGGGCCCAGGATGCGGAACTGGAGGATGTCAACCCCCCGACCAGGACAGGGCCGGGAGGGCAGGCTCCACGGCGAACGTCCGCCGAGCGTACGGGCCGCGACGGTCCCGCCGGGAGCCCGCGGCGGGAAATCCAACCGAACGTCTTGCAGAATGCTAGCCGTGAAGGTGCTCGACACGACGATGCACTACCTCGACGGCGGCGGCGACGGCCCGCCGATCGTGTTCCTGCACGGCAACCCCACCTCGTCACGGCTGTGGGAGCCGGTCCTGCGCCACGCCGACCTGGGCGGGCGCCGGGCGATCGCGCCGGACCTGGTCGGCATGGGCCGCTCGGGCAAACCGGACCTGGAGTACCGGCTCGCCGATCACGTCGAGTACGTCGACGCGTTCCTCGACGCGCTCGGGATCGCCGACCCGGTGCTCGTCGCGCACGACTGGGGCGTGGCGATCGGCATGGAGCTGCTGCGCCGCCGGCCGCTGATACCCGCGTTCGCGTTCATGGAGGGCCACCTGCGCCCGCTGGCCGGCTGGGACGAGTTCGACGAGGGCGGCCGGGACGTCTTCCGCCGGCTGCGCACCCGCGGCGAGGGCGAGCGGATGGTGCTCGACGAGAACTTCCTCATCACCGAGGTCGCGCCGGGCTACGCCGAGCACTACCCGGACGCCCGCTCCCGCCGGCCGCTGCTGCAGTGGACCCGGGAGATCCCGATCGCGGGGGAGCCGGCCGACACCGCCGCGCTCATGGCGGCAGGATGGGCGCACCTGTGCAGGAGCGACACACCCAAGCTTCTCGTGTACGGCGAGCCGGGCGTGGTCGTCACCGCCGGGAAGGTCGCGCTGTGCCGGGCCGAGCTGCCGAACCTGACCGCGGTCGCGGTACCGGCGGCGGGGCACTTCCTGCCCGAGGAGGCGCCGCAGGAGGTGGCGCGGGCGTTGAGCGGGTGGCTCCGTACATTGAACGGATGAGCTCAGTCGAGGAGATCGAGCGGGCCGGCTACGTCAGCCTGACCACGTATCGCAAGGACGGCACGCCGGTCGCGACGCCGGTGTGGCACGCGGTGCACGGCGGTGAGGTGTTCATCATCTCCGTCGCCGACGCCTGGAAGGTCAAGCGCATCCGCAACAACGCACAGGTCGAGCTCACCCCGTGCAACGTGCGGGGCACGATCAAGCCGGGCGCGACGCCCGCGGCCGGCACCGCGCGGCTGCTCGACGCGGAGGGGACCGAACAGGCCCGGCGGTACATCGCCGGCAAGTACTTCCTGTCCCGGGCCGGCAACTTCTTCACCAAGGTCTTTCGGCTCAAGCGCCCGCCGGTGACGGGCATCGCCGTGACGCTGTAGCAAGGCCTGTGAACGACATGGAAAAGGCCCGGGCGACGCGCGGCCCGGGCCTTTCGCAAACCGTTGGAACTAGCCGAGCGTGACGCTCGCGTCGTCGATGACGAACGAGGTCTGCAGCGAGGAGTCCTCGGTGCCGCTGAACTTGATCGCGACCGCCGCGCCGGTACCGGTGAAGGTGTAGCTCTTCAGCTGGTACCCGGAGGCCTTGTTCAGGTTGGACAGCGTGCCCAGCGTGGTCGAGCCGGCCGTGATGGTCAGCTTGTCGTACTGGACCGACGTGGTCGTCTCGGCCGAATCGATGTGCACGTAGAACGACAGGGTCGCCCTACATCCGGACGGGACGGTCACCGACTGCTGGATCGCCTCGGTGTGGGTCGAGCCGTAGCCGTCCAGCCAGGAGCTGTACGAGCCGCCGTGCGCGGCCTGGCCCTGGCTGGCCCACTGGCCGATGGAGCCGGTGGTGCCGGTCCACGACGCCGCGCCGGACTCGAAGCCGCCGTTGGCGAGCTTCTGGCCGGAGCAGGTGCCGGTGGGCGGCGTGGTGGTCGGGCCACCGGTGGTGGGCGGCGGCGTGGTGCCGCCGGTGCAGGTCGGGTCGCCCGACTGGGCCGGCACCGACACCGCGTCCCACGCGGCCTTGACCGTGTTGAACTGGGTGCAGCTGCCCGGGAACAGGTTCTTGGCCGCGGTCAGCGTCCAGGTCCGGTACTTCAGGTACGACGACGACGAGGTCTTCATCAGCATCGCGTTGTACATGACCTTGATGGCGTTCTGGATGCCCAGCGGGTTGCTGACGGTCGAGCCGTTGCAGGTCGGGCTGGACGGCTGGCCGTTGCCGGACGAGCCCTGGGCCATCAGGTAGAACCAGTGGTTGCCGGGACCGGCGGCCGCGTGGACCTCCGAGCCGGGCGTGCTGCTGCTGTAGCAGTTCGAGTCACCCACGGCCGACGGGTTGTACATGTTGCGGATCGGGCCGCTGCCGACCAGGTTGACCTCCTCGCCGACCAGGTAGTCCGGCGGGTCGTTCGGGTTGTTCGCGAACCACTCGGTGGCCGCGCCGAACGTGTCCGCGACGAACTCCTGGGTGCCGCTCTTGGAGATGCCACCCGGCGTGGTGTCGTCGATGCCGTGACCGGCCTCGTGGCCCACGACGTCGGCGGAGGCGATCCACTGACCGGCGGTGTTCTTGCCGATCTGGATCTGGGTGCCGTCGTAGTAGGCGTTCTGGTCGTTCAGGCCGACGCGGATCGGCCAGCCGCCGCCCGAGCCGTTGAAGCCGTTGCGGCCCAGCCACGAGGACAGCATGCCGAGTTCCTTCTGCGCGACGTAGAGCGCGTCGACGCAGCCGGTCTCCCGGTTGGTGCCGGTCCCGTTGCCCCACACGTCGTCGCTGCCGGAGAACGTGGTGTTGTTCGCCGCGTCCTGGCAGGAGACGTTCGTGTAGTTCGGGTCCTTCATGCTGTACGTGCTGCCCGACTGGGTGGTGTTGATGGTCACCGAGCCGTTGATCCAGCCGGTGCCGGTGCCCGCCATGACGTGCTCGGTCTTGTCGAGCACGGCGCCGGTGGCCGCGTCGACATCGACGGTGAGGCGGCTGATGCCCTCGGCACCGATGCCGTTCACCGTGGTCTCGTACGCCAGCTTGGCCGAGCCGTCGAGCGTGTAGACGACCAGCGAGGTGCCCTCGACGTTGTTGACCGTCGTGAGCTGCTGCTTGGCAACGGACTCGGCGGCCGAGGCGGAGATGCTGGGGGTCGTCGAGATGTTGCCGATCGCCTTGGTCTGCGACACGGACGTGTACGTCGTCGCGCCCGACTTGTCTGTGGCGACGACGAAGTCACCGCCCTTGACGTGCAGGCCCTTGTAGGTGCGGTCGTACGACACGTACTTGGAGTTGCCGTACGCGGTGACCGACTTCTGCACGTACGCCTCGTCGGCGCTCGGCTGGATCACCGACGGCTTGCTCTTGACGAACGAGTCGACGGATTGGGCGGCGGCGGCATTGGAGACCTCGACGGCATCCGTGGACGCCGATGCAGTCGTGGCTTGCACGGCCGCGGCCGTGCCGGCTGTGACCAGCCCGACCGCGAACACTCCGGCCGCTGTAGCGAACCGTGGGGAGAGCTTCAAAGGGTGCCTTCTTTCAGCAACGACCCAACCTCACCGGGGAATTTGTGAGCGGGCGGGCCGGAACCAATGGAGGTCACGCGCTCGTCGAAGCGTCTGGAGGGCCTCTGTGCGCGCCGTACCCAGGCCCGGCGTCCGCATCGACTTGCAGCGATGCGAGGACGATCACACAGATGAGAAGAGTTGGACAAGGGTCGATGCCCTAGACGGACCCTCGCCCCCACCCTGTACTTCCGGCGTCGAAACATCCCAGAAATCTCGCGCTTTGTAGAGCTGGGAGCCCCTTTACCGCTACTGATCGTTAACTGTTAACAGATGGTACGGTTCTGCGGTGCAACCCGAGCCGGCCGGAGCGGTGGCCGCCCTCGTCTCGGAATCCGGGATCGCGGGCCGCCGAATCCGGGAGATGATCGCCGATCTGGCCGCCGGGCCGACGACCCTGGACGAGCTCGTCCGGGCCCACGCCGCCCCCCGCCGCACCGCCGAGGCGCTCCTGCGCGCGGCCGGTGCGGACCTGCGCACCGAGGGCGGCAAGGTCTTCCTCGACCCCGCGGTCGTCCCGGTGTACCGCGACCGCTTCGCCCTCGCCGCCCTGCCCGATGTGCCCGCGGTGCCGGGGATGGCGGCGCTGATCGCGAACGCGCCCAAGGCCGACCAGTCCCTCGACCACGTCTCCGCCACCGCCGAGACCGCCGAGCGGCGCGCGCAGTGGCTGGCCCGCACCTACGACCTGGCCGGCGCCCGGCTGGTGTGCATCGGCGACCACGACCTGACCTCGCTCGCCGTGGCCAAGGCCTGCCCGGACGCGCGGATCACCGTCGTCGACGTCGACGAGCGGCTGCTGGCCTACCTCGACGGCCGGCGCGCCGGCATCGCCTGCTACCACGCCGACCTGCGCTTCGGCCTGCCACCGGCGGTCGCGGGCAGCGCCGACGTGATCTTCACCGACCCGCCGTACACCCCGGAGGGCGTCCAGCTGTTCCTCGGCCGGGGCGCCCAGGCGCTCCGGGACCGAGCCAACGGGCGGCTCGTGATGGCCTACGGGTTCAGCCCGCTCACCCCCGCGCTCGGGCTGAAGGTGCAGCGGGCCGTGCTCGACCTGGACCTGGTGATCGAGGCGATGCTGCCGGCGTTCAACCGGTACCACGGCGCCCAGGCCGTCGGCAGCGCCAGCGATCTCTACGTGTGCCGCCCGACCGCCACCACGTGGCAGGTCCTCGACCGCCGCCTCAACGCCCTGGCCGGCTCGGCCAACATCTACACCCACGGCGAGCAGTCCCTGGAGGGCGCGGCCGCGAAGGGCCCCGCACGCATCCTCGGCGGCGGGCCGGTCAAGGCCGACGAGCTCACCGTGGACCTCACCGGCGATCCCGGCCCGTGGCTGGCCCGGGTGCTGCTCGCGCTCAACGTCGGCAAGGTCACGCTGCTGGTCCCCAACAACCACCCCGACCTGCGCGACGAGAAGGCCCAGACCGCACTCCGGGCCCTGGTGGGGGGCAAGTACGAGCTGCGCCTGCTGCGCAGTACACCCGGACCGAAACAGGCGACCGTGGAGGCGACGCTGCGCCCGGCCGGCGGCGTCGCGGGCTGGCTGCTCACGCACGTCCACGGCAAGATCGGCAATGTGCTGCGCGACGCGCTGATCCGCGCCGACCCCACGCTGAGCCGGTCCGAGGCCCAGGCGCGGGCCGCCGAGCGGATCGGCCGGGACGACCAGCTCGACGCGCGCCTGATCGACCTGCCGCGGCACACGATCCTGTCCCTGCTGCGGTCTTGACCGCGCTCTGGCGGGACCGGAACTTCGCGGTCTTCCTCGGCGTGCAGACGCTCTCCGCGTTCGGCGACGCCTGCACGTTCGCCGCCGTCCCGCTGCTCATGCGCACCGGCTCGGTCTCGATCACCGGCCTGGGTTGGATCCGCGCCCTGTCGGCGGTGGCCACGCTGGTCACCGGGGTTTTCGCCGGCGTCATCGCCGACCGGTTCGACCGCCGCCGCATCCTGCGCTGGTGCGACCTCGCCCGGTTCGCGCTGCTCGGCGTCATTCCCCTCGGCTGGCTCGCCGGTCCGCAGCCGTGGCTGCTGTACGTCGTGCTGCCGTCGGCCGCGGTGTTCTCGATGATCTTCCAGGTCACCTACGTGGCCGTGGTGCCCGCCCTCGTGCCGCCGGACCGGATCGCCGCGGCCAACGGGCTGCTGTACGGCGCGTACTCGGTCGCCTACCTGGCCGGCCCCGCGATCGCCGGCCTCGTCTCCCAGGGTGCCGGCCCGGTCTACGCCATCGGCCTCGACGCGATCTCCTTCGTGCTCTCCGCCGCCGGCATCGCGCTGGTGAAGCTGCGCGGCCCGGGCACCGCCGGCACCGAGCGCGGGCTCGGCGCCGGGGTCCGCTTCATCCGCCGGCACCCCGTCATGCTGCCCCTCACCGTCCTGCTCGCCGTGCTGATCTTCTTCACCTCGAGCCTCAACGACGTCATCGTGTACCACCTGATGGCCGGGCTCGGCCAGCCCGACGCGATCATCGGCCTGGTGCTGACGGCCGGGGTGCTCGGCAGCACGTTCGCCGCCGCCGCGGTCGCGCCGCTGCGCCGCCGGGCCGGGTTCGGGGCCACCTGGATCGGCGCGTTCTCCCTCGCCGGGCTGGTCGTGGCCGGGATCGGGCTGGCCGACAACGTCCCCCTGGTCGCCGTGCTCGCGGCCGCGGTGACGCTGTGCACCGGGATCGCCGGCATCTCCTCGGTGTCGCTGCGCCAGGAGGTGACGCCCGGCCACCTGCTGGGCCGGGTCACCGCGGCGTTCTGGACGCTGCAGCTCGTGCTCGCCCCGGCCGGCGACGCGGCGCTGACGTTCTCGGCGAAGCATTTCGGAGTACCGCTGACGCTGTCCATCGCCGGCGCCGCCGTCACGCTCACGGCGCTGGCCGCGCTGTTCACCCCGATCGCCCGGCGAACAGCAACCGCGCCGCCTCCTCCCACATAGCGACGAGATCGGTCCCGGCCGGGTCGCGCAGCCACTGCAGCTGCAGCCCGTCCATGGTGGCCATGATCTGCCGGGCCAGCGCCGGTTCGGGCGGCTCGGCCAGCTGCGCGAACGCGGCCAGGACCGTGCGCTGGCGGTCGGCGAAGTAGTCGTGCGCGGGATGCTCCGGGGCCAGGGACTCCGCGGCCAGCACCGCGAACAGCCGCACGATCTCCGGCTGGCCCGCGTTGCGGCGCACCAGGGCGGCGCACAGCTCCCGCAGGTCGCCCGGGACCGGCTCGCCCAGCGACCGGCGGTCCTCCTCGTCGCGGTGCTCCAGCACGGCGATGAGCAGGCCGTCCTTGGAGCCGACGTGGTGCAGCAGCCCCGGCACGGTCAGCCCGCACGCGTCGGCCACGTCCTGCATCGACAGGCCCCAGAAGCCGCGCTCGGCGACCAGCGCCGTCGCCGCCGCCAGGATCTGGCCGCGCCGCTGCTCGGCCGGCAACCGCGAGCGCTCGCGTCGTGCCATCCGCGTCACCACCCCCTTGTCGCGCCGTCGCCCCCGGAGCTATGTTACGCGTTAGTTACTACTTACTAGGTACTCAGTAAGGGGCCGGGCATGGAGATCGAGGAGCAGGCCGCGCTCACCAGCGGCGCGGACTTCTGGCACACCGAGGCCGTCGCGGACGTGCCCGCGATCATGGTCACCGACGGCCCGCACGGCGTGCGCAAGCAGCTCGAGGGCGAGGGGCACGGGCTGCTCGACAGCGAGCCGGCCACGTGTTTCCCGCCCGCCGTGGCGCTCGGCTCCACCTGGGACCCGCAACTCGCCAAGCGGGTCGGCGCCGCCCTGGCCGAGGAGTGCCTGGCGATGGACGTGGCCGTGCTGCTCGGCCCCGGCATCAACCTCAAGCGCACGCCGCTGGGCGGGCGCAACTTCGAGTACCTGTCCGAGGACCCGATCCTCAGCGGCGTCCTGGCCACCGAGTGGGTCGCCGGCCTGCAGGGCGGCGGCGTCGGCGCCTCGCTCAAGCACTTCGCGATCAACAGCCAGGAGACCGACCGCATGCGGGTCAGCGCCGACGTCGACGAGCGCACCCTGCGGGAGCTGTACCTGCGCGCGTTCCAGCGGGTCGTGCAGGTCGCGCGGCCGTGGACGGTGATGTGCTCGTACAACCGGATCAACGGCACCTACGCCAGCCAGCACCACTGGCTGCTGACCGAGGTGCTGCGCGACGAGTGGGGCTACGAGGGCCTGGTCGTCTCCGACTGGGGCGCGGTCGTGGATCGGGTCGAGGCGGTCCGCGCGGGGCTGGACCTGACCATGCCCGGTCCCGACGCGGCCGGCGACAAGGCCCTGGCCGCAGCGGTACGGGACGGTGCCCTGCCGGCCGCCGCGCTGTCCACGGCCGCGGGGCGGGTCGAGTCCCTGGTGCACAAGGCGCTCGACGCCGCGCGGCCCGGCGCCACGTACGACGCCGACGCCCACCACGCGCTCGCCCGCGAGGTCGCGAGCCGCGCCGTCGTGCTGCTGAAGAACGAGGGCGACCTGCTCCCGCTGGCGGCCGGCACCCCGTCGATCGCGGTGCTGGGGGAGCAGGCGCGCACACCGCGGTACCAGGGCGGCGGCTCTTCGCTCATCAACCCCACGCGGCTGGACAGCGCGCTGGACGCGATCACCGCCCTCGCCGGCGGACGGGTGGACTTCGCGCCCGGCTATGACGACGTCGAGGCGGCCGTGGCCCTGGCCCGCGCGGCGTCTGTGGCGATCGTGTTCGCCGGCTCCGAGGGCGAGACCGAGGGCTCCGACCGCACCAGCCTGGACCTGCCGGCCGCGCACCTGGCGCTGATCGAGCGGGTCGCGGCGGCCAACCCGCGCACCGTCGTCGTGCTGTCCAACGGCGCTGTGGTGCGCACCGCGCCGTGGGACGCGGCCGTGCCCGCGCTCGTCGAGGGCTGGCTGCTCGGCCAGGCCGGCGGCGCGGCCCTGGCCGACGTGCTGTTCGGCGTGGTCAACCCGTCCGGCCGGCTCGCCGAGACCATCCCGCTGCGCCTCGCCGACCACCCGTCGCACCTGGACTTCCCGGGTGAGCAGGGGCACGTGCGCTACGGCGAGGGCGTGCACGTCGGGTACCGCGGCTTCGACGCCCGCGAGCAGGACGTCGCCTACCCGTTCGGCTTCGGCCTGTCCTACACCACGTTCGCGTACTCCGGCCTCGCGGTGTCCACGTTGGACGGTGGCCTCGAGGTCCGCGTCACCGTGGCGAACACCGGCGCCCGCGACGGCCGCGAGGTCGTGCAGGTCTACACCTCGCTCGGCGCCTCCCGCGTGCGGCGCGCGCCCCGCGAGCTGAAGGCCTTCGCGTCGGTACCGCTCGCGGCCGGCGCGTCCACCGAGGTCGTGCTCCGCGTCGAGGCGGGCGACCTGGCCTACTGGGACGTCGAGCTCGGGCGGTGGGTCGTGGAGGCCGGGGAGTACACGGTGGCCGTCGGCTCCTCCTCCCGCGACCTGCGCGCGACCGCGACGGTCACGGTGGCCGGCGACGACGAGCGCCGCGAACTGACCGCGGAGTCGACGCTCGCCGAGTGGTTCGCCGACCCGCGCGGCGCCGCGGCCCTGACCGAGACGTTCGCGGCGGTGGCCGCGGCCGGCGGCGGGGCGATGGCGGCGAGCGCGGCCGACCCGGAGATGTTCGCGCTGATGGCCAACATGCCGCTGGACCGGATCGCCGCCTTCGCGGGCGACGCGTTCGGCCCGGAGGCCATGGCGGCGCTGCTCAAGGCCGCGAACTGAAGGTCCGCACGTAGCGCCGCTGCCACGGGGTCTCGACCGCGTGGGGGCTGTAGTGCCGGCGGACGTAGGCCACGGCCTCGTCCGCCGGGACGCCGTCGAGGACCGCGATGCAGGCCAGCGCGGTGCCGGTGCGCCCGCGCCCGCCGAGACACGCGACCTCGACCCGCTCGTGCTCCGCTCGGCGCAGTGCCTCCTGGAACGCTTGCCTGGCCTTGGTGCGGTCCGTCGGCAGCCAGAAGTCCGGCCAGCGCACCCAGATCGACGGCCACGCGATGGCGGGCTCCCGGCCGAGCAGATACAGGCCGAAGTCCGGCGGGTCGGCCGCTTCCTTGAGCGCCCGCCCCCGGATCTCGCGACCCGAGGGCAGGCGCAGCGTTGTCACGGCTTGGGCCGGAAACTCGCGAAGATGATGTCGAGGTCGCCGCGGGCGCTGTTCCAGTCGCTCTCGGACGTCGACCACCAGATCCCGTACGCCTGGTGGTCCGACGCCACGATGCCCCGGTTGTTCACGTGCTGGGGCCCGTTGCTGTAGGTGAACTCCCAGTCGGCGGCGGCCACGAAGTAGTTGTCGACCTTGCGGATGCCCAGCCCGGTGTAGTTCTTGTAGTACGTGCCGCCGCGGTCCTTCTCCTGGCTCTTCCAGTCGGCGACCG
The DNA here is from genome assembly GCF_050942185.1 of Dactylosporangium sp. CS-047395. Lineage (NCBI taxonomy): Bacteria > Bacillati > Actinomycetota > Actinomycetes > Micromonosporales > Micromonosporaceae > Dactylosporangium > Dactylosporangium sp. CS-047395. The sequence goes on along the minus strand of NZ_CP192015.1, from coordinate 8,492,553 downwards.
GGTCCGGCTTGGGGTCGTTGGTCTGGTCGATGCCGAGCGTGCGGCCGTTGCCCCGGAAGTAGATCCGCGGCCCGTCGAACGACTTCTTCCACCCCGCCGGCATGTACACCGAGAAGCCCGTCTCGTCGTGATAGTCGATCCACCCCGCGGGCAGCGGCGGCAACGAGCCCGAAGCGGTGTTGACCTTCTCCGCCGGGGCCGTGGTGGCGGGCGGGTTGCTGGGCGCGGCGCTCGTCGGGGCGGCGGCCCCTCCGGCCTGCGAGCTCACCGCGGCGCTGGGCGCGGGGGCGGCGCCGGCGGCGGTGGTCTGGGTGGTGCCGCCGGCCTTTTTGTCGCCGCCGCCGTCATCGTCGGTACTCACCGCGAACCACACCAGCAACGCCGCCACCACCACGGCGGCGGCACTGCCGATCAAAATCCCCCGCCGGCGCTTCTCGTCCCGCGTCCGTCCCGGCGGCACCACGACTGGCGCCGCCGATCCGGCCACGCGCGTCTGCGACTGCGGTTTGGGCCGCGGTTCGGTTTTCGGCTGCGGTTCGGTTTTGGGCCGCGGTTCGGTTTTGGGCTGTGGTGCTGCCTCGACCTTGCTCTCGGGCTCCTCCGCGGGTTCTTCCTCGGTGGCGGCCTCGGGTTCGGCGGCCGGCGTCTCGGTCTCGACCGCGGTCTCGACCGCGATCTCGGCCGGCGTCTCGACCGCGTCCTCGATTTCGACCGGGGTCTCGGCCTCGTCCTCGATCTCGTCCGCGGCTGCCGTGCCGAAGACCGGGCCCTCGATCACGCCCGACTTGGCCTGCGGTTGTTCCTCGGCGACCGACTTGGCGTGCGGTTGCTCCTCGGCGATCGGCGCGGCGGCGGGTGAAGGCACGACGGCCTTGCCCCGGACCGCGGACGCCCCGGAGTAGACGGCGCCCGCCGCGGCAGCGGCGGGCGGGGCGGTGACCGGTGGGACGACGGGAGCGGGGCGGGCCGGACGCTCGGAACGGGTCGGGGTGCGCTGCGCGGGCACGGCGGGCGCCGCCTGCTCGGTGCGGCCCCAGCCGCCGAGCCAGGAGCGCTTCTTCTTCGCCTGCTCGGGCCGCAGCAGCGCCCGCCGCAGCAGTTCGTCGGTCTGCGCGAAGTCCGCGCGGGCCTTGGGATCCTTGCGCAGCAGCGCCCGCAGCGCCGGGGTCAGCGCACCCGCGCGCTGCGGCGGGTCGGCCTCCTCGGACGCGAGCGCGGACAGCGTCTCCATCGCGGAGCCGCGCCCGAAGGGGGAGCGGCCCTCGACCGCCGCGTACAGGGTGGCGCCCAGCGACCACAGGTCACCGGCCGGCCCGGCAATGCCTTCGCGGGCCCGCTCGGGCGCGATGAACTCCGGCGAGCCGAGCACGAGCCCGGTCCGCGTGACGTGCCCCTCACCCTCGACCCGGGCGATGCCGAAGTCCGTGAGCACCACCCGCCCGTCCTCGGCGAGCAGCACGTTGCCAGGCTTGATGTCCCGGTGGTCGACCCCGGCCCGGTGCGCGGCCCGTAGCGCGTCGAGCACCGCCAGCCCGATCTCCGCCACCCGCCGCGGCGGCAGCGGCCCGTCCTCGCGGATGACCTGATCGAGCGACCGCGACCGCACGTACTCCATGACGAGCCACGGCTGCCCCTCCGCCGCCAGCACGTCGTAGACCCGCACCACATTGGGATGGCTCAGCCGCGCCGCCGCCCGCGCCTCGCGCAGCGTCCGCTCCATCGCCACGTCCCGGGCACTGTCCAACAGCTCCGGCGGCAGCACAATCTGCTTGACCGCAACGTCCCGATGCAACGTCTCGTCCCGGGCACGCCACACCCGCCCCATGCCCCCGACACCGAGCGGCTCAAGCAGACGATAACGATCGGCAACGACGGGGGGCGCGGCGGTCATGCAATATTGTGTACCCGAAGGATCTCGGCACCACGCACACCCCTCGCCCGTGTGTGTCGCCGGACAGATTTCCGACCCGAGGCAACCGCCCGCCCCGAGATCGGCGTCACCCCCGCCCTGCTCGGCACGGAGGGCTCCGTGTCCGCGAGGCCGTTGCGGAGGGCGCTGCCCCGGCCCCGCGCCCAGATCAAGCTCCTGGAAACCCGCCGCCCAAGCCCTGCCACGGCGGCCCGCACCTTCACTGCGCGCCCGCGCCCTGCCACGGCGACCCGCACCGCTTCCACGCACCCCGGGCCGCCTGCTCGCGCCTCCACCACGGCGCCCCGCGACCGCGAGCCGGACCTCAACCGTGCGCCCGCCGACCGATCCACCGGCGGCGGCGGCGCGAATCTCGTCCCGCCGGCGTTCCTCATGGCGTCTGGTGCCAAATTGCGTGCACCGCGTTCGCACCCGGTGGGTTCGGTGGCGTCCTCCAGTGGTGCGGGCGGTCCGTCCGATCTCATGACAGTGTGCGCATGATCGCTCGCCTACCGTGGTTGCAGGTCGGTTGCGCGCAAGGAGGAAGCACGGGTGGGCGAGGCGCTGTTCAGCATCGGTGGCATGCGCGGGGAGATGATGCTCCTGGCGTACCTCGTCGGCGGCCTCGCCGTCTTCGGGGCGGCCTTCCTGCCGGGGAACACCCCGCTCTACCGCGTGGTCTGCCTCCTGCTCGGCACCGCGATGGCGGCCTGGGCCGGCAAGGTGCTGCTGCTCGGCGGCTTCGTGTACGTCAACGCCCTCGTCCTGCTCGCCCCGCTCGTCCTGCTGCTCCGGGGCGGCCTCGGCACCGTCCGCAGCGTGCTGACCCGGTCGAAGCGCACCCCGTCCCGCCCGCACCCGGCGGCCGCGCGGCAGTTCGGCGGCGACGGCTCGTACCAGCCGCACCCGCCCATGGCGTACGCCACCCAGCCACCGGCGCCCACGGCGTATGCCTCCCACCAGCCGCCGACGACCGGTGCGAGCGTGTCTCAGGCGCCCATGGCGTACGCCACCGTGCACGCCGCCTACCCGGCCGGGCGTCGTGGCGCGGCTACGGGGCGGAGTCGGCCGAGATCACGAACGCGGCCGCGCTGACCACGGCGACCGGCCCGGTCGATGAGCAGTCACGCTTCGTGGCGGAGCGCGCGCGGCCGGCGTTCGCACCGCGAATGCCTGAGGGGCGAGCGAAGCACGCGGCGCAGCCGAGCGGTCACATTCCGCGCCAGACCCGCGGTCAAGGGCTCGATGTGATGAATCCGTCGGCCGGAAGTGCCCGGCACCGCGCACCCTGATCGGGGCAAAGCCACGTATAAAGAGCGGCATGACCCCGATGCGGGAGCCGACGTTCCTCATCCTGACCGCCCTCGCGGTGCGGCCGATGCATGGGTACGCCGTGATCCAGGAGGTCTCCGAACTCTCCGGCGGCCGCGTGGTCCTGCCGGCCGGAACGCTGTACGCCGCGCTGGACCGGCTCACCGCCGAGGGGCTCGTCGCGCCGGAGGGCTCCGAGGTGGTCGACGGGCGGCACCGCCGGTACTACCGGCTCACCGAGAACGGCGCCGCCGCCCTGGCCGCCGATGCGGAACGTCAGCGCCGCAACGCCGCCGCGGCCGCCAAGCGCCTCCGCCTCCGCGCAGCGGACGCCCGATAAAAGCGAGCCCCGCCACCGGAAGGGACGGCGGGGCGTTCCGGGTCAACGGGTCGGGCCGGCCCAGCGGCTGAGCATGTCGTTCCACCTCTCCGATCGCAGCAAATGCCGATCGATACCTTGACCCAACCCGCTGACGCGCCGCTGAAATGCGGCATCAGCACAGGCGCGCTTATACGAAATGTCGGATATGTCGGGCGCGCCAGCGCCCGACATATCCGGCCAAAACCACACACCGCGGCCAAACCAACGAACCCGGGGAGACAACGTCCGTCAGACAGCGGCGGCCAACGTCAGCGCGAACCGGTCCTCGCGATCCGTCCACCAGTCCCGCACCGCGAACCCGGCAGCGGCCAGCTCGGCGGTCAGGCCGTCGCGGCGGAACTTGGCCGAGACCTCGGTCCGCAGTTCCTCGCCGCGGCCGAAGGTGATGTCGAGGTCGAGGGCCTCCAGCCGTACCGTCTGCGGCACCGCCGAGCGCAGCCGCATCTCGATCCACTCGTTGGCCTCGTCCCACAGGGCGACGTGGGCGAACCGGGACGGGTCGAAGGTGGCGCCGAGTTCGCGGTTGAGCACGCGCAGGACGTTGCGGTTGAACTCGGCCGTGACCCCGGCGGCGTCCGCGTACGCGGGGATCAGGACCGCCGGGGACTTCACCAGGTCGGCGCCCAGCAGCAGGAACTCGCCGGGGGCCAGCCGGTCGCGCAGCGCCGACAGGAACGGGGCCCGCTCCGCCGGGGTGAAGTTGCCGATCGTGCCGCCCAGGAAGGCGACCAGGCGGGTGCCGGTCTCGGGCAGCACCTCCAGGTGGTTGACGAAGTCGGCGACGATCCCGTGCAGATGCAGGTCCGGGTAGTCCCGGTGCAGGTCGTCCAGCGCGTGGCGCAGCGCCGACTCGGAGACGTCCAGCGGGGTGAAGGAGCCCAGCGTGCCGTGTTCGCGCAGGGCGTCCAGCAGCAGGCGGGTCTTCTCCGACGAGCCCGAGCCGAGCTCGATCAGCGTCTTGGCCCCGGTGATCCGGGCGATCGCCGGCGCGCGTTCGGCGAGGATCGAGCGCTCGGCGCGGGTCGGGTAGTACTCGGGCAGCCGGGTGATCTCCTCGAACAGCTCGCTGCCGCGGGCGTCGTAGAAGTACTTCGGGGGCAGCCATTTCGGGCTCGCGCTCAGCCCGGTGCGGGCGTCGGTGCGCAGGCCGGCGGCCAGGTCCTCGGGCGTGAGGTACACGTCGAGGTCGAGATCCTGAAGAGTCACTGGAGAGCACCTTCCAACGCGGTGACGGTCACGGCGGTCGGGGTCGCGACGAGCAGTGAGTTGTCGGGGACGGGGATCCAGCCGGGATCGGCGTCGAGCGGCTCGGAGGCGACGAGCACGCCCGGCGGGGTGTGCCGGTAGGACAGTGAGTGGCCGGCCGTGGTGGCCGCGATCGTCTCGCCGTCGGTGAGCAGGAGGTTGAGCCGGGAGCCGGGGGCGGCCCGCGCGACGGCCGGCACGACCGCCGCGAGGGCACCGTCCACCGTGGACCCGGCGCGCAGCCTCGCCCGCACCAGCGCCCAGAGCAGGGCGCTGTCGGTCGGGGCGTCGAGGGTGAGCAGGTCGCGCACGGGCAGCGCGGCGGCGAGCTCGGCCACGCTGTCCGGCCAGCCGGTCACCTTGCCGTTGTGGCTGAACAGCCAGCGGTCCTCGGTGAAGGGCGCGGCCGCCGTCTCGGTGACCGGCATGCCGACCGTGGCCGAGCGGACCGCGGCCAGGACGGCGCCCGACCGCAGCGTGGCGGCGAGGGCCGGCAGCCCGGCGTCGGTCCACAGTGGAACGGCGCGGCGCACACGCAGTACCGAAGCGTCGTCCTGAAACCAGGCGATGCCGAAGCCGTCGGCGTTGATGGTGCCGCCGCCGCGCATGTCCCGGGGCGCCCAGGACTGGTGGGACAGCGAGTGCGGCGGCGTGAACAGCAGCTCGGCCAGGGCGATGGGCGGCCCCAGGTACGCCAGGTGTCGGCACACTAGGCGAGCTCCGCGGGGCTCAGCGAGCGCGCGGTCCGGAAGCCGCTGAAGATCTGCCGCCGGATCGGGTAGTCCCAGTTGCGGAACGTGCCCCGGCAGGCGGCGGCGTCGGTGCCGAACGAGCCGCCGCGCAGCACCTTGTAGTCCGGGCCGAAGAAGACCTCGGAATATTCACGGTACGGGAACGCGGTGAAGCCCGGGTAGGCGCTGAAGTCGCTGTCGACCCACTCCCACACGTCGCCGATGAGCTGGTGCACGCCGAGCGGCGAGGCGCCCGCCGGGTAGGCGCCCAGCGGGGCCGGGGCGAGGTGGCGCTGGCCCAGGTTGGCGTGCTGCGGGCCGGGGTCCTCGTCGCCCCACGGGTACCGCCGCGATCGTCCGCTGGCCGGGTCCCAGCGGGCCGCCTTCTCCCACTCGGCCTCGGTCGGCAGCCGCCGCCCGGCCCACGCCGCGTAGGCCTTGGCCTCGTGGAACGACACGTGCACGACCGGCGCGCCGGGCACGATCGGGGCGGTCCGGCCGAAGCCGGTGGCGAGCCATCCGCCCGGGTCGGCGCGCCAGTGCAGCGGGGGAGTGCCGCCGGTCTCGTCGAGGAACGCGGCGTACTGCCCGTTGGTGACCGGCCCCGCGTCGATCCAGAACGCCGGCACGTCGACGGTGTGCGCGGGCCGCTCGTTGTCCAGTGCCCACGCCTCGGTCGACGTGCCCATCGTGAACGGCCCGCCCGGCACCAGCACCTCGCCGCGCACCTCGACGACGGCGGGCGGGGGCGGCGGCGCGGAGAGCACGGGATCGCCGGTGCGCAGCTGGTGCGTGGCGAGCATCGTCTCGTCGTGCTGCTGCTCGTGCTGCACGATCATCCCGAAGGCGAAGCCGTCCTCGGTCAGCCGCCTTTCCTCCAGGTGTACCCGTTCCAGCACGTCGAGCGCCTTGTCGCGGACGGTCGCCACGTAGGCCCGCGCCTCCTTCGGGCCGAGCAGCGGCAGCGCCGGGCGGTCCTTGCGGGCGTGCTTGAAGGCGTCGTAGAGCTGGTCGATGTCGGCCCGCACCGGCTCGCGCCCGCCGACGTCGCGCACCAGCCACAGCTCCTCCTGGTTGCCGATGTGGGCGAGGTCCCACACCAGCGGCGACATGAGCGGCGAGTGCTGGCGGACCAGGTCGTCCTCGTCCACCGCCTCGGTCAGCCCGGTGGAGCGCTCCCGGCTGCGCTCGAGTTCCCGCGCGACACGATCCCGCAGGTCAGCCATTGCGTGTACTCCCTTCGACGACGTCCGCGGTCAGCTGCGGCGGCAGGTCCAGCCGCGCCAGGGCGAGCTCGCGCACGGCCCGGGCGGCCCGGGCGAGGACCGGATCTCCCATCCCGTCGCGGGCCGCCTCCACCCAGCGCCCGGCGGCCGGCTCGCACAGCTCGAGGACCCGCGACACGGTGTCGCGGTCGGCGAGCAGGGCGTGCAGCAGCGCCGCGGGTGCGAACCAGGCGCGCCCGGGCTGGGTGTCGAGGTAGCGGATCTCCAGGTACCCGCGCGGGCGGACCGGCGGGAAGAGGGTGCTGAGGTGGTAGTCGAGGTCGGCGTACGTCGGCCTCGTGTCCAGTGCGCCGCGGATCCAGTCCGCGAACGTCACCCCGGCCGGGGCGTTCCAGGACCCGTCGTCCCGCCGGACGCACAGCAGCTTGGCGTGCAGCGCGTAGCCGGCCCAGTCGGCCGCCGGCTCGCCGCCGGTGCCGACCGGCCGGGTCCGCGACGGGTCGATGCCCCGCCAGGCCCGCTGCCGGGCCGAGGCCCAGCCGGTGTCCACGCCGGCGAACCGCCCGGAGTTGGCGAACAGCGCCAGCAGCGGCGGCCCCAGCGCGTTGACCGCGGCCCAGCGCTCGGGTAGCTCGCCGGCCGGGCCGGGGTCGAGGCAGACCTGCAGGCCCGCCGTCGAGCACATCATGATTTTCCCGGCGACGCCGCGCCGCTCGAAGGCGGCCTCCATCGCGTCGTAGCGAGGGGTGGAGAGCAACCGCCGCGGGGGGCGGTGCGGGTCGGCGCCGGTGTCGCCCAGGACCAGGCCGGCGCCCGCCAGGAGGGCGGAGAGCTGCTCGATCTCGGCGCCGACGGCCGTGTGCAGCTCGGTGAGGGAGGCGAACGGGCGGCTGGAGATCTCCACCTGGCCGCCGGGTTCGAGGGTGACGGCGCCGCCGTGGCGCAGCGGGAGCGCCGGGGAGTCGCTGCGCAGGGTCGGCGGCGCGTGGTCGCCGAGGGCCTGGCAGAGCCGGGACGGTTCCAGCGGGGCCGCCGGATCGTCGCGCTGATGAACGGTGAACTCGAGTTCGACACCGACCGCCGCGGGGGGTCCGGTCTTGAAGCAGATCGATGCGATGTAGCCCTCGGCCTGCTCGATCTCGGCAATGACCGCGTCGTGGTCGGCGGCCGTGCGGGTGCCCTGCAAGGTCGCCATGGGAGCCGACGCTACCCCGGGATTCCGGGATCGGCGAACGCTGTCGTTGAACAAATGGTTACCGTACGACTACGGCGAGCCGTCAGCGCAGCAGGCGGTACAACTTCAGCGCCTCGCGGTTCAGCGACTTCAGGCCGGGCATGCGAGCCAGTGACACCAGCCGGTCGATCAAGGGAACCGCGCGGTCGATCAGCAGCCGGGTTTTCGCCTGATCGGGTGAGCTGTCGTGGACCCAGTAGAGGGTGATGCCCATCTGGGCCAGCCACAGCAGCTCCGGCAGGTCGGGCCGCAGCTCCGCCTCGATCTTGGTGGTCGAGCCCTCGACGACGTCGCGCAGGACCGTGATCGACCGCTCGCGGGCCGGGGCGGACTCGGCGCTGAACGGGCTCAGCGGCGACCCCGGCTCCACGGCGGTCTTGATGAACTTGCCGGCGAACGCGTGGTACGGCGTCATGACGTCGAGCATCCCGCTCAGCGCCACCCGCAGCCGCTCGTCGAACGGTCCCGGCTTGGCCAGCAGGGGTTCGACGGCGGCCGCGGTGTCCTCCTGGACCGTGGCGTAGAACTGCTGCACCAGGTGGTCCTTGGAGGGGAAGTAGTAGTAGGCGTTGCCGACCGAGATGCCGGCCTCCTGGGCGATGCCGCGCATGGTGGTCTTGTCGTACCCCTGGTCGCGGAACAGCCGCACCGCCGTGTCGACGATGAGCCGCTTGGTCGCTTCGCCCCGGCCGGACTCAGGTGCTGCAGGTTTCGCCACAGTCCTGACCATATCCAGCGTCGGTGGTGCGCAGCCGTCCGGCCGACTGGGCGACCCGCCGGGCGAGCGGGCGAAGGTGCGGTTGGGCGAGGCGCGCCGCCAGCCCCCGATAGCCGTCCAGCGCCCACAGGCAGACGAGCCAGGCGGCATCCCCGGTGTACACGCCGCCGTCGTCGGCGACCACGGTGATGTCGGCCAGGGTCTCGGCCGGGTCGAGCGCCGGATACCGGCGGCGCGCCTCGTCGGAGCCCGCCGCGACGAACTCCAGCGGGACGATCTGGGCCCTCCCGGCGAGCCAGGACCGTGCCGTGCGGCACAGCCCGCAGCCCGCGTCGTAGAGCACGGTGAGCCGGGTGATCATTGGGGTGGCGGCATTTCCCCGGGCGCGGGGCGCCGCGGCGGTGCGCTGGACCTCGGCGGCACCGGCGGCATCGGCGGCACGGGGATCGGCTGCATGAGCGGCGGCAGAGCGCGGGTCGGCTCGATCGGCGGCGCGGCCTGGTCGAGCAGCCGGCGGCGGCGGAAGCGGCTCAGGACGTACAGGTTGAAGAAGTGCACGCCGCCGAGGACCAGCAGCACCAGGCCCAGCTTCCAGGCGAGCGCCTCGATCGCCGCGCTGCCGGTGGCGATCGGCTCGCTGATCTTCAGCGCGATCGCGATGTACCCCAGGTTGAGCAGGTAGAAGCCGACGACCAGCAGGTGGTTGACCGACTCGGCCAGGCGCTCGTCGGCGAACGCGTCGTCGAGGAACACCTGGCCGTTCTTGAACAGCGTGCGGGCGACCCAGATGGTCAGCACCACGCTGACCGCCAGGTACACCAGGTACGTGACCGGTTTGAAGAGTTCCACGTCCATGCCCGGCCTCCCGTCGTTTGAACGTGTTCAACACGACGGTAGCGGGTTCCTTGAACGTGTTCAACTGTGCGCCCGGTCACGGCCGCACGTACCGCACCCACGTCTCGCGCCCGGAGCCGACGACGAGGCTGCCGTCGCCCGGCATCAGCACGACCGTCCCGTCGTCCAGTGGGGTCACCAGCATCGCGTCGGTCAGCGGTGCGGGCAGCGGGGTGAACGTCCCGGCCCGCAGGACGCCCACGCCCCGGCCCGGCACGAGGACGATCAGCCCGCCGTCGCCGATCGGGCTGATCGTGGCCGCGTCGACGGTGATCGGCAGGCTCTCCAGCGCGACCGGGCCGTCCGGGGTCAGCCGCCACACCCTGGACGGCTGCCCGGCGACCGCCCAGGCCTCGCCGCCCGGCCCGACCCGCAGCACGGCCCCCGGTCCGATCCGGGGTTGCAGGTCCCGCCAGGTCATCCCGCCGTCCGGGGAGTACGCCACGGTGGTGTCGAGGTTGCCCGGGGTCAGCCGCCACGGGGTCGGCGGTGGCCCGCCGCCGAGCCGCTCCACCACGATGTCGGGGACGCCGGCGATGGACTCGGGCGGCAGCTGCCGGTACGTGCGGCCGCCGTCCTCCGTCGACCACCAGGCGATGTAGGGGTTGCTGGTCCCGATGAGGAACGTGTTCTGGCCCTGCAGCAGCAGCTGGGCCGTGCCGAGGGCCGGCAGGTCGGCCGGCAGCGCGACCGGGGTCCAGGTCAGCCCGGCGTCGGCGGTGCGGCCCATCGTGCGCGCACAGCCGACGCCGGGGGTGCAGTCGGAGAACAGCACCCAGCCGTGGTCGCGATCCACGAACCGGACCGCCATCGTGCCCCGCGCGCCCTCCAGCCGGACCACCCGGTCGGCAACCAGCGGCCGCTCGGGCGCGGTGGCCGGCTGCAGCGCGTTGACCGTCAGCGCGGCCACGATCGCCGCGCCCAGCCCGCCCAGCCACAGCAGCCCCCGCCGCCGGGTCCGCCGCCAGGTGCGCATCGCCTCGACCGGCACCGGCCGGAACGTGCCCGCCCAGTCCTGCGCGAACCGCGCGAACTCGTCCTCCACCGTCTGGTCAGACATGCCGCACCTCCGCCGTGAGCTGGGATTTGACCTTGGCCCGGCCGCGGGTCAGCCAGGAGCGCACGGTGCCCTCGGCGACACCCTCCTGCTCGGCGATCTCGGCCACCCCGAGCCCCCCGAGGTGGTGCAGGACGAGCGCGCGGCGCTGGGTCGCGGGCAGCGTGCCGAGCGCCGCCACCAGCGCCACCCGGTCCGGCGTCGGGCCGTCGACGTGCTGCTCGCGCTGCCGGGCGAGGAAGCCCAGCGCGGTGCGCAGCCGCCGCAGCCGGCTGGTGGCGAGGTTCCACGCCACGCGGCGCACCCAGCCCGCCGGGTCGGCATAGCGGGAGATGCGCGGCCACTGCTCCAGGGCCCGGCAGAACGCCTCCTGGGCGAGGTCCTGGGCCTCGGCGTGGTCACCGAGATAGGCGTAGAGCTGCAGGGCGATCCGCTGGAAGTGGGCGCCGTAGAACTCGCTGAAGGGGGGTTCCGGCATGCTCATGTCACGCGCGAACGTACGGTACCGCTGCAGCCGTTTTCTATAAAGCCGCGATCATCAGCGCGGACACCAGCAGACAGAGATGGTGCAGGGACTGGTCGGCGACGTACATGCCGCACACCGGGCTCTGGGCCTCGGCGAACTGCGGCGAGCGGGTGGCCTTGAGCACCGCCCGCACCGGCCAGCGCCGGTCCAGCAGTCCGTGCGTCACCGCCGAGAACGCCAGACCCGCCACGACGCCCAGCGGGGACAGCGGCAGGCGCAGGGCCAGCGCCGTTCCGATCAAGATCACAGAGACCGTCACGTGGTACCCGACGAGGTGCCCCGCCATCGCCCGCCACGCGGTCGCCCCGCGTCCGGCCTTGAGCCCCGCCTGCCGGTCCGTCTGCGTCACGTGGTCGCCGAGGTTGTGCCCGACGAAGAGGGCCAGCAGGGCCACGGCGAACACCACGGAACGCGTCAGCGTGTCATCCGACATGAACCGGCTCCTCACATCGACGGGAGTTCCGATCATCCGCCCCGCGATGGTCGACATCTACGTCGAACGTGGCAGAACACATGTGTCCTCGGTCGCGTCACCCGTCCGTACCAGCGGAAATGCGTAACTAAGCGGACAAGTCGGCAGTTGGATGGAGGTGCGCAGCGACCCGACTCCGACGACCCGCGTGCTCTACCTGGCCGGGTGGGGGCGCAGCGGCAGCACGCTCGCGGAGAGCCTGCTCGACCAGGTGCCCGGCCTGGTCGGGGTGGGCGAGATCAAGTTCCTGTGGGAGCGCGGCCTGCTGCAGAACCGCCGCTGCAGCTGCGGCACCCCGCTGCGCTCCTGCCGGTTCTGGGTCGACGTGCTCGGCGAGGCGTTCGGCGGGATGCCCGACGACGCGACCGCGCGGGCCCTCGACGCCGCGTCCCGCCGCTTCCGCACCCGCCACCTGCCGGGGCTGCTGCTCAAGCCGACCAGCCCGCCGGACGCCGACCGCCTGCTGTGGTACTACGAGACCCTCGAACGCCTCTACCGCGCGGTCGCGACGGTCAGCGGCGCGCAGGTGATCGTCGACTCCTCCAAGTTTCCCTCGTACCTCACGGCGCTGCTCCAGTCGGCGACGCTCGACGTCCGGGTGGCCCACATCGTGCGGGACCCGCGCGCGGTCGCGTACTCCTGGCAGCGGCACCGCCACGACCCCGACGCCCCCGGCGACGCCGAGATGCCGCGCATGCACCCGGGCGCGACGGCGCTGTACTGGTCCGCCTGGAACCTCGCGACCGAGCGCATCGCGCGCCGCTCGGGCTCGCCGTACCTGCGGTTCCGCTACGAGGACCTGGTCCGCGAGCCCGCGGCCACGCTGCGCCGGATCACCGAGCTGAGCGGGGTGCCGGCCGCCACCGTGCCGGTCGGGGAGCGCGGCGAGGTCTTCGTGCCGCGCACCCACCAGGTCTCCGGCAACCCGATGCGCTTCCACTCGGGCCCGGTCGCGCTGCGCCTCGACGACGAGTGGACCACGGGCATGGCGACCCGGCACCGGTACCTCACGGGCGCGGTCACCGTTCCCCTGCGCCACCGGTACGGGTACAAGGACGGCTAAAGCTCTGCTCTGAACGGCCGATGGGACCGTGGTGAAGGCGTGGTTCGTCACGGCCGCCGTCGTGCTCTCGGTCGCGCTCGGCGCCATGCTGGTCTGGCAGCACGCGGTCGGCCGGATCGGCGAGGCCGACCTGCTCGGCGACACCGGCCGCGACCGCGCGGGGGAGCCCCGCCAGATCGACATCCGGTCCGCACCGCGCATGTGGGGCGGCCCCGGCATGCCCAGCGCCGACGTCGAGCGCCTCGACGCCGAGCCGGGCCGCAACATCCTGCTCGTCGGCCTCGACGCCCGCCCCGAGGAGGACCGCGCGGCCGCGCGCGCCGACACCGTGATCGTCGTGCACGTGACGGAGGCGGGCGACCGCGCCTACCTGATCTCGCTGCCCCGCGACACCCGGGTCGCCATCCCCGGCCACGGCACCGACAAGCTCAACGCCGCCTTCGCCCTCGGCGGCTTCGAGCTGCTGGCCCGGACCGTCCAGCAGATCACCGGGCTGGTCTTCGACGCCGGCGCCATCATCGACTTCGCCGGGCTGCGCAAGGTGGTCGACGCGGTCGGCGGGGTCGAGCTGTGCGTGGACGAGGAGACGACCTCCGTGCACGTCGGGTGGGATGCGAAGGGCAAGGAGACGCCGCCGTACCGCCTGATCCCGCCCACGTTCCGCCCGGAGAGGATCGCCGGCGTGCGGGCCCAGGTGTACCACGTGGGCTGCCGGCACTTCGCCGGCTGGGAGGCCCTCGACTACGTCCGCCAGCGCGAGCTGATCCCGGACGGCGACTACGGCCGCCAGCGCCACCAGCAGCAGCTCCTGCGCGCCCTGGCCGAGAAGATCACCTCGGCCGGCGTCCTGGCCAACCCGATCGCGCTGAACCGGGCGATCGGCGCCGTCGGCGACTCGCTGACCTTCGACGGCAACGGCGCGTCGCTCACCGACTGGATCGTCCGCCTCCGCGCGATCGGCCCGGCCGACCTGACGCTGCTGCGCACGAACGCCGGGCAGTTCAACACCGAGCAGCGCGACGGCCGCGACTACGAGAACCTCGACGAGCTGTCGGAGACCCTGTTCGCCGCGGCCCGGGACGACCGGGTGGGCGAGTTCGCGGCGGCCTACCCCGACTGGGTCATCGAGTCCACCAGGTCGCCTGGGTGATGTGTGCGAAGCCCAGCGACTCGTACAGCGGGCGGCCCAGCTTCGAGGCCGTCAGCGTCATGGGGCGATCGTCGAAGCGGCGCAGGAGGGCGTACATCAGCGACCGTCCCACGCCGCGCGAGCGGTGGGCGGTGCCGGTCGTCACCCAGTACACGCCGACGACGTGTTCCTCCGGTACTGCCACACAGGCGCCGACGGGTTCGCCGTCGATCTCCGCGAGGTAGAACTCCAGCGTGTCGAGGAGCGCCGCGGGGAAGACGACGCCGGGCTCGTAGGGCTGGAAGCGCTCCAGCGAGAAGTCCTCGACGACCAGGCGTTCGGCGGTGCCCAGGTCGCGCGCGTCCGTCACCCGGCGGACCGGGATGCGGGGCTCGGCGACGGGCTCGTCCGGGTACCGGATCATGATCGGAAGCTGGCGCATCGTGGCGCCCTCCGCGGTCAGGTCGACGGCGCCGAACGCGTCCTCGATGAGCTCCCCGGTTCGCGTTTTCCGGTCGGACAAGTCGGTTGCTCGCAGGGTCAGCACCCGGGTGCCGTACCGCTCGTCGCCCATGACGGCCAGCCAGCCGTCGGCGGCCTCGGTCTCGTAGCCGCGGGCCCGGGCCACCCGGGTCCAGAACTCGGCCGCGTTCCCGGCGGCCATGCTCAGCGCGTCCCCGTCCATTCGGGCAGCGTAGACGACGGTGTTAAAGTGGAGGCGTACCTCCGAAAAAGGGTGGATGCATGCAGACCCAGCCCGGTGTGCGCCGGCCGCAGCGGGCCGACGCGCGGCGCAACTTCGACGCGCTCATCGCCGCCGCCCGTGACGCGTTCGCCGAGCACGGCTCGACCGCGTCGCTGGAGGAGATCGCCCGGCGGGCCGGGGTCGGGATCGGCACGCTGTACCGCAACTTCCCCACCCGCCAGGACCTGTTCGACGCGGTGTACCTGGGCGAGATCGACGCCCTGTGCCGCGCGGCCGACGACGTCGCCGGGCTGGAGCCGTGGGAGGCGCTCGCCGCGTGGCTGCGCCGGTTCGTCGGCTACGTCGCCACCAAGCGGGCCATCTACGAGGAGATCAACCGCGACTCGGAGATGATGCGCGGCGCCCGCGAGGCGATGTACGCCGCGTTCGAGCCGCTCCTCGCCCGCGCCCAGAGCACCGGCGCGGCCCGGGCCGACGTGAGCGCCGACGACGTGCTGAGGCTGATCTCCGGGCTCACCGCGGGCGGGTACGTTGACGAGTCCCAGCGCGAGCGCGTGCTCACCGTCGCCCTGGACGGGGTGCGCGCCCGTTAGTTTTCCCGCGCGCCCGGGTATGTCGCACCCATGGAGATCGATCTGCTGCACAAGCCGGTCGTAGATCTGGCCGGCCGGCCCGTCGGAACCGTCGACGAAGTCGAGACCGTACTTCGGAGTGACGGCGAGGAGGAGATCGCCACGCTCGTGGTCGAGCCGCGCCGGCCCCGGTTCGGCCGTGCGGCCGCTCCGGGAGAGCGCATGCGCATCTCGTGGGACCTCGTCGCCTTCTGCGACCGCAGCATCACGCTCATGGTGCGCAGACACCTACTGCGGCCGTCCTGACCCCTGGTACGGGTAGCCTGATCCAACGCGCGCTTCGAACCGTGATCACGGGGTAGTGGTCGGCGGTCCGGGGCAGAGAGCTCGACTGGATGAGGTGCATCGCAGATGTCCGACCTGGCGCAGATCGGCGTGACCGGTCTCGCGGTGATGGGCCGCAACCTGGCCCGGAACCTGGCCCGCAACGGTTACACCGTCGCCGTGCACAACCGCTCGCACGAGCGGACCCGCCGCCTCGTGGACGAGTTCGGGCACGAGGGCACGTTCGTGCCGAGCGAATCCATGGCCGACTTCGTCGCTTCGCTGGCCCGCCCGCGGGCCGTCATCATCATGGTCAAGGCCGGCGGCCCCACCGACGCCGTCATCGACGAGCTCGTCCCCCTCATGGAGGAGGGCGACATCATCATCGACGCCGGCAACGCCCACTTCGCCGACACCCGCCGCCGCGAGCAGTCCCTGCGCGAGCACGGCCTGCACTTCGTCGGCACCGGCGTCTCCGGCGGCGAGGAGGGCGCCCTGCTCGGCCCCAGCATCATGCCGGGCGGCTCGCCGGAGTCGTACCAGAAGCTCGGCCCCATCTTCGAAAAAATTTCGGCCAAGGTGGACGGCACCCCGTGCTGCATCCACATCGGCCCGGACGGCGCCGGCCACTTCGTCAAAATGGTCCACAACGGCATCGAGTACGCCGACATGCAGCTCATCGCCGAGGCCTACGACCTGCTCCGGGCCGGCCTGGGCGCCACTCCCGCCGAGATCGCCGACATCTTCCGCACCTGGAACACGGGCGACCTCGAGTCCTTCCTGATCGAGATCACCGCCGACGTCCTGTCCCAGATCGACGGCGACACCGGCCAGGCCTTCGTCGACATCGTCCTGGACCAGGCCGAACAGAAGGGCACCGGCCGCTGGACGGTCCAGAGCGCCCTGGACCTGGGCGTCCCCATCACCGGCATCGCCGAGGCCACCTTCGCCCGCTCCCTCTCCGGCCAC
Source organism: Dactylosporangium sp. CS-047395 (assembly GCF_050942185.1). Classification (NCBI taxonomy): domain Bacteria; kingdom Bacillati; phylum Actinomycetota; class Actinomycetes; order Micromonosporales; family Micromonosporaceae; genus Dactylosporangium; species Dactylosporangium sp. CS-047395. Next base: position 8,476,085 of record NZ_CP192015.1, on the reverse strand, counting down.
GCCGACCAGCGCTCCGCGGCGCGGGACGCCTTCGGCACCGACGTTTCGGCGCTGACGATCGCCGACCGCGACCAGTTCATCGAGGACGTCCGGGCGGCCCTGTACGCCTCGAAGATCGTCGCCTACGCCCAGGGCTTCGACCACATCCAGGCCGGCAGCGAAGAATTCGGCTGGAACATCGACCGCGGCGCGGTGTCGACGATCTGGCGCGGCGGCTGCATCATCCGCGCCCGCTTCCTCAACCGCATCCGCGAGGCCTACGACGAGAACCAGGACCTGAAGAGCCTCATGGTCGCCCCGTACTTCGCCGACGCCGTCAACGCGGGCGTCCCCGCCTGGCGCCGCGTGGTCGCAGCAGCCGCGGCGGCAGGCATCCCGACACCGGCGTTCTCGTCGTCGCTGTCGTACTTCGACGGGCTGCGCGCTTCCCGCCTGCCGGCTTCGCTGATTCAGGGGCTGCGGGACAACTTCGGGGCTCATACCTACAAGCGGACGGATCGCGAGGGTACGTTCCACGTGGAGTGGGCTGGGGACAAGAAGGAACACTCCGCTTAGCTGTTTTTCCTTGTGGTGGCCATCGGGTGGGTTTCCACCGGTCCGATGGTCACCACATTTGTACTGATTTATTTTATTCTTCCAAATTCTCTTCCTGGACCACCGAACGTCGACCACTGCGGACCCGGCTCCCGAATTCACGGCCTGGACCACCGAACGGTGACCAAAGTCGTCTCCGGGACCACGCTAATACATTCCGGTCGCGCCAGCGGCCGGGGACCATCGGCCGAGGGCACTTCGCGGTTGCCCATCGGTCCGGCGTGCGGTCTTTTCCACCGGCCCGATGGTCACCGCAAATGTGCCCTCGGCCGATGGTTCGGCCCGCCTGGCGGCGGCCCACAGGGTTAGCGTGGTCCCGGTCCGACTCTGGTCACCGTTGGTGGTCCAGACCGTAGGAGACTGCCGGGTCCGTCGTGGTCATCATTCGGTGGTACAACTCAGGAAATTGGTTTTTTAAGGATTTCTCTCCTGGACCACCGAACGTCGACCACGGCGGACCCGGCTCCCGAATCTACGGCCTGGACCACCGAACGGTGACCAAAGTCGTCACCGGGACCACGCTAATACATTCCGGTCGCGCCAGCGGCCGGGGACCATCGGCCGAGGGCACATAGCGGTGCCCATCGGTCTGGCCGTTGCTTTTAAAATTAGCCCGTGAGATAATAAAAACGTGCGTCAGATGTCATTGTTCGGCAGTGCCGAATTGACAGCAATGCGAGACACCACAAGACGAAGAAACTACTGCGCCAGCACCGAAGCGTTCCGCAAAGAACACAAAAGGCATCGCGACTGGGGACTGGCCCAAAGGCACGCCGAAAAGCTCCGCCAGCTCGACGAAATCAAGCGCCGCGACCTGCTAACCCGCCTGCAGCGATGCCTGGCCGCGCTGAGACGCCACCAAAGCCCCAGCGACCGCCGCACCAGCAGTGAGCCAGAACGCCGTCCCGTAAGCGCCCCCATGCAGCGGCAAGGTGAGCAGGGCGACCGAGACGGCGCCAGTCAGGTACTGCGCAGTGGTCATAGTCGCCCCGGCCGAGGACTGCCGCTCCGCAGGCACATCCCGAGCCCCCAGCACGAACATGGCCGTATAGATCACCCCGTGAGCGGCCCCGCTGACGAGCAACCCTGGCAGCACCCCGCTGAAATAGCCAGGCCCCGCGACGGCCAGCCAGCCGAGGCCCAGCGCGGCGAACAAGAACCCGCCCGCCAGCGTTCGCGCGGGGCCGAAGCGCCGGACCAGGCCCGAAGTGAGCGAGCTGCCCACCGTGACCAGCGCGGCAAGCGGCAGGAACGCGAGCCCGGCCTGCAGCGGCGCGTACCCGTCGCGGTTCTGCAGCATCAGCGTGACGACGTAGAACTCCGAGCCGACGCTCGCCATGTACAGCGCGGCCGCGAGCGTTCCCGTCCGCAGCGAAGCCGGCCGCAGACCCAGCGCCGGCCGGATCAGCAAGAGCCCCAGCAGCGCCGCCACCGTCAGCGGCGTGATCGTGGCCCAGTCCGACCACCCCCGCGCGCCCGCGAGTGTCAGGCCCAGCGCCGCCGTTACCGCTGCGAGCGTGGTCAGCAGGGTTCGGCCGAGCGGAGACGGGGGCGGGCGGAGGCGGGTCGTCGACAGCAGCCAGATCGCCGCGCCCGTCGCGCAGGCCAGGGTGATCGGGACGTTCACCAGGAAGGTCCAGCGCCAGCTGTAGCGCGTGAACAGACCGCCCAGGACCACGCCCGCGGCCAGGCCTGAGGCGCCGACCGCGCCCCAGACCGACAGGGCCCGGGTGCGCGCAGGGCCCTCGAAGCGGGCGCCGATCAGGCCCAGGATCGCCGGTTGGAGCAGGGCCGCGGCCAGGCCCTGGAGCGCTCGCGCGGCCAGCAGGAGCGTGCCGCTTCCGGCCAGGCCGCCGGCCAGGCTGGCCACGCCGAACAGGAGCGTGGCGGCCAGGAACAGGCGGCCGGCGCCCAGACGGTCGGACAGGCGGCCGCCCAGCAACAGCAGGCCCGCGAACGGTACCGCGTACGCGCTCACCACCCACTGCGCCGCCGGCAGGTCCAGGTGGAGGTCGCGGGCGATGACGGGCAGCGCGACGTACACGATGGAATAGTCGAGGGCCAGGAAGAACTGCGCGGCCGACAGCACGGCGAGGATCATGCTCGCCATCGTCCGACCTTCACATTAATGTGAGGGTCAATGCGCATCGGGGAGCTGGCCCAGCGCACCGGGACGCCCGCCCGGCTGCTGCGGTACTACGAGGAGCAGGGGCTGCTCGCGCCCGAGCGGCGGGCGAACGGGTACCGGGAGTACGGCGAGCATCTCGTCGACCGGGTGCAGCAGATCCGCGGGCTGCTCGACGCGGGGCTGCCGACGCGGTTGATCAAGAATGTGCTGCCGTGCCTGGACAACCCCTGTACGATCACGATCTCCGATGCCTTGCCCGAGGTCGTGGCGCTGCTGCGGCAGGAGCGGGATCGGATGGACGCCCGGATCGCATGTCTGAGCCGCAATCGTGACGCCATCGATGCGTACCTGTCGAAAGTGACCCGTCCCATGATCGAGCCCAGCGTGACCGTCGCCACCGCCGCCGATCGGGACGCGGTCGTCGGCACCTTCGTCGCCGCGTTCGCCGCGGACCCGGCTCTGCGCTGGTTCCTGCCCGACGACGGCACCTATCCCGCCGAGGCGGCCGCGATGGCCGGGTCGCTGTTCGATCTGCGGGTCGGGCACGGCACCGTGTGGGTCGCCGACGGCGGCGCGGCGGTCGCGATGTGGGACCCGCCCCGCTCACCCGGCGGAGACGGCGTCGAGCACGCGCCCCAGACCGGGCGCTTCGGACGCTATCAGTCCGTCGTGCACACGAAACTGCCCAAGACGCCGCATTGGTACCTCGGTGTGCTCGCGACCCACCCCGACCATTGGGGCCGTCGTCTCGGCCGGACCGTGATGGCCGCCGGTCTGCGCCGCGCGGAGCAGGACGGGGTGCCGGCCTACCTGGAGACCTCGAGCCCGAAGAACGTCGAGGTGTACCGGTCGGCCGGCTTCACCGTGGTCGAGGAGCTCATGGTCGACGAACTCCCCGTGTGGATCATGTCCAGGGCCTGTGGCTGAACACGCAGCGGAAGGTCTGCGCTGTAAGGGCGCCCTGGCAGCGGTACATACGGTAGCGATGTCCTGAAAAGCGGTGGGGGAGCTTCGCTCCACCCACACCCCCTCACGACCGCACCTGGGCCGACTGGTCGCCCCTTGAATCGCTTCTAAAGACGCAGGTCATTCGTGACCGTGCGGCCCCGACCGCCGAGCAGGTCGTCGAACGACGTGGTCAGCGCGAACGGGTCGGCCACGGTGACCGGCTCGCGGGCGGACACGAGCGCGACCAGTTCGGCCGCGGCCCGGCCGATCCGCGCGTGCAGGGTGTCCCGCCCGCCGGTCGCCCAGTCCTCCGTGGCCGCGAACACCGCGGTGGGTGCGACCACTGCATGAAGGTACGAAAACATGGGTCTGAGGGCATGTTCGAGGGCGAGCGAATGCCTTGCGGTGCCGCCGGTGGCCCCGAGCAGGACCGGCTTGTCGCCCAGCACGTCGTCGCCGAGGACGTCGAAGAACGACTTGAACAGGCCGCTGTAGGACGCGTTGAAGATCGGCGTCACCGCCACCAGGCCGTCGGACCCGGCGACCGCGTCGATGACCTCCTTCAGGGCCGGCGACGGAAAGCCGGTCAGCAGGTGGTCGGTGATGTCGTGGGCGACGTCGCGCAGCTCGAACGTGCGCACCTCGGCGTCGAGGTGCTGGGCGACGGCTTGCTGGGCGACCGCGTCCGTCAGCCGGTCGGCGAGCAGCCGCGACGACGACGGCTGGCTCAGTCCCGCGGTGATCGCGACGATCGAGCGCGTGTTCATGGCTAGGCGTCCACCTTCTGCGCGGCGGCCTTCAGGGACTCGTGGGTGGGTGCGTCCGGCACGTGCGCGGGCCGGCCGACCGCGAACTCCTTGCGCAGCACCGGCACGACCTCCTCGCCGAGGATGTCGAGCTGCTCCAGCACCGTCTTGAGCGGCAGCCCGGCGTGGTCGAGCAGGAACAGCTGGCGCTGGTAGTCCCCGACGTACTCCCGGAAGCCGAGGGTGCGGTCGATGACCTCCTGCGGGCTGCCCACCGTCAGCGGCGTCTGGCTGGTGAAGTCCTCCATCGACGGGCCGTGGCCGTAGACGGGCGCGTTGTCGAAGTACGGCCGGAACTCGTTCTTGGCGTCCTGCGAGTTCTTGCGCATGAACACCTGCCCGCCGAGCCCGACGATGGCCTGGTCGGCCGAGCCGTGCCCGTAGTGCTCGAAGCGCCGCCGGTACAGGTCGATCATGCGCTGGGTGTGCTCCTTGGGCCAGAAGATGTGGTTGGCGAAGAAGCCGTCGCCGTAGTACGCGGCCTGCTCGGCGATCTCCGGGCTGCGGATCGACCCGTGCCACACGAACGGCGGCACCCCGTCCAGCGGCCGCGGCGTGGCCGTGAACCCCTGCAGCGGCGTGCGGAAGTTCCCCTCCCAGTCCACGACGTCCTCGCGCCACAGCCGCCGCAGCAGCGCGTAGTTCTCGATGGCGAGCGCGATACCGTTGCGGATGTCCTGGCCGAACCACGGGTACACCGGCCCGGTGTTGCCGCGCCCCATCATGAGGTCCACCCGGCCGTCGGCCAGGTGCTGCAGCATCGCGTAGTCCTCGGCGATCTTCACCGGGTCGTTGGTGGTGATGAGCGTGGTCGCCGTGGAAAGCTGCAACCGCGACGTCTTGGCCGCGATCCAGCCGAGCATCGTGGTCGGCGACGACGGTACGAACGGCGGGTTGTGGTGCTCGCCCATGGCGAACACGTCCAGCCCGACCTCCTCGGCCTTGAGCGCGATCGTGGTCATGGCCTTGACCCGCTCGGCGTCGCTGGGCACCCGCCCGGTCGTGGGGTCCTGCGTAACGTCACCGACGGTGAACACACCGAACTGCATCTCGAACGCCACCTTCACTGCGGCCCGGGCGGCTCCCCGACCTCTGACCGCCTCAACATATCTGACGAGTCAAACATTCCGCCAGTGAACGATCAGCGTTCATGACTTTCTACTTGGGCGGCCCTATGGCCCCCTCTTGCCCGCGCCAGCCAGCACGCTCGTTCGCCTCAGATCGGGCCGCGACCGTCCGATGCCGCTCACATGATCGTCGCCCTGCTGCTCGGCGCCGCCGCGTTCGGTGGCCTGCACGCCGCCATCGCCGCGGGCAAGAACCGCGACCCGCCCGGCTGGTTCCTGCTCGGCGCGCTCTTCGGTGTCTTCTCGCTGATCGCGATCTGCGCCCTGCCCGCCCTGCCTCCCGGCCAGTCCCTCGCGGAGGCCCGCCGCGCGTTCGAGCGCCAGACCGAAGCCCGCGCCGCGACCGGCCGGGACGAGGGGGTCGCCGTGCTGTTCGCACCGTTCGCGGCCCCGACCGGCGTCGTCGTGGCGCCCGCCTCGAGCCCGGAGGCGCCGGCCTACACCGCCCGTCACGCCGCGGGTTGAGGTCGGGTCACGCCCCCGGTGCCCGATCGGGCGCCGCCCGGCCCGGGTCCGGCGCGCCCGCGGGAGCCGGTGCCGGCTGGCTCGGGATCTCCGGTGCGGCCGGCCGGGTCGGCGCGTACGCGGTCGTCACCAGCAACCCGATGGCCAGCAGCACCGCTCAGGTGATGACCAGGTACGCGTAGATCCAGCCCGGCGACAAGATGAAACCCGCCGAGCGCGTCGCGATGTCGCCGACCAGCAGGGCCGAGGTGACGCAGACGGCGAGCACGACGACCGGGGCCACGTCGCGCCCGCGCGCCGCCCAGGTGGGGAGTGTCCGCCGGCGGGTGCTCAGGATCAGGGCCGTGACGAGGCAGCAGAGCAGGAGCACCGTCAGGATCAGGCCGACGCGGTGCGGGCCCTCGTCGGCGCACCGCCTGCCCAGGGCCGCGGCGCGGGCGGACTCGGTGTCGGTTGTGGCGTTGACCAGGTAGAACATGGTCAGGATGGGGCCCAGCACCGTGGTGAAGCCGCGGGCCGTCCAGCGGGAGACCCGGCCAGGACCGAATAGGTCAGCGTGGCGACGATGAGCGCGACGAAGGCGGCCAGGAACGTGAGGAAGACGTCGCCGGTCGGGCCGACGGGGTGCGAGCGGCGCCGGATCACCCAGCGTCCGGACGCCGATCAGGCGACCCGGTCCGGCTCGGTGGGTGATCCGGCGGCGGTTCAGTTTCCGGCGCTCTCGTAGCGGCGCAGCCCCCGCGTGAAGATCCAGCCGGCGACCACCAGCGCGTAGACCGCGACCAGGGGTGTGAGCAGGCCCACCCAGGCCTGGCCGTGGCCCAGCAGGTAGGCGACCGGGAAGAAGCTGACGAACGCGAACGGCAGCGCGAAGCCGAGCGCGGCTTTGAGCGCCCACGGGTACACGCTCAGCGGGAACCGGGCCAGGTCGCCCGCCTGGTGGACGGCCATCGCGAACAAGGGGCTGGGGCTCTGCATCCAGAACGAGGCGGCGTTCGTGGCCAGGTTGATGGCGACCTTGATGGCGATCGCCGACAGCAGGACGACCACCGCCAGGGCGATGCGCCCCGCCGACCACGTCACGTCCACGTGGGAGACGGCGAAGCCGACCATCAGGCCGCCGGAGACGATGTTGGTCAGGCCGTGCGGGCCGATCTGGACGCTGCTGACCTGCAGTACCACCGGGTACGGGCGGACCAGCATGTAGTCGATGTCGGCCTGGTTGATCAGCCAGGCCATCGACCACATGCCCTCGAAGAACAGGGAGCCGACGCCCTCGGCCACGGCGACCATGCCGAACATGGCGACCACGGCCCAGAAGCTCCAGCCGTTGATCGCCGGGACCTTGGCGAAGATCGCCGTCAGGAAGACCACGTTGACGATCTGCATGACGGCGGTACCGGCCATCATGATCCAGAAGTCGCCCGTGTACTCCAGGATCGAGCGGACGTGCGCGCCCATCAGCCGCGCATAGAGTCGCACCACGCGCATCGTCATCCCCCGTGTACCGTCAGCTGGCGCAACGCGCGGCCGAAGAGGGCGCGCGAGGCGTACCAGAGCAGGAGCAGCCAGCCGAGTTGCACCGCGACCAGCAGCAGGGCATGCCGCCCCGACGCCTGCCCGACGAAGATCAGCGCGGGCGTGGACGTGAGGCCGGCGAAGGGCGACCACTCGGCGGCGGTGGCGAGCCAGCCCGGGAAGTACGCGAGCGGCACCAAGGCTCCTGAGAGCAGGCCGGTGATCGCCTGGCGGGCCCACAACACCCCGACGAAGTTCTGCGTCCAGAAACAGACGAGCGTCGAGAGGTACACGACGATGAACTTGAGGGGCACCAGCAGCACCATGCTCGCCGCGAACAGCGCCAGCTCGGGGCCCGGCGGCAGGTCGGGCGGGCCGCTGACCACAATGGACACGCCGGTCACCACGGCGATGACGGCGACCTCGATCCAGACCCCGCCGACCGCCTCCCACAGCCGGGCCCGCTGGTAGTCCACCGGCTTGACCAGGTCGAGCGCGACGAGGCCGGACTGGATGCGGTGCGACATGCGGAAGTCCACGAACGTGCCGACCAGCGCGCCGCTGGCGAAGGCGACGAGCAGGTAGCTGCGCATGTGCGGCCAGTCGTACCCGCCGACCTGCGCCGCGCCGTCGCCGAGCAGCACCTTCCACACCGCGAGCAGCGCGACGAGCTGGAAGGCGACGCCGCCGAGGGACATGAGGAAGTTGCCGCGGTACGCCAGCGCGCTGAGCGCCGCCGCCCGCGCGTGCGCCCGGTAGGCCCTCACGCGTGGTCCAGTTGCAGCTCGCCGGAGTACACCCGGCGGATGACGTCCTCAATGGACGGTTCGTCGACGTGGAAGTCGACGAGGTTGGTCAGCGGGGCGAGCGCCGTGACGGCCTGGCCCGCCGTCATCTTGAACCGGTCGAAGCGCACCGAGAACTGCACGGGGGTCTCGCCGGGCTCCACGGTGGCACCGGGCAGGGCGTTTCGAAGAGCATCCAATGGTACCGTCGAATCGGCCTCCACATTGAGGATCCGCTCGCGGGCGAAGGCGTCCTTCACGGCCTCGAGGTCGCCGTCGAAGATGATCCGGCCGGAGTCGATGATGATGAGCCGCCGGCAGAAGCCCTCGATGTCGCCGAGGTCGTGGCTGGTGAGCATCACCGTCGTGCCCTCGTCGCGCAGGGTGCGGAAGAACTCGCGCACCCGGTCCTTCACGGCCAGGTCGAGGCCGATGGTGGGCTCGTCGAGGTAGACCACCGGCGGCGCGTGCAGCAGCGCGGCGGCGAGGTCGGCGCGCATCCGCTGGCCGAGCGACAGCTTGCGGCCGAGCACCGGCAGCACCTCGCCCAGGTCGAGGACCTCGTCGAAGCGGGCCATGCGTTTGCGGAACGTGCCGTGGTCGACGCCGTAGATGTCGCGCAGCACCGCGAGGGACTCGGCGACCGGCAGGTCCCACCACAGCTGGGTACGCTGGCCGAACAGCACGCCGATGCGGTGCGAGACCGCGATCCGGTCCTTGCGCGGCGCCAGCCCGTCGATGCGCACGTCGCCGGAGGTCGGGACCAGGATGCCGCTGAGCAGCTTCACGGTCGTGGACTTGCCGGCGCCGTTGGGCCCGACGTAGGCCGCCGCCTCGCCGGCCTCGATGGACAGGTCGACGTGGTCGACCGCGATCTTGTCGGTGAACCTCCTGGTGAAGAGATGTTTGACGGCCCCCCGTAGGCCCGGATCCTTGTCCGGCCTCCGGAAGACCTTGGTCAGCTGACGTGCCTCCACGATTGCCATCGACGCGACTCTAAACGACCTTTTTTCGTACTTCGAATTAATATCGCTGTTCATCCGCTCGTCGTCCGGCGTCCGGCCGTGGCGGTCCGCGCGGCCATCCGCCGGGCCGACCCTCGGTCCCCATGCGCACTCGGGGGATCGTGTTGGTGCTCGCCCTGCTCGTCTCGGCGTTCGCGCTGGCGTCGCCGGCCGCGGCCGCCAACGTCTACGTGCCGGTCACCGGGGCGGGCTCGACGCTGGCGGGCGACGCGGTGCAGCTGACCAGCGTGAACCTCGCGCAGTACGGGCTGCGCGTCAACTACCAGCGCACCGGCTCGGGCAACGGGCGGCGGAGCTTCGCGGCGGGTGTGGTGGACTGGGCCGCTTCGGATGTCCCGTACGGCGTGGAGCCCGATCAGCTGCCCGCCCGCGGCTACACGTATGCGCCGCTCACCGGGGTCGGGACGACGCTGATGTACAACCTGACGGCCGGTGGGCGGCGGGTCACGAACCTGCGCCTGTCGGGGGACACCATCGCGCGGATCTTCACCGGCGTCGTGACGCACTGGGACGACCCGGCGATCGCCGCGGACAACCCCGGCCTGGTGCTGCCGGCCACCCCGATCGTGCCGGTCGTGCGGTCCGACGCCGCGGGCTCGACGTACAACTTCACGCGCTGGCTGCTCGCGCGGCACGGTGCGCTGTGGACGCAGTACTGCGGGTGCGACGGGCCGCGGGTCGCGTACCCGGTGCGCACGCCGTGGATGGTGGCGGTGCCGGGCGACACCGGCATCGGCGGCTACGTCAGCCAGGAGGGCGCGGACGGGACGATCGGGTACGTCGAGAACCCCAACGCCGCGCCGTACGGCTTCCCGGTGGCGAAGGTGCTCAACGCGGCCGGCTACTACACCGCGCCGACCGCCGGGCATGTCGGCATCGCGCTGCTGAAGGCCAAGGTCGGCGCGGACCAGATCGCGGACCTCTCCGACGTGTACACGAACCCGGACCCGCGTTCGTACGAGCTGTCCTGGTACACCTCCCTGATCCTGCCGACCGACACGACCGCCGGCATGACCGAGAACAAGGGCTACACGCTGGCGGACTTCGTGGGCTACCTGCTGTGCCGTGGTCAGGACCGCCTCGACGCGCTCGGCTACGCGCCGCTGCCGATGAACCTGGCCCAGGCCGGTTTCTCGCAGCTTTCCCGGATCCCCGGCTCACGGCAGCCGGGGGGCGCGTTCCCGCAGTCCTGCGCGGGCAATCCGACGTTCTCCTCCGACGGCACCGACCTCCTCTCCCAGAACGACCCGGCGCCGCCGGCCTGCGACCGGCAGGGCGCTTCGCCGTGCACCGTGCTGGCCACCACCACGACGGTGACCGGCCCGTCGCGGGCGGCGGCCAACCGCGGCGCCCTGCTGAGCGCCACGGTCACCCCGCCGGACGCGGCGGGCAGCATCCAGTTCCTCGCCGTCGGCCCTGGTGGTTCGCCGCTCGGTGAACCCGTTCCCGTGGTCGGCGGCGCGGCGCAGACCCGCGGCTACGTCGGTTTCGGACTGAACCTCGGCACGAACACGATCGTCGCCCGTTTCACCCCCTCGGACCAGGGTGCCTACACCCCGTCCACCTCGGACCCGATCACGGTCGTGGTCGACGGGTCGGAGGAGCAGCAGTACGCCGAGGTGGACGTGCCGCACGAGGAGGGCGTCCTGACCGTGACCGTGAGCAGCGACCCGGTCCGCCTGACCGACGCTGTGCTGCGCCCCGACCACACCTTCGAGGCCTCCGGCGCCCTGGGCGCGGTCACCATCGTCGACGAGCGCGACCAGACCTCGCCGGGCTGGACCGTCACCGGCCAGATCGGCGACTTCTCCGACGGCGCCCGCTCCTTCGGCGGCGCCCACCTGGGCTGGACCCCGAAGGTGCTGCTCAACAACCCGTCCGGGAGTGCGGTCGCGGGCTCGCCGGTGGCGCCGGGCACGCCGAGGCTGCCGAGCGGGGACGTGCTGGCGGTGGCGCCGGCGGCGGGCGGCCTGGGCCGGACGACGATCGGGGCCGACCTGTTCCTGAAGATCCCGTCCCGCACCCAGCCGGGCCTCTATGCCGCGACGCTCACCATCACCGTCCTGGCCACCGGCTGACGTTCGGGGCCGTGGCGCTGCTGCGGCACGAGTGGAAGGCCTAGCCAGAGAGCGCTCCCCGGGATCGGTCAAATTGTGCCCGGCCATTGACAGGGTTTGACCGAAGGGTCATTGTGGCTTTCTGAGAGAGCGCTCTCTCAACCCGCCGTGTTACACCCCGCCAGAAGGAGTCCCACATGGACTGGTCGGTCTCCGCCCCCGGCCATCGATCCGTCAGGTTCAGCCCGGGAACGTCCGGCCCGAGCCGGCGCACGCTGCGGTACGGCATCATCGCGATCGCGGTGGCCGCCATGCTGTGCGCGTACATCGTCGTGGTCGTCACCCGGGCCAACGCCGCCGAGACCCTGTTGTCGCAGGGCAAGCCCACGACCGCCTCCTCGTCCGAGAGCGCGGCCACGCCCGCCTCCAGCGCCACCGACGGCAACGCCGGCACCCGCTGGTCCAGCGCGTTCTCGGTGCCGCAGTGGATTCAGGTCGACCTCGGCTCCCAGCAGTCGATCAGCCGGGTCGCGCTGAACTGGGAGACGGCCTACGCGACCGCCTTCACCATCCAGACGTCCAACGACGCCAGCAACTGGACCCAGATCTACTCGACCACCTCGGGCGCCGGCGGTGCCAACGTCAGCCTGAGCGTGACGGGCAGCGGCCGGTACGTCCGGCTCAACGCGACCGCCAAGAACACCCAGTACGGCATCTCGCTGTGGGAGTTCCAGATCTTCGGCGGCTCGCCGAGCACGCCCGGCAGCTGCGGCTCCGCCAACGCCGCCCAGGGCAAGACGGCCACCGCGTCGTCGACCGAGAACGCCGGTACGCCGGCCTCGTCCGCCGTCGACGGCAACACCGGCACCCGCTGGTCCAGCGCCGCGAGCGACCCGCAGTGGCTGCGCGTCGACCTCGGCTCGGTCCAGTCGATCTGCGGCGTGACGCTGAACTGGGAGGCCGCCTACGCGACGGCGTACCAGATCCAGACCTCGACCGACGGCAACACGTGGACGACCATCTACACGACGACCACGAGCACCGGCGGCGTGCAGAACCTCAACGTCACCGGCAGCGGCCGCTACGTGCGGATGAACGGTACCGCCCGGGCCACGCAGTGGGGCTACTCGCTGTGGGAGTTCCAGGTCCGCGTCACCGGCGTGCCGTCGACCACCAACGACACCCCGAGCTCGCCGAGCCAGTCGCCCTCCAACCCGGGCAACTCGGTGCTGCTGTCGTACAAGAAGCCGGCCGTCGCGTCGACCTCGCAGAACGACTCGAACTGCAACCCGTGCACGCCCGACAAGGCGTTCGACAACGACCCGGCCTCGCGCTGGGCGACCAGCCCCGACAACGGCTGGGTCGACCCGGGCTGGATCTACGTCGACCTCGGCGCGCAGGCCCACATCACGCAGGTCGTCCTGCAGTGGGACCCGGCGTACGCGGTGGCGTACCAGATCCAGACCTCCAACGACGCCGCCAACTGGACCAACATCTACACCACCACGACGGGCAAGGGCTTCAAGGAGACCCTGACCGTCAACGGCAACGGCCGCTACGTGCGGATGTACGGCACCCAGCGCTCCAACGGCTACGGCTACTCGATCTGGGAGTTCAAGGTGTACGGCACCGGCGGCGCCCCGACCCAGCCGCCGGCCCCGCCCGCCGACCCGGTCTTCCCGGCCACCAACCTGGTCTGGAGCGACGAGTTCAACACGGGCACCAACGTCGACACGTCCAAGTGGCACGTCGACCCGGGCACCGGCCAGAACGGTGAGATCCAGTACTACTCGAACCTGGCCAACACCAGCATCCAGGGTGGCTCGCTCGTCATCGAGGCCCGCAAGGAGACCGCGGGCGGCCGGGACTACACCTCGGGCCGCATCAACACCAGCACGAGCTTCACCACGCAGTACGGCCGCGTCGAGGCCCGGATCAAGGTGCCGAAGGGCAACGGCCTGTGGCCCGCGTTCTGGATGATGGGCGCCGACTTCCTGCAGGGTCGCCCCTGGCCCTACAACGGCGAGATCGACATCATGGAGATCCTCGGCCGGAACACCAACGAGGTGTACTCCACGCTGCACGCTCCGGCGTACAACGGCGGGGGTGGCTACGGCCAGAAGCTCACCACCGTGGATCTTTCGGCCGACTACCACGTCTACTCGGTCGAGTGGGACAGCAAGCACATGACGTTCCGCGTCGACAACACCGTGATCCTGGTCGCCAACAAGGACACGGTCGAGACGACCCGGGGCCCGTGGGTCTACGACCACCAGTTCTACCTGATTCTCAACCTGGCCGTGGGCGGTGACTTCCCCGGCCCGATCGACGCCTCCACGCCGTTCCCGTCGCGGATGTACGTCGACTACGTTCGGGTCTACAAGTAACAGAATCTGGCCGCGGGTGGACGTGACATGCGTATCCGTCCACCCGCGGCTCCTCATCGCAACGGGGCACGATCTACCGTGACAACCATGACGGGCAGCGACTCGCGACCGCCCACCCTCGAGCAGGTCGCCAATTACGCCGGAGTGTCACGCGCCACGGTCTCCCGGGTCATCAACGGTGTGCAGACCGTCGATCCCGAGCTGCGCCGTACGGTCGAGCGGGCCATCGCCGCGACCGGGTACGTGCCGAACCTGGCCGCCCGCTCGCTGGTCACCCGCCGCACGGACTCGATCGCGCTGGTCGTGTCGGAGCCGGAGAACCGCGGCTACTCCACGCCGTTCCTGACCCGCATGTTCACCGACCCGTTCCTGGGCCGGGTGACCGCCGGCGCGCAGGAGGTGCTCCGGCCGCTGGGCATCCACCTGGTCATCTTCCTGGCCGACCCACCCGCGCGCCCCCATCTGCTCCGGTACCTCCGGCAGGGCCACGTCGACGGCGCCCTGCTGATCTCCAGCCACGTCGACGACCCGCTCCCCGCCCAGCTCGTCGAGCTGGGGATTCCGGTCGTGCTCTCCTGCCGCCCCGGCCACCCGGTCACCATCAGCTTCGTCGACGTGGACCAGCGCGCGGGCGTGCAGCTGGCCGTCGACCGCCTCGCCGGCCTGGGCCGCCGCTGCCTGGCCACGATCACCGGCCCACTCGACATGCCGGCCGCCCAGGACCGTCTCGCCGCGTTCGAGGAGGCGGTGCGGGCCCACGGTCTCACCCCGCGCCACATCGAGGGCGACTTCACCCGCTCCGGCGGCGAGCGGGCCGCGGCGCGCCTGCTGGCCGAGCATCCGGAGGTCGACGGCGTCTTCGTCGCCAATGACCTCATGGCCGACGGGATGCTTCGGGTGGTACAGGAAGCAGGCAGACGCGTCCCGGAGGACATTGCCGTCGTGGGGTTCGACGACTCGACCGCCGCGCTGGAATGCCATCCGCCGCTCACGACCGTCCGCCAGCCCGTCGAGGAGATGGCGGGGGAGATGGCGGCGCTGCTGATGACCCGGATCCGCGAGCCGCAGCGCACGCCACGTTCGGTGATCTTCAACCCGGAGCTGGTGGTTCGCGCGTCGGCTTGAGGCTTGGTTGAGATAAGTCGGGCGCCGGCGCACTGCGACTTGGTTGAGATAAGTCGGGCGCTGCCGCGCCGCGACTTATCCCATTTTTCGCCCGACAGGCGAAATTTCGGACATGTCGGTTTCGCTGGACCGTGAGCCACGAAACGGGCACATCCCCCGCCGGGGTATAAGTCCGAAAAGTCGCGGTGCGCCAGCGCCCGACTTTTCGTGATCAACACCCGCGGAGGCCGGCCCGCGGAGGCGGACCGGCCCAGCGTCAGATCAGACCAGCCCACCCATCGCCGGGTCGCTGATCGAGGCGTCACCGTCCTCGACGTGCCCCGCGTACTCCACGGCGAAGGCGGAGTCGCCGGGGATGGTGAGCGTCAGGCCGTACCAACCGTGGCTGCGGTCCAGCGAGAACTCCTCCGCGTGCGTCTCGCCCGCGCGCAGCGAGATGCGCGAGTGCCGGCCCGTGTAGCGGTCGGCCACGCTGACGTCGACGCGCTTGGAGCTCTTGTTCGCCAGCTCGAGGACGATGTCGTGGCGACCGTAGCGGGCGCGGACCGTCACGCCCGGCTGGCGGGTGCCGGCGGCGAAGCGGCGGAAGAAGCCGTTCGGGCCGTACACGCTGAGGTCGTAGCCCTTGTCAGCCGGCCACACGTCGGTCACCTGCTTGTTCGGCTCCACGGTGTAGGTCCGCGGGGCGAGCGCCGGGTCGGCCGAGCGGACCTGGTAGACGCCCGTGGCCGTGCCGCTGTTGCGGAAGTCGACCGCGAACGCGCCGGCCGAGGGGCGGCCGTCGGCGTGCAGGGCGTAGGGGAGTGCGCGGGCCGGGCGGACGCCGCGCTCCTGGGCCGGCAGCTTGCCGTCGGCCGGCGGGACCGGCACCTGGTCGGGCTGGCGGGTCAGGTCGGCCGGCTTCAGATCGGCCGTGCCGGGCAGGTCCACGCGGCGCGAGGCGTTCGGCGTCTTGAAGTCGAACGCCGAGGTCAGGTCGCCCACGACGGCCCGCCGCCACGGGGTGATGTTGGACTCGACCAGGTCCTTGCGGCCGCGCGCGAACCGGCGCTCCAGGAACTTGATCAGCGACGTGTGGTCGAACAGTTCCGAGTTCACGTAGCCGCCGCGGGTCCAGGGCGAAACGATGATCATCGGTACCCGCACGCCCAGCCCGTACGGCCCCGCCGGGTGGTCGGCCGAGCCGGGGTAGATCTCGTTCGTCACGGGGACGGTCGACAGGCCCTCGGCCCGGGTCGCGGGCGGGGTCGGCGGCACGAGGTGGTCGAAGAAGCCGCCCTCCTCGTCGTACGTGATGAACAGCGCCATCTTGCTCCACACCTCGGGGTGCTTGGCGAGGATGTCGATGACCTGCGAGACGTACCAGGTGCCGTAGTCCGGCTCCCAGTTCGGGTGCTCGGTGTAGGCCTCGGGCGCGACGATCCACGAGACGGCCGGCAGCCGGCCGTGCTCGACGTCGGCCTTGAAGTCGGCCAGCAGCGCGTCGGGGCTGCGGCCCTGCTTGTTGATCTCGGTACCCTGCTTCGCCTTGGCCAGCGGCGAGCCGGGGGCGGCGTTCTGGTACTGGTGGAAGTACAGCAGCGAATTGTCGCCGTAGTTGCCGATGAACGGGTCGCTCGTCCAGCCCCAGAAGCCCTCGGCGGTCAGCCCCAGGCCGACGTCCTGGTACACGTTCCAGGAGATGCCGGCCCGGTCCAGCCGCTCGGGGTAGGTCGACCAGTCGTACCCGGCCTCGGCGTTGGTGATGACCGGCCCGCCGCCCTTGCCGTCGTTGCCGACCCAGCCGCTCCACATGTGGTACCGGTTGGGGTCAGTCGGCCCGAGCAGCGAGCAGTGGTAGTTGTCGCAGATCGTGAACGCGTCGGCGAGGGCGTAGGACCAGTCGAGGTCCTTGCGCTGGTGGTACGTCATCGTGGTGACGCCCTTGTTCGGCACCCAGCCGTCGTAGCGGCCGTTGTTCCACGCGCCGTGCGTGTCGTTCCAGCCGTGCGGCGGGTCGGGCAGGAAGGTCTTGCCCATGTCCTTGACCTGCGGCCGGAACGGCAGCACCTCCCCGTCGCCGTCGGGCTGGTGGAACACGCTCTTGCCGTTGGCGAGCTTCGCCGGGTGCGGGTCGGCGTAGCCGCGCACGCCGCGCATGGTGCCGAAGTAGTGGTCGAACGAGCGGTTCTCCTGCATCAGGAAGATGACGTGCTCGACGTCCTCGATCGACCCGTGCTTGTCGTGCGCGGGGATCGACAGGGCCTGCTCGAACGGCAGCGGAACAGCGGCGGCCGCCGCCATCTGAAGAAATGTACGACGATCGACATTTGCCATGACCCCGGACGCTAGGGGCGGCACATGTACAGCGGGGGCGCCCTGGCTGTGCGATGCGCTAACACCCGTCATCTGCCCGTCGCTTCACATCCATCGATATGCGGCAGGCTGCCCATATGGATCGTCGTCAACTGCTTGCCAGTGGGGCCACCGGCCTGATCGCCATCCAGTTCGGCCCCGGGCCGCAGCCGCAGACCGGCACGATCAGCGGCCACATCGCTTATGGCGCCCCGGACTTCCTCTACGTGCCACTGGAGATCCCGGCCGGGGTCAACCGGCTCACCGTGGACTACACCTACGACCGCCCCGCCCTGCCGCCCGGCCAGAACGGCAACGCGCTCGACATCGGCCTGTTCGACGAGCACGGCTTCGAACTCGGCGACGAGAAGGGCTTCCGCGGCTGGTCCGGCGGCTTCCGCAGCAGCTTCACGGTGGCGGCGACGGACGCGACGCCCGGGTACCTTCCGGGCCCGATCCGCAAGGGCACCTGGCACATCGTGCTCGGGCCGTACACGGTGCATCCGCACGGCCTCAACTACACGATCAACGTCAACCTGGAGTTCGGCCCCGCGGGCCCCGCGTTCCGCCCGAACCCGGCCCCGCCGCGCGCGACCGGGCGGGGCACCGCGTGGTACCGCGGCGACATGCACCTGCACACCGTGCACTCGGACGGCCGGCGCACCCCGGCCGAGGTCGCGGCGGCCGCGCGCGCCGCCAAGCTGGACTTCATCGTGTCGACCGACCACAACACGTCGAGCGCCGCGGCCGTCTGGGGCGAGTTCGCCGGCCCCGACCTGCTCATCATCGACGGCGAGGAGATCACCACCCGCAACGGCCACTACACCGCGCTCGGCCTGCCGGCGGGGACGTGGATCGATTGGCGGTACCGCGCCGTCGACGGCGCCCTGGCCCGTTTCGTGCAGCAGATCCACCGCGCCGGCGGGCTCGCGGTCGCCGCCCACCCCTTGGCCACCTGCGTGGCGTGCGGCTGGAAGTTCGGCTACGCGGGCCTGGACGCCGTGGAGGTCTGGAACGGCCCGTGGACCCTCGACGACGAGGCCGTGCTGGCGGGCTGGGACAACCTGCTGGTCGCCGCCGCCCGCGAGGGCCGCGCCGACTGGATCCCGGCCGTGGGCGACAGCGACGCCCACAGCGAGCCGCAGGTGGTGGGCCTGCCGCACAACGTGGTGTTCGCGAAGGCGCTCGACCGCAGGTCCGTCCTCGACGGGGTCCGGGCCGGCCGCCTGTGGATCGCCGAGTCGGCCGCCGTCGACCTCGCGTTCACCGCGACGGCCCAGGGCCGCAGCGCCGGCATCGGCGAACGCCTCCGCGTGCCGGACGACACCCTGGTGACGGTGACGCTGCAGGTGAGCGGCGTCGCGGGCTGCGCGGTGCGGCTCATCACGGACCAAGGGCAGCGCTACGGTACCGTCCTGGGCCCCGACCCGGCCGCGACGGTCACCTGGGAGACGACCGCCCGCAACGCGCGCTACGTGCGGGCGGAGGTGCGCCGGCAGCAGCCGACCGCGACCACGGCGGACACAATGGTCGCCCTGACCAACCCCATCTTCCTGGGCGCCTGACGGGAATCTCGTCGCCGTGCGGCCCGCTCCGGGCCGCACGGAAGCCGTCGTCATGCCCGTGCGGGGTCTGCTTTGTGCGTGGCCCCCGCGATGACGACCTCGAGGCACTCCTGGAACAGGTCGTCCACGGTCACGCCCGGCGCGAAGTACTCCGTGATCGCCGCAATCACCGTCGGGTGCCGTTCCGAGAATGCCGCCATGTCGAAGTCCCGCACCGCCTCCGGGTCCGGGCGGGCGGACTGCTCCTCGAGCACGTGCCCCACCGTGAAGCGCTCCACGGTCAGCACGATCACCCGCGCCTGACGCAAGGGGACGCCGCGGGCCACCAGGGTGCTCATGCCCAGCTCCGAGATGGCCGCCATGGTGCGGGACAGCTGCGAGGCCGACACCACCCGCGCGCCGTCCGGATGGGCCAGCAGGGCCCGGCGCAAGCGGATGGCCAGGTCGGTCAGGAAGGCCGGCCAGGGCTGGTCCGGCGGGGGCGGTGACAGGGCGGCGAACTCCTGGTCCAGGATCGCGTCCGCGATCGCCGTGACCAGCGCCGCCTTGTTCGGCAGGTGCCAGTACAGCGTCGGCGACTGCACCCCCAGCCGCGCCGCGAGTTTGCGGGTCGTCACGCCGTCCAGGCCCTCGGCGTCCAGCAGGGCCACGGCCTCGGCGACGATCCGCTGTCGGTCCAGCGTCAAAATCGGTACCTCCCGCCGTCACTCTATCAGTGCTAGAGTCCCCCTATCACTGATAGATAGAGACGGGGACACGATGAAGGCGGCAGTCCTGCACGAGATCGGCGGCGTCCCGCGGTACGAGGACTTTCCGGACCCGGTGGCCGGCGAGGACGAGGTGGTGATCGAGGTCAAGGCGGTCGCGGTCGAGAACGTCGACAAGAGCATCGCGGCCGGCACGCACTATGCGAGCGGGCAGTATTTCGGCCGGCTGCCGGCGATTCCGGCGTTCGACGGGATCGGGGCGCTGCCGGACGGCACCCTCGTCGGCTTCGGCAATCCCCGCTCGCCCTACGGCGCGCTCGCCGAGAGGACGGTGGTGGCCAAGGGGTCCTACGCGCCGATCGTCGAAGGGATCGATCCGGTCATCGCCACGGTGCTCGCCACCGCGATCACCGCGATGTCGGCCCGGACCGCAGCCGGGCTCCAGGCCGGCGAGACGGTGCTCGTCCAAGGGGCCACCGGCGTCGCGGGGCGGCTCGCGGTCAAGGTGGCGCGGCTGCTCGGGGCCGGGCGGGTGGTGGCGACCGGGCGGGACGACGAGCAGCTGCGGGAAGTACGAGCGGATGCGGTCATCAACACCGCGGTGGACGACGACGCCCTCGCCGACGCGTTCCTGCGGGAGAAGGGCGACGGCTACGACGTCGTGCTCGACTTCCTGTGGGGGCGGCCGACCGAGGTGCTGCTGCGCGCGCTGGTGCCGAAGTCCTTCGCGTTCCCGAGGCCGACGCGGCTGGTGCAGATCGGCGAGTCGGCCGGCGCCGGGATCGCGCTCGCCGCCGAGAGCCTGCGCACCTCCGGCGTCGAGATCTGCGGGGCGGCCAAGGGCCTCAATGCACAAACCATGCAGCAGGTGTACGGCGAGATCGTGGCCTGGACGAAATCCGGCGAGCTGACCTTCGACGTGGTGACGGTGCCCCTGCGCGACATCGAGCACGCCTGGCAGCGGACCGATCTGCGGGGCCGGCGCCTCGTGGTGGTGCCATAGCAACAACTCGTGGTGGTCCCAGAGAAACAGGAATGGGACCACCACGAGGCAATCGTCAGGCGGTCAGCCGGAAGTAGTCCAGGTTGAAGCCGCCGGTCTCGCAGAAGACCGTCACCGGCTGGTCGCCCGCCGGCAGGGTCACCGTGGTGCTGACGGACTGGTAGCTGCCCCAGCCGCCGGTGTCCGGCACCGACACCGTGGCCAGCACCTGGTCGCCGGCGTCGCGGAACGTGATGGCGTTCGCCGCCACCGCGCCGCTGCCGTTCGCCACGCGCAGTTCCAGGTTGTACGGGCCGGCCGCGGCGACTTCCAGCCGGTACTGCAGCCAGTTGCCGGCCGACGTCCAGCCGACGTTCCGGCCGCCGCTCGCCGCCGGGTTGTTCTCGACGAAGTTGGCGCCGCCGTCGGTCCAGCCGTGCTCGGCCGTGTAGGCCTCCGCCTCGACCTTCTCGCCGATCGGGGCGCCGTGCGGGGCCACGGTCACGTGCACCGTGGCCGACGAGCTCGCCACGCCGTCGGTGACCCGGAACTTCAGGTCCAGCGGGCCCGCCGTCGTCGGGTGCAGCGACACCGTGCCGGTGGCGGCGTCCACGGTCACGCCGTCCGGCAGGTCGACCGCGTAGAACGCCAGGGCGTCCCGGTCGCGGTCTGTGGCCTTCAACCGGAAGGTCGTCGTCGTGTACTGGTCCGCGGTCACATCCGGCACGGAAGCCAGAACGGGGGCGTGGTTCCCGTGCGCCGACGGCAGCGACGCGTGCCAGCGGTAGGTGGCGTAGGCACCGGCCGGTACCGTGGCCACGAACTGCTTTCCGGCCAGCAGCACCCGGACCTTGCGCGGCGCGGTGTTCGCGTTGCCGAGCACCGCCACGAAGTCGTCGCCGTCGCGGTAGACCACGTTGCTCACACCGCTGGCGGCCGCGCTCGACTCGACGCGGGTGTGCCGCGGGGTCAGGTACTTCGCGAACTGCCCCATCCCGTAGAGCTCGTCCCGCACCGTGTACGTGCGCGCCGCGGTGTCGACCTTCACCAGGCGGTCCGGCCATTTCGTCGTCGCCGCGATCTGGTCCCAGTCCACGTTGTTGTCCCGCAGCGGCGTCCAGTGCAGCGTGCCGCCGTCCTGGTCGGTCGCCTGCGCCCACATCACGTAGGAGCTCGCGTCGAGCCGGAAATAGCTCAGGATCGTGGCCGGCGACAGGTCGCTGGTCTCGGTCATGTGCACCGGCTTGCCGGTCTGCTCATAGGCGTCGCGCATCACGGCCGGGTCGCCCCAGTACGGGTGGAAGGCGATCGCGTCCGCCGCCCGTTTCGCCGCCGGGTCGTTCAGCACGCGGTAGTAGTTCTTCGTCTCGGTGCTGTTCGGGTCCTTCCAGTCCCAGAAGTTGAAGTCGTGGATGTACACGTCGACGTCCCGCGGCAGGTATTTCCGCATGGCCACGGCGAGCTTCTGCTGCTGCTCGACGCTGATGTCCATGGCCGGGTAGACCACGTCCATGCCCGGCTCGTTCAGCAGCGTGAGCGCGTCGACCCGGATGCCCTTGCGCGCATAGGCCTCCACGTATTTCGCGTAGTACCGCGCGAACACGTCGATGCAGTCGTCGCGCAGCTTGCCGACCTGGTAGTAGTCGGTGGTGCTGCCCGGCTTCAGCGCGACCTCGCCGAGGAACTTGTTGTTCGTCTTCATCCACGCGGGCGCGCTCCAGGCCGACGCGAAGAACGAGGCCCGCGGGTTGTACTTCTGGATCAGCTTGATGGTGTCGACGATGTGCAGATCGATGTCGCGCTGGATCGAGAAGTACTTGAGCCCGAAGTCGTCGGTGACGCCGGCGGGCAGGTCGTCCTCGGACCAGAACGGCAGATGCTCGATGAGGTCGGGGCTGCCGATGGTGAGCCGGAAACGGTTCAGCCCGGCGCCGGTGCGCGGGTCGACGAGGAGCCGGATGGCGTCCTCCCGCTGCTGCGGGGTGAGCTTCCACAGATTCGACACGCTGGTCTCGTCCAGGGAGAAGCCGATCCCGCTGTACCGCTGCCGCATCTGGCTTGGATCGATGACGACCGTGGCGTCGACCGCCGCCGATCCGTTACTGCCGACGGAAATCGGCGGCAACGGTTTCCAGGCCTGGGCCGCTCCGGTCGAATAGGTGCCGGTGACGGTTTCCGCCCGATGCGCCGGGGCCGCGGTTGCGGGCGCGGCCCCGACGGTCAGGGCGAGCAACGCCGTCGAGGTGACGGTGATGATGCGTCGCACGATGTTCCTTCCTGCCGGACGGCGGACTACGGCCCGGAGACCAGGTACTCGACCTGGTGCCCGGAGTTCACCGCGGCGCCGGTGTTGTTGATGACGTGCGAGATGGTTCCGGTGCCGCCCAGCGAGACGGTGACCATGTCGTGGAACTTCACGCCCGACTTGACCGGCACCTCGAACGCGTGCGCGGCCACCACACCCGGGTTGACGTTGAAGTAGCAGTAGCTGCCCAGGCCCCACGCCTCGTGCGTGGTGACGCTGTCGGCCACCTTGTACGCGGCCCAGCCCTGGGTGGAGCCGTTCATGAAGGCGGCCTGGTTCGGCGGGTCGTACGGCATCTCGTTCTGATAGAAGTACGTGCGGCCGCCGTTGCCGTTCCAGATCGTCTGGTACTGCTGGTAGTGCTCGACGAACAGCCCGTAGAACGTCACGTTGTTGCCGTTGACGACCAGGCCGTTCTGGGCGGTGTTGGTGGTCCAGCCGACGCCGGAGCCGTGGTCGGCGCGCCAGATCCAGGCGTGGTCGCCGATCACGTCGTTGCTGTTGATCCGCAGGCTGACCGTGGCCTTGCCGACGCCGGCCCCGCCGATGCGGAAGATCACGTCCGACCGGCTGGTCGGGTTGGCGGCGTGGCTCGCGGTGGAGCCGGACGGGCCGATCTCGGCGAGCACGGGCGAGTTGGTGGTGCCCGCGTCGAAGAGCAGGCCGGCGAGCTTGATGCCGTCGACGTCCGCGGTCTTCAGCGCGGTGATCCCGCCGTCGGGCACCAGGGTGGCCAGGCCGAGACCGAGGATCACGGTGTCGGCGCGGGTCACGTTGAGCGTCTGGTTGAGGTGGTACACGCCCGGGGTGACCAGCAGGTTCTTGCCCGCGGCGAGCGCGTTGTTCATGGTCGCGGCGGTGTCGCCGGGCTTGATGACCTGGAACTGGCTGATCGGCAGGCTGGTGCCGGCCGGGTTGCCGTTCGCCCAGGTGGTGCCGCTGGAGTTGGTCCGCAGCGCCGGGACGAACACCTGGTAGGCGCCGGCCGAGTCGACGTACAGGAACGGCTTCTCGCGCACGACCGGGGCGGTGCCGACCGTGGTGTACGGCGGGTTCGGGAAGCTGTTGCCGGGCGCGCCCGTGGCCCCGACGAAGACCTGGTTCCAGTTGGAGCCGTTCCAGCTGCCCATCGACGAGTTGCGGGTGATCCACTGCTGCTGGGTGCCGGACTGGATCTGCCCGTCGATCTTCGAGTCGGCGATGAAGCCGCCGGAGGACCAGCCGCCGTCGGAGAGCGCGAGGTTGCCGCGGACGTGCATGCGGCGGTACGGCGCGGCCTGCGAGACCGCCCACCGGTCGAGCCCGCCGGTCGGGGTCACGGAGAGGTTCTCGGCCGAGCGCCAGAAGTTCTGGGTCGCGTTCTGGCTGCCGTCCGGCCACCAGTCGGCCTCGGCGTGCACCGCGCCGTTGATGACGACGGCGTCCGGGGTCAGCCCCAGCCCGGCGACCTGGGTGTAGAAGCCCACGTTCGCGTTGACGTTGTACGTCCCGGGCTTGAACAGCAGCGCATAGCGCTGGCTGCCGAACTGGTTGCTCACCTGGCCGTTGAACACCGAGTTGAGCTTGTTCTGGATGGTGGCCTGCGACATCGACGGGTCGAAGACGGTGACGTTCGGGCCGAGGTCGGGGTTGTTCGGGTTGTTCGGCACGCCGGTGGCGGTGGCGGTGGCGGTCGGCTGGCCCGTCCCTCCGGAGAAGTTCCACTTCTGGTTGGCGCCGCCGCCGCAGGTCCACAGCTGCAGCTTGGCCCCGTCGGCGAGGTTGTTGTCCTTGATGTCCAGGCACTTGCCGGACTTGGTGTTGATCAGGTCGTGGCTGGCGTTGAGCGACCACTTCTGGCTGGTCACCGAGTCGTAGCAGGTCCACAGGTGCACGACGGCGCCGTCGGTGGTGGCGCCGTTGACGACGTCGAGGCACTTGCCGAGGCCCTGCACGGAGCCGTTGTCGGCGAGGGTCCAGGTCTGGTTGGCGCTGCCGGCGTAGCAGGTCCACATCTGGGGCTGGTTGCCGTCGGCGGTGGAGCCGTCGGTGACGTCGAGGCACTTGCCGTTGGCCGAGCTGGTGATCTGTCCGGTGCTGGCGGCGGAGGCGGCGGTCATGGCGACGGCGCCCACGGTGGCCACGGTCGCGGCGGTGACCGCGATCGCGAGCAGCATGGAGCGCCGCACTCGTCTGGGTGCGTGCATCGGGTGTCCTGTTCCACTGGCGGGGTGGGTTGGGGGTACCGCCAGGAAACCGCCCCGAGCCGAGGCATGTCAATGAATCGCTGTAACTTTTTTCGACTCGTGGCGGAAGTGTTTATGAAACACGCGTCAACGCGGGGCCGGGAACGCCGGCCCGGTCGAGCCGCGCACGACCAGCTCGGTGGCCAGCTCCACGTGCAGCGCGTCCACGTCGCTCCCGGTGAGCATCCGGCTGAGCAGGCTGACCGCCATCCGGCCCATCTCGCCCAGTGGCTGGCGGACCGTGGTGAGCATCGGGTGGGTGGCCCGGCTGACGTCGATGTCGTCGAAGCCGGCGATCGAGAGCTCCTCCGGCACCCGCAGCCCCCGCTCGGCCGCGGCCTGCAGCGCGCCGACGGCCATCTTGTCGTTGAACGCCACCAGCGCGGTCGGCCGGTCGGGCCGGTCCAGCAGGCCGGCGGCGAGCGCCCGACCGGCCTCCACGGTCGGGTCGGTCGAGGTGCGCAGCAGGTCCCCGTCCGGGTACACCCCGACGGCCACCAGCGGCGCGTGGAACCCGGCCAGCCGGTCGCTCATGGCCAGCCAGCTCAGCGGCCCGCCGAGCACGCCGACCCGGCGGTGACCGAGTTCCACGAGGTGCGTCATGAGCCGCCGGGCCCCGGCGAAGTTGGCCGCCGACACGGCCGCGATGTTCGGCGGCGGGGCGGTGCGCGGGTCGACCACGACGAACGGGAAACCGCGGTCGCGCAGCCGCTCCAGGTCGTCCTCGGGCTCCGGCGGCAGGATCAGGATCGCGCCCGTGACCTGCGGCCAGCCGGTGAGCGTGGGCAGCACGTCGGTGCGCCGCCAGGCCGACTCCCCGGCGTCGACGACGGCGTGCATGCCGTGCGCGTCGAGGGCCTCGGTGATCGCCGAGACGATCAGCCCGAAGTAGTCGGTGAGCAGGTACGGGCAGCGCACGTACACCCCGTTGTCGGCCTTGGGCACGCCGGCGCCGCGGCGGCGGGGCGCCCGCTTGCCGAGCCCGCCCATCGCCTGCAGGACCTTCTCGCGGGTGTCCGGAGCGACGTTGGCGCGGCCGTTGAGGACCCGCGAGATCGTGGCGATCGAGAGCCCGGTCTGCGCGGCGACGTCCCGGATCGTGACGCGCGGCTCCTGCGTTGTTTCAGCGCTTTGTTTCATCGTCGATCAGGGTAACCCGGCGGGGCGATTGAACCGATCCGGCGTTCTGGCAGTACACATGGGTATGACCTCTGCGACCGCCGCGCACGCCGAGAACGTCCGGCGCTACTACGACCAGAACACGGCCGCGTTCGACCGGCTGGGCCAGGGCGGCGCCTCGATCCACCGCGCGGTGTGGGGCCCGGGCGTGACGACCCGGCCGGAGGCGTTCCACCACGTCGACGAGCTGATCCTGGCCGCGCTGCCCGAGGGTGTGGCGGAGCCGCGGGTCGTGGACCTGGGGTGCGGGCTCGGGGCGAGCCTGATGTACCTGGCCGGGCGGGCGCCGATCCGCGGCGAGGGACTCACGATCAGCCCGCGGCAGGCGGAAGGGGCGACGCGGCTGCTGGCCGGGGCCGGGCTCGGCGAGCGGGTGCGGTGCCGGGAGGGCAACTATCTGGACGTACCGCGGGAGCTGCACGGGACCGCGGACCTGGTGTTCTCCATCGAGGCGTTCCTGCACAGCCCGGACGCGGCCGGCTATTTCCGCGAGGCGGCACGGGTCCTGCGCCCCGGCGGCCGGCTGCTGGTGTGCGACGACTTCCTCACCGAGCGGGCCCCGTCCGCGCCGCCGCGGGAGGCCCGGCGGCTGGAGGCGTTCCGCGACGGCTGGCGGGTCGGCTCGCTGCTGACCGTCGAGCAGGTCCGCGAAGCCGCCGCCGGGCACGGCCTGGAGCTGACCGGCGACCTCGACCTGACCCCGCACCTCGAACTGCGCCGGCCGCGGGACCGGTTCATCGCCGCGCTCGTCGCCGCCGGCCGCCCCCTGCGCCTGCGGGGCGAATACTGGAAGATGCTGTCCGGCGGCGACGCGCTGCAGTGGTGCCTGCTCAACGGCCTGCTGAACTACCGCGTGCTCACCTTCACGCCGCGCGGGTGAGCGCGAGGATCGTGTCCATCGCCTTCAGGCGCTCCGCCCCGGTGCCGAGCAGCCCGTCCGGCACGATGAACTCGTCAAGACCCTGGCTCTTGTACTGACCGAGCACGTCCCCCAGCGCCGCCGGTGACCCGCCGATGACGGGCGCCGGCAGGTCGGGCAGCGGGCCGTCGACGACCACGAGCGCCTGGGCGGTGCGCTCGATCGCCTTCGGGTCGCGCTCCTGCCGCGCGCAGAAGCCGTCGAGCACGGCCGACTTGTGCGCGATGACGTCGGGCCTGCCCCAGGTGTTCCAGATGTCGGCGTACTTCGCGACGATCCCCAGCATCCGCTGCTCCCCGCCGCCCCCGATCAGGATCGGCAGCGGCCGCTGCACCGGCTTGGGCTCGCACACGGCGTCGGTGAGCCGGTAGTACTCGCCCGCGAACGTGGTGCGCTCGGTGCGCAGCAGCCCGTGCCAGATCTCGAGGGCCTCCACGAACCGGTCGAGGCGCTGCTTCACCGGCGGCAGCTCGATGCCGTACTGCTCGTGCTCGTTGACCTGCCAGCCCGCCCCGACGCCGAACACGAACCGGCCCCCGGTCACGTGGTCGGCGGTCGCGGCCATGTTGGCGAGCACGGCGGGGTGGCGGTAGGTGTTGCCGTACACCAGCGAGCCGAGGCGCACCCGCGGCACGGCCGCCCCGAGCGCGGCCACCACGGTCGCGCACTCCAGCATCGGGGCGAGCGGGTCGCGCCCGGGCCCGGCGTTGGCCATGAAGTGGTCGGCCACGTAGACGCCGTCCCACCCGGTCGCCTCGGCGTGGCGGGCCACCTCGAGGATGTCGTCGTACGGCTGTGAGGTGCCCGGCCAGATCGAAAGTCGCATGCCTCCTCTATACAACCAGCGCGGCGCCGGTGCCGGCGGGCCGAGTCAGAACGTGTAGCGGTTGTGCGAATACGGGTCCTTACCGAAGGCGAGAACGGCAAGCGGCGTCACCCGAAAGACGTCGGCCCGCTGCCCGCCCTCGACGTGGTGGAATCCGCCGTCGCGCGCCTCGAAGTGCCATTCCTCGCCGTACTTCGCGAGCCACGCCCCCGCCGCCCGTTCCAGCGCGCCGGGCTCCTCCACCTGGACCGCATCCCCGTGGACGACGACGTCGAGCCCCTCGTGCAGCGCGTCGGTGCCCGTGGTGACGGCGACGGCCGCGTTCCCGCGCAGGTTGCGGCGCTTCTGTTCGCCGGACCCGGTGGTGAACCAGAACGCCTCGTCGAGCCAGACCCCGATGAGCGGCGTGACGTGCGGCCGCCCCTCCTCGCGCACGGTGGTGAGCCAGTAGATCCCGGCGCCGGCGAACCGCTCGCGCACGGTCTCCCAGGGCACCTCGGTGGCGCCGGGTTCGCTGTACCTTGAGTCGAGCACGATCGCCCGCTCCTCTCCGCTGAGGCTGGTGTACGCCCGATGCTGCCACGTTCACCCCGAATCCTCTCGATATCGTGGGGCTCGATCACGGTCGAGGACCACGGCGCCTTCAAGGACGCCAAACTCTGGCCGGGCGGCGCGCGGGCCTGGGACTGGAACGAGACGGGCACCCGCCACTCGCCCGGCACCCAGCCCGCCGACGTGGCCGAGCTCCTCGACGCCGGCGCGACCGTCGTCGTGCTGTCGCTGGGCATGGAGGAGCGCCTCGGCGTGGCCGGCGAGACGCTGGCGCTGCTGGCGGAGCGGGGCGTCGCGGTACACACGGCGGAAACCTCGGAAGCGGTGGAGCTCTACAACTCCCTCGTCGACACCGCGGCGGTCGCCGGGCTCTTCCACTCGACCTGCTAGTCGGGTAGCGGTTCGCGCGGCATTGATAGGGTTGCGTGTGTCGATCCGCCTCCCGTCGCTGCCCGGCCGGTTCTGGGCGCTGCCGCTGCTGGTCGTGTTCGCCGCGCCGGTCTGGCTGTTCACGCCCTGGCGGGTCGCGCTGGTGGTCTCGCTCGTGGTGGCCGGCGGGGTGCTCGCCGGGCTGGTCGTGCGGGGGCTGGTCCAGCGGCGGTGGCGGCCGCGGATGCGCCGCCGGGCCTATCTCGTGCCGGCCGACCTGCCGCCGCCGCCCGAGCTGCTGATCGGCCGGGACGACGAGCTGGACCGGCTGACGCGGCTGCTGACCGCGGCGCATCGGGACCGCAGCGGGCCGGCCGTCGCGGTCGTCACCGGGCGCGAGGGCGTCGGCAAGACCGCCCTGGCCGTGACCGCCGGGCACCTGGTCGCGCCGCGGTACCGCGACGGGCAGATCCTTGTCCGCTTCGACACCCAGCGGCCGGACGGCGACGACCTGGCCCGGGAGTACCTCACCCGGGCGCTGCTCGGGCCGGGCGACGCCGATCCGGGGGCGGAGGGCTTCGACCGCTGGTACCGGCGGCGCACCCTGACCCGGCGGATCCTGGTGGTGCTGGACAACGTGCCGGCCGGGCTCGACCTCGCGCGGTTCACGCCGGCCGGGCGGCGGTGCGCGATCGTCGTCACGTCCCGGCGTACCGTCGAAGGCCTGGCTCCTGATCTTGTCGAGCACCTCGAGCCGCTGGACGGGACCGCCTCCCGCCGGCTGGTCGCCGCGCTGCTCGGGGCCGGCGCGGTCGTGCTCGACGAACGGCTGGACGAGCGGATCATGCGGGCCGCGCGCGGGTATCCGGCCGCGCTGCAGATGGCGGCCGCGGTCGCCCGGTCGCGGCGCAGCGAGGACCTCGACGTGCCGCCGCGGGCCGAACCGCCCGGCGAGGCCGGCGCGCTGCCGTTCGCCGAGGTGCTCGACCTGGCCTGCGCGCTGCTCACCGAGCAGGAGCGGCGCTGCCTGACGGTGCTGTCGCTCAGCGAGCACCGGCGGGTCGCGCCGTGGACCCTCGTGGCGCTGGCCCGGGGCGCGTTCCCGCACGACGCCACCTTCGCCGCCTTCGACGAGTTCCAGGCCGGGTGCGTGCTCGACCGGCTCGCCCGGGTGCGGTTCGTCGAGCTGCGGGCCGACGAGCGCTCCGGGGTGGCGGTGTTCCGGATCCCGTACTTCGTGCGGCAGTACGCCGCGATGCTCGCCGAGGCGGAACTGGGCGCCGACGGCATCGAGCGGGCCAGGGACGCCTACGTGGCGGCGGACCGCAGCCGGCTGGAGCGCCAGCCGGAGATGCGCCTGCGCCGCGACGTCTACCACCTGTTCGACGACGGGCGGCTCAGCGAGGCCCTCGGCAACGCCCGCGAGGTGGTGCACCTGGCCCAGGAGCGCAGCCAGGCGGTCAAGGACCGGCGCAGCGTGGAGGCCGACGCGGCCCGCCGGGACGAGGCACTGGCCGAGGTCGGCCTGGCCGAGGTGTTCGCCGAGCTCGGCTGGATCGACGACGCCCTGTCCGCGGCGACGTCGGCGGCGCGCAGCGTCGAGGCGGCCACGCGGTCGCGGGCGCTGCGGGTCCAGGGGCGGATCCGGTGGCGGCTGCGGCAGAGCGCGGCCGCCGTCGAGCGCCTGCGGCTGGCCCGGGAGCAGGCCGAGCGCAACGAGCGGGATCCGGCTGAGCTGATCCGCGTGCTGCGCGAGCTGACCGTGGCGAGCGCGCTGTCGGACCAGCCGGAAACCGCGCTGGAGTACGGCGAGCAGGCCCTGCGGCTGTGCGGGACGGCGCCGGACGAGCAGCCCCGCCGGCTGCCCGGCGTGCTGTGGGCCTACGGCCTGGCGCTGACCGCGAACCGCCGCCACGACCGGGCCGCCGAGGTGCTCAGCCGCGGCGACACCCTGAGCGGGCAGCCGGAGCTGGCCCAGGGGCTGTGGCGGCCGTGGATCCGCCACCAGCGGGCGTACCTGGCCCTGCAGAGCCGCGACTTCGAGGCCGCCCGCGGCTTCGCGGTGAGCGCGCTGAACGGCTTCACGACGCTCAAGCACCGCTACGGCAGCGGCCACAGCCGGCTGCTCATCGGCCGGGCCTATCTGCACGAGGAGCGGGACCTGGAGCGGGCGGTCTCGGCGCTGGAGGAGGCGCTGCAGACGTTCCAGCGCTGCGGCGACCGGTGGGCCGAGGCGGAGGCGTCGTACTGGCTCGGCGTGGCGTACAAGAACCGTGGCGACCTGCCGAAGGCCACGCTGCTGCTGCGCCTGGCGGTGGAGATGTTCGAGACGCTCAAGGACGGCGCCGGCGCGAAGGATGCGCGGGAGGCCCTCGACCGGGAGTGGTCGCTGTCGTCGCTGCTGGGCCGGCGCGGGACCCGCCACTCGGAACAGCCCAGGATCTCCTCGTGAGGCGGCGGCTGCGCGGGCTGCGCATCTACCTCGCCGTGATCGCGGGCGCGCTGACCACGGTGATCAGCACCGTCTACGAGAACGTGCCACCTTCGCTGCGGTACGGCTCCCTCATCGTCGTCGCGCTGCTCAGCGGCGTGGTGCTGCTGCTGACCGACACCGGCTCGGCGCGCAGCCCGGGCGGGCGCGACAGCAGCGGCGACTGGCCCACCACGGCGCGTTCGGGCGTCGAGGCCCGGCAGGCGCTGGCCGAGCCGATCGCGCAGACCGCGTTCGTCGGCCGCGAGTCCGAGCTGGACGAGCTGACCCGCTGGCACGACGAGCAGCGGGCCGAGCGCACGCCCGGCCGCTCCCGCCCGGCGGCCGGGCTGGGCTGCGTGCAGCTGTTCCTGCACGGCGGGCCGGGGGTCGGCAAGAGCGCCATCGCGCGCAAGCTGGCCGAGCGGCTCGCGCCGCGGTACCGCCACGGCGTCCACATCGTCGACCTCGGCACCGCCGGCGCCCCGCGGCCGCCCGGCGAGGTGCTCACGGAGCTGCTGCTCGCGCTCGGCTGGCCCGAGTCCGACGTGCCGGCCGACCCGCAGGGCCGGGCGATCGCCTTCCGCTCGCTGGCCGCCGGCAAGTCGCTGCTGTTCGTCTTCGACGCGGCCCGCACCGCCGACCAGGTCGAGCTGATCATGCCCACCCATCCCCAGAACGCCGTCATCGTCACCAGCCGCTTCGACCTGTCGCTGGTGCCGGACATGCAGGCGGCCCGCTCGTTCCTGGTCGACGTGCCCAGCGAGTCCGACGCCCTGCACATCTTCCGGGCGATGTCGCGCACCGAGGACCGCGACAGCCCGTACTGCGCGGCCGAGATCGTCGAGGGCTGCGGCCGGCTGCCGGTGGCGATCCGCTCGGCCGCCGAGCGCATCTCCGACGACGCCACCAACGTCTGCGCGGTCGCGTCCTACCTGCGCGAGCCGACCACGCGGCTGTCCCGGCTGGCCCAGCCCGGCCGGCAGGTCCAGGAGGTGCTGCAGTCGGAGTTCGACCGGCTCCTGCCGATGGAGCGCCAGGCGCTGACCTACCTGGCGTTCCTGCCGTCGCCGACGTTCGCGCCCTGGATCCTCATGCCGCTGCTCGACGTGAACCTGCGCGAGGCCGAGGCGCTGGCCGACCGGCTGCACGCGGCGCAGCTGGTGCGGGCGGTCGGGGCGGCCCGCCGTACCCACGTGGTGCGCTTCACCGTGCCCCCGCTCGTCGGGCTGTTCGCCTCGCAGGTCGCCGCCGACGTCCCGGCCGACCGGCGGCGGGCCGCGACGCGCCGGGCCGACCGCGCCTACCGGGCGCTGACCGCGCGCGTCCTCAACCGCATCACGCCCGGGGCGGGCCTCGCCGAGCCGGCCGATCCCTACGTCGACGGACTGCTGCTCGCCGACCGCATCGCGCGGGACGTGCCGGGGTGGATCGACGCGGAGTACCGCACGATCCTGCACCAGATCGGGGTCGCCGCCCGCGCCGGCGACGACGAGGCCTGCTGGCGGCTCGGCGCCCTGCTGGGCGGCGCGACCCCGGCCACCCTCGACTACGAGTCCACGGCCAACGCCTACCGCCTGGCCACCGCCGCGGCCGAGCGGATCGGCCCCGGCCCGCTGACCGCCACCCAGTTCGCCAAGGGCCGCTTCCTCGCCGCCGCCGGCCGCTACGGCGAGGCCGAGATCGCCTTCGACCTCGCGCTGGAGGCCGGCAAGCGGGCCGGCACCCCGCAGGAGCAGGCCGAGCACGCGATTGTCAAGCAGCTCCTGCTGGGCCAGGCCCTGGTCCGCATGGGCGCCCACGACCTGGCCGACGAGCGCCTCACCGACTGCCTGCGCCGCGCCACCGACGCCCGCGCGGCGACCCACGTCTACAACGCCGAGATCCTGGTCGCCATCAACAGCCACGTCGAATGCCCGTACTGGGTGCAGGACCGCCTCCAGGACGACACCCTCGACGACCTGGGCCGCTTCAGCGCGAGCATCGCCTACGCCGAGTCCGCCCTGCGCGGCCGCGAGTGGTCCACCGCCCTGCACCACCTGCGGGCCGCCCGCTCGTCCCACGACCTGTCCCGGGCCGCCTTCGTCGCCGTGCGGACGGCCGAGGTCCACCTGGAACACGCCCGGCACCTGGAGCGCACGGCCCGGCCCCAGGGCATCGCCGACGCGCTGGACCGCGCGATCGAGGCGGCCTGCGGGGCAATCTGGCGGTACCACCAACTGCGCGACAACGCCGGCGAGCACCGCGCGAAGTGGGTCCTGGCCCGCGCGTTCGGCGCCGCCGGCCAGCTGGGGATGGCCGAGCAGCTTGCCCAGGGCCTGAAGACCGAGGTCACCGACACCCACAAGGACCCGGACTCCCCTGGGCGCGCGATGGTCGCCCGGGTCCACCAGCTCAACGGCGAGCTGTTGTACCGCTTCGGCGACGCCCCGGCCGCCCGCGCCGTCCTGATCCAGGCGGCCACCCTGTTCCAGATCCTCGGCGACCCGATGTCGGAGGACGACGTCCGCGAGACCATCCAACGCCCGCCGAGCGCCGCCACCACGGCCTGACGACGTCCCGCCGCCGGCGCCGGTCGGCGCTCGTTCTCGTGAGCGTGCGTCTGGCGCCCTCGCCGGTCCGTCGGCGCCGTGGGGCCTTCGTCACCGGCCTCGACCCGCTGCGGGTGCGCTCCAAAGCCGGTCGCGGCAACGGCGGGCTCGGTGGAGGCGGTGGCCTACGTGACGTTGCCGCTTCGAGCTACCGTCAGCTGGCTATGGGCGTAGTCGCACAGCGGTGTCGCGTGGGAGCAGGAGGCCAAAACTGGCACGATCAGGAGCGGTGCACGCTCGCTGTACTAAGGACGAGATGCGCCGGCTCAGCGCCGCTTCCCGGGACAAGGGTCAGCGGATCGCGACACTCCTGGTCGTGGTTGTCGACACCTTCGCCAGGTTGTCGACCCGGACCGTGATCTTGTAGGTGCGCTTCGCCGAGTAGGTGTGGTCCACGGCAAGGCAGCCCGAGTAGGTGTCGCGCTGGTCGACCGGGCTGCCGTCACCGAAGTCGATGACGCACGTCATGCGCTTGGCGGTCGCCTCGTCGACCTGGACGTGCAGTTCGATCTGCGAACTGAGGCCGGGGACGGGGTACGAGACGGAGAGCGTCACGGCGGGGGGTGTCCTGGCCTCGGCGAGTGCCGACTGGCTGGCCGCGGCGGCGGCGTTCGCGCGCGCGGCGATCACGTCCGGGTCCTCCACCACCGTGCGGCCGTTGATGCTCAGATGCCGGAGCTTCGGCTGACCGTCAAGGGCAACCGTGCAGTCGAAAGGCGTCCGGATCAGGGCGCCGAAGGTGTTCTGCGCGTCCACGGCGCCCCCGACCTGGAACACCCGCGGACCGGCGGTGGTGACCGCGTGACGTAGCATCACCGGCGGCGCGGGGGGTCGCGCTTCGAAGGGACCATCGCGGATGGCCGCCGTGCTCCAAGCTGACCCCGTCACCGCCAATCGCCTCCGGCCCGTCCTGGCTGCCGTCGTCGTGGCACTTACGCTCGCCGCGCTCGGCGCCGGTTTCGGGGCCGTCCTCGGCTGGGTAGGCGCCCCCGATCTGCCCGATGACGAAGCGGCCGTGGCGATCGTCGGGCCCGCCATCCCCGTGAATGCCGACGGCACCGCGGCCGAGATCACCGTCGTCGGGCGGTTGCCGGACCTGTTCGGCTATGAGCATCCCGACGGGCCCTGGACCTGGCTGACCGGTGACAGCGACTACATCCCCGGCTCGGTCTGGCTCAGCACGCCCGGCGGGGACGACCCGGCCGCGACCGCCAGGACCATCGGCGATGCGCTCACCGCGTCCGGCTGGCAAGTCGCCGCCGCCGACGACGTGACCGCGAACAAAGGACAATGGAGCCTGGCCGTGTACCCGTGGTCCGACGGATCTGTCGTGCTCCAGCTCAGCCGGAGCAGGCCCGGCAAGGTGGTGCCGTTCGCCGTGATCGGCTACCTGGCGGGACTGGCGGCAGGGTGGCGGGGCGGGCGGCGGTTCGCCGGTGGGCCCACGCCCGCACGCGTTGCGGGCTGGGCCGGTGTCGTGCTCCTGCTGCCCGGCACCGTGCTCACCACCGTCGCGCTCGTGCCGCCGGAGCCCGACGCGATCTGGGCGCCGTACCTGCTCGCCGGGATCCGGCTGTTCTCCACCGCCGGCATCGCCCTCCTGGCGGGGGCCGTCGCGCTCGCCGCATCCACGAGAGTGCGGCGGCACATCAGGAAGTGAGGCGCTCCACCTCGCGCACGACCGCGCCGGGGCCGTCCTCCAGGGCCAGGCGTTCCGCCAGCGCCTCCGCCCGCGTTCGGTACACCGGGTCCGTCACCACCGTGGACAGGGCCTTGGCCAGGTTGTCGGCCGTCAGATGGCGCATCCTGATCGGGGCCGGCGCAACGCCCAGCTGCTGCAGGCGTTGCGCCCAGAACGGCTGGTCCACCATGACCGGCACCGGGACCGACGGCACGCCCGCGCGCAGGCCGGCCGCCGTGGTGCCCGCCCCGGCGTGATGGACCACCGCGGCCATCCTTGGGAAGAGCCAGGCATGTGGTACCTCATCCACAGCGAACACATCCCCGCCCGTAGCCGCCGTCAGCCCTGCCCAGCCCGAGCTGACCACAGCGCGCAGGCTCGCCTTCCGCACCGCCTTGGCCAGCAGGGCCGACAACGCCTCGTGGTCGCGGACCGGCATGCTGCCGAAGCCCAGGTACACCGGGGGAGGACCGGCATGCAGGAACGCCTCCAGCTCCGGCGACGGGGTGAAGTCCGGTTCCGCGGCCGGCCACCAGTAGCCCACCGGGCGGTACCACGACGGCCAGTCGGGCGGTGCGGGGACGACGAGGGGGCTGTAGCCGTACAAGATGGGCCAGTGCTTTTCCTCCTGGGACCGCAGCCACGCCGATGCGCTCACGTCCGGGAGGCCGAGCTCGTGCCGCAGCTCCGTCACCGCGGGGCGGAACGGGTGCTGGCCGGCCGTCAGCAGGAGCCTTGCGAGGCGGTAGTTCAGGGCGCCACCGTAGGACCTGGTGGTCAGGGCCGGGGGTGCGAACTCGCGGGTGGGGGTGAGCGGCTGGAGGTACACGCCGATGCTTGGAATTCCCAGGCCCTCGGCGATGACGACGCCGAACCAGCTCGTGGGGGTGACCAGCAGGATGTCGGCGTCGCGGGCGGCGGCCAGCATCGACTGGGCCAGGGGGTGGGCGTGCTCGGCGACCACCTTGTTCACGGCCAGGGTCATGCGGGTCAGGCCACGGTCGGCGAAACGGGTGCGCAGCTGCTCCTGGGCGTCCATCGGCAGCAGGTGGAAGCGCAGCCCGCAGCGTTCGATCAAAGACTGGAAGACGGCGTGGCTGGCGATGGTCACCGTGTGGCCGGCCTGCTGGAGCCGCACACCCAGGCCGGTGTAGGGCGCCACGTCGCCGCGGCTGCCGATGGCCATGATTGCTACGCGTGCCATGGGTCGATCATGGCAGGCGCGGCTGTGGGTCTCCTGAGGCGTGGAACGTGTGGAACCGGCGCTCGTGGTAGATCAGGCGGCCGTCCGGCGTGCCGGTGAGGACCGTGGTGACCTCGGCCACGACCACCGTGGAGGCGCCGACCGCGACGCGGTGCAGGGGGAGGCAGCGCATGACGGCCTGGGCGTCGCGCAGGGCCGGTTCGCCGGTGGGAAGGGTCAGCCAGTCCTGGTCGGGCGTGAACCTCGGGCCGCCGGGGCGGGCGAAGTCGTGGGCCAGGCCGGCGTGGGCGGCGCCGAGGAGGTTGACGACCAGGCTGGGGGCGGCGGTGATGAGCTTGGCCGAGGGGGAGTCCATGACCGAGAACGACAGCGCGGGCGGCGCCAGGGAGACCGAGGCCACACTGGAGGCGGTCAGGCCGGCCGGGCCGTCGGGGCCGGCGACGGAGATGATCGCCACCCCGGTGGGATAGCCGCGGAATGCGGCCTTGAAGCCGGACACCAACTCGTTGCTCACCGACTCCACGGTAAAACCTCAACCGGGGTTGAGGTCAAGGGTGGGCGGGCCGGTCAGTCGGGTGTGATGAGGCCGTCCAGGCCGACCAGGATCGCGATGACGCCGAAGATGGCGAGCATCAGCGCGACCCCCGTCGTGCCGTCGGCGTTCGGCTGCGGCACCGGCGACGGGCGGCCGGTGAGCCGGTCCCACAGCAGGGCCAGGCCGACGGCGATGCCGACCAGCTCGAAGATGTAGATGCCCGACCCGCGCAGGAGGTGGATGAGCACGAACATCACGCCGAGGGCGAGGGCGAAGATGCCGACGATCCAGCCGAACGGGCCCATCCGCTCGGCGAAGCGGCCCAGCCCCGGGCCGACCCGCGGCAGCCGCCGCAGCAGCGCGACGGCCAGCAGGAAGCCCCCGGCGATGTTGGCCAGGTCGAGCAGCAGCGCCAGGATCACGCACGGGATGCTAACGGGGTGTGCGGACGGCGCGCTATCCGGCTGAAACTTTCAGGGTCGGCACGTCCAGCTCGTCCTCCTGCATGCGCAGCCGGGTGGTGGTGATCTGGCCCTCGGCGTCGACGCGCACCTGCTCGGCGCGGACCGCGTCGGGGCGGCCGGTGGCGACCACGGCGTTCATTCGCGCGTGCAGCCCGGGGTCCTCGCGCAGCGCCTCGGCCAGGATCCGGTTGCGCCGCAACAGATCGCGCACGTACAGCGCGGCGCCCTGCTCGGCGCGCAGGAACGGGCCGTCGGCCGGGGGATGGGCGGGCACGTACCGGCTGCCGGTGAGCCCGTTCGGGCCGATGTGGTGCCAGACCAGGATGTGCGGGTCGTCGCCCTCGACGAGCACGACCCGGTCGACGAAGAAGTCGCCGTAGCCGTCCTCTGTGGACCGGCGGTCGGCCGCGGTGGCGATGACGGCGACGATCCGCGCGCCCGGCACCTTCGTGCGCACCAGCAGGTTGGCCGCGGCCTCGTGCAGGTGCAGGTCGGCCTGGCGCATCTCGCCGTTGAGCACGGCCCGCTCCCGCGCCAGGCCGGTGAACGGCAGCTCGAAGTCGCCCTGGCCGCGCACGTTGAACGACTCGACCGTCAGCTGGCCGGGGAAGCGCACCCCGTGCAGGTTGCGCAGCAGGCCCGCGACCAGGTGCGCGATCCGGTGGAACAGCTGCGGCTCCGGGAACCACGGGATGTCGCGCTTCCAGGTCCAGTCGTCGTCCGGCGGCTCGAAGCCCTCCCCGGCCAGGTACTCGTGCTCCTCGCCGGTCAGCGGGGCCGCGTCGAGATCGCTCACCTCGACCGTGATCGATTCGAAGTTCTGGATGTACTGCACGTACCGGTCCGCGCCGAACCGCAGGATCACCGCGTCGTCGAAGGCGCACTGCCCGAAGTCGAGCGCGAGCCCCCGGGCGAACGTGTCCCAGTCGATCGCGTCGTCCAAAGTCCCCATGGTGTCGATCATGTCAAATCAATCGCCGCCCCCGCGGTGGCGATTTCCCCAATGGCGACTGTCCCGTCGGCGAACGCGGCCATCCACGTCACCTTCGTGCGCCCACGGTCCACGGTGGACGGGATGTCGAGCCGCATCTCGTACTCCACGGTCGCATGCGGCGGGATCGAGCGCACGGCACAGTTGAGGCGGTAGGTCTTCGCCGTGCCGGCGATGCCCTGCCGGTAGGCCGGGCACGGCTCCAGCCGGAACGTGCGCGGGAAGGTGTTCGTGACCCGCACCCGGTACACCAGGGTCGTGCCGCGCCCGGCCTGCTGCGGCACGTCCATGGCGACGGTGAGCGGGGCGTTGAGCAGGGGCGCCTGGACGTACCACGGGCTGATCCGGTAGTCGCAGCCCAGGGTGGTGACGTTCGGGACCGCGAGGCCCCCGTCGAGGGTGAGCCGGTGGTGCGGCGAGGGCTGTCCGCCGGGGCACGGCGTGACCGCGATGTCGACGCGGATCGGCTCGCCGGGGTCGACCGTCGCCGGCGTCTGCGCGCCGTCGCCCGCGGGCGCCATCGGCTGCGCCTGGACGTCCACGCCGTCGGCCCGCAGCACCGGCGCGCCGGCCTGCGTGCAGCGGGTGGACCGGAAGCTGGGGACCACCATGGTGTACGTCACGGTGCCGTCCGCCGCGATCGACGTCCCGTCCAGCCAGGCACCCCGCTCCACATCCTCGGCGGCACAGGGGCTCGTGTCCGGGCGGGGGCTGCGGCGGGCCAGCGCCGGCAGGGCCGCTTCGGTCCGGTCCCACGCGACGACCCCCTGCGCCGCTTGCTCGTCCGGCACGGGCAGGGCGAGCACGCCCACGCCGGCGAGGACGGCACCGGCGACGATCGCGGCCATCGTCGTGTACCGTCGCCGCCTCCGCCGCCGGATGCCCGCCTGGACGCGCTCGACGGGCGTGGCCCACCCGGTCTGGTTGTGCCGCTCGTCGCCGAGTTCCCGGCGGATCAGCTGCTCGAGGTCCATCAGACGTCGCTCCCGTCGAGGTCGCGGGTGCCGAGTGCGGCCCGGAGCTTGGCCAGGGCGCGGGAGGCGTTGCTCTTCACGGTGCCGACCGAGCAGCCGAGCGCGGCCGCGACCTGCTGCTCGGAGAAGTCGTCGTAGTACCGCAGCACCAGGACCGCCCGCTGCTGCTTGGGCAGCGCCACGATCGCCTGCCACAGCTCGCCGTCCGGCGGCTCGGCGTCGACGTGGGCGACGTCCGGCGTGGCGTCGGTGAGCCGCTCCCGGCGCAGTGAGCGCACCCGGTTCAGGTAGCGGTTGACGATGACGCGCCGGACGTACCCGCCGGGGTCGTCGTGTTTCTGGATGCGGCGCCAGGCCATGCCGGTGCGCTCCAGCGCGTCCTGCACGAGATCGGCCGCGAGGTGCTGGTCGCCGCTGAGCAGATAGGCGAAACGCAGCAGCTCGCGATGTCGGTCCCGCACGTAGTCCTCGAACGAGGGCGGGGCGTCCCAGCTCGGCATGCACCAAGGACACCACCGGCGCGAAAAAGGTTGCACGCCGGTCTACGCGGTGAGCCGCTCCAGTCCCGCGGCCAGCGTGCGGCCGGTGCGGGGGAAGTCGTAGAGCATCGCGCGGTACCGCTCCAGCGGCACCACCAGGCTCGCCGCCGGCACCCCGCGGCTGCGCAGCACCTCGGCCGTCCACGTCAGGAACCCGGTGAACAGCTCGGGGTCGTCCACGAACACGGCGGCGGTGAGGAAGTCGACGATGTGGGACAGGTCGGCCATGGTCGCGTCCAGCTGGGCCGGCGAGTAGTCGCGCATCGGCGGGAAGACCCGGCGCAGCTCGGCCGCGGCCTCCTCGACCAGGTCACCGCGCCGCTTCACCAGGGCGGTGTGCTCATCGTCGGCGAGGTGGGCCAGGGTCTCCGGCGGGGGCGTGCGCAGCGCGTCGCGGTCGTCGAGCAGGTCGGCCGCCCCGGTCGCGTCGGGTGCCCAGCAGGCGCCGATGGTGCGGGCCCAGCGGCCGCCGGGGCCGAAGCCGCGGCCGCCGACGATGAGCGGCACCTCGGTCCGGTGGCAGGCCTGCACGGCGCGGTGGGCCATCGGCAGCCGGGTGGCCAGGGCGCAACTGATCGCGACCGCGTCGATGTCGTTGGCGTGCAGGTAGGAGACCAGGTGCGCGACCGGCACGCTGGCGCCGAGGAACGTGACCTGCCAGCCGCGCATCCGCAGCACCTCGGAGACGATCCGGGCCGGCAGCGCGTGCCACTCGCCGTCGAGGCAGGCGACCACGACCCGGCGCCGGGCGCCCGGGCGGCCGCGGGAGGCGAGGGTGCCCAGCGCGGCGACGACCCGCTCGCTGATGTGCGTGGCCGCGTGCTCCTGGGCGACGCTCCACTCGTTGCGCTGCCACCACTCGCCGACCTGGGCCTGCGCGGGCGCGACGACGTCGAGCAGCACGCGCTCGGCGCTCACGCCCGCGTCGAGCAGGGCGCACGCCACGTCGACGGCGCCCTCCTCGTCGGCGGCGCTCAGGCAGGCGACGTAGTCGTCGTACGCGGTCATGACACCGCGACCCCGCGCTGCACCGAGTGCAGGTGGCGCGGGCCGCCGGTGCGCACCGGGGCCGCCCGCACGGCCAGGACCGCGATGTCGTCGTGGTCGCGGCCGCCGAGCCAGTCGGTGGTGAGCTGCTCCACCCGCTCGGCGAGGGCCGGCGCGGGCATGGCGTGGCAGCCGGCGAGCGCGGTGGTGAGGCGGCGCAGGCCGTACATCTCGTCGCCGCGATGCCCGCCGCGCGCCTCGGTGACGCCGTCGGTGAACAGCAGGCAGCTCTCGCCCGGCTCCAGGCGCACGCTCTGCTGGCCGAAGGTCGGGGTGTCGGTGACGCCGACGAGCATGCCGCGCAGCGCGACCGTCTCCACGGTGCCGTCGGCCCGCAGCACGAGCGGGGGCAGGTGCCCGCCGCCGGCCAGGGTCAGCCGCAGCCCGCCGCCCGGGCGGGACTGGGCGGTGCCGAGCACCATGGTGGCGAACCGGCCCTCGGAGACGCCCTCGAGCAGCATGTCGTTGAGCACGTGCAGCAGCCGCTGCGGATCGTCCTCGACCCGGCGCAGCGCGCGCAGGCTGTGCCGGACCTGGCCGGTGAGCACGGCCGCGTCGACGCCCTTGCCGGACACGTCGCCGAGGAAGAACATGGCGCCGCCGCTGATCGGGTGGGCGCCGTAGAAGTCGCCGCCGATCTGCATCGTGGAGCGGGCCGGTCGGTACGCGGTGCCCCAGGCCAGCCCGGCGACCGGCGGCGGGGGCTCGGGCAGCAGGCTCTCCTGCAGCGTGGCGGCGACGCGGGACTGCGCGGCGTAGAGCTGGGCGGCCTCCAGCGCGGCACCCACCCGCGCGGCGAAGTCGTTGAGCGCGTCCAGGTGCGTCTCGGGGAGTTCGGCGACGACCAGCGCGGCGGCCGGTCCGCCCGCGGCCAGGATCGGCACGGCCCACGCGGCCGGGGTCGCGGAGCCGCCGAGGAACGGGGTGCCGCCCGGCCACAGGAATGGCTGGGCGACCGGGTTGCCGTCCAGGGTGTCGCGCACCGCGGCCGGCATCGCGGCGAGGGTGACCTGGTCCTGCCGCACGGGCGTGGCGCCGGCGGCGTGCCAGCAGCGGGCCCGGCCGCGGCGGGTGGGCACCACGAGCAGGGCCGCCTGCCCGAGGGACTGCACCGCCAGCTCGACGGTCGCCTTGCAGACCCGGTCGGCGTTGAGCATGCCGCCGAGGCGCCGCGCGGTGGCCGCGAGGAAGGCGGCGGTGTCATCGGCCCGATCGAGATACCACGCCACCTGCCCCGCCCCGAGGTCGACCCGGCGGCCCCGCAGGTTCACGGGCAAAGGCATTCCCGGGTGTACCGCGGGCAGCATCGCCGTCGCGGCCGGGTTGCGGTACCGGACGAAACCGGTGTCGTCGCAGAGCAGCACGCCCTCGTCGACGTGGTCGAGGAGTCGGACCAGGGCGGCGTCAGGAACCGTCCCGGAGAGCGCGGCCGTGTCGGGCGCACCCATCGGTGCGTTCATTGGTTGTCCAATCCGTGGCCGTTGCGTTCGGTCCGAGCCTACGCGCCCGTGATCCGTCATGCACTCTCGCGACCTTGGCCTTACGCTGTCGGGACGGGTCGATTCCCCAGATCGGAGAGCCCTCGCGATGACAGTCAGCGACGAGCGCGACTCGGCGATGCTGCAGGTCACCGTCGCCGCCGAGCCCGCCGGCGTCCAGGTGGTGCGCGTCGAAGGCGAGGTCGACTACGACACCGCCGGTGACCTGCGCGCCGCGCTGTTCGGCGCGATCGAGCGCAAGCCGGCCGGCGTCGTGCTCGACCTGTCGCGGCTGCGTTTCCTGGACAGCACCGGCCTCGGCGTCATCGTCAGCGGCTGGCAGCGGGCCCGCAAGTCGGGGATGCACTACGCGCTGCGGTGCGTACCCACCGTCATCGCCGAGCAGTTCGAGCTCACCGGGCTGACGAAGGTCCTCACGTTCGAGGAGGACACCAGCGCGGCCTAGGTGCGCTGTCACTCGTTCGGGGCCGATTGCCGGATCAGGTTGGCGGGAGCCCTCCCACGCGACGGCGACTGACGACCGTTCGGACGAGGTCTGGGAACGCTCACACCCGATAGGTATGAAGCCTGGGCCGGCGCGGCAGCAGGGTGGCTCCACCGGGGTCATCGCCCAACGCAGCACGGCAGCCGTCGCGCCGGCCAACGACGTTTTCGCGCGTCTCGGGTCTTCCTTAGGTCTTCCTTTGGCGACGCTGCGGGCCGGCGCGCGGCTGCCGGTCTTTTCGCGTGCCTTAGGTCTTCCTTTGGCGACGCTGCGGGCCGGCGTGCGGCTGCCAGGATGGCCGCGTGTCGATGGCGACGAACGTGATGCGGATGGTGACGGCCGGTTGTGCCGCGGTGACGCTGGCGGTGGGACTGGCGGGCTGCTCCGGCGATGACGGG
Source organism: Dactylosporangium sp. CS-047395 (assembly GCF_050942185.1). Classification (NCBI taxonomy): domain Bacteria; kingdom Bacillati; phylum Actinomycetota; class Actinomycetes; order Micromonosporales; family Micromonosporaceae; genus Dactylosporangium; species Dactylosporangium sp. CS-047395. The sequence continues at coordinate 8,432,280 of NZ_CP192015.1, read as the reverse complement.
GCCTCCGCCGACCGCGACGCCACCTACACCACGGCGACGCTCAAGGCGGGCGTGCTGGAGCCGGCGGACGTCGGTACCAGCTGGAAACGCCCCGAACAGCAGCCGCCCACGACGACGCTGACCCCGCTGTGCCCCGGCGTCCCGACCCGCCCGCCGATCCCCGGCACGCCCGGCGTCATCGCGGCGGCACTGGCCGACGAGGGCGACAAGGGTGCGCAGGCCTTCGACCAGATGGGCCTCGTGTACGCCGACGCGCCCGCGATGGAGGCCGCGTTCACCAAGCTGCAGGACGCGATGGAGGCCTGCCCGCCGACCGCCACCCGCAGCGCCGGCCCGCGCGAGGAGTCGTCCGAGGCCGGCTACACCGAGACGAGCACCATCGAGCCGCTCGAATCCGGCGGGTGGAAGGGCTTCGTGACGCTGCGGCACAAGGTGTACGAGCCGACGTACCCGGGATCCGCCGACATCGCGGTCGCCGTGGTGGGCCGGGGCAACGCCGTGGTCGTGGCCAGTTACGCGGTGTACTGGGTGGGGACGCACAGTACCGGCCCGGAGTTCGACACCGACTGGCGGCGGATGGTCGGGACCGTGCTCAGCCGAACCGACGCGAAACGCGCCAAATAATCTTGCGCGCGGCTTGAACCCTGCGGGCCGCCGGTACGAACAACCCGGTGTGAGGTACACCCAGGAGCAGTCTCAGCGGCGATCGCGGTGGACCCTCCGCGCCGCCCTCGCCGGTGCCGGGGTCGTGGCCCTGCTCGGGATCGCCGCGCCCGCGCGGGCCGACGTGGCGGTGACGCCGACCGAGGCCGTGCAGGGCGACGGGGCCGACCTGACCTTCCGGATCACCAACGACAGCCCGAGCGCCTCGATCACCGCGATCGACGTGCAGCTGCCGGCCGAGACTCCGATCGCCGAGGTGTACCCGCTGTCCGTCGACGACTGGGCCCCGTCGATGACTAACGTGAAGATCGACAAGCCGGTCGCGTCGCTGCACGGGTACCAGATCACCGAGGTCACGACCGGGGTCAAGTGGGTCGCGATGGAGGGTCGCGCGCTGCCGCCCGGCGGCAAGACGGAGTTGTACCTCTCGATCGGGCCGCTGCCCACGGCCGACAAGCTGGCGTTCGCGGTGACGGTGTCCAATTCGGACGGTACCCAGAAGCAGTGGACGCAGTCGCTGGCTCTGCAGGCCGGCGCCGGGCATTCCGAGCATGGCGCGGCTGCCCCCGTTGCGAATGACGCCGCTCCTCCGCCTGCGCCTTCTTCCGGCGGCACCAATTATCTGACGTGGAGTCTGGTCGCGCTGTTGTTCATTGCCGCGATCTGCATTGTCAGCGTGGTACTGCAGAATCGCCGTCCGGTCGTGCCGGAAAAGGCTTCTGTGTAGCTCCTGCCTGCCCAAATGCTGTTTTTCAACAGTGTTTTGCGTGCGCCTTTAATGTTTCTTAGATCGCGCTCACATGGTTGACGCCGGTCAATCAGCGATTCTAAGTTGACATTCGAAAAAGAGGTTTACCCCCAGAGAGGTTTTCCGCCATGCAGCGAAGGTCAGCACGGTGGCGCGGGTTCGAGGATGACGAGCCGGATCGCTCGCTCGAGGACCAGCCCCAGCCGCGCAGCAAGATCCGAGTGATCACCATCATCGCGGCGGTCGTCGCCTTCGGTGCGGGCCTCGCCACGACCCAGCTCGCCGACGCCGCCACCCGCAAGCGGGGTCCCGGCCAGGGCCAGGCGCCCGCGGCGTGCGCGACCACCCCCGGCAAGACGCCGGCCACCGGCGCCGGCCGCACGAACACCGCGAACCCCAACGCGAAGCCGTCCGCCGACACGCCGCCCGAGGAGGGCGCCGACCCGTCCGCCGGCGCCGTGCCGAAGCCGAACCAGACCGCCGGCGACGTCGACGGCGGCAACCAGAACGGCCACCGGGTGACCAACCACCTCGGCGACGGCCAGGTCAACGGCCGCCCGCAGTGGCGCCGGGTCAACCCGAACTGCCCGACCCCGGCCCCGACCAACACCGGGTCGACCGGCGCGACCGGCGTACCGTCGGCCGGCAGCAGCAACGGCACCACGCTCGAGACCCTCGGCAACGACTGCAGCCAGAGCCGCCTCGCCGCGCACACCGGCTTCCAGGACGCCCCGCGCTGCGTGAGCACCGCGTTCGGCGAGGTCAGCAGCCAGGACAAGAACCCCACGCTGCTCATCACCCGGGCGCCGCAGCGGGTCCGCGTCGGCCAGGCCTTCACGCTGCAGGTCAGCACCCGCAACCTGGTCCGCGACCGCTTCCTCGGCGCGGCGGCCGGCGGCTACTACCTCGAAAGCGCGTTCCTCACGCCGGACGGCCTGACCCGCGGCCACTTCCACACCGCGTGCCGGATGCTGGCCAGCACGCGCAGCGCGCCCGACCCGACGGTGGCCCCGGCGTTCTTCGTCGCCACCGAGGACAAGGCCGGCGGTTCGCAGCCGGACACCGTCACCATCAACGTGACGGGCATGCCGACCGCGGGCACCGCCCAGTGCGCCTCCTGGGCCGGCGACGGCTCGCACCGCATCCCGATGATGCAGAAGGCCAACGAGGTCCCGGCCTTCGACTCGGTCCGGATCACGGTCACCAACTAGGTTCTCGCTCAAGGCGGGGTGGGTCTGGGCCCACCCCGCCTTTGCGTGCAGCTGCATACCGGAGGCGCCCCGCGCTCCGTAGCGTTCCTGGCATGGAAACCACGATTGAGCAGTTGCGCATCGACCGCCGCTTCGGCAACGCCGTCCGGGAGGGGCGCTGGGTCGTGCCGGCCCGCATCGACGTCACCCTGGCCGCCGCCAACGCCCGCCTCGACTTCACCGAGGCGCAGGCCACCACCGGCCTCGTCGACATGACGGTCGACATCGGGATCGGCAGCACGCTGACCCTGATCGTCCCGCCCGGCGTGCGGGTGGTCGCGGAGGACCTGGTCACCCGGCTCGGCCACTACGACGTGCGGCGCCGCAGCGCCGGGGCCACGCCGGTCTCCCTGGTCATCCGCGTCTCGGGCCGCCTGCACGGCGGCGGCGACCTCGTCGTGCGATGACGCTCAGCGACGCAGGTCGTGCCGCCGGTGCGTCGCCTTCTCGACGAACGCGGTGGGCACCAGGCGCTTCAGCGGGAACACCAGCGAAGCGTTGCTGCCCACCGCGTACAACGCCTTCGGCCGCGCCGCCCCGATCGCCTTCACGATGGTGGCCGCGACCCGCTCGGCCGACGTCCCGGCACTCTCGTTGCGGTTCAGGGCGGCCAGCATCCGCTCGAAGTCTCCTCGATGCGGCGAGGTTTCGCTGTTGTACTGCGTGCGCCTCCCACTGATCCCGGTATTGATCGACCCCGGCTCGACGGTCGTGAACCACACGCCGAACGGCGAGTACTCGTGCCGCGCGCCGTCACTGAAGCCCTTGAGCGCCGCCTTGGTCGCCACGTAGGAGGAGCGGTACGACAGCGGGAACGAGGCGAGCATGGATCCGATCATCACGACCCGGCCGTACCGGCGCTCACGCATGCCCGGCACGAGCAACTGGGCGAGCCGCACGGGCCCGAGGACGTTGACCTGGAACACCCGCCGCAGCGCATCGCCGGGCAGCTCCTCGAACGGCCCCGACTGACTCTCCCCGGCGTTGTTGACCAGCACGTCGACCGGCCCCACGGAGCTGGCCAGTGCCTCGATGGAGGCGTCGTCGCCGAGGTCGAGCGGCAGGTACTCCACCCCGCCGGCCCGGTGCTCCGCGTCGAGCTCCGCGGGCCGCCGGCTGGTGCCGAGCACCCGGTAACCCCGCGCGACCAGCGCCGCGGCCGTCGCCTTCCCGATGCCGGACGAGGCCCCGGTCACCAAAGCGGTGCGCTCCATCGCTGCACCCTATCGCTTGACCTTCGGGTTGCTTGAACCTCCAGGATGGGTGGCGTGGGGGAACACATGAGCATCGGCGCCTTCGCGCGGGTCGCCGGCATCACACCGAGCGCGCTGCGGTTCTACGACGAGTGCGGCCTGGTCCGCCCGGCCGCCGTCGACCCCGCGACCGGCTACCGCTCCTACTCGACGGCCCAGCTCGACGAGGTCCTGCTGATCCGCCGGCTGCGCGAGGCCGGGCTGCCCCTGGTCGACGTACGCCGGGTCCTCGCCGGCCCACCCACGGACGCGTCGGCGCTGCTGACCCGCCACCTGGAGTCGATGGAACGCGCGGTGGCGGCCACCCGCGCGTTGCTGGACGGCTTCGCGACGCCGTCCGGTGTGGCCCTGCCGGGCCGCCTGCTGGCCGAGGCTGTCTCCCAGGTGGCTCCGGCCGCGGCGCGGGGCGGCGAGTTCCCGGTGCTGGGCGGGGTGCTGTTCGAGCTGGCCGAGGGGGAACTGCGGCTGGTGGCCACCGATCGGTACCGCCTGGCGATCCGCTCCCTCCCCATTTCCCAGCGCGTCTCGCCCGGCACGGCTGTCGTCTCGCCCGACGCGGCTGTCGTCTCGCCCGGCGCGGTCGGCACGGCTGTCGTCGACGTTGGTGCGTTGGAGGCGTTGTATTCCTGGCTGGCGGCTCAGGACACGGTGCGCCTGCTCGCCGCCGCCGACGAGCTGCGGATCGGCGATCGGAGCGTGGCCACGCTGCGGGATCCGTTTCCCGACTACCGGGTCATCCTCGACGGCCTGCCCGCCCCGATCGCCCAGGTGGTCGCCCCACGCGAGGCGTTCCTGGAGGCGCTGGGCACCGACCTCGACGCGCGGCTGGACCTGCTGCTCGACGGCAGCCTGCGGGTCGCGTCGACGGAGGTCCCGGCGGCCATCACGGGCGGTCCGGTGGCGATCAGCTTTCAGTGCTCCACGTTGTCCCCCGCGGTGGCCGCGGCGATCGGCCCCGACGTCCTGCTGCGGATCGCCGCCCCGGACCTCCCCGTCGTCGTGCACTCGGCCGACGACAGCGACTTCACGACCTTGATCATGCCCGTCAAAGGAGCCCGATGACCGACGACACCCTGACCCGCATCGGTACCGCCGTCGAGCGGGGACGTTCCGGCCACCGCGCAGAGGCGCGCGAGGCGCTGACGCTCATCTGGTCCACCCTGGCGGCCGACGACAACCTGCACCGGTGCGCGCTCGCGCACTACCTCGCCGACCTGCAGGACGACCCGGCCGCGGAGCTGGAGTGGGACGAGCGCGCGCTGGAAGCATCGACCGGCCTGCCCACGGCGCAGGCGGCGAGCTTCCTGCCGTCGCTGCACCTCAACCTCGCCGACGTCCACCGCCGCCTCGACCACCCTGCCCGCGCCCGCGAGCACCTGGCCCTGGCGCGGGCCCACGAGCAGCACCTGCCCGACGACGACTACGGGGCCATGATTCGGGGCGGAATTCGACACCTGGGTGACACCTTGGGGGAGGTATCGTGAGGGGGTTCTGAGTTCGAGGGTCGTCGAGTGGATCGTCGGCCAGGCCGTGTCGCCGTCGATGGCCTAGCGTGCGCCGAGAAGCACGCCCCTATGTGAGTACGACCGCCATCCGAGTGCGGACCCCGAAGGAAATCCGTTCCAACCGTCGCCCACGCCGGCACCGCTGCTGGGGCCACCTCCTCGCCGCGCCCCTGTGGCCCATGCACGGAGCCAACCTGGGCACCCTGTTGCGCACCTGCGACGCCGTGGGTGCGTGCCTGGTCGTCCCGCCTTGGCGCTGGGTCGACGAGGCCCTGGCAAGAGGCAACACCCTGCGCCACCCGACGTGCGTACACCGCGTCGCCAACCCCGTCCACTGGCTCACAACCGAACGCACAACCGGCAGCCGCATCCTCGGCGTCGAACTCGCCGACGAGGCCGTGCGCCTGGCCGACCTCCCACCCGCGCGCAACCGCACGGTGATGGTCCTGGGCCACGAGTCCACCGGCATCCCGCCGGAGGCCCTGGACCTGCTCGACGCCGCCGTGGAAATCCCCATGGTGGGCACGGGCCAGAGCTTGAACGTCGCCGTGGCCGGCTCGCTCGTCCTCTACAAACTGGCCGGCCTCCTCTAACCCAGCCACCCCACAACCAACCCCGACGCCGCCCGCCTGATCGCCGCAATCCAACGCCGCCGCTACCAAACCCACGCTGCCCGTCCGCCGTCGCAACCCGGCGCTGCCCGCCCGCCGTCGCAATTCCACGCCGCTCGCCCACCGTCGCAACCCCGCGCCGCCGTCATCAACCCCGCGCCGCCGTCACTGCCTCCGCGCCGCCGTCGCCACCCCCGCGCCGCCGTCATCTGCCATCGGGCGGCGTGATGCGGGCCGCCTTCGAGCCGCGTCGGGTGCGTTGCCGCGGTTCAGATTGGGCGGTCGTCGTCGCGCCGCGTCGGGTGCGTTGCTGCGGTTCGGGTCGGGTGGTCGTCGTCCCCCGCCGCGTCGGGTCGCAATTGTCGGCGTGCCGCGGCCCGGCGCGGCGCAAGCGGGTGGTGGGGGAACGGGTGGTGGGGAACGGTGGTGGGGAACGGGTGGTGGGTTAGGGGGTGGCCAGGACCTCGCGGAGTTTGGTGGCGAACTCTTCGGGCTTGCCGGCGTACCCGAACTCGCCGCCGATGAAGCCGCCGTGGTGGCTCGGGAACACCGTGGGCTGTTGATCCAGCAGGGCGGCCATGGCCTCCGCGGTGCGGGCCGTGTAGGTGCCGGCGGACTCCTCGCCCACCGCGATCACGATGCGGGTCGGGGCGGCCTTCAAGGCGGCCACGTCCGGGGTGTAGTCGCTGATGGGCCACGAGACCTTGGACAGCAGCGGGTCGTTGCGCGTGCCGTCGTCGTCGGAGGGCATGCCGAAGGCTGCGGGGTCGGGGGTGGGCTGGGCGAAGTACTCGTCGGTGAACTCGCCCTGCCACGATGTCATGACCAGGAAGGCGGCCATGCCGGCGCCCATCCCGCCGGACTCGTAGGCGTCGTTGAAGGCGGCCCGGGCCCGGTCCACCGCCTCGGCGTCCGGGAGGATGCGGTTCAGTGGGGGCTCGTGGGCGACCAGCGTGGCGATGTCGGCCGGGAACGCGCGGACCCATTCCAGGGCGGTCACCGCGCCGCCGCTGCTGGCGAAGACGTCGACCTGGCCGGTGGTCAAGGTCGTGACCAGGAGGTGCAGGTCCTGCGCCTGTTGCTCGGCGGTGTTGTCCGTCCGGCCGTCGGTGCGGGTGCTGCGGCCCAGGCCGCGTGGGTCATAAGTAATGACCGTGCGGTCCGGGAAGTTGGCGGCCAGGGACGTGAAGCCGTCGGCCGACATCGGCTGGCCGATCATGACCAGGGGGAGGCGGCCGTCGGCCGGGGGTAAGGGGCCGCGCACGTCGTAGGTGATGGTGGCGCCGGGTGCCTCTAGGGTGCGGGTCTCGGTCATGGCGCCCATCATGCCGTGACGGGAGCCTGCGCGCGGCCCTGATCAGGCGGAAGGCTCCACGATGACCTTCAGGCCGGCCCTCGCGTCGGCGGTGGCGAAGGCCTCGGCCACCTCGGTCAAGGGGTAGCGGTGGGTCACCAGCGACCGTACGTCCACGCGGCCGGCGTTCACCAGGGACATCGCCCGCGGGTAGACCTCCTTCATGCGGCGGACCATGGCGAACGTCAGGCCCTTGCGCCTGGCCGCGGCGGCCGGAAAGGAGGACCGGTCGGTGCTGGGGATGCCGCCGAGGACGACCCGGCCGCCCGGGCGTACCGATTCGATGGCGGACTCGATCGCGGCGTCGGTGCCGGCGATCTCGAAGGCCACGTCCACGCCCCGGCCCCTGGTGAACTCGGCCAGGCCCGGTGCGAAGTCGGGAGCCGTCGGGTCCAGGGCCTCGTCGGCTCCATGGTGGAGGGCGGCCGCGCGGCGGTGGGGCAGGGGGTCGGTGGCGAGGACCCGGGAGGCGCCCGCGGCTCGGGCGACCTGGATCAGCAGCAGGCCGATCGGGCCGGCGCCCAGGACCGCGACCTCGGCGCCCACGGCGAGGTGGCCCAGGTCGGCGGCGTGGATCGCGACACCCAGCGGTTCCAGCATGGCCCCGTCGGCGTCGGTGAGCGGGTCGGGGAGGGGGTGGAGGCGATCGGTCGGCCACGGGAGGTACCGCTGCAGCCCTCCGTCCTTGGAACCGTGGCCGGCGAAGACGATGTGGCGGCAGAGGTTGGGGTGGCCGAGCCCGCACAGGTCGCAGTGGTGGCACGGGACGGCCGGGTCGATGGCGACGCGGACCCCGTCCAGTTCGCCGCCGCGGACGATGCCGGCCATCTCGTGGCCGCCGACGATGGGGTGGGCGATTCGCGCGTCGCCGATGCCGCCCTCGGACCACCAGTGCAGGTCCGACCCGCACAGACCGACCGCCGTCACCTCCACGAGGCTCTCGCCGGGCCCGGGCTCGGGGGTGGGCTCTTCGGCCAGGCGGACGTCGCCGGCCGCGTGGAAGCGCGCGGTGAGGTTCACACCGCCACTTTAGGCAGCGGTACGACCAGTGGCGTACCCGTCGCCGGGTCGGGCACGACGAGTGCCTGCAGGCCGAAGACGGTCACGAGGAGCTCGGGGGTGAACCCCGTGGAAGCGCGCGGTGAGGTTCACACCGCCACTTTAGGCAGCGGTACGACCAGTGGCGTACCCGTCGCCGGGTCGGGCACGACGAGCGCCTGCAGGCCGAAGACGGTCGCGAGGAGCTCGGGGGTGAAGACGTCGGCGGGGCTGCCCTGGGCCACGATCCGGCCGTCGCGCATGGCGATCACGTGGTCGGCGTAGCGGGCGGCGAGGTTGAGGTCGTGCAGGACCATGACGATCGTGCGGCCGCGGTCGCGGTGCAGGCGGGCGACGAGGTCGAGGACGTCGATCTGGTGGGAGAGGTCGAGGTACGTCGTCGGCTCGTCCAGCAGCAGGATCTCGGTGCCCTGGGCGAGCGCCATGGACAGCCAGGCGCGCTGGCGCTGGCCGCCGGAGAGGGCGTCGACGGGGCGGTCGGCCAGGTCGCGCATGTCGGTCCACTCCAGGGCCTCGGTGACGATCGACTCGTCGCCGGCCGACCACTGGCGGAACCAGTTCTGGTGCGGGTGGCGGCCGCGCATGACGAGGTCGGCGACGGTCAGGCCGTCCGGGGCGACCGGGCTCTGCGGGAGCATGCCGATGATGCGGGCGACCTCGCGGGTAGGGATGCGCTCGATGCGCCGGCCGTCGAGGAGGACTTCGCCGGCCTGCGGGCGCAGGAGGCGGCCGAGCGCGCGCAGGAGGGTGGACTTGCCGCAGCCGTTGGGGCCGACGACCGCGGTGACGGCGCCGGTGGGCACGTCGAGGTCGAGGCCGTCGACGACGACGTGGTCGCCGTACGCGAGCCGCAGGCCGCGCGCCTGAAGCCTGGTGGTCATGCCGAGTTCCTCCGGTTCGTACGCACGAGCAGCCACAACAGGTACGGCGCGCCCACGATCGCGGTGACCAGGCCGACCGGCAGTTCGCGGCCGGGCAGCACGGTGCGGGCGACGAGATCGGCCCCGGCGACGAGCAGCGCGCCGAGGACGGCCGAGGTGAGCAGCGGGGGTCGCGAGCCGCGGCACAGGCGCAGCGCGACCTGGGGCACCACGAAGGCCACGAACTCGATCGGGCCGGCGGCGGACACAGCGGCCGCGGCCAGCGCGATCGCGGTGAGCACGACGGCGAGCCGGGCGAGCTGGAGCCGTACACCCAGGGAACGAGCGACGTCGTCGTCGAACTGGATCGCCCGCAGGGTGAAGCCGGTGGCGAGGGCGGCCGGCACGAGGAACGCGAGGGCGATCGCGAGCGGGCGGACCTGCTCCCACTCCACGCCCGCGACCGAGCCGTTGAGCCAGACGGTGGCCCGGTAGGCGTCGACGATCTCGGCCCGCACGAGGAACCACGACACGCCGCTCTGCACGATCTCGCCGACGCCGAGCCCGACCAGCACCAGGCGGTAGCCGTCGATGCCGCGGCGCCAGGCGAGCACGTAGACGAGGGCGGCCGCGAGGAGCCCGCCGGCCAGCGCGGCGAGGGGGACGCCGGCCACGCCGCCGCTGCCGCCGAGGACGATGAGCGCGACGGCGCCGAGGGAGGCGCCGCTGGTCACGCCGAGGACGTCCGGCGTGGCGAGGGGGTTGCGGGCGAAGGTCTGGGTCAGGGCACCGGACAGCCCGAGGGCGGCGCCGACGAGCAGGGCGCCGAGGATGCGCGGCAGGCGGAGGTCGAGGATGACCAACTGCTGTCCGGGTGTACCGCCGCCGAGCAGCACATCCACGACAGTCCCCGGTGGGATGGCGTAACTGCCCCGGCCGATCGCGAACACCGCGACGGTCAGGGCCGCGGCCAGGGCGACGAGCGCGACGGCGGCCGAGCGCAGGGGCAGCACCGCCGAGAAGAACCGGGTCCGCACGACGGTTCTGCTCACAGGCGCACGACTCCCTTGCGGCGGCGTACCAGGGCGATGAAGAAGGGCGCGCCCACGACGGCCAGCACGATGCCGGTCTGCAGCTCGCCGGGCGAGACGACCACGCGGCCGAGCACGTCGGCGACCAGCAGCAGCGCCGCGCCGGCGAGCGCGGAGCAGGGGACGAGCCAGCGGTGGTCGGGTCCGGTGAACGTGCGCGCGATGTGCGGGACGATGAGGCCCAGGAAGCCGATCGGGCCGCAGGCCGCCGTGGCCGCGCCGGCCAGCAGCACGATGGCCGCGACCCCGACCGCGCGGGCGGCGAGGACCCGCTGGCCGACCGCGCGGGCGACGTCCTCGCCGAGGCCGAGCACGTTCAGCGCGGGGGAGTTGACGACCGCGAGCAGCAGGCCGGCCGCGATGAACGGGGCGACCTGCGCGGCCACGTGGGCGTCGCGGCCGGACAGCGAGCCGACGACCCAGAACCGGAAGACGTTGAGGCTGGCGTTGTCGGCCAGCAGCATCGACTGCGTGCACGAGGCCAGCAGCGCGCTGATCGCCATGCCGGCCAGGGCCAGGGTGACCGGGGTCGGGCCGCCGCGCCGGCCGGCGGCGATCGCGAAGACCAGGACGCTGGCGAGCAGGGCGCCGGCGAAGGCGAACCAGATGTACCCGGCGAGGGTCAGCGCGCCGAGCTGGATGCCGATGACGACCGCGAACGAGGCGCCGGCCGAGATGCCGAGCAGGCCCGGATCGGCGAGCGGGTTGCGGGTGTGGCCCTGCATGAGCGCGCCGGCGGCACCCAGGGCGAGCCCGACGAGCACGCCGAGAATGGTGCGGGGCAGCCGCAGCTCGCGGATGATCGCCACCGCGTCGGGGGCCGCCGTCGCGGGGGAGACCAGGGCCCGCCACACTTCGACGGGGCTCAGCGTCTGGGCGCCGACGGCCAGGCTGAGCAGGACCGCGAGACCGGCCGCGCACGCCAGCACGAGCAGCGCCAGCGGACGGCTCGATCGGGTGGAGACGCGGTCGTTCACCTTCGGGACGACTACCGGCAAAATTGTCACCTCTATCGCTGAACCTCGAACGAAGGTTAGCCTTAACTCATATTGGGAGCTGTCTTGCCCTCGGCCGGATCGATCGCTTAGGTTAGCCTAACCTAACCCCGACTGTGAGGCCCGACATGACCTTTTCCCTGCGCCCCGCCCAGCGCTTCGCGGCGGCCGGCGTCGCTCTGATCGCCGGGCTCGCGCTGCTCAGCGCGTGCGGCGACGACTCCACGAGCGAGGGCGCTGCCCCGGCCGGTTCGGGCGCGCCCGCCGCCGCGAGCTACCCGGTGTCGCTGACCCACAAGCTGGGCACCGCCGAGGTCAAGGCGGAGCCGAAGCGGATCGTGGCCCTGTCCGACGCCGACCTGGACGCGCTGCTGGTGCTGGGCGTGCAGCCGGTCGGCATCGCCGAGTCCTCCGGCGAGGGTGGCGTCACGCCGTGGGCCAAGCCGAAGCTGAGCGGCGGCCCGACCGTGCTCACCGCGGGCGACACCGGCTTCGACATCGAGAAGATCGCGGCGCTCAACCCGGACCTGATCCTGGCCGGCGGCGACTACTACATCAAGGACGAGTACGACAAGCTCGCCAAGCTGGCGCCGACCACCGCGTTCGAGACCACGGGCCCGTTCGAGGACTCCTGGCAGACCACGCTGCGCCAGGTCGGCAAGGCGGTGGGCCGGTCGGCCGACGCCGAGAAGGTCATCACCGACGTCGAGGCCAAGGTCACCAAGGCCAAGTCGGACCACCCGGAGCTGGCCGGCAAGAAGTTCTCGCTGAGCCAGATGTGGGAGGCCGGCTCCATCGGCGTGCTGCGCTCCGACAAGGACGCCGGCGTGAAGATGCTCAACGACTTCGGCATGGTGCTGGCCCCGGGCGTCGCCGCCCTGCCGGGCGAGGACTTCGCGGTGCAGCTGAGCCTGGAGAAGACCCAGGTCCTGGACACCGACGTGGTGCTCGTCTACTACGCCGAGGACGGCCTCAAGCCCCAGCTCGAGGGCAACGCGCTGTTCACGGGGCTGACCGCGGTCAAGCGCGGGTCCTACGCGGCGCTGTCCGGCGCCCAGTTCTCCTCGCTGCGCACGCCGACGCCGCTGTCGGTGCAGTACATCATCGAGAACGTCCTGCCCACGATCTCGACCGCGGCCAAGGCGACCGGCTGAGTGTCGAGCCGAGAAGTGACGGCAGGCCTCGCCGCAGCGGTCGTTGCGGCGGGGCCTCCGCCCGCCCCGGTGCTCCGCGCGCCCTGGTCGTTGAGGCCCGCCGACGCCGGCCTCGTGAGCCGCTGGATGTGCGAGCCGCACGTCGAGGCCTTCTGGCACGCCGCCTGGCCGCCGTCGCGCTGGGCCGACGAGCTCGCCGGGCAGCTGGCGGGCGAGCACTCCCGGCCGTACGTCGTGGCGTACGAGGGCGAGCCACTGTCCTATCTGGAGGTCTACCGCACCCCGCGCGACGTGGTCGGCCGCCAGTACGACGCCGACCCCTACGACCTGGGCGTGCACCTCGCGATCGGGGACCTCGCGCAGACCGGGCGGGGGCTCGGCCGGGCCATGGTGCGCGCGGTCGCCGAGGGTCTGGCCATCGCCGACCCGCGCTGCCGGCGGGTGTTCGCCGACCCCGACGAGCGGCACGTGGTGGCCCGGCGGATGTTCGCGCGGGCCGGATTCCGCTCCATCGGAATCCATGACTTAGGCCACAAACGGGCTGAACTGCTCTTCCTTGATATATCCGCGTGAATGAACGCGAAGGCCGCTTTACTCACCCGAAACAATTAGGTTAGCCTTGCCTAACACGCTGGAAAGGCCACCCATGAACATCGAGCGGATGCGCACCGACGTCGCCGAGGCGCTCGCGGAAGTTGCCGACGAGCCCGCCGCGTTCGCCGACGACGACAACCTCATCGACCTCGGCCTCGACTCGATCCGGCTGATGAGCCTCGCGACCCGCTGGCGCGCCGCCGGCCTCGAGGCCGGATACCTGGACCTGGCGCTGGACCCGACGGTCGCCGCCTGGTCGAACCTGCTGGAGGAGAAGCGTTGAGCCCGATCATCGAGAACGCCGACGTCGTGGTCGTCGGCGGCGGACCCGGCGGATCGACCGCCGCCACGCTGCTCGCCAAGCGCGGCCACCGGGTGGTGCTGCTGGAGAAGGAGACCTTCCCGCGGTACCAGATCGGGGAATCCCTGCTCCCCTCGACCGTGCACGGCATCGGCCGGATGCTCGGCGTCACCGAGGAGCTCGAGCAGGCCGGCTTCACCGTCAAGCGCGGCGGCAGCTTCCGCTGGGGCACCAACCCGGTGCCGTGGAACTTCCTCTTCGCCGTGGCGCCCGAGCTGTCCGGCCCGACGTCGACCGCCTACCAGGTCGAGCGGATGAAGTTCGACGACATCCTGCTGCGCAACGCCCAGCGCAACGGCGTCGACGTGCGCGAGAACTGCCCCGTCACCGACGTCATGGCCGACGCGGAGCGGGTGCGCGGGGTGCGGTACACCGACGCCGAGGGCGCCGAGCACGAGATCCACGCGACGTTCGTGGTCGACGCCTCCGGCAACCGCAGCCGCGTCCACCAGCACGTCGGCGGCGAGCGGATCTACTCCGAGTTCTTCAAGAACATCGCGCTCTTCGGCTACTTCGAGGGCGGCAAGCGGCTGCCCGCGCCCGATTCCGGCAACATCCTGTGCGCCGCGTTCGACGAGGGCTGGATCTGGTACATCCCGCTGTCCGACACCCTCACCAGTGTCGGCGCCGTGATCTCCCGCGAGCACGCCAACCGCCTCCAGGGCGACCAGGAGCGGGCGCTGCGCGGGTTCATCGACCGCTGCGAGATCGTCAAGGACTTCCTGTCCGGCGCGACCCGGGTCACCGAGGGCGTCTACGGCGAGCTGCGCACGCGCAAGGACTACTCGTACACGAACAGCACCTTCCACCGCCCCGGCATGGTGCTGGTCGGCGACGCCGCGTGCTTCATCGACCCGGTGTTCTCCACCGGCGTGCACCTGGCCACCTACGCCGGCCTGCTCGCCGCCCGCTCGATCAACAGCGTGCTCGACGGCACCCTGCCCGAGGAGCGGGTGTTCGCCGAGTTCGAGGGGCGCTACCGCCGCGAGTACCGCGTCTTCTACGAGTTCCTCTCCGCGTTCTACGACATGCAGACCAACGAGGAGTCGTACTTCTGGAAGGCCCGCAAGGTCACCAACCTCGACGTCACCGACCTGGAGGCGTTCGTGACCCTGGTCGCCGGCGCGCACTCGGGGGAGCGGGCCCTGGTCAGCTCGTTCCAGTCGGCGTCCGACGATCTCGCGGGCGCGGTCGAGCGGACCGGCAGCATGCAGACCCCGTCCGGGGAGCGCATGCACCACCTCTTCGGCACCCCCGTGGTCCGCGAGGTGATGGCGGAGATGAACAACATCCAGGTCCGCGGCGTGCAGGGGGTGGCCGCGCACGAGCTGCCGCTGCTCGACGACGGCCTGGTCCCCTCGCCCGACGGCCTGTCCTGGGCGGCCGGCGTCAAGGAGGCAGCGCGATGACGAATCCCTTCGAGGACCCCGACGGCCGGTACTTCGTGCTGGTCAACGACGAACACCAGCACTCGCTCTGGCCGGTCTTCGCCGAGGTGCCGGCCGGCTGGCGAGTGGTCTTCGGCGAGGACGGGCGGGACGCCTGCCTGGACTTCGTCGAGCGGAACTGGACCGACATGCGCCCGGCCGGCCTCATCGCCGAGATGGCCGCGCGCGCCTCGTAACGCAATCCCGCCGCAACCCCGAAGGAACCACGCATCCCGCCGCATCGACCCGTGCGGTGGGCCCTGCGCTGCTCAAGGAGAGCCGCCACGTGATCGACCGTCTTGAACTCACCGGAGCACAGGCGGGCGTCTGGTACGCCCACCAGCTGGACCCCGGCCCCGCGTTCACGACGGCGGCCTGCGTGGACATCGCCGGCGACCTCGACCCGGTCGTCTTCGAGCGCGCGCTGCGGCTGGTCATCGGCGAGGCCGAGGCACTGCGGGTCCGGGTCGTCGACGGGCCGCGGCAGGAGATCGCCTCGCCCGAGTGGCGGCTCGAGGTCGTGGCGCCCGCCGACCCCGACGCGTTCATGCAGGCGGCGCTGGCCGAGCCGGTCGACCTGGAGCGCGGGCCGCTGTTCGCGCAGACGCTGATCCGGCGCGGGCCGGGGCAGTGGACGTGGTACCAGCGCTGCCACCACGTGGTGATGGACGCCTACACGTTCGCGCTCGTGGCCCAGCGGCTCGCCGCTGTCTACAGCGCCCTGGCCGCGGGCGAGGAGCCGGCGCCGTCGCCGTTCGGGCGGCTCGCCGACGTCGTGGCCGAGGACCTCGCCTATCGCGCGTCGGAGCGGTTCACCGCCGACCGCGCGTTCTGGCGCGAGCACCTGGCCGGCATCGAGGTGCCCGACCTCGCCGCGGGTTCCAGCCGTCCGAGCCCGACGTTCCTGCGCCACCGCGTCACCGTGGCGGCGGCGTCCGCGCGGGTCGAGGCGGTGCTGGCGGTGGTCGCCCTGTACGTCGCGCGGCTCACCGGCTCCGCCGAGGTGGTGCTGGGTCTGCCGATGATGGGGCGGCTCGGCTCGGTCGCGGCGAAGGTCCCCGTCAACGCGGTGAACGTGCTGCCGCTGCGGGTCGCCGTGTCCGCCGCCGACACCGTGTCCGGGCTGGTCAAGCGGGTGGCGGCGGAGATCCGGACGCTACGGCCCCATCAGCGGTACCGCGGCGAGGACATCCGGCGCGACCTGGGCCTCGTCGGCGGGGAACGGCGGCTGGTCGGGCCGTGGGTGAACATCAAGCCGTTCGGCGCGGTGCTGTCCTTCGCGGGCGCGCCGGGGACACCGCGCTACCTCTCCGCCGGGCCGGTCGACGACCTGTCGATCACCGTGGACGACCGGGGTGGCGACGTCATCGAGCTGGTCGTGGACGCGAATCCGGCGCGCTACACGGCGGCGCAGCTCGCCGCGCACACCGACCGGCTCGCCGCGCTGTTCACGGCGTTCGGGCAGGCCGCTCCCGACGTGTTCCTCGGCCGGCTGGGGCTGGCCGCGGCGCCGGCCGTCGACGACACCGGCCGTGAGCTGCCGCCGGCCGGCTTCGCTGCGCTCTGGCGCGGCGAGCCGGATGCGGTCGCGGTGATCGATCCGGCCGGAGCCGTTTCGTACGCCGACCTCACCGCCCGCGTGGAGCAGCTCGCGGCCGTGCTGCACGAGCGCGGTGGAACCAGCGGCCGCACCGTCGCCGTGTGCCTGCCGCGCACCGCCGACCTGCTGGTCACGCTGCTCGCGATCCAGCGCACCGGCGCCGCCTACCTGCCGCTCGACCCCGACTTCCCGGCCGACCGCCTGGCCTGGATGCTCGCGGACAGCGCCCCCGCCCTGCTCGTCACGTCCTCGGCCGTGCCCGCGCCGTCGACCACCGTCCCCGTGCTGAGCCTCGACGGCGGCATTCCGGCCGCGGCCGCGCCCTGCCCGCCGCTGGTGCACCGCGCGGACGACGCGGCGTACGTGCTCTACACGTCCGGCTCGACCGGGCGGCCCAAGGGTGTCGTGGTCACCCGCGAGAACCTGGTGAACTTCCTGCTCGCCATGCGCGAGGAGATCCCGCTCGCGGCGTCCGACCGGCTGGTCGCCGTGACCACGGTGAGCTTCGACATCAGCGGGCTGGAGCTGTTCCTGCCGCTGCTGTCCGGGGCGGCCGTCGTGCTCGCGGCCAAGGAGACCGTGCAGGACCCCGAGGCTCTGGCCGCGCTCGTGCGGCGGACCGGGGCGACCGTCGTGCAGGCCACCCCGACCCTGTGGCGGGCGCTGATCGAGGCCCCGGGCGGCGCCGCGGCCCTGTCCGGCCTGCGGGTCCTCGTCGGCGGCGAGGCGCTCCCGCCCGACCTGGCCGCCGCGCTGCGCAAGCACGCGGCCGAGGTGACCAACCTGTACGGCCCGACCGAGACCACGATCTGGTCGACCGCGTACCGGCTCACCGACGACACCGTGAGCGTCGGCCGGCCCATCTGGAACACCCGCGCCTACGTGCTCGACGCCGCCCTGCGCCCGGTGCCCGACGGATTCCCCGGCGAGCTGTACCTCGGCGGCGCCGGCGTGGCCCGCGGCTACCTGAACCGGCCGGGGCTGACCGCGGCCCGGTTCGTCGCCGACCCGTACGCGCCGGGCGAGCGCATGTACCGCACCGGCGACCTCGCCGTCCGCCGCCCCGACGGCACGTTCGACGTGCTCGGGCGGGTCGACCACCAGGTGAAGCTGCGCGGGTTCCGGATCGAACTGGGCGAGATCGAGGCCGTGCTGGCCGCCCAACCGGCCGTGCAGCGCGCGGTCGCCGTCATCCGCGAGGACCGGCCGGGCGACCGCCGCCTCGTCGCCTACGTCACGCCGTCCACAGTGGACCGCGCGGCCTTGCGCCGGACGGCCGCCGAGGCGCTGCCGGACTACATGGTGCCGTCGGCGGTCCTGGCCCTCGACACGCTGCCGACGACGCCCAACGGGAAACTCGACCGCAACGCCCTGCCGGCGCCGGAGTTGACGGCCGGAACCGTGGAAGCCGCCCGCACGCCGGAGGAGGAGCTGCTCGCCGGGATCTTCGCCGAGGTGCTCGGCGTCGAGGCGGTCGGGGTCCGGGACGACTTCTTCGCGCTCGGCGGGCATTCGCTGCTCGCCGCCCGGGTCGCCGCCCGCGTCCGCGCGGTGTTCGGGGTGGACCTCGCGCTGCGGGACGTGTTCGACGCGCCCACCGTGGCGGGGCTGGCCGCGCACCTCGCCGGGGCCGAGCGCCGGGTGGCGCGGCCGCCGATCCAGCCCGGTGTGGCCGTCGGGCAGGTGTTGTCGCCCGCGCAGCGGCGGCTCTGGTCGATCGAACGGGTCGACGGGCCCAGCGCCACCTACAACCTGCCCCTCGCGATCGACCTCGACGGGCCCCTCGACGTCGAGGCGCTCCGGGCCGCGTTGCGCGACCTCGTGGCCCGGCATGAGCCGCTGCGTACCGTGTTCCCCGAGCGCGACGGTGCGCCCGCACCCGAGCTGCGGGACGCGCCGGCCTTCACCGTCAGCTCCACAGTGGACATCGCGGCGGCGGTGCGGGTGCCGTTCGACATCACGCGGGAGACGCCGCTGCGGGCGACGCTGTTCACGGACGGGAGCGAGCGGCACACGCTGCTGCTCGTCGTGCACCACATCGCCGGGGACGAGTGGTCGCTCACGCCGATGCTCGACGACCTCGCCGTCGCGTATGCCGCCCGGAAGGACGGGCGGGCGCCGAGCTTCGTGCCGCTGCCCGTCCGGTACGCCGACTACGCCGTCTGGCAGGCCGCGCTGCCCGTCGAGGAGCATCTCACCTTCTGGCGCGAGGCCCTCGCGGGAGCGCCCGAGACGTTGCGGCTGCCCGCCGACCGGGCGCGGGCCGGGGAGATGTCGGTGGCCGGCGGCACCGTCGGGTTCGAGATTCCGGCCGGGCTGGAACAGCGGCTCCGCGCGCTGGCCCGGGCGCACGGGGTCACGCTGTTCATGACCGTCCAGGCCGCCGTCGCCGCGCTGCTGTCGCGGCTCGGAGCCGGGGACGACATTCCGCTCGGGACGCCCGTCGCCGGCCGGTCCGACGACGCGCTCGAGCGGCTCGCCGGGTTCTTCGTGAACACCGTCGTGCTGCGCACCGACGTGTCCGGCGACCCGAGCTTCGCCGAGCTGCTCGGCCGGGTCCGCGCCGCCGACCTGGCCGCGCTCGCGCATCAGGAGCTGCCCTTCGACCGGCTCGTCGAGGCGCTCAACCCGCACCGGTCGCTCGCGTACCATCCGCTGTTCTCGGTCATGGTGTCCTACCAGGCGCAACTGCCCGCCGTCGCCGGATTCCCCGGGCTGCGGGCCACGCCGCGGCTGGTGGACACCGGGACGGCCAAGTTCGACCTCACGTTCGACGTCGCCGAGCGCGAGGGGGGACTGGCGGGCAGCATCGAGTACCGGAGCGGGCTCTTCGACAAGGCGACCGTGGAAACCCTGGCGGCGCGGTTCGTGCGGCTGCTGGAGGCCGTCACGGCCGAGCCCGGGCGGGCCATCGGGGCGGTCGACCTGTTCGGGCCGGGCGAGCGGGCGACGCTCGAGGGAGAGCGGCGGGCCGTCGCGGCGCGGACGCTGCCCGAGCTGTTCGCCGCGCAGGTGGCCGCGCGTCCGGACGCGATCGCCGTGCAGGACGGGGCGGTCGCGCTGACCTATGCCGAGCTGGACGCGCGGTCGAACCGGCTCGCCCACGCGCTCGTCGCCGCCGGGGCCGCGCCCGAGCGGTTCGTCGGGGTGCGGCTGCCGCGCTCGGCCGACCTGATCGTGGCGCTGCTCGCGGTGGCCAAGTCCGGCGCCGGGTACCTGCCGCTCGACGTCAACCACCCCGCCGAGCGCATCGAGGCCCAGCTGCGCGACGCCGCGCCGGTCGCCGTCGTCACCGAGGTCCCCGCCGGCGGTGACCTAGCGGCGCCGGTGGTGGCGCTGCGGCCGGAGCACCCGGCGTACGTCATCTACACGTCCGGCTCGACCGGGCGGCCCAAGGGCGTCGTGGTCCCGCACGCCGGGCTCGCGGGCCTGGTCGAGAGCGTCCGCGCGGTCTTCGGGACCGGGCCGGGCACCCGCGCGGCGCAGTTCGTCGGGCCCGCCGTCGACGTGGCGTTCTCCGAGCTGGCGGCGTCGATCCTGGCCGGCGGCACGCTCGTCGTCGTGCCCGACGACGCGCGGCTCGGGCCGGCGCTCGGGGCCTTCGTGACCGCGCACCGGCTCACCCACGTCGACCTGCCGCCCGCGCTGCTCGCGACCCTGCCCGAGGACGCGCTGCCGGCCGGCGTCACGGTCACCATCGGCGGGGAGTCGACGCCGGCCGACGTGGTCGCGCGGTGGTCGCGCGGGCGCACCCTCATCAACGCGTACGGCCCGACGGAAACCACCGTCACCGCCACCACCTGGGTCGCCGAGGGCGGGCCAGTGCTGATCGGGCGGCCCGAGCTCAACCGCACCGCGTACGTGCTCGACGACCGGCTCCGCCCCGTCCCGCCCGGCGCCCCCGGCGAGCTGTACCTCGGCGGCGACGGGCTCGCCCGCGGCTACCTGGGCGCGCCCGGGCTGACCGCCGAGCGGTTCGTGGCCGACCCGTTCCGGCCCGGCGCCCGCATGTACCGCACCGGCGACCTCGTCCGCCGCACGCTCGACGACCGCCTGGAGTTCCTCGGCCGCACCGACGACCAGGTGCAGATCCGCGGCTTCCGGGTCGAGCCGGCCGAGATCGAGGCGGTGCTGACCGGCCATCCGCGGGTGTCCCAGGCCGTCGTGGTCCCGGTCGAGCGGCGCCTCGTCGCCTACGTGGTGGGCGAGGCCGACGGGCTGCGCGAGTGGGCGGCGGCGCGGTTGCCGGACCATCTGGTACCGGCGACGGTGGTTGCCCTTGCCGCGCTGCCCCTGAACGCGGCGGGCAAGGTCGACAAGCGCGCCCTGCCCGCGCCGGCCGAGGCGGGCCCGGCCGTCGAGCCCCGCACCCCTACCGAGGCCGTCCTGGCCGGGCTGTTCGCGGACCTGCTCGGCCGCCCGGTCGGGATCGACGACGGCTTCTTCGCCCTCGGCGGCGACAGCATCCTGTCCATCCAGCTCGTCTCCCGCGCCCGCGTGGCCGGCCTGCACATCGCGCCGCGCCAGGTGTTCGAGCACCAGAGCGTGGCCGCCCTCGCCCGCGTCGCCGCGCCGCTCACGTCGCGCGCCGCCGTCTCCGGGGCGGGCCCGGTGCCGGTGACCCCGATCATCGGCTGGCTGCGCGACCTCGGCGCCGACGTCGCGCGCTACTCGCAGGCGCTGCTGCTGCACACCCCGGCCGGCCTGACCCGCGATGACGTCGCGGGCGTCCTGCGCGCCGGGCTCGCCCCGCACGCGATCCTGGGCGCCCGCCTGGGGCCGGACTGGCGGCTGAGCGTGCCCGAGGCCCCGTTCGACCCGCCGCTGCGCGTGGCCCCCGGATCGCTGCTCGACGAACGCGAGGCCGCGGCGGACCGGCTCGACCCGGCCGGCGGCGTCATGGTCCAGGCCGTGTGGTTCGACCGCGGCGCCGAGTCCGGCCGTCTCCTGCTCGTCGCGCACCACCTCGTCGTCGACGGCGTCTCGTGGCGCATCATCGCGGAGGACCTCGCGGCGGCGGCCCGCGGCACGTCCCCCGCTCCCGAGGGCACCCCGTTCCGGGTCTGGGCAGAGCAACTGCTGCATCTTGTACCGTCCGTGCGCTGGCAGGACGCGCTCGCCGGACCCGCCGTCCGGCTGGGCGGCGAGCCCCTCGATCCCGCCCGCGACACGGCCGCGACGCTGCGGACCGTCACCGTCACCGTCGAGCCGTCCCTCGCCGGGCCGCTGCTGAGCTCGGTGCCCACGACGTTCCGGGCCGGCGTGCAGGACGTGCTGCTCGCCGGGCTCGTCCTCGCCCTGGCCCGCCGGCTCGGCTCGCAGGCGGAGCCGCTGGTGGCCCTCGAAGGCCACGGTCGCGAGGAGTCCCTGGTACCGGGGGCCGACCTGGTCCGCACCGTCGGCTGGTTCACCAGCGAGTACCCGGTCCGGCTCCCGGCCGCCGCCGGTGGCCCGGCCGCCGTGGTACGCGGCGTCAAGGAACGCCTCCGCGCGATCCCCGACGGCGGGGTGGGCTACGGGCTGCTCGACGCGGCCGGCCGCCCCGAGCCCGAGATCCTCTTCAACTACCTGGGCCGCTTCACCGCCGACCCGGTGGACACGGCCTGGGGGATCGCCGGTGAGCTGCCGGCCGCGCACACGGTCGCGGCGCCCGGCATGCCCGTCCGGCACCGGCTCGCGGTCAACGCGTCCACGATGGACACCGCGGCGGGGCCGGTGCTGCGGGCCGAGTTCTCCTACCCGGCCGCCGCGCTCGACGACGCCGACGCGCGGCGGATCGCCGACGACTGGTTCGCGGCGCTGGTCGCGATCGCGGCCGCCGTCCACGAGCCGGGCGCGGGTGCGCTGACGCCGTCCGACGTGCCCCTCGCCGGGCTCACCGCGGCCGAACTCGACGAGCTGAGCGCGGCCCGGCCCGATCTCGCCGACGTGCTGCCGCTCGCGCCGCTCCAGGAGGGCCTGTACTACCTCGCGGACGACGACCACGACGTGTACACGGTGCAGCAGGTGTACACGCTCACCGGGGACGTCGACGCCGGACGTCTGGAAGCCGCGGCCGCGGCGCTTCTCCAGCGCTACCCGAACCTGCGGGGTGGCTTCGCCCGCACCGCGTCCGGGCGGGCCGTGCAGGTCATCCCGGCCGACGTCACGGTGCCGTTCGTGACGCTCGACCTGACCGAGGCGGCCTTCGCCGAGCTGACCGCGTCCGAGCGGGACCGGCGGTTCGATCCGGCCCGGCCGCCGCTGGTGCGGTTCGTGCTCGCCCGTCTCGGTGACGGGGACTTCCGGCTGCTGCTCACCCAGCATCACCTGCTCATGGACGGCTGGTCCGGGCCGCTGGCCATGCGGGACCTCTTCGCCCTGTACGCGGGGGAGGCCGGGCCCGCTCCGCGCCCGTACAAGGAGTATCTGGCCTGGCTCGCCGCACAGGACCGTGCGGTCGCCGAGGACGCCTGGCGCGCGGCGCTGGCCGGGGTCGAGGAGCCGACGCTGGTCGCGCCCGGTGCCGCCGCCGCCTCGGTGCTGCCCGAGGTCGCCGAGCTGATCGTCGATCCGGAGCCGCTGGTCGCGATGGCCCGCGCGCACGGGCTCACGCTCAACACCCTCGTGCAGGGGGCCTGGGCGCTGGTGCTCGCCGAGCTGACCGGGCGTACCGACGTCGTGTTCGGCGCGACCGTGTCCGGGCGGCCGGCGGGGCTGCCCGGGGTCGAGGACATGGTCGGGCTGTTCATCAACACGGTGCCGGTGCGGGTGCGGGCGCTTCCGAGCGACACGTGGGCCGGGTTCCTCGCGCGGTTGCAGGGCGAGCAGGCGGCGTTGCTCGACCACCAGTACCTCGGGCTGGCCGACCTGCAGCGGCTCGCCGGGGTGGGCGAGCTGTTCGACACGCTGACGGTGTTCGAGAGCTACCCGACCGGCGGTGCGGCCGCGTCCGTGCCCGGGCTGGCGATCGGGGGCGGGATTCCGGTCGACGCCACCCACTATCCACTGAGCCTCGTCGTGGTTCCGGGCTCGCGGCTGCGGCTGCGGCTGGAGCACCGGCCGGACCTCTACACCCGGGCCGCGGCCGAGCGGATCCTGGCCCGCTTCGCCCTGCTGCTGCGGACACCGGCGGACGCTGTCCTGGCTTCGCTGTCCACTGTGGACAGTACGGTTCGTGGTACGGTGGTGGCGGTTCCTGAGGGGACGTTGCTCGACGAGTTCGCCGTTACTGTGGCTCGGATGCCGGACGCGGTCGCGGTGCGGTGTGGCTCGGTTTCGTTGACGTTTGCGGCGTTGGCGGAGCGGGTGGATCGGCTGGCCCGGGTGCTGGTTGCGCGAGGGGCTGGGCCGGAGCGGCCGGTGGCGGTGGTGTTGCCCCGCACGGTCGACGCGGTGGTGGCGTGGTTGGCCGCGTTGCGCTCCGGTGGCGTGTATCTGCCGATCGATGCCGGCTATCCGGCCGAGCGGATCGACTACCTGCTCGGGGACGCGCGCCCGGCGGTGGTGGTCACCCCCGACGTGCTGGGCGAGGACGCGGACGCCGAACTTCCGGCGATCGACCCGCGTAACGGTGCCTATCTCATCTACACGTCCGGTTCGACGGGCCGGCCGAAGGGGGTGGTGGTTGAGCACGCGAGTTTGATGAATCTGTTCCAGCATCACCGGGCCCACGTGATGCCCGGGCAGCGGGTCAAGGCCGCGTTGTCGGCGGCGACGGTGTTCGACACGTCGTGGGAAGGGTTGCTGTTCCTCGTTGCCGGGCATGAGCTGCACCTGCTCGACGACGAGACCCGCCGCGACCCCGACCTGTTCGTCGGCTACGTCCACCGGCACGGGATCGACTTCCTCGACGTCACGCCGTCGCTCGCCGGGCCGCTCATCGCCGCCGGGCTGCTGGACAAGCCGCCGGCGATGGTGGCGCTCGGTGGGGAGGCGGCCGACCCGAAGACGTGGACCGGGCTGCGCGAAGCGACCGACGCCATCAACTTGTACGGGCCGACCGAGTGCACCGTCGACACGCTCATGGCCCGGCTCGAGGACAGTGCGACGCCGTCGGTGGGGCGGCCGATCGGGAACACCCGCGCGTACATCCTCGACTCGTGGCTGCGGCCGGCCGTGCAGGGGGAGTTGTATCTGGCTGGGGCTCAGCTCGGGCGGGGGTATCTTGACCGGCCGGGGCTTACCGCTGCCCGGTTCGTGGCCGATCCGTTCGTGGCCGGGGAGCGGATGTATCGGACCGGGGACGTGGTTCGGCGCAATGCAAGCGGGACGCTCGACTTCATTGGCCGGGCCGACGATCAGGTGAAGATCCGGGGGTTCCGGATCGAACCCGGGGAAGTGGCCGCTGCGCTGCTTGAGCACCCCGATGTCGACCAGGTCGTTGTCGTGGCCGTCGACGGGCGGCTCGTCGCCTACGTCGTCGGGGACGTCGCCGGGCTGCGGGAGTGGGCTGCTGGGAAGCTGCCTGAGCACCTGCGGCCGGCCGCGTACGTCGCGCTGGAGTGCATTCCCGTGACCGTTGCCGGGAAGGTCGACAAGCGCGCGCTGCCCGCGCCTGACTTTGCCGGGATGAGCGGGGACAGCCTGCCCAGGACTCCCGCCGAGGAGATTCTCTGCGGGCTGTTCGCCGAGGTGCTCGGCCTGCCCGAGGTTGGGACCGGGGACGACTTCTTCGCGCTCGGGGGGCATTCGCTGACCGCGACCGCGCTGGCGGCGCGGGTGCGGGCGGTCTTCGGCACGGCGCTGCCGGTCCGGGCGGTGTTCGACTCGCCCACCGTCGCCGCCCTCGCCGCGCGGGACCTCGGATCGGGGAACTTCGCGGGGCAGGGGCCGGAGCTGCGCCGGTACGAGCGGCCCGAGCACCTGCCCGTCTCGCCCGCCCAGCATCGGCTCTGGCTGCATCACGAGCTGAACGGGCCCGGGCCGACGTACAACGTGGCGTTCGCGCTGCGGCTCAGCGGTGCCCTCGACGCCGACGCGCTGCGCCACGCGCTCGTGGACGTGCTCGATCGGCACGAGAGCCTGCGGACCGTCTTCCCCTGCGTTGACGGGCGGCCGGTGCAGCGGGTGCTGCCGGCGGTACAACCGGAATGGCGGACGGAGACGTGCACCGAGGGCGATCTGCCCGACCGGCTCGCCACCGCCGCCCGGCACGGCTTCGACCTCGCCGGTGAGCCGCTCATCCGGCCGCACCTCTTCGCGCTGGGCACGTCCGAGCACGTGCTCCTGCTGCTCCTGCACCACATCGTCACCGACGAGTGGTCGGAGGGGCGGCTCGTGGCCGACCTCGGCACCGCCTACGCGGCGCGGACCCGCGACCGGGCGCCGGACTGGGCGCCGCTGCCGGTGCAGTACGCCGACTACGCCCTCTGGCAGCGCGACCTCCTCGGGGAACCGGGCGATCCGGCCAGCTTGCAGGCGCGGCAGCTGGCGTTCTGGCGCGCGGCCCTCGCCGGCGCGCCGACCGAGCTGACGCTGCCCACCGACCGGCCCCGCCCCGCGCAGCCCTCGCACGCCGGCGGGATCGTCACGTTCGAGGTGCCCGCCGGCACCCACCGGCGGGTGCGGGAGCTGGCCCGGCGTACCGGCGCGACCGCGTTCATGGTGGTGCAGGCCGGCCTGGCCGCGCTGCTGCACCGCCTCGGCGCCGGCGACGACATCCCGCTCGGCAGCCCGGTCGCCGGCCGCGCCGACCAGCGCCTCGACGAGCTCGCCGGGTTCTTCGTCAACACCCTCGTGCTGCGGGCCGACCTGACCGGGGCGCCGACCTTCGCCGAGCTGGTGGCCCGCGTCCGGGCGGCCGACCTGGCCGCGTTCGGCCACGCCGACGTGCCGTTCGACCGGGTCGTGGAGGCGCTCAACCCGGAGCGCTCCCTGGCCCGCAACCCGCTGTTCCAGGTCATGGTCGCGTTCCAGCACGTGCCGGCCGCGCTGCCGGGCCTGCCGGGGCTGGTCACCACGCCGGTGCCGATCGACACCGGCGTCGCCCAGTTCGACCTCGGCGTCGTCGTGACCGAGCAGGACGGGCAGGACGGGCTGACGGGCGTCATCGAGTACAGCGCCGATCTCTTCGACCCCGCCACCGCGACCGCGCTCGCGGACCGGTTCGTGCGCCTGCTCGCCGCGGCCGTCACGGCCCCGCAGCGCCGCGTCGGCGACCTCGACGTGCTCAGCCCGGCCGAGCGGCGGGCCATCACGGGCGACTGGCAGGGCACCCGCGCGGACACGCCGCCGTCGACGCTGCCGGAGCTGTTCGCGGCCCAGGTCGCCCGGCGCCCGGGCGCTCCCGCGATCGAGGACGGGCCGCTCCGGCTGACCTACGCCGAGCTGGACGCGCGCACGGACCGGCTCGCGCGCCGGCTGCGGCGGTTGGGGGCGGGGCCGGAGCGGCTCGTGCTGGTGCTGCTGCCGCGCTCCTCGGACCTGTTCGTCGCCGAGCTGGCGATCGCCAAGGCGGGCGCGGCCTACCTGCCGGTCGATCCGTCCTACCCGGCCGAGCGGGTGGCCCTGCTGGTCGAGGACGCGCGGCCGGTGCTGGCGATCGCGGGCGAGGGCGCCGCGATCGCGGGGGTGCCGGTGGTGCGGCCCGACGAGGGCGACGAGGACGGTTCGCTGGGCGTGCCGCGGCCGGAGAACGCGGCGTACGTCATCTACACCTCCGGCTCGACCGGCCGGCCCAAGGGCGTGGTCGTCCCGCACGCCGGCCTCGCCGACCTCGCGGCCACCTTCGCCGAGCTGTGGAAGGCCGGCCCGGGCGCGCGCATCGCCCAGTTCGCCTCGCCCGCGTTCGACGTGACCGTGGCCGAGCTGGCGATCAGCCTGCTGCGCGGCGGCACGCTCGTCATCGTGCCCGAGGAGTCCCGCCTGGGCGCGCCGTTCGCCGAGTTCGTCCGCGACCACGGGATCACCCACTTCGCGCTGCCCCCGGCCGCCCTCGCCGCGCTGCCCGACGGCGTGCTGCCGCCCGGCGTCACCGTGGTCACCGGGGCCGACCGCTGCCCGCCCGACCTCGTGGCGCGGTGGACGGCCACGCACCGGATGCTCAATGCGTACGGGCCGACGGAGGCGACCGTCAACTCGACGTACTGGGTGTGCGAGCCCGGCGGCCCGGTCCTCATCGGCCGGCCCGACCGGAACAAGCGCGCCCACATCCTCGACGCGGCGCTGCGGCCCGTGCCGCCCGGCGTGCCCGGCGAGCTGTACCTCGCGGGCGCCGGCCTGGCCCGCAGCTACCTGCACCGGCCCGCCCTGACCGCCGAGCGGTTCGTGGCCGACCCGTACGGCCCGCCCGGCACCGTCATGTACCGCACCGGCGACCTGGCCCGCTGGACCCGCGACGGGCAGATCGAGTTCCTCGGCCGCACCGACGACCAGGTGAAGATCCGCGGCTTCCGGATCGAACCGGGCGAGGTCGCGGCGGTCCTCGCCGAGCACCCGGACGTCGCGCGGGCCGTGGTCGTCGCCCGCGACGGCCGCCTGATCGCCTACACCGTCGGCGCCGCCGCGGACCTGCGGGCGTGGGCCGCGGCCCGGCTCCCGGACCACCTCGTCCCGTCGGCGTTCGTGACGCTGGACCGCATTCCGGTCACCGTGGCCGGCAAGGTCGACCGCAACGCGCTGCCGGAGCCGGTCGTCGAGCGGGAGGCGGCCCGCCCGGCCACCGCCGGCCAGGAGCTGTTCGCGTCCTTCTTCGCCGAGCTGCTCGGGATCGACGACGTCGGCGCGGACGAGGGCTTCTTCGCGCTCGGCGGCGACAGCATCGTGGCGCTGCAGCTCGTCGCCCGCGCCCGCGCGGCCGGCCTGGAGCTGACCGCCCGGCAGGTGTTCGAGCACCAGACGGTCGCCGCGCTCGCCGCCGTGGCCGTGCCGACCGCACCGGCCGCGCGGGAGCCCGCCGACGCGGCGTACGGGGCCGTGCCGCTCACCCCGATCACCGCCTGGCTCCGCGACCTGGACGCGCCGATCGACACCTTCGCCCAGACGCTCGTCCTGCGCGTCCCCGCGGCGCTGACCCGCGACCGGCTCGCCGGCCTGCTGCGGGCCGTGCTGGACCGGCACGACGCGCTGCGGGCCCGCTGGACCGGCGACGGCCTCGTGATCCCGCCGCCCGGCGCGGCCCCCGAGCTCCGGCTCGCGGCCGGCTCCCTCGCGGAGGAGCACGCCGCGGCGATCGGGCGGCTCGACCCGCGGGCCGGGCGGATGCTGCAGGCGGTGTGGCACCCGTCCGCGCGCTGGCTGCTCCTCGTCGCCCACCACCTCGTCGTGGACGGCGTGTCGTGGCGGATCATCGCGGGCGACCTCGCCGAGGCCTGGGCCGGGCGGGAGCTCGCGCCGGTCGGCACGTCGCTGCGCTCCTGGGCCCGCGGCCTGCAACAGGTCGACCGCCGCGCCGAGCTGCCCCGGTGGATGTCCACCTTGGACGGCGATGGCCGACCCGGGGCCACGGTCGGCGACCAGCGGGAGCTGACCCTGCGCCTGCCCGCCGACGCGACCCGGCCGCTGCTCACCACCGTGCCCGACGCGTTCCACGCCGGCGTGCAGGACGTGCTGCTGGCCGGGCTCGCGCTCGCCGTACGGCAGTGGCGGCCCGCCGAGCCCGGGGTCCTGCTGCGCCTGGAGGGCCACGGCCGCGAGGAGCAGCTCGTGCCGGGCAGCGACCTGTCCCGCACCGTCGGCTGGTTCACCGTCGACTACCCGGTGCGCCTCGACCCCGGCGGCGACGATCCGGCCACCGCCCTCAAGCGGGTCAAGGAGCAGCTGCGGGCGATCCCGGACGGCGGCGCGGGGTACGGGCTGCTGCGGTACCGGGGCGAGCTGCCCGCCGCGGCCGAGCCCGCGATCCTGTTCAACTACCTCGGTCGCCTGGCCGCCGGGGACGACGCCGACTGGGTCGCCGCGCCCGAGGGGGACACCCTCGGCGACGGGCTCGACCCCGCGTTCCCGGCCGGGCACGCGCTGGAGATCAACGCGGGGACGCTCGACCTGCCGACCGGACCGGAGCTCGACGTGCGGCTCACGTACGTCGCGACGGTCCTCACCGAGCCCGACGTGGCCCGCCTCGGCGAGCTGTGGCTGGCCGCGCTGGACCGGCTGCGGGCCGCGTCCCCGGACGGCGGGTTCTCCCCGTCCGACCTGAGCCTGGTGACCCTGAGCCAGGACGAGATCGACGAGTTCGAAGACGAGTGGAGGCTCTTGTGACCAGCCCGGGCGGACTGCAGGACATCCTGCCGCTGTCGCCGCTGCAGGAGGGTCTGTACTTCCTCTCCTCGTACGCCGACGGCGACCCCGACGTCTACGTCGTCCAGCAGGTGCTCACCCTGGACGGTCCGCTGGACGCGGACCGGCTGCGGGCGGCGGCGCAGGCGGTGCAGGACCGGCACGCCAACCTGCGCGCCGCGTTCCGCCCCCGCAAGGCCGGCCAGCCCGTGCAGCTGATCCCGGCCGCGGTGCCGGTCGCGTGGTCCTTTGTGGACGGTCGTGATCCGGAGGCCGTGGCCGAGGCGGAGCGCCGCAAGCCGTTCGATCTGGCCAGGCCGCCGTTGCTGCGGTGGTGCCTGGTCCGCGAGGCGCCCGAGCGGCACCGGCTCGTGCTGACCGCGCACCACATCCTGCTCGACGGCTGGTCGGCGCCGCTGCTCATCAAGGACCTGCTCATCTTGTACTCCGGGCAGGAGCCCGCGCGGACCCGCCCGTACAAGGAGTACCTGGCGTGGGTGGCGCGCCAGGACCGCGACGCCGCCTCGGCCGCGTGGCGGGGTGCGCTCGACGGGCTGGAGGAGCCGACGCTGCTGCGTCCCGCGGCCGGTCCCGTGGCGGCCGAACCGGCGCTGCTGGAGCTGGTCGTCGACGGGGCCGACGTGATCGCGCGGGCGCGGGAGCTCGGGGTCACCGTGAACACGGTCGTGCAGGGGGCCTGGGCGCTGGTGCTGGCCGAGCTGACCGGGCGCACCGATGTCGTGTTCGGCACCACCGTGTCCGGCCGCCCGGCGGGCTTGCCCGGCGTCGAGGACATGATCGGGCTGTTCATCAACACCGTGCCCGTGCGGGTCCTGCCCCGGCCGGGCGACACGTGGGGGGAGTTCCTCGGGCGGCTGCAGGCGGAGCAGGCCGTGCTGCTCGACCACCAGCACCTGGGTCTCGCGGCGATCCAGCGGCAGGCGGGGCTGGGGCCGCTGTTCGACACGCTGCTGGTGTTCGAGAGCTATCCGCTGGACGAGGAAGGTGTACGAGGGCTGGAGCACGCGGCCGGGGTGCGGCTGGCGGCGGTGACAGGGCGGGACGCGACCCACTATCCGTTCACGGTGACCGTCGTTCCGGGTTCGCGGTTCGTGCTCGGGGCGGAGTTCCGGCCCGACCTCATCTCCCGCTCGGCCGCGACCCGGATGCTGGACCGGCTGGCCGCGCTGATGGGAACGCCGGCGGACGCGGTGCTGGCCTCGCTGTCCACTGTGGACGGCACGGTTCGTGGTACGGTGGTGGCGGTTCCTGAGGGGACGTTGCTCGACGAGTTCGCCGTTACTGTGGCTCGGATGCCGGACGCGGTCGCGGTGCGGTGTGGCTCGGTTTCGTTGACGTTTGCGGCGTTGGCGGAGCGGGTGGATCGGCTGGCCCGGGTGCTGGTTGCGCGAGGGGCTGGGCCGGAGCGGCCGGTGGCGGTGGTGTTGCCCCGCACGGTCGACGCGGTGGTGGCGTGGTTGGCCGCGTTGCGCTCCGGTGGCGTGTATCTGCCGATCGATGCCGGCTATCCGGCCGAGCGGATCGACTACCTGCTCGGGGACGCGCGCCCGGCGGTGGTGGTCACCCCCGACGTGCTGGGCGAGGACGCGGACGCCGAACTTCCGGCGATCGACCCGCGTAACGGTGCCTATCTCATCTACACGTCCGGTTCGACGGGCCGGCCGAAGGGGGTGGTGGTTGAGCACGCGAGTTTGATGAATCTGTTCCAGCATCACCGGGCCCACGTGATGCCCGGGCAGCGGGTCAAGGCCGCGTTGTCGGCGGCGACGGTGTTCGACACGTCGTGGGAAGGGTTGCTGTTCCTCGTTGCCGGGCATGAGCTGCACCTGCTCGACGACGAGACCCGCCGCGACCCCGACCTGTTCGTCGGCTACGTCCACCGGCACGGGATCGACTTCCTCGACGTCACGCCGTCGCTCGCCGGGCCGCTCATCGCCGCCGGGCTGCTGGACAAGCCGCCGGCGATGGTGGCGCTCGGTGGGGAGGCGGCCGACCCGAAGACGTGGACCGGGCTGCGCGAAGCGACCGACGCCATCAACTTGTACGGGCCGACCGAGTGCACCGTCGACACGCTCATGGCCCGGCTCGAGGACAGTGCGACGCCGTCGGTGGGGCGGCCGATCGGGAACACCCGCGCGTACATCCTCGACTCGTGGCTGCGGCCGGCCGTGCAGGGGGAGTTGTATCTGGCTGGGGCTCAGCTCGGGCGGGGGTATCTTGACCGGCCGGGGCTTACCGCTGCCCGGTTCGTGGCCGATCCGTTCGTGGCCGGGGAGCGGATGTATCGGACCGGGGACGTGGTTCGGCGCGATGCAAGCGGGACGCTCGACTTCATTGGTCGGGCCGACGATCAGGTGAAGATCCGCGGGTTCCGGATCGAACCCGGGGAAGTGGCCGCCGCGCTCCTCGAACACCCCGGCGTCGAGCAGGCCGTCGTCGTCGCCCGCGACGGGCGGCTCGTCGCCTACACCGTCGGGGACGCCACCGGCCTGCGCGAGTGGGCCGCCGAGCGGCTGCCCGAGCACCTGGTGCCGGCCGCGTACGTGGGGCTCGCACACATCCCGACCACCGTGGCCGGGAAAGTCGACAAGCGCGCCCTGCCCGCGCCCGACTTCGCCGGACTCAGCAGCGGCACCGCGCCGCGCACCGCGACCGAGGAGCTGCTCTGCGCCCTCGTCGCCGAGGTGCTCGGGCTGCCGGCCGTCGGGGTCGACGACGGGTTCTTCACCCTCGGCGGGGACAGCATCGTCAGCATCCAGCTCGTGGCCCGCGCCCGGGCGGCCGGGCTGCGGATCACGCCGCGGCAGGTGTTCGAGCTGCGGACCGTGGCCGCCATCGCCGCCGTCGCCGAGCCGCTCCAGCCGGTGCGGCGCCAGGTCGCGGCCGGCGGCGGGGTCGGGGACGTGCCGCTCACCCCCGCGCTGCGGTGGCTGCTCGGGGCCGGGCCGTCGCGGCGGTACAGCCAGTCGATGGTCCTGCGCCTGCCCGCCGGGCTCACCGACCCCCAGCTCGGGAACGTCATCCAAGGGCTGCTCGACCGGCACGACGTGCTGCGGGCCCGGCTCACCCCGGCCGGGCTGCACATCCCGGCCCCCGGCACGGTTCGCGCCACGGACCTCGTCCGGACCGGCCCGATCGACGCCGAGGCCGCCGCCGACCGGCTCGACCCGGCGGCCGGGATCATGCTGCAGGCCGTACGCGACGGGGATCGGCTCCTGCTCGTCATCCACCACAGCGTCGTCGACGGCGTCTCCTGGCGCATCCTGCTGGCCGACCTCGCCGACTCCGCCGACCCGGCCCAGCCTGACCCGCGGCCGGGAACCAGCTTCCGGGAGTGGGCCGCCGGACTGGCGAGCGCCGATGCCGCGGAGCAGCGCGAGTACTGGCAGAGCGTCGTCGGCGTCGAGGACGAGGCGCCGCTCGGGGACCGGGCCGTCGATCCCGGCCGGGACACCGTCGCGACCGCGCGCACCGTGACCGTGGACGCCGACGCCGGCCTGCTCAGCGGGGCGGGCCGGGCGACCGCGCAGGACCGGCTGCTCGCCGCGCTCGCGCTCGCCCTGACCCGGCGCGGCGGGCGGGACAGCGTGCTCGTCGAGCTCGAGGGGCACGGGCGGGAGGAGCAGCTCGTCCCGGGCAGCGACGTGTCCCGCACCGTCGGGTGGTTCACGACCGAGTACCCGGTGCGGCTCACGCCCGGGACCGGCGGCCCCGCGGCCGCGCTCAGGGCGGTGCGGGAACAGCTGCGCGCCGTGCCCGACAACGGGGCGCGGTTCGGGCTGCTGGACCTCGACGGGCCCCGGCCGCAGGTGACGTTCAACTATTTGGGGAGACTGGGCGGTACCGACGCGGAAAACCGCGACTGGGAACCCATCGGCGGCCTCGGTGGTGCGGCCGACCCGGCGATGCCGCTGGCCCGGACCCTCGACATCAACGCGTCCGTGGTCGGCGGCCGGCTCACCGCAACGCTCAGCTATCCCGCCGGGGTCATCGGCGAGGAGGCGGTGCGGGTCATCGCGGCCGACTGGTTCGCGGCGCTGGCCGAACTGTCCACCGTGGACGCCGGGCTCATCCCGTCCGACCTGCTGCAGCCGGGCCTGACCCAGGCCGAGGTCGAGGCGCTGGAGCGGCGGCCAGGCGGGCTGGCCGACGTGTGGCCGCCCACGCCGCTGCAGGAGGGGCTCGTCTTCCTGGCCGCGCTGGCCGGGGACGTCGACCCGTACGTGGTGCAGCAGGTCCTCGACCTCGAAGGGCCGCTCGACGCGCGGCGCCTGCGCGCGGCCGGGCAGGCGCTGCTCGACCGGCACGCCACCCTGCGCGTCGCGTTCCCGGCCGGGGCCGGCGGCGTGCTGCGGCAGGTCGTGGCCGCGCGGGCCGAGCTGCCGTGGTCCGAGGTGGACCTGTACGGCGAGGCCGACCCTGAAACGGCGTTCGAACGGCTCGCCGCGGCCGATCGGGGTCGGACCTTCGACCTGGCGCAGGCGCCGCTGCTGCGGCTCACCCTCGTGCGGCTGCCCGGCAGGCACCGGCTCGTGCTCACCAACCACCACGTGCTGCTCGACGGGTGGTCCACGCCGCTGGCCGTGCGGGACCTGTTCGACCTGTACGCCGGGCGGGAGCTGCCGCGTCCGCGCCCGTACGAGGAGTACCTGCGCTGGCTGCGGCGCACCGACCGGGCCGCCGCCGAGCAGGCGTGGGGCCGGGCGCTGGCCGGGATCGAGGAGCCGACGCTCGTCGCGCCCGCCGCCGGCCCCGCCGACGCCCGCCCGGGCCAGCTCGAACGGGAGCTGCCGGCCGAGGTGACCGCGCGGCTCACCACCCTCGCGCGGGAGCGGCAGGTCACCCTGAACACCGTCGTGCAGGCGGCCTGGGCGGTGCTGCTCGTCCAGCTCACCGGCCGCACCGACGTCGTCTTCGGCACCACCGTGTCCGGCCGCCCGGCCCAGGTGCCCGGCGTCGAGGACATGATCGGCTTCTTCATCAACACGCTGCCGGTCCGCGTGCCGCTCGACCCCGCCGAGTCCTGGACCGCGCTGCTCGACCGCGTCCAGGCCGGCCAGGCCGCGCTCCTGGAGCACCAGCACCTCCCGCTCGCCGACATCCAGCGGCTCGGCGGCGTCGGCGAGCTGTTCGACACGCTCACGATCTTCGAGAGCTACCCGCTCGACGGGGACGCGCTGCGGGCCGCGACCGGGGCCGGCGGGCTGCGGATGACCGGCGTGACCGGCGACGACGCCCCGCACTACCCGCTCACCCTCGCCGTCGCGCCCGGGGAGCGGCTCCGGCTCGGCCTTGCCTACCGCGGCGACCTGTTCTCCGAGCGGATCGCCGAGGACCTCATCGACCGGTACGGCACGATCCTCGCCACCCTCGCCGCCCGCCCCTCCGCCCCGGTCGGCCGCGCCCTCGCCGAGTTCGGCGAGCCGGGCCCGGCGGGGCTCCCGCGACCGGTCCCCGCCACGACGCTGCCCGACCTGTTCCGGGCCGCGGTCGCCGCGCACCCGGACGCGATCGCGCTGCGGTTCGAGGGCACGGAGCTGACGTACGCCGAGCTCGACGCGCGCGTGGACCGGCTCGCCGCCCGCCTGCACGAGCTGGGTGTGCGGCCGGAGAGCGTCGTGGCCGTCGCGCTGCCCCGGTCGGTGGAGCTCGTCGTCGCGCTGCATGCCGTGCAGCGCGCCGGCGCCGCGTACCTGCCGCTCGACCCCACCCACCCGCGCGAGCGCAACGCGATGCTGCTGGCGGATGCGGGGGCGGTGGCGGTACTGACGACGGAAACCGTGGCCGAGGACCCCTCGGGACCGTGGGAGGCGCCGCGGGTCCTGCCCGGCACGGCGGCCTACGTCATCTACACCTCCGGCTCGACCGGCCGCCCCAAGGGCGTGACCGTCACGCACCGCGCGATCGTCAACCGTCTCCTGTGGATGCAGGCGGAGTACCCGTTGACGCGGGGCGAGCGCGTCCTGCAGAAGACCCCGGCCGGCTTCGACGTGTCGGTGTGGGAGTTCTTCTGGCCGCTCGTCACCGGCGCGACCCTCGTCGTCGCGCGGCCCGACGGCCACCGCGACCCGGCCTATCTCGCCGGCCTGATCCGGCGCGAGGGCGTTTCGACCGTCCATTTCGTACCGTCCATGCTCCGGGCCTTCCTCGCCGAGCCCACCGCCGCCGGCGTGCCGCTGCGGCGGGTCATCGCCAGCGGCGAGGCCCTGCCGGCCGAGGTGGCGGCGCGGTTCGCCGAGGTGCTGCCGGGCGTCGAGCTGCACAACCTGTACGGCCCGACGGAGGCCGCGGTCGACGTCACGTCCCACGCGGTCGCGGATGCGGCGGCCCCGGTCCCGATCGGCCTTCCGGTCTGGAACACCCGCACGTACCTCCTCGACCCGTGGCTGCGCCCCGCGGCGCAGGGCGAGCTCTACCTCGCGGGCGTCCAGCTGGCCCGCGGCTACCTGGGCCGGGCCGGACTGACCGCGACCAGGTTCGTGGCCGACCCGTTCGTTCCGGGCGAGCGCATGTACCGCACCGGCGACCTGGCCCGCCTCGACCCCGACGGCCGGATCGTCTACCTCGGCCGCACCGACGACCAGGTGAAGATCCGCGGCCAGCGCGTCGAACCGGGCGAGATCGCCGCCGTGCTCGCGTCCCAT
This sequence comes from Dactylosporangium sp. CS-047395, assembly GCF_050942185.1. Lineage (NCBI taxonomy): Bacteria > Bacillati > Actinomycetota > Actinomycetes > Micromonosporales > Micromonosporaceae > Dactylosporangium > Dactylosporangium sp. CS-047395. The sequence continues at coordinate 8,395,893 of NZ_CP192015.1, read as the reverse complement.
CCGCAGGTCGCGGAGGCGGTCGTGGTGGCCCGCGAAGGCCGCCTGATCGCCTACGTGGTCGGCTCGGTGGACCGGTCCTGGGTGGCCGAGCGCCTGCCGGAGCACATGGTCCCGGCCGCGTTCGTCGCGCTGCCCGCGCTGCCGGTGACCGGCAACGGCAAACTGGACCGCAACGCGCTGCCCGCACCGGACTTCGCCGCCCGGGCCGGCGACGACGAGCCCCGCACGGAGACCGAGGCGGTGCTGGCCCGCCTGGTGGCCGAGGTCCTGGGCCTGCCGCGCGCCGGCGTCCGGGACGGGTTCTTCGCCCTGGGCGGCGACAGCATCCTGGCCCTGCAGCTGACCGCGCGGGCGCGGGAGGCGGGCTGGCGCATCACGGCCCGGGACGTCTTCGCCCGCCCGACGGTGGAGGGTCTGGCGGCGGTGGCGGTGCCGCTCGTGGCGGAGCAGCGCGACCGGTCGGCGGGCTGGGGCTTCGTCCCGGCCACCCCCATCATGCTGGCCCCGGGCGCGGACGACCCCCGCTTGTCCCAGTCGATGCGCTTGCGCGCCCCGGCCGGCCTGACCACGGCGGACCTGACCCGGCGCGTCCAGGTGCTGCTGGACCGCCACGACGTGCTGCGGGCGACCTGGACCGGCGCCGGCCTGGAGATCCCCCCACCCGGCGCGGTGGATGCCTCGGCACTGGTCGGCACGGCCGACCTCGACCCGGCGGCGGGAAGGATGCTGCGGGCGGTGCTTGCGGGTGACGAGGTCCTGCTGGAGATCCACCACCTCGCGGTCGACGCGGTCTCCTGGCCGATCCTCATAGCCGACCTGGCGGGCGAGTCCACTGTGGAGCCGGAGACGTCGTTCCGGGAGTGGGTGCTGGCGCTCGGGAAGCTCGACCGGGCGCGGGAACTGCCGTATTGGCGGTCCATTGTGGATGGTGCGGCGGAGGGCTTCGCGTTGGACGGGGGGCGGGACACACTGGGGACGCTCGACCAGGTGACGGCCCGCGTTCCCGTGGTGGCCCTGCCGCAGTACCGCGTGAACCAACAGGACGTGCTGCTGGCCGCCCTCGCCCTGGTGCGCCGCGACATCCTGGTCGAGCTGGAGGGCCACGGCCGCGAAGAGGCCCTCCTGCCCGGCGCCGACCTGTCGCGCACGGTGGGCTGGTTCACGACCACGCACCCTGTCCGCCTCACGACCAGCGGCGACGACCCCGAAACCGCCTTGAAGGCCGTCAAGGAACAGCTCCGCGCCGCACCCGACGGGGGCATCGGCTACGGCCTGCTGCGCGACCGGCTCCCGGACGTCACCGCGCCGATCCTGTTCAACTACCTCGGCCACCAGACCGGCGACGCGGAGAACCGGCCCGCCGACGTTCGGCCGTGGACGCCGATCGACGGGCTGCGCGGCGATGCCGGGGACCACCTGCCGGTCCGGCACGCCTACTCCGTCGAGGCGTCCATCGTGGACGGCGAACTCCGCCTGTCGATCGCCTACCCGCGCCACGCCGTTCGGGATGCCGGTGAACTCCTGACCGCGTGGACCGACGCCATCGACCTCATCGGGACGCTGGTCGACCACCAGGGTGCCCGCACCCCGTCCGACGTGCTCGCGGCCGTCGACCAGACCGAGCTCGACGAGCTGAGCGAGCGGTTCCCCGGCCTCGTCGACGTGCTGCCGCTGACGCCGTTGCAGGAAGGGCTGTTCTACCTGCATCAGCTCGACGACACCGGGTACGCGGTGCAGCAGAGTCTCGAACTCGAAGGGCCCCTCGACGCCGACCGGCTCCGGGCGGCTGCGGACACGTTGCTCGAGCGGCATCCCAACCTTCGGGCCGCGTTCACCACCACCGCCAACGGGCGTCCTGTTCAGGTGGTTCCCGCCAAGGTTGAGGTTCCGTGGCGGTACGACGACCAGGGCAGTGCCGACGACGAGCGGGCGCGGGCCTTTGACCTGGCCAGGGCGCCGCTGATGCGGATGCTGCTGCAGCGGCACGATGACGATCGGCACACGCTCGTGATCACCCAGCATCATCTGCTCGTCGACGGGTGGTCCGGGCCGCTGATCGCGCGGGAGCTGTTCGCCGCGTACGCGGGGGCCCTGCCGGCGCCTGCCCGGCCGTATCGGGATTTCCTCGCCTGGCTCGAAGCCGCCGACAACGAGGCCGCTGAGGAGGCCTGGCGGGCGGCTCTCGCCGGGGTGGGGGAGCCGACACTCGTCGCGCCGGGGGCTACCGGGCGGGCCGGGAGCCTGCCTGGGGAGATCAGTGCCGAGCTGCCCGCCGCCGCGGCCGCGTTCGCCAAGGCGAACGGGATCACGCTCAACACGCTCGTCCAGGGGCTGTGGGCGGTCGTGCTCGGGCGGCTCACCGGGCGGGACGACGTCGTCTTCGGGGCCACCGTCGCCGGGCGGCCGCCCGAGCTCGCCGGGTCGGCCGACATGATCGGGCTGTTCATCAACACGGTTCCGGTCCGGGCCGGCCTGCGGGCAAGCGAGAGCTGGGCGGAGTTCCTGCACCGGCTGCAGCGCGGCCAGGCCGAGCTGCTCGCCCACCAGCACCTCGGGCTCGCCGCCATCCAGCGCCTGGCCGGCGGCGGAGAGCTGTTCGACACCCTCGTGGTGTTCGAGAGCTACCCGGTCGACGCGGAACGGCTCGACGACAGCCAGCGCGCCGCGGGGCTCAAACTCGCCGACGTCACCGCGCGGGACGCCACCCACTATCCGCTGACGCTCGTCGCCGCCGACGATGACGGGTTGCACCTGACGCTGGAGTACCGGGCCGACGTGTTCGACGCGGCCACCGCGCGGCTGCTGCTCGATCGGCTCGTCGCGCTCGCCGGGGACCTGGCCGCCGATCCCGGGCGGGCCGTGGACCGGGCGGATGCGCTGACCGGAGCCGAGCGGCACCGGATCCTCGTGGACTGGAACGCCGGCGCGGTCGACGTCACACCGGCCACCCTGCCCGGGCTGGTCGCCGGGTGGGCCGCCCGGACGCCGGACAACACCGCGCTGGTGGTGGGGGAGCGGCGGTGGAGCTACGCGCGGCTGGCCGCCGAGGCCGACGCGCTCGCCGGGGTGCTCGCCGCGACCGGGGCCGGCCCCGGCCGGCTCGTCGCGCTCGTGCTGCCCCGCGGGGAACACATCGTGCCGGCGATCCTCGGGGCGATGGGCTCCGGCGCCGCCTACCTGCCGATCGACCCCGAATACCCGCCCGCCCGCATCGCCGCCATGCTCGACGACGCGAAACCGGTCGTCACGCTCGCCGTGCGGTCCACAGTGGACCTGCTGCCGCCCGGCACGGCAACGCTGGTGCTCGACGAACCCTGGCCCACCGCCACGGCGGCACCGGCAGCGATCACGCCCGATCACCCGGCCTACGTCATCTACACGTCCGGCTCGACCGGGCGACCCAAGGGCGTGCTCGTCCCGCACCGTACGGTCGTCAACCTGCACGCCAGCCACCGGCACCGCATCCTCGGGCCGGCCGCCGAACGCCTCGGACGCCCGCTGCGCGTCGCGCACAACTGGTCGTTCGCGTTCGACGCGTCGTGGCAGCCGCTGCTCGCCCTGCTCGGCGGGGACGAGCTGCACCTGGTCACCGACGAGCCCCGCCGCGACCCGCGGCTGCTCGCGGCGCTGCTGCGGGACAACGGCATCGACGTCATCGAGGTGGCCCCCTCGCACCTGGAGCAGCTGCTCGCGGCCGGGTTCGACGCGGCCGGGCTGGCGGTGCTCGGGGTCGGCGGGGAGGCGGTGCCCGACCCGCTGTGGGCGGCCATGGCCGCGCTGCCCGACACCGAGTCGTACAACTTCTACGGCCCCACCGAGTGCACCGTCGACGCGGTCGTGCAGCGGGTCAAGGAGGTGCCGCGGGCGCTCATCGGGCGGCCGGTCGCCAACCTGACGCTGTACGTGCTCGACCGGCGCCTGCGGCCCGTCCCGCCCGGGGTGGCCGGGGAGCTCTACATCGGCGGCGCGCAGCTGGCCCTGGGCTATCTGCGCCGGGCCGGACTCACCGCCGAGCGGTTCGTCGCCGATCCGTTCACGAACCGACCCGGAGCTCGCATGTACCGCACCGGCGACGTCGCCCGCTGGACCGCCGACGGCCGCATCGACTACCTGGGCCGGGCCGACGACCAGGTGAAGATCCGCGGGCACCGGGTCGAGCCCGGTGAGGTCGCGGTCGCGCTCGCCGAGCACCCGGACGTCGCCCAGTGCGTCGTCGTGGCCGCGGGCGGGCGCCTGATCGCGTACGTCGTCGCCGCGACCGCCGAACCGCGGGAGGTCAAGGCGTGGGCCGGGCAGCGGCTGCCGGCCTACCTGGTGCCGGCCGCGGTCGTGCGGGTCGACGCGATCCCGCTGACCGTGAACGGCAAGCTCGACCGGGCCGCGCTGCCCGAGCCGGAGCACACCGCCACCGGGCGGCCGCCGCACGGGGAGGCCGAGGAGCGGCTCGCGGCGCTGTTCGCCGCCGCGCTCGGCGTCGACGAGGTCGGGGCCGAGGAGAGCTTCTTCGACCTCGGCGGGGACAGCATCGCGGCGATGCGGCTCACCAGCGCGGCCCGCGCGGCCGGGGTCGAGCTGCGGCTGCGGGACCTGCTCGAGCTGCGTACCGTCGCCGCCCTGGCGGTGCGCGCATGAGCCCCACGGTGCTGTTGCGGTGGTGCCTGCGCCACGCGGGGCGGGGAGTCGGCGCGTCGTGGGTGGGCGGCCTCGCGTACCAGGGCGGCCTGATCCTGCTCCCGTGGTGCCTCGGCCGCGCGCTCGACGACGGCATCACCGCCGGCGACCGGCCCGCGCTGTTCTGGTGGGCGGCGGCGACCCTGGCCGTGTCCGTCGCGCTGACCGGGGCCGAGTTCGCGATGCGGTGGTGGGCGGCGCTGGCCGGGGTCCGGGCCGGCAACGCGCTGCTGCTGCGGCTGGCCGACCGCATCCTCGGCTGGGACACCGCGACCGCGGGCCGGTTCTCCACCGGCGATCTGGTCACCCGCGGCACCCGGGACGTCGAGACGCTCATCGTGTGGATCGCCACCGTGCCGTCGCTGGTGAGCGGGGTGCTCGGCTTCGTCGCCGTCATCGCGGTGGTCGCCACGCTCGGGCCGGCCCTCGCCGCCATCGGGCTGGCCACCGTCCCGCTGCTGATCATCGTCAATCTCTGGTACCCGCGGCGGTACGAGCGGGCCAACAGCGCCCTGTCCGCGGCCCACAGCGCCCGGGCCGACGCCGTCGAGGACCTGCTCTCGGCCAGCACGGCGGTCCGCGGGCTGGGCGGCGAGACCGAACTGGTCCGCCGGCACCGGGGCGCCAGCGACGACGTCCGCGAGCGCACCCTCGCGCTGGCCCGGGTCGCGGCCTCCTGGGCGGCGCACGCCCCGTTCGTGCCCTGGCTGGCCACCGCGGTCGGGGTCGGCGTCGGCGGCCTGCTCGTGCTCGACGGCGCGTTCACCGTCGGCGGGCTGGTCTCGTTCGCGAGCTGGATGACGCTGCTCGGCCGCCAGGTCATGATGCTGACGTTCCGGTTCAACCAGCTCGGCGACGCCTGGACGGCGGCCGGGCGGATCGGCGCCGTCCTCGACGCGGGACCGGCGCGACCGAAGGGCACCGCGGCCCCGCGGGACGGCGAGCTCAACGCCGAGAACCTCAGCGTCGAGCGGGCCGGCCGCGAACCGATCGAGCTGCCCGACCTGTCCGTGCCGGAGGCGGCCTTCGTGGCCGTGGTCGGCGGGGTCGGCACCGGCAAGACCACCCTCCTCCGCCTGCTCGCCGGCCTCGAGGAGCCCAGCGCCGGCAGGGTCACCTACGGCGGGACCGACCTGCGGGAGCTGGACCCCGACCGCCTGCGCGAGGCGGTCACCATCGTCGGCCAGCGCCCGCTGCTGCTGTCCGGCACGATCGCCGACAACCTGCGCCTCGGCCGCGCCGCGCTGAGCGACGACGACCTGCGAGCGGCGTGCCGTACCGCGGCGATCGACGGTTTTGTCGCCGACCTCCCCGACGGGCTGGCGACGGAGGTGGGGGAGCGCGGCAACACGGTCTCCGGCGGCCAGCTCCAGCGCCTCGCCCTCGCCCGCGGCCTGCTGCGCGGCGCGCGGGTGCTGCTGCTGGACGACGTCACCTCGGCCGTCGACGCCGCCACCGAACAGCGCATCCTGCGCGGCCTGCGGGAGCTCGGCGTCACGATCGTCTTCGCCACCTCCCGCCCCGCGGTCGCCGAGGCCGCCGACCGGGTAATCGACCTGGGCGAGGGCCTCAACACCGGGACCGGGCAGCGCGAGGAGCTGGTGGGCCGTGGCTGACGTACGCATGCTCGCCGAGGAGCCGGACCTGCGCCACGTCGTGCGCCGGGCCTGGCCGCACCTGCGCGCGCACCGCGGCGCGGTCGCGGCCGGGGTCGTGGTCAACCTGCTCTCCACGCTCGCCCTGACCCTGATCCCGGTGCTCATCGGCCGGGCCGTCGACCGGCTGCTCGACCACGACCGGCACGGGCTGCTCGTCACCGCCGGGACCGTGCTCGGCCTGGTCGTCGCCCGCACGATCCTGCTGCGCTGGTCCGAGGTGCTGCTGACCCGGGCCGGCGAGCGGGTCGTGCAGGGGCTGCGCGACCTGGTGGTGGCCCGGCTGGGCGAGACCCCGCTGCGGTTCCTGGAGGCGCACCGGGGCGGCGACCTGCTGCGCCGGGCCACGGTGGAGATCGCCGAGCTGGCCACGTTCGTGCGCAGCCAGCTGCCGGACCTGATCTCGCTCGGCGGGTACCTCGTGTTCACCGCGATCGTCCTGATCAGCTCGTCCTGGGAGCTGTCCGGGGTGCTGCTGCTCGTGTTCGGCCCGCCGATGTGGTGGATCACCCGCCGGTTCCGCCGGGCCGCCGAGGACGCCTACCCGGCCGAGGCCGCGGCCCAGGCCACCCTGTCGGCGACGTTCACCGAGAGCCTGCAGGCCCGCGAGCAGCTGCGGATCGATGGGGCCACCGGCACCTGGCTGGCCCGGATGCGCGCGGACGCCGGCGGGTACCTCAGCACCGCCCGCGCGGCCCAGCGCGCCGCGACCTGGATCGACGTCACCTGGGTGATCCAGGGCCTGACCAGCGCCGCCCTGCTCGTGGTGGGCGGGCTGCTGGCCGGCGCGGACGTGGTGACGGTCGGCGTGGTCGTCACGTTCGTGCTGGCCAGCCGCGACCTGTTCAGCTCCGTCGACGACTTCACGCTGGTCGCCGGGGAGATGCTGGAGTCCCGCGTCGGTCTGGCCCGCCTCCTCGACCTGCTGGACGCGGCCGAGCCGCCCGCGCGCACCGAAGCGCGCGACCGCACCGGGCCCGCGCCTCGAGAACAAGGACTGGTGGCGGAGGGGGTCTCGTACGCGTACCGCGACGGGGAACCGGTGCTGCACGACATCTCGGTGGCCTTCGCGCCCGGCGAACACGCGGGGCTCGTCGGCGAGACCGGCTCGGGGAAGACGACCCTCGCGAAGCTGCTGTGCGGGCTGTACCGGCCGGACGGCGGCAGCGTCCGCCACGACGGGGCCGACCTGGCCGCGCTCGACCCGGCCGAGCTGCGCCGCCGCCTGGTGCTCATCCCGCAGCAGGTGCACGTCATCTCGGGCACCCTGGCCGACAACCTGGCGCTCACCCCGGGACGGCCGGGCCGCGCCGAGTTCGCCGCGGCCGCCGACCGGCTCGGGCTGACCGGCTGGGTCGAGGGACTGCCGGGCGGCTTCGACGCCCCGCTGGGCCGGCGCGGCGAGCGGTTCTCGGCCGGTGAGCGGCAGCTGGTCGGCCTGGTCCGGGCCGCGATGATCGACCCCGACGTGCTCATCCTCGACGAGGCCACCGCCGACCTCGACCCGCGCACCGCCCACCGCATCGAGGCCGCCCTGGCCACGCTGCGCCGCGACCGCACGGTCCTCGTCATCGCCCACCGCACCAGCACCATCGAGCGCCTGCCCCGCATCGTCCGCCTCCACGCGGGCCGGGTCGCGGACCCGGCGCCGGCCGACCGCGTCTCCGCCGACGTGGCCTGTGTCGCCCGAGCGGAGGAACCATGCCCCTGATCGACGTCAATGGCACGCGGCTCAACGTGCAACAGACCGGAGCAGGTCCGCTGGTACTGATGCTGGCCGGAACCGGCGCGCGCGGCCGGACGTGGCACCTCTACCAGGTGCCGGCCCTCGTCGCCGCCGGCTACACGGTCGTCACCTTCGACGCCCGCGGCATCCCGCCGTCGGACACGCCTGACCTGGTCACCTTCGCCGACCTGGTGGCGGACACGATCGCCCTCATCGAGCACCTCGACGGGGGACCGGTCCGGCTGGTCGGATCGTCGATGGGCGCCCGGGTCGCCGCCGAGGTGTGCCTGCGCCGCCCGGACCTGGTCGACCGGGCCGTGCTCATGGCCACCTTCGGCCGCCAGGGCGCCTTCCTGGCCGCGATGAGCGAGGCCGAGCGCGCGGTCGCCGGCACGGATATTGCCCCGCTCTACCGGGCCGTGGTCCGCGCCGCCTTCAACCTCTCCCCGCGCACCCTCGCCGACGACCGCCTCGCCCAGGACTGGCTCGACGTCTTCGCCGCGCCCCTGGCCGGCAACGGCGAGGAGAGCCGGACCGAGCTGGGCGCCGAGGACGACCGGCTCGACGACTACGGCCGCATCCGCACGCCCTGCCTGGTCGTGGGGTTCGCCGACGACCTGGTCGCGCCCGCGCCGCTCGGCCGCGAGGTGGCCAAGGCCATCCCCGGCGCCCGGTACGCCGAGATCCCCGACGCCGGCCACTACGGATACCTCGAACAGCCCGAACGGCTCAACGCCGAGCTGCTGCAGTTCATCACCGCCAAGGAGACCAGCGCATGACCATCGCCCGCGACGTCGAGCTCGTCTGGCACGACCTCACCCCGAGACTCCTCGAGGTGCGGCGCGTGCACCGGCTCAGCCCCGGCATGGTCCGCGTGACCTTCGGCGGCGAGCAGCTCGACGGCTTCTGCTACGCCGCCCCCGACGACCACGTCAAGGTGTTCTTCCCCGAGCCCGGGGCCGAGCTGCCGGTGATGCCGACGCTGGGCGAGGACGGCCTGGAGCCGCCGCCGCCCGGGCAGCCGCTGCCGATCTTCCGCGACTACACCGTCCGGTTCCTGCGCCCCGAGCAGCGCGAGCTCGACATCGACTTCGCGCTGCACGGCCACGGGCCCGGCGGTTCGTGGGCGGCCCAGGCGGCACCGGGGCAGCGGCTGGGGATCCTCGGGCCGCGCGGGTCGAACCTCGTGCCCTTCACCTTCGACTGGTACCTGCTCGGGGCCGACGAGACCGCGCTGCCGGCCCTGGCCGCGTGGCTGGAGCGGCTCCCCGCGGGCGCGAAGGTGATCGCCCGGATCGAGGTGGCGAACGACGCCGAGGAGCAGCCGCTGCCCACCCGGGCCGACGCCGACGTGCGCTGGCTGCACCGGGAGCGCGGCGAGTCGCTGCGGGAGGAGCTGACCGCGCTCGCACTGCCGGCGGGCGACGGCTACGTCTGGGTGGCCGGCGAGGCGGGCGGCCTGAAGCCGATCCGCCGGCACATCCGGGCGACTGGGCTCAATAGAAAATGGACAGAAATCGATGGGTATTGGAAGCGTGGAGTGGTGAACCTCGATCACCACGAAGGGGAAGACGGTGACTAGTCCACTACCCAGCCTCGCTCCGCACGCCCTGCTGCTGTTCCTGCTGCAGGTCTCGGTCCTGCTGCTCGTCGCGCTCGCGCTGGGCCGGCTCGCGGTCCGGGTCAAGCTGCCCGCCCTCGTCGGCGAGCTGCTCACCGGCGTGATTCTCGGCCCCTCGCTGCTGGGCGCGTGGTCGCCCGGCTTCCTGCGCTGGCTGTTCCCGGCCGACGCCAACCAGCTGCACCTCGTCGACGCGGTCGGGCAGGTCGGCGTGCTGCTGCTCGTCGGCGTCACCGGCGCCCAGCTCGACGCCGGGATGATCCGCCGGCGCGGCCTGACCGGGCTGCGGGTGAGCCTCTCCGGGCTGCTGCTGCCGCTCGCCCTCGGCATCGCCGCCGGCTTCCTGGTGCCGGCGGCGCTGCTGACCGGCCGTACCGACAGATGGGTCTTCGCCCTGTTCCTCGGGGTGGCGATGTGTGTCACCGCGATCCCGGTGATCGCCAAGACGCTCGCCGACATGGGCCTGCTGCACCGCGACATCGGGCAGCTGACCCTGGCCGCCGGCTCGTTCGACGACGCGATCGGCTGGTTCCTGCTGTCGGTGGTCGCGGCCGCCGCCACCACCGGCGTGCACGCGGGCTCCGTCGTCCTGTCCATCGTGTACCTCCTGGGCTTCCTCGCCGCCGCCCTGCTCGTGGGCCGCCCGCTGGTCCGCTGGGTGATGCGGCTCGCCGCCCGCTCGGCCGAGGGCGGGGTGCGGGTCACCGTCGCGGTGATCCTGGTCCTGCTCGGCGCGGCCGCCACCCAGGCGATGGGCATGGAGGCGCTGTTCGGGGCGTTCGTGGCCGGCATCCTCATCGGCCGGACCCGCGAGCGGCCCGGGGAGCTCGACGCCCGGCCCGCCCGGCCGCTGTGGACCGACCTGGCGCCGCTGCGCACGGTGGTGCTGTCGGTGCTGGCCCCGATCTTCCTGGCCACCGCCGGGCTGCGGATGGACCTCACCGCGCTGGCCGACCCCAGGGTGCTGGTGGCCGGGGTGGCGCTGCTGCTGATCGCGATCGTCGGCAAGTTCGTCGGCGCCTACGTCGGCGCGCGGGCCAGCCGGCTGTCGCACTGGGAGGGCATCGCCCTCGGCGCCGGGATGAACTCGCGGGGCGTGGTCGAGGTCGTCGTGGCCACCACCGGCCTGCGGCTGGGGGTGCTGTCGACCGCGACCTACACCGTGGTCGTCCTCATCGCGGTCGTCACCTCGGTGATGGGCCCGCCGATCCTGCGCCGGGCGATGACCCGCGTGCAGCTGTCCGAGCAGGAACGCGACCGGGAGCAGGCCCTCTCGGGAGCTCCGGCTTAGCTTAGGCTAACCTTACATCGAAGGAGGATCATGGACGGGATCGCGCTGGTGACAGGCGCCGCTCAGGGCATCGGCCGCGCCGTCGCCGTGGCGTTCGCCGCCGGCGGCACCCGGGTCGCGGCGGTCGACCGCGACGCCGACGGCGTCGCCAAGCTCGCCGCCGAGTTCGACGGCATCGCCGCCCACCCCGCCGACGTCAGTTCGGCGGCACAGGTGGAGGACGTCGTCGCGGCCGTCGAGGCCGGGCTCGGCCCGATCACCGTCCTGGTCAACGTGGCCGGGATCCTGCGCACCGGCCCGGTGCTCGGCTGCTCCGACGCCGACTGGGCCGACACGTTCGCGGTCAACGCGACCGGGGTATTCCACGCCAGCCGTGCGGTGGCCCGGCGGATGCGGGTCCGCCGGGCCGGCGCCATCGTGACCGTCTCGTCCAACGCGGCCGGTGTGCCGCGGGCCGGGATGGCCGCGTACGCCGCGTCCAAGGCGGCCGCGACCCACTTCACCAAGAGCCTCGGGCTGGAGCTGGCGGAGTACGGCATCCGCTGCAACGTCGTCGCCCCCGGCTCGACCGACACCCCGATGCAGCGGGCCATGTGGGCCGGACACCCCGGCGGGCCCGCGGCCGGGGCGGCGGCGGTCGTCGCCGGCGACCCCGCGGCCTACCGGTCCGGCATTCCCCTCGGGCGCATCGCCGAGCCCGAGGACATCGCCGACGCCGTGCTCTTCCTCGCCTCGGAGCGCGCCCGGCACATCACCATGCACGACCTGTACGTCGACGGCGGCGCCACGCTGCGCGCCTGAGCGCCGATCCCGGCAACACCCTGCCGGCCGAAGGGAGCACCACCCGTGACCACCGTCTCCACCGAGCCCGCCGTCGGCTCCGCCGCCGAACTCGTCGCCGCGTACCGCCCCGGCACGTCCTCGCTCTTCGCCTCGCCGCGCGGCACGCTGCTGGCCGAGGGCACGTACTTCGCGGTCCCGCCCTCCGGCCGCCGCGACGCCCTGGCCGACCTCGACCGCCGGGTGCAGGCCGTGCTCGGCGTGGCCGAGGCGGCCGGGCACTCGGTGCGCACCGTGGTCGGCGCGGTGCCGTTCGCCCCGGACGCGCACGCCCATTTGGTCGTCCCCCTGCACCTGCGGCGCGGCCGCCCCATGGGCCCCGGCGAGCCCGCCGGCCCCGCGGCCGTGCAGGCCATCGACCGGCTGCGTCCGGTGCCCGCGCCCGACCGGTACGCGGCCGCCGTCGACCGGGCGGTGCGGGAGATCGGCGACGGGCAGTACACCAAGGTGGTGCTGGCCCGCTCGCTGCGGGCCGACGCGCCCGGCTTCGACCCGGCGCCGGTGGTGCGGGCGCTCGCGGCGCGGGAGCCCGGCGGGTACACCTTCGGCATCGATCTGGGCGGGGGGCGAACACTGCTCGGGGCCAGTCCCGAGTTGCTCGTCTCCCGGCACGGCCGGCAGGTCGCGGCCCACCCGCTCGCCGGCTCGGCCGCCCGCAGCGCCGACCCGGCCGAGGACGCCCGCCGCGCCGCCGCCCTGCTGCGCTCCGAGAAGGACCGGCACGAGCACGCGGTCGTGACCCGGGCCGTGGCCGACGCGCTGCGCCCGTTCTGCGCACAGCTCACGGTGCCCGCGGAGCCCACGCTGGTGCGCACCAACACCATGTGGCACCTGGGCACCCTGGTCACCGGCACCGTCGCCGACCCGGCCGTGAGCGCGCTGACCCTGGCCGCCGCGCTGCACCCGACGCCCGCGGTGTGCGGCACCCCGACCGTGGCCGCGCGGGCCGCGATCGGCGAGCTCGAACCGTTCGACCGCGGCTTCTACACCGGCATGGTCGGCTGGGTCGACGCGGCCGGGGACGGCGAGTGGGCGGTCACCATCCGCTGCGCGGTCGCCGACGCCGGTGGCCTCGACCTGTTCGCCGGGGCCGGGATCGTGGCCGGCTCCGATCCCGAGGCCGAGCTGGCCGAGACCTCCGCGAAGCTCGGCACCATGCTGGCCGCCCTCGGGCTGGCGACGGAGCAGGCCGATGTTTCCTGAGGAATTCGCCCGGGTGTACCGCGACCGCGGCTACTGGACCGGCCAGACCTTCGACGACCTGCTGCGCGAGCGGGCCGCAGCGCACGGCGACCGGATCGCGGTCGTGGACGGCGCCGACCGGGTCAGCTACGCGCAGCTGCGCGACCGGGCCCTGCGCCTGGCCGCCGGCCTGCACGGGATCGGGGTGCGCCGGGGCGACCGGGTGGTGGTGCAGCTGCCCAACACCGCCGCGTACTTCGACGTCGTCTTCGCGCTGTTCCGCCTCGGCGCGCTGCCGGTCTTCGCGCTGCCGGCGCACCGCTCGGCCGAGATCGGCTACTTCTGCGCCCACACCGAGGCGGTCGCGTTCGTCACCACCGACGTGCACGAGGGCTTCGACCACCGCACCCTCGCCACCGCGGCCGAGCCCGCCACCCTCATCGTGGCCGGCGACGCCGGTGGGCACGTGCGGCTCGACTCGCTCTACGCGGACCCGGCCGACGTGGCCCGGCTGCCCGCCGGCCCGGCGGCCGACGAGGTCGCGTTCCTGCAGCTGTCCGGCGGCAGCACCGGGCTGCCGAAGCTCATCCCGCGCACGCACGACGACTACCTGTACAGCGTCCGCGCCTCCGCCGAGATCTGCGCGCTCGGCCCGGACAGTATTTATCTGACGGCGCTGCCGGTGTCGCACAACTTCACCATGTCCTCACCGGGCGTGCTCGGCGTGCTGCACGCGGGCGGCCGGATCGTGCTCGCCCCGCGGCCCGACCCGGCGACCGTCCTGCCGCTGATCGCGGCCGAGCGGGTCACCATCACCGCCGTCGTACCGCCCCTGGCCCTGCTCTGGCTGGAGGCCGTCGAGGCCGCCGCGGACAGGCCGGACCTGTCCAGCCTGGCCGTGCTCCAGGTCGGCGGGGCCAAGCTCGTCGACACCGTCGCCGCGCGGATCGGCCCCGGCCTCGGCTGCCGCCTGCAACAGGTGTTCGGGATGGCCGAGGGGCTCGTGAACTACACCCGGCTCGACGACCCCGACGAGATCGTGCTGCACACCCAGGGCCGGCCGATCAGCCCCGACGACGAGCTGCGCATCGTGGACGAGCGCGACGAGCCGGTGCCGGTGGGGGAGGTGGGGCACCTGCTCACGCGCGGGCCGTACACCATCCGCGGGTACTGGCGGGCCGCCGAGCACAACCGCACCGCCTTCACCGCCGACGGCTTCTACCGCACCGGCGACCTGGTCCGGCTGCGCCCCGACGGCTACCTGGTGGTCGAGGGCCGGGCCAAGGACCAGATCAACCGGGGCGGCGAGAAGATCGCGGCCGAGGAGGTCGAGAACCACCTGCTGACCCATCCCGCGGTGCACGACGCCGCGGTCGTCGCGGTGCCCGACGCCTATCTCGGCGAGCGCAGCTGCGCGTTCGTGGTGCCCCGGCCCGGCGCCGCCCCGCTCACCCTGCCCGCCCTGCGCCGGCACATGCGCGAGCGCGGGCTCGCCGCCTACAAGATCCCGGACCGGCTGCAGATCCTCGCGGCGTTCCCCGTCACCGGCGTCGGCAAAGTCAGCCGCCGCGAGCTCCGCGCGGCCCTGGCCGCGACCCAGAAAGGCTGAGCCGTGCTGCCCCGAATCACCCCGTACCCGGTGCCGACCGACCTCGGTATCGCCCAGGCCCGCGTCGGCTGGCGCCCCGATCCGGCCCGCGCCGCGCTGCTCGTGCACGACATGCAGCACTACTTCCTGGCCCCGTTCGGCACCTCCGACCAGGCGCTGATCGGCCGGGTCGTGGACAACATCAACGGGCTGCGCAAGCACGCGGCCGAGCTCGGGATCCCGGTCGTGTTCTCGGCCCAGCCCGGCGGGCAGAGCCTGGCCGAGCGCGGGCTGCTGCAGGACTTCTGGGGCGACGGACCGCCGCCGGACGAGCGCGCGCTCGCGATCGCCGACGCGCTCACCCCGGCCGCCGGCGAGCACCGCGTGACCAAGCGCCGCTACAGCGCCTTCGTCGGCACCCCGCTCGCCGCGCTGCTGGGCGGGCGGGACCAGCTCATCATCACCGGCGTGTACGCCCACATCGGGGTGCTCGCCACCGCGCTGGACGCGTTCATGCGCGACATCCAGCCGTTCGTGGTCGCCGACGCCGTCGCCGACTTCAGCCCCGCCCACCACCGTGACGCGCTGCGGCACGTCCGGGACCGCTGTGGCGTCGTGGCCACGGCGGCCGAGATCACCGAGGGACTGCAGTGACCGACGTGAAAGGCGAACCCATGGACGCAGGCGTGTACGACGTCGTCGGCATCGGCTTCGGGCCGTCCAACCTCGCGCTGGCGATCGCGATCGAGGAGTACAACTCCTGCCGCCCGGCACCCGAGCAGATCCGCGCGGTGTTCGTGGAGCAGCAGGACACCTTCGGCTGGCACCGCGGGATGCTCTTCGAGGACGCCACCATGCAGGTGTCGTTCCTCAAGGACCTCGTGACGCTGCGCAATCCGGCCAGCGGCTACAGCTTCGTGTCCTACCTGCACGCCAAGGACCGGCTGGCCGACTTCATCAACTACAAGACGATGTACCCGCTGCGGGTCGAGTTCCACGACTACCTCGAATGGGCCGCGGACCGGGTGGGCGAGCCGGTGCTGTACGGCCACACGGTCACCGACGTCGTCCCGGCCGCCGGCGGCGCGCTGCTCGAGGTGGTCGCCGCGCACCGCGGGGGAGTGCTCCGGCTGAGCGCCCGCAACGTCGTCGTCGCCGTCGGCCTGGAGCCGAGCCTGCCGGCCGGGGTGGAGGCGGCCGAGCGGGTGTGGCACAACCTCGACATCCTGCACCGGGCCGAGCGCTTCGCGGTCGAGCGGCCCGAGCGGTTCATCGTGGTCGGGGCCGGGCAGAGCGCCGCCGAGTCGGTGGCGTTCCTGCACGAGCGCTACCCGTCGGCCGAGGTCTGCTCGGTGTTCTTCCGCTACGGCTACAGCCCGGCCGACGACAGCAACTTCGCCAACCGCATCTTCGACCCGGAGGCGGTCGACCTCTACTTCGACGCGCCCGCCGACGTGAAGCGGATGCTCTTCGACTACCACCGCAACACCAATTACTCCGTCGTCGACGGCGACCTCATCGAGGACCTCTACCGTCGCTCGTACCGCGAGCAGGTCCTCGGCCGCCGCCGGCTGCGCATGCTCAACGCCTCGCGGCTGGCGGAGCTGCGGGCCCGGGCGGACGGCGTGACGGCGGTCGTGGAGCACCTGCCCTCGGGGGAGCACCTGACCCTCGACGCCGACGCGATCGTCTACGCCACCGGCTACCGCCCGGTCGACGCGGCCCGCCTGCTCGGCGCGGCCGGGGCGCACTGCCTGCGCGACGAGGAGGGGCTGCTGCGGGTCGGCCGCGACTACCGCGTCCGCACCGGCGAGGCGCTGCGGGCCGGGGTCTACGTCCAGGGCGGCACCGAGCACGCGCACGGGATAACGTCGACGCTGCTGTCGGCGGTGGCGGTGCGTTCCGGCGAGATCGCGGCCTCGCTCGGGGCGGCGGTCGCGGACCGGGCCGGGCTCGCCGACGAGGCCGTCCGGCCGCTCGTGGGCACGGCGCCATAGCGGGCTCACGGGCGTCCCGGAACCGAACCTAGCAGCCACAATCCGACCTCGCCCGACATTTGCCCGGTTACAAGCGTCCGGCGCGCTTAAAAGTGAGTCCATTGTGGATTCGTCAGAGGAATAACGACATAAATATGCGCACCTAAACCATCCGAAATGGGTGATCCTCGGGATGAAAGCCGGAGGAGAGGTGTGCCGGAGTGGCTGCATGCGATCGGATCGCGATGCGACGGGCCGTCCTGTTGGGTCTGTTCATCGTTGCCGGAATCGGATTCGTCCTGCTGGCCCTTGCCCATCGTGCGGAAGCCAGTCCCACCGCCGATGCGAGCAAGGGCCCAGCGGTCGTGTCGACGAAGGCTCCGAAGGCGGTGAAACCCGCCGCGGTCAAGCCGACCGTATCGAAGCCAGCGCCTACGAAGGCCGCAGTGCCATCGAAGCCTGTCCCCACGAAGGCCGCGACGCCATCTACGCCGGCCGCTGCCAAGGCCGCCGCCGTATCGAAGCCGGTGCCGACCAAGGCGGTCGTGGCGACGCCCACGAAGTCCGTCAGGGCCAAGGCGCAGCCCAAGGCTCACATCGAAGCCGCGCCGAACCCGCCAACGGGAGCCGGCGCGTCCGGCGGCGTCAATTCGATCGCCGTCACCTGGCTCGGCTCGCCCGGCGGCGCCTCCGGCTACACCGCCACCGCGACCAAGGGATCGACCACCCTGCAGTGCACCGCGATCCTGCTCGCCTGCACCATCCCGAACGTCCCGGCCGGCTCGTGGGTCGTCACCATCACGGCCACCAGTCCCGGCGGCGTATCGACCCCGGCCGCGGCCGGCACGGTCACCGTCGTCGATCCGGCCAACCCGCCCGGCATGCCCACCGGCGTCTTCGCCACGTCGGGCAACACCCAGGCGACCGTCTCCTGGACCGCCCCGGCCAACGTCGGGGCGGGCATCGCCTACTACGTGGTGACCACCGTGCTGGGCAGCCAGACCTGCACCACGTCCAGCACCTCGTGCACCGTCGGCGGCCTGACCCCCGGCGGCTCGTACTCGTTCCAGGTCACCGCGGTCGCGATCAACGGCGCCGGCAGCTCGATCGCGAGCCTCGCCTCGCCGCTGGTCAACATCGGGCCGCCGAGCCCGCCGCTCTCCGTCGGGGCCGTGGCCCTGGCCAACTCGGCCGTCGTGTCCTGGCTCGGCCCGCTCAACGGCGGCGCCGGGGTCGACCACTTCACGGTGACCGCGAGCCCGGGCGGGCAGACCTGCACCTCGCTGCTGCTCGGCTGCACCGTCACCGGTTTGACGAGCGGCAACACGTACACCTTCTCGGTCGTGGCCAACGGTGTGGCCGGCACCGGCAACTCGACCCCGGCCGTGACGAACGCGGTGACCCCCGGCCCGCCCGGCGCACCGACGAACGTCACCGTCACCCCCGGCTTCCTGACGGCGACCATCACTTGGACGCCCCCGGCCTTCGTCGGCGCGGGCATCGACCACTACGTCGCCTACGCCTCCCCGGGCCTGCTGCCCTGCGGCACCCTCACCGCCACCGACACCAGCTGCACGATGCTGAGCCTGCTGCCGGCCACCAGCTACACGGTGACGGTCGTCGCGGTCGGCGTCGGGCTGACCGGCATCTCGGCGCCCAGCCAGCCGTCGGCCGCGTTCACCGCCGGCCCGCCCGGCGCGCCGACCGCCGTCACCGCGACGCCGGGCAGCAACGCGGCGACGGTGTCGTGGACCGCGCCGGCCAGCCCGGGCGTCGGCGTCACCGGCTACACGGTGACCGCCTCCCCGGGCGGGGCCACCTGCACGGCCCTCACCGGCACCTCGTGCACGGTGCCGCTGCTGACCGCGGGCCAGGCGTACACCTTCACGGTCGTCGCCAACAGCACCGCCGGGCCATCGGCGGTCAGCGATCCGTCCAACAGCGTCCGCCCCGGCCCGCCCGGCCTGCCGACGGCCGTGACCGCGGTCGCCGGCGACGGCTCGGCGACCGTGTCGTGGACCGCCCCGGCCTCGACCGGCGCCGGCATCGACCGCTACACGGTGACCGCGGTGCCCGGCGGCGCGAGCTGCACCGGCACCGGCACCGGCTGCGTGGTGAGCGGGCTGACCAACGGCGTCGGCTACGCCTTCACCGTGGTGGCCAACGGCGCCGCCGGCACCGGCAACTCGCTGCCCAGCCTCGCCTCGAGCATCGTGGTGCCCGGCCCGCCGGACGCGCCCTCGCTCGTCACGGCCACGCCCGGCATCGGCGCGGCGACCGTGTCCTGGCTGGCGCCGCTGGTGCAGCGGGCCGGCGTCACGGGCTACCGGGTGACCGCCTCCCCGGGCGGGGCCACGTGCACCAGCAGCGGCACCACGTGCACCGTCACCGGGCTGGGTACGGGCATCCCGTACACCTTCTCGGTCGTCGCCATCGGCCCCGGCGGCACCTCGTCCGCGGCCGCGACCGGCGCCACCACGAGCGTCGGCCCGCCCGGCGCGCCCCGCCAGGTGCAGGCCACCGCGCTCAACGGCGCCCTCAACGTGTCCTGGAACGCGCCGCTGCTGTCGCCGAACCTGATCTCGGCCTACATCGCCACGGCCACGCCCGGCCTGCACGTGTGCATCACGGTCAACGCCGCCCAGCAGACGTGCACCATCAGCGGCCTCGACGACGGCCAGCAGTACACCGTCTCGGTCGTCGCCCTCGGCCTCGGCGGGACCGGCTCGTCGCCGGCCAGCGACCCCAGCCCCCCGGTGGTGCCCGGCGCCCCCGACGCGCCGACCGCGGTGACCGCCACCGCCGGGGCCCGCAGCGCCGTGGTGTCCTGGACCGCCCCGGCCGTCACCCGCGCCGGCGTGGACACCTACACGGTGACCGCCAGCCCGGGCGGCGCGACCTGCACCACCGTCACCACCACGTGCACCGTGACCGGGCTGGTCCCCGGCACCGCCTACACCTTCGGCGTCGTGGCCACCGGCCCCGGCGGCGCCTCCGACCCGGCGAGCAGCACGACGCCGGTCAAGCCCGGCCCGCCCGGCGTGCCGACCGGCGCCTCCGCGGCGACCGGCCAGGGCACCGTGACGGTGTCGTGGACGGCCCCGGCCAACCCGGGCGGCGGCATCCTGCGCTACACCGTGACCGCCTTGCCCGGCGGGGCCACGTGCACGAGCACGACCACCACGTGCACCTTCACCGGCCTGGTGGACGGCATCGGCTATACGTTCACCGTCGTGGCCAACGGCGTGGCCGGCACCGGCGACTCCGCCGCGAGCACGCCGACGTCGCTCGTCGCCCCGGGCGCGCCCGACCCGCCGACGCTGGTCGTCGCCGTGGCCGGCAACGCCTCGGCGAACGTCTCCTGGGTCGCGCCGCTCACCACCCGCGGCGGGCTGACCGGCTACACGGTGACCGCGTCGCCGGGCGGGGCCACCTGCAGCACCAGCACCCTGTCCTGCACCGTCACCGGCCTGACCGGCGGCACCGCGTACACGTTCACCGTCACGGCCAACGGCCCCGGTGGGACGTCGACCGGGACCACCACGTCCGCGATCACCCCCGGCCCGCCCGGGGCGCCGACCGCCGTCACGGCCACCGCCGCCGGCACCGCCGCCACCGTGTCGTGGACCGCGCCGGTCAACCGGGGCGCGGGCATCGCCACCTACACGGCGACCGCCAGCCCCGGCGGCGCCACCTGCACCACGGCGACCACCTCCTGCACGGTCAGCGGCCTGAGCTCCGGGCAGGGGTACACCTTCACCGTCGTGGCCAACGGCATCGCGAGCACCGGCTCGTCGCCGGCCAGCACGCCGTCGGGCGCGGCCACGCCGGGCGCCCCCGACGCCCCGACCGGCGTCACCGCGACCCCGGGCGCCGGCATCGCCGCCGTGTCCTGGACCGCGCCCGCCGTCACCCGGGCCGGCCTCACCAACTACACGGTGACCGCGTCGCCGGGCGGGGCCACCTGCACCACGGCCACCACCGGCTGCACGGTCGCGGGCCTCGGCAGCGGCATCGCCTACACGTTCTCCGTCGTCGCCAACGGCCCCGGCGGCTCGTCCACCGGCACCGCCTCGGCCGCCGTGACGCCCGGCCCGCCCGGCGCCCCGACGGGCGTCACGGCCACCGGCGGCAACGGCACCCTGGCCGTGGCCTGGACCGCGCCGACCAACGACGGGGCCGGCATCGACCACTACGTCGCCACCGCGTCGCCGGGCGGGGCCACCTGCACCAGCAGCGGCACCGCGTGCACCATCACCGGGCTGACCGGCGGCGTGACCTACACCGTGGGCGTCGTCGCGGTCGGCACCGGCAACACCGGCGCGTCGAGCGCGGGGTACGCCGGACCGTCCACGCCGGGCGCGCCCGACGCGCCGACCCTCG
The DNA here is from genome assembly GCF_050942185.1 of Dactylosporangium sp. CS-047395. Lineage (NCBI taxonomy): Bacteria > Bacillati > Actinomycetota > Actinomycetes > Micromonosporales > Micromonosporaceae > Dactylosporangium > Dactylosporangium sp. CS-047395. Next base: position 8,374,960 of record NZ_CP192015.1, on the reverse strand, counting down.
TGGTCGCCGTGGCCGGCAACGCGGGCGTCGGCGTCTCCTGGATCGCCCCGCTCATCACCCGGGCCGGCGTCACCGACTACACGGTGACCGCCTCGCCGGGCGGGGCCACCTGCACCACCAGCGGCCTGTCCTGCACCGTGCCCGGCCTGGCCGGCGGCACCGCGTACACGTTCACCGTCACGGCCAACGGCCCCGGCGGCACCTCGCCCGGCACCACCACGACCCCGGTCACGCCCGGCCCGCCCGCGCCGCCGACCGGTGTCACGGTGACCGGCGGCAACACCACCGCGCTCGTGTCCTGGACGGCGCCGGCGAACACCGGCGCCGGGCTGGCCGGCTACACGGTGACCGCCTCGCCGGGCGGGGCCACCTGCGTCGCCACCACCATCCTGCGCACCTGCCTGCTCACCGGCCTCACCAACGGCACCGCCTACCAGGTGAGCGTGGTGGCCAACGGCGTCGGCCTGACCGGCGACTCGATCGCCAGCGTCGCGGCGAGCGTCCAGCCCGGGCCGCCGGACGCCCCGACCGCGGTCACCGCGGCCGCGGGCAGCGGCGCCGCCACCGTCTCCTGGACCGCACCGGCGACCGCGCGGGCCGGCGTGAGCAGCTACACGGTGACCGCCTCCCCGGGCGGGGCCTCCTGCACCACGGCCACGACCTCGTGCTCGGTTCCCGGGCTCGTCAGCGGTACCGCCTACACGTTCACGGTCGTCGCCACCGGCCCCGGCGGCACCTCGCCGGCCAGCGCGCCGTCGCCGTCGATGGTCCCCGGCCCGCCGGCCGCCCCGACCGGCGTCACGGTGACGAGCGGCAACGGCACCGCCACGGTGTCGTGGACCGCCCCGACCAACGCGGGCGCGGGCATCGCCGGCTACACGGTGACCGCCTCGCCCGGCGGCGCCACCTGCAGCACCACCGGTCTGTCCTGCACCGTGAGCGGGCTGGGCAACGGCATCGCGTACACCTTCGCGGTGGTGGCCAACGGCACCGGCGCGTCCGGCACCTCGGCCGCGGGCACCAGCGGCGCCGCCGTGAGCGGCCCGCCGGACGCCCCGACGCTCGTCGTGGCCACGCCCGGCAACGGCGCCGCCACCGTCTCCTGGGTCGGCCCGCTCATCACCCGGGCCGGCGTCACGGGCTACACGGTGACCGCCTCGCCCGGCGGCGCGACCTGCACCACGAGCACCAGCAGCTGCACCGTGACCGGCCTGACGCCGGGCACCGCCTACACGTTCGGCGTCGTCGCGAACGGCCCCGGCGGCTCCTCGCCGGCCGGCGGCCCGTCGAACCAGGTGCGCACCGGCCCGCCCGGCGCGCCGACCGCGGTCACCGCGACGGCCGGCAGCGGCAGCGCCGTGGTCACCTGGACCGCTCCGGCGAGCACCGGCGCGGGCATCGCGGGCTACACCGTGACCGCCTCGCCCGGCGGCGCCTCCTGCTCCACCCTGCTGCTGCTCACCTGCACGGTGACCGGGCTGACCGACGGTACGGCGTACACGTTCACCGTCATCGCCGACGGCGTCGACGTCACCGGCACGTCCCCGGCGAGCGACCCGTCCCCGGCCGTCACCCCGGGCGCACCCGGCGCGGCCGGCACCGTGACCGCGGTGGGCGGGTCCCGCTCGGCCGTCGTGTCGTGGACCGCGCCCACCGACGCGCGGGCCGGCGTCACCGGCTACCTCGTCACCGCCAGCCCCGGCGGGGCCACGTGCGCCACCACCGGTCTGTCCTGCACCGTGAGCGGCCTGCTCGGCGGCACCGCCTACACGTTCACCGTCACGGCCACCGGCCCCGGCGGCAGCGGCACCGCGAGCGCGCCGAGCAACCAGGTCACCGTCGGGCCGCCCGGCGCGCCGACCGGCGTCTCGGTCACGCCCTCGGGCGGTACCGACGCGATCATCGCCTGGACCGCGCCCACGAACACCGGGGCCGGCATCGACCACTACGCGGTGACCGCGCTGCCCGGCGGTGCCACCTGCGCCACGGTCGACGCGACCACCACGACCTGCACCGTCACCGGCCTGACGGCGACCGTCGGCTACCTGTTCACGGTCGTCGCGGTCGGGTCCGGCGGCACCGGCGACTCGCTGCCGAGCGTGGCCGGCGCCCTGGCGCCCGCGGGCGCGCCCGACCCGCCGTCGGCCGTGAACGCGGTGGCCGGCGACCACACCGCCACCGTGTCGTGGACCGCCCCGGCGGTCGTGCGGGGCGGCGTGACCGGCTACACCGTGACCGCCGACCCGGGCGGGGCCGGCTGCGTCACGCTGTCGCCGTCGGACACGTCCTGCACCGTGCTCGGGCTCACCCCCGGCACCGACTACACGTTCACCGTCGTGGCCAACGGCTTCGTCGCCGACTCGCCGGCGAGCGACGCCTCCGCCGCGGTCGCGCCCGGCCCGCCGAGCCGTCCCGGCGGCGTCACCGTCGCGGCCGGCAGCGGCCAGGCCGCCGTGTCGTGGGACGTCCCCGGCAACCTCGGGGCGGGCATCGACCACTACACGGCGACGGCGTACCCGGGCGGCGCGTCCTGCAGCGTCAGCAACGCGACCGTGTGCACCATCACCGGGCTGACGGACGGGGTGCCGTACACCTTCTCGGTCGTCGCCCACGGCGTCACCGGCACCGGCTCCTCCATCGCGAGCACCCCGGTCGCCGGGGTCACCGGCGCCCCGGCCGCACCGACCGCGGTGACGGCCACGGCCGGCGACCGCTCGGCCGCCGTGTCCTGGACCGCGCCGAGCGACACCGGCGCCGGGATCACCGGCTACACGGTGACCGCCGCGCCGGGCGGGGCGTTCTGCGTCACGCTGAGCGCGGCCGGCACCTCCTGCACCGTGCTCGGGCTCACCCCCGGCACCGCCTACACCTTCACGGTCGTGGCCGACGGTCCCGGTGGAGCGTCGCCGGTCAGCGCCGCCTCCGATCCGGTGACCGCGGGCCCGCCGTCGGCGCCGAGCGCCGTCACGGCGACCGGCGGCGACGGCACGGCCACGGTCTCGTGGACCGCGTCGGCGAGCGCCGGCGGGGTGGTGGACCACTACGTGGTGACCGCGCTGCCGGGCGGGGAGACCTGCTCGACCAGCGCCACCACGTGCGTCGTGCACAACCTGACCAACGGGGTGCCGTACACCTTCGTGGTCGCCGCCGCCGGCCCGTCCGGCACCGGCTCGTCGCTGCCGACCCTGCCCAGCCCGGTCGTCGTGCCGGGCGCGCCGGACGCGGTCACCGGCGTCACCGTGACCGCGGGCAGCGGCGGCGTCACGGTCTCCTGGCAGCCGCCGGGCATCCTGCGCGCCGGCGTCACCGGCTACGTCGTGCTGGCCTCGCCGGGCGGCGGGACCTGCACCACCACCGGCACCTCGTGCGTCATCACCGGGCTGAGCTCCGGGCAGGGGTACACGTTCACCGTCCGGGCCACCGGCCCCGGCGGCGACGCCCCGGTCAGCGCGCCGACCACCAGCGTGCGGGTCGGGCCCCCGAACGCGCCGACCTCGGTCACGGCCACGGCCGGCCCCGGCACCGCCACGGTGACCTGGACCGCCCCGGTCAACGACGGCGCGGGCATCGACCACTACCTGGTCACCGCCGCACCCGGCGGCGCGGTCTGCATCGCGCTGGACGCGACCGGCTGCACCATCAGCGGCCTCAACGGCGCCACCGGCTACACGTTCACCGTGGTCGCGGTCGGCGTGGGCAGCACCGGCATCTCGGCCGTGGCCGGGACCGGCGGGGCGATCAACCCCGGCCCGCCCGCCGCGCCCGGCACCGCGACCGCCGTGGCCGGCAACACCAGCGCCACGGTCACCTGGACCGCGCCCACCGGCGGCGCCCCGGTCGACCACTACGTCGTCGCGGCCACGCCCGGCCCCGCCACCTGCACCGTCACCGCGCTCACCTGCACCGTCACCGGGCTCACGCCCGGCACCTCCTACACGTTCACCGTCACCGCGGTGGGGGCCGGCGCGGTCGGCTCCTCGGCGCCCTCGGCGGTGTCCAACGCGGTCCTGCCCGGGCCGCCGCCCCCGCCGACCGCCGTCCTGGCGACCGCCGGCGGCAGCTCGGCCGTGGTGTCCTGGACGCCGCCGGCGGGCGGAGCGACCGTCGACCACTACGTCGTGACGGCCGCGCCCGGCGGGGCGAGCTGCACCACCGGCGTCACCCAGTGCACGATCACCGGGCTGACCAACGGCACCGCGTACACGTTCAGCGTGGTCGCGGTGGGCGCGGGCAACACCGGCACCTCGGACCCGGCGACCACGTCCGGCTCCTCGGTGCCCGGCCCGCCCGGCCCGCCGACCGCGGTCGTGGCCACGCCCGGCAGCGGTACCGCCAACGTCACCTGGGTCGCCCCGGCACAGACCGGCGCGGGCGTGAACCACTACACGGTCACCGCCGCGCCCGGCGGGGCCACGTGCACCGCGACGACCGGCACCAGCTGCACGGTGACCGGCCTGACCGGCGGCACCAGCTACACGTTCACCGTCGTGGCCAACGGGCTCAGCGGCGACTCGGCCGCGAGCACGCCGTCGGTCGCCGTGATCGCCGGCCCGCCCGGCGCGCCCACCGCCGTCACCGCGGTCGTCGGCGACGGCACGGCCGACGTCTCCTGGACCGCGCCGGCGAACCAGGGTGCGGGGATCGCGCAGTACGTGGCGACCGCCTCGCCCGGCGGGCAGACCTGCACCAGCGTCGACTCCAGCTGCACCATCACCGGCCTGAGCAACGGCACGGCGTACACCTTCTCGGTGGTCGCCAGCGGCGTGCCCGGCACCGGCGACTCGGCCGCGGGCACGCTCGGCACCGCGCTCGTGGCCGGCCCGCCCGGCGCCCCGACCGACGCGACCGCGCTGCCCAACCAGAACGACGCCGCGGTCAGCTGGACCGCGCCGACCGGCGGGGGCACCGTCACCGGCTACACCGTCACCGCGTCGCCGGGCGGGGCCACCTGCACCACCACGGCGACCACGTGCACGGTGGGCGGGCTGACCCCGGGCACCTCGTATACGTTCACGGTCGTGGCCAACGGCGGCGGCGGCGACTCGGCCGGCGCGGTCACCGAACCGGTCACGCCCGGGCCGCCGGCCGCCCCGGTGAACGTGACGGCCGTCGTCGGCAACGGCGAGGCCAACGTCTCCTGGACCCCGCCGTCGACCTTCCGGGCCGGGGTGGCGCGCTACCGCGCGGTCGCCTTCCCGGGCGGCTCGGCCTGCGAGACCACCGCCACCAGCTGCGTGGTCGACGGCCTGGACAACGGCGTGGACTACAACTTCGCGGTCTGGGCGATCGGCCCGGGCGGCGCCTCCGACGCGAGCGTGCCGTCGACGACCGTGACGCCGAGCGCCGGCCTGCCCGGCGCGCCCTCGGACGTGACCGCCGCACCGGCCGCCACCTCCGGCACCGCGGTCGTGAGCTGGACCGAGCCGCACGTCACCGGCGACGGCATCGACGGCTACACGGTCACCGCCAGCCCGGGCGGGGCGACCTGCACCGCCACCGGCGCCGCCACCACCTCGTGCACCGTCCACGGGCTCAGCGACGGTACGGCGTACACCTTCGTCGCCGTCGCCACCGGCCCCGGCGGGCAGTCCGTGGCGAGCACCCCGTCCCCGCAGGTCATCACCGGACCGCCGGCGGCCCCGGCCGCGGCGACCGCGACCCCGGGCGACGGCCTGATCGCGGTCAGCTGGACCCCGGGCACCACGCCGATCGGCGGCGCGGCGACCACCGGCTACACCGCCACGGCGCTGCCGGGCCTGGCCACCTGCACCACGACCGGCGCCACGCACTGCACGATCACCGGGCTGACCAACGGCACGCCGTACACCGTGACGGTCGTCGCCACCGGCCCGTCCGGCCGCTCGGCCCCGGCCACGGCGCCCTCGACGGTCCCCGGCGCGCCCCGCACCCCGAGCGGGGCCACCGCGGTCGCGTCCGCGTTCGGCGCCACCGTGTCGTGGGAGGCGGCGGCCGGCGCGAGCGCGGTCACCCACTACACGGTGACCGCGGTGCCGGGCGGGCAGACCTGCACGAGCACCGGTACCAGCTGCACGATCACCGGCCTCAACCCGGGCGATCCGGTCACGTTCAGCGTGGTGGCCAACGGCCCGGGCGGGTCCTCGGCCGCGGCGAGCACCGGGCCGGTCGTGCCCGGGCCGCCGACCACGCCGGTCAACGTGACCGCCTCGCCGGGCAACGGCGCGGCCGCGGTCACCTGGGACATGCCCACGAGCACCGGCGGCGGGCTGGACGTCTTCACCGTCACCGCCGCGCCGGGCGGCGCGGTGTGCACCACCACCGGGCTCAGCTGCACCGTCTCGGGCCTGACCAACGGCCAGGCGTACACGTTCACGGTCGTCGCCCACGGCGCCGGCGCCACCGGCTCGTCGCCGTCCAGCGACCCGTCCGGCGCGGTCACCCCGCGGGCCGACCTGCCCGGCCCGCCCGGCGCGGTCACCGTGGTCGCGGGCAACGGCTCGGTCACGGTCAGCTGGACGCCGCCGACCGTGACCGGCGGGGGAGTCGACCACTACGAGGTGGTCTCCGACGACGGGCAGACCTGTTCCACCACCGGCACCTCGTGCACGGTGACGGGGCTGACCAACGGCCGCCGGTACCACTTCGTCGTCCGCGCGATCAGCTCGGTCAACCCGGGCGTGCCCGGCGCCGGACAGATCAGCCCGGCCGTCGTGCCGCTCGCGACCGCGCCGGGCGTGCCGACCGCGGTCACGGCCGACGCCGGCACCGGCTCGGCGCGGGTCACCTGGACCGCGCCCACGAGCGGGCCCGCGGTGACCGGCTACACGGTCACGGCCGCGCCCGGCGGGCTCACCTGCACCGCCGCCGGCACCACCACGTGCGTGGTGACCGGGCTGACCAACGGGGTGGCGTACACGTTCACCGTGGTCGCCCACTCGGCCGGCGGCGACTCCGCGTCGAGCACCGCGTCCAACACGGTGATCCCGGCGCCGCCCTTCGACCCGAGCGGCATCGTCCCGGCCAGCCCGGTGGGCGTGACCGCGGTGCCGGGGGCCGGCCAGGCGACCGTGAGCTGGACGGCGGGCACCGGCGGGCCGGGCGTCACCGGCTACCGGGTGACCGCGGTGCCGGGCGGGCAGACCTGCACCACGACGGGCGCCACCACGTGCACCGTCACCGGGCTGACCGACGGGCTCGCGTACACGTTCACCGTCGTCGCGCAGGGCACCCAGGCCGACTCGGTGCCGAGCGCGCCGAGCACGGCGGTGTACCCGAGCACGCCGCCCGGCACGCCGATGAGCGTGACCGTGCACCCGCGCTATAGCGGGCTGATCGTGCGCTGGACGCTGCCCGCCAGCGCGGGCACCGGCATCAGCCACTTCACCGCCTGGTCGCACACCGGCAACGGCCGCTGCGTGACGACCTCGCCGACGGCGACCCAGTGCACGATGTTCCTGCCGATCGGCAGCGACTACAACGTCGACGTGGTCGCCAACGGCCTGCACGGCCGCGACTCCGACTCGGTGCCGGCCACCGTGCGCGGCCGGCCCACGTTCCCGCCGATGCCGAGCTGGCCGCCCGACCTCAACCAGGCCGACCAGCTGGTCAGCAACCTGGGCGTCAGCAACGTCACGATGCGCCCGGGGGAGCCGATCACGCTCACGGCGTCGGGCTTCGCGCCGAACTCGTCGGTCCGCTTCGGGGCGTACCTGACGACGGGCTCGGCCGACCAGCACCCGATCGACACGGCCGACGTGCACAAGCGCGCCAGCACCGGCACCGGCACCGCCCCGACCGTCCAGGTGGTCGTGCTGGACACGCTGACGGTGGACAACGACGGCTCGGTCGACCTGCCGACCACGGCCCCGTCCGGGCTCGGCGCCGACGACCTCGACTTCGTCGCGCAGGGCGTGGCCCCGGACGGCTCGATCCGCACCCTGGTGCTCGACGTCAACCCGCTCGCGGGGACCACGCCGACCACCCCCACCACACCGACCACACCGGCGAACCCGGTCACGACGCCGGTGACGACCCCGGTCAAGACGCCGGTCAAGGCCCCGGTCCGGCACGGCACCGGCAGCACGTCGTCCGGCACGCTGGCCACCACCGGCGACCCGGTCGAGTCGATGGCCCTGGGCGGCGTCCTGCTCCTGCTGCTCGGCGGGCTGGCCTGCCTGGCCGGCCGGCGGCGGCCGCGGCGCGGCGGCGAGCCGGAGACGGCCGCGGTCGTCCCGGCCCCGCGGAGCACGGCCCCGATCCGGCCGGTCGCGGCCGTGTTCGCCGGGCCGGGCATCGCGCCGGAACGGGTGGGCGTCGCGGTGCTGGTGCGGGTCAGGTCCCGTCGATCACGAACCGGCCCTTGCCGCCCGACTTCGCCGCGTACATCGCGGTGTCGGCCCGGCGCAGGATGTCGTCCACGCCGGCCGCGGCACCGCTGAGCGCCACCCCGACACTGGCCGAGACCGGCAGGGTGGCCGCGTCGGCGGGGACCCCGTCGACCGGCTCCAGCGGCCGCTCCACGGCGGCGATGATCCGCCGGGCGGCCACGGCCACGTCGGCCGGGGCGGCCAGCAGCTCGACCAGCACGGCGAACTCGTCGCCGCCGAGGCGGGCCACGGTGTCGGCGGAGCGGGTGGCGCGGCGCAGGCGCTCGGCGATCTGGCGCAGCACGGCGTCGCCGGCGTTGTGCCCGAGCCGGTCGTTGACCGGCTTGAAGCCGTCGAGGTCGACGAAGAGCACGGCGAACGTCTGCCCGGCCCGCTGGTGGGTGTCGAAGGCGTGCTCGACCCGTTCGCAGAACAGCGTCCGGTTGGCCAGCCCGGTGAGCGGGTCGTGCAGGGCGAGGTGGCGCAGCTCGGCCTCGCGGGCGCGCAGGGCGCTCTCGGTCTCCTCGCGGCGGGCGATGTCCGCGCGCAGGGCCAGGGTCGCCGCCGCCACCTGGCTCACCGCGCGGTCCCGGGCCCCGACCAGGGTGCCGACCAGGACGGCCAGCAGCGCGGTGACGACCAGCCCGCCGGTCAGCGTGAGCGCGGTCATCCGCCGGTCGGTGGCCGGCAGCAGCCGGTCAGTCGGGGTGAGCGAGAGCCGCCAGGTGCGCTGCCCGATCTCGAGCACCCGGTCGCGGTCGAGCTCGCGGCCGCCGGCGCGGGGCGTGCCGGAGGGCGCGGTGGCGATCACGCGGCGGGCGTTGCCGTCGTGCTCGGTGAGGGTGAGCTGGACCGCGCCCCGGGCCTCGGCGCGCAGGGTGTCGGTCATGAAGTCGGTACCGCGCATCGCCAGCACCACCCACCCGCGGAACGCCCGGGGGTCCCAGCCGCCGTCCCGGAAGCCGAAGACCGGCTGGGCGAGCATCACCGAGCGCTGCTGGTCGGCCGCCGCCAGCTTGCGGTCGCGCAGCAGCACGTAGCTGCGCGAGATGGTGAAGGCGGCCGAGTCGCGGGCGATGCGCAGCGCCTCGGCCGGCTCGGCTGCCTGGTTGACGTCCACCCCGAGCACGCCGCTCTGCCCGTCGAAGGTCCGGTCGAGCACGGCGAACGCGTGTTCGGTGCCGCTCGCCGGGGTCATCGGCACGAGGGTCAGCCCGCTCACCCCGCGCCCGCGCCACTCGTCCTGCAGCGCGCCGATGCCGTCGCCGGTGGCCGGGGCGACGAACGCGACCCCGGCCGCGGCCGGCAGCCGCTGGCGGTTCAGCCCGGAGGTGAGCGCGGCGAAGTCACCCGCGGTCAGGTCGGCCTGCGCGCCGAGGGCGGTGGCCAGGTCGGCCAGGGCGTTCTCGTACGCCCCGACCTCGTCCACGACCGCGCCGGTGGCGTCGTCGGTGTAGCGGTCCATCATCTGCCCGGCGTAGCGGCTCTCGCCCTGCCGCACGAGCACCGCCGCCACCACCGACAACCCGCCCCCGATGGCCAGCACCAGCGCCACGACGACCGTGTTGAGCATCCGACGCCGCTCGTCGGGCGCCGCTCCCGTCGAACCCCGCATACCTCTCGCATCGGCGCGCGGCGCCCCCGGTTGCAAGGTTGCGCTCCGCCGCGTGCGCGGCCCGGCACCCGCCCGGTCGCCGGCACCGCGCCCGCCGCCGGTCCCGGCCGGCGTGATTCGGGCCCGGTCAGGGGTAGCCCAGGCCGGTGAACGGCGTCGGGTTCCTGGCGATCGTCATCGGCTCGGTCGCCGTCTCCGCCGCGGCGAACCGGCGCGGGTGGCCCGGTCCGCTGGTGGTCGTGGTCGTCGCCTCGGCGGTGTCGCTGCTGCCCGGACTGCCGCGGATGGAGCTGCCGCCGGAGCTCATTCTGGCGTTCGTCCTGCCGCCGCTGCTGTACTCCGCGGCGCTCGAACTGTCCTTCGTCAGTTTCCGCCGCGACCTGTTACCCATCGCCGCCCTCGGGGTCGGGCTGGTGGTCTTCTCGGCGACGGCGGTGGGGCTGGTCGCCTGGTGGCTGTTCCCGGCCCTGACCGTGGGCGGCGCGTTCGTGCTCGGCGCGGTGCTGGCCCCGTCGGACGCGGTCGCCGCGGTGGCGCTGGGCCGCCGGCTGGGGATGCCGAACCGGGTGATGACCATCCTGACCGGGGAGAGCCTGGTCAACGACGCCGTGGCCCTGGTCGCCTTCGAGCTCGCCGTTGCCGCGTACACCGGCTACCGGCCCTTCATCGATCGCCCCGTCCCGCTGGCCCTCTACAGCGTCCTGGTCGGCGTCGGGGTCGGGTTGATCACCGCGATGGTGGTGCACCAGATCCGGCCCCGGCTGCACGACCCGGCCCTGGAGACCGTCTTCGGCGCGGTGGTGCCGTTCGTGGCGTACCTGGCCGCCAGCGAGCTGCACGCGTCCGGCGTCCTGGCCGTCGTCGCGGCCGGGTTCTGGATCGGCCACCACAGCGCCGACGCCGCCTTCGCCACGCGGCTGCAGAGCCGGCAGGTCTGGCACACCGTGGACCTCGTCCTGGAGGCGTTCGTCTTCGCCTACATGGGCCTGCAGGTGAGCGTCATCCTGATGGACGCGACCCTGGAGGGCACCGGCCCGCTCCAGCTGCTGCTCGGTGTTTCCGTGGTACTCCTCGTGGTCCTCCTGGCCCGCCCGCTCTGGATCTTCGCCCTGCTGTCCCTCAACCCCAGCCGCCTGCCGAGGCGCTACGGCGTGGTGCTGTCGTGGGCCGGCATGCGCGGCGTGGTGACCCTGGCCGCGGCGGCCGCGATCCCGGCCACGACGATCGCCGGTGTCCCGGCCCCGGACCGCAACATGATCCAGGCGATCGCGCTGTCGGTGGCCGTGCTGACCATCCTCGTGCAGGGCTCCACCTTGCAGCCGCTGATCCGCTTCCTGCACATCTCCGACACCGCCGACCGCCGCCGCGCCGAGGCCGACCTGGCCCGCGCCCTGCGGGTGGCCCGCCGCGCCGCCCACGACTACACCTCCCGCGCCACCACCAACGGCGAGGAGGCGGTCACCATGGCCCTGATCGAGCACCGCATCGCCCACGTCCTGAACGCGTCCTCGCACGCCCAGGAGCCGGAGCAGCACGACCACGAACTGGTCCAGGCGATCCTGGCCCACCAGCGCCGGGCCCTGATCCGCGAGCGCGACGCCGGCCGCCTGGACGACGAGGTCCTCCGCGCCGTCCTGCAACAACTCGACTACGAGGAGGCGGCCGCGTCGACCGACCTGCGCACCCGCCTATAACTCCGGGAAGAGCGACGGCTGCGCCTCCTCGTCCACGAGCGTGTGGACGTCCGCGGCGGTCAGGAGGCGTAGGAACGCGTCGAGGGTCCGGGCGCCGTGCCCGGCGGTGCGGATCAGGGGGTCTTGACGTGGTCGCGCCACAGTCGCTCCAGGTCCGCGGCGGCGGGCGGCCGGACGGCGACCCCCGAGCCCTGCAGATGGTCCCACGGGACGCCGGGCACCACGGCCCGCAGCACCTCGACCGGGATCCGGTCGCCCACCGGCAGCAGCGTGTCGAACGCGACCTCGGCGAACGTCGTGGTCCGCCCCGAGCCGTCCCAGTGCGCGTTCTCGTAGATCTCGCTGGTGAACGTGGCGCGGGCGACGACGCCGCGCTCGTGGCGCTGGCGGAACAGGAACGCCCGGTCGCCGACCGAAATGCCCGACCTGCGAATGCCGACACCCCACCGGCCGAGGACGGCCCGGCCGGCGTGCACGGCGCCGGCGTGGGCGGCGTCGTCCCAGCCGGCGACGTCGGGATTCCAGGTCAGCAGGAACGTGGCCACCCCTGCATCCTGCCTGAAGGGCGACCTGAAGCGGATCGTAAGGGCGGTGCGGCAGAGTGATCTCTGTCAGCACGGCACACCTCAAGGAGAACCCGATGCGCAAGCTGGTCAACTCGACGTACATCACCCTCGACGGCGTGATCGAGAACCCGAGCTGGACGATGCCCTACTTCGACGCCGAGGCGCAGGAGTTCGCCGGGGCGCTGACCGAGGCGGCCGACGCGATGCTCATGGGCCGGGTCACCTACGACGGGATGTCCGCCGCCTGGCCGACGCGGGACGAGAGCGACCCCAGCACCGGCGCCGCCTACTTCAACGGCGTGAAGAAGTACGTGGCCTCCACCACGCTCACCGATCCCGCCTGGAACAACAGCGAGGTGATCCAGGGCGACCTGGTCGAGGCGGTCCGGGCGCTCAAGGACACCGAGGGGAAGAACATCATCCAGTACGGCTACGGCTCCGTCACCGCCCAGCTCGTCCAGGCCGGCCTGGTCGACGAGGTGCACTTCTGGATCTGCCCGGTGCTCGTCGGCGGCCCCAGCCTGACCACGCCGCTAGGCGAGATCGCGTCCTCGTTCGCCCTCACCGGGACCCGGGTGCACAAGAGCGGGATGATCATCGCCAGCTACGCCCCCGTGCAGTGAGGCGAAGCGCTCCGCGCCGAGTGCGGCGACCAGCCGGGCGGTGACCCGGTCGATCTCGTCGCGCTCGGCCGGGGCGGCCGGCGCCTCGAACCGCACCCGCCGGGCGGCCGCGTCGCCGAGCACCCGCGCGGCCTCCACCGGGTCCGGGATCACCGCGGCCAGGCCCTCCAGGGCCGCGATCCCGTCGCGCGGCGAGCCCATCGCCTCGGCCGCGGCCAGGGCCTCGCGGTGCAGTGCGGCCGCACCCGCCGGGTCGCCCCGGGTCTCGGCCGCGTAGCCCAGTTCCACCAGGACCATCGGCAGGTACAGCGCCGGCTGCGCCTCGGCCCGCCCCTGCTCGGCCAGCCGGCCCAGGTGCTCGCCGGCCACGTCCAGCCGGCCCTCGCGGCGGGCGCCGATGCCCAGGCCGAGCTCGGCGAAGACGATCGCGCTCGGGTTGCCCTGGGCGGTGGCCAGCGCGAAGGCCCGCTCGCCGAGCTCCCGCGCGGCCGCGTACTCCCGGGTCTGCACGGCCAGCCAGGACAGCCACGACAGCTTGCTGGCCACCTCCGGCCACAGCGCCAGCTCCTCGGCCCAGCGCAGGCCCTCGCGGTGCAGGGCGGCCGCCCGCGCGTGGTCGCCGCGCATCTCGGCCAGCCCGCCGACCCAGTCGGTGGCCTGCAGCCGGCCCCAGCGGTCGCCGAGCTCGGCGAACATCGCGGCGCAGCGGGTGCCGTGCCGCTCCAGCGCGTCGAGGTCGCCGGTGGCGTGGGCGAGCATGGCCCGGGTGATCAGCGTCGCCGCCGCCACCCAGCGGTCCGCCGGCCCGTCCGGCAGCAGGTCGGCGGCGAGGGCCAGGTCGTTCCGCCCGAACACGGCGTTGGCGACGAACCAGCGGGCCAGCTCGGAGGCTCCGTCCAGCGCGGACCGCACCTCGTCCGGCACGGCCGGCGCCCCGAGCAACAGCGCGAAACCGAGACCGAAGGCCCCCGGCGCCGCGACGGCCCGGAAGGCCCGATGGGCCTCGGTGAGCCGGCCGCGCAGGAACCAGTACCAGCTCAGCGCGACCGGCAGGCGGGGGTCGCGGCCGTGGCCGAGGGCGGCGGCGAGGTTCGCGGACTCGGCGTCGAGCACGGCCAGCCAGTGCGGCTGCTCCGGCCCGCGCAGGAGCGGGTCGGCCCGCTCGGCGAGCGCCGTGTAGTAGGCGGCGTGCCGGTCCCTGACCTTGTCCGCGTCGGGCAGCCGGCCGGCGGCGAACGCGGCGACCGACTCCAGCAGGCGGTACCGTGGCGAGATCCCGGTCTCGTCGAGGACCACGAGCGACCGGTCGACCAGCCGGGCGAGCAGGTCCAGGTCGGCCTCCCCGACCTCCTCGGCGGCCTCGGGGGTGCAGCCGCCGGCGAAGACCGACAGCCGGGCGAGCACCGCCCGCTCCTGCTCGTCGAGCAGGTCCCAGCTCCAGGTGATGACCGCGGTCAGGGTCCGCTGCCGCGCGGGCACGTCCCGCTGCTGGGTCGCGAGCAGGGCGAACCGGTCGTCGAGGCGCTCCACGACGCCGCGCAGGCCCAGTGCCCGGACCCGGGTCGCGGCCAGCTCGAGCGCGAGGGGCAGCCCGTCGAGGCGCCGGCACAGCTGGGCGACGGCGGGCGCGGTCCGCTCGTCGAGGCGGAACGTGCGCTGCTGGGCGGCGGCCCGGGCGGCGAAGAGGCGGGCCGCGGCCGAGCGCCGTACCGCGTCGACGTCCCCCTCGTCCGCCGCCAGGCTCAGCGGCGGCACGTCCCAGACCAGCTCGCCCGCGATGCTCAACGGCTCCCGGCTGGTGGCGAGCACCCGCACGCCGGGCGCGTCCCGCAGGAGCCTTCCGGCGAGCGTGGCGGCCGCGGCGACGACGTGCTCGCAGTTGTCGAGCACGAGGGTGAGAGCTCTGGACCGTACCGACGCGAAAAGACGATCCTCGGCGGTCAGGTCGGTGCCGGCCGACTCGCGGACCCCGAGCGCGGCGAGCACCCGCTCGGCGATGTCCTGCCCGGCCGGGACCGGCGCCAGCTCGACGAACACGACCTCGTCCCGCCCGAGCGCGCGGACCGCCTCGGTGGCCAGCCGGGTCTTGCCCACCCCGCCCGGACCGACCAGCGTGACCAGGCGCTGCCGGGGGAGCAGGGCCCGCAGCTCGGTCAGCGCCTCGGCCCGCCCGACGAGCTCGTCGAGCCGGGCCGGGAGGGCGTTGCGGACGAGCGCCGCCGCCGGTCGGGGCGCCGGGGCGAGGGCGGCGTCGTGGCCGAGGATGCGCCGGTGCAGGGCGACCAGCTCGGGGCCGGGATCGAGGCCCAGCTCGTCGGCGAGCCGGTCGCGCAGCTCCGCGTACGAGTCGAGCGCCTCGGCCTGCCGCCCGGCCGCGTACAGGGCCCGCAGGTGCAGCGCCCGCAGCCCCTCGCGCAGCGGGTGGCGGGCCACCAGCCCGGCCAGGTCGGCGGCGACGAGGTCGTGCTCCCCGCGGGCGAGCCGGGCCTCGGCCAGCCGCTCGTGGACGGCCAGGCGCTGCTCGGCCAGGCGGGTCGCCGCCGCGCGGACGAACTCCTCGTCGGCCATGTCGGCGTAGGGCTCGCCCCGCCACAGCCCGAGCGCCTCGGTGAGCGCCGCGAGCTCGCCGGACGCCGCCAGCCGGTCGAACCGGTCGGCGTCGACGGCGCCGGTGCGCAGGAGATAGCCCGGCGCGCGGGACTCGATCAGGTCCCGGGCCCCGGGCTCGGCGTCGTTGAGCGCCTTGCGCAGCTGGGAGACGCGCACCTGCAGCGCCCCGGCGGGGTTGGCGGGCGGCTCGTCGCCCCACAGGTCGTCGATGAGCCGGTCGGCCGAGACGACGTGGTTGCGGTGCACGAGCAGGTCGGCCAGCAGCACCCGGACCTTGGTGCCCGGCACGACGACGGGCTCGCCGGCGTCGGTGGTCACGGCGAGCGGCCCGAGCACCCCGAACTGCATCGCAAGCCAGCCTAAAGCAGACCGTAAGCGCAGCTCGCGATGGTGGCCGCATGGAAATCTACTGCGAGGAGCACGGCACCCTCGGCACCCGCCCGCTCGTCCTGATCCACGGCGCCCTGTCCGGCATCGGCACCTCGTTCGGCACCCTGCTGCCGCTGCTGGCCAAGACCCGCCGGGTGATCGCGGTCGAGCTGCAGGGCCACGGCCGCACGCCGGACATCGACCGGCCGTTCACCGTCGAGCACTTCGCGGCCGACGTCGTCGAGCTGCTCGACCGGCTCGGGATCGAACGGGCCGACGTGCTGGGCTGGAGCATGGGCGCCGCCGTCGCGCTGCGGCTCGGCACCGACCACCCGGACCGCGTCGGGCGGCTGGTGCTCGCGTCGGTGAGCTTCCACAACGGCGGGATGCACCCGGGGCTGCTCGACGGCATCGCGGACCTGCAGCCGGAGCACCTGCACGGGTCGGAGTTCCACGAGGAGTACGTGCGCACCGCCCCCGACCCGGCCGGCTGGGCGAACCTGGTGACCAAGATGAAGGCCCTCGACGCCGACCTGCCACAGTGGACGGCCGAGCGGATCCGGGTTCTGGCCGCGCCGGTCATGCTGATCCTGGCCGACTCCGACATCATCCAGCCCGAGCACGCGGTCGAGATGTTCCGGCTGCTCGGCGGGGGAGTGCCGGGCGACCTGACCGGCCTGCCGGCATGCCGGCTGGCGATCCTGCCCGGCACCACCCACACCACGGTCCCGCAGCGCGCGGACTGGGTCGCCCCCATGGTGGAGGAATTTCTCGCTATCCTCGACGATCGTCCATGAATCGTCGGGGGGGAGCAGTCATGGAGTGGAACGCGGCATGCCGGCGGGTGATCGCCTTCACGGTGGCCTACGCGGTCCTGATCGCGCTGGTGACGGTGCTGGTGCTCGCCTACGGTGACCTCCCGCGCGAGCTGCAGGCCAAGGCGGTCTGGCTCTTCATGCTGATCCTCGGCTACGTCGCGCTCGGCATCTCCGTCGGCCTGCTGATCTCGCTGGCGTTCTACATCTACGCCGCCGTCCGGCAGACCCGGGAGCACGGCGCACCCGCCTACGGCCACCTCGGCTTCTGGGGCGCCGGCGCGTTCGTCGCGCTCTGGGTGGCCGGGCTGGTCATCCCGTCCCTCCTCGCGGTGAGCGTCCTGCGGCTGGTCGGCTGCGCGCTGCTCATCGCGGGCGTCGTGCACACCCGCGCCTGGATCCGCGCGAAGGTCGCCCCCGGCCGCCCGTACGCCGCCGACCGCTACGACCTGGTCACCGGCGGCGAGACGTCCTCGCCGATCGCGGCCCAGCCCACCGCGGACGACTGGAACGCCTCGCAGTGGGACCCGGACGTGTTGAAGGACATCGAGCGCCGCCGGTACCGCCAGCACCCCGACCGCTAGGCCCGGCGCGCCCGGCGGCCGCCGAGGAACAACCCGAGCCCGACCGCGAGCAGCAGCAGCCCGAGCGTCAGCGGCCCGCTCAGATCCGTGCCGGTCACCGCGAGCGCGGGGCTGCTCGCCGGGGCGTCGGCGGCCGCGGCGACCGTGACGGCGAGGGCCATCGTGCGGACCGTGCCGTCGGGCGCCGCGCCCTGGGCCGACACCGTGTGGGCGCCGGTCGCGAGGTCGGCCGGCACCGTGATCGGGGCCGAGAAGGCGCCGTTGCCGTCGGTGGTCACGGTGCCCAGGGTCTGCGGCGTGGAGTACAACGTGATGACGACCGTCGAGTGCGGCGCGAACCCGCTGCCGATGAACGTGATCTGCTCGCCCGCCGCCAGCTGCTCGATGTTCCCGCGGTCGGTGGTCAGCGTGGTCGTCGTGGTGGGCGCCGGCGGCGTGGCCGGGGCGACCGGCGCGGTGGCGGTCACCGCGGCCGAGGCCGTGCTGGCGGCCGAGTCCCCGGTCGGGGCGTTGGCCACGACGGTCACCGTGGTCGGCGTGCCGGCCACCGCCCCGAGCACGCAGCCGGTCGCCTGGGCGCCGGTCGCGGTGCAGGTGGCCCCGCCCGGGCTGGCGGTCGCGGTGTACCCGGTCACGCCCGCGGCGCTCGACGGCGTCCAGCCGACCTGGATCGAGGAGACCTGCGCGGTGGCCGTGACCCCGCTCGGCGCGTCCACGCCGACGTGCACGGTGATCGTCTGGTTGACCGACCCGTTCACCGTCACGGTCGCCGTGTAGTCGCCCGCCGGGCCGGTCGGGGTGCCGGTGATCGCGCCGCTCGCCGGGTTCAGCGCGAGGCCGGGCGGCAGGAGGCCCGAGGTGACGCTGTACGAGTACGGCGGCAGGCCACCGGTCGCCGTCACGCTCGCCGTGTAGGGCGCGCCGACCGTGGCCGCCGGAAGGACCGGCGCCGGCAGGGCGAGGGCGGCGTGGACGACGATGGTGAGCGCCTTGTCCACGGTCGCGGCGCCGGCGTCGGTCGCCCGGACCGTGAAGTTCGCCGTCCCGGCCGTGGTCGGGGTGCCGGTCAGGGCGCCGGTCGACGGGTCGAGCGACAGCCCGGCCGGGAGGGCGCCCGCGACGATGCTCCAGGTGAACGGGGCGGTGCCGCCACCGGCCGCGAGGGTGCCGGTGAACGCGGTGCCGGCCACGGCGTCCGGGAGCGTGTTGGTGTTCACCGTCGGCGCCGCGGTCAGGGTGAGGGCGAAGGCCTGGGCGGCGGTGCCCCCGCCGCCGTCGGTGACCGTGACGGTGAAGTTGTACGTGCCGGCGGAGGCGCTCGGGGTGCCACTCAGCTCGCCGGTGGCCGGGTCCAGGCTGAGCCCGGCCGGCAGGGCGCCCGCGGTGACCGCGTAGCCGTACGGCGTGAGGCCGCCCGCGACGCCGATGGTCGCCGTGTACGCCGCGCCGGTCCCGGCCGCGGGCACGGTGGTGCCGGTGATCGCGATCTCCGGGACGACGGTCAGGGTGTACGTCTGCTCGTCCGTGGCGCCGTCGGTGTCGGTGACCGTCACCGCGAACTGGGTGGCGCCCGCCGGGCCCGTCGGGGTGCCGGTGACGGCGCCGGTGCTCTGGTCCAGGCTCAGGCCGGTCGGCAGGGCGCCGGTCGTCAGCGCGTACGTGTACGGGGCGGTGCCGCCGGTGGCCGTCAGCGAGGCGGTGTAGGCGCGCCCGACGACGCCGGGCGGCACGGGTGCCGTCGAGCCGGACAGGGCGGCCTGGACGGTGAGGTCGAGCGCCTTGGTGGCGGTGTCGGTCCCGTTGGTGACGGCGAAGGTGACCGTGGCGGTGCCGGCCGGGCCGGTGGGGGTACCGGTGATGGCGCCCGTCGCGGCGTCGAGCGTCAGTCCGGCGGGCAGGGTGCCGCTCTGCACCGACCACGCCGGCGTCCCGGCCAGGTTGGCCGCCTGGAGCGAGGCGTTGTAGGCGGTTCCGGTCAGGGCGCCGGGCAGCGTGGCCGTCGAGACCACCGGGTGCACGTCGACCAGGCCGACCACGACGTCCTGCAGGCCGCCGCCCACGTTCGGGACCGTGCTGGTGACCGTCTTCGTGCCGGTGTTGATGATGCTGACCGAGCCGGCGTTGATGTTGGACACGTAGGCCTTCGTGCCGTCGGGGGTGAACCCGACGCCGTAGGGGCCGGTGCTGGAGCCGAGCGGGATCACCCCGGTCCGGGTCTTCGAGTCGAGGTCGACCACGGCGACGTCGTTGCCGTTCTCGTCGGCGACCCAGACTGCGGTGCCGTCCGGGGTGAACGCGAGCCCGTTCGGGCGGGCCCCGGTGATGACGCTGCCGGTCTTGGTGTTGGTGGCCGTGTCGATGAGGCTGACGTTGTTGTCCTGGTGATCGGTGACGGCCACGGTGCCGCCGTCCGGCGACACCGCCACCCGGTACGGGAAGGAGCCGGTGGGGACCCTCGTGATCAGCGAGCCGTCGGACAGCTTGACCACCGCCAGGCCGGAGCCGTCGGCCGCGTAGAGCCGGGTCCCGTCCTTGCTGAGCGCGACGTCCATCGGGTAGCTGAGCCCGGTGATCGTGTCGACCTTGGTCATCGTGGCCGTGCTGACGACGTAGACCTTGCCGCCGCTGGGATTCGCCGTGTACAGCCGCGATCCGTCCGGCGACAGCGCCAGCCCGTACAGCGAGTCGCCCAGGTTGACGTCGCTGGTGATCGTCATCGTGGACGGGTCGATGGTCACGACGTTGCCGGCCAGTCCGGACGCGTAGATCTTCGAGCCGTCCGGCGCGATCACGAGGTCGTTCGGGCCCCAGTTGCCCGTCCGGCCGTTGCCGAGCTTGGTGTCGGAGGCCACGTCGAAGTACGAGATCCAGGAGAACCAGTTGCTGGCCACGAACGCCCGCAGGGTCAGCGACTCCGGATGATGAGCCGGTGCCGCCGCCGCGGCGACCGGACGGCCGGCTACCGCCAGCATGATGAGACAGACACCGAACGCACCGGTCAACCGTTTCTGCACGCGACACAGAGTAGTGGATCGATTACGGAAGGGTGGGCCCCCTCCAAAATCGGGCGTGCGAGCGTGTATGCCATCGGGAGGTGCCGGTGCAGAAGGCAGAGGAGTCGTTCCGCCGCTACGTGGGGGACCGGCTGGTGGGGTTGACCCGGGTGGCGTACCTGCTGACCGGCGACGTCCACCAGGCCGACGACCTCGTGCAGGCCACGCTCGAGCGGGTCGCGTCGCGGTGGGAGCGCATCGAGCGGCACGGCGACCCGGACCCGTACGTGCGCCGCGTGCTCTACTCGCAGCACGTCTCGGCCTGGCGGCGGCACCGCGGGCGGGACGTGCCGGTCGCCGAGCCGCCGGAGCCGCCCGGGTCCCGATCCGGGTCCGACGACCACAGTGGACGGGTCGTGCTGTCGGTCGCGGTCGCCCAGGCGCTGTCCCGGCTGAGCCGGCGGCAGCGGGCGGTGCTGGTGCTGCGGTACTTCGAGGACCAGACCGAGGCCCGCACCGCCGAGATCCTGGGCCTGTCGGTCGGCACGGTGAAGAGCTACGCCCGCGCGGCCCTGGCCCGGCTGCGCGAGGTCGCGCCGGAGCTGGCCACCGCCGGAGAGGGGAGCTGAGGTGCAGGAGCCGAACACCGATGCCGTCCGGGCCGCGCTGACCGCGGTCGCCGACCGGATGCCGCCGCCGCGCTTTCCCGAGCGCGCGTGGCGGCGGGGCCGGCGCCGCCGCCTGGCCCGCGCCGCCGGAACCACCCTCGCCGTGGTCGTGGTGCTGCTGCTGGCGATCCCGGTCTGGTGGTCCACCGGCCCGCACGGCGCCGAGCCCGCCACGCCGAAGCCGGACCACTCGGCGGGGGTGGTGCCCTCCAAGGTGTACCTCCCGTGGCTGTGGCAGGCCACCATCGCCGACTCGCCGCCCGGTCGGGCCGCCGTGGTCTTCGACACCGTGGAGGGCCGCTACCACGACGGCTCGACGGTCGTGATCGGGGCCGACGGCGCGTACCGCATCCGGAAGCTGCCGCAGGGCCCGATCCGCCGGGACGTGTCGCCCGACGGCCGGCGGCTGATCGTGGGCGCCGACCGCATCCTCGACCTCACCACCGGCGGGACGAGCGCCGTGCCCGGCGGCGAGCCGCTGGCCTGGTCCCGGGACAGCCGGACGGTCGCCTCCTGGGACGCCGACAGCCGCGGCGACCGGGTCAACCTCGTCGGCGTCGACACGGGCCTGGTCACCACGGTCTACACCGCCGGCTCAGTCGCCCCGGCCTACACGGTCGAGCAGGCCAAGGCCCCGGTCGAGAGCATCTCGCCGGCGGGCCTCGCCATCGCGCCCGACGGGTCGGCCGTGGTGATCCCCGTGGTCCGCGACGGCCAGAGCCGGCTGCTGGCGGTCGACCTGTCCGGCAAGGTGCGCTGGGACGTGCCCACCTCGCGGCTCGGCCTGGACGAGCCGATCCACTACAGCGCCGACGGCCGGTACGTGGCCACGACCGCCTACCAATGCCCGGACGCCACCCCCACCTGCACGGTCGAGAAGGTGCGGACGGTCGTGGTCCTCGACGCGACCACCGGCGCCGAGGTGCGCCGCCCGGGCCGCGCCGAGCGGGTGCTGGGCTTCCGCGGCGACGACGTGGTGGCGGTCCGCGCCGACCCGGGCCGCAACACCGTGATCGTCCAGCTCGGCGTCGGCGGCGAGCGGACCCTGGTGACGCTGGACCGCGACGTGAGCGCCGTGACCATGCCGCTCGACCTGGTGGAGCGGGGCAGCTTCGGCGGCCCCGAGGTGCGCCCGAACCCGTTCGCCGCCCCGCTCTGGGTCTACGCCCTGATCGCCGGCTTCGTCCTGCTGTTCGTCGCCGTCCGCAAGGGCGTCGGCTGGCTCATCGAACGGCGGCGGTAGGGGCCCTGAGCTTGTGCACCACGAACCCGACGAGCACCAGGGCCCGCTGCGGGAAGGCCTAGGGTGTCAGCATGGCGCCAATGACCCCAGATGTTCCCCAGGTGACCGGGCATCAGCCGCGGGCGTTGTCGGCGCGGGAGATCGCCGCCGAGTACGAGACCGGGACGCCGTTCGACCTCAGTGCGTGTGTCAGCGAGCAGATCCACCTGCTCGGGCGGGTGCAGTCGCACGGGGCACTCGTCGCCGTCGACGAGGAGACGCTGCAGGCGGTCGTCGTCAGCGACAACGCCGCCGCGGTGCTCGGCGGCGACCCCAGCCGGCTGGCGGAGCTGCTGGGTGCGGAGCAGGCCGAGCTGGTCCGCCGCAGCGCCGCCCCGGTCAGCGCGTTTCTCGAGGTCGAGGTGGGTGAGCGGGCGTTCGATCTCAGCCTGCACCGGGGTGACGGGCTGCTGATCTGCGAGTTCGAACCGGCGGGCCGGAAAAAAGCGCAGTTCACCCGGTTGTACAGCCTGTTCCGCTCGGCCACGCAGGATCTCGGCGACAAGGCGACGGTCGAGGAGCTCTGCCAGGCGGCGGTGCGCGAGATCCGGCGGCTCACCGGCTACGCGCGGGTCGTGGCCTACCGGTTCGACGGGGACGGGCCGGGGCAGGTGATCGCCGAGGAGGCCGACGCCGACCGGGAACCGTGGCTGGGGCTGTGGTTCCCGGCGACCGACGTCCCGCCGCAGGCCCGCCGGCTGTACACGCGGAACTGGATCCGGGTGATCGCGGACGTCGACGATCCCGGTGCGGGCCTGGTGCCGCCGCTGCGGCCGGGGACCGATCGGCCGCTGGACCTGTCCGGGGCGGCGCTGCGGACCGTGTCGCCGTTCCACATCGAGTACCTGCGCAACATCGGCGTCGCCGCGTCGATGTCCGTGTCGCTCATCCACGAGGGGCGGCTGTGGGGGCTCATCGCGTGTCACGGCAGGCAGCCGACGGTGCTCGGACCGGAGCAGCGGGCCGCCTGCGAGATGTTCGGCATCGCGCTGTCGCTGCAGCTGGCCGCGCTGGAGCGGCAGCAGCTGGCCAGCGCCGAGGCCAGGGCGCGCCGGGCGATGGTCGCGCTGCTGGTCGACGCGGCCGACACGCTGCCCGGCGGGCTGGTGCACGGGGAGCCGAGCCTGCTCGACCTGATCCCGGCCGACGGGGTGCTCGTGCGGGCCGGCGGCGAGACGGTCACGGCCGGGCGGGTGCCCGACGCCGCGGCCCTGCTGGAGGTCGTGGCCGGGCGGGGCGAGGTCGGGCGGGCCTGGAGCACCGACCGGCTCGGCGAGGTCGACCCGCGCGCGGCCGCGCTCGCCGGGACCGCCAGCGGCATCCTGGTGCTGCGGCTGTCCAGCACCGACGTCGTGGTCTGGTGCCGGGGCGAGGCGTCGCGGGACGTGCGCTGGGCCACCGACCCGGGGCGGCCGGTCGTCTCCAGCCGGTACGGCCACCGCCTCACCCCCCGCGGCTCCTCGGCCGTGTGGCGGGAGACGGTGCGCGGCCGCTCGACCCGCTGGAGCCGCGTCGAGCAGACCATCGCGGCCGACCTGTGGCACGCGATCGCCGGAGTGGTGCTGCGCCGGGCCGAGGAGCTGGAGTCCTTCGCGCACGTGGTGTCGCACGACCTCAAGGAGCCGCTGCGGGGCATCGCGCACGCGGCCGCGTTCATCACCGAGGACGCCGAGGACCTCGATCCGACCACCGTGGCCCGGCTGGACACCATCGGGCGGCTCGCGGTGCGGATGGACGATCTGCTCAATGCCGTCATGCGGTACGCCATGCTGGGCCGCGGCGAGACGCCCGCCGCCGAGGTCGAGCTGGACACGGTGCTGGACGAGGCGCTGGAGTCCCTGGCGCCGGCCATCGCCGAGCGGGGCGCCACCATCCACCGGGACACCCCGCTGCCGGTCGTGCGCGGCGACCGGATCCGGCTCTACGAGGTGCTGCAGAACCTGGTGTCCAACGCGGTGAAGTACGCCGCCGCCGAGCGCGCCCCGGCCGTCCACATCGGAGCGGCGGGGGACGCCGTGTACGTGCGCGACAACGGCGTCGGCATCGCCCCCGACCGGCACGAGGAGGTGTTCCGCATCTTCCGCCGGCTCAGCGGCGGCGAGGGCGCCGGCGTCGGGCTCACCATCGCCCGCCGGATCGTCGAGCGCCACGGCGGCCGCATGTGGCTCGAGTCGACGCCCGGCGAGGGCTCAACCTTCTGGTTCTCCGTGTGAGCCGATCCAGTAGTCGACCGCGTTGGCGATCGCGCCGCGCATGAGGGTGAAGTTCACCGACTTCACCAGGTAGCTGCTCGCCCCGGCGGCGTAGCAGGCGTCGACGTCGCGCGGGTTGGTCGAGCTGGTCAGCACCACCACCGGCAGGTCGTCCAGCGACGACTCGGCCCGCACCGCCCGCAGCACGTCGATCCCGGACAGCCCGGCCAGGTTCAGATCGAGCAGCAGCAGCCGGGGCCGGGTCAGGCCACCGGCGGTGAGCCGCGCGACGACGCCCTCGCCCGACGGCAGATGCTCCAGGTGTACGGCCGGGTGCGTGCGCCGCAGCGCCCGCCGGACCGCCTCCACGTCCTGCACGGAGTCCTCGACGAACAACACGAGGTCACTCATCGGACACGTCGACCTCCGCCCATGCGAACACCACACCGTCGCGACCGCTCTGGCTGACGCTGTACCGCTGCGCGACCTTCGCCACCAGCCAGGCCGGGTCGTCCGGGCCGGCGACCGCCGCGACCGCCCCGGCATCGGGCCCGGCGCCGCGCAGCTCGGCCCGCACCGTCCGCCCGGCCCGGGTCAGCACCAGCTCCATCGCCGGCTGCCCGGCCAGCACCGCGGCCGCCACGAGCTCGCTGACCGCGAGCGTCACGTCGTCGGCGGCCCGCTCCGGCACGCGGGTCGCTTCGAGCGCGGACCGTACCGCGCGCCGGGCCTCCGCCGCCGCCTCCTTCGCGCCCGGCAGCGCGACCCGGCACAGCTCCCCGCCGCGCAGCCGCAGCGCGAGCAGGGCCAGGTCGTCGTCGCTGCCGCCGGAGCGGAAGGCGTCCACGGCCGCGTGCACCCGCGCGACGAGCTCGGCCGCGTCCGCCGTGCCCGCCCCGGCCAGCGCCGCGCGGACCCGTTCGGCCCCGAACAGCTCACCGTCCCGGCGGGCCTCGACGAGCCCGTCGGTGTACAGCAGCACCGCGTCGCCGCCGCCCGCCTCCACCAGCACCGGCTCCAGTTCGGCGTCGGGGATGACGCCGAGGAGGGGGCCGTAGACGCCGAGCTCCTCGACCTCGCCGCTGGCCCGTACCAGCACGGGAGGCGGATGGCCGGCGTTGACGATCCGCAGCTCGGCCCGGCCGTCGCCGAGGCGCGCCTCGACCACCAGCGCGGTGCAGAACGCGCCGTCCTCGTCCTCGTCCAGCAGGGCCCGGTTGAGCCGCTGCAGCGCGCGCGGGGCGCCGGCGCCGGACTCCAGCAGCGCCCGCAGCGTGTGCCGGGCGAGGGCGGTGCGCCCGGCCGCGTCGGCCCCGCGGCCGCACACGTCGCCGATGACGAGCGCGACGGCGCCGCCGGGCAGCGGTACCGCGTCGTAGAAGTCGCCCCCGACGTCCAGCGACGGATCGCCGGCCTCGTAGCGGGCGGCCAGGTCCATCCGCGGCAGCACGGGCAGCGAGGGCGGCAGGAGCCGGCGCTGGAGGGCGAGCACGGCCGCGTCCCGCCGCTCGTACAGCAGCGCGTTGTCGATCGCGATGGCCGCCCGCCGGGCCAGGTCGCTCAGGAACTGCGGCCCCGGCAGGCGGGACGGCCGCCCGGACGCGCGCTCGGTGAGCACCATGGTGCCGACGTGGCGCTCCCGGGCCAGCAGCGGCACGAGGCGCACCGAGTCGGGTCGCAGCCAGCCGGGCAGGGCGGGGCGGACGTCCTCGGCGTCGCGGGCGGACCGTACCGCGTCCCGCAGCGCCACGTCGCCCGGCAGCTCGGCCCGCATCCGCCGGTCGACCCGCGCGTCGACGTGTGCGGAGGCGACGAGATCGGCGCCGTCCAGGTAGATCAGGCAGCCGTCGGCGAGCGTCGGGGCGGTCAGCCGGGCCACCCGCTGCAACGTGTCGGGCAGGTCGAGGGACTGCTCCATGACCACCGACGCCTCGGCCAGGAACGCGATGTTGGCCTGCTCGGCCCGGTGCAGCTCGGCCACCGCGAGCCGCTGCAGCACGGGCGCCGCCGCGGCCGCCGCGAGCTCGACCGCCGCCACCGCCGCGCCGGCATCGGCGCCGTCCTTGAGCAGGCCGACCAGCGTGGCCGACCCGTGCGGCCCGGTCGCCACGGTCAGGTGCACGGCCGCGGCCAGCCCGGCCTCGCGCAGCGGCGCCGCGTCCGCGGGCGTGAGCACCCGGACGGTCCCCGGCGCGGGCCCGGCGGCCACCAGGCAGGTGAGCGGCCCGTCACCCACGGTTGCCAGCTCGGGCTCGTCGGTGTGCCAGGCGAGCGCGGCCCCGACGGTCCCGGCGGGCTCCTGCACGACGGCGAGCGCCTCGGCCGCGACGGCGGTGAAGTCGGTCGCCTCGGCCAGGCGCAGCGCCAGCTCCAGCACCCGCGCCTCCCCGCTCACCTGAGGAAACATACCCCGTTTGCCGTTCCGGCAAAGAACTTGGCGGTACGGGCAACCACGGCCCATCGTGGTCGCCATGACCGAACAGGAGTGGGAGGACCGGTACCGCGCGCAGGACCGGCTCTTCAGCGGCAACCCCAACGGCGTGCTGGTGACCGAGGTCACCGCCCTGGAGCCGGGCCGCGCCCTGGACGTGGGCTGCGGCGAGGGCGGCGACGCGCGGTGGCTGGCCGCCCGCGGCTGGCGGGTGACCGCGACGGACATCGCCCCGACCGCCCTGGCCCGCGCCGCGGCCGCCGACCCGTCCGGCACGGTCACCTGGACCCACGCCGACCTGAGCACCACCCCACCTCCGGCCGCCGCGTTCGACCTGGTCTCGGTGCAGTACTTCCCGCTGGAGCGCGCGGCGGGCGACGCGGCGCTGCGCGGGCTGCTCGCCGCGGTGGCGCCGGGCGGGCTGCTGCTGTACGTCGGGCACGACACGGCGGACGTGCCCGATTCCGCGCCGTTCCGTCCCGAGGACTACTACCACCCGGCCGACGTGGCCAAGCTGCTCGGCGAGGACTGGACGGTGCTGGCCGACGAGACCCGCCCGCGCACCGCCCCGGCCCCGCCCGGCACCCACCACCGCAGCGACACGGTGCTTCTCGCCCGCCGCCGGCCCGCCCGGTGACGGCTCCCGATCCGGTCGCCATCGCGGCCGGCATCGCCGAGCGGGAGCACGTGCAGGACGTCCTGAAGCTCGCCCAGCGACGCATCGCGACCGGGCGCCCCGCGTTCGCGGCCGACCTCGGGATCGCGCTGTGGCGGCGGCACGGGCACGACGAACGGCCGCCGTGGCAGTACCGCAGCGCCCTCGACCGGATCGTGCGGCTGCTGTGCCTCTCGCCCGGCACCGTGCCCGACGCGGTGCGGCTGATGGCGGTCGTCGGGGCGGGCCGGCCGGTGCGGCTCGCGGCGGCGCTGCTCGCGGGCGGGCACGGACCGGAGGAGCTCGGGCCCGCACTGGGCGGGGACGCGCCGGGCGAGCTGCTGGCCTGCCTGGTGCACGAGCTCGCGCTGCGCGGCCGGTCGGTGCGGGCGCGGCCGCCCGCCGGCCATCCGCTGGCCTGGCTGCCGGGGCCGCTCACGGCGATGGAGGGGCGGCCGGCGATGCCGCGCTACAGCCTCGACGGGACCGGCGGGGTCCTGCCTTCCGAATCGTCGACGTTCCTCGCTGAGGCCGGCCCGGTACCGCCGCTGCGGGAAACCACCACCGAGGAGGTCTCCGGGGCGATCGAGGCGGCCGTGCGCAACTGGGCGCGGGAGTCCAACGGCCGGGTGGAGTCGCGCACGTACGAGCTCGGCGCCGAACTGGTCCCGGGTGCCGTCGCGGCCACCCTGCGCGGGCTCGGGCTGGAGTGCTGCGAGGGGCTCACCACCGTCGGCACCGGCTTCGCCGGGAACGCCTGGCGGCAGCTGTTCACGGCCGCGTCGGGCGGCGGGGCCTACAGCGCCGGCGAGTACGGCGCCTACGGCCGGCTCGCCGCCTGGCGCTCGATCGGCGCGCTGGCCGGCGCCCCGCCGGGCGCGACGGCGGGCGGGACCGAGGCGGCGGCGCTCGCGGCGAGCTGGTACGCCTTCGCCGGCGCGAGCCCGTGGTTCGCCGGCGTGGCCTGGGACATCGGGCTGGCCTGCGTCTCCGCCGACGGGCGCCGGCTCGCGCTGCTGGCCGCCACCGACACCGACTAGGGAAGCGACGGGGCGGTGGCGCGGAGGCGTTCGGCGTCCTGGCCGGGCGGGGCGCCGAAGAGGCGGCGGTACTCGCGGTTGAACTGCGAGGGGCTGTCGTACCCGACGAGGTGGCCCACCCCCGCCACGTCGCCGGCCCGGGAGGTGAGCAGCGAGCGCGCCTCCTGCAGCCGGATGCGCTTCTGGAACTGCAGCGGGCTCATCGCGGTGATGGCGCGGAACTGGCGGTGGAAGGCCGAGACGCTCAGGCCGGCCAGCCGGGCCAGGTCGGCCACGCGCATCGGCTCGGCGTAGTTCGCGTGCAGCCAGCGGATCGCCCGGTCGACGTGGGTGAGGCCGCTACCGGCCTGCCCGATCGCGCGCACCACGGCCGCGTGCGGGCCGGTCAGCAGGCGCCACAGGATCTCCTGCTCGACGAGCGGGGCGAGCACCGGGATGTCGGACGGGCGGTTCAGCAGACGCAGCAGCCGTACCGCGGCATCGAGCAGTTCCGGCTCCGCCGGTCCGGTGGCCATCGCCATCGGCAGCACGCGCTCCGGCGGCGGCAGGCGCAGCAGCAGCGGCGCGATCGCCTCCGGGCGCAGCGCGAGCCCCATCCCGAGCGCGGGGCGAGTGGGAGTGGCCCGCAGGAAGTGGCCGCTGACCGGGAGCGTGGTGGTGACGATGAGCACGTCCCCGGCCCGGTACTCGAAGACCTGCTCGCCGAGCAGCAGCCGCTTGCCGCCCTGCGCCATGACCACCAGCAGCGGCTCGGTCAGCGAGTGCTCGGGCGGCGAGGAGTCCACTTTGGACAGTACTAGCCCGTCGATCGCGGTCCGCAGATCGGGCCGCGCGTGGGCGGCGATGAGCCGGCGCAGTTCGTCGAGCAGCACGTTGCCCACTCTTGCCCAGCCGAGCAGGATCGTGCAAGAGGTCGCGCGGATCGGTCTACCGGCCGCGGCCCCGGTGGCGTTGGCTGGAGTCATGCCACTCGACCACTACCTGACCCTCGGCCGCTCCGGCCTCCGCGTGAGCCCCCTGGCCCTCGGCGCCATGACGTTCGGCGAGGATCCCGGCGCCGCCGGCTGCAGCGTCGAGGAGTCGGAGAAGATCCTCGCCGCGTACCTCGAGCAGGGCGGCAACTTCGTCGACACCGCGAACTTCTACACCAACGGCCACTCCGAGCGCATCCTCGGCGACTATTTCGCGGCCCGGCCGGGCGAGCGCGACCGCGTGGTACTGGCGTCGAAGTTCTTCACGAACATGCACCCCGGCAACCCGAACGCGGGCGGCGCCGGGCGCTCCGCGATCCGCTTCCAGCTCCACGAGACCCTGCGCCGGCTGCGAACGGACCACCTGGACCTGTACTGGCTGCACAACTGGGACCGCAACACCCCGATCGAGGAGACCATGCGCGCCCTGGACGACCTGGTGCGGGAGGGCGCCGTCCGGTACATCGGCTTCTCCAACACCCCCGCCTGGCTGACCGCGCAGGCGCACACCCTGGCCCTCCTGCGCGGCTGGACCCCCCTCGTCGCGCTGCAGGTGGAGTACTCCCTCCTGGCCCGAACGGTCGAGGGCGAGCTCGCGGCGTTCGCCCGGGACCAGGGCCTCGCGCTGGTGCCGTGGAGTCCGCTGAAGAACGGCTTCCTGTCCGGCAAGTACCGCCGCGACGCCGAGACCCCCGACTCGGCCCGCAGCGCCTTCGTCGGCCGGCCGACCGACGCCGACCACCTGGTGATCGACGCCGTCAACGCGATCGCCGACGACCTGGGCACCACGGCGGCGGCGGTCTCCCTGGCCTGGCTGCGCGCCCGTCCGGGCACCGTCATCCCGATCGTCGGCGCCCGCCGCCTGGAACACCTCCGGGGCAACCTGGCCGCCCTGGACGTGACGCTGACCCCGGAGCAGATGGCCACCCTGGACGCGGTCTCGGCCCCGGACCTGAACTACCCCGCCCCGCTGCACGGCCCCTTGCGCGCGATGCTGCAGTTCGCCGGCTCCACCGTGGACGGCGAGGCGTCCCAGGTGTACCCGCCGTTGCTGCAGAGCTCAATCCGGTACTAGCCGCGCGGTTGGGGTCCCGGGACGTCGACGTCGATGGCGAGGACGCGGCCGGAGCCGGGGGTGACCATCTCCGCCTCCGTCATGCCCTGCCAGGTGGCGGCGGTGATGTAGAGGGTGGAGCCGCCCAGGGCGCACGCGAAGCCGCCGCGGTCCAAGGGGACGGTCTGCAGCACCTCGCCCCCCTCGGTGACGCGGGTGCAGTGGCGGTTGGGGACGTCGGCGTACCAGACGGCGCCCTCGGCGTCCACGCAGATGCCGTCCGGGACGTCGGTGCCGAGGTCGGCCCAGACGCGGCGGTTGGTGAGGGAGCCGTCGGCGGTGATGTCGAAGGCCAGGAGGTGGTGGCGGTAGGAGTCGGCGACGAGCAGGGTGGTGTCGTCGGGGGTGACCGCCATGCCGTTGGGGAAGGCGATGTCGTCGGCCGCCGGGCGTACCGAACCGTCCGGGGCGACCAGGGTGACCTGGCCCGGGGCGAAGTCGGCGCCGCTCATCGGGTCGAAGCCGGCGCCGTTGACGTAGAGGTGGCCGCGGGTGTCGGCGGCGATGTCGTTCCAGCCGGGGCGGCCGAGGTCGGCATGGGTGGACAGGGTGCCGTCCGGCGCCACGCGCAGCAGGCGGCCGGTGGGGGAGTCGACCGCGATGAGCGTGCCGTCGGGCAGGAAGGCGATGCACAGCGGCAGCGAGGCGACCCGGGCGATCACCTCGTTCGGGGCGTCCGGGGCGTCCGGGGCGGTGGTCAGGATCTCGCCGGCGGACCAGTCGCAGTAGTACAGCCGGCCGTCGTGCCAGCGTGGGGACTCGACCAGCCCGCGGCCGTCCACCAGTGTGCGCAGTTCGCTCATCGCGTCTCCCAAGTCCGGTCGTCGTGGCCATCCTCCTGTATACGAACGGCGACCTCGCCCGATCGACAGCGCCGTACCGTCGAATGATGCAACTCGGTGACGTCGAGGTGACGCAGGTGCCCGAGTGGGAGGGCGACCTGGCGCCCGTGCGGGTCTTCCTGCCGGACTGCCCGCCGGAATTGTGGCGGGACAACGCGGACTGGCTCGTCCCGGACTTCTGGACGCCGGCGACGGACGGGTTCCACGCGGTGCTGCGCACCTGGGTCCTGCGCAGCGCGGGCCGGGTGGTCCTGGTCGACACCGGCGTCGGCGACGACCGGGACCGGCCGCAGTTCCCGCTGTTCTCCGGGCTGCGGACCGGGTTCCTGGAGCGGCTCGCGGCCGCGGGGGTGGCGCCCGAGGACGTTGACGTCGTGGTGAACACGCACATCCACATCGACCACGTCGGCTGGAACACGCACCGGGCCGGCGGCGCGTGGGTGCCCACCTTCCCGAACGCGACCTACCTCATTCCCAGGATCGATCAGGTGTACTTCCAGCACCGCGACAGCAGCGCCAACATCTACGCCGACAGCATCGCCCCGGTGCTGGGACAGGCGGTGCTGTGGGAGGACGGCCACCGCATCGACGAGAACCTGGCCCTGGAGCCGGCGCCCGGCCACACGCCCGGGGCGTCGCTGGTGCGGCTCGCGTCCGGCGCGGACCGCGCGGTCTTCGTCGGCGACCTGCTGCACAGTCCGGTGCAAATAATGCGGCCGCGGTACAGCAGCTGCTTCGACGAAAACCCCCAGCAGGCCGCCGCCACCCGGCGCCGGGTGCTGGAGCGGGCGGCCGACGAGCGCGAGCTGGTGGTGCCGGCGCACTTCGCGGGCGCCGGCGCGGCCGAGGTCAGCCGGGCGGGGAGCGACTTCGCGATCACGCGCTGGGCCTGAGCCGCCGGGTGAGCAGCACCCCGGCGGCCGCGCCGACCAGCGCCGGGCCGCCGTGGACGTCGCTCAGGAGCAGCAGCGCGAGGCCGGCGAGCAGGCTGACCGCGGCGACGGCCCGCCGCCATGCCGGCCCGAGCAGCAGGCCGGCCGCGGCCAGGGAGGCGCCGAGGCCGAAGTCGATGAGCGAGGTGCCGGCGCCGACCGGCTGCGCGTAGAGCGCCCACAGCCCGCCGAGCACCTGGACGGTGACCACCAGGGCGATCCAGCGGGTGGTGCCCCAGAGCCGCTCGGCGAACGTGCCGAGCACGGCCAGGGCGACGAGGTTGAAGACGGCGCCGGACCAGCCGCTGTCCTGCACGAGCGCCGAGGACACCAGCCGCCACACCTGCCCGTCGCCGATCGCCGCGCGGTCGCGGCGCAGCGCCTCGAACAGCCCCGGCGCGACGGTGAGCTGCAGCAGCGTGACCACCGCGATCACGGCGAACAGCGCGGCGGTGGCGACCGGCACCCGCCGCGCGGGCGGCGTCCGCGGCGCGGCCACGCCGGCGGTCACCAGCAGCACCAGGTACAGCACGATGACCATGACCATGCCGACCATCGTGCCGACGAAACGCTACAGACCGGGGCCGCCGCGCCGATCAGCCCAAGGTACGAGGGGGTCGTCGCACAGAACGGGCAGACCGGTGAGCATCACCCAGCGTGCCGCAGCGGACGCACAGCACCCCGGCGGGCTCGAGGCCGGGCGGTACCTCACGTTCACGCTGCACGGCGAGGCGTACGCGCTCGACATCTTCCACGTCATCGAGATCATCGAGTATCGGGCGCTCACCGCCGTGCCGATGGCGCCCGGG
Source organism: Dactylosporangium sp. CS-047395 (assembly GCF_050942185.1). Classification (NCBI taxonomy): domain Bacteria; kingdom Bacillati; phylum Actinomycetota; class Actinomycetes; order Micromonosporales; family Micromonosporaceae; genus Dactylosporangium; species Dactylosporangium sp. CS-047395. Next base: position 8,341,810 of record NZ_CP192015.1, on the reverse strand, counting down.
TTCGTGCGCGGGGTCATCAACCTGCGCGGGCGGGCGGTGCCCGTGGTCGACCTCGGGATCCGGTTCGGGGCGGGTGCCACGCCGGTCGGGCGGCGCACCAGCATCATCATCGTGCACAGCGGTGCCGCCGAGGACGGCCAGCACGTCGGGATCCTCGTCGACATGGTGAACAAGGTGGTGAGCTTCGGGCCGGGCGACGTCGAGCCGCCGCCGACGTTCGGGACCGGGATCCAGCCCGAGTACATCAGCGGCATGGCCCGGCGCGAGGCCGACTTCATCATCGTGCTCGACCTGGAGCGGATCGTGTCGCCGGCCGATGTGGTGGCGCTGCAGGACCCGGGGGCCGAGGCGACGTGACCGGCTCGCTCGAGGCGCCGCCGGAGATCACCGGCGCGGACTTCGCGGCGATCAGTGCGCTGCTGCATCAGCGTACCGGCATCCGGCTCCAGCCCGGCAAGGAGACGCTCGTCATGGGGCGGCTCAGCAAACGGCTGCGCCAGCTGGGAATCCGCGGGTACGCCGACTACGTCCGCCTCCTGCGCGAGCCCGACGGCCGCGAGCTCAAGCACGCCATCGACCTGCTCACCACCAACGAGACGTCGTTCTTCCGGGAGCCGCAGCACTTCGACTACCTGCGCGAGGTGATCGTCCCCGCGCACCGGCCCGGGCGGATGTTCCGGCTGTGGAGCGCGGCAAGCTCCAGCGGCGAGGAGGCCTACACCGCGGCGATGGTGCTGCTGGAGAAGTCCCCGGCCACGGCCTGGGAGATCCTCGGCACCGACGTGTCGACCCGGATCGTGCAGGGGGCGCGGCGGGGCCTCTACCCGCTCGAGTCCGCCGCCCGCATTCCCCGGGAACTGCTGCGGAAGTACTGGCTGAAGGGCCGCGACGAGTACGCCGGGCTGATGGCGGCCGGCTCCACCCTGCGCGAACGGGTCGCGTTCCACCACGCCAACCTGCTCGACGACCTGCGCGACCTGGGCCTGTTCGACGTGATCCTGCTGCGCAACGTGATGATCTACTTCGACCCGCCGACCAAGGCGGCGCTCGTGCAGCGGCTGCAGCACATGTTGTACCCCGAGGGCCACCTCATCATCAGCCTGTCCGAGACGCTCAACGGCATCCCGTCGCGGCTGCGCATGGTCCGCCCGTCGATCTACCGGCTCCCGGCGGGCAGCCGTGACTGACGACGTCTTCCTCCAGCCGGGCGGGTTCCACTTCGGCGTGGCCGGCACCCGGATCTCGACGCTGCTCGGCTCCTGCGTCGCGGTCTGCCTGTGGCACCCGGCCCGGCACATCGGCGGCATGTGCCACTTCATGCTCCCCGGCCGCGGCAACGGCGACGGCCGGTTCGCGGAAGGCGCCTTCGAGCTGTTCCGGGCCGAGCTGGCCCGGACCGGGACGGAGCCGGCGCAGTACCAGGCGAAGGTCTTCGGCGGCGCGGCGCAGCTGTCCGGCGGGCGGCTGGCGGCGGCCAACGTCGCGGCGGCGCTCACCCTGCTCGACCGGGACGGCTTCGCGGTGCTGACGCGCGACACCGGCGGTACCGGAGCCCGCATGTTGCACTTCGAACTGGACACCGGTGACGTCTGGCTGCGGCGCAACGCCTCGCGGGTGGCCGCATGAGCATCCGGACGCTCATCGTGGACGACTCGGCGGTCGTGCGGCAGGTGCTGTCGGCGGTGCTCGGCGCCGCGCCCGGCATCGAGGTGATCGGCACCGCGGCCGACCCGGTGCTCGCCATGGGGCAGATGCGGCGCGCGTGGCCCGACGTCATCGTGGTCGACATCGAGATGCCGAAGATGGACGGGCTCACGTTCGTCAAACAGGTGATGGCGACCCGGCCCACGCCGATCGTGGTGTGCTCGTCGCTGGTCGGCGCGGGCGCGCGGGCGGGCCTCGACGCGCTCGCCGCGGGTGCGGTGGCGGCGGTCGCCAAGCCGACGAGCGGGCTGAAACGGTACCTCGAGGACGACACCGCCCAGCTCGTGCCGGCCGTGCGCGCGGCCGCCGCGGGCCGGGTCCGGCGCATCGAGCGGCCCACCGCGCGGCTGCCCGAGCCGGCCCGCACCACCCGCCCGCAGGAGCGCCGGGTGGTCGCGATCGGCACCTCCACCGGCGGCACGCAGGCCCTGGAGCGCGTGCTCACCGTGCTGCCGGCCCGCTCGCCGGCGGTGGTCGTGGTGCAGCACATGCCGGAGAAGTTCACCGCCGCGTTCGCCGAGCGGATGAACCGGCTGTGCGCGGTCGAGGTGCGCGAGGCGGTCGACGGCGACCGGGTCCGCGACGGGCTCGTGCTGGTCGCGCCGGGCGGCAGACACCTCGAGCTGGTGTCCGATCCTTCCGGGTACCGCGTCCGCGTCTTCGACGGCCCGCCCGTCAACCGGCACCGCCCGTCGGTCGACGTGCTCTTCCGCTCGGTGGCCAAGGCAGCCGGCGGGCACGCGCTCGGCGTCATCATGACCGGCATGGGCGACGACGGCGCCCGCGGGCTGCTGGAGATGCGCCGGGCCGGGGCCGCCACCGTCGCCCAGGACGAGGCGACGTGCGTCGTGCACGGCATGCCCAAGGAGGCGGTGGCGCTCGGGGCGGTCGAGCGCGAGGTGCCCCTCCCCGCGATAGCAGAGGTGATCCGCAACCATGGCTGAGGTCCTGTACGCAATCGTGGCCCTGCTGATCGGGCTGGCGCTCGGCTTCGCCGCGGGCCGCCGCCGCGCGGTCGCGCCGGAGCCCCAGGTCGAACGGCCGGACGCGTTCCGCCGCGGCGTGGGCGCGTTCGCCGACGAGGTGGCGCCCGTGTGGTCGGCCCAGATCGAGTCCTCCCGGGCCCAGATGGAGTCCGGGATCAGCGCGGTCACCCAGCAGTTCAGCCAGATCGTCGACAACGTGGACGCGGTGCTGGCGTCCTCGGCCGACGCGCTGGGCCCGCAGGCCGGCGGCGCGGGCACGTTCGACCGCGGCCGCGAGCGCCTCGGCGGCGTGGTGCACACCCTCGACAGCGCGATGCGGGCCAAGCGCCAGGCCGTGCACGACCTGGCCGGGCTGGCCGGGTTCAACGACGAGCTCAAGCAGATGACGGCCGACGTCGCGCAGATCGCCGCGCAGACGAACCTGCTCGCCCTCAACGCCTCGATCGAGGCGGCCCGGGTCGGCGCGGCGGGTGCGGGCTTCGGGGTGGTGGCGATGGAGGTACGGCGGCTGGCCGACCGCTCCCTGCAGACCAGCGAGCAGATGGCGCAGAAGGTGGCCGGGATCGGCGCGGCGATCGAGTCGGTGCTGGCCGGGGCCGAGGGCGACGCCGAGCGGGAGAGCGTCGCGGTGGCCCGGGCCAACGACGACGTCCAGGAGGTCATCGACGACCTGCAGGACGTGGTGAACCGCTCCCGGGAGTCGTCGCAGCGGCTGGAGCGGGCGGCCGTGGAGATCCGCGGCACCATCTCCGACGCGCTGGTCAACCTGCAGTTCCAGGACCGGGTCGGCCAGGTCCTGCAACACCTGGAGGACAACATCAAGCTCCTGCCGCGGCACGTCGCCGACGCCCCCGACACCGGGCCGCAGGCGCGCCGGCTGCTGGAGGAGCTTGAGCGCACGTACACCATGCAGGGCGAGCTGCAGGCCCACCGCTTGGGCGCGGTGACCGAGGCTCCCACGTCGGAGATCACGTTCTTCTAGGAGGCGGCAATGTCCAAGACCGTGCTGATCGTCGACGACTCGGCCTCGGTGCGCCAGGTCGTGGCGATCGCGCTCAAGGGCGCCGGGTACGAGGTCATCGACGCCGTCGACGGCCAGGACGCGCTGCGCAAGCTCGGCGGCAAGCGGGTACACCTGGTGATCTCCGACGTGAACATGCCGAACATGGACGGCATCACGCTGGTCGGCGAGATCCGCAAGCAGCCGGAGCACCGGTTCACGCCGATCATCATGCTGACCACCGAGTCGCAGGAGGAGAAGAAGCGGCAGGCCCAGGCGGCCGGGGCCAAGGCCTGGGTGACCAAGCCGTTCCAGCCCGCCCAGATGCTGGCCGCCGTGTCGAAGCTGATCGCGCCGTGACCGCGGCCCGGTTGGAGCTCGACGGGGAGCTCACCATTCCCTGGGCGGCCGAGCAGCACGAGCGGGTGCTGCGGTTCCTGGGGGAGGGCCCGGATCTGGAGCTGTCGCTGGCCGGGGTGACCGACATGGACACCACCGGGCTGCAGCTGCTGCTGCTCGCGCGGCAGGAGGCGCGGCGGCGGGACGTGCGGCTGCGGCTGACCGACCACAGCCCGGCCGTGCGGGACGTGCTCGCCGTGGCCTGGCTCGACGAGGACCTGGAGGCGGTCTCGTGAACGACTTCCGGGACGCGCTCGACACGTTCATCACCGAGGCGCGGGAGCTCGTGCAGGACTTCGAGGAGGGGCTGCTCGAGCTGGAGTCCACGCCCGACGCGCCCGAGGCGGTCAACGCGCTGTTCCGCGCGATGCACACGATGAAGGGCTCCTCCGGGCTGTTCGGGCTGCGCCACCTGGTGTCGTTCACGCACGTGCTGGAGTCGGTGCTCGACGACCTGCGGGCGGGGCGGCTGCAGGTCAGCGCCGGGCTGATCAGCGCGCTGCTGCCGTGCACGGACCACATCTCGGTGCTCGTCGACGCGGTGGCCGCCGGCCGCGACGAGCCGACGGCGGCCGAGCAGGAGGTCAGCGCGCGGCTGCTGGCGGCGCTGGCCCCGTTCTCCGGCTCGTCGTCGCCGGAGCCGCCCGCCGCGCGGATCTGGCTGCTGAGCATCTGGTTCGGGCCCGAGTGCCTGCGCAACGGGATGGATCCGTTGTCGTTTCTGCGGTACCTCGCGACGATGGGCACGGTCCAGCGCCTGGTCACCCGCACCGACGCGCTACCGCGGGCCGACGAGGCCGATCCGGAGGTCTGCTACCTCGGCTTCGACCTGGAGTTCGCGAGCGAGGCCGGCAAGGCCGACATCGAGAGCGTCTTCGAGTTCGTGCGCGACGACAGCACCATCCGCATCATGCCCTCGGACGAGGCGGCGGAGCTCATCGACGCGCTGCCGGAGTCCGACCGGCTCGGCGACCTGCTGCGCCAGGGCGGTGTCGTCACCGACCGCGAGCTGGAATCGGCGCTGGCCAAGCAGCACGCCGGGGAGTCGGCCGGCCGGCCGCTCGGCGAGATCCTGGTCGAGGAGCAAATCGTCCAGAAGCCGGTGGTCGAGGCGGCGCTCAACAAGCAGCGCAAGACGGCCGAGAACCGCCAGCAGGACAACCAGACGATCCGGGTCTTCGCCTCCCGCCTCGACAAGCTCATCGACCTCGTCGGCGAGCTGGTCATCGCCCAGTCCGGGGTGGCCTTCTCCGACGAGCAGTCGCAGGTGCTGCGGCTGGTCGAGGAGGTCCGGCACACGGCTCTCTCGCTGCGCATGGTCCCGATCGGCACCACGCTGCGCCGCTTCGAGCGGGTCGTCCGCGACGTGTGCGTCGAGCTCGGCAAGGAGGTCGACCTCGTCATCACCGGCGGCGACGCGGAGATGGACAAGGCCCTCGTGGAGCGGATCGGCGACCCGCTGCTGCACCTGGTGCGCAACGCCCTCGACCACGGCATCGAGCCGCCGGCGGAGCGCGAGCGGTCCGGCAAGCCGCCGCGGGGCCGCCTCGCGCTCAACGCCTTCCACGACGCGGGCAGCATCGTCATCGAGATCTCCGACGACGGCCGCGGGCTCAACCGGGACCGGATCCTGGCCAAGGCGATCGAGCGCGGCCTGGTGGCCCGCGGCGACAGTCTCAGTGACCCCGAGGTGTACTCCCTGATCTTCGAACCCGGCTTCTCGACCGCCGACACCGTCTCCAACCTGTCCGGCCGCGGCGTCGGCATGGACGTCGTGCGCGGGGCGGTGACGGACCTGCGCGGCAGCATCGACGTGCAGACCACGCCGGGCGCGGGCACCCTCATGCAGATCCGGCTGCCGCTGACCCTGGCCATCATCGACGGCTTCCTGGTCAGCGCCGGTGACACCCACTTCATCGTGCCGCTGGACCGGGTCATCGAGTGCGTGGAGCTGCCCCTGGAAGCCGGCGGCCGCTCGTTCATGCACCTGCGCGGGCAGGCGCTGCCCTTCGTCCGGCTCCGCGACGTGTTCGCGCTCGCCGGGCGGGCCCCGCGCCGGCAGAGCGTGGTCGTGGTCGAGCACGCCGGGCAGCGCGCCGGGGTCGTGGTCGACCAGCTGCTCGGTCAGTCGCAGACGGTCATCAAGCCGCTGGGCAAGCTGTTCCAGGACGTGCGCTGCATCGGCGGCTCGACGATCCTGGGCAACGGCGACATCGCGCTGATCCTCGACGTCGACTCGCTCGTCGCCCAGCACATCGCTCAGAACCGGTCGAACTTGCTCTCGTCGATCTCCTCCGAGCGGCCCGCACCCGCGCTCGCCGAGACCAGCGCCGGCGCGGGGCGCTGAGCCCGCCCGCCGCCGCCGTTGTGGCGGTGGGCGCCCCGGTCGTAGCCGGCCGGCAGCGCCGCCGCCGCGGTCCGCGTCGAACCGCCGCCGGCGTCGGTGACGAAGAACGTCATCATGTCCTGCAGCTGGTGCGTCTGCGCGGCCATCTCCTCGGCCGTGGCGGCCAGCTCCTCGCTGGAGGACGCGGTCTGCTCGGTGACCTTCCCGATCTGGGTCATCGCGATGTTGATCTGCCGCACCCCGGTCGCCTGCTCGCTGCTGGCCGCCGCGATCTCCTGCACCAGGTCGGACGTGCGGGTGATGCTCGGGATGATCTCGCCCAGCAGGCTCCCGGCCCGCTCGGCCGTCTGCACGCTGCCCGCCGCCAGCTCGCTGATCTCCTGGGCCGCGACCTGGCTGCGCTCGGCGAGCTTGCCCACCTCGGACGCGACGACCGCGAACCCCTTGCCGTGCTCGCCCGCCCGGGCCGCCTCGATCGTCGCGTTGAGCGCCAGCATGTTCGTCTGGAACGCGATGTCGTCGATGATGCTGATCTTGCTGGTGATCTGCTTCATCGCGTCGACCGTCCGCTGCACCGCGTCGCCGCCCTGATCGGCCTCGCCCGCCGTCTGCGACGCGATCCGCTCGGTGGTGGTCGCGTTCTCGCTGTTCTGGCTGATGCTGGCGGTCATCTGCTCCATGCTCGCGGTGGTCTCCTCCACGCTCGCCGCCTGCTCGGTCGCGGCCTGCGAGAGGCTCTGCGAGGCCCCGCTGATCTGGTTCGAGGCGTTGGCGAGCTGGTGGGTGGACTCGACGACGGTACGCACGGTGTCAGACAACCGGTCCAGCGCACTGTTGAGCGCCGTGCCCATCCGGCCCACCTCGTCGGTGCTGTTGACCGGCAGCCGCTGGTCGAGCCGCCCCTGCGCGAGCCCGGTGAGCACCGTGACGGTGTTGCGCAGCGGCTTCGAGATCGCCCGCACGACGAGCGTCACCATGCCGAACGTGACCACGATGGCGACGAGCGTGAGGATGAGCAGCAGGAGCCTGGCCGTACCGTAATCGTCGGTGGAATCCTGCAGTGCCTGCCTGGCCGCCGCGTTCTGCCGGTCCACGAGGCTGTCGATCGCCCCACCCAGCCGCTGCGCGATCGGCTCGACCTCTTCCCGGCTGATCCGGTTGTACTCCGTATAGTTCTTCGCCCGCGCCGCCGGCACCGACTTGTCGTTGAGCACCTTCTGGTAGTCCGTCCACGCCGCATCGAACGTGGCCCGGTCCGCCCGGTTGGCCGCGTCGGTGTTCTTCGCCGCGAACGACTGCCAGCTCGCGGTGAGCCCGCGCACGGCCTCGCCGACCTTCCCCTCGGCCGCGGCGGCGTCCTCATCGCTCTGCGCCAGCGCCAGCCCCCGCACCTGGAACCGGACATTGAGATAGTCGGACGACACCCCGTCGAGCATGTGCACCGACTGCAGATTCCGGTTGTACAACGAGTCCAGCCGATCCTGACTGCTGCTCAGATACAGCAACCCGATCAGCCCGACCGCGGCCAGCAACGCACACACCACCACAGCGACGATGCGCAGCTTCCACGCGACCGACACATTCCGAAACGCGGACCCGACACTCACGGCTGCTGCTCCCCCCGAACGGCGGACTACATCAGCCCCAATCGGATGACAGCGGGCCCACCTGAGCCTTGTGCCTCAGAAGCCGATCGTCACGTTGTACAGCGCGTACCAGGCGGCCGCGCTCAAGGCGGCCGCGGCGACGAACGCGGCGAGCATCGTGGACCAGGACCGCCACAGGCCGTGCCGCGCCGGGGTGCGGCGGTCAGGAACGCGGCCAGGCCCCACGCGAAGCCGCTGCTCGTCAGGGCGACCAGGATCGGGCGGGCCGGGTCGCCGGCGTAGTCCGCCGCGAAGGCCAGCAGGGCGAGGCCGGCCGCGACGAGGGTGACGGTTACTTGGTCATGGCGGCGACCGCGGAGTCCACGTCCTCCGACATCAGGTCCGGCAGGAAGCCGATCAGGTCCAGGGTGAAGCGGACCATCCCGTCGGCCGGGGCCGCCACCCGGACCGGGGCGCCGCGGTCGCTGAAGGCCGTCACCACGCGGTCCAGGCACAACAACCCCGCACTGTCGAGGAACGTGGTCTCGGTCAGGTCGACGACGACGCCGGTCGCGGCGCGGACGCTCACGAGGACGTCGCGCTCGACGAGGGGGGCGGTGGCGTGGTCGATCTCGCCGATGAGCTGGACGACCTCGCAGCCGCCGGTGGAGTACACCTTGACCTGACGCTCGCCGTCCATCTCAACGCCTCCCGGCACCGGTGCGGCGGCGCATCAGGACCGTGGTGCCGCCCGTCCCGCGGTCGATCACGAGCTCGTCCATGAGGCGCCCGATCAGGGCGAGGCCGCGGCCGCGGTGCAGGGCGGTGCGCGGCGGGCGCCACTGGCCGGTGTCGCTCACGCGCACCGCGACCGTGTCGCCGTCGACCTGGGCCAGGACGCCGACGGTGCGGGCGTCGTCGAGAGCGTACCCGTGCTCGATCGCGTTCGCCACGGCCTCCGCGGTCGCCAGGACCACCCCGAAGCGGTCGTAGTCGTCCACGCCCTGCCCGCCGAGCCAGTAGTCGAGCGCGGCCCGGAATCCCGCGAGGGCCTGCATCCGCGCGGGGACCTCGGAGCGGAACGGGGGCGCGTCGGCGAAGTCCAGCGCGAGCAGGCACATGTCGTCGTGCCCGCCGCCGCCCGGCAGCATCGCGTCGCTCAGCTCACCCGCGAGCGACCCGAGCGGCGTCTGCCAATGCTCGGCGGCGGCCGCGGCGAGCCGATCCAGCCCGTGATGAAAACGTTCGCCTCTTCGTTCAACCAACCCGTCGGTGTACAGCATGAGCCTCGACCCCCGCGGCACGACCAACCGCGCCTCGCTGCGCACGCGGCCGGCCGCGGTCGCGCCGAGCGGGCCGGAGCGGGCGTCCCACAGGAAGCTCGGCACCCCGCCCGGCTGGACGAGCAGCGGCGGCGGGTGGCCGGCGCACGCATAGCGCAGCTCGCCCGAGTCGAGGGCGAGCTCGGCGTACGCGAGGGTGGTCATCTGCCCGGCCGCGAAGTGCGAGACGAAGTCATCCATGTGCCGCAGCACCTCGGCCGGCCCGTCGTGGGCCGTGGCGAGCGCGCGCACGGCACTGCGCAGCTGTCCCATGGCACTGGCCGCGCGCAGGCCCCGGCCGACCACGTCGCCGACGACGATACCGACGCTCTCGGCGGACGTGGCGAACACGTCGTACCAGTCGCCGCCGACCTCCAGCGAGTGCACCGCGGGACGGTAGGCGGTGACCACGTGGTACCGCGGATCCGCCGGCCAGTCCCCGCTGAGCATGGCGCGCTGCAGGGTGTGCGCCACCTCCCGGTCCCGCTCGGCCAGGCGCGCGTTGTCCAGCGACAGCCCGGCCCGGTCGGCGAGGTCGGCCAGGAAGTCCGGCCCGACGTCGCCGGCCCCGGCCACGTGCCGCCCGGCCAGCAGCAGCGTGCCGAGCACGGCGTTGCGGGCCCGCAGCGGCAGCACCATCGCGCGCTCGCCGTCGGCCGTGATCAGCGGTACCGCCGCCAGCGCCCCCGCCCGCCCGGCCGCGTGCACCGAGGCGAGCACGTCGTTCGGGATGGTCCAGCCGCACGCGCGGCTCGGCGCCGAGGCCTGCCAGCCGGGCGCGCCCGCGGGGTCGCCGGCCGCGTCGAGGTCGATCTGGGCGTAGCCGGCGACGTCGGGCACGAGCAGCTCGACGAGGCGCCGGGCCCGGCTGGTGAAGCCGACGGTCTCGTCGAGGTCGCGGCTGAGCCGGGCCAGGAAGCCCGACTGCCACGCCCGCCGGTTCGTCTCCTCCAGCAGCCGGATGCGATCGAGCGCCTGGCCGGCCTGCCGCCCGACGGTACGCATCAGCTCGACCTCGTCCTCGCCGAACGCGCGCGGCCGGCCCAGCTCCAGATCCACCCCGGCCGGGCGGTCCGGGGAGAACACGAACGACACCACCCCCAGCACCCGCTGGTCGGCCAGCAGCGGCGTGACGAGCCGCAGCCCGCCGTCGTTCTCGGCGTGCCGCACGACGTCGATCAGAGCCGCCGCCCGGGCCTCCGGCGCCGGGTCGTCCAGCGAGATCAGCTCGTCGGCGAGGTCGAGCGGGCGCAGCGCCGCCTCGGCCGGCTCCAGCAGCCACACCCGCGTGCCGGACGCGCCGAACGCCTCCGTGCCGACCCGCACGATCGGCGCCACGATCTCCTCGGCCCGCTCGATCGCCGCGCAGCGCACCACCATCTCCTGCAGCAGCCGGATGCGGGTCGCGTTGCGTTCGGCGCTGCGGCGCTCGGCGAGCAGTTGCCGCTCGTACGTCCGCCGCTCCTTGGCGTCGAAGATCGTCATGCGCACCATGGCCTGGCTGCCGGCCGGACCGGCGCGCAGCACCGCGTTGACGAACGCGTCGAGGCGGGTGCCGTCGGCGTTGCGGAACTCGGCCGCCGCCTCCCGCACCTCGCCCTGCATGTGCAGCAGCGGGGCGAGGTGCGTCTCGTGCCAGATCCGGCTGCCGGTCGCGTAGATCTCGTGCACCCGCCGGCCGGTCAGCTCGTCGCGGCGGTACCCGGTCCACTGCAGGAACGTCCGGTTCGCGCGCACGATCGTGCCGTCCGGCAGCAGCGTGAGGTAACCGCACGGGGCGCTGTCGTAGAGATCCTCGGCGTTCTCCTCGGGCAGCGGCTCCGGCACGCCTCAGCCCGTCCGCAGGAAGGCGCTGATGGCTTCGTAGGTCTCGTCGGGTGCGCTGAGGTTCGGGCAGTGGCCGGTCGCGTCGAGCACGAGCAGCCGGCTGCCGGGGATGTTCGCGTTGGTGTACGCGCCCACCTCCCGCGGCGCGATGACGTCCTCGGAACACTGCAGGATCAGCGTCGGTACGGTCACCTTGCCCAGATCCGCGCGGTTGTCCGAGCGGAACGTGACCTCGGCGAACTGCCGCGCGATGGCCGGATCGGTGCGGCAGAAGCTGTTGGTCAGCTCCTCGCCGAGCTCGGGGCGCTCGGCGTTGCCCATGATGACCGGGGCCATCGCGGCCGACCAGCCCAGGTAGTTGCTGTCGAGGCTGTCCAGCAGCTCGTCGATCTCGCCGGCGCTGAACCCGCCGTAGTAGCCCTCGTCGTCGACGTACCGCGGGGACGGCCCCACGAGCACGAGCTTCGAGAACCGGTCCGGCTCGGCGATCGAGGCCAGCAGGCCGATCATCGAACTGACCGAGTGCCCGACGAAGACCACGCCGCGCAGGTCGAGCGCGCGGAGGATCTCCAGCAGGTCTTCGGCGTAGCCGGACAGCGTGGAGTACCGCTGCGGGTTGTAGGCGGCAAGATCGGAGTTGCCTGCCCCGACGTGGTCGAAGAGGACCACGCGATGATCGTCGGCGAAGCGCGGCGCGACGAACCGCCACATGTTCTGGTCGCAGCCGAAGCCGTGTGAGAAGACCAAGGCTGGGGCGGTCTCGGGTCCGAGCAGCCTGACGTTGTTTCGTTCGACAACGCTCACGGCCAGTGACGTTACTAGCGCCCCTCGTGCGCGAACAAGAGGGCAGGTGGCTACAGGTTTTCGGACGGGCCTCATTCGCGCCGGGCGAGGCGGTCCATGGCCTCGTCGCCGACGGTTGCAGGGCAACGCACACGAGCGACGAGCAGGAGGAAGACACCCATGAGCGATCTCGTGGCGATCGGCTACCGCGACGTGGCCACCGCGAACATGGCCCGTGACAAGCTCATCGAGCTGCAGCGCCAGGGGATCATCACCCTGCGCGACGCGGCCGTGGTCGAGGCCGGCCCCGACGGCAAGGTACGGCTCCACCAGGCCTCGGGCAACGCCGGCGCCGGTGCGGCCGGCGGCGCCCTCTGGGGTGGCCTGATCGGCCTGCTGTTCCTGGCCCCGTTCCTGGGCATGGCGGTCGGCGCGGCCACGGGCGCGGTGGCCGGCAAGTTCACCGACACCGGCGTGGACGACAAGTTCATGAAGGACGTCGGCAAGACCCTCGAACCCGGCTCGGCCGCCCTGTTCCTGCTGGTCGACCAGGTCACCGTGGACAAGGTCGTGGCCGAGATGGCGCCGTTCGACCTGGGCGGCCGGCTGCTGCACAGCTCGCTCAACATGGAGGCCGAGCAGCGCCTCCGCGAGGCGATGTCGGCGGCGAACCTGGCCCGCGTCTGAGCCTTTTGGGCCCCGCTCGTTCGGGTTCGCCCGATCGGGCGGCGCCTCTCTCGTCTGAGTCTGCTCGGGCCCCGCTCGTTCGGGGTCGCCCGATCGGGCAGTGATCGACGGTAGGCGAACCGATACTGCCAGTGGCGCCGCTCTCGTACGATCGGCGACGATGTCGGCGATGGAGAGCGGCCCCGCGCCGCAGACGGTCGGTGCCCTCGCGCGAGCCGTGCTGGCGGCCGTCGAACCGCGGCAGCTCGAGGCCTACGACGAGGTGGCGGCCGCCTGGTGGTCCGGCGAGCTGCGCGGCGACGGCTCCGGCGACCGCCCGGCCGGCACCCGCCCGTCGGGCCTGACCGCGGGCGCCCTCGTGTACCTCATCCTGCCCATCGTCTCCGGCGCGCTGGCCCAGGTGCTGGGCGCCCCGGCCGACCGGGCCCTGCGCCGCTGGCGGTTGCGCCGCCGCCGCCGCACCGACCTGGCCCTGACCGCGGCGCTGCTGCACCAGGCGCCCGCGGTACGCCAGGCGATCTACGACGCGGCGGTGCGGGCGCGGGTGGCCCCGGCGAAGGCCGAGCTGATCGCCGACGCCGGCGAGGCCGCACTGGCGCGGGCCGCGGCCGCCCACCTCGCACCGCGCGATTGACCACCCTGGACACGGCCGCCCACCTCGCCCCGCGATTGACCACCCTGGACACGGCCGCCGTCGAGCGGCTCGTCCGTCCGGGCCTGCGCTGGCTCTACGCCCTCGTACTGCTGGACCTCGCGGGCGCCGGCGCGGGCGCGGGGCAGGCGCTGTACACCGCGTACGACCTCGGCCACTACGCCGACGCCGCGAACTGCCTGCGCTCCGCCGGCCTGGCCCTCGCCGACCCGGCCCGGCGGGTGGGCGAGTTCGCCGCATGCACCGGGGCGTACAACCGCGGCCAGGGCCTCGCCATGCTCACCGGCGCCGTGGCGATGCCGCTGCTGGCCGGCCTGCTCATGGTGCTCGGCGCGCTGGTCGCGGCCCGGCGCGCCCGCCCGACGACGGTCACCGGCCCCGCGGTCGCGGCGGTGGCCACCCGGTTCGCGTCCTGGTGCCGGGTCATGGGCCTGGACGGACCGCGCGGCCCGCTGCTCGTCGTGGCCCGCCCCGGCCGGCACGCCCAGGGGGCCTACACGACCGCACTGCCGTGGGGCCGCCCGCGGGTCGTCGTTCCGCTCGGGTACTCCTACGTGCGCCAGGACGAGCTCGACCTCATCCTGCTGCACGAGCTGGCCCACGTGCGCATGCGCGACATCACCTGGGCCGCCGCCACCTGGTGGACGGGCTGGCTGAGCGTGCCGGTCCTGCTGGCCGCGTTCGGTCCGCTCGTGCTGCGGCCGTCGCTGTGGGGCCCGCGCGTCGTGACGGCCGTGCTCCTGGCCGCCCTGCTGTCGGCGATCACGCTGCTGCTGCGCGCCGCGGTGCTGCGCCGCCGCGAGTGCCTGGCCGACCGGTACGCCGTCATCCGCGGCGACTGCCTCGCCGCCCTCCGAACCGCCGCCGGCCCCGCGCGCGGCCGCACCTCGTGGTTCGCCGGCCACCTCCAGGGCCCTGCCCGCGTCGCGGCGGCCGCGCCGGCGGATATGCGGACTTCGAGCGGCGGGGCCGTCGCGGCCGGCTCTGGCGTCTCGTGGTTCGCCGGCGGTCTCCGCGGGCGTGCGCGGGTCGTGGCGGCTGCATCGGTGGACGCGCGGGCGCTGAGCGGCGGGCGGGTCGTGGCGGCCCCGGTCGCCGATGCGCGGTGGGAGGGCGGCTGGATCGTGGCCGTGGCCGGCGGGCTGTGGTGGATGTTCGCGTTGCAGGCCGCCCAGACGGTGCTCACCGATCTGGTGGGCTTCGGCGACGTTGACGCCCGGCTGGTTCCCTCGCTGGCCCTCGCGGGTGCGGCGCTCGGGTGGGCGGCCACGATGGTGCCGCTGTGGTCGCGGACGCCCGGGTCGGCGTGGGCGCGGGCCGCCGGGGCCACGGCCGGGCTGGTCGCCGGGTTCTTCCTCCAGCCGCCCGGCACGCTCGTACCCATCGGCGCCACGCTCGCCGGGGGCCACCTGCTCACTGCGGTCCCGTTGACGGCCGCCGCCCTGGCCGGGGCCACGCTGCTGACCGCACTCCTCGCCCGGGCGGCGGTCGTGGGTGGTGTCGTGTCGGCGGCGCGGGGCCGGGTTGCTACCGGTGCGGCGATCGTCGGGGCGGGGGCGGCGTTGTTCACGGCCACCGACACGGTGTGGACGGTGTTGCGGGAGCATTGGCAGTTCGACAGCGGGGCCGTGGATCGGCACATGTTCATCGGGTATGGCGGCTACTGGTTCGCCGCGTGGACGCCTGGCCTGATCGTCGTTGCCTGCCTCGTGGTCGCCCTCGCCGCGCGGGTGCCGTTGCGGCGGGAGATCCCGGTCGTGCTGGCCGGGGCCGTCGGCGGGGGCGCGGTCGGGGTCGTGGTGGCGCAGCTGCGCATCGGGCAGGCTGACGCGGACGGGGCGGTCCTGCACCTGTTGTACGACCGGTGGTGGATCTGCGCCCTCGCCGGCTGGGGCGTCACGCTCGTCGGGCTGGCGCGGCACCGGTTCCTGCCCGCCGCGCTCGTGGCCGGGGTGGTGGCGGCGGGGTTGGCGGGGCTCGTGCAGTACGGCCGCGATGTCTTGACCGGACCGACCGGGCACGGCGCGCACAACCTCGCCGGGTTCGTGCGGGGGCCGGTCTGGCTGCTGTGCTGTGCGGTGCTGCTGACCCTGCCGCTCGCCGCGATTCCCGTGCTCCCGCGCGTGCGGTGGGCGATCGCGCCCGTCGCCGTGCTCGCGGTCGCCCTCGGCTGGCTCGCGCCGGTCACCGGGCGCGAGGATGATCTGGGCGCGTTCCTTGCCACGAAAGGGCTGCCCGCCGGGTGGACGCGGGTGCCCGACAGCGACAGCGGGCCCGACACCGGCGTGCAGCCCGAGGTCTGCGCGCGGCGGTGGGCCGACGACCGGGCCGCCGAGGACGCCCGCGCCGCTGTCGCCGAGGAGACCGCGACCGCCGAGGAGCCGATCGCGCGACTGCGGCTGGCGTTGACGTTACGATCGTACCGCGACCCCGCCGCCCCGCAGGCCGTGCTCGACGAGACGGCCGAGGACCTGCTCGTCTGTCCGAAGTGGATGGCCGACTACCCGGCCGCCGACGACGGGCGCATCGCCGTGGAAGCGGTCCGGGGGAGCGAGCTGCCCGGGGGCTATCTGGTGCGGGTCGCGCTGACATTCCGGTACCGTGGACAGACCCTGCGCGCGTCGATGGTCCTCGCGGGGCTCGTGGCCGGCGGCGACGTCGTCACCGCCAGTCTCGCCGTGCCGCTGCCGCCCGACACGGTGCAGTGGCGCGACGCGGAAACCATTGCCACCGCGGCGATCCGGCGCGTGCTGCCCTGAGCGATAGTTGGGCCATGCGCTTCTTCGTCGGCGACGGGTTCGCGGCCTATCGTGGGCCGGTGGGCGACAGTACCGTCCACCGTCACGCCGCCTTCCAGATCGCCATCGCCATCGCCCAGCCTAGCGAGGCCGCGGTGGCCGCCGCTGGAACCGCTTGGGTCGACGCTGCCGGGGCCGCTGGAGCCGCCGGAGCCGCTTGGGCCGATGCCGCCGGAGCCGCTGGAGGCGCTTGGGCCGACGACGCCGGAGCCGCTGGATTCGCTGGAGCCGCTGGATTCGCCGGAGCCGACGACGCTGGAGCCGACGCTGCCGGGGCCGAAGCCAGTGGGGCTGACGACGGCGGCACGGTCGCGGTGGTCGACGCCGCCGGGACGGTCGTGCGGGCGCCGGCGGTGGTCGTCCCGCCGATGGTCCGCCACCGCCTGCTCGCCGCGCCGGACCTGCGCACGTACTTCATCGACCCGCACTGCGTCTTCGCCGATTCCCTGCGGCAGCGCTATGGTTCGATCGCCGCCTTCGAGCCGCGGGCGCTGCGGGCGGAAGACATCGCCGTGCAACCGTCGGGCGAACTCGATCCCCGCCTGGTCGCCGCGATGAACCTCCTGCGCGACGCCGCCGTACCGATGCCCGACCTCGCCGCGGCGGTCGGCCTGTCGCCGCAACGCCTGCGCGCCCTCGCCCTGCGGCAGCTCGGCCTCCCGCTGGCCCGCTGGCGCGTCTGGTCCCGCCTGCGCCGCGCCGCCGAGGCCCTGCGCGCGGGCCGGACCCCGGCGGAGGCGGCCCTGGACGCCGGGTTCGCAGACCAGGCCCACCTGACCCGCCAGATGCGCGAGATGATGGGTCTGACCCCCGCGGCCGTACTCCCCGTGCTCCGCACCTAACCCCAGTTCGCCGTGTAGACGGAAATCGATCCGGTGACCGTCGGCACGACAGCGGCCTCGGCCACGTCGCGGAACCCGGCCTCCGCGATGAGCCCCGGCAGCACCCCGTCGGCGTTCGGCTGCGTGTCGGCCCGGCCGTCGGCGAACTGCACCGTCCGGAACGCGAGCCGCATGACGCGGGTACGTTGGAGCCCGTAGTCGGCGATCACCAGCCGCCCCCCGGGCCGCAGCACCTCGCCCATGGCGCGCAGGATGCTTCGCTTCACCGCCATCGGACACTGGTGCAACACCAGGCTGGACACCACGACGTCGGCCATGTCCGGCCCGAGCATGCCGGCGAGCGCGTCACCTCGGCCGACCCGCCACTCGACCGCCTCGGTCTTCCTACGCGCGATGGCAAGCACCTCAGGATCGGGGTCCACGCCGACGATGCGCGCACCGGGTTCCACTGTGGACAACAAGCGACCCAGCGATCCGGTACCGCACCCGACGTCCACAACCACCTCGCCCGCCCTCGGCGCGGCGAACCGGACGACGAGTCCCCGCCACCGCCGCTCCCGCGTGAGCGCCACGACACCGTCGTAGAAGAACGTAGGAGCAAGCCGCCCGAGCGCGGGCGTGAAGGCCTCATCGGTCATACCCGCACTCTCCGCCGCTGCACCCCCGTGCGTCTTGAACCGAACGCTCGTCACTGCCGTGCCGCTGCCGTTCCGGGCTGCGTCGTGCCGTGCCGCGTTGTGCCGTGCCGTGCCGCGCTAAGCCGTGCCGCGCCGGGCCGCGCCGGGCCGCGCCGGGCCGGGCCGGGCCAAGGGCCCGGTCAGGCCGGTCCGCAGCGGGCCTCGAGCATGTTCGCGACGAGCCGCAGGGCGTGGGCCGCGCGGTGCACGTCGACAGTGTCCGCCGGGCCGACCAGGGTCACCGCCGCGAGCGGCCGGCCGCTCGTGCGGACAGGCGCGGCGACGCCGACCATGCCGGTCTGGAACTCCTCCCGGTCGACGGAGTACCCCCGCCGCCGGGTCGCCCGCAGGTCCGCCGCGAGCCCCGCCCGGGAGGTCAGCGTCGCCGGTGTGCGGGCGGTCAGCGGCGACCGGTCCAGGATCTCCTCGGTCAGTTCGGGCGGCGAGAACGCCAGCAGCGCCTTCCCCGCCCCGGTGCAGTGCGGCGGGAAGCGCCCCGCGACCCGGGTGTCGATCCGCGGCCGCCGGGCCGAGCCGACCTTGAGCAGGTAGGTGACCGCGTCCCCGTCCAGCACCGCGAGCTGCGCCGTCCAGCCGAACGCCCGGTGCAGGTCGACGAGGTACGGGCCGGCCGCGTCCAGCAGCCCCACGCCCGCCTGACCCGCGAGGGTGCCGAGCTCGAACAGCCGCAGCCCGAGGCGCAGCCGCCCGGCCTCCTCGGCGAGCAGCCGTTCGGTCACGAGCGTGGCCACGATCCGGTTCACGGTCGGCTGGGGGAGCCGGGTGGCGCCGGCGAGGGCGCGCCGGTCGATGACCCCGGCGGCGGCGACGGCGTCGAGCAGCGCGAGGACCCGGCCGACCATGGTGCGACTCACGCAGTGATTCTGCCTCTCGCCGCCGGCCCGCCGAAGCCGTACGGTTCCCGTCCCATGCAGACATCAGCCGTGTACGTCATCACCGGAGGCACCCGCGGCATCGGTGCCGCCGTCGCCCGTCGGCTGGCGGGGGTGGCCGGGCGGGGGCTCGTGCTCGGGTACCGGGGCAATCACGAGCGGGCCGCCGAGCTCGTGGCGGAACTGGACAGCGCGGCCGGCCCGGTGCGCGCGGTCCCGTGCGACGTCGCCGACCAGGCCCAGGTTTCCGCGCTGTTCAAGGCGGCCGACGAGCTGGGGCCGCTGGCGGGTCTGGTGAACAACGCGGGCGTACTGGAGCAGCAGTGTGCCTTCACCGAGATCACCGCGGACCGGTGGAGCCGGGTGCTGGCGGTCAACGTGATCGGCCTGGCCATGTGCTGCCGCGAGGCGGTCACCCGGATGCGCGGCAGCGACCGGCCGGACCGCGCGATCGTCAACCTCTCGTCGAAGGCGGCGGTGCTGGGCGCGCCGGGTGAGTACGTCGACTACGCCGCGAGCAAGGCCGCGGTGGACACGTTGACCCGCGGTCTGGCTCTGGAGGTGGCCCCGTACGGCATCCGCGTGACGAGCGTCCGCCCCGGCATCATCGACACGGAGATCCACGCGACCGGCGGCGACCCGGGCCGCGCCGCTCGCCTCGGCCCCGCCCAGCCGCTCGGTCGCGCGGGCACTGCGGACGAGGTGGCCGCGGCCGTGGCGTGGCTGCTGTCGCCGGACGCCCGCTTCGTCACCGGAACGACCCTCGACGTCACCGGCGGCCGCTGAGCGTCAGGTGGGGGGCTTGGGCTTCATGTGGCCGTCGCAGGTGGCGTCCGTGGACTTGGTGCCGTCGGGGCAGACCGAGTTGACCCAGGAGACGCCGGCCAGTTTGGCGCCGGTCAGGTCGGCGCCGCGCAGGTTCGAGGAGTCGAACGTCGAACCGGTCAGGTCCGCGCCGGTCAGGTCGGCCGAGTTCAGGTCGGTGCGCAGGAAGGTCACCGCCCGCAGGTCGGCGCCGTGCAGGGTGGCGTGCTCCAGGCCCACGTCCGTCAGGCTGCTGTCGCGCAGGATCACGCCGCCCAGGTCGGCCTTGGTCAGTTTGACCTGGCTCAAGTCGGCCGCCTTGACCACCGCGCCGCTGAGATCCGCGCCGTACATGTCGGTGCTCATGATGGCCGCGTCCTGCAGGGTGGCGCCGTGCAGGTTGGCGCAGCGCAGCTTCCGGCCGTCGAGGTCGAACGCGGTGACCGTGCGGCCGCTGAGATCCGCTGCGCTCGGGGCCGTACAACGGGGGCCGTGCTTCGCGTCCGCGCCGTCGCCGCCGCCCTTGCACATGGTCACCGTGGCTGCCACCAGGGCCAGGCCGATGAGGGAGAGACCGCCTACGGTCCGCCGCTTCGGCATGGCACCAATCGTCCGGGCGGGCAGGGCTCCCACCGGGTGAGCACATGGGTTACTTTTCGGTAATGACGAACCCGAGAACGACCGAAGCGGCGACGACCGAAGCGGCGACGACCAAAGCGCTCGTGCTCGGCGGCGGTGGCATGACGGGCATCGCGTGGGAGTTCGGGATTCTCGCCGGCCTCGCGCGGGCCGGGGTGACGGTCGGTGACGCGGACGTCATCGTCGGTACGTCCGCCGGTTCGGTGGTCGGGACCGTCCTCGCCGCCGGGATCCCGCTCGAGGACGCCGTCGCCGCGCAGGCCGTCGTGAGCCCGGGTGGACCCGCCCCGGCCGTCGACATCACGCCCGCCCTGGCCGCGTTCGCCATGCTCACCGACCGGTCGCGGCCGCGGGAGGAGGTCATGGCCGAGATCGGGGAGCTGGCCCTGACCACGCCGACCGGGGACGAGCAGGCGCACATCGCCCGGCTCACCGCGCAGCTTCCGGTGACCGACTGGCCCGCGCCCGACCTGCGCATCACCGCGGTGGACACCGACGGCGGGAAGCCGGCCGTGTTCGACCGGGCCTCCGGTGTACCCCTCCCGCTCGCCGTCGCCGCCAGCTGCGCGGTGCCGTGCGTGTTCACGCCGATCACCATCGACGGGAAGCGGTACATGGACGGCGGGGTCCGCTCCGGCACCAACGCCGACGTGGCCGAGGAGGCGGGGGCGCTGCTCGTCATCGCGCCCATGGGAGGACTGGGCCGCCCGCTCATCGACCGTGAGATCGCCAAGGTCGGACCGGAGCGCCACCTGGTCATCGAGCCCGACGAGGCGGCCCTCGAGGCGATCGGGCCCAACGTCCTCGACCCGTCCCGCCGCGCCGTCGCCGTCGAGGCCGGGCTCCGCCAGGGCGAGGCGCTGGCCGAAGCCGTCCGAGCCGTATGGAGCGCCTGACCGAGGCGCGACCGAAGCGGCCCCAAACCGCCTGAACACTGTAAGTTTCCCGGTCAGGGCCAGGGTGGAGCCCGTTTGGTGAGCGGTGCGTTGCCCTGCGTGGCGCCGCGATCCTAGCGTCGCAGCGCATGAGCGACTTGAGGAAGGTCTTCACCGCGGTGGCGACGGCCATCGCGGGCACGGTCATCGCCATCGCCACCACGGCCGGCCCGGCCAACGCCCTGGCCGCCGCCGGGGTCGCCAGCGTCGGGGCCGGGTACTCCCAGACCTGCGCGATCCGCACCGACGCGACGCTGTGGTGCTGGGGCGGCAACTACAGCGGCGAGCTCGGCGACGGCACCACGACGAGCCGGACCACGCCCGTCCGCATCGGCACCGCGGCCGACTGGGCGGGCATCGAGGCCGGCACCAGCCACACGTGTGCCGTGAAGACCGGCGGGACGCTGTGGTGCTGGGGGTACAACTTCCGGGGTCAGCTGGGCGACGGCACGACCCTCGGCAAGACCGTCCCCACCCAGGTCGGGACCGCGACCAACTGGGCCAAGGTGAGCGCGGGCGACAGCCACACCTGTGCCGTGAAGACCGACGGCACGCTGTGGTGCTGGGGCTTCAACCGGCTGGGCCAGGTCGGCACCGGCTCGGGGGCCTGGACGATCACCACGCCGTCGCAGGTCGGCACCGCGACCAGCTGGGCCGGCGTCTCGGCCGGCTTCGGGCACACCTGCGCCACGCGCACCGACGGCACGCTGTGGTGCTGGGGTGACAGTTCGGCCGGGCAGCTCGGGCTCGGCTCCACCGGCTACTCCACGACGCCGGCCCAGGTCGGCACGGCCACCACCTGGTCCGCGGTCACCGCCGGCTACGCGCACACCTGTGCCGTCCGCGCCGACAAGACCCTGTGGTGCTTCGGCGACAACGGCTACGGCCAGCTCGGCCTGGGCAGCACCGCGCTGCAGAACACCCCGGCCCAGGTCGGCACCGTGAACACCTGGACCGGAGTGAACGCCGGCTTCTACTCGACCTGCGCGTCGCGGACCGACGGCAGCCTGTGGTGCTTCGGCAACAACATGACCGGCCAGCTGGGCGACGGCACCACGACCACCCGCACCACGCCGACCCACGTCGGCACCGCCACCACCTGGACGGCCGGCGTGGTCACCGGGTACCACACCTGCGGCGTGCGCTCCGACGCCAGCCTGTGGTGCTGGGGCAACAACGGCAACTCGCAACTGGGCGACGGCACCACCACCCAGCGCAATACGCCGGGCGCGGTCACCCTGCCGTAGGACCTACCACCAGTGGTCCGTGCTCGCGCTGCCGAACCCGGGCGCCGTGACGGTCAGCCGGTACGCGTTGGAGGGCTTCACCTTCAAGGCGGCCAGCTCGGCCGGCCCGGTGCCCGGGTGGGCCGGCACGTCGAACGAGATGCTCTGCGGCCACCCCACCTGCTGGCTGGTGCCCGGGATGTTCTGCAGGACGTAGTAGTCCCACCGCACCGTGAACCCCGTCTCGCCGAGGACGTTGTCGTTGAACGCGATGATCTGCCGGCCCGACGAGTACACCAGTTGTATGCCCGACACCACCGGCACGTCGTAGGTCCGGCAGCCGAGCTGCCGGTTGGGCGCGAGGTCGGCCCCGGCCCGGGGCACGTTCAGCGCCCACACGCACACGCTGTGCGCCCCGTGCCGTGCGGGGGCGAATCCGTCGAAGCGCTGGGCGGTACCGGTGGAAAGGCTCGAAACGAACGCGCCGTCGACGTAGACGTGCACGAGGACCGGCCCCGTGGTGTCGCCGTCGGCCGCCCAGCCGGTGACGCGCACCCCGTTGCCCACGAAGGTGAGGGTGTCGAACGCTCCGCGCGGCGGGGCGTCGACGGGCCCGGGGTCGGGATCGTCGGGGGAGCAGATCGGCGGGGGCACGGGCTGGTCACACGCCGGGGCCGCGTGGCCCGGCGAAGCGGGGATCGTGACGGCGGCCGCGAGGGCCAGCAGCACGACGAGGGTTCGTCTCATGGCCCGAGTACAGCGAGCAGCCGTCCCGGGCCGCCAGGGACAACGATCCCGAGGGGTCAGGCGGCCGGCGTCGTCACGCAGGCCCAGCTGTCCTGCGCGGCCGGGCTGTAGGCGGAGACGCCCGCCGCGTTGAACGCGCGCACCTTGAAGCACATGTACGTGCCCGGGGCCAGCCCGTCCCACACCAGCGAGGTGGCGCCGGCCGCGGCGTTGCGCGACGCGCTGCCGTTGATGACCGTGAAGCCCGTCTCGTCGGCGGAGCCGTCGGTCCACTGCAGCCGGATCGCGGTCGGGCCGGTCGCCGTGGCGGTCAGCCCGGACGGTGCCGCCGGGCCGGTGCCGGCCAGGCTGTTGGTGCACACCCAGTCGGCCTGCGCTGCCGGGAAGTACGCCGACGGGCCCGCCGCGTTGAACGCGCGCACCTTGAAGCACATGTACGTGTCCGGGGCCAGGCCGTCCCACACCAGCGAGGTCGCCCCGGCGGCGGCGTTGCGCGACGTCGCCCCGTTGATGACGGTGAAGCCGGTCTCGTTGGCCGAGGTGTCCTTCCAGTTCAGCCGGATCGCGGAGGCGCTCACCGGGGTCGCGGTCAGCCCGGCCGGCACCGCCGGCGCGCCCGCGGGCGCCTTGGTCGAGGGCGGCGCGGCCAGGCTGGGCGGGCGGGACGGGGACAGCGACGGCACCGAGGCGCTCGACGACGGCGGGATTACGCCGCCGAGACCGGCGTCGTTGGTGGCGTCGGCCCGGGTCACGGCGCCGGAGACGGGCGGGCCGGGGTCGTCGTCGTCGCCGAGCAGCAGCGCCGAGGCGACGATGCCGACGATGGCCAGCACGGCGGCCGCGCCGATCAGCAGCCCGCGGCCGCGCGCCGGGCGCGGGGGAACGGCCGCCTGGGCCTCCCGCGCCGCCGCGGCCATCGCCGCCCCCGACGGCCACCGCTCGGCCGGGTCCTTGGCGAGGGAGCGGGCCACGAACGCGCGGACCGCGGGCGGCACGTCGTCCGGCAGCGGGTCGGGCTCGTCGTTGGCGTGCCGCAGCGCGATCTGCAGCAGGCTCTCGCCCTCGAACGGCAGCCGCCCGGCCAGGACGCGGTAGGCGACGACGCCCAGCGAGTACAGGTCGGACCGGGCGGTCGCGGGCTCGCCGCCGGCCCGCTCGGGCGCGATGTAGGAGGCGGTGCCGAGCAGCAGCTCGGGCGAGGTGCGATGGGTCGCGGCGGCCGAGCGGGCGATGCCGAAGTCGGTGAGCACCGTGCTGCCGTCCGGGCGCAGCAGGAGGTTGCCGGGCTTGACGTCCCGGTGCATGACGCCCTTCTCGTGGGCGGCGTGCAGGGCCTCGGCCGCCTCGGCGATCAGGCGCAGCGCGGCGTCCGGGGCCAGGCGCTCCTCGCGGTCCAGGGCCGCGGCCAGCGACTCGCCGTCGATGTACTGCATGACGAGGTACACTCCCGCCGCCGGATCGTCGCCGAAGTCGTAGACGTCGACCACCCCGGGGTGGCTGATGGTCGCCATGGTGCGGGCCTCGGCCCGGAACCGCTCGACGAACTCGGGCTCGCCGCTCGGCGCGCGCAGCAGCTTGACCGCGACCGTGCGCCCCAGCACGCGGTCGTGGCCCCGCCAGACGTCGCCCATGCCGCCGCTGGCGATGTGCCGCTCGAGCTCGTACCGCCCGGCCAGCACCGTTCCCGCGCCGATCAACCGCGCCCCCTCAGCCGGTCGGCCCCTCAGCCGGTCGGATCCGAACGACTGTTCCTAACCTGCCAGGGGGCGATCCGCAAGCGCTACCAGCGAGTACGCATCAGCTGAGTCGTAGCGCCCGCACGATGGTGACGACGCCGAACACGGTGAAGACGGTCAGGAGCGGCAGCAGGATGACGACGCCGACCAGCATCGCGCGGCCGCCGGCGCCCCCGACGACCGCTGCGAGCATGACCAGCACCGCGGCGATCGCGTACAGGATCCGCCCGCCGTCCCGGGCCAGCCGCACGAGGCGCGGCCGGCCCAGGTTCGGCGCGGTCACCGAGACGCCCCACCCGACGACGGCGGTCGCGACGGCGAGCAGCAGCAGGCTGAAGCCCAGCGCGACGTGGACGTGAATCGGCACGCCCGCATTGTGCGGCCCTCAGGCGCCGATGCGGAAGGTGGCGTCCTGTTTGTCCGTTGTGGACGACCCACTCGTGATCGGGTCGATGCGCAGGACGTAGTTGCTGTGGCGCAGGTAGCGGTCCGGGAAGTTGTACGAGCGGAACGACGTCCACGACGCGTCGGCGAACCCGGCGACCTTGGAGAAGGTGGCGTCGGCCTTGAACGTGGTGGTCCCGTCGTTGACCGCGAGCTGCAGCGCGTAGTTCCAGTGCCGCAGGTACCGGTCGGGGTAGTTCACCGAGCGGAACGAGACGCCGGAGGAGTCGGCCAGGCCCGGCACCAGGGTCCAGAGCTGGTCCTGGTACGGGTCGAACGGGTACGCGTCGATCCGCCCGACGCCGTTGGCGTGGCGCACGTAGCGGTCCGGGAAGTTGTAGGACTTGACGCGGTTCCAGGCCGGCGCGCCCCACTTGGCGGTGAGGTTGGCCAGTTCGGTCGCCGTGATCGGGGTGATGCCGGGGTGCTTGGAGTTCAGCGGCTGGGTGTACGCGCGGTCGTTGAGCAGGCTCCACGCCCCGCCGGCCACGTTGCTCGTCTGCCAGCAGAAGAACCGGCCGTTCGGGCTCCACGTGTCGCCCCACATGAACCAGGTGTCGGCGGTGTTGGACTTGACGATCTGCGGGGCCTCGACGCCTCTTCCAGGACCGATGCCGCTCGTGTACTGGCTGAAGCTGCCCGGGTTCAGGCTCGTCGAGCGGGTGCCGAGCAGCGTGCTGTTCGTGTTGTTCTTGAAGTACATGTAGTTGACCCCGCCGACGCTCACGAAGTCGCCGTCGATGGCGTCGTAGCCGGGGTCGAAGAACGTCTGCGGGGCCGAAGCGGTCACGAAGTCGCTGGTGTAGTTCACCATCAGCACGTTGTGCCCGCCGGTGACCGCCGAGTAGACGACGGCGTACTGCCCGCGGCCGGGATCCCAGTAGGCCTCCGGGGCCCAGGCGTGCGTGGCCAGGGAGTGCACCTTGAGCAGCCGGTACCCGGTGAAGGTGCGCAGGTCGGTGGAGTCCCAGACGTGGATGTACTGGCTCTGGTAGTTCCAGTCGGTGCCATTGAGGTCGGTGGCCAGCACGACGAACCCGCCGCTCTGCTTGCGCAGGATGAACGGGTCGCGCAGGCCCCGGCTGCCCAGGGTGGGCGTGGCGACCGGGTTGTTCTGGTTGAGCGGGGTCCAGTTCAGCCCGTCGGCGCTGACGGCGAGGTGGAGGCCGTAGTTGGCGGCGGCCATGGTCGGGGACTCGGTGAAGTACGCCATGGCGTACCCGCCGTAGGTGGCGGCCATGGAGGTCCCGGGACGCGCGAGGGCGCCGCCGACGACGGCGGCGCCCGCGGCGGACAGCAGGGTGCGACGCTTCAAGAGGTCACCTCAAGTCGCTGTGATCGCTAACAAATGGCGGCATGTCAGCGGAGTACAGCGATGTTATCGCTCACATAGATGAAGTCAAGCGCACGGCTTCCGCGGCCAGGACGGTGATCGCCGCGAAGTCGCCGGCGGCGATCGCCTTGCGCGGCACCATCCAGCTGCCGCCGACCGCGAGCACCGAGGGCAGATCCAGGTACTCCCGCACGTTGGACGTGTCGATGCCGCCGGTCGGGACGAAGCGGACCTGCGGGAACGGCGCCGTGAGGGCGGCCACCGCGCGGGCCCCGCCGGAGGTGCCGGCCGGGAAGAACTTCAGCACGTCCACGCCGAGCTCCAGCGCCGCCATGATCTCGGTCGCCGTGGTGGCGCCGGGCAGCGCGGGCACCCCGTGGAAACGACACCGCTGCACGACCGCCGCGCTCAGCCCGGGGGAGACCACGAACGTCGCGCCCGCGGCCACGGCCTGGTCGACCTGGTCGGGGGTGGTGACCGTGCCGGCGCCGACCACGACCCCGCCGTGCCGGCTCATCCGCGCGATCGCCCCGGCCGCCGCCGCGGTGCGGAAGGTGACCTCGGCGATCGGCAGGCCGCCGGCGACCAGGGCGTCGGCGAGGGGCTCGGCGGAGGCGGCGTCGTCGAGGACGACCACGGGAACGATGCGGTTGGCACCCAGGAAACTCATGACGATCCTTTCCGGGCCAGGGCGGCCACGCCGAGGACGGTGGCCTCGGGTTCGGTGACGAAATGCAGGTGGCGGGCGGTGGCTTCCTGCCGCAGCCGGCGCCACGGGGCCCAGCCGGCGGCCACGCCGGCGACGGTGACGTCGGCGATGCGCGTGCCGGCCGCGGCGCCGAGCCGGGTGGTGACCGCGTCGGCCTCGGCCGCCAGCCCCTTGAGCAGGCCGGCCATCGCCTGGGCGCGGGTGACGTCCATCGGGAGGCTGACCTCCCGGGCGTCCGCGTCGATGCGGGCCGGGGCGACGGTGTCCAGGGCCGCCTCGACCTCGGACCAGAGCAGGTCGTCGGGCATTTCGGGGTACAGCATCCGCCGCCACGACTGGTAGAACCGCCCGGCCGGCGTGGCCCGGTGCACGTAGCGCAGGCCGCCCGCCACGAAGACGCCGACGTCGAGGCCGGGCTCGACCACGTCGGGGAGGGCGTCCACGAGCACCAGCTGGGCCTCGGAGGTGCCCGCCGAGACGTAGACGTCGCCGGGCTTGCGCACGCCGGAGCCGTACGCGCCGCACATGTGGTCGTGGCCGCCGGTGACGACCGCGATGCCGGCGGGCAGTACACCCGCGCCGCTGGTAAAACCGACGACCGTGGCGCTGCCGACGAGCTCCGGCAGGCGCAGGGCGCCGAGGCCGAGGGACGGCAGCGCGTCCTCGTCGAGGGTGCCGGCCCGCACGTCGAGCAGGCCGGTGCGCGAGGCGTGCGAGACGTTGAGGAACACCGGCGCGGACGGGTCGGCCAGCAGGTCGCGGGCCACGAAGTCGGCCAGGCCGGTGAACGTGCGGGCGCCGCCGAGCAGCCCGGCGCGGCGCAGCCAGAGCAGCTTGAACACCGAGAACGTGTCGTCCACGCCGGCCCACGCCTCGCCCGCGAGCGGCTTGGCCTCGCGGCCGTGCCCGGCGAACCAGGCCGGCACCGGGGCGGTGACCTCGCCGCCGGCGCCGAGCATGACGACCTCCTCGCCGACCGAGCCGACGCCGACGGCGACCACCGCGCCGGGGCGCACCGCCGGGTCGGCGAGCAGCTCCGTGAGCAGCCCGGCGACCGCGGCGGTGAGCCGGGACGCGTCGCGCCGCCCGCCCCACGGGTCCTCGCGCACCTCGGTCGGCGCCGAGACCAGGGCGATCAGCCGGCCCTCGGCGGCGTCGTAGCAGCCGACCTTGGTGCGGGTGGTGCCGATGTCGACACCCAGGTAGAGGCTCACAGCGCGGTCACCGTCACCCGCTCGCGCAGCTTGCCGACCAGCTCCGGGTCGACGTCCGGGGCGAGCGAGGCGGCGTTGGCCGCGCCCATCGCCGCGGCCAGGGTCAGCGCCCGCGCCGGGTCCTCGCCGCGGCCGAGCGCCACCGCGAGGCCGGCCAGGAACGCGTCGCCGGAGCCGGTGGCGTTGACCGTGTTCACCACCGGGCTGTCGGCGGTGAGCTGCGCGCCGGGGCCGACCCAGACCGCGCCGTGCGCGCCGCTGGTGACGACGAAGGTGGCGCCGGTCCGGGCGTGCAGCTCGCGCACCGCGGCGAGCAGGTCGGCCGGGTCGGACAGGTCCCGGCCCAGGATGCCGCCGAGCTCCAGCGCGTTGGGCTTGACCACGAGCGTGCCGCCGCCCGTGCCGCCGGCCCGCACGTCGTCGATGACCCGGGCGAGCGCGTCACCGTGGGCGTCGACGAGCGCGGTCGCGCCGTGCCGGAGAGCCTGGCGGGCCACCGTGGCGTGCAGGTCGGGCGCGGACCCGGGCGGCAGGCTGCCGGTCGAGACCACCACGTCGCCGAGCCGGATCGCGGCGGCCAGGCCGGCCGCGAGCTGCTCTTGCTCGTCGGCGGTGACCACCGGGCCGCGCTCGTTGAGCACGGTCGACCGCCCGGTCTCCCGCTCGATGACGACCGGCGTCACCCGGGTCTCGCCGCGGATCTGCACGTGCCGGTCGGCGACGCCCAGGTCCGCGCAGCCGCGGCGGATGACGTCGCCGACGAACCCGCCGACGAAGCCGTGCGCGGTGACCGTGGCGCCGAGGCGGCGGGCGCCCCGGCACACGATCATCCC
Source organism: Dactylosporangium sp. CS-047395 (assembly GCF_050942185.1). NCBI lineage: Bacteria > Bacillati > Actinomycetota > Actinomycetes > Micromonosporales > Micromonosporaceae > Dactylosporangium > Dactylosporangium sp. CS-047395. The sequence continues at coordinate 8,312,687 of NZ_CP192015.1, read as the reverse complement.
CTTGCCGCCCGGCAGGCTCTGCACGTCGACCACCCGGTTGACCTCGAAGGGCACGAAGTGCTCGACGACCTGCAGCCGGTCCAGCGCCGGGTTGGGGCACACCACATGCAGGGTGAACACTAGTCGCCGTCGATCTGGTACAGCGCGAACAGCTCCTCGTCGGTGGCCCCCAGGACCTCCTCCTCGCGCGACCGGAACGTCTCGGCCGTCACGCGCACGAGCTCGTCGAGCTTCTCGGTCTGCGGCGGCAGGTTCATCGCCGCGTACGGGTTGCCGCCGGCGCCCAGCGGCTCGGCCGAGCAGTAGTTGTCGCCGCGCTGGTAGCCGATCGCGTAGAGGGCCATGATGACCACGTCGAGGTCGAGCAGGCCGTGGCCCAGCGCGCGCCGGTTGGTGTCGGCCAGGTGCAGGTTGAGCATGCGGTGGCCGTGGTCCAGCAGCGTGGCGCCGATGTGCAGCTCGCCGCTGAGCATGTGGTAGGTGTCGCCGTTGACGTGCGCGATCGACGGGTGGCCGACCAGGTCGAGCAGGCGCAGGACCTGCTCGAAGGTGTGCGCGACGCTGGTCTCCTCGGGCCGGATCGGCTCCACGGCGCCGCGGATGCCGGCCCTGGCGAAGTCGTCGGCGACGTAGCGCATCGTGCTCGCCGAGCGCTCCAGCTCGTAGGAGTCGAACGCGACCGGGCGGCCCACCGAGCCCGCCCCGAAGAGCAGGTAGGTGCCCCCGACGGCCTGGGTGAACTGGGCCTGGCGGCGGAAGTACTCCACGGCGCGGGCCCGCACGTGCGGCAGGTTGTGCGCGAACTCCTGGTCCGGCGTCACCATGCCGCAGACGCCGGAGACGGTGATGCCGTGCTCGCCCAGGGTCTTGAGGGTCGCGTCGGGCTGGTAGCCGAAGTCGTCGGAGTACAGGTTGCCGTGCAGCTCGATGTACTGCACGCCGTTCTTGGCCAGCCGCTCGGCCGACACGCCGAGCTCCTCGGTGCCGAAGCCCCAGTTGCTCCAGCCGAACTTGAGCCGGGGCTCCTCGGCGGTGTGCGAGCGGCGCGCCTCGACGAACGCCTTGACGACGCGCTGGTCATGAACACGGAACGGTTGCGGCTTCATGTGGAACGACCTTTCTTCGGAACTCAGCGACCGGCGAAGAACCGGGAACGCAGCGCGGCGGGGCTCAAGTGGCGCAGGTTGCCCTGCCGGCCCTGGTCGAACAGGGCGGCCAGCACGATGACCAGGCCGATGCTGAGCTGCTGCAGGAACGGGGAGAGGGCGAGCAGGATGAACGCGTTGCGCAGCACGCCGAGCAGGCAGGCGCCGAGGAACGCGCCGATGATGGAGCCGCGGCCGCCGGAGAGGCTGGCCCCGCCGATCACGGCGGCGGCGATGACGTCGAGCTCGTAGCCGGTGCCGGCCTGCGCCTCGGCCACCCCGACCTGGGTCGAGAAGATGATCCCGGCCAGGCCCGCGAGCAGGCCGATGAGCACGAACGTGAGGATGCGGGTGCGGGCGACCGGGATGCCGCCGGTGCGGGCGGCGGCGTCGTTGTCGCCGATCGCGGTGACCCGCAGGCCGAACACGGTCCGGGTCAGCAGCAGCTGGCCGAGGATGACCAGCACGACGAAGATCAGCACGCTGACCGGGATGCCGCCGAGGATGCGGCCCTGGCCGATGAAGGACAGCTCGTCGGGCATGCTCTGCGGCAGGCCGCCGGTGACGAGCTGGGTCAGGCCGCGGGCGATGGACAGCATGCCCAGGGTCACGATGAACGAGCTGACCCGGCCCAGCACGACGACGGTGCCGACGGCGAGCCCGCACACCCCGCCCACCGCGATCCCGGCCAGCATGGCGATCCACGGGTTGGCGCCGCTGCCGTAGACCGAGCCGGCGGTGACCGCGGACAGCGCCAGCACCGAGCCGACCGACAGGTCGATCTCCTTGGCGATGAGGATGAACGTCTGCCCGACGGCGATCACGCCGACCACGACGACGGTCTGCAGCACGTTGTACAGGTTGTCGGCGCGCAGGAAGTTGCTGTTGACGATGCTGACGACGGCGCCCAGCAGGATGATCACGCCGAGCAGGCCGGTCTCCTGGCGCTTGAAGACCGAGCGGACGACGTCCTTCGCGGAGCGGGTGCGCTCCGGGCCCGGGGCCGGGGCGGTGACGGTGGGGGCAGACATGCTCATCCTTCGGTCGATCCCATGGCGGCGGCCACGATGGGCTGCGGTCCTGCGGTGTTGGGGGCGTCGAGGGTCAGCCGGCCCTGGCGGACCACGACGACGCGGTCGGCGAGCTCGACGACCTCCTCGAGCTCGGAGGAGATGAACCAGACGGCGAGGCCCTCGGTGTGGGCGAGCTCGCGCAGGGTCGCGTAGATCTCGGCCTTGGTGCCGACGTCCACGCCCCGGGTCGGTTCGTCGAGGATCAGCACCCGCGGCTTGGCCGCGAGCGCGCGGGCCAGCAGCACCTTCTGCTGGTTGCCGCCGGACAGCGAGGTGATCGGCGCCTCGGTCGAGGCCGTCTTGACCCCGAAGCGGCGGGTCAGGTCGCGCGCGGCGGCGTTGGTACGCCCGGCCGAGACCCAGCCCAGCGGCCCGAGCGTGGACAGGATGCGGACGGTCAGGTTGTAGCCGACCGTCTGGGCGTGGAAGACCTCGGTGCGCCGCTCCTCGGCGACGTACGCGATGCCGAGCCGCTGCGCCCGCCCGGGACCGGGGATGCGGGCCGGCCGCCCGCCGACGAGCACCTGGCCGCCGGTGATCCGCCGGGCCCCGATCACCGCCTCGGCGATCTCGGTGCGCCCGGCCCCGACCAGCCCGGACATGCCGAGGATCTCGCCCCGGCGCAGCGCGAAGCTCACGTCGGTGAAGCCCTCGCCGGACAGGCCGCGCAGCTCCAGCGCGACCTCGGCCGAGTCGCTCAGGGTGCGCCGCTCGGCGACGGTCTGGGCGACCACGGCCCGCTTGCGCTCGCCCGCCATCAGCTCGACGGCGCGCTGCTCGTGCAGCTCCCGCGGGTCGCCCGCGGCCACGAAGGTGCCGTCGCGCAGGACGATGACGTGGTCGACGATGGAGTACACCTCGGCCAGGCGGTGGCTCACGAGCACCACCGCGACGCCGTCGGAGCGCAGCCGGCGCACGACGCTGAACAGCCGCTCCGACTCCTCGTGGGTGAGGCTGGAGTTGGGCTCGTCCAGGAACAGCACCTTGGGCCGGCGGGACAGCGCCCGCACGATGTCGACCATCTGCCGGGAGGCGGCGGACAGGTCGCGGCACAGGGTGGCCGGGTCGGGCAGGTAGTCGGTCATGTCCAGGCGCCGCAGCAGGTCGCGGGCCCGGGTGACGTTCTCGCCCCGGCGGGCGGCCGCGTAGGCGGGCCGCTCGCCGAGGTCGTAGAGGAACAGGTTGTCGGCGATGGTGAGCTCGCTGATGAGCAGCGGCTCCTGGTGCACGACGACCACGCCGGCGGCGATCGCCTCGAGCGGCGAGCCGAAGCTCACCTCCTGCCCGGCGAGGGTCAGCTCCCCGCGGTCGGGTCGCATCTCGCCGGAGCAGAGCCGGATCAGGGTGGACTTGCCGGCGCCGTTCTCCCCGAGCAGCCCGGTGACCTGCCCGGCCGGGAAGGCCAGGGACACGTCGCGCAGGGCCCGTACGGGACCGAACGACTTCGCCAGGCCGGCGACCGCGAGGGCCGCCGGCTTCAGAGTGCTCGTCATGCTCGCCACAACTTCCTGCGGAACCGGTCGATCAGGAGGAGCCCGGGGTGCCCAGCGGCACGGCGGACGGGTCGTGCTGGGCCAGGTTGTCCTTGGTCACGAACGGGGCCTCGGCCTCCTGGGTGACCTGGTCCGGGTTCTTGCCGGTGACGGCCGCGTTGAACAGCTGGATGGCCACGTTGTAGCCCTGGCCGAACGCGTCCTGACCGATCACGCCGTACATCGAGCCGTTCTTGATGGCGTCGATGTTCTCCGTGGTGATGTCGAAGCCGATGACCTTGATGGTGTCCTGCTTGCCGGCCGCGGCGACGGCCTGCGCGGCGCCGAACGGGCCGCCGGCGGTGGCGTAGAGGCCGACCAGGTCGGTGTTCGACTGGATGTAGTTCTGCGCGGCCGAGAAGGTGTTCGAGGCCGAGTCCTTGGCCTCGACGCCCTGGCCGACCGGGGTCAGGCTGGAGCCCTGCAGGCCGTCGACGAAGCCCTTGCGGCGCTGCTCGGAGCCGGGCGCGGTGAACTGGCTGACGATGATGCCGACCTTGCCCGCCTTGCCGCCGGTGGCCTTGATCATCTCCTGGGCCGCGGTCTGGCCGGCCTTGTACTGCTCCTGCGCGTAGTTCACCGTGCCGCCGGACGAGCCGACGCAGTCGAACAGCGTGTTGTACGCGCCGAGCTTGTCGCCCTTGGCCGAGAGGGTCTTGATGTCGGCGCAGTTGCCCTCGCCGGCGATGAAGAAGCCGATGCCCTTGTACCCCTGGGCGTCCGCGCCCTTGATCGCGCTGGACACCGTCTGCACGTCGATGTTGTCGCCGGCGACGATCCAGTCGACCTTGCCGTTGCGGGAGGAGAGCACCCGGTTGGCGTAGTCCGCGCCCGCCTTCACCGACACCCAGTAGGGGTTGTTGGCGAAGCCGATCATCGCGACCTTGACCTGGCTGTCGGGCTTCTGGTCGGTCGGGGTGGGCCGGCCGGAGATGAGGTCCGACGGGCCGGACGCGGCCTCGTCGTCCCCGCCACCGCAGGCGGCGGCGAGCATCGCGACGGCCACCAGTACGGCGAGGCCGCGGGTGTGTAGTTTCATGTGTCCTCCAACTGGGGGTGTGGGCCGGCGAGGCGGACCGTGGGGCCGAGGGCCCGGATCTCCTCGGCGGTGGCGGGATCGATTCCGGCGTCGGTCACGACGACGTCGATGTCCTCGATCGAGCCGTAGCGGCAGGCGGCCTGGAGGCCGAACTTGCTGGCGTCGGTCAGCAGGACCGACTTCTGCGCGGAGGCGAGGATGGCCGTCTTGACCGCCGCCTCCGCCGGGTCGGGCGTGGAGAGCCCCCACGCGAGGTCGACGGCGTTGGCGCCGACGAACGCGACGTCGAAGCGCAGCGCCGCCAGCCGCTCCAGGGCCCAGGTGTCGACCTCGGCGTAGCTGGCCGGGCGCACCCGGCCGCCGATCGTCATCACCGTGGAGTGGCCCAGGTCGGTCAGGGCGAGCGCGATCTGCAGGGCGTTGGTGACGATGAGCAGGTCACCGCGGTCCGGCAGCAGCTGGGCGAGGTGCCCGGTGGTGGAGCCGGCCTCGATGAAGATGGCGCCGAAGGGCGGGATCTCGGCCGCCGCCGCGCGGGCGATGGCGAGCTTCTCCTCGCGCCGCTCGCCGATCCGGTCGGAGACGCGCCCCTCGTCGGCGAGCGTCGCGCGGGCCACGGCGCCGCCGTGCACCCGCCGCAGGTCGCCCGCGGCCTCGAGGGTCGACAGGTCGCGGCGGATGGTCTCGGCGTTGACCGAGAACCGGGTGGACAGCTCCGCCGCCTGGACCCGGCCGCTGCTGCGCACCAGCGCCGCGATCTCGCGCCGGCGCTCCAACGGGGAAGCCTGCACCGCCAACCACCCCCTTCCGCCTGATGTGGATTTCGGTGTGGGTCTTGTGGGGGAACCCACGCGACTTGTGGAGTCACACTACATCCGCACCGAAAGTTGTCAACGCAAGATTTTCTGATTGTTACGAACGGAGGCCCGTTTTCTAGTAAAGGGTGTCCGATTCACGCGCTAAATGCCGGCCTAACCGGTTTCATTTCTGGAACTTCGCTACAAACTGCGGCTGAGGGTGGTGTTGGGTTTGTAAGTTTGCTACAAACTGGAGCCAACGAGCACCACGCACCACGGAGGAACACGGTGAACGAAGCGCTGCGCGGCCCCGAGCTGGTCGTCACCCCACAGGGGCTGACGAACCGCACGGGCCGGTACGAGAAGAGGCTGGCCGACCTCGACGGCCTCTTCGCCGACAGCGGGGCGTTCGCCGCGCGCCTGGCCCACGAGGCCGACCGGGTCATCTACCACGTCGACGAGTTCCGCCCGTCGGACGCGGCCGGCGACCTCATCACCGGCATCTCCACGCTCTCGCCCGGCAAGGTCGGCGAGGAGTTCCACATGACCCGCGGGCACATCCACGCCCAGCACGACCGGGCCGAGATCTACCACTGCCTGAGCGGGCACGGGCTCATGCTGATGGAGACGCTCGACGGGCAGACCGTCGTCACCGAGCTGCGCCCGGGCGTCATCGCCTACGTGCCGCCGGTGCACATCCACCGCAGTGTGAACGTCGGCGACACCGACCTGGTGACCGTCTTCTGCTACCCGGCCGACGCCGGGCAGGACTACGGCATCATCGCCCGCGCCGGCGGCATGCGGCACCGCGCCGTCGAGGCGGCCGGGGCCGAGCTCTGGCGCCTGAAGGAGAACCCGAACTATGTCGCCCGCTGAACCGCTCACCGGCCGCGCCCTGGCCCGCATGGTCGACATCAGCGCCGTGCAGGCCCAGCACGGCCGCGCCGACGTCGAAACCCTGGCCCGCCTCGCCCTGGAGGGCGACTTCGTGGCCGCCCACGTGCTGCCCTCGTGGCTGCCCGTCCTGCGCGACCTCGTCGCGGGTTCGGCCACCAACGCGGGCTCCCCGGTCGGGTTCCCGTCCGGCGGCTCGGCCACCCCGGTCAAGGTCGCCGAGGCCGAGTGGCTGCTGGCCAACGGGTGCAGGAGATGGACGTCGTGATGAACATCGGGCTGGTCCGCTCGGGCGAGCTCGCGGCCGCGTCGCGGGACGTCGGGGCGGTGCTGGCGGCGGTCGGCGGTGCGGTACCGGTGAAGGTGATTCTGGAAGTCGGCCTGCTCGACGAGGACCAGCTCCGCAGCGCGGCCCAGGCGGCGATCGACGCCGGCGCCACCTCGCTCAAGACCGGCACCGGCTGGCAGGGCGTGCCCACCACCCCGCGCCACGTCGAGCTCATCCGCGCCGTCGCCGGACCCGGCCCGGAGATCAAAGCCTCGGGCGGGGTCCGCTCGCTGGAGCAGATCCGCGCGCTGCTCGCGGCCGGCGCCACCCGATTCGGCATCAACACCGCCGTCGCCGTCCGGCTCGTCGCCGAGGCCGGTGCCTGATGCCCGCCGTGCTCACCCCCGCCACGCTCGTCCCGGCGGCCGCGCCGACCATGTACTTCGTCGGCGTCACCACCGGCTCCTCCGCCATCCACCGGGTCTTCGCCGCCTGGCGCCCGCTGCTCGGCCTCACCGGCGTCGAGCTGACCGGCATCGACATCCCCGTCGGCGCGCCGGCCGCCGACTACCGCGCGGTCGTGGCCCACCTGCGCGACGACCCGCTCTCCCGCGGCGCCCTGGTCACCACCCACAAGCTCGACCTGTTCGCCGCCACCCAGGACCAGCTGCGCGACGTCAACGGCGACGCCGCGCGGCTGCACGAGGTCAGCGCCCTCGTCGCCGGAGACGGCGTCATCGACGGGCTGGCGCTGGACACCATCACCAGCGAGCTGTCGCTGCACGCGATCGTCCCCGTGCTCACGGGCCGCGACGTGCTGGTGATGGGCGCGGGCGGGGCCGCCCTCGCGTTGTGCGACTACTTCGCGCACCGCGCGGGCGGCAACGCTCCCGCCCGGGTCGTCGTCACCGACATCGCCGAGGAGCGGCTGGCCGCCATCACCAAGGCGACCGCGGCCGGCGCACCCGGCACCGAGTGGCAGACCCGGCTGCTCCGCCGCGGCGACACCCACGACGCGCTGCTGGCCGGGCTGGCCCCGGGCGCGCTCGTGGTCAACGCGACCGGCATGGGCAAGGACCGGCCCGGCTCGCCGCTGACCGACGCCGCCGCCTTCCCGCACGGCGGGGCGGTGTGGGAGTTCAACTACCGGGGTGAGCTGGACTTCCTGCGCCAGGCCCGGGCCCGCGCGGCCGCCGACGAGCTCGTCGTCGAGGACGGCTGGCGGTACTTCGTGCACGGCTGGACCCGCGCCATCGACGCCGTGTTCAGTCTGGGGCTGCCCACCGCCGGCCCCGGCTTCGACCGGCTCTACGACGCGGCGCAGGCCGTCCGATGACGCTGCTGGCGCGCTGGCTCGGCCAGGCGGGGTTCCTGTTCACGGCCGGGAAGGCGCACCTGGCGGTCGACCCGTACCTGTCGGACTCCCTGGCCGAGAAGTACGCCGGCCGGCTCTTCCCGCACACCCGGATGCGCCCCGCCCCGCTCGGCCCGCTCGACCTGCCGCCGCTCGTGGCCGTCCTGTGCACGCACGCCCACACCGACCACATGGACCCGGGCACCCTCACCCCGCTGATGGCCGCGCAGCCCATGGCCCGGCTGGTCTGCCCGCGCCCGGCCGCCGGCGAGGCCCTGCGCCGCAGCGGCGCCGCCGAGTCCCGGCTCGACCCGCTGCGGGCCGGTGAGCGCACCGGATACGGCCCGTTCATGGTCACCGCGGTGCCCTCCGCGCACGAGGAGCGCACCGTCGACGAGCACGGCGACGACCGCTTCCTCGGCTACGTGATCGACGCCGGCGGCACCCGCGTCTACCACTCGGGTGACTGCGCGCCCTGGGACGGGCTGGCCGCCTGGCTGTCCCGGATGGCGATCGACGTGGCGCTGCTGCCGGTGAACGGGCGCGACGCGTACCGGCGGGACAACGGGGTACCCGGCAACTTCACCTTCGACGAGGCGGTGCGACTGTGCGCCGCCGCCGGGATCGGCACCCTCGTCCCACATCATTGGGGCATGTTCGCCTTCAACACCGCCGATCCGGCGGATTTCGACCTCGGCCTGGCCGGGGCCCTCGGCGTCACGGTCACGGTGCCCCAGCACGGCGCCACGGCGGTCCTGCGGGGCCGGCGATGAACGGACCCGTGCTGGAACGCATCAACCAGCACCTCGAGCAGCTGCGCCGCTCCGAGCGCAAGGTGGCCGAGGCGGTCCTGGCCAACCCGCGCGGGGTGGTCCAGATGACCCTCGCCGAGCTGGCCGAGGCGGCCGACGTCAGCCAGCCCACCATCGTGCGCTTCGCCAACGCGATCGGCTGCGACGGCTTCCACGACTTCCGCATCCAGCTCGCGCAGAGCGTGGCGCTCGGGGTGCCGGCGACCCAGTCGGTCATCGAGGCCCAGGACGACACCGCGACGACGGTCGGGAAGATCTTCGACTTCTCCATCACGTCCCTCGACCACGTGCGCCGCCACCTCGACCTGGAGGCGCTCGGCCGGGCCGTGGACACCCTCGCCGCCTGCTCGCACATCGTGTTCATCGGACTCGGCGCGTCCGGCATCGTGGCCATGGACGCCGAGCAGAAGTTCCCGCTCTTCGGCGTCCCGTGCTCCGCCCCGATCGACACCCACCAGCAGTTCCTGGCCGCCTCCACCAGCCGGCCCGGCACCGCGTTCGTGGCCATCTCCAACACCGGCCGCACCGTGTCCATCCTGGACACCGTGCGCGTCGCCCGGGAGCGCGGGGCCACCGTCATCGGCATCACCGGCGGCCCGTCGCCGCTGGCCGAGCTGTCGCACATCGCCCTGGTCGTCGAGTCGCTGGACAACACCGACGTCTACACGCCGACGATCTCCCGGCTGGCCCAGCTCGTCGTGGTCGACACCCTCGCCACCATGGTGCTGCTGCGCCGCGAGGACTCCGCCCTGGAGGACATCCGCACCATGAAGACGCGGCTGTCCCGGATGCGATCGGGGATGCCGCGCTCATGACCGACGCCGTCCTCGCCTTCGACCTCGGCACCGGCGGCTGCAAGGCCGCCCTCGTCGACGCGTCCGCGCGGGTGCTCGCCACCGCGTTCGTGGCCTACCCGACCACCTACCCGGCGCCCGGCCGGCACGAGCAGCGCCCGGCGGACTGGTGGGCCGCGCTCGCCGCCGCCACCCGCGCGCTGCCGCTGTCCGGGCACGCCGTCCGCGCCGTCTCCCTGTCCGGGCACAGCCTGGCCATGGTCCCGGTCGACGCCGGCGGGGCCCTGCTGCTCGACGCCGTCCCGATCTGGTCCGACGTGCGCGGGAGCGCCGCCGCCCAGGCGTACTTCGCGGATCTCCCGGAGGACGACTGGTATTCCAGCACCGGCAACGGCTTCCCGGCCGGCATGTACACCGTGTTCAAAGCGGCCTGGCTGCGCACCGGAACGCCGCTCGGCGGCCGCGTCGCGCACATCCTCGGCAGCAAGGACTGGATCAACTACCGGCTCACCGGCGTGCGGGCCACCGACCCCAGCTACGCCAGCGGCTCCGGCGCCTACGACCTGCGCACCCGCACCCTGCGCCCCGACGTGTTCGCGGCGCTGGGCGTGCCGGCCGGATGGTGGCCCGAGGTCGTCGCGTCGAGCGCGGTCATCGGATCCGTCAGCGCCGAAGCCTCGCTCGCGACCGGGATCCCTTCCGGTGTACCCGTAGTGGCCGGCGGCGTCGACAACTCGTGCATGGCCCTGGGGGCCGGACTGGATCGCCCCGGCGCCGCGTACCTGTCGCTCGGCTCGTCCAACTGGGTCACCGTCGCCGGGACCGAACCCGTCCTCGACGCCGTCGACCGGCCCTTCGTCTTCGACCACGTGCTGCCCGGCCTCTACGTCTCCGCGCTGTCGACGTTCGGCGGCGGCAGCAGCCTCACCTGGCTGGCCGGCCTGCTCGGGCGGGACGGCGACCTGGGCGCGCTGCTGGCCGAGGCGGCCGCGGTCGCGCCGGGCGCCGACGGGCTGACGTGCGTGCCGACCCTGGCCGGCGGCACCGTCGCCGAGGGCGGCCCCGCCGTGCGCGGCGCGTTCCTCGGGCTCGGCCTCGCCCACACGCCCGGCCACCTCGCCCGCGCCGTGGTGGAGGGGATCGGCTTCAGCCTCGCCGGCGCCGCCGCGGTCATGCTGGCCGGCGCCCCGCCCGGCACCCCGATCACCGCCGTCGGCGGCGGGGCCCGCGGCGACCTCATGCTCCAGGTCCTCGCCGACCTGCTCGCCCGGCCCGTCACCCGCCCCGCCGCCGCCCAGCACTGCGCGGCCCTCGGCGCGGCCGCCCTGGGCTGGCTCGGCATCGGCACCTGGAAGTCCACCGAGCCCCTGCACACCGCCGGCGCCGGGCCCCAGCCCTCGCACACCGGCGGCGCCGGGTCCGAGCCTCCGCACACCGGCGGCGCCGGGTCCGAGCTGGTCGTGCCCGGCTCCGCCGACTACGCCCTGCCCCTGGCCCGCTTCCGTGCCGCGCGAGCGGCCGTGCGGGCGCAATCCGAAGTCACATAACGCACCTGGAGTTCCACCGTGCCCCTCGCCGATCCACGCCCCATCCTCGCCGCCGCCCGCACCCGCGGGTCCGGCGTCGGCGCCTTCAACACCACCCTGCTCGAGCACGCCGAGGCGCTCGTGGCCGGAGCCGAGGCGGCCGGCGCGCCGCTCATCATGCAGATCAGCGAGAACGCGGTCCGCTACCACGGCTCCCTGCGCCCCCTCGCCGCCGCCGCCCGCGCCCTCGCCGAGGCGGCCACCGTCCCGGTCGTGCTGCACCTGGACCACGCCGAGGACGTCGAGCTGGTGCGCGAGGCGGTCGGCCTCGGGTTCACCTCCGTCATGTACGACGGGTCCACACTGGACGATCAGCGCAACCGCGCCGTCACCCGCGAGGTGGTCGCGTTCTGCCACGCCGCCGGGGTCGCGGTCGAGGCCGAGCTGGGCGAGGTCGGCGGCAAGGACGGCGTGCACGCCCCCGGCGCCCGCACCGACCCGGCCGACGCCGCGCGGTTCGTGGCCGACACCGGCGTGGACTCGCTGGCCGTCGCCGTCGGCACCTCGCACGCCATGGCCACCCGCGACGCCGTCGTCGACCTGGACCTCATCGCCGCGCTCGCCGCCGCGGTGCCGGTACCGCTGGTCCTGCACGGCTCCTCCGGCGTCGACGACGACACCCTGGCCCGCGCGGTGACCGCCGGCATGACCAAGGTCAACATCGCCACCCACCTGAACCGGTGCTTCACCGACGTCGTGCGCGCCCGCCTCGAGTCCGACCCGAAGGTGATGGACGCCCGCAAATACGTGGCACCCGCCCGCGACGCCATGGCCGCCGAGGTCACCCGCCTCATCCACGTCCTCTCCGGGGCGTTGGTGTGAGGAGTATCGGTATGAGGATTCTGGTCACTCCGCGCAGCATGTCCGCGGCCGGCTCGCCCGCGCTGGACCGGCTGAGCGCCGCCGGCTACGAGATCGTCACCCCGGCCCCGGGCCGCCAGCCCACCACGGACGAGCTGCTGGCCGCGGTGCCCGGCGTGGTCGGCTGGGTGGCCGGCGTCGAGCCGATCGGCGCCGACGTCCTGGCCCGCGCCGACGCCCTGCGCGTGATCAGCCGCAACGGCGCCGGCAGCGACGCCATCGACGCCCGCGCCGCGGCCGCGCAGGGCATCCGGGTCATCACCGCCCGCGGCGCCAACGCCCAGGGCGTGGCTGAGCTGGCCCTGGCCCTGACCCTGATGGGCCTGCGCGGCCTACCGGCGGCCTCCGACGCGCTGCGCTCGGGCACCTGGCAGCGCAACACGGGCCGCGAGGCCGCGGGCCGCTCGCTCGGCATCGTCGGCTACGGCGCGATCGGCCGGCGCCTGGCCGGGCTGGCCCGCGGGCTGGGCATGACGGTGACCGCGCACGACCCGTTCGTCGACGTGGCCGACGTACCGCTGCTGCCGCTGGACGAGCTGCTCAGTACCAGCGAAGTCGTTTCTCTGCACGTGCCCCCGTCCCCGGACGGCCCGTTGCTGGGCGCGGCCGAGCTGGCCCGGCTCCGCGACGACGTGGTGCTGCTGAACACGGCCCGCTCGACCCTGGTCGACGAGACCGCGCTGCTGGCCGAACTGCGGGCCGGGCGGATCGCCTTCTACTCGGTGGACGCCTTCGACCGCGAGCCGCCGGAGCCCTCCGAGCTGCTGCGCGAGCCCCGCGTGCTGCCGACCCCGCACCTGGGCGCGGCGACGGCCGAGAGCTCGCGGCGGGCCGCGGACGCCGCCGTGGACAACCTCCTGGCGGCGCTGGCCGCCTGAGTCAGCCGGCCGCGACCCAGTGCACCTCGCGCAGCGGCGCCAGGTGCTTGCGGTAGTAGGCGAGTCCGAAGTAGGCGGCCGAGCACGTCGCGGCCGGCCACAGCACGAGCATCGCGAGGGACCAGCCGAGGCCGACGTCGTCGGCGCGCCACAGCACCGCGATCACCGGCGCGACGACGGCGATCGTGGTGAGCCAGGAGAACGCCAGGGTGCGCCCCACCTCGGACAGCCGCAGCCGGCCCCGACCGGCCACGCTGTACTGGGTCGAGGCGCGCCCGGGGACGTTGGTCGTGGCGCCCTCGCGGACGTAGTACCGGCCCAGTGGGATGACCGGCAGATTGCACAGCATGAACCAACGGGTCGCGAAGCAGTAGCCATCGGCATCGGTGCGGGTGAAGCCCTTCAGCCCGAACCCGATGCCGTTGACGCTGCGCAGGCTGCCCGTTCCCTTGGGGGAGATCGGCCGCACGTCGTCGGGCATGCCGCGAAGCGTAGCGATGCCCGGCGATGCGGGCGCCGATCTGCCCGGTACCGGACAGGCGGCGCTATGCTCGGCGCGTGATCAGCTTCCGCAGCGCGGTCGAGGCGCGCGACGCCGAGGCGATGGCCGCGTGCCTGGCCGACGACGTGGTGTTCCGCAGCCCCGTGGCGTTCCGGCCGTACGAGGGCCGGGCCATGGTCGCCGCCATCCTGCGCGGCGTGCTGCGGGTGTTCGAGGACTTCCGCTACGTCCGCGAGCTCAGCGGCGACGGCGGCCGCGACCACGCGCTCGTCTTCGCCACCCGGATCGGCGACGTGGCCGTCGAGGGCTGCGACTTCCTGCACCTGGACGAGCACGGCCGGATCGACGAGCTGACCGTCATGGTCCGCCCGTCGTCGGCCGTGCAGGCCCTGGGCGAGGCGATGGCGGCCCAGTTCGACCGGATCAAACTCGAGGCCGCGCAGGGCTAAGGCCTGTTTGGTAACTGAGGCAGGACTGCGGCGGGCCCAGATTCCGCCTGCGCACACATCGCGAAGGCCCGGTTACAACACCGGTAGCCTGGCCTCCGCGCTGCGCACGCAGACGAAATCTGGACTCCGCCGCAGCACCTACCCCAGTTACCAAACAGGCCTTAGGCGGTCTCCTCCGCGAGCGTGGCGAGCCGGTCGAGGGAGGCCCGCAGCTTGTCGGCCGTGGTCTCCTGGGCCTTGGGGATGCGCCGCTCGTCGGTGAGCTGCGTCCAGTCGTACGTGTGCGTGGCGCGGGTCCGGCCGTCGTCGAGGGGTTCGAGCTCCCACCGCCACAGGTGCCCCGGCTGCGGCTGCCCCGGCTCGCTGGGCCGCCACGCGATGCGGCGCCCCTCGGTGAACTCGACGACATGGTTCTCGCGGACGGCCCCGCTGGTGATCGACATGCGGAAGACGTCGCCCACGGCGCGCACGCGCTGCCCGGCCGCGGCCTCCCGCAGGTTGGCGTTGCCGTCCCAGCGGGGCTGCTGGGCGGGGTCGGCGATGAGCTCGAACAGCACGGCGGCCGGCGCGGCGATGTCACGGGTGGCGGTGACGACTCGGGTCATCCGCCCATCTAACCCTGCGGCGGATGTCGAGGACGGGCGGGCGGCTCCGACCGTTGGGCAAGGAGAGAGACGGAGAGGGTGATCGGGATGGGCAACGTCGTCGTGGACATGGCCGCGTCGCTGGACGGCTACGTGACCGGGCTCAACCAGCGGCTCGAGGCGCCGTTCGGGGACGGGGCGGTGGAGAAGGACCTGCACAGCTGGATGTTCGACACCGCTGAGGAGAACACCGCCGAGCTGGCGGCGATCACCGACGCCGGGGCGTTCGTCATGGGGCGCAACATGTTCAGCCCCGGGCGGGGCGCGTGGGACCTGGACTGGCGGGGGTGGTGGGGGCCGAATCCGCCGTACCACGGCCCGGTTTTCGTGCTGACCCACCACGAGCGCGCGGCGCTGGAGATGGAGGGCGGCACCACGTTCCACTTCGTCACCGCGGGGTTGGCGGAGGCGATGCGGCTGGCCCGGGCGGCGGCCGGCGAGCGGAACATCAGCGTGTGCGGGGGAGCCCAGACCGTGAACCAGTGCCTGGCCGCCGGGTACATCGACGAGCTGCGGCTGCACGTCGCGCCGGTGCTGCTCGGGCGGGGCGGGCGGCTGTTCGAGGGGATCGGGCGGATCGGGCTCGTGCAGGCGGGGGTACGGCAGGCGACGCGGGTCACGCACCTGCGGTATCTCATGCAGCGCGACTGACCCGCTACGCTCTGGGACCGATGGAGTTCAGCATCCTCGGCCCGGTCGCCGTGACCGCGAACGGCGCGCAGCTGCCGATCGGCGGCCTGCGCGACCGGCTCGTGCTGGCCGGGCTGCTGATGCGGGCCGGGCGGCCGGTCGGGGCCGACGAGCTCATCGACCTCGTGTGGGACGACCCGCCCGGCACGGCGCGGCAGCAGCTTCGCACGGTCGTGCACCGATTACGAACCGTCATCAACGGGGTGGACGGCCCGGCGGCGTTGCGCACCGTGCCGGCCGGGTACCAGCTGGACGTACCGGCGGAAAGCCTCGACGCCGTGCGCTTCACGGCCAAGGTGGGCGACGCGCGGCGGCTGGTGGCCGACGGGGCGCTGGCGGAGGCGGTCGAGGCGTTCCAGCAGGCCCTCGGTCTGTGGCGCGGTCCCGCCTTCGCCGGGCTGCCCGGCACCGTGATCGCCGGGCACGCGGCCGGACTGGAGGAGCAGCGGCTCGCCGCCGTCGAGGAGTGCGCCGACGCCGAGCTGCGGCTGGGCGAGCACCGGCCGCTCATCCCGCGGCTGCAGCAGCTCACCGCCGAGCACCCGGTCCGCGAGCGGCTGGCGGCGCTGCTCATGACCGCCCTGGTGCGGGACGGGCGGCGGTCCGAGGCGGTCGACGTGTACCAGGCGCTGGCCCGCCGGCTCCGCGAGGACCTCGGCATCGATCCGGGGGAGCAGGTCCGGGCCGCCTACCTGACCGCCATCGCCGAGCCGGTCGCGGCCGCCGACACGCCGCGCTTCCTGCCGCGGGCGCCGCAGCGGCTGGTCGGGCGGGCCGGCGAGCTGGAGCGGCTGCTGGCCCTCGACGCGCCGGTCGTCGCGGTCATCGACGGGATGGCCGGGGTGGGCAAGTCGGCCCTCGCGCTGACCGCGGCCCACGCGGCGGGGGAGCGGTTCCCGGACGCCCGGCTCTTCATCAACCTGCGCGGGCACAGCGAGCAGCCGCCGCTCACCGCCCACGAGGCGCTCGGCACGCTGCTGCGCCAGCTGGATCCCGATCCGCGCGGAGTGCCCGATCAGCAGGCCGACCGGGTCGCCCAGTGGCGGGCCCGGCTGCGCGACCGGCGTGCCGTCGTGGTGCTGGACAACGCCGCCGACAGCGCGCAGATCGAGCCGCTGCTGCCGGCCGGCGGTGAGGTGCTGGTGCTGGTCACCAGCCGGGCCCGGCTCAGCCCGGAGGGCGGGGCGGTCTCCGTGTCGCTGGAGCCGCTCGCCCCGGACGCCGCCGTCGAGCTGCTGCGCCAGGCCGCCGACGACCGGGTCACCGCCGACCCGCGGGCCGCGGCGGGAATCGTCGCGCTGTGCGGGCGGCTGCCGCTGGCGATCCATCTTGTCGGGCACCGGTTGCGGCACCGGCCACAGTGGACGCCCGGCATGATGCAGGCCCAACTGGCCGCGGCCGCCCCGGCGCCGATCACGGTCAGCGTGGAGGGACGCACCACGGCGGCCGCGTTCGCGCTGTCCTACCGGCACCTGTCCGAGCCCCGGCAGCGGCTCTTCCGCCGCCTGGGCCTGCACCCGGCCGGGGCGTTCGCCGTGTGGGCCGCCGCCGCCCTGGCCGAGCTGCCCGCCGACGAGACCGAGGACCTGCTCGACGACCTCGTCGAGGCGAACCTGGTGCAGGCCGATCTTCCCGGGCAGTACCGGCTGCACGATCTGCTGCGGGTCTTCGCGGCGAGTTTGGTGACCGACGAGGAGCGCGAGCCCGCCACCGTGCGGATGCTCAACGCCTACCTCTCGGTGCTGACCGCCGCCGGCCGCCACCGCTACGTCCGCAAGTGGCAGCCGGGCGGGCCGGGCACCCCCGAGCCGGTCCAGCAGTTCGGCTCGGCGGCCGAGGCGGCGGCCTGGACCAACGCCAACTGGTCCACCATCACGGCGCTGGTCGCGGTGGCCGAGGCGGTCGGCGCCCACCGGCACACGGCCCTGATGGTGCGGATGGCGATCCGCCCGGCCAGCGTCGCCGGCCGCAACACCGAGGCGCTGCCCCTGGTCAGCCATGCCCTGGCGGCGGCCGACGCGCTCGGCGACGACGAGCTGGCGGCCGACACCCACAAGATGGCCGGCTCGCTGTTCCTCGCGGCCGGCCAGCCCGCCGACTGCCGGGCCAGCGTGGAGCGGGCCTTCGAGCTGTACACCCGGATCGGCGACGAACCGATGGCCGACAGCATGCGCGCCCACATGATCACGGTGCTGCGGCACGAGGGTCGGCTCCTGGAGGCGGTCCAGGTCACCGAGGAGGCGCTCGCGCGGGCCCAGGCGAGCGGCGACCGGCTCGCCGAGTCCGTGGCCCTGGTCGAGGGCGCGAACGTCTTCCACCAGCTGGGCCGGCACGCCGAGGCGAAGGCCATGCTCCTGGAGGCGGTGCGCGACCTGCGCAACCGCAACGGCGAGACGATGAGCATCGCGCTGGGCACCCTGGGCAGCGTGCTCGTCGCCCTGGGCGAGACGGCCGCGGCGGCCGGGTGCCTGCTCTGGTCGATCCGGCTCAAGCGGCAGTTCAACAACTTCGGCGGCGCGGCCGAGGCGCTCAGCGACTACGGCCGCATGCTCGCCGCCCACGGCGACCCGGCCGAGGCGCTGCGGGTCCAGCGGATCGCGTACCAGCAGGTCGCCGCCCTGGACTACGACTACTTCGAGCCGATCATCGACAACCATCTCGGCGCGACCCTCAGTCTCCTCGGCCGGTGTCCGGAGGCGGCCGAGCACCACCGTAAGGCGCTGCGGCAGGCCCGGGCCCGGCAGTGGCCCTTCGAGCAGGCCCGCGCCCTCGCCGGCCTGGCCGTCGCGCTGCGCGAGTCCGATCCCGCCGCCGCGGACCAGGCCCGCGCCGAGGCGACGGCCGCCTTCCGCGCGATCGGTGTGCAGTGATCCCGGGCCGGACCGGCCACCCCCGTTCGTGGCCGGTCTGACCTGCGGATCACATCAACCTCGTCCAGTCTCGCGGTCCCGCATATCGCCGCCGTACCACGGCGATACTCAGGCCGGTGCCGCCACGTCGAGCCGGTGGCCGAGCCGGTCCCGCTTGGTCTGCAGGTACCGGCTGTTCTCCGGCCGGTCGAACGTCGGCAGCAGCACCTCGCGCGCCACGGCGATGTCCCCGGCCCGCAGCTCGGCCGACTTGCGGGGGTTGTTGCTCAGCAGCGCGATGCTCGCCACGCCGAGGTCCCGCAGCACGTGCACCGCCTCCTCGTAGGAGCGGTCGTCGATGCCGTGGCCGAGGCGCAGGTTGGCGTCCACGGTGTCGGCGCCCTCGGCCTGCTGCAGGATGTAGGCCCGCACCTTCGACATGAGCCCGATGCCCCGGCCCTCCTGGCGCAGGTACACGATCACGCCCCGGCCGGCCGCCGAGATCTGCTCGAGCGCGTGGTGCAGCTGCTCGTAGCAGTCGCACGACAGCGAGCCGAAGATGTGTCCCGTCAGGCACTCGGACTGCACGCGCACGACGACATCGTCGGCGCCGACCACCTCGCCCATGACCAGAGCCATCGTCGGGGTCTCGGGGTGATCGAAGGGGTAGCAGCTGAACTGCCACTGCCCTTCGCGCGTGCGCAGACGGGCGGTCACCTTTTCCATGTCGACTCCCTTCCTGGTTGGCAGACGTGGTGCTCACGCCACCATAGGACCGCAGGGAGGCGGCTGTCAGCGGCCGGGCAGCAGGGCGGCGACCAGGTCGCGCAGCGGGGCGGCCAGGGCGTCGCGGTCGGCCGACTGCAGCGGCTCCATCGCGCCGACCGAGCGCAGCAGCACGATGCCGAGGGAGGCGGCGAGCACCATCTGCGCGCGCAGCAGGGTGCCGGGGTCGGCGGGGGAGTTGCCGGTGGCGGCGGCGAGGCGCTCGGCCGAGGTCCGCAGCACGCCCCGGCGGATCTCGTCGGCCCGTTCGTCGCCGGAGGAGCGCAGCAGGAGCAGGAGCTGGCTCGGCGGGCCCTCGGGACCGATCCGCGCGGCCTGGTCGGCGATCACCAGGTGCACCTCGGCCAGCGGGACCTCGCCCGTCTCGCGCCGCAGCTCGTCGACGGCCGCGGTGAGGCAGGCCTCGAACAGGCCCTCCTTGGACTCGAAGTACCGCCCGATCAGCGCCACGTTCACACCCGCCTCGTCGGCGATGTCCCGCAGCGTTGTGGCGCTGTAGCCGTCCCGCGCGAACCGCCGCCGCGCGGTCTGCAGCAGCAGCGCCCGCGTCTTGGCGCTGTCGCGGCGGCGGCCCGGCGGAGCGGTCATCCGATTACGGTACCCGCCGGTTCGTAGTTGGCCCGGCGTACCCGCAGCAGCCAGTCCTCGACCGCGCGCTCGTCGGGCCGGTCCGGCAGCGGCGATCGAAGGTCCGCGAAGTCGGCCTCGTAGCGGGCGAGGGTCCGCCGGGCGAGCTCGATGTCGCCGCCCGCCACGCTGTCGCCGAACGCCCGGAACGCGGCCGGGTCGTCCAGGCGGATCAGCAGCTCGCCGGTGCGGTACAGATGCAGCCCCTGCCAGCACAGCCGCAGCAGATGGCGGGCGTGCTTGGCCGTGCGGCGCGCGGTCTCGGAGGAGAACGTGCCGTCGCCGCGGCTCTCGAGCTTGCGGAACTGCTGGGTCGCGTAGCCGAGGTACGAGTCGCGGATCCGCTTGGCCGACAGGAAGGAGCCGCGGATGCCGATCAGCTCGTCGCCGAACGCGGTGCGCACCTCGTACAGCTCGGCGGGCAGCCACATCAGCTCCGACACCGTCGGGTTGCCGCCCAGCGCGAGCCGGCAGTACTTGCCGGCCTCGTGCCGGGTCACGTCCGGCGCGTAGCTGACCTGCGACTCGGCCGGCGTGTGCAGCCCGAGCAGCGCGACCGTCGGCGCGGCGAACAGGCCGAGCCGGTCGACGTCGGAGTCCGGGCCGGCCAGGCCGTAAGCGGTCGAGCCGACGATGCCCTGCAGCATGATGGTGTACTCCACGCTGCGATGGTGCCGTCCCCGCGCACCGCTGTCGCGTCAATTCCCGGAACGCAGCAGGGCCACGCACAGGCCCGTCAGGTGCTCGACCAGCGGTTCGGCCGGGTCCGTCATGTCGTGCCAGACCCAGTCGATGAGGACCTCGGAGACGCCGGCGATAAGGGCCAGGACCGTTCGCTGGTACCGCACGTGCTCCTCCCGCAGCCGCGGCGCCAACGGGGCCAGCAGTCGCCCGAACAGCTCCGCCTCCTCGCGCAGGACTCCCCGCCGCCGCAGCTCCATCCGCGGCGCGTTGATGTAGACGACCCGGGCCCGCTCGGGGTTGTCGGCGAGCAGGCGCACGAGCGCCGCGATCATCGGCCGGAGCGCCTCCTCGACGCCGGCCGGGTCGCGGGGCGCGGCCGCGGCGATCCCGTCGAGCAGCCACCCGTTGACCTCGCGGTGGATGGCGAGCGCGAGCGCCTCGCGGTCGGCGAAGTGGTCGTAGAAGTACCGTTTCGACACCCGGGCCAGGGCGCACACGTCCGCGACCGTCACGTCGTCGTAGTCCTTGGCCGCGAACAGCTGCACCGCCGCTCCGACCAGCCGTTCACGCCGGTCCGCGGCACGTTCCGCACGGGTCTGCCCCCCGTAGGTCTCGCCGCGCCCGGTCGGCCGCTCGGCCAACCGCCACCTCCCCGGTTCTCCCGCCGCCCTCGGAAATGTGGACACGGTACCCGAAGATCGCAGCCGGCAATCACCCGGACTTTCCGGAAGATAGCGGCAACGTTTCCATGGATCTTTCACAGTGGGCCGGTGCTCTCCCGGATCACCAGGGAGGTGGCCAGCTCGACCCGGGACGGCTCCACCGGCTGGCCCGCGGCGAGCTGCAGGACCATCTCGGCGGCGGCCCGGCCCATGCCCGCGAACGGCTGCCGGACGGTGGTCAGCGGCGGCCCGCACCAGCGCGCCACCTCGACGTCGTCGAACCCGACCACGCTCAGGTCGGCGGGCACCCGCAGGCCGGCCCGGCGCGCCGCCTCGTACACCCCGATGGCCTGCAGGTCGTTGCCGCAGAGGATCGCCGTCGGCCGGTCGGGCAGCGCGAGGAGCTGGGCCCCGAGCGACTCCCCGTCCTCGAACGCGAACGGCCCGCTGCGCACCAGGGCCGGGTCCAGCCCGACCCCGGCCGTCTCCAGCGCGGCCCGGGCCGCCTCCAGCCGGGCCCGCGAGCACATGAACTGCGGCGGCCCGGTGATCACCCCGATCCGCCGGTGGCCCAGGTCGAGCAGGTGCCGGGCCGCGGCGATCCCGCCCGACCAGTTCGTGGTGCCGACCGACGGGTTGTCGTGCACCGGCTCGCCCGTCGGGTCGACCACCACGAGCGGCACCCCGCTGGCCGTGAGCTGCTGGTAGTACTGCCCGCGGTACGCCGAGTGCACCGCGATCACCCCGGTCGGGCGGCGCGAGAGCAGCAGGTCGGCGGTCCGCCGCCCGGCCCGCGGCGCGCGCCCCTGCAGGTCGGTGAAGCCCACCGTCAGCCCGCGGTCGCGCACCACCTCCTCGACCCCGCGCAGGATCTCGACCGCGAGGTGGCTCTCCAGCCCCGAGAACGCGACCTCGACGATCGGCAGCGCGCTGGTCGCGTCGGTGCGCCGGTACCCGTGCTCGCGCAGCAGCGCCTCGACCCGCTCCCGGGTGTCGACCGCGATCCCGGACCGACCGTTCAGAACTTTCGAAACGGTCGGCGGCGACACCCCGGCCAGCCGCGCGATGGCCGCCACGGTCACCGCCCCGCGGGCCCGCCGCCCGCCCCTGCCCTGGGAGTTCGCCTCGGTCACGCCCGCATCATAGGCCGCCGATGTCTGCCCCAAGGGCCGGTCGAGGCACCCATTGACGAACGTCGGTGCCGATCGTACCGTGAGGCAACATTTCCGGTAACGCCCCCGATCGTTTCGAAACACCGGAGGCCCGCATGCCCGGCCACGTCGCCCTGACCTTCGACGACGGCCCCGACCCGGCCTCCACCGCGGCCCTCCTGGCCGCCCTGCACCGCGGCGGCGCACGGGCGACACTGTTCGCGATCGGCCGCAACGCGCGCACCTACCCGCGGCTGCTGCGCCAGGCCCGCAACGCCGGCATGTGGATCGGCAACCACAGCTGGTCCCACCCCGACCTGACCCGCCTGACCCCGGCCCGCACCCGCGCCGAGCTGCGCCGCACCCAGGCCGCCCTGCGCCGGGCGGGTGGCGCGCTGCCCCGGCTGTTCCGCCCGCCCTACGGCGCCACGGGCGCGACCGTGCGGGCCGCCGCCGCCCGGCTGGGCCTGACCGAGGTGCTGTGGGACGTCGACTCGCGCGACTGGGCCGGCGCGAGCACGGACGACATCGTGGCGGCCGCGTCCGGCCTGACCGACGGCCAGGTCATCCTGCTGCACGAGCGCTGCCCGGCCACCCTCGCGGCGGTCCCGCGCATCCTGGCCGACCTGCGCGCGCGGGACCTGCGACCGGGCCGGATCGATCCGGCGACGGGCCGCGCGACCGGCTGCTAGCCGGCCCTCAAGAACGCGGCGGGTGTGGTGCTGGGGCTCACCACACCCGCCGTCCCGTGCCGGGCCCACCCTCCAGCGACGCGCGGACGTGTTTGCGGGCGTCGTGGATGCGTGACTTGAGGGTGCCGGACGGGATGGCGAGGTGGACGGCGATCTCCTGGTACGACAGCTCGCACAGATCCCGCAGCACCAGCGGCGCCACCAGCTCCGGCCGGTGGCCCTCCAGCTGCTCCAGCGCGTCGAGCAGGTCGAGCCGCGAGCCCGCGATGACGCTGGTGGTGCGCGGGTCGGGCACGTCGAGCGGGAGGTGCGGCACCGCCTGCTCGCTCGCGCGGCGCTTCAGGGTGCGGTACGTCTGGCGGGCGCAATTCGCGGCCACGACGTACAACCACGTGGAGAACCGCGAGCGCCCGTCGAACGACGAGATCTTCAGCGCCACCTGGAGCAGCGCGTCCTGACAGGCCTCCTCGGCGTCCTGCGGGCAGGGCAGGATCCGCCGGCACTGGCGCATCACCTGTGGCTCGATCCGGGCCAGCAGCGCGTCGCGGGCGCCGCCGTCGCCGCCGGCCGCGCGCCGGGCGAGTTCCTCGACGTCAAGATCGTCCATGATCCCTGTGCCCCCGTCCCCGGCTCCGTGCCGGACGATAATACGAGCGTGCCAGTGCCTGACAAGATCGGTCGGTACCGCGTGCTGCGGCGCATCGGTTCGGGCGCCTTCGCCACGGTGTGGCTGGGAGCCGACGACGACCTCGACGCGTCCGTCGCCATCAAGGTGCTGGCGGACAACTGGACGTACCATGGCGATCTTCGTCAGCGCTTCGAGGAGGAGGCGCGGATCATGCGGCGGGTCGACTCGCCGCTGCTGGTCCGGGTCCTCGATGTGGGGGAGCTGCCGGACGGCCGCCCCTATCTCGTGATGCCGTTCATGACCGGCGGCACGCTCGCCGACCGCCTCGTGACCGGGCCGCTGCCGCTGCGCGAGGCGCTGCTGGTCGCGGCCGAGATCGCCGACGGCGTGGCCGAGCTGCACGCGGCCGGGGTCCTGCACCGCGACGTCAAACCGTCCAACGTGCTGTTCCAGCCGGCGCCCGGCCGCGACCGGGTGCTCGTGACCGACCTGGGCCTGGCCAAGGCGCTCGCCAACGCGTCCGGGTTCACGGTCGCGGCCGGCACGCCGGGCTATGCGGCCCCCGAGCAGCGCCGGCCCGGCGCCGGTCTCGACGTGCGATCCGATGTGTACGGCATCGGCGCAACCCTGCACCACATGCTCCTCGGCCGCCCGCCGGGGACCGGCGCCGGCCCCCGTTCGCGCCTCGCACTCCCGCCCGTGGTGGACGAGATCGTGCGGCGCGCGCTGCACCCCGACCCGCGGCGGCGCTGGCCGTCGGCGTCCGCGCTGTCCGGAGCCCTGCGGACGGCCGAGGCGGCGCTGAGCCACCGGCGGGGCGGTGTCCTTCGAAAGGTCCTTCGCAACGTCGTCCGGGTCGCCGCCGGCGTCGTCGCGCTCGCCGGGGCCCTCGCCCTGTCCGGCTCCGCGGTCGCCCTCCCGCCCCGGTCCGGCTGGGTGCGGGTGGGGGATGCGAACCGGGTGGTGTCGATCGCGGTACCGGCGGCCTGGGCTCTTCAGCTCCGCGACGCCGGCTGGAACCCGGCCGTGCTGCGACTCCCGGCCGGGCACGCGCCGGGACTGGTGGTCGCGCCCGACGTGCGGACCTGGTCCGAACCGGCGTCCCGGCTGCCCGGCGTGTTCGTCGGCGCCAGCGACGCCCTCGTCGCCGGCGGCCCGGCTCCCGCGCTGCCCGAGCACCCGGCGCCCTGCGTCCGCGAGCCCGACCGCACCGCGCGGGCCGCCGGGCTTCCGGCCGAGGTCCGGCGCTGGACCGCATGCCCGGGACCCGTCTCGTACAGCGAGGTGCTCGTCCCCGTCCCGCAGCGCGGCTACGGCGTGTACGTGCAGATCCGCCAGGTCGACGGCGCCGACCGGACCGACGACATCCTGGCCGGACTGCGGCTGGCGGCCTACTCGTAGCAGCCCTGATCGGTGCGTTGCAGGGTCACCCCGCTCACCTGGCCGCTCGTCGTCCAGATCCGGTACACGGCCGCGGGATTGCCGCGCGCCTTCCCGTAGCCGCGGCCGTCCCGGTCGTCCCCGTTGCCGTCGACGGGGTGCCATTCGGGATAGATCTTGAGCATGTCGTCGCGGGACATGCCGATGTGGACGCCCTCCGGGGTGTGCATGGTGGTGCCGTACGCATCGATGGCGACCACCCCGCGGTCGGACCGCCAGGTGACCGTCCCGGCATCGGTCGGGGCGCCCTTGAGATGCGTGGTCGTGCAGTCGCCGGCGTCCGGGGCGATGTCGGGTTTCAGCATGCCCGTGGCGTTCGCCTGGGTCCTGGTCATCCCGAGTCTGAGCGAGCCCAGGCCGGTCGGGCCGAGGGTGAGGGCCGTGGTCCCGCCGCTGGGGCTGCCGGGTGCCTTCGTGGACGCCGGCGCGCTCGGGCTGCCCGCCGCGCCGGCCGCCGGGCTGGCCGCGGCGCTGGTCGGTGCGGCGGCGGAGCCGGCGGGCGCGGCGTCCCCGGTCTGGTGCGCGGGCGAGGCGCAGGCGGCAAGCAGCAGTACGGATGCGATGACGGGCGTGGCGCGCATGGTCGACTCCCTCGTATTTGGTGGGTTCGCATGGTTCGATGCGCGCCGGACGGGTTTTGTTCTACTCGTACGCGGCGAACTGATCCAGCAGGCTCCGCGGTGCGTCGTCGCTGAAGCAGATCTCCAGATTGCGCAGGGCCTCGCCGGCCGCCTCGGCCCCGCGCGGGAAGAGCTCCGCCTCGTACGCGGTGACCGCCGCCGCCAGGTCCCCGGGGTCCGCCACGATTGCCCGGGCCAGCTCGGCCCCGTCGAACATCGCCAGGTTGGCCCCCTCCCCGGCGAACGGCGACATGAGGTGGGCCGCATCCCCGAGCAGCGTCACGCCCGGCACCCGCTCCCACCGCAGCCCGATCGGCAACACGTTGATCGTCCGCGGCACCAGCGGCGCCGCCCCGTCGGTGATGAACGCCCGCAGCCGCGGCGACCAGCCCGCGAACCGCTCCAGCAGCGCCGCCCGCACGTCCCCGGCCCGCGCCGCCCAGTCCTCGGCGGCCTTGATCGCGATGTAGATGTGCAGGCTGCCGTCCGTCTCGCGGTGGGCCAGGAACCCCTGGCCGGCGCCGAGCGCGAACAGCATGCCGGCCCCCACCACCGCGGCCGCGTCCGGATACCGCTCGTCGGCGTCGGGCAGGTCGACGTCGAAGAACGTCACGCCCGCGTACGCCGGTCGCGCCCCGGTGAGCAGCGGCCGGACCCGCGACCAGGCCCCGTCGGCCCCGACGAGCAGGTCGGTGATCTCGGTCGTGCCGTCGGCGAACGCCAGCTCGTGCCGTCCGTCGCCCAGCGGCGTCGCCTTCGTGAGCTTGCTGCCCCACCGGATCGTGCCGTCGGGCAGCGAGTCGATGAGCATCTGGCGCAGGTGGCCGCGGTCGACCTCGGGCCGGCCGCCGTCGCGGGTGTCGGGTTCCTCCAGGTGTACCGTCGCGTGCCGGTCGAGCACCCGCATGGCCTCACCGCCGGGGTGCACGATCGCGCGGAACTCGTCGTAGAGCCCGGCCGCACGGATCGCGACCTGCCCGTTGTAGTCGTGGATGTCGAGCATGCCGCCCTGGGTGCGGGCGCCGGCGGAGGCGTCGAGCTCGTACACGGTGGCTGGGATGCCGTTGACGTGCAGCACCCGGGCGAGCGTGAGCCCGCCGAGCCCGCCGCCGACGATGCCGATGCGCTGGTTCATGGTGTGTCGCCTTTCCGATGATGGTACGAACATGTTCGTGACGAATGCGTTCTTCGCGGGCAGCCCTGCAGGGCGCGGCCGGCGGCTTCAGTGCGCCGGGACGCTCGCGATGCCGTCCAGCAGTGCGGCGAAGGCCCACCGCCCGCGCTGCTCCCCGTCGCCGGAGAACAGCTCGTCGCGGGCCCGGACGATCTCCGGGTACTCCTCCGCGGACGCCTCCCGCACGGCCATGGCCTGCAGGTTCACCTCGCGATCGGCCTTGTCGGCCTCGCCGGCCTGGTCCCGGGTGCCCTGCTCGGCGGCGGTGGCCGTGGCGAGCTGCAGCAGCAGGTCGACCCCCCACGCGGCCTGGCGCAGCGGCACCCCGCCCTCCCGCAGCAGCCCGAGCAGCGTGTCGATCAGCCGGACGTAGTTCGGCCCGGACGGGCGCAGCGTCAGCACGGATCGCGCCAGGCTCGGCTGCCCGATCAGGATCCGCGTGTACTGCGTCAGCTGGCCGACCACCCCCGCCCGCCACTCGGTCCCCGGCTCGGGCGGGACGACGTCGCTCAA
Source organism: Dactylosporangium sp. CS-047395 (assembly GCF_050942185.1). Lineage (NCBI taxonomy): Bacteria > Bacillati > Actinomycetota > Actinomycetes > Micromonosporales > Micromonosporaceae > Dactylosporangium > Dactylosporangium sp. CS-047395. The sequence goes on along the minus strand of NZ_CP192015.1, from coordinate 8,285,543 downwards.
CAGCTCGTCGAGCAGCGCCCCGTGCAGCTCGGCGGTGTTGTGCACGTACACGTACAGCGAGGCGGGCCCCGTGTCGAGCTCGTTGGCCAGCCGCCGCATGGTCACCTTCTCGAGCCCCTCGGCGCGCATGATGCCGAGCGCCGCCTGCACTACGCCCTCGCGGCTGAGGGCGGGCTTGGCCGGCCGCTCACGCCGGCTGACCGGAACTCGTCGCGGACTCATGAACACGATCGTAACGAACGCGTTCGTCAGCGTCCACCCTCGGCTTACGCGGCGGCGGCCCGCAGGATGGTGCGGGAGATCCCGCAGGCGGCGGCGACCACGGCCGGTACCAACGCGGAAGGCTGCAGCCCGTCGAACGGCACGATGACCGACAGCGCCGCCACCACCCGCCCCTCGACGTCCCGGACCGGCGCCGCAACCGAGACCGCATCCATCTGCACCTGCCGGTCGCTCACCGCATGCCCCGCCCGCCGCACCTTGGCGAGCGTCGTGCGCAACCGCTCGGGATCGGAGATCGTCAGCGGCGTGAACGCGACCAGCGGATGCGTCAGGTACTCCTCGACGAACGCCCGCGGCGCGTGTGCCAGCAGCACCAGCCCCACCCCGGTCGTGTGCGCCGGCAGCCGCCCACCCACGCGGCTGCGCACCCCGAGCGCGGCCCGCCCGGAGAGCCGCTCGACGTAGACGACGTCGGACCCTTCGAGCACGGCCAGCTGCACGTGCTGGTGGGTCGCCTCGTAGAGATCCTCGAGATACGGCATGGCCGCCTCGCGCAGCCCGAGACTGCGCGGCGCCAGCGCGGCAACCTCCCAGAGCCGAAGCCCGATCTGGTACCGCCCGTCGGCGTCCCGCTCCAACGCCCCCCACGCGGCGAGCTCGCCGACGAGCCGATGCGTGGTCGCGAGCGGCATGCCCGCCCGCCGCGAGATCTGCGACAGGCTCAGCCGCCGGTGCTCCCCGTTGAACGCGCCGAGCAGGCTCAGCACGCGGCTGGTCACGGTTCGTCCCGAGACGGGTCCGGTGGTCATTTGGCGGCGTCCTCCGGGGGTGCTCTCCCGAAAGCTTGGCGCCCCCACGCGGGTGCGTCAAGGATCTACCCTGGGCCGCATGCCGCCGAGCCTGGACTGCGTCCGCTCCCTAGCCGCCCTGCAGCAGGCCGACCTGCGCGACCTGGCCGCGGCCGTCCTCTGGCTCGGCTTCGCCCACCGCCTGGACCGCCCCGGCCGCCCGACCATGAACCTCGTCGAGCTGCAGACGACGATCGCCCGCCAGGTCCCGGAGCTGCGCATCCGCCTGCTGCGCAACCCACCGGCGGCGGCCGAGGCCCGCGAGATCCTGTACGAGGCCGTCCAGGTCCTGGAACACAACCGCCTGATCCTGTGGCGCTGGGCCGGCGAGGACCTGACCAGCGAGCTGATCACCCTGACCCGCCGCGGCCGGGCCGCCCTGGAGAGCGAAAGCCCCGACGACTACATCCGCTAGCGCCTCAGTCGAGGTCGTTCGGGTCGATGCGGGCCTTGATCCCGGCGTGCTCGGCGAGCAGGTGCAGCAGATTGGACCCGTCGAGCAGCTCCAATGGCTTGCCGGACGCGAACTCGTAGGACGCCGGCCCGTACCCGCTCGTCGTGACGAGGATTCCCTTGGACGCGCCCTCGTTCTGGACGGTGCCGAATAGATCGCGGACCGCGGACACGTCGACGGTGTTGCGGTATCGCTTCGCCTGGATGACCACCTTGCCGCCGAAGATGGGCCGCTGATCGAACGCGACGCAGTCGACACCACCGTCCCGCGACGGCCGGGTCTGCTTCGTGTCCAGCCCCATCTTCGTGAAGAGGTTCTGGATCAGGCTCTCGAACTCGGTCGGAGTGAGCCGAAGCAGGTTCGGCCGCTCGTCGAGATCGGCGAGGACGTCGACCTCGTCGACGAATCGCTTGTCCACCATGTCGAATTCGAGGACCGGCCGCACCGGCGCGAGCTCCTCCGGCCGCTTCGACACCGTCGCGCTGAGGTACTGCAAGCACGCGGCCGGGTCCACCTTGTCGAGGTTCAGCGCCTCGAACTGCTCGCGCGTGGCCCGCACGGTGACCAGACAGGGCCGGATGCTCTGCCCGGTGCGGGGATCGGTGGTGTCGACGACCCCGTTGTAGGCGACCGTCTCGACCAGCCCGGCGCGATCGGACTCGAACAGCTCGTGCAGCGTCCGCAGCGTCACCTGCGTCACGACGGAGGTGTACCGCTCCTTGATCTCCTTGGCCGTCCGCGCTTTGGACGTCACCTCGTCCCGCGTCTTCACGTACCGGTGGTCCAGCACGGCCGGCACCACGCCGAGCGCCGGCAGCTCGTACTCGACGACGATTTGGCGGGACTCCGGAACGTAGGCGATCCGGAAGTTCTGTGGAAAGTCGTCCGGGTACACGGAGTTGGAGAGGACGAGACCGAAGTACTCGACGACGTCCTCGGGATTGCCGGCGCGCAACCCGGCGGCCCACCGGTCGATCTCCGCGTGCTGGGCCGCGAGTTCAGCCTGCTTGGCCTGGCGGGCCTGTTCGTACTGGGCGTACATGCCCGCGACCCGGCGCTGTCGATCCGCCTCCCGCGCGGCGTGCTGGCTCTGTGCGAGCTGGAACTGCGACTGCGCGGTGGCCAGCTGCTGCTGGTACTTCGACTGCCCGAACATCTTGCCGAGCCCGGTCGGCGCCGCGGGCTCGAACCGCCGCCAGTCAACCGGCGGCTCCGCCACGCCGTGCGGTCCGGGCTCGAACGGCGGGAAGCGGAACGGTTCCTTCAGCCGCTCGAGGTCGATGTGGTCGTCGATGGCGAGCGTCGCGGACAGCAGGCCGTCCAGTTCCTCCAGACGCGCCTGCAGATCGGCGTTGTCGGCGGCGACTTCGGCCGCGCGGGCCTCGAGGTAGAGCCGCTTCCGCTCGCGCTCGTCGTAGGCGGAAGCGCGTTGTGCGGCCTTTGCCGCCTGCTCGGCCGCCCGCCGCATCGCTTGCTGTCGGCGGTAGTACGCGCGCTCGGCCTGCTCGGCGGCGCGTACCTGCTGTGCGTGGGCCCGCTGAATCTGGGCAATGAAGCCGCGCCGCCGTGCCATCGACCACTCCGATCTGTGACTCCTGGAAGCGGAGCGGTCCGAAGAGTAATGAACCGGCCCGTTTCCGTCACCGCCCGGTCAGGTCGCGTTGGGCGACGTTGTGGTGAGCCATTCCGGGATGCCCCGCGAGGCTCCATTGAGGACAATCAGGGAACTGTGCCGACATGCATTGGCGTGTGCCAGGGCTGCCCCCCACGGCGGTGGCCATGTGTCGGGTCAGCCGGCGATGACCCTGACTTCTACGGAACGAGCTTGGTCAGGACCGCGGTGTGGGCGTGCGGGAGGTCGCGGGTCGCGGTGAGCAGGGTGAGGGGCCCGTCGTGGGCGAGCTCGCGCAGGTGCCCCAGCGCGTCCGCCGCCTCGCCGGTGCCGAGTTCCGCCCGGTAGCGCTCGGCGAACTCCGCGAAGCGGGCGGGGTCGTGGCCGTACCACTTGCGCAGTTCCTGTGACGGCGCCACCGTCTTCAGCCACTCGTCGACGTCGGCTCTGTCCTTGGCCAGGCCGCGCGGCCACAGCCGGTCGACGAGCACGCGCCGCCCGTCGGCCGGGGCCGGCTCCTCGTAGGCCCGCTTCACCAGCACCATCCCTCAACTGTGCCTGATTGATTGCGATTTGGGCGCCTGGGTAACCGGGTGAGGGAGGAGCACACCATGAACCGAAGCAAGGCCCTGCTGGCGGTCGCGTTACTGGCGACAGCCGCCGGCTGCGGTGGCACCGTAAATGGCACCGCAAATGGCACCACCAGCGGCACCACGGCCGCCCCATCGCCGTCGGAGACCGCGGCAATGCCGTCCGAGGCCCCGAAGGCGGACACGCGCTGTCACCACGGCGACGTCAAGCTGGCCGTGCAGGGCGCGCCCGGCGGCGGCGCGGCCGGCAGCCAGTACCTCTGGCTGGTCTTCACCAACGCCACGTCGAAGACCTGCACCCTGGAGGGCTACCCCGGCGTCTCCTGGGTGACCGGCGACAACGGGCAGCAGGTCAACCAGCCGGCCGAGCGCGACACCAGCATCGCGCCCAAGCAGTTCGCGCTGCAACCCGCGCAGGCCGCCCACGCCCAGATCCGCAGCCCACAGCCCGGCAACTTCGGTGACTCATGTCAGCCGGTCGAGATCCGGGGCTACCGCGTGTATCTGCCCGACGAGACGGCCGCCGACTTCGTGCCCTTCCAGCAGCAGGTGTGCTCGGCCCAGGGCGTGGGTCGCGCCCAGGTCGGTCCGGTGGAGGCTGGCGCGAGCGAGTAGAACCCGTACCATGCGGCGGTGAATCTCGTGCGCCGCCCGGGCTGGGCGCCGGTTGTGCTGTCCTACGCCACGTTCGTGCTCGTCGGCCTCAGCGCCGGGGTCGCCGGCGTGCTCATCCCGGCGCAGATCGCGGACTACCGCATCGACGAGGCCACGATCGGGATCACCTTCTTCACCACCTCGGCCGGGTACCTCGCGGCCGGGGCGACCGCCGGGGCGCTGCTGCACCGCGTGCACGTGCGCATGGCGCTGGTCGTCGGGGCCGCGTTCTACGCCGCCGGCGCGTTCGCCATGGCGGTGCGGCCGTCGTTCGCGATCCTGGTCGCGGTGCAGCTGCTCGTCGGCTACGGCACCGGTGTCCTGGAGTCGATCCTCAACGTCTTCCTGGCCGAGCTGCCGGACTCCACCACGCTGCTGAACCGGCTGCACGCGTTCTTCGGCGTCGGCGCGCTGCTCGGGCCGCTGCTCGCGGCGTGGATGTTGCAGTACACGAGCTGGACCGCGGTCTGGCTCGTCCTCGGCGTGCTGTGCCTGCCGCTGGCCGCCGGGTTCCTGCTGGCCTATCCGCGCCGCGCCCCGGCGGCCGAGCACGCCGACGCCGAGCGCCCGCGCGGCGTGTTCCTGGAGGCGGTGCGCACCCGCGCGGTGGTCCTCGGCTCGCTGTTTCTCATCGTGTACGTCGGGCTGGAGATCGGCGTCGGCACGTGGGCCTTCACCTATCTCGTCAAAGAGCACGGCGAGCCCGACGTCGTCGCCGGGTACACGGTCAGCGGCTACTGGCTCGGCCTCACCCTGGGCCGCTTCCTCATCAGCCCGCTCGCGACCCGGGCCGGGATGTCGGCGGCCGGCATGGCGACCTCCTGTCTGCTCGGCGTGACGGCGGCGTCGGCACTGCTGTGGGCGGTACCGACGGCATCCCTGGCGACCGCGGGCTTCGTGCTGCTCGGGTTCTTCCTCGGGCCGCTGTTCCCGACCGCGATGGCGGTCACCCCGCAGCTGGTGCCGCAGCGGCTGATGGCCACCGCGATCGGCGTCATGAACGGCCTGTCCCTGCTCGGCGGGTCGTTCCTGCCGTGGCTGGCGGGCTGGCTGGCCCAGCACGTCGGGATCTGGACGCTGCTGCCGTTCGCGCTGACGCTGTCCGTCGTGCAGCTGGCCGTGTGGCGCCTGCTGGTCCGGCGGTCGCCGGCCCCGGCGCTCACGCCAGGTGGCTGACCCGCGCTCCGGTGCCGGTGGGGTGCAGCTCGTACGCGCTCTCGGCGTGCACGGCCAGGTCCAGCCCGCCCCGCTCGTGCTCCGGCGGCACCCGGAAGCCGACCAGGCGGTCGATGCCCTTGGCCACCAGCCACGTCACCCCGAACGCGTAGACGGCCACGACCAGCACCGCGAGCGCCTGCCGGCCCAGCAGCCCGACCCCGCCGCCGTAGAACAGCCCGCTGTCGCCGCCGGTCACCGCCGAGGTCGCGAACAGCCCGATGAGCAGCGTGCCGAGGAGCCCGCCGACGCCGTGCACGCCGGCCACGTCGAGCGAGTCGTCATAGCCCAGCCGGTACTTCAACCCGACCGCGAACGCGCACGCCACCCCGGCGACGGCGCCGATGGCGAGCGCCCCGAACGGGTTGACCGACCCACATGACGGGGTGATCGCGACCAGCCCGGCCACCGCGCCCGAGGCCGCCCCGAGGGTGGTCGGGTGCCCGTCGCGCAGCCGCTCGACGATCAGCCAGCCGCAGACCGCGGCCGCCCCGGCGACCTGGGTGTTGAGGAACGCCATGGCGGCCGCCCCGCCCGCGGTCAGCGCCGAGCCCGCGTTGAAGCCGAACCAGCCGAACCACAGCAGACCCGCGCCGAGCACGACCAGGGGCAGGCTGTGCGGGCGCATCGGGTCGGCCCGGAACCCCAGCCGCGGCCCGAGCACCAGCGCGAGGGCGAGCCCGGAGGCGCCCGAGTTCACCTCGACCACCGTGCCGCCGGCCAGGTCCAGGATGTGCAGGTGGGTGGCGATCCAGCCGCCGCCGAAGACCCAGTGGGCGATCGGCACGTAGACCACGAGCACCCACACGGCGACGAACCCGATCCACGCCCCGAACTTGGCCCGGTCGGCGATCGCGCCGGACAACAGGGCCGCGGTGATGATCGCGAACATGAGCTGGAAGGACGCGAAGGCCGCCGTCGGTACCGTGCCGGTGAGATCGTGCATCCCGACGCCCGCCATCCCGGCGTGGCGCAGCGAGCCGATCAGCCCGCCGACGTCCGGCCCGAACGCGAGCGAGTAGCCGGCCAGCACCCACACCACGGTGACCACGGCCAGGCAGGCGAACGACATCATGAGCATGTTGAGGGCGCTCTTCATCCGCACCATCCCGCCGTAGAACAGCGCCAGGCCGGGCACCATCAGCAGGACGAGTGCGGCGCTCACGAGCAGCCAGGCGGTGTCCCCGGCGCTGAACCCTTCGGGCATGCGTCCCCCTCGATCGACTTGCGGGCCGCGTCAGCGTGCCGGGCCGCCGTTTCGCGCCGGGTTCGGACGAGTTTCCCCGGTGTTACGCGGGACGCAGGTTGGTTACAGGCCCGTAACCGGGGAAGGGCGCCACCATGTGTGGAATCGTCGGTTGGGTTGATTTCGGTCGTGACCTTCGCCGCGAGCGGGCGGCGTTGCGGGCCATGACCGGCCGGATGGTGCAGCGCGGGCCCGACGCGGAGGGCGTGTGGGTCCGCGAGCACGTCGCCTTCGGCCACCGCCGCCTCGCCGTCATCGACCTGCTCACCGGCGACCAGCCGATGACGGTCGAACACGACGGGCGGGAGGTCGCCACCATCACGTACAGCGGGGAGCTGTACAACTACCTCGAGCTGCGCAAGGAGCTGCGCGGCCGGGGCCACGTGTTCCGGACGGACAGCGACACCGAGGTGATGCTGCACGCCTACCTCGAGTGGGGCGAGGACTTCGTCGACCGGCTCAACGGCATGTACGCGTTCGGCGTCTGGGACGTCCGCCGCGAGCAGCTCGTGCTGGTCCGCGACCGGATGGGGGTCAAGCCGCTCTTCTACTACACCGGCGTCCCCGGCACGGTCCTGTTCGCCTCCGAGCCCAAGGGCGTGTTCGCGCACCCGCTCGCCGAGGCGGTCGTGGACGCGGGCGGCCTGCGCGAGCTGCTCGCCTTCGTCAAGACGCCCGGCCACGGGATCTACCGCGACCTGCACGAGGTGGTGCCCGGATCCCTCGTGCGGGTCGACGCGGAGGGGTTGCACCACCGGCAGTACTGGCGGCCCTCCTACGAGGAGCACCGCGACGACCTGGACACCACCATCAGCACCGTGCGCGAGCTGCTGGACGACATCGTGGCCCGGCAGACGATCGCCGACGTGCCGCTGTGCGCCCTGCTCTCCGGCGGCCTGGACTCCTCGGCCATCACCGCGCTGTCCCAGGCCGCCCTGAGCGGGCGCGGCGAGGGCCCGCTGCGCTCGTTCGCGGTCGACTTCGTGGGCCAGACCGAGCACTTCCGGCCCGACCCGATGCGGTCCACCCCGGACACGCCGTTCGTCCACGACGTGGTCAAGCACCTGTCGGTCGACCACGAGGACATCGTGCTGGACGCGGCGACCCTCATGGACCCGCTCAGCCGCTCGGCCGTGGTGACCGCGATGGACCAGCCGACCTTCGGCGGCGACCTGTACACGTCGCTGTACCTGCTGTTCCGCTCGGTCCGCGAGCACTCGACGGTGGCCCTGTCCGGCGAGGCGGCCGACGAGGTGTTCGGCGGCTACGCGTGGTTCCACCAGCCCGCCGTGATCGAGCGGGCGAACTTCCCGTGGCTGGCGGTGTTCGCCCCGGAGGACCTCCCCGGCAACGACCTGGCGGGCGACCTGAGCGGCGGGGCCCTGGACCGGGACGTGCTGGACTCGCTGCGGATGGCGGAGTACCGCGACGCCGCCTACCGCACCGCGATCGCCGAGGTCGACCACGGCGATGACCCGGACCCGCGCAACCGTCGCATGCGCGAGATCTCCTACCTGCACCTGACCCGCTTCGTGCAGATCCTGCTGGACCGCAAGGACCGCATGAGCATGGCCCACGGCCTGGAGGTGCGGGTGCCGTTCTGCGATCACCGGCTCGTGCAGTACGTCTACAACACCCCCTGGTCGATGAAGACCTTCGACGGCCGCGAGAAGAGCCTCCTGCGCGCCGCGGCCGCCGACGCGCTGCCGGCCTCGGTGGTGTCCCGGGTGAAGAGCCCGTACCCGTCGACCCAGGACGAGAACTACGAACGGGCCCTGCGCGAGGCCCTGCTGTCGGTGACCATCGACTCCCCGGCCGCCGACCTGCTCGACCCGGCGAAGGTCGCGGCGCTGGCCTCGGCCCCGTACGAGCACGACGGCTTCGCCCCGGTCCGCCGCCAGATCGAGCAGTGCCTGGCCCTCGACCTCTGGCTCCGGCACAACTCGGTGCGCCTGGAGCTGTAGCTTCAGCGGATCCGTCCGAAGATGGGGTGCGGGCTGACCTGCACCCGCGGGGCGGCCGGGCCGCCGAACCAGGGCGCCGAGCGGATCGCGCGCATCGCGGCGCGGCGGCGGGGCGTGTCCATGCGATCGATGAACAGGACGCCGTCGAGGTGGTCGGTCTCGTGCTGCAGGCAGCGGGCCAGCTCCCCGGTGCCGACCACCTGGAGCGGGTCGCCGCGGTCGGAGTAGCCCTTGGCCACCACGTGCTGGCGGCGGACGGTGTCGAAGTACAGGCCCGGGATGGAGAGGCAGCCCTCGGGGCCGTCCTGCTCCTCGGCGTCGGGGAAGTCCAGGACCGGATTGACGAGATGGCCGTGCACGCCGTCGACGTGGAAGACGAAGGCCCGCACGGGCACGCCGATCTGGTTGGCGGCCAGGCCCGAGCCGCGCTCCGACTCGAGGGTGTCGAACAGGTCGCGTACGAGGCGGCGCAGTTCGGCGTCGAACGTGACGACCTCGTCGGTCGCCGTGGTCAGTACCGGGTCGCCGAACATCCTGACCGGAACCACGCTCATCGCCGGAACGCCCCTTTGCATCGTCCTTTGCAAAGCAGCATACTCAACGGCATGGTGGACGAACACCCCGTGCGCACCGCGCTCGTCGAACTGCTCAAGCAGCGCGGCACCGTCACCTCCACGGAGGCAGCCCGCGAGCTGGGCGGCAGCTCCGGCCTCTACTCGTTCCACCTCCGCCAGCTGGCCCGGGCCGGCACGGTCGAGGAGGTCCCGGCCGAGGGGCGGGCGAAGCCGTGGCGGCTACGCCAAGAAGAGACTTTGCAAAGCGAGCTCAACCGCGGCCTGGAGGACGAGAGCTACCAGCACTGGCTCGCCGTGCGCGAAAGGGCGCCCCGGCGCTGGCGGCGAGACCAGGCCTTCAGTGAGGTCGTCTACCTCACCCCGCAGGAGATGGCCGAGCTCGGCAACGCCGTCCGCGCCCTCATCGCCGGCTACGCCGGCCGCCCCGGACCCGATCGCGGCCCGGTGGCGGCCGTCGCACGTTTCTTCCCTCTCGTCGACTGAAGCACCGGAAAGTCGAAGCGCTGTATGGGCGCCCTAGCACCGTTGGCTACAGCGTGATGTCCTGAAAAGCGGTGGGGGAGCAAGCTCCACCCACACCCCCTCAAAACCGCACCGGCTCCTCCGGGCGGCAGCACGTCATGCAGGCTAGGCGACCTCGCGGCGGGTCCACTGCTGGTTGGTGCCGCCGTTGCAGGCCCACTGCAGTCCGCCCGCGCCGTCGGCGGTCGAGGCGTCGGCCACGTCCAGGCACTTGCCGCTGTGCCGGGCCACGAACCGGACGTAGCCCGAGCCCGCGCTCTGCACCTGCCACTGCTGGTTCGCACCGCCGCCGCACGTCCACTGGATCACGGTCGCGCCGTCCGCGGTCGAGCCGCCGTTGACGTCCAGGCACTTGCCGCTGTGCCGGGCGACCAGCCGCACGTAGCCGGTGCCCAGATCCTGCACCGTGAAGCGCTGATTCAGGCCGCTGCCGCAGGTGTACTGCAACGACCGAGCCCCGTCCGCCGCCGACCCCGAGCTCACGTCGAGGCACTTGCCGCTGTGCCGGGCAACGAGCTGCTCGGCCGGGCCCGCTGTGGCCGCAACGGTTCCGGCGGCGGCGTCGATGCTCAGCTGCGGCGCCCAGCTCAGCCCCATGGTGGTGTTGCTCGGGAACGACAGCGCCAGCCACACGTACTGCGAGTCGTTGACCGGCCCGCCCCACGCCCCGGCCCAGCGGTCGCCCAGGTAGAGGTACGACCCGCCGACCGGCAGCACGGAGGCGGTCTGCGAGCCGAAGGCCGTGTTGTCCCCGACGTTGGTAAGGCCGCTCCAGGTTCCGGTCACGCTGGTCGCGGTCCCGTACTTCTGCTGGTTCGGCCCCCAGCCGGTGGCGGCCGAGGTCAGCAGGAAGTACACCCCGTTGCGCTTGAACATCGCCGGCGCCTCCCGCGACGAGCCCGGCCACAGCCGCTGCACCCGGGCGCTCACCGTCAGGTAGTCGCTCGTGAGCCGGTACACGTGCAGGTCCGCGTTCTCGTTGGCGGCCGAGATCATGTACGCGGTGCCGTCGTCGTCCTGGAACAGCGTGATGTCGCGGGACATGTAGCTCAGCGGCCGGAAACTGCCGCGATACGTGTAACTTCCATCAACCGTGGACGACGTGGCCACCGCCGCCCGCGCCTCGCCGTAATCGCTGCCGTTCTCCTTGTGCATCCACATGACGAACTGGCCCGTCGAACTGTTGTAGATCACCTTGGGCCGCTCGATCTTCGCCGAGCCCAGTTCGGCCGCCGACGACTGGGTCAGCGCGTGGTTGCGGAACTCCCAGGTGCGCAGGTCGGTGGAGCGGTAGACGTCGACGTACCGGAAGGTGTCGTTGGCGTTGCGGTTCTCGCCGAACCAGTACCAGTAGCTCCCGACCTTGATCACCCCGCCGCCGTGCGCGTGCAGCAGGTTGCCGGCGGTGTCCCGCAGCTGCACTCCACTTTGGACGGTGACCGCCGCCGCGTGGGCCGGCGCCGCCCAGAAGAACGTGCCGAGGACGGCCAAGACCATGATGTACTTCGATGCCTTCATGCTCACATGGGAGCACACCGGAGCGCCTCAGTGGGACTCGCGCGGCACCTGATCACCGCTGGCGCCGAGCAGGAAGTCGAGGTCGGCCCCGGTGTCGGCCTGGCGGACGGTGTCGACGTACAGGCGTGCCCAGCCCCGCGCCGGCCGGGCCAGCGCGGCCAGGAACTCCGGCGACGGCTCCCGGGCGTCCAGGTCGGCCTCGGCGTGCAGGGTGCGGGCGGCCACGTCGAGCTCGATCATGTCGCCGGTGCGCACCCGGGCCAGCGGACCGCCGGCGGCCGCCTCGGGGGCGGCGTGCAGCACGACGGTGCCGTACGCGGTGCCGCTCATCCGCCCGTCGCAGATGCGCACCATGTCGCGGACGCCCTGGCTCAGCAGCTTGGCCGGGATGGGCGTGTTGGCGACCTCGGGCATCCCGGGGTACCCCTTCGGCCCGCAGCCCCGCAGCACGAGCACCGAGTCGGCGGTGACGTCCAGCGCCGGATCGTCGAGCCGGGCCCGCAGGTCCTCGACCGAGTCGAAGACGACCGCCGGGCCCCGGTGCCGCAGCAGGTGCGGGGAGGCCGCGGCCGGCTTGATGACCGCACCGTCGGGGGCCAGGTTGCCGCGCAGCACGGCGATCCCGGCGTGCGGCTGCAGCGGCTCGGCCCGCGGGCGGATCACCTGCGGGTCCCAGATCTGCGCGTCGGCCAGGTGCTCGACCAGCGGCCGGCCGGTCACGGTGGACGCGTCATGATCCAGAAGATCCAGAACCTCCGCCAGTACCGCGTGCAGCCCGCCCGCCCGGTGGAAGTCCTCCATCAGGAAGCGGCCGGCCGGTTGCAGGTCGACCAGCAGCGGCACCCCGGCCCCGGCGCGGTCGAAGTCGTCGAGGGTCAGCTCGATCCCGGCCCGCCCGGCGATGGCGAGCAGGTGCACGACGGCGTTGGTCGATCCGCCGAGGGCGGCCAGGGCCACGATCGCGTTCAGGAACGAGCCGCGCGTCAGGACCGCACTGGGCCGCCGCTCCCGGTGCACGAGGTCCACGGCCAGCATCCCGGTGGCGTGCGAGGCGGCCAGCAGGCGGCTGTCCGCGGCCGGGGTGCCGGCGATGCCCGGCAGCGTCATCCCGAGGACCTCGGCGAGCAGGCCCATCGTGGAGGCGGTACCCATCGTGTTGCAGTGGCCCCGGCTGCGGATCATCGACGACTCGGAGTCCAGGAACGCGCGCTCGGACAGCGTCCCCGCGCGCACCTCCTCCGACAGCTTCCACACGTCGGTGCCGCAGCCCAGCGGGACGCCGCGGAACGTGCCGGTGAGCATCGGCCCGCCCGGCACCACCACGGCCGGCAGGTCGACCGAGCACGCGGCCATGAGCAGCGCCGGGATGGTCTTGTCGCAGCCGCCGAGCAGCACCACCCCGTCGATCGGGTTGGCCCGCAGCATCTCCTCGGTGGACATCGCGGCCATGTTGCGCCAGAGCATCGCGGTCGGGCGCACCTGCGTCTCGCCCAGCGACACCACGGGCAGGTCGAGCGGGATGCCGCCGGCCTCGTACACCCCGTTGGCCACGCTGCGCGCCACCTCGTCCAGGTGCGCGTTGCAGGGGGTCAGGTCGCTGGCGGTGTTGGCGATCGCGATGTGCGGCCGCCCGTCGAACGCGTCCGCGGGCAGCCCGCGGCGCATCCAGGCGCGGTGGATGTACGCGTTGCGGTCGTCCCCGCCGTACCACTGCGCGCTGCGTCGCCCGGGCATGCATCGAGGGTAGTACTGTCCCGGGTATGCGGTACACCGCGCGTCCCGCCACCGACGCCGCCTACGCGCTGGGCGAGGGCCCGGTGTGGGACGAGGCGCGGTCCCGGCTGCTCTGGGTGGACATCCTCGCCAACACGGTCCACGAGGGATTTCTCGGCGTCGACGGTACGGTCGAGGCCCGCCGTTCCTGGACCTTCGCCGACACCGTCGGGGCGGTCGCCTTCGCCGACGACGGGTCGCTGCTGGTCGCCGAGCGGCACACGCTGACCCGGCTCGGGCCCGACGACACCAGGACCCACGTGGCCCGGGTCCTGCCCGAGGACCGCGCGAGCCGCCTGAACGACGGCGCCGTGGACCCCGCCGGCCGGTTCCTGGTCGGCAGCCTGGCCCAGGACGACCGGCGCGGCGAGGAGGTGCTGGTCCGCCTGGAGGACGACGGCGTCACCGTCCTCGACGCCGACCTGGACCTGTCCAACGGTCTGGCCTGGAGCCCGTCCGGCGACCGCTTCTACAGCGTCGACACCCTGCCCGGCCTGGTCCATGTCCGCGACTACGACCCGGCGACGGGCGCCGTGGGCGAGCGCCGCGACCTGCTCACCATCACCGACGGCCACCCCGACGGCATGTGCGCCGACGCCGAGGGCAACCTGTGGATCGCCGTCTGGGGCGGCGCCCGGGTCGAGTGCCGCTCCCCGGAGGGCGCCCTGCTCGCCACCGTCGACGTCCCCGCCCTGAACACGTCGAGCTGCACCTTCGCCGGCGACCTCCTCGTGATCACCACCGCCGCCCGGGGCATGCCCCGCGAGCGGCGCGCCGAATTCCCGGACGCCGGCCGCCTGTTCACCGTGCGCGTGGACGCGCACGGCCCGACCGCCCCGGCCTGGGTCCCACCGGCGTGCGCGCCCTAGTCCTGGCGGGCCCGCACCGGGCCGAGGTCCAGGAGGTGCCCGACCCGGTCCCGGGCCCCGGCGAGGTGCTGATCGGCGTGGAACGGGCGGGCATCTGCGGTACCGACGTGGAGCTCTTCACCGGCGGCCTCAGCTATCTGCAGACGGGCATCACCAGCTACCCGGTCCGCCCCGGCCACGAATGGTGCGGCGTCGTGACGGCGGTAGGCCCGGACACCGCCCCCGCCTGGCTCGGCCGCCGCGTCACCGGCGACACGATGATCGGCTGCGGCGCCTGCCCCCGCTGCCGCACCGGCCGCCACCACGTCTGCGCCGACCGCAACGAGGTCGGCATCCGCGGCGCGATCCCCGGCGCCCTGGCCGAGCGCCTGACCGTCCCCGCCCACACCCTGCACCAGCTCCCCGCGTCCCTGGACCCGGTGGCGGGCGCCCTGGTCGAGCCGGGCGGCAACGCCCTGCGCAGCGTCCGCGCCACGGCCCTGACCGCGGGCGAGCGCCTGCTGATCCTGGGCACCGGCACGATCGGCCTGCTGTGCGCCCTGTTCGCGAGGGCCCAGGGCCTCGAGGTCCACCTGCGCGGCCGCGACCCGGCCCAGCTGGCCCTGGCCCGCGACCTGGGCTTCACCGAGGCGACCGAGGGCCCGTGGGACGCCGTCATCGACGCCACGAACGACCCGACGTCCCCGTCGCTCGCCCTGGACCTGGTCGAGCCCGGCCGCCGGATCGTCTACATCGGACTGTCCGACGTCCCGAGCCCCGTCGACACCCGCGAGCTGGTGCTCAAGGACGTCACGGCGGTCGGCATCCTGGGCGCCTCGGCCGGCCTGCCGGGCGCCATCGCCGCCTACGCCGACGGCTCGGTCGACCCCCGCCCGCTGGTCGGGGCCACCATTGCTCTTGATGAGGTCGCCGCCGCCTTGGCCGGCAACCGTCCCGCGACGGCCGGCCCGGGCCCGAAGCTCCTGGTCGACCCGGCGCGCTAGACGGAACGGCATCGACAACCACGGCGGCCCCGCGTACGACGAGAGGCTGGCCCTGCGCTTTTCCACCGGACCGATGGGCACCGCCATGTGCCCTCGGCCGATGGTCCCCGGCCGCTGGCGCGACCGGAATGTATTAGCGTGGTCCCGGAGACGACTTTGGTCACCGTTCGGTGGTCCAGACCGTACATTCAGGATCCGGGTCCGCGGTGGTCGACGTTCGGTGGTCCCGGAGAAGACTTTGGAAAGAAAGAAAAGTTCCGAGTTGTACCACCGATCGTCGACCACGACGAACCCGCCGGTCCCTTACGGTCTGGACCACCTTCCCGTAACCAGCGTCGAACCGGGCCCACTTAACCCGGTGGGCCGCCGATAGGTGGCCCGAACCATCGGCCGAGTGCACTGCTGCGGTGCCCATCGGGCCGGTGGAAAAGCGTCAGGCCCCCGAGATCACGTCCAGAAACGCGAGCGCGAGGGCCATGTGCCCCTCCAGGCCGGGGTGGACCCGGTCCGGCGCCCACTCCGGGGACGGCCGCGACAGCAGCAGCCGGTCGAACACCGCCTGCGTGTCGACCAGCAGCGCCCCGTGGTCCGAGGCCACCTTGCGAACCACGCCCGCGTACTGGTCGCTCATCGCGCGCTGCGGGTCGGTCGACGAAGGCTCGATGAAGTACGGCGTGGCCAGGATCAGGTGGCAGCCCGTCGTCTCCACCGCCTCGGTGAGCAGCGAGCGCAGGGTCGACTCGTACTCCGGAAGCGGCACGTGCTCATGGGCGCGCTCGCCGAAGTGCCGCCACACGTCGTTGATGCCGATGAACACGGCCAGCCAGTCCGGCCGTTCCGCCAGTGCGTCGCGTTCCCAGCGTTCGAGCAGGTGGCGGACCGTGTTGCCGGAGACGCCGCGGTTCAGCCAGGTCAGGGCGACTTCGGGGTGACGGGCCGTGACCAGGGCGCGCAGCAGGTTGCAGTAGCCGTCGCCGTACGGGGCGGCCGGGCCCTGGCGACCGCAGTCGGTGATGCTGTCGCCGATGAACAGGACCCGGTCGCCGTTGTCGAAGATCATCCGGTCGGGGCCCAGGGCAGGGGGTCGCCCGCGTACTTCGCGGCACGGACGTCGCCCGAGCGGGCGTGGCCCTCGAACAGCTCCACCCGCGCGGCGCGGCCGCACAGGCGGCCCAGTTCCACGCTGGACTCCTGGGACGTGACCTCCTGGTACGTGACGGTCTTGAGGTACTTGCCGACCCACAGGCCGCCGGTGTACCGCGCCGCGCCGCGCGTCGGGAGGGTGTGGTTGGTGCCGATGACCTTGTCGCCGTACGAGACGCAGGTGCCCTCGCCCAGGAACAGGGCGCCGTAGTTCTGCATCAGGTCCAGCGCCCGGCGGGGTTCGGCCGTCAGGACCTGGACGTGTTCCGAGGCGAAGCCGTCGGCGACCGCGAAGGCCTCCCCCGTCGTCCCGGTCACGATGATCTGGCCGTGGTCGCGCCAGGCCGGGCCGGCGTAGTCGTTCGTCGGCATGCCGGGCAGCAGGGCCTCGACGTGGGCCAGGGCCTCGCGGGCGACCCGCTCGGAGGAGCAGACCAGGATCGCGGGGGAGTCCGGGCCGTGCTCGGCCTGGCTGAGCAGGTCGACGGCGACGATGAACGGGTCCGCGGTGTCGTCGGCGACGATGAGGATCTCGGTCGGGCCGGCGAACAGGTCGATGCCGACGCGGCCGAAGAGCTGGCGCTTGGCCTCGGCCACGTACGCGTTGCCCGGGCCGGCCAGCAGGTCCACCTTGGCGATCGTCTGCGTGCCGATCGACAGGGCGGCCACCGCCTGGACGCCGCCCAGCAGATAGATCTCATCGGCGCCGGCCAGGTGCATGGCGGCGACCGTGGCGGCCGGGATCTCGCCGCGGATCGGCGGGGTGCAGGCGGCGACGCGCCGGACCCCCGCCACCTTGGCCGTCACGACCGTCATGTGCGCCGAGGCGACCAGGGGGTAGCGGCCGCCGGGGACGTAGGCGCCGGCGGCGGACACCGGGATCGACTTCTGCCCGAGGTACACCCCGGGCAGTGTTTCGACCTCGAAGTCCTGCAACGACTCCAGCTGCCGCTTGGCGAAGTCGCCGACGTTGCGCTGGACGGTCCGGATGTCGTCGATGACCTGGCGGTCGACGCCGGCGACGATGCGCTCGATGTCCTCGGGGGAGAGGCGGAAGCTCGGCGGCGACCAGTGGTCGAACTTCTCCGAGTAGTCGCGCACGGCGTCGTCGCCGCGGGCCTCGATGTCGGCGATGACCGAGGCGACCGTGTCGGCGACGCCGGCGACGGACGAGCCGGCAACCGAACCGGCGGCCTTCAACGAGAACGACATCATCCCTCCAGCAGGGGGCGCAGCGAGATCAGGACCTCGCGGGCGGCCTCCAGGGTCAGGTCGATCTCCGCGGCGGTGTGCGAGCCGCTGACGTGGTTGCGCTTGAGCGCCATCGGCAGCATGAGGAAGCCGCGCTCGGTCATGCCGCGGTGGAACGCCACGTACGCCTTGTCGTTGTTGCGCATGAGGTCGCGGTAGCCCAGGACGGGGGCCTTGGCGAAGTACACCGCGAAGACCCCGCCGAAGCCGGCCACGGTGGCCTCGATGCCGAGCTCGGCGGTGAGGGCGGCGAGGCCCTCGCGCATGCGGGCGCCGAACGCGTGGGTGCGGGTGTAGAAGTCCGGGTTGGCCTGCAGGTAGTCGATGGTGGCCAGGGCGGCCGCGCAGGCGAGCGGGTTGCCGTTGAAGGTGCCGGCCATGAGCACGTCGCCGGTCCGGCCGTTGAAGCGCTCCATGAGGTCCCGCCGCCCGGCCACGCCGCCGATCGGGAAGCCGTTGGCCATGCCCTTGCCGAACGTGGTGAGGTCCGGCGTGACCCCGACGACCTGCTGGTAGCCGCCCAGGGCGTGCCGGAAGCCGGTGATGACCTCGTCGAAGATCAGCAGGGCGCCCCGGTCGCGGGTGAGCGTGCGCAGGCCCTCGACGAACTCCTGGGTGGGCAGGAGCGCGCCGACGTTGTGCGGGATCGGCTCGAGGATGACCGCGGCGACCCGCTCCGGGTGCTCGTCGAAGAGGGCGGCGACGGATTCGAGGTCGTTGAACTCGGCGATGAGGGTCGCGTCGATCGCCTGGGCCAGGATGCCCCGGGAGAGCGGGTCGCGGCCGTAGGCCTTGTCCGGCGCCGAGATGACGTTGCGGGCGACGGCGTCGTGCCAGCCGTGGAAACCGCCCTGGAACTTGATGATGAGGTCGCGCTCGGTGACCGCCCGGGCCAGGCGGATCGCCTGCGCGGTGGCCTCCGAGCCGCTCATGGTGGCGATCATCGACTCGGCGGACGGGATGATGTCGGCGATCCGCTCCGCGAGCGCCACCTCACCCTCGGTCACGCCGAGGCCGACGAGGTCGACACCGCCGAGGGCGTTCCGGACGGCGTCGTTGACGACCGGGTGGTTGTGGCCGAGGAGGATCGCGCCGAAGGCGGCGTGGTAGTCGAGGTACCGCCGGCCGTCGGCGTCGGTCACGTAGGCGCCGTCGGCCGCGGCGAAGGCGTAGGGCTCGCCGATGTAGCGGGTCGAGGAGTTGACGCCGCCGGGGATGACTCGGGCGGCCCGCTCCGCGATCGCCTGCCCGCGCGGGGCCTCCCGATGATGTGCAGAGGGCATGTCCGGGACGCTAGAACACCGCGCATCAACATGGCAAGACGTTCCATGTTCCGAAAGTGGACCTTGACAGTCCTTCTGTACGACATGAAACTACGTTCCAAACGACTCCAGGAAAATGAAGGGGGCCAGGTGGACGAGATCGGCATCCTGCTGGTCGGCGCCGGGTTCATCGCCGACGCGCACAGTGCCGCCGTGGCCGTCACACCCGGAGCGCGCATCGCCGGGATCGTCGACGTCGACCCCGGCCGCGCCGCCGCGTTCGCGCGGTCGCAGGGTGGCATACCGTACGCCACAGACCTCGAAACCGCACTCGCCTGGCCGGACGTCGACGCCGCCATCGTGTGCACGCCGAACTTCACGCACGCCGGCATCGGCGCCGCGGTCGCCGGGGCCGGCAAGCACCTGCTGATCGAGAAGCCGCTGACCACCACGGTAGCCGACGCCCGGGCGCTGCAGTCCACGTTCGCCGGCCAGGGCCTGATCCTGGCGGCCGCGCACACCCACCGCGCCTACGACTACGGCCGCGCGGTCAAGGAGGCGGTGGCCGGCATCGGCGAGCCGTTCCTGGTCCGCCTGGCCATCCTCGGCGGCTGGATCTGGCCCGACTGGAGCGCCTGGGTCGCCGACCCGGCCAAGTCCGGCGGGCACGCCCTGCACAACGGCGTCCACCTGCTCGACCTGGCCACCTGGTGGCTGGGCGCCCGGCCGATCGCCGTGAGCGCCCGCGGGCACAAGCAGACCGCCGCCGAGCTGGGCATCTACGACTACCTGGAGATGGTGGTGGACTACGCGAACGGGGCCACCGCGGTGTGCGAGATGAGCCGGGCCCACCGGCCGGGCTCGTTCAACCAGCGCGAGCTGTTCGTGGCCGGCACCGGCGGCTCGATCCGCCAGGACTGGGAGGGCGAGGCCGCGGTGCTCTACGCCGAGACCGGCCCCGCGCTGATCCCGGCGGCCGGCGGCAACGGCTTCGCCCGGCAGCTGCGGGCCTGGCTGGACAGCATCGGCGGCGCGGAGCCGCTGATGCCCGTCGAGGACGCGGTGCTCGCGGTCGCCATGGGCGTGGCCGCGGAGCGCTCGATCGAGACCGGCGAGCGCGTGACCCTGGACGAGGTGCTCGGATGATCCGCGTCAGGCTGCTCGGCGAGGCCGGGATCGGAACCCAGAACCACCAGCGCGACATGTACCGCCCAGCCTTCGACCGCCACCCCGCGTTCACGGTCGTCGAGGACGAGGACGCCGAGGTCGTCTCGGTCGCCCTGCCCCTCGCGGAGCGGGCCGGCGCCATCGAGCGCGAGATCCGGGCCGGCCGCCACGTCCTGGCCGACAAGCCCCTGGCCGCCACCGCCGACGAGTGCGAGCGCCTCGCCGGGCTGGCCGAGGAGCACGGGGTGCTCGTCGTCCCGGCCCACCACCAGCGCCTCGGCGGCGCCGTGCGCTCGGCCCGGGCCGCGGTCCGGGCCGGCCGGGTCGGGCTGCCGTGGAACGTGCAGTGCGACTTCATCGTGGCCGGCGGCGACTCCGTCGCTGACATCGGGCCGGGCGGGGAACTGCTCAACCTCGGGCTGTACCCGATCGACATCGTCTGCGACCTGCTCGGCCTCGCGGTGACCAAGGTCCGCGCGACCGCCGGGCCGCTCGACACCCTGCAGCTCGACCACGAGCGCGGGGTCACCAGCACCATCGTGGTGGGCCGCGTGCCGCAGGAGCACGGCATCGCCCCCGGGGGCCTGCTGCTGCACCGGTACCGCATCAGCGGTTCGCACGGCGTGCTCGTCGTCGACGCCACGCGGCCGGCCCTGCAGGTGCGCACCACGACGGAAGCCAGGAACGCGTGGACCGGCCCGGGCACGGTCGACTCGCTGCTCGACGTGCTCGCCGCCGGCGTGCGCACGGGCCGCGCCGAGCTCGGCCCGCGCGATGCCGTCCGCGCGCAGCGGGTCGTCGAGGCGGCCCTTCAGTCCATCAAGGAGAGCCGGGGAGTGCAGCTCGATGCGGTTCGTTAGCTACCTGCGCGACGGAGCGGTCCGCCACGGCAGGATCGAAGGCGATCTCATCGCCGAACTGGGCGACGGAGATCTCCAGAAGCTTGTCGAAAGCGGACTATCCACAAAGGACGTCGCTCGGAGCCACCACAAACCGGAAGCAGTAGCACTCCTGGCTCCGCTGCAGCGGCCCGGCAAGCTGCTCGCGGCCGCGGCCAACTACCAGGACCACGTGACCGAGACCGGCGGCGAACCGCTGGACAAGTCCCGGCTGTCGCCCCGGCTGTTCCTCAAGCCGCCCACGTCCATCGTCGGCCCCGGCGCGACGATCCCGCTGCCCGGCGTGAGCCACGAGGTCGACTGGGAGGCCGAGCTCGCGGTCGTCATCGGCCGCACGGCCCGCAACGTCGGCGAGGCCGAGGCCCTCGACTACGTGGCCGGCTACATGGCCTCCAACGACGTGTCGGCCCGGAGCATGGACTACGGCTTCGAGCGCGACACCGACGACAAGGCCGTCTGGTTCTTCGACTGGCTGGCCGGCAAGTGGTGCGACGGCTTCGCCCCGCTCGGCCCCTGGCTGCTCAGCGCCGACGAGGCCGGCGACCCCCAGGCGATCCCGGTCCGTCTCGACGTCAACGGCGTCACCAAGCAGCACGGCTCGACCAAGGACATGATCTTTTCGGTCGCCGAGCTGATCGCCCATGCCTCGCGGCTCATGACCCTGGAACCCGGTGACGTCATCCTCACCGGCACCCCCTCCGGCGTCGGAGCCGCGACCGGTGAATACCTCAAGGCCGGCGACGAGATGACCGTCGACCTCGGCCCGCTGGGAACCCTCCGCAACACGGTGGCCTGAAGGCCGCGCCCAACACCTCCGATATGCCAACCCCCGATACCAAGAGGTGCCCATGAAACGGGTGTTCCTTGCCGGTGCGGCCGCGATGGCGTTGCTCGCCATGGCCGCCTGCACCGGCCCGAAGTCGGACACGACGTCCTCCGCGCCGGGCAAGTCGTCGCTCAACGTGTACCTGTACCAGGAGCCCGCCGGCGTGTTCAGCCCGCTGGCCCCGCTCAACGGCGCCGACTCGCAGGTGATGTCCTTCGTCTACGAGGGCCTGCTCGCCGTCGACCCCGACTACAAGCTGCAGCCGCGGCTGGCCGAGAGCTACGACGTCTCGCCGGACGCCACGACGTTCACGTTCCATCTGCGCAAGGGCCTCAAGTGGAGCGACGGGCAGCCGTTCACCTCCAAGGACGTGCTGTTCACGTACAACCTGCTGGCCAACCCGAAGACGACCAGCGCCACCGCCGGCAGCTACGCCGGGGTCGCGGGCGTCGCCGACTTCACCTCCGGCAAGTCGCAGACCATCGCCGGCTTCTCGGCCCCGGATGACGACACGTTCGTCATCAAGGCCGCCGCGCCGAACTTCGGCCTGCTCGCGGTCATCGGCTACCCGTGGATCCTGCCCGAGCACGTGCTGGGCAAGGACGCCCCGGACGCCGTGGCCAAGGACGAGTTCTTCCGCAAGCCGACGGTCGGGATGGGCCCGTACACGTTCGTGGAGTACAAGACCAACCAGTACGTCCACGTCACCGCGAACCCGAACTACCGCAACCCGGCGAAGATCAAGGACGTCTACCTCAAGCCGATGACGTCCGACGTCGCCACCGCGCAGCTGGGCAACGGCGGCATCGACATCGCCTCCTACTCGCCGACCGACGCGGCCACCGTGGCCGGCTTCAGCAACGTCGGCACGCAGGAGAAGCCCGGCGCCGGGTTCGTGCGCATCGCGCTGAACCAGTCCAAGGACTACTTCAAGGACGCCCGGGTCCGCCAGGCGTTCCTCTACGCGGTGGACCGCCAGCAGATCGTCAAGACGGTGCTCATGGGCAAGGCCGAGGTGCGCCTCTCCGACTTCGCCAAGGCCAACGAGCCGTCCGGGCTCAACGACTACGCCAAGAACGTCGAGAAGGCCAAGCAGCTGCTGGCCGACGCCGGGTGGGACCCCAACCGGACCGTCAACCTGCAGTGGGTGCACGGCCAGCGCGACCGGGACGCCACGGCGACCATCGTGCAGAGCGAGCTCGCGGCGGTCGGCGTGAAGGTGAACCTGGTCAACATCCAGGCCGCCCAGATCGCCGGCACCTACAAGGACAAGTCGTACGACATGGTCCTCTACGGCGGCGGCAACTACGCCGTGGACTCCTCGGCGATCAACGTCATCACCGCGTGCGCCCAGCAGTACCCGGCCGGTGGCAACATCAACTTCTTCTGCGACCAGAAGCTCGACGGGCTGATGACGCAGGCGAACCAGACGGTGGACCAGGCCCAGCGCAAGAGCCTCTACGACCAGGCGGCCGTCGAGTCCAACGCGCAGGCCGACCTCATGTGGCTGTACAACCCGTACGGTCTGTGGGGCGTGAGCAAGAAGGTCCAGGGCTTCCGGGCCCCCGGCTCCCAGGACGCGAACTTCTGGGACCCGGCGAGCTGGAGCATCACCGCCTGATCGCATCGTCGATGGACGGCCGGGCGGGTCCAGCACCCGCCCGGCCTCTACCCCATGAAGGAGGGTGAGCGATTTGGGGGCGTATCTCATCCGCCGCCTGCTGGTGAACGTGCTGGTCTTCTTCCTGATCACCGTCGCGATCTTCGGCCTGGTGCACAAGACGCCCGGCGACCCGATCGCGATGCAGGTCCCCGCCGACCAGCTCAACGCCGGCAGCGCCGAGTTCATCGCGCAGAAGCGCCACGAGCTCGGGCTGGACCAGTCGGTGTTCGTGCAGTACTGGCACTGGCTCGGCAACGCCCTGCACGGCGACCTCGGCTACTCGCTGCTCAACGGGCGCGCGGTCACCGAGGTGCTCGGCGAGCGCATCGGCCCGACCATCGAGCTGATGGGCGTCGCGCTGCTCATCTCGCTGCTGGTGGCCATCCCGCTCGGCATCGCGGCCGCCCGCCGGCGCAACTCGCTCGTCGACTACTCCGCGACCGTGGTGAGCCTCGGGTCGGTGTCGATCCCGGTCTTCTTCGTGGCGCTGATCGCGATCTACCTCTTCACGCTCAAGCTGCAGTGGTTGCCGTCGTCGGGCATCTCCGACCCGACCGCGCCGAGCCTGCTCGACACGATCCGCCATCTCGTCCTGCCGGCGCTCATTCTGGGCTTCGGCAACTCGGGGCCCTTCATGCGGTACGTCCGCAGCTCCATGATCACCGAGTTGCAGGCCGACTACGTGCGCACCGCCGAGGCCAAGGGCGCGCCCCCGCGCCGGGTCGTCCTGCGCCACGCGTTCCGCAACTCGCTCATCCCGCTGCTGACCGTGGTGGCCTCCAACGTGCCCCAGCTGCTGGCCGGCGCGGTCGTCATCGAGCAGGTCTTCGCCTGGCCCGGCATGGGCCAGCTCGCGGTCAGCTCGGTCAACCAGCACGACTACTCGGTCATCATCGGCTTCGCGCTGCTCATCGCCATCCTGGTGCTGCTGTCCAACCTGCTGGCCGATGTCCTGTACACACTCGTCGACCCGAGGGTGAGGCTGCGATGACGATCCCGATGGCCGACTCGGCCACCTCCGAGATCCGCGAAGCGAAGCCGAGGGTGAGGCTGCGATGACGATCCAGACGTCCGCCGAGGCCGCCGAGGTCGGCGAGGCGATCCCGCGGCGCGGTGCGTTCCGGCGCTTCCGCCGGCACCCGGTCGCCCTGGGCAGCCTGGTGTTCCTGTTCCTCGTCGTGCTGGCCGCCCTGTTCGCGCGGCCGCTGTCCGGGCACGACCCGAACCAGATCGACCTGCTGGCCGCGCGGGCCGCGCCCGGCGGCCACCACTGGCTCGGCACCGACTCCACCGGCCGCGACGTGTTCAGCCGGCTGCTGTTCGCCGGGCGGGTCTCGCTCGGTGTCGGCATCGCCTCGGCCGCCCTCGCGGTCGTCGTCGGCACCGTCCTCGGCGGCATCGCGGGGCTGCTCGGCGGCTGGGTCGACGGGCTCATCATGCGCATCGCCGACGTGTTCATGTCGTTCCCGTCGCTGGTGGTCATCGTGGTCATCGCCGGCATCCTCGGCCCCAGCGTGCTCACGATGATCATCGCGATCGGGCTGTTCCAGTGGCCGGTCTGCGGCCGGATCGTGCGCGGCGTGACGCTGTCGCTGCGCGAGCAGGAGTTCGTGCTGGCCTCCCGGGCCACCGGGGCCGGGCCGATCTGGCTGCTGCGCCGGCACATCATCCCGGCCGCGCTGCCCCCGGTCAGCGTGGCCGCCACCCTGGCCGTGGCCCAGGCGATCATGCTGGAGGCGACCCTGTCGTTCCTCGGCCTGGGCGTGCAGCCGCCGGCGGCCAGCTGGGGCAACATGCTCACCGACGCGCAGAGCCTCACGGTCATCCGCTCCGAGCCGTGGCTGTGGCTCTCCCCGGGCGTCGCGGTCGCGCTGACCGTGCTCGCCGTCAACTTCATCGGCGACGGCCTGCGCGACGCCGTGGATCCGAGGCAGTCATGACCGACCGGCCGAACGAGCAGCTTCTCAAGATCGAGGACCTGACGGTCGAGTTCCACATGGACGACCTCGTCGTGCACGCCGTCGACGGGGTGGACCTGGAGATCAACGAGGGCGAGATCGTGGCCGTGGTCGGCGAGTCCGGCTCCGGCAAGACCGTCACCGCGATGTCGATCCTGCGCCTGCTGCGCGAGCCGCCGGCCCGGGTCAAGGCGGCCACGCTCGCCTTCCGCGGCCAGGATCTGCAGGCGCTCTCGGCGCGGCAGCTGCGGGCGATCCGCGGCGGCCCGGTCGGCATGATCTTCCAGGACCCGATGACCGCGCTGAACCCGGTGCTGAGCATCGGCGACCAGATCGCCGAGACGGTCCTGCTGCACCAGGCCAGGCGGGACAAGAAGGCGGCCCGGGCCCGGGCGGTCGAGCTGCTGCAGCTCGTCGGCGTGCCGGACGCGGCGCACCGGGCCAAGCAGTACCCCCACGAGTTCTCCGGCGGCATGCGCCAGCGCGCGATGATCGCGATGGCCATCGCCAACGACCCGGACCTGATCATCGCCGACGAGCCGACCACCGCGCTCGACGTCACCATCCAGGCCCAGGTGCTGCAGCTGCTGCAGAAGGCGCAGCGGGAGACCGGGGCGGCGACCATCCTCATCACCCACGATCTCGGCATCGTGGCCGAGATGGCGGACCGGGTGGTCGTCATGTACGCCGGCCGGGTCGTCGAGACCGCGACGGTCCTGGAGCTGTTCGAGCGGCCCCGCCACCCGTACACCCTGGGCCTGCTGGCGAGCCTCCCGCGGATGGACACCGAGACCGACCGGCTCGACCCCATCCCGGGCAACCCGCCGAACATGGCCGCGCCCCCGGCCGGCTGCCCCTTCCATCCGCGCTGCGCCCTGGCGCGGGACGTGTGCAAGACGGACCGTCCCCCGCTGTTCGAGATCGGAGCGGGCCGCCGCAGCGCCTGCCACTTCCACGAGGAGCTCGCATGACTGAGCCACTGCTCAAAGTGGAGGGACTGAGCAAGCACTTCCCGATCCGCAAGGGCGTGCTGCGCCGCCAGGTCGGGGCCGTGCGGGCCGTCGACGGCGTCGACCTGGAGCTGGCCGCGGGGGAGACGCTGTCGCTGGTCGGCGAGTCCGGCTGCGGCAAGTCGACCACCGGCCGCCTGCTGGTCCGGCTGCTCGAGCCGACCGCCGGCCGGATCCTGTTCGAGGGCGCCGACCTGGCCCGGCTGCCGCAGTCGCAGATGCGCACCAGGCGGCGGGACATCCAGATCATGTTCCAGGACCCGTACGCCTCGCTGTCCCCGCGGATGACCGTGCACGAGATCGTGGCCGAGCCGCTGCGGGTGCAGGGCCGCTACGGCGACGGCGGCGCGGACCGGGTCGCCGAGCTGCTCCGGCTGGTCGGCCTGCGCCCCGAGCACGCCCGCCGCTTCGCCCACGAGTTCTCCGGCGGCCAGCGCCAGCGGGTCGGGCTGGCCCGGGCGCTCGCGCTCAACCCGAAGCTGCTGGTGCTCGACGAGCCGGTGAGTGCCCTGGATGTCTCGGTCCAGGCGCAGGTCATCAACCAGCTGCGCGACCTGCAGGACCGGCTGGGACTGGCGTATCTGTTCATCTCCCACAACCTGTCCGTGGTCAAGCACATCTCCCATCGGGTCGCCGTGATGTACCTCGGCGGGATCGTGGAGACGGGCACCCGGGAGGACATCTTTGCGCGCCCGACCCACCCCTACACGCAGGCGCTGCTGTCGGCCATTCCGGTGCCCACCCCGGTCGGCCGCGACCAGCGCGAACGCATCACGCTCACCGGGGACGTGCCGAGCCCGGCCGACCCGCCGTCGGGTTGCCGATTTCGCACGCGATGCTGGAAGGCCCAGGATGTCTGTGCGCAGGAGGCACCGGCCCTGATCGATCGGATCGGGGCGGGCCATCCCAGCGCCTGCCACTTCCCCGAGCTACCCGCCGCCCTGTCCACGCCGTAAAGCACGCCCCGCGAGGAGGCCGCCATGGCCCGCACCACCCGCACCGCCCGCCCGGTGCCCGTCGACGACACCAGGCCCGCGTCGGCGAACTACCACGCCAACGCCCTCGCGCGGGGCCTCGCGCTGCTGGAGATGCTCGCCGCCGAGCAGGAGCCGCTGACCGTCAACGACCTCAGCGAGAGCACCGCCCTGCCCAAGAGCACCCTGGTGCGGCTGCTGGCGGTGCTGGCGGAGATGGAGTACGTGGTCCGGGTCGACGAGCGCCCCTCGTACCGCCTGGGCCACAAGGTCCAGCGCCTGGCCAGCGCCTACATCTCCTCGCTGGACCTGACCGTGGTCGCCGAGGCCTACCTGCGCCCGGTGGCGCTGAGCACCGGGCAGACCGCGAACCTGGGCGTGCTCGACGGCGACCAGGTGCTGCACATCTGCGTCGCCGAGCCGGACCGGCCGCTGCGCTTCACCACCGCGATCGGGGCGCGCGACCACACGTACTGCACCGGCCTGGGCAAGATGCTGCTTTCCGAACTGCCCGACGACGACCTCGCCGCGCTGCTGCCGGCCGAGCCGTTCCCGTCCTTCGCCGAGAACACCGTGACCACGGTCGCGGACCTGCGCAGGGACCTCAAGCGCACGGCCAAGCGCGGCTACGCCCTGGACGACCACGAGCGCAGCGCCGGGCTGCGCTGCGTGGCGGTCGGCGTGCGCATCGGCGGCGAACTGCTCGCCGCGGTCAGCGTGTCGGGCCCGGCGGGGGAGTTCACGGCCCAGAAGCAGCAGGAGTACGTCGCCGCGCTGGACGAGGTCGCCAAAGCCATGTCCGACGACCCCGACTTCACCGCGGCGCTGCGGATCGTGCACCGATCCCTGCGCCCCGCCGGAAAACACTAGTGTCCGACGTACGCGATCGCCTCGACCTCCACGCGCACGTCGCCGCGGCCGAACGCCACGACGACCGTGGTGCGGGCGGGCGGCGCAGCCCCGAAGCGGCGGGCGTAGATCTCGTTGAACGGCGCGAAGAGCGTCCCGTTCGACAGGAACGCGTTGATCTTCACGATCTGGTCGGGCCGGGCCCCGGCCGCGGCGAGCACCGCCTCGACGTTGTCCAGGGTCTGGTTCACCTCGGTCTCGAAGTCGCCGAGGTAGATGGAGCCGTCGGCGGTCGTGGCGACCTGCCCGGACACGAAGACGAAGTCGCCGGCCTTCGTGCCGTGTGACAGCGGAACGGTGACGGGGGCGAAGGAGTCAGGGTGGAAACGTTCGATCATGCCGACATGGAATCACATTCCACGTTGCTGCTCCAGGGCGGCACGGTCCTCGACGGCACCGGCGCGCCCGGGTTCGCCGCCGACGTCCTGATTCGCGACGGCGCGGTCCTGGCGATCGGCACCGGGCTCACCGGCGACGTCGTCGTCCAAGCCGAAAGCCGGGTGGTCTGCCCGGGATTCGTGGACCTGCACACCCACTCCGACCTCACCCTGCTGTCCGCGCCCGAGGCGCGCAGCAAGGTGCACCAGGGCGTCACCACCGAGGTCGTCGGCAACTGCGGCCTCGGCGTCGCCCCGCTGCCGCCCGGCGCCGACGTCGAGGCGATCCGGCAGGCCGTGAGCTACC
This sequence comes from Dactylosporangium sp. CS-047395, assembly GCF_050942185.1. NCBI lineage: Bacteria > Bacillati > Actinomycetota > Actinomycetes > Micromonosporales > Micromonosporaceae > Dactylosporangium > Dactylosporangium sp. CS-047395. The sequence goes on along the minus strand of NZ_CP192015.1, from coordinate 8,256,752 downwards.
TGGACCTCGACCCGGCGATCGCCTTCGCGTGGCGGGACCTGCCCGGGTACCTCGCCGCCGTCGAACGCGCCCGCCCGTCCGTCAACGTCGCCGCCCTCGTCGGCCACGTCCCGCTGCGCGCGGCGGTCTGCGGCTTCGGCGACCACCCGGCCGGCCCGGACGAGCTCGACCGGATGTGCGGACTGCTCGCCGACGCCCTCGACGCGGGCGCGCTGGGGCTGTCGACCGGCCTGGTGTACCCCCCGCTGACCTACGCCCGCGAGGACGAGCTCGTCGCCCTGGCAAGGGTGGTCGCTGCCGCCGGTGCGGTGTTCACCTGGCACGTGCGCAGCTACGACGACGGGCTGCTCGACTCCGTCGCCCAGGCGGTCCGGGTGGCCCGCGCGACCGGCGCCCGCACGCAGATCTCGCACCTGGCCGCGGTCGGCCGGCGCAACTGGGGCGCGGTCCGCGGCGCGCTGGACCTCGTCGACGCGGCCAACGCGGACGGCTGCGCGATCGGCGTGGACATCTATCCGTACGTCCACGGCAACGCGCCCCTCTCCCAGCTGCTGCCGGCCTGGGCCCTGGAGGGCGGGGCCGACGTGTGGGCGCCCAAGCTGTGGGAGCCGGACGTCCGCGCCCGGGTCAGGGACGCCTGGGTCGACCGGCCCACCGGCTGGGACGAGCTCACCGTCAGCTGGACCAGCCGGGGCGACGCCGACCCGGTCGTCGGCCGGACCCTGGCCGACCTCGGCGGGGCCGACGCCGCCCTCGACCTGCTCGCCGAGCTCGGCCAGGGCGCGATGATGACCGCCGGCGGGCGCAGCGAGGACGACCTGCGCACGGTGCTGTCCCACCCGGCGGCCGTGGTCGCCTCGGACGGGCTGGCCCTGGACCCGGGCGGCATCACCGGTGCCGGGGTCCCGCACCCGCGCAGCTACGGGTGTTTTCCGCGGTACCTCGACCGCTACGCCCACGACCTGCCCGACGCGATCCGCCGCTGCACCTCGGAGCCGGCCCGCCGCATCGGCCTGCCCCAGCTCGGCGTGCTGCGCCCCGGCGCCCCGGCCGACATCGTCGTCTTCGACCCCGACACCATCGCCGACACCGCCACCTTCACCGCACCGCACCAGCTCGCCACCGGCATCGACCTGGTGCTGGTGGGCGGCGTGCCGACCGTCGTGGGCGGCACGCACACGGGAAGGCGGGCGGGGCGGGTCCTGCACCGCACGAGAGGAACCACCGGATGATCGACGTCCACACCCACTGCCACCTGTCCGAGCACTGGGGCTGCGAGTGGCACCGCAACTGGCAGCCCGTGTACGGCCACGAGTACGCCGACCGCACGCCCGAGCAGTACGACGAGGCGATGGCCGCGGCCGGCGTCGACCTCGCGTTCGTCTTCGGCATGCGGGCCACCCGGGCCGGCGTGCTCACCCCGAACGAGTTCGTCCAGGACTTCGTGGCGAGGACCAGCACGAACACCGTCGGCTTCATGGCCCTCGACCTCGCCGACGCCGACGTCATGGAGCAGCTCGCCGACGGCATCGCGCGCGGGCTCAAGGGCATCAAGTTGTACCCCGTGCTGGCCCACTTCGACCCGCGCGAGGAGCGCCACGACGCGTTCTTCCGCGCCGCCACCGAGGCCGGGCTCATCGTGCTCTGGCACATGGGCACCACGCCGAGTCCCGAGGGGCGCCTGGAGCTGTCCAACCCGCTGCTCGTCGACGACGTGGCCCGCCGGCACCCCGATCTCAAGCAGATCATCGCCCACCTCGGGCACCCGTGGCAGCGCGAGACCATCGTCGTGCTGCGCAAGAACCGCAACGTGTTCGGCGACGTCTCGGCCTCCTGGGCCCGGCCCCTCGACGGCTTCATGGCGCTGGTCCGCGCGCAGGAGTGGGGCGTGGTACCGAAGCTGCTGTTCGGCTCGGACTATCCGATGTGGACACCGGCGGAGGCCAAGGACGGGCTGCACCAGCTGGCCGGCATGCGCCCGGGCGGCTTGCCCGCGATCGCGCCGGAGACGATCGAGTGGCTCATCGACGGCGACCCGCGCGCGGCGCTGGGGCTGGCCCGATGACCGCGATCAGCGCGTTACCGACCCCGTCGCTGCTGGTCGACCTCGACAAGCTGGAGCGCAACATCGCGCGGATGGCGGACGCGTTCGCCGGGGCCGGAGTGGGTCTGCGCCCGCACACCAAAACCTCCAAATGCCTCGAAGTGGTACGGCGTCAGCTCGCCGCCGGCGCGCTCGGCATGACCTGCTCGACCCCGGCCGAGGTGGCCTGGCTGCAGGCGGCCGGCGTCACGGACCTGTTGTGGGCGCACGCGCCCGTCGGCCCGCCCAAGGTCGAATTCGTCGTCGACTCGGTCCGCCGGGGCGGCCTCACCGTCGCGCTGGACTCGCTGGAGGCGGCCGCGCCCCTGTCGGCCGCCGCGGCGGCGGCGGGTGTCGAGGTGCCGTTCGTGCTGGAGGTCAACACCGGCCACGCCCGGCTCGGCGTCGACCCCGAGCGGGTGCCGGAGGTCGCCGCCACCCTGGCCGCCCTGCCCGGCCTGCGGCTGCGCGGCCTGCTCACCCACGAGGGGCACCTGGCCGCCCAGCCCGACCGCCCGACCCTGGAGGCGGCCGGACGCACGGCGGGCGCCCTGATGGCCTCGCTCGCCGACGGGCTGCGCGCGGACGGGCACCCGATGGAGGTCGTCTCGGTCGGCTCCACCCCGGGCGCCACCTCGGCCCCGTTCGCGCCCGGCGTCACCGAGGGCCGCCCCGGCACCTACGTCTACTACGACGCCAACCAGATCCGCCTCGGCTCCTGCACCATCGACGACTGCGCGCTCACCGTCCTCGCCCGGGTGGTCTCGGTCCAGCGGCCCGGGCGCCCGATCATCGACGCCGGCATCAAGGCGATGAGCTCCGACACGATCGCCGCGGCGGGCTCGGTCGGCCTGGTCCTGGATTCGGACGCCCGCTTCGTCGACGCCAACGAGGAGCACGGCTTCCTGGCCGACCCCGACGGCCACCTGTCCGTCGGCGACATCGTGCGGATCGTGCCGAACCACGCCTGCGGCACCACCAACATGTGGAGCCACTTGTACGCCGTACGCGGCGACCAGGTCGTCGACCGCTGGGAGATTTCCGCCCGCTATTAGAAACCGTTGACATGGAACGGTGTTTCACGTGAAGTTGCGCCATGAAGGTCATGACCATCTACGCGCATCCCGCGGACACCATCACCAACTGTGGCGGGACGCTGGCCCGCCACGCCGACGCCGGCGATGAGATCGTCGCGCTGATCCTGACCCACGGCGGCCGCATCCACGCCAACCGGTACGCCGAGGAGTGGCGCAAGGACCGGCCCGACGACGCCATCGCCGGGGCCGGCCTCGACGAGATCATCGCGTTCAAGAAGGGCGAGCTGGAGCGGGCGGCCGAGATCGTCGGCATCTCCCGGCTCATCACCCTCGACCGCGACGACCGCGAGGCCGGCCTGCACGAGGGCCTCGTCGAGACGGTCGCCGAGCAGATCGCGGCCGAGCGGCCGGACGTCATCATCTGCGACTACCCGCAGAACCCGGTGATGGCCGCCAACACGCACACCGTGGCGACGACGACGGTCCTGGCCGCCCTGGGCCGCGCGGGTGCGTACCTGCGCAACCTGGACGGGCAGGCGGAGTACCACGTGAAGCAGGTGTTCCTGACCTCGCTGCCGGTGTTCCCGATCGACGGGCTGAGCCTGTTCGGGGTCCGCAACGACGTGTTCGTGGACATCACGCCGGTCGTCGGGCGCAAGGTGGCGGCCATGGACTGCTTCGACAGCCAGGGTTACGCGGGCCTGTTCGCCCGCAAGCTCATCGAGTCGGCCAACGGCGAGGCCGGGCGGGCCGCCGGGGTCAACTTCGCCGAGGGCTTCTACCGGCTCTACAACGAGACCCACGACACGCTGCCGCTCACCGCCGCCGCGCAACGGGCGGACCCGCTGGTGCGGCACGTGGAGTACAGCCGGATCAACCTCCGCGAGGAGTACCCGCTGCCGTAAGCATTCTTGATCATCGCTGTTCAACTCGCCGTCGCCTGATGCTTCCGCGGGACCGACAGACTCTGCGCAGCCTGCTCCCAGCACGCCTCGCGCCCAGCACCGTCGGAGTCGTACCCGTTGAAGCGCCTCGTCGCGGCCGTCACCGCGGGCCTCGCCGCCCTGGTCATCTCCCCAGGGCCGGCGTCCGCGCACCCGTTCGGCGACCCGCAGACGGTCACCATCGCCGCCGACGGCGCCCGGCCCGAGGTCGTCCACGTGCGCTGGAAGGCCGGCGGCCTGGACGACCTGGTGCTGCTCGGGGTGTCGCTCGGGCTGCTGCCCAAGGACCGGGTCATGCTCGACGGCGCCGTCTTCTACCGCGACGCCGACGCCGCCGCGATCGGCCCGTCGCCGCGCTTCGCCGCCTACCTGCTGCGGCAGATCACCGTCTCCGGCGCCGGAGAGTCGTGTACCGGCGCCGTCGAGGCCCCCGCCGACCTCGCCAAGAGCGGCGTGACGATCGACTACACCTGCCCCGCCCCGGTCGGCACCGCGACCGTCGGCGTGCGCACCTTGACCGACCTGAACCCGGCGTACCAGACGATGGCCACGGGTCCGGCCGGCGAGCGCACCGTCTACCGCCAGGGCGCGGACACCCACGACTGGGCCCTCGGGCCGTCCTCGAGCGCCGGGCAGCACCTGGGCCTGAGCGCTTTTTGGCAGATCGGGGCCGTGCTGCTGCTGGCCGGCGTCGTCGTGTTGGTCATCCGGAGAATCCGTGGAGGAGCATCATGAGGCACCACTTGCGGCGGCTGCTGGCCGTCGCGCTGGTCGGCGGGGCCGTCGTGGCGATCGGGCCGGCCGGCGCGCAGGCCGCTGACGCGCCGCCGACGACCGGGGCGCCGGTGCTCAACCTGCGGGACGGGCAGACCCTCGAGGGCACGGTCAGGGTCGACGCCGAGCCGGCCATCGAGAACGACTCGGTCGTGGCGCTGAGCGTCGACGGGACGCCGGTGGCCGCCCAGCCGACGGCGGGCACCGCGCACTTCGCGTTCGACATGGGCGGCAACGGTACCGAGGCCCGGTACCACAACTACATCACCGTCAACGGGCACACCGCGGACAGCGAGCGGGTGTGGTTCCCGGACATCCCCGGCGGCCGCGCCGGCGTCCTCGACTTCCCCGGCGACTGGCTGCACCCGGGCGTCAACACCATCACGGTGCACGCGGGCGCGAACTGGGTCGACACCACCAACACGGCCGCCGCCGGGGTGGAGACGCTGCCCAACGGCGAGGGCCTGCGCTGCCCCAACTACGACGACTTCCCGCTGAGCAGCCTGAGCCTCAGCCTGATCGGGGTCGTCGCCGACGGCGAGCAGAACTCCTTCAGCTACAGCTTCGGCGACGGTACCTGCGGCAGCTCGCCCCACCTGCTCGTCCAGGACCTCACCTTCGTCGTCTCCGGCACGCCGGGCGGCACGGCCGGGCTCGGCGCCGACCTCGACACCCGCACCCTGGCCAACGGCGCGCACACGGTCACGGCCACCACGAGGTCCGGCGCCACCGCCAAGGCCGCGGTCGCCGTGAACAACGCCCCGGCCGGCGCCCCGTCGCTCACCCCGGCCGACGGCGCCCTGGTGAAGGGGGCCAGGCCGGTCATCGCGGCGCTCACCGGCGGTACCGGAGAGGTGGCATCCCTGGCGGTGGACGGGCAGCCGGCCGAGAACGCCGAGACCCTCGCGGCCGGCACCGCCACCCTCGGGCTGACCGTCGAGGCCGGCAACTCGGCCGAGGCCAAGTACCACAACTACATACTCGTGAACGGCAACCGGGTCGACCTCGGCGGCGACTACGGCGTCGCCGGGCAGGAGACGGTCGCCCTCAAGTTCCCGAACCGCTTCCTGCACAACGGCGACAACGTCATCCGGGTCAGGACCGGCGACTACAACGGGACCGCGGCCGGGGCCACCTGCGCCAACCACGACGACTTCCGGGTCACCGCGACGCCGATCCTGGCGCCGGGCACCGCGGGCACCGTCACCCGCGGCACCACGTACCTGTGGACCGGCGAGACCCGCGCGGCCACGGCCGACGCCTCGCTCGCCCTCGGCGACGGCACCTGCGGGGCCAACAAGGAGGCCGAGTTCCACTTCGACATCGCCGGCGCGCCCACCACGCGCACGGTCGACACCCTGGCCGCGGCCGGCGACGCGCACCTCAAGGTGTTCGTCGGGGGCAACGGCGCCGACAGCGGCTTCGACAACAAGGTGCTCATCAACGGCATCCCGCTCGACCTCGGCATCTGGGAGAAGGAGGTCGCCGACCTCGCCTTCCCCAACGAGTGGCTCGTCCCCGGCGTCAACGTCCTCGAGTTCGTGGCCGGCAGCGACCACGGCAGCGCCAACCCCGGCGGCTGCGACAACTACGACGACTTCACGCTGCGCGACTTCCAGCTCGCCCCGGTGGCCGGCACCGCCACCCAGGTGACCCGGATGACGGCGCAGAACACGGTCACCATCGGCTCGGCCAGCTATCCGGCCGGTTCGCCGGTCACGGTGTACGTCGGCGACGGCACCTGCGGCAGCTCGTTCAACGCCACGCTGGACAAGACGGTCCTGTTCGACATCGCCGGTGCCGGCGCTGCCGGTCGCCGCGCCGACCTCGACACCGCGAAGCTGGCCGACGGCCGGCACACCATCACCGCCGTCGTCGGGGACAAGACCTCGACCCGCACGTTCACCGTCGACAACACCGCCCCGCAGGTCGCCCGGAGCGTGCCGGCCGAGGGCCAGCGGCTCACCTCGACGGTCGCGCTCGTCGTGAACGTCACCGACGCCACCGGGGTGGCCGGCACGCCGGTCATCACGCTCGACGGCAAGGCGGTCAAGCAGGGCGACCAGATCGGCCGCGGGCTGCCCGCCGGGGCGCACACCATCGCGGTCACCGCGGCCGACACGCTCGGCAACGCGGCCACCCGCGAGATCCACTTCACCAGCGCCGACATCCCCGACGTGCCGGCCGAGCTGACCGCGAGCGTCACCGGCACCGCGAACCGCCCGACGGCGAACCTGTCGGCCAGGGTGCCGGGCGCGGCCGGCGTGCCCTTGACGGCCACCTTCACCAAGGCCGACATGGTACTGCCGAGCGGCGGCTACCAGGGCACCGCGAGCTCGGTGCCGGCGGCGCTCGACGTCGCCCACGACACCACCGTCGACGTCGGCTCGCTGCAGCCGCTCGACGGGCGCACGCTCGCCACCCCGTCCAGCCGGGACGTGGTCTTCCAGCGGTACGACCTCGCGGTGGGCGCCGCCGCCGACCCGACCCTGCGCTGGGAGGGCACCATCGACCCCGAGCGGGTCGTGGCGCTGCGGGTGTGGGACCCGGCCGCCGGGAAGTGGGTCGTGCTGACCAGCTCCCGCGGCCAGACCGAGCGGGCGACCGTCCTGGCCGCCCAGCTCGGCGCCGGCTACCGCGACGGCGGCACCGTCCACGTTCTCGTCACCGGCGAGGACCCGTTCGCCGACGACCTCTCGCCCCGCGACGCGACCGCCCAGCAGGACAAGGACCACTTCGAGGACCCGGGCAGCTACGACTTCGCGCTCGCCCACTTCACGGACACGCAGTACCTGACCGAGGGCGCCGCCGGCGGCACCTACGACGACTGGGACGGCAAGGCCGAGGCCACCGACGTCGAGACGGCGGAGGAGCAGGCGATCTGGGCCGCGGCCTATCGCGACACCACCCAGTGGATCGCCGACAACCAGGCCGGGCGGAAGATCGCCTACACCGCGCACACCGGCGACGTCATCGAGAACGACTACTACGACCCGCTCGCGAGGAACGCGGACGGCTCGCTGCAACGGCCCGGCCTGAACGAGCAGGTCGACAAGGAACTGGCCGCCGCCTCGGGGTACCAGAAGATCCTCGACGACCACGGCGTGGTCAACCAGGTCATCGCCGGCAACCACGACGACCAGCTCGGCGCCGAGACCGGCCCCGACTCCCGCTTCTCGAAGACGTTCAGCGCGGACCGCTACTACGGCGTGGCGAAGTCCTGGCCGGCCGGCACCGAGTACCACGCCTGGGACGAGCAGAACGGCGCCCCCGGTCGGGACAACCAGAACAACTACGTGCTGTTCTCGGCCGGCGGGCTGGACTTCGTCGCGGTCGGGCTCTCCTACGGGGTGACCCCGCAGGAGGCGAAGTGGGCCGACTCGATCTTCAAGAAGTACAAGGACCGCAACGGCATCCTGCTCTCCCACGACTACCTGAAGCCGTCGACCAACCCCGACGGGCGCGGCGCGGACTTCTCGGCGCCGGACGGCTCCCCGCTGTACAAGCAGGTCGTCGAGGCCAACCCGAACGTGTTCCTGGTCCTCGCCGGCCACGAGCACGGCGTCGGCACCAACCTCAAGACCGGCGTCGGCGTCACCGTCGCCCACGACGTCGTCGAGCTGCTCGCGGACTACCAGTTCTACACGGTCCCGGCCGGGGAGCTGTGGCCCACGCTGGTCGACGCGGCGGGCAACATCGACGTCAACGGCGACGGCCGGCCCGACCACAAGGCGGCCGACCGGCTCCAGTTCGGCGCGAGCTTCCTGCGCCTGCTGCAGTTCGACGTCGACCGGGCCGTGATGCACATCGACACGTACTCGCCGTTCCTGCACAACTACGGCGCGACCGAGTACGACATCCGCCAGGACGGCAGCCAGACCAAGCCGCGCTACAACGGCGCCGAGGACAACCTGACCCTCCCGGTCGACCTCACCAGCCGCAAGACGTCGTTCGCGACCGACTCCCTGGCCGCGTACGTCCCGGCCGGCACGATCGGCACCGACCGGGTGACCGCGGGCGGCACGGCCACGGTGAGCTGGACCGGCCTGGCCCCGGCCACCTCGTACGCCTGGCTCGTCACCGCGGCCGGCGCGGACGGCGGCGTCGCGGTCGCCCAGCCCGCGGTGTTCCGCACCGGCAAGGGCACCCCGGTCCTGGCGGCCACCACGGCCCCGGTGAACTGGGGCACGGCGGCGACCGTCACGGTCAAGGCCGACGCCGAGGGCCTGCCGGTGGCCGGCCCGGTCGAGCTGCGCGAGGGCGACAAGGTCCGCGGCAGCGTGCCGCTGGAGAACAACCAGGCGGTCTTCAAGCTGCCGCCCGGCCTGGCCCCCGGCACCCACACGCTCCTCGCGACGTACGCGGCCACCGACACCTTCGCGGCCGCCCAGGCGACCGTGAGCGTGGTCGTGAACGCCCCGGCGGCCTGGAGCGCGAGCAGGGCGTACCAGGGCGACGAGCGGGTCACGTACGACGGGAAGGTGTACCAGGCCTCCTGGTGGACCCAGAACCAGAAGCCCGGCGACCCGAACGGCCCGTGGCAGGAGCTGGCCCTCGCCGAGGACGGCACCGCCCTCTGGACCGCGTCGCGGATCTTCAACACCGGCGACGTGGTGACGTACCAGGACAAGCAGTTCCGTGCCCGCTGGTGGACCCGCAACCAGGCCCCCGGCGACCCCAACGGCCCGTGGGAGGAGATCGCCCCACCGGCGCCGGGCGGCGGCCCGGCGGCCTGGACCCCGACGACGGTGTACAACGCCGGCGCTCGGGTCTCGTACGCGAACCACACGTACGAGGCCAGGTGGTACAGCCGCAACCAGACCCCGGGTGACCCCAACGGTCCCTGGAAGCTGATCGGCTAGCACCTCGCAAGAGGGGGAACCGGCCGGGCGCCTGCGGGCCCCGGCCGGTTTTCGCTGTTACTTGACAGTGGAAACGACGATGGCTTCGATGATCGGCACGGTCGCAGCGAGGGGGACGCCGTGGAGCTCGGGGTCGATTTGGGGACGTCCAGCACGGTCGCGTTCCTGCGCCGGGACGACGGGAGCACCGAGCCGGTGCTGTTCGACGGGGCGTCATTGCTGCCCTCCGCGGTGTACCTCGACGACGCCGGGCAGCTGCTCGTCGGCCGGGACGCGCTGCACTCCTCGCGGGCGCACCCCGAGCGCTTCGAGGGCAACCCGAAGCGGCGCATCGACGACGGGACCGTGTTCCTGGGCGCCGCGGTGCCGGTCGAGGCCCTGCTCGGGGCGCTGCTGCAGCGGACCGCGGCCGAGGCCCGGCGCATCGCCGCCGGGCCGATCGCGGGGCTGAGCGTGTGCCATCCGGCCTCCTGGGGGCCGAGCCGGCGAGCGGTGCTCGAGCGGGCGGCGGCCACGACCGGGCTGCACCGGGTGCGGCTCATTCCCGAGCCGGTCGCCGCGGCCGCCTTCCACCTGCGCCGGCACGCGTCCGGGCCGGTCGACCTGCTGGTCTACGACCTTGGTGCGGGCACGTTCGATGCGGCCGTCGTGCGGTACACGCCGGGGCAGGCTCTTGAAGTGCTGGCCAGTGGTGGGCTGGACGACACCGGTGGGCAGGACGTGGACGCGGCGATCGTCGGGCTGCTGCGCGGGCGGTGCGGGACGGCGGAGCAGTGGGCGCGGCTGGACAATCCGGGCACGGTGGCCGACCGGGCCGCGCGGCGGCAGCTCTGGGACGACGTGCGCACGGCCAAGGAGATGCTGTCGCGGTCGGCCACGACGACGCTGTACCTGCCGCTGCTGGAGACCGACCAGATCCTCACCCGGGCCGAGGTGGAGGGGCTGGCCGCGCCGATCGTGCAGCGGACCCTCGACGCGATCACGGCGACGGTGTCGGGGTGCACGGTGCAGCTGCGGCCGCTGGGCGGGGTGGTGCTGGTCGGCGGGGCGAGCCGGATGCCGCTGGTGGCGACCATGCTGCACCGGGCGCTGAACTTCCCGCCGACGATCATCGACCAGCCGGAGCTCGTGGTGGCGGCGGGGAGCATCGACCCGCTGCTGATCGGCTCGCCCGTTCCCGCGCAGGTTCCGCTGCCGCCCGCGGCGTGGCAGCCGGTCATGGCGGTTGCAGCGCCTCCTCCGCCGGTTCTTCAGCCCGCTCAGCCGGTTTTTCCGCCGGTCGCGCCGCCTGCCCCAGTCGTGATCACGATCGTGGAGCTCGTCTCGGTCAGCCTGCCGTCGGCCTCCGGGGTGACGCTGCGGGGGCAGCTGCACGCCGGCTACGGGGTGATGGAGCACGTCTTCCCGGCCGACGCCGACGGCAACCTGCTGCTGTTCGCCGACCCGGACGCCCTGTGCAAGTACGCGGCCGCGCACGCCGCGACCGACCCGCTGCTGGCCACGCCCGGGTTCCGGGTGCGCAACGACGGGGCCGACGAGCTGCGGTTCGACCTCGATCTGCTGGTCGAGCACCTGAGCGGGCCGCCGGAGGGGTGGCTGCCCGCGTACGTGTGCCGGTGCCGGGACCTGTGCGCCCAGCTGGCCATCTTCCTGGAGCTCGACGGGATCGACGACCTGATCGGCGAGCACACCGCGATCGACCGGGCCGACGACATCCTGCGCCGGCACCGCCTCGATCCGACGGCGAAGGCGGCGCGGCGCAAGCTGGCCCGGCTCGACCTGGAGCTGCTGCGGGAGGACTGGGCCGACCTGATCGCCCTGATCGACCAGTCCACCGTGCCAGTTGACTGAACGAAGTGCCTAACGGTTGACGGCCAGTTCGCCGAGCTCCGACCAGTCGTCCTGGTCGACCGTCTGGCTCACGATCTTCGGGGTCTCCTGGAGGTACTGCGGCAGCGTTCGCTGCGCCTCCTTGAAGTGCTCGGAATTCACGTGGGCGCCGCCCGCCTCGCCGTCGCGGAAGGCCTCTACCAGCACATACTCGTTCGGGTCGTCAACGCTGCGGGACCAGTCGAACCACAGGCAGCCGGGCTCCGCGCGGGTCGCGCTCGTGAACGCCCCGGCGATGGCCGGCCAGTTCTCGGCGTGCTCGGGCAGGACGCGGAACTTGGCGGTAATGAAGATCATCTGCTACTCCTTTGTCCGAGATCCATCATCTCGTGTGGGGGCGCGCGGTGGCGGGGTCCCGATCCGATTCGGCACAGCGAAGCGATCCCGAATCGGATTGGGGTGCCTGTAGGTTCGACTGTGGCATGGGGGAACGTGCCAGAATGACCAGCACTGCCGGTGGAAGAGGACGGTCGATGGACGAGGCGCTCGCGCGCAGCGGGATCATGCAGGGTATCGACGCCGAGGCGGCGGAGGAGCTCTCGCGCGGCCTCGACAACATCGACGTGCGCCGCGGCGACGTCCTGTTCAACGAGGGCGAACCCGGCGACAGCCTCTACATCGTGCTGACCGGCAAAATCAAGCTCGGCCGGCGCGCCCACGACGGCCGGCAGAACCTGCTGGCCATCATGGGCCCCGGCGACATGGTGGGCGAGCTGGCCCTGTTCGACCCGGGCCCGCGCACCGCGACCGCCACGGCCGTCGTCGACTCCCGGGCCGCCCGGCTGACCAAGACCTCACTGCGCACGTGGCTGGTCCGCCGCCCGGAGATCGCCGAACAGCTCCTGCGCGTGCTGGCCCGCCGCCTGCGCCGGACCAACGACGCCCTGGCCGACCTCATCTTCACCGACGTCCCCGGCCGCGTGGCCAAGAAGCTCCTGCAGCTCGCCGGGCCGTTCGGGGTCCGTGACGGCGGGGTCCTGCGGGTCACCCACGACCTCACCCAGGAGGAGCTGGCCCAACTGGTCGGCGCCTCCCGCGAGACGGTCAACAAGGCCCTGGCCGACTTCAGCTCCCGCGGCTGGATCCGCCTGGAGGGCAAAAGCGTCGTCATCGCCGACCCGGAGCGCCTGGCCCGCCGCGCCCGGGTCTGAGAAGCAAGACTTTCCGCTGCCCGTCAGACCAGGTGCGGTTTTGAGGGGGTGTGGGTGGAGCGGAGCTCCCCCACCGCTTTTCAGGACATAACGGTGTATCACAAAGTGCCCAGGCGCCCATACAGCGAAAACCTTCCGCTGCCCCTGGGACAAAGGCCAGCACCTACCGCCGACGTTTGTGCTGCGCCCGCCGAGCCAGGGGAGCGCCGTCGAGGATGACGATGCATTTGTTCTCGAGGCGCACCCAGCCGCGCGACGCGTAGTTGGCGAGCACCTTGTTCACCGACTCGCGTGAGGCGCCGACGAACTGGGCCAGTTCGGTCTGGGTGAGGTCGTGCACGACCCGGGTCGCGCCGTCCTCGGCCACGCCGAACTGGTTGGCGAGCTGGATGAGCTGACCGGCGACCCGCCCGGGGACGTCGCTGAAGAGCCGGTCGTGGACGGTCGCGCGGTTGCCGCGGATGCGCCGGGCCACGATGCGCAGCAGCTGCTCGGCCACGCCGGGGTGGCGGGCCATCCACCGGTACAGCGCCGTCTTCGACAATCGTGCCAGCCGCGCGTCCGCCACGACCGTCGCCGTCGTGGTGCGTGGGCCGCCGTCCAGCAGTTCGACCTCGCCGAACGGCTCGCCCGGCCCGACCAGGGCGAGCAGCCCCTCGCGGCCGTCGGAGGAGCGGCGGGACAGCTTGACCTTGCCCGAGAGCAGCACGTACAGGCTGTCGCCGGCCTCGGCCTCGCGAAACAGCACGGTGCGGCGGGCCGCGTCGACCGTTTCGAACTCGGCCGCGAGGTCGTCGGCCGCGTCCGGGTCGAGGGTGCTGAACAGTGTGGAGTCGAGCGGCCGGCGTTCCAGCAGCGTCAGGCTCATGGTCCCTCCCCGGGTGGCGGTACCGAGTACCATTCCGACGGTACTAGATCCCACTTGGCCGAGGCAACAGCCGGTTTCGAGGTAGGCGAGGATGGCACGGTGACCGGAACCCCCGCGAAGCGGCGACTCGTGGACGCCGCCCTCGACCTGTTCGACGAGCGCGGCTACGAGCAGACCACCGCCGACGACATCGCCGACCGGGCCGGCGTCGGGCGCACGACGCTCTTCCGGCACTACCGGTCCAAGGAGGACGTGATCTTCCCGGACCACGACCGGCTGATCGCCGCGGTCCGGGAGCGGCTGGCCACCTCGACCGCCGACACCGCCATCGTCGCGGTGACCGAGGCGGTGCGGCTGGTCCTGCTCAGCTACGTCGAGGAGGGCGACCGCGCGCGCCGGCGGTACTCCATCACCAGCAAGGTGGCCGCCCTGCGGGACCGGGAGATCGCGAGCGTGGCGCGTTACCAGCGGCTGTTCCGCGAGTTCATCGCCGGCTGGATGGGCCCGGCCCCGGCCGACGCGCTGCGCGCCGAGCTGATGGCGGCCGCCGTCGTCTCGGCCCACAACCACGTCCTGCGCCGCTGGCTGCGCCGGGAGGCGGCCGACCCGGCGGCCGAGCTGGACGCCGCGATGGCCCGGGTGGTCCAGCTCTTCGCGGCCGACCCGCAGCCCGCCGCCGGCTCGATGGTCATCGTCCTGCGCGACGGCCGCGACCCGGAGCAGGTCGTGACGGCCGTGCGCGAGGCCCTCAAGCGGTAAAGATATATATCTGCGAACACGTCGCGGAAACGAGCCGTTCCTAGCGTGATGCCATGGCCGACACGCTGGAAACTCCGCAGCATCAGGATCTCGTCGAGGCCGCCGGCATGCCCGTCGGCAGCGGGGAGGTCAGGCCCGGGTACGACCCGCGGCTCACCAACGAGGACCTGGCCCCGCTGCGCAAGCAGACGTGGGGCGCGTACAACATCTTCGCGTTCTGGATGTCCGACGTGCACAGCGTCGGCGGCTACGTGACCGCCGGCAGCCTCTTCGCGCTGGGCCTGTCCAGCTGGCAGGTGCTGGTCGCGCTCGTGGTCGGCATCTCCATCGTGTACTTCTTCTGCAACCTCGTGGCCAAGCCGAGCCAGGCCACCGGGGTGCCGTATCCGGTCATCAACCGCGTGGCGTTCGGCGTGCTCGGGGCGAACGTGCCGGCCATCATCCGCGGCTCGATCGCCGTGGCGTGGTACGGCATCCAGACCTACCTCGCCTCGGCCGCCCTCGACGTGGTGGTGCTGAAGCTGTGGCCGGGCCTGGCGCCGTACGCCGACGTCGACAAGTGGGGCTTCGCCGGGCTGCCGCTGCTGGGCTGGTGCTCGTACGCGCTGCTGTGGGTGCTGCAGGCCGCGGTGTTCTGGACCGGCATGGAGACGATTCGCCGGTTCATCGACTTCTGCGGCCCGGCCGTCTACGTGGTCATGGCGGTGCTCGCCGGCTATCTCATCTACAAGGCCGGCTGGGGCGGCATCGACCTGAGCCTGGGCGAGGTGCGGTACCACGGCTTCGACGCCGTGCCCGTGATGCTCGGCGCGATCGCGCTCGTGGTGTCGTACTTCTCCGGCCCGATGCTCAACTTCGGCGACTTCTCCCGCTACGGCAAGTCGTTCCGGTCGGTGCGCACCGGCAACCTGCTCGGCCTGCCGGTCAACTTCCTGGCCTTCTCCATCCTCGTCGTCGTCACCTCGTCGCTGACCATCCCGATCTTCGGCGAGCTCATCACCGACCCGGTGCAGACGGTCGCCCGGATCGACTCGACGTTCGCGATCGTGCTCGGCGCGCTGACGTTCACGATCGCCACCATCGGCATCAACATCGTCGCGAACTTCATCTCGCCGGCGTTCGACTTCTCCAACGTCAGCCCGCAGCGCATCAGCTGGCGCGCCGGCGGCATGATCGCCGCGGTCGGCTCGGTGCTCATCACCCCGTGGAACCTCTACAACAACCCCGACGTCATCCACTACACGCTGGAGATCCTCGGCGCCGCGATCGGGCCGCTGTTCGGGGTGCTCATCGCCGACTACTACCTGGTGCGCAAGCAGCAGGTCGACGTCGACGCGATGTTCACCATGAGCCCCGACGGCCGGTACTGGTACCGCAAGGGCTACAACCCGCCCGCGCTCGTCGCCACGGCCGTCGGCGCGATCGTCGCGGTCGTGCCGGTGCTGTGGAGCGGCGGGCCGGGGATGCACACGACGGCGCAGTACAGCTGGTTCATCGGGATGGGCCTGGGCCTGGTCACCTACCTGGCCCTCGCCCGGAAGAAGTGACATGCGCATCCGCGTCGTCAACCCGAACACCACCGCGGCGATGACCGCGCTGATCGGGGCGAGCGCCCGGGCCGTGGCCGGTCCGGGCGTGCTCGTCGAGGCGGTCACCTCGGCGATGGGCCCGGCCTCGATCGAGAGCCACTACGACGAGGCGCTGAGCGTGCCCGGGCTGCTCGCGGCGGTGGCCGCGGGCGAGGCGGACGGCGTCGACGGCTTCGTGATCGCCTGCTTCGGCGACCCCGGCCTCGACGCCGCCCGGGAGCTCGCCCGCGGCCCGGTGGTCGGGATCGCGGAGGCCGCCATGCACGCCGCGACGCTGCTCGGCCGGGGCTTCAGCGTCGTCACCACCCTGGACCGGACCCGGGGCCGGGCCTGGGACCTCGCCGCGCGCTACGTCGCCGCGGGCGCCTGCCGCGGCGTGCACGCGTGCGCGATCCCGGTGCTCGCCCTGGACGCCGACCCGCACCTGGCCGACCGGGTCACGGCGGTGGCCCGGCTCGCCCTGGACCAGGACGGCTCCGACGTGATCGTGCTGGGCTGCGCGGGCATGGCGGGCCTGTGCGACACCGTCTCGTCGCGCCTGGGTGTTCCGGTCATCGATGGAGTTGCCGCGGGTGTACTCCTCGTGCGTTCGCTGATCACGCTGCGCCTGTCGACGTCGGTGCACGGCGAGTACGCCCGGCCGCCCGTGAAGGAGTACGCGGGCGCGCTGTCCGGGTTCGCTCAGGGCGACTCGGCGAACAGCCCGGTGTCGCGGGGGAGCCGGGCGATGTAGGACTGCAACCGTCCATGGTGGACGGCGCAGGCGGCGATGAGCGATTCCGGGTCGCGGGCGGTGAACGCGGCCAGCATCGCCGCGTGGTCGTGGTGCAGCAGCTCGCGGTCGGCCGGGCCCAGGTGGGTCATCGGCTGCAGCGGCTCGGTCATGTTCCAGGCGGTCCCGAGCATGTGCAGCAGCCGGCGCATCCGGCACGGGCGGATCAGCGCGAGGTGGAAGCCGCGGCTCTCCCGGTGGTACGCCCGTCCGTCGCCGGCCCGCACCGCCGCCTCCAGCGCCGCGTGGGCCGCCAGCGCGCGCTCGTCGTCCTCGCGGCGGGCCTGCGCGACCGCGACCCGGAGCGCGGCCGTCTCCAGCGCCTCCCGTACCAGATAGATCTCCGCGAATTCCTCCAAGGTAAGTTTCGCGACCCGGTAACCCAGGTTGGGGCGGTGGTCGACCAGGCCCTCGCCGATGAGCGTCATCAGGGCCTCGCGCACCGGGATGCGGGACACGCCGAAGGCCGCCGCGACCCCGTCGACCGGGATCGCCGAGCCCGGCGGGACCTCCCCGTCGAGGATGCAGGCGCGCAGGTCATCCACGATGGCGCCGGGGGAGCGGCCGGCCCGCCCGGCGAGCCGCGCGACCAGCACCGAGCGCCGCCGGGGACCGGGCATCGCACACCTCCCGCGCCCGAGCGTAGGTGCCCCCTGTTATCGGCGTATTTCCGGGAACGGTCCGGGAGCGCTTCCATTGACATGCTCGCATGTGTCGATCACGCTGGCGGCTCCGCAACTCCCGCTACGAGAGGATGCAGCGATGGCGAAAACCCTCGGCCGTATCGCCGACCGGGTCCTGGGGCGGCTCGCCCCCTCGGCCGACGCCGGATGTGCCTACGAGTGGGTCACCTGTCAGTGCAAGGGTGGCCTGCGGTACCAGAAGCGGTGCATGTACGGCTGCTCGGGCGTGCCCAACCACTGCTACTCCTGCACGGTCACCGGCACCTGCTGACACCCCACCCGGCGGCGCCCGTGCGGGAGCGCGGGCGCCGTCCCCGGTCTTTCTGGAGGACTGCCATGACCACCGCGCTGCTCGTCGCGGTCGTGCTGCTCGCCGCGCTCACCGTGTTCAACCTGATCGTCGTGCTCGGGGTCGTCCGCCGGCTGCGCTCGTACGAGGAGCGCCTCGGCGGCCTGGCCGAGCCCGCGCCGGTGCTGAGCACCCACCTGGGCGCGCGGGTGGCCGACTTCACCGCGTCCACAGTGGACGACCGGCCGGTGTCGCGGGCCGCACTGAGCGGCACGACGCTGTTCGGTTTCTTCTCGCCCGACTGCCCGGCCTGCCACGAGCGGCTGGGCGACTTCCGGGCCACCGCCGCCCGCCACCCCGGCGACGCCTACGCGGTCGTGGTCCGCGACGGCGGCGACCTCCCGACGGTCCTGACCGCCCTGGCCGGCACCCCGGTGATCCTGGAGGACCCCGAGGGCCCGGTGGCGACCGCGTTCGGCGTGCGCGGCTTCCCCGCGTTCGTGCTCGTCGACGACGAGGGCCTCGTCGAGTCGTCCGGCTACCAGGTCCCGGTGCTGGTGCCGTAGACCCGCCCGGTCCCGGCGCCACAGGGAAGGTCGGGCGCCGGGACCGGATTTCTGGGGGTGCGGGATCAGGTCAGGCGGGCTCGCCCGACGGGACGGCCAGGGCGGTGCCGAGCGCGGCCGGCACACCCAGGTTCGGGGTGCCGTCGGCGTTCCAGGTGATCTTCTGGGCGCGGGTGCTGCGGTTCAGGTCGCAGTTGCCGGACGAGGACGTCGTCGCGTGGTACACGATCCAGTCCTCGGTCCCGTCCGGTGACTTGAAGAAGCCGTTGTGGCCCGGGCCGTACACCCCGTTGGCGTTGGAGCGCTGGAAGATCGGGGTCGAGGTCTTCACCCACGACGAGGAGCTCAGCGGGTCGCCGCCGTTGTACGTCAGGATGCCGAGCTTGTAGTCGGGCGTGGAGCAGTGGCTCGCGGAGAAGACGATGAAGGTCTTCCCGCCGTGCTGGATGACCTCCGGCGCCTCGTTGACCGCGCCGCCGACCGTCTCCCAGCTGTACGTCGGCGTGGACAGCAGCCGGCGCGTGCCGCTCGCGGTCCACGGGTTGGACAGCGGGCGGATGAACATCGGCTGCGAGCCGTTGTAGTAGGTGCCGAGCAGGTACAGCTGGCCGTTGAGCTGCAGGATGGTCGGGTCCAGCTCCCACGTGTTGTTCTGGGTCGGGTCGAGCAGGTCGGCCTTGAACGTGTACGGCCCCATCGGGTCCAGCCCCGCGCTCTCGAGCACGTGGATGCGTTGCGTGCCGAGGTTGTACGGTTCGGCGCCGGCGACGTAGTAGAGGTACCAACGCTGCCCGTTGGGTCCGTCGAGCAGGTGGAACTCCGGCGCCCACATCGTGCCCGCCCCGTTGGACCGCGTCAGGTTGAAGATGACGGTCTCCGGGGCGCTCGCGAGGCCGCCGAGGGTCGCCGACCTGCGCATGGTGATGGTGCGGTTCCAGGTCGTCGCGGCGAGGTAGTAGTAGCCGTTGTAGTACTGCAGCCACGGGTCCGGGCCCTGCGGGTCGAGCGGGTTGGTGAACGTGCGGCCGCCGGTGCCGGTGCCGGGGTTGTAGCCGGCCAGCCGCCAGACCCGCGTCGTCGCCGTCGTGCACGGCAGCTGCACCAGCTTGGCGTTGACCGCGGTGCTGTCCCCGGCCGGCGTCACGCACTTGCCCGACTGCGCGCCGACGAGGTTGAAGGTGTTGGTGGCGCCGGAGACGGTGACCGCCTGGAGCCGGAAGCGCTGGTTGTTCTGGTTGTTGCAGGGGTACTGGATGACGAGCCCGTTGTCCGCAGTGGACTGTCCGGAGATGTCGAGGCACGACCCGGCGGTCAGGGTGCCGACGGTGTAGGTGTTCGCGACGCCGGAGACGGGCGTGAACGTGAAGTTCTGGCGCGTCGTACCGTTGCAGGCCGCGTTCTGCAGCTGCAGCGCGGCGGTCGACGCGCCGCCGGGCACCTCGGCGCAGTTGCCGCCCGCCTGCAGGACGACGGTGCTGGTGAACGTCACCGGCGCGGCGGCCGCCGGCGACGCCTCGAGGGCCACGAGCGGCAGCAGTACGGCCGCAAGGAACGCGGCGGCGGTTCTTCTCATCTCTCACGTCCTCGGGATCGGATCCGAAAACCCTTTCGAGGATGGTGGCCCGCCCAACTCACGCAGGTCAATGTTGTGACAAATTGTTATGGGGGCCGAAATGTTTTCGACCCCCATGGCCGTGCGTGTTATACCGCCGTGCAGGTGAGCGTGGGCACCGAGTTGGTGCTGCCGTACGAGCCGAGGAATCCGAACGAGGCGCTCTGCCCGGCGCCGACGGTGCCGTTGTAGGCCACGTTGGTCGCGGTCACGTTCGCGCCGCTGCTGGTGATGCCGGCGCTCCAGAACGAGCTGACCGTCTGGCCGTTGGCGTAGGTCCACCGCACGGTCCAGCCGGAGATGGCCTGGCTTCCCGCGGTGACGGTGACCTGGCCCTGGAAGCCGCCCGGCCACTTGCCGACGATGCTGTACGCCGCGCTGCAGGACTTCGCGCCGGTGCTCTGGGACGGACTGCGGCTGGGCGACGCGGAGCTGCGCGACGGCGATGGGCTCGACGACGCGCTGCGCGAGGGCGACGGGCTCAGGGACGAGCGCGACGGGGACGGGCTGGAGGTTCCGCCGTACACACTGGCCTGTTTGGCGGTGGCCTTGATGCCGTGCGCGCCGTTGAAGATGCGCTGGCCCCAGGTGGTGAGCTGGCTGGGGTTGAAGTTGGTGGCCATGTCGAGGACCGGGTCGGTGTTGCCGCTCCACGACCAGCCGATGTAGCCGAGGCCGCGGGCGTCCGCCTGGGCCAGCAGCGTCTCGTGGTCGACCTCGCCCGACTGGAACTGCCAGCCGAACTCGCCGATGACCAGCGGCCAGTTGTTGTTCTGGAACCGGTCGAGGTAGTCGATGATGGTCTGCGCGCTGGCGTAGACGGCGTACATGTGGATCGACAGCACGGTGTTCTTGAGCGTGTCCGCGTCGTACACCGTCTGCGCGTTGTCCCGCATGACGTTCTGCCAGTCCTGGCCCCAGTTCGGCGCGTCGACCATGAGCAGGTGCTGGAAGCCGTTGCTGCGCATCTTCTGGATCGCCGCGACGGTGGCGGCCGTCCACTGCGCCGGGTTGTTGTTGCCGATCGGCTCGTTGCCGATGTTGATGGAGATGTAGCTCTCCTGGCCGACGAGGTTGGCCTTCTGGCTGATCCAGTAGTTCACGGCCTCGTCGAGCGTGGCGGCCGCGCCGTCCTCGCCGTAGCCGGTGGTGTCGTGCACCTCCAGCACGCAGATGAGCTTGTTCGCCTTGCACAGCGCGATGACGTTGGCGACGTCGTTGGACGGCCCCCAGCGCTTGCCGGAGCCGAGCACCACCCGCACCGTGTTGGCGCCCAGGGCCTTCACGTCGGCGAAGGCCTGCGTGTTCCCGGTGTACCAGACGTGCGGGTGGTTGACCCCGCGCATGATGAACTGCTGGCCGTTCGCCTCCACGATGTTGCGCCCGCTCACGTGGAGACCGACGGCGGCGGACGCCTCCTGGGCGTACACCACGAACGACGCGGCCACCGCGACCAGCGCGGCGGCGAAGATCGTGAGTCGTCTCTTCATGGGGTACTTCAGTACGCCCCGAAGTTTCGAAAAATCAATCGAAGCGCTTCGAGGTGTGGCCGGACCAGCGGCGGGCCCGGCGGCGGGGGTGAAAGATACAGCCGCTGGGTATGCGCACGTCATGGCCTCATACACGGTGAACCCCGCGGCGGTCGAGCGGGCCCGCGCGCTGATCGACGCCCGGCAGTACGTGCTGGACAGCGACTGGGGCGCCGTCCAGCCGCACGCCGACGCGGGCAACACGTTCCTGAAGCGGCACTCGTGGGCCGACTACGGCGCGTGGCACCTGGGGCTCACCGAGGGCGCGTCCGAGGAGACCAAGGCCCGGTACGCCTTCGTCTACGGCGACTTCCGCCGGGTCCACCGCACCGGGCTGATCGCCTGCGTCTACCGCGCCTCGGAGTGGCGGCACAAGGACGTCGAGCTGGCCGCGCACGACCTGCTGCAGCGCCTGGACGCGCAGGCCGGGATCAGCTGACCCGCAGGACGTGGCGCAGCAGCGCCCGGGTCCCGTCGCGGCGCGGATGCTCGGCGACGAAGGCCGTGAGCTCCGGCACCATCCAGGCCGGGTGGCCGAGGTGGCAGGCCGACGCGAAGCGCAGTTCGACCGCCCGCAGCCGCAGCTCCTCCAGCCGGGCCGCGGCCGCGCGCAGCGGCGGCGAGTCCAGCCCGGCCAGCGCCGGCCCCCGCCACTGGGCCAGCGCGTCGCCCAGCAGCCGGGTCGCGCGCTCGTGGTCGCCGCCGGCCGCGGCCCGCTCGGCCGCTGCCGTCAGCCGCTCGAACTCGTGGAGATCCAGCGCACCCCGCTCGACCCGGACCAGGTAGCCGTGCGGCCCGGCCACGAGGCACCCGGCCGCCCCGGGCCCGAGCGCCCGGCGGAGCGCCGCCACCTGCGTCCGGACCAGGTCGGCGGGGCTGCCCGGCGGCCGGCGGCCCCAGATCGCCGCGGCCAGCCGCGCGCTGGTCACCTCGGCGTTGGCCTGCAGCAACGCCGCCCCGAGCAGCGCCTGCTGGCGGGCCGAGGTGACGGCCACCCGCCCGTCGGCCGCCCGCACCTGGACCGGGCCCAGTACGCCGAACGTCAACACCGGCCCACCTCCGTCGCGGGCCGTTCCCCCTGACGGCCGCACCCGCAGCGTGGCGGACGGGCGTTGGAAATCCGTTAATGCGGCGTTGGTAGCTCTCGATGCGTCAATCCCGCCCTTACCCAAACGGTCGTTCCGGGTCGTATGATCCGACAGGCCGGACCCATGAAGGCCGCGACTGTTGGGGGGACTAGATGCGAAAGTTGGCGCTGGCGTTATTGGCGTCCGGGGCGATTGTGTTCGGCGTGGCCACCGCGGCACACGCCTATGTGAAGCCGGAGAAGTGCTACACGAACGCCGGCGAGATCCTCTGCCTGACCCCGGCACCCCAGCCCACGCCGACCCCGACGCCCTGACCGGTGCGGATCGGCCTGCTCGGGCCGCTGGAGGTCATCGACGACGACGGCGTGCCCGTCGAACTGCCCGGCGGCAAGCCCCGGACCCTGCTGGCCGTGCTCGCGTCCCACGCGGGCCGGCCGGTCTCGGCCGAGGTTCTCATCGAGTCGCTCTGGGGGGCGGCGCCGCCCGCGCGGGCGGATGCCAACGTCCGGGTGTACGTGCACCATCTGCGCAAGGCCCTCGGCGGTGACCGGATCGGCCGCCGCCCCGAGGGGTACGTGCTGTGGCTGGAGCCGGGCGAGCTCGACGCCGCCCGGTTCCGCTCGCTGCTCGCCACCGCCCGTGGGGCCGAGCCCGCGCAGGCGCTGGAGGCGCTCGAGGCCGCCCTGGCCCTGTGGCGCGGCCCGGCGCTGGCCGGGCTGGAGTCGGTCCCGGCCCTCGCGGCCGACGCCACCGGCCTGGAGGAGCTCCGCCTGCAGGCCCTCGAGCAGCGCTTCGAGCTCGAACTGGGCCGGGGCCGGCACGAGGAGATCATCGCCGAGCTGCGGGCGCTGACCGGGCAGTACCCGCTGCGCGAGACGTTCCGCGGCCAGCTCATGCGCGCCCTGGTCGGGGTCGGCCGGGGCGCCGAGGCGGCCGCGGTCTACGAGTCCGTGCGCCAGGTCCTCGCCGACGAGCTCGGCCTGGACCCCGGACCCCAGCTGCGCGACCTGCACCTCGCCGTGCTGCGCAACGAGCAGCCGGCCGCCGTCACCACCGACCCGCCGCGCTTCGTCGAGGTCGTCCCGCGCCAGCTCCCGGCCCGCGTCGCCGGCTTCGCGGGCCGCGCCGAGTGGCTGGCCCGCCTCGACGAGCTGCTGCCCACCGGCGACCCGGACCGCGACGTGCCCGTCGTCACCATCAGCGGCCCCGGCGGCATCGGCAAGACCACTCTCGCCGTGCACTGGGCGCACGCGGTCGCCGAGCGTTTCCAGGACGGCCAGTTGTACGTCAACCTGCACGGCTTCGACCCCGTGCGGGCGCCCCTGGAACCCGCCGCGGCGCTGAACCTGCTGCTCACCGCGCTCGGCGTGCGGCCCCGGGACATCCCCTCCGACCCGGCCGAGCGGGAGACCCTCTACCGCAGCGTGGTCGCCGCCCGCCGGGTCCTCGTCGTGCTGGACAACGCCTGCGACGCCGCCCAGGTCCGCCCCCTGCTCCCCGGCGGCCCCGGCTGCCTGGCCGTCGTCACGAGCCGCGACCCGCTGGCCGGCCTGGCCGCCGCCGGCGCCCGCCCGCTGCTCCTCGACCTGTTCGACACCATCGAGGCGGCCGACCTGCTGGAGCGCCGCCTGGGCCGCTGGCGGGTGGCGGCCGACCCGGCGGCCGTCGCCGACGTCATCGCCCGCTGCGGCGGCCTGCCCCTCGCCCTGAGCGTGGTCGCCGCCCGCGCCGCCGTGACCACCACCCCGTCCCTGGCCGCGGTCGCCGGTGAGCTCGGCCGGGCCCGCCGCACCCTGGACGGCTTCGCGGGCGTCGACGCGGCCACCGACCCGCGGGCCGTCTTCTCCTGGTCGTACCGCGTCCTCGACGACCCCGCCGCCCGCCTCTTCCGCCTCCTGTCGGTCCACCCCGGCCCCGAGGTGACGGTGCACGCCGCCGCCAGCCTGGCCGCCGTCCCGCCCGACGAGGCCGGCGCGGCCCTGCGCCGGCTGTGCGCCGCGTCCCTGCTCACCGAGGCCGGCCCGGGCCGCTACGGGGCCCACGACCTGATCCGCGCGTACGCCGTCGAACTGGCCGAGACGACCGACCCGCCCGCCGACCGCCACGCCGCCCTGTCCCGGCTGCTGGACCACCTGGTGCACACCGCGTACCCCGCCACCCTGCTGGTCGACGCGAACCAGACCCCGACCCCGATCGACCCACCGGCCCCGGCCGTGACCCCGGACCCGATCGAGGACCGCCAGCAGGCCCTGGCCTGGTTCGACGCCGAGCGCCCGGTCCTGCTGGCCGCCGTCGAGCGCGCCGCGGCCGCCCACCCGTCGCACGCCTGGCAGCTCGCCTGCAGTTGCGTGGTGTACCTGGAGCGCACCGGCCGCTGGCAGGACAAGCTGGCGGTGCTGGGCATCGCCCTGGAGGCGGTACGCCGCACCGGCGACCGCTCGGTGGAGGCCCGCATCCTGCGCAGCCAGGGCCGCACGCTGGGCCGCCTGCACCAGCACGACGAGGCCACCGCCCACCTGCGCGCGGCGGTCGCCCTCTACCAGGCCCTGGGCGACGGCAACGGGCTGGCCCACGCGACCGGGACGCTCGGCGAGCTACTGGAGGGCGCGGGCCGCTACGAGGAGGCGATGACCTACTCCCAGCGGGCGTGCGAGCTGTACCGCCGCAACGGCAACACCCTGGGCGAGGCCCGCTCCTTCGGCGGCGTGGCGTCGCTGCAGACGATGATCGGCCACTACGCCGAGGCGATCGCCACGTGCCGGCGCGCCCTGGAGCTGTTCACGGCGGCGGGCGAACCGGCCGAGCTGGCCGGCGTCTACGACACCCTGGGCGTGGCCCACCACCACCTGGGCGCGCACGCGAAGGCGATCGAGTGCTTCGGCCACGCCCTGGACCGCCTGGCCGACTCGGGGGAGCGCTTCTACCTGGGCCTGGTGCTGACCCACCTGGCCGACGCGCGGCGGGCGGCCGGGGACCGGGACGGGGCGCGGAAGGACTACCGGCAGGCGCTGAGCATCTTCACGGTGCTGGGCGCCCGCGAGGCGGAGACGGTCCGCAACCAGCTCGCGATGCTGTCGGCCGAGGTCAGTCCGCGCCGTTCGTCGTGAAGGTGCAGCGGCCCGCGGGGGCGACGAAGGCGCCGTCGTGCCAGTACGAGAGGACCCACGAGGGGATCGTCAGGGTCACGGTGCGCGTCTCGCCCGGGGCCAGGGTGATGCGGTCGAACGCCACCAGCCGGCGGATCGGAGCAGCGACCGGCCAGTCGTGGGGGGTGCAGTACACCTGGACCACCTCGTCGCCCGGGACCTCGCCGGTGTTGGTGACCTCGACCGTCGCCGTGGCGCCGTCGACGGTCAGCGGGCCGTGCGCGAACGTGGTGTACGACAGGCCGTGGCCGAAGGGGAACAGCACCGGGCCGCGGTGGTACTGGTACGTCCAGCCCGCGCCGATCACGTCGTAGTCCAGTGGGGCGGGGAGGTCGGTGTCGCCGCGGTACCAGGTCTGCGGCAGGCGGCCGCCGGGATTGTTGAGGCCCAGCAGGGTGTCGGCGATCGCGGTGCCCTGTTCCTGGCCGCCGTGCGCCGTCCACACGATCGCGGGCACGTGCTCGGCGGCCCAGTCGATGGCGTACGGGTACGACGACACGAGCACCAGGACCGTGTTCGGGTTCGCGGCCACCACGGCGCGCAGCAGGCGGTCCTGCTCCGGCGGCAGGGCCAGGTCCGCGCGGTCGATCGTCTCCCGGCCGTTGATGTGCGGGTCGTTGCCGAGCACCACGACGGCCCGCTCGGCCGCGCGGGCCGCCGTCACCGCCTCGGCAACGCCGTCCGTCACCCGTTCCAGCCGGAACTCCAGGCCGGGCCGGTCGCCCCGCACGACGCCGCCGTCCAGCCGCCACTGCTCGCGCACGACCCAGCCGTCCGGGGCCGGGGCCGCCGTCGACACGCTGCCGTCCTCCTCCACCGTCAGGTAGCCGCCGTCGTCCACCGACCGGAAGGTGTGCGCGCCCGATCCCCAGTCCTGGTGGGCGAACAGGCCGTCCAGTCCGGACAGACGCACCAGGTCCAGGCCCGGGGTGTACGTGACCTCGTCGAGGCGGCCGCGCAACGCGGCCTCGATCGTGATCGCGTACGGGAAGTCGCCGCTGTACCAGTCGCGCAGGACCTGCCCGCCCAGGGCGCCGATCACGGCCACGCTCCCCGCCAGCGGCAGCGCCCCGGAATCGTTGCGCAGCAGCACGATCGACTCCCGGGCCGCCCGGAGCGCGAGCCGGTTGTGGGCGTCGCAGGCGATCACCTCGCGGCCGATCGACGCATAGGGATCGTTCGACGGGTCGAACTCGCCCGTCAGCGCGCGCAGGGCCAGCAGCCGCGATACCGCCGCGTTCACGTCCGCCTCGGTGATCAGGCCGCGGTCCAGGGCCTCGGTGAACCGCGAGATGGTCGGGGCGGAGTCGGTGCCGTTGTCGGTGTAGCTGTCCACCCCGGCCAGGAGGGCGGCGGCGTGGGACTCGGCGTGGGTGGGGAACTGGGCGATCAGGTTCGACGGGGCCTGCGCGTCCGAGCAGATCACCACGTCGGGTTTGGCCGCGCGCAACGCCGAGCGCAGCAGCGGGTGGACGTGGTTGGGGATGCCGTTGACGAGGTTGTAGCCGGGCATCACGCCCGCCACGACACCGGCTCGCAAGGGCTCCAAAAAGACCGGCAGCTCGTACTCGTGCAGCACGCGCTCCGGCACCCGCATGTCGATCCGGTCGCGGTCGGTCTCGACGTTGTACGCCAGGAAGTGCTTCAGCACCGGAGCCGTCCGCCACACCACCGGGTGGTCGCCGCGCAGCCCGGTGCAGAAGGCGATGGCCAGCTCGGCGACCATGAGTGGGTCCTCGCTGTAGCCCTCCTCGTTGCGGCCCCAGCGCGGGTCGCGCAGCGGGTTCACCACCGGCGACCAGACGTTGAGCGAGGCGCCTCCGTCGCGGTAGGCGCGGACCTCCGTGGCCGCCGCCGCGCCGACCGCCCGCAGCAGCTCGCGGTCCCAGGTCGCGCCGAGGCCGACGGCCTGGGGGAAGACCGTGGCGCGGCCCAGCCAGGCGGCGCCGTGCAGGGCCTCGCAGCCGGTGTGGAAGGCGGCCAGCCCCAGCCTCGGGACGGCCGGCTGGTGCTGGTGCAGCAGGGCGATTTTCTCGGCGATGGTCAGTCCGTCGAGCACGCGGCACTCCTCACGTCGAAGCGTTTCGATGATGGTCAAGCGCCCGGCACGTGTCAACCGCGAGCGGAAGTTTCACGGGCGCGGCCCGGCGAAAGCGCGATCAGTCTCGATGTCCTTGTCGGCTCTTCGTCGATGTCCTAGGGTCTGTGCCTCGAAGCGCTTCGACAACCCTTTCGAAACCCCATCCCCCCGAAGGGTGGTCCAACCCATGGCAAGCCTGAGCCGGCGCGGTCTGCTGGCCTCCGTCGCCGTCATCGCCGCCGCCCCCCTGCTGGACGCCTGCGGCAGCCCCAAGGAGAAGAAAGAGGGCACCACCAGCCAGGACGAGCTGAGCAAGGCGCTGCCGAACCACGTCGCCAACAACGCGGTGAACCCCGACATCCCGATCGTCGGCGGGGCCAACGGGGCCACCACCGACCCGGCCTTCCTGAGCTACCCCGCGAACCCGCCGAAGTCGGTGACCGGCGCGGTCGGCTCCGGCGGCTCGTACACGACGATGACCCCGCTGTGGGGCGCCATCCCGCCCACCAGCGGCAACACGTACTACGACACCGTCAACAAGGCCATCGGCGCGACCCTGAAGCTGCAGCCGGCCGACGGCAACACCTACGGCGACCTGCTGCCCCCGCTGTTCGCCTCGGACAAGCTGCCCGACTGGATCAACCTGCCGGTCTGGAACATCACCAACCTGAGCTTCGGCAACGCGGTCGCGACCAAGTTCGCCGACCTGACCCCCTACCTGGCCGGGGACAAGATCAAGCAGTACCCGAACCTGGCCGCCCTGTCGCCCAACGCCTGGATCTCCGGGGTGTGGAACGGCAAGCTCTACGGGCTGCCGATCTACTCCTCCAACGCGGTCGTCGCGGGCATGTACTACTACCGCAAGGACCTCTTCGACAAGGCCGGCGCCTCGCCCGAGGTGAAGAGCGTGGCCGACCTGGAAGCGCTCGGCAAGCAGCTGACCAGCGCCACGGCCGGCGTGTGGGCGTTCGACGACCTGTTCGGCAACGACGGCGCGTACATCAACCAGCTCTTCGAGTTCCCCAGCGGCAGCTACCCGTGGACCGCCGACTCTTCCGGCAAGCTGGTGCACCGCTACGAGACGCCGAACATCGCCGACGCGCTGAACTGGCACGCCAAGATGGTGAAGGCCGGGTACATGCACCCGGACGCCGTCGCCAACAACAGCGAGAACGCCAAGCAGCGCTTCTGGTCGGGCAAGGTGCTCATCTGCGCGGACGGCACCGGCGCCTGGAACGGCGACGACAACAAGTCCGGCTCCGCGGCCAACCCGAGCTACAACCGCCAGGCCTTCAAGCTGTTCAGCGCCAACGGCGGCGAGCCGAAGATCGAGCTGGGCAACGGCGCGTCGATGTTCAGCTACCTCAACAAGAAGCTGTCCGACGCCCAGATCAAGGAGCTGCTGAACATCGCCAACTACCTGGCCGCGCCGTACGGCTCGGCCGAGTGGCTGACGGTGAACTTCGGCGCGCCCGGCACCGACTACACCATGAAGGACGGCAACCCGCTGCTGACCGAGCAGGGCAGCAAGGAGATCGCCACCACGTTCCAGTTCCTGTCCTGCCCGGCCACCGCGATCGTGGTGCAGTCCGGCGCCACCCAGGTCGTCAAGGACTACACGGCGTGGCAGGCCGACGCGGTCAAGCACGTGGTGAAGCCGTTGTTCTACGGCATGAACGTCAGCGAGCCGTCGCGCTTCTCGTCGCTCGTCAAGCCGATGCAGGACACGATCACCGACGTCAAGCTCGGCCGCAAGCCGATCTCGGCGTGGACCGAGGCGGTCGACAACTGGCGCCGGCAGGGCGGCGACGAGCTGCGCAAGTTCTACGAGGACATCCGCTCGAAGTACGGCACCGGCAAGTGAGCACGGGCCCACGGTGACCACGACCAGTCCCGCGACAACGGCGCCGCCGGCCGAGCAGGCCGGCGGCGCCGCCGCGCCCCGCAGGCGGAACTGGCGCCTGCGCCTGCGCCGCGACCGTTCGCTGCTCGTCATGACGCTGCCGGCGGTCGCCCTGCTCGCCGTCTTCGCCTACGCCCCGATGTTCGGGCTGATCACCGCGTTCCAGGACTACGACATCTACAACGGTTTCTGGTACAGCCCGTACACCGGCACGGACACCTTCGAGCGCCTGTTCACCGACACCATCTTCTGGCACGCCCTCGAGAACACGCTGGTCATCAGCGCCGTGCAGCTGGTGTTGTACTTCCCGGTGCCGATCGCCCTCGCCCTGCTGTTCAACGAGATCGCCAACGCGCGGGTCCGCTCGTTCATGCAGTCGGTCGTCTACCTGCCGCACTTCTTCTCCTGGGTGCTGGTCGTCACCGTGTTCCAGGAGATGCTGGGCGGGGCCGGCGCGCTGAACACGCTCCTGCGCCGGCACGGGTACGCGACGTGGGACATCATGACCAACGCCGACGCCTTCAAGTACCTGGTCACCGCGCAGGCGGTGTGGAAGGAGGCCGGCTGGGGGATCATCGTGTTCCTGGCCGCGCTGGCCGCCATCGACCAGTCGCTCTACGAGGCGGCGGCGGCCGACGGGGCCGGCAAGTGGCGGCGGATGTGGCACATCACGGTGCCCGGCATGCGCGGCGTCATCGTGCTCATGCTCGTGCTGCGGCTGGGCAACGCGCTGACCGTGGGCTTCGAGCAGATGCTCATCCAGCGCCAGGCCGTCGGCCGGGACGCCTCCGAGGTGCTCGACACGTTCGCGTACTACTACGGCGTCGTCAACAACAACTTCAGCTACGGCGCGGCCGCCGGCCTGTTCAAGGGCATCCTGTCCCTGCTGCTGGTGCTGGCCGCGAACAAACTTGCGCACGCCTTCGGCGAGGACGGGTTGTACAGACGAGATGACCGCTGAATTCGTACCTGTGATCGCACCGGACCGCCCGCGCCGCAAGCACTCCGGCCCGGCCTGGGAGGAGCGCACCGGCCCGGTCGGGCAGGGCCTGAAGGGCATCACGCTCGTCGTCGTGGTCCTCCTCGTGCTGTTCCCGCTGTGGTCGATCGTGCTCACCAGCTTCTCCACCCAAGGCGCGATCAACGAGGCCGGCGGGCTGGTGACCGTGCCGGGGGAGCTGACCATCGAGGCGTACCGGCAGATCTTCACCAACCAGCTCGTCACCCACTCGCTGCTGGTGAGCCTGGCCATCACCGTCGCCGGCACGTTCATCTCGATGGTGGTGACCGTGCTGTGCGCCTACGGGCTGTCCCGGCACGGCACCTTCGGGCACCGGTTCATCCTGCTGTTCCTGGTCGTCACCATGTTCTTCAGCGGCGGCCTGATCCCGTCGTTCCTGGTGGTCACCGCGCTGGGCGGCTACGGGCAGTACTGGACGATGATCCTGCCGGCCGCCGTGTCGGTGTTCAACATCCTCGTGATGCGGGGCTTCTTCAGCAGTACCGCTCCCGAGCTGCTCGACGCCGCCCGCGTC
The DNA here is from genome assembly GCF_050942185.1 of Dactylosporangium sp. CS-047395. Taxonomy (NCBI): domain Bacteria; kingdom Bacillati; phylum Actinomycetota; class Actinomycetes; order Micromonosporales; family Micromonosporaceae; genus Dactylosporangium; species Dactylosporangium sp. CS-047395. The sequence continues at coordinate 8,225,592 of NZ_CP192015.1, read as the reverse complement.
GACGGCGCCGGGGAGTGGCGGATCCTCTGGTCGGTCGTCCTGCCGACCTCGCGCGCCGTGCTGGCCGTCATCACCCTCTTCTACGCCGTCGGCTACTGGAACTCGTTCTTCAACGCGCTGCTGTACCTGCCCGACAACGGCAAGTGGCCGCTGCAGATGGTCATGTACCTGTACACCCTGCAGGGCGCCAGCATGCCGGGCACGGGCCTGACCAACACCGGGCAGTACGCCGGCCATCAGCAGATCGCGACCCTCTCGCTGCAGATGGCCGTGGTCACGCTGACGCTCATCCCGATCCTCGTCGTCTATCCGTTCGTCCAGCGCCACTTCACCAAGGGCATGCTGGTCGGCGCGATCAAGGGATGATCGGGCCGAGGCTGCTGTTCGGCGGCGACTGGAACCCCGAGCAGTGGCCGCCGCAAGTGTGGGCCGAGGACGTGCGGCTGATGCGGGCGGCGGGCGTGAACGCCGCGACCGTCGGGGTGTTCGCGTGGGCGGCGCTGGAGCCGGAGCCGGGGCAGTACACCTTCGGCTGGCTCGACACCGTGCTCGGGCTGCTGCACGACGGCGGGATCGGGGTGGTGCTGGCGACCCCGACCGCCTCGCCGCCGCCCTGGCTCGGCCACCGCCACCCGGACACCCTGCCGCAGGGCCCCGACGGCGTGCGCCGCCACTACGGCTCCCGCAACCACTACTGCCCCAGCGCGCCCGAATACCGCCGGGCCGCGCTCGCCGTCACCGAGGCCCTCGCGGCCCGTTACGCCCACCACCCGGCGCTGCGGCTGTGGCACATCGGCAACGAGTTCGGCACCACCTGCCACTGTGGACACTGCGCGGCCCGGTTCCGGGACTGGCTGCGGGCCCGATACGGCGACCTCGACGCGCTCAACGAGGCCTGGGGAACAAGCGTCTGGGCGCAACGGTACTCCCAGTGGTCCGAGATCCTCCCGCCCGGCACCGTGCAGTACGTCGGCAATCCCGCGCAGGACCTGGACTATCAGCGCTTCGGATCCGACCTCCTCCTGGAGTGCTTCGTCGCCGAGCGCGACGCGGTGCGGGCGCACAACCCGGCGGTCCCGGTCACCACGAACTTCATGGACTTCTACCGCCCGGTCGACGGCTGGCGCTGGGCCGCCGAGGAGGACGTCGTCTCGCTCGACACCTATCCGGACCCGAACGACCCGGGGGCCGCCATGCGCGGCGCGATGTCCAAGGACCTGATGCGCTCGCTGGCCGGGGGGCCGTGGCTGCTCATGGAGCAGTCCCCGGGCGCGGCCAGCTGGCGGCCGGTGTCCACGCCGAAGCGGCCCGGCCTCAACCGGCTCTGGTCGCTGCAGGCGGTCGCCCGCGGCGCCGACGGCGTGCTGCACTTCCAGTGGCGGGCGTCCCGGCAGGGCCTGGAGCGCGCGCACGGGGCGCTGCTGCCGCACGCGGGGGAGGACTCCCGGGTGTTCCGCGAGGCGTGCGCGCTCGGCGCCGAGCTCGCCGAGCTGTCCGCGGTGGACGGTCTCATCGGGACGGACGTCCCGGCCGACGTGGCCATCCTGCTCGACTGGGAGTCCTGGCGGGCCGCCGAGCTGCCGCACCAGCCGGACGCCGGGTTCCGGTACGTGGACCGGCTCACCGAGTGGTACGAGCCACTGTGGACGGCCAACGTGACGTGCGACTTCGCCCACCCGGCGGCCGACCTGTCCCGCTACAAACTGGTGCTGGCGCCGAACCTCTACCAGGTGACGCCGGCGGTGGCCGCGAACCTCACCGCGTACGTCGAAGGCGGCGGGACCTTCGTGCTCGGCCCGTTCAGCGGCGTCGCCGACGGAGACGAGCGGGTCCACATCGGAGGGTGGCCGGGGCTGCTCATGGACCTCGTCGGGGTCCGGGTCGAGGAGCACTGGCCGCTGCCGTCGGGCTGGGTCGAGTGGGCCGAGCCGCGCGGCGCCGAGGTGGTCGAGCACGTGCGCGGCGGGCCCCTCGACGGGCGGCCGGTGGTGTTCCGGCACGGGCGTGCCTGGTACGTCGGGCACACCCCGCCGCCCGCGGACCTGGCCCGGCTGCTCGCCCGGGTCTGCGCCGAGGCCGGGGCGCGGCCGGTGCTGGCGGACCTGCCGCCCGGCGTCGAGGCGGTGCGCCGCGGGCGGGTCGTGTTCCTGCTGCACCACGACGACTGCCGGGCCGAGATCCGGGTCGATCCATGAGCCGCCGGTACCGCATCGAGGCCCCCGACCCCGCCGCGACGTTCGAGGACGGCTTCCCGATCGGCAACGGCAGCCTCGGCGCGATGCTGCACGGCCGGCCAGGCGTGGAGACCCTCGACCTGAACGCCGACACGCTCTGGTCCGGCGGGCCGCTCGCGCCCGCCGCCGGTCCCGGGCCGGCCGGGCTGCTGCCGGAGCTGCGCCGGGCCGTGGCCGCCGGCGAGCACGCGCGGGCCGAGGACCTGGCCCGCCGGTTGCAGGGGGACGCCTGGACGGAGTCGTACCAGCCGCTGGGCCGCCTGGAGTGGCGCTACGGGGATCAGCGAGGGATCGGGGAGTACCGGCGATGGCTCGATCTGCAGGAGGCGGAGGCGGGCACCGAATATGCGGGCGGGTCCGGCCCGGTGCGGCTGACCGCGCTCGCCTCGCACCCCGACGGCGTGCTCGTGCTGACCGCCACGGGCCCGGGCGCGGTGCCGCGGCCGATCGTCCCGCGCCTGCACGGCCCGCACCCCGGCGTGCTCGCCCGCCGGGTCGCCGACCCCGACTGTCTGGTGTGGACCGGGCGCGCCCCCGCGCACGTGGTGCCGAACTATGTGCCCGACCGCCGTCCGTCCATCGTGTACGGCGACGACCGCCCGGACGCCGACGGTACCGTGGCCGCCGGGATGGGCTTCGCGATCGCCGCCGCCGCCCGCCGCACCGCCGACGGGACCCGGCTGCTGGTGGCCGCGGCGACCGGCTTCCGCGGCCCGGACCGCCGCCCGTCCGCCGACCTCGACGCGCTCGCCGCCGCGGCCGTGACCCGGCTGGGGCGGGCCCTCGCGGTGCGGCCGGACGAGCTGCGGGCCCGGCACCGCGCCGACCACCGCCGCCTGTTCGACCGGGCCGACCTCGACCTGTCCGCCTCGCACGGCACGGCCCGGGCCGAGCTGCTGTTCCACTATGGACGGTACCTGCTGATCGCCTGCTCCCGCCCCGGCACCCAGCCCGCGAACCTGCAGGGCATCTGGAACGCCGACGTGCGGCCCGGCTGGTCGTGCAACTGGACCACGAACATCAACGCCGAGATGCACTACTGGGCGGCGGAGAGCACCGGCCTGCCCGAGCTGCACGAGCCGCTGCTGGAGCTGACCCGGGACCTGGCCGTGCACGGCGAGCGGACCGCCGCCCGGCACTACGGCGCCCGCGGCGCGGCCGCGCACCACAACACCGACCTGTGGCGGTTCACCGCGCCGGTGCCCGGGGAGCCCCAGTGGGCGAACTGGCCGTCGGCGCTGTCCTGGCTCGCCGCGCACGCCTGGGACCACCTCGACCACGGCGCCGGCCGCGACTTCGGCCGCGCGGTCGCCATGCCGGTCCTGCGCGCCGCCGCCCGGTTCACGCTCGACATGCTCGTCGACGACGGGTGCGGCGCGCTGGTCGTCTCGCCGTCGACCTCGCCGGAACACCGATTCGCGTACGGTACCGACGGATCCGCCGCCACCTCGTGGGGCTGCGCGCTGGACCAGGAACTCGCCCGGGAGGTGCTGTCCCGGTTCACGGCGCTGTCGGCGCGCTGGCCCGCCCCCGCCGACGCCGCCCTGGCCCGCGAGGCGTCCACGGCCCTGCGCGCGCTGCGGCCGGTCCCGACGGGCGCGGACGGTGCCCTGCTGGAGTGGTACGACGAGCGCCCGCCCGGCGAGCCCGGCCACCGGCACCTGTCCCACCTGTACGGCCTCTTCCCGGGCACCCGCATCACCGAGGCCGGCACCCCGGCGGACTTCGCGGCCGCGCGCAAGGCCCTCACGATCCGGCTCGACCACGGCTCCGGCCACACCGGCTGGAGCCGCGCCTGGATCCTCGGCCTGGCCGCCCGCCTGCGCGACCCGGACCTCGCCGAGTCCACGATCGCCGCATTGCTCGACGAGCTCTGCTCCCGCTCGCTGCTGACCCTGCACCCGGACGCGGGCCGGCCCAGCGGCCGGATCTTCCAGATCGACGGGAACCTGGGCGTGGTGGCGGGCCTGACCGAACTGCTGGTGCAGAGCCACGACGGCGCCATCGCCCTGCTGCGCGCCCTGCCGCGCGGGTGGCCGACCGGCGCGGTGCGGGGCATCCGCTGCCGCGGCGGGCACACGGTCGCGCTGCGCTGGTCCGGCTCGCGACTGACGGAGGCCGCGATCACGGCCGGCGCGAATGGGCCGCTGACCGTGGAGCTGGCCGGCCGCCCCGACGTGTCCGACGCGCCCCCGGGTGCCGTCGAGGTGCCGGGCGCACCGGCCGGGCGGGTCCGGCTGTGCTGGCCCGCCCGCGCCGGGGTCACCTACCGGGTCTGCGGTTCCTGGCGTTGAAATTGGCTGGCGCGGCTGGGGACACGGGGGCAGACTCCGGGCATGCCTGAGGTCCGCACGACGGCCGGCGTTGTCCGCGGCCGCGACGAGCACGTCTTTCTCGGCATCCCCTTCGCCGCGCCGCCCGTTGGCCCGCTCCGCTTCGCCGCCCCCGCGCCGGTCCGGCCCTGGGACGGCGTGCGGCCGGCGCTCGAGTACGGCCCGCCACCGCCGCAGCCGGGCCGCAACGCCATCGGCGACGACTGGCTCACCGTGAACGTCTGGACCCCGGATCCTGGCGCGGGTGCCGGCCTGCCGGTCATGGTGTGGATCCACGGCGGCGCGTACACGATCGGCGCGTCCGGCAGCCCCGAGTACGACGGCGCCCGGCTGGCCCACGAGGGCGGCGTGGTCGTCGTGACGTTCAACTACCGCCTGGGCGTCGAGGGCTTCGCGCAGCTCGCGGGCGCTCCCGCCAACCGCGGCCTGCTCGACCAGGTCGCCGCCCTGGAGTGGGTCCGGGACAACATCGCGTCCTTCGGCGGCGACCCGTCCCGCGTCACCGTCTTCGGCGAGTCGGCGGGCGGCGGCTCGGTCGCTTCGCTGCTGGCCATGCCGCGCGCCGCTGGGCTGTTCCACCGGGCGATCGCGCAGAGCGTCCCCGGGCCGTTCTTCTCGCCCGCGCTGGCCGCCGACGTCGCTGCCGACATCGCGGCCGAGCTGGGCGCTTCGGCGACCGTCGCCGAGCTGTCCGCGTTCGAGCCGGACCTGCTGGTCGAGGCGGCCAACGAGGTGCAGGACGGCCTGGCTTCGCGGGCCGGCCGCTGGGGCCCGGTCGCCCTCCGGGGCGTGCTGTTCGCCCCGGTCGTCGACGGCGACGTGCTGCCCGCCACGCCGTGGCAGGCCCTCGCCGCCGGTGCCGCCCGCGACCTGGACCTGATGGTCGGCCACACGCGCGACGAGCAGCGCCTGTTCTCCGCCCTCACCGGCGTCCTGGGCCAGGTCACGCCGGGCCAGGCGGCCGAGGCCCTGCGGCTGTTCGCGCCCGGCCCGGACGGCGAGCACCGCTACCGCGCGGCCTATCCGTCGGCGGGGGCGGAGGAGCTGTTCGAGGTGGTCCTGTCGGACTGGCTGTTCCGCATGCCTTCCCTGCACCTGGCCTCGGCCCAGACGGCGGCGGGTGGTCGCGCGCACGTGTACGAGCTGACCTGGCCCGCGCCCGGCATCGGCGGCGGGTTCGGCGCCTGCCACGGCCTCGACGTGCCGCTGGTGCTGGGCAACCTGAACGGCGGCCTGCCGGGGATGCTGATCGGGGCGCCGCCGCCGCCCGCCGCGGAGGTCCTGTCGGCGGAGATGCGGGCCGCGTGGACGTCGTTCGCCGCGCACGGGGATCCGGGGTGGCCGGCGTACGACGGGGAGAAGCGCCTCACGCAGGTATTCGACGCACGATCGGACGTCGCGCCGTACCCGGAGGAGGCGTCTCGGCAGATCTGGCAGGAGTACGCCTTCCCGGTGTTGTCGTTGCCACCCGCCGAAGCACCATGACCGCATTGCCGATGGAAATGACGTACCAGGTGAGCGGTACGGCGAGCAGGTGCCAATCGGGCAGTTGGATGACGCAGGCGGCGGCCACCACGTTGGTGGCGATGTAGCACCAGGCCAGTCCTTGTGCCGACCGGATCGCCCAGGGACGGTAGTCGCGCAGCCCTCGCCAGACGACGCAGGTCACGATCGCGAGCACGGGCGACGCGATGAGGTCCCCGGCCCAGAGCACTCCGCCGGTGGTGCGGCCGGTCAGGAGCACGACCGGGCCGAGCAGCGGCGTCAGGATCAGCACCGAAGTCAGCGCCAGGAAGCCGCGGACCAGGACCGACCCGACCAGCCCGATCACCAGCCAGGTAGCGGCCGACCTGTAGTTGAACATGTTCAAATCATGCGCCACCGTCATCCCGGGCGCAAGTCCCCGCACCGCACGCGGGCCTCCGCTGAGGTCGGGCGTGGCCGCCGACGGCCCGACGCGGCGCGAGCCCGAAGGGTCAAAAGCGAAGAGCGACAAGCTTTTATCTCCAAGGGGAGGAAAAGCAATGATTTGATCCTGGCTGCACACGGTGCCTTGGCCACGACTCGTGGCCGGTGAGATCGCCGCCGGGGTTTCCTGCCCGGACTGGCGGCACTGGCAGCGTGCCTCGCACGATGCACGGCAGGAACGCGGCCGCTAGGTCGCGGCCGCGCTCCTTGGTTGCGGCTCAGCAGATCGGCAGCCCGGGGACGGGTTGGTAGTTGCCGCCGCCGGAGATCATCGTGGCCGGGAACCAGCCCCAGCCGCCGTAGTTGTAGGCGGTGTCGCCCTGCGTGTAGAGCCACCAGTTGTTGTGCGCGCTGCCGACGGCCGGGTTCTCGCCGCCGGTGAGCTGGCAGACGAACCAGCTGGTGCCGGCGTACAGGTACCCGGACAGCTCGCCCTGCGAGGCGACCGCGTAGACGTAGCCGGAGCGGTAGGCGTTGCAGTACTTCGTCGCCCGCGGCGGGTTCCACCAGTCCTGCACGACCGGCCCGGTCCCGGAACAGCCGGACGCCGCGGCCGCCGGCGACGCCGTCAGCGCCACCCCGCCACCGGTCAGCGCGAGCGCCGTGGCGGCCAGCACGACGAGTCGCCGCACCCGCCCGGCGACAGTTCGTTGCACGTTCATGGGATACCCCGTTTCCCCATCGACGGCGTCCGCAAGGCCGCCCGACGGTCGTCGAAAGCCATTGCGCAGAATCTATTTGTGGGCACCGAAGTGGCGGCTAAGCCGCGACCACGCGCGGAATCCCCTGGCCATGTACCGGTTGCGGCAGAAATTCGGCAGCTTCCGCCGGATCCGCTCCCCTGCTCGCGTGCTGCACGTGGGGCACGGGTGTGAACAAGCGGCCGGCGCCGGTCAGTTGGGCCGCAGCCGCCGGGCGGCGTCGAGGTCATGCTCGGTTGCCTTGGTGAGCCGGTGATCGTCGCCGAGCGCCCGCCGAATGTCGGGGAGCAGCTCCCTGTACGCGGCGATCGCGGCGTCCAGCCGGTTCGCGCGAAGGTACGCGGAAGCCAGGTTGAAGCGGGTGGTCAGGGTGTCAGCGTGGTGGTCACTGCCGAACATCCGCCGGCGATCGTCCAGCACCCCTCGTAACAGCGCGATCGCCACGTCTTCCCGACCCGCATCCAGGTACGCGCAGGCCAGGTTGTTGCGGGTGGTCAGGGTGCTGACATGGTCGTCGCCCAGCACCCGTCGGCGATCGGCGAGCTCCTGCGCATACGCGACGATCGCCTCATCCACACGGCCCGCGTCGCGGTAGGCGTCGGCCAGGCTTGTGCGGTTGCTCAGCGTCTCGGGGTGATCGTCGCCCAGCACTCGCCGGCGATCAGCCAGGACGGCCTCGAGATCGGGGATCGCCGCTTCCACCCGCCCCGCCGTCAGGTAAGACAAGGCGAGGCTGCTCCGGGCGCTCAGGGTGTACGGGTGATCGTTGCCCAGGATCCGCTGACAATCGTCGAGCATTCCCTGAAAGGCCGCGATCGCCGCATCCACCCGGTCGGCTCTGCGGTACGCGTGCGCCAGGTTGTTGCGGGTGGTCAGCGTGCTGATGTGGTCCTCGCCCAGCACCCGTCGGCGATCGGCCAGCACCTGCTCGAAAACCGAGATCGCCGTATCCACCCGGCCCGCGTCCCGGTATGCGCCGGCCAGGGTGTTACGAGTGGTCAGCGTGCTCGGGTCGTCGTTGCCCAGCACCCGCCGGCTATCAGCGAGCACACTCTCGAAGCCGGCAATCGCCACTTCCACCCGGCCTGCTCTCCAGTGGGCAACGGCCAGGTTGCTGCGGATGGTCAGCGTGCTGATGTGGTCCTCGCCCAGCGCTCGCCGGTGTTTGGCAAGTACCGCCTCGTACGCGGCGATCGCTTCGTCATACCGGCGCGCCTCCAGGTATGAGCCGGCAAGGTTGCTGTGGGTGCCCACGGTGTTGGGATGGTCGTCGCCCAGGACGCGCCGCGAGTTCGCGAACACCGCCTCCAATCCCGCGGTGGCCGCCGTGGTCTGTCCCTGGGATTGGCGGTAGACGGCAGCGCGGTCGCCGATGTGCAGCGCGTGGGCGTTGTCGTGGGTGGCCGGCAGATGGGCGAGCGCGGTGTCGATGTGTGGCAGGAGCGCATGCCAGCGGGGCCAGCCGGTCACACCATGTTCAGGATCGGCGGGGAGTGCCTTCGTGAGGAGCCGGAGTGCCTCGGCGAGGTCGTCCGGCTGGGCCGTGGCGCGGGTCGCGGCCTGCACCAGGCGGTGGACGCTCACGGTACGGGCGGTGCGGTTGATCATGCTGTAGGAGGCCAGGAGCGCCAGGGCCTCGCCGGTGTCGGCCGGGGTGGTGGCCAGCAGGGTCAGGACGTCGTCGGGCAGGTTGTCCGGGCCGAGCCAGGCCAGGACCCGGATGACCCGTTCGGCCAGGGGCGATCGGTGGCGGATGGTGGCCATGGTGACCCGCCAGACCGAGGCGACCGTGCGGTCCGCGCTGGTGGCCGGACCGCCGTCGCCCACCACGCGGGCGAACTGGTCGGCGAGCAGGTGCCGGTAGCCGGCGAAGTCGAGCCCGTGGTGCTGGCTGATGTAGGCGGCGGCCTGCTCCAGCGCGAGCGGAAGGTCACCGAGGTCGGCGGCCAGCAGCCCGGCGGACGCGGTGTCGGTCAGGCCGGTGAGGTCGGTCAGCAGGCTGACGCTCGCGCTCCGCTCGAGGACGCCGAGCGGCAACGGGGCCAGCCGAAGGCGCTTCCATTGGGCCCGTCCGAGGTCGCGGCGGGTGGTCACCACGACGTGGCCGCGGCCGGTGACGTGACCCAGGAGCTCGGTGATGTCCTCGACGTCCTCAACGTTGTCCAGGACGAGCAGCCAGTTGCGGTTGTGCTGCAGCCAGCCGACCGCCCACGCCTGCGCGTCGGCCAGGGTGGCCACCGGGTGCAGGCGCCGGGTCAGCGCGGCCAGGCCGAGGCCGATGTTGTCGGGCGTGTCGGCGGTGATCCACCAGACCAGCCGGTACCGGCCGGCGGCGGCGTGGGCGTAGTGCAGGACCAACTCCGTCTTGCCGATGCCACCCAGACCGAAGACCGCGGCCTGCCCGACCACCACGCCACCCGGGCCCTCGGGCAGCAGCCCGCCCAGGTGCGCGAGGTCCCGGCCGACGAAGACCCCGGACGCGGGCGGCAGGTTGTGCACCGGCGCCCCGCCGTGGTCGGGAATCCGTTGCGCCGGCGGCACCACGCTCGCGTCCAGCCCGAGGTTGAGCTGGGTGTTGTGGTCGCCGATCTGCACGCCCTGGCTGCCCGACACCCATACGCCGTCAGCTGCGGGGCTCATCGTGGCGGCGCGCCGAACGTGTTGTGCTGGACGTTGCCGTCGCCGATCTGCACGCCCTGCGACCCGGTCACCGTGACATTCGGGGCGGGTCTGGCGACCAGCCGCGCCACCTCGGCCAGCAGCTTCGGGTCCGTCGTGAGGGCGGCCCGCACCTGCGCCCGCATCACGTCGGCCAGGCCCTCGTCGGCCGGGTTCGTGGCGAGGTCGACGACGGCGGCGCGGACCTGCTCACCCCGCGACGAGCCGAACAGCCGCCGAAGCAACCGGCGCCCCAGGCCCACCGCCGCATCCGCGGTGGCATCGGCCGTCTCGTCGCTGACCCGTTGCACCACGGCCGCACCGTAGGCGCCGGCGGCCGCGGACAGATATGGCACGACCTGCGAGGCGATCAGCCCGGCATCCACCACGAACGGCCTCCAGATCCTGACGAGCTGCAGTGCCTTCCTCACACCCTGTCTACCATGAGCGTGCCAATCCCGATCTGGACTCCATCAGCCGAACAGCTCGACCTGCCACCACCGCGCGGCCGGATCGCGCGCCCCGTGCGGCAGAGCGCAATGCGGGCACGGAAGGGATAGGGTCGCGTGCATGTCGGTGAGCGAGGAGTTCGCGCAGGCGCAGGTCGACGTGAAGAAGCTTGGGGCCCGGCCCGGCAACGATGTGTTGCTGAAGCTCTACGCGCTGTACAAGCAAGGGACCCAGGGCGACGCCACCGGCAGCCGGCCCGGGATGTTCGATCTCACCGGGCGGGCCAAGTTCGACGCCTGGAAGAACGTGGCCGGGACCGGGCAGGAAGAGGCGCAGCGGGAGTACGTCGAGCTCGTCCGCCGGCTGCAGGGGTACTGAACATGACACTTGTGTGACCGTCCGGCGGAACGCTGGCGCGGGCGGCGGAGTGCAGCTATCATGATCTATGAGTCCGGCATCTTCCCCCGTGGATGCCGGACTCCTTTATGTCCGGGCCAGGACGAGCAGGTACTCGTCCAGCCTGGCCGCGCCGGTCAGCATCGATCGGGCTCGCGAAGCCTGCCTCGACTGCCACGTCTGCAGGGTGTCGGCGAGGGCCGCGGGGCCGCCGGCCGCGCGGACCTGCGACACCACCGTGGCGATGTGGGCCAGCAGGTAGCCGCCGCGGCGGAGCAGGTGGGCCAGTTCGGCGTCGCGGACGTCCGAGGGGCCGTAGACGCGCTGGCCGGTCACGCGGGCCGGGGTCAGAATGCCCGCCCGTTCCCATTTGCGCAGCGTGGCCGGCTTGACACCCAAGTGGTGGGCCAGCGCGCCGATCGGCAAGGGCCTTGCCGTCGGGGTGGGCAGGGGGCCGGCCAGGATCGAGGCGGCCGACGCCACGCCGTCCAGGGTCTCGCGGTCCCGCAGCAGCTGGGCGTGGCTCGCGTCCAGGACGCGCAGGGCGGCGTCGGTCTCGCCCGCGGCCACCAGGCGCAGCACGTCGCCCGCCACCGCGTGGCCGTGGCCGGGGACCAGGGCCAGGAAGGCGCGCAGGGCGGCGGCGTGCACCTCCGTGTACCGCCGATACCCCGACTCGCTGCGCACCGCCGGCGGGAGGATGCCGTCGGCCTCGTAGTTGCGCACCGACTGCGGCGAGATGCCGTGCTCCCGGGCCAGGTCGACCGGCCTTTGAGACTTCGGCACCGTCAGAACCTCCTTCGGAAGCGAAACCTTCACAGGGCGGCTCGACGATACGGTTGAAGTCATGCTAGTCCGACTGCACGACGGAAACACCATCGAGGCCACGGTCGAGGGCGACGGGCCGACCGTGCTGCTGCCGGTCAACCCGGTGCCGGTCGAGGGGGCGCAAGCCGGCGAGCTGCGGCGGTGGGGGGCCGACCCGGCGCTCGGGCGCCATCTCATCGACGGGCTCAAGGGCGCGTTCCGGGTGGTGGCGTTCGACTACGAGGGGCACGTGCTCGCCGTACCGAAGCCGGACACCCTCACCGCCGCGAACGTCGCCGGCGACGTGCTCGCCGTGGCCGATGCGACGCGATCCGAGCGGTTCGCGTTCTACGGGTACAGCTGGACGGCCCCCAGCGGGTTGCAGCTCGCGGCGCGCACGGACCGGGTCACGGCCCTGGCGATGGGGGGCTGGCCGCCGCTCGGGGCGCCCTATGCCGGGATGCTGAAGATCACGACGGCGGCCCATGCGATGGCGGTCGATCCGCCGGCGGAGCCCCAACAGACCGGGGACGCCTGGGCCGATGCCGAGTTCACGCTCTCCGAGGCGTCCACGCGGCAGTTCGTGACGCTGTACGAGGGGCTGCAGGACTTCGACGAGCGGGTCCGGATCACGTGCCCGCGGCTGTGCATCATGGGCGGCGCGGACTCGATCACCTACGACGAGCGGTGGGGCGGCACGACCATCGACCTGGCCGGGCCGGTCCGGGAGCACCGGGAGGAGCTCGAGGCCGCGGGCTGGGAGGTGCACCTCCTCGAAGGCCTCGATCACATGGGCGCGATGCAGGCGGCACAGGTCGTACCACTGCTGAAACCGTTCTTGGGGAGAGCGCTCTCTGGCGAAAACGGATAGCATCGCGCGATGCTGCGACTGGTGATCGGCGCCCTCCGCCGCCGGGGGGCGCAGAGCCTCGCCGTGTTCGCGCTCGCCGCGCTGTTCGTGGCCGTCGCCGCCGCCGGGCCGCTGTTCGACGCGGCGGCGGCCGAGCGGACCAGCGCGGCCGACCTGGCCCGGACCACGCCCGTCGATCGATTGTTGTCGGTGCGGCGGCCCGTGTCGACCGGGTCCGATCCGGCGGGTGCGCTCGGCGGGTTCCGGGCGGCGGCGCGGGACGTGCTGCCGCCGCCGGAGGGGCCGGTCACGCTCGGGCTGACGCAGACGCTGGTCGCGCCGGTCGGCGGGATCGGGAAGCTGGTGCCGATCGCGTACCGCGACCAGGCCTGCGACCACCTGCGCATCGACGGCGCCTGCCCGGCCGCGCCCGGCGAGGCGGTCGTCAGCCGGGCCGCCGCGAAGGTCCTCGAAGTGCGGGCCGGCGACTCCCTCGAACTGCGCGCGCAACAGGCCGGGACCGCACCGCCGCTGACGATCAAGATCACCGGTTTGTACGAGCGGAGCGAACCCGGCAGCGCCTGGTGGGCCGACCCCGCGTTCCCGCCCGGCCGGATCGCGGCCGGCGAGGAGACGACCGACCCGGTGTTCGTGCCGATCGGCTCGTTCACCGGACTGCTCGCCGCGCCGACCGCCGTCTACACCACCCAGGCGCCGCGGACGCTGCTGGAGGACGGCGTCGACGACATCGCGTACGCGCTGCGAACGGCCGGGTTCGCCTACGACGGGCCGCCGGACGAACTCCTCGCGCAGGTGGCCGGGGACCGGGCGGCGACCCGGCGCGGGGTCCTCGCCGGCTGGGTCCAGGCGCTCGTGCTGTGCGCGCTCGCCCTGGGCATCGTCGGCCGGTACACCGCCCAGGACCGCCGCCCCGACTACGCCCTGCTGAAGCTGCGCGGCGCCACCCGCTCGCGCACCGCCCGGCTCACCGTCTGGCAGCAGCTCCTGCCGATGCTCGCCGCCGTGCCGTTCGGGCTGGCGCTGGGCTGGGCGGCGGCCCGGGCCGCGGCCGGTGGGCCCGCACCCGCGGCGGCGCTGGCCCCGGCCGGGATCGCCGCCGCCGTCGCGCTCGCCGCCGGACTGCTCCTGCTGGTGCTGGCCGACCTGCCGCTGCTGCGCACCCCGGTCGCCGAGCTGCTGCGCCGGGCCCCCTCCACCGGGCGGCGCGGTGCGGCCCTGTTCGATCTCCTGCTCGTGGCCGGCGCCGCCGCGGCCCTCATCCAGGTGCGGTCCCAGGAGCCCGCGGGTGTACCGTCCGGCCTCGCCATCGTCGCGCCCGTCCTGCTGGCCCTGGCCGCCGCCGCCCTCCTCGCCCGGGCGGTGACGGCGCTCGCCGGGCGGGCCGGCCGCGGGGCGCTGCGGGCCGGGCGGGTGCCGTGGGCGCTCGCCGCGCTGCAGTACCACCGCCGCCCCGGCATCCACCGCATCTTCGCCCTCGTCGCCGTGGCGGTGGCGCTGCTCGGACTGGCCGGCGGGGACCTGCTCGCGGGGCGCGACGCGCGGGCCGATCGCACCGCCGTGGAGCTGGGCGCCGCGCGCGTCCTCACGGTGCGGGCGGACACCCAGACGGCACTGCTGCATGCGGTACACGAGGCGGATCCCGGCGGGAAGGAAGCCATGGCGGTGGCGTTGGACGACACCACCTCCCCGCCGGTCCTCGCGGTCGACGCGGCCCGGCTCGCGGCCGTCACCGCCGGAGCCGCAGCGCTGCCGCCCGACGTGGCCGCCGCCCTGGCCGCCGCCCGGCCCGCGAACCCGTCCACAGTGGACGGCACCGGGCTGACCCTGGCCGCGCGCAACGACTCGCCCGGGCCGCTGCGCCTGATCGTGCAGCTGGCCAACGCGAGCACCGGCGCGGCCGTCGCGGTGACCCTCGGCCCGTTCGCGCCCGGCGACCACGAGGCGAGCGCGCCGCTGGCCGGCTGCGGGGCGCCCGGCTGCCGGATCGTCGGGCTGGCGCTGATCGGCCCCGGCGACGAGGACGGCAAGCCGATGGCACCCGCGGCCTCCTCCAGTCTGACGGTACGGTCGCTGCGCCAGGACGGCCCCGCCGCGCTCGTGCTCGACGCCGGCCACCTCGGCGACCCGGCCCGCTGGCGCGCGGTGCTCACCGGCCCCGGACTCGTCGTCGCCGCGGACAAGGGCGCGCTGACGCTGCGCGTGCCGGCGCCCCTCCCGGACGGCAACGCGCAGGTGCGGCCGGACAACCACGCGTACCTCGTCGACGGCGCGCTGCCGATCCCGGCCGTGCTCGCCGGGGACCCGCCGCGGGACTGGGGCTCGGCCGAGCCGACCGCGACCCCGTTCGGCTCGCCCGCGCAGCCGGTGCGGATCGTGGCCCGGCGCGCCGTCGTGCCCGTGCTCGGCCGCGCCGGGCTGGTCGTCGACCTCGACGCGGTCGCCCGCGCGCTGCCCGCCCCCGGCACCCCCGGCACCCTGCAGGTGTGGCTCGGCCCGTCCGTCGGCGACGCGCGGGCGGCGGCCATCGCCGACCGGCTCGCCGCGGCCGGGGTCGAGGTCCTCGGCACCGAGACCGCCGCCGAGCACGCCGCCCGCCTGGCCGAGCAGGGCACCGCGTTCGCCGCCCGGTTCCGGCTGCTGTCCGCGGTCGCCGGGCTGCTGCTGGCCGCCGTCGCCGCCGCGGCCGCGGTGTCGGTCGAGCGGCGGGTGCGCGCGGCCGAGGTACGGGCCATGCGCGTGCAGGGCGTGCCGGCCCGCGCCACCCGGACCGCCGCCGCCGGCGGGCAGGCCGCGCTGCTCGTGCTCGGCACGCTCGGCGGGGTGCTCGCGGCCGCGTTCGCCGGCTGGCTGATCGACGCCCCGGTGGCCGCGTTCGTCGACGACTGGCGGCTGACCGCGCCGCCGCCCGCCCTGCGGCCCGGCGCGCTGGCCGCGGCCGGGCTCGCCGCGCTGCTCCTGCTGGCCGCCGTGTCCGGGCCGGCCGCGCTCACCGCACGGGGTACCGACGCATGATCTCTCTGGTTCTGGCCATGCTGCGCACCCGCCGCGGCCAGGCGATCACCCTGGTGCTGCTCGCGATGCTGGCGGTCGGCGCGACCGTGGCCGTGCCCGCCTACCTGGCCGCCGTCGACCTGGCCGTGGCCCGGGGCGAGGTCGCCGCGGCCGGACCCGACGAGCGGGCGATCACCGTGACCTCCGAGGCCGACGTGCGCGGCACCGCGTACAGCATCGACTTCGACAGCGTCGCCGGCGCCCTGCTCGACCAGCCCGGTTTCGCCCACGTCTACGGCGTGCAGTTCCCGGTCGTCGGCCTGGAGCCCGGCGGCGACGGCGGCTCGCACGTGGTGTTCCGCCAGGACGCCTGCGCGCACCTGGAGATGGTGACCGGCCGCTGCCTGCTCGGCGCGGGCGAGATCCTGCTCGGCGAGCAGACCGCCGAGCGGCTGCGGCTGGCGGCGGGCGCGCGGGTCGTCGTCGCGTACGCCCGGATCGAGTCCTCCCTCAGCGGCATGGCCAAGTTCGTGGCCGCCGGCCCGCCGAACGAGGTCGTGGTGGCCGGCGTGTACCGGCCGGTGGCCCCGCAGGAGCAGTACTGGGGCGGCCACGGGTACTTCGCCGCCGACGCCCTCGGCCGCCGCGCCGAGCCGGTCTTCACCAACGCGGCCACCATCGAGCGCCTCCAGCCCGACCACGCGACCGTCTCGCTCGACGCGACCGCCGACCCGGCCGTGTTCGACGCGATCGGCCCGCTGCGCGACCGGCTGACCCAGCTCCAGCAGCGGGCCAAGTCGGTCGGCGGCGACTACCAGGTCAGCACCCAGATGCCAGGCCTGATCGACCGCGTCGAGCAGAGCCGCGACCTGGCCCGCCGCAGCGTACCCGCGGGCGCCGTCCCGCTGCTGCTGCTCGCCTACCTGGCCGTGTACCTCGCCGTCGACTACGGCGCCGAGGGCCGCCGCCCGGAGCTGGCCGTGGTCGCGCTGCGCGGCACCCGCTGGTGGCTGCGGCTGCTGCTGGCGATCGGCGAGTCCGTCGCCGCGATCCTGGCCGGGGCGGTCGCGGGCCTGATCGCCGGCCGCCTCGCCGTGGCCGCGCTGATCGGCTGGCGGATGCCCGGCGTCGCCTTCGCCGCGTTCGACGTCCTCGACGGCCTGGGCCTGGCCGCGCTCACCGCCCTGGGCGCGATCGCCGTCGCCGTGACCGCCCAGCGCCGCCACCTCGCCGGCCCGGTCGTCGACCTGCTGCGCCGCGTGCGGATCCGGACCCGGCTGGGCTGGCGCTCGGCGGTCGTGGTGGCGGTACTCGCCGCCGGCGCGCTCGTCCAGCTGTTCACCAGCCACGGCCGCCTCGAAGGGGTCGGCCTGCTCGCCCCGGCGCTGTGCATCGCCGCCCTCGCCGTGGCCTGCGCCCGCCTGCTCGCCCCGGCCGCCCGCGCGCTGGGCCGGTGGGCGCTGCGCCGCGGCCGCCTCGGCCTCGCGCTCGCCGCGCTGCAGGCCGGTCGCCGCCCGGCCGCCCAGCGGATGCTGCTGCTGCTCATCACCGCGACGGCCGTCCTCGGCTACGCCGTGAGCGCCACGGATGTCGCCGCCCAGGACCGCGACCTGGCCGCCCGGATCGGCACGGGCGCCCCGCGGGTCCTCGCCGTCGGCCCGGTGACGCGGCAGCAGTTATTGCATGCGGTACGCCAGGCGGACCCGTCCGGCCGCTGGGCCATGGCCGCCGCCCGCCTGCCCGCCGGCGCTCCCGGCGAACCGGCCAAGCTCGCCGTGGACACCGCCCGGCTGCCGGCGGTGGTGCCGTGGCTGCCGCAGTACGGCGCGGTCGACCCGGCCCGCCTGCCCGCCCTGCTCCATCCGCCGGCCCGCGACCCGGTCGTCATGGACGGCCGCATGGTCCGCTTCGACGTCGACGTGACCAGCACCGGCAAGGAGCCCGTCCGCGTGAAGGCGGTCCTGGTGTCGACCACCGGCCGCGGCTCCGCCGTGTCGGATCTGGGCACCGTGAACGACGGCCCGTACACCTTGGAACACACCGACGACGTCTGCACCGACGGCTGCCGCCTGGCCGCCCTTCGGCTGAGCTCCGACCGCATCGGCGGCGCCGCGATCGACGCCACCATCACCCTGCGCGGCCTGTCCGCGCCGTCCGCCGACCTGACCGACGCCGACCACTGGCGGGCCACCGGCGGCACCCTGACCGCGACCGGCGCGGGCCTGCGCTTCGCCGTCCGCGGCGTCCTGACCGACGGCGCCTGGTTCCAGCCGGCGGACGCCCCGTACCCGCTCCCGGCCGTGTCCACGGTCCCGCTCCCGGCGCAGGTGGCCGGCGTCGACGGCCGCCCGACGGACGTCCGCCCGGCGGGCCGGGCGGTTGCGCTCCCGCGCGTGGGCTCGTTCGGCGCGCTGGTCGACCTCGAGTACGCGGACCGCGTCTCCGCCGACGGCGGCGCGGCCACCTCGCCGGAGGTCTGGCTCAACACCGCGGCCCCGCCGGACGCCCTGGCCCGCCTGGCCAAGCAGGGCCTGATCGTGACCGGGGACCGCGACATCGCCTCGGTCCGCACCCGCCTGGACGGCGAAGGCCCGGCTCTGGCCCTGTGGTTCCACCTGCTGACCGGCGCGCTGGCCGTCCTCCTGGCCGCGGGCGGGATCACGATGATCGCCGCCGTGGACCGCGCTTCCCGCGCCGCCGATGCCTCGGTCCTGCGCGCGCAGGGCCTGACCCGCGCCTCCCTGCGCCGGGCCGCGCTGTGGACGTACCCGGCCCTCGTCCTGGCGTCGGGCGTGCTGGGGCTGCTCGCCGCCCTGGCCGTGTGGCGCCTCACCGGATGGTCGCTGCCGATCTTCGGCGCGGCGACGAACCTGCCCGCGCTGCCCCTGCCGAACTGGCCGGTGACCCTGGCGCTGCCGCTGACCTGGCTGGCCTCGATGCTCCTGCTGACGTTCGTAGCGGCCCGCAGCACCGAGAGGGTATCCTGAGCCATCGACGTCCATCGTTGGAGGTCTTGATGCGTGCTCTGGTGCTGCTGATCGTGCTCGCGTTCGGATCCGCCGCCGCCGATGCCTCGCCGGGCGTGACGGCGTTCGAGCACGCCGCGGGGACCGCGTGGTGGCATGATCCCGCGAGCGGGCGGCTCGCGGTGAGTGTCGACGACACCGTACGGTCGGCCGATGCGCTGACCCGTGCCGTGCAGCGGTCCGGGGGCACGGTGGTGCGCGAGCCGGGGACGTTGCGCAAGCACATCGCCGGGGCCGATCCGTTCTTCGGCGCGGCCGGTGGGCGGTGCCTCATCGGGTTCAACGCGCGGTCGCTGCCCGACTACTACTTCCTGACCTCGGCGCATTGTGTCGGGGCGGTCGGGTCCACCGTGTACTCCGACGCGGCCCACACCGTGGTGCTCGGCACGGTGGCCACGAAGAACGTGTCCTACGACTACGCGCTCGTGCACTATACGAACACCACGATCGCCAAGCCCAGCGCCGTGAACCTGCACACCGGGACGCTCGCGCCGATCAAGAGCTTCGGGACGCCGGTCGTGGGGCAGACCGTCACCCGGGTCGGCGGGACCGCCGGGGTGCACACGGGACGCGTGGCCGCGCTCAACGCGACCGTCAACTACGCGGACGGCACGGTGTACGGCCTGATCCGCACCACCGTCTGCAGCGAGCCCGGCGACAGCGGCGGGCCCCTGTTCGCCGGGACGGTCGGCTACGGCATGACGTCCGGGGGGAGCGGCAACTGCACGAGCGGCGGCGTCACGTACTTCGCCTCCGCGGTGCGGGCGGCCTCAGGCTACGGGGTCGGGCCGTACTGAGCGAGGAGCCGCCCGGGCGTTGATGACATGCGTTACCGTGCGCTGCGTGCAGAACTCGATCGACGCCGCCATCGTCGCGGTGACCGTGTACCCCACGCAGGCCCGGGTCACCCGCCGCGGGCGCACCAGCCTCGAGGCGGGTGAGCAGGCCGTCGAGGTCGGGCCGCTGCCGATGGGGCTCGACGGCGACTCGATCCGGGTCAGCGGGCGGGGACCCGCGACCGTGCTCGGCGTCGACCTCGTCCTGCGCCGGCGCGACAAGCCGTCCGACGCGACCGTCGCCGGGGTGACCGGGGAGCGCCGCCGGCTCAGCGCGGAAAGTGACGGGATCGAGGACGCGGAGACGGTCCTGCGTCAGCGCCAGGCCTTCCTCGTCGCGCTCGGCGAACGCGCGACCGGCGCCTACGCTCGCGCCCTGGCCGGCGGCGACGCGCAGGCCGAGTCGGTCACGGCGTTCTCGGCCACGATGGGTGACGAGCTCGCGACGGTACTGTCCGGGCTGCGGGACCTGCAACGCCGCCGCACCGAGGTGACGGACCGCATCGCGGCGCTGGACCGCCAGCTGCGCGACCTGTCCGGCAAGCGCGAACCGGACGCGCGCTACGCCGTGATCACCCTCGCCGTCGCCGCGCCGGGCACCGTCGAGCTGGACGTGTCGTACCAGGTCCCCGAGGCGGGCTGGCGCTCGACGTACGACGTGCGGCTGACCGGCGACACGCTGCAGCTGAGCTGGTTCGGGCTGGTCGAGCAGCGCACCGGCGAGGACTGGCCGGAGTGCGAGCTGGCGCTGTCCACCGCCCGCACCACCGGCAGCGCGTCGGTTCCAGAACTTTCGCCGTGGTACCTCGACCCGCTCCTTCCCCCGCCGCCGCCCGTCTACGCCTCGCGCTCGTTCGGCGGCGCACCTCCGCCACCCGGCGCGGCCCCGGCCCCGGCCTCGATGATGGCCGAAGTCGCCTTCGACCTCGCCGCGCCGATGCAACAGAGCCAGGCCCGGGTGGAGGAGGGCACGACGGCGGCCACCTACCGCCCCGCCCGCGCCGTGGCCGTCCCCGCCGACGGCACCACCGCCCGCGCCACGATCGCCGTGCTGGACCTCGCCGCCCACCTCGACTACGTGACGGCGCCGGCGGGCAGCAGCGACGTACACCTGCGGGCTCTCACGACGAACTCGTCCGCGCACACCTTCCCGCCCGGCCCGGCCGCGGTCTTCCACGAGGCCGACTTCGTGAGCCGGACCGCCCTGGCCACCTGGGCCCCGGGCGAGGAGCTCGAACTGGCGCTGGGCCTGGACGACCGCGTCCGGGTGGAACGCGAACTGACCAAGCGCACGGCCACGAAGGCCACCCTGGGCTCGACCCGCCGCCGCGAGGTGGAGTACCGCACCACGATCGCCAACTACACCGGCCGCGAGATCCGCCTGACCGTCCTCGACCAGCTCCCGGTGAGCCGCCACGACGGCATCACGGTCCGCGAAACGGCGATCGACCCGCCCCCCGCGGAGCGCACCGAGCTGGGCGTCCTGACCTGGCGGGTGGCCCTCCCGGAGGGCCAGTCGTACGTCGTCCGCCTGGGCTACCGCGTCGAAACCGCAAAGGGCCTGGAACTCTCCGGCTGGCGCGAGTGATGATATGAGGCCCTTGCGATGTATCTAGATATGTCGATGTCAGAATAGTGTTTGGCGGGTTCCCCTTGACTGAGGAGGTACCCGATGCTCCGACGCAGGCTGGCCGCCGCGCTACTGACCGTGCTCGCCCTGCTGGGCGTCCAGTTGGTGGCCGGCGGGCAGGCGTACGCCGCGACCCGCACCCTGTACTACGATTCGAGCACGGCCCAGGAGTTCGTGTCGGTCGTCGACCAGGCCGCGACCCTGTGGAACACCAAGGTGACCAACGTCCGCCTGGTGAAAGCCCCGGCCGGCCGCACCCCGAACATCCGCGTGTACGCCGACAACGGCTGGCCCCGCACCTACACCACCTCCCTGGGCAACGGCCGCTGGTACATGGGCCGCGAGGCGGTCAACGACGGCTACTACCGCCTCCGCATCGCCACCCACGAATTCGGCCACATCCTGGGCCTGCCCGACAACCGCACCGGCCTGTGCAGCGACCTGATGTCCGGCTCGAGCGCACCGGTCTCCTGCACCAACGCCAACCCGAGCACGGCTGAGGCCGCGCAGGTACAGCGAAACTTCGCCTCCGGCCTTGTCCCGTCAACGAACGGCGCCGAGGTGGTCTACATCGGCTGACGCTCCAGGCCCCCGGGCTCAGGCTCGGGGGCCCCGGCAGCTCCCTGATGCGTGTCGAAGAACTGTTCCGCTCCCGCCGCTGAGCCGCTGCCGTGTGAGGCCCGCTGCCAGTGCCGCCGGTCCGATCCGTTCAACCCAGACGGTGATCTCCCCGGCCACGAGTCGTGACCAAGGCACCTTGTGCGGCGACGAAGATCTGCTTGCGCGGTGCCTCATCGGTCTTCCCGCAGCACCTCGCGGGCCCCTCAGCGTTCGCTGCTGAAGAACCGTAGCAACAGCGGGCCGACGGTCTGTGGGTCGACGACGTGATCCGGCCCCTCGAGGGTCTCCCGTTGAGCGTGGGGTAGTAGGTCTGCGAGCTCGTCGGCCGCGCGGTCGAAGAAGTCCGAGGGCAGGCCTGCCATGTAGGGGACCGTGATCGGTCCTCCGGTGGTGACCAGAACTGGTTGGGTGACCGTTGCCAGTCGATCGGCCGGCAATTGGTAGCGGTTGAGGAAGACGCTGTCGTGGACCAGCGTGGGCGCGAGGGCGACCGAATCCGCCCAATGCGCCGTCTGCTTGCCTGCCGCTTTCCTGGCCGCGATGTTGTCGTCGGAGGCGCCGGTCACGCGCATGAACAGTTCGAGAACCTCCTCGTCCCGCCCGGCGTCGAAGGCGCGTCGGGTGTTCGCGATGTACTCCTCGAATCGCGGGCGTATGTCGTCCCCGACCACGTAGGGCACCTCCCACACGGCGATCGTGTCGATGGCTGACCCGGCCGCGGCGGCTTCCAGCGCCAGCGCTCCACCAGAGGACGCCCCGAACAGGTGTGCCGAGCCGCCCGCCTCCGCGATCAACGCATCCAGGTCCTCGATCTCCCTTTCCACGGCGTAGGGCTCGGTGAAGCCGCTCGCGCCGCGTCCCCGACGGGCATAGTTGTAAACCGTGAAGTGCCCGGCGAGAGCAGGTACCAAGGGAGCGTTCTCGGCTCCGTCGTCCAGTCCGCCGCCTACCAGGACGACAGCCGGGCCGCTTCCCTTCCGGTCGTAGGCGATGGCGGTGCCATCGTTTGACGTCACGCGAAAGGCCATCTCGTGCATCTCACATCTCCGTTCGGGAGGTTCGTCTCAGCGCCTGAGCAGCGTGGTAGCGGCATCTATGTCTTGTTGCGGTAGAGGACCATGGTGATGGGACCGAAGACCGCGACGAGAAGTACGGACGAGACGAGCACCCAGCCGATTTCCCCGGCGGGTACCGAGCCGTCCATCAGGCCGCGTACCACGGTCGCCAGGTGGGTGATCGGGTTGACGTCGACGACCGCCTGCATCCATCCGGGCATCGTCTTCGGGTCCACGAAGATGTTGCTCACGAACGTCAGTGGGAACATCACCATCATGCTGACCCCCGCGACCGAGTTCGGCGTGCGCAGGATCAGGCTGAGCATCGTCCACAGCCACGACAGGCAGAACGAGAACACCAGCAGCAGCGCGACCGAGAGCACCACGCCGGCGGCGCCGCCCTCCGGCCGGAACCCCAGGACCAGTCCGAGCGTGATGACGATCGCCGACCCGATCGAGTAGCGCACCAGATCGCCGAGCAGGGCGCCGACAAGCGGGGACGGTCGCCACACCGGAAGTGACCTGAACCTGTCGAACACCCCCTTCTGGATGTCGGTGTTCAGCGTTATGCCGGTGTTCATGGTGATCATGACGTTCGCCTGCACCAGGATGCCGGGCAGCAGGAACTGCAGGTACGCCTGTGTCGAACCGGCGAGCGCGCCGCCGAACAGGTAGGTGAACATCAGCGTGAACATGATCGGGAACATGGTCACGTCGACGAGCTGCTCGGGCACGTGTTTGATCTTCAGCAAAGCGCGCCAGCCGAATGTCAACGAGGTGCGCACCGGGCCGGGGCGAGACGGCCGCTCACCTGCCAACAGCACACTGCGCAGCGCGCCCTCGGTGACCGGCGCCGACGCCTGCTCCGCGGTCGTGGCATTCATGCGTCATCCTCCTTGGGTGTCTCCTCGGACGGGTGTCCGGTCAGGGTGAGGAACACCTCGTCCAGGCTCGGCTGACCGAGCGCGAACTCGGTGACGTCGATGCCGATGCGGGACAGCTCGGCCAGGGCGCGGGCGACCCGCTCGGGGTCGGAGATGCGCGCGGACAGCGCGGCCGGGTCGGCGGACGGCTCGGCCGGCACCTCGAGGACGCCGGCGAGGACCCGTTCAGCCTCGGCCCGCTGCCCGGGCGCACGTAGCCGTACGTGCAGAGAGCCGGCGCCGACCGATGCCTTGAGCTGGCCGCTGGAGCCCTCGGCGATGACCTTCCCGTGGTCGATCACCGCGATGCGGTCGGCCAGCTGGTCGGCCTCGTCGAGGTACTGCGTGGTCAGCAACACGGTGGCGCCCTCGGCGACCATGCCCCTGACGATCTCCCAGACCTGGTTCCTGCTGCGCGGGTCGAGCCCGGTGGTCGGCTCGTCGAGGAAGATCAGTTCGGGAGTGACGACCAGGCTCGCTGCGATGTCGATGCGCCGGCGCATCCCGCCGGAGTACTTCTTCACCTGCCGGTCGGCGGCATCGGCGAGGCCGAACGCGTCGAGCAGGTCGGTCGCCCGCTCCTTGCCTCGGCGGCGTGAGTAGCCGAGCAGTCTGGCGAGCAGCAACAGGTTCTCCACCCCGGTGAGGTCCTCGTCGACCGACGCGAACTGCCCGGTGAGGCTCACCCGGGTCCGTACCGAACGCGCATCACGCACGACGTCGTAGCCGAGCACTTGCGCCTCTCCGGCGTCGGGGCGCAGGAGCGTGGCGAGCATGCGGATCGTGGTGGTCTTGCCCGCCCCGTTCGGGCCGAGCACGCCGTACACGCCCCCGGCGCTCACGGCCAGGTCCACACCGGCGACCGCGTGGGTCTTGCCGAAGCTCTTCTTCAACCCTCTCGCCTCGATCGCGAGCTTTCCCATGGGTTCGAGTCCTTCTGTCGGTGGTGCGAACGGATTGGTTGAACTAGTCAAGTTTGACTACTTGGCCAGAGTGCACGGAGGGAACGTCTAGTCAAGGTTGATTAGGCGCGCATCTTGAGGTGACCGGCGACCGTTCGCCACGAACCCGGATCATCGGCCATGGTGTAGGCGCCCTCAGACAGTCGTTTGCTCAGGCTCTTCGCCCACTCCAGTTCGGTGCGTGCGTGTCCCGCCCACAGTTCGGCCTGATCGCGGACGTGTTCGGGAATGTCGGGGTTCGGGTTCTCCCACCCCTTGGCCTGCCCTGCGAGCTCCGCTTCCAGGCGCGCGACCCGCTCGTTCACGTGCGCGATGGCATCTGCCCTGGTCAGCATGGGCAACATGGCGATGGCCGCGTCGCGCATGGTGGGGGCATGCGTGCGCCGCAGACCGTCGCGGACCAGTTCGACCATCTCGTCACGTCCCCGAGCTGTCGCGCGGTACAAAACGCGCTCCGGCCCGGAGTCGCCCGGCTCGGCGTGTTCGGTGAGGAGACCATCAGCCGCCGCCTTCTTCAGTGCGTGATAAATCGAGCCGGGCTTGATCTTGGCCCAGATCTCCGCACCCCAGCTCTGCAGTTCGGACCGCACCTGGTAGCCATGCGCGCCGCCGGAGAGGTGCACGACACCGAGTACCAGGAGCTTTGTTGCCGACACGCGCCCACCTCCGCTTGTCTCGATCGCGACCTTTCCCATGGGTTCGATTCCTTCTCTCGGTGTCGCGAACGGATGGGTAGAGACTAGTCCAGTTTGACTACTTGGCCAGTAGTACACGAGGAGGGAACGTCTAGTCAAGTTTGATTAGGCGCGGATCTTGAGGTGACCGGGGACCGTTCGCCACGAACCCGGATCACCGGCCATGGTGTAGGCGCCCTCAGACAGTCGTTTGCTCACGCCTATTCCATTCGACGGGCTCGCTGCTCGCCTGCGCCGCGTGTGAGGCACGCCGCCGATGTGACCGCTCGGGTCAGTTCAACCCAGACGGTGATCTCACCGGCCACGAGTCGTGGCCAAGGCACCGCTTGCGGCCAGGCTCAAATCATTGCTCTTCCTCCCTTAGAGATAAAGGCTTGTCGCTTTTCGCCTTTGACTCTTCGGGCTGGCGCTGCGTCGGAGCGTCGGTTGCCGGGCCCGGCCTCAGCGGGGGCCACGGATCCGCCCGTAACGGTTCCGGAGCTTGCCGTCCAAGCGGGCCACGGCACCGACAGGTACGAACGTTGCAGCTGCGCTGACTGATCCGGCCATTGATTCCGTGACCAGCTTCCGCCGAGACTGGCACTCCGGCCGGCGCTCGCGCCCGACCCCTTCATCGGATATGCCTCGAGGAGCAGGGTGGCATTCTTCCGCAAGACAGAGCCGAAAGATGAACTCGCTGAACTCCGGCTTTCCGTGCAGCAACGTGGTCAAGCCAAGATTCCAGAGGCAGCAGCGTACGTGGACCAGTACCTGCAGGGGATTGCGGCAGACGCCGGAGTTGATGCCGACGATGCCGGGCGGGCCTGGCTGCGCGACCGCCTCCGCATGTTCATGGTCGTCGGATGGGCGTCCTGGTTCCAGGTCCTCGACCGCATTCCCGAAGGCCAGCAGCTGCGGGGCGAGTGGGTGCAGCTGACGCTCGACGCGACACGATTCGGCCCCGAACATCTGGTCGCATGGTGGTGGCTCGTCAGCGAACCGCTGTTCCGGCCCTCGGTCGCCAACCAATTGACCGAGATGCGCGGTGCCCTGACCGACAGCGCTTTGGCTCTGCGCCGGCAGGGCAACCGCTTCGAGGACGAGATGGTCGACTGGAAGAACTTCTTCAACTGACGACTCGTTGCGCTGGGGATCGGACGGGAATTTCGATGTATACCGGCGACAAGGACCAGGAGTGCCGGAACAGGAAGTGCGGCAAGAAGACGAAGTGGGTCCGCTGCCCGAGTTGCAACGGTCGTGGCCCGACATACACGACAACGTGCGGCAACAACTGCTCGGCCGGGTACAAGTGCGAGCAAGGTGTCAGGGACAGCTTTCACTGAGCCATTTCCAAGTCGACCTAGTAGGTCGGGGCAGGTGCAGCGGGCCCGGGCATCGATGAGGGCGAGGCTGCGACCGCCTGGCTGTCCACCGTGATCAGGCGCAGAACTCGTTGCCCTCCGGATCGGCGAGCGTGGTCCAGCGGTGCGGGCCCTGGCTCGCCTCGTGCAGGACGGTCGCGCCGCGTGCCACGAGCTTGTCGACCAGCGCCGCGGGGTCATCGCCGACGCCCCGCAGATCGAGATGCATGCG
The DNA here is from genome assembly GCF_050942185.1 of Dactylosporangium sp. CS-047395. Classification (NCBI taxonomy): domain Bacteria; kingdom Bacillati; phylum Actinomycetota; class Actinomycetes; order Micromonosporales; family Micromonosporaceae; genus Dactylosporangium; species Dactylosporangium sp. CS-047395. Next base: position 8,198,863 of record NZ_CP192015.1, on the reverse strand, counting down.
GTTCTTGGTCGTCTTCGCCTCCGGTACGAGTTGGAACAGCACCCGCGGGGCACGCGTCAGGCCGTCGGGATGGCGGATCGCGGCGCCTTCCTTCCACACCAGCGATCCATTGTGGAGCTTCGTATCGTCGTCGGTTGCGTAGCCCTCGCTGATCATGCGCCGGATGAACGCCTCGTCGGTGGGTTCCACTTCCCAGCCGAGTGTCTCGGCCCACCAGTCGGCGAGCGCGTGCGGGTCGGAACTGTCCTGGGTCACCTGAAAGTCGAATGCCACGAGCAGGACGCTACCGGCAATTGCGGACAGTCTCAGCCCTCGACGTCCGGCGCTGGCGAGGTCAGAAAAGGGGCACCTGGGCGCGGATCAGCAGGTCCAGGAGTGCATCCCGGTCCTCGATCCGGCCGGCGGGCAGGCTTCGAAGGATGTTGATCGCCTCGGCGAGGTCCGGGCTCGGGCCCTCGTCGAGCAGCAGCAGCGCAATGGCGACTTTGCGCGGCAGGCGGTGCCACACGGCGACGCCCCAGTCGTCCGCCTCGGCGCGGATCGTGGCGATGAGGGTCGAGCGGTCCTGCAGGGCGAGCAGCTCCGGGATCACGACCGCGGTCAGCTCGTCGCACAGCACCTCCGCGCACACCTCGGCCGAGGCCGCGTCCCGCACCACCCAGCCGTCGCGCCCCAGGACCGGGTGCCGCCGGCCCGGGTACCGGCGCTCCGGATGGCACCGCTTGTCGAACAGCCCGTCGTGCGGACCAGGAGCACGGTCCGGTGAGAACCGGGTGCTGAGGGCCCACCACGCCTGCGGTACCAAAGCCAGGTTCACGTCGAAGCGCACCTCGTCCGCCGTGTTCCAGCGGGAGCGGGCGAGGTTCAGCACCGCGTAGTCGCCCAAGGCCGAGCGCAAGCGCCAGGTCGGGGCCGTGCCCGTGAAGCCGGCGGTGCGCAGGACCGGGGTGATCCGGGCGCGCAGCAGTCGCTCAGCCGTTGTAGTGGGCGCCATTCGTGTAGTGGTCCGTGTAGTGGGTCATCTTCGGGTCCTGGGCGTGGATGGCGTCGACCCGGTCGTACTGGCCGTCGTGGTTGTTGTCGGTGTACAGGCGGTCCAGGTAGCCGTCGCCGTCGCTGTCCACCTGCAGCAGGTCGGCCTTGCCGTCCTTGTCGGTGTCGTACTTGACCTGTTCCATGACCCCGTCGTGGTCGTGGTCGTAGCCGCGGGCGTCGATGTAGCCGTCGTGGTTGCTGTCCCAGGCCTGGTTGTCGAGGTTGCCGTCGCCGTCGAGGTCGTACTGGTAGACGTCGTCGCGGCCGTCGGCGTTGGAGTCGACGCTGAGCCACTCGTCGTGGCCGTCGTAGTTGGTGTCGTGTTCGACGACGTAGGGAATGTCGGCGTCGGTCATCGTGGGCCCCCTCGGTTGGTGTGTCTCAGCTCACGGTAGACCGGGGCCGGGCCGGGCAACTCCCGAATCCGTGCCGCCTGAGCTGGCCGTTCGGCGCGGGAGGGGGAGTGTTCGCGGGGTCTCCGCCGGGGCTTCACGCGGGTAGGGCAGGATGGCGACCATGACCGCAGCGGAGCGCGCCGGCCAGTTCCTGACCGGGTGGGTTGATCGCCTGCCGCCGCGGCTCCGGCGGATTCTCCCGCGCGAGCTGGCGGGATTCGCCATTCTCGGGGGGTTCACCTTCTCGGTGGATCTGGGGCTGCTCGTGCTGTTGCGGCACACCACGCATCTGCCGATTCCGGTGGCGGTGTCGATCGCGTACCTCACCGCGTTCGCGCTCAACTTCGTGCTCAACCGGACGGTGAACTTCCGGTCGCACGCGCCCGTCGGCAAGCAGGTGCTGCGGTACGCGGCCGTGGCCGTCGGTGACTATCTGATCACCGTCGGGGTCTCCTCGGGACTGTACGAGCTCGGGATGGACGTGCGGATCTCGCGGCTCATCGCGGCCGGGCTGGTGGCGGTGTTCACCTACAGCCTCTCCCGCTGGTGGGTGTTCCGGGACCGGCCGTCAGTGACCCCGGAAGGCCTCCTCGAGCCACCAGGAGCCGCGGGCGGCGGCAACCTTGGCGTCGATGAGCAGGGGACGATCGCGGGGGCCGTCGAGCCAGTCGCGGACCGCGGCTAGATCCGCGGGGGTGCGGACCACGACGCCGGCGCAGCCGTAGCCGCGGGCGATCGCGGCCAGGTCCGTGTCCGGGAATGTCACCGTGGACAGGTCCTGGCCGGCGAAGTGGTGGACCTCGGCACCGTACGCGGCGTCGTCGTACACCACGATCACCATCGGCAGCCCCAGGCGCACCACCGTCTCCAGTTCCGCGATGCCCATCAGGAAGCCGCCGTCGCCGAGCGCGGCCACCGGAAGGCGGTCGGGGCGGGCCACGGCGGCGCCGATCGCGGTCGCGAGGCCGAGGCCGATCGACTGGAACGCCTGGGTGAAGCAGAAGCCGGTCTCGTCGGGCACCGCGAGGTACATCGACGGATAGCCCATGAAGTTGCCGGAGTCGACGCTGACCGTGCGCTCCGTGGGGAGCAGGTCGTCGAGCGCGATGGACAGCGTGCGCGGGTCGATGCGGCCGTCGCCGGTGAGGTCCTCGAACGGCACGTCCCGCCAGCGCACGCTCGGCAGCGGCGCGGTCCGGTAGCCCGGGGAGGGCGGCACCAGATCCAGGACCGCCGACGCCGTCGCGGCCGCGTCGCCCAGGACGCCGAGGCCGGTGTGCAGGGCGTCCGGGTCGACGTCGACCTGCGCGACCGCCGCGTCCGGGCCGAGCAGCGCGCCGTGCCGGGTGGTCCACATGTTCAGCGAGCAGCCCCACGCCACGACCGCGTCGGCGTCCGCGATGCGCGAAGCGGCAGCGGGGGAGGCGAATCCGCCGGCCACGTCGAGGTACCACGGCGAGCCGTTGAACAGCCCCCGGGCCACCGCCGACGTGGCGAGCAGCGCCCCGCACCGGTCGGCCAGCGCCGAGATCGCCGCCGCGGCCCCGGGTCCACGCGCACCGCGGCCGGCGATGAAGACCGGGCGGCGCGCGTTCGCCAGCAGTGCGGCAAGGGCCGCCAAAGAACCAGAATGCGGCATTTGTACGGCCGCCGGCGAAGAAGCCACCGCAAGATCGCCGTCGACAACACCGGATTGCACGTCCAGCGGCAGGCTGACGAGCACGGTCCGCCGCTCGGTGCGGGCCCGGCGCACGGCCCGCAGCACGTCCGAGACGGCCGACGCCGGGGTGGCGGCGCGCTCGTGGACCGCGCCGATCCCCGCCGCGAGCGCGGCCTGGTCGAGGCGGAAGTTCGAGCGTGCCCCGGCCGCACCGGTGTCGGCCGCGAGCACCACCATCGGCGTGCGGCTCTTGGCCGCCTCGGCGATGCCGGTCAGCGCGTTGGTCACGCCCGGGCCCTGGTGCAGGGTGAGCACGCCGAGCTTGCCGGAGGTGCGGGCGTACGCGTCGGCCATGACCGCCGCGCCGCCCTCGTGCCGGGCCGCGACGAACCGGGCGCCCGCCGCGACCAGGGCGTTGGTCAGGTGGAAGTTGCCGGAGCCGACCACCCCGAAGACGTGGTCGACCCCGCTCGCGGCCAGGGCCCGGCCGACCGCCTCGGCGACCAGCACCTCAGCGCTCGACCAGGGCGAGCACGCGGGCCGGGCTGCCGGAGCCGCGCACGATCGGCAGCGGGCCGGCCACCACGACCGCGCCCCGGGCCGGGAGCCGGTCGAGGTTGCGCAGCTGGGTCAGGCCGTACTTGCCGGCGCCGAGCAGGAACGAGTGGCACGGGAACGGCGGGTCGAAGGAGTGCGCGGCGCCCGCGTCGGTGCCGACGGTCTCCACGCCGAGGCCGAGGATCGGGGTCTCGGTCGCCAGCCACTTCGCGCATTCGGGGGAGATGCCGGGGGTGTTGCCGGCGTTGAGGTACGCGGCGTCGTCGTCGCCGCGGGCGTCCCAGCCGGTGCGGAAGAGCAGCCAGCCCCCGTCCGGCAGCGCCCCGTGCTCGGCCTCCCAGGCCCGCACGTCGTCGATCTCGAGGAGGTAGCCGGGGTCGGCGGCGGCCCGGTCGGCCTTGTCGATCACGACGGCCTCGGCGAACAGCTTCCGGGCGGGCACCTGGGCCACGTCCTCGCCGTCGCGCCCGGTCACCCAGTGGATCGGCGCGTCGAAGTGGGTGCCGGTGTGCTCGCCGGAGCGGAAGTTGTTCCAGTACCAGGCCGGGCCGCGGTCGTCGTACCGGCTGATCTCCTCGAACTCGAAGCGCCAGGTGTTGCCGAACGGCTCGGGCAGTTGCAGGATCGGCGTGTCCCCGCTGAGCGGTGCGGTGAGGTCGACGACCTCGATCGAGCCGTCCGAGACGGCCGCCACCAGATCGGTCAAGAGCGACATGCCGCGACCGTAGAACCGGCCCGAGCCGGGCGCAAGGGTCAGAACACGTAGGGCCAGCCGGCGCCGTCGTACCCGATGCGGTTGATGCCCAGGTAGGACGCGCCGCTGTTGGCGTAGTAGTGGTAGAACAGCACGTCGCCGTCGTTGTCGGCGAGCACCGCCTGGTGGCCGGGGCCGTGGATGCCGCCGTGGGTCGCGAGCATCTCCGTCCCGCCGCCGGAGGTCATCGCCGTGCCGTTTCTGTCGGTGTACGGCCCGTTGATGCTCGCGGCCCGCCCGACCATGATCCGGTACGTGCTCGACGCGCCCCGGCAGCACAGGTCGAACGAGACCCACAGGTAGTACCAGGAGCCGTGCCGGACGATGTACGGCGCCTCGATGGCCGTGGACGAGCCGGTGCGCTGGGCGATGGACCGTACCGTCGAATCGGCTCTGAGACCGGTGGACGGGTTGAGCTTGACGAGCTTGATCCCGGTCCAGAAGGAGCCGAACGACAGCCACCAGCCGCCGGACGCGTCGAGCGTGAGGTTCGGGTCGATCGCGTTGTAGTTGCTCGATGCCGTGGTCTCGATGACCAGGCCCCGGTGCGTCCACGAGCCCGACGCGCCGGTGCTGCTGGTGGCCAGGAAGATCGCCGATCGGCTGGAGCCGAAGGTGGAGGCGGCGTAGTACATCCAGTAGAGCCCGTTGTGATACGAGATGTCCGGTGCCCACAGCTGGTTGCTGCCGCCGGTGTACGGCAGGGTCCACGACGCGCCGCCCGGGAACGCGGCGCCGGCGTTGCGCCAGGCGGTGCGGTCGGACGAGGTCTTCAGCTGAATGTTGCTGCCGGTGTACGCCACGATGTACCCGCCCGCGGGAGTCTTCACGGCGGAGGGGTCGTGGGCGCCGGTGTTGCCGGTGACGACGCCGGGATTCGGATAGGTGGCGGCATTCGCGGTGGGGACGACGGCGACGAAGGCGGCCGCGGCGACGGCCGCGGCAAGCCACAAGCGCAGGGACATGGCGGTATCTCCTCGAATGTGAGCGCTCACACATTCGAGCCGTACATATAGATGGTTGTCAAGTTCCTCTGAAACTTACCAGCGCTGCACGGTGGCCGCCGAATTGCGCGTGATGGCCTCCGCGCTGGTGTGGTGGAAGACCGAGGACACCGCGACCCGGCCGGGGCCGATCAGCCGCAGCCACACGTTGCGCTGGCTGAACGAGGAGCGCCAGGAGATGCGCTGGGTGCCGCGCGGATACTCCAGATGCAGGTGGGCCTGGACCGAGACGTCGCGGTACAGCAGCGCCCCCGGCTGCACCAGAATCGTCTCGCCCGGGGCCAGGTCGCGCAGGAACGTGTTGCCCGGCGAGTGCAGCAGCAACAGCCCGGGCCCCTGCTGGGCGGTGAACAGGTCGCCGAACTGCCCCAGCGGGTAGTGGGTCTCGCGGTCGTCGCCGGTGCCGGTGTCGTACCAGACGCCGGTCGCCTGCCAGGTGTAGGTGATGTTCCCGGTCGCGGTCAGGAACCGGTGCTCGCGGGTCCACACGTGCCGGCCCGGCGCGAGCGGCAGCGCGATGAGCTCGCCGGGCCGGTCGCCGGAGAGCGCCACCCGGCCCGGGCCGCGCGCCTCCACCATGATCAGCGGCAGCCCGGCCAGCATCCGGTTCCAGCCGCCGGCGAGGGACGTGTTGCCCAGCTGCACGCCCGGCTCGGTCCACAGCAGCGCGTGGTGCGCGAAGTAGATCCACTCCTGGCCCGACAGCGTGAAGTCGGCGACCGGGACGTACTTGCCCTCGATCTGCACCCGCGACTGGCCGAACTGGATGCGCGCCAGGTCCTTGATCGGCGGCTGCTCGATCCAGCCGGACCGGGTCACCACCTGCCGCACGTCGAGCGCGGCGCCGCAGCTCGGGCAGGACGGGCCGGCGGGCGGGTGGGGCATGCGGCAGTACCGGCAGACGGTCCAGCCCTCGGGAGTCGTCATCGTGCCCTCACTCCGCGTGGTGGTGCACGTACATGGACTGGATGCCGACACGGCCGGGGCCGGTCATCTCCGCGAGGTACATGCCGCGGCGCATCAGCCCGGTCTTCACCGGCATCTGGACCGCCTGCATGCCGACGGAGGCGTCCTTGTACAGGAACCCGCCCGGCTCGACCAGGATCTTCTCGCCGGGGCGCAGGTAGCGCTCGAAGACGTTGCCGTAGCCGTGCAGGACCAGCAGCCCGGGCGCGGCCTGGGTCACGAACCGGTCCAGGTACATCCCGTTGCCGCCGTGCAGCACGTTGGCCAGGCCCTGGATGCGGATGAAGTCGTAGCCGACGGTGTGCGTGGCGAGCAGGAACGCGTGGCCCCGCACGTCCAGTTCCATGCCGGGGTGCAGCGGGAGGACGACGAGTTCGCCGGGGGAGTCGCGGGAGAACGCGACCCGGCCGGGCCCGTGCGCGAGGGTCAGCACGAACGGCATGCCGCCGAACACGCGCCGCATGCCGCCGCCGGTGGGCATCGCCGTCACCGGCGTCTGCTCGTCCTTCCAGAGCAGGACGTGATGCTCGAAGTACACGGCGTCACCGGGTGCGAGCGCCATGTCGATGACGGGGACGAGTTCGCCCTCGACCTGGGCGACCGAGTTGGAGAACCGGAACTCGGTCATGTCGCGCAGCCGCGGCGCCTCGCGCCAGCCCGAGTCGCTCACCAGGTTCGCGACGTCGAGCGGCGCGCCGCACGTCAGGCAGGAGGTGGCGCCGGGCGCATTCTGCAGCCGGCACCACTGGCATTCGATCCGCTCCACATCGGCGGACGCTAGCCGGTCGATCCTGAGAAAACGCCTTACTCGGCGGGTTGCGGGTCGCGCTCGTCCTCGTGCGCGGTGCGCTGGGCCGGGAGCAGCTCGCCGGCCACGGCGTTGCCCTCCTGGAACTCCTGCGGCCCGTTCACCTGCGGCTGGCCGACCCAGAGGGCGCGCATCTGCTGCTGCATGAACGAGGTCAGCCGGCTGCGGTACTCCTGGTCGAAGCGCTCGAGCGCCTCGATCTGGCCCTGCAGCGCCTGCCGCTTCGAGGTGAGGCCGCCCACGACGTCCTCGTAGATCTGCTCGGCCCGCTGCTTGATGTCGTACGCGCTCTCCTGCGACTCGCGCACGATGTCCTCGGCCCGCGCCTGGGCGTCGGCGAGCACCTCGCCCGCGTTGCGCTCGGTGTCGGCCGCGTAGGCCTCGGCCTCCCGCGCAATCTTCTCGGCGGCGGTCCGCGCCCGGCTGAGGATCTTCTCCGCCTCGTCGCGCAGCGCGCCCGCCTGGGCCTGCGCGTCGGAGATGATCTGGCCGGCGCTGGCGTGCGCCTGGGCCTGGATCTGGTCGGCCTCGGCGATCGCCGTGTTGATGTGCTCCTCGGCCGTGCGCTGCGCCATGGTGAGCACCGCGAGCGCCTTGGCCTGGTCGCCGGCCATGCCCGAGGGCATCTCACCAGGCTGCTGGAGGACGCCGGGGCCACCCATACGGTCGTCGTACTGTCGCATCCCGTTCTGCGTCATGGTCCCTCGTCCTCTCGCCGAATGCCCCGCGCACACTACCCGAGATCGGCAACCCGGCGGTACCGCCGATTGTCCGAGGTCACGCGAGGTGCGGGTGATACAGGTGCAGCATCACCACCGCCCCGAACACCAGGGCGGCCGCGCTGAACAACCAGAAGACGCCCGAGAACACCGAGGCGGGCAGGAACGTCATCTTGCGCAGCTGGTAGGCGTCGGTAACGGTGTCGCCGCCCCCGCTGCGGACCTGCTGGAGCACCAGCACGTGGCCGAAACCGCCGAAGAGCAGGAACCAGATCCACGTGTACGCGAAGAAGACCTCCTGCCCGTCGCTCGCCTTGCGGATCACCAGCACGATCAGCGCCCCGACGAGGACGATGGCGACCCGGGCGACGTAGTTGCCGGCGGTCAACAGGGCCAGCAACAGCAGGAAGACGCTCAGCCACAGCACCATGCGCACGTGGTCGCGGGCCAGCAGCATCGCCCCGGCCACCCCGAACAGCGACGGGCCGACGTACCCACCGAACAGGAACACGAACGCGCCGAACGGCCCGAGACCCTTGGCCAGGGTCAGGCCGTTGTGCCCGGGGCCCATGGTCAGCGACGTCACCGAGCCACCCATCATGGACGCGGCCAGCGCGTGCCCGCCCTCGTGCACGACCGTGATGGCGTAGCCCACGACCGGCCAGAGGATCACGGAGATCACGAGCGCGAGGAGCCCGGACCCCACCACGACGAACTGCGAGGCGTGCACGGTCCGGACGCTAATGCGCGGGCAGCCGGAATCGGGTCCGCTGATTCGACAGACTTCTATGGAACGCATCCACCGAAAAGCTGAGGAATTTGCCCCCAAGCAATGAAGATGCCCGGGCGGGGCCGCCACTAGGGTGGCGGGGTGGATCTCGGTACGCCCGCCATTCCCGGCCTCGAACACCTCGAACCGATCGGCCAGGGCGGCACGGCCACCGTCTACCGGGCCTACCAGCGCAGCGGCGAGCGGCACGTGGCCGTGAAGGTGCTCGCCCGGCCGGTCACCGACGCGGTGGCGCACGCCGCGTTCCTGGCCGAGCGGGAGACCCTGGGCCGGCTGCGGGGCGGGCCGGGCGTGCTGTGGACCGATCCGGCGTCCGGGGTGCTGCCCGACGGGCGGCCGTACCTGGTCATGGAGCTCTGCGAGTCGACCCTCCAGCAGGAGGTCGACCGGCGCGGGAGGCTCGAGCCGGCGGCCGCGGCGGCGTTCGGGTACCAGATCGCGCAGGGCCTGCACCATGCGCACTCCAACGGGGCGTACCACCGCGACGTGAAGCCGGCCAACGTGCTCATCACGAAGAAACGCCAGGCGGTCCTGGCCGACTTCGGCGCGGCCGACACCGCCGGCCTGGTCGCCGTCTCGCCGGGCTTCTCCGCACCTGAGCGCCTGGCCGGCCGGGCGGGCGACCCGGTGGCGGCCGACCTCTACGGCCTGGGCGCCACGCTCCACTACGCGCTCACCGGCACGCCGCCGCAGCCGGGCGCGGCCCTGCCCGCCGACGTCCCGCCGGCCCTGGCCGATGCGGTCCGCCGGCTCCTCGACCCCGACCCGTCCCGCCGCGGCGCCAACGCCGGCGAGGCGCTGCTGGCCCTGTCCCCGGCGGCCTGGGAGAAGAACGAAGGTCCGGCCCCGGCTCCGGTGCCGGCCGCCCCCGTGGCGCCGGTCAGGCCGCCGGCGGGCAGCACCGAGTACCGCCCGCTGACCGCCCCCGAACCCGAGCCGGTCGCCACCGGGGAGCGCCGCCGCCCGCGCTGGCTGCTCGCGGTGGCGATCGCCGTCCCCGTCGCGCTGCTGCTCACCGCCGGCATCTACCTGCTGGGCAACCGCGGCGGCGACCCGCAGGCGCCCCCGTCGGCCCAGGCGGCCCGCAGCACGGCGCCGACCGGTCCGGCGACCGCGGCCGGCGTCATCGAACTGGCCGAGCCGGTCGACAACGGCGAGACCGTCACGCTGACCTGGACCGGCCCGGCCAACCTGACCTACGCGGTGGCCGTGGCCGAGGCCGGCGCCGCGTCCCCGCAGCGCAAGCTCGTCGGCCAGGCCACCACATACCAGGCCCCGGTGAAGGCCGGCGTCCAGTACTGCTTCCAGATCCTCGGCACCGGCGGCCGCACCGCCAGCACCAGCGCCGTGAAAGGCATCCGCGGCGCCGTCTGCAAGTTCTAGCCCTCGTAGTCCGGTTCGAAACCCGCCGGGACGCCGGCGATCTCCATCTTGCGCCAGCCCGGACGCCAGCCCGGCAGCTCGTGGAAGCCGCGCAGGTCGGCCACGCCGCTCAGCCAGCCCGCCCAGCCCGGGTACGGCGGGTTCGTCGCGTCGAAGCCGCTCTGCACGAACGTGATCCGGGTGCCGCCGGCCGAGCCCTCGAGCTCCCAGCTGCTCAGCAGCCCGTCGGCGAAGCGGAGGGTGGCCTTGCGGCCCGGCTCGAACTCGGCGAACGTGATGCCGCCCGGGTCGAGGTCGAAGCCGCCCATTGCGTACCGGCCGCCCTGCCACGGCTCGATGTCGACCTTCGCACCCATCCAGCGGCCGACCGTGTCCGGGTTGACCAGCGAGTCGAAGACGGCCTCCGGCGAGGCGTCGATGACCACCTCGGCGCGCAGCTCGGGGGAGGTGAAGTCGACCATCGGGGTGAGCGGGCGGCCGGCCAGGTAGTCGGCCAGGTTGGCCACGGCCAGGGACCAGAACGTCGAGGTGGCCCCGAACGCCCCGGCCCGGTCGGCCAGCACGTCCTCGAAGCTCGGCAGGTCGGCCTGGCTCAGCGTGAGCACGGTGCCGTCGCCGTCCTCGTCGAGCTGGAACTCGACGGTGGTCTCGTGGCCCTCGACGGTCCAGGCGAAGCGGATGGTGCGCTCGTCGGCGTGCAGCAGGCGCTGGTGCGGCTCGGCGCCGTCCGGGGTGAAGCGGCCCCAGAACTCGTAGCGGCCGGGCAGCTCCACCTCGGCGTGCTCGGCCAGCCAGACCCGCAGCGCCGCCGGGTCGGTCAGCGCCTCATAGACCGCCTTGGCCGGGGCCGCGATCGTGGCGCGCAGCAGGAAGTCAGGCTCGTGCATCGGAATCTCCCTTGGGGTAACAGGCGACGGCCAGTCGGAACGCGTCGCCCTCGGCCCCGCCGTAGCGGGTGAACAGGTCCTGCAGGGTGTGCTGCAACTCGTCGAGGAAGTCCTTGCGCTGCTCGGGGCGGACCCGGATCTCCCCGGACACCCCGATCGAGGGCAGGTCGGGCCGGGCGAGGTCGAGCGCGGCGATGTCCGCCTGCACGTCCTCCATCAGGTCGACCAGGTAGCCGAGGCTGAGCTGGTCGCGGCTCTGGCGCAGGCCGATCCGCCCGACCAGGCGCGGCGAGAGCCAGTAGGCCCGCCCGGTCGCCTGGTAGATGCCCTCGTGGATGCCGCGCACCCGCCGCTCGGCGACCTGGCCGACGAGGCCGGCCTCGAGCAGCCGTTTGACGTGGTAGTAGACCCGCTGCGGGGTCTGGTCGAGCTCGGCCGCCACCTCGGTGCACGACCGGGGCTCGGCGAGCTGCCGCAGCACGTCGATGCGCTGCGGCTTGAGCAGGGCCTCGGCCTGCTCGATCCGATCGAGGTAGACGATGTCTCTCATGGCAAAAGCGAGTCTTTACGTAAAAAACTATTTTGTCAATCGCCCGCGCGAGATTTCCCCATCGCGAGGGGCTCAGCGGCGGCGCAGGGTCCTGGGTGACAGGGCGGCGCGCAGGCGCGAGCGCAGCCCGCGGCCGCGCAGGGCCCGGGACACGGTGCCGGTCTCGCTCCACGCGGAGTCCGCGTCGGCCGGGGTCACCGCGGCGCCGGACCAGCGGGCGCGGTCGACGTGCTCGGCCAGCCGGAGCAGCGAAGGCGCCACGTCGTCGCCGGCTCGCCCGGCCAGGTCGCGGATCGTCATCGCCGCGCCCGGCCGCACCCCGTGGTCGTCGAGCCGGTCGCGGGCCTCGTGCCAGGCCCCGACCACCGCGCGCGCCGGCGGGCCCGAGCGCCGGCGGCGGGAGCGGACCAGTTTCGCCCCGGGCACGCCGGCCAGCCACAGCACCGCGAGCCCGGCCACCCCGCCCCCGGCGACGAGCGCGAGCGGGGGCGTGGAGGCGGACACCGGCGGTACACCCGGAGCAGAGGGCGCGGGCGTGGACGGCGGGGCGACGGAAAGGGTCGGCTCGGCCGAGACGCTCGGCGGTTTGCTGCCGCCGTCCGCGAGCGGTCCTGGGCTGGCGTTGGCGCCGGTCACGCCGGTCGGGTCGAGCGGGACCCAGCCGTAGCCGGCCACCGCGACCTCGGGCCAGGCCAGCGCGTCGGCGCCGCGGACCGCGGTCATCCCCCCCGCCGGCGTCGGCTGGCGGAAGCCGACGGCGAGCCGCGCCGGGATGCCCAGCAGCCGCGCGAGGACCACGTAGGAGGCCGCGAACTGCTCGCTGGTGCCGCGTTTGGTGACGAAGAGGAAGTGCTGCAGCTGGCCGTACCCGTGCCCGGTCGGCATCCCCGCGCCCGCCGCGACCTTGTAGTTGGTGCGCAGGTAGTTCTCCAGCTTCAGCGCCGCGCGGAAGGACGGGGGATCGCCGTCGACCGCGGTCCGCGCGAAGTCCGTCATGGCCGTCGGCGGATTGGTCAGGGCCAGGGCGGTGCCGGAGCCGTCGAGCGGGGCGTCCTCGTCGCCGCGCAGGTCGGGCGCGGACCAGGTCAGGTCGTAGCCGGCCACCGGCGCGCCGCTGACGAGCGTGCCGGAGCGCGGGTCGACCAGCACCTCGGCGCCGGCCACGGTCACCGGGCGGGCCCGGCTGGGCAGCCACGGGCCGGCGATCGACACCGGCTCGACGCGGGCCGAGCCCAGGCGCAGCGGGCGGGTGACGGCCGGGTCGGCGGCGAGCGGCCCGCCGAGCGGCTGGTACAGCGCCGAGCTGCTCCAGGTGTCGCCGTCGAAGCCGTCGTAGACGGCCAGGGTCCAGCGGCCGCCGGTCTCCTCGGTGCGGACCCGGAACGCCACCTGCTCCGGGTGGGCGAGCAGGCCGGGCAGCTCGTCGAGGGGGCTCGCGGCCCGCGCGGGGGCGGCCGCCGGCTCGGCGCGCACCACGTCGGGGGCCCGGTGCAGGGCGCTCCACGCGGTCACACCGAGGCCCAGCGGCACCGCCGCCACGACCACGACCGCCGCCGTCAGCGCGACCCGCGCGGGCGCGACGCGCGCCCCGCTGTGCAGGGCCACGGTCAGGGCGGCGAAGGCGGCGAACCCGAGGGCGGCGCCGAGCGCGGCCGCGCCCGAGGCGGGGGAGTAGAGCTGGGCCACGGCGAGCGGGACGAGCGCCGGGATCAGGGCGGGCAGCGGCGAGCGGGACCGGCGTAGCAGCTCGACGGCGAGGGCGGCGGCGAGCAGCGCCAGCAGCGGCACGAACAGCATGAGGTCGGGGCGGTCGCGCACCGGCCAGGTCGCCTCGGCCGTGCGCACCCAGCCGTCCCGCGCGGCCGCGAGGGGGTGCTCGACGCCGGTGACCGCGACGATCGCGACCGCGCCGAGGGCCACGATGAGCAGCGGGCGGACCGGGGCGAGGCGCGGCACGGCGTCGCCCAGCGCGGCGGCCACCACGACGGCGGCGAGCGCGGGCAGCAGCGCCCGGGTGCCGAAGACAGGAGCGAACCACAAGGCCCCGGCACTGGTACCGCACGCGACCGCGACCCCGCCGAGCCAGGCCCGCACCCCGCTCATCGGGCCGCCGCGTTCCACCGCGCGGTCAGCGCCGCGGCATCGGCTCCCGACAGGGCGACGACGTTCGGCAGCACGCTCGCGAACAGGCCGGGGGTGACGGCGGCGACCACGCCGCGGCCGGAGGCGCCCAGCCAGCCCAGGTCGGCACCGGCCGGACCGGTGACGAAGACGACCGTGCCCGGATACGGCTGGTGCGCGAGCGCGGCCGGCCGCTGCTCGACCGCGCACAGCGCCTCGAGGAAGGCGCCGCGGGCGTCGAGGCCGTCGGTGGTGCGCAGCCGGGCCCGGTGCCCGGCGTCGGTGGCGGCGTGCAGGATCGACGCGGCGAAGTCGACCGCCTCCTCGAACGCGTCCGCGGACAGCGCCTCCGGCCGGGTGTCGAGCACGACCAGCAGGTCGGACGCGGGCGGGTCGAACAGGTCGCGGACCATCAGCCCGCCGGTGGCCGCGGTCGCCTTCCAGTGCACGTGGCGCAGCTCGTCGCCGGGCACGTATTCGCGCAGGGCGCGCAGCTCCTGGGCCCCGCGCAGCGAGCCGCCGCCGGCGCCGCCGGGCAGCACGCCGCGCCGGTGGCCGGCGCCGAGCGGGGCGGCCTGGTGCACCCGCGGGTACACCCACAGGCTCGTCACCCCGCCGGTGTCCCGCTGCCGGTCGGTCAGCCCGAGCGGGTCGCGCTGGGCCACCCGCAGCGGCCCGAGACGCAGTTCGCCGCGGCGCTGCGGGGTGACGGTGTACGCCACGGTGGCCGACCGGCGGGGCCGCAGCGCGGGCACGGTGACCGGGCCGCCGTCGACGCCGTCGAAGCGCGGCGTCCACCAGCGGCCGGAGTTGGTGACGGTGAGCCGCACCGGCACCGGCTGGCCGCGCATGACCCGGCCGCGCTCCAGGCTCCGCTCGACCCGCAGCGGGAGCCGGCGCGCGCCGAGGACCGCGCTGACCAGCACGACGGCGACGGCGACGGCGGCCAGGGCGCGCAGCACGGGGTGGCCGAGCAGTTCGCCGAGCCCGTACAGCACGATCCCGGCCGCGAGCACCGTCCAGCCCCGCCGGGTCAGCGCCTTCCTCACGCGCGGACCACCGGCACGCCGACGGTCTGCAGCGCCTCCCGGACCACGCCCGCCGAGGTCTGCCCGGCCAGCTCGGCCTGCGGCGTGAGCACGACCCGGTGGGCGAGCACCGGCACCGCGAGCTCCTTGAGGTCGTCGACGTTGACGAAGTCCCGCCCGGCCGTCGCCGCCCACGCCCGCGCCGCCCGCACCAGCGCGATGCTGCCCCGCGGGCTGGCACCGTAGCGCACGTCGCGGTGGGTGCGGGTGGCCGCGGCGAGGCGGACGGCGTATGAGCAGATCTCCGGGTCGGCGTGCAGCGCGCTCACCGACTGGATGATCTGGCGCAGCTCCTGCGGCTCGACCACGGCCGGCAGCTCGTCCGGGCTGACCCCGCGGGCGTCGCCCTGGATCGCGCGGACCTCGGCGTCGTGGTCCGGGTAGCCGATCTCGATGCGCATCATGAACCGGTCCAGCTGCGCCTCCGGCAGCCGGTACGTCCCGTCGAGCTCCATCGGGTTCTGCGTGGCGACCACCATGAACGGCCGGGGCAGCAGATGGGTCTGCTTGTCCACCGTCACGCTGCGCTCGGACATCGCCTCCAGCAGCGCCGACTGCACCTTCGGCGTGCCCCGGTTGACCTCGTCGGCGAGCAGCACGTTGGCGAAGACCGGCCCGTGGTGGAACTCGAACGTCCCCGACTGCTGGTTGAACACCATCACGCCGGTGATGTCGCTGGGCAGCACGTCCGGCGTGAACTGCACCCGCTGGGCCAGCCCGCCGACGCAGCGCGCCAGGGAGCGGGCGATGCTCGTCTTGCCCAGCCCCGGCAGGTCCTCGATGAGCAGGTGCCCCTCGGCGAACAGGGACGTGACGACCAGCCGGAGCACGCCCGGCTTGCCGTGCACGACGTACTCGATGTTCGAGGCGATGCGCCGGTAGAGCTCGGCGATGTGCTGCGCGGGGATCATGTCGCTGCCTTACCAGGTCAGGGTGTTGGACGTGGGGCCGCTCACCACGTGCGCCCAGACCTGCTGGCCCGGGTACCCGTAGAAGCAGGTGCTGGAGGTGCTCGCCCCCGAGCCGTTCGTGGTGACGTCGTACTGGTAGTAGTCGCCGGAGCCGCCCGCCGGGCCGCCGGAGGTGCAGATGATGCTGTACTTCGTGTTCGCCGCGAAGTTCGCCAGCGTCACGGTCAGGTAGGCGCACGACGAGCTGGTGCAGGCCGCGCCGCTGTACCGGCCGCCCTTGGACACCGAGATCGTGGCCGGCGGCGGCGCGTCGTTGCTCCGGACGCTGCCGTGCGCGCCGGCCGGTCCGGTGCCGTAGGCGTTGACGACCTGCGCGTACACGTCGTAGCTGGTGCTGTAGGACAGCCCGCCGACCACGACCGAGCCCGCGCACCCGCCCGACCAGCGCAGCGCCCCGTTGAAGACGAGCTGGCAGGTGCCGGCGCCGGAGTTGTACAGGTTCACGTTGAGGTTGACGGTGGCCTGCCGGTCGCCGGAGAGGCTGACGCCGGTCACGTCGGCGGTCCCGGTCCGGCCCGGCGTGCCGCTGGCGGTGCCGGTGGCGCCGTCGCGGGTACCGCCGCCCTCTTTGCCCTTGGTGACCGCCTTGACGGTGAACGTGTAGGCGGTGCCGTTGCTCAGGCCGTCGAACGAGACCGGCCCGGCGGTGACCTCGCGGTCGGGCTGGCCGGTCGCGGTGACGACGTAGTGCTCCAGGGTGCCGCCGTTGAGGTTCGGCGCGTTCCAGCTCAGCGTGGCCCCGCCGTCGCGGACCGCGGCCTTGACCCCGCCGGGCGCGGCCGCCGCCTTGAACGGGGTCGCGCCGCCGCTGGCCGCCGAGGCCGGGCCGGTGGTGCCGAGGTCGTTGGTGGCGGTGACGGTGAACTGGTACGTGACGCCGAGGGTCAGCCCGGTCACCGTGGTCGTGGTGCCGGTGGCCGTGCCGGCCGGGGCGGTGCTGCCGTCGCTGCCGGTCGCGGTGACGTCGTAGCGGGTGATGGTGTGGCCCTGGCCGTTGGCGGCGTCCCAGCTGACCGCGACCGAACCGTCGGCGGCGGCCGCGCTGGCCTTCACCCCGCCCGGCGCGCCCGGCACCTCCGAACTCGGCTTGAACGGGGCCGAGGTGGCCGCCGGGCCGGTGCCGACGCCGTTGCGGGCGGTGACCGTGACCGTGTAGGAGACGCCGTTGCGCAGGCCGGTCAGGTCGGTGGTGAGCCGGTTGCCGGGCACGTCGAGGGTGCCGGTGCTGCCGTCGTCGCCGCGCCAGGCCACCGTGTACGCCTGGACCGCGTCCCCGTTGGCCGCGGCCGCGCCCCAGCTGAGCTGGGCCTGGCCGTTGCCGGGGCGCGCGTTCACGGCACCGGGGGCGCCCGGCGCGGCCTTCTTGGTGGTGGTCGGCGGCGGCGCGGTCTTGGTGGTCGCCGGCTGGGTGGCGGGCGGCGCGGCGGGCGTCGACGGGGTCGGGTTGGCCTGCGGCAGCTGGGAGCCGCCGATCGGGACCGCGGTCACCGACCCGTCGTGGTCGACGACGAGCGTGTGCGTGCCGTTGGCGGTGTCGACGTACAGCCGCTGGTCCTGGCCCTTGGTGATCTGCACGCCCTTGGCCCCGCCGGGGACCGGGAGCTTCGCCTTCGGGTTGCCCTTGGCGTCGAACGTGAGCACCTCGCCGGTGGTGGCGTTGACCACGGCGACCGTGCCCTCGCCGACCGCGACCTGGCCGTAGTCGCCGGCGGCCAGGGGTACCGTCACCGGCGCCCCACCGCTCTTGACGTCCGCGAGCAGCAGCTGGGGCCGCCCCTTGTCCACGATGGGCAGCCGGCCGTCGACGTCGGCGTTGCCGAGCGTGGCGCCCGCGGGGACCGCCGTGCCGAGGGCCTTGGCCGCGCCGAGCCCGTCCGGGCCGACCGGGCGCACGGTGGCGTCGGTGGCGTCGACGAACGAGGCGTGCCCGGAGATGACCGCGAGCACGCCGGTGTGGCCGTCCGGGACGGTGCCGGCGCAGGCGATGCCGGACGCGCCCGGGGCGATGTGGCACAGCGCGCCGGAGTCGGTGCGGCGCAGCCAGACGGTGCCGTCCTCGGTCGCCACCGGGTCGGCGACCGGGCCGCCGAGCTGGATGACCAGCGGCGGCACGTCGAGCCGGACGGCGGTGCCGGTGGCCCGGTACACCAGGTAGGGGCCGCCGTTGACCTCCAGGCCGACGGGCTGCTCGTCGACGGTCATCGGGATCGAGGTGTTCACGCTGAGCGTCGGCGTGTCGAACACGTCGATCGTCCGGCCGTGCACGACGTACCCCTTGGAGGAGCCCTGGATCGTGAACCCCGGCAGGTGGTTCGCACCCGGGAAGCCGCCGATCTTCGCGTCCAGGTTCTTCGTCGGCCCGTCGATGTGGAACGCGGCCCCGGCCGCCGTGTCGAACACCCAGTGCCCGGCCTTGCGCAGCCCGGACAGGGGCGCCCGGTAGCCGGTTCCGGCCGCGACGACGAAGCCCGCCGCGGCGAGCCCGAGCACGCACCACGCGGCGACGACGACCCGTCCGCGTCCCCAAGACCTGACGGCCCGCCACACGCGCAGCACCCGCGAAACCCCCTCCGGCAACGATCGCCGGGCGAACGTATCCGCAGTACAGGGCGGAACGTCATGGTCCGTTCGGACTTCGCGGGGCCAGGTCCGGCCGTCAGGACAGTCGATGTGCGGCAGCCGAACGGCTCGTTTGCGCCCGAACCGGTTGTGCCGGGGGCCGCTTTGCGATTATTGCTGTACGGCAAACGCGCGCGCGAGCCGTCAGGAGTTGACCGACCATCATGTGGCTGCCGATCACCGTCTCGATCGCCGGCCGGGAGGCCGACCTGCACGTCGAGGCGCGGGAGGGCGCCACCGTCGACCAGCTCGCGGCCGCGCTCGGGGCGTTCCTGGGCGCCGACGGCCGGGCGGTGCTGCACAGCCAGGCCGGCCCCTGCCCGCCGCAGGCCACCCTGGCCGAGGCCGGGCTGCGCGCGGGCGCGGTCGTCTCGTTCGGGCCTTTTTTTGAAAAACGCGACGCGGTGTACCCAGGGCGCAGCGTCCGCGTGGTGAGCGGGCCGGACGCCGGGTCGAGCGCCCCGTTGCCGCCCGGCGCGGTGCTCACCGTGGGCCGGGGCGCGGACCGGGGCCTGCGGCTGTCCACCGTGGCGGCGAGCGAGCGGCATGCGGTGTTCGCCGGTACCGTCGACGGCGCCCACGTCACCGACGAGCACTCCAGCAACCACACCCTGGTCGGCGACGCCCTCCTGCGCGGCGGCGACACCCGCACGGCCCCGCCCGGCACCCTCGTGCGGATCGGGGACGACCTGCTCACCGTGCACGACCCGGGCCCGCCCCGGCCGCCCGCGGTGCTCATCCCGATGCCGGACGGCACCCTGCGCCTGGACCGCCAGCAGCGCTACGACCAGCCCGCCGACCCCGGCGCGGTCACCCTGCCGGAGCCGCCCCCGGAGCCGTCGAAGGCCGCCACCGGGCTCGGCTGGACCGCCGCCTCCGGCCTCGTGCTGGGCGCGGTCGCCTACCTCGTCTGGCACAACGTCAGCTTCCTGATCCTCTCCGGGGCCAGCACCGTCACGCTGCTCGCCTCGACCCTGGCCGGCGCGTTCGGGGGCCGCCGCAAGCAGCGCAGGGCGGCCCGCGAGTACGCCGCCGCCCGGGCCGCCGGCCTGACCCGCCTCGGCGAACTCGCCGCGGCCGAACGCCGGGTCCGCCTCGAGCAGGCCCCGGACCTCGCCGAGGTGCTCGCCGTCGCCCAGCGCTTCGACGGCCGGCTCTGGCAGCGCCGCCCCGGCCACGACGACTTCCTGCGGCTGCGCCTCGGCGTCGCCGACCTGCCCAGCGGGGTCGCCCTCACCGACCCGGCCCCGGAGCCGGACCGGGCCGTCCCGCCGACGCTGCGCGGGGTGCCGGTCACCGCCTCGCTCGGCACCGCCGGGACCGTCGGCGTGGCCGGGCCGCCCGCCGCCGCCCGCGCCCTGGCCCGGTCCCTCGTCGTCCAGGCGGCCGTGCAGAGCGGCCCGGCCGACCTGCGCATCGCGCTGCTGGCCCGGCGGCTGCCGGACGACGCCGCGGCCGGGTGGGACTTCCTGCGGTGGCTGCCGCACACGCGGGGTACCGCCGCCCTGGCCACCGTCGCCGCCGGCGAGGAGACCCTGGCCGCCCTGGTGGACACCGTCCGCGCCGCCCTGGCCGCCGGCGGGCCGCGCTGGCTGCTCGTGGTCGACGGCGTCGCCGAGCACGACGTGGCCGGCCTGGCCGACCTGCTGCGGGCCGGCCCCGAGCGCGGCGTGCACGTCATCGCCGTCGGCGCCCTGCCGTCGCGCTGCCCGATCACCGTCGAGCTCGACCAGCGCGAGCCCCGCCTCACCGTGCGCCGCCCGGGCGAGCCGGACGTGCGCGGCGTCCTGGCCGACCTGGCGTCCCCGGCGATCGCGACCGCCGCCGCCCGCGCCCTCGCCCCGCTGGCCGACCCCGACGCCCGGGCCGGCGCGGCCGGGCTGCCCGACTCGGTCGCCCTGCTCGACCTGCCCGGCATGTCGGCCGACCCGGCGGCGATCGTGCAGCGCTGGCGGGCGGAGCCGCGGCGCACCGTCGTCCCGCTCGGCGCCACCGGCGAAGGCCCGCTCCTCGTCGACCTCGTCGGCAGCGGCCCGCACGCGCTGGTGGCCGGCTCCACCGGCTACGGCAAGTCCGCCCTGCTGCAGACCCTCGTCGCCGCGCTCGCCCTGGCCAACCGCCCCGACGAGCTCGGCTTCATCCTGGTCGACTTCAAGGGCGGCGCCGCGTTCCAGCCGTTCGAGGGCCTCCCGCACGTGCTCGACATGATCACCAACCTGGACGGCCCGAAGGTCATGCGGGCCATCGACTCCCTGGCCGGCGAGATCCGGCGGCGCCAGCGGCTGCTGAGCGAGCTGCGGATCGAGGGGCTCGGGGAGTACCAGCGAAAATCCGACGACGGCACCCTGCCCTCCGGCGCCCCGAAGTCCCTGCCGCGCATGTTCGTCGTGATCGACGAGTTCTCGATCCTGCGGGACGACCTCCCCGAGGACATCCTCAAGCGGCTCACGACCGTCGCCACCCAGGGCCGCTCGCTCGGGCTGCACCTCGTGATCGGCACCCAGACCCCGCGCGGGATCGTCCCCACCGAGATCCGCCCCAACGTCAACATCCGGGTCGCCCTGCACCTGGACGCCGAGCACTCGACGGACGTCGTCGGCTCCCCGGACGCGGCCGCGATCGCCGTGCCGGGCCGGGCCCTGCTCCAGCGCGGCGACACCGCCGGGCTGACCACGCTGCAGACCGCGTTCGTGGGCGGCAGCACGAGACGCGCCGCGGCCGACGTGCGCATCGTGCGGGCCGCCCTGACCGACCTGGGCCGGGCCCCGGACCTGGCCGCCGCCTCGGCCGCCAAGGACGTCAACGTGCTGGCCGCCGCGATCCGCGACGCCGCCGAGCTGGAGGGGCTCACCCGCACCCAGGCACCCTGGCTCCCACCGCTGCCGGACGAGCTGGACCTGCCGCCTTCCGCCGCGGGTGTACTGTCCTATGCCCGCGAGGACTGGGTCGCCGAACGCGAGCAGCCGGTGGCCGCGTGGCACCTCGAATCGGGACACCTCCTGGCCGCCGGCCGCCCCCGCTCCGGCCGCACCACGCTCCTGCGCGCCCTGGCCGCGTCGGTGGCCGCGAGCCGCCCCGACGAGCTGCACCTGTACGTCATCGACTGCGGCGGCCGCCTCGCCGACCTGCGCGATCTGCCGCACTGCGGGGCGTACGTCACCCGCGACGAACTCGACCGCGGCGCCAGGCTCCTGGACCGCCTGGAGCGCCTGGTCGACGAGCCGCCCCGCCAGGCCCGCACGGTGCTCCTGATCGACGACTTCGACACCTGGGAACGCGTCTTCGGCGAGCTGAACAACCGCGCCCCGCTCGACCAGCTCACCCACGTCTTCCAGAAGGGCGCCGCGGCGGGCGTCCATGTCGCGATGACCGGCACCGCGCGCATGCTGACCCGCCACCCGATGCTCAACAGCGCCGCCACGGACCGCCTCGCGCTCTCCTTCGACCAGGACGACTACAACGCGGTCGGCGTCCCGGCCGCCCTGCGCCCCACGGAACCCCGCCCGGGCCAGGCGACCCGCCTGACCGCGCCGTACCGCACGATGCAGATCGCGTACCGCCTGCCGTCCCGGCCCTCCCATCCGACCGTCCAAGGTGGACCGTGGCGCATCGACCCGCTGCCCTCCCGCCTTCCGTGGCCCGTCTCGCGCGGCCTGGGACGGGACCGCAGCGACGTGTTCCTCGGCGCCGGCGGCGACGAGCTGACCCTCCTCGGCGCCCGCCTCGCCGACGGCCCGGGCGTCTTCGTGGCCGGCGAACCGGGCAGCGGCAAGTCCACCGCGCTGCTGGCCGCGGGCCTGGACCTGATCGCCCGGGGCGTGCCGGTCATCGTCATCGCCCCGAACCGCACCTCACCCCTGCGCCTGCTCGCCGACAACGTGGAAGGGGTCGCGGTGGCCCTGCTGGCCCCGACCCCGACCGAGCGCCACGTCCAGCTGGCCCTGGCCACGGTCCCGAGCGGCCCGTACGTGGTGCTGATCGACGACGCCGACCGCCTCCAGGGCCCCGACGTGGCTCGCGTCCTGCGCGAACAGGTCTTCGAGTCGGGTGAGCCCGGCGTCGGCGCACTGGTCGCCGCCGACCTGGACGCGTTCGGCGGCCCCCCGCACGGCTCGATCCTGGCCGAGTCGGGCCGCGCTGGTGTGGGCCTGCTGACGGGCCCGCGCCAGCCGCGGGCGTTCCTCTTCGGCGCGGTACGCCACCTGCCCGAGGCCTACGTCGGCCGCGACATCGCCGGCCGCGGCATCCTGCTGCGCCGCCGCGAGCCGGTTCCGGTCCAGGTCCCGCTGGTGACCGCCGCGGACGTGGACGCCCTGCCGCGCCGCGAGGGCCGCATGAACGAACTGCTGGGCGTGGTGGACCGGCTGGCCGGCCCGCTGCCGGTGGGGGTGGACCGCCTGCGTGCCCTGGTGGCGGAGCTGGCGCCGTTCAACACCATGCCGCAGCCGAACGCCGACCGCTTGCTGGCGCTGGCCCCGGCGTGGACCGGCACCGCGACCGCCCTGATCGCCGCCGCGTCGTCCTAACCGAAGACGGGCGCGGGCTCCGACGTACGCTCGGGGCGCATGGTGGCGGCGATCGCGTCAAAGGCGGCCAGCAGCATCACGACATGCCGCAGCGCGGGCGTGCGGAACGCGAGGATCCACGACGGCGGATCGGGCGGCGCGACGACGTACTCCACGTCGAGCTGCCGCACCGGCCCCAGCGGACTGGCCCCGGTGCCGAGCCAGGTGTGCCGGACCGCCGTCCCGCCCGGCAGCGGGACGCGTGCCGATGGCCCCTCAGACCACCCGGGACGGTCGGCGCCGCGGTAGGCCTCGTACGGTGCGACCAGCAGTGAGGCCACCACGATCCGGCCGTCGTCGTTCGCGGCCGCGGCGCCCCCGGCGAGCAGGACAGCGCCGGCGGTGCGGGCCGTGGACGTCATGCGGTCGTACTCGGCGGTCAGCTCCTCCCCGGCCGCGTCGGGCAGGGCCGCCGTCTGCCCGGCCACCAGCGCCTCGACTCGCGCGGGGAGGTCCGTCGCGGTCAGGGGGAGGGCCCACCAGCCCGGCGGCAGTTCGAGCGAGACCCCGGCCCCGTCGGCGCCCGCGGCGGAGATCCTCATTCGCCCGTCTGACCCTTGATCCACTTGTCGACCTTCTTGTAGTCCTGGTAGACCTCGTAGCCCTTGTCCGCGCCCTCGGCGAGCATGCCGCCGATCGCGGGGGCGCGGTGGCCCGCGGGCACCCACTGCTCCAGCTTCGGCAGGCGGCCGTAGCCGGATGATTCCTTGATGAGGTCCTGAACCGCCTTGGCCTCGCGGCCCGCCTGGATCGGGTGCAGGGTCTCACGCACGGCGCCGGCGACCACACCGGTGCGGGTCGTGTCCCCGGCTACGTGGATCGCCGTCGTGGCGTAGTCGGCCGAGCGCTCGGCGGCCAGACCGGCCTTGGCGGCGGTCACTGCGGCCTTGTCGGTCATGCCCAGGGCCAGCAGGATCGGGGCGGCCTTCTCGCCGAAGCGCGCCGAGTTCTTGGCGGCGTCGGCGGCGAACTCCAGCTTGCCCGCGTTCTGGGCGCCCGTCCGCGCCACGGTGCCGAGCTTGCCGACGCCGCCCAGCACCACGCTGAGCGCCGACTCGCCGACAGTGCCCCAGTCGCCGTCGCCGGTCGCCACGAGGGTCAGGTCGACCACCAGCGAGATGGCGGCGACGGCCAGGTAGAGGGTGTCCACGAACGGGGCGATGACCGGGAAGAACGTCGCGATCAGGGCCACGACGCCGAGGACCTCGCGGATGGTGTGCAGGATCTCCGCGCCCTCGACCAGCGCGCCCTTGAGCATCTCGAAGAAGCCGCGACCGCCGCTGCCGCCGAGTTCGGCCGCGGCGGCGTCGATCTCGGCCTCGCAGGCCTTGCGGTCGCGGGCGGCGTCGGCGGCGATCGCGTCGTGCCGGCGTTGCAGGGCGACCACGGCCGGCGGCGGCCCCGGCGGGACGACCGGCGGGGGGCCGGGGGAGCAGGCGGCCAGCCGGGCCTGTTCGGCCTGGTGCTCGTCGTGCGCGCGGCGGGCCAGGGCGGCCACCTCGGCCGCCTCGGTCTGCAGGTCGGACAGGCGGCGCCACCAGTGGTCGAGGGCGTCGGCGGCGCGGCCGTACGCGCGGCCGGCGGTGGCCAGGCGGCGGGACAGGTCCTCCTTGCGCGGCGCGAACGCCTCGGCGGCCGGGCCGGTCCACACGTCGCGGTCGGTGCCGATGCCGGTCAGCACGGCCGAGGCCGACTGGACCGCGGTGACGGTGTCGCGCAGCTGGCGGATGACCTCCTGGACGGCCCAGCCGTCGCCGGGCGCGGGGTCGCCGCCGCGCAGGACGGTCGTGGTGCGCAGCGCGGCGGTGGTGGTCATGGGGTGCCGCCGAACCGTGCGGCGAGGGACCCCTCCAGCGCCTCGTAGCACTCCGCCGTCTGTTCGAGCTGTTTGCGCAGGTCAGCAGCGTCGTCGGCGATGGCCGAGATGAGGTTGCCGCCGCGCTTGCCGAGGTTGTGCACCGCGCCGTAGACGGGGTCGGGGAAGCCGTCCGGGCGCAGGTCGGCGCGCAGGCGGCGGAGCAGGTCGGCCGCGGTGGCCAGCCGGCTCGCGCCGTCGCGCAGGGCGCCCGTGTCGAAACTGCCGCTGACTGCCATGCGGTGCGGGGTTACTTGCCGAACGCGCGGCTGATGGTGTTCTCGTTGCTCTCGTAGCTCTGGCTGGCCTGGTTCAGCGCCTGGCCCATGCTGGCGAGGCTCTCCTGCAGCGGCACGACCGCCCGCTCCCACTGCTCGCGCGTGCCCTGGAAGGACTGCGCGCCGGGGCCGGTCCACACCGCCTGGAGCTGCTGGGCCGCGCTGCGCAGGTTGGCCACCGCCTGCTGCAGTTCCTCGGCCCGCTGGCGGGTGAGGCTCGCGTGCGCGCTGATCTCGCCGGTGTTGAACGTACCCTGAGTCATGGTGCCGCCTCTCGCAGTCGTCCCAAGTGCACGGATGCGGCGATCACGCTAGCCAAGCAGAACGCTGCGTGGCATGGTCGGCACGGCCGGTTCTGTGGTCCGACCGGCCGAATCCTTCCGGGTAACACGGACGATTGCGCTACAGCAAATTCTTGTCGGGTTTCCCGCTGGGCGCGAGCGGCGCGGCGGCGATGACCGCGATCGTCCGGGGCACGGCGGCCTCGCCGAGCACAGACCCGACCAAACTTCGCAAGTGCGAAAGATCAGGATCCAGACCCGTCGCCGGTACCACGAACGCGTGCACCGCCTCGCCCGTGTCGAGGGACGGCCGCGCCACCACGTAGGCCTCGGCCACCGCCGGATCCGACCCGAGCACCCGCTCGACCGCCCCCGCGTAGACCAGCTCGGCGTTGACGATGACGACGTCCCGCACGCGCCCCATGAGCCGCAGGTACCCGCGACTGTCCACAGTGGCCAGGTCCCGGGTCCGCACCCAGCCGTCCTGGAACACGTCGGCGGTCTCGGCCGGGTCGTCCCAGTAGAAGGAGGCCTGCGCGGCCGTGCGCACGAACAGCTCACCGTCGCGAATGGACAGTTCGTGCCCGGCCGGCGGCCGCCCGACCGAGGCGAGGACGCGCGGGTCGCCGAGCATCTCGCCCGGGGTGGCCATCGCGATCATGCCGGTCTCGGTCTGCCCGTACCCGTGGAACACGATCGGCCCCAGCACGTCGAGGGCCTCGGCGAGCCGGGCCGGTTCGAGCGGCGACCCGGACACCATGAGCGCCCGCAGCGACGACAGGTCGGCCGGCGCCGCCCGCTGCGCGCGTACGAGGTGGTGCAGCTTGCCGACGGTGATGACGCTGCCGGTGGCCCGGTGCCGCGGCATCATGTCCGGGAACCCGGGCGGGCGCGCGGCGACGAGGGTGCCGCCGGCGGCGAGGGCCAGCACGCCGTACTCCAGCATGACCTGACTCGACAGCGACCCGAACACGAGGTATCGGCGCAGGCGGGGCGCCAGCTCGGCGATCGCCGGCGGCCACCGGTCCGGGTACGGCGCCCACGCCGCACTCATCGCCGCGTACGTCTGCGCGCACCCCTTGGGCCGCCCGGTGCTGCCGCTCGTCCAGATCAGCCGGGCCACGTCGGCGGGCCGTCCGGCGGCCACCAGGGGCGCGCCGTCGTCGGGGGAGGCGAGCAGTGCGGCCAGCCGGTCCTCGTCGACCACGACCGCCCCGGGCACGGGCCGCCCCGACACCATCGCCCCGACCGCGAACGCGGCCAGGTTGGCGGCGAACGCCTCCGCCGTCACCCCGAGCGTCAGTGCCACCGCGGTGCCCGGCCCGGCCCCCGCCACCCGCAGCCCGGCGACGATCCGCCGCACCAGCGCCGCCATCCCGGCCGCCGTCGTCACCCGGTCGCCGTCCTCGAACACGGGCCGGTCGTCGCCGGTCGCCAGCAGGTCGAGCACCGGCTGCGGCCAGGTGTCCTCAGCCGGCATCGGCGAGGATTCCCTTGACGAAGAGCGACAACGGCTCCTGGTGTACCGCGGGCAGGTCCCAGTGGTTCTCCAGGTTCTCGGCCAGATGGTGCTCCGCCACCACGTCTGCCCCGCGATGGACGCGCACCACGGGATGCAGGTAGCTGGCGTCGTGCGCGGCCGCCGCGTCGTTCTCCGCGATGCGGGGGATCGTGATGTCGAACGGGTCGACCGTGTCGTGGTCCGGCCCGTACTCCAGCGTGGTCACGAACGCCAGCGGCACCTCCCCGAGCCCGCCGTCGCGCAGGAACGCGACCGGCACCTCCTCGTAGTACGTGCCGTCGGGCAGCACCACGTCGGCGAGGACCGCGAACTGCTGCCACAGCGCCGAGGTGCGGTTGATGCGCGCGATGATGGCGTCGGCGATCCCGTCCGGCGAGGGCTCGACCGCGACCGACGGCCACGGCGCGCCGTGATGCCGGACGCCGAGGATGCGGTGCAGGGCGCGCACGCCGTACCGGAAACCGTGGATGAAGCCGTTCGTGGACTTCTTGAAGTCGCGTTGCTGGGTCAGGGTCCCGGCGAAGTAGAGTCCGGGCACGTTCACCGACTCGAACGCCGGCGTCTGCTCCGGGAACCGGTCGTCGATGACCAGCCGCGGCCGGGCCGACCCGTCGAAGATGGACGCGTCGAAGCGGAAGCCGGTGGCGAGGATGATCCGGTCGTACTCCAGCCGGCGCAGCCGCTCCACCGTGCGCGCGTAGCGGAAGTCGATCCGGAACCCGCCCTCCGCGCGGCGCTCGATGCGCTCGACCGTGCCGTCCAGCACCGCGTTCTGGCTCTTGAGCTGGTACGTGTCCAGGAAGTTGTTGTTCACCGCCCGCAGATGCCCGACGTAGTGGGTCTGCCAGGCCAGCCGGATCGCGTGCGGCCCGGCGACGTGGATGACCGCGGCCGTCTCCACGAGCGCGTCGGCGGTCTCGAAGGCCGAGTTGCCCTTGCCGATGACGAGCACCCGCTGATTGGTGAAGTCCTCGGGGTCGACGCTGACGGTGTCGTACCGCTCGGCGAGCTCCGCGCCCGGGATCGGCGGGACGTGCAGCTGGGAGACGCCGGTGGCCACCACCACCCGCCGGGCCGCGAGTCCGTCCACATCGAACAGTCCGTCGGCGAACGCGATCCTCGAGACCCTGGTGTCGTACCGGATGCGCAGCGCCAGCCGCGCCGCGAAGTCGCCGAGGTAGCGCACGAGGTCGTCGGCGTGCGGGAAGTACCGGCGGCTGTAGTGCTTGAACAGCAGGGACTCGTCGTCGCTCAGCAGCGAGTTCCAGTCGGCGCGCAGGTTGAACTCCGGGTCCTCGGAGCCGGTCCAGACCTTGTTGATCGAGATCAGCGTGCGGTGCCGCGGGTAGGTGCGGAAGAACGTCCCCGGCGCCGGACCGGCCTCGAGCACCAGGTAGTCGCGGCCGTCGCGCTCCAGCAGGGCGGCCAGCTGCAGCCCGGCCGGGCCGGCGCCGATGATGAGGTAGTCCAGCGTCATGCGGCGCACCGTAACGAGCCGATTTCAGAACGTTCTGAGAATCGGGCTCTAGCGTCGCCTCCCATGACGCCAGCAGTTGACCTCGCGGCGCCGCTGCGGATCGCGGACCTGATCGCCGCCCGCGACCCGATCCGGGTCACGGCCGGGGCGGCGGTGCGGGACCGGGTCGGGGCGGCGCGCAGCTTCCTGTCCAAGGTGCTCGGCGACGACCGCGCGGTGTACGGCAGCACCACCGGCTTCGGCGCGCTCGTAGGCTACGCGGGCCGCGCCGACCTGCGCGACCAGGCCGACAACACGCTCGCCCACCTCGGCGCCGGGCACGGCCCCGACATCGACCCGCACGTCGCCCGGGCCACCATGCTCGTGCGGGTCTGGTCCCTGGCCCGCGGCGCGTCCGGGGTCTCGCCGCACGTCATCGACGCCCTCACCGCCATGCTCGGCACCACGTTCACGCCGGTGATGCCCCGCTACGGCTCGGTCGGGGCCAGCGGCGACCTGATCCCGCTGGGCGCCGCCGCCCAGGCCCTGCGCGGCCGCGGCACCGCGTGCTTCGACGGCACCAGGATGCCCGCCGCCGAGGCGCTGCGGGCGGCCGGGCTGGAGCCGCTGCCGCTCGACGGCCGCGACGCCCTCGCGCTCGTCAACGGCACCTCGCTCACCACCGCCGCCTCCGCCCTCGCCCTCGCCGCGGCCCGCGCCGCCCACCGGGCCGTGCAGCGGCTCACCTGCCTGCTCGCCGACCTGCTCGGCAGCGACCCGCAGTTCCTCGATCCGCGCCTGCTGCGGTTGTACGGCCACCCGGGCGCCATCGCCGTCGGCGCGACCATGCGCGGGTTCGCCGCCGGCCTGACCCCGTCCGGACAGCGCCCGCTGCAGGAGCCGTACAGCATCCGCTGCGCCCCGCAGCTGCTGGGCGCGGCCGAGGACGCGCTGCGCTACGCCGACGGTGTCGTCGCGGCCGACCTCGGCGGGGTCAGCGACAACCCGCTGTTCTTCCCGGACGACGACGCGGTCGTGCACGGCGGCAACTTCTTCGGCCAGCCCGCCGCGTTCGCCGCCGACGTGCTGTCGATGGTCGTCGCCCAGGTCGGCAACCTCGCCGAGCGCCAGCTCGACCTGCTCGTCGACCCGGCCCGCAATACCGGCCTGCCGCCGATGCTGGCCGCCGGGCCCGGGCAGCAGCACGGTCTGCAGGGTGTGCAGCTCGCCTCGACCGCGCTCATCGCCGAGATCCGCCGCGACGCGCTGCCGGCCAGCATGCAGAGCCTGCCGACGAACCTGCACAACCAGGACGTCATCCCGCTGGGCAACCAGGCCGCGCTGCGGGCCCTGGACCAGGCGCGGCTGCTGCGCGTCATCGTCGGCTCGCTCGCGCTGGGGCTGCGGCAGGCGGCGCACGTCGGCGCCCGCGCCCCGACCGCCCCGGCCAACGCGGAGCTGCTCGCGGCGCTCGTGGCCGCGATACCCCCGATCGACCCGGACCGGCCGTTGGAGGACGACGTGCGGCGCGCCGCGGACGTCGTCGAGGAAGGGTGACCGCTGTGCTCGACTACCTGATCATCGGGGCCGGACCGGCCGGGCTGCAGCTCGCCGCGCTGCTGCAGGCCGAGGGCCGCCGCGACTACCTGGTGCTGGAGGGCACCGACCGGCCGGGCGCGTTCTTCGCCCGCTTCCCCCGGCACCGGCAGCTGATCTCCATCAACAAGCCGCACACCGGCACCGACGACCCCGAGCTGAACCTGCGGGTGGACTGGAACTCGCTGCTGAGCGACGACCCGTCCCTGCTGTTCACCCGCTACACCGAGCGGTACTTCCCGCCGGCCGACGTGATGCTGGAGTACTTGGCGGACGTCGTCACGCAATTGCGGCTGAACGTCACCTATGACGCGCGCGTCACGCGGGTCGCCCGGGACGGCGACGGGTTCACAGTGGACAGTTCGGCGGGGCGCTTCGCCGCCCGCCACCTCATCGTCGCGACGGGGGTCTCGAAGCCGTACGAGCCGGACATCGAGGGGTACGAGCTCGCCGAGCACTACGTCGACATGTCCGTGGAGCCGCGGGACTTCCTCGACCAACGGGTGCTCATCATCGGCAAGGGCAACTCCGCGTTCGAGACGGCCGACGCGCTCATGGAGACCACGGCGGTCATCCACGTCGCCGGGCCCAGTTCGGTGCACATGGCCTGGCGGACCCACTACGTCGGGCATCTGCGGGCGGTGAACAACAACTTCCTGGACACGTACCAGCTGAAGTCCTCCAACGCCATCCTCGACGGGCACGTGCGCCGCATCGAGCGCGACGGCACTGGATTCCGGGTCGCGTTCGCCTTCTCCCGCGCCGACGAGGTGGTGAAGGAGCTGTATTACGACCGCGTGCTGGCCTGCACCGGCTTCCGGTTCGACGCGTCCATCTTCGACGCTTCGGCCCGGCCGGACCTCGTCATCAAGGACCGGTTCCCGGCGCAGACGTCGGCGTTCGAGTCGGCGAACGTGCCCGGGCTCTACTTCGCCGGCACCATCACGCAGCCGCGCGACTTCAAGAAGTCCACCAACGGCTTCATCCACGGTTTCCGGTACGGCGTGCGCGCCCTGCACCGCATCCTGGAGTCCCGCCACCACGAGACACCGTGGCCGGCCGTGACGCTGAAGGCGACCCCGGAGGCGATCGCCGACGCCATCGTCGCCCGCGTCAACCGCAGTTCGGCGCTGTGGCAGCAGTTCGGCTTCCTCGGCGACGTCGTCATCGTCGACGGCGAGCAGGTGTCCTATGTGGAGGAGGTGCCCGTCGACTACCTGCGCGACGGCGGGCTGGGGGAGCTGCCGCTGGCGTTCGTGACCACGCTGGAGTACGGGCCGGACCACGACAAGGTGGACCCGTTCGACATCAGCGTCAGCCGGATCGCGCAGGACACCGTCGGGCAGGCGCACGACGCCGCCTACCTGCACCCCGTCGTCCGGGTGCACCGCGGCGGGGCGGTGGCGGCCGTGCACCACCTGGCCGAGAACCTGGAGAACCGGTGGGACCGGCCCGACGTCCACGTGCGGCCCCTGGCGGAGTTCGTCGGCCGGCAGCTCGATGTTCGCTGAGCTGCGCGCCCGGGCCCGGGCCGGGCTCGAACCCGCACACTGGGACTTCTACGCGGGCGGGGCCGGCGCCGAGCGGACCGTGCACGGCAACGAGGAGGCGTTCGAGCGCATCCGGCTCGTCCCGCGGGTGCTGCGCGCGACCGGCCCCCGCGACCTGCGCACCACGCTGCTCGGCACCGACCTGGCCGCGCCGATCCTCGTCGCCCCGACCGCGTTCCACCGCCTCGCCCACCCCGACGGCGAGCTGGCGACCGCCCGGGGCGCCGCGGCGGCCGGGAGCGTCCTCGTCGTCAGCATGGCGGCCACGACGCCGGTCGAGGCGATCGCGGCCGAGGCGGGGCCGTGGTGGTTTCAGCTGTACGTGCAACCCGATCGCGCATTCACCACCGCCCTCGTGCGCCGGGTCGAGGCGGCGGGGTGCCGGGCGCTCGTGGTGAGCGCCGACTCGCCGGTGTTCGGCCGGCGCGAGCGCGACCACCGGCACGGGTTCCACGACCTGCCGGCCGGCCTCGTGTGCGAGAACATGCGCGACGCGACCGGGGCGGTGCGGGCCATCGCGATGGACGACGGCCTCGGCTGGGACGGCATCGACTGGCTGCGCGGGATCACCACGCTGCCGATCGTGCTCAAGGGCGTCCTGCACCCGGCCGACGCCGAGCTGGCCGTCGAGCACGGCGTCGCCGGGGTGCTGGTCTCCAACCACGGCGGCCGCCAGCTCGACGGGGCGATCGCGAGCATCGACGCGCTGCCGGCGGTCGCGAAGGCCGTCGGCGGGCGGCTGCCGATCCTCGTCGACGGCGGGGTCCGGTGCGGCGCCGACATCGTGGCCGCGCTCGCACTCGGGGCCGACGCCGTGCTCGTCGGGCGGCCGGTGCTGTGGGGGCTCGCGGTCGACGGGGCGCGTGGAGTACAAGATGCGCTCTCGCTTCTGCGGGAGGATCTCGATCGGGCCCTCGCGCTCGTCGGTGCCCGCCGCCCGGCCGACGTCACGCCCGACCTGGTGGCGCCGCGATGACGTGGGTCCTCCTCGCGGCCGTGTTCTGTCTGGTGTGGACGGTGCCGCGGTGGCTGCCGGCGGTGGTCGTGCGGCTGCGCGAGTGGATCTTCCGATGGGTCAACGGCGAGGAGGGCATCGCGGTGCCCGGGCCGCTGGTCGGGGCCGAGCACTTCGAGCGCGTCTACGCCGATCCGGCGGCGGACGGGCGCAGCCGCGGGGCCGGGCTCTCCGACCTGTTCTGGTACTGGCTCGCACCCGGGCCGCAGATGCACCAGGAGCATCTGGAGCCGGGGGAGCGGTACCGCCAGGTCGCCCGCACCACCCGCCAGGTCCTCGCCGTGCCGCACGGGCGCTCCGACGAGCTGGCGACCGCGGCCACCCGGCGCCGGCTCGACGCGCTGCCGGCCGGCCGCACCGTCCACGTTCGACTCCGCGACCTCATGATGCCGATCTGGGCCGAGGTGTACTACGAGCTCGTGTTCGCCGAGCCGTGCCCGCCCGACGCGCGCGACCTCATCGTGGCCAACGCCGACGACGTCGTGACGGCCCTCAAGGGCACCTCCCTGCGCCACATGTCCCGCCGCGACCGTCTCACCCGGTATCTGCTCGGCCGCATCTCGTCGTCCTCCTGTCCCGTGCTGCTGCCCGGCTTCTCGTCGTTGGAGACGGCGTGGTACCTGCAGGGCGCGTTCTTCAACACCGCCGTCGTGCAGATGTCCGAGGCGATGGCGCACGTGTTGCTGAGCGTCGCGTCCTGGCCGGTGCCGCCGGGCGACGATGCCGCCCTGGACCGGGCCATCGACGAGACGCTGCGCGTGCATCCGCTGTTCGGCATCGCGCACCGGATCACCTCGGCCCCGATCGTCGTCGACGAGCGGGTCACCCTGCCGGCCGGCTCCGTGCTGCTGTTCAACTACCTCGCCTACCAGCGCACCGGCCCGGCCGCCGACGACGCGTTCGACCCCGACCGCTGGCTCACCCTGGCGCGGCGCGACGCCCACTTCATCCCCTACGGCGTGGTCGCCAACCGCGCCTGCCCGGCCCGCGGCGCCGCCCCCGTGATGCTGCGGGCCTGCACCCGTGAGGTCCTGCGCCGGTACGGGATCGCCTCCGCCGCCGCCCACACCCGCTCGCTGCCCAGCCGCGGCCCCGCCTATCTCACCCCGCTCGGCGCGCCCGCCCCGAGCCGGCTCCGGCTGGCCGGGCAGGCGTTCCGGGACCGCTGGGCCGGGGCCGGGCGGGCGCTGACCCAGCTCGTCTGCGGCACGTACATGGTCATCGACGCCCGGCGGCAGCGGCTGTGCGCCGGCTACTTCGAGGAGGTCAACCGGTGAAGCCGACCGAGCTCGCGCCCGCCTTCTTCATCGCCGTCGGGGTCATCCTGATCTTCTGCAAGGGGGTGTCCTGGCTGCTCGGCAAGGCCGGCCAGCCCGCTGTGGTCAGCGAGATGCTGGCCGGCGTGCTGCTCGGCCCGTCGCTGCTGGGCCTGCTGCTGCCCGGCGTCGAGCGCTGGCTGTTCCCGGCCCCGCTGCTGCCGGTGCTCTACGTCGTCGGGCAGATCGGGCTGGTGCTGTTCATGTTCCAGGCCGGGTACGCCTTCGCCGGGCACCGCACCACCAAGCTCGCCGGCACGGCCGGGGCCGTCTCCGTCGCCGGGGTGACCGCGCCGCTCGCGCTGGGGGTGCTGCTGGTGTACCTCACCGACGGCCTCGCCCCGGTGCGCAAGGACGGCACGCCGCTCGCCGTCACGGCCGCGTTCGTCGGCGTGGCCCTGGCCATCACCGCGTTCCCGATGCTGGCCCGGATCATCACCGAGCGGGGCATCGAGGGCACCCGGCACGGCTCGCTCTCGCTGGCCAGCGGCGCCCTCGACGACCTGGCCGCCTGGATCATGCTCGCCGTCGTGCTGGCGTTCGCCTCCGGCAAGCCCGGCCCGGCCATCGTCACCGCCGGCGGCGCGGTCGTCTTCGCCGTGGTGCTGTGGTTCGGCGGGCGCCCGGCCGCGAACCTGCTGCTGTCCAGCGAGCGCGTCGGCGACCGGGGCCGGCTGCTGGGGACGGTCGCGCTGCTGTTCCTGGTCGCGTGGTACACCGACAAGATCGGGCTGTACGCGGTCTTCGGCGCGTTCGCGGCCGGCGTGATCATGCCGCGCAGCGAGCGTACCGACAGGGTCGTCGACACCCTCACCCCGGTCGCCGCCATCGTGTTCCTGCCGCTGTTCTTCACCTTCTCCGGCCTGCGCACCGAGTTCGGGCTGCTGAGCGACCCGGCCGTGCTGCTGTTCGCGATCGCCTGCGTGGTCCTGGCCATCGCCGGGAAGTTCGGCGCCTGCTGGGCCGCGGCCCGGCTGCGCGGCGAGTCCAACGGGGTGGCGCTGCGGGTCGGTGCGCTCATGAACGCCCGCGGCCTCATGCAGCTCATCGCGCTCAACGTCGGCCTGGAGGCCGGGATCGTCGGCCCTGCACTTTTCACGGTGCTCGTGCTCGTCGCGCTCGTCACCACGATCATGACGACACCCGTGCTGAGCTGGCTCGACCGCCGGGCACCGCTTTCCGCAAGCCTTCCGGAAGTTTCAGATAGAGACATCCATCACTCTCCTGCGGTGCCCTAGCGGTGCCATTGTCATGGAGTGCGTGCCGTGGAAGCCCCGCGGCTCCTGGTCGTCGAGGACGACCAGGAGCTCAGTGCGATGGTGACCGAGACGCTGGTCGACGAGGGCTACGTCGTCGACCGGGCGCACGACGGCCAGCGGGGGCTGCACTTAGGGCTGACGCGGCGGTACGACGTGATGGTCATCGACCGCCTCCTGCCCGCCCTCGACGGCCTCGACCTGGTGGCCCGGCTGCGCTCGCGGTCGATCCCGGCCCGCGCCCTCATGCTCACCGCCCTGGGCACCGTCGGCGACCGCATCGCCGGCCTCGACGCCGGGGCCGACGACTACCTCGTCAAGCCGTTCGACCTCGACGAGCTCACCGCCCGCATTCGCGCCCTCGTCAGGCGGGTGCCCGCCCGGTCGGAGTCGCTGCGCCTGGGCGGCGGCCGACTCGACCTGGTCGCCCGCGACGCCGTGCTGCCCGACGGCACCCGGGTCGCCCTGTCGGCGCGCGAGTTCGAGCTGCTGCGGGTCCTCGCGGGCCGCCCGAGCACCGTGCACTCCCGCGCCGAGCTGCGCCGGCGGGTCTTCGACGAGGCGGCGGCGGCGTCGATCGTGGACACCTACGTGTACTACCTGCGCCGCAAGCTCGGCCGCCCGGTCGTGCGGACCGTGCACGGGCTCGGGTACCGGCTGGGCGGGCTGTGAACGTCTCGGAGGCGGACCTCGTCCGGCGGGCCCGGCTGCGGCTCGGCCTCGGCGTCGGGCTGGCCATCACGGCGCTGCTGGCCCTGGCCGGCGGCATCTCGTACGCGGTGCTGGTCCGCGGCCAGGAGGCGACCATCCAGCGCGAGCTGGCCTGGGGCGCGGCCAACGGCACGGTGCCCGGCCCGCCGGCGTGCAGCTGGGTCTTCTGGTACGAGCGCGGCGCCTTCCTCGGCGCCAACACCCCACCCCCGCCGGGCCTGCCGGTGCGCGCGGACGCGGAACTGGTCGCCGCCACCGGCCGCCCGCACGACTCCCGCCTGACCCGCGACGGCACCAGGTACTACGTGCACACCGAGCGCCAGGGCGACCGCGTCGTGCAGGTCGTCTTCGACGCCCGCTTCCAGCTCGCCGACCGCCGGCACCTGCTGTTCGCCTTCACCCTGGCCGCGCTGGTCGGCCTGCTCGCCGCCGTGGTGACCGGCGTGCTGGTCGGCCGGCACGCGGTCGCCCCGCTGGTCGAGGCCCTGGCCCGGCAGCGCCGCTTCGTCGCCGACGCCAGCCACGAGCTGCGCACCCCGATCGCCCAGGTGCACACCCGGGCCCAGCTGCTCGCCCGCCGGGTGGCCGCCCGCCCGCCGGACACCCGCGACCTGGTCCGGCTGGTCGCCTCGACCCGCCGCCTCGGCGAGATCGTGGACGAGCTCCTGCTGTCGGCCCGCCTGTCCGCCGCCCCCGACGGCCTGCCCGCCGTCGGCCCGGTGGACCTCACCGCCCTGGCCACCGACGCCGTGGCCGCCGAGTCCGACCTGGCCGCCGAACAGGGCCAGACCATCACCCTGGCGACGCCGGGCGGCCCGCTGCTCGTCGCCGGCATCGAGTCGGCCCTGCGGCGGGTCTTCAGCGAGCTGCTGGCCAACGCGCTGGCCCACCTGCCGGCGGGCGGGCGGATCGCGGTGACGGTGCGGCGTACGGACGCGGCAGAGGTCGTCGTCCAGGACACCGGCGCGGGCTTCGACCAGGCCGACGCCGAGCGCATCTTCGACCGCTTCCACCGCGGCGCCGACGCGGGGGAGCGCCGCCACGGCCTGGGCCTGGCCCTGATCCGCGAGGTCGTCACCAGCCACGGCGGCTCGATCACGGCTTCGGGCGCGCCCGGCCACGGCGCCACGTTCACCGTCCGCCTGCCGGCCCTGGGCGTGGCCCCGCGCCACCCCTGGCGCCGCCACCCCTGGCGCCGACACCACCGGACTGAGACGCCGGTCCTCTGGCGGGCTTAGCGCGATTTATCCGATTTATCGGACATCGTGCGTGTGGATGGCCGGTTCGGGGGACTTGACCCCTGGCGAGCAGGCGCTACCGTCCGGTCATGGGTTCAGTTGCGTTGGCCGAGGAATTACTCCTGCTCGCCTACGATAACGAGTCAGGTCGCGCGACCGGCTCGACGATCGGCCTAGACCTGGGCATGGCCGCCGCCGTGCTGGTCGACCTGGCACTGGCGGGCCGCATCGCCTACGTCGGCGGCACCCTGGCGGCCACCAACTCCACCCCGACCGGCGAACCGATCGCCGACGCCGTGCTGGCCCGCCTGGCCGCCGACTCCCCGCACACCCCGGCCTCCTGGCTCCAACGCCTCCGCCACGGCCTGCGCGACCGGGTCCTGTCCGACCTGTGCGCCCGCAACATCATCTGCGACGTCGACGAAACGATGGCCGACGGCTTCAACCACCTCCACCGCTACCCCACCATCGACCCTTCCGTCGAGGCCGACGTCCGCGAGCGGCTGAGCCGCGCGCTGATCGGCGACGACCAGCCCGACGAACGCACAGCCGCCCTGGCCACGCTGATCGGCGCGGTGCGGATGGAGCCGACCCTGGGCCTCTCGGGCCCGGACGCGGCGGCGGCGCATGCCCAGCTGGAGAAGATCTCCGACCACGCCGGCTTCACGGGGACGGTGAGCATGGAGGAGTCCTCGATCCGGCCTTCGGTCGCGCTGGTCGTGGCCGTGCTGGTCAAGGCGATCCAGACCGCTCTGGGCACCGCCCGCGCCTGACCGGCTCGCGGCAACGCCGCGGGTGACTCAGGGGCGCGGCGGGAAGGTGCCGGTGATGGCGATGATGAACGTCAGCGTCAGGTACGGCGGCCAGTTGTCGTGCCCCTGCCCGCTCCCCGCGGTCGTGATGGCCCCCGCCGCCATCGCCGTGCCGTCCGGGGCCGTGGCGTAGTTGCGGTCCACCACCCGGCCGAGGCCGCTCTCGGCCCAGGTCGCGCCGGCCGGGCTGTTGTGGTCGCCGAGCACCTCCGCGCCGTAGGCGGTGTGCGTGTGGGCCGGCATCTCGGCGACCGTGAGGGCGACCGTCGCCTCGCCGCCGGTCTGGCCGATCTCGAAGTCGCTCAGGCCCGGGCCCTGCCCGATGCAGACGGGGGTCGCGCCGCGCAGGTCCGGCAGGCCGAACGTGCTCACCCCGTTGCCGCCGTACAGCGTGCCCAGGATCGAGAACAGCATGGTGTTCTGGGCGATCGGCAGGAGCTGGCCGTTGCACAGTGCCCAGCCGGCCGGGGCGAAGTTGCCCGCGAACATGCGGATCTCGCCGACAAAGGCAGTGGTCATCGGGGCAACCTCACGCGGGGGAAGGGAACAGGCCGGTCAGCGCGATCCCGAACGTCACGACGACGTACGGCGCCACGTTGTCGTGCGGCTGGCCGCCGCCGGTGACGACGGAGACGCACGCGGCGGCCATGGTGGTGTCGGCGGCCGGGGCGTAGGCGCCGGCCAGCGAGGCCCACACGTTGCCGGTGGGGGCGTGCGCGTCGCCCGTGGCGGCGGCCCGCGGGACGTGCGTGTGCACCGGCAGGTGGGCCAGGGTCAGCGAGGCCGTCACGGCGCCGCCCTTCTGGCCGAGCACATTGGACGGTCCGGTGTGGACCGGGTG
Source organism: Dactylosporangium sp. CS-047395 (assembly GCF_050942185.1). Taxonomy (NCBI): domain Bacteria; kingdom Bacillati; phylum Actinomycetota; class Actinomycetes; order Micromonosporales; family Micromonosporaceae; genus Dactylosporangium; species Dactylosporangium sp. CS-047395. Next base: position 8,160,263 of record NZ_CP192015.1, on the reverse strand, counting down.
GCGACCGCGCAGGTCCGGCAGGGCGAACGTGGTGATGCCGTCGCCGCCGTAGTAGGTGCCGAGAATCGAGAACAGCGCCTGGTTCTGGTTGATCGGCAGGAGCTGGCCGTTGCACATCGCCCAGCCCTTCGGCACGTAGTTCGTGGCGAACATGCGGATCTCGCCCATGAACGGTTGCGTCATGCGCGCTCCTAGTCGGGGAGGGGGAACTGGCCGAAGAGCGCGATGATGAACCGCAGGGCCACGTACGGCGGGCGGTTCTCGTGCGGCTGCCCGCCCCCGGTCGCCGGCAGCGCCGCCGCGTGCATCGGCACCCGGGTCGCCGGGGCCGACGCGTAGGGCGTGTCCGGCACCGTGGCCCACACGGCCCCGGCCGGGCTGCCCGCGCTGCCCGCGACGATCGACGCGGCCGGCTGGTGGCCGTGCGTGGGCAGGTTCGCGAGGGTCAGCGACACCGTCTCCACGCCGCCGCTCTCGATGGAGTTGTGGTAGCCCAGCCCGGGGCCGGTGCCCCAGTGCATCGGCGCCCGCCCGCGGAAGTCCGGCAGTGCGAACGTGCTCTCCCCGTCGCCGCCGTACGTGGTACCGATGAGGTTGAACAGCACTTCGTTCTCGTCGATCGGCAGGATCGCGCCGTCGCAGTCGGCCCAGCCGGTGGGCGTGTAGGTGCCGGTGAACAGCCGGATCTCGCCGACGTAGTTGTCGCTCACGGCGCCACCGCGCGGGCGAAGGTGGCGGTCAGCGTGACATCGTCGCCGGTGCGCGCGGACGGCACCACGAACAGGTCCAGCGCGCCGAGGGCCGGGTGCTCGAAGCGGTGCGTGCCCTGGGCGAAGGCCGCGTCGGCCGGCACCCGCAGCGCCACGCTGAACTGCTCGAACGGTCCGAGCCGCAGCGCCGGGGAGCACTCGGCGGGCAGGGCCGGCACGCCCGCGAGCACGCCGGGGACCCCGACGGCCGCGGCCCACTCGGCGTGCCCGGGCGGCCGCCAGCGCATGGCGATGCGTTCTTCAGAAGCCCCGGATGTGGTACTGCGAAAGCCCAGTCGATCGTAGAGGCGCACGGCGCGATGGCCCGGCCGCACCTGCAACGCGACCGGCACGTCCAGCGCGGCCGCCTCCGCCTGCAGCCCCCGCAGCAGCGCCGTGCCGATCCCGGTGCCGCGGGCGGTCGGCAGCAGCGCGATGTCCAGCACGGTGACGGCGGCGGCGCCGCGGTCGACGTACAGCCGGCCGACCGGTTCGCCGGCCGCGGCCACGATCCCGTCCACGGCCCGGGGCCAGGCCGAGCGGAAGTGCCGGCGCTGGGCCTCGTACTGCATCGCCAGGAACGCCCGCGCCTGCTCGTCCGGCCAGCCGAAGCCGGCGACCTCCTCGGCGCGGCTCGAGGCGTACACGGCCCGCAGGAAGGCGTCGTCGCCCGCCACGGCGGGACGCACGGTCAGCGCGCTCATGCCGCGCCCCGGTTCACGACGGCCTCCAGGCGCCCGGCCGTCGCGCCGATCGGGGCGACGAACAGGTCCACCGGCGCGAGGTCGCGGTGGCGCACCCGGTAGGTGCCCTCCGGCACGGCCGCGCCCGTGGTGAAGCGCAGCGCGAACGAGCGCTCGCTGCCCGGCACGTCCTCGAGCGTCACCGCGTGCCGCGTGCCGGAGCCGTCGAGCGCCTCCAGCTCCAGCGGCTGCCCGGCCAGCGGCACGAACCTGGCCCGGCTCAGCGGCGGCAGGCTGGCCCGGGCCACGAGCGCGATCCCGGCGACGGCACCCACCCCGGCCACGAGCGTCTCTCGGCGCGACACCATCGGCGCTCCCTCAGTTTCGGTTACCCAGCGTGCGCAGATTAGCACTCAAAGTGCGCGAATCGGCTAGATTCGGGACCATGAGGACCAGGGTGGAGCGGCTCGGCCGCGCGTCGGTGGCCGTCGTACTCGCCGCCGTGGCCGGGCTCGCCTTCGCCCGCCCGGCGTACGCCGACACGCACGCGGTGACCACCACGCTCGACGGCGACGACCTCGGCGCCTGCGCGAGCGCGGCCGTCACGACCGGCGCCGGCCCCGACGGGCAACTGTCGCTGCGCGAGGCGCTGTGCCGGGCCCGCAACGCCGGGACGGGCACGGTCACGGTGCCGGCCGGGACGTACACGCTGAGCCTCGGTGCCCTCATCGTCGACGGCGGCGCCGGTGCGGTGAGCCTGACCGTCACCGGGGACGGTGCCGGATCGACCATTGTGGACGGCGGCGGGACCGACCGGGTCTTCAGCCTCGACCCGAGCGAGGCGGGCGACGTCCACGTGACGATGTCCGGGCTGACCGTGCGCAACGGCCGCCCCTCCGACGGCAAGGGCGGCGGCGGCATCCTCGCCGGGGCGCCCCGGGCGGCCACCCCGGACTCGCTGAGCCTGTCGGACTGCCGGGTCAGCGGCAACACCAACGACGCCTCGGCGAGCCGCACGAATGCGCCCGGCGGCGGGGTGGCGATGGCCGGCGGCAGCCTTTCGGTGCAGGACTGCACGTTCACCGGCAACGCGGCCGGCAGCAGCGCGGGCGGCGGCGTGTACTTCTCCGCCCAGCACGCCACCGAGAACCTCACCATCGCCCGCAGCGTGTTCCGGGCCAACACGATGACGAACGTCAGCCCGACCGGGCCGGGGGCCGCCCCCAACGGCGGGGCCGCGCTCGCCCTGCGCGCCGACGTCGCCGGCGGCTCGATGGACGTCGTCGACACCACGTTCGACGCGAACACCGCGACCGGCTCCGGCACCGGCGCCGACGCCCGCGGCGGGGCGGTCTATCTCCAGTCCGGCGCCCCACAGTTCAGCCGCGACACGTTCACGGGCAACACCGCATCCGGTACCGGCGGTGCGCTGGGCCTCGGCGGCGCGCTCTACACGGCGGTGAGTGCGAGCCTGACGTACAGCCGGATCGTGGGAAACTCGCCCGGCATCCACCTCGCCGGGGGCACGCTCGCCGCCACCCGCGACTGGTGGGGCTGCAACGCCGGCCCGGGTGGCGGCGCGGGCTGCGACGCGGCGGTCGGCGCGGGCGGCACCCTGAACGCCACGCCCCGGCTGCAGCTCGGCGTCGCGCTGGTCCCGGCGGCGATCCTCGGCGGCGAGACGTCGACGGCCACGGCGAGCTTCCGCACCGACTCGGCCGGGGCGAGCGTCTCGCCCGGCCAGCTCGGCGCGCTCGTCGGGCGCCCGGTGACCTGGTCGGCGACCGGCGGCACGCTGTCGAACCAGCAGACGAGCATCCAGCCGGTCGCGACCGCCACGGCCACGTTCACCGGCACCACGGCCGGGGCGGGCTCGGTCCAGGCCACCGTGGACGGTCAGGCGCAGTCCGGCGCGGTCACGGTCAGCATGCCGCCGGCCGCGCCCACGATCGGCACGGCCACGGTCAACGGGCCGAACTCGGTCGCGGTGACGTGGACCGCCCCGCCCGGCACGATCGATTCCTATCGGGTGTACGGCACGGGCTCGCCCGTCACCTGCCCGTCCTCGCCGTGCACGGTGAGCGGCCTGACGCCGGGCCAGTCGTACACGTTCACGGTCACCGCGGTCGCCGGCGGGCTGGAGGGCGCGCCGTCCAGCGCCGCGGCCCCGGTCACCGCCGTCGACGTGCCGGCCGCCCCGGGCACCCCGGCGGCGACGGTGGCGGGCGACCGCGCGCTGCAGCTGACCTGGACGGCACCGGCCCCGCCGGTCACCGGGTACCAGGTCGAGTCCTCGGTGGACGGTGATACGTGGACGGTCGTGTCCACCGGGCCGTGCGCCGCGCCGACCGGCCTGTCGTGCACGGTGGGCGGGCTGACCGGGGGCGGCTCGTACCGGTTCCGGGTCACCGCCCGCAACGGCGCCGGGCCCGGGACGGCCTCGGGTCCGTCGACGGCGGTGGTGGCCCTGGCCGCGCCGGACGCGCCGACCGGCGCCGCGGCCACGGTGAACGGGCCGGGATCCGTCGCGGTGACGTGGACCGCCCCGCCCGGCAGTGTCGACTCCTATCGCGTCCACGTCGCCGGCGGGTCCACCGTGGACTGTCCCGCCGCGCCGTGCACGGTCACCGGCCTGACCCCCGGCACCGGCTACACCTTCACGGTCTCGGCCCTGCGCGGCGGCCTGGAGGGCGCCCAGTCGACGGCGTCGGCCGCGGTGACCGCACTCGACCCGCCGGCCGCCCCGGCCCAGCCGGGCGCGGTGGTGGGCGGCGACCGGGCGCTCAACCTGTCGTGGGCGGCGTCGGCGGGCGCGACGGGCTACCGGGTCGAGCTCGCGGCCGGCGACGGCGGCTTCGCCGCGGTGTCCACCGGGGACTGTACGGCGCCGTCGGGCCTGTCGTGCACGCTGAGCGGGCTGACCGCCGGCGTCGCCTACCGCTTCCGGGTCACGGCGCGCAACCAGGCGGGTGACGGGGTCGCGTCCGCGCCCTCGCCGGTGGTGGTCGCGGTCGCCAGCCCGGGCGCGCCCGGCACGCCGGTCGCGACGGTCGACGGCGACCGGGCGCTGCACGTGACGTGGACCGCGCCGAGCGGACCGGTCACCGGCTACCGCGTCGAGTCCTCGGTGGACAGTGGACCGTGGACGGTGGTGCCCAGCGGGGACTGCGCGGGTCTGGCGTGCACGGTGAGCGGGCTGACCGCGGGCGGCTCGTACCGGTTCCGGGTCACGGCGCTCAACCCGGCCGGCGACGGTACCGCCTCCGCGCCCTCGGTCGCGGTGGTCGCCGTGGCCGCGCCCGCCGCGCCGGTCGTCGGGGCGGTCGCCGTCACCGGGCCGGGGACCGTGTCGGTCGCCTGGACCGCCCCGCCGGGCACCGTCGACTCGTACCGCGTGTACGTCTCCGGTGGCTCCACGGTGGACTGTGCCGCCTCGCCGTGCACGGTTGCCGGGCTGACCGCCGGCATGCAGTACACCTTCAGGGTCTCGGCCCTTCGCAACGGCGTCGAGGGGACGCAATCCGGGGCGTCGGAGCCGGTGCTCGCGCTGGCGGCGGCGGACCCGCCGGCGAGCCCGGTCGTGACGGCGGCCGACCGGAGCGCGGTGGTGACGTGGGCGGCGCCGGCGTCGGCCGCGGGGATCACCGGCTACACGGCGACGCTGCAGCCGGGCGGGGCGACCTGCTCGTCGTCCGGCACCACGTGCACGATCGCGGGCCTGACCAACGGCACCGCCTACACGGTGACCGTCGTCGCGCACTCGCCGGCCGGCGACTCAGCGGCGAGCGCCTCGGCGACGGTGACGCCGGGCGTGGCCCCGGGCGCCCCCGCGAGCGTGACCGCGGTGGCGGGCGTCGCGTCGATCACCGTGTCGTGGACGGCGGGCGCGCCGGGGTCGGGCATCGCCGGGTACGTGGCGACCGCCTCGCCCGGTCCGGCCACGTGCGAGACGTCCAGCGCCGCGGACACGGGTTGCGTGCTGGGGGCGGAGGGCGGCAAGGAGTACACCGTCACCGTCGTCGCGAAGGGCGTGCACGGCGGCGACTCCCCGGCGAGCACCCCCTCGACGAGTGTGGCGCCGACGACACCGGCCCCGCCCGCGACCGTGCCGGACACCAACCTGAGCCTCGTCACCGACCAGGGCCCGATCAGCACCATCGAGGTCGGCAAGCGGATCGTGATCACCGGCACCGGGTTCGCGCCGTACTCCACGGTCACCGTCACGATCTACTCCGCCCCGACGGTCCTGGCCACGGTCACCGCGGACGCGAGCGGCTCCTTCTCGGTCCCGGTGACGGTACCGACGGAACTGCCGGCCGGGTCGCACTCGTTCGTGGCCCTGGGCACCGACCCGAACGGCGCGCAGCATGCGCTGAAGCTCGCCCTGACCGTGGCCCCAGCTGCCGCCGTGACCAGCCCGTCCGCGCCTCCGGGCACCCTACCGGTCACCGGGCTGGCGTTGCTGCACCTGCTGCTGACCGGCCTCGCGCTGCTGCTGGTCGGCGCAGCGATCCGCGTCTATTCCAGCTAGGACCCGGTGCGGTTTTGAGGGGGTGTGGGTGGAGCGGAGCTCCCCCACTGCTTTTCAGGACATCGAGTGGTATTCAACAGCGCCAGTCAGACCATCCGCGCAACCTTTGCAACTAGTTGCATGAAAATTTCAGGCGGGAAATGCCCGCAAAACCGGACACTGCTTGCCCGCCTATAGACACCGTCCTATGCTCCGGCGCTAGGAAAGCGCTTTCCTAGCGTACCGCCGCCAACGGCTCGCTGGGCACCCCACGGCGCTGCAGACGAAGGTGAGGCGAGGATGAGGCGAGCAGTCGCATGGCGACTCCTGCCGGTGCTGTCCGCGATGGCGGTCGGCGTCGGGGTCGTCGTGGTGCAGGCGATGCCCGAGGCGTCGGCCGCGACCGGCGGCGTGACCGGCTACGCCACGCAGAACGGCGGCACCACGGGCGGCGCGGGCGGGCAGGTCGTGAAGGCCACCACCGGTACCGCCATCCATCAGGCCCTGTGCGGCCGGGCCAGCAACAGCACCCCGATCGTCATCCAGGTCGAGGGCACCATCAACCACGGCAACACCAGCAAGGTCTCCGGCAGCTGCAACACCGCCGCGGACGTGATCGAGCTCAAGGACATCAGCAACGTCACGATCATCGGTGTCGGCGGCGGCGCGATCTTCGACCAGCTGGGCATCCACATCCGCAACTCGCGGAACATCATCATCCAGAACGTCACCGTGCGGAACGTGAAGAAGTCCGGCTCGCCCACCTCCAACGGCGGCGACGCGATCGGCATGGAGAGCTCGGTCAGCAACGTCTGGATCGACCACAACACGCTGTACGCGTCGGGCGGCGAGGACCAGGGCTACGACTCGCTCGTCGACATGAAGGCCGGCACGAACTACGTGACCGTCTCGTACAACACGCTGCGCAACTCCGGCCGCGGCGGGCTGATCGGCTCCAGCGACAGTGACACGGGCAACGGGCCGGTGACATTCCACCACAACCTGTACCAGAACATCGACTCCCGCACGCCGCTGCTGCGCGCCGCCACCGCGCACATCTACAACAACTACTACCTGGGCCTGACCAAGTCGGGCATCAACCCGCGCGACGGCGGCAAGGCCAAGGTCGACAACAACTACTTCAAGAACTCCGCCGACGTGCTCGGCACGTTCTACACCGACCTGATGGGCTCCTGGCAGGTCAGCGGCAACATCTTCGACAACGTCACCTGGAGCTCGCCCGGCACCGAGAACCACCCGGCCGGCCCCAACCCGACGTCGAACACGAGCATCAGCATCCCGTACTCCTACGCCCTCGACCCCGCGTCCTGCGTCCCCGACGTGGTGTCCCGCACGGCCGGCGCGGGCACGGGCCTGCAGGTCTCCAACGGCAGCTGCACCCCGACCAGCCCGACCGGCGGCACCACGGCCACCCCGACGGCCACCCCGACGTCGCCCCGCCCCACCACGCCCCAGCCCACCACCCCGTCCCCGACGAGTGGCGGCACCAACCTGAGCATCGGTGCCGGCGCGGACGGCTCCAGCAAGGCCAGCGGCACCAGCTACGGCAACGTCGTCGATGGCAACACCGGCACGTACTGGTCCCCCAGCGGCACCACCGGCCAGATCTCGGTCAAGTGGAGCTCGGCCACGTCGATCTCCCGCGTCACGATCCGCGAGACGTCGGCCGGCACCATCCGCAACTGGAGGCTGCTGAACGCCGACACCGGAGCCGTCCTGGCCTCCGGCACCGGCATCGGCACCGTCACGTTCACGCGGACCTCCCTCAAGAAGGTCACGCTCGACATCACCAGCGCCACGGCCACCCCGCGGGTCGCCGAGTTCGAGACCTACGCCTGACCGACCCGGGCCGGCCGGGGTCCCGGGACCTCGGCCGGTTCGGCGCGGCGGGCGTCGGCGTACTCCCGCTCCAGATCCTCCAGCGCCGCCCGCAACACCGCGAGCCGCTGCTCCATCCCGTCGCGGACCGGCTGCTTCTCCGCCTGGTGCGCCTCCTGCAGCGCGTTGAGCACGACGCCGACGAGCAGGTTGGTGAGCAGGTACGAGGCGGCGATCATGTACGACAGGTAGTACAGGACGCCCCACTCGGTGACCTCCCGCCCGGCCCGCAGCGTGTCGGTGATCCCGTCGAGGGACAGCAGCAGGAACAGGCTCAGCATGGCCTGCCCGACGGTCCCGTACTGCTCCGGATAGGCGTCCCCGAACAGCATCCAGCCGACCATCGCGTACCCGTAGAGCACGAGCAGCGTGATGAGCAGGAAGCTGCCGAGCCCCGGCAGGCTCCGCTTGATCCCGATCAGAATGATCCGCAGACTCGGGAACAGCCGGAACGCCCGCACGATCCGAGCCAGCCGCAGCAGCCGCAGCAGCGTCACGTTCTCCCGCACCCCCGGCACCAGCGGCGCGAGAATGATCGCGAGATCGAACAGGTTCCACCGGTCGCGGGTGAAGCCCTTGACGTTCGCCCCGAAGCGGATCAGCAGTTCGAGCGAGAAACAGGCCAGGAAGCCGTACTCCACGACATGGAACACGCTCCCGGCCCGGTCGACGACCCCGTGGTACGTCTCCAGCCCCAGCGTGGCCGCATTGAGCACAATGACGGCGAACGAGGCGGCGTTGAACCACGGTGCGGCCACGAGCGCCCGGCACACGGCCGCCACCCGCGCACCCGAACTCGGCGTGCTCTCCACGGGGCGCGAGCCTACACAAGGCGAAGCCGGGACCACCCCGAAGGGCGGCCCCGGCTCCAGAAGGTCGTGCTTAGTGGTGCTCCCACCACGTGTGCGCGGTCACCGCGGCGTAAGCATCGACGATGCCGTGGCCGTAGAAGCCGTTGAACTGCCGGTTGCCCTCGCAGTACGCGTCGAACTCGGGGTCGCGCCCCACGTCGACGTACGAGACCAGCCGCGGCGTCGGGCACGCGTGCTCCGCCGCCGTGGTCGTCAGGATGTACTCGACCTTCCAGGGCTCCAGGCCGAAGCCGTTGCGCCCTTCACGCTGGCCGTGCGCGCTCACGATCAGCGCGGCCACGCCCGAGGCGTGCGGGGAGGCCATCGAGGTGCCCTGCAGGTAGGTGTAGTACCCGCACTGGCCGACCGCGTTGCACTGCTTGAAGACCGAGTCGGCGAACTCCGGCAGGACGTTGCCCGCCTCGTCGACCGAGCCCTCTTCCTGGAGCACCTTCTTCGGGTACGTGGACAGGATCTCGTTGCCCACGGTCCGATAGGTGTCGGTGCCCAGGCCGTCCCGGAAGTAGCCGCCGGGGGCCGAGACGGTCGCCCGCTCCACCCCGTAGTCGGAGTAGTCGGACTTGTTCAGCGACGGGCCGAGCGCGGTCACGCTGATGACGAAGGGGCCCTCCGTCGGCAGGTCCCAGCACGTGCTGTTGTCGACCGGCCGCTCGTAGGCGACGTCGGCCGGGTAGTCCGGGCTGGAGATGTCCGGGCGCGGCTTGCCCTTGTCATCGTGGTTGTTGCCCAGCGCGCTGACGAGCGTCACGCCCTTGTTGTGGGCGTAGGTCAGGGCGCGGAACATCGCCTTGATGGTGGTGCGCTGCTCCGCCTGCGCGGCCGGGGAGTCGGCCGGGTTGGCGACGCAGTTGAACAGCCACGGGTCGACGTAGAACGACATGTTGACCACGTCGATGCCGTTGTTGGCCGCGTGGACGAGCGCGTTGACGGTGGGCTCCAGGAAGAAGTACCCGGAGTCCTGGCCGCCCTTGAGCTCGACCAGCGACACGTTCGGAGCGACGCCGGAGACGCCCAGGCCGTTGGCCGCCGCGCCGATCGTGCCGGCGACGTGCGTGCCGTGGCCGCCGTCGTCGGTGCCGACCGGGTCGAGGCAGCTCGCGACCTCGCACGGGCCGTCGATGTCCGGCATGTCCTTGGCGAAGTTCTTCGACAGCGCCCAGTTGAAGTTCGGGGCGATGTCGGGGTTCGACGCGTCCACGCCGGTGTCGAGAATGCCGACGGTCACGCGCTTGTCGCCGGCGTTGACCTTCCGGGCCTTGTCGGACCGGACGGTCTGCAGGCCCCACAGCTTGTCGTCCAGCGGGTCCATGCCGGCCGTGGCCGGCTTGCCCCCGCCGCCGTGCTTGCGGGCCTCCTTGGCGGCCTGCTGGGCCTCCCGCTCGACGTCGCCGGCCTGCTCCTTCTTCGGAGCCTTGCCGATCGCCGTCTTGTGCGTCGCCCCGACGAGACCGCTCTGCGCCGAGGCCTTCTCGACGAAGCCGGCCTGCGGCGCGACGACCGTGTACATGCCCACGGCCTCGTTGCTGCCGGTCACCTTGCCGCCGGCCCGGGAAATGGCGGCGGCGGCGTCGGCGGCCGAGACGTTGTCGTTGGCGACGACCGTGTACTCGGTCGTCGCCGTGCTCTCGGCGTTCGCCGGTGTGCCCACCAGGCTCGCCGCCGTCAACGTCAGCGTCGCGGTCAGCACCGCGGCGCGGGTGATGCTACTCGTGCGTCCCACGTAACCTCCCTGGTCGGGGAATGTGGATATGCGACCAGAGGCGTCACCCGACGCGAAACCCTTTCCGGCCGGGAACCGAAAGGCGAGGGTGTTCCCGTACGTGATCATCCCTATGTCGCCGGGCTGTCACGATGAGTGGCGTGACCGTTGAACGAACCGTGCGGCTGTACCTCGGCGAGCACTCCCGCGCCGCCACCACCCACACCAATCTCTCGGCCGTGCGCGCCGACGGGCCGGTGCTGTGGGTGGCCGGCGACGAGACCGCGACGATCGAGCGGCTCGTGGCCGACGACCGGGACCCCACCACGGCCGAGCCGCGGGAGTACACCGAGGAGACGAGCTTCCGGCTGGCCGACCTCGTGCCGCTGCCCGGCGCCGACGCCGACGAGGAGGCGGACATCGAGGGGCTGGCCCGCTCCGGCCCGTTCCTGTGGGCGATCGGCTCGCACAGCCTGCGCCGCAAGCAGATCAAAGCCCACCACACCGGCCCGAAACCGCTCAAACGGCTCGCCCGGGTCGAGGGCCAGGACAACCGGCAGGTGCTGATCCGGCTGCCGATCGCCGACATCGACGGCATTCCTTCGCCGGTACCGTCCATGCTCACCGAAACCGGCCCGCACCACGCGGCGATCCTCAGCGGCCCCGACAACCTGCGCGCCGAACTGGCCGACGACCCGCATCTCGCCCCGTTCCTGGCCATCCCCGGCAAGGACAACGGCCTGGACATCGAGGGCATCGCGGTACACGGCGAGCGGGTCTACCTCGGCCTGCGGGGCCCGGTGCTGCGCGGCTGGGCGATCGTGCTGGAGCTGCGGCCCTACACGAACCCGGACGAGCCGCAGCGCCTGCGCCTGCGCCCGTTCGAGGACGGCCGCCGGTACCGCAAACACGTCCTCGCCCTCGGCGGCCTCGGCATCCGCGACATGTGCCCCGACGGCGACGACCTGCTGCTGCTCGCCGGCCCGTCGATGGACCTGGACGGCCCGGTGCGCGTGTACCGCTGGCACCACGCCGCCCGCGCCGCCGCCCCGCAGGTGGTGCGGGGCGACCAGCTGCACCGCGAGCTCGACCTGCCCTACGGCGAGGGCGACGACCACGCCGAGGGCATCGCCCTGGTCGGCCCGCCCGAGCACCGCCGGCTCCTGGTGGTCTACGACAGCCCCGCCCCGCCCCGCCTCCCGGACGACGGCGCCGTCCTGGCCGACCTGGTCAAGCTGCCCTGACCCGGTCGCCCCCACCGATCAGGTGCGGGACGCACGAGTCGAGGGCGTCGAGGGCTTGCCGTCCTGGCGACCTGGTCGAGCTGCCCTGAGCCGGTCGGCCTCGTCGATCAGGTGCGGGATGGTCGCGGCGAGGGCGTCGGCCTCGGCCCGCCGGGCGAGGGCGTCGAGGGCGTGCACCTGCGTTTCGCGGTCGTCGGTGGCCCGGGCCTCGGCCAGCACGGCCTCGAGTTCGGGCACCGAGTCGGCGAGCAGGCAGCGGGTCAGCAGGGCCCCGTCGCCGCCGCCGGCGGTGCGGTACCACGCCGCGTTGTGACGCAGCAGGTCCCGCGCGTCGGCGACGAGGCCGGACGTGCGCAGGATGCGGGCCAGGTGCAGCCGGGCGGTGGCCGTGATGCGCAGGTCGCCGCTGGTGTTGGCGGCCGCGATGGCCCGGTGCAGCAGCCGGCCGTCATGGGCTGGTTCCTCGTCCTGGTGGTCGGTGCGGTCCTGCTCGCCCCGATCGGCGTCGTGCTCGGGCGGCGGGCCGGCGGCCGGCTCGGGGCGTGGATCGCGGGCCTCGGCATCGCGGCCGCGGCGGTGCAGGCCGTGGGCCTGTCCCGCTGGGTCCTGTTCGTACCGTCGATCAGCGCCGCCAACGACACGCACCGCTTCGAGCAGCTGCACTTCTGGCTGGGCGAGGTGCTGGGGGAGACCGTCGGCTACGCGCTGACCGCCGCGTTCACCGTGCTCGTGGTGCGGGCGGTGGCGTCGTGGCGGTGGCTCGCGTACGTCGGCTACGCGGCCGCCGCCCTGATCGCCACCGGCGTGCTCATCCCGCTCGGCCTGGCCTTCGCCAGCCTGACCAACTTCGCCGGGTACGTCCTGTGGCGCGTCTGGCTGATCGCCCTGGCCGCGGCGCTGTGGCGGGTGCCGCGGCCAGTGCGGGCGTGACGTCAGCGGCGCCGGGTCGGGACCGTGGTGACGTTCCCGGGTCCGGGGCCGCCGCCCGGGCCCTGACCCGGCCCGGGCGGGAACCCGGGCTCCTGGCTCGGCTGCGGCGAGACGCCGGTGCCGACGTCCTTGTTCCCGGCCAGCGGCGCCTTCGGGAACTTGGCCTTCGGCATGTTCACCTTGGCCAGGGCGTCGTTGAGGAAGTCCCGCCAGATCGGGCCGGGCAGCTTGCCGCCGATGATGTTGGCGCCGTTCTTGTCCTTGATCGGCTGTTCCTTGTCCTTGTTGCCGACCCAGACCGCGGCGGCCAGGCCGGGCGCCTTCTTGCCCGGGTCGTAGGGCACGTACCCGCCCATCCAGGCGTGCGCGTTGGACGTGGTGTTGCCCAGCTGCCAGGTGCCGGTCTTGCCGGCGAGCTGGTAGCCCTTGGACGACTTGAGCCCGTAGTGCTCGGGCACGCCCTGCAGCACCTTGGCCATGTCGTCGGCCATCTGCTCGGTGAAGCCCGGGATCCGCTGCGGCTTGATGACCTCGCCGTAGGTCTTCTTCCCGCCCTGCCAGATCTCCTTGAGGAAGTGTGTCTTGACCGAGGTGCCGCGGGCGGCGAAGGTGGCCAGGCCGCCGGCGTGGTCGAGGACCGTGATCGGGTACTGGCCGAAGCCGACCTCCTCCTGGAAGAACTTGGGCGCCACGTCCTCGCCCTTGAGCTTCGTGAGATCCTTGCGCTGCGGCCCGTCCTTGCCCTGCTCGGTCGCCCACATGTCCCGGATGCCGGCCGCGCGCGCCGTGTTGATCACCTTGGCCGGCCCGAGCTGCAGCGCGATCGCGTAGAACGGCACGTTGAGCGACTGGACGGTGATCTCCTCCAGCGTGCACCACTTGCCCGAGCCGGACTTGCACTGCGGCTCGACGCCCTCCGTCGCGTTCTTGACCTGGTTCTTCTTGGCAGCGGTACGGCCGGGGAAGTCCTGCGGCACACCGTTCCACATCGAGTCGATGGAGTAGCCGGCCATGAGCGCGGTCGCGAGGGTGTACACCTTGAACGTGGAGCCCGGTGGGTGCCCGCCGCCGCAGCTCTCGCCACCCTTGCCGAGCACCGGGTCGATGTAGTAGCTCGCGTAGTCGCAGCCGTTGCCGGAGTCGCCGCCGTAGTACGCCTTGACCCCGCCGTTGCCCGGCTCCACGGCCACCAGCGCGGCCTGCAGGTTGCCCGGCTGGTTGTTCATGTTCGAGTCCTTGTTGCGGCTGGCCTCGCGCACCGCGATCGGCTGCATGTCCTTGTCGATCGTGGAGACGATCTTCAGCCCGCCGTTGGTGACCTTGGAGAAGTTCTTCTTGCCGTCGTTGTCGACGTCCTCGTAGATCAGCCGGCCGGTGCCCGGGTCGGTGAGCGTCGCGACCTCGCCGAGCACGTGGTGCACGATCAGGCCCTCGGGCTTGCCGAGGTCCTGCGCGGCGGCGGCGTTCTCCCGCGCCTTGGCCGGGGTGATGACGTTGTCCGGGAACTTCATCCGCTCGGCCGCCTCGGCCTCCGGCACGAACTTCAGGCTGATCATCTGGTCGCGCACGTAGTTGAACCGCTTCTCCGCCGACACCTTGTCGATGTTGGGGTCGTACGGGCTGCCCTTCCCGCCGCCCTCGGGGTCCTTGACCAGGCAGGCCAGCAGCATCGCCTCGTTGGTCTTGAGATCCTTGGCGGGCTTGGCGAAGTACGCCTGCGACGCCGCCTCGATGCCGTAGGCGCCGCGGCCGAAGTAGACGACGTTGAGGTACATCGCCATGATCTCGTCCTTGGAGTACTGCTGGTTGAGCTTGAGCGCGATGACCGCCTCGCGCACCTTGCGCGCGTAGGTCACGCCCTCCAGGTCGGCCCAGCGCCGCGCGTACTGCTGGCTGATCGTGGACGCGCCCTGCCGGTCACCGCCGCTGACGTTGTTCCACGCGGCCCGCACGACGCCCTTGTAGTCCACGCCGTCGTTCGTGTAGAAGCTGTTGTCCTCGGCCGCGACGACCGCGTGCTGCATGTCCTTGGGGATCTGGTCGAACGGCAGCACCGTACGGTTCTCACCGATGCGGGCCATCGGGGTCACGCCGTCGCTGTAGTAGATCGTGGTCGACTGGTCGAGCGTGATGTCGTCCGGCAGCGCGACCTGGTCGAAGTAGTACGTGCCGGCCACCATGCCGATCCCGGCGATCATGATGAACGCCGCGATCGAGGCGATGATGACGTTTCTTCGCCGCTTCCGCTTGGCTCTTGCCACCGGATGCCGACCACCGCCGGCCGGGCCCGTGACCGGCGCGCCACCGCCCGGCACCGACGCACTACCGTGCGGCACCGACGCGCTGCCGACCGGCACCGACGCGCTACCGACGGCCACGGACGCACTACCGACCGCCCGTGCGCTGGGAACCTGCGCTCTTCCGGAGATGCCCACGCGGCCGAGGCTACGGGTTCATCCGTTTCGATGCGACCCCTTCGCCCGGATCGGCGCCTACCTACAACACCCTGAGCAGCACCGACGGCGCGAAGAGTCGCTCCGGCGGGGCGGTCAGGTTGACGACGCGGTGAACCGCGAGGGCGCCGCCGACCGCCATCTCCCACGGCGTGTCGATCAAGGTGGCCGCCGCGGCCGCGCAGGGTCACAATTCAGGTCATCACGGCCGCGCGGCGACCTGTACGTACCGATACGCGCCCCCCCACGGACGCCAATCCGACCTGAAGGCCCTGTCCTGTTGGTCATGCCGGCCTGCGACGGGCCCAGATTCCGCCTGCGCACCCCCCGCGAAGGCCGGGTTACAACCCCGGTAACCAGGCCTCCACGGGGCGCACGCAGACGAAATCTGGACTCCGTCTCGGCTCGACATGACCAACAGGACAGGGCCTAGGCTGGCGCGATGGCCGGCACCGAGGATCAGCTGTTCGACGACGACTACTGGGCGACCCGCGAAGCCGGGGGCGTCCGCGCCTGGCTGAACGAGGTGACCGCGCTGCCCTGGGCGGAGCCGTTCACCCTGGCCGAGGCGGCCGAGCGGTGCGGCTGGCGGCGGCCCAGCGGCAAGTACGCCGAGCGGTCCCCGCGCAGCTGGTGGCCGAACGTCCAGGCCGACGACCCGGCCCAGGTCACGCGGCTCGAGATCGACCTGTACTTCTGGTACCCCGCCGACCACCGCGAGGACGCCCCGCCGATGTGGCTGCGCCAGGACGTCTACCGCCGGATCCGGGACGCGGTCGCGGCGCATCTCGGCGGGCCGCCCGACACCGAGCTGGTCGCCCTGCCCAGCTGGGAGGGCAGCTACTGGCACCGCGAGGGGCACCTGATCAGCGTCACGTGGGACCGCAACGGCGCCTCGCTGGGCTGCTGGCGCCGCGGCCCGGGCAAGCGGATGCGGCCGAACACGCCCACGCCGCCGCCGGCCGGCTGGGACGAGCTCGCCGACCGGCTCGTCGCGTGGCTGCCGGAGCTGCTGCGGCGGGTTCCGTTCAACCTGACCGACGGCGAGCGCGGCGCGTACTTCCAGCACTGGAACGAGCGCGAGCAGCTCAGTGAGGCCTGGGGCGACGGCCGCATCCTGGCCCGCGAGACGTACGCGAAGGACAGCGAGCCGGCCCGCCGCGCCGCCGTGACCGCGATCCTCGGCGCGCTGGAGGCGGCGGGCGTCGAGCTGGAGCGGCTGCGGTACCGCTACGTGGTCCCCGACACGCCCGCCCTGGCGATCGGCGTCCCCGCCCTCGGCCTGCAGTGGGAGCCGGCGCCGGAGTCGCTGTGGCTGACCCGCGGGACGGGGGAGCCGCTGCCCTACGAGCTCGCGGCGCCCGGCGCGTCGACCTCGTACGTGCTGTTCTCGGCCGAGCGCGGCTACAGCGAACCGACGGCCGTCGGCGGCTGGCGCGAGCTGCGGATCACCGGCCCCGGGCAGGAGCTCGTCGAGGTGGACGAGCTCACCGCCCGCCGGGTCGCGCTCGTGCTCGGCGTGGCTCAGTTGTAGAAGGCGGTGCAGCCGTAGTGGAGGGCCTCGCCGTCGACGATGACCGGGTGGCCCGGCGGCAGCGGCGGGCCGGTCAGCGCCGGGAGGTCGATCGCGTCGAGGTCCAGGGTCCGGTAGTCCGGGTCGTCCGCGGCGATCTCCTCGTCGGGCAGCGTGGCCAGCAGGTCGATGGTCCGCCGGTCCGGGTCGTGCACCTCCAGGGTGCAGGCCACGGTCCAGCGCGGGTCGACGTCCAGGCCGGTCAGGACCCGGATCAGGGCGTCGCGGTCGGCCAGCACGTAGCAGTCGGTGAGGGCGTCCGAGTTGTTGGCCATCGCCGTGTGCCGCAGCAGGTAGAAGCTGTGCATGCCGGTACCGTAGCCCGGTGAGCCACCCCCTGAGCGTCCTGCGCGCGGCGGTCCACCTGGAGACGCCGGACGACGTGCCGGAGGCCGAGCGGCAGTTGCGCGCCGCGTTGCCGGACCCGGACAGCGCGGTGCTCCTGGCCGGCCTGCTCCTGCGCCAGCACCGCACCACCCTCGAGCTGTCGCCGCTCTACGACGGCCTGGGTGCGCCGGGGACGGGGCGGGAGGCGTGGCTGCGGTCGCTGTGGGCGCGCCGCGCCGAGGCCTTGCGCTTGTACCGCCAGGTGCTCGCGGCCGACCCGACGCACCCGGCCGCGGCGACGGGACTGGCGCTCGCGCTGCTGGACCCGCCCTCGACCGTCGACTTCGTGTACTACCCGGACGGCGATCTTCAGGAAGACGACTTCGACGAGGAGCCGGCGCCCGACGAGGCGGCGGCGCACCTGCGGCGTGTCCTGGCCGCCGACCCCGGCAACACGGTGGCGGCCGCCCTGCTGGAGCGCTGCGCCGGCTGACTTTTGTTCATTGTGGAGAGCGCTCTCCCCCTTGACGCGCTTTCGTGCGGATCGTGAGACTCGGCGGCGGAGAGAGCGCTCTCCGAATCCCTTCCGAGGAGATGTCATGACACTGTCCGCCAGCCGTGTCGCGACCGCCGCCGGGCTGCTCGTCGTGCTCGCGACCTGGGTCGCGGTCGCCGTGCCGAGCGCCGGCGCGGCCACCGACACCGTGCTGTCCCTGAACAAACCGGCCACCGCGTCGTCGAACGAGAGCGCCGGCCTGCCGCCCGGCAACGCCGTGGACGGCAACACCGGCACCCGCTGGGCCAGCGCGTTCGGCGCCACCGCCTGGTTCCAGGTCGATCTCGGCTCGGACCGGACCGTGAACCGCGTCGCCATCACCTGGGAGAACGCCTACGCCAAGGCCTTCACCGTCTCGCTGTCGACCAACGGCACCACGTGGACCACCGCGTACCAGACGACCACCGGCACCGGCGGCCAGCAGAGCCTCGCCGTCGCCGGCACCGCCCGGTACGTGAAGCTCGACCTGACCACCCGCGCCCTGCCCGCGTACGGCTACTCGATGTGGGAGTTCCAGGTCTACGGCCCGGCCGCCCCGAGCACGGCCACGGCGGTCAACAACGTCGCGGTGGTGAACGACGCGACCCACAGGCCGATCCTGGGCCTCAGCCCGCTCGTCGAGGGCGACGTCATCGACCTGACCAGGCTGGCCAACCGCAACCTGAGCCTGCAGGCCACCCTCGCCGCCGGCACGTCGGCGGGCAGCGTGGCGTTCACCCTGACCGGCGCCAAGGGCACGTCGTACGCGCGCACCGAGAACACCGCGCCGTACTTCCTGTGCAACGACTACGTCGACTGCCCGCTGCTCGCCGCCGCCGACACCTACACCCTGACCGTCCAGCCGTACGCGGCGGCGAACGCTGCCGGCAGTACCATCGGCGCGCCTTTGACCTTGCATTTCACCGTCTCGGCGACGGCCGTGACGCAGCCCGCGCTGAGCGTCCTGTTCGTGGGCAACAGCCTCATCGGCACCCCGACCACCGCCACGGGCGAGGACACCCCAGCCGTGGTGCGGCACCTGGCCACGTCGGCCGGCCGCGCGCTGACCGTCACCGAGGTCATCCACTTCGGCAACACCCTGCAGCAGACCTGGAACGGCGGCGAGGTCGCGACGGCGCTGAGCGGCACGACCAAGTACGACTACATCGTGCTGCAGGAGTACAGCACCCTGGTCGCGACCAGTCCCTCCGCGGCCAGGTCGGCCCTCCTCGACACGTACGCGCCGGCCCTGAACCGCTCCCTGAAGCCGAGCGGCAAGGTGGTGCTGTTCAAGAACTGGGCCCTGGTCGACCCGTCCCCCTTCCCGTCCCGCGCCGCGAACGTCACGGCGATCGACACCAACTACGCGGCCCTGTCGACGAGCTTCGCGACCCCGAACCTCCTCGCCCCGATCAGCGAGACGTTCGAGACGGAGATCGCCGCCCACGGCACGTCGTACCTGATCGTCGCCGACGGCAAGCACCCGAACGACGCCGCGATCTACATGGACGCGGTCACGCTGTACGGCATCCTGTTCCGCTCCACGCCCCGCGCCGCCGCCAACCTCTTCGCCGCCGCCACCACGGCCACCGAACTCAAGAACACCGCCGCCGCCGCGATCGGCTACTGACCGCCGCGGGCCGCGAAGCTTGCCGGTCCGTGCACGCCCCTGCTCCCGGCGTGCACGGACCGGTTCGCGCGGGCCGCCGAAGCCGGGCGCCGGGGCGAGCATCAAGAGCATGAAGCAGCAGCGGTACGTCGTGCCGGCCAGTCCCGCACGCCGCTGGCGGGCGCTGGGGCGGCGGCTCACGCCGGTGCTGCTGGTCGCGGCGGCGGTGCTCAGCTTCGCGGCGAGCGACGGAGGCAGTCCGGCGCTCGTCGGCGCGGTGGTGGTGCTGTTCGGCGGCGCCGCGGTGTACGTCGGGCGCCGCGGCCGCCCGCTGCCCGAGCTCGTGATCGAGACGGCCGGCGTGCGGATCGGGCGGGCCGCGGTGCCGTGGGGGTCGATCCGGCGGCTGGTGCTCGGCGGGGGTACCGACATCGGGCTCTGCCTGCGCGACGGCGTGCCCCTGCCGCGGGGCGTCGCCGGTGTCGTCTACGACCGCGCGCGGCCCGGCGATCCGCACGTCGTCGGGCACTTCGACCCCGGCCGGATCGCGGGGCCGCGGCTGCTGGAGGCGCTGAGCACGTTCGCCCCGGTCGCCGTCGACGTGGTGAGCGAGTCGGTGGTGCGGGCGCCCGCGCCCCCGATGGGTGCGGCGGGCGAGGCGGAGGCCACGGCGCTGGTGACGGCGGTGCGGATGCGCGGGCCGGCCCGCCTTCGCCGCCGGTACCGTCCGTTCCCCGTCGTCTGCTTCGACGTCCCCGGCGACCGGCGGGTGCTCACCGAGACCTCGGCGCCGGGCGAGGGCGTTCCCGGCGAGCTGGTGACCGTCAGCTACGACCCGGCGAACCCCCTTCGGGCCCGGGTGCACGGCCCGGTTCCGCAGGCGCGGCGGCTCTGGGCTCGCTGAGGACGATCTCCCGGTACTGCGCCGGCGTCACCCCGAACGCGGCCTTGAACGCGCGGCTGAAGTGCGCCGCGTTCGGCAGCCCCCAGCGCGCGGCGATCGCCCCGACCGTCAGCCCCCGCAGGCCCGGGTCGAGCAGGTCGGACCGGCAGCGCTCCAGGCGGCGCCGGCGCACCCACCCGGCGACCGTGGCACCCTGGGACTGGAAGAGCTTGTGGAGGTACCGCAGCGAAACATGATGCGCGGCCGCGATCGCCGGCGGGTCGAGGTCGCGCTCGCCGAGATGGGTGTCGACGAACGCGTAGACGTCGGCGAGCAACGCCCCCGCGGCGCCGCCGACCACGCTCGCGTCGCCGCCGGTAAGCTCGGCCCGCAGCGTCATCGCCACCAGATCGACCAGCGCCGCCCCGAGCCGAGCACCGTCGCCGTGCAGATCGTCGAGGTGCCGCGGCAACTGGCGGGCCATCGTCGACAGCAGCGCACCGACCCCGTGATCGCCCGCCAGCCGCGTCCCGAGCAACGCGGCCGCGGTGCCCGCCCCGAGCGGCAGCATCCGCCGCGGAAACAGCACGGTGATGTGCCGGGATCCGTCGTGCCGGTAGCACGCGGGGAGGGCCGGGTCGACGAACCCGATGTCGCCGGGCCCCAGCAGCGCCCGCCGCCCCAGCTGTTCCAGGATGACGTGACCGTCGACGAGCACGTCGATCTCGTACAGCTCACGGTCGTCGGGCCGCATCAGCCGCACCAGGCGCATCGGCCGATAACAGACCCCCGCCGGGCACCGGACCTCGGCAACCACCACGGCCCCGGCGCGCCCCGCGCCCACAAGCTCCCAAACGCTGCGGCGATCCACGGTGCAGTCCACCCCCGACGGCGGCTCCACCTCATCCTACGCCCGCCCTGGAAGCGTTCAGCCCGCGGCGGCCCGGGGTGGGTCGTCCGGTGCGGGGCGCTCGAGGGTCAGCGCCAACTGCCGGTACGTGCGCCGGGTGCGCTTGACCGCGGTCAGCAGCCCGCGCCGCTCCACGTCGGCCGCCGCGGTCTCGCCGTGCTGCTCCAGCTCGCGGATGAGGTCCTGCCAGACGGCGTGGCAGGCCTCGAGCCGCCCGTGGCCGTCCAGGTGATCGCGCAGGGCGCGCAGCTCCTTCACCCGGGTCGCCGGCGTCAGGCCGACATGCGACAGCGCACAGCGCCAGACCTCACAGACCGCCTGCCGTCCGTCGGCGGCGTCATGCACCGCACGCAGCAGCGCCCGGCGCCCGTCCTCGAACCAATCCTTCCAGTGGGGAACCAGCCGCTGCGCGAAGCTCAGGTTGAGCAGGGCGACCAGGGCGAGGTCCGAACCCATCCCGCTCCGGCGCCGATGCGCATCGACGCCGAGCACCGAACCGGCCACGAATGCGGCGAAGTCGCTGGCGCTGTCGATCGCGACCCGTTCGATCGGGTCGGTCGCCGTGAACGTCGCCGGCACCCGCTGCACACGAACCCCGCCCGGGGTGGCTGTCCGGTCCGCGAGCGCGACCAGGCGGTCGAGGACGCCGGCCTTGTCCCACCGATGCTCGGGCAGGTCGAGCGCGCGGATCTCCTCGGCCAGTTTCCGGGCCTCGTCGTGCTGCCGCGCGGCCACCGAGATCAGCGCCTGCTGGATGTGGACCCCGCAGTGGTCGGTCCCGATCGTCGCGAGCACGGCTTCCGGCAGTCGCCCCAGCGCGGCGAGGCTCCCGCGCGCGCCCGGCCAGTCTCCGGAGAGCACCTGGAGGTCGGCCCGGGCGCTCAGCAGCAGCGCGGCGAGCGCCGGCTCGGCCGCCAGGTCGTCACCGAGGTCCCGCTCCAGTTCGCCGAGCCGATGCACGCCGTGCTCCCAGCCGCCGGCGCCGCAGGTGCGGGCCACCTCGACGGCCTCCCGGCGCAGCCCCTGCAGGGCGACGGCCCGCGAGACCGCCGCGCCGAGGTCGGCCGTGACCTCGGCGCCCGCGGCATCGGCGCGTGGCCGCCGGCCCTCCAGCCACAATCGCCAGAGCCGGCCCAGGTCCTATTCGATCGCCGGATCGTCATAGCCGAGGGCGTAGATGAGGCACTGAACCTTCTCCCAGGTCGTGGGAATCGTGCCGCCGTTGAGGAGCGCATGGATCGAGGACTTGCCCATCGCGATCGGCCCGCCGCTGTGCGACGGACGAGCATGCCGGCCGCGGGGGGATCTGCAGTCCCGCTGGATCTGGTCCATGCGCTTTTCCAGCACCCGCGTGGACGGGCTGTTCGCGTCGAGGTAGAGCCGCTTGATCTTCCCCACGAGCTCCACGCCGGGCGGTTGTTCGCCGGCATGCTTCGATGCCACCCGCCCCCTCCTCCGGTCCGATGCGCGAGTGTTCGACGAACTGACTCAACGAGGCGGACCGGCTCCCCGGCGACAAATGTCGTGTCCAAAACTGTCCCGTTTTTCAGCGCTGTCCGCATTTGTCCGGCGGGGTGTTTTCTCGCCGGCCGGCTCGTTGACGCTGGCGACGTTATCCAGGCAAACGACGAAGGGCGGCCGAAGTGGCAGACCGGCGGCGTAAGAAATCAGACCGGCGCGACGGGACGGGAAATGCGCGCGGCCTCGATCTGCACATCAATGCGTGGACCGCCGCGGTGCTGATCGTCGCCTTGGTGCTGGTGGCGGCGGTGATCCTGGTGCCCTCGCCGGAGCCGCTCGCGCGGCTGCTCCGGCTGTTCGAGGGTCTTCGATCGTGGTGATGCCCCGGGTCAGTCGTCGCCGTAGTCGCCGAAGGTTCCGTCGAAGGCGGCCTGCAGGGTGCCCGGGTCGCGCAGCCAGCGTTCGCGCGGGACGATCGGCTGGTCGAGGCGGTTGTGCCGCTGCATCATGTCCTCGAAGCTCTCCAGGTGTTTGAGCATCGCCCGGCCCGCGCGGGGTTCGTCGCCGGCGGCGATGAACTTGGCGATCGCCGCGTGTGCGCCGTTGGCCTCCGAGACGTCGTCCGAGGAGATGTCCTCGACGTCCAGGTGCAGGCGCAGCAGGTCGTACGGGACGACCAGCAGGACGCGCATCAGCTCGTTGCCCGCGCACTCGGCGACCAGCTGGTGGAAGGCGATCTCGTTCGCGTAGCCGGCGTGGGGGTCGTGGCCGGCCAGTTGGAGCAGCCGCTCGCGCTGGGCGTCCGAGGCGTTCGCGGCGGCCAGGGAGGCGGCCTGGGGCTCGACCGCCTTGCGGAAGACGAACAGGTCGCGCAAGGGGGCCTCGGATAGGGTGAGGAACGGGGCCAGGGAGCGGCTGAGGCCGGACAGGTCGGGTCGGCGTACCGTCACGCCGCCCTGGGGGCCGCGCTTGATGGCGATCAGGCCCTCGGCCTCCAGCAGGCGCAGGGCCTCGCGGATGGTGGCGCGGCCGAGGCCGGTGTCGTTGATCAGCTGGGCCTCGGAGGGCAGGGGGCTGCCGGGGGTGAGGCCGTGGCCGAGGATCTGGGCCCGGAGCTGGGCGGCGACCATCACCGACGCCTTCGGGGGGCGGCGGTCCCGGTCGAGCCGCACCGCGGGGTCCGGCCCCGTGCGCGGGGCCGGACGGCGGGGCTCAGCGGGAGCGGCGGCTGAAGAAAAGGGCACTTCCGAAGCTCCGGCTCTGGACAACGTGAGTCTCTCCCCGATACGTGATGGTGCCGGTCGTCTGCCCCGGTCCGTAGAAGCCTGCGAACGCCGCATCCGGATCCGGGTCGATGAAGTAGTTCCGCATCATAAGTCGGTGCGGTGATCTGACGACTTCCAGCTCTGCCTGGCCACCGTCGCCCTCGGCCCGAAGGCGGAACCGCATCGGGTGATCGATGTCCTCGAACCCGGGCAGCTTCGCCGTCTCCAGGATATCGACCTCGACGTCGCCGAAGTCGACCAGTTCCTTGCCGTCGACGGTGAAGGTGAGGGTCTGCAGCTGGATCGAGCCGTCGTCGCGCCACACCTTGTAGAACAGCGGCACGCTCAGGCCGCCGGCGGACGCGGCCGGGATGCTCTCCCAGAGGCCGCGGGCGATGCCGGGGACCCAGAAGCGGCCGCGGCGGCGCTCGAGGTACCCGCGGCCGGTGACGTCCTTGGTCGCGCCGGCCCGGCTGACCGCGCCGATGACCTCGAACTGGGGCACGTAGTGCCAGGTGATGCCGCGCAGGTGGGGGATGGCGGTGAAGGCCGGCATGTTCGCCGTCATCGACAGCGTCAGCGACACGGGTTCGCCGTTGTGCTCGCCCTCGACGTGGATCTCATAGTTGGGATAGGTGCCGCGGATGTACTGCGAGCCGAACGTCACGTCCACCCCCTCGCGGGCCGCCTTCAGCGTGCCGAGGGGCAGGTGGATGTCGGTGAGGTCGACGACCTCGTCGCCGGTGTACAGGGTGGCGATCCAGGCCTCGTCCAGCGAGCCGAGCGCCGGCCAGAAGTAGAACGACCAGTCGGTGCCGTCGCTGTCGACCAGGTCGGCGTGGGCGCACCACCACTGCATCTTGGGGCTGAAGTACTGGCCCTCGATGGCCGGGGTGAGCTCGGCGGGCGTGAGTGTGGTCACGGGGTTCCTTTCGAGATGAGGGGTTCCGGAGTGCGCAGGGGTGAGCCGAAGCCGGCCAGCCGCAGGAACTGCTCGCGGTGGTGCCGCGCGTCGCCGAACAGCAGGCTCGACGAGCGGGCCCGGCGCAGGTGCAGGTGGGCCTCGTGCTCCCAGGTGAAGCCCATGCCGCCGTGCACGTGCAGCGCGGCGTCGGCGATGAACAGGTACGCCTCGCCGGCCAGGGCCTTGGCCGCGCTGACCGCCATCGCCGCGCGCGGGTCGCCGGCCTGCACCGCCCAGACCGCGAACAGCGTGGCCGAGCGGGCCAGTTCCAGTTCGGCGAGCATGTCGGCGCACAGGTGCTTGATCGCCTGGAACGAGCCGATCGGCTTGCCGAACTGGTGGCGCTGTTTCGCGTACGCCACGGCCGCGCTCAGGCACGCCCGCGCCCCGCCGATCATCTCGGCCGCGAGCAGCGTGCGCATGACCGCGGTGGCGCGATCGAGGGCCTCCCGCGCGGCCGTACCGGTGGCGAGGACCGTGGCCGGGGCGTCGCGCAGTTCCAGGGTCGCGTACCGCGCGGTCAGGTCGAGGCTCGTCACGGGCGACCAGGTCACGTCGGCGGCGTCGACCGCGGCCAGCGCGAGCTCCCCGTCCAGGCGGCAACTGACCACCACCACGTCGGCCGACGGCCCGAACGGCACGAGCACCTTGGTCCCGTTGAGCGGCTGGCCCGTCACCCCGCCGGCGTCGTCGGCCCAGCCGTGCCCCGCCTCCCACAGCGCCGTCGTGGCGACCCGCTCGCCGCTCGCGACCCATGGGAGCAGGTCCGACGAGAGACAGCTCAGCAGCGTGCCGGTCAGCCCGGTCGAGGCGAGATAGGGCGAGCCGAGCACCCGCGCGCCCATCTCCTCGGCCACGATGGCCAGCTCCTCGAGGCCGAAGCCCTGGCCGCCGTACTGCTCTGAGATGTGCAGCCCGTGCAGGCCCAACGAGCCCATCCGCCGCCACAGCTCGCCGGCGTCGAAGCCGTCCTCCCGGGTCGCGGCGAGCGCGGCGTGCTTGTCCAGGAATGCGGCGACCGTCTCCCGCCAGGCCTCCTGGTCCTCGGAGTACGCGAAGTCCATCAGGAACCCTCCGATCCACGGGGAACCGCCTGCACCCGCACCACCTGCGAGCCGTCGGGCGCGAGCAGCGAAAGCTCGACACCGCCATCCGCAAGATCCAAAACCCTTCGCCGGTACGGCACGTCAGGCCACGTGATCCCGCCGAACCGGATCGAAACGCGGCCGGCGGCGACCGGACCGAGAAGCGCGACGGCCTCGGCGGCCAGGATCCCGCCGGGCAGCAGCCCCATCGCGAACACGCTCGGATATCCGAGTCCCGCCGCATAGGGCTCGTCGTGATGGACGGGATTGAAGTCCCCGGCGGCCCCCGCATAGCGAACGATGTCGGTCCGGGAGAGCCGCAGCCCATCCGAGTTGTCCGAAATGTCCGCGCGCACCGAAGCGCCGGCCGACGCCGCAGGCTCGATCAGCGTCGCCTCGCAGCGCTGCACCACAGAGCCAGAAGCGTCCCGCCAGGTGGTGACACCGCGAGCGAGGACCATGGTGCCGCCCCGCCGCCCGGTCCGCGAGGTGCGCGAGAGCAGCTCGACGGTCCCCTGCAACACCTGGCCGAGGCGCACGTCAGCCAGGAACGTCCAGGCCATCTCGCCCAGCAACACCCGCCGCTGATCGAGCCCGGCGGCCGCGATGATGTACTCGTTCGGCGACCGCCCCGAGAACGCGGCGACGACGGAGTACGTCGGCGGCACCACGGCGGGGTCGGCCCGCAGCGCGTGCGCCAGCTCCCGCACCTTCACGCCGTCGACGACCAGCTCCAGCACGGCCAGGGCCTCACCCATCGCCGCCCCCGACCGGAGCGAAGACCGGCAGCAGCCACGAACCGGACCGCCGCCACGCCACCTCGACCGCCATCCCGACCCGGACGTCCACGGTGTCCACGACGTTGGACATCATCCGGAACCCCTCGGCCAGGTCGATCCAGGCCACGCAGTACGGCACCCGATCCACGAACCGCGGATCCCGGCTGGCCCGCACGATGGAGTACGTGTACACCGTCCCCCGCCCGGCCGAGTCGTGCCACGTCAGCGCGGCGGACAGGCAGGACGGGCAGTGCCGGCGCGGGAAGAAGACCACGTGCCCGCAGTCGTCGCAGGTCTGGTACGTCAGCCGCCGCTCAAGAGCCGCCAGCCAGAACGGCTCGGTGTCCCGGTCGATCGGCGCGGGCACCAGCCCGTCGGCGAAGTCGCTCATCCCCGCTCCTTCCCGAGCACCACGGTGCCGCCCGCGTGCCGGCTGGCGAGCATCCCGCCGTTGCCGTGCGCGACGGCCAGCGAGGCGCCGGGGACCTGGGCGGTGGACTCGCCGCGCAGCTGCCGTACGGCCTCGATGAGCAGGAAGATCCCGCGCATGCCGGGATGGTTGGAGAACAGCCCGCCGCCGTCGGTGTTGAGCGCGGGCCCGCCCGGCCGGTCGAAGCGCAGCCGCCCGCCCTCGACGTAGGCACCGCCCTCGCCCTTGGCGCAGAACCCGAGGTCCTCCAGGACGGTCAGCACCGTGACGGTGAACGAGTCGTAGATCATCGCGATGTCCACATCGGACGGTGTGACCCCGGCCTCGGCGAAGGCGGCCGGGCCGGACTGGGCGGCCGCGGTCCGCGTCAGGTCGCCGTCATTCGTCGTGTACCGCACTGCCTCACCCGTCCCGAGCACCCACACGGGCGGCCTGCGGGTGCCGGCCGCCACGTGGTCGGCGGCCAGCACGATCGCGCCGGCCCCGTCGGAGACCATGCAGCACTCGAACTTGTGCAGCGGGTCGGCCACGACGGGGGAGGCGAGCACGTCGGCCACGGTGAGCTCGCCGGTGCCGGCGAACTTGAGCGCCTTCATGGCGGCCACCGCGTCCGGGTTGCGCACGGCGTGGGCCCGGGTGGCGACCGCGATCTCGGCGAGTTGCGCCTCGGTGGTGCCGTACTGGTGCATGTGCCGCATGGCGACCATCGCGTAGTTGGCGATGAGGGTGGTGCCCCACGGCGCCTCCATGTTCTCGGCCGCGTTCTCGCCGCCGTACGAGGGCGGGGCCCCGGTGCCGATCCGCTTGGCCGCGCTGCGGTTGACCGCGCCGTAGGTCAGCAGGGCCACGTCGCACTTGCCGGCC
The DNA here is from genome assembly GCF_050942185.1 of Dactylosporangium sp. CS-047395. NCBI lineage: Bacteria > Bacillati > Actinomycetota > Actinomycetes > Micromonosporales > Micromonosporaceae > Dactylosporangium > Dactylosporangium sp. CS-047395. Next base: position 8,132,539 of record NZ_CP192015.1, on the reverse strand, counting down.
AGGATCGCGTTGCGGGCGTGGGCGACGTGGAACTCGAACGACGCCCCGCCGACCATGGTGGTGTCGATCACGTACGGCCGCAGCCCGAGGTACTCCGCCATCGCCAGCCGGCTGGACAGCCCGCCGTCGAGCGCGTCGAACAGCGCGTCCACATCGGACGGTCCGAGCCCGGCGTCGCGCAGTGCCCCGCGGGCGGCGATCGCCTGCAGCTGCATCGCGCTGTGGTTCGGGCAGAGCCGCTCGGGATGCTCGTAGATGCCGACAATGGCGGCGGCGCGGGCCATCAGCTCGCCTGCGCGTCGAAGAGGCCGCGGCGCTCGATCGCCGGGCGGAAGGTCTGCTCGATGACCGTGGCGGCACTGTCGGCCGTCCAGGGCGCGGTCCCGACGATCTCCCGGCTGACCTCGAAGCCGGAGTAGAGCACCAGGCGGTACCCGCGGAACCCGACGGTCTGCCCGTTGAGCCAGGCGCGGTCCGGCCGGGCCAGATACACCAGTCCCGGTGCCACGTTCGCCGGGTCCATCTCGTCGTCGACGCGCAGGCCGAGCTGGCCCGCGCGATCGGCCGGTACCGTCGACGTCATCCGCGTCGTGGCGCTGGGCCAGACCGCGACCGAGGTCACCCCGTAGCGCTTCAGGGCGTTGGCGCAGGACAGCGTCAGGCCGAGGACGCCCATCTTGGCCGCCGCGTAGTTCGGCTGGCCGGGCGCGCCGAACATGCCCGCCCCGGAGACGATGTTGATGAGCCGGTAGTCGCCGCCCCGGTTGGCCCGCCACCAGCGGGAGGCGTGGTGGGCGGTGTTGTAGGCGCCCTTGAGGTGGACCCGGATGACCGCGTCCCACTCGTCCTCGCCCAGGTTGAAGATCATCTTGTCGCGGACGATGCCGGCCGCGTTGATGAGCACGTCGAGCCGGCCGAACGCGCCGACGGCGGTGTCGATGATGCCCTTGGCCTGCTCGAAGTCGCCGACGTCGGCGAACGCGGCGGTGGCCGTGCCGCCGGCCGCGCGGATGCGCTCGACGGTGCGGGTGGCGGCGGCCTCGTCGCGGGTGGTGCCGGCCAGGTCGGCCCCGAGGTCGGCCACCACGACGGCGAACCCGTCCGCGGCCAGGGCGGTCGCCACCTCGGCCCCGATCCCGTTGCCGGCGCCGGTGACGACCGCGACACGTTGTGCACTCACGAGAGTTCGCTCCCCACGATGCCGATGAACGAGACGCACTTGCCCGGCCGCCCGCCCAGGTTGTGGGTCAACCCGAGCCTGGGTTTGGCCAGTTGCCGCGGCCCGGCCTCGCCGCGCAGCTGCAGCCAGCACTCGAAGAGCATCCGCAGCCCGCTCGCGCCGACCGGGTGCCCGAACGCCTTGAGCCCGCCGTCGACGTTGACCGGCAGCCGGCCGTCGCGGTCGAAGGCCCCGTCGAGCACGTCCCGCCAGCCCTCGCCGCGGGCCGAGAAGCCGAGGTCCTCCATGAGCACCAGCTCGGTCGGGGTGAAGCAGTCGTGCACCTCGGCCAGCGAGATCTGGGCCCGCGGGTCGGTGACGCCGGCCTGCCGGTAGGCGTCCTCGGCGCAGCGCACCACCTCCGGGAACGAGGTGAACGAGACCTGGTCGTCCAGGGCGGCGTCGCCCCGGCCGCTGGCCACCGCGAGGGCCTTCACGTAGAGCGGGTCCGCGGTGTACCTGTGCGCGTCCTCGGCCCGCACGATGAGCGCGGCCGCGGCGCCGTCGGCCACGCCGGAGCAGTCGAACACCCCGAGGCTCCCGGCCACCAGCGGCGCCCGGTCCACCGTCTCGGCGGTGACCGGGGTGCGGAACTGGGCCCGCGGGTTGAGCGCCCCGTTGGCGTGGTTCTTCACCGCGATGTGGGTGAGCACCTTGCGCATGGTGGCGTCGTCGAGCCCGTACGCGGCGGCGTAGGCCGGGGCCAGGTAGGAGAACGCGGCCGGGGCGCTGGTCTCCACGGCCGAGCCGTCGTCGGGCGGGTCGCGGCGGACCAGCCCGGAGTAGCCGGAGTCCTTGAGCTTCTCCACGCCGATCGCCATCACGGTGTCGTAGGCGCCGGAGGCCACCGCGTAGCAGGCGTTGCGCAGCGCCTCCGAGCCGGTCGCGCACAGGTTCTCGACCCGGGTCACCGGCCGGTAGTCGGTCTTGAGCGCGGTGGACAGGGTGAGCCCGGCGTAGCCGGAGTCCATCGTGCCGAGCCAGTACGCGTCCACATCGGACGGTTGCACCCCGGCGCTGTCGAGACAGCCGGTGGCCGCCTCGACGAGCAGGTCGCCGGTGGAACGGTCCCACAGCTCGCCGAAGCGGGTGCAGCCCATCCCGACGATCGCGACCTTGTCCCGGATCCCGCGGCTAGTCATCCTGTGTGGCCTTCCAGGCGTAGTTGTGGACCCCGCCGCTGGAGTGCCGGCGGCGGAAGACCATCCGGACCCGGCCGCCGACCCGCAGCCGTTCGACGTCGGCGTCGGCGAGCTCCATCTCCAGGCGCCCGCCGCCGTCGAAGTCGACGACCGCGGCGACCACGGGCGGGTTGAGGCTGAACGCGAGCCGGTCGACGCTGAACGTGGTGATCGTTCCGCCGGCGTCGGCGAGCGGCTCCGGCTTGCCCCGGTCGACGGCCGCGCACCGCACGCAGACCCGCTGGGGCGGGGCCTGCACGGCGCCGCACGCGCCGCACCGGGACGCCTGCAGGGCGAACTTCCAGCCGCGGTTGCGGGCGCTGGCCGGGGCGCTGGCGACGGCCGGGTCGGGGCGGCGGGGGCCGGCCCGGTCGAGCAGGCCGCGCCAGCGCAGGTAGTCGAGGTACCGCACCGGGCGGGCGGCCGCGAGCTGCTCGGCCACGGCCGGCGCGGCCCGCCCGGCGTCGAGCCGGTCGGTGCCGCGCAGGACCACGGCGTCGCACCCGTCGGCCAGGCTGACCAGCAGGATCGTCTCGCCCGGCCGGGCCCTGTCCAGGACCGCGGCGAGGCGCAGCAGCGGGTCGGCGGCGCCCGCGTGCCCGACGCCGGGCAGCTCGGCGACCGCCCCGAACTTCGCGAGGCGTTTCGCCGCGGCCTTGGCGGTGCGGGCGCCGGGGGAGGAGACGACGACGTGGTCGGCGGCGGTGGTGCGCAGCCGGGCCAGGGTGCGCTCCAGCAGCGGCAGGTAGGCGTCGGCCGCGAACCGCTCCTCCCACTGCGCGGCCGCGACGGCCTCGGGGGCCCGCCAGTGGTCCATCAGCTCCTCGGTCGCCCCGGCGTGCTCCTCGATCGTGGCGGCCGCGGCGTCGTCCGGGCCGAGCAGGAACGCGGCGGCGGCGTCGCCCCGCTCGAACTCGTCGGCCCCGCCCGGCCTGCCGAGCGTGACGTCAGAAGCCAGAATCAGGGCGCCGTCGGTACTGCCGGTGAGCAGCCCCAGCGCCGAGCGGTACGACCCGCCGAGGTCGTAGGCGGCGGTGTGCTCCGGCAGCCCCAGCGCGGCGTGCGCGGCGCTGGCGTTGTTCTTGCCCAGATACGGCGGGGCGGTGCTGGCGAAGGCGAGGCTCGCCGGCTGGAACCCGAGCCGCCGCACGGCCCGGGCCGCCTCGACCGCCATGGTGAGCGGGTCCTCGTCGAACGCGGCCACCCGGCGCGCCCCGCGGCCGGAGCCGGCGTCGGCGGCGTCGAGCCGGTGCCGGGGGAGGTACGCGCCGTACGCGACGATGCCCGTCATGCCACGCCCCAGTCCCGCAGCACCTCGTCGGTGTCCTCGCCCGGCTTCTCGGCCGGCAGCCGGTCGGCGGCGGGCGGGGTCGGGTCCGGCGACGCGGTGGCCCGCCAGGGTGCGCCGGGGGCGGCCATCCGGTGCCCGGCCAGCTCCCAGTCGGCGAAGAAGCCGCGGTGGGCCAGTTGCGGGTGCCCGACGATGGCCGGCACGTCGTTCACGTGGGCGCAGGCGAGGCCGTGCCGGGCCAGCGTGTCGATCAGCTCGGTCTGGTCCCAGCCGTCGAGCACCGGCCGCAGCTCGGCGTTGAGCCGCTCGCGGTGCTCCACCCGCATCGGCGCGGTCCCGAAGTCGGGCCGGGTCTGCAGGTCGGGCCGCTCGATGACGCCGCAGAAGGTGGCCCAGTGCGCCTCGGTGAGGATGGCGATGGCGACCGGGCCGGTGCGGGTCGCGTAGATCTCGTACGGGGCCAGCAGCGGATGCGCGGTGCCCAGCGGCCGCGGCACCTCGCCGGAGATGGCGTGGCTGAACACGTTGAAGGCCATCACGGAGGCGGCCACGTCGAGCATGGCCACGTCGATGTGCCGGCCCCTTCCGTGCTGCTCGCGCTCGCGGACCGCGCAGACGACGGCGAACGCGGCGACCATCGCGGCCATGATGTCGACCACCGGCACGCCGACCTTGGCCAGCCGCTGCGGGCTCTCCCCGGTCACCGACATCAGCCCGCCCTCGGCCTGCACGAGCAGGTCGTAGGCGCGCCGGTCGCGGTACGGGCCGGAGGTGCCGAAGCCGCTGACCGAGCAGTACACGACGGCGGGGTTGTCCTTGCTGACCGCGTCGTAACCCAGGCCGAGGCGGGCGAGCGTGCCGGGGGAGAAGTTCTCCACCACCACGTCGGCCCGTTGCGCGAGGGCGCGGGCCCGGGCCAGGCCGTCCGCGGACTTGAGGTCGATGACGATGGAGCGCTTGTTGCGGTTCACCGACAGGAAGTGCGGGCTGAGCCCCTGCAGGTCGTTGCGGGTCCAGGCGCGCACGTGGTCGCCGAGCCCGGGCTGCTCGACTTTGGCCACGTCGGCGCCCATGTCGGCGAGCATCATCGTGCCGTAGGGGGCGGCCCAGGCGTGCTCGAAGGCGAGCACCTTGAGGCCGGCCAGGGGTCCGGTCGGGGATGTCATGACGGTGACCTCCGGAAGGGCGAGAAGTCGGGTGCGCGTTTCGCGGCGTAGGCGCCGGTGGCCTCGCGCTGCTCGGCCGAGCCGAAGAAGTCGGCGAGGGACTCGACGAGCAGCGGCAGGAAGGCGTCGGAGAGCACGTCGTCGACGTTGACCCCGAGCTTCAGGGCGCGCAGCACGCTCGGGCTCTTCGCGAGGAGGTCGGCGCACATCCGCGCGACCGCCGCGTCCAGCTCGCCGTCCGGCACGACCCGGTTGACCAGCCCGAACTGCAGGGCCTCGGCCGCGGTGTACTGCTCGCACAGGAACAGCACCTCCCGGGCCCGCTTCTCGCCGATGAGGCGGGGCAGCAGCCGGGTGGCGAAGACGGGCGCGCCGCCGACCCGGGCGCCGACCTGGCCGAAGCGGGACGACTCGGTGGCGATCGTCAGGTCGCAGAAGCAGTGCAGCTCGTGCCCGCCGCCGATGCACCAGCCCTCGACGGCGGCGATGACCGGCTTGCCGCACCGGCGCACGGCGGCGAACAGGTCGCGCAGCTTGCCGGCGAGCACGTACCAGCCGGCCCGGTTGAGCGTGGAGACCATGACCTTCTGGTCGCCGCCGACGCAGAACGCCCGCCCGCCCGCGCCGCGCAGCACGACGACACCGATCTCCGGGTCGGCGCCGGCGGCCAGCACCGCGCTCGTGAGCTCGTCGATGGTCTCCAGCCGCAGCGCGTTGAGCGCCTCGGGCCGGTTGATGGTGATGGTGGCGACCCCGCCGGCCGTACCGAAGAGGATGTCGGTGTAGCTCATCAGCGCCCCTCGAACTGTGGTGCCCGGTGCTCGGCGAACGCGGCCCGGCCCTCGGCGAAGTCGCGGGTGCCGAGGCAGACCCGCTGGCCCCAGCTCTCGAACTCGAGCTGCTGGGTGAGGCTGCTCGCGGCGGCCCGCTGCACGGCCCGCTTGGTGAACGACAGCGCGACGGCCGGACCGGCGGCGAGCTGCGCGGCAAACTCGGCGACCGCCTTGTCCAGCTCCGCGTCCGGGGCGACCTCGTCGGCGAGGCCCAGCCGCAGCGCGGTGGCCGGGTCGACGGGGGTGCCGAGCATGAGGATGCGCGCGGCGGCCGGGCGGCCGACGAGCAGCGGCAGGGTGAAGGTCAGCCCGCCGTCGGGCATGAGCCCCCGCCGGACGAACGCCGGCACGAACCGCGCCGACTCGGCCACGACGCGGAAGTCGGCCACGGCGGCCAGGGACATCCCGCCGCCGGCCGCGACCCCGTTGACGGCGGCGATGACCGGCTTGGGCAGCTCCCACACGGCCCGCACGAAGTTGGCGAGGGGCTGCTCGAGGCGGGTGGCGTCGGCCCCGGTGGTCACCTCGTCGATCCGCTGGACCAGGTCGGCCCCGGAGCAGAAGGCGCGGCCGGTGCCGGTCAGGACGACCACCCGTACCGCGGGATCGGCGGTTGCCCTTCGGCACAGCTCGGGCAGCTGCTCGTCGGCCATGGCGGAGGTGAGCGCGTTGAGCTTTTCCGGCCGGTCCAGCCGGATGGTGGCCACGCCGTCGGCGACCGCGTAGTGCAGGTGCTCGTAGCCACTCATGCCGGCACCTTCCCCAGCTCGGCCCGGCCGCCGTCGATGACGACCACGCCGCGCTCCAGGCTGGTGCAGCGGAACGCGACCCCGTCCTCGAGCGGCCACAGTTCGGTGCGGACCGTCTCGCCGGGGAACATCGGGGCGGAGAAGCGCGCCGACAGCCCGCGCAACTCCGGCTCGTAGTCCAGGCAGGCCCGCAGGATCGCGTGCGCGGCGACGCCGAGGGTGCCCAGCCCGTGCAGGATCGGCCGGTCGAAGCCGGCCGCGCGGGCCACCGCCGGGTCGACGTGCAGCGGGTTCAGGTCGCCGCTGAGCCGGTAGATGAGCCCGGCCCGGGGCGAGGTGGCCAGGTCGCAAATCTGCGCCGCCGGCCCGTCGGGCACCCTGGGGCGGGCCTTCACCGGGCCGGCCGGGCCGCCGAAGCCGCCGTCGGCCCGGCAGACCAGGGTGGAGGCGAGGGTGCACAGCGGCTCGCCGGTCCCGGCCCGGGACACCTCGCGCTGCCAGAAGACCAGGGCGCCGCGGTCCGGGCCCTTGTCGACCACGCCGGTGACCCGGGTGTGGCACCGGATCCGGTCGCGGGGCAGCAGCGGCGCGTGCACGGTCAGCTCCTGCTCGCCGTGCACGACGCGGACCCAGTCCACGCCGGTGCGCGGGTCGCGGTACCAGGGACCGGGATGGCCCAGGACGAGCCCCATGGTCGGGAAGACCCGCAGGCCGTCCTCGTAGAGGTAGCGCAGCTGGCGCTCGTCGGCCGGGTCGGTGCCGAGCCCGACGCCGAGGGCGTAGAGGATCGCGTCGCGCTCGTCGTAGGCCTGTTCCAGGACCGGGAAGTCCCAGCCGAGCAGGGTGTCGGGGTCGATGGTCATGCCGGCCGCCTCAGATCGGGTCCCACGAGAACACGTCGCCGGAGCGCTCCAGCGGCGCGAAGCTGGTCCGGAACGACGGCACCAGGTGCTGGCGGAGCCGCTCCTGGTCCCAGCCCTCGCTGTGGTGGATGGAGCGGATCGGGCGCGGCTGGCTCATCAGGAAGATCTCGTTGCGCCGGACCACGAAGATCTGCCCGGTCACCTCGGCCGCGTCCGGGCCGAGCAGGAACCGCACCAGCGGCGCAACGAGCTCGGCCCGCATCTCGCGGAACTTGGCCACCCGGGCCTGCTCCGCCGGCGTCTCCTCGGGGAGGGTACCGATGAGCCGGCTCCAGGCGAACGGGGCGATGGCGTTGGAGCGGACGCCGTAGCGGGCCATGTCCAGCGCGATGGAGCGCGACAGCCCGACGATCCCCAGCTTGGCCGCCGAGTAGTTGGCCTGGCCGAAGTTGCCGATCAGCCCGGCCGTGGACGTCATGTGCACGAACACGCCGCTGCCCTGGGCCCGGAAGTGCTCGGCGGCGGCCCGGCTGACGTTGAACGAGCCCTTGAGGTGGACCCGGATCACGCTGTCCCAGTCGGCCTCGCTCATCCGGTGGAAGATCCGGTCGCGCAGGATGCCGGCGCTGTTCACCACCGCGTCGAGCCGCCCGTAGGTGGCCACGGCCAGCTCGACGAGGTCGCGGGCGGCGCCGTGGTCGCCGATGTCGCCGCCGTTGGCCACCGCCGTGCCGCCGCCGGCCACGATCTCGTCCACGGTGGACTGGGCCGGTCCGGCGTCGGCGCCCCCGCCGCCCGGGTCGCCGCCGAGGTCGTTGACCACGACCCGGGCCCCGGCCGCGGCCAGTTCGAGGGCGATGCCGCGGCCGATGCCGCGCCCCGCGCCCGTGACGAGTACCACCTGATCCTTCACTGCGACCTCCGTGGCAGACCGAGCACCCGCTCGCTGATGATGTCCCGCTGGATTTCGTCGCTGCCGCCGGCGATCCGGCGGGCGACCGCGTCCAGGAACGCGTACTGCGAGCGGCCGCCGTCGTGGGCGTCGGCCCCGTCGAGCAGCCCCTCGGGTCCCTGCAGGGCCACCGAGAGCCGGCCCACCCGGTTGATCAGGGCCGCGCCGAGCAGCTTGCCGACCGAGCCCGCCGCCCCCGGCGACGTCCCGCGGGCGATGGAGGTGAGCACCCGGTAATTGAGCAGCTGCAGCGCCTGGGCCCGCAGCCAGATCTCGGCGACCTCCTGGCGGACGTCGGCCCGGCCGGCGGCCGGCGCACCGTCCACTGTGGCCGCCCGGGCCAGCTCCAGGAACGCGGCCAGGTCGACCCGGCGCCGCACGGCGAGGCCCTCCCGCTCGTGGGCCAGGGTGATCCGGGCGATCCGCCAGCCGTCGCCGGGCGCCCCGACGAGCTCCTCGTCGGGGACGAACACGTCGTCGAGGAACACCTCGTTGAAGTGCCGGGCCCCGGTGATCTGGCGGATCGGCCGGGTGGTGACGCCGGGCGCGCGCATGTCGAGCAGGAAGTAGCTCAGGCCCGCGTGCTTGGCCGCGGCCGGGTCGGTGCGGGCCAGCAGCAGGCCCCAGTCGGCGTAGTGGGCGCCGGAGTTCCACACCTTCTGCCCGCTGACCCGCCAGCCGCCGCCGACCTTGACCGCCCGGGTGCTGACCCCGGCCAGGTCGGAGCCGGCCGACGGCTCGCTGAACAGCTGGCACCACACCGCCCGGCCGTCGAGCATCGGCGGCAGGTGCCGGGCCTGCTGACCCTCGTCGCCGGCGTCGACGAGGGTCGGCCCGGCCAGCATCGTGGAGACGATGAAGGTCTCCTCGGGCACGTCGAACTCGGCCGCCTCCTGATCCCAGACGATCTGGTCGATGAGCGGCCGGCCGGCCCCGCCGAAGCGCTCCGGCCAGGTCAGGCCCGCCCAGCCGGCCTCGTACTTCGTGCGCTGCCAGTCCCGGCCCCGCACGATGTCCGCCGGGGACTCGGCCCGGTCCAGGCTGGTGCGGACGCGAGGTTCCGCGTTCGCCGCCAGCCAGGCCCGGACCTCCGCGCGCAGCGCCGCTTGTTCGGGTGCGTCGTCGAGGTTCACGGCGTGATCACCTTTGGTTCTCTCGTGGCGGAAGGTCTTGCGCTGTATGGGCGCCTTGGCAGCGGGGTCTACCGCTCGATGTCCTGAAGAGCGGTGGGGGAGCAAGCTCCACCCACACCCCCTCAAAAGAGCGGCGGCTCCTGTCAGTGGCCGATGCGTTGGGCGAGCGCTTTGGCGTCGGTCACGACGTCGGGCGGGGCGATCTGGGCGGCCGGGTCCAAGCTCTGGGCGGCGGCGGTGTCGGCCGCGTCGTGCTTGATCATGAAGGTGATGTCGTCGGCCGAGATCGGGTGCTGCAGGGGCCCGATGATGCAGGTGTAGGCGGCCGGCCACATGACGTCGAAGATGGCCGGGTCGGTGGTCTTGAGCCGCTCCTGGGCGATCTTCTTGGCCTTGTCCGGGTCGGCCTTCATGCCCTCGGCGGTCGCCTGCAGCGCGGCGATCACGCGCACGACGTTGGCCCGGTTGGACTTGAGGTAGTCCTCGCTGACCGCGGTCGCGCCCTGCACGATGCTCTCGCCGCCGGAGTCCGGCAGGTCGGTGCCCTTGATCCAGGTGACGCCCTGCTTGGCCTGGACCGAGGTCTCCTGGAACGGCGACGGGGCCATGTAGCCGTCGACCGAGCCGCGGGCCAGGGCCGTGGTCATCGTGTTGGTGGCGATGTAGGTGTTCTTGGTGGCCGCGCCGACGCCCTTCATGGCCGAGTCGAGGACCCGGGTGAGCACGCCGTTGGCCGAGGCCTGGGCGATCGTCGCGCCGTTGAGCGCCTTGAGCCGGTCGTCGAGGGACATCGACTCGTAGCCGGGGTGCTTGTCGGCGAACGCCTTCGACACGGTGACGTTGGTCAGGAAGCCGGTCGAGTGCTTGTAGATGTACACCATCTTCTTGCCCTGGGCGGTGGTGAGCAGCGGGTCGACCCGCCCGACGAACGCGACCTGGGCCGAGCCCGAGGCGAGCGCCGCCATCGCCACCGACGAGGAGTCCGCGGTCACGAACTTGGCGTTGATGTTGTACTTCTCGAGGTACCCGCCGTCGCGGGCGGCGTAGATGAGCTGGTGGGCGAGGCTGGTCGAGGAGACGGTGAAGGTCAGGTCGAGCTTGCTCAGGGCGTCGCCCGACCCGGCCGCGGCCGGCTGGTCGTCGGTGCCGCCGCAGGCGGTGAGCACCAGGGCCAGGGCGGCGGCCGCGGTGCTGGTGAGGATCCGGGCTAATGTGCGCTGTCCAGGGGTGTGCGACATCACGAACCTCCCGGGCGGCCCCTTGGCCGTCCAGCGAATGACGAGCGATTGGTGTTTGGCCCCCGTGCCGCGGCCGATCCGGCCGGCGGCGGAAATGTCAGCTCCCGTCGTTCCAGTGCAGGAGCTTGTGTTCGACCAGGCGCAGGGCCTGGGTCAGGACGATCGCGACGATCATGAGCACCACCAGGCCGGCGAAGACCCCGGCCGTGTTGAACTCGTTGGTCGCATTCTTGATCATGAAGCCGATGCCCTCCGTGGCCGCCATGAACTCGCCGACGACGGCGCCGATCAGCGCGTACGGCAGCGAGATCTTGAACCCGGAGAAGACCCAGACCCACGAGGTCGGCACGACGATCTTGCGGAAGACGGCGAGCTTGCCGCCGCCCATCAGGTAGCCCATCTCGAGCATCGAGCGGTCGACCGTCTTGGCGCCCTGGAAGGTGGTGAAGAAGACCAGGAAGAACACCAGCACCGCGGCGAGGACCACCTTGGGCAGCACGTCGATGCCGAACCACAGGATGAACAGCGGGGCCAGGGCGATCTTGGGCAGGGTGTAGAAGGCCAGCACGAACGGCTCGAAGATCCGCCCGAGGGTGCGGAACCAGCCGAACAGGAAGCCGATCAGCGCGCCGGCCAGGGCGCCGGGCACGAAGCCGAGGATGGTCACGGTCAGGGTGGCCCGCAGCCCGGTCCACAGCTCCTCGGTCTGCGCCCACGCGACGAGCTGCTCCCAGACCCCGGACGGGCTGGAGACCCAGAAGTCCCAGCCGAACGTCCTGGACAGCATCTCCCACAGTGCCAGCCCGACCACCACGATCGCGAGCTGGGTCAGCCAGATCAGCCGGTTGGTCCGCCGGTTGCGCTGTCTGACCCGCCGCTCGACCTCGGCGATCTCGGCGTCGAGCTGCGCCGCTGGGTCGGAAACGGTGGCCACGCTCATGACGTCACCTCGTCGGCCGGGTGATCGAGGGCCTGCCACAGCCGGGAGAGCAGGCCGGAGAACTCCGGCGACTCGTGCGCCGTGATCGCGCTGCGGGGCCGGCCGAGGTGGACGTCGGTGACCATCTTGACCACGCCCGGCCGGGAGGTGATGACCACGATCCGGTCGGCCAGGGTGATCGCCTCGGCCAGGTCGTGGGTGACGAAGACGAACGTGCTGCCGGTCTCGCGCCAGATGCGCAGGATCTCGTCCTGCATCACCATCCGCAGCTGCGCGTCGAGGCTCGCGAAGGGCTCGTCCATGAGGTACGTCTGCGGGGAGTAGGCCATCGTCCGGGCCAGCGACGCCCGCTTGAGCATGCCGCCGGAGAGCTGGCCGGGGTAGGACTTCTCGAAGCCCTGCAGGCCGACCTGCTCGATGACGGCGGCCGCGCGCTGCTTCGCCTCGGACCGGGCCATCCCGCGGAACTCCAGCGGCAGCATCACGTTCTTCTCGACCGTGCGCCAGGGCAGCAGCTGGTCCTTCTGCGTGACGTACCCGACCCGGCGGTTCGGCCCGCGCACCGGTGCGCCGAGGTACTCCACCTGCCCCACCGTCGGCGCCATGAGCCCGGCGGCCAGGTTCAGCAGCGTGGACTTCCCGCACCCGCTGGGTCCCACGACGGCCAGGAACTCGCCCTCGTAGACGTCCAGCGTCACCCCGCCCAGCGCGCGGGTCCCGGTGGGGAAGACGATGCCGACGTCCCGGAACGAGATGTGGACCGGGCGGCCGTCCGGGCCCGCCGGGGCCTTGCTGTTCTGCGACACGGTCGTGGTGCTCATCGGCGTTGCGTCACCTCCAGTCGTCATTGCCTGCTCCCGGCGGCCGTGGGGGCCACACCCGCCGCGGCGAGCAGCTTCGGAATGTCGTCGATGGCCGTGGCCACGTGCACGCCGGCGCCGCGCAGCGCCGCGCGCTTGGCCGTGGCCGTGGTCTCGGGACCCGCCAGGAACGCGCCCGCGTGGCCGAACACCGCGCCGTGCGCGTGGTCCTCGAGGAAGTCCCCGGCCACGAGCGCGACCACCGGCTTGCCGAACCGTCCACTGCGGACACCGTCGGCGACCTCGCGCTCGATGGCCGGTCCGGCCTCGCCGTAGAGCACCACGGCGTCGGTCTCCGGGTCGTCCTCGGCGAGGGCGACGAGGTCGGCGAACGAGGATCCGGCAACGGCGTCGCCGCCGATGCCGACCGCGGTGCTGATCCCGAACCCGGACCGGCTCAGCAGGTACGCGAGGTCGTGGGTGAAGCCGCCCGAGCGGGACAGCACCACCAGCCGCCCGGGGCTCATCAGCCAGCTGGCGTGGGCCATGAAGCCGACCTTGGCCCGCCCCGGGCTGATGATGCCGCTGGTGTTCGGCCCGATCAGCCGGACGCCGGCCCGCCGGGCCGCGGTGAGCACGGCGACGTTGTCGTGCAGCGGGATGCCCTCGGTGACCACGTGCACCCACGCCGGCCGTACCGCCAGCACGTCCGCCATCGCCGCCCGGTACGCCCGCGGCGGCAGGTAGGCGATGACCGCGTCGATCGCGTGCTCGGCGGCGGCCGCGGCGCAGGTGTCGTAGACGGGCACGCCGGCGATGGTCTGCCCGCCACGGCCCGGCGCGACCCCGCACACGATCGTGGTGCCGTAGGCCAGGTTCAGCTCGGTGTCGGCCCGCGCCCGCCCGCCGGTGACGCCGACGACGCAGACCCGGGTGCCGCGGTCCAGCAGGATCGTCATGCCGCCCGCCTCGCCCTCGTCCGCGCGGCCAGGACGGCCACCGCCTCGTCGACGGCGGTGTCGCGGCCGACGCTGGTGCAGTACGGCAGCGCCGCCATGGTCCGCGCCGCGAGCTCCTCGTCCGGCCCGGCCATCCGCGCCACGATCGTCGGCTGCTGCGCGTCGGGCAGGTCCACGACGGGTTTCAGGGCCTCGACCATGGCGTCGGCGAACCGGGTCACCGAGATGCTCGACGTGATGCCGGTGACGATGAGGATCGCCTCCGGCCGCAGCGCGAGCACCTCGCGGGCCACGGCGGCGAGCAGCTCGGTGGTGCTGCTGCCGCCCGAGACGTCGGAGAAGTTGGCCGGGCGCAACCCTTCGCGGCGCAGCGCGTCGTGCACGATGGCGAGCACCCCGCCGCCCGCGCTGATCAGCCCGACCGTGCCGTCGAGCCGGCCGAAGCGCACCTCGGTGCCGCCGGGCAGGGACCGCGCGAGCTCCTGCAGGCGCTCGTCGTGCGGGTCCGCGGTGCCGGCGGCGATGGCGTCGTCCGGCGGCGGCACCGACGGGTCCAGCGCGGCCTTGGCGTCCAGCACGGTGGCGGTACCGTCGACGCCCACGCGAACCGGATTGAGCTCGACGAGCTTGGCCCGCACCGCGCGGAACTCGTCGGCCAGCGCGATCGCGACCGGTCGCAGCGGCTCCGGCAACTCGGCGAAGCCGGGCTGCCCGTCGATCGCGAACGGGATGCGCCGCGGCCGTTCCGCCCGGCCCTCGATGCCCGAGCCGCCCGCGCCGAAGAGCAGCACCGGCTCGCCCCGCTCGTAGTCGAAGCCGGCCGCCAGGTAGTGCTCGCTGCCCTCGGCCGCCGCCTGCTCGACCAGCACCCGCTCGACCCGATGCCCGTCCACTATGGAGCCGAGCAGCCGCGCCGCGGCGGCGCGGGCGGCGGGCTCGTCGGCGGCCCGCACGACCAGGCCGCGACGGGCGCGGTCGGTCAGCGGGACCAGGGCCTTGACCATCGTCGGGCGCTGGGCGAACTCGGGGAGTGCGGCATCGGCGGCGGTCAGCACCGCGAACCGCGGCACCCGTACCCCGCGCGCCGCGAGCCGGCGTTTGAGGGCCTCTTCGGTCAGAGCGTGCACCGTCACCTCCGGGTGAAGGTCCAGGGCTAGCCAAGTGGGCTAATCATGCGACTAATATGCCTGAGTAGCAAGAGTCATTTGATGACGATGTAAAGGACGGGACACGTGGACGTAACACAGGCCCGGGTGGTCGTCACGGGTGGCGCCTCCGGCATCGGCAACGCCGTGGCCCGCCGGCTCCTCGCCGAGGGGGCCCGCGTCGCCGCGCTCGACCTGCCCGCCGCGGCCGCCGCCGGCTCACTGCCGGAGGGCGGCACGCTGATCGGCTGCGACGTCACCGACGAGCCCTCGGTCGCCGCCGCCGTGGCCGCGGCCCGCCGCGCCCTCGGCGGGCTCGACGCGCTCGTCAGCTGCGCGGGCGTGGCCACCCCGACCCCGGTGCTCGACCGGGCCGGCGAGCCGCGTGCGCTGGACGCCTTCCGGTCGGTGGTCGCGGTCAACCTGGTCGGCCTCTACGACGTGCTGCGCCACTGCGTCGCCGCGATGGCCGGCAACCCGCCCGGCCCGGACGGCGAGCGTTGGGTGGTCGTCAACCTCAACGGCGAGGTCGTCCGCCTCGACGGCGCGACCCGGCTGCCGGCGCGGTAGGCGATGGACGACGAGCGGATGCGGGTCCGCGCGTTCCTGGCCGAGGCGCGGGCCGCCGGACGGTTCGAGCCGCACGGCGACAGCTGGCTGAGCGGCTTCGACCCGGCGATGTCCCGCGAGCTCGGCGCCCGCGGCTGGATCGGCATGACGTGGCCCCGGGAGTACGGCGGCCGGGAGGCGTCCAACCTCGACCGGCAGGCGGTCGTCGAGGAGCTCCTCGCCGCCGGCGCCCCGGTCGCCGCGCACTGGTTCGCCGATCGGCAGGTCGGCCCGTCGCTGCTGCGGCACGGCTCGCCGGAACAGCGCGCCCGGCTGCTGCCGCCGATGGCCCGCGGCGAGCTGTACTTCGCGATCGGCATGAGCGAGCCCGACACCGGCTCCGACCTCGCCTCGGTGCGCACCCGGGCGGTCCCGGCCGGCGGCGGCTGGCGGGTCAGCGGCACCAAGGTGT
Organism: Dactylosporangium sp. CS-047395; assembly: GCF_050942185.1. Classification (NCBI taxonomy): domain Bacteria; kingdom Bacillati; phylum Actinomycetota; class Actinomycetes; order Micromonosporales; family Micromonosporaceae; genus Dactylosporangium; species Dactylosporangium sp. CS-047395. The sequence goes on along the minus strand of NZ_CP192015.1, from coordinate 8,117,049 downwards.
GGACCAGCAACGCCCACGGCGCCGACCTGCTGCTCGCGCTGGTGCGCACGGCCGACCGCGACCCCGGGCACCGCCACGCGGGCCTGAGCCAGCTGATCGTCGACCTGCGCGCCCCCGGCGTCACCGTCCACCCGATCCTGTCCCTGGACGGCGGGCACCACTTCAACGAGGTTGTGCTCGAGGACGTCTTCGTGCCGGAGACGAGCGTCGTCGGTACCCCCGGCGAAGGCTGGCAGCAGGTGATGGCCGAACTGGCGTATGAGCGCAGCGGCCCCGAGCGGTACCTGTCGGTCTTCGGGCTGCTGGCCGCGATGGCCCGGCACGCCGCCGACCGGCCCGACCTGCGGGCGCCGCTGGGCCGGCTGTACTCCCGGCTGCTGGTCCTGCGGCAGCTCTCGACCGGCGTGGCCCGGTCCGTCGACGCCGGCGCGACCCCGTCCCCGGTCACCACCGCCCTCGTCAAGGACATGGGCACCCGCCTGGAGCAGGACGTCGTCGACGAGGCCCGGCGGTGGCGGCCCGGCCGGCCCGGCCCGGACGCGGCGGCGGAGTACGACCGGCTGCTGGCCGAGGCCCAGCTGCACGCGCCCGGCTTCACGCTGCGCGGCGGCACCAGCGAGGTACTGCGCGGGCTGGTCGCCCGCGCCCTGGGCATGTGAGGAGCACCCGGTGACCGACGACCTGGCCGACCTCGTGCGGCGCATCTGCACCGACCACGAGCACGACCCCGACCGCGTCCTGGCCGCGCTGACGAGCGCCGGGCTGACCCACGTCGGCTTCGCCGGGGAGGGCGACCTGCGCGACGCCCTGACGATCGCCGCCGTCCTGGCCGCGCACGCGGTCCCGACCCACGTCCCCGAACAGGCGGTGCTGGCCGGCCGGCTCGCCGAGCGCGCCGGCGTGCGCCTGCCCGACGGCCCGGTCGCCGCCGTCCTCGACCCGGCCGCCGTCCCGTGGGCCCGCGCCGCCACCCACCTGATCCTGGCCGACGGCACGCTGCTCCCCGCCGGCGCCTACCGGGTGACACCCCGCACCAACCTCGCCGGCGAGCCCCGCGACGAGGTGGATGTCGCCGCCGCCCCGGTGCCGGACGAGCTGGAACTGCGGGGGGCGCTCCTGCGCAGCGTGCAGATCGCCGCCGCGCTGCGCACCGTGCTCGACCTGACCCTGCGCTACGCCCGGGAAAGGGTCCAGTTCGGCCGCCCGATCGGCAAGCTGGACGCCGTGCGCCAGCAGGTCGCGCTGCTCGCCGGGGAGGTCGAGGCCACCGCCGCCGGGGTCGAGGCGGCGACGGCCGCGCTGGCCGGGTCCGGCGACGCCCTGATCCCGGTCGCCGCGGCCAAGGTCCAGGCCGGGATCGCGGCCACCGCCGGCGCGCGGATCGCCCACCAGGTCCACGGGGCCATCGGGGTGACCCGGGAGCATCCGCTGCACCGGTACACCACCCGGCTGTGGTCCTGGCGCGACGAGTTCGGCGGGGAGGAGTACTGGGCCGCCCGTCTCGCCGCGGCGGTCGGCCCGGATCCGTGGCCCGTGCTGGCCGCGCAGGAGAGGATGGGGTCATGACGAGTGTGCGGCTGGAGCCCGGCCCGGGTGGCCCGGCCGGCGGGGTGCGGGTGCTGACCCTCGACGAGCCCGGCAAGCGCAACGCCCTCAGCCCCGGCGTGGTCGCCGGCCTCACCGACGCGGTGCGCGCCGTCGCCGAGGATGCCGACGCCCGGGTGCTCGTGGTGACCGGCAGCGGACCCGCCTTCTGCGCCGGGGCCGACCTGCCGGCCACCTTCGGCCAGGTCGACCGGCCCGTGACCGAGGTGCGGGACCGGCTCCTCGAGGTCTACGAGAGCTTCCTGCGCATCGGGCGGCTGCCGATCCTCACCATCGCCGCCGTCAACGGGCCGGCCATCGGGGCCGGGCTGAACCTGGCCTTCTGCTGCGACCTGCGCCTCGCCGCGCCCGCCGCCACGTTCGGGGTCACGTTCACGAGGCTCGGCCTGCACCCCGGCGGCGGGTGCACGTCGTTCCTGGTCCGCGCCCTCGGCCGGCAGCGGGCGCTCGCGCTGATCCTCGACGGCGGCACGCTCACCGCGGACGAGGCCCTGGAACTCGGCATCGTCCTGCGCATCGAGACCGACCCGCTGGCCGCCGCCATGGAACTCGCGGAGCGTCACGCGCACCTGCCGCGCGCGCTGCTGGGTGCCATCAAGCGGACGGTCGGGCTCGCGACCGAGGCGGACCTCGGCACCGTGGTCGAGGCCGAGTCGTGGGCCCAGGCCGCGTCGGTGGTCACGTCGCCTGAGCTGCGCGCGGCCGTCGCGCGGCACCGGGACCGAAACCCGGGCTGACGGCGTGCCAACCTGACCTGCAAATTGCATCTCGGTTGTGCATAATTCGCAAAAGCCGTGCTCAGACCGCCTGCCCCGACTTGACGACTCACCGTGACGGACGAGACTGCTGTGGGTGAATCGCAGTGAAACCATCGACGCGCACGACTGGAGGTGGGTCGACGGCGACGACGGCGACGGCGAGGGCTTCGACGGGTTCGAGGGCGAGCGCGCAGCGCCGCCGCTGATACGAATCCTGCTGCTGTCCGCCTCGTCGCTGTTCGGCGACGGCCTGCGGGCAGTGATCCGGGCCGAGCCGGACATCGAGCTGGTCGACGTCGTCGGCACCCGCCGCGCGGCCGCCGCGATCCTGCGCCGCGAGCCCGTCGACGTGCTGCTGGTCGACGTCTGGCCCGGGGCGCTCGACGGGTCGGTGATGCACCGCGAGGTCCTGCGGCGCAACGCCCGCGGCCGCGCGCCCGGCGTGATCGTGCTCGCCGACGCCGTCGACCCCGACGAGCTCGACCAGTCGATCCGGGCCGGCGTCTCCGGGTACCTGCTCAAGGACGAGCACTCCTCCAGCCTGCTCGCCGCCGTGCGCGCGGTCGCCGCCGGCCAGGCGTGGCTGTCCCCGGCGGTCGCCCGCCGGCTGCTGGACAGCTACCGCGAGGTGCGGGCGGCCCCGCGCCGCCGGGCCGGGCCCGACGCCAAGCTGCTCAGCGAGCGCGAGGTGGGCGTGCTGCGGCTGGTCGCCGACGGGCGCTCCAACGCCGAGATCGCCGGCGAGCTCGTGCTCGCCGAGTCGACCGTCAAGACCCACGTCTCGCGCATCCTGGCCAAGCTGGAGCTGCGTGACCGGGTGCAGCTGACGGCGTTCGCCTATCAGAACGACATCGTCTGAGCCGTTCCGTCGCGCGGGGGAACGGCGATTCGATCGCTTGCACGATGACAACAGATCCGGCCGAGCCTACGTTCGACCCTTGTCGATGCGCGTCCCGCCGTCGACGACCAGGGAAGGACTTCGATGTTCGTCACGCCAGCCATGCCCAGGACGGTCAACGCCTGGCCGCGCGCCTACTCGCCGGAGAACGTGCTCGCGATCCTGCGGGCCCGGCGCCGCGGTGCGACCGTCAGCCTCAACCACCTCAAGCTCAAGGACTCCTCGGTCGAGCACCACGCGCTCGTCATGGAGTACGGGCTCGTCTGGTGCAGCACCATCGGGCCGTACTCGATCGTCGGCCGCTTCGCCTCGCTGTTCAACACCGACGTCGGGCCGTTCTGCGGCATCGCCGAGAAGGTGACCATCGGCGCCAGCCCGCACTGGCCGCAGCTGCCGACCAGCCACGTGTTCCCGGTCAACCACGAGTTCGGCTTCTGCGACGGCGCGTGGCCGCGGGTCGGGCGGACCGCGGTCGGCGCCGACGCCTGGATCGGCGCCTCCGCGACCGTCCGGGCCGGGGTGACGATCGGCCCCGGTGCGGTGGTCGGCGCGGGCGCGGTGGTGACCCACGACGTCGCGCCCTACGAGGTGGTCGTCGGCGTCCCCGCCCGCCGGGTGCGCTTCCGGTTCCCCGAGCCGATGGTCGAGCAGCTGCTGGAGCTGCGCTGGTGGGACTGGCCGCCGCTGGTCATCAAGCACAACCTGGCGCTGTTCCGCCGGCCGCTCACCCAGGCCGTCCTCGACCAGATGCAGGCGGTCGCGGCGGGCATCAGCGCGGCCGGCGTGCCGGTCGCGGCCCGGTGAGCGCGATGACCGCCGCGATCCGGGCCGAGGGCCTGCGCAAGGCGTACGCCGGCAAGGCCGCCCTGGACGGGCTGGAGCTGCGGGTGGACGCGGGGACCGTGCTCGCCCTGCTCGGCCCGAACGGCGCCGGGAAGACGACCACCGTGCGCATCCTCACGACGCTGAGCCGCCCGGACGCCGGGCGGGCCGAGGTCGGCGGCTTCGACGTGGCCCGGCAGCCGCGCCGGGTCCGCCCGATCATCGGCGTGACCGGCCAGCACTCCGCGGTCGACGGGCGGCTGACCGGCCGGGAGAACCTGGTGCTCATCGGCCGGCTGCACCGCCTGCCGCGGGCCGAGGCGGCCGCGCGCGCCGACGAGCTGCTGCACCGGCTCGGGCTCGCCGGCGTGGCCGACCGGCTGGCCCACACGTACTCGGGCGGCACCTGCCGGCGGATCGACCTCGCCGCCGGGCTGATCAACCGGGCCCCGGTGCTGTTCCTGGACGAGCCCACCACCGGGCTCGACCCGCGCAGCCGGGCCGAGCTCTGGGCGCTGGTCGAGGAGCTGGTCCGGGACGGCACGACGGTGCTGCTGACCACGCAGTACCTCGACGAGGCCGACCGGCTGGCCGATCGCGTCGCGGTCGTCGACCACGGCCGGATCGTGGCCGAGGGCGCCGCCGCCGACCTCAAGCGCCGGGCCGGGGCCGACCTGCTGTCGGTGCACGTGGAGTGCGGCGCCGACGTGCCGGTCGCGGCGGCCGCGCTGGAGCGGATGGCGTTCGCGATCACCTCGGCCGACGTGGCCGCCCGGGAGGTCTGCGTGGCCGCGCGGGACGGGGCGCGGACCCTGACCGAGGTGGTCCGCCGCCTCGACGACGCGGACGTGACCGTGGTCGGCGTCGAGGTGCACCGCCCGTCCCTGGACGACGTGTTCCTGTCCCTGACCGGGTCGGGGGCGGGCCGATGAGCGCGCTCGCGCCGCCGCTGCCGGGCGCCGTCTCCGACACCCTGGTGCTGACCGGGCGCAGCCTGCGGCACTGGATCCGCCAGCCGCAGCTGATGCTGCTGTCGACCGTACAACCGGTGATGTTGGTCCTGCTCTTCACGCAGGTCTTCGGGGGAGCGGTCGACACGCCCGGCATCCGGTACGTCGACTATCTCCTGCCCGGCGTGCTGGTGCAGACCGTGGCCTGGGACAGCACCCAGACCGCGGTCGGCATCGCGGCGGACCTCGGCACCCGGACGGTGGAGCGGTTCCGCTCGCTGCCGATGTCGCCGGTCGCGGCGCTGGCCGGGCGGACCCTGGCCGACCTGTGCCGCACGGTGTTCGTGTGCGCGCTGATGACCGGCACCGCCGCGCTGATCGGCTTCCGGGTGCACGGCGGCGCCCCGGCCGCGCTCGCCGCCTTCGCGCTGGTGTGTGCGTTCGGGTACGCCATGAGCTGGCTCTTCGCCCTGATCGGGCTGATGGTCCGCGGGGCCGAGGCGGCCCTGGCGGCGAGCTTCGTGTGGGTCTTCCCGCTGATGTTCGCGTCCAACGCCCTGGTGCCGACCGGCTCGATGCCGGGCTGGCTGCGCGGGTTCGCCGAGCACCAGCCGATCTCCCAGGTGGTCGGCGCGGCCCGGGCCCTGCTGCTGGGCGAGCCCGCCGGGCGCTGGCTGCTGCCCGCCCTGGCCTGGACCGCGGGCGCCCTGCTGCTGGCGGTGCCGCTCGCCGTGCGCCGCTATTACCGGGCCACCTGATCTCCGCTACGCGGAGCTGCGCTCGGTGATCGACAGGCGCAGCAGCACCTGGCGCACGCTGCGGCCGGGGTCCTGCCGGCGCTCGGCGAGGATCTCGGCCGCGACCCGTCCCGACTCCTCGAACGGCAGCCGTACCGTCGTCAGCCCCAGCTGCTCCGCCAGTTCGAGATCGTCGAAGCCGACCACCGCGACCTCCTCCGGCACCGCCCGCCCGGAGCGCTGGGCGGCGCTGAGCACCCCGCCCGCGAGCACGTCGTCGTGGGCGAAGAACGCGGTCGGCGGGGCGGGGGAGTCCAGCAGGTCGAGCGCGGCGGCCCCGGCCCGGCCCATCCGGTGCGGCACGACCCGCTTCACCACGTCGGCCGCGGGAATCCCGGCCCGGCGCAGCGCGTCGGCGAAGCCCTCGTAGCGCTGCTCGGAGGGTGAGCGGTACTGCTGCGACGCCTGCTCCTCGCCGATGAACGCGAAGCGCCGGTGGCCCCGCTCGAGCAGGAACCGCGCGGCCATCGCGCCGCCGCCGGCCTCGTCGATGCGCACGCTGGAGAACTCCTCGGCGGCCTCGTCGGCGACGTCGATGAGCACCACGTTGAACCGCTGCCGGCGCAGCCGCTGGGCGATCTCGGCGGTGAGCGGCACCCCCATGATGATCAGCCCGTCCAGCCGCTCGCTCAGCGGCAGGCTGGCCAGCAGCGGCGACGCGCTGGAGGCGACCGAGTCGTGGTCGTGCACGACGATCTCGGTGCCGAGCTTCGCGTAGGCGCGCAGGACCCCGTTGAGGCGGCGCGCGAACGACGGATAGGACGTGAAGGGCGCCAGCACGCCGACCCGGTCGTGGGCCCGCCGCGCCCGGCTCACCGCCTCGGCGCGGGGCTGGAACCCGAGCCGCTCGGCCGCGTCCAGCACCTGCTTCAGCGTCTCCGGGCGGACCCGGGCCGGGTTGTTCATGCAGAGCGAGACGGTGGAGATGCTCACCCCGACGGCGGCGGCGACGTCGTAGATCGTCGCGCGGCCGGGTGCGGGCATGTCCATCCTCCACGGAATCGAAGTTCTATCGTAGCGGTTCGGCATCGGAGTCGATCACTCGATGGAGTGATCCTCAGTGAATGAACCCGGATGAGTGCTTGTTCATCCCTGCGGCCGAAGCCACTATCGAAGTACTTCGACAATAGCTCTTCGAAGGACTCAGGAGGTGTCATGCGACGCCTGATGTGCGCGGCCGGCCTCACCGCCGCGCTCGCCCTCGCCGCCTGTACCAGCAAGGCCCCCAGCACCGAAGCCCCCGCCTCCGCCGCCCCCGCGGCCGTGCAGGCCGCCCGCGACGCCGCCGCCGCGGCCGCCGAGGGCAAGCAGCTCGGCGGCACCCTCAACCTGCTCGGCCTGCTCAGCGGCGAGCAGCTCAACCAGTACATGTCGACGCTCAAGCCGTTCCAGGACGCCACCGGCACGCAGGTCAAGTACGAGACGACGGCCGACCTGCCCGCCGTGCTGCAGACCCGCATCGCCGCCGGCCGCGCGCCCGACCTCGTCTCCGACCCCAGCGCCGGCCAGCTGCGCCAGCTCGCCGAGCAGGGCAAGCTGGTGCCGATCGGGGACTGGCTCGACCAGGCCGCCCTCCGCAAGGACTTCCCGGCCGGCCTGCTCGACCTGGCCAGCACCGGCGGCAAGCTCTACGGGCTCTTCTACAACGCCTCCGTGCAGAACCTGATCTGGTACGACCCGAAGTCCTACGACGGCCCCAAGCCGCCCGCCGACTGGGCCGACCTGCAGCGCTGGACGGCGAGCCAGGCGGCCGCGGGCAGCACGCCGTGGTGCCTCGGCGTCGAGTCCGGCGCGGCCAGCGGATGGCTCGGCGCCGCCCTGATCGAGCAGTTCATGCTGCGGCAGGCGGGCACCGGGCCGTACGACGACTGGTGGCAGGGCAAGCTCAGCTGGACCAGCCCCCAGGTCAGGGCCGCGTTCGACGCGTTCGGCAAGCTCGCCGCCGACCCGAAGATGGTCGCGGGCGGCCCGACGGCCGTGCTGACCACCAGCTTCAGCACCGCCCCGCAGGGCCTCTACGCGAAGCCGCCGCGGTGCAAGCTCACGCCCCAGGCCGAGTGGCTCGGCAACACCCTGGCCCAGAGCGTGCCGGACGTGAAGCCGGTGGACAACGTCGACTTCTTCACCTTCCCGGCCCTCGACCAGGCCAACGGCGGGCTGCTGGAGACCTCCGGCGAGATGCTCGGGGCGTTCCGGGACTCGCCGCAGACGCGGGCGTTCATGCGGTACCTCGCCACGCCCCAGTTCGCCGCGCTCGTCGGCGCGACCGGCCAGTGGCTGCCGGCCAACCGCGGCGTGAGCGTCGAGCAGATCCCGTCGGCGCTGTCGAAGAAGGCGGCCCAGGCCTACGCCAAGGCGAGCGACGTGCGGTACGCCGCCCAGTCGGCCATGCCGCCCGCCATGCAGTCCGCGTTCTTCAAGGCCGTCCTCGACTACGTCAAGACGCCCGCGTCCCTCGACGCCATCCTCGCCGGGCTGGACAAGACCCGGCAGACCGCCTACCAGCCGAGCTGAGGCGGGTCCCGTGTCCACCACCACGCTCGTCCTCGCAGTGGCCGTCACGGCGGGCGCCCCGCTCGTCGTGCTCGGCTACCTCGCCGGGGTGGAACGCCTGCTCGCCCTGCTGCCGGTCACGGCCGGCGGCAGGGCCCGCCCCTGGGCCTGGCTGCTGCCGCCGCTGGCGCTCGTGGCGATCTTCCTCGTGTACCCGATGCTCAACACGATCGTGCTGAGCCTGCGCGACGCCGCCTCCGAGCGCTGGGTCGGGCTGGCCAACTACCGCGCGACGCTCGGCAGCGACGAACTGCTCGACGCCCTGCGCAACAACGCGCTCTGGCTGGTGCTGCTCACCTGCGGCTGCCTGCTCGCCGGGCTGGTCATCGCGGTGCTGGCCGACCGGGTGCGCTACGAGGTGGCGGCCAAGTCGGTGGTGGTGCTGCCGACCGCGGTGTCGTTCGTGGCCGGCGCCGTCATCTGGAAGTTCATGTACGACTACCAGGCCCCCGGCTTCCCGCAGACCGGCACCCTCAACGCCCTGCTGACCGGCCTGACCGGCGCCGACCCGGTGCCCTGGCTGGTCGACACGCACACCAACAACGCCGCCCTGATCGCGGTCGGCGTGTGGATGACCACCGGATTCGCCACGGTCGTCATCTCCGCCGCGCTCAAGGAGGTCCCGGCCGACCAGATCGAGGCCGCCCGGCTGGACGGGGCGGGTTCCTTCCAGGTCTTCCGGTACGTCGTGCTGCCCCACCTGCGCCCCACGCTCGTGGTCGTGGCGACCCTGCTGGCCATCGGCGCGCTGAAGGCCTTCGACGCCGTCTACGTCATGACGAACGGCAACTACCACACCGACGTCATCGCCAACGTGCTGTACCGGCAGCTGTTCGTCAACGCCGACTACGGCCGGGCCAGCGCGGTCGCGGTGCTGCTGGCGGTGCTGGTGCTGCCGGTCCTGGTGCTCAACATCCGCGCCCTGCGCCGAGAGGAGGGGTGAGCCGTGGACGTCCTCGTCAAACCGGGCCGGGACCTCGCCGCCCGGCCCCGCACCGAGGTCACCCGGCGGGCCGCCCGCCCGCGCCGGTGGCCCGCCCGCGTGCCGCTGCACCTGACCCTCGCCCTGATCTGCGCGATCTGGCTGGTGCCGCTGGCCGGGCTGCTGGTGAGCTCGTTCCGGCCGCCGTACGCGATCTCGACCACCGGCTGGTGGGCCGCGTTCGCCACGCCGGGCGACTTCAACCTCGACAACTACGTCACCGTGCTCACCCAGAACCACCTGGCCCAGGCGTTCGGCAACAGCCTGCTCATCACGCTGCCGGCGGTGTCGCTGATGACCACGTTCGGCTCGGTGGCCGCGTTCGTCTTCGCCCGGATGCGCTTCGCCGGCCGCCGTCTCGCCTTCACCTTGGTACTGGCCCTGCTCGTCGTCCCGATGCAGCTCGCCCTGGCCCCGGTGCTGCGCCTGTACAACGTCACGCACCTGGCCGGGACGTTCACCGGCGTCTGGCTGGTCCACTGTGGATTCGCGCTGCCCTTCGCCATCTACCTCCTGCGCGGGTTCTTGGCGAGCCTGCCCGGCGAGCTGTTCGAGGCGGCCGAGATGGACGGCGCCTCCCCGGTGCAGCTGTTCGTGCGCATCGCCCTGCCGCTGAGCCGGCCCGCGCTGGCCTCGTTCGCCATCTTCCAGTTCCTGTGGGTCTGGAACGACCTGCTCGTCGCGCTCATCTTCCTGGGCGGCAACCCGGAGGTCGCCCCGCTCACGGTCGCGGTGAGCAACCTCGTCAACGCCAACACCGGGCAGGGCTGGCAGCTGCTGACCGCAGCCGCCTTCGTGTCGATGGTCTGCCCGCTGCTGATCTTCCTGACCCTGCAACGGTACTTCGTGCGGGGCCTGCTGGCCGGGGCCGTCAAATGAGCGCTTTCGACCTGCCGATCGAGCAGCTGTGGACGTACCGCCCGCCCCGCGACGAGCCCGCCGACTTCGACCTGTTCTGGAAGCAGACCCTGGCCGACGCCCGCCGGCCCGACCTCGCGGTCGCCTGTGACCCGGTCGACGCCGGACTGTCCACGGTGGACACCTTCGACCTGACCTTCGCGGGGTACGGCGGCCAGCGGGTGCACGCCTGGCTCGTCCGCCCGCACGGTGCGGCCGAGCGGCTGCCGTGCTTCGTGCAGTACGTCGGCTACGGCGGCGGCCGCGGCTGCGTCACCGAGCACCTGCTGTGGGCCAGCGCGGGGTACGCCCACATCGTGATGGACGCCCGCGGCCAGGGCAACGACACCCCCGACCTCGTGGTCCCGGCCGACGGCGGCGAGTCCGGCCACGTGACCCGCGGCAGCCGCGACCCGGCGACCTACTACTACCGCCGCCTGTTCACCGACGCCGTCCGCTGCGTCGAGGCGGCCCGCGCCCTGCCGTGGGTCGATCCCGCCCGCATCGTCGTCGGCGGCGTGAGCCAGGGCGGCGGCATCGGCCTCGCGGTGGCCGCCCTGGACCCGGCCGTGGCGGCGCTGCTGTGCGACGTGCCGTTCCTGTGCCACTGGCCGCGGGCGGTGCGGATGGCGCTGCGGCCGCCGTACGCCGACGTGGCCGAGCTGTGCGCCCGCCTGCGCCACCGCGCCGACGGAGTCCTGGCCACCCTGCGCTACTTCGACGGCCTGCACTTCGCCGCCCGGGCCACGGCGCCCGCCGTGTTCTCGGCCGCCCTGCTGGACCAGACCTGCCCGCCCTCGACGGTCTTCGCCGCGTACAACCACTACGCCGGCCCGAAGGAGATGGTCGTCTTCCCCTTCAACGACCACGAGGGCGGGGGCGCGCCCCACGCCCAGTGGCAGTTGGGGCGGACGCGCGAGCTGCTGGCTTGACGACCGGCTCAGAAGTGGTACGGCGAGCAGCCCGGCGTGAAGTAGCCCGTCACCACGTCGGCGTTGCTCATCGCCGAGCGGTTCCCGGCCGCGTCGACGGCGGCGGCCAGGGTGCGGCGGATCATTGGAGCCTTCCTCTCCACTGGGCCAGGCGGGCCAGCGCCAGCGCGGCCAGCAGCAGGCCGAAGTCGCGCAGGGCCACGTCGTAGAAGCCGGGGATGAGCAGCAGGTTGACGATGATGCCGCCCAGCCAGGCGGCGACCAGGTAGCCGCCGAAGCGCGGGGCCAGGGCCACCACGAGGCCGGCCACCACCTCGACGAGGCCGACCGCGTACATCGCCTGCTGGGCCGTGCCCGGCACGAGCCGGTCGATCGCCGGGGCCAGGTAGCCGGGCCAGTCGGTCAGGACGTTGGCGAACTTGTCCAGCCCGAACAGGACCGGCGCGGCCGTGAAGCCGAGGCGCAGCAGCCAGAAGGCCTGGTACGCCGGGTCGGTGCGGAGCCTTTCGCGGGCGGGTGCGACGACATCCATGAGCTCATCTCCTTCTAACGGACATCGATGTGTACGTTAGAAGCATCGACCTGTTTCGTCAACTATCGTGTCCGTTAGAACAGGGGGAGGGCGCGATGGACGACTTCGACGGGATCGCCGCACTGGCCGAGCCGGTGCGGCGGGCGCTGTTCCGGTTCGTGGCGGCCCAGCCCGAGCCGGTCGGCCGCGAACAGGTCGCGGCCGCGGTCGGCGTGCCGCACCACGTGGCCAAGTTCCACCTCGACAAGCTGGAGGCCGAGGGGCTGCTCGAGGTCGAGTACCGCCGCCCGCCCGGCCGGGGCGGTCCCGGCGCCGGCCGCCCGGCCAAGCTGTACCGCCGCGCCGCCCGCGAGATCGCGCTGAGCGTGCCCCCGCGCCGCTACGACCTCGTCGGCCGGGTCATGGCCGCCGCGATCGCCGCCGCCGAGCGCACGGCGACCCCGGTGACCGAAACCCTGCCGGCCGCCGCGCGGGACGCCGGCCGGGCCCTGGGGGAGCAGGCCCGCCGCCCGGCCCCGGCCGCCGACCTCGTGCGCGACGTGCTGGCCGGCAACGGGTACGAGCCGCTGCCGACCACCACGGGGATCGCGCTGGCCAACTGCCCGTTCCGCGCGCTCGCGGTCGACTGGACGGACGTGGTCTGCGCGATCAACGTCGACCTCGTCGGCGGCCTGCTCACCGCCCTGGGCGCGGACGGCGAGCTGGAGGCGCGGCTGGCCCCCGACCCCGGCCGGTGCTGCGTCGTGGTGGAGCCGCGACCGTAGGCTGGCCCGATGCAGAGGGTCACCGGCGGCGACTTCAGCGGGCGGCGCTTCGACGACACGGCGGCGTTCGCCGACACCCGCTTCGAGGGCGAAACCCGCTTCGACGGGGCCGTGTTCGCCGGGCCGGCCTGGTTCTACAACGCGCGCTTCGCCGCCGGCGTCGACTTCGCGGCGGCCCGGTTCGGCGGGCGGGTCCGGCTCGACCACCCGGCCGCCGACCTGTCCGGCGCGCACTGGACCGGCAACACGGCCGACGGCCCCTCCGGCTGGCCGCTGGGCTGGGCGCCGCCGGAACGGGGTGGACCCCTCGGCAAAACCGACCGGCCCGAGGAGCGCCAGGCGGTCGTCACCGCCCTGTGCGCGCTGCTGCGGGCGCCCGCCCTCGGCGACCTGCGCACCGACAAGCCCCGCCGGGAGACGCAGCGGCGGCTGGTCGAGCGGCTGCGGGAGTGGCCCGGCCTGCACGTGAACCTGTGCGCGGCCGTCCTGATCGACCTCGACCTCGCCGGGTGCGCGGCGGCGTACGCGGACTTCTGCGGTGCCCAGTTCCACGGCACCACCCGCTTCGCCGGGAGCGCGATCGAGCGCGCCGTCTTCTCCCTCGACGGGCCGTACGGGCACGCGACCTTCCACGGCGACGCGGTCTTCGACGGGCCGGCGCCGGAGCACGCGGCCTTCGTCTGAACAGCCGAGCGCGCCCCACGGCCGGCTGGCTCAGCAGTGCCAGATCGCCGGCGTCCTCCCCCCGTAGCCGACGATCGTGCGGCCGTCGGCGCTGATGTCGACGAGGGCGCCACCGGTGCCGCCGTCCGGTGCGGTCAGGACGGCGAGCCCGCCGTCCCGCCACAGGGCCGGGCCGGGCGTAGGGCCGTAGGAGGAGCCGACGACGGTGCCGGTGGCGCTGACGGCCCGGGCCGCCAGGCCGGGCAGCGCCTCGACCGCGCCGGTGCGGCGGTTCCAGCGGACGGCCTGCTTGCGCGGTCCGGTGTGGCCGGCCCAGCCGGCGATCCAGTCGCCGGCGACGTCCACCGCCGCGCCGCCCTCGCCCGGGCCGGCGGGCGCCGGGAGGAGTGCGGCGCGGGCGGGGGGCAGCCAGGTGGCGGCCCGGCCGCCGTTGTCGACGGTGCCGACGATCAGGCCGTCGTCCGCGATCCGGCCGGCCGAACGCGAGAGGGTGTCGCCGTTCAGGCCGAGCGGGTTCGGCGCGTCGATCATCCACAGGACGGCCAGGCGGCGGCCGTTGCGGTCGGCCGCACCCACGAGGTCGCCGCGGCTGTTGATGCCGAGCGCGTCGGCGGCGGTGGTGCCCTCGTACACCGGCAGCCGCACCGCCTCGCCGCCCCGGAACACGGCGGCCTGGTGGTCGAGGGTTCCGGCGATCACGCCGGCCGCGTTGACGTCGTGGGGTTCGAAGCCGCGCCCGCCGGCCGGGACGGTGGGGGCGCCGTCGGTCCAGACGACCAGCCAGGGCCCGCCGGCGGCGTCCAGCCGGCCGACCACGAAGCGGCCCGACGGGTCGATCGCCGCGACGGACACCCGGCCGTCCCGCCCGGGCCGGGCCAGCGGCGCGACCGTGCAGGCCGGCGGGGGCACGGTCGGCACCGCGGCGATGGCCGGCCCGGCCACCATCGGCGGGCGGGCCTCCGCACGGACCACGGCCACCGCCGTCCCGGTCAGGGCGACCGCGCCGGCCAGCCCGGCCGCGGCCAGGGCCCCGATCCGCCGCCGGCGCGCGCTCGCCCGCGCCGCGGCCAGCACCGACTCGGCCCGCAGCCCCGAGTCCGGGACCGCCAGGGCGGTGAGGACCCGCATCGGATCGTCGCTCATGGGAGGCTCCTCTCGGGGTGGGCGATGACCCGCCGCAGGGTCTGCAGCGCGGTCGCGGTGCGGCTCTTGACCGTGCCCTCGGCCAGGCCGAGAATTCGCGCGACCTCGGCCACCGGCAGGTCGCACAGGTAGCGCAGGGTGACGACCATCCGCTGCCCCTCGGGCAGCCGGTGCAGGGCCTGGCGGACCAGCAGGGCGTCGTCGACCCGCCCCTCGCCGCTGGCCGCGGCGACGTCCGGCGGCGGGTCCACCAGGGCGACCCGCGCCCACGGCCGCCGCCGGTCGGCCAGGCAGGCCCGCACCACCATGGTGTGCACGTAGGCGTCGAGGTGCTCGACCTCGGCGATGCGCCGCCACCGCCGGTACAGCACGGTCAGCGCGTTCTGCACCGCGTCGTCGGCCCGGTCGCCGTCCCCGAGCACCAGGAAGGCGACCCGGTGCAGCCGCGGGATGCGGGACCGCACGTACTCCACGTAGTCGTGCTCGAGGTCGGGCCGCACCGGGTCTCCCTCCCGTCGGTGTCGTATGAGGGATGCACGGCGCCGGCCGCCGGGTTCGAAATTTGTCACACCGGAATGTGTCCGCCGTCACGTCGTGCGACCGGCGCGGCGCCGAGCGTTGCCGTGGATCACGATCAGGTAACGGCCAATCAACACGTGTTGCTGAAGTAAATGTGCTCGTCACATGCTCGCAATCACATCGATTGCAACACGGGTTGCTGCTGGAGGATGCGTGGTCACGCGTCGTGCTGATGTCGCCAAACTCGCCGGTACCTCGCCGGCCGTCGTGAGCTACGTGCTCAACGGCGGGCCGCGGGGCGTCTCGCCCGAGACGCGGGCGCGGGTGCTCGCCGCCATCGAGCAGCTCAACTACCGGCCCAACGGGATCGCCCGCTCACTGCGCACGAACCGGACCATGACGCTGGGGCTCGTCGTGCCCGACACGTCCAACCCGTTCTTCGCCCAGCTGGCGCACGCGATCGAGGAGGCCGCGTTCCGCGAGCAGTACACGCTGCTGCTGGGCAACGCGGCCGAGGACGACGAGCGGCAGACCACGTACGTGCGCACCTTCCTGGCCCGCCAGGTCGACGGGCTGTTCCTGGTCCCGGCGCACGGCCCGGCCGGGTGCCTGCCCGAGCTGCTGCGGTCCGGGGTGCCGTTCGTGACGCTGGACCGCCGCCTCCCGGGTGCCGCCGCGCCGGCCGTGCTGGCCGACAACCGGGCCGGGGCGCGCGCCGCCGTCGAGCACCTGCTGCGGCACGGGCGCCGCGCGATCGCCTGCATCTCCGGGCCGCAGGACGTGGTGCCGGCCAACGAGCGGGTCAACGGCTGGCGCGACGCGCTCGCCGAGGCGGGCGTGCGGCCCAGTGAGATGTCGGTCTGGCACGGCGCGTTCGGGCGCCGGGCCGGCTACCTCGGCGCCCGCGAGCTGCTGGCCGGGCGGGACTTCGACGCCGTGTTCGTGGCCAGCGACGAGCAGGCCATCGGGGTCCTGCGGGCGCTGCAGGAGCTGGGCATCCGCTGCCCCGAGGACGTGGCCGTGGCCTCCTTCGACGGCATCGCCGCGGCCGCCTACACGACCCCGGCGCTCACCACCATGGCCCAGCCGTTCGCCGAGATGGGCCGGGTCGTGCTCGACCGGCTCCTCGACGCGATGGACACCGAGCGGGACCCGGACGCCGCGGCGCTGACCGTGCTCCCGGTGACGCTGCTGGCCCGCGGCTCCTGCGGATGCCCCGACCCGCCGGGCGGCGAAGTCACCGAGGAAGCCGCCGAGGAGCACGACGAAACACCGGAACAACAGGGAGAACGGGCGTGAACAAGGTCATCGTCGTCGGCAGCGCGAATGTCGACGTCATCTCCCGGGTGGGGCGGCTGCCCCGGCCCGGCGAGACGATATTGGGCCGGGACAGCGAGTCCGCGCTCCTGCCCGGCGGCAAGGGCGCCAACCAGGCGGTCGCCGCGGCCCGGCTCGGCGTGCTGACGCTGCTGTTCGGCGCGGTCGGCGCGGACGCGTTCGGGGCCCAGCTGCGCGACACCCTGAGCGCGGAGGGCGTCGGGCTCGCGCATCTGTCCACCGTGGACGGCGCCACCACCGGCGTCGCGCAGATCGTGGTGGCCGCCGACGGGGAGAACACCATCGTCGTCTCCTCCGGCGCCAACTTCCGCTTCGCCCCGGCCGCCCTCGCCGACCTGCCGGCCGTGGTGGAGCCCGGCGACGTGGTGCTGCTGCAGCTGGAGATCCCGGTCGCCACCTGCCTCGCCGCGGCCGGGATCGCCCGGGCCGCCGGGGCGCGGGTCGTGCTCAACGCGGCCCCGTCGCCCGAGGGTGCCGATCCGGACCTGGCCGACCTGCTCGACCGCGTCGACGTGCTCGTGGTCAACGAGACCGAGGCCCTGGCCATGGCGACCGAGGCCGGTGCGGAAGGGAACTGGTTCGCGGTCGCCGCCGCGCTGCGCAAGCAGGGCCCCGACGCCTGCGTCATCACGCTCGGCGCGGACGGCGCGGTCGCCTCCGACGACGCCGGCGACTGGCACCAGCCCGCGTTCCCGGTCGACGTCGTCGACACCACCGGGGCCGGCGACGCGTTCTGCGGCGGGCTCGCGGCCCGGCTCGCGGCCGGCGGCGGCCTGAACGACGCGGTGTGCACCGGCGCGGCCGCCGGCGCCCTGGCCACCGGGCGCCTCGGGGCCCAGGCCGCGCTGCCGGACCGGGCCGCCGTCGAGGCGCTCGCCGGGGGGTGGTCCTGATGCGCGGTACCGGCCTCTGGCACCCCAGACTGCTCGCCGTGGTAGCCGCGATGGGCCACGGTGACCTGCTCGTCGTGGCCGACCCCGGGCTCCCGGTGCCGGCCGGCGTCGAGGTCATCGACCTGGTCGTCAGCCGCGGCGAGCCCGGCTTCCTCACCGTGCTGCGCCCCGTCCTCGGCGAGCTGGTGGTCGAGGCGGCCACCATGGCCGAGGAGCTCACCGACGACAAGCTCGCCGCCGCCGTGCGCGACAGCCTCGGCGCCGTGCCGCTGGACCTGGTGCCGCACGAGGAGCTCAAGGCCCGCACCGGCCGGGCCCGCGCCGTGGTGCGCACCGGTGCGGACACGCCGTACGCCAACATCGTCCTGCGCGCGGGAGTGCCGTTCTGATGACTAAGCTGCCCAACGACCACGCCGAACGGGTCTACGCCGGCGTCCTCGGCAAGATCATCGCCGTCTACCTCGGCCGCCCGTACGAGGGCTGGACGTACGAGAAGATCCAGGCCGAGCTCGGCGACATCACGTACTACGTCAACGACCGCGCCGACGTGGCCCTCAAGCACCACCTGTTCCTGGTCACCGACGACGACATCAGCGGCACGTTCGTCTTCCCGCGGGCCCTGCGCGCGGTGGGGCCGGACCCGAGCAGCGCCGACGTCGGCGACACCTGGCTCGACCAGATCGTGCCCGACACCTCGGTGCTGTGGTGGGGCGGCCTCGGCAACTCCACCGAGCACACCGCGTACCTGCGCATGCGGGCCGGCATCAAACCGCCGGAGAGCGGCT
The DNA here is from genome assembly GCF_050942185.1 of Dactylosporangium sp. CS-047395. Lineage (NCBI taxonomy): Bacteria > Bacillati > Actinomycetota > Actinomycetes > Micromonosporales > Micromonosporaceae > Dactylosporangium > Dactylosporangium sp. CS-047395. The sequence goes on along the minus strand of NZ_CP192015.1, from coordinate 8,099,197 downwards.
CGATCGCCCGCAACGGGCAGGTCGTGGCCGAGCAGGTCGGCGCCCAGATCTTCGTCGAGGGCTTCGCGATGACCTGCCCGGGCGACCCGGCCGGGGCGGCCGACCTGGCCGAGCGGGCGGCCCGGGTCAGCCACGACGGCGAGGCGATCCACGCGGCCCGGGTGGTCGCCGCGCTCGTCGCCGGGGCGTTCACCGAGACCGGCATGGACGCGTTGCTGGACACCGCGATCGCGCTGGTGCCCGCGGACTCGCTCATCGCCCGCATCCACCGCGACGTGCGGGCCTGGGCCGGCGAGGGCGACTGGAAGGCGACCCGCAAGCGGATCGACGAGGAGTACGGCTACCACCGCTACGGCGGCAACTGCCACGTCGTGCCCAACCACGCGATCGTGGTGGCCGCCCTCGCGCACAGCGGCGGCGACTTCGACGCGGCGATGACCGTGGTCTGCACCTCCGGCTGGGACACCGACTCCAACGCCGGCAACGTCGGCGCGATCTGCGGGGTGTTCGGCGGGCTCGCCGGACTGTCCAACCACGACTGGCGCGGGCCCGTCGCGGACCGGATGTACCTCCCGGCGGCCGACGGCGGCGGCTGCGTCACCGACGCCGCCCGCGAGGCCCTCGCCCTCGTCGACGTGGGGCGGGTCCGCAACGGGGAGGCGCCGCTGCCCGCCGGGCCGCGGTTCGGCTTCGCGCTGCCGGGCTCCGTGCACGGCTTCCGGGCCGAGGACGGCACGACGGCGGTGTCCAACGTGGACGGCGCGCTCGCGATCGGCGGGGCGGCGACCGTGCTCACCCCGACGTTCATCCCGCCCGACGCGCGCGACATGCCGATCTACGCGCTCGTCGCCAGCCCGTCGCTCTACAGCGGACAGACGATCGTCGCGCACGCCGACGGCCCGGCCCGGCTGGCGCTGCGGTACTACGACGGCGACGACACCGTACAAACGCTGCATGGTCCTTCGTTTGTGGACGGTCGGGCCGAGTGGACGGTGCCGGACCTCGGCGGCCGCCCGGTCGTGGCGGTCGGACTGCGCACCGACGGCCCGGCCACGCTGCGCGACCTGGACTGGACGGGCGCGCCGAGCGTCACGCTGACCCGGCCCGAGGACGGCGGCACGATGTGGCGGCGCGCCTGGGTGCCGGCCCTGGACCGCTACGACGCCCGCTGGCCCGAGCCGTTCCGGATCGTCCAGAACACCGGCACCGGCCTGCTCGTCACCGGCGCGCAGGAGTGGCGGGACTACACGGTCACCGCCGACGTCACCCCGCACCTGGCCGCCGCGGCCGGGCTCGCCGCCCGGGTCCAGGGCCTGCTGCGGTACTACGCCCTCGAACTGGCCGGCCTGGACACCGCCCGGCTGGTGCGCGGCGGCACCGTGCTCGCCGAGACGCCCTTCCCCTGGTCCTACGGCACCACCTACCAGCTCACGCTCACCGTCGCCGGCGACCGCATCCGCGCCGGCGTCGACGGCACCACCCTGTTCGACCTGACGGACGGCTCGCTCCCCGCCGGAGGGGTGGCCCTGCTGGTCATCGAGGGCCGCACCGCCACCCAGAAGGTCGAGATCGCCCCTACACCCCCGAATGAGGTTTCGTCATGACTGCTTTGAGCCGCCGCCGCTTCCTGTCCGCCGCCGGCCTCGCCGGTGCCGGGATCGCCGCCCCCAGCCTGCTCGCCGCGTGCGGGGACGACACCGACGCCGGCAAGGGCAGCGGCAAGGGCGAGATCAGCCTGTGGATCGACATCACCGGCGACGCCAACCAGAAGTACTTCGACGAGAAGGTGATCGGCGCCTTCCACGCCGCCAACCCCGACATCACCGTCAAGACGACCTACTACAAGGGCCAGGACCTCCGCCAGCAGGTGCAGACCGCGCTGCAGGCCCGCTCCGGCCCGGACATCGTGCGCGGCCCGAGCGCCACCCAGACGATCGCCTGGAGCAAGGCGCGGCTGCTGGCCGACCTCACGCCGTACGCCAAGCAGTGGGGCTGGAACGACAAGCTCACCGACTGGGCGGTCAAGGCATTCACCACCGACGGCAAGCTCTACGCGCTGCCGATGCGGGTCGACACCATGCTGCTGTACTTCAACAAGACCCTCTTCACCCAGAAGGGCTGGACCCAGCCGAAGAACCGCAGCGACCTCGAGGCGTTCGCGGCCGACGCGATGGGCCAGGGCATCATCCCGTTCGGCTCGTCGAACACCGACTGGACCGCGGCCGGCGAGTGGCTGATGACCCTGTTCTGGAACAACTTCGCCGGCGGCGACGCGGTCTACCAGGCGCTCACCGGCAAGACCCAGTTCACCGACCCGGTCTTCGTGGACACCGTCAGCCTGCTCAAGTCGTACTTCGACAAGGGCTGGATCGGCGGCGGGGCCGACAAGTACTTCTCGGTGCCGGCCGCCGAGGTGGGCGCCGGGCTCGGCAAGGGCACGGTGGCCACCATCCCGCAGGGCGAGTGGTACATGAGCAACATCGGCGCGTTCTTCGGCAAGGCCGGCAACAACACCAACGACTGGGACTGGATGGCCATGCCGCCGCTGTCCTCGACCGCGAAGGCCGACAGCTACGCGATCGGCATCGGCGGCTCGTTCGCCATCAACCAGGCCAGCAAGAACCAGGACGCCGCGGCCGCCTTCCTCAACTGGTACTACGGCGACCGCACGGCCGCCCTGCAGCGGATGGCCGACGTGCCGGCCACGTACAACATCCCGATCACGTTCAAGGCCGACGAGATCCCGCAGAAGACCGACCCGCGCGCGGCCCGCGTGCTGACCGAGGTCGACAAGGCGGTCAGCAGCGGCAACTACGGGTACGTCACCTGGACCTGGTGGCCGCCGAAGTCCGACGTCTACGTCTACGAGGGCCTGGAGCAGGTGCTCACCGGCAAGATCACCGCGGCCGAGTACTGCAAGCAGCTCGCCACCACGTTCACCGCGGAGCAGCAGCAGGGCAACCTGCCGCAGCTGATGCCGCGGACGTCGCAGTGACCACGCTGACCGCGCCGGCGCCGGGCCCGTCCCGGCGCCGGGCGGTGTGGCGGCGGGCGCTGGTCGGCTGGGCGTTCCTGGCCCCGCTGCTGGCGCTGAACATCCTGGTCGTGCTCGGCCCGTCGATCGCCACGGTGTACTACTCGTTCACCGACTGGACCGGCATCGGCCCGGCCAACCTGATCGGGTTCGACAACTACACCCGCGCGTTCACCGACCCGGCCGTGCACGAGGCGCTGCTGCACAACGCGATCTGGTTCGTGCTGTTCCTGACCGTGCCGATGGCCCTGGGCATGCTCGGCGCGCACCTGATCAACCAGGTGCGCCGGTTCCGGATGGTATACCGCACCCTGTTCTTCATCCCGTACGTCACCGCGTCGGTCGTCAACGCGGCGATCTGGAAGATGCTGCTGTCGCCCAACAGCGGGATCGCCGCCCAGCTCGGCTTCGACCAGGCCTGGCTCGGCGACCCGGCCACCTCCCTGTACGCGGTCAACTTCGTCGTCGACTGGCACTGGTGGGGCTTCCTCGCGGTCATCTTCTTCGCCGCCATGCAGAACGTCGACGTGCAGCTGTACGAGGCCGCGAAGCTCGACGGGGCCGGCCGCTGGCAGCAGTTCAAGTCGGTGACCCTGCCCGGCATCCGCCCGACGCTCGTGTTCATCGTGCTGATGACCGTCATCTGGTCGCTCAAGGCGTTCGACTACATCTTCATCATGACCCACGGCGGACCGGCCAACTCCTCCGACGTGGTCTCCACGCTCATGTACGACCAGGCGTTCAACCAGTACTCGGCCGGGTACGCCGCCGCGCTCGGGCTGTCGATGACCGCGGTCACCGGCCTCGTCCTGGCCGCCTACGCCTGGCTGCGCCGAAAGGGGTGGGAGGAGTGACGGCCACCGTCGCACCACCGCAGCAGCTGTCCACGCCGATCGCCGAACGGGCGCCGAAGAAGCGCCCGGCCGGCGGCCGCCACCCGGTGGCCTACACCGTGCTCACCGTGCTGGCGCTGTTCGCCGTCGGCCCCTTCGTGATCATGCTGTTCAACGCGTTCAAGAACAACGCCGAGATCGGCTCCAGCCCGCTGGCCCCGCCGACCTCGATCACCTTCGACAACTTCAGCACCGCCTGGTCGCAGGGCGATTTCAGCACCACGATGCGCAACAGCGTGATCCTGGTGGCGGGGGCCGTCATCGGTACGTGCGTCATCGCCGGACTGGGCGCCTACGCGCTGAGCCACCTGGAGGTGCCCGGCGGCGGGGGCGTGCTGGCCTACCTGTTCCTCGGCAGCACCATGCCGGTGCAGCTGTTCGTCGTCCCGCTGTTCTCGCTCTGGGCCGACCTGCACCTCACCGACAGCCTGTTCGGCCTGATGGTCATCTACTGGGCGACCGACGCGCCGTTCGCGACGCTGATGCTGCGCTCGTTCCTCATCAAGGTGCCCAAGGAGTTCGTCGAGGCGGCCCGGCTCGACGGCGCGTCCGAGGTGCAGATCGCCCGCAAGGTGATGCTGCCGCTGGCCTGGCCCGGCTTCATGACCGTGGCGCTCGTCGTCGGGCTGTGGGCCTGGAACGAGTTCTTCTGGGCCATCACGTTCGTGCACGACCCCGGCAAGCGGCCGATCTCCACCAGCTTCCTGTCCTTCCAGGACCAGAACTCCACCGACTGGGGCCTCACCAGCGCGGCCGCGCTGTTCATGCTCGTCCCGGTGCTCCTGCTGTTCATCACGCTCCAGCGCCGTTTCGTCGCTGGCCTCACCTCCGGCGGCCTCAAATGACCAACGTCATCCTCGTCATCGCCGACCAGCTGCGCCGCCAGGCGCTCGGCTGCTACGGCGACCCGAACGTCTCCACGCCCAACATCGACGCCCTCGCCGCGTCCGGGGCCCGCTTCGACCAGGCCTCCTCGACCTACCCGGTGTGCGTGCCGTTTAGGTTCACGCTCATGACGGGGGAGTACGCGCACACCCGCTTCATCCCGTCGATCGAGTGGCGGATGTCGCCGGCCGAGCGCACCCTCGCCGACGAGTTCAACGACCACGGCTTCGACACGGCGATGTTCGGCAAGTGGCACCTGTACGGCAACTTCGGGCACTACCCCGGCCACACCGTCGTCAAGGCGTCCCGGACCCCGGTCCCGCGCCCGTTCCAGGGCCGCTTCGGACACTTCGCCGGCTTCGACATCGCCAACGACCCCTACGACACCTGGTACTCCACCCACGACGACCCGACCATGCGCAAGCTGCCCGGCTACCAGACCGACGACCTGTTCGCGATGGCCGCCGAGTATGCCACGGCGGAGCGGGACAAGCCCTTCGCCGCGGTGCTGTCCGTCGAGCCGCCGCACCCGCTGTTCACCGCGCCGCCGGAGTACCTGGAGCGCTGGCGCGACCGGGACATCGTGCTGCGCGACAACGTGGAGGCGGACAAGCAGTACAAGAAGCGCGGGCCGCACGGCGAGGGCCTGCTGGCCGACCTGCGGGTCTACTACGCGATGATCGAGAACCTGGACGACAACATCGGCCGGCTCGTGGCGGCGCTGCGGGAGGCCGGCAAGCTCGACGACACGATCATCGCGCTCACCGCCGACCACGGCGAGCTGCTCGGCTGCCACGGGGAGCTGGCCAAACAGCGGCCCTGGGAGGAGTCGATCGGCACCCCGCTCATCATCGGCAACGTCGGCGGCGGGGGCCGGGTGCTCGACGAGCCGACCTGCACCGAGGACCTGTTCCCGACCCTGCTGGGGCTGGCCGGCATCACCCCGCGGGACCCCAAGCCCGGCCGGGACCTCGCGCCGCTGGCCCGCGGGGAGGCCGACGCGCTCGACCGCGACGGCGTGCTGCTGGAGTTCGTCGCCGAGATGCGTCCGAACATCCCGTTCCACGCCGAGACCTGGCGCGGGATTCGGACCCGCCGGTACAAGTACACCGTCCTCGGCGACGCCCACGGCGGCACGCCTTGGCAATTCTTCGACCTCGAGGCCGACCCCTTCGAGCTCAAGAACCTCGTCGACGACCCGACCGCGGCCGACGAGGTGGCCCGCCACCACGCCCGGCTGCGCGAGCTCCTCGCCGAGACCTACGACCACTACGTGCTGGCGCCCGCGTTCGGGCAGCCGGGACTCAACACCTGGGACCCCACCGCCGAGCACCAGTTGCGATTCGGGTGATGCAGATGCGCAAGATTCTCGTCGCGGGCCTCGCGATCGTCCTCCTGGCCGTCGCCGCCTCGCCCGCCGCCGCCAACGGCGCGCCCTACACCGGCAAGCAATACGACTTCGGTGGCACCGTCACGAACATCAACGGATCCATCGGTACCGTCGACACGATCGCCAACAGCATCGCCAGTTCGACCGCGGCGACCCTGAACGACGTGGCCGCGCACCGGGCGACCCTGCCGTACGGCGACATCACCCCCGGGGCCGGACCGGCGCTGAGCCTCTACCCGGGACCGGCCGGCGTCCCCGCCTCCAACTGGTACACGGCCACCGTCGACAACCAGTCCTCGTTCGTGTACAAGGCGACGGCCGCGAAGACCGACACCAACCGCGAGGCCGACACCTCCTGGACGAGCTTCTCGTTCGCGGGCTCGGTCACGGTGAAGGTGACGGCGGTCGGGCAGAGCGGGCTGACCGGCTGCCAGGTGCGGCCCCAGTCGGCCGCGATCGCCACCTCGTTCGCCGCCAACACGTGCACGTTCACGATGTCGAATCCGAAGAACGTCTCGGTGGAGTTCGCGCCGAACATCCACAACCCGATCGCGCACCCGATGCTGGTCTTCGCCAACCCGCCGGAGAACGACGTGCCCCCGGCCACCGGCGACCCGAACGTGCTCTACTTCGGCCCCGGCGTGCACGACATCGGCGCCGGCAACGCGATCACGTCCGGCAAGACGATCTACCTCGCCGGCGGCGCCTGGGTGAAGGGCGCGTTCATCGCCAACGGGCCGGTCAGCAACGTGACCATCAAGGGCCGCGGGGTGTTCGACGGCAAGTTCATGGACCTGGGCGACCAGGAGCTGAACAAGGACCAGCCGGGCATGATCGACATTGCCGACCAGGCGTCGCAGAACCTGCTCGTCGAGGGCGTCACGTTCGTCAACGCGCCGCGGTTCAACGTCCGGGCCCTCGCGCAGTACACGACGATCGAGAACGTCAAGACGATGTCCTGGTGGTACAGCACCGACGGCATGGTCGCCGGCAACAAGTCGCTCGTGGAGAACAACTTCGTCAAGTCCAACGACGACTCGATCAAGCTCTTCTGGGGCGACCAGGTGACCCGGAAGAACACCGTCTGGCAGCTGGAGAACGGCGCCCCGTTCATGATCAGCTGGAACCTGGCGAACAGCCCCACCAACTTCCACGTCTACGACAACGACGTCATCCACGCCGAGCACTACCAGATCCAGAAGTCCGGCATCTTCCGCGCCCTGCACGCCGGGCCGGGCACGCCGAGCCGCTACCTGTTCGAGAACATCCGGGTCGAGAACGCCAACTGGCGGCTGTTCTACCTCGCCGTCGACAACAACAAGTGGTACGACCCGGCGCTCGGCTACGGCGAGCTCGACCAGCTCATCTTCCGCAACATCCGGGCGCAGACGAACTTCCAGTACCCGAGCATCGTGCAGGGCATCGACAGCACCCACAAGGCGCGCAACATCAACTTCGTCAACGTGTACACGGACGGCGCCTGCCAGGCCGACGCGAGCCGGTTCAGCATCGCTCCCGGCAGTACCAACGCGGTCCGGATCGTGAAGAGCACCGACGGGAGCTGCTGGACGTGACGAACATCGTGATCGTCCTCGCCGACGACCTGGGCTGGGGCGACCTGGGCTGCTACGGCTCGGCGATCCCCACCCCGAACGTGGACCGGCTCGCCGCCGAGGGGGTGCGCGCCACGGACTGCCACTCCGCCTCGGCGGTCTGCACCCCCAGCCGGTACGCGCTCATGACCGGCCGGTACGCCTGGCGCGGCCCGCTGAAGAACTTCGTGCTGATGGGGCACGGGCCGGCGATCATCGAGCCGGACCGGCCGACGCTGGCGAGCATCCTGCGCGACGGCGGGTACACCTGCGGCGCCTTCGGAAAATGGCATCTGGGCCTGGGCTGGCGGCATGAGGACGGGTCGGTGCGCTCCGCGTTCACGCCCGGCGCGCGCCTGCACGACGACGTCGAGACCGACTTCGGCCGGGACATCGACTACACCGCCCCGGTCACCGGCGGCCCGACGGAGCTGGGCTTCGACCGCTTCTTCGGCATCGCCGGCTCGCTCGACATGCCGCCCTACGCCTTCATCGACCAGGACCGCACGGTCGGCGTGCCGGTCAAGGAGAAGGAGGTGTACCTCACCGAGCAGCGCCCCGGCCTGCAGGCCGACGGCTTCCGCGAGCAGGACGCCGACGTGGCCTTCACCCGCGCGGCGGTCGCCTTCATCGAGGAGCAGACCGGCCCGTTCCTGTGCTACCTCGCGCCCAGTGCCCCGCACCGGCCCAACGTCCCGCCCGGCTTCATCCGCGGCCGCTCCGGCCTCGGCGACCGGGCCGACGGCGTCTGCCTGGTCGACTGGGCGGTGGGCGAGCTGCGGGCGGCCCTGGAGCGCACCGGAGCGCTGGACGACACGCTGTTCATCGTCACCAGCGACAACGGCGCCGTCACGTACTTCACCGACGACGGCGACCCGTCGCGCCACTCGCCCAACGGCGACTGGCGCGGGCAGAAGGGCGACCTGTGGGACGGCGGGCACCGGGAGCCGCTCATCGCCCGCTGGCCGGGGCACATCGCCCCCGGCGGCGTGCTGGACGCCCCGATCTGCCTGACCGACGTCCTGCCGACCGCCGCCGCGGCCGCCGGGTCCTCGTTCGCGGCCGAGGACGGCCGGGACATCCTGCCCCTGCTCACCGGCGCGGAGCCGGGCGACCTGGACCGCCCGATCGTGCACCACAGCCTCGGCGGCCGGTTCGCGCTGCGCTCCGGCCGCTGGAAGGCGATCTTCTCGGCCGGCTCCGGCGGCGGCTTCTCCGAGCCGTCGATCAGCGACCTGTTCGCGACCGGCACCGGCAAGGCCCACGCGGCCCCGCCATGGGACGCCGAGCACCCGCAGGGCCAGCTCTACGACGTCTCGGCCGACCCGCGCGAGACGACCAACCTGTGGGACGCCCGTCCGGAGGTCGTGGCCGCGCTCTACGACCGGCTGCGTGAGATCTGCCGCGACCCGGCCAACGGGCTGCCGTTCGACGTAGGTTTGTCGGCGTGAGCTGCTGCAACCCACCCTCCTCCGGGCACGGTTCCGCCCTGGTGGAGCTCCCCTTCACCGTGCCCGCGCGGACCCGCGCCGAGATCCTCAAGGGCATGGTGGCGATCCCGGCGGGCCCGTTCCTCATGGGCGGCGACGACCCGGACGCCTTCCCCGACGACGGGGAGGGCCCGGTCCGCGAGGTCCACGTGTCGGCGTTCCACATCGACCCGCACGCGGTCACCAACGCGCAGTTCGCGAGGTTCGTCAAGGAGACCGGCTACGTCACCGAGGCCGAGCGCTTCGGCTGGAGCTTCGTCTTCCACCTCCTGGTCCGTGGCGAGGCGGCCCGGCGCGTGCTGGCCGGGAGCCCGGGCCAGGTCCCACCGTGGTGGCTGCCGGTCGAGGGCGCCGACTGGCGTCACCCGGCCGGCCCGGGCACCGGCATCGGCGACCGCCGCAACCACCCGGTGGTGCACGTCTCGTGGACGGACGCCGCCTGCTACGCGGCCTGGGCCGGCAAGCGCCTGCCGACCGAGGCGGAGTGGGAGAAGGCGGCGCGCGGCGGCCTGGAGCAGGCCCGCTTCCCGTGGGGCGACGAGTTCACCCCGCGCGGCGTGCACCGGTGCAACACCTGGCAGGGCGAATTCCCGCGCCGCAACACGGCCGCGGACGGCTACCTGGACACGGCACCGGTGGACGCGTACCGGCCCAACGGTTTCGGCCTGTTCAACACCTCGGGCAACGTGTGGGAGTGGTGCGCCGACTGGTTCAGCCCGTCCTGGCACGCCGAGCCGTCGGAGGAGACCCGGCAGGACCCGGCCGGCCCGGCGGAGGGCACGGCGCGGGTGATGCGGGGCGGGTCGTATCTGTGCCACGAGTCGTACTGCAACCGCTACCGGGTCGCCGCCCGCACCTCGTCCACCCCGGACAGCGCCACGGGCCACGCGGGCTTCCGCTGCGTCGCCTGAGGTTTCGCCCGCCCGCGCCTCAGACCCGAGCCCCGGCTGCCGAATTGGGGGCATGGTCGCTGCCCGGCATCTGCGCACGGTGGCCGGCGTGGTCGCCGTGCTGCTCGTCGCGCTGCTGCGGCCGTGGGGCACGGCGAACGCGGCCTTCACCGGCGGCAGCGCCAACCCCGGCAACCGGCTGGCCGCCGGGTCGCTCGCGGCCCCGACCGGGCTGACCCTCACGCCCGCGTGCGCGAGCGGGGTGCCGAGCGTCGGCGCGAGCTGGACGGCCGGCACCGGAGGGTCCGCCCCCACCGGGTACAAGCTGCAGCGCCAGCTCTCCGGCACGACGCAGAACACCGTGCAGACCGCGGCCACCAGCGGCACCGACACCGGCATGGCGAACGGGCAGACGTACACGTACAAGGTCTTCTCGTACCTGTCCGGCTGGACGTCGGCCGCGGCGAGCGACACGGTCGCGGTGAACTGCGCCACGAACCTGCTCGCCAACCCCGGATTCGAGAGCGGCGGCACCTCCGCGCCGTGGCTCATCGACACCACCGGGTCCGCCGTCGCGACCGTGTCCGCGCCGGTCCACGCGGGCGGGGGAGCGGTTCGGGTGCCGATCAGTTCGCAGTTGTACACCACGGTCTCCGTCGCCGCCGGCACGTCCTACACGTTCTCGGCGTGGGCGTACACGGCGCCCGGCACCGGATCGGTGAGCGCGCTGCTGCGGGTGATCAGCGGTTCCAGCCTGTACGGCTCGACGGTGCTCGGCAGCGTGCAGGGCAGCGGTACCGCCGGCAGCTGGAGCCAGTACACGGTGACGTTCAACTCGGGGGCGGCGACGAGCGTGACACTGTCCATCGGCACCGGCACCGCGACCTACGACGTGTACACGGACGACGTCAGCCTCGCTTAAGTCGGCGCCCGGCATGCCGACGTTGGTGAGCATGACCGCTCTGCATGCCCGCCCGGCCCGGGTGCCGTGGCTGCTCCGGCCGGTCGCCGTGGGTGTGCTGAGCTTCGTGTTGTGCCTGTTCGCCATGACGCTGGTGCCGCTGGCGTTCGGCTGGTCCCCCTCCGTCGTGCTCAGCGGCTCGATGCAGCCGTCGATCACGCCCGGCGACGTGGTGATCAGCGCGCCGCTGGAGACGGGCGACCTCGTGCCCGGCCGGGTGATCCGCTTCCGGGATCCGGCGCGGCCCGGGCGGTACCTCGTGCACCGCATCGTCGCCGTCCAGCCCGACCACACGCTGGTGACCCAGGGCGACGCCAACGCGGCGGCCGACAGCACCCCCGTCCCGGCCGGCGACGTGACCGGCGTGGCGCGGCTGCGCGTCCCCTGGATCGGCCTTCCCGCGCTCTGGTGGCGTGACGGTCATCATGTCCGGGTCGTGCTCCTGGCCGGCATGCTCGCGCTGCTGTGGTGCGCGCGACACGACGGACCCGTGACGCGGCCTCAGCTCCGCCGGACTTCGGCCGATCCGAATCGGTTGTAGCCGAAGGAGGCATCCGTGGAGGAGCAGTCGAACCCGCAACGCGGCGGGGCGCGGGTCATCACGTCCCACCGCGCGTCCCGACGCCGGCGCCGGACCCGCCTGGCCGGGGCGCTGGCCGTCGCCGCCGCCATCAGCGCGTCCAGCATCACGGTCTACCAGGCCTCGTCGGCCGCGTTCAGCACCGCGACGGTCAACCCGGGCAACGCGTTCACCACCGGCGCGCTGGCCCTGACCGACAACGACAGCAACACCGCGATGTTCAACGTCTCGGGCCTCGTCCCCGGCAACTCGGGATCGTCGTGCATCACCGTGTCATGGGCCGGCACCGTGACCCCGTCGGCGCCGGTCCAGCTCTACGTGGCCCCCGGCGACGCCACCGACACCCCCGGCACCGGCGGCGGCGGCACCACGCCCTACCTCAACTGGAGCGTCGAGAAGGCGTCCGGCTCAGGCATCTTCGGCAGCGGCGCGTCCTGCACGGGCCTGAGCGGCACCACCACGATCTTCGGCAACACGGCCGACACGACGATCACCGCCGGCCGGATGCTCGCCGACTTCACCGCCAAAAACACTTACAGCGCCTCTGGTACCACCAGTGTCTCCTCCGCCTGGACGCCCGTCGCGAACGTCGGCAGCACCATGGTCTTCCGGTTCAACTACCGGATGGCCACCGACACCCCCAATTCGGCGATGGGCGCCACCGCGGTCGTGAAGATCACGTGGGAGGCGCGGAGCTGACCGCGCGCCGCCCCGACCTCGGCAATGGGCGCGACGGTGGTCGTGATGATCACGTGTGGGGCGCGGAGCTGACCGCACACCAGCCGGCAAGCCCCTCCGGCCGCGCCGCGTGCCGCCCGGCACCCCGACCTCGGCGATGGGCGCCACCGCGGTCGTGAAGATTCCCGTGTGGGCGCGGAGCTAACCGCGCACCAGCCGGCAGGCGGCGAGCGACTCGGCGAGCCCGTCCGGCCGCGCCGCGTGCCGGCCGATGGCAGTGGCGATCCGGTTGATGGTGGCGGTCCGCTTGTCCCGCAGCGGTCCGAGGATCGCGTTGTCGACGAAGTTCGGGCCGCCCTGACCCTGGCTGGTGGCGAGGCGCTGCTCGGCCTCGGCGAGCTGGGTGTCGAGCAACGCGAGGTTGCGGTCGACCTCGGCCCGCGCCTCCGCCGGGACCGCGGGAAGTTTGTCCGCGACCGACGGGCACGCGATGGCCCCGCTGCTGCTGTTCGGCGGGTTGGTCTTCGGCGGGGCGGTCGTTGTCTGGGTTGTCGTTGTCTCGGTTGTCTGTGTCTGCGCCCGTGTCTGGGCCGGGACTGCGGCGGTGGCGGGCGCTTGCCCTTGCACCAGGCGGCAGGGCGCGAGCGACTCGAGCCCCGCCGGCCGGGCCGCGTGCCGGCCGATGGCGATGGCGATACGGTCGAGGGTGGCGGCCCGCTTGTCCTGCAGCGGTCCGAGGATCGCGTTGCGGGCAAAGTTCGGACCGCCCTGGCCCTGGCTGGTGGCGAGGCGCTGATTGGCCTCGGCGATCTGCGTGTCGAGCAGCGCCAGGTTGCGGTCGACCTCGGCCCGCGCCTCCGCCGGTACCGCCGGGAGCTTGTCCCCGACCGACGGGCACGCGACCCTGCCGGGCCCGGCACCGGCGTTGCCGCCCGTCTGCGCCGCCGCGACCCCGAGCCCGAGCCCGACCGTGAGCAGTGCCACCAGCCCGCCGAGCAACAACCAGCGCCGCCCTCTACCGGGTTGACTGTCGAGTGTGGACATACGACCGCTCCTTCTCGCTCCGTGGCTCCCGTTCCGCCGCCTGGTACGGGACCTTCGTCACGAGGGTTCAAGCGGTCCTGGCCGCCCCGGGTCCGAGCCCGGGACGGCCTGAAAATTTCAGTACCCTGGGGTGCGACGCGCACCATGGCAGTGCACGCGTCGCACCCGTACCCATGCCGCTCAGAACTGCCGGCGGCGGCGGAAGAGCAGCAGCCCCAGGCCGATCATGAGCAGCCCGGCGAAGGCGAGCGTCGACACGCCGGGGCCGGTGACGGGGAGCGATCCGTCCAGGCTCTCGGTGGCGGCGGCCGCAGCGCCGGCGGTCGTGGTGGTCAGGCCGACCGTGCTGATCACGCCCGCGCCGGTGCCCACGCCCGCGCCGGTGCCCACGCCCGCGCCGGTGCCCACGCCCGCGCCGGTGCCCACGCCCGCGCCGGTCCCAGTGCCAGCGCCAGCGCCTGTGCCAGCGCCGGTCCCGGTTCCGTCGCCGGTGCCTGCGCCAGTGCCGTCGCCACTACCCGCGCCCGTGCCGGTTCCGCCACCAGTGCCCGTTCCAGTTCCCGTTCCCGTGCCACTGCCCGTTCCCGTTCCCGTGCCGTTCCCGGTGCCGGTGCCAGTTCCGGTGCCCGTGCCGGTGTCCTCTTGGGTCACGGTGGGGAGGAGGACGACGTCGAGGGAGAGCGTCGGGTCGGTGTCGAGGTCGGCGTCCACGTCGACGGAGGCGATGCCGCCCACCTCCAGGGTCGCGTCGGCATCGATGCCGTCGGAGAGGTCGAGGGTGGCGTCGGCCTGGACGGCGTCGCCGAGGTTGATGGTGAGATCGAGGGACGGGTCGGTCAGGTCGGCGTTCAGATCCACGTCGGCGATGGTGCCGACCTCCAGGGTGGCGTCGGCGTTGATGCCGTCGGAGAGGTCGAGGGTGGCGTCGGCCTGGATGGCGTCGCCGAGGTTGATGGTGAGGTCGAGGGATGGGTCGGTCAGGTCGGCGTTCAGGTCCACGTCGGCGATGGTGCCGACCTCGATGGTCGCCTGCGCCCCTGAGTTGTCCACGCCCGCGTCGATGTTCGCGATGTCGCCGACGGTGACGCTGGTCTGCAGGCCACCCTGACCATCGGACGCCGGCGTACCGCCGAGCCCGAGATCCAGGTTGACCTGGACACCATTGCCACCGCCGCCGCCACCGCTGCCACCGCCGCCCGTCGTCGAGCCGCCGCCCGTAGTCCCGCCGAGGCCGAGGTCCACGTTGACCTGGACACCGCCGCCCCCGCCACTGCCCGTCGTCGAGCCGCCGCCCGTAGTCCCGCCGGTGGTCCCGCCGGTTGTCGAGCCGCCGCCCGTTGTGGTCGAGCCGCCGCCTGCCGTTGAGCTACCGCCTGTGGTGGGGCTGCCGCTGGGCGAGGTTGGCGTGCCGCTCAGGGAGACGTCGAGTTGGATGCCGTTGGTGGTGCCTAGGTTGACGTTGGCCACGCCGGGCACCGTGATCGCGGCGCCCGTGTTGCCGAGGTTGATCGAGGCCAGGCCCGGGAGGTTGATTCCCAGGCCGGGCGTGTCCGAGGCCTGTGCGGCGCTCGCACTCAGGAGCCAGATTCCGCCCGCGAATCCGGCGGTTACGAGGCCCCGCAACACCCACTTGCGCATGACGTACCTCCAAGCAACGAGCTGTGAGTCACCGAACAACTCCGCAGAGTCATGTCGGTGAAGTCACTGTGGGGGAGCCAAACGGTTGCTCGCAAGGTCGGCGTCGGTTGCAGTACGGCAAGGACGGCAGTTCTGACCGATCACCCGACAGCGGGTATCAACGCAGCTCGTGCTCGTCGCCGTCGAGGGTGACCGTCAGCGGCGCCGCCAGCCCGTAGTCGGCGCGGTTCACCAGGTCGCGCAGGGCGGCGACCCGGTCCACCGATTCGGACCAGGCGTCCCGGGTGTCCCGATCGTGCGGGTTGCGCAGCGTGTCGGCCCGCACGTCCAGGAACGCCACGAGCCACGCCGGTTCGGCCACCCCGCCGGCGGGCGTGCCGCCGGCGCGCTGCGTCGCCCGGTCGATCAGGGCAGGCAGCCCGTCGGGGTCGTCGCCCGTGCCGTGCTGGACGGCGCTGTCGAACAGCACGGCCACCCCGAGCGGCGTGCGCAGGCCGAGGCGGTGCGCGTCCTGCAGCGCCGGACCGTACGCGAGCTGGTCGGTCAGCCGGTCCTGCTCGGCCCGGAACGCGGGGTCGCCGGCCGCGGCCGCCCAGTCCTCGGCGAACCCGGGCAGGCCGCCGGTGTCGTCGCTGCCCGCGTCGGCCAGCTCGCGCAGCCGGGGCAGGTGCCGGGCGAGGCGGCTGCCGGGGACCGCGGCGTCGTACGACTCGACGATCTCGCGTACTTCGTCGCTGCTCGTCGTGAAGCCGATCGTGCCGCAGGTCAGGCCGCGGCCGTCGCCGAGGGACTCGACGGCGCCGTAGCGGGGCTCGGGCTCGCCGTGCTCGAAGAGGCTCACCAGCTCGTCGGCGAGGTGGCGCTGGGTCGCGGTCAGCTCGATCGCCGACGGTCCGTGACCGGGCTCCGGCCACGCGCTGCCACCGCAGGAACCCGTCAGGACCGCCAGCAGAATTGCTGCAAACCGGATTCGCGCAGCTCGCATCGACGATCAGGCTACCCGGGGCGGCCACGGATCATGCGGACCCACGCGGGCACTCCTATGTTCGAACGGTGACCGAGCAGCCGGACCAGCCCGTGCAGCCGGAGCCGACCCGCAAGATCGGGCGCGCCCGGCTCGGCCGGGCCGTCGGCAAGGCGCCCCTGCCCGAGCGGGCCCCGACCACCGTCATGCGCGACGCGGCCCAGCCCCCGCCACCGGTGTTCGTCGATCCCAGCGGAGCCCGCCGCAAACGTCTGCGCCGCATCGTGTACCTCCTCGGCCTCCTGCTGCTGGCCGCGCTCCTCGCCCTGTGGCTGAGCCAGTTCCTCGGCTCCACCCGCCCACCGGCCGAACGCTGCCCAGCCGCCACCGCAACCCCGGCGGCCTGCCGATGACCACCTACCGCGCCACACAACCGGCCCCGGACGCGCCGACCCGGTGCGGCGTGCCGATAACCGCTGACCGCGCGATGCAACCGGCTCCCGGCGCACTGAACCCGGTGGTGCGCCGATGACCGTGTACCGTGCCGCGCAGCCGGCGCCCGACCCGCTCACCACGAGCTCGCTGCCCGCGGTGCGCCGCCGGCGCACGGCGTTGCGGGTGCTGCTGGCCGTGCTCGTCCTGGCGCTGGTCGCCACGTTGTTGTTCATCGAGGCGTACACGAACAGCGGGTTCGCGCCGGACCACGAGCAACCCGGGGCCAGGGCCGTGGGCAAGGTGCCGGCCGGGATCCGCGACGGCGGCCCGATCCTCGACGCGACCGGGGGACAGGCGCGGTCGGTGCGGCTGCCGGAGCGTACCGTCGCGCTGACCTTCGACGACGGCCCCGACCCGACCTGGACGCCGAAGATCCTCGACGTGCTGGGCCGGCACGACGTGCACGCGACGTTCTTCGAGATCGGCGCCGAGGTGGCCCGCCACCCGGAGCTCTCCCGGCGCGTGCTGGCCGAGGGCCACCAGATCGGCGCGCACACGTTCAGCCATCCGCAGCTGGCCGACCTGCCCGGCTGGCGGCAGCGCCTGGAACATTCGCAGACCCAGATGCTCATCTCGTACGCCACCGGGCGCTCGACCTCGCTGCTGCGCCCACCCTACTCGTCGGTGCCGGACGCGATCGACGACCGCGACTGGGGCACGATCGCGGCGGCGGGCGGCCAGGGCTACACCACGGTGCTCAACGACCTCGACAGCCGCGACTGGGCCCGCCCCGGCGTCGACGCGATCGTGAAGGCGGCGACCCCGGAGGGCCAGGCCGGCGCGGTCGTGCTCTTCCACGACGCGGGCGGCGACCGCGCGCAGACCGTCGCGGCGCTCGATCGGCTGATTCCGCAACTGCAGCAGCGGGGGTACCGCTTCACGACCATCGCCGAGGCCACCGGAGCGGGCGCCGGGGCGGCCAACCCGCCCGCGAGCGCCGCCGCGGTGTGGCGCGGGCGGGGCCTGGCCTGGTCGATCCGGCTGGCCGACGCGAGCTGGTGGGTGCTGTGGGGCCTGCTGATCCTGGTCGGCGCGCTGACCCTGGCCCGGGCGCTGCTGCTGTTGCTCTTCGCCGTGCGCCACTCCCGCCGCCGGCGGTCGGTGACGTGGTCCTGGGGGCCGCCGGTCACCGAACCGGTGACGATCGTGGTGCCGGCCTACAACGAGCGCACGACCATCGAGCCGGCGGTGCGCTCGCTCGCCCTGTCGGCCCACCCCGGGGTCGAGGTCATCGTGGTGGATGATGCGAGCACGGACGGTACAAGCGAGGCGGTTGAAGCTCTTGGCCTGGGCAACGTGCGCGTCGTGCGGGTCCCGCCGGGTGGCAAGGCGACGGCGCTGAACACCGGCGTGGCGTTGTCGCGCAACGGTTTGATCGTGATGGTGGACGCGGACACGGTCGTCGAGCCGGATTCGGTGCACCGCCTGGTCCAGCCGTTCGGCGACGGGACGGTCGGCGCGGTCGCCGGCAACGTGAAGGTCGGCAACCGCCGGGGACTGCTCGGCAAGTGGCAGCACATCGAGTACGTGATGGGTTTCAATCTCGACCGGCGGCTGTACGACACGTTCGGGTGTATCCCGACCATCCCCGGCGCCCTGGGCGCGTTCCGGCGGCAGGCCCTCACCGACGCCGGCGGCCTGACCACCGACACGATCGCCGAGGACACCGACCTCACCATGGCCGTGCACCGGGCCGGCTGGCGGGTCGTCTACCAGGAGACCGCTCGAGCGCACACCGAGGCGCCGGCCACGCTGGGACAGCTGTGGAAGCAACGGTACCGCTGGAGCTACGGCACCATGCAGGCGATCTGGAAGCACCGCGGCGCGGTCCGCGACTCCGGCCCGTCCGGCCGCTTCGGCCGCCGCGCGCTGCCGTTCATCACCCTGTTCAGCGTACTGCTGCCGCTGCTCGCCCCGCTGCTGGACATCCTCGCCGTGTACGGCACGTTCTTCCTCAACCGCACCGAGACCGCCATCGGCTGGCTCGCGATGCTGGTCGTGCACGCCGTGACCGCGATCCTCGCCTTCCGCCTCGACCGCGAACCGCTCCGTCCACTGTGGACTTTGCCGCTGCAGCAGCTGGTGTACCGTCAGGTGATGTACCTGGTGCTGCTGCACTCGGCGATCACGGCGGTCACCGGCCGGCGTTTGCGCTGGCAGAAGCTGCGCCGAACGGGGGAGGTGGACGCCGTACCCGCCGGCGGTGCATAGCGACCGGCCTGTATGGGTATCCGACCGTACGTGGCCAGCCAAGGAGACCTCCTCAACGACCGGTACCGGCTCGACGACCGCATCGCCGCCGGCGGCATGGGCGAGGTCTGGCGCGCGGACGACACCCTGCTGGGCCGCCGCGTCGCGGTGAAGCTGCTGCACGACGGCCGGGCCGGCGACCGCGAGTTCCAGACCCGCTTCCACCACGAGGCGCGCGCCATGGCCGCCCTGCGCCACCCCGGCATCGCCGCCGTGTACGACTACGGCGAGACGGGCGACGGCTCGGCGTACATCGTCATGGCCTTCATCGACGGCGAGCCCCTGGACCGCCGCATCGCCGCGTCGGGCCGCCTGGACCCCGCCACCACGATGTCGATCGTCGCCCAGGCCGCACACGCCCTGGAGGCCGCGCACGAGGCGGACATCGTGCACCGCGACGTGAAGCCGGGCAACCTCATCGTCCAGCCGGACGGCACCGTGGTGCTCGTCGACTTCGGCGTGGCCCGCTCGGCCGCCCTCGCCGGTGTGACGGCCACCAACGACGTGGTGGGGACGGCCCTCTACATCACTCCCGAGCAGGTCTCCAAGCAGGGAATCGGCCCGGCCACGGATCTCTACGCGCTCGGAGCCGTCGCGTACCACTGCGTGGCCGGGCATCCGCCGTTCATGGGCGACAACGCGGTGGCGATCGCGGTGCGCCACCTGCAGGACACCCCGCCGCCACTACCGCCCGACGTGCCCTCGCCGGTCGCCCAGCTGATCACGACGGCAATGCAGAAGGACCCTTCGCTCCGGTACCCGTCGGCAGCCGCGATGGCCACCGCCGCCGAGTCGGCGGCCACGGGTTCGCCGACTCCGGGCGTCGGGACGGACACGGCGGTGATGGCTGCTCCGGCCGTAGGCGCGGCCGCGGTGCCGGTCGCCCCCGTGGCCGGCCCGTTGACGGAGGAGCTGGGGCCGCTGCCGGCGCGTCGGCGATCGCTGATGCCGTGGCTGCTGGCGTTGGCGGGACTGGTCGTGATCGGCCTGGTCGTGTGGCTGGGTACCTCGGATTCGCTGTTCAACGGGCCTGGCCACTCGCCGTCGCCCACCGGCACCGCCCCGGTCCAGTCGGGGGTGGGCACGGCGCCGACCGGCGGCGGCGGTGGTGGCAACGGGACGAAGCCCACCGGCGGGACCGAGCGGACCGGCGGGGCGACCGCCACCCAGAATCCCGGCGCGCCGCAGACGACGGGCGGTGGGGGAGGGGCCACGCCGGCCCCGACGCCGACCGGCGATGGTGGCGGCGACGACGACGAGACGACCGAGCCGGAACCGGGGCCGACCCCGACCCAGGCCGCCGAGGCGACCGGCCGGCCCGTGGTCACCACCAGCGGCTGACCCTACGGGCAGGTCGGTGGCACGACCTGACTGAGCAGCCGCACGTACATGCTGGGCACCCAGACCGGACCGGGGGCGCTGAGGCGGTACCACAGCCGGGTCGACTCCGGCCGGTCGCTCCACTTCGCGTCCCTGACCTCGCGCCCCGCCGGGTTCTGGCACAGCACGTAGATCGTGTCGCCCTGCGCGTACGACCCGACCTGCGCGCCGCGGCCCGCCTCGGTGGGATCGGCGTACGAGCGGACCCCGACGTATTTGTTGGTCTCGACGTCCCAGGTCTTGTCGATCCGGGCCTCGATCTCCGCCACGGACCCGGAGCTGGGCTCGGGCTTTGCCTTGTCCTTGGGCTGGTTCCACGGCCGGGTGAGGACGAGCACCAGCCCGCCGGCCACGACGAGCGCGGCCCCGGCGGCGATCACGGGCCACAGCCGACGCCGCCGCCGGGCGCGTGGGGCCGGCGCCGTGACCGGGGCGGAGGCGCGCAGCAGGTCGGCCAGGTCGGTGCGGCCGATCGCGACCAGCGCGTCCGGCAGCTCGCCGAGCCGGTTCTGGCTGTCCAGCCACATCCAGATCTCGCGGGGCTCCTCGCCCCGGGGGAACCGGCGCCGCTGGTGGCCGGGGATCTCCAGGACGTCGGCGAGGCCCTGCCAATCGTCGAGGCGCTTGTTGAACTCGTTCCGCGCCTGCTGCTGCGGGGTGAGGGTCATCGCGGCTCCAGTGGCGTCGCGTCCGTCAGCATCCGGGTAGCCCGAGCCCACCGCGGTCGGCCGGGCGAAGGTACACCTCGGAGATCCAGCCGGTCCGGGATGCGCCGTCGTGCGCGCGGTACCACAGGTCGGAGACGGCGAGCCGGGGTTGTGATCGTCGCGCGGTGTTCATGTCGGTGCCCGGGACGGCGCACCGTCCCGCTTGCAGTATGGCGCGGTCCGCGTGGACAGGTACGCCGGGGTGTCCTCCCGCATGGCGCTCCCGCCGTTGGTCACCTGGTTCTGCACCACGATCGCGCGGTCCGCAGGCGCGGCGGTCGTCGGCGGCGGCGGTGTGGTCTTCCCCGGCGGTGTCGTCGTTCTCGAAGGTTCGGGCGGTCGCGTCGTGGCCGGCGGCGTCGTCCAGGCGACCCGCTCGGACGAGTACGGCCCGATCTCCGCCCAGTGGTGCGTGCCCTGCCCCCTGAAGCAGTCGTGCTCGCCGCTCCAGGCCCCATTGCCGTCGGTGCGGATGCTGAACGTCCGGAACGGGTCGACGAACCGCTCGTCCATCGCCTCGAAGTCGTCGACGCAGCCGACGGTGTACTGGTAGCGGGGGTGGAAACCGGAGACCTCGATGCGGTACCAGTACCCGCCGCCCTCGGCCGCCGGCCCCTGCCGCACGATGAGCCGCCCGGGCCGGAACGGGTGCGCCGCGAGCACGCCGGCGTCGCACGCGGGCACCTGGCCCGGTTCGTGCACGAGCAGCCCCCAGACGTAGCCGGACGTGCCGGGCCACGGTCCGTCGAGCGCGGTCACGTAGTACCAGTTCCCGCGCTGCCCGACCGGCAAATCGACATCGTCGTCCGGCGCGATGCAGCGGACCGTCACGTGAATCGGCCCGTCCAGTGAGAACATCAGGTTGTCGTTCTGCGCCTCGCGCCAGGGCCCCTCGGTCGGCGTGCTCCTGAAGTTGACCTTCGGATCCCCGTTGTCCGACTGCAGGAGGCTGACCGGCTCCATCGACGGCGCCGCCCCGCCCTCGCCGCCGGGCGCGCCGGGCCGGTGCACGATCAGGAAGACGACGGCGGCGAGCAGCACGACTGCCATCGCCACGTACAGGAATCGGCCGCGCACGATCCCCACCGTACGGCCGCCGAGCCCAGGCAACATCCACCATAGGACCGACCACATTCCGGCCCGCGACTGCCAGGTGTCTCGGCGGGGTTTCTTCGGTGCGGGTCGGCTGAGCAGCGTTGACACACGTCCGGGGACATCAAGCTGCTGCCCGAGCATCCAGCGGTGCCCTCGCTGCCGGATCTGGACGCCGCCGCAGCGACGGCGCCGGCTGTCGTAGGACAGCGCTTCGTGCCGGCGGACTGGCGCACCAGCGAGGAGATCGCCGCCGCGCACATGCGGGCGCTCGGGTTCGCCGACGCTGAGTTGACCGGCGGCGGCCGCGACCGTGGGCTCGACGTCGTCGCCGGCTCCGGGGTGGCCCAGGTGAAGATGCAGGCTCAACCGGTAGGTGCCCCGGCCGTGCAGCAGCTGCGCGGCACCCGGCCGCAGGCGGCGCATCACCTGTTCTACTCGACGTCCGGGTACACGCCCGCCGCGCTCGAGGCGGCCGCGCAGATCGGGGTGAGCCTTTGCACCATCGGCCGGGACGGCACGACCGCGCCGGTCGGCGACGCGGCCGAGCAGCTCGCCGATTCCGGCGTGGACGACCCGGCGGCGGTCCGCTCGGTCACCGTGCGACGCCTGCTGACCGACTACAGCCAGGGTGTCGCCGACCGGGTGATGGCCGCCGTCCAAGCCAGCGACATCACCGCGCCGGACCGCGAAGGCCGGTACGCCGGGCATCACGAGCGGGCGTTGCGCTACCTGCGCGAGGCGCTGAACAACCTGGCCAACCGGCCGGCCGAGTTCGACTCGCCACGGTCCGGGGCGGTGTACTTCCACCACACCGAACTGCTGGCCCACGTCTGGTTCCGCGAGCTGGGCCTGCCCTACCCGGACGGCGAGCGCCGGCACCGTGAGTCCGACTCCCTGGACGCGAATTACACGTGAGCGCCACCGTGGGACCGGGGGCCGGCCCGCAGCGCCGTGTGTTCGTCGCCGGTCAGTTCGACAAGCACTTCCCAATGCTGGGGAGGCTCGCCGTCACCGCTAGCTGTTGGCGGTGATGGCGATGCGGTGCGCGGCCAGGAAGTCGGGGAGGGTGAGCCAGTGCGGGTTGAAGGCGTGCGCCGCCTCCAAGCTGCGCCGGCCCAGGTACGACTCCGGGAACTCGGCGTAGTACTGGAACATGTTGCCCAGTTCCTCCGCGCCCGGGAAGGCCAGGTTGCGGTACTGGTCGGCGGTCGGCGGCCGGTACGCCACCCGCTCGCCCAGGGCCACGCTCAGCGCCGCGGCCATCTCGGCGCCGGTCCGGTACTCGCCGACCACCGGTACCGTGGCGCCGATGGTCGATGACGGGTCCTGCAGCACGCGGCGGGCCACGCGGCCGATGTCCTCCGAGGCGACGCCCGCGATCGGGGTGTCCTCCAAGGGCAGGTGCAGGGCCAGCGTGCCGTCGGGGTCGCGCTGGGGTTGGGTGAGCAGGTTGTCCCAGTAGAAGGACATCAGCAGATAAGTGACGGGCAGGCCGGAGCCGGCGAACAGCGCGTCCGCCCGGCCGCCCTTCACGTCGAAGTGGGGCACCCGGTAGCCGTCCTCCAGGAACGGCATGCGGGGGTCCTCGGGCTGGATCGCCTCGCGGGTGTCCTCCAGGGTTGACCACAGGACGTGGTGCAGGTCCGCGGACTGGGCGGCGCCGATGAACGTCTCCACCTCGGTGAGTTCGCGGGCGGGTGAGCGGTGCTCCCAGTACGGGGTGACCAGGAACGCGCCGTAGGCCCCGTCCAGCGCGCGGCGGAGGCTGGCGCCGTCGGTGAGGGAGGCCTCGACCAGCTTGGCGCCGCGGTCGGCCAGGGCCTGCGCCTTGGCCGACCGGGCGTTGCGGGTCACGGCGCGCACGCCGAACTCGCCGCTGGAGAGCAGTTCGCGGGCGACCGCGCCGCCCTGCGTGCCGGTGGCGCCGAAAACGGTGATCACCTTGTCGTTCGACATGAGGACTCCTAAGCGGCGAGGATGACGGTCTTGCCGGGCAGGGTGCCGGCGGCGGCCTGGGCGTGGACCGCCGGCAGCTCCGGCAGCGCCACCCGCTGGGCGATCTCGACGTGCAGGTGGCCGGCGTCGACCAGGGCGGTCAGGCGGGCCAGCTGGTCGGCGTCGCTGCGGACGAACAGGTCGATCCCGCGTACGCCCCGCGCCTCGTCGCTCGGTGCCGGCATCCACACCGTGGTGTTGACCAGCACGCCGCCGGGGCGGATGAGGTCGAGCAGGCCGGCCAGCTCGGCCGGGTCGATCGGGGCCAGGTTCAGCACCACGTCGACGGCGGGAGAAGCGGCCGGTGCGACGCTCGTCCCGGACTCGATGACCTCGTCGGCGCCGGCCGCCTTCGCGCGCTCCGCGCTTCGCGGGCCGGACGTGGCGATGACGTACGCGCCGGCCCGCTTGGCCAGCTGGACCGCGTAGCCGCCGACCGCCCCGCCCGCGCCGTTGATGAGCACGCGCTGGCCCGCGGTCAGCTCGGCGTGCTCGAACAGGGCCTGGAACGCGGTCAGGCCCACGGTGGGCAGGGCCGCGGCGTCGGCCAGCGGGATGCTCGTGGGGGCCGGGGCCAGGATCCCGGCCGGGGCCACCACGTACTCCGCGGACGCGCCGTCGTCCGTCATCGGCAGGAACCCGACGACCCGGTCGCCGACCGCGACGGAGGTGACGCCCTCGCCCAGTTCGGCGACCGTGCCGGCGACGTCGACGCCGGGCGTGTGCGGCAGCGCCACCGGGATCGGGCCCTGCATGAAGCCGCCGCGGATGTTGCCGTCGACCCCGTTGAACGACGTCGCGGCGACCTGGATCAGCACCTGTCCGGCGGCGGGCACGGGACGCTCGGCATCCTCGTACCGTAGGACGCCCGGCTCGCCGAACTCGTGGAAACGCACTGCCTTCATCTCGGGACCTCGCCTCTTCGTACCCCTTGTGCTCCGAATTTGAAGCACTTCTTGACCATAGCACGCTACGAATTCGAAACAAATACCGTCAGGGGGTCCGGTTGCGCCGGGGCTTGGCGGAGCGCGGCGGCGTGGCGCGCATGTGGTCGCGGACCCGGCCGAGCACGGCCCCCAGCGCGGCCAGGTCGGCGCCGGACATCGACGCGAACAGCAGCTGGTGGACCCGCTCGACGTGGCCCGGCAGCACCCGCGCCACGAGGTTCCGGCCGGCGTCGGTGACGGTCACGATCACGCTGCGCTCGTCGTCGGGCGACGGGGCCCGGGTGATCAGGCCGCGCTTGTCGAGCAGCCCGGCCTGGTAGGTGAGGCCGCTGCGGCTGTACACGACGCCGTCGGCGAGGTCGGTCATCCGCAGCCGCCCGCCGGGCGTGTCGGTCAGGCGGGCCAGGATCTGGAACTGCACCCAGCTCAGATCGCCGTCGGCGCGCAG
Source organism: Dactylosporangium sp. CS-047395 (assembly GCF_050942185.1). Taxonomy (NCBI): domain Bacteria; kingdom Bacillati; phylum Actinomycetota; class Actinomycetes; order Micromonosporales; family Micromonosporaceae; genus Dactylosporangium; species Dactylosporangium sp. CS-047395. The sequence goes on along the minus strand of NZ_CP192015.1, from coordinate 8,073,841 downwards.
GTGCTCCTCGACGGCGTACTGCAGGAGGCTGCTCACCTCCATCAGCGCGAAGTACGCGCCGAGCTGCTCGGAGTTCAGTGCGGGTGCCGGGTCGTCCACTCCTCGACCGTACGGTATTACCTCGCAGGGAATTGTTCGGCGCCCGTCGGAGGAGCAGCGTCGAGGCATGACGACGTACCCGATCCACACGATCGACACCGCGCCCGGCTGGGCCCGCGAGCCGCTGGCCCGGCTGCGGGAGGCGTTCGGGTTCGTGCCGAACGCGGCCGCCGCGATGGCCGGCTCCCCCGCGCTGCTGCCCGCGTTCATCGCCGCGTTCGGGCGGTTCCGGGCCGAGGGCTCGTTCACGCCGGCCGAACGGCAGGTGCTGCTGCTGACCAACGCGGTCACCAACTCCTGCGCGTGGGCGGTGGCGTTCCACACCGGCGAGGCGCTGCACGACGGCGTGCCGGCGGAGGCCGTCGACGCGATCCGGGCCGGGCGGTCGCCGGCCGACCCGCGCCTGGCCGCACTGTCCGGCCTGGCCCGGGCGATGATCACCAGGCGCGGGCACCTCGAGTCCGGGGACACCGCCGGCCTGGACGGCCGCGAGGTCCTCGACGCCGTCGTGGCCGTGGCGATCTCGACGATGGCCAACTACACCGCGTCCATCGCCGGCACGCCGGTCCAGGAGCAGTTCGGCGCGCACGCCTGGCACCCGGAGGGCTGAGTGTCCCAGGTCGGGGTCCTGATCCGGCGGTGGCGGACCGCGCGCGGGCTGAGCCAGCTCGGGCTGTCGGCGGCGGCCACGGTCTCGCTGCGGCACCTGTCGTTCATCGAGACCGGCCGCGCCGGCCCGTCCCGCGCGATGGTGCTGAAACTCGCCGAGGTCCTCGACGTGCCGCTGCGGGAGCGCAACGAGCTCCTGCTGGCCGCCGGTTTCGCTCCGGTGTACCGCGAGACGCCCCTCGACGGCCCCGAGCTGGACGAGGTCCGGGCCGCGCTGGAGGCGATCCTGGCCCAGCAGGAGCCGTACCCGGCGCTGGTGATGGACCGCGACTGGAACATCCGGCACAGCAACGCGGCGGCGGCGCGGTTCTTCGCGTTCCTGCGGGCCGGGCACCCCGAACCGGTGCCCGGCCCGCCCAACGTGCTGCGCCGCCTGTTCCACCCCGACGGCGTGCGGCGCTACGTGACGAACTGGCCCCTGGTCGGCGAGGCCCTCGTGCGCCGGGTCCGCCGCGAGGCGATCGGCGGCAGCACGGACGAACGGGCCGGCGCGATACTGCGGGAGATTCTCTCGTACCCCGGTGTGCCCGCATCCCTGCGCACGCTCGACGTCACCGTGCCGACGCTGCCGGTCGTGCCGATCCGCTACGCCCGCGACGGCCGGCGCTTCCACTACTTCTCGACGGTGACGACGCTCGGCACGGCGCAGGACATCACCCTGCAGGAGCTGCGCATCGAGTGCTTCTTCCCGGCCGACGACGAGACCCGGGCCAACGCGCGCGCCCTTCGCGACGCGGCGGTCAGTGCTCCGCCCGGAACCACCCCGGCGTCCACAGGCCCAGCGGCCGGTCGATCCGGACCTGCGGCGCCGCCCGGCGCAGACCGTTGAGGAACGGCCAGACGTCGTGGACGCCGGCGACGTGCACACGCCGGCCGTCGGCGAGCTCGACGGTGGTGTAGTTCCTCGGATGCGGTACCACCCGGGCCACCTCGCTCAGCGCCGCGCTGCCGCCGCGCAGGACGGCCCGCCAGTGCAGCCGGCCGTCGGCGAGGCGCAGGCGGTAGGCGATCCGGAACAGCGCCAGGTAGCCGTAGACGGCCCCGATGACGACGCCCAGCGGCACGAACGCGACCCGTTGCCACAGGCTGCCGGTGCCGAACAGGCCCGCCGCCCCGGCGACGCCGAAGGCCACCGGCGCGACGAACGCGGCCAGGACCGCGGCCGCGCGGACGAGCGGGCTGCCGAACGTGTACTCCGTCGCGGTGCGGTCGTCATCCATGACGGCTGATTTCCCGCACCGGCGCCGAACTATGCACGCCTACGCCGGGCCACTTGTCCGGCCGCAGCCCGGTGATGTCGACTGCAGCGGCATCGCGACCGTCGTGACCGGGGCGGGCAGCCGGCCGCCGGCTACCTCAGCGGCATCGAGACCGTGGCGACCGGCGCGGGCAGCCGGCCGCCGGCCACTTCAGCGGCATCGAGACCGTGGCGACCGGCGCGGGCAGCCGGCCGCCGGCTACTTCAGTGGCATCGAGAGCGTGGTGACCGGGGCGGGGAGCCGGCCGCCGTCGCCGAGGTAGCGGTTGACCGCGGCGGCGGCCGAGCGGCCCTCGGCGATCGCCCAGACGATCAGCGACGGGCCGCGGCGGGCGTCGCCGGCCACGAAGACGCCCGGGGTCGCGGTCTGCCAGTCGTTGTCGGCGTCGAGCGTGCCGCGGGCGTTGCGGGTCAGCCCGGCCTGGGCCAGGTGCTCGCCGGGCTGGGTGCCGGCGAAGCCGATCGCGAGCAGGGCCAGGTCGGCCGGCACCTCGCGGATCGTGCCCTCGACCTCGGTCAGCGTGAAGCCGGGCCCGACCAGCACGTCGACCAGCTCGACGGCGCGCAGGCGGCCCTCGTCGTCGCCGATGAAGCGGCGGACGGCGCAGCTGAAGTGCCGCTCGCCGCCCTCCTCGTGGGCCGAGGCGATGCGCAGCGTGGTGGGCCAGGTCGGCCACGGGTCGCGGGTGCCGTCGCGCTTCGGCGGGGGCAGCGGGGCCACCTCGACCAAGCGCACGCTCGCCGCGCCCTGGCGGTGGGCGGTGCCGAGGCAGTCCGCGGCCGTGTCGCCGCCGCCGACCACGATCACGTGCAGGCCGGCCGCGTCGATGGGCGGGGCGTCGAGCGACCCGGCGACGACCCGGTTGCTGCCCTCCAGGTACACCATCGCCTGGTGGATCCCGGTGAGGTCGCGGCCCGGCGTGGTGGGGACGTCGCGGGGGTCGAGGGCACCACAGGCCAGTACAACCGCGTCGTATTGCTCTTGCAGTTCCGCCAGCGACACGTCGACGCCAACCGCACAGCCGGTGATGAACTGCACACCCTCGGCGACCATCTGGGCGACGCGGCGGTCGATGTGCGTCTTTTCAAGCTTGAAGTCCGGGATCCCGTACCGCAGGAGGCCGCCAATGGCGTCGCTGCGCTCGTAGACCGTGGTCGCGTGGCCGGCCCGGGCGAGCTGCTGGGCGGCGGCCAGTCCGGCCGGCCCGGAGCCGACGACGGCCACGCTGCGGCCTGAGCGCGCGACGATCGGGAACGGCTCGAGCGGCCCGCGATCGGCCAGCCGGCTGATGATCTCGACCTCGACCTGCTTGATCGTGACCGGGTCGTCGCCGATGCCGAGCACGCAGGCGGCCTCGCACGGCGCCGGGCACAGCCGCCCGGTGAACTCGGGGAAGTTGTTGGTGGCGTGCAGCGCGTCCGCGGCCCGTTCCCAGTCGCCGACCCGGACGAAGTCGTTCCAGTCCGGGATGAGGTTCCCGAGCGGGCAGCCGTTGTGGCAGTACGGCACGCCGCAGTTCATGCACCGGCTGGACTGCTCGTGGATCAGCTGCTCGTCGGCCCGCTGGTAGACATCGCGCCAGTCGGCGACGCGTTCGGCGATGGGGCGCAGCAGCGGCAGCTGCCGGCGGTACTTCATGAATCCCATCGGATCGGGCATGACTGGCCTCCGTGGCGGTCGGTGCAACCAGATCGCGACGGGACAACGCTGGCCCGAAATGTGAGACGGCCGTCCCACGGCCGTGCATGGCACCGTAGCGGAACAGCCCCGGGGCAGCGCAAGGCCCCGGGACAGCCAAATGCACCACACCTGCCCGGCCGGGGCGCACCCGTCAGTCGGGCAGCACCGGCCGCTCCCAGACGGACACGTGCTGGGTGCTCTCGCTCGTGAACGGTTCACGCTGCCAGTTGGCCCACCGGTCGCGCAGCCGCAGCCCGGCGATCCGCGCCATCAGGTCCAGCTCGGCCGGCCACACGTAGCGGAACGGGATCGACCGGAACCCGCCGCGCCCGTTGACCACCTCGACGTAGTTCGAGCTCATCGCCTGGGTCGCCACGTCGTACAGGTCGTAGGCCCAGCGCGTCTCGCTCACGTGGAACGGCACCGCGTCCTGCCCGGGCGGGAGCCGCCGCAGGTCGGGCAGCATGACCTCGATCACGAACCGCCCGCCGGGCTGCAGGTGCGCCGCCACGTTGCGAAAGCAGTCCACCTGCGCGTCCTGCGTGGTCAGGTTCATGATCGTGTTGAACACCAGGTAGGCGAGCGAGAACGCCCCGTCGACCTTCGTGGTGGCGAAGTCCCCGATCGTCACCCCGATCGCGTCCCCGCCGGGCTTCTCCCGCATCCGGGCGACCATGGCCCGGGACAGGTCGATCCCGTGCACCGGGACGCCGCGCGCGGCGAGCGGCAGCGCGATCCGCCCGGTGCCGATGCCGAGCTCCAGGGCCCGCCCGCCGTCGGCGAGCTCGACGAGCGTGTCGAGCACCGGTTCGAGCACCGCGGGCTCCGCCATGTCCGCCGACGACTCGTCGTACTGCGCCGCGATCCGTTCCCCGAAGTACCCGTCCGCATCGATCACCGCAAGAATCTACCTGGCCCTCAGTCGTAGTGCCGCAGGCGGGGCCACAGCTGCGGCCACGGCTCGCGCGGCCCGGTGCACACCCAGACGTGCCCGCCGGACTCGATGTTCCGCACGCCGTACGGATTGGTGATGGTGGCCGCCTCGCGCACGTCGGTGAAGTACCGCCCGAGATAGTCCGCGTACCGCGGGTCGCTCCCCGGCCCCACGGCGACGACGGTCGTGGCCGCCGGGTTGCCCGGCCCCCACCACCACTGGCTGTTGTGCCCGCTGACCGCGGTGGGCAGCCCCCGCCCGAGCTCGTTGACCGCGGCCGCCTCGGCGTAGTTCTCGGTGAGGATCACCCCCGCGGCCCGCTGCTCCGGCGGCAGCGCGTTCCAGACCGTCCCGACGGTGGCCACGAGCTGCGGCCAGCCGATGGTGTCGGCGAGCGTGTCGTCCATCGCGTGGTCCCGGCCGATCCCGGTGGGCGGCAGCACCGGCAGCAGCAGCACGGCGAAGACGGCGGTGACGACCGCGGTCGCGGCCGTGACGATCCGCAGGCGGCGCACCCGCGCGTGCAGCCAGCCGTCGACCGCCACGGCACCGGCCGCGAGCAGGTACACGTACGCGCCCATCAGGTAGTACACCTTCACGCCCGTGGTGGCGGCGTAGAGCACGAACAGCAGCGCGTAGGCCCAGGCCAGGGCCCTCCACAGTGGACGCCCGCTGCGCCACAGGTGCCACAGGCCGGCGGCCCACACCCAGACCAGCGCGAGGCTCGCCATGAGCAGCTGCCCGACGACCCAGACCGGCGCGTTGCCCAGGCCGCCGTTCTCGCGGTTCAGCTGCCGGGTCATCGCGACCGTCGCCCAGTCGTGCTGCGCCTGCCACCACAGCTCCGGCAGCACGACGGCGGCCGCGATCGCCACCCCGCCGGCGAACCACCGGTTGAGCAGCGCCCGCCGCCCACCGGTCAGCACCACGGCGAGGGCGAAGAACCCCGCCTGGTGGTTGTTCATCAGCCCCAGCCCGGTGACGAGCCCGCCGAGCAGCCACCAGCGCACGTCACCGGTCCGCCCGATCCGCGCCACCACGAACGCGAGCGCGGCGATCGCGAGCACGGCGTACGGCGTCGTGTTCGCCACGTGCGCGGCGGCCCACAGCGCCGGCATCGTGGCCACCGCGACCGCCGCGAACAGCTGCGCCCGGCGCGCCCCGCCGAACTCCCGCGCGGTCAGTCCCCCGAGCACGACGGTCGCCCCGGCCGCGAGCGCCGGCCACAGCCGCAGCCCCGGCAGCCACGTCCCGAACAGCTCCAGCGACACCCGCGCCAGCAGCGGGGCGAGCATCGGCTGGTCGACGTAGCCGGGCTGCAGATGCCGCGCACAGTCGAGGAAGTAGAGCTCGTCGCGCTGGTAGCCGTACCGTGTCGACAGCGCCATCAGCACCGCGAACACGACGCCCCCGACCACGACCACCCGCCGGTCGAACCGCTCGTCCACGGCTTCCAGGCTGTCAGCGCTCCCGGCCCCGCACATCGTCCGCACGCACGATCGGTTTGCGATACCGGTAGTACTCCCGGACGACCCGAACCCGAGCCGGAACGGACGCGGCTCAGGCGGTGACCATGCATGGCACCCACAGCCAGGCGTCGGCCGCGTACTCCTTCTCGGCGATCGCGACCCGCCGGCACCACCCGGGCCGGACCGCCGATCGGCCGCTGCGGACCCAGTCGCGGTGCACGCCCTCCGAGAGGATGACCGCGAGATCGGCCGGGCCGGCCGGCTCGAGCGCCCGCCGCAGCGGTGCCGCGTCGACCAGCCGGCTGACGCCCACCACCGCCTGCCCGGCGAAGCCGTTGCGGGCCACCTCGGCCGGGCCGTCATCCAGCGCCAGGCGCAGCCGCATCCGGGCCATCGGGTCGCCCACCCGGTTGTACCGCCACAGCGCGGCCGCGAGCTCCAGGCAGAAGTCGCCGACCACCCGCGACGGCGCCTCCGAGCGCGGGATCAGCGCCAGTTCCGCGTCGCCGGCCGGCTGGCGGAGCCAGCGCCGCCGGTCCAGGCCGGCGCGGCTCCCGGCCAGGTCCAGCAGGTCGAGGAGATCGCGCTGGATCTGCGCCTGGCCGAGGTCGTCATGACCGGCGTAGCCCTGGACGTCGACCGACAGGCAGAGAAAGCGCTCCGGCGCGCCGCTGGTGCGGCGCCGCCACGAGAGGGACGGATGAAGCTGCATCGGAACTCCTTGAGGCGATGGGGCTGATGGAGACGAGTGCAGCAACCGGCGGGACCCTCCGGCCACAGAACCGGACGATCCGGTGGCGTCCGGCCGGTCGTCATGGCGCTGAGCTGAGCCTTCGTCAAGTCGTCCGGTGCCGCACCGGACGACCGCCGGACGAACCGGAGACCGGGCCGACATGATCGATTGATCTGCATTCGACGATGTCCGGAATGCGTGGCCCGAACGGCGAACCGGGCGGCGGAAGCACCGATGGCATTCCGGAATGGCCGTCGATAGCCTGACCGCAGATCCGCCGGCGCACACCGCGAGGCCCGGCGGGTTGGGGGGTGAGCACGCTGACGCCCGGAACCGCCGCCGATCTTTCCCGACTTCGCACCCGAGGCGAATTCGGCGCGGCCCTCAGAGCTCTCAGCCAGGACAAGAGGATGTCGCTGGCCGAAATCGAAAAACGAACGCGAACCTGGACCGGTTCTCGGCCGGCGTTGAAACGAGCCACGCTGAGCGACGCGTTCAACGGCCGGACCCTGCTCGGCGAGCAGGCCCTCATGAGCCTGCTGACCCTCTACGAGGAGCCGGAGAGCCGGCGGCAGCTGTGGCTGGCCGCGCACCAGCGGATCAAGGCCCGGGAACGCGGTGCCGCTCAGCGTGCGGCCGGCACCGATCGCTTCGACACTGTCTCCCCGCGCGATCTCGGCATCCACAGCGCGGTCCTCACGCCCGACGCGCTGGATGAGCTGCCGGCGTACGTCGAGCGCGATTTCGACTTCCGTCTCCGGGCTGCGCTGACCAGCGTGGTCGAGCGCGGAAGCTTCGTGGTCCTGGTCGGCGGCTCATCCACCGGCAAGACCCGCTCGCTGTACGAGGCGATCCACGACGTGGCCCCGAACTGGTTCCTGGTCCAGCCGGAGCAGACCGAGGAGCTGCTGGAGCTCAGGCACGATCCGCCGTTGCGGACCATCTTCTGGCTCGACGAGCTCCAGCGCTACCTCGGCGGCCATCCACCGTTGTCGGCGGACTGCGTCCGTGCCTTGACGCGCAAGCCGAACATCGTCGTCGGCACGCTGTGGCCCGATCACTACGACGCACGGCTGATGGGCGGGCAGTCCGACCCGGCCGACGACGTCCGGCGCCTGCTGCGCAGCGCGCTCGTGATCAGCGTCGCCGACGACTTCACCACTGCGGAGCGCGAGCGGGCCCACGAGAAGGCCGAGGAGGACCCCCGACTGCGGATCGCACTGGACACGCGCGACGCGGGCGTGACACAGGTCCTGGCCGGCGGACCCGCCCTGGTGCTGCACTGGGAACAGGCGCGGCCCTACGCCAAGGCGATGATCAACGCCGTGGCTGACGCGCATCGCCTCGGCGTCCAGTCCCCGTTGCGTGAAGATCTGCTGGTCGAGGCCATGGCCGGGTACCTCAGCGGAAATCGGCGCGTGCAGCCTCCGGAGCAATGGCTGGCCGAGGCGGTCCCCTACGTGACGCAGAAACTGCATGGCGAGGTGTCGGCACTGGACGTGTCCGACGGCGGCAAGCCCCATACTTTCGCCGGATACACCATCGCCGACTACCTGGCCCAGCACCTTCGGCGGCAGCGCCGGGCCGAGCCCATCCCGGACGAGGCCTGGCGAGCGCTGGTGACCCGGACCGGCCACCAGGCCGACCTCAGGCGAATCGCCGACAGCGCCACCGCCCGGATGCGATACGTGTACGCCGAGCAGGCCCTGGTGCGCCTCGCCACCGAATTGGGCGACGGCGCTGCCGCATTGGAGCTCGCCCGGCTGCTGGTCCGCCAGGATCGGTTCGACCGGGCGATCGAGGTGTTGCATCGCCGGCTTGCCACCGATCCGCGGGACGGTGCCGCCGCCGAATGTCTTGCGGGCATCGAGGCGCTGCGACGGCGGGTCGACGAGTTGCGTCCCGCCGCGACCGGTGATCCCGCGGCACGCCGGCGACTCGCCGAGATCCTCGACGACGGTGGCCGCCGCGACGCGCTGCGGATCCGGGCGGATGCCGGCGAGGCCGTCGCCGCTGAGGAACTGGTCGAGGAACTCGCCAGCCACGGTTGCCTGCGTGAGTTGCGGGAGCGGGCCGACGCCGGGCACGCGTACGCCGCGGAGGCGCTCGCCGACCTGCACGTCGCCTGGGGCGACGAGGAGGAGTTGCGGGCCCGCGCGGAGTTGGGCGACGAGGCCGCCGAGCGGCGTCTGCCGAAGGTCCACGAGGCAGTGTCGCGGTCCGGCGGTGCGGCGTCGGAACTCGCCACCCTGCGCGCCACCGCCGGCGCCGATCCCGAGGCGGCCTGGCAGCTGTGCGGCCTGCTCTTCGAACTGCGCGACCTGGAAGGACTGCACAACGAGCTGGACGCGGGCACCTACGGCGCCGCCGACCGGCTCATGGCCCTGCACACCGCCGGCGAGACCATGCCGATCGAGCAGCTGATGCGGCTGCGGGCATTCGGTTTGACCGCCGACGGCGCCCCGATCGACCCGCCCGCCGACTTCCGGAAGGACCCCCGATGGCCGAGCTGACCCCCACGGACTACGCGTTCCTCTTCCTGCTCAAGATCGAGAATCGGGAGATCTCCAACACCGAGCTCGACAAGGCCTACGGTGTCCGGATCGTCGGTGACAACTACGCCCGGCTCAACGGATCGGGCTACGTGGAGACGAAGAAAATCGGCAGCGTGTACTTCCACACCCTGTTGCCGAGCGGGAAGAAGCTCTTGAGCGGCCCGGTCGAGGTCACCAGGGACGCCGCGGGCACGAAGAAGAGCACCGGCCGGGAGCAGCAGCTCTGGGCCGCGCTGTCAGCCCTGCACAACAGTCAGCACGGCCGCCCGCGCGTGACGCCGCCCAACGGACATCGCGGTCTGGAAGAACGCATCCGAGCGGTCTACGCCGAACTGGCCACCGAGCCCGGCGCATTTGTCAGCCTGAGCCGGTTGCGCCCGAAGCTCGCCGACGTCACGAAGCCTGAACTCGACCGGGCCCTCGAAGCACTGCTCGACGCCTCAGACGTCGAACTGGAACCCGAGGACAACCAGAAGACCCTGAAGGACGCGGAGAAGCGGGCGGCCGTGCGGATCGGTGGCGAGGATCGGCATCTGCTGGCGATCGGCATGCGATGAGCAAACGCGAACTCGAAGCACTCGCCGCACTCCGGCTCACCTGGGCCCCGGTGCCCGACGACGTCTGGCGTCGGTCCCCATTCCACGTGAGCGGTTTGCACACCGAAGTCGTGCGAGAACTCCAGGGCGGGATCGCCGACGCGGCGGCCAGCACCGACGCCAGCCCGATCGGCCTGGCGCTGCTGGGCCGGCGGGGCTCCGGCAAGACCCACCTCCTTGGCGGGGTCCGACAACGCGTGCAGGAACAGGGCGGATACTTCTTCCTCGTCAGCCTTCTGGACGAACAGGCCTTCTGGCCCAGCGTCCTGGCCCACATGCTGGAGAGCCTGGCCCGGCCGGTGGCCGACGGCGGCACCCAGCTGCGGCTGTTGCTGCGCCGGCTGTGCTCGCGTGTCGGAGCCCCCCGCGCGGCACGCCGGGCCGTCATGGGCGAGATCGACCTCACCCCGCGGGCGCTCAACGCCTTCATCGACGGACTGACGGAGTACGACCAGTTCGTCGGCGACCGAAGCGAAGACACCGCGCGGGCGCTGGCCCTGCGCGCCTCCCGCCGATCCGAACACCGGGACGTGGCCGAGAGCTATTTCATCTCCGACGACGAGACGGTTGCCGGTGAACGCCGGGAATGGGGAATCCGGCGCAAGCCGCACACCGCCGAGGACCTCGTCCGCGAGCTTTCCCTGCTGCTGGCGCTGACCGGCCCGTCGGTGATCGCGGTGGACCAGATCGACACGCTCGTGGCCCAGGCCACGCTCAGCACCGACCTGGCGCTCAACACGGACGAGGAGGCCGGCCACCGGCAGGCGGTGGCCCTGGAGCAGGTGGCCGGCGGGCTGCTGGGGCTGCGGGAACGCACGCGCCGCACCCTGATCGTGGTCGCCTGTCTGCCGGCCACCTGGACACTCCTCAAGACCCGGGCGATCGCCACCGCCGCCGACCGCTTCCGCCTGTGCTCGTCGCTGAAGGGCATCCTGGACGCCCGCATCGCCCAGGAGATCGTCGCGAGCCGTTTCGCGGCCCGGTACCGCGACATCGGTTTCACGCCGAAGTATCCGACGTGGCCGGTGCGCGAATCGGCGTTCGCGGAGGTCGGCCAGTACACGCCGCGTCAGCTGCTCAAGGAGATCGACCGGCATGTCCGGGACTGCCTGCGGACCGGTATGGTCCGCGAGCTGACGCGACTGTCCGAAACGCCGGAGGAGGACGAGGAGCCGGGCCTGCCCGTCCCGGATGTGCCGGAAATCGCCGACGAGGTGATCACCCGGATCGACGCCCGGTTCGAGGCGCTCAAACGCGATGCCGACATCGCTTCCCCGTTTGAGCCCGAGGCCGAGGACACGGTCTTTCCGGCGTTGCTCGGCGCCGGTCTGACCGCGTGGATCCTGCAGCACGGGGTGGACCGCGAGGTGTTCACACTGGACCCGCCGCCCAGCGAGAAGCCAGACCTGCACGCCCGGCTGCACCGGACCCTGGACGAGACGACCGAAGACCAGGTGCACTGGTGCTTCCGGGCGGTCAGCGACGCCCACCACGCGGTCGCCGCCCTGAACCGGGTCCGCCGGGCCCAGGTCGCCGCCGGGCTGACTTCTGCGGCCGCGAAACGCAGGCTGATCCTGATCCGCAACGGCCCCTGGTCCGCCGGGGCCAAGACGCGGCAGACGATCGAGGAGTTCCACCGCGACGGTGGCCTGACCCTGAGCGTCGACGACGCCGACCTGCGGGTGCTCAGCGCTCTGCACGGCCTGCGCGACGAGAACCCGGTGGAGCTGCAGGCGTGGCTGGTCAAACAACGACCGGCGGCGCAGATCACGCTGTTCAAGGAGGCGTTGGCCGACGCCGACGACTGGGCGGCATCGTTCGCGTCGGGGCCCCGCGCCGAGGGCGTCACCCACGAACTGGTCCTCGGCCGCGAGGGCCGGGACGGCACACCCGTGCGTGTGCCGCTGGAGGCGCTGCGCAAGCATGTGGCGATCTTCGCCGGCTCCGGCTCGGGCAAGACGGTGCTCATCCGCCGGCTCATCGAGGAATGCGCGCTGCACGGCGTGTCCGCGATCGTGCTGGACCCGAACAACGACCTCGCCCGGCTCGGGGAGGAGTGGCCGGAGCCGCCGGAGTCGTGGTGGTCCGGCGATCGGGAACGCGCCGCGGAGTACTTCGCCGGCACCGAGGTCGTGGTCTGGACCCCGCGCCGCGAGTCGGGCCGGCCACTGAGCTTCCAGCCGCTCCCGGACTTCACTCAGGTGCGGGACGACCCTGACGAGTTGGCCGAGGCGGTCGAGGCCGCGGTGGCCGCCCTCGCCCCCCGCGCCCAGCTCGGCGGCCGGGCCGCGAAGGCCCACCTGGGCATGGCGGTCCTGCGCCGCGCGGTCGAGCACTACGCCCGCCAGGGCGGCCGGGACGTCCCCGGCCTCATCCAGCTCCTGGCCGAGCTGCCGGCCGGGGTCAGTACCCTCGACGGGGCCGAGCGGATCGCCGCCGGCCTGGCCCAGACGCTCACCGCCTCGATGGACAACGACCCGCTCTTCGCCGGCAGCGGAGCCCCGGCCGATCCCGGTGTGTTGCTCACGCCCACGCCCGGCAGGCGGGCCCGGATCTCGGTGATCAGCCTGATCGGGCTGCCGGCCGAGGAGACCCGTCAGGGCTTCGTCAACCAGCTGCAGATGGCCCTGTTCGCCTGGATCAAGAAGCATCCCGCGGCCAATCGGCCGTTGCTCGGCCTGTTCGTGATGGACGAGGCGCAGACGCTGGCCCCGTCGGGTGCGATGACGGCCTGCACGCAGAGCACGCTGGCGCTCGCCGCACAGGCGCGCAAGTACGGCCTGGGCCTGATCTTCGCGACCCAGGCCCCGAAGGGCTTGCACAACCGGATCGCGGGCAACGCCACGACCCAGTTCTTCGGCCTGCTCAATTCGCCGGTGCAGATCGAGGCGGCCCGCGAGATGGCTCGGATGAAGGGCGGCGACATCCCCGATCTCGGTCGGCTCACGGCGGGCGAGTTCTACGTCACGGTGGAGGGTGAACCACCGCAGCTGGTGCGGACACCGCTCTGCCTGAGCCATCATCCGCGGGCGCCCCTCACCGACGACCAGGTGCTGGAGCGGGCCCGGACGTGAAAAGCCGCCGGTGGGACGGGCCCACCGGCGGCTTCGCACTACTCGCGGGTCAGTAGGTGACCGTGAAGGGCACCTCGACCCGGATCTTCGAGTCGGCGCCGGCCAGCTGGATGCTGGTGGCGCTGCCGGCCACGGCGTTGCCCGGGACGCTGAAGGAAGCGGCCGGGACGATGCCGTCGGCGTTGGCGTGGACGGTCAGCGCGGCGAGGCCGTCGCCGAAGGTGATCGTGACCGTTTCGTTCCGCGCGAAGCCGGAGGCGTCGAGGGTCAGCGCCGTGCCGCGCGGGCCCTCGGTGGCCGACAGGGTGATCTGCGGCTGCGGGCCCATCGCCACGGGTGGGGCGCTGAGCTCGATGGTGGCCGTCGCCGGGGCCTGGGACGTGGCGCCCTCGGCGGTCACCGCGTACAGGCCGGGCGGTGCGGGCGCGGCCAGGGACGTGTGCACGGCGCCGGCCGCGGTGGCCTTGACCGTGGCGTCGCTGCCGGCCAGCTGGACGCGCACCTGCTCGCCGGCGTTGAAGCCGGTGCCGTCCACGGCGATCGTGGAACCGGTGCGCGTCGCCGAGATCGTGGGCTGCTTGCCGCCGCCCCCGACCGTGACGGTGAAGGTCGATGTGATGCTGGACCGCGTGTCCCACGCCGTCACGTGAACAACGAACGAGCCCTTCACCGTGTACGTGTGCTGGGCGCTGATCGCACCGCCGGCGCCAACCGAAGCGTCCTGAGGAGCCGACCCGTCACCCCACTGGACGCGGGCGTGGTAGCCGCCGACGCCGCCGGTGACGGTGCCGAGCGCGGCCGTGAACGACGCGCCGGTGGTGGCCGTCTGGTTGGCGGGGGCCGTGGTCGCCAGCGCCGGCGGCGGGGTGCCGTCGTCGGCGATGGCGAACACGTGGATCCGGCCCGCGGAGCCGGGGTCGCCGGACTGCGTGGGCAGGGTCACCGAGACGAGCGTCTTGCCCGCCGGGATCTGGTACGGCGCCGTGGCGAACAGGAACGGCTGCGCCCCGTCGCGGGCGGTGCCGAGCAGGCGGTACGCGTTCTTCGCGACCACGATGTTGCCGTAGGACGGCGTGCCGTTGGGGTTGCCGCCCAGGGTCCAGTCGCTGAACTGGATCGGGAGGCTCGCCGTGCTGCCGTCGCTGAACGTCGCCGTGCCGGTCGTGTTCTGGTTGCCCTGGGTGCCGGCGCCGATGAAGGAGATGCTGGTGGCGTCGGCGGGCAGGTCGAGCGCGATCGTCCTGCCGTTGCCGGTGGCGTTGTCCGGCTGTCCCGCGGGCGTGGCCGGGAACGCGAAGTGCAGCGCCGTGCCGGGCACCGCCCCCAGCGAGCCGGGGTTGAGCGCGGCCCGGGAGTACGCCCAGTTCTTCGCGTCGCAGTTGGCCGCGAGCACGCCCTCGTCGCCGATGCAGACGGAGTCGAAGGCGGCCGTGAGCCCGTTCGGCGGCGCGAAGCCGACGTCGACGCCGACCGTCGCCGAGTCCTGGCTGCTGCCGTCGGTCACGGTGACCGACGCCTGGTGGTAGCCGGGCTGGGCGTAGGTGTGCGAGCCGGAGACGCTGTACACGGCCCGCGAGCTCAGCGCGACGGTGCCGGTGGTCGCCGGGGTGCCGTCACCCCAGTCCACGGTCGCCTGGTACGCGGTCGCGGTGCCACCGGTGACCGTGGCCAGGGGTACCGAAACCGCCACCCCGTTCGTCGCGGGCACCGCGGCCGCCGGGGTCACCGTGACGTCGCCGCCGCCGAGTGCGACGTCGCCGCCGCGCAGCAGTTCGATCTCGGCCAGGTTGGTCTGCGCCGCGCCGACGGTCCTGGTGACGACCAGCCGGAACTGCGTGTACTTCCCCGGATTCCTGATCTGGAACGGCCGGGTCTGGTTGCGCCAGGTGAACGTCTCGTCCTTGCGGGAGTCGACGGTGCTCCAGCTGACCCCGTCCCGGGAGCCCTGCAGCTTCCAGTCGGACGGGTCGCCGGCGTTCGCGCCCGAGGTGATCGTGTACCACGTCGGCTTCTGCTTGCCGCCCCGGAACGCCCAGCTGATCTGCGGCGTCCCGGTCGCGAACGTCATCTGCGTGGCGGACGTGTCGTCGAACAGCTTCGCCGCGTCCTGGCCGCCGGTCGCGGTCGCGGTGCCGAGGCCCGGGCCGGTGGTGTCCTGCAGCGGCTGCGGCGCGTCGTCGCCCTTGGTCAGCGACGGCGGGGCGTCGTTCTTGCCCGTACCCCAGGAGGAAGGCTTGTTGCCCATGTCGAAGTCGATCGTCCCGCCCCGCGCGAGGACGGACGAGTCGATCGAGACGTCCTTGAGCTTCTTGCCGTTGACCTTGACGCCCTGGACGTAGACGTTCCTCGTGCTGTTGTTCGGGGCGTTGACCACGATGTCGCCGCTCTTGCGGTGCACCGTCATCTTCGTGAACTGCGGCGAGCCGATGGCCCAGTTGGGCGAGCCGGCCTGCAGCGGGTAGAGGCCGAGCGAGCTGAGCACGTACCACGACGAGAGCTCGCCGTTGTCCTCGTCGCCCAGGTAGCCCTGGCCGATCTCGCTGCCGACGTAGAGCCGCTGCAGGATCTCCCGCACGATCGCCTGCGTCTTCGCGGGAGCGCCGGCGTAGTCGTACATGTAGGGGATGTGGTGCGAGGGCTGGTTGCTCATCCCGAGCTGGCCCAGGCGCACGGCCCGCGCCTCCAGCATCTCGTGGATGGTGCCGCCGTAGCCACCGGGGTGGTCGGCCTTCTCGGGGGTGGCGAAGAACTCGTCGAGCTTGCGGAGCAGGCCGTCCTGCCCGCCGTACAAGTTGGCCAGTCCTTGCCCGTCCTGTTGCGCCGTGAAGGCGAAGTTCCAGCCGTCGGTCTCGGTGTAGACGCCGCCCCAGTCCAGCGGGTTGCCGTTGAGGAAGTTGCCGGCGGCGTCGCGCCCCTGGAAGAACTTGCTGCTGGGGTCGAACAGGTTGACGTAGTTGCGGGCGCGCTGGAGGAAGTACTCGGACTCCTCCTTGAGCCGGTCCCGGTCGGCCTTGGGCGTGGCCGGGTCCTTGGCCAGGGCGGCGGCCATGTTGCCGATGCCGTAGTCGTTGATGTACCCCTCGAGCGCCCACGACACCGACTCGCCGGTCGACGTCGGCGTGTAGCCGAGGAACTGCGAGGTCTGGATGCCCTTGCGACCCACGCCGCTCTGGCCGGACACGACCGTCGCGTCGCGGACCGCCGCGTTGTACGCGCTCATCGGGTCGGGCAGCTTGACCCCGTTGAGGTACGCCTCGGCGAGGGCCACGTCGGCGCTGGTGCCGGTCATCAGGTCGGCGTAGCCGGGCGAGGACCAGCGGGCGATCCAGCCGCCGTCGCGGTACTGCTGCACGAACCCGTCGGCGATGCGCGCCGCGACGTCCGGGTACAGCAGCGTGTAGGCGGGCCACACGGTGCGGTACGTGTCCCAGAAGCCGTTGTTGACGTAGATGAGCCCGTCGACGAGCTTCGCGCCGGTGTTGGTCGCGGTCGACGTGCCGGTCGGCGCCGAGACCGGGCTGGCGTACTGCCAGTGCGGCGCGGCGGCGGTGCCGGTGTTCTCCGACTGCGAGTTCGGGTAGAGGTTGAGGCGGTACAGGTTGGAGTACAGCGTCACCAGCTGCGTCTCGCTCGCGCCCTTGACCTCGACCCGGCCGAGCCGGTCCTGCCACGCCGCGGTCGCCGCCGCGTGGATCTGCTCGAAGCTGCGGCCGGTCACCTCGAGGTCGAGGTTCTTGCGGGCCTGGTCGAGCGAGATGAACGAGGTCGCGATCTGCAGCGTCACCGTGGACCCGGCCGAGGTGTCGAACGTCGCCGACGAGGCCGCGGTGGCCGACGGGGCGCGGTCGAAGGTGCCGGCCACGAACATCCGGCTGCGCCCGACCGACAGGCCGCTGCCGTTGTCGACCCAGCCGGTGTACGTCCCGTCCGTGCCGATGGTGAACGTGCCGTTGTAGAACACCAGGCTGCCGGTGGCCTGCCCGGCCGGGAAGGTGAACCGCATGGCGCCGCCGTGGTCGGTCGGCGAGAGCTGTGCGGTGATCCCGTTGCCGGTCTTCACCTGGTAGAAGTCCGGGTGCGCGATCTCGTCGGCGTGGCTGAACGACAGGGCCCGGCTGCTCGGCGCGCCGGTGAGGGTGCCGCCGGCCGCGACCGGCATGACCGACATCTGGTTGCGGTCACCCATCCACGGGCTCGGCTCGTGCGAGATCGCGAGGCCCTGCAGCGTCGGCAGGTTCGCGCCGTTGTTGGCCCGCTGGTACTCGTACTCCCACGAGTCCGACGTCGCGTTCGTGACGGGCGTGAAGAAGTTGAAGCCGTTCGGTACCGCGGAAATCGGCAGGTTGTTGCCGCGCGAGAACGACCCGGAGGCGTTGGTGCCGCGCCGCGTGTCGACGAAGTTGGTGAGGCTGGCACCGTCGATCGCGGCGGGCGTGCCGGTCACCGTGACGTCGTCGATCCAGCCCTGGAACCGGGTCGCGGCGCTCGCCTGCGGGTCGTCGTACGCGAGCAGGATCCGGTCGATCGTCTTACCGTTCGCGACCGCGCCGACCTCGGACTGCACCGCGTTCCACTGGTCGGCGTAGAGCACCTTGGAGGCACCCTGGCCGGCCGCGGTCAGCGCGTAGCCGTGCTGGTCCAGCGGCGAGCGCGCGCTCAGGTACGAGCCGTCGGTGAAGTGCAGGTCGATCGCGGCGTACGTGGACGGGTACTGCGCGTCCTGCCCGGTGTACTCCGGGAAGATCCTGTAGGACAGCCGCGTCTTCGGCCCGACCGGGATGTTCACGTCGAACAGCTTGTTCGTCGCGAACGAGCGCCCGTCGGCCTCGGCCCCGCCCGAATACCGCAGCGACGCCAGGCCCGTGAAGCCGGCGTTCGGTTTCATGTTGTACCCGCTGACGGGCCCCGCCCCGGCCACGCTGACCATCGGCGTGGCGGGCGGCCGGGTGTCCGTGCCGTCGCTGATGTCCCAGTCGGCCAGCTGGATCAGCGAGTCACCGGAGTTCGCGGTGACGTCGAGCCGGTACCAGCTGTACGCGGTGGTGTTCGTGAAGCTGTAGGTGTTGGTCGCGAACCGGCCGCTGAACGTCTGGCCGGTGCGCCGGTCCAGGTCGGTCCACTGGCTGCCGTCGTTGGACCCCTGCAGCGTGAAATCCTTGGGGTCGCGGCCGGGCGCGTCGCCGCCGGAGGTCAGCGCGTACTTGACCACGGCCGCCGGCGCCTTGAGCTGGTAGGCGGCCCAGCCGGTGGGGTTGAAGGCGAGCCACTTGGTGGACGGGTTGCCGTCGGCCAGGCGGGCCGCGACCTCGTTGGGCGGGTTCTCGGCGCTGGCCGTGATCGCGGCGACCTGGGCGAGCAGGCTGCCGGGCAGGCCGTTCGGGCTCGACCCGGACAGGTTGCCCTGGATCGGCCGGCCGTTCCGGTCGACCTCGACGGTGGTCGCGGCCGGCTGGGGGTCGGTGGACTCGAAGGAGGAGACGAAGTCGCCGGGCGGTGCGGCGGCGCTCGCCGGTGCGGCGGCGACGAGCAGGCCGATGGGCAGCAGCAGCGCGACTGCCCCGGCTAGCTTTCTCATGGTGTTCACTCCACGGGTGATCACGGGCGCAGGGGACGCCCGGTGGCGAGCGTCAGCCTGTCCCGACCTGACAACGTTGTCAAGATCCATGGGTTTGATCAGCGATTTCTGTCAACGTTGTCAAAGCTCACCGCCGTACCGCTATCGTCTGTCGCGTGACAAGCGAGTCGGGCCGCACCCGGCGTCCCACCATGGCGGACGTGGCCGCGAGGGCCGGCGTGAGCCTGAAGACCGTGTCGCGAGTCGTGAACGACGCCCCGTACGTGCAGCCCGAACTCGCCGAACGGGTCCTCGCCGCCGTCGCCGAGCTGGGCTTCCGCCGCAACCACCTGGCCAGCTCCCTGCGCTCCGGCCAGGCCACGGCCACCATCGGCCTGCTGATCGAGGAGATCGCCAACCCGTTCTACGCCACCATCGCCGGCACCGCCGCCGAAATCGCGAGGCAGCGCGACACGATGCTGATCATCGCCAGCTCGGAGGAGGACCCGGCCCGCGAGCAGCAGCTCCTGCGCGACCTGTGCGCCCGGCGGGTCGACGGCCTGCTGGTCGTCCCGGCCGGCCACGACCACTCGTTCCTGCGCGCCGAGGTCGAGCTGGGCACCCCGGTGGTCTTCCTGGACCGCCCGCCCGGCAACCTGCGCGCCGACACCGTCCTGCTGGACAACCGCGGCGGCGCCCGCGACGGCGTCCGCCGCCTCGTCGCCGCCGGCCACCGCCGCATCGCCGTCCTGCTCGACTCCATCGGCGTCTACACCATGCGCGAACGCCTCGACGGCGCGCAGGATGCCCTGGTCGAGGCGGGCGCCCCGTACGACGAGACCCTGGTCCGCGACGGCGTCCGCGACCCGGCCGAGGCCGGCCGGGTGGTCGCGGCCCTGCTGGACCAGCCGGACCCGCCGACGGCGTTCTTCAGCCTCAACAACCGCATCACCCTGGGCGTCATCGAAGAACTCCACCACCGCGACAGCGACGCGGCCCTGCTGGCCTTCGACGATTTCGAACTGGCCCGCCTGGTGCCGTACCCGCTGACGGTAATCGCCTACGACAGCCGGGCCCTGGCCCGCACCGCGACCGAACTGCTGTTCCGCCGCATCGACGGGGACCGCTCCTGGCCGCACACCGTGGTCCTGCCCACCGAATTGGTCTCGCGAGGCCTGCGCAGGTAGCTTCTCCCCGTGTTGGTCAAGCCCCGCCGTCTGTGGATCGTTCTTGCCGCATGCTCGGCCGTCGCCGCCTGCTCCAGTCCCCACCAGGAAGAGCCGGTGCCCACGGCGAAGCCCTCGTCGACGCTGGTGACGGTGGCGCCGAGCGACGGCTTCTTCCTGCCGGGCGGCGGCGGGGACGGGCTGCCGGTGACGCTTGACGAGTGGGTCACGCGGCTTCCGCAGCCTGTCACGCTGTCGCCCACCGGGCATGGCGAGGTCCGGCTCGGGACGGTCCTGGCGGTGGTGGACGCCCAGCAGAACTTTTCGATCGAGTGCCAGCTGCGGGGCGACAACGGGGGTGCGCTTTCGCAGGGTTCGCTGGACTTTCTGAAGGGCTGCGTGACGGCCGCGATCCCGGCTGGGGACGCCGCTGCCGCACCGACCGCCGCGTGGTTGCGTGGGTATCTGGTGCCGGTGGCCGAGCGCAGGCCTACGGTGGCTTGGGAGTGTCCGAAGATGCAGGTCCGCGTGATTCTGGACCACAGTACGGCCGACGTCGAGATCAAGCCGGGCGCGCTGAAGCCGGGGGCCTGCCAGCAGATCGACCAGTGACCGCGCCAGGCGTCCTTTCATATACTCGCCTCGGACTCACGTCCTGTCGATCGCGGTGTGGCAATCCGACCCACGCTACGACGGCTGGTTTGCTGAGCCCATGCGCATCTCCTCGATCGGCGCGGTCGAACTGCTGTCGTTCTCCGAGCTTGACCTTGATGTTCCGGAAACCTTGTCAGTCATCGTCGGCCCCAACGGCAGCGGAAAGACGAATCTCGGGCGCGTCGCACGGCTGGCTGTGGCGGCGGTGGGTGCGGTGGCCTTCCAAGACTCCCTGGACCTCAACGAGGAGTGGTCCCTGGCAGGTCGATTCGGCAGCACAAGGTTCGAGGCGCGACTGGGACTGATCTTCGACCGGCGCGAGGAACTCGACGTTCTCGAGGACTGGGCACGTGCCGCCTACCTTTCAACGTTCCAGCTTCAGACCACGAAGATGCTGGCCGAACTCGACGATCTATTGCCGGACAACCTGCGGGCGCGCGACATCCTGGCGCGCGGGCAATTGGTCGTCCGGCACGACGAACGGCGTAGCGATCCGTGGCTGGTGTACTGGGAGACCAGCGAGCCGGCCGCCCATCTCGGCTTACGCCTGGGCAACACGCTCGCGCCGGGCCCGATCCCCGAATCCCCGGGCTGGGCATCATCGCGGTCGAGGCCGCAGGAGATCCTGCGGGACGCCGACGGCAAGCCCGTCCCTGACCTCGCTGCCCCAACCTTCCAATCCGGCTGGCAGAAGGCGTACAGCCAGGCATTCTCGTCGTTCGTGTTCGCAGATCTGCTCAAGACCGAATCCCCGGTGGAGGTGGTGGCGCGCCGGACCAACAACGAGCCCGAGTTGCCAGCATTGCGCCGGTTGATGGACCGGTTTCCCACTCTCGGTACGGCAACCGGCTCACATCTCACCTTCGCCCAGGTCCTCGACCGCCTGCTATCGGAGGCTCTGCTTGTCACGGACAACCGGAGGATGCCGGTCAGAGAATTCGTCGACCCCGCGGAGATCAACGCTCGGCCGCGAATGGACGACGGGAGCGGTCTAGCCGTCGAGTTGCTGCGTCTCAAGATGGGCGACGCTGCCGACCGGGATCGTTTTCGCGCCGCGCAGGAGGTGTTCGGGGAGGTCACTGGCCGGCGGCTCGAGGTGCGACAGGAAGGCGTCGGGACAGACCGACAGCAGCTGCGCGTCACACCTGTTGTCGTCGAGACCGACGTCGCAACGGGCCGAAAGGCGGACCTTCCGCTGCGCCTGGCCGGTGCGGGTGTAGAGGAGAGCGCGTGGTTGTCGATACTTTTGACCGGCGACTACGACACGGTCATCCTCGATGAGCCAGCAACCAACGTCAGCGCCATCGCTCAGCGACGCTTGCTGCGGGCTCTACAGGCCCACCGCCGGAACCGGCAGACAGTCATGATCACCCACAGCGCGGATCTTGTTCCGGTTCACGACGTCACCGATCTCGCCGTCGTCACCCGCCTGGTCCGTCGGGGAGGCACGACGAAGATCCACCGGCCACAGTTCGCGCAACGCGAGTTCGAGGACATGAAGGAGCTGCTGCGGCAGTCACACCTGCGGATGCTCCTGTTCGCTGCCGGCGTCGTCCTCGTGGAGGGACCGACCGAGGTCGACGCCTTGGAGACCTGGCTGGCCGGCACCGACAGCCCGGAACTGCCCTCACCCGAGTCGTCCTATGTGGCCTTCGTCAGCGTGGGCGGAGACGAGCGATTCCCCAAATACGCGAAGCTGATGGAGGCCCTGGACATCCCTTACGCGATTGTCGCCGACGGTCCTGCATTCGCGCCGGGCCGAGCCCTCTCCAAACTGCCACGGCCGGCGGTCGGCGCCGGCGATCCGGACAGCGAGACCTTCGACCAGGCCGTGGCAAGGTGGCAAGTACACCGGGTTCGCACGCTCGCGACCGAGTTCGGCGTCGATGATCGCAAGGGTCGTGGCGAGATCGAGGCGTTTTTCGAGACCGTCGACTCGGCCGTCTGGTCGTCGTTGCATCAGGAACCATCGCGGAAGGACAAGGCACTGCTCGGCTATCGGTTCGCCAGCCGCACACCCACCCCGCCAGAGGTTCGTGAACTGTGGCGGTTGCTTCGAGACGACCTCGGCCTCACCGACTAGAGCGTGTCCTGCCGATCATGTAGGTGGTGATCGGTGACGATGTGTTGGCGGTCGTCGTGACGGGTTGACGGATGTGTCGTGGGGCGGTGATCGCACCGTTGGTACCGGAGGCTGGAGAGCGTTCGGGGAGGTGGCGGGATCACCGTCAGGTGATCGATGGGACGTTGTGGAAGGATGGCGTTGCGTCGCCGCGGTATCCGCCACACCATCCCGGAGAGCACCAACCAGGTCGCCCGCTACGCGCAGCGGGCCAGCCTCCACCGCGCCACCCTGGTTCTCATCGCCGCCGTCATGCGGCTTCCATGATTGGCGGACACGCCCCAGGCGCCACGCTGGCCGCGCCCTCCTGGATGAGCTTCTTCAGCTTGCCGCCATCGCCGTCGTGCGCGAACACCTTGAGCGTGACCTCGCGGCCGTCGTCGGCGGCCATGTTCATCGTCCAGCCGATGTCCGACCACTTCGCATCCTGTTTGGTGCCCTGCATGATGCCGGGCCAGGGCCGTCCGGTATGCCCACGCCGCCCGCGCATCCCGCACAAGCGGGTCGGGCCCGTCGCCGTTCAGCGGCAGTGGTGGGCGGCTTCGCCTTGTCAATGCCTGCACCCGGACAAGGTGTTACATTCGCCAACGTGCACAGCCGGGCGCGACGTACATCCAACGCCTTGAAGCTGACGCCGAGCTCAGAGCCAACGACGCGACCACCTACACCCGAGCGGTCAGCCGCCGGCGGGCGGCCGGGTCGCGCAGGCCGGCCACCAGCACGCACGCGGCGCCGGCCAGCAGGCAGGACCACCGCAGGTGTGCGTCGGTCCACTGTGGACCCGGCCCTACCAGCATCGGCGCCTTCGCCGACAGTGAGGCCGCCAGCAGCAGTGCCGCCAGCAAGGCCGGCGAGGTGGCGAGCCCCGGCTGGTCGACGCCGAACCGCCGCCCCCACACCGCGACCGCCCACCCCAGCACCAGCCCGGCCCCGAGCTCCACGCTGACCCCGAAGCCGACCGAGGACGGCCCGAGGTACACGAGCATCAGACTCCACAGTGGAGCGACGACGGCCACGGCGAGGGCGACGCGGAGCAGGAGCCGGCGGGCCAGGCCGTACGGGCTCGCCTGCAACGTCACCGCCGCGCCGTCGTCGAGGACGTAGCCGCTGCCCAGGGCCAGCAGCAGCCCCAGAAGCCGCAGGTCGCCCAGCGGGTCCGGCGTACCGTCGCGGCGCACCACCAGCAGGATCAGCACCGTCACCACCGCCGGCACGAACGGGGCCAGCCGCGCGCCGCGCACCAGATGGCCGCGGCGCGCCAGCTCCCACGCCACCCTCATAGCAGCTGCAGCCAGCCGACGACGAGCGTCACCACGAGCACCGGGCCGCCGACGCGGACGAGCTGGGTCCGCCGGTGCCGGTACGCGGCCGCCACGCAGGCGCAGGTGCACAGGCCGAGCAGGTACACCGCGTGCAGCCACGGTGTGCCCGGGGACGGGTGGCTGCCCTCCGGCGGCTCGGCCGTCGTCCACCACATCCACCACAGGCCGGCGTCGAAGCGGCCGAACACCACCAGCGCGCCGATCGTCGCGGCGACGAAGACGATCAGGACGCCGCCGGTGAACGGGAGCCAGCGGGCGCCGAGGACGCCCAGCAGGCCCGCGCCGGTCAGGACGAGCGGGAACTGGGCCAGCTCGCCCAGGCCGTACAAGTGAAGGTTGTAAATGGCGTCGACGATGCCCATGGCGGCGGTCACGAGGATGCCGGCCGCCAGCAGGGGCAGGGCGACGCCCAGCGCCATCGCCCACGTGCGGGCCGGGTCGGGGGTCGGGGTGGCCTCCAGGGTCGCTTCGGCGTGGCCGCGGCGGGCGCCGCCGGCGACGAGGTTGGCGGCGAAGAGGACGAAGATGGGGCCGAAGAAGGCGATCGCGGTGAACAGTGTGCCGACCCAGTAGGCGGCGTTGCGGCCGGCGGTGGCGCTGTCCAGGGCCGAGGTGACGGCCACGACGACGGGGATCGGCCACAGGGCGGGGTGGCGGGCGAAGCGGCGGGCCTCGGCGAGGATGAGGGTTCTCATGACTGGGCCATCAGCAGGAGGTAGGCGTCCTCGAGGGTCGGCGGGACGAGGTCCGCGTCCGGTGGGGGGTCGCCGATGTTGCGGTACGCGCCCTCGCCGGTGCGCCAGGCGGCCAGCGCGGCGGGGGAGCGGGCCGGGTCCGTCCACACGCGACCGGCGGCCTGGGCGGTGAGCTCGGCGGGGGTACCGGTGAATCTCGCGCGGCCCTGGTGGATCACGGCGATCCGGGTGCACAGGGCGGCGACGTCCTCGGTCTGGTGGGTGGACAGCACGACGGTGCGGCCCTCGCCGGCCTGCGAGATCATCTCGCGGAAGCGGAGGCGCTGCTCGGGGTCGAGGCCGACCGTCGGCTCGTCGAGGACCAGCAGTTCCGGGTCGCCGAGCAGGGCCTGGGCCAGGCCGACGCGCCGGCGCATGCCGCCGGAGAGGGCGCGGATGCGTTTGCCGCTCACGGCGGTGAGGCCGGTCAGGTCGATGACCCGGCGGACCTCGTCGTGCCGCGGGCGGCGGTCGGTCATCTCCTTGAGGATCGCCACGTAGTCGATGAACTCGAAGACCGTGAAGCCGCGGTGGAAGCCGGCGTCCTGCGGGAGGTAGCCGAGGCGGCGGCGGATGCGGGTACGGTCGTCGGGCCTGGCCGGGTCGCGGTCGAGCAGCGTCACCGTGCCCCGGTCCGGCGCGAGGACGGTCGCGATGATGCGCAGCAGCGTCGTCTTGCCCGCCCCGTTCGGCCCCAGCAGCCCGGTCACACCCGGGCCGGCCTCGAGGTCCACCCCGTCCAGCGCCGTGGTGCGCCCGAAGGACCTGGTGGCACCGTGCACCCTGACGGCGATCATGCGTTGCTCTCCATTCGTCCAGTGCTCAGCCAGATCCCGCCCGCCACCGCCAGCGCGAGCCAGCCGGCCTGGGCGGGGACGCCGAAGGCCAGCTCGATGCGGCCGGCGACGGTGATCGGGGCGGTCAGCAGGCCCCAGCCCGCGGCCACGACGGCGACCGCGGTGACCGGCGCCAGGTGCCGGGTCAGCGCCAGCGCGGCGCCGACCAGCCCGGCGGTCGGCAGCAGCCACGCGACGGCGGCCCAGGTGGTGCCCGGCAGCGCGAGCCCGGCGGCGGCCACGATCGGCACCGTGACCGCGAGGACCGCGGCGGTGCGGATCAGCAGGAGCCGCAGCCCCGAGTACGGTGCGGCCAGGCCGATCTCGCGGGTCGGGTCGAGGCCGCCGGCGAACGCGAAGCCGACCCCGGCGAGCGGCCCGAGCGGCGCCGCCACCAGGAACATCGCCAGGAGCCGGGGGTCGGCCTGGGCCGCCCACGCCGACAGCGCGAGCACCCCGGCCACCGCCAGCAGCCACGGCCCGCGCAGCGTCGGGGTCGCGGCCACCAGGCGCGCGGTGGCCTCCCCGACGCCGAGCCGGACCAGCAGCCGCTCGACCCAGCCCCGCCTCGGCGCGTCGACCCGATCGGCCACCTCGGCCCAGATCGCCTCCGCCCGCCGTGGGTCGACGTGCGCCGCGAGGGCGGTCCGGCACCCGGCGCAGCGCATCAGGTGCGCCTCGGCGGACGCGGCCGGCCCGGCTCCCTGCGCGTACCGGCGGATCTCCTGCGGGTCCAGGTGCCACTCGCTCATCGCGGCCTCCCCGTCATGTCAGCCGCTCCCGCAACTGGGCGCGGGCGCGCATCATCCGTGTCTTGACCGTGCCGGGCGGGATGCCCAGCAGCCGGGCCGCCTCCCGGGTGGTGAGGCCGTCCAGGACGGTCGCCTGGACCACGGCCCGCAGCTCGGGGGAGAGGCCGGCCAGGGCCGCGCCGAGGTCGCCGTACTGCACGCCGAGCAGCACGTGCTCCTCGGCCGACGTCTCCACGCCGGGGAACTCGATGAGCGCATCGGCGGGTGGCCGGCCGCGCCGCAGCGCGTCGACGAGTCGCCGGATGCCGATGCCCCAGATCCACGCGGCCGGCTCGCCGCGGCGGTCCCACCGCCCGGCCGAGCGCCACACGGCCACGAACGTGTCCTGGGCGACCTCGTCGACGAGCTCGGGCGACGAGCACCGCCGCCCGAGGCGCAGCAGCAGCCAGGGCAGGTGCCGCCGGTACAGCTCGGCGAACGCCTCCCGGTCGCCGCCCGCGATCGCGGCGAGCAGCTCGGGGTCGGTTCGCGCGTCTTCCACACCCTGATAGTCGTACCGAGGGGCCGGAACGGTTCACGGAGGGCCCTCGCGACGAGGGCCCTCCGCTTCCGTTCAGCTCTGCCGGATGGTGACGTTGTCGACGCCGGCCTCGACGAGACTGGCGGTCGAGGCGTCCGCGGCCTCGATGAGGATCTGGACGGTCTGCCCCGCGTACGCGGTCAGGTTGACGCTGCCGGTGGACCAGGCCGCGTCGCGGTCGGTGGCGGCGCCGGCCGCGGTGAACAGCACGGTGGTACCGCTGCCGGTCACCACGCTGACCCGGAAGAAGTCGGCCGACGTGGCGTTGTTGCCGTGCCCGAGATACCAGGAGTACCCGAGGGTCAGCGTCCCGCTCGCCGGCAGCGCGATGCTCGGCGAGCGGATGCTCGTCGTGCCGCCGTCGATGTCGTTGGCGCCGGCGCTGGAACCGGCCAGGCGGGCCGTCACCAGGTCGTTGGAGCCGCTGACGGTGGTGCCGAGCTGCTTCGGGCCGCTCGAGTCGGTCGCCTCGGGATCGCCGCGCTCCCAGGCGCCGCTGGTGGCGGTGTCCGTACCGCTGGGATTGGTGACCCAGCCGCGGCTGGTCTCGAAGTCGTCGGACCAGACGACGGTGCCGGAGCTCGTGCCGCAGTACTGGGCGTCCTTGCCGATGACGCGGAACGGGCAGTCGGCGTACTCGGCGATCTGCAGGCTCGCCTCGCGGTTGAGGGAGGTCTGCGCGGCGATCACCTCGTCCGGCGGGTAGAAGCCGCCGCCGCTGCTGCCGGACGGGTACATCTCGAACGTGTAGGACCACACGCCCTGGTTCGCCCACAGCCAGTCGTCGATCGAACCGTCGGTGATGTACAGGTCGCTGGCCTGCTCGGGCGTGTAGCCGTTGGTGCCCGCCATCTGCACGCCGAGGGTGCGGAAGGTGGCCTCCTGGTCGGCGTCCAGGCCGGGCGCGGTGTTGGCGGTGGTGTACCCGAACGGCCAGAGCACGAGCTTGCCGTACGTGTGGAAGTCGATGTGCGTCTTGATCTGCTGCACGCCGCCGACCCGCCGGCCCAGCACGAAGTCGCGCACCCGCTGGGTCTCCGGCGCCGAGAACGCCGACGGCCCGCGATAGGTCTCCGAGCTGGTGGTGCCGGAAGAGCCACCGCAACAGCCCCAGTTGTACCCCCAGTTCCGATTGAGGTCGGTGCCGATGTTGCTGCTGCCGGCGTTCGGCTGGCGGTTCTTGCGCCAGGAGCGGTACGCCCCGGTGGCGATGTCGTACTCCCCGCCGTCCGGGTTCATGTCCGGCACGATCCAGAGCTCGCGCGAGTTGACCACGTCGGTGATCCGCGCGTCTGTGCCGTAGTTGTCGGTGAGCTGCTTGATCAGGTACAGCGCCATCTCGACGGTCAGGTGCTCGCGGGCGTGCTGGTGGGCCGTGTACAGGACCTCGGGCTCGTTCTCGTCGGTCGCCACGTTGTCCGAGATCTTGATCACCGGGATGTCCCGGCCCTCGTACGAGGTGCCCAGGCTGGACTTGCGCAGGATCGCCGGGTGGTCGGTCACGGCCTGGTTGAGCTCGGCGGTCATCTCCGCGTAGTTGTGGTACGCCGAGTCGGCCGACGGGAAGTCCTGGACGGTGGCGGGCCCGCCGGGAGTGGCGGGCCGCAGGGCCTTGGTGACGGTGAAGCCCTGCCGGCGCAGCTGGGCGACCTCGGACGGGGTCGCGCTGATGTCGGCGACGCCGTGTTCGATGCCGTCGATCGCCGCTCCGCTGGCGGCGATCCGGTTGCGCTGCTCGAGGGTGGTGACCGCGTCGACCAGGTACGGCGAGGCGGTCTCGGCGGTGTCGGCGGCCGCGGGGCCGGCCGCGGCGACGTTCAGGGCGCCGCCCACCAGGACGAGGGACAGCAGAGCGCAGAGCCTCCGGGTTCGGCTCATCAAGCCTCCTTGGGTGTGGAGGTGCACGAGCATCCAGAGGACCATCGAGTCCTGCGTCACGGCAACGGTCGAATCAACATATGTCTTTTTGCATCAATGCACAGAGATGCTAGGTTTCGCGACCATGCGCCCTCGTCGCCCGCTCACCACCGTCATCGGCGGCCTGCTGCTCGTCCTCTCGCTGCTCGTCTGCGGCGTCGGCGGCGGCGTGCTGCTCGGCCCGGTCTCGCGCACGGGCCAGGACATCGACCTCGCCTCCGAGATCGGCGACAAGGGCTACTCGATCATCGACATGAGCGAGGGCGACGACTACTGGATCTACCAGCCGGTCGAGGAGACCTGGGCCGACTCCATCGACTGCGACAACGCCGACGACGAGGACATGACCTGGAAGGTCCGCCGCGCCGCCCGCCCGGCGACCGCCCCGGAGAAGATCACCCACTTCGACGCCCGCGGCGGCGGCGTCTCCGGCGACTTCGACTTCACCTACTACGGCACCCTGCACGGCGACCGCACCGAGGCCTTCCTGTCGATCGAGTGCACCCCCACCTCGTTCCTGGTCGTCCCGAGCCGCGCGCCGCTGTACTACCTGGGCGCCGTGGCCGCCACCGGCATCACGATCGCGCTGGCCGGCCTCGTCGTCCTGGTGGTCGGCCTGATCCGCCGCCGCCGCGCCCCGTCGCCCGTCGCCGTCGCGCCAACGCCCTTTCCGGTACCCCCGGCGCCGGTGCCGGTGCCGGCCGGCGGCCCGTCCCGCCGGCTGTACTGGTTCGTGCTCCCGCCGGTCGTCGTGGCCGTGCTGATCTGCTGCGTCGGCGCCATCGCGGGCGGCGCGCTGGGCTTCTACAGCACCTTCGACCCGCCCGACATCGGCACCCGGAACAAGGGCCTGGTCAGCCGGGTCATGAACACCAGCACCGAGTACGCCCTGTACGCCGACGAGACGGGCCACATCCCCGCCCGCGGCAACTGTGCGATCCGCGAGCAGGAGTCGCCCAAACTCGCCTACTGGCGCACCAGCCGCCCGTTCGGCGACGCGGAAACGGTGACGTACAACGGCATCACGTACCGCTACGTCGGCACCGTCCGCGTCGACGACATCTTCATCGCCATCGTCGACTGCGACGACGACTCGTCCCTGCTGCTGCGCCCGAGCCGCCGCTCCTGGCCGCTGGTGTGGGGCGCCGTCGGCGTGGCCACCCTGGTCCTGACCGCCGGCGCGGTGACGGGCCTGACCGTCGCCATCCGCCGCCGGGCCGCCGCGCCCACCCCCTGAGCCGCGGCCGCGCCCGCCCGGGGCCGGCCGGACCCCGCTCATCGGAGGTCCGGCCTGCTCGCCGGCGGTTGCGGGTGCTCGCATCGCCGGGCGGCGATCGGCCTGGAAGCCGAAAAAGATCGTGAGATGTGAATATTTGCAGGCCACGATATAGATCTTGACGGCGTGCCATCGATCCATCGATACTTCGGCGCATCGCCGCTATGGCGAGCGTCCAATTACGGGGGTCGCGATGCTGCGCGTCAGCCTGCCCAAAAACTTCTCACGGCGGCCGCGTCCCGCGCCCCGCCTGGCCTTGTCCGCGGTCGCCGTGCTGCTCGCCACCGGGCTCGCCCCGGCCGGCCCGGCGGACGCGGCGCCGGCGCCGGTGACGGCGGCGGAGACCTACACCGCGGCCTCGGCCGCCGCGGCTCGCAGCGGCAAGCCGGTCGAGGTGCTCGCCGAGCGGACCGAGATCTCCGAGGTGTACGCGGTGCCGAACGGCACGTTCCAGTACACCGGCCACAGCACCCCACAGCGTGTGCACCGGGCGGACGGCGGCTGGACGG
Source organism: Dactylosporangium sp. CS-047395 (assembly GCF_050942185.1). Classification (NCBI taxonomy): domain Bacteria; kingdom Bacillati; phylum Actinomycetota; class Actinomycetes; order Micromonosporales; family Micromonosporaceae; genus Dactylosporangium; species Dactylosporangium sp. CS-047395. Next base: position 8,043,351 of record NZ_CP192015.1, on the reverse strand, counting down.
CGCTCGACACGACCCTGCGGGTCAACGCCGACGGCACGGTATCGCCGGGCGCGACGATGAACGGGCTGCGCTTCTCCGGCGGTGGCACCGGCCCCCTGGCGACGATGACCGTCGACGGCCGCGCGATGACCCTGACGTGGCCGCAACCGCTCCCGGCGCCGACCCTGTCCGGCAACATCGCCACGTACGCGGAGCTGCTGCCCGGCGTGGACCTGCAACTGGTTGCCGAGGCGGACCGGTTCACCCACGTCTTCGTGATCAAGAACGCCACGGCGGCGAAGAACCCGGCACTCAAGCGGCTGAAGCTGCGGACGTCGTTCGGTGGACTGAAGGTCGCCCGGGACTCCGGTGGCGCGCTCGCCGCACGGGACGACGCCGGGCATACCGTCTTCGCCGGCGCCGCGCCGACGATGTGGGACTCGCGCGGGCACCGCAACCCCGGCATCGACGCCCGGGAGGCCCAGGTCGGCACCGAGCTCACCGGCGCCGACCTCACCCTGGTACCCGACCAGGCCATGCTGGGCGACTCCGGCACCACCTACCCGGTCTTCGTCGATCCACAGTGGACGGGGTACAGCTCGAAGAACTCGACCGGCTGGCCACACTGGACCGTCCTGCGCAAGTCCTTCGGCGACCAGCACAACTACGACAAGACCTCGGGCCTGGGCACGAACGATGCGACCTCCGGCGTGATCCGCTCCGGCTACAGCAGCTCCAGCGGAACCGTGTACACCGATCGCTCGTTGTTCCAGCTCAACATCTACTCCGTGCTGTACACCCACATCAACACTGCCACCTTCCGGATCAACCACGCGTGGTCCGGTGCGGGCTGCACCGGCGGCGCGGGGTACTTCACCGACCTCTACGCGGTCGCGCCGTTCAACGCGAACACGTCGTGGAACAACTACAACCCCAACGGCAGCATGACCAACTGGCACCGCTGGCTGGACCACAACGACTCGGTGCACCGCTACGGCGACAGCTGCGGCCCGGCGAACGTCGATTTCAACGTCACCGCGCAGGTCGTCGACAGCGCCGCGGTCGGCGACGCGTACCTCTGGCTCGGCCTCAAGGGCGCCGGCGAGAACAACGAGAAGTACTGGCGCCGCTACCAGCCCGACGCCGACGTCATCGTCAACTTCAACCGGGCGCCCAACCGACCCGCCGACGGGCTGTCGGACGCCAAGCCGTGCGTGACCGGGTCCGGTGCGCCCTGGGTGACGACGACCAGCCCGTTCCTCACCGCCGTGCAGTCCGACACGGACACCGGCCAGCCCCTGACCACGACGTTCTACATCCGCCAGCAGGGACAGGGACGCATCGACGACGCCGCGCACCGGGTGGCCGCCACCTCGACCTCCAACGGCGTGCGCGTGTCGGCCGTGCCACCGACCGGCCTGCTGCAGGACGGCGGCGCGTACACCTGGGACGCGACCACCAACGATCAGATCGACAACGGCCAGACGTCGGCCTCCTGTGACTTCTTCGTCGACGCTTCGCCGCCCAACAACCCCACGGCGACCACCGCGGCGACGTACAACAACACCACGCCGACCGGCGGACCCGGCATCCCCGACACGTTCACCTTCCATCCACCGGGCACCAAGGCGACTGAGGTCGTCGGGTACGCCTACTCGCTCGACGGCGGCACCATTCCCGCCTCGGGCGTCCAGGTCGACGGGGTCAACGCCGATACCACGGCCACCGTGTCGATCGCGCCGACGCACGACGGCGCGACGACACTGCGGGTCTGGACCAAGGACCGCGCCGGGCGGTACTCGGCGCAGTCCGCCGACTACCCGTTCTTGGTCAAACCCGGCGGCATCGCCGCTGGTTACACCTTCGAGGGCGCCGCGCCGGGCACCGACACCACGGGCCACGCCAACGCCCTGACCCTGTCCGGCGGCACCGGCGCGATCGCCGCCGGGCGCTCGGATTCCACCGCCCCCGGCGGCAACAAGGCGCTGACGCTGTCCGGCAGCACCTACGCCGAGACCGCCGGCACCGTGACGACCAGCGCCAACGGCGCCACCGTCGCGGTGCGGACCGACGGCAACCTCACAATCTCGGCCTGGGTCCGCGTCACTGCGGCCGGGACCGCCGATCAGACCGTGGTCGCGCTCAACGGCACGAACACGGCGTCGGTCCTCATCGGCTACAAGGGCGCCGCCACGCCCGCGGCCGGACGCTGGATGTTCCAGATGGCCGAGACGGACGTTGCGAGCCCGGCGCTGGTCACCGCGGTCTCCGACGCCGCGCCGGTGGCCGGCCAGTGGACGCACCTGACGGGCACGTACACGGTCACGGGCAAACAGCTCAAGTTGTACGTCAACGGCGTGGCCCAGGCGACGACCGCGACGTTGACCACGGGCTTCAACGCGGCCGGCCGGCTCAGCGTCGGCGCTCAGCAGTGGAACGGCGCGGCCCACGGCCGGGCGTTCACCGGCGCGGTCGACGACGTCCGGGTCGACAACACCGTCGTCGACGCCACCACCATCATGAGTCTGGCCCGGCCTCTCCCGGCCAAGGCGACGCTGCTCACGGCCACGCCGATCGCGGCCGGCACCGGTGTCCAGGTCCGCTTCGACGGTGGCGATGCCAACGTGGGCAGCTTCCGGTACAGCCTCGACAGCCTCCTGATCAGCCAGACCGGGGCGGCGTCCGGCGGGCAGTTCACGGCCACCTTCGCGAACGCGGCGGCCGGAACGCACACCGTGCGGGTCAAGGCGGTCGCCGCGGCCGGCTCCTATCCGACCAACGCGAGCGACACCGTGACCCTCACGTTCACCGTCATCGCCGGGGCCCGCGTCACCGGCGTCGTGCGGGGCGTGGACGGCAACCCGGTCTCCGGGGCGACCGTCAGCCTGCAGCCCGGCGGCCAATCGGCCACCACGGCAGCGGACGGCAGCTACACACTCACTCCGTCGGCGGCCGGCCACTACACGCTCGCGGCGGTCTCGGGCAGCCATTGCGGTGCGAGTGCGAGCACCGATCTCGACATCGCCGGTGCGGTGACGGCGAACCTGGCGCTGCGCCTCAACGTCATCGACGCGTACGGGTACAGCTGCAACGGCCGCGGGTCCGGCGCCTACGCACCGGCCTCGACGCTGCTCGGGCTCTCCGGCGACAACGCCGTCATCCCGGTCGCGCTGCCGTTCGCTCTGCCCTACTACGGCAAGAGCATCACCTCGCTGTGGGTCGACACCAACGGCGTGGCCTTCACCGAGAATCCGGGCGGCTCGCGGCCGGAGAACGCGGCCCTGCCCAGTCGCTCCGGCGGCAGCGGCGCGATCGCGCCGTTCTGGGCCGACCTGCAGGTCGACGCCGCGGCCGGGGTGTACACCGTGACCGCCGGCAGCGCGCCCAACCGCACCTTCACCGTTGAGTGGCGCAATGTGGCCCTCGCCGCGGACAGCGGGCAACGACTGTCCGCTGAAGCGATCCTGTCCGAGAACGGGGACATCGCGTTCCGCTACGCCGACCTCGACAGCCCGGCCGAGTCCGGCGGTGTCGCCGTCGTCGGCATCGCCGCGGCCCACGGGCAGGCGGGCATCGGCTACTCGGCCGACGAGGCGGCCCTCGCCTCGGGCCAGTCGATCGCCTTCGGCTACCCGGCCGTCGCGGCGCCGCTGCCCGGCGTGAGCGTTTCCGGCACGGTAACCGTCGCCGGGAACCCGGTCGGGCGCACCACCGTGCAGCTCGACCCGCTGGGCCTGACGACGACGACCGACGCCGCCGGGCACTACCGGTTCGACGCCCTGCCGGTCGGCAGCTACCACCTGACGGCGCAGCTGTGCCTGTCGGCCGCCTCGGCGGACGTCGCGGTCAGCGGCGACACGACGCAGGACTTCGTGTTGAGCTCGGGGGTCGACAGCTTCGGGTACACGTGCACGGTGCAGTCGGCACCCTTCGTGCCCGCCGACGACACGGTGCTCGCGCTCACCGGCGACGACGCCGCCCAGCCGGTGGACCTGCCCTTCGCGATGCCCTTCTACGGCCAGGCGCCGACGTCGCTGTGGGTCTCCACCAACGGTCTCATCACCCTGGACAACCCGAACCTGGTCCAGGAATACCCGGTGAACGAGTCGTACCCGATCCCGTCGCCGAACGGCCCGAGCGGTGTCATCGCACCGTTCTGGGACGACCTCGAGATCGACGCATCGTCGAGCGTCCGGACGGCGACGGTCGGCACGGCGCCGAATCGGCGGTTCGTCGTCGAGTGGCGGAACGCCACGATGTGGTCGGACCATTCGGCCCGGCTGACCGCCGAGGCGATTCTCGGCGAGGACGGCTCGATCTCCTTCGGCTACCAGGGCCTGGACACCGCGCTCGAGCGGGGTGCGGAGGCGACGGTCGGGATCGCGGACGCGACCGGCAGCACCGGCAGCGTCGTGTCGTTCCTGCAGGCCGGCCTGGCTGAGGGCGAGTCGCCGTCGTTCACCTATCCGCGGGATGTTCCGCTGCCGACCGGCACGATCTCGGGCTCGGTCACGGTGGCCGGCTCCGCACCGGCCGGCGGCGTGGTGGTGCTGCTCGACGGGCCCAACCTCGGTGACGGGATCTCCACCGTCACCGACGGGCTCGGGCGGTACCACTTCGACAACCTCTTCCCGGGCAGTTACACCGCACTGGCCCGCTACTGCGGGCAGTCCGGCACGGCCTCGCCGGTGCTGGCGAACGGGGAGACCGCGACCGTGCCCCTCGCCCTCTCGGCCGCGCCCGCTGCATCCGGAAGCTACACATGCACGGAGGCACCGGCCGCCTTCGTGCCCGGTGACACCGACACCGGCATTACCGGCGATGACGTCTTCGGCCGGATCAGCACGCCGTTCCCGATCACCCTGTACGGGCAGAGCAGCAGTGCCATATCGGTCGACACCGACGGCGCGATCTTCCTGGCGGACATCTCCGGCTACCACTCCGGCTACGGCGTGCGGATGCCCGACGTCGCCGCCCCGAACGGCGGCATCATCGCGCCGTTCTGGGACGACCTGATCGTCGACGAGCAGTCGAGCGTGCTGACCAGGACGATCGGGGCAGCACCGAGCCGCCGGTTCGTCGTGGAGTGGCACAACGTGATCTTCTGGGAGAACCGCACCGCACGGGTCAGCATCGAGGTCGTCTTCGACGAGTCCGGGGCGATCACGTTCAATTACGCCGGCCTGGAGGGGATCCGCGAGAGCGGCTCCATGGCCGACGTCGGCCTGGAGAGCGTCGCCGCCGACCAGGGGTTCGACTTCGCCTGGCATGTCCCGGTGCTGCGCAGCGGCCGGGCCGTCACCTTCACACCGGTGCCCTGACGCATCCGACCCGACGTCTGCCCATCCCCTTCACTCCGGGACGGAGATCCCCCATGCGCGTGTGGTCCCGCGTTGCCAGCCTCTTGCTCGTGCCGATCCTCGTGGCCTCGGGGGTGTCGCCCGCGGCCAACGCGGCCCCGCCGAAGCGGTACAACCCGCCGAAGCCGCAGTCGGTGCCGTCCGTGGCGACCAAGGACGTGCCGCCGCTCGGCACGACCGGTGTCGCCCGGACACTGACCCGGTCGGCCCCGGTGACCTGGCCGGCCGCCGGGTCGGCCACCGTGTCGCTGCCCCAGGTCCGCTCGGCCGACCGCGGCGCCGCGCCGGCCGCGGTGGCCGTGCCGGGTCAGCCGCTGTCCATCGAGAGCCGGCCGGGCGCCCCGGCGTCGGTCAAAGTCACGGTGCTCGACCACGACCGCACTCGCGCGGCGGGCGTCACCGGACTGCTGGCTCGCGTCGAGGCGCCCGCCGGGGGGACTTCCGCGACCGTCGGGCTGAAGGTGCAATACGGCGGATTCGCGTCGGCCTACGGCGGCGACTGGGCGAGCCGGGTACGTCTCGCGGCGCTGCCGGAGTGCGCCCTGAGTACCCCGCAGGTCGCGACCTGCGCGCCGCAGCCGCTCGCCACGACCAACGACATCGAGGCGCGCACCCTGTCGGCGACGGTGCCGCTCGGCACGCTGGTGGCCACGGCCGCGGCGCCGTCCGGCGGCTCGGGTGACTTCTCCGCCACGAAACTGGCGTCGTCGGCGAGCTGGACCTCCGGGACCAACACCGGTGATTTCACCTGGGCGTACGGCATGGGAGCGCCGCCGGCCGCAGGCGGACCGGAACCCACGCTGAGCCTGAGCTACTCGTCCCAGGCGGTCGACGGCATGATGGCGGCGAACAACAACCAGCCCGGCTGGGTCGGGGCCGGTTTCGACTTTTCGCCGGGCGGCTTCATCGAGCGCCGGTACAAGCCGTGCGCCGACGACATGACCGGCGGCAACAACACCGTCAAGACCGGCGACCTGTGCTGGGCGACCGACAACGCCGTGCTCGGGTTGGCCGGCCACTCCGGTGAACTGCTCTACAACGCCGCCGAGGGCCGGTGGCACCTGCGCAAGGACGACGGCACCCGGATCGAGCGGCGCACCGGCGCGCCGAACGGCGACGACGACGGCGAGTGGTGGGTCGTCACGACCTCCGACGGCCGGCAGTTCTGGTTCGGGCGCAACCGGCTGCCCGGGTGGTCGTCGGGCAAGCCGGAGACGCAGTCCACCTGGACCGTGCCGGTGTACGGCAACCAGTCCGGGGAGCCGTGCCACCAGTCCACCTTCGCGGCGTCGAGCTGCGCCCAGGCCTGGCGGTGGAACCTCGACTACGTCATCGACCCGCACGGCAACTCGATGTCGATGTGGTACGCCACCGACGGGAGCCGCTACGCGGGGAACAACAACACCACGTCGCTGGCCTCGTACACCCGCGACGGCTGGCTGACGAAGATCGACTACGGCACCCGCTCGAACAAGGATCTCGTGCAGGACCAGGGGCAGACCACGTCATCCGACTCGGTGTTCACCGCCACGGCGCCGATGGAGGTGGCGTTCACCGTCGACGACCGATGCGTGGCAAGCTGCGGCACGCACGATGCTGCGCACTGGCCCGACACCCCGTGGGACCAGGAGTGCCCGGCCACGCCGTGTTACAACGCCACGCCGACCTTCTGGTCGACGAAGCGGCTCAAGCAGATCGACACCAAGGTCGTGGACGGCGGCTCGTACCGCACGGTGCGGACCTGGAGCCTCACGCAGAGCTTCCCCGATCCCGGTGACGGGACCAGTCCGCCGCTGCGGCTCGACGCGCTGTCGCAGGCCGGCGGCCCGACCACCGTCCCGGACGTCACGTTCGACTACGTGCAGAAGAACAACCGGGTCGACCCGTCGGCGCCGGACGGCCTGCCGCGCATGAACTGGTTCCGGATCAGCAAGGTCACGACGGAGACCGGCGGCACGGTGTCCGTGACGTACAGCGCGCCGGACTGCGTGGCCGGGTCGAAGATGCCGGACCCGAACGCCCTGCAGAACAACACCTACCGCTGCTACCCGGTGCGCTGGACGCCGCCCGGTGCGAGCTCGGCGAAGCTGGAGTTCTTCCACAAGTACGTCGTCACCGCGGTCGCCGAGGCCGACAACACCGGCGGTCCGCTGCCGTTCGGCAGTCCCGAACTCGTCAAGGCCTACACCTACCCCACCGACGCCGCGGCATGGCACTACACCGACGACGACGGGATCATCAAGGACGAGAACAAGACCTGGTCGGTGTGGCGCGGCTACGCCACGGTGGGCGTCACCAGCGGCGCGAGCAATGACGTCCAGACGTACTCGCTGAGCACCTTCTATCGCGGCATGCACGGCGACCACCTGCCATCCGGCACCCGCTCGGTCCAGTTGCCGGCCGTCGACATGAACGGCGACGGCGACACCACCGACGCCGGCATCGACGCCCCGGCCGTCAACGACGACGACGCGCTGAGCGGGCAGGTCCGCAGCAAGGTCGCGTACAACGGGCCGACCGGCGCCGTGGTCACCCGCGACGTCGGCGACTTCTGGCAGTCCGCCGCGACCGCCACCCGCACCATCAACGGCACCACCGTCACCGCGACGCACGTCGGGCCCGCCGCGACCCACTCGGCGGTTGCCTTGGACCATGCGCCGTGGTGGCGCACCACCGCCAAGACGACCCAGTACGACGCCGACGGCCGGTTGGCGAAGATCGACGACGCCGGCGACAACGCGCTCGCCGGCGACGAGCAGTGCAGCACCACCAGCTACCTGCAGAACACCACGACCTGGGTGACGGTCGTCAAGGAGACCCTCTCCTTCGCGCTGACCTGCGCGGCGGCGGCCAACCCGGCGTCGCTCACCGAGGCCGACCTGATCGCCAACACCCGCAACTCGTACGACGGGCTGGCCTACGGCGCCACGCCGACCAAGGGCATGCGCACCAAGGTCGCGAACGCGACGGCATGGAACGCCGGCAGTCCCACCGCCCAGGCGGTCCAGACCACGGTCTACGACCCGCAGGGGCGCGCGATCGAGAACTACGATGCGCTCAACCGGAAGACCACGACGGCCTACACGCCGGCGGCCGGCGGCCCGCTGACCAGGACCGTGACCACGTCGCCGACGCCGTTGCTCTACACCACGACGGTCGACTTCGACCCGGGTATGGGCCTGCCGCTCACCACCACGGACATGAACGGCATCCGGACCGACCGCCAGTACGACGGGCTGGGCCGGCTCACCGCCGTCTGGAAGCCGGGCCGTGACAAGGCGACCCAGACCGCGAGCATCACCTACGGCTACCAGGTGAACAAGACGGCGCCGTCGGTCGTCACCACCAACACGCTCGGTCCGAACGGAACCTACGTACCGTCCTGGACGCTGCTGGACGGCCTGCTGCGGCAGCGGCAGACGCAGACCCCGTCGCCGTCGGGCGGCCGCATCCTGACCGACGTCTTCTACGACTCCGCCGGCCGGGGGTTGCGCACCTACGGCGCCTATTACGACAACCGCGGCGCCGCGGGGCCCCAACTGGTGATCCCGCTGGACCGGCACTCGGTGGCCGACCAGACCTACAACGTGTACGACGGGGCGGGGCGCGTCACCGACGTCGTCTTCGACCCGTACAACAACGGCGAACGCTGGCGCACGCACACCGCCTACGGCGGCGACCACGCGGACGTCACCCCGCCGGCCGGCGGTACCAAGACTTCGACCTGGGTCAACGCGCAGGGCGAGACGACGCAGCTGTGGCAGTACGGCTACCCGACCGCCGCCGACCACGTCACGTCGACCTACACCTACAACCGCCGGGGCCAGCCCGACCGGGTCACCGACGCGGCCGGCAACTACTGGGAGTACCGCTACAACCTGCAGGGCCACAAGGTCAGCACCCGCGATCCGGACGTCGGTACGACCTATACCAGCTACGACACCGTCGGCCGGCTGACCTCGACCACCGACTCCCGCAACGTGACCCTGGTCTACGACTACGACAGCCAGGACCGCAAGGTCGGCCTGTACGCGGGCAGCGTCGCCACGGCCAACAAGCTGGCCACCTGGACCTATGACGCCGCGTACTTCGACGGGACGGCCACGGTCGTCAAGGGGCAGTTGGCCTCCTCCACCCGCTGGACGCAGAACGGCACCGTCCCATACACGAACACGGTCACCGGGTACACAGCGGCGTACCAGCCGACCGGTACGACGTACTCCATTCCGCCCAGCGAGACCGGGCTGGCCGGGGAGTACACCTTCCGCAGCACCTATCGCGAGAACGGCAGCCTCGAGAGCATGCAGTACCCGGGCGCCGGCGACCTCGGCGACGAGGCGGTCACCACCGTCTACGAACCGACGCTGGGCCTGCCGAATCAGCTGCTCGGCTTGGACGAGAACGCCGAGTACAGCTACGTGTCGGCGACCGCGTACGACGAACTGGCCCGGATCAGCCAGTACACCTACTACACCGGCCTGTATTCCGGCACCGGCGTCAAGGCCTGGCTGTCCTACCAGCGCGACCTGACCACCGGCCGGCTCTCCAGCATGCAGACCAGCCGGGAGGCGGTCAGCCCGAACGTCGTGTCGAATCTGCAGTTCAGCTACGACAACGCCGGTGGCGTCACGATGCTGTCGGACACCGCCGCCGGCGACAATCAGTGCTTCACCCACGACGGGCTGGGACGCCTCGTCGAGGCCTGGACGCCCGCGACGGCGACCTGCACCACGCCGAGCACGGCCGGGCTGGGTGGCCCGGCGCCGTACTGGCTCACCTGGACCGTCGACGCGCTCGGCGACCGCACCAGGACGGTGCAGCACCCCACGGTGGCCGGCGGTGCGACGCTGACGACCGACTTCGGCTACCCGGCGGCCGGCGCGGCGCACCCGCATGCCGTGCAGACGGCCAGCGGGGCCAGCGCGGGCACCTACAAGTACGACGCCATGGGCAACACGACGTGCCGGCGGTACACCAACGCCAACACGTGCCCGGCGACCCCCGGTACCGCGGATCAGACCCTTACCTGGGACGCCGAGGGACACCTGTCGAGCTCGAAGGACGGCGGCGGACAGACGCGATACGTCTACGACGCCGACGGTTCGCGCCTCATCCGGGCCGATCCGGCCGGCAAGACGCTCTACCTGCCGGGCCAGGACGTCCGGTACACGACGGCAAGCGGCCTGGTGACCTGCACCCGCTTCTACTCCTTCACCAACGTCGCGGTCGCCTCCCGCTCGGCCGCCGGGCTCGTCTGGCTCTCCGGCGACCACCAGGGAACCGGGCTGACCGCGGTCAACGCGGCGACCCAGGCCCTCACCTCCCGGCGCCAGGTGCCGTTCGGTGGCCCCCGTGGCGCGTCGGTCAGCTGGCCGAACACCCGCGGCTTCGTCAACGGCGTCAACGACAACAGCGGCCTGACCCACCTCGGCGCGCGCGAGTACGACCCGCTGCTCGGCGACTTCGTCAGCGTCGACCCGCACTTCACGTCGGACGACCCGCAGAGCTGGACCGGCTACGGCTACGGCGACCACGATCCGATCACGAAGTCGGATCCCAGCGGCCTGATGCTTCCCGGCGGCGACGGCAAGGCCGTGACGCCCACGACCCCGCTCGTACCGCTGACGATCACCGGGGAGAACAGCGAGGTCGTCGTCGACCAGAACGGCATTCCACACGTCACAGGGAATCCGCAGGCCAAGCCCTACGAGCTCGAGACGCTGAAGTTCATGAACGACAAGCTGGTCGCGAACGGGGAGTTCTTCGATCCGCAGACCGGCACCGGATCGGTGTACCTGTTGCAGAACGACGACGCCACCATGAAGCTGGCCGGCCGGGGCTGGGTGCAGACACCCGAGGGTGGGGAACCCATGGGCACCACCGCCGACTTCATCAAGGTCACCTTCATCAACGGCAAGCCGGTCAGCGCGGACACCTTCGAGGCGACCGAGTCCAACGCCAAGCAGCTCGACTTCGACCAGATCTCGAAGACCATCGAGAACAAGATGAAGCCGGAGAACCTCGGCGGCAAGTCGCAGACGAAGTACGTCGTCTACTACGCAAAGTCCGACGCCGAGGCGCAGGAGATCGCGAATCGTTTCCGGGGCGACGATCGGGTTCGGGTGATCAACACGCAGACCGGGTTCGACACCGGCGAGATCCGCAGTCCTACGCAGATGAAGGCCGAGGCGGCCTACCGGGCGAGCGGCGGTGGCGCGGAGAAGCCGCCGGCCCGCCCGGGCGGCGGCGGCGAGGTGGAGGGCGGCGGCAGTGGCCGGCTCGCCGGCGGGCTCGGCGCGCTGAGCGTCGTGGGCGACATCTACCTGGCCTACAAGTTCGGGCAGGCGTTCGCTTCCGACGATCCGAACCGGTTCCACAACTTCAACTGCGAGGTCATCGGCTGGGACGTCGTGCCGTGCAACATCGACCTGCACCCGCAGGCATAGTCTGTGCGGTCTGGGGCGCCGTCCGCGGCGCCCCGGACCCGCGGCCGACGCAAGGAGAGTCTCCATGGCGGGAACGAGCGTGACGGTGTGCGTCCGGGTGGCCGACGGGCAGCCGGTGGCCGACGCCGTCGCCGCGGCCCTGGTTCCGTTCGACATGGCGGACGACCCGGAGGGCCGCTGGGAAAGCTGGCGGATCGGCACGACCGGCTTCTTCGGGCCGCTGCCCGTGCGCACGGGCAGCGAGCACGATCCGCGGCTCCTGCGCGTGTCGCAGCCCCCGGAGTCCTGGTCATCCGGCCGCTGCGACGGTGCGCCACGTGGCCTGCTCGACTTCACCCGCGACCGGGCCGCGGCGCGGTACTGGGCCGAGGCCGAGTGGGACGAATGGTACGAGGTCGCGCGCCACCACCCGATCGGACGGCCGGTGGGCGAGTTCGAGTTCGCGGAGCGGGCGACGTTCGCCGCCCAGCCGGTGATGCAGGCCTACATGCAGCGGCACGGCCTGGACCCGCAGCGGATGGTCTGGCAGCACCTCAGCGACCCGATCACCAGGTACGGCTACGACCGCGACGACTACGTGCGCCGGCAGGTCGCGCGGGCGGCGCCGCTGTTCGATCTGCTGCGGCTCGACGGGGTCTGGCTCGACTACGCCGACTTCAGCACCGGCACGTTCGACGCGGCGGCCCAGGACCGGTACTACCTCGCCGCCGACGCCTACCTCGACGAGCTGCCCGCCGACGTGTACCTCGTCGGCGTTCGCATTCACAGCTGAAGCCCGCCGGCGGTCGCGGCGGCTCGGCAGCGGTCGCAGTCCGGGGCGTCCTCGCCCGCCTCGACCCAGCGTTCGCCGGCCTTCGGCCACGACTCGACGTCGCGGAACGTGAGGCGGTCGGCGAGCCAGCGCAGCGCGGCGCCCGGGCGGCCGCTGATGGTCAGGCGGCCCCACTGCACCGCGACCCAGCCCGGCCCGATCGGGATCAGCGTGGTGGGCAGGCGGGGGCGCAGCGGGCGGTACGGCACGCGCGCCCGGCCCGCCGCCCGCCGGCGCAGGTCGGCCGCGACGTAGGCGCCGTGGTGCAGGGCGGTCTGGGCCAGGCCGGACAGGTGCGTGTCGGCGTTGTCGCCGATGACGTACACGCCCGGCTCCGCCTCCAGGTGCTCGTCGACGGCGGTCTTGCCGCGGGCGGTCAGCGCGAAGCCGTTGTCCGCGAAGAACGGCGGGTTGACCACGGCCGCCGCCCACACCACGGTGGGCCCGTCGACGCGCTCGAGCGGCTCGCCCACGCGCAGGGTGACGCCCAGGGCGCGCAGCCGGCGGGTGACCGCGCGGGACAGGCCGGGCGGGCGCGAGCGCATCAGGCGCGGGCCCGGCTCCACGATGGTGATGGGCGCGGCCGGCGCGGCCAGGCCGTGGTTGGCGGCGATGCGGCGCAGGTACGCGGGCAGCGCGCCGGCCATCTCGACGCCGATCGAGCCGCCGCCGACGATGGTGATGCGCAGCCGGGCCGGGTCGGTGACGATGTGGTCGTGCAGGTGGCGCTTGAAGTCGGCGATCTCGTCGTTCGTCTTCACAGGAAAGCTCCGGTCGCGCCAGTGCGGGGCCGCCGCGTAGTCGAGCACCGAGCCCAGCGCCAGGACCAGGTGGTCGTAGCCGAGGCGGTGGCCGGTGGACGTCTCCAGGAACCGTCCGGCGCGGTCGAGGCCGGTCGCCGTCGCCTGCACCAGGTGCACGCCGGTGCCGGCGAAGATGTCCGTCAGGCGCAGGCTCGCACCGGTGCGCCGGCCGCCCTTGGCCGTCTTGTACAGCGCCGGGAGGTACCGGAAATGGCTGTGCCGCGAGACGAGCGTGACCGCGAACCGGTCGTCGGCGGCGAGGTCCACGGCCGCCCGGACGCCGGCGAAACCGCCACCGGCGATGACGACCCGGCGCCTCACCGGGGCCGCTCGCCCGGCAGGACGGCCCGCAGCGCGGCGGTCAGATCGGGCACGCAGCGGTCCGCGCCCGCGTTTCGAAAGGCGACGGCATCGACGGTACCGGATGTGACGCCGAGAAAGTCGATGCCTGCCCCGCGGGCGGCGCGCAGGTCCACCAGCGCGTCGCCGACGTAGACGATCGTGGGCTCGCGGGGCGCGTGCCGGGCCCGCAGCGTCGCGCACGCCTCGGCGAACACGGCCGGGTCGGGCTTGCGCAGGTGGGCGGAGTTGTAGCAGTACACGCCGAGCATGCGCGCGACGGGAAAGCCGAGCGCGGCCAGCACGGGCCGCGCGACCGACTCGGGGCTGCCGGTGACGACGCCGACGTCCAGCCCGGCCGCGAGCAGCGCGCCGACGACGGTGAGCGCGTCCGGCTGGGCGCGGTGCGGGAAGCGCGGCTGGTACCGGTCGAGCAGGGCGAACAGGTCGGCGGCCGGCGTTTCCGGGGTGCCGTGCAGGGCGCGCAGGGACTGCTCGAGCGGAAGGTCGTAGTGCGCGGCGATGTCGGCGTCGGTCAATGTGCGGCCGTGCCGCTCGCGTGCGATCGCCTTGTGCATCGCGAACTTCACGACACGCGTCACGGTGAGCGTGTCGTCGAGGTCGAACAGCACCGCGTCGTAGCGCATGGTCGCTAGTATGACGTGAACTTCGTCGATGCCAAGCGGGCGACCGGGGGAGCTGCATGGGCGAGTACGACGTGGCCATTCTGTGCGCCGAGCACTTTCAGGTCGGGTTGTTCCAGAACGGCGCCGGATATCGGTACCTCGAACTGGCGCTGACATTGCGCGAGTTCGGCGTACGAGCGGCGGTGGTGTGTCCCGGCCCGACCGACTTCACCGACTGCCCGGTGCCGGTGCTCGACCAGAGCACCATGTCGCCCGAGGACATCGAGCAGTGCGCGAACGTGTTCGTGTTCTGCCTGCTCGAGGACGAGAAGCTGGTGACCCGGCTCAAGATGGGCGGCAAGGCGCTCATCTACGACTCGTTCCTCACCCCGGTCGAGCAACTGACGTTCCCGCGGGTGCAGGCCATGGGCGACCGGTCGCGCATCGACGCGCATTTCCACGACGTCGTCGGCAAACACAACCGGTTCAACGCGCTCGCCGACGACTTCATCATCGGCGAACCGGAGGAGGCGCTGCTCAAACTGGGCGAGCTGATCAGCACGTTCCAGGTGGGCTGGGCCGACTACGGCACGTTGTCCGGGCGCCTTTTTCCACTCCCGGTCATCTCGTACAGCATGCGGCACCGGCCATCCACCGAAGCGCCACCGGCCACGGGCGCGACATTTCTGTGGAACGGCGGGCTGTGGAACCACTACGGCGGCGTGGACCTGATTCTCGACGCCGTCGCCGACATGCGCACCGACGGCCGGGACGTCGAATGTCATTTCTGTATCCAGACGAGCGAATGGCCGCGCACCGGCTGATCGCCGAGCGGATCGCGCAGGGCAACGCGCACGGGGTGCGGCTCGGCGTGGCCGGCGCCGCCCCCGACTTCTACGCCAAACAGCCGATCCTCGCCGCCTGCCGCGCGCTCATCCTGCTGTTCGAACCGGTCCTGCAGCTGAACCTCTTCATGAGCATGCGGCTGCGCGAGGCGCTGCTGTTCGGCAAGCCGCTGATCGTCTCCGACTTCGGGGTGGTGGCGGCGTTCGTGCGGCGGCACGGCATCGGCCTGGCGGTGCCGAACACGGTCGACGGCGTCCGCGCGGCGATGCACCGGCTGAGCACCGACGACGACCTGTACGCGACGCTCGTCGCGAACATCCGCGCCATGCGCGACCGGTACGACATGGCCGCGTTCGTACCGGCGATCGCGGCGCGGATCAGACGGTACAACGGCGAATGAACGCACACACGGGTGAGGATGCGGGATGGATGGCTGGGTCGTGCACATGGAGGTCCACGATCGGCGCGGCCTGCGCGGCGCGCTGCGGGCCCGGGCCGGCGAACTGGCGCAGCGGCTGCACTTCCGGGTGACCGACGAGCCGCCCGCTCCGGACGGCGGGACGGACCGGCGGCTGCTGTTCGTGGTCTGGGACGACGTGCTCGACCCGGCCGTGCTGCGCCGCGTGGCCGACGGGATCGGCGTCGCCTACGACCGCGCGACCATCGCCTTCGCGTACCCCACCCCGGAGGCCTCGGCCGCCGCCGTCCCGCACATCGACGAGGCCAAGACGGCCACCCGCGACCGGCTCAACATCATCCGCCCTGACCGCGACACCGCCGGCGCCACCCACGTGTCCGACTTCAAGCTGCTGGAGACGATGGTCGCCGACTCGGTGCGGGTGAAGTACCGGCCGCACCGTGTCGAGTCCCGGGTCCCCGACGCCGTGCGCCGCGACGTGCTGCCGTTCTTCAAGGCGGCCGCGGCCCGCTTCACGAAGAACCGCATGTGGCACCGCGGCCCGTACGACGGCTGCCTGGCCCTGCGCCACGCCGACGGCATCGTGGTGACCGCGACCCGCACCCGCAAGGCCCCGCTGGAGGACGAGCGGATCCTGCTCGTGCACTCGTACGACGAGGCGACCAACACGCTGCGCTTCAGCGGCCCGGCCCTGCCCTCGGCCGACTCGGTCGAGCTGATGGTGCTCCGGCAACACCTGCCGGACATGCGCGCGTTCATGCACACCCACGCCCGCGAACTGATCACCGACAACCCGCGGCTGCCGACGGGCGTGCGGTTGAGCGCCCGCCCGTACGGCGAACCCTCGGTCGGCCACGAGTTCGCGGACCTGATGCGCGACCGCGACCACCAGCTCGTGGTCATCGAGGGCCACGGCGAGTTCTTCGCGGCCAGCTTCGACGGCGAACGGTACTTCCACTGGATCGACGACGTCGTGGACCGGGCCCGCCGCTCGCTGGTGGCCTGACGACACGAGGGTGCGGCGGCCGTCGACGGCCGCCGCACCACTCGTTTCTAGCTGGTACTGCAGGAGACGGATGGCCAGTTCCAGTTGCCGTTGGCCATGATGGTGACGCCGAAGGTGTTGCCGCTGCCGTTGGGTTTGCCGACCATGACGTACTGGCTCGGCCAGGTCGCGTTGACGTTCCAGGTGGAGCTGACCGTCGACGGGGACGCCATGTTCAGGGTGACGGTCCAGTTGGAGGAGCCGGAGACCGCGACGTTGAGGTTGTAGCGGTCGCCCCACTTCTGGCCCGCGGACAGCGTGGCCGTGCAACCGCCACCGCCACCGCCACCGCCGCCACCGCCGCCACCGCCGCCGCCACCGCCGGAGCCTTCGCTGACGGTGATGTTGGAGCTGACGTTGCTCTGGTAGCCCTCGGTGGCCAGGATCTGGTAGTCGTGCGAGCCGAGGTTGAGGCCGAGGTTGCGCCAGGCGTTGAAGTGGTTGGCGGTGGTGATGGTGCCGCCGACGCGCTTGTTCTGCCGGACGCTCCAGTACTGGTAGAACGTCGCCGTGCCGATGATGGACGGCTGGTTGACCCGCTGGGTGCGGTAGATGTCGTAGGTGGAGCCGTCGGTGGTGACCGAGCCGAGGCGCTGGGTGCCGTTGCTCGGGTTGTAGTTGCCGTACGTCTCGACGATGTAGTACTCGACGAGCGGGTTGGTGGTCCAGCCGTACAGCGCGAGGTAGCAGTTGCCACCGCAGTTGAACGAGCCGGAGTAGTTCACCGTGTGGCTCGAGCCCGGCTTCCAGCCCTTGCCGACGACGGAGTTGTTGATGCCGTTCATGGAGACGCTGTAGCTGCCACCGGAACCGAGGTTCATGGTGACGTTGCCGCTGTCCTTCCAGTACGAGAAGAAGTAGCCGTTGTGGGTGCCGGTCGTGTTTCCGGTGACGGTCCGGTCGGCCTCGGCATGGGCGGTGCCGGCCACGACCACCGAGGCGGTCACCAGTGCGGCGGCACTGGCCAGGCTGACGAGCAGCCGTAGAGCGGTTGTTCTGCGCACGCATTCCTCCTCGAGCGGGGGGCGAGGGTCGGTCGCTCGACGGATCGACACAGGTCAACGCCGAGTGAGCGAATTATGCGCACGCCGCGGCTCGCCTGACAAGAATTTCCGGAAAACTTCCGGATGGTACCGGCGGCGTTGAAGCACTTCGAGGCGAGGAAAGTCCAGCTCAACAGCGAACGACGCCGCGAAGCATCCGGTGGCTTCGCGGCGTCGAGCGGTGGAATTATCGAAAGTTTCGTCAGTTCGCGGAGACCGCGCCGCCGCCCTGCCAGGTGGTCCAGGCCACGTTCCAGTCGCCGTAGCCGTCCCAGGTCGGCATCGTCGGGCCGCCGGTGTCCGTGTACGTGATCGGGTCGCCGACCTGCGCGAAGTCGAAGTACGACTTGGCGTTGGCCTCGGTCAGGTTGGTGCAGCCGTGCGAGGTGCTGCGCTGCCCGATGTTGCCGCCGTTCCAGCTGGCCGAGTGCACGTACTCGCCGGAGTTGGTGACCCGCACCGACCACGGCACCTGCTCGTCGTAGCCGTCGCCGACCATGTGCTCGACGGCCTTCTTCTCCATGACGACCTTGGTCCCGTTGAACGTCGGGGTGCTCGCCTTGCCCAGCGACACCGGGAAGTCGAAGACCTGCTTGCCGTCGGAGGTCACGACCATGTGCAGCGACTTGCCGTCGACCTTGCCGATGTTCGCGGCCCCGGTCTTCATGTCGAGGGTCAGGCTGTTGTCGTACACCAGCCCGGTGCCGCCCGACCTGCCCTTGGTGTCGAGGTTCATCGCGATCGAGGCGTGCGCCGGCCAGAACTCGCTGGGGCGGTAGTGCGCCTCGATCGGGTAGCCGGCGTAGATCGTGGATTTCTGGAAGTACCAGGCCCCGTCGACCGGCTCGCCGTTGACGGTGACCTGCGTCGCCGCGTTGAAGTCCTTGGCGCTGGTGATGGAGGCTGACAGGTACGCGATGATCGGCATGCCGACGCCGTACGTCGCGCCGTCCTTCTCGTACAACCGGACGTGCACCGGCTTCCCGGTGGGCGCCGGCGACACGGACGGCGACGCGCCCGCACCTCCCGGCTGCGCCGACGCGGGCGCCCCGGACCAGGAGGCCTCCGGCTTGGAGTTGCCGCCACAGGCCGCCAGCCCGACACCGAGCGTGACCAGCAGTGCCGCCACCCGCCAACGGTGAGAAGATCTCATAGCCACGACGATGCCCCCTCCGCCCGCCGACCGCCACCTCTGCCGGCCTCGTCCACATCACATTCGGCCGGCCGGGACGTCCGATTCGTTCCTACCAGCCCCGGCGGCGCCCGGCTATTCGACCTTGCGGCCGAGCGGGACCAGCAGCCGGCCCAGGACGAGCCCGGCCACCATGGCCGGCATCGTGAGGCTGTAGTCGTCGAACGCGTCGGGCCTCGTCGTCCGGCCGGCCAGCGCGGTGAACACCGGGCCGATCTCGAGGAACCTGACGGCGATCATGGCGGGCAGCCCGGCCAGCGGCAGCACCAGCAGGGCGGCGGCGGCCGCGGCCGGGTACCGCAGCCAGTGCCGCAGCCGCCGCGGGCGCGGGCCGGCCAGGATCATGGCGCAGACCGTCAGCAGCGCGGTGAGGCCCAGCACGTGCGGCAGGTGCCCCTCGCGCAGCAGCCAGGGTGTCATGACGGCCGCCACACTGCTCACGCCCCAGGCCGCGAACCGGAACCGGGAGACCCGGGACACGGCGCCGACCGCCGCCCCGGCCGCGACGAGCCCGAGCGCGCCGCTGACCACCGCGCTGCCCACCTGGAACGTGGCCTCCGACGACGGCTCGGCCAGCAGGTTCACGCCGGCCAGCACGGCGGCGACGCCGGCCGCGACGAGGAGCGTGGCGCGGTGCGGCGCGCCCCGGCGGGCGATGCCGCGGTAGCAGCCGAGCACGGCCACGGACGCCGCCACGACCGCGAGCGGGGCGCTGGCGTGCGACAGCTCGGCCCGGTCGAGGGCGATGTCGGCGGCCAGCCAGGCCAGCCCGCCGAGGAGCGCCTCCGCCGTGACCCGCCGCTGGCCGCGGGCGCAGGCGACCACCGCGAGCACCAGCGCGACGATCGCGTCCCAGCGCAGGTCCCGCGCCCAGTTGGCATTGCTGCTGCCCGTCCACAGGTTGGTCGCCCAGAGCCCGGCGACGCTCGCGGCCGCCACGGCCAGGACCACCTGCGCGGCGGCCGGCCGCCGGTGCCGGAGCGCGCCGACCGGCTCCGGCGGCGCGGCGATGGCGGTGGCGGTCGCGAGAGCGTCGTCCGGGACGGGTCCGGCCGGTCGCAGCCGGGCCGCGCCTTATCCGAACGCCACCGCGCACACGGCCGACGGCAGCAACTGGCAGGCCAGCACCGCCAGCTCCCAGCGGGCCGCGGCGCTGCCGCCGAGGGTCGTGCGCGGCATCGCGGCCGCCACCGGCAGGACGGCCGCGAGCAGTACCCCGGCCACGCCCGCGGCCCAGCCGAGGCCGACCTGCCCGGCGGCGACGCGGCCGGGCGCGACGACGGCCGCCGCGAAGGTGACCAGCACCCAGACGGCGACCATGGTCGGGACGTGCCGCGTGCCGTTGCCGGTGAACCCGCCCGCCAGGCCGGGTGTCCAGGCGAGGAAGACCGCGCCGAGCGCGACGGATGCGAGACCGGCCCGCGCCCACCGGCCCGCGTCCCGGCCGCCGGTGGCGCCGCCGCCGAGCCACCGGCCGATCGCCGCGGCGTAGGCCGACGTGAGCGCGGCGGCCAGGGCGGCGACGACGAAGCCGCGCCGCACGAACCAGGCGTCGTCGTGGCCGGCCGCGGAATCCATCAGCACGAAGCCCAGCAGCATGTTCAGCGCGGCCCAGAGCCCGAGGCCGAACCCGCCCGCGAGCAGCAACCAGGCCGACGCGCGCAGGAGCCGGCCGGGGACCCGGCGGCCTTCCCGGCGGCTGCTCGGCAGGCCGTGCTCGTCGTACGAGACCGGGTTGGTGGCCAGGCTCACCGCGAACCGCAACCGCTGCCAGCCGCTGTGCGGCTCCGCTTCGAGGGCCGCGAGCTCGGCGCGCCACTCCTGGGTCAGCTGGTCGCGCAGCTCGGCCGGCCAGCGCCGGCCGCCCGCCCGCAGGCAGGCGTGAATGATGCGGCTCAGGAGTCCCATGTCAGCCCCGGCCGCACCGTGCCGCGCCGCGGGGCGTGCCGCTGCCGGTACGCGGCGAGCTCCGCGCGGGCGCCCTGGACGCCGTCCGGGGTGAGCCGGTACCAGCGCCGGGCCGGCCGCCCCGCCCGCACCGGGTCGATGTCCTCCCAGCGCGCCTCCAGCCAGCCGAGGCCCTGCAGGCGGACGAGGATGGGGTACATCGTGCCGCTCGGCAGGCCGGTGACGCGCATGACGTCCAGCCCGTAGCGCTCGGCGGCGGGGTCCTCCAGGAACACCTCGAGCACCTGCACGAGGGTGGTCGTGATCCGCAACGGCGGGCTCATGGCGGCTTATCCTACATAGGTCGGCGGCCTTGTGCTACATAGGGTCGGTGGCGAGCGCCAGCGCCATCGCGAGGGCGCCCACCAGCGGCGCGTCGTCGGCGAAGGCGGCGACCCGCAGGTCCGGCGGGAACGGGACCGAGCGGGCGAGGGCGGTCGCGACCGGCGGGAGGATGTGCCCGGCCGCGCCCATCAGACCGCCGCCGATGACGACCCGTTGCGGGTCGAAGACGACACAGAGATTCGCGATGGTACGGGCCAGCGTGTCCACCGCCCCGTCGAGCAGCGCGGCGACCGGGGGGACGTGGCGCTGGGTGAACAGTTCGGCGGCGGTCACCGGCCGGCCCAGCAGCGCCGAGCCGTGGCGGGCCAGGGCGCTGCCGGAGACCGACTCCTCCAGCGGGGCGTGGCCGTCGGCGAACGCGGGGGCGTCGGCGCGGTCGCGCAGGTAGGCGATCTCGCCCGCCGCGCCGTGGGCGCCGGGCAGCACCCGGCCGCCGGCCACCAGCGCGGCGGCCAGGCCGGTGCCCAGGTTGACGTACAGGCCGACGTCGACGCCGCGCAGGGCGCCCCAGCGCAGTTCGGCGGCGGCACCGGCGTTGACGTCGTTGTCGATCGCGACCGGGGTGGCGCCGAACTCGGTGCGCAGCAGTTCGGGCAGTGGCAGGCCGTCCCAGCCGGGGACGTTCGGGGCCAGCCGGATCACGTCGTCGCGGAGCACGCCGAAGGTCGAGACGCCCACCGCCGCCGGGGTGCCGATGAGTTCCCGGGCGGCGGTGAGGGTGCGTTCGACGACCTTCAGGGCGCCCTGGGTACCCCGCGTCGGCAGCCGGGTCGCGCGGAGCGGGCGGGCGTCGAGGGCGTCGGCGGCCGCCGTACCGAGGGCGATCTTCGTGCCGCCGAAGTCGATGGCCAGGACCTCGGGCCTCACCGGGGCCGGCCGCGGCGGGCGAGCGAGTCGATCGCCACGGCGATGGCCAGCACCACGGCGGTGACCATGTAGCGCACCGAGGAGTCGACGTTGAGCAGCAGCATGCCGTTGGTGATCGACTGGATCACGAGGATGCCCAGCAGGGCGGCGAAGGCGCGGCCGCGGCCGCCGAACAGCGACGTGCCGCCGATGACCGCCGCGGCGATCGCCATGAGCAGGGTGTCGCTGCCGCCGGAGCTCTGGTTGACGGCGGCGAGGCGGCTGGCGGCGAGGATCCCGCCGAACGCGGCCAGGGTGGACGCGGCCATGAACGCCAGCAGGCGGATCCGGGTGATGTTGATGCCGGCCCGGCGTGCGGCCTCGGCGTTGCCGCCGACCGCGTACATGTGGCGGCCGAAGACGGTGTGCCGCAGGACCAGATCCAGGCCCACGACGAGCGTGCCGAAGAGCACCAGCAGCAGTGGTACGCCCCGATCGGCCGACAGCACCAGCACCGCTCCCGCGAGGACGGCGGCGAGCGCGGTCAGCCGCACCGCGAGCCACGGGCCGGACGTGACCGGCAGGTCGGCGGCGCGGCGCAGCCTCCGGTTGACCACCGAGCCGGCGGTCCAGCCCGCGACGACGAGGGCGGCCAGCAGCCAGCCGGCCCACGGCGGCAGCCAGGTGTCGCTGAGCCCGGCGAGCAGGCCCTCGAACGGCAGGTTGATGGTGCCGCCGCGGCCCAGCAGGAACAGCATCAGCCCCTGCCAGCCGATCAGGCCGGCGAGGGTGACGACGAAGGAGGGCATGCCCAGCTTGGTGAACATCCAGCCGTGCAGCAGGCCGATCAGCGCGGCGCCGGCGAGGGCGGCGGCGACCGCGAGCAGTGGGGGCCAGCCGTGGTGCACGTACAGGATGGTCATGGCCACGGCGCTGAGGCCGCTGACCGAGCCGGCCGACAGGTCGATCTCGCCGAGCAGGATCACCATGATGACCCCGAGCGAGATGGTGCCGGTGGCCGCCATCTGCAGGGCCAGGTTGGTGAGGTTCTCCGCGGACAGGAAGCGCCCGTTGAGCGAGCCGAACACGGCGGCGATGACGATCAGGCCGCCGACGACCGGCCAGGCCCCGAGGTCGGTGCGCAGCAGCGCCTTCACGCGGCACCGCCGGTGATCGCGGCGACGACGGTCTCGGTGGTCACGTCCGCGGTGCGGAACTCGCCGGCGTTGCGGCCCAGCCGCAGCACCACGATCCGGTCGCTGACCGCCCGCACGTCGGCCAGGTTGTGGGAGATGACCAGCACCGCCAGGCCCCGGTCGCGCAGCCGCCGGATCAGGTCGAGCACCTGGGCTGTCTGTTCGACACCGAGGGCGGCGGTCGGCTCGTCGAGGATGACGACGCGCGGTTCGCCGACGAGTGCGCGGGCGATGGCGACGGACTGGCGCTGGCCGCCGGAGAGCGCGGCGACGGGCACCCGGATGTCCCGGATGCGAACGTCCAATGAGGACAGCAGGTCGCGGGCCGCGCGCTCCATCCGGATGTGGCTGAGCACCGTCCAGCGGCGCCGTTCCGCGCCGAGGAACAGGTTGCCGACGACGTCGAGGTTCTCGCAGAGGGCGAGGTCCTGGTGGACGGTCGACACGCCGAGCCGCTGCGCGTCGTGCGGGCCGGCGATGCGGACCGGGTGGCCGTCCTGCTCGATCACGCCGTCGTCCGCGGTGACGACGCCGGAGAGCACCTTGACGAGGCTCGACTTGCCGGCGCCGTTGTCGCCGACCAGGGCCACCACCTCGCCGGGCGGCAGGTCCAGGCGCACCCCGTCCAGAGCCTGGACCGCACCGTACCGCTTGCTGATCCTCGAAGCGGTCAGCACTACTGGATCCCCGCCTTGGCGCACGCTGCGGCGACCGGGCCGGTGCAGATCTCCGCCGCCTTGTAGAACCCGTCCTTGACGATCGTGTCCTTGATCCGGTCCGCGGTGACCGCGATCGGGTCGAGCAGGAACGCCGGGATGTCGGCCGTGCCGTTGGCCACCTTCGTGGGTGCCGCCGGCTTCTCGCCCTTGGCCAGGGCGACCGCCAGCTCGGCGGACTTCTCGGCCTCCTGGCGGATGTCGAGATAGATGGTCATGTACTGCTCGCCGGTCAGGATCCGCTGCACCGCCGCGAGTTCCGCGTCCTGGCCGGTGATCGGGGGCAGCGCCGGGTAGCCGGCCCGCTTCATCGCCGCGATCGCGCCGCCGGCCATGCCGTCGTTGGCCGACAGCACCCCGACGACGGTGTCCCGGCCGAGCGCGGTGATCGCCTGCTCCATCTCCTGCTGAGCCTTGTCGGGGCTCCAGTCCGGGGTGTCGAACTCCCGGCCGATCTGCACCTTGCCGTCCAGGACCTTGTGCGCGCCGGTCTTGTAATCCGCCGAGCTGGGGTCGGTCGGCGCACCGTTGATCATGACGATCTTGCCCTTGTCCGTCGTACCGGCCTTGGTGAGCGCGTCCAGCAGGGCCTGGCCCTGCATCTCGCCGACCCGCACGTTGTTGAAGGAGACGTAGTACTCGTAGCTGATCTCGGAGATCAGCCGGTCGTAGGCGATGACCGGGACCTTCTTCTGCTTGGCCTGGTTGACCAGCGACGCCACCGCGCTGGCGTCCACGGCGTCGAGCACCAGCACGTCGGCGCCCTGGGCCAGCGCCGCCTCGACCTGCTGCTGTTGCTTCGCGGCGTCCTGGTCGGCGTTGGCGTAGAGCAGCTTGCAGTCCGCGCACAGGGCCTTCACCTTGGCCTCGAACAGCGGCCGGTCGAACGCCTCGTAGCGGGTCGTCTTGGACTCCGGCAGGAACAACGCGATCGTCGGCGCGTCCCCGCCGCCGGACTTGCCGCCGGTGCTGCCGCCGCACCCGCTGACGACGGTGGCCGCGACGGCCACGACTGCGACGAACCATCTTGCGTTCACGGAGGGCACCTTTCCTCGGAGGTACTGCGTGCATGTTCGACCACCCGCCCGCCGTTTGGCAATGTCCTTTACGAAATTGATGAAGGACCCTTCCTAAGTTGATATGGCAGGCTGGTGCGTGTGCAGATCACGAACACCGCCAGCACGACCAGCGTGTTACGGGTGATGAACGAGCGCGCCGTCTTCGCCGAGACCTTCCGGCTGGGCACCGTGTCGCGCCCGGAGCTCGCCCAGCACACCGGCCTGTCCAAGCCGACCGTGGCCGTGGCGCTCACCAACCTCGAGCGCGCCGGGCTGCTGCGCCAGGTCGGCACCCGCGCCGGCGCCGCCGGTCGCTCGGCGCTGCTGTACGAGGTGCGTCCCGAGGCGGGCTGGGTCCTCGCCGTCGACGTCGGCCGCTCCTACGTCCGCGTCGGCCTGGCCGACCTGGTCGGCACGATCGTGGCCCGCAAGGACGAGCCGTCCCGCGGCACCCGCGCCCGTGATCTCGTCGTCCAGCTCACCCGCCTCGCCGAGGAGCTCGCCGGCCAGGCCGGCATCACCCGCGACGACATCACGCTCGCCGTGTTCGGCACCCCCGGCATCCACGACAAGGCCACCGGCGCCCTGCACCTCGCGCCCAACCTCCCCGGCTGGGACCGCCGCGGCAGCGTCAAACGCCTCGCCGGCATCGGCGGCGAGACCTTCGTGGTGGAGAACGACGTCGACCTGGCCGCGGTGGGGGAGGCGACCTACGGCCTCGGCCGGGGCGTGCGGCACTTCGTCTACGTCTCCATCGGCACCGGCACCGGCATGGGCATCATCATCGACGGCCGCCTGTACCGCGGCTTCCGCGGCGCCGCCGGTGAGATCGGCTACCTGCCGATCGGCGAGGGCGACCCGCTGCTGGAGAAGCCCGCCGCCCGCCCGCGCGGCATGTTCGAGTCGGTGGCCTCGGCCGACGGCATCGTCGGCCTGGCCAAGCGCCTGGGCCTGCCCGACGCGGTCACCGCCAAGGACGTCTTCGACGCCGCCCGCGCCGGCGACGAGACCGCCCGCCTGGCCGTGTCCCGCGAGGTCGACCACGTCAGCCACGCCCTCGTCGGCATCACCGCCGTGCTCGACCCGGAGCTGGTGGTCCTCGGCGGCGGCGTCGGCAGCCAGCTCGGCGACGTGTTCACCGGCCCGCTCACGGAACGGCTGCGCACGCTCGTCGCGCTGCGGCCGCCGCGCATCGAGGTCTCCACCCTCGGCGCCGACGCTGTGCTGCTGGGCGCGCTCGCCATCGGCCTCGCCGAGGCCCGCTCCCTGGTCCTGGACCGCACCGCACCGGCCCGCTGAGCCCGCGTCAGGTCGTTTCCGGGACGCGGGCGACGGTGGCGAGGTCCTCCGGCGAGAACCCGGCCCGGCTCAGGACCGCCAGCGACTTGTTCGTCGCCAGCGTGCGCAGCGCCAGCTCGGCCGCCCCGGGCTCGCCGGCCCCGGCCGCCAGCAGCGCCTGTTCCAGCATCGTCCGCAGCCGGACGACCGTGGCGCGAACCATTGCCTGGCTCTCCGCATCGAGGGCCGGCAGCTGCGCGACCGACATGGTCAGCAGGCAGCCGTCCGGGACCGCCGGGTCGGCGATCCGGTCGAGGGTGACCCGCAGGAAGGCGGCGACGGCGGCGCCCGGACCCGGGTGGGAGCCGGCCAGGGCCCGCTCGTACAGCGGGTGGTAGGTCTCCGCGTACCGCGCGAGGCTCCGGCGGAACAGCGCACCCTTGTCGCCGAAGGTGGCGTAGAGCGATCCGCGGCCCAGGCCCGTGCCCTCGCTCAGGCGCTCGATCGAGGCCTCGGAATAGCCCCACTGCCAGAAGACGAGCATCGCCCGCCGGAGCGCCTCGTCCACGTCGAACTGCTTGCGACCCGCCATGGGTCGTCAGTCTACCCGTCTTGTACCGATCGTTCAAAGATGTGTATGGTGCCGGTATGACAAGTTGTACCGATCGTTCCAGGATGTGGCTGCCGGACGGGTTCACCAGCCGGCTCGTGGACGTCGACGGGCTGCGCCTGCACGCCGTCACCGGCGGTGAGGGCCCGCCGCTGCTGCTGGTCAACGGCTGGCCGCAGACCTGGTACGCGTGGCGCGAGGTGATGCCCACGCTGGGTCGCGAGCACACCGTCGTCGCCGTCGACTCGCGCGGGTCCGGGCTCTCCGACAAGCCCGACGACGGGTACGACGCCGGCACCCTCGCCGCCGACCTCGCCGCGCTGATGACCGCGCTGGGCCACGACCGGTTCGACGTGGCCGGCCACGACATCGGCACCTGGATTTCGTACGCGCTGGCCGCCGATCACCGCGACCGGGTGGGCCGGCTCGCCATCGTCGAGGCGCTGATCCCCGGCCTCACCCCGTCCCCACCGGCCTTCAGCCCGGCCGCGGTCAACCAGAAGCTCTGGCAGTTCGGCTTCAACCGGCTCACCGACCTCAACGAGGAACTCGTCCGCGGCCGGGAGCGGCTCTTCTTCGGCTGGCAGTTCGCCACCAAGGCCGCCACGCCGACCTCGATCCCGGCCGGCGCGGTGGACGTCTACGTCGACGCGATCGCCGGGGACCCGCGCGCACTGCGCGCCAGCTTCGAGTACTACCGCGCGCTGGACCGGACGATCGCGCAGAACGAGCAGCGCAGCCGGACCCGCCTGACCCTGCCCGTGCTCGCCGTCGGCGGTGCGCTGTGGAGCGCCGCCGGTGCCGCCCAGACCATGCGGCTCGCGGCCGACGACGTCACCGAGGTGGTCCTCGACGGCTGCGGGCACTACCCGGCGGAGGAGCAGCCCGAACGGTTCGCCGCGATCCTGCTGAACTTCCTGCGCGGGGCGGTTCACCTCCCGGTTGAGGGGTAGCGCCGCCGGGTGGGTCTCGGGTCGCTCGACGCCGCCGCCGTGGCGGCCGGCAAGGCGCTGGCGCTGTTCGTCGTCGCCGCGGTCGCGTTGCGGCTCTCGCAGCGGCGGACCCTGGCCGGCCTGGCCCCGTTCGACTGGGTGGTGGCGGCCGCGGTCGGCGCGATCATCGGCCGTACTGCGACCGCCCGCGACACCGCCTGGACGACCGGGGCCGCGGCCCTGCTGGCGCTGCTCGCCGCGCACGGCATCGTCGCGCGGCTGCGGTTCGCCGGGCCGCTGCGCCGGCTGATCGATCCGCCGTTGCGGGTCCTGGTCCGGGACGGCCACATCGACCACCGGGCGCTGCGCCGCTGCGGTCTCACCGTCGAGGACCTCGAGGCCGCCCTGCGCTGTCACGGTCACGCCGACGTCCGCACGGTACGGCTGGCCATCTTCGAGACCCCGGGCGGGATCTCGGTGCTGTCCGGGTAGCACGACGGCCGGCGCGGGCAGGGCGCGGGAGCCGGTCCGCTCCCGCGCCCTGACCGTCAGCGGGCCCTTCGGCCGGCCGTCACGCGGCCTTCACGAAGTACTGTGCGGCAGTGCCGTTGCAGTCCCAGATCTGCAGCCGTGCGCCGTCCGCCGTCGAGCCGCTCGGGGAGTCCAGGCACCGGTTGGAGTTCGGGTTGCGCAACCGGTTGCCTTCCTGGACCCAGGTCTGGGCGCCGCTGCCGTTGCAGTCCCAGAGCTGCACCTTCGTGCCGTTGGCCGTACCCGCACCGGTGACGTCGAGGCACCGGCCCAGCGTCCGCAGGGTCTGGCCGTCCCAGCTCCACTGCTGGTCCTTCGAAACAGCGGACCCCTGGCACGTCCACAGCTGCACGGCCGCGCCGTTGCCGCCCGTGTCGTTGCCGGCCACGTCCACGCACTTGCCGCCCGGCCCGTTGATCTGCGTCGCCGGTCCGCCCGTCGAACCGCCGCCGTCCTGGTAGTAGCGCACGTAGTCGATCGATGCGGTGAGCGGGAACTGGCTCTGCACGGGATTCTGCCCGGGGTACGTGCCGCCCAGCGCCAGGTTGAAGATGACGTGGAACGGCTTGCGGAACTCCTCCAGCGTCGCCGGCGTCGTGTCGATCACGTGCGTCTGCACATTGTCGACGTACCAGCGGATCTGCGCGGCCGTCCACTCGATCGCATAGACGTGGAAGGCGGCGGCGTTGTTGACGGCGGGGTTCGCGACGTAGTTGGCGTTCTGACCCGCGGTCCACGGGAACACGCCGGTCCGCAGATCCCAGAAGATGTTGTTCGTGACGGTCGCGTTCGCGTTCGCGTGTTCCATGATGTCGACCTCGCCGCAACTGGCCCAGTTGGTGGGCAGGCGGTCGTAGTAGGTCTGCGCCGGGTTGTAGGCGCTCGTGGACGTCTCGTCGCACGAGTCGCCGAGCATCCAGAACGCCGGCCACGAGCCGGTGGCGGTCGGGAGCGCCATGCGCGCCTCGATCCGGCCGTACTGGAAGGATCGCTTCGTGTCCGTCGTCATGCGGCACGACGTCTGGTAGAAGTTCCGGCCGTTGACCGTGAGCGGCGTCGTGTTCCAGTTGGCGCGCATCACGAGGTTGCCGCCGGACTGCGTGCAGTTCTCGGGGCGGTACCACTCCCACTCGCCGTTGCCCCAGCCGTCGAATGCGTTGAGGCCGGGGTTGAGGCCGTTGCCGACGTTGTAGTTCCAGTTGGCGCTGCTGGGCGCGCCGGACCCGTTGAATTCGTCGGCCCACACGAGGTTCCACGCGGCGTGCGCGGGCTGCTGCTGGATGACCGCGCTGCCGGCGAGTGCGGTGACGAGCGCGGTGAGCAGGACCATGAGGCGGCGGACGCGGGGCGGGCGGGGTGTGCGGTCTTGTCGAATCTCCACGGTGAATGTGCCCTTCTCGAGAGTAGGGGCAGAGGTGGTGCGATTGGCGGATCGCCTGATCGAGCCCTCACGTTGGCGGCCGTGAGAGCGCTCTCAGCATGGTGCTGGAATGGAAACCTCGTTGTCAACGACCCGTCATGCCAAAGCAGCGAATTCTCGCAATAGGCGACGAAAACGCCGGGGCGACACTTATTTTGCGTCTTGACATTAGATGGAAATCAATGGAAGGGTCGAAGGGCGGAGCGGGGGCCCGGTTGATCGTGGTGGCCTGCGCACGGCGCGGGACGGAGATGACCGGTGGGTTATGTGACGCTCTGCTTGCACCTGTTCGGCTACCCGTCGTGACCGCGGCGACGGACGGGGCGGGTGTCGTCCTGCGCGAGGTGGTGAAGACGTTCCTGCTCGGCAACGGGGAGCGTCTCGCCGCGGTCGACGGAGTGAGCCTCACCTTGGAGCCGGGTGGTCTGACGGCGCTCACCGGGCCGTCCGGCTCCGGCAAGTCGACGCTGCTGCACCTGATCGGCGCGATCGAACGGGCCGATTCGGGCTCGATCGCGGTCGACGGTCAGGAGCTGACCGCGGCGAGCCGGAGCCGGCTGGCCGTCTACCGGCGCGGGGTCGGCTTCGTCTTCCAGCGCTTCCATCTGCTGCCGGCGCTGACCGCCCTCGACAACGTGCTCGTGCCGGTGCTGCCTTACCGCAACCTGGGCTTCGACCGGGCCGAGCGGGCCCGTGAGCTGCTCGACGCGGTCGGCCTGGCCGGCCGGGAGAGCGCCCTGCCGTCGCGGCTGTCGGGCGGGCAGCAGCAGCGGGTGGCGATCGCCCGTGCGCTCATCACGCGCCCGCGCCTGCTGCTGGCCGACGAGCCGACCGGGAACCTCGACTCGCACACCGGCCGCGCGATCCTCGAGCTGCTGCTCGGGCTGCGCGAGCGGCACCACATCACGATCGTGCTCAGCACGCACGACGCCGCCATCGCCGCCCAGTGCGAACGGGTGGTCGAGATGCTCGACGGCCGGCTGGTGGCCCGGTGACGGCCCCGGCGTGGTCTGCCGCGGCGGCGGTGGTCGTGTTCCGCGCCCTGGTGGCGGCTTTCTGGAGGGTCCGTTGATCTCGCTCATCCGCGCGCAGCTGCGTTTCCGTCGCGGCCGGCTGGTCGCCACCATCGCGGCCGTCGCCGTCGCCGTGGCGAGCTTCGCCCTGCTGGCGTCGGCCTCGCGCGGCTCGCAGGTGCGCGTCACCGGCACCGTCCGGGACAACTTCCGGCCGATGTACGACATCCTGGTCCGGCCGCCCGCCGCCGGCGACGACGACGGGCTGATCGACACGGACCGGGTCAGCTCGACGTACGGCGGGATCAGCGCGGCCCAGTGGCGGCGCATCCTCGACATCCAGGGCGTGTCGGTGGCGGCACCGGTCGCGATGGTCGGGTACGTGATGCAGACGGCGCAGATCACCGTCGACCTCACCGAGTACGCCGGTGGCGCCGCGGACGGCCGCCAGGTGCTGCGGCTGCGTCCGACCGCCGTCGGCGACAGCGGGCTGAGCAGCATCCCCGACGGTTCGCAGTACCTCTACGTCACGCCGAACAACCTGGAGTACATCCCCGGCGATCCGGTGGTCATCGGCAAGATGTACACGGACGGCGACTTCCCGAAGATGCCGGAGATCCACGAACACGGCCCGGGCGGCGTGACCACCGTGTGCGAGCACCAGACCGGCTACTTCGAGAACGTCAAACCGCTCGCACCGCAGGACCGCACGCAGGCCCGCTGCTGGTCGCGCGACCCGGCGTCGAGCGCCAACACGGTCGGGCGGGCGCAGGTCCAGCTGCTGTTCCCGGTGCCGCTGCTGCTGGCCGCGGTCGACCCCGCGCAGGAGGCGAAGCTCGACGGGCTCGACGGTGCGGTGACCTCCGGGGCGTACCTGCCGGAGTCCGACCAGTCCGCCGGCATCCCGGTCCTCGCCTCCGGCCGCCTCGACCTCGATCAGCAGCTGCACGTCGAGATCGCGCGGCTCGGCGGTGACGCGGCCGACAAGACCGGCGCCGGGATGCGGCTCGACAATGCCGTGCCCTACTACGAGACCATGCCCGCCACCGCGCTGAGCTCGCGCACCTACACGGCGCAGGAGGTGTACCCGACGCTGCTCGACGCGATCGCGCACCCGGCCGCCGCGCACAGCCTCGAGACGCCGCGGCTCGGCACGTCCGACATCGGCGACTGGTGGACGACCAGCGCCATGACGCTGACGGGCCCCGGCCGCACCGCCGCTGTGGTGCCGTACAACGGCAGCGAATGGGGCAAGGTTCCGCACGCCTACCCGCAGGGCCGGCCCCTGCCGGTGGGGCTCGCCGACGACCCGGTCCGCAGCCTTGTCCGGCACGGCGTCGACGATTCGGACAAGGACCGGACCTTCCTGCGGGGCGTCGGCGTCTACGACCCCGCCAAGGTGCGGCTCGGCCCGCAACTCTCCCGGTCGCCCTTCGACCTGTACGCGGGGGCCGAGGCGACCGCGGCCGACCCGGCGGCGCAGCAGGCCCTCGGCGACCGGATCCTGCAGCCGACGACCGGCTTCGCCGGGCCGCTCGGGCAGCGCCCGCACCTGCTCACCACGCTGTCGGCGCTGCCCAGGCTGCAGCGCGACCCCTACACCGACGTGGACGCCGCGCACGGGGTGAACAGCGCCGCGCCGATCTCGATGGTGCGCGTCCGGGTCGCCGGCGACGTCGGCATCGACGCGTACTCCCAGGAGCGGGTGCGAGCCGTCGCCGACCAGATCCATCTGAGCACCGGCCTGCGGGTCGACGTCGTCGGCGGGTCGTCGGCGGCCGGCGTCGCGGTGCAGCTGCCGCCCGGGAAGTACGGCCGGCCCGCGATGGCGGTCCGCGAGAACTGGCTGCGGCTGGGGGTCGCGACGACGATCGTGGCCGCCGTGGACCGCAAGTCGCTGGTCCTGGCGATCCTGGTGCTGATCGCGTGCGCGCTCGCGGTCGGCAACGCGGCGAGCGCGGCGGTACGGACCCGGGCCACGGAACTCGGCGTGCTGGCCTGCCTGGGCTGGGCCCGCTGGCGGCTGTTCGCCCTCGTCATCGGCGAATCGGTGACCGTCGGCGCGGTCGCCGGCCTGCTCGGCACCATCCTGGCGCTGACGTTGTCCCGCGTGCTCGGCGTACCCCTCGGCGCCGACTACGCCCTGCTCTCGGTCCCGGCCGCGCTGCTGCTGAGCGGCCTGGCGGCGCTGCCACCGGCCTGGCGGGCGACCCGGGCCGACCCGGGGGCAGCGGTCCGCCCCGCGGTCGCCCTGGTCCGCCACGCCCGGGTGCCCCGCCGCGTCTCAGGCCTGGCCCTGGGCAACGTCCTGCGCGCCCCCGGCCGGACCGTCCTCGGCGCGGTGAGCCTCGCCCTCGGCACCGCCTCGCTGACCCTCCTGCTGATCATCAACCTGACGTTCCGGGGCACCGTCTCCGGCACCGTCCTGGGCGACGCGATCACCGTGCAGGTCCAGAGCACCGACTACATCGCGGCGGCCCTCACCACGCTGCTGGGCGCGGCCACGGTGGCCGACGTGCTGTACGTCAACATCCGCGAACGGTCGGCCGAGTTCGCGCTGCTCGGCGCGGTCGGCTGGGCGGACGCCCCGCTGGCCCGGCTGGCCGCGTACGAGGCGCTCGCGATCGGCATCCTCGGCGCGACGACCGGGTCTGGCCTCGCCCTGGGCACGGCCGCGCTGCTGAGCTCCGAGTTGAGCCCGGTCTCGTACACGACCGCCGCGATCGCCGCGCTCGCCGGCACGGTGCTGGCGGTGGCGGCGGCGATCCTGCCGGTACGGTCACTCCGCCGGCTGCCGACCGCACGCCTGCTGGCCGAGGAGTGACGGCTCCCCTCGAAGCGGCCGTCGTACCGGCGTTTCGGTTGTCTCCGTCCGGGCGATGCCTTTTCCGGAAGGAGCATCCATGACCGTCAGCGATCAGGAAATCATCAGCCGCTTCCCGTTCGGGTACTACGAGCTGCACCCGAACGTGTCCTTGAAGTTCCAGATGAACCGAGTTTCAGGTCCCGTTCGAGAAGACACAGCTGCCGGTCTACCGGTTCACCCCGGCCCAGCCGCGTGGCACCATCGTGATCTTCGGTGGTTATGACAGCTACATCGCCGAGTGGATGCCGGCGGCGATCGCCCTGCGCGACGCCGGCCTGGACACGGTGATCTTCGACGGGCCGGGCCAGGGCATGGTGCTGGACGACGGTGTGCCGATGACCCCGGACTGGCATCTGCCGGTCGGGGCCGTGCTGGACCACTTCGAACTCGACGGGGTCACCCTCATGGGGTTCTCACTCGGGGGATGCCTGGTCGTGCGGACGGCGGCCCGCGAGCCCCGGGTCAGTCGCGTCATCGCCTGGGACGTGTTCACCGACCTGCACGAGAACGCCTCGCGGGCGTTGGACGCGGCCGGCCTGGAGGCGGTCGAGCAGCACGCTGAGCAGATCCCGGCGACGGCCCTCGACGCGGCCATCGACGCGGTGAGCAAGTCCGACCTGTTCGTCGAGTGGACGCTCAACCAGAGCAGGCGAGTGATGGGTGCGGATACCCCGGCGGACGTTCTCAAGGCCTGGGCCCACTACCGCACCGACGACGTCTCCCCGCTGGTGCAGCAGGACATCCTGCTGATGGCCGGGACCAAGGATCACTATGTGCCCCTGCACCAGCTCGGCGATCAGGTGCTGACCCTGACCGCGGCGCCGTCGGTCACCTGCCGGGTCTTCACCGAGCAGGAGCAGGCGCAGAACCACTGCCAGGTCGGCAACACGGGCCTGGCGCTCGGCGTGATCCTGAACTGGCTCGACCAGGTCGGCGGCCGGAAAGCCTCCGGTTCCGCGTTCACCTCGCGGCGAACGGGCCCTTCCCGGTGAAGGCGTACTCGGCGAACCGGTTCCCGATCAACCGATGAGCCTCGGCGCTCGGGTGCAGGCCGTCGCGCAACGGCAGCTCGAGGGCGTCGGCCGGGCCGTACAGTGCGGTGCCGTCAAGGTAGTGCAGATTTCCGTCGGCTGCACGGCGGTCGGCGAGGGAGCGCAGCTCGCGCCGGATCACCTGCAGCGTGAGGCGTCCCAGCGCGACGTCGCCGATGGCCCCGGTGGTGACGAACCGCACCTGGCCGGTACCGATGGAGCCAGGATCGATGGCGCCCGGCCCTGGCGTGTCCTCGTGGATGCCGCAGAACAGCGGCGAGATCAGCACCAGCGGCGTCTCCGGGTGCCCGTCGCGGATGGTGTCGAGGAAGCCGTGCACGGCCGGGACGAATGCGCGCAGCCGCATCGCGTCGAGGTTCACGACGTTGATGCCGAGCTTGACACTGATGTAATCGGCCGGTGCATCGCGCATCACCCGGGCCAGGAACGGATCGACCAGCGCGCTGCCGCCGAGGCCGAGGTTGCGCAGGTCGACGCCGGCGCGCCGGGCCGCGACGGCCACCCATGTCTCGGACGGTGCCAGCGCGTTCGAGCCCTGGCTGATCGAGCTGCCGTGATGGACCCACAGCGCCCGGCCGGTGTCGTCCGGCTCGATCGGGGCGTCCGCCCGCAGCTCGATCAGCTCAACAGCCTCGTTGTGCGGTAGCCAGATCTCGATCCGATGCGGGCACGAGGGCAGCCCGGCCACCGTGGTGGTGTGCGGTTCCCCCGGGTGGAACGTGGTCTGGCCGGTGGTGAGGTCGACCTCGATCCGGTCCCCGCCGTCGAGCACGTCACGGACGGCGAGCTCGCCGCCGGCGTAGACGTCGATGCGTCCCCGCGGCCGTTCGGCCCCCGGGTAGGCGATCCACGTCGGATGGGTCACCAGGTCGAAGGAGGTCGCAGCGGTACGGAAGGCGACGCGGACCCCGGAGGGCTGGCTCTCCATGGCGAGCAGCTGACCGTCCGGAAACTGTTCCCGCACCCAGGCGGGCAGCCGGTGCGGCCGAAGGCCGCGCGCCGTGACCTCGACCTCGGCGGCACCGCGCAGAAACTCGGGTGTGAGCTGCATCAGGAGGTCCTTTCGATCGGCCAGGAGCGGAAGGCGATGTCGAGGGCGTCCAGCACCCGCTGCCACGAGACATCGGCCGGGGGCTCGCGGTGGCCGAAGCTGCCGGCCGCGGCCAGGGCCAGAAAGCCGTTGATGGTCGAGCCGAGCAGCCGCACGGCGTGGACCAGCTCGTCCTCGGGCAGCTGGTACCCCCGGAGCATCGCCAGGGTGAGCGCGACCAGACGGCCGGCCGCCGCCGACTCGGCGGTGGAGGCCGCGGCGGGGCGCTGCAGGGCGGCCCAGCGGCCGGGGGACTGCCGGGCGTAGTCGCGGTGGGCGTCGGCCAGGGCAACCAGCGCCGCCCGCCCCGACCGCCCGGCGACGGCGACGGCGATCCGGTCGGCGAGGTCGCCGAGGGCCAGCTCATGCACCCCGTCGAGCAATGCGGCACGGTGGCGGACGTGCGAATAGAGGCTGGCCGTCTGTACCCCGAACTGGCGCGCCAGCGCCGCCAGGCTCACGGCGTCCAGGCCGTCCCGGTCCGCCAGGTCCGCCGCCGCGGCGATCACGGCGGCGGAGCTCAGGTTTGCTCGTCCCACACCGGCCAGCCTATACCTCGTAGGGAAAAACCTAAAGCCTGTAGGTTCGAACGCCGCTACCAGGGGCAGAGGAAGCGATCATGAACGCGACTTTGCCGGGGTTCACCCAGCAACCGGTACCGGCGAACGGCATCAAAATCAACACCGTGACGGGAGGCTCAGGTCCTCCCGTCCTCCTGCTTCACGGCTGGCCCGAAACGTGGTGGG
This sequence comes from Dactylosporangium sp. CS-047395, assembly GCF_050942185.1. Taxonomy (NCBI): domain Bacteria; kingdom Bacillati; phylum Actinomycetota; class Actinomycetes; order Micromonosporales; family Micromonosporaceae; genus Dactylosporangium; species Dactylosporangium sp. CS-047395. The sequence continues at coordinate 8,006,797 of NZ_CP192015.1, read as the reverse complement.
AATGGCACAGCGTGATGCCACTGCTGGCCGAGCATTGCAGCGTGGTAGCCATCGATCTGCGCGGCGCGGGCTATTCCGACTGCCCGCTCGACGGCTACGACAAGGCGACGATGGCACGCGACGCGCACGAAGTCATGGTCGCGCTCGGCCACGACCGCTACGCCGTGTGCGGACACGACATCGGCGGCATGGTCGCCGTACCGCAGGCCGTCAGCTATCGGGGGGCTGTCACCCACTTGGCCGTCCTGGACGTTCCGCTCCCCGGCTGGACCGGATGGGAGGCGACGATCGCGGGGCTGTGGCACTTCGGCTTCCACATGAACCGCGATCTACCCGAGCGCCTGATCCATGGCCGTGAGTATGACTACATTTCGACCTTCATGGCCGAGCGTTTCTACGACCACAGCACCTTCGACCCGGCGAACATCGAGATCTACGCCAAAGCGGCGGCGCTTCCCGGCCGCACCCGCGGCGGCATGGAATGGTATCGGGCCTTGGCCGCCGACCATGCGGCCGCACTCGAGTTCAAGCGGCAACCGCTCGAGATACCGGTGCTGGGTCTGGGCGGGGACCAGCGCTTCGGTGCGCAGATGGTGCCAATGCTCAAAGAGTTCGCCAGCAACGTGACGGGCGGCTCAATCGCGCGGTGCAGCCACTATGTCGCGGACGAACGGCCGGACGAAGTCGCGGCAGCTCTGATCCATTTCCTCAAGGTCGGACAATAGTCGCTCCGTACCCTGACGACATCGACGCATCGATGGGCGGACGGGCCGAAGCCGGGCCGCCGCCGTGTTGGGGCGGCCCGGGTTGGTGCGTCAGCGTGTCTTCGGCAGGTCGAACTGGTCGGCCCGTTGGCAGTCGCTCGAGCCGCCGATGGCGGACGAGCCCACGCGCTTCAGGGCGGCGCGGGCGTTTTCACGGCCGAGGTTCCAGCCGTACCACGGATCCGGCTCGTCCAGGTCGTCGACGATCCAGCTCAGCGTGCAGCGGCGGACCGAGTCCGGGAGGGTCGACAGGGCCGGGGTGGCGTCGGAGGACAGGGCGCGCAGGTACCAGGCGTCGATCTTGCCGGTCTCCTGGTAGCGCGCGATGTTGCGGCGGGCCGCGTAGTCCTCCGGGTTGAGCACCGCGAGGGTGAGCAGCATGACGACCGCCAGACCGACGGTCGTCGACGGGATCCAGGCGCCGCGCCACCGTATGCCGGCCACCATGATCATGATGAAGACGGTGCCGAGGAGCAGTTCGAACGCCATCACGAAGATGCGCTCGCCGGTGAAGCTGTAGACCTTCTGGTACGTGTACATGCGGGACAGGGCCGACACCACGATCACGATGCTCAGGGACGAGAGCAGGCCGAGCATCGTGCGCAGCAGGATGCGGTCGACCCGGTCCTCGCGGCCGGCCCAGCGGGTCACGCCGCCCAGCACGGCGATCGTCAGGACGGTGACGGTCGCCAGCTGCCAGAAACCGCTGCGGGCGTATTCGGCGTAGCTGAGGCCGGCGGTCTGCAGCACGTGGTGCTGGCCGCCGAACAAGACGGTGGCCTGCACGACCACGAATCCGCTGTACAGCAGGACCAGTGCCCCGATCGGCAGCCCCCACTCCAGGCGGCGCAGGCGGGCGGTGCCCGGCTTGTCGACGGTGGACAGGTCCGGCGGCGCGGCGACGGTGTAGACGGCCGCGACGGCGATCAGCGCGCACAGGATGAACAGGAACACCCGGCCGGCGCTGACCGTCGGCATGACGTCGGAGAGTACCTGCGAGAACGCGGCGTCGGCGGAGGCGAGCAGCGCGCCGAAGACCAGCGTGAACAGTACCGTGATGATGACCGACCAGACGACGCGCTGGGCGTGGCGGGGTTTGCCGTTCCGTCCGCTGGCGCTGAGGTGCTTGGCCACCCACGGGATGCCGCGCAACGCCGCGAACGGCGCCGCCACGAGGCTGAACAGTATGGAGCGGACGCGTCGGCCGCCGACGATGGCAAGGGCGGCGCAGCCGAACGCGCCCAGCACGCAGAACGTGACGAGCCACCAGGCGTTGCGGAACGCCAGCACGGACAGCAGGACGACGGCGGCGCCGGCCCAGACGGCCCGCATCGCACGGTCGCCCTTCGCCAGCGCTGCGGCGGCCGGCCAGATCCCGGCGATGACGGCGGCGACGAGCGCGAACCCGCCGAGGAACCAGCCGATGCCGACCCGCATGCCGGGCAGGACGATCGCGGCGACGAGCCCGCCGGCGAGCACGGCGACCGGTACGCGCCAGCCGCTCGCGGACTCCGGCCCGGGCCAACGTGTTTGCAGGAACCCGGGCGGCAGCGGTCGCGGTGGTCCCATGACCCGCGGATAGGTCGGAAAGGGCGGGAACGGGGGCGCCGTAGGGTGCGGCGGGAACGGGGGCGCCGCAGGGTGCGGCGGGAAGGGCGCGACGGACGGCGGTACGAAAGCCTCCTCGTCGTGTTCCTCGTCCTCTTCGGGCTCGTCCTCTTCGAGTTTGTCCTGTTCGGGCTCGTCTTCGGGCAGTTCCTCGACAGGCGCGGCGGCTGTGGCCGCCACGCTCGGGACAGGCGTGGCCGCCGCGCTCGGGACCAACGGTACGAACACGGCGAATCCCGGGGTTCCCGAGGGAATCGTCACCGGAATCGCCCACGTCGTCTGCCCCTCGGCGGTCCCGGGCCAGGCGACCGGCTGCGGCTCTCCGTCGCCGCCGGGCATGACCAGCAGATACGGTACGGCCACGGGCGGTTTGACGGTTGGATCGACTTCGTCGGGTACGGCGTCGGTCATTGGGTAGCTCCACGTGTCGGTGGACAGTTGCCGGACCACACCCGTGCTCACCGTCCATCGCTGTCCTGCCGATCAATCCAGATCGGCGGGGTTGTCACGACGTGACGGTGCGCAACACGGCAGTGTGGAGATGATGGGGCGTGGCGCCAACTGGCGCTTTGGTCCGGGCCGGTTGCTCCCTGCATGGCCCGGCGGCAGGGAGCATGGCACGGCGGCCCGGCCGCGGGCCAGCCCGTGGCGCACACCTGGGACGGTGGGACGTTGCACCACCGTCCGCCTGCGAAGACGTGGCTTCCTGGGACGAGGCGCCCGGGTGGTGGTGCCGTGCCGCCCCGGTGTGGCCGCCGAGGCGCAGAGTGCCGGAGATCCGGCAGGAACGTCACAGGTCGCTGTAGCGGATCATGACGGGGGTTTCGGTCAGGGTGAGCTCGGCGCCGCCGGCCAGGGGCTCGGTCGTGCCGTCGAGCCGGAGCAGCGCCTCCGCCGTGGCCTCGACGTGCACGCGTGCCGAGCCGGTGTGGGTCCAGCGGATGACGGCGCGCCGGTTGCCGGCCGGAGTCGGCACGACGAACTCGCACTGCCACGCGTGCTCGGGCAGGCCGGCGGGCTGGCCGTGGCCGCAGGAGCGGATCTGCGCGCCGGCGAGCCAGCGCTGCAGCTGCTGCACGGCGAGGGCGGCCTCGGTCGGCTCGCCCTCGTCGGCCTGCAGCACGATGGGGAGCTTCGTGCCGCCCCAGCTGTAGAAGTACATGCGGTCCAGGTTCGTCAAGCGGGCAAGCAGCCCGACAAGGTAGAAGCGGACGGCGTAGTCGCGGGCGCGGGCCCGGTCGAGCTGGCCCTCCAGCGGGATTTCGTAGGTCGTGCCCGTGTTCCACAGCGGCGGGTGCAGGCCGGCCTCGTGGAAGAGCCGGTCGATCTGCGCGGTCAGCTCCAGCATCGTCTCCGGCGGGTCCTCCGGCGCGCGCTGGTACAGCTTGATGGCGGCGGCGTCGCAGTACTCGTAGCCGCCGAGCCGGGCGAACTCCCGCAGCACCTGCTGACCCTCGGCGCTCCACAGGTTGCCCATGCCCGGGCAGACCACGGTGGCGGCGGGATCGCTGGCGCGGATGATCGCGCTGGCCCGGCGGGTCATCTCGACCAGAGTTTCGACGCTGCCGGTGTACATCCGAGCGTCGTTGGCGAGCACCCACAGCTCGTAGGCGGCGATGCGGCCCTTGTACCGCCCGACCAGCGCGCTGACGTACGCGTCCCACACCGCCAGATCGTCCGGCGGCGAAGACTTCGCGTTGTCCGGATACACCGACCGCTTGCCGTTGGGCGCCGCCCAGGCCGGCGTGCCGCCCATGGTGTAGAGCACCGGCAGCCTGGCGGCGGCGGCCGCGTCGACGAGCCGGTCCAGGATCGTCCAGTCGAACCGGTCCCGCGCCAGGTGCACCCGCGACCAGCGCGTCTCGCTGTCCCACAGACGCACCGCGCCGGTGGTGAACCCCGGCATGTGCCCGGTCGCGCTGTTGATCGTCACCCCGAAGTACTCCGGCGGGACCGGCCGCGCGGGCAGCGTCCAGCTCGGGCCGCTGATCCACTGCGGGGTCGCGCTCGGCGCCGCGGCCTGCGGCCGGTCGTCCCCGCCCCGCCACCACACCGGCGCGACCGCACCCGCCAGCACCAGCAGCGCCACGGCCAGCCCGGCGTACAGCGCGAGACGCCGCGGCACCGCCGCAACGGCGCCCTTCGACGAGGCGGCCGGTTCTATGGTGGCGGCGGGTTCTGAGTCGGCGGCCGGGCTTGTGGTGGCGGCCGGGTCTGTGGTGGCGGCGGGTTCTGAGTCGGCGGCCGGGTCTGTGGTGGCGGCGGGTTCTGAGTCGGCGGCCGGGTCTGTGGTGGCGGCGGGTTCTGAGTCGGCGGCCGGGTCTGTGGTGGCGGCGGGTTCTGAGCCGGCGGCCGGGTCTGTGGTGGCGACCGGATCTTGTCGCGGGCTCGCTGCCCACAGCGGATAGAGCCGGTCGAGCTCGCCACGGTCCGCCCCGCACGCCGTGGCGATCCGCTCCACCGTGCCGAAGTCCTGCGGCACCGCCGCCCCGGCGACGAACCGGTGCACCGCCGACTTGCTCAGGTTGGTCTTCTGCCCGATGCGGGCATAGCTGAGCCCGCTGCGGTCCTTCAACGCGGTCAGCAGCGCGGCAAGCTCGCCGGTACGGTGCGGCATCGCCGTCATCTCTCCAGGTGTCGGGACGGCTGCATCCTATCGACCGTCCCAAGACCGCAACATCCCCGCAGGCCGGCCCGTCTCCGCTGTCCCGCCGTCCCAGATCGATCCCGGCATCTGGCGCCCGTACCACGGCGTTGACAGACTGCCAGCGCGGTGGCCCGGACCGCCGGGGAGTGGCGGTCCGGACCACCGGCGACGGTGACCGGATGCGAAACGGGGGCATCCAGTCACCGTCCGTCTCGAACCCGATGCACGCGAAGTGGGGTCGGCGGTTGCAGCGGTACGACGTCGACCCGGCGAACGCGCCGACGGTGCGGCGGACCTTTGCGGAGCGGTTGCACCGCCTGATGGACGGGAACGAAATCGAAGCCAACCACCGGGCTGGACTGCGACGAATACCCGTTCAAGTCCACGGAGCGGGGCTCGGCGTACTCCACCGCCGGCAGGCCCCGCGGCGCGCAGGAGTGCCACGGGGTCGGCCCGCCCGATCAACGCCCAGCGGAACCAGCTCGCCGGGTCCAGGCTGAACGTCTTCTACGGCGCCAACCGGCTCCTCGACGGCGACGGGTTCACCGTCACGACGGCGCCCCGACCGCACGACGTGGCGCCCCGGTTCGTCTGTGGCGCCACGTCGCAAGTGACTGAAGGGCGGTACGGCGGACGATGGACCTGCGGCTGACCCCGGACTACCGGTTGCTCACCCTGCGCGACGTCGAGGCGGACGCCGCCGAGGCGATGGACGCGGCCGTCGTCGCCGCGTCGGGCGGCGTCACCGGCTCGACCGGGTACGTCCTCGTCATCAGCGTCGCCCAGGACCTCATCCCGGTGGACGTCCGCCTCCGCGTGCTCGGCACCGCAGCACCGCCGGCCGCCTCGCGGCACGAACACGAGATCGACTTCCCCTCCGGGCGCGTCCGGCTCGGCGACACGGGCGTCAGCGGGATCACCGGCGATCTGGCCGCGGGTCCGGGGGTGTACCGCATCCACGTCACCGCCACCGGACGCGCCGAGGCTGCCGACGCCGCACACCGGTTCCTGCGCGACCATCCAGACCTGCCCACTGCCCAGTGGGGCGACGCGCTGGCCGCATACGCGGGGCTCGAGCACTACCTGCTCGAGCTATGGCGCCTCGGGGACTCGCCGGAGGACGACGGATAGCAGCCCGACCGCCGCCGCGGCGAGCAGCACGACGCCGAGCGCGTCGACCGGGACGGGGATCATCGCCCACAGCTCGCCGAGCACCCACCGGCGCAGTCCGACCGGCGGGGGCTGCGAGTCGTACCAGAGGGCCTGGCGCCCACGTGTCCACGCCTTGTGGGCGCCGGAGTGTTTCGCTGTACGACGCCGACGTGGTTCCGCTGCTCAGACGGATGAATCGAGGTGCCAGGTGCCGTCGACTCGTCGATAGAAGTCGCGGGTGAGCCGATGGTCGCCAGTTGGCCAGACACGGTCGATCAGTTGGCCGAGCTGCGCACGCCCAGCCGGACTGCTCGCCGGGCAACAGGCGAGGATATCTCTGGTAGGCGCGACGGCCAGAATGGAGCGCTCGCCGAACTGCGACTCGAAGGAATCCCACGGCTCCTGCAGGAACATAACGCTGACCTCGAAGTTACCGTCGAGCAGTACCGGCCTGATGCCGTGGTATTCGGGCGTGCGAAGCTGGCGCTGGCCGACATGCGCGGCGAGATTCCGGACGGCCTGCTCATGCAGTTCGTCCACAGTAAGCGCCACGCCGTCCAGCTCGCCTTCAGACACGAAACGCAGCCCTGTGCTGAATTCGACCACATACGTGGTAACCAGCGAGCCGACGAAGGGGCGGCTGACCAGCGCGAGACCCAACTCCGATCCCAGCTCGGAGCCGCCCGGCGGCCCCACGGCCTTGGCATACGGCGGGGGAGTTGAAGCCAACAGGTGGACCGCTGTCAGGCGCCAATCGGCGATGGCGTAGTTCTGGCAGGCGCGCGGGCCGGCGCAACCTACACTTCGCCGGGGTAGCGGCCGTGGCTGCTGTTGCGGCGCAGCGGGCGCCCGCGATGACGGTCAGGCGCATGACCTCGAGCTCGCTGGCGGCGATCTCATCCAGCGGTCGACCGGCTCGCACGCTCGCAATGCGCTTCCGGTGCGTGCCTCGTAGGCCTGCCGGGCGCCGGATCCTGCAGCGGCGACTATCGAGCCACTTCAGCGGGCGGTACAACAAAGGGTAGGGGGCTTGAATTGATGAAAACCGATCATTCAGAGGTGGATGTGTTCCACCCTGATGGCAGATGGACGCAGGAGTAGTCAGACAGTGACTGACGGAAGTATTGCTCGATTGACCGCTGACTACATCGAGCGGATCTCCCCCGACGGCGAGCTCAAGTGGTCGACCCGAATGCAGTTGCACGAGGCGCTCAGAGTGCTGAAGGGCACCGACGGCTTGCGCTCATACCTGCGGCTCTCGGCGGCGTGTGCCGTTCGAGCGTGGCCGGTCTGGCTGGAACGCTTCGACGACGATTTGCCGTACGCGTCGCCTGTCCAGGGCGCCACGCCGGAACAGCCCGAACTCGCATTGACGTCTGACCCGATCGAGCTCGGCCGTCTTGCGACGTTCCTCGACAATCGGATGCGGCTAGGGTCCGACACGTTTCCTGCGGTGGCCGCTGGTTTGTCGTGCTGGGCAGTCGATCGCGATTCGTTTCGAGGCGCGCCGGTGGAACCTAGTGGTGATGATGAGCTGGACGTCGACTCGGAGGATTGGGAGGCCTCGTACTTCGCCTCGATCGCAGTCGCCGGAGGAGCGATCTGGGAGGCTGGCGCCGACTCGGCGCGGCGGCGTGCGTTCTGGGTTTGGTATTTGCAGGAGGCGGTTCCTGCCAGCTACGACGCATAGGTCAGGTGTGAACCTGTCGCACCACGCTCATCCGCGTGGTGGAGCAGATGGCGCATCAGCGTGGGGGAAACGGGCTGCCGCCGCATCGTCTCGCCCTTCTCCTTGAGGCAGACCAAACTCTGGTCCTCGCCGAGATCGTCGACGGTCAGGGCGAGCGCGCCGCCGCGTCGGCAGGCCGTTTCGGTGTGCAGGCGCAGCAGCAGCGTGTCGAGCTCGGGATCGTCTCCGGTTGTGCCCCGCAATCGCGTTGATCTCGGCCAGCCGTGCGTCGACGATGCCCCGGCGCAAGCTCTGCTGCCGGCCTCCACCTCGGCCGAGCCGGCCGGGGCGTTCATCGTGCTTCCCTTCCGAGCCAGCCGTGATGCAGGTGCTCGAGCATTGTCTGGATGACGCCTGGGGTATGTACCGCGAGGGTGGCCGCGGCCAGATCGGCCACCAGGAGGACCCGATCGTGGATCTGAAGTCGGCAGGTGTGCCGCACCGCGGCCGGCAACACCACATGCCCCTGGCTGCTGATGGTGAAGACGCCTTGGCTGTGTGGCACGACGAGCAAGGAACCGGAGCGCTCGCTCATGTGCAGCCTTGTGCCCGGCACCCAACCGAGCCGCTGCACCAGAGCGCGGTCGCTGAGCCGCCCATTGTTGTCGATCACCGCGAACCCGAAACCACAGAGCTCCGGCCCGGCCCGTCCCAGCTCCGCCAGCGGGGGAGGAGGGTGGCGAAGACTGGCTGTACTTCCGGCCGGCCGGCCGACGCCGCCTAGGGCGATCGATGGAACGACCGCTGGAATGGTCGTCACCGCGACCACCCTGCACACCAAACAAAAATCCCGTGCTCAAGCGCACTTGAACACGGGACACCTGAAGTGCGCACGCACCCCACAAATTTGTGTCGAAGGGGGGACCCCGACCCAGAAACAGAGCACACACGCCGAGAACGTGTGCACATACCGATAGCGTAGTGGTGAAGCCCGGCGATCCAAAGAGCGTGACGGCGAACGATTACTGCCCGAGGCGGCTTGCCTTGAAACTTCTACAATGTTGCGGGCGCGTTGTGAGCGGCTCACCCCGGATTGTTCAATGTAGAGCGGATGCTCGTTGGCGGCTGTGGTGAAGGCTTCACGTCGAGTGGTGGTTGCTGGCTTGCGACGCTTATCCTCGGAGCGGTTTGACCTCGAGGCCGAACGATGCAGTGGGTGGAGCGTGTGAACGATCCCGATTCGAACCATATGATCAAGTACTGCCGTGATGTGCTTCCGGGCCAGCTGACCAAGGTGTGCGGCGTGGACGCGGACCTTGCCGGCCGGATCGGCGAGGACGTCATCCAGCGGGCCGAGGCGTTCGCCGCACTCTCCTCGCGAGAGCGGGATGGGCTCATAGCACCGTTCGTCGAGTAGGTGTTCGACCATAAGCCACTCGACGCGTCGCTGGAGATCAAAGCGAAGGTCACCATCGTCGTCCGCAACAGCCTCCTGGAACAGTCGCACCATGACGGCCCTTTGGCCTCAGGGATCATCGCCGTTACTGAGCAGGTCGCTGGCCCGCTATCGCATTTTCTCGCTGCACGACGGCGTGAACCCGTCGACTATCGCGGTCCGAACCCGTTCGCCGGGTTGTCTACCCGTTACCCACACGCGTGGGCATGTCTGGGTGCGTTGACAGAGTTCAGCGACGGCGGGCGGCACCCACTGCGGCTTCCCGCAGCGTCAATCCCCGAACTTCCGACCGATGCCGAACTGTTTATCACATCGCCGAGCGAAGACGGCAGTACCGTGGTGTTCAGCGCGATCGACCCGGGGTTCGATGAACATCTTCTCGATCTACTCCGTCAGGCAGCTGACGGAGACTTGGTCCTATGTACCTCGGCGCTGAGCCGGTACTCACGCAACAGCGAGAAGCTGCACCGTGTTCTGGAGTATCTGCTCGTCCGCGATGCCACGATCCTGACCACCAACCACATGATCAGACCCGCAGACGTCTGGGTGCGCCGAGGCGACCTGGTCAAGCCCAACAGCAGCGACCCGTTCACTAGGATCGGCCAGACCCGAGGCCTCGTCGGCGCACACCGCAGGACCGCCGAAACCATCTCCGCGCAACATAGTGGCTCGTGACCTTCGCGTAGTGCTGGGCATCATCGCGACGGTGCGCCAGGGATGAGCCAAGGCTGGTAAATCTGACGCGTGCTCTGGTCGGTACGGGATGATCTGTAGTGTTTGGGGGATATTTCGGCGCTAATCATCGCCTATGTGAATGGTGTAGCAAGAGCTGGAACGGGCCCGTTTCTGTCGTACCCGCACGTTAAAGTCGTCTACATGGTTCAGCCAGCCGGCGATATCGGGTTCGCTCAGCGAGTGAAGGCGCTGGCTTGCACCGCGCCGTTGCACGACCTCGACAATCGCAAGGGGCAGGTGCAGTCAGCCGATTTCAGCGTGTATCAGATGAGTGAGCTGGCACTCAACGCCATCGACCTGGTCACCCTGGCGATGGACTTCGACGCGGGGGCAGCGCCGGAGCAGATCGTGGTCGGCTTGACCACCTTTGTGGCTCGGCAGGCGCCCGACCGCGACGCCGCTGAGCATGCGCGGGTCGCCCGCTGGATCCTGGAGAACCTGCTCAATGTCGGATCGACCGACCGGGGCTTCCGCGCGGTGTACGGCATGACCGCAGGCGACGGCACCTACAGCCGATTTGCGTTCGACTTCAAACTGCTCGAAGAGGTTGTCGGGGCCGACGGCGAGATCTTTCTACGCGCCACGAACGAGGCGGTCAACGTGCTCGTCGGCGCGCTGGAGATCGACATCGAGTCCGCACAGATCGCTGCGGATCTGCGCCTCGACACGCTCATCCGGCGCGGCCGGCTGTCGGACGCCCAGGCCGCCGCGCAGGCCGCCCGCTACCGCACGATCCAGTACGGCGAGAAGCTCCGCCAGCACCTGGAGGCGACCGAGCGTGACGTGCGCACCGTTGACTGGCTGAACGAAATGCCACAGTTCATTGCCGAGGCGATCGAACACATCGAGGCCCGATACAAGGCAGAGAACGCCATCCTGGTCAACATCACCGAGGTACGGGACACCGCGGACACCGAGGTTCGCAAGTCCCAGGCAGCCCGACTCGTCTTCGTGGTGCGTGACTGCCTGCGCAGGCACGAGCAGTTGCAGGCAGCGTTGCAGGGTGCGGGACGGCGTTTCCGTGCCCAGCAGGACCGGCAGACGTTCGTTCCGGGCAGCACCAACGCGTCGTTGGACCTGCACGCCCAACTGCTCGTCCCGGCGCTCACGCTGCCGATCGAGCCGGCCGACCGGGTGCTCGCCGCGTTCTTTGCCCGCAGCACCGGCCCATTCGTGCCGCGAGCGTTGCGTCTGATCGATCTGTTCACCGCGCTGGTGACCCCGCCGGCCGAGCGAGAGACCCTCGGCGGCGAGATCGAGGAGCCCGAACTCGACGACATCATCGAGGAGCCGGCCTTCCCCGTGGAGTGCTACGAGTTGCTTGAGGAGTTGCTCGACCTGGACGTCGAGGCACCCCGGCGGCTGTCGGGGCTGCTGCAGGAGGCCCGCACGTTGCATCCGCAGCTCGCTGGGCTCGTAATCGTGCGCGTCGTCGCGCTCGTTGCCCAGGAGATCAATTCCGCGGTTCGTCATGGCCTGCCGTCGGTGTTCATCGCCGTCGACGACGGCACGCCGCTGGACGATCCGGAATACGGCGGGGCTGACCTCATCGTCGCGTGCGCCGCGATTGAGCCCGTGGCTGTCGCATGAGCGCTATGCAGCTCACTGCGGATGCCGCGCGACTTGTCGGCTACGGACTGCGTCCCCGGCTCGTGCCGGCGCGCGACGACACTTACCGCGGGCTCGTGCTCCGCGCTCGGAGCGACGACGAGTTCGCCGCTGCGGTGCACGCCGTTGCCACTGGTCTCGATCTCGTGGTGCTCGAGATCAGCGAGCGTACCGGCATTGTCGTCGGCTCCACAGAGGACAGCGTCTTCGCGATCAAGATGACCGACTACGCCCGCCGGACCGGCGGCGAAGGCAAAGCGTCCGAGCGCGTCCTACACGCCCTGGCACACCTCGGCGCCGCAACGCTGGCGTTCCCACGGCCGGCGGACTTGGCCAATGAGACATACCTGGGCCGTATCACCGCGGATGGTGTCGAGGCGTTCGTGCGTGAGGCCGCCGGCCGGCTGGCCGAAGGGGCAGCTGCCACGGACGCCGCCGACGTCGCTGTGGACCAACCGGCGTTGGAGGCGGCATGGCGCGTCTACACCCGCCGGGCGCAGACTGGCAGCACCGGCGACGGGCGCAAACTCGCCGGCAGCACGCTGGGCATCGTGGGCAAAGCGTTGACCTTCCTGGCCGACCAGGGACTGCTCATGCGGACCGGTGACGAGCGCGGCGGCACATTCCGCACCACCCCGCGGTATCGCACCCATGTCCGTGAGGCCGGTGTGGTGATGTTCGAAGAGCTGCTCGGTCTCGGCATCACCGAGCTCAGCGACGGCAGCGGCACCATCACCATCGGCTGGACCTCTGAGTCGCTGGCTGAGCTGTAGGGGGAGGGCGCGATGTACGAGCTCAACCGCATCCGGCTGTTCGGCGTCGGTCCGCGCGGCGCCCGGTACACCGACGTGACGCTCGACCTGTCCGGCGTTGGCAGGATCGTCCCGGGCACAGGCGATCTGTTCACTGAGCCGACCCGTCGGCCGAGCCCGTACAGCCTGCTGCTGCTGGAGAACGGCGGCGGCAAGAGCGTCCTGCTCAAACTGCTGTTCTCGGTCGTGCTGCCGGGCAGGCGCAACGCCGTCGGTGGTTCAGCGGCTGTGATGGAAAAGTTCGTCATCGGCGATGACGCCGCACACGTCGTCCTGGAATGGATGCACGTGCGGACCGGCGAGCAGGTCATCACCGGAAAGACGCTGCAGCGGCGTCCGAAGCACACCACCGGCGGTCGGCTCGCCGAACATTGGTGGTCGTTGCGACCGAACCGCGACGTCACGATCGACAGCCTTCCGTTCACCGCCAGCGGGCGGCGGCTGCGCCTGGACGGGTTCCGGGAGGCGCTGCAGGAGATCGACCGCGCGGCGCCGGTCACCCAGCTCACCTGGGTAGGGTCCGAGATGGGCGCGTGGGTCGAGCACCTGCGGGCCACCGGGATTGAGCCCGACCTGTTCAGCATCCAGCGGCGGATGAACGCCGACGAAGGTGACGCGGCGAACGCGTTCAAGTTCAATTCGAGCAAGGACTTCGTCGAGTGGCTGCTGAAGGTCGTTCTCGACGCTGAGGACGCGGTCAGCGTCGCCGAGAATTTTCACGTGTACGCGAGCACGGTCGGAGATCGTCAGGCGATGCTGCTGGAGCGCGAATTCGCCGCCGAGGCGGTCGCGGCGCTGCAGCCGCTCGCCGCTGCAGCTCTGCGGCACGGTGCCGCCCGCACCGCACAGCGAACCGCCGAATCCGACGCCCTGATGTTGCTACTTCGCGTTCAGGCCAGAGAGGCCGCCGAGGCCGGTAACAGCGAGCGGCTGCAGGCGCTGGCGGTGCAGGCCACGGAGGCCGCCAGCATGCGGGAGAGCGAACGGGACCGCGCTCGTGACGTCGTCAATGAGATCCGCCGGCGCACCGTCGCACTGGAGCACGCCGCCGCCGAAGAGGAACAGCGTGAGGCCACCGAGGCGCGTCGGGTCGCCGAAGCCGACCTGCGAGGGTGGGCGCTGGCCGGGAAACTCGACCTGAAGGCCGTTGCCGAGCAGAAGGCCAGAGCCCTCGCGCAGCAGATCATGGACGCGGAGCTCACCGCCCGGCCGGCCCTGCATGCACGGGACGAGGCCGCCGGTGACCTGCTGAGCAAGCTGCACGCCGAGGCTGAAGCTGCGCGTCGGGAACGCGACCGGCAAAACCGCGACGCGGGTGGCCGTCGTCGCCGCGCCGGGGAGCTCGACGAGGAACGGACTGAGGCGCTGAACGAGGGCGCGCTGCGACGTGCTGAGCGCGCAGCGGTCAGGGAACAGGCCGCCAAGACACGCGTGCAGGTCGACCTAGCGATCGCGAACGGACTGCTCGCTGCTGGTGATGACGTGGCGGAGACGGCCGCGGCTGCCCAGAGCCAGGCCGATGCCGCCGAGCGACAGGTGAAAGCTGGAGAGCAGGCCGTCGAGCAGGCGGACAGGGAGGTCCGCGCCACGGCACAGACCGCCCGTGATGCACATGATGCCCTGGGCAGAGCTCGTCGCTTGCGTGAGGACGCCGATCGAGCGTTGCAGGCAGTCGTGGAGCGGGCGGCGCCGCTGACCGCCGACGAGATCGTCCGGGCGGCGCTGACCGCCGATGTCGTCGATGTGAACGTGCTCGACCTCGTCGCGGACAATCTCGCCGAACAGCTGTCCCGCGACGAAATGATTGTCGAGCAACATCTGGGCGGGCTGCGTGATGCGCAACGAGCCGATCAGCGCCTGCTCGACGCCCTCGGCGACGGCGGCTTGTTACCACCCCGAGCCGAGGTCGAGGCCGGTCTGGACGTGTTGCACGCCGCCGGCGTCGGCGCGCACGCGGGTTGGCGCTACCTGGCCGAGAACGTCCCCGCCGCCGAGCGAGGCCGGATCATCGCCGCTCATCCGCAGCTGGCCGACGGCGTCGTCATCGTGGAGCAAGCCGCGCTGAGCGACGCACGTGACGCGCTGACCGCGGCGCGACTGCTGCCGGCGGCGGCGATCGCCGTCGGTACGGGCGCACGGATGCTCAATATCGGCGACCGCTCCGACGACGACACGGAATCGGCCGGCAACGGGCAACAGTTCGTCGTCGAACCGAATCCGGCGTTGTTCGACACCGAGGCAGCCGAACGGCGACGGGAGCAGCTTCGCGAGACGATGCAGTCGCGAGGCGTCGACATCCACCAGGAATCCACGATCGTGGAGCACTTCCGGCGGGTTCGTGCCGAGCTGGCCGGGTGGCGTCGGGAATGCCCTGCCGGGCGTCTGGCCGACCTGCGCGCGGACCTGCAGGGGCGCGACGAAGCACTGGCAGCCGCTGCCGACGAGGACGAAGCGGCACGCCTCGCCGCAGGGGCGGCCGAAACACTGCGTGGTCAGCGCAACACCGAACTCGCAGATCTGCGTAAGGCCGAACGCGCCGCCTCCGAACGGGCCGGAGCGTTGCAGCGGCTTGCCGTGATCGTGATGGAGACAATCGAAGAGGAGCGGCGGCTCCCCGAACTTGACGAGGCGATCAGGACCGATGAACGCACCGTTCGTGAACTGACGGACCGACGCGACTACGAGTCTGAACAGGCTACCGAAGCGGCTCGTGCTGCGGAGAATGCCGCCGATCGCGCCGAACGTCACCAGGCGGAGATGGCCGGCGTCGTCACCTCCACCGGAGAACGATCAGTGACCGTCCCGGCCGGGACCGTCAGCGATCTGCGCGCCGTGTACCAGGCAGCGGCCGCTGCGCTCGCCGCCGTCGAGGTCGGCCAAGACCTCCGGCTCACAGCGGACGCCGCTGAGGCCGACGCCGCTCGCCTGCGCACGGACGTCGACAGCCAGGACCCAGCGGACGTCGAACGCGGCAGGCAGTTGCTGGCCAGCCCCGACGGTGCTGACGCCGCCGGGCGGCAGGCGGCAACCGCCCGAGCCGATCGCGAACGCGTCCGCCACGACCTGGCTATCGCCGCGGCGACCAGAAAGGCCGGCGAGCTCAGCAGTGAACTGGCCAAGGCGTCACCGTCGGACCACCGCAACGTGTGGATCCAGCTGCCTGACGACCGACGTCCAACGTCGGTCGCGCACGGACGCGAGCTGCTGACCGCCGCCGCTGCCGAACACCGTGCCGCGCAACAACGGCACGAGGACGCGATCGCACGGCAGGGCGAACTCGCCCGCAAGGTGCAGGCATCGGATGAGGCCACCCAGGCGTTCCGTGCGGTTGCCGCACCGCTGGCGGCGGTTCTCAACCGGCCCGACGCTACCGATACCGTCGACGCGCCGGTCGCGTACGAGGGCACGGCGGAGCAGGCTCAAGGTTTGACCGAGCGGATGCGCGCTTCGCTTCGCAATACCATGGCGGAGGAGCGTGACAGTCACGGCGAGGTGACCAGGCTTGTCGATGCGACGGTGCGTTTCGCGAACGACCAGAAGTACGAGGCGATGACCAATCTCGCGCGGCGTGCACTCGTCAACCTGGAACGGGAGCAGCTGGCCGCCCGAGCCGGTGAGTTCGCCACACAGCTCGAACAGCGGCTGGCTACGCTCACCACGGACCTCGACTCCGCCGGCAGGCACCGCAAGATGATCGTCGACCGGCTTGCCGCGCTGGTTGATGGAGCGCTGAAGACCCTGCGTACAGCATCACGGCTATCCGGACTGCCTGCCGGGCTCGGCGACTGGGAGGGCAAGGAATTCCTGCGTATCAGGTTCAAAGAGCCGGATCCGAGCCTGCTTGCCGCGCATGTCGGTGAGGTCGTCGACGAGATGGCTGCGGCCAGCAGCGCTCGTGCCCCTGCTGCGCGAGGCACCGCTCCGAAGAGGGACGGCCTCGCGCTGCTGCTGCGCTGCATCGAGACGGCGGTGCCCAAGGGCTTCGCCGTCGACCTGCTCAAACCCGACTCGGTGCTGCGCGACGAACGAGTGCCGGTCGAGGCCATGAACGAGGTGTTCTCCGGCGGTCAGGAACTCACCGCCGCGATCGTGCTCTACTGCACGATGGCCGCGCTGCGCGCCAACGAACGCGGTCAGCTGCGTTCCCGGCACTCCGGGGTGCTCTTCCTGGACAATCCGATCGGCAAGGCCAACGCGGAGTATCTGCTAGAGCTGCAGCAAGGGGTGGCGGCGACGCTCGGCGTGCAGCTGGTGTATACGACCGGGCTGTCCGACGACCGGGCGCTGGCCGCGTTCCCGCTGTGGGTGCGGATGCGCAACGACGCCGACCTGCGCGCTGGCCTGAAGCACATCCGCGTCGCGGAAGTCGTCCGGCGGCAGCTGCCCGAGCAGTTCACCGACGAGGAAACGGCCGCTGGCACCGCACCGGGCAATGTCACCGCCACGCGTCTCTTCCGCCGACCGTCATGAGCGATCCGATGACGCACCACACGCTCGGTGGTCCGCTCACGCCGCGCGCGGCCCGGCTCGCAGCCGAACTTGAGGCGTGGGACCGGCGCACGATCACGTTGATGGAGTTGTGGCCGCTCTTCGCGCGTGCCGATCCGGCGTCCGCGACACGTTCGACCCGCCGGGCCGACCTCGCCGCGACGATAGCCGCACTCGCCGACGCGGGGATGGTCGTAGTGTCGAAGCAGTTCGACCGCACCGCTGTGCCGCCGTTGCCGGCGAAGTTGACGTTGCCCGCCGTTGCCATCACCGTGACTGCGGCGGCATTGGCGAAGGCTGTGCCGTGGCGGCCGGAGCTGGCGTGGGCCGCCTCTGCCCGGCTGACCGTCGGTCAGGTCGGCGTGCTGCAAACGGTGAACGGATGGCTGCGTGACCGCGGCCGGGACACCGACGTGCTGCCCCTGCGCGAACGGTCGTTGGAGCTGTTCGGGTACGAGAAACGCCTCGATGCACTGATCTGTACGTCATTGTTCGGGCCGGATCGGCTCACACTACGGATGTTGCGGACGTTCCGTGCGCGCCCGCCGCTGCCAGTTCGCCGCGTCGGTGATGGTCCGATCCTGCTGGTGGTCGAGAACGCCGACACGTTCGACTCCCTACGGCAGGGGCTGACCGCCACCTCGACCGCCGTCGGCCACATCGCCTGGGGAGCCGGTGCCGCGTTCGAGGCATCGGTGCTCGGAATTGGCGAACTCGACGGTGTGCACGACGTCGCGTACTTCGGCGATTTCGACGCTGACGGGCTGCGGATTCCTGCATCGGCGGCCGCAACTGCCGCCATTGAGGGGTTGCCGGCGATACGTCCGGCTCGAGGCTTGTATCGTCTACTGTTCGAACGCGGCATCACGCAACCAGGACAGGCACCGTTGTCCGAGCCGCGTGCCGCTGAGCTCGCCGCCTGGCTGGGCGAGCACGCAGCAGTGGCCCGCCGGCTGCTTGCATCGGCGGTGCGCATCCCGCAAGAGAGTGTGAACGCGGCGATGCTCGTCGATACCGCGGAGATCTGGTCGGCCGACCTGTAATAGGTCACTGCATTGCAGCTGCAGTGCCAGTCGTCTACCGGCTGATCCGCGACCTGGAGTACTCCTGGAGCAACCCTGCACCGTTGCGAGGAGCATCTTGGCCCCGGCCACGCGGCGACGACACATGCGGGACCTTCAGCATGGCTTGGCGCGCCGACGAGACTGCCGTCCCTGTAGGTACAGGCTCCGCTGCCCAACGGCATCGTTGCCGCAGCCCCACTCACTGATTTCTCAGCAGCAGGGGCAGCAGCGTGTGGCGTAGCTGCTCGGTGCACTGGACGATCTCCCGGTGCAGCGCGATCTTGTGGTCCAGTGCGCCCATGATGTTGCCAATCTTCGCCTGCGTCGCCGACGGCGGGACCAGCACCGGCAAGGTACGCAGGGTGCCGAGGGTGAGCGTCGGTACGGTCGCGGTGGAGGCATGCCGAGCGATCCAGTCGCGTACCGCCGGGTGCCCCAGATAGTGCAGGAGGTACAGCGAGTCGACCGACGGTGCCGGTCGTAGCCGGAAGCATGCGGTGCCTGCCACCCAACCGTCGTGTTCGCGACCCGCGAGGGCGTACTTGTCGAGATCTCCTGTACGAACGCAGATCAGGTCGCCGGGGGCGAGCCGGTACCGTTCCAGCCGCATCGATGCATCGCGCGTCACCAAGACCGTGCTGCGATCCACGATGCGTCCATGCAGCAGGTGCTTCGGTGCAACGACTTCGATCGGCACACCTTCCTCGACGGGACGGATCATGCCGCCGGATGGGCCGGCCACGATCTCGCACACGTCCGCCAGCGTCGTCTCCTGCCAGCCACTAGGTATCGGGCCGGTCAACCCGTTCACAGCGAAAGCTCCTTCAGATACTCCTGAATTACCTGGTCGGCGAGGTCGGCCTGCTCGGCGAGCTGGTCCAACCGCTGCGTCAGTTCGGCCACCTGTCCCGCTCGCGTATGCGGATCCGAGTGTGGGTCGACCGGTCTGACGTACTCCCGGGGATTCAGCCGATACCCGCCCGCGCGAATCTCGCTGACGGGCACCGTGACCGCGAATCCGTCGACCGACTGTGGCCGGCCTTCGCGCCACAGACGACAGACATCGACGATGGCGTTGATGTCCGGGCGGTCGAGGGTACGGCGACCACGGTGCCGCACGGTCCCACGTCCGGTTGCATCCACGAACAGCACGTCACCTGGCCGATCGCCGCCCGAGGGCCGGAGGAGCCAGAGCGTGACCGGGATGTCAGTGGTAGCGAACATCTGACCCGGCAACGCGATCACGGTCGAGACCACGCCGTCGTCGAGCATGGCGGCCCTGATGCTCTGCTCCTGGGGGTTCGCGGAGAGGCCGGCGCCGTGCGGCATGACCACCACCGCACGACCACCGCGGTCGAGTGAGGCCACAACGTACTGCAGCCAGGCGAAGTTGGCATTGTGCGCCGGAGGGGCGCCGTACCGCCAGCGTCCTCCCGATCGGCCTTCGAAGTCCCAGCCCGAATAATTGAACGGCGGGTTCGTCGCCACCACGTCATACAGGCGACCGGGTATGCCGGTCGGCAGGGTCTCGGCAGAGCTGGGCAACACCCGAGGTTCGATCTTCCTCAACCGCAGGCCCAGGAACGCCAGCGCGGAGGATCGCATCGAGTAGTCGGCGAGATCGACGCTCAGCCCGTCGACAGCCAGCCCTTGAACTGCCAGCCTGTCCGCGATCGCGGCCGGGAACTCGCCCGCCCTGCAGAACGGGTCGAGGATTCGATCATTCGGTGTCGGGTCAACCAACGCAGCGACCAGCTCGGTGATGGCTCCGGGCGTGTGGAACTCCCCACTCCGACGGCCGGCGGCCGACCTGACCACGTCGATGAACGCGTTGAAGACGTACGACATCGGGACGCCGCCGTCTGGGTGCCACGAAGAGACGAGGTCGATGAGCGACGTCAACTGGTCGCCCCGATCAATCTTGCGTAGTGGGTCCAGCAGGGGACGCATGAGCGTGCTGCCGTCGAGATCCGCCGACACGTCCTCGATCAGCGCCCATTCGAGGTCCCTGCCGTCTTCGACCACGGCCCTCCACACCGGGCGGTCACGCAGGTACAGCAGCGTCAGCACGACATCGCCGAACTCTGCGATGTCGAGTACTCCGCGGTACCGATCGTAGGCACGCCACAATGCGTCAACGAAGGGCCGACCAGCCGCGACGTCCGTTCCGATTAAGGCCGCACGTCCAACCGGCGCATCGGTCATGTCTCGTCTCCATCCTTCCCCAGCGTGCCGCCCTCAGGGTCTCGACGCGGGAGAACCTGCAGCCAGAGCAGCAACAGGTGCAGCGACTCGCGCGGCAAGGTCCGGTGCAACACCAGCAGCACGAACGCGCCAAACGTTACCCACCACGGTGCGCCGGCCAACGCAGTACCCGCCGGTGCGACGAACGCTGTAAGCGTCCCCCATTGCACTTTCGTCACAGGCAACCCACCGTTCTGAATCGCCGAGTCGGCTCCGTGCCGCGAGCGCACGGCATGGTCGACAACTCCGGTCCGACCGCCACGTTCCCATCCGCCATCACTCCGCGAGCATAGCGCGTATGGGCCTGCGCGCCAACCGCGCAGACCTATGCGCGCTCGCGCCTTGCGCGCTTGCTGGCGACCCTGTGACGCGTGACCTGCATAGGTGAGGTTTACCCCGCGACGACCGGCCTGGCACGCTGCCCTACCGCTACCGTGATTCGACCGCGATAGATGAGCGTCGGGGTCGTCCCGCCGGGTCGAATCCGGATGATGAACGGAGGTTCAGTGGATCGCAAGCGGCTGACGCGGCTGTTCTACGGTGCCGGACAGGTGGCGTACCCGTGGGCGACGGAGTGCCCGGTCAAGTTCGACGTGTGGTTCGAACTCGCCCGGCGCGAGCGCGGAGGCGCGGAGAAGCGCGCTGACCTCATTCTCTCCGTTCATGAGGACCATGGGGTACGGCGAGTGCTGGATGTCCTCCGCGAGAACGGTCTGTTCGCGACGGCGCAGCCGATCGCGGCGGGTAGCTTCGTCGCCGCGCGGCTGACGTTGGCCGAGCTCGTCCGGGTCATCCTGCCGATGACGAGCATGGCGGGCCTGATCAGCAACAGCCAGCGACATCGTGAGCGTCTGCCAGATCTTGTCGGGGCGTTGGCCGACGAGAGTGGCGCCGAGATGGAATTCCGGGATGAGGAACGACCGGCCCGCAGCGCGGAGACCAGCGAGCAGCTGCGGTGGTTTCTCAGACTGCTCCGTGCGGTGGTCCAAGCCGCGCGGTCTACCACGACCGCGGACTCGTTCCCGCCTGACCTTGTGCCAGTGCCGTACGCGGTGGCCAGGCTGCTGCATCAGGCTGTCGTACCGCCCGACCGCCGGCGGCTTAAGGAGAACGACGCCACGCTTGACCGACGCCGTGAGTATCCGATCACCGCCGTGACGATGAACCGGCAGGCGGCCGCCGCGGTCAGCCGGTCCCGAGCCACGGTGAAGGCGGATGCGGCAGAGCAGCTGTTCGCCGTCGACTGCAGCTCGATCGGCTGGGCGGTCGTCGACAGCGGAGTCGATGTGAACCATCCAGCGTTCACCAACTGGGCCGAGGACGAAGGCGCCTGGTACGGGGATGCGTCCAGGGTCGTTCGAACGTTTGACCTGGTAGACGCGCGCAAGGCGTTGGCGGACAACGCCGGCACTGGGGTGATCGACTGGACGCGGGCGTTGCCCGACGTGGAGATGCTCCTGCGAGATGACGGTGAACGCGCCACGAGTCAGGAGCCGAGGCGAGCCTACAAGGAACCTGCCGATCGTCACGGCACGCACGTCGCCGGCGTGCTTGGCGGATTCTGGCCCGAGCACGGGCTCAGGGGCATCTGCCCGAACATCCGGCTGTACGACTTCCGCGTGCTCAACCACCGCGGGATCGGGAACGAGTTCGCTGTCATTGCGGCGTTGCAGGCAATCCGGCACATCAACGAAGAGGCCGGAAAGCTCGTCATCGCCGGCGCCAACCTGAGTCTGGCCGTCCCGCACGATGTCACCGCCGACGCGTGCGGCTGGACGCCGGTGTGCATCGAGGTCGAGCGGCTCGTCCGCTCCGGTGTGGTGGTTGTCGCAGCTGCCGGAAACTCCGGGTTTGTTGGCGCTACCCAGACACTCGGAGCCGACTATCGGGGCATCAGCATCTCGGACCCAGGCAACGCCGACTCGGTCATCACCGTCGGCTCGACGCATCGCAGCAACCCGCATCGTCACGGCGTGAGCTACTTCTCCGGCCGTGGACCGACGGCCGACGGTCGACCGAAACCTGACCTGCTCGCTCCCGGTGAAGACATCGACGGCCCTGTGCCGGACCGCGGTATCGCGGCGATGCACGGCACCAGCCAGGCGGCAGCGCACGTCAGCGGGGCGGCGGCGATGTTGATCGCCCGGCACCGCGAGCTGCTGGGCCGTCCCGAGCGGGTGAAACAGGTGCTGTGCGCGACCGCGACCGACCTGGGCAGGGAACGCGCATTCCAGGGGCACGGGTTGGTGGACGTCCTACGCGCGATGCAGTCGATCTGAGGCGCGGCGATGTTGGCGCTGGAGTTCCTTGACGCGAGGCATGGGGACTGTTGCCTGGTCCACTGGCAGTCGGGCCGCCGTGCCATGCTCATCGACGGCGGGCCCGCCGGCACCTGGGAGCGGGTGCTCAGACCGCGTTTGAACGCGCTGGGCCGGCCGCTGGAGGCGGTGTGCGTCACTCATCTCGACGCCGACCACATCGCAGGGGTGCTCGGTCTATTGGCGACGAACGTCCGTGCCGTCAAGGACGATGGCCTGGCGCCCCCGTTCGAAGTGCGACGCCTCTGGTTCAACGGCCTTGACCTGCTGCGCGCCCCGCTGCTCTCCACCGCCGATGCGGTCGCTGCGGCAAGCTACGCTCAGGGCCGGGACCTCATGACCCACGCACGGCAACTCCGCCTGGAGGGCAATGCGCCGTTCGGCGGTCCGCTGACGGCAGGCAAGCAGGCCGAGCTGGACGGTCTGACGGTCACGGTCGTTACGCCGCACGAGAAGGCCCTGCACCGGCTGGCCGGCGCCTGGCGGGCCAAACTGCCAGAGGATCCCGCTGTAACGGGTGCCGGGTTCACCGATCAGAGCATCCCGAACCTGTCGAGCATCACCCTCTATCTCGCCGGGCACGGACGGACGGTCCTGCTGACCGGTGACGCCCGCGGCGACGACATCCTGGAAGGGCTGAGCATTGCGGGTCTCAGCGCGAGCGGCAAGACGCACGTCGACGTGCTCAAGCTGCCGCACCACGGCAGCGCCAACAACGTCGCGGAGGAGTTCTTCGCCGCCGTGCAGGCTGACCATTACGTCATCTCCGCGGACGGTACACACGGCCATCCAAGTCGAGACACGCTGCGGTGGCTCGTCGAGTCCCGTCCCTCCGACGCCGGGTTCACGGTGCACGTGACCAACCCGATCTCGCACGTCCACGACACGCTCGCCGACCTCCAGCGTGGTCGCCGGTTAGAAGTCTCGATCGGTCGGGGTGCCGTCATCGAACTGGCCACCAGGCCTGGGCCTGACCGGCTACCGGACCGGACAGCGGATCACGCACCGTATGGGGGGTCGTACGGACGGGTGGACATCGGGCAGACTGGCGCGGAGTGAATCAAGGAGTGACCGAGCGGAAAGGCACGGTAACCGCGCGTGGGAGACATCCCGGCCCAAATTGGCCGCTACACGGTGGCCCAGAAGCTCGGTGCCGGCGGGATGGGGGAGGTCTTTCTGGCGTACTCACCGGCTGGCTCACCGGTCGCGGTCAAGGTCATCCGAAGTGACCGGCTGGACGCGAGTACTCGAGCTCGCTTCGAGCGGGAGGCGCTGATTGCCCGCACGGTGATCGGCACCAACCGGGTCGCCCGCTTCCTGGACGCCGATCCATACGCCGACCGGCCATGGCTGGCTATGGAGTACGTTCCGGGCCGCACTCTGCTGAAGCACGTCGACGAGTGCGGCGCACTGCCGCTGTCGCTGGTGGCGAGCCTCGGCGCGCTGCTGTGCGAAGGCATGGAGGCCGTCCACGCGGTCGGGCTGCTGCACCGGGACCTGAAGCCACAGAACATCATCCTCGGCACCGACGGCCCGATGATCATCGACTTCGGGCTGGCGGCGCTCGTCGATGCGCCCCACGACTCGCTGTCGCACAGCGGAATGATCATCGGCACGGTCCGGTGCATGCCGCCCGAGCAGGCCGGCGGCCATCCCCACGTAACGCCCGCCGCAGACGTGTACGCGCTGGGCACGGTCCTGCTCTATGCGGCGGCCGGCCACTACCCATATGACGGCGTGCGGTGGGAGGCCATCGTCGCGAACGTCGTCAATCCGCAGACCGGCCCCGACCTCAGCGGCGTGTCGAGCGGCCTGAAGCCCTTGCTGACCGCGATGCTCGCGCATGAACCGCAGGCGAGGCCGACCGTGGCGGATGTGGCGGCCGCCTGCGCCGCGCTGCTGGCCGGGATGGGAGTCACGCCTGCCGACGCCAGGCTCGCATTGATCGCCCGGTCTGCGGGGGCTACCGCCGACAAGGCGGGTCCGTCACTTTCGCCGTCGGTTGAAGCACGACTCGAGGCGTTGAATCTCCTGAACGACGCGACAGCGTTGGAGAGCCCGCTGGACGTCCCGCCCGGCCTCGGAGATGAGGCCGCGGAGCCCGACAGCCCGCCGAAAGCCGACGAGGAGCCGACGAAGGACACGGTCAGGGCAAAGCAGCGTCCGGTACGCCTCGCGGCATCCCGACGGGTGGCCGACGAGCTACGGACCGCCTACGCGGCGCGATCAGCCCTGTAAGTAGGGTCACCCAGGGGCACAACCGTCCGCAACAGCGAACGAACGGAGCAGCAGTGAGCGTCGAGGCCGCGACCGCGGGGACGAGCGGCCGGGCGGAGCCCGGGATTCCACCCGGCGCCCAGGTCCTGGTCCGGGACGAGCAGTGGCTGGTCCGCAAGACCACGCTGACCCGACACGACGGGTGGATGGTCGAGGTCACCGGCGTGTCGCCGTTCGTCCGCGGCACCGACGCCGTGTTCTACCAACGCCTCGACGACATCCGCGTGCTGGACCCGCGGCAGACGGTCCTCGTCGGTGACGACTCCCCGAACCACCGGCGAGCACGGCTGTTCCTCGAAGCGGTAGTGCGCAAGACCGCACTCCCGCAGACCGAGCACGGACTCGCCTTGGCCGACAACTTCCTGATGGATCAGCAGCCGCACCAGCTGCGCCCAGCCGAGCTGGCACTGTCAATGCGCAACCTGCAGCCGCGGATCCTGATCGCGGACGTCGTCGGGCTCGGCAAGACTCTTGAGATTGGCGTCCTGCTCGCCGAGCTGATCCGGCGCGGGCGCGGTGAACGGATCCTTGTCGTCACGCCGCAACACGTGCTGGAGCAGTTCCAGCGTGAGCTGTGGACCAGGTTCGCGATTCCGCTGGTGCGGCTCGACTCGTCCGGTATCCAGCGGGTGCAGCGGGAGATCCCGGCCGGCCGGAACCCGTTCGCGTACTTCAAACGCGTGATCATCTCGGTCGACACGCTCAAGAGCGACCTGTACGCGCATCACCTGGATCGCACCGACTGGGACGCGGTCGTCATCGACGAGTCGCACAACCTGCTCAACCGCGGCACCCGGAACAACGATCTGGCGAACCTGCTGGCCCGCCGTACAGACGCGTTGGTGCTCGCGTCGGCGACCCCGCACAACGGCAAGGCGGTGTCGTTCGCCGAGCTGATCGGGCTGCTGGATGAGGCCGCGATCGCGGATCCGGAGCAGTACGACGCCGGGAAGCTCGGCCACCTGTACATCCGGCGGACGAAAACCTCCGCCGAGGTGCGCGACGGTCTCAAGGGCGCCTGGGCCGACCGGGGACCTTCCCAGCCGATTCATGTGCCTGCCACGGACGCCGAAGAGGCGGTCTTCGCCGAACTGATCGAGCGGTGGATACCCGGCGACGATGACGGCCCGTCCGTGAGCACGTCCCAGCTGGTGTCGTACCAACTGCTGAAGTCATTCCTGTCCTCGCACCGGGCGCTGCTGGCCACGATCGCGACGAGGCTGCGGACGCTCGCCGGCGGAGCGGCGCGGGACGCCGAGCGGGCGGCGTTGCACACACTGCGGACCCTCGCGGAGCGGATCGAGGACGACCAGGCCGCGAAGTTCCGTGCCCTGATCGACCAGCTCCGGGAACTCGGTGTGGGACCCGGGTCTGACACGCGGGTCGTCGTGTTCTCCGAACGGATCCCGACCCTGACCTGGCTGGCCACACAGGTGCCCGCAGCGCTCGGGTTCCGCAGCGACGCCGATACGGACGAGCGGCGGCCCTGGCTGGCGTACGCGGGCGCCGCCCAGGTCATGCACGGCGACTCCACGACCGACGACGAGCAGCGCCGCATCATCGAACAGTTCGGGTTGCGCGACGACCCGGTGCGGCTGCTGTTCACCGGCGACGTCGCCTCCGAAGGCGTCAACCTGCACCAGCAGTGCCACCTGCTGATCCACTACGACCTGCCGTGGTCATTGATCCGCATCGAGCAACGCAACGGCCGCATCGACCGCTACGGCCAGGTACACCCGCCACAGTTCCGGGCCCTCATCCTCACCTGCGACCTGCCGTGGCGCACCGACCCAGCAACCGGCCGGCCGCGCACCCTCGACGACCGGCTCGTCGGCGAGAAACTCCTCACCCGCGAGGCGGAAGCCCACAAGATCGAGGGCACCGCAGAGGCGGTCACCGGGCTGTACGGCGCCAAGAAAGAGGAGGACCGGCTCGTCCAGGACCTCATCGCCGGCCGGACCGTCGAGGACTCGATCACCACATCGCAGCCGAGCGGCGGGTTCCTCGCCGGATTGCTCGGCCAGGTCGGCGCGGTCCCGGCGCACGCCGACGTCGAGCGGGCGGAGGTGTTGACCCTGTTCGACTCGACCGAGGACTACTTCGACGAGGCGCTGCGGCAGGTGTGCAAGCCCAACCCGGAGGACCAGCTGTCGCTGCGCCGCGACGACGACGGCACCATCGCGTTCGAGCCGCCGCCCGACCTGCTCTACCGGCTGCGGTCACTGCCGCGCTCGTACCTGGACGAGCAGCGCATCCTGCCGACGAACGCCGAGCCGGGCCGGATGCGGGTCACCTTCTCCAAGCAGCTCGCCGGCACCCGCCTGCAGGCGGCCCGGGAGAACTCCAAGACGCAGTGGCCGAACGTCTCGTACGTCACCGACGTGCATCCGGTGTTGGAATGGCTGACCGACAAGGTCCTTGTCGAGATCGGCCGGCATCAGGCGCCGGTGCTCGCCGCGACTGTGGACCAGCCGGTATTCCTGCTGCAGGGCATCTACTCCAACGCGCTCGGCCGGCCCACGATCGTGGAGTGGATGGCCGTCACCGGCCTGCCCGCCGACCCGGACACGCTGTCGCTCACCCCGCAGCTGCTGGCCCGTTACGGCCTGGGTCCCCGGATGCCGGGCCGGGCCCTCCCGTACGACCTGCCGGAGCTCACGAAACTGGTGCCCACCGCTGTCGATGAGGCGCGGCGGTATCTCGGCACCCGCGAGCACCTGTACAGGCAGCGGGTGGAGGCCAAGCTCGCCCCGTACCGCGACCGCGTGCAGCAATGGCAGCAGCAAGCACTGATCGCTGGCCCACGCCCCGACCGGCGCGGCATCGACAGCACCGCCGACCGGCTGCTGAAGCTCGTCGCGTCCCTGGAGACCGCCGGCGAACCCATGCTGCGGGTGCTCGCCGTCCTGCAACCGCACATCGACACCACGGAGCCCGCCGGATGAGCGCCTACTTCGACTCGATCAGCAACCGCGGCGAGTACCTGTCGGCGCACTACTTCGCCGAACAACTCAGCGGTGACCTGAAGAAGGGCATCTTCGCCACCTGGGCGGGACGCGAAACCGACGAGCACGACCCGCGCAAGACCCCACGCGAGTCGATCCGTTCCCTGCGTGGCACCTACCTGCACGAGGACGTCCGCGGGTACCTCGCCGCCGCGGCACAGACCGACGCCGACGACGCGACGCTGCGGATGTCCGCCTACGACGATCCGCAGTGGTGCAAGCGGCTCACCGGCTGGCATCAGGACGTCCTGCGCGCGCTCGGCTTCGACCCTGCACCGGCCGAACTGGTCGTCCACCGCGCCGGCCGCGACCAGACCGTCACCGTTGCGTTTCACGGCCACGACATCGTCGCGGTGGACTGCGGCTGGGTCGCCGACATGGACGCCGCCCTCGACCCCACCGGCGCAGACCGGCTGCTGGCGCCGTTGCGGGTCAGCGGCTCCGAACAGTACGACACCGGCGCCGCACTGGCGTCCTGGCTGTTCCAGAGTGAACTCGGCGGCGCTGGCGGACCCAAACCGCGGTTCGTGCTGCTGCTGCACGGCGGCGTGCTCATCCTCGCCGACCGCTACGTCTGGGCCGAGGGACGGTACCTGGCCGCGAACTTCGACACCGCCCTGGAACGCAACGACCGCGCCCAGTACGGCGAACTGTCCACCATCGCCGCCCTGTTCAGCCTCGACCTGCTGCGCCCCGGCGACAACGACCGGGCACCGGCGATCGACGCGCTGCTCAAGGCATCCACCTCGAACGCCGTCGGCGTCGACAAGGACCTGCGGCACGGACTGCAGCGCTCGGTGGAGATCATCGCCAACGAGGTCCTGCACCGCATGGCCGACCCGGCCAACGACATCACCCCGGCGCAGATCCCCAGCCCCCGCATGCCGTTCGCGCGGCGGCTGACCCGCGAGTCGCTGCGGTACCTGTACCGCATCCTCTTCCTGCTCTACGCCGAGGCCCGCCCCGAACTGGGCATCCTGCCCGCCGACGACGGCAGCTACGAAGCCGGCTACTCCATGGCCCGGCTCCGCGAACTGGTCGCCCGCGACGAGGATCTCATCGAGGAAGAGGCGAAGAACGGCTTCCACCTGTTCTCGTCACTCGACGTGCTGTTCAACAAGGTGAACTTCGGTCACCGCGCCTACGGCACCGAACCCGGCGACGACCAGCCCGGCGACGACGAGCAGACCCGCGCGGAGAAGGCGGCCCGGCGCAGCGAGGACCTCGGCCTGCGCTTCGAACCGCTGCGCAGCGAACTGTTCGAACCGACCGCCATCCAGCTCATCGGCACCGGAACCGTCGACCCGCGCAGCGACGAGGAGGACTGGCCGTGCTGGCTCGACCTGCGGCTACGCAACGAAGCGCTGCACGCCGTGCTGCGGCTGCTCACCATGAAGAAGGGCGCCGGCCGCGGCGAACGCGGCGGGTTCATCTCCTACCGCAACCTCGGCATCAACCAACTGGGCGCCGTCTACGAGGGCCTGATGTCCTATACCGGCATCATCGCCGACGAGGAGTACTGCGAGGTCGCCAGGGGTGGCGACTCCGAGCAGGGCTCCTGGCTCATTCCGGCCCGGCGGCAGGATCAGTACCCCGATGGTGTGCTCGTCCACTACGACGAGCACGACGCCCGCCGAGGGCTCCGCGGCGTCAAGAAGTACCCGAAGGGTTCCTTCGTCTACCGCCTCGCTGGACGCGATCGGGAAATCTCCGCGTCGTACTACACGCCGGAGTCCCTCACCAAGGTGACCGTCGAACTAGCCCTCAAGGAACGCCTCGACCAGGACCGCGACGCCGACGGCAACGTCATCAAGACCCGCGCCGCCGAACTGCTGTCCTACAAGATCTGCGAACCTGCGCTCGGCTCGGGAGCCTTCCTCAATGAGGCGATCAACCAGGTCGCCGAGGAGTATCTGCGCCGCCGTCAGGACGAGCTCGGCCGGTCCATCCCGACCGCGGACCTGCTGACCGAGAAGCAGCGGGCCAAGGCGTACATCGCGCTGCACAACGCCTACGGCGTCGATCTCAACTCCACCGGCGTCGAACTCGCCGAGGTCTCGCTGTGGCTCAACACCATGCACCCCGGCATGCGGGCGCCGTGGTTCGGGCTCCACCTGCGCCGTGGCAACTCCCTCATTGGCGCGCGCCGCGCCGTGTATGCCGGCGACGACGTCTCCGCAACGGCGAAGGAATGGCTCAAGGCGCGAGGCGGACTGGCGCCCACCCCGCTGCCGTTCCACCACGATGGCGAGCAGCAGCCGCTGCCGGACGACGCCGTCCACCAGTTCCTGCTGCCGAGCCCGGGCTGGGCCGCGGTGACCGGCAACACCGATGCGAAGAAGCTCGCGCCGGCCGAGGTACAAAACCTCACCGCGTGGCGCCGGGGTATCCTGCAGCGCCCCGCACGAAGCACTGCCCACCTCAACAAGGACGGCAGCCGGAAGCTTCTGTCAAACCGGCAGCCGAAGCCGGAACCGGCATCGCAGTTCACCCGTCTTCGCGACGCCGCCCGGCGGGTCGAGTACCTCTGGTCACTGGTCATCAAGCGCATCGAGATATCCGAACGGGAGATCGCCCGGAGCATCAACGTCTGGGGCACCGATGACGAATCCGAGTACGCCTTCCTGCAGCGGCCGAAACAGGCGGTGCCCAAGGAACAGGTGCTCCGAGACCTGTTCGACGCCGCCGACACCCCGTACTGGCGACTGAAGAAGATCATGGACGCCTGGTGTGCGCTGTGGTTCTGGCCAGTCGACCAGGCAGACCTGCTGGACGGCACTGCCGCGGACTACATCACACCGGCGCGGACAGTCGAGACGGAAAGCCTGGCGCAGCTCCTCGGCGGCGTTCCGGCCACCGAAAGCGCACCGGAGCCACCACTGGTCACGGAACGGGAGCCGCCGGCAGCCGACGCGCTAGCGCCTGTGTACTACCGTCCGGTAGCCCTGTTCCCCGTCGACGGCGAACAGGGCTCGTTCGACGACCTAGAATGGGGAGCCTCCAAGGCCATCGCGTCGACGAAGAAGAAAGCTTCTCCGCCGGTGCCGAAACGACCGGAGCTCCGACCAGCCATCCCGCTCAAGGACCTCGACGACTGGCTCGACTTCCTCGAGGCGATGGTGGGCACGACCGACGCCGCGGGGACCCTAGTCGAGGGCTACGACACCTTGGACGAACTGAAGAAGCTAGAGCTCGGCCTGCCGGAGTTCATGGGCATGGACATCGAGGATCCAGAGAAACGCTTCCCGTGGCTCCGCGTCGTCCGCGACATCGCCGACCGGCACGGGTTCCTGCACTGGGAGTTGGAGTTCGCGTACACCTTCGCGGAGCGCGGCGGTTTCGACCTCCAGGTGGGCAACCCGCCTTGGGTCCGGCTCAATTGGGAAGACGACGCAGTATTTGCCGAGTATGAGCCATGGTTTGAGCTGGAGGATAAGCCCGTCCAAGAGGAGAAGGAGCGGCGCCGTCAAGTGCTGCTCAAGGACCCGAACGTCAGGAATTACGTCCTCGATGAGTTGGCTGGCACTAGCGGCCAAGTAGCGTTTATCGGCTCGCCGCATATGTACCCGCTCCTAGCTGGCACGAGACCAGATTTGTATCGGGCCTTCATGTGCCAGGTTTGGGCTCATACGGGTACAGCAGGCACAGCAGGCATGCTGCACCCCGACACGCATTTCACCGGCGAGAACGAAGGTGCCCTCCGCGAAGCTGCATACAGGCGGCTGCGCACTCACGGTGACTTCGTCAACTCCGGTCAGCGGTTTTTTCCGCGGCCAGTCGGTGATACCGCGCACTTTGGCGTGCACATCTACGGCCCGCCGAAAGAGATTGGCTTCGACCACCTCTCGTGGTTGGTGTCCGTAGACGCGTTGCGGCTTTCCCGTACTCACGACGGAGCCGGTGAGATTCCGGGGATCCGGTACCGGAACAAGGAGTTCGACGAGCGCCCGCACCAGTCCCGGGTCATCACCGTGAACGAAGAGGTCCTCGCCGTGTGGCGGCGGCTGTTGGACGAGGAAGACCAGCCGATCAGCCGGGCCCGGCTACTCTTCCCGGTCAGCACCGGTGAGGCGGCTGCAATTGAGGTTCTTGCTGCGTTTCCGCAGCGACTGTCGGCGCTGCTGCCGCAGTTGTCCGCCGGCTACAACGAGACGACGGCAAAAATATCCAATTTGATCGAGTACAACCGGATCGACGTCGTCACCGGTCGGTTGTACCAGCCGAAGGCTTGGAGGGAAGTGATCTTGAAAGGGGTCCAACTGAGTACCGCCACACCGGTGTTTAAACGGCACGACGCGAACAGCAACGACCCCTACGGCTACGACCTCGTCAGCCTCGACCCAAACTTCGTCCCCGACACGGAATACGTCCAGGCCGCCGGCCGTGAACAGGAGGCCCGCTCGGCCCAGGATCGCTGGATCGACCACGTCGAGCTTGCGCGCCTCCGATCCGAGTCAGCGGCCGACGACGCGAGCCTTGCCGAGGCAGCCCGCCGCCCGTATGTCGACTTTTACCGCCTCGCGTGGCGCCGCCAGATCGCACCGAACACCGAGCGATCCTTGTACGCCGCCGTCATCCCACCCGGTCCAGCGCACGTCCATGCCATGCAGAGCCTCGCGATGCCGGACAAACGCCTGACTGTGCTGACGGCCGGTTTCTGGGCTTCGCTTCCTGTCGACTATTTCCTTCGTGCTACGGGTCGCTCTGATCTCCTTGGCAGGAGCGCCAAGGTGATGCCGGTTGCAGATGCACACCATCCGCTGGAATCCGCATTACTGCTGCGAACGCTCCGGTTGAACTGCCTAACTATGGCGTACGCCGAGTTGTGGAGCGAGCTGCACGAGCCGTCTTGGGTGACGGAAGAGCCATGGGCCTGCGATTGGCCCGGCCTGCAGCCGCTCCACGCGGTCGGCCGGACCTGGGATCGTGATACGCCGTTGCGGACCGAGCGGGCCCGCCGTTCCGCGCTGGTCGAGATCGACGCGCTCGTCGCGGTCTGGCTCGTTATGAGTGCCGACACGCTCGTCGCTGCTTATCGGGGCAGGTTCCCGGTGTTGCAGAAGTATGAGGCGGTGACCTGGTTCGACGCCGACGGTTGGAAGCTGGCCGGGAACGCCCGGACGTTCGGGCAGCGGCAGACCAAGGCGACGTGGGCACAGTTCGAGGCGTACCAGGAGGATCAGCGACGCCAGACCCCGGAAGGCATCGCGCCGCCCGAGGGGTACACGCCCCCGTTCTACAAGGCGGACCGTGAGCAGGAGATGCGGGCGGCGCACGCGGTGTTTCAGGCTCGCCTCGACGCCGCCGTCGCCCGTGGGGAGTGGGATCCGGTGACCCGGCGGATGGTGGGGTCATGAGGCCGACGCTGCAGGCGCGGGCGCTGAAGGAGAGCCTGCTGCAGTATCTGTCCACGACGTACGCCCTGGCCGATGAGGGTGCCCGTGAGGCGTTGCACCGCTTCCTGGGTGACGAGACGCAGGGCATGTTTCGTGGCCCGTTCCTGCGGATCCGGACTCCGTTCACGCTCGCCGGCCCGGAATGGCAGCAGCATCTGGAGTGGCGCCGGGACGGCTGGACGCCGTACGCGCATCAGGCTGCCGCGTTCGCCCGGCTCACCTCGGCGAACGGTCACGTACCGGAGCCGACGCTGGTGACGACGGGGACCGGTTCGGGCAAGACGGAGTCGTTCCTGTACCCGGTGCTCGACCACTGCCGCCGTGAACGCCTCGCTGGGAAGACCGGCGTCAAGGCGCTGTTCCTGTACCCGATGAACGCTCTGGCCACCGATCAGGCGGAGCGGATCAACAAGCTGCTGCTCGGCAGCGATGCGGACCTGGGCAGGGTGACGGGCGGGCTGTACATCGGTGACAAGGCGGCGTTCCCGTTCGAGCGGGTCCGCACCCGCCGCTCCGACATGCAACTCTCCCCGCCCGACATCCTGATCACGAACTACAAGATGCTCGACCTGCTGCTGCAGCGGACCGAGGACGCGCCGCTGTGGGAGGACGCGGACATCCGGTACGTCGTCGTCGACGAGTTCCACACGTACGACGGCGCACAGGGCACGGACGTGGCAATGCTGCTGCGCCGGCTCGCGGCGGCGGTCGGCGCGAGCGAGCAGGAAAAGCCGCTAGGCCGGATGTGCCCGGTCGCCACGTCGGCGACCCTCGCCTCCGCCTCCGACGAGTCCGGGATCGCGGCACTGCTACAGGTGGCGACGGAGGTCTTCGGTACCGAGTTCACCGCCGACGCGATCGTGGGGGAGGACCGCCTGGTGGTCGACGATTTCATCCCGATGGCATCAGTCGAGCCGATGCCGCAGCCGTCGCCGGACGAGATCCTCGCCCTGCCGGACCCGGGCTCCGGAGACGAGGCCCTGCTGGACCTCATCGAGGCCGTGACCGAAGTGCGGGACCTCGACCCGTACCTGCTGGGCGCGAACCTCAGGCGGCACCTGTTCACCAGGGCGGTGATGATCGCGCTCGGCGGGGAGGTGAAGACCGCCGCCGAGGTGCTCGACATCATGTGGCGGGCCGGCGCCGCCAACTGGTCGTCAGCGATCACCCGGCAGCCGGAGAAGGCAGCCGAAGCCCTGGCACGGTTCCTGGCGCTGCTGTCGCACGCCCGGGACCCGGACTCGCGGCCCGGGGAGCCGCGCCCGTTCGTGCACCTCGAGGTGCATCAGTGGGCGCGAGCGGTGACCCGGCTGCTGCGTGGTGTTCTACCCTGGCCGAAAGCGGCGTTCCGGTGGGACGTCCCGGGCACGACCGACCCGGGTGACGGTGATCATCTCGTGCCGGCGACCACGGCCACGGCAGGGCAGGCGGCGAACCTGTTCCTGCCGGCGGTCTACTGCCGAGATTGCGGCCGGTCCGGCTGGGCGGTGTTCTCCCCGGAGAGCGACGACCAGGACGTGCAGTTCGACAGCCACAAGATCCGGAGGGCGTCGACGGGCCAGGACAAGGCGCGGGTCCGGTACCTGGTCGCTGCGACCGACCGTGAGGCCAAGGAAGGCTCGGGCGCCGGCCTGATGACGGCGAGCGCCCGGCCGAAGAGTGGCTCGACGGCTGCGCAGGGCCTCGGCGGGACGCTGATGGTGCTGGACGCGGTCCATCAGCGGCTGCGGTTGCCGGACCCCGTCGGCGACTACGACCGCGAGAGCAAGGAGCCGCTGCTGACCGCTCGCGACTCGGCGTTCGTCCTGGTCAACACCGGCCCTACCGGGAACACGGCGGCGAAGGAGGACTGGTGCCCCGCCTGCGGGGAACGCAACGCGATCCGGTTCCTCGGCACCGGCGCGGCGGCGATGGCGTCGGCGGCGATCACCCAGCTGTTCACCGGCGGTGAACTCGACCAGACGCTGCACGAGAACAAGACGTTGATGTTCAACGACTCGGTGCAGGACGCTGCGCACCGGGCCGGGTTCGTCGCCAACCGGTCGTACACGTTCTCACTGCGGGCGCTGCTGGCGACCCGCCTGCGGCAGGACGGCGCTACTGCCCTCAACGACCTGATCGCCGACGTGATCGACGCTACCGCCGACGGGCAGACCCTCGCCGCCGTGGTGCCGCCGGACCTGCACAGCTTCAAGGGGGTCGACCGGCTGCTGTCCGGCCGTAGCCGCGGCGGGGACCGGGCGACGTGGACGCTGATCGGTCAGCGGCTGGCGTTCGAGACACTGATGGAGTTCGGGTTCCGGTCCCGCAACGGCCGCACTCTGGAGCTGACCCGGACGGCCGCGGCGCACGTGCGGATCGCCGACCCGGACGGCGTCGCGGCGCTCGTCCGGAACCTGCACGTCGACCTCGAACGACCCGACCTTGGGATCGTGGCGCAGGACGACGCCCGCTATCTCGCGTTCCTGCGGATCTTCCTGGAGCGGCTGCGGAGCCGGGGCGCGGTCGCGCACGACTGGCTGCGTAAGTACATCGACGAGGCCGGCACCAGCCGGTACTTCATCTGGGGGCAGCGCGAACCAGGCATGCGCGCATTCCCGACCCGCGTGGCCGCACCGGTGTTCCTGCTCGCCCAGCCGAAGGCGAACAGCGACTTCGACGTCGCTGGTGGGCGGCTTTCCTGGTACGAACGGTGGCTGGGCCGGTGCCTTGGCTTGCCGCGTGAGGTCGCCCCCGAGTTCTGGGGCCGGCTCCTGCCCGAGCTGACGTCGGCCGGGCTGTTGGCAGTGCGGACACCCAACGACTCCTCGGCCCGCGTGTACGGGCTGCGTCCCGGCAACGTCGAGGCGCTGCTGCTGGACGACACCGAGGTCCGGTCGGCGTTCGTGCGCTGCCCTGTGTGTTTCTGGGAGCAGACCGTGCACCCGTCGTTGCTGGATCAGTGGCGGGATCAGCCCTGCCCGGCGTATCGGTGCCGGACCGGCCGCCTCGTCGCCGGCGATCAGCCGGAAGGGCTCGGACGGCACCAGCGGGACCGTGACTACACGCGCGACTACTACCGGCGGCTGTACCGGGAGGCGGGCACCTACCAGGTGATCACCGCCGAGCACACCGGGATGCTCACCCGCCCGCAGCGCGAACGGGTCGAACGCGCCTTCAAACTCGGCGAGGGGTTCAAGGCGCCGAACGTGCTGTCGTGCACACCTACGCTGGAGATGGGCATCGACATCGGCGACCTGTCGGCGGTCGTTCTTGCGGCGCTGCCGCGGCGACCGGCCAACTACGCGCAGCAGACCGGCCGGGCCGGTCGGCGCACCGGTAATGCGTTCCTGCTCACGATCCCGGACCGGCGCCGCCGCGACCTCTACTTCCTGGACCGGCCAAGGGACCTCATCGCCGGCACGATCGTGCCGCCCGGCTGCTACCTGTCGGCGGTGGAGATCCTGCGCCGGCAGTACCTCGCCCACCTGTTGGATCTGGCCGCGGCCGGCCGTCTCATCCGGGCCGACGGCGCGCCGTTGCGTCCGTTGCCGCACCGCGCGCCGGCACTGTTCGGCCCGTCCGGCTACCTCACCGACCTTGTGCAACTGGCGACCTTGCAGGGTGAGTCGCTCGCCGACGCCTTCCTCGCGCTGTTCCCGGCCGGCGTGACCGACGACGCGAAAGCGGACCTAAAGACGTACGCGACACGCGGGTTGCGGTCCGCCGTCGAGGGGGCCGAGGCCGAGTGGCGCCGATCCGAGCAGGCGCTCCGGGCCCGGCTCAAGATGATCGACGAGGCACACGGCGAACTGCACGACACCGACCCCGAGCAGCTACGGCAGAAAGGTGAACTGGACGCTGAACGGCGTAACGTCGGCAAGCGGCTGCTCCACCTCGGTGACACCCCGGCGCAGAACGCGTTGTGCGACCTGGGGCTGCTGCCGAACTACGCCCTGATAGGTGTGGCGACGACCCTGGCCGCCACGGTGTACGGCGAGGAGGGCGCCGACCCGAAGACCGGCCGGATGGTGTTCAGTTCCACGACCGTCGGCTACCAGCGACCGCGCCGGTACGCACTCGAGGAGCTCGCGCCCGGAAACACCTTCTACGTCAACGGGTACCGGCACGAGATCACCGGCCTGGAGGTCGCTACCGACGGCCGCAAGGACTGGTACGACTGGCGGATCTGCCCAGGATGCGGATACGTGCGGACCGAGGACGCGGTCAGTGACCGGTCGGCGTGCCCACGCTGCCGCAGCCTGCTCATCGCCGACGACGGCTCCTGCCTGTTCCAGGTGGTGGAGCCGGTCACGGTGACCTCCCGCGACAAGCGCGAGGACGCCCGCATCCGCGACGACAAGGACGAACGCGACCGGCGCTTTTACACGGTCATCGACGCGGTCGACTTCCCGCAGGACGCCATCGCCCCCGGCTCCTGGCGGCACGCCCATCAGACCCTCGGCGTCGACTACTGCCGCCGGGCCATGATCCGCCGCATCAACGTCGGACCAGCCCGGTTCGACGCACAGGCTCGGGACGAGTTCGCCGGACACACGGTGCGGCTCAACCCGTTCCACGTCTGCACCGGCTGCGGCGCCGCTACCGCCGATGGCAAGCCTGTCTTCGACCACGACACCGACGCGCTGAACTCGTCCGAAGCCCGCAACCCGGCGTTGAAGCACCACCGGCCGTGGTGCCCGCTGCGCCGCGGTAAACGAGACGGCGTCACCCAGGAACCGGTGTTGCTGGCCCACCAGTTGCAGACCGAGGCGCTGCGCATCCTGCTGCCGGCGGCGAGCGCCGACGTCGACGCGCGGGTCCACTCATTCCGGGCCGCGCTGCGGATGGGTGTGGATCTGCACTTCGGCGGCGACCCCCAACATCTGGACACCACCGTCGCGTCGATGCCGGACCAGGACAGCGGGGAACGCCGCTGGTTCCTCGTGCTGTTCGACGAACTGCCCGGCGGCACCGGCTACCTCGACCGGCTCACCAAACCCGACGCGTTCCGCGACACACTGCTCGCGGCATACGAGGCGCTGCGGACCTGCCCGTGCGCCGAGGAGCAGCGCCGCGCCTGCCATCGATGCCTGCACCGGTACACCCCGGAACTGCAGCAGGACGTGGTCTCCCGCCGGGCCGCGATCGACATGCTCGAGTCGCTGCTGTTCACCAAGGACGGCACCGACGGCTGGGACACCACCGAAATCGCGCACACTGGCCTGGTCGGCCTGGACCGTCAGGTCGAATCCGACCTCGAGGCACGGTTCCTGACGGCGCTTCGGGAATGGGCGGGCGTCACCGAGGACGCGGTCCTGGACGAGGACCGAAACGCCAGCGGCCACCTCCGCTTCACCGGCGGCACTGACGTCGTCCATTGGCGGCTCACCGCGCAGCAGCAGCTGGAACGCACACGGACCGACTTCACCTTCACCCGCGTCGACGGGCCCCCGCACAGCGTGAAGGTGTACCTGGAGGGTTTCCGCTTCCACGCCAGCCGCGACCACAACAGGATCGCCGCCGATGCCACCCGGCGCACCATGTTGCGGGCCGACGGCCACACCGTCTTCCAGATCAACTGGCACGACATCGATCTGTTCGAACAGCGGCGCACCGAGGCGCGACCGGTCTGGGCGCCCTATGCCGGCGCGGCCCAGGAGAGCGCGAAGCGTGCATATGAGCAGTACGGTGGTCAGCGCGGCCAACTCGCCGGTGCCGTCTTCACCAACCCGATCGCCACGTTGATCGCCTACCTGCGTGATCCGGACGCAGTCGCGTGGGCACGCCGCGCACAGGCACTCGTCACCGGCCTGCTCGCCAGCCCGGGCACGGCACCGGTCGTGTCCACGGACCGG
Organism: Dactylosporangium sp. CS-047395; assembly: GCF_050942185.1. NCBI lineage: Bacteria > Bacillati > Actinomycetota > Actinomycetes > Micromonosporales > Micromonosporaceae > Dactylosporangium > Dactylosporangium sp. CS-047395. The sequence continues at coordinate 7,967,717 of NZ_CP192015.1, read as the reverse complement.
CGGGGCGAGCTGATCGACGCGCTCCGACGCGAGCTGGGCCGTTTCACCCCCGGCGGCCGATCCGACGCCGTCGACCCGCCAGCCGCCGCCCAAGGCGGGCAGGTGCATGTCTTCAGGGCGAAGGACGCCGCCGGGCTGCCTCTCGTCGTCGCGCTCGACGCCACCAACCTCGAACAGCCGCGATGGAGCGCTTTGGCCGTCCTCGACGACGGCGACGCCGCCCTGCGCCAGGACGAGCACCGCGACCGCTGGCGGGCCTGGCTGTACTGGACCAACCTCACCCAGTTCCTCTCCCTCGCCGGTGGCGACGGTGTGCAACTGGCGGCCAGCCACGCGGCTGCCTTCGACATTGAGGTACTTGCAGTCTGCGGCGGAGCCGGCCAGCTGGACTCACTCAGCGGTGGGTCGGCAACCGCCCCTGCCGTCGATGCGACTCTCCCGGCGCCGAGGACGTCACGACGAGACGTCGTGTGGGACAACGACATTCTTGCCATTCTGCGAGAGGAGCAGGACAGCCCTGCGCTGCTGCACCTAGCCGAATTCCTCGCCGATCACGGCAAACAAGCGCCGGTGTTCGGCTATGAGCTCGGCCCCAGCCGCTGGCTCGTGGACCTCGGCTGGCACGACGGCGAGATAAAGATTGCGGTTGTCGGCGGGCAGCATGCAGCCCAAGCCGACGAGGAACGACGCCGCGACGAGGCGTATACCGCCGCCGGATGGACGATCAGGACCGCCGCGGACTGGCTGGACCATCTCGACGACCTCATCGCGCGACTCCCCGACCTGGAAGGCAGCTCCTGATGACCGCTCGGCTCAGCCTGTACCGCAAAGCCGAACAAGAGCTGTACAAGCTCGACCGCGCGGTGAAGGCACAGTTCTACGACTTCAGCCACATGTTCCGCGCGAACCCGGACCAGCCCGGCCTGGATCTGAAGAAGCTCAAGGGCGACTCCCGTATCTACCGGGCGAAGATCAACCAGTCGTACCGCGCGCTGCTCACACCAGTCGGCGTCGACCCGGACGGCACCCAACACTGGCTCGTTATCGCGGTCCGGCACCGCAAGGATGTCTACGACGAGCTCCAGGTCGCCGTCAACCGGGTCACCGGCGAGATCGAGTTCGTCGACCTCGCCGTCGTCGGCAGCAGCGCACTTCGCCGCGCCGGCATCACCCTCACCCCGGCGGAGCCCGAAGCCGTCACTCCGCCAACGGTTGAGCCGATCGAGCCCGTGCCCGCTGCCGAACCGCCGCTCCTTGCCGCGTACGACGCCGACCAGTTGCGCGACCTCGGCGTTGCCGAACAGCTCATCGAGCTGGTCCTCGCAGTCACCAGCGACAGCGAACTCGACCAGGTCCTCGACGGTGCGCCGATGCTGTCCAAGGACGTCATCTACGGCCTCGCGTCGGGCATGGGCATCGATGAGGTTCGTCAAGCGGTCACGGCACCGGTCCAGCTCGACGAGGATCTGGACCTGACGGACTTCGCCACCGCGGTGACCCGTACCAAGGTCACCACCGTCGACAAGAACGTGCAGGCCAAGATTGACGAAGGTGACTTCCGGGCCTGGAAGGTCTACCTCCACCCGACACAGGAGCGCCTCGCCACGCACCGCAACAAAGGCCCGGTGCGCATCTCCGGCGGACCGGGCACCGGCAAGACCATCGTCGCGCTGCACCGCGTCAACCACCTGGCCCGGCAGCTGCCGCTCGGCACCGACAAGTCCATCCTGCTCACCACGTTCACCATGAACCTGGCCGCCGATCTGCGGCTGCGGCTCGCCTCCCTCATCGATCCCGAGCTGATGGCCCGCGTCGACGTCACCCACATCGATCAGCTGGCCGCGAGGGTCGTCGGCGAGAACACCGCGCAGCGAAACCGTAAGCAGCGCGTCACCGACCAGGTCGCCCTTACCGAACTCCGGCAACTGCTGGCCGAGCTCGACGAGCAACGCTGGGACGCTGAGTTCCTGCTGGACGAGTGGGAACAGGTGATCCTCGGTCAGTCCGTCCCGAGCCGCTCCGACTACTTCCAGGTCCGGCGCGCAGGCCGCGGACGCTCGCTCACCCGACCCGAACGCAGCCAGGTGTGGAAGCTCATCGAGCAGTTCACCGCCCGACTCGACAAGCTCGGCGTCGAGACCTGGGGCCAGGCCGCCGAACGCGCCGCCCGCTACGAGATGGACCGCGCCGCAGCCGCCGAGGCCCGCCGTACAGCCGGAACATCCGACGGCGAAAGTTCCGGATCACGGCACCTGGGCTACCGGTATCAGCATGTGGTCGTGGACGAGGCCCAAGACCTCCGCGCTGCGCACTGGAAGATGCTGAGGGCGATGGTCGACCCGGACCAGCCCAACGACATGTTCATCGCCGGCGACACTCATCAACGCATTTACGATCACCAGGTTTCCCTCGGTGCCCTCGGGATCAACATCCGCGGCCGACGTTCGACGCGCCTCACCCTGAGCTACCGCACGACCCGCGAGATCCTCGCGCGGGCGCTACTCGTGGCCGACGACAAGGACGTCACCTACGATGACCTCAACGATGGCACCGACGACCTTGCCGGTTACCGGTCGATCTTGCACGGCCCGACCCCAACGTTCACCGGTTACGTTGGCTGGGACGACGAACTCACCGCTCTGGCCTCGACACTGAGCGCCTGGCGGGAGGAGATCGCCGGCGACGGCGCTGGTATGCGACGCGACCCCACCGGTCATATCGCGGTCTGCGTCACGGATCGCGAGCGCGTGGGCCAGGTGATGGCGTTCCTGACGAGTACCGGCGTTACGTGCGCCGAACTCGCTAAGGACGGTCCAAGCGGTGACGGCGAGGTCCACGTGGGCACGATGCATCGCTTCAAGGGACTCGAGTATCAGAAGCTCGCCATCGTTGGTGTGAGTCAGGGTGTCATCCCGCGGACGGGAATCGATCGGTATCGTCACGATGACCCGGCTCGCTATGAGCGCGAAGTGCGCAAGGCCCGATCGCTGCTCTTCGTTGCGGTGACCCGCGCCCGGGATGGCCTTGCCGTCAGCTGGCACGGCAGTCCGAGCCAGATCATCGCGGGCATCGCGGAATCATCGGGGGAGTGACGCCCCGATTCTTCCGACGGCGAAGGCAGGCAGGGCTTCCGAGATCCACTTCTGCGCATCGTTAGGGACAGGGAGAACAGCCAGTGGCCTTCCAGACGCCGGTGACGGCGGAAGAGATCCTCGGCGCCATCCATCAAAAGCAGTACCTTCTGCCCGCGATTCAACGCGAGTTCGTCTGGAACCCTGACCAGATCCGCCGCTTGTTCGACAGCCTGATGCGCGGCTATCCAATGGGTTCGTTCCTGCTGTGGAAGGTTGATCCTGAAACGGCAAAGACATATACGTTCTACAACTTCCTCACCCACTATCACGAGCGGGACGATCCATACGCCAACAAGGCGACCGTGCCGGCGGGCAGCGGCATCACCGCCGTTCTGGACGGCCAGCAGCGTCTGACCGCGCTGAACATTGCTATCTACGGCAGTCACGCGGAGAAGAAGAAGTACGCCTGGTGGACCAGTCCGGACGCCTTCCCGAAGAAACGTCTCTACATCAACCTGGAGGCCGACGCTGAGGAAAACGACCTCGGACTGCGATACGACCTGAGGTTCCTCACCGACGCCGACGCCAAGCCGCAGGACGGTCAACCCGATCGCTGGTATCGAGTCGGAGCCGTCCTCGACCTCGACAACGCCGGTCCGGCGCTGTACGGCGAGCTGACCAAGCGCAGCCTCGACTTGAGCACCCCGGCGTGCTTCCAGCGGCTTTATGACCTGTACAAAGCAGTCCGTGAGCAGAAACCAATCAACTACTACTTGGAGCAGACCCAGGATCCCAACAAGGTCCTCGACATCTTCGTACGGGTCAACAGCGGCGGCACCACGTTGTCCTATTCCGACCTGCTGTTGTCGATGGCGACGAACCAGTGGCGGCACCTCGACGCCAGAGAGGAGGTTCGCAAGCTGGTTCAAGAACTCAACACCAGCGGCTCCAGCAGCTTCTCCTTCTCCAAGGACGTCGTACTCAAGACAGCTCTCATGGTTGCGGGCGTCGACCTGCGATTCCAGGTCTCGAACTTCACTGAGAGCAACATGCACAAGGTGGAAGCCTCTTGGGGGACGACGCGTGCAGCGTTGATCCGCGCGGTTGCGCTAATCGGTACCTTCGGCTTCAGCGAACGAACCCTGACGGCGGCGAGCGTGGTGGTGCCGCTGGCTTACTACCTTGCCAAACACGAGGTATCCGACAGCTATGTCACCTCAGGAGCGGATGCGAAAGATCGCATGACCGTCCGGCAGTGGATCACCCGTTCGCTTGTCAAGCGCGGCATCTGGGGGTCGGGCCTCGACAGTCTTCTCGGCCGTATCCGGCAGGCGATCGACCAGCAGCCCGGCTACGGGTTCCCTGTCGCGGAGATCGAGAAGGAGATGACAGCCCTTGGGAAGTCATTGTCGTTCGAGCCGGCGGAGATCGACGAACTGCTGGAGCTCAAGTACGGTGGTCAGCGGACCTTTCCGGTCCTCGCGCTGCTTTACCCCGGACTCGATCTGGCCAAGCAATTCCACGAGGATCACATCTTTCCGCGCTCCCGGTTCACGCGAACGAAATTGCGCATCGCGGGAATCGCAGAGGACGCCATCGACGACTATCTGAGCCGCTTCGATCTGCTTCCCAACCTCCAGTTGCTCGGCGGCGTGCCGAACGTCGAGAAGCAGGCGAAATTGCCAGCTGACTGGCTCGAACGGGCTTTCGCCGTACAGGCGGAGCAGGCCACATACGTGCAAGCCAACGACCTCCACGATCTGCCGTCGGACATGTCGGGATTCGTCGAGTTCTACGAAAGGCGCAAGGCCCGCATGCGCGACAGGCTCACCACCGCCCTCGGCGTCACGCCGTGATTGAGGTCCCTTTGCAGAGTCGGTCCTCCCGACATGGAAGTCTTGTGAACTGGCGGATGGACTGAATGGTGTAGTTGGTGTCCCGCCGGTAGTTTGTTCCTACCGGCGGGCTTGCGGCTATCGCTGCCGGCGGGATTGTCGAGCAAGTGGATGGTCGCCGTAGCCAGCTTGTTCGAAGGCCCAGCAGACGTCGGCGACGGTGATGTTGATGTAGGTGCCAGTGCTACCCGGGAGGTGGTGGCCGGCGAACGCGGCGGCGAGAGTGTAGCTGCCGGTGCGGTGTTCGACGCGGGTGATGGTGGTGTGCCGGAACCAATGTGTTGTGACGCCGAGCGTGGCGAACCAGTCGAGTTCGCGTCCGAGGCGGACCCAGAGTGCATCGAGGCGACGGCGGGTCCAGGTGTATAGCGGGCAGCTGGAGTCGGCGAGGGCGTCAATTATGGCGGCGGAGACCGGCTGTTCGCGGTGCTGGGTGTGCTTCTCGTCGAGGATGACGGTCTGGCGGGTTGGGTGGACCGATTTCGGGGTGAGGTTGAGCAGGCCTTCGCGGCGGCATGCGGTTTCGAGCAGGAAGCGCAGCAGGACAGTCTCGTGGTCGGCGGCGGCGTCGAAGACGTCGTTGAGTTGTTCGCTGGTCAGCGGTACACGTCGGGTGGGGTGGCGGCGGGGTTTGGTGATGACAGCGGCGGGGTTGCCGATGATGATGTCGTTCTGCATGGCGACGGTGAAGAGTTTGCGGACGGCGGCGATGGCGTGTTCTTTGGCGCTGCGTCCGTCGATGGACGACCGTCGGCGTTGCGCGATGGTTTGGGTCCAGGTGGCGAAGTCGCTGATGTGGGTGGCGCGGATGCTGGCGAGGTCGTCATCGCCGTGGCGTTGGGCGAACAGTTCGAGGTAGTGGCGGTACAGGGTCGCGGTGCTGGGCGTGCAGGTGTTCAGAGTCAGCGGGATCCATCCGGCGACGGTGATCGGCAGCGGCTGTGCCGGGGTAGCCCTATCCATGGTCGGCGATTGAGGCGCGGTCGACGGACGGGGTCATGGTCACGACAATGGTGATGTCGTCGATCGGCAGGTCGAACCGTACGTTGAGTGTGATCTGGCCTGCGCGACGTGCGGTGTCATCGGGGGTTGCGGGAACTGCCGGGCAGGGGTGCAGGGCGCCTGGAGGACGAAAGCGGGTCATGGCGACCATCGCATGCGGTCATCAAGATGCATGCTCGCTGTTTGCGTGCGACGTCACTCAGTCGAGGACTGATCGGGCGTGCCTGCCGGGTGCCGCGTCGTAGGAGCGACTGTTCGACGACATTGGTGAGCATCTCGGCACCGGTCATCTCAAAATCGACCAGGTTGGGTGCGAGCGACGGTGTCAAAGTCTTGCTTAAACACCATTAGTCGTCAGCGGTGCCGTAGCTGGGTGTTCAAGCGATAGCTTGAACCCTTCAGAACCGGACATTTTATATCAAACTGGTGTCGAAGGGGGGACTTGAACCCCCACGCCCGATAAAGGGCACTAGCACCTCAAGCTAGCGCGTCTGCCATTCCGCCACTTCGACCGGCTGAACCATTGTACTCGGTGTCCGAAGACCCCGTGCCCAACGGCCACGCGATACGTTACACGGTCTCAGCCGATCTTGAGAAATCGGGGGGTCGACGCGCCGCAGCGGCCGGAGGGGGGAGCCGGCCGCTGCGCGTCTGGGGTGGGGTTACCCAGGGTTGAGTGATCGATAAACGTCGAGTTTTATAGATCTTCTTCCCAGGTGGTGCGGCGGGTCAGGGCGTCCATGACCTTGTCGACGACGCCCAGGGCCGGGTCCACGAGCTTGTTCAGCGGTGGGGTGGACGGGGTGCCGGGGTGGGGGCGGGTCGGCGCGGCGGAACGGGCGATTTCGACGCGGTTGCCCAGGCGTACGAGCTGCTCCTCGGTGCATCGCGAACGTAGGGCCGGGAACAGCTCCCCAGCGGTGCGGTGGGTGTGCTCGCGTACGTGCTCGGTGACCGTCCGCAATGAAGAACGATCAGCGTTGGTGTGCAGGCGGCGCAGGGCCACGAGCAACTCTGCGTCGGCGGCCAGTTCGCGGGAGGCGATGGTGGGGCCTGCCGGGAGTACCGACGAAACAGCTGGATAGAGGTATTGCTCCTCGGCCGACAGGTGGCGCGCGAGGGTTGCCACGAGGACGTCGGACGCTGCGGGTTCGGTCTCGGCGCGGGCGCACAGGCGGTCGAGCTGCTCGTGTTCCTCGTCGAGCAGGTCGATCATGCTGCGGCCGGTTGCGTCGCCGTCGATGGGTGGCAAGGGTGGCAGTCCGCTCACGGGCAGGCGGTTACCCGGGGGCTGAAGTCTTGAAACTGCTGGTTACCCGTCAGTACTATCGCATGCACATCCTTCAATATGCAGGGAGCCGCCATGGCACTGTCCTGGCGAGGGGCCGCCAACCTCGCCGCTCTCACCGCCGCCGTTCTGTTTGCCGCGCAGCTGGGGACCGCCGCCCCGGCCGCCGCGGCTCCGGGCCCGCCGCCCGGCTCCATCGCCTCGATGGGCGACTCGATCTCCCGCGGATTCAACGCCTGCGGCTGGTACGTCGACTGCCCGAGCCGATCGTTCAGTACCGGTTCCGACCCCGCCGTGAACAGCCACTACCTGCGTATCCGGGCCGTCAATCCGGCGATCAACGGCAAGAACTACAACGACGCCAGGTCCGGGGCCAAGGTCGCCGACATGCCCGGGCAAGCCGGCACCGTCGTGAGCCAGGGCGCGGCCTACGTCACGATCCTGATCGGGGCCAACGACGCCTGCACCAGCTCGGAGGCGTCGATGACCAGTGTCGCCGCGTTCCGGGCTTCGCTCGACTCGGCGCTGGGCACGCTCAAGGCCGGGCTGCCGAACGCGAAGATCCTGCTCGTGAGCATTCCCGACCTGAAGCGGCTCTGGCAGGTGGGAAGTGCGAACGGATCCGCTCGTACTGTCTGGTCGCTCTTCGGTGTCTGTCAGTCCATGCTCGCCAACCCCTCGTCGACGTCGTCCGCCGACACCGCCCGGCGGGACCGGGTGCGGCAGCGGGTCGTCGACTTCAACGCTCAGCTCGCCTCAGCCTGCACCGCCTACGGGGCGAACTGCAAGTACGACGGCGGCGCGGTCTTCGGCTACCAGTTCGCCCTGTCACAGGTCTCCACCTGGGACTACTTCCACCCGAACGCGGCCGGGCAGACAGTTCTGGCTTCATTGACCTATGCGGCCGGCTTCGGCTGGTGATTCGCAGGGTGATCCGGCGGCGACACTCGGTAGTCGTCGCCGGACCACCGAAAAAAATGTCAGTGGGGCCTGATATGACTTCCTCATGGACGCCACCGACGAGGTCATCGAAATCTGCCGAGACCTGATCCGCATCGACACCACCAACACCGGTGACCTCGACACGAGCGCCGGGGAACGGGTCGCCGCGGAGTATGTGGCCGAGAAGCTCGCCGAGGTCGGGTTCCAACCGGAGATCTACGAGAGCGAGCCGGGCCGGGCCAGCGTCGTGGCCAGGTTCGAGGGCGAGGACCCGGGCCGGGAAGCGCTGCTGATCCACGGTCATTTGGATGTGGTACCGGCTGATGCGTCGGAATGGTCGGTCGACCCCTTCGGCGGCGAGGTCAAGGACGGCTACCTCTGGGGCCGGGGCGCCGTCGACATGAAGGACTTCGACGCGATGGTCCTGGCTCTCGTACGGCAGATGAAGCGCGAGGGCCGCAAGCCTCCCCGCGACGTGGTGCTGGCGTTCGTGGCCGACGAGGAGGCCGGGAGCACGTACGGCGCGCAGTACCTGGTCGAGCGGCACCCGGAGCACTTCGAGGGCGTCACCGAGGCGATCGGCGAGGTCGGCGGGTTCTCCGTGAGCGTGGGTGGTGACCAGCGGCTGTACCTCATCGAGACCGCGCAGAAGGGCATCGACTGGCTGCGCCTGCACGCCAAGGGCCGGCCCGGCCACGGCTCGATGATCAACGACGACAACGCGGTGACGGCGCTGGCCGAGGCGGTCGCGCGGGTCGGCACGCACCGCTTCCCGGTCGTGCTCACGCCGACCGTGCGCGCATTCCTGGAGCAGGTCTCGCAGATCCTCGGCATCGAGCTCGACCTCGACGACCCCGAGCAGGCCGTGGGCAAGATCGGCCCGATCGCGATGATCATCGGTGCGACGCTGCGGAACACGGCGAACCCGACCCGGCTCGCCGCGGGGTACAAGGACAACGTGATCCCCGGGCGCGCCTCCGCCACGATCGACTGCCGGACGCTGCCCGGGCAGTCCGAGCTGTTCGAGGAGGAGCTGCGCCGGATCGTCGGCCCGGACATCGAGCTGGAGTACATCCACCGCCAGCCCGCGCTGGAGACCACGTTCGACGGAGCGCTGGTCGCGGCCATGTCCTCGGCGCTGCGGGCGGAGGACCCGGGTGCGATCGCGGTGCCGTACATGCTCAGTGGGGGTACCGATGCCAAGCAGTTCGCCAAGCTGGGCATTCGCTGCTTCGGCTTCTCCCCGGTGCGCCTGCCGGCCGACCTGAACTTCGGCGCGTTGTTCCACGGCATTGACGAGCGCGTACCCGTGGAGGGACTACAGTTCGGCGTGCGAGTGCTCGACCGGTTCCTGCAGCAGTCCTAATTCATCTTCATCAGGGGGATCCCATCATGACCGACCGGCACGCGGAGCTTGACGCCGCGCTCGAGCGAGTGATCGCGGCGGCCCGCGAGCACCTTGCCGCGGTCAAGGCCGCCAACGGGCGGGCCGACGACGACGAGGTGTGGCGCGCCTACGTGGAGCTCAACAACGCCTCCAACAGCTACGACGAGCTGCTGCTCGACGAGTTCGGCGAGGTCACCCCGTGGGACGTCGAGGCGATCGACCCCGAGGAGGCCGACCGCCAGTTCGGCGTCGGCATCGTGGACGGCGCCGACGCTGAGGACCCGCACCCGCGGGTGATCTCGGTCCGCCAGCGCCGCGACTACCGCATCCCGAGCGTCGGCGCCCTGCTCGCCGTGGCCGAGGCCGCCCGCCGCGCCAACCCCGGCGACGGCGACAGCGCCGCGGTCGAGACCGTCGGCGAGGCCGTCCTGGAGCTCATGCAGGCGGGCGACGGCTCGCTGGGCGCCCTGGACATCCCGGAGCTCGAGTCCCTCGACGGCGTGGTCATCGTGGCCGAGGTCGAGACCCCGCTCGACCCGGAGACCTACGAGGACAACGACGGCGCCGGGCCCTTCGCCCTCGCCGCCGCCGACCGCGTGGTGGACCGCCTCGACGAGCACGCCTTCGCCGACCTGGACGACGACCTCGCCGAGGACGACGAGGAAGACGACGAGGAGGCCGCTCCGGTCACCGCCGCCGACGAGGCGGCCGACCGGCGCTGACGCCCGCACTCGCCTGACGGCCCCGGCCGCGGCGCCGCCCTCCTCCGGGGGCGACCGCCGCGCACCGGGGCCGCCTGTGTTCGCCGCGGCCGAGCACCTTGGGCCACCTGCGCCGCCCACGGCCGATGATCGCGCGGAACCGCGGTGGCCCAGACCGAGACGCCGACCCTCTACGAGGAACAGCCGCGGCAGTGACCCGAGGCCGGGAAACAGGGACGTCCGGGCCAGGCGGTGCGGTTCGCGGGTGTCAGAAGCCGGGGTAGCGGTCCCACCAGGTCGCGTCCGGAGCCGGCGCGTACTCGTTGCCGGACGGGCTCTCCTCGACCTGCTGCACCAGATCGCGGGCCAAGGTGTCGCCGACCCAGACCAGCTCCAGCCGAGCCACGAGGTCGACCGGCAGCCCGCCGGGCCCGAAGCGGGCGCCCAGCAACGCACCCGCCACCGTCGCCGCGTGGCCGCCGTCGCCCGCCGAAGCCGCGAAGGTCAGCGCCTCGGCGATCTGGGCGGGGGCGTCGACAGTGGCCGCGGCGTACAGGCCGCCGGCGAGGGCCGAGGTCGCCGCGCCGTTCGGGGCCAGGCGGCGCAGGACCGACGGATCGCGCGGCGTGGATCGGGCCAGGTTCAGCACCGAGGCCGGCACCAGTGGCATCGGCGGCAGCTCCCGCGCGGGCAGTCCCGCCACCGCCTCGGTCAGGTCGGTGCCCTGGGCGACGGCCGCCACGAGGTCGGCGGCGCGGGCCGCGGCGGTGATCGCCTCGCCGGTGTGGGTCAGGGCGGCGATCTGCGCGGCGGGGCCCGCATCGCTGGTCCACCAGGAGCACAGGGCCGCAGGCAGCGTACGGGTCACCGCGTGGGCGCCGACGCTCGTGCCGGTCGGCTCGGCCACCGTGCCCTGCCGTCCGGAGCCGAGGGCGGCGACCGTGGCGGGAGCGGTGCCCCGGCGTTCGGCCAGGACAGGCACGTGCATGAGCCAGCCGCTGTCGCGCCACCACGCGTCGTCGCGACCGGCGGCGGGCACGTCGCCCCGGACGGCGGCCCAGCGGCGATAGGCGTACCAGACGACACCCGGAACGGTGGTGATGCCCTTGTGCATGCCACGCACATGCGCCCGGATCATCCCCTCCACCGTCCAGCAGGCCAGCTGGCCGCCGGTGCCCGCCCGCAGTGGGCCGGCCGCAGGCGGTTTGCCCCGTGCGGCCCCCAGCGCGTCGCCGAGCAGCAGGCCGAGCATCACACCGCGCGCGGCGGCAATCCCGGGAAACCTCACGCCTGCACCATAGAGCCGCAGTTCAATCGTCACGGGTCGTGTTTGTGACGGCGCTCACCGTCAGCGGGACGGTAGGGTCGGCGCCATGTCAGCCATTGAAGGCGCTCTCCGCCCGCGGCTGGGGGAGCGGCTGCTCGTACCGGGCGACGACGAGTACAAGATCGGCAGTCGGGTCTGGAATGCGGCCGTCGACAAGCGGCCCGCCGCCATAGCGCGCTGCCGGGACGCCGCGGAAGTGGCCGGCGTTGTGCGGGCGGCGCGCGAGGCCGGGCTGCCGATCTCGGTGCGAGCAGGCGGCCACGACTGGGCCGGCCGGGCCCTGTGCGACGGTGGCGTCGTCGTCGACCTCACCGGCATGCGCGCAGTCGAGATCGAGGGCGACGCGGCAACCGTGCAAGGCGGAGCGACCGCCCGCGACGTCCTCCAGGTCGCGGCATCGCAAGGACTGGCCGCCGTGACCGGTGTGGAGCGCGGCGTCGGCATGGTCGGCTTCACCACCGGCGGCGGGTACGGTCCGCTCGTCGGGCGCTGCGGTCTCGGCGCCGACAACCTCCTCAGCGCCGAAGTGGTCCTCGCCGACGGCACCATCGTCCAGGCCGACGAGGACCTGCTCTGGGCCCTGCGCGGCGGCGGCGGCAACTTCGGCGTCGTCACCTCGATGCGGCTGCGCCTGCACCCGATTCCCATGGTGCTGGCCGGCATGCTGGTGTTCCCGATCCACGAGGCCGCCGACGTGCTCAAGGGCTACGCCGAGCTCGTCGCCGCGGCCCCCGACGAGCTCACCGTGATGACCGGGTTCGCGCAGCAGTCGGTCTTCCTGTGCCCCGTCTGGTGCGGTGACGACCTCGCGGCCGGCGAACCGTACGTCGCGCGGCTGCGATCCCTCGGCCACCCGTTCGTCGACCAGGTCGGACCCGTGCCGTACGAGGTCGCGGCGGGGATGTTCGAGGCCAACGCCGTCCCGGGGAACCACTATCTGCTGCGCAGCGCCTGGACCCGCGAGCTGACCGGTGGCACGGCGCGGGCGCTCACCGCCGGGGCCGTCGCCGCCTCGTCGCCGTTCGACGTCCTGTTCGTGAACCGGTTCCACGGGGCGGCGGCGCGCGTCGATCCGGCCGCGACCGCGTTCGCGCACCGGGCGCCGCACCAGGTGATCGAGGTGATCGCCGTGTGGCAACCGGACCAGCCGGAGGACGAGCACCGGGCGTGGGCCGACGGCGTGGTAGGTGCGGTGGAAGCGCTGCCGGGGGCGTACCCGAACCAGTTGGGGCCCGAAGAGGACGAGCGGGCCCGCGACTCGTTCGGGGACAACCTCGACCGGCTGCTGCGCGTCAAGCGCCGCTACGACCCCGGCAACGTGTTCACGGCGATCCCAAGCCTCACAACGAAAGCCCGTACACCTTAAGAGCGTTCTCCCGCATCAGCTTCGCCTCGGATGAAGGGCGCAGGTTCCACTCGGCGATCTCCGCCCGGGCGCGGCCGTGCGGGATCACCGGGAAGTCGGTGCCGAACATGACCTTGTCGGCGCCCCAGCCGTTGAGGTAGCTGACCAGCTTCGGGTCAAGGTACTTCGGGGCGTACGCGTCGATGCCGATGTACACGTTCGGGTGCTTGTAGGAGACCGCGATCATCTCCTCCGTCCACGGCCAGCCGACGTGGATGCCGATGATCTTCAGTTCGGGGAAGTGGCAGGCCAGGGTGTCCAGGAGGATGGGCCGGCCGACCGACGGGAGCGGGTGGTCGTGGCTGTACCGCAGGCAGTGCCCCACCTGCATCTGCACCGGTACGCCCAGCTCGGCGCACTTGGCGTAGAACGGGTAGTAGCGCGCGTGGTCGGGGGCGAGCTCGAACCAGTGCGGGTAGATGTGGGCGCCGACCATCCCGTAGTCACGGACCATGCGCTCCAGTTCGCGCACGCCCTTCATGCCCTCGTACGGGTCGATGCCGACCAGGCCGCTGAAGCGGTCGGGATGGGCCTGCACCACGTCGACGACCCGCATCGGGTCCAGCCGCCACGACTCGGACAGGCCCTCGCGGCCCATCTTGGGCGCGATCAGCAGGGCGTGCTCGACGTTCGCGGCGTCCAGCGCGTCGAGGTGCTGCTCCACGGTCAGACCGGCGAGGGTGGACTCGGAGGCGTTGACCTTGCCGCCCAGGAACTGCTTGTTCCAGGCGGGCCGGGAGGCGACGACCTCGGGCGTGAACAGGTTACAGACGATGTCGATCGCGGGCGTACTCATCGGGACTCCGAGCGCTCGTCGACGAACCGGCGCGGCTTCATCCGCTCGTCGGGTGGAAAGAGGGAATCGGCCGTGGTGACCTCGACGGCGGGCGTGACGCGAGTGGCGAGTTTGACCGCCTCGACCACGCGATCGGCGGAGAACGACGGCAAGGGCGCGACCTGCACGACGAGCTCGTCGCCGGAGAGTGGATCATGCAAATCCCGGAGCCGCACCACACTGCGGTGGTCGGCCACACCGGGAACCGCGGCGACCGTGGACTCCAGCACCGTGGTGTCGACCAGCTGGCCCTTGATCTTGAGTGAGCGGCTCGAGCGCCCGTGGTGCGCGACCACCCGCCCGCCGAGCCGGCCGCAGTGCGGGCACGGGCCGTGGTCCACCTCGACGCGGTCGCCGAGCAGATACCGGACCAGCACCGTCCCCTGCCGCCCGAGGTGGGTCATCACGAACGCGCCCGGCGAGCCCGGCGGCACCGGCAGGCCGTCCTCGTCCACCGCGTCGAGGTGCAGCAGCTCCGGTACCGGATTGTGGAACCCCGCCCCCGCCACGCACTCGACGAGCCCGTACTGCAGCTCCGACGCGCCGAGACTGTTGGAGATCACGACCTGCGGGGCGCCGGCCGCGGCGAGGAGCTCGGCGAGCTGGGCCGCCATCGCCGGGGTGACGGCCTCCCCGCTGATCGCGAGCATCCGCACGTCGGGCAGCGTGCCGCCGCGCCGGATGACCTCGTCGACGACCCGGCGCACGTAGCTCGGCACGCCCCACAGCACCGTCGGCCGCGTCGCCACGAGCAGGTCGGCGACCTCGGGCAGCCGCCGGGTCACGTCGAACCAGGGGCTCGCCCCGCTCATCCCGCACACCACGGTCGCCCCGAGGACGGCCGCCGCGTGGTTGGCCCGGGTCCAGGCGCCGTGCGGCTGCGGCGTGAGCGGGTACAGGTTGGCGATCCGGTCGTCGCCGCGCATCCCGCGGATCTCGGCCATGCGCACCTGCGCGAACAGGATCGCGTGGAAGTCGTACGCCGACTGGTAGATCGGCGCCGGCGCGGACGTCGACCCGGAGGTGTAGGCCACGTCCCACAGCTGCCGCTCGGGTGACCCGTCCGGCTCCAGCCGGAACGCCTCCGGGTCGGCCGTGAACATCGCCTTGGTGGTCAGCGGCAGCAACGGAAGATCGTCGATGCCCCGGACGCGCGAGAGGTCGACCTGTGACCAAAAATCACGATAAAACGGGTGGCTGGCCGCGAGCCGGGCGACGGTCGCCCGCAGCGCGGCGTCCCGGGTCTCACGCAACGGCACTGGACACGAACCGTTCGATCAGGTCGGCGCAGACCTTGGGCTGCCGGACCGGGATCTGCCCGATGCAGTCGGGCACCACCTCGTAGGGCAGGCCCAGATCCGCGGCCGCCCGGCGGGTGCCTTCCTCCAGGAACTCCCCGTCGGCGGCGACGCACAGCACCGGGCACGAGAGCTGCGCGAGCGGCGTGAGCGGGTCGTATTCGAAGGCCGAGTTGTACGCCCAGTGGTAGCGCGACAGCGAGCCGAGCATCGTCCACACCGCCCGCTGCCGGGTCTCGAGATCACAACCGCGCCAGAGTCCCTGGTACCGCTGCCACGCCGACAGCAGGTGCGTGGCCTCCTCGGTCACCGGCTCGTCCGGCGCCCAGTTGTCCCGCCGGTCCCGCTGCTGCTGCGGCGTGTACGTCGCGATCCCCAGCAGCACCAGCCCGGACACCAGCTCCGGGGCCCGGTGCGCGGCCGCGATGGCGATGCTGGCGCCGGTGTGCGAGCCGACCACGACCGCCGGCCCGTCGAGCGAGCGGAGCAGTTCGACGACCGGCTCGGCGTACCCGGGAATGTCGAGGCGCTGCGGCGGGGCGTCGGACATGCCGTAGCCGAGCGTGTCCGGGGCCAGCACGCGGTAGCGCGATTCGAGCAGCGGGATCACGTCGTCGTAGACGAACGAGGAGAGCGGGCTCTCGTGCAGCAGCACGACGTTGGGGCCGGAATCGCCGCCGACGCGGGCGTGGATCTGGCCGTATGAGGTCTGAAAATAGGCACGGTGCATCGCAAAAGGCCTTTCACACAAAGTCAGGCGACGTGGCCGACGGCGCGCGACACTTCCTGCGCGCCCGCCCGGACCAGACCGCCGAGGCGCTGGATGTCGGTGGCCTCGAAGCGGCCGACCGGCCCGCAGACCGAGATCGAGCCGAGCACCCCGCCGGCCATGCCGAGCACGGCGGCGGCGACGCTGGCCGCGCCCGCGTCGCGCTCACCGGCGCTGATCGCGTAGCCCCGCTCGCGGATCTGCACGATCTCCTGCAGCAGCTCGTGCCGGCCGGCGATGGTGGCCGAGGTCAGCAGGTTGAGGGAGTGCGAGGCGAGGTAGCCGTCGATCTCGCCGTCGGGCATGGCCGCGAGGATCGCCTTGGACGACGCCCCGGCGTGCAGCGGGTAGGCGACGCCCATGGTCACCGACATCCGGATCTCCTGCGGCGAGAGCGCCTGGTCGACGTAGATGCGGCTGTCGCCCTGCTTGAGCGAGAGCGTCGCGGTCTCCTGGGTCTCGCGGACCAGGCGCTCGAGGATCGGCCGGGCGGTCTGCTGCACGTTGGTCTGCCGCAGGGCCGCCATGCCGATGGCGAGCGCCCCGGTCCCGAGCCGGTAGCACTTGGTGGCGTCGTCGAACGCGAGGAAGCCGTCGGCCGCCAGGCCCTTGAGCAGCCGGTGCGCGACCGCCTTGGGCTGGTCGATCTCCCGGGCCAGGGCCGAGACCCCGATGCCCATGGAGCCGGCCGCCGACACGGCGTAGATCACCTTGAGCACCCGCTCGAGCCCCGAGGTCGGTTCCCGCGTCGACTGGACCTCCGCTAGCGACATCACGTCCCCCGCTTGCTCTCATCGCCGGACCAGAACACGAATTTACGCTGGCACAGCTTCACGACGCCATGGGCGATCATGCCCATGATGGAGAGCACGATGAGCACCGCGAACATCGCCGGGATGTCGAAACGGTAGTTGGCCTGCATCAATTGGTAGCCGAGGCCCTCCTGGGCGCCGATGTACTCACCGACGATGGCCCCCAGGATCGCGAACACCACGCCGCTCTGCAGGCCGGCGAAGATGTACGGCAGGGCGCTGGGGAACCTGGCCATCCGGAACACCTGGAACCGCGAGGCGCCGAACGAGGTCAGCATCTCGATCTTGTCGTTGTCGGCGGACTTGAGCCCGGCGATCACGTTGATGAGGATCGGGAAGAACGCGATGATCGTCGCCATCACGATCTTCGAGGCCAGCCCGAAGCCGAACCAGACGACGAACATCGGGGCCAGGGCGACCTTCGGCACCGACTGGAACGCCACGATGTACGGCAGCACGGTGCGCTCGAGCAGCGTGATCTGGGCGACCGCGGTGCCGATCAGGACCGCCACCACCACCGCGATCACGAAGCCGAGGCCGGCCTCCTGCACGGTGACCCAGAAGTTGTGCCAGAACGCGGCCTGGCCGAGCTGCTCGAAGAAGATCTCGACGATCTGGCTCGGGCGGGGCAGCACGAACTCGTCGACGCCGAGCCAGCCGGGCACGAACTCCCAGGCGGCCACCACGACCACGAACACGAGCGGGACGAGGGCGAACTCGGGGCGCTCCTGCAGGTCCGGGATCAGGCTGCGGCGCTTGGGCGGGGTGGGGGACTGGCGCTGCTCCGCTGTGGGCGGGACGACGGTCTGCGTGGTCATGATTTCCGTCCTCAGTCGATGACGCCGGCACTGTTGAAATACGCGCGGATCCGCTCGACGTAGACCCCGGCATCGTCGGAGGCCATCATCCGCAGCTCGCGCGGGCGGGGCAGGTCGATGTCGATGATCTCGGCGATCCGGCCGGGGCGCGGCGTCATCACGATGACCCGGTCCGAGAGGAACACCGCCTCGGGGATCGAGTGCGTGACGAGGATGGCCGTCTTGCGGCTCTCCTGCCAGATGCGCAGCAGTTCGAGGTTCATGTACTCGCGGGTCATCGCGTCGAGCGCGCCGAAGGGCTCGTCGAGCAGCAGCACCGCCGGGTCGTGCACGAGCGCGCGGCAGATGCCGGCCCGCTGCTGCATGCCGCCGGAGAGCTCGCCCGGGTACTTGTTCTCGAAGCCCTGCAGCCCGACCAGCTCGAGCAGCTCGCGGGCGCGGGCCTCGTGCCTCTTGCGGTCCAGCTTCTGGATCTCGACCGGCACCATGACGTTCTCGAGGATCGTGCGCCAGGGCAGCAGGGTCGCCGCCTGGAACACCATGCCGACGCCCTTGTCGGGGCCGCTGACGCGGTGCCCGGCGATGCGGGTGTCGCCCTCGGTGTAGGGGATCAGGCCCGCGAGGATCTTCAGCAGGGTCGTCTTGCCGCAGCCCGAGGGGCCGACGATCGAGACGAACTCGCCGCGCTTGGCGGCGAAGGAGATGTCCGAGAGGGCGTGGGTGGGCGCGGACTTGCGCGGTCGGTAGACCTTGTCGAGGCCCACGGCCTCGATCCAGCGCGAGTCGAGATCGCCGTCGGTCGCGGGGACCACCTTGGCTGCTGACGTCACCGGCTGTCCTTCGTTCGGGGGGATCGTTCATCTCAGCGGTACGACTTCCCGCTTTGCGAAACGCTAGGCACCGCGCTCGCCGCGCGTCAAGAGTCCGGCCGGGTCATTCTTCGATCTCTGTTTCAGCTGAGTAAACCGGTTCGACACCCCTTGACGGGGCGGATGCGGCGTGTCTAGCGTCTGGCCTCACAGGAGAAACAGCGTTTCTTTCAGCGGAACGAAGTGGAGCCCCAATGCAATTGCGTGGGTTCACCAACCCGCTCTCGCCCACGGGAGCCGCCAGCCTCGTCGAACCACCGCCGCACCACATCGGCTCGGACGCCATCCGCGTGCTGTTCCGCGCCGGCGCCGACCTCGCCCGCCGGTACCTCCCCGACGGGCTCGAGCCGGTCGAGGACGGCATCGGGTTCGCGTTCGTGGCCGACATGGTCAAGGTCAGCGCCGAGGAGCCCGATCAGGCGTTCACCGCGCCGCGCCGCACGCAGTACGGCGAGGGGATCGTCGGTTTCTACGCCACCCACCGCGGCGAGCCCGGCCGGTTCAGCAGCTTCATCTGGGTGACCGAGGACTGGTCGATGGGCTTCGGCACCGTCATGGGCTGGGGCAAGAAGATCGGCGAAGTCCGGCGTACCCACATCAACCCGTACAACCCGGCCATGCGCCCCATCGGCCCCGGCACCAAGCTCTCCGGCTCGGTCAGCCGGCTCGGCGCGCCGGTGCTCGACGTCGGCATCGAGATCACCGAGGCGATCGAGGCGTCGGAGATGCCGGCGTACGGCAACCGGGGTTTCCTGCTCGCGCACCAGCCCTCGTCGTCGCCGGCCATCCCGACCCGCACCGCCCTGCTCGGGCTGCGGCTGTCGGACGTGCGCACCGGCGAGGTCTTCCGGGGCACCCCGCACCTCACGATCCACGACGCGGTCAACGAGGAGCTCGGGCCGCTCAAGGACGTCGAGCCGTTCGCGGCGTACGCGTTCAAGCAGGGCTGGACCACCGACACGAACGCCGAGCTCCTGCACGACTACACCGCGGACCGGGCGTGAAGACCGTCCGCGGCAAGCGGCCCGTGTACCTCGGCGACGCCCACACCGACCGCCTGCTCGCCGCGCTCGTCGTGCTCGGCCAGGAGGTCGGCGCGCTGCAGCGCCGGGTCGCCGAGCTGGAGGGCCGCGACCCGGACACCGCCTCGACCGCCGTCAGCCGCCTCGTCGACGAACTCACCAAGGAGATCCGATGAACAGGCTCGCCGACGGACAGCTGGTGCACGACGTGCTCGCCGTGCCGGACGTGACCGAGGCGTACCGGCAGCAGGAGATCTGGGACCTCAAGAGCCGCCTCGCCTACGACGTGGCGGGTCGTATCCGTCAGCGGTACGAGACCGAGATCGCCCCCGCCTACGCCCGGGAGCACGGCGCCGCGCCGACCAGCCGGCACGTGATCGGCGAGCTGATGGCCGAGGACCCGGCCACGCAGATGTGGAGCGCCCTGCGCCGCTCCGGCCAGGAGCAGATGTGGGGCCTGGTCGCGGAGAGCACCGCGCGCCAGTTCACCCGGCTGACCGGCGTGGCCGGCTCGCTGCTCGGCAGCTCCGGGTCGCTCACCCTCGACGCTTCCGTGACGATTCCGGCCTACCTGCAGACGGTCGACATCCACTGCATGCCCACCGGCTACTACCGGGAGCACGGGCCGGACGACCTGACCGCCGGCGCGCTGTACGACCGCGGCGTCTACATCTACGCGGCCGGACAGCTCGGCGCGGCCAACGACGACAAGGGCCGGTCGGTGATCGAGCACTGGCTGGACGTACACCATCCGGAACTGCACCCGGAAGCCATCCTCGACATGGGCTGCTCGGTCGGGCACAGCACGCTGCCCTATGCCGAGCGCTATCCGGCAGCCGAGGTGCACGCGATCGACGTCGCCGCGCCCATGCTGCGCTACGCCCACGCCCGGGCCGCCTCGTTCGGGCTGCCGGTGCACTTCTCCCAGCGCGACGCGGAGGCGACCGGCTTCCCGGCCGGCAGCTTCGACCTCGTCGTGTCGCACATCCTGCTGCACGAGACCAGCACCAAGGCCGTGCAGAACATCCTCACCGAGAGCTTCCGGCTGCTCAAGCCGGGCGGTCTGATGATCCACGCGGAGTACCCGCCGTTCACGACGATGGACCCCTTCGCCCAATTCCTCGTCGAGTGGGACACCACGAACAACAACGAGCCGTTCTGGAGCACCGTCCGGACGCTCGACCTCGAGGCCATGGCGGTCCGCGCCGGCTTCGAGCCCGACCAGGTCACCCGCGAACTCATCCCCACCGGTCGCCGCCTGGTGACCGGCCAGTCCTCCGCGGGCCGGATCGGCCTGATCGTCGCGCGTCGCTAACCCAACCGCCCATCAAGGGAGACCCATGTTCCGTCGTCCTCTCGCGCTGACCGCCACGCTGGCGGCCTTAGCGCTCGCCGCCTCGGCCTGCGGCGGCTCCTCCGACACCGGCAGCACCAACGCCCAGGGCCTGACCTCGGTCAACTACGTCACCACGGCCACCGTGCCGGGCTCGACGCAGATCGCGCTGTACGCGGTGCCCAAGCAGATGGGCTACTTCAAGGAGGAGGGCCTCGAGGCCAACCTCAAGACGGCCAACGGTTCCTCGGCCGCCCTGCAGGTGATCGCCTCCGGCGACGCGCTGGCCACCAACGCCGAGGTCGCCTCGACCATGGCCGCGGTCGAGCAGGGCGTCCCGGTCCGCACCGTCGGCTCGATCAACACCTCGTTCCCGTGGAAGATCGGCGTCCCGGACGGCAAGGGCATCAGCTCGCCGGCCGACCTCAAGGGCAAGAAGATCGGCGTCATCTCCCTCGCGTCGGGCTCGAACCTGTTCACCCGCTCGTTCCTGCACGAGAACGGCATCGACCCGGACAAGGACGTCAAGATCCTGCCGGTCGGCCAGGGCACCCAGGCCAAGGCGGCGCTGGACAGCGGCCAGGTCGACGCGATCGCGCTCTACGCCGAGCTGTTCTCGCAGCTGGAGCAGATCGGCATGAAGTTCAGCTACCTCACCAACCCGGCCCTGTTCGACGGCATGCCGAGCATCTCGTTCACCGTCAGCGCCAAGACCCTGCAGGGCAAGGACAAGGACCTCGCGGTGAAGTACACCCGGGCGGCGTACAAGGGCCTGATGTTCGCGCGGCTCAACCCCGAGGCCGCGGTCGACATGGGCCTCAAGACCTTCCCCGAGCTGGCCGGCTCCGGCGGTGACACGGCCAAGCGCCGCGCCGAGCTGGTGACCCTGCTCAAGGCGTGGATGACCACCTCGACCCCGCAGACCGACGACCCGGCGGCGTGGCCGCAGTGGGGCGAGCTCAGCGACGCCCAGCTGAAGAAGGCGGCCACCTGGGCCCTCTCGACCGGCCAGGTGAAGAAGGAGCCGAACGTCGCCGACGTCTTCGACGGGTCGCTGATCAAGGACATCAACGCCTTCGACCGCGACGCCGTGATCAAGGACGCCAAGGACTACAAGATCGCCGGCTGACCGGTCGCTCGACTGTCGCTCGAAATCAAGGGAGTCCCCGATGCACACCAGCCCAGACGCACGCTGGGACGTCATCGTCGTCGGTGCCGGAGCCGGCGGCATGTCCACCGCGATCTTCGCCGCCCGCAGCGGCGCCCGCGTGCTGGTCATCGACGCCGCGCCCGAGGAGGGCGGGGCCCTGCACCTGGCCACCGGCCAGCTCAGCGCGGCCGGCACCCGGCTGCAGCGGGCCAAGGGCATCGGGGACACCCCCGAGGAGCACCTCGCCGACATCGTCCGGATCAGCAAGGACACCGCCGACCGGGAACTGGTCTGGCTGGCGGTGTCCAACGCGGCCACGACGATCGACTGGCTGCTCGACGACCTCGGCATGCCGGTGCTGCCCGAGCACCCGGTCCGCGGCCAGAACCACGAGCACTACAGCCAGGACCGGTACTACTGGGGCCCCGACCTCGGCCGCTCGATTCTCGCGGCGGTCCGCAGGCCGTTCCGGGAGCTGATCGACAACGGCGTCATCAGCGCCCGGTTCGGCACCGAGGTCGTCCGGCTCGTCCAGGACCCCGCGGCCGGGGGCGGCCGGGTCACCGGCGTCGCCACCGCGGCCGGCGAGGAGTTCCTCGGGACCAACGTCGTGCTCGCCACCGGCGGCTACAACGCCGATCCCGCGCTGTTCCAGGAGTTCAACGGCGTCCCCGCGTACGCCGACGCCTCCTACCGCTTCGCGAAGGGCGCCGGGCACAAGCTCGGCGTCGCGGCGGGCGGGTACACGCGCAACCACGACAAGTACCTGTGCTCGTTCGGCTCGGTCCTGGACTCACAGCAGATCCCGGCGCCGGTGCTGTGCCGGCCCGTGCACTGGCCCGAGATGCGCATGCCGTGGGAGCTGTACGTCAACGTCGAAGGCCGGCGGTTCGTGGCCGAGGACGAGCCCAGCGTCGACGTGCGCGAACACGCGCTGCTCGCCCAGACCGACCTGCGCCGGTACATCGTGTTCGACGAGCGCATCCTGCGCGAGGCGCCGCCGATGATCCCCGGCTGGAGCGCCGGCGACATCCGCTCCCGGGCCGGCGACCACCCGATGTTCCACGTCGCCGACGACCTGGCGACCCTGGCCAAGGCGGCCGGCATCGACGCGGGCAACCTCGTCGCCACCGTCGAGGAGTACAACGCGAACCTCGACGGCGACGACCCGCTCGGGCGTGTCTTCCGGCCGCTGCCGGTGGCCGAGGGGCCGTTCTACGCGATCCGCGTGCAGGGCATGTCGATCACCTCCACGGCCGGCCTGGCCGTCGACGGCGACCTGCGCGTGATCCGCCCCGACGGCACCGCCGTGCCCGGCCTCTACGCCCTCGGCGAGCTGCTCGGCTCGGCCGCGTTCATGGGCAACGCGTTCTGCGGCGGCATGCTCGCCACCCCGGCCATGACCTTCGGGCGGCTGCTCGGCACCGGGATCCTCACGTGGTGAGCGCGGCCGGCACCGGCCCGCTCGCCGGCCCGCTCGCCGGCATCCGGGTGATCGACCTGTCCACCATCCTGGCCGGCCCGCTCGCCTGCCAGATCCTCGGCGACTACGGCGCCGACGTCGTCAAGATCGAGCACCCGCTCAAGGGCGACGGCATGCGCGGCCACGGCCCGAGCAAGGACGGCGTCGCCCTGTGGTGGAAGGAGATCTCGCGCAACAAACGCGCGGTCGCGCTCAACATCAAAGAACCGGAGGGCGCGGTTGTACTGCTCGAGCTCATCGAGACCGCGGACGTCCTCGTGGAGAACTTCCGCCCCGGCACGCTGGAGAAGTGGGGCCTTGGGCCCGACGTGCTGCTGGCCCGCAACCCGCGCCTCGTCATCGCCCGGATCTCCGGCTTCGGCCAGACCGGCCCGTACGCCCAGCGCGCCGGCTTCGGCACGCTCGTCGAGGCGATGAGCGGCTTCGCGCACCTCACCGGCCCGGCCGACGGCCCGCCCACGCTGCCCGCGTTCGGCCTGGCCGACAGCATCTGCGGGGTCGCCGCCTCCTCGGCGATCGCGATGGCGCTGCTGCACCGCGAGCGCACCGGCGCGGGCCAGGTGATCGACCTGGACCTGCTCAGCCCGCTGACCACCGCCGTCGGCCCCGGCCCCACCGCCTACCAGCAGCTCGGCACCGTCGAGACCCGGCACGGCAACCGCTCGACCAACAACGCGCCCCGCAACACGTACGAGACCCGCGACGGGCACTGGGTCGCCGTCTCCTCCAGCGCCCAGTCGATCGCCGAGCGGGTCATGCACCTCGTCGGGCATCCCGAGGTCATCGCCGAGCCGTGGTTCGCCTCGGGGCGCGGCCGGGCCGGGCACGCCGACGAGATCGACGAGTACGTCGGCGGCTGGGTCCGCGACCGCGACCGCGCCGAGGTCGTCAAGGCCTTCACCGAGGCCGGCGCGGCCGTCGCACCCATCTACTCCGCGCGCGACCTCGTCGAGGACGAGCACGTCCGGGCCACCGGGATGCTCACCGAGGTCGACGACGCCGAGCTCGGCCCGGTGCTGATGCACAACGTGATGTGGCGGATGTCGGCCTCGCCGGGCGCGATCCGCTTCACCGGGCGCGCGCTCGGCGCCGACACCGAGGCCGTCCTGGCCGAAATCGGCTACGACGCCGACCGGATCGCGACGCTGCGGGACCGGCAGGTCGTCGCATGACCATTCTTGAACAGCGAGGAGTACCCGTGACCGTCGACCCGCTGATCGCCGCGGTCAGTGCCGGCGTCGAGATCCACGACCTCGGCCGCACGCTGCGCATCGGCATGCCGCAGTCGCCGAACCATCCGCCGTACTGGCACGCCCTGCCCCGCCGGCACGGCGACATGGTCCGCGACGACGGCGGCTCGGCCGCCAACGACATGATCTCGATGGGCACGCACGTCGGCACCCACGTCGACGCGCTGGCCCACGTCAGCCAGGACAACCGGCTGGCCGACGGCTCCGACGCGCGGGAGGCCTCGCTCGGCGGGCGCTTCGACGCGCTCGGCGCGCACACCATCGCCCCGATCGTGCGCCCCGGCGTGCTGCTCGACGTCCCGACCGCGCTCGGCTCCCCGGAGGGCCTCGACGGCGGCTACGAGATCACCCCGGCCAACCTGGAGCTGACCGCCAAGGTCCAGGGCGTCACCGTCGACGAGGGCGACGTCGTGCTGGTCCGCAGCGGCTGGGGCCGGCACTTCGAGGACTACGCGACCTTCGTCGGCAAGACCACGGGCGTACCCGGGGTCAGCGAGGACGGCGCGATCTGGCTCGCCGACCACCGCCCGCACGCCGTCGGCGCGGACACGATCGCGTTCGAGTGCCTCAAGCCCGGCGCCGGCCACGGCCTGCTTCCCGCGCACCGCGTCCTGCTCGTCGAACGCGGCATCTACATCATCGAGACGATGGTCCTCGACGACCTCGCCGCCGCCGGCGTGCACCGCTTCACGTTCGTGCTCTCCCCGCTGAAGCTCTACGGAGCCACCGGTTCCCCGGTCCGTCCCCTGGCGGTGGTCTCCCGGACTTCCCTTTTGGGGGAGGCCTCCCGTGGCTGAGCCGACGCTGTCCCGCCTGATCGCCGAACTCGCCGCGGACACGGACCTCGCGCGGCTGCCCGCCGACGTGGTGGCCAGCACCCGGATGCGGGTCCTCGACACCCTCGGCCTCGCACTGCGCGCCCGGGACCTCGAATCGAGCCAGGCCGTCATCGGCTACGTCGCCGACCAGGGCGGCCGCCCCGAGGCCACCGCGATCGGGGTCGCCGACAAGGTGCCCGCGGCCCTGGCGGCCCTCGTCAACGGCACGCTCGCGCACTCCCTCGACTACGACGACACCCACCTGCCGTCGGTACTGCACCCGAGCGCCGGCGTCGTCCCCGCCGCCCTGGCCGCGGCCGAGGCCGTCGGCGCCTCCGGGGCCGACCTGGTCGCCGCCGTCGCGGTCGGCCTGGAGACCTGCGTGCGCATCGGCATGGCGGGCTACGACCAGGAGGCCGGCAACTCGACGTTCTTCGAGCACGGCCAGCACGCCACCTCGATCTGCGGCGCCCTCGGCGGCGCGGTCGCGGCGGCCATGCTGCACGGCCTGGACGCCGACGGCATCCAGTCCTCGCTCGGCGTGGCCGCGTCCATGGCCTCCGGCATCATCGAGGCGAACCGCACCGGCGGCACCGTGAAGCGGATGCACTGCGGCTGGGCCGCGCACAGCGCCGTCACCGCCGCCGACCTGACCCGCCGCGGGCTCACCGGCCCGCCGACCGCGCTCGAGGGCCGGTTCGGCTTCTTCCAGGCGTTCCTGCACGGCCGGTTCGACGCCACCCAGATCACCGACGGGCTGGGGGAGCGGTGGTCGGTCCCCGGCATCTTCTTCAAGCCGTACCCGGCCAACCACTTCACCCACACGACCGTGGACGCGGCGGCGGAGTTGCGCCGGCGTGGCGTACACCCGGGGGACGTCGAGTCGATCCAGGTCGGCGTGCCCGGTCCGGTGATCCGCACGATCGGGGAGCCGATCGAGGTCAAGCGGGCTCCGGTGACCGGGTACCAGGCCCAGTTCTCCGCCCCCTACGCGGTCACCGTCGGCCTGCTCGGCGGCGGCGGCCTCGGCGCGGCCCTGGAGGACTACACCGACGAGCTCGCGACCGACCCGGCCCGCCGGGAGTTGATGGCGAAGGTGAGCGTCGTGGCCGACCCGCGCTGCGACGCGATCTTCCCGCACCAGTTCCCGGCCGTGCTGACCGCGCGGCTGCGCGACGGCCGCACGGAGACCGTCGAGGTCCTCGCCAACCGGGGCGGGGACGCGTGGCGGCTGACCGACGACGAGATCGGCCGCAAGTTCGCCGGCAACGCCCCCGGGCACGAGCGGCTGCGGGCCGCCGTCCTCGCTCTCGACACGCACCCCGACGTGCGGACCCTGCTGCACCAGTGACCCCTGGAAGGAACGAACGCATGGCTCACTACGACCTGATCGTCAAGAACGTCCGGGTGGTCACCCACGACAGTCCCGACCCGGTCCCGGCCGACATCGGCATCGCCGGCGGCCGGATCGTCGCGGTCGCCGCCGGTCTCGACACCGCCGGCGCCGGCGAGGTGGTCGACGGCGGCGGCAAGCTCGCCTTCCCCGGCGTCGTCGACGCCCACCAGCACTGGGGCATCTACAACCCGCTCGACGTCGACACCGACGTGGAGAGCCGGGCGGCGGCCCAGGGCGGCGTCACCACCGGCCTGAACTACATGCGCACCGGCCAGTACTACATGAACAAGGGCGGCTCCTACGCCGAGCTCTTCCCCGAGGTGCTCGACAAGTCGGCGGGCAACGCGTTCATCGACTACGCGTTCCACCTCGCGCCGATCACCAAGGAGCACATCGACGAGATCCCGATGCTCGTCGAGCGGCACGGCGTCACCTCGTTCAAGATCTTCATGTTCTACGGCAGCCACGGCCTGCACGGCCGCTCGTCGGACCAGTCGAAGTTCCTGATGACCCCCGAGGGCGAGCGCTACGACATCGCGCACTTCGAGTTCGTGATGCGCGGCATCCAGCAGGCCCGCGAGCAGTTCCCGGACAAGGCCGAGGCGATCTCGCTCAGCCTGCACTGCGAGACCGCCGAGATCATGGCCGCCTACACCAAGCTGGTGGAGGAGGACGGCACGCTGACCGGCCTGGAGGCGTACTCCGCGTCGCGGCCCCCGCACTCCGAGGGCCTGGCCATCTCGATCGCCGCGTACCTCGCCCACGAGACCGGCCTGCCGAAGATCAACCTGCTGCACCTGAGCTCGGCCAAGGCCGTCGAGGCCGCGCTGCTCATGGCCAAGACGTTCCCGCACATCGACTTCCGCCGCGAGGTCACCATCGGGCACCTGGTCGCCGACATCCACACCGCGTCCGGCATCGGCGGCAAGGTCAACCCGCCGCTGCGCCCGCGCGAGGACGTCGAGGCGCTGTGGGAGCACCTCCTGGCCGGCGAGCTCGACTGGGTCGTCTCCGACCACGCCTGCTGCCGCGACGAGCAGAAGTTCGGCGCCGACCGCGACGACGTGTTCCTGGCCAAGTCCGGGTTCGGCGGGGCGGAGTACCTGCTGCCGGCGCTCGTCACCGAGGGCCGCAAGCGCGGCCTGGGCTGGGACCGGATCGCCGCCCTCACCGCGTGGACCCCGGCCCAGCGCTTCGGCCTGCCGACCAAGGGCGCCATCCGGGAGGGCTTCGACGCCGACCTGTGCCTGGTCGACGACGACCGCCCGTGGACCATCCGGGCCGCCGACTCGCTCTCCGCCCAGGAGTACACCCCGTTCGAGGGCTTCGAGCTCACCGCGGCCGTCACCGACACGTTCGTGCGCGGCATGCGGGTCCTCACCGACGGCGTCGTGACCGGCTCGCCGCGGGGTCAGTATCTCCACCGGCCCACCGGCTCATGACCGCTCCCGACCTGGTCGCCCTCTACGTCCCCGGCGATCGGCCGGCGCTGTTCGACAAGGCGCTGGCCAGCCCGGCCGACGTGGTGATCCTCGACCTGGAGGACGCGGTCCCGGCCTCCGGCAAGGACACCGCCCGCGCGGCGGTGGCGTCCTGGCTCGCGTCGCTTTCGGACCGGGCCCGGATCTCGGTGCGGGTCAACGGCGGCTCGTCGGCGGACCTCGCCGTGCTGGCCGGCCTTCCCGGCCTGCACTCGGTCCGCGTCCCCAAGACCGAGTCGGCCGCCGACGTCGAGCGGGTCGTCGCCGTGCTCGGCCCCGTCCCGGTGCACGCCCTGCTGGAGTCGGCCGCCGGGATCGAGGCCGCTGCTGCCATCGCCCGCGCCCCGCAGGTCGCCGCGCTCGCGCTGGGCGAGGCCGACCTGCGCAGCGACCTCGGCGTCACGTCCGACGACGGGCTCGTGTGGGCCCGCTCCCGGGTGGTCGTCGCGGCCCGGGCGGCCGGACTGCCCGCGCCGATGATGTCGGCCTGGACGGACCTCGCGGACGCCGAGGGGCTCGTCGCCTCCTGCCGGGCCGGGCGGGCGATGGGATTTCTCGGGCGCACGGCCGTACACCCGAAGCAAATCGCATCCATCCTCACCGGCTTCACGCCCGCACCCGAGGAGGTCGCGGCCGCCCAGGCGCTGCTGGACAGCCTCGCCGCCGCCGAGGCCGGCGGCCGCGCCGTCGCCGTCACCGCCTCCGGCCGCATGGTCGACCCCGCGATGATCCGGGGCGCCGAACGCGTCCTCGCCGTCCACGCCCACGTCCGTCGCAGCCCGGGAGCCGCCGCATGACCACCGTCCCGCACTGGATCGCCGGCGCCGAGGTGGCGCCGGCCGGGCCCACCGGCCCCGTCACCGACCCGGCCACCGGCGCCGAGACCGCCCGCGTGGGCCTCGCCGACGCCGCGCTGGTCGACACCGCCGTGAAGGCCGCGACCGCCGCCTACGCCGAGTGGAGCGAGACCTCCCTGGCCCGCCGCACCACGGTGCTGTTCCGCTTCCGCGAGCTGCTCAACGAGCGCGGCGACGACCTGGCCGCCATCATCACCGCCGAGCACGGCAAGGTCCTCGACGACGCCCGCGGCGAGGTCGCCCGCGGCCGCGAGGTCGTCGAGTTCGCCTGCGGCATGCCCCACCTGCTCAAGGGCGGCTTCACCGAGAACGCCTCGACCAACGTCGACGTGCACTCGCTGCGCCAGCCGCTCGGCCCGGTCGCCATCATCAGCCCGTTCAACTTCCCGGCGATGGTGCCCATGTGGTTCTTCCCGATCGCCATCGCGGCCGGCAACACCGTCGTGCTCAAGCCCAGCGAGAAGGTCCCGTCGGCCGCCCTGTGGCTGGCCCGCCTCTGGCGCGAGGCCGGCCTGCCCGACGGCGTCTTCAACGTCGTCAACGGGGCCAAGGAGGCCGTCGACGCCCTCCTCGAACACCCCGACATCGCCGCCGTCTCGTTCGTCGGATCGACTCCGATCGCCGCGTACGTCCACGAGACCGCAAGCCGCCACGGCAAGCGCGTCCAGGCCCTCGGCGGCGCCAAGAACCACATGCTGGTCCTGCCCGACGCCGACCTGGACCTCGCCGCGGACCAGGCCGTCAACGCCGGCTTCGGCTCGGCGGGCCAGCGCTGCATGGCCATCTCGGTGGTGGTCGCGGTCGGCGACGTCGCCGACCCCCTGGTCGAGCGCATCGCGTCCCGGGCCCTCACCCTGCGCACCGGCGACGGCCGCCGCGGCTGCGACATGGGCCCCCTGGTGTCGGCCGCCGCCCAGTCCCGCGTGACGGCGGCGATCGCGGCCGGCGCCTCGGCGGGGGCCCGCGTGGTCGTGGACGGCCGCGAGTCCGCGTACGACGCCGACGGCGCGGGCTTCTTCGTCGGCCCGACCCTGCTCGACGACGTCGAGCCCGGCATGGCCGTCTACACCGAGGAGATCTTCGGCCCGGTCCTCTCCGTCGTCCGCGTCGCCACCTACGAGGAGGGCGTCGCACTGATCAACGCCAACCCGTACGGCAACGGCACCGCCATCTTCACCGCCGACGGCGGCGCGGCGCGGCGCTTCTGCCGCGAGATCCAGGTCGGCATGATCGGCGTGAACGTCCCCGTCCCGGTCCCGATGGCCTACTACTCCTTCGGCGGCTGGAAGTCCTCCCTGTTCGGCGACGTCCACGCCCACGGCACCGAGGGCGTGCACTTCTTCACCCGCGCCAAGGTCGTCACGACGCGCTGGAGCGACCCCGAACACCGCGGCCTGGCCCTGGGCTTCCCCGTCAACACCTGAGGTCCGTCGAGGGGCCCGGTGGTGTCGACCCGCATCTCTGTATGGTTCGGCAGTACGAGGCTCACCCGGCCAACCGTTCGGCGATCTCGGCTCGCAGTGCCGCGGCTCGCGGATCGTCGAACTCGACCACCAGGTCGGCGGCGTCGCTCCACTGCTGCCTGGCTGCCACCCGATCGCCGAGCGCCGCCGTGGTGATCGCCATGTTGTTGACCGCCGCGGCCAGCCGCCACACGTCATCGAGCTCGCGATGCGCTGCGACGGCGAGACGATGGAAGTGCACAGCCTCCTCGAGCCGCCCGAGTTCCCGGTACACCCGACCGGTATCGTCCAGGGCACACGCCTCCACGCTGCCGTCACCGAGGCGCCGGCCGACCGCCGCGGCGTGCTGCAGCGACTCCAGGGAGTCCTCCAGCCGCCCGGAGTCGATCAGCAGTCGTCCCATCTCGAGCTCGCAGCGGCCCTGGTACATCGTGTTCTTGGTCTCGTAGGCGACGCTGAGCGCCTCCTGGATGTGCGTGCGGGCGTCGGCCAGTGCGCCGAGCTCCCGTTCCACCCCGGCCAGCACCCACAGTCCCTCGGTGCGTACACCCGGACTCTCCGGCGGAATGCGACCGAGCAGCCCCGTGATCTCCGCGTACGCCTCGTCGAGCCGGCCGGCGTCCAGCAGCGCCTCGGCAAGTCCGATGGCGGGCCACACGGTCCACAGCGGCAGGTCATTGGCGTTCGCCAGGGCGAGCGCCCGATGATAGGACTCGATCGCCTCGTCGAGACGCCGTCCCCGGCGCTGGGCGTGCCCCAGCATGGTCAGCGAGGCGGCCTCCTGGCGCGGGTCACCGACGTCCTCGGCGGCAACCAGTGCGGCTTGGCTGTACTCCACCGCCTCCGGCACGCGGTGAAGGTCGCGATATGCGATTGAGAAGCCCATGAGGGTGATCGACTCGCCGCGGCGATCTCCGGAACGCCGCGTGGCCCGAAGGGCGGACTCCGCCAGCGGTAGCCAGCCACGGATGGACTGACGATCCATGTACGGGGTGCGGATCAGGGCGGGAAGGACCCACGCCACGTCGTCGAGGCCCGCTTCTGCGGCCAGCGTGCTCACCGCCACCAAGTTGTCGGTTTCCGCGATGAACCAGATCATTGCCTGATCGAAGTTCGCGAAGGTCGGCAGGCCGGTCGTGTCCGTCGGCGGCGGGATGACCGCCCAGTCGTCGGCATAGAACGTGTCGTGCGGCAGCGCCGCGGCGGCCATGGCCTTGACGTACCAGCGGCACAGCCGAGCCGTCGCCGCGTGGAGCTCCTCCGGTGTCTCGGTCTGTCGGGCCTGTTCGCCGGCGTAGGCGCGCAGCAGATCATGGAACTGATAGCGGTCGTAGGACGTCTCGCTGAGCAAGTGTGCTCCGATCAGCGATTCGACGAGCTGCCGCGCCTTCTCGACCGGGACGTCCGCGAGGGCCGCAGCAGCCAGCAATGAGATCTCCTGCCCCGGATGAAGGCCCAGCAACCGGAAGAGGCGCGCGGTGTCCTCAGGCAGCGCACGGTACGACCAGGAAAAGACGGTGTGCACGGCGTCGACCCCATCCTCGTCGGCGGACAGAGCGCGCCAGACGCGCGATTCGTCCTTCAGATCCTGGATCAGCGCATCCAGGGGCATGCGCGGGCGCGCGGCCGCCCGCTCGGCGGCGATACGCAGGGCGAGCGGCAGATATGCACACAGGTGTGCCAGCTCCGCGAGCGCCTCGTCGGAGTCGGGCCCGCGATGCGGCACCATCGCCCTGCGCAGGAGGCCGACAGCGTCGTCCGTACTCAGAACATCGAGGTTGATACGGCGAGCGCCGTCGCGGACCACGAGCCCTGGCAGATCGATGCGACTCGTGACGACGACCATGCAGCTGGCCGTGCCCGGCAGGAGCGGCCGAACCTGTCCCACCTTGGAGGCGTTGTCGAGCAGGACGAGGACTCTTCGATTCGACAGGATCGAACGGTACAGCGCCGCCTTGTCCTCGGTGTCGTCCGGGATCGCCCCCGGATCCACGTCGAGAATGCGCAGGAACCGTTGCAGTGCCTGGTCGGCCGTGACGGGCGAACCGGCGTCGTACCCGCGAAGGTTGACGTACAGCTGGCCATCCGGGAACTGGTCTTTCACCCGATGGGCCCAGTGCACTGCCAGCGAGGTCTTCCCCACTCCGGCGGTGCCGACGATGCTCGCGATGAGCACCGTCTCCGTCGACTCGCCGCTGCGCTCGAGGACGGAATCCATGAGGTCGAGGTCAGCCGTGCGGCCGACGAATCCGCGCACATTTCCGGGCAACTCGCGCGGAACGATGGCAGGCGCCGCAGTGGCAGTGTGGAAATGGATGCCACCCATCACATCGCGCGCCTGCACGACATCACGGGCGTGTCCGGAGAGCTCCGACCAGGTGCCTCCGGTTCGATGCGGCTCGTGCGGCGAAGGGGATGCCACCGAGTTGCCCACGCCACCTCCAAGGCCGGTCGCCGTAGTGTATCGATACCGGTGCCGGGCGGCCACCACCCCCTCAATGGATGATCACAAGAATCTTCACGTCGGGACCGACGGCGTGTTACCACATAAGCGCACGCTGCTCGCCTCGCCAATTCGGACGATGCCGCCCAGGATTGGCCGACCTAGACTCGGCCCATGTCGATGCGCTCTGGGGTCGATCGCTGGAGCGCCCTGGGGACCACATGCGATTAACAATCGTCAATTGTCGATTTCCCGCCACATGGAACCGCCGATTGTGCGATGCGGTCGGCGGGTGGGTGCATCCCCGTCCTCTTGGATTGCGTCCGAGACCTGGTAAGGGGGCGCGGCAGGCATGGACTCACAGCGCCCGGCCGGTCCGGTCATCGATCTCGCCGACGGGCACGCTCGGCAGACGCCGCAACCACGAGCGCGGCGGCGCTGCAGCTCGCTCGGCACGCGTTCATTCGCGGGGTGCGAGTTGACCACGTTCTTCACCGAGTCGATGTCGCTGCACAGCGGGCAGTCGTATCCGCCGGATGCCGCCGAGGTGGTCTACTCGGCGTCGGCCGCGGTCAACTGCGCGGCGCTCGTCGCGTACCGCTTCGGTCGTCGGACGGTCGGGGTCATCACGCCAACTCTGCTCATCATCGACCTCTCGGTCCGCATGCTCGATCCCGACGGCCAGTGGGATGTAGCGCGGGTAGCGGCCGACTGCGGGGCGGACGTGATCGTTGTCGACGACCGGCAAAACGCTCTTGCTGGACGGTCTCAAATCGTCGGTCATCACGTCCGGCGGATCGGTCCGGGCGGCGCTCGCCCGCATCTGCCACGAGATCCGCGAATCCGTCCCCAAGCTCGACCTGCTGTTGCTCGGCACGCTGCTCGCGATGCGGTCGGAGGCCGGCGGTGACGCGGCGGTCGACCGCACCCTGGTCCGGATTTGTACTGGTCGCCGAGGCGGCCCAGCGAGCCCATGCTCAATTGGAGATGACAATGGATCAGGTGCTGACCGAACTGCTCGCCTCCCTCGCCGGCGGCGCCGGCGGAAAGCTCGGCGAGCTTGCCTGGAGCTCACTGTCCGAACTGGTACGCAGGTTCCGTCATGCGGACTCCGACAACCTGGATGCCAAGCGGCGCCAGGCAGTGGAGCGGGCTGAAGAGCAGATCACCGCGCTGGAGCGCGCACCGGGGGACGGCAGTGCGGCGGTGGATCTGGGCACCACGCTCGCGCAGTGGAGCACGGTCGACGACGACTTCCGTATCGAGTTCGAGGCCTGGGTGCGCCACGCGCAGACCGTGATCGTCAACGACGACTCGGTGCACAATGCCGTCAGCGGTGGGACGCAGCACAACGTGGTGCAGGCCCGCGACATCGGCAACATCTCGTTCGGCTCCTGACGGAGCTGTGGCGCCATGGCCGGGCCGAACCACCGGCCCGGCCATGCACCCGTGGCACGGGTCACGGGCGGTCGTCCGGGCGGCCTTTCGCGATGCGGCGCAGGTAGTGGTCGACCTCCTGCTGGTTGTAGCCGCGCAGCACCACGCGGAAGCTGACCGCCTGGGCGTCGGCCTTCGCGCGGGACACTCGGTCGGGGTCGGCGGAGGCGATGTCGTCATTGGCCCGCTGGACGAACTCGTCGAC
Organism: Dactylosporangium sp. CS-047395; assembly: GCF_050942185.1. Classification (NCBI taxonomy): domain Bacteria; kingdom Bacillati; phylum Actinomycetota; class Actinomycetes; order Micromonosporales; family Micromonosporaceae; genus Dactylosporangium; species Dactylosporangium sp. CS-047395. The sequence continues at coordinate 7,932,957 of NZ_CP192015.1, read as the reverse complement.
CGCCACCCGGTCGTAGCCGCGGAACCCGGTCGTGAACTGCGTCATACCTGGAAGTGTGCTCCTCCCCGGCGCCGGTGCACACTCATGCGCCTCGATCAGATTTGCACCTTTACCGGCTCGCGGCGCGGGTACTGGGGCGGCATGACGACGGACACGTACGCCGAGTTCAAGGACGCGGTGAACATGACGGCATCCGAGCTCGACAAGTGGCTGCGCACCGACGAGTCGAAGGCCGTGGGCCAGAAGGACGGCGGCGGCGAGTCGGTGGGGCACGACAGCGGCCGGAAGATCGTGCACATCCTGCACGCCAAGAAGGCCGACCTCACCGACGCGGACGAGGCGCACATGCGCAAGGTCGTCGGGTACGTGCACCGCCACCTCGCGCAGCGCCCGTCCGGCGACGTGCGCGAGACCAAGTGGCGGTACTCGTTGATGAACTGGGGCCACGATCCGCTGAAGGAATAGCCGGACGACGTTTGATCCGCCGGCGCTGCAGTATGGTGGCCGCCGATGACCGGACTCTTCGACGGCTTCGAGGGCTACCGCATCGTCGGCGACGACGACAAGAACGAGGCGCTCAAGTCCGCCCTTGTCGCGATCGACGCCAATGTGCTGCTGAGCCTGTACCGCTACAACCGGCGGACGACCGACGATCTGCTCGCGATCTTCGAGCGCCTCGGTGACCGCCTTGTCGTGCCCCACCAAGCCCTCCGCGAATTCCACCGCAACCGGATCACCGCCATCGGCAACCCGGGCGGCGCCGCGAAGGATGCCCGGGACGCGTTCGCGAAGAACCGGCGCTCGACCAACGAGGCGATGGAGTCGTGGGCGCGCAGCGTCGCGCTGGACGACGACGACCTGCAGCGGCACCAGAGGACGATCACGGAGCTGTTCGACCGGCTCGTCGCCGTGGTCGACGAGACGGAGACCGGCCGCGTGCACCCCGGCACCCCGGCCGAGCGGGATCCGGTGATGAGCCGCCTCGTCACACTCCTGGACGGCAAGGTCCTGCCACGGCCGGACGAGCCGCGCTGGGCCGAGCTCGTCGCCGAGGGCAAGCGCCGCGTCGTCGAGCAGCGGCCGCCGGGCTACCTGGACGCGGACAAGGACACCCACCCCGAGGGCGGTGCCGGGGACTTCCTCGTCTACTGGCAGGCCTGCGAGACGGCCAAGGAACGCGGCCTCGACCTCGTGATCGTCACCAACGACGAGAAGGAGGACTGGTGGTGGCGCCACCGGTCCGAGTTCATCGGCCCGCGGCACGAAATGACCGAGGAGTTCTTCGACCTGACCGGCCGCCGCCTGCACCTGCTGCGCGTGCGCGACCTGCTGGCGCGCTCCGCCGCCCTCGACGTCGAGGTCAGCCCCGCCTCGGTCGAGGACGCCGAACGGGACGGCCGTGGCTTCGACGCCGCGTCGTCGGCGGCGGAGATTGTGCGTGCCATGTCGCTGCGGGATCCGGAAGTCGTCGCGATCATCCGTGCGGCGATTGCCGCTGGCGGCGGTATCACAGCTGACGAGGCGGCGGCCATCCTTGACATCGACCCAGCGGACTTCGAACGGCACCTTGCCCGGGCCCAGTCAACGTATGGAGTGCGACCTCTCGAACCAGTCGAGTCCGCCGACGGGAGTGTGATGGGCTACCTCGTGCCAACGGAGTTCTTCGTCGCCCTGGGTGGCGTCGTCCAAGGCAAATACGCGCCGCTCACGACATGGCTCCTCGCGCAGACCGGCGATGCCCTGCCGATGACGTTCGCCGGCATCGAGCAGATCATCGGGTCGCCGCTGGCGCCGTCCGCTCGGAAGCACACGCCGTACTGGTATTCGAGCGTCAACTCGCTCGGGAAGGCGGTCGCCGATGCCGGGTTCAAGGCGTCGCTGGTGGACTTCGAGACCGAGACGGTGACGTTCGTGCGCAGGCCGGTGGACTAGCGGGTGGTGCGCTGGGCGTCGAGGTACGCCTCCAGGCGCTCCGGCACCGAGGTCGCGCAGAACAGCGATCCCTGCGCCAGCCGGCAGCCCGCGGCCGTGATGGTGGTCAGTTCCTGATCGTCGCGGACGTCGTTGACCGCGACCTCCACCCCCAGCTGCCGCGCCAAGTTCACCACCGCCGCCACGACCGGTGTTTCCGCTCCCGCGAAGGTGCGCCGGTCCACGCGTACGAGATCCAGGGGAAGCCGCCGCAGCAGGCTCAGCGACGTTGCCTGCACGCCGAAGCCGTCGAGGGAGACCCGGGCGCCTAGGGTGCGCACGGCGGTGAGGCGGTCCACGAGGTCGGGCAGTGCGGGCTCCGGGACGGTGAACTGCACGACCAGCCGCGACGGGGGGAAGCCTGTTGCGGCTAGGAGATCCACGAAGCCGTCCGCTGCCAGCAGGGCCGGGGACACAGTCAGGGCGAGCCACAGCGGCGGGCCCTGGACGGCGGCGAAGTTCGAGAGCTGGCGGCCGGCCGCGGCCAGGAGCCAGGTGCCCAGGTCGTGGTGCAGGCCCAGCTGGTCGGCGACCGGCAGGAACTCGGTGTCCGGGACGGGGCCCAGGCCGGCGCGGCGCCAGCGGGGGGTGGCCTCGAGGCCGACGACGCGGCCCGAGGGGAGTTCCACCACCGGCTGGAAGAGCAGGTCCAGTTCGCCGCGGGTCAGGGCGCCCGGGAGGTCCTGTTCGATGGTCAGGCGGCGGCGCAGCAGGGTGGCGGTGGCCTCGTCGTACCACTGCGGGGGTTGCGCCGGGCCCAGCTGGCGGGAGCGTTGCAGGGCCAGCTCCGCCCGGCTCAGGGCGTCGGTGTCGCCGGGGGCGTGCTCGGCCAGGCCCGCCGAGGCGGACAGGTGCGACGAGACGCCCAGCACCGGGTACGGGTCCGACAACAGCGTCAGCAAGCGGCTCGCGGTCATCTGGGCGTGCACGGCGCCGCCTGCCGTGAGGACCGCGAACTGGTCGCTGGTCAGTCGCGCGGCCTGCTCGCCGGGGGACAGGGCGGCGCGCAGGCGGCGGGCGGCCTCCACGAGGACCGCGTCGCCGACCTCGTGGCCGCGGAGCTGGTTGACGCTGGTGAGGCCGTCCAGGCCCAGGACGACCAGGACGCACGGGGCGGTGCGGTCGGCGAGCAGGCGGCGCAGTTCGGTGCGGTTCGCGAGGCCGGTGAGGTGGTCGCTGCGGGCGGCCTGGGCGAGGGCGTGTTCGAGCTGGCGGCGCTGGCTGATGTCGCGGACGTGCACGACGACGGCGCGTACGGACGGGTCGGCGCGCTGGTCGCTCACGCTCCACTCGGTTTCGCGCCACACGCCGAAGCCGTCGCCGAAGCGGGCCTCGATCAGGGTGTCGCCGGAGGTCAGGGCGGTCTCGACGGCGTCGGTCTCGTCGGGGTGGACGCGGTCGAGCAGGGGGTGGCCGAGCACGTCGGCGTCGGCCAGGCCGAGGCGGCGGGCGGCGGCCGGGGACTGCCAGCGGACCACCAGGGTGTCGTCGAGCATCATGGTCACGTCCGCCGATCCGGCGACCAGGGCGCGGAAGCGGGCCTCGCGCTCGGCCAGCCACCGCGCGTACTGGCGGACGTCGGCGACGGCCAGGGCCTCGCGCACGGCGATGATGACGACGCCGACGATCGCCAGGACGGCCGAGACGGGATCGAAGTGGCCGGCCACGACCAGGTGGTAGGCGGCCGCCACCAGGGCGCCGGCGAGGGGGAGGGCCAGCAGCGGGTACCGGGCGAAGCTGCCGTCGGTGGTCGTGGCGGCGGGCGGCTCCGGCTGGCCCGGCGGCAGTTCCCGGCCGGCCAGCAGCGGGCCGGCGACGAGGGGGACGCCGGCGACCAGCAGCCAGGCCTGGTCCAGGTGGTAGTCGAGGATCAGGACCAGCGCGGTCTGCGCGATGATCATGACGAGGATGCCGGCGCCGCGCAGGACGGCGCCGGGCTGGATCGGGGCGGCGCGCATGGTGCCGACCACGGCCGAGCCGACGGCGACGCTCGCGACGAGGACCGCCGTGAGGGCGGCGCCCTTGAGGCCGGCCGCCTCGAAGACCACCAGCCAGGCGATGAAGAACAGGATGACGCCGATGCCGGCGCCGTCGAGGAGGCGGCGGATCCGCCCGACGTACGTCGCGGCCTGGCCGGGCAGGTGGAACAGGCCGATGAGCAGGGTGCCGGCCACGAAGAACAGGCCGATCAGCGGCAGTTCGGCGGGCAGCGGCACGTCGGTGAGCATGGCGTGCGGGGCGAGCCAGGCGGCGAGGCCGGCGGCGGCGGTCGACACGCCGCAGAAGCCGAGGCCGGCGCTGACCGGGCGGTGCCAACAGGCGGCGCCGTCGCGGCGCAGCAGGAGGGTCGCGGCGCGGGCGGCGGCGACGAGCCCCGCGACGGCGAGCGCGAGCCCCGCGGGGATGATCCCGGCGAGGGCCGCGGCCAGCGCGGCAGCACTGAGCGTGACCGAGACCAGCAGCACGAGGCTGAGTCTGGCGCACCTTGCACAATGCAGCAAGCATCGACGACGTTACGTTGCGTCGAGCCGATCTGGAACGCCGAAGTTCAATATAGGGCTACGTGCTGAGCCCGGGAAGGGTCTCGTTGGTCACCCGGCGGCGGAGCATCACCTGGCGCGTGCCGTCGGCGTAGAGCCGGACCCGCGCGAGCTCCCAGCCGCCGTACTCGGCCTGGATCGTCAGCTGTGCGTTAGCGGTCATCCGGTCGACATTCGACGGTAACCGCAGCGGCACGTACTCGTAGTCCATGTCCCGATACTGCTACGCCGGGATGCGCTGCACCAGCCCTTCCGCCCCGGTGTGGTCCGTCCCGGCGACGGCCAGCGCTCCGGTCGCGGGATCAACCGCGAGGGCGAGCGGCAGCCGTACCGTCCCGTGCCGCCCCACCTCCCGCGGCGTCCCCCCGCCGAGGTGGTAGCCGGCCACCTCGTTGCGCTGGGTGAGGGTGACCCACAGCACGCCCCGGTTCGGGTCGTACGCGGCGGCCCACGCCCCGCCCGGCACCGGGTAGCGCTGGCGCAGGATCAGCGGGCCCGCGTCGAACACCAGCAGCTCCCCGTCGCGGGCGTCGATCACCGCGAACCGTCCGCCGCCGGCCGCGGCGACCGTGACCGCCCCGTCGCCGGCCCGCAGTGCCTCCTGGCGGGCGCCGGTGGCGGCGTCGAACGTGGTGATGGAGGACTGGCCGGCGTCGAGCACCGCGATCCGCTTCGCGTCGGCGGCGAGCGCGCTCGGGCGGCCGCCGGTGTGGATCGTGCGCAGCGGTTCACCGGTCGGGGAGAGGATGATCACATCGCCGCGGGCGGGCAGGGCCACGGCGGTCCAGTCGGCGTTCTCCGGTACCGCGATCGCCCCGCCCTCGGCCGGCAGGCTCCAGGTCGGGCCGCCCGGCAGGGTGTGCACGGACGACCCGGCGACCACGCGGAACGTGTCGCCCACCGCCACCACGCTGCTCGGCGTGCCGGCGACGGGGGATGGGGTGGCCTCAGGCAGTACAAACGCGGCGGTTTCGGAAATCGCCAGCAAGGAACGGCCGATGGCGACCCCGATGGGGCGCGACGGGACCGGGGTCGTGGTGCCGGCGGGTGCCGTGGACGGGGCCGGCGCCCAGGTCGGGGTGGGCACGGTGGCGTCTGGGTGGCTGACGGGCGGGCCGGCGTCACACGCGGTGAGCAGCAGCACGCCGGCCAGCGGAAGCAGTCGGCGCAGCATGGTGGCCCAAGATTACGTTTGCCGCTCCGGATAGCCCGAGGTGGGCGCCGACACGTCGTCCAGGGCCATGCGGATCTCCCGCGGCAGCACGATCTCCTCGGTCTGCAACGCTCCGAGCAGCTGCCCGACGGTGCGGGCGCCGAGCACCGGCGCGACCACGCCCGGCCGGTCGCGGACCCAGGCCAGGGCCACCTCGAGCGGCGACACGCCGAGCCCGCCGGCCGCGGTCGCGACCGCCTCCACGATCCCGGCGCAGCGGTCGTCGAGGTACGGCGCCACGAACCGCTCGAAATGCGGCGACGCGGCCCGGGAGTCGGCCGGCACGCCGGTGCGGTACTTGCCGGTCAGCACCCCGCGGCCCAGCGGCGACCAGGGCAGGATGCCGATCCCGAGCGCCTGGCAGGCCGGCACGACCTCGCGTTCGATGCCCCGTTCCAGCAGGGAGTACTCGACCTGGGTGGACACCAGCGGGGCCCGCCCGGGCCAGGCCGCCTGCCAGGTCGCGGCGCGGGCGCTCTGCCAGCCGGAGTAGTTCGACACCCCGGCGTAGCGGGCCCGGCCGGTGCTCACCGCGGTGTCGATCGCCGAGAGCGTCTCCTCCAAGGGCGTGTCCGGGTCGTACCCGTGCACCTGCCACAGGTCCACGTGGTCGGTCCCGAGCCGCTGCAGGGACGTGTCCAAGGCGGACAGGAGGTGCCCGCGGGAGCCGTCGCGGCGGCGGGTCATGCCCGGGCGCAGGCCCGCCTTGGTGGCGATGACCAGCTCCTCGCGCGGCACCAGGCGGCCGACCAGGGCCCCGATGACGGACTCGGCCTCGCCGTCGGCGTAGACGTCCGCGGTGTCCAGCAGCGTCCCGCCGGCGTCGCGGAACGTCTTGAGCTGGGCCGCGGCGTCGTCGGCGTCGGTGTCCCGGCCCCACGTCATGGTGCCGAGGGCCAGCCGGGATACCGCCAGCCCGCTACGGCCGAGCGGTCGCTGCTGCATGCATGGAACGATACGGCCGGATGGCGGCATCGTTGCGTAGGCGGGCCCGTCAGCGGCACAGGCTACCCTGGGTCCGCCCGTGCAGGGTCGCGCGGGAAACCCCTGGGAGGCAGTTGTGCGGCTTGCGTTGAACCTCGGCTACCTGTCGTCGTGGAATGATCCGGCCGGGCACCTGGCCGTCGCCCAGGAGGCGGACCGGCTGGGTTTCTCCTGCGTATGGGTGGCGGAGGCGTACGGCAGCGACGCGCCGAGCATGCTCGCCTGGATCGCCGGGCAGACCGAGCGGATCGAGCTGGGCTCCGCGGTCTTCCAGATCCCGGCCCGCACCCCGGCCATGACCGCCATGACCGCCGCCACGATCGACAAGCTGTCCGGCGGCCGGTTCCGCCTCGGCCTCGGCGTGTCGGGCCCGCAGGTCTCCGAGGGCTGGCACGGCGTGCGCTTCGCCAAGCCGCTCAAGCGCACCCGCGAGTACATCGACATCGTGAACCTGGCGCTGACCCGCAAGGTCGTGGAGTACGACGGCGAGTTCTACACCCTGCCCCTGCCCGACGGCCCCGGCAAGGCGCTCAAGCTCATCCTGCACCCCGTGCGCGACCACGTGCCGGTCTACCTCGCCGCGGTCGGCCCCAAGAACCTCGAGCTGGCCGGCGAGGTGGCCGACGGCTGGCTGGCCATCTTCTTCTCCCCGGAGTTCGCGAGCGAGTCGCTCGGGTCGATCGCCGCGGGCCGGGCCAAGGCCGGCAAGTCCCTCGACGGTTTCGAAGTGGCGGCATCGGTACCGGTGGTGTTCGGCGACGACGTCGCGATGTGCGCGGAACTGGTGCGGACCTACGCGGCGCTCTACGTCGGCGGCATGGGCTCACGGGAGCATAACTTCTACAACGCCCTCGCCACCCGGATGGGCTACGGGGACGCGGCCAAGGAAGTCCAGGACCTGTACCTCGCCAAGCGGCACCGGGACGCCGCGGCCGCCGTACCGTTGGAGTTCATCGACCGGACCTCGCTGCTCGGCCCGGTCGAGCGCGTGGCGGAGCGGCTGCAGGCATATAAGGAGGCCGGGGTGACGGAGATCTCCACGATCGTGTTCGGCGACGCCGACTACTCGATCGGCGTGATCCGCCAGCTCGCCACCGCGTGGGAGAAGGCCGGCCTCTCGTGACCACTGTCTTGTTGCTGCGGCACGGGCGCACCACCACCAACGCGACCGGGGTCCTCGCCGGCCACCAGCCGGTCGCCCTCGACGAGGTCGGCCGCGGGCAGGCGGTGGCGGTCGGCGAGCGGCTCGCCGCGGCCAAGCTGCCGCTGGCCGCCGTGGTCAGCAGCCCGCTGCCGCGCTGCCGGGAGACCCTGGCCCTGGCCCTGCCCGACGTGACCGACGTCGTCGAGGACGAGGGCATCGTCGAGTGCCGCTACGGCGACTGGACCGGGCGGCCGCTGAAGGAGCTGGCCAAGGAGCCGCTCTGGTCGACCGTCCAGGCCCACCCGTCGGCGGCGGTCTTCCCGGGCGAGGACGGCGAGTCGATGGCGGCCATGTCGGCCCGCTCGATCGCCGCGATCCGGTCCTGGGACGCCCGCATCGCCGCCGCCCACGGCCCGGAGGCGGTCTGGCTGGCGTGCAGCCACGGCGACATCATCAAGGCGATCGTGGCCGATGCGCTCGGCATGCACCTCGACCTGTTCCAGCGGATCGCGGTCGAGCCGGCTTCGGTGACCGTCATCCGGTACACGCCGCTGCGATCTTTCGTCCTTCGCCTCAACGACACCGGCGGCGATCTGTCCGGGTTCCAGCCGCCCGAGAAGACCGAGGGCGAACCGTCCTCCGATGCCGCCGTCGGGGGCGGTTCGGGCGGTTCGGTGTGATCTTGTGCCCGCCTGCGGCGTAGAGCGCCCTGACTGGATAGAGTTTGGAGCATGAGCCACCACGTGTATGCATTCGAGCCGCCGGAGCGGTTCGTTGCCGGCACCGTAGGTGCGCCGGGGGAGCGGACCTTCTTCTTGCAGGCGCGCGGCGGCGGCCGGCTGATCAGCGTCGCCCTGGAAAAGGTGCAGGTCACCCTGCTGGCCGAGAAGCTCGAGGAGCTGCTGCAGGAGGCGCACCGCCGCTTCGGCGTGGACCTCACCGCGGAGACCGTCGTCGAGACGGCCGACAACGAGCCCCTCGACACGCCGCTCGACGAGGAGTTCCGGGTCGGCACCCTGGGCCTGCAGTTCGACGTCGACACCGCCACGGTGATCATCGAGGCGATCGCGGTCGGCGACGAGGAGACCGAGGAACCCGACGACGACGAGGACGACGAGCTGGCCACCGCCGACCGGGACCGCCTGCGGGTCCGGCTCACCCCGGCGGCCACCAAGGCGTTCATCGAGCGGGCCAAGCGGGTCGTCGCCTCGGGCCGCCCGCCGTGCCCGCTGTGCGGCCAGCCCCTCGACGCGCGCGGGCACCTGTGCCCCCGCCACAACGGCTACCGACGGTAGACCGGTGCCGGCCCTGCCCGAGGACGAGGCGCTGGAACTGCTGCGCCACGGCGAGCTGGAGCTCGAGGGCCGGCTCATGGACGCCTCCAACGCCACCCTCCGCTGCGTCATCACCCTCGGCGACACGGTGGCCCGCTGCGTCTACAAGCCGGTCAGCGGTGAGCGCCCGCTCTGGGACTTCCCGGACGGCACCCTCGCCGGCCGCGAGTACGCGGCGTGGATCCTCTCCGAGGCCACCGGCTGGGGCATCGTCCCGCCGACCCTGCTGCGCGACGGCCCGCTCGGCCCCGGCATGTGCCAGCTCTGGATCGACGACGAGCTGCAGAGTGACGACCTGCTGCTCGGCTTCGTCCCGGCCAACAAGGTCCCCCGCGACTGGCGGCGCATCATGCAGGCCCGCGACGAGCGCGGCCGCCCCTACGTGCTGGCCCACGCCGACGACCCGCGGCTGGCCCGCATCGCCATCTTCGACGCCGTCGCGAACAACGCCGACCGCAAGGGCGGCCACGTGATCGACACCGTGGACGGCGCGGTCCACGGCGTCGACCACGGCATCTGCTTCCACACCGAGGACAAACTCCGCACCATCATCTGGGGCTGGGCCGGCGAACCCATCCCGGACGAGGGCATCGAGGTGCTGGAAAAACTGCGCGCGCAGTACTCCGCGGGCCTCGCCGAGGTCTTCTCCGAGCACCTGACCCCGGCCGAGGTCGCGATGATCTGGGTCCGCATCGACGCCCTGCTGCAGACCCGCAGGTTCCCCGCGCCCGACGAGGACCGCCACGCCATTCCGTGGCCCCCGATCTAGCGCTTCCCTCAGCTCTTCCCGATGTCGAACAGGTTCCCCTCGGGGTCCTGCATCGTCGTCCAGGTCGCCCCGTACTCGTCGAAATCCCCGACGTGCTTCGCACCCAGGCCGGTCGCCTTCTCCACGGCGGCCGGAAGGTCCTCGGTGTGCAGGTCGAGATGGACGCTGTTCTTCCCGGGCGTGCGGTCGGGCACCTGGATGAACATGAGCACCGGCCGCAGCCCGGCCGTGCGTCCCGCGGTGGCGAAGTAGGGCGACGCGCCGGGGTCCACCTCCCGGCCCAGCAGTTGCGCGTAGAACCCGGCGAGCTCGGCGGCATTCCCGCTGCAGTCGACGGTGACGTGGGCGAGCTTGATTTCCGACATTCGGTACATTCCTCTCGTTAGCTGACTGGCCAGCACACTTCGGTTCGGTAGCGTTCGGGGTCGTCGGTGTGTTGCGGGCCCACCAGGTACTGCTCGACGATCGGCTCCGGGAGGGCCTTGTCGTGCTCGGCGACGTGGGCACCCAGGGCGCCGTACGTCAGGTCGCAGTCGCTGAACGGGCCCGCGTGGACGGCGACGGCGTAGCGGCGGGCCGGGAGGGTCAGGGCCCGCGGGTCGCCGCCGAGCACACCCGGCAGGACCGGCACGAACGCCACCACGTCGCCCTCGTCCTGTTCGAAGAACTCCGTCGAGTACGTGCAGCCCGCCGGCCCCGCCGGATCGGCGCCCAGCGCGGCCAGAGTGCCGAACAGCGCGCCGAAGCTCGCGCCGCACCAGGCGGCCACGTCCGAGCGGGTCACCCGGGCGGCGATGTGCAGGACAGGGACCGGGGCGTGGCTGCGGTACAACACGGTGATCGGCGGGGACGCGTCCAGCAGGCGGCGCAGCGAGGCGACCACGTCCCGGGTCCGGGCCAGCTCCGCCTCCATCCGGTCCAGGTGCCTGGTCAGGGCCTCGGCGCGGGAGCCCGGTGTGGCCAGCACCGTGCGGATCTCGGCCAGAGGCATGTCGAGGCCCCGCAGCCGGCGGATCAGGTGGGCGTCGGCGACCTGGGCCGGCTCGTAGCGCCGGTGGCCGGTGTCCGGGTCCACGACGGCCGGCACGAGCAGGCCGATGTTGTGGTAGTACCGGAGGGTCTTGGCGGACAGGTGGCACAGCCGGGAGAACTCGCCGATCTGGACGGCCGTCGTCATGGGGTCAGTCAAACCCTTCCAGCTAGGGGAAGTGCAAGCGCACAAGGCAACGATCGTCACACCGCACGACCCGGCCGCGCGCGGATACCCTGTTGGTCATGGACTCCTGGACCGCTCCGGCGCTGCCGACGCTGCCCCGACCCGCCGCCGGCGTCGCGCCGCTCGCCCTGTTCGACTCGGCGCGCCGGGAGATCGCACCCGTGGAGGTCGAGGGGCGGCCGGCGACCATGTACGTCTGCGGGATCACGCCGTACGACGCCACGCACCTCGGGCACGCGGCCACGATGATCGCGTTCGACCTGGCCAACCGGGTGTGGCGGGACGGCGGGCACGACGTGGACTACGTCCAGAACGTGACCGACATCGACGATCCGCTGCTGGAGCGGGCGACCCGGGACGGCGAGGACTGGGTGGTGCTCGCGATGCGGGAGACGGCGCTGTTCCGCGAGGACATGGAGGCGCTGCGGATCATCCCGCCGAAGCGGTACGTCGGCGCGGTCGAGTCCATCCCGCAGATCGCCCGGAAGGTGGCCGCGCTCATCGCCTCGGGCCATGCGTACACGCTCGAGGACGGCACCGGCGACGTGTACTTCTCGGTGGCGACGGCGCCGGCGTTCGGTACCGAATCCAATCTTTCCAGGACCGAAATGCTCCGGCTCGCCGCCGAGCGCGGGGGCGACCCGCAGCGGCCCGGCAAGCGTGACCCGCTCGACCCGCTGCTCTGGCGCGGGGCCCGCGACGGCGAGCCGGCCTGGAACGGCGGCGAGCTCGGTCCCGGCCGGCCCGGGTGGCACATCGAGTGCACGGTGATCGCGCAGAGCCTGCTCGGCGACACCATCGACGTCCAGGGCGGCGGCAACGACCTGCTCTTCCCGCACCACGAGTGTTCCGCCGCGCACGCCGAGGCGCTGTCGGGCAAGGCGCCGTTCGCGACCCACTACGTGCACGCCGGCATGATCGGCCTCGACGGCGACAAGATGTCCAAGAGCAAGGGCAACCTGGTCTTCGTGTCGCGCCTGCGCGGCGACGGGATCGACCCGATGGCGGTACGCCTCGCCCTCCTCGCCGACCACTACCGCAACGACCGGATGTGGACCGACGACGTGCTCAAGGCGGGCCAGCAGCGCCTGTCGCGGTGGCGGGAGGCGGCCCGGGCGGGCATCGGCCCGTCGGGCGCGGAGCTCGTCGCGCAGCTGCGCGAACGGCTCGCCGACGACCTCGACGCGCCGGGCGCCCTGGCCGCCGTCGACGCCTGGGTGGACGCCTCCCTCGCCGACGCCGGCGACGACCGCGAGGCCCCGGCCATCATGGCCACCGCGGTCGACGCGCTGCTCGGCATCAAGCTCTAAACAGCGACGGGCTCTTCGAGTCCGGCCACCCGTCGGACGGTGGCCGGCCTCGAAGCGTTCCGCAGCAGCCGCTCGTGGGCGTACTCGCAGATGACCGCGTGCTCGTAGACGGCCCGCGGTACCTCCAGGCGGCTGTCGACCCGCAGCGCCACCCCGGCCGGTGCCCAGGTCCGGAACACCGGGTCGCCGGTCAGGTCGGCGATGACGGCCAGCAGGTGCGTGTCGAGGCGCAGCGACTGTACGGCCCGCCGGTACTCCGCCGCGTTCAGGCACAACGCGAACGGGATGTTCATCAGGCACAGCGCCGACTGGATGTCGAGCCTGGCGATGCGCCGGGTCCCCGGTTCGGCGTCGATGGGGCCGACGGTGAGCATCGAGGTGTCTCGCTCTTCCGCCGGAACGCCGGCGCGCCGCAGGATGTTGAAGACGTTCAGATCGTGTTCGATGACCGCGCGGTTGCCGAGCTCGCGAAGCGCGGCCGGCCGCAGGGTGGGTTCGGAAAGTCCCGTGTTGCGGGCGATGAACGCCAGCAGGTTGGTCTCGACGATGAAGTGCCGGATCAGCAGCTCACCCGCGGCCGGGCTGACGAACCGGCGCAGGAACCACACGCACAGCGCGTCCATCAGCCCGTGCGCGGTGAGCCGCATCGGCACGAACCGCCGGACGACCCGGATGATCGCGACGAGCAAGTTGCTGATCGGGCGCGCCACCGGGTACACCCACTGCCGCGACCACGACCGCTGGTCTTTGAGCACGAGCCGCAGCGTGGCCGGGTCGATCGGCTCGCGGGCGGCGAGCTCGTCCCAGATGCCGTCGTCGTCGCTCATCCGATCTCCTCGAGTTGCAGCGCGTACAGCCGGGCGGTGATCCGGGCCGTCCGCACGATCCCGTCGACGTCGCCGGGCCGGGTGACCGCGAGGAGTTTGTGCAGCTCGCCGACGTGTTCGGCGTCGTGCTCCCCGTGGTACCGCAGGAACGACACCTGCCCGTCGCCCAGCCCCAGCCGGTCCTGCAGCATGCGGGCCCAGCCGAGCGCCTTGGCGGTGCCGAGCCCCTCGATCACGAACATCGCCCCGAGCAGGTCGACCGGATCGGGCTGCGAGGCCTGCTGCAGGATGAACGCGGACAGCGCCTCCGAGCCGGCGTTCTTGCGGGCGTCGCGGATGCCGGTCCCGCCGGTCGCCGCGTGGTCGCGTTCGAGGAGCAGGAAGTCCCGGTGCTCCTCGGCGGCGTGCAGGATCGCGGCGCTGCGCAGCTCGAAGCGCTCGGCCGAGAAGTTGGAGGCGGCCCGGGAGATCCAGCGGCCGCCCTCGACGACCTGCTGGCGCAGGTGCAGCAGCAGCGCCCGGTAGTCCTGGACGGTGGCGGTGCCGTCCTCGATCCGCCGCACGATGGGCACCTGGGCCAGTCTGGCCTCGAACTCGCTCCAGACGGTGGCCAGCTCGCTGAGCAGCTGGTTCGGCGCGACGCAGGTGAGCAGCGCGAACGCCATGGTGAACCGCCCGGACTCGGGTACCGCGAGCAGGATCCGCTCGCCGGGCTGGAACCGCTGCGTGCGCCACGCCTCCTCGAGCATCACGAAGATGCTGGCGGCGCCGGTGTTGCCGCAGGTGGCGAGGTTGCTGAAGGAGATTTCCGACAAATCCGGAATTTCGGCAAATATCCGGTTTCGGAAGGTCTCCGCGGACCAGTGGATCAACGCGTGATCGATCGTGGCGAGGTCGACGAGCTCCCGCGCCTGCGCGACGCCGAGGCGCACGAGCGCGGGCAGCGCCGCGACGTCCTGGCGCAGCCGCAGCAGCCCCGCGGCCTCGGCGGCGGCCGCGGACGGCGCGTCGAGCCAGCCCTCGCCGGCCCGCATGCAGGCGGGTCGTTCGTGCGCGTACGACACGCTGCGCACCCACTCGACCCGCAGGCTGGGCCGGTCCGCCCGCGGCGCGGCGGACAGGACCACCGCGCCCGCGCCGTCCGAGAGCGTCCAGCGCAGGAACTCCGCGTCCGCGGTCGGGCGCCCGCCGGCGGCGAAGCGCGGCTCGGCCAGGACCCGGCTGACCAGCTCCGAGCCGACCACCGCGGCCCGCGCGTGCTCGCCGAGGGCGACGGCGGCCGCGGCGGACTTCAGCGCGGCCAGGCCGGACGCGCACACCCCGCCGGCGCTGAGCAGCTCCATCGGGCCGCCGCCGACGCGGCCGTGGACCATGGCGGCGAAGCCGGGCACGAGCTGGTCGCCCATCGTGGTGCCGGTGGCCAGCATGCCGATCTCGTCCATCGCGAGGCCGGCGTCCTTCACCGCCCGGCCGACCGCCTCGGCGGCCAGTTCCTCGTTGCTCGCGCCCGTCCCGGTCGCGTAGTGGCGCTGCCGGATGCCGTTCGCCGCGAGCACCCGCGCGCGGCGGCGGGTGGTGGCCGGGTCGGTCCCGCCCAGGTGCGCCGCGATCTCGTCGTTGCCGACCGGCGCGCCCGGCAGGTAGGCGCCGCACCCCGTGATGTACACCGCTGACGTCTGTCCCATGCCGACCATTCAGCCCGGCCGAGGGCCTCGGCGGATCCGCTGGGCGACTCAGGAGGGGTGAGTCGGGGTACCTACCTCGTGCGTGTGTGTTCCGGTTTTGACACTACACCTATGAGATAAATTCACGTTTTCTCGGCCACGCTGCGAATTTTCACGTCACGGTGCGTAGGAACTCCAGCAGGCGCGCGGTGGCCGGCGGGTCCGGGGGTGTACCGTACGCCGCCGCGCTCACCCGCCGCCCGCCACCCTCCAGCGGCACGGTCGCCACCGCCGGTGAGCGGTGCGCCCGCAGCGCCAGGTCCGGCAGGATCGTCACCCCCAGCCCGGCCGCGACCAGCGCCTGCACGGCCACGTAGTCGTCGGTGGTGAACGCGATGTCCGGCGTGAACCCGGCCGCCGCGCACCGCCGGACCAGGCTCTCCCGGCACCGCTCGCACCCGGCGATCCAGCGCGCCTTCGCGAAGTCGGCCAGCTGCCCCTCCCGGCCCGGCTGGGTGACCAGGTGCAGGCCCTCGGTGAACAGGGGTGTCAGCCGTACCGCATCCGGCTCCGCAACCGTCCCGTAGTCGAACACCACGGCCAGGTCCGCGTCGCCGGAGCGCAGCAGCTGCAGCGCCGAAGGCGGCTCGGCCTCCACGAACTGCAGCTCCACGTCCGGATGGTCCTGCGTGAACCGGGCGGCGGCGAGCGGCACGAACGAGCCCAGCGCCGACGGGAAGGCGGCCAGCCGCACCCGCCCGGCCCGCAGCCCGCTGTGCTCGGCCAGCTCCTCCTCGGCGGCGGCGAGCCGGCCCAGGATCTCCTCGCCCCGCTCGGCCAGCAGCATCCCGGCCGGCGTGAGCCGCACCCCGCGGCCGACCCGCTGCGTGAGCTGCGCGCCGGTCTCCACCTCCAGCCGCGCCAGGTGGTGGCTGACCGACGGCTGCGCATAGTGCAGCGCCTCGGCCGCCGCCGTCACCGTTCCGTGCCGCGCCACCGCCACGAGCACCCGCAACCGCGTCACATCCAGCATGCATCAATGGTGTCTATAGGTTTCATGATTTACAAGCATTAGACTTATCGTTGGTACCGCGAAATGCTCCGTCCATGCTCACCATGCGCGACGTGCTCCTGGCCCGCCGGGTCCTCGCCGGCCACCTGCCGCCCACCCCGTCCTGGTCCTACCCCCTGCTCGATGCCGCCGCCGGTCGCCGGGTCGTGGTCAAGCACGAGAACGCCCAGCCCACCGGCGCGTTCAAGGTCCGCGGCGCGCTGAACCTCCTGGCTGATCTCGACGAGGACGTCGTCACCTACTCCACCGGCAACCACGCGCGCGCCATCGCGTACGCGGCCCGCGAGTACGGGCGCAAGGCCACCATCGTCATGCCCGAGCACGCCGCCGAGCTCAAGGTCAGCGCGGTCGAGGCGCTCGGCGCGACGGTGATCCGGCATGGGACGAACATGGGCGACGCCGAGGAGTTCGCCCGCACCCTGCCCGGCCGGCTGGTCAGCCCCGGCGACGAGCCCGCCCTGATCGCCGGCGTCGCCACGGTGTACGCCGAGCTGCTCGAACGCCACCCCGAGCTGGACACCGTCGTGGTCCCGGTCGGCTCGGGCACGGGCGCGGCGGCGGCCGGCCTCGTCGCCGCCGCGCTGGCGCCCGGCTGCCGCGTGATCGGGGTCCAGTCGCAGGCCGCGCCGGCCGCGCACGACTCGTGGCGATCCGGCGGGTGCGTGCGGCGCGACAACACCACCCGCGTCGACGGGCTCGCCACCGGCCGGGGCTTCGCCGCCCCGCAGGAGCTGATGCGCGCCCACCTGGCCGACTTCGTGCTGGTCGGCGACGAGGCGATCGACGAGGCCCGCCGCCTGCTGGCCCGGCTGGCGTGCACCCAGGCCGAGGGCGCGGGGGCGGCGGCCCTGGCGGCGGTGCTGGCCCGCCCGGACCTCATGGGCGCATCGGTGGCGGTCGTGGTGACGGGGGCCAACGCCACCGAATTGGAGCTTGCCCGTTAGGCGCATCGTTCGTACCGTTCGCCGATTTCCGGCCGGACGGGACCCGGCGCGCGACGGGGATCAGGTTACGTCGATCACTACGACACCCCCGGTTCGAAGGAGAGGTCGCCATGACCGGTCCTGAAGAGCGCAGCGCGCCGGCGACTGACCGCAGCCCGTGGAACTGGCTGCTGCTCATCCCCATCGTGCTGCCGCTGCTGACATTTCTGTTCAACGCCGACGGACCCCGCCTCCTCGGCTTCCCCCGGTTCTACTGGCTGCAGCTGGCCTTCATCATCGTCGGCGTCAGCGTCACCACGCTCGTCTACCAGATGACGAAGAGGAGGTGACCGGCCATGTGGCGTGATCATGTGACCGAGATCGTCGTCTTCGTCATCCTGTTCCTGGCGGTCAGCGCGATGGGCTTCGTCGCGGCCCGCTGGCGCCGCCCCGACAACCTGGCCCACCTCGACGAGTGGGGCCTGGGCGGGCGCAACTTCGGCGGCTGGATCACCTGGTTCCTGGTCGGCGGCGACCTGTACACCGCGTACACCTTCGTCGCCGTGCCCGCCCTGCTGTTCGCCTCGGGCGCGGCCGGCTTCTTCGCCGTGCCGTACACGATCATCATCTATCCGCTGGTGTTCCTGGCCCTGACCCGGCTCTGGTCGGTGTCGCACCGGCACGGCTTCGTCACCCCGGCCGACTTCGTCCGGGCCCGGTTCCAGTCGCCGACCCTGGCCCTGGTCATCGCCATCACCGGGATCGTGGCGACGATGCCGTACATCGCGCTGCAGCTCGTCGGCATCGAGTCGGTGCTCAAGACGATGGGCGTCACCGGTTCGGGCACGCTCGCCCGGCACCTGCCGATCATCATCGCCTTCGCGATCCTGGCCGCCTACACGTACTCCAGCGGCCTGCGCGCCCCGGCGCTCATCGCGTTCGTCAAGGACATCCTGATCTACATCGTCATCCTGGTCGCGGTCTTCTACCTGCCGTCCAAGCTCGGCGGCTGGGGCTCGATCTTCGACGCGGCCGACGCCAAGTTCGACAAGACACCGGCGGCCACCGACGGGATACTGCTCAACGCCGACAACCAGGTCCAGTACTTCACGCTGGCCCTCGGCTCGGCGCTCGCCCTGTTCCTGTACCCGCACAGCATCACCGGCGTGCTCGCCAGCCGGAACCGGGACGTGATCAAGCGGAACATGTCGGCGCTGCCGGCGTACAGCTTCCTGCTCGGTCTCATCGCGCTGCTCGGCTTCGCCGCGATCGCCGCGGGCGTGGTGCCGCTGAAGAACCCCAACGGCACCAACGACAACAACACCGTGGTGCCGCTGCTGTTCGACAAGATCTTCCCGGACTGGTTCGCGGGCGTCGCCTACGCCGCGGTCGGCATCGGCGCGCTGGTCCCGGCGGCCATCATGTCCATCGCGGCGGCGAACCTGTTCACCCGCAACATCTACCGCGAGTACTTCAAGCGCGACGCCACCCCGGCCCAGGAGGCCAAGGCGTCGAAGGTGATGAGCCTGCTGGTCAAGTTCGGCGCGCTGCTGTTCGTGGTCTTCATCGACCCGCAGTTCTCCATCGACCTGCAGCTCATCGGCGGCGTGATCATCCTGCAGACGCTGCCGGCCGTGGCCCTGGGCCTGTTCACCCGCTGGTTCCACCGCGGCGCCCTGGTCGCGGGCTGGGCCGCCGGCATGGGCCTGGGCCTGTGGATGCTGTACCAGGTGGTCAACCCGACCACGAAGCGGCACTTCGCCGGCTCGGCGTTCCCGCTCAGCGAGTGGGGCTTCGACACCAAGAAGACCATCTACGTCGGCTTCGTCGCCGTCGTGGTCAACCTGCTGGTCGCGGTCATCGTGACGCTGATCCTGCGGGCCGCTTCCACCCCGGACGGCGGCGACGACACGACCCGCGACGACTACTTCGCCGACGAGGGCGACCCGCGCATCTCCGACACCCCGACGTCCCCGGCCCCGGCGACCACCGCGGCCCCGGACCCGATCACCTGAGGTTTTTAACCCAGCGCCAGCCCGGGCTCGTCGTCAGGCAGCCCGGGCCTCGGCGCCGGAATGCGGTACTCCTCCGTCAGCTGCGTCATCGGCCCGGGCCACGCCGCCTGCGCGACCTCGATGACCTTGTGGTCCTCGTCGTAGGCCACGTGCAGCATGACCAGCACCGGCGTGTCCGGCCGGATCTGCAGCAGCTCGGCCTCCTCACGCGAGGGCAGCCGGGCGCTGACCTGGTCCCGCGCGGCGGCGTAGCGGCGGCCCAGCTCCTCCTCGACCTCCTGGTACAGCGGCCGGTCGAACACGTCCGGCCGCTCGATCGACGTCCCGCGCACGTCGTTGGGCTGGAACCACGAGGCGCCGACCTCGACCGGCGAGTCGCCGGTGCGCACCAGATGCCGGCGCACGAGCAGCGGGGCACCCGGGTCGAGCCCGAACGCCTCGGCCACCTCGGCCGGCGCGGGCAGCTGCGCGACGATCATGAGATGCTGCCGGTACCGGGCCGCGAGCTCGGCGTGGTAGCCGCGCTGGCTGCCGTACCGGCCGCGGGACAGCCGGTTCATCCGCCGCTTGGTGCCGCGCACGAACGTCCCCGAGCCGGGCCGGGTGATCAGCAGCCCCTCGATGCGCAGCTGGTCGATGGTGCGCTGGACGGTCTGCTTGGCCACCCCGTACTGCGCCGCGAGGGCCGGGATCGACGGCAGCCGCTCGCCCGGCGCCCAGTCGCCGCGCTGGATCTGCGCGCGGATCTGCGCCCCGATCTGCCGATGCGGAAACTCCGCCGCCCCCGGATTGATCGTCATGCTCAAAACCTAGCCTCCTAGGACGATCAACGCAACGTACATCGACAAACGTCAACCCTTGACAGAACCATCGACGGAGGCGGATTGTCGCTGGCAAGACCGGATGGCGGTCCGGGCCACGTGCTCCCCGGGAGGGAACTGTGTCCCTGCGCCTGTTGGTCGTTGCTGTGCTCATCCTGGCCGGCGTGCTCGCCGCCCCGGCGAAACAAGCAAACGCGGACACCGCCGCATTGGCGGCCGCCAACGTCTGCAACAAGTACTGCGACGGCCGGGACGCCGCGCTCGCGCCCACGGACCGGGCGTCGGTCAGCGCCACGCTGTACGGGCGGCGGTTCACGATCCACGTCAACGACACCGACGCGATGATCTGGGGCGTCCTCGACGGCGGGCAGGCGGGCGACGAGATCTGGCTGGACCGCTCCTTCGACGGGGGCCGGACCTGGGTCGACAGCCGCATCGGGGACAGCGTCGTGGCGGCCGGCGCGACGGGCGTGCGGAGCCGGCAGTACAACGTCGACAACTGGGCCACGAACGGCGTCGGGGCGCTGCGCGCGTGCGGCAAGGCGGGGGACCGGCCGGAGCTCGTCTGCTCGGCGTGGGCGCGCAGCACCTGGAACGCCTGGGACCGGCGCACGGCGGCGGCGACGGCGCTGATGATGCAGTACAACATGGGCACCGGGCTCTTCGGCAACGAGGCCTGGTGGACCAGCGCGAACGCGCTCACCGCGATCATCGACAACGCCCGCCGGTCGGGGATGGGCAGCTACCGGTACGCGATCGCGACCACCTACGACAAGCAGCTCAACGCGCGGCTGGGGCAGTTCCGCAACGAGTACCTCGACGACACCGGCTGGTGGGCCCTCGCGTGGGTGGACGCCTACGACCTGACCGGGGACAGCCGCTACCTCACCACCGCCCGCGCCGGCGCCGACCACATGTTCGCCTACTGGGACACCCGCTGCGGCGGCGGCGTGTGGTGGAAGACCGACCGGACCGTCAAGAACGCCATCGAGAACAGCCTGTACATCCAGCTGAACGCGGCCCTGTCCAAGCGGATCGCGGGCGACACCGTGTACCGGGCGCGGGCCCAGGCCGGCTGGGCCTGGTTCCAGACGACCGGCATGCTCAACGGCCAGAACCTCGTCAACGACGGGATCAACCTGAGTACGTGCCGCAACAACGGCAACGTCACCTGGACGTACAACCAGGGCGTCCTGATCAACGCGCTCGTCCAGCTCAACCGCCTCACCGGCGATGCGGCCGCCCTGGCCACCGCGAGGCGCATCGGCGACGCCCTGACCACCAGCACCTACCTGTCCCCGGGCGGCATCCTGCGCGAGCCGAACGAGAGCAGCACCTGCTCCGACGACGGCTCGTCCTTCAAGGGCGCCGCGGTGCGCGGCCTGGGCGCCCTGAACACGGTCGCGGGCGGCGTCTACAACACCTACCTGAAGCGCAACGCCGACAGCGCCTACGCCAACGACCGCGACACCATCGACGCGTACGGCAGCCACTGGGCCGGCCCCCGCACCGCGACCAGCCACAGCTGCCAGCACAGCGCCCTGGACCTGCTCAACGCGGCGCCCTAGAGCCGGCCGCAGCGTTACTTGGCGTTGAAGTACGACGCGTCCGGGTGGTGCACGATGATCGCGTCGGTGGCCTGCTCCGGGACGAGCTGGAACTCCTCGGACAGGGAGACGCCGATGCGGTCGGGGCGCAGCAGGGCCACGGTCTTGGCGCGGTCCTCCAGGTCGGGGCAGGCCGGGTAGCCGAAGCTGTACCGGCAGCCGCGGAAGTCGGTGCGCAGCAGGCCGTCGAGGTCCTTGGGGTCCTCGTCGACCATCGGCCGGCCGTCGGGCAGGACGAGCTCCTCGCGGACGCGGCGGTGCCAGTACTCCGCGAGGGCCTCGGTCAGCTGTACGGACAGGCCGTGCACCTCGAGGTAGTCGCGGTAGGCGTTCTCGGCGAACAGCTTCGCGGTGTAGTCCGAGACCGGCTGGCCAACGGTGACCAGCTGCATGCCGATGACGTCGAGCTGGCCCGAGTCGCGCGGCTTGAAGAAGTCGGCGATGCACAGGCGGCGGTCGCGGCGCTGGCGCGGGAAGGAGAAGCGGGCCTGCTCGGCGTGGCCGTTCTCGTCGAGCACGACCAGGTCGTTGCCCTCGGAGTAGCAGGGGAAGTACCCGTAGACGACCGCCGCCTCGAGGACCCGGTCGGAGGCGAGGCGGTCCATCCAGTACCGCAGCCGGGGCCGGCCCTCGGTCTCCACCAGCTCCTCGTAGGAGGGGCCGGTCCCGCCGCGGGCGCCGCGCAGGCCCCACTGGCCGAGGAAGGTGGCGCGCTCGTCGAGCAGGGCGGCGTAGTCGGCGAGGGGGATGCCCTTGACGACCCGGGTGCCGAAGAACGGCGCGGTGGGCACCGGGACGTCGTAGGCGATGTCGGACTTCACCGAGGTGTCGTCCAGGGCCGGCAGGTCCTCGCGGACCTCGACGGTGCGGGCGCGGCGCTCGCGGCGGGCGGCCAGGGCGGCCTCCCGCTCGGGGTCGATGGCCGGGGCGCCGCCGCGCTTGGCGGTCATCACGCGGTCCATGAGGGAGAGGCCCTCGAAGGCGTCGCGGGCGTAGTGCACGTCGCCGTGGTACAGCGAGCGCAGGTCGTCCTCGACGTAGGCGCGGGTGAGGGCGGCCCCGCCGAGCAGGACCGGCCAGCGTTCGGCGACCCCGCGGGCGTTCATCTCCTCCAGGTTCTCCTTCATGATCACCGTGGACTTGACGAGGAGGCCGGACATGCCGATCGCGTCGGCCTGCTTCTCCTCGGCGGCCTCGATGATCGCGGAGATCGGCTGCTTGATGCCGATGTTGACGACCTCGTAGCCGTTGTTGGACAGGATGATGTCGACGAGGTTCTTGCCGATGTCGTGCACGTCGCCCTTGACGGTGGCCAGCACGATGCGGCCCTTGCCGGCGTCGTCCTCGGACTTCTCCATGTGCGGTTCGAGGTAGGCCACGGCGGTCTTCATGACCTCGGCGGACTGCAGCACGAACGGCAGCTGCATCTGGCCGGAGCCGAACAGCTCGCCGACGGTCTTCATGCCGTCCAGCAGCGTGTCGTTGATGATCGACAGCGCGGACTGCGTGGTCAGCGCCTCGTCCAGGTCGGCCTCGAGGCCGTTGCGCTCGCCGTCGATGATCCGGCGCTTGAGCCGCTCGTCGAGGGGCAGCGCGGCGAGCTCCTCGGCGCGGGAGGCGCGGGCGGAGGCGACGTCGACGCCCTCGAAGAGCTCGATGAACTTCTGCAGCGGGTCGTAGCCCTCGCGGCGGCGGTCGTACACGAGGTCGAGCGCGACCTGGCGCTGCTCGTCAGGGATGCGGCTCATCGGCAGGATCTTCGAGGCGTGCACGATCGCGCTGGTCAGCCCGGCCTCCTGGCACTCGTGCAGGAAGACCGAGTTGAGCACCTGGCGGGCGGCGGGGTTGATGCCGAACGACACGTTGGAGATGCCCAGCGTGAAGTTGATCCCCGGGTACAGCCGGGTGATCTCCCGGATCGCCTCGATCGTCTCGATGCCGTCCCGGCGGACCTCCTCCTGGCCGGTGGTGATCGGGAAGGTCAGGCAGTCCACGAGGATGTCGGAGACGTGCATGCCCCACGTGCCGGTGAGGTCGTCGATGAGCCGGGACGCGACCCGGACCTTCCACTCGGCGGTGCGGGCCTGGCCCTCCTCGTCGATGGTCAGCGCCACGACGGCCGCGCCGTGCTCCTTGACCAGCGGCATCATCCGGGCGAAGCGGGAGCCGGGGCCGTCGCCGTCCTCGTAGTTGACCGAGTTGACGATGCAGCGCCCGCCGAGCATCTCCAGGCCGGCCGCGATGACCTCGGGCTCGGTCGAGTCGAGCATGATCGGCAGGGTGGAGGCGGTGGCGAACCGGCCGGCCAGCTCGCGCATGTCCTGGGCGCCGTCGCGGCCGACGTAGTCGACGTTGAGGTCGAGCATGTGGGAGCCGTCGCGGGCCTGCTGGCGGGCGATCTCCAGGCAGGTCTGGTAGTCCGCGGCGAGCATCGCCTCGCGGAACGCCTTGGAGCCGTTGGCGTTGGTCCGCTCGCCGACCATGAGCACGCTGGCGTCCTGGTGGAACGGCACGTGGTGGTAGATGCTGGCGATGCCCGGCTCGACCTGCGGGGTGCGGGTGACGGGGTGCTGCGCGCCGAGGCGCTGGGCGACCGCGCTGATGTGGGCGGGCGTCGTACCGCAGCAGCCCCCGACGAGGCCCGCACCGTACTCGAGCACGAAGCGCTGCAGCGCCTCGGCGAGCTCGTCCGGGGTCAGCGGGTAGTAGGCGCCGTTCGCGGTCAGCTGGGGCAGGCCCGCGTTCGGCATGACGGACACGGGGATCCGGGCGTGCTGGGCGAGGTACCGCAGATGCTCGCTCATCTCGGCGGGCCCGGTCGCGCAGTTGAGTCCGATGAGGTCGATGCCGAGGGGCTCCAGGGCGGTGAGCGCGGCGCCGATCTCGGAGCCGAGCAGCATGGTGCCGGTCGTCTCGACGGTGACGTGGCAGATGATCGGCACCGTGATGCCGGTGGCGGCGAACGCGCGCTGGGCGCCGATGATCGCCGACTTGGTCTGCAGCAGGTCCTGGCAGGTCTCGATGATCAGCGCGTCGGCGCCGCCCTCGATGAGCCCGGCGGCGTTGTCGAAGTACGCGTCGCGCAGCGCGTCGAACGGCGCGTGCCCGAGGGTCGGCAGCTTGGTGCCGGGGCCGATCGAGCCGAGCACGAAGCGGGGCCGGTCCGGGGTGCTGTGCGCGTCGGCCGCCTCGCGGGCCAGCCGGGCGCCGGCCTGGGACAGCTCGCGGATGCGCGACTCGATGCCGTACTCGCCGAGGTTGGCGAGGTTGGCCCCGAACGTGTTGGTCTCGACCGCGTCGGATCCGGCCGCGAAGTACTCCTCGTGGACCCCCCGCACGACGTCGGGGCGGGTGACGTTGAGCACCTCGTTGCAGCCCTCGTGGCCCTCGAAGTCGTCGAGGGTCAGTTCGGCCGCCTGCAGCATGGTGCCCATCGCGCCGTCGGCGAGGAGCACCCGCTCAGCGAGCGTCTTGAGGAGATCCGGCATACCCCAAAGGCTATCGGGCGCCGGGCGCCGAATCTGCCTCGGGCTTGCGCGATTCCCGCCACGTATCGGAACGCAGCTCCCGCTGGCTGGGAACCTCCGAGCTCAGACCGTCACCGCCGGCCTCACTTTTGGCTGCCGGCTCGACTGCCGGCGCCTCCTCGTGCGGTACCCGCCAGAAGACGGCGGCGACGAACACGAGACCGATCACCATGATCAGCAACGGGGTGACCGAGCCGGTCGGCGGGTGCCACTCGCCGACCAGGGGGTTGAACCAGCCGACCCCGGCGTTGTTGGGCAGGCCGCGCTGCCAGCGCACCATCGCCCAGACGAGCAGCACCAGGTGGATCGGCAGCAGGAAGACGATCATCGTGCGGGTCAGCGACCGCACGTGCGCCGCGGTGAACAGCCGGCGCTCCAGCGTCCACGCGGCCAGCAGCGGCAGCCCGGCCAGCAGCGGCAGCATGTACCGCCCGTTGATGATGAAACCGGTCATGTTGGCCTGGCTCACCTGCAGCATGCCGGGCAGCGCCACGCCGCCGAGCAGGATGACCAGGTAGCGCCAGCGGGTGGTCCAGTCGCCGAAGATCCCGCCCAGGAAGACCAGGCCGCCGACCAGCAGCGCCCAGACGACGTAGAACGGGGCCCACATGAGCACGTCGAACCAGCCGGCCACACCGATCATGCCCTCGATGTACACCCACCAGCTGTTCACGTAGATCGCGATGGCCTCGCCGGTCTTGTACGAGTACAGGCCGGGCGGGGGCGGCACCAGCTCGCCGGTCTTCATCCCGACGATCCAGGCGGCCGAGAGCGCCGCGGCCAGCACGACGCCGGCGGTCCAGAGCTTGACGCGCAGCAGCCGCCAGTACTCCCGCAGCCACTTCCACCGCACCGGCACCGCGAGCGCGAAGAAGGCGAACGCGAACCAGGCCGGTCCGGCCGAGCGCAGGGTCAGCAGCAGCACGGCGCTGATCCCCAGCAGCGTGACCAGCGGTTTCTTGCGGGCCAGGTCGGGCGGTTCGAGCAGTAACGGGATGCCGGCGGCGAAGAACGCGATCCCGGCCGCGATCTCCACCGAGTTGGGGTTCACGCCGCCGGCCAGGTGGGCGAGCATCGGGGTGGCCACCCCGAGCAGGGCGGCGGCGGCGAGCCCGAAGCGGCTCCAGCGCAGCAGCGACACGAACGCGGAGGCCAGCAGCGCGGCGCAGATCGCGGAGCTGATCAGCCGGGCCACGACGAGCCCGCCCCAGTTGGGCCAGAGCCGCAGCGGTACCCCCACCGCGAGGTAGTACAGCGGGTTGTACCGCCCGGCGCTGGTGCTGACCTCGCCGATCGGCCCGCCGTGCAGCCCCGCCGCGCAGGCCGCGGACACGTTGGGCTTGAAGCCGAAGCAGACCGCGTGGGCGTCCATACCGACGGGAACCCGCTGGTAGGCGCCCATGCCGTCCTTCTCGAACGCGTCCGGGACGGTCTGCGGCCGGGCGAAGATCTGCCCCGGGTCGAAGGAGGCGACCCCGGCGGCCCGGATGGTGTGCTGGACCTCGTCGGCCGGGCCGTCGAAGGGTGCGGCGAAGCACCAGGCCCCGAAGACGACGAAGAACGCCGTGAAGGCGAGCAGCCAGGACCTGCGTCCGTTTCGCATTCCCGGATGCTATCGGGAGATCTTGAGTCGCCTGTCACTGGGCGTGACATCTCACCCCGGCCTCGTCGCTTTGGGTATCCATTCTCATCTGGGTCCCTCCGCGCGGCCCGCAAGCCAATCCGCGAGCGTCCACGTAGTCTGGGACGCGTGACCGAGTTCGACGGCCTGCCCGTGTTGCGCTCCCCTGTCGCGATTGCCGCGTTCGAAGGGTGGAACGACGCTGCCGACGCGTCGACCGCCGTCGTCGAGCATCTCGAGCAGGAGTGGGGCGCGGAGACCATCGCCTCGCTGGACCCCGAGGACTTCTACGACTTCCAGGTCAACCGGCCGACGGTGGTCATGTCCGAGGGCGAGACCAGGCGCATCGAGTGGCCGACGACCCGCTTCTCGGTGGCCAGCCCGCCCGACGCCGAGCGCGACATCGTGCTCATCCGCGGCATCGAGCCCAGCATGCGCTGGCGGACCTTCTGCGAGCAGGTCCTGGAGGTCTGCCACTCCCTGGAGGTCAGCCGGGTGGTGCTGCTGGGTGCCCTGCTCGCCGACGTGCCGTACACGCGGCCCCTGCCGGTGAGCGGCTCGGCCCCGTCCGGCGCCTCGGCGGAGACGATCGAGCGGCTGGGCCTGATCCCGACCCGCTACGAGGGCCCCACCGGCATCGTGGGCATCCTGCACGACGCCTGCGTGCGCGCCGACCTGGAGGCGGTGTCGTTCTGGGTGCACGTGCCGCACTACGCGAACAACCCGCCCTGCCCGAAGGCGACCCTGGCCCTGCTGCACCGCCTCGAGGAGATCCTGGACCTGCCGGTGCCGACCGGCGACCTGGCCAAGGAGTCCGCGGAGTGGGAGGAGCGGCTCAAGCAGGCCGCCGAGCAGGACCCGGAGCTGGCCGAGTACGTGCGGGAGCTGGAGGACCGCTCCGGCGACGCGGGGCTGCAGCCGCTGTCCGGCGACGAGATCGCGCAGGAGTTCGAGAAGTACCTGCGCCGCCGCGGAGGCCAGGCCGGGCCTTCCGCGACGGGCGCCTGGTAGGGGCTGGCCCCGGGGTCTAATCCTGGACGTACGTGCTCAGGAAGCGGCCCAGGCGGGTCACCGCGTCCTCCAGGTCCGCCACGCGCGGCAGCGTGACGATGCGGAAGTGGTCCGGGTGGTGCCAGTTGAACCCGGTGCCCTGCACCACCAGGACCTTCTCCGCCTTGAGGAAGTCCAGGGCGAAGCGCAGGTCGTCCTTGATCGGGTGCACCTCGGGGTCCAGCCGCGGGAACATGTAGAGGGCGCCCTGCGGCTTCACGCACGACACGCCGGGGATCTCGTTGAGCATCTTCCAGGCCACGTCGCGCTGTTCGAGCAGGCGCCCGCCCGGCAGGATCAGATCGTTGATCGACTGGTACCCGCCGAGCGCCGTCTGCACCGCGTGCTGCGTCGGCACGTTCGGGCACAGCCGCATGTTCGCCAGGATGTCCAGGCCCTCGATGTAGCTGATGGCGTGCGCCTTGGGCCCCGCGAGGACCATCCAGCCGGTGCGGAAGCCCGCCACCCGGTACGCCTTGGACAGCCCGTTGAACGTGATCGTGAACAGGTCGGGCGCGACGGCCGCGGTCGAGATGTGCTCGGCGCCGTCGAAGAGGATCTTGTCGTAGATCTCGTCGGAGAAGACGATGAGGTTGTGCCGGCGGGCCACCTCGGCGATCCGCTCCAGCATCTGCCGGTTGTACACCGCGCCGGTCGGATTGTTCGGGTTGATGACCACGATCGCCTTGGTGCGCGCGGTCACCTTCGCCGCGAGGTCCTCGACGTCGGGCATCCACTCGTTGGACTCGTCGCACACGTAGTGCACCGGCTTGCCGCCGCACAGCGACACCGACGCCGTCCACAGCGGGTAGTCGGGGGAGGGGATGAGCACCTCGTCGCCGTTGTCCAGCAGCGCCTGCAGGGCCATGACGATGAGCTCGGAGACGCCGTTGCCGAGGTACACGTCCTCGATGTCGACGCCGGTCACGTCCTTCTGCTGGTAGTACTGCACAACCGCCCGGCGGGCCGACAGCAGGCCCTTGGAGTCGCCGTAGCCGTGCGCGGCCGGCAGGTTCAGGATCACGTCCTGCAGGATCTCCGCCGGCGCCTCGAACCCGAACGGCGCCGGGTTGCCGATGTTGAGCTTCAGGATGTGGTGGCCGTCGGCCTCCATGCGTTTGGCCGCGGCCATGACCGGTCCGCGGATGTCGTAACAGACGTTGGCCAGCTTCGCGGACTGAGTCACCTGCATGCAGGCACCCTACGACCTGTTCCCGAACCGGCCGGTAGCCAGTTCCCAGGATGTGGCCCCGCTTTCGGGGGTGGCCTCACTCTGTACGATTCGCGATAGTTGGACGCGGGCCGGGGGAGGGCACGGGTGCAGGGGTTCGGGGATCTGGAAGCCGCGCTGATGGAGCTGCTGTGGCGCCGCGAGCGCCCGACCACCGTCCGGGAGGCGCTGACCGAGCTGACCTGGCACCGCGAGCTCGCGTACACCACGGTCATGACCGTCCTGGACACCCTGTACCGCAAGGGCTGGCTGACCCGCGAGCCGGCCGGGCGCGCCTACCGCTACAGCCCGGCGCTGACCCGCGACCAGTACGTGGCCCAGACCATGCACGAGGTCCTCGTCGACAGCGGCGACCGCGTCGAGGCCCTGACCCACTTCGTCGGCCGCATGACCCTCGACGAGGCCGCGGCGCTGCGGGCGGCGCTGAGCACCTACGAGCGCCGGATCGCCGGCCGGTGAGCCCCCTGTTGCTGGCCGGGTTCGCGGCCGTCCTGGCCCTGGTCGCCGCCCCACGGCTGGCGGCGGCGGGCTGGGTGGCCCGCGCACCCCGCCTCGGCGTCGCGGCGTGGCTGGCCCTGACCGCGGCCGTGCTGTCCTCGGCGCTGCTGGCCGGGATGAGCCTGCTCTTGTACTGGCAGTGCGCCCACGACCTCGCCAGCGACGCCTGGCACCTGTGCCTCGCCGCGCTCGCCGGCCACCACGACGACCACGGCACGCGGGCCCTGGCCCTGACCGGCCTGGCCGCCCTGCTGCTGCTCGGCGCGCGGCTGGCACTGGGGGCGGGTCGGCTGTACACGAGCGACCGCACCCTGCGAAGCCGGCTCAGGCTCCTCGTCCGAACCGCGCCGCCGGTGCAACCTGTCCCCGGCGCGACCGTGATCCCCCATCCGGAGCCGGCGGCGTACCTGGTCCCCGGCCCCCGCCTGCCCGGCCGCGCCGCCGACATCGTGATCACCTCGGCGGCCGTGGACCGCCTCGCCGCCACCGAACTGTCAGCGGTCCTGGCCCACGAACGCGGCCACCACGAGGGCCGCCACTTCGAGGCCACCCGCTGGATGCGGATGCTGGCCCAGGCGTTTCCGTGGGCGCGCTGCTTTCGCCTCGGCGCCCGGCAGGTCGACCGCCTGGTGGAGCTGTGCGCGGACGACACGGCCGCCCGGACCGCGCCCCGCCTGGACCTGGCCCGAGCGCTGGCCGCCCTGGCTGTGCCGGCTGGTTCTGGGCCGGCTGGTTCTGGGCCGGCTGGTTCTGGGCCGGCTGGTTCTGTCGGGGATCTGGCCCTGCATGGCGGCGATGCGCTGGAACGCATGCACCGCCTGCTGGACCCGCCCCGCCCGCTGCCCCGCCTGTACCGCGCCGCGATCGCCTCCCTGTGCGGCGCGTCGACGACCATGCCCCCGTTCCTGGCCGTCCTGGAGCGGCTGGTCGTCGCCTAGTTACCCGCGATCGAGAAGCCGGGCTCGCCGCCGGTGCTGATCTGCGTACCCTGCGCGAAATTCGACTCGAACTGCGCCCGCAGCGCGTCGAGCTCGGAGAACTCGGCACTGTGCACCGACTCACTCCCTTGCGCCGCGAACGTGTGATCGGACTCCTCACTGTCGTGCGAGTAGTTCGTGAAGTCGGTCGACTCGAACCGCGACCCGTCGGCCCCGGTCATCTCCACATGCCGCCCGGTCTCAAAGTCGGTCGACTCCGCCGCGTTGTGATCGGCCTCGTACACCCCGAACTGCGACTGGAAGTCCTGCTCGCTGCCGGACGCCTGGTGCAACTGCTCCAGCTCGCCGGACTCGTGCCCCATCTCGAACTCGCCGTATTCACTCATGCCCGGCACACTACTAACCCGCCTCGTAGATCTGATTCCCCCGTTCGTGCCAGACGCGGTCGGTTGTACGAGTCTCGCTAGTACGTGATCTCGAAAAGTCGGGCGCTGGCGCGCCGCGACTTTTCGGACTTATACCCCGACGGGGGATCTGCCCGTTTCGGAGTCCACTTCGGACCGATGGTCACCACATTTGTGCTCTCGGCCGATCATTCGGTGGTACGACTCAGGAAATTGTTTTAATGGTTCTCTCACCTGGACCACCGAACGTCGACCACGGCGGACCCGGCTCCTGAATTTACGGTCTGGACCACCGAACGGTGACCAAAGTCGTCTGCGGGACCACGCTAATACATTCCGGTCGCCGCAGGCGGCCGGGGACCATCGGACGAGGGCACATAGCGGTTGCCCATCGGTCCGGCCGTTGCTTTTGAAATGAGCCAGTGGGATAATTATGGCGTGCGGCAGATGTCATTGTTCGGCCGAGCCGAATTGACAGCAATGCGAGACACCACAAGACGAAGAAACTACTGCGCCAGCACGGAGAAATTCCGGCAGGAACATAAAAGGCACCGCGATTGGGGACTGACCTAACGCCACGCGGAAAAGCTGCGCAGTCTGCACGACGCGGAGGTCGCGGAGGTCGCGGAGGTCGCGGAGGTCGCGGAGGTCGCGGAGGTCGCGGAGGTCGCGGAGGTCGCGGAGGTCGCGGAGGTCGCGGAGGTCGCGGAGGTCGCGGAGGTCGCGGAGGTCGCGGAGGTCGCGGAGGTCGCGGAGGTCGCGGAGGTCGCGGAGGTCGCGGAGGTCGCGGAGGTCGCGGTCGGTGAGTCGACCGGCGAGGGGCGCGGCGGCGAGCGGTACCGTCGACAGCGTGCGATTCGTGATCATTGGAGCGGGTG
This sequence comes from Dactylosporangium sp. CS-047395, assembly GCF_050942185.1. Lineage (NCBI taxonomy): Bacteria > Bacillati > Actinomycetota > Actinomycetes > Micromonosporales > Micromonosporaceae > Dactylosporangium > Dactylosporangium sp. CS-047395. The sequence continues at coordinate 7,901,400 of NZ_CP192015.1, read as the reverse complement.
CCGTCGGCGGGGTCGTCGCGGGCCGGCTGGCCGGTTCCGGGGCGGACGTGGCGCTCGTAGCCCGCGGTGCGCATCTCGAGGCCATCCGCCGCGACGGGCTCCTGCTGCGCCAGGCGAGCGGCGACACGGTGCACCGGCTGCCCGCGTACGCGACGCCGGCGGAGGTCGACTGGCGCCCCGGTGACGTCGCCGTGCTGGCCGTGAAGAGCAACGACACCCAGGGTGTACTGGAACAACTCCCGCGCGACGTGCCGGTCGTGTGCCTGCAGAACGGGGTCGCGAACGAGCGGGCGGCCCTGCGGCTCTTCCCCGACGTGTACGGCATCTGCGTCATGCTCCCCTCCGCCCACCTCGAGCCCGGCGTGGTCGTCGCCCAGTGCGCGCCGGTGCCCGGGATCCTCGACATCGGGCGGATTCCGGGCGGGACCGACGACACCGCCCGGGAGGTCGCCGCGCAGCTGACGAAGGCCGGGTTCGTGTCCGAGGCGCGCGACGACATCATGCGCAGCAAGTACGCGAAGCTGCTCAAGAACCTCGGCAACGCCGTCGAGGCGCTGTGCGGCAAGGCCGACGGGGCCGACGAGGTCGCGGCCGTCATCGGGGCCGAGGGGCGGGCGGTGCTGGACGCGGCCGGCATCGGGTACGCCAGCGACGCCGAGGACAAGGAGCGCCGCGGCGACATCCTGCAGCTCGTGCCGGTGGCGGGGGAGATGCGCGGCGGCGGGTCGACGTGGCAGAGCCTGGCCCGCGGTACCGGCGCGGTCGAGGCCGACTACCTCAACGGCGAGATCGTGCTGCTGGCCCGGCTGCACGGCGTCCCGGCGCCGGCCAACGAGACGGCCCGCCGGCTGGTCGTGCAGGCCGCACACCGCGGTGCAGCACCCGGCAGCCTGACCCCGGCCGAGCTCCAGGCCGCAATCCAAGCGACGCGCTAGACCGCGGGATCCCGCAGAAGACGACAAAAGCCGCGTATCCCCCGTCGGGGTATAAGTCCGAAAAGTCGCGGCGCGCCAGCGCCCGACTTTTCGTGACCCCAATCGCCGTGAGTTTGCGCACGTGCAAGCCGCCAGACCCGGGAAAAGCACCCAACCCTTGGCAGGGTCCACAGCGTGGTGATGCAGGCGGTCCTCTTCGACATGGACGGAACCCTCGTGGACAGCGAGAAGGTCTGGGAGGTCGGCCTCACCGAGCTCGCCGCCCACCACGGCCGCCCGCTCTCCGCGCAGGCCCGGCGGGACATGGTCGGCACCAACATGGCCGAGTCGATGCGCATCCTGCACGAGGACCTCGGGCTGCCGCTGACCAAGGAGGCCACCGACGCCAGCGTGGTGTGGCTCGAGGAGCGGGTCAAGGAGCTGCTGCACGGCGGTGTGCCGTGGCGGCCGGGAGCGAAGGAGCTGCTCGGGGCGCTCAAGGCTGCCGGTGTACCGCTCGCGCTCGTCACGGCCACGCATCGGCACCTCGTCGACGTGGCGCTGCTGACCATCGGGGCCGAGCACTTCGACGCCGTCGTGGCGGGGGACGAGGTCGATCAGACCAAGCCGCACCCGATGCCCTACCTGACCGCCGCCGCCATGGTCGGGGCCGAGGCGCACAACTGCGTCGCGGTCGAGGACTCGCCGAACGGGATCAAGAGTGCGCGGGCGGCGGGGTGCGCGGTGCTGGCCGTGCCGTGCGAGGTGGAACTCGACCCGGAGGGCGTCACGCTCGTCGGCTCGCTGCTCGACGTCGACGTGGACTATCTGCGGAAACTGACGTCGTGAACAAGACGTCCGCGGCGCCGGAGCGCCGCGGACGTCCACCCCCGATAAGAACCGTCAGTCGTGCGCGATGGCCTGCAGGACGTTGACGCGGGCGGCGCGGATCGACGGGAGCACCGCGGCGACCACGCCGACCAGGGCGGCCAGCACGAGGTACGTCGCCATCTGGGTCCACGGGAACGCCATCTGGGTGAAGCCCTCGTCCTTGAGCGCCCGGACCACCGCCGAGCCGAGGCCGACGCCGACGGCCAGGCCGAGCAGGGCGCCGAAGACCGAGATGACGACCGCCTCGACGGTGACCATCCGCATCGTCTGGGCCCGGCGCATGCCGATCGCGCGCAGCAGGCCCAGTTCGCGGGTCCGCTCCAGCACCGACAGGGCCAGGGTGTTGACGATGCCGAGGACCGCGATGAGGATCGCGAGCGCCAGCAGGATCTGGATCATCGTGAGCAGCTGGTCGAACTGGGCCGACTGGGCCGCCACGTACTCGGCGCGGTTGGCCACCGAGACCTCCGGGTTGTCCTTGAGCAGGGTGTCGACCTGCTGCTGGACGCCGGCGACCGGCGTGCCGGGGGCGACCTTGAGGTACCCCCACGCCGGCTGCTGGATGCGGAAGTCCGGGATCACGTTGTCCGACACGACGAAGCCGTTGGCCACGTTGCTCTTGGCGTAGATGCCGACGATCGTCACGTGGTGGACCTCGCCGCGGGTGAAGCGCATGTCGACGCTCTGCCCGACGGCCAGGCCGCGGTCCTTGGCCGTGTCCGGGTCGACGATGGCCTGGTCCTTGCCGGTGAACCGCAGCTCGCCGGCCTGCGGCGTGAGCTTGAACATCGAGGCCCAGGCGGCCGCGTCGGGCACCGCGGAGACCGAGCGGCGGTCGTTGCCGATCTGGCCGTACTCCCAGTACTCCGGCGAGGCCGCGGTGACGCCCGGAATCTTCGCCGCCGCGGTCATCACGGCCGGGTCGAAGGTCGCCGGGCCGTTCTGGTCGCCGTCCCCGGAGATGATCAGATCGACCGTCACGTCCTTCGCGGCCTGCTCGTTCAGGCTCGACTTGGCCGAGGCGAGGATGACGTTGACCCCGGTGATGAGGGCCAGCCCGACCATCAGCGCGGCCGCGGTGATCGCCGTGCGGCGCGGGTTGCGGCCCGAGTTCAGCCGGCCCAGCTTGCCCGGGACCGACCAGGAGAACAGCCGGCCGAGCAGCCCGACGACCGGCCGGGCCAGCAGCGGGGTGAGCAGCGCGACGCCGATGAACGTGATCAGGACGCCGCCGAGGATCAGCCACAGCGTCGTGTTGCCGCTGCCCTTGCCGGCCAGGCCGAGGCCCAGCAGCGTGCCGCCGACCGCGCCGACGAGCGCCCCGCTGACCGTGAGCTTGGTCAGCGGCCGGTCGGGCGTGGCCACCTCCTGCAGCGCGGCGATGGGCGGGATGCGGCTGGCTCGCAGCGCCGGCAGTACCGCCGCGACCACCGTCACGACCAGACCCACCACGAACGAGCTGATGACGGCCGTCGCCGGCACGCCGACCGAGGCCAGGGCGACGCCGGTGAGGTTGCCGAAGAGCCAGGCCAGCAGCACCCCGACGCCGACGCCGGCGGCCAGGCCCAGCACGGAGGCCAGCAGGCCGATCGCGACCGCCTCGATGAGCACCGAGCCGAGCGTCTGGCCGCGGCTGCCGCCGAGGGCCCGCATGAGGGCCAGCTCCCGGGTGCGCTGCGCGACGATGATCGAGAACGTGTTGAGGATCAGGAAGGTGCCGACGAACAGCGCCACCCCGGCGAACCCGATCAGGATGTTGTTGAAGAAGCCGAGCCCCTCCTTGAAGGACTTGCTGGTGGCCGCCTGCAGCTGCGCGTTGGTCTGCACCTTGTAGCCTTCGCCGACCGCGGCCGCGATCCGGTCCCGCAGCTGCTCGTCGGTGACCCCGCCGGCGGCCTTGACGTCGACGCTGCTGAAGACGCCCTTCTGGCCCAGCATCAGCTCCTGCGCGACCGGGGTGGTGAACATGACCTCCTGGGCCCCGCCCAGAGAATCCCGATCGCCGGTGTACCCGAAGATGCCCACGAGCTTGAACGTCTTCTTCGGCTGCAGGGTGAGGACCCCGACGTCGTCGCCGACCTTGATCCCGGCCGACGTGGCGAGGCCGGCGTTGACCACGATCTCGTTGTCGGCGCTCGGGGCCCGGCCCTCGCGCAGCTTGAGCATGTCGTTCTCGCCGACCCAGTTCTCGCCCATGCGGGGCGGGCCGAAGCTGGTGACGACCTTGCCGTTCTTGCCGACCACGCGCGCCCCGTCGGCGGAGGCCTGGGCGGTCACCTCGGCGACACCCGGCACCGACTTGATCTTGTCGACCTCGGCCGCCGCGATCGTCGGGGGTGCGCCCTCGGGCCCGTCGAAGTCGGCCGTGGCCAGCTCCGACTTCTTGGTGACCTGCACGTCGATCCCGGAGTACACCGAGGAGAAGAGGCTGTCGAACGAGCGGCCGAGGGTGTCGGTGAGCACGAACGCGCCCGACACGAACATGACCCCGAGCACGACCGCGAGCCCGGAGAGCACCAGCCGCAGCTTGCGCGACAGCAGGCTCTTGAGGGTGGCCTTCAGCATGGCGGTCAGACCACCTTGTCGAGGCGCTTGAGCCGGTCCAGGACGGCGTCGGCGGTCGGCGCGTAGAGCTCGTCGACGATGTGGCCGTCGGCGAGGAACACCACGCGGTCGGCGTAGGAGGCCGCGTTCGGGTCGTGGGTGACCATGACGATCGTCTGGCCGAAGTCGCGGACCGAGTTGCGCAGGAACGACAGGACCTCGGCGCCGGAGCGGGAGTCGAGGTTGCCGGTGGGCTCGTCGGCGAAGATGACCTCGGGCCGCGACACGAGGGCGCGGGCGCAGGCGACGCGCTGCTGCTGGCCGCCGGAGAGCTGGCTCGGGCGGTGCGCGAGCCGGTCGCGCAGGCCGACCGTGTCGATGACGGTGTCGTACCAGGCCGGGTCGGCCTTGCGCCCGCCGATCGACAGCGGCAGCAGGATGTTCTCCTCGGCGGTCAGCGTCGGCAGCAGGTTGAACTGCTGGAAGATGAAGCCGACCTTGTTGCGGCGCAGGTTGGTCAGGCCGCGGTCCGACATGTCGGTGATCTTCGTGTCGCCGACGTAGACCTGCCCGCGGGTGACCGCGTCGAGGCCGGCGAGGCAGTGCATGAGCGTGGACTTGCCCGAGCCCGACGGGCCCATGATCGCGGTGAAGCGGCCCTTCTCCAGCTCCACCGAGACCCCGGCGAGCGCGTTGACCTGCGCCTCCCCGGAGCCGTAGACCTTCCACACGTCGACCGCCCGCGCGGCCACCTCGGTGCGCGTCGCAACCGATGCAGTCATGATTCCCCCTGGTGAATGGTGTGCCCATATCGTCTCGGCGCGCCGGCGGGGAATCGTCCGCCTGCAGGTAGAGCCGGCCACGGATATTGGCGTGGGGGAGGGTCCCTTAGCCCGCGTCAGGGTCAACCCCGACGGCCTGGGCTCAGCTTTCTCAGAAGCGCAGAACGCGAGGGCCGCGGCCACCCCTGAGGGGGACCGCGGCCCGTGGTGCGGAAGGGACCCGCTACTCGTACGCGATGGCGCCCAGGATGTTGAGGCGCACGGCACGCACCGACGGGATGAGGCCAGCGATCCCGCCGACGATGATCGAGGCGATGAAGTACACCACCATGAGCACCCACGGCAGGGTGACCGCCCCGAACCCGAGGACGTCCTTGAGCGCCGTGACGATCGCCGCACCCAGGCCGGCGCCGACGACCAGGCCGAGCAGCGTGCCGAAGACCGTGATGACGATCGACTCCGTCGTCACCATCCGCCAGGTCTGCCCGCGGCGCAGCCCGACCGCCCGCAGCATGCCCAGTTCCCGGGTCCGTTCGATCACCGACAGCAGCAGCGTGTTGATGACGCCCAGGACCGAGATGAACAGCGCGATCAGCAGCAGGATCTGCACGATCACCAGGATCGAATCCAGGCCCTGCTGATTGGTACTGATGTATTCGTCCTTGGTGTACGCCTGGACCCGCGGGTTGTCCTTGAGCACCTCGTTGACCTGGTCCTTGACCGCGGCCACGGACGCGCCGTCCTTGACCGCGATGAACGCCTGCCAGGGCTGCGGGAACGTGAAGCCCGCCTGCGCGTCGGCGTAGTCCACCACGATGCCGCCGGCGACGTTCGTCGGGTCGGTGATGCCGACCAGCGTCAGCGTCTTCTGCTGGCCCTTGGGGAACGTGACCGCGATCGTGTCGCCCAGCTTGAACTTGCGGTCGTCGGCGGTCTTGCGGTCCACCATGAACTCGCCCGCGGCGAGCCGGTCGATGCGCCCCTCGTTGGCCTTGAGCTTGAGCACGGTGACGGCCGCGGCCGGGTCGAGGTACGACGCGACGAACGTCTGCTCGCCGTTGACGATCACCGCGTCGGCGGTGAACGCGGCGGTCGTGCGCACGTCGGACAGGTCCTCGATCTGCTGCAGCTGCTCGGGGGTGATGACCGGCGGGATCTCGCTGGTCTGCTGGCCGAGCACGACGACGTCGGCCGCGAGGTCCCGGTCGAGCGTGTCGCCCAGCGCCGTGGACAGCGAGGTGAAGATGGTGCTGATCGCCGTCACGATCGCGATGCCGACCATGACCGCGCCGGCCGTGATCGCGGTGCGCCGCGGGTTGCGCGAGGAGTTGCGCCGGCCCAGCTTGCCCGGGATCGACCAGGACAGCGCCGAGCCGATCGCGGCCACCACCGGCCGGGAGATGATCGGGGTCAGCAGCGCCACGCCGACGAGCACGCCGAGCACGCCCAGGAAGACCAGCGCCAGGGTGGCGCCGCCGGCCCCGGCCAGGCCCCAGATCAGCGCGCCGGCGCCGAGCGCGGTGAGGATCGCGCCGGAGACGGTGAGCCGGGTCAGCGGCCGGTCGGGGGTGGCCGACTCGCGCATCGCGGCGATCGGGGCGACCCGCGAGGCCTTCACGGCCGGCATCAGGGCGGCCACGATGGTCACGCCGATGCCGATCACGAACGACGCCACGACCGCCGAGATCGGGAAGCCCAGGCTCGCGACCTCCGCGCCGTCGGCGAGGCTGACGAACGCCCGGGCCCCGAGCGCGCCGAGCCCGAGGCCGACGAGGAACCCGAAGGCCGAGCCGACGATGCCGATGAGCAGGGCTTCGAGCAGTACCGAGCGAAGGACCTGCCCCCGCGCGGCCCCCATGGCCCGCAGCAGGGCCAGCTCCTGCGTGCGCTGGGCCACGATGATCGAGAACGTGTTCAGGATCAGGAACACGCCCACCAGCAGTGCGACCGCGCCGAAGCCCAGCAGCACGTAGTTGACGTACTTCAGGATGTCCTTGATCCCCTGACTGGACTCCTTGGACAGCTCCGCGCCGGTCTGCACGAGGAACTGGTCGCCGAGCCCGGCCTTGACGGTGTCGCGCAGCTGGTCGTCGCTGACCCCGGACGCGGCCCGCACGTCGATGACGTTGAACTGCCCGGTCTTGCCGAGCATCGACTCCTGGGCCTTCTCGGTGGTGAAGAAGATGGCGCTCTCGCCGGCCATGGAGTCCCGCCCGCCGGCGTACTGCAGCAGGCCCACGATGGTGTAGGAGCCCCGCTGCTGGTCGCGGGTGATCACGTCGATCTTCTCGCCGAGCTTGAGGTTCGCGGTCTTGGCCAGGCCGTTGTTGATGACCACCTCGTCGTCGGCCTGCGGGCCGCGCCCGGACAGCAGGTGCACGAGGTCGTCCTCGCCGGTCCAGTTGGCGCCGTACTGCTGGCCGGTCTGGTTGACCACGATCTTGCCGTTCTTGCCCAGCGGCTGGGCCCCGTTGAGGAACACCTGGCCGGTGGCCTTGGCCACGCCGCTCATCCCCGCGACCTTGTCGACCGTCGCGGCCGGGAACGGGGTGTTGGTGTCCTGGCCGCCGCCCTGCGCGGTGTCGACCGCGGGCTTGGCCGAGACCTGCACGTCGGTGTACGTGTAGATGTTGGCGAACAGGTTGTCGAAGGTGCGGCCGAGGGTGTCGGTGAGCACGAGCGATCCGGACACGAACATGACCGACAGCACGACCGCGAGGGTCGACAGCGTCAGCCGCAGCTTGCGCGCCAGCAGGCTCTTCAGCGTCGCCTTGAGCATGGCGGTCAGACCACCTCGCCGGCTTCTTCGGCGGCCGCCATGCCTGCGGCGGAGCCGCTGAAAGCAGACTCCGTGTCCAGGCCCTTGAGCTTGTCCAGGACGGCCTCGGCGGTGGGGTCGCGCAGCTCGTCCACGATCTTGCCGTCGGCGAGGAAGATGACCCGGTCGGCGTACGAGGCGGCGTTCGGGTCGTGGGTGACCATGACGATCGTCTGCCCGAACTCGCGCACGGAGTTGCGCAAGAAAGACAGGACCTCGGCGCCGGAGCGGGAGTCGAGGTTGCCGGTGGGCTCGTCGGCGAAGATCACCTCGGGCCGGGAGACGAGCGCGCGGGCGCAGGCGACGCGCTGCTGCTGGCCGCCGGAGAGCTGGCTGGGCCGGTGCCCGAGCCGGTCGCCGAGCCCGACCGTCTTGATCACGGTGTCGTACCACGCGGAGTCCGGCTTGCGGCCCGCGATCGACAGCGGCAGCAGGATGTTCTCCTCCGCCGTCAGCGTGGGCAGCAGGTTGAACTGCTGGAAGATGAAGCCGACCTTGGTGCGGCGCAGGTTGGTCAGATCCTTGTCGGACATGCCGGTCAGCCGGGTGTCACCGATGAAGATGTCCCCGCGGTTGACGGTGTCCAGGCCCGCGAGCGTGTGCATCAGCGTCGACTTGCCCGACCCCGACGGGCCCATGATCGCGGTGAAGTGCCCGCGCTCGAGTTCGACGCTCACCCCGTGCAGCGCGATGACCTGTGCCTCGCCGCTGCCGTAGACCTTCCAGACGTCGGCCGCGCGAGCGGCGATGCCGCCCTGGGTCGTGACGTTCGTGGTCACGCTCAGTCCCCCTCGTGAAGTGGTGCCAGTGGCTTGTCCACTTCACGCTAAGACCGCCGCCGATGCGTTCCCTCGTCCCCGAGGACGACCTCAGGACCCGGGCCGGACCAGTCCCGTCTCGTACGCGAGGACGACGGCCTGCACCCGGTCGCGGAGGCCGAGCTTCGTGAGCACGTGCCCGACATGCGTCTTGACGGTCGTCTCGCTCACGGAGAGTGCCCGCGCGATCTCGGCGTTGGACAGCCCCTTGGCGAGCTGTACGAGCACCTCACGTTCCCGATCGGTCAGCACCCGCAGGTCTTGAGGGGCTTCCGCGGCCGGATCGGGCAGCGTGTCGGCGAACTTGTCCAGCAGCCGCTTGAGGATCCGCGGTGCGACCACGGCCTCCCCGGCGGCCACCGTGCGGATCGCGATGACCAGGTCGTCGGCCGGCACGTCCTTGGCCAGGAACCCGCTGGCCCCGGCCCGCAGCGCCCCGACGACGTACTCGTCCAGGTCGAACGTGGTCAGGATGAGCACCCGGACCGGCAGCTTCGCGTCGACGATCGTGCGCGTCGCCGCGACCCCGTCCATCCGGGGCATCCGGATGTCCATGAGCACCACGTCGGGCAGCAGCCGGCGGGCCAGCTCGACGGCCTCGACCCCGTCGCCGGCCTCGGCCACGATGTCCAGGTCGGGCTCGCCCCCGAGCACCATCCGGAACCCGGTGCGCAACAGCGGCTGGTCGTCGGCGAGCAACAGCCGGATCGGTCGTGCTGACGTCAACTCGCCAACTGCCTTTCTGCCGGTACCTCGATCGGAATTCGAGCATGCACACGATATCCGCCCCCGGCGCGCGGACCGGTGCGCAGGGTTCCGCCGTAGAGCATCACGCGTTCCCGCATCCCGAGCAATCCGTGCCCGACCGCCGCCGTGCCGATCTGCGGCCCGCGCCCGGTATCGCAGATCTCCACGGTCACATCAGTGGGCGTAAAGGTGAGCCGCACTTCGACGGTCGCCGCCCCCGCGTGCTTGAGCGCATTGGTGAGCGCTTCCTGCACAATGCGGTACAGCGTGAGCGAAACACCGGGATCGAGCATCCCGGGCTCCCCGTCGACGCGCAGTTTCGCCGGCAGCCCCGCCTCGCGGATCTGCTCGACAAGCCCCTCGATGCCCGCCAGCCCCGGCTGCGGCGCGAGCTCCCCGGCCGGCTCGGTCTCGGTCCGCAGCACGCTGAGCAGGCGCCGCATCTCCCGCAGCGCCGTACGCCCGGTCTCCTCGATCGTGGCCAGCGCCTCGTCGATGGCGCCCGGATCCCGCGACAACATCCGCCGCGACCCGGTGGCCAGCACCCCCATGACACTCACATGGTGCGCGACGACGTCGTGCAGTTCCCGCGCGATCCGCCGCCGCTCCTCGGCCACCGCTTTCTCGGTGAGCGCCCGCTGCGTATTCTCGGCCGTCCGCGCCCGATCCTCCAACGCCGCGATATAGGCCCGCCGGGTGGCGACCGTCCGCCCGATGGTGAAACACACCAATGCACTCATCGCATTGAAGGCGAAGAAGATTTTGGCGTCCGGATAGAACGCACTGGCCCCGGTCCGCCCGACCAGCAACGCCATAGTCATCCCGGGCACCCACATGACAATGGCGGCGACGGTGGCGATCCGAACCGGCAGATAAGCAGCCGCCGTGTAGGTGACGACAATGATCCCGAGCCCGCCGTCGACGAGCTCCCACCGCCCCGCGAACGGCACCAGAATGTGCAATGCGGTCCAGCCGACGGCAACCCAGAGCCACCGCCGCCGCAAGGCGACGGCCACCATCCCGACCCCGTCGTACACCAGCTGCGCCGGCAGATCAGCCACCCCGAACGCCCGCTGCGCGAGCGACTCGAGCGCCGTACTGATCCCCAGCAACACAACGGCCAGCGCGACGTCCTGGGCGAGCGGGTCCCCCCGCCGCCCCAGCAACTCCCGCACCCGGCCCATGCCTCGACGGTATCGGCTTGGAGGCGATCGGCGTTCATCGCCGCGTGCTACTCGCCCTCCTCCCCAGGGAGGAGGGCGCTACCGTCGAGGATGACCCCGGCACCCCGCCCCGGACGACGTCCGGCGACGACCCGGCCTGAGACGGGCATCACTCAGTCGCGCTCGACGACGACCTCTTCCGTGCCGGGAGTGCGCGCCGACTCCGGCGACGGGAACTCCGGGGGAGTGCCGCCGTAGGCCGGGCAGAGGGACTGGTGCGCGCACCAGGCGCACAACCGCGACGGCTTGGGCCGGAAGTCCTTCGCCTCGGTCGCCGCCGCGATCGCCTGCCACAGGGCGAGCAGCGTCCGCTCGAACCGCTCCAGGTCGTCGGCGTCCGGGGCGAAGTCGCACACCTCGCGGTCGCGCAGATACATCAGCCGCAGCACCCGCGGCACCACCCCCCGCGTCTTCCACAGCACGAGGGCATAGAACTTGAGCTGGAACATCGCCCGCGCCTCGAAGGCCTCCCGCGGCGCGCCGCCGGTCTTGTAGTCGACGACCCGGATGTCGCCGGCGGGGGAGACGTCCAGGCGGTCGATGATGCCGCGGATCGTCAGTCGCCCGTCGACCTGCGCCTCCACGTAGGCCTCGCGGTCGGCGGGCTCCAGCCGGTTGGGGTCCTCGAGGGAGAAGTAGCCCCCGAGGAGTTCGCGCGCCTCGTGCAGGAACTCGTCCAGGGTGAGCGGCGAGCCGGTGAAGATCGCGGCGAGCTCCGGCTCCTCCTCGACCAGCCGGGCCCACTGCGGCGCGGCCAGCTCGGCGGCGCGTTGCGGGGTGCGCTCACCGGCCGGGGCGTCGAAGAGCACCTCGAGCACGGCGTGGACCAGGGTCCCGCGGGCCTGGTCCGGGGTCGGCCGCTCGGGCAGGCGGTCGATGCTGCGGAAGCGGTACAGCAGGGGACACGTCTTGAAGTCCGCTGCGCGCGACGGCGACAGGGTCGGCAGGGCGGAGGTAACGGGCACCGTCATGCCCAAGAGGTTAAACGGGGGGTACGACAGAAAACTCGCCACGAACCGCCGAACCCGTAGCATCGGGGGCAATGGACGAACACCGCACGGCATCCGCGCCGGCGTCGCCGGCTGCCCGCCAGCAGCCCCGCGAGCGGGGCTCGGGCATCCCGCTGGGCCGGATCGCCGGCGTACCGATCTCCCTGGCCCCCTCCTGGCTGCTGCTCGCCGCCCTGATCACGATCACGTATGGCCAGTACCTGTCGAGCCGGTCGGAGCAGCTGACCCTGACCACCGGGCTGGCCGTCGGCTTCGGGTTCGTGGTCTGCCTGCTGGTCTCGGTGCTGCTGCACGAGCTCGGGCACGCGGTCACCAGCCGGCACAGCGGCATCGGTGTGCGCGGCATCACGCTGGAGATGCTCGGCGGCTACACCGAGATGGAGCGGGAGGCGCCGCGGCCGGGCATCGAGCTGTACGTCTCGCTGGCCGGACCCGTCGTCTCGCTCGTGCTCGGCCTGCTCGCCGCGGGTGCCGCCGCGATCCTGCCGCCGGGTGGCATCGCCGAGACGTTCGCGTTCCAGCTGGCCCTGTCCAACATCGTCGTGGCGGTGTTCAACGCGCTGCCGGGGCTGCCGCTGGACGGTGGCCGGGCCCTGCAGGCGCTGGTCTGGAAGCTGACCGGCGACCCCAACACCGGGCGGATCGTGGCCGGGTGGGTCGGCCGGCTGCTGGCCCTCGCGACCGCCGCCGTGGCCGTCCTGCTGCTCTTCTCGCCCCTGGTCAAGGGGTACTTCGGGGTGTTGTTCACGCTGCTGGTGGCGCTGACCATGTGGGTCGGGGCGGGTCAGGCGATCCGGCACGCGAAGGTGGTCGGCAACCTGCCGCCGTTCAGCGCCCGCGAGCTCGCCCACCCGGTGGTGGCCCTCACCGCGAGCACCCCGCTGTCGGAGGCCGACCGGATCGCGGCCCTCGGCGAGGGGGAGCGCCGGCCAGTGGTCGCGGTCGTCGACTCGGCCGGCAGCCTGCAGGGCTTCGTGCACGGGGCGTCGGCCCGGGCGGTACCGGCGGAACGAAGGCCCTGGGTGCCGCTCGGCGACGTCACCCGGCGCATCGACCCCGAGCACGTGCTCCCGGGCGATCTGCGCGGGGCCGACCTGCTCGCGGCGATCAGGGACGACCCGGGCGGCGACTACCTGGTGGTCACAGGCGAGGATGTGCACGGCGTCCTGCGCGGCGCCGAGCTCGTCTCCCTGGTGGCCCCGAACCGGCGGCCGCGCAGGCCGACCGTCCGGAGGAACAGCACGTGACCGTGGAAAGCCCCGTCCAGACCCCGACCGCCGTCCGGAGGGGACCCTTCGTCCCCGGCGACCGGGTCCAGCTCACCGACCCCAAGGGCCGGATGCACACCATCGTGCTGGAGCCGGGCAAGGAGTTCCACACCCACCGCGGGCGACTCGCCCACGACGAGCTCATCGGCGCGCCCGACGGCAGCGTGGTGAGCATCGGCGGCACCGGCTACCTGGCGTTGCGTCCGCTGCTGAGCGATTACGTGCTGTCCATGCCGCGCGGCGCGCAGGTGATCTACCCCAAGGACGCGGCCCAGATCGTGGCCATGGGCGACATCTTCCCGGGCGCCCGGGTGCTCGAGGCGGGGGCCGGTTCCGGCGCGCTGACCTGCTCACTCCTGCGGGCGGTGGGTCCCGGGGGCAGCGTGACGTCCTACGAGATGCGCGAGGACTTCGCGGCGATCGCCCGGCGCAACGTCGAGGCCTTCCTCGGACCGCAGCCCGGGTGGACCTTGCGCGTCGGTGACGTGGCCGGCTGCGAAGACGCCGGGTTTGATCGGATAATCCTAGACATGCTCACCCCGTGGGAGATCCTTCCGCTCGTGTCGCGGGCGCTGATCCCCGGCGGGGTGTTCATCGGCTATGTGGCGACAACGCCCCAATTGTCGGAATTGGTGGAGGCCTTGCGCGAGGATGGTGGCTACACCGAACCTCGTGCGTGGGAGAGCCTGGTGCGTGACTGGCACGCGGAGGGTCTGGCCGTCCGGCCCGACCACCGCATGATCGCGCACACGGCGTTCCTGGTCAGCGCCCGGAAGCTCGCTCCGGGCGTCACCGCGCCGCCGCGCCGGCGCAAACCGAGCAAGGGGGCCGAGGCGTACGCGGCACGGCGGTTGGCGGCCGCCGCGGCCGCACGGGCAGACGGAGCTGACCAGGAGGAGGCCGAAGGGCATGAGCCGACCGAGCTTCAGTGACCTACCCGCGGTCTTTCCCGACTGGTCACCGTACCCGGACCTGGAGTCGGCGGCCCGGGCATACCTGCGCGATCCGGACATCGCGCTCGATGCCATGGCCGGGGTCCTGCGCGGGCAGAGCGTGCTGGGCTTCACCCTGGAGCGGTTCGTCAACGACGTGAACGGGGTCTGGCAGGAGGTCGTCGTCTGCGACGGCAACCGCCTGATCCTGTGGCACGGCGAGGACATCCCGCCGGAGGAGGCCCCGCCCGGCTCGATGACGTCCTCGCTGCGGGTGGTGGCCCTGTCGGCGGTGACCGAGGTCGGGTGCCGGCGGCGGATCAGCCGCAACCCTAACGGCAGCCACCGGGTCGACAGCGTGGACGTGTATCTGCTGCTCACGTCCCTGGACGAGGCCAACGTGGCGGCCGAGGAGGCGGGCTCGGTGATCCGCCACGACGCGCTGCGCTTCGGCAAGACCCTCGACGACGGCGGGGCGGGTCAGATCGCCCGGCTGGAGGAGTTCGCCCGGCTGGTGAGCTCGCTGGTCGGCAAGCCGATGCTCTGAGGCCGGTCAACCGATGCTCTGAGACCGGTCATCCGATGCGCCCGGCGCCATCGGCCGGCCGGTCCGACCCCGAACGGGCGACCGGGTGAATCCCCGCGATACGAAATTCACGCGGGGATTCATTCACGGGCGAAACGGACACGGAACGGGCGCGAAACCGGGCGCTGAACGGGTGCGGAGCGGGTGCGAAGCAGGTGGGGCTCAGTCCTCGGCGTCGGGGCCCGCGACCGGCGCGTCGTCGGACTCGCGGCGCACGTGGATGCAGTCGCCGGGGCACTCCTTGGCCGCGTCGATGACCTCGAGCCGCAGGTGGGAGGGCACGCCGACCCGGCTGCCGGGTGCCAGCTGCAGCTCCCCGTCGGGCCCCTTCACGTAGGCCAGCCCGTCCACGTCGAACTCGAAGACCTCGGGGGCGTACTGCACGCAGAGCCCGTCGCCGGTGCACAGGTCCTGGTCGACCCACACCTGCAGATTGTCCTGGGTAGTCTCCACGCTCACCACCATGACGCTACCCGACGGGGCCGAACCCGTGCAGGGGGCCGTGACACACGCCGCAGTGGGCCGGAAAGGGTACTGGATAGGGCCCTTCGAGCATCCCGGATTTGTAAACACCCTGTGGCGCACGTGTTCGAGGGGGCCTGAACCGCCGATCAGCAGTTAGTGTTAGAGCACAACGTTCAAAGCCCCCGGGGAGGTGGGACGTGGCACGCAGCGACGACGCGGAGACGCGCGCCGCACGATGGGAGAAGGACGCCCACGATCTCTCCACGCAGGTCGCGTTTCTTCAGGAGGAACTCGCCCTGGTGCGGCGCAAGCTGACGGAGACTCCGCGACACGTGCGACAGCTCGAGGAGCGGCTCGCCGCAGCGCAGGCGCAGATTGCCCGGCTGACCGAAAACAACGAGCGGCTCGTGGCCACCCTCAAGGAGGCCCGCGCCCAGATCGTGACGCTGAAGGAGGAGGTCGACCGCCTGGCCCAACCGCCGAGCGGCTACGGCGTCTTCCTCGCCCGCCATGACGACGGCACTGTCGACGTCTTCACCGGCGGGCGCAAGCTGCGCGTGGCAGTATCCCCGGCGATCGAGACCGAGGAACTGCGCCGAGGCCAGGAGGTCCTGCTCAACGACGCCCTGAACATCGTCGACGCGCTCGGCTACGAGCGGGTCGGTGAGGTCGTCATGTTGAAGGAGGTCCTCGAGGGTGGTGACCGGGCCCTCGTCGTCTCGCACGCCGACGAGGAACGGATCGTCCACCTGGCGCACACCATCGCCGACGCGCCGCTGCGCGCCGGTGACTCGCTCATGATCGAGCCGCGCTCGGCGTACGCGTACGAGCGCATCCCGAAGAGCGAGGTCGAGGAGCTGGTCCTGGAGGAGGTGCCCGACGTCGACTACGAGGACATCGGTGGACTTTCTCCGCAGATCGAGCAGATCCGCGACGCGGTGGAGCTGCCCTTCCTGCACGCCGAGCTGTTCCGGGAGCACAAGCTGCGCCCGCCGAAGGGCGTGCTGCTCTACGGCCCGCCCGGCTGCGGCAAGACCCTCATCGCCAAGGCGGTGGCCAACTCGCTGGCGAAGAAGATCGCCGAGCGGCGCGGCGAGGAGCGGCAGACCAGCTACTTCCTCAACATCAAGGGTCCCGAGCTGCTCAACAAGTACGTCGGCGAGACCGAGCGGCACATCCGGCTGATCTTCCAGCGGGCCCGCGAGAAAGCCGGCGAAGGCACGCCCGTCATCGTGTTCTTCGACGAGATGGACTCCGTGTTCCGCACCCGCGGCTCCGGCGTCTCCTCCGACGTGGAGAACACGATCGTCCCCCAGCTGCTGTCGGAGATCGACGGCGTGGAGGGCCTGGAGAACGTCATCGTCATCGGCGCATCGAACCGGGAAGACATGATCGACCCGGCCATCCTGCGCCCCGGCCGGCTCGACGTGAAGATCAAGATCGAGCGGCCGGACGCCGAGGCGGCCAAGGACATCTTCTCGAAGTACATCCTGACCGACGTGCCGCTGCACAAGGACGACGTCACCGAGCACGGTGACTCGAAGGACGCAACGGTCGCGGCCATGATCGACGCGGTTGTGCTGCGGATGTACTCCGAGACCGAGGAGAACCGCTTCCTCGAGGTGACCTACGCCAACGGCGACAAGGAGGTCCTGTACTTCAAGGACTTCAACTCGGGCGCGATGATCCAGAACATCGTCGACCGGGCCAAGAAGATGGCGATCAAGGACTTCCTGTCCAACGGCCAGAAGGGCGTCCGCCTGCAGCACCTGCTGGACTCGTGCGTCGACGAGTTCCGCGAGAACGAGGACCTGCCCAACACCACCAACCCCGACGACTGGGCCCGGATCTCCGGCAAGAAGGGCGAGCGGATCGTGTACATCCGCACGCTCGTCTCCGGCGGCAAGGGCGCCGAGGCCGGCCGCTCCATCGAGACGGCGACCAACACCGGCCAATACCTGTAAATGTTGATCGAGCGACGAGCGGGCGGTGACCAATCGGTCACCGCCCGCTTAAGCTTGCAGGCAAACTGGCCCGTCCGAGTGGGCCGGGTGGCCGACGATACGACTAGGGTTGTCTCATGAGTGTGCGGCGCGTGATGGGCACCGAGGTCGAGTACGGCGTGTCCGTGCCCGGCCAGCCGGGTGCGAACCCGATGGTCACGTCCTCCCAGGTGGTCAACGCCTACGGGGCGCGGCCCGAGCTCTCCAAGAACGGCCGGGCCCGGTGGGACTACGAGGAGGAGTCGCCGCTGCGCGACGCCCGCGGGTTCACCTATTCGGGTGCCCTCTACGACCCCGCCGAGGCGCTGGCCGACGAGGACCTCGGCCTCGCCAACGTGATACTGACCAATGGCGCGCGGCTCTACGTCGACCACGCCCATCCCGAGTACTCCACCCCCGAGGTGACCAACCCGCGGGACATCGTGCTGTGGGACAAGGCCGGCGAGCGGGTGATGGCCGAGGCCTCCCGCCGCGCCGCGAGCATTCCGGGCACGCTGCCGATCCACCTGTACAAGAACAACACCGACAACAAGGGCGCGAGCTACGGCGCGCACGAGAACTATCTGATGCGCCGCCAGACGCCCTTCGCCGACATCGTCATGCATCTGACCCCGTTCTTCGTGACGCGGCAGATCGTCTGCGGTGCCGGGCGGGTCGGCATCGGCCAGGACGGCTCCGGCCCGGGCTTCCAGATCTCCCAGCGCGCCGACTTCTTCGAGGTCGAGGTCGGGCTGGAGACGACGCTCAAGCGGCCGATCATCAACACCCGCGACGAGCCGCACGCCGACGCCGACAAGTACCGCCGCCTGCACGTCATCATCGGCGACGCGAACCTGTCGGAGATCTCGACGTACCTCAAGGTCGGCACGACGTCGCTGATCCTCGCCATGATCGAGGACAAGTCGCTCGCCGGCGACCTGGGCATCGCCGACCCGGTCACCGAGCTCAAGAACGTCAGCCACGACCCGTCGCTCAAGCACCTCATCCGCATGCGCGACGGGCGGCGGCTGACCGCGCTGGACATCCAGTGGGCGTTCTACGAGCGGGCCCGGGCCTTCGTCGAGGGCCGCGAGGGCGACGACGCCGACGAGATCACCCTCGACGTGCTCGACCGCTGGGAGGACGCGCTGGACAAGCTCGGGCGCGACCCGATGCTGTGCGCGGGCGAGCTGGACTGGGTGGCCAAGCTGCGGCTGCTGGAGGGCTACCGGGAGCGCGAGTCGCTCGGCTGGTCCTCGCACAAGCTGCAGCTGGTCGATCTGCAGTACTCCGACGTGCGCCCCGAGAAGGGCCTGTACCAGCGGCTCGTCGCCCGCGGGTCGATGGCCACGCTGTTCACCGAGGAGGAGGTGCAGCGGGCGATCGTCGAGCCGCCGGACGACACCCGCGCCTACTTCCGCGGCCGCTGCCTGGCCAAGTACCCCGCCGAGGTGGTGGCGGCCAGCTGGGACTCCGTCATCTTCGATGTGGGCCGGGAGTCCCTGGTGCGGGTGCCGATGATGGAGCCCGAGCGGGGGACGAAGAAACACGTCGGCGCGCTGTTCGACAAGTGCCCGAGCGCGAAGGATCTGCTGGAAGCGATCACTTCCGGGTAAGTTCGGGTTCAGCGGTTGGTTTGGTGGTCCCCCCGAGGAGGATGAGGCATGGCTACGAGGGATACGGGCGGGCAGTCCCAGTCCGGAAAGTCCCGGCGCGACGAAGAGGAAGACGTCGCCGCGCCCGAGGTCAACCCGGAGACAGCCGAGCGGGTCGAGCAGCTGGGCGAGGACGTCGACGACCTCCTCGACGAGATCGACTCGGTGCTCGAGGAGAACGCCGAAGAATTCGTCCGCGGATACGTGCAGAAGGGCGGCCAGTAGCCGCACCTGCCGCCGCCCGTCCGGGTCACTCCGGGCGGGCGGTGCGTGTTCGCCCACAGCGTTGTGGCGTGGCGCTTCCAGGCCTCCCCGCGGCGTATTGTTGGGCACTACAGTCGATCACCACACTGCTACCAAGGAGGGGCTCCGTTGCCGTCGGGTCTTGACCACTCAGGGCGCACGCCCGCCGCGTTCCACGCCGCGGGGACCTCGTCCTTCACTGAGTTCCTGTCGAGCGTGGCGCCGGAGATGCTCCCGGGCCGGCGGCCGCTCCCGCCGGGGATGGCGGCCGACGTGAGCGCCCACGCCACCACGATCGTCGCGATCACCTGCGCCGACGGCGTCCTCATGGGCGGCGACCGGCGGGCCACGATGGGCAACCTCATCGCCCAGCGCGACATCGAGAAGGTCTTCGCCGCCGACGCGTACTCGCTGGTCGGCATGGCCGGCACCGCAGGCTTCGGCCTCGAGATGATCCGGCTGTTCCAGGTCGAGCTGGAGCACTACGAGAAGATCGAGAGCAGCATGCTCTCCCTGGAGGGCAAGGCCAACCGGCTGGCCAGCATGGTGCGCAACAACCTCGGCGCCGCCATGCAGGGCCTGGCCGTGGTGCCGCTCTTCGCCGGCTTCGACGTGGACGCCAAGAGCGTCGACCGGGCCGGGCGCATCTTCAGCTTCGACGTCGCCGGCGGCGTGTACGAGGAGCGCGGCTACGACTCGATCGGCTCCGGCTCGCTGTTCGCCAAGTCCTCGCTCAAGAAGCGCTACCGGCCCGGGGTGACCACCGAGCAGGCCGCGAAGCTCGCGATCGAGGCGCTCTACGACGCCGCCGACGACGACACCGCGACCGGCGGCCCGGACCTGCTGCGCAACATCTTCCCGGTGATCATGACCGCCACGGTCGAGGGCACCCGGCGCCTCAGCGACGACGAGACCAGGGCCGTCGCCGAGGAGATCATCGCCGAGCGCCGCGACAACCCCGGCATCTGACCCTTACCACCGACCCTTTCCCACTGACCTTTTCCCCGCTGCCTGCACCGAAGCCGAAGGAGAACCCGCCACCGTGGCCATGCAGTTCTACGCCTCGCCCGAGCAGATCATGCGGGACCGCTCGGAGTACGCGCGCAAGGGCATCGCGCGTGGTCGCAGCGTCATGGTGCTCAGCTACGAGGGCGGCGTGCTGTTCGTGGCCGAGAACCTCTCGACGGCGCTGCACAAGGTCAGCGAGATCTACGACCGGATCGGGTTCGCCGCCGTCGGCCGCTACCCCGAGTTCGAGGCGCTGCGCTCGGCCGGGGTCCGCCTGGCCGACCTGCACGGCTACTCCTACGCCCGGGGCGACGTGACCGGCCGGCAGATCGCCAACTTCTACGCCCGCAACCTCGGCGCGATCTTCACCCAGGAGCAGAAGCCCTACGAGGTCGAGATCTGCGTCGCCGAGGCGGGCGGGACGGCCGAGGATGACGAGCTGTACCGGATCACCTATGACGGCTCCGTCCAGGACGAGCAGGGCATGGTGACCATGGGCGGGCAGTCCGACGCCATCGCCACCGCCGTGAAAAGCCGCCTGCGGCCCGACCAGACGCTCGCTGAGGCCCTGAAGCTGGCCGTCGAGGGTCTGGGCAGCGTCGGCGGCGAAAACGGCCAGCCGCGCCAGCTGGCGGCCCACCAGCTGGAGGTCGCGGTCCTGGACCGCAACCGGCCCGGGCGCACCTTCCGCCGGCTCACCGGCCTCGCGCTGACCGCGATCCTCGAGGACGCGGCGGCCGCCGGCGACGTCGAGGACGGCCTGGAGGACAAGCCGCAGCCGCCGGCCTCGCCGAGCACCCCGGCCGACAACGCCTCCGGCGGCACCGAGCCCCCGGCCGACGAGCCGAAGTCCGGGGACGAATAGGGCGCTGTGGCTAATGGGCGCTGGAAGGTCCTAGCGACGGAAGGGCGCCCTGGCAGCGGGGTTTACCGTTCGATGTCCTGAAGAACAGTGGGGGAGCAAGCTCCACCCACACCCCCTCAAAAGACTGCACCGGGGCGGGGTCGGCATCGACCCCGCCCTTTGTCACTCCCGGGTCAGGCGCGGATCATGGCGAGCAGCAGGACGACGAAGGCGCGGCCGAGGTAGATCGTCGCCTTGACCGGCGAGTTGCTGGGGGTGCCCGCCATCCGGGGGCGCATCGCCACCGGGATCTGGGTGATCTTGTACCCGTTGCGGGCCAGCCGGACCAGCACCTCGATCGTGTCGCCGAGGTACTCCGCGGGGTACCAGTGCGCGAAGAACTCGATCGTGCGCCGGTTGCAGGCGCGGTGCCCCGAGGTCGTGTCGGTGAGCTTGGTGCGGGAGAGCTTCGACAGTACCGACGACAGCATTTTCATCGCCCACTTGCGCGGGCCCTTGACGCTGTATCCGCCCTCGCCCGCGAACCGCGCCCCGATCACCAGATCGTGCTCGTCCAGCGCGTCGACGAGTTTCGGGATGTAGCGCGGGTCGTGCTGGCCGTCCGCGTCGACCTGGATCGCCACGTCGTAGCCGTGGTCACGGGCGTAGCGGTACCCGGTGCGCATGGCCCCGCCGACGCCCAGGTTGAACGGCAGCTTGGCGACGATCGCGCCCGCCTCGGCCGCCCTGATCGCGGTGTCGTCGCCGGAGCCGTCGTCGACCACGATGATGTCGACCGTCGGCAGCTCGCCGCGCACCTCCCGGACGACCTCGGCGATCGAGCCCGACTCGTTCCACGCCGGGATGATGATCAGGACCTTCTTACCGTTGATCATCGAGAGCCGTTTCCTGAGCAATGATCGTCTCGTGGGGGATTTCGTCCTGCGGGCGCGGGCGCCCCAGCTCGCTGCGCAACAGGGCCAGGTCCTCCGCGAGGGTCCGGGTCTCCTCCTCGAGCCGGCTGACCTCCCAGCTCAGGTGCACGGTGACCAGCAGCAGGAAGACGATGCCGAGGAACAGCACCAGGCTCACGCCGGACGCGATGCCCAGCAGCTTGGCCGTCTTGTCGGTGATGAACGGGAAGAAGGCCAGCGGCAGCATGACGATGCTGACGACCAGCCACAGGATCGCGTACTTCTCCTGCAGCTGCCGCCGCCGCAGCAGCTCGACCATGAAGGCCAGCACCGCGAGGGCGGTCAGGCCGGTGACGATCGTGAGCTTCACCGGGCATCTCCGGACAACATGTCATGCAGCATGGCACGCCAGTCCCGCATCGGTGACATCCCGGCGGCCGCCCAGCGCTCGTGCCCGAGGACGCTGAACGCGGGCCGCCGGGCCGGGCGCACGTACGCGTCGCTCGTGGTCCGGCGCACCCGGGCCGGATCGTGCCCGGCCTCGGCGAACACCGCCTGCGCGAGGCCGTGCCAGGTGGTGCGGCCGCTCGCGGTGCCGTGGTAGATCCCGGCGGGTGCGCCCGACTCGGCCAGGGCCACCAGGCGCTCGGCCAGGTCGCGCGACCACGTCGGCTGCCCGGCCTGGTCGTCGACGACCTCGACGAAGTCCCGCTCGCCGGCCAGGCGCAGCATGGTGCGCACGAAGTTCTTGCCGGTGGCCCCGTACAGCCAGGCGGTGCGCACCACGTACCCGGTCGCGGGCAGCGTGCCGAGCACCGCCCGCTCGCCGGCCAGCTTGCCGCGGCCGTAGGCGTTGATCGGGTTCGTCGGGGCGTCCTCGGCGTAGGGCTCGGTGGCGTCGCCGTGGAAGACGTAGTCGGTGGAGACGTGCACCAGCCGCGCGCCGGCGGCGGCGCACCCGGCGGCCAGGGCGGCCACCCCGGCCCCGTTGACCGCGGTCGCGGCGGCCTCGTCGGCCTCCGCGGCGTCGACGTCGGTCCAGGCGGCGGCGTTGAGCACCACGTCGTGCCCCTCGACCAGCGAGCGGACCTTGGCGGCGTCGGTGATGTCCAGCTCGGCCCGGCTCGCCGCGGTCACGTCCCAGCCGTCGAGCACGGCCAGCAGGTCCCGGCCGAGCATCCCGCCGGCGCCGGTGACGAGGAACCGGGTCATGAGCCCAGCGCCGCGCGCGCCTTGAGCGGCTCCCACCAGGCGCGGTTGCCCTGGTACCAGGCGACCGTCTCGGCGATGCCCTGCTCGAACGTGACCTGCGGCGCGTACCCGAGTTCGTTCGCGATCTTGTCGTGCGACAGGGAGTACCGGCGATCGTGGCCCTTGCGGTCCTCGACGTAGCGGACCGCGGAGTCCCAGTCCCGCCCGGTCGCGGCGAGCAGCACCTCGGTCAGCTCCCGGTTGGTGAGCTCGCGGCCCCCGCCGATGTTGTAGACCTCGCCGGGCCGGCCCTTCTCCAGGGCGAGCTGGATGCCGTGGCAGTGGTCCGACACGTGCAGCCAGTCGCGGATGTTGCCGCCGTCGCCGTACAGCGGGACCGTGCCGCCGTCGATCAGATTGGTGACGAAGAGCGGAATCACCTTTTCGGGGAACTGGTAGTGGCCGTAGTTGTTCGAGCAGCGGGTGACCACCACCTCCATCCCGTGCGTGCGGTGGTAGGCCAGCGCCAGCAGGTCCGAGCCGGCCTTCGAGGCCGAGTACGGCGAGTTCGGCGAAAGGGGCCACTCCTCGGTCCAGGAGCCCTCCTGGATCGAGCCGTACACCTCGTCGGTGGACACGTGCAGGAACCGCCCGACCCCGGCCGCCCGGGCCGCGTCGAGCAGCACCTGGGTGCCCAGCACGTTGGTGGTCACGAACGGGCCCGCGCCGAGGATGGAGCGGTCCACGTGGCTCTCGGCGGCGAAGTGCACCACCGCGTCGTGGCCCGGCATCAGCTCCGCCACGAGTCCGCTGTCGCAGATGTCGCCCTCCACGAACGTGAGGGCGGAATCGTGTTCGACCGGGCCGAGATTCGCCCGGTTACCCGAATAGGTGAGCTTGTCCAGAACGGTCACGTCCGCCCCGGCGAATGCGGGATACCCGCCGGTCAGCAGGGTGCGCACGTAATGCGAGCCGATGAAACCGGCACCGCCGGTGACGAGGATTCTCACGGGATCGTGAGTCTAGTCCAACGCCGATTTCGGCCGGGTCGACCCCGGTGGGGAGCGTCCCGTACGGTGGCCGGGTGCGCGGCATCATCCTCGCCGGTGGGACCGGCTCACGTCTGTGGCCCCTGACCAAGGCCGTGTCGAAGCAGCTGATGCCCGTCTTCGACAAGCCGATGATCTACTACCCGCTCACCACCCTGGTGATGGCGGGCATCCACGAGATCCTGGTGATCACCACGCCGGAGGACCAGGACCAGTTCGTCCGGCTGCTCGGTGACGGCTCCCAGTGGGGGCTGCGGATCGAGTACGCCGCGCAGCCCCGCCCCGAGGGCCTGGCCCAGGCGTTCATCATCGGCGCCGACTTCATCGGCGACGACACCGTGGCGCTGGTCCTGGGTGACAACATCTTCCACGGCGGCGCGCTGGGCGCCCGGCTGTCGGACAACACCGGCGTCAAGGGCGGCCGCGTGTTCGCCTACCCGGTCTCCAACCCGCAGGACTACGGCGTCGTCGAGTTCGCCTCCGACGGCCGGGTGCTGTCGATCGAGGAGAAGCCGCTGCGGCCGAAGTCGCGCTATGCGGTTCCCGGCCTGTACTTCTACGACAACCGCGTGGTGCAGATCGCCCGCGACCTCAAGCCCAGCGACCGGGGCGAGCTGGAGATCACGGCGGTGAACGCGGCCTACCTCGAACGGGGTGAACTGCACGTCGCCGTCCTCGACCGCGGTACGGCCTGGCTGGACACGGGCACGTTCAACACGATGGTGCAGGCGGCCGAGTTCGTGCGCGTCATCGAGGAGCGGCAGGGCCTCAAGATCGGCTGTGTCGAGGAGGTCTGCTGGCGGGCGGGCCTGATCGACGACGACCGGCTGCGGGAGCTGGCCGAGCCGCTGCGCAAGAGCGGGTACGGGGAGTACCTGCTGAACCTGCTCGACTGGCAGCACTGAGTCCGATCTAGGACTTCCGCCACCACGACCGACACGCTACGGAGCGATCACGTGAAGATCCGACAGCTCTCGATCGGCGGCGCCTGGGAGATCACCCCCGTCCAGCACGGGGACCCCCGGGGCCTGTTCACCGAGGTATTCCGCGTCGACCACCTGGCCGCGGAGATCGGGCACCCGTTGCAGGTGCGCCAGACCAACCTCTCGGTCTCGGCCCGCGGGGTGGTGCGCGGCGTGCACTTCGCGGACGTGCCGCCGGGGCAGGCGAAGTACATCACCTGCGTGCGCGGCGCCGTGCTCGACGTGGTGGTGGACCTGCGGGTCGGATCCCCGACATTCGGCCGCTGGGAGGGCGTGCAGCTCGACGACGTCGACCGGCGCGCGGTGTACCTCTCCGAGGGGCTCGGCCACGGCTTCTGCTCGCTGACCGACGACGCGACGCTCACCTACATGGTCTCGGAGACGTACAACCCGACGGGCGAGCACGCGGTGCACCCCCTGGACCCCGAACTGGCCATCGCGTGGCCGGCCGGCGAGCCGGTGCTCTCGGCCCGGGACGCGGCCGCGCCGTCGCTCGCGCAGCAGCGCGAAGCCGGGGCGCTGCCGGACTACGCCACCTGTCAGAGGTATACCGAAAGTCTCCGCTCCCAATAGGTTCGAATCGGCGTTCAGGCGGCTAATGTCTGTACATGGACCGGCGAATTTTCGGCCTTGAGACCGAATACGGGGTCACGTGTACCTACCGGGGGCAGCGCCGCCTGTCGCCGGACGAGGTCGCCCGCTACCTGTTCCGGCGCGTCGTGTCGTGGGGCCGTTCCAGCAACGTCTTCCTGCGCAACGGCGCGCGCCTCTACCTGGATGTCGGTTCCCACCCCGAATACGCCACCCCCGAGTGCGACTCGGTGCCCGACCTCGTGGTCCACGACCGCGCCGGTGAGCGCATCCTCGAGGGCCTGCTGGTCGACGCCGAGCGCCGCCTGCACGACGAGGGCATCGCCGGCGAGATCTACCTGTTCAAGAACAACACGGACTCCGCCGGCAACTCCTACGGCTGCCACGAGAACTACCTCGTCAGCCGGCACGGCGAGTTCGGCCGGCTCGCCGACATCCTGATCCCGTTCCTGGTCACCCGGCAGCTCATCTGCGGGGCCGGCAAGGTGCTGCAGACCCCGCGCGGCGCCGTGTACTGCCTGTCCCAGCGGGCCGAGCACATCTGGGAGGGCGTGTCGTCCGCGACCACCCGGTCCCGCCCGATCATCAACACCCGCGACGAGCCGCACGCCGACGCCGAGCGCTACCGCCGCCTGCACGTCATCGTCGGCGACTCGAACATGAACGAGGTCACCACGCTGCTCAAGGTCGGCACGGCCGACATCGTGCTGCGGATGATCGAGGCCGGCGTCGCGATGCGCGACCTGTCGCTGGAGAACCCGATCCGGGCCATCCGCGAGGTGTCGCACGACATCACCGGCCGCCGCAAGGTGCGCCTGGCCAGCGGCAAGGAGATCTCGGCGCTGGAGATCCAGCAGGAGTACTACGACAAGGCCACCGAGTTCCTCGACCGCCGCGGCGCCGACGCGGCCACCAAGCGGGTCATGGACCTGTGGGGCCGGGTGCTCGGCGCGGTCGAGACCGGCAACCACAAGGAGGTCGAGCGCGAGGTCGACTGGGTGACCAAGCTCGGGCTGATCGAGCGGTACCAGGCCAAGCACGACCTGCCGCTGTCGCACCCCCGGGTGGCGCAGATGGACCTGGCCTACCACGACCTGCGCCGCGGCCGGGGCCTCTACGGGCTGCTGGAGAAGCGCGGCTCGGTCGACCGGGTCGCCACCGACCTCGACATCTTCGAGGCCAAGGAGACCCCGCCGCAGACCACCCGGGCCCGCCTGCGCGGCGAGTTCATCCGCCACGCGCAGGAGCGCCGCCGCGACTTCACCGTCGACTGGGTGCACCTCAAGCTGAACGACCAGGCCCAGCGCACGGTGCTGTGCAAGGACCCGTTCCGGGCGTACGACGAGCGCGTCGACCGCCTCATCGCCAGCATGTGACGTTTTCTCGACCTTCGGGGGCTAGGCTGGCCGGGCTATGGACCAGTTGCCCGATCAGCCGCCCCCCAGGCCGAAGAAGCTGCAGGCCGACTTCAACCCGGACCGCCCGGCCACGAACCGGTTCGGCCGGCGCCTCCAGCGCATCCGCGACGAGGTCGAGCGCAACCGGACGGTCGGGCCGAAGTACCCGACCTGGCTGCTCGCCCTGGTGCTCATCGCGGTCATCGCGTTCTTCACGCTGATCGTGATCTACGCATGATCGCTCGCCTGGCCCGGGTCGCGATCCCGGCCGCCTGCCTCGCGCTGTCCCTCGCCGCCTGCACCGACGACGGCCCGAAGCGCAGCCCGCTCCCGGCCGGCCCGACCGGCGCCGCCGAGGCCTCCCGCCAGCCCCTGGCGTCCCCGAGCCTGCCGCCGGTGGTCAACTCCGACGGCTGCCAGGGCCTCATCGCCGCGAACCAGGTCCAGCAGTCCACCGGCCTCGCCGTGCAGCCGAGCCAGGGCGACGGGGCGGCCGCGGTCGCGCAGTACGGCCAGGCGGTCCAGACCCTCGGCCTCAACGCCCGCGCCCGGATGTGCCCGTTCGGCAGCCCGGCCGGCGACCAGGTCACGGTCGTCGCGCTGACCTTCGGCGACGCCGCCCAGGCGCAGAAGCTCTGGACGACGATCGCCTCCCTCGAAGCGGTCGGCGGGGTGGGTGAGGCGGCGCTGAGCGACAAGTCCAAGACGATGCTGTCCCGGCGCGGGAAGGCGATCGTGGCCGTCTACCTGGTGGTGGCGGCCGCTCCGGACGCGGACCACCTGTCGCAACTCCGTTCCCTCGCCAACACGGCACTGTCCAAGGCGTGATCTTGCGAGATATGTCGGGCGCTGGCGCGCCACGACATATCTGACTTATCGCCTGACGGGGTATAAGTCCGAAATGTCGGGCTGAGGGACGATGCCCGACATTTCGTTTTAAGCAGTGAGAGAAGCCGCGTAACGTCCAGCCGCGGCTGCCGACAGGAAGTACGCGGTGTCTTCGGCGAGCCCCCGGCCCATGGTCGACAGCCGCACCGGCAACTCGTCCAGGGGGCCGGCGAGATCCAGCGACGGGACCTCCACCAGCGTGTGCGGGGGACACAGGGCAGAGAGAGCCGCCCTTACCTCGTCGGACAGCGGCGCGGTGAGGTCGGACGGCATCACCAGTGCAGCCGGCGCCAGCGCGACCCGGCCGAACGCGGTCAGGCTGTGGTGGGACACGCCGCGGTGGCGGGGCCGCGGGTCGGCGTCGGAGATGCGGGGTGCGGCCACCGCGCGGCCGCCCAGGGCGTGCACCGCGTTGACCGCCTCGCCCGCCGCGACGCCGGAGAAGCCCCAGCTGGTACCCGTACCGAGGTTGCCGGGCCCCTGGGTGACGATCGCCAGGTCGGCCCGCAGGCCGTGCCGGGCCGCCAGCAGGCCGCTGTGCACGTTGGTGGACTCCAGGTCGCCGCCGAAGGACTGGCCCGTCGTCACCGTGCCGGCCAGCAGCGGGGCGAGGCCATCCAGGGTGCGGGAGAACCAGGCGGGCAGGGCGCCGCCGTCGGTCATGACGTACGCGATGCGCGCGTCCGGACGCTGCGCCAGGGCGCCCGCCACGACCGCGGGCAGCGCCGAGTGCAGGTCGGCCACGACCACCGGCATGCCGCCCAGGTCGGCCGCGTCGATCAGGGCGGGGCGCAGGGGAGAGGCCTCCTCGTCGGCGGCCAGCACGATCGCCTGCAACGGGGTGTACCGCGCCTTGACCACATGGCCCGGCATGTCCGTGTCGTCGGGGAGCCGGTCCGGCAGCGCCACCACGAGCGCGTAGCCGCCGGTGCCGAGGCCCAGGGCGAGCGCGTTGAGGTTCAGCAGCACCCGGTCACCCGCCCGGGGGACACCGACGAGCGCGGGGTAGGCCAGTGCGCGTACCGAAGCGGGATCTTCGGCTCTTCGCTTGTCGACGGTGACGTCGAGCTCCAGGCTTCCGCGCCACTCGCGGCGGGCCTCGATGACGGTTCCCCAGCGCCAGCGGATCACGGCGCACACAGTAACGCAGCGACACAGCGCGCTGTCGTGGTGACGGTCTGAACGCTCACCGCGTGGATGGCGCAGAACAGGCGTTCGGGCTGGTAGGTTCGCTTCCGTGTCGCGGACTCGAACCGAGCGCCTGGTGAATCTGGTGATCTGCCTGCTCGCTACGCGCCGTTTCCTGACCGCCGAGCAGATCGCCGCGATCGTCCCCGGCTACGAGCACGATCCCAACGACGAGCGCGACCACGAGGCGTTCCAGCGCAAGTTCGAGCGGGACAAGTCGGAGCTGCGCGAGCTCGGCGTGCCGCTGGAGATGGGCACCGCGAGCATCTTCGACAACGAGCAGGGCTACCGGATCGCCCGCCGCGAGTACGCGCTGCCCGACATCCCGCTCGCCCCGGACGAGGCGGCCGCCGTCGGCATCGCCGCGCGGCTGTGGCAGCAGACCGGGCTGGCCGCCGCCGCGTCGTCGGGCCTGGCCAAGCTGCGGGCCGGCGGCATCGACGTCGACCCGCACGCCACCCTCGGCGTCGAGGCGGTGGTCACCGTCGACCCGGCGTTCGAGCCGCTCACCGCGGCCGTGCGGGACCGGCAGGGGGTCAGCTTCTCCTACGAGGTGCCCGAGCGCGACGGCGCCGGGGTCCGCCGCCTGCAGCCGTGGGGCGTGGTGTGCTGGCGGGGCCGCTGGTACGTCGTCGGCCACGACCTCGACCGCGACGCCGAGCGCTGCTTCCGGCTGTCCCGGATCGTCAGCGGCGTGCGGCGGATCGGCCGGCGGGGCGCCTACGAGCCCCCGAAGACCGACCTGATCGCCAAGGTGGCGGGGTTCAGCGGGCCCGTCGAGCGCCTCGGCCGGGCCACGGTGCTCGCCAAACCCGGAAAGGCCGCGGGTGTACGCCGCTGGGCCGAGCAGTGCGTGCCCTCGCCCGAGGGCGACCGGCTGACGCTGAGCTACTCCGACCACGAACTGTTCGCGGGCTGGCTGGTGGGGTACGGCGCGGACCTGGTCATCCTGGACCCGCCCGAGGTGCGCGACGAGGTGGTGCGCCGGCTGCGGGCCATCGCCGCCGCCTACGAGCCGGCCGGGTCGCAGCTCGGGGTGCCGGCGTGACGACCTCCGCGGACCGCCTCGGGCGGATGCTCAACCTGGTGCCGTA
Source organism: Dactylosporangium sp. CS-047395 (assembly GCF_050942185.1). Lineage (NCBI taxonomy): Bacteria > Bacillati > Actinomycetota > Actinomycetes > Micromonosporales > Micromonosporaceae > Dactylosporangium > Dactylosporangium sp. CS-047395. The sequence continues at coordinate 7,871,375 of NZ_CP192015.1, read as the reverse complement.
TCTGCAGGCCCGGCCCGGCGTCACGCTCGCCGAGGCGGCCGCCGCGCACGGCATCACCGAGCGGCAGCTGCGCGAGGACCTCGAGCTGCTGTGGATGTGCGGGCTGCCGGGGTACGGGCCGGGCGACCTCATCGACATGGCGTTCGCGGCCGACACGGTGACGCTGACGTACGACGCCGGGATCGGCCGCCCGCTGCGCCTCACGCCCGACGAGGCGCTCGCGCTCATCGTGGCCCTGCGCATGCTCGCCGAGACGCCGGGGGTGACCGCCGGCGACGGTGTGCACCGCGCCCTGGCGAAGATCGAACACGCAGCCGGGGATCTCGCCGACGCACCTGTGGCGGTACGCCAGCCCGGCGCCTCCGACCGCCTGGAGGAACTGCGCGGCGCGGTGGACCGGCGGCGGGCACTGCGGATCACGTACTACACGGCGACCCGGGACGAGACGACCGAGCGCGTCGTCGATCCGATGCGGATGCTCGTGGTGGGCCGGTGGGCCTACCTGGAGGCGTGGTGCCGCCGGGCCGAGGCGGTGCGCCTGTTCCGGGTCGACCGGATCGACGCCTCCACCGAGCTCGACGAGCCCGCGCAGGTGCCGCACCAGGCCCGGCCGACCGACACGCGCACCGGCACGCTGTTCACCCCGACCCCCGACCTGCCGCTGGTGACGCTGCGCGTCGGGCGCGGGGCGCGGTGGATCACCGAGCAGTACCCGTGCGAGACCGTCGAACGCGGCCCAGGCGAGCACTGGACCGTGTCGCTGCGCGCCTCCGACCTCGACTGGGCCCGCCGGCTCGTGCTGCGGCTGGGCGCCGAGGTCACCGTGGTGGCCCCCGAAGCGCTGGCGTCCGCCGTGGCCGGCGAGGCTCACGCGGCGCTGGCCGCGTATGTGCATTAAGGTCGATCACGTGCTGTGGTGGATCTCGGGTGCTCTCGTCCTGGTCGCGCTGGTCATCCTGGTGGTGGTCGCGCTGAGCGTGATGAGCCGGCTGCGCGCGTTCGACCACGCGGCCCGGGCCGTGCAGGCCCGCCTCGTCGACGGCCAGCAGCGGGTCGAGCCCCGGCTCGCGGCGCTGCAGCAGAACGTCGAGCAGATGCTCCCGCAGCTGGAGGCCATGGCCGCGCAGCAGGCCGCTCAGCGCGCGGTTGAGAACAGTTAACAATCCTGTCGGATATAACCGGGCAAAGTGCACCTTTGTCCGGTCGGATGGTTGACGATCGGGCTGAGCACCGTCAACACTCGTCAGGACTTCAACGGCCGGACCACTCCCAGCTAACCCCCGGCCCCTGCCCTCACCCGTCCGTGGTCAGTAGGATGGTGAGGCAGCTCGAATACAGTGAGGTGGCTTCACATGGGTGCAGTTAGGCCGTGGCACATCATCGTCCTGGTGGTCGTGCTGATCCTGCTGTTCGGCGCGAAGCGCCTGCCTGACGCGGCGCGTTCGCTCGGCCGCTCGATGCGGATCATCAAGGCCGAGACCAAGGGCCTCGCGGACGACGACGTCGACGCCAAGGCCGAGGCGCAGAACGGCCGGGAGCCGCTGCGGGGGGAGATCGCCGACAACCAGGCGTCGCCGAAGCCCCGCGTCGACCCGGTTGACCACGCACGCGAGCGCTGAGGCGCGCTCCGGTCGTGAGTCTTCTCGCACGGCGGCGTGAGAAGGCGCCGTCGAACTTCGAGCGTGCCGCAGATGGCTCCATGACCCTCTTGGAGCATCTGCGGGAGCTCCGGACCAGGCTGTTCCGTGCCTCGATCGCGATCGTGATCGGCATGATCATCGGTTACCTGCTGTCGAAGCACGTCCTGCAGATCCTGCAGGAGCCGTACTGCGACCTGTCCAAGGCGACCGCGCTCAAGGAGAACAACGGCGTCCTTCCGCCCGGCTACAAGTGCTCGTTCGTCGCCCTCAAGGTGACCGACCCACTGCTGCTGACGCTGAAGGTCTCGCTGTACACGGGCCTGATCGTCTCGTCGCCGTTCTGGATGTACCAGCTGTGGGCGTTCGTCGCCCCCGGCATGCACCGCAACGAGCGCAAGTGGGCCTACGTGTTCGCCGGCCTGGCCGCCCCGCTCTTCGCGGCCGGCGCGGTGCTCGCGTTCATCGTGGTCTCGAAGGGCCTCGAGTTCCTGATCAACTTCATGCCACCGTCGACCGACATCATGCTCGAGGCGATGTCGTACGTCGACTTCGTCACCGGCATGATGCTCGTCTTCGGCGTCGCGTTCGAGTTCCCGCTCGGCATCATGCTGGCCAACATCGCCGGCATCGCCACGGGCAAGCGGCTGCTGGGCTGGTGGCGGATCGCGGTCTTCGTCTTCTTCGTCTTCGCCGCCGTGGCCACGCCGACGGCCGACCCGTTCGGCATGACGTTCCTGGCGCTGTGCATGTCCGTCCTGTACTTCGGGGCGGTCATCTTCGCGCTGGTCAACGACAAGCGGCGCAACCGCAGCCAGCCCTCGTTCGCCGGCATCGGCGACGACGAGGCGTCCTCGCTGGACGACTATGAGGTCGAGCCGGTCGAGGCGGCCAGCCCGATCGACGGGTACGACCCGATCGACGCTCCTACGCCGGTGGCGGCGCCGAGTTCGGTGGACCGGCCGCAGCCGCTGGACCGCCGCTTCGACGACATCACGTAAACCGCCCGCCTGCGCACGTCACGGCGCCTCTCGCACACGCGGGGGGCGCCGTTGTCGTTTCGCGGTCCGCGCCGTTGTCGTTCAGGTCCGGAAAGTCGAACGCTGGCCGCGCGATGACTCGTTTGGTTCCGGAAAGTCGAACGCTGGCCGCACGATGACTTGTTCGGGTCCGGAAAGCCGGGCGCTGGCGAGCAACGACTCGTTCGGGTCCGGAAAGCCGGCCCGGGCGCTGGCCCGCGTGGCGACTCGTTCGGGTCCGAAAAGTCGGGCGCTGGCGCGCCGCGACTTTTCGGATTCATACCCCGTCGCTCGCCGTCGGGGTATAAATCGGATATGTCCGATCACGAAGTGTCGGACATATCTGCGCAAAACCGGCGGCCATAGAACGCGGAGCCGCTGAACGTTTACAGTCTCGGCCGTGAACATCGCGTTGCTCGCCAACCCCACCGCCGGCAAGGGCAGGCGGGCCGCGCTCCTCCCCGCGGTCGTCGAGCGCCTCGCCGAAGGGGGAGCGGCCGTCGAGCTGCTCGAAGCCGGCACCCAGGAAGAGGCCCGCGAGCAGGCCCGCGAAGCCGTGCGGCGGTGTGACGCGCTCGTGGCCATGGGCGGGGACGGGACCGTGCACCTCGGGCTGCAGGCCGTCGCCGGGACCGGAGTGCCGTTCGGGATCGTGCCGGGCGGGACCGGGAACGACTTCGCGGTACGGCTGGGACTGCCCACCGACCCGCTGGAGGCCGCCGCCGCGATCCGGCAGGGCCGGACCCGCCAGATCGACCTGGCGCGGCTGGAGGGCGGGGACGGGACCACGGCCTGGTTCGGCGCGGTGCTCGCGGCCGGGTTCGACGCGTTCGTCAACGAGCGGGCCAACCGGATGCGCTGGCCGAAAGGGCCGCAGCGGTACAACCGGGCGATCGTGGAGGAGCTGCTGGCGTTGCGGCCCAGGCGGTACACGATGAGCCTGGACGGCACCGAAACGACCTTCGACTCCGTGCTGGTCGCGGTGGGCAACACCGAGAGTTATGGCGGCGGGTTCCGGATCGTGCCCGGGGCCGACCCGACCGACGGGCTGCTCGACGTCGTCGTGGCCGAGCCGCTGAGCCGGCTCACGCTCATGCGGCTGCGGCCCAAGGTGCTCAAGGGCACCCACGTGCACGACCGGCGGGTCAGCACGCACCGGGTGCGCACCGTCGCGCTCGCCGCCGAGGGGGTCACCGCATACGCCGACGGGGAGCGGATCTGTCCACTCCCCGTGACCATCACGTGTGTACCGGGAGCACTCACGCTCCTCGGCTAGCGCACCGATCAGGCGGCGTTGCGGATGCGCACCTTCACGCCGTTGCCCGCGGGCTCGGTCGACACGTCGGACTGCTCCACGCCGTCCGGGATCGAGAAGCTGCGGCTGAACGAGGACGAACTGGACGAGCTGGAGGAGAAGTGCGCGCCGCCGGCGTCGTGGCTCTCCGAGGTGCTGCCGCCGCTGGCGCCCTTGATCGTCAGGCGGCCGCCGCCGACCTGGACGTCGACGTCCGAGGGGTCGATGCCGTCGACCGTGATGACGAGGTCGTCGCCCTCGGTGGCGGTGCTCACCGAGGCGTGGTGCGCGTGCTGAGCGGCGTTGCCCATGTCCTGCTCGAGGCGGGCGAGGGCGTTGGTGGGGTCGAAGCGGTTCAAGGGCATGAGTACCTCCGCAGCAAGAATTCGTGTCGTTGCCTGCACTCTCGCCGCGAGCGCACGGCGCGACAAGCGCAGAGCCGATGTTGCGACACTGTTTTCCCTGCGGAACGCGAATCCAACCGCCGCCTCACACGAGCCGGAGGATTCCTCCCAGTCCGTGCACCTTGCCCGGTTCACTCTCCGGGAGGACGAGCACCGAGCAGCCGGCCGCGGCGGCCCCCGCGTCCGCCGGGGTGTCGCCGACCATCAGCGTCCGCTCCGGGTCGACCCGCAGGGCCGCGCACGCCTTCCAGAAGATCGCCGGGTCCGGCTTGATCCGGCCCACCTCGTACGACAGCACGAACTCGTCCACGAGGTCGGCGAAGCCCAGGTCGGCGGCGAGGACCCGCAGGTCGAAGCCGATGTTGCTGACCACCGCCACCGGCACCCCGGCCGCGCGCAGGGCCTGCAGCGTGGGCACCGTGTCGGCGTACAGCTGCCAGCCGTCGGCGAGCAGCAGCCGGTCGTACAGCGCCGTGGCGAGGTTCTCGTCGACGGTCGCGGCGAGGCCGGTGAAGGTGGCCCGGTGCGCGTCCGCCGACAGGTCGCGGTCGGCCCAGACCTCGGCCAGATGGGCCGGCACCCGGTGCGGCTTCGGACCGCCGGCCCGCCCGGCCGTGGTGAGCCGGTCGGCGAGCACCGTCGCCTTGCCGCGTTCGAGGCTGATCCCGACGCTCCCGGCGGCGAGCGTCACCCACCGGACCGCGTCCTCGACCTGCGCAAGCGTCCCGTGGAAGTCCAGCAGCACCGCCTCGATCGGCCGTCGGGACGGGTGTGACTCATCGCTTTGCGGCACGCCAGCACGATACCTAGGAGCGGATCCTGGGCTTCGTCGCCTAGCCTTGGGAACGTGAGCGGTACCGAGGAGTTCGAAGCCAGCCCCGCAGACCGCTACGAGGCCGCCCGGCAGCGGGCCGAGAGGCCGGCGCTCACGGAGTTCGCCGACGAGCTGGATTTCGCCCTCGACCCGTTCCAGGCCGAGGCCTGCGCGGCCCTGGAGCGCGGCACGGGCGTGCTCGTGTGCGCCCCGACCGGCGCCGGCAAGACGGTCGTCGGCGAGTTCGCGGTCCACCTGGCCCTGCGGCAGGGGCGCAAGTGCTTCTACACGACGCCGATCAAGGCGCTGTCCAACCAGAAGTACAACGACCTGGTCGGACGGTACGGCGCCGAGCGGGTCGGGCTGCTCACCGGCGACAACGCGATCAACGGCGACGCGCCCGTGGTGGTGATGACCACCGAGGTGCTGCGCAACATGCTGTACGCCGGCTCGGCCACCCTGCAGGGGCTGTCCTACGTGGTCATGGACGAGGTGCACTACCTCGCCGACCGGTTCCGCGGCGCCGTGTGGGAAGAGGTGATCATCCACCTGCCCGAGTCGGTGACCCTGGTCTCGCTGTCGGCGACGGTGTCCAACGCCGAGGAGTTCGCCGACTGGCTGGTGACCGTGCGCGGCGAGACCAGCGTGGTGGTCAGCGAGCACCGGCCGGTCCCGCTGTGGCAGCACATGCTCGTCGGCAAGCGGATGTTCGACCTGTTCCACGACGCCGAGGCGGCCCAGAAGCACGACGTGCACCCCGAGCTGCTGCGCTACCACCGGGAGATGCTGCGCCGGGTGGAGCTCGCCGGCGGGGACCTGCGCCGGGGCAAGCGCGGCCGCTGGACCGGCCCCTACCGCCAGGAGATCGTCGAGCGGCTCGACCGCGAGGGGTTGCTGCCGGCCATCCTGTTCATCTTCTCCCGGGCCGGCTGCGACGCCGCCGTGCAGCAGTGCCTGGCCGCCGGGCTGCGGCTGACCGGCCCCGACGAGCGCGCCGAGATCCGCACCATCGTCGAGGAGCGCACCAAGCACATCCCGAGCGAGGATCTGCAGGTCCTCGGGTACTGGGAGTGGCTCGACGGCCTCGAGCGGGGCCTCGCCGCGCACCACGCCGGAATGCTGCCCGCGTTCAAGGAGGTCGTCGAGGAGCTGTTCGGGCGCGGGCTGGTCAAGGCCGTGTTCGCCACCGAGACCCTGGCCCTGGGCATCAACATGCCGGCCCGCTGCGTGGTGCTGGAGCGGCTGGTCAAGTTCAACGGCGAGGCGCACGTCGACCTGACGCCGGGGGAGTACACCCAGCTGACCGGCCGGGCCGGGCGCCGCGGGATCGACGTGGAGGGCCACGCCGTCGTGGTGTGGGCCCCGGAGATCGACCCCCGCCACGTCGCCGGGCTCGCCTCCACCCGCACCTACCCGCTGAAGTCCAGCTTCCGCCCTTCGTACAACATGGCGGTCAATCTCGTCGGCAGCGTCGGCTTCGCGGCCGCCCGCGAGCTGCTGGAGAGCTCGTTCGCGCAGTTCCAGGCAGACCGCTCGGTCGTCGGCCTGGCCCGGCAGGTGCAGCGCAACACCGAGACGATGGCCACCTACGGCGGCGAGATGACCTGCCACCTCGGGGACTTCGAGCAGTACTTCTCGATCCGGGTCGCGATCGCCGACCGGGAGAAGGCCATCGCCCGGCAGGGCGTGCAGCAGCGCCGCGCGGCCGCCCTGGAGTCCCTGGAGCGGCTGCGCTCCGGCGACGTGATCCGGGTGCCCGCCGGGCGCCGCTCCGGCCTCGCAATCGTCATCGACCCCGGCACCGGCGGCTTCGGCGAGCCCCGCCCGCTGGTGCTCACCGAGGACCGCTGGGCCGGGCGGATCTCCGGCGCCGACTTCACCACGCCCGTCGAGCCGATCGGCCGGGTCCGGGTGCCGCGGCAGTTCAACTACCGCTCGGCCCAGGACCGCCGCGACCTCGCCGCGCAGCTGCGCCGGGTCGACTTCGCCCCGGAGGAGCGCGAGCGGGGCCGCCCCGGCCGCCCGGGCCGCTCCCGCAACAGCGCCGCCACCGACGACCACGAGCTGGAGGCGCTGCGCGCGTCGCTGCGCCGGCACCCCTGCCACCGCTGCCCGGACCGCGAGGAGCACGCCCGCTGGGCCGAGCGCCGGCACCGCCTGGAGCGCGACACCGAGGCCCTGCGGGGCAAGGTGGCCAGCCGCACCGGCTCCCTGGCGCGCACCTTCGACCGGGTCTGCGGGCTGCTCACCGACCGCGGCTACCTGACCGAGACCAGCGAGGTCACCGACGCCGGCCGGATGCTGGCCCGGATCTGGTCCGAGACCGACCTGCTCATCGCCGAGTGCCTGCGCCGCGGCGTGTGGGACAAGCTCGGCCCGGCCGAGCTGGCCGCGGCGGCCAGCGTCCTGGTCTACGAGGCGCGGCGCGAGTCGGAGGACCGGGCCTCGGTCCCGCGCGGCGAGGTCACCGACGCCATCGACACCACCCTGAAGCTGTGGGCGGACCTGCGCGACGACGAGGACTCGCGGGGCCTGCAGCTGACCCGCGAGCTCGACCTCGGCTTCGTGTGGCCGATGTACCGCTGGGCCCGCGGCGAGTCGCTCACCAAGGTGCTCGGCAGCGTGCACGGCCTGGAGGGCGACATGCCCGCCGGTGACTTCGTGCGCTGGTCACGGCAGGTGCTCGACCTGCTCGGGCAGCTCGCCGAGGCGACCGGGGCGCCGGACGGCGTGCGCCGGACCGCGCGCCAGGCGATGACCGCGGTGACCCGGGGCGTGCTCGCCTACTCCGTCATGGGATGAACTTCTGGAATTGCACATGACGGGGATTCGCAAAAAACGTTCGGATCCGTAATGATGCTCTGGCCGGTCCGCCGTGCAGCCCGCGCGCGCGTGCCCTGGACGGAGGACATCCCGTGGGTCAATTGCACCATTTCACATACGGCGCCATCACGCCGATCTTCGCCTTCGCCATGTCATTCCTGGGCTCCCTGCTCGGTCTGGTGAGCACGGCGCGGGCCCGGATCGCGACCGACAAGCGCCGCCGCGCCTGGCTGCTGGTGCTGGCCGCGTGGTCGATCGGCGGGACCGGGATCTGGGTCATGCACTTCATGGCCATGGTCGGCTTCAGCGTGACGGACAGCCCGCTGCGCTTCGACGTGCCGATCACGGTCGCGAGCTTCTTCATCGCGGTGATCACGGTCGGCGTCGGCCTGTTCATCGTGGGCCTGGGCGATCGCAAGCTGTGGAAGGTGCTCGTCGGCGGCCCGATCACCGGCGTGTCGGTCGCGTTCATGCACTACACGGGCATGAAGGCGATGAACATCAACGGCAGCTTCGACTACAAGACGAGCTACGTGGTGGCCTCCTACGCGATCGCCATCGTGGCCGCCACCGTGGCCCTGTGGTTCACCGTCGTCGTGCGCGGGATGCTCGCCACGGGCGCGGCGGCCGTGGTGATGGGCGTGGCCGTCTGCTCCATGCACTACACCGGCATGTACGGCATGCAGGTCCACCTGGCCCACAGCACCGACAACGTGCCGGGCGTGGACGTCAACTGGTTCCTGGCCCCGATCGTGCTGTTCGTGCTGGTCGTGGTCATCGCCCTGGCCAGCGCGGTGATGGCCGTGCCGTCCGAGCGGGAGCAGGCCGAGGCCGAGGCGGTCCGGCAGAAGATCGCCGAGGGCCAGGCCCTGCGCGCCGACGCCGGCCCGATCTTCGGCGGCGGTCCGGTGCCCGGCGCGGCGACCTCCGGCGGCGGCGACACGCCCCCCGGCCGCGCATTCGCGGCGCGGGCCGCGAATGGTATCGCCGACGCTCGCCGGCAACGCGGACGCTGACGCAGCAATACCAATGCCGTCGCTTTCCGTACAACTTCGGAATGCATTTCCGATGGTGTCGGATGAATGCCGGATGAATCGGACACGGGGGCCCGCCCGTCATGAAAGGTGGGTGAACTCCGGCGGGCCGGGCGGCCCGGAGCGGATACTGTTCCGGTGACCGATGCCCGGCCCCGCCCCAGCATGCGTACCGTCGGCAACACGCTCGAGGACTTCGAGCGGGACCTGCTGAGCAACCTGTACTTCCAGCGCGGCACCACCCTGGAGTCGGCCAGCGGCTCCGACGGCTACCACACCCTCGCGCTGACCGTCCGGGACCGGCTGGTCGAGCGCTACGCCCGCACCGCCGCCGCCCACTACGCGGCCAACCCGCGGTTCGTGTACTACCTGTCGGCCGAGTACCTGCTCGGCCGGCAGCTGCGGCAGAACCTGCTTTACACCGACACCGAGCGCTTCGTGCGCCCGATCGCGGCCGAGCTCGGCACCAGCCTCGAGGACCTGGAGCGCTACGACGTCGAGCCGGGCCTGGGCAACGGCGGGCTGGGCCGGCTGGCCGCGTGCCTGCTCGACTCCATGGCAACGCTGGACATCCCGGCGGTCGGCTACGGCATCCGGTACGAGTTCGGCATCTTCAAGCAGGGCTTCCGCGACGGCGCCCAGGTCGAGCGCCCGGACGACTGGACGTTCTACGGCAACCCCTGGGAGTTCGCGGCCCCGGACGACCGCCAGCGGGTCGGCTTCTACGGCAGCACCGTGCCGGCCCCCGACGACCCGAGCGGGCTGCGCCGGCAGTGGACGCCGGGGGAGACCGTGCGCGGCGAGCCCAGCCACATGCTCGTGCCCGGCTTCGGCACCCAGACCGTGAACATCATCCGGCTCTGGCAGGCCCGGGCCAGCCGCGAGTCCTTCGACCTGTCCCGCTTCGGCGCCGGGCAGTACAAGGAGGCGGTCGAGGACATCGTGCGGGCGGAGAACATCTCCAAGGTCCTCTACCCCGACGACAGCACCGAGCAGGGCCGGGAGCTGCGCCTGAAGCAGCAGTACTTCCTCGTGGCGTGCTCGCTGCGCGACATCATCCGCCGCTACCGGCTGCGCAACGAGGGCTGGGAGTCCTTCCCGGCCAAGGTCGTGATCCAGCTCAACGACACCCACCCGGTCATGGCCGTCACCGAGCTCATGCGCCTGCTCGTCGACGAGTACAAGCTGGACTGGGACCTGGCCTGGTCGATCACCCGCCGCACGTTCAACTACACGTGCCACACGCTGCTGCCCGAGGCCCTGGAGACCTGGCCGGTGGCGCTGCTGGAGCGGCTCCTACCCCGGCACATGGAGATCATCTACGCGATCAACTACTTCTTCCTGCAGGAGGTCGAGGCGACGTACCCGGGCGAGGGCGACCGCGCCCGCCGGCTCTCGATCATCCAGGAGGACCCGGAGCGGCGGGTGCGGATGGCGCACCTGGCCGTCGTCGCCTCCAGCGCCGTCAACGGCGTCGCCGAGCTGCACACGAAGCTGCTGGCCGAGACGACCCTGCGCGACTTCGCCGAGCTGTGGCCGCAGAAGTTCCACAACGTCACCAACGGCGTCACCCCGCGCCGGTTCGTGCGGATGGCCAACCCGCGGCTGTCGGACCTGATCACCGAGCGGCTCGGGGACGAGGGCTGGATCACCGACCTGGACCGGCTGGAGGCCCTCGTGCCGGCCGCCGACGACCCGGCGTTCCTGGAGCGCTGGCGGGTGGTGAAACGGGCCAACAAGGCCGATCTCGCGGCACTGGTGGAGAAGTCGACGGGCGTGGTGCTCGACCCGGGCGCGCTGTGCGATGTGATGATCAAGCGCTTCCACGAGTACAAGAGGCAGCACCTGAAGCTTTTGCACGTCATCACGCTCTTCAACCGCCTGCGCGACGACCCCGACCTCGACGTCGTGCCGCGCACCGTGCTCTTCGGCGGCAAGGCGGCCCCCGGCTACCACTCCATGAAGCTGCTGATCCGGCTGGTCAACGCGGTCGCCGACGCGGTCAACACCGACCCGGTGGTCTCGCGCAAGCTCAAGGTCGTGCTGCAGCCCGACTACAACGTCAGCCGGGCCCAGGTCATCATCCCGGCGGCCGACCTGTCCGAGCAGATCTCCCTGGCCGGCAAGGAGGCGTCGGGCACGGGCAACATGAAGCTCGCCCTCAACGGCGCGGTCACGGTCGGCACCCTCGACGGGGCCAACATCGAGATCCGCGACCGGGTCGGTGCGGAGAACTTCTTCCTGTTCGGACTGGACGCCGGCGAGGCCGCAGCAGCACGAAGAACCTACAACCCTCGCTCGTACTACGAGAGCGACCCGGAGCTGCGCGCGGCCATCGACGCCATCGCGGGCGGCGTGTTCGCCAAGGGCGACCGGTCGCTGTTCGCGCCGGCCGTGGACATGATCCTGGGCCACGACGAGTACCTGGCGCTGGCCGACTACCGCCCGTACCTCGAGGCCCAGGAGCGGGTCGAGCAGGCGTGGCGGGACCAGGACGGGTGGGCGCGCATGTCGGTGCTCAACGCGGCCCGGTGCGGGTTCTTCTCCTCCGACCGGACCGTGCGGGACTACTGCGACCGCATCTGGCGGGTGGAACCGGTGCGCGTCTCAGGCTGAGATCGCGTCGACGATCCGCTTCGCCGCACCTTCGAGGCCCCATTTCCCGGCCAGTTCGAGCAGCTGGTCGGGGTCGGCGGGCGACTTCGGCAGCTTGGTGCCGAGCTCCGGCAGCGGCACCGCGCGGGAGACCGCCACGACCTCGCGCGACTTGGCCAGGTATTCGCGGCCGGCCTCCAGCTTGGCCCGCAGCCCCGGCGCGAAGCCCGACTTCGGGTCGTCGAGGGCGGCCAGGATGCCGTCGAGGTCGCCGTAGCGGTCCACGAGCCGGGCCGCGGTCTTCTCGCCGACGCCGGCGACCCCGGGCAGGCCGTCGCTGGGGTCGCCGCGCAGGGCCGCGAGGTCCGCGTACCCGGCCGCCGGCACGCCGTACTTCGCGTGCAGCGCCGCGTTGTCGAGGACCTCGAGCTTGGCGACGCCGCGGCCGCAGTACAGCACCCGCACCGGCTTGTCGTCGTCGATGACCTGGAACAGGTCGCGGTCGCCGGTGGCCACCTCGACCGGCCCGGGCTCGCGGAACGCGAGGGTGCCGATCACGTCGTCGGCCTCGAAGTCGGCCGCGCCGACCGCGGTGATGCCGAGCGCGGTCAGGAACTCCAAAATGATCGGCACCTGCGTGGACAGCGCGTCGGGCACCTCCTCGCCGCCGGCCGGGGTGAGCCGGTGCGCCTTGTACGACGGCAGCAGCGCGACCCGCCACGCCGGTCGCCAGCTCTCGTCCAGGCAGCAGACCATCCGGTCCGGCCTGCGGCCCTTGATGAGCGTGGAGAGCATGTCGAGGAAGCCGCGCACGGCGTTGACCGGGGTGCCGTCGGGCGCCTTCGCGGCCGCCTCGGGCACGCCGAAGAACGCGCGGAAGTACAGGCTGGCCGAGTCGATCAGCAGCAGGGGGCGGTCCATCGGTGCAGGTTAGCGCAGCACGTGGATGCGGGTCGCGGTTCCCGTCGTGCTGGTGTGTCGCTGCACCAGGTCGGCCAAGAAGTGCACCATCACCAGGCCGCGGCCCCGGCCGTGCGGCGGGCGCAGCCGGCCGATCATCGGGTTGGTGGCGTGGCCGAAGTCGCGCACCTCGCAGACCACCCGCTGCTCGTCGTACCAGGTGCGCAGCGTCCCGGAGCCGCCGCCGTGCTGGATGCTGTTGGTGGCCAGCTCGTTGACGGCGCTCTGCAGGTCCACGATCCGGTCCGGCACCAGGTCGGCGTCCAGGCCCACCTCGGCCACCCGGCGGCGGACCTCGACCAGGCTCTCCAGCTCGAAGCGCAGCGTGGTCGCGCCGGCCGGCGGCTCGGACAGCGGCACGTTCCAGGTCTCGGCGGCGCCGTGCGGGTCGTAGCTGCCCGACGGGTAGCGGCCGTTGTCGTCGACCATGACCGGATGGGTGCGCTGGGCGTCGTCGATGCGCTTCTGGTCGAGCCGGGCCAGGTCGTACGGGCACAGCAGGGTCGCCTCGCGCCCGGCCAGGGCCACGTTGACCATCGCCTCGTGCTGGACGCAGCCGGGGTACTCCTCGGCGGTGCGCTCGGGCCAGACCGACTGCCCGACGATGCGGACCCGGCGGCCGGGGTGCTCGTCCATGAACCGGCACAGCACCCAGGGGATGATCCGGCCCGGGTTGCGCCCGGCCTCGGCCATGTCCAGGAACTCCACGCCCTCGGCGAACGCCCCGAGCCGCTCGCGCAGCAGGTTGATGTTGGTCAGCGGGGCCGCGACGATCGTCGGCTCGTCGAGGGAGAACCCCTCGTAGATGAACTTCATGGTGCCGTCGAGAAATCCGACCACGCCCTCGTACAGCAGCGCCTCGTGCACGAACGGGTCGGCAACCCGGTCGCTGGGCGTCGGCACCATGGGGCGGCTCATGGAGTGCGAGGCTCGTCTCGGTTCGGCAGCAGCGGAGTTCTGGCCTTATTACTCAAGCTTCGTGCACAGACTACGCTACGAACCGAGATCAATCACCTATCCGTTGGTATCGCAGGGGGCTCAGCAACCTCGCGGGTCCCACGGAAAACCAAACGAACGTTAAGCTGTCGGGGTGGAGCTGTATTCCCCCGACCGGCTGGCCGCCGCCCGGCGCGCCGCGGCCGAGGCCGGGCTCGACGCCCTGCTCATCGGCCCGAGCGCCGACCTGCGCTACCTGACCGGATACGACGCGCACGCCCTCGAGCGGCTCACCCTGCTCGTCCTGCCCGCCGACGGCGACGCGGTCCTCATCGTCCCGCGCCTCGAGCGCCCCGCCGCCGAGGCCTCACCCGCCGAGTCGGTCGGCGTCCGGCTCGTCGACCACGCGGACGGCACCGACCCGTACGGCATCGTCCAGGAAATCCTGGCCGGCCAGGCCAAGACCGTCGGGCTCGGTGACCGCATGTGGGCCGAGCAGGTCCTGGCCCTGCGCGACGCGCTGCCGGACACCACCCAGGCCCTGGCCGGCGCCGTGCTGCGCGGCCTGCGCCTGCGCAAGAGCCCGGCCGAGGTCGACGCGCTGCGCCGGGCCGGGCAGGCCATCGACGCGGTCCACGGCCGGATGGCGGAGTGGCTGCGGCCCGGGCGCACCGAGGCCGAGGTGGCCGGGGACATCGCGGCCGGCATCCGCGCGGCCGGGCACGCCACCGTCGAGTTCACCATCGTCGCCGCCGGGCCCAACGGGGCCAGCCCGCACCACGGCGTCTCCGACCGGGTGATCCGGGCCGGCGAGCCGGTGGTCGTCGACATCGGCGGGGCGATGCCCGACGGGTACTGCTCCGACTCCACCCGCACGTACTGCATCGGCGAACCGCCCGCCGAGTTCGCCGCCTACTTCGCGGTGCTGCACGAGGCCCAGCGGGCGGCGGTCGCGGCCGTGCGCCCCGGGGTCACCGCCGAGTCCGTCGACGCGGCCGCGCGGGACCTGATCGCCGCCGCGGGGTACGGCGCGGCCTTCCTGCACCGCACCGGGCACGGGATCGGCCTGGACGGGCACGAGGACCCGTACATCGTGGCGGGCAACGCGACACCGCTCGAGCCCGGCATGGCGTTCTCGATCGAGCCCGGCATCTACCTGGCCGGGCGGCACGGGGCGCGGATCGAGGACATCGTCGTGTGCACCGACGGCGGCGTGGAACGGCTCAACACCATCGACACGGAGCTGGTGATCCTGTGACCGTCGACCGGCCGTTTCTCACCGAAGAGGGCGACGCGCTGATCGGTCTCGTCCGCGAGATCGCCGACGGCGAGCTGGCCCCGCGCGTCGACGAGTACGAGGACGGGCGCCGCTTCCCCCGCGAGCTGTTCAAGCTCCTGGGCCGGGCCGGGCTGCTCGGCCTGCCCTACCCGGAGGAGCACGGCGGGGGCGGGGTGCCGTACGAGCTGTACCTGCAGGTCCTCGAGGAGCTCGCGGCCCGCTGGCTCGCCGTGGCCGAGGGCGTCTCCGTGCACAGCCTGGCCTGCTACCCCCTGGCCACGTTCGGCACCGACACCCAGCGCAAGCAGCTGCTGCCCGACATGCTGGGCGGCGAGCTGCTCGGCGCCTACTGCCTCTCCGAGCCACACAGCGGCTCCGACGCGGCAGCGTTGAGTACCCGCGCGATGCTTTCGGAGAACGGGTACACGGTCAGCGGCACCAAGGCCTGGATCACCCACGCCGGCCAGGTCGACTTCTACAACGTCTTCGTCCGCACCGGCGGCCCCGGCCCGGCCGGCATCTCCTGCCTGCTGGCCGACGCCGCCACCCCCGGCATCGCGGCCCAGGCCCCGGAGAAGACCATGGGCCTGCGCTCCTCGACCGTCGCCCAGGTCGTCTTCGACGGCGCCGTCGTCCCGGCCGACCGCCTCATCGGCGAGGACGGCCGCGGCTTCAAGATCGCCCTCAGCGCGCTGGACGGCGGCCGGCTCGGCATCGCCGCCTGCGCCGTCGGCCTGGCCCAGGCCGCCCTGGACTACGCCGCCGGGTACGCCCGCGAGCGCGAACAGTTCGGCAAGCCCATCGCCGAGTTCCAGGGCGTCGGGTTCATGCTCGCCGACATGGCCACCCAGATCGCGGCGGCGCGGGCGCTGTACCTGTCCGCCGCGAGGCTGCGCGACGCCGGCCGCCCGCACACCGCCGAGGCGGCCAAGGCCAAGCTGTTCTGCACCGACACCGCCATGCGCGTCACCACCGACGCCGTCCAGGTCCTCGGCGGCGCCGGCTACGTCTCCGACCACCCCGTCGAGCGGTACATGCGCGAGGCCAAGGTCCTGCAGATCTTCGAGGGCACCAACCAGATCCAGCGCCTGGTGATCTCCCGATCCCTGTAATGGTTTGCCCGGCACGTTAGGGTGCGTGCGTGGAAGAGACCGATCGCGCGATCGTCGCGGCCCTGGCCGCCGACGGCCGCCTGTCCTACACCGACCTGGCCGAGCGGGTCGGCCTGTCGGTGTCGGCCGTGCACCAGCGGGTGCGCCGCCTGGAGCAGCGCGGCGTCATCAAGGGCTACACCGCGACGGTCGACCACGACGCGCTCGGCCTGTCCCTGACCGCCTTCGTCGCGATCCGCCCGCTGGACCCGTCCCAGCCCGACGACGCCCCCGACCGGCTGGCCAAGCTCCCGCAGATCGAAAGCTGCTACTCGGTGGCCGGCGAGGACTTCTACATGCTCCTCGTACGCGTCGAGAACCCCCTGGCCCTGGAGCGGCTGCTGCAGGAGATCCGCCAGGCCGCGAACGTCACCACCCGCACCACGGTCGTGCTGTCCACGCCCTACGAGCACCGCCCTAACGCGCGGCCGCTCTGATCGCCTCGGTCACCCGGTCGGTGTCGGTCAGGTCGTCCAGGGCCACATGAGCCCCTGCGGTTTCGAGTTCCGTCCTCGTGTACCGCCCGGTCGCCACCCCCACCACGCCAACCCCACTGGCCAGCGCCGCTCCAACGTCCTCGGGCGTGTCACCGACGAGCACAACCCGTTCAAGGTGCCGCCCGTGCACGTTGTCCCGGGCGATCTTCACCAGCTCCGCGCGCACCTCGTGGCTCCACCCGTACGCACCTACATCGAGGTCCAGGTACTCGGCGAGCCCGAACGGCCCCACCTTCACCTCGGCGATGTGCCGGACGTTGCCCGTCAGGAGCGACTGCACCGTACGCCCGTGGATCGCGGTGAGCGCCGCTATTGCTCCCGGCAGCGCCCGCCCCCGCGTGGGGAGCAGATGGGCGAGCTCGTCCATGGCCGCCTCGGCGCCGCTCTTGAGGTCTTCCAGGTTGGCCTCGGTCACGGGCACCTGGTTGAGCCGCAGCATGTCGATCGCGATGGCCCGGTCGGTCCGCCCCGCCATCGGCGGCTGATACGCCGGCGCCACCCCGAACCGCCGCGTGAAGGCCAGGTCGTACGCCTCCCGCCCCAGCCCGTCCACGTCGACCAGCGTGTGGTCCACATCCCAGAGCACCAGAACCCCGTCCACGCGGTGCAGCGTAGCCGGAACCGGCACAATGTGAAGATGGGCGAGATCGTGGTCATACGGCACGGACAGACCGAGTGGAGCGCCAACGGCCGGCACACCTCCACGACCGACCTCGAACTGACCTCCGCGGGCGAGGAGGGCGCCAAGTCCCTGGCCCGCGCTTTGGCGAACCGGGCTTTTGTGGCGGTGATCAGCAGCCCACGTCAACGCGCCCGCCGTACTGCTGAGCTCGCGGGGCTTGTCGTTACGGAGCTTGATAATGACATCGCGGAGTGGGACTACGGGACGTATGAGGGGCTGACCTCTGCCCAGATCAAGGTCGACGCGCCCGACTGGGATCTGTGGGCTGACGGCTGTCCTTCCGGGGAGTCGCCTTCGCAGGTGACTGATCGGCTGGATCGGTTCATTACGAAGCTGCGGCCGATGCTGGCGTTGGGGGATGTGGCTGTGGTGAGTCATGGGCATGCTTCGCGGGCTTTGGCCGCTCGGTGGCTCGACCAGCCGGTTGCCTTTGGGGCGCATCTGACGCTGGGCACCGCAACCGTCTCGGTGCTGGGCCACGAGCATGACGCTCCGGCGTTGCGTCTGTGGAACGCTCCGCCGATCTAGCTGGTGTCGAGCGTCTGGTGACGGCGGGCAGTTCTGCTAGGACGCGGTCTGAAGGGCAAAAAGCCTCAAGATTTATCTCTCAAAGGGGAAAGCAATGATTTGGGCGATTCGCGGAGACTCTTAGGGCCACTACCTAGTCGCTTCGCTCAAGCAGACGCCGATCCCGGCTCTGAAACCGCCTCGAGTCAACGCGTCGCGCCGGCCGTCTGTCTCGCCGCCGAGGATCGTCCGCGCGGCGTCCTCATCGTCGCCGGACAGGACATCGAACCCGACCTCACTCAACTGATCAGGCACTCAGCACCTCGACAGCGGTGTTGACGAGGCCGTAGATACCACGAACCTCTTACCGACGAGATTGCCGACGGCGCACCCACCCCACAACACGGAAGCGGGCTGCGGACAAGCGAAGGTCAGGCGCTGGGGCGGAAAGCGTTCGGCAGTCGCCAGGATGTCCACCACCACGAAGTCAGCCCAGCATGAGGCCCACGATGCCTAGGTCGATCGGCGTACCGTTCAAGGACGACGAGGCATCCGACGAGTCGGTGGCAACAGTCGGGTTCGCCGAGGTGGTGGTCGAGGCGGCCGCGGTGTCTGGCTTCCTCAAGAGTCTCAGCAGCCTTTAGTTCATAGGTTGCTGGCTGCCGTGCTGTCCCGCTCGGCGTCGAGATGGTGTTGCCGAATGGCCACGGCGCAGATCGGCGGAAGCGGGAGACCGGCGTCGGACGTGACGGTCTTCGTCGACGCAGGCGTGTACTTCGCCCGCCTCGACAACGAGCCCGTCTACCTCTCCGCCTTCTACATCGACGTCTACCCCACCACGCCGACTACGCCCGCTACATCACCGCCCCCGACGCCACATCACCCAACGCTGGGAGGACGGCAAACCACCAGCGGACAAGCTCGACACTCGGGGGTCTTCGTGACTTGGCACGACGCCACGGCCTACGCCATTTGGGCGGGAAAGCGACTGCCGACCGCACAGCAGTGGGAGAAAGCTGCTCGTTGCACCGTGGCGACATCGGCCCGTGGGGTCGCCAGGGAGCCCTCGCTAAGTGCAACTGCCGCGAAAACAGGTGGGCAGCACCACACCGGTCGACCGCTACTGCAGCGGAGTCAGCCCGTTTGGCGTGTACGACATGTGCGGCAACACCTGGGAATGGTGCTTAGCTGCGACAGGCCCAGGTAGAAATGAGCTGAAGGGTAGCGCATTCACGAGCCCGTTCCTTCGCTGCGCGCCTTCATCGTTCAACGATGCTTCGGACGGCATGCTTGATGACGACATCGAACTTCGTAGAGCTGCCCCCAGCGGGCGCGATGTAGCCAGTGGTCTCACAGGCTGTACTCGCCGAAACGGTCATTACTCGGCTGGTGGGAGCGATTCGGAGCTACCGTCGATGTACTCGAAGAGGTAATCTCGCGGCAAGTTGCGCAATGTGGGCCGTCGCCAAGCCACTTTGATCAGAGTCGCATTCCATCCGATCCAGCGCCGAACGCGGACACGAATTGGACTCTTGGGTAGTTCATCGGGAACGAGACTTCCCATCGTTTCAAGCCCGCGAGATTCAAGGAGGCTTGCACGCACAACTTCCCGGCTCGCCCTTAATGCCGCACTAAGGCTTGTGGTGCGACCGGTTGCCCAAACCGTAAGCAGTTTCCGTACGTGCTTATTCGAGAGTTCTCCGGCAACACCGTGGATGCTGCCCGAGTCTCCACTGAATATTGCCCGGGCGGTCATGAGGTCAAGCAGCAGCATCGTGCGGCATCTGGTGCCTACTGCGGTTACCAGGTTGTCATCCCAGCCTATCTCTGCCGCTACTGCATCGAGATTCATGCTTTGCCACCTTTGTGTGCGGCCCCACACGCTACCCGGGCATCCGCTTACCTCAGGGCTAATCTCCAAGAGTCGCCGAACAGCGTTCTGATGCTCGACCACTTCGACGCCGAGGATTGAGTAAGCGTCACTCGCTCGGATAGTATTTTCGAGCACCAGGGAGCAAAGCCCAGATAGATACTGAACCACCTCTTCAATTGCCCGCTCATACGGGATTAGTGCCGCGTAAGAATTGTTAACGATGTCAAATGACTCCTGAATTTCTTCGGAGTCATTGGAGCTTGCGAGCTTAAGCGCACGGCCTGCCTCATCTACTATGTGCTGGAGGCTCGTACGGAAGCTCTCCGCAGCCTCGGCTGTAACGCCCGCCTGCCTACGTCCGCCTGGACCATAGGCAGCAAGTAGTGCAAAGTGCCAACTTTCACGCAAATTCGCCCAGCGAGCGCTTTCGACTCGAAGCGTCTGGAGGCGTGACAGCCTATTCTGCTGGCGCGCCACCAAAATCTGTCCAACCACGCCCAGAACACCCAGGGCTGTCAAGACTGGGGCGAGCCATTGCCAGTTATTCACCATTCACCAATTACCCAGGGCTCGATGTGGACGTGCCGTCAACATGTTACTGCTGGCCGTCAAGGCCGGATGGTGGCAGCGAGCCGTCATGTCCGTTGGTGGAGCGGCGGCTACGAGAGCTCGGATTCAGCGTCGAATCTTCGGCATCCGCCTGAAGTGGCGCGTACGCACATTTGAGCCTGCCTGGGCCGGCGCCACGTGGACTCGGCGCTGCAACGCCTTAGCCACGCTCAGACTCGGAAGGCATTCTATTTGCCTGCGACGCAAGAGGGACTTGGCACTGTTGCACCGGAGTGGCGCGATTGCCGCTCGCCGGTGCCGTGATTTGAGTGCGGCAAATCGTTTGAGGCCTGCGGAACAGGGCCCTCATCTGTTCCGCTCATGCGACTCCTCTCGTTCGGATTCAGGGTGCGCTGCGGCCAGCCTGGGCCCACTCGTTTGATAAAGATGCGGCTTTTCGGACCAAGAAAGTCGTAAGTAGCGAGAGTTCGGCAGCTGAATCCCAATAGCTAAGGGCGATCGTTGCCGAGTTGGTCTGTACTGAATTAAGCGCCTCCGGCGCGGCTGGCGCGCGGTCGGCCAGCGCGGCGGGCAAGCGGCGCCGGCGCTTCGGGCCAGCGCTGAAAGCCCGCCGGCTGGAAGCCGACGCATTGGCCGCGCGATGTGCTCTTGGACACGCCAACAGGTCGGCGGCGGGGGCTGCCAAGCATGATCGGAACCGTCGCGGTCCGTTACTCACGAGGCAGCCCCGCCGCCGACCTGTTCCCCGGAGGGCGGACGACGGGGGAATGCGGAGGGGCTGGTGGGAGCCGTTCAGGGTCGGCAGAAGTACAGCAGCAAGGTACATAACCGACCGCACCTAGCCGGACCGAGCGAAAGCCGGAGCCGTTATGCGGCAATGTTTCCAGCTTCATGGGACCCTGCTGCCGCGATTCCGTAGGTTCACGGTACGAGTCCCTGGCAGCCCATCATCAGACTGGCCCTGCATCCTCATGCAAGCATCTGATGCAGTCTGCGAGCCGGCAGCCGTCCGGCCGGGTCTCCGACGTGCGCCGTGTCTGCTTGGCGGTGCGCCGCGCTATTCGGGTGGCGGGTCTGTGCCGATCCTCGGCTTCGTTTCGTGAGTGTGTTGACGCTGAGGTGTCGCCGTTATCGTTGAGCGGTGATCGGGAACCTTGAAGCGTTCCAGGACGAGTTGGCCGCCAGCGGGTTTCCGCCACTGGTCAACAAGCGGGCGGGGGCCGGTTTCCGAGGGCGGTTCGCCGCTCGCGATCTCGGGCCGCTGCGGCTGTTCTCGCTCGACACCCCCGAGAGTGCCTGTGTCGGGCGGGAGCGCGCCGCCACCGACGGGGAGCATCTGGCGGTCAAGGTGATGGTCCGGGGCCGGACGCGGATCGAACAGGGGCGCGGCGACGCCGACCTCGGGCCGGCCGACCTGGTGCTGCTGGATCCGACACGGACGGTCCGGTTCGAGAGCACCGCCGCGGCGCATGTCACCGTCATGGTCCCGCGCCGGGAGCTTCGGATCCGGCCCGCTCAGGCTGACCGGCTCATCGGCGTACGCATCGACGGCACGCACGGTCCAGGCGCCCTCGTCTCCGTGCTGGTCCGGGAGTCGGCGCGGTTGGCGGCCGGGTTCCGCGAGGCTGACGCGGTGCGGTCGGCGGCGGCGATCACTGAGCTGATCGGGGTTGCGCTGGAGGCTCGGCTGGGTGACGTACAGCCGGCTTCGGACGAGGGGTTGCGTGACCGGATCGCCGGGTACATCGAGGCCCGGCTGGCCGATCCGGACCTCTCGCCGCGCAGTATCGCTGCCGTCCACCACATCTCGGTGCGGCGGCTGCACAAGCTGTTCGAGGACCAGCCGCTCACCGTCGCGGCCCTGATCCGGTGTCGGCGCCTGGAGCGTTGCCGGGCTGAGCTGGCGGGCGGCGGGCGTACGGTGACCGCCGTGGCCGCGCGGTGGGGTTTCGCCGATTCCACCCACTTCAGCAAGCTTTTCAAGGCGACGTACGGGTACAACGCCCGTGCACTGGTTGCCAGCAACCGTGCGCAGACGACCAGGACGCGTGCGGCCGGCCGGGAACAGGATGGTGGTGACCAGGGCCGGTAACAGCAGTGGGAGTCGTCATGGCGAAGGTGAACATCGTCCGTCCCGGCGAGGGAGAGATCCTCGGCAGCGGGGCGCAGCAGATCCGGATCCTGGAGAACGGCGAGCACACCGGCCATCGGCTGGGGTTCGCCGAGGTCACCATCCCGCCGGGCACACCGAGCCCGTTGCAGCACCGCCACGCCCAGCACGACGAGGGCTTCTACGTGCTGGCGGGGACCTTCCGGTTCACCGTGGGCGAGGACCAGTACGACGCCGGGCCGGGGACCTGGGTCATCGTGCCGACCGGCGCGCCGCATACGTTCGCCAACGTCGGCGACGGCAACGCGGTCATGCTGAACACCTTCACGCCGGACCTGTACGTGCAGTATTTCCGCGACTTCAAGGCCATGATCGACTCCGGGCGGCCGGTGAACGCCGAGACGATGGGACCGCTGTGGAAGCGGTACGCCACCGAGATCTCCGACGAGTACGCCTCGTGAGACGCCTGCCGCGCGAGAGTTCGCGGCCGTGCCCGGGAGCTACGGCTGGGTGCGGTCTTGCCTGCCGTCGTGCTGGCCGGCTGGTGCGATCACAGGTGTCGAATCTCGGTCAGATCGAGGTCGATGTCGAAGGGAACGTTGACCTTGACCCGATCGTGGAATATGCCGGTCAGCGCGTAGGCGTTGCTCGCTGGGTCGAGTTCGTAGATGTAGACGATGGCGTTGCCTGAGCCATCGTCCTCGACGCGCCAGAAGTGACCGATGCCGGCACGGGCGTACAGCTGCGGCTTGCGTTCGCGGTCACGGATCTCGGAGTCGAGTGAGACAACCTCGATCGCGAGCACGACAGCGTCGGCAGGGTAGGCCGTCTGGTCCCCTCCGGTGACCGCGTCGGCCCGCACGACCATCACGTCCGGCTCAGGTCGTTGCCGGCGGTCGAGGACGACGGACATCTCCCGCCGCACCCGCAGATGTTTGGGAACGCTGACCCGCAGTGCCGTGACCAGCAGGTCGAGGGCGAGGGTGTGGAACGCCTTCTGCGGGCTCGCGAACACCAGGCTTCCGTCGATGAGCTCGATGTGCGGCGGGAGATCGGGAAGACGATCGAGATCCTCCGCGGTGAATCCGTCCGGAGGCGGCACCGGCCATCGCATTGAAGCTGGCGCGTTCATCGACCCACCCTCCGCTGACCTGGTGCCGCCAGCCTATCGACGTCCCGGTCCTCAACCTGTGTGACGGGTGTGCCGTAGCTGTGGCAAATGGTGCTGGCGACGATGCGGCGGTCAGCGGGTGAAGCGGAGGCCGTCCATCAGCAGGTCCAGCACGCGGCCGGCCTGTTCGCGGCGGTCCGGTTCCGAGACCCACAACGAGATGGCGCTCATCGCGACCAGCACGTCGTACGGCTCCACATCCTGCCGGATGCCCACCGACTCCGCCGCCCGCAGCAGTTCGCCCAAGGCGGCCTCCATCATCGTCCGGCTCTGCGCGAAGGGCTGACCGCCCGCGGCGATCACGGTGCGCAGGGCCTCCGCCAGGCCGCGTTTCGTCGCCGAGTAGTCGATGAAGCCGTCCATCCACGTGCGCAGGGCGGCGTCCGGGGACAGTGAGGCAAGCAGGCGCGGCGCGGATTCGCACAGGCGGGTGAGTTCCGCGCGGTACACCTCTTCAATGAGGGCCTCGCGCGTCGGGAAGTGGCGGTACAGCGTGCCGATCCCAACCCCGGCGTCGCGGGCCACTCGTTCCAGGGTGACCTCGTCCGTTGGGTCTTTCGAGAAGGCGACCAGCGCGGCCTCCAGCAGCCGTTCGCGGTTGCGGCGGGCGTCGGCGCGCAAAGGGCGGGCTGCGTGGGTCACGTCACACTCCAAAGGCGAGGCAATCGGAGGCGCCTCCGGTTAGCGTGGGGAACATCTGGAGGCTCCTCCGCTTCAGATGGTACCGCCGAAGGAGATGGACATGGTGATCAGGACTCCGTTCGACAAGACGTCGACCGCTCGTGAGGTTCTTGCCGGGGTTGACCTAAGCGGCAAGCGCGCCGTTGTCACCGGTGGGGCTTCCGGGATCGGGGTTGAGACGGCCCGCGCCCTGGCTGAGGCCGGGGCCGAGGTGACCCTCGCTGTGCGCGACACCGGAGCGGCCGCGACGTTTGCCGGGGAGATCAGAGCGTTGACGATGCCGCTGGACCTCGCCGATCAGGCTTCCGTGCGGAAGTTCGCCGAGGGCTGGGAAGGGCCGCTGCACATCCTCGTCAACAACGCGGGCGTGATGGCGCGGCCGCTGGGGCGCTCCGAAGAGGGGTGGGAGCTGCAGTTCGCGACCAACCACTACGGGCACTTCGCGCTCGCGACCGGGCTGCTGCCTGCCCTGCGCGCGGCCGGCGGGGCGCGGGTCGTGTCGGTGTCGTCCAGTGGGCATCACTTCTCGCCGGTGGTGTTTGACGACATTCACTTCGAGCGGCGGGAGTACGAGGCCTGGTCCGCCTACGGGCAGTCCAAGACGGCCAACATTCTCTTTGCCGTCGAGGGCAGCCGGCGGTGGGCCGATGACGGGATTTTCGTCAACGCGCTGCACCCGGGTTCCATTCAGACGAATCTGCAGCGGTACGTCGACCAGGCCGAACTCCAGCGCCTGCGCGAAAAGACCGGCAACCCGAACCCGGAGTTCAAGACCACTGAGCAGGGGGCGGCGACGTCCGTGCTGCTGGCCGCATCGCCGCTGCTCGACGGGGTCGGGGGCAAGTACTTCGAGAACTGTAACGAGGCCGGGCCGCACCTGCCGGGGACGCGGACCGGGGTCGAGGCGTACGCGCTCGATCCGGAGGCGGCCGCTCGGCTGTGGGACATCAGCGTCAAGGAGGTTCAGCGATGAGCACGTTCGGATTCGAGTCCACCGCGAGTGAGGTCCTCGCCGGAGTCGACCTCACCGGGAAGCGGGCGGTCGTCACCGGCGGCGCGTCCGGGATCGGCATCGAGACCGCCCGGGCCCTCGCGGCGGCTGGCGCCGAGGTGACCCTGGCCGTGCGCAACACCGCGGCGGCCGACGGGTTCGCCGAGGAGATCAAGGCCCAGGTGCGGCAGCTCGACCTGTCGGACCAGGCGTCGGTGCGGGCCTTTGCCGAGGCGTGGGAGGGGCCGCTGCACATCCTCGTCAACAATGCGGGCGTGATGGCGTCGCCGCTCAGCCGTACACAAGAAGGGTGGGAATCGCAGTTTGCGACGAACCACCTGGGGCACTTCGCGCTCGCCGTGCGGCTGCTGCCCGCCCTGCAGAAGGCCGGCGGGGCGCGGGTCGTCGCGGTCAGTTCGGCCGCGCATCTGCGGTCGGGGGTCGTGTTCGAGGACATCCATTTCGAGCGGCGCGAGTACGACCCTTGGCTGGCGTACGGGCAGTCGAAGACGGCCAATGTGCTGTTCGCGGTGGAAGCCGACCGGCGGTGGCGCGGGGACGGGATCAGGGTCAATGCGCTGAGCCCGGGCGGGATTCGGACGAACCTGCAGCGGCATGTCGACGTCGATGAGCTGACGGCGAGCGCGACCGCGGCCAACGGGGGCGTGCCGATCCGGTGGAAGACGCCGGAGCAGGGGGCGGCGACCTCGGTGCTGCTGGCCGGGTCGCCCACCGTCGCCGGGGTCGGCGGGAAGTACTACGAGGACTGCCAGGAGGCGCCGCTGAACCGGCCGGGGACGCGGACGGGGGTCGCGGCGTACGCGCTCGACCCCGGCGCCGCGAGCCGGCTGTGGGCGGTCTCCGAGCAGGCCACTCACATCACGTTGTAGGCGCTCAGCGGCTCGATCAGCTCGCGCTCCTCGTACGACAGGTGCGACAGGAGGGTGTCGGTGAGCAGGTCGACCGCCTCGCGCACCTGCTTGATGCCCTCCGGTTTCGCCACCATCGCCACGAGGGCCTGGTCCACCCGCTCCAGCACGTCGGCGATGACGTGGTGCTCCGCCTCCAGGCGGTCGACGACCGGCACGAGCCGGGGGTCGGCCGCCCGCAGGCGCGGGAACAGGCTCAGGTCCTCGATGGTGTGGTGGGTGGTGACGACGCGGCAGTAGCTCTCGCAGTACGTGCCCAGCGTCCAGTTGTTCTGCCGCATCGCCATCGTGTTGATCATCGAACGCGCCCGGCCCAGGTCCAGCGCGCCGGAGGCGACCTGGTCCACGAGGTCGCGCAGCTGCTGCAGCTCTTCGCGCAGATGATTGTGTACGTCCACGAGGTGCTGCCCCGACGCCCGCTGCCTCCCGCTGTACTGCACGGCGAGATCGCTCGCCGGGCCCGTCGGGCGCTCGGACTCGTCCCAGAGGCTCGTGCCCGACAGCCGCGTGCCGTCGTCCGGCGTCGGGGTGGCGAGGGTGGCATTGTGCTCGCGAACGGTCACCGCCGATGCGGGCTCGGGCAGTACAACCGCGGCGGTCGGCTCTTCGGGGCGGGTCCGCTCCGCCGCGACCAGCTCGCGCACCGCCGGCACCACCTCGGTGGCGAAGCGCTCCAGGTCGCTGTCGCCGCCCGCGCGGACCATGTAGACGAAGCCGCTCATGCCCTCACTGACCGCGAGCTCGGCGAGCTGCTCCACCCACACCTTGGGCGGGCCCTGCAGGAATTCACGGCCGTCACCGCGGAACGAACCGGCGATGTTGTACAGCCTGCGAATGTCCTCCGGCCGCCGCCCGGCCTGCTCGGCGGCCTCGTCGATCCGCCGGTTCGACTCGGCGAGCAGCTCGGGGGCCACGTAGGGCGAGCTGGGCAGCCAGCCGTCGGCGAGGCGGCCGATGAGGGCGAGCGCGCGCGGCTTGTACGCGCCGACCCAGATGCCGATGTCGTGGGCGGTGCCGGGGCCGGGGTGGGCGCCCTTGAGGTGGTAGTACTCGCCGTCGACGCGCACCGAGCGCTCGTCGCTCCACAGCGCCCGGATGACCGCGATCGCCTCCGCGAGGGCCTTGAGCGACTCGCCGGGCGTGCGCCGCGGGGCGCCCATCGCCTCGATCGCGTCCCAGAACCCGCCGGCGCCCAGGCCGAGCTCGACCCGGCCACCGCTGAGCAGGTCCAGGCTGGCCGCGGCGCGCGCGAGCACGGCCGGCGGGCGCAGCGGCAGGTTCGCGACGTTGGGGAACACCGAGATCCGCTCGGTGTGCGCGGCGATCACCGACAATTGGGTCCAGGTGTCGAGGAAGCGCCCCTGGTACGGGTGGTCCTGCAGGCTCGTCATGTCCAGCCCGAGCTCCTCGGTGCGCACCGCGAGCCGCAGCGCCTCGGCGGCGTCGGCCGCCTCGGCCGGCAGGAACGTCCCGAACCGCAGATCGTGGCCATAGTCGGTCATGCAGATAATATTTCACACAGAAGGTTCACGTTCAAAGTGTCGCCTCTCACCCTTGGCAGTATTCCTCGATGGCGTCGAGATGGGCGGGCGTCAGCCCGCGGCGCGGATCGGGCCGGATCAGCAGCGCCCGGCCGTCCGCGGTGAGCTCGTCGTAGAGCGCCCCCGGCTCCGGTACCTCGACGTCGTCGGTCCACACCAGCCGCCGCCCGCCGCGCAGTACGGCCCGGGCCGCGGCGAGCTTGGCCACCGAGAAGTCCGGCACCTCGCCGAACGCGCGGTCCAGGCCCGGCATCTTGAACAGCCGCTCCACCTCGCCCGGCCACGCGCACCACGTCGAGCACCAGCGCACCTCGGCCACCCCGTCGCGGTGCAGCCGCTGGATGCGCTGCACCAGGGCGGGGGCCCAGCGCAGCTTCCACTCGGCGCCGAGCGCGTACGCCCGGCCCTGAAAGGGCGCCGCACCCCAGCCCGGCCGCTTGACGTTGATGACGCCGTCGACGTCGAGCAGCCACACCGGTGGATCGCCCATGCGGCGAAGGTACCGCCTCCGGGCCGCGCGTGAAAGTCGCGATAAATGCATTGTGCGCCTCCCGGGGAATGCGTAAGGTATTCATCAGCACCGAGAAGACACCGAGCGGGAAGGAGAAGACCATGATGCGGCGCCGGGCACTCGAAGCCAAGCGGGCCAATGTTCTCCTTGCCTACGGTTATGCCTGTATGCGGGGCGGTTACGTCTCGGGACGGTGGAGCGGCTAGCGGCCTGCTAGCGACGCCTCCGCCGCCCGCCCCAATGGGGACCGGGCGGTTTTTCTTTGTGTTCTTTGACAATTCCACAGTGGATGGCACACGCATTCTTTTTCTTGGGTACCGCACGACGGATCGATGCCGCCGGCGGTCCATGGGCTTGTGGCGCAGCGGTAGCGCATCGGTCTGGCAGACCGAGGGTCAGCGGTTCGAATCCGCTCAGGTCCACGCGGTTGTAGCTCAGTCCGGCCAGAGCGCCGCCTCGCCATGGCGGAGGCCCCGGGTTCGAATCCCGGCTGCCGCTCGTGTGTGTGCGCCCTCGTAGCCCAACGGCAGAGGCACGACGTTGAGGACGTCGACGGTGCGCGTTCGAATCGCGCCGGGGGCACGCTCGTGTGTGGCGCGGTGGACGAATGGGAGAGTCGCCGGATTTTCACTCCGGAACGTTGCGGGTTCGAGTCCCGTCCGCGCTTCGACGTGCCGCTAGCTCAACTGGTAGAGCAGCCGGCTCTTAACCGGCTTGTTCGGGGTTCGAGTCCCCGGCGGCGCACTTGCAGGGTGGAGGAGTTCGGTCGTCCTCGCTGGTCTCATAAGCCAGAAACCGCGGGTTCGAATCCCGCCCCTGCGTCCACGTTCCATCTTCCTGACGGGGGACCGGCCGGTTGTTCCATCGGGGGCCGGCCGGCCTCCCCGTCCCCGCGGGCGCGCCGACGTTGGAGAGTCGGGATTGGCTGTAAACCAGTTGCCACGCGCTGAGGGGGTTCGAATCCCTCCGCCCGCACGCTTCACCGCATCTTGCCTTCGTAGCTCAGCGGACGAGAGTGCCGGTTTCCGAAACCGGAGGTCGCTGGTTCGAGTCCAGCCGGAGGCACCCGGGGCCGTATGCCCGAGCAGGTTCAAGGGGCTCGACTGCAAATCGAGACATGCCGGTTCGAATCCGGCTGCGGCCTCTTCCGCGTTGTGCCATCCACTGTGGATCCATTGCCCCGCAGGCGGAGCGTCGGCTGCTCGGCCGCCCCTCATAAGGGCGGAGTGCCCGGATCGACACCGGGGCCTGCGACCTTGCGTATGCTGCGCCGATGGTGCGCTATCAGCTCGACCCCGACCCGGCCTGGGACCTGTGCGAGGACCGCGACGGCGTGCTGACCGTCGAGTTGTCCTGGCTGCCCGACGGGCTGGCGGCCCGCACGACCGAGATCGTGGCGAGCCCGGCCCTGGTGGCCGAGCTGACCGCGGCCGGGCTGACCGGCTTCGACACCGCGCCCGCGGCCGGGTACTTCCGGGAGGACAGCTTCGTCGAGCCGGGCACCGCGCCGCCGGAGCTGGTGCGGCTGGTGCCGGGGGCCGACCCGGGCGCGGACTTCGCCTACGTCGAGCGGGCCGGCCTGACCGTCAGCGAGCGGGCCCTGGAGATCCTGCGGGCCCACTGCCGCCGCCTCGAAGCGACGGCGCTCTAGTCTTTGTCGTCTTCCTTCTTCTCGCGCTGGATCGCCAGTTCGAGGGCGAGGACGGCGCACAGGATGAGCAGGTGGTTCTCGCCGTCGGCGATGTTGATGGCGTAGCTGTCGCGGATGCTCAGCCAGCGCTTCGAGACCGTGGCCACCTCGCGGTCGCCGCGTTCGACGGTGAACTCGTGGTCGAACAGGTCGCCGGACATGGTCAGGTCGTCGGGCCCGGGCACGTCGATGGTGAACTTCTCGCGGAACGGCGTGAAGAGCTTCTTGCGGACCTCGCCCGCCTCCTCGCCGCCGATTTCGATCTGGTACGTCGGGCGCAGCGCGATGAGCTTGCGATGCACGGAGGCGACCTCGTTGCCGGACGGGTCCTCGATGACGAGCTTGTCCCGCAGGCTCAGCACCTTGCCGTCGACGTGCAGGACCTTGCGCCCGTGGTCGTCGGTGACGTCGAAGTCGTCGCCGAGGTCGAAGAAGCGCTCCTTGATGACATACATGCCATCAAGTGTCCGCCCGCCGCGCCAGTCACGCCCGGCGAGCGAGGACGAGGAAGCCGCGCAGGTCGAGCACCGTCCCGCCGCCGAGCTCGGACAGGGTCGCGGCCAGGACGTCGAGGAGGCGCTGCTGCAGCTGCGGGGACTTGGCGCGGAACGGGCCGAAGGTGCGCACCAGGCGCAGGTACTCCGGCGCCGCCATCGGCACCGTCCGGCTCGACTGGACGTCCCGCACGTCCGTCCACAGCCCCGCGCCGAGGACGTCGCGGTGGACCCAGTCATCGGGCCGTACCAACAAGGGGGACTCGTCGACCGAACTGAAGGCCCGGTCGAACGCCTGCTGGTGCGCGGGGTCGGCGTAGTCGTAGCGGTGGCCGAACACGGCGAGCGTGCCGCCCGGCCGCAGGGCGTCGCAGGCGAGGCGGTTGCGGCGGGCCGGGTCGAGCCAGTGCCAGGCGAGCGCGCACCCGACGACGTCGGCCGGGCCGGCGGCCGCGTCCTCGAACGGCGCGACGATCACGTGCGCCGCCGGGTGGCGCGAGCGCAGCAGGGCGGCCATCCGCGGGTCGGGCTCGACGCAGGTGAGCCGACCGCCGAGCGCGGCCAGGATCGCGGTGCCCTTGCCGGTGCCGGCGCCGATCTCCAGCACGTCCTGCGGCTCGCGCCCGTGGAAGGCGGCGATCGTGTCGGCGAGGTCCGGCGCGTACCCGGGCCGGGCGTCCTCGTAGACGTCGGCCACTTCCCCGAACTGCCTGCCGTCAGCCACGGTGTCAACGATCTCATGGAGCTGCACGACGCCGTCGCACTGGTCACCGGGGCCGGGCGCGGGCTCGGCCCGCACATCGCCCGCGAGCTGTCCTGAAACGCCGCCGCCGCGGGAAGCGGCGGCGGCGCAGTAGCTGATCAGAACGCGGTGATGGCGTTGGCCGTGTAGACGGTGTCGGGTCCCGGGGTCGTGGTGAAGCGGGCGTTGGGCAGGTAGAGCCGGTGCCCGAACTGCGCGATCGTCGTCGGCACGTCGAAGCGCGGGTCGGTGCGCTCGGCCCGCACCCGGCCCGTCGTGCCGGCCCGGTCGAGCTCGACCGCGACGACCTTGTTGTCGCGGTTCTGCACGACGTACAGCGTCCGCCCGGCCAGCCACAGCCCGTCGCCGTTGACGAACGTGCGGTCGCCGGTGTCGATGCGCCTGGTCGTGCCGGTGCGCGGGTCGATGCGGAACAGGAACCCGGTGTTGGACTGCACCGCGATCAGCGCCCGGCCGTCGGGCGTGGTCGCGATGCCGTTGAGGTTGTTGACGCCCGGCGTGAGCACGAAGTCGCCGGTGAGGGCGAGCGTGGTGAACGACTTCGGCAGTTCGCCGCGCCGGCCGGTGCTCACCTTGTACAGCACCGCCTGCCGCGAGTCGGTGAAGTACGCGGCGCCGTCGAGCAGGATGACGTCGTTGACGAACGTGGTGCCGGTGGTGAACTTGTAGGAGGCGAGCACCTTGCCGCCGCGGGTGTCCACGACCCGGGCGTCGCCGCCGCCTCCGCCGGCCACGAACAGCCGGCCGCGGCCGTCGGTCTTCAGGCCCAGCGAGGCGGTGCCGACCGCCGGGCTGAGCTGGGCGCCGGCCCCGCTGACGAGGTTGACGCGGAAGATGCGCCCGTCGGCGCGGGAGCCGAAGTAGGCGAACGGGCCGGGCCCGATCGCGATCCCCTCCGGCTGGAACCCGGCGGGCAGGTTGAGGGTCGTCGGCAGCGGGCGGTCCGCTCCCGAGGCGTTCGCCGCGGCCGGACCGGCCAGCAGCGTGGCCGTGATCGCGGCCGCCAGGGTCAGCACGACGGTCACTCGTCGATATACGGTCATGTCTAGTAGATACCCTCCCAGGCTGGGAACGGTTCAGGCCGCGGCGACGATGAACCGGCGGATCCGCTCCACGACGTCGTCCGGCGGCCGCAGGAACTGCACCCGGACCTCGGTCAGGTCGTCGCGGTGCACGACGTGCATGATCTGGGCGTGGGCCCGCACCGGCGCGCCGGCCACGTCGAGCTCGACGATCACGGTGTCGCCGGGTTGTACGGGTACCGCATCCGCCGCCTCGCACCGCAGCCCGCCGGTGCTGAGGTCGAGCATGCGCGCGGTCACGAACGCCGAGCCGCCGTCGACGCCGAGGCGCACCGGGCCGGACGTGGCGATCCGCTCGGCGTTGCGCCGCTCCAGCCGCTCGGTCAGCGCCGACATGGCGTGGATGCGCTCGCGCGTCTCGCCGACCCGGCCGGTGAGCCGCTCGACGGTCGCGTGCTGGTCGTCGGCGACGGTGTGCAGCACGGCGGTGGCCTCGCCGATCCCGCCGACCCCGGCCACCATGGCCCGGATCGTGTCCGCCATCTGCGCCGCGTTGCGCTCCAGGTCGGCCAGCACGGCCGCGATCCGCTCGGTCGACTCGGCGGTGCTGCCGGCCAGGTCCTTGACCTCGTTGGCCACGACCGTGAAGCCGCGCCCGGCCGCCCCGGCCCGGGCCGCCTCGATCGTCGCGTTGAGCGCCAGCAGCCGGGTCTGCGCGGCGATGCCGGCGATGAGCTGGGTGGTGCCCTCGACCTGGCGCAGGCTCTCGCCGAGCGCCTCCACGACCCGCTCGGCCTCCCCGGCCCGCTCGACCACGGAGGCGGTGGCCCGGTCGGCCGCCCCGACCCGCTCCTCGATGGTGCGGGCCGCCTGGCGCACCTCGCCGACCTGGGCCACCACGTCCTCGAGCTCGGCGGTGATCGCCCCGACGGACTCGTCGACGATGTCCTGGGCCTGTTCGCGCAGCCGCCGCTGGCCCTCGCGCTGCTGCTCGAAGCTCGCGTGCAGCTGTTCCTCGCGGACGTGGCGGGCCCGGCGCTGCCGCTCGTCGCGGTCGGCGAGGCGGTGCCGGGCGCCGTCGATGGTACGGCCGACATCCCCGAACTCGTCCCGCCCGGCCGGCAGCGCGGCGGGGGAGAGCTCGCCCTCGGCGGTCGCGGTGATCGCGGCGGCGGCGAGGCGGGCGTCGCGGCGGGTGCCCCACCACACCGCGGCGGCGAACCATCCGGCGGCGGCCGCGGCGACCGCGGGCGTCCAGTCCCGGGCGATCAGGGCGGCCACCAGCGGCAGCGCGACCAGGACCGCCATCCGGGCGCCCGTGCGCATCCGGTCGGACAGCCACAGGACCGGCGCGAGGAGCACGGGCCTGCGCAATCCGCTCATATCGGGCTGATCGGTCCGGCCGGGCACGCTTCTGAGAAGAAATGCCCGGCCGGGCGCGATCGGGGGGAGCGCCTACAGGAACCGGTAGGCCGTGCCGCCGCGGACCGGTGCCACCCGGATGCCCGCGGACGGGTTCGCCGCCTCGACCATCTTGCCGCCGCCCAGGTAGATGGCGACGTGGCCCGAGGTGTGGATGACGTCACCCGGCATCCACTGGCCCGAGGGCACCTGACGGCCCCGGGCGGCGATCTGCTCGCTCTGGTGCGGCAGCTTGATGCCGACCTTGGCGTACGCGGCCATCACCAGGCCGCTGCAGTCGTACGAGCCGGGGCCGGACGCGGCGTACACGTACGGCTTGCCGACCTGGGCGAGCGCGAAGTTCACGACGGTGCCGGCGGCCCCGGACGGGGGAGCCACATTCGACGTCGTCGTGGACGTGGACTTCTTCTTCGCGGGCGTGGACGTCGTGTTCTTCGTCGGCGCCTTCTTGGTGGGCGTCTTCGTCACGACCGGCGCGGGCGGCGGCGGTGGTGTCGCGGCGTCGCGTTGCGAGGCGGCGAGCTTGACGAAGGTCTCGCGGTGGGCACGGTCGGCGCGCTCGTAGGCGGCGAGCAGGCGCTCCTGCTCGGCGAGCGTCGGAGCGGGCGAGCCGGCCGGGGCCGCCTCGGTCTGCTCCGTCTGCGACGACGGTGCGGGTTGGGCCGCGGCGGCGGAGGGGCCGAGCCAGACGGCGGAGAGGGCAAGGGCTGCGGTGCCTGCTGCGATGCGGTGCAGCGGCTGGCGAGCGTTCAGGTCGGCTCCACGGACGGCCCGGTGCACTCTCGCGTGTCTCGGGTGGGAGTTCCGCCGTGGAGGCCGGAGCTGACCCGAAGTACCGGGCTAAACGGACATTGCGGTAGACCGGCCCCGGGTGGGGCCGTTGGCGACGCTAGGCCGGTTATGGCGCGGTCACGAACGGTCGTGACATTCCTCACCACCTATCTCACCCACTGATGTGCGGGTATCGACCGATATGTCCGTACCGACCGGACAACCTTTCCCGGCCGTTCGGGCGTCCGAGGTTTGCGGGCGATTTGCGGGCATATGCTGCCTTCATGGGGTTTCCGCGGGCGGCCGCCGTGGTCGCGGCCGTCGCGCTGCTGGCCGCGTGCGCCGGCACCGACGCCGCCGGCCCCGCCGCCGATCCCACGTGCGGCCCGTTCGCGCCGTACCAGGGGCATCGGGGCAGCACCGTCACGGTCAGCTCGTCGATCCGCGACGTCGAGGCCGACAAGCTCGTCAAGGCCTGGGAGACGTTCCAGAGCTGCACCGGCATCACGATCGACTACACCGGCCGGTCCGACTTCGAGACGGCCCTGGCCGGCGAGGCGGCCGCCGGCAAGGCCCCCGACGTCGCGCTCTTCCCGCAGCCCGGCCTGCTGGCCGCCATGGCCCGCGCCGGGCGCCTGCAGCCCGCGACCCCGGCCGTCGCGGCGAGTGTCGACAAGTACTACCCGGCCGACTGGCAGCGCTACGGCATCGTCGACGGCGTCCTCTACGGCACCCCGCTGGACGGCAACGTCAAGAGCCTCGTCTGGTACTCCCCGAAGTACTTCGCCGAACGCGGCTACACCGTCCCGCAGACCTGGGCCGACCTGCTCGCCCTCAGCGACCGCATCGCCGCCACCGGGGTCAAGCCGTGGTGCGCCGGGATCGAGTCCGGCGGCGCCACCGGCTGGCCCGCCACCGACTGGCTCGAGGACACCCTGCTGCGCACGGCCGGGCCCGACGTCTACGACCAGTGGGTCGGGCACCGCATCCCGTTCGACGACCCGCGGGTCGCCGCCGCCCTGGACAAGGCGGGCGGGATCCTGCGCGACCCGAAGTACGTCAACGGCGGCTTCGGCGGGGTCGCCAGCATCGCCACCACCGCCTACCAGGAGAGCGGCCTGCCGATCCTGCAACGCCAGTGCGCGCTGCACCGCCAGGCGTCGTTCTACACCAGCTTCTGGCCCGCCAACGCGACCATCGCCGAGGACGGCGACCTCTACGCGTTCTACCTGCCGCCGATCGACCCGTCCGCCGGGCGGCCGCTGCTGGGGGCGGGAGTCTTCGCGGGGGCGTTCACCGGGCGTCCCGAAGTGCAGGCCCTGCGCCTGTACCTCACGACGCCCGACTTCGCCGACCGCCGGGCCCGCACCGCCGGCATCGTCAGCCCCAACAAGGGCCTCGACCGCGACGTGCTCACGACCCCGATCGAGCAGCTGACCGCCGCCCTGCTCGCCGACCCCGGGTTCACGTTCCGCTTCGACGGCTCCGACCAGATGCCCGCCGCCGTCGGGGCCGGCACGTTCTGGGCCGGGATGACCGACTGGATCAACGGCGCCGACACCGCTACCGTCCTGCACCGCATCGAGACCGGCTGGCCGGCTTGATCACGTTGACCGGGTGCCGATGACGTGAAGGTGTTGCGGCGCGTACGGCGGCGGGTGGCGGATCTGCGGATCGCCACCAAGATCGTCAGTGTGTCCCTCGTCGTCACCGCGATCTTCACCGCGTCCGGCGTCGTCGGCCTGGTCAACCTGCAGCGGCTCGTCGACGAGCAGGACCGCGAGTACCGCGTCAACGTCGTCGCCCTGGACCGCATGACCACCGTGCGCTCCGCCGTCAGCGCCCAGCTCGAGGCCGTCCTCGCCTACATCCTGGCCGACCCCGGCTTCTACCGCGACACCTACGCCGAGGTCATCGTCGACTCCGACCGCGACATCGACGCCCGCATCGCCGAGCTCCGCGCGATCGCCCTGCCGCAGAGCGAGCGCTCCGGGCTCAAGGCGTTCGCGGCCACCATCACCATGTGGCGCACCGCCCGCCAGGCCGCCCTCGACGCCGCCAACGCCGGTGACCGGCAGCAGGCCGCCACCGTCGTGCTGGTGCGCTCCGAGGCCATCGCCCGCGCCGTCAAGGACCGCGCCAACGCCTTCCTCGACCAGCTCGTCGAGGCCGTCGCCGACGGCGCCCGGCGGGCCAAGGCCAACGGCATCCGCAACACCCAGCTCACCGCCGGGCTGCTCGCCGCGGGCGCCCTCACCGCGATCCTGCTCGCCGTGCTCACCGCCCGGGCCATCTCCCGGCCGCTGCGCGAGGTCGTCGACGTGCTGGCCCGCGTCGCCCGCGGCGACCTGAGCCGCCGCGTCGAGCTCGACCGCGGCGACGAGGTCGGGCAGATGGGCCGCTCCCTCAACGAGACCCTCGGCGTGCTGCGGGCCGCGTTCGAGGAGGTCCACCACCGCGCCTCCCACGACGGGCTCACCGGCCTGGCCAACCGCGCCCTGCTGCGCGAGCGGATCGGCGCGGCCCGGGCCAACGCCGTGCAGGGGCTGCCGGTGGCGGTGCTCATCGTCGACCTCGACGGCTTCAAACAGGTCAACGACGCCTACGGCCACAACGCGGGCGACTTCCTGCTCACCGTCGTGGCCGAGCGGCTCGTGGCCGGCGTACGCCCCGCCGACACCGTGGCCCGCCTCGGCGGCGACGAGTTCGCCGTCCTGCTCGACGGCGTCCCCTCGGCCGAGGACGTCTACCTGATCGCCGACCGGCTCTGCACCGACCTGCAGGAACCGGCCGTGTTCCGCCCCGACTGCGTCATCACCCCGCGGGCCAGCATCGGCGTCAGCCTGTGGGACGGCGAAGTCCCCATCGACGCCCTGATGCACGACGCCGACCAAGCCATGTACGCCGCGAAAACCGGCGGCAAAGGCCGCGTCGTGTTTTAGTGGGAGCCGGTGCGGTCTTGAGGGGTGTGGGTGGAGCGAAGCTCCCCCACCGCTTTTCAGGACATCGCACGGTATCCAACGGTGCCAGTAGGGCCATTTAGATCGATACCCAGCCGTCGAAGCCGCTGGGGGACATGCAGTGCACGCGGTTGGCCAGGCGCAGCGACGGATCGGTCTGGTACCGCTTGGCCAGGGTCCGCTCGGCGTCGAGGTCCCCGCGGTCGGCGGACAGCAGCAGCTCGGCCAGCTCGTCGGCGGTGCGGTCGGTGATCGCGCCCCACTGGTCCCACAGCAGCGCCTCGTCGCACTGCCGGTGCGCGACTTCGAGGAGCACCGAGTCGAGCAGGAACTGGTGCCCGCGGAACGGCAGGCCCGGGTCGACCCCGTACCGGTCCGCGTCGATCAGCCCCCGCCGGTGCGCCGTCCACGCCTGCGCCGCCGTGATGAACTGCGGCAGGTCGGCCGTGTCGAAGGGGTGGTCCGCCGGCTCCAGCTGCGCGTCGGCGAGCACCCAGCGGCGCCCGTTCCAGTACTCGGCGACCACGTGGTCGTAGTTCCAGTCGTCGGCGAAGTACGGCGAGAACCCGACCCGGCTGCGCGCCGGAACCTGCCGCTGCCGCAGCGCCGCCACGGTGAGCAGGGTGAAGTCCCGGCAGCAGCCGAGCACCCGCTCCGCGACCGGCCGCACCCCGTCCAGCGGCCCCGGGAAACGCTCCTGGTCGCGCTCCAGCATCCGCGACACCCACCGCGAGTCGATCTCCGCCAGCCGCGACCCGTCGAACGCGATCCCCGCCGCCCGGTAATGCACCACCACGTTGCGGACGGTGGCCATGAGCTCGGGGAGCCCGTCGGGCAGGCCGTCGAGGAGCTCCCCGAACCGGCCGGGGTCGCTGAAGCGCGACTGCTCGCGGTACCGCTGCAACATGGTTCGAACCTAGCAACTCTCGATGAGGATCCGCCCCAACGCGGCGTGGGCTTTGACGGCCGGGTGGGTGGGGCCGTAGTCGCCGGCGGCGGGGAGGGCGTCGGCGAAGAGGCTGTAGATCAGCGCCGGGGTGTCGTCCGCGGCGAACACGATGCCGGCCTCGTGCCGTGCGGCGCCGCGCGGATCGTGGTCGGCGCCGTGTTTGGTGGCGACCCTGGTGCGGGCGGGGCCGGGAAGATCGTGGCGTACACCATCGTGATAGCCGGACGGGGAGCGCAGGACGGCGAGCAGGAAGGCGGTGCTCGCCGGGGTCAGCAGACGGCCCGTGGCCAGGCGGGTGAGCAGGTCGTGGGTCTCGCGGGCGGTGGTGTCGCCGAGCAGGAAGCGGGCCGGGTCGGCCGCCGTGGGCGCGACCCGGGTGCGGGCGAACCCGAGGGAGGCGAGGATCTCGTTGATCTCGGGGGCGGGGACGAGCCGGCCGCACAGCCGCACGGCGGTGTTGTCCGAGACCAGCAGCAGGGCGGTGAGGACGCCGGCGACGGTGAGCTGGTCGCCGTGGACGGGCTGCAGGTGGTACAGGCCGCTGCCGCCGAGGATGTCGCCGCTCGACAGGCGGACGCGGTCGGCCAGGTCGAGGTCGCCCCGGTCGGCGCGGGACAGCAGGGCGGCGGCGACGAACAGCTTCTGGATGCTGTAGCCCTTGACCAGGCGGTCCTCGTCGTGGGCGAGCACCGTCGTGTCGCCCAGGGTGATCCGGGCGTGCCAGTCGCCGCCCGCGCGGGCCGTCAGGCGGGTGTACGCGCGGCGGATCCGCGTGACGGTGGGAAGGGCCACCAGCCGGAGTCTAGGGTTTCCAGCCATGGACGTTGCCGAGGCGCTGCGGGCTCACCTGGACCGGCTGGTGTTCGCCGACCGCGGCACCGACGAGGTCACCGAGCTGCTCATCGCCGCGACCGTCGACTGGGCGGTGGGGGAGGGCTGGCGGGCGTACCGGCGGGCGAAGAGCGTGGTGCCGCTGCCGCCGCCGTACGAGCAGCAGTTCTCGGTCGTCGACGTCGGCATCGCCCGGCCCTCGGCGCCGCCGCTGGTCGTCGAGGTCGACCACGCCGACCGGCGGCGGACCCTGGACAAACTCGCGGCGGAGGCGGCGGCGGGGCGGGAGGCGTTGTGGGTGCGGTGGGGGACGGGGCGGTTCGCGGTACCGGAGCGGCCTGTTCGGCTTGTGGCTTTTCAGGTCATCTCCCGGCGCGGGCCGTCGGGGTCGCGGGTCCACTCGCACACGGCCGAGCGGGCGGCGCCTGAACACTCCGCGCCGGACGGCTCCTATCGGGTCGTGCCCATCGAGGGCGACTGAGCCGCGTAGAGCTTGTCGAAGATCTGCATCGGGTCGAGCGTGGCGTACGAGCGGACGCGGGTCGCGGTGTAGTCGGACACGACCAGGGCCGCGCAGTTACGGTCGACCACGACGACCATCGGCCGGCGCCGCGTGCGCGGCTCGAACGTGATCACGAAGCTCAGCTGCGTCGGGAACGCCATGCGCAGGCAGGCCTGGTTGGTCTCGGGCGCGGGCAGGCTGTTGAGCACCTGCACGAAGCTCGCGAGGTCCTGGGTCAGCACCTGGGGCGGCGCCGTGGTGGGCGACGGGGTCTCCAGGGCCGTGTCGCACCGGGTCACCGTGTCGGCCCCGTAGGGCACGAACTCGCCGCCCGCGTCGGCGGGGAGGATCCCGGTGTCGTACCGCGGAATCGTCGAACAGTCCACCGCCTGCGACCCGGGCCCGGACACCACCGGCGACGGGTACGCGGACGGCGGCTCCATCGACGGCGATGCCGACGGGTCGATCGGCGGCGGCAGCCCCACGGCCTGCCCCGCCGCCACCGCGGCGACCCCGACGACGGCCACGGCGGCGACCCCGACGATCGCGAGCTTGGTACGCATAGCACTACGCAGTGTAGTCGTGTTGCGGGGAAGACGTCGTGGCAACAGCGGAAGGTTGCCCCGCGGCCGCAACTGTCGGTGATCGGACCTGACCGATGGACGACAGCGCCCGTACCCCAGAATGGCGCGGGTGAGCCCGACGCCCACGGTGACCATCCCCCGTCAGCGGACCGCCGGACCCCCGCCTCCACCCGCGCGGGCGCGCAGCCCGCTGATCGCGTGGGGCCTGCTCGTCGCCGGCGTCGCCGTGCTGCTGCTGGGCTACCTGCGCATCGCGCGCGCCAACACCACCAACGCCGACGGCGCGGCCAACGCCCTGCAGGCCGCGGACATCCTGCACGGCAACGTGTTCCTGTCCGGCTGGTCCCTGAGCGACGTCTCGTTCTTTCCGACCGAGCTGCTCCAGTACGCCCTGATCGAGCTCGTGTACGGCCTGAACCCGGACGTCGTGCACGTCGCGGCGGCCTCGACGTACGTGCTGCTGATCGTCTTCGCGGCGCTGGCGGCCCGCGGCTCGGCCACGGGCGCGGCCGCGTGGGGCCGGTCGGCGCTGGTCGTGGCCGCGCTGCTGGTCCCGGAGCCGCACGCCGGCTGGTCGATCGTGCTCAACACGCCGGACCACACCGGTACGGGCGTCCCGTTGCTGGTCGCGGCCCTGCTGATCGACCACCGGGGCGCGCTTCGCCGCTGGTGGCCGGCGGCGATCACGGCGCTGCTGGTGGTGGCCCAGATGGGCGACCCCCTCGCCATGTACATCGGCGCCCTGCCGCTGGCGGTCGTGAGCGCCTTCCGGATCGTTCGCGGCGGCTCGGCGTCGCGGATGCCTGACCTGCACCTGCTGGTGGCGGCGGTGTCGTCGGTCGCGATCGCGCACGCCGCGGTGGCGCTGATCGGGCGCTTCGGCGGGTACCAGGTGCACCCGCCGATCGCCGAGTTCACGACCTGGGCCGACGTGCCCGACCACCTGCTGATGCTGGCCCGCACGACCGCGGTCGACTGGGGCGCGTACTTCCCGTTCCTGGGCGGCGACGGCCCCTTCGTGACGGCGCTGAACTACGCCGCCGCGTCGGTGAAGCTGCTGCTGATGGCGGCCGCGCTGGCCGCGCTGGGTGTCACGGTGGCGGGGCTGCTGCGCCGGCGGCTCGCGGAGGACCGCACCGCGCAGTGGCTGGCCGCCGCGATCACGGTCAACCTGGCCGCGTTCGTGGCCTCGACCCAGGCGGCGGACATGGCGAGCGCCCGCCAGGTCGTCGCGGTGCTGCCGTTCGGCGCGGTGCTGGCCGGGCGGGTGTTCGGTGACCGGCTGGGCGCGTTGCTGCGCCGGCCGCCCCGGGGGATGCCCGTGCGGGCCGTCGCCGGTGCGCTGGCCGCGGTGCTCCTGGCCGCGTTCGCGGTGCAGGCGGCGATCGCGAAGCCGGCCCCGCCGGAGGCCGCGGAGGCGGCGGCCTGGCTGGAGGCGCACGACCTGCACTACGGCGTCGGCGCGTACTGGGCCTCGCACACGGTCACGGTCGCGACCGGCGGCCGGGTCCGGGTGGCGCCGATCGTCGACCAGGTCCCGCGCGCGTTCCACTGGGAGTCACGCGCCGAGTGGTTCGACCCCCGCCGCCACGACGCCCGCTTCGTGATCGTCGACCGCGAGCTGGAGCACTACGGCACGCTCAGCGGCGTGGTGATCCGCCTCGGCCCGCCGGTCCAGCAGGTCGACCTGCACCGCTGGACGATCCTCGTGTACGACCACAACGTCCTGTACCACCTGCCCCGCCATCAACGGCCCTGAGCGGCGGCACCCTCCGCGGCCTTGCGCAGCCCTTCGGCCTCCATCCGGATGTACCGGCGGATCAGGCTGCCGTAGAACAGCGTGACGACCCGGGCCAGGGGACCGGCGAAGGACAGGGTCAGCTCCGCCGTGCACGTCCCGTCGCCGTTGTCGACCGCCCAGTGCCCGCCGACGTTGTGCACGCCCGGGACCGACGAGGACGTCCACTCGAAGCCGTTGGTGTCGACCTTCGTGACGGTCCAGGTGGCCGGGCGGAGCTTCGGCTGCGTCACCACGACCGACTCGCCCACCGTCAGGGGACCGGCCGAGGAACGCTCCACAGTGGAGATCGACGCGGTCCAGGAGGGCCACTCCTGGACCGCGTTCATGATGCCGCCCACGACCGGGGCCGGTGCCGCGATCGCGATGGTGTCGCGGAAGTCCACGCTCATGGACGAAGACGTTAGCCCAGCTTCAACCACAGGGCGCCGAGCGGGGGGATGCGCAGCACGGCCGACGCCGGCAGGCCGTTGTGCGGCTCGCCCGTCGCCTCGACGGCGCCCATGTTGCCCACGTCCGAGCCGCCGTAGACGGCGGCGTCGGTGTTGAGGATCTCCGTCCAGCGGCCGGTGAAGGGCAGCCCGACGCGGTAGCCCTCGTGCGGGTGCGTGGCGAAGTTGACCACGACCGCCACGACCGAGCCGTCGCCGCCCCAGCGCAGGTAGGAGAAGCAGTTGCCGCCCGCGTCCTCGTTGTTGATCCAGCGGAAGCCGTCGGGCGTGGTGTCCTGGGTCCACAGGGCCGGGGTGTCCTTGTACACGGCGTTCAGGTCGCGCACGAGGCGCTGCAGGCCGCCGCGCATCGGGTCCTGGACGAGACCCCAGTCCAGGCCGCGCTCCTCGCTCCACTCCTGCTCGTCGCCGAGCTCGCAGCCCATGAAGAGCAGCTGCTTGCCGGGGAACGACCACATGTAGGCGAGCAGGGCGCGGGCGTTGGCGAGCTTCTTCCACAGGTCGCCGGGCATCTTGCCGACGAGCGAGCCCTTGCCGTGCACGACCTCG
Organism: Dactylosporangium sp. CS-047395; assembly: GCF_050942185.1. Taxonomy (NCBI): domain Bacteria; kingdom Bacillati; phylum Actinomycetota; class Actinomycetes; order Micromonosporales; family Micromonosporaceae; genus Dactylosporangium; species Dactylosporangium sp. CS-047395. The sequence goes on along the minus strand of NZ_CP192015.1, from coordinate 7,828,579 downwards.
TCGTGGCTGATCGGCAGGACGTAGTTCTCGCTCCACGCGTAGACGGTCGCGAACGTCATCTGGTTGTGGTGGTACTGGCGGTAGATCGGGTCCTTGGCGACGTACGTCAGCGTGTCGTGCATCCAGCCCATGTTCCACTTGAAGCCGAAGCCGAGGCCGCCGGAGTCGGTGGGGCGGGTGACGCCGAGCCAGGCCGTCGACTCCTCGGCGATCATCATGATGCCGGGGTGGTGCTTGTAGACGGTCGCGTTCGCCTCCTGCAGGAAGGAGATCGCGTCGAGGTTCTCCCGGCCGCCGTACTGGTTCGGCGCCCACTGCCCGTGCTCGCGCGAGTAGTCCAGGTACAGCATCGAGGCGACCGCGTCGACCCGCAGCGCGTCGGCGTGGAACTCCTCGCACCAGTACAGCGCGTTGGCGACCAGGAAGTTGCGCACCTCCTTGCGGCCGAAGTCGAAGATGAGGGTGCCCCAGTCCGGGTGCTCGCCGCGGCGCCAGTCGCCGTGCTCGTACAGCGGCGTCCCGTCGAAGCGCGCGAGGGCCCAGGCGTCCTTGGGGAAGTGCGCGGGCACCCAGTCGAGGATCACGCCGATGTCGGCCTGGTGCAGGCGGTCCACGAGGTGGCGGAACTCGTCCGGGGAGCCGAAGCGCGCGGTCGGGGCGTAGTAGCCGGTGACCTGGTAGCCCCACGAGCCGCCGAACGGGTGCTCCATCACGGGCAGGAACTCCACGTGGGTGAAGCCCATCTCCGTGACGTACTCGGTGAGCTGGTCGGCCAGCTCGGTGTAGCTCAGGCCGGGCCGCCACGAGCCCAGGTGCACCTCGTAGATGCTCACCGGCTCCTCGTGGGTGCGCCGCGCGGCCCGGGCGGCGACCCAGTCGCCGTCCTTCCAGTCGTACTGCGACCGGTACACGACGCTCGCCGTGGCGGGCGGGGTCTCGGTGTGCTGGGCGAGCGGGTCGGCCTTCTCCACCCAGTCGTTGTCCGGGGTCAGGAGCCGGAACTTGTACTTCTGCCCGGCGGTCACCCCCGGCACGTACAGCTCCCACACGCCGCTGCCGCCCAGCGAGCGCATCGGCAGGCCGTCGTGCGGGCCCCAGCCGGTGAAGTCGCCGACGACGCGCACGCCGCGCGCGTTGGGGGCCCAGACCGCGAACGCGACGCCGTCCTCGCGCACCTGGGCGCCGAGGACGCTCCACAGCCGCTCGTGCCGGCCCTCCTGGATGAGGTGCAGGTCGAGCTCGCCGAGGGTGGGCAGGTGGCGGTACGGGTCGTCGCTCAGCGTGCCGTCGGCGTCGATGCGGTAGTCGGTGAGGGCGCCGGGCACCTGGACCTCGAACACGCCCTCGCCGTGCACCTGGCTCATCGGGTACCGCTCGCCGTCGGCGACCACCGCCACCGCACCGGCCCCGCGGCGCAGCGTGCGCACGACGGTCACGTCGCCGTTCAGGTGTGCGCCGAGGATGCCGTGCGGGTCGTGGGACCGCCCGGCGATCAGGTCGTCGAGATTCATAGGGGTGCTCACCTTGTCGTCAGGTCCGAACCGTTCACGATGCGCTCGATCGACTGCAGCGGGATCCGCAGCCAGCCGGGGCGGAACCGCGCCTCGTACGCGCTCTCGTACACGGCCTTGTCCAGCTCGTAGGCGCGCAGCAGGGCCCGGTCCTCCCGCGGGTCGTATCCGGCGGCGGCAGCATAGCCGTCGCAGAAGGCGTCCCGGTTACGCTCGACCCACTGCCGGGCCCGGCGGGCGAGCCCCTCGTCGTCCTCCTGGCCGAGCAGCAGCTGGTTCGCGGCGTACTCGTACGAGCGCAGCATGCCGGCGACGTCACGCAGTACCGAATCCGGCTTCCTTCGCTCTTCCACCGCCACCCCGGGCTCGCCCTCGAAGTCGATCAGCAGCCACGACTCCGGGGTCCGCAGGACCTGACCGAGGTGCAGGTCGCCGTGGATGCGCTGGGTGGCGACGGGGTCCTCGCCGGCCTTCTGGAACAGCGCCGCGATGTCGCCGGCCAGCGGCTGCAGGTCGGGCACCACGCGCAGGGCCGTGTCCAGGCGGGCGAGCATCGCCTCCACCGGCGGCGCCGCGCTCTGGGTGCCGAGTTCTTCCGCGAGGGTACGGTGCACGTGCGCGACCGCCTCGCCCAGCCGGGCGGACTCGCCGGCGAAGTCGCCGCCCACCTCCTCGGGCTTGAGGTCGTGCTCGGCGTAGAGGTCGCGGGCGCTGGTGGTGGCCATCGCCCAGCCCTCGGCGGAGTTCTGCGCGTACTCGGTCACCATGGCCAGCGCCAGGTCGTCGCGCTCGATCGCGCCGAGCAGCCGGGCCACGTTCGGGCACCCGGCCCGGGCCAGGACGCGGTTGAGCTCGAGGTCCGGGTTGATGCCCGGGGTGACCCGCCGGAAGATCTTGAGGATCGCCGCGCTGTCGAACACGACGCTGGTGTTGCTCTGCTCGGCGCCGCTGATCCGGGCGGGCGCGTCGACGGGCAGGGCCACCCCCGGCTCGGGCACGAACCGGACCCCGTCGACGACCGCGCCGGTGTCGATGAGGGCCAGGATCCGCTGGGCCGAGTGCTCGTCGTAGAGGGCGTCGGAGGCGGTGCGGTCGCCGTCGGCGCCGATCAGCGCGGCGGCGGACAGCTCCGCGGCCACGTCGAGGTTCCAGCCGACGAACAGCTGGTACTGCTCGGAGCCGCCGTCCTCGTAGTGCGCGTCGAGCAGCACGTGGTCCAGCCCGTCGGGCAGGTGGGTGACGGCGGCCGGTTCGACGTGGGTCAGGGTGCGGGTGCGGCCCGCGTACCACCGCTGATGCGGCAGCCAGTCGGTGTACGGCAGAGAAGTCATGGCTCTCCTAGCTCTGCTCTACCGGCGCGCTCAGCTGGAACCAGTAGAAACCGTGCCCCGGCAGGGTCAGCAGGTAGGGCAGCTGACCGATGTTCGGGAACTGGACGTGCCCCGTGAGCTCGATCGGCGTGTACCCCGCCCAGTTCTGCAGGTTCAGCTCGATCGGCTGCGGGAACCGGGACAGGTTGTTCACGCACAGCACGACGTCGTCGCCGTGCACCCGGACGAACGCGAGGATCGACGGGTTGGACCCGCCCAGCTCGCGGAACTCGCCGGCGGCGAAGGCCTCGTGGCGGCGGCGGACCTGCAGCATCGTGCGGGTCCAGTTGAGCACCGAGGTGGAGCTCTCCTTCTGCGCCTCGACGTTGACCGACTGGTAGCCGTAGACGTGGTCCTGGATCGCCGGCAGGTACAGCCGCCCCGGGTTGGCCTGGGAGAAGCCGGCGTTGCGGTCCGGGGTCCACTGCATCGGGGTCCGCACGCCGTCGCGGTCGCCGAGCCAGATGTTGTCGCCCATGCCGATCTCGTCGCCGTAGTACAGCACCGGCGAACCGGGCAGGGACAGCAGCAGCGCGGTGAACAGCTCGATCTGGTTGCGGTCGTTCTCCAGCAGCGGGGCGAGCCGGCGGCGGATGCCGACGTTGGCGCGCATGCGCGGGTCCTTGGCGTACTCCGCGTACATGTAGTCGCGCTCCTCGTCGGTGACCATCTCCAGGGTCAGCTCGTCGTGGTTGCGCAGGAAGATGCCCCACTGGGTGTTCGCCGGGATCTGCGGGGTGTGGGCCAGGATCTCCGAGATGGGGAACCGCGACTCACGCCGCACCGCCATGAAGATGCGCGGCATGAGCGGGAAGTGGAACGCCATGTGGCACTCGTCGCCGTCGCCGAAGTACTCCACGACGTCGGCCGGCCACTGGTTGGCCTCGGCGAGCAGGACCCGGCCGGGGAACTCGTCGTCGATGACCTTGCGGCAGCGGCGCAGGAACTCGTGCGTCTCTGGCAGGTTCTCGCAGTTGGTGCCCTCGGACTCGAAGAGGTACGGCACCGCGTCCAGCCGGAACCCGTCGATGCCCAGGTCCAGCCAGAACCGCAGCACGTCGATCATCTCGCGCTGGACCTCGGGGTTGGCGTAGTTGAGGTCCGGCTGGTGGGAGAAGAAGCGGTGCCAGAAGAACTGCCGCCGCACCGGGTCGAAGGTCCAGTTGGACTCCTCGGTGTCGACGAAGATGATCCGGGCGTCGCTGTAGGCCTTGTCGGTGTCGGACCACACGTAGTAGTCGCCGTACGGGCCGTCGGGGTCGCGCCGGGACTCCTGGAACCACTGGTGGGAGTCCGAGGTGTGGTTCATGACCAGGTCGGTGATGACCCGGATGCCGCGCTTGTGGGCCGCGTCGAGCAGGTCCACGAAGTCCTCGACCGTGCCGAACTCGGGCAGGACCTTGTAGAAGTCCCGGATGTCGTACCCGCCGTCGCGCAGCGGCGAGTCGTAGAACGGCGGCAGCCAGAGGCAGTCCACCCCGAGCCACTGCAGATAGTCGAGCTGGCCGATGAGTCCCTTGAGGTCCCCGGACCCGTCGGCGTTGGAGTCGGCGAAGGCCCGGACGAGGACCTCGTAGAAGACGGCCCGCTGGAACCAGCCCTCGTCCGCGGCCATGACCCGCGCTTGGCCGAAGTCGCTGGAGGACGGGTGCTCGACTGCGTCGCTCATGCTGTACCTACCTCTTGCTGCCCGTCGTCACCGGTGATGGCTCACCGGTGGCGATGCACCGTGAACACGTGCGCCGGCTCGTAGTAGGGGTCGAGCCGGACGGCGTTGTGCTGTCCCCAGTCGAAGGTCGCGCCGGTGATCTCGTCGCGCACCGTGAACCGCTCGTGCCAGTCGAAACCGAGCGCGGGCATGTCCAACGTCGTGTTACCCCACTGCACGTTGTGTGAATCCAGCGACACGATCACCAGGATCGTGTCGTCGGTCTCCGGGTCGCGCTTGGACCAGCACAGGACCTGCTCGTTGTCGATGCCGTGGAACACCGTGTTGCGCAGCCGCTGCAGCGCCTTGTGCTCGCGGCGCACCGTGTTGAGCCGGCGCAGGTACGGCGCCAGGGACTCGCCGTTGCGCTCGGCCGCCTCCCAGTCGCGCGGGCGCAGCTGGAACTTCTCGTTGTCCAGATACTCCTCGGCGCCCGGCCGGGCCAGGTGCTCGAAGAGCTCGAAGCCCGCGTACATGCCCCAGGACGGGCTGAGCAGCGCGGCCAGCACGGCCCGGATCTTGAACATCGGCGGGCCGCCGTGCTGCAGGTGCTCCGGCAGGATGTCGGGCGTGTTGGGCCAGAAGTTCGGCCGCATGTAGTCGGCGGCGGCGATCAGCTGCTCGACGTACTCCCGGATCTCCCAGCCCAGCACGCGCCAGGTGAAGTAGGTGTACGACTGGGTGAAGCCGATCTTGCCCAGGCCGTGCATCATGGCCGGGCGGGTGAACGCCTCGGCCAGGAACAGCACGTCGGGGTCGACGGCCTTGATCTCGCCGATGATCCAGTGCCAGAACCCGACCGGCTTGGTGTGCGGGTTGTCGACCCGGAAGATCTTGACGCCCTGCCCGACCCAGTGCAGGACGACCCGCAGGATCTCGGCCCGGATGCCTTCCGGGTCGTTGTCGAAGTTCAGCGGGTAGATGTCCTGGTACTTCTTGGGCGGGTTCTCGGCGTAGGCGATGCTGCCGTCGGCCCGGGTGGTGAACCACTCCGGGTGCTCGGTGACCCACGGGTGGTCCGGCGCGCACTGCAGCGCCAGGTCCATGGCGATCTCCACGCCGACCCCCTGCGCGGCGGCGACGAACGCCCGGAAGTCGGCCAGGGTGCCGAGGTCCGGGTGGATCGCGTCGTGCCCGCCCTCCTCCGCCCCGATCGCCCACGGCGAGCCGATGTCCTCGGGGCCGGCGACCAGCGTGTTGTTCGGGCCCTTGCGGTTGACTCGCCCGATCGGGTGGATCGGCGGGAGGTACACCACGTCGAAGCCCATCGCCGCCACCTGGGCCAGCCGCGGGGTGGCGCTGGCGAAGGTGCCGTGCTTGACCGGCTTGCCGCGCTCGTCGACGACGGCGCCCTCGGAGCGCGGGAAGAACTCGTACCAGGCGGAGAACAGCGCCCGCTCCCGGTCGCACCACAGCGGCAGCGCCACGCCGCGGGTCACCTGCTGGCGCAGCGGGTGCCGCCACAGCACGTCGGTGACACCGAGCGCCGGCGACACCCGCGCGAACAGCGGGATGTCGGCGTCGTCGAGCGCGCCGGCCGCGCCGAGGACCCGGCCCCGTTCCGCCTCCGGCATGCCCTCGGCCGCCTCGCGCAGCAGCGCCGCGCCCTCGGTCAGGTCGTTGGCGAGGTCCTCCAGGCCCTGCCCGGCCGCGATCTTCTTGGAGACCGCGTTGTGCCAGGTGAGGTACGGGTCGCTGAACGCCTCCACCGCGAACGTCCAGGCGCCGACGGCGTCCGGGCGGATCTCGCCGAGCCACGAGTCGGTGCCGACCGGGCCGGGGACGAGCCGGTTGAACGGCCGCTCGCTCCCGTCGGGGGCGATGAGCACCACGTTGGTGCCCATCATCGCGTGGCCCTCGCGGTACGACACGGCGGAGACCGGCACCGCCTCCCCGACGACGGCCTTGGCCGCGAAGCGACCGCCCTCGATCTGCGGGGTCACCTGCTCGATGGGGAACCGCTGGCCGACCCCGACCGCCGGGGCGTGGAAGAACGCGGCGGGCGACTCGGCGGTCTCCTGGGCCTGCACCGGCTCCTCGGACAGGGCGATCTCCGTCTCGGTCGGCTTGGTGGTCGCGATCTCGGTCTTGAGCGCCTCAGGGGGATTGCCCATGATCCTCACCGTATCGAATTGTCCGGGAGCCCGCAGGACTCGTCTTGGTATTTGTCAGGGTTCGACCCGCTGCCCCTTGCCCACGACCACGATGCCGCCCTCGGAGACGGTGAACCGCTGCCGATCGCGTTCGAGGTCGACGCCGATCTCGGCGCCCTCGGGGACGATCACGTTCTTGTCCAGGATGGCGTTGCGCACCACGGCGTGCCGCCCGATGTCCACGCCCTCCATGAGCACCGAGCCCTCGACGTGCGCCCACGAGTGGACCTTCACATTGGGGGAGACGACCGAGTTCTCCACCAGCGAGCCGGAGATCACGGCGCCGGGGGAGATCATCGAGCCGATCGCGCGGCCGACCCGCTCGCCCCAGCCGTGCACGAACTTGGCCGGCGGCCACGGGGTGTTCCCGGTGAAGATCGGCCAGTCGAAGTTGTACAGGTTGAAGACCGGCTGCACCGCTATGAGATCCATGTTGGCCTCGTAGTACGAGTCCAGCGTGCCGACGTCGCGCCAGTAGCCGCGGTCGCGTTCCGAGCTGCCGGGCACGATGTTCGTGCTGAAGTCGTACACGGCGGCGTCGTTCTTCTCCACGAAGTACGGGATGATGTTGCCGCCCATGTCGTGCTTGCTGGAGGCGTCCTGCGCGTCGCGGCTCACCGCGTCGATGAGCGCGTCGGTGGTGAACACGTAGTTGCCCATGGACGCGTAGATCTCGTCCGGCGCGTCGGGCAGGCCGATCGCGTCCTTGGGCTTCTCCCGGAACGCGCTGATCTGCCGGCCGCCCTCGCCGACCTCGATCACGCCGAACTGGTCGGCCGTCGACAGCGGCTGGCGGATGCCGGCGACCGTGGCGGCCGCGCCCGACTCGATGTGCTGGCGCACCATCTGCTCGGGGTCCATCCGGTAGATGTGGTCCGCGCCGAAGACGATGACGTAGTCGGGCTTCTCGTCGTTGATGAGGTTCAGGCTCTGGTAGATCGCGTCCGCGGAGCCGGCGAACCAGCGCGGGCCCAGGCGCTGCTGCGCGGGCACCGGCGTCACGTAGTTGCCCAGCAGCGTCGACATCCGCCACGTCTTGGTGACGTGCCGGTCCAGCGAGTGCGACTTGTACTGGGTCAGCACGACCATCTTGAGATAGCCGCCGTTGGCCAGGTTGGACAGCACGAAGTCGATCAGGCGGTAGATGCCGCCGAACGGCACCGCGGGCTTGGCGCGATCCGTGGTCAAGGGCATGAGCCGCTTGCCCTCACCACCGGCGAGGACGATCGCGAGGACGTTCTTGGCAGCCATGGGCCAGACGCTAAACGTGTCCGGCGTGTTGCGCCAGACGAACAGCAATTAGTGTTTGGGTGTGCGTGTAGACCTGCTGACTCGAGAGTACCCGCCGGACGTCTACGGCGGCGCCGGCGTGCATCTGGAGTATCTCGCCCGCGAGCTTCGCAACCTCCCGCTGGACGTGCGGGTGCACTGCTTCGGCGCGCCCCGCAGCGAGGCCGGCGTGATCGGGTACGCCGACCCGGCCGGGCTCGCCGGGGCCAACGCCGCGCTGCGGACCATGGGCGTCGACCTGGAGATGGCCGCCGGATGCGCGGGCACCGACCTCGTGCACAGCCACACCTGGTACGCCAACCTGGCCGGGCACGTGGCGAAACTGCTGCACGGGGTACCACATGTGGTGACCACGCACAGCCTGGAGCCGCTGCGGCCGTGGAAGGCCGAGCAGCTCGGCGGCGGCTACGCGCTCTCGTCCTGGTGCGAGCGGACCGCGATCGAGGCCGCCGACGCCGTCATCGCCGTGTCGGCCGGCATGAAGGCCGACGTCCTGCGCGCCTACCCCGACGTGGACCCCGACAAGGTGCACGTCGTCTACAACGGCATCGACACCGCCCAGTACGCTCCGGACCCGTCCACCGACGTGCTGGAGCGCCTCGGGATCGCCACGGACAGACCCAGCGTGGTGTACGTCGGGCGGATCACGCGGCAGAAGGGCCTGCCGTACCTGCTGCGGGCGGCCCGCGACCTGCCGCCGGACGTCCAGCTGGTGCTGCTGGCGGGCGCACCCGACACGCCCGAGATCGCGGCTGAGGTGACCGCGCTGGCCGACGAGCTCAAGGCGAGCCGGTCCGGGGTCGTCTGGGTGCAGGAGATGCTGCCCAAGCGCGAGGTCATCCAGGTGCTCACGCACGCGACGCTGTTCGTGTGCCCGTCCATCTACGAGCCGATGGGGATCGTCAACCTGGAGGCGATGGCCTGCCAGACGGCGGTGGTGGCCACCGCGACCGGCGGCATCCCCGAGGTGGTGGCCGACCGCGAGACCGGGCTGCTGGTCCCGATCGAGCAGGTCGCCGACGGCTCCGGCACGCCGCTGGACGCCGCCAGGTTCGAGGCCGACCTGGCCGAGGCGATGACCGCGCTGCTGGAGGACCCGGCCCGGGCGGCCGCGTTCGGGCGGGCCGGGCGGCAGCGGGCGGTGGACCACTTCTCGTGGGCCGCGATCGCCGACCGGACGCACGCCGTCTATCAGTCGGTGACGTGATCGGTGATGAGCTGACTGATCACGTCGGGTTGCTCGACGTTGGCCAGATGGGCCGCATTCGGTACCACCACCAGGCGGCTGTCGCGCACCCGCGCGTGGATCAGCTCGCCGTGCTCGGGTGGCGTGGCGGGATCGTCGGCCCCGGCGATGACCAGCGTCGGGGCGGCGATCCGCGGTAGCTCGTCGCGCAGGTCCATGGCGGCGATCGCCTCGCACCCGCCCGCGTAGCCCTCGGCCGGGCAGGCGGCGATCATCGCCCGGTACGGCGCCACCCGGGCCGGGAGCGCGGCCCGGTAGAGCGGGGTGAACCAGCGGCCGAGGACCGCGTCGGCCACCGGCTGCATCCCGCCGGTGCGCACCTGGTGGGCGCGCTCCAGCCAGCCGTCGGCCGGGGGCAGGTGGGCCGAGGTGCAGATCAGCACCAGGCGCTCGATGCGCTCGGGGGCGTGCGCCGCGAGCCACATGCCGACCATGCCGCCGAGGGAGAGGCCGCAGTACGAGGCCCGCTCGATGCCCAGCCGGTCGAGCAGCGCCAGCACGTCCCGGCCGAGCTCCTCGATCGCGTACGGCCCGGCCGGCACCGGCGACCCGCCGTGCCCGCGGTGGTCGAAGCGCACCACCCGCAGCCGGGCCCCGAAGCGCGTCAGCTGCGGCCGCCACATGTCCAGGTTGCTGCCCAGCGACCCGCCGAGCAGCAGGAAGGGCGCGCCGAGCGGGCCCGCGGTGCGTTGGAACAGCGTCGTTGCCGTCACGAGATCCTTCTACCACCTCGCTTCGCTGTGGGCTTAACGGTGCGGCGCCGTTGTGGCGTTATTGTCGTTCTCGGGTAGCGCGCCTGCCCGCGCCGCCGGCGGTTTGTTCCGGCGGTCAAGAGGCTTCGACTCAGCGCATCCACCTTCGGTTCGAGGGCGGGTGCAGGTCTCGGCGCCCGCCGGAAGGCGTCGATGCCCCATGTTCGAGCGCTTCACGGACACCGCCCGCCGCGTCGTCGTGCTGGCCCAGGAGTCCGCCCGCACCCTCAACCACAACTATCTCGGCTCCGAGCACCTGCTGCTCGGCCTGCTGATGGAGCCCGACGGCGTCGGCGGCGCCGCCCTGCGCGCCCTCGGCGTCACGCTGGACCGGGCCCGAGCCGAGGTCGAGGAGATCGTCGGCCTCGGCCCGAGCGCCCCGACCGCCCACATCCCGTTCACGCCCCGCGCCAAGAAGGTCCTGGAGCTGGCCCTGCGCGAGGCGCTGCGGCTCGGGCACAACCACGTCTGCACCGAGCACGTCCTGCTGGGCCTGGTCCGGGAGGGCGAGGGCACGGCCGCGCAGATCCTGGTCCGCCTCGGCGCCTCGCCCAACGCCCTGCGCGCCCAGATCATGGACACCCTGACCGGCCACCCCTCGGCCGCGCCGCCGTTTTCGTCCTCGTCCTCGTCCTCGGACCGCGCCGCAAGCCCGACCCTGGACCAGTTCGGCCACGACCTGACCGCCGACGCGCGCAACGGGGCCCTCGACCCGGTGATCGGCCGCGACACCGAGATCGAGCGGGTCGTGCAGATCCTCACCTGCCGCCGCAAGAACAACCCGATCCTCACCGGCGAGCCGGGCGTGGGCAAGACCGCCGTCGTCGAGGGCCTGGCCCAGCGGATCGTGGCCGGCGCCGTGCCCCCGTCGCTGACCGGCCGCAGCGTGTACTCCCTGGACCTGGGCGGGCTGGTGGCCGGCTCGCGGTACCGCGGCGACTTCGAGGAACGCCTCCGCAAGGTCATCAAGGAGATCCGCACCCGCGGCGACGTCATCGTCTTCATCGACGAGATCCACACCCTGGTCGGAGCGGGCGCCGCCGAGGGCGCGATCGACGCCGCGGCCCTGCTCAAGCCGCTGCTGGCCCGCGGCGAGCTGCAGACCATCGGCGCCACCACCACGGACGAGTACCGCCGCTACATCAGCCGCGACGGTGCCCTGGACCGCCGCTTCCAGCAGGTGGTGATCGACCCGCCGACGGTGCCGGAGTCGATCGCGATCCTGCGCGGCCTGCGGGCGGGCTACGAGTCGCACCACGGCGTGACGTACACGGACGAGGCCCTGGTCGCGGCGGTGCACCTGGCCGACCGGTACGTCCCCGACCGGCGCCTGCCGGACAAGGCCATCGACCTGCTGGACGAGTCGGGCGCCAGAGCCGCTCTGGCGGCTTCTTTGCCGGTCGACCGTGGTGGGGCCGCTTTGCCGGGCGACCGTGGTGGGGCCGCTTTGCCGGGCGACCGTGGTGGGGCCGCTTTGCCGGGCGACCGTGGTGGGGCCGCTTTGCCGGGCGACCGTGGTGGGGCCGCTTTGCCGGGCGACCGTGGTGGGGCCGCTTTGCCGGGTGATCGTGCTGGGTCTGCTTTGCCGGGTGATCGTGCTGGGTCCGCTTTGTCGGGCCCGGTTCCGGTTGTCGTCGACCGTGACCGGATTGCGCAGGTTTTGGCGTCGTGGACGGGGATTCCGGTGGGCGCGTTGAGTGCCGACGAGGCCACCCGGCTGCTGGGCCTCGAGGACGCGCTGCACGAACGGGTGGTGGGCCAGGTCCACGCAGTGCGTTCGGTGGCCGCGGCGATCCGCCGGGCCCGCACCGGCCTGAGCGACCCGAAGCGCCCGACGGCGTCGTTCATCTTCGCGGGCCCCTCCGGCGTCGGCAAGTCCTCCCTGGCCAAAGCCCTGGCCGAGCACCTGTTCGGCACGGAGGAGGCGCTGATCCAGCTCGACATGTCGGAGTACCACGACCACCACACCGTTGCCCGCCTGATCGGCGCACCTCCCGGCTACGTCGGCCACGACGACGGCGGCCAGCTCACCGAACGCATCCGCCGCCGCCCCTTCTCGGTGATCCTCTTCGACGAGATCGAGAAGGCCCACCCGGACGTCTTCAACGCCCTGCTGCAGATCCTGGAGGACGGCCACCTGACCGACGCCCAGGGCCGCCGCGCCGACTTCCGCCACGCCGTCCTGATCCTGACCACCAACCTCGGCACGGCGACCACCCCGGCCGGCTTCGCATCGGGCGTGGCCACCGCTATTGGTCGCGACCTGGAGCGCCACTTCCGCCCCGAGTTCCTCAACCGCATCGACGACGTGCTGGTCTTCCACGCCCTCTCCACCGACCAGCTCTTGCGGATCGTCGACCACCACCTGCTGCGGGTCACGCTGGAACTGGACTCGCGGGGCATCACACTGTCGGTGACGGCCGCGGCCCGCTCGCACCTGGCGACGGCGGGCTCGGACCCGGCCCTGGGCGCCCGCCCCTTGCGCCGAGCCGTCCAGCGCGAACTGGAGACGGAGCTGTCGACCCGTCTCCTGAACGCAACCCTGAACCCGGGCGACGACATCACCGTCGACGCCACGGGCACCCACCTGACGTTCACGGTCACGCCGGCCCCGATCGACGCGGAGCCCCCGACCCGAGTCCCCGCCTGACGACCGCTCCCGGCTGCCCGGGCACAAACACCCGGGCAGCCGCCTCCCCTCGAACGCCGTGCCAGAGTGGCGCGCCGTCAGGAGATTCGGCGCGGTCGGCGCGGGCGGCGTGCCGCGTGTCGGACGGCGTGGTCGGCGCGTGCCGCGTGCCGCGTGCCGGGCGGCGTGGTCAGCGGGTCGGCGCGTGCCGCGTGCCGGGCGGCGGGCGGCGGGCGGCGGGCGGCGTGGTCAGCGGGTCGGCGCAGTTGGCGTGTCGCGTGTCGGGCGGCGTGGTCAGCGGGTCGGCGTGGTCGGCGTCGGACTCCTGGTTCGGGTCAGGAGGTCGGGGCGGTGGCGTCGGGTCGGGGCGGCGGCGTCGGGTTGGGTCAGTAGGTCAGGGCGGCTGCGTCGGACTCCTGGTTGGGTAGCACCACCACGTCGGACGGCTGGACCTGGCGTGTGGTCTGGTCGTCGTCGAACGCGATGTCGTAGGCGGTCGGTGCACCCGAGGCGGACCAGTGTGCGCCGAGGATGGTGCCCTCGCGGTGTGGCAGCTGCCCGGGCCGGCGGACGCGGGTGCCTGGGGCGTGGCCGTCCTCGGAGACGATGAGGAGGGCGTCGAGCGTTTGGCGTACGCCCTGCCAAGGGGCCGGCTGGACCATCGGGTCGCCGGAGTAGTTCTCGGTCGGGGTGCACAAGCGGCGGTGGGCGAGGGTCAGCAGGTCGGCCGCGTACCGGGTGGCGGGCTCCGCATGATGCTGGGCTGCGACCAGGGCGCCGTCGATCCGGTGCCACCGCGCCGCGGGGCCGTCGGCCAGGAGCGCGCGGGCGGCTCGGTCCAGGTCGGAGCAGGTGATGTCGACCGCGGTCTCCTCGCCCAGTTCGGCCGTCCACGCCAGGTCGAGGGGAGCGGGGACGAGGCCGGGGCTCTCGTGGGCCACGGCGAGATAGACCATTGCCAGCAGCTCCGCCCGGTACTCGCCGCCGTAGAAGGGCAGGCCTGACATCTCGCCGGTGGGGAAGCGGTCGGTCAGGTGCCGGGCCCGACCGGTCGGGATGCGTGCCGCGATCCGGGTGGCGGCCAGCTTGGCCTCGGCGGTGCGGGCCTCGCGGCCCACGATGGTCCAGCGTCCGTGGGACAGCACTGCCGGATAGACCGTGCGGCCCGTGTTGGCCAGGGTCTCGCCGGGCGCCAGGGCGGCGGCGGCCAGTTGCCGGGCGGCGATGGAGTAGGCGACCCCGGCCTGCGCGGCGTGCGCCCGTACCGCCCGCCGACGCGCCCGATCCCGCCCTGACCGCGACTTCGCCCGCCCCCGCGCCTGCGACTGCGATGACGGCGATGACGACATCGATGGCAACGGCGACGGTGATGACGGAGATGACGATGGCGGCGGCGATGCCAGGGGTGACGACGACTGCGACGACGACTGCGACGGCGATGACGACCGCGGCGACGACGATGGCGACGACGATGGCGAGGGCAGCGACGAGGACCGCGACGATGGCGGCGGCGACGATGACGGCGGCGACGAAGGCGAGGGCGACGCGGGCGGTGACGACGACCGCAGCGATGATGGCGAGGGCGATGCCGGCGGCGACGATGGCGATGACGACGACCGCGGCGGCGATGACGGCGGTTCCGGTGGGGGTGTGGAATCCGTGGCGTCTGGGAGCGCGTGGGGTGGGGTGGGGTCCTGCGGGTTGTCGGCCATCTCGAGTCCTCCGGCGTCGACCCACGCTCGCACCGATCGGACCGGCATCGTCTCCCGCCGGGCAGCGTTGGGCGCTGACCGAATCGGTGCGCTGAGTCGGGGACTCTTGGCCTTGGGACCGGTCGGCGTGGGCGGCCGGTAAGGCTCGGGCAGGCGCGCTGCCCGAGCCCACAATACCGCTCCGCCGGTCCCGGCGCCTGCCCCGGTCAGAGGGTTACCAGGGAGCGGATCGCCAGGGCTGAGCCGACCAGGAGGACCAGGGCGGCTGTGCCGTTCGGGGCCCAGGTGGTCAGGCGGGGGCTCAGTTTGAGGCGGGCCGGCCATTGCCAGCGGTCGCGGATCCGGATCAGCAGCAGGCCGGCGGCGGTGAGGACGGCGGCCATCCCGGCTCCGTACGCGAGGACCAGCAGCACGCCGAACCACGTCCGGCCCAGGCCGATTGCGCCCAGCAGCACGACCAGCGCCGACGGGCTCGGGACCAGGCCGCCGGCGACGCCCATGCCGACGATCGCCCACCGGCTCGGGCCGTCCGAGTTGTGGGAATGGCCGTGGTCCGAGGCGTGGGAATGGCCGTGATCCGAGGCGTGGGAGTGGTGCTGACCCGACCCGTGGGAATGCCCGTGGGAGTGCCCGTGGGAGTGACCCGCAGCAATGCCCGAGCGCTGTCGGGCGCGCAGCATCCCCACGCCGACCGCGGCCACCAAGACCCCCGACACCACGCCCAGCCAGCCCAGGACACGCTCGCCCGCCAGGCCCGCCGCCGTGGTCAGCAGCAGCCCCAGCACCAGCACCCCGCCCGTGTGGGTCAGGGTCACCGTCGCGCCCACGGCCAAGGCGTCGCGAGGCCGTCCCCGCCGGCCGGCGAGGTACGCCGCCATCACCGTCTTGCCGTGCCCCGGCAGCGCCGCGTGGGCGCCGCCGAGTACGAGTGCCAAGAGCACAGCCAGGAAGCCGACCCACGGCGTGAGCGAGCGCGACCCCACGAAACCCCGCAGCACCGACTCCGCCCGCACCAGCCACGACGGCCCCCCGGCAAGAGCACCAGGCGCCGCCGAGGCATCCGTCGAGCCGCCGGGTACGACCGTGAACGACGCGCTCCGCACGGCGGGCGGCGAGCTCAGGAGATCATCCGGGTACATCCGAAGGCCGTCTGTGACCGAAGCGGTCGGCAGCGCCGAACCCGAAAGGTGCACCCCGGCGGCGGTGGCCGTCAGCTCGCGCCACCCCACCCGGTCGTCGCGGTAGCGCGAGACCACCGAAACAGGAGCAGGCGCGGACAGCGACGCCGGCGCCGACAAGCCGCACGACAAGCGGCTGGTGCGCAGGCCGCCCGAGCCCTCGGAGTACACCAGCGAGGAGGAGACCACCGAGAAGACCAGCGGCGAACCCGAGACCCGCACCGCGAACGCGGCGTTGAACGCGGCGCACTCCGTGGGAGCGGTCAGCGTCTCCTGCAGGGTGGGCAGCTCCGCGAAGTCCACCGTCACCGCCACGTCGACCTGGGACGGGGTGAACGACAGCGCCGCCAGCTGGTTCACCGAGAAGTTGCCCAGCGGGTGCGCGGACGCCGTGCCCGGCAGCAGCAGCACGCCGCCCAGCGCGATCAGCAGCGCCACGACCCACTTCACGACAGGCCCGCCAAGGTTGTGGCCGCCACCGGGGCGTCGACCGGCGAGAAGTGCGGGTTCAGCGCCAGCGCGAGTTGGAGTTGCAGCCGGGCCGTGGCCCGGTCGCCGGTGCCCAGCGCGATCATGCCGTGGTGGAAGGCCACCGCCGGGTCGAGCCGGCCGAGGGCTTCGGCCTGCTGGACGTACGGCAGGGCCTCGGCGGACCGGCCGGCGGCGTGCAGGCTCCACGCCACCGCGTCGGCGACCTCGGCGAACTGGCGGCGGTCCCACTCGCGCAGGGCCAGTTGCACGGCCTCCGCGGGGCGGCCGGCCGCCAGGGCGAGCGCGGACGCGCCCAGGTCGTCGACGCCGCCGTTGGCCTCGAACAGCTGGTGCGCCGCCTCGGCCAGGCGCAGCGTCGCCGAGGGGTCCCGGCCCGCGGCGGTCAGCATGCGGGCCTGCTCGACCAGCGCGTCGACCGTCGGCGTGCGGGCCACCACCTTCTCCAGGTCCACCAGGGCGAGGTCGAGGTGGCCGGCGGCCGCGTCCACGCGGGACTTGAGCTGCCACAGGCCCGCGGCGGTGGCGTCGGCGGCCAGGCCCAGCGTGATCTCCGAGGTCGCCGTCGCCACGTCCCCGGCCGCCCAGGCCAGCGCGGCCAGGTGCTGGTGGCAGAAGGCGAGGTCGGCGGGCTCGACGGCCAGGGACAGGGCGCGGCGCATCAGGTCCATCGCGTCGGTACGGCGGCCGTGCTGCTCCAGGTCGTACGACGCCCTCGTGTACGAGGCCAGGCCCGGTCTCAGGTCGAGCATGTGCTGTACCGCATCCGTGGCCGGCAAAGGGTGCCCGAGCTGCGTCTCCGCGTCGGCGAGCACCCCGTAGGCCGTGTCGGACCAGGGGTCGGCGGCCAGGGCCTGTTGCGCGAGGGCCCGCGCCGCGGTGAAATCGTGCCGGGCGTTGGCCAGGGCGCCCAGGCCGGCGAGGGCGGGCGGGTTGCCGGCCCGCACCTCGAGGGACTTGCGCAGCGCGCCCTCGGCCTTCGGGTAAAAGGACGGGTCGGCCGTGGCCCGCGCCTGCTCCAGATAAGCGGAGCCCAGCGCGGCCCAGGTGGTCCAGTCGCCCGGCACGCGGCGCAGGCGCTCCTGATGGGCGGCGATCGCCGCGGGAAGTCCCGCCGAGGGCCGGTCGGACGAGCCAAAAGCGGTTTCCGTGGTACCGCCGGTGCGCCCGGCCACCGCCCCCAGCCCGAGGAGCAGCGCGGCGGCCAGCACCACGGTCACGATCATGCGTACTCGCACGGCGATCGCCTCCTCATCCGCTCAGGACAGCGGCGAGCGGCGCCGCCGCCACCAGCCGACGAACAGGGTCGCGCCGAGCCCGGCCGCGAGGGCCGAGGCGCCGACGGTCACGGCGGTCATCCCGTCGTTGGACTGCGCCGCGGACGGCACGATGGCCACCGTCGACGGCGACGCGGCGGGCGCCGACGCGGCCTGCACCGAACGGGAGCCGTTGGGCAGTGCCACGTACGGGAACGTCGGCCCGAACGCGTTGTCGTTCACGTCCACCTTGTCGCCGGTGGCCAGGGCGTCGACGAGCTTGCCGGTCGCCGCCGCCCCCTCGACCGCCTGCACCGAGATGTCCACGACGTCGTCGGTGAGCCGCCGGCCGTTGGGGAAGCCCTGCAGGTCCCCGCCGAGCACCCCGAGCCGGTTCGGCTGCGCGGTGACCGGGACGCCGAGGTTGAGCCGCAGCATCTCCGACGGGCGGAAGTTCGCCTCGTTCACGTCCGCGTTGTTGAGCTGGGAGTTCAGGTCGGCCTTGATCGGGCCGCCGGCCTTGGTGGTGATGCCGGTCAGGAAGATCTCGGTGAGGTCGTTGCGGGGTGTGGCCGGGGCCGGGACCTTGTAGATGCTCTCGATGAGCTTGGGCAGCTCCGGATCGGTGACCCGCTGCACGACGGCGGGGATGCCGGCGTCCTTGTCCGGGCCGATCGCGTTGAACGCGTCCTTGAGCTCGGCCGGGATCACCACCTCGTTGACGAGCGGGTTGCCCAGCCGGGAGACCTGGACCCGCTCGGCCGTGCGGATGTCGCCGCCGGTGACGCGCGTCCTGGTCCGCTCGGTGGTGGTCCAGACGCCGATCACGGGGTTGCGCTTCGGGTCGCCCTTGAGCGCGACGTCGGTGAAGGGCACCTGCAGGGCGATGGTGTTGACGTTGTACCCCTTGAGCGTGTCCCGCCCCACCTCGCTCAGATCGCCGCCGTAGAGCAGATCGAACACGCGCAGGTCGAGGAAGAACGGGTCGTCGGCCTGGCCGGCGAACGTGTTCCAGCCGCCGGGCAGGCGCTTGTCGGCCTCGGCGCGCAGCTTCGCGTAGTCGGGCATGGTGGCCTGGCCGACCCGCGACGGGGCGACCGGGGCGCCGGTGACCCGGGTCTTGAACGGCTCGCCGTGGAACGACGACTCGAGCGTGTACGTCTGGCGGAACAGCAGGTTCTCGTCGTCGAGCGAGGTGACGGGCCCGTTGGCGTACAAAAACGTGTTCTTGCCGCGTTTGTCGACGTTCTGGAACGTCCACCGGAAGATCGCGTCGGGCTTGGCGTCGCCGTCGCTGTCGACGTTGACGAGGTAGGCGGCGTCGGTGGCGAAGGGGTAGAAGTTCGGCCCGCCGTCGGGGTCCTCGAACGGCTGCCAGTTGGCGATGAACGTGACGTAGCCGGCCCGCTCGGGGCTGACGAAGGCGTAGAGATCGGTGTTGTCGACCGACGGGTCGGCCGCGATGAGCGGCGCCTCCCGGTGGCTCGACGCGGCCGAGGACACCGGTCCCAGGCCGCCCAGCGCGACGCCGGCGGCCACCGCCGTGGCGGCGCCGGCCCGCAGGACGGTTGCGAAACGCATCTGCGTGGTCCTCCCACATCCGTGGCGGCCCGGGCTGTCGGACCGCCGTGCGGAAGGGGTTCGCGTCGATGCGTGCGGGGGATGGGTCGCTGTCGCGTTGCGGTCAGCCACCCGTCCGGACGGGCCCCGGCTACGAAGCCTTGATCCCGACCCCGCCGTAGCCGTGCGAGGTGGCGTCCTCGCCGGGGACCGGGTGCCACTGCCCGATCCACACCAGCCCGGGGTCGACCAGGTCGAAGCCGTCGAAGAAGCGCTCGATGTCGCGGTGCGGGCGGGGCACGATGGGCGCGTTGGACCGGCGGTACACCTGGGTGCCCCGCTGCGCCGGGGCCGCGTCCACGCCGTCGAGGGTCAGGTGCGACACGACCAGGGCGCTGCCGGGGGCCACGGCGTCGCGCAGCCGGGCGATGATCGCCCACGGGTCGGCCTCGTCGGGCACGAAGTGCAGGATCGACACCAGCAGCACGGCGACCGGCTCGGCGAGGTCGAGATGCCCGGCGACGTGCGGGTCGGCCAGCAGCGTCTCGGGCTCGCGCAGATCGGCGAGCGCGACCGAGACCCGCTCCTCGCCCTCGACCAGGGTCCGGGCCTGCGCGACGGCGACGGGGTCGTTGTCGACGTACGTCACCCGGCCGTCGGTCTGCTCGTGCACGTTGCCCTGGGTCGGCAGCCCCGCGCCGATGTCGAGGAACTGCCGGATGCCGGCCTCGCGGGCCAGGTGCCGCACCGCCCGCTGCATGAACCGCCGGTTGCCGTGCGCGGCCGCCGGCGTGTCGGGGAAGATCGCGAGGATCTTCTCCGCGGCCTCCCGGTCCACGGCGAAGTTGTGGTACCCGCCGAGGTAGTAGTCGTACATGCGGGCGACGTTCGGAACCGTGGCATCGATCGTCATGGCCGCCACCCTATGACCTCGCGGGAGCGAATGCGGCCCGTGACTTTTGCCCTCCGGCAAGTTCTTGTAAGGTGGGAGACGTCCCACCCCGCCGGGTGACGTATATCCCCGTGCGGCCGGGCCCGTCCAGACAAGGGCGGCTCCCCGGAGCGTGTGACGCCGGAGGTCTGCGCCGGCGCTCAAGACATGGGCGCCCTGCGTCACTCGACCGGAGTTTTCTCCCCAGGCGCCGGACTCTGCCATCAGCAGGGTATCCCGCCTGAACGCCACTGAAACGCGAACGCTTTCCCGTGGCGCCCGGTCGTGCGGTACCACAATGAAAGGCCACATCAGCCATGAGCATCGCCGTCGAACAGCACGAGCACGCCGCCACCGAGACCCAGCCCCAGACCCAGCCCCAGCAGCACGGCACGCGGGCCAACCGCGAGACCGACGCCCAGGCCAAGGCGCTGTTGTCCCTGCTGGGCGACCTGCCCGCCGGCACCGACCGGGCCAGGGTGCGGGCCCGGCTCATCGAGCTGTACATCCCGCTGGCCGAGTACCTCGCCCGCCGCTTCCGCAACCGCGGCGAGCAGCTCGAGGACCTCGTCCAGGTGGCGAACCTCGGCCTGATCAAGTCCGTGGACGGCTTCGACCCGACCCGCGGCGCGGCCTTCACCAGCTACGCCATCCCGATGATCGTCGGCGAGCTCAAGCGGCACTTCCGCGACAAGGGCTGGGACGTGCGCGTCCCGCGCCGGCTGCAGGAGCTGCGCCTGGAGATCTCCAAGATCTCCGGCGACCTGGCCCAGGACCTCGGCCGCTCGCCGACCGTGGCCGACCTCGCGGGCCGCCTCGGGGTGAGCGAGGAGGAGGTCATCGAGGGGCTGGACTGCGGGCAGGCGTACCGCGCGCTCTCCCTCGACGCGCCCGTCGGCGACGGCGGGGACGGCGGCGCCAACGGCCTCGGCGACCTGCTCGGCGGGGACGACCCGGACATGCGCAACGTGGAGAACCGCGAGGCGCTGCGCCCGCTGCTGGCCCGGCTGCCGGAGCGGGAGCAGAAGATCATCGCGATGCGCTTCCACGGCAACCTGACCCAGTCGCAGATCGCCGCCGAGCTCGGCATCTCGCAGATGCACGTCTCGCGGCTGCTGGCCGGCGCGCTCAAGGCGCTGCGGGACCAGCTGACTCGCGAGGACTGACTCGCGAGGACTGATTCTTTCCACCTGGGGGTAGCCCGGTCCGCGCCTTCCGGCGTGGGCCGGGCTCAGGCTTTATCGTGTTCTTCATGGGCAAATCGGGCAAATCGCGTGAGCTGAAGTGGGTGCTGCGGCCGAGCCACGCGGAGCTGGCGGAGCACGACGGCAAGGAGATCTACGCCTTCGGCGACACCGACATGGTGGGCCGGGTCGAGGTGACGCTGACCGACGGCACCCGGGTCCGGGTCCGGCGCACCGAGCTGATTCCATGCTGACCGCGGCGCTTGATCCCGTGCTGAAATAGCGGCATGGGTCGCGAATTCGAGGTTGTCTGCGAGATCGAGCCGCCGACCCGCCCGGACCTGCGCCACGTCCGGCACCAGATCGGCGTGCTGGCCCCGGTCGCCCACGCGTTCCTCATCCCCGACAACCACATCGGCCGGGCCACGGTCTCCAGCGTGGCCGTGGCCCACGAGGTGGCGGCGATGGGCGGGCGCAGCATCGCCTGCCTCAACTCCCGCGACCGCAACCTGCTGGGCTTCCACCGCGACCTGCTGACGGCGGCGGCGTACGGCGTCACCGAGTTCCTGTTCGTGCACGGCGACCAGCCGACCGCGGGCGGCCGCGCGAGCGAGCTCACCGTCCGCACGATGATCGCCGAGGCCCGCGCGATGGGGGAGCGCGACGGCTTCGCCCCGCCCCGCATCGGCGTCGCGGCCGGCCTGCGCAAGGTCCCGGCCTGGAAGCGCGAGGCGGACTTCGTCTTCGCCCAGATGTGCTTCGACAACGACACGCTGCTGCGCTGGCGGGAAGAACAGTGCCTCCAGCAGAAGGTGTACGCCGGGGTGCTCGTGCTGGCCAGCGCCGGCATGGCCCGCCGCCTGGCCGCCAGCATCCCCGACATCGACATCCCGGAGTCCCTGATCGACCGGGTGGCCGCCGACCCCCGGGCCGGCGTCGAGGCCGCCTGCGCCCAGGTGGCCGCCCTGCGCGAGTCGGGCGCCTTCGACGGCGTCCATCTCGTCACCGTGTCCCGCTACCGCGAGGTCGCCCTGACCCTGGAGGCCTAGCGGTGAAAGACCTGCCGATAGGTCGTCGGGGTCACGCTGGTCTGGCGGGCGAAGTGGATGCGGAGGTTCGCGGGGGTTCCGAAGCCCGTCCGGTGGGCGATGTGCTCGATCGAATCGTCCGTGGTCTCCAGTAGCTCCTGGGCCAGCCGCACGCGCTGGCCGACCAGCCACTGCAGGGGGCTCGTGCCAACGCTCTCGCGGAAGCGGCGGGCGAAGGTGCGCGGGCTGAGCCGGGCCTCGCGGGCCAGGTCGGCGACGGTCAGCGGCTGGTCGAGGCGGCGCCGGGCCCAGTCCAGCGCGCCGCCCAGGGTGTCCGGGGTGCGCGGGCGGGGCGGCGGCGCGGCGAACTGGGACTGGCCGCCGTCGCGGTGCGGCGGCACGACCATGCGCCGGGCCACCTCGTTGGCCACCGCCGCGCCGTGGTCGAGGCGGACCAGGTGCAGGCACAGGTCGATCGCCGCGCCGGTGCCGGCCGAGGTGAAGATGGTGCCGTCCTCGGTGTACAGCACGTCCGGGTCGAACGTGACCCGCGGGTAGCGCTGGGCGAAGTCGAACGCGTTCATCCAGTGCGTGGTGGCCCGGCGGCCGTCGAGCAGACCGGCCGCGGCCAGCACGTACGCGCCGGTGCAGATGGCCACGATCCGCTTGCCCCGCGCGTGCGCCTCCCGCACCACGGCCACCAGCTCGTCCGGCGGCTCGACCTGCCGGGCCCGCGCGAACGCCGGCAGGATCAGCGTGTCGGCGTCGGCCAGGGACGGCAGCGGGTGCGGGGCCTCGATGGACAGCCCCGAGCGGGCCGGGTGCCGGCCCGGGCTGGCCGCCGCGAACCGCAGCTCGTACCACGGGTCGGCCAGGTCGGCCCGGTCGATGCCGAACACCTCGCACGGCACGGCCAGCTCGAAGACCGGCATCTCGTCGGTGACCGCCACGCCCACCACATGCGCCATGGCAGAAATCTAGCGCAGAACGGCATTCCTGCCACTGGAGCGGCCGGCCGTACAACCGAAGAATCTTTGCTTGTGATGACCGTTCCGCAGGGGGCCGCCCTGTCCATCGGGGCCGTGCTCGGCACCGGCGTGATCGCCCTGCCCGCCCTCGCCGCCCAGACCGCCGGGCCCGCGTCGCTGATCGCCTGGGCCGTGCTGGTGGTGCTCTCCGTGCCGCTCGCCGCCACCTTCGCCGCCCTCGGGTCGCGCTTCCCGGACTCGGGCGGGGTCGCCACCTACGCGCGGCGGGCGTTCGGGGACCGGGCCGCGGCCGTCGTCGGCTGGTCGTTCTACTTCGCGATCCCGGTCGGCGCCCCGGCCGCGGCGCTGTTCGGCGGCGCCTACGTCGCGGCCGCGCTCGGCGGCGGCACCCGCACCACGCTGGTCACCGCCGCGCTGCTCATGCTCGCCGTCACCGCTGGCAACCTGGGCGGCGTGCGCGTCTCCGGCCGCCTGCAGCTCGGCCTGGCCGCGCTGCTCATCGCGCTGCTGGTCACCGCCACCGTGACCGCCCTGCCGCACGCGGACCTGGCCAACCTGCACCCGTTCGCGCCGCACGGCTGGTGGGCGATCGGGCCCGCGGTGGCCGTGCTCGTCTGGGGCTTCGCCGGCTGGGAGGCGGTCACGTCGCTCGCCGCCGACTTCGCCCGGCCCGCGCGGGACCTGCCCCGGGCCACCGGCATCGCCCTGGTCGTGGTGGCCGTCCTGTACCTCGGGATCGCCGCCGCCAGCGTGCTCGTCCTCGGCCCGGCGCTGACCGCCGACGCCCACGGCGGGGGAGCGCCCCTCGCCGAGCTGCTCGCCATCGGGGTCGGCGGGCAGGTCCGGGTCATCGCCGCCGCGGCCGCCGTGCTGCTCACCCTCGGCACGATGAACGCCTACTACGCCGGGGCGGCCAAGCTCGGCGCCGCCCTGGGCCGCGACGGCGCGCTGCCGGCGTGGCTCGGCCGCGGGGCCGCCCCGGGCGCCGTGCCCCGCCGCAGCCTGCTCGTCGTGGCCGCCCTCGGCGCCGTGTCGCTGGTCGTGGTGGCCGCGACCGGGACCGGCACCAGGGCCCTCGTCCTGCTCACGAGCGGCTGTTTCGTCCTGGTGTACCTCGTGGGCTCCGCCGCCGCGGTCAAGCTGCTCGAGGGCCGTTCCCGCGCGCTCGCCGTCGTCGCGCTCGTATCCTCGATCGGGCTGATGGTCGTCACCGGCTGGTACGTCCTCGGCACGCTCGTGATCGCGGCCGGCGCACTCGTGTACACCCGGAAGAAAAAATCCGCCCGCGTTGTCGATTCGGTCGAGGCCCGATTGACGTAGGAGTGTCAGTACGAACTCAATGAGACGGAGACCTCGATGGCCCAGTACCTGATCCTGATCTACGAGGACGAGGCGAGCTACGCGTCGGCCCCGCCGCAGGTGTTCCAGGAGGTCATGGACGCCCACAACCGCTTCTCCGAACAGGTCGGCGAGCTCGGCGGCACGCTGGTCGGCGGCAACGCGCTGCAGGACACCAACACCGCCACCTCGATCCGCGACGACGTCGTCACCGACGGCCCGTTCGTGGAGACCAAGGAGGTGCTCGGCGGCTACTACCTCATCGACGCCAAGGACCTCGACCACGCCCTGGAGATCTCGAAGCTGTGCCCGGCCCGCTTCGGCGGCGTCGAGGTCCGCCCGGTGATGGTCTTCGAGTAGCCGGGTTGCCTTCTTCCGGGAGCCGGCCGGACGGCACGGACGTCCGGTCGGCGATCGCCGACGCGCACCGCCGCGAGTGGGCCCGCGTGCTCGCCGCGACGGTGCGCGTCGCCCGCGACCTGGACCTGGCCGAGGAGTGCGTGCAGGACGCGTACGTCTCCGCCCTCGACGCCTGGCTGCGCCAGGGCGTGCCGGACAACCCCGGCGCGTGGCTCACGACCGCGGCGCAGCGCCGGGCGCTCAACGCCCACCGCCGGGCGGCCACCCTGCGCAGCAAGCTGCCCCTCCTGGTGGTTCCGGACAGCCCGGACAGCGCCGACGAGCCGGAGGAGATCACCGACGACCGGCTTCGGCTCGTCTTCACCTGCTGCCACCCCGCGCTGGCCCGGGAGGCGCAGCTGGCGCTGACCCTGCGGCTGGTGTGCGGCCTCACCACCGCCGAGATCGCCCGCGCGTTCCTGGTCAGCGAGCCCACCATGGCCGCCCGCGTGACGAGGGCGAAGAAGAAGATCGCCGCGGCCCGCATCCCGTACCGGGTGCCGGCGGGCGGCGAGCTGCCCGAGCGCCTCGATGCCGTGCTCACCGTCGTGCACCTGCTCTTCACCACCGGCCACGCCGCCCCGACCGGCGCCGCCCTGCTGCGCCCCGACCTGGTCGAGCGCGCCCTGGACCTGGCCCGCACCCTCGGCGCGCTGATGCCGGACGAGCGCGAGGCGCACGGCCTGCTCGCGTTGATGCTGCTGCACGACGCCCGCCGGGCCACCCGCACCGACGCCGGCGGGCGGCTGGTGCTGCTGGAGGCGCAGGACCGTACCAAATGGGATCGGAGCCAGATCGAGGAAGGCCTGGCCCTGGTCCGGCGCGCCCTCACCGGCGGCCGCCCGGGCCGCTTCGCGCTGCAGGCGACCATCGCCGCCCTCTACACCGAGGCGCCCAGCTACGCCGAGACCGACTGGCGCCAGCTCCTGGCCGTCTACGACCTGCTGCTGGCCGCCTGGCCCACCCCGGTGGTCGCGCTGAACCGGGCCGTCGTGGTCGCCATGGTGCACGGCCCGGCGGCCGGCCTGACGATCCTCGACGAGCTGGCCGCCGACCCGCGCCTGGCCGCCTACCACTACCTGCCGGCGGCCCGCGCCGACCTGCTCATGCGCCTGGGCGAGCCCGGCGCCGCCGCGGACGCCTACGACGAGGCGATCTCCCGCTGCGACAACGCGGTCGAGCGGGGGTTCCTGGAGGAGCAACTGAAACGGACGGGCCGAACACCCCACTCCCCGGGGTGATCGGCCCGCCCGTGGCGCCGTCCGGCCCGTGGCTGTAACCGGGCGGCGCCGTTCCCACAGGAGGGAGCTACTGTGCGGCCGGCTCGCTCTCGTGCTTGGCCGGCTTCACCAGCGAGGCCACGGCCCCGATGAGGGCCATCGCGATCGCCAGCCAGAACACGATGACCAGTCCGTCGTGGAAGGGGCCGGACACCAGGTGCGGGAAGAACTCCCGGCCGGTCAAGGTGTCGGCGTTCGCCTTCGGCAGGGTGCCGAGCAGCTGCGGGCCGAGCAGGGACTGGATCGGGTTGAAGCCCAGGAACGCGGCGAACAGCGTGCCCACCGGCGGCAGCGAGGCGATCGTGGCCGCCGCGCCGGACGGGACGCCCTGGGAGGTCAGGCCGCTGTTGAGCGAGTCCGGCAGGGAGCTGGACAGGCCGGCGATCATCAGCGAGAAGAACACGCCGATCGACAGGACCATGCCGGCGTTCTGGAAGGTGGCCCGCATGCCCGAGGCGGCGCCGCGCAGGTGGGCCGGGACGCTGGACATGATCAGGGAGGTGTTCGGGGCCGCGAACAGGCCGCCGCCGAGGCCGTTGAAGAAGACCAGGAGGGCGAAGGCCCAGTACGCGAAGTCGGTCGGCAGGATCAGCAGGCCGGCGAAGGACAGCGCCATGACGACCAGGCCGACGGCCGCGAAGAGCCGGGGGCCGTACTTGTCGGAGAGGTGCCCGGCGATCGGGCCGGCGGCCAGGAAGCCGACGGTGAGCGGCAGCAGGTAGATGCCGGCCCAGAGCGGGGTCGACTCGTAGGTGTAGCCGTGCAGCGGCAGCCAGATGCCCTGCAGCCAGATGATGAGCATGAACTGCAGGCCGCCGCGGGCGATCGCGGCGAGCAGGCCGGCGATGTTGCCGTACGCGAACGCCCGGATCTTGAACAGCCCGAGCGGGAACATCGGCTCGGCCACGTGCCGCTCGATCCAGGTGAAGACGCCGAGCACGGCGACGCCGCCGATCAGGCCCGCGAGCACCCACGGGTTGGTCCAGCCCTGGCTGTGCCCGCCGTAGGGCTGGATGCCGTACGTGATGCCGGCCAGCACGGCGGTCAGCCCGGCGGCGAACGTGAGGTTGCCCCACCAGTCGATCCGGCCGGGCCGGCGCAGGCCCGTGTCGTGCAGGCTGCGGTACGCCCAGATGGTCCCGATGACGCCGATCGGCACGTTGACCCAGAAGATGGCCCGCCAGTTCCACTCGGCGAGCAGGCCGCCGAGGACCAGGCCGATGAACGAGCCCGCGATGCCGGCCACGATGTTGACGCCCAGGGCCATGCCGCGCTGGGCGGCCGGGAAGGCGTCGGTGAGGATCGCGGCCGAGTTGGCCATCAGCATCGCGCCGCCGACCGCCTGCAGCACCCGCCAGCCGATCAGCCACAGCGCGCCGCCGCCGCCGTCGAACGGGTCGAGCGACAGGGCGATCGAGGTGACCGTGAACAGCGCGAAGCCGAGGTTGTAGATGCGCACCCGGCCGTACATGTCGCCCAGGCGCCCGAGCGTGACCACGAGCACGGCGCTCACGAGCATGTAGCCCATGAGCATCCACAGCAGGTAGGACACGTTGCCCGGGGCGAGCGGGTTGAGGTGGATGCCGTTGAAGATCGCCGGCAGCGAGATGAGCACGATCGAGGAGTTGACGGTGGCGATGAGCATGCCGAGGGTGGTGTTCGACAGCGCCACCCACTTGTAGTGCGGGTGGTCCTTGCCACCCGACAACGCTCCCCGGAACCCTGACGTGCGGCCCCCGGACGCTTCAAGGGTGTCGGTCACTTCGCGAGCCTCTCCAGCGCCGGCAGCGCGGCCGCAATCAGCGCCTGGTCGTCTTCGGATACGTGGGCCAGCAGGGCTTCGAGGGCCTCGGCGCGCACCGACCGGCGGCGCACGAGCAGCTCGGACCCGGCCCGGGTGATCCTGACCAGCACGGCCCGCCCGTCCGCGGGGTCGGCGGCCCGGTCGGCCAGCCCCTCCCGCTCGAGGCGCTGCACGAGCTGGGTCATGGCGGGCTGGGTGACGCCCTCCGCGGTGGCGAGCTCGGTGAGCCGCCGCGGTCCTTCGCGCTCCAGGCGCCGCAGCGTCGAGGCGGCCGTGAGACTGATGTCGTTCGGTGGGTTGCCCTGCCGCAGGAGGCTGAACGTGCGCTCGACGGCGACCGTCAGGCGCGCAGGATCCAATGCGGTTCGAGCTGCGGGCATGCCTCAATTCGTATCACGTACTTATAGAAGCGGCTTATGCAGTGCGACCAAGTTCACCCGCTCTTGACAAAGAAAGACGCCGGTCGATGTGCATCGACCGGCGTCCCTACCGTTGCCGGAAGGCTCGCTGACTTGGTGCAGCCGGGCCCCGGCCCGGTTCGTCTCCGCGAAGCGACACGAACCGGGCTGGGTGGCTACATGCAGTCGGGGCTTTCCGTGATGGTCAGGCCGTCGACCAGGTTGCCGTAGCCGTCGTCGGTGGCCGCGGTCTCGTCCGCCGTCAGCGTGACGCGGGTCGAGGTCTGGCCCGGGCCGGTCTTGTACCAGCCGTAGAGCCGCTTCCACCGCACGTCGTCCGAGGAGTTCGAGTACGCGAACTGCGAGCCGACCCCGAGCACGCTCGTGTCGTTGCGCGGGGTGCGCCCGAAGTGGATCGACGTCGCGTCCACGTCCTTGCCGTCGGAGCTGTCCCGGGCCCGGATCCAGAACGACCAGTAGATCTTCGTGTCCGGCTTGGTCTTCATGTCCTGGTAGATCGAGTTGCCGTTGCCGGTCGCGTTGATCTCGGCGAACTGCTTGCCGAAGCGCGCCATGGCGCCGTTGTTGCTGCCGCCCCAGATCTCGATCTTGCCGTCCGGGTCGTCGGTGCGCCAGCCGGGCACGTCCTCCTCGTCGAACTGCATCCAGTCCTTGCCGCCCAGCTTCGGCGTCTCGAAGCCGCCGTCGACCGTCATCTCCCGGCACGGGATCGACGCGGCCTTGGCGTTGCCCTGGTGATGGCGGGGCTGGCTGAACGTGGCCCCGCCGCTTCCGGCGCCCTTGTCGGGCTTGTGGCCGGTGCCCGCCGCGTTCGCGGGTGCGCCGATGAGCGTCGCCAGGAGCGTGGCCGCGCCGATGGCGGGCAGCATCCGGTTGTGCTTGAGCATGGTGATCCCCCGTCGTCCGCCACGGCCGCTCTGCCGTGGCACCTCCGACGTGAGCCAAACACGGTGAACTGCGCAAAACCCGGCATATGAGCGAAATTCCGCATTTCGGGCAGACTTAGGCGGCCGTTCGGTGCCGCCGGTTCAGGACCCTGGCCACGGGTTCGGCGGCCCGCGCGGCGATCGGCCCGAGCACGGCCAGGATCAGGACGTAGGCCGCCGCGAGGGGGCCCAGTTTCGGGTGGCTGCCGGCCGCGACCGCCAACCCGGCGATGACGATGTTGAACTCGCCGCGGGGGAGCAGCGCCGCCCCGGCCCGCACCCGGCCGGTCAGCGCGACCCCGGCCCGGCGCGCGGCGTACCAACCGGTGGCGAGCTTGGTGACGATCCCGGCCAGGGCGAGCAGCGCGGCCACGCCGAGCACCGGCGGCAGCGCCCGCGGGTCGGTCTGCAGGCCGAAGAAGACGAAGAACACCGCCGCGAACAGGTCCCGCAGCGGGGTCAGCAGCTGCCGGGCGGTGTGCGCGAGCGGGCCGGACAGCGCGATGCCGACCAGGAACGCCCCGACCGCGGCGGAGACCTGCAGCAGCTCGGCGGCGCCGGCCACCAGTACCGTCAACCCGAGCACCTTGAGCAGCAGCACCTCGTCGCTGTCGCTGGCCACGAAGCGCTCCACGATGCCGCCGAAGCGCAGCGCGACGAGCAGCACGAAGCTGATCGCGGCGACGGCGAGCGCGATGGCCGCGGTCCCGCCGAGCAGGCCCACGCCGGCCAGCAGCGCGGTCAGGATCGGCAGGTACAGGGCCATCATGAGGTCCTCGAAGACCAGCAGCGACAGCACCGCCGGGGTCTCGCGGTTGCCGAGCCAGCCCAGGTCGCCCAGGACCTTGGCGGTGATCCCGGACGACGTCACGTAGGTGACCCCGCCGAGCGCGACCGCGGCGACCGGGCCCCAGCCCAGGATGAGCGCCGCCGCCACCCCCGGCGCGGCGTTGAGCACGAGGTCGGCCAGGCCGGCCGGGGCCGAGGAGCGCAGGGTGCCGACGAGCTCCGGCGCGGTGTACTCCAGGCCGAGCGTGAACAGCAGCAGGATCACGCCGATCTTGGCCCCGGCGGAGATGAACTCCGTGCTGGTGCTCAGCGGCAGCACGCCGCCGGCGCCGAAGGCCAGGCCCGCGATGAGGTACAGCGGGATCGGCGAGATCGAGAACCGCAGGGACACGGCGCCGAGCAGACCGAGGGCGAGGATGACGGCGCCGAGTTCGACCAGGATGGTGTCGTGCGGCACGGCGCTACCCGTCGGTGAGCAGCGCGGCGACGCCGTTGACCCCGGCCGCGGTGCCGACCGTGACGATCAGGTCCTGGGCCCGCAGCCCGAAGTCCGGCCGGGGGCTCGCGATCACGTCGTTGCCGCGCACCACCGCCACGATCGACGCGCCGGTGCGGGTGCGGGCCTTGGTGTCGCCCAGCGTCCGCCCGGCGTAGGGCGAGTCCGGGGCGATCACCAGCTGCTCGGTGACCAGCCCGGCGACCTGGCGCTGCATCTCGGCGAGCTGCTCGACGATCCGGGCGGTGCCGAGGTACTCGGCCAGGGCGTTCGCCTCGTCGGCGTGCAGCGCCACGGAGACGACGCTGGTGTCCGGGTCGGCCTTGTCGTACACCACGAGGTCCCGCCGCCCGCTGCGGTGCGACACGATGCCGATCCGCCGGCCCCGCGCGGTGGTGACCACGTGGCTCGTCCCGATCCCCGGCAGGTCGATCCGCTCGACATCCATACCGCCATGCTAAAAGCGAAGAAGCTCCGCAAATGCCGGATTCACCCGAGAAGGGCGACGGCGATCTCGTCCGCGGCGCGGCGCAGACCGGCCGCGATGTCGTCAGCGTGGTCCGGCGTCAGCCGCGCGAGGGGCACCCCGCAGCTGATCGCGTCGGTGACCGGCAGGCCGTCCACGTGCACGGCCGCGGCGAGGCAGCCCACGCCGGGCACGAGCTCGCCGCGCTCGTAGGCGACCCCGCGCTCGCGGCAGTCGGCCAGGGCGGCGTACAGCTCGGCCCGCTCGACCACCGAGTCGCTGGTGATCGCCTCGACCCCGGCGGTGATGATCGCCTCGACCTCGGCCGGGTCCCGGGCGGCGAGGATGGCCCGGCCGCTGGCCGCGGAGATCGCCGGGAAGCGCCGGCCGACCATCGGCCCGGCGGTGTCGTCGGCCGCCTCCCGCGAGGCCAGGCACACGATTTCGGCGCCGTCCAGGCGGACCAGGCGGATCGTCTCGTCGAGCTGGTCGCGCAGCCGGTTGAGGATCGGCCCGGCGAGCCGGCCGGTGCGGTCGGCGGAGAGGTACGCGCTGATCGGGCGCAGCGCGGCCACGCCGATCGCGTAGGACATGCCCTCGGCGTCGGCGTCGACCCAGCCGCGGGCCACGAGTTTGGCCAGCCGGGGGCGCAGGAGCGGCTCGGGCAGCCCGATCTGCCGGCTGAGCGCGTCGATCGTCATCCGGTCGGACGCGGCCGCCAGCCGTTCGAGAAGGTCGAGCGTGGGGCTCTCATCGGCCATTCGGCCTGTGTTCCCCTTCGATGGTTGCTGGTAAACAATTTTTAACCATTCCAGTCTAGCGCTCGGGCTTGACAAGCGGAAACGGAAGGGTCTCCCGGATCGTCCGGCCGGTCAGCAGCATGACGAGGCGGTCGACGCCGAGCCCCAGCCCGCCGCTGGGCGGCATGGCGAACTCGAACGCTTCGAGGAAGTCCTCGTCGAGTTCCATCGCCTCCGGGTCGCCGGCCGCCGCCCGCAGCGACTGCGCGGTCAGCCGGGCCCGCAGCTCGACCGGGTCGACGAGCTCCGTGTACGCCGTGCCGAGCTCCATCCCGAACGCCACCAGGTCCCAGCGCTCGGCGAGGCGCGGGTCCGCGCGGTGCTGGCGGGTCAGCGGGGAGACGTCGACCGGGAAGTCCGTGTAGAACGTCGGGTGTACCGTGCTGCCCTCGACCAGGTGCTCGTACAGCTCCAGCACCAGCTGCCCGTGGGTCCACGCCTCGAGCCAGTGCACGGCGAGTTTGTCCGCGAGGTCGCGCAGTTCGGGTACCGACGAATCCGGCGTCACCGGGGTGCCGGCGGCCTGCGAGACCGCGGTGTAGACCGGCACCACCGGCCACTCCTCGCGCAGGTCGACCACCCGTTGCTCGCCGCGGAACTCCCGGCGCAGCACCGGTTCGTCGCCGGCGGCGGCCAGGATCAGCTCGCGGACCAGGCCGCGCATGGTGGTGTAGTCGCCGTACGCCTCGTAGGCCTCCAGCATCGTGAACTCGGGGTTGTGGGTCGCGTCGACGCCCTCGTTGCGGAAGTTGCGCCCGATCTCGAAGACCCGCTCCACGCCGCCCACGGCCAGCCGCTTGAGGTACAGCTCCGGCGCGATCCGCAGGTACAGCCGCATGTCGTAGGCGTTGCTGTGGGTCACGAACGGGCGCGCGTTGGCCCCGCCGTGGATCGGCTGCAGCACCGGGGTCTCGACCTCGACGTACGCGTGCCCGTGCAGGACCCGCCGCAGCGCGAACGAGACCGCCGAGCGGGTCCGGACCATGTCCCGGGCGGGCTGGTTGACGATGAGGTCGACGTGCCGGCGGCGGACCATCGCCTCCGGGTCGGCCATGCCCTTGTGCTTGTCGGGCAACGGTTGCAGGCACTTCGCGGTCAGCTCCCAGGCGTCGGCGAACACCGACAGCTCGCCGCGCCGGGTGGTGCCGACCTCGCCGGTGACGCCGACGTGGTCGCCGAGGTCGACGGTCGCCGCGAAGTCCGGCCGGCCGGTCAGCACCACCTGCAGGTCGCCGGTCCAGTCCCGCAGCGTGGCGAAGCACAGCGCGCCGTGGTCGCGCAGCCGCACCACCCGCCCCGCGAACGTGACCCGCGCGCCGGTGCGCGTGTCCGGGACGGGGTCCGGGTGGGCGGCCCGGATCTGGGTCACGCTGTGGGTGCGGGCGAAGCCGGGCGGGTACGGCTCGATCCCCGTGGCCCGCAGCGCGTCGAGCTTGGCGATGCGGATGCGCACCTGCTCCGGGCGCCGGCGGTGCTCGCGCACCGGCGCCGGGGCCAGCGCTGCGGCCAGCTCGGACTCGGTCAGCACGAGCTCGCGGCGGTCCTCGGTGAACGTCGCGGCCTTGCCCCGGCGCAGCAGGGTGCGCAGCGACGGTACGACCACGAAGCCCTCCGCGACGCCGGAGGCGAGCCCGACCTTGGCCAGGTCCCGCACGTCCTCGAAGCACAGGAACCGGGGCAGCCACTGCGGGTGGTACTTCACGTTCGAGCGGTACAGCGACTCCAGCTGGAACCAGCGCGAGGCGAGCAGCAGCAGCGCCCGCCACAGCCGCAGCACCGGCCCGGCGCCGATCCGCGCGCCCTCCTCGAACACCGCCCGGAACACCGCGAAGTTCAGCGACACCCGGTGCACGCCGATCCGCGGCGCCTCCCGCATCAGGGTGGCCACCATCGTCTCGATGAGCCCGTTGTCGGACTGCCGGTCGCGGCGCATGAGATCCAGAGACAGCCCGCCCGCCCCCCACGGCGTGAACGACAGCAGCGCCACCTCGCGCCCGGCCGCGTCCTGGGCCTCGACGAGCACG
This sequence comes from Dactylosporangium sp. CS-047395, assembly GCF_050942185.1. Lineage (NCBI taxonomy): Bacteria > Bacillati > Actinomycetota > Actinomycetes > Micromonosporales > Micromonosporaceae > Dactylosporangium > Dactylosporangium sp. CS-047395. The sequence continues at coordinate 7,794,852 of NZ_CP192015.1, read as the reverse complement.
CACCGCCCGTCGTTGGGGTCGCCGAGCCGCCCGAGGGCCATCGAGAAGCCGCGCTCGGTCTCGGTGTCGCGCCACGCACCGGCCAGCTCGATGATCCGGGCCATCTCCTCGGCCGGGATGTCGGCGTGCCGCCGGATGCGCACCGTGTACCCGGCCCGCTCGACCCGGTGCACCGCCTGGCGGACCTGGCGCAGCCGCGGCGCGTCGAGGTCGAAGTCGCGCACGTGCAGGATCGCCTCGTCGCCCAGCTCGATCACGCGCAGGCCGGCCCGGGCGTACGCGGTCGCGCCCTCCTCGCTCGCGCCCATCACGGCGGGCGTCCAGGCGTACTCGCGGGCCTCCTTCAGCCACGCCTCGATCGCCGGCGGCCAGGAGTCGGGGTCGCCGAGCGGGTCGCCGCTGGCCAGCGAGACGCCGAAGACCACGCGGTAGGTGATCGCCGAGCGCCCCGACGGCGAGACGACGACCTCCTTGTCGCGGCGGGTCGCGAAGTACCCGAGCGAGTCCCGCTCGCCGTGCTCGGCCAGCAGCCGGCGCACCGTGCGCTCCTCGTCCTCGTCCAGCGAGGCGATCATCCGCTGCGAGCGCAGCAGGGCGAACAGGGCGGCGAACAGCGCGATCGCGCCGAAGACGCCGAGCACCAGGTTGACCCAGCCGGGCGCGCGCCCGTGCCGGCCCACGTCGAAGCCGAACGCGCCGCCCAGGACGATGCGGCCGCTGTACAGCAGCCGCTGCACGCCGTGCCCCAGCGAACCCGGGAACAGCTCGACCAGGCCCCACCCGACGACCGTGAACGCGGCCAGCAGGATCACCAGCGTGGCCAGGGCCTTGGGCAGGCTGGCCGGCTGGACCTTGGCGTCGAACTGCGAGCGCGCCAGCCACAGCACCGTCAGCAGGGCCACGGTCACCGCGAGGTTCACCGCCGCCGCGGTCATCCCGTGGAACGGCAGGTGCAGCTCGTGCGCCTCCTCGCCGCGCTCGCCCAGGTCCGACAGGACGAACACGTCGTACAGGCCCTGGACCGCGAAGATGATCCCGAGCAGCCAGAACGTGATCCGCTTGCGGTTGTGCACGCCGGCCGCGAGGGTGATCAGGAAGGCCGCGTAGCCGACGTTGGCGGGCGCGGGCACGAGCAGCGCGTCGATGCTGGCCCGGACCGGGTGGACCCGGGCGCCGAGCGCCACGCTGACCGCGGCGACGGCGCACAGGACCGCCACGACCATCAGCCCGCCGGCGAAGCAGTCCGGGATACGCGCACGTTTCACCCGGACATCATGCACTGGCCGGTCAGCTGTTCTCCTGAATGAACCGCTCCGGGTCCTTGTCGTGGAACGTCAGGCCCTTGCCGCTGGGGTGCTCGCCGTAGAAGGTCAGCCACTGCGCACCGAGCTCGATGCGCAGCTGCATCGTCGCGTGCTTGCGGAAGTCGGGCAGGACCTCGTCCTCCTCCTCGGTCAGGTGCTCGCTGTTCTCCTTGCGGGCGGCCCAGACCGCCTTCCACCACGCGTCGGAGCCGGCGGTGTGCTGCTTGGCCGCGTCGATCGCGTCGCGGATCTTGTTGTGGTCGCGGATCGCGTCGTCGGTCTCCTCCTCGGCCTCGTCGGTGTGCTGGCGCAGCAGGTGCGGGTACAGGATCCGCTCCTCGGCCTCGGCGTGGATCTCCAGGTGCAGCGCGAGCGCGTCCCAGATCGCGGCGAGCCGCTCCTCGCCGTCGGCGTCGTCGAGGCGCGCGAAGCCCCGGCGGAAGGCGGCGTGGTCGTCCAGGATGAGCGCGGTGATGTCGTCCATGCCGACCTGTTCACCTCACTCCGCGGTTTTCAAACCGTGTTCGATCGCCTGGCACACGATCTCGACCACCCGCACGCGCGCGGTGGGCTTGTCGTCGGCCGCCACGACGTGCCACGGCGCGGTCGGATGGTCGGTGCGGGCGAGCATCTCCTCGACCGCCTCCTTGTACTGCGGCCGCTTCTTGCGGTTGCGCCAGTCCTCGTCGGTCAGCTTCCACTGCCGCAGGGGGTCCGCCGCCCGGCTGTTGAACCGGCGCAGCTGCTCCTTGCTGGAGATGTGCATCCAGATCTTGACCAGGATCATGCCCTCGGCGGTCAGCGTGCGCTCGAACTCGACGATCTCGTCGTACGCGCGCCGCCACTGCTCCTCGCCGGCGAAGCCCTCGACGCGCTCCACGAGCACCCGGCCGTACCAGGAGCGGTCCAGCACCGTCATCCCGCCCCAGCCGGGCAGCACGGGCCAGAACCGCCACAGGAAGTGGTGCCGCTTCTCGTCGAAGGTGGGCGCGGCGAACTGCGACACGCGCACGTGCCGGGGGTCGAGGTGGTCGACGAGGCGCTTGATGCTGCCGCCCTTGCCGGAGGCGTCCCAGCCCTCGAACACCACGCACAGCGGCGGCCCGAGCTTGTGCTCGCCGATCTGCCCGCCGAGGGTCAGCCGCAGGCGCAGCAGGCGCTCCTGGGCCGCCTCCAGCCGCTCCAGGGCCTCGGCCTTCGGCAGGGTGTCGTCCTGGTCGACCTGGGACAGCCGCTTCATGACCACCAGATTGCCACGCAGTGTTTCGTTGCACACTTCAGGGCCTTTGCACCCTGACGGTGGGAAAGTGATCTCGTGAGCAAGCGACGCAGGACCGTGCTGCGGGTCGCCGGCCTGCTGCTGGTGCTGGCGGTCGCCGGGCTCACGCTGCGCAAGAACCTGCCCGACCTGAGTCAGACGGCCGACGTGCTGCGCTCGGCCCACCCGTGGTGGCTGGTGCTGGCCGCGGTCGCCGAGCTGACGTCCCTGCGGCACTTCGCGCTGCAGCAGCGGCGGTTGCTGGCGGGGTTCGGGGTGGCGATGTCGGTACAGCGGGCGATCGCCGTCACGTTCACGCGCTCGGCCATCTCGTTCAGCCTGCCCGCCGGGTCCGCGGTGTCGGCCGGGTTCGCGTTCCGCCAGTTCCGCACGGCCGGGGCGACCCGGCGGACGGCGGGGGCGGTGGCGGTGCTGTCCGGCGTGCTGTCCGGGGTCGCGCTGCTGCTCATGTACGGCGCGGTGGTGCTCATCCCGCGCGGCGGCGCCACCGGCAACACCGACACCCTGGTCGTCGTGATCGCGATGCTCGTCGTCGCCGGCCTGACCTTCCTGCTCGACTTCCTGCTCTCGCCGCGCCACCCGGTCCCGCCGCCCGAGCTGGAGGAAGAAGAGGATTCCGCCGGTACCGGCGGCTGGGTCGCCCGGTCCCGCGCGGCCGTCCGGCGCACGTGGAACGACCTGCACGGCCTGCCCCGCCGGTCCTGGGTGCTCTCGCTCGTGCACGCCACCGTCAACTGGGGCCTGGACTTCGCCTGCCTGGCCGCGACCGCCGCCGCGTTCGACATCGACGTGAGCCTGGTGCGGCTGGCCACGGTGTACCTCACGGTGCAGCTCGTCCGGCAGGTGCCGCTGAGCCCGGGCGGCATCGGCGTGGTCGAGGTGGCGCTGCTGGCCGGGCTGGTGTCGGCCGGCGCCGGGCACGGGCCCGCGGCGGCGGCGATGCTCGTGTACCGCCTGCTGTCCTGCTGGATCATCATCCCGCTCGGCCTGCTGACATACGCGACCCTGCGGGGCCCGAAACTTCCCGACGCGCCGCCGGTCCAGCCGCCGGTGCTGGCCAGCCGACACTAGCTTGTGAGATTTGGTAGATCGTTGTTAGATTCGGTGCCGTGCCGGTACCGGATCGCCTCGACCTGACCCTGCGGCTCGTGCGCGGCAGCGGCCGCCTCGGCCTGGCCGAGCTCGCCGAGCGGCTCGGGGTGTCCGAGATGACCGTCCGGCGCGACCTCGACCAGCTGCAGGAACAAGGGCTGGTGCGGCGGGTCCGCGGCGGGGCGGTCGCGCTCGACGTGCCGGCCGAGGCGGCCGGGTTCGCGGTGCGGGAGCGCTGGTCGTCGGCGGCCAAGGCGCGGCTCGGCCGGGCCGCCGCGGAGCTCATCGAGCCGGGTGGCACCGTGCTGCTCGACGCCGGGACGACCACCGCCGAGCTCGCCCCGCACCTGATCGCCCGGGCGCCGCTGACGGTGGCGGTGCTGAGCCTGCAGGCGGCCGTACGGCTGGCGGACCAGCCCGGCATCAAGCTGCTGATCATCGGCGGGGAGTCGCGGGCCGGTGAGCGGAGCCTCGTCGGGCCGCTCGCGCTGAGCGCCCTGGATCAGCTGCGTTTCGACACGTTCGTGATGTCGATCGGGGCCGTGCACCCGGACCTCGGCTGGTCGGAGTTCGACCTCGACGACGCGGCCGTGAAGCGGGCCGCGCTGCGCCGGGCCGGGCGGACCATCGTCGTGGCCGACCACACCAAGCTCGGCGTCCAGGCCTTCGCCCGGGTGGCGCCGCTGTCCGCCGTCGACACGTTCGTCACCGACGGTTTTGAAGGTGCGACGCTCGCGGCTCTGCAGACGGCGGGCGTGCACGTCGTGCAGGTTGAAGGAGAGCGCACATGATGATTCTGGTGGCCGGCCCGTACCGCTCCGGCACCGGCGACGACCCGGCCAAGCTGCGGGCCAACGTCGACGCCATGCACGACGCCGCCGTCGAACTGTTCCGGGCCGGGCACCTGCCGGTGACGGGAGAGGCGCTGGCCCTGCCGCTCATCGAGCGGGCCGGGTCCGGTGGCGTCGGCGACCCGGTCTTCGACGAGATCTTCCACCCGATCTCCTCGCGGCTGCTGGAGCGCTGCGACGCGGTGCTGCGCATCGGCGGGCCCTCGGCGGGCGCGGACGAGATGGTGGCGCAGGCGCGGGCCGGGGGCAAGCGGGTCTTCGCGGCGCTCGCCGACGTACCGGTGGCGTGACAGCAGAAAGGGGAGCCGAACTCGCCGGCTCCCCTTTGCTGCTCCGCGCGGAGCTAGTGGATCATCACCGGTGCGGCCTCGGCCTGGTCGTCGTTCAGGTGCGAGACCTCCTTCTTGCGCGGCAGGAAGGCGATCGGGATGAACGTGCACAGCACCAGGATGAAGCCGACCCAGAAGGTCGTCGAGAACGAGTCGGACAGGAAGTGCAGGCCCTGGTCGATCAGGCCCGGCCCGCCCGGCATCTTGGCGATGTCCGGGTTCGAGTGCGAGGCGACGGCCAGGTCGGTGATGCTCAGCGGCTCACCCGTCACCGGGTTCGTCGTGCCGGGCACCTTCGGGGCCTCGCCGGTCTTGCTGGTGAGGATGACCGACATGATGGCGCCGCCGACCGAGCCGCCGATCTGCTGCAGGATGTTCACCAGCGTGGAGCCGCGGGCGACGTCCTTGCCGGTCAACGTCTTGAGCGCCGAGGTCATGATCGGCATCATGGTGCCGCCCATGCCCAGGCCCATCACGAACAGCGAGCCCTCCAGCAGCAGGAACGACGTGTCCGGCTCGACCTGGGTGAACGAGAAGAACCCGATGGCGATGAGCGCCATCGCGAACGGCACCGTCCGCCCGACGGGCAGCTTGTCGGCCAGCATGCCGGCGATCGGCATGGTCAGCATCGCGCCGATGCCCTGCGGGGCCATGAGCAGGCCCGCGTCCAGCGTCGACTCGCCGCGCACCTGCAGCCAGTAGCTCGGGAAGAGCAGGCCGGCGCCCATGAACGCGATGATGAACACGAACAGCGAGAGCGAGGCCACCGACAGGTTGCGGTTCTTGAACAGCCGCAGGTCGAGCAGCGGGTGCTTCGGCTTGAACGAGTAGAAGACGAAGCCGATGACCAGGATCGCGCCGATGAGCATCGGGATCCAGACCTTGTTGGAGCTCATCGTCTTCTCTTCCGGCAGCGACGACACGCCGAAGAGGAACAGCGCCAGGCCCGGCGAGAGCATCAGCATGCCGATGAAGTCGAACGACTCCGACGGCTCGGTGTGGTCCTTCGGCAGCGCGAACTGCGCGTAGACCAGCGCGATGAGGCCGATCGGCAGGTTGATCAGGAAGATCCAGTGCCAGCTCGCCACGTCGATCAGCCAGCCGCCGAGGATCGGGCCGCCGATCGGGCCCAGCAGCATCGGAATGCCCAGGACGGCCATGAGCCGCCCGATCCGCTGCGGCCCGGCCGCGCGGGTCATGATCGTCATGCCGATCGGCATCAGCATGCCGCCGCCGAGGCCCTGCAGCACCCGGTAGCCGATCAGCTGGTTGATCGAGTCGGCGGTGGCGCACAGCCCGGAGCCCACGGTGAACAGGAACAGGGCCAGCATGTACAGCCGTTTGGTGCCGAACCGGTCCGCCGCCCACCCCGACAGCGGGATCACCGTGGCCAGCGCCAGCGTGTAGCCCGTCATCGTCCACGCGACCTTGGCGTAGGTCGCGTCGAACTTGTCCATGAACGTCGGGATCGCCACACTGACGACCGTCACGTCGAGAATCGACATGATCGCGCCGAGCACGACCACGCCCGCGATCTTGAATACAGCGGCATCCAGCTTGTCAGGCGCCGCCGGCGCGACTGAGCCCGCCGCTCCCTGTTGAGCCACGACCTTGCTCCCCCCACCGTGTGCGAATCACACGTACAAGTGTTTGGTTTCGGCGTCAGCCTACGCGGCCAGTGTTTCGGCTCGCGACCGAGATCCCCTGCTTACGCCGCAGGCTGACGGGCATCTTTCCGGGGGAGGTCCAACCGGATAAGGCTACGCTAAGCTCTACGGGTGAACGACCACGCCCACGACCTGGAGACGCACCCCGTCCGCCGCAACACCAGGCAGCGCGACGCCGTGATGTCGCTGCTGGGCGCCGTCGACGGCTTCTACAGCGCCCAGGAGCTGCACGTCATGCTCCGCGAACGCGGAGCGAACGTGGGCCTCACCACCGTGTACCGCACCCTGCAACTGCTCGCCGAGACCAACGAGATCGACGTGATGCAGGTCCCGGGCAGTGACACGCGTTACCGGCGCTGCAGTGACCGCCATCACCACCACCTCGTCTGCCGCGGCTGCGGCCGCACCGTCGAGGTGCTGGGGCCGGCGGTCGAACGCTGGGCCGACCGCATCGGCGAGGAGCACGGCTTCACCGACGTGAGCCACACCCTGGAGATCTTCGGCACCTGCGCCACCTGCAAGCACTGACCCACGACAGCACCGGGCTCCGGCCTTTTGGCGCTTCCTACTACGCTGTGCGTGCCGCCCCGCACCGGCGGTCAGGATCGTCGCCGGACCGCCGGAGTTCGCCGTGGACGAGATTCCCACCCCGCGCTACCACCTGCTGGCCCTGCCCAACCGGCTGCACCGGGTCGTCCGGCCCGTCTTCCCGCTGGCCGTCGCGTTCCTGTGCGGCATCGTCGTCAACGCGCTGTCCGACGCCGGCCTCACCAGCGTGGACGCCCAACTGCGGCGGATCTTCGAGGTCCAGGACCGCGGGCTGGCCGGGGTGGCGAGCTGGCTCGCGGTCGCGGTGATCGTCGCGACGCCGGTGACGGCCCTGCTCGCCCGGCGCGCACTGCCGTACACGAACGAAGCGATCCGCCTCTCGGCGATGCTCCACGCCCGGGTCAATCCGGACCTGCTGCCGTTCCACGCCGGCCGGATCGCGTGGGGCAGTCAGCTCGTGCTGCAGTACTGCCCGAAGCCCGGCGGCTGGCGCGCGGAGGAGATCGCCGTCAAGCAGCGGCAGGCGCCGTACCGGATGAGCCGCGAGCTCGCCGCGCCGTATCGCCGCTGGCTGGCGACGGAGCACGCGCGTGAGGTGCGCACCGGCACGAGCTACCAGCTGTGTGCCGACCCGACCGCGTTCTCCGATCGGCCCGAGCTCGACCTCACCGTGGCCCCGAACAAGTACGCCGAGGCCGCATACTTCGCCACCAACGTCGCCAAGCACGAGGACGACCGCCGGGCGTTCGTGCGGGCGCTCGTCACGCGGGGCAGCGTGGGATTCGCCCACTCGTTCTGCCTGCACGCGGTGGTCGCGACTGTCGACGGGCACGTCCTGCTCACCCAGCGCAGCACGAAGGTCTTCCAGTACAAGGAGGCGTGGTCGGTCTCGATCGAGGAGCGGCTCAGCGAGGAGGACCTCAGCCTGCCGCCGACCGAGGTCGTCGGGCATTGGGCGCGCCGGATGCTGCGCGAGGAACTCGGCCTGTCGGAGGTGGAGGCCGCCGACGCCCAGTCCCGTTTCCTGGCGGTCTTCCTCGAGGCCGACATCCTCAACTGCGCACTGGCCGCGGTCGTGACGCTCGGCCTGACGAAGGCCGAGCTCCACGCCATCATCGAGTCGCGGGTGCGGCACGACTACGAGTTCCAGGACTGGACGTTCGTGCGCTGGGCGGAGCTGGCCCGCGAACTGCTGGACGGGGGCCGGGTCTACCACCCGTCGTCCGGCCTTCGGATGTACCTGGCCGGGGTCGCCCACTTCGGCGTCTACGGCTTCGGCGTGCAGCTGCAGCGCGTGCGCCCGCACGGCTGAGCCTTGGGGATGCGGACCTACTTCGTCGCGGCCTCGGTGTAGGTGTCGATCTCGGCCAGCAGGGCGGCCTTGCCGGACTCGTCGAGGAACGAGTAGCGCACGCCCGTGCGGGACAGGTCGGCCACGCCGTGTTCGTCGAGGCCGAGCAGGGCCGCGGCGACCAGGTACTCCTGGTTCAGGGTGGTGGAGAACATCGGCGGGTCGTCGGAGTTGATGGTGACCGGGACGCCTGCGGCGATCAGGGCCGGCAGCGGGTGCTCGGCCAGCGACGGCACCGAGTGGGTGCAGACGTTCGAGGTCGGGCAGACCTCCAGGGCGATGTCGTGCTCGGCCAGGTGGGCCATCAGCCGGGGGTCGGACGCCGACGCGATGCCGTGGCCGATGCGTTCGGCGCCCAGGTGGTGCAGGGCGTCCCAGACGGTCTCAGGGCCGGTGGACTCGCCGGCGTGCGGGACGCTGTGCAGGCCGGCCGCGCGGGCCTGGGCGAAGTGCGGGGCGAACTGCTCGCGGGGTACGCCGCGCTCGGGGCCGCCGAGGCCGAAGCTGACCAGGCCGTCAGGGCGGTGCTTCAGGGCCGTCTCCAGGGTCACGTCGGCCGAGGGGAGGCCGGCCTCGCCGGGGATGTCGAAGCACCAGCGCAGTTCGGTGCCGTGGTCGCGGGCCACGCGGGCGCGGGCGTCCTCGACGGCCTCGCAGTACGCCTCGGCCGGGATGCCGCGGGTGATCGACGAGTACGGGGTGAGCGTGAGTTCTGCGTAGCGGACGTTCTGCGCGGCCAGGCCCGCCCCGATGTCGTACGTCAGCGTGGCCACGTCCTCGGCGTCGCGGATCAGGTCGACGACCGAGAGGTACACCTCGATGAAGTGCGCGAAGTCCGTGAACGTGAAGTATTCGGCGAGCAGCAGCGGGTCGGCCGGGACCGGGGTGCTGCCGGCGTGCCGCTCGGCCAGGCGGGCGACCGTCGCGGGGGCGGCCGAACCGACGTGGTGCACGTGCAGCTCGACCTTGGGCAGTCCGGCCACGAAGGCAGTGAGATCCCGCATGAAAAACGACCGTAACAGGTAGCCGATCGTCACCGTTCAGTAACGCGCGGGGCATCAGAAAATCATCGCGTTCGATAGCCTGAATCCCGACAAGGGGGCGGGATGACGATCACGAATACGACGCCGGTGCAGCCGACGCCGACGGTGAAGGGCGTGCCGTTTTTCGGCAGCGCGCTGGAGATGGGCAAGGACCCGTGCGCCTTCCTGGTGAAGGCGTACCGCGAGCACGGCCCGGTCTTCAGGATGAAGCTGCTGGGCCGCACCTACACGGTGCTCGCGGGGGCCGCCGCGGCCGACTTCATGAACTCCCGCGAGGGCCGGGAGTGCCTGCGCTCCAAGGAGTTCTGGCAGGGCATGGTCGACGAGTACGGCGCGACCCGCACGATCACCGGCGAGGACGGCGAGAGCCACAAGGAGCTGCGCGAGCTGATGCGCCGCGGGTACTCCCGCGACGCGATCAAGGGCCGCGTGCCCGAGCTGCTGGAGATCACCGACCGGGTCCTCGAACGGGACTGGAAGCCCGGCAGCACGGTGCCCGTGGTGCAGGGCATGCAGTACCTGGTCACCGAGCAACTGGGCGAGCTGCTCACCGGCAGCGCGCCCCGCGAATACGTGCCGGACATCCGGCTGCTGACGTTGTACGTGCTGAATGTCCTCGTCACCAAGCAGCGCCCGCGGATCCTGCTGAGGAACCCGCGGTACAAGAAGGCCAAGGCTCGTGTCTTCGAACTCGGCGACCGGATGGCGGCCGACCTGAAGGCGCGCCACGGGCAGACGCCGGAGGCCGAGCGCAACCTCGTCGAGGATCTCATCGACGCCCACCTGAACCGGCCCGGGCTGGTGCCGGCCGAGGACCTGGTGATGACCCTGACCGGGCCCTACGTGGCGGGGCTGGACACGGTCGCGAACACCACGGCGGCGTTCGTCTACGCGGTGCTCAAGCACCCCGAGGTCCTGGCGCGGATCCGGGCCGAGGCCGACGCGCTGTTCGACGGCGGCGGGCCGGTCAGCGAGGACGACGTGCGCAAGCTGCCGGCGACGCGGTACGCGCTGATGGAGACCATGCGGCTGTACCCGGTCGCGGTGACCCTGATCCGCACCGCCACCCGCGACTTCGAGTTCGCCGGGCACACGATCAAGGCGGGCGAGATGGTGTACATCGGCACGACCGTCCCGCACTTCATGGAGGAGTACTTCGCCGAGCCCGCGACGTTCGACATCACGCGCTTCGAGAAGCCGCGGGCCGAGCACCTGCAGCCGGGGGCCTACTCGCCGTACGGCCGGGGGCCGCACACCTGCCTCGGCAAGAGCTTCGCCGACGTGCAGATGGCCCTCGCGATGGCCCGGCTGTTCCACCGGCTCGACCTGGAGCTGGAGTCGCCGGAGTACACCCTGGTGACGAAGACCGCACCGACACCCGGCCCGGCGATGTCGTTCAAGGTGCGCGTGAAGGGGCTGCGCAAGTAGGTTCGACAACCATGAGCGGCCTCGCGTACTCCAGCCCCGCCGGCCGGTGGGTGCTCACCGCCACGATTCTCGGCTCCGGCATCGCGGCGATCGACGCGACGGTCGTCAACATCGCGCTGCCGGCGATCGGCCGCTCGTTCGGCACCGGCCTGCAGGTGCTGCAGTGGGTCGTCACCGCGTACACGCTGACCCTGGCCGGCCTGCTCCTGCTGGCCGGGGCGCTGGGCGACCGGTACGGCCGGCGGCGCGTCTTCACCGTCGGCGTCGTGTGGTTCGCGGCCGCGTCGGTGCTGTGCGGCGTCGCGCCGAGCGGCTGGCTGCTGGTCGCCGCCCGGGCGTTGCAGGGCATCGGCGCGGCGCTGCTCACGCCGGGCAGCCTCGCGATCCTGCAGGCGTCGTTCCGGACCGAGGACCGCAGCAAGGCGATCGGCGCCTGGTCCGGCCTCGGCGGCGTGGCGACCGCGATCGGGCCGTTCCTCGGCGGCTGGCTGGTCGGCCTGGGCGCGGACTCGTGGCGGCTGATCTTCGCCATCAACGTGCCGATCGCGGCCGCTGTCGTGCTGATCACCTGGCGGCACGTCCCCGAGTCGCGCGACGAGCAGGCCAGCGGCCACGTCGACCTGTTCTCCGGCGGGCTCGTCACGCTCGGGCTGATCGGCGTCACCTACGGCCTGATCGAGGGCCAGGCGCTCGGCTGGGGGAGCTGGCAGGTGCTGGCCGCGCTGCTCGCCGGGGCCCTGTTCATCGCCGGGTTCCTCTGGCGCCAGACCCGCCTGACCCACCCGATGCTGCCCCTGGAGCTGTTCCGCTCGGCCCAGTTCTCCGCGACCAACGTCGTGACCTTCATCGTGTACGGCGCACTCGGCGGGGCCCTGTTCCTCCTGCCGATCCAGCTGCAGCAGGTGGCCGGGTACTCGCCGCTGCAGGCCGGGGTCTCGCTGCTGCCGGTGACGATCGTGATGCTGCTGCTGTCCTCCCGGTCGGGCGCCCTGGCGGCGCGGATCGGGCCGCGGCTGCAGATGAGCGCCGGCCCGATCGTCGCCGGGATCGGCATGGCCCTGTACACCCGCATCGACGCCGACGGGGCCTATCTGACCGAGGTCCTGCCCGCGGTACTGGTGCTGGGTCTCGGTCTTGCCATCACGGTGGCCCCGCTGACCTCGACCGCGCTGTCGGCCGCGCCCGAGACCCACGCCGGGATGGCCTCGGCGGTGAACAACGACGTGGCCCGCGCGGCCGGCCTGGTCGCCGTCGCGGTGCTGCCGGCCGCAGCGGGGATCACCAGCGCGGCCTATGCCTCGCCCGATCTGCTGTCGGCCGGCTTCCACCGGGCCGTGCTCATCTGTGCCGTGCTGTGCGTGGTGGCCGGCCTGCTCGCCGCGGTGACGATCAGCAACCGCAAGCCGGCCGAGGCGCCCAGCTTCTCGCACTGCGCGGTCTGCGAACCGCCGGCGGCGGCTACACCGGTTGCAGTTCCGGCGTCTCGATCGTTGCCGTCGCCGCCGGAGTCCTGAGCCGGCGCAGCGCGACCAGCGCGATCGGCACCCCGGCGGCGACCAGGGCGGCCGCGATGACGAGCGCGAACTGGTACCCGTCGAGGAAGCGGTGCAGCGGCGCACCGCTCGCCGCGTGCTCCCGGTTGGACAGGATCGCGCCGAGGATCGTGATGCCGAGCAGGCCGAACACCTCGCGGGAGACGTTCAGCATGCCCGACGCGATCCCGGCCCGGGCCTGCGGCAGCGCGCTCAGGACCACGTTGTTGAGCGGCACCAGCAGGCCCCCGCCGAGGCCGAAGACCAGGAACCAGGGCAGGAGGTCGGTGTACCCCGAACCCTCGCCGACCGTCGCCAGCCCGCCGACGCCGGCCGCCATCAGCGCCATCCCGGCCGCGACGGTCCGACCGGCGCCGAAGCGGGCCTCCAGCCGCGGCGCGAGGGTGGCCATGACCGCCATGAGCAGCGCCATCGGGATGAACGCCGAGCCCGCCTCGGTCGGCGAGAAGCCGAGCACGTTCTGCAGGAAGATCGCGGTGAAGAAGTAGATCCCGAAGACCCCGAACGCCCACAGGCCCATGGTGGCCAGGCCGCCGCTGAACACCCGCAGCCGGAAGAAGTTCAGGTCGACCATCGGATGCTCGGTACGCCGCTCGATGACGACGAAGCCGATCGCGGCGAACACGGCCAGGGCGAACGAGGCGAGGATGACGCCGGAGGTCCAGCCGCGCTCCTCGCCCTCGATGAGCCCGTACGTCAGCGCGAACAGGGCCAGCGCGCTCGTGGCCAGGCCGGGCAGGTCCAGGCTGCGGTTCGTGGCCTTCCTGGTGGAGGCCGGGATCGACAGCGCGGCCAGGATCGCGGTGGCCAGGCCGATCGGGGCGTTGATCAGGAAGATCCAGCCCCAGGAGGCGTGCTGGCTCAGGTACCCGCCGGTCAGCGGCCCGATGGCCAGGGCCAGGGCGCCGACGCCGCCCCAGACGCCGATCGCCGCCCCGCGTTCCTTCGGATCCGGGAACAGCTCGGTGAGCAGCGCGAGCGCGGTCGGCGTGAGCAGTGCCGCGCCGATGCCCTGCACCGCCCGGGCCCCGATCAGCATCTCCTGGCTGCCGGCCAGGCCCGCGGCGACCGAGGCGGCGGTGAAGATGCCGAGCCCCGCGAAGAACATCGGCCGCATGCCGAACACGTCGGCGACGCGGCCGCCGACCAGCAGCAGGCCGGCGAAGACCAGGATGTACGCGCTCGCGATCCACTCGAGGCCCGAGATGCTCAGGTGCAGGTCGCTCTGGATCGACGGCAGCGCCACGTTGACGACGTTGTTGTCGAGGTACGTCATGAAGGTGCCCAGGGCCACGGCGACCAGGGCCAGCCAGCGATTTCTCATGGTGAACGCTCCCCCTATACGGTGTACCTGTACGTCGTACATGTACGTTGTAGAGGAGAACCCATACGTTGTACAGTTGTCAAGTGCCGCCGAAGACCTCCCTTTCCCGCACCGCCGTCGCCGACCGGGCCCTGCTCATCGGCGACAGCGAGGGCCTGGACGCGATCACCATCCGGCGCCTGGCCACCGAGCTGGGCGTCACCCCGATGGCGCTGTACTGGCACTTCAAGAACAAGGACGAGCTGCTGCTGGGGCTCGTCGACCACGTCCTGAGCGAGGTCCGCGCCGACCGCGGGACCGGCGACCCCTGGCCGGTGCAGCTGCGCGCGATGGTCGAGGCCCTGGTCCGCGCCATGCGCGCGCACCCCTGCCTGCCCGACCTGCTGCACGCCGTCGACAAGAAGGACGTGGAAAGCTTCACCCGCGCCACGAACGACTCCCTGGCGCTGCTGGAGCAGGCGGGATTCAGCCTCGAGGAGGGGTACTGGGTCGCCTCCTACCTGCTGCACTCGGCCATCGGCCTGGTGCAGGCCCAGCCCGGCTGCCCGATGTTCGTGCCCCCGGACCAGGTCGGCGACTGGCTGCGCACGCAGCGGATCCAGCTGCAGAGCCTCTCGGCCGAGCGCTACCCGCAGATGGTCCGGCTGGCCGACACGTACCAGAGCCTGCCCGACGTGGACCGCTACTACGACTTCGGGATTGCGTTGCTGATGGGCGCGGTGGAGAAAATGGCTGCGGGCCGCCCGGTAGCATCCTGAGCATCCCTATTGTTCACTGCTGGAAGGTGCGCGGCGGCATGCTCGACATCGAGTTGATTCGCAAGGACCGGGCCTCGGTCGAGGCCGGGCTGTCCAAGAGGCTCGATCCGTCCGAGGTGTCCCGCTCGCTGAGTGCGATCGCCGACCTGGACAAGCAGCGCCGCGAGCTGATCGGCGAGATCGACGCCGAGCGGGCCCGGCGCAAGGAGGAGGCGCGCGCCTTCGCCGCGGCCAAGGCGGCCGGCCAGACCATCGAGACCACCCGCGACGCCAAGGCCGCGCTGCAGGAGCTCGAGGAGCGCCTGGCCCAGACCCAGCGCGACCTCGACACCGCGATGAGCGTGCTGCCCAACCTCCCCGCCGACGACGTGGTCGCCGGCGGCAAGGAGGGCAACCAGGTGATCAAGGTCTTCGGCGAGGTGCCGAAGATCGACAACCTGCGCGACCACGTGCAGCTGTCCACCGAGCTCGGCCTGGTCGACTTCGAGCGCGGCACCAAGCTCGGCGGCTCCGGCTCCTGGATCTACACCGGCTGGGGCGCCCGCCTCGAGTGGGCCCTGATCAACTGGTTCATCGACCGGCACTTCGCGGCCGGCTACCAGTTCATGCTCCCGCCGCACCTGCTGCTGGACTCGGCCGGCTACGCCGCGGGGCAGTTCCCGAAGTTCTACGACGAGGTCTTCCACATCGCCGTCGGCGAGGGCGAGCGCGGCAAGTTCCTGCTGCCCACCTCCGAGACGGCGATCCTGGGCGCGTTCCAGAACGAGATCTTCGATACCGACGCCCTCCCGCACCGGGTGTACGCCTACACCCCCTGCTACCGCGACGAGCGCGCCGGCTCCCACTCGGACGAGCGCGGCACCGTGCGCGGCAACCAGTTCAACAAGGTCGAGATCTTCCAGTTCACCGCCCCCGAGGACGGCGAGAAGACCCTGGAGGAGATGGTCGACTACGCCGAGGGCCTGGTCAGCGACCTGGGCCTGCACTTCCGCCGCTCCCTGCTGGCGGCCGGCGACGCGAGCGCCTCGATGCGCAAGACCCTCGACATCGAGGTCTGGATGCCGAGCATGGACAAGTACAAGGAGGTCTCGTCGGTCTCCTGGGCCGGCGACTACCAGGCCCGCCGGGCCGGCATCCGCTACCGGGTGCCGGGCTCGAAGAACAACCGCTTCGTGCACACCCTGAACGGCTCGGCCCTGGCCACGAGCCGGTTGCTGCCGGCGATCCTGGAGCAGTTCCAGCAGCCGGACGGCTCGGTGCTGGTCCCGGAGGTGCTGCGCGACAAGGTCGGCACCGACCGCATCACCAGGCCCGCGAGGCGCTAGCCCCGTTTTTCCAGGCCTTTCCGGTACGGCGTGCCGCTGATCACGTCGTGCCGGACAGCCTGGATCGGGTAGGCTGGCGGGTGAACGAAGGGGAGTAGTCCTCAACTGCCCGGTCGACATACTGGCGGCGCTTGCGTCTCCCGGCCGCGCGGCTTCCGTGTTCGGGAGCGGACGAGACTTTCGACTCGCTGTCAGCTGTGCAATTCGAGCTGGACGGCCGGGTCGAGGTCGTCCAGACTCCCTCGCCTCCCGGTCTGATCCGGGAAGGGTTCTGTCTTGAGTGCGTTCCTCGCCGCCCTGGCCATCAGCTTCGGTGTCATCTTTGTGGCCGAACTGGGCGACAAGTCCCAGCTGATGGCGCTCACGTTCGCCACGCGGTTCCGGATGATGCCGGTGCTCATCGGGATCACCATCGCGACCGCGGTCGTGCACCTCGTGTCGGTCGCCGTCGGGTACGGGCTCGGGGCCACCCTCCCCACCGGCTGGATCTCCCTCGTGGCGGCGCTCGCGTTCTTCGCCTTCGGAGCCTGGACCCTGCGCGGCGACAAGCTCACCGAGGAGGAGAAGGGCAAGGCCGAACGCACCACCCGCTCGGCGATCATCGCGGTCGGTGTCTCGTTCTTCCTGGCCGAGCTCGGCGACAAGACCATGCTCGCCACCATCACCCTGGCCACCCAGCACGGCTGGCTCGGCACCTGGATCGGCTCGACGGTCGGCATGGTGGCCGCGGACGCGCTCGCCATCGTCGTCGGCCGGCAGCTGGGCCGGCACCTGCCGGAGCGGGCGATCCGCTACGGCGCCTCGGTCCTCTTCGTGATCTTCGGCATCTGGCTGCTGGTCGAGGCGCTGCGCGAGCTGCTCTGATCAGGCGAACTGGGTCAGCGACAGGTTGTTGCCGTCCGGGTCGGGGAACCAGCAGATCAGGTCCCCGCCCGGCGTGGCCCACACACCCTGGTCGTCCTGGGGCATCCCCTCGTACCGGGTGACCGTCACCCCCGCCGCCACCAGGCCGGCCAGGGTCGCCCGCAGGTCCGGGACCGACCAGCCGAGCACCGTGAACGGCTGCGCCGAGAGCTGCTCGACCTTCGTCACGCGCAGCATCGTCGGGCCGGCCCGGAACACGCACGCGAACGGGGTCTGCTCGACGAGCGGCAGCCCCAGCACGGAGCCGTAGAAGGCGCGGGACCGGTCGAGGTCGGTGGACGGTACGAACGCGATGGCGGCGGCGTCAGCGAGCATGACCCGAGTCTCTCATGCGTTTTTGACAATGGTTGTCATCACCAGGGAGACTTGCCGCATGCGAGTGCGGGCGGCGGCGATCCTGGCGGCGGCCCTGCTGTCCGTGGCCGGGAGCCTGGCCGGGTGCGCGTTCGAGCCGCCGGCCGAGGACGGGCGCGTGCACGTCGTGGCCGGCTTCTACCCGCTGCAGTTCGTCGCCCAGGAGATCGGCGGCGCGCACGTCGGGGTCGAGAACCTCACCCGGGCCGGGGCCGAGCCGCACGACCTGGAGCTGCAGCCGAGCCAGCTGGCGGCACTGGAGGACGCGGACCTCGTGCTGTACCTGCGCGGCTTCCAGCCCGCCGTCGACGAGGGCGCCGACCTGCAGGCCAAGGCGAAGACGTTCGACGTGGCCGGCGTCGCCTCCCTGCACGACGCCGACCCGCACGTCTGGCTCGACCCGCTGCGGCTGGCGGCGATCGCGGACCGGGTCGCGGACCGCCTCGCGCAGGCCGATCCGGCGCACGCGGACGAGTTCCGGCAGCGGGCGGCGGGACTGGGGGAGCGGCTTGCGGCGCTCGACCGGGAGTACACCCAAGGATTGCAATCGTGTGTGCGGCATGACGTCGTGACGAGTCATGAGGCCTTCGGCTATCTCGCCGCGCGGTATGGCCTGACGCAGGTCCCGGTGACCGGCTTGAACCCCGACGAGGAGCCCGGCCCGCAGCGGGTGCGCGACGTGGCCCGGCTGGCCAAGGAGCGCGGCGTGACCACGATCTTCTTCGAGTCCCTGGTCAGCCCGAAGCTGTCGGAGACCGTGGCCCGCGAGATCGGCGCCCGGGCGGCGGTGCTCGACCCGATCGAGGGCGTCGAGGACGGCGAGACCTACTTCACCGTCATGCGCACCAACCTCGCGGCCCTCCGCACCGCCCTGGACTGCGGTTAACCTGGTTCCGGTGCGACGCGCCCTGGCAACGACGGTCACCGCGCTGCTCCTGGCCGGGTGCACACCCGCCGAGCAGCCGATCGCCGCCGTCGAGGACCGCTCCAACCGCGACGGCACCTCGGCGCCCGTGGCGGACCCGCTCTACCCGGCGTACGGCAACCCGGCCCTCGACGTCCTGCACTACGACCTGGCCCTGACCTGGGCACCCCAGCCGCGCACGCTCACCGGCACCGCGACCATCCGCATCCGGGCGGTCCGCGCGGTGTCCGCCCTGCGCCTCGACTTCTCCCCGGCGTACTCGCTGACCTCCACGACGGTCGACGCCACCCCCGCACCGGCACACATCACCGACGGCGATCTGGTGGTCGAAAAGCCAGTGCCGGCCGGGGCGGTGACGACGCTCGTCGTGGGGTACACCGGAACCCCGGCCACCGTCCCGATGCCCTCCCACCGCGGCGACGTCGAACCCCTCGGCCTGACCGTGACCGCCGACGGCAGCCTGTGGACCATGCAGGAGCCCTACGGCGCGAGCACCTGGTACCCGGCCAACGACCAGCCCTCCGACAAGGCCCTCTACGACATCGCGGTGACCGTCCCGCCGGGCTGGTCGGCGATCGCGAGCGGCACCCCCGGCCCGAGCACCGACGGCACCTACCGCTACAGCTCCACGGTCCCGGTCGCCTCCTACCTGACCACCCTGGCCGTCGGCCAGTACACCAGGACCGCCCTGACCGGCCCGCACAACCTGCCCATCACGCTGTGGACGCGACCTTCCGACGGCGACGTGCGCCTCGATGCCCTTCGAAGGCTTCCCGTGTACGTCCAGTGGCTGGAGGACCGCTTCGGCCCGTACCCGTTCCCGTCGACGGGCGTGGTGCTCGTACCGTCCCAGTCCGCCATGGAGACCCAGCAGATGATGACCATCGGTGCCGACACGGTCCAGGACGCCCGGAGCGCCACGAACGTCCTCGTCCACGAACTGGCCCACCAATGGTTCGGCGACGCCGTGGGCCCCGCGACCTGGCAGGACGTCTGGCTGAACGAGGGCTGGGCGAGCTACATCGAGCAGCTGTACCGCACCGACGGCGACGCGGCGGCCCTGACCCGCTGGGAGCAGTCGGCCCGCGTGTCGGACGCGGACCTGCGCAAGCGCCTGGGCCCGCCGGGCCGCCCACGGGCGGACAGCTTCGCGGAGAACAACGTGTACGTGTGCCCGGCCCTGATGCTGCGCCAGCTGCACAAGGCTTTGGGCGACGAGCGGTTCTTCGCCCTGGGCCGCTCCTGGGCCGCGTCCAATACCGGGACGGCCCGCAACCGGGCGGATTTCGTCGCCTTCGTGAACAAGCAGACGGGCCGCGACTTCACGGGCCTGATCAACGCCTGGCTCGACTCCCCGACCACGCCTTCCTGATTCGGGGCGGAAAAGCGCGTGACGCATCGGCGATGATGAGCGGGTGCGGACACGGGGGCCCGGACGGTATCTGGGATGGCTGGCCTGGAAGCAGCGGTGGCGCACCGCGCTGGGCGCGCTCTGGAGTTCGCTCTGGATGATCAGCCTCGCGGTCACGCCGTACCTGATCTCCCAGGCGATCGACCGTGGTCTGCGCCCCCAGCAACCAGGCCCCCTCATCGCCTGGTCCGCCGCGATCCTCGTGGTAGGCCTGACCAACGCCGTCCTGGGCGTCCTCCGGCACCGCACCATGACCAAGATCCGGCTCGACGGTGCGCTGCGAACGGTCGATGCGGTCATGGAACACGGTGTGGCACTCGGAGCGGCCCTCCCGCGCAGTATCACCGCCGGTGAGGTCGTCACCATCGGCATCGGCGACGTGTGGCTGGTTGCCCGCGCGCTCAATGTGACCGGGCCCGGCGCCGGTGCTATGGTCGCCTACACCGTGGTTCTGGCCCTCCTGAGCCAGGTCTCCGGGATGATCACGCTGGTCGTGGCGGCGGGCGTCGTCGTCCTCGGCGTCGTCCTCGGGCCGTTGCTGCGGCGGCTCAACAGTGCCGGTGGTGCCTACCGCGAACAACAGGGGCAGCTCGCCGCGCGGCTCGTCGACGTGCTCGGGGGGGTTGCGCGTGCTCAATGGGCTCGGCGGGAAGGAGCAGCACCTCAGGCGGTACACCGGACAGTCGGAAACGGTCAGGACCGAGTGCTATCGGCTCGGGGGGCCGCTGAGCTGGATCAGCGCGCTCGGGGACGGGCTGCCGGCGATCTTTCTCGGGGCGGTGACCTGGCTCGCGGCTCGGCTGACGGTGCGCGGGGACCTGACGGTCGGGGAGCTCGTCGCGGTCTACGGGTACGTGGCCGTCCTCGTCGTGCCCACCTGGATGCTGATCCTCAGCACCGCCGACATCAGCCGCGGGGTCATCGCGGCACGGCGGGTGATCAGGTTCCTGCGGCTGCCCGTCGAAGAACCCGGGGACGGCGCCGCGCCCGGGGGACCGGCGACGCTGCGCGATCCGGAGTCCGGGGTGGTCGCCGAGCCCGGGCAGCTCACCATGCTGGTGTCGGCGCGGCCCGGGGACGCGGCGGCGGTCATCGACCGGCTCGGGCGGTACGGGCCGACCGGCGCCACCTGGGGGCGGTACCGGATCGGCGACGTCGGCAAGGAGGCGGTACGAGCGCGGATTCTCGTTGCCGATCACGACGCGGACCTGTTCGCCGGAACCCTGCGCGAGGTGGTCGCCGGGAGCGCGGGCGACGACGCCGTTCCGAGCGCGATCCAGGCCGCCGTGGCCACCGACATCGCCGGGCTCGAGCACCCCGTCGAGCGGGATGGGCGCAACCTGTCCGGCGGGCAGCGGCAGCGGGTCCGGCTCGCCCGGGCGCTCGCCGCCGATCCGGAGATGCTCCTGGCGGCCGATCCGACGTCCGCCGTCGACGCGCACACCGAGGCGGCCATCGCCGAGCGCCTCGCCGCCGTGCGGGCCGGGCGGGGGACGCTGGTGTCAACCACGTCGCCGGTACTGCTCGATCGCGCCGACGTCGTGCACTGGCTCGTCGACGGGCGGGTCGCGGCGTCCGGGACGCATCGCGAGCTGCTGGAGCGTGCACCCGGCTACCGCGACCTGGTCAGCCGCACCTTCCAGGAGACGGTGTGAGCACGCTGCCCGTCGCGGACGGCCGGCAGACCGTCAGGGCCGCGTGGCGGCTCATCGCGGCCGACCGGTGGGCCGCCGGCGGGGTGCTGCTGCTCAACGTGGTGGCCGCGGTGGCCGCGCTCGGGGGGCCGTACCTGCTCGGGTCGATGATCGACGCGGTCGGCGGGGCGGGGGCCGCCGCGCGGGTCGATCTGCTGGCCGCCGGGGTCGTCGGGTGTGCGGTCGCGCGGACGCTGCTCGAGCGGTCGGCGTTGCTGGCCGGGTACCGCTTCGGCGAGCGCGCCGCCGCCCGGATCCGGGTCGCGTTCCTCGGCCGGGCGCTCGAGCTGCCCGCGTCCGTCGTCGAGCGGGTGCCGGCCGGGGACCTGGCCGCGCGCGGGACGACCGACGTCGACGCGGTGGCGGCCACGCTGCGCGACGCGCTGCCGGCCGTGTTCCTGGCCGGGACGCAGGTGCTGTTCCTGGTCGCGGCGGTGCTCGTGCTCGACCCGCGGCTCGGGGTGGCGGGGCTGCTCGGGCTGTCCGTGTTCGTGGGCACCGGCCGCTGGTACCTGCGCCGCGCCCGGGCCGCGTACCTCGAGGAGGGCGCGGCCAACTCGCAGCTCGCGGAGGAACTGGCGGCGACGACGGCGGGTGCGCGTACCATCGAAGCCTTTCGTCTGCAGGAATCCCGGCTGGCGGCGGGACGGTCCGCGATCGCCCGCACCCGGCGCAGCCGCCTCGCGACCCTGCGGCTGCGGTCGGTCTACTACCTGGCCGCCGAGGCTTCCTACAACGTTCCGGTCGTGCTGGTCCTGCTCCTCGGCGGCCTGCTCCACCTCGACGATCGCGCGTCGCTCGGCACCGTCGTGGCGGCCGCCCTCTATCTGCGGCAGCTGATCGGCCCGATGGACGGCATCCTCACCTGGCTGGAGCAACTGCAGAGCAGCGGTGCCGCCTTCGCCCGGGTCGAAGGGCTCGCGGTGGTACCGCCGGTGCCCCCGTCCACCACCGCCCGCCCCGACGGGGATCGCATCGAGGTGCGCGGGGTCAGCTACGCGTACCCCGACGGCCCGGACGTCCTGCACGAGGTCGACCTCACCGTCCAGCCCGGCGAGCGGCTGGCCGTCGTCGGGCTCTCCGGCGCCGGCAAGTCCACCCTGGGCCGGCTCCTGGCCGGCGTGGACCGCCCGCGCACCGGCACGGTCACCGTCGGCGGGGTCGCCGTGGCCGGGCTGCCGCCGGACCTGCTGCGCCGGCAGGTCGTCCTGGTGACGCAGGAGCACCACGTGTTCCGCGAGACGGTCCGGGACAACCTCATCGTGCCCGCGCCCGACGAGCGGCTGGCCGCCGCGCTGCACACGGTCGGCGCCGACTGGGCCCTGGACCTCGACGCCGACCTCGGCGCCCACCCGCCGACCGGCGCCCAGGCCCAGCAGCTCGCGCTCGCCCGGGTGCTGCTCGCCGACCCGCACACGGTGATCCTCGACGAGGCGACCGCCCTGCTCGACCCGCGGGCGGCCCGCGCGGCGGAACGGGCGCTGGCGGCGGTGCTGCACAACCGTACGGTCATCGCCATCGCCCACCGCCTGCAGACCGCCCACGACGCCGACCGGATCGCGGTCCTGGACGCCGGCCGGATCATCGAGCTCGGCCCGCACGACGAGCTGATCGCCCGCGAAGGCCCGTACGCGCGGCTCTGGCGCCAGTGGCACGGGACGGCGGAGCCGCTGCCCGGCCACTAGGGTGCTGCGCATGGGCTTGCACTGTGGGTACCTCGTCGCCACCGCCGACCCGGACACCCTGCTGGATGAGCTGCTCCGGCACACCGGCGAGTTCGAGATCGGCGACCGCGTCGAGCGCGTCGAGGACGCCGACATCGACCCCGGCGAGTTCGAGATGCTCCTCGGGGGCGGCAGCGGCAAGGGGTACCTGCTCGACACCTCGATGATCCTGTCCAGCGACCCCGACCTGATCGTCGCCCTGTCGAGCGCCCTCGGCACGGTCGTCGGCGCCGGCGCGGAGACGGTCTCCGGCTCCTACTGGCTGACCGTCGCCCGCGACGGCGCGGCGGTGCGGCACGTGTTCGTCCAGCACGCGAGCATGACCGCCGGCCTGGCGATCGGCGACCCGCTGCCGTTCGAGGCGGAGTACCCGCTCGCCGACTCCAGCGGCGCGGGCGTCTTCGCCGCCATGGACGCCTACGGCCTCGACCCGTCGTCGTGGCTGGACTCGGGCCCGGCCACGATCGTCACGTACGACGCCACCCGCTTCCCGGAGTCGGGGCCGATCGGCGCCCTCCAGCACGAGCACCGGCGCGAGCACGAACGCCCCGACGGCGAGTGGCTCCAGGAGATCACCGTGAAGGTCGTCGAGCCGCCCCGCCGGACCGGCGGCGCCCAGGATCACTGAGCGAGCTCGGGCACGTGACAACACCGCCCGCCGGGACCCAGAATCGGCTCGTGAGCGTGACGCTGCGGGCGGTCGTCGATGTCCCCGGGGGCTGGCTCACGCTCGACGGGAGCTGCGGCGCTGACGAGGTCGGGCTGTTCGCGGCGGTGGTGGCGGACTACAACAACGTCACGGCCGGGGAGCTGGTCGCCGAGGAGCACCTGATCGCGCCCGGCGGGCTGGTGCTCGACGACGGCGTGACCGCGATCGTGCCGGGGTGCTGCTGCGGGCTCGAGGAGTGGCGGGAGTGGGTCCGGGCGGTGCGGGAGCGGTGGTCGCCGGGGCTCGGGCACGACCCGACGCCGCTGCTGTCGTTCGGGGAGCGGACGATCACGGTGTGGCAGGACACGGGGCCGCAGGGGGTGCCGCCGGTGTACGCCGGGCCGCACATCGAGCTGACCCCGGCGCACCTGGCCGAGCTGCTCGGCGGGGTGCACCGGGACCTGGTCGCGTTCCACGGGCGGCTCGCCCGGTGGGGCGGGGCGGACCTCGCCGCCCACCTGGACGAGGCGTTCGCCTTCACGGCGCCCCTCGGCCTCTAGCCAGCCGCTGGGCCTCTGGCTACTCGTGCAGGCCGCCGGCCACGACGTGGATGAAGGCGGCCTGGACGTCCTCGCCGCTCTGGGCGTTGTCGACGTACGTGCCGGCGCCGAGCGTGGACAGCGCCGTCTTCAGGCGGTCGGCGGCGTCCTTCTTGCCCAGCACGACGATGCTGATCGTGACCGGGCGCTCCTCGTCCTGCAGGTCCTTGAGCTTCTGGACCATCGTGGCCACGGCCTGGGCGTTGGCGCTGTCCTTGTTGGCGTCGTCGGTCAGGATGAAGACCTGGTTGAACATGTCGTCGTGCCAGTCGTCGCGGACCGACTGGTACGCCGCGACGATCGTGTCCAGCAGGCCCGCACCCGCCTTGTGGGTGGTCAGGGTGCTGACCGAGCGGGTGAAGGCGGCCCGGGAGGTGTCGTCGAGGCGGTCGGTGGGCAGCAGTTTGCGGTAGCCGCCGGGCTGGCCGGGGCTGATCTCCCACAGGCCGAGCCGGGAGCCGACCGGCATCAGGTCGCCCACGACGCGGCAGCCGGCCTTGAGGACCTCGATCGGCGGTTGCTTGCCGGCCGGGCCGCCGCTCGGCGTCGAGCCGCCCGAGCCCGAGCCGGTGGTGGCGCCCGCGATGTCGACGGCGATGAGCAGGTTGCTGCGCCGGTCCTCGGGGTCCCAGGTGGCGAAGACGTGCTGGACGTGGTGGGACTGCAGCACGTCGAACGGCTTCGCGGTGGGCTCCGGCAGCGCGTCGCCGCCCTCGAACTCGGGCCGCGGGCCGCCCGGGGTGCGCAGGCCGGCGACGTTCATCGCGTCTTGCACGGCGGGCGACTTGAAGGCGGTGAGCAGCTTCTGCAGCGCCGCCACCCGCTCGGGGTCGCGGGCCGCGGCAGCGGTGGGCAGCCAGGTGTACCGCATGAGCGCCGTATTGTCGGCCCCGGCGAGATAGGTGCGGTTCTGTGCCAGGTCCATGATGGGCAGCAGCGCGTACTCCGGCACGAGCCCGACCTCGCCCGCCACGTCCGGCGTCGCGGCCAGGTCGTGGTTGACGGTGCGGGTCGCCGCGAGCGTGCTGTTCAGGGCCAGCGACGAGGCGTCCATGCCCTGCTTGAGCCAGACCGCCTCGCCCACGGCCCCGGCCGCGACCAGGCCGTCGCCGGACAGCGAGGGGTCGCGCACCACCATCCGCACGCCGGAGGACTTGTTGTTGAGCAGCCCGGCCAGGGCCCACCAGCCGCCACCCTCGCCGCCCTTGATCTTGTTCGCGGTGGGGCCGTCGGTGACCATGTAGATCGGGGTGGTCGCGAGGGTCTGCCCGGCGCCGGTGTCCCGCTTGGCCTGGTTGTCCTTGTCGGTCGCGACCAGCTGCCCGGGCGGGGCGATGGTGGCCCAGGCGGCGTCGTCGGGGATCCACACGTCCGCGCTGACCTGGCCCAGCTGGCCGGCCGCGGGGCGCCCGTCGGCGCTGGTGACGTCGAGCAGCACGCAGTCGGGGCCGGTGCGCAGCTCGCGCCCGGCGGCCGAGACGACGGTGGTGAACGAGGAGGCGGTGACGACCCGCAGCGTGGTCGGGCAGCTCGCGCCGTCCTGGCCGCCGGAGTCGCGGTGCAGCGCGTACCAGCCGGCGCCCGCGACGAGGGCCACGGCGAGCACGAGCCCGACGCCGCGCAGGATCGCCCCCACCGACCGGCTTCCCGCCTGATGCCTACCCATTTCCGCCACCCTCCCCCTGGCCGCGGGCAAGTATGACATCGAGCGGGACGGATTCTGCCGCCGGTCAGCCGGTCGGCGCCCAGGCTCGGCCGTTCGGATGGTGCATTCCCCGCAGTTCAGGGCGGTCGCGCGACGCACGGTGACGCAACCGGCACGCGGACGGAAGTGGCGTCGCATGTCCGACACCAGGGACTGGAACACCATCCACAGTGGACGAAGTAAACACGCCGCCAACAGGACATTGACGGAAGGTGCTTGCCTCGATAGGGCACAATCGGGGCCGTGAAGCGGACCGGACCCCTGATCGTCCTGGTGCTCGTGCTGGTCGTCATCGGCGCCGTCGCCGGGCACCTGCTCGGCCGCGGCGCCGCGGGCGGGCCGGGCAACACGAAACAGCTCACCGCGATCGTCGGCTCCGAGAAGCTGGCGTACTTCGCCGACCCCGAGGTCAAGGCCGCCCTGGCCAGGCACGGCTGGTCGGTGCGGGCCGACGGGGTCGGGTCCCGGCAGATGCCGTCGCGCACCGGCGGGTACGACTTCGCGTTCCCCAGCAGCAAGGCCGCGGCGCAGGAGATCGCGCAGCACACCAAGCCGGCCGGGGACAGCGTCGTGGTGTTCTCCTCGCCGCTCGCCATCGCGACCTTCCAGCCGATCGTCGACCTGCTGCAGAGCGCCAAGCTCGCCGGGCGCGACTCCGCGAACGTCTGGCGGCTGGACCTCAGGGCCCTCGTCGAGGCCAACAAGCGCAACCTCAAGTGGACCGACATCCCCGGCAACACCGCCCGGCCCGTGGCCCAGAACGTGCTCGTGGCCACCACCCGGCCCGAGGACTCCAACTCCGCGGCCATGTACGCCGCGCTGCTCAACCAGGTCACCGGCGGCGACCTCAACGCCGTGGCCAAGCTCTTCACCGACCAGGGCGCGGTCGACACCACCAGCGAGGAGCCGTTCGAGAGCTACCTGCGCCGCGGGACCGACTTCGCGCCGATGGTGCTCATCTATGAGGCGCAGTTCGTCGACCACGCGGTCAACCAGGGCCTCAGCAGCGGGCAGACGTTGTTGTACCCCACGCCGACCCTGATGTGCGAGCACACCGTCGTGCCGCTCAGCCCGGACGGGATCACCGTCGCCAACCTGCTCGCCACCGACCGCGACCTGCAGCGGCTCGCGGCCAAGCACGGCTTCCGCACCGCCGACAGCACCCTCACCGCGCCCGTGTTCGCCAAGGTCCGCCCGGGCGACGCGGCGCTGCCGGACTCGATCGCCGGCGCCGTGCCCGACCCCGACTACCAGACCCAGCACGCCCTGCTGACCAAGCTCGAGGAGAGGATGGCATGAGGCGGTTCGCGGTCGCCCTGGTGGCGGCAACGTTCCTGCTCGGCGCGTGCACCGGCTCCGACGGCGCCGGCACCGCGGCCAAGCCCGGCGAGACCGAGGGGCCCTACCTCAAGGGCTCCGGCACCCTGCGCGTGCTCGCCTCCAGCGAGCTCACCGACCTGCAGCCGATCCTGGACGCGGCCCGGCAGGCCACCGGCGTCGAGGTGAAGCTGCAGGCCACCGGCACCCTCGACGGCGTCGAGAACGTCGTGTCGGGCAACGCGGCCAAGAACTACGACGCGATCTGGTTCGCCAGCAACCGGTACCTCCAGCTGCACCCCGGCGCCGGCGACCGGATCGGCACCGCCACCAAGGTCGCGACCTCCCCGGTCGTGCTGGGCGTGCGGGAGACGGTGGCCAAGCAGCTGGGCTGGACCGATCACCGCCCGACCTGGTCGGAGATCGCGGTCGCGGCCGGCGAGCACAAGTTCACCTACGGCATGACCAACCCGGCCAGCTCCAACTCCGGGTTCAGCGCGCTCGTCGGGGTGGCCGCGGCCCTGTCCGGCACCGGCGCCGCACTCAACGCCGACCAGATCGCCCCGCTCACCCCGCGGCTGCGGGCCTTCTTCGCCGGGCAGAACCTCACCTCGGGCTCGTCGGGCTGGCTCGCCGACGCGTTCGCCAAGAACGCGGCCGAGAAGAACGACCACGCCGTCGACGGCCTGGTCAACTACGAGTCCGTCCTGCTGTCGCTCAACGCCTCCGGGAAGCTGCCGGAGAAGCTCACCATCGTGTACCCGTCCGACGGCGTCGTCACCGCCGACTACCCGCTGACCCTGCTGGCCGGGGTCAACGAGCAGACCAGGACGAACTATGCCGCCGTGGCCGACTATCTGCGCCGTCCCAGCGTGCAGAAGGAGATCATGGCGAAGACGTGGCGCCGACCGGCGGTACCAAATCTGCAACTGGCTCCTGATTTCGGCCCGAAGGGCGGGGGGTCCCTGCCCGAGCTGCCGTTCCCCGGCAAGCTCGAGGCGGCCAACGCGCTCATCGGGGCCTTCGGCGACGACCTGCGCAAGCCCGCCCGGACGATCTACGTGCTGGACCTGTCCGGCTCGATGAAGGGCGAGCGGATCGAGGGGCTCAAGGGTGCGCTGACCGGCCTGACCGGCGCCGACACCAGCCTGTCGGGGCAGTTCACCCGGTTCAACGGGCGCGAGCAGGTGCTCATGATCCCGTTCAGCACCAAGCCCGGGCAGGTCAGCCGGTTCGACGTCCCCGAGGACAACTTCCAGCCGACGCTGGACCAGATCCGCGGGTACGCCGGCGGGCTCAAGGTCAGCGGGGACACCGCGATCTACGACGCGCTGTTCGTCGCCTTCGACCAGGCCGCGGCGCTGGCCAAGGAGGACCCGGACCGGTTCACCTCGATCGTGCTGCTGACCGACGGCGAGGTCACCGCCGGGGCCCGGCTCGACGCGTTCAAGGCGCGGGTGCCGCAGCTGGCCAAGGTGCCGGTGTTCACGATCCTCTTCGGCGAGGGCAACGTGGCCGAGATGCAGCAGATCGCGGACCTGACCGGCGGCAAGACCTTCGACGCCCGGACCGGTTCGCTGCCGGGGGCGTTCAAGGAGATCCGCGGGTACCAGTGAGTCTGATCTTGTAAGGCGCTGTTCAAGCCCCGGCAGTGGTCAAATGCCGGGGCTTGGGGTACCACGAAGGGATGACGGAACTCTCGCTCGACGACTACCTGGTCGAGGACGACGATGACGACGACCCCGTGCTGCTGCGCAAGGACGGTCAGCCGGTCGACACGTGGCGGGAGGACTACCCCTACGACGAGCGGATGACCCGCGACGAGTACGACCGCACCAAGCGCCTCCTGCAGATCGAGCTGCTGAAGCTGCAGAACACGATCAAGGACCGCGGCGAGCGGGTGGTGCTGCTCTTCGAGGGGCGCGACGCGGCCGGCAAGGGCGGCACGATCAAGCGCTTCATGGAGCACCTGAACCCGCGCGGGGCCCGGGTGGTCGCGCTGGAGAAGCCCAGCGAGCGCGAGTCGACGCAGTGGTACTTCCAGCGCTACATCCGGCACCTGCCCGCCGCCGGGGAGATCGTGCTGTTCGACCGGTCCTGGTATAACCGGGCCGGCGTCGAGCGGGTCATGGGCTTCGCCAGCCGGGCCGAGTACCTCGAGTTCATGCGCCAGGCCCCCGAGCTGGAGCGGATGCTCGTGCGCTCCGGGATCAAGCTGGTGAAGTTCTGGTTCTCGGTGTCGAAGAACGAGCAGCGCACCCGGTTCCTGATCCGCCAGGTCGATCCGGTGCGGCAGTGGAAACTGTCGCCGATGGACCTCGCGTCGCTGGACAAATGGGACGACTACACCGAGGCGAAAGAGGCGATGTTCTTCTACACCGACACCGCCGACGCGCCGTGGACGGTCGTGAAGAGCAACGACAAGAAGCGGGCCCGGCTCGAGGCGATGCGGCACGTGCTGACCCGGTTCTCGTACGACAACAAGGATGTCGAGCTCGTCGGCACGCCCGACCCGCTGATCATCGGCCCGGCCGCGCTGGCCGACGACAAGGCGGACGACGCGCCGCGGCTCTGAGCTTTGCCGTTGAGTAACGGCGCGCCGGAGGGTTGAGTAATACAAGTCGGGCATTCATCCGTCCGGCAATTTCGACACGCTTATTCACGTCGTAATGTGTTCCCCGTGCGGGAGCTTGGGGCGGCGTTGTTCGGCAGGCACGTCACGCTCGCTTACTCAAGTGACGACGAGATCGGCGAGCTGCTGACGGGCTTCGCGCAACGCGCTGTCACCGCAGGTCACCGCGTTGTGATCTTCCTGGACACCGATTCGGGTGACCTGGAGCGGGCGCTCGGCACCGCCGTGAGCGGTGCCGCGCCCGGGCAACTCACCACCCTGCGCTTCGGCACCGGTATGAGTGGTTCCTTCGGCGGGCCGCTGTTCGGCGTCGCGGACATGCTCGACCTGCTCGGCCGCCTCGCCGACGAGACCCTCGGCCGCGGCGGCTGGCCCGCGATCTCCCTCGCCGGCGAGATGCGCTGGACCGACCGGCCCGCCTGGACCCCGGCCGACCTGTTCGCCTACGAGCACCAGGTGAACCGCTTCTTCGGCGACCCGCGCGTCACCGGCCTGTGCCTCTACGACCGCCGCCGCTTCGGCAAGGAACTGCTCGCCCGCATCGGCGCCGTGCACCCCGGCCCGCTGCTCGGCTTCACGCTCGGCGGCTGGGGCGCCCACCTGCGCCTCACCGGCGAGCTCGACGCGTCCAACACCGAGTCGCTGCCCTCGATCCTCGACCTCGTGGCCGGGGCCGACTCCGTGGTCATGCTCGACGCCAGCGACCTGAGCTTCGTCGACGCGGCCGGGGCCGGGCACATCGTGCGCTTCGCCGCCTCCCGCCCCCGCCACCACACGGTCGTGCGCTGCTCGCGGGGCGTCCGCCAGGCGTTACAGCTCGTCGGGGCCGAGCAGGTGCCGAGCCTGGTGCTGCGAGATCGTGTCGCCGACGTCCCGGTGGGGTAAGACTGCCGCGTGTCTGAAGATTCGCTCGCGGCGCAGGCCGCGGCCCGGGGCGTGGCCACCTGGTACGAGACGGCCGGCCACCGCCGCGTCGACATCGACCCCGACGTCGTGCGGGCCGTCATGGCGCTGCTCGAACCGCGCACGGCGGGCGCGATGCCGGTGGCCGAGCCGATCGCGCTGCCCGAGGTCCCGCGCACGTGGGGATGGATGATCCAGTTGTACGGCGTGCGCTCCGCCGGATCCTGGGGCGTCGGGGATTTCGCGGACCTGGCCGCGTTCGCGCGCTGGGCCTTCCTGACCGGCGCCGGGGCGATCCTGGTCAATCCGTTGCACGCGGTGGCGCCGGTCGATCCGATGCCGTCCTCGCCGTACTCGCCGTCGTCGCGCCGCTTCGTGAATCCCGTCTATCTGCGGATCGAGGATCTCCCGGAGTACAAGAACGGCTCTGATGCGCTTCGTGCTTCGGTCGACGCCCTGCGCCCGCCGACGGCGGACCTGATCGACTACGACGGGGTCTGGCGCGCGAAGCGTGCGGCGCTCGAGGCACTTTTCCCTGGCTTGTCGGATGTTTCGGACACCGAGCCGGCGTTGCGCGATTTCGCCACCTACACGGCGCTCGCCGAGGTGCACGGCGTCGACTGGCGGGCCTGGCCGGAGGAGCTGCGCCGCCCGGGCCCGGCCGCGTACGCCGCCGCCGACCCGCGGCGGGCCGCCTTCCACGTCTGGCTCCAGCGCCGCTGCGCCGAGCAGCTCGCCACCGCCAACGCGGCCGCCGCGGGCATGGCCGTCGGCATCGTCCACGACCTCGCGGTCGGCATCGACCCCGGCGGCGCCGACGCCTGGACCCTGCAGGACGTCATCGCGCGCGGTGCCAAGGTCGGCGCCCCGCCGGACGCGTTCAACCAGCAGGGCCAGGACTGGGGCCTCGCCACGTGGAGCCCGGACCGGCTGGCGGCGACGGACTACGAGGCGTACCGCGCGCTGCTGCGCGGCATCTTCGAGCACGCCGGCGGCCTGCGCGTCGACCACGTCGCGGGTCTGTGGCGGCTGTGGTGGATCCCGCCGGAGCACGGCGCCGCGCAGGGCGCCTACGTCCACTACGACCCGGAGGCCATGCTGGGCGTCCTGATCGAGGAGGCGGTCCGCGCGGGCGCCGTCGTGGTCGGCGAGGACCTCGGCACCGTCGAGCCGATCGTCACCGAGACCCTGCAGGCCCGCAACATCCTCGGCTCCGCCGTCCTGTGGTTCACCCGCGACGACGACGGCCGCTTCATCCCCCCGGCCAAGTGGCCCGCGAACGCCATGGCGAGCATCTCGACCCACGACCTGCCGACCGCCACGGGCTTCCTGACCGGCGAACACATCCGCGCCCGCGCCGAGGCCGGCGTCCTGACCCGCACGGTCCCCGAGGAGGAGGCGGCGGCCGCGCAGGACCGCAACGCGCTGCTGGACCTGCTCTCCGCCGAGGGCCTGGCCACCCGGGAGAGCACGGACGCCGAACTCGTCGTCGCGATGCACCGGCTGCTGACCCGCACGCCGTGCCGGATCCTGCTCGCGTCGCCGTACGACGTCCTGGGCGAGGCGCGGCAGCCGAACCTGCCGGGGACTTCGCAGCAGTACCCGAACTGGCGCATCCCGCTGCCGCTCACGCTGGAGGAGCTGACCGCCGACCCGCGCATGCTGCAGATCGCGGACCTGCTGGACAATCAGGCGTGACCCACGCCGAGCTCGACATCACCGCAGATCTCGTCCACGCCCTGGTCCGCGACCAGCACCCCGACCTGGCCGTCGACCGGCCGGTGCGCTTCGGCGCGCGGGGCTGGGACAACCAGCTGTGGCGCCTCGGCGACGACCTGGCCGTCCGCCTCCCATGGGCGACGGCGTTCGCGGAGGTCTTGCTCTATAAGGAGTTCGCGTGGGTGCCGACCCTGGCCCCGTCGCTGCCGCTGCCGGTGCCGGTTCCGCAGCGCCTCGGCGAGCCGTCGGACCGCTTTCCCCGCCCGTGGATCATCACGACCTGGGTGCCGGGCGCGCCGGCGGATCGGGTGCCGGTCACGCGGTACACGGATGCGGCCCTTGCTTTGGCGGGCTTTCTGACGGCCCTGCACCAGCCGGCACCGGAGGAGGCGCCCGAAGGACGGGGACGGGGCGGGCCGCTGGCGGAGCTGGCCGGAGGGGTCGAGCGGGGGCTGGCCGAGGCCGTCGAGCGGGGGCTGGTCAAGGATCCGGATGCCGTCCGCGCCGTGTGGGCCGATGCCGTGGCCGCGCCGCCGTGGACGGGGCCGGCGCTGTGGCTGCACGCGGACCTGCACCCGGCGAACGTCCTCACCACGGACGGGACGATCGGCGGGATCATCGACTTCGGCGACCTGTGCGCGGGCGACCCGGCGTACGACCTGGCCTCGGCTTGGCTGCTGCTGTCCGACGACTCCCTCGATGCGTTCCACTCCGCGTACGGGCCGGGCGTCGACGAGGCCATGCTGCGGCGGGCGCGGGGGTGTGCGGTGACGCGGGCGCTGAGCGGCATCCTCATCGGCGACGCGGGCGACAAGGGCGAACCCGGCGGCAAACCCACCTGGGGTCCACCGGCCCACGCCGCGCTGCGCCGCCTCGTCGGGTCGGGCTGAGCGCCTGCGCCGATCCGCATATCGGGGCGGCGGCCGGGTAGTCGCGCGGGATGTTGCGTGCACGCTCGATGCGCCCGATGATTCCCGCCGCCGATCTGGCCCGGGTGCGGGAGTGGTACCGCAGCCGGCTGGGCCTCGTGCCCGTGCAGGAGCTGCCGGACTCGTTGCTGTACCGCAGCGGCGACACGCTCTTCGTGGTCTTCACCGCGGCCGATGCCGGGGCCGCGCGGCACTGCATCGCCTGCTTCGTGGTGGACGACCTGGAGGTGGTGGTGGCCGAGCTGCGCGGGCGCGGGGTCGCGTTCGAGCAGTTCGCGCCGACCCCGGTCGGGCGGGCGGCCTGGTTCAAGGACAGCGAGGGCAACCTCCTGGAGCTGATCGAGCTCGACGACCCGCGCTGAGAAGGCTCAGTCGAGGCAGAACTCGTTGCCCTCGATGTCGCGCATGTTCTGGCATGACTCGTTGACGCCGTCGGCGATCAGGAGGTCGCCGCGCGCCGCGCCCAGGGCGACCAGCCGCGCGGACTCGGACTCCAGGACCGCGAGCCGTTCGGCGCCGACCAGGCCGGTGCCGACCCGCACGTCCAGGTGGACGCGGTTCTTGACGGCCTTGCCCTCGGGGACCTGCTGGAAGTACAGGCGCGGGCCGACGCCGTTGGGGTCCACGCAGGCGGTGGTGTCGTCCGGCTCGATCACGTAGCCGAGCACCTCGCACCAGAAGCGGGCGAGGCGCTCGGGGTCCGCGCAGTCGAAGGTGACCTGAACCTGCCTGACCTGCCTGACCGACGTCATCCGGCGATCATATCGACACATTCCCGCACAGGTGGACCTCGACGCCCAGCTCGGCGAGGAGGGCGGCCTTCACCAGCAGCGCCTTGTCAGCGACAGCAGCGTCCGGGGCGTAGGCGACGTTGAGGTGGTTCGCCTTGTGCCGGGCCATGAACTGGTCGCGGGTCACGCCGTGCAGGACCGCGTGCATGATCGGCCAGGCGGGCGTGGTGGCCTTCGAGCGGCGCTGCGACTCGTCGGCCGGCAGCGACACCGCCGAGGCGCGGCCCAGGTCGGCGTGCAGCTTGCCGCCCTGGACGAAGACGCGGCTCCAGACCACCTCGCCCGGCTTGCAGATGCCCTTGATGGTGGAGCCGCCGAGCGGGAAGTACACCGGGTCCTGCCGCCAGCCCTCCGCCTCCGCGTAGCCGGTGGCGAAGTGCGAGGCCGGGACCGAGCCGGAGATCTCCCAGACCCACACGAAGGTACCGTCGAAGTCCTCGCCCCACCGCACGTCGTGCAGCGTCGTGGCCGGGTCGAGGCCCATCGCGGTCCAGATCCGGTTGGTGACGAGCGCGTCCACGGCGACGCCCTCGTCGGCCTCGTTGAAGTGCGGCAGCGGCACGCCGTCCCACAGCACCCGGGCCCCGTCGCGCGAGGTGACCGGCGGGCGGTCGGCGTTGTTGAGCAGGCCCTCGGCCAGGTCGGAGGCCGGGCAGAGGTCCTTCAAGCCTTGCTGGTACTGGATGCCGGCCGCGTCCAGGCCGAAGTCGTCGGCGATGCGCAGGGCGGCGATGTACATCTTCAGCTGCCACTGCACCTGCTCGCGGGTGAGCTCCGTGGCCGCGTCGGCGCCGAAGCGGAACGTCATGCCGGCGGCAGTGAGCCAGTCGAAGGCAGCGGAAGCCTCGGCGTCGGGGACGCGCTGCATCTCGGCCCACAGCGCGCTCTGCGAGAGCCGCTCCTTGTAGATGCCGATCGGGTTGAGCAGCTCGTCGTCGATGATCGCGTTGTACATCCCCATGCAGCCCTCGTCGAACACGCCGATGATGGCCTTGTCGGCGAGCAGCTGCGCGGCGAGCGCGCGGCCCAGGTCGACCTCGGCCGACGGTACCAACGAAGGAAGATCCCGCACGTGGGACGTGTCGTGCGGGACCGAACCGGTGGTGACCCACGAGCGCAGCCCGGCCTTGAACCAGTCGTCGGTGAAGTCGACCGACCACAGCGTGGAGTAGGGCACGCCCATCTTGGCCATGCCCGCGTTGACGCCGAGCAGCCCGACCAGGCCGGGCCAGTCGCCGGCGAAGTTGGCCACGGTCAGGATCGGGCCGCGGTGGGTGCGCAGCCCGGCCAGGATGTGGTGGGAGTACTGCCAGACCGCCTCCGCCACGATCAGCGGCGCGTCCGGCGGGATGGTCTTGAAGACCTCCAGGCCCATCCGCTGGCTGGAGATGAAGCCGTCGTGGGCGCGCCGCACGGACCAGCCGAGCTCGGCGAGCGCGGCGGTGACGGCGGCCTCCATCGCGACCTGCGTCGGCCACCCGGCCTCATTGGCGGCGGGGCGCAGGTCGCCGCTGGCGACGAGGTACGCGGTGTTCGGCTCGGCGGCCGGGCGGGTGGGTGCGGCGGGGAGGGTGTAGGTGCTCATAGGGGGTCCTCCGGGAGACGTCACGCGAGCAGCCGCTGGTGGGCCGCGAGCGTGTGGACGATGGTGCTGGTGGCCGGGTACAGGTCGCGGTACAACGCGTAGAGCTCCTCGTACACCGCGGCCGGGGCGGGCTCGACGACGTGGGCGGCCGGGTTCCAGCGCTCGATGTCGAACGCGCCGAACGTGCAGGCGGCGAGGTAGGCGGCTCCGTACGAGGCGCCGACGGTCACCCGCGGCACGACCTGGGCCAGGCCGGTGACGGCGGAGACGATCTCGGTCCACAGGCCGCCCTGGGTGCCGCCGCCGACCGCCACCACCCGCGTGATGTCCGCGCCGGCCGTGCGCAGCGCCTCGACGTTGTGCCGCACCCCGAGCGCGGTCGCCTCCAGCGCGGCCCGGTACAGGTCGCCGCGGGTGTGTGACAGGGTCAGCCCGGCGATCACGCCGCGCGCGTCCGGGTCCTGGATCGGGGTGCGCTCCCCGGCGAGGTACGGCAGCATCAGCAGCCCCCGCGCGCCCGGCCCGGACGCCTCCGCCTCGGCCAGCAGCTCGGGGTAGCCGGCCCCGGTGAGCTCGGACAGCCACGCGGTCACGGCGCCGGAGGTGGCCATCCCGCCGGCCAGGTTGCGGGTGCCGGGAAGGGCGCCGACGGTACCCCACATGACCGGGCTGGTCAGCGCCTCCTCGACGGTCGCGATGAGGAACATCGTGGTGCCGTACATGAGCATGAGGTCGCCGGGCCGCTGGGCGCCGACGCTGACCGCCTCGGTCCAGGCGTCGATGGTCCCGGCGATGACCGGGGTGCCCGCCGGGATGCCGCCGATCGCGTGCGTGGTGGCGCCGGCCACGTCGCCGGGCCAGGCCAGCGCCGGCAGCTCCAGGCCGGGCGCGACCAGCCGCGCCCAGGGCTCGTGCCACGCGAGCGCGTGCGTGTCGAACAGCGGCGTGCACTGGCTCGCCGAGTGGAAGTCCAGAACATAGGAGCCGGTCAGCTTGTACTGCAGCCACGACGCCGGCATGAACAGTCTGCGGGCCCGCGCGTAGAGCGCCGGTTCGTGCCCGGCGACCCAGGCGAGCTTCGGCCCCACGGCCTGGGACGACAGGGCCGAACCGCAGCGCGCGCGGATCGCGTCGGCGCCGCCCAGCCGCTCGGTGAGGGCGGCGATCTCGGCGGTGGCGCGGGTGTCGACGCCGTACAGGATGGCCGGGCGCAGCGGGATATCCTCGGCGTCGGTCAGCAGCACGCACGGGCCCATGCCGCTGACCCCGACGGCGGCGACGGTGACGCCGGCGGTCAGCTCCTCGGCCAGGGACACGAACTCGTCCCACCAGATCGCGCCGTCCATCTCGACGTGCCCCGGCCGCGGGCGCTGCACGGCGTGCGGGCGCACCGCCGAGCGCACCACGGTGCCGTGCGCGTCGACGAGGACGGCCTTGGTGGTGGAGGTACCGATGTCGATCCCGAAGAACAGGCTCACGTCTGCTCCCTGGTGCGCAGGACGACGGTCTTCGCGGGCCCGGCATCCCCGCCGATGCGCTCCAGCAGCAGCGTCGCGGCGGCCTCGCCGAGCTCGCGGGCCGGGACGTCGACGACCCGGATGCCGCGCCGGCCGAACGACGCGAACGGCAGGTCGCCGAAGACGGCCAGGCCGAACCCGGGCGGCGCGAGCCCGGCGTCGTGCAGCGCGTCGAGGGCACCGGCGGCCATGAGGTTGTTCGCGACCACGGCCGCGTCCGGCGGCTCCGGCAGCGCGAGCAGCTCGGCCATCGCCTGCCGGCCGCCGTCGACGCGGTAGTCGGCGTAGCGCAGCAGCTCCTCCAGGTACGCGGGCCCGGCGTGCCGGGCCGCCGCCTGCCGCCAGCCCGCCATCCGCAGCTGCGCGGTCTCGACCGAGCTGGGCCCGGTGATGCAGGCGACCCGGGTGAACCCGGCCGCGAACAGCGACTCGGCGGCGGAGCGCCCGCCGGCCCGGTTGTCGACGGTGACCGCGTCCACGTCGGCGCGGGCCAGGCTGCGGTCGACGGCGACGACGGGCCGCCGGCTGGCCACGAGCCGGCTCACGTCGCTGGCGTCGTCGGCCGGCGCGAGGATCACCCCGGCCATGTGCTCGGCGAGCGCGATGTCGATGTACGTGGCCTCCCGCTCCGGGTCCTCGTCGGTGTTGCACAGCACGACCGAGTACCCGGCGGCCCGCGCCCGGTTCTCGACCCCGCGGGCGAGCGCGGTGAAGAACGGGTTCTCGATGTCGGGGATGATCAGCCCGATCACCGCCGAGCGCTGCCCGCGCAGCCGCCGCGCGGTCCGGTTGGGCGTGAAGTCGAGCTCGGTGGCGGCGGCCCGCACGAGCCGCTCGGACTCGGCGGAGACCCGGGCGCCGTTGAGCACCCGGCTGACCGTGGCGGGGGAGACGCCGGCCTTGGCCGCCACCTCGTAGATCGTCACCACGCGCGGAAGTCCTCACCGAGCGACCGCCGCAGCGCCTCGAGCCGCCGCCGTCCGGTTTCCACACTGATGGCGGCGCCGGGGTCGAACAGGTCGAAGGCGTGCACGCCGCCGGCGATTTCGAACCGCCGCGTCGGTACTCCCTGTGCCTCCAGCCGCCGCGCGTAGTCCGCGGTCTCGTCGCGGAACAGGTCGCGGTCGCCGCAGTCGAGGTACGTGGGCGGCAGCCCGGCGAGCTCGGTGGCCCGCGCCGGGGCGGCATACTCGTCGGCCGGCTCCCCGCCGAGGTACGCGGCCCACGCCAGCTCGGACAGCCGCCGGTTCCACACGGGCGCGTCGGCGAGCTCGGTGGCGCTCGGGGTCTGGTGCCGGTCGTCGAGCATCGGGTACCAGAGATGCGCGGCCGCGATGGCGGGCCCGTGCCGGTCCCGGTTGAGCAGGCACAGCGCGGCGGCCAGCCCGCCCCCCGCACTGCGCCCGGCCACGACGACCCGCTGATACCGCTCCGCGCACCATTCGAGCGCGGCACGGCAGTCTTCGAGCGGCGCCGGGTGCGGATGCTCGGGCGCGAGCCGGTAGTCGACGGCCACCACGGCGGCGCCGAGCTGGTCGGCGAGGTCGCAGCAGAACGCGTCCTCGTACTCGGCCGCGCCCAGGAACATCCCGCCCCCGTGGATCCACAGCACGCACGCCTCGCCCGACCCGTGCACGCGCAGGTTGCCGGCGACCCGGGGTGCCTTCGCGGGCGCCACGAGGACCCGCAGGCCGTCATCGACGGCACGGACCGCCGCCACCGAGAGCGGGCCGTCCGGGAGTGCGTCGGTGAGCGGGATCATCGGGCGCCCTGCAGGGTGTCGATCTCGGCGAGGAGGGCGGTGGTCTGGCGGGCCGCGATGGTCAGCAGCAGCGGCGCGACGACCGGCGCGAGCACCCCGGCGGAGGCGGCCGCCGCGAAGGCGCCGAGCACCGTGAGGGCGGTCAGGGTCAGGGCCCAGGCGGGGCGGTACGCGGCGAGGATGACCCCGCCGCGCAGCGCCGCCAGGCCGCGCCTGCCTCGAACCGCACCGTATGCGAGCGCGTAGGGCCCGACGAGGAGGACGGCCGCGGCCGGCACGACGCCCCACGGGGCGAGCAGTGCCAGACCGGCGACCGAGAGGAGCAGGGCCAGCACCGGGTCGACGCGCCGCA
This sequence comes from Dactylosporangium sp. CS-047395, assembly GCF_050942185.1. Classification (NCBI taxonomy): domain Bacteria; kingdom Bacillati; phylum Actinomycetota; class Actinomycetes; order Micromonosporales; family Micromonosporaceae; genus Dactylosporangium; species Dactylosporangium sp. CS-047395. The sequence continues at coordinate 7,755,507 of NZ_CP192015.1, read as the reverse complement.
GGGCGGCGAGCCCCCGGTCGTCGGCGGTGAGCGCGGCCAGGCCGGTCAGGGCGAGCGTCACCGGGAGCACGGCCGCGGCGGCGACCCAGCCGGGCGCGCCGGCGAGCAGGGCCGCGCCGAGGGGCACCGCGCTGAGTCCGAGCACCAGCCCGGCGGTCAGGTTCCGGGGCAGCTCGTGCCAGAAGGCGGTGGCGCCGGACCAGGTGAGGGCGGGCAGGGTGAGGTTGTCCATGTCAGAGCTTCAATCCACTGGAGGCGATCGATTGCACGATGTACCGCTGGGCCACGATGAACACGACCAGCACGGGCACGATGGCCATGGCGATGCCGGCCGCGATGGTGCCCAGCGAGCCGGTGGAGAACCGGCCGGCCAGCAGCACCAGGCCCACGGGGAGGGTCTGCCGGTCGGTGTCGCTGATCATGACCAGCGGCAGGAGGAGGTCGTTCCACCAGTACGTGAAGCAGAGGATGCCGAGGGTCGCGATCGACGGGCCGGACAGCGGCAGGATGACCCGGGCGAACGTCCGGAAGTGCCCGGCGCCGTCGAGCTTGGCCGCCTCCTCCAGCTCGTGGGGCAGCGCGAGGAAGTGCTGGCGGAGCAGGAAGATGCCGAACGCGCTGAAGATCCCCGGCAGGATCAGCGCCCACAGCGTGTTGGTCAGCTGCAGCTTCGACATGACCAGGAACAGCGGCACGATCGTCACCTGGATCGGGATCATGAGCGAGCCGATGACCACCGCGAACAGCACGCCCTTGCCGCGGAAGCGCAGCCTGGCGAACGCGTAGCCGGCCGTGGAGCAGGTGATGAGCTGCGCGACCGTGATCGTGGTGGACACGATGATCGAGTTCAGGAAGAACCGGAAGTACGGCACCTGGTCGGTGACCTTGCCGAAGTTCGCGCCCGTCAGGTTGTCCGGGTCGAACGTGGGCGGCAGCCGGTACAGCTCCGCGTCCGAGGCCGAGAACGCGCCCCGGAAGATCCAGAGGAACGGCGCCGAGATGGCGAGGGCGGCGACGATCAGGATCGCGAACGTCGCCAGCCGGGCGAGGATGCGGCTCAATCGTAGAACGTCCATCTTCTCGAGAGCCGGAACTGGATCGCCGTGAGGACGATCAGGACCAGCATGAAGGTGATGCCGATGGCGGAGGCGTAGCCGAGGTCGAAGTCGCCGAACGCGCGGTCGTAGAGGTACTCGACGATCGTCCGGCTCGCGTCGCCGGGACCGCCCTGGGTGAGCACGCGCGGCTCGGCGAAGATCTGGAACGAGTTGATGGTGTTGATGACGACCAGGAAGAAGATCGTCGGGGACAGCATCGGGAACGTGATGCGCCAGAACCGGGTCCAAGCGTTGGCCCCGTCGACGATCGCCGCCTCCTTCAGCGCGTCCGGGATGGCTTGCAGGCCCGCGATGTACACGAGAATCGAGAAGCCGATCGTCTTCCACGAGTTGACCAGGATCACCGAGACCGGCGCGAAGGCCGAGGACCCGAGCCAGTCGATGCGGTCGACGCCGAGCAGGCCCAGGGCCCAGTTGACCAGGCCGAGATCCTTGTTGAGCAGGAAGCGCCAGATCAGCGCGACGGCGGAGGCCGACACCACGAACGGGAACAGGTAGGACAGCCGGAAGAAGCCGCGCACCCAGCGGGGCATCCGGGTCTCCAGCAGGACCGCGAGCAGCAGGCCGACGACCACGTTGACGGCGAGGATGGCCACGGCCATGTAAGCGGTGGAGCCGTACACGCCGAGCAGCCGCTCGTCGTGGGCCAGCCGGTCGAAGTTGTCGAAGCCGACGAACTCGCCGTCGCTGAGCAGGTTCCAGTCGAAGAAGCTCAGGTACAGCACGCCCGCCGTCGGGGCGAGCACGAAGACCAGGAACGTCACGATCGACGGGGACAGGAACGCGAGGGCGGCGAGGCCGTCGCGGCGCCGGCGGCGGGGGACCCCCCGGCCGGGGTCGAGGTCGACCGCGGCCGGAGGGATGGTGCCGGGTGTCATCAGGCTCGCCATCTCAGCAGGTCACGATGCTGCTCAGCTCGCCCTGCATGTTCTTGAGGCCGTCGGCCACGCTGACCTCGCCGGCGAAGATGAGCTGCAGGTGGCGCAGGGTGGTCGACTCGAACGCGCTGTACTTCGCGGGCGCCGGGTACGGCACGAGCGTCGGGTACTTGTCGATGCTGTCGTAGTAGAGGTCGGAGTTCTTGGGCGGGACGCCGACCTTGGAGATGGTCTGGGCGAGCGAGCGCCGCGACGGGATCGAGTCGCCGGGCTTGTCGGGGGTGCCGACGTACTGCTTCTCGATGTCCTCGCTGACCGTGAACTTCTGGTACTCCCAGGCGAGGTCCGGGTTCTTCGACGACTTGAGGATCGGGTAGCCGGCGCCGCCGAAGACCGTCTTGTAGGTGTCGCCCTTCGGGTACAGCTGGATGTCGAAGGCCTTGAAGCCGGCCGGCAGGAACGTGGCGATGGGCCAGCGCCCGGCGCCGAACATGGCGACCTGGCCGTTCTGGAAGCGGGTGAACACGTCGCTCATCGGCATCGGGGCCGGGGCGACGTTCTCCTTGATGAGGTTCTCCAGGAACGACACGGCCTTGTTGACCTGTGGCGTGTCGGCCGTCGCCTGGCACACGTCGTCGCTGGTGAGGTTGCCGCCGGCGTTGGCCACCCAGGGCATGATGCCGGGGAAGATCTCGTTGCTGGCCCAGGTGAAGCCGTAGCGGTCGGGCTTGCCGTCGCCGTTGGTGTCGGCGGTGAGCTTCTTGGCCGTGGCCTCGAAGTCCGACCAGGTCCAGTCGGCCTTCGGCGGCTCCACACCGGCCGCCTTGAACACGTCGGTGTTGTAGTAGACGACCATGTCGTTCCAGCCGTAGGTCAGCGTGACGACGTCGCCCTTGACCGTGAAGCCGTCGATGAGGCCCTTGGCGATGTCGCCGGTGAGCGTCTTGGCCTCGGCGTCCTTGTCCAGGTACTTGTTGATCGGCAGCACCAGGTTGTTGGCGTGCACGAACTGGGCGCCCTCGCCGGAGATGACCATGACGTCGGGGCGCTTGCCGGAGGCGATGAGGGTGGCGACGTTGGCGTAGTAGGTGCCCCAGTTCTCGCCGGTGACGGGGGTGAGCGTCACCTTGGTGCCGGCGTGGGCGGCCATGAAGGCGTCGGCCGTGGCCTTGTTGCCGGACTCGGCGGCCGGCCCGTAGTTCCAGTAGACGATCTCCAGCGACTTGCCGTCGCCGGAGGATGCGCCGGAGTCGTCGTTCGAGCAGCCCGCCAAGGGTGTGACCGCGAGCGCGGCGGTCGCGCAGAGCAGCGCGAGCTTGCGTAACGGGGTGTTCATGAGCCTGCGTCCCTCTCGGATTGAGGTGAGGTTGGGAGGCGGTGCGGTGGGCACAGTGAAGTCCAAGAAATCGATTTCGTCAAGAACCCCTCCGCACCCTCGTCACGTCAGCCCTGATCAGGAAGTTTGCCGTGTGGTATCGATTGCAGCTCAGGGCGCCAGCTCGGCCCGCAGGACGATGGTGCGGGGCGGCTGGGCGTCCCCGCCGATGCGTTCGAGGAGCATCGTGGCCGCGGTGGTGCCCAGGTGGCGGGCCGGGAGCCGGACCTGCACCACGGCCGGCGGGGTCAGGAACATGAACGGCAGTTCGCCGACGACGGCCAGGCCGAACCTGGCCGGGTCGACGCCGTGCTCGACGATCGCCTGCAACGCGCCCACGCCCATGAGGTTGTTCGTAGTCAGCACCGCGTCAGGGGGTTCGGGCAGGTCCAGCAGCCGCCGCATGGCCGCGTGCCCGCCGTCGGCGCGGAAGTTGGCGTGCTGCAGGAACGGCTCGGGCACCGCGGCCCGCCGGGCGGTCATCACCTGCCGCCAGCCCAGGAACCGGTCCTCGGTCGCCTCGATCCCGACCGGGCCGGCGATGCAGGCGATGCGGCGGAAGCCGGCGTCGAACAGCGCCGTGGTGGCCGCGATGCCGGCCGCCCGGTTGTCGACCTTGACCGCGTCGACCGGGTACGGCGTGGTGCGGTCCACGGCCACCACCGGGCGGCCGAGCGAGGCGATCGCGCCCAGGTCGGCCTCGTCGGAGGCGGGCGCCAGGATCACGCCGGCCATCTGCTCCGACGCGGCGATCTCCAGGTAGCGCAGCTCCTTGCCGGGGTCGTCGTCGGTGTTGCACAGCACCACGGAGAAGCCCGACTCCTGGGCCCGGTCCTCCACGCCCCGGGCCAGGGCGGTGAAGAACGGGTTCTCGATGTCGGGGATGAGCAGCGCGACCACCTCGGAGCTCTGCTTGCGCAGCCGGCGGGCGGTCTTGTTCGGGGTGAAGGCCAGCTTGGCGGCGGCGTCGCGCACGGCCCGCTGCTTCTCGGGCGAGACCGTGTTGCCGTTGAAGACCCGCGAGACGGTCGCGGGTGAGACGCCGGCGAGTGCGGCTACCTCGTAGATCGTGGCCATAGCGACTGACTTTAGGGCGTCTTGACAGCGCGGGGGCAAGGATCTACGTTCCGTGAAATCGATTTCAAGTACCCCTGGAGGATCGTGTGTTCACCGGAGACGCGCGGCGCGCGGTGGCGTTCCCGCTCGGCGGGCTCGGCACCGGGCACGTGGCGCTGTGCGGCGACGGTGCGCTGCGGCAGTGGCAGCTCAACGGCCCGCCCAACCACGCCGGGCTGCTGCCCGACTCGTTCTTCGCGCTGCGGGTCTCGTCCCTGGAGCCGCCGGACGACGTGGTGCGGCTGCTGCGGGCCGCGCCGATCGCCCCGCACCCGGACCCGGCCGCGAACGTCTCCGACGCCGACGTCCCCGACGCGGACCGGGCCGCGGAGCTGGCCTCGCGCTGGCCGTTCGTGGCGGACACGACGTTCGACGCGGCGTACCCGTTCGCGACCGTGACGTACCACGACCCCGCGCTGCCGGTCGCCGTGTCGCTCGAGGCGCACACCCCGTTCGTGCCGCTCGACGCCGAGGCGAGCGGCCTGCCGCTGGTCCGCTACCGGTTCACGATCCGCAACGACAGCGCCGAGTTCCGGCACGGGTTCCTGCTCGCCGCGCTGCAGAACGCGGCCGGCTGGGACGGCGTCACGCCGATCGCCGGGACCCGCGGCGCCGGGTACGGCGGCAACGTCAACCGGGTCCTGCGCCGGCCGGGGCAGACCGGCGTGCTCATGGACCATCCGGGGCTGGCCGACGACGATCCGGCCGCAGGCGAGCTGCTGCTGTGGACCGACGCGCCCGCCGCCGTGCTGCCCCGCGCCCATGACGCCGAGGCGCTGCTGCGGTTCGTGGAGACGGTACGACTGGTGGCTCCGACGCAACTGGGCGACTGGTCCGACGCGGCGCTGCGGGCGGCGCTCGGCCCCGGCGCGTCCCCGATGCGCGTGCCGAGCGGCCCGAGCCCGGCCGGGCACACCTGGGACGCCGGCCTGGCCGCCGCGTTCGCCCTCGCACCGGGGGAGTCGACGACCATCGACGTCGTGCACGCGTGGTGGTTCCCGAACCGCTACGCCGACTTCGACCGGTTCGGACCCCAGCAGGTGTACGGCCCATCCCGCTTCTGGGTCGGCAACCACTACGCGACCCGGTTCGGCGGGGCGCTCGACGTGCTCGACGCGTACCTGGCCGACCGGGACCGGCTCGACGCCGCCTCCCGCGCGTGGGCCGACGCCGTGGCCGGCAGCGACCTGCCGGAGCCGCTGCGGGCGACGATCGCGGCGCAGCCGGCCCTGGTCCGCTCGCCGAGCATCTTCCGCACCGCCGACGGGCGCACGTTCGCGTTCGAGGGGGCGCTGGGCGCCTCGACCCGCAACTGGAACGGCGACGCGGGCGGCTCGTGCCCGCTCAACTGCAACCACGTGCTCAACTACGAGCAGGCCCTGGCCCGGCTCTTCCCGTCGATCGGGCGGGACATGCGGGAGACCGAGTTCCTCGTGCAGGCGGCCGACGGTTCGATCCCGCACCGGGTCGTGCTGCCGTTGTACCTCCCGCAGCTGCACGGGGTCGCGATCGGCGGGCCGGCCGCTCCGGCGCTGGACGGCATGCTCGGCGCCGTCCTGAAGACCTACCGCAGCGTGCTGGACGGTGCCGGGACGGATTGGCTGCGCGTACAGTGGCAGCCGCTTTTTGCTCTTATGTCGCATATCTCGGACACCTGGGATCGCGAGGGCGACGGCGTCCTCCGCGGCGAGCAGCCGGTCACGTATGACATCGCGCTGCACGGCCCCAACATGTTCGTCGGTGCGCTGTGGCTCGCCGCGCTGCGCGCGATGCAGGAGATGGCCGGGCTGCTGGGCGCCGGGGGAGACTGGGGCGCCACGTTCACGCGGGCCGCGAAGGCGTACGACGAGCTGCTGTGGAACGGCGAGTTCTACGCGCAGCCGAGCACGGGGGAGGCGTACGACTTCGGCGCCGGCTGCCTCTCCGACCAGCTGCTCGGGCAGTGGTGGGCGCACGAGCTCGGGCTCGGCCACCTGCTGCCGGTCGAGCGGGTGCGGTCGGCTTTACGGGCGATCGTGCGGTACAACCTCCGGACGCACTTCGAACCGCACGGCTATCGGGCCTTCGCCGACGGCGACGAGACCGGCCTCGTGGTGTGCAGCTGGCCGCACGGCGGGCGCCCGGCCGTCCCGCTGCGCTACTGCGACGAGGTCTGGACGGGCGTGGAGTACCAGGTGGCCGCGCACTGTTTCTACGAGGGGCTCGACGAGGAGGGCCTGGCGATCGTCCGCGGCGTGCGGGACCGCTACGACGGGACCCGGCGCAACCCGTTCAACGAGATCGAGTGCGGCGACCACTACGTGCGGGCGATGGCCGGCTGGTCGCTGCTGACCGCCTGGACCGGGGTCCGGCACGACGCGACGGCCGGGACGCGCACGGCTGGTGCGCGCCCCGGCCGGTACCCCTACGTCGCCGGCACGTCCTGGGGCTCGCTCGAGGTCCGCGTGGACGGCGGGATCTCCTGCAGCATCCACGAGTTCCCGTCGGGGTCGGCGAGCGGCACGTAGAGGATTCCGCCCATGTCCAGCACCTCGCCGGCCTCGACTCCGCGCTTGAGCAGCACCTCGCGCGCCCGGCGCACGTCGTCGACGACGAGGTGCAGGCCGCGCACGACGCCCGGCGCCTGGTCCAGCCCGGGCAGCCCGCGGGAGAGCAGGATCGAGCACGCCGACCCGGGCGGGGTCAGCTGCACGATCCGCGACCCGTCGGGCGTCTCGATGTCGTGGTCGACGGCGAAGCCGAGCTTCTCGGCGTAGAACTCCTTCGCCGCGGCCACGTCGGCGACCGGGACCGGCACCAGCTCGAGGCGCATGGAGAACTGCCCGGCGAGGTACGCGTCGAGGTTCGCGTACCCGGCGTCGAGCCCCTCCCGCATCCCGCTGCGCACCGCGTTGTCCCGCGCCTGCGCCGACACGTACGCGATGTGCGTGGTGATCCGGGTCCGCCCGCCCAGGTCGGTGAACGTGAGCGTGTTGCGGGTGGCGGGCCAGTCCCCGGCCCACGCCTCGGTCGACACGATCCGCGTCGGCCGCTCGACCTCCTCGTACGTCCCGGCGATGGTCAGCTCCTCGCCGGTCTCGGAGTGCCAGACGTACCGGAAGGGCCCGCCCGGCCGCAGGTCGATCTCGCAGACGTCCATCGTCCACCCGGGCGGCCCGAGCATCCAGTGCCGCAGGTGCCGGGCGCTCGTGTGCACCTCGAACACCAGCTCCGCGGGCGCCGCGACGACCCGCGTGATGCGCACGCCCGCCTCGCCGTCCAGCTCGAAATCGGTCACGCCGAGCTCACTGTTCATCCGTCATCCCGTCTTGTACCAGTTGCAGGTATGCGTCCAGGCGTGCGTAACTGGCGTCCCAGAACCGCCGGTACTCCTCGGCGAACGCCGCCACTTCCTTGAGCGGCCCCGCCTCGAGCCGGCACGGCCGCCACTGCGCGTCCCGCCCCCGCGAGATGAGCCCGGCCTGCTCGAGCACCCGCAGATGCTTCGACACGGCCGGCCCACTCATCGCGAACGGCGCCGACAGCTCCTTCACGCTCGCCTCGCCCGCACTGAGCCGCGCAAGAATCGCCCGCCGGGTCGGGTCCGCGAGAGCCGCGAAGGTCATACTCAGCCGATCAGTGCTCACGTCCGTACCTAACCAGTTGGTTATCTAACCTCCCGGTTACCTAAGCAGGTGGGTCCGCCCGCCGTCAAGGAGTTCCGCCGTGCGGTTCAACGCCGCGACCCCGATGGCCGCCTGGATCGCCGTCGTACCCACCCCGGACGGCCCGCTGCTGGCCCCGTGCGGCCCGCTGTTCGACGCCCGCACAAAGGCCCGGCGCGGCACCTGGCCGGCGGCGGTCCGTTCGTCGCTCGCCCTGCCCGGCGGCCGGACGCTCCTGCTGGCCGCGGGGCCGACCGGCCCGCGCCGCTTCGACCTCGCCGCCGGCGTGGAACTACCGCCGGTCCTCGACCCGGCCGAGGTGCTGGACGTGGCGGTGGCGGGCACGGTCATCGTGGGCGCGGGTCCAACGGGCGTGCACCGCTGGGACGCCGCGACGGGTTCGCGGCTTGGGCGGCGGCCGCTCGTGGGGCCTTCGCTGCGCGCGGTCACCGTGGTTTCGCGGCCGGGCGGTGGTTCGACGGTGATCGCTTGTGACGAGACCGGCCTGTACCGGTGGGACGCGGCGACCGGGGAGCCGGTGTTGCCGCCGCAGCAGACTGTGGGGTCGTCGCTGGAGGGGCTGGCGTTGGCGCCTTCCGGTCGGGAGATGCTGGTCGGGTGCGACTGGGACGGGTTCGTGCATCGGTGGGAGCCGCATACCGGCGCGGTGATCGGTTCGCCGATTCCGGTGCCGTCGCGGGCTCGGCTCGCCGGGTGTTTCGTGGGGCGGCTCGATCGGCCCTGCGCTCTGCTGCTTGTCGCTGACGGGCGGTACGACAGCGCTGTTGCCGTGGACCTGGAGCGGGGGGAGCGGGTTGCTGTTCCCGGGCTTGCTCGGGCTGTCTTCTCGCTCGACGGGGAGGTTCTGGTGGTTCTGGTCCATCCCGGCGGGGAGCTGACTGTCGAGCCGCTGTTCGGGTGACGCTTGGTCGGCCGTCCCGGAGACGACTTTGGTCGACGTTCGGTGGTCCAGGCGAGAAATCCTAAAAAAAACCGATTTCTGAGTTGTACCACCGAATGATGACCACGACGGACCAGGCAGTCCCTCTACGGTCTGGACCACCAACCTTGACCAGAGTCTGGCCGGGACCACGCTAACTCGGTCCGGCGGAATGCGGTAAAGCGCTACAAAGGGCGGCGCAGGCCATCGAGAGTAGTGGTGGTGGCCTGCGTCCAAAGAACCCCGGCGGTCTCAGCGTCGCCCAGAATGCCGCGGAGCTCCAAAGACGCCAGGCCGTGGACCAGGGCCAGCAAGAGGCGGCCGACGGTGAACTCGTCGCGGCCGGGGAACAAGCCCAAAGCCAGGCAGCGGCGGATCGTGGACAGGACGCGGTCGAAGCTGGCGTACACCAGGCGGAACACCGGATCGTCGAGGTCCGCGCCGGCTCGGACCTGGGCCATGAAGAGGTCGTAGAGCTGGCGCTTCTCGCGGGCGGCGGACCGGAAGCCGGCGATCAGCAGCGGCAGCTCGTCCAGCGGGTCGGGCAGCTCGGGGACCGCCTCGTGGTGGCGGCGCATGGTCTCGGCCACGTCCAGGGACAGGGCGCGCAGGAGGCCGTCCTTGTCGCCGAAGAGGCTGTACACCGCGCGGGTGGTGGTGCCGACCGCGTCCGCGACGCGGCGGACCGAGACTGCTGCCGGGCCCTCGGCGTAGACCAGGTCGCCGGCGGCGGACAGCAGGGCCGCGCGGGTGTCGGGGCCGTGTTCGCGGGGGCGTCCCATGCTTGCCAGCATATCGTGACGGTGTTACGTTACGGTGTATCAAAACTATGCTGCGGTACGACGTGATCGTGGTCGGCGCGCGGCCGGCCGGGGCGGCGGTGGCGTTGCTGCTCGCGCGGGCGGGGCTGCGGGTGCTTGCCGTGGACCGGGCGCGGTTCCCGAGCGACACGCTCTCCACGCACCAGGTGCAGCCGCCCGGGGTGGCGTTGCTGCGGCGCTGGGGGCTGCTGGAGGGGCTGCTGGCGGCGGGGGCGCCGATGGTCCGTACAGCCAAATTCGCCCATCCGGCCGCCGTGCTGGAGGGCGCCTACCCGGGGGCGGACGGGGTGCTGAGCCCGCGCCGGACGGTGCTCGACGCGCTGCTGGTCGGCGCCGCCCGGGATGCGGGGGCCGAGGTCTGGGAGGGGTTCGGGGTGTCCGGGCTGCGCTGGGACGGCGGGCGGGTGGCCGGGATCGACGGGGCGTTCAAGCGGGGCGGGCCCCGGTCGGTCGCGGCGAGCCTGGTCGTCGGGGCGGACGGGAAGCACTCCACGGTGGCCCGGCTGGCCGGCGCTCGCGACTATCGGGTCCGGCCGGCGATGACTGCGGCCTTCTACGGGTACGTCGAGGGGCTCGGGCTGACGGGCGGCGAGGTGTACCCGGGGCGGGGCGGGCTCCGGTCGATGTGGCCGACCAACGACGGGCTCGCCGTCGCCTTCCTGTCGGTGCCGCGGGAGCGCTTCGCCGAGGTGCGGGAGCTCGGATTTCTGGCGAGCTTCGGCGACCGGCTCGCCGGGGCCCGGCTGGCCGCGGGTGAACCGGTGCGGGCGACGGTGGACCTGCCGAACACGTTCCGCGTGCCGTACGGGCCGGGGTGGGCCCTTGCCGGGGACGCCGGGCTGGTCATGGACCCGATCACCGGCCAGGGGATCGGCAACGCCCTGCGCGACGCCGACGCGCTCGCGGCCGCGCTGGTCGCGGGGCTCGGCGGGGGTGCACCGCTGGACCGGGCGCTCGCCGGCTACCAGCGGTCGCGGGATCGGCAGCGGCGGGCGATGTACCGGCTGACGACCGGGGCGGCGGGGTTCGGGCCGGAGCGGTTCGGGTCGTGGCTGTACCCGGCGATCGCCCGGGATCCGGCGGACGTCAGCCGGTTCCTGGGCGTGCTCGCCGGGCTGACGCCGCCACTGTCGGCTTTGTGGGGATTTGCGAAAAGCCGGGCGCTCCGCATTCCGACCTTTCGCAAATATCACCCGTCAGGCGAAAAGTCCGAAATGTCGGGCTGAGGCACGAAGCCCGACATTTCGTCGCCCTACAGCACCGCCGCCGACTCGCCAGGCAATGTCAGGAGATCGGACTGCAGCAGGACCGCCTCGTCGGTGGCGAACAGCACGCACTCCGAGCGCAGCGGCACGGTCCGCGGGTCGGCGGTCAGGTTCGCCACCACGGTGTGCGCGCCGCGGCGGATCAGCAGGACGCCGTCGTCGTGGATCACGTGGACGCGGTCCAGGCGCGGGTCGGACAGGTCGGGCAGCGACTTGCGCAGGGCGATGAGGCGCCGGTACAGCGCCAGCATGTCCTGGTCCAGGCCGGCCCAGTCGAGATGGGAGCGGACGAAGGTCTCCGGGTTCTGCGGGTCCGGCACGTCGCCCTCCGGCCAGCCGTGGGCGGCGAACTCCTCCCGGCGGCCCTTCGCCACGGCGGCGGCCAGGGCCGGTTCCGGGTGGCTGGTGAAGAACTGCCACGGGGTGCGGGCGCCGAACTCCTCGCCCATGAAGAGCATCGGCGTGAACGGGGACGTCAGCAGCAGCGTGGCCCCGACCCGCAGCAGGCCCGGCGACAGCGTGGCGGTGAGCCGGTCGCCGGTCGCCCGGTTGCCGATCTGGTCGTGGTTCTGCAGGCAGACCACGAAACGGTAGCCGGGAATCCGCGCGCGGTCGACCGGGCGGCCGTGGACGCGGCGGCGGAACGACGACCAGGTGTCGGCGTGGAAGAACGCGGACTCCCAGACCGTCTTGAAGCACTCCGGGCTGCCGAAGTCGCCGTAGTAGCCCTGGCGCTCGCCGGTCAGCATCGCGTGCAGGGCGTGGTGGACGTCGTCGTCCCACTGGGCGTGCAGGCCGTAGCCGCCGCCCTCGCGGGACGTGATCAGCTTCGGGTCGTTGAGGTCGGACTCGGCGATCAGGGTCAGCGGGCGGCCGGTCGCGGCCGACAGGGCGTCGACCTCGGCCGCCAGCTCCTCCAGCAGGTGGGTGGCGCCGCGGTCGACCAGGGCGTGCACGGCGTCCAGGCGCAGGCCGTCGCAGTGGTAGTCGCGCAGCCACTGCAGGGCGCTGTCGATGATGAACCGGCGGACCTCGCCGCTGTCGGCCTCGTCGAGGTTGAGCGAGCGGCCCCAGGTGTTGGCGCCCGTGGCGAGGTACGGGCCGAACTGCGGGGTGTAGGCGCCGGACGGGCCGAAGTGGTTGTAGACGGCGTCGATGATGACGCCCAGGCCGGCCTGGTGGGCCGCGTCGACGAAGCGCTTCAGGCCGTCGGGGCCGCCGTAGCTCTCCTGCACGGCGTGCCAGCCGACGCCGTCGTAGCCCCAGTTGTGCTCGCCGTTGAAGGTGTTCACCGGCAGCAGCTCGATCAGGTCGACGCCGAGGTCCTTGAGGTACGGCAGCCGCTCGATCGCCCCGTCGAAGGTGCCGGCCGGGGTGAAGGTGCCGACGTGCAGCTCGTAGATGACGCTGCCGGCGAGCTGGCGGCCGGTCCAGGCGGCGTCGCCCCAGGCGTGGCGGTCGTGGTCGTACACCCGGCTGCGGCCGTGCACCCCGTCCGGCTGCCAGCGGGACCGGGGGTCGGGCAGGACCTTGTCGTCCTCGTCGAGCTCGAAGCCGTAATCGGTGCCGTGGCCGGCCGACGGGTCCTGCGCCGTCCACCACTGCCCGTCGGCGGTCATGGGGATGGCGGCGGTACCGCTGTGCAGCACGACACGGCGCGCGGAAGGCGCCCAGACACGAAACTCCATGGCGGTCGGTCAGCCCTTCACCAGCAGCGCGACGGGGTACGAGGCGAGCACGTCGCCCAGGGCCGGGGAGGCGGCGCCGCGCCCGGTGAGGACGTCGGTCCAGTCGCCCGGCGGGAGCTGCAGCTCCGTCTCCCGCCAGCCGCCGGCGGCCGCGAGCCCGACCGGCAGGCGGGTGGCGACGGTCAGCGCCCCGCCCCGGTCGAACGCGACGACGTGGCCGGCCGCCGGGCCGGTCGCATTCACGGGCGTGTAGCCGCCGAACAGCTCGGGGCGGTCCCGGCGCAGCCGCAGCGCGCGGCTGACGACGAGCAGCTTGGCCGCGCCGGAGACGTCGACCGGCGGCAGCGGGTGCCCGCCCGCGGCGGCGGCGTCGAGCGCGGCGAGCAGGTCGAGGCGCTCGGCGAAGTCGACGGGGCGGCGGTTGTCCGGGTCGACGAGGGAGTTCTCCCACAGCTCGGTGCCCTGGTACACGTCCGGCACGCCGGGCATCGTCAGCTGCACGAGCTTCTGGCCCAGCGCGTTGCTCCAGCCTGCCGGGGTGATCCGGGCCGCGAACTCCTGCACCGAGCGGCGCAGGTCCGGGTTGTGGAAGACCCGCTCCAGGTTGGCGTTCACGGCCGCCTCGAACGCCTCGTCCGGCTCGTCCCAGGAGGTCGAGCGGTTCGCCTCGCGGGCGGCTTTTTCGAAGTACCGTCGCAGCCGCTCTTCCTCGATCGGCCAGGCTCCGACGATGGTCTGCCAGAACAGCGCCTCGAAGGAGTCGTCGTCCAGGGGCGCGGTGCGGCGCCAGTCCCGCACGGCCGCGGCCCACTCGGCGGGGATCTCGCTGAGGACGGCCAGGCGCGCCCGCACGTCCTCGCCGCGCTTGGTGTCGTGGGTGGACAGCGTGGTCATGGTGTTCGGCCATTCGCGCAGCCGGCGGATCTGGGCCGCGTGGAACTCGCCGGGTTCGACGCCGACGCGGCTGGGATCGCCGCCGACCTCGTTCAAAGCGATGAGCCGGTTCCAGCGGTACATCGCGGTGTCCTCGACGCCCTTGGCCATCACGGCCCCGGTGAGCTGCTGGAACCGCTGCGCGAGCTCGTCGTTCGGATCCCGGAGCCGGTCGATGTCCTGCCTGCCGGCGTTCGCTGCTTCCAGGTTCTCCACGCCGTATGGGAGGTATGTCCGATACACGCGGAAATTCGCCGCCAATTCGGACAGCGCGGCCTTGTCGCCGCCCAGGCGGGCGAGGCGGTTGAGTTCCGCGCCGAACAAGCGCTTGGTCACATCCAGTTTCTGCGCGTACGCCTCGTCGTCCCACGAGTTTTCCGGCATTTCCGAAAAAGCGGGGTCGATGAACAGGCCGCACACCTCCGCCAGGGCCTCGTAGCCCGTGGTGCCGTCGACCGGCCACGGCGGCAGCGGCTCGCCCCGCTCCAGGATCTTCTCGACCAGCAGCCACGCGTCCGGCGCGTGCTCGCGCAGCCGGGCCAGGTAGCCGCCCGGGTCGCGCAGGCCGTCCGGGTGGTCGACCCGGATGCCGTCGGCGAGGCCCTCGCGGACCCAGCGCAGGATCTCGGCGTGCGTGGCGTCGAAGACCGCCGGGTCCTCCTGGCGCACCCCGGCCAGCTCGGTGACGGCGAAGAACCGGCGGTAGTTGAGCCGCTCGTTGCCCTCCCGCCAGTACACGAGCCGGTAGTGCTGCCGCTCGTGGACCTCCTGGGGGCTGCCGTCGCCGGTGCTGGCCGCGATCGGGAAGCGGTGCTCGAAGTACCGGAGCTCGCCGTCCTCGATCTTGAGGTCGTCCGTCGACGGGGAGCCGAGGACGGGCACGATCAGCGGGCCCGCGTCCCAGTCGATGTCGAACCAGTCCGCGTACTCGCTGCCGCGCCCGTTGCGCAGCACGTCCCACCACATCGGGTTGGCCGCCGGCTGGAACAGGCCCATGTGGTTCGGCACGATGTCGACGACCAGGCCGAGGCCCTCGTGCCGGAGCGCTCCCACCAGCCGGTCCAGCGCGGGTGCGCCGCCGAGCTCCGGGTTCACCACGCGGGGGTCGACCACGTCGTACCCGTGCGGCGAGCCCGGCGTGGCGGCCAGGATCGGCGCGGAGTACAGGTGGCTGGCGCCCAGCTCGCGCAGGTAGCCCGCGATGCCGGCGGTGGTGTCGAGGTCGAAGTCCGGGCGCACCTGCACCCGGTAGGTCCCCGTGGGAATGCTCATACCGTGCGGTCCAGCACGACCAGGGAGCGGTCCGGAACCGTGATCGTGCCGCCGGCGGTGTAGCTGACGCCGTCGCGGGCCGGGCCCGTCGCGGTGGCGATCACCAGTTCCCATTCCTTGCCGTACTCCTGCGACGGCACGACGAACTCGAGCGGCTCGTAGTGCGCGTTGAAGCACAGCAGGAACGAGTCGTCGACGTGCCGCTCGCCGTGCGAGCCCCGCTCGGTGATGCTCTCGCCGTTGACGAACAGCATCAGCGCCTTGCCGAAGTGGTTGTCCCAGTCCTCCTCGGTCATCGCCCGCCCGTCGGTGGCGAACCAGGCGACGTCCGGGATCGGGGTGCCCTCGGCCCGCGCGACCGGGCGGCCGGTGAAGAACCGGCGCCGGCGGAACACCCGGTGCCGCTCCCGGAACAGCGCGAGGCCGCGGGCGAAGGCGAGCAGCTGCTCGTCGACGTTGTCCCAGTCGACCCAGCTGATCTCGTTGTCCTGGCAGTACGCGTTGTTGTTGCCGCCCTGGCTGCGCCCGAGCTCGTCGCCGGCGCAGATCATCGGCACGCCCTGCGACAGCATCAGCGTGGTGAGGAAGTTGCGCCGCTGCTTGGCCCGCAGCGAGTTGATCGCCGGGTCGTCGGTCGGGCCCTCCGCGCCGCAGTTCCAGGAGCGGTTGTGGCTCTCCCCGTCGCGGTTGTCCTCGGTGTTGTCCTCGTTGTGCTTGTCGTTGTACGAGACGAGGTCGTTGAGCGTGAACCCGTCGTGGCACGTGACGAAGTTGATGCTGGCGAACGGCAGGCGCCCGTCGTCCTGGTACAGGTCGGCCGAGCCGGTGATCCGGGACGCGAACTCGCCCAGGGTGGCGGGCTCCCCGCGCCAGAAGTCGCGCACCGTGTCGCGGAAGCGGCCGTTCCACTCCGTCCACAGCGGCGGGAAGTTGCCGACCTGGTAGCCGCCGGGCCCGACGTCCCACGGCTCGGCGATCAGCTTCACCTGGTTGACCACCGGGTCCTGCTGCACGACCTCGAAGAACGTGGAGAGCCGGTCGACGTCGTAGAACTCGCGGGCCAGGGTTGAGGCGAGGTCGAAGCGGAAGCCGTCGACGCGCATCTCCGTCACCCAGTACCGCAGGGAGTCCATCACCAGCTGCAGCGAGTGCGGGTTGCGCACGTTGAAGCTGTTGCCGGTGCCGGTGTAGTCCGTGTAGTACCGGTTGTCGTCGTCCTCGAGCTTGTAGTAGTGCCCGTTGTCGATGCCGCGGAAGCTCAGCGTCGGCCCGAGGTGGTTGCCCTCGGCCGTGTGGTTGTAGACGACGTCGAGGATGACCTCGATGCCGGCCGCGTGCAGGGCCTTGACCATGCCGCGGAACTCCTGCACCTGCTGGCCGCGGTGCCGGCGGGCGTAGCCGTGGTACGGGGCGAAGAAGCCGATCGTGTTGTAGCCCCAGTAGTTCGACAGGCCGAGCTCGACCAGCCGCTGGTCGTGCACGAAGTGGTGCACCGGCAGCAGCTCCACCGCGGTGATGCCGAGGCGCTTGAGGTGCTCGATGATCGCGGGGTGGCCGATGCCGGCGTAGGTGCCGCGCAGCTCCTCGGGCACGTCCGGGTGGCGCATCGTGAGCCCGCGCACGTGGGCCTCGTAGACCACGGTGTGGTGGTACGGCACGCGCGGCGCGGCGTCGTTGCCCCAGTCGAAGTACGGGTTCACCACGACGGCCTTGGGCATGAACGGCGCCGAGTCGGCCTCCGACATGCTCTCCGGGTCGTTGAAGTCGTAGCCGTACACCGCCGGGTCCCAGTTGATGTCGCCGTCGATGGCCTTGGCGTAGGGGTCCAGCAGCAGCTTGTTCGGGTTGCAGCGCAGTCCGCGCTCGGGGTCGTAGGGACCGTCGACGCGGAATCCGTACCGCTGTCCCGGCTCGACCCCCGGCAGGTAGGCGTGCCAGACGAACGCGTCGACCTCGACGAGCTTGATCCGCTCCTCGTGGTCGTGGTCGTCGAAGAGGCACAGCTCGACCGACGAGGCCACCTCGCTGAAGATCGCGAAGTTGGTGCCCTGCCCGTCGTAGGTCGCACCCAACGGGTACCGGTTGCCCGGCCAGACCTGCATGCTTGCTCCTGCCCTTTTGCTCGGCACCGCAGTTCAACGGCGCCCTCGTTGCCACAGTGTTACGTGCGTCGAAAGTTCACGCACGGGTACGCGCGAAGCTGGCTGCCATATGCCCCGCCCGCCCAATAATGAATCGTGCTCGTCGGCGCGTCGGATTTCCGACACGGTCGCGGGATGAATCTCCGGCAAATTCAGCCGTGGCGTGCGTTTGAAACGAGGGGGAACGGATCATAGTTGGGCACATGCCCCCCGGATCGGTGATGACCTTCGGCCCGCATGCCTGCACCACCCCGGTGGGATTCGAAGCGGAATGGCTGATCACCGACGGTCTCGGGGGATACGCGACCGGCACGATCGCGGGGCTGCGCACCCGCCGGTACCACGCACTGCTCGTCACCCCGTCCCGTCAGGTCGCCCTGGCCGCCCTGGACCCCGTGCTGCGGCTGCCCGGCGGGGCCGAACACCGCCTCGCCGTGCACGAGTGGGGCTCCGGCGCGCTCGATCCGGCGGGCCACCACCACCTCGAGTCCTTCGAAATCATCGATGGTGTACCCCGCTGGCGCTGGCGATTCGGCGAATACGTCCTCGAGCGTGAGGTCGCGATGCCGCACGGGCGCAATGCCGTCGCCGTCGTGCACCGCCTCGTCGCGGCGCCCCCCGGCGCGCAGGTCCGCCTCACGCTGAGCGCGCTGTGCACCTGGCGCGACGCCGACGGCGAGCGGTTCGCCACCGACGGCGAGCTGGTCGTCGAGGACGTGTGCCGGCTCGACGGGCCCGGGTTCGTGCCGACCGGCGAGTGGTACCTCGACGCCTACCACCGCGAGGAGGCCGCCCGCGGGCTCAACCCGCTCGAGGACCTCTGGGCCGCCGGCACCTTCGCCGCCGACCTGCGCGCCGGCGAGACGCTCACGGTGACCGCCCGCTCCGACGTCGCCGACGAGACCCCGCTGCCCGACGGCCCGGCGATCGTCGAGGCGGCCCGCCGCCGGGCCCGCAAGCTGATCCGCCAGGCCGGGGCCAAGACCGCGGCCGAGCGCCTGCTCACCCTCGCCGCCGACGCCTTCATCGTCGACCGGGACGGCACGCCGGACGTGATCGCCGGCTACCCGTGGTTCGGCAGTTACCTGCGCGACACGATGACCGCCTACGAGGGCCTCTTCCTGCACACCGGACGGGCCGCCGAGGGTGCCCGGCTGCTGCGCGCGCACGCCGGCCTCGCCACCCGCATGCGCGGCGAGGGCCTGGGGGACTGCGACGGGCCGCTCTGGTACGTGCACGCCGTCGACCGGCACATCGCGCACACCGGCGACGACGACCTGGCCGCGGAGCTGCTGGCGGCGGTGGAGGGGGTGATCGTGGCGTACACGAAAGGCACCCGCGACGGCGTGAGCGTCGACCCGCTCGACGGCCTGCTCGCCCTCGACGCCGCGCACGCCGGCCTCACGTGGATGAACACCCGGCTGCCGCGCGGCCCGGTGACCCCGCGCGACGGCAAGCCGGTCGAGCTCAACGCCTTGTGGGCCAACGCCCTCGGCGCCGTCGCGGCGCTGCGCGAGCGGTGTGGCCGCGACGCCTCGGTCGTGCACAGCCGCCGCGACGCGGTCCGGGCCCAGTTCGTCAAGCGCTTCCGGGCCCCCGACGGCTGGCTCTACGACGTGGTCGACGCGGGGCCCGCGCCCTACCCCAAGGGCGGCTCCGGCGTGCACGACGACTCGGTGCTGCGGCCCAACCAGCTGCTCGCGTTCAGCCTTCCGTACGCCCCGGCCGCCGACGAGACCCGCCTGCGCGACGACGTGCTGCGGGCCGTCGGGGAGAGCCTGCTCACGCCGGTGGGACTCCGCACGCTTGCGCCGGGTGAATACGGGTACCTTGGTGCCCACCGGGGCGGCGTTGTCGCCCGGGACACGGCATATCACCAGGGAACGGTGTGGCCGTGGTGGCTGGGGCCGTACGTCGACGCGTTGTGTGCCGCCGGCCGGCCGGTGGACGCGCTACCCGTCGCGATCGAGGGACATTTGGGTGAGTGCGGCCTCGGCTCGGTCAGCGAGATCGCGGAGGGTGACGCGCCGTACCGCCCGACAGGCGCGCCGTTCTCGGCCCGCTCCGTCGCCGCACTGCTGCACGCCCGCACCGTGATCAGGCAAAACTGCAATGTGCAAGCTGCACGCCCGGCACCATCGGGAAAAGTGAAATTGGCCCGCGAAGCCGGTCCGCGGAAGCGACGGAACGCGCTACGGTGACAGTCGGCGACGAGAGGTATCCGCTATGCGCGTATTGATGATCGCCTGGGACTTCCCTTCGAGTGACGGACGAACGGCCTCGCTCGCGGCTGCCCTGGTCGCCGCGGGCCACGACATCACCGTCGTGACGCGGCACGGTTCGCCGGTGGCGTCCGGCGGTGTCCGGGTCGTGCGGGCCGCCCCCTTCGTCTCGGCGGGCGGTGACGTCGACCTCGGCGACACCATGGCGGTCAATCACCTCCTCGCCGACGCGGCGATCCGCACCGCGCCCGCCGAGGGCTACGACGTGATCCACGCGCACGGCTGGCTCGTCACGCACGCCGCGGTCACCCTCAAGGAGCACTTCGGCATCCCGTTCGTGGCCTCGCTGCAGACCACCGAGGCCGGCCGGCACCAGGGCTACCTCTCCGGCGAGCAGAGCCGGTCCGTGCACTCCGTCGAATGGTGGCTGGGCTCCGAGGCGTGCCGGGTGATCGTGCCGACCGAGTACCTGCGCTGGGAGGTCCAGCACCTGTTCGACGTGCCCGCCGAGCGCGTCGACGTGGTGCCGAGCGGGATCGACCCGGACATCTGGACCGCCGAGCCGCGGGCCGTGCTGCAGGCGCGGCTGCGCTTCGCCGGCGAGGGGCCGCTGCTGGTCTACGCGGGCCGGCTGGTCGCGGAGAAGGGCGTGCAGGACCTCCTCGAGGCGATGCCGGCGATCCGCGAGCGGCACCCCGGGACCCGCGCGGTCGTCGCCGGCGACGGGCCCTACCGGCCGTTCCTCATCGAGGAGGCGCGGCGGCTCAAGCTGCACCGGGCCGTCTCCTTCCCCGGCACCCTCGACCAGCCGACGCTCGCCGCGGTGCTGGCCGCCGCCGACGCCTTCGTGATGCCGAGCCGGTACGAGCCGACCGGGACCGTGGCCCTCGAGGCCGCCGCTTCCGGTGCGGCGCTCGTGGTGGCCTCTACCGGTGGGCTCGCCTCCATCGTCGAGCACGGGGTGACCGGCATCCGGTTCCCGGCCGGTGACCCGGACGGGCTGGCCGACGCGGTCGGGGCGCTGCTGCAGGACCCGATGTTCGCGCAGACCCTGGCCACCCGGGCCCGGGCGATGGCGCGGGAGCGGCACTCCTGGCACGCGACCGCCGCGCGGACCGCCGCCGTGTACGGCGCCGCGGTCGACGAGGCGCCGGCCTTCGAGGCGCGCCGCCGGGCCACGGTGCTCGGCAGCGGGCTTCCCGTCGTGTTCGTGCCGCCGGGGAACCTCCTGGCCGATCCGCCCCGGGTGCCGGTGGGGGAGCGGCCGTCCAGCCTGGTGCGGGCCGCGGCCGAGGAGGCCGCCTGGCAGGCGGGGGCCGACGCCGCGCGGGCGGCGCTGGCCGCCGAAGGCGGGTTCTGGTCGGAGCCGGCGGCTCGCGAGGCCGCCGATCGGGACGCCGCGGCTCGTGCCGCGGCCGCGCCGTTCGACGTGGTGATGGCCGCGGTCGAGCGCCGTTAGGCGTTGGTTGCGAGCCATTCCTGGAGTGGCCGGCAGCCGCGCAGGAACTGCTGGACGTGGGTGCGGGCCTTGGCGGTGCCGAGCCAGGGCTTCAGCGGGAACTGGTGCCAGGCGATCAGGCCCTTGTGCCGCAGCAGGTCGGCGCGGGGATGCTCCTTGTCGAACCCGCGCGGGACCGTCTTGAGCTGCTCGTGCGACGTGACCGACCAGCCGTGCGCGTCCAGTTCCTCGATGATGCGGGTGAGTGGGATGCCGGTGGAGTCGTCGGCGACGGCCTGGCGGAAGCGGGCCAGGCGCGGCGCGTCCATCATGTACGCGCCCGCCCCGGCCGCCAGACCTTCGGCCGTGAGCTGGAGATAGCCGCCGCGCTCGAAAGACGCCGCGCACGACGTCTTGTACGGGGACTTGTCGGCGCTGAACCGCACGTCGCGGTACGGGCGGAAGATCTTGGCCGGGCCGAACTCCGGCTCGAGCTCGGCGAGCAGCTCGGTCATCGGGGCGCGGACCTTGTCCTCGTACGTCGCCTTGTGCGCGGTCCAGTACGTCTTCGAGTTGTCCGCCTCGAGTCCGTCGTAGAACTCGAGCGCCTCGACCGGCCAGCCTTGGAACGTCACGCCCTGGAGCTTACGACGTGACGACGACGTGGCTGTTGGTGCGCAGGTACTCGACGATCTCCGGCGGGGCCGATCGCGGTGAGCCGGCGTCGAACGGGGGCTGCGGGTCGTACTCGACGGCCAGCTGGATCGCCTGCGCGACCGGCGGTCCGGCGATCCTCGCGGCCAGGGTGAGTCCCAGGTCGATGCCGGCGGAGACGCCGGCCGCGGTCGCGTACCTGCCGTCGATGACCACCCGGTCGGGCGACGGCTCGGCCCCGAACTCGCGCAGCCGGTCGGCGACGAGCCAGTGCGAGGTCGCTTGCCGCCCGCGCAGGAGCCCGGCGGCGGCGAGGATGAGCGAGCCGGTGCACACCGACGCCATCCACGTCGCGTGTTCGTCGACGCTTCGCAGCCATGCTCGCAGCTCGGCGTCGGCGAGCTGGGCCGCGACGTCGGGGCCGCCGGGGACGACCACCACGTCGGGCGGGGCGGCCGCGGAGAAATCAGTCTTCGGACCGAGCGACAGCAGGCCGGTGTCGGCGGAGACCGCATCCGGACCGGAACCGACAAAGGTGATCGACACGCCCGGCAGGCGGGACAGCACCTCGTAGGGTCCGATGATGTCCAGGGCGGTCATCCGGGGGTACAGGACGAGGCGCTGCCCGCCCGGGCGGCGCAGGAACATCACGAGGTGCCGGGCGATGCCGAGCGCGACGTCGCGCCCGTGGTCCTCTTCGACCAGGGCGAGCGCGAGGTCGATGCCGGCGGTGACCCCGGCGGACGTCCAGATGTTGCCGTCCCGTACGAAGATCGGCTCCGCGTCGACGCAGACGCTCGGGAACCGGCGTGCGAGGGTGGCGCACTTGTCCCAGTGCGTGGTGACCTGACGGCCGTCGAGGAGACCGGCCTCGGCCAGCAGGAACGCGCCGGTGCAGACGGCGGCGAGGCGCTTCGCTTCGGGTCCGTGCTCGCGCAGCCATGCGACGAGCCTCGGATCGGTCGTGCGGGTGCCGTCGCCGCCGGGCACGATGAGCAGGTCGGCGGGCCCGGCCGCAGCCAGCTCGCCGTCGGGGAGGATCTGCAGGCCGCTGGACGTGCGCACGGGTCGCCCGTCGATGCTGGCGATCCAGACTCGGTACTGCTCGCTGCCGGCCGCCGCGTTGGCGCCGGCCAGCACCTCGAGCGGGCCGGTGACGTCGAGGCTCTGCACGCCCTCGAAGATCGCGATCACCACGCGTTGTGCTGCCACGCCGTCGATCCTGGTCGCGTTCTCCGGCGGCAGCAACGACGTCCTCCCCACCTTTCGTGCCACAGCCGGTCCGCGGAAAGAGCGCGACCCGCCGGCCTGGGGCCGGCGGGTCGCGGTCGGAGCTGTGCGGTGGTGGTGGTCAGCCTGCGCGGCGCCGGGCGCGGCGCATGGCGAGCTCGTCGCCGGCCGGGAACGGTTCGCCGGCGTTGCCGGTCGCCGGTGGGGCGGGGAGTTCCTCGCCGGTCGTGGCGGCCTCGGCGGGGAGGTGGGACAGGGTGCCCTCGATCTCCTTGAAGGCGCCGGAGATGGCGATGCCGAAGACGCCCTGGCCGCCCTGGAGGAGGTCGACGACCTCTTCGGGGGAGCGGCACTCGTAGACGGTGGTGCCGTCGGAGATGAGGGTGATGCCGGCCAGGTCGGCGACGCCGCGGGAGCGCAGGGTGTCGATGGCCTTGCGGATGTTCTGCAGGGAGACGCCGGCGTCGAGGAGGCGCTTGACGACCTTGAGCACGACGATGTCGCGGAAGGAGTACAGGCGCTGGCTGCCCGAGCCGCTCGCGTCGCGCACGGAGGGGACGACGAGGCCGGTGCGGGCCCAGTAGTCGAGCTGGCGGTAGCTGATGCCGGCGGCGTGGCAGGCGGTGGGACCGCGGTAGCCGACGTCCTCGGCGTCCGCGACGCTGCGGTGATCCATGGGCGGGGTCACCTGGGCGTGCTCAGTGGCATGACCGGGTATCCCGGGATCGGGCGGCTGTTGCATTGCGACCCACCTCCAGCGTCAACACCCGCAACCCTATAGCGCACCTTGAGGGTCTGCGGGGAGGTAACGCCGCGACACGCCGCGTGTCAGTGTGCGAAACCTTGCGCGCGTCCATCCGCCGCGTCGCGTTCACCGTCGGCGACGGTCGGCCGGCGCTGCGGTGACCCGTCCACGACGCTACCTGCCGGATCCCGGAAGGCAAGCGTCTTCACCGAACTGCGCAGGCGTTTCGGGGGGTGTCACACGGGCGTGTGCCCGATTTGTTACCTCCCGGCGGGCCCGTCGCTCATCCGCGCTCACCCGTCGCCCACCGGAAGCGAGGCCAGGCACCCGCCTGGGGGCCTGGCCTCGATCGAAGTGGAGCTGCACGAACCGCAGGGGACCTGCGAACCGCAGGGACTGCGGCAAGGGCCGTACGAGCGCGGTCAGCCCGCGAAGTCCTCCGGGCGGACCTGCTCCAGGAACTCGCGGAACTTCTCGACCTCGTCCTCCTGCTCGTCGGGAATGACGATGGCGGCCTCGGTCAGCACCTGGTCGGCGCAGCGAATCGGGGCTCCCACCCGCAGGGCCAGGGCGATCGAGTCGCTCGGCCGGGCGGAGACCCGCACGTTGTCGCCGATGACGAGTTCGGCGTAGAAGATGTTGTCGCGCATCTCGACGATCTCGACGGCGTGCAGGGGCGCCTTCAAGGCCGCGAGCATGTCGCGCATCAGGTCGTGGGTCAGGGGTCGGGCCGGCTTGACGCCCTGCTGCTCGTAGGCGATCGCGGTGGCCTCTACCGCACCGATCCAGATCGGCAGGTAGCGGTCGCCGTCGACCTCCTTGAGCAACACGATGGGCTGATTGGTTGGCAGCTCCACGCGAACTCCGACCACATTCAGCTCTCGCACTGCCGCCTCCGTGTCGACTTGCCTCTCCCTGCACGTTACACGGACTCCACCGCAGTCGTGCCACTCGCGATGCCGCTGTGATGTGCCGAGTGGTGAAGATCGCCCGGGATCCGTGGTGCCGGAAACGTCCCGTTCACCCAATTTTTGCCCCGATGGGGGGCTACTTGCCGAGGATTTCGCGCAGGCCGGCCCGTACCAGCGCGGCATGCACCCGCTGCGTCAGCGCCGCGAGCTCGTGCACCGTGTCGGCCGCCCGGGCCCGTCCCGCCGGGCCGTTCTGGCGGGTCAGCGGGGTGACGAGCTGGCTGAACAGGCCGATCTCGCGGTCGGCGGCGGCGCGGTAGGCGCGCAGGTGGCGGGGCTCCACGCCGTATTCGGCGAGGCGCGCGGCGGCGCTGGCCACTTCGAGGGCGTCGGCGTCGAACCCGGCGCCGGGCCGGGACTTGAGCAGGCCGTGGTCCTCGAGGGCCCGCAGGAGCGCCTCGTCCACCCCGGACTTGTTGAGCAGCTCGTCGCGGGTCAGGCGGAGCTCGGTCGGGGCTTCGGACGGTACCGACGAGGAAACCTCGGTGAGCGGCTCACGCATCGTGGCCAGGTGCTCGCGGATCACCCGCAGCGGCAGGTACTGGTCGCGCTGGGCGGTGAGCACGTAGCGGAGCCGGGCCACGTCGGTCCACGTGTACTTGCGGTAGCCGGCCGGCGTGCGGCGCGGCTCGACCAGGCCCTCGGTCTCCAGGAACCGCAGCTTGGAGATGGTGACGTCGGGGAAGTCGCCGCGCAGGTGCGCGAGGACCTCGCCGATGCTCATGAGACGCTCACCCCGGGTGAGGTCGTCACCCGGGGTGGGGTTGTTGTTCCAGGCGGCCGCCGACGCCGTCATCGCCTCAGCTCTCGTCGGGGCGCGGTCCTGCGACGAACACGAGGCGGAACTTGCCGATCTGGACCTCGTCGCCGTTGCTCAGCGTGGCCGCCTCGACCCGTTCGCGGTTGACGTAGGTGCCGTTGAGGCTGCCGACGTCGCGGACGGTGAAGGTGCCGCCCTCGCGGTGGAACTCGGCGTGGCGGCGCGAGACCGTCACGTCGTCGAGGAAGATGTCGCTGTCCGGGTGCCGCCCGCTCGTGGTCACGTCGTGATCGAGCAGGAAGCGCGCGCCCGCGTTCGGGCCGCGGCGCACCGCGAGCAGGGCCGTGCCCGGTGGCAGGGAACCCGACATGCGGGTGGGCACCATGTCGTTGTCCGGCCCCTCGATGGCATCCTCAATGGCGCCAAGGTTGAGCGTGGACGTGACGTCGAGCGGGGGAAACTCGTCGTCTGGGCGCGTCATCGAACCACCTCACGGTCGTATGTCGGGGTCAGCCGGATGCATCGGAAGCCGGTACGCGCATACGGTTGACTGAGCGAGCCTAGTCACGCGCGAAATCGCCGGTCAACCGGACGCGCGGTACGGGCGTACTACAAAAACGAGCAATCAGGCGGCGGTGAGCGCCTCGTAGGCCTTGGCGTCCAGCAGCCCGTCGACGGCGGCCGGGTCGGTGGCCTCGATCTCCACCAGCCAGCCCTCGCCGTACGGATCGGTGTTGATGAGTTCGGGTGAGCCCTCCAGCGCCGGGTTCACGGCCGTGACCCGACCGGCGACGGGGGCGTAGATCTCCGAGACGCTCTTGGTCGACTCGACCTCGCCGAGCGAGCCGCCGCTGTCGAACGCGGCGCCGGCCTCGGGCAGCTGGACGAAGACGATGTCGCCCAGCGAGTCCTGCGCGTAGTGGGTGATGCCGACCCGGAAGGTGCCCTCGCCGGCGGGCGCGAGCCATTCGTGTTCGGCGGTGTACCGCAGATCCTCGGGAATCACGTCAAGTCCTTCGTCGGTCGGTCGGTGGCACTGTTCAGGCGGGCTTGGCGTACTTGAGCGCACCGGCATTGTGCAACGCGCTCACGCGCACAGGATCCATTTCGCGCACAGAGACCGTACCGCCGTGCTGGCGGACGCTGTCCACGACCCCTCCCGGGATGTTCAGCGCCGTCCGCATGGTGTCCGGGCCCCCGATGACGGTGATCGTATACGGCGCGGCGATCGTCGTCCCGTCGACCACGAGCCGGCCCCCCGCCGGGGCGTCCACGAAGTACGTCGACGCGACGATGCGCACCGCGGGTCCGCCGGCCCCGCCGATCTGCATCGCCTCGGCCCCGGCCCCGCGCAGCTCCTCGATCGCGTCGAGCACGGTTTCGGATTTTATTGCCTCGGACCCCGCCGTGAGGTCGATCTGCAGACCGGGACCCTCGGCGGCGATCGTCCCGGCGAGAATGCCCAGCTCGTCGGCGCGTTTGCGGGCCTCGGCCAGGGCCGCGTCGCGCCCCTGCGCGCCCGAGTCGAGCTGCCGCTGGGTGTCCTCGAGGTCGCCGATCTCGCCGCGCAGCCGGTCCTGCTGGGCGTCGAGGTCGGAGAGGATGCGCACCAGGTCCTCGGGCCGCGCCGAGGACAGCTCGCCGTCGGTACCGTTGGCCTTGAACTGCACCGCGACGGCGAACCCGAGCAGGGCCAGCAGCACGGCGATGACGAGGTTCGCGGACCTGCCCACGGCTCAGGCCCGGAACAGGTGCCGGCGGATGGCCGCCACGTTGCCGAAGATCCGCACGCCGAGCACGACCACCACCCCGGTGGAGAGCTGCCCGCCGACCCCGAGCTTGTCGCCGAGGTACACGATCAGCGCCGCGACCAGCACGTTCGACACGAACGAGACGACGAACTGCTTGTCGTCGAAGATCCCGTCGAGCCGGGCCCGGACCCCGCCGAACACGGCGTCGAGCGCGGCCACGACGGCGATCGGCAGGTACGGCTGCAGCCCGAGCGGCACGGAGGGCTCGAGGAAGACACCGGCCGCAACCCCGATGGCCAGGGCGATCACGGCGATCATCGGGTGGGACCTCCAGAGGGGCTCGACGACGGGACAGGTACTGGACTGGCGTACTTCAACGGCGGCTCGGCGGCCCCGGCCAGGGTCAGGTTCGCGCGCTTCTTGACGCTGAACTGCATGCGATATTCCTCGACGTAGCGCTTGAACCGCTTCGCCGTCGCCGAGTCCCCGAACGTGCCGGCGAGGTCCGGCGGCCCGATCGCGGTCACCTCATAGGGGCTGGTGACCGGCCGGAAGTCGACGAGGATCACCCCGCCCGCGGCCCGGATCGTGCCGGTGGCGGTGAGCCGCTGCCCGTTGACCGCGACGGCCTCGGCGCCCGCCTCCCACAGCCCGTTGGCGATGTCCTGCAGGTCCCGGTCGAGAACCAGACCCAGATTCTCCGCCTGGGTACGCCCGGTGACCGGGTCCACCTGCGCCGGCGCGTCGACGATGCGGACCGCGACCCCGTCCCCGGTCACCTTCCCGGTGCCCGTGCCGGCGGCGAGGTCGCGCAGCCGGGCCGCGCTGTCACTGTCGGCGAGCGCGTCGTCGCGGGCCTGATCCACCTGGGCCCGCAGCTCGGCGGCGCGCCGCTGCAGGTCGTCGGCGGCCTGCTGGCGGGCCCGCACGTCGGCGACGAGGTCGTCGCGGGCCTTCGTTGTGCCGGGCGCGGCCTGCACCACCTGGTGGTACGCGACGGCCAGGAGGAATCCGATGGCGAGCATCGCGGCGGCCGTGAGCCACCGGCCCGACCTCGGCGGGGGAGCGTCACCGCGGCGGGCGGCGGCGGCCGCGTAGCCGGGGTCGAGCGGGTTGCGGAACAGCTCGCCGAGCAGGTCGTCGCGGCGCGGCGAGGTCACGACGGGCGGACGGCCGCCGCCCGCCCCGCGCGGACGTGCACCGTGGCCTGGATGACGTAGAACACCGCGGCGACCCAGTACAGCACGATGCCCCACCACAGCAGCGCCCAGCCGCTCGGCGCCGACCAGGAGCGGGTCGACTCGGCGAAGTGCGCCAGCAGCATCATCGGGAAGCCCATGAGCAGCACGGCGGTCGCGGTCTTGCCGACGTAGTGCACCGGCGGCGGCCCGTGCCCGAGCACCCGCAGCACGACCAGGACCAGCACCATCACGGCCTCGCGGGCGATCAGCGCGATGGTGAACCACCAGGGCACGACGTCCTTGAAGGTCAGCGCGAACAGGGTGGCCAGGATGTACAGCCGGTCGGCGAGCGGGTCCAGCAGCTCACCGAGCCGGCTGACCTGCTTGAGCCGCCGCGCCGCGAACCCGTCGACCCAGTCGCTGAGCCCGCCGATGACGAGCACGGCGACCGCCCAGCCGGTGGCGTCGGTGGCCAGAAAGAGGTACAGGAACAACGGCACGCCGAGCAGGCGCATGAAGCTGATGAGGTTCGGGACGGTGAGCACCGGCCCGAGACCGGCCCGGTCTGCCACGCCGGGAATGCTAACAGCCCTCCCGGGTGACCTGGTGGAGGCGCTCAGCCCGGGCCGGGTAGCGTCCCGCGGCATGAGGCGGACGATTGCCGTGTTTCTGGCATTGGTACTGGCGGGTTGCTCGCATTCGGCCGCTCCTCCCACCGCCACTGTTCCTTCGGCTCTACCCGTCGCGGAGGGTGGGTTGGGCGCGGCCCCGCAGTCGCCCTCGCCCTCTTCGTCGAAGGCCGCTCCGTGCACGATCTTCCCCGCCGACAACGTGTGGCACGCCGATGTCTCCAAGCTGCCGGTCAGCCGCGACTCCGCCGCCTGGGTCGCCAGCATCGGCGCGACGACGAAGACGCACCCGGACTTCGGCAACGGCTACGGCATCCCGGTGACGACGATCCCGGCCGGCCAGGCCAAGGTGAAGGTCACGTTCACCTACGCCGACGAGAGCGACCCCGGCCCCTACCCGGTCCCGAAGAACGCCAAGGTCGAGGGCGGCGCGAACGCGGACGGCGACCGGCACGTGATCCTGCACGACCCGGCCGGCTGCAAGGCGTACGAGCTCTACGACGCCCACCCGAACGCCGACGGCACCTGGAAGGCGGGCTCCGGCGCCGTGTACGACCTGCGCGGCAACGCCCTGCGCAAGGCCGGCTGGACCTCGGCCGACGCGGCCGGCCTGCCGATCCTGCCGGGCCTGCCCCGCGCGGAGGAGGCCGCGGCCGGGAAGGTCGACCACGCGATCCGCTTCACCGCCCCGAAGACCCGCAAGTCCTACATCTGGCCCGCCCGCCACGCCGCCAGCGACTCGGCGGACGCGGCCCTGCCGCCGATGGGCGCCCGCTTCCGGCTCAAGGCCTCGGTCGACATCGCGAAGTTCCCGCCGCAGGCCCGGGCGGTCGCGCAGGCCCTGAAGACCTACGGCGCGATCCTGGCCGACAACGGCTCGCCCTGGTACTTCTCCGGCACCGACGACCCGAAGTGGAGCAACACCCAGCTCGACGCCCTCAAGACGTTGAAGGGCAGCGACTTCGAGGCGGTGGACTCCTCGCTGCTCATGGTCGAACCGAACTCGGCCCGCTGCCGCCCCTGACCCGATAGGTTCGGCGGATGCCTCCCAGATCGAAGTCGGTCACCGCGATCACGTACGCGGACGTCCGCCGGATGGTCGCCGACGAGCCCCCGGCGCTGCTGGCCGCGGCGGACGGACTGATCACCGCGAGCCTCGCGCTGTCGCCGGTGGTGCTGGGGCAGCTGGCGGTACCACTGCTGAGCCTGTTCGATCTGAAGAGCGACGTGGTGCGGCTGGCCGGCGACCTGGCCCGGCGTTTCGCGCGGCGCGGCGAGGGCTTCCTCGACCGGTCCGAGTCGCTCGCGGCCGCGCACCTGCTCATCACCCACACGGCGTTCTGGGCGGCGGCCGACGAGGAGCTCGGCGAGCTGCTGCGCGCGGCCGAGGTCGGCGACGCGCTCGTCACCCGGGGCGCGGGCGGCCGGCCCCTGACCGGCGAGGAGACGTACGCCGGGCTGCCCCCGGTCTCGCTGCCACACCCGGCCGCGCGGTTCGCCGACGAGGACGAGCAGCGGCGGGCGATGTACACCGGGATGCGTTCCCGCCTCGCCGCCCGGGTGCGGGAGAGCGCCGCCTGGCCGGCGTGGACCGAGTGGCAGCGCGAGCAGTTCCTGGCCGGCTGCGGCGCACTGCCCGACCTGGCGATGCGGCACTACTACGCGCAGTACCTCGACCTCATGCTCGCCAGCCACGACTTCTTCACCTGGGCCGCCGCGTACGAGCACGCCAAGACCCAGGCGCTCGTGGTCGAGGAGACCGCCGCCATCGACTCGCGGCTCGGCCGGGTCCTCGCCGCCGTCGAGGGCGTCGACGTCGGCCTGCACCGCCTGGCCGCCGCGCTCGCACCCGCCGGGGCGGTCCCGGAGGCCGTCGCCGACGTCGTCGCCGCGCTCGCCCTCGCCCACGAGCGGCAGGCGGCCGAACCGGTCATCGTCGACGCGTTCGTGCCCCGGCCCGGCGAGGCGGCCCTGCGCTACCCGGCCCGCATCGACGCGTTCGTCCCGCAGGCCTACCGCGAGCTGTGCTACCCCGCCGGGCGGATCAGCCTGGAGGACGAGCGGCTGTGGGCGGCCCTCCCGCACCGCGACGACGTGGCCGCGGCGGTGGTGCGGGCGCTCGACTCGCCCTTCAGCATCACCGCCCCGCTGCTCGTGCTCGGCCACCCCGGCTCCGGCAAGTCGCTGCTCACCGAGGTGCTCGCGGCCCGGCTCCCGGCCGGCGGGTACCACGTCGTGCGGCTCAAGCTGCGCGACGTCACCCCCGGCACGCCCGTGCAGACGCAGATCGAGGAGCAGATCCGGCTCGACTCCGGCCGGGCCGTCAACTGGGCCGAACTGGGCCGGGCCCTCGCCGGGCAGCCGATGCTCGTCATCCTCGACGGCTACGACGAGCTGCTGCAGTCCAACGGCCAGGTCTTCGCCGACTACCTGCAGCAGGTGCACGCCTTCCAGCGCCGCGAGCTGGCCCTCGACCGCCCGGTGCGGGTCCTCGTCACCAGCCGCGTCACGCTCATCGACAAGGCCGCCGTCCCGGCCGGCACCACCGTGCTGCAGCTGGCCGAGTTCGACCCCGACCGGCAGCGCACCTGGGCCCGGGACTGGAACGCCCTCAACGCCGGCTACTACGAGCGCACCGGCGTGCGCCCGTTCACCCCGCCGGCCGACCCGGGCGTGCGCGACCTGGCCGGGCAGCCGCTGCTCCTGCTGCTGCTGGCCATCTACGACTCGCAGGCCAACCAGCTCGGCGATGCGGCGCTCGATCGCACGTCGCTGTACCACAGCCTGCTGTCCCGGTTCATCGAACGCGAACTGACGAAGGGCGACGCGGCCGCCGCGGCCTGGTCCGCCGCCGCCGCCGCCGAGCGCCGGGCCGCGCTCGACCGGGAGCTGGACCGCCTCGGCCTGGCCGCGCTGGGCATGTTCAACCGCCGCGCCGTGCACATCAGCCGGGCCGACCTGGGCGCCGACCTCGCGTACCACGGCTCCCTGCACCGGGCCGAGGGCGCCACGCTGAGCCCGGCCGACACGCTGCTGGGCAGCTTCTTCTTCATCCACGAGTCCCGCAGCCGCTCCGGCGACCCCGACGACTCCTCGCGCGGCGCGGCGGCCTCGTTCGAGTTCCTGCACAACACCTTCGGCGAGTTCCTCACCGCCGACCTGATCCTGCGCCGGATCGTCCTGCTCGCCTCCCAGATCCACGTGTACGGCACGAGCCCGCTGCTGGCCGCCGACCTCTCCGCCAAGCTCGCCGACCCGGGCGACGCCTGCTACGCCGCGCTCGCCTTCGAGGCGCTGCACCACCGCCCGCTGGTCGCCCAGATGCTGCACGAGTGGCTGCCGCACCGCCTCGCGGCCGCGGACCTGTCCCCGGCGGACTTCACGGCGGCGCTGCACGCCGTGGTGGAGCGGCAGCTGTTCCTTGCCCTGCACGCCGCCCCGCCGCGCTGGTTCACCGAGGGGGCCGCACGGGCGCCCTATCCGGCCCTGCCGCTGCTGGGTTCCCTTTCGGTGTACAGCCTGAATCTCGTCGTGCTCAGCGCGGTCCTCGGCGGGATCGCCGTGGCGGACACCCCTTCCGACGACGCGACCTCGGACTGGGCGCGGCTCACCTCGCTGTGGCGCTCCTGGTTCCCGTCGAAGTCCCTGCTCGGCCTGGCCGGCGTCATTCACGGCACCCGGAACGGAACGACCGTCGAATTCCACCGCGCGACCGGCGTCGAGTACGGCGGGCCGGAGGTGGCGCGGGACGCGGTGTACGAGGCCGCCGTGGTCGCGGTCGGGCTGGCCGACGACCTGACCGCGGGGCTGGCCACGTATCTGGTCGGCCGCTCCGAGCCGGGCGGCCACGTGAT
This sequence comes from Dactylosporangium sp. CS-047395, assembly GCF_050942185.1. NCBI lineage: Bacteria > Bacillati > Actinomycetota > Actinomycetes > Micromonosporales > Micromonosporaceae > Dactylosporangium > Dactylosporangium sp. CS-047395. Next base: position 7,722,881 of record NZ_CP192015.1, on the reverse strand, counting down.
GATGCGGCGGGCCCTGGACTTCCTGGACGCTGCGGGCTTCGACACGCACTGGGAGCGGCTGGCGCTGGACGTGCGCGAGGGTGGGGTGCTGCCGCCGAACCTGGACATCGTGCCGAACTCGGCGTTCGCCGATGCCGTCCTGCTGGCCGGCTCCCAGGCGTTGCCGGAGGTCTGGGAGGCTCCGGGCACGCTCGCCGAGCTCGAGCGCCTGCCGCCGGTCGACGCCGGCACGCTGATCGGCGTGACGGCGGCTACGAACCAGCTCTGGCTGATGAACCAGCTCAGGCTGGTCTCCCGGCGGGACGAGCCGCTGCGCTCGCCGGTCGCGGGGCCCTCCTGCGCGCCGCGCGGTACGGCAACGCCTGGCCGGACCCGCCAGAGCTGGCCCTCGGCGGGGCCACCCTCGAGGCCGCAGTCCAGTACGCGCTCATCCTCGCGCAGGCGGGCCGGGACCTCGACGCCGTCGATCGGACGATCGCCGGGCTCATCGGTGTGCCCGAGCGTGTCGCCGCGCTGCCCGAGGAGACCTGGCTGGAGCTGCTGCGCCTCCTCGACCGCCTCCCACACTCGGCGGCCGCGCTGCTCGACGCCGTGGCCGGGTCCGCGGATGAGCGTCACGTCCTGGCCCGGCTCGTCGTGGACCCGCGGGCCTGGACCGACGACAACTGGGCCGCGTACGACGTCGTCGGCCAGGCCGGGGCCGCGGTGCTCGCCGTGCTGCTCCGGGCGGCCCGTCGGCACGGCACCGCGCAGGCATTCGTCGAGTTCCTGGAGCACCCGGCCGACGACCTCCGGCCCGGCATCCGGCGCCGGCTCGGTCTCGCGGCGGAGCCGTCCGGGCACGACCCCGATCTGCCCGGTGACCTGGAGTGGTTGTTGCGGGAGCTCGGCGCTAGCGGAACAGCGCGATCGTGAAGTCGCCGCCGTCCGGGTGGTAGCTGTGGTCGATCCGCCAGCGGGTGGTGAGGGCGGCGGCGAAGCGGGCCAGGACGGCCGGGTCGGCGTACAGCTCGTCGGCCGCTCGCGCCTCCGGGGGGCGCTGGGCGCTGAGGAAGGTGACGGCCGCGGCTCGGCGGGAAATGTCGTACGCGTGTTCTAAAATGCTGAGGTAGTAGAGGGGATCGGCCGGATCGGCGAACTGGAAGATCCCGCTGGCGAACACGAAGTCGTAGCGGCCGCCGGGGGCCTGGCCCGGTGGGAGCAGCGACACCTCGGGGACGCCGCGGGACTCGGCCAGGGCGACCATCCGCGGGTCCAGGTCGACGCCGGTGTAGTCCAGCGGGAGGTGCATGGCGCGGAGGTGGAAGAACAGGTCGCCGGGGCCGCAGCCCCAGTCGAGGACGGTGCCGCCGGCGTAGTCCGCGGTGCGGGTGAGGGCGTCGAAGCGGGCGCGCTGCAGTTCGGCGCTGCCCCAGCCGGCGACGCGCCACGACGGGCCGTCGAGGCCGGCGTGGAAGGCGGCGATCGTCTCGGCCCGCCCGGTCCGGGCTCGATCCGGCCCGTCGTGGTCGGCGCCGTCGTGGTCGGGGCCGTCGTGGTCGGGGGAGTCAGGCATCGAGGGGCTCCGCGCGGTTCAGGATCTCGTCGACGGTTTCGGACGGGTGAGGCCGGTCGGCGCGCCTTCGGTCGCTTGGGTTGCCTCGCCGGTCGGGCTGCCGGGCGGCGAGCTGCCATGCGGACCGCTCGGGACGCGGGGCCGGCGCAGGTGTGCGAGGCTGGTTCTCGGACCAGGACGCGGCCACCGGAACCTGAAGCACATCCCGCCGGTCGGAGTTCGAACCCGGGCCGGGTGCGCGGGAGCCGGCGATCGCCGAGGAGATCGTGTGCTTCGCCACGATGGTCAAGTCCTGCACAGTTGGTAGGGTAGGACTGCCGGCAATACCCGTGCGGGAGAGATCGCTGGGCAGGAACACAGCGACGCCGAAGGGGCAAATCCTCCCCGGAACCTCTCAGGCACAAAGGACCGCATCGGGTTGGCACCTCTGGAGTAAGCGACAGAGGGGGAGGACGCGCATCCGTCCGCCCCTGTCCGCGACCCAGAGAGTGTGGCTATATGTCCAATTTTGCCGCGCGGCACATCGGCCCCAGCGCCGACGAGCAGGCCCGCATGCTCAAGACCGTCGGGTACGAGACGGTCGAAGAGCTCATGAGCGCCGCCATCCCCGGCTCGATCCGGTGGCACCAGCCGCTCGAGCTTCCGCCGGCCGCGTCCGAGGCTGAGGTGCTCGCCGAGCTGCGGGCGCTCGCGGCGGCGAACCGGCCGCTCGTGTCGATGATCGGCGTCGGGTACTACGGGACGCACACCCCGCCCGTGATCGTGCGCAACGTGCTCGAGGACCCGGCGTGGTACACGGCCTACACACCGTACCAACCGGAAATCTCTCAGGGGCGGCTCGAAGCGCTGCTGAACTTCCAGACCGTCGTGGCCGACCTGACCGGGCTGCCCGTCGCCGGTGCGTCGCTGCTGGACGAGGCGACCGCGGCCGCGGAGGCGATGACGCTCGCGCGGCGCTCCTCCAAGGTCAAGGCCGACGTGTACGTCGTGGACGCCGACGTCCTGCCGCAGACGCTCGCCGTCATCCGGACCCGGGCCGAGCCGCTCGGCATCGAGGTGCGGGTGCTCGAGCTGGGCGCCGAGGAGCTGCCGGAGGCGTTCTTCGGGCTGCACCTGCAGTACCCGGGCGCGTCCGGGGCGGTCCGCGACCACGAGGCGCTCGTCGCGCTGGCCCACGAGCGGGGCGCGATCGTCACCGTCGCCGCCGACCTGCTGGCCCTGTGCGTGCTGCGCGAGCCGGGCGCGATCGGCGCGGACGTCGCCGTCGGCAGCGCCCAGCGCCTCGGCGTGCCGATGGGCTTCGGCGGCCCGCACGCCGGGTACATCTCGGTCCGCCAGGGCCTCGAGCGCACCCTGCCCGGCCGGCTCGTCGGCGTGTCGAAGGACGCGGGCGGCGCCCCGGCCTACCGCCTCGCGCTGCAGACCCGCGAGCAGCACATCCGCCGCGAGAAGGCGACCAGCAACATCTGCACCGCGCAGGTGCTGCTCGCCGTCACCTCCAGCATGTACGCGGTCTACCACGGCCCCGACGGGCTGCGGGAGATCGCGGCGCGCACCCACGACATGGCCGTCCGGCTGGCCGCGGGGCTGCGCGCGGGCGGGATCACCGTCGAGCACGGTGCCTTCTTCGACACGATTTCCGCGGTTGTACCGTCCGGTGCCGACGCCGTCGTCGCCGCAGCCGCGGAGCGCGGGATCAACCTGCGGCGCGTCGACGCCGACCGGATCGGGATCGCCTGCGACGAGACGACCACCTTCGGCCACCTGCGCGACGTGCTCGCCGCGTTCGGTCTCGGGCACGCCGACGTCACCGGGCTCGACACCACCGACGCGGTCCCGGCCGAGCTGCGCCGCGCGTCGTCCTACCTGACGCACCCGGTGTTCTCCAGCCACCGCTCGGAGACGGCGATGCTGCGGTACCTGCGCAAGCTCTCGGACAAGGACTACGCGCTCGACCGCGGCATGATCCCGCTGGGCTCCTGCACCATGAAGCTCAACGCGACGGCCGAGATGGAGCCGATCACCTGGCCCGAGTTCGCCGACGTGCACCCGTTCGCGCCGGTCGAGCAGACCCAGGGGTACCGCCGGCTGATCGCGGACCTCGAGCGCTGGCTGGCCGAGGTCACCGGGTACGACGCCGTGAGCCTGCAGCCCAACGCCGGGTCGCAGGGGGAGCTGGCGGGGTTGCTGGCGATCAGGGGGTACCACCTGGATCGCGGTGACACCGAACGGGACATGTGCCTGATCCCGTCGAGCGCCCACGGCACCAACGCGGCGAGCGCGGTCATGGCCGGCATGCGGGTCGCGGTGGTGGCCTGCGACGAGCTCGGCAACGTCGACCTCGCCGACCTGGACCGGAAGATCGAGCAGCACCGCGACCGGCTCGCCGCGATCATGGTGACGTACCCGTCGACGCACGGCGTGTACGAGACCGCGATCGCGGAGCTGTGCGGCAAGGTCCACGCGGCCGGCGGGCAGGTCTACGTCGACGGCGCGAACCTCAACGCGCTGCTCGGCTTCGCCAAGCCCGGCAAGTTCGGCGCGGACGTGTCGCACCTGAACCTGCACAAGACGTTCTGCATCCCGCACGGCGGCGGCGGCCCGGGCGTCGGGCCGGTGGCGGTCCGCGCGCACCTGGCGAAGTACCTGCCCTCGCACCCGTTCCTGGCCGATTCAGCGCCGGTCGGACCGGTGTCGGCGGCACCGTTCGGCTCGGCCGGCATCCTGCCGATCCCGTGGGCGTACCTGCGGCTGATGGGCCCCGACGGGCTGACCCGCGCGACGGCGACGGCGGTCCTGGCGGCGAACTACGTGGCGGCCCGGCTGCGTGAGCACTACCCGGTGCTCTACAGCGGCGCGGAGCACCTCGTGGCCCACGAGTGCATCCTGGACCTGCGGGGGATCACCCGGGTCAGCGGCGTGACGGTGGCCGACGTGGCCAAGCGGCTCATCGACTACGGCTTCCACGCCCCGACGATGTCGTTCCCGGTCGCCGGCACCCTCATGGTCGAGCCGACCGAGAGCGAGGACCTGGGGGAGCTGGACCGCTTCTGCGACGCGATGATCGCGATCAAGGAGGAGATCGACCGGGTCGCGGCGGGCGAGTGGCCGGCCGGCGACAACCCGCTCGTCAACGCGCCGCACACGGCGGCGGTGGTCACGGCCGATGCCTGGGAGCACGCCTATCCGCGCACGGTGGCGGCGTACCCGAGCGCTTCGGCGCGGGAGGCGAAGTACTGGCCGCCGGTCCGCCGGATCGACGACAGCTACGGGGACCGCAACCTGGTGTGTGCGTGTCCCCCCACCTCCGCTTACGAAGAGTGACCTCTTCGTAGCTACGGAGCGTTACCGGGGTCCGGCGCCGACAAGCGTGTGCGGTGCCGGGCCGCGGTGCGGCTCGATCACGGAGCAATCGGGCAGAAGCTCACCGGTGTCCTCGAAGACGATCACGCCGTTGCAGAGCAGGCTCCAGCCTTGCTCGGGGTGGCTGGCCGCGGTCCGGGCGGCTTCGCGATCGCTGTCTTCGGCGGTCGGACAGGCTGGCTGGTGCTGGCAGAGCATCGGGGGTCTCCGATTTGAGAGGTTCAGTTGAGGCCTGTGTGGTTGTTCACATGACCAGTGATGCACGCTACTACGGCCAACGACACTATTCCGAACATGTGACGGCACAACTTGGGGATAATCCACCCTTTGTATGAGCACACTAGGACCGGTCGTCGGGTACGGGCCCGGGTCTGTGGATCTTCACCCGCCCGGGCTACGCACGGCGTGTCGCGGACGTATCTGGGAGCGCTCCCGGCTTGAATGGTACGCCCGTGACGGCGGAGACCCACTTCAATTACTTTCCGAGTTCGCGGCATCGCACGGCGTACAAATTGCCGACATCTCGGCGTCACCCACGGTCACCAATTCGTTCATCTGTGGGATTTCGGTCCTGTTGTCGCCACCCTGGGTAACACCCTCGCCGGCACCCTCCGTACCCGATCTGGTCGCCGTGGCGTACTCCCACGACTCACCCCCACCCTCCCGCGGCCCCTCCGGGTGGCCCCGGACAGCGGGTGCGACGCGTGAAAGCCTCACGTTCGCTTCGCCATTTGCTGGAAGCGACATATCCCTCTTTGGCGACAAATCGGGCGTTATGCATCTCGGCCCGTGGACGCCGAGTTGGACGGAGGCCGAGCACGCGGCCGCGGTCGACGAGGTACGCGCGGCGATCGCGCGCGGCGACGTGTACGTGGTGAACCTGGTCGGCCACGCCAGCGCTCCGCTGTACGGCGACCCTTCGTCGGCGCTCGCCCGCGTCGCGGCGCTGCCGGGCGCGCGCTACGGCGGCGTGCTGCGCGGCGAACGCTGGTGGGTCGCGACCGCCTCGCCGGAGACCCTGGTCGCGGTGGCCGGCGGCCGGGCCGTGACCCGCCCGATCAAGGGCACCCGCCCCGCCACGCCCGCCGGCCGCGCCGAACTCCTGGCCTCGGCCAAGGAGCGCGCCGAGCACATCATGATCGTCGACCTCGAGCGCAACGACCTGGGCCGCGTCGCCGAGGTCGGCTCGGTCCGCGTCGACGAGCTGTTCGCGCTGCGCCGCTGGTCCGGCCTGTGGCAGGCCGAGTCGACGGTGAGCGCCCGGCTCGCCCCGGGCGTCGGCCTGCCCGACCTGCTCGCCGCGGTCTGGCCCGGCGGCTCGGTGACCGGCGCGCCCAAGCTGGCCGCGATCGACGTCGCCACCCGCCTCGAACCGGCCGGCCGCGGCCCGAGCATGGGCGCCTGCGGCTGGATCGGCCACGGCCCACCGGCTTCCGGCGCGCCGCACGGCGCCTTGGAGATCGACCTCGGCCTCACCATCCGCACGGTCGCGGTCGCCGACGGTCGCGCGCACCTGTGGGCCGGCGGCGGCATCGTCTGGGACAGCGACCCGGCCGCCGAGGTCGCGGAGGCGGCCGCGAAGACCGCCCCGATCAAGCGGGCACTGCGCGGCCGATGACCGCACCTATGCTCGGGTCCATGCCGCCGCTCAACAGCCGGATGCTCGGCCTGCTCGACGAGGTCCTGCACGACGAGCGAGCCACGATCCGCATGATCGAGGCGGCGGGCCGCGCCATCGCGGCCGAGGCGCGGTGTCACCTCGCCATTCCCGTCGACGACAAGCGGCCCAACCACGAACCTGCCGAGGTGGTGACCGCGCGGGCGATCGCGTTCGCCCGCCGGATCGGCGACCTGGTCGTGCTCGAGGACGAGCTCGCCGCAGCATGGGACGAGCGGCGCGACGGGCGGCTCGGCGACGAGTCCTTCGAAGCCGTGCTCGACCGCGTCGCGGCGGGCCTCGACGCCTGGCGGCCCGACCTGTCCACGGGCGACCGCTAGCGGCGACCGCTAGTGGTGGTCTCGGCGTAGCAGGATCTCGAACGCCGGCTCCGCCGGACCCGGGTCCTGGTGGAACGACGCGAACACCGTGCACGTCAGCGGCGCGTCCGGCGTGGTGATCCGGTGCGCGGTGAGATACGGCGAGTCCCAGTGCACCCGCGGCAGGTTCTCACTCGGCCCGAAGCACGCGTCCAGCTCGCCCCGGGTCAGCCCGGCCGCGGCGAAGCGCACCGCGACCGACCCGAGCCCGGCCCTTTCGTTCATGTGCAGCTGCAGCCACGCCGTCCCCGGCGGTGACGGGTGCACGAAGAGCCTTCCCAGGTCGTCCTGGGTCGGCGCCGGCAGGCCGAGCAGCGCCGCCACCTCCGCCGCATGCTCCGTCGTCACCCCGCAGATCCGCCGGGCCCACGTCCACAGCAGATCCGTCGTCACGGGACGAGCCACCAGATCAAGCAGATGATTCGGTACCGGCGGTCGCCGCCACACCCGCGGCCAGTCGTCGAGGTCCGCGTGCTCCGCCCCGTCCACGATGAGCGTGTACAGCGGTTCCGCCGGGAAGTCGTTCACCCGCACGGTGAGGGTTCGCCCGTCGACCTCGGCGTGGTACGGGAACTCGCCGTCGCCCGAGTGCTCCCACGCGATCGGGCGCTCGGTCAGGGCGGTCGGTTCGGTCATGACGGTCCTCTGAAGGGCAAAGCAGACCCCGATGAACGGCAAAGCAGACCCCGACAGCGTAGGCGGTGAGTGCAAACGCACAGTTGAGGGCCGTCACAGTCGCCCCGAAACCCGCTCCCCGGCCGATAGCGTGAAGGTCGTTATGCGCCGCTACCTCATGTGGAGCGTCGGGCTCCTCGCGTACATCGTCGCCGTCTTCCACCGTTCCAGCCTCGGCGTGGCCGGGGTCGAGGCCGCCGATCGTCTCGGCGTCGGCACCGCGCTGCTGTCGATGCTCTCGGTGGCCCAGCTCGCCGTGTACGCGGGCATGCAGATACCGGTCGGCGTGCTGCTGGACCGGTTCGGCTCCCGCCGCCTGCTCATCGCCGGCGGCGCCCTGATGCTGGCCGGCCAGCTGGTCTTCGCCTTCGCCGGCGACATCGGCACGGCCATCGCCGCCCGAGTCCTGATCGGCATCGGCGACGCGATGACGTTCATCAGCGTGCTGCGCATCGTCGCGCTGTGGTTCCCGCCCCGCAAGAACCCACTCATGGTCCAGCTGACGGGCATGGTCGGGCAGCTCGGCGCCCTTTCCTCCGCGGTACCACTGGTGCTCCTGCTCCGCCACGCCGGCTGGACGGCGACCTTCCTGGCCGCGGCCGCCCTCGGCGCCGTGGCGGTCCTGCTGGTCGTGCTGACGCTGCGGGACCGCCCCGACCCGGCGGACGAACCGGCCCCGGCCGCGAAGCGCGAGCTCGGCCTACGCCACTCCTGGTCGCACCCCGGCACCCGGCTCGGCCTGTGGACCCATTTCGTCACCGGCTTCCCGGGCGGCGTGTTCGCGCTGCTGTGGGGCTACCCGTTCCTGACCCAGGGCGAGGGTCTGGCCCCGGACACCGCCGCGCTGCTGCTGTCCCTGCTCACCATCGGCGGCATCGTGCTCGGCCCGCTGGTCGGCCACTTCTGCGGGCGGCTGCCGTACCACCGCTCGACCTTGGTCCTGGCCATCGTCGGCGCCTCCGCTGCGGCCTGGACCGTGGTCCTGCTCTGGCCCGGCCGCGCCCCGCTGTGGGTCCTGACCGCCCTGATCGTCGTCCTGACCACGAGCGGCCCGGGTTCGATGATCGGCTTCGACTACGCCCGCTCCTTCAACCCGTCCACCCGCATCGGCGGCGCCACCGGCATCGTCAACGTGGGCAGCTTCGTCGCCTCAATCGTCCTGATCGTCGCCATCGGCGTCCTGCTGGACCTGCAGACCCCGGCCGGCGCCGCGCATCCTTCGCTGGGCGCGTTCCGGTGGGCGTTCGCCGTGCAGTACCTGCTGTGGGCCCTCGGCGCGGTGCAGGTGTACCGCTACCGCCGCACCACCCGCCGCCGCCTCGTCGCCGAGGACCTCGCCCTGGCCACCGCCTAGCCGGTGCCCACCCCGTCTCGCCGCACGTCTACGTACGCGCCCATTCGCCGCACTTCTCGGAATGGAACGCGTAGTCGGACGACCTGATCGAGACCTGGACGCGCCGCGCGGAGCGGATGAATCCGTTCTCGATGATCGACCCTGCTTTGTCCTGGCGTTCCCAGTAGCATCCACTGATCTCGCCTTCGACAAAGTACGTCCCGGGCGCGATCTCCTTGCCGACGAGGAAGGTGCCCGCACCGAAACGCTTACCCGCCGCCCGCTGGTCGGCCTTCACCTTGCCTCGCTGGACGGCTTGGCGCCATGCGTTCGCGTAAGGGTGACCAGGGCAGAGGACCAGGGCGGCATTGATCTCCGAGATCTGTGACTCACTGGCCGCGTAGCCCGCGCTGGCGTAGACATCATCGGGACTCACCGCCCCGCAGATCGCGTACAACGTCTTGATGTCATGTTCGGTGTATCCGGATGTCTTGTAGGCCGTTTCTTCCAGCTGGCTGAATGGAGCCGTATTGCGCACAGCCTCGCAGGAGTATGGCTTGGCCACCCACAGGTGGCCGAAGTCCGGGGCGGAGTCCACGCTCGACTTCACGACAAATATGGATCTGGTGCGGAAATCCTTGTCCATTGCGCACGTGATCGTCGCCTCTGGCGGTGGTGTGTTCGTGGGGTCATCCGGGTAGACGTCGATGGAGTCGCTTAAGCCATCGCCATCGCGGTCCGATGCCGGCGACGCCGAAATCGGCGCCTGAACGAACGTCGGCGTACGCTCGGGTCCGGCACTTGCAGCCGGGTGTTGTGAACAGGCGGAGGCGCCAATCAAGAGGACGACCACTGCCATCAGCGCGGCACGCACTTGCTTGGTCGTCATGCCGGCCCCAATCGTTCCGGAATGCATCCAAGGAAAGCCAGACACCCATCATCGACCAAGGTGAGGCCCGTGCGGCATCGGCTGTGCGGCCGCGCCACCACAGCCCGACTGGCGCTCTCAGTCCACCGTTATCTTGGAAATTCCGGCTCGACTGCTCGTGGCGGTTTCTGCGCGCTGAATGTCTCCGCAGGCCGAGCGCCATGGGGCTCGGCCTGTAAGCGCGTGCGGGACTAGGGCGACGGGGCCAGGGTCCGCCAGAGGAACTCGAAGGCGAGGGCCCACTTGAAGGCCATCTGCGTGTTGTCCGCCGCGCCGCCGTGGCCGCCCTCGATGTTTTCGTAGTAGGTGACGTTCTTGCCGTGGGAGCGCAGCAGGGCGACCATCTTGCGCGCGTGGCCGGGGTGGACCCGGTCGTCGCGTGTTGAGGTGGTGATCAGCGTCGGCGGGTACGGGATGTCCGCGCTGACGTTCTGGTAGGGGGAGAACAGGGACAGGTAGGCCCAGTCGTCGGGGTTGTCGGGGTCGCCGTACTCGGCGATCCAGGAGGCGCCGGCCAGCAGCAGGTGGTAGCGGCGCATGTCGAGCAGGGGGACGGCGCAGACCAGGGCGCCGAACAGTTCGGGGTAGCGGGTCAGCATGACGCCCATGAGCAGGCCGCCGTTCGAGCCGCCCTCGGCGCCCAGCTGGGGTCGGGTGGTGATGCTGCGGTCGACCAGGTCGGCGGCTACCGCGGCGAAGTCCTCGTAGGCGCGGGGGCGCTTGTCGCGCAGGGCGGCGCGGTGCCAGGCCGGGCCGTACTCGCCGCCGCCGCGGATGTTGGCCACGACGTAGGTGCCGCCGCGGGCCAGCCAGCCGCGGCCTACGATCGAGTTGTACGAGGGGACGCGGGAGACCTCGAAGCCGCCGTAGCCGGACAGCAGGGTGGGGGCGGGGCCGGTGTCGGGGCGGCCGACGACGAAGTACGGGATCTGCGTGCCGTCGGCGGAGGTGGCGAAGAACTGGCGGGTCTCGATGCCGTCGGCCGGGAAGTACGACGGGCCCTGTTTCAGGATCGACGGGCCGGCCGGGTCGCCCAGCACGCCGTGGCGCAGGGTCGGGGGCAGGGTGAAGCCGGAGGACAGCAGCAGGTACTGCTCGTCGGTGTCCTTGTTCGTGTGCCACACGTCGGTCTGGCCGAGCTCGCTGCCCAGGACGCTGCGCTGCCACGAACCGTCCACATAGGACAGGAGCTCCAGGCGGCTCCGGACGTCGGCCAGCAGGACCAGGATCAGGCCCTCGCGGGTCCATTCGGCGTAGCTCAGCGACGTGTGCGGGTCCGGCGTGAACAGCACCGTCAGGTCACGGTCGCCGGCCAGGTACGCGTCCAGCGGCGTGATCAGCAGGGTGCCCGCGGGGTGGGTGGCGCCGCCGGCCTGCCAGTCGGTGCGGACCCGGATCAGCAGCCACTCGCGGTGGATGTCGACGCCGGCGTCCTCGGGGACGTCCAGCTCGGTGAGATCGTCGCCGATCAGGAGGTACCGGCGCGCGTTGAAAAAATCGGTCGCCTGGCGCACGATCGCGCGGCGGAACGGCACGCTCGGGTCCGCCGTCGCGCGCACCGACACGTCGTCGGGGGAGCCCGCGAACACCACGGGTGCGTCGGCGACCTGGGTGCCGCGGCGCCACGCCCGGACCTGCCGCGGGTAGCCGGAGGAGGTCATCGAGTCGGGCCCGGTGTCCGTACCGACGAAAACCGAGTCGGCGTCGATCCAGGAGACGCTGCTCTTGGCCTCCGGCAGGGTGAAGCCGTCCTTGACGAACTCCAGGGTGTCGAGGTCGAACTCGCGCACCACGGACGCGTCGGCGCCGCCCCGGGAGAGCGCGACGAGGCAGCGGTGCTCGCCGGCGAGCGGGCCGCTGCGCAGATAGGTGGCGCCCTGCCAGACCCAGTTCTCACCCTCGGCTTCGGCCAGGGCGTCGAGGTCCAGGACGGTCTCCCAGGCCGGGGTTTCGCGTTTGTACGACTCGAGCGTCGTACGCCGCCACAGCCCGCGCTTGTGCGTGCCGTCCTTCCACAGGTTGTACACGCGCTCGCCGTGCCAGGCGATCATCGGGATGCGGTCGTCGGCGTCGAGGACGGCGCGGATGCCGTCGTACAGCTCGGTGAACCGCTCCCCGCCCGTCAGTTCCGCGGTCGTCGCGGCGTTGCGCTCGCGCACCCAGTCCAGCGCCCGGTCGCCGAGCACGTCCTCGAGCCACAGAAAATCGTCAGGCATCGGATCAGTCTGACCGACCGCCGACCGGTTCGCCCACCCGTTCGCGGGAGCGGAGCCGGCCGGCGAAGGTGCTCGCCGGCACCGCCTTGCCCCACAGCCACCCCTGCGCCAGCGGTACCTTCAGCGCCACCAGCACGTCCCGCTGCGCCGTCGTCTCCACGCCCTCGGCGACCACCGCGAGGCTCAGGGCGCTGCTCATGGCGACCACGGCCCGCACGATCTCCTCGTCCTCGGTGCTGGCGCCGAGGCCGCCGACGAACGAGCGGTCGATCTTCACCCCGGTGACGGGATGGCGGCGCAGGTACCCGAGCGCGGAGAAGCCGGTGCCGAAGTCGTCGACGGAGATGCGCACCCCGAGCTCGCGCAGCCGCAGCAGGAGCCGCTCGGTGAGCTCGCCGCCCTCGACCATGACCGACTCGGTGATCTCCAGCACCAGGTTGCGCGCCGGTACCCGGGCCTGCGCCAGGATCGCCGCCACCCGGTCGGGGAAGGTGGCGTCGCCGAGCTGGCGCGGGGAGACGTTCACCGACATCCAGAAGTCCTCGTCGACGACGCCCTTGTCGCGCCAGCGGGACAGCTGCAGCACGGACTCGCGCAGGACCCAGGCGCCGAGCGCGGAGATCAGGTTGGCGTCCTCGGCCACGGCGATGAACATGTTCGGGCCGATCCAGCCGCGCACCGGGTGCTCCCAGCGCACCAGGGCCTCGGCGCCGACCGTGCTGGTGCCGAGCCCGTCGGTGAGGTCGACGATCGGCTGGTACGCGATGGCCAGCTGCTCCTGCGCCACGGCCGCCCGCAGCGCCACCTCGATCTCGACCCGCTCGCGCACGGCGTCGCGCATCGAGGCGTCGAACACCGTCCAGCGGTTGCGGCCCTGCTCCTTCGCCTGGTACATCGCGGTGTCGGCGTCGCGCATGAGCGCCTCGGCGGTGTCGTGCCGGTCGGCGCGCACGATCCCCATCGACGCCCCGACGACGACCTCGGCCGTGGGTCCCTCGCCACCGCCGACGACCAGCAGCGGCCGCTCGACGCACTCCATGATCCGCCGGGCGCCGGCCATCGCCTCGGGTTCGGTGCAGCGCTGCACGACCACGAACTCGTCGCCGCCGACGCGGGCCACGGTCGCCTCGGCGGGCAGCGCGTGCCGCAGCCGCGCGCCGACCTCGACGATGAGCCGGTCCCCGGCCGGATGCCCCCACGAGTCGTTGACCAGCTTGAACCCGTCGAGGTCGAGGTAGAACATCCAGACGTCGCCGGTACCGCGCTCGGTGAGGCGCCGCTCGACCATGAGCTGCAGCAGGCGCCGGTTCGGCAGGCCGGTGAGCGGGTCGTGGGTCGCCTGGTGCTCGAAGCGGCGCTGGGCGGCGGCGTGGCTCTGCACCGCGTCCGAGGCGCGCACGAGCAGCAGGGCCACGATCGCGGCACCTCCGGCCCCGAGGATCCAGCGGGAGAGGGGGGTTTCGTGCGGCAGCAGTACCGTCAGCAGGAACGGAGCCGCCACCGCCGGTCCGATGATGAGCATCCGCGCCGGCGACCAGGCCTGGATCGGCAGCGGCGTGGCCTGGGCGAGCGCCTTGGCCGTGGGGTGCAGCGCGGCCGCCCCGCCGATCGTGAACGCGACCAGGAACGGCAGGTCGAGCAGGCGCGATCCGGTGAGCTCGCCGTGCCGGCCGATGATCGCGTACCCGAGGTCCCCGGCGAAGATCAGCAGGATCATGGCGCCGAGGAACTGGAACGAGCGCTGCCGCACGGCGGTGGTGAACGCCATGTTCACCCCGAGCAGCAGCAGGACGATGTCGAGGGTCGGGTACCCGCCGGCCAGCACGCTGACCAGGGCCGGGCGGCCGGAGATGGCGATGGCGGGGAGTACGAACAGCAGCGCCGAGGTGATCGCCGCGCCGATGCACACGATCAGCCCGTCGAGCAGCGCGTGCCGGTTGATCCCCCACCGGTTGAGGAACACGGCCATCCCGGCGATGAACAGCCCGAACCCGCAGATGGAGAACGCGTCGCCGAGCTGCCCCAGCGGATACGGGTGGGCGATCACGAGCGCCCGCACGACGATCCCGGCGAGGAAGAACAGCGCGGCGGCGGTGAGCAGCCGCCAGGGCCGGCGGGGCCGCACGTCGTGCAGCCGCGGCCCGGCCGCCCAGGCGAGCGCCGACAGGCCGCCGACAAGCGGAAACGCCAGCCCGGGGAACACGTCGAACGCCCACAGCGCGGAGGCCGCGAGCCCGATCCCGAGCAGGCCCATCCACAGCCGGTCCCGCACCATGAGACCTTGATCGGCGCGGAAGTGCGCAAGCTTAACGTTTCTTTTTGCGTACCGCGCAATCTTGCGTGTCGCGCAGGTGTTGCTACGCTAGTCGTATGGAACCGGGTCTCCGCGAGCGCAAGAAGCAGGCGACGCGCCGGGCCCTGGCCCTGGCCGCGCTGCGCCTGACCGTCGAGCGCGGCTTCGACGGGGTGCTGGTCGAGGACATCGCGGCCGAGGTCGGCGTCTCGCCGCGGACGTTCAACAACTACTTCTCCTCCAAGGCCGAGGCGATCTGCGCCCTGGCCGTGGACCGCGCCCACCGCGCCGGCGAGGCGTTGCGGGCCCGGCCCCCGGACGAGCCGCTGCGCGCCGCGATCGAGGCCACGATGCTGGAGGAGTTCGCGGGCGGCGCGGTCCCGGACCACGTGCCGGACCGGGTCTGGTTCGCCGGCCTGCGGATGGTGCTGGCGAACCCGGCGATGCACGGGGAGTACCTGCGGGTGCGGGCGGCCATGCAGGACTCGCTGTCGGCGGCGATCGCGGAGCGGCTGGGTCTGCCGGTGTCGTCGCTGCTGCCGGACGTGGTGGGCGGGGCGGTGGCGGCGGCCTGCGACGCGGCCACGCATCGGTGGTTGCACGCCGATCCGCCGGTGCCGTTGCAGCCGCTGGTGCTGGAGGCGCTCCGGCACCTGGCTGAGTACTAGCGCTCCTTGGGTTACACGCTCCTTGGTTTACACGCTCCTTGGGTTACACGGCGCTTGGGTTGCACGCGACTTGGGGCACTTGGGTTGCGCGCGACTTGGGTTACATATGTCGGGCGCTGGCGCGCCGCGACATATACGCATTTATCACCGGTCAGGCGAAAAATACGATAAGTCCGATCACGGAGTGTCGGACTTATCGTGTTAAGGAGGGGCAAATGCATGTAGAAGTCACCGGCTCGGGTCCGGCCCTGCTGCTCATCCCCGGCGGCGCGGGCGACGCGGCCACCTTCTTCCGGCTGGACCTGCCGGAGCGGACCGTCATCACGTACGACCGGCGGGGGTTCAGCCGCAGCGCCGGCGACGGGGGCGGCGGCGACTACGACCAGGACGTCGAGGACGCGGCGGCGCTCATCGAGGGGCAGGCCGACGTGTTCGGCTCCAGCTCCGGGGCGATCGTCGGGCTGGGCCTGGCCGCCCGGTACCCGGAGAAGGTGCGGCGGTTGATCGCCCACGAGCCGCCGCTCACCGCGATGGTCGAGGACGGTGCCGTGGTCCGGGCCGGGTTCGAGGAGGTCGTCGAGCTGTACCGGGCGCACGGCCCCGACGCGGCGATGCGGCGGTTCGGCGAGGTGACCGGTCTCGGGTTCCAGCCGCCGCCGCCCCGCGAGGCGTTGCCGGCTCCGGTCGCCGAGATGCTCACCCGGATGGCCGGGAACGTGGGATTTTGGGTGGAGGGGGAGCTTCGGCGGTACACCGCGATCGTGCCAAACCTCGACGCGCTGGCCGGGCGCGTGGTGGTGGCGGTGGGGGACGCCTCGGGCGAGCAGTTCCCGGCGCGCGCGGCCCGCGGTCTGGCGGCGCGGCTGGGCATCGCCGTGGAGCAGTTCCCGGGCGGCCACACCGGCTACATCGAGGAGCCCGCGACCTTCACGCAGCGGCTCCGGGAGGTCCTGGCCTAGTTTCCTAGGACGCGATACACGGCGTGAGCCGTGTGGCCAGCGTCAGCGAATGCAATGGCGGCGACGGCGTGAGCGCGCGGAAGAAGACGGCTTGAGCCGCGCGGAAAAGGCGATGGCTTGAGCCGCGCGGCAAAGGAGACGGCGTGAGGCGCGCGGAAAAGGCGACGGCTTGAGCCCCGCGGAAAAGGCGACGGCGTCAGCCCATGGAATGGAGGCGCTCGCCGAGGTCGGTGTGCCGGTAGTGCAGCCGCCGCCCTGAGCGGGCCGCCACGATCAGCCCCGCGTCGCGCAAGGCGGTCAGGTGATGCGAAGCCGTCGCCGGGGCCAGGCCCAGCCGCTCCGCCACGTCCCCGGTGCTCGACGGCGTGGTCAGCAGGGTCAGCACCGCGGCCCGGGTCGCGCCCAGCAGGGCGGCCAGGGGCGCGGGTGGCGGGGGAGCGGCGGCGAAGACCGTAGCGGCGGCGCGCGGCGGGTACCACAGGGCCCGGCCCGCGGCCGAGTCCATGATCCAGGCCTTGGTCGTGAAGGCGGTCGGCAGCAGGAAGAGCGGCTGGCCGTCCAGCGACCAGGGCGGGGACTCGCCGTCCTTGAGGTAGTCCAGTTGCAGGGCGTCGGGGTTCCAGCGCATCCGGGGGTGCAGGCCGTCGAGGAGGCGTTCCGGGCCCGGGAAGGCGGCGGTGTTCAGGCGGTGGGCGATCTCGTTGTCGGCCGCCGCGCGCAGGCGGGGCCAGAGGTCGGCCAGGGCGAGGGTGAAGTACCGGCGGATCTGCGTGACCAGCGGCGGCAGGAGGGCGGCGGGGTCGTCGTAGGGGATGCCGCACGCGTCCAGTTCGGCGGCCACGCGGTCCGGGTCGGTGGCGGCGATGTCGGCGAGTTCGGTTTCGAGGGTGGGGCGGGCGGTGCGCGGCACCGGGGTCAGGAAGTCCGCGACGCCGCCGCGCGGGGCCGACACGATCCGCCAGAAGAGCTCCAGCTCGTCGGTGCGCCGGTCGAGGCGGGTGCGCCAGCGGGCGTAGGGCCAGGCTTCCGGGCGGGCGTCGGCGCGGGCGATCAGCGCGCTCGTCACGACCTCGGCCATCGGGGAGTGGGCGAAGCGCAGCCGGAGGAGGTCGGCGGGGACGAGTTCCAGTCGCTTCACGGGTTCCATTCGAGCACGGTCGAACGGCTTCGGCGAAGGGTAATCGCGGTCATAGCGTGGCCGGCATGCAGTACACGAATCTGGGGCGCTCGGGATTGAAGGTGTCGCGGCTCTGTCTGGGCACGATGAACTTCGGCTGGCAGCTCGGCGAGGCGGACAGTCACGCGATCCTCGATGCGGGGCTGGCGGCGGGGATCAACTTCGTCGACACGGCCGACATGTACGGGGCGCGGGACTACGAGGGGACGGCGGAGACGTACATCGGGTCGTGGTTCGCCAAGTCGGGGCGGCGCGACGAGGTGGTGCTCGCGACGAAGGTCTATCAGCCGATGGGGGACGGGCCGAACGACCGGGGGTTGTCGGCGCGGCACATCGTCGCCGCGTGTGAGGCGTCGCTCACCCGGCTGGGCACGGATCGCATCGACCTCTATCAGATGCACCACATCGACCGCGGCACCCCGTGGGAGGAGATCTGGCAGGCGATGGACCGTCTGGTCGCGCAGGGCAAGGTGTTGTACGTCGGCAGCTCCAACTTCGCCGGCTGGCACCTCGCGGGCGCGCAGGCGGCGGCGATGAAACGGCACTCGCTGGGGCTGGTGTCGGAGCAGCTCAAGTACAGCCTGCTGACGCGGGCGGTGGAGCTGGAGGTGGTGCCGGCCGCGCAGGCCCTCGGGATCGGGCTGCTGCCCTGGTCGCCGCTCGCGCAGGGGCTGCTGTCGGGGGCGCTGCGCAAGCATCGCGAGGGCGCGGCGGGGCGGACGACGACGCACGCGGCGGCGCGGGTCGCCGAGCATTTCGAGCAGCTGCAACGGTACGAGACGTTCTGCGACGAGCTCGGCCTGCACCCCGCCGCCGTGGCGCTGGCGTGGTTGCTGGGGCGGCCGGGGGTGACGGCGCCGATCGTCGGGCCTCGAAGTGCCGAGCAATTGACGGTACCGACGCAGGCTCTTGAAACGACGCTCGACGATGACGCTGTGGCGCGGCTGAACGAGCTGTTCCCGCCCGTGGGCAACGGGGGACCGGGGCCGGAGGCCTGGGCCTGGTAGCTGTCGGGTGTTCGGCGGCGCGGGTCGCCGGGGGTCTGACAGGGCTGAGGAAATCCTGTCGGGTGAACGGTGCGAAGTCGTCGCGGGCTAGTGACTTTGCGTAGCGCACAACCCATCGTGATCTCTCGGATGCGTTCCGTGCTCCACGGATGGGGAGATGGTTGATGGAGAAACCGAATGCGGGCCGGCGCTGGGGCGCGGCGGCTGTGGCGGCGACGATCGGGGCCTTCGGGCTCACCGGTCCGGCCGCGGCGGCGCTGCCCGGCGACGGGTCCGCCACGAGGCACGCCGGCGGGGGTTTCCTGGCCGACGAGTGGCCGGCGACGGCCGGTACCACGCTGAAGAGCGTCCGGTCGATCGTGCGGGCCGACACCGGCTCGGCGGCGTCGCTGACCGGGCAGGGCGTCGGGATCGCGCTCATCGACACCGGCATCGCGCCCGTCACGGGGCTGCCGGCCGGGCAGGTCGTCAACGGCCCGGACCTGTCGTTCGAGTCGCAGTCGGCGCAGCTGCGTTACCTGGACACCTTCGGCCACGGCACGCACATGGCGGGCATCATGGTCGGCAACGACAGCGCCGGCGGTACCGTCGGGCTGGCCCCCAAGGCCAAGGTGACCTCGGTCAAGGTCGGCACGGCGACCGGCGCGGCCGACGTGACGCAGATGATCGCGGCGATCGACTGGGTGGTGCAGAACCGCAACTACGATCCGGCCAACCCGATCCGGGTCATCAACCTCTCGTACGGCACCGCGGGCATGTCCGCGCAGAGCGTCGACCCGCTGATGTACGCCGTCGAGCAGGCCTGGCAGACCGGGATCGTGGTCGTCATCGCGGCCGGCAACGACGGCAGCACCACGTCGGTGCTGACCAACCCGGCCATGGACCCGTTCGTCGTCGCGGTCGGCGCGTCGACGACCAAGCAGACCACGACGACCGGCGACGACGAGCTGGCCACGTTCACCAACGGCTCGACCGCGTCGCGCAAGGTCGACGTCCTCGCCCCCGGCGAGTCGATCGTGTCGCTGCGGGACGTCGGCTCGTACGTCGACCAGACCTACCCCAACGCCCGCGTCGGCGACACCGGCTTCAAGGGCTCCGGCACCTCCCAGGCGGCCGCGGTCGTCTCCTCGGCGGCGGCCCTGCTCCTGCAGCAGCGCCCGACCCTGACCGCGGACCAGGTGAAGGCCCTGCTGGTGAACGGCGCCACGGCCCTGACCACGGGCGCCGGCAAGGGCTACAAGGAGCTCAACGTGGCCGCCTCGGCCGCGCTGGGCACGCCGAACACGACGCAGACCTTCTCGAAGGGCACCGGCACCGGCTCGGTGGAAACGGCGCGGGGCGGCAACCACCTGACCGTCGACGGCGTGGCCCTGACCGGCGAGCGGACCATCTTCGGCCCGTTCAACAACGCCGCCTGGGCGTCCCTGGCGGCCCAGAAGCAGTCGTGGAACGGCGGCGTCTGGATGGGCTACCGGATGGCCGGCGACACGTGGACCGGCGACGGCGGCTCGGGCGGCACCGGCCAGATCGCGGGCCTGGCCGGCAAGTGCATCGACGTGCAGAACCGGATGAACACCAACGGCACGCCGATCCAGCTGTACGACTGCAACAACACCCCGGCCCAGTACTGGCAGCTGCAGTCGGACGGCACGGTCCGCGCCCTGGGCAAGTGCATGGACGTGACCGGGGCGGCGAACCAGAACGGCACGAAGATCCAGCTGTACGACTGCAACGGCACCGCGGCGCAGCAGTGGAAGGTCACCTCCTCCCGCCAGCTCATCAACGTCGGCGCCAACCGCTGCCTCGACGTGACCGACTGGAGCCCGGCGAACGGGGTGCAGCTGCAGCTGTGGGACTGCCTGGACCAGGACAACCAGCGCTGGGTCCCGCCGTACACCTCCCGCACCTGGTCGGCGGCCACCTGGTCCGGCACCCCGTGGACGGGCACCGGCTCGTGGAGCGACCCGGAGTGGTCGGAGCAGTACTGGACGGGCCACTACTGGTCGGGGCACTACTGGAGCGGCCACTACTGGTCGGCCGACGACTGGTCGACGGCGGGCTGGTACTAGGCCTCACCCGGGCAACACCCGCACACCCGGCACCGGTCGTTCCACGGGGGACGGCCGGTGCCGCGTCGTGAAACTGATTGCCGAACGGGTGCGGCGGTGGAGTGGGACGGGGCCATGCGTCAAGTGGCCGGGTCAGGCGCCGAAGCACAAGGACGTGACCGTCTTCACCCCCGCTGATCCGGTGTTGCATCTGCTCCGGCGCGCCACCTTCGGGCCCACCGTCGAGGCCGAGGCCGAGCTGCGCAAGCTCGGTGCCTCCGCGTGGCTGGAGCGCCAGCTCAACCCGGGCGGCATCGACGACGCGGCGTGCAATGCGGTGCTCGCGAAGTACACCCTCATCGGCAAGGACATCGCGGGCGTGCGGGCCATGGTGAAGGCCGGCACGCTCAAGTCCGGGGCGTGGGACGTCATGCAGCAGCTCGGGACCGCCGCCGTGGCGCGGGCGGTCTGGAGCAAGCGGCAGCTGTTCGAGCTCATGGTGGACTTCTGGTCGAACCATCTCAACGTCACCTGCCCGTCCAGCGACGTGTGGGACAGCCGGGCCGCCTACGACGCGCTGATCCGCAAGCATGCGCTGGGCCGGTTCGCGGACCTGCTCAAGGCGAGCATGACGGCGCCCGCGATGTTGTCCTATTTGGACAATCGGTTCTCGACGAAGGCGAAGCCGAACGAGAACTACGCGCGGGAGCTGCTCGAGCTGCACACGGTGGGGCTCGTGTACTCCGAGGCCGACGTCAAGGACGCCGCTCGCCTGTTGACCGGGTTGAGCGTGGACAACGCGAGCGGGCTGTACAAGTTCGACGCCAACCAGCATGCCACCGGGGCCGTGACGATTCTCGGATGGCGGCACGAGAACGCGACCGCCGGCGGTGGGGAGGCGGCGGCGCTCGCGTACGCGGACATGCTCGCGATGCACCCCGCCACCGCGGAACGTCTTGCCCGCAAGCTCTGTGTGCGGTTCGTGGCCGACGAGCCGCCGGCGGCCCTCGTCGCCAAGCTGGCCAAGGTGTACCTCGACAACAGGTCGGCGATCGTGCCGGTGCTGCGGGCGCTGTTCACCAGTGCCGAGTTCGCGGCGGCGACCGGGGCGAAGGTGCGCACGCCGCTCGAGGACGTGGCGGCGACGGTGCGGGTGCTGGGGATCGGGCCCACGGCCGATCTGGAGAGCGTCCGCGGGTTGTACTACTACCTGTACGACATGGGGCATGCGCCGCTGCGGTGGGCGCCGCCGAACGGGTATCCGGACGTCGCCGCCGCCTGGGCCGCTCCCTCGGGGCTGCTGATCCGGTGGAACGCGCACCTGAACGTCGCGGCCGGCTGGTACCCGAAGCAGCTGGCCCGGCCCGCGTCGATGCTCGCCCATCTGGTGCCGAAGCTGCCCGCCACGCACGGGGTCATCGCCGAGATCCTGCAGCGCCGCTGCGGCCTGGCCAACCTCGCCGACGTCTTCCCGAACGCCGCCACGAAGGCCCCGCTGAACGTGGTCGCCGCGCGCTAGAGACCCAGGCGCTCCCGCAGCCACACCAGCATCACGTCGGCCTGGTCCTGCTGGAACTTGCGCAACGTCGGCAGGCCGGGCGGGTCGGGCCGGCGGGCCCGGTCGGCGAACATCCCGGCCAGCCCGGCGACGCACCCGGTGAGGTCCGCGTCGGGGGCGTGGATGACGGAGTCGGGGACGTGCCCGCCGTAGAGGCGGACGTTGAGCACCAGGCTCATCGCGTCGAACCACGCCGGCCCCGCGCACCCGAACGGCCAGTCGACGATCAGCACCGACCCGTCCGGGCGCACGAGGAGGTTGTCGGCCCGGATGTCGCCGTGCACGAGCGCGTCACCGGCCATCGCCGCGTGCCCGTGCGCCGACAGCTCCACCAGCAGGTCGAGGTGCCCGGCCACCCACGGGTCCAACGCCGGCGGCGGGTCGGCGGCGAGGTTGCGCCACCCGCTGAAGTCCTCGGCGGTCTCGTCATACAACCGAGGAAGACCCTGCACTTGTACGTCCAGTGCCGCCAACGCCGCCAGCACCGCCTCGATCTCGGGGTGCCGCCACGGGGTGTGCGGATGGCGGCCCTCGACGTCCTCGAAGGCCAGCGCGATCCAGTCCCCGTCGTCGTACACGCCGAGCAGCGCCGGCGTCGGCAGCCCGGCCGGCAGCTTCGCCACCACCGCCGCCTCGGTCCGGTGCAGGCCGGGGCTCTGCGGATTGAGTGACGTCCCGACCGCCTTCACGAACGCCCGCCGCCCGCCCGCGGTGACGACCCGGTCCGCGGTCCCGGGCGAGAACCCGCCCGGCTGCGACCGCGCGGCCACGACCGGCCCGCCGAGCAGGTCCTCCACCGCCGCCCGGACCTTGTCCGGCAGGTCGGCCCAGCCGATGCGTACCCCCGATGCCAGCACCATGCCCCGATCGTCGCAGAGCCCCCGGCCGCACAGCACTGGGTTTTCAGCCCGGCCGAACCGGCGCCGGGACCCTCGCGTTCTCGACGCTGGGCACGACCATCGCGGTGGTGCGGGTCGAGCCGCCGGCCGAGGTCGACCTGGGCCGTGCGGGCCGTCACTTCGTGCACACCGTGCGCTTCTACGCCGACGACCCCGGCGGGCTCACCCGGACCCTCACCCAGACACAGCCGGACTTGAATACGAGCACGTGAGGCCGGATGTCCCCCGCCGGGCGGCTGACAGGATGTGACCTGTGGCACGTTCGGGGGATTCCGGAACGCCGCACAGTCCGTAACGTCGGCCCTATCGCACTCTGACAGTAATGAGGGGGAACGCTCCATGAGCGACATCGACAGCTACGACGGTGGCGACACCGGCCACGACGTGGACTACGGGCAGTACTCGGCCGGCCAGGAGCACGACGCCCTCGACCAGCTGCACCAGGCCCAGGGCTCCGAGCACGACGCGCAGTCGCAGTTCGGCGTGTTCGAGAACGACCACCACGCGCAGGAGTCCACGGACTACTCGACCGGCCAGCACGTCGAGTACGACCAGCCGGCGGCCGTGCACTACTCGTCGGACAACTTCACCAACTACAGCCACGACGCGTCCGAGGACGACCACGTCTTCGCCGCCGAGGGCAGCGAGTCCTCGCACTCCGCCGAGTTCTCCGAGCTCGACGCCCTGCAGCAGCGCTTCGACGCGAGCTTCGCCGAGGGCACCGAGCTGCACGCCGGCGAAGGCCACCTCGGCGTCGCCGACAAGTAGACCCGTTCGCACCTTCCCTGCGAAATCCGATCGGCCGGCGCCGGCGACATGCCAGCGCCGGCCGATTGGCATTCCCGGCCCGCCCGCGCGCGACCTACGGTCGGGGCATGGAGATTCTGCGGTACGCCGCGTTCACCGACGATCCCGCCGGCGGCAACCCCGCCGGCGTGGTGCTCGACGCGACCGGCCTGCCCGACGCCGACCTGCAGCGCATCGCGGCCGAGGTCGGCTACTCCGAGACCGCGTTCCTGACGCCGTCCGGACACCGCGCCGCAGCCGTGCGCTACTTCAGCCCCCGCGCCGAGGTCCCGTTCTGCGGCCACGCGACGATCGCCACCGCCGTCGCCTACGCCGAACGCTACGGCCCCGGCCCCATCCGCTTACAGGCGCCAGTCGGCGAGATCCGCGTCGACACCGCCGCCGGCACCGCGACCCTGACGACCGTCGCACCCGCCACCCGCACCATCCCGCCGGACACAGCGGCGCTTTTGCTGAGCACATTGCGGTACAACACGGAGGATCTGGATCCTGCCCTCCCGCTGCGAGCCGCCTTCGCCGGCGCGTGGCACCCCATCGTCGCCCTGCGCAACCGCGCGCGGCTATCCGCCCTGGACTACGACGAGCCCGCCCTCGCCGCCCTGATGGCCGACCAGCACTGGACCACCGTCGCCGTCATCTGGCGCGAGTCGCCAACGGTCCTGCACGCCCGCAACCCGTTCCCACCCGGCGGCATCTACGAGGACCCAGCCACCGGCGCCGCCGCCGCAGCCCTCGGCGGCTACCTACGCGAACTCGGCCTAGTAACGGTGCCGGTCGACCTGACCATCCACCAGGGCGCCGACCTGGGCCGCCCCAGCCTGCTCCACGTGGGCCTCGACGAGGACCACACCGCAGGCGTGCGCGTAACCGGCCGCGCCGTCGCACTGGACTAACCGCCAGAACCAACCGCCAGGACCGTCCGCCGCCAGTAGACCCCGATGCAGCGTTCGAGGGAGTGTGTGGAGCTCGCTCTTCGCTGTTAGCAGACCCCGGTGCGGTGTTGAGGGGGTGTGGGTGGAGCTTGCTCCCCCACCGCTTTTCAGGACATCGAACGGTCAAACCCCGCTGCCAAGGCGCCCATACAGTGGGCGACCTCGCGCTGCTCATAGACCAGAGCGCTCAACTTCGCGCTGCTCATAGACCAGAGCGCTCAACTTCGCGCTGCTCATAGACCAGAGCGCTCAACTTCGCGCTGCTCATAGAACCAGAGCGCTCAACTTCGCGGTGCTCATAGAACCAGAGCGCTCAACTTCGCGCTGCTCATAGCACCACAGCGCCCTACCTTGCGCTGCTCATAGCACCACAGCGCCCAACTCCGCGCTGCTCAAAGCACCCCAGCGCCCAACTCCGCGCTGCTCAAAGCACCCCAGCGCCCAACTCCGCGCTGCTCACAACCCAAAGCACCAACCCCGCGCTGCTCCCAGAACAAAAGCGAGCGTTGACCGACACCCTCCAGGAAGGGGCTGCCTCCCGTACGGGCATCGGTCAACGCTCAACGTGGCCACAGGGCAGGCGGTGCCCCGTCACGCCGGGTGGTTCAGCAGCTCGACGCGAAGCCGATCAGGGCGGTCGAGTTGCAGGAGACGTTGATCGGGGCCTGGAACGTGAACGACGACTGGTTGCCGTTGCCGATGCCGATGTTCCAGCCGGTGTTGTGGTCACCGTCGTTGTTGTAGGCGTACGCGCCGCCGCCACCGTTGCCGCGGCCGTAGTCGTCGCGGTCGTCGTAGGACGCCGCGTTCGCGCCGCCGTTGCGGTGGTGGTGATGGTGGCGGCGGTTGTTGTTGTTCGCGCCGAGCGCGTTCGCGCCGCCGCCGCCGTTGCGGCGGTTGTTGTAGCCGGCGCCGCTGTAGGAGCCGCCGCCGCCGTTGACGGCGTACGCGCCGCCGTTGCAGTTGGCGCTCGCGAAGCCGATGATCGCCAGCGAGTTGCCGCAGATGTTGACGGGCGTCTGGATGGTGGTGGAGCTCTGGTTCCCGTTGAAGAAACCAACGTTGGGCCCGCTGTTCCAGCTGTCGGCGTGGGCGGCGGTCCCGGTGAGCGCGAGGCCACCCATTGCCAGCGCGGCGACCTGCACCGACCGGATGAGCCAGCGTTTCATGATGACGACCTTTCGACGAGTGATCGACGGGGAACGTCCGTCGCGATTCCCACCTAACCCGAAATGCGAGCTGCGGACGGATATTTCGGAAAATTCCGTCACGCAATGCACCCGAGCGGTGACATAACGTAGTCTTCTTCGGCGCGCCTGCTTGGCCCGATCGGCTACTTGTGGCCGCGGTGACGTTTGAACAGGTGGCGCGCGGCCAACGCGAGCGCGATGAGAGCGGCGGCGGCCAGAATCCACAGCTGGTACCGACGAAGCTGTTCGATGTTGTTTCCGGCCACGGCGCCGACGGTCACCCACAGTGCCGTCCACAGCACGCCGCCGGCCGCGTCCCGGGGCGCGTACTGCCGCCAGGGCAGCGCCGTCGCCCCCGCGATGAGCCCGTTGGTCTGGCGCAGCCCGTCGACGAACCGGGCCAGCACGATGATGTTCTTCCCGCGGGTGGCGATGAACCGCTCGGCCCGCGCCAGGCGCTCCTCGGTCAGGCGCACCCGGCGGCCGAAGCGCAGCAGCGCCGGGCGGCCCGCGCGCCGGCCCAGCAGGTAGCCGAGGTTGTCCCCGGCGGTCGCGGCGAGCAGGGTGACCACGGCGACGGCGGGCAGCGACAGGTGCCCGTGCGCGGCGAGGGCCGAGGCGGCGACCACCGCCGTGACCGCCGGAGTCGGGATGCCGATGCCTTCCAGGAGCACGAGGAGGGCCAGCGCCGGATACCCGTACCGCTCGAACTGCTCCATCGGTCAAGATCCTGCCACGGGTACACTGAAGGGCAATGACCAGCTGGTATGAATCGCACATCGACCGGCAGATCCGCGAGGCGCAGGAGCGCGGCGAGTTCGACGACCTGCCCCTGGCGGGCAAGCCGCTGCCCGATCACGGCGAGCTGTACGACGAGGACTGGTGGATTCGCGACCTGGCCCGCCGCGAGGGCCTGCCCGGGGGCGTCCCGCCCACGCTGCGCCTACGCCGCGAGGTCGAGGATCTCCCGGCCGCCCTGCCCGGGTTCCGCTCCGAGGAGCAGCTGCGCCGCGCGGTGGAGGATCTCAACGTGCGCATCGAGCGGGCCAAGCGGGGCCTGATCGAGGGTCCGGCGACCATCCTGCGGCCCCTGGACGCCGACGCGATCGTGGCGCAGTGGCGTTCGACGCGTTGACGTCGGCGGACTTTTACTGTTAGTTAGTCTTCCTATTAGTAGGACCACGGGAGGCTAGAGGCATGAAGATCGCGGTCGTCGGGGGCGGGTCCACCTACACCCCGGAGCTGGTGGACGGCTTCGCCCGCCTCGCGCCCTTCGCCTCCGAGATCGTGCTGCTCGACCCGGCCGCCGATCGCCTCGCCGTCGTCGGCGCCTTCGCCCAGCGCATCCTGCGCACCCACGGCTCGGCCGCCACGCTGCGCTGGACGTCCGATGTGGACGACGCCCTGGCCGGAGCGTCCACTGTGGTCATCCAGCTGCGCGTCGGCGGCCAGCAGGCCCGCATCAGCGACGAGACCTTCCCGCTCGCCTGCGACTGCGTCGGGCAGGAGACCACCGGCGCCGGCGGGTTCGCCAAGGCGCTGCGCTCCGTGCCGGTCGTGCTCGACATCGCCCGCCGGGCCGACCCCGGCGCCTGGATCGTCAACTTCACCAACCCCGTCGGCATCGTCACCCGCGCCCTGCTCGACGACGGCCACCGCGCCGCCGGGCTGTGCAACGTGGCCATCGGCTTCCAGCGCCGCTGGGCCGCCGCGCTCGGCGTCGACCCGGCCGCCGTCGTCCTCGACCACGTCGGGCTCAACCACCTCACCTGGGAGCGGGCCGCCTACGTCGACGGCGTCGACCGGCTGCCCGGCCTGCTCGAGACCGGCCTGGACGACATCGCCGCCGGCGTGCAGATCCCGCCCGCGATCGTGCGCAGCCTCGGCGTCGTGCCGTCGTACTACCTGCGGTACTTCTACTGCCACGACGAGGTCGTCGCCGAGGAGCGCGACCAGCCGACCCGGGGCCAGAAGGTCGCCGAGATCGAGCGGGAACTGCTGCGGATGTACGCCGACCCGGCCCTCGACAGGAAGCCCGACCTGCTCGGCCAGCGCGGCGGCGCGTTCTACTCCGAGGCCGCCGTCGGCCTGATCGCGTCGCTGCAGCACGACGACGGCGGCATCCACGCCGTCAACGTGCGCAACCGCGGCTTCCTGCCGTTCCTGTCCGACGACGCCGTCATCGAGGCCACCTGCCGGGTCGGCGCCGCCGGTGCCGAGCCGGTCCCGGCCCCGCCGCTGCGCCCCGAGCTCGCCGGGCTCGTCGCCGGCGTCTCCGCCTACGAGGAGCTGGCCGTCGAGGCGGCGATCAAGGGCGGCCGCGACCGGGTGTACCGGGCCCTGCTCGCCCACCCGCTCGTGCGCCAGCACGACAAGGCCGAGCGGCTCACCGACGACCTGCTCGCCGCCAACCGCGCGCACCTGCCGTGGCTGTCCGCATGACCGCCCGCCTCTACGCCGCGGCCGACGGCGGCAACTCCAAGACCGACGTCGTCCTCGGCGACTCCGACGGGCGCGTCCTGGCCCGGGTCACGGGCGGGACGATCTCGCCGCACGCCGTACCGTTCGACGAGGCCCTGTCCCGCATCGCCGCCCTCGTCGCCCGGGCCCGCACGGAGGCGTCGCTGCCGGCCGGGATCGAGCTGTCGCAGCTGTCCGTGTACACCGCCGGCGCCGACCTGCCGGTCGAGGTCTCGCGGCTGACGACCGAGGTGTCGGCGCTGTCCCTGGCCGCGGCCACGACCGTCGACAACGACCTGTTCGCGCTGCTGCGGGCGGGCGCGGCCACCCCCGACACGGTGGGCGTGGTGTGCGGGGCGGGGATCAACGCGGCCGGGCGGCGCGCCGACGGGGTCACGGCGCGGTTCCCGGCGCTGGGGCAGCTCTCCGGGGACTGGGGCGGCGGGCATCACCTGGCGGCCCTGGCGCTGTACCACGCGGTGCGGTCCGAGGACGGGCGCGGGCCGGCCACCGCCCTGGAGGCCGGGGTCCGGTCGCACTTCGGGCTGCCGAGCGTGGAGGCGGCCGCGGTCGCGCTGCATCTCGGGGAGGTGGACCGGGCCCGGATGGACGAGCTGTGCGAGCTGGTGTTCACCGTGGCGGCGGCCGGGGACGACCTGGCCGGTCGGCTCATCCGGCGGCAGGCCGACGAGATCGAGGCACTGGTACGGGTGTGCGCCGCGCGACTGGCGCTGCTCGGGTCGGCGTACACCATCGTCCTGGGCGGTTCAGTGCTGACGGCGCGGCATCCGCAGCTGCACGAGGACCTCCTCGCCCGGCTGGCCGTGCTGTCGCCGCGGGCCACGGTGACCGTGCTGTCCTCGCCGCCGGTCACCGGCGCCGCGCTGCTCGCGCTGGACGCCCTGCACGGCGGGCAGTGCCCCGCGGACGTGGAGGACGCGGTCCGCGCCGCCCTGTAGGACCGGTCAGTCCCGGGTGAACCCGGCGAACGCCTCGAGCGCCTCGGCGTCGCCGTACGGGCTCGTCACGTACTCCCCGGCCCAGGCGGCGGCCCGCGGGTGGGCGCTCGCGGCGATGCGGGCCGCGGCCGCCGTCGCGTCATAGGCGGTGCGCCGCAACTGCACGGTGCCGTCGCCGAGCAGCGCCCAATACGCCCCGGCCGGCCCGTACGCCATCCCGACGCTGCCCGGGTTCACCACCCGCCGCCCGCCCGCGAGCCGGTCGAACGGCATGTGCGTGTGCCCGCACACCACGAGCCGCTCGCCGACCCCGCCGAGCACCGCCCGCCACCGCGCGACCGGCGAGTCGACGAGCACGAACTCGTCGTCGCGGCGCGGGGTCGCGTGGCAGAACAGCACCGGCCCGAGCCCGTCGACGTCCAGGGTGACGGTCATTGGCAGGCCGGCCATCAGGTCGCGGTGGCGCTGGTCGATCAGCCCGGCGCACTCGGCCGCGTCCGCCGCGCCGGGCCCCTCGCCGGGCCGGCCGTCGAACGCGTCGACGAGCTCGCGTTCCCCGTTGCCGTGCACCCAGACGGCCCGGTCCCCGAGCCCGGCCAGCCGGTCCAGCGTCTCGGCCGGCAGCGGCCCGCCGGCGATGTCGCCGAGCAGCACGATCCGGTCCGCGCCGCGCGCGTCGACGTCGGCCAGGACCGCCTCCAGGGCGGGCAGGTTGGCGTGAATGTCGGCGAGCACCGCGACCCTCATCGATCGACCCTACCGCCGGCCGTAAGCGGCGGCCGTCAGCGGGAGACCGGGGCGGGCAGCGGGTAGGTGACCCCGGTGAGCCGCTCGGACTCCGCCCACAGCCGGTCCTGCAGGGCGATGTCGGCGACGGCCGGGGCGGTGCCGACGAGGACCGGGCGGCCGGTGAACTCGCCCCACCCGTCCGGGCCGTAGTAGGCGCCACCCGCGGCCGCCGGGTCGGTGGCGGCCCGCAGGATCGGCAGCGCGGCCGGGAGCGGGTCCTGGATCAGCCACGAGAACAGCCACCTCGTCCGGCGGCTGGTGACGATGCGGAAGTGCAGCGGGCTGTACCGCATGAGCGCCGTCCGCGCCGCACCGGGATGGGCGGCCAGCGAGCGTGCCGGCGCGTCCACGGCGGCCAGGCGTCGCTGCAGGCCGCGGGCGAAGAGCAGGTTGGCGAGCTTCGACTGGGCGTACCCGGTCATCGGCTGGTAGCGGCGGCGGGCGAAGTGCAGGTCGGCGAGGTCGACGGCGCCGCGCTTGTGGGCGTTGCTGCTGACCGTGACGACCCGGGCGGCGGGTGCGGCCAGCAGGCGGCCGAGCAGCAGGCCGGTGAGCGCGAAGTGCCCGAGGTGGTTGACCCCGATCTGGGTCTCGAACCCGTCGGTGGTCAGGCCGAACGGCGGGATCATCAGCCCGGCGTTGTTGACCAGCAGGTCGAGCCGGTCGTGCGGGAACCCGCCGGCGTAGGCCCGCACCGACGCGAGATCGCCCAGGTCGAGCTCGTGCCGCCCGGGGGCCGCCACGATGGCGCCGCGCTGCTCCAAGGCCCGCGCCACCTCCCGGCCGATGCCCCCGCTCGCGCCGGTCACCAGGGCGACCCGGCCCGACTGGTCGCCGATGTCGTCGATGGACCACATACTGACCCCCTAGAATCGGGACGCACGTCCCGGTTGCCGCAACGATACGGGACGGGCGTCCCGTTTATCAACGGCATCCGGAATGGGTGTCCCGTGCACGGCAGGAGGTGGCGGATGCGGGCCGACGGGGTGCGCAACCGGGAGCGGGTGCTGGAGGCGGCCAAGCTGGCCTTCGCGGTCGACGGGCTGTCGGTGCCGGTCGCCGAGGTCGCCCGGCGGGCCGGGGTCGGGACCGGGACCGTGAGCCGGCACTTCCCGACCAAGGACGCGCTGTACGAGGCGATCGTCCTCGAGCAGGTCGAAGCGCTGGCGCGTGCGGCCGGGCGGCTCGGGTTCTTCGCCTACCTGGAGCACCTGGTGACCGTGGCGGCCGAGCACCGCGGCCTGGCCGAGGCGCTCGCCGGGGCCGGATTCGACGTGGCCGCCGCCGCCCGGCGCAGCGGGATCGACCTCGACGGCATCGAGGCCGGCCTGCTGCACGAGGCCCAGCGCGCCGGGCAGGTGCGGCCCGACGTGACCTTCGCCGACGTCAAGGCGCTCGTCGTCGGCTGCGTGGCCCGGGAGGCGGGCGGCGTTGACCTCGCCGCTCGGGCCCGGATGGTCGCGATGATGAAGACCGGGTTAAGAAGTCTGGACATGAACAGTTAACAAACCTAATAATGGCGACCACCGTCGATGGAGGTCCGCCCATGAAGCCTGCCAAGCGCGCAGCGCTCATCCTCGGCGCCGCAACGCTCCTGGTCACCGGCCTGTTCGTGGCCACCAACGCGTACGCGGCCAACCTGCTGTCCAATCCCGGCTTCGAGAGCGGCAACCTGTCGGGCTGGTCCTGCACCGGCTCCGGCTCCGGCGCCGTGAGCTCGCCCGTGCACTCCGGCTCGTACGCGCTCAACGGCAATGCCACCACGTCCGACACCGCGCAGTGCACCCAGACCGTCACCGTGCAGCCGAACACCGCGTACACGCTGTCCGGGTGGGTCCGCGGCAGCTACGTCTACATCGGGG
Organism: Dactylosporangium sp. CS-047395; assembly: GCF_050942185.1. Classification (NCBI taxonomy): domain Bacteria; kingdom Bacillati; phylum Actinomycetota; class Actinomycetes; order Micromonosporales; family Micromonosporaceae; genus Dactylosporangium; species Dactylosporangium sp. CS-047395. The sequence goes on along the minus strand of NZ_CP192015.1, from coordinate 7,691,166 downwards.
TGACCGGCGGCGCGTCCACGTGGACCCCCGGCGCGTCGGCCTACACCAAGCTCACCGTCCCGTTCACCACCGCCGCCGGGCAGACCTCCATCCAGGTGTACCTGCACGGCTGGTACGGCACCGGCGCGTACCAGGCGGACGACATCGCCCTGGACGGCCCCGGCACCCCGCCGACCACGCCACCCGTGTCGCCGTCCCAGTCGAAGAGCCCGTCGGCCTCCGCTTCGCCGTCGCGCAGCGCCTCAGCGAGCGCATCCCCGTCGAAGAGCCCGAGCACCAGTCCGACCAGCAGTCCCACGACGCCGGTGACGGGCATTCCGAAGCATGCGCTCATCGGGTACAACCACGCCTCCTTCGCGAATGGCTCCGGTTACATCCGGATGGCCGACATCCCTGCCGCCTGGGACGTGATCGACCTGGCCTTCGGCGAACCGACCAGCGTCACCTCGGGCGACATCCGCTTCAACCGCTGCTCGGCCGCGGAGTGCCCGAACGTCGAGTCCGCCGCCGAGTTCCTCGCCGCCATCAAGGCCAAGCAGGCCCAGGGCAAGAAGGTCCTGATCTCCATCGGAGGCCAGAACGGCCAGGTCCAGCTGACCACGACCGCCGCCCGCGACGCGTTCGTGAGCTCGGTCAGCGCCATCATCGACCGCTGGGGCCTCGACGGGCTGGACATCGACTTCGAGGGCCACTCGCTGTACCTCAACGCCGGCGACAGCGACTTCCGCAACCCCACGACGCCGGTGGTGGTGAACCTGATCAGCGCCCTGAAGTCCCTCAAGGCCAAGTACGGCACCAGGTTCGTGCTCACCATGGCCCCGGAGACGTTCTTCGTCCAGCTCGGCTACCAGTTCTACGGCGGCACCACCCAGGGCGACAACCGGGCCGGCTCGTACCTGCCGGTCATCCACGCCGTCCGCGACTTCCTGACGATCCTGCACGTCCAGGACTACAACTCGGGCCCGATCTGGGGGCTGGACAACCAGTACCACACGATGGGCGGCGCCGACTTCCACATCGCGATGACCGACATGATGAAGGCCGGCTTCCCGGTCGCCAACACCGGCCAGACCTTCCCCGGCCTGCGCCCCGACCAGATCGCCTTCGGCGTCCCGGCCGCGGTCAGCGCCGGCAACGGCTACGTCGCCAACGCGGTCGTCCAGTCCGCCGTCACCTGCCTCGTCACCGGCTCCGGCTGCGGCGGCTACACCCTGCGCGGCGGCGCCTCCCCGTCCTTCCGCGGCCTGATGACCTGGTCGATCAACTGGGACAAGTACTACAACTGGGAGTTCCAGAACGCCCAGCGCCCGTACCTGAACACCTTGCCGTAGTTTGCAACGGGTGAGCGCACTCGAACAGTTGACCAGCTGGCCCGTGCCGACCGCCGCCGTGGCGGTCGTGGACCCCAAGGGAGTCCGCGACCGCCACGGCCCGGACACCACCCTCCCGTGGGCGTCGGTGACGAAGCTGCTCACCGCCCTGACGGTCCTGGTGGCCGTCGACCGCGGCGACGTCCTGCTGGACGAACCGGCCGGCCCCGAGGGCGCCACGGTCCGCCACCTGCTCGCCCACACCTCGGGCGTGGCGTTCGACAACGACCAGATCCTGGCCCAGCCGGGCCGCAAACGCATCTACTCCAACCGCGGCTTCGAACTCCTCGCCGACTTCGTCCTGACCCGCACCGGCGGCACCTTCCCCGAACTGATGACGGAATCCGTGCTGCGCCCCCTGGGGATGGGCGGCACGACGCTCACCGGCTCACCCGCCGCCGGCGCCCGCGGGCCGGTGTCGGACCTCGCGCTGCTGGGGCAGGAGCTGCTGGATCCGTCGCTCGTGCCCGATTTGATGGCGGAGGCGGTTGCGGTGCAGTACCCGGGGGTGACCGGCGTGCTGCCGGGGTTCGGGCGGCAGGAACCGAACGACTGGGGGCTGGGGTTCGAGCTGCGGGACCACAAGTCGCCGCATTGGACGGGTTCGCGGAACTCGCCCCGGACGTTCGGGCACTTCGGCAAGTCGGGCACCTTCCTGTGGGTCGACCCCGAGGCCGGCCTGGCGCTCGCCTGCCTGACCGACCGCGACTTCGACACGTGGGCGGCCGAGGTGTGGCCGGTGCTGTCCGACGCGGTTCTGGAGGAACACCGCGGCTAGTGGCGCTGCCGACCGCGGGTGATACCCAGGGCGTCGGCGAAGGCGGTCACGGCCGGGTGTTCAGCCGCGCCCGCGCGGAAGGCCAGTCGGGTGCGGCGGCGGGTGTCCAGGGGCGTCAGGACGACGCCCGCCGGGACGTCGGTGGCGGCCAGCTCAGGAATCAGCGCCACGCCCTGGCCGGCGGCGACGAAGGTGAGCACGGTGACGAAGTCGTCGGCGTGGTGGCGGACCCGCGGCGAGAAGCCCGCCGCCTCGCACGCGCGGACCGTCATGGTGTGGCACAGGGTTCCCGGGCTGGCCAGGATCCAGGGCTGGTCGCGGCATTCGGTCAGCCTTCGCGGGCCGAGTGCCGCCACGGAGATGGTTTCGTCCAGCAGGGGCAGGGTGCGCAGGGCCGGGTCCGGCTCGATGGGCACGAGGTCGTAGTCGTGGACCAGCGCCACGTCCAAGGCGTCGTCGCGCAGCAGTTGCGGGACCACGGCCGGGTCCAGCTCGTGGACGGACAGTTCGAGGCGTGGGTGGGCCTCGGACAGGGCTACCAGAGCCGGCGGTAGCAGTGTTCGCATCGCCGTTGGGAAGGCGCCGATGCGCAGTGGGCCGGACAGGCCGTCGCGGCCGGCGGCCAGGGCGGCGGCGGCGCGTTCCAGGGCGGCCAGGACCTCCTCGGCGTGGGTGACCAGGGTGCGGCCCGCCGGAGTCAGGGTTACCCGGCGGCCGGTGCGTTCCAGCAGGGCGATGCCGGCCTCGCGTTCCAGGGCGGCGAGTTGCTGTGAGACGGCGGACGGGGTGTAGGTGTGGGCGGCGGCCACGGCGGCGATCGTTCCGTGCTGGGCAAGGTCACGGAGCAAACGCAGCCGCCGTACGTCGAGCATCACATCAGCTTACGCTCGACCGTGGAAACGTGAACTGGTTCTGACGCTTCGCAACCCGCAGGCTGGAAGTCATGGAGCTCGCTGGTGTCTTCGTCCCCCTCGTCACCCCATTCTCCCCCGACCAAGGTGTCAACCCGGTGTCACTCCGCGCCCTCGCCGAGCACGTTCTCGCCGAGGGCGCGGCCGGCGTCGTGGCGCTCGGGACCACGGGGGAGCCGGCCACGCTGACGCCGCCGGAGCGGGCCGAGGTCATTGCCGCGCTGCGGGAGTATCCGCTCATCGTCGGGGTCGGGTCGAGCTCGACGGCGGCGACCGAGGCCGAGGTGGCCGCGCTGCCGCCCGGCGTCGTGGCGATGGTCGTCGTGCCGCCCTACACGCGGCCGGGGCAGGCCGGGGTGCTTGCGCACTTCCGGGCGGTCGCCAAGGCGGCGAACGGGCCGGTGATCGCGTACCACGTGCCGTACCGGACGGGGCAGGCACTTTCGACGGAAGCCCTGCTGGAGCTGGCGGCGATCCCGGGTGTCGACGGCCTGAAGCTGTCCGACGGGGCGGTCACGGCCGGCACGGTCGCGCTGCTCGCCGCCGCGCCGAAGGACTTCGCGGTGCTCGGGGGCGACGACGCGGTCATCTCGCCGCTGCTGGCGATCGGGGCGCGCGGCGGGATCCTCGCGTCCGCGCACATCTGCACGCGGGCGTTCGTGGCGCTGTGCGACGCCTGGCGGGACGGGGACGCCGCGACCGCGCGGGCGCTCGGGCCGGGGCTGGCCGAGCTGTCCGCGGCGCTGTTCGCGGAGCCGAATCCGGCCGTGGTCAAGGCCGTCCTGCACGCGCAGGGGCGGATCCCTACGCCGGCGGTGCGCCTGCCGCTGCTGCCGGCGAGCCCTGCGGCCCGGGACCGCGCACTGCTGCTCGCAGATCGTCCGCGATGGGACCGAGCGCCTTCCGCACACGTTTGAGCGCCGCCGGGTCGTCAGGCGAAGCCGACAAAGTGCGCAAATCGGGCGCAAGAGCCAACAACCCGTCCACCCACAGCAGCTCGCGGCGGGGGATGAAGCGGCGCACCGCATACAGGGGAGCGGCGGAAGTGCGCAGAACATCCAGCTGTCGTACGGCCAGTGCGTAATCCCCGTCGCGGATGGTGCGCAGGCACTCGGCTGTGCGTTTGCGCAGCACCGCGCCGGTGCGGACGGGCGCGATGAGGGTCGCCGGCAGGATCGCGCACAACGCGCCGGCCACCACGGCCACCAGCCGCGTGCCGAGCAGCGCGACCGTGTCGCCCACGCCGACCAGGGCGTACAGCAACGCGAGCGAGGCCGTCACGCTCGCGGCCCACCAGGCGTAGCCGAACTGGCGCAGGTAGAAGCCACCGGCGAGTACCGACAACAGCAGCACGACGGCAATCGGCCGGTGCGGCCCGACGGCCACGGCCAGGCCGGTCGCGACCAGGGTGCCGCCGAGTGCTCCGAGGGTCCGGTGCACCCCCTTGAGCAGGGCGTCCCCGCGCGATCGGGCCGCCGCGCCGACGGTGTAGGCGCTGATCACCGTCCACGCCCAGTGCTCGCCGAAGACGGTCTGGCCGAGCGTGAACGCCAGGGTCAGGGCGAGCGCGGACTGCACGCCCCGCCACACGTGCACCTTCGCCGCGGCGGTGCTCGGCAGCTCCGATTCCTCGTGTGTACCCCACAGTCTCCGCGCCACCAGCACGTACACCTCGGCCGTGAACACCGCGAGCGTGGCCCACGCCAGCGTGCGCAACGGGTCGCCGCCCGGGTTGACCGGGGCGATCAGCATGCCGATGAGCGGGAGCACCAGCGCGCGGCCGAGGCGTCCCGCGGCGGGGCCGAGCGCGCGCGCGGCGGTCGCGGCGGCCACGGTGACGACGAAGAACGCGTCGCCGTACGCGTGGGCGGCGTGGAAGAGCACCGCGAACGTGGCGATGACGAGGGCTCCCACCGGTACCAGCAGCAGGCGCATCGGCCCGTGCTGCCCTTGCGATCGTCCGGCCATCATGGCGACCGCGGCCCCGAGGACGACGATCCCGGTCTGGTGGGTGAGCGGGATGAGCGTGACGACCGTCGCCAGCAGCGGGGCGAAACCGGCGAGCGCGGCCCGGATATTACGCACCTGCTGAATATTGCAGGCGCGGTACCGTAAGCGCAACCATGGACGCGGATCCCGATCTCAGCCTCGCCCGGGCGGTCCGGCGGGCGACTCAGCGGCTGGGGCGCCGCCTGCAGCTCGAACGCGCCGCCGACGGGCTCAGCCTGACGAAGATCAGCATGCTGGGGCACCTGGCGCGCAAGGGGCCGATGGCGGCGGGCGCGCTCGCGGCGGCGGACCGGTTGCAGCCGCAGTCGGTGACGCGGGTGCTCGCCGAGCTCGAGGGCGACGGGCACATCGAGCGCCTCGAGCACGTGGCCGACCGGCGGCAGCGGGTCTTCGCCATCACCGACGCGGGCCGGGCGGTGCTGCGCGAGGACATGCGGCAGCGCGACGAGTGGCTGGCCGCCGAGATGGCGTCGCTCGACCCGGGGGAGCGCGCCGCGCTGCTGCGAGCCGCCGCGATCATCGAACGGCTCGCCGAATAGCCGCTACCTGATGTTGTCCCGCTCGGCGCCGATGGTCGTGTCCGGGCCGTGGCCGGTGTGCACGACGGTGTCCGGCGGCAGCGTCAGCAGCCGGTCGGTGATCGAGCGCAGGATCGTCGGCTTGTCCGAGAACGAGCGGCCGGTCGCGCCCGGGCCGCCCTCGAACAGCGTGTCGCCGGAGAAGACCACGTGCTCCGCCGGCAGGTGCAGGCAGACCGCCCCCGGGCTGTGGCCGGGGGTGTGCAGCACCGTCAGCGTGGCACCGGCTACCCCGATCCGCTGGCCGTCGGTAAGGTGCGTTGTCGGTTCGAGAGCGGGGTGCTTCATGTGCCACAGCGGCAGATCGTCCGGGTGCAGCAGGATCGGCGCGCCGGTGCGCAGCGCGACCTCGGGTGCGGCATCGATGTGGTCGTCATGACCATGGGTGCACACGATCGCGACGGCGCGGCGACCGCCCAGCGCGTCCACGATCGCGGCGGCGTCGTGGGCGGCGTCGATGACGATCGCCTCCTCGTCGTCGCCGACGATCCAGACGTTGTTGTCGACGTCAAAGGTCTCACCGTCGAGCGAGAACGTGCCCGACGTGACCAGCCGTTCGATGCGCACCATGGGTCCCAAGCCTATGCGCTGCGGCGCCGGGCCACGCGGCGGGATGACGTCCAGGTCGGCCGGTACGCCTATCGGGTGCTCCGCCCGGTCCGGCCCCTGCGCGACACGGCCGTCACCCGCACCGGCGAGCTGCGCACCACGCGCCGCGACGCGCTGCGGATGCACGCCCTCGCCCCGCTGGCCACCGGGCGCACCCTCGTGGCGTTCCCGCTGCGCGACGAGCGCGGCATCCCCTTCGACCTCGTGCTGGCCGACGAGGCGCTGAAGTTCCCGGTCGAGCGCTGGTCGGACGTGCGGGCCCGGCTCGGTCCCGGCCGCGTCGAGCTGCACGCCGCGCACGGCGTCCCGGCCACCCCGGCCAAGCCGCGCCTGGAGGCCGGTCGGCACGCGCTGTTGGTGACCGACCCCGGATTGATAACCGTGCATTACAAGTAGGTCACGGGGCGGACAGCGGGGGCCGGTTCCGGCACGATGTCCGGCGTGGTTCGCCTCTATGGACTCCTGTTCCTCATCGACCTCGTCATGCTCGTGTGGGCCGTGATCGACTGCCTGTCGACGGACGAGTACCTGGTGCGCAACCTGCCCAAGGTCGCGTGGGTCTTCATCATCCTGCTGTTCTCGCCGATCGGGTGGATCGCCTGGTTCGTCGCCGGCCGCCCGCAGCAGCCCGCACGGGCCGGCGCCGGCGCGCAGTGGCGCCCGGGCAGCGGTTTCCCGGAGGACCAGCGGCCGGTCGCGCGGCGGGACCTGGCTCCCGACGACGATCCGGCGTTCCTGCGCGAGCTGGCGAAGAACCGCCGCGCCGACGAGGAAATGTTCTCCAAGTGGGAGGCGGACCTGCGCCGCCGCGAAGAGGAACTCCGCAAGCGAGACGACGGCAAGGCTTAGTGGCGGACGGTCTTTCGGGCACCGTTGTATACCGTGCGATGTCCTGAAAAGCAGTGGGGGAGCAAGCTCCACCCACACCCCCTCAAAAAAACCGCAGCGGGTCCTATCCGCGGCGGGGTCTAGCGTTCTTCGCCGTCGGCGCGTTCCAGGAGGGCGGCGCGCTCGGCCGGGCTGTGGGCGAGCGCGGCGGCGTCTCGGAACAGGGCCGCCGCTCGCGCGTGGTCGCCGGCGCGGGCGGTGAACTCGGCCTCGGCCGCGATCGCGTGCGGGTAGCCGTCCAGGGCGCCGCCGGCCCGGGCCGCGGCCAGCAGTTCGAGGCCGGCCGCGGGGCCGTGGGCGTAGCCGTGGGCGACCGCGCGGTTCAGCGCGATCACCGCCGTCGGCTGGCGCTTCCACAGCAGGTCGTAGCAGGCGGCGATGCCGGACCAGTCGGTGCCGCCGTCGGTGGCGTGGAAGGCGGCGATGCGGGCCTGCAGCGCGTACGGGCCGTCGCCCAGCCCGTCCAGCAGGGCCCGGCCCTCGGCGATCGCGTCGCGGTCCCACAGCGCCCGGTCCTGCTGCTCCAGGGTGAGCAGCCGGCCGTCGGGGGAGCGGCGGGCGGCCCGGCGCGAGTGCTGGAACAGGAACAGCGCCAGCAGCCCGGAGACCTCCGAGAGGTCCTCCGGGGCGGGGGACACCGCCGGCAGCAGCGTGCGCAGGAGCCGGGCCAGCCGGATCGCCTCGTCGGCGAACGCCGGTTCGCCGTCGGGGTTGTAGCCGTTGGTGAACAGCACGTAGAGCACGCCGAGCACCCCCGGCAGCCGCTCGGCCAGCGCGGGGCCCTGCGGGACGCGGTACGGGATGCCGGCCTGCGCGATCTTCGTCTTGGCGCGGGTCAGCCGGCGGGTCATCGCCGCCTCGGTGGTCAGGAACGCGCGGGCGATGTCGGCGGTGCGCACCCCGCAGATCGTGCGCAGCGTGAGCGCCACCCGGGCCTCCAGGGGCAGCGCCGGATGGCAGCAGGTGAAGATCAGCCGCAGCCGGTCGTCCGGGAACCCGTCGGGTGTCTCGCCCGGTTCCGGGTCGGCGAGGATCGCGAGCTGCTGCAGCTTGGTGCGCTCCACGGCGGCGCGGCGCAGCACGTCGATGGCCCGGTTGCGGGCCGTGGTCATCAGCCAGGCACCCGGGTTGTCGGGCACGCCGGAGGACGGCCACCGCTGCAGCGCGCCGGCCAGGGCCTCCTGCGCACAGTCCTCGGCCAAGTCCCAGTCTCCCGTCATGCGGATGAGCGCGCCGACGATCCGCGGGTACGCCTCGGCCGCCCCCGTCGTGACGGCCGAGGCGATGTCCATTGCGACGATCACCGCTCCAGCGCGACGAGCGGCCGGATCTCGATGCGCCCGCCGCGGGCCATCGGGTGCGTGCGGGCCACCTCGATGGCCTCGTCCAGGTCGGCGCACTCCAGCAGGTCGAAGCCGAAGATGACCTCCTTGGTCTCGGCGAACGGCCCGTCGGTCACGAGCAGCTCGCCGTTGCGCACCCGCACGGTCGTCGCCGCGGTCGGCGGGGCCAGGACCGAGCCCTGCAGCCGGCGGCCGGACTTGTCGTTCGTGTCGACCCAGACGTCGATGTCGGGCTCGGGGGCGGTGTCCGTGTCGGGCTCGCTGTCGCTGCAGACGAACATCATGTACTGCATCAGGTGGGTTCCTCTCTGATCGTGCGTCGTGCAGGTGACGAACGGGCAGCGGCGATCCGGACACTCAGCCGAGCGGAAATTTTCCGTTCCGGAACAGGTCGACGAAGATCTGGTGGTCGCGGCGGGCGACCGCACCGTACCGATGGGCGAATCCGACCAGGTCGTCGGTGAATCCGGCCCCGTCGCGCCCGATCGCCGCCACGATGGCGTCCTCGGTGGAGAAGTCGACGAGGTCGTGCGCGGACTCGTCGTCGGCGACCGAGTGCATCCGGGCGGTCGCGCGGCCGAGGTACGCCATCACGCTGCGCAGCTCGTCCGGCTCGTTCACGTCGCTCCAGTCGAGGTCGGTCGCGTACGGCGACACCTCCGCGACCAGCTGCCCGACCCCGCGCAGCTGCGTGTGCCCGGCCCAGGCGTCCGCGTGCGCCTGCAGGGCCCGCTGCGACTCGCTGGTGCGGTGCCCCTGGTGGCGGAAGTACGACCGGACCCGCTCGTCGGTGATCCAGCGCGACACGGCCGGCGCCGGTCGTACTCCTCGATGGCCGTCTGCGCCTCCAGCAGCGCGACCCGGGTGCGCAGGCGGGCGCGCTGGAGCACGTCGTGCAGCACCCCGGCGGTCGTGTCGAGCGTCAGCGACCCGATCGCCCCGCCGCCGGCGATCCCGCGCAGCTCCGCCACGTACGCCGCCGCATAGCCCGCCACGAGCTCGCCGATGACGGTGTCGGAGAGCGCCTTCTCGTACCCGATGAGGGCCACGCTCGCCGCGAACCGTTTCAGGTCCCAGGTGAACGGCCCGACGTAGGCCTCGTCGAAGTCGTTGACGTTGAACACCAGCACCCCGGCCGAGTTCATGTAGGTCCCGAAGTTCTCCGCGTGCAGGTCCCCGTGGATCCACACCCGCGCGGTGCGCTCGTCGAGGAAATCGTCGGGCGTCCCTTGTACGTCGGCGTAGAACACGCACGCGCTGCCCCGGTAGAACGCGAACGGCGACGCCGCCATCTTGCGGAACTTCCGCCGGAACGCGGCCGGGTCGACGGCCATCAGCTCCCCGAACTCCGCCACGAGCACGTCGGTCAGGGCATCGGCGCGATCCATCGCCCGACGATAGCGTTCCTACGCCCGCTTTCCGGCCAACCCGTCGACGACCAGCTGGAGTCCCCGCCCCTTGGACGGTCCGGGCAGCCGCTGCTCCATGACGACGGCCCCCGCGATCACCGCATGCAACTCGGCCGTCGTCAGATCCTCTCGTACCGCACGAGCCTCCTGCGCCCTCGCCAGCAACACGGCGATCGCGCCCTCCAGCTCGCGCCCCGCCTCGCGGATCGCCTCCCCGGTCGCGGCCGGATCGGTCAGCGCCGCCGACAGCGCCAGGTTCTGCGCCGCCTCGGCGGCGAGCCGCCGGAAGAACCCGAAGAACGCCGGCCCCGGCTCGTCGGCGCCGGCGAGTTCCGCACCGGCCGCGGCCAGCTCCTCCAGCCGATCCGCGATGACGGCCGCGAACAGCGCATCCTTGGTCGGGAAGTGCCGGTGCACGGTCCCGGGCCCGACCCCGGCCCGCCGCGCCACATCGTCCAGGCTGACCCCCGGCCCGAGCTCGGCGAAGGCGTCCCGGGCCGCGGACAGGACCCGCTGGCGGTTCCGCACGGCATCGGCACGAGGCATCGGCACCCCTTGAAGCGGGGCGTGCGCCCCGCTATCGTCGCGGTCATAACCGGGGCGGCTGCCCCGCTTGCCCTGGGGAGGGTTGTTCCGATGATTATCCTGACCGGCGCGAACGGCACGTTCGGCCGCCTCGTCACCACGCACCTGCTCGCGCTGACCCCCGCCGTGGCGGTCAGCGTCCGCGACCCCGCGCGGGCCGCCGACCTGGGCGTTCCAGTGCGCCACGGCGACTTTGCCGTCGCTGAGACCCTGCCATCGGCGTTCGCGGGCGCCTCGACGGTACTGATCAACGGCACGTACCTCGGCGCGGCCCCAGAGGTGCGCGGCCCGCAGCTGCGTGGCGCGATCACGGCCGCGGTGGAGGCGGGCGCCGATCGCGTGGTCGTGACGAGCTGGCCGGATCTCGCCCACAACACCCTGCCGTCGACCGCCGACTACGCCGAGACCGAGTCCTTCGTGCGCGGGCTGGCGGTGCGGTGGACGCTGGTGCGGGTCGGCTTCGGCCTGGCGGCGGCGCTGGCCCGGGACGTTGTGGCGGGCCGCCGCGACGGGGTGCTGACCGCGCCGGCGGGCGACGCCCGGCTGGCGGTGGCGTCGACGGCGGACCTGGCCGAGGCGACGGCGCGGGTGCTGGCGGGCGGGTCCGGGCACGACGGGCGGACGTACGAGCTGACCGGCCCGGACACCGTCGGCTGGTCCGACCTGGCCGCGTTGGCCGGGGTGGCGTACGAGCCGGAGCCGGAGCCGGACTTCCGGGAGCGCTGGGCGGCTCGGGGCTGGCCCGCACCGGTGGTTGAGCAATTGCTGGCGCTGTATGCGTGCATTCGTTCCGGGTGGGCGGGCACGCCGACCGGGGAATTGGCGGCGCTGCTGGGAAGGCGGCCGGTTGCCGCGCTTGCGGCGGTTCGCGAGGCGGCGGGGGAGTGAAAGGGCCGGTGGAAAGGGAGTGAGCGCAGGGTGACCGCCGGACCGCGAAGGGTGGAGTGGGAGGTGAAACGCAGAGGTCAACGCGGTGAATCCGAGCCGAACAGCCGGGTGGTTCGGCCGTTCCGGGGCACGCGGGGGTCATGTTCGCCGACTACGCTGCTGGCCTTGTGTCGATGGTTTGCGTGAAGTGCGGTGCCCCCGGGCACGACACCAACGGTCGATGCCTCTGTCTGCGCCACGGCGGCGTCCCATCGGCGGAGTTCGTCGCGGCGCTCGTGGGCGGGGGTGACGGCGCGGTTCGCTGGCCCGACCGGTTGCCGGAGCTCGAACCCGTGGCCGGGGACGGGGAGGTGCCCGACTGGCTGCCCGACGGGGTGCGAATTCCGGAGCAGGCCCGGGACGAGCCCGACCTTCCCGACCTGCCGGAGCTCGACGCGTTCGACGACGACGTCATCGAGGACCGGCCGCCGGTCGCGCTGCGGGCGTTCACCTGGGTCATGCTCACGGTCACCGTGCTGCACCTGGTGCTGCTGGTGGTCGACGTGCTCGTGCTGCGGCGCGAGGACGCGGTGCTGGGGGAGTACGCGGCCGAGGCGGGTTCGATCCAGGAGCCGGCCGCCCAGGCGGTGTTCGCGCTGGTGGACCGGGTCGGGTCGGCCGTCGGGATCGCGCTGTGGGTGACGCTGCTGATGTTCGCGGTCTGGTTCGGGGTCGTCGGGCGGGTCGCCGACCGGCTGGGGCGGGACCGGCGGAGCATTCTGCGGCACTGGACGTACCTCGGCTGGCGGTTGGCACTGATCCCGCTCGTCGTCTATCTCTTCGCCGAGGCGGCGCGGGACGAGGTGCGGCCGACCGAGCGCCTGGCGTTCGTCGCCGACGCCATCGCCGCCAACCACACGGCGATCGTCTTCGTGTCGCTGCGGATGCTCATGCTGGGGCTGCTCGCGTGGTTCGTCGTCGTGGTGTGGCGGCGGCTCAACCCGCCCCGGGACGACGCGCTGCCGTTCTGAAGCGCGCTAAGCGGCGGCGTGCTCCATCCACCACTCGGTGAACTCGCGGCACTGCCCGACGGTGTCGAGCCGGATGAGCCACAGGTTGCTGTACGTGGCGTGCGGGTAGGTCGTGACGCCCTGCACGACGCTCAGGTCGGGGCTCACCGTCACCGGGAACCAGGTGAACGTCGTCTCGCCGCGCTGGTCGCGGTGCAGCAGCCACTGGGCCACGATCGCGTCGCGGCCGCGCCACGGGTCGGCGTAGGGGGCGCCGTAGTAGGCCGCGTCCTCGGCGAAGAGCTCCGCGATGCCGGCCGGGTCGTTGCTGTTCCACGCCCGCACGTAACCCTCGACCCAGCCGGTCACGGCCTCCAGATCCGTCATGCGCTATTCCTACACGTAGGCTGGGGCTGTGGCGAGGTACTTCGACGTGCACCCGGACAACCCGCAGCCGCGGCTGCTGCAGCAGATCGTGACCCTGCTGCGCGCGGACGGCCTGATCGCGTACCCGACGGACTCCTGCTACGCGCTGGGCTGCCAGCTCGGCAGCCACCCCGGCCTGGCCAAGATCCGGGAGATCCGCCGCCTCGACGACCGGCACCACTTCACCCTCATGTGCCGCGACTTCGCCCAGCTGGGCCAGTTCGTGCAGATCTCCAACTCGGTGTTCCGGCTGGTCAAGGCGGTCACCCCGGGCAGCTACACGTTCATCCTGCCGGCCAGCCCCGAGGTGCCCCGCCGGCTGCTGCACCCCAAGAAGCGCACCGTCGGCGTGCGCATCCCGGCTCACACGGTCACCCAGGCCCTGCTGGCCGAGCTCGGCGAGCCCCTGCTCTCCAGCACGCTGCTGCTCCCGGGCCAGGACGAGCCGATGACCCAGGGCTGGGAGATCAAGGAGTCCCTCGACCACCAGCTCGACGCGGTCGTCGACGGGGAGTGCGGCACCGAGCCGACCACGGTCGTCGACCTCTCCGAGGACGAGCCGGAAATCCTCCGCGTGGGCGCCGGCGACCCGACCCGATTCGAATAGCCGCACCGGGGGGTGCGAAAAGCAGCAAACCGCCTCGCTGGTACCGCACGCCGCTTCGGCGTTTGCCGCCCGTTCCGGATGGGCTGCTCCGGCGATATTTGACCGTTCCCGGCCGGCCTTTCTCGAAGGCCTTCGTCGATGACTCCAGCCCGATAACGGATTTTCGGCTGGCAATGGCCGCGCTGGAATCCGGTATCCGCGCTCAATCGGACGGATCGGGCCGGGGTCCAGCACCGCTGGGCCGGTCGCAGCCGGCGGTCGACCGGGACGTCGAGGTCGGAGGCTGATGGTGGTCGCCGTCATCGCAGCACCGCGCGCCGCGAAGCAGCAGCCGGCCGAGGCCGGGCGGCTGGTCGATCCGGCCCTGCGCGCCGCCCTCGACTCGCTGCCGTCCTCGACGCGGCACATCGCGGGGTACCACTTCGGCTGGTGGGACCCCGGTGGCGGGACGGCCCGCGCCGACGCCGGCCAGGCGTTGCGCGCCCGGCCCTGGTCTTCGGCGGGGCGCTCGCGGTCGGCGGCACCGACCTCGACGCCGTGACGGGGGGCGGTCGCCGTCGAGCTCGTGCACAACTTCGCGCTGCCGCACGGTGACGCGATGGACGGCGACGCGGCCGCCGGCACCGGGTTACCGCCTGGAGCGTCTTCGGCACCGGCGTCGCCATCCTCGCCGCCGCCGCGCTGCTGGCCTTCGCGATGGACGTGCTCGCGGCCGGCGACAGCCCCGCCTTGACCCGGGCCGTCGCCGTGCAGCGCCTCCTCGACGGCAGAGCGCCGCCCTTGACTTCGAGCGGCGCGATGATGCCGGCGTCGACTCCGGACGGCGCGTCGGCGTCGGCGTCGGCCAGGGCTTGCGGATGGCCTCGGCCAGGACCGGCGCCCTGCTCGGTTGTGCGTGCGCGGTCGGGGCGCTGTTCGACGGCGGCCGGTCGGCCGAGGTGCTGCGGCTGGCCTAGTTCGGCGAGGACCTGGGACTCACGCTCCAGTTCGCCGACGACCTGCTCGGCATCTGGGGCGATCCCGCGGTCACTGGCAAGCCCGTCCACTCCGGCCCGCGCGGCCGCAAGTAGTCGCTGCCGGTGGTGGCCGCACTGACCAGCGGTACCACGGCGGGCCTGGACCTGGCGGCCACGTATCACGGCCCGGCGCCGGAGGACCTCGCGGGCGCGGCGGCCCTCGTCGAGGCGGCCGGTGCGCGGTTGTGGGCCCAAGCTCACGCCGACGTGCTGCTGGGGCGGGCCGTGGAGGCGCTCGCCGCCGCTGAACCCTGGTCCCGCCGGGGCCGCTTCAGGCGACGGGGCAGGTGGCCGCGTCCGATGAGGTCAGTGCGCCCAGGTCGGCGAGGTGTTCGGCCTTGCCGTCGGTGATGCGGAACAGGGCGCTCGTCATCGGTTCGCGTCCGGTGCCCGGGCCGGCGCCGGGGCCCGTGTCGCGGTTGAAGATCGCCGCGATGGAGCCGTCCGGCAGGACCGCGACGCCGCCGTATGCGGGGCTGGGTGGCAGGTCCGGTATCGGCTCCAGGTCGACGGCGGAGACTCCGGTCCCGGCGTCCCAGCGCAGCCGGACGACCTGGGCCATGTTGTGCATGGCGGTGACGGAGACCAGTTCGCCGGTGTGGGGGTCGGTGGCCCAGTCGCCGGTGTACGGGAGCTTCGGCAGGGCGTAGGTGGCCGGCCCGTCGAGGTCGATCAGCTTGTCGCCGGCGCTCACCAGCAGGTGCGAGCCGACGGCCGCGGCGCCGAACCCCCTGGTTAGGGCGGCGTGGTCCGGGGCGGGGCCGAGGTCCTCGACGGCGCCAGCGGTGGTGATCCGGACGAGGTGCGGGGCCCGGGGCAGGCGCTTGCCGTCCAGGTCCGTGGCCAGACCGGTCAGGGTGCCGCCGGGGGTGCAGGCGATCGCGTTCAGGGCGTACCGAATCCGGATCTTCTGCTCGTGTCCTTGCCCGTCGACCGTGTGCAGTGTCGAGCCGGTCGCGC
Organism: Dactylosporangium sp. CS-047395; assembly: GCF_050942185.1. Taxonomy (NCBI): domain Bacteria; kingdom Bacillati; phylum Actinomycetota; class Actinomycetes; order Micromonosporales; family Micromonosporaceae; genus Dactylosporangium; species Dactylosporangium sp. CS-047395. The sequence continues at coordinate 7,675,799 of NZ_CP192015.1, read as the reverse complement.
CCGGCGCCCGGTCGACCCAGACCAGCCCCGGCGGCAGCGTCGGCCCGCCCGGAGCCGGCGTCGGAGACGGCACGAGCAGCAGCGCGGCGGCGATGGGGCGCAGCATGGAATCCCCTATGGTCGATTTGCGGCTTTTGTGAGTTGCCACCATACCTTGACGGCGTCGGGTTCCGTGGGCCGCGGATCGAGGACCGCGCGGCGCCGTGGTTGGACGCTCGAAAGCTGAAGCGGGTAATCGCCGTGGGCCGGGAACGGATCGGAGTTCTTGACTGCCTCCTGTGGGGCTCGTATCGTCGGGCTGGTTAAGCGGTTAATGGCGCGGGCGGTTGGTGGAAGTTTCGGGGGCATCCCGGGGCTGATCTGCGGGGCGGCCGCGGGCTCGTTGACGCATGCGCGGTGCTGACTACGTTGCAACGGCGTGGGCGCCTGCCCTCCCAGTCGGAAAGGTTGGCCACCGATGTACCGAAGACTGCTCGCGCTCGCCGTTGCCGTGGTCGCCGTCGCGGCCTCCGGCGGGACCGCTGCCGCGCATGACGGTGGTGCCGGGTTCGTGACGCGGCAAGGGGACGATCTGCGGCTCGACGGGAAGACGTTCCGGTTCGCCGGGACCAACAACTACTACCTGCATTATCAGTCCCGCGCGATGGCCGACGACGTGCTCGGGGACGCGGCCGCGGCCGGGTTCGACGTGGTGCGGACGTGGGGCTTCATGGAGGCCGGGCAGAACGGGGTGTCGTTCCTGACCTTCGACGGCACGAAGCCCGTGGCCAACGACGGACCCGACGGGCTGCAGCGGCTCGACTACGTCCTGAAAGCCGCCCGCGACAAGGGGATCCGGCTCGTCATCCCGCTCACGAACAACTGGAGCGACTTCGGCGGGATGGACCAGTACGTCAAGTGGCGGGGCGGGCAGTACCACGACGACTTCTACACCGATCCCGTGGTGCGGGCGTGGTACCAGGACTGGGTCGCGCACGTGCTGAACCGGACCAACTCGCTGACCGGCGTGCAGTACAAGAACGATCCGACGGTTCTGGCGTGGGAGCTGGCGAACGAGCCGCGCTGTGGTGGGTCGGGGCAGCTGCCGCGGTCGGCGGGCTGCACCGATCGGACGCTCGTGTCGTGGGCCGACGACATGACCCGCTTCATCCACGGCGTCGACCGGCATCACCTGGTCGGGGTCGGCGACGAGGGCTTCCTGTGCACCGACCGCGCGGGCTCCGACTGGACGACCAACTGTGCCGACGGGGTCGACTCGGCCGCGCTGGCCGCGTTGCCGGGCGTCGATCTGGCCTCGTTCCACCTGTACCCGGACGGCTGGGGCAAGGACGCCGCCTGGGGCACGCAGTGGATTCGCACGCACGCCCAGCTTGCCGCGCGGGTGCACAAGCCGGTGATGCTCGGCGAGTTCGGGATCAAGGACAAGGCCACCCGCAACGTCGTCTACAAGGCCTGGCTCGACGAGGCCGTCCGGTCCAACCTCGACGGGTTCCTCTACTGGATCCTGTCTGGCGTGCAGGACGACGGCACGAACTACCCGGACTACGACGGATTCACCGTGTACTGTCCGAGCCCCGTCTGCACGACGATCTCGAACGCCGGCGACGAGTTGCGGCGGGGTCAGAAGTCGCGCCCGCCCGTGGCCGACGACGACACGGCGCAGACCCTGCGGGACGAGGCGGTCACGCTGCAGCCGGCGGCGAACGACATCGCCTACCGGACGCGGGTCAGGCCCTCCAGCATCCGGCTCGAGGCGACCACCACCCCGGGCGGGACGTTCGCGCTGAACGCGGGCACCGGCGCGGTCACGTTCACGCCGGCGGCGGGCTTCCAAGGGCGCGCTTCCACGACGTACACCATCAAGGACGAGGCCGGCCGCACGTCCAACGCGGCGCGGATCGAGGTCACCGTCCGGCCCCGGCCCGGAGATCCGCTGCTGATCGCCGGCTTCGAGGACGGTACCGACGGCTTCGCTCCTGGTTCTTGGCAGGTCGGCGCGGGGACCGTGGCGCAGACCGGCGACTTCCACCCGCAGGGGGCAGCCGGCCTCCACGTGACGTCCGACGGCGGCGGCTGGTTCGGGATCGCGCCGCTGCCGGCCAAGCTCGACCTGTCGGGTAAATCCAGCCTGCGGTACGAGCTGCGCACCTCGGCCGCCGGCACCTCGACGAGCATCGCGGTGCAGACCGGCGACGCGTGGACCTGGTGCCAGTCCACGTTCGGCTGGGTGAACCCGGACACGACCACCACCGTCTCCATCGACCTCACGACCGCCATGTCCTGCGACGGCACCGCCCTGGCCGACGTGCGGGTGGTCTACCTCTGGTTCTCCGGCGGCGGCACCTTCGACATCGACAACCTTCGAGCGGAGTAGTGGAGCCATGAGGAAGGCAATCGGCCTGCTCGTGCTGGGCCTCGCGCTGACCGGGACGACCGGCTGTGGCAGCGACAAGGGGGCCGGCGACGGCAAGATCGGCGGCGAGATCACCGTGCTGACCCAGCGCACCGACATCGTCAACACCGTGTTCCAGGACTACAAGAAGAAGTTCGAGGCGAAGTACCCCGGCACGACCGTCAAGTTCGAGGCGATCACGGACTACGAGGGCGAGGTCCGGGTCCGGATGAACACCAAGAACTACGGCGACGTGCTGCTCATCCCGAACTCGGTCAACGCCGACCAGCTCAAGTCGTTCTTCGAGCCGCTGGGCAGCGTCGAGGAGCTGCAGGACAAGTACCGCTTCGTGCGCACCGAGCAGACGTTCGACGGCAAGGTCTACGGGCTGTCGATCACCGGCAACGCGCAGGGGTACGTGCTGAACAAGAAGGTGTGGGCGCAGGCCGGCGTCACCGAGCCGCCGAAGACGCCCGAGGAGTTCCTGGCCGCGCTCAAGGCGATCAAGGACAAGACGGGCGCGATCCCGTTGTACACCAACTACAAGGACGGCTGGCCGCTCGGGCAGTGGGAGGGCGCCCGCGGCGCGATCAGCGGCGACCCGGACGCGGCCACGAAGCTCGCCGACGACGACGCGCCGTGGGCGGCCGGCAAGGAGCACTACGTCCTCGACTCGCTGCTCTACGACGCGGTCAAGGGCGGCCTCACCGAGCCGGACCCGGCCACCACGAACTGGGAGCAGTCCAAGGGCCTGCTCGGCACCGGCAAGATCGCCACGATGGTGCTCGGGTCGTGGTCGATCGTGCAGATGCAGCAGGCGGCGACGAGCAAGGACGACATCGGGTACTGGCCGTTCCCGCACCAGACGAACGGCAAGTTCTACTCGGTCATCGGCGGCGACTACAAGAACGCCATCAACATCAACTCGAAGAACAAGGCGACCGCCCGGGCCTGGATCGACTGGTTCACCGACGAGTCGAACTACGCCACCGACCAGGGCGGCGTCTCGACGCTCAAGAGCGCGGCGATGCCGGCGACCCTGGCCGACCTGACCGCGGCCAAGACCGAACTGCTGGAGCTGAACCCGGCGCCGAAGGGCAAGGAGGGCCGGGCCGACAAGATCGGCAACGCGGCCGAGATCGCGCTCTACGACGGCAAGTACCGCCAGGGCATCGTCGACGCCGCCCGCGGGGCCAAGAACCAGACCAAGGACCAGATCTTCGCCGACCTCAACAAGAAGTGGTCGGCGGCCCGGGCCAAGCTCGGATGAGGAGGCTCACCCCGTACGCGTTCCTGTCGGTGCCGCTGCTCTTCCTGATCGTGTTCACCTACATCCCGGTGGCGAACATGTTCTGGTACAGCGTCACCGACTGGGACGGGCTCAGCCCCACCAAGGAGTTCGTGGGGCCGGCCAACTACGTGGAGATCTTCACCCGCCCGGAGCTGTTCGGGGTGCTGAAGGTGAGCCTGTACTACGTCGCCGGGTCCGTCGTGCAGATCCTGCTGGCGCTGTACTTCGCGGCCGTGCTCAGCTTCAGCACCTGGTTCCGCAACGTGTACAAGGGCTTCATCTTCTTCCCGTACCTCATCAACGGCGTCGCGATCGGTATGATCTTCCTGTTCTTCTTCCAGCCGGGCGGCACGCTCGACTCGGCACTGGGCGCGGTCGGCCTCGGCGGCGCGTCGCAGCAGTGGCTCGGCGACCCCGCGGTGGTGAACTATTCGCTCGCCGGCACCTCGGTCTGGCGCTATCTCGGGCTGAACTTCGTGCTGTTCCTGGGCGCGATCCAGTCGATACCGCCGCACTTGTACGAAGCAGCCGAGCTGGACGGCGCCGGCCGGTGGGCCCAGTTCCGCTGGATCATCCTGCCCGGTATCCGGCCCGTCGTCGGGCTCTCGTTCATCCTGGCCATCTCGGGCTCGCTGTCGGTGTTCGAGATTCCGTTCATCATGACCGGCGGCGCCAACGAGAGCGAGACGTTCGTCATTCAGACCGTGAACATGGCGTTCAAGTACTACAAGTTCGGACTCGCCTCCGCGATGGCCGTCGTGCTGCTCGTCATCATCCTCATCGTGACCTGGCTGCAGCGCCGGATCGCGCCGGAGGAGAAGGTGACGCTGTCGTGAGAGCGCTCAAGCACCTCTCGCTGATCGGGGCGGCACTGGTGGTACTGCTGCCGCCTCTGGTCCTTGTCTTTGCATCGCTGAAGACGCATCAGGAGTTCGCCACGTCCGGCCCGTTCGACCCGCCGCACGACTGGTTCAATCTGCACAACTACGCGGTCGCGTTCAACGACGGACACATGCTGCGCGGGTTCGTGAACACCTCGATCATCCTGGTCGTGTCGCTGGCCGGCACGGTGCTGATCGGGTCGATGGCCGCCTATGCCATCGACCGGTTCCGGTTCCGGCTGCGCGGCCTCGTCATCGCGCTGTTCATGCTGGCGACGCTGGTGCCGGGCGTGACGACGCAGGTGGCGACGTTCAAGGTGGTCGACACGCTGCAGTTGTACGACACGCGCTGGTCGGCGATCGCGCTGTTCCTGGGCACCGACATCATCTCGATCTACATCTTCCGGCAGTTCCTGCGCTCCATTCCGACCGAGCTCGACGAGGCGGCGGCGCTGGAGGGCGCGGGCGCGTTCACCATCTACCGGCGGATCATCCTGCCGCTGCTCAAGCCGGCGATCGCCACCGTCGTCATCATCAAGGGCATCGCCATCTACAACGAGTTCTACATCCCGTTCCTGTACATGCCGTCGCAGGACCTCGGCGTCATCTCCACGTCGCTGTTCCGGTTCAAAGGCCCGTTCGGCGCGCAGTGGGAGGTCATCTCGGCCGGCGTCATCCTCGTCATCATCCCGACCCTCGTCGTGTTCCTGGCGCTGCAGCGGTTCATCTACAACGGCTTCACCGCCGGGGCGACGAAGTAACTGTTGTAGGGTGCCGATCAATGACAGCTTCGGGTGAGCAGCAGGGCGGGCGGGTGACGATCCGGCAGGTCGCCGTGCACGCCGGCGTGTCCGAGGCCGCCGTCTCCTACGCCCTCAACGGCCGCCCCGGCGTCTCCGAGCAGACCCGGGCCCGGGTGCTCGCGGCCGCCCAGGAGCTGGGCTGGGCGCCGAACATCGCGGCCCGCTCGCTCGGCACGGCCCGGGCCAACGCGGTCGGCCTGGTGCTGGTCCGCCCGCCGCGGGTGATGGTCGTCGACTCCTTCTTCACCCAGATGCTCAGCGGCGTCGAGGCCGAGCTCAACCGCAACGACGTGGCCCTCGTGCTGCACCTGGTCGACGATTTCGCGGAGACGCTCGACGTGTACCGCCGGTGGTACCGCGGCCGGCACGTCGACGGCGTGATCCTGACCGACCTGCGGCACGGCGACCCGCGCCCGGCCGCCCTGCGCGAGATCGGGCTCCCGGCCGCGGTGATCGGCGGCGGCGACTCCGGCCTCGACGGCTTCGACCTGGCCGGGCTCAGCTCGGTCGACGCCGACACGGCCGGGACCGCGCACGCGATCGTGAGCTACCTGCGGGCGCTGCGGCACCGCACGGTCTTCCGCGTCGCCGGCCCGCGCGAGCTGCTGCACACCGTCCAGCGCGACGCCGCCTACACCGCCGCGGCCGCGTCGGTCGGCGGCGTGGAATACCGGGCCGTCTACACCAACTACGGCGCCGCCGACGGCATGCGCGCCACCCGCGAGCTGCTCAGCCTGGCCGCGCCGCCGACCGCGCTGGTCTTCGACAACGACGTCATGGCCGCCGCCTCGCTCAAGGTCGCGCACGAGATGGGACTCGCGGTCCCGGACGACTTCTCGGTCGTCGCCTGGGACGACTCCGACCTGTGCCAGATCACGGTGCCGGAGATCACGGCGGTCGTGCAGGTGCCGGCGCTGCAGGCCGAGCTGACCGCCCGGGCCCTGCTCACGGCCATCGGCGGGGGCGGCGAGACGCGGCTCGTGCTGCCGCCGGGGACGCTGACCACCCGGCAGTCGACCCGGCCCCCGAAGCGATGAGCTAGGGTGCAGTCGCAGGAACTTATCCGGTTCAGTAGCCTGTCGGGGAGCACCACGATGTCCGAACTGCGTCCGCTCCACTCCGGCTGGACCGTCCGCTCGTCCGAGCTGGGCCCGTTCCCGGCCGAGGTGCCGGGGTGCGTGCACACCGACCTCCTCGCCGCGGGGGCGATCCCCGACCCGTTCCTCGACGCGAACGAGGAGGAGCTGCACTGGATCGGAAAGACCCCTTGGGTGTACTCCACGAGCTTCGACGCCGTCGCCGGCGACCGCGTGGACCTCGTGGCGGACGGGCTGGACACGGTCGCGACAGTGACGCTGAACGGGGTCGAGGTCGGGCGGACGGCGAACCAGCACCGCGGGTACCGATGGGACGTCACCTCGCTCCTGCGACCCGCCGGCAACGAGCTGACGGTGCGGTTCGACTCCGCCTACGACTACGCGGAGCGGGTGCGCGACGCGCTCGGGGTGCGGCCGAACGCCTATCCTGAACCGTTTCAGTACATCCGGAAGATGGCGTGCAACTTCGGGTGGGACTGGGGCCCGACCGTGGTGACGGCCGGCATCTGGCAGCCGATCGGCCTGCACTCCTGGTCGGTTGCCCGCCTGGCCTCGGTGCGGCCGCTGGTCTCGGTCGACGGCACCACCGGCCGGGTCGAGGTGCTGGTCTCGCTGGAGCGCACGTCCGATGCTCCCGTTGTCGTTCGCGCCTCCGTGTCCGGTTTCGAGGCTTCCGTCGAGGTGCCGGCCGGCGAGGTCTCGGCGTCGGTCGTCGTCGAGGTGCCGGACGTCGAGCTGTGGTGGCCGCGCGGGTACGGCGCCGCCCGCCTGTACGACCTGCGCGTCTGCGTCGCCGACGACGTGTGGGAGCGGCGGATCGGGTTCCGCACCGTCGAGCTCGACACGGCCGCCGACGCCGACGGGTCGCGGTTCGTGCTGCGGGTCAACGGGGAGCCGGTGTTCGTGCGCGGCGTGAACTGGATCCCCGACGACGCGTTCGTGACGCGGGTCGGCCGGGCGCGCTACCGCGAACGGATCACCCAGGGCGTCGAGGCCGGCGTGAACTACCTGCGGGTGTGGGGCGGCGGGCGGTACGAGAGCGACGACTTCTACGACATCGCCGACGAGCTCGGCGTGCTCGTCGGGCAGGACTTCCCCTTCGCGTGCGCGGCCTATCCGGAGGAGGACCCGCTCGGCGCCGAGGTCGAGGCCGAGGCGCGGCAGCAGGTGGTGCGCCTGATGCCGCACCCGAGCCTGGTCATGTGGGTGGGCAACAACGAGAACATCTGGGGGTACCACGACTGGGGCTGGCCCGCCCTGCTGGAGGGCCGGACCTGGGGCGAGGGCTACTACCTGCGCGTGCTGCCGGCCGTCGTGCACGAGCTGGACCCGACGCGGCCGTACTGGCCGGGCAGCCCGTACTCCGGCGACCCCGCGCTGCACCCGAACGACCCCGCGCACGGCACGACCCACATCTGGGACGTGTGGAACACGCACGACTACCGGCACTACGGGACGTACCGGCCGCGGTTCGTGGCCGAGTTCGGCTTCCAGGCCCCGCCCGCCTTCGCGACGCTGCGCCGGTCGGTCTCGGACGACCCGCTGACCCCGCAGTCCCCGGGCGTGGCCCACCACCAGAAGGCGCTGGGCGGCAACGACAAGCTGGCCCGCGGGCTGGAGGGGCACTTCCCGGCGCCGGTGGGCTTCGATGACTGGCTCTGGGCCACGCAGCTCAACCAGGCGCGCGCGATCACCTTCGGCATCGAGCACTTCCGGTCGCTCAAGCCGCTGTGCATGGGCACGATCGTGTGGCAGCTCAACGACAACTGGCCCGTGACGTCGTGGTCGGCGATCGACGGCGACGGCCGGCGCAAGCCCTTGTGGTTCGCCCTTCGCCGGGTGTACGCCGAGCGCCTCCTCACCTTCCAGCCGCGCGACGGTGGCCTTGCTCTGGTCGCGGTGAACGACACGCCATCGCGCTGGAGCACCACGGTTTCCGTGCGTCGCGTCACCTTCGACGGCACTGTGGTGGCGGACGTGACGCTTTCGGTGGACGTGCCTGCGGGTGGGGCTTCGACGGCTGTTTTGGCGCCTTCGCTGGGTTCTTTTGCGTCGTCTTCCTCGGAGCTGTTGGTCGCGGACGGCGACGGGGCCGATCGCGCGTTCTGGTTCTCCGGCGAGGACGCGGAATTGTCGTACCCCGCCGCTAAGGTTTCGGTGAGGACGACGGCGGTGCCCGGCGGCGTCGACCTCCACCTGACGGCGGAGACGCTGGTCCGGGACCTGGCGGTGTTCCCGGACCGGGTGGACCCGGCGGCCACGGTCGATCGCCAGCTGGTGACCCTGCTCCCGGGCGAGTCGGTGACGCTGCACGTCCTCGGCACGACCAACACCGACGCGGCGGTGTGGTCCTCTGCTCCGGTCCTGCGCAGCGCCAACGACCTAGTCCAGGGGTAGCACCAGCTGCGGGGCCGGAATCGTGTGGTCGGCGCGCAGCGGGCGCACCGCCGTGCCGATCGCGAAGAACTCGGTGGTGTGCGAGCCCCACGAGTGGTTGCGCTGCGTCAGGTCGACGCCGACGATGCCCTCGGCGCCGAGCTGCTCGGCCTCGTGCTGCATGCGGGCCATCGCGAGCTCGCGGGCCTCGTAGAGCGCCTGCGTGAACTGCGGCAGCTCGACGTTGCGGCCCATGCTGGCCAGCACGTTGCCGAACGTGCGGTGCGCGACGTGGTACACGCACACGCCCATGACCATGCCGAGCGGGGCGTAGCCGGCCTGGAGCAGCGTCCAGAAGTCCTGCCCCGACAGGTCGGAGGTGAAGGGGCGCTTCGACTTGGGCTTCCAGTGCGTGTCCGGGTCGGCCTTGACGGCGGTACCGACGGCGAGGAACTCCGCGGTGTCGTTGCCCCATTCCTTGAAGTCGACCTCGAGGCGCACCGCGACGATCCCGTCCGCGCCGAGCAGCGCCGCCTCCGACTGCATGCGGGCCATGGCCAGTTCGCGGGCGTGGTACATGGCCTGGGAGAGCACGTCGAGCTCGGCGTTGCGGGACCAGCCGCGGAACTGGAAGCCGCAGTGGTACACCGACGTGCCGAGCACCAGCCCGAGCGGCGTGAACCCGGCCTGCTTCACGAGCAGGAACTCGTTCACGGTCAGATCCGACGTGAAGATCTTCCCGGCCCGGTCCGGCTTCAGCTCGGCCAGCCGATCGATCGCGTCCTGCGGCACCCCGAGTTCAGCCGGGTCGAGCGTCATGGCGCCTGCCTCCAGTTCACAGCGGAACGACGATCCCGATCCAGCCGCATCATCGACAGCGGCCGCGCACTGCCGGCCCCGACCGGCTTGCGCAGCCGCACGAGCGCGGTCCCGGTCATGGTCGCCACGGCGATCCGATCCACCGGCTCGATCTCGACCCCGCGGGCGGTCGCGACGAAGCTGTCCTGCGGGCGGGGGACTTCGCAGGCTTCCTCGTACACCTTCAGGCTCGCCCCATGCTCGATCACCGTGTGCGCCCCGGCCAGCCCCGCATCCCGCACCAGGCCATCGCGCGCCGCGGCCCGGGTCGCCCGCACCAGCTTGGTAGCCGTGCTGAGCTCGACGTTGTCGACGGACGACTGCTCCACCTCGGTGGCCCGGTCGTGCACAACCTTGACGCCGACCCCGAGCACCACGGCCACGGGCATCCAGGCGGCCTGGAGCAGCTTGGCGAGCTCGGCCGCACTGACCCCGGCCGTGAACGGCTTCTCCTTGAGCCGCCGCCGCGTCACTCCCGCCAGGCGCACCGCCGTCCCGGTGGCCACGAACTCAAGGGTCTCGTCGCCCTCCGCCCCGACCCCGCCGAGAAACGGCCGGACCGCGAGCTCGACGCCGATGACCCCGTCCCCACCGGCCTCAACGCAGTGCCGCCGCATCCGGTCGAGCGCGACCCGCCGAATGTGCCGCTCGAACTGCACGGAGATGTCATCGGTCTCGGGCACCTTCAGCGTCCGGCTCCGGCAGGTGGCAAACCCGGGCCCGACCAGGAACACCGCGGTGCCGCTGACCGGCCGGACGGGCTCGAACCCCACGGCCCGCAGCGCGGCAAACCCGCCCACGTCCCGACTCCCCGTCACGGCATCTATTGGACTCGATCACGCCCGAGCCGGGCAACCATCCATCACGACGTGCCGCCTGACCCGCCGGCCGACCCCGTGATCGCGCGCCCACCGCCCGGCGTGCCGGGTGGTGCGGTCACAACCGCCCGCCGCGATCCGCTCATCGTTGAACTCGACGAGGCTCTCCAGCTGCGCCGCGTCCAGCGGCATGAGCGCCGCACCGGACGCACGCTCCGCGTTCTTGTACGCATCGCTGGGACGCTGGAAACGGGAGTCTCCGCCGTCGACCTGGAGCCGATCCCGGACCTGCCACCCAGCCCCGGGTACGGCGGGGTCGCGGTCCTCGACGACGGCTCCATCGCGGCAATCTTCGACCGCGACGCAGGCTCCGGCGCGGCCCAGGCACAGGACGCGAACCGATGACGAGCGCCCTGTTCCGCATCGCCGACGGCAAGGCCGAACAACTCGCCGACCTGGGACCCCTGACCTCATCAGACGCGGCGACCTGCGCCCTCGGACAGCCGACCACCCGGGCGCCGGAGCGCTACTCCTCGTCGCAGCGCCGAGGCGTCCTCGATCAGCAACGCCGCGGTGCCCAGGCGGCGGGCCAGCTCGGCCAGGCGCTGCGGTTCGACGGGTGCGGCGCCGCGGCGTGCACCTTGGTCACGAGCGGGCAGGTGGCGGCGGTCGGCCTCGGCGAGCTCCTCCACGAACACCGCTGCGGGCTTGAGGGCGGCGACCGCGTGGGCGTTGTGCACGATCCGCCTGCGCACGTTCAGCATCGACGCGGTCGGCGACGTGGACGTGGACCGCGTGCGGCGCGCTGGCAGTGGCGGCGTGGACGGTGCGCGGAGCAGGCGACCGCCGGCGACCTGTGCGAGCGGGCGCGGCATCCGCGCATCGTCATCGGGGCTGCGCCGAGCGAGCATGGCTGAACGGTTCATGGGCCTACTGGCGGTGGCACTGGCGGGCGGTGTGGCTTCCGCGGCGGGGAGCGCTCGGGCGAGCGTCCCGCCGCGGGCCGGCTACTCCTCGGTCTGCGGCTGGACGTGGCCGGCGGCGTGGCGGCCCGGCTTGCGGGACTTGAACAGGGAAGCGGCCGCGCCGCCGACGCCCTTGATGGCGGTCAGGGCCTGCGGCTCGTCGGGGATGCCGTCGCCGTCCAGGTCGACCCGGCGGAACGGGCGGGACACCGCTCCCGCCGCGGCGGCCACCGCGCCGCCCGCCGTCTTCGCGGCGTCTTCTAGGGCGGCGAGGGCGCGGTTTGATTCTGCCCCGTCGTCTGTCACGGGCACGGCGAGATGCGCCGGGAACACATCCGGGGCGTCGGCGAACGCGAGCCGGGCCGCCTCGACCACCTCGCGGCCGAACAGGAACCGCGTGACGCCGCCGGCCAGGGCGCCGACGCCGTACTCGACCGCCGCCTGCTGTTTGCCGCTCAGGTTCTGGCGCACGGTGTCCAGGCGCCCGGTCTGGATGGTGCCGACGAGACTCTGCGCCGCGCTCCCGGGCAGCAGGTCGGCGAGGGTGTTCGCCCAGTGTCCCCAGTCGCCGCGCCCGGCCGCGATCGCCTGTCCGACGCCGACGGCCCCGCCCGCGGCTGCCCCGGCGACCGCGAGGTCGGTGCCCGGCCGCGCGATGTCGGCCGCCATCAGCGCGATCTGCTGCTGGCTGACCCGTCCGTTCGACAGCCCGTACACGAGCGCATGGGCCTGGTCCTTGTCAAGCTCCTTGCCGTGGATGTCGGCCAGGGCCAGCCCGAAGATCGCCGTGATCTCGAACTGCAACTGCTCGTCACCGGCCGGGAGCAGCGCGGCGACGCGCCGGGCTCCCGTCACCGCCGCCCCGCGCGCGACCTGCTTGGCCACCGCCTTCGCGGCCTGCTTCCCGGCATGCTTGGCCGCCTGCCGGGAAGCGCTTTTGGCCCCGGCCGCAGCGGCCCCGACCCCGGGGATGAGCGCGATGCCGACGTCGGCCACGATCGCCGCCGCGGTGACGACCCCGCCCGCGGTGGTGATGGCCGCCACGTACTGCCGTTCCAGCACCCGGATCACCTCGGCCGGCGACGCGTCGGGATTGCGCCGCCGGGCTCGCAGCACGAACTTGCGGGCAATCGCATGCCGGACGCTGACCGCCCGGGCGATCTCCCGGCTGGCGTCCACATCGGCCAGCTCAACCTCGAACGTGCTGTCGTCGTCCGTCACGTGACGCCCAATCGTCGCTGGAATCCCGCCGTCGATTGGAGCGGAACCGGACCTGGAACGACAGGCCCGACCGGCCGGATCCGCATCCGCCGCGACGCCCTTCGACCGCTCGCATCGGACTCGGCGCGCTACCCGAAGACGTCTTCCGGGCCGCAGTTCAGCACGACCTCGCAGTCGCAGCAGCCGCCGAACTCCGCCAGGCCGGCCCGCAAGCGCCTCCCACCCGGCCCCGTGGTCACGCGCCCACCGAACGGGCCGCGCGCTGCGTGTTCTTGTTACGCGTCACGAAGCTGCTTGCGCCGCGCTTTCCCGGGCGAGCTGTCCACGACCCCGATCGTCGCACCACATCGCCGGCACCGACGAGCGATCTGGCGGCCTGACGGTGGGCTGCGCCGGCGTGGCTGCTTCGGGGCAGCGGGGTGGGGCTGGTGGTGCGGGAGGGACTATTCTCCGCGCCATGATCACGGACGATGTCGACGAGGAACTGCGGCGGCTGGCCAAGGATCGGAAGTTTCCGCATCGCGAGGCGGCGAGGCGGGGGCTGCGGTTCCGCAGCAGCGGCGATGTCGCCGATCTCGTGGCCATCGTCGACGATCCGCATCCGTGCGGGATGACCGAGGTGGTGTTCGCGCTGGCCGGGTCGACGCGGCCCTGGCTCAACTGGGTGCCGATGCCGGGAGAGTCGATCTGCCTCGCGGCCAACCAGATCGCGGCCCAGCGTGCGCAAGGCGAGACCGTCGACGTCCGGCGGATCGTGCAGTCCGCGGCCGAGCCGCCGTCCGCCCTGATCGCCGCGCGCAAGGTGGTCGGCGACGTCGCCGTCGAGACCCGCGCGTTCCCTGAGCCGGACATCCGCATCCCGTTGCGGCGGCCCGGGAAGTATGCGATCTGGCGGTACGACGGGGTCAGGCCCGTTCCCGCCGTCGGCACGCCGTCCGCGGCCGCGGTAGCCGCGCTCCACGCCGTCGGGGAAGAGACCTGGCCGTCGATGTTGTCCGGGTACCTCCAGGCGGCGCCGCTCGGGGAGTTGGGGCTCGACGATCTGCTCGGGCTGCTGGCGCATCTGCCCAGCCCGCCCGATACGGCGCGGTGGAAGAACCTGGCGCGGACGACGCCGACGTACTGGTACCGGCTGCTGGGGCCCTGGGTCTGTCTTGGGATTCTGCACCATGCCGCACGCCGCGAGGTGCTGCTCGACCTGGCGTTCGGGGTCGAGGACTGGGTCTGCGACGCGGCGTTGTTCGCGCTGGTGACGCTCGCCTATCGGGAGCCGCAGCATCGGCGGGAGGTGCGGGATCTGGTGCGGGCGCGGCTCGATGCGGCCGTCTCCGCCGGGCGGGTCGTGACGATCGAGGAGTCGCTCGCCCACCTGATGCTCGTCACCCCCGGATGTACCGCGTCCGATCACGCCAAGGCGCGTGGAGTGCTTGCGCGGCACGGGATCCGGGCGCCCCGGCGGCGGCGGTGGATGATCATCTAGTACAGGTCGGTGGCCGTCATCAGCGCGCGCAGGCTCAGCTGCGAGCGGATGTCCGCGCGGTCGCCCAGGTCGTCGACCACGCACGCCAGGCCCAGCCAGGTGGCGCCGATCTCCGTGACCATGTCGTGTATGGCCAGGGCCTGGGCGCCGCTCTCGATCCAGTCGTCGACGCACAGGACGCGGTCGTCCGGGCGGACCAGGGCGCGGCGGAAGGACAGGACCGCGCCGCCCTCGTGGTAGATCTCGGGCAGGGTCCGGTGCGTGTAGAAGCTCCAGTGCAGGGCCACGCGGTCGTTCTTGCGGACCTCGACCAACCCTACGCCCAGATGCGCGGCCACCAGGGCGCCCAGCAGGGTGCCGCGGGAGGCCGGGCCCAGGACCACGGTGGGCTCGCCGGGAACGAGCGCGGCCACGGCCGGGGGGAGTTCGCGCAGTACCGCCGGATCGCGCCACCACTCGGTGATGTCCGCGAACGCCACGTCGGGGCCGCCGCGCCAATGGAAGCCGACGCGCAGGCGGGCGGTGAGGTCAGGCACTGGGGTCAGGCACCGAGCGCCGGAGCCGGCTGCCAGCGCCAGCGCGGGTCGCAGTCGGGGTCGTTCGCGGCCAGGACGGCGCGCAGGACGCCGTCGGGGTCGCAGCTGTACAGGCCGGAGCTCCACACGTTGTTGACCTCGAGGACGGCGAACTCGCCGGTCTCGGTGCGGCCCACGTCGATGACGGCGGTCGGGGGGACGTCCTGCTCCGGCAGGTCGGCCAGCATCAGCGCGACGAACGCGGCGGCCTCGTCGTGCCAGGAGGCGCGGTGCATGCGCAGGGACGGGCTCCACTCCTCGCCCTCGACGAGGTACGGGGACCAGGCGACGGGCTGGCGGCCGATGGTGAAGACCCGGTACTCCGAGGCCAGGTCCAGCCAGTGGTCCATGATGATGAGCGTCGAGTCGGCCGGCAGGCGGGCCGTGCGCAGGCGGTTGCGCAGGTCGTCGGCGTTGCGGACCCAGGCCGCGGAGAACGCCGGGTGCTTCTCGTCGGCGAGCTTGGCCACGGCCGGGCGGGGGCCGACGAAGTCCGGGGCCTCGCCGACGCTCACGAGCCGGATGTCGCGGCCCGTCACGTCCTTGGGCAATGCGGCGAACCAGGTCGGGGACGCCCCCGACAGGCACACGTCGGCGCCGCCGGCGATCAGGGTCGTGAGGTAGCCGCCGGCCGCGCGCCAGGCCACCCCGTCGGCCGAGTGCAGGCCGTCGACCTCGGCCGGGTCGCCCGGGAGCTGGGCCACCGGCAGGCCCATGCGCTCGGCGGCATGCGTCAGCGCCGCGCTCGCCTCGGGCGAGCGCACCCGCATTGCCAGGGTCCGGAACTGACGCACCCATACATCCTGCCAGCGAGCGTCGTCAGTGTCGTTGCCGGAGCCCGCAGACGGCACAACGCCCTGCGGCGGGATCACGGACGGGCACTCAGGGTGACTCTTTCGGGGACATCAAGGCCGACCTTTAGCACGTTAGGTTACAAATCGGGCACGGTATCACCATGGCTACCGAGCTTCGGGCGCGACCCGTGGTCCCGCCGCTGGTGCGCCGCCGTCGCGCCGTCCGCCGCCGCCGGCTGGTGATCGCCGTCACCCTGCTCGTCGTGCTGCCGGGGTTCGCGGCGGTGCGGGCGTACGCGCACGCCGTCAACCGCGGCGTCCACGTGCTCGGCGTCGACATCGGCGGGCGGTCCCGCGAGGACGCCGCGGCGGCCCTCCAGGCGGCGGTCGCGGGCCGGCTGCACCAGCCGGTCGCGGTCAAGGTCGGCACCGAGGCGGCCGTGCTGGACCCGGCGGCCGTGGGGCTGACCCTCGACGTCGCCGCGACCGTCGAGCGCGCCGGTGAGGTCAGGCCGGTCCCGTTCGGCCACGCCGATGTCCAGCCGGTCGTGCACGTCGACGCGGACCGCCTCTTCGCCGCGCTCATGGACCACCTCGGCGCGCAGGGCGACGCCCCGGTGCTGCCGGCCGTGCGGTTCGACGGGCTGCGGCCGCTTCCGGTGTACCCCGAGCGGGGCCGCGGTCTCGATCGGGCCCAGGCCGCGCGGCTGACCGAGGCGGGCTGGCTGCGCCGGCCGGTGCTCGAGTTCCCGGTCGTGGACCTGGTGCCGCACGACACCCGGGCTGACGTGGACCGGCTCGTCGCCGGGCTCGCGACGCCCGCGGTGGCCGCGCCGCTCGTGCTGGCCACGCCCAGAGGCGATGTGACGGTACCGTCGTCCGGCATCGCGGCCGCGCTGCGCCTGGAGTCCGGCCCGGACGGGCGGATCGTGCCCGCGCTCGACGCGCTCGCGCTGCGCAAGTCGGCCGCGGCCGCCTTCGCCCGCGTCGAGATCCCGGCGGCCGACGCCCGCTTCGAGATCGTCGACGGCCGCCCGGTGGTGCGGGCCGAGGCCGAGGGCAGCCAGGTCGACCTGGCCGCGCCGCGCCTGCTGGAGGCGTTGCGCTCGACGGCGACCCCGCGCCGGGTGCAGGTGCCGATGGTGCCCGCTGCCGCCGGTACCACCGCGGCGTCCTTGGCGAAACTGGGCGTGAGCACCCCGATCGGCACGTTCACCACGCACTTCGAGCCGGGGCAGCCGCGGGTGGTGAACATCCGCACCATGGCCGAGGCGCTGCGGGGCATGCTCATCAAGCCCGGCGAGACGTTCTCGCTCAACCAGCGGGTCGGGGAGCGTTCGCATGCGAAGGGCTACGTCGATGCCCCGGGCATCGAGGACGGGAAGATCAAGAACAGCTCCGGCGGCGGCGTGTCGCAGGTCGCGACGACGCTGTTCAACGCCGCCTACCTGGCCGGGCTGGAGGACGTCGAGCACCACCCGCACAGCTACTACTTCGACCGGTACCCGGCCGTGATCGAGGCGACCGTCGTGTTCCCCTCGCTGGACCTGCGGGTGCGCAACGACGGGCCGAGCGGCGTGCTGATCGACACCGCGACGGGCGACGACTCGGTCACGGTCACGCTCTACGGGACGAAGCGCTACGACATCAGTACCGTCTACGCGCCCAAGACCAAGCTGGTGCAGCCGAAGACCGTGTACCTGCAGGAGTCCGACTGCAACCCGACGTCGGGCGCGGAGGGGTTCACGCAGGAGGCGTACCGGGTGTTCAGCCGGGACGGGCAGGAGGTGCGGCGCGAGCGCTTCACCTGGCGCTACGACGCCGAGCCGCGCTTCGTGTGCGGCCCGGCGCCGGCCTGATCTTTTGAGAGCAAGCGCTGCCCGATTCTGGGAAGCGCTACCAGCCGCTGCCGATCTGGACCGGGTCCTGGCCGCTCACCCCGCGGGTCGAGTCGCCCGGGAACACCCACAGGTCGTTGTTGGTCTTGCGGGCCACGAGGTCGGCGTTGCCGTCCTTGTCCCAGTCGGTGGCGCCGGCGAAGTCGTAGCCGTTCCAGCCGGTGCCGATGAGCGCGGGCGGCTCGGTGGAGACCCCGCGGGTGGACTGGCCCGGGAACAGGCTCAGGTCACCGGTCGTACCGCGGACGAGGATGTCCTGGTTGCCGTCCTTGTCCCAGTCGGTGATCCCGGCGAAGTCGTAGCCGAACCAGCCGGTGCCGATCTTCACCGGGGCGGCGGTGCTGTAGGTGCGCTTCGCCTCGCCCGGGAAGAGCCACATGTCGCCGTTGAGGGCGCGGGCGAGGATGTCGGCGTTGCCGTCCTTGTCCCAGTCGGCGATACCCGCGAAGGTGTACCCGTTCCAGCCCAGCCCGATCTGCGCCGGCTGCTGGGTCGACACGCCCCGCCTGGCCTCGCCCGGGAACAGCAGCAGGTCGCCGGCGACGTTGCGGGCGACCAGGTCCTGGTTGCCGTCGTTGTCCCAGTCGGCCAGGCCGGTGAACGTGTACCCGTTCCACCCGCTGCCGATCTGCACCGGCGCCACGTCGGCGACGGCGCGCACCGACTGGCCCGGGAAGAGCCAGAGGTCGCCGGCCGGGTCGCGGGCCACGATGTCCTGGTTGCCGTCGTTGTCCCAGTCCGCGACGCCCGCGAACGAGTAGGTGCCCGACGCCGACGCGGGTGCGCCGCCGGCCATCGCCGCCGTCAGTCCGAGTGCGACCGCCGCAACGGCGAGTCTCCTGATCCGCATGTCGTTTCCTGCTCCCCCGTGAGGTGCGGGCCACCCCGTTGCGACCCGCGGCGGGCGGCCCGTCGTGGCACCGCCCACCCAACAGGATGTGTGCATTTCGCGACGCTGGGTAACATTTTCGCGAATTGCGGCTACCAGCCGTTGCCGACCTTCACCGGGTCGATGGTCGAGTAGCCGCGCTTGGACTGGCCGGGGTACAGCCACAGGTCCCGCGTGCTGTCGTTGCGGGTCAGGATGTCCTGGTGGCCGTCCTTGTCCCAGTCGGCCAGCCCGGCGAACGTGTAGCCGGTCCACCCGTTGCCGATCTGCACGCGCCCGGCCGTCGAGTAGCCGCGCTTCGACTGGCCCGGGTAGAGCCACAGGACGCCGGTCGCGTCCTCGCGGGTCACCAGGTCGGCGTGGCCGTCCTTGTCCCAGTCCGCGATCCCGGCCACGGTGTGCCCCATCCAGCCGTTGCCGATCTGGACCCGGTCGATCGAGGAGTAGGCGCGCTTGGACTGGCCGGGGTAGAGGTACAGGTCGCCGGTGGACTCGCTGCGCGCGACGATGTCCTGGTGGCCGTCCTTGTCCCAGTCGCCGAGGCCGACGATCGTGAAGCCGTGCCAGCCGTTGCCGATCTTCACGCGCGGGATCGACGAGTAGCCGCGCCGGGACTGGCCGGGATAGAGGTACAGGTCGCCGGTGCCGTTCTCGACCGCGAGGATGTCCTGGTGGCCGTCGTTGTCCCAGTCGGTCACGCCGCCGAAGGTGAACCCGTTCCAGCCGTTGCCGATCTTCACGCGTGGGATCGAGCTGTACCCGCGGACCGAGCGGCCCGGGTACAGGTACAGGTCGCCGGTGCCGTTCTCGCGCACCACGATGTCCTGGTGCCCGTCGCGGTCCCAGTCCTTGACGCCGGCGACGCTGAACGCGCCGTCGGAGGCGGCCGCGGCCGGTGCCGCGAGGCCGAACGATGTGGCCAGCCCGATGCCCGCGGTGGCGGCGGCGATGCCCAGCTGTCGGATCTTCATGTCCCTGCTCCCCGTGTCGATGGATCGTCGGTCACGACCTCACATCACCGAGAGTAGGCGCGCAATAACTTAAAGCAACGGAACGGTCGCCTTCCTGTCTCGCGTGTCAAACCCGCACGCGCGCGCTCGCCGGGTCGTACAAGGGGCGCAGCGAGGCCCGGGCCGGGTAGCCGGCCCCGGCCACCTCGACGGTCAGCGGGGCCGCGTCGAGCCAGGCCTGGTCGAGCGGCTCGGCCCCGGCGTCGAGCATGGCCAGCCCGACCGCGCCGCCGAGGGTGTGCCCGTAGGAGGCGGCCCGCACGTACCCGATGTCGCGCCCGTCGCGCCGGACCACCTCGGCGTGGTGCAGCAGCGCCTTGGGGTCGGTGACGAGCACCTGCACGAGCCGCCGGGTCAGCGGGCCGCGGGCCTTGAGCGCCACGACGGCGTCGCGGCCGATGAAGTCGCCCTTGTCCAAATCCACGGCGAACCCGAGGCCGGCCGCGAGGACGTCGTCAGTGTTGTCGATGTCGTGGCCGTAGTCGCGGTACCCCTTCTCGATCCGCAGGCTGGCCAGGGCCTTGAGCCCGGCGTGGCGCAGTCCGTGCCCGGCCCCGGCGGCGACCAGGCGGTCGTGGACGTGCACCGCCTGCTCCGCAGGCACGTAGAGCTCGTAGCCCAGCTCCCCGACGTAGGTGATGCGCAGGCACAGCACCCGGGCGAACCCGATCTCCAGCTCGGCCGCCCCGCGGAACGGCAGCGTGACCTCGGCGCCGGCCGCCGCCTGCAGGATCTCCCGGGAGCGCGGGCCCTGGACGTTGAGCTGGGCCCAGCCGGAGGTGACGTCGGTGGCGAAGGCGAGCCGGCCGTCGAGGTGGCGGCGCAGCCGGGCGAACGCGTGGCGGTGCGCGGTGTCCGAGGCGACCACCCAGAACCGTTCGTCGTCGAGCTGGGTGACGGTCAGGTCGGCCTCGATGGTGCCGCCCTCGTTGAGCCACTGGGTGTAGGTGACGGTGCCCGGGTTGGCGACCCGGTTGGCCGAGAGCTCCTCCAGGGCGGCGGCCGCGTCGCGCCCCTGGACCAGGAACTTGGCCATGAAGGACATGTCCATGAGGATCGCGTCCTCGCGGGCCGCGCGGTGCTCGGCGGCCCACTGCGGGAACCACGCCGGGCGGTCCCACGAGGGCTCGAACGGGCCCTCGAAGCCGTAGACGTCCGGCATCTCCCAGCCGGAGACGTCCCGGCGGAACGGCTTGTGCACGGCCACCGCGTCGTGCAGGGGCGAGCGGCGGGCGTCACGCCCCGTCGTCAGCGCCTTGTTGGGGAAATGGCAGGCATAGACCTGACCCAGGGCTTCGACGGTACGGACGGCGCGGTATTCCCGGTTGCGCTGGTAGGGCTGGAGGCGGTCGATGTGCATGCCGGTCACGTCGATGTCCGGGCGGCCGTCGGCGATCCAGGTCGCCATGGCCCGCCCGATGCCGCCGCCGGTGAGGATGCCGATCGAGTTGAGCCCGGCCGCGACGAAGTAGTTGCGCAGCTCCGGGGACTCGCCGAAGACCGGCGCGAGGTCGGGCGTGAAGCTCTCCGGGCCGCAGAAGAACGTCCGCACGCCGGCGGTCGCGGTGACCGGGATCCGGGCCATCGCCCGCTCCAGGTAGGGCGCCATCCGGTCCCAGTCGGGCGGGAGCGTGCCGAACGAGAAGCCGTCGGGCACCCGGTCGACGCTCCAGGGTGCGGCCGCGCCCTCGAACAGCCCGACCATGAGGCCGCCGGTCTCCTCCCGGAAGTACCCGAAGGATCCCGGGTCCTCCAGGACGGGCAGGTCGGCGCGGACGCCGTCGATGGGCTCGGTGATGAGGTAGTAGTGCTCGGCCGCCTGCAGCGGCACGCTCACCCCGGCCTCCTGCGCGACCTGGCGGGCCCACATGCCGGCGCAGTTGACGACGACCTCCGCCTCGATGTCGCCGAACGGGGTCCGCACCCCGGTGACCGTGTCCCGGCGGCGCAGGGTGCCGGTGACCGGGACCCCCTCGAGGATCCTCACCCCGCGCTGGCGGGCGCCCTTGGCGAGGGACATGGTGACGTCGACCGGGTTGGCCCGGCCGTCTTCGGCGACGTAGAACCCCGCGAGGACGTCGTCGGTGCGCGCGAGCGGGAACAGGTCCTTGACCTCGGCCGGGGAGATCTCGTGCACGTCGACGCCCAGGTGCCGGTTGAAGGCGGCGACGCGACGGTACTCCTCCAGCCGCCCCGCGTCCGCCGCCAGTTCGATGAACCCGCACTGCCGCAGGCCCGTCGACAGGCCGGTCTCGTCCTCCAAGCTCGCGTACAGGTCGCGGGTGTACTGTCGCATCCGGGTCGAGGTCTCCGACAGCGAGCCGAACGTCACGATCAGGCCGGCCGCGTGCCAGGTGGTGCCGGCGGTGAGCCGGTCGCGCTCCAGCAGCAGGACGTCGGTGATACCGGCCTTCGCCAGGTGGTACGCCACCGATGTCCCGATGACCCCACCACCCACGACCACCACACGAGCGCGCTCCGGAACGTTCATGCGAGCACTCTAGTGGCCCCCACCGCCGCGTTCCTCCATTCGGCCAGCCCACCGTCCTGACCTGGGGCTTTTCGAACGGCCCGACGACATGTGGGCCGAGAATGCCAAAAGTCCCCGCACGGGCGACCCGGCGAGGTAGCCTCGTTGGCGCTGCCGCTGTTGATATGTCCACAGTGGACCAAATCGGGACCGGATCCGCGTGAACCGGCGTGAGCTGGGCCACTTCTGGATTCATTCATGTCGGTCGGGAACACATCCGAGGCCGGCGGCGTTCGTTACACAACCAAGTCACCATGAGAGGGTGAACGCCATGGCCATCAGCACCGACTACGACGCCCCACGCAACCCGGTCGGAGCGGACCTCGCCGAGGACAGCCTGGAGGAGCTCACCGCCCGCCGGAGCAACGGCCAGTCGGCCGTCGTCGACGTGGACGAGAACGAGGCCGGTTTCGAGCTGCCCGGCGCGGAACTGACCGACGAGGAGCTGACCGTTCCCGTCGTACCGATGCGGGGCGACGAGTTCCGCTGCTCCAGTTGTTTCCTGGTCCACCACCGCAGTCAGCTGTCGCGGGAGAAGAACGGCGCGCCGATCTGCACCGAATGTGACTGAGTCTCAGCCGCGGATCTTGACCCTGGTCAGATCCTCGGCGACGACAACCTCGCCGTCGAAGACCGCTTCCGCCTCCCGCCGGAAGCGTGACGGGTCGTCGTAGCGCTGCGAGAAGTGGGTGAGCACGAGCGTGTGCACCCCGCCCTCCGCGGCCACCCGCGCCGCCTGCCCGGCGGTCAGGTGCCCGTGCGCGACGGCCAGGTCTTCGTCCTCGGCGAGGTACGTCGACTCGATCACGAGCACGTCGGCGCCCTCGGCGAGCGTCCGCACGCCCGCACACAGCCGCGTGTCCATCACGAACGCGAAGCGCTGCCCCCGCCTGGGCTCGCTCACGTCCTCCAGCCGCACCCCTCGAAGCTCCCCGGCCCGCTGCAGCGCGGCGATGTCCGGTCCGGCGATGCCGTGCTCCCGCAGCCGCTCCGGGAGCATCCGCCGCCCGTCGGGTTCGATGATCCGGTAGCCGTACGCCTCGATCCCGTGATCCAGCCGGTAAGCCTCGAGGCGCACCTTCCCGGTGTCCGCGAGCAGCCCCTCGCTCGCGACCGGGCACTTGGTGATCGTCGCGGTGTCGTAGTACGGGGCGGCGTATCGGAGGCGGTCGAAGTACACCTCGCCGGACGCCGGGAAGTAGGCCTGCACGTCGTGGGGTGAGCCGTCCAGCGAGATGTGCTGGATGACCCCGGGCAGGCCGAGGCAGTGGTCGCCGTGGAAGTGCGTGAGGCAGATCCGGGTGATGTCACTGGCCGCGACGCCGGCGTGGGCCATCTGGCGCTGGGTGCCGTCGCCCGGGTCGAACAGGATGCCCTCGCCGTCCCAGCTCAGGAAGTACCCGTTGTGGTTGCGCAGCCGCGTGGGAACCTGACTGGCGGTACCGAGCACGACGAGCTCACGGTGCGACATCCCGCCGACTGTACCGGCGGCGGCAGCGGACGGTCTTTCGGGCACCGTTGCCTACCGTGCGATGTCCTGAAGAGCGGTGGGGGAGCAAGCTCCACCCACACCCCCTCAACACCAGCGCGCGACCGACGGGCGGCGGCACGTCATACGAAACGGGCCTTGGCCACGGCTGGGGCGAGGCGGGATGTCATCGCCTCCTCGTCGGAGCGGAACGGCGCCACGTATTCCAGGGCGTAGGCGACGTCGTGCACGGGCGGCTGCGGCCAGGCGTAGTCCCAGTCGAGGATGCCGACGGGCCGGCCGCCGCGCCAGACCAGGTTCCACGGGCCGAAGTCGCCGTGGCAGACGATCTCGCCGGCCCGGACCGTCCCGTCGTGGGCCGCCCAGGGCCACTCGCCGGCGAACCCGGCCACGGCCTCGTGGTAGTCGCGCAGCAGGCGGGCCATCGCGGCGAGGCCGTCGTCGGTGGCCGCGTGCCGCCAGCCGGCGCCGCCGGACTCGCCCGGCAGGTAGTCGAGGATCTCCCGGCCGAGCTCGTCGACGCCGAGGAACCGCGGCGCGGCGGTGAACCCGGCCGCCTCCAGGTGGGCCAGCAGCGCGTGGACGGAGGGGCTCCAGGGGTGCACCGGCCGCCGGACCGTGGCGCCGATGCGCACCACGGTCCGGTGGGGGTCGTGCTGGAGGATCTCGTCCATCGGCTCCGTCAGCAGGCGTTGAGCATGGACTGCAGGGCGGTCTTCTCGGCCGACTGCAGCTTGAGCTTGTACGTCGACTTCACCGAGATCCACATCCGCGCGTAGGTGCAGCGGTAGGAGGAGAGCGGCGGCTGCCAGGTGGAGGGGTCCTGGTCGCCCTTGGACTGGTTGACGTTGTCGGTGACCGCGATGAGCTGGGGGTGGCTCAGGTCGTTGGCGAAGGACTGGCGCTGGGCCGTCGTCCACGAGGAAGCGCCGGAGCGCCAGGCCTCGGCCAGGGGGACGACGTGGTCGATGTCGACGTCGCCGGCGGCGGTCCAGGTGGCGCCGTCGTAGGGGCTGTACCAGCGGCCCGAGGTGGCGGCGCAGGCGCTGCTCGTGACGACCGAGGTGCCGTCGCGCTTGAGGACGGTCTCGCGGGTGTCGCAGGAGCCGGAGATGGTGATCCAGTGCGGGAACTTGTCGCGGCTGTAGCCGCTCATCGAGCCCTCGGTGGCCACGGTCAGGCCGTTGAGCTGGGACTGGGCGGTGGCCTTGGACGGGATGCCGGGAGGGGTGGCCCCGGCCGGGCCGGCGAGCGCCACGACGGACCCCGCAGTGACGGCGGCGACCACGGCGGCCGCGCGAACAACCCTGAGCATGCGTGCTCCCTTCGGTGTCAGGGAGCACGCTGCCCGCGATATTGATTTAAGTCAATTGCTAGCTGAGGACGCGGAGCTGAACAGTCGTGGCCATGTTCGCGAGCTGGGTCAGGATCTCCTGGGGGTACTGCGCCGCGATGTCGGTGAGCAGGTAGCCGTACTCGCCGCGGGTGGCCAGGATCTGGCCCTCCACGTTCACCTTGTGGCCGGCGAAGATGCTGTTCACGTCGGCCAGCACGCCCGGGACGTTGTGGTGCAGCAGGGCGATGCGGTGCGTCTCCGGGGCCTGCTGCAGGTTCAGCGACGGCAGGTTGACGCTCAGCGTGGTGGAGCCCTCGGCCACGTACTTGTGCAGCTTCTCGGCCACGAAGGAGCCGATGTCGGACTGCGCCTCCTCGGTCGAGCCGCCGATGTGCGGGGTGAGGATCACGTTGGGCAGCCCGCGCAGGGCGGAGACGAACTCGTCGCCCTTGGCCTTGGGCTCCTTCGGGAACACGTCGACGGCGGCGCCCGCGAGGTGGCCGTTGTCGAGGTGCCGGCGCAGGGCGTCGTGGTCGATGACGAAGCCGCGGCTGAGGTTCAGGAAGATGCTGCGGGGCCGCATCTTGGCGAACTGCTCCTCGCCGAAGAAGCCGCTGTTGCCCGGGCGGCCGTCGACGTGCAGGGTGACGATGTCGGACACCTCCAGCAGCTCGTCGAGGGAGTTGCAGCGCACCGCGTTGCCGAGGGCGAGCCGTTCCGAGGTGTCGTAGAAGTACACCCGGAGACCGAGGTTCTCGCAGAGCACCGACAGCTGCGTGCCGATGTTGCCGTAGCCGACGATGCCGATGGAGCGGCCGCGGACCTCGTGGGAGCCCGCCGCCTCCTTGTTCCACACGCCGTTGTGCATGTCGGCGTTCTTCTCGGTGAGCCGGCGGGTCAGCGCGATGATCTCGGCGATGGCCAGCTCCACCACGCTGCGGGTGTTGGAGAAGGGCGCGTTGAACACGGCGATGCCGGTCTCGGCGGCGGTGCGCAGGTCGATCTGGTCGGTGCCGATGCAGAAGGCGCCGATCGCCCGCAGGCTCGGGGCGGAGGCCAGGACGTTGGCGGTGACCTGGGTCTTGGAGCGGATGCCCAGCAGGTGGACACCGTCGAGCCGGGCGATCAGCTCGTCCTCGTCGAGCGCGTGCCCGGCGGTGTCGACCTCGTAACCCTCGGCGCGCATCCGCTCGACCGCGACCGGGTGGATGTTTTCGAGGAACAGGACCCGCACCGGGTCGGCCTGGGATGTCAGTGGCAGCACACTCCCTACCCTAGGTGACCTCAGGTGCCACTGGTACGTGAGCCGGGACTCGTCCCGTCCTGTGCGACGGCGTGCCGGGTGCGCAGCTTGTCCCGGATCTCCTCCGGGGTGTACGCCCGGCGCTGCCGCTCGGCCCGCGCGACCAGCACTCCCGTCGCCGCCACGCCGACCACACCGGCGAGCCCGACGACCTTCCACCACTTCATTCGCATGAGGCCCTAGGGTAGTCCGGGTGATGGTGGATCTCGATGAGGCCGTGCGGATGACCCGGACGGGTGACCTGTGGGTGTTCCGCGGCCGCAGCACCGCCGATCGCGCCATCCAGACGCTCACCAACAGCCCGGTCAACCACGTCGGCATGGCGATCGTGCTCGACGACATGCCGCCGCTCATGTGGCACGCCGAGCTCGGGCGCTCGCTGCCCGACATGTGGACCGGCACCAGGCAGCGCGGGGTCCAGCTGCACGACCTGCGCGACGCGGTCCTCGTCTGGGGCCGCCGGTACGGCCAGCGCGCCTGGCTCCGGCAACTGTTCCCCGAGGCCGGGGCGGCGATGGAGGACGCCGCGCTGCGGACCGTCGCCCGCCTGGACGGCACCCCGTTCCCGTCCACCGCCCGGCTCGCCGGGCGCTGGTTCAAGGGCCGCCTGCCGAACCTGCGCCGGCCGGCCGGCGGCAGCCTGGAGACCGCGTACTGCGCCGAGGTCGTCGCGGTCACCTACGAGGACATGGGGCTGCTGGCCCGCCGACGCCGCGCGAACTGGTACGACCCGGGCAAGTTCTGGAGCGGCGACGACCTGGAGCTGCTGCACGGGGCCCGGCTGGGCGAGGAGATCGCGGTGCGCCTGCCCGACGTGTCGCCCTTACGACGCTGAGTCAGATCTGACCGTTCGGTCGGGCGCAGTCCGCGAACGGGCCGGGGTAATTTGCACGCGTGACCGAGCAGTCCCTCGACCACGACACCCAGCCCCTGCCGACGCCGGAACGCATCGCGGCGGCCCTGGCAGTGCGGCAGGTCGGAGCCGACACACCCAGCGACGCCACCCTGCCGCTGCCGCCGCCCCCGCCCAAGCAGCACCCGATCCACCGGATCCCGACCGCCTGGGTCGCCGTCCTGGCCGCCGGCGTCCTCGTCGCCGGCGTGGTCCTCGCCGTGCTCGTCACCCGCATCGGCCACGAGCCGGCCCAGGCCGCCGACGCGCCGCAGACGTTCAGCTCGCCGCACGCGCTCGTGGACTACCTGGAGCGGCGCGGCCTGCCCTGCTCCGGCTACGAGGCCGTGTCGGCCCCGGGCAAGGCCACCGAGCGGGGCCGCTGCACGGCCGGCGGGCAGGTCGTCGGGGTCGGTGTCTACCCGGCGCACAGCGACGTCGAAGCGCAGTGGTCCGCCGAGGCCGGCAACCCCGGCCCGCTGTTCATGGCCCTCGGCGAGAACTGGACCGTCGACGGCCCGGCCGACTGGACCAAGCGGGTGGCCGATGCGCTGAGCGCGCAGTACCGCGCGCAACCGTAGGATTCCCGAGTGCTTGATCGATTCCTGCGGGCCTGGCTGGGCAGCTGGCCTTCGACCGCCCCGACCGCCCCGACCGCCCCGACCGCCCCGACCGGCCTGACCGTCGTCGGCAGCCCGCGGCGGGAGCAGCCCCGCTGGGACGGCGGCGAGCAGCGCGCCCTCGGCGTGACCGACGCGGCCGGCAACGGCGTGCTGTCCGTGCCGCCCGGCAGCGTCGACGCGGTCGCCGGGCTCGTGGCGGCCACCGCGCCGGGCGAGCTGGACACGGTGCTCGGCGCGCGGCTGCCGGCCCTGGTCGGGCGGCCCGAGCAGGTCTTCTTCACCGGCGTGTTCCGGTGGAGCGAGGCGCCGCTGGCGATGGCCGACGCGGGGGAGTGGGAGCCGTCCGACGGGCCCGGCATCCCCGAGTGGCTGCGGCCGTTCCCGGGCGAGGTGCTCATCGCGCGGGAGCCGGGCACCGGGGCGTACCTGGCCGGCGTCGGGCTGAAGCCGCACGATCCGACCGGCGTGGAGATCTCGGTCGGCACCGAGGAGCGCGCCCGCGGCCGGGGACTCGCGCGGCGCCTCGTGACGAAGGCGGCGCGGCGGATCGTGGCGGCTCAGGCGGTACCGATATATCTGCACGACCCGGCGAACACCGCGAGCGCCCATGTGGCGGTCGCGTCGGGCTTCCCGGACCTCGGCTGGAAGATCCACGCGCTGGCCGGGAACGCATAACGGGGCGGCGCGAAAATCCGCAGATCGGCGCCGGACGGGTCGATGAGTGCGGTATGTTCCCCCGTTCCGGTGCCGTGCACGTGGGCCGACAGCCGATCTTCTCCCGGCACGGCGACGTGCACGGGTACGAGCTGCTCTTCCGCGGCGACGCGGGGGCGATCGAGGCCGACGAGCGCGGCGCCTACGCCACGAGCCGGGTCCTCATCACCGCGTTCACCGAGATCGGCATCGAGCCGCTGTGCGGGCGCGGGCTGTGCTTCGTGAACCTGACCCGGGAGTTCCTCGTCGGCGACCTGCCGCTGCCGTTCGACGCCGAGCAGGTGGTCCTGGAGATCCTGGAGACCGTCGAGATCGACGACGAGGTGGTGGACGCGGTCGCGAACCTGGTCCGGCTCGGGTACCGCATCGCGCTGGACGACTACGTCTTCGGCCTCGGCCACGAGCCGCTGCTGGAGCTCGCCGCGTACGTGAAGATCGACGTGCTGGAGACGCCGGCCGAGGACCTCGCGGCGACCGTGGAGCGCTGCCGCAAGTACGCCGGCGTGAAGCTCGTCGCCGAACGGCTGGAGACCCCGGAGCAGCTCGACCTGGCCCGGGCGCTCGGGTTCGACTACTTCCAGGGCTACGTCCTGGGCCGCCCGCAGGTCGTCAGCGCCGCTGCCCTCTCGCCGTCCCGGCTGGCCCGGGTCGAGCTGTTGAGCCTGCTCGTCGGCCCGAGCATCCCGCTCGCCCGGGTCGTCGGCCTGGTGACCAGCGACCCGGCCCTGTCCCTGCGGCTCATGGCGGCCGCGAACGCCGACGCGCTCGGTCTGCCGGTCAAGGTGTCCTCGGTGCACGAGGCGGTGCTGCTGCTCGGCGTCGACCGGCTGCGCGACTGGGCCACCCTCATGCTCGTCAGCGACTTCGACGGCGCTGACGGCACTGACGGCACCGACGACCCCGGCACGCACCAGCTGTCGGCCGCGGTGACCCGGGCCCGGATGTGCCAGAACATCGCCGGGCGGATGGACCTGCCGCCCGAGGCCGCGTTCACCGTCGGGCTGATCTCCGCCGTCGCCGAGCTGCTCGGCCAGCCCGCCGCCGACCTGGCCGTGCGCCTGTCGCTCAGCCACGACGTGACCGAGGCGCTGATCGCGGGCACTGGGCCGCTGGGCGAGCTGCTGTCGCTGGTCGCCGCGTACGAGGCGTCCGACCTGCCGATGCTGCTGGCGGCGCCGCTGCCGGTGGAGGACACGGCGCGGGCCTATCTGGACGCGGTGGCGTACACCGGGCAGATCATCGCCCCCCGCGCCCGTCCCACCGCTTGAATCCCGGTCGCACCGGCCGATAGAGGGATGTGGACAGCACCCTACGCCCAGTGCACATCGGCCGGCAGGCGCTGTACGACGCCCAGGGCCACGTCGCCGCCTACGAGCTGCTGTTCCGCGACAGCCCGCACGCGATGGAGGCCGCGGCCCGCGACAGCGCCGCGACCAGCCAGGTGATCGTCGAGGCGTTCACCGCCTTCGGCATCGAGGAGCTCGTCGGCGACAAGCGCTGCTTCATCAACCTGACCCGCGAGTTCCTGGTCGGCGAGCTGCCGCTGCCGTTCGAGCCGGGCGCCGTCGGCCTGGAGATCCTGCCCGAGGTCGACATCGACGACGAGCTGGTCGCCGCCGCGGCCGCCCTCACCGAGTCCGGCCACCGGCTCGCGATCGACGGGTACACCGGCGACCCGGCCGGCGCCCGCCTGCTGCCGCACGTGCACTACGTGAAGATCGACATGCTGGCCGGGGACCGGCAGCGGATCCGCGGCCTGATCGACCAGTGCCGGCGCATCCCGCGCATCCGCCTGATCGCCCAGCGCATCGAGACCCCGGAGCTGCTCGACCTGGCCGTCCGGCACGACTTCCAGCTGTTCCAGGGCCACGCGCTGAGCCGCCCGCACCTGGTCACCACCCAGGCCCTCAACCCGACCCGGCTGGCCCGGGTGCGGCTGCTGACCGAGCTGGCCGCCGAGGACGTCGACCTGGACCGCGCGGTGGCGACCATCGAGCGCGACCCGGCCCTGGCGGTGCGCATCCTGCGCGGGGTGAACGCCGCCTCGCACGGCCTCAAGCAGCCCGTCTCGTCGATTTTCCAGGCGGTCGTACTGCTGGGAGTCCCCCAGGTCCGCCAGTGGGCCACGCTCATGATGGTCGCCGACCTCGCCGACGGCGACGAGTCGGTGCTGACCGACGCGGTCGTGCGGGCGCGGATGTGCCAGACGGTGGCCGAGCGCCGGGGCGCCGGGGCGGGCCCGACGGCCTTCACGGTCGGCCTGCTCTCGGCCATCGGCGACCTGCTGGGCGGCCCGGTCGGCACCCTGACCGACCAGCTGCCGCTCACCCCCGAGGTCGCGGAGGCGGTCGTGCACGGCACCGGCGACCTCGGCGACGTGCTGCGCGACGTGCGCACCTACCAGCGCGGCGGCCCGGCCGACCTGCACGGCGACCTCCTGGCCGCGCTCAGCTGGACCAACGGCTCACTGTCGGAGCCGTCGCTGCAGTAGCCCGGCCGCCGCCACGAGCCCGAGCGTGACCATGGCGATCGCGCTGAGCAGCAGCGTGTGCTCGGCGCCGAGGGCGGTGACCAGGGGACCTCCGGCGGCGGTGCCCAGCGGCACCGCGATGACCGTGATCGACCCGAACGTCGCCAGGACCTGCGGCAGCCGATCGGCCGGGGTCGTCCGCTGAAACAGTGCCATCGCCATCGGTACGTACGGTGCCCAGCACAGCCCGGCCAGCCCGAACATCGGCAGCGACACCGCCGCAGGCGCCCCGAGGCCGAGCGGCAGGACGGCCAGCCCGAACGCCAGGATGATCCCGATCGTCGCCGGCCACTGCGGCAGGCGGCGCAGGTACGCGGTGGCCAGCCCGCCGACGACCGCGCCGATGCCGAACGCGGTGTAGTACAGGCCGAGCAGGGTCGCCGAGGCGCGCAGGTCGTCGGCGACGTGCAGCGGCAGGGCGACGTAGAACGGCCCGAACACCAGGAAGAACACGAACGAGACGAGCAGCAGGCCGTTGAGGGTCTTCGCCTTCGGCGCGGTCGTGGGCTCCGGTCGCTGCGCGTCCTTGTCGATCGCCCAGCGGTAGGTCAGCGCGAGCACGGCGAAGCTGGCCGCGTCGATCGCGAGCACGACGGTGGGGCCGCTCCAGCCGATGAGCAGCCCGGCCAGGGGCGGCCCGGCGATCGTGGCCGCCTCGCCGAGGACGCCGAGCAGGCCGTTGGCGGCCAGATGGTGCTCGGGCGGGAGGGTCTCGGCGATCAGCGTGTACCGCCCGGCCGAGCCCCAGGCCGCGAGGAGCGAGGAGAGGGCGAGCAACAGGACGTACACCATGGGGGTCAGGCTGTTGAGCGAGTGCACCAGGACGATCGCGGCCAGACCGCTCGCGCGCAGGATCGCGTTCCACCCGGCCAGCTGCGCGCCGGGCCGGTGGCGCAGGAACCGCCCGAACAGCGCCCCACCGAGCGCGGCGGGCAGCGAGTAGGCCACCACCGCCGCCGCCACCCAGCTGCCGCGGCTGCCGTCCGGCGCCAGCTCCAGGGCCAGCCAGCTGATCGCCACCAGCGACATGCCGTCCCCGAGCGCGGAGATCGCGATGCCCGGCAGGACCCGGCGCAGCACGGGATGGCTCAGGACGGGCCAGTACGGGGTGGAACGCATGCCGTGGAGCTGATCGCATCCTGTGCCGCCGGG
Organism: Dactylosporangium sp. CS-047395; assembly: GCF_050942185.1. Taxonomy (NCBI): domain Bacteria; kingdom Bacillati; phylum Actinomycetota; class Actinomycetes; order Micromonosporales; family Micromonosporaceae; genus Dactylosporangium; species Dactylosporangium sp. CS-047395. The sequence continues at coordinate 7,643,882 of NZ_CP192015.1, read as the reverse complement.
GCAAGAAATATCGCCAGAGGCGCAAAACTGGCGGGATTGGACTATCTTGCTGGCCATGCGTCGGTGGCCTGTCGGACTCGCCGCGTGGCTCCTGCTCGCGGGCGCCGCGCAGGCGGCCGGTTTCGTGGCGGTCTGGCGGTTCTTCGTGCACAGCGAGCACGGCCAGCGCCTGGACTACGTGGCGCTGACCGGCAACAGCATCGGCCAGACCCACGTCTGGGGCCTCGTGCACGACACGCTCAGCACCATTTCGGTACTGTCCGTGGCCGTCGCCACCGTCGCGATCGGCTTCATCGCCCTGGCCCGCCGCAAGCTGGCCCTCGCGATCGGCGCGGTGCTGCTCATCGGCGGCGCGAACGCGACCACCCAGGTCTTCAAGGCCCTCATCTACCGCCCCCACCTCGGCGTCGACGTGGACCGCGTGGCCGCCGGCAACAGCCTCCCGAGCGGACACACGACCGTCGCCGCCTCGGTCGTGGTGGCGCTGATTCTCGTGGTACCGCCGAAAACCCGCGGCCCGGTCGCGCTGGCCGGCGCCGTGATCGCCTCCCTGGTCGGCGTGGCCACCCTCTCGGCGGGCTGGCACCGCCCGAGCGACGCGGTGGCGGCCCTGCTGGTGGTGGGCGCCTGGGCCGCGGCGGCGAGCCTGTTCATCGTCATCTTCCAACGCCGCCACGGTGGCGTGACCTACGGCACGGCGAACGTGTACACGACGGTGTTTCTCGCCCTGATCGGGATCGGCCTGCTGGTCGGCGCCCTGATCGCGCTGCGCCTGACGGACGACGTGATCGCCCGCGCGGTGGACGACCTCAGCCGGCGGCGCCTGTTCGTCGCGTACGCGGGGGGCGCGCTCGGCATCGCCGGCACCGCGGGTCTGGTGATCGCCGGGGTGCTGGCTACGGCGCACCGGGTGGTGCCGCAGTGGGTGCCGGACCTCCCTGACGGCGACGGGCCTGATCTGGCTGTTGCCGAGGCTCCGGTTCGTTGGCCGGATGCTCGACCGGCTTCGGCCTCGGCCATGACCCGGCAGCCTTGGTCCGACGCCGAGGCGGACACGGTGCCGCAGCGTCTCACTCCGGGTGGTGGGCTTGCTGCTGATGACGAGGTGACTGAGCCGTTGCCGGGTCACGCGGAGGACGTCACGGTGCGGTTGCCGGGATCGTCGTCGTCGCCGGTGTCTTCGCCGGGGGATCAGCCCACGCAGCGCCTCACCTGAGCCGCACGACCTGCCCGATCTCGAGCGCGACCCAGACGTTCCCATCGGCGGTGACGGCCAGCCCATGCGGCTCGGACCGGGGCGTCGGCAGCTCGTACGTCTCGATCGTCCCGCCGTCCCCACTGATGTGCCCGACCCGGTTCCCGGCCCACTCGGTGAACCAGCACCCCCCGGCGGGATCGGCCACGATGGCATGCGGCCGGGCCTGCCGATCGGGGAGCGGAAACTCCTCGATCTTCCCGTCGGCGCCGATCCGCCCGATCTGCCCCGCCCCGATCTCGACGAACCAGGCCGCTCCGTCGTCGCCGGCACAGATCCCGACAGGCGCCCCTCCCGTCGTAGGCAGGGGGTAAACGACGCCGGTATCGACCCGGGCGATGGCGTTGCCCTGGTTGAGCGTGCACCAGAGCGCCCCACCCTCCCCGGCGGCCAGCATGGAGGGCATCCCACCGGCCACGGGGATCTCGTACGCGGTGGCGGTCCCGTCGAGCGCGACCCGCCAGACCCGGTCGGCGTTGAGCTCGGTGGTCCAGAGGTACCCGCCCTGCACCGCAAGCCCGTAGGGCGAAGCGATCGGGAAGGCGGAGATCTCCCCGTCGACGGTGATCCGCCCGATATGCCCGTCCTGGAACCGGCTGAACCAGAGCGCCCCGTCCGGCCCGGCCACGATCACGGACGGCCCGGCTCCGGGATTGTCGAGGTCGAACAGCGTCACGTCTCCGTCCGGGGTGAGCCGCGCGATCTGCCCGGAGTGGACGAGCGCGCACCAGAGGTTCCCGTCCGGCCCCACCACGATCCCGTACGGCCCGCTCTTGTCCCCACCGACCGCAAACGCCTGCATGTCGCCTCCCTGCCCGATCGTTAACGCGACAACCGTCGCGATATGATCCTGGCATGGACGCCCCGACCCCCGCAACCGACGCCACCCCGCCACACGACCATGCCCAAGCGGGAACGCGCGGTGCCAACGCGCCCACGACGGACGCACCCACGACGGACACGGCGGCGGCGGCGGACACGGCCACGGCGGCGGACACGGCCACGGCGGCGGACACGGCCACGGCGGCGGACACAGCGGCGGACACAGCGGCGGACACGGCGGCGGGCACAGCGAGGCGGCGACCGGGTGGGCGCAGTGCCGAGGTGCGCCGCCGGGTGCTGGCCGCTGTCGCCGACCTGCTCGTCGAGTCCGGCTACGACGCGGTCACCGTGGACGCGGTCGCGGAGCGGTCGGGGGTGCACCGCGCGACCGTGTACAGGCGATGGGCCGACGTCGGGGGCCTCCTTGCCGACGTGCTCGCCGCGGCCGCCACCGACGACTGGCAGCCGCCCGACACCGGGACGTTGCGTGGTGACCTGCGGGCCGTCAACCGCGAGGTGCATGCCGCGCTCACCGGTGGGTCGCCGATCACGACCGCGCTCATCGCCGCGTCGTTCCGCTCGCCGGCGGCCGCCGATGCGCTGCGGGTCTTCTGGCTCGACCGCTTCGAGCGCTGCGCGCCGATCGTCACGCGCGCGCTCGACCGGGGTGACCTGGCCGCACCCGTCGATCACCGTGAGCTGCTCGTTGCCGCCACCGCGCCCGTCTACTTCGAAGAGCTTCTCCTCCGGCATCCCTCCGATCCCGATCGTTGGGCCGACCTCGCCGCCGACCACGTTCGCTGAAACGCCATACCCCGAATTGAAACCTGGCGCCGCGTGAGTTCCGCGTTCCGAGCCGGCACTCTGGACCACTGAACGGTGGCGACTTCCCTGACTCGCCTCTGAGTTTGGCAAAGCGGCGGTGTCATCCAGGTGTCAACGAACCCGGCAAACCCGCCAAACGCCGCAAGCAACCCGAACAACAACGAGACCCGCGGACCGGCCCACATCAGGGAGCAGCGAAAACTACCCTAAGTAACATGCGGCGTACATTGCGTGTCGGAATGGTGGCTCTCGTCCTCGTGCTCGGTGCCTGCGCCGGCAAGAACGACGACACGGGGGAGGGCACCGCAGCGTCGGGGTTCAACGCCGGCCTCACCGCCGTCGTCAACCCCTCCGACACGCCCGGCGGCACGCTCGAGCTCGCGTCCGCCAACGATGTCGACTCGTGGGACCCCACCAGGTCGTACATCAACGCGGTGTACAACCTGCAGCGCCTCTACGTGCGCACCCTGCTCACGCCGAAAGCCGAGCCCGGCACCACCGCGCTGGTCCCTGACCTCGCCGAGGACCAGCCGACCATCTCCAGCGACGGGCTGACGTACACCTTCAAGCTCCGCGACGGGATCAAGTTCGAGGGCGGCGCGGCGATCAGGGCGCAGGACGTGAAGTACGGCATCGAACGGCTCTTCGCCCAGGACGTGCTCTCCGGCGGCCCCACCTACCTGATCGACCAGCTCGATCAGGGGCAGCACTACGCCGGGCCGTACCAGAAAGGCGAGGATCTGCGGTCGATCACCACGCCGGACGACAGGACGATCGTGTTCAAGCTGGCCGAGCCGTTCGCCGACTTCCCGTATCTGCTGGCGATGGGGGTCGCCGCGCCGGTGCCGCAGGACCGGGACACGGGGGAGCGGTACGGCGACAGGCCCGTCGCGTCGGGGCCGTACAAGTTCGAGACCATCGACGCCGGCAAGAAGGTCGTCTGGGTGCGCAACGACGCCTGGGACGCGTCGACTGACCCGGTGCGCAAGGCGCTGCCGGACCGGATCGAGATGACCATCGGCACCGAGCCGACCGAGATCGACCAGCAGCTGTTCGACGGCACGCTCGACGCCGACGCGGGGCAGGGCGGTGTGCAGTCCGCCAGCCAGGCCAAGGTGCTGCTCGACCCCACGCTCAAGGCGCACTCCGACCAGCCGACGACCGGGTTCGTGCAGTACGCCGCGATGAGCACCAAGGTCGCGCCGTTCGACGACGTGCACTGCCGGCGCGCGGTGCAGTACGCCGTGGACAAGGGCGCGGTGCAGACCGCGCGCGGCGGCGGGCAGATCGCCGGGGGCATGCTGCCGCCCGGGATCGCGGGGTACGACGAGGGCCTGGACCCGTACCAGACGAAATCCGGCAAGCCGCAGGTCGACAAGGCCAAGAACGAGCTCGCGCAGTGCGGCAGGCCGGACGGCTTCTCGACCGTCATCGCCACCACCAACAGCCCCCGGTCGCTGAAGACCGCGGAGGCCGTGCAGGCCGCGCTCGGCCAGGTCGGCATCACCGCGCGGATCGAGTCGTCGGACCCCTCGCTGTACGCCCGATCCGTCGTCGGCAGCCCGGACAACGTCCACAGCAAGGGGTACGGCATCATGCTCTCGGCCTGGTCCGCGGACTTCCCGACCGGCTACGGCTTCTATCCCACGCTGATCGACGGCCGCCAGATCCTGCCGAGCGGCAACAACAACTACGCCGAGCTCGACGACCCGCTGATCAACCAGCAGCTCGACAGCGCCCGCGAGGTGACCGACCCGGTCCGCGCGGCCGGGATCTGGCAGCAGGTCAACGCCGAGGTGATGGACAACGCCTCGATGCTTCCGCTCGTGTACGACCAGGTGCTCAACTACCGCAACCCGCGCCTGACGAACGTGTTCGTGAACCAGTTCTACGGCGCCTGGGACGCGACGGCCCTCGGCGTTTCCTCCTGACGGCCCGCTTGACAGGTTTGACCGGCACCGCACGCGGAAAAGCGACTGGTATGCCAGCAACCGGACGCAACGGGGTCCCGCGGGTCGACGACGCCGTGGACATCGACACCATCCGCGACGAGGCCGAGGAGATCGCCGTCCCGGCGTTCGACTACATCGGCCAGCCCGTGGACGCGATCGTCGACGGTCTCACCGGCCACTCCCACGACCACGACGAGGACACCGAGAACACGCAGGTCGACGAGGAGCGGTGAGCGATCACGGACAGACCCACGGTGCGTCTGACGACAACTGCCGCAGGTGTACCGCCGGTCCGTCCCCGATCGCCGTTCCCCGCCCGTAACCGGGGTCGGGCGCGAGCGCCCGGTGCCACGTCAACGCCCGGATCAGGTTGCCCGCGATCCGGGCGTGCCGCAGGTCGGTCAGCAGCTCGGCCCGCGGGGCGAGGTCGGTGAAGACCTCCAGGTACGCGTCGCGGGCCCGGTCGTCCACGTCATCGCGCAGGGCGACCAGCATGGAGCCGAACGGGTGCCCCAGCACGCTGTCGCCCCAGTCGTAGCAGCGGTACCCGTCCGCGAACACGTTGCCCGGGTGCAGGTCGGCGTGGTCGATGCTGGCTGGCACCTTCGACTCGGCCAGCGCGGCGGCGATCTCGGCGAACCAGGCCCGGCGCACCGGCGGTACCAGAGCGATCGTCTGTTCCTCGAGAAGCCGGGGCAGCCGCGCCGGCCGCATGTCGGTCACCCCGGCGGCCGCCAGCTCGTCCGCCGCCGGGGCCAGGGCGCGCTGCAGCTCGGCATAGCGGGGCAGGGCCCGCGCGAACTCCCCGGGCCGGTCGCGCAGGGTCGGGCCGCCGTCGGGCAGCAGCAGCCGGCCGAGCGCGGGGTCGGCCGCGATCGGGGCGAGCACGTGCTGCGGTGCGAGGTGGTGCAGCAGCGGGTACAACGAAATCTCGAAGGCCGTCGTGGGCCCCGGCAGCTTGAGCCAGACCGTGCCCGCATCGGTCTCGGCGCGCATCACGGTGCCCCACGGGCGGACCCGCGGCACGGTCAGCTCGCCCGTGCGGCGCCGGCCGGCCGCGGCGAGGCGCTCGTCGAGCCAGGCAACGAGCGTCACCTGTGCGAGGGTACGCTCACCGCCGTGGAGATCGTCGCTGATGTGCTCGTCGGGATCGTGGCGCTGCTGCACCTGTACTTCCTGGTGCTGGAGATGTTCCTGTGGACCGCGCCGCGCACGCGGGCGGCGTTCGGCACCACCGAGGAGTTCGCCGTGGCCAGCAAGGCGCTCGCGGCGAATCAGGGGCTGTACAACGGCTTCCTGGTCGCCGGGCTGGTCTACGGGCTGGTCGCGGACAGCCTCGCGTTCAAGGTGTTCTTCCTGATCTGCGTGATCGTGGCCGGCATCTACGGCGCCGCCACCGCGAGCCGGCGCATCCTGCTCGTGCAGGCGCTGCCGGGCGCGCTCGCGCTCGCCGCCGTCCTGCTCGCCTAGCGCAGGTCGACCGACTTCCACGTGGTGCCGTCCTGCCACCAGACGACGCCGGCGCGGGTGGCTGAGACGCCGGTGGTCGCGGTCAGCGTGAGCAGCTGCGCGGTCTGCAGGTCGTAGGCGACGAGGGCGGTCCGGTCGTCGCGGTACGTCGTGAAGATCTCGTAGCGGCCCGCGATCGCCGTGTCGACCGTGATCGCGACCAGGTCCCCCGGGATGCGGCGGCGGTCGGTGCCGTCGGGGTGGCGGGCGTCGAACAGGAAGCGGTCGCCGGCCGCCGTCACCATCGAGCGGCACCAGACCGGCGTGCACACCACCGACTCGGCGGCGGCCTTGGTGACCACGCGCCGCTCGCCGGTCAGCGGATCGGCCAGGGTCAGCGGCGCGGCGTCGTCCACCGAGACCAGCCACGGCCAGGTGGTGTGCCGGAACCGGCCGGTGAACGGCACGTTCGTCACCGGGCCGCCGGTCACGGCCACGCTGCGCAGCTCGGTGCGGTTGTCGTCGTCGGGCGCGGCAGCCACCCAGTGGACCCTGCCGTCGGCGATGACGAGGTCGTACTCCGAGTCGAAGAACACCGCCGCGCCAGTGTCCGCGGTCAGCGAGGTGGGCGCGGCCGAGCCGTCCAGCGGGGCGCGCCACAGCCGCGTCTCGTAGGCGCCGTCGGCGAGCGCCGAGGACTCCGCCCAGTACAGGATGCCGTCGGCGGCGGTGAAGCCGAGGAACTGCGCGTAGCGGCCCTTGTCCAGCCTGCGCAGCTCGACGTCGCCTGCCGGGGAGCGCAGCATGAGGCGGTCGGCGGTGTTGTCGGGCGTGGGGGCGGTACCGGCGGAAACCTGGGCGGTGGCGAAGAACAGGGGCGTGTAGTCGGCCCCGTCGGGGAGCTTCGCGCTGATCGAGGACGGGTTCTTCGCCATCGACGCGGCGGCCGGAGCGGGGGCCGGGGCCGGTGGCCTGTGCTCGACCGAGACGAGCAGGACGCCGCCCGCGGCCAGGGCCACGGCGAGCGCGATCAGCGGGCGGGCCTTCTTCATCCCGGCCAACCTAGCAACCGCGTGAGAGTTTCATGCTGTCGAAGCGCTTGACCAGCCGCTGACCAGGGCGGCGTTGACCCGGAAAGGTGACTGCCAACACGATCCGCGCATGCCAATCAGTAGGCCCAACAGATCGAGACGCCTCGGCGCCGCGGCCGTGGCGGCCGTGGCGGTCGCGGCCATCGGCGTCGCCGTCCAGACCGCCGTGCGGCCCGCCGACGCCGCTGCCGCCGACCCGTACGCGTTCAAGAACGTGCAGATCGAGGGTGGCGGCTTCGTGCCGGGCATCATCTTCAACCAGTCGCAGCAGGGGCTGGTCTACGCGCGCACCGACATCGGCGGCGCGTACCGCCTCGACACCGCCACCAACCGCTGGGTGCCGCTGCTCGACTGGGTCGGGCAGGACAACTGGGGCTACAACGGCGTCGTCAGCCTGGCCACCGACTCGGTCGACCCGAACAAGGTGTACGTGGCCGCCGGCATGTACACCAACTCGTGGGACCCGAACAACGGCGCGGTCCTGCGCAGCTCCGACAAGGGCGCCACCTGGTCCGTCAGCCAGTTGCCGTTCAAGCTCGGCGGGAACATGCCCGGCCGCGGCATGGGCGAGCGCCTGGCCATCGACCCGAACAAGAACTCGATTTTGTACCTCGGTGCGCCGAGCGGCAACGGCCTGTGGCGCAGCACCGACTCGGGTGCCACGTGGTCCAAGGTCACCGCGTTCCCGAACCCCGGCAACTACGTGCAGGACCCCAATGACGCCAACGGGTACCTGACGGACAACCAGGGCATCGTCTGGGTCACGTTCGACAAGCGCACCGGCACCGCGGGCAGCACCACGCAGACCATCTACGTCGGCGTCGCGGACAAGCAGAACACGGTGTACCGCAGCACCGACGGCGGCACCACCTGGTCCCGCCTCGCCGGGCAGCCGACGGGCTACATCGCGCACAAGGGCGTCCTGGACACGTCCGGCGGCTTCCTGTACCTCGCGACGAGCGACACCGGCGGCCCGTACGACGGCGGCAAGGGCGACGTGTGGAAGTACAACACCGCGACCGGCGCCTGGACGCAGATCAGCCCGATCCCGTCCTCCAGCTCCGACGACTACTTCGGCTACAGCGGCCTGACCATCGACCGCCAGCACCCGAACACGCTCATGGTGGCGACCCAGGTGTCGTGGTGGCCGGACGCCATCTTCTTCCGCAGCACCGACGGCGGCGCGACCTGGACCCGGATCTGGGACTGGACGAGCTATCCGAATCGCAGCTTCCGGTACAAGATGGACATCAGTCGCTCCCCGTGGCTCGACTTCGGCACGAACCCGCAGCCGCCGGAGGTGACCCCGAAGCTCGGCTGGATGAACGAGGCGGTCGAGATCGACCCGTTCAACTCCAGCCGCTTCATGTACGGCACCGGCGCCACCATCTACGGCAGCACCGACCTGAACCTGTGGGACAGCGGCGGCCAGATGACCATCAAGCCGATGGCCCCGGGCCTGGAGGAGACCGCGGTCCTGGACCTGATCAGCCCGCCGACCGGCGCCCCGCTGATCTCGGCCCTGGGCGACATCGGCGGCTTCCGGCACACCAGCCTCGACGCGGTGCCGGCCACGATGTTCAAGCAGCCGATCTTCGCCTCGACCACCAGCCTCGACTACGCCGAGCTGAACCCGAGCGTCATGGTGCGCGCGGGCAACTTCACCGACTCCGACCGCCCCAACGACAGCCACGCCGCGTTCTCCACCGACGGCGGCGCGAACTGGTTCCAGGGCAGCGAGCCGGGCGGCATCAACGAGGGCGGCACGATCGCGGCCGGCGCCGACGGCTCCCGGTTCCTGTGGGCGCCCAAGAACAGCGCCGTGGTCTACTCCGTCGGCTACGGCAACAGCTGGACGCAGGCGAGCGGCATCCCGCAGAACGCGATCGTCGAGTCGGACCGCGTCAACCCGAACACCTTCTACGGGTACAGCGGCGGCTCCTTCTATGTCAGCACGAACGGCGGGGCCAGCTTCACCACCGCGGCCACCGGCCTGCCGACGACCGCGAAGTTCAAGGCGGTGCCCGGGGCGGCCGGCGAGGTCTGGCTGGCCGGCGACACCGGCGTCTACCGCTCCACCAACGCCGGCACCACGTTCACCAAGCTGTCCAGCGCGACGGCGGGGCTCAACGTCGGGTTCGGCAAGGCGGCGCCGGGCCGGACCAATCCGGCGGTCTTCCTCGTGGGTACCGTCGACGCCAAGAAGGGCGTGTTCCGCTCCGACGACGCCGGGGCGAGCTGGCTGCGGGTGAACGACGACGCGCACCAGTACGGCAACATCGGCGAGGCGATCACCGGCGACCCGCGGATCTTCGGCCGGGTCTACATCGGCACCAACGGCCGCGGCATCATCTACGGCGACCGCACCGGCCCGCAGCCGTCGTACTCGGTGTCGCCCTCGTCGTCCCAGTCGCGCTCGGCATCGCCGTCGGTCTCGGCGTCGGTGTCCCGTTCGCCGTCCACGTCCACCTCGCCGTCGCGGTCGACGTCGCCGTCCGCATCCGTGCCGGCGGGTGCGTGCAACGTGGCGTACAGCGTGACCGGCCAGTGGGGCGGCGGCTTCCAGGGCGCGGTGAAGATCACGAACGGCTCGTCCGCCGCCGTCAACGGCTGGACCCTGAAGTGGACCTACGCCAACGGCCAGGTCGTCAGCCAGATCTGGGGCGGGGTCAACGCCCAGTCCGGGGCGAACGTGACCGTCACCAACGTGGACTACACGAAGACCATCGCCGCGAACGGCGGCAGCGTGGAGTTCGGGTTCCTGGCGAGCTGGAACAACGCGACGAATGCCAAGCCCACGGCGTTCACGCTCAACGGCACGAGCTGCTCGGTGAGTTGAGGGTTTGCTGACGCGCCGGTCCCTGCGGGGACCGGCGCGTTTCCCTTGTCATAGGGTGGCCTGGTGACGCTCCGCCTCCGCGCCGTAACCTTTGCCGCCGCCGTTGCCGTGCTGCTGGCCGGCTGCTCCTCGAAGTCGATCAGCTTCAGCCAAGGCGCCGGTCGCCCGCTGGCCGAGGCCGGATCGGCGGCGCCCGGCAACTGCGTCTACACCCCGACGACCGGCGACCCGTCGGCCAAGGACGTCGGCGTCCCGCCGGCCACCCCGAAGGCCGCGAAGGCGACCATGCGCATCACGACCAACCTGGGCGACATCGAGATCGCCCTGGACGGGGTGAAGGCGCCGTGCGCGACGGGGAGCTTCGCGTACCTGGCCGGCAAACACTTCTTCGACAACACGAAGTGCCACCGGCTCACCACCGAAGGCATCTGGGTGCTGCAGTGCGGCGACCCGGCCGGCGACGGCACCGGCGGCCCCGCGTACCACTACGCGAACGAGAACACCGGCGCGCCCTACACCCGCGGCACGGTCGCGATGGCGAACGCGGGTCCGGGTACCAACGGCAGCCAGTTCTTCTTCAACTACAAGGACAACCCGCAGATCGGCCCCGACTACTCGATGCTCGGCACGGTGAGCAAGGGCCTGGACATCGTCGACAAGGTCGCCGTGGGCGGCCTGACCGCCGAGGACCCCAACGGCGCCGGGGGCGGCCCGCCGAAGATCGAGATCGTCCTGCGGACGGTGACGGTCACCTACCAGTAGGGCGCTAGGGTGGCGGCCATGCGCCTGCCCTGGCCCGACTGTCGCAACGCCCGCGACCTCGGCGGACTGCCGATCGCCGGCGGCCGCGTGCTGCGCGACCGCGCGCTGGTGCGCTCCGACTCGCTGCACCGGCTCACCGCCGACGGGGTCGCCGCCCTGCACGCGCACGGGGTCAGCCGGATCGTCGACCTGCGCGGGACCGACGAGGCCGCGCAGTATCCCAGCCCGCTCGCCGGCCACGACCTGGTCCGGCTGCTGCCGCTCGTCGACCCCGACGACGACCCGGCCCGCGACCTGGCGGACCTGGCGCCGCTTGCCGACGTGTACCGGGCCAGTGTTATCGGTAACGGCAGGCGCGTCGCCGCCGTGGTCGCCGCCGTGGTCGCCGCCCCGCCCGGGGCCGTGCTCGTGCACTGCGCGGCCGGCAAGGACCGAACCGGCATCGTCGTCGCGGTGCTGCTGCGGCTCGCGGGCGTGCCCGACGACCGGATCGCCGCGGACTACGCGTGTTCCGGCGACTGCGAGGAGGCCACGATCCTCGCCGCCCTCGCGCGGGTCGACGAGCTGTTCGGCGGCGTCGAGGCCTACCTGGCCGCGAACGGCGTCACCGGCGAGCAGCTCGGGGCCGTCCGGGACCGGTTCGTCGCCTGATGCGCGCGGTCGTCTTCGATTTCTTCGGTACCCTCACCGACCCCGGCGTGGAGTCGGGCCGGCGCGACGCCGCCTTCGCGACCGCGGCCGCGCTCGGCGTGCCGCCCGAGGCGTTCTGGACGGCGATGGCGTCCTCGTTCACCGAGCGCATCACCGGCCGGCACGGCGACACCCGGACCATGCTGGCCGAGATGGCCCGCCGGTGCGGGGTGGAGGCGACCGGGGCCCGCCTCGACGCCGCGGTCGCCGCACACCACCGCGGCGCGGTCCCGCTCTGGCGCCCCCGCCCCGGCGTGCTCGACGTGCTCGCCGCGCTGCGCGGGCGGGGCCTGCGCCTCGGCGTGCTCAGCGACTGCGGGGCCGAGCTGTGCCAGGGCTGGGCCGGCACCGCCTACGCGCCGCTCATCGACGCCACCGTCTTCTCGTGGCAGGAGCGCGCCCGCAAACCGGCGCCGCAGTTGTACGCCACGATCGCCGCGCGCCTCGCCGTCGCTCCATCCGAGTGCTGGTACGTCGGGGATGGCGGGAGCCGCGAGCATCAGGGCGCCCGGGACGCGGGGATGCGGCCGGTGCTCGTCACGAACGCGGGCTACCCGGGCGCGGCCGTGCACCGCGACGACCCGGACCCGTTCACGCCGCCGGACGCCGTGGACGATCTGACCGACCTGCCGGCGCTCCTGGAGACCGGCCGCTAGCTCCATTTCTGCGGGTCTGCGCGAGTTGCTTCCGGGCGCGCTCTGGCGTCGAGGCTGCCGGCGCTACTTCGGCCCGGCTTGGAGACCGGCCGCTAGCTCCGCGTTGCGCTGCGCGAACGGGCGCCATGCCTCCGGGGTTTCCGCGAGGTACCTCCGGGCGCGCTCCGGCGTCGAGGCGCGCTGGGTCCACTCGTCGAGCCGGCCCGCGCGGACTCGGAACAGCACCAGCACGCCGTCGGCGAAGCCGGCCGCGCGGAGCTCGGCGGGTTCGAGCGTTGCGGTGCGCTGCGGGCTGGCGATCCAGTCGAGCGCGGCCAGCTCCTCGTGGATCTCGGCGGCCAGCTCGAACGACAGGTTCTCCGCGGCCCGCTCGCGCAGCGCGATCAGGTCGGTCCGCGCCCGGTCGAGCTCCACCGGGTCGCGGGCGAGGATCGCGGTGATCGAGGCGACCAGCCGCTCGCGATCGCCGGGGGTCACGCCGCGGGCCTGCGCCATGTCCCGCTCGGCGCCGGTCAGCCCCGCCCCGGTGTACGCCAGGGGCCGGATCCGGTGCAGCGCGGAGACGGCGTTGCGGGCGCGCAGGCCACCGAGGTACGGGCCGAAGCAGCCGGGCTTCGGGGCGTACAAAATCCGGAGTCCCGGTGCGCGCGGGCTCAGGTCGAGTCCGATGTGGACGGTCGACTCCTGGCCGTCGCGCGCCCGGTTCCAGCGCGGCTTGCGCCGGCCCAGGAGGTTGCGCTCCAGCCAGGCCGCCTCGTGCACCGAGTCGCAGGCCACCGCCTCGACGGCCGCGACGAGCGGCATCATCCGCCGCAGCCGGGGCCGGTCGCGCAGGTCCGACCAGTACGACGCCACCCGGGAACGCAGCGAGGTCGCCCGCCCGATGTAGAGCACCCGCCCGTCGCCGTCGCGGAACCGGTACACCCCGGGCGTCGACGGCAGACGACGGACGGCGGCGAGCATCTCCGTAGTATGGTCCAGATGCTGCGCCGCTACTTCCGGGGCCCGCACGTGAGCTGGGCCCAGGCCGTGCACCCGGTCGCCGACGACGAGCACGGCCTGCGGGTGTGGCTGCCGGCCGGAGCGGGCTTCGCCTGCCGCGTCGGCCCGCTCGTCTCCGGCGCGCCGTCCATTGAGGACTACGGTGCCGCCCCGCTGGAGCGCCGCACCTGGACCGACCGCGACGTGCTGATCCTGCACCCGCCGGGCGCGTCGCACTCGGTCTGGTGGTTCTTCCGCGAGCAGCGTTTCCTCGGCTGGTACGTCAACCTCGAGGCCGTCATCGCCCGCCACCCCGGCGGCATCGACGTCGTCGACCACCACCTGGACGTCGTGGTCGACCCGGACCGCAGCTGGCGATGGAAGGACGAGGACACCTTCGCCGCCTCGACCGACCGCCCCGGCTTCTGGAACACGGCGGAGGCGTCCGCGATCCGCGCCGAGGGCCAACGGGTCGCCGCCGCGGCCGAGGCGGGCCGGTTCCCGTTCGACGGCACCTGGTGCGACTTCCGCCCCGACCCGGCCTGGCCCCTGCCGCAGTTACCGCATTCGACCACCATCTAGCCCCGATCGGGTTACTTTGGTGGTCTCTGCACCATTGATATGCACGGGGCAAAGGTCAATGACGCTCAAAAAGACTCTGCAGTACGCGGTGGTCATCTTCATCATCTGGTTCATCGCCTTCCGCCCGGACGCCGCGGCTCGCGTGGCCCGCGGCATCGGCGCGCTCATCGCCCAGCTGGGCACCGGCTTCGGCGACTTCTTCACGCGCGTGGTCGGCTGACCCTTTTCCGTTTCTCCCCTCCCGTCGCACAACCCCGCCCCGCGGCGGCCTCCCGGCACTGCTCCGGGGCGGCCGCCGCGTTCTGCTGTCCTCCTCAGGCCGCTTGTTCAGCCCGCTTGTTCAGCCCGCTTGTTCAGCCCGCTTGTTCGGGCCGCTTGTTCGGGCCGCTTGTTCGGGCCGCTTGTTCGGGCCGCTTGTTCGGGCCGCTTGTTCGGGCCGCTTGTTCGGGCCGCTTGTTCGGGCCGCTTGTTCGGGCCGCTTGTTCAGGCCGCTCTTTCGGCTCGTGACTCGGCCCGGATTTCGCTCGCGGCGACGCTGCTGCACCGGGGGTTGAGGATCGCGCCGGCGGCGATGGCCGTCCGGTCGCTCACAATGGCGGCGGTGCCGTCGGCTGTTCGCTCGATCAGGCCGGCGTGGGTTCGGAGACGGCGCGCAGGAGGCGGTCGATGGCCGTACGGTCGCCGACGATGGCGGCGGTGCCGTCGGTGCACGCGGCGGCGAGGGTCGACGGGTCCTGGAGCAGGGCGCTGAGGGTGGCGGGGTCGGTGCGCAGGGCGGCGTCGGCCGTCGGGGGTTCGCCGGGGTCGATCTCGAGGCGGCCGGCGGTCAGGCGGACGGTCCAGGCGCGGCCGTCGAGGTCGAGGCGGCAGGTGGTCGGCGGGGCCTGCGGGTCCGGGCGGGCGTGGCCGCGCAGGAAGATCAGGACCGAGGTGGCGCTGAGGGCGGCCGGCCCCGCGGGGTGGGGTGCGTCGATGCCCCAGTCGCCGAGGGCCAGCACGACGGGTTCGAGCCGGCGGCCCCAGTCGGTCAGGTCGTAGCGCCCGCCGTCGGGGCGGTGGACGACGCCGTGCTGCTCGAGCTCGCGGAGGCGGTCGGCGAGCAGGTTGGAGCTTACGCCGGGCAGGGCGTGGCGCAGCTCCGAGAAGCGCTGCGGGGTGAGGAGCAGCTCGCGTACGACGAGGAGCGCCCAGCGCTCGCCGACCACGTCCAGCGCCCGCGCCACCCCGCACGAGTCACGGTAGCTGCGGCTGGTTGGCATGATCAGAAAGTACCACAGCGGGCAGTTGTTTTTAACAACCAACCATGGTTAGCATTCGCTGCATGATGCTGGAGCGGAAGAGCGCAGTGATCTATGGGGGCGGCGGGGCGATCGGGGGCGCCGTCGCGCGGGTCTTCGCCCGGGAGGGGGCCCGGGTCTTCCTCGCCGGACGCACGCCGGCCAGGCTCGACGCGGTGGCCCGGGACATCGCCGCCGCCGGTGGGACGGTCGAGACGGCGCAGGTGGACGTGTTCGACCAGGCGGCAGTCGAACGGCACGCCGAGACGGTCGCGACCACGGCCGGCGGCATCGACATCGCGCTGAACGCCGTGAGCATCATGCACGACCAGGGCACGCCGCTGGCCGGCCTGGCGCTGGAGGAGTTCATGCGCCCGATCGACGGCTTCCTGCGGACGCTGTTCATCACCAGCAAGGCGGTCGCCCGGCACATGGGCGGCACCGGCGTGATCCTGACCCTGTCCGAGCCGGGCGCGAAGCTGGCCATCGGCGGCATCCTGGGCCACGGGGTGAGCGCGGCGGGCAAGGAGGCGTTCGCCCGGCTGCTGGCCGTCGAACTGGCCCCGGCCGGCATCCGGGTGGTGAACATCCGCCCGCACGCGGTCATCGACGCCCCGGCCGCGGGCTCGTACACCAACGACCTGTTCAAACCGGCCGCCGGCGGCGGTGCGGTCCAGGACTTCCTGGAGTCCGGCCTGGCCCCGACCACGCTGCTCAAGCGCCTGCCCACCCTGGCGGAAATCGCGGAGACGGCGGCGTTCCTGGCCTCGGACCACGCCGCCGCCATGACGGGCGCGGTCGTCAACCTCTCGGCCGGCGCGCTGGTGGACTGAGGTCCCACGGGCGTTCCGGTCAGCTGCGGGCGATGCCCACCAGAATCGTGAGGCCGAGCGAGACGAAACCGAGCACCAGCCCCGCCACCGCCAGGCCCCGGCCCATGAAGCCGTGCCGGCGGGGGATTGCCGCCGGACCGGTGGACAGGAGCCGGGCGATAGGGTTTGGGCGTGCACTACTGCCAGCGCTGCGACGACCCCATCGTCATGGCGCCCGAGGGGGACAACGCCGTCTGTCCCGACTGTGGCAACACCGAGCCGGCCAGACGCCTGCCGCTCTTCGTCGTCACCGGGGCCTCCGGCTCGGGCAAGACCACGGTGTTCCCGCACCTGGTGCGAGAGCTGCCCGACTGCCTGGTGTTCGACGCCGACTGGCTCATCGGGCCGTTCGAGCGGGCCTGCGAGTTCGGCGAGGTCGACTGGCCCGCCTTCCGCGACGCCTGGCTCAGCGTCGCCCACGGTGCGGCCCAGAGCCAACGCCATACCGTACTGCTGGCCCCCTTCACCCCCGATCAGCTCGACGAGCTCGCGGGGCGGCGATGGATCACCGACATCCATTTTGCCGTGCTCGACTGTGCCGACGAGGAGCGCCGGAAGCGGCTCGAGGCCAGGCCGCCGTGGCGGGAGCGGAACGTCGAGCGGCATCTCGCGTTCGCGAAGTACCTGCGAGAGACGATCGACACCGTGGTGCGGACCGATGACGCGCCGCCGGAGGAATCCGCGCGGCGCGTCGTTGCGTGGGTCAGGCGCCGGATCGGCTGAGGGCGGCTCGGCGGCGTAGCCACAGGCCGGCCAGCAGGGTAAGGGCGGACACGACGGCGAGGGCCGGGGCGAACAGCCAGACGTCGCTGTGTCCCAGTACGTCGAGGCCGAGCGGGCCGTCGACCTGTCCAGGAGCAGCCGTCCGGCCTCGGGTACCTGCTCAAGGACCGGGTCATCGAGATCGACGACTTCCTCGCGGCGGTGCGCCGGGGCGCCGCCGGTGGCAGCGCGATCGACCCGGCCGTCGTGGCCCGGCTGCTGGGCCGGCCGTCGAAGGTGTCGCCGCTGGACCGGGCTCACCGACCGGGAGCGGGAGGTCCTGGCGCTGTCGAAACGCACGTCAACGGCGTGTTCACCAAGCTCGGCCTGTTCCCGGCGGCCGAGGAGCACCGCCGGGTCAAGGCCGTCCTGGCGTACCTGTCGGCGCGCTGAACGGAGGGGCGGTCACTCGAAGCGCAGCCCCTCCGGCCGCATGAGGCGGAACAGCGGCGGCAGGCTGGCCAGGGTGACCAGCAGGACCACGCCGCCCGCGATGCCGCTCACCACGCCCACGCCGGCCCAGTCCAGCCGGACGTCGACGGCCACGATCTGCAGCAGTACGGCGCCCAGGGCCATCCCCAGGATCGAGGCGGCGACCAGGCCCAGGGCCACCGGCAGCGCGGTCTGCCACAGGATCGACCACGCCACCGTGTCGCGTTTCGTGCCGAACGCGGCCAGCGCGGCCAGCGTCCGGCGCCGCTCGCGCAGCTGCTCCAGGGTGCTCACGAGCAGGCTCAGCCCGACCAGCACGAGCACGACCGTGGCCCCGGCGAACAGGCCGCGGCGGATGCTCGCGAAGGTCTGGTCGACGTTCGTGGCGTTGAGGATGCTCACGTCGACGGTGAGGCCGAGCCGCATGGCCGCGTTGCGCACGTACTCGTTCGCGTCCTGACCGGCCGGGTCGAAGCGGACGAACGAGGTGAAGCGCGCGCCGGCCGGGACCGGTGGGGCCGCACCGGGTGTGAGCAGGATGCCGTCGTGCTGCGAGCCGTACGGGTCGCGCTTCTCCCGGGCCGGCTTGAGCTGCGCCGGCACCGTGAGCGCGGCGGCACCCGTCTCGCCGAGCAGGATCTCCTTGCCGGCCAGGGTGGTCGGGTCGATGCCGCCGGTCATGCCGGGCTGGGCCAGCGAGGCCGGGTCGACCGCGAACGCGTCCCCGTCGGCGCACGAGGGCACGTCGGCCAGCAGGCGCAGGGTCGCGCAGTCGGCCACGACCACCTCGAGGTACTGGTCGTCGGTCCCGCCGGCGGGCTTGCCGTAGTCGTTGCGGTACGACTGCACGCTCGTCACCCCGTGCGCGCCGCGCAGCACCGTCTCGATGTCGGCCTGCGAGTGCGCCGCGGTGAAGCGGCTCAGCGTGGTCTGCACGACGGCGCTGGCCTGGGCGAGGTCGGCCGGGCTGCGCACGGTGTTCTCGGCCTGGGCGGCGGCGAACAGCATCTGCAGCGCGATCGTCCCGGCCGCGGCGACCGCGACGGCGTTCACGGCGCGCAGCGCGCTGTCGTGGGAGAGCTGCAGCCGGCGGATCGCGATCTGCCACGAGACCGGGCCGGCCGTGCCGAGCCGGGCCACGAGCCGGTCGAACAGCCACGGCAGCAGGGTGGCCAGGCCGAGCAGCAGCAGGATGATCCCGAACGCCGCCTGCCAGACGTTGAACCGCGCCGTCTTGTCCGTGTTGAACAGCGGCACGAGCAGCGCCGCCCCGCCGGCCAGGGGCAGCAGCCGCCACCAGATCCGCCGCTTGGCCCGCGCCGTCGCCTTGCGCACGACCCCGAGAGGTTCGACGACCACCCGCCGAAGGGCGAAGAGCGTCATGAGCAGAGCCGCCGCCGGTACTGCGAGGGCGATCGCCACCGCCAGGAGCGGGGCGGGCCGGATGTCAGTGGCGTACACACTCAGGCCGTGCAGTTCGAAGCGCTCGGCGAACGGCCTGCCGCCGAAGTAGAGCCCGAAGCCGATCAGCACCCCGAGCGCGGCGCTGAGCACCGCCTCGCCGGCCGCGACCCGGCGGGTCATCCACGTGTCGGCGCCGACCAGGCGGACCGCGGCCAGGCGCCGGTCGCGCTGCTCGCCGCCGAAGCGGGTGGCGGCGGCGACGAACATGGCCACCGGCATGAGCAGCACCACGAACATGACCACGACGAGCAGCAGCAGGATCGGCGACAGCGGGTCGGTGTTGGCCCGCGAGCCGTAGTAGGTGAGCCGCACGATCGCGGGGTCGTCCTCGGTCAGGTCGCCGCGGGTGCCGTAGAAGTACAGCTCGTTCGGGCCCGAGAGACCCTGCTTGCCGATGGTGCCGGCGATCGGCTGCGGGAACCGCTCGCGCAGCAGCGCGCCCTCGGGCGAGGCGAGCAGGTCGCGCAGGGCCGGGGAGACGACGATGGAGCCGTCCGGCGGCAGCGCCGGCACGCCCGGGGGCACGATCGGGTGCGCTCCCTCGGGGCGCAGGAAGCGGCCGTTGACGGCGCGGTCGTGGTACGAGCTGAACACCGTCAGCATCAGCACCGAGGAGTCGCTCGCCGGCTGTTCGGCGGCGCCGATGTGCTGGTCGTCGCGGCCGTCGACGCGCTGGTGGCGCCCGTCGAGGATGCCGGGGATGGAGACGGACAGGAGCAGTACGGCCACCCCCAGCCCGACCCCGAGGGCGGTCAGCGCGGTGCGGACCAGGCCCTCCCGGCCGCCGCTCAGGGCCAGGCGGGCACCGAGGCCGACCTCGGACGACCAGCGGCGCAGGCGCCCGGCGCGCACGTGGGGACGGGGCGAGGTCACCGGGCCCGCTCCAGGTCCAGGGCGTGGCCGTCGCGCACGACGATCTCGCGGTCGGAGTAGGCGGCCACCCGCGGCTCGTGGGTGACGAGCACGACGGCGGCGCCGCTGTCGCGGGCGGCCGCGGTGAACAGCTTCATCACGCGCTCGCCGTTGAGCGAGTCCAGGGCGCCGGTCGGCTCGTCGGCGAAGACCACGCGGGCCCCGGTGACCAGGGCGCGGGCCACGGCGACCCGCTGGCCCTGGCCGCCGGAGACCTCACCCGGGCGCTTGCCGGCCACGTCGTCGATCTCCAGCCGGTCGAGCCACTCCTGGGCGCGCTGCTCGGCGTCGCGGCGCCGCACGCCGTCGAGCCGCAGCGGCAGGGCGACGTTCTCCAGGCAGGTCAGCTCCGGCACGAGCTGGCCGAACTGGAACACGAAGCCGAACTCGCTGCGGCGCAGGGCGCTGCGGCGGCTGTCGGACATCGCGGAGAGTTCCTGGTCGCGGTACATGACCCGGCCGGCGTCGGGCTGGATGATCGCGGCCAGGCAGTGCAGCAGCGTCGACTTGCCCGAGCCCGAGGGGCCCATGACGGCCACGATCTCGCCGGCCGCGACGGACATCGAGGCGCCGTCCAGGGCCTTGGTGGACCCGAACGCCTTGTGCAGGTCCTCGGCCGCCAGCAGTGCGGTCATCGCTGGATCTCCTTCGCCAGGTCGTCGAGGCGCGCGGTGGTGAGCTCCAGCCAGCGCAGGTCGGCCTCGAGGTGGAACAGCGCGTGGTCGCAGATGAGCTGCTCGGCCAGGTCGCCGGCGGCCTTGCGGCGGGTCAGCTCGCGCATCAGCCGCAGGTGCTCGGCGCGCTGGGTGTCCAGCACCTCGGCCGCGGGGCGGCCGCTGATCAGGGCGAGCACGACCTTCATGTAGAGGGTGCTCTGCAGGTACGGCTCGGGCTTCTCGGCCTGCGCCAGCCAGCGCTCGACGTCGGCGACCCCGGCGTCGGTGATCGCGTAGCGCTTGCGCTCCGGGCCCTCGCCCGACTCGACGCCCTCGACGCTGACCAGGCCGTGCTTGAGCAGCCGGGACAGGGTCGCGTAGACCTGCCCGTAGGCGAGCGGGCGGTCGGCGCCGAAGCGCTCGTCGTAGGCCCGCTTCAGGTCGTACCCGTGGCGCGGGCGGGCCTCGAGGAGCCCTAAGAACGCTTGACCGATGGACATGCGGGCGACTCTACACGACACGTATACATGCTGTGTATACCTACCGCGTAGAGCGAACTGAGCAGGGAGGACGCGCAAACGTACGAGTCCATCGGGACCACCGTTTGTGCCATCGAGGGGCCCTGGCTGTGACCGGGGCCACACGGGCGCCTTTTGTCCGATTCGGGCGGCTTGTCGGTAGCTAGGTTCGCCGCACCACCCGCCGAATCACCCGACCGGAAGGAGCCCTGTGCGCCTGCCCGCCTTCATGCAGTCCCGCCGCGCCCGCCTGGCCGCCGTGGCCGCGATCGTCGCCGTCCCGGCCGTCGCGCTGCCCATCGTGTTCTCGAGTCGCGATGGCGGACTGCCCGGCACCAGCGCCGACAGTGCCTACGCGTTCCCGGCCACCCCCGACCACATCCCGGACACCCCGGTCCGCGTGAACCAGGTCGGCTACCTGCCGGACGGCCCCAAGCGGGCCACCGTCATCTCCGACTCGGCCCAGCCGCTGCCGTGGCAGCTCAAGGACAACGCCGGCAAGGTCGTCGCCTCCGGCGAGTCGGAGCCCCGCGGCATGGACGCGAGCTCCGGCCAGCAGACGCACGTCGTGGACTTCAGCTCGTACCGCGGCACCGGCCACACGTACACGCTCGAGGTCGACGGCAAGGCGAGCCTCCCGTTCGACCTGGACCCCAAGGCGTACCGCCAGCTCAGCATCGACGCGCTGTCGTTCTACTACCCGCAGCGCAGCGGCATCGCCATCGACGACGCCATCGCGCCGGGCTACGGCCGCAAGGCCGGCCACACCGCCGACACGCCGGGCGCCGGCGACACCAAGGTGCCGTGCCAGCCGGGCACCGGGTGCAACTACACCCTGGACGTCACCGGCGGCTGGTACGACGCCGGCGACCAGGGCAAGTACGTCGTCAACGGCGGCATCTCGGTCGCCCAGCTGATGAGCAGCTACGAGCGCTCGCCCAAGGCGGCCGAGGCCCGCGGCCTGCGCCTGCCCGAGCACGGCGGCAAGACCCCGGACGTGCTCGCCGAGGCCCGCTGGGAGCTGGACTTCCTCACGAAGATGCAGGTCCCGGCGGGCGAGCCGCTGGCCGGCATGGCGCACCACAAGGTGACCGACGCCGCCTGGACCGGCCTGCCGACCGACCCGGCCGCCGACACCCAGCAGCGCCAGCTGCACGCCCCGTCGACCGCCGCCACGCTGAACCTGGCCGCGGCGGCCGCGCAGGGCGCCCGGGTCTTCGAGCCCTATGACAAGGACTACTCGAAGAAGCTGCTCAAGGTGGCCGAGACCGCGTACGCCGCGGCCAAGGCGCACCCGATGATGTACGCGCCCGACTCCGACTCGACCGGCGGCGGCGCCTACGGCGACTCCGACGTCAGCGACGAGTTCTACTGGGCCGCGGCCGAGCTCTACATCACCACCGGTCAGAAGGCGTACGCGACCGCCGTGACCAGCTCGCCGATGCACAAGTCCGACGTGTTCGCGGCGCCGTTCGACTGGCGGGCCACCGCCGCGCTGGGCCGGCTCGACCTGGCCACCGTCGACAACAAGCTGGCCGACCGCGACCGGGTGCGCCAGTCCGTCGTCGACGGGGCGGACCGCTACCTCAAGACCATGGACGGTCAGGCGTACGGGCAGCCCTACGCGCCCGCGGCCGGCTACGACTGGGCCTCCAACAGCCAGATCCTCAACAACCTGGCCGTCGTCGGCACCGCGTTCGACCTGACGGGCAAGGCGAAGTACCGCGACGGGGTCCTTTCGGGCCTGGACTACATCCTGGGCCGCAACGCGCTGAACCAGTCCTACGTGACCGGCTACGGCGAGAAGGCCTCGAAGAACCAGCACAGCCGCTGGTACGCCCACCAGCTCGACCCGAAGCTGCCGAACCCGCCGCGCGGCACCCTCGCCGGCGGACCGAACTCGCAGCTGCAGGACGAGGTCGCGAGCGCCGCGCTCAAGGGCTGCAAGCCGCAGCTGTGCTACATGGACGACATCCAGTCGTGGTCGACCAACGAGCTGACCATCAACTGGAACGCGTCCCTGGCCTGGGTCTCGACCTTCGCGGCGGATCAGACCTGAGCGTCGGCGGCGTGGGGCGGCCACGGGTCGCCCCACGCCGCGTCGCGGGCCGCCTTGTAGCGCGGACCCTCCCTTTTGGACACGAGCGTCGGCCCGACGCTCGTGTCCTGCTGGCATACCTGCAGGGTGACGAGCCCCTTGCGGAACGCCGGATGCCGCACGATGCGCCCCGGTGCATTTTCCGGTGTCCGAAGCGCCGCCACGAAGGTGTACTTCTCGTCCTCGTACCCGAGGCTCGCGTCCTTGAGCCGCCGGTGCAGCGCGGAGCGGTTCACCCGGGCCGCGAAGTGGCACCAGTCCTTGCCCGTCATCCCGCACGCCAGCTGGTGCGGGCAGGGGGCGGCGACGTGCCAACCGGCGGCGATGAGCTGGTCGCGGGCGGCGAGCATCCGTCGGTACCCCGGCGGCGTGCCCGGCTCGATCAGCACCACGGCCTGCCGTGCGGCCGCGGCCGCCCCGGCCACGAGCTCCCGCTGGGCCGTGTCGTCCAGCTCGGTGAGCACGTAGGAGACGGTGACCAGGTCGGCGGCGGGGACCGGCTCGCCCAGCCGCCACTGCTGCCACCCGATGCCCTGGTCCTTCGCGATGCGCTCGCCGAGCTTGAGCGCCTCCGGCACCTGGTCGAGCACGGTCGCCTCGATGGCGCCGAACAGCTCGCGGGCCGCCCAGACCGCCGCGCCGGTACCGCCGCCGAGGTCCACCTGACTCGCCGGCGCGATCGGCGGCAGCTGCCCGAGCGCGGCGAGCACGGCGGCGTGCGTGGCCGGCATGCGGTAGGCCGCGTACGCCGTCGCGTCGACCATGGTCCGGATCAGCGGCTCGTCCGCGGGGCGCCCGCTGCGGTAGTCCTCGATGAGGCGCCGCACCGACTCGGTCAGCCGGGCCGGGGGCACGTCGGCGAGCAGCGCGTCGAGCGCCTCGCGCAGGTCAGCCACGGCGCAGCCGCCACAACCATCGCAGGACCAGCAGCGTGGCCACCCCCGCCACCACGATCGCGGCCAGGTTGATGAGCAGCTGCAGCGCCGAGCCGCCGGCCTCGTGCGGCACCCCGTAGGCCAGCGCGACCGCGATGTTCGCCGCGGCCGGCACGGTGGTGACCGAGATGAGTACGCCGATCAGCGGCCCGGCCTTGGCCGAGGTGAGCGACAGCATCCCGGCGACCCCGGCGAAGAACCCGACCACCCAGGACAGCGCGTCGGGCCGCCAGATGAAGTCGGTCAGTGGCCGCTCCCGCAGCAGCATATCCTTGTCGACCAGGCCCAGCGCGTCGAGGCCCCACGTGGTCAGGATGGTCACCACGATGCCCACCGGGAAGCCGACCCCGAGCGCGAGCAGCGACCGGCGGATCGAGCGCGCGCGGCGGCGCACGATCCCGACGCTCAGCGACGCGAGGGGGCCGTACTCGGGCCCGACGACCATCGCACCGACGATCAGGATCGGCTGGTCGAGCAGCACCCCGATGCCGGCGATGATCGTGGCGACCGCGAGCAGGGCCAGGAACGTGCCGGAGATCTCCGTCTCCTCGCCGGTCTTGTGCTCGATCTCGTCCCACACGACCGCGTCGCCGGACAGCCCGGGCGCGGCGTCCGCGGCCCGCTGGGCATTGCGCGACAGCGCGGCGTCGACGGTCTCGATGGCGATCGAGCCGTGCTCGTGGACGCCGAGCTTGCGCAGCCCGGAGAGGATCGGGGTGGCCGCCTCGCGGACCACGTCGGCGAGCACGAGATCCCCGGCCGGCTCGCGGGCCGCCCCCGCCAGGACGACCACGTTCGTCGCCCCGGCCTCTGTCGTCAGCAGTCCCAGGACCCGCTCGGTGTCCTCGGGTGGGCTGATCACTCTCAGGTGCAGCATCGGACCATTATCACGAGACCGGCCGGGCGTTCCTGCGAAGCCCCTGGGGACGCCCGGCCGGTCTCCGTCACGAGAGCGGCCGGTATCCCTCGAAGGCCGTCTCCACCGTTCCCTCGCCGTGGGTCAGGCCGGGCAGGGCGCGCTCCAGGTCGGGCAGGCGTCTCGCGGCGATGGTGCCGCCGAGGGTGAACCGGCCGCGGGCGGTGCCGGGCACGTCCGGGACGGCGCCGAAGCGGGGCAGGGCGCCGAGGGTGGCGGTGAGCGCGTCGGCCGGGCCCTCGATGGCGAAGCGGTGGACGGGTTCGCACAGGACGGTACCGGCGGCGGCTAATGCTTTGGACAGCAGCTCGGGAACCAGGCGGCGATAGTCGCCGGCGGTGCTCATCGGCGCCGAGTAGCCGCAGCGCGTCACGGTGACCCGCGCGTCCGCCACGTCCCAGCCGTGCAGGCCGCCGCGGGTGAAGGAGTCGCGGCAGTACCGGGTGATCGCGTCCTGGAAGTTGGCGGCGGTCTTGTAGACGTACATCGGGATGTGCTCGACCGGCACCCGCACCGCGACCTCGAGGCCCGCGCCGGGCGCGAGCTCCAGCTCCAGGGTCGCCATGTGCGGGTTGCCGTCCTTGCCGATGACCGCGCCGGCGCGGGCCCGGCCGGCGGGGCGCTCCAGGTGCAGGGTGACGGTCTCGCCGAACGTGACGGCCAGGTCGTACTCCTCGGCGAGCGTGTCACGGACGACCTCGCGCTGGACCTCGCCGTACAACTTGATCCTCAGCTCGTGGCTCTCCCGGTCCATGCGCAGGTCGATCAGCGGGTCCTGGTCGGCGAGGCGTTGCAGGGCGCGGTGCAGGTCG
The DNA here is from genome assembly GCF_050942185.1 of Dactylosporangium sp. CS-047395. Lineage (NCBI taxonomy): Bacteria > Bacillati > Actinomycetota > Actinomycetes > Micromonosporales > Micromonosporaceae > Dactylosporangium > Dactylosporangium sp. CS-047395. Next base: position 7,618,324 of record NZ_CP192015.1, on the reverse strand, counting down.
TTGCGGCGGGCGGGGTCCTTCGGCTCCACCGTGGCCTCCAGCGTCGGCGGGGCGAACACCGCCGGTCGGGTGGCGCCGGCGCCGATGGTGTCGCCGATTTTGAGGGCGTGCAGGCCGTACACGCGGCCGATTTCTCCGGCTCGAATGCTGGTGCGGTGGCCGTCGTCGATCGCGGTGACCTTGTCGTTTCCTATTCGTTGGCGGGCCTCGAGGACGCCCTCGTGCACGCGGACGTAGGCGGCCCGGTTGCGATCGATCTTGAACACGGTGGCGTGCAGTGGGGCTTGATCATCGGTGTTCGCGGCCGGCAGCTGGTCCTGGATGGCCCGCGTGAGTTCGGCGATGCCCTCGCCGGTGATCGCCGAGCCCTGGTACGCCGGCATGATCCGCGCTTCGCGGGTGAGCCCGGCGGCGTCGATCGCCCGGTTGTCCAGGTAGGCGGCCAGCGCGCGGTCGTCGCAGTCGGCGAGGGCTTCTTCGTGCTCGCGCCACATCGGGATGGCCCCGGGTCCGATCTGCTGGATCACGCGGTCGGGGTCGGCGCCCACGCGGTCGGTCTTGTTGACGAAGACGAGCGTCGGCACTCGGAGGCGTTTCAGGGTACGCAGAAGGATGCGGGTCTGCGCCTGCACGCCCTCGACCGCCGAGACGACGAGGATCGCCCCGTCGAGCACGCGCAGGGCCCGCTCCACCTCGGCGATGAAGTCCGGGTGGCCGGGCGTGTCGATCAGGTTCACGGTCAGCGCGCCGAGCCGGAACGTGGCCACGGCGGTCTTGATCGTGATCCCGCGGCGGCGCTCCTGCTCCAGCGAGTCGGTCTGGGTGCTGCCCGCGTCGACGCTGCCGAGGCGCTCGATGGCGCCGGCGTCGAACAGGAGGCGCTCGGTCAGGCTGGTCTTACCGGCGTCGACGTGCGCGACGATGCCGAGATTGAGGATGCTCAAAACGGGTCAGGTCCTTCGGAGGCGAGGTGGGCTGCGGCCGGGACGTGACGCGCTGGCGCATGGTTCCCCCTCGCACTCGTTGGACCTGACGGCGCGACTGTACCGCGTTTTTGTCGTACCCCCTTGCTATTTTGTCGCCATCTGTTGGACGTGAGAGAGGTTCGGGTCGATGGCGCAGACGACGTATCTGGAACTGTCCGAGGACTCCGGGAGCGCGCACAAGTTCTACGAGGTCGTCCTCGACGGCAACCAGATGACGATCCGCTACGGGCGCATCGGCGACTCGGGCCAGTCCAAGACCACGACGTATTCGGACGCCGCCAAGGCCCAGGCCGACGCCACGAAGAAGATCGGCGAGAAGGTCCGCAAGGGCTACGCCCCGGCGGTGCCCGGCCAGCGCGCGCCCCGGTCGGTGACCCGCCGCCAGATCGTCAGCCAGAGCTCGACCGCCAAGACCGCCCCGGTGCTGTGGAAATACCGCTCGGGCGCGCCGGCCTTCGGCATCTTCATCGACGACGACGTGTGCATGGTCGGCAACGAGAAGGGCACGATCACCGTCCTGCGCCACGACGCCACGGTGGAGCGCCAGTTCCAGCTCCCCGACGGCGTCAAGTGCATCGTGGCCGACGACGCCTGGATCTACGCCGGCTGCGACGACGGCAACGTCTACGACCTGTCCGGCAAGGTGCCCCGCCTGGCCTACGCGATCGCCCCCGACATCGACATCTACTGGCTCGACATCCACGACGGCATCCTCGGCGTGTCCGACGCCAAGGGCGGCGTGTGCAGCATCGACCACGAGGACGAGTTCCTCTGGCGCCGCCAGGGCCACGGCGCCGCCGGCTGGATGGTCCGCTGCGACGCCACCGCCGTCCACCACGGCCACAGCCGCGGCGTGACCAGCTACGACTGGCGCACCGGCGACGAGCTGTGGAACCAGCCCACCAACGGCGCCGTCCTCTTCGGCTGGCAGGAGTCCGACTCCGTCTACGCCGGCATGTCCTCCAACGCCGTCCTGCAGTTCCACAAAGACGGCCGCCCCGGCGTCACCTTCCGCTGCGACAACACCATCTTCTCCTGCGCCGCGGCTCCCGACGGCCGCTACGTCTTCGCCGGCGACTACCGCTCCTCGGTCTACTGCTTCGCCGCCGACGGCACCCGCCTGTGGAAGCTCGGCACCGGCTGCGGCAGCGCCTACTCGATGCAGTACCACGACGAGAAGCTCTACATCGTCACCACCGACGGCTCCCTGGCCTGCATCGACGCGAGCGAAACAGCCGTCCGCGCGGCCGAGCAGGGCGTCATCCCCGACTTCGTCGACGTCAAGGCCCCCACCGCGATGCGCAGCGTAGCCCCGTCCACCACGGTCGAGGTCACCCACGACGCCACCCCCGCCGACGGCGTCGTCGTCGAATGCGTGCAGGAGGGCAGCCGCTTGCGGATTCGCGTGGTGAGCGCGGGCTACCACCAGGACTGGCAGGTCCAGTTCCCGAAGGGCATCCGCGAGCCGGGGGCGCGGTACGTGGTCTCCGACGTGCGGGAGGCTTCGCGGGGCGGGTTTTATCGGGCGTTCGGCGACATTCGCAAGCTGGTCTGACCAGGCTCCACCCGGGGCGGCGCCGCTCGAAGCGTTGGCGCCGCCCCGGGACACTGCCACGTCCGGCCGATCCGGCTCTGCTGCTGGGGCTGGTCCGGCGCCTGACTGCCATCAGTTCGGGGACACCATGTTGGACGAACAGCGGCTGGTCGGCTGGGGTGCCTCGATGCGGGCCGCCGTGGCGCGGGCGTTGCGCGACATCCTGTCGACCTATCCGTTTGAGCCGGGAGCTCAGACTGTGGGGCCGCCGGCGCCGGAGGCGGATCTCGCCGCGCTTCGGTCGCGTGTGCCTTGGGTGCCTGACGACCTGGTCGCGGTATGCCGGTGGGTGGGCGAGGTCTCGCTGCCTGACATCGCTAACGGCTACTTCATGTTCGGGCCGAGGTACATCCACGGCGTGCTCGACCACGATGACGGGCGTGCGGATCGCATCGGTGAACTGTTCGCCGAGGATGTCGACGTGGTCGTGTTCGGCAGCGACGGCGGCGGCACGCTGTACGCGATCGCGGTGGGCGGCGTCGGCACCGTGTATCGGCTGGACGGATGTGCGTACCAGGCAGGCGCATACCGCGGCCGCGCCGGCTCCGGCGTGACCGCAGTCGCCGAGCATCTCGACGATTTCCTGGAGAGGCTGCTGGCCGCGGTCGAGGCGTTCGCCGACGACGGGCGTATCAGCGACCTCTGAAGCGTATCGGCCCCGGACCTTGGTTTCTGGCCCCAGCCGGGTCGTGAAGTTCCCGCGACTCCTTGGATGACTGGTGGCGCTGGGACCTCAAGCAGTGTCGGCTGGTCTGGTCCTTGACCAACCTGAAGTGAAAGTCGTAGCTTACGTTCGTGGCTGCTTTCAAAGCGCATCAGGGCTGGGAGGCTTTGGGCGATCCCAGCCGGTTCGCGATCGTGCAGTGCCTGGCTGATCGTCCGCGCGCGGTGGGCGATCTGGCCGAAGAGTTGCCGATCAGCCGCCAGGCGGTCTCGCAGCATCTGCGGGTGTTGCGGGACGCGGGGCTGGTCGCCAGCCAGGCTGATGGGACTCGCCGGATCTACCGACTCAACCCGGCCGGCGTCACCGCGCTCAAGGACCAGCTGGACACGTTCTGGCGCCGAGCTTTGGACGGCTTTCAGAACACGGTCGAGGACAACACCGAGGAGAGCTCATGACGCAAGCTGATGTTGCGGTGGTGCGCCGCGCGATCGTGGTTGCTGCGCCGATCGACAAGGCGTTCACGGTGTTCACCGACCGATTCGGCGACTTCAAGCCGCGGGAACACAACCTCCTGCGGGTGCCGATCGCCGAGACCGTCTTCGAGCCCCGGGTCGGTGGCAACATCATCGACCGCGGCACTGACGGCAGCGAGTGCCGGTGGGCCCGCATTCTGGCCTACGACCCGCCCCGGCGCGTGGTGTTCTCCTGGGACATCGGCCCGACCTGGCAGATCGAGCGCGATCCGGGACACACGAGCGAGGTCGAGGTGACCTTCACCGAGGAAACGCCCGACCGGACCCGGGTCGAGCTGGAGCATCGGCATCTGGACCGGCACGGCCCCGGCTGGGAGTCGGTGCGCGACGGTATCGGGCACGACGAGGGTTGGCCGCTCTACCTCGACCGTTACGCAGCCTTGTTCGGTCAGGTCGGCTGATGGCCGCGATCGTCACCAGCATCGAGGTCGACCGCCCGGCGGAGGCGGTGTTCGCCTACGCTACTGACCCGACCCGCTTCCCCGAATGGCAGCGAGGCGTTGTCTCTGGCCATCTGGAAGCCGGCGGTCCGCCGACGGTGGGCACGAGATGCCACACCGTGCGCCGTATCGGTGGCGCTGAACGGCCCAGCGTCTCCGAGGTCACGCATATCGACGCTCCGAAGACCTGGGGTGTCCGCGGGATCGATGGGCCGATCCGGGCCATCGTGGAGGTCACGGTCGAACCGCTCGACGCCGGCCGCTCACAATTGACCATCAGCGTCGATTTCATCGGCCACGGGATCGGGAAGATGCTCGTGCCGCTGGTGGTGCGCCGTGAAGCGGTCAAGGAGATGCCCGCCAACCTGGCCGCCCTGAAGCATCGCGTCGAGCAGCAGTCCTGACACATGAGGCCGCGGCACACGCCGGCCGCCGGTTTCGGGTTGCCAGCCCTCGATGTCGTCGGGCCAAGGCGCAGGTCGGCCGTGGTCGTCCCAGAAGCTGGTCTCGGCGCCTGCGCCGTTCGAGGTTTCCGCGGCGCCGGGACCGCCGAGCGCAGCGCCTCCCGCACGGTGCGCCGATGCACACCATGCCGCTCAGTCAGCGCGCGGATCGAGAGCTCTTCACGGCGCGCGTCACGCCGGATCGCCTCGAACAGCTCCACCCGGGATTTCAACCAGCCCTCTACCGCGATGCGGCACGGAACCGCCGAAATTCAGCCTGCAGGTGGAGCCAATATCAACCGTCACAAACACCAGGCAGGTCACCCAGGTGGGGCCAGATACCGCCGTCACACCACGACGCCTCGAGCCGGTGGGGCCAGCTTCGCCCGTCACACCAATCAATCGACATCACTCCTGCTGGGTCCGGATATCTCCCTCCTCCTGGGGCCGGCGAGGTCCGTCACAGCCAGCCGTGGGACTCGTGGACGTCGTCGATCACCGCGGTCGCCGTGGCCCCGTTGGCTTCCAGGCGGGCGTGGTCGTACCACAGCTTGATACCGAGGCCGAGGACGAGGACGAGGTCGGCGAGGACTGTCATCATGGCGGTGCCGAACCAGAACCGCGGGCCCGGAACGGCGCGCTGACCACCGACCCGCCGAGACCCTGGCATGCCGACCACGCGCCGAGCGTACGAAACGATCGCACGTCGACCGTCAGGCGTTGCCGTGGCGCGCGGCGGTAGGGTCGAGCGATGTCGATCGAGGTGGTGTACGAGACGCATGCGTTGACCGAGGACAACGAGAACGGCATCGCGACCGGGTGGCTGCCCGGGCGGCTCAGCGAACGGGGCCGCCGCAACGCCGTCGTCATGGGGCACAGGCGGCGGGACGACGGGATCGCTGCGGTGTTCTGTTCGGACCTGCGGCGCGCGGCTGAGACCGCCGAGATCGCGTTCGGGAGCACGGACATCCCCGTCCTGTACGACTGGCGGCTCCGCGAGTGCGACTTCGGCGATCGCAACGGAACGGCCGGGGACGCGATGAAGCGGGACCGCCTGGACTACGTCGACCGGCCGTACCCCAACGGGGAGAGCCACGCCCAGGCGATCGCGAGAGCGGCGGCCGTGTTGGAGGATCTGCCGAGCCGGTGGGCGGGGCGGCGGGTCATGGTGATCGGCCACCTCGCCACCTACCGGGCCCTCGAGCACGTCGCCACCGGCCGGAGTGTCCGTGAGCTCGTCGCTGACACGTTCATCTGGCGGGAGGAAGGGTGGGAGTACCGCTACGGGACAACTGAAGGCGGCTGACCGGGCAAGGGGGAGTCGTCGCGGTACAGGACCTCGTTCACCCGTTCCGCGAACTTCCAGCCGTCGGCGGTGTGTTCGTAGCGGTCGTGGTAGACGCCGTGGATCTGGAAGGCGGTGCCGTCTCGGAAGCGGCCCAGTTCGTGGACGTACGTGCGGCCCGTGGCCTGGTGGCCGTCCAGCGCTATCGTGCCCGGGTGGGCCTCCTGGACGAAGAACTCCCACAGGTCCCGCAGGCGGGTCAGGCCCTCGCGGATCTCGGCGTGGCCGGTGAAGGTGACGTTCGCGGCGGGGATGCGCCAGATGCCGCGGTCGGTGAAGAGGGCGGCCATGCGGTCGGGGTCGCCGGTGACGCCGGCGTCGTTGAACTCGCTGCGGAGGGACTCGATCTCGAAGCGGTCGGCCAGTGACACGATGTACCCCCTCAAAGCGGGCAAAAGCCAAGTATGCCGCGGCCGGCTGACATTTCCAGAGGACGGATCGTCATAGGGGTCATGGAGGAACGACGGCAGTTGCTCAACGTCGCGTACCGGCTGCTCGGGTCGCTGGCCGATGCCGAGGACGTGGTGCAGGAGGCGTACGCGCGGTGGTATGCGCTTGAGCAAGAACAACGCGACGAGATCGTGGTGCCGGGTGCTTGGCTGACGACCGTGACCAGCCGGATCTGTCTCGATCTGCTCGGGTCGGCGCGGGTGCGGCGGGAGCGGTACGTCGGCGAGTGGATTCCTGAGCCGCTGCCGCCGCAGAGCGAGGAGGGCGATCCGGCCGATCGGGTCACCCTGGACGAGTCGGTGAACATGGCGTTTCTCGTGGTGCTGGAGAACCTGACGCCGGCCGAGCGGGTGGCGTTCGTCCTGCATGACGTGTTCCGCTACTCGTTCGCCGAGGTGGCCGGGATCGTGGGGCGGACGCCGGGCGCGTGCCGGCAGCTGGCCACGTCCGCGCGGCGGCGGATCCGGGAGGCGCGGGTCGGCACGGAGTCGCGGCAGCGGCGGGCGGGTGTGGTGCGGGCGTTCGCGCAGGCGTGGGCGGCGCGGGACATCGCGGCGCTCGTCGGGCTGCTCGATCCGCAGGCGATGGCGGTCTCCGACGGGGGCGGGATCGTGCCGGCCGCGCTGGAGCCGATCACCGGGGCCGAGCGGATCGCCGAAGGGCTGGTCGAGATCATGCGGCTGGCCGGGCTCGTGCTGCACGAGCGGATGGTGAACGGGCAGCCGGGGCTGGTGGCGGAGCTTGACAACCAGACGTCGACCGTGATGGCGTTCGAGATCTCCGGTGACCGCATCACCCGGATCTGGGCCGTGCGCAATCCGGAGAAGTTGCGCACCTGGACAAGGGGAACTGTGGGATGACGTGGGCGCGGCCGACCGGGATCGGCCTTCTCGTGGTGGCCGCGCTGTTCGGCATCGGCGTGCGGGTCGAGATCGGCCACGAGACCACGAACTGGGCGATCACCGCCGTCTACATCGTCCTCGGCGTCATCGCGGCGGTCGCCGGGGCCGGACTCATGATCATGGCCCAGAGAACGAGTCGCTGAAGAACACCGCCATCCGCGCCTCGACCGCGGCGTGCGCCTCGCGGGCGCGGCGGGCCGCCAGCAGGGCGCGGACGCGGTCGCCCCGGCTCAGCTGGATCTCCGCGATCGTGGCCAGGGCGTGCGCCCGCAGCAGCCGGTACCCGCCCCGCTCCGTCAGCAGCAGCGCCGCCCGGGCGTGCTCCAGGGCGGCGTCCAGCCGGTCGAGGTCGTGCAGCGCCCCCGCCAGGCCGATCGAGGCGGCCGCCCGGTGGTACGCGGTGCCCACGTCGGCCAGCAGCGTGCACGCCTCGCCGTAGAGCTCCGTCGCGCGCTCCGCCCGGCCCATGCCCCGGCTCGCCTGCGCGAGGGCGATCAGCGCTTGGGCGGTACCATAGCTGCCTTCCAGATCGCGCGCCGTGTCGACCGCCGCCGTGGCGAGTTCGAGGGCCCGTTCCCGCCGGCCCAGGTCGGCCTGGATCGTGGCGAGCAACGACAGGATCGTCGTCTCGTGCAGCCGGTTGCCGACGTCGCGGCACAGGCCCAGGGCCCGCTCGGCGAGCGCCAGGGCGTCGGCGAAGCGCCCCATCGCCTGGTAGGTGGCGGCGAGCGACTCCAGCAGGTAGGCGGTGGTCCGGGAGGCCTCGCCGAGGGTCAGGGCCATCCGCAGGCTCTCGTCGAAGCACTCCGTCGCCTCGGTCAGCCGGCCGGTCACGTGGTGGTGGTGGCCGAGCGAGTCCAGGAACGCGACCAGCAGCCGGGTCGAGCCGTGCTCGCGGGCCAGCGCGATCGCCGCCGTGTGCTGCTCCAGCGCCTCGGCCGGGCGGCCCAGCTCGTCGTAGAAGATGCCGAGGTTGTTGCGCGCGCAGGCCATCCCCTCGATCCAGCCGCCGGCCTCGGCCAGGCGCACGGCGCAGCGCAGCGACTCGACCGCCTCGTCGTGCCGGCACAGCCACTGGTTGGCGTGGGCGAGCCCGATGTGCATGGCGGCCTGGCCGTTGACGTCGGCGTACACCTCGGCCGCGGCCAGCCCGGCCCGGCACACCGCGAGCCAGGCGAACAGGTGCCCGCCCTGGGACAGGAAGCCGCGCATCGCGTCGGCCAGCCGCCACGCCATCTCGGGCTGGGCGTCGGCGACCGCGTGCCGGACCATCGAGACCAGGTTCTGCCGCTCCGCCTCCAGCCACGCCCGGGCCTGGGCGGTGCCGCAGAACCGCGGTGCCGTTCCGGTGTACGGCAGCCGCACCAGCTGCGGGTACAGCTGGGAGGCGGCGGCGTCGAGGGTGCCGAGGTACCAGTCGTAGATGCGCCCCAGCGCCGCCGCCCGCTCCTGGGCCGGGTCGTCGGCGGTCGCCCGGGCCCGGGCGTAGGAGCGCAGCAGGTCGTGGAACGTGAAGCGGTCCGGCGCCGACTCGACCACCAGGTGCGCGGCCGCGAGCCGGTCCAGCAGCGCCGCCGCCTCCGCGCCCGGCAGCCCGGCCAGGGCCCCGGCGGCGGCCGCCGTGCAGTCGTTGCCGGGAGCCAGCCCGAGCAGGCGGAACAGGCGCTGGGCGTCGGCGGGCACCGAGCGGTACGACACCTCCAGCGCACTGTGCACCGCCCGCTCCCCGTCCACGGCGAGCGCGGTCAGCGGGTCGGCCGCGCGCATCTGGGCCACGTGCGCGGCGATGCTGCGGTGCGGGTGGTTGATCAGATCGGCCGCGCTGATCCGCAGGGCCAGCGGCAGGAACGCGCACGCCTGGGCGAGCTCGGCGGCCGCGTCCGGCTCGGCCGCCACCCGGTCCGCGCCGAGCATGTCGGACAGCAGCGCCCGGGCCTGCTCCGGCGGCAGGATGTCCAGGGTGAGCCGGCGGGCCCCGTCGTGCGCGACGAGGCCGGTGAGCCGGTCCCGGCTGGTGACCACGACCAGGCAGCCCTGGCCGCCGGGCAGCAGCGGCCGCACCTGGTCGACCGAGCGGGCGTTGTCGAGGAACAGCAGCACGCGGCGGGTGGCGAGCATCGAGCGGTACAGCGCCGAGGCCGCACCCACGTCGTCGGGCACCCGGTCCTCGCGCACCCCGAGCGAGCGCAGCAGCCCGCCCAGCGCCTCGATCGGCGGCACCGGACGGTCGCGCGAGGCGTACCCGTGCAGGTTCACGTACAGCTGCCCGTCCGGGAACCGGCCCGCGATCCGGTGCGCCCAGTGCACGGCGAGCGCGGTCTTGCCGACCCCGGCCGTCCCCGCGATCGCCGTCACCACGACCGGCCCTCCGCCGCCGGCCGCCTCGGGCAGCATCGCGTCCAGCTTGCCGAGCTCGTCGTCCCGCCCGACGAACCCCGCCACGTCCGCGGGCAGCTCGGCCGGGGTCGGCGGGCGGGGCGCGGTGGGCATGGGCGGCTGCGGTACCGCCACCGGAGCGACCGGCTCCCGCGGATGCCCGTCGACGGCGTGGGCGTCGGCGTGCAGGTCGGCCCGCAGGATCCGGCCGTGCAGCTCGCGCAGCTGCGCCCCGGGCTCCAGGCCGAACGAGTCGCGCAGCGTCCGGCGCAGCTGCTCGTAGGAGTCGAGCGCGGCCACCCGGCGGCCCTCCCGGTGCAGGGCGACCATCAGCTGGCCCCGCAGCCGCTCGCGCAGCGGGTGCTCGGCCACCAGCTGGGTCAGCTCGGCGATCCGCTCGTGGTGGCGGCCCGCGGCCAGCTCCACGTCCATGAGCTCCTCGGTGGCGGCCAGGCGCAGCTCGTCGAGCGGGTCGGTGACCCGGCGGCGCAGCCACGGCCCGGCCACGTCCGCGAGGGCCGGCCCGCGCCACAGCCGCAGGGCGGTGCGCAGGAACGCGGCCGCCCGGTCGGGGTGGTCGGAGGTGCGGGCCCGCTGGACCAGCATCTTGAACCGGGCCACGTCGACCTGCTCGGGCGCGACCTCGAGGGCGTAGCTGTCGCCCTTCGTCACCAGCCGCACCCCGTGCCCGGCGGCGTCGGCCGCGTTGAGGTGCCCGCGCAGCCGGGCCACGACCACCTGCAGCGCCGCCCGCGGGTCCGGCGGCGGCTCGCCCTCCCAGATCAGCTCGGCCAGTCGCTCGTTGTGGATCGGGCGGCCGTTCTCCAGCAGCAGCAACGCCAGCAGGCAGCGCTCCTGGCGCCAGCCCAGCTTGATCGGACGACCGGCGATGTCCGCTTCGACCGCGCCGAGTAATCGGAACTGCACGATCGAACACTATCGCTCTCCCGCAATTTCGGAACGCCGCCGGATACGAACCGCGATGACGGAACGCCACCGCAAGCGAACCGCAAGTGAGCACCGCAGGCGGCCGCAACCGGTGCGCAGGCGGCGGGCAGAACACTCAGGCGCCATGCGGACCTATCAACTGGGCCGGGGCGAGAACCGCCCCGTCGGCGACGTGGACGTGTTCCGGTGGGACGGCTACGAGGGCGTGGGCGCGATGCCGTTCCGCGCCATGTGGTACCGGGTGCCGGCCGGTGGGATCAGCCCGGCCGACCAGCATCCGGAGCTGGAACTGTCGATCGTCGTGCGCGGGGACGCCGCGGTGGAGGTCGACGGCCGCGAACCGGTCGAGGTCGCCACCGGCGACGCGTTCCTGCTCGAATCCGGCGAACGCCACGTAGTCCACAACCGGCGCGAATCCGAGCCTCTCGTGATTTTCAGCGCGTACTGGTACCAGAAGGAGGCCGACCATGGCTGAGCAGGAGCCGCTCGTCGACGTCGTCTCCATCCCGCCGCCCACCGCCAACGGGCCGTTGCACGTGGGGCACCTCTCCGGGCCGTACCTGGCCGCCGACTTCGCCGCCCGCGCGGCCCGGGCCCGCGGCGAGCACGTGCTGGCCATGGCCGGCGTCGACGTGCACCAGAACTACGTGCTGACCCGGGCCGAGCTCGACGGCGTCGACGTGGACAAGATGGTCGACGGCTACCGCGACGACATCGTGGAGGCGTTCCGGCGGGCCCGCATCGAGTACGACGCGTTCGTCGACCCGCGCGCTCCCGGCTACGCCCCGGCGCTGGCCACGATGGCCGCCCAGCTGGTCGAGCGCGGCGCGCTGCCACTGCGCGAGCTGGAGCTGCACCGCTGCGCCGGCTGCGCGCGGACCCTGCACCACTCCTACGTCGAGGGCCTGTGCGGCGCCTGCGGACACGAGGCCTGCGGCGGCGGCTGCGAGGGCTGCGGCGGGTTCACCTCGGCCCAGACCATGGTCGAGGTCCGCTGCGCCCGCTGCGGCGGCGCCCCGGTGCCGTTCACCGCGACGGTGCCCGTGCTCGACCTGGAGGCCCACCGCGCCGCGCTGCAGTCGCTGTGGCTGCGCGCCGAGCTGCCGGTCGACGTGCGGGCGCTGATCGACACCGCGCTGGCCCGCCCGCTGCCCGCCATCCCGGCCGCGTACCCCACCGACTGGGGCGTGGCCGGCAGCGGCCCGCTCGCCGGGCTGCGCCTGGACGTGTACGTCGAGGTCTGCCTGAACTTCGTGCGCGGCGTGGCCCAGGCCCTGCGGCCGGGCGTGCCCGAGGACGCGGCCGCCTTCGCCGACGTGTGGCGCCGCCGGGTCCGCGGCATGTGGAACTTCTACGGCATCGACAACGCGTACTTCTACGGCATCATGTGGCCCGCCCTGCTCGCCACGGCCGGCGTCGACCTGGGGCGCCTGGCCGGGATGAGCGTCGTCAACCGGTTCTTCACCCTCGACGGCTTCAAGTTCTCGACCAGCCGCAACCACGCGGTGTGGGCCAACGACCTGCTCGCCGAGGCCGACCCCGGGATCGTGCGGCTGTTCCTGGCCTTCAACCGGCCCGACCGGGTCGGCAGCGACTTCACCCGCGAGACGTTCGAGGCGTTCGCGGCGTACGTGCGCCCCCTGCTCGACGGGGCGACCCACCCCGACGCGCTGCCGCCCGAGCTGCTCGCGGCCGAGCGGCAGCGCGGCGAGCTGGCCCTGCGCTACGTGGACTTCGACGCCCCGCTGGCCGCCCGCGCCCTGGTGAGCCTGCTCGCCGCAGGCAGCCCGGACGCGGCGACGTTACGGGCCGTGCTCACCGGCCGGCGCTGATGAGGGTCGGCATCCTCGGCGCCGGGATCGCCGGCTCCCTGCTCGCGTGGCGCCTCGCGCGGGCCGGGGCCGACGTCGCCCTCGCGACCGGCCCGCCCGGGCTGCGCGACGCGACCGGCGCCTCCGGCGGGGCGGTGCGCGGCTACGAGCCCGACGCCGAGCAGCGCGGGCTCGCCGTGGCCAGCCTCGCCGAGCTGCTCGCCGAACCGGTGCTGCGGCGCTGGGCCGCGTTCCGGCCGCTGCCGTCGGTGATCGTCGGCCCGGCCGACGAGCGCGCGCTGGCCGGCCTCGACGCGCGGATCATCGGCGAGCGGGAGCTGACCGCGCTCGGCTGGGCGTCCCTCGCGCCCGGCACGAGCGCGGTCCGCGACGACAGCGGCGGGCGGATCGACCCGGCCGCGCTGCGGGCCGCGGTGCTGGCCGACCTGGCCGGCCGGCCGCGGGTGACGGTCGCGCCCCGGCTGGCCGGCGAGCCCGACGTGCTCATCTACGCGGCCGGCGCCTGGACGCCGGCGCTGCTGGCCCGGGCCGGGCTGGACGGGCTCGGGCTCAAGGTCAAGGCGATCCGGTACACCGTGCACCAGTGCCGGGGGCCGCTGCCGCCGATCTTCTCCGACGGGCCGCTGTACGGCATCCCGCTCGGCGGCGACCTGCTGCTCGCGGGCGTCGCCGGCGACGAGTGGGGTGCCGCGCCCGGTGCGCCGCCGCCGCGCCCGGTCGCCGACGTGGCCCGGATGCTGCGCCGCCGGCTGCCCGGGCTGCGGCTCGGCCCGCCGGTGCGCCGGGCCGACGCCACCGACTGCTACGCCGACCCGCCCGTGCTGCGCCTGCGTGACGTGCCCGGCACCGGCGGCCGGGTGCTCGCCTTCACCGGCGGCTCCGGCGGTGCGGCCAAGACCGCGCTCGCCGCCAGCACCCTGGCCGCCGACCGCATCCTCGCTTTCTGTGCAGACCACCACACCCAGGAGGAAACCCGTGCACAGCAATGATCTGCCGACGTACCACGTGGCCGGGATCGGGGCCGGACCGGCCAATCTCAGCCTCGCCGCGCTGTTCCCGGCCGCGAACCTCGGCCGCATCGCGCTCTTCGACAACCAGCCCGGCCCGGCCTGGCACCCGGCGCTGCTGAGCCCCGGCGTGCGGATGCAGACGTCGTGGATGAAGGACCTGGTGTCGCTGGTCGATCCGCAGCACCAGCTGACGTTCATGAACTACCTGGTCACCTCGGGCCGGTTGTTCGCGCTGCTCAACGCCCAGTTCGACACGATCCCGCGGCTGGAGTACGTCCGCTACCTCACCTGGGCCGCCCGCCGCATCGAGGGCATCCACTACAACACCTCGATCGAGCGGGTGACGTACACCGACGGCGGCTTCGAGCTGTACGCCGGTGGGCGTCCGGTGGCCCGCGCGCACCACCTGTCGATCGGGGTCGGCACCCGCGCCACCCGGCCCGGCTGGATGACCGGCCTGCCCGAGCACGCCGCGTTCATCGCCGACGACCTCTGGCGGAAGATGGACGCCCTGCGCACCGACCTCGACGCCCCGATCGCCGTGGTCGGCGGCGGGCAGACCGGCCTCGAGTGCGTGCTCAAGCTCATCCACGCCGGCTTCACCGACGTGCGCTGGCTCGGCCGCCGCCAGTGGTTCCAGACCATCGACGACTCGCCGGTGGCCAACGAGTTCTACCGCCCGGCCCACCAGCAGTTCCTGCAGCAGCTCAGCCGGGGCACCCGGCGCCGGCTCGTGGTCGAGCAGGGCCCGACCGGCGACGCGCTCACGCCCGGCGCGCTGCGGGTGCTGTACCAGGCCAACTACGACCGGATGCTCGACCTGGACCGGTTCCCGGCCGTGCTGTACCCGGGCCGGGACGTGGTCGCGGTCGAGGCGGACGGGGCCGACCTGGTGATGCGCTGCGAGACCCCCGGCGGGCGGGAGGAGCACCGGGCCCGGCACGTCATCGTGGCCGTCGGGCGCGAGGCCAGCCCGGTGCCGTTCGACGACGACCTGGCCGAGCGGGTCGAGTTCGACGACGACGGCGACATGCTCATCGAGCCCGACTACTCGCTGCGCTGGAAGGGCATGAACGGGCACCGGATCTTCGTGCTCAACCGGGCGCGGTACAGCCACGGCGTCCCCGACGCCAACCTCACCCTGCTGCCGGTGCGGGCCGCGACCGTCATCAACGCGATGGCCGGGCGGGCCGTGTTCGGCGTCATCGACGAGTTGTGCCCGGTGCGGTGGATCGCATGACGTACCACCAGACCTACGACGGCCTGATCGTGCAGCCGGAACAGCCCAACGGCGCGCGGGGCCGCTACCACCAGCACGGCGAGCTCGTCTGGGCCGAGTTCGAGGGCGGCCCGGTGCGCACCGGGCGGCTGGTCGGCACGCGCACCGCCGACGGCGTCATCAGCGCGGCCTACTGCCAGGTCATGGCCGACGGAGCGGTGGTCGCCGGCACCTGCGTGAGCACCCCCGACCGGCTCGCCGACGGCCGGCTGCGGCTCACCGAGCAGTGGCGGCGGGCCGACGGCTCGGCGGGCGTGTCCCGGATCGAGGAGGTGCCGGCATGAACCCCCTGATCCTGCTCGTCGGCACCGGGCACAAGGACTATCGCCGGTACCTCCTGGAGGAGATCGCCCCGCACTACCGCCTGCACCTCGTCAGCCCGGCCGCGCCCACCTGGGAGGAGCCGTACCTCGCCGGCTCGACCCGGGTGGCCGACCTGAGTGACGTGGACGCGCTGACGGTCGCGGCCAAGGACGCCGGCGAGGTGGCCGGCGTGCTGTGCTGGGACGAGGCGTTCGTGCTGCCGGTGGCCCGGCTCGCCGACGCCCTCGGCCTGCCGGGCCCGGGGGAGACCGCCGTCGCCGCCTGCCGCGACAAGCACCTGACCCGCACCGCGCTCGCCGCGGCCGGGGTCGCCCAGCCGGAGTCGGTGCTCGTCGCCTCGGTCGAGGAGGCCCTGGCCACGGCGGAGCGGATCGGCTACCCGGTGGTGCTCAAGCCGCGGGCCCTCGCGGCCAGCCTCGGCGTCGTGCGGGTCGACACCCCCGAGCAGCTGGCGGCGAACTTCGCGTTCGCCCGGGACACCACCGTGCCGGGCGCGCCCGCCTACGACGTGTCGGTGCTCGTCGAGCGCTACGCCGACGGCCCCGAGATCTCGGTCGACGCGGTCGTGCACCGGGGGCGGGTGACGCCGATGGTGCTGGCCCGCAAGGAGCTGGGCTACCCGCCCTACTTCGAGGAGCTGGGCCACACGGTCGACGCGGGCGACCCGCTGCTGTCCGATCCGGCGATCCTGACGGTCCTGCGGCAGACCCACGAGGCCCTCGGGTTCACCGACGGCGTGACCCACACCGAGCTGCGGCTGACCACCGCCGGGCCGGTCGTCATCGAGGTCAACGCGCGGCTGGGCGGCGACCTGATCCCCTACATCGGCGGCCGGGCGAGCGGCGTCACCCCGGGGCTGGCGGCCGCGGCGGCCTGCTGCGGCATCGCGCCCGGGGTGAACACGACCAGGGCCCTCGTGGCCGGGGTGCGGTTCCTCTACGCCGAGGCCGACGACACCGTGATCGCCACCATCGGCTTCGCCGACGGGCCGCTGCCGGAGGCGGTCGACCGGATGGTGCTCGTGGCCGGGCCGGGCACCGTGGCCTCGCCGCCGCCGAAGGGCACCACCATGGGCCGGCTCGGGTACGTCACCGCCGTCGCGCCCACCGCCGCCGAGGTCGCCGCCGCGCTCGACGCCGCCGCAGCCGCCCTGCGGGTGACGACATGACCGACACCGTCGTCAAAGCGCCCGAGGACGGCGCGGGGGTGCTCGCCACGCTGCGGGCCACCCCGGCGCCGGTGCGGGCCCTGCTCGCCGGCGTGCTCGTCAACCAGCTCGGGACGTTCTTCCAGGCGTATCTCGTGCTGTTCCTCACCGCCCGCGGCTTCACCTCGGCCCAGGCCGGCTGGGCGCTCGGCGTCTACGGCGCCGGCCTGGTCGTCGGGCTGCTGGCCGGCGGCGCGCTCGGCGACCGGCTCGGGCCGCGCCCGACCACGCTGCTGTCCATGGCGGGCTCGGCCGTGCTGCTGCCCACCGTGCTCTACCTGCACCAGTACGCGGCCGTGCTCGTGGTCGTGGCGCTGGTCGGGGCCACGACGCAGCTGTTCCGCCCGGCCGCCTCGGCGATGCTGGCCACGCACACCGCCAAGCACCGCCGCGTGATGATCTTCGCGGTGTACCGCCTGGTGCAGAACATCGGCGCCACCACCGCTCCGCTGCTCGGGGCGCTGCTGGTGGCCGTCTCCTACGACCTGCTCTACTGGGTCGAGGCGGCGTCCACGGCGGCGTTCGCGGTCCTCGCCGTGTTCCTGTTCCCGCGCGGGCACGGCGAGCACGCGCCCGAGGGCCAGGACCGGGGCGGCTATCTCCCGGTGCTGCGGGACCGGCGCTACACGCTCTTCCTGCTGGCGATGTTTTTGAACGTGTTCGTGTACGTCCAGTACGTCGCCGTCCTGCCGCTCGCGATGCGCTCGGCCGGGCTGGCCACCGGCTGGTACGCGGCCATGCTGTCGCTCAACGGCTTCATGGTGGTCGCGTTCGAGCTGCTGATGACCAAGGTGACCCAGCGCCGGCCGCCCCGGTACGTCGCCGCGGCCGGGTTCCTGCTGCTGGCGATCGGGCACTCGCTGTACGGCTTCCAATGGGGCGTCGTCTGGTTCGTGGCCGGCACCGTCGTGTGGTCCCTCGCCGAGCTGATCGGCGGCCCGACGATGTTCGCGTTCCCGGCCCTGGCCGCGCCCGAGGAGCTGCTGAGCCGCTACCAGGGCGCGGCCCAGGCGATGTACGGCCTCGGCACGGTCCTCGGCCCGGTCTGCGGCGTCGCGCTGTGGCTCGCCCTCGGCCCGCCCGTGTGGTGGGTCTTCGGCCTGATCAGCCTGGCCGGGCTCGGCGCGGCCTGGTCCGGGATGCGCCGCGTCGGCGCCGCCCACGAGTCCTGAAAGGGGAATTCCATGCAGGAGCAGCGATACGCGGTCATCGTGGAGCCGGTGTCGACCGGGCACGAGTACGCCGGGGCCTTCCGGGCCGAGGGGCTCGAGCCGATCGCGGTGATGATGGCCGACCACGCGGTCGACGCGGTGCACGACACCTGGCACCCGGAGAACTTCGCCGCGGTGCACGTGCTCGGCGACCGGAGCGTCGAGGATCTGGCGGAGGAGCTGCGGCGGTACCGTCCACAGTGGCTCGTCGCCGGCAGCGAGATGGGCGTGGAGCTGTGCGACGCGCTGACCGCCGTGCTGTGTCCCGGTACCGGCAACGAGCTCGCGTCCACGTTGGACCGCCGCGACAAGTGGCACATGGCCCAGGCCCTCGCCCGGGCCGGGCTGCCGCACCTGCGCCAGTTCTGCTCGGCCGACCGGGACGCGATCGAGGCCTGGATCGCCGAGCAGGGCCTCGCGGGGGAGCGGTTCGTGGTCAAGCCGCCGAAGTCCGGGGCGACCGACGACGTGCACCTGATCCTGCCCGGCGAGGACTGGCACCCGGTCTTCGACCGCATCCTCGGCAAGATCAACCACACCGGGGTGCGCAACGACGCCGTGCTGGTGCAGGAGTTCGGGGAGGGCACCGAGTTCCTCGTCGACACCTACTCGGTGGACGGCCGGCACGGGCTCGTCGACGTGTGCCGGTACGCCAAGCACCGCCGCGACGACCGGATCGGCATCTACGAGCGGGTCCAGTTCCTCGCGCCCGACGACCCGGACGTGGCCGAGGTGGCGCCGTACGTGTTCGCCGTGCTCGACGCGCTCGGCGTGCGCAACGGCCCGGGGCACAGCGAGGTCATGCTCACCAAGCACGGCCCGCGGCTGATGGAGACGGCGGCCCGCCCGGCCGGCGGCGGCCACCAGATGATCACCCGGATGTCCACCGGGGACAGTCAGATCGCCCGGACCGTCGCGCACCGGCTGCGGGGCGAGTTCCGGCCCGGCTACGCGCTGCGGCAGCACCTCTCGGCCGTGTTCATCTCGTCCCCGGCCGCCGGCATCTGGCGCAACGGCGACATCTTCGACGGCGTCGACGCGCTGCCGACGTTCGTGGACAAGCACTTCCCGCACGGCACCGGCGACCTGGTGCCCGCCACCGACGACCTGGTCACCTACCTGGCCTGGGTGATCCTGGCCGGCCCCGACCCGGACCAGATCGAGGCCGACTACCAGCGCATCAAGGCGATCGAGAGCCGGATCGAGATCGAGCGGGAGGACGCGTGAACGCCGTCACCGAGGCCTACCTGGCGGCGGTGGCCGCCGGCCGGATGCCGCACGAGGAGCTGGCCAAGGCGATCCGGGCCACCGGGCTGCACGACGCCATCTACCGCAACGGCCACCTGGCCCGCCCGCTGTTCCTGACCCGGGCCGACCGCGAGCGCCTGGACGCCGACCTGCGCACGCTGCACGGGCTGCTGACCGGCCTGCCGGACCGGCTGTTCGACGGCGACGCGGGCGCGTTCGCCGCCGCCGTCGGCGCCCAGGGCCCGCAGGTCGGCGCGGCGCGCACGGCCGCCGGGCAGGCGACGACGCTGTCGCGGGCCGACCTCTACCCGGCCGCCGACGGCTTCAAGCTCCTGGAGCTCAACGTGAGCGGCGCGGTCGGCGGGCTGGAGAACTCGATCCTCAACGCGGCGTACCTGGACAGCCCGCACTTCGCCGAGTTCGCGGCCGCGCACGGGCTGGGCTACGCCGACACCATGGCCCTGCTGGGCGAGACCCTGCGCGGCGAGGCCGGCGACGGCTCGGTGGTGGCGATCGTGGACTGGCCGGACAGCTACCCCGAGCTGGAGCCGATGCTGCGCAAGACCGCGGCCCGGCTGACCGATTACGGCATCGACGCGCTGGTCGGGCACGCGGGCCAGGTCGAGTGCCGCGACGGCGCCGTGTTCCTGGGCGGGCGGCGGGTCGACGTGGTGTACCGGCTGTTCCTCATGGAGGACCTGCTGCGGCCCGGGGGACCGGCGCTGCTGGACCCGCTGCTGGCCGCCGCGGCCCGCGGCGAGGTGGCGATGTTCACCCCGATCGCGTCCGAGCTGTACGGCAGCAAGGCGGCCCTGGCCCTGCTCTCCGACGAGCGGCACCGGGACCGGTTCGACGCGGCCGAGCTGGACGTGGTCGACCGGGTGCTGCCGTGGACCCGGATGCTGCGGCCGGGCACCGTCACCGTCGACGGCGAGCGGGAGGACCTGCCCGGCTACGCGCGGCGGGACCGGGAGCGGCTGGTGCTCAAGGCGACCATGCTCCACGGTGGCACCGGCTTCGTGGCCGGCTGGCGCACGGACCCCGACGCGTGGGACCGGGAGCTGCGCGCGGCCGAGGGCGGGCCGTACGTGCTCCAGCGCCGGGTCGTCCCGGTGCCGGAGCTCGTCCCGGAGCCCGACGGCACGCTGCGGCCGTGGGTGGCCGTGTGGGGCGCGTTCCTGACCGGCCGCGGCTACGCCGGCACCTACATCCGGGCCGTCGCGGGCACGGACGCCGGTGCGGTCGTGGCCGGCGGCTCACTGACCGGCTGCGTGTTCCACGAGGACTGATCGCGCGATGGCGGCGACCGGGTCGAGGTAACTGGCGGCGACGAGGGCGATCCACTGGTACACGGCGTCCTCGTTGTCCGCCAGCGGCCCGGGCACGTAGTGCGGGGAGCTCAGCCCGCGCTGCACCGACTCGGTCGCGGCCCAGTCCTGCCGGTTGGTGAGGTCCCAGAAGTCGACCGCGTACGCGGGGTCGTCGATGCCGTCCGGGAAGTACCAGCTGCACTCGATCGCGGTCCGGTCGGGCGCGAGCGGGGTGAGCCGGTGGGTCATGATGTAGTCCGGGTGCGCGCTGATCAGCAGGTTGGGGAACAGCGCCACGTAGAGGATGGTCCGCCGGGGCGCGCCGTCGATCCACACGCCGGTGCCGCGGCCGTCGAAGGACATCGTCTCGGCGTGCTCGCGCAGGTCCATGGTGCCGCCGACCCAGGCGCCGGGCAGGACCCAGTTGTCGCCGGACGTCGGCGGGGACACCTTGCACAGCTCCGGGTGGATCAGCGGGCAGTGGTAGCACTCCTGGTAGTTCTCGACGATCGCCTTCCAGTTGGCCCGCACCTCGTAGTCGTGCCGCGCCTTGAGGCGCATGGTCTCCGGACGGTACGGCGCGAGCAGCCCGTCGAGCGCGCCCGTGTACTGCTCGACGGGCGGCGCCGGGTGCCCCGCGTTGACGAGCACCCAGCCGTGCCAGACCGCCACCGGCAGCTCGACCAGCCCCAGTTCGGCCGCGTCGAAGCCGGCCACCCCGGCCATGTGCGGGGCGGAGGCGAGCGAGCCGTCGAGGCGGAAGGCCCAGCCGTGGTACGGGCAGACGGCCGCCGCCCGGTCCGCGCTCGCGCCACTGGCCAGCAGCTCGTGGCCGCGGTGCCGGCAGACGTTCGCGAACGCTTTGACCTCGGCGCCGAAGGTCAGCAGCACCCCGACGTCGCCGGCCGTCACCGCGCGCTGGTTGCAGCCGTCGGACAGCTCATCGAGGCGGCCCAGGCACAGCCAGGAGCCGGCGAACAGGTGGCGGCGCTCCCAGGCGAGGACGGCCGGGTCCAGGTACGCGGCGGCCGGCAGGGTCCGGCTGGACCCGAACGGCCGCAGCGCCGGCTCGACCCCGGCCGGGTCGAGCGGCGCCGCGTGCGGTTGCGTCATCCATCAAGCCTCGCGCAGCGCCACCCTGGTGTAAATGCGCCGGAGCGGGCCGGGGGACCACCAGTTGAGCCGGCCGAGCCCGCGCACGATGGCCGGGACCAGGATCCCGCGGATGAGCGTGGCGTCGACGATGATGGCCAGGCCGCAGCCGAGGCCGAACATCTGCAGGAAGCTCACGGAGCTGGTGCCGAAGGCGAAGAAGGTGACGGCCAGCAGGGCGGCCGCCGCCGAGACGATCCGCCCGGTGCGGGCCAGGCCGGTGCGCACCGCGTCCCCGGTGGGCAGGCCGCGCGCGTGCAGCTCGGCGATCCGCCCGATCAGGAACACCTCGTAGTCCATGGACAGGCCGAAGACGATGACGAACAGCAGGACGGTCATCGCGGTGTCCATCGGCCGCGGGGTGAACCGGAGCCAGGACGCCAGGTGCCCGTCCTGGAAGATCCAGGTGAGCACGCCCATGGTCGCGGCCAGCCCGAGCACGTTGAGCAGCAGGGCCCGCAGCGGTTGGACGACGCTGCCGGTGAACAGGAACAGCAGCGCGAACGTGGCCAGCACGACGACCGCGATGCCCAGCGGCAGCCGGGAGCCGATCGCGTGCGTAGTGTCGATGAGCCGGGCGTCGGTGCCGCCGACGTACGCGGCGACGGGGGAGGGCGCCTCCCGCACGGCGCGCACGAGCGCCTCGCCGTCGTCGGACTTGGCCGCGAGCCGGCTGGCCAGGACGAGGCGTTCGGCCCCGGGCCGGCTCAGCGCGGGATTGCCGTCGCCGACCCTGGTGCCGCCGGCGAACGTCCCCGCGCTGCTGGTGACCGCGCCCGCGTGCTCCAGTGTGGACAGTGCAGCGGCGTAGCTCGCGACGGCGTCGCGGCCGACGGTGCCCTCCAGGACCACGTCGACACTGGCCTGCTGGTTGCTGGCGAACCCGGTGGCGAGCCGGTCGGCCACCACCCGCCCGTCGCTGCCCGGCCGCAGCACGCCCTCGTCCGGGGTGCCGAACGAGACGTTGAGCAGCGGGCTCGCCGCGAGGAGCAGGCCGGCGACGACCGGGAGCGCGGCGAGGGCCGGGCGGCGCATGACGGCGCCCGCGAGCCGTCCCCAGAACCGGGAGTCGGCGGCCGGGCCGGTGCCCGCCCGGCGCCGCCACGGCACCCGGCCCGCGTCGACCCGGCGGCCGAGGACGGCCAGCAGCGCGGGCAGGACCACCAGGGCACCGAACGCGGCGATGAGGACCACGCCGATGCCGGCGTAGGCGAAGGAGCGCAGGAAGTACAACGGGAAGACCATGAGCGCGGTGAGCGCGGTGGCGACCGTGGCGGCCGCGAAGAGGATGGTGCGCCCGGCCGTCGCGACCGTGGCGGCCAGGGCCTCCGGCACGGGCGTGTCGGACCCCAGCTGCTCGCGGAACCGGCTGACCATGAGCAGCGCGTAGTCGATCCCGAGGCCGAGCCCGAGCGCGGTGGTCAGGTTGACGGCGTAGAGCGAGACGTCGGTGACGGACCCGAGCGCGGTGAGCTCGGCGAACGTGCCGGCGATGGCCACGCCGCCGACCGCGAGCGGGAGCAACGCCGAGACCAGCGACCCGAAGACGATGATCAGGAGCAGGAGCGTCAGCGGTACCGCGATGGCCTCGGCGATCGCCAGACTGCGCCCGACCTGGGTGTTGACGTCGACGTTCACGGCCGCCTCGCCGCCCGCGGCCACGGTGAGGGGGCCGGAGTCCACGGCGTAGCGGTCGATGAGCCCGGCGGCCCGCTCCCGCCGCTCGGTCTCGGTCCCGTCGACGTGCGCGAGGATCAGCGCGTCGGTGCCGTCGGCGGAGCGCAGGTCGGCCAGGCCGGTCGTCCAGTACGACACGACGTCGCGCACGCCCGCCTCCCGCCCGAGCGCGGCGGTGAGGTCCTTGCCGGCGGCCGCGGCGGCGGTGCCGTCGACGGTCCCGCCGTCCGCGTGTGCGAGCAGGATCAGGTTCGGCCGGCCGCCGAACTGCTCGTCGATGAGGCGCTGGGCCCGCGAGGAGTCCGAGGCGGGGTCGTCGAAGCCGCCGCCCTGCAGCTTGCCGAACACGCCGGCCCCGGCGACCCCGGCGCCGATCAGCAGCAGCAGCGAAACGATGAGCACGAGCCGGGCGCGGCGGTGGATGAAGGAGCCGTACCGGTACAACATCTGCTCTCCCCCACGGGATGTTGACGGCGTAAACTTAACGGTGTCAACATTGCACAAGGTGTTAACGGTGTCAACATCCGGCAGGATGAGAGGGTGTCCACCAGCAAAATCAGCCGCCACTCGTACCACCACGGCGACCTCGCGAACGCGCTGACCGGCGCGGCGCTGGAGCTCGCCCGCGCCGGCGGCCCCGAGGCCGTGGTGCTGCGCGAGGCGGCGCGGCAGATCGGCGTCTCCGCGACGGCGGCGTACCGGCACTTCAGCTCGCGCGAGGACCTCATGCACGCGGTGAAGGACTGCGCGCTGGGCGAGCTGGCCGAGCGCATGGAGGAGGAGCTCGGGCGGGCCCCGGCCGGCGGCGACCCGGCGGCCCGGCTGCGGGCCCGGATGCGCGCGCTGGGGGCCGGGTACATCAAGTTCGCGCTGGAGAAGCCGGGGCTGTTCCGCACCGCGTTCCAGCGCTCGGCGCCGATGGTGG
This sequence comes from Dactylosporangium sp. CS-047395, assembly GCF_050942185.1. Classification (NCBI taxonomy): domain Bacteria; kingdom Bacillati; phylum Actinomycetota; class Actinomycetes; order Micromonosporales; family Micromonosporaceae; genus Dactylosporangium; species Dactylosporangium sp. CS-047395. Next base: position 7,594,468 of record NZ_CP192015.1, on the reverse strand, counting down.
GCAAGCACGGCGCCGACCCGATGGAGACGGTGCCGTTCCGGATGGTGATGTCGATCCTGGACGAGCTGGTCGAGCTGGGCCTGATCGACCCGGCCCGCCGCCCGTTCCTCGGCATGGCCGCCTGGGCGACCGTCCACGGGATGGCCGACCTGCTGCTGGACGGCCCGATGCGGCGGATGCCCGCGGAGGATCAGGCGGCGGCGATCGACCGGGCCCTGGACATGGTCGTCGACGGCATCATGTCCCGCTGAAAGGCTGGCTTTTGTTTAGGTCCGGTCCTGGGCCGTGGCGTCCGTCGCCGGTTCGGCGGTGAGCGGGCGGCGGCCGGCGAAGCCCAGATCGATGCGGTGGTACCAGGTCAGGCCGGCGTCGCCTTCGAGCCAGCACAGCAGGACGTCGACCCCGTCGAGCTCGGCCGGGAAGTCCACCAGCAGCGGCGCCAGCCCCTTGAGATGCGCCCCGGTCTCCTGCACGGCCGTGATGAGCTCGTCCAGCAGCGCCTCGGCCGCCTTGAGCTCCGGCATCCCGCCGAGCGTGGTCGGCGGCCCCCCAGGTGCGAGCGAGGCGGCCAGCTCGGCCGCGTCGGCCCGGACGGCGACGAGCTGGTCGAGCTTCGGACGGATCCGGGCCAGCTCAGCACGGGCCTGCGGGACGGTGAACAGCATGGCGCACACCATGCCACCGCCCCGCGCCTGGCCGAGCACCGGGGCCAGCGAAGATCGGCCCGTGCTCCCCCCATCGGAGTAGCCTCCGATCGTGGACCTGATCGCGGCCTGGGAGGCGGGCACCGGCGAGGAGCGGGAGCGGCTGGGCCCGGCCGTGGCGGCGGCGCTGGCCGCGGAGCCGACGCTCGCCGAGCGGTACGCCCTCGCCGAGCGGTTGGCCGAGCTCGACGCGCACCGTACCGTGGCGGCCGGGCACCTCACCGCGATCCTCGACGAGCAGACCCGCGGCGGCGCGCCCGAGGCCGAGGTCCTGGAGACCCGGGTCGCGCTCGCGCACGCCTGGCGGGACCCGGCCGCGGCCGAGGCGGTCCTCGCGCACGCGGTGCGGTCGGCCGGCCCGCGGCACGCGGTGACCGCCCACGCCCGGCTGCGGGTGGCCCAGGCCCACGAGCGCGGCGGCGACTTCCCGGCCGCGCGGCACCTGCTGCGCCGCGCCATTCCCGACGCCGTGCGCGGTCCGGGCCCCGACCACCGGCGCACGGTCGGCCTGCGGCTCGCCCTGGCCGAGGTCTACGAGCGCGACACCATCCGGTACGCGAGCCTGCACCGCGGCGTCCTGCGCGCCTACCGCAGCCTGCTCGGAGCGCAGCGGCAGTACCACCGCGCGATCGAGAGCCTCGAACGCCGCTTCGGCCCCGGAGCCCCTATCGTGCTCGCCACGCTCGAGCGGCTCGCCGACCTCTACGAGCGCACCGGCACGCTGGGGCCGGCGATCGCGCAGTACGAGGCGGCCCTGCAGTGGCACGAACTCCGGCACGGCCCCGACGCCCCCGAGACCCGCGCCGCCCGCGACACCCTGGCCCGCGTGTACCTGCGCGGCCGGCATCCCGAGCGGGCCGTGCCCCTCTACGAGCCGCACCACCACGAGCAGCCGGAGGGCCACCCCGACGAGGCCCTGGACGACCTCGCCGAGGCCCACCTGGCCGCGGGCGACGAGGACGCCGCCCTGGAGGTGTACGAGCGCCTCCTCGCCTACCTGGCCGAGCGCGACGGGCCCGACGCCCCGGAGACCGTGCGGTACCTGGCCGAGGTGGCCGAGGCCTTCGACGAGGCGGGCGCCCCGGCCCACGCCCTCGCGTGGCACGAGCGCGTGGTGGCCGCCCTGGCCCGCGCCGAACCCCGCGACGAGGAGGCGCTGACCCTGGCCCGCCTGCACCTCGCCGCCGCCCGCGACGCCACCACGGAATCACCGTTCGGGTGACCGCGGGTTTGTTTCGGTGAGCGGGGCGGGCGATAATTCGCACCATAGCTCGCGTTCGATGCGGTGGGATTTGTCCCGTTCCGGGACGGTCGGGCGGGCGGGTGATCCACACGGATGAACGCGTCCGGGTCACTTGCGCCATCCGCGGCGGTCAACTCGCGCCGCGGATGCCAGAATGGTCCTCGACGGTCGAAAACCGGGCGAGAGAGGGGCCGCGGTCGGATGGCGCGGTTCGAGGCGGTGACATCGGTCGACGGTCGGCGGGCAGCGGTGACGTTGTCCGGCGAGTGCGACCTGTCCGCGCGCGAGGAGTGCATGGCGGTCCTCATGGGCGCGGTGGATACGGCGCCGGTGGTCGTGGTGGACCTGGGCGGGGTGACGTTCCTGGACTCCAGCGGCGTCCACGCGCTGGTCACGGCCTACCGGGCGGCCCAGGATCGCGGCGGGCGGCTCAGCGTCGTCGGCGCCGCGGGCATGGTCGCGCACGTCCTGGACATCACGGGCGTCGGTGGCCTGCTCAGCCCGCAGGACGGGGTCCGCGATGGTTGAGCATCCGGCGGCGCCGGGCGAGGCGATCGGCTACGCGCTGGTCTCGGACCTGGCCGCGGTCCGCGCGTTCGTGACGGCCCGGGCGCTCGCGCTCGGCCTGTCCCGGGACCGGGCCGACCTGCTGACGCTCGCGGTGAACGAGCTGGCGACGAACACGTTGCAGTACACCGAGGAGGGTGGCGAGGTCCAGCTGTGGTCCGAGTCCGGCCAGATCTACTGTGACGTGCTCGACCAGGGCCCGGTGCTGAGCTTCGGGGCGAGCATGCCCCCGGCCGACGCGGTGCGCGGGCGCGGGCTGGCCATCGTCGAGATGGTCTGCGACCACGTGGCCGGGTTCGCCGGGTCGCGCGGGTCAATCGTCCGGCTTCAGCTCGGTCTCCTCTGACACCTGCACCGCCAGGGTGCAGGTGTCGTCGTCCGGGCTGGGCCGGCGCAGCAGGCGGCGCAGCCCCGGCAGCGGGTCGGTGACGCCCGGCTCGGTGGCCGCCGACAGCGCCGCCTTGACCCAGTCGAGGTGCGTGCCCAGGTCCATCGCGCGGCGCTCGACGAGCCCATCGGTGTAGAGCAGCACGACGTCGCCGGGGGACAGCGGGGTCACCACGGCTGGATAGCCGGCGTCGGTGGCCGCGCCGAGCAGCAGCCCCGGCTGGATCGGCAGCTCGGCCGCGGAGCCGGAGCGGGCCAGCAGCGGCGGCATGTGCCCGGCCCGGGCCCAGGTGAGCAGGTGGGTGCCCGGGTCGTACAGGCCGATGAGCGCGGTCCCGGTGAGCCGCAGCTGCACGCACAGGCGGTTCATGTGCCCCAGCAGCGTGCCCGGCTCGCGCAGCCCGATCGACAGCCAGGCGACGAGGGCGAACCGCAGGTGGGCCATGCCGTTGGCCGCCTCCAGGCCGTGCCCGGCCACGTCGCCGACCGCGAGGACGACCTTGCCCTCGGGGAGGGTCTGCGCGTGGTACCAGTCGCCGCCGACCCGCAGCGCGCTCTCCGCCGGCAGGTAGCCGACCGTCGCGCGCAGGCCGTTGAGGGGAAAGGGCTCCCGCGGCACCGGCTGGATCAGCTGCTGCAGCTGCGCGGCCAGGCGGTGCTCGGCCACGGCCGTCATCTCCCGGGTGTGCAGCTGGTCGCTGAGCCGCTCGATGGCGGTGCGGGTGTGCTCGCGGGCCGACACGTCCTGCACCACGGCGTAGATCTTCAGCGGCGCTCCGCCGGCGTCGCGGGCGAGGTCGGAGAGCACCCGCAGGTGCTTGACGCCGTCGCCGACGCGGAAGCGCACGGTCACGTCGGCCGTCGCCCCGCTGTCGAGGGTCTGCCAGGAGAACTCGGTGATCGGCAGGTCGTCGGGCAGGACGGCGGCGGACTGCTCGGCCCGGGTCATCGGGCCCAGCCCGGGGTCCCGCTCGAAGATCCGGTACAGCCCCGGCGACCACTGCATCTGCCCGGTCACCAGGTTGTACTCCGACCAGCCGAGGCTGCCCAGCGACTCGGTGCGGTCGAGGCGGCGGCGGGCCTCGTCGACCCGCTCCCACCACACGAGCAGGCCGCCGAGGACCCGGTGCACGCTGATCCCGAAGCTCGAGTCGGCGGCGTATCCGGCCGCGTCCTGCGAGTAGTGGAAGTCGTCCATGGTGCCCGGCCCGCCGGTGGACAGGACCCGCAGGTAGAGCTTCCACAGCGGGCCGCCGGCGACCGTGGGGTACAGCCGGGTCAGCAGTTCCCCGACCCGGGCCGTGCCGCGCCCGTAGAGGTCGTCGCCCCGGTCGCTGGTGGCGGCCACGAGGAAGTCGGTGACCTCGCCGTCGGGGCCGCGGACGGGACGCAGCCAGGTGCAGCCCGCCGGGACGACGGCGAGGATCTCCTGCACGACCGCCGCGATCGCGTCGGCCTCGTCTGCCATACCCGCAGCCTATCGGCATCGGGCGAGCGCGGCGGTCGTGCGGATGGTCAGCTAGCCGAGCACGTCGGGCTCAGGGTGCCGGCCGTGCCGGTGCCCTGGAAGCCGAACTCGGTGTACTGCCCGGCGTTCACGTGCCCGTTGTACGACACGTTGCTCCAGCTGTTGCCCGACCGGGTCACGTTCCAGGAGTTCGTGACGGTCGCGCCCGACGGAAGGGTGAGCCCGACCGTCCAGCCGTTGACGGCGGCCGACCCGGCGGTGACCCGGACGGTCACCACGAAGCCGCCCTGCCACTGGTTGACCGAGGTGGTCGCGGTGCAGCCGCCGCCCGTTCCGCCACCCGGCGTGGGTGAGGCGGACGAGGTCGACGGGCGCGGCGTCGGCGACGAGGAGGACGGCCGGGGCGTGGGTCCCTGGGTGTTGAGCCCCATGAACTCGATCGCCATGGCCGCCTGCCCGGACATCGGCAGCGAGTGCCCGACGCCGCTGATGCTGATGCCCTCGACCGGCGGGGCGGTGCTCGCGCTGCCGTACCGGGTGCGGGTCCAGCCCGAGCGCGGGGTGTCCGTCAGCGCCGGCGTCTGGCTGACGCCGAGCACGTTCGTCCACTGCTTGATCTCCTCGCCGAAGTTCGGGTAGGCGAGGGTGGTGTCGGTCGTGCCGTGCCAGAGCTGCATGCGCGGCCGCGGCCCGCTGTAGCCGGGGTAGGCGTTGCGCACCATGTCGCCCCACTGCTGCGGGGTGTAGATGCGCTGCCCGCCGGAGCATTGGCTGTTCCAGGACGAGCCGTCGGTGGTGGCGAAGCACCCGAACGGCACGCCCATGAACGCGGCACCGGCCTTGAACACGTCGGGGTAGTCGCCGAGCAGGACGTTGGTCATCATGGCGCCGGACGAGGCGCCGGTGACGTACACCCGGCCGGGGTCGCCGTTGTAGTGCTGCTCGGTGTAGGTGACCATCGACATGATGCCCACCGGGTCGCTCCCGCCGCCGCGGGTCAGCGCCTGCGGCGACGAGACGTCGAAGCAGTTGCCGCTGCGGGTGGCCGACGGGTAGACGACGATGAAGCCGTACTGCGCGGCGAGCGAGGCGAACTCGGTGCCGGAGTAGAACGCCGGCCCCGAGCCGGTGCAGTAGTGCACGGCCACCAGGATCGGCGGCTTGGCCTGCACGTTGTCGGGCACGAAGATGTGCATCCGCAGCCCCGACGGGTTGCTGCCGAAGTTGGTGACCTCGGTCAGCGTGGCCGCCTGCGCGGGCTGGGCGACGACGAAGATGCCGATGAGGGCCATGGCGAGCCAGGCCGCGACGGCGAGCAGTCGGCGCATGTCAGCTCCCCGAGCAGGTCGGCGTCAGGGTGCCCGCGGTGCCGGTGCCCTGGAAGCCGAACTCGGTGTACTGCCCGGCGTTCACGTGCCCGTTGTAAGAGACGTTGCTCCAGTTGTTGCCGGAGCGGGTGACGTTCCAGGAGTTCGTGACGGTCGCGCCGCTCGGCAGGGCCAGGCCGACGGTCCAGCCGTTGATGGTCGAGCCGGCCGTGACGCGGACGGTGACGACGAAGCCGCCCTGCCACTGGTTGACCGACGTGGTGGCGGTGCAGCCCTGGCCGCCGCCCGGGTTGGAGGGCGAGGTGGACGGGGACGGCGAGGTGGAGCGCGACGGCGAGGTGGACACCGGCGGGGGAGAGCTGGTCGAGCCGCCGTTCAGCGCGTCCAATGTGGACGTGTACGCGGCCTTCTTGTTGCCGTTGCCGTCGAACAGCAGCGGGTTGTCGCTGGACCGCCACGAGTCGCTGTCCCGGATGCCCCACACCGTGATGCCGGTGCACCGGGACACGGCCAGGCAGGCCTTGGTGACGGTGGCGTAGGCGCTGGCCTGCTGGGTGCCGGAGTAGGCGATGTCCAGCTCGGTGATCTGCACGTCGACGCCGAGGTCGGCGAAGCGCTGCAGGTTGGCCTGGTAGTCGGAGGTCAGCGGGGAGCCGGAGTTGATGTGCGACTGGAAGCCGACGCAGTCGATCGGCACACCGCGGGACTTGAAGTCCTTGACCATGTTGTACACGCCGGTGCTCTTGGCGTTGATCCCGTCGGTGTTGTAGTCGTTGTAGCAGAGCTTCGCGCCCGGGTCGGCGGCCCGCGCGGTCTGGAACGCCACCTCGATCCAGTCGTTGCCGGTGCGCTGCAGGTTGGAGTCGCGCCGCCCGCCGCTGCCGCCGTCGGCGAACGCCTCGTTCACCACGTCCCAGGCGTAGATCTTGCCCTTGTAGTGGCCGGCCACGTTGGTGATGTGGTTGACCATCGCGTTGCGCAGCGCGGTGCCGGACATGTTCTGCGCCCACCCGGGCTGCTGCGAGTACCAGGCCAGGGCGTGCCCGCGCATCCGCTGCCCGTGCGCGTTGGCATGCGCCACGATCGCGTCGGCGCTGCCGTAGCTGAACTGGCCCTGGTTGGGCTCGGTGGCGTCCCACTTCATCTCGTTCTCGGGCGTGATCATGTTGAACTCACGGTCGAGAATGCCGCTGTAGGTGGCGTCGCTGAGCTTGTAGTTGGCCACGGCGGTGCCGAAGTACCGGCCCTTGTCCGCGGCCGATGCGCCCAATGTGGTGGCAGCCTGGGCGGTGCTCGCGAGGCCGATGGCGGTGGCGAGCGCGGCCGTGCCGGCCAGCACGACCGCGATCCGCGTCCTTGTTCTTCTCATGGCGGTAAGACCCTCCGGACAGTTGCGAATGACCGCTTCAGCATTTCCGGTGAATGCGTCGGAAACAATCGCAACAAAGAGTCTTGCCAGGTGGAGGCCGGTATCGAAAATGCAATTCCTGAAACTTACAGCTGCCTATCTTTCAGCCTTTTACTGAACCCGTTAAGCCGCCCACGATCCGCCGTTCGGCGAAGACGAAGAACCCGATCGCGGGGATCATCGAGGCCGCCGTGTAGGCCAGGATGCGCGCGGTGTCCTGGGCGTATTGCGACTGGAACGCCGCGACCCCGAGCGGCAGCGTGAAGTCGGACGGGTCCGACAGCACGAGCACCGGCAGCAGGTACGCGTTCCAGCTCGTCACGAAGGCCAGGATGGCCACCGTGGTCAGCGCCGGGCGGCTCAGCGGCAGCAGGATCCGCCAGAAGAAGCCCAGCCGGCCGGCCCCGTCCATCGCCGCCGCGTCCTCCAGCTCACCGGGGATGGCGTGCATGAACGGGCGCAGGATGACGATCGTGATCGGCAGCGAGAACGCCGCCTCCGGCAGGGCCACGCCGAGCGGCTGCTCCAGCAGGCCGAGCTGGCGCAGGAGCAGGTACAGCGGCAGCGCCGCGGCCGACACCGGGAACAGCAGGCCGATGGTGAACAGCGTGTAGACGCCCTCGCGGCCCTTGAACTGGTAGCGCGACAGGGCGAAGGCCGCCATCGCGCCGGCCGCGACCGCCAGGGCCGTCGCGACCACCGCGATGAACGCGCTGTTGCCCATCGCCCGCCAGAACACCGGCGAGGACAGCACCTCGGAGAAGTTGCTCCACACCCACGGGCTCGGCCAGCCGGCCGGGGAGTTGTTGAGCTGGGCGTTGCTGCGGAAGCCGCCGAGGACGGTGAACACCAGCGGGACCAGCGTGACCCCGACGACGAGCAGGATCGTCAGGTAGCGAAACGGCGTGCCCAGCGTCATCGAGCGCGGCGCGGTCGCGGCTTTCGGCGCGGTCATGGCGGTCACTCCACGATCCGGGTCAGGGCGCCCTGGGTGTCGCGGCGCAGAGCGAAACGCTGGTAGATCAGCGCGAAGACGAAGCACACGATGAACAGCACGACGGACACGGCGCTGCCGTAGCCGAACTCGTAGCGGGTGAAGCCCCGGTCGAGCAGGTAGGTGGCCATGGTGCTGGAGGCGCTCGCGGGGCCGCCCAGCGTCATGATCCAGACCAGGTCGAACAGCTGCAGCGAGCCGATGACGGACAGGAAGATCCAGATCCGGATGGTCGGGCCGAGCAGCGGCAGGACGATGCTCCGCGTGGTCTGCCACGAGGTGGCGCCGTCGGTCGCGGCCGCCTCCTTGAGCTCGGCCGGGATGCTCTGCAGGCCGGCCAGCAGCAGGATGATGCCGAAGCCCAGGTACTTCCAGGTGATGACCACGAACAGGGTGTAGAGCACCAGGTCCCCGTCGGCCAGCCAGTCCTGGATCAGCCCGCCGGCCCCGACCGCGTTGAAGACCTGGTCGACGAAGCCGTCCGGCTGCAGCATGAGCAGCCACACCACGGCGGTGATGGCCTCGGAGAGCACGTAGGGCGCGAACACGATGAGCCGCAGCACCGCCCGGCCCCGGATCTTGCCGTTGAGCATCAGCGCGATGCCGGTCGCCAGCGGCAGCTGGATGACCACCGACAGCACCGCGATGATGATGTTGTGCCAGAGCGACTGCCGGAAGACCTCGTCGTCGAGGATCCGGGAGTAGTTGCCGAAGCCGAACCAGGTCCGCGGGCTGAAGCCCGTCCACTTGTAGAAGCTGTAGTAGACCGACGCCGCGATCGGCAGCAGCACGAACCCGATGAACAGAATCAGTGCCGGGGACAGCAGCAGCGTCAGCTCGAGCCGCTTGGCCCGGCTCCCGCCCGGCCGGCGGGCCGGTCGCGCGGTGCGACCGGCCCGGGCCGAGGGTGCCGCCGCCACGGCAGTACCACTCGTTTGCGTCATGCCCCTGCTCTTTACTTGTTGGCGACGGCCTTGGTGAAGGCGTCGACGATGCCCTGCGGAGTGCCCTTGCCGGCGAAGAAGTCGGCGATGGCGTCGTTGAGGGCCTGGCCCACGCTGGTCGGCAGCGCCTGGTCGAAGTACACCTGGATGTACGGGGCGCCGTTGAGGTATTCCTGGACGGTCTTGAGCGACGTGTCCTGGATCGCCGAGATCGCCTTCGGGTTCGCCGGCAGCGTCGCGGTGTTCGTCTGCACCAGCTTGGTCTGCACGTCGGTGCTGGCCACGTACTTCAGGAAGTCCGCACACGCCGGCCCGGCCTTGACCGCGCAGGAGAAGCCGTCGCCGCCGCCGAGCGCGGTGCCCGGCGTGCCCTTGCCGCCCTCGATGGTCGGGAACGGGAACCAGCTGAGCTTCGAGGCGAACTGCTTGTCCTCGGTCAGCGGGATCATCGTCGGCAGTTCCCAGTCACCCTGCAGCTCCATCGCGGCCTTGCCGTTGGCGACGAGACCGGCCGAGCTGCCCGCGCCCTGCTGGGCCGGGGTGCCCAGGAACGCGTCCTGGAACGGGTTGGTGGCCAGGAACGTCTTGAGGTCCTCGCCCGCCTTGACCCAGCACGGGTCGTCCATCTTGAGGTTCTTGACCGTCGCCTTCACGGTGTCGGTCGAGCACTCGCGGATGGCGAAGTAGGACCACCAGAACGCGTCCGGCCACTTGTCCTTGCTGCCGATCGAGATCGGCGTGATCTTCTTGGCCTTGAGCTTGGCGACGGCGTCGTTGAGCTCGGCCATCGTCTTCGGCGGACCGGCGATGCCGGCCTGCTCGAAGAGGTCCTTGCGGTACCAGAAGCCGACCACGTGCAGGTCGTAGGGGATGCCGTACTGCTTGCCCTCGACCTGCCAGCCGGTGGCGGCGTTGCCCAGCTCGCTGATCCACGGCTTGACCTGCTCGGTCATGTCGAGGATCTTGCCGGACTCGACCTGGGTGGCCAGCGCGCCGCCACCCCACTGCTGGAAGATGCTGGGCGGGTTCGGCGACTGCAGCGCCACCGAGATCTTCGTCTTGAGCGCCTCGTTCTGGGCCGGCTCGACCTTGAACGTCACGTTCGGGTGGTCCTTGTGATATTGGTCGGCGATCGACTGCCAGACGCCCAGGGCGGGGTCCTGGTTGCCGTTGTGCCACCAGGTGAGCGTTACCGGTGCGTTGGCGTCGGCCGGTGCATCACTGCTGTCGTCTCCGCAGGCGGTCAGGGAGGGGAGCGCCATCGACAGTGCGGTGGCGATCGCGGCCAGCCTCCGTGGGGTGCTCAGGCGGACGTTCAAATTGATCATCTCCTGACGGGGGCAGGGGCGAGCTTCAGGGGCTCGGCCCTCGATGGACACGGAGTCTGCGCCTTTGTTACGAGCGTTGTCAATCGTTGTCGATAACGTTATCGGACGTTATTGTGCCCTCGTGAAGCCCAGTTCCCGAGTCACGATCCGAGACGTCGCGGCCACCGCCGGCGTGTCGGTCGCGACGGTGTCCAAGGTCCTCAACGCCCGCTACGGCGTGTCCGCGGCGACGAGCGCGCACGTCCAGGCGGTCATCCGCGAGCTGGGCTACGAGGCGAGCCTGGTCGCGCAGAGCCTGCGCAACCACAAGACCAACGTGATCGGCATCCTGGTCGCCGACCTCGAGCCGTTCTCCACGGAGCTGCTCAAGGGCGCCGCCAAGGCCATCAAGGGCACCGGGTACGAGCTGGTCGTCTACTCGGCCGGCGGGCGCACCTCGGACCACGCCGGCTGGGAGCAGCGCTACCTGTCCCGGCTGTCCGGCACGCTCGTCGACGGCGCGGTGCTCGTCACCCCGACCGTCGTGGACGTCGAGTTCGGCCACTCGGTGGTCGCCGTCGACCCGCACGCCGGGCCGACCGGACTGCCCACAGTGGACTCCGACAACCTCGCCGGGGCCCGGATGGCCGTGCGCCACCTGCTGGAGCTGGGCCACCGGCGGATCGCCCTCATCGGCGGCCGGTCCGACCTCGAGTCGGCCAAGCTGCGCGAGCAGGGCTACCGCGAGGAGCTGGCCGAGGCGGGCATCGCGGCCGACCCCGAGCTCATCCAGCCCGGTAACTACGACGCCGACGAGTCCGCGGCCGCCGCCCGGCGCCTGCTCGACCGGCCCGACCGCCCGACCGCCCTGTTCGCCGCGAACGACACCTCGGCCATCGCGGCCATCGAGGTCGCCCTCGCGCGGGGGCTGCGGGTGCCCGAGGACCTCTCGGTCGTCGGCTTCGACAACGTCCCCGAGGCGGCCCTCGCCTCGCCCTCACTGACCACGGTGGAGCAGCCCATCCACGAGATGGGGCACCGGGCGATCGACCTGCTCATCCAGTTGATGAACGGCGAGCCGGTGGAGAACTCCCATGTCCGGCTGGCCACGCGCCTCGTGGTGCGCCAGTCGACTGCTGTCTTGGAAACGGAGCGTTGAGCGTGACAGAAGCGTGGCGGGACGCCACCCAGCCGGTCGCCGAGCGGGTGGCGGACCTCATGGCGAGAATGTCGCTGCGCGAGAAGGTGGCGCAGATGTACGGGGCCTGGCTCGACGTCGCCGATGCGGCCGACGGTGATCTGCCGCAGGTCGCCCCGCACCAGAACGACCAGGCCCCCGACCCGATCGACTGGCCCGAGCTGGTCCGGCACGGGCTCGGCCAGGTCACCCGGCTCTACGGGTCGGCCCCGATCGAGCCGCTGGCCGGCGCCCGCCGGGTGGCCGACCTGCAGCGGCAGATCGTCGCCGGCGGCCGGTTCGGCATCCCGGCGATCGTGCACGAGGAGTGCCTCACCGGCCTGGCCGCCTGGCAGGCGCCGATCTTCCCGATCCCGCTGTCCTGGGGCGCGAGCTTCGACCCGCGGCTCGTCGAGCGGATGGCCGCGCACATCGGGGCGACCATGGCCCGGCTCGGCGTGCACCAGGGCCTGGCCCCGGTCCTCGACGTCGTGCGCGACCTGCGCTGGGGCCGCGTCGAGGAGACCATCGGCGAGGACCCGCACCTGGTCGGCACGATCGGCGCCGCCTACGTGCGCGGCCTGCAGTCGGCCGGCGTGGTGGCGACCCTCAAGCACTTCCTCGGGTACTCCGCGTCCCGGGCCGGGCGCAACCTCGCCCCGGTCTCGATCGGCCCGCGCGAGGTCGCCGACGTGCTGCTGCCGCCGTTCGAGATGGCGCTGCGGGCCGGGGCGCGCTCGGTGATGAACAACTACTCCGACATCGACGGGGTGCCGGTGGCCGCCGACCCGACGCTGCTCACCGAGCTGCTGCGGGATCGTCTGGGCTTCGACGGTACCGTCGTGTCGGACTACTTCGCGATCGCGTTCCTCGAGTCGCTGCACGGCGTCGCGGCCGACCGGGCCGAGGCGGCGGCGCACGCGCTGCGGGCCGGCATCGACGTCGAGCTGCCCGGCGTGAACTGCTACGGCGGCCCCCTGCTCAAGGCCCTCGAGGCGGGCGACGTCGACGAGGCGCTGATCGACCGCGCGGTGGCCCGCATCCTGCGCCAGAAGTGCGAGCTCGGCCTGCTCGACCCGGGCTTCGCCACCGATCCCGCCTACCTCGCCGCACCGTCCCCATTGGACGACGCCGAGGCCCGCGACATCGCCCGACGCCTCGCCGAGCGCTCGATCGTGCTGCTGCGCAACGAGCTGCTGCCTGACGGTGCCGCGCTGCCGCTGCGCCCCGGCACCCGGCTGGCCGTCGTCGGGCCCGGCGCGAGCCGGCCCGACGCGCTGTTCGGCTGCTACTCGTTCCCGCGCCACGTCGGCGTGCACCACGAGGGGCTCCCGCTCGGCGTCGACACACCGTCCATCGTGGACGCGCTCGGGGCGCGGTTCGAGGTCTCGTACGCCCAGGGCTGCCCCTTCCTCGGCGGCTCCGACGAGGACATCGCGGCCGCGGCCGCCACCGCCGCCCAGGCCGACGTGTGCGTCGCGGTGCTGGGCGACCTGGCCGGGCTGTTCGGCACCGGCACCTCGGGGGAGGGCTGCGACGCCCGCGACCTGCGGCTGCCCGGCCGCCAGGAGGAGCTGCTGGAGGCGTTGCTGGCCACCGGTACCCCCGTGGTGCTCGTGGTCCTGGCCGGCCGCCCCTACGAGCTGGCCCGCCAGGTCGACCGGCTCGCCGCCGCGGTGTGCACGTTCTTCCCGGGCGAGGAGGGCGCGGCCGCCCTGGCCGGCGTGCTGAGCGGCCGGGTCAACCCGTCGGGCCGGCTCCCGGTCGGCTTCCCGGGCGAGGGCTCGTCCCAGCCGAGCACCTACCTGGCCGCCCCGCTCGGCCGGCGCAGCGAGGTGTCCACCGTGGACCCGAGCGCGCTGTTCCCGTTCGGCCACGGCCTGAGCTACGCCGACGCCGACTGGGGCGCCGTGTCGCTGCACTCGCCGGACGGGTGGGCCACGGACGGGGAGATCGAGCTGACGGTACCGCTGCGCAACGACACGGACCGCGAGGTCTCCACGGTCGTGCAGGTCTACGCGCACGACCCGGTGGCCCAGGTCGCCCGCCCGGTCCGCCAGCTGCTCGCCGCCCCGCGGGTCGACCTGGCGCCGGGGGAGTCGCGCACGCTGATCGTCACGCTGCACGCGGACCTGCTGTCCTACACCGGCCGCGACGGCCGCCGCCTCGTCGAGCCCGGCGACGTGGAACTGCTCGTGGCCCGCTCCAGCACCGACGTGCACACGGCGCTGCCGGTCCCGGTGGTCGGCGCTCCCCGGACCGTCGGCGCGGCTCGCCGGCTCCACCCGACGTTCACGCTGCTGCCCTGATCACTCATGCTTCCCGGGTGATTGGGGCAGCCCCCCGACGTCCGAGGATCGGGTGAGGAGGTGCGTGATGTGCCGATGGCTGGCGTACTCGGGCACGCCGATTCTGCTCGAGGAGCTGCTGTACAAGCCCGAGCACTCGCTGATCGACCAGAGCATGCACGCCCGCCTCGGCGTCGGCACCACGAACGGCGACGGGTTCGGCGTGGGCTGGTACACCCCTGACGGCCCCGCCGAGCCCACGCTGTTCCGCGGCACCGGCCCGGCGTGGGGCGACGACAACCTGCGGGAGCTGGCCCATTCCGTGCGCTCGGGCCTGTTCCTGGCGCACATCCGGGCCAGCACCGGCACGCCGGTGCAGCAGACCAACTGCCACCCGTTCCGCCACGGCCGCTGGCTGTGGCTGCACAACGGCCGCATCCGCGGCTTCCCGACCCTCAAGCGCACACTGATGCTGGCCGTCGACCCGGAGCTGTTCCCCGAGATCGGCGGCTCGACCGACTCGGAGCTGATGTTCTACCTGGCCCTGACGTTCGGCCTGGAACGCGACCCGGTCGGCGCGGTCGAGCGGATGGTCGGCTGGGTCGAGGAGGTCGGCCGCCGCTACGGCATCGACCACGCCATGCAGATGACCGTCGCGACCTCGGACGGGCGGCGGCTGTGGTCGTTCCGCTACTCCAGCGAGCGCAACAGCCGGTCGCTGTACTGCAGCACCGCCGTCGAGACCCTGCGCACCATGTACCCGGAGAACCCGGTCCTGCAGCGCGTCACCGAGGGCACCCGCATCGTCGTCTCGGAGCCCCTGGGCGGGCTGGTCGGCGCCTGGCAGCCGATCGCCGAGTCCAGCTACGAGCTCGTCACCCCGGGCATGGACGTGGTGGGCCGCTTCAACCCGCAGACCGCCCAGGCCGGCCTCCCCGCCCCTGACACCGTTGGCGCGAATGGCGGGTGAGATGGCGCGTTCCGCTAGTGAGCGGTGCCCCGCAGCTCCCTACCGTCGAGGGCATGCGATCGACTGTGCTGGTGACCGGGGCCTCCTCGGGGATGGGCAAGGCCGCGGCCGAGAAGCTGCTGGATGAGGGCTACACCGTCTACGCGGTGGCCCGGCGGGTCGAGCGGATGCGTGACCTGGCCGAACGCGGCGCCATCACGGTGGCCGTCGACGTCACGAGCGATAAGGACCTCGTCGCGCTCGTGGAGCGGATCACCGAGGAGCGCGGCGGGGTCGACGTGCTCGTCAACAACGCCGGGTTCGGGCTGTACGGGGCGGTCGAGGACATCACCCTCGACGAGGCGCGCTACCAGTTCGAGGTCAACCTGTTCGCCCTGGCCCGGCTCACCCAGCTCGTCCTGCCCGGGATGCGGGAGCGCAAGGCCGGGAAGATCGTGAACATGTCGTCGATGGGCGGGAAGATCTATACCCCGCTCGGGGCTTGGTACCACGCCACCAAGCACGCGGTCGAAGGGTGGTCGGACTGCCTGCGGCTGGAGGTCGGGCCGCTCGGGATCGACGTGATCGTGATCGAGCCGGGGCTGATCGACACCGAGTTCGGCGCGGCGCTCATGGGGCCCCTGCTCGAGCGCTCCGCGGGCGGGCCGTACGCGACGATGGCCCGCAAGGTGGCCGACGGCACGAAGACCATGTACGCCGGCGGGGCCACGCCGCCGTCGGTGATCGCCGGCGTCATCGCGGGTGCCATCAGCGCACGCCGGCCGCGGACGCGCTATGCCGCCGGGAAGTACGCGAAGATGCTGATGTCCATGCGGAGGTGGCTCGGCGACCGGCTGTACGACCGGTCGATCATGGCCCGGTTGTAGGCGAGGTGGGATGGACCGTTTCACCGTCGGTCCTTCGGGACGGGTCCTGCTGGCCGACCTCGGCGTGGACCTCGCCGAGGTGCTGCGGCGGGCCGCGCTGCCGGTCGCGGTCTACGCCCACGGGACGGCCGAGCTGACCACCGCCGAGTACTACCGCTTCTGGCGCACCCTCGACGAGGTGGTCGGCGACCCGCTGCTGCCGATCCGGATCGGCGAGGCGTTCCGCGCGGAGGTGTTCGACCCGCCGCTGTTCTCGGCGTTCTGCAGCCCCAACCTCGCGGTGGCCGCGACCCGGGTGGCAACCTACAAGAAGCTGATCGGGCCGCTGCGCTTCGAGGTCGACGCGGGCGGCGGCACCCTGCGGCTGGCGATGCACTGGCCCGACGCCGCAGCGGCGCCGGCCGCGCTGGTGCTCATGGAGCTGATCTTCTGGGTCGCGCTGGCCCGGATCGCCACCCGCACGGAGATCCGGCCGGTGCGGTTCGCCGCTCCGGTGCACGTACCGTCGAAAACGGCTTATCGGGAGTATCTGGGCACGCCCGTCGAACACGCCGAGGTCCCCGCGGTCACATTCGCGCAGTCCGACGCCGAGCGGCCGTTCCTGACCGCCAACGACCGGATGTGGGAGTACTTCGAGCCCGCCCTCCGCCGACGGCTCGCCGAGTCCGAGACCCCGCCGTCGACGACCCAACTGGTCCAGCAGGCGCTGCTGCGGCTGCTGCCCGCGGGGGCGGCGACGGTCGACGCCGTCGCCGCCGAGCTCGCGGTCAGCAGCCGCACCCTGCAGCGCCGCCTGCGCCTGGAGGACGGCAGTTTCCAGGCCGTCCTCCGGACCACCCGCGAGGCGCTGGCCAGGCACTACCTGTCCACGTCGCGGATGAGCGCGGGGGAGATCTCCTACCTGCTCGGGTACGACGACATCAACTCGTTCTACCGGGCCTTCCACGCCTGGACCGGTCACTCCCCGGAGCAGCTGCGGGCCCGGGCCTAGATCTGAAACTGCCGGACGTTGTTGACACTTCGGGTCTCTGATCGGAGGTGGCGGGATCTGCCGGACGGTATGGGCCGTGGAAGACGTGTCATGAGCGGTTGCGGTGGACCGCAGACGGAACCTGGGATCGGATGCGCGGGCCGGTGCAGCGGACGGCCGCAACCTCGACCGCGACTGGCATCAGCTGGCCGCGGCCGACCCGGTCGTCCGCCGGCCCGCGCTCATGATCTACGGCGATCGCGACGCGATCCTGCGGTCCGAGCGGCTGGCCGAGTTCGTGTGGGTGCACACGAGTACCTGCAGTGGCTCGTCGACCTCGGCGCGGTCGGCCTGCTGGGTCTGCTCGCCCTGATCGCCGCGCTCGTCGTGCTGATGCGGCGTGGCGATGTCGGCAATCCGCTGTGGGCCGGTGCGGTGGCCGCCATCGCCGCGCTCGCCGTGCACAGCGCCTTTGACTTCCTGTGGGAGCTGGCGGTCGTACCGCTGCTCGTCGGTGCGCTCACCGGCATGGCCGCCCAGCCCCGCAGCGAAGAACCGGCAACATCCATCACGCAGAAGGTCAAGGTCCCGGTGACCGTCAACGGCGGCGGCGCCCCCTTCAAGAAGGGCGACGCCTACGCCGTCGGCAACGCCAACATCTACGGCTTCGACTACATCCAGCTGTCCACCGGCCGAGTCATCGTCAACGTCGAGAGCTGACCGACGCCGAGGGTCCGGTATGCCGAGCGCTCCCGTCATACCGGACCACCCGGCCCCCACCCCACCGAACTGCACCACGCGAGCGACGGGGCCGAGGCACGCCGCACGACGCGGGCAACACCCACAGCACGCGCGGCACACGCACGGCACGCACGGCACGCACGGCAAGCGCGCACCACGCACGGCACGCACGGCACGCAGGGCAGGCACGGCCGGGTTCAGCCGTAGCGTTCGCCAAGCGCGCGGCCGATCGCGGCCAAGTGGGCCTGCACGCCGGGAGGACCGGTGACCTCGACCCATTCGACCGGCCCGGCAAGCTCGCCGGCGCGGGCGTCCTCGTTGTGGCCGCGGATTACGACCTCGGTGCGACCGTCGGCCGTGGTGCCGCCGATGTCGAGCCGGTCGCCGGCGATGAGGAAACAGGGCGCGGGCCTCATCCGCGGTCAGCCCGGTCAGGCCGGAATGCTCATCGCGGACAACGGCTAAGCCCACGACCCGACCCGGTGGGCCCGGCGGCAGCGGCGCGTCCGGCACGCCATCCCGGAACGGTCCGGCCAGATCGCCCGCCGCGTTGCCAACGGCCGCCGCGGCGGACGACCGCCGAACAACGCTGCCGCCTAGACGGCCCGGGCCACCGCGATCGTGGCCGAGAGCCGCTGGCCGGCCTCGTAGAACATGTACTCCACGCCGCCGTCGGTGCCGAAGGACGGAGCCGCCGCGCGGCCGTTGTCCGGGGCGCCCGACAGGGCGGGGTGGAAGACGCCGAGGTGGACCTCGCGGTCGAAGGCGTTGCCGACCTCGGTGATGAACTGGTTGCCGCCGTTGCCGTGGTAGACGACGTAGGCCGTCCCGTTGCGCTTGAGCAGGTGCGCGCCCGAGATGTCGGTCTGGCCGTCCGGGCCGGGGTAGACGAGCGGGGTCGGGTCGAAGCTCCAGCTCTTCGCGTCGGAGGACCAGCCCCAGAAGATTTTTCTGGTACCGCCGGTGACCCCCATGAACAGCATGACGTACTTGTTGCCCAGGCCGGTGACGGTGTGCTCGAAGACCCGGGCGTAGGAGGTCTCCGTGGTGCCGGGGACCATCGCGGTGGACAGCACGACGCCGAAGTACGTGTAGTGCACGCCGTCGGTCGACCAGGCCATCCGGGTGGTGTTGTTCTCGCCGTGGAAGTAGCAGTAGAACTTGCTGTTCGAGGCGCTCCAGATCACGTGCGGTGACGAGACGTGGCTGACCGAGTAGTGCCCCGACCACACGTTGCTGATGATCGGGTTGGCCGCGTACTCGGTGAACGGGCCGCCCAGCGAGTTGCCGTAGGCCAGGCAGATCCCGCCCGGCTTCTCGTGCGGGGCGTAGTACAGGTAGTAGCGGCCCAGGCCGCCGCTGATCTTGTCGTAGACGCCCCGGATGCAGGGGAAAATCAGCTCGCCGGTGGGGTTGTAGCGCAGGGCCGACTTGTTGAACGGCACTCCGAGGTAGCGGTAGTCGGGGAACCCGGCCGGCGCGGCGGACGCGGCCGAGGGCAGCTGCAGTGCGCCGATGGCGGTGGCGCCACCGGCCAGGGCTGCTCCTTTGAGCAGTTGGCGGCGATTCATGGATGGCAGTGTGTGACTGCCGCCGAACCCCGGTCAAGGTGCTAATACGAATTATCAGCGGCAAACAGGGACTTGACGAATCGCCGCCGATGGGGTCAGGATCTCCTCCCATCGAGTGGTAATGCGCATTAGCAGGACGGATGGCAACGTGACCGGAACCCCGCGCCGCCTGACCCAGCGGGACATCGCCCGCATGACGGGGGTCAGCCAGGCGACCGTGTCGCTCGTGCTCAACGGGCGCTCGGACGGCGACGTGCGGATCGCCCCGGAGACCCGGGAGCGGGTGCTGCGCGCGATCCGCGACAGCGGCTACGTGGCCGACCCGATCGCCCGCCGGCTCGCCGCCCGGGACAACCGGATCATCGGCGTGTTCACCTACGAGCCGGTGTTCCCGGCCGGCAACAGCGACTTC
The DNA here is from genome assembly GCF_050942185.1 of Dactylosporangium sp. CS-047395. Taxonomy (NCBI): domain Bacteria; kingdom Bacillati; phylum Actinomycetota; class Actinomycetes; order Micromonosporales; family Micromonosporaceae; genus Dactylosporangium; species Dactylosporangium sp. CS-047395. The sequence goes on along the minus strand of NZ_CP192015.1, from coordinate 7,575,123 downwards.
TACCACCCGTTCCTGGTCGGCATCGAGGAGCGGGCCGAGGCCCTGGGCAGCGACCTGCTGCTGCTGACCAGCGCCCCGGTGATCGACGGGCGGCGGCGGATCTTCCACGAGGGCAACCGGCTGCGGCTGGCCGACGGCTGCATCCTGCTCGGTCGCTCGCTCGACCGGGAGGAGCTGGCCCGGCTGGTCGCGGACGGGTTCCCGTTCGTCTCCGTCGGCCGCCGCGACGACGCCGGCGGGCCGGTCTCCTGGGTCGGCGCCGACTACGCCGGGGCCACCGCCGACCTGGTGCACCGGGCCGCGGGGCTGGGGCACACCCGGCTGCTGTACATGGGGCAGGGCGAGGGCCCCGAGTCGCACGCCGACCGCAAGGCGGGCTTCGATCGCGGGGTGGCGGCGGCCGGCGTCACCGGCCTGCACCTGCCCGCCGACGACCTCGGCGCGGTGCTGGCCAGCGGGGCCACGGCCGTGTTCGCCGAGGAGCACAGCGACGGCGTCGCGCTGGCCCGGCTGGCCGCCGAGCGCGGGCGGGACGACCTGTCGATCGTCACCCTCGGCCAGCCCACCCGGCACGTCGCCGACCCGCTCGGCATCCGCTTCACCGGCTTCGAGATCCCGCGCCGCGAGATGGGCGCCCAGGCCCTGGAGGTGCTCACCGCGCTGATCGACGGCACCAAGACCAAGCGCCAGCGGCTCCTGCCGTGCGAGCTCATCCCCGGCACCACCCTGAAAGAAAGTGCGAAATGAGAACTGATGTCCTGGTCGTCGGCGGGGGCCTCGGAGGGGTCGCGGCCGCGCTGGCCGCGCTCCGGGCGGGGCGGCGGGTCGTGCTCACCGAGGAGTACGACTGGATCGGCGGGCAGCTCACCAGCCAGGCGGTCCCGCCCGACGAGCACACCTGGGTCGAGCGCTTCGGCGTCACGGCGAGCTACCGGGCGCTGCGCGACGGCATCCGCGACTACTACCGGCGGCACTATCCGCTGACGGCGGCCGCGCGGGCCTGGGCCGACCTCAACCCGGGGGCGGGGCACGTGAGCCGGCTCTGCCACGAGCCGCGGGTGGCGGTGGCGGTGCTGGAGGGCATGCTCATGCCGTACCGGAGCGGGGGTCGGCTTGTCGTTCTTCAGCCCTTCCGGCCGGAGGCGGCGGCCACCGACGGCGACCGGGTCACCGGCGTCACGCTGCGGCACCGGGACACGGGCGAGACCGTCGACGTCACCGCCGACTACGTGCTGGACGCGACCGAGACCGGCGAGCTGCTGCCGCTGACCGGCACCGAGTACGTCACCGGCTTCGAGTCGCAGGCCGACACCGGCGAGCCGAGCGCCCCGGCCACCGCGCAGCCCGGCAACATGCAGGCGGTCTCGGTCTGCTTCGCGGTCGACCACGTCGACGGCGACCACACCATCGACCGCCCGGCCCGCTACGACTTCTGGCGCGACTACACCCCGCCGTTCTGGGGCGGCCCGCTGCTGTCGTTCCGGGCCCCGAGCCCGCGCACGCTGGAGCCGGCCGAGCGGGTGTTCGACCCGAACCCGGGCGACGACCCGCTCGCCGTCGACGCCGACCAGCGCCGCAACCCTGGCGATCACAACCTGTGGACGTTCCGGCGGATCGCGGCCCGCGACCTGTTCGTGCCGGGCGCCTACGACAGCGACATCTGCCTGGTCAACTGGCCGATGCTGGACTACTTCGAGCACCCGGTGATCGACGTGGCCGATCCGGCCGCGCACCTGGCCGCGGCCCGCGAACAGGCCTTCTCGGTCCTGTACTGGCTGCAGACCGAGGCCCCGCGCCCGGACGGCGGCACCGGCTTCCGCGGGCTGCGGCTGCGCGGCGACGTGACCGGCGGCGCCGACGGCCTCGCCCAGGCGCCGTACATCCGCGAGTCCCGGCGCATCCTCGCCGAGTACACGGTCGTCGAGCAGGACCTGGCCCTCGCCGTGCGCGGCGACAAGGGTGCCGTGCCCTACGACGACTCGGTCGGCGTCGGGATGTACCGCATCGACCTGCACCCCTCGACCGGCGGCGACCACTACATCGACGTCGGCTGCTGCCCCTTCCAGATCCCGCTCGGCGCGCTCATTCCGCGCCGGATGGACAACCTCCTGCCCGCCGGCAAGAACATCGGCACCACCCACATCACCAACGGCGCCTACCGGCTCCACCCGGTGGAGTGGAACGCGGGCGAGGCGGCCGGCGCCCTGGCCGCGTTCTGCCTGGACCACGCGTGCACCCCGCGCGCGGTGCGCAACACCCCCGCACTGCTCTCCGCATTCCAGTCCCGCCTTGACCGCGACGGCGTCGAGCGCCAATGGCCCGACGTCGCCGGCTACTGAGGAGCCCCGTCATGAGATTCCGTGTCGCGCTAGCCGCCTTTTCCCTGCTCGCCCTGGCCGCCTGCGGTGACGGCGGCGGCAGCACCCCGGCCGCCGAGGAGACCGGCCCGGTCGAGCTGCGCATGACCGTCTGGTCGGCCAACGAGGCCCACCTGAAGCTGTTCAACGACATCGCGGCCGAGTACAAGACCGCGCACCCGAACGTGTCGGTCAAGTTCGACCCGCTGCCGTTCGAGTCGTACTCGACCACCCTGACCACCCAGATCGCCGGCGGCAACGGGCCGGACCTGGCCTGGATCCTCGAGGACTCGGCGCCGGACTTCGTCGGCTCGGGCGCGCTGGTGCCGCTGGACAAGATCGAGCAGCCGGACGACCTGGCCCCGGCGGCGACGAAGCTGTGGCAGAACGGCGGGAAGCTGTACGCGTACCCCTTCTCGACCTCGCCCTTCGGCATGTTCGTGAACACCGACCTGCTCAAGCAGGCGGGCCAGGACAACCCGGCCGACCTGGTCACCGCGGGCACGTGGACGTGGGACAAGGCGTTCGCCGAGGGCGCCGCGGTCAACGCGAAGACCGGCACCGCCGGGATCGTGGTCCGCGACTTCGACTACAAGACCTGGAGCAACCTGTCCACGGTCTGGACCGGCTGGGGCGCGCAGGCCTGGAGCGCCGACGGCAAGACCTGCGGGTTCAACGCCCCGGAGATGGTCGACGCGATGACCGCGCTGCACAAGGCGGTCTTCACCGACAAGGCGATGCCCGGCCCGGGCGTGGCGGCCGACTTCTTCACCGGCCAGTCGGCGATGACGATCACCCAGATCTCGCGGGCGTCGCTGCTCAAGGACGCCAAGTTCGGCTGGGACCTGGTGCCGCTGCCGTCCGGCCCGAAGGGCAAGTACTCGGTCGTCGGCCAGGCCGGCCTCGGGGTGCTCAAGAAGAGCAAGCACGCCGGCACGGCCGCGGACTTCCTGACGTTCTTCACCAACCCGGCCAACAGCGGCAAGCTCGCCGCGTACTTCCCGCCGGCCCGCAAGAGCCAGCTCAACGCCGACACCATGGCGAAGACCAACCCGCTGCTCAAGCCGGCCCAGCTGCAGTCGGTCGTGATCGCCGGCATCTCGAACGGCGTGGTGAAGCCCAGCCACACCGGCTCGGCCGAGATCGCCCAGAACGTCCGTGCCTCGTTGGACCCGCTGTGGAAGCCCGACGCCAACGTCAAGAGCGTGCTCGACAACGTCTGCACGGGCCTGAAGCCGCTGCTCGCCAAGTGAAACGGGAAAATCTCGCGGGCTACCTGTTCATCCTGCCCCAGCTGATCGGCACGGTCGTCTTCGTGCTGGTACCGCTGGTGCTGGTGGCCTGGTACAGCCTGCACGAGTGGAACGTCCTCGCCGACGAGTTCACCTTCGTCGGCGGGGACAACTACCGCCAGCTGGCCGACGACCCCAACCTGCCGAAGGTGCTCGCCGCCACCGGCCTGTTCTCCGCCGGCCTGCTGGTGCTCAACCTGAGCCTCGCCCTGCTGCTGGCCGTGCTGCTCAACCAGAAGCTGCGCGGCACGATCGTGTTCCGCACGCTGTTCTTCTCGCCGGTCGTGGTCTCCATGGTGGCGTGGACCATCGTGTGGGGGTTCCTGCTGCAGGACAACGGCGGCGTCAACGGCATCCTCGACAGCGTCGGGGTGCACGGCCCGAACTGGCTGCGCGGCGAGACCACGGCGATGATCTCGGTGATCGTCGTGCAGGTGGTCAAGAACGTCGGGCTGAACATGGTGCTGTTCCTGGCCGCGCTGCAGGGCGTGCCGGCCGGGCTGTACGAGGCGGCCAAGCTGGACGGGGCGAGCGCGTGGCGGTCGTTCCGGAGCATCACGGTACCGATGATCAGCCCGACGATCCTGCTCACGTCCATCATCACGGTGGTCGGCTCGCTGCAGGTCTTCGCCCAGATCGCGGTGCTCACCCAGGGCGGGCCGGGCACCTCCACCACGGTGCTCGTGTACTACCTCTACCAGCAGGCGTTCCAGTTCCACCACTTCGGCTACGGCGCCACCCTGTCGCTGGTGCTGTTCGCCATCGTCCTGATCCTGACCACCGTGCAGTGGCAGCTGCGCAAGCGATGGGTGTTCCATGAGTCGTAGAACCAAGGTCCTGCTGTACGGCCTGCTGTGCGTCCTGGCCATCCCGTTCGTGTTCCCGACCTGGTGGATGGCGACGTCCTCGATCAAGCCGGTCAACGACGTGTTCAAGTTCCCGCCGTCGCTGATCCCGACCAGGGTTGACTTCTCGGCCTACAAGCAGGTGTTCGAGGCCCAGCCGTTCGCCCAGCAGTACCTCAACAGCATGTACATCGCGATCGTGTGCACCCTCGGCACGCTCGTGGTGTCCTCGCTGGCCGGGTACGCGTTCGCCCGCATCCGCTTCCGCGGCCAGAACGCGCTGTTCCTGCTGGTGCTCACCGGCCTGCTGGTGCCCAGCGAGGTGACGATCGTGCCGCTGTTCCAGATGTTCCAGCGCTGGGGCATGATCGACACCCACTGGCCGCTCATCCTGGTGCCCATCTTCGGCGCCCCGAGCGTCCTGGCCACGTTCATCATGCGGCAGTTCTTCATCACGCTGCCGCCCGAACTCGAGGAGGCCGGGCGCATCGACGGGCTCGGCCGCTTCGGCCTCTTCCGCCGCATCGCGCTGCCCCTGGCGCGCCCGGCCCTCGGCGCGGTCTCGATCTTCACGTTCCTGCACAGCTGGAACCTGTACCTTGAACCGATCGTGTTCCTCAGCACCCCCTCGAAGTTCACCCTGCCGCAGGCGCTGACCCAGTTCGTCGACGCCTACGGCGGCCCGGCGTGGAACGTGCAGCTGTCGGCGGCGACGCTGACCGCGATCCCGGTCCTGGGCGTGTTCGTCATCGCCCAGCGCCAGTTCATCGAGGGCCTCGCCCACACCGGGCTGAAAGGCTGACGCCGCCGTGCCGCTGTCCGACCTGACCCTCGACGAGTGCCTGACCTACCGCAGCGCCGCCCCGGAACCCGCCGACTTCGACGCGTTCTGGGGTGCACTGTCCCCGTCCGGTCCAGCCTCGTTCGTCGAAACTTCCACAAGCCTCAAAACGCTCCGGGTGTACGACGTGAGCTTCCCCGGCCACGCCGGCCAGCCGGTGCGGGCCTGGCTCGTCCGGCCCGCCGGCGCCGAGGGACCGTTGCCGTGCGTGGTGGAGTTTCCGGGGTACAACGGCGGCCGGGGACTGCCGGAGGACTGCCTGCTCTATGCGGCCGCCGGCTACGCGCACCTGTTCGTCGACGTGCGCGGCCAGGGCAGCGGCTGGCGGCGCGGCGACACCGAGGATTTTCCTCCTGAGGGGACCGGCCCGCAGTTCCCGGGCTTCATGACCCGCGGCATCCTCGACCCCGCGAAGCACTTCTACCGCCGCGTGATCGAGGACGCCGTCGCGGCCGTGCACGCGGCTCGGAGCTTCGACGGCGTCGACCCGGCCCGGATCGCGGTCACCGGCATCAGCCAGGGCGGCGGCCTCGCGCTGGCCGTCGCCGGGCTGGTGCCGGACCTGGCCGCGGTCGCCGCCGACGTCCCGTTCCTGTGTGACATGCGCCGCGGCGCCGAACGGGCCGCCACCGGGCCGTACCTCGAGGTCGCCGGCTACCTGAAGGTGCACCGGGACCGTACCGACACGGTCTTCGACACCCTCGCCCACTTCGACGGCGTCCACTTCGCCAAGCGCGCCACCGCCCCCGCCCTGTTCAGCGTGGCCATGATGGACACCACCTGCCCGCCGTCCACGGTCTTCGGCGCCTACCACACCTACGCCGGACCCAAATCCATCGAGGTGTACCACTTCAACGGCCACGAGGGCGGCGAGACCGTCCAGCACGCGGCCCGGCTGCGCTTCCTGGCCGGGGTACTGCAGCCGTAGATGATGTTGGATAGCATGCGCCGGTGACCAACGGGGAAATGACGGAAAAGCGCCGGCTGCCCGGCTTCGTGATCGGCGCCATCGTCGCGATCGGCTTCGGCACCGGCTTCATCATCGGCAACAGCGGGGGCCTGACCTCGCCCTGGCCCCTGATCCTGCGCGTGGCCGCCATCGTGGCCGCGGTGGTCCTGCTCATCGCCACCTTCCGCGCCGGCCGCCGGGTCGGGCCTTCCACGACCGCGGCGGCCCCGTCGTCCTCCTTCATGGGCCGCGGCTACTGGCTGGTCGTGCTGGTCGAGGCGATCGCCCTGTTCGGCGGCCTGTTCGTCATCAACGGCGTCCTGCACCGCTCGGAGGTCGCGGTGGCCTGGGTCGCCCTGGTGGTCGGCCTGCACTTCTACGGCCTGGGACGGGTCTGGCACACGCCGCTGTACCACTGGCTGGCGACCGGCATGACCCTCCTGGCCGTGGCCGGCTTCATCCTGTACTTCGCGGGCGCCAGTGCAGCAGCGATCTCACTCGTCGCGGGCGTGGGCTCCGGCGTGGCCCTGTACCTCGCGGTGCTCTGGCCGCTGCTGCAGTCGCGCCGCCCAGCTTAGGATCGCCTGGTTCGTCTCGTCCGGCAGTTCCTGCTGGATCCAGTGGCCGCAGTCCAGGCTGACCACCTCCACGTCCGGCACGAACTCGGCCAGCCGCTCGGACCGCAAAATCGCGTCGCGATCGCCGTAGATCATGAGCGCGGGCCGGCGGACGACCGGGTCGGCGGCGGCCAGCTGATGCCAGTCGCGGTCGAGGTTGCGGTACCAGTTGATGCCGCCCGTGAACCCGCTCGCCGCGAAGGCGGCCACGAACACGGCCAGCTCGTCGTCGCGCATGACCGGCTCGCCGAGGGGCTGCTCGGCCTGGGCGAGGTCGACCATCGACATGACCGGGGGTGCGTCTCTGCGGAACAGGTTGCGCAGGAACCGCTCCGGGTGCGCGTCGAGCACGGCGTCGGCGACCCCCGGCCGCCGGTTGAAGTGGACGAAGTAGAAGTCGGGGCCGGCCGCGGCCGCCATCGCCTCGATCCACGGGGTGTCGCCGCGCTCCTGGTACGGCAGGCTCAGCGCCACCAGGCCCCGCACCCGCTCCGGGTGCAGCAGGGCCAGCCCCCAGACGACGAAGGCGCCCCAGTCGTGGCCGACGAAGGTGGCATCGGCGTAGCCGTAGTGCTCGAGGAGCGCGACGAGATCGCCCGTCAGGTGCTCGATGTCGTAGTCGGTCACCGCGGCCGGCCGGGACGAGTTCCCGAAGCCCCGCTGGTTCGGGACGATGACGTGATAGCCGGCCGCGGCGAGCGCCGGCACCTGGTGGCGCCAGGAGTAGGCGTGCTCCGGCCAGCCGTGGCAGAGCACCATGGGGTTGCCGGCGTGCTCGCGGCCCGCCTCGAAGACCTCGAGCTGAACACCGTTGACGCGGACGAAAGTCGGTTCATGCATGCCGGCATCGTGCCGACGAAACAGGTCATCCCCTGACCGGATTGCCGTGCAAATCTTGCCGGCGTGCTTGCCGACCGGCTGACGGCCGTCCTCCTGCTGCTGCACCGGCTCGACATCGGCGGCACCACGGCCGACGGCCGCATCGAGGTCGTGATCCGCGGTGCTGCGCGTGTGCCATGCGTGGTCCGCGCGTGGTGTGGCGTGCTGCTCGCGTGCTGTGCGTGCTGCGCGCCTGGTGTGGCGTGCTCAGGGGCGTTGTCTGGGTGGTGGGGCTCGGTGGGGTGGGGGCCGGGTGGTCCGGTATGCCGGGAGCGCTCGGCATACCGGACCCTCGGCGTCGGTCAGCTCTCGACGTTGACGATGACTCGGCCGGTGGACAGCTGGATGTAGTCGAAGCCGTAGATGTTGGCGTTGCCGACGGCGTAGGCGTCGCCCTTCTTGAAGGGGGCGCCGCCGCCGCTGACGGTCACCGGGACCTTGACCTTCTGCGTGGCGCCGGTGCAGGAGGTGCGCGGGGCGTAGCCGGTGCCGGTGGTGGTCTTGTTGCCGACGGTCTGGGTGACGGAGACGTTCAGGTCGTAGTAGTCGCCGCTCGGGCAGGTGATGTTCAGCGTCACGACGGTCGCGGCGCCGTTGGCCTTCAGTTTGGCCTGCTTGACGATTTTCAGGGCGGCGGTGCCGTTGGACTCGGACTGCAGGTTGACGGCGGCGCCGGCCGGGACGGCGAAGGCGAGCACCGCGCCGAGGGCGAGCGCGCCGGCGCCGAGGTGGGACTTGCTGAGCTTCACTGTGGTTCCTCCCCGTTGATGGAAACTGCTGGTTCTTCGCTGCGGGGCTGGGCGGCCAGGCCGGTGAGCGCACCGACGAGCAGCGGTACGACCGCCAGCTCCCACAGGAAGTCAAAGGCGCTGTGCACGGCGAGCGCGGCGATGGCGGCCACCGCACCGGCCCACAGCGGATTGCCGACATCGCCACGCCGCATCAGCACGACGAGCGCGGCGATCAGGACGAGCAGACCCAGCAGGCCGACGGCGCCGAGGTCGACGAGCCACTGCAGGTACTCGTTGTGCACCCAGCGGCTCACCACCAGGTCGCCCTTGTAGTCGAACCAGAGGTAGCGCGCCTGGCCCGGGCCGCTGCCGAGCAGCGGGTGCTCGCGGGCCGTCTCCAGGGCCGAGCGCAGCGCGCCCGAGCGGCCCTGGGAGTCGAGGGTGAACCGGCGGTCCAGCACCTTGTCCAATGTGGACCGGTCGACGAGGAGGGCGCCGACGAGGGCCAGTCCCAGGGCGAACCAGGGGTGCAGGAGCGCGATCACGGCGCCCGCGGCGAGGCCGGCCAGGGCGATGAGGGGTTGCGGTGCGGCGGTTGCCGGGAACGAGGGCACCAGCGCGGCGGTGGCCACGGCGGCGCCCAGGGCGGCCGGGATCAGGTGGCGCAGGGCTTTGCGGCGGGGGCCGAAGAGCAGGAACACGGCGGTGCCGAGGGCGAAGGCGAGCGCCCCGGCGCGGCTGAGGGTGGCGCCGAGGCCGGAGATCGTGAGGTACAAGAGCAGGCTCTGGATCTTGGAAGGCCGGGCCGTGCACAGGGCGAGGGCCAGGAGCGCGCACGCCGCCAGGACGGCGGCGGCCGCGTTGGCGTAGGTGAGCGTCGATGCGCCGCGCCACAGGGTGGACTCGACGAGGACCGACCAGCGCTCGATGCGCCACGCCACGCCGGCCCAGGCGGTGATCGCGACCAGCGCGCCCAGGCCGGTGAGCCCGGCGGCCAGGTCCGTCGCGCGTGCCCCGCGGCCCACGACGACCCCGGCGATCAGGGTCAGCAGGGCGAGGCAGATGCCGGCCGCGTCGGCCAGGCCGCCCGCGGTCGCGGCCCGCAGAAGGGCCCACGCGGCGACGGCTCCCGCGATCAACCACAGTGGACGCAGCTCGAACCGTTGCCAGGCCAGGGCGAGCGCGATCAACGCGAGCGCGGTGACCAGGATGCGGCCCGGAAGGTAGAACCCGCCCTGGGCCACGACGCCGGCGGTGATGGCGGCCAGGACGGCCAGGGTTGGCGGCGCCCAACTGGGCCGAACCCGTTGCAGGACAAGCGAATCCATCAGAACCACCCTCCCCGTCAGAGTGTCTGTCGGGACCGACTATAGCGATCGGAGGCGATGCGTAGTGGTGGGCTTTCCGACAGAACCTTTCGCGCTCGCGAGGCGTTGCGGGCCGGGTGCATTGATTGACAACAATCTTTAAAGATGGCTAGGGTGAGAGCGCTCTCTACGCTCATCCCCGCCCTCGGAACCCGAGCTGAGAGAGCGCTCTCAAGCCTGCTTTCGGAACGGAGGACACCGCCATGTTCCTGCGACGAAGAATCCTCGGGCTGCTCGGCGCCGTCGCCCTGGCCGCCACCGGCGCGGCCGTCGCCGCCGCCCCGGCCGCCCACGCGATCGGCCCCGGCCTGCTGCCCGTCACCGTCTCCAACACCACCGGCCGCGGCGACGCCGTGTACCTGTACGTCATCGGCGTCCAGCTCAGCAGCGGCCGGCTCGGCTACGTCAACGCGGCCGGCACGTTCACCGCGTGGAGCGGCGGGCAGATCCCGCCCTCGCCCGCGCCGGACGTCTCGATCGGCGGGCCCGGCAACGGCGGCTCGACCACGCTGCGGTTCCCGCGCGGCTTCTCCGGGCGGGTGTACTTCTCGCTGGGGGAGAAGCTCAAGTTCTTCCTCACCCCGGACGGGCTCGTGCAGCCGGCTCCGTGGGCGGCTGGGGACGCGAACCAGAACATCCTGTTCGACTGGAGCGAGTTCACGTACAACGACGCCGGCCTCTGGATCAACAGCTCGCAGGTCGACATGTTCGCGGTGCCGCACGCCGTCACCGTCACGGGCGCCAGCGGCGCCACCCAGCGCACCGGCGACCTGGTCAACGACGGCCGCAACGCCGTCATCAACCAGCTCAAGGCCCAGTCCGGCTGGGCGAACAGCGTCTACACCCGCTCGGACGGCACGGTCCTGCGCGTCCTCGCCCCGGGCAAGGCGATCGGCGCCGGGCAGCTGCCCGCGAACGTGCTCGACTCGTACATCACGAGCGCCTGGAACGCGTACGCGAGCAAAACGCTGACCGTGGTGCCGTTCGCCGACCAGCCGAACACGAAGTACTTCGGCCGCACCTCGGGCAGCACGATGACGTTCACGAACGGCTCGGGCGCCGTGGTCGCCTCGTTCAACAGGCCCAGCAGCGCCGACGTGTTCGGCTGCGCCGGCAACCTGCCCGCCCCGAACGACCAGGTCGTCGGGCCGATCTCACGGACGCTGTGCGCGGCCCTGAACCGGGGCACCCTCGGCACCGTCGACACCCAGCCCGACCTCAACGCGGGCGGCTTCTACAAGAACAGCCCGACCAACCAGTACGCGCGGATCATCCACGCCAACATGGCCGACGGGCGCGCCTACGCGTTCCCGTTCGACGACGTCGGGCACTTCGAGTCGCTGGTGACCGACAACGACCCGCGCTCGGCGTCGATCATCCTCAGCCCGTTCGGGGCCGGCGGTGGCGGCACCGGCGGCGGTCCGATCTCGTCCACCACGTGGTACAGCACGGTGAACAAGACCAGCAGCAAGTGCGTCGACGCGCGCTCGTCGGGCACCGCGAACGGGACCGCGATCCAGCAGTACACGTGCAACAGCAGTTTCGCACAGCAGTACCAGTTCGCGCCGACCAGCAACGGTTACGTCCGGATCAACAACCGCAACAACGCGGCCCAGGTCCTCGACGTGAACGGGGTGTCGACGGCCGACGGCGCGGTGGTGCACCTGTGGGCGTACGGCGGCGGCCTCAACCAGCAGTGGCTGCCGGTCTCCGAGGGCGGCGGCTACTACCACTTCGTGAGCCGCAACAGCGGGAAGTGCCTGGACGTGCCCTCGGCGTCCACGGCCGACAGCGTGCAGCTGCAGCAGTGGACGTGCAACGGCTCGGGCGCCCAGTCCTTCCGGCTGACCGCCCAGTCATAGCTCCGGCTCGGCGAGTTCGGGTTCCTCGACCCAGCCCGCGACCAGCACCAGGCCGGTCGCTCGGTGCACGGCGAGGAACCCGAACGGCCGGTCGAAGTTCACGCTGACAAGCCGTTTCTTGTACTGGTACTGCGGCCGGAACGCGCCCGCCAGCACCATCGACATCCCGGTGACCGCGGCCGCCTTGAAGCCCGTCGCGCTGAACTCGGCCACCGCGTCCTGGCGGGCCTGGTCGACGGCGAGCGGCACCGGGCTGACGCCGGAGAAGTGGCCCTCGTCGCGGTCGGTGGCCGCGGCGAGCCCGAACACCGCGGCGTCCTTGAGCAGGTCATGCCGGCCCTCGACGCGGAACCGCACCGTGTCCACCAGCAGTTCCGGCTCGTCGTCGGCGGCCTCGATCTCCCGCACGCTGATCCCGGGGCCCTCGGTCGACGCGCGGGCCGGGGCGCTGATCGCCGCCGGCAGCACCTCGCTCGCCGGGCGGCCGGGCTCGCCCAGCGCCAGCACCACGTCGACGTCGTCGGCGCCGGTCACCGTGAGCAGCGTGACCGGGCCGCCCTCGGTGCCGGCGACCCGCAGCTCCTGCAGGCCGCGGGTCCGGCGCGAGAGCCCGTTGAGGTCCCGGCCGGCCCACGGTCCGGACTGCGGGCATCTGGGGATGCCCGTGAAGGGCGAAGACCATGTCGTTTGTACGGCCAGTGCGCTCGCCAGCACCATCAGCGTGTCCTCGCCGACCTGGATCGGCATGGCCGGAATCGCCCCGGCGGTCTGCTCGTCGGCCCAGGCGTCGAGCACCGGCTGGTCGGTCCCCGGGTCGCCGGTCAGCGGCCCGCGCCGCGCGGCCGGGACGGCGGCCACGAACGCGTCGGTGAGCGGCACGTCGGTGCGCGACCACACGGCGGTGGCCATCCGGGTGGTCGGCGAGTCCGGCAGGTCGAGCGGCTCCGGGGCGACCGCGAGCAGGTCGTCGCGCACCTGCCCGTCGGCGAACGGGGCGAGGAGGGCCAGCAGGACGTACACGCCGGGGCCGGACAGCACGGTGTTTCCCGTGTCCACTGTGGACGTCCAGCGGGCCGTGAGGGCGTTCGCATTCGCGGTCGTCATGCCCGCAGCCTACCCACGGTATGAACGGACATTTCCCCGCGATTCCCCATATGCTGGACGAATGGCAGTTGATGTGCGTCCCGCGTACGAGGCGATGCTCGCGGCCCAGGTCGCGCCGCGGCTGCGGGCGCTGGGCTTCGCGGACGATTACCGGCGCCGGGAGGCCGACGGCGGGGCGATCGCGATCGACTTCGTCGGCGAGGGCGCCACGTTCCCGGGCCAGGTGGCGTTCGCGATCGAGGTGCGGGCCGCGACCGGGCGCTGGGTCGCGTACGCGCGCGAGACCGGGGCCGACGAGCTTGCCCAGGTCTGGGGGCGGGTGGCGCCGCCCGCGGGGTACGGCTTCCATCTGGGCAGCGACGACTGGAACCTGCGCACGGCGGCGGACGCGCCCGGCTACGGCGCCGAGGTGAGCCGGCTGCTGTCCGACGTCGTCGTGCCGGGCCTGGAGCGGCACCTCGCGCTCAACGCGGCCCTGGAGCGCGCGGTCGCCGAGGGGCAGGCGGTGGCGGCCTTCGAGCCGCCGCCCGCGCTGCCCGGGATCATCAACCGGATGTCGTACCTCGGGCCGGACGACCCGTACGTGAGCTGGTTGCGCGGTGCTACGGCTTCCAGGACACGTTCGGATTGAGGTGCCCGGTCCAGTCGAACAGGGTCATGTTGTCCCACTGGTTGCCCGTACCGTTGATGTTCGCCGGGTCCCAGCCGTTGCCGGGAATGGCGTACCAGGTCGGCTCCCAGTAGAAGACCCCGACGGCGCCGGCCGAGCGGGCGGTGTTCTGCACGGCGGTGAACTCGGCGCCCTGGCCCTGCCACGTCGCCGGATAGCCGGAGCACGGGGCCGAGCCGCCGATCGCGTTGGGTTCGGAGTCCGCGTCGGCCGCCGTGAACGGGTACGCCGTCTCGGCCAGCACGACCGGCTTGCCGTACCGGGTGCGCACGTCGTTGATGACGGCGGACAGGTTCGCGAGCGTGCCGTGCCACATGCAGTAGTACGACAGGCCGGTGATGTCCCAGGCGACGCCCTTGGCCCGGATACCGTCGTAGAACCAGCGGGCGTGCGCGTCGCTGTCGGCGTCGGCGGTGTGGATGATGACGCTGGTGCCGCTGTTGCAGGCCTTGGTCGCGGTGTAGCCGGACTTGAGCAGCAGGCTCAGGTTGGTGAAGTCGTTGTTGACGACCTTTCCGTCGTTCCACAGCATGCCGACGTTGATCTCGTTGCCGATCTGCACGCTGTCGGGCGTGGTGCCCTGGGCCTTGAGCGCGTTGCACACCGACAGGGTGTAGTTGTAGACGTCGGTCTGCAGCTGGCCGATGCCGTGCGACGCCCACGCGGCCGGCTTGTACTGCTTGCCCGGGTCGGCCCAGGTGTCGGAGTAGTGGAAGTCGATCATCAGCTGGAGGCCCTTGGCCTTGGCCGCGCGGGCCTGGACGAGGACCTTGGCGAGGTTGTTGTACCCGCTCGCCGGGTTGTTCCAGACGCGCAGGCGGACGTAGTTGACGCCGGCGCCCTTGAGGATGTCGAGGGGGTCGGCGGGGGTGCCGGAGGCGTTGTAGTACCGCGCGCCGAGGTCCAGGCTGCGCTGCAGCGAGGACACGTCGGCCCCGCGCATGCTGATCGTGGCCGCGCCCGCGGGGGAGGCGTTGGTGAGCGCGACGGCGGCGCCGAGCGCGACGGCGGCCAGGTAGGCGGTTCTTCGCACTGGAACGCTCCTCTGGTCCGGAGGGTGTGAGCGCTCACAGTCTCCGAGCGGGATCGTAGTGCGTCAATGTTTTCACGGCCGTTGCAGGATTACGGGCGTTGCAGGCCGAGCTGGGCGAGCCACTCGTCAACCGGGTGGCCCATGTCCTCGGCCCGGTCCAGCCACTCGGCCGCCAGGCGCTCGTCGCGGGGCACGTCGCCGCCCATGAGGTACATGACGCCGAGCGTCGCCGCCGCCCGCGCGTTGCCCGCCTGGGCCGAGCGCTCGTAGTACGACAGGGCGAGCGCGGGGTCCAACGGGGCGCCGTTGCCGGTCGCGTGCGCGGCGCCCATGTTGTACAGCGCCCGGGGCTGGCCGAGCTCCGCCGCCGCGCGCAGCCAGCGGGCCGCCTCCCCGTCGTCGCGCTCCACGCCGGTGCCGGTGGAGAACAGCACGTACAACTCGAAGGCCGCATCGGCGTCACCCTGCCCGGCCGCGCGCAGGTGGTGCTCGATCGCGCCGCCCGGGTTGCCGAGCCACTGCTGCAGCAGCCCGTACTGGTAGCCGGACGCCGGGTCCTGCCGGGCGTGCGGGCGCAGCAGGGCGCGGGCCGCCTCCTGGGCCGGCACCGACGCCTCCCGGCAGCACTGGGCGAACAGCAGCGCGCCGTCGCGGTCGCCCAGCGCGGCGGCCTCGGCGAAGCTGCGCAGCGCCCGGCCGCGGGGGTGGTCGGCGGGGTCGTCGAAGGGCAGCTGCGGGGACCACGGCGCCGGGGGGAGGCGGTCGCCGTCGGTACCCAGATAGGCCAGGCCCAGCTCGCGCCAGGCGCGGGCGCTGCCGGCCCGGCCGGCCGTGCTCAGGCCGGCGACCAGGGTGTCGGTGGCGGAGAGGGGGAGCAGGCCGATCATCAGGTCGCCGCGGTTGATGCGCTGGGCCAGCTCGACGTAGTCATCCTCGGTCACGTTCCGATTTTGTCGTACGCGGTTGGATCTCGCCGCGCGGTTTTTTGTCGTACCCCTTTACTAGGCTGCTGGCATGGTCGATGAGCGCTTCGAGTCCCCCGCCGAGTACCACGCCGCGATCGAGCGGATCAGGGACGCCGCGGCCGCGTACTACAGCGGGCCCGACCTCGCCATGGACGACGCGGACTACGACGTGCTCATGCGGCGGGTCGCGGCCACCGAGGCGGCCCACCCGGAGTGGAAGCCCGAGGACTCCCCGACCGAGGTCGTCGCGGCCGGCGCGGGCGTGGTCGGCGACGTCGTGCACAGCGAGCCGATGCTCAGCCTCGACAACGTCTTCGACGAGGAGACGCTGCGCCGGTGGGCGGCCCGCCTCGACAAGCTGCTCGGCCGCCCGGCGGCCGGCTACACCGTGGAGCCGAAGATCGACGGGCTGGCCATCGCCGCCCGCTACGAGTCGGGCCGGCTCGTGCAGGTGGCCACCCGCGGCGACGGCCGGGCCGGCGAGGACGTCACCGGCCAGGCCCGGCGGGCGGCCGGCCTGCCCGAGAAGCTCACCGACCCGGTGACGATCGAGGTGCGCGGCGAGGTCTTCATGACGGAGGCCGACTTCGAGATCGCCAACGGCATGCGCACCGCGACCGGCGAGCCGCCGTTCGCCCACCCGCGCAGCGCCGCTGCGGGCACGCTGCGGGCGCAGGACCGCACGTACGACGCCCCGATGTCCTTCCTCGCCTACGGCGTGCGCGGGCTGGGCGACGGCCCGCACTCGGCCGCGATGGCGGAGCTCAACCGGCTCGGCGTCGCCTCCACCGCCGGGATGCCGGTGTGCGCGACGATCGAGGAGATCCTGGCCGCGGTGCGGGAGCTCAACGAGCACCGGGCCACCCTCGGCTACGGCATCGACGGCGCCGTCATCAAGGCCGACCAGCCCGCCGACCGCGACCAGGCCGGTTCGTCGAGCCGGGCACCGCGGTGGGGGATCGCGTACAAGTTCCCGCCGGACACCCGGACCACCCGGCTGAAGGCGATCGAGGTGCAGATCGGGCGTACCGGCGTCATCACCCCGGTGGCCGTCCTCGAACCGGTCCAGATCAGCGGCGTCATCGTCACCTCGGCCACCCTGCACAACTTCGACGACCTGGTCCGCCGCAACGTCCGCCCCGGCGACACCGTCTTCGTCCGCCGCGCCGGCGACGTCATCCCCGAGATCACCGGAGCCAAGCTCGACGAGCGCCCGGCCGACGCCCAGCCCTTCGAGCCCCCGGTCACCTGCCCCCGCTGCGGCGGCGAGATCGACCGCACCCA
Source organism: Dactylosporangium sp. CS-047395 (assembly GCF_050942185.1). Taxonomy (NCBI): domain Bacteria; kingdom Bacillati; phylum Actinomycetota; class Actinomycetes; order Micromonosporales; family Micromonosporaceae; genus Dactylosporangium; species Dactylosporangium sp. CS-047395. Next base: position 7,558,327 of record NZ_CP192015.1, on the reverse strand, counting down.
GAAGCGCTGGCGCTGCACCACCGGCCGGGCCTGCGGCGCGCGCGAGGCCCTGTCCTACTACGCCAGCCGCGACTGCATGGACATCGAGGGCCTCGGCGGCAAAATCATCGACATGCTCATCGCCGCCGGCCGCGTCACGGATCCCGCCGATCTCTACGACCTGGACGCCCCGACGCTCATGACCTTCGACCGGATGGGCGAGGTCTCGGCGGCCAAGCTCGTCAACGCCATCCAGGCCTCGAAGGCGCAGCCCCTGGGCCGCGTACTGACCGGCCTCGGCGTACGGATGACCGGCCGCTCGATGTCCCGCCGGCTGGCCGCGCACTTCGGTTCGATGGAGGCCTTGCTGGCCGCCACCCCGCTGGATCTTCAGGCGGTCGAGGCGGTCGGGCCGGAGCGGGCGGTGACCATCGCGGCGGAGCTGGCCGAGCTGCGCCCGGTGATCGACCGCCTGACCGCGCGCGGGGTCAACATGGCCGAGCCCGACTTCCGCCCGCGTGCCGCTTCCGACGATTCTTCCCCGTCCGGGTCCGGGTCCGCGTCCGGTTCTGCGGACGGGGTGCGGTTGCCGCTGCAGAAGGAGGACGGGTCGCCGATGACCGTGGTGGTGACCGGTTCGGTGCCGGGTCTCACGCGCAACGAGGGCAACGAGGCGGTGGAGCGACTGGGCGGTCGGTCATCGGGCTCGGTGTCGAAGAAGACCGACCTCGTCGTGGTGGGAGAGGGCGCCGGTTCGAAGGCGGCCAAGGCGGAGGAGCTGGGCATCGAGATCATGCCGGCCGAGACGTTCGCCGAACTGCTGTCCACGCTTGGCGCGTGACCTTCCGCGCCCTCCCGGCGGTTAGCTTCGGCACGCGTGGGGCGGTTGGCCTTCCGCGCGCGTGGGCGCCTGACCTTCCGCGCGCTTCCGGCGGTTGGCTTCGGCGTGCGTGGGCGGTTGGCCTTCCGCGCGCTTTGGGCGGTTGACCTTCCGCGCGCGTGGGCGCCTTGGCCTTCAGCGCGCGTGGGGCGCCTGACCGTCCACGCGGTTGCGGCGGGTCGGCCGGGTGTGCGCGTTAGCAGCGAACTGCTGTGCGTCTGGGCGGCGTTCGCGCTCGGGACGGCCGCGCTCGGGGTGGCCGCGCTTGGTGGCCGCGCGCTTGCGGCGGTCGTCCTTCGGCGCGCGTGCGGCGCCTGACGTTCCGCGCGCGTGGGGCGGGCCGTTGGCCTTCCACGCGCGTGGGGCGCCTGACTATCCGCGGTGGTTGCGGCGGGCCGGCTGGGTGTGCGCGTCAGGGGCTGGCTGCTGTGCGTCTGGGCGGCGTTCCGCGCTCGGGGCGGCCGCGCGCTCGGGGCGGCCGCGCGGTTGGTGGCCGCGCGGTTGGTGGCCGCGCGCTTGCGGCGGTTGTCCTTCGGCGCGCATGGGGCGCCTGACTTCCGCGCGCATTGGGCCGTCTGACCTTCCGCGCGCGTGGGGCTGGCGGTTGGCCTTTCGCGCGTGGGGGGGCGTCTGACTTTCCGCGCGGTTGCGGCGGGCTGGCTGGGTGTGCACGTGGGGGGTTGACTGCTGTACGTCTGGGGGGAGTTCGGCGCTCGTCGCGGGCGCGCGCTTGTGGCGGTTGGCCATCGGCGTGCGTGCGGCGCCTGACCTTCGCGCGTGGGGCGCCTGACGTTCCGCGCGCCGCGCGTGGGGCGCCTGACTTTCCGCGCGTGGGCGGGCGGTTGGCCTTCCGCGCACGTGGGGCGCTTGACTTTCCGCGCGGTTGCGGCGCCCGACCTTCCGCGCGGTGGTTGCGGCGGGCCGGCTAGGTGTGCGCGTTAGGGGTTGACTTCTGTGCGTCTGGGCGGCGTTCGGCGCTCGGGGCGGCCGCGCGCTTGCGGCGGTTGGCCTTCGCCGTGTGTAGGGCGCCTAACCTTCCGTGCGGCGCGCGTGGAGCGCCTGACCTCCGCGCGGCGTGCGGGGCCGCCTGACCTTCCGCGCGTGGGGCGGGCGGTTGGCCTTTCGCGCGCGTGGGGCGCCTGACTTTCCGCGCGGTTGCGGCGCCTGACCATCGCGCGCTTCCGGCGGGCTGGCTGGGTATGCGCGTGGGGGGTTGACTGCTGTGCGTCTGGGCGGCGCTCGGGGCGGCCGCGCGCTTGTGGCGGTTGGCCATCGGCGCGCGTGCGGCGCCTGACCTTCGCGCATGGGGCGCCTGGCTTTCCGCGCGCCGCGCGTGGGGCGCCTGACTTTCCGCGCGGCGTGCGTGGGGCGCCTGACTTTCCGCGCGTGGGGCGGGCGGTTGGTTTTTCGCGCGCGTGGGCGTCTGACTTTTCCGCGCGGTTGCGGCGCCTGACCTTCCGCGCGGTGGTTGCGGCGGGCTGGTTGGGTGTGTGCGTTAGGGGCTGACTGCTGTGCGTCCGGGTGGCGTTCCGCGCTCGGGGCGGCCGCGCGCTTGGTGGCCGTGCGTGTGCGGCGCCCGACCTTCGGCGCGCGTGGGGCGCCTGACTTCCGCGCGCATTGGGCCACCTGACCTTCGGCGCGCATGGGGCGGGCGGTTGCCTTCCGCGCGCGTGGGGGCGTCTGACTTTCCGCGCGTGGGGTGGGCGGTCGGCCTTCCGCGCGCGTGGGGCGCCTGACTCTCCGCGTGCCGCGCGTGGGGCGCCTGACCTACCGCGCGCCGCGTGTGCGGCGCCCTGACTTTCCGCGCGGCGTGCGTGGGGCGCCTGACTTTCCGCGCGCGGGGTGGGCGGTTGGCCTTTCGCGCGCTTGGGCGTCTGACTTTCCGCGCGGTTGCGGCGCCTGACCTTCGCGCGCTTCCGGCGGGCTGGTTGGGTGTGCGCGTTGGGGCTGACCGCTGTGCGTCTGGGTGGCGTTCGGTGCTCGGGGTGGCCGCGCGCTTGCGGCGGTTGGCCTTCGGCGCGCGTGGGGAGCCCGATCTTCCGCGCGGCGTGCGTGGGGCGCCTGACTTTCCGCGCGGCGTGCATGGGGCGCCTGACCTTCCGCGCGTGGGGCGGGCGGTTGGCCTTTCGCGCGCGTGGGCGTCTGACTTTCCGCGCGGTTGCGGCGCCTGACCTTCGCGCGCTTCCGGCGGGCTGGCTGGGTGTGCGCGTTGGGGCTGAGTGCTGTGCGTCTGGGCGGCGTCCGCGCGCTCGGGGTGGCCGCGCGCTTGGTGGCCGGGCGTTTCCGGCGGCTGACCTTCTGCGTGCCTCGGGCGGCTGGGTGTGCGCGTCGGGGCTGACTGCTGTGCGTCGGGGTAGCTGCTGCGTGCTCGGGTCGGCTGCGTGCTCGGGGTGGCTGCGTGCTCGGGGTGGCTGCGTGCTCGGGGTGGCCGCGTTCGGGGTGGGCCCCGCGCTTCGGGTGGGCCGCGCGCCGCGGGCTGGGCCGCGCGTCTCGGGGTGGGCCGCGCGTCTCGGGGTGGGCCGCGCGCTTCGGATGGCTGCGTGTTCGGGGTGGCTGTGCGCTTCGGGTGGCCGCGTGTTCGGGGTGGCCGCGCGCTTCGGGTGGGCCCCGCGCTTCGGGCGGCCGCGAGTTCGGAGTGCCTGTGCGTTCGGGGTGGTCGCGCGTTTAGGTCGTTGAGCTGCGGCGTTGGCGGGCGGGGGAAATCTCTCTACACTGTAGAAGGTTTTCTCGCCTTGGGAGGTCAGCAGTGCGGGTCAGTGCGTCGGCGGTGTCGTTGAACGTGCGGGACGTGGCCGCGTCCAGTGGGTTTTTGCAGGAGCAGTTCGGGTTTCGGGAGGAGATGGCGGCCGACGGGTTCGCGTCGCTCACCCGGGACGATGTGGGGCTGAACGTCATCTTCCTGCGGTGCGGGCTTCCCACGCTCCCCGTGGAGCAGCGGGACGTGCACGCCGCGGGGATGATTCTCGCGTTCGTGGTTGACGACCTCGAGGGGGAGCTGGCGCGGCTGGAGCGGGCCGGGGTGGCGATCACCATGCCGCTCACGACCGAGGAGTGGGGGGAGCGGGCCTTTCAGGTGCGCGATCCCAACGGTGTGATCGTTCAGCTGGTCGACTGGAACGGCTGAAAGGGGGAGCGCCCGTGCGGGGTGGCACGGGCGCTCCGGGCCGTCAGTGGGTGATTTTCCAGATCCAGACGTCGGCGACGTGCTTGCCGGGGCCGAAGAGCTGGTCGGCGGTCTGGCGCACGGCCTCGCTGTTCGCGTGCTGGTCGGGCAGGACCAGGGCGTCGGCCTGCCAGTACGCGAGGTCGGTCTTGGCCTGGGCGACCTGGTCGGGTGTGACCTGCGGGACGGTGCCGTCGCCGGCCACGGTGTTGATCAGTTCCATGGTGGGGCGGACCTTGGCGTTGAACACCGCGGACTTTTCCGGGTCGTCCTCGTTCGGGATGAGGAAGTAGCCGCCGGCGACGCGGAAGTCCAGGTCGTTCTCGGTGCTCCAGCGCATCGCGTCGAGACCCTCCCACCAGCCCAGCGGCAGGGCTACCACCACGCCGTTCTCGGGGATCTCCGCGCGCCAGGTTCCGGTGGCGAAGAACGCCGGGATGGCCGAGCGCGGGGAGGCCGGCTGCGGGGTCGGGACCAGCGGGACCAGGGCGACGATCAGCGCCACGGCCCACAGCCAGCGGGAGGCGGGCGTCGTCTCCTCGGCCTCCGGGCGGCGGATGTCCGTCTTGACGTCCACCGCGCCTTCGGACGAATCCGGCGACGCGGACTCCTCGGCGAGCAGGACTCCGGCCGGGGCCGGTTCGCGGCCGCCGATGGCGCCGCCGGGGGTGTCGGCCGTTTCGGTGGAATCGTCTGGCGTGTCGGTGGGGTGGGGGCTGCCGACGGTACCGGCGGATCCGTCCGATTCGGTGGACTTCGCCGGGTCGAGGGCCTTCGCGCCCATGACGTAGCGGTCGACGAGCAGGGCCAGCAGGACGCCGATGAGCGGGGCCAGCACCAGGCCCAGCCGGGTCGGCACCACGGAGTCGAACAGTGGCAGCTCGTGGACCCACTTCCACGGGCCGTGCCAGCTGGTCTCGCGGCCCTTGTACTTGATCGTGGTGCCGAGGGAGAGCACCGCGAACAGGGCCGCGGTGATGATCAGGGCGCGGGCCGCGCGGTGCCGCCAAAGGGCCACGGTCGCGGCCAGCATCAGGCCGATCAAGGGCCAGCCGAAGAACGTGTTCTCCTCCGTCGGGCCGCCCATTTTGTCGATCGTCGACAGATCGTCGGGCGCGAAAATCGAGCGGCGGCTGAACTCCTTGAACGACGCGAGATCGCTGCTGAAACCGTGCACGAAATCGGGCAGTCCGTGGTACGCCTGCGGGCCGAAGAACTGGTGGTACAGCGGCACGGCGAGCAGGGCCCCGGCCGCCACCCCGCCGACGAGGAGGGCGGGCAGGGCGGAGCGCACGGCCGGCAGGTACTCCCGCGGGCGCAGGTACGCGACCAGGAACACGAACAGCGCCACGGCCGTGAGGAACAGGATCTCCTCGTTGATGAAGCACTGGTACAGCACCACGGCGCCCAGGATCAGCCCGCGCCGCAGGACCGGGCCGGGCTCGCGCAGCCGCAGGACGTTCCAGACGATGAACGGGATCAGGAACTGTCCGGCGATGTTCGGGTGGGCCGTGCTCTGCGAGATCATCGACGGGGCGAAACCACAGAACAGCGCACCGACGTACGCGGCGACCCGGGATGTGACAACATGCCGGGAAAGAATGAAATACCACGCGGCCGCGGTGCCGGCGAGGGCGATGGTGTCCATGAGCACCAACGTGACGCCCGCACCGAACAGTAACGTGATCGGCGCCAACGGTAATGCGAGTCCGAGAACGGATGTGTTCGCCATGAGATTGACGCCGGCCGGCGCATTGAGTTGATCGGTGAAGAACGGGTTGTCACCGTGCGTGAAGAGGCGTGCCGCATGCGTCAGCACCCACTCGAAGAAGATCTGATCCTGACCGTTGTCGGCGAACATCCGGCCTTGTGGATCGGCCCACAGGTGCTGGAGCACCAGCACGGCGCACGCGACATAAGTGAGCAGCGCCAGCGCCGCGGCCCGGACCTCGCGGGTCTTCTCCCCGAATTTCACGGTGACACCATAGTTGCCGCTCGAAGTGCGCCGCAGGGGCTGGCGGGGGACTATCAACGCCGATACACTACGCCAGTTCTGCCAGACATGATCAGTATTCACGTAGGGGTGCAGAGTGCCGAATCCGGACGCGGCAATCCTCGGAGACCAGGCCATCCAGTCGGAGGTGCTCGAGGGTCTGGCGATGGCGAAGAACCATCGCAAGTGGTTCGTGGCGTTCGCGACGCCTTACCTCGGCGACCACCCGATCGAGGTGTCCGCCGGTCTCGGTGACTACGCCGCGGAATGGCTCGAGCACACCGAGAAGATGACGCTGACCGAGGCGGAGCACAGCCGCATCGTGGCGCTCAAGGAACGGTTCTCCGACCACGCGGGCGTCTCCGTGCGCGAGCTGCTGCTGCCGAGCGACGTGAGCGCGGACCACAGCGCCGCGATCTCGTACAACGTGCTCGAGCACATCGACGACGACATCGGCGGCCTGCGCACCATGCGCTCGCTGGTCCGCCCGGGCGGCTACGTCATCAACGTGGTGCCGGCCTTCCCGTTCGCGATGGGCCCGGCGGACATCGCCACCGGCCACGTGCGCCGCTACACGAAGAAGACGATGCGGGCGGCCATGGACGCCGCCAACCTCGAGGTCGTGAAGCTGCACTACGCGAACTCGCTGGGCCTCATCGGGTACTACGTGTCGACCTGCCTGCTCAAGCAGATGCCCGGCCCCGGCCCGATGGTCAAGTTCTACGACACCACCGTCGCGCCGCTGACCCGGTTCATGGAGCGCGGCTTCCGGCCGCCCTTCGGCCAGTCGGTCATCGCGATCGGGCGGCGGCCGCTCAACGGCTGATCGCTTTCGCGCTCGCGTCGCCCCAGGGATTCTTGCCCTGGGGCGATTTGCGTTTCCGCCGGCATTCGTGCGCCATTTCGGACATTTCCGAAATGCGACGGAAAGGCGGGCACGCAACGCGGGGAGGGGTGCCGGCCATGAACAGATGTGACCACCGAGTTGCAGCCCTCCGACCGTGAGCTCTGGGCGTCGTGCCGGGACGGCGACGGCGACGCCTTCGGGCGGCTGTTCGACCGGCATGCCCGCGCCGTGTACAACCACGCGTTCCGCCTGACCGGCTCCTGGGCCGCCGCCGAGGACGTCACCCAGGCCACGTTCCTGGTCGCCTGGCGCCGCCGCGGCGAGGTCGAGCCGGCCGGCGGGGCGGTCCTGCCCTGGCTGCTCGTCGTGGCCGGCAACACCGCCCGCGGCGAGGGCCGGGCCCTGCGCCGCCGGCTCGCCCTGCTGCACCGGGTGCCGCCCCCGCCCGACGTGGCCGACCCGGCCGACGAGGTGGCGGCCAGGCTCGACGACGAACACCGGATGCGCGCCATCCTGCGCCAGATCCGCCGCCTGCCCCGGGCCGAACGCGAGGCGGTCGCGCTCTGCCTGTGGTCCGGCCTGTCCTATGTGGACGCCGCCGCGGCCGTCGGGGTCGCCCCGGCGACGATGCGCTCCCGGGTGAGCCGCGCCCGGGCCCGGCTCGGCACCCTGCTGCAGGAGGAGGACGCATGAACCTGCCCACCGAACGCGACCTGCCCGCCGCGACCGCCACCCGCATGCGCGCCGACCTCGTGGCCGCGACCCGCCCTTCCCTCCCGGCACCGTACCGGTTGCGCTGGGCCCTGGCCGTGGCCGCCGCGGTCGTGCTCGTGCTGGTGCTCCCCGCGTTCATCTGGGGCGGCCGCGGACACGGTCCCGCGGTCATCGCGATGGGCCCGGACGAGCCGTTGCCGCAGTTGCGGAAGGCGACCGCGGCGTGCCTGGACTGGAACCGGAACCACTACCAGCCGCTGCCGGTGGACCCGCCCGACCTGGCCGTCGCCGGTTCCGACGGGCAGGTGGGGTTCCTGTTGTACATCAACCACACCGGCTACCTCGCCTGCACCATCGACCACATCGACGACCCCGGCCGGGGCGGCGGCTTCGACACCGAGGGCTGGATCGACCCGACGACCGTGCCGGGCCCGGTCCAGACCCTGCTGGGCAGCGCCTCCGAGGACTTCGGCGGCACGGTGGCCCTGGCCGGCCGGGTCTCGGACCGCGTCGTCAAGCTCGTCCTGGAGCACGGCGACGGCCACGCGACGACGGCCCGCATCGAGCACGGCGCCTTCGGCCTGATCGCCGACGGCGTCCGCGGCAACGCCGAACTGGTCGCCTACGACGCCGCCGGCGCCGAGATCTACCGCGCCCCCCGGCTCGCACCGCGCCCGGACCGCAAGGAGGAGTGCCGCCCGGTCCCGCCGGCCCCGTCGTGCGCGAAACCGGAGCCGTGGGCCGGGAGGAACTGAGCTACGCGGTGGCCGGCCGCCAGCCGAGGGCCGGGCCCAGGTGCGTGGCGATGTCGGTCAGGATCTGCACGTAGTCCTCGTGCTCGAAGGCGAACGGCAGCGCGAACGCCACCTCGTCGATCTCGCGGAAGGCGGCGTGCGCGCACAGCCGCTCGGCGATCTGCTCGGCCGGCCCCACCAGGTCCGGCGCGAACATCATCCGCGCCGGGCCCTGCGGGGTGGCGGTGCGCGGCGTGCGCTGCTCGGCGTACGCCGCGTACTTCTCCCGCTGCGCCGCCGTCGCGCTGTCGGTGGGGATGACGACGAGGCCCTGGGACACGCGGGCCCGCGCGCCGTCGGGGTGGGCGGCGCGGAATGCCCGCACGTGGGACAGCTGAATGGCCGCGAAGTCCGGCGCCGCGTCGTGCGGGTCCTCGGCCTTCACCACGCTGCTGGTGAGCAGGTTCATCCCGTGCGCGCCGGCCCACTGCGACGAGCGCAGACTGCCGCCGCCGTACCACATCCGGCCCCGCAGCCCCGGCGAGTGCGGCTCGACGCGGTCCGAGAAGACCTCGAAGCCCTCCACGCCCGAGAAGTCGCTGGCGGGCTCCCCGCCGACGAAGGACAGCAGCCGCTCCACCCGCGCGTACGTGAAGTCCTCGGCGTCGGCCGTGTCCGGGTACAGGGCGCCGCGGACGTGCTCCCACTGCATCGGCGGCCCGACGCTCAGGCCCGGGTTGAGCCGCCCGCCGGACAGCAGGTCGACGGTGCCCAGGTCCTCGGCCAGGCGCAGCGGGTTCTCCCACCCCAGCGGCGTGACCGCGGTCCCCAGCTCGATCCGCGACGTCCGCTGCGAGGCGGCGGCGATCACGGTGAGGGGCGAGCTGATCCCGTACTGCAGATGGCGATGCCGCAGCCACGCACTGTCGAACCCGAGCCGCTCCCCGAGCGCGATCACCTCCAGGGTCGACTCGTGCCCGGCCGCCGGCTCCGCGGGATCGAACAGGCCAATGGTGAGAAAGCCCAGCTTGCGCAGGGGCACTCCGGCTTCGGGCATCGCGCGCTCCTCGAGTGTTTCATGTGGACGGTGCCGGGGGTATGGATCGACCAGTCCGAACCCGCACCCCGGAGGCTGTCATGTCGGCACAGGCCGTGCTCTACCTCATCGCCATCATCCTGCTCGTGGTGGCCGCGCTGCCCGTCCCGGTGCGTGGCGTGAATCTCGCGTGTCTCGCCGCCGCGTGCGCGCTGCTCGCCTTCGCCTGGCCCACGATCACGGCCTAGCGACCGCCGGCGGGGGTAGGCTCCGGACCGTGCTGCCAAGCGTCGGTGCCTGCCCCACGCCGGACGAGCTGATGGACGCGGCGCTGGCCGTCGCGGCCGAGGGGCTAGGCCCTGTCCTGCCGATCTTGCCGGCCTGCACCGGGCCCAGATTCCGGCTGCGCACACATCGCGGAAGGCCGGTTACAACCCCGGTAACCGACCTCCCGCGCTGCGCACGCAGCCGAAATCTGGACTCCGTCTCGGCTCGACAAGATCGGCAGGACAGGGCCTAGCCGCGGGCGAGCTGCCGATCGGGGCGGTCGTCGAGGCGGGCGGGGTCGTGCTCGGGCGGGCGTACACCAGCGAGCGGGCCCTCGGGCGGCGGATCGTCCACGGTGACCTGCTCGCGCTGACGCAGGCCGACGAGGCGCTGGGGTCGCGGCGCGGCACGGCGCCGATCCGCATGGCCGTGACGCTGGAGCCGTGCCTGATGTGTCTCGGGGCGGCCATGGTGCTGGGTGTGGCGGAGGTCTACTACGCCCACGAGTCGCCCCCCGACGGCGGGGCGGGCGTGGCGGCGGCCTGGCGGACGCATCCCGAAGCGCCGTGGTTCGCGGCGCCGGTGATGACCGCCGGAGTGCGCCGCGACGAGGCCGTCGCGCTGTTCGAGACCTATGTGCGGCAGGCGCCGCCGGGTGGGATGCGCGACTGGGCGCGGGCGCTCATCGGGCGCCGATCAGGCGATGTCATATGACCGACTTGCCGATCATGCCGATGGCGGGCGACAGGTACAAAAAAGGTGGAAGACTGGTTGCTCTCGAACAAGGGGTTTGTCGCCGATGGCTGGCATGGTGCCGTTCACCAACAACTACTCGGACCACTCGACCCGCGAGGGGTACCAGTTCGAGTTCAACTGCATGCGCTGCGGCAACGGCTACAGCTCGTCCTTCCAGCACTCGGTGACCGGGTTCGGCGGGAAGCTGCTGCGCATGGGCGGCGACCTGCTCGGCGGGGAGGTCGGCAACAAGGCCTCGCAGATCGGCTGGGACGCGCAGTGGATGCGCGACGGGCTGCGCGGGTCGACGCGGGACAAGGCCCTGGCCAAGGCGGCCGAGGAGATGCAGGTCTACTTCACCCAGTGTCACCGCTGCGGGCAGTGGGTCTGCCAGCAGGTGTGCTGGAACCACGAGCGCGGGCTGTGCACGAGCTGCGCGCCGCGGCTGGACCAGGAGATCGCCGGCATGCAGGCCGCGGCCCAGGTCAACCAGCTGCACGAGCACATCAACCAGGTGGACTGGACGCGCGACGTCAACTACCGGGACCAGGCCGTCGGGCGCTGCCCCTCGTGCATGAACGAGACCGGCGGCGGCAAGTTCTGCCAGCACTGCGGGACCCCGCTCGCGGCCGCGCCGCAGCAGCAGAAGCGGTTCTGCGGCAACTGCGGCACGCCGACCCAGCCCGGCGCGATGTTCTGCGCCGAGTGCGGCACGTCGACGGCCTGACGTGCGCTACCGCCTGATCGCCGACGGCGGGGCGCTGCTCGACGAGGGCGACGGGTCGGCCGAGATGGCCGGCGGCGCGCTGGTCGTGACGCCCGAGCGGGGTGCCGTCCTGCGGGTGGCGCCCGGGGACGTCGTCGAGGTGCAGGAGCCGCAGCCGTACGTCGTGCAGCTCCTGCTCGCCGACGGCGCCCGTCTGGAACTGAGCCGGCTCGGGGTGATGCGCACCCAGCTGCTCGCGGAACTGTCGGAGGCGCGGGTCGCCGACACCGAGCAGGTGCTGCTGCTCGACGGGGTCGGCACGGCCGAGGCGTTCCCCGGCTGGGTCGACGGCACCCCGGCCGAGCTGCGGCTGTACGACGACGCGCTGGTCATCGTGCCCGCGGCGGGACTGGCCGAGAAGCTGCCGTACCCGTTCATCCAGGCGGTGACGACGGACAGCACGGGGTACACCATCGGGCTGAGCGTGCCGGGAAGACCGCCGATCGCCGTGGGCCGGCTCGCCCGCCGCACGAGCGAGTTCCTGGACCTGCTGCGGGCCCGCACGGCCGCCGCGGCCGGGCGCACCAGTCACTTCCTCGCCGCGCTGCTGCCCGGGCTGGGCCCGGTCGCGCTGCGCTCGGTCGCCGCGCTGCTGCGGGACGGGCTCGCCGCGCCGCGCGACGCCCTGGAGGCGGTCGAGCCCGGCGTGTTCCCCGCCCTGCTGGAGGCGGCGTGCCGGCCGGAGCGGGTCGCGGGTGCCCGCAAGCTGCTCGGGCTGGGGCAGGTGTGGCTCGGGTTCAAACAGACCTCGTCGGTACAGCGGGCAGGCTCCGGCGCCGGCCCGTGGCGCGACCCGGCCCGGCCGCCGGTGCTCGACCACGACGCGCACGCCGGATCGTTCGCGCCGGGGCTGCCCGGCATGTTCGCCGCCGGGATGGTGTCCGGGTTCGGTGGCCCGTTCGAAGGCCCGTTCGACACGTACGGCCCCGGCCTCGCCTTCGGCCTGCTCGGCCTGGGCGCGATGGGCGGCGGCGGCTACGAGAACGGCCCGCACCTGCCCCGCCAGGTCTTCCCGCACCAGCCCGTGACGCCCGCGCACACCGACTACGCGGCGCTGACCGACCCGGCCGACCCCGACGACCCGGCCGTGCTCGCGTTCCTGCTGTGCCTGACCCCGTCCGGGCGGCTGGTGTACGAGGTGCTCAACGCCCCCGACCACGCCACCTACGTGTTCACCTGCCGCGACACCGACCAGGCGGCCCAGCTCAACCGGGCCCTGGACCTGCTCGGCTTCCGCGTCGAGGGGATCTCGGCCGACGCCGACTCGGCCGCCTCGCAGTACCGCAAGGCGGCCCAGCGCCTCCCCGCCCTGCGGGTGCTGCGCGAGCGCTTCCAGGGCCGGGCGATCCACACCGAGGGCTGGGAAGCTCAGCTGGCCGGCCTCGTCGACTGAGACTGGCGATTTCACGGATCCGGAGCCGGTCCCGACCCGGACACACTGACGCGCATCGAAGTATCCCTCGTCGATCGGGAGACACCGGTGCGAAACACCCCCGCCATTCGGCTCGTCCTGCGGGTCGGGCTCATCCTCACCCTCATGGGTTCCGGCATCGCGGCCGTCGCGACCCCGGCGCTCGCCGACGAGGTCGGTCAGGCCCCGACCTCGTCGAACATCACCGGCAACGGCAGCTTCGCCACCACCTCGGCCAGCATCTCCAGCCTGGTCACCGGGTTCGGCGGCGGACGGGTCTACTACCCGACCGCCACCGGCCGCTACCCGGTGATCGCCGTCTCGCCCGGGTTCACCGCCACCTGGTCGAGCCTGTCCTGGATCGGGCCGCGCCTGGCCTCCTGGGGCTTCGTGGTGGTCGGCATCGAGACCAACACGCTGTACGACCAACCGGCCAGTCGCGGCAACCAGCTGCTCGCCGCGCTCAACTGGGCGGTGAACTCGTCGCCGACCGCGGTCCGGGGCAAGGTCGACGGCAGCCGCCGCGGCGTCGCCGGGCACTCCATGGGCGGCGGCGGCACCCTCGAGGCCCTCGCGGCCGACACGTCCGGGCTGGTCAAGGCGGGTGTGCCGCTGGCGCCGTGGAACTCGGACAAGACCTGGAACAACGTGAGCGAGCCGGTGCTCATCGTGGGCGGCCAGTCCGACACCATCGCCCCGGTGTCCAGCCACTCGATCCCGTTCTACAACACCCTGGGCGGCCCGAAGACGTACGTCGAGCTGACCGGGCAGAGCCACTTCTTCCCGCAGACCACGAACGCGACCGCCTCGCGCGCGCTGGTCTCCTGGTTCAAGCGGTGGGTCAGCCAGGACTCCCGGTTCACCCCGTTCACCTGCGGGTTCTCCGGGATCGCGGTGTCGGACTTCCGCAGCAACGCCTGCTGAGGTCCTGAGCCGTTCCGAACCGGCCGGTCCGATCTAGCCGGCGGCCCAATGGACGTTCCCGCGCTCGTGCACCTCGCCGATGCGCGGGAACATCCGTCCCAGCCGCGGCAGCCGGCGGGCCACCTCACGGGGGTCGTCGAAGTCCCACGGCCGGCCGGCGGGATCCTCGAACGACCGCCCGTCGACGTCGTGCTGCGGCCACTCGGAGGGGGCCCAGTCGTGGGTCTCGCGGCCGGCCAGGCGCCGGATCGCGGGCACGTCGGCGAGGGAGTCCGGGTCGGCCAGGACCCGCTCGAGGGTGTCCCGGTCGAGGGTGACGGCGAGCCAGCTCCGGAACGCGCGGAAGCCGTCGCCCGAGCAGCGCCCGTCCATGATCTGGTAGGCCGCGCCCCAGAGGTCGAACGTCACGGGCGGGGAGCCTAGGGCCGCCGGGTGTCCGGCACATCGACGGTGGTGGTGATCCGGGCCAACGACGGGTGGCGGGGCGTCGACCCGAACCCGAACCGGACCGGCGGGTCGACGTCGGTGAGCGGCCCGAGGTCGCGCCCCTCCCACGCGGCGGAGGCGGCGGTGATCGGATGCAGGTCCCGCACGCCGTACCATTCGCGGCGCCCCCGGCCCGCGCTGCCGTGCGTGCGCACGCCCGGCATCACCAGCCGCGCCGGCAGGTCCACCAGCCGCACCCAGTTCGGGTGTCGCGCGATTTTCGCCGGTACCGCACGCAGCAGCCACCCCAGCCCGCCCCGCCGGCCGACGTCGAAGCGCAGCGTCAGCGGCCCGGCCGCGACCGCCCACGACGCGCCGACGTCGACCGGCGTGATGCGGACCTCGTCGAACCCGTACGTCGCGTCGATGAACTCGGCCAGCTCCGGCGTCGGCGCGAGCAGCACCCGATGGCCGTCCGGCCGCTCCACCATGACGTCGCTGACCGGGCCGAACGGCGAGCGGGGCCAGTGCCCGAGCACGAGCCGCGTCCCGCTCGCGGTGCCGACCCCGGCGATCCAGCCGTCGAACGTGAGCCGCACGCGCTACAGGGCCTTGAGGGCCGTGCGGATCCGGTCCGCGGCCTCGTCCAGCGCCGCCGGGTCCGGGTGCTGGTCGACCCGGCCGAAGTCGAAGTCCTCCATGCCCCACGTCGGAAAGACGTGGAAGTGCAGATGTGGTACCTCGAAGCCGGCCACCACCAGGCCCACGCGGGGCGCGTCCCAGGCCAGCTGCACCGCCCGCCCGATCGTGTGGGCGACCGCCGTGCACTTGGCGAACAGGGCCGGGTCCGCCGCCGTCCACTGGTCGACCTCCTGCCGCGGCACCACGAGCGTGTGCCCGGGCCGCAGCGGCGCGATGCTCAGGAACGCGGCCACGTCGTCGTCCTGCCACACGAACCGCGCGGGAAGCTCCCCGGCGAGAATCTTCGTAAAGACGCTGCTCATGTCTTCGTACCCTACTTGGTGGCGCGGCGGTGTCACCCTGTGCGCGTGAACGGGGGAGTGCTGGTCCAACTGCGGGCGGCGCTGGCGGTGGCCATGCTCGCCGGCTTCTACGTGCTCGGCGCCGCGCTCGCGGTCGCGGTCGGGTGGCTCGCGGTCTGGCTGCTGCTGATCGCCCCCGGCTCGGCCGACGCCCAGGCGGGCGCCTTCGCCCTCGGCGCCCTCGCGGTCGCGCTGCTGGTGCCCGGGGCGGCGGCGCTGCTGAGCTCCGGCGAGCCGCCGCCGCGCGACGGGGTGGCGGTCGACGAGACCCAGGCGCCGGGGCTGTGGGCGCAGACGCGGGAGCTGGCGAAGCTGGCCGGCACCCGCCCGCCGGACGAGATCCGCCTCGTCGCGGCGGTCAACGCGGGCGTCTGGCAGGACACCGGCGCGCTGGGCCTGCGCACCGGCCGGCGGGTCCTGCTCGTCGGCGCGCCGCTGCTGCAGGTCTGGCCGGTCTCCCGGGTGCGCGCGGTGCTGGCCCACGAACTGGCCCACTACTCGCGCCGGCACACCGGCCTGGCCGCCATCACGTACCGCGGCATGCAGGCCATGACCCGCACGATCGCCGAGGCGGGCCCGGCCGGGTTCGTGCTCGAGCTGTACGTCCTGCCGTATGCCGCCGTCTCCCTCGCCGTGCGCCGCCGCACCGAGCTGGAGGCCGACGACCTGGCGGCCCGGGTCGCGGGCCCCGACGCGCTGGCGGCGGCGCTGCGGGATCTCGGCCCGCTGAGCGCGACGTGGGAGCTGCTCATCGCGAGCTATGCGGGGTGGGCCCGCACGGAGGGGTACGAGCCGGAGGACGTGCTGCTGCGCTTCGCCCGCGACCCGCACTACGCCGCGGCGCGCCCGGCTCAGCCCGGTCCCTTCGACACGCACCCGCCCCTGGACGTCCGGCTGGCGCGGCTTGCGGGAGGCCCGTCCGGTACACCCGGGGAAGAGCGACCGGCCGTCGAACTGCTCGCCGACCCGGGGCTGCTGACCGCGGCCCTGCGCACCGCGGACTTCGACGACCTGGTGGCGGCGGCCGCCCGCGCCGAGGCGAAGCTGGACGTGGCGCGGCTCAAGCGGGCCGGCGGCCTGGACCGGGCGGTGCACGTGCTCGAGGAGGGCGGGCCGGAGTCGGCGACGGCGATCGACTTCGTGGTGGCGGCCCTGGTGGCGGCCGGCCGGGCCGAGTACGTGCACGCCTGGTCCCGCCCGCTGCGGCTCGAACCCGAGGGCGTGGCGCGGACCGTGCGGGCGGCGGCCGAGGACCCGGGCAAGGTGCCGGCGCTCGTCGCGCTGCTCGTCGAGTTCGGGCTCGTCGAGCGGCGCGGCACGCCGCTGCCGATGGGGCCGCTGTCCGGGCCCGGGCGCCTCGCCGACGACCTGTTCGACGTGAGCTTCGCCCCGCGCGACCGGCGGCGCCGCACCGACCTGCGGGTGTTCCCGGCCGCGCTGGCCGCCGCGACCCTGATGGACCTGCGCCGGGCCGGGTGCGTCGACGCCTCCGGGCCCGTGCTGCGGGTGGTGGGGGAGGGCATCGGCGACCCGTTCCTCGACGCGGTGCTCGACCGCCTCGCCGCCGGGCCGCCCCGGCGCGTCGACCAGTGGCTGGCCGCGCTCGGCGCCGACGTCGTCGAGACCGTCGCCACCCGGCGGCGGCTCGTCGGGCGCTACGGGCAGCGGTCCGAGTACCACTCCGCCAACGACGCCGTCCGCCCCGAGTTCGACGCCGAGACGCGCGGGCGGGTCCTGGCCGCCCTCGACCGGGGCCCGGCGCCCGACCGGGACCTCGACCTCGGCGTGCTGCTGTGGGCGACCGAGACGGCCGGGGCGGTGCTCGGGCGGCAGGCGGTGCAGGCCCGCTTCCTCCTCGGCCGGATCGCCGCCGAGGACCCGATCGCCCGCGCCGTGCGCACGGTGTCCGGCCATGGCGTGCGCGTGCCGGTGACCACCGACCCGCAGGTCAGCTGAGTTCGGTGGCCAGGACCCGGCGCAGCGCGGTGACGACCTCGCGGTCCGGGAACCGGGTGCGGGCGGTCGCCTCCGCGCGGCGCAGGGCGGGGCCGAGCGCGGCGGCGGGTGCGGCCCGGACCACGGCGATCAGCCAGGCCTCCAGCAGCGTCGGGTCGTCCGGCAGCGCCAGGTCGGGGCCGGTCGGCGCGGGCGGCGGCGGGGCGCCGGCCGGCAGGGGAGCGCCCGCCGAGCGGTAGTGCCCCGGCGGCACGCCGACCCGGTACGGATGCACGCAGGTGGGCGTGCCGGTCGCGGCGTGCACCCGGTGGCCGGGGACGGGGGAGTACGGGATGCCGGGGTCCGGCCGCTCCGCCACGTCGAAGGCGCCCAGCGGCAGCGACTGGCCCGGGCACGCCACGCAGGTCGCGTCCCGCAGCTCGTCCTGGGTCGGCAGGGCCACCCGCCGAAGGGTACCGTGCCGTCCGTGAACATCGGCCGTGCCCGGCAGGGCGTCGTCTACCGGCAGGGTGCGCTCGGGCGCCGGCCGTCCGTGCCCACCGACGCCGCCGAGCTGGAGCGGCGGGCGCGGCGGGCGATGTCCGCGCGGGCCTGGGCGTACGTGGCCGGGGGAGCCGGCGAGGGCGCCACGATGGCGGCGAACCGGGCGGCGTTCGCGCGGCGGCGGGTCGTACCGCGGATGCTGACCGGCATCACCGAGCGTGACCTGCGCACCGAGGTGGCCGGCACGCCGCTGGCGGCGCCGCTGCTGCTCGCGCCGGTCGGGGCCGGGGCGCTCATCCGCCGCGACAGCGACGTGCTCATCGCCCGGGGCGCGGCGGCCGCGGGTGTGCCGTACGTGTTCTCGAACCAGGGCTGCAGCCCCATGGAGCGCACGGCGAAGGCGATGGGCGACACGCCGTTCTGGTATCAGCTGTACTGGTCCACGGACGAGCGGCTGGTCGACTCGCTGATCGGGCGGGCCGAGGACTGCGGGGCCCGCGCCCTCGTGGTCACCCTGGACACGACGATGCTCGGGTGGCGGCCGCAGGACCTCAACCTCGGCTCGCTGCCGTTCGCGCGGGGGCAGGGCATCGCGCAGTACACGTCGGATCCGCGGTTCATGGAGATCGTGCGGGAGCGCGCGGCGCAACCGGCGGCCAAGCCCCAGGTCACCCTCGGCGCGCTGCGCACGCTGGTGTCGATCGCGCGCGAGCACCCGGGCGGCTTCTTCGCCAACCTCACCGCGCGGGAGCCCCGGGCGGCCGTCGAGACGTTCCTGGACATCTATTCGAACCCGGGCCTGAGCTGGGCCCACCTGGAGACCCTGCGCGGCCGGACGCGGCTGCCGATCCTGCTCAAGGGCATCCTGCACCCCGACGACGCCCGCCGGGCCCTCGACGCCGGCGTGGACGGCATCGTGGTGTCCAACCACGGTGGCCGCCAGGTCGACCGGTCGGTGGCCGCGCTCGACGCGCTCGTGACGATCCGGGCCGCCGTCGGCCCCGAGCCGGCCCTGCTCCTCGACAGCGGGATCCGCACGGGCGCCGACGTGCTGGTCGCCCTGGCCCTCGGCGCCGATGCCTGCCTGCTGGGAAGGCCGCACTTGTACGGCCTGGCGCTGGACGGCGCGGACGGCGTACGCCAGGTGATCGAGAACGTGATCGCGGAGCTCGACCTGACGATGGGCCTGGCCGGCGTGGCCTCCCTGGCCGATCTGACGCCGGCGGTGCTGGAGTCATGAGGATTCGGGGACTGGCGCTGCTCACGGTGGTGCTGCTGGCCGGCTGCGCCCAGCCCGGCACCGAGCCGCAGAACACCCTGCCGACGCCGGTGGCTTCGCCCTCGGTGAAGAGCGAGGAGGAGCCGGTCGGGTGCCCGGCGGGCGGGCTCAAGATCGAGGCCGACCGGGGCGACGCGGCCATGGGCTACCGCGAGATGAGCCTGCACGTCACGAACTGCGGCGACACGGCGGTGACGGTCAGCGGCCAGCCGGAGGTCATCGTGCTGGACAAGGACAAGGACGTCCAGGACATCAAGATCGTCCCGGGCGTGCACCACAACCAGTCGGCCCACCCCGTCGCGCTCGCCCCCGGCCAGAGCACGGTCGCGGTGCTCGCCTGGCGCAACACCTACGACGACATCAGCAAGCCCCCGGTCAGCGGCGCCTACCTGTACGTCGCCCCGGCCCCGGGCGCCACCCGCCAACTGGTCAAGCCGCCCGTACCACTGGATCTCGGCTCTACGGCCCGTCTCGAAGTGAGCGTGTGGCTATAGAGTGACGCATTGTGCGGATGTCGTACACACGCTACGAGTTCATCGATGACGTGATGACGCTGACGCTGGCCGAGGGGCCCGGCGAGACCGGCACGGTGCTGCGGTTCAAGCGCGGCACGTGGGAGGCGGAGCCGCACGAGGTCTCCAGCGGCGTCGGCGAACGCGTCGAGTCGGCGGTGCGCCGGTGGCGGATGACGGGCGAGCGGCTGGAGATCGAGCTGCACGACGTACCGGCGGCGCAGTTGGGTCTCGGCCCGCATCTCGAGCTCACCGTCGACGCCGCCCCGCCCCGCGTGTCCCGGGTCCACCGCGCGCTGGCCGACATCCTCCTCGACGTGCCCGAGCGGCGCTGAGACGGGGAAGGGCCCGGCGCGCATCGTGCGCCGGGCCCCTCGGCAGGTGTGGCTACGACTGGGCGACGAGGCGGAACGTCTGGGCCGGGCCGCCCGTGCACGACCACTGCTGCATTTGCGCCCCGTCCGCCGTGGAGACGTCCTTCACGTCGAGGCACTTGCCGCTGTTGCGGGCGATGAAACGGTACGTCCCGTTCCCGTTTGAGACCGCCTGCCACTGCTGGTTCGTGGCGCCGCCGTAGGCCCACAGGTGGACCTGGGCGCCGTCACCCGTGGCGCCGGTGCCGCCGTTCACGTCCCACGACAGGCCGGTCGCGTAGCGGTTCACGACGTTGTAGTAGCCGCCGCCGACCGAGCGGAACTGCCACTGCTGGTTGGTCGCGGCCGGGTTGCTGCACGTCCACTGCTGCAGCGCCGTGCCGTTGGCGGTGCCCCAGCCGGCGTCGTCCAGGCACTTGTTCGAGTTGCTGTTGATCACCTGGTACCACGCCGTGGTGCTCGGCTGGGAACCGCCGCCGCCGCCCGTGGTGGGCGGGTTCGAGGTCGGGGTCACCGTGCCGCCGGGCCAGGTGAAGGTGGCCATCGCGCCGGCCGGGAGGTTGTAGCCGAACGAGGAGCCGCCGAAGGAGACCTGGAAGTTCTGGGCGCCGCCGGAGTTGATCGCCACGAGCACGATCGAGCCGTCGGGGTTGCGGAAGGCGACGTTCTCGATGCCGCCCTCGCCCTGGTTGGTCGAGTCGATGCGCACCGCGCCCGGCTTGACGAACTTCGAGAGGTGGCCGAGCACGTAGTACTCCGCGTTGTACGTGATGGTCCCGCCGTTCACGGTCACCACGCCCATGCAGTTGGTGCAGGAGCCGATGACCGGGCCGTGGTTCTGGTCGAGGGCCATGTTCCACGTCGTCACGGTCTTGGCCCAGTTGCGGGTCGCGCCGACGGCGAGGTTGCGGCCCTGCCACAGCAGCGAGTCGGCGAACGTGTTGCCCGACTCGGTGCCGGAGCACTCGGTGAAGAAGATGTCCTTGTTCGGGTACGCGTTGTGCACCGTCGTCTGCCCGCTGGGCGTGCCGCCGTAGCAGTGCCAGGCCGTACCGGCGACGTTGTTGCCGGCGCTGGCGAGGACCTGCTGCGGGAACGAGGTGTTGTCCCAGTTGTGGTCCCAGGCGAGGATCTTGGTGCCGGTCCCGGCCGCCGACAGCTTCGGCGCGAGGGAGTTGATGATCCGGGCCTGCTGGTCGGGCTGCATGAACATGCCGGGGTAGCCCGGCGGGGAGAACTGCGGCTCGTTCTGGATGGACAGATACTGCACCGGTACCCCGGCCGCCTGGTACGCCTGGATCGACTTCACGAGGTAGTCGCCGAACGCGCCCTCGTAGTTCGTCGACAGCGAGCCGCCGATCAGGTTGCCGTTGGTCTTCATCCAGGCCGGCGCGCTCCACGGCACGCCCATCACCTGGACCTGCGAGTTGATCGACTTGGCCTGGGTGAGCAGCGGCAGGATGTACGCCTGGTCGTGCGAGACGGAGAACCGGGACAGGCTCGGGTCGGCCGAGCCGTCGTCGTAGGTGTAGAAGTTCCGCGCGAAGTCCGACGCGCCGAACGGCTGCCGCAGCCAGTTCAGGCCGATCCCGGAGGACGGGCTGAACAGGTTGTTCATGACGGTGTTGCGGGCCGGGGAGTTGTAGATGAGGTACGCGCTGGCGTCGGTCAGCGAGGCGCCGAAGCCCACCATCGACTGGTACGTGGTGTTCGGGTTCACGCTGATGACGGCGCCGCTGCCGGCGGTACCGAAGGGAACGGCACTTTTCTGGGTGAGGAGGTTGGCGCGGTCCGGGGTCGTCAGCCAGACGTTCGCCGAGGTGGCGGCGAGCGCTTCGGCGGGCCGGGCGACCAGGTAGGCCACGCCGGCGGCGAGCACGGTGGCAGCCGTGCTCATCGCCAGCAGTCGGAGGCGCATGGCGGTGCTCCTTCGCTAGTTGTAGAAACGGATGTCGGCCAGGCTCCACCAGTTGCCGGCCGTCGCGGTCGAGGTGATCCGCACGTACCGGGCCCGGGTGGTGCGAACGTCCACATTGGTCAGCTGGCCGGAGCCGGCGCCCTGGGCGAGGGTCGTCCAGTGGGTGCCGTCCGTGCTCGCGCTCAGCTGCCAGCCGCGGGCGTAGTCGCCGACGCTCGCGCCGCTGTCGATCGCGACCCGGCGGAACGTGCGCGCCGTGCCGAGGTCGACCTGGAGGTACTGCCCCGGCTCCTGCCCCGCCCCGCTGGACCAGCGGGTGCTGCCGTCCTCGTCGACGGCCAGGGACGCATCCGGGCTCGCCGGCGACGACGACGCCGTCGCGCCCGCGATGGACAGCAGCTTGCGCCCGTCGTCGAGCACCTTGCTCTTCGGCCAGGTGAACGTGGCGAGCGAGCCGCCGGGCAGGGTGTAGTCGAACGACCTGCCGCCGACGGCGACGGTGAACGTGCGGGGCGCGTCGTTCTCGTTGTGCGCCACCAGCACCGTGGAGCCGTCCGGGTTGCGGAAGGCCACGTCGGTGACCTCGCCGTTCCAGGCCGGGTTGCCGAAGCTGGTGCTGGCGATGCGGACCGCGCCGGGCTTCACGAACTTGGACAGGTGCCCGATCGTGTAGTACTCGGCGTCGGTGGTCCAGGAACCGTCCGGCTGCACCGTGATGAGGCCGGTGCAGGTGCCGCAGCCGCCGAGGTGCGGGCCGCCGGTCGAGTCCAGGGCCAGGTTCCAGGTGACGGCCGACTTGGCCCAGTTGCGGGTCACGCCGACCGTGATGGTGCGGGCGTGCCACTTGAGGGTGTCGGTGAAGTACTGCGCCGGGGTGTCGGCGGCGCCGTGCGAGCCCGAGCACTCGGTGAACCAGATGTCCTTGTCCGGGTACGCGTTGTGCAGCGCCGTCATCGCGCTCGGGTCGCCGTAGTAGCAGTGGTACGCCGTGCCCGCGACCCAGCGGGCGGCCGGGTTCTGCAGCAGCTTGTACGGGTAGTCGGCCTCCGGGTCCTGCCCGGGCGGGGTGTTGGCGATGTCGTTGGGGTGGGTGGCCCAGTTGTGGTCGTACCCCATGATCTTCGTGCGCGGGCTGACCAGGCGCAGCAGCGGCCCGAGAATCTCGATCACCTTGCCGGCCTGGGTGGTGTTCAGGCCCATCACCGGTCCGCCGCCCGCGTCGCGGTTCTGCGGCTCGTTCTGCACGGTGATGTAGTCGACGGGCACGCCGGCGGCCGTGTAGGCGAGGACGAAGCGGGTCAGGTAGAACGCGTACGCCGCGTACACCTTCGGATCGTCCTTGAGCTCGCCGCTCGCGAGCGAGTCACTCGTCTTCATCCAGGCCGGCGGGCTCCACGGCGTCGCCATGACCTTCAGCTGCGGGTTGAGCTTCTTCGCCTCGCGCAGCAGGGGCAGGATCTGGGCCTGGTCGTGCGCGATGCTGAAGCGGGTGAGCAGATAGTCCGTCTGCCCCGGCGGCATGTCGTCGTACGTGTAGTGCTCGGGCTGGGCGGTGAAGTCCGACGCGCCGATGGGCTGGCGCAGGAAGCTCACGCCGACGCCGGAGGCCGGATCGAACAGCGCCTTCATGGCCTCGGCCCGTTTGGCCGGGGAGAGCCGGTAGAGCACGGCGGCGGACGAGTCGGTGATCGACGCGCCGAAGCCGTCCATGCTCTGGTACGTGCGGCTCGGGTCGACGGTGATCGTCGGCTGCGTGCTGGCGTTGCTCGTGAACGGGACGGCGGCCCGCTCGTGCATGAGCTCGGCCCGGTCGATCGTGGTGACCCACACCCGGGCCGAGGGGGCGGCGCTCGCCTGGGCGGCGGTGGCCCCGGTGAGCCCGGCGGCGACCGAGGCGGTGGCCGCGACCAGAGCTAAAACCCTTCGCTGCATGGCATCTCCGCAATGTAACGAATGAAACAAGAATGTAACGATGATGCGTCACAGCACAGCATCGGCCCGCACTGATGTCAAGGCGTCCGAGCCTGGGCGCAGGGGCATACTTTCGGGGTGGTTCTCTCGCGGCGCTGGTCGGTTTTTCTCGTGCTCGTCGGCATCTGGAGCTGGGTCATCTGGCCCCGGTTCGTGGTCGCCATCTGGAAGGACGACCGGGCCTTCGACGCCGCCGGCCACCCCACCGCGTTCCTCTGGGTGCACGCGGCGCTGATCGTCGTCTCGCTCACCGTCGGTACGGCCGTCGGCGTGCTCGGCGTCCGCGGCTGGCGTGCCGCCCGCGGAACCTTTCGTGGCCCTGCGCAGTAGAAGAGGCATGCGAAGAGCCATCGAGGCGCCCGAGCACGTCGACCGTGACACCCGTGACACCCAGTTCCAGGCGTTCATGGGCGGCGCGACGCAGCGGCTGTACCGCGTCGCGTACCTGCTCAGCGGGGACGCCGGGGAGGCCGAGGAGCTGACCCAGCACACGCTCGTGCGCACGTACACCGCGTGGGACCGGCTGGACGGCGGGGACCCGTACGCGTACGCGCGCAGGATCCTGGTCAACCTGCACAGCGACTGGTGGCGGCGCCGGCGCAAGCGGGAACGGCCGGTGTCCGAGGTGCCCGAACGCAGCGCGCCCGGGTCCGACCCGGCCGACGCCGTGCTCGACCGGGCCAGCCTGGCCCGCGCGATCCAGCACCTGTCCCGGCGGGAGCGGGCCGTCATCGTGTGCCGCTTCTACCTCGACCTGACCGAGCAGCAGACCGCGGCGGAGCTCGGCGTCGCCCTCGGCACGGTCAAGAGCGCCTGCTCAAGGGCGCTGCGCAAACTGCGCGTCGACCCCGATCTCAGCCCGCTCGCACACCACCAGGAGGCGCAGTGATGTACTCGACCGACGAGCTGCGCCAGGCGCTCGCCGAGGCGGCCGGGGAGCGGACCACCCGGCTCGGCTTCGCCGACGTGAAGCGGGCCGCGAACCGCCGCCGGCCCCGGACCGTCGTCGCCGGCATCGCCATCGCCACGGTTCCGATCCTCGCCACCGGCGGCGCGATCGCCCTGGCTCCCGGCGCGCCCGACCTGGCCCCGACGCCCGACGCGAACCGCTCCGCCCCCGCGCGGAGCGCCTTCGACTCCCCACCGGCCGGCGACGGCCGGGTCCAGCAGGACCCGCCGGACCCCTCGTTCCCGGTGCCGGCCAACGTCCAGCTCATCCACACCGGCGAGCACTTCGGTCCGCACGAGGAGCTCGTCATGTGGCTGCAGGACGAGGCGAACGGCGTGCAGGGCGGCCTGTTCGACGCGGCGACCGGCCGGCTGCGCACCCTCGGGTACGCGGGCCTGCCCCGCACCAACGAGTTCGGCTGGTCCGTGCAGGAGCTCGACGACCGCGAGGGCGGCATCCTCGACTTCGGCGCGTTCGGCGCCACCGGCGTCAAGGTCAAGGTCACGGCGCAGGGCCGGACCGTCGAGGCGAAGACCGCGGCGGTCCCCGGCAAGCCGGGCGTGAGCGTGTTCTGGGTGCGCCGCACCGGCGTCCTGGCCGCCCCGACGAGCGCGCTGACCGCCGCGCCGAACGACGCCGTGTTCACCGCGTACGCCGCCGGCGGGGCCGTGCTCGGCACCACCAAGGAGATCCAGCGCACCGACGACCGGATCAACTTCGAGGACCAGTCCAAGGTCGCCGGCGACCGGATGCGCACCGGCATCACGTTCCCCGACGGCGGCGAGCTGGTCTTCTACTTCGACGCCAACGCCACCACCGGCCTGCTGCAGGCCGGCAAGCTCGACGCGGCCGGCAAGGTGACGTTCCTCAGGACGCTCACCAACGTGGCCCGCCCGCCGGTCGTCGGCGGCTTCTACCGCGCCGTCTTCGACGTCGCCGAGGTCCATGTGCGGGCGGCCATCTACGTCGGTACCGCGAGCAAGGTCCAGCTGGGCGCCGAGGGCGCGACCGACCGCGGCTCGGCCGCCTGGAGCGCGCACCCGGAGCTGCGGGTGCTGTGGTGCCGGACGGACAACCAGGTCAACGCCGTCGCCTACGACGACGCCGGCAACGTGGTGGCCGCGACCGACTTCCGCTGACGCCCGGTTAACCAGGGGCGGGGGCTTGCCGGCCGGCGGTACATTGGGCCGGCCGGTCGCGGGACTGTCCGCGCGACTTCCGGAACCCGCCTCTGAAGCGATGCTGGGGCTCTTGCGGACGGCGCAGGCGGTACCGTTGCCGCAGCGGAAGCGGGAAGGGGCACTCGTCGCGGCCCGGCTCGCCCGGATGCCCCCGCAGCGGGTCTACCGCCTGATCGCCGCCCTGCGCGCGGAGGGCATCAACAACCGGCGGACCCGCGCCATCGTGCGGGACTGGGTCGCGGCCCGGCCCGACGTCGCGTTCGACGCGGTGAAGTACCGCCGCGGCCTCACCACCGCCGCCGGCCACGCCCACCTGCGCCTGCCCGCCGAGGTCGGCACCGCGCTGTTCGACTGGCGCCGCCCGGCCCGCTACGAGACCCCGATCCTGGAGAGCTGGCGCAGCGCCCACTACGACGGCCGGGCACTGTTCGACCTGCCGTACACGGTGGCCGAGGGCCTCGCCTCGACCCGCCGCCGCGACCTCGGCCGCGCCGCCTTCCTGAGCGCGATCGCCCCGCGCCTCACCGAGCTGGAGCGGCTGCGGCTGCAGCGCGCGGGCGCCGCGGCCGACGGCGTGGGCGGGATGGACCTGCGCACGGTGCCGCTGACCCGGCTGGCCCTGTACGCGCTGGCACTGCCGCGCCCCGAACGGGCCCGGCGCCGCGAGGAGCTCACCGACGCCCTGCGCGCGGCCGCCCGCCGGGCCGCCGGACGCCGGGCCGGCACCTGGGGTGACGTGGTCGGGGTGCTCGACGACAGCTACTCGGCGTCGGGCTCGGCGGTGAAGCGGCGCCGGCCCCTCGCCGTGGCGCTCGCTTCGCATTATCTGCTGGAGGCACTGGCGTCGCGGTACCGGACGATCTGGCTCAACCACGAGGGCGACCCGCTGCTCGTGCACCCGGCGGGGGCCACGCCGCTGGGGGAACGCCTCCTCGACGGGCTCGCCCTGCGCCCCGGCCGCCTCGTGATCGTCTCCGACGGCTGGGACAACGCGCCGCCCGGCCAGGCCGCCGAGGTGCTGCGCGTCTGGCGGCAGCGGCTCGACCCCGGCGCGCGGACGTCGATCGTGCACCTCAACCCGGTGTACGACGCCTTCGAGGTGCGCCGCCTCTCGCCGTTCGTGCCCACGGTCGGCGTGCGCGACGCCGAGGACGCGGTCGTGCTCGTCGAGCTGGCCCGCTTCGCCACCGGGACGGCCACGTTCGCGTCCCTCGCCCTGTTCCTTCAGGATCGCGTCGAGAGGTTCCTGCGATGATCCCGGGTCTGCGGACCGGACCCGCCCAGACGTGGGGCGCGGTCCGGCTCGTGCCGCTGCTGCGCGACGAGCCGATCACCGACCTGCGCCTGCACGCCCGCCTGACCGGCCCCGACCTGTCCATTGTGGACCTCGGCCGCCGCGCGCACTACATCGCCTACGTCCCGCACGCGTTCGTGGCCACGTGGAGCACGGACGGAACCCCGGCCGCCGCGTACGGCACCCAGCTGCTCGACCCGCGCGAGCCCGGCCTCCCGCGCGTCGCCGGCCTGCGCTTCCGCCGCCGCCTGGCCCGCCGCGAGGACCGCACCCGGCTGCGCTTCCTGCCGCTGCACCTGGCCCTGGAGGGCTACCTGGCCCTGCAGTTCGGCGGCCCGCCGATCGCCTGGCAGGAGTGGACCCACGCGGCGGTGACCCGCGGCCTGTCCCCGCGCGTCGAGGAGGCCTACCGCGGCGAGGCGGTCCGCGGCCTTGACGACGCCCTGCGCGTGTTCGAGGTCCACCCGGGCCAGTGCGGGGTCGCGGTCTACCTCGCCGACGCCCTCGCCTCGGTCTTCGTCGTCCCGCACCCGGACGACTACCTGGCCCTGCACCCGACGCTCCTGCACGACTTCTACGGCGAGCTGCTGTACCACTACACCCTGCTCTACCCGGCGGTGGCCGGCTTCGACCAGCCCCTGAACGCCGCCGCCGTGCACACGGTCGACGACCTGCGGGCCGAACTGACCCGGGTCCGCGGCGAGTGGGCGGCGTTCCACAACGAGGTCATGTTCACGGTGCACGCTTCGACGACCCTGCCGGTGTACCGCCTGGGCCGCTTCACCCTGGCCCGTTTCCTGCCGCCGTTCGACCCCGCGACCGACAACCACATCGGCGAACTGATCACGACCCCGGACGGGACGGTGGCGTACCTGAAGACGTACCGCCTCTCGGCCGCCCAGGCCAGGCGGGGACATCTGCTGTCCCGGCTCTCCGAACACGACTGGTCCCTGGACGCGACGGCGGCCTCGCTGGGAACGGACCGGGCGGGGCTGGTACTGCGGCTGGAGCGTGCCGGGTTCGGCTACCTCCTGCGCCGCTCCTAGTTCTCGCGCGCTTTTGGTGCGGGTGTTGATCACGATAAGTCGGGCGCTGGCGCGCCGCGACTTATCGGATTTTTCGCCTGACAGGGTATAAGTCGGAACCAACGTTGACGTTGATCTTGGTGGGTCTGCTGGCAGGAGGTGGGCATGACGCCGACCGCGGGCCGTGGATGCGGCCGGCGCCATACCGCCCTGTCGTGCCGTCCCCCGCGGCCACCGGGGGAGGTCACCTGGCTGCCGGTGAGCTTGTGCGATCGCATGCTTCGCTTCCGGTACCACCAGTCTCATCAGACCGCCCCCGGCGCGCCGCCCTTTTCCGGTGAACCCACCCGATCGATGTCGTGTTTGGTCCTTCCGCCGGTGGGGCATCAATAGATCGACCGGAAATCGAGCTTTTCGAGGAGGAGCAGTGACTGTCACCGGAATCATCACGGCGCTCATCGTCGGTCTGATCGTCGGTGCGCTGGGTCGGCTGGTGGTTCCCGGCCGGCAGGGCATGTCGATCCTGGTCACGATGGTCGTCGGCGTCATTGCGGCGCTGCTGGGCACCGTGCTGGCGAACGCCATCGGCATCTCCACCGACACCCCGGGTGTCGACTGGGGCGAACTGCTGGTCCAGGTCCTGCTCGCGGCGGTCGGCGTGGCCCTCGTGGCCGGCCTGAGTGGCCGCGGCCGCCGGGCCCTGTAAGGCACACCGCGACAACACAACCTCAACGTTCCCCGGTCCGAAAAGGGCCGGGGATCGTTGTGTTTTCCGCGTACAGTTCGCGCACATGGCCGATGTTCCGCCCGCCGTGGTGCCGATCGATCTCGGGGACCTGGTGCTGCGCGCACCCGTCGACGCCGATGCGCCCGCGATCGCCGCCGCCTTCGCCGATCCGGCGCTGCGGCAGTGGAGCCCACCGGTACAAGATGATGCTCTGACCTGGATCCGCGACCGCGCGGACTGGTCGGCGAGCGCCCGGGTCGGCTGGGTCGTCGCCGCCGCCGACGGTGGCCCGGTGCTCGGCTCGGTCTCGATCCGCGTCGACGCCGCGCTCGACCACGGCATGATCGGCTACTGGACCGTGCCTCAGGCGCGCGGCCGCGGGATCGCCCGGCGGTCGGTGCGGGCCGCGGCCCAATTCGGCTTCGACGTGGTCGGCCTGCACCGGATCGAGCTGTGCCACGCGGTCGGCAATCCCGGTTCGTGCCGGGTCGCCGAGGCCGCCGGGTTTGCGCTCGAGGGCGTCATGCGGGAGGCGTACACGTACGGCGACGGGCGCCGGCACGACGAGCACCTGCACGCCCGGCTCCGGACGGATTCATAGCAGCGGCGGCAGTTGCTGGCTTGTGTGCAGTACACCCGCGAAAAGGTCGCCCTTCGCGGCCAGGCGCGGGCCGATGGTCCGGATGGTGAACCCGTCCGGGCGCAGCTTCGGGTCGTCGAGCTCGTCCCAGTCGATCGGCGCCGAGACCGGGGCGCCCGGTGCCGGTCTCGGGCTGTAGGGGGCGACGAGCGTCTTGTTGACCGCGTTCTGCGTGAAGTCGAGCCGGGCCCGGCCGCCGCGCTCCGCCTTCTCCCAGGCCCAGCTGACCAGCTCGGGCACCACCGCGCCGATCGAGCGGGACAGCCCCTCGACCCACGCCCGCGTCTCGGCGAAGCCCGGCCCGCGATCGACGGGCACCCAGATCTGGATCCCGCGCCGCCCGCTGACCTTGGCCCGGGCGGCGACGCCGAGGTGCTCGAAGGCCGTACGGTGCAGCCGCGCCAGCACCAGCAGGTCCTCCCAGCTGGTGCCGTCCCCCGGGTCGAGGTCGACGAGCGCGTAGCTCGGAAGGTCCGGCCGGTTTACTGTGGACGTCCACGGGTGCCACTCGAGCCCGCCGTAGTTGGCCGCCCACACCAGGGCCGCGGGCTCGTCGGCGACCAGATACTCGGTCCCCGATTCGGGCTCCCGCCAGCGCGGCAGCCACTCCGGCGCGTGCGACGGCAGCGCCTTCTGCCAGAACCCCTTCGTGTCCGCGCCGTTCGGGAACCGGTGCAGGTTCAGGGCGCGCCCGGCCAGATAGGGTGTCACGATCGGCGCGATTTCGAAGGTGTACCGCAAGAGCTCGCGCTTCGTCACCGCCGGTTCGCCGCCGAACAGCTCCTTGCTGAGGTTGGTGACGCGCAGCCGCCGGCCGTACACCTCCCAGGTCCCGTTCTCCCCGAGCTCCCCGAGCGCGTCGAGGGTATGTTTCCCGCGCGGGACGGCGGCGCGCTCCGCGGGCAGGTCGGAGTGCCACTCCCACTCGGGGTCGGCCTTGACCTCGTCGCTGGTCCGTCCACTGAGGACCGACAGCGGGTGCTCGGCCGCGTCCCAGCCGTCGGTGGCGTGCTCGTCGCGCTTCTTGAGCAGCAGCCACTCGTCCCCGCGGGTGCGCACGATGACGAACTTGCCGCGCAACTTCTGCCCGTGCAGCTCGATGTGCAGCTCGCCCTTGTCGATGGCCTTTCGGGGATCCGCGTCCTTGTAGGGCACCCAGGCGCCGGTGTCCCACACGATCACGTCGCCGCCGCCGTACGTGCCGGCGGGGATGACGCCCTCGAACGCGACGTACTCCATCGGGTGGTCGTCGACGTGGAACGCGGCCCGGCGCACCTTGGGGTCGAGGGTGGGCCCCTTGGGCACGGCCCAGCTGACGAGCGCCCCGTCCACCTCGACCCGGAAGTCGTAATGCAGGCGCCGGGCGCGATGCAGTTGCACCACGAACCGCAATTCGGACACGCCTCCAGTATCGCGCGCGGATAATCCGTACAAACGGGACTTATGGGGGTTTTGGTCCATGCGGTTTCATCATCTTCGCCTGATCGCGCTGCCGGTGCTCGCTGGTCTGCTGGTGGCTTCGTCCCCGGCCGGCGCGGCTCCGAGTGGGCCGGCCGCGCCGCCGCCGGCCGCCGCTGACTGGCCGGACGTGCAGGGCGGCCCGGCCCACGCGGGCTACCAGCCGCGTGCGGGCCTGACCGGGGCGCCGGCTTCGGTGGAGTGGTCGCTGGGCCTGCAGCCGAGCCGGGCTCCGATCGTGGTGGACGGCGCCCTGTACGTCCCGGAGACGACCACCATGCGGAGGCTGACCCCGACCGGCGAGCGGCTGCCGTTCACCGCGGGCCCGTCGTGGTGGATCGGCCAGCCGGTGAGCGACGGCCGGGCGTTGTACGCGGTGACCTTCGCCGAATTCGGCAAGGGCGTCCTGCGCTCGTTCGCACCGTCGGGCGCGGAACGCTGGTCGGTCGCGCTGCCGGGCGCCAGCTCGGGCGACAACACCGGAACGGCCGGCGGCCTGGTGGTGACGACGAGCGGTGCGCAGTGCAGGTACACGTGCGCGGTGTCGACGATCGGCGCCTACGACACGGCCACTGGTCATCAGGTGTGGCGGCACGACATCGAGGGGGAGGCGGGGTTCGAACGCCCGACGCTGACCGCCGACCGCGTTCTCTGGCCTTCGCTGACGACCACAACTACGCGGGCCTCGGGTTGGCGTCTCACCGCGTTGGACGCGCACACTGGCGCCGAGGCCTGGCATGCCTCCGGCGCGGGCACGCTGCAGGGTGCCGCGGCTGATGACAGCACCGTGTACACGGCCGGCCACCAGCTCTGTGCTCGCGCCCTGAACGACGGCGAGGTCCGCTGGTGCCGCGGCGACCGTGGCTATGACACCGTCGCGGTCGCCCCTGGCAGCGTGTACGCCACGAGCGGCGGCCACCTCCTTGCCCTCGACCCCGCTGACGGCCGTCCGCGTTGGAACGTCGCGATCGGCAGCGACCCGGTCCATCCGCCCGCCGTCGCCGGCGGGATGGTTCTGCTGCACCACAACGCGGGCGACCAGAGTGCGCTGCTGGTCGTCGCGGCCAAGGACGGGCACCGCCTGAGCGAGACGAAGCTCGGGACCGGCCTCCCGGGCATGCTCACCGTCGCCGGCGGTCGGGTGTTCGCCGTGCATGACTACTCCGGCCTGGTCGCCCTACACCCGTGACCGCGTCTCCTGTCAATCGGATCCAGCCCGGACGCACGCCCCGGTCCTCAGCGACGGCGCCGGCCGGACGTACGCCCCGGTAGTTAGTGACGGCGCCGGGGGTGCGACACGACGTCAGGCTGAGGTTGGGCGGCGGGTCGAGGTCTCCGCGCGTACCGGGCTGGCTCGACTGCTTTTGATCAGCGCCTGCA
Organism: Dactylosporangium sp. CS-047395; assembly: GCF_050942185.1. NCBI lineage: Bacteria > Bacillati > Actinomycetota > Actinomycetes > Micromonosporales > Micromonosporaceae > Dactylosporangium > Dactylosporangium sp. CS-047395. Next base: position 7,526,262 of record NZ_CP192015.1, on the reverse strand, counting down.
GGCACACCGCGGCCGTCGGCGACAGGTCGGCCGCCGCCAGGTCGTCGGCCAGGATGCCTGCGTCGCCGAGGTCGTGCCGGCCCGCCAGCACGGTCAGCTCGACGTGCGGGGCGCGGCCGGTCACGTCGGGGAGGGTGCCGTGCCAGTGGTGGTGGAGGCGATCGGTGTACTCGATCCCCGCCTCCTCCGCCAAAGCCCGCCGCGCGGCCTCCTCCGCCAGGCCGCGGCGTGCGAAGGCGTTGCCCGGGTCGGTCGATGCGATGCGCGCGGCGGGCAGCGACCACTGGCCCGGTTCGAAGGACGCTGCGATGCGCGCGACCGGCAGCGACCACTGTCCGGGTTCGAAGGCGGCCGTGGGGGAGCGGCGCCGCAGCAGCACCGCGCCCGCCGGGTCGACCAGCAGCGCGAGGGCGAGCCGTAAGGGTTCCCCGGACGGGTCGGCCGCGGGCATCCGCCCCATGCCGGTGAGCACCCGGTGCCGCAGGATCGCGTGCTGGCCCCGGCAGCGTTTCGGCGGGCCCTCCGGCGGGACGACGACCTCGCCCGGGGTCACGACTTCGCCGGGGCGGAACTGGTCGCGGGTCAGGTCGAGCTCGCTGCCGTCGGGCAGGCGGTTCCAGTAGTGGTAGCCGGCCGGCCGGCCGTCCGCGGTGACCCGGCCCAGGAGCAGGTCGCCGCCGAGGACCTCGCGGACCACCAGCGCGGTCACGCCGCACTGGCCGCGGGAGGGGTTGCCGGGGTGCCAGTCGGCGAGATCGGACGGGTCACATGTCTCGGGACCCCAGGAGCGCAACAGGAGGGGGAGCAACATGGCCGCATCATGCCCGAGGGGTACGACAAAAAAGCATCGCCGCAGCTCAAACCGCCTGACCCCGCGCAGAATACGACAAAATCCCCCGTCGGGGTATAAATCCGATATGTCGCGGCGCGCCAGCGCCCGACATATCGCCCAAAACTCACCCAGCAGCGTGCCACTGCCGGAACAGCGCCAGCTTCGCGTCAGCGCGAGCGGCCACAGCCGGACCCAGGGCGTTCGTCTCGGTGAAGAACGCCAGCGCCCCCATCACGTCCCCGCACTCCTCGACGAGCCGCGCCCGCAGGTCGGTGCCGTCGTAGTACTCCGTGCGGCCCGAGGTGCCGACGAGCTTCGCGAGGACCTGCACCAGCTCGCCCGCCTCCTCGGCGAGTTTGGCCAGGCCCGGCCAGGTCGTGGAGCCGATCTCGTACGGGCCGGCCGGGCCGAAGCGCTGCTCATCCACAAGGGACGACCCTAGATCTCCGAGGGCATCAGGATCCACAGGATCGGGTACACGATCAGCTGGCTGCCGGGAATGATCAGCAGCGCCAGGACGAACAGCAGGCGCGCCATCCACGGGTCCAGGCCGAAGCGCCGGCCGAGGCCCGCGCACACGCCGCCGAGGATCCGGCCGTGTGCCGGGCGGACCAGGCCCTGCCGGCGCATCGAGCCGTACACGCTGTCCATGGTCGTCTCCATTCAACGATTGGTGTACCTCCAGCATCGGCGTCGCCGCACCCCAGCCGCATCAGGGACCGCCCTGGCCCAGCCCTGAGACCGTGACAGGATGGGGGTCATGGACGCCGACCCGCTCCGCTCCGCCGTCGAGCAGGCGCCCTTCATCCTGCTCGTGGCCGAGGGGCCCGAGCTGCGCATCGTCGACGTCAGCCGGGTCACGCGGATGCTGCTCGGGGACCGCGACGTCGCCGGGCGGCCGCTGCGGGAGGCGCTCAGCGACCTGACCGGGCAGGGCTGGGTCGACCTGTACGAACAGGTGTACCGCACCGGCACCCCCGCCACCGGCCAGCAGTGGCGGGCCCACATCACGCTGCCCGGCGGGGCCGTCCGCGAGGTGTTCGCCGACTTCAGCATCACGCCCTGGCTCGCCGCGGACGGCTCCAGGCGCGGGGTCATCGGCGGCGGCACCGACGTGACCGGCATCGTCGAGGCGCGGCTGGAGGCCGAGCGGCACGCGGAGGACCTGCAGGAGCAGTACCGGCAGGCCCGGGACGTCGTCGACGCGCTCCAGCAGGCGCTGCTGCCGCGGGGCCTGCCGCTGCTGCCCGACGCCCGGGTCGCGGCCAGCTACCTGCTCGCCGGCGCCGGGGCCGCGGCCGGCGGGGACTGGTTCGACGCGGTACCCCGCCCCGACGGCACCCTCGCGCTCGTCGTCGGCGACGTCGTCGGCCACGGGGTCACCGCGTCCGGGGTCATGGGCCAGCTGCGGGCCGTCCTGCAGGACCGGCTCGACGAGGGCGCGGGCGCGGCCGAGGCGCTCGCGGCGGCCGACCGGTTCGCCCGCCGGGTGCCCGCCGCCCGCGCCGCGACCGTGTGCGTCGCGGTGCTGCACACCGGGAACGGCACCGTCGAGTACTGCACCGCCGGCCACCCACCCCCGCTCCTCGTCACCGCGGCGGGGGAGCCGCGCTACCTCGACCCCTCGGGCGCGGCCCCACTGGGCACCGGCGGCGGCTTCCCGGTCGCGCGGGTCCGGCTCGACGAGGGCGACGTCCTGCTGTTGTACAGCGACGGCATCATCGAACGCCCCGGCCGCACGGTCGCCGCCGCCGCCGAGGAGCTCGCCCGGGTCGCGGCCGACGCCGTCGCCGGACGGGCCCTGCACGCGCCCGACATGAGCCCGGCCGAGCGCGCCTCCACGCAGACCGTCGAGCTGCTGGTGCGCGGCAGCGGGTACCGCGACGACATCACCCTCCTCGCCGCCCAGCGCACGGCGCCGATCGCCCCGATGCACACCACGATCCCGGCCGACCTGACCAGGCTCGGCGCCCTGCGCAAGACGTTCGGCGCCTGGCTGGAGGCGGTCGCGGCCACCGGCGAGGACGCGTTCGCGCTGCAGCACGCGGTCGGCGAGCTGGTCACCAACGCCGTCGAGCACTCGCCGAAGGACGGCACGGTGCGGATCGTCGCCCGCCTCACGCCGACCGGCACCGCCGAGGTCACCGTCACGGGCGAAGGCGCCTGGCGCGAGCCGCGGCGGGTCTCCGAGCGCGGCCGCGGGCTGGCCCTGTCCACGCAGCTGGTCGACGAGCTGGATCTTGTCAAATCCGCCGCCGGTACCGTCGCCACGCTCCGCCACCGCGTCTCCCGCCCGGCCGCGCTGCTGGGGGCGTCGGTCCCCGGTCCGGCCACGCGCTTCGCGGACGACGCCCCGGACATGTCCATTGTGGACAACGACGGCGACGGCGGGCTCGCGGTGGCGGGCCCGATCGACGCGACCACCGCCGACCGGCTGCGGCACGAGCTGCTGTACCGCTCCCGCGGCGGCACCGTCCCGCTCACCGTCGACCTGTCCGGGGTGACCCACCTGGCCAGCGCCGGGGTCGCCACCCTGCACGCGATCGCGGCCCGGCACCGCGCCAACGACACCGCCCTGACCCTCCTGGCCCCGCCCGGCAGCCCGGCCCGTCACGTGCTGGCCCTCGTGGCCCTGCCGTACGCATGATCACGAAGACGCTGCGCCGCAACGTGACCGGCGCCTGGGGCGAGGCCGGCGCCCGCTGGCTCGACGCGCTGCCGGCCACGATCGAGACGGTGGCGGAGGACTGGGGCCTCACCGTCGGCGAACCGTTCGACCTGACGTTCCACTACGTCGCGCCGGCCGTCACCGCCGTCGGCGACCCCGTCGTGCTCAAGCTCGGCGTCCCGGAGGCGGACTCGATCACCGAGGAGTCGCGGGCGCTGGCGGCGTTCGGCGGGCGTGGCGCGGTACACCTGCTGCGGTTGGAACCGGAGCGCGGCGCCATGCTGATCGAGCGCGCCGACCCCGGGGTGCGGGCCCGGGACCTGCCGGAGGCCGAGGCGCTCGCGGCCGTCGTGTCCGTCATGCGCGAGCTGCACGTGCCGGGCGACGCGCTGCCCGACGTCGTGGCCCAGGCGCGCGCGTTCGACGCGCACCTCGAGCGGTTCCCCGGCGACGACCCGCTGCCGCGCGCGTTCGTCGCCACCGCCGCCGGGCTGATGCGCGAGCTGTCCGCGTCGGCCCCGGCCCGTGTGCTCCTGCACGGCGACCTGCACCACGACAACGTGCTGTCGGCCCGGCGCTCCCCGTGGCTGGCGATCGACCCGCACGGCGTCAGCGGCGACCCCGGGTACGAGATCGGCTCCTGGCTCTTCAACCCGGAGCCCGACGTCCGCGACCCGGCGCTGCTGGCCCTGGTGCCCGCCCGCCTGGAGCGGTTCGCCGCCGCGCTGGACCAGCCCCTCGACCGCCTGGCCGCGTGGGGCTTCGTCAAGGCCGTCATGTCCGACGTGTGGACCGCCGAGAACTGGAACCCGGGCGACACCTGGAGCCCGGCGAGCCGCGCCCTGGACGTGGCGACGCTGCTGCACCGCCGCTTCAGATTCTGAGCACCGTCTTGCCGCGCAGCCGGCCCGCCTCGGCCTCCCGGTGCACGTCCGGCAGCTCGGCGAGGGGCCGCACGGCCGCGATGTCGAGCCGCACCGCGCCGGCGTCGACCAGCCGCACCAGCGCCGCCAGGTCCGCCGGGTCGTTGCGTACCACGAAATGCACGCCCGGCGCCGGCAGCCGGTCGGTCACCGACACGAGCGCCCCGCCGGGCCGCACGAGCGCGAGCATCCCGTCGCCGCCGCCCGGCACCAGGTGCAGCACCACATCGAAGCGCCCGGACGGCGGCCCGAGCGTGTAGTCGTGCACCGCGTCCGCCCCGTGCGCCCGCACCGCCTCGGCACTGCGCGGGCTGGCGGTCGCCGTGACGTGCGCGCCGGCGTGTTTCGCCAGTTGTACCGCGAAGCCGCCGATCCCCCCGCCGCCCCCGTTCACGAGCACCGTCTGCCCGGCCGCGACCCGGCCGTGCTCGAACACCGCCTGCCACGCCGTCACCCCGGCGACCGGCAGGGCCGCCGCGTGCGCGAGCGGCACCGTGGCCGGGGCCGGCACCAGCAGCGCCGGGTCGGCCACCGCGAATCCGGCCGCCGCGCCCCCGTCGACCCGCCCCACCACCCGCGCGCCGGTGCCCTCCACGGTCCCGGCCAGGTCCCAGCCGAGCGTGTACGGCAGCGCCGGCTCGACCACCCCGCGCAGCCGGCCGTTGCGCAGCCCGACCTCCGACGGGTTGAACGACGTCCCGGCGACCCTGACGAGGACCTCCCCGCCGGTCGGCACCGGCGCCGGGATGTCGTCGAGCCGCAGGACGGAGGCGTCCCCATAGCCGTGCATCCGCATCGCCTTCACGCAGGCCAACCTACGGCCGGCCCGGTCCGCCGCCCATGCGTGCGCGTCCCCGGGGCATACGATCGCGTCTCGATGGACGTGCTGAGCGATGCCGTGACGGCGCTGCGCACCGGGCGGCCGGTCGCCACCACGATGGCGTGGCGGGCGCCGTGGGGGCAGCGCTTCGCCACCGTGCCGGGGGCGGTCGGCATCCAGGTCGTGGTGCGCGGCGACTGCTGGCTGCTGCCCGAGGACGGCCCGCCGCTCCACCTGGACACCGGCGACGTGGTGCTGCTGACCGACGGCCGCGGCCACGCCCTCGCCGACGACCCCGCGACCCCGCTGCGCCCCTGCGCGAACGCAGTGGAGCGCGAACCCCAGGACGACGGGCCCGTGCGGGTTCTGTGCGCCGCGTACGAGCTGAACGGCCTGCGCACCCACCCGCTCCTGCGCGCCGTGCCCGACCGCGTCCACCTGGCCGGCGGCCCCACGCTGCGCACGGTCATCGAGCTGCTGGACGCCGAGCTCGCGACGGAGCACAGCCCGGCCGGGATCGGCGTCACCGCGCTGCTCGACCTGCTGTTCCTGCACACCCTGCGGGCCTGGTCGGAGCGGGACGGCGAGCCCGGCGCCCTCGCCGACCCGGCCGTGCGCGCCGCGCTGGACGCCATCCACGCCGACCCCGGGCACCCGTGGACCGTCGCCGCCCTGGCCGCGCGGGGCGGGCTGTCGCGGGCGCCGTTCGCGAAGCGGTTCGCCGCGCTGACCGGGCGACCGCCGCTGTCGTACCTCACGTGGTGGCGCCTCACGCTCGCCGCCCGCCTGCTGCGCGAGTCGGACGCGCCCCTGCGCGCGGTGGCCCGGCGCGTCGGCTACGGCTCCGAGTTCGCGTTCGCGGCCGCGTTCAAGCGGCACTTCGGCACCGCGCCCGGTTTCTTCCGCCGGGGGACGTGACCCATCTCGCTTGTCGGGTATACCCCCTGGGGGTTTACGATGAGGGCATGGAGACGATCTACAGCGTGACCGGGATGACCTGTCAGCACTGCGTGAACGCGGTGACGGAGGAGCTGCGGGGCCTCGACGGCGTCTCCGGGGTGCGGGTCGACCTGCCCACCGGCAGCGTCACCGTCACCAGTGTCCGCCCGCTCGACCCCGCCGCGGTGCGTGCCGCCGTCGACGAGGCCGGCTACGCGGTGGCGGCCTGAGGCATGCGCCGGCTCGCCGCGTACGCCGCCGTGCTGGTCGCCGTCTTCGCGCTCGCCTTCGGTGCCGGCCGCCTCGTCCGGCCGGACGCGCCGCCACCGCCGCCGGTCCAGCACGAGATGGGCTCCCACGATGCAGCGGATTGAGCTGAACATCGGCGGGATGACCTGCGCGTCCTGCGCCATGCGGGTCGAGCGGAAGCTGAACCGGATGGACGGCGTCACCGCGTCGGTGAACTACGCGACCGAGACCGCCAGCGTCCAGTACGCGGACCCCGTCACACGAGCCGACCTCGTCGCCACCGTCGAGCGGACCGGCTACACCGCCGCCGCGGTGGAAAGGCCGCCCAACGACGGCACCCGGCTGCTGGTCACCGCCGCCCTGAGCGTGCCCGTCATCCTCCTGGCCATGGTCCCGGCCTGGCAGTTCACCAACTGGCAGTGGGTCTCCCTGGCCCTCGCCACGCCCGTCGTGGCCTACGGCGGCCGGCCGTTCCACCGGGCCGCGTTCGTCAACCTCCGGCACGCCGCCGCCACCATGGACACCCTGATCTCGGTCGGCACCCTGGCCGCGTTCGGCTGGTCCGTCTGGGCCCTGTTCCTCGGTACCGCCGGCGAGCCCGGCATGACGCACCCGTTCACGTTCGCCATCGAGCGCACCGACGGCAGCGGCGACATCTACCTCGAGGCCGCCGCCGGCGTGACCCTGTTCCTGCTGGCCGGACGGTACTTCGAGGCCCGCGCCAAGCGCCGGGCCGGCTCCGCGCTGCGCATGGTCCTGGAGCTCGGGGCCAAGGACGTCACGGTGCTGCGCGACGGCCGCGAAAACCGGATAAAAATACAAGACCTCCATGTCGGGGACCGGTTCGTGGTCCGGCCCGGCGAGAAGATCGCCACCGACGGCGTCGTCGAGGAGGGCAGCTCCGCCGTCGACGCGAGCCTGCTCACCGGCGAGTCCGTCCCCGTCGAGGTCGGACCGGGCGCCACGGTGACCGGCGCGACCGTCAACGCCGGCGGGCGCCTGGTCGTGCGGGCCACCCGGGTCGGCGCCGACACCCAGCTGGCCCGGATGGCCGACCTGGTCCGGCAGGCGCAGAGCGGCAAGGCGGCCGTGCAGCGCCTCGCCGACCGGATCTCCGCCGTGTTCGTCCCGGTCGTCATCGCGCTGGCGGTGGCCACGCTGGGCTTCCGGCTCGGCTCCGGCGGCGGCACCACGGCCGCGTTCACCGCCGCCGTCGCCGTGCTCATCATCGCCTGCCCGTGCGCCCTGGGCCTGGCCACGCCGACCGCCCTGCTCGTCGGCACCGGCCGCGGCGCCCAGCTCGGCGTGCTCATCAAGGGCCCCGAGATCCTGGAGCAGACCCGGCGGGTCGACACGATCGTGCTGGACAAGACCGGCACCGTCACCACCGGCCGCCTCGCGCTGACCGCCGTCGTCCCGGCCGAGGGCGAGGACGCGGACGAGGTGCTGCGGCTGGCCGGCGCCGTGGAGCACGCCTCGGAGCACCCGGTCGCGCAGGCGGTCGCCCGGGCCGCTTTCCATGCTTCGGGTGTACTGCCCGAGCTCACCGACTTCCGCAACGTCCCCGGCCTGGGGGTGCAGGGCACGGTCGCGGGCCGGACGGTGCTCGTCGGGCGCGCCGGCCTGCTGCGCGCCCACGGCATCGACACGGACGCCGAGGGCATTCTCGTCGCGTGGGACGGCGCGGTGCGCGGTTCGCTGCGGGTCGAGGACTCGGTGAAACCGTCCAGCGCACAGGCGGTACACCTGCTGCGTGGTCTTGGTCTGCGACCCGTCCTGTTGACCGGGGACGCGCCCGGGGTGGCCCGGGCGGTGGCCGCCGAGGTGGGCATCGACGACGTCATCGCCGGCGTGCTGCCCGAGGGCAAGGTCGCAGCGGTGCGCGAGCTGCAGGCGCGGGGCCGGGTGGTGGCGATGGTCGGCGACGGCGTGAACGACGCGGCCGCGCTGGCCCAGGCCGACCTCGGGCTGGCCATGGGCACCGGCACCGACGCCGCGATCGAGGCCGCGGACCTCACCCTGGTCCGGCCCGACCTGCTCGCCGCCGTCGACGCCATCCGGCTCGCCCGCTCGACGCTCGGGACCATCCGCGGGAACCTGTTCTGGGCGTTCGCGTACAACGTGGTCGGGCTGCCGGTAGCCGCGGCCGGGCTGCTCAACCCGATGCTGGCCGGGGCCGCGATGGCGCTGTCCTCGGTGTTCGTGGTGGCCAACAGCCTGCGGCTGCGCGCGTTCCGCTCCGTCGCGCCCTGATCGAATTACACGCCTGTAGTTGTTGATCTCGTCTTTGCGCAGGTCAGGGCGCGAAGTAGCCTCGCTGGGTGAAGGTCATCGGCGCGATGCAGACGCCCGGCGGCGACTGGCGCGTCGAGGTGGTGCGGCATCCGAGCGGGTCGCGGTGGTACCGCCTGATTCATCACGACAACGCCGTCGACTTTTTGACGATCGGCCGGGTCTCGCAGCTGTTGGCGCAGGCCGGGGTCGACATGGCCGAGCTCGTGGAGGTGGACACCCCGTCCGCGCGCGCCAGCTGATGTTGGTCCCAGGCGCTATTTTGTGGTGGTGTCCGATCCTCAGCATCCGAGCTTCCTGACGCGACTGCGCGCCGGGCTGGCCGGGGAGCGGGACACCGTCTACCTCGAGGCGCTGCGCACGGCCGGCCGGGCCGCCTACGACGAGATCCTCGCCGCCGACCAGCTCCGCGAGCAGCTGCCCAACCTGTGGAGCGCGCCCCCGGCGGCCGCGAGCTACCTGCTCGCCTCCTGGAACGCGTTCGTGCTGCAGACCCTCGGCGAGACTTTCCTCGACGCCGACTACGCCGCCCGGCCAGGTACCGCCGGCTACGTGCCCGCCGTCACCTACGACCAGGCCGCGGCCTGGCTGCACGCGGTGGGGGACTGGGTGTCGCGGGCGCGGCAGGCGCGGGCCAACCCGGAGTACGACATCGCCATGCACACCGTGCTCCCGGCGCCGCTGCCGGCCTGGGCCGAGGTGTTCACCTGCCCGCCCGAGCACCTCACCGCGCTGCAGGCGGCCGTGGCGCCGGTGCGCGAGCACGTCGAGGTGGCGCTGCACGCGCTGACCCGCACGGGCGTGCCGCCGCAGTTCGAGTCGGCGGTGAACCGGCTGCACCAGGACGCCGCCGCGGCCGCGGCCGCCGTGGACTACGCGGCCGGGCTGCGCACCGGGCGGCACCACGCCGGGCTGCACGAGCTCATCGAGCAGAACCTCAAGCGGGCCCTGGAGCTGTGGTTCCGGGTCGGGCAGCTGGCCGCGATGCCGTCGCTGCTGGGCGGCCCGCGCTTCGACGTGTGGTGCATGACCGACCGGGCCACCCTGAACCGCTGGAAGCAGGACCCGCACGCCCGGCACGCCCTGGTCGAGATGTGGCGCACCGACCCCAACCCGGCCGCGACCCTGGCCATCCAGGCCCAGATCGACACCTGCCTGCAGACCGGCGAGGTCTGGTACCACGTGCCGAAGCAGGGCGACACCTGCTACTTCGAGCCGCCGTACTCGCCGCTGTACGAGGTGCGCCGGCCCGTGCGCATCTACGGCATCGCGATGCGGCCGGGCACCCAGTTCGCGGTCCGCGGCGGCGCCCACCGCGGCCTGGTCCTGGGCCCGTTCCGGCCCACCGGCCGGGTCCGCTACCGGACCGTCTGAAGCTGCCGCCCGGCCGTCTCGCGGCCGCGCTTGCGGGCCTCCAGGCCGAAGCTCGCCGCCGCCAGGACCAGGCCGAGCGCGCCCAGGCCGACGCCGACCCAGCTCGGCGCGGTGTACCCCCAGCCGGCCGCGATCACCGCCCCGCCCAGCGCCGCGCCCAGGCTGTTGGCGATGTTCATCGCCGACTGGTTCACCGCCGCGCCCATGAGCTGGGCCTGCGGCGCCACCCCGATCAGCCGGGCCTGCATCGCCGGGCCGAGGAACAGGCCGGTGGCGCCGATGATGAACGCCCCGGCGAACAGCGTGTACCGGTTGTGGGCCAGCACCGCGAACAGCGCCATGGCCACGATGAACACCACGAAGCCGCTGAGCACGCTGCGGCGCAGGTTGCGGTCGGAGGCCCAGCCGCCCAGCGCGTTGCCGACGGTCATGCCCGCGCCGACCGCGACCAGCACCCACGGCACCGCGCTCGCGCCCAGCCCGGCCACGTGCGTGGTCACCGGCGCGATGTAGCTGTCGATGGCGAAGAACCCGCCGAAGCCCACCGCGCCGGTCAGCGCGACCAGCCACACCTGCGGGCTGCGGAACGCGCGCAGCTCGGCCCGCGGCGAGCCGGTCGGGTCGGCGGGCTGGTGCGGCACGGTGAGCGCGACGAACGCGAGGGTGAGGGCGAACATGGCGGCGATCACGAGGTACGCGACGCGCCAGCCCGCCGCCTGCCCGAGCCGCGTGATGAGCGGGACGCCGATCACGTTGGCCGCGGTGAGCCCGCCGAGGACCGCGGCGAAGCCCTTGGCGTGGCTGCCGGGGCCGAGGATGGCCGCCGCGACCAGCCCGGCCGCGCCGAAATAGGCCCCGTGCGGGAGGGCGGCCACGAACCGCGCCACCAGGACGAGCCAGAAGCCAGGAGCGAGGGCGGATGCGACGGTACCGAATGTGAAGAGCGCCAGCAGCGCCACGACCAGCGTCTTGCGGGGCAGCCGGGCGGTCAGCGCGGCGATCGTGGGCGCCCCGACGACGACGCCCAGCGCGTACGCGGTGATCATCCAGCCGCCGTGCGCGACGGCCTTCGACGACGACTGCGCCCACAGGCCGGGCAGCAGGTCGCGGGAGATGTCGGGCAGCAGGCCCATGGCCACGAACTCGGTCAGGCCGATGCCGAAGCCGCCCAGCGACAGGGCGAGCAGCGCGGTCCAGCGGCGTACCGGGGTCAGGTCATGCACGGGGGACAGTTTAGCAACGCTGTTGCGTTATAGACTGTGTGGCCATGGACACGCCCGGCGCCGGCCTCGGTTACTTGCGCGGGTACAACGACGCGCTCGTCGTCGGCCTCGCCCGCACGACGCCCGACTTCGACCGGGCCGCGATCGCCGCCGCCACCGGCCTCACCCCGCAGGCGGTGTCGAAGGTGCTCGCCCGGCTGGCCGGCGCGGGGCTGATCGAGCCGGCCGGGGTACGCCGCCGGGGCGTGGGCAAACCGGCCACCATCTACCGGATCGTGGCCGCGAGCCGGTACGCGATCGGCGTGCACGTCGCCCGCACCGGCGTGCGGCTCGTCCTCACCGACCTGCTGGGCACCGTCCTGGCCGGCGCACTTGCTCCGCTGCCCGCGGACTTCACGCCCGACGACCTGCTCGCCGCGATCGCCGCCGCGCGCGCCGAACTGCTGCGGCAGGAGCCGGTGGACCCGGCGCGGATTCTCGGCCTGGGGCTCGGCATGGTGGGGCCGCTCGACCACGCCAACGGGATCGTGCGGGACGCGCACCGGCTCCGCCACTGGCACGACGTCCCGCTGCGGGCGCTGGCGGCCGATCGGCTGGGTCTGGCGGTACACCTGGACAAGGACGTCACCGCGGGTGTGACCGCCGAGGCGTGGCGACGCGGGGCCGGCTTCCGCGACGGGGTGCTCATCATGGTCGAGTCCGGCATCGGGGCCGGGCTGTGGCTGGGCGGCGCCGCATACCGGGGCGCGCACACCAACGCCGGCGAGTTCGGGCACACCGTGGTGCAGTTCGACGGCCCGCCGTGCGTGTGCGGGCGGCACGGGTGCCTGGAGGTCCTGCACGACACGGCCGTGGCCGCCGGGGACGTGCCGCGGGCGGCCCGGCTGCTCGGCGTCGGGGTGGTGAACCTGCTGCAGACCACCGATGTGGACCACGTCGTGCTCGCCGGCGCCGATCTGCTGCGGCACCGGGAGGTCTACGTCGACGCGGTTTCGGCGGCGGTACGGCGTGATGTCCCGCGCGCCGACTGGCTCACGGTGTCGGTGTCCGTGTCGGCGCTGGGCCCCGACGTGATCGCGGCCGGGGCGGCGATGCAGGTGCTGAACGCCGCCTACGGCCCGCCTTTGCTGTGACGCTGCTTCGGTGGTGTTTACGCTGCGGCGGTCAGCGAGCTGTGGATGGTGAACACCCGGTCGAGGCCGGTGATCTGGAAGATGCGCAGCAGCCGAGCGTGCGGGATCACCAGCTCGACGACGCCGCCGGCTTCGGCGAGCCGCTTGTGCACGCTGATCAGCACCCCGAGCGTCGTCGAGTCGAGAAACCCGACGTCACTGAGGTCGACGATGAGCGTGCTCGCCCCGTCGTCCACGATCTTGTGCAGGTAGGCCCGCAGCTCCGGGGCGGTGGCGACGTCCAGCTCGCCGCTCGCCGTGACCACGGCGCGCGACCCCTCCACTGTCGAGGTGACCTGCATCGGCGTCCCGCCCCTTCGTATATGTGTGTTCGATTCGTGCACAGGATGTGCATTCGGCCGTTCGTTCGGGCAAGCATACGTCCGAACGGCCGATTACTCTCGTCCAGCCGGGTCCCACGCAAGGTGTTTACTGAATCGCACCAGCGTCCCCGTGTCCTCGACCGAGACCACGTCGAGCTTCTCCACCACAGCGGCCAGAACGTGCAGGCCACGCCCGCCTTCCTGGAGCCGCCCGACCTCCTCGGCGGTCGGCGCCGTCTCCACCGCGGGCACCCGCGCCGGGTTGAATCCGCCCCCGTCGTCGGTGACCTCGATCACGCACTCACCGCCCTCGACGGTGACGTCGATGTGATAGTCACTGGCGAGATTCGCGTGCGAAACAACGTTCCCGCACGCCTCGGTCAGGGCGAGCCGGATATCGTCGCGGCACTCCTGGGTAACGCCGGCCCCGGCGAGAGCCCCGTCCAGCGTCCGCCGGGCCTCCCGCACCAGGGCGGCATCCCGCGGAAGTTCGAGCGAGAACTGCAGGCGCATATCGTGCTGCGACACATCTCCTCCTTCGTTCGCGTCCACCGGCGTACCCACCACACGCACCCCGAAAACCGCGCCGCCCCACCGTCCGTCGCGGCTGCCTTCCCACCGCCCGTCTCGCCCCTCGTTCCCGCGCCGTCCTAGCGCCCGTTTCGGCCTCGTTCTCGCGGTGTCCCAGCGCTCGTTCCGGCGCTTGTTCTCGCGGTGTCCCAGCGCCTGTTTCGGCCCTCCTTCTCGCGGCGTCCCAGCGCTCGATCCCGCGGTGTTCTGATGTCCGTTCCCCGGCGCCGTCGGGTGACCGTCGCACGGCGGGAAAATGTCGTACCTGTGGGGCAGGATCGGGGGATGGAGATTCGGGTCGTGCACCACGGAAGCCGGACGGCGGCGGCCGCGTCGGCCACCGTCGTGGACGTCACCTCACGCGGCCCACACCCCTGGGTGCGTTTCAGCCCGTTCTATCCCCACGGCGGCATCCCGGTCCCATTGACCCCAGGCGTGACGGCCACCTCGGTCGAGGCGATCTGGCAGGCCCTGAAGGTCTTCGCCACCGCCGACGTGGACCGAACCCTCCTCCAGGCAACCCGCATGACCGGCCTGAAACGCACCGTGACCCGCTACGGCCAGGTCCGCGGCCACCGAGCCGGCCTGAACTCCCCCGACCTCCTGGACTACGAAACCGCCCGGCGCCGCATCTACCTCCCGGCGTACCGGCACGTTTTGGACCACAACCTGACCCCAGAACTCGCCCAACTCCGCCGCCTCGCCGCCGCCGGCCCCCTGGCACTGCTGGACTACACCACGAACGGCGACATTTCCAACTTGTCGAAGCCGCTGTCCCACGCCGCCCTGATCCGCCTACACCTCCTGAACGAGTGGCCCACCGGGTGACCGCCTAACGACCCGCCGCCCGGGGTGACAACACACTGCCCCCGCAGCCCGCAGCCCGCAGCCCGCAGCCCGCAGCCCGCAGCCCGCAGCGCACCGCACCGCACCGCACCGCACCGCACCGAGCGCACAACAGGCCGACGTCGGTCAGCGGCGCCATCAGCGGTCGCGCACGGCGTCGACTGTTGATGTGCGTCGGTCAGCGGTGGCGGGCGGCGTCGACTGGCGGTCCGCGTCGGCGAGCGGTGGCGTGCGGCGTCGGCCGGCGGTCCGCGTCGGCCGGCGGTGGCGTGCGGCGAGCGGGCGGCGTCGGCCGGCGGTGGCGTGCGGCGAGCGGGCGGCGTCGGCTGGCGGTGCGCGTCGGTCAGCCGTGGCGTGCGGCTGGCGGTCCGCGTCGGCCGGCGATGGCGTGCGACGGCCGGGCGGCGGTGGCGGCTGGCGGTCGCGTGCGGCGAGCGGGTGGCGTCGGTTGGCGATGCGCGTCGGCGGGCGGCGAGCGTGCGGTGTGGGCCGGCGGTCCGCGTCGGCGGGCGGTGGCCGCTGGCTTTCCGCGTCGGTCAGCGCTGGATGCGGGCGGCGGCTAGCGTTCCGCGTCGGCTGGCGGTGCGCGTCGGCCGACGGTCACGTGCGGCGGGCGGTGTCGCTGGCGGTGCGCGTCGGCTGACGGTCGCGTGCGGCGGGCGGTGTCGGCTGGCGGTGCGCGTCAGTCAGTGGTCGCGTGCGGTGAGCGGCGTCGGCTTGCAGCGGCGGGTGGGGCTCTGCGGAGGCGAGTGGCAGTGGCGGATCGCGAGCGGGGTGCGCGGCGGAGGTGTTCGAGCGGGTGGAGGTCGTGGGCTTCTGTCGGGTGGTCTCGGCAGGGTCTGAGCTCGAGGCCGGCGTTCGAGGTGTGCGGCCCGTGATTTCATGCCCCGCATTCTGCCCCTGGGGTACGACAGTTTTCCGGGGTTGCAGTGTGGGGGTCAGTTGCCGTCGTTGGTGCGGGTGCCGGTGCCGTGGGGGCAGCGGCCGGAGTTGATGATGGTGCCGGTTGTGGCGTCCAGGATGATGAAGGTGTCGTTCTGGACGATGTTCAGGCGGCCGCCTGGGATTGGGGTGCCGGTGCAGTAGCTGGGCAACGGTACTGGTCGGCCTTGGCTGGCGGGGGTTGGCGGGGTGGCGCGAGGGAGCGCTACGGCCAGGGACAGGGTCAGCATGACCAGGATGCGGGCGGTGGCCGTCCGGCGGCCCATCATGGGGCGGGCCCGGTGTGCCGCTGAAGGAGCCGGGGGGTGCTGCGGCGGCAGGGAGGGATCGTCCAGGTCGATGAAGAGTTCCGCGCGGATTGGCTCGACGGCGTGGGGGTCGAGGGGGCGGTCGGCGGGGCCTTCGGTCATCAACGTTCAGCTTAGCCTTGGTGGCGATGTTCTACTTTGTGTACTGCACCGATCGGCCCGGCTCCGGCCCGCTGCGGGAGCGGCTTGTCGAGGAGCACTGGGCGTATATGGACCGGTTTGCCGCTGAGCTGTATGCCCGCGGGCCGACCTTGAGCCCTGACGGGGAGACGGCGACCGGGAGCCTGCACGTCGTTGATCTGCCGTCGGACGCGGCGGCGGAGAGTTTTGCGTTGCTTGAGCCTAATTGGCTGGCCGGGGTGTACGAGTCGGTGGTCGTGTACCGGTTCGAGGATCTGCTCGGGCGGTCGATGTGGGACTTCACCGGACCAGAGGGGGCGCGGTTCCTGGTTGTGGCGCCGGAAAAGCCGGGGACGCCGGGGACTCGTGACGTTCCGATGGCTGAGCAAGACCTGATCGTGCTCGGGCGGCTGCGGTCGCTCGGCGACGGCGCGGTCGTGGGGATCGGGGCCTGCGTGCAAGCCGTCGATGCCGCCGCCGTCGCTGAGATGTTCAGTGGGGGAGTCGTGCGGCCCTGGCGGTTCGGTGGGAGACCAGCGAACTAGCAAACAGAAGACCAGCGAACTCGCAAGCAGAAGAGCAGCGAACTCGCAAACAGAAGAGCAGCGAACTCGCAAACAGAAGAGCAGCGAATTCGCAAGCAGAAGAGCAGCGAACTCGCAAACAGAAGAGCAGCGAGCTAGAAAAGCCGACATGGGTTGTCAGGGTTTGCTGGGACGGTGGCAACCATGACACTCAACGGGAAAGTCGCGCTCGTCGCTGGGGCCACCCGCGGTGCCGGGCGGCAGATTGCGGTGCAGCTGGGAGTGCTCGGCGCCACGGTGTACTGCACCGGCCGCACCACCCGCGCGCAGCAGTCGGAGTACCAGCGGCCCGAAACCATCGAGGAGACGGCCGAGCTCGTCGACGCGGCCGGTGGGCACGGCATCGCGATCCAGGCCGATCACCTGCAGCCGGAGCAGGTCCGGAGCGTGGCCGAGCGGATCGACCGGGAGCACGGGCGGCTCGATGTGCTCGTCAACGATATCTGGGGCGCCGAGGGGATGTTCCCGTGGGACAAGGCGCTCTGGGAGGACGATCTCGACCGCGGGCTGCGGCTGTTGCGGCTGGCGGTCGAGACGCACATCGTCACCAGTCACGCGGTGCTGCCGCTGCTGATCCGGCGACCCGGGGGGCTGGTCGTCGAGATGACGGACGGGACCGAGGAGTACAACCACAGGCGGTACCGTGTCGCCTTCTTCTATGATCTTGCGAAGGCTTCGGTGCACCGGATGGCGTTCGCGCTCTCCGAGGAGCTCAAGCCGCACGGCGGGACGGCGGTTTCCGTGACGCCCGGGTTCCTGCGCTCCGAGCTGATGCTGGAGCACTTCGGCGTGACCGAGGCGACGTGGCGGGACGGGATCGACAAGGATCGGCATTTCGCGGTGTCGGAGTCGCCGGTGTACGTCGGGCGTGGGGTGGCCGCGCTCGCCGCCGATCCGGGCAAGGCGCGGTTCAACGGCGGGTCCTTCTCGAGTGCGGATCTCGCGAAGGAGTACGGGGTCACCGACCTCGACGGGACCTCGCCCGACTTCTGGCGGTACGAGGCGGACGGGTTCACGCGGCCCGAGGACTACCGTTAGCCGGTGCGGGTCTCCCGGCTCATCTCCATCGTCCTGCTGCTGCAGTCCGGCGGGTCGCGCACGGCCGCCGAGCTCGCGGCGCAGCTCGAGGTCTCCGAGCGCACGATCTACCGCGACGTCCTGGCCCTGTCGGCGGCGGGGGTGCCCGTCTACGCCGAGCAGGGCCGGGCCGGCGGGTACCGGCTCCTCGACGGGTACCGCACGCGCCTCAACGGCCTGAGTCCCGCCGAGGCCGAGGCGCTGTTCCTGTCGGGGCTGCCCGGCCCGGCCCGCGACATGGGGCTCGGCGAGGCCCTGGCGACCGCGCAGCTCAAGGTGGCCGCGGCGCTGCCCGGGCCGCTGCGGGAGGCGTCCGCGCGGGCCCGGCAGCGCTTCCACCTCGACGCGCCGGGCTGGTTCCGCGACGCCGAGCCGCCGCCGGGCCTGGCCGAGCTGGCCCGGGCGGTGTGGGAGGACCGGATCGTCACGCTCATCTATGGCGGCCGCAAGGGCGACGTGCGGCGCAGCGTCGAGCCGGTCGGGCTGGTGTTGAAGAACGCCGTCTGGTACCTCGTGGGCCGCGCCGAATCCGGCCCGCGCACCTATCGCGTCGACCGGATTCGCGACTGCGACGTCGGCGAGGAGCGCTTCGAGCGCGACGAGGCGTTCGACCTGGCCGAGTTCTGGGCGCGGCGGGCCGCGGAGTTCGAGCGGGCCATGCTGCGCGAGACGGTGACCGTGCGGCTGAGCCCGCACGGCGTGCGGATGCTGCGCTTCGCCGTCGAGGCGGTCGCGTGCCGGGCCGCGCTCGGCGACGCCGGCCCGCCCGGCGCGGACGGCTGGGTCACCGTCGCGCTGCCGGTCGAGTCGGTCCCCGTCGCCTACACCCAGCTGCTGGCCCTCGGCCCCGATGCCGAGGTCGTCGCGCCGGTCGAGCTCCGCGCGCTGCTGGCCGACGCGGCCGAGCGGACGGCGGCGCTGTACCGGCGCTGATGCGACGCGGCCGTGACCAGCAGCGCCCAGCCGTAGCCGCCGGCCGCGAGGGCCCCGGCGCTGACGGTCCCGTGCAGCAGGAGCGCGCTCGTGCCGTACACCGTGATGAGTCCGGCCGCCGCCCACACCGCCGGCAGCGGCACCGCCACCGCGGTCGGCCGGATCAGTGTGAGCAGCAGCGCCCAGGCCGCGAGGGCGGCGCCGAGCACGACGGCCGTGCCGTACCAGGGCAGCCGGAATCCGGCCACGACGAAGGGCACGAGCGCCAGGCAGCCCGCGTACGCGTACCAGCGCACGATTGTCGATGCTTCCCCGATCGCCATAGGTCTCAGGGTCCGCCTGCCCGATGTGACCAGGCTGAGGAAACCTGTGGATCTACTCAGCGGCGTCGTCGATGCGCTGCAGGAACGCGCTCAGCTTGCCGTTGAGCCGGTCGACCTGCTCCTCGACGGTGAGCGTCTCGTCGAGGCGGCCACCGGTGCTGGGCTTGCGCAGCCCGCGCACGTACAGCGAGCACCCCAGGTCCGTGCACAGGTACACGCCCACGGAGTCGCCGTTGCGCCCCGCCTTGCCGGTGCGCCGCCCGGTCATCAGCGACACGCCGTTGCCCGGGTGCACGGTGAGGCAGAGCGAGCACATGCCGCGCGCGAGGTACCGCCGCTGCTGCTGCGCCACCCGCAGCGACACGGCGACGAGCCGGCCGCCGTGCTCGGCGGCGAGGTACGAGCGGTCGAGGGTGCCGGGGTCGCGCCAGCCGAGGAAGTCGAGGTTGTCCCACGGCCGCTCGGCCAGGTCGCGCGGCACGTAGGCGCGCTGGGCCTCGCCCTTGGAGCAGTTGACGAAGGCGGCGCGCAGGTCGGGTTCGGTCACTGGTTGCACGCCGTCGACCGTACGTCTCCCTAAACCCCTTAGGCAAAGCAATTCGCAATCCGATAGATCCGCCGTCGGGGTATAAGTCCGATATGTCGGGCTAGCGAAGCGCCCGACATATCGTGGCCACGCCCGCATAATGGCCCGGTGCCGGCAGCGCCATTGATCACCGCAGCGGCCCGCGACGCCCTGCAGCCGTTGGGGTTGCGGCAGCGGGGCCGGTCCCGGCTCTGGTTCGACGATCGAGGCTGGTGGCTGATCCTGGTCGAGTTCCAGCCGTCCAGCTGGAATCAGGGCACGTACCTGAACGTCGGCGCGATGTGGTTGTGGCCCCCGAGAAACGTCTGGACCTTCGACGAGGGCGGCCGGCTCCGGTGGCAACCCGACGGTGCGTACTTCGCCGCCACCGAGCCGGGGCGGACCGGCGCCACGGAATTTCTGGCGTTCGACGGTGATGAGCAGTTCGCCCAGGACCTGCGGCTCGTGGCCGACGTCGCGCGGCGGCGCACCTTGGAACTGCGCGAACAGCTGCGGGATCTTCCCGCGGTCGTCGATCACCTGACACGCGGATCGGCCGTCTCCGGGGCCGATCCTCGCTGGCGGGCCTTGCACCGAGGGGTGGCGGCCGGGCTCAACGGCGACGAGGCAATGGCCGGCCACCACTTCAGCCAGGTCGCGGCCGGCGACCTGGACCCGCCCTACGTCATCGCGTTGGCGCGGCAGGCCGCCGAGTTGCGCGCTCTGGCCGGTGACCCGCCCGCGTTCCGGGCGAGGATCGAACAGGACGTCGAGGCGACCCGCCGGAACCTGAAGTTCCGCTGAGCGCCCGGCCCGCAAGGCAAGCGAGCCGGGCGCTCATTCGATCAGCAGCCGACGCGCGAAGCGCCCAGGGCCACGTCGTCGTACCAGAGCGTGTCCGCCCCGTCGCCGTAGGCCTCCCAGCCCAGGCGGAGGTCGGTCACCTGCGGCCGCCAGGAGCGGGCCAGCCACTGCTGGTCGATGTCCGCGGTCGGTGTGCCGTCCGCGGTCAGGCCGGGCACGGCCGCCCCGTTGAGCCACGTGGTGAGCAGCCCGCGGCCGTCGACCATGAACTCCACGCAGTTCCAGGAGTTCGTCGGCAGCGGCTTGCTCTGCGCCACGCCGTTGGGGCTCTGGGCCGGCAGCGTGGCGTCGTCGGACTCGCGGTTCCACTGCAGGGCACCGTTCTGGCCGCCCATGCGCAGGTCCTTGCCGCCGTCCGCGGTGTCCTTCAGCGCCGCGAACGCGACGTGCTGGCTGGGCAGGGCAGTGGTGTGGCGGACGTAGAACCGGCCGTACCAGACCGAGCCGAGGCCGCTGAGGTCCTTCGTCGGCTTGACCAGGACGTGGTTGCAGTAGCCGGCCTGGCCGTTGATGCGCACCGACTTGCCGCCGCTGTGGGCGACCGAGGTGTCGACCGTGGCGGTTCCGGAGCCCTGGCAATTGGCGAACGACGTGGTCCAGTCGCCGGACACGGCGCTGCCGGTCTGGTTCTCGAACCCGTCGCAGAACGCCGCGCCCGCGCAGCTCGTCGTGCCGCCCGGGCTGGTGCTGGCGCTCGGGGTGGGGCCCATCGAGCGGGACGGGGACGTCGACACGGTCGGCGACGTCTGCGGGCTGCCGCCGTTGGCGGCGCAGGACAGCGTGGGCGCGGTGCCCGCGTTGCCGTTGCCGAGGAGCCCAAAGCTGGTGCTCCCGCCCGCCGGCACGGTCCCGTTCCAGGCGACGTTCGCGGCGGTGACCGCGGTGCCGGACTGGGTGACGGTGGCGTTCCAGCCCTGGGCGACGGTCTGCCCGCCGGTGTAGTTCCAGCCGACCTTCCACGAGGAGGTCGGGGCGGAGCCGGTGTTGGTGACCTTCACGTCGGCCTGGAAACCGCCCTGCCAAGAACCCGTCACGGTGTACGTCGCCGTGCACCCGCCGCTACCGCTGTTCCCGCCCGAGGTGGGCGAGGACGTCGGGCTGGACGGACTGGACGGCGGGCGCGAGGTCGGGCCGTTCGAAGTCGGGCCGCCCGTGGAGCCGCCGGTGCCGTCGCCGACGCCGGTGACCTGGCCGTTGCCGCCGTCGAAGGTCACGTCCGAGCAGCCGTAGAAGGTCTCCTGGCTGTCCGAGCGGGCCCACACCGAGTAGATGATGTGCCGGCCGGACTTCGCCGTCGGCAGCCGGCCCGACCAGTAGTAGTGTCCGTCGGCGGTGCCCGGCGAGCCGACCTGCGGCGGGTTGGTGACCTGCAGGAACGGCGTGGATTCCAGGGACGACCAGGTGATCGGCTGGCTCGGGTCGAAGCCGTCCTTGGTGACGTACAGCGAGAACGTGCCCGGGTGGGCCGCCCAGTTGCTGTAGTCGAACTCCATCGTGGCGCCCGCGGTCAGGTGGGTCAGCGGCCAGTCGGTGCGGACCAGGTCGAAGCCCGAGAAGTCGTACACCTTGGCGTCGGCGCTGCACATCTTGTTGTCCGGGATGAAGCCGGAGGTGCGGCCCGCCCCGTCGGAACGCAGCATGGCGAACCAGTTGTACAGCGCGTTCGGGCCCATCTGGGCGACCGCCGCGGCACAGGCCGGATTCTTCGGCTGGATCGCGCCGGTCGTGCTGAGGCCGTCCTTCCAGCACAGGTACTGGCGGCTGCCCGGCTGCATCATCGCGCCGTGCGCGGACGCCGGGGTCGCGATCGCCACGACCGCGCCGGTTCCGGCCAGGGCCGCGGCGAACCACAGCGCGAACCTTCGTCGTCGGTTCATGCCCACCTTCCAATTCATCGAGGGCAGTCCATTGAGTCGGATTGAAGGCGGCTGACCAGCGGATTGACAATTTCGAAACAGGTTTCGCACGCGGGGGCTGGCAAAAGGGGTGAAAGATTCATCACCAGGCGCTGGAAACCTGCATGTGCGGATGGATAGGCTTCCGTCGCCCGATGGGCCATTTGTCCCTGTCCCATTGTCGATATCTCGTACACGTGGAGTACTCGATGAGCTCGTCACCGCTGCGCGTCGCCATCGTCGGATCGGGCATCGGCGGGCTCGCCGCCGCGATCGCCCTGCGGCACAAGGGCTTCGAGGTGGAGGTGTACGACCAGGCGAGCGAGCTCAGCGCGATCGGCGCCGGCATCGCGCTCGGCGGCAACGGCATGCGGGTCCTCGACGGCCTCGGCATCGGCCGGGCCACCCGGGACGTGGCCAGCAACCTGCAGCGCATCCAGTTCCACCACTGGCAGTCCGGCGAGATCTTCTACGAGCACCCGATGGGCGACTGGTACGACGAGCGCATGGGCGGCCCGTTCCTGGGCATCCACCGCGCCGACATGCACCAGGTGCTGCTCGACGCCTTCGACGGCACCCCGCAGCTCGGCCGGCGCGCCGCCGCCGTCTACGAGTCCCCGGACGGCGTCGAGATCGAGTTCGCCGACGGCAGCAAGGTCGAGGCCGACATCGTGGTGGGCGCCGACGGCCTGCGCTCCGCGGTGCGCCACCACGTGGCCGGGCCCGACGAGGCCGTGTTCTCGGCCATGAGCTGCTTCCGCGGCCTGGTCCCGGCGCAGAAGGTGCCGACCTCGGAGTCGATGGGCCTGACCTTCATGCTCGGCCCGGGCCGGCACCTGGTCATCTACCCGGTCCGCGGCGGCGAGCTGATCAACTTCGTGGCGTACGTGCCGGACCCCGAGTGGACCCTCGAGTCCTGGTCGTCCAAGAGCGAGCCGGCCGAGGCCCTCGCCGCGTTCGACGGCTGGAACGACACCGTCGTGTCGATGCTGTCCAACGTCGAGGAGGTCGGCCGCTGGGCCCTCTACGACCGCGAGCCGCTGCGCAAGTGGAGCACCGACCGGGTCACGCTGCTCGGCGACGCCGCCCACCCGATGCTCCCGCACGCCGGGCAGGGCAGCAACCAGGCCATCGAGGACGCGGCCGCGCTCGCCACCTACCTGTCGGCCGACGGGCTCTCGGTGGCCGAGGGGCTGCAGAAGTACGAGCACCTGCGCAAGGCCCGCACTCGCAAGATCCAGATGGGCTCGCGCGGCAACGCGGCCTGCTTCCAGCTGCCCGACGGCCCGCCGGCCGACGAGCGCAACGCCCGCCTGCAGTCGCTGCCGGACAACGTAGCCTGGATCCACGGCTACGACATCTACGCGGACCTGCGGGAGACGCTGTAAATCCGGACCTGCCCGACTGCCCGCCGGGGCTCGACCCCGGCACTATCCCCGCCCGGCTGCACCGCTGGGCGGGGTCCGGGCCCATGCGGGACCTGGTCACCGCGTTCGGCGGTGACCTCCCGCGGGACGCGGCCACCGGCGAACTGCTGGCCTGGCTGGACGACTTCTCCGACACGCACTGGAACTTCCGCGGCCGCCTCGGCGGCGCCGAGCGGGACCGCATCCGCGTCGACCTCCCGCCCCGCCTGGCCGCCGCCGCACTCGAGGCCGCGCGGGGACTGGGCCTGACCGGCAGCATCGAGCCCCCGCACGACGAGTACGCGCACCTGCTCATCCTCGGCGGCCTCGCCCGCGCCTGCCTGCAGCGCACCGAGCACGCCGCCCGGCTGGCCGCCGCCCGGCGCATCGGCGCGGTCGCCGCCCTCGGCAGCCGGCGCCCCCTGGGACCCGAGGAGCGGGCAGTGGTCGACGCGGACACGGAGGCCGACGCGCTGGCGGTGGGCGTCAAGGCCGCGTTCGGCGCCGACGTGCCCGTGCTCGTCGCGCCGCCGCGGGACCCGGGCGCGCCCCGGGCCAACACCGCCGACACCTACGAGCACTGGGCGGCGCAGGCCTGCCCGCGCGCCGACGAGCGCATCCTGATCGTCACCACGCCGATCTACGTGCCGTTCCAGCACTGTGACGCGATCCGGATCCTCGGCCTGCGGTACCGCTGCGGCATCGACACCGTCGGCTTCGACCCGGCCCGCGCGAGCACCCCGCAGCCGCCCGGGGCCCACGGCGCCGACCGCTACCTGCAGGAGATCCGCTCCGCCATCCGGGCCGCCCGCGCCCTGCACACCGCGGCCGCCTGACGTGTGGCTCGACGACCTGGCCGCGCGCGCCCCGGTGCCGGCCGTGGCGATCGCCGTCTTCGACCGGACCACCGTGCGCGCCTCGACCGTGCACGGCACCGCCGACCTCACCACCGGTCGCCCGGCCGGCCGGGACTGCTGGTGGGACCTGGCCAGCCTCACCAAGGTCCTCGTCACGCTCCCCGCCGTGCTCGCCCTCGGGCTGCCCCGGGACCGGCCGATCGGCGAGCTGTGGCCGCGGGCCGCCGGTCGCGCCGCCGGGACCGCGACCCTCGACGACCTCCTCGCGCACCGGTCGGGGCTGCCGGCCACCGCCCGCTTCCACGAGACCCTGCGCGGCCCGGCGATCGTCGACGCCGCCCTGGACACCGCGCGCGGCGAGCCGGGGCCGGTCTACAGCGACCTCGGGTACATCATCCTCGGCGCCCTCGTCGAGGACCTCACGCGACGCCCGCTCGACGGCGGCGGCCTGCGCCTCGGCGGCCCGGTGGCGCCGGCGGTCGCCACCGAGGACTGCCCGTGGCGCGGCCGGCTCATCAGCGGCGAGGTCCACGACGAGAACGCGTCCGCCCTGGGCGGCTACGGCGGCCACGCGGGCGCGTTCGGCACCCTCGACCTCGTCACCGCCGCCGCGCAGCGCGCCATGGGACCCACCCCGCCGTGCCTGGCCGAGAACGCGGCGGGGGAACGCTTCGCGGCCGGCTGGTGGCTGCACCCCGCGCGCGGCATCGGCGGGCGGGTGGCGGGCACCGACGGCTACGGCGCCTCCGGGTTCGTCGGCAACCGCCTCTGGTTCGAACCATCCCGTGGGTACGGCCTGCTGGTCCTCAGCAACCGCGTGCACCCCCGCCGCGGCGACCGCGCCCCGTTCTCGGCCTGGTGCGACGAACTTTCCGCGGCCGTGGCGGTCGAAAACGCCTGACCCACCTCGACGCGTTGGCAGCACCACACCAACGCCTCGAAGGAGTCCCCGACATGTCCCGCTACTCGCTCGCCGCCGGTGCCGTCGCCGCGCCGCTGTTCGCCGTCGTCGCCCTCGCCCAGGCCGCCACCCGGGCCGGCTACGACCTCACCCGGCACCCGGTCAGCCTGCTCAGCAACGGCGACCTCGGCTGGGTGCAGATCACCGCGTTCCTGCTCACCGGCCTGCTGTCGATCGCCGCCGCCCCCGGCACCCGGGCCGCCCTGCGCGGCGGGCGGGGGGAGCGCTGGGCCCCGCGGCTGCTCGTGCTGATCGGGGCCGGGATGCTGGTCGCCGCCGTGTTCCGGCTGGACCCGGCCGACGGCTTTCCCGTGGGTACCCCCCTTGGCACCCCGGCCACGTTCAGCTGGCACGCGATCGTGCACAACCTCGGCGGCAGCCTGTCCTTCTTCTCGATGATGGCGCTGTGCCTGGTGCTGGCCCGCCGCTTCGCCGCCGACGGGCAGCGCGCCTGGGCGTGGACCGGCCGGGCCTGTGCGGTCGCGTTCCTCGTGCTGCTCGGGTGGGCGTTCACCGGCGGCCGGGACGGCGCCCTGACCCTGTTCGTCGGCGTCCTGCTGGCCTGGGGCTGGCTCGCCGCCACCTCGGGGGTGCTGCTCCGGCGGACCTCCGGGTCGCGTCCGGGTTCTGCCCGGATGTCCGCAACCGGCAAGGCGACGACGCTCGTGGCATGACCTCCTCCTCGCTGGTGCGCACCGGCGCCGTCATGGCGCCGGTGCTGTTGTTCGGCTACGGCGCGCTGCGCCTCATCGACGGGCTCGACGGGCGCCACGACAAGGGCGCCTGGATGTGGAACGCCGGGCACGTCATGTTCTTCGCGGCGATGGCCCTGCTCGGCGCGCTCGCCGTCGGCGTGCGGCGGATGCTGCCGTTCCGCGACTTCCGCAACCGGCTCATCGGCAACCTCGCCGTGATCGGCACCCTGACCGGCATGGTCGCGTTCCTGTGGGTCATCGTCGGCGACCTGTTCCCGTCGTTCGCCGACGCCGCGCCCCTGCCGGTACCGCTGCAGATCGTCGGGCAGGCCGCGCTCGTGATCGGGCTCGTCACCCTGCTGACCCAGCTCGTACGGGCCGGGCGGAACCCGGCCTGGAGCCCGATCGCGGCGCTGTTCGCGTTCCTGATGATCCCGGTGAACCTCGACCTCATCCCGGTCGCCGCGGTCCTGCTCTTCGTGGCCCTGCTGCCGCTGACGGGCCTGCGCCGCCGGACCCCCGTCAGCGCGTGAGTTCCTTGTAGAAGAAGCTGCAGTCCTCCAGCGCTCCGGCCGGGTCGGTGGCGTAGCGGGGCACGATGCCGTAGCGGGTCCAGCCCGCCGTCGCGTACAGCCGCTCGGCCGGGCTGCCGGTCGCGGTGTCGAGCAGCAGCAGGGTCGCCCCCGCCTCGGCGGCGGCCCGCTCGGCGGCGGTCAGCAGCGCCCGGCCCAGGCCGCGGCCGCGGGCACCGCTGTGCACCATGAGCTTGAGCACCTCGGCCCGGTGCCGTCCGTTCGGCTTGGATTCGACGGAGACACTGACCGTACCGACGACGGCTTCTTGAACAAACGCGACCCAGACCTGCAGGGTGCCGTCGCGCACCGCCGCCTCCCGGGTGCGCCACCAGGCGGCGGCGTCGTCGGGCCCGAACGGGTCCCGGAAGCCGACCGAGGCGCCGTGCGCG
Source organism: Dactylosporangium sp. CS-047395 (assembly GCF_050942185.1). NCBI lineage: Bacteria > Bacillati > Actinomycetota > Actinomycetes > Micromonosporales > Micromonosporaceae > Dactylosporangium > Dactylosporangium sp. CS-047395. Next base: position 7,499,537 of record NZ_CP192015.1, on the reverse strand, counting down.
ACGACGTCGGCCAGGACCGCGGCCAGGGCACCGATACGGTCCGGGAACTCCTCCGGGGTCAGCCGGGCGAACCTCGTCGCCATCACGGCAGCACGATCAGCAGGACGTAGCGGACCGGTCCGGGGCCGGGGTTGACGAAGCGGGACGGGCCCCACAGCCGGTACCGCAGGCAGTCCCCGGCCCCGACCGCGTGCGCGGTGCCGCCGACGGTGAGCTCGAGCGCGCCGTCGAGGACCCACAGGTGGTGCTCGAGGCCGGCGACCGGCGGCTGCTCGTAGCCGATGTCGGCGCCCGGCTCCAGGACCGCCTCGACCACCTCGCCGCGCAGGCCCGGATGCGGCGGGGAGACCGAGCGGCGGGTGAAGCCGGTGGCCCGGTCCCGCCACACCGGCTGCTGCCCGGCCCGCACCAGCTGCGGCGGCTCCGGCTCGACCTGGGCGAGGAGCCGGGACATCGGGATCCCGTACGCCGCGCACAGCCGTCCCAGCAGCGCCGCCGTCGGGCTGATCTCGCCGCGCTCCAGGCGCGACAGCGTCGAGCGGCTCACCTCGGCCCTGGTCGCCAGGTCGTCGAGGGACCAGCCGTGCTCGGCCCGCAGCCCGGCGAGGCGCTCGGCGAGCCGCGCCTCCAGATCATCTCCCACATCCGGGACGCTATCCCAGATCTGGGAACAACGGAAGGCGTGGGAGGATCACAGCCGTGACCGAGGTTTCCGTCCCGAGCCGGCACGGGACGATGCCGGCGTACCTCGCCGTGCCGTCTGCGTCGTCCGGGCCCGGCCCGCACCCCGGCGTGGTCGTCATCCACGACGCGATGGGGATGGGCAACGACACCCGGGAGCAGGCCGACTGGCTGGCCGGCGAGGGGTACCTGGCCCTCGCCCCGGATCTGTTCTTCTGGGGCCGGACGACGACCTGCCTGCGCACCGTCTTCGCCGACCTCCGGCGCCGGTCCGGGCCGACGTTCGACGACATCGAGGCGAGCCGGGCGCTCCTCGAAGCCGACGAGCGCTGTACGGGACGGATCGGCGTGATCGGGTTCTGCATGGGCGGCGGGTTCGCGCTGCTGCTCGCCCCCGGCCACGGCTTCTCCGCCGTCAGCGCCAACTACGGCACCGTGCCGAAGGACGCCGCCGACGTGCTACGCGGCGCCTGCCCGGTCGTCGCCAGCTTCGGCAGGCGGGACCTGACGCTGCGCGGGGCCGCGGACCGCCTCGACGCGGCGCTGACCGTGTGCGGGGTGCCGCACGACGTCAAGGAGTACCCGGACGCCGGGCACGGCTTCCTCAACGACCACGTCACCGCCGGCGACCCGATCCCGCTCATGGTCCGCTTCAGCAAGCCGATCCTGCGCTACGGCCCGCACGCCCCGTCGGCCGCCGACGCCCGCCGCCGGATCACGGACTTCTTCGCCGAGCACCTCGGCGCTCAGTAGCGCTCGCGCAGCTCCGTCGGGTCGACGGCGTGGCCGAAGTGCCAGCCCTGCCCGTAGGTGACGCCGAGCCCGGACAGCACCGCGGCGTCCTCGGCCGTCTCCACGCCCTCGGCGACCACCGCCGCGCCGGTACCGGCGGCCAGGCCCGTCAGCGAGCGCACCAGCACCTGCAGCACCGGGTCGCCGGCCACCCCGGTCACGATGCTGCGGTCCAGCTTGATGACGTCGGGCTGGGTGAGCACGATGTGCCGCAGCGAGGAGAAGCCGGCCCCGACGTCGTCCACCGCGAGGCGCATGCCCCCGGCCCGCAGCGGCGCCAGCGCGCCCTTGAGCAGGTCGTAGTCCTCGACCTGCTGGTGCTCCGACAGTTCCAGCACGATCCGGTCCAGCGGCAGCCGGGCCAGGGTGTCCAGGCACTCGTGGGTCAGCAGGGTGCTCGGCGAGACGTTCATCGCGACGTACCCGCCGACGCCCCGCAGATGCTCGGCCGCCCGCCGCAGCGCCAGGATCTCCAGCTCGTCGCCGGAGCCGACCTCGTGGGCCTCGGCGAAGCACACGTCGGGGGCCCGCTCCCAGGCGCGCGGGAACCGGCTCAGCGCCTCCGCCCCGATCCGCCGGCCGGTGCCGAGCTCGACGATCGGCTGCAGCAGCACGGCGGGGCCGCCCGCGGCGACCACGGGGTCGATCCGGCCCTCGATCTCGGCGTGCCGGGTGTGCCGCCGGAACTCCGGTTCGACGATGACGGCGGCCGCCTGGGACAGCACCTCCATCAGGGCCCGGTCCCGCCGCGTGAGGTCCTTGTCCCGGCCGAACCCGGCGGCGCAGAACGTGCCGTAGGTGGTGCCGTCGCTGAGGATCACCGGGACCGACACGTAGCTGCGGATGCGCGGCCAGCGGGCGGCGGGCAGGCGCATCGCCTCCGGGTACTTCGTGACGTCCGGGATCACGGCCGGCAGCCGGCCCTCGGCGATCGCCTTGCAGAACGACTCGTGCCACGGCTCGGTCTTGCCGTCGCGGAACAGCAGCGGCACGGCGGACTCCACCACCTCCAGGTGCTGGACGTCGCCGTCGACGCGGCTCAGGAACGCCAGGCTCAGCCCCAGGGCCGAGCGCGCGGTCCGCAGCAGGGCCGCCACCTGCTCGTCCGCTTCGCTCCGTCGTTTCGCCACGCCCGGACATCGGCCCGGTCGCGACCGACTCAAGCAAACCGGGCCGACGTCACGCCGCTCAGGTGACGGCGGATCATGCGGGCCGCGGCGACCGTTGCCCGGTAACTGCCGACCGCAAGCACGCGAGGAGACTCCTGTGACCAGTGCGACCAGCGAACGCCAGGACTCGATGATGGACCAGCAGCAGATGGGGATGGGGATCGACCACCCGCTGCTGCTCGCCGCCATCATGTCCCGCCGCGAGGAGAGCGACAGCATCCTCGACCACCCGATCATGCTCGCGGCACTCGCCCGCCGCCGCGGCGGCGGCCGCCGGATGGGCATCGAGCACCCGCTGATGATGGCGATGCTCATGCGCCGCCGCGAGGACGAGGGCGAGAGCATGATGGACAACCCGCTGCTGCTCGCCGCCCTGCTCTCGCGGCGCTAGGCATGCCGCAGCACGACGACAACGGCAACCAGCCGGTCGACGCCCTCATCGACGACCTGATCCTCGACATCCTCAACGAGGCGAACCGCGGCCAGCCGCAGTCCGCGCCGGCCATGCCGCAGCTGCCGCGGATGGCCAAGGGCACGCCGCTGCTGGAGCGGGTCCTGATGGCCGAAGCGGTCGCCGGGGCCCTCGCCGAGGCCCTCGCCCCGGCGCTGGCCTCCGCCCTCGCCCCGCGCATCCTGCACCTCATGGAGGGAGAGGAACCCGAACCCGCCAAGCGGACCTCGGCCCGGTCCGCGAAATCCGCCAAGTAGCGCATCCGGCCTCCCGGCGGCCGACCCCGCCGGGAGGTGGCGGACGTAGGCTGGCGCCTATGTCGTACGCGTTGTTCAAAGAGGCCCGGGACCTGCTGCTCGCCACGCGGGAGGACTACGCCGCGGCCGTCGAGCGGTTCCGCTGGCCGGCGCTCGGCGAGTTCAACTGGGCCCTCGACTGGTTCGACACGGTCGCCGCCGGCAACGACGCGCCCGCCCTGTGGATCGTCGAGGAGGACGGGCGGGAACAGCGTTTCTCGTACGCCGAGATGTCCGCCCGCTCCAACCGCCTGGCCAACTGGCTGCGGGCCCAGGGTGTGGCCCGCGGCGACCGGCTCGTGCTCATGCTCGGCAACCAGGTCGAACTGTGGGACACCATCCTGGCCGCGATGAAGCTCGGCGCCATCATCATCCCGGCGACGCCGCTGCTCGGCCCGGCCGACGCCCGCGACCGGGTGCTGCGCGGCGGCGCCCGGCACGTGATCGCCGGCGCGGCCGCCGCGGGCAAGTTCGACGGCGTCGACCCGGCCGTGACCCGCATCGCCGTCGGCGGCGAGGTCGCCGGCTGGCTGCCCTACACGCTGGCCGACGACGCCACGTTCACCCCGGACGCGCCGACGAACGCGAGCGACACCCTGCTGCTGTACTTCACCTCCGGCACCACCGCCCGCCCGAAGCTGGTCGAGCACACCCACGCCTCGTACCCGGCCGGGCACCTGTCCACGATGTACTGGATCGGCCTCGAGCCCGGCGACGTGCACCTCAACATCTCCTCGCCCGGCTGGGCCAAGCACGCCTGGAGCAACGTCTTCGCCCCCTGGAACGCCCAGGCCTGCGTGTTCATCTACAACTACACCCGCTTCGACGCGCCCGCCCTCATGCGCGAGATGCAACGCTGCGGCGTGACGAGCTTCTGCGCCCCGCCGACCGTCTGGCGGATGCTCATCCAGTCCGATCTGTCCGCCCTGCCGACCCCGCCCCGGCTGGTCGTCGGGGCCGGCGAGCCGCTCAACCCGGAGGTCATCGAGCAGGTCCAGAAGGCCTGGGGGGTGACCATCCGCGACGGCTTCGGCCAGACCGAGACGACGGTCCAGATCGCCAACCCGCCCGGCCAGCCGGTCAAACCGGGCTCGATGGGCCGCCCGGTCCCCGGCTACTCGATCGCCCTGATCGACCCCACCACCGGCGAGCCGGGGCAGGAGGGCGAGATCTGCCTCGACCTCGCCGCCCGCCCGCTGGGCCTGATGACCGGCTACCACGGCGACCCCGACCGCACCGCCGAGGCGATGGCCGGCGGCTACTACCACACCGGCGACATCGGCTCCCGCGACGCCGACGGCTACATCACCTACGTGGGCCGCGCCGACGACGTCTTCAAGGCCTCCGACTACCGCATCTCCCCGTTCGAGCTCGAAAGCGTCCTGATCGAGCACGACGCGGTCGTCGAGGCCGCGGTGGTACCGTCGCCCGACCCGGTCCGCCTCGCCGTGCCTAAGGCTTACGTCGTCCTCGCCGCCGGCTGGGAACCCACCGAGGAGACGGCGCGCGCCATCTTCGCCCACTGCCGCGAGCACCTGTCGCCGTTCCAGCGCATCCGGCGCCTGGAGTTCGCCGACCTCCCGAAGACCATCTCCGGCAAGATCCGGCGGGTGGAGCTGCGCGGCCTGGAACGCGACAAGCACCCCGACCCGGCCGCCCACCCCGACGGCGAGTTCTGGGACGTCAGCCGCTGAGGCGGTCCACGAGCAGCGCCACGCCGAGCGCCGCCATCGCCAGGCCCGCGCCGCGGGTGACCCAGGTGGCGGCGCCCAGCAGGCGGGTCGCGACGGTGCCCAGGATCAGGTAGAAGGCGACGCAGCTGAGCACGAACACCAGGCCCAGGGCGGCCAGTTGCAGCCAGACCGGCCACGCGTAGGCGCGGTCGCTGAACTGGGGGAGCAGGGCCACGAACAGCAGCAGGCCCTTCGGGTTCAGGCCGCTGACGGCGACCCCAGATGCGAACAAGCGCCTTGTCTCGACCGGCTCCATCCCGTGCGGGCTTTTCAGCAGCGTGCGCACGCCCAGCCAGATCAGATACGCGCCGCCGATCACGGTCAGGGCGGTCATCGCCACGGCCGAGCGGGAGACCAGGACGCCGACGCCCGCCGCGACCAGGGCCGTCAGGGCCGAGTAGCCGACCGCCAGGCCCGCGACCGCTGGGACGACCCGGGGCGCGCCCAGCACGAAGGCCCAGTCCGGGCCGGGTACGGCGATCAGCGCCAGGGACAACAGCCAGAAGGCGAGCAGCGCGGTGGCGGGCATGGGCGCAACATATCGCCGTACACGTGGAAGGTGTTGCCAAGTTCTTCCTCGCGAAGCGCGCTGCGTGGAAGGATTTTGCGCGTGGACGCCATTGATCGGAAGATGCTTGCGCTGCTGCAGGAAGAGGGGCGGCTGACCGTCACCGAGCTCGCCGGGCGGGTGGGGCTCAGCGTGTCGCCCTGTCACCGGCGGCTGCGGGACCTGGAGGAGAAGGGCGTCATCACGGGGTACCGTGCACTCGTCGACGCGGACGCCCTCGGGCTGAAGTTCCAGGCGCTCGTGTTCGTGACCATGCGGCAGGAGGACCGCGAGACGCTGCTCGGCTTCGAGGCGGCCGTCGCGCGGATCCCCAACGTCGTGCAGGCGCAGCGGCTCTTCGGCGACCCCGACTACCTGCTGCGGATCGTGACCGCGGACCTCGCGGCGTACCAGCAGTTGGAGGACGATGTGCTCGCGGTCCTGCCGGGCATCCAGCGGCTCAACTCCACCCTGGTCATGAAACAGGTCGTCGCCGATCGGCCGCTGCCGGCATGAGCCCGTTCGAGCGGCCGCACCCGGCGCGGGTCTACGACTACCTGCTCGGCGGGCGCGAGCACTTCCCCGTCGACCGGGCCGCCGCCGAGGCCGGGCTGCTCGCCAACCCCAGCAGCCGCGTCCCGCCCCGGGAGAACCGCGGGTTTCTGCGCCGGGTCGTGCAGCACCTCGCGGCCGAGCACGGGGTGCGGCAGTTCCTCGACATCGGCACCGGCATCCCGACCTCGCCCAACGTGCACGAGGTGGCCCAGCAGATCGCCCCCGACGCGCGGACCGTGTACGTCGACAACGACCCGATCGTGCTCGCCCACGCGGGCGCGCTCCTGCGCGGGCACACCGCGTACGTCGACGCCGACCTTCGCGACGTCGACCGGCTCCTGGCCGCGCCGGGGCTGCGGGACACCATCGACCTCGGCCGGCCGGTGGCCCTCATGCTCGTCGCGATCCTGCACTTCGTGGAGGACGAGGACAAGCCGTACGACATCGTGCGCCGCCTCGTCGACGCGCTGCCCGCCGGCAGCTTCCTAGCCCTGTCCCACCTGACCGGTGACTTCGACGCGGCCGCGTGGGAGCGGGTCGCCGCCGTCTACGCCCGCGACGGGGTGGCGATGCGGGTCCGGTCGCGCGCCGAGATCGCCGGCTTCTTCGACGGGCTCGAACTGCTCGAACCGGGGCTGACCGTGGTGAGCCGCTGGCGCCCCGACGCCGAGGTCGACCGCCGCGCCACCGACGCCCAGGTATCCGTCTACGGCGGCGTGGCCCGCGTCCGCTAGAGCAGATCGCCCGGAATCAAGCTGTAGACCGCCATGTCCGCCCTGGTGCCGCGGCGGGTTGGGGTGAGATTGCGCAGTACACCTTCGAATTGGAATCCGGCGGTTTCGGCGGTGCGCAGGGACGCCGTGTTGGCCGTGTCCGCCTGCAGGTGCACGCGTTCCAGGCCGCACTCGGCGAGTGCCCAGCGGGCCACCACGCCCGCTCCCTCCGCCGCATAGCCGCGGCCCCGGCCCCACGGCGCCGTCCAGTAGTGGATCTCGGCGGTGCGGGCCTCCCAGTCGGCCCCGAACAGCAGCACGTGCCCGACCAGGCGGGTGTCGCCGCGCGGTACCAACGCGAAACCGACGCCCTTGCCGTCCAGCCGCTGCTGCTCGACCCCGCTCGTGCACCACGCCGCCGCGGTGGGCAGGTCGGCCCCGGCGTAGGGGTAGCCGATCGGCGCGCCGTCGATGAACGCGGCGTCCTGCCAGGCGGCGTGCACGTCGGGCGCGTCGGCGGCCACGAACGGGCGCACCAGGAGCCGGTCGGTGGTCAGGACGGTGCTGGGGAAGATCTCGTCGGGCCGGAGCATGCCCGAAACATAGCTCCTGTCCGGCTCAGGTCGCCCGCGCCGGTGCCGATCGGCCCGGTATGCAACTGCGTCATCGGCTGCTCGCCCTCGGCGTCGGGGGCACGGCGGTCACCGCGCTCGTGCTCTTCGGCGTCGGGGCGGTGGAGAGCGGCCGGTTCGGCGCCGACGCGCGCGACAGCGTGTCGGCCCTGACGCGCACCGACCTCGACCACGTCTCCGAGGGCGTCACCCGGCTCGCCTCGGCCGTCGGCGAGGGCGTGCAGGACAGCGTCGACCACGCCCAGCAGGCCGCGATCGCCGAGCTCGGGCGGCTCGGCGGGATGCGCCTCGCCCCGCAGACCGTGGCCTGGCCGGCGACGAACCAACTGACCCAGGCCACCAGTACCGTCGTGCTGCCCCGCGTCACCGTCGGCGGCACGTGGCTGGGGCAGAACCGCGACCTGAACACGCCCACGCCGGTCGTCGACGACATCCGGGGCGTGGTCGGCGGGACCGTCACCCTGTTCCAGCGCATGGACGCGGCCGGCGACCTGCTGCGGGTCGCCACGAACGTGCCGAACAAGGCGGGGCAGCGGGCCATCGGGACGTACATCCCGGCCGTGACCGCCGACGGCACCCCGAACGCCGTCGCCGCCGCGATCCGGGACGGCAAGCCCTACCGCGGCGTCGCGCTCGTCGTGGACACCTGGTACGTCACCGGCTACGACCCGGTCAAGGACACCGCCGGCGCGGTGATCGGCGCGATCTACTACGGCGTGCCGCAGGCCGAGGCGATCGACAGCCTGACCCGGACCATCGCCGCGACCAAGGTCGGCACCAACGGCAGCGTCGCGGTGTACTCCACCAACGCCGCCGACCGCGGCCGGGTCATCGCCTCCAGCATCCCCGCCGAGGTGAACCAGGCGCGGCTGGACGCCAAGGACGCGGCCGGCGTCGCGTACGTCGACCAGATCACCACCGAGGCCCCGAAGCTCGCCGCCGGCGCCACCTGGCACGCCTCCTACCGGCTGCCCGGGGCGACCGGCGCGGCCGCGGCCGAGAACGACGTGACCGTCACGTACTACGCGGCGTACAAGTGGGCGATCGTCACCCGCTCCTACGACCCCGACGCGGCCGCCCTGACCACCCCGCTGGACCGGGGCCGGCGCGGCATGCTGGTCACCTTCGCCGTGGCCGCGCTGCTGCTCGCGCTCGTCGTCGGGGCGATCGCCTGGTTCTGGGCGCGCCGGGTGGCCGGGCAGCTGACCGGCATCACCGGCGCCCTGGACCGGGTCGCGGAACGGGACCTGACCACCACCGTGCCGGCCGGGGACGGCGACGAGGTCGGCCGGATGGGCCGGGCCCTCAACACGGCGGTGTCGCAGCTGCGGGGGTTGCTCGCGGACATCAGCGGTACCGCCGCCGAGGTCTCCTCCTCGGCCGCCCAGGTCGCCGCGGTGGGCGACGAGCTGGGCGGGGCCGCGGCCGGTGCGGCCCGGCAGGCGGGGTCGGTCGCCGGCTCGGCCCGCGACGTGACCGGCAACGTGCAGACCGTCGCCACCGGCTCCGCCGAGATGGCCGCGTCGATCGGCGCCATCTCCCGCAACGCCGGCGAGGCGGCCCGGGTCGCCCAGGACAGCGTCGGCCTCGCCCGGGAGGCCACGGCGGTGATGGGCCGGCTCGGCGAGTCCAGCACCCAGATCGTCGACGTCGTCAAGGTCATCTCCGGGATCGCCGAGCAGACGAACCTGCTCGCCCTGAACGCCACCATCGAGGCGGCCCGGGCCGGCAAGTCCGGCAAGGGCTTCGCGGTCGTCGCCGGCGAGGTGAAGGAACTCGCCCAGCAGACCGCCCGCGCGACCGACGACGTCACCTCCCGGGTGGCCGCGATCCGCGCCGACACCGACGGCGCGGTCGCCGCCATCAACGCGATCACGGAGGCGATCGGCCGGGTGAGCGAGTTCCAGCGGGCCATCGCCGCGGCCGTGCAGGAGCAGACCGCGACGACGGACGCCATGCAGCGCAACGTCCGGCACGCCGCCGAGGCCAGCGGCGCGATCGTGGCCGACATCGACGGGGTGAGCAGCAGCGTGGCGACCGCGCAACACGCGGTGGAGACCTCCCGTTCTGCGGCCGCGCGGCTCAACGCGAGCGCCGCCGCCCTGTCGTCGCTGGTCGGCCGATTCCGGCTATGACCTGCGCGACCCTCGCCTCGAGCGGAGCGGGCGGGATGTCGACGAGCTCGTAGCCGAGCCGCTGGTAGACGTCGGCGTGGATGCGCTCGAACCGCCTCGCATCCTCCAGGCCGATGCGGCGGGCCCGGGTGGGGACGATGCAGTCCATCAGGCGGACGAAGAAGACCCTTCGCTGGTACCGGCTGTGGCGCACGGTGTTTTCGAGTTCCGGCGCCGGTTGGTGGCCCAGGTACTCGGCGAGCGCGAGGGTGCAGATCGGCGTGCGGTCGAGGACCTGGATCGCCTCGCGCCGCGCGTGCTCGCGGTCGATCTGCAGCTGCAGGATCGTGCGCAGGAAGCGCGGGGTGTCCTGCTCGATGCCGGGCACCGTGCCGATCACATGGGTGGCGGCCTCGTCGACGACGGCGTAGCCGCGGAGCTTGAGCGCCTCGGCGATGGTGGTCTTGCCGGCACCCGGTGCTCCGGTGAGCACGAATCTGCGGATCATGTGCTGGCTCCTTTTGCGGGTAGCTTCTTGGGCATGGCGAAGGTGGCGATCGTCGGCCCGGGCGGGGTCGGGGGATTGGTCGGCGCACTGCTGGCGCGGGCCGGTCACGAGGTGGTGTTCGTGGCCCGGCCGGAGACGGCGGCGCTGCTGAACGCGCGCGGCATCGAGGTGCACAGCGTGCGGTACGGGGAGTTCACCGTGCCGGCCAGGGCGGTCACGCTCCTGGAAGCGCCGGTCGACCTGTGCGTGATCGCGACGAAGGCGACGACGCTGCAGGACGCGCTGGACCGCGTGCCGGCGGGCGGTGCCTCGCTCATTCTGCCACTGCTCAACGGCGTGGACCACATGGAGGTGCTGCGCACGCGGTACCCGTCGGCGCGGGTGGTCGGCGGCTCGATCCGGGTGGAGAGCACCCGTACCGCTCCCGGCCGGATCTCCCACACCTCCGATTTCTGCCTGGTCCAACTGGCGGGCGACGGGGCTTCGTCGATCGCGGACTGGCTCTCGGGCGCGGGGCTGGATGTCACGGTGCGTGACGGGGTTGCGGAACTGCTGTGGGATAAGCTATCGCTGCTCGCTCCGCTGGCATTGATCACCACGGTTGCCCGGGCGAGCGTGGGCACGGCGCGCGAGATGCGCCGCGACGACCTGGTCGACATCGTGGCCGAGGTGACCGCGGTGGCCAGGGCGAACGGCTGCCAGGTCGACGCCGAGACGATGCTCGGTGTGATCGACCAGATTCCGGCGCCGATGAAGTCCTCGATGCTGCGCGACGCCGAGGCCGGCCGCCCCTTGGAGCTGGACGCCATCGGGGGTGCGGTGCTGCGGGCGGGGGCGTCGCTGGGGATCCCGACGCCGGCGACGGCGCGGGTGGTGGCGGAGCTCCGCTCCTAGTAGCTCGACTTTTTTTGGCACACTACGCTGGGTGATCGGGGCGAAGATCGGTTAGGTGGGCACTGTTAGGGTTGAGAAAACGGAACGCCCAACCGACCTGGCCCACCTGCGTAGTGGTGAGCGACCGCGTGAAACGCCTCCTTCTTCTTCCGCTGCGGCGTCGTGACCAGGCTGAATCCGCTCATGTCGAGGTCGAACCGCGGATCGGCGTCGTGCGTCAACAGCGGCTCGTCAAACTGCGTGACGAACGCCCCGGCGACGCGCATGCGCTCGAAGATCGCGAGGTCCTCGGCGACGCGGCGGGCTTGGAGCGCCTCGTCGCGCAGGGGGCCTTTGCTTGCCTGAGGTCGGGTGGCTTTGCCGGCTTGCGGGTGGGTGGTTTCGCTGGATTGCGGGTGGGTGGGTTCGCCGGTTTGCAGGCGGGCGGCTTTCCCGGTTTGCAGGCGGGGCCGGATGAACGGGACCCGGCGCGCGGATAGGGCAACGGTCGGCCAGCTGATCAGGCCGGTGGTGAGCAGGTCCGGATCGAGCTCGGCGCCCCGGTACGCCCGCATCCCGAACTCGGTGATCACCAGCGGCTTGCCGTGCCGGAGGTGACGCTCGAGAATGCGCTCGTAGTGCGGCTCGGAGGTGACGTACCGGTAGTGATCGACCCCGACGAAGTCGAACAGCCCCCAGTCGACCCGCTCGAACGGCAGCGACGCGTAGCTGATCGGCCCGCCGAACTCCCGCCGCGCCACCGCCGCCGCGTCGGCCAGAAACTTCGCGAGCGGCTCGACGTGCCGGCCGGCGCGGATCGCGGCGGCGGGGTTCTTGGTGCGGGCGGCGAAGGTCCGGCCGGGGAGGATGCCGCGCAGGAAGAACGAGGCCTCGGTGGCGACGCTGAGCACGACCCGTTCGCGGCGGCCGGCCATCGGCGCCGCGGCCGCACTCGCACTCGCACCGACGCCGGCCGCGGTGCGGATGGTTTCGGCGTGGCGGGCGGCTTCGGCCAGGTAGGCGAGGGTTCGCTCCGGGGTGTGGTTCCACAGCTCGGGTGACAGCCACACGTCGAGGCCCAGGTCGAGGGCGTCCTCGGCGGCCATGGTGAGGCGGTCCAGGTCGCGGCCGCAGAGCTTGACCGTGTTGGCGTGCAGGTCGTCGCGGATCGTGATCAGGTCCTGGCGGGTTTCGGCGCGGTCGAAGTGGGGGCGCCAGGCGAAGCCCAGGTGGCGGCCGGTGTCGTAGAGGACGCCTTGGATTTGCATGAGGGCAATCGTGCGCCTTTGCGTTGCTTGTCGCCAGGATGCTGTGCCGGCGTGCGGGCTACTTGCGTCAACTTAGGTCAGGGACTTGCGTCAACCTAGGTCGAGAATCGGTGGGCTGAGTCGTGGTTGGTGACGCAAGTGTTGACCGTCGTTGCTGAGAGCCGGGATTCGGGTGGCCGGGCGCGGTCGGCTTGCGGTGACCTAGGTCGTGGTTGGTGACGCAAGTTCGGCGGATGAGGAGGGAGAAGGAGAAGAGGGAGAGGAGGGGGTGCGCGGCGGGGAGAGTGCAGGTGAAAGCGGCGCGACTGGGTCCGGGCGGCGGAAGGCTCTCGCCAGGAGCAGGGACACCGTGATGGACGCGGCCGCCATCAGTGTCATCGCTCGGCCCGGCGGCATCAGCTGGGCCACGGCGCCCGCGACGGTGGCGCCCACGGCCTGCATGGTGAACATGCCCGAGCTGTGCAGGCCCAACGAGTGGCCGCGCAAACCAGGTGGCGTCAGGTCTACCAGGCGGTCCTGGAGCAGAAGGCTTCCGCAGTACCCTACCGAGGCTACCGTCACCAGCAGTACCGCTGTCCACAGTGGAAGCGTCACCGCGAACGCCAGGTAAGGCAGGGCCAGCAGCAGCTGGACCGGTGTGGTGAAGCGGCGGCGCAGGCGGGGCGGTAACCAGCGGCCCGCGAAGGCGTCGCCGGCCAGCATGCCCAGGGCGGCCGCTACGAACAGGGCGCCCGCCGCGCGTGGGGAGTACGGGACGAACAGCGCCTCGCAGCCCACGATCAGGCCGTTCGGGACCCAGAGTCCAATGTAGACAGCGCGGCGCGGGCGGGAGGAGAGCAGTTCGCGGTTGCCCTGCCAGGTTGCGCGGATCGAGGCGCGGCCCGTGGACCTCGGCGGGCGGGGGGAGAGGCCGAACCTGGCGATCGCGGCGGAGGCGACGTTGAGCAGGGCGCCCACGAGCAGTACCGACGACGGGGAGAACGTGGCCAGGAGCAGGCCGCCGCCCGCGAAGCCCGCGATCTGCATGGCGCCCACGGACATGTTGAGCAGGGAGCGGCCCAGCAGGTAGCCGTCCGCCGGGACGATCTCCGACAGCAGGCCGAAGCGGACGCCGCCGCCGATCGAGGCTGACAGGCCCTGGGCCAGCACGACCGCCAGGACGGCGCCGATCGGCAGGTCCGGCACGGCCAGCAGGGCGGTGGTCAGGGCGGCGAAGGCGGCCAGGCCGGTCAGGGCGGTCCGCGGTGGCAGGCGGTCCGCCGCCGACAGCAGCGTGGCCGCGCCGATGACCTGGGCGAACGAGGCGCCGAACATGCTCAGCGCGGACAGCAGCGGGGAGCCGGTCCGGCCGTACACGAGGGTCGCCAGCGCGATCCCGCTCACCGTCTGGGCCGCGACCTGGGCCGACACGGTGGCGAACAGGGCGGTGAACTCCCGGGCGGCGAACAACTCGCGGTACGTGCGCATGATCCGCAGTCTGCTGGCCCCCGCCACCAGTCGCGTAGAGTTTCGGACAGGAACGAAACAAAAGACAGGCGAACCAAGCAATCATGGGGTACTGGTGGATCGACGCCGACGTCCTGGCCAGCAGCCGGTTCGTCGTGTCACCCCTGGCCGAGACCGTCGGCTGCCTGGCCGCGATCAACGGCCAGCACCGCGTCTCCCCGGCCCAGCGCGACTGGCTCACCGAGGCGCTCCCCGCGTTCCGGCGGCGGTGGGGCGAAGACCCGTTCGCGCTGCCGTTCCTGCGCGACGCGATCCGGCCCGGCTGGCTCGCCGACTTCCTGGTCAAGCCGCCGCCGTCCGACGCGCCCACGTTCGCCGAGGAGCTGGCGCGGGTCGCCGACACGAGCGATGAGCGGGCCCGGCTCGACCTCGCGGAGCAGCTGGGCCGGCCGCTCGCGCCGGTGCTCAAGGGCGACGGGCTGGTCGAGCGGGCCGTCGAGCTGGTGGACTGGGTGTGGCGGCATACGGTACGACCGGCGTGGCCCCGCATCCGGCGCGTCTTCGAGGCCGACATCGTGGCCCGCACCGACCGGCTGTCGACCGGCGGCTGGGCGGCGGTGCTCGACGGCATGCGGCCCGGGATGCGCTGGCTCGGCGACGGGCGGCTGCAGATCAACACCTATGACTACCCGCCGAAGGACGTCACCGGCAGCCGGCTGCTGTTCGTGCCGACCACGGCCGCGCGCGGCTGGGTGGGCTGGGAGGAGCCCGGCAGCGTGCACGCGGTCGTCTATCCGTGCACGGGGTGGATGGCTCAAGATCCCGCTCTGGTACCCCCAGAGGCCCTCGCCCGCCTCATCGGTCCCGCCCGCGCCCGCATCCTGACGCTCCTGGCCGCACCGAAGAGCACCACCCAGCTCGTCGCCCTGACCGGGCAGACCCTCGGCTCGGCCGGCGGGCACCTGCGGGTCCTGCGCGACGCCGGGCTGGCCGCGCGCCGCCGGTCCGGCCGGTCGGTGCTCTACTACCGGACCGCGCTGGGCGACGCGCTGTGCGCGAACGGGCACTCAGCCGAGGTACCGGACGAGTAGGTTCTTGAGCTCGTCCAGCACGAACTGGTCGCCGCCGGGGTCCGTGCGGAACGCCTGGTTCAGCATGAACTCGGTCAGCCGCACCGCCAGCAGGAGCCGTCCCCGCAGCAGGCCGTCGTCGGGGAGGCCGTAGTGGGTGGTCAGCACGCCGTACAACCGGGAAGCTAATTGCTCGTCGTTCTCCGCGCTGGCGCCGGGCGTCATGCGCAGGGCCTGGGCGCCGAGGGAGACCTGGCGGTAGCCGGGTTCGGCGCGGAAGAACTCCGCGAACGCCTCGGTGATCCGCCCGGCGAACCCGGCAAGCGTCGGCGGCGGCGCGGCGACCTGCGCGTCCATCAGCTCCAGCACCTTGGCCAGCCACGACTCGGACAGCGCGTAGAAGATCGCGTCCTTGTCCGGGAAGAACCGGTACAGCGACCCGACCGACACCCCCGCCCGCTCCGCGATCGTCCGCGTGCCGATCTCGTCGAACGGCACCTCCTGCAGCAGGGCGGCGGCCGCGGCCAGCACCCGCTCCCGCTTCTCGCGGCTGCGCTGCTGCTGGGGCTCGGTCCGCATCTGCATGGCGGGACCGATTGTCGCACGACCCCTTGACTCGATCTCGAAAGCTGAACCAGACTCTGGTTCATGTTCAGGCTACTGTGGCTCGCGGCGGTCACCTCGGCCCTCGGCAACGGCATGCGCTGGGTGGCGTTGCCGCTGCTGGCCGCCGGGCAGACCGGCGACCCTTGGACCGTCTCGCTCGTCACCGCGGCCGAGCAGCTGCCGTGGCTGCTGTTCGGGCTGTTCGCAGGGGTCCTCGCCGACCGCCTCGACCGCCGCCGGCTGGCGATCGCCGGCGACCTGGGCCGGGCCGCCGTCATGGTCCTGTTCACCGCCGCCGTGGCGTGCGGGTTCGCCCCGATCGCCGTCATCGCGGCCCTCGGCTTCGTGCTGACCTGCGGCGACACGGTCGCGAGCGCGGCCCTGGCCGGATTGCTGCCCGCGGTGGTACCCGCAGATCAGCGCGCCACCGCCAACGGGCGCCTCGCCGCCGGGGTGCAGGTCACCGACACCCTCATCGGCTCGACGGCGGGCGCCGCGCTGTTCGGGGCGGCGGCCATTGCACCGTTCGCCGTCGACGCGGCCACGTTCCTCGCCTCGGCCGCCTGCCTGGCACTCCTGCGTCTCCCGGCGAATGCAAGCCCGGCGGCTGCAAGCCCGGTGGAGGCCCGCCCGGCCGCCGCCCGCGTCCGGCGGGATCTGACCGAGGGGGTGCGGCTCATGTGGGCCGAACCGGCGGTGCGCGGGCTGTGCTTGTTGCAGGCGGTCATCAGCATCGCGTACGCCGGGATCCTCGCCGTCCTCGTCCTGTTCGCCACCCGCGGGCTCGGCCTCGGACCGGCCGGGTTCGGGCTGCTCGTCGCCGTGTTCGCGGTCGGTGGCGTGGCCGGTGGCGTCGGCGCGGGGCGGCTCGCGGCCCGGTTCGGGCTGCGCCGGTGCCTGCTCGTCGCCGTCGCGGTCACCGCGCTGTGCGTCGCCGCGCTCGGGCTGGCCGGCGGGGTGGTCGTCGCGCTGGCCGCCGCCGCGCTGCTCGGGGCCGGGTCCACGGTCGCCGACGCGATCGGGGCGACCATGC
The DNA here is from genome assembly GCF_050942185.1 of Dactylosporangium sp. CS-047395. NCBI lineage: Bacteria > Bacillati > Actinomycetota > Actinomycetes > Micromonosporales > Micromonosporaceae > Dactylosporangium > Dactylosporangium sp. CS-047395. The sequence continues at coordinate 7,483,050 of NZ_CP192015.1, read as the reverse complement.
GGCAGCGGCTCGTGCCCGACGCGTACCTCGGCCGCGTCACCAACGCGTTCCGCATCGTCGGGCTCGGAGCGGCACCGGCCGGGGCGCTCGGGGCCGGGGCCCTGGCTCACGCCTACGGCCTGCGCACGCCGTTCCTGGCCGGCGCCGTGCTCGTTCTGGCCGGGCTGGCCGCCTGCGCGCCGCAGCTGCGCGACACCGAAACCCGCGAGATCAACGTGGGCGAGCGGTGAGCCGGCGAGGTCAGCGCGGACGAGATCGGCGGGGTCACCACCAGCCCTGGCGTTTGGCCCAGCCCAGCAGGGTCGCCGACATGACGGCCATCAGCAGCAGGACCGCGATCAGGTGCGACGTCTGCGTGTGGTCGCTGACGATCAGGTTCATGCCGTAGACCGAGGAGAGCGCCGTGATCGGCAGCGTGATCGCCGCGATCACCGCCAGCCGCTCCGCCGCGATCGTCATTTTGGTGTCGGTGCGGGCCTTGTAGTACTCGATGACGCCCTGCAGGTATTCCCGCTCGCCGTCGGCGACGCTGCGGACGCGGCCGAACTGGTCGACGACGTCGGTGATGAGGTGCTGGGCGTCGGGGGCGATCCCGCGGGGCAGGGTCGACATGCGGCCGTAGATGGCGCCGGACAGCGTGGCCATCGTGCGGACCGCCAGCAGGCCGTGCCGGGCCTGGAACAGCTCCTCCAGGAACTGCTCCGGGTTGCCCAGGTGGCCCGCCGTCACCCGCTGCTCGAGGCGCCACACCTCGGCCGTCACGTCCTCGACCATGGTCTCCTGCAGGCGGCTGATGGCCGAGACGACCGCGTAGGACAGCTCGAACGCGGAGGCGGGGGAGAAGCGGCCCGCCTCGATGCGGCGCAGCACGTCGCGGGTCTGGCGCAGCGGCACGTCCGGCGGGACCGCGGGGTTGACCGGGCCGTGGACCGTCACGAGGTACCGCGCTCCGATGAACTGGTCGAGCTCGACGTAGTGGACGTGGCCGCGGGCGCCGAAGTGCGGGGCGTGGATGATGACGAAGACGTGGTCGGCGTACGGGTGGATCTTCGGGACCCGGTTGCGCACGGCCGCGTCGCGCAGGGCGAGCGGATGGAAGCCGAACGCCTCCTTGAGCACCGCGGCGGCGGCCGGGTCGCAGGTGGCGATGTCGACCCAGACGATGCCGTCCTCGCGGGCCAGCAGCGCCGGCAGCTCGTCCTCGGTGTGCGTGGTGACCCCGCCGGGCAGGATCAACCGGACCTCCATGCGGCGAAGCATGCCAGCCCGCCTGGTCACCCGCCAGTGGCCGCGAGTGAACTTCGGGTCGCGGGCGCGGCCTGCTGGCGGTACCAGAGACAGAACATCAGCACCGTCCAGACCTTGCGCGAATGGTCGGGCCCGCCCCGGCGGTGCGCGGCCAGCAGGCGCTGCACGTGCCCGATGTCGATGAGGTGGTCGACGTCGGCCGTGGCCAGCACGTCGCCCGCCCACTCGCCGATCCGCCCGCGCAGCCACACCCGGGTCGGGGTCGGGAAGCCGAGCTTGCGCCGGGTCACCACCGCCGCCGGGAGCAGGCCGCGCACCGCCTCGCGCAGCGCCGCCTTCGTCGCGTCCGGGCTCAGCTTCAGCTCCGGGCCGAGGGTCGCCGCGACCTGCCAGACCGCCCGGTCCAGGAACGGCACGCGCAGTTCGAGGGAGTGCGCCATCGACATCCGGTCGGCCTTGGTCAGGATGTCGCCGGGCAGCCAGGTGTGCAGGTCGACGTACTGCATCGCGCTGACGTCGTCGAGCCCGGCCGCCGCGCGGTACAGCGGGTCCGTCACCGCCGTGTGCGGCTCGGCCGGCCCGCGCAGCAGCAGCGCCTTCTCCGCTGGGCCGAAGATACGGGCGTTGCCGTAGTACCGTTCGCCGATCGGGGTCGTCGCCCGCTCCAGGAAGCTCTTGCCGCGCACCCCCTCCGGCAGCACCCCGGCGACCGCGCGCAGCCCGCGGCGCACCGGGTCGGGCAGGCCCGCGACCCGGGCCAGGGCGTGCGGCTCGCGATAGATCTCGTAGCCGCCGAACAGCTCGTCGGCCCCCTCGCCGGACAGCACCACGGTGACGTCGCGGGCGGCGGCGCGGCACAGGAAGTACAACGGGACGATCGCGGGATCGGCGACCGGATCGTCGAGGTGCCACACGATGCGGGGCAGCGCCTCGATCACGTCGTCGTCGCGGACGAGCGTGGCGGTGAGCGGTACGTCGAGGGCGGCGGCGGTCTCGGCGGCGTGTTCGATCTCGCTGTACCGCGGGTCGTCGAACCCCGCCGTGTACGCGCGCAACCGCGGGTGGCGTTCCCGGGCGAGCGCGACGACGGCGCTGGAGTCCACGCCGCTGGACAGGAACGCCCCGACCGGCACCTCGGCCTGCAGGTGCGCGTGCACGCTGTCGCGCAGCGCGTCCCGGATGGCCGCGGCGGCCTCGGCGGCGGGGCGCGGGGCGGGGCGCAGGGCCGGCTCGAAGTACCGGCGGATCACCGGCGCCTCGCCCGCCCGGCACGTCAGCGTGTGGCCCGCCGGGAGCCGGTGGATGGCCGGGTGCAGGGTCGCGGGCTCCGGGACGTACTGCAGCGTCAGGTAGTGCGACAGCGCCGCCGTGCCGATCCGGGCCGCCCCGCCGGCGAAGGGCAGCAGCGCCTTCTTCTCGCTGGCCAGGTACAGCCCCTCGGGTGCGCGCAGCCAGTAGAGGGGCTTGATGCCGAACGGGTCGCGCAGGGCGTGCAGGGTGGAGGTGGCGGCGTCGTACAGTACCGCCGCGAACATCCCCCGCAGCCGATGGACCGCCTCCGGGCCCCAGTAGTGGAAGGCCGCCGCCAGGACCTCCGCCTCCCCCTCGGTGGCGAAGACCGCGCCGTGCCCGGCGATGAGCGCGGCCCGCAGCTGCCGGAAGTTGTAGAGCTCGCCGTTGAACACGACCGTCCAGCGTCCCTGGTACCGCAAGGGCTGATGGCTGTGCGCCCGGTCGACGATGGCCAGGCGGGTGAAGCCGAACCACGCACCGCCCACGTGCAGCATCGCCGTCTCGTCCGGGCCGCGGTGCCGGAGGCGGTCGAGCGCGGCGGCGAGGTCGGCCGGGTCGGCGGTACCGTCGCCGCTCAGAAAGACCAGAAGACCACACATGCCGGTGGACGCTAGGAACGCGGCTGTTGGGAACCGATGAAGAACCGGTTGCCGGATCGAAACCCGAATGCGATTTCGCAGGTTCCTCACATTTGCCGGGTCACAATGGCCGGGATGAGCGCACGAATCCTGGTCGCCGACGACGACCCGAAACAGGCCGAACTGATCCGGCTGTACCTCGAGCGCGACGGGCACAGCGTGCTCACCGTCCACAACGGCCGGGCGGCGCTGGAGCAGTGCCGCTCCCGCAAGCCGGACCTGCTCGTCCTCGACGTGATGATGCCGCAGGTCGACGGCCTCGACGTGTGCCGCATCCTGCGAGCCGAGTCCGGCGTGGCGATCCTGCTCGTCACCGCCCGCTCCACCGAGGACGACCTGCTGCTCGGCCTGGACCTCGGCGCCGACGACTACATGACCAAGCCGGTCAGCCCGCGCGAGCTCGCCGCCCGGGTCCGCGCCCTGCTGCGCCGGGCCGGCATCGGCAGCCCCGGCCACCAGCGCGTGCTCACCGTCGGTGACCTCGTCGTCGACGCCGGTCGCTTCGAGGTCCGGGTGGCCGGCGAGACCGTGGTGCTCACCGCCAAGGAGTTCGGCATCCTGGAGCTGCTCGCGGGCGACCCGGGCCGCGTCTTCACCCGCGGCGAGATCATCAACCGGGTGTTCGGCTTCGAGCGCGACGTGTCCGAGCGCACCGTGGACGCGCACGTCGTCAACCTGCGCCGCAAGCTCGAGGCCGAGCCGATTTCGCCACGGTACGTCCAGACGGTCTACGGCCGCGGCTACCGCCTCGCCGAGCAGGCATGAGCTTCCGGCTGCGGGTCTTTCTGCTGACGCTCGTCGTCGCCGGGGCGGCGGCGTGAGCTTCCGGCTGCGGGTTTTTCTGCTGACGCTGGTCGTTGCCGGGGCGGCGGCGTGAGCTTCCGGCTGCGGGTTTTTCTGCTGACGCTGGTCGTTGCCGGGGCGGCGGCATGAGCTTCCGGCTGCGGGTCTTTCTGCTGACGCTCGTCGTCGCCGTGGTGGCGACCGGGGCTACGGCGTGGCTCAGCCTGCGGCTCACGGCCCAGGAGATCGCGCACACGCAGCAGGAGGCGACCCGGCACGTCGCCGACATCGCCGAGACCGTCCGCTCCTACGCCCGCCGGCACGGCACCTGGGCCGGCGTCTCCGACCGGGTGGCCCTGCTCGCCGCCGACAACAAGCAGCGCATCCGCCTGGTCAACCTGTACGGCCAGGTCACCGTCGACACCGACACCCTCGCCAACCGCGCCGCCCGCCCGGTCGTCAGCCCGCCCACCCTCATCAACCCGCGCCCCGCCCTGGCCCTGGACGCGGCGACGGCCGAGCGCGCCGGCGGCAAGATCGACGTGGTGGTGCTGGACGAGCTGACGCGGTACCGCCGGACCGTCGTCTACTCCGGCTGCCTCACCGAGAACGGCCGCGAACCGCCGCCGGTCAGCCCCGACGCCTACGGGGTGCCGTTCCCCGCCCTGAACACCGAACAGGACCCGGACTGCGCGCGCCGGGCCGACGACACCCAGCAGTACGCGGGCGACGCCGACCTCGCCGCCGTCACCGGCTGCCGCGCCGCGTCCAACCACGTCTCCTGCCTCATCCAGGCCTTCGGCGACCGCGTCGACACGTTCGCCCCCGAGCCGCTGCAGCTCTTCCTCGGCGCCGTCGACGACGACCCGGTGACCCTGCTCGGCCGCCCCCTGGCCGCGTCGATCGGGGCGGTGCTGGTGCTGGCGGTGATCGGTACCGCCCTCGTGGCCCGGCACATGGCCCGCCCGCTGCGCTCCCTGACCGCCGCCTCCCGCCGCCTGGCCGCCGGCCACCTGGACACCCGGGTGCGCACCACGGGCCGCGATGAGGTGGGGGAGCTGTCCCGCTCGTTCAACCGGATGGCCGCCGCGCTGGAGGGTTCGGAGACCGCCCAGCGCCGCCTCCTCGCCGGCGTGGCCCACGAACTGCGCACGCCGATGTCCAACGTCCTGGGCTACCTCGAAGCCCTGCAGGACGGTGTGGTACCCCCGTCGCGGGAGCTGTTCGGCTCGCTGCACGAGGAGGTCCTGCTGCAGCGGCGCATCCTCGACGACCTGCAGGACCTGACCCTGGCCGAGTCGGGCCACCTGGCGTACCGGCGCACGGACTTCGACCTGGCCGACCTGGTCGAGGCGGGCCGGGTCGCACACCTGGCCGTGGCCGAGGCGGGCGGCGTCCGGCTGACCGCCGAGGCGACCGGCCCGCTGCCGGTGCACGGCGACCAGGACCGCCTGCGCCAGGTGCTCGGCAACCTGGTCACCAACGCGCTGCGCTACACGGACCCGGGCGGGGCGGTGCTGCTGCGCGCCTTCCCCGCGGGCGACCGCGCGATCCTCGAGGTGCGGGACACGGGGTGCGGGATCGCGGCGGAGGACCTGCCGTTCGTGTTCCAGCGCTTCTGGCGCGCCGATCCGGCCCGCGACCGAGAGACGGGCGGGAGCGGGCTGGGGCTGACCATCGCCCGCCAGATCGTCCTGGACCACGCCGGCACCGTCGACGTGACCAGCACCCCGGGCCGCGGCTCCACGTTCCGCGTGACGTTCCCGCTACACGTCGATGTGTGAGCCCATGATGACGGTGCGGTCGCGGGGGAGGCCGAAGTGTTCGGCGGCGTCGGCGGTGATGTACGAGGTGGCGATGAACAGCCGTTTGCGCCAGCCGGCCATGCTCGGGTTGTCGCCGCGGCGCAGCTCGATCTTCGACAGGAAGTAGGAGGCCTGGCCCAGTTCCAGTTCGCCCTCGGTGCGGGCCGGGTCGAGCAGGCGCAGGGCGGCCGGGAGGTTCTGCGGGTCCATGTAGCCGAAGCGGACGGTCACGTGGACGATGCCGTCGTCGGCGTACCCGAGTTCGTCGACGGAGATGCGCTCCTCGTCGGGGACGCGGGGTACCGGCTGGGTCTCGATGGACAGGATGAGCACGTGCACGTGGCGGACGTGGTTGTGCTCGACGTTGGCCCGCATCGCCAGGGGCGTCGTCTCCTTGCCGCGGTTGAGGAACACCGACGTGCCGGGGACCATCCGGGTCAGGCTGGGGTCGGTGCGCAGCCGGTCGACGAACTCGCGCAGCGAGCCCTCCTCGCGCTTGCGCTGGGCGGTGACGATCGCCCGGCCCTTCTGCCAGGTGGTCATGACCGTGAACGCGGTCAGGGCGATGAGCAGCGGGAGCCAGGCGCCGTGGATGAGCTTGGTGAGGTTCGCCGCCACGAAGAGCAGGTCGAAGGCGAGCAGGAGGCCGCCGCCGCAGTACAGGAGCCAGACCGGGGTCTTCGGCCAGATCCGGTGGGCGACGTAGAAGAACATCAGGGTCGCGATCGTGATGGTGCCCGTGACCGCCATGCCGTAGGCGTAGGCCAGCGCGGCCGAGCCGCGGAACGCGAACACCAGGGTGAGCACCGAGACCATGAGCAGCCAGTTGATCCAGGGCACGTAGATCTGCCCGATCTGCTCGGCCGAGGTGTGCGCGACCCGCAGCCGCGGCAGGTAGCCGAGCTGGGCGGCCTGGGACGCGACCGAATAGGCGCCGGTGATGACGGCCTGGGCGGCGATCACCGTGGCCGCGGTGGCCAGCAGTACCAGCGGCAGGCGCAGCCAGGACGGCACGAGCAGGAAGAACGGGCCGGCGACGTTGGCCGGGTCGTCGAGGACCAGCGCGGCCTGGCCGAGGTAGCTCAGCGTGCAGGCGGGCAGGACCAGCCACAGCCAGCCGAACGCGATGGCCCGGCGGCCGAAGTGGCCCATGTCGGCGTACAGCGCCTCGGCCCCCGTCACCGACAGCACGATCGCGGCCAGGGAGAAGAACGCGATGCCGAAGTGGCCGGCCAGGAACTCCACCGCATAGGTGGGCGAGAGGGCCTTGAGGATCGCCGCGTGCCGGGTGATGCCGGCGATGCCGAACCCGCCGATGGTCACGAACCAGAGGATCATGATCGGCCCGAAGATCCGCCCGACCGCCGCCGTGCCGCGCCGCTGCACGAGGAACAGCACGATGATGATGACCGCGGTGATCGGGACGACGAACTCGCCCAGCGACGGCTGGACGAGCTTGAGGCCCTCGACCGCGCTCAGCACGGAGATGGCCGGGGTGATCATGCTGTCGCCGAAGAACAGCGAGGCCCCGAAGATGCCCAGCGCGGCCAGGAACATCGCGGTCTTGCGGCCCTCCCGGCCGGCCCGGCGGCGCAGCAGCGTGATGAGGGCCATGATGCCGCCCTCGCCGTCGTTGTCGGCCCGCATCGCGAGCAGGATGTACGTGACGGTCACGATGATCATCACGGACCAGAAGATCGTGGAGACCACGCCGTAGACGTTGGCGTCGCTGACCGGCACCGGATGCGGGTCGTCGGGGTTGAACACGGTCTGCAGCGTGTAGATCGGGCTCGTGCCGATGTCGCCGAAGACGACCCCGAGCGCACCGACGACCAGCCCCGCGCTGAGTCCCTGCTGACGTCCGCTCACGCCGTGGAAACCCCCTCGCGACCCAGTATGGGCGACAAGGGGGCATCCCGGGCGCGTTTCGTCTCAGATGATCACGCGGGCCAGTTCGGTGCGGGACCGTACGCCGAGCCGGACGAAGATGTTGCGCAGGTGGTGATCGACGGTCCGCGGGCTGACGAACAGCGCCGCGGCGATCTCCCGGTTGGTCTTGCCGCCCGCGACGAGCCGGGCGATCCGGGCCTGCTGCGCCGTGAGCGCCTGATCGTTCGCGGTGCCGTCCGGCTCGACATGATCCCCGGCCGCCCGCAGCTCGGCCGCCGCGCGCCGCACCCACGGCCCGGCGTCGTACTGCTCGAACGTGGCCAGCGCACTGCGCAGATGCTCCCGCGCCGCGGCCGGCCGGCGCCGCCGTCGCAGCTCCTCCCCGTAGAGCAGCTCGGTCCGCGCCCCCGGGAACGCGGAATCCCCGGCCAGGTGCAGCCGCAGCGCCTCCCGGAAGTGCGAGTCGGCCTCGTCGTCCCCGGCCGCGAGCAGCCCGTGACACCGCCGCGACAGCGCCAGCCAGGTCGGGTTCCCGGTGCTGCCGGCCCACACATCATAGGCCGCGAGCACCTGCCGAGCGGCCCCGTGATCGCCGTCGCCGGACCGCACGACCGCCTCCACCAGAGTCGGAATAGCCGGCACTTGTACTCCCAGATGTCCCCGCCCCACCGCCGTGCGCATGACCCCCCACAGCCGCCCGGCCGCGTCCCCGTGCCGCTGTTCGGCCACATCGACCAGCCCGGCCGCCCACACACACATCGCGCGGGCCTGACTGTCGACGTCCCCACCGGCCCGGGCCCGGCACCGCCGAACCCACTGCCGGCAGCCCGCGGCATCACCGAGCATCCCGGCAATGACGGCGAGCAGCCCACAACACTTGTCGGCCACGGCATCCTGCCCGGTAGCCCCGGCAAGCCGAACCCCCTCACCAGCCGTCGCGGCGGCCAGATCGAGATCCCCGAGCGCGAGCGCGGCAGTGGCGGCAACTTCGTGCGCGAGCGGCTCGGTGGCCCGATCCCCGACCCCGCGCGCGAGCCGGGCCGCCCGGACCGCGAGCCGATGCGCATCCTCGTCCCGCCCGGCCACAATCCCGGCCCAGGCCGCACGCACCAACGCGGTCGAATCGGCCGAGTCATCCTGGGTGGCGAGCGCGATGACCCGCCGCAGAGGCCCAGCCGCGCGGGCGGGTTCCCCGGCATACCCGGCCGCCATCGCCGCGAAGTGCTCGAACAGCATCTCCTCGTCCCCGCCCCCACCCGGCGTGACGTTCGGCCCCGCGATGTCAGCGGGCGCTTCGGTCGCCCGCTGCGCGTCGATGCCGCCGCCAGCCGCCTCGTCAGCGTGCGTGGCGGCGCGGCCCGGCGGGTTGGAGGTCGTGTAGGCGTCGCTGGCGGGCGGCGTGTTGCGGCGGGGTGTGCTGGCGGTGTGGGTAGACGCGTTGGTCTGCTGCGTCGTGTCGGTGGCGTCGCTGGCGTGTTCGTCGGTGTGCGTGGCGGCGCCCAGGGCCAAGGCGCGTTCGGCCACTTCGGCGTAGCGGTCGTGGCGGCCCGACGCTCCAAGTGCCTCGCCGGCCAGCCACAGGGCGCGCAGGGCCCTTCGGACGGGGAGTCGGGTTGCCGCCGTCAGCAGGGTTTGGACTGCGTCGCCGGGGGCGCCGGTTCGGAGCTCCATTTCGCCCAGGAGGAGCTCGCGTTCGGCGTGCAGTGCTGGAGGGACCGCCGGCGAGAAGACGGTCCGCAGCAGGAGCCTTGCCCGGTACGGCTCCCCACCTCGCCAGGCCAGGCTGGCCGCTCCCAGTGTCCACGCTGCCGCTCGCGTGGGGTTGCTGGTGAGTGAGGCTGCCCGTTCCAGCGCTGTCACTGTCTCCGGTCCACCATAATGCGAGCCCGGTGTCATCCAGGTGTCATCCACGCCCCGATCGAGAGCCACCATGCCTCGATCAGGAGCCACCAAGCCCTGATCAAGAGTCGGAGTGCCTTGCGCGATCGGTTCGGCCGCGGCAGGTAGTTCGGGAGGTTCGGTGGCGTGTGCGGTGAGCGTGTCGCCTGGGGCCAGGGCCGTCGCCGCGAGCTGCGCCGCCGGCGCGTCGTCAGGGCTCGTGGCCGTCGCCGCCAGCTCTGCCGCCAAGGCGTCGTCTGGCCCGGTGGCCGTCGCCGCGCGGTGTAAGGCGGCCGTGCGGCGGTCGGGGACCAGCGTTGCCAGGCGGTGGTGGGCGGCGTGACGGTCTGCCAAGCCGGCCTCGGCGTACACGGTCTCGGCGAACAGCGGTGGCACGAAACGCACCCGGCCGCCCTCGACGCAGACCAGCTCCGCGCGCTCCGCCGGGGCTAGGTCGGCCGCCGGGTGGCCCGCGGCGAGTAGTAGCGCCGCCGGGCACGTGGTTCCGTTGGCCGTTTCTCGGGCGGCTGCGGCGGCCAGGACGAGCACGCGCCGTGTGTCGGGTGGCATGGTGCGCAGCAGCACGCGGTACTCCCGTCGCAGGGCGCTGTCCCGGGGCGGGGTCGACGGTGGCGCCGCCTCGCCCCGGCGCTGTTCTACCGTGAGGGCCGATGCCAGCTCGGCCAGGGCGCGGGGGTTGCCGGCCGCGCGGGTCGCGAGGACGCCGGCCACGTCGCCGGCTAGGCCGGGGGCTAGGTCGCACAGGACGTACCGGCTGTCGCGTGGGTCCAGGGGCAGCAGTTGCCGGCGGGGCAGGCCGGACAGGGTGGTCTCGGCGGCGGTGCAGCCGGGGGTGTCCCGCAGGGCGAACACCACCGATACCCGCGTGCCCGCGGCCCGGCGGGCGGCCATGGCCAGGGCGTCCAGCGAGGCCTGGTCGAGGGCGTGGGCGTCGTCGACCAGCGCGATCACTGGGCCCGAGTGGGCCAGATCCCGGAGCACGCCCAGCACGGCCAGGCCGGCAGCCAGGCGGTCCGAGCGATCCGAGCGATCCGAGCGATCCGAGCGGTCGTGGCGGTCGTGGCGATGCGGTGGGTACGCCAGGCCAGCGGCCAAGGGGTCGGAGCGGTCGGAATGGTCGGGCTGGTCGGGCTGGTCGGGCTGGTCGGGCTGGTCGGAGTGGCGCGGCGGGTACGCCTGGTCGGCGGCCAGCGGGTTGTGGCGGTCGGAGCGGTCGGAGCGGCGCAACGGGTTCGCCACGCCGGCGGCCAGGTACGCGAGGCCGGCGCCCAGGAGGTCGTGGCGGTTGGAACGGTCGGAGTGGTCGTGACGGTCGGAGTGGTCGGAGTGGTCGGAGCGGCGCAACGGGTACGCCACGCCGGCGAAAGGTGAGTCGTGGCGGTCGGGGCCGTGTGGCGGGCACGGCACCCCGGCGAACAACCGGTGCACCCCGGCCAGCGGCAGTGCCGATTCCGCGAGGCAGCCCGTGACGCCCAGTACCAGAGCGTCGTCCGGCACCAAGGGCGACACCAGCGCCGACACCAGCGCGGTGCGGCCGATGCCCGGTGGGCCGGTCAGAACCAGGGCGCCGCCAGGGCCGGAGGCCAGTGCGTGCAGCGCGGCCAGGTCGTCGTCGCGGCCCCGGAGGCGAACTTTCTGCACGGTCGATGCAACAACCATGCCGCTCAGTGTTACGCGCGAGTAACGCCCAGCGGAAGGGTGGGTGCGTTATTGCACGTGGAGGACCTTCTCCACGCGGGCCAGGCGGAGGGTCCGGGTGACCCTGGGGCCGGGGGCGCGCAGAGTGAGGCGGCCACCGGCGGCGAACATCCGGCGGTGTACGTCCAGCAGCATCCCGATCGCCGCCGCGTCCACGAACGGGCATTCGCGCAGGTCGATCACGAGATCGGTGGGGTTCAGGTCGGCGGCTTCGTGCAGGAGTGCGGCGACTCTCGGTACCGATGCCGCGTCCAGTTCTTCTTCGATCACGATTTCGATGGTCGGAGCAGTCACCATTTCAGCGTTCGTTTTCGATGTGGCGAAACCTTCCCCGCTGCGTGACGGTTGTGTGACTTCGGTGGAACGGGCCCTCACCAGGGCGGGATCAATTGGTCGGAAGGGCCGGTCGGGCGGCATGATGCCTGGTATGGCAGGCGTGCTGGTGATCGAGGACGACGACCGGATCCGGCTGGCGCTGGCGCTGGCGCTGGAGGACGAGGGGTACAGCGTCCGCGGTGCGGCAAGCGCGGAGGAGGGACTGGTCGCGCAGCGGGAGGACCCCGCCGACACCGTGCTGGTCGACCTGATGCTGCCGGGCGTCGACGGGTTCGAGTGCATCCGGCAGCTGCGCCGGGGCGACGACGTGCCCATCGTGGTGATCAGTGCGCGCGACGACACCCACGACATCGTGGCCGCGCTCGAGGCGGGAGCGGACGACTACCTGGTCAAGCCGGTGGCGGTGAAGGAGCTGTCGGCCCGGCTGCGGGCGCTGCGCCGGCGCGGGCGCACCGTGCACGCGATGTCCAGCATGGTCTTCGGCGACATGGAGATCCTCCCGGAGGCGGGCGAGGTGCGCATCGGCGGCGAGGCGGTGGCGGTCACCCGCACCGAGTTCCGCCTGCTGTGCGAGCTGGCCGAGCACGCGGGGCAGGTGCTGAGCCGCCAGCAGCTGCTGCAGCGCGTGTGGGAGTACGAGATCGGCGACGAGCGGCTGGTCGACGTGCACGTCGGGCGGCTGCGGCAGAAGATCGAAGAGGATTCCAAGCAGCCGCGGTACCTCGTGACGGTCCGCGGTATGGGCTACAAGTTGCAGCGATGAGGCGGATCAGGGGAAGGCTGGGGCTGCGCACCCGGGTGGCGGCCGGGTTCGCCGCCGGGGCGCTGACCCTGTCGGCGTCGATGGCCCTGGTGTCCTACGAGGTGACCCGGGGCGAGCTGATCAGCGGGCGGGAGCGGCAGGCGGTACGGTCTGCGACGTTCGACGCGCGGGTCGTGGCGGCCGGGCTGAACACCGAGCACCCCGACTTCTCCGGCATGCTGCGCAGCCTCGACACCGGCGGCAACCGGCGGGTGCTCGTGTTCCATCTGGGCCACTGGTACGCGCGTACCGCCGACAACGGCGCGTCGGCCGCGATCCCGCAGAGCCTGCAGCGCCTCGTCGCCGACCACGGCCAGGGTATCCAGCGGGTCCGGGTGGACGGGGCCCCGGTCGTGATCGTGGGCATCCTGCTGACGCCGGCGACAGCGGTGTACGAGATCGATTATCTGCGCGAGCTCGATCAGACGCTGCGCACCATCGGATGGGTCCTGATCCTGGTCGCGTCGGCGGTCGCGGCGGCGGGGGCGGTCCTGGGCTGGTACGCCACCCGCTACGTCCTGCGCCCCCTGCGCTCGGTCGCGGCCGCCGCCCAGGGCATCAGCGCCGGCGACCTCGACGCCCGCCTGGACCCGGCCACCGACCCGGACCTCGAACCGCTCTCGACGTCGTTCAACGGGATGGTCGACCAGCTGTCCCGGCGCATCGAGAAGGACCGCCGCTTCGCCGCCGACGTCAGCCACGAGCTGCGCTCCCCGCTGCAGACCCTGGCCGCCTCGGCGAGCGTGCTGGAGCGGCGCCGGGACTCCCTCGACGAGCGCACCGCGATGGCGGCCGGGCTGGTCGTGGCCGAGCTGGCGCGGTTCCAGCAGCTCGTCGACGACCTGCTCGAACTGTCCCGCGGCGACCTGCCGGCCCAGATCGGCCCGGTCGACGTCGGCGAGCTGGCCCGCCGCGCGGTGCAGGGCCGCGGCCTCGACCCGGCGATCATTCAAGGCGGCGGCCAGGAGCTGCGCTGGACCGTCGACCGGCGCCGCCTGGAGCAGGTGCTGGTCAACCTGCTCGACAACGCGGTCACGCACGGCGGCGGCCCGGTCGCGCTGCGGCTGGCGACCGACGGGGCCGACGGGATCATCGAGGTCGACGACGACGGCCCGGGCGTGAACCCCGCCGACCGCGCGACGATCTTCGACCGGTTCGTGCGGGGGCGCTCGGCCGGCGCCCGCGGCAACGACACCGGCACGGGGCTGGGCCTGTCCCTCGTCGCGCAGCACGTCACCGCGCACGGCGGCCGGGTGCACGTGCTGGACCGGCCGGGAGGCGGCGCGCGGTTCCGGATCGAGCTTCCGGGGGTACGGTGAAAAGGCCCGGCTTGTGGCTCTTGCCCATCGTGCTGGCCGCCGGTGGCTGCGGGGTGCCCACCGACCGGGACCCGCGCCCGATCGAGCCGTCGGTGACGATCGGCTCCTATGAGGGCCCGATGGCCAACCCCTCGCCGGGCGCGTTCGTCGAGCGGCTGTACCTGGTGCGCGACAACCAGCTCGTCCCGGTCGACCGGCGGGTCTCCGCCCTGCCCTCGCCCCAGCGGCATGTCGAGGACCTGGTCACCGGCCCGACCCCGCAGGAGCGCGCGGCGGACCTGGACAGCGCGCTCGCCGGCACGTCGTACATCACCGGCGTGCAGCTGCGCAACGGCACCGCGGTCGTCGGGCTGGCGGTGGACAACCCGATCCGCAACGACGAGACCCTCGCGTACGGCCAGATCGTGTGCACCCTCGCCGCCCGCGCCGACATCGTCGGGGTGCGCTTCGCCAAGGACGGCCGCACGATCGAGGTGCCGCGCGGCGACGGGGCGCTGACCAGCGACCTGCTCACCGACGCCGACTACCAGAGCCTCATCGCGCCCTGACGTCCCGGTCCACCACGATGCTGAACCGGTCGATGCTCCGGATCAGCTCGGCCAGCTGCGCGAAGTCGACGGGCTTGCGGAAATAGAACTCCGCCGGTACTCCGAAGTCGCGCAGCATCCGCTCCTCCAGCGGCGAACTCGTCAGCACCGCGACCGTCATCCCCGCCAGGTCCGGATTGCCGTGCACCCGGTCGAGCACCACCCGGCCGTCGACCCCGGGCAGGTTCAGGTCGAGCAGCAGGATGTCCGGCCGCGGGGCGCCCGCGTGCGCGCCGCGCCGCTCCAGATACGCGAGCGCCTCGAGCCCGTCGCCGAGCACGGTGAGCGGATTGCGCAGCCGGTGCTCGCGAAACTCGTCGATGGTGTACGCCACGTCGCCGGGATCGTCCTCGACGAGCAGGATGTGCGCGAGGTCCATGAACTCCTCTTTATTGCAATAGTGCAATAATCGCGACCACCATAGTCCACGTTCGCTTCCCGGATCCAGCCCGCGCGCCGTGTATGACCGGTCCCCACCAGCGCGCCGCTCATGCAACGATTGCGCCGTGACAACGACCGACCCGATCGTCGAGGCGCTGCTCTCGGTGAGCCGCGCCATGGTCGCGCTCGCCGCCCGCAACCTCGCGACGCTCGGGGCGGATGTGACGCTGCCGCAGTACCGCACGCTGGTCCTGCTCGCCGGCGCCGGCCCGCAGCGCAGCGCCGTGCTGGCCCGCGAGCTGGGCGTGGCCCCGTCGACGCTGACCCGCATGTGCGACCGGCTCGTGCGCAAGTCGCTCGTGCACCGCTTCCACCGGCACAACGACCGCCGCTCGATCTGGCTCGGCC
The DNA here is from genome assembly GCF_050942185.1 of Dactylosporangium sp. CS-047395. Lineage (NCBI taxonomy): Bacteria > Bacillati > Actinomycetota > Actinomycetes > Micromonosporales > Micromonosporaceae > Dactylosporangium > Dactylosporangium sp. CS-047395. The sequence continues at coordinate 7,467,963 of NZ_CP192015.1, read as the reverse complement.
TCACCCCGGCCGGCCGCGACCTGGTCGGCGTGGTCATGGAGGCGCGCCGGCGCGAACTGGAGACGATCGTGCACGCCGCGGGCCTCTCGGCGGACGCGCACGACCTGGCGGTGCTGCACGACTTCGTCCGGGCCTCGGGCGAGCTGCCGGACCGCGAGTGGTGGACCAGGTGGGAGGTCTCGGCCGACCCGGTCGACGGCGCCCAGGCCATGCGCGGCGACCGGATCAGCCCCGGCGCCCTGGCCTGATCCCGCCGTCGCGTCCGGCCGGCTCCGGTTCTTGCTCCGGTCGCGGTTCTTGCTTCGTCTCCGGCTCGGTCTCCGGCTCGGTCTCCGGCTCGGTCTCCGGCTCGGGTTTCGGCTCCGCGGCAGAGGCGGGTGCGGGGGCTGGGGCGGGCGGTGCCGGCGTGCGGCGGTGCAGCAGCAGGTACGTCAGCCCGCCCGCGACCAGGCCCCAGAATGCCGAGCCGATCCCGAGGATGGTCGCGCCGGAGGCGGTGACCACGAACGTGACGACCGCCGCCTCGCGCCCCTCCGCCTCGGTCACGGCGGAGGCGAGCGACGACCCGAGCGCCGGCAGCAGCGCCAGCCCGGCCACCGCCACGACCAGGATCGGCGGCGACAGCAGGACGAGCGCCATGGCGAGCGCGGCGCCGAGGCCGAGCGCGAGCTGCCCGCTGCCCAGGGCCACCGTCGCGATCCAGCGCCGGCGCGGGTCCGGGTGGGTGTCGGGCCCGGCGGTGAGGGCGGCGGTGATCGCGGCCAGGTTGACCGCGTGCCCGCCGAACGGTGCGGCGAGCGCACTGGCGACCCCGGTGGCGACGAGGATCGGGCGGAGCGGCGGCGTGTACCCGTACGTGGCCATCACCGCCATCCCGGGCACGTTCTGCGCGGCCATGGTGACCAGGAACAACGGGATCGCGATGCTCACGACGACGGACAGGTTCAGGGTGGGCACGGTCAGCACCGGATCGGGCCGCAGCCCGGCGCCGGCGAGCGAGCCGCCCGCCCCGTGCACCGCGATCGCCGCCACGGCCGCGACGAGCGCGCCCGGCACCGCCCACTGCCGCGCGAAGCGGAACAGCACCGCCCACGTGAGCACGACCGGGGTGGCGAGCAGGGGGAGATCGACCATCGCGCGTACCGGCGCGGTGCACAGGCTGAGAATGACGCCGGCGAGCATGGCCCCCGCGATCGGCCGCGGAATGGCGGCGATGGCCCGGCCGAGCCACGGCAGCAGCCCCGCGAGGACCATGAGCGCCGCACTGACCAGGAACGCCCCGACCGCCGCCGGCCAGCCCCCGGGCACCGTGCCGGTCGCCGCGAGCAGCGCCGCGCCGGGCGTCGACCAGGCGATCGAGATCGGCATCTTGTACCGCACGCCGAGCGCGATCGCCGTGACGCCGATCGCCACGCAGACCGCGAGCAGCCCCGACGCGGCCTGAGCCGGACTCGCCCCGACGGCCCGGAGCCCGGCCAGCACGACGGTGAACGAACTGGCGTAGCCGACGAGCGCACTCACCAGCCCGGCCAGCACCGCCGGCAGCGCCTGCCGCATGGTCGCCCCCTCGACTGGATCGTTCCGTAAACGGAACGCAACAATAGCCACATGAGCGTGCGCGGGACAAGCCGGGCCTCGGGGGACGGGGCGGTGGGGGAGCGGCTGCGGCTGATGCGCGAGGCGCGGGGGCTCTCGCTGTCGGCGCTCGCGCGGGCGGCCGGGATCGGCAAGGCGACCCTGTCGGGGCTGGAGCACGGGACGCGCAACCCGACCCTGGAGACGTTGTACGCGGTGGCGGGGGCTCTGGGGGTACCGTTGACGGCTCTGGTCCTGAAACCCGGCGACCCCCCGGCGCTGGCGGCGGACGTGCGCGGGGCGGCCGTGACCGCGACGCTGCTGGAGGTCTTCGAGGAGCCGGGCGCCACGTTCGAGCTGTTCTGGATGCGCGTGCGGCCGGGGGTGATCCAGCATTCACCGGCCCACGCGAGGGGCGTCAGCGAGCACATCACGGTGTACGGCGGGCTCCTCCGCGCTGGCCCCGAAGACGCTCCCCTCTCGGCGGGGGCGGGCGAGCACGTGACGTTCCGGGCCGACGTCCCGCATCTCTACGAGGCGACCGGCCCGGACGAGGTGGTGGCGAACCTGCTGATCCGCTCGCCCCGCTGACGTCTTCTGCTTTCGCGCGCCGTCCGTGTGGTGCGCCGTTTGTGTCGTGCGCCCGTTTGTGCCGCGCGCCGTTTGTGTCGTGCGCCGTTTGTGCCGCGCGCCGTTTGTGTCGTGCGGCGTTTGTGTCGTGCGGCGTTTGTGTCGTGCGGCGTTTGTGTCGTGCGGTCGGGTGGGTGCGGGGTCAGGCGGCAGGCAGCGTCCAGGGGCCGGGCCCGTCGGGGTCGGTGAGCGCGGCGAGCACCGAGCGCAGCTCCGGCGGCTCGAACCGGTCCGGCCGCCGCAGCCCGGCGGCGAGCGCGTCGAGGGCGGCCGGGTCGTGCCACGCGTGGCCGTGCAGGTTGTCCTGCTCGTCCGGCATCAGGCCGGTGCGCACCAGCTCCGGGCGCTCCTCGGCGAAGCGTGCCAGGAAGAACTGCTCCGGCCCGACGATGCGCCGGCCGTTCCACGTCATGTCCCGCTCGACCTGCACGAACCGGTCGGCCACCACCGCGTCGCCGGACAGTCCGGTCTCCTCGCCGAGCTCCCGCCGCGCCGTCTGCAGCGGCGTCTCACCCGGGTCGATGCCCCCGCCGGGCGGCTCCCACACCGAGGAGCCGTCGAAGGGATCCTTCCAATGCAGCAACAGTACCCGTTGTGCCCCATCCAGACACACAATGCGCACCGCAGGCCGGCGGCGAGGCTCTTCGCTATCCACGCAGAGGACTCTATCGTTCGATCGCGTAGGCTTCCGGCAAGTGACACTGCTGCTGAAACTGTCGCTCGCGCCGCTGCTGGTCGTCGCCTCCTCGCTGGCCGGAAGGCGGTGGGGCGCCCAGGTTTCCGGCGTACTCGTCGCCCTGCCCATCGTCGCCGGCCCGATCCTGCTCATCACCTGCCTCGACCACGGCCCCACCTTCGGCACCCGCGCGGCCGGGGCATCACTGCTCGGGCTGATCTCGCTCGCCCTGTTCGTCGCCGTCTTCGGCCGCGCGGCCCAGCGGCTGCGCTGGCCGGCCGCCCTCGCGCTGGCCTGGGCGGCATGCCTGGCCGCGGACGTGGTGCTGGCCCGCCTCACCGTCCCGCCACTGCTGGCCGCACCACTTGTGCTCGCCTCGGCCTGGCTCGCCGCTCGCGCGCTGCCCCTGCCCGAGCCAGCTGAATTCGAACCGGTTGAGTCCGAGCCCGCCGAGTTCGAGCCTGCGCTGGTGAACGAGGCCCCGACAGCATCGATGGCAGCTGCGATGGAGGGGACGTCCCCCGAGTCCGCGGTGGCACGTGGACCGGTGGCCGAGTCAGGCGGTGCGGTGGTGCGGCAACCGCCGTGGTGGGATCTGCCGGCGCGGGCCGTCGCGACCGCCGTGCTTGTGCTGACCGTGACCGGGGCGGCGGAGGCGATCGGGCCGGCCGCGACCGGGGTGCTGGCGCCGTTCCCGATCGCGACGAGTGTTGTGGCCGCGTTCGCGCTCGCCCGGGACGGTGCCGGCGGGGCGGTGCGGATGCTGCGCGGCGTGCCCGGTGGACTCGTGGGGTTCACGGTGTTCTGCCTCGCGGTGGCGCTCTTGGTCGAGCGCGCCGGGACCTACGCGGCGTTCGGGCTGGCGCTCGTCATCACGCTCGCGGTGCAGGCGGCGGCACTGGTGTTCGCGGCGAGGCGGCGCCCGGCAACCGCGTGACGCTGTGACGCTGTGACGCCGGCTGTCGCGGCGAGAAGACACCCGGCGACCGCATGACGCTGTGACGCCGGCTTTCGCGGTGAGAAGGCGCCCGGCGATCGGGGACGCTGCGGCGCTGGTGGTCGCGGCGAGGCGGCGACCAGTGAGGCGGCGCGTGGCGTCCGGCGACCGTGTGACGCTGTGGCGCCTGTGGCGGTGGTCTTCGCGGTGAGCAAGGCGTGCGGCGGCCGGGTGACTGTGTTGGCAGGCATGGGGTGGGCCGGGTTGCCGCAAACCGAGCATTTGCCGCGTTTGCCGTCATATTCTGTGGCCAGCGCGGGTGATCAAGGGCGGGTGATCGGATGCAGGATCAGCTCATCTTCGGCGTGGGAAGGCTGTTGTGCGCGGTGCCGCTCGAGGCGGTGCTGGAGACGGTGCGGCCGTTGCCGGTGCAGCCGGTGGCCGGGAGCGGTGGGGGGCTGCTCGGGGTCGCCGTGATCCGTGGGGCCGCGGTGCCCGTTGTCGACACCGCCGCGCTCGTCGGGGATCCGGGGGCTGAGCCCAGCCGGTTCGTGACCGTGGACACGCCCGGGGGTACCGTCGCGCTCGCCACCGGACCGGTGTTGGGGGTTCGGTCGATTCATCGGTCCGCGGCGCAGCCGTCGCCCGTGGCCGGGTCGCTGGTCGAGGCGGTCGGGGTGCTCGTCGGGCAGCCGCTGCTGTTTCTGAGTCCGGAGACGGCGCTGTTGCATGCCGGGGCGGTGCAGCATGCCGCCGCGTGAGACGGGTGGCCGGCGGGAGCCGGGGGCGCACCGGGACGGCGGCGGGTTAGGGCCGGTGCTGCGGCTTCGGCAGCTGCTCGGGGAGCGGCTCGGGATGGCGTTCGACGAGAAGAAGGACGGGCTGCTCGGGGAGATCCTGCAGCAGCGGGCCACCCAGCACGGGCTCACCGATCGCGGGTACCTCGATCGGCTCACCACGGCCTGGAGTGCGGAGCTGGCCGCGCTGGCCGAGGCGTTGACGGTCAACGAGACGTACTTCTTCCGCAACGTCGAGCAGTTCCGGGCCCTCGCCGACGTGGCGCTGCCGGCTCGGATGCGGGCCAACCAGGAGCGGCGGCGGCTCGACATGCTGTCCGTCGGGTGCTCGACCGGCGAGGAGGCCTACAGCCTGGCCGTCGTCGCGGCCGGGCGGGTGCCCGAGGCCTGGGCGACCTCGATCGTCGGGCTGGACGTGAACCGGGGGGCGCTGCGCAAGGCGATGGCGGGGCGGTACTCGCTGTGGTCGCTGCGGGAGACGCCCGAAACGGTGCGGCAGAAGTGGTTCCGGCCGGCCGGGGACGGGGTCGAGATCGATGCGCGGCTGCGGGGGCGGGTGCGGTTCGTGGAGCACAACGTGGCGCGGGACGATGCGGTGCTGTTCGCGCCCGGGCAGTACGACATCGTGTTCTGCCGCAATCTGCTCATGTATCTGACGCCCGACACGGCGCACACCGTGGTGGAGCGGATCACCAGAAGCCTGGCGCCGGGCGGGTTCCTGTTCCTCGGGCACACCGACTCGCTCGGGTTGCGGCCGCCGGGGCTCGCCGTGCACCACTCGCACGGGACGTTCTACTACGAGCGGGAGGAGCGGGCCCGGTCCGCGCCCGAGCCCGCGCCGGCGGTCCGTGCGCGGCCGCGTGAACAGGCCATGGCGCTGCTGGGTCAGGAGCGCTTCGGCGACGCGCTGGAGGTGCTCGACGCCGTCACCGGGGCCGAGGCGGACCGGCCGGAGACGTGGCTGATGCGCGGGTGCCTGCTCGCGGCGCTCGGGGACACCGGGCGGGCGGCGGACCTGTGCCGGCGGATGCTGGAGCGCGACGCGCTGTTCGCCGACGCGCACCAGCTGCTCGGCGACTGTCACGAGGGCGACGAGCGGCACGAGGAGGCGCAGCGCGAGCATCGCCTCGCCGCGCAGCTCGACCCGGGGTTCGCGATCCCGCGGCTGCGGCTGGGGTTGCTCGCCCGGCGCTTCGGGGACCGGCGCACGGCGGAGCAGGAGCTGGATCAGGCGGTACACCTGCTGCGGTCGGAAACCGAGGAACGCATCGCGCTGTTCGGCGGCGGCTTCGGGCGCGGGGCGCTGATCGCGCTGTGCCGGGCCGAGCTGGCGGCCGTGTCGTGACCGCGCCGGCGACCACGGCCCCTGAGCGCAAAGGCCGGGGGCGCCTGGAGACGCGGCTCGCCGAGCTGCGGGACGAGTTCGACAAGTCGTTCGCCGACCCGCCCCGCAGCGCCGTCGCCGGGCACGACGACCTCCTCGCGATCCGGGCCGGTGGCGTCCGGTACGCCCTGCGCCTCACCCAGGCCGCCGGTCTCTTCCCCGACCGGCCGGTGACCCGGCTCCCCGGCCCGCTCGGCGCGCTGCTCGGGGTGGCCGGCTTCCGCGGCGCCATCGTGCCGGTGTACGACCTGGCGGCGGTGCTCGGTGCCGCCGCGATGAGCGCCGGGGAGGAGGACGGCGCGCGGTGGCTGGTGCTCGCGGCCGGCCAGCCCGCCGTCGCGCTCGCGTTCGCCGGGCTCGACGGGCACCTGCGCGTCCCCAGCGACGCGCTCATCGAGGAGGCCGACGGCCACGGGCCGCACGGGTGCCTGCGCGGGATCGTCCCGCTGCCGGACGGCGCCCGGCCCATCGTCGACGTGCCGTCGGTGCGCGCCGCGGTGCGGGCGTCGGTGGAGGCCGTGACGGGATTCGGGGCAGAACGATAGGGCGGGACATGGCACGAGAGTGGACGTACGGGCAGCGGCTCGGGCTGGGATTCGCCGTCACCGCGGCACTGACGCTGATCACCGGCGCGGTGACGGTGTGGGCGCTCAGCACCGTGGCGTCGGCCAAGGACGAGGTCATCGACGTCGGCGTCAAGGGGCTCGCGGCCGCGCAGGAGCTGCGGGTCGCCGTGGAGGCCAAGAGCAGCGCCGGGCGGGCGTACCTGCTGACCGGCGACTCGCAGTACGCCCAGCAGATCACCGCCAGCCGCGCCCAGTTCTCGGCCGCGGCCGGGCGGGTCCGCGACGTGCTCACCACCGCCGAGGAGCGCGACCTGCTCGACCAGGCGGTGGCCGGCGAGCAGCGCCACCAGGAGGTGCTGCAGGACGTCATCGGCCGCCGCGACCAGCCCGGGGAGAACCTGGAGCAGATCTCGGCCGCGTTCGAGACCACGGTGGTACCGCAGCGCGACAACCTCGACCGCCAGATCACCGCGCTCACCACCCTGCTCGACCGCGACCTGCGCACGGCCCAGGACGCCGCCTCGAACCGGGCCACCGTCTCGATCAGCGTGGTGATCGCGCTCGCCGGGCTCTCCGTGGCGTTCGGCGTCGTCTCCGGCCTGCTGCTGGCCCGCGCCCTCAAGCGCCACGTGGCCGGCACCGTCGGGCACATCCGCAGCTCCTCGGCCCAGCTGGAGGCCTCGGCCGGGCAGCAGGCGACCGGGGCCCGGGAGCAGGCGACCGCGATGAGCGAGATCACCACGACGATCGAGGAGCTGCTCATCACCTCGCGGCAGATCTCCGAGGGGGCGCAGCGGGTGGCGAAGATCGCCGAGGACACCGCGACCGCGGCCGGGTCCGGCGACTCCACGATCGAGGAGGCGCGCGCGTCGATCGCCGCCATCCGCCGCCAGGTCGACCTGATCGTGCAGCACATGCTGGAGCTCGGGCAGCGCTCGCAGCAGATCGGCGGGGTCGTCGACCTGGTGTCGGAGCTGGCCGAGCAGACGAACATCCTGGCCATCAACGCGACCATCGAGGCGTCGGGGGCGGGGGAGTGGGGCCGCCGGTTCGCCGTGGTGGCGGACGAGATCCGCAAGCTGGCCGACCGTACCGCCGGATCCGCCAAGGAGATCCGCGCGCTCATCGACGACGTGCGCGGCGCGGTCAACACCACGGTGATGGCGACCGAGACCGGGGCCAAGGCGGTCGACGCCGGGGCCCGCCAGTTCGACGCCGTGACGGCCTCGTTCCAGCAGATCGCCGACCTGGTGGCGACCACCACCGAGTCGGCCCGGGAGATCGAGCTGTCGACGAAGCAGCAGACGACCGCGGTGGAGCAGGTCAACGTGGCGGTCACCGACACCGCGCGGGTGACGCAGGAGAGCGAGTCGAGCGCGGTGCAGACACGGCAGACCGCCGAGCACCTGACCGGCCTGTCGACCACGCTGCTGCGCCTGGTGTCGGCGGACAGCGGCACATGACCGACGAGAAGGATCCGCTGCGGTACTTCCGGATCGAGGCCCGCGAGCTCGTCGACCACCTGGGCCAGGGGGTGCTGGACCTGCAGGGCGGGGCCGGGACGGAGCCGGTGGCGCGGCTGCTGCGGCACGCGCACACGCTCAAGGGCGCGGCCCGGGTGGTGCGGCAGTCCGGCCTCGCCGACCTGGCCCACGCCCTCGAAGAACTGCTCATGCCGTATCGCGAAGCGGAGCCGCCCGCCGCTATCACGGGCGATCTGCTGCGCATCACGGACGCCATGGACGCGCAGGTCGTCGCGCTCGACAAACCCGCCATATCTGAAAAAACCGACATATCCGAAAAATCGGAAGTCGTGGAGCGTGAGGCCACCGCCGACGTCGACGATCTCCTCGAGGCCGTCGACGAGGCCCACGCCCGCTTCGCCCCGCTGCGCACCCACACCGAGTCCCTCGACAAGGCCAGACGAGCCGCCGAGACCCTCGCCGAGCAGCTGCGCGGCGAGCGCGCCGCCCCCGCCGCGAGCGCCCTGTCGGCCGAGCTGACCACCCTCGGCCGCCGCCTCACCGAGACCGTCGAACAGGTCGCCCGCGAGCTCGACGACATCCGCGGCCGGGCCGAGCGGCTGCGGCTGGTCCCGGCGGCCACGGTGCTCTCGACGCTGCACCGGGCCGTGTACGACGTGGCCAGTACCGAGGGAAAGCAGGTGCAGTTCGACAGCCAGGGCGGCGACCTGCGCCTCGACCCGCACGTGCTGGCCCAGGCCGGCAACGCGCTGCTGCACGTCGTGCGCAACGCGGTCAGCCACGGCGTGGAGCCCGAGGCCGAGCGGGTCGCGGCCGGCAAGGCGGCCCAGGGCCGGGTCAGCGTCGACGTGCGCCGCCGGGGCCGGTTCGCCGCGTTCCGCTGCCGCGACGACGGGCGGGGGTTCGATCTCGACGCGGTACGCCGCCAGGCCGAACGCCGCGGGCTCGTCCCGGCCGGCGCCGAGGCCGACGTGCGGGAGCTGATGCGGCTGCTCATGCAGGGCGGCATCTCCACGTCCGAGCGGGTCACTGGCGTCTCCGGGCGGGGCATCGGGCTCGACGCGGTGCGCGACGTCGCCGAGCGGCTCGGCGGGGACGTGTCGGTGAGCACCGAGCCCGGCCGCGGTACCACCGTCGAGCTCGTCGTCCCGCTCGCCCTCGTCTCGCTCTCCGGCCTCGTCGTGCAGGCCGGCGGGGTGCTCGCCGCGCTGCCCCTGGACGCCGTGCGCACCTGCGTGCTGCTGCCCGCCGTCGAGAACGCGGCCGCGGCGATGGCGGGCGCCCTCGCCCACGACGGCAAGGTGCTCACCTTCCTGCCCCTTTCGCGGGTACTGCCGGCAGACGCCCCGAACGGCAACCCCAACGGCGGCGCGGTCGCGGTCGTGCTCGCGGCCGGCGACGAGGTCTTCGCGGTCGGCGCCGACCGGCTGCTGGGCACCAGCACGCTCGTCGTGCGGCCGCTGCCCGAGCTGGCCCCGGCCGCGCCCGTCGTCGGCGGCGTCTCCATCGACGCGGAGGGCAACCCGCGGATCGTCCTGGACCCGGCGGGGCTGGCCGCGGCGGCCGCCACGGCGGGTGGTGCGCACGTGCCCGTCGAGCCCGAGGAAGCCGCGAAGAGCGAGCTTCCCCCGATCCTGGTCGTCGACGACTCGCTCACCACCCGGATGCTGGAGCGGTCGATCCTGGAGTCCGCCGGGTACCGCGTCGAGCTCGCCGCCTCCGCCGAGGAGGGCCTGGAGCGGGCCCGACAGCGGCCCTACGCGCTGTTCCTGGTCGACATCGACATGCCGGGCCTGGACGGGTTCGCGTTCGTCGAGCTGACCCGGGCCGACCCGCAGACCGCCGCCACCCCCGCCATCCTCGTCAGCTCGCGCGCCTCGGCCGAGGACCGCCGCCGCGGTGCCGACGCCGGCGCCGCCGCCTACATGGTCAAGAGCGCGTTCGACCAGGAGGAGCTGCTCGCGCGCATCCGTGAGCTGGCGGGAGCCCCGGCATGATCAGAGTGCTCATCGTCGAGGATTCGGCGACGGTACGGGGCTGCCTGCGCGAGGCCCTCACGCCCGCCGAGGGATTCGAGATCGTGGGCGAGGCGACCGACGGCGGGCAGGCGGTCGAACTGTGCCGGCGGCTGCGGCCCGACGTCATCACGATGGACGTCATGCTCCCGGTGATGACCGGCCTGGTCGCCACCGAGCAGATCATGGCCGTCGCGCCCACGCCGATCCTGGTCGTCTGCTCGGCCGACCGCCGCGAGCTGTTCACCACCTACGACGCGCTCGCCGCGGGCGCGGTGGACGTGCTGGAGAAGCCGCGCGGCGACGCGGGCGACGCGAGCTGGGGCCGCCGGCTGCGCACCGCGGTCAAGGTGGTCTCCCGCATCCGCGTGGTCACCAAACGGCGCCCCGGCCCGACGCCCCCGCCGGTCCGCGCCGCCCGGCCCGCCGCGGCCGCCACCACCCGGGCCATCGCCATCGGCGCCTCGACCGGCGGCCCGGGCGCGATCGTGCGGCTGCTGCGGGCGCTGCCGGCCGGGTTCGCGATCCCCGTCCTGTACGTGCAGCACCTCTCGGCCAACGAGTCCTTCGCGCAGGCGTACACCGGCTGGCTGGCCGAGCAGACCGGGCACGTCGTGGGGTACGCCCGCGGCGGGGAGGCGCTCGGCGCGCTCGGCGGGCGGGTCACGATGGCCCCGCCGGACCTGCACCTGCTCGTGAAGGACGGGCACCTGCACCTGAGCTCGGCCCCGCCCCGGCACTCGTGCCGCCCGTCGGTCGACACGCTCTTCGAGTCGCTCGCCGCCGGCCTGGGCGGGTCGGCGGCCGGGTGCCTGCTCACCGGGATGGGCCGCGACGGCGCCGGCGGGCTGCTCGCGCTGCGCCGGGCCGGGGCGCTGACGTTCGCGCAGGACGCGGCCAGCAGCGTGGTGTACGGCATGCCGAAGGAGGCGGTCGCGCTCGGCGCCGCGGCCGAGAGCCTCCCGCCGGAGCAGATCGGCGCGCGGCTGGCCGCGCTGGCCTCCTTCGAAAGGGGGCCCGCGTGGCGAACAACGTCCTGATCGTCGACGACAGCCTCACCGTGCGGATGGACCTGCACGAGGCGTTCGAGGACGGCGGCTTCCGCACCGTGCTGTGCGCCGGGTGCGGCGAGGCCGACGCGGCGATCGCACACGAGCGGTTCGACGTGGCCGTGCTCGACGTCCGGCTGCCCGACGGCGACGGCGTGGACCTCCTGCGACGGCTGCGCGCCGACCCCCGCCACGGCGACGCGGTCGTGCTGCTGCTGTCGACCGAGGCCGAGGTGCACGAGCGGCTGCGCGGCCTGCGCACCGGCGCCGACGACTACGTGGGCAAGCCGTACGACGCCGCGGTGGTCGTGGCCCGCGCCCGCGACCTGCTCCGCTCGGGCCCGGAGGCGCAGGGCCGCAGCCTGGTCCTCGTCATCGACGACAGCCGCACGTTCCGCGAGGTCCTGCGCCAGCGGCTCGACGACGCCGGCTACGACGTCGCGGTCGCGGTCAGCGGCGAGGAGGGCCTGCGGGTCGCCGGGGTCCGCCCGCCCGACGCGATCATCGTCGACGGCGTCCTGCCCGGCATCGACGGCGCCACCGTCATCCGCCGCGTCCGCCTCGACGCCGCCCTGCGCAACGTGCCCTGCCTGCTGCTGACCGCCTCCGACGACTACAGCACCGAACTGCAGATCCTGGAGGCGGGCGCGGACGGGTTCGTGCGCAAACAGGAGGATCTCGCGGTCGTCATCGCCAAGCTCGCGGCGGTACTGCGAAAAAGCGCCGCCGCCCTCCCGCTCCCCGACGCCGGCGCCGCCCGCCCGCCGCGCGTCCTGCTCGTCGACGCGGACTCCGCCTACCTGGAGACGATGACCGGCCTGCTGCACGAGGACGGCTTCGAGGCGGTGCTGGCCCGCTGCGCCGACGACGCCCTGGCCATGCTCGCCGTGCAGCCGGCCGACTGTACCGTCATCGACCTGCACCTGCCCGGCATCGACGGCCGCGACCTGTGCGACCGCATCCGCGCCGTGCCCGGCCTGCGCGACATGCCGGTCATCATCGCCGGCGAGGACGACGTGCTGCTGGAATGCCTGGCCGCCGGCGCCGACGACTATGTCCACCGCGCGGACGGCCTGGGCACGCTGTGCGCCCACATCCGCGCCCACCTGCGCCGCCAGAACCTCCACGAGCAGAACCGCCGCATCCGCGACGAACTCGTCCGCCGCGAGATGGAGGCCGCGGAGGAACGCGCGGCGCGCCGCTTCGCCGAGGCTAGGGCTGAACTCGTCGAGGAGCTGGAATGGCGCAACCGCGAACTCGAGGCGTTCAGCGGGTCGGTCTCGCACGATCTGCGGTCGCCGCTGCAGACGATCCTGAGCTACAGCGAGCTGCTGGCCGAGGACGCCCCGCCGGAAACGGCCGAACACCTGACCCGCATCCACGGCGCCGCGACCCGGATGAACGCGCTCATCGAGTCGCTGCTGCAACTGGCACGGGCGAACCGGGGGCAGATCGAGCGGCGTACCGTGGATCTGTCGGCGCTGGCCGAGGACGTCATCGACGAGCTGCGGCTGCGCGACCCCGACCGCAAGGTGCGCGTGACCATCACCGCCGGGATGACCGCCGCCTGCGACGGCGATCTGGTGCGGGCGGTGTACACGAACCTCGTCGGCAACGCCTGGAAGTTCACCTCCCGTACGCTCGACCCGGCCATCGACATCGGCCACGACGACGGCGCCTTTTTCGTGCGCGACAACGGGGCGGGGTTTCCTGCGGAGCGGGCGGAGGAGCTGTTCCGGCCGTTCGGGCGGTTGCACGACGCCTCCGAGTACCCGGGCACGGGTATCGGCCTGACCACGGTCCAACGCATCGTCGACCGCCACGGCGGCCGGGTCTGGGCCACCAGCGAACCCGGCCGGGGCGCGACCTTCTCCTTCACCTTGAACTGAGCGTCGGCTACCGCTGGCGTCCGGCGAAGACGTCGGTCCGGTCCAGGAGCCACTGCGCGAACTCGACGGGCGGGAGCGTCCGGCCGTGTTCCCGTTCCGCGTCGGTGATCGGGACGACGTTGATGATGCGGACGGGGCCCTCGCCGGTGTCGACGTAGTCCAGGCCGTCGGCGGAGAGCGGCCCCGCGAGGAACACCGCCCGGCAGCCGGGGAACGCCGGGAAGTCCTCGCCGAGGCCGATCATGTGGCCCCAGTTGAGCTGCGTGCCGGTCGCGAACGGGTGTACCGCCAGGTTGGCCAGCCGCACCGCGATGGCGCCCTCGTCGGCGCGCGTGAGCTGCCCGCGGCGGCGGAGCTGGAGTTCGGCGCGGCCGCCGTCGCCGGGGCCCGGGGCGGACGGCATCGCGGCGGCCGCCATGCCGATGGTCCTGAAGGTGGTCAGGTCGGTGGCCGGGGTGGGCCGGTAGACGAGCACGTCGAGCCGCTGGAGCGGGCCGTGTTCGTCGGAGAAGACCATGCCGTCGTGCTCCTCGCCGTGGAGGTGGCGGTAGGCGTTGAAGACGTCGCGCAGGACGGGAGGGGCGGCCACGACGGCAGACTCTACGTCACAGCGGCCGTCCACCGCGGAGGGAAGCTCCACGAGGGCGCCGTTCAGAGGGTGTCGTCGACCGCGAGACCGAGGAACCAGCCCGAGCTGAAGCCCAGGATCACGACGATCGCGAAGGCGGTCGCGATGTTCGACCAGAGCTTCGCGCGCTCCGGCCGGCGCTGGAACAAGGTGTACGCCGCGGTCGCCGTCGCCAAGCCCGCGGCCGTGTACGTCGCCACGACCAGCGCGAGCACCCAGCCGGTGCGCGACACCACCACGCGGCCCGACGTGTCCACCGCATGGATCTGGAACAGTGCGGAGCCGCACACGAGCACAGCGACCAGCGCGCGCATGCGGTGCACCAGCAGCGGGTTGTCCACGCGTCGACCGTACCGACAGACGTCAATCCGCGATGACCGCCGCCGGCCGGCGCCGCACGGTCACGTGTCCAGGTAGGCCACAGCCGACGATCCCGTCGCGACGCGGACGTGGTAGCCCCAGCGCAGCAGGGCCTGCACCATGGTCGCGGCGCCGGCCGGGTTGGCGGAGTGGACGTGGATGATGCCGATGTCGAACGGAGTTTCCTCGAAGGCGGCGCGTTCGAGGAGTTCGACGACCGGCCAGATGGTGTCGTCCCCGCCGAGGTCGTGGTCGAGCCACAGCTCGTCGATGCGGCGGTCGCGGTAGCGGTGCAGCAGCGCGACGCCGGCCGTGCTCGTTCGGGCCACGTCGGCCTCGCGGCCGTCGACGAACGAGCGCAGGTCGTCGATCAGCACGACGTGATGGTGACCGGTCATGAAGAACTGGACGCTGCCGTTGTACGAGCAGGTTGCCGGGTCGGGTCAGGGGTGAAGGTCTGGCGCACCCGGCGGGACGTGAGGACGTAGCCGATGCCGACCAGGCTCGGCACGCTGTCGACCACCGTGCCCAGGGTGGACTTCATGCCGAGGAAGTGCCAGCACACGAGGAACACGATCGCCAGGGCGTTGACGATGTGGTTGTTGACGACGGCCGATCTGCGGCGGCGGAACATCAGGACGTACAGCACGACCGTGTACAGCACCAGCACCAGATTGCTCGCCACGTAGAAGACGAGCGACGGGAGCGGCACGAACGAGTCCAGCCCCGCCAGTGACGGGCGGGCGCTGATGATGACGGCGGCGACGGTCAGCATCAGGTCATGCGCCGCCTGCACGCCCAGGGCGATCACGTACAGCAGCAGCCATCCTCGAATCCCCGTCGATGCCATGGGCCCGACGCTAGGGAGCCGGCCGCCACGGTTCCATGGTGCTGGCCCCCCGATCCACGGTCCGGCCAGCCCTACGCCGCACCCGAGACCGCCCGCGAAGGTCAGAGGGGCAGGGCGGCCAGGTCGGTGCGGGCCGTGACGCCGAGTTTCGGGTAGGCCTTGTACAAGTGGTATGCGACGGTCTTGGGGCTCAGGAACAACTGTGCCGCGATGTCGCGGTTCGACAGGCCCTGCGCGGCCAGGCGGGCGATCTGCAACTCCTGCGGGGTCAGCCGGGCCGCTGCCGGCTCCGGTGCCGACGGTGAGGACGGCAGGCCGGTGGCCGCCAGCTCGGTGCGCGCCCGCGCCGACCACGGGTGCGCGGCCAGCCGGTCGAACGTCTCCAGGGCCTGTTGCAGGGCCCGGCGGGCGTCGGACTTGCGGCGGGCGCGACGGAGCCACTCGCCGTACAAGAGCGACGTTCTGGCTCTTTCGAACGGGCGGGCCGGCAACTTCAACGACAGCACGAACTCGTGCTCGTCGCCGGTGAGCAGGGCGCGGCAGCGGTGCAGGAGGGCCTGCGCCCACGGCTGGCCGGTGCGGTCGGCGAAGACCGTCAGCCGGGTCAGTGCGCCGTCCACAGTGGACGATGAACCGGCGCGGACCGCCGCTTCGATCAGGTCGGGGATTGCGCGGTGGGCCACGACGTGGTGCGCGTAGGGGTCGGACTGCAAGGGCGACAGGCGGGGCATCGCCGCCTCGGGGCGGCCCTGGCCCAGGTCCAGCAGGGCGAGTGCCCACTGGGCCCAGGCGAAACCGGCCGGTGGGCAACCGGGCGCGGCGGCCGCGAGCGCGTCGGCCACCGCGGCCCGGGCCGCAGGTTCGTCGCCGGAGAGCGCGGCCAGCACCGCGGCGACCGCGGACAGCTGGCTGATCCACAGCGGCTGCCCGCCGTCACGGGCCAGCGCCAGACCCTCGGCCGTGCTGACCGCCGCGTCCCGGTGCCGCCCCGCGAACAGCTCGGCCTCGGCCTGGAAGAACAGCAGGGTCGGCAGCAGGCCGGCCAGCCCCTCGCCGCGGCACCGGCCGACCAGCGCGGCGGCCAGCTCGTGGGCGGCGGCGTCCTGGCCGGCGACGAACCCGAACCCGCACAACTCGACAAGATCCCGCGCCGGTACCGCCGGGTCGAGGACCGTGCGCCGGTCCGCGATCCCGGCCAGGGGACCGGGGCGGCCCCGGGCGGCGGAGACGAGCCATTCGGAGACCGGGTCGGCGCCGAGGGCGTCCAGGCAGGTGCCGAGGGTGGGCTCGCCGAGGTACCACGCCGGGTGCAGCGCCCGCCGGTAGGCGCCGCCGTAGGCGATGAGGTCGTAGGCGGTGCGGAAGTCGCCCTGCCAGAACCAGGCCTGCCCCTCGATCCAGCCGACCCGGGCCAGGAACGCCGGGTCGGTGTCGAGCCCGCCCGCCCGCTCCGCCAGGCGCACGGCGGTCTGCGGCGCACCGGCGAAGAGCCCGTTCTCGGCGGCGAGCAGCAGCCGCCGCGCCTGCGCGCCCGGGGAGTCGCTGAGCTCGGCCGCGCGCTCCAGGGCGGCCGCGGCGGCCCCGTAGCCACCCCGGGCCCGCGCCCCGTCGGCGGTCGCCTCCAGCGCCGCGGCCACGTCCTCGTCGGGGCCGGTGGCGGCCGCGGCCAGGTGCCAGGCCCGCCGGTCCCCGTCGAGCGCGGCGGCCAGCGCGCGGTGCACGGCGACCCGTTCGGCGAGGCTGGCCCCGTGGTAGGCGGCCGCCCGGACGAGGGGATGCCGGAACCGCACGGACCCGTCGGCGACCTCGACGAGCCGCGCCTCCTCGGCCGGGCGCAGGTCCTCGGCCGTGGCCACCCGCAGCACCACGGCCAGGTCCCCGGAGTCCGAGGCGGCGACGGCGAGCAGGGCGGCCCGCGCCGGCGGCGGCAGGGCGGCGACCTGGTCGTGGAACGCCGCCCGCAACCGCTCGGACACCGCACCGGCGCCGTCGCCCGGGGTGCGGGGCAGTTCGAGCAGCGCGAGGGGATTGCCCTCCGCCTCGGAAAGGAGCCGCTCTCGTACCGCCTGATCGAGCCCCTCCCCGAGCAGCAGTTCGGCGTCGGCGCGGGCCAGCCCGTCGAGATCGAGGACCGGCACGCCGGGCACCGCGCCGGGCGGCCGGGTGGCCAGGACGAGCGCCACCTCCTCCGCGCCGAGGCGGCGGGCGGCGAAGCGGAGCGCGTCGGCGGAGACGGAGTCGAGCCACTGGGCGTCGTCGACCAGGCACAGCACCGGCCCGGCCTCGGCCAGCAGCGACAGCACCGCGAACCCCACGAGCAGCCGGTCGGCCTCAGCGGCCGGCCCGAGCCCGAACGCCCCGGCGAGGGCGTCCCGCTGCGGATCGGGGAGCAGGTCGAGGCGGTTCAGGACGGGGCGCAGCAGCTGGCTCAACCCGGCGAACGGCAGGTCGGCCTCGAACTCGGCCCCGGAGGCGCGCAGCACCGGAATCGGCGACGCGGCCGCCAGCCAGTCCAGCAGGGCGGTCTTGCCGATGCCGGGGCCGCCGCGCAGCACCAGGGCGCCGCCGGTCCCGTCGCGGGCCGCCTCGGCGAGGGCGCGCAGCCGCTCCTGCTCGCGGGACCGGCCGATCAGCACGGTTCCGACCCTACCGCCGGTACGGCATACCTAAGCGATGCCGATTCCGGCGAGCGTGCCAATCCCTAGCGTTCCCGGCATGACGATCACCGCGACGCCGGCGCAGGCCGTCGGCACGCCCCGGGCCGTGCTGCCGGCCCTGCTCACCGTGACGTTCCTGACGGCCCTCGACTTCTTCATCGTCAACGTGGCGATGCCCGCGATCCAGGTCGACCTGCGGGCCGGGCCGGCCGCGCTGCAGTGGGTGGTGGCCGGGTTCGGGCTGGCGCTGGCGGCCGGGCTGATCACCGGCGGGCGGCTCGGCGACCTGTACGGGCGGCGCCGCGTCCTGGCCATCGGCCTGGCGGTCTTCACGGCCGCGTCCGGGCTGTGCGGGCTGGCACCGAACGCGGGGGCGCTGATCGCCGGGCGGGTGCTGCAGGGCGTGGGCGCGGCGCTGCTCATGCCGCAGACCCTGGCCATCCTGCGCACCGCCGTGGCGCCGGCCGAGCAGCCGCGGGCGTTCTCGCGGTACGCGCTCACGCTCGGGCTGGGGGCCGTGCTCGGGCAGGTGGTCGGCGGGGTGCTGATCCGGGCCGACCTGTTCGGGCTGGACTGGCGGGCCTGCTTCCTGATCAACCTGCCGGTCGGGGCGGTGGCCCTGTGGCTGCTGCGGCGGGTGCCGGAGTCGCGGGGGACCGGCGCGCGGCTCGACCTGCCCGGGGCCGCGCTCGTCACGGCGGCGCTGGTCGCGCTGGTGCTGCCGCTCATCCAGGGGCGCGCGCAGGGCTGGCCGGCCTGGACGTGGGTGAGCCTCGCGCTCGCCGCCGTGCTGTTCGCCGGGTTCATCCTGCTGCAGCGGTACCGCCCGGAGCCCCTCGTCCACCCCGCCCTGTTCAAGGTCCGCGCGTTCGCCGCGGGGCTGGTCGCCGTGCAGGCGTTCTGGATGGGGCAGGCGTCGTTCTTTCTCGTGCTCGCGCTGTACCTGCAGTCGGGGCGCGGGCTGTCGGCGCTGCAGAGCGGCGCGGTGTTCACCGCCGTCGGCGCCGGGTACCTGCTGACCTCCCGCCGGGCCCACCGGGTCGCGGCGCGGCTCGGGCGGGCGACCGTGGCGGTGGGCGGGCTGGTCATGGCGGCCGGGCTCGGGGCGCTGGCGCTCACCGCCGACCGCCCGCTGCCCTGGGTGCTGCCCGGCCTGGCGCTGGAGGGGCTGGGGATGGGGCTCGCCCTCGGGCCGCTGACGACCCTGGCCCTGTCGGCGGTACCGGCGAACCACACGGGATCGGCGTCCGGCGTGCTCGCCACCGTGAACCAGACCGGCAACGCGCTCGGCGTCGCGCTCATCGGGATCGTGTTCTACCAGGCCGCCACGATCGCCGAGGGGTTCCGGGCGAGCGTGGCGGCGCTGGTGGTGCTGGAGCTGGCCCTGGTGTTGCTGGCCCGGCTGCTGCCGCGGGCCTGAACCCGGCGGGGGGATCAGGCCGGGGGATCAGGCCGGCCGGGTGCTGTCGCCCTCGCCGGTGTGCTCCTGGGCGAAGTCGACGCCCTTGTCGATGTGGTCGCTGTACTTGTTGCCGGTCTTGTCGTCGACCACGTCGCCGATCTTGTCCAGCGCCTGGTCGACCTTCTCGTCGTGCTGGTCCGCGAGGTCCTTGACCTTGTCGAAGAAGCTGTTCATCGGCCCACGGTACCCAACTGGGCGGCCGCCGCGCCGAAGAAGTCACCCCCCTTGCGCCGCACGTCGTCGGTGCCCCACGCGCGGTCCTCGGCGGTGACCTTGCGCAGCCGCGGGATGTGCTTGGCGCAGTGGATGTACGCCTCCTCCACGAACACGTTCACCCAGCGCTCCGGGCGCCGGCCGGGCACCTGGTCGTACGGCAGCTGCGGGTGGTCGCGGCGCATCTCGGCGTCGCCGGCGACCGTGGCGTGGCCGTTGACGTGCAGGCCGATCACGTCGCGGAAGAAGTCCACGAACAGCAGCCCCACGTTCGGGTTCTCGACGAGGTTGCCGACGCTGGCCATGACGCCGTTGCCGCGGTACTCCGGCCAGGCCAGCCGCCCCGGCGCCAGCACCGACACGAAGCCCGGCGGCCCGGCCCGGAACGTGTTGTCGCAGTGGCCGAGCGCGTCGGCGGTGGCCACGAACATCATCTCCTGCCGCCCGACGAACTCGATCATCTGCTCGTTGAGCGCGGGCAGGACCTGCTGGCGGTAGAAGCGCTCGGCCCGCTCCACCGTCCCCGCCCGCTCCTGCATGAGCCGCTCGCCCGCCGATCCCGCGTGTACTGCCTGATCGCCTCCCATCAGGGCAGAGTCACACATTCGTGGGCTAAACATGTCGCACATCGTGTGCGATCCATGGACGCAGCGCTACCTTTGTGGCACGTTCGACGGCCCGCTGGATGGCCTGCGGATCGCGCTCGTCCTGGTTCAGCAGCGCGTGCAGTGCGCCGGTGACCGCCCCGACGAACGCGCCGACGAGCGCGGCCGCCGCCACCACGTCCAGCTCGTCCGGGAAGGCCCCGGCGAGCTGGCGGGCGATC
This sequence comes from Dactylosporangium sp. CS-047395, assembly GCF_050942185.1. Taxonomy (NCBI): domain Bacteria; kingdom Bacillati; phylum Actinomycetota; class Actinomycetes; order Micromonosporales; family Micromonosporaceae; genus Dactylosporangium; species Dactylosporangium sp. CS-047395. The sequence continues at coordinate 7,447,965 of NZ_CP192015.1, read as the reverse complement.
TCCTGCTGGACGTCCATCTGGATCTGCAGCGCCCGGCCGCGCACCGCCGGCACCTCGGCGATGAACCGCATCCGCAGCGCGGCCAGCCGCCCGGTCAGGTCGTCGCCGTCCTCGCCCACGATCGACAGGGCCCGCAGCAGCACCTCGGCCGGCGTGTCGGCCGGCCCGCGCGCGGCGATCGCGTCCCGCGCGGCCCGCACCCGCTCGTCGGTCTCGGGGAAGAGCAGATCCTCCTTGGTCGCGAAGTACCCGAAGAAGGTCCGCGTCCCGATCTCCGCGGCGGCGGCGATGTCGGCGACCGTCGTCTGCTCGTAGCCGTCGCGCTCGAACAGGTCGGTGGCCGCGGCGACCAGCGCCCGCCGGGTCCGCGCACGCTTCAGCTCCCGCAACGACATGCCGGCGAGCATATCGCATCGAATGTTAGTTGGCACTCATTGCAAACTTGCACTCAGTGCGGATATCGTTCGGGGCATGACGCCTTCGGTTCTCGTCTCCGGCGCCGGCGTGGCCGGCACCACCGCCGCCTACTGGCTCGCCCGGCACGGCTTCCGGGTCACCGTCGTGGAGCGCTCGGCCGGCCAGCGCTCCAGCGGCAACCCCGTCGACGTGCGCGGCCCCGCCCTGCCCGTCGCCCGCGCGATGGGAGTGCTCCCGGCCCTGCGCGAGCGCGCGACCCATGCGGACGGGATGCGGGTGGTGGACGGCACCGGCCGTACCATCGCGGCCCTGCCCATGCAGACCGAGGACGGCGCCCTGGAGATCCCGCGCGCCGACCTCGCCGCCACCCTGTTCGAGGCGGCCGCCACGGCCGCGGACTTCCGCTTCGACGACTCGATCACGGCGCTGCACGCCGACCCGTCCGGCGTCGACGTCACCTTCGACCGCGGCGCGCCCGCGCGCTTCGACCTCGTGGTCGGCGCCGACGGGCTGCACTCGGCGGTGCGCCGGCTCGCCTTCCCGGACGCCCGGGTCGAGCACCTCGGCGTGTGGGTCGCCACCATGCCCCTCGGCGAGCCGGCCGACGACCCGCGGCACGTCCTGCTCTACAACGAGCCCGGCCGCGTCGTGTCGATCCACCCCTCACGCGGGGAGGCCCTCGTCGCGTTCATCTTCCGCGGCCCCGACCGCCCCGGCCTCGACCACCGCGACACCTCCCTGCACCGCCGGCTCGTCGCCGCGGCCTACGCGGGCGCCGGCTGGCGGGTGCCGGCGCTGCTGGAAAAGCTGCCCACCGCCGACGTGTACTTCGACAGCGTCAGCCGCGTCCACCTGCCCGCCTGGACCCGGGGCCGGACCACCCTGGTCGGCGACGCCGCGTCCTGCGTCTCGCTGTTCGGCGACGGCTCCAGCCTCGCGATGGCCGGTGCTCGCTCGCTGGCCGCGGCCCTCGCGGGCGCGGGCGGGGACCTCGCCCTCGGGCTGCGCCGCTACGAGGCCGAGCACCGCGTGCGCACCGACGCGAAGGTGCGCGGGGCGGGGCGGGCGGCGGCACTGGTGGTACCGAAGACGCGCCTCGGTCTTGCCGCCCGCAACGCCGGCGCCCGGGTGATGACCCTCGTGTCATCACACTGAGGCGGGTCAGCCCTGACGCTCCCGCTGGGCGTCGAGGTGCGGGGTCTGCTCCGGGACCATCGGGGTGGTGTCGCCGAGCAGGGCGTGGCGCACCGCGAGGGCGCGCAGCAGGTGCGCGATCTCGGTCTCCGGCACGCCCGCGCGGATGCAGGCGCGGCGCAGCGGGTCGTCGAGGGTGTACCGGCCCGGGAGGACGGGTTCGAGGCGCCGTCCGGCCAGGTTCAGGACGCCTGCCAGGACGTTCTCGCGGCGTACCGGGGCCGGGGTCTCGCCCGCGCCCGGCAGCGCCGAGTGCCACTGCCGCAGCCGGCGGGCCAGCACCGCGCCCGCCACGGCCAGCCCGGCCAGCACCGCGAGCGTGGCCGCGGCCGGCGTCACGTGATCGGCGCCGAGCCGCCCCAGCGCGAGCACGACCAGCGCGGCCGCGATCGCCCCGGCGGCCGCGCCCGGCAGCGCCACCAGGGTGATCGGCGCCTCGGTGGCCGGCGGCCGGACCCGCTCCAGGCCGGCCAGCAGCGGCGCGGTGTGCGGCGGCCAGGTCCACGGGCGGGTGAGGACGTCGTCGAGTAGCCGGCCGTACGCCGTGCCCCGGGTCGTCCGGAACGCGAGCCACCGCCCGGCCAGGGTCGTCGTGTCGTGGTCCCGCCCGGCCAGCAGCGCCGTGGCCACGCCCCGGTCGAGCTGGGCCCGGTGCACCAGCGCGGTCGGCCACGCCGGGTCGTCGGCGCAGCGGGCCAGGATCGCGTGCAGCACCGGCGGCTCGTCCGCGGCCCGGGCCACGGCCTCCAAGTCGAGGGGGTCGCCGGTCGCCTCGGCCGCGGCCACCGCCGCCTCGGCGTCCCGGCGGGCCAGCAGGGTCAGCGGGGCCGAGCCGGGGCCGCCGGTGGCCGCCATCCGGCGCAGCACGTCGTCGGCGGCCGGGATCGGCCGCTCCGGGTCCTCGGAGTGCCCGCCCGCGTCGAGCAGCGGCAGGAGGGTCAGCAGCCGGGACAGCCAGCGGGCGTCCCGGGCGGCCGGGGCCGTGCCGGCGAGGGCCTCGATCTCGATCCGGGCGGCCCGGCGCACGCCGTCGTCGTCGCACGCCCCCGCCGCGAGGGCGGCCCGGAACAGCAGCCGCCGGTCGGGCAGCGCCGACAGGTCGTCGATGATCCGCCAGCGCTGCTCCTCGGTGGCCGTCCGGGCCGCGTCGACGGCCTCGCTGAGCAGTCCCGCGGGCCACGGGCGCTGGCTCTTCAGCCGGTCGGCCAGGGTGTCCCAGCCGCCCTTGCCGGCGGCGGTGGGGTCGGGGGCGGCGGGGAGTACCACCGCGGGAATGTGGAATCCGGGCACGGGCTCGGCGTGCGAGAGGGTGATGACGGTCGAGGCGGGCGCCGCGCGCTCCAGCGGGCCGGGCAGCCCGGCCACGGCCGCCCGGACGGCACCGCCCGCGTCGTCGAGCCCGTCGAGCAGCACCAGGTAGCCGTGCTCGGTCGCCGCGTGCTCGGTGATCGCCGCCAGCACCACGTCGGACGTGACCGGCCCCTCGGCCGCGAGCTTGGCCAGGTCGACGTGGACCGGCCACTGAGCGGCGGCCGGATCGGCGGCGGCCCGGCGCCACGCGGCCCGCAGCAGCCACGGCAGCGGCCGCGGCCCGGCCGGCCCGGGCGCGGTGAGCAGCCACAGCCGCTCCCCCCGGCGGTCCAGCAGCCCGGCCGGGTCGACCCGCTCGCCGGCCGTGCCGAGCAGCGCGGGCGCCTCGGCCCGGTCGCCGGACCCGGCCTCGAGGTGGTGGTTGGCGTGCCGGCGCAGCGCGCGTTGCGCCGCGTGCCGCTGCATCCGGTTCGCGGGCATCGACGTCGAGGCTCCCGACGGTAAGGGACGGTGACCTTCACCATCGTGCGGTCGTCGATCACTGCGCGTAGCCGAACCCACGCGACGTCCATCGAAAGGGGTACACGTTACTGTGGCGTTCGTGGCCGACCGGGTCGACGTGCTGATCGTCGTGGCGCTGCCCGAGGAGTTCGCGGCCGCCCAGGAGGCGCTGGCCGGCGCCGGGCCGTTGTCGGTGCGACTGGTCCGGGCCACCGGCCCCGGCGGCCGTGAGCTGGCGCCGCTGCTGGCCACCCTGACCGAGACGCTGCGGCCGGCCGTCGTGGCCATGTGCGGGGTGTGCGCGGGCAACCCGGCGAACACCGCGCTCGGGGACGTGGTCGTCGCCGAGCCGGTGTACCAGTGGGACGAGGGCCGGCTGGCCGCCGGCGGTTTCGAGGGTGACCACCGGCAGTTCCGGCTGGACACCGCGTGGGTCCGGGCCGCGCAGGACTTCGACCCGTCCGGGCTGCCCTGCCACGGCCCGGCGGACGCCGCGGCGGCCCGGCACTGGCTGCTGGACCGACTGCTGCTCGGCGAGGACCCGCGCACGCATCCGGCCCGGGCGCGGTACTTCACACCCGGCACCTGGCCGTCCGCCCTGGCCGCGCTGGAGACCGAGGGCCTGATCGACCGCGCCCCCGACGGCGCCGCACGGCTGACCCCGGCCGGGGAAGCCCTCGCCCGGCGGCGCGGCTACGACGACGTGGACGGGCCGCAGCGCCTGCCGTTCGCGGTCCACGTGGCGCCGATGGCCTCCGGCAACGCGGTGCCGGCGGACGGCTCGATCTGGGCCCGGCTGCAGCGCCTGGGCATGGGCGGGATCACCGCCGCGGAGACCGGAGCCGCCACGGTCGGCACCGTCGCGCACCAGGGGCGGGTCCCGCGCTGGCTGGTCGTCAAGGGCGTGGCGGACCACGGGGACGCCACCGCCGACGACGACCGGTACCGCGCGTTCGCCGCCCGGGCCTCCGCGCAGGTGCTGGTCGCGCTGCTGCACCGGCTCGTGCCCGCCCTGCGTACCGAGGCGGCCGGCGGGCGCCGGCCGGTGTTCTCCATCCCGCCGCCCGAGCCGGGCGACATCGCCCGCGCCGGGATCGCCCGGGACCTGCTCGCCCGGCTCACCTCGGCCGACGCGAGCCTGGTGGCGATGACCACCGCCCTGGCCGGGGCGGGCGGGTTCGGCAAGACCACGATGGCCCGGATGCTCGTGCACGATCCGCGGGTCCGGGATCGGTTCCCGGACGGGATCGTCTGGGTGACCGTCGGCGAGGACCTGGCGGGCCCGGCGCTCGCCGACGCCATCGACAACGCCTGCGCGGCGATCACCGGCGTCAAGCCGCCCTTCACCGACCCGACGGCGGCCGGCGCCGCGCTGGGTGACGCCCTGGGCGCCGGGCGGTTCCTGCTCGTCGTCGACGACGTCTGGTCGCCCGAGCAGCTCCGGCCGCTGCTCAGCGGCGGCCCGAACACCGTCCGGCTGGTCACCACCCGCCGGCGCAGTGTGCTGCCGTCCGGCGCGGCGACGGTCGACGTCGACGCGATGACCGCGATGGAGGCCCGCGGGCTGCTGACCGCGGGCCTGGGGGAGGTACCCGAATCCGCCCAGGCCGACCTGCTCGGCCTGACCGGCCGCTGGCCCGTGCTGCTCGGCCTGGTCAACGGCGCGGCCCGGGTCGACGTCCGGGACGGGGCCGAGCCGTCCGCGGCGCTGCTCGGCATCCGCGACAGCCTCCGCGACGGCGGCCTCACCGCCCTCGACCCGCGCAGCCCGCACAGCCGGGCCGGCGCGGTCGCGGCGACCGTCGGGGTCAGCCTGGACCGGCTCCAGCCGCAGGAGCGCCGCCGCTTCCACGAGCTCGCCATCTTCCCGGAGGACGTCGAGGTGCCGGTGCCGGTGGTCACCCGCTACTGGGCCCACACCGCCGGCCTGACCGGCGCCGGGACCGAGGCCCTGCTGCGCACCCTCGCCGACCTGTCGCTGCTGACCTCGTCCCGGCGCGACGGCGCGCACCGCATCCGGCTGCACGACGTCCTCCGCTCCTACCTGCGCGACGCGGTCGCCGGGCGGCTGCCGCAGCTGCACGGCCGGTTCCTCGACGCCCACCGCGACCTGCTGCCCGGCGGCGAGTGGTGGCAGGCGCCGTCTGGCGAGGCGTACCTGTGGACCTGGCTCGCCGTCCACCTGGCCGACGCGGGACGGCAGGACGAGCTGCGCCGGACCGTGCTGCATCCCCGGTGGCTGACCGCCAAGTTGGATCACCCGGGCGCCGCCGCCGTCGCGGCCGACCTCGTCCTGTGCCGGAGCAACACCGCCGCCCACCTGGAGGGCGTCATCCGGCAGAACGCCCACCTGCTCGGCCGACTGGACCCGCCCGGCGCGGCCGCGGCGACGCTGGCGTCGCGCATCCGGCCCGGCCACCCGGCCTCGGCGATCGCCGGTGACCTCGTCGCCGCCTTCGACACGCCGCAGCTGGTCGCGACCGCCCCGCCGCCCGACCTGCCGCAGCCGGCCCTGATCCGAGTGCTCACCAGCGACGGCCGGCGGCCCGGCCCGCTCGCGGTGACCCCGGACGGTGCGCTGCTCATCTCGGGATCGGGTGACGGCCGCGTCGACCTGTGGGACGGCGACACCGGTGCCGCGGTGCGGACCTGGCGGCACGGCGGCACCGTCATCGCCCTGGAGGTGGCGGCCGACGGCTCCTGGGTGGCCGCCGCCGGGCGGGGCGTGCGGGTCTGGGACCTGGCGATGAAGGTCGAGCGGCACGTGCTCGCCGGCCCGGCGACCGGTACCGACGTCACCTGCCTGGCCTCCACCCCGGACGGCGGGCTGCTCATTGGCGGCGACACCGACGGGGACGTGTGGGTCTGGGACACCGCCTCGGGCGACCTGCGGTTCCGCCTCGCCGGACACCGGGCGGCCGTCATGGTGCTCGCCGTCTCGCCGGACGGCCGGCACCTCGCCTCGGCGGGCGGCTCCCCGCTGCCCGAGCGGGACACCGCCGTCCGGCTGTGGGACCTGCGCACCGGCGACCTGGAGCGGGTGCTGCCCGAGCACCCGGGACCCGTCCGGGCGCTGCGCTTCGCGCCCGACGGCACCTGGCTCGCCGCGGCCGGGATGAGCGACGTCATCCGGCTGTGGGACGCCCGCTCCGGCGACCTGCGCGGCGAGATCTCCAGCGGCGCCAAGACGGTCGACGCCCTGATCGGCGGGGCCGGCTGGCTGGCCGCGTCGGGCGGCTCCCTGATGGACGACGCATCCGGCTTCGTCGCGGTCTGGGATTTCGGCGCGACCGGGCCGCGGCAACGGTGGCGCCGAGACGGCCTGGCCGAGCAGCACGCCCTCGCCCTCGCACCCGGCGGCGAGCTGCTGCTGTCCGGCGGCGGGACGCTGCTCGGCCAGGGCGCCGACAACTTCGTCCGGGTCTGGTACGCCGAGTCGGGCGAGCTCTACGCGACGCTCGTCGGGCACGGCAACGGGGTGAGCGGCATCGTCACCCCCGGCCACCGCCGCTGGACGGCCACCACCTCGAACGACGGGACCGTCCGCGTCTGGCGGTACGAGTCCGCCGGCGCCCCCACGGCGGACTCGGCCGTGGCGCTGCTCGCCGGCGACCCGGGCGGCCGGTGGCTGGCCACCGCCGGCGCCCCCGCGGTGGACTCGGCCGTGGCGCTGCTCGCCGGCGACCCGGGCGGCCGGTGGCTGGCCACCGCCGGCGAGGAGCGGCTGCACGTCCGGGACACCCGCACCGGCGCCGTCGAGCGGGTGCTCGACGGCGGCGACCGCAGGATCGAGACGATGGCCGTCGCGCCGGACGGCTCGTGGCTCGCGACCGGCGGGCAGGACCGGCTGGTCAGGATCTGGGACACGGCGAGCTGGGAGCCGGTCCGCGAACTTGGGCGGCACGCGTTCTGGGTGACCTCCCTGGCCCCGGGCCCGCACGGCGCGCTGCTGGCGTGCGACGGCGCCGTACGGCGCTGGGACGTTCCCTCCGGCGCGGAGGTGGGCGAGCCCGAGTTCGCCGGCCTCGAGGAGCCGTTGAAGGTCGTCGCGGTGGCACACGACGGCTCCTGGTTCGCCGCTGGCGGCGGGGAGGCGGGCACCCGGGCCGAGAACCCGGTCGTCATCGGTGTCCGGGCCACCGGCGCCCGGCACGTCCTGCCCGCCCACCGCCGGGACATCGCGGCGCTCGCCGTGGCGCCGGACGGCTCCTGGCTCGCCTCGACCGGCGACGACCGGGTGCTGGTCTGGGAGCCGCTCGACGGACGGCTGCGGCACGAGCTCGGCGCCGGCGGCGCGCCGCAGCGGCTGCTCGCCGCCGGTCCGGACGGGCGCTGGCTGGCCGCCGCGGGGCAGGACGGCCGGGTCCGGGTCTGGGATCCCGGAACCGGCGACCTGCGCCACGTCCTGCCCGGGCACACCGGTGCGGTCCGGGCGCTCGCCGCCGTGGACGCGCGCCGGCTCGCCACCGCCGGCGACGACCGCAGCATCCGCGTCTGGGACGTGACCACCGGCGCCGCCGTGGGCGCGATCCGGGTCGACGGCGGGCTGACCGCGCTGGCCGCGCACGGCCGGCTGATCCGGGCCGGCGGCGCCCGCGGCTGCTACTGCCTGCGGATCACCGGCTGATCACGCGCTGCTTGCGGACCACCGGCCGATCACGCGCTGCTTGCGGACCACCGGCTGATCACGTCACGCGAAGTCGGCCGCGATGCGGTTCGCGGCAGCCAGCATGTCGGTCGCGACCGGTTCGAGGCCGATCTCGGTCAGCAGCAGCCCCGTCGAGACCCGCTCCGCGTTGCCCCACTCCCAGATCGCCCGCTCGTCCCGCCCCGTCCGCGCGGCCAGCCAGCGGGACCGGGCCCGCGGGTCGGGCGCCGCCAGCAGGTCCTCGGGGTCCTCGCGCATGAGCACGCCCAGGTCGTACTCCGCGTCGGCGAGCAGCCCGTCCGGGTCGACCAGCCGGAACCCGCCGTCCGGCGCGCGCAGCGCGTTCCACTGGTGGACGTCGCCGTGCACCAGCACCGCCCGCTCGTCGTCGTGGGCCGCGCCCCGCCGCGCGCAGCAGTTCAGGGCGTGCGCCACGGTCCGCTCCGGGCACGGCCGGCCGGTGCGCTCCCAGGCCGCGGCGATGAAGCCGGCGAGCCATGCCGCCTTCCACCGCCCGGTCGGCAGCCCCGCGTCCGGAGCGGGCCGCCAGATGCGCGCGGCCAGATCCGTCAAAAGCTCCAAACGCCCCGTCAACGGTACGTCCAGTGCCGACAACGACACCCCCAGCCGCTCCAGCAGCAGAGCCGAGCGCGACGCGTCCTCCCGCAGCAGCCGCGCGCACCCGTCGCCGTCCGCCAGCCGCAGCACCGTCGCCTCGTGCCGCGCGTGGTCGCCGGGGCGGGGCACGAGCACCTTGAGCACCGCCTCGGTGCCGTCGGCGAGGTCGGCCGCCACGACGAGCGCCTCCGTGCCGTCCTCGTACACCGGCCCGAGCGTCAGCCCCCAGTCCCGCTCCAGGCCCGCCAGCAGGTCGGGCAGGGACGCCAGCCAGTCGTGCGCGCCGGCCGCGAGGGCCTTGCGCCGGACCACGTCGGAGATCATGCGGGCAAGGATAGGAACTACATTGGTCCGCGCGCCGCCTATCACTTTCGATGCCGTCTGGGGAAGGATCCGGTCTCGTGCAGATTCGTCGTCTCGTGGGCACGCTCACGGCCACCGTCGCCGTGAGCGCCGCCGTGCTCGCCCTCACCGCCGCCCCGGCGTCCGCCCACGTCGCCGTCAAGGCCGACAAGGCACAGGCCGGCGCCACCGACGTGACCATCACGTTCAGCGCCGAGGCCGAGAGCTCCAAGGCCGGCATCGCCTCGGTCAAGGTCGCCCTCCCGGCCGGCATCGCGCCCGCCGACGTCAGCCTCGCCTCCGGCCCGTCCGGATGGGCCCTGGCCGCCGACGCCGACGGCTTCACGGTCAGCGGCCCGGCCCTGGCGGCCAAGAAGGACGCCGAATACGCGGTGAAGGTGGCCAAGCTCCCGGCCGACGCCACCGAGCTGGCGTTCAAGACGCTGGTCACCTACACCGACGGCAAGGTCGACCGGTGGATCGACGCGGCCGGCACCGACAACCCGGCCCCGGTGCTCAAGCTCGCCGCGGCCGCGCCCGGCGCCCAGGCCCCCACCTCGGCGGTCTCGTCCGTCGCCCCGACGTCGGAGGCGGCCACCCCGACCACGGCGGCCGCCGCGCCGATCACCACCGCCGCCGACGCCGCCAACGACGAGGCCGACAGCTCCGCCACCCCGTGGATCGTGCTCGCCGTCGTCGTGGTCGTCGGCCTGCTCGCGGTGCTGTTCTTCCGGTGGCGCCGGGGGAGGAACCAGGGCGGCGCATGACATCCGTCATGGGGTCGCGCGTGACGCGATGCAGCCGCACCGGGGTCGATCCCCGGCCATGCTGAGGGCATGACGAACGAAGCAGTCCAGCTGGCCGGCCTGACCAAGCGGTTCGGGCCGGTCACCGCCGTCGACGGCCTGGATCTGACGATCCGCCGCGGCGAGGTCGTCGCGCTGCTCGGCCCGAACGGGGCCGGCAAGTCCACCACCATCGACATGCTGCTCGGGCTGGCCCGCCCGGACGCCGGCCACGTCAGCCTCTACGGCGAGCCGCCGGCCAAGGCGATCGCCCGCGGGTCCGTCGGCGCGCTCATGCAGTCCGGCGGGCTGCTGCCCGACCTGACCGCCGGCGAGACCGTACGCCTCGCCGCCGCCCTGCAGCGCAACCCCCGCGACGTCGGCGAGGTCATCGAGCGGGCCGGCGTCGCCGAGTTCGCCGGGCAGCGCGTCGGCGGGCTCTCCGGCGGCCAGCAGCAGCGCATCCGCTTCGCGATGGCCCTCGTCAGCAACCCCGACCTGCTGGTCCTGGACGAGCCCACGACCGGCATGGACGTGGAGACCCGCCGCGCGTTCTGGGCCTCGATGCGCGAGGAGACCGCGCAGGGCCGCACGGTGCTGTTCGCCACCCACTACCTCGAAGAGGCCGACGACTACGCCGACCGGATCGTGCTGCTGCGCGCCGGGCGTGTCATCGCCGACGGTACCGCCGCGCAGATCAAAACCGCGGTGTCCGGGCGCACCATCCGCGCCACCATCCCCGGCGCCGACCTGGCCGGCCTGGCCGGGCTGCCCGGCGTCGAACGGGTCGAGACCCGCGGCGACTCGGTGCTGCTGCACTGCGACGACTCCGACGCCGCCCTGCGCGCCCTGCTCACCGCCACCGCCGCGCACGACATCGAGGTCACCAGCCGCAACCTCGAGGACGCCTTCATCGCTTTGACCGTCGCCGGGAGCACGGCGTGATCCCCATGAGCCGCAACCTCGCGCACACCTTCGTCGCCCTGACCGCCAGGAGCTCGCTGTGAATCTGACCTATCTCCGCCTCGAAGCCGTCCGCCTGGTGCGCAACAAGCGCGCCGTCGTCTTCTCCACCCTGCTGCCGGCCCTGCTCGTGGTCATCATCGGCGGCGTGTCGGTCGGCAACGACCCCGACGCCAAGAAGTACGTCATGGTCAGCATGGCCCTGTTCGGCGCCATGACCGCGGCCATGTTCAGCGGCGGCACCATCGCCGTCGAGCGCGGCCTCGGCTGGAACCGGACCCTGCGGCTGACCCCGCTCTCGCCCGGCGCGTACGTGCTCAACAAGGTCCTCCTGTCGCTGCTCATGGGCATCCCGCCGGTGATCGTGACGTTCGCGATCGGCGCGCTGGGCCTGCACGTGCGGCTCACCGCGGCCGAGTGGGTGCTGTGCTTCGCCGGGGCCTGGCTGTCGTCGCTGCCGTTCGCCGCGCTCGGGGTCGTCGTCGGGTACCTCGCCAAGCCCGACAGCGTCCAGCAGGTCTCCGCCCTGCTCAACCTGGTGCTGGCGGCCTTCGGCGGCCTGTGGGTGCCGGTGACCCTGATGCCGCACGCCCTGCAGGTTATCGCCAAGTTCACGCCGTCGTACTGGACCGGGCAGGTCGCCCGCAGCCCGCTCGACGGCGGCCACATCGACACCCAGGCCATCGTGGTGCTGCTGGGCTGGACCGTCGTGCTGGGCGTGATCGCCCTGCGCCGGTTCCGCGTGGACACCGCCAGGGCCTGACACAGCGTAGGAGCGGCTACCGTGTTCGCCATGCCGAAAGCGCAGCCCGACCTTCGCCCGGGGCCAGGAGCCGGAAGGTTCTTCTGGCTCTGGGCGGCGGTCTGGCTGTTCTACATGGCCGGCCCGATCATCGACGCCTGGCACCGCCCCGAGATCTGGGAACGGCTCCTCGGGATGGCCGCCGCGCTGGGCTTCTGCGCCATCTACCTCAGCGGGTTCATCGTCGTCCGCCGGCACTACCGGTCCACCGGGGCGGAACCCTCCCGGACCGCGTCCGCCGTGCGCCTCGGCGGCCTGGTGGCCACCGCCGCCGTGCTGACCCTGGTCGTCGGCGAGTCCGGGCTCACCACCCTCGTGTACATCGGCGTCACCGCGGTCTTCACGTATCCCCCACGGGCCGCGTGGAGCATCGTGTTCGCCTCGGCCCTGACCGCCGGCTTCCTGCCCCGGATCGTGCCCGGCTGGGACGGCACCATCGACCTGCTCTTCGCGGTCATGGTCGCCGCCCTCGCCGTGTGGGGCGTGACCCGCGTCGTGCAGCGCAACGCCCAGCTCGCCGAGGCCCGCGGCGAGATCACGAGGCTGGCCATCGCGGCCGAGCGCAACCGGTTCGCCCGCGACATGCACGACCTGCTCGGCCACTCCCTCACCGTGGTCTCGGTCAAGAGCGAGCTGGCGGCCCGGCTCGTGCAGCTCGCCCCCGAGCGCGCCGAGGCCGAGCTGGCCGACATCCAGCGCCTGGTCCGCGAGGCCTTGGCGGACGTGCGGGCGGCCGTCGCCGGGTACCGCGAGATGTCCCTGGCCACCGAGCTCGCCTCGGCCCGCAGCGCCCTGGACGCGGCCGGCATCGAGGCCGACGTCCCGGTCACCGGCGAGGCGGTCGACCCCGAACGCCAGGAACTGTTCGCCTGGGTCGTCCGCGAGGGCGTCACCAACGTGGTGCGCCACAGCGAGGCCAAACACTGCTGGATCCGCCTGGACCGCGGCACGGTGGAGATCAGCGACGACGGCCGCGGCCCGCAATCCGCACCCGAGGAGCCGCCCACCTCGGAGGGCACCGCCGGCCACGGCCTGGGCGGCCTGCGCGAGCGCCTCGACGCCGCCGGCTGCGCCCTGACCATCGGCCGCCGCGACGGCGGCGGCTTCCTCCTGCGCGCCTCCTCGGTGTGACGCACTTCCTCGGTGTGACGCGCGCCGATCCGGTCCATGACGTGCTGCGCGCCTCGCCGGTCTAGCGCGAGACGATAGGGTCCATGACGTGGCCACGCGCGGAGAGGACCGAGCCGGATCGGCGCACGCCCGCGACGCCCTGCGCGAGGCGATCCTCGCCGGTCAGTACCTGCCGGGCGAGCGCCTGGTCGAGGCCCAGCTGAGCGACCGCCTGGGTGCGAGCCGCTTCAACGTGCGCATCGCCCTGCAGGACCTGGCCGCCGAGGGCCTGGTCGAGATCCAGCGCAACCGCGGCGCCCACGTCCGCAAGGTCTCCCTGGACGAGGCCATCGAGATCACCGAGGTCCGCATGGTCCTCGAAGGCCTGGTAGCCGCCCGCGCCGCGGAGCGCGTGACCCCGGACCAGGCAAGCGAACTGGACGAGATCGGCCTGCTCATGCGCCGAGCGGTGACGGCCGGCGAGCACCGGCGGTACAGCGACCTGAACCACCGCCTGCACGCCCTGATCCGCACCATCGCCGCCCACCACACCGCGGACGGCATCATCGAAACGCTGCGCGGCCAGCTGGTCCGGCACCAGTTCATGCTCTCCCTGCTGCCGGGCCGCCCGCAGACGTCACTACCCCAGCACGAGGCAGTGATCGCCGCGATCCGCGCCCACGACGCCAAGGCCGCCGAGTCCGCCATGCGCGAACACATCGCCTCGGTGATCGAGGCCCTGCGCTCGATCGACACCCTCGGCGCTTAGCCCTCTCGTCGCGCAGCTCACCGCCAGGGCCGGTGCGGTCGGCTCAGCACTGCCAGAACTGGAAGTAGTCACGGAAGCCGTCGCCGGTGAAGACCAGCGCCCGGCCGTCGGACAGGATGTTGACCCAGCCGCCCGCCCACCGCGACCCGTTCGTGTGCGACCTGGTCGACCACACCGGGACGCCCTGCGGCGTGTAGACGGCGAAGAACCCGTTCGGCGACATCCAGGCCCGGGAGCCGGGATGCGCCGTGGTGTGCGAGGCGGCGCACGCGTACTGGCCGGGTCGGGCGAAGTCGCGGTACAGCACCAGATTCCCGTCCCGCTGCATGAACAACCGGTACCGCCCCGCCACCAGATACTGCCCCGGCGTGAGCGTCTCCCCGGGCAGCAGCGACGCGGTCCCGTGCCCGGCCTGCGCGGCGCCCGGCTCGAGCGGAACCGCCACGGCCACCCCGAGCAGCGCGAACACGGCCAGGCGCAGCGCCCGAGCACCCCAACGGTTCATCAGCTTCATAGATCGATAATAGTCGACACTGCCGCCATCATGATCGAGGCACCAGGCACACACCATTAGCGGCATGAGAGGAAACCTGATCATGTGTTGGTCGGCGGCCCGAGTCGCCCAAATAGAAGCGGCGAGTTGCACATTTGCAAGGTGATGTCACGATGGGCACCCAAGGAGGTGCTCCAGTGACGACCGCGCTCGCGGTACTCGGGGTTCTTGTCGCCGCAGGCTCACTGCTCTTTTCGGGATGGCAGGCGCGCATCCTGTCGCGCCAAACTGCGGTGCAGAACGGAACCGCTGGCGCGGCAACGATGCAACAACTCTTCAGCTGGTTGCATGAAGTCCAAGGCCGCCTCCTCGATGAGCCGCGGCTTCTGCCGTTCTTCCAGGTAGGAGAGGTCGTCCCGCAGGATCTCAGCCCTCAAGAGAACGTTCGGCTCCGGACCTTTGCCTCGATGTACTCCGATGTGCTCACCATCGGCCTCTTCTTTCACAAGTCTGTTCCGCAGACTGATTCAATCAAAGAGTGGCACGCCTTCTGTATTCGTATGCTCAAACACTCCGAGCCGATCAGGATCGAGGTTGCGGCCAAGCCGTTCGGATACCCCGATCTTTGGCCACTCCTGCGCGATCACTTCCCTGAGGCACTTCAGCCGACCCTGCAGCAGCCCCAACCCGCTCGATCGAATGAATGAACTTCGCTGAGTACTTGGCGGCGTCCGGCTGCACAGGGTCCTCGCCGCTTTGGGCCCGGGCGGCGCATGACGCGTGGCCGTCACGAGCTCGGGGGTTGGCCGGCCTGGCGCGCTGCGGGTGGATCGTCTCCTGCTGGGCCAGCATCGCCAAGAACCCGGCGATCTTCTGAGTGCGCGTCCCGGCCCGCTTGACGGCGTACGTGCGTAAACCAAGATCAGTACTCCGGCCTGTCGATGTTCACTCCACCTCGCTGCTGCGCCCGTGCCGCCAAGCGGCCGTGCCGGGTAGACGGGATGCACGCGACCGCTCGGCATGCGGCTTCGGGTGCTGACGCATCGGCTGGTTTGCTGGACGCATGCGTTTGTCCTCGGTTGCCGCAGTGGAGCTGCTGTCCTTCGCAAATCTTGATCTTGAGTTGCGGGAAGGGTTGTCGGTCATCGTCGGACCGAACGGCAGTGGCAAGACGAACCTCGGACGCGTGGTGCGGATGACGGTAGAGGCCGTACGCGCCGCGGCCAACGGCGACTTCGCCACATTCGACCAGGATTGGTCGCTCGCTGGGCGGTACGGCAGCCCGCGGTTCGAGGCACGGCTGGGACTGGTGCTGGATCACGATGACGAGGGCGCCGTCATCGAGGACTGGGCGCATGCGGCGGTTCTATCGGCGTTTCAGGTCCAGAACACGCAAATGCTGGACGAGCTCGACGCGTTGGTGCCTGCTCACCTGCATGCCCGGGAGATACTGACCCGCGGACAGCTGATTGTCCGGCGCGACGAACGGCATAGCGATCCGTGGTTCGTGTACTGGCAGACCACCGACCCGGTCGCGTGTATCGATCTGCGGCACAACACGTTCGCTGCCGGCCCGGTCGACGAACACCCTGCACGGGCATCATCACGGTCGAGGCCGCAGGACGTCCTCGGTACGCCGGACGGCCCGCTACCGGACGTCAACCAGCACACCCTGCCGCACTGGACCGATTCATATTCGCGGGCGCTGACGTCGTTCACGCTCGCCGATCTGATGCGAGCCCCTGCTCCGGTCGACCTCATCGCGCGCCGTACCGGACGCGATCCCGAGCTTCCGTCGCTGCGCCGTCTGGTAGCGCGATTCTCCCGGCTCCGAGGCTTCGCTGCCGACACACTCACGTTTGCCCATGTCCTGGACGAACTGCTGTTGGCCATCCTGGTTACGGACAACCGGCGGCTACCCGTCAGGACTCTGATTGAACCAGCCGAACTCAACACTCGACCGCAGTTGGCGGATGGCAGCGGTCTGGCCGTCGAACTGTCGCAGCGCAAGAACGGCGACGCCGCGGGCCGGATGCGGTTCCGGGCCTCGCAGGAGTTGTTCGAGGAGGTCACGGGGCGACGGCTCGAGGTGTGGCAGCAGGCTGGTGCGACCGAGGCAGAGGGACTGCGTGTCACCCCGGTCGTCGTTGACACCCCTGCCGGCCGGCACGTGGACGTCGCCCTCCAGTTCGCCGGCGCGGGCGTCGAGGAGAGCGCGTGGCTGGCGACGCTGCTGACCAGCGATAAGGACACGCTGATCCTGGACGAACCGGCTACCAATGTCAGTGCAGTTGCGCAGCGTCGCCTGCTCGCGGCCGTGCAGACTAGTCGCTCTGACCGGCAGACAATCGTGATCACCCACAGTGCTGATCTCGTGCCGGTCCACGAAGCGGCCGACCTGGCCGTTGTCACCAGGCTCACTCGTCATGCTGATACGACGGCGGTCCACCGGCCGCAGCTCGACCAACGCGACTACGAAGACCTCAAAGAGCTGCTCCGGCAATCGCAGCTACGGGCGCTGCTGTTTGCGGCGGGCGTCGTGCTGGTGGAAGGCCCGACCGAAGTCGACGCCTTCGAGACGTGGCTGTCCCGCATCAGCGCCCCGGACCTGCCTACCCCCGAAGGCTCATACGTGGTGTTCGTCAACGTGGGCGGCGACGAACGGTTCGCCAAGTACGCGAGGCTCATGGAGACCATGGGCATTCCGTACGCGATCGTCGCTGACGGCCCGGCGTTTGCGCCCGGCAAGGCACTATCGAAGTTGCCCCGGCCGGCGCCAGCCGCCGACGACCCGGACAACGAGCTTTTCGGCGACGCCGTACGACGGTGGCAACCGTACCGGGTCCGGACACTTGCCACGGAATACGGCATCGGCGAACGCAAAGGACTTGGCGAGATCGAGGCTTTCTTCGAGTCAGTCGACCCCGCAGGCTGGGCCACCCTCGCCCGGGAACCCGGGCGTAAGGACAAAGCGCTCCTCGGGTTCCGTTTCGCCAGTCGCACGCCCGTACCCGAGGCGGTTGTTGACCTGTGGCGACTCCTGCGCCAGGATCTCGGCCTGACGCACCCGACCAGCCAACCGACTGGATAGGTACAACTATCAGACGCTTCAGGACCGGGCGCATTCAGCGCAAGCGAGCGCCGCTCCTCCGGATCGAAAGGCCGAAGCGCCAGCCCCGGCAGCGCCCAACTCGCGGCAGATCCGGTGACCACAGTCGAACTCGCCGGTCGTCCCGTGCATGGCTGCACATCACGTTTCGCGAGTTCGGCGGGCCGGATGGCCACGGTGACGTGTCGTCGGCGGGGGCAGATTGTGGGAGGTGGGTTTCGCTGGCCGGCGGTGCGTCCGACGTTCCGGAGGTGGGCGCCACCGATGACGGCAGTCGCTAGAGCGGCGGACCGTCGGCCGCGTCGCTGGGTTGAGGCGGTCCCCAGGGCGACGGCTCGTCGCGTTGCATGACGGTGATGGCGTCGGTGACCCGGCCGAGGTCCAGCAGGTAGGTCGACAGGTCATACGTGTGGGTGTGCTCGTCGTGGGTGAGCAGTTCGACGGCCTCCTCGGTGCGTCCCGCGCCGGCCAGCAACCCGGCGAGCGTCAACACCCCGTACCAGGTGTCGCCTTCCGGGTGCGCCCGTGCGAGCTCGATCGCTTCCTCGTGCCGGTCGAGCTCCGCGAGCAGCGGCAGCCGCATCCCGAAGAACTCCCAGCCCTCCTCGCCGCGGTCGGCCTTGAGCTCGTCGAGGAAGGTCAGGCCGTCGGCGGCGCGTCCCTGCTCGGCAAACTCGGTGCACAGCCACTGGGTGAGGCAGTCGTCGTGTCCGGTGCCGCTCACGATCAGCGGTCGTAGCACCTCGACCGCCTCGTCGATACGACCGTGCCGCATCAGCAGCTCCGCCAGCGGCGCCGCCCGGCAGATCCATGGCACGACGGCGTCGTCGAGGCGCCGGTAGACCTCGATCCCGCCGGCAACGTCGCCGCGCTGCTCCAGCAGCTCCGCGAGACGCTTGGCGGCGTGGCCGTGGGAGTCCGCCGCCGCATAGGCCCGCAGTTCCTCGACCCGGTCGTGCCGGGCGAGGAGGTCGGCGAGCTGGTCGCCGCCGTTGACCGAGGTGCCGTGGCGGGTGTGCAGCAGCGCGATCGCCTCGTCGACGCGGCCCTGCCGCTCCCGGATGCCGGCGAGCAGGCCGATGGCGTTGAACGGCCTGACCTCCCTCGACTGGCACGCCGGATCTTCGCAGACACGCACGGCGACGTCGATGCGGGCCTGCAGCAGCGCGACGGCGTCCGCGTCGCGGCCGCACGCCTCCGCCACATCGACCAGGGCGGCCGCGATCGACCAGTTCTCGACGTGCGGGCGGAGCAGCTCGAACGC
The DNA here is from genome assembly GCF_050942185.1 of Dactylosporangium sp. CS-047395. Taxonomy (NCBI): domain Bacteria; kingdom Bacillati; phylum Actinomycetota; class Actinomycetes; order Micromonosporales; family Micromonosporaceae; genus Dactylosporangium; species Dactylosporangium sp. CS-047395. The sequence goes on along the minus strand of NZ_CP192015.1, from coordinate 7,429,639 downwards.
CTCCGCGGCGCGCCCGTGGCGGGCCAGCAGCCGGCCGAGGAACTCCAGCGCGGACCGGTCACCAGCCGCCACATGGGGACGCACCAGCGCGATCGCCTCCTCGCCCTGCCCCCACCGCTCCAGCAGCCGCGCCAGCGCCTCTGCCGCCTTCCACCAGCCCGTGGCGACGAACGGCGCGAGCACCGCACGGGCCCGCTGCGGCGTGGCGTCCTCGGCGACCGCCAGGGCACAGAACCACTCGCCGCGGGCGGCCTGCCGCTCCACCTCGTCGGCGTGGCCGAGCTCGAGCAGCCGGGTGACCGCATACGGCGGGATACAGCCGGTCAGCATCCGGGTGCGGTAGTCGAGATCCTCCGCGTCCAGGGTGTCGAACACGCCAGGCAATGTATCCGCCGGGTACGACAATTCTCCGCGATCCACCGCGCCAGCAGCATCCACAACCGCGAGGCGATCGCCGACCGAGCCGTTCGCCGAGCCGCGCAGCAGCCGCGCCGAACAGGACTCCGCGCTCACTCGAATCGTGACCGCGTAGCGCCCGGGGGTCTGGATCCTGTCGGTGGTGGGTAGGAGCCTTGGTTCATGTCGCTTTCGATTCCAGAGCGCGAGGAGTTTCTCGCCCAGCCGCATGTTGCCGCCCTGTCTGTGAGCGCGGGCCCGGGCCGTGGGCCGTTGGTCGTCCCGATCTGGTACCACTACGTCCCGGGCGGTCCGCTCTGGGTCTCGACCCATCGGGATTCGCGTAAGGGAAAGCTGATTGCCGAGGCCGGTCGGTTCTCACTGATGGTCGATCGGGTGGCGCCCACGACGCGCTATGTCTCGGTCGAGGGGCGAGCCAGCGTGATCGGGCCTTCGAGCGATGATGATCTCCGTGTGATTGCTGGCCGGTATCTCGTGCCGGAGAAGGTCGAGCCGTACGTGAGGTTCGCGCGGGGCGAGTACCGGATCGAGCTTGAGCCGGAGCACTGGCTCTCCTCGGATCTCGGCGAGCCGTGATCGACCGGTAGCGGCAGGCGCACGCCGGCAGCGCCGGCACGGCCGCGTAGGGCGGGAGGGGTTCGGCGCGCAGCGGATGGGGGTGTTCTCGCATCTATCCAGGTGAGACCGAGACCGCTGCCCCCGGGGAGGCTGCATGGAGTTCGAGGAGTTCGCGCAAGCGCGGTTGCCGGCGCTCCTGCGGTACGCCGCGCTGTTGAGCGGGGATCGCGAGCTGGCCCGGGACCTGGTGCAGGAGGTCCTCACCAGGGCGCTCGTGCGGTGGCGGCGCATCGGTGCGGTGGCTGAGCCGTACGCGTACGTGCGGACCATGGTGACCAATGAGTTCCTGTCCATGCGCCGCCGGCGGGTGCTGCCGACGATCGCGTTGAGCGGTACGACGACCGTCGCGCAGGCGGATCGGACGGGGGAGCTCGGCGAGCGTGAGGATCTGTGGCACCGGCTCGCGCAGTTGCCGCGGCAGCAGCGGGCGGTGCTCGTGCTGCGCTACTACGAGGACCTGACCGACCAGGAGATCGCCGACGTGCTGGCGTGCCGGCCGGCCACGGTCCGGGCGTACGCCGCCCGCGCCCTGGCCACGCTGCGGATTTCGCTGGCCGCCGAGGAGTCGATGTCGACCCGCAACCTAGGAGCGAGATGATGAGCGACATCCAGCAGCTGCGACGCACGCTCGTCGAGCACGAGGATCTGGCGCCGTACGGGGCCGGCCTGATCGAGGCGGCGCAGGCCGGGGCGGCCCGGGTCCGGCGGCGCCGGCGGGTCGGGTACACCGCCGCGGTGGCGCTGGCGACCGCGGCCGTGCTCGGCGGGGCGCCCACCCTGATCGGCGGCCCGAGTGCGCCCGTCGGCGCGAGCGCGGCGCCGCACTACCGCGACGCGATGCAGGCCACGCTCGGGATCGCCGACGGGTCGGGGTACAAGGCGTTCTTCCACGGCGTGGTGGGCAGCACGCAGTACGCCGTGGCCCGGCCGGTGGCGGACCCGAACCAGTTCGGGGGCACCGTGCTGGTGCACGACCCGGGTACCTACGACGGCCGCCGGCTGCTGGCCGGTGCGCGCGTCACGGTGCACGGCCATCCGGCCTACTTCGTTGCCGACCTGGGCCTGGCGACCGGGGCATCGGATGCGGGCCCGCCGGTTTCGTGGCCCAAGACCACGCCGCAGCCGGTACCGGCGGTCGGCTGGCAGGACGCGTCCGGGGTATGGGTCGTCGTGTATGCCGATGGCCCGCTGTCCGATCCCCGGTCCACGCTGCTGCGGGTCGCCGCCGCCGTGACGCTCGGCCCGCCGGCGGACGTGCGGGTGCCCTTCCAGCTCGGCTACGTGCCGGCCGGACTGCGGCCGACGCTGGCCGAACTCGATCACTATGACACCCAGGCGGCCCTCGTCGGCCTCGGTGGCCGGCCGAGCTGGGACAGTCTCTGGCCGCCGTCGGGAGTCAACACCAAGTTCCCGGTCGGCATCCAGGTCCTGCCCCGCAGCGACTACGTGGATTACCCCGAGGCAGGCCGGCCACCCACCACGCAGATCGCCGGCCACGACGTCTGGTACTACACCGACCCGCGGACGGCGGGCCGGGTCTTCCTGGCGCAGGGCAGCAACATGGTCGTCCACTTCGGCCAGTGCTACATGTCGATCTTCGTGGCGGACCGGGCCCAGGTTCCGTACCCGGAGCTGACCAGGATGGTGACGGACATGCGGTTCGCGGACTGCCACGATCCGGCCACGTGGCTGCCGCCGGTCGGATAGGGCGGCCTACGCGTACTCGGGCAGCTCCACGCCGTTGATCGCGCGCACGAGCAGTTCGCCGAACCAGTCGCCGGTGAAGTCGGGGAGTGGTTCGGCGTCCGGGTGCGGGACGTCGCGGGTGCGGGCGTTGAGCCGGCCGATCTCCTGGTTCGCCTCGACGTACGAGCGCATCAGCTGCTCGTAGCGCGCGAACCCGGCGTCGGGGTCCCAGCCGGCGGCGGCGAGTTCGCCGGCCAGCAGGTAGGCGCCGACCAGGGCCAGCCCGGTGCCCTGCCCGGACAGCGGGGACGAGCTGAACGCCGCGTCGCCGAGCAGGGCCACGCGGCCGTGCGACCAGCGGTCCATGACGACCTGGGCGACCTGGTCCAGGTAGAAGTCCGGGGTGTCGTCCAGGTGCGCGAGGAGCTGCGGGGTCAGCCAGCCCAGGCCGGCCATGCGCTCGCGCAGCAGCGCCTTCTGGGCGGGGATGTCGCGGTAGTCGACGGTGAAGTCGGGGGAGGGGAAGGAGAACATCGCCATCGCGCGGGTGGCGTCCTGGATCGGGCGCAGCAGGGCGGAGCGGCCGGACGCCTGGTCCTGGTGCTCCAGCAGCCAGCGGTCCAGGCCGAAGTCGTTCGGCACGCTGTAGAAGGCCAGCACGTGCCCGAGGTGGCGGACGAAGCGCTCGTGCGGGCCGAAGACCGTCGCGCGCAGGGCCGAGTGCAGGCCGTCGGCGCCGATCACCAGGTCGAAGCGGCGGCGGTCGCCGGCCGCGAAGGTGACGTCGACGCCCTCCGCGTCCTGGGTGAGCTCGGCGATCCGGTCGCCGAAGCGGTACTCGACGCTGTCGCGGGTGTCGTCGTACAGCACCCGGGACAGGTCGCCGCGCAGGATCTCGATGTCCGCGATGTAGCCGTCGCCGCCGTCGTCCTCGGCGCTGAAGGTCGCCAGGACCTGGCCGGCCGCGTCCACGGTGTGCGCGCCGGCGGTGTCGGTGCAGGCCGCGCGTACCGATGCGGCAAGACCCATGCGGTCGATGACGTCCTTGGCCACGCCGCGCGCGTCCACCGCCTGGCCGCCGGGGCGCAACTCGGGGGCCCGCTCCAGCACGGTGACCCGGGCTCCGCGCCGGTGCAGCCAGTGGGCCAGCGCGGGGCCCGCGATGCTCGCCCCGACCACCAACACCCGTGGATCGCCCACCCGCGTCCCCCGCCCGCTCAGCTCGTCCATCGGCGTCACGATAGCGCAGGTGAGGCGCCCGGCCCGCGGTTAGACCGGCAGGCGCTCCAGGGCGTAGTAGCGCTTCATCCAGGGGATGAGCTGGCGGTACGCCACGATCGTGTCCGGCTGGGCGTTGTCGTGGGACAGGATGATCGAGCCCTGGCGGACGTGGGACTTGATCTGGGAGATGACGCGCTGGATGTGGGCCTGGTCGTTGGCGTCGGGCTTGTGGTTCCAGTCCTGCGGGTCGACGTCCCAGTAGATCGAGGACATGCCCAGCGACTTGGCCTTGGCGACCAGGTCCGGGGTGAAGTTGCCGCCCGGGGCGCGGAAGTACTTGATCGGGGCGTCGGCGCCGACCGCGGCGTGGATCGCCTCGTTGGTCTTGCGCAGGTCCCAGTCGATGTACGACGGGTCGCGCTTGGCCAGGTCGATCAGGTGCTGCCAGGAGTGGTTGCACAGGGTGTGGCCGTCGGCGTAGATCTGGCGCACGAGTTCCGGATGGTCGCGGACCCGGAAGCCGACCATGCAGAACGTGGCCTTGACCCCGTTCTCGCGCAGCACCTGCAGGATCGCGGGCGTGTTGACCGGGTCGGGGCCGTCGTCGAAGGTCAGCGCGACCGTGGTGCCGCCGGTCCGCGACGCCGAGCTGGCCGGGCCGTGGCCGGTGCCGGGCGGGCGGATCGCATAGCCGCCCTCGGCGGTCTTCGCGGGCGACTTGCTCGGCGTGGGCCTGGCCTTCGTCGGGCTGGGCGTGGGGGAGGCGGGCTCGGTCGGTACCACGGGAGGCTCGACGGACAGCGTCGGCTCGACGCTGCTGTGGCCGCCCGCCGCCGCACCGGGCTGGGCGCTGTTGCCGGTCTTGTGCGGGCCGCACGCGACGGTGCCGACCAGCACTCCCAGCAGCACCACCGCGGCCGCGGCCGGGAAGACGTATCGAGATCTCTGGTTGCCGAGCACCCGGCCACGCTAGCGGAGAAGCGGCGGCGCGCGCATCCCCCGGCTCCTCCCGAAAACGGCCGATCCGGGGTCCCCCCGCAGGTCACCCCGGCTGTCGGGCGTGTCGCGTACTGTGACGGGCGTGACCGTGCCGGCGGACCTGCTGCCCCACCTGCGCCGCGCGCGGGATCACCTCGACCGGCACTACCCGGAGCCGCTGGACCTCGACGGCGTGGCGGCCGTCGCGGGCGTGTCGAAGTACCACTTCATCAGGTGTTTCGAGGGCGCCTACGGCGAGACGCCGATGCGGTATCTGACCCGCCGGCGCATCGAGCGGGCCCAGGACCTGCTGCGCTCCGCGAACCTGACGGTCACCGAGGTGTGCATGGCGGTCGGGTTCACCAGCCTGGGCTCGTTCTCCGCCAAGTTCACGAGACTGGTCGGGGAGAGCCCGGCCGTGTACCGCGGCCGCTGGGCCGTCGCCGGCGCGCCGCACGTGCCCGGCTGCTGGCTGTTCATGGCCGGCGTCGTCCGCAATTTTCGAGAAGGCGCCCCCGGTGACGGCCGGTAACGTCGCCGGCATGATTACGAACGTTTCCCTCGTCACCGTGTACGTGCTCGACCAGGACAAGGCCCGCGACTTCTACGTCGGCGTGCTCGGCTTCGAGGCCAGCATGGACGTCACCATGGGTGAGTTCCGCTGGGTCACCGTCAAGCACCCCGACCACCCCGAGCCGGAGATCACGCTCATGGTCCCGGGCCCGCCGCTGGACGACGAGGCGGCCGCGTTCGTGCGCCGCCAGCTGGAGAAGGGCGGCATGGGCGGGCTCGGCCTGCGGGTCGACGACTGCCGCAAGACCGCCGCCGAGTTCAAGGCCAAGGGCGTCGAGTTCGTGCAGGAACCCGAGGACCGCCCGTACGGCGTCGAGGCCGTCTTCCGCGACAACAGCGGCAACTGGCTGGTGATGGTCGAGCCGAAGATGTACGGCTAGGGTTTGGCCCATGGGGCGTCGGCAGGAGTACGCGGCGGCGCTGCGTGCCCTCGACGACTGGGCCCCCTACCTGCGCGAACACGGCGGGCTGCCCGGGCCGCGGGCCAACCTGGAGCTCGCCCAGGCGGTCGCGGACGTGGCCGGCCCGCAGCGGGCGGCGGCGCTGATCGGCAGCGGCGAGGAGTACCTGGCGCTGTGCGGGGTCGTCGCCCTCACCGACCCCGTGCTCCTGCGCGGGCACGCGACGGACCCGCGCTGGCGGGTGCGGGAGGGCGTGGCCATGGCCCTGCAGCGGCGGGCCGACACCGACCTGCCGTGGCTGCTCGACCTCGCCGACGACTGGGCCGGCGACCCGCACCCGCTCGTGCAGCGGGCGGCGGTCGCCGGCCTGTGCGAGCCCCGGCTGCTCAAGACCCCGGCGGCCGCGGCCCGGGCGGTCGCGGTCTGCGCGGCGGTGACGGCGTCCCTCGCCGCCCGGCCCGCGGCGGAGCGCCGCCGCGAGGACGTGCGGACGCTGCGCAAGGCCCTCGGCTACACGTGGAGCGTGGCGGTCGCGGCGGACAGACCGCATGGCCTCCAGGTGTTCGAGCGCCTCGCGGCATCGACCGACCCGGACGTGGCTTGGATCGTGCGCGAGAACCGCGGCAAGGCGAGGATGCAGCGATGAGGGTTGTGCACACCGCCGACCCGGACGTGGCCTGGATCGTGCGCGAGAACCGCGGCAAGGCGAGGATGCAGCGATGAGGGTTGTGCACACCGCTGACCTGGGCGCGGGGGAGCGGGCGCAGCTGCGGGCGATGCTCGACACCGCGTTCGCGGGCCGGTTCGACGACCACGACTGGTCGCACGCGCTCGGCGGGCTGCACGTGCTGGCCGAGGCGGGCGGCCGGATCGTCGCCCACGCCGCGGTCGTGCAGCGCTCGCTGCTCGCCGACGGGCTGCCGCTGCGGGCCGGGTACCTCGAGGCGGTCGCCGTCCACCCCGATCACCAGCGCCTCGGCTACGCCGCCGCCGTGCTCGACGAGTCCGAACGCATCATACGAGCCGGGTACGACATCGGTGCCCTCTCGGCCGCCGAGGGCGCCGCCGGGTTGTACGTGCGGCGGGGGTGGCGGCGCTGGAGCGGTACAACCGGGGTGGTCGGCTTGAAGGGTTTTGTCGCGACCCCGGACGATGACGGCAGCACCTATGTCCTGCCCGTCGCCGCCCTGCCGCCGGGCGGGGTCCTGGCGTGCGACTATCGCGCCGGAGATTTCTGGTAGGGCGATGTCGGATCCGGGGCCGGCCGTTCGAGGCATGGGTATGACGACGATTTCCGCTGACATCCGCGCCAACCGCGTGACCCGCTCGCTGCTCGGCTACGGGGTGCTCGCCGGCCCGTTCTACGTGGTGGTGAGCCTCGCCCAGGCGCTGACCCGGGACGGCTTCGAGCTGACCCGGCACTCGTGGAGCCTGCTGAGCAACGGCTCGCTCGGCTGGATCCAGATCGCGAACTTCATCCTGAGCGGCCTCATGGTGCTGGCCGCGGCCGCCGGCCTGGGCCGGGCGGTGCCGGCGAGCCCGTGGACGGCCCGGCTGGTCGGCGTGTTCGGGGCGTCGATGATCGCGGCCGGCCTGCTGCGCGCCGACCCGGCCCTGGGCTTCCCGGCCGGCACCCCGGACGGGATCGGCACCGTCAGCTGGCACGGGATCGGGCACCTCGTGGCGGGCGCGATCGGCTTCCTGTGCGTGGCCGCGGCGGCCTGGGTGCTGGCCCGGCACCAGTCGCCGGGCCTCGCCCGCTACTCGCGCGTCTCCGGCACGGTCTTCCTGCTGGCGTTCGTCGGGATCGCCACCGGCAGCGGCGCGCCCGGCTTCACCATCGGCTTCATCGCGGGCGTGCTCGTCATCTTCACGTGGCTCGCGGTGGTGTCCCTTCGCCTGTACCGCTCGCTGCCCTGCCGCTAGCGCCGGTCCGGAACGCGTGGACCGTCACCGCGACGGGAACGGTTCCCGGGGTGTGCGCCGGCCGGGCCGCGGCGTGCAGCGCGTCCCCGAGCGACTGGATCCCCTCCCGGTACCGCTCCCAGGCCTCCGGCGCCACCCACAACTCGCCGTCCGTCGTGACCCCGGGGTGCTCCGGGTCGCGGCGGGCGGCCCGTTCCCGCAGCCCGTGGGCGAGGGTCCCGGCCAGGAACGCGGTGCCGTCGCGCTGGTCGGAGAGCGGGGAGCCCTGCACGGTGCGGTACCGCCGCTCGTGCCCGCCCCGCAGGGTCCGCTCCTCGGCCAGCTCGACCAGCCCGGCCGCGGCGAGCTTGCGCAGGTGCTGGCTGGCGAGGGCGTGCGAGACCGCCAGCTCCCGGGCCAGCTCGGCGGCGGACATCGGCCCGGGCCACATCAGGTTGAGCATCCGCAGCCGCAGCGGGTGGGCGAGCGCGCGCAGGACATCGTCGGACATACCCCCAAGTATATGCTTGGGGGTATGCTGACGACCGCGCGGGTGCTGTCCGATCGCAACGCCCGGCTGTATCTGGGCGGCGTCTTCGTCTCGGGCTTCGGCGACTCGGCGATGGCCCTGGCCGCCGGCGTGTGGGTGAAGACCCGGACCGGCTCCGACGCCCTGGCCGGCATCGTGAACGTGGGGATGTGGCTGGCCCTGCTGCTCGGCCCGTGGCTCGGCGGGGTGGCCGACCGGGTCGACCGCCGCCGCCTGCTCGTGCTGGTCAACCTGGCCCTGGGCGCGGTCCTGGCCACGGTGTCCACGGGCCACGTCTGGCTGCTGTTCGCGGCCCTGACCCTGGTCGGCGTGGGCGGGGTGCTGATCGACGCGGCCGAGGCGGCGCTGCTGCCCTCGGTGGTGCCGGTCGAGCTGCGCGGCGATTTCAACGGCCTCGTCCGTACCGTCATCGAGGGCATGAAGCTCATCGCGCCCGCCGCCGGCGCGGGCCTGTTCACCTGGCTGGGCGGGCCGGCGGTGGCCTGGCTGAACGCGCTGACCTTCGCGGCGGCGGGCGCGGCCTTCCTGCTGCTGCGGGTGCCGCCCGCGCCGGCCGCGCCGGCCGCGCCGCCCGCGCCGGCCGCGCCGGCCGCGCCGGCCGGGGCGGTTGCCGTGCAGGAGCCCGTCCCGGTGCTGCGCGACCGCACCCTGCGCGCCCTGATCCTGGCCGCGGCGGCGGCGATGGTGGCGTCGAGCTGGTCGAGCAGCGCGACGTACGCGCTGCTGGACGCCCTGCACCGGCCGCCCGCGTGCGCCGGGGTGCTGACGCCCGCCCAGGGCCTCGGCTCGGTGGTGTGCGGCCTGCTCGCGGGCCCGCTGATGCGGCGCCTCGGCGAGGGCGGCTTCGCCTCGCTCGGCCTGGCCCTGGTCGCGGCCGGCGCACTGGCCCGGGCCACGCCGTGGACGGGGCTGGTGCTGGCCGGCTGCGTGCTGATGGGGCTGGGGCTGCCGGCCCCGCTGGTCGCGGCGATCACGGCGGTGCAGCGGATCGTCCCGCAGGAGCGCCTGGGCCGGGCCGCCGCGACCGCGAACTCGCTGATGTTCGTCCCGGCCGGCCCGGCGCTGCTCGTCGGCGGGCTCGCGGTGGCGGTCCTGGACTACCGCGTGCAGACGGTGGCCGCCGCCGCCCTCGCTATCGGCGCAGCCGGTGCACTTGCACGTCGCTGACCGCGCCGGCGTCCAGGGTCGCCGTCATGTAGGTGCAGAACGGCTCGCGCCGCCGGTCCGTCGGCGAGCCGGGGTTGAGCAGCCGCAGCCCGCCCGGGGCGACGGTGTCCCACGGGATGTGGGAGTGGCCGAAGACGAGGAGGTCGCGGCCGGAGTACCGGGCGGCGCAGCGGTCCTCGCGCCCCTTGGCCGCGCCGGTCTCGTGGACCACGGCGAGGCGCACGCCGGCCAGCTCGGCCTCGGCCACCTCCGGCAGGCGGGCGCGCAGGTCGGGGCCGTCGTTGTTGCCGTACACGCCGATCAGCCGCGCCGCCCGCTCCTCCAGCGCGTCGAGCAGCGCCACGTCGACCCAGTCCCCGGCGTGGATCACCACGTCGGCGGCGTCGACCGCGGCCCACAGCGGCGGCGGCAGGGTCCGGGCGCGCAGGGGCACGTGGGTGTCGGCGATCAGCAGCACCTGCATGACCCGATGCTACGAGGAGAACCCGCGGACCAGCGCGCTCAGGCCGGCCTCGAACCAGGCGTCGTAGTACGGGCCGGTCGCGGGGTCCGGGGGCTCCCCGCCGACCTGGGCGAGCGCGTGGCCCAGGGTGAACACCGCGACCGACTGCACGATCGTCACGGCCCGCTCGTCGTCGATGCCGTCCGCGGCGAACGCCGTCAGCAGCGGGGCGATCAGGGCCCGGCCGCGCTCGGCGTCGACCGGGTGGGTGGCCAGCAGGGCGACCGCGCGGGGGTGGCGCAGGAGCATCGCGCGGTAGCCCTCGGCGAAGCCGCGCAGCATCCCCGGCCAGTCCGGCGCGGGCGCGACGTCGACGGTCAGGGCGAGGGCGTCCACCACCCCGGCGAGGACGGCGTCGCGGCTGTCGAAGTGGCGGTACAGCGACATCGCCGTCACCCCCAGCGCCGCCCCCAGCCGCCGCATGGTCAGCGCGTCGAGGCCCTCGGCGTCGATCACCGACACCGCGGCGGCCAGGATGTCCTCGGGATGCAGCTGGCGGGGCCGGCCGGGACGGCGAGCAGTCACCCACCAACCCTAGAGAAACGCCGCGAGGGCCGTGGTAGCGGCCATGGCCAGGGTCAGGACGCCGACGACAATGTGCTGCACGTCGATGACGACGGCGTGCCCATCCGTCGGGAGGATCTTCAGGGTGCGGGCGTACTCCCGCCGGTACTGCTCGGCCTGGCCCGCGCTGGCCCGCCCGAAGTACGGCAGCCACCACGCCCGCACATGGCCCAGGACGCACAGCCCGCACAGCACCAGCGCCACCGCCAGCGACCACGGCCGGTGCAGGGCCACCCCGGCCGCGATGGCCAGCGGGAAGGGGTAGTTCACGCAGGCGGCCAGGACCCGGTCCCGCAGGTTGCCGGGCCGCAGGTCGTTGAGCGGGTACATCGGCACCCACTCGGTCAGGACGAGCCAGAGCAGCCAGGCCAGGGGCACGGCGACAGCGATCGGCGTCATGGTCCACCTCCGGTATACGTTGTAAACATACGGCGTACACAAACTATGCGTCATGCCGGGGGAGGTGCGCAAGGGGCGGGGATGTGGCATAGAGTCGGGGGCGTGGAATGGCTGCGGCGATGGCCGGTCTACCGGCAGCTCACCGGGCCCGATCCGACGGGCCGCGCCGAGGCCGTGCGCTCCGCCAAGACCGAGGCGATCACCGCCCGCACCACCCAGGCCGACTCGGTGGCGAAGTCCGTCTGCCCCTACTGCGCCGTCGGCTGCGGCCAGCAGGTGTTCGTCAAGGACGGCAAGGTCATCCAGATCGAGGGCGACCCCGACAGCCCCATCTCGCGCGGGCGGCTGTGCCCGAAGGGTTCGGCCAGCAAGAGCCTGGTGACCAGCCCGCTGCGGGCGACCAAGGTGAAGTACCGGCGGCCCTACGGCACGCAGTGGGAGGAGCTCGACCTCGCCACGGCGCTGGAGATGATCGCCGACCGGGTGGTGGCCGCGCGCGAGGAGACCTGGCAGGACGCCGACGAGCAGGGCCGTCCGCTCAACCGCACGCTCGGCATCGCCAGCCTCGGCGGGGCGACGCTGGACAACGAAGAGAACTACCTGATCAAGAAGCTGTTCACCGCGGTCGGGGCGCTGCAGATCGAGAACCAGGCCCGCATTTGACACTCCGCCACCGTCCCCGGTCTGGGGACCAGTTTCGGTCGCGGCGGTGCCACGGGCTTCCAGCAGGACCTGGCCAACGCTGACTGCATCGTGATCCAGGGCTCGAACATGGCCGAGGCCCACCCGGTCGGCTTCCAGTGGGTGATGGAGGCCAAGGCCCGCGGGGCGAAGGTCATCCACATCGACCCCCGGTTCACGCGCACCAGCGCCGTCGCCGACCGCTTCGTGCCGATCCGCGCCGGGTCGGACATCGCGCTGCTCGGGGGCGTGGTCAACCACATCCTCAGCAACGAGCTGGACTTCCGGGAATACGTCGTGGCGTACACGAACGCCGCCACGATCATCGGCGAGGACTTCCGCGACACCGAGGACCTCGAGGGGCTGTTCTCCGGCTTCGACGCGGACAAGCAGGCCTACGACCCCGCGTCCTGGCAGTACGAGGGCCACCAGGAGAGCCCGGAGCACGGGCAGGACACCCGGGAGACCGCGGGCGGGATGCAGCACGAGTCGCACGGGCCGCCGATCCCGGCGCACACCCGGCGCGACGAGACGCTGCAGCACCCGCGCTGCGTCTACCAGATCCTGAAGCGGCACTTCGCGCGGTACACCCCGGAGGTCGTGCGGGACGTGTGCGGGATCGCGCCCGAGGACTTCGCGGCCATCTGCGAGGCGTGGACGCAGAACTCCGGCCGCGAGCGCACGACCGCGCTGGTGTACTCGGTGGGCTGGACGCAGCACTCGGTGGGGGTGCAGTACATCCGCACCGGCGCGATCATCCAGCTCCTGCTGGGCAACATGGGCCGGCCCGGCGGCGGCATCATGGCCCTGCGCGGGCACGCCAGCATCCAGGGCTCGACCGACATCCCGACCCTGTTCAACCTGCTGCCGGGATACCTGCCGATGCCGACCGCCGGCAAGCACGACACGTTCGACGAGTGGGTCGACGCGATCCGCCACCCCGGGCAGAAGGGCTTCTGGGGCAACGCGCGCGCGTTCGCGGTGAGCCTGCTCAAGGCGTACTTCGGCGACGCGGCGACGGCGGAGAACGACTACGGCTACGGCTACCTGCCCCGGATGACCGGCGACCACGGCACGTACCAGCAGGTCCTGAACATGCTCGACGGGAAGATCAAGGGGTACTTCCTGCTCGGCCAGAACCCCGCCGTCGGCTCCGCGCACGGCCGCGCCCAGCGCCTCGGCATGGCCCAGCTGGACTGGCTCGTGGTCCGCGACCTGTACGAGATCGAGAGCGCCACGTTCTGGCGGGACGCCCCCGAGATCGAGACCGGCGAGATCGTCACCGAGGAGTGCAAGACCGAGGTGTTCCTGCTGCCCGCCGCCTCCCACGTGGAGAAGGAGGGCACGTTCACCCAGACCCAGCGGCTGCTGCAGTGGCGGCACAAGGCCGTCGACCCGCCGGGCGACTGCCGCTCCGAGCTGTGGTTCTTCTACCACCTCGGGCGGCTGATCAAGGCCCGGCTGGCCGGGTCCACCCTGGAGCGCGACCGGGCCGTGCGCGACCTGGCCTGGGACTATCCCACGCACGGTCCGCACGACGAGCCCTCGGCCGAGTCGGTCCTGCGGGAGATCAACGGCTACGACACGTCCACCGGCGACGTGGTGTCCGGCTTCATGGACCTCAAGGACGACGGGTCCACCGCGTGCGGGTGCTGGATCTACTCCGGCGTCTTCGCGGGCGGCGTGAACGGGGCGGCGCGGCGTACCCCCGCCTCGAAGGACGACCCGATCGGCCTGGAGTGGGGCTGGGCCTGGCCGATGAACCGCCGGATGCTCTACAACCGCGCCTCCGCCGACCCGCAGGGACGCCCCTGGAGCGCGCGCAAGGCCTACATCTCCTGGGACGAGTCCAGGGGCGAGTGGACCGGCCCGGACGTGCCCGACTTCGAGAAGACCAAGCCGCCGTCGTACCGTCCTGAGCCCGGCACCGCCGGCCCGGCCGGGATCGCCGGGGACGACCCGTTCGTCATGCAGGGCGACGGCAAGGGCTGGCTCTTCGTGCCGAGCGGCCTCGTCGACGGGCCGCTGCCCACGCACTACGAGCCGGGCGAGTCGCCGGTGGAGAACCCGCTGTACAAGCAGCAGGCCAACCCGACCCGCAAGCGCTACCAGCGCTCCGAGAACCCGATGAACCCGGTGCGCAGCGAGGTCTTCCCGTTCGTGTTCACCACCAGCCGGCTCACCGAGCACCACACCGCCGGCGGGATGAGCCGCACCCTGGACTACCTCGCCGAGCTGCAGCCCGCGATGTTCGTCGAGGTGTCGCCGGCCCTGGCCGCCGAGCGCGGCCTGGAGCACATGGGCTGGGCGCACGTCATCACCAGCCGCTCCGCGGTCGAGGCCCGGGTGATGGTGACCCCGCGGCTGCGGCCGCTGCGCATCGACGGGCGGCCGGTGCACCAGGTGTGGCTGCCGTACCACTGGGGCGGTTCCGGTCTGACCACCGGCGACTCCGCCAACGACCTGATCGGGATCGTGCTGGACCCGAACGTGCTGATCCAGGAGAGCAAGGTCGGCACCTGCGACGTGCGGCCCGGCCGCCGCCCGCGCGGGGCCGCGCTGCGCGCCCTGGTCGAGGACTACAACCGGAGGGCGGGCCTGTGACCGTCGAGCGCATGGGCTTCTTCACCGACACCAGCGTCTGCATCGGCTGCAAGGCGTGCGAGGTGGCGTGCAAGGAGTGGAACGCGGTACCCGCCGACGGCCTCGACCTGCTCGGCCAGTCCTTCGACAACACCGGCCAGCTGGACGCGAACTCGTGGCGGCACGTGGCCTTCATCGAGCAGCCGGCCCCTGATGATTCCGGCGACATGCGCTGGCTGATGATGTCGGACGTGTGCAAGCACTGCACGCACGCCGCCTGCCTGGACGTCTGCCCGACCGGCGCGCTCATGCACACCGAGTTCGAGACGGTCATCGTGCAGTCCGACATCTGCAACGGCTGCGGGTACTGCGTGTCGGCCTGCCCGTACGGCGTGATCGACCGCCGCGAGGGTGACGGCCGCGCCTGGAAGTGCACCCTGTGCTACGACCGCATCGGCGACGGCCTGATGCCGGCCTGCGCGACCGCCTGCCCCACCCAGTCCATCCAGTACGGCCCCCTCGACGAGCTCCGCGAGCGCGCCGAGGCCCGGCTCGAGGCCCTCGACAAGCCGGAGGCCCGGCTCTACGGCCACGACCCGGCCGACGGCGTGGGCGGCCAGGGCGCGTTCTTCCTGCTGCTGGACGAGCCCGAGGTGTACGGCCTGCCGCCCGCCCCCGTCGCCACCACGCGTAACCTCCCAGGCATGTGGAAGCGAGCGGGTTTCGCCGCGCTGACCATGGCGGCGGCGGTCGTCGCCGTGTCGTTCCTGGGCCGCCGCCCGTGACCTCCCCGCGCGACCGTGACCGGCGGCCGAAGCGTGAGCACGGCGGCGAGGACGTCCAGGTTCCGAAGGCCGACTTCCGCTCGTACTACGGCCGGCAGATCGTCAAGACCCCCGTCTGGCGCCACGACGTCCCCGCGTACCTGTTCACGGGTGGCCTGGCCGCCGGCAGTTCGCTGCTCGCCGCCGGCGCCGACCTGACCGGCCGCCCGAAGACCCGCCGGGCGGCCCGCCTGGCCGCGCTGGGGGCCCTCGGCGTGAGCACCTACTTCCTGATCAACGACCTGGGCCGCCCCGAGCGCTTCCACCACATGCTGCGGGTGGCCAAGCCGACCTCGCCGATGTCGATGGGCACCTGGATCCTCAGCGCCATCGGCGGCGCCGCCGGCCTGGCCGCCGTCACGGAGGCCCGCCCGCGCGGAATAATCGGCGCCGCCGGACGGGCGGCCGGTCTTGGCGCGGCGGCCCTCGCCCCGGCGCTGGCCACGTACACGGCCGTGCTGATCGCCGACACCGCCGCCCCGTCCTGGCACGCCGCCCGCGACGACCTGCCGTTCGCCTTCGCCGGCAGCGCCCTGGCCTCCGGCGCCGCCGTCGGCCTCATCGCCGCCCCACCGTCCGAGGGCGGACCGGCCCGCGCCCTGGCCGTCGGCGGCGTCGCCCTGGAACTGGCCGCAACCCACCGCATCGAGCACGGCCTGGGCCTGCTCAGCGAGCCGTACCGCACGGGCAAGGCGGGCCGCCTCCTGCGCGCCGCCCGCCGGCTCAACCTCGCGGGCGCGGCCGGTGCCCTGCTGGGCCGCCGCAGCCGCGTCCTGTCCGCCCTGTCCGGTGCAGCCCTGCTGGCCGGTTCGCTGGCCACCCGGTTCGGCATCTTCGAGGCCGGCGTGGCGTCCACCCGCGACCCGAAGTACGTCGTCGAACCGCAGAAGGCCGCCGGTCAGCGCACGCGGAGCGTCGGACCGGCCGCGGGAACCAGCTCGCCGACGACCGGGTAGCCCGGGATCTCCCCGGCCACCAGCAGCCCGCCCGACGTCTGCGCGTCCGCGAGCAGCAGCAGCTCGTCCTCGGCAACGGAATCCGCGTCGAGGTACGGGCGGACCCAGTCGAGGTTGCGCCGCGTACCGCCGCTCACGAACCCGTCGGCCAGGGCCTTGCGGGCGCCGTCGAGGTACGGCACCGCACCCGAGTCGATCACCGCCGTCACACCCGAAGCGCGGGCCAGCTTGTGCAGGTGGCCCAGCAGCCCGAACCCGGTCACGTCGGTGGCGCAGGTCGCGCCCGCCGCGAGCGCCGCCTCCGACGCGTCCCGGTTCAGCGTGGTCATCGCGGCCACCGCGTGCGGGAACGGCTCGCCCGTGGCCTTGTGCCGGCTGTTCAGCACGCCGATCCCCAACGGCTTGGTCAGCGTCAGCGGCACGCCCGCGCGGCCGGCGTCGTTGCGCAGCAGGCGCGCGGGGTCGGCGAGGCCGGTGACCGCCATCCCGTACTTCGGCTCCGGATCGTCCACCGAGTGCCCGCCCGCGACGTGGCAGGCGGCCTCCCGGGCCACGTCGAGCCCGCCGCGCAGCACCTCGGCCGCGAGCTCCATCGGCAGCAGGTCGCGCGGCCAGGCCAGGAGGTTGACGGCGACGACGGGGCGCCCGCCCATCGCGTACACGTCGGACAGCGCGTTCGCGGCGGCGATGCGGCCCCAGTCGTAGGCGTCGTCGACCACCGGCGTGAAGAAGTCGGCGGTGGCCACGATCGCCGTGCCGTTCGCGATCGTCACGACCGCCGCGTCGTCGCCGTCGTCGAGGCCGACCAGCAGCTCGCCGGGGCCCTGCGGGGCGCCGCCGCCCATGAGGCCGGCGACCACCGCCTCCAGCTCGCCGGGCGGGATCTTGCACGCACAGCCGCCCCCGTGGGCATAGCCGGTGAGCCGCGTCGTCGTCTGCGTCACGCCCACCACTCTATGCCCAACCGCAGGCGGGAATTGTCAACGATCCGTGGCCTTTCCCAACAGCGATTCCGCCATGGTACGGCACATTGTTGACAATCCCCGCCCGCCGTTGCGACACTTCCGCCGTGCCCGAGCAGCCCCCGCCGCCCCCTGCGGCGCTCGCCCGCGAGGCGTTGCGGGCGGCGATCCTGCGCGGCGAGTACCTGCCCGGCGAGCGCCTCGTCGAGGCCCAGCTGAGCGAGCGGTTCGCGGCCAGCCGGTTCACCGTCCGCGCCGCCCTGCAGGAGCTCGCCGGCGACGGCCTGGTCGAGATGCGCCGCAACAAGGGCGCCCACGTGCGCAAGGTCTCCATCGAGGAGGCGATCGAGATCAGCGAGGTCCGGATGGTCCTCGAGGGCCTGGTCGCCGCCCGCGCCGCCGTCCGGGTCAGCGACGGGCAGGCCAGCGAGCTCGACGAGGTGGCGCTGCTGATGCGCCGGGCGGTCGGGGCGGGGGAGTTCCACCGGTACAGCGACCTGAACCACCGCCTGCACGCGCTCATCCGCGACATCGCCGGGCACCGCACCGCCGACGGCATCATCGAGACGCTGCGCGGGCAGCTGGTCCGCCACCAGTTCATGCTGTCGCTGCACCCGGGCCGGCCCGCCGTGTCGCTGCCCCAGCACGAGCGGATCGTCGAGGCCATCCGCCGCCGCGATCCCGAGGCGGCCGAGTCCGCGATGCGCGAGCACATCGCGTCCGTGATCGACCACCTGCGAACCCTGGACAAGGTGCTGACATGACGGTGATCGCGGTGCTCGGACTGGGCGAGGCCGGCGGACGGTTCGCGACCGATCTCGTCGCGGCCGGGGCGACGGTGCGCGGGTACGACCCGCGGGTCGCCGCGCCACACGGGGTACACCCGGCGGAACACGCGGCCGAAGCCTGCACCGGCGCCGAGCTCGTGCTCAGCGTCAACAGCGCCGCCGACGCCCTCGACGCCCTGGCCCAGGGGCTGCCGGGCTGCGCGCCGGGGACGGTCTGGGCCGAGCTCAACACCGCCGCCCCGGCGCTCAAGCAGCGGGTCCAGGCGATCGCGGGGGACCGGGCCGTCGTCGCCGACGTGGCCATCATGGCGCCGGTGCCGCCGCGCGGCCTGGCCACCCCGATGTCCGCCAGCGGCCCGGGCGCGGCGCGGTTCGCGGCCCTGCTCGGCCCGCTCGGCACGCCGGTCGAGGTGCTCGCCGGCCCGGTCGGGCTGGCCGCCACCCGCAAGCTGCTGCGCTCGGTGTTCTACAAGGGCCTGGCGGCCGCCGTCATCGAGGCCCTCACCGCGGCCGAGGCGGCCGGCCTGCACGACTGGCTGGCCGGGAACATCGCCGAGGAACTCACCCGGGCCGACGCCGCGACCCTCGACCGGCTCGTCACCGGCTCGCGCACCCACGCCGTGCGCCGCGGCCACGAGATGCAGGCCGCCGCCGACCTCCTCGACGGGCTCGGCGTCCCGGCCCGCATCGCCCGAGCCGGCCGCGACTGGCTCAAGGACCTCGAACCCTGACGGTTCCCGCTGGCCGGAAGCTTTCCCGGCCATCCATCGAGGATCCGGCCGACGAGATTACCGTTCCGCCCAGGTTCGCCTCCGAAAGGCGGAAGTCCATGCGGAGCAAGGTTCTCGTCCCCGTCCTCGCCGCGCTCGCCGTCCTGACCGCCTGCGGCTCGGACGCCACCCCCGCCACGAGTCAGCCCGGGACCCCCGACAAGGTCAAGGTCGGCGTCATCCCGATCGTCGACGTCGCCCCGATCTACCTCGGCAAGGCCCAGGGCTTCTTCAGCAAGCGCAACATCGACCTCACCATGGAGCAGGCCCAGGGCGGCGCCGCGATCGTGCCCGGCGTCATCTCCGGGCAGTACCAGTTCGGCTTCAGCAACATCGTCTCGCTGCTCGTCGCCGGCCAGCAGAAGGTCCCGATCAAGGTCGTCGCCAACGGGGTCAACTCCACCGGCGACCCGGCCAAGGACTTCGGCCAGCTCCTCGTCAAGGACCCGGCCATCAAAACGGCCAAGGACCTCGAAGGCAAGACGGTCGCCACGAACACCGTGAAGAACATCGTCGACACCTCCGTCAAGGAGATCGTGCGCAAGGCGGGCGGCGACCCGGCGAAGGTGAACTTCGTCGAGCTCGCGTTCCCCGACATGGGCGCGGCCCTGGACGCCGGGCGGGTGCAGGCGATGTTCGTCGTCGAGCCGTTCCTCGCCCCGGCCCTGGCCAAGGGCGGCCGCTCGCTCGGCGGCTACGCGGACGTCGACCCGAAGCTGTGCGTCGCCGCGTACTTCACCTCGACCCAGCTCACCGCCCAGAACCCGGACCTCGTCAAGCGGTTCACCGAGGCCATGCAGGAGTCGCTCGCCTACGCCGACGCGCACGCGGACGCGGTGCGGCAGACCGTCCCGACGTACACCCAGATCAAGGCCGACGCGGCGGGCGCCATGACGCTGCCGAAGTGGGCCGCCACCGTCGACACGGCGTCGGTGGGCAAGATGAACCAGCTGCTCGTCACCAACGGCGTGCTGAGCGCCCCGGTCGACACGACGAAGCTGCTGCCGTGATCAAGGGCGCGCTGGGTGCGGCGGGTCTCGCGGGATTCGCCGTCCTCCTGGAGGTGCTGCCGCGGCTCGGACTGCTGCCGCGGCAGCACTTCCCGCCGTTCAGCGCCATGTGTACCGCCCTCGCCCAGCAGGCCGCCCGCCGCTCCTTCTGGACCGCGGTCGCCGGCACCCTCGAGATCTGGTTCCTGGGGCTGGCCATCGCCGTGGTGGCCGGGATCGCGCTCGGCATCGTCATCGGCTCGGTCCCGGTCCTGCGCGCCGCGACCGCCTCCACCATCGAGTTCCTGCGGCCGATCCCGTCGGTGGCGCTGCTGCCCCTGGCGGTCGTGCTGTTCAGCGCCCCGCTGCGCTCGATCCTGCTGCTCGTGGTCTACGCGAGCTTCTGGCAGGTGCTCATCCAGGTCCTGCACGGCGTGGCCGACGTCGACCCGGTGGCCCGCGAGACCGCCGACTCGTACCGGCTGAACCGCTGGCAGCGGTCGAGGCACCTGGTGTGGCCGACCGCGCTGCCGTACGCGCTGACCGGCATCCGGCTGGCCACGGCCGTCGCGCTGGTCCTCACCGTCACCGGCGAGCTGTTCATCGGCGGCACCGACGGGCTCGGCGAGCAGCTGTCCCTGGCCCGCAACAGCGGCGACGACGGGGTGGCGGTCATGTACGCGCTCGTCATCGTGGCCGGGCTGCTCGGCGTGGCGGCGAACCTGATCACCCGGCGCGCGGAGCGGGCGGTGCTGGCGTGGCATCCGTCGGTACGCCGGGAGGTCGCCCTGTGAGGCGGCTCCTGCTCGCCGTGGCGCTGCCGGTGGTGCTGCTGGCCGCCTGGTGGTTCGCGAGCGCGGGCAGCACCGACTTCTACCAGCCGCCCCTGGAGACGATCGTGCGCGCGTTCCCGGACACGTGGACGCCGCACCGCCTGCGCGCCGACGTGCTGCCGAGCGTGCTGCGCCTGGTCGCCGGCTACGGCCTCGCGGTCGTCCTCGGCGTCGCGCTCGGGCTGGCGATCGGCGGCAGCCGGACCATGCGCGCGGTGTGCGAGCCGGTGCTGGAGTTCCTGCGGGCGGTACCGCCGCCGATGCTCGTGCCCGTGCTCATCCTGCTGGCCGGGTTCACCGACCGCACCAAGATCCTGGTGATCGTCTTCGGCGCGATCTGGCCGGTGCTGCTCAACACCGTCGAGGGCGTGCGCGGCGCCGACGAGGTGCTCGCCGACACCTGCCGCACCTACCGCATCCGGGGCGGGCTGCGGCTGCGCGCGTTCGTGCTGCGCGCGGCCAGCCCGCAGATCGTCGTCGGGGCCCGCCAGGCGCTGTCGATCGCGATCATCATGATGGTCATCGGCGAGCTGCTCGGCACCACGAACGGGCTCGGGTACGTCATCATCGACTTCCAGCGGACGTACCAGATCCCGCAGATGTGGAGCGGCGTGTTCGTCCTCGGCCTGCTCGGGGTGGCCCTGTCGGCGCTGTTCGCCCTGGCCGAGCGGCGCATCCTGCACTGGTACCACGGGAGGAACGCCGTTGCTCGACGTTGAGGCCCTCGCCAAGACCTACGACGGGCACGGCCGGCGGGTCGAGGCCCTGGCCGACATCACGCTGCACGTCGGCGCGGGCGAGTTCGTGTGCGTCGTCGGCCCGTCCGGCTGCGGCAAGACGACCCTGCTGCGCTGCCTCGGCGGCCTGCTGGCGCCCACGTCCGGCGCGGTCCGGGTCGGCGGCGCCGCGGTCACCGGCCCGCCCGACGGCCTGGCCATCGTCTTCCAGGAGTACGGCCGCAGCCTCATGCCGTGGCTGCGCGTCGCCGACAACGTCGAGCTGCCGTTGAAGGCCAAGCGGCTGCCGAAGGCCGAGCGGCGCCGGCTCGTCGCCGAGGCCCTGGCCGCGGTCGGCCTGGCCGATGCCGGGCGCGCGTACCCGTGGCAGCTCTCCGGCGGCATGCAGCAGCGGGTGGCGATCGCCCGGGCCATCGCGTTCCAGCCGCGGGTGCTGCTCATGGACGAGCCGTTCGCCGCCGTCGACGCCCAGACCCGCGCCGACCTCGAGGACCTGGTCCGCTCGGTCTGGCGGGCGACCGGCGTGACGCTGCTGTTCGTCACCCACGACATCGACGAGTCGGTCTACCTGGGCCAGCGGGTGGTGATCCTCTCGGCGTCGCCGACCCGGGTCCTGGAGGACCTCCCGGTGGGCCTGCCGGCGGAGCGCGACCAGCTCACCACCCGCGCCGACCCGCGCTTCGTGGAGCTGCGCACGCACATCTACGGGCGGATCCGGTCAATCGCGCAGGGGAAATCAATCGCGCAGGGGAAACAGGATCGGGCTCAGCAGGTACTGTGACCGCCCCGGACCGGGCCCGTTCGCAATCTGCGGCACGATCCCGGCCCGCATGCCCTCGATCAGCGCCGCCCGCTCGTCGTCGGTGAGCCAGACCGCGTGCTGGCGGTAGCCGACCTGGTCGCGCGCCGGGTCGGCGGCCGGATCGTCGAGATACGCCTGGTACTCGGCCAGCAGCGCCGCCATCGACGCCGCGAACGCCCGCCGGTGCTCGTCCACGGTCGCCGTGGCCGCGCGCTCGGCGGTGACCGCCGCGCGGGCCGGCTGCAGGCGGTAGTGCCGCTCGACGAAGCCGCGCACCCGCTGCTGCCCCGACTCCTCCAGGATGCCGGCGTCGGCGAGCAGGGCCACGTGGCGGTACACGGTGGCCTTGGAGGCGTCGGCGATCCGCTCGCACAACTGCTGCGTGGTCAGGCTGCGCCCGCCCGAGAGCGCGTGCACGATCCGCAGCCGCACCGGGTGGAGCAGGAGCTCGACGGGGTCCATTGGCTAATGTTCGCACACCTGATAATGTTCGCATCCATGAGAACAATGCCACGGGGAGCGCTCGTCGAGGCGGGCGGGCGGAAGATCGCGGTGTACCGGGCCGGGACGGGCGCGCCGCCGGTCGTGCTGCTGCCGGGCGCGGGGCTGGTCGGGCTCGAGTACGACAACCTGCTCCAGGCGTTCGGCGAGCTGACCACGGCGATCGCCTACGACCGGGCCGGCACCGGCTGGAGCGACGACATCGCGCTGCCCCGCACTGCCGCCGCCGTGGCCGGCGAGCTGCGCGAGGTGCTGCGGGCCGCCGACGTCGCCGGGCCCTACGTGCTCGCCGGGCACTCGATGGGTGCGGTGTACGCCCGCCGGTTCGCCCAGCTGTTCCCGTCCGACGTGGCCGGGCTGCTGTTCCTCGACCCCGGCCACGAGGACATCCTGCGCTTCATGCCGCCCGAGGTGGTCGCGCTCAACGAGCGGATGAAGCCCACCTGGGACGCGCTGCCGGAGCTGACCCCCGAGCAGATCCAGGCTTCCCGCACCGCCCTGCGGCAGTTGTACGCCCAGTGGCCCGACGACGTCCGCGACCCCCTCGTCGAGCACCGCCTGACGCACTGGCGCACCGGCCTGGCCGAGGGGCGCAACCTGGAGGACGAGGTCTACGCCGAGCTGGCCGCCGGCGGGCCGCTGCCGGACGTGCCGCTGATCGTGCTGACGGCGGCCGACGAGAACCCGTTCTGGGTCCAGCACATGCCGCCGGAGCTGCTCGAACGGGCCCATGCCGGGGTGCGTGACCTGCACGCGGCAATCGCGGCCTCGGTCCCCCGCGGTGAGCGGCGCTTCGTGCCGGGGGCCTCGCATCAGTACCTCCACGTGCAGCAGCCCGGGCCGGTCCTCGCCGCGCTGCGCGACATGCTGGAGGCGGTGCGGGGTACCGGTTAAACCGGTGTTCGGGTTAGGGTGTCCGGATGGCAGAACCCTTCCGCCTGGGTACCGGCCGCCTCTGTCTCGACTTCACCCGCACGCTGCGCCATCGCGGCACCGGGCACGCCGTCGAGGAGCTGCCCGACGGGCCGTCGCTGGCCGCGTGGGTCGGCCTGTGCGGACCCGTCCGGCCGGCGCCGGGCAGCGTCGTCCCCGCCCCGATCGTGCGTGACGCCCAGCAGCTGCGCGAGGCCGTGTTCGCGCTCATCGCCGCCGCGCGCACCCCGGGCGGCGCGGCGGCCGCGGGCGAGGAACCGCGCGAGCGGGTCAACCAGGCCGCGTCGCGCTCGGTGCCGGTCCCGGCCCTGCAGGAGGGGGGCGAGCTGCGGTGGTACGCCAACGACGCCGTCACCGGCACCCTCGCCCTCATCGCCCGCGACGCCCTCGACCTGGTCACGTCGCCGGCGGTGGAGCGCATCCGGGAGTGCGCCGACCCGGCGTGCAACACGCTGTTCCTGGACCTGTCGCGGCCCGGGAGCCGGCGCTGGTGCTCGATGGAGAGCTGCGGCAACCGGGCCAAGAAGCAGCGCCGCCGGGTCGCCGTCTGAGTTACGGCGCGGGCGTGGCCGGATGGCGGCGTGAGGTCGCGACCAGCATGACGAAGCCGAGGCCGCACAGCACCGCCGCGGAGATGTAGGCGTAGCGGTAGCCGAGGTCGGCCGAGACCCCGAGCAGCGGCCCGGCCAGCAGCGCGGCGACCGGGAACGCGTTGCCCGCCAGGGTGGCCGCACGGCCGGGCTCGCCGGGCAGGAGCTCCTGGACGTACGAGATGCCAAGCCCTTGCACGGCGGCGATGAAGGACGCGTTGAGGATCTGCAGCGCCGCGATCTGCCAGCTGTGGGTGACCATCGCGACGAGCGCGTAGTACACGACGCCGACCCCGGCCCCGAGGATGATCAGGCGGCGCAGGGGATAGCGGGTCGACAGCGCGCCGAAGCCGAGCATCAGCGGGATCTCCAGCGCCGCGCACAGCCCCAGGATCAGGCCCGCGTCGCGCACCTCGGCGTGCAGGACATGGCTCAGGTACAGCGACATCGCCTGCACGTTGAGCACGCCCGCGGCCTGCATGACGGCGAACGCGGCCACCGTCGCCCAGACGATCAGGCCGGCCCGGCGCGCCGGGGGCCGCTCGGCGTGGGCGGGCGGCGAGACCTCACCGAGGCGCAGGTACACGACGGCGGCCGCGATCAGGTACATGGCCGCCGCGGTGAGGTACAACACCCGGAACCCGCCGGCCTGCAGCAGCAGCGCGGCCACCGGCGGCCCGGCCACCCACGCGACCGAGAACACCATGCGCAGCGTGCTGATCGCCATCGCCGCGCGGGTCGAGCCGCGCTGGGAGAGCACCTCGCGGGCGTACGCGAACGACTGCGGGAACAGCGCGCCGCTCAGGGCCGTGAGCGTCATGGTGAGGGCGAGCAGCAGCCAGTACTCCCGGACGAACGCGGTCGCCGTCGCACCCGCGAACCCGGCCAGGGCGGCGGTGAGCAGCAGCCGGCGGCGGATCGGGCGCCGGTCGGAGAGCCGGCCCAGCAGCGACGACGACACCATCGAGGCGACCGGCCCGGCGACCAGGAACGCGCTGACCATGACCGGCCGGGCGTGCACCTCGGTGGTCAGGAACAGCGCCAGGAACGGCCCGACGACCGCCACCGACATGCCGACGAAGAAGAAGATGACGCCGAGCGGAATCAGCGCGCGCTGGGTGCCGCTGCTGGCCGGTGCCTCGGTACTAACGCCTGAAACCACGTTCGCACCTTACTCGATCTCCGGTTCGACCTCCGCCTTGCGCTTGGCCCGGGCCCGCCGCTTGCCCTCGTGCATGGCCTGGACGCGGGCCACCGGGATGGTGTGGCCCTCGGCGATCAGGTCCTCCGGGATCGCCTGCGGCGGCGGCATCTGCGCGGCCCACGGGTCGGCGTCGCCGAGCAGCCCCGGCGCCGTGTGGACGGTGAAGTCGCGCGGGCTGACCCCGTCGAGGTCGTCCCAGCCCAGCGGGAACGAGACCGGGCAGCCGGGGCGCAGGCGCGGGCTGTACGCGCACACGACCGTCGTCGCCCCGCCCACCCGGGTCGCGTCGAGGAACACCTTGCCGTGCCGGTCCTCGCGGATGAACGCGGTCGTGGCCAGCACCGGGTCGAGCTGTTCGGCGCGGGCGGCGATGGCCCGGGTCGCGGCGGCCACGTCCTCCATCGGCGCCGGCCGGATCGGCACGAAGATGTGCAGCCCCTTCGCGCCGCTGGTCTTCACCGCCCCGGCCAGCCCGGCCGCGTCGAGCGTCGCCCGGATCAGCATCGCGGCCCGCACGACCAGCCCGAAGTCGCCGCCCTCGGGCGGGTCGAGGTCGAGCACCAGGTGCGTCATGTGCGCGCCGCCGGCCGCGGTCACGAGCGTCGGGTGGTATTCCACGGCCCGCTGGTTGGCGAACCACAGCAGCGTGCGGCGGTCCTCGCACAGCGCGTAGGCCACGTCCCGCTTCGACGTCTCGGCCCACATGTGCACCGTCTTCACCCAGTCCGGCGTGTACTTGGGCACGTTCTTCTGCATGAACGACTCCTGCCCGCGCATGATCCGCACGACGGACAGGGGGCGATCGTGCAGTACCGGAAGGATGCGCTCCCGCACGGCGTCGAGGTAGTCGACGAGGTCGCGCTTGGTCGCCCCGGCCCCCTCGAAGATCGGCTGGTCGAGGTTGGTCAGCGCGACCCCGTCGCGTTCCTCGGCGGTGCTCACCGTCACACCGTAGCGGCTCCGGCGTCCAGCAGCAGGTCCATGTTGAGCGCGGCCCCGGCCTTCATCCCGCTCGCGGCCGCCCCGATGACCTGGCCCATGGGGTCGGCGAGGTTCCCGGCCACCCACACCCCCGGCACCGCGGTCTTGCCCATCGGGTCGGCCGCGATGTAGGTCGCCACCGGCAGCCCCTGCATCTCGAAGACGCTCGTCTCCAGGCCCAGATCTTGTACCGCCTCCATCCGGGCCGCGAGGGTCGTCTGCACCACCAGGGCGTTCCTGGGGACGAATTCGCCGGTCCGCAGGTGCACGCCGTGTTCCTCGACCCTCGCGACCAGCCCCTCGACGACCTTGACCTTCGCGGGCACGCCGGGGACGTCCTGCCCGTTGGTGAACAGGACCAGGTCGTCGGTCCACTGCGTCCACAGCAGCGCCGGGTGCGCGGCGAGCGGGCTGGTGGCGATGATGCCGACGGGCTGGTCCTGGACTTCCCAGCCGTGGCAGTACGGGCAGTGCAGCACCCAGTGCCCCCAGCCCTCCGCCAGCCCCGGGATGTCGGGCAGCGCGTCGACGACCCCGGTGGTCACCAGCAGCCGGCGCGCCCGGTAGCGCTCGTTCGCCGTTTCGACCTGGAAGTCGTCGCCGTCGCGGTACGCCCGGAAGACCTCCCCGTCGGCGAACTCCGCGCCGTACCCGCCGGCCTCCGCCCGCCCGATCCGCA
Organism: Dactylosporangium sp. CS-047395; assembly: GCF_050942185.1. Classification (NCBI taxonomy): domain Bacteria; kingdom Bacillati; phylum Actinomycetota; class Actinomycetes; order Micromonosporales; family Micromonosporaceae; genus Dactylosporangium; species Dactylosporangium sp. CS-047395. The sequence continues at coordinate 7,402,845 of NZ_CP192015.1, read as the reverse complement.
CCAGCTCGCGGGGCGCCACGTTCTCCCGCCCCAGGTAGTTGTGCACCCCCTCGGCGGGCGCGTTGCGGGGCTGCCCGCCGTCGATGACCAGGACCTTCCGCCGGGCCCGGGCCAGGGTCAGCGCCCCGCTCAGCCCGGCCGCGCCGCCGCCGATGACAATCACGTCGTACCGCTCACTCATGCCCCCGACGATGCCCCGCCGGTACCGTTCTGGCAAAGACCTTTGCTGAAATGGCAAACTGGGAGCATGGACGACCACGTCGGCCCGCGCCTGCGCCACCTCCGCGAGCAGCGCGGCGTCACCCTGACCGCGCTCTCCGCCGACACCGGCATCTCCGTGAGCACCCTGTCCCGCCTGGAGTCCGGCGGCCGCCGCCCGACCCTGGAGCTGCTGCTGCCCCTGGCCCGCGCGCACGGCGTGACCCTGGACTACCTGGCCGGCGCCGAACCCACGGCCGACCCGCGCGTGCACGCCAAGCCCCTGATCCGCCACGGCGTGACGCACATCCCGCTCACCCAGCGCCCGGGTGCCCCGATGGCCTTCAAGCTCATCTTCCCGCCGCGTACCCCGACCGAGCCCGCCCCCGAGCCGCAGACGCACGAGGGGTACGAGTGGCTGTACGTCCTCTCCGGCCGCCTGCGCTTCATCCTCGGCGAACACGACATGATGCTGCAGACCGGCGAGGCGGTCGAGTTCGACACCCGGGTCCCGCACTGGTTCGGCAACCCGACCGACTACGCCGTGGAGGTCCTGAGCCTCTTCGGCCCCCAGGGCGAACGCGTCCACGTCCGGGCTCGCTCCCGGTAGCGCTCACAGCTCGTTCGCAGCGTGCTTTGCAGGTCGCGACAGCCCAGGCCCGCAGAGTCGCCACCATGACCACCACGACGCTGCCCAGACCGCCCCGGACCGAGCCCGCGCCACCGGCCAGACCCGTGTCCGCCGGCCCCCGCCCGGTGTGGCAGCGCCCGGCCCTGGCCGCGCTGCTGGCGCTCACCGCGTTGCTGTACCTCTGGCGCCTCGGCGACTCCGGCTACGCCAACAGCTTCTACGCCGCCGCCGTCCAGGCCGGCACCCAGAGCTGGAAGGCCCTGCTGTTCGGCTCCCTGGACGCCGGCAACGTCATCACCGTCGACAAGCCCCCCGCCGCCCTATGGATCATGGGCCTGTCCGGCCGCATCTTCGGCTTCAACAGCTGGAGCCTCCTCGCCCCCCAGGCCCTGGAGGGCGTGGCCGCGGTGGCCCTGCTGTACGCCACGGTCAAACGCCACTTCGGCGCCGCCGCGGGCCTCCTGGCCGGAGCCGCCCTGGCCGTGACCCCGGTGGCCGTGCTCATGTTCCGCTTCGACAACCCGGACGCCCTGCTGGTGCTGCTCCTGGTGGCGGGCGCCTACTGCACCACCCGAGCCGTGGAGAAGGCCGCTCCCGGTTGGCTGGCCCTGGCCGCGACGGCGCTGGGCTTCGCGTTCCTGACCAAAATGCTGCAGGGCCTGCTGGTACTCCCCGGCTTCGCCCTGGCCTACCTCGTCGCCGCCCCGACCACGCTGTCGCGCCGCCTGCTCCACCTCCTGACCGCCGGCGCCATGCTGGTCGTGTCGGCGGGCTGGTTCGTCGCGTTGGTAGCCCTGTGGCCGGCGTCGTCCCGCCCGTACATCGGCGGCTCCACGAACAACAGCCTCCTGGAACTGGCCCTGGGCTACAACGGCCTGGGCCGCATCCTGGGCGGCAACGGCAACCGCGGCGGCGGTGGTGGTGGCGGTGGCTTTGGCGGTGGCGGGAATGTCGGGTTCGGCGGCTCGATGGGGCTCACCCGGCTGTTCGGCGACAGCATGGGGACCGAGATCAGCTGGCTTCTTCCGGCCGCGCTGATCGCTCTGGTGGCCGGCCTCTGGTTCACTCGCCGAGCGCCCCGGACGGACCTCACCCGGGCAGCCTTGATCGTCTGGGGCGGCTGGCTTCTGGTCACCGGGATCGTCTTCAGCTACATGTCCGGCACCATCCACCCGTACTACACGGTTGCTCTGGCTCCGTCGATCGCTGCCCTGGTGGCCATCGCGTCGCGCGAGCTGTGGCGCGCCCGTTCAGCCCTGGCGACGCGTCTGGTGCTGGCCGCGATGGTCTTCGCCACCGCGGCGTGGGACTTCGTCCTGCTGTCCCGCGACACGTCCTGGACCCCGTGGCTGCGCTGGACGGTTCTGGTGGTCGGCGGCGCGGCGGCCGTGGCGATCGCTACCCTGGCCGGCCATCGCGCTGAGTCCACCGCCACCACGACCTCGCGCGGTGGCCTGTCATTCGCCCGCCGCGCGACAGTGGTGGTAGTACTGGCGGCCGTCCTGGCCGGTTTCGGCGGCACCACAGCCTGGGGCTTGGCCACCGCGAACCAGCCCCACTCCGGCTCCATCCCCACGTCCGGCCCAACGTCCTCAGGCATGGGCGGCTTCGGCGGTGCCATGGGCGGCGGCAACGGCGGCGGAGGCATGGGCGTTTCAAGCAGCAGCATCGAGCTCACCACCCTCCTGAAGTCCACAACGACCAAGTGGGCAGCGGCAACGACCGGCGACCAGACGGCGGCCGAACTGGAACTCGCCACCGGCAAGTCCGTCATCGCCATCGGCGGCTGGGACGGCAGCGACCCCGCCCCCACCCTGGCCCAGTTCCAGGACATGGTCGCCAAGGGCCAGGTCGCCTACTACGTAGCAGGCGGCCGAGGCGGCGGCATGGGCGGCGGCATGGGCGGCGGCAACAGCGAGATCGCCACCTGGGTCGCCGCGAACTACACCGCCCAGACCGTCGGCAGCACCACGGTGTACAAGCTCACTTCCTGACCATCGCCCCGCGGCCCGTGCTCACCGCGGAGCATGTCGAACCGGCAACCAACCGCACATCCCTTCCCACGGCGCGCGCCCGGCCTGCACCACCAGCCCGGGCGCGCGCCGCCGCTCCCCACGCACACCGCCAAGCCCAGCCACACCAACTCCGGGCGCGCCACCGTGTCCGGGCACGGTGCCGAGTCCCGCGCTCCCCACGGGCGGAGCCAAGCTCAGCCGCACCAAAGTCCGGGCGCGCCACCGTGTCCGAGGCACGGTGCCGAGTCCCGCAACACGGCCCGCAGCAACATCCCGGGCGATCCGAGCTGTGCCCCGCGTTGACGTCGGCGATGCGCTGCTCCGCCTCCTCGCACGCCGCGCGCGCTTCCGTTCTCCGCGCGCTTCCGTTCTCCGTGCGCTTCCGTTCTCCGCGCGATGCCGCCGTTCTCCGCGCGATGCCGCCGTTCTCCGTGCGATGGCGCCGTTCTCCGTGCGATGGCGCCGTTCTACATGCAGGACTCTAAGTCCAACAAAACCTCCGAGGCCGAGGCGGCATCGAGCGCGGAGAACGGCACCGTGCGCCGCTCGGTCCATTCGCTGTCGCCGGCGGGCAGAATCCACACGTCGTGCAGGCGCTGCTCAGGGTGGTCGCTGGGCACGCCAAGGGTGATGCCCGGGTCGAGCTCGACGATCAGCCGCCGCCCGTCCGGCAGATCCCGTTCCATCCGGCCCTGATATCCGCCGTCGATGCCCGAGCGCCGCCAGCCTCGCCGTTCGAGCCCGAGCAACTTCACCGTCATCGCCCGCCGATCATCGAACCGCTCGAGGCGGACCGCGGCGGCCTCGTCAGGTTCCAGCCGAAGCACCTTGCGCTGCAACTGCTTGAACGGCTGCAGGATCCCGTAGTCGCCGAACATTTCCGCCCAGGCAGCAACGTCCAGCTCGACCGGGTGCGCCACGCCCACCACAGCGTCGTCCGGCAGCTCGAACGGCTCGTCCGCCCCATCCGCCAGCGTGCGGTCCTCAGCGATCCGGAACGCGGTGCCCGGCGCCTTGTCAGCGTTGTCGGTCTGGCTGTGGTCGTCGGCTGTCCGGTCCGCGGTGCCCGGCGTCTTGCCGGCGTTGTCGGGCAAGCCGTGGCCTCCCGGGTGGCGGTCCGCGAGATTGGGATCGCTGGAGGAAGCGTTCGAGGGCGGCGTCGGTCCTGGTCGCTCGTCGGTGATCCAGACCAGGCGGCGGGCCAGTTGCCACAGGAGTGGGTGCTGCAGGAAGACCAGGCGGAACTCGGCCGCGCTCCAGCGGCGGCCGGTGGCCATGGCCCATTCGAGGCGGCGTACCTGCTCCGTCGCGACCTTCCGCACGCCCTTCTTCGTCGCCGTGAAGCGGGCCTGGGCCTCGGCTGCGAGGTCGGCGTCGTCGCGGGCGGCCGGGGGCGGGAGGTCCTTGCGCCGGACGCCGTCCTCGTCGGCGACGTACGGCCGGAGCTGCTCGTCGAACCCGCCCACGAACCGCCGCGGGCCGTAGTCCAGGACCATCGTCGCGTCGGGGGCCAGATGGAAGTCGGGCACCAGCCGGTCGGCGAGCGCGTCGGCGGTGAGGCCCAGGTGCTCGGCGATCTCGGTCAGGTTGGCCTCGGCGCGGGACCGGACCGCCTTGGCCTTGAACTTGGACGCGATGTCGTGCAACTGGCGCAGGGCCGCCTCGGTGCCCATGTGCATGAGGGTGTCCAGGCCGATCGCGGCCCGCCGGTGCGCCCCCTCGTACGGCCACCGCTTCACCGCCTCCGCCAGGTCCTCGGCGGTCCGGTCGTCGCCCAGGAACGCCTGCGCGTCCATGGCCCAACTGTCCGGCGGCGGGGCGTCGGCCCCCTCCCAGCGGCACAGCAACTCCCAGCCGAACCGGGCCAGATCGTGCGGCTCGCACGCCTCCCGCACGAGGGCAATCCCCGCGTACGGGTCGCCCGGCTTCGACAACATCAGCATCGTCACCAGGTGCCCGGCCGCATCGACCGGCAGGGTTCCGGCGCCGCCGCGCAGCCGGACCGGGGGCAGCGAGGGCGGGTCGACCCACTCCGGCACCACCGGGATCCGGGCCGGGAGCGCCAGCAGCGGGTCGGCGTCGAGCAGGTCGCCGACCGCCGTTTCCGCCGTCGGACCGTATCCGGCCGCGGCCGCGAGCACCGTCTCCCGATGCCCGGCCCCGGCGAGGGTGACGAGCGCGGCCCCGGCCTGCCGGCGCGGCACGCCCGACTTTCCCAGCGCGACCGGGATCAGCGCCCGCGCCGCCTCCGCCGGATGGGCCCGCAGCCAGGCGAGGGCGATGCGCCGGGCCGCCTTGAGCCGGGCCAGCCAGTCCGCCATCATCAGCGCGATCTCGGGGCTGGTGAACGGCATCAGCGCCGCGCCGTCCGCCGGATACATCCGGGTGACGGTCATGACCAGCGGGTACGCGTCGACCCCGAACCGCGCCGCCGCCCGATCCAGCCAGGGGGCGTTGTAGCGCCCGCCGTTCGGCCGGTACGCGCCCAGCAGCGGCCGGGCCAGCTCCTCGTCCGCGGACAGGAAGAACCACTCGGCCTCCCAGTCGCGGACCCGCCCCTCACCGGTCCGCAGCCGCCGGGCGGTGTCCTCGTCGTCGCGGTACCGGTTGGGACCCGCCAGCCCGGCGACGATCCGTTCCCGTTCCCCGGGCGGCCATGCGGCGGCGGGCTCGTCGGGGCAGTGCAGGTCGAGCACGACCGGCCTGGCGGCCTTGCGACGCCGAAGCCACGGCGGGTCCACGAGCACCGCCGGCAACCCGCCGACCGGCACCCCTCCGACCGGCACCCCTCCGACCGGCACCCCTCCGACCGGCACCCGTCCGACGCCGCCGCTGTGAGCGAGGCCTGCGCCCGAGTCCGCCGCGGTCCCCGCCGACGTGTCCGCGTCCGCGCCTGTCCCCGTCATGGCATGCGTCCTAGCGCCTGCTCCGGCAACGGAGCCCACGCGCTTGCCGCCCGCGGAACTGGCCCGTTTGCTGGCTGCGGAGCTCGCGCGTTTGGCGGAGGCGGGGCTCGCGACTTTGACAGGAGCGGAACCCGCGCCGGCACCCGACCCCGCGCCGGCACCCGACCCTGCGCCGGCACCCGACCCTGCGCCGGCAACGGAGCCCGCACCAGAAGGGGAGCCGGAGCCGCCGGCCGGGCGCAGCCCGGGCGGCGCCAGCTCCGGATGCTTGGCCGCATGCCGCCGCAGCAGGTCCGCGACCTTCGGCTTGGCCGCCGAGGCCCGCAGCAGCCGCATCGCCCGAACCGGGAACCGGTCGGCCGCCGCCATGATCGCCGCCGCGACGCCACGCTGGGAGGCCTCGTCGACGAGGGTCTGGAACGCCCGATCGGTCGGGATGAAAGGCAGCACCGCGGCCATGTCCCGCACGTACTCCTCGACGCCCGCCATCGTGTACGCCACCGAGCGTCCGGTCCAGTGCTGCGCGTACACGTCCAGGACGCCGTCGCCGAGGCCCTCCGCGAGGGTGTGCAGCGTCTCCGGCTCCGCCATCAGCTCCTGGGCCTGGGTGGGGGCAAGCTTCGCCAGCACCGTCCGGGCCTGGTCCACAGTGGACACCGAGGACATCAGGAGCGGCGCGAGCGGGTGTTTGGCCGGCACCTTGTCGATGTCCTGCGCGACCCAGTCCGCCCCGGCCGGCGCCAGGAACGACACCGCGAGGCGGTGCTCGAGGGAGGCTTCGCGCTCGTGGCGCAGCGTCTGCACGGCCTCGGCGTACGCGTCGTCCGGGGCGATCGCCAGCGCCTCCCGCACCCGGGCGAGCAGGCGGCGCACCGCCGGGCCGGTGGGGTGTTGCGCGGCGAGGGTGAGGCAGGCGCGGAGGGCGAAGATCAGACCGTACCGGAGAAGAAAATGCTCGGCGAGGGACCGTCCGTCGACGTGTCGGGCGGGCGGCCATGCCCCGGCCGCGTCCTGCGGTGCGGCGACCGTGGGCTCGTGTGGCAGGGGGTCCTTGAGCGGTTCGCCGGCGACCGGTGAGCCGCCGCGACGGGGATGGATGCTGTGCCGCCACGACGCCGGGGCGGCGAAGAGGTCCTCGTTCACGGCCGTCACCCTAGCGACGACCTACGACATTTTTCGGCCGCACATCACGGGAGCTGCTCAATCTTCCGCGGGATGAGCATGATCGCGGCGAGCGCGCACACGCCGACGACCGCGAGGCCGACAAAGACGTTGTGGGTGGCCGCGTACAGGCTGGCGCGCACGTACTCGGCGACCTGTGCGGGCACGTCGCCGCCGCCGGGTTTGAGCACGATGCTCGTCGCGTCGGCGCCGGCTCCGAGGGAAGGCTTGACGTCCGGCGGAGCGGCCGCGAAGTGCCGGTCGAGGGTGGTGTTCGCGATCGCGCCGAACACCGCACCGCCGATCGCGCTGCCGATGGAGCGCGAGAACATGTTGGTGCCGGTCACCACGCCGCGGCGGTCCCAGCCCACGACGGACTGCACGGCGACCAGCGCTGGCGCCGAGGACAGACCGAGACCGACACCGATGACGAAGCAGGCGATCGACGTCATGGCGACCGTGGTGCGTTCGGAGAGTAGCGCGCACATGACGGTACCGACAATGATGATCGCGCCCCCGATCAGCGCGGTGTTGCGGAAGCCGATGCGCAGGTAGATGCGGCCGGAGAAGGTCGCCGCGATCGGCCAGCCGAGGGTCATCGCCGCGACCACGAACCCGGCGACCAGGGCACTTGTGCCGAGCACGCCCTGCGAGAAGTTCGGCACGTACGAGCTCAGGCCGATCACCATCGCACCGACGGTCAGCGCGGCGAGGTTGCCGCCGACGAGAGTACGGTGGCGGAAGACCCACAGCGGCAGCACGGGCTCCTCCGCGCGCCGCTCGACGAACACGAACGCGGTCACCATCGCCGCACCCAGCACGAAGATGACGATGCTCGGCGCGCTCACCCAGGCCCAGGTGATGCCGCCCTCGAGCGTGCCCAGGATCAGCAGCGTGCAGCCGCCGATGAGCAGCGCCGCGCCGAGGTAGTCGATGCGGTGCTGGCGACGCTCGACGTTCTCCTTCAAATGCCGCGCGAACATCCAGATCGCCCACAGGCCCAGCGGGAGGTTGACGAAGAAGATCCAGCGCCACGAGAGGAAGTCCGCGAACACGCCGCCGAGCGTGGGGCCGATGACGCTGGCCACGCCCCATACGCCGGCGACGTACCCTTGCACGCGCGCGCGTTCCTCGACCGAGTACAGGTCGCCGATGATCGTCATGCTGATCGGCTGGATCGCGCCCGCGCCGATGCCCTGCACCGCCCGGAAGATGATCAACGTCAGCATGCTCCACGCGAAGCCGCACAGCACCGAGCCGACCAGAAACACCGCGATGCCGAAGAACATGACGGGCTTGCGGCCGAGGACGTCGGCGAGCTTGCCGTACAGCGGCGTGGTGACGGCGGCGGTCAGCAGGTAGATCGAGAACAGCCACGGAAAGTGCGCGAAGCCGCCGAGGTCACGCACGACCGACGGTACCGCGGTGGCGATGATCGTGCTGTCCAGCGCGACCAGCCCGGTCGTCAGCATGACCGAGCCGAGCACCGGCCCGCGCTCCGAGCGCAGCCCCACGCCGGCGCGCTTGGTGAAAGTGGCCTCTTGCATTGCCACACCTTACGACGGCGCAGGTGACGTACGACTGTGGGATATCAGACCGTGGTCCGATGTGCGGCGAGCGCGGACATGTTTTCCTCTAGGTGCCGCATCGACGACGTACCCGGGATCGGCAGCATCACCGGCGACCGGCGCAGCAGCCAGGCGAGCGCTGCGACCTTGTCCGCCGTGGGTGCCACCGGGCGCCACGGGACGAAGGCGATGCCGCGGCGTTCGCAGTAGTTCAGCACGTCCTCGGAGGCTCGGTCTTCCATGTTGTACCTGTTCTGCACGCTCGCGATCTCGACGATCTCTTCCGCTTCACGCAATTGGGCGACGGTGACCTCCGACAGCCCGACCCGCTGGACCTTGCCCTCGTCCTTGAGCCGCCGCAGCGCCCCGACCTGGTCCGCGAGCGGGACGGTCTTGTCGATCCGATGCAACTGGTACAGGTCGATGCTCTCCACCCGCAGCCGGCGCAACGACAGTTCGGCCTGCTGCCGGAGGTATTCCGGCCGCCCTAGGTCGAACCATTCGCCGCCAACGCAGATCCGCCCGCCTTTGGTCGCGACGATGACGCCCTCGGGATACGGGTAGAGCGCGTCGGCGAGCAGCTCCTCGTTGCGCCCCATGTCGTAGGCGTCGGCGGTGTCGAAGAACTGCACCCCCAGGTCAACGGCGCGCCGCGCGATGGCGACGGCCTCGTCGTGCGCCAGGTGCGCGGGCGGCCCGGTGAGTCGCATGGCCCCGAAACCGATCCGGTTCACGTCAAGCATGGTCAAGAGGTTCCTTTCCGCTTTGGTACTGCCCACGCTCCCGCACGCAACCATGAAGCACAATCGACACCTTGTGAGACCAACCGCGTAGCATCACTACGCAATGACGCTCGGCGCCCCTCGACTCCCCGGCCCGTCCTCGACCGCGCCGGCACCTACGACCGCCGCGCTCCGGCCGCGACCCTGCCCGCTCTCGTCCCACACGCGCGCCTGGGCTTGGGACGTGCGCGCCCAGGTCTGGTCGGGTCGGTTCGAGGGCGGTGGTGATGGTGAGGGTGCCGTCCGCAGGTGCCGACGCGGCGGACCGGGTCAGCACGCGCCCCGTTCCGCCTGTGCGTGGCCGTTCGTGGTTGCGCGCGTGTTCGGGGTCTGGGTTGTGCGCGGCCGGTTTTAGTTGCGCGTGTTCGGGTCTGGGTTGCGTGCGCCGGGTTCTGCCTGTGCGCGCCAGGTTCTGCCTGCGGGCCGCCGGTTGTGGTTGCGCGTGCTCGGGTCTGCCTATGCGCGTCCGTGTCTGGGTTGCGCGCCCGGGTCTGCTTGTGCGCGTCGGGGTCTGGGTTGCGTCGGCCTTGGTTTGCGTTGTCTGGGCTCGTGCCGATCGTGTCTGCGGTCCGAGCGCCCGTGGCGTTGGTCGAGTGCGTATCGACCGTGTCCGCGAGAGGTGCGTCCGCGAGAGGTGTTCCCGCGTGGCTCGGGCAGATCGCGGCTCGGGCAGGTCACGGCTCGGGCAGGTCACGGCTCGGGCAGGTCACGGCTCGGGCAGGTCACGGCTCGCGCCGGTCGCGCCTCGGAGCGTCGCGGCGGTCGCGGGTGGCGGGCCGGGCCGTCGAGGTCGGCGTGGTGTCGTTGGCATCCGCGGTGCGGCGGGTTGGCGGGGTCGGGAGTCGTGGTGATTGACGGGCGGGCGAAGGTGAAGGACGTCGGGGACCGGGGGTGGGCGCTGTGGGGCTGAACTTAGAGCGGTTGCGGGTGTTGCATGCGGTGGCGAGTACTGGGTCGGTGGTCGGGGCGGCGGCCGTCCTGCACGTGACGACGTCGGCGGTGTCGCAGCAGCTGGCGCGGCTTGAGCGGGAGACGGGGCAGGAGCTGTCCGAGCGGCAGGGGCGCGGGCTGCGGCTCACGCCGGCTGGGGTGTTGCTTGCCGGGCATGCGGCCGAGTTGCTTGCGCACGCCGAACGGGTGGAGGCGGCCCTCGCTGAGCATCGGGGTGTTGTTGCCGGGCCGCTGCGGGTGGCGGCGTTTGCGACCGCGGCTCGGGGGTTGCTGCCGCAGGTGCTGCGGGATCTGCGTGCGCGGCATGCGGGGCTCGTTGTGGGGCTGGCTGAGCTCGAACCGCATGAGGCGCTGCCCCTGCTGCGGCGGGGGGAGTTGGACGTGGTGGTCGTGCAGGACTGGGTGGCCGATCCGCTGGCGGTGGGGGAGGGGCTTGGGCGGCGGGAGTTGCTGGAGGATCGGTTCGATGTCGCGGTACCCGTCGGGCATTGGGCGGCCGGCCGCTCCTCGGTCGAGGTCGGGGAGCTGGGCGGGGAGGAGTGGATCAGCTGGAGTCGCGGGCAGATCTGTCATGACTGGTTGCTGGGGACCTTCCGCGGCCTTGGCGTGGAGCCCCGGGTTGCGCACACCGCTTCCGAGCACTCGACGCAGTTCGCGCTTGTGGGGGCTGGGCTGGGGATTGCGGTCGTACCGCGGCTCGGACGGGAGGCGGTGCCGGACGGCGTGCGGATGGTCGCGATCACCCCGGTCGCGGTCCGGCGGGTCTTTGCGGTCTGGCGGCTGACCACCTCGCCCCGTCCGGCGATCGGGGCCGCGCTGACCGCGTTGGATCAGGCCGCCGCCGAACTTGGGGCGAGGTAGATCAGGACCCGCTGACCGCTCCGGATCAACTCCGTCGAACCGGGCTTTAGATCCTAGTTTCCTAGGACACAGAACGCCGCGAGACGGAGGACGCCGCGAGACGGAGGACGCCGCGAGACGGAGGACGCCGCGAGACGGAGGACGCCGCGAGACGGAGGACGCCGCGAGACGGAGGACGCCGCGAGACGGAGAACGCCGCGAGACGGAGAACGCCGCGAGACGGAGGACGCCGCGAGACGGAGAACGCCGCGAGACGGAGAACGCCGCGAGACGGAGAACGCCGCGAGACGGAGAACGCCGCGAGACGCAGAACGCCGGTGTCCTCAAGCGGTCGGCATGAGGACACCAGCTGCGTCAGGCGAGCAGCGCGCCGCCGTCGACCGGGATGATGGTGCCGGTGGCGAAGGGCTGGGTCATGCAGTAGACGAACGCGCGGGCCACGTCGTTGACCTCGCCGACTCGGCGCAGGGGTACGGTGGCCGCGTTCTGCTCGTAGAAGGCCTCCGGCGCCGACCACATCGGGCTTCGAATCACCCCGGGCTTCACCGCGTTCACGCGTAGGCGCGGTGCCAGCTCCACGGCGAGGGCGCGGGTCAGGGCGTCCATCGCGCCGCACAGGCTGGCGCCGAGGGTCCAGCCTGGCGCGGGGCGGTCGGTGGCGGTACCGGTGGTCAGTGTGACCGAGCCTCCGTCGCGCAGGTGGGGAGCGGCGGCGCGGACGGTGGCCAGGGCGCCGAAGTACCGCAGGGCGAAGAAGCTGGCGGCGGTGGCGCGGTCCAGGTCGGGGAGCGGCACGAGGGTGAGGGGTTCGCCCGCCGTGTAGGCGAGGTGGTCGATCGTGCCGATCGTGTCGATGACGGCGCCGATCGTGGGTTCGTCGGTCAGGTCGGCGGCGTGGCCGGTGGCCGTGGTGGGCAGGGTCGTCAGGGCCTTGTCGACGGTTTCCCGGCGGCTGCCGACGATGACGACCTCGGCGCCGAGGGAGGCGGCCGTCTGGGCGGTGGCCAGGCCGATGCCGGAGGTGCCGCCGAGGATGGCGACCCGGCGGCCGGTGAGGGCGAGTGGTTCCATGCGGTCAACGGTTGCGCACCGAGGGGGCGGCCGGCCAAGACCTAAAGCGGACCCCGTGATACCGGTACGATCTGACGGGTGGATCTGGACCTGCGAAAGCTGCGGTACTTCGTGGCGGTCGCGGAGCAGTTGCACTTCGGGCGGGCGGCGCAGGCGTTGCACGTGGCGCAGCCGATGCTGTCGCGGCAGATCCGGGTGTTCGAGCGGGAGCTGCACGCGCAGTTGTTCGTGCGGGATCGGCACGGGGTGGCGCTCACGCCGGCCGGGGTCGAGCTGCTGGAGAGCGGGCGGCCGCTGCTCGCCGAGGCGGCGAGGGTGCAGCGGCGGGTGCGGGCCGACGCGTTCGCGGTCGCGTTCATGCCGGGGCTGGTGGTGACCGGGGCGGTGCGGGCGCTGGAACGGAACCATCCGGGGCTTGTGGTCGAGGTGGTGCGCACGTACTGGGACGAGCAGACCGCGGTCCTGCGTGACGGCCGGGCCGACGTCAGCTATGTGCGGCTTCCCGTTGAAGAAGGGCCGAACGTCCTGGCCTTGGGTAAGGAGCCGCGCGTGGTTGCGCTGCCGGCCGGGCATCCGTTGGCCGGCAAGGAGTCCGTGCGGCTGGTCGACCTGGACGGGGAGACGTTGCTGCAGCCGGTGGGGGCGGTGCCGGAGTGGCGGTACGCGACGGCGGCGGGAGCGCCGGCCCGCAGTGTCGAGGAGAAGCTGGAGCTGGTGGCCCGCGAGCATGGGATCGTCGTGCTGCCGCGGTCGGTGTCGGCGTACTACCGGCGGCCCGACGTCGCCGTGGTGCTCGTCGAGGATCTGCCGCCGGGGGAGATCGGGCTCGCCTGGGAGCGTGAGCATCGGCTGCTGGGGGAGTTCGTGGCGGCGGCGAAAGCATTCGCGCCGTGTGATACGTTGCTGGCATGACCACCACGACGCATGCCCTGCTCGCGTCGGCCGTGATGCCGGCCGCGCGCCTGCGCCTCCGGCGTCGTGCCCTGGTCTGCCAGGCCTGACGTCGTTCTTCCGCACGTAGAGGCCAAATCTTCCTGAGCAGTTCCGGGGCCCTTCCGCGTCCGCATTCGTTGCGAGCGAACAGGGAACCTGGTCAATGTCGCGTGTTCGTGCTGCCCATCCGCGTGCCCGGCGGGTGTACGGGCAGAATTTTCTGGCTGATCCGGTCGCGGTGCGGCGGGTCGCCGAGGCTACCAGCATCAACAGATCTGATCTCGTGGTTGAGGTCGGGGCGGGGCGGGGGCGGCTCACCGAGGAGTTGCTGCGGCGGGCCGGTCATGTGATTGCGTACGAGGTCGATCCGGACATGGCCCGCGCGTTGCCGCGCCGCGCCGGGCTGACCGTGCGCACCGCCGACTTCCTGGGTGCGCAGCCGCCGGGGGAGGCGTTCGCGGTGGTGGGCAACATCCCGTACGCGCTGACGTCGGCGGTCGTCGGCTGGTGCCTCGCGGCGCCGCGGCTGACGTCGGCGACGTTGTTGACGCAGCTGGAGTATGCGCGCAAGCGGACCGGGGACTACGGGCGCTGGTCGCGGCTGACGATCGAGACGTGGCCGGAGTTCGACTGGCACCTCGCCGGGCGGGTGCCGCGGGCCGCGTTCCGTCCGGTGCCGCGGGTCGACGGGGGGATTCTGCGCCTCACCCGGCGGCCGGAGAGCTTGATCCAGTCGAGTCAGCTCATGCGGTACAAGATGATGGTCCGTCTGGGTTTCTCCGGTGTCGGCGGCTCACTGCTGGCGTCGCTGGTGACCCGGCACCCGCCGGCCCGGGTGACCGCGGCGTTCCGGGCGCTGCGCCTCGATCCCCGCACACCCGTCGGGCTGGTGTGGCCGGAGCAGTGGCTGACCTTGCACCGCTTGCTAAACGCCAAGCGGTGACAGGGCAAGGTCGGGCGCCAGCGCACCGCGGCCCAGGCGGGCGCGCAGCTCGGCGATCGGCACCGTCCCGTCGCGCAGCGTGCGGCGCATCCGGGCGACCCCGCGCAGGTCGTCCAGGGCGGTCCGGACGATGTCGACGCGGCTGTCGGGGTCGTCCACCCAGTCGACCGGCACCTCGTGGATGCGCAGGCCGGCGCGTTCGGCGATGACGAGCAGTTCGGTGTCGAAGAACCAGGTGGTGTCGCGCACCTGCGGCAGCACCAGCTGGGCCACGTCGCGGCGGATGGCCTTGAAGCCGCACTGCGCGTCGGAGAAGCGGACGCCGAGCGACGTGCGCAGGATCCGGTTGTACGAGCGGGAGATGAACTCCCGTTTCGGCCCGCGCACGACCCGGGAGCCGCGGGCGAGCCGGGAGCCCATGGCGACGTCGGAGTGGTTGGAGATGAGCGGGGCGACGAGCGGCAGCAGCCCGCCGAGGTCGGTGGACAGGTCGACGTCCATGTAGGCGAGCACCTGCGCGTCGGAGCGCTGCCACACCGTGGACAGGGCGCGCCCGCGGCCCTTCTGGTCGAGGTGGTGGACGGTCACGTGCTCGAAGCGGCCCGCGAGCGCCGTGGCGACGGCGAGTGTGTCGTCGGTGGAGGCGTTGTCGGCGACCGTGATCCGGAAGGTGTACGGCACGTAGGCGCCCAGAAACGCATGCAGCGTCTGGATGCAGCGTTCCAGGGTGTGCTGCTCGTTGTACACGGGGATGACGATGTCGAGGACGGGGGCGTTCGCGGTGATCTCCATGCCTCCAAGCGTCGGGGCGGATCTTGTGAGCGGGTCGCGGAGAAGCTGGAAGCGGGCTGGCAACCCGGGTGCTGGCTAGGCCCTGTCCTGCCGATCTTGCCGGCCTGCACCGGGCCCAGATTCCGGCTGCGCACACATCGCGAAAGGCCGGTTACAACCCCGGTAACCGACCTCCCGCGCTGCGCACGCAGCCGAAATCTGGACTCCGTCTCGGCTCGACAAGCTCGGCAGGACAGGGCCTAGGGCAGCGTGAGCCGCGCGGTGGTGCCGGCGCCGGCGGAGGACAGCGTGATCCGCCCGCCGTGGGCCGCGGCGATCTCCTGGGCGATGTGCAGGCCGAGGCCGACGCCGGGGACGGCCTGGCGGCGGGCGTGGCGGCCGCGGAAGAAGCGCTGGAAGACGTACGGCAGCTCGTCCGGCGGGATCCCGGCGCCGGTGTCGCTGACCTCGATGGCGGGGGCGGGGGCGTAGAGGGCGCGGACGGTGACCTTGCCGCCGGCCGGGGTGAACAGGATCGCGTTGCGCACGAGCTGCTGCACGGCCTGGGTCAGCCGGGCGATGTCGGCGGAGACGACGGAGGCCTCGGTCGGCGTTTCGACGACGACCTCGACGCCGCGCGGCTCGGCCAGGGCGGTGCAGGCCTGCACGGCGGCGGACAGGACCATGTGCAGCTCGACGGGGCTGCGGTGCAGCAGGAGCGGCGCGTCGGCGGGGCGGGTGCCGGTGAGCAGGTGGTCGACCATGCCGACGAGGCGCTGCCCGTTGCGGTAGATGGGTTCGACGAGGCGGCCGTAGCCCTGCAGGCGTTCGTCCTCGGCGAGCAGTTCGAGGTACCCCTGGATGGCGGTGACCGGGGTGCGCAGCTCGTGCGAGATGGTGGCGACGAGGTCCTCCTCGCGCTGCGTGGCGCGGGCCAGTTCGTCGCCGAGCTCGGCGAGCATGAGGCGGCTGCGCATGAGCGAGAGGTGGCCGGTGGCCTGCCGGGAGAGGGTTTCGAGGGCCTCCTGCTGGCGGGGGCCGAGGTCGCCGGGCCGGTCGTCCTTGACGCAGAAGGCGCCGAGGACGTGGCCGTCGTCGTCGATGAGGGGGGCGCCGGCGTAGAAGCGGATGTGGGGTTCGCCGGTGACGTTGGGGTAGTCGCGGAACTGGGCGTCGGCGCGGGCGTCGGTGACGACGAGGGTGCGGCGGGTGGGGATGGTCTCGGCGCAGAAGGAGATGGCGCGCGGGGTCTCGTCCTGGACGACGCCGGTCTTGCCGGCGAAGAACTGCCGTTCGCGGTCGACGAGGGTCACGGTCGACATGGTGGTGTCGAAGACCGACGAGCCGAGCTGGGTGAGCTCGTCCAGCGCCCTGGGCCGGGGCGCGTCGAGCGCGCCGTAGCTGTACAGGGCCGACAGCCGGGCTTCCTCGTCGACGTCGCGCATGGCGTCCTTCTCTCCGGTGGATGGTCCGATCCGCTCATCGTTGCTGTACCCGGGAGTCGCCGCTGATCACGCTGCGTTGCCACGTGGTTGCAACTACGCCGTTGGTGAAAACCGGTGGACGAGTGAGTGCTCGCTCATTACAGTGGCCCCGTGAATGCTGAGACCCGGCGCCGCCGGGTGCCCGCCATGGCTCCCGATGAGCGCCGCGCGGCGCTCATCGCCGCCACGTTGCCGCTGCTGCTGACCCATGGCGCCGCGGTCACCACCCGGCAGATCGCGGAGGCGGCGGGCGTCGCCGAGGGCACCATCTTCGGCGTCTTCCCGGACAAGGCGTCGCTGCTGGCCGCGACCATGAAGCAGGCGTTCGACCCGGGGCCGGTGCTGCGGGCCCTGTCGGCGATCGACCCGCAGGCGACCCTGCGTGAGCGGCTCACCGACGCCGCGGCGATTCTGATCCGCCGGATCGAGAGCTCGATCCCGCTGATGATGCTCGCCCGCACCATGCCGTTCCCGTCCGACGAGTCGCCGATGGCGGCGATGCTGGAGGGCCGGGCCCGGCTCACCGAGGCGGTCGCGCGGATCGTCGAACCGGACCGCCACCTGCTGCGCCGCAGCCCGGAGACGACCGCCGGGCTGCTGTTCGCGCTGGTCGGGATCTCGACGCGGGGCCTGCTGCCGCACGACGAGTTCTCGCCCGAGGAGATCGTGGCCGTCCTGCTGGACGGTCTGCACAAGCCCCCATCCGACTCTGGAGAAGCCTGAGAGACATGCTGATCCGTCTGCTGCGAACGTACCTCGGCCGCTACCGCGGGCCGATCACCCTGGTGGTGCTGCTGCAGCTGGTGCAGACGCTCGCCACCCTCTACCTGCCGACCCTCAACGCCGACATCATCGACCGCGGCGTCATCACCGGCGACACCGGCTACATCCTGCGCATCGGCGGGTTCATGCTCGGCGTGTCGCTGGTGCAGATCGTGTGCTCGGCCGCGGCGGTGTTCTTCGGGGCCCGCACCGCGATGGCGCTCGGCCGGGACGTGCGGGCCGGGCTGTTCGCGAAGGTCCAGACCCTGTCGGCCCGCGAGGTCGGCGAGCTCGGCGCGCCGTCGCTGATCACCCGCACCACCAACGACATCCAGCAGGTCCAGATGCTGGTCCTGCTGACCTTCACGCTCATGGTGTCGGCGCCGATCATGTGCGTCGGCGGCATCATCCTGGCCCTGAAGCAGGACGTGCCGCTGTCCGGGCTGCTGCTCGTCGTCGTGCCGATCCTGGTCATCATCATCGCGCTGATCGTGGTGCGGATGCGGCCGCTGTTCCGGCTCATGCAGGTGCGCATCGATCTGGTCAACCGGGTCATCCGCGAGCAGATCACCGGCATCCGGGTGATCCGCGCGTTCGTGCGCGACGAGCGGGAGCAGCAGCGCTTCGCCCGGACCAACGGCGAGCTGCGCGACGTGTCCCTCGCGGCGGGCCGGCTGATGTCGCTGATGTTCCCGACGGTCATGCTGGTCGTCAACGCCTCCAGCATTCTCGTGCTGTGGTTCGGGGCCAAGCGCATCGACACCGGCGGCATGGAGGTCGGGGCGCTGACCGCGTTCCTGTCCTACCTCATGCAGATCCTCATGTCGGTGATGATGGCGACGTTCATGTTCGTCATGATCCCGCGGGCCGAGGTGAGCGCCGAGCGCATCCAGGAGGTCCTGGGCACCGAGTCCAGCGTGCACGCCCCGGACGAGCCGGTCACGGTGCTGGGCGAGCACGGCGAGCTCGAACTGCGCGGGGTGTCGTTCCACTATCCGGGCGCGGAGGCGGCGGTGCTGTCCGACGTGAACGTCGTCGCGCATCCCGGGCAGACGACGGCCATCATCGGCAGTACCGGCGCGGGCAAGACGACCCTGCTCAACCTGGTGCCGCGGCTGTTCGACGCCACCGGCGGGACGGTGCTCGTCGACGGCGTGGACGTGCGGCGCATCGACCCGGCGCTGCTCGCCCGCACGGTCAGCATGGTTCCCCAGAAGCCATACCTCTTCTCCGGTACCGTCGCCACGAACCTGCGCTACGGCCGCCCCGACGCCACCGACGAGGAACTGTGGCGGGCCCTGGAGGTCGCGCAGGCGGCCGACTTCGTGCGGGCCATGCCCGAGCAGCTCGCCGCGCCGATCGCGCAGGGCGGCACGAACGTCTCCGGCGGGCAGCGCCAGCGCCTCGCGATCGCCCGGACCCTGGTCGCGCGGCCCGAGGTGTACCTGTTCGACGACTCGTTCTCGGCCCTGGACTACGCCACCGACGCGGCGCTGCGCGAGGCGCTCAAGCGCGAGATCGAGGGCGCCACGGTCGTGATCGTCGCCCAGCGGGTCAGCACCATCCGCGACGCCGACCGCATCGTCGTGCTCGACGAGGGCCGGGTCGTCGGGACCGGCTCGCACCAGCAGCTCATGGACGACAACGAGACGTACCGCGAAATCGTTCTTTCGCAGTTGACCGAGCAGGAGGCCGCAGCATGACCGGACCAGGACGTCCAGGCGGCGCGGGCGGAGGCGCGCGGCCCGGCGGACCTCCGATGGGCGGACCCGGCCGGATGATGATGGCCGGCGGCCCGCCCGCGAAGATCGACGACTTCAAGGGCTCGGCCAAGCGGCTGCTGAAGATGCTCGCCCCCGACCGCCTCATCGTGATCGCGGTGCTGGTCTTCGGCATCGCCAGCGTCGTGCTGTCCACGCTCGGCCCGCGGCTGCTCGGCCACGCCACCGACGTGATCTTCGAGGGGATCATCAGCAAGCGGATCCCGGCCGGCACCACCAAGGAACAGGCGATCGAGGCGCTGCGGGCGCGCGGCGACAACGCGTTCGCCGACCTGCTGTCGGGCATGACCAACCTGGTGCCGGGCCAGGGCATCGACTTCGGCCGGCTCGAGCGGGTCCTGCTCGGGGTGGCCGTGGTGTACATCTTCGCCTGGATCCTCGGGCTGCTACAGGCCCGGCTGACCACGGTCATCGTCCAGCGCACCGTGTACCGGCTGCGGGAGCAGGTGCAGGCGAAACTGTCCCGGCTGCCGCTGTCGTACTTCGACCAGCAGGCCCGCGGCGAGGTCCTCAGCCGCGCCACGAACGACACCGACAACATCGCGATGACCCTGCAGCAGTCGATGTCCATGCTCCTCACGTCGGTGCTGACGATCATCGCGGTGCTCGGCATGATGTTCTGGATCTCGTGGCTGCTGGCGATCATCGCGCTGGTCACGGTGCCGCTGTCGGTGTTCATCACGGCCCGGGTCGGCAAGCGCGCCCAGCCGGAGTTCGTGAAGCAGTGGGCGACCACCGGCCGGCTCAACGGCCACATCGAGGAGATGTTCACCGGCCACTCGGTGGTGAAGATCTTCGGCCGGCAGCACGAGGCGGCCGAGACGTTCCAGGAGCACAACGAGGCCCTGTACACCTCGGCGTTCCGGGCCCAGTTCATCTCGGGCCTGATCCAGCCGGCGATGATGTTCATCGGCAACATCAACTATGTGCTGGTGGCGGTCGTGGGCGGGCTGCGGGTCGCCTCGGGGACGATGACGCTGGGCGATGTGCAGGCCTTCATCCAGTACAGCCGGCAGTTCTCCCAGCCGCTGACCCAGGTCGCGGCCATGTCGAACCTGGTCCAGTCCGGCATCGCCTCCGCCGAGCGGGTCTTCCAGCTGCTCGACGCGCCCGAGCAGAGCCCCGACCCGGCCCTGCCGGCGCGGCCCGAGCAGGTCCGCGGCAAGGTCACCTTCGAGCACGTCTCGTTCCGGTACAAGGACGACGAGCCGCTGATCGAGGACCTGTCGCTCAGCGTCGAGCCGGGCCAGACCGTGGCGATCGTCGGCCCGACCGGGGCCGGCAAGACCACGCTGGTGAACCTGATCATGCGGTTCTACGACCTGACCGGCGGGCGGATCCTGCTCGACGACGTCGACATCGCCACGATGTCCCGCGACGAGCTGCGCGAACAGATCGGGATGGTGCTGCAGGACACCTGGCTGTTCCAGGGCACCATCGCCGAGAACCTCGCCTACGGCGCCGACCACTCCACCCCGGAGTCGATCGCGGCCGCGGCCGAGGCGGCGCACGCCGACCGGTTCGTGCGGACCCTGCCCGAGGGCTACGACACGGTCATCGACGAGGAGGGCGCCGGCGTCTCGGCGGGGGAGAAGCAGCTCATCACCATCGCCCGGGCGTTCCTGGCCGAGCCGACGATCCTCATCCTCGACGAGGCCACCAGCTCCGTCGACACCCGGACCGAGGTGCTGATCCAGCGCGCGATGAGCACCCTGCGCTCCGGCCGGACGAGCTTCGTCATCGCCCACCGCCTGTCCACGATCCGCGACGCCGACCTGATCCTCGTCATGGAGCACGGTTCGATCGTCGAGCAGGGCACCCACGACTCCCTGCTGGCCTCCGGCGGCGCGTACGCGCGGCTGTACTCGGCCCAGTTCGCCGCGGCGGCCGTCGAGGTCGACTGAGCCGTTCGGGAGCAACCTGCCCGCCCCCGGGTGCGACTCGCCCGGGGGTGGGCGTTTGCCCGGCCGCGCCTGGGTAGTGGGCCGCCCGTGCTGACGAACCTGGCCCACCTGGACTCGCTGCGGGTCCGCATCGCGCCGCCGGCCACGGCCGGGCACACCACGTACCGCCTCGCCGAGGAGCCCGCCGTCGAGGTCGTCTGGACCTACGCCGAGCACGGCCCGGACGGCTACCGCAACGTCGGCGGCGGCCTCGTGACCGGCGAGGAGTGGGGCCAGGGCGCGTTCAACGCCGACGACATCGCCCGCGCCGCTGTGGTCTACACCCGGCACTGGCGGGCCACCGGCGCCGACACCAGCCGCAGCGCGGCCCGGCAGCTGCTGCGCGGCCTCGCCTACCTGCAGACCGTGCCCGCCGACGACACCGACCCGCGGGCCGGCAACGTGGTGCTGTGGCAGCAGCCCGACGGGCGGCTCAACCCCAGCGCCGACCCGGTCGAGCATCCCGACCCGTCCGACGGCGGCGAGTCGGCCTGGCTGGCCCGCACGATCTGGGCGCTCGGCGAGGGCTACGCGGCCTTCGTCACCGAGGAGCCCCCGTTCGCGGCGTTCCTGCGCACCCGGTTGCGCCTCGCGATGGGTGCCGTGCGCCGGCAGGTGTTGCGCCGGTACGGCCAGTGGCGCCTCGTCGACGAGACGCCCACACCGGCCTGGCTCATCGCCGACGGGGCCGACCTGACCGGCGAGGCGCTGCTGGGGCTGTGCGCGTACGCCGGCGAATCGGGCGACGAGGACGCCCGGAAGGTGACCGAGCAGCTCGCCGAGGCCGTCACCGCCATGCGCACCGGCACCCCGTGGACGTGGCCGTTCGGGGCCGTGCTGCCCTTCGGCCTGTCCCGCACCGAGTGGCACGGCTGGGCCGGGCTCGCCCCCGGCGCCCTGGCCCGGGTGTACGAGGTGTGCGGGGACCTCGCCGCCCGTGACGCCGCGCTCGCCGACGCCTCGTCGTTCACCCCGCACCTGCTCGTCGCCGGCGGCCCGGTGAACCTGCGGGTCGCGCTGCCCGGGGCCCGCGAGGCGCTGACCCTCGACGGGGTGCAGCTCGCCTACGGCGCCCACTCCCGCCTCGAGTCGCTGCTGGCCACCGCCCGCGCCACCGGCCGGCCCGCGCTGCGCACCCTGGCCGGGATCGCCGGGTCGTGGTTCTTCGGCAACAACCCGGCGGGTGCCCCGATGTACGACCCGGACACCGGCGTCACCTACGACGGCATCGACCTGCCCGACAGCCCCGGCGCGGTGCGCCGCGAACTGGCCGAGGGCCGCGGCGCCGTGCAGCGCGACCTGCCGCCCGGCCGGGGCATCGTGCACCGCGACGCCGGCGCCGAGTCGACCATCCACGGCCTGCTCGCCATGCTGGCCCTCGACGGCGACCCGCAGGCGGCCGCGATCGCCCGGATCGCCGAGCCCGCGGTGCGCATCGAGGGCGCCGAAATGCACTCGATGGCCCTGGCCGACCCGGCCACCGGCGCCCACCTGACCCTGCTGCGCAGCCTCGCCACGTCCACCCGCGCCGCCGACGTCGTCGTGCCCGGCGACGCCCCGGCCACCGTCAGCGTCAACGACCCGGCGGGGGAGGAGCTCGAGCACTACACGACGACCGCCGGGCGGATCCGGGTCCTCGTCGCTGCCGGCGGCTTCACCACCGTGGTACAACCCGGCGAGTAGGTCCGGCGAGTAAGTTTCACGGCTCACAACTGCATATCCACGGTCGTCACCGTGTGGGGTTTGCCACCCCGTGGTGACCCCGGCCACACTGCGCCTACCTCGTGGGAGCCGAGCAATTCTGCCGCGCCCCGAACCCGAGGAGGTACCCCTTGGCAAGGATCGCCAGAGGCGCGC
This sequence comes from Dactylosporangium sp. CS-047395, assembly GCF_050942185.1. Lineage (NCBI taxonomy): Bacteria > Bacillati > Actinomycetota > Actinomycetes > Micromonosporales > Micromonosporaceae > Dactylosporangium > Dactylosporangium sp. CS-047395. The sequence goes on along the minus strand of NZ_CP192015.1, from coordinate 7,380,227 downwards.
TGTGGCCGGCCGTGGTCGCCGCCGCCTCGCTCGTCGCGGCCGTCCTGGTCGCCCCCGGCACCGCGCAAGCGCACGGTGTCGCGATGGCCCCAGGCAGCCGCACCTACCTGTGTTACGTCGACGGACTGCAGTCCACCGGCCAGATCTCCCCGACCAACCCGGCGTGCGCCGCCGCCGTGGCCCAGGGCGGCCAGCAGCCGCTCTACGACTGGTTCGGCGTCCTGCGCTCCGACGCCGGCGGGCGCACCACCGGCTTCATCAACGACGGCGAGATCTGCGGCGGCGGGACCACCAAGTACGCCGCCTACAACGCCGCCCGCACCGACTGGCCGACCACCCACCTCACCGCCGGGTCGACGATCCAGCTGCGGTACAGCAACTGGGCCGCGCACCCCGGCACGTTCCACATGTACATCACCAAGGACGGCTTCGACCCGACCAGCCCGCTGAAGTGGTCGGACCTGCAGTCGTTCTGGAGCACCACCGACCCGCCGCAGTCCGGCGGCCCCGGCGCGCTCAACTACTACTACTGGAACACCACGCTGCCGACGGGCAAGACCGGACGGCACATTTTGTACATCCAGTGGGTCCGCTCGGACAGCCAGGAGAACTTCTTCAGCTGCTCCGACGTGGTCTTCGACGGCGGCAACGGCGAGGTCACCGGGGTCAAGGGCAGTGGCGGCGGGCCCAGCGGCTCCGCGTCCCCGTCCCCGTCCCGGTCGGCATCGGCGTCGGCGTCTCCTTCGGCGTCGCGTTCACCGTCCCGGTCCGCGTCCGCGTCGGCGTCGGCGTCGCCTTCGCGTTCCGTGTCGTCCTCGCCCAACCCGGGTGGCTCCGGGTGTACCGCGACGTGGGCCCTGCAGCCCAGCTCGTGGGCCGGGCACTTCCAGGTGAACGTGACCGTGAAGAACAACGGGGCGTCCACGCTCAACGGGTGGACGGTCCGGTGGACGTACACCGGCGGGCAGGGCTTCGAGGGATCCCCCTGGAACGGCACCCTGACCGGGCAACCGCCCAACGTGGCCGTGGCCAACGTCGACTGGAACAAGGTCCTCGGACCGGGCGCCACGACGTCGTTCGGCTTCAACGCGACCGGCACCGCCCCGTCGAGCGCGCCGGCGCTCACCTGCTCCAGTCCCTGATCGCGTGTTCTTTCGATTCGCGGCGTCCGCATCCCCCTGCGGGCGCCGCCCCGAACCTCCGAGGCATCCGTGACCCGACCCCTGGCCCTGGCCCCCTGGCTCCGCTACGTCATCGGCTTCGCGGCGATCGCCGTCGTGCTCGGCGCGATCGTGCTCGTCACCCAGCGCGGCGACTCCGCCCCGCCGCCGAAGGAGACCGTGCACAGCGTCGAGGGCGCCCTGGGCAACCGCCAGCAGGCCAGCCTCGAGGTGGTCAGCGGCGCCGAATCCGTGATCATCCACGCCGAGCCGCTCGACGGCCTGCTGTACCGGGCCTCGACCCTGCCCGGCAGCAAGGTCGAACCGGTCGCGGCCGAGAACGGCGACACGGTGAACCTGAGCCTCAACGGCACCGAGATCGCCGGCCAGGCCACGATCCACGTGTACCTCAACGACAAGGTCAAGTGGACCCTGAACCTCGCCGGCGGCGGCCTGCGCCAGGTCGTCGACTTCGGCGGCGGCCGCCTGGCCGGCATCGAGGTCAAGGCCGGCGTCCAGGAGCTCGACGTGACCGTCCCGAAGCCGGAGGGCACCATGCCGATCCGGGTCGGCGGCGTCGGCAAGCTCTCGGTGCACGCCCCCGGCGGCGTCCCGGCCCAGGTGACCCTGGCCGACAAGGGCACCATCGGCGAGGTCCGCCTGGACGACAAGGTGTCGAAGAACGTGGCCGGCGGCACGGTCCTGGCCACCGGTACGGACTACGGCTCCGCCGCCGACAAGTACGACCTGCAGGTCGGCACGGCTGCCGCGGCCGTCTCGGTCGACCGCCGGCCTTAGGCTGCCTGCCGCTCCCGGGACGGCACTCCGAGCGCGGGCAGCCTGGCCAGGGAGATGTCGGGCGACTGCCCGGACAGCACCATGAGCCGGCGCATGCTGAGCCGCACCAGGTGATGCGACACGAAGAACAGCCACCCGGCCAGCGGCAGCTCGACCACGAACGCGGTGGCGAGGCTGACCCACCGGTCGGGCCCCGACGCCGTCATGATGTCGAACCAGGCGTCACAGGCCAGCAGCGTGCCGCTCACCAGCGCGGCGAGCACCACGACCTGCCGCCGGCGCAGCGCCGCCCAGGCCGTGAACGCGAGCGCGAACATGAGCGCCACGTCGAACCCGACCCAGGTCAGCGGCCAGTGGCTGGCGAGGTACCGGGGCGGGAGCCTTATGGCCAGCAGCACGATCCACGGAATCATGAGCACGCTCGCGACCCCGAGGATGACGACGAACCGCCGCCTGGCCCGCTCGGTGGCCGCCAGCGACCGCCGCGCGAGGCGGGGCTGGAGCTCGGCCAGGCGGCGCGCGAGGTCGGCGCGCTCCTCGGCGCTCATCGCGCGCAGCTCAGCGTCCTCGATCACGTCACCGAGCGTACGTCGCGATCTCACCCGCGCCCCTCGCCCGCGCGTGGCTCCCAGCACACTCTGACGTGCCTCGAACGCGGCCCGATATGTCCGACACTTCGTGATCGGACATATCGCATTTATACCCCGACAGGCGATAAGTCGGTTGACGCGAAGCGATAAGTCGGGTTTGCGCTTAAATGCCACACCCGTGCCTGCAAGATCGCGGAAAGGGGGTCTCGCACTAGGCGGGCCCCTTGCCGTGCGGTGCTTGTGTGCGGTGCCTGCGCGTGCGTGCGGTGCGGTGCCTGTGCGTGCGGTGCGGTGCCTGCGCGTGCGTGCGGTGCGGTGCCTGTGCGTGCGGTGCGGTGCCTGTGCGTGCGGTGCGGTGCGGTGCCTGTGCGTGCGGTGCGGTGCCTGTGCCTGCCGTGCGTGCGGTGCTTGTGTCGGGCGGGGTGGCGCGCGACCGGAGCCCCGGTCGCGCGCCACCGACGGCGAGCGGTCAGCGCCCGCGCAGCGCCCGGTATCGGCCCACGAGTCCGGCCGTCGAGGAGTCCAGCGCCGACAGGTCCGCGTTCTCCGAGGTCAGCGCCGGTTCGATCCGCTTTGCGAGGACCTTGCCGAGTTCCACGCCCCACTGGTCGAACGAGTCGATGTCCCAGATCGCGCCCTGGACGAAGACCTTGTGCTCGTACAGGGCGATCAGCTGCCCCAGAACCTGCGGCGTCAGCTCGTCGGCCAGGATCGTCGTGGTCGGGCGGTTGCCGTGGAAGGTGCGGTGCGGCACCTCGGCCTCCGCCACCCCCTCGGCCGCCACCTGCTCCGAGGTCTTGCCGAACGCCAGCGCCTGGCCCTGCGCGAACAGGTTCGCCATGAGCAGGTCGTGCTGGCCGCCGAGGGGGCCCAGCTCGGCGACCGGCTGGGCGAACCCGATCAGGTCGGCCGGGATGAGCGCCGTGCCCTGGTGGATGAGCTGGTAGTACGCGTGCTGGCCGTTGGTGCCCGGGGTGCCCCACACGATCGGGCCGGTCGCCCACTCCACCGGGTGGCCCTCGTGGTCGACGGACTTGCCGTTGGACTCCATGTCCAGCTGCTGCAGGTACGCCGTGAACCGCGACAGGTAGTGGCTGTACGGCAGCACGGCATGCGTCTGCGCGTCGTGGAAGTCGCGGTACCAGATGCCCAGCAGGCCCAGCAGCAGCGGCGCGTTGGCCTCCGGCGGCGCGGTGCGGAAGTGCTCGTCCATCTGGTGGAAGCCGGCCAGCATCGCGCGGAACCCGTCGGGGCCGAGCGCGATCATGAGCGAGAGGCCGATGGCGGAGTCGTAGGAGTACCGGCCGCCTACCCAGTCCCAGAATTCGAACATGTTCGTCGTGTCGATGCCGAACTTGGCCACCTCGGTGGCGTTGGTCGACACGGCGACGAAGTGCTTGGCCACCGCCGCGTCGTCGCCGAGCGCGTCGAGCAGCCACTTGCGCGCGGCGGTCGCGTTGGTGATGGTCTCGATCGTCGTGAACGTCTTGGACGACACGATGAACAGGGTCTTGGCCGGGTCGGCGTCGCGGACCGCCTCGTGCAGGTCGGCGCCGTCGACGTTGGAGACGAACTTGAAGGCGAGCGACCGGTCGGTGTACGCCCGCAGCGCCTCGTACGCCATCGCCGGGCCCAGATCCGAGCCGCCGATGCCGATGTTGACGACGGTCGTGATGCGCTCGCCGGTGTACCCCTTCCACTCACCCGAGCGGATGCGGTCCGCGAACGCCGCCATCCGGTCGAGCACCGCGTGCACCTTGGGCACCACGTTCTCGCCGTCGACGAGGATCTCCGCGTCGCGCGGTGCTCGTAGTGCGGTGTGCAGTACCGCGCGATGCTCGGTGAAGTTGATCTTTTCACCGCTGAACATGGCGTCGCGCAGGGCGAACACCCCGCGGGCGGCCGCGAGCTCGTGCAGCAGGCGCAGCGTCTCGTCGGTGACCAGATGCTTGCCGTAGTCGAGGTAGAGGTCGCCGGCCTGCAGCGAGTACCGGGTGCCCCGGTCGGAATCGCCGGCGAACAGGTCGCGCAGGTGGACCTCTCCGAGCTCCGCGCGGTGCTTGGCCAGCGCGGCCCACTCGGGCAGGTGGTTGAGCCGAGGCATCAGGAAACTCCTAGCGAGTCAGCGTGGTGACACTCCACTCGCTGATTCTGCCCCTTTCGCGGTCGTCTCGTCGTGGGTGCCCGGATCTTGTGAGCGTCCTCGCCGTGTCACGCCGACCGCGACCGCGCCGGCCGTCGCCAGCCCGACAAGCAGAAGAACAGCCGCCGTCGGTACCGCGAACAGCTTCAACGCACTCGCCAGCAACACGATGATCAGGGCGGCCCGCACCACCCCGGCCGGCGCCCGCGAGGACAACCGCGCCCCGATCAGCACCCCCGGCACCGACCCGATCAGCACCGCCGCGGCCAGGTCGAGCTTGAGGTCCCCGAAGAACGCGTGCCCGAGCGCCGCGGCGAGCACGAGCGGGATCGCCTGCACCAGATCCGTGCCGACCAGGTCGCGGGGCCGCAGCGCCGGGTACAACGCCAGCAGGATGACGATGATCAGCGACCCGGACCCGACCGAGGTCATCCCGACCACGAGCCCGCCGACCGCTCCCAGCAGCACCGTCGGCACCGGCCGCACCGCGATCGCGGCCGCCGGCCCGTCCCCGTGCCGGTCCTTGCGCATCGCCTTCACGACGAGCCCGGCCACGGCCAGCAGCAGCGCCACCCCGAGCGCGATCCGCACCACGTCCTGCACCCGCTCGCCGTCGCCGATGGCGCGCATGAGCAGTACACCGAGGAAGGCACTTGGCACACTGCCGAGGCACAGCCATCGCACGAGCGCCCAGTTCACCGAGCCGCGCCGGGCGTGCACCCAGCCGCCGAAGGGCTTCATGACCGCGGAGGCGGCGAGGTCGCTGGAGACGGCGGCGAGCGGCGGCACCCCGAAGAACAGCACCAGGATCGGCGTCATGAGCGCCCCGCCGCCCATGCCCGTCAGCCCGACGATGACCCCAACCCCAAGCCCGGCCAGCGCCAGCAACGGATCCATGCGACGAAGTCTCGCGCCTAATCTTGATTTTGTCCACTAAGTAGGTCGACAAAGGTGAGAAGTCCACCGAGCGAGCGACCACCCATCGTGACCGGCGACACCCTGCGCCGGCCATGCACAAGCGTGCCAATGCGCCCTGAAATGTCCTGATCATCGCCCGCTTGAAAGGCTTGAAACCCGACTTAAGCCCCGTCGGGCGAAAAATCCGATAAGTCGTGGCGCGCCAGCGCCCGACTTATCGCCCAAAGGCCCACACCGGCGCGCCTCAGAAACCGGAGGCGCGCCGGCGAGAGATTCAGCCCCGCTCGACCAGATGCCCGATCAGCTCAGGAGCCCGCAACTGCGCCCCGGAGCCGTCGCGCCGGGAGTCGGCCGCCGGCAGGTCGCGCGGGTCGCCCTTGGTGTTCGAGGCGACCGGCCGCGGCCCGATCCAGGCCAGCACCAGGTGCGTCTCGCCCTTGAGGAACCGCTGCGCGCGGACCCCGCCGGTGGCGCGCCCCTTGGCCGGGTACAGGCGGAACGGCGTCATCTTCGCATTGCCCATGGTCGCCGTGACCACCATCGGCTCGCCGTGCTCCGGGTCCTTCGTGACCACGGCCCCGAAGAAGATGGCCGACGTGTCCGCGGCGAGGCTGATGCCCGCCATCCCGCCGCCCTTGAGCCCCTGCGGCCGCACCAGCGAGGCCGGGAAGCGCAGCAGCGAAGCGTCCGAGCTGACGAAGGCCAGGGTCTCGGAGCCGTCGGTCAGCCAGGTCGCCCCGATCACCTCGTCGCCGTCGCGCAGGCCGATGACCTCGAACTCGTCGGAGCGCACCGGCCACTCCGGCGCGCAGATCTTCACCTGGCCGTTGCGGGTGCCCAGGGCCAGGCCGGGGGAGCCGGACTCGCGGTCGGCCAGCGGGGCCAGGCCCACCACGGTCTCGCCCTTCTCCAGCGGCACCAGCTCCGCGGTCGACATGCCGCCGCGCAGCGAGACCGTGCCGGACTGCTCGGGCAGCGTCGGCAGCGGCAGGACGTCGACCTTGAAGGCGCGCCCGCGGCTGGTGACGAGCAGGATCTGGCCGCGGGCGGTGGTGTGGACGACGGCGCGTACGGCGTCGTGCTTGTCCCGGCCGGCCTTGGTCTTGGCCTCCGGGGCCTCCTCCGACTCGGCCGCGGTCCGGGCGACCAGGCCCGTCGCCGACAGCAGCACCTGGCACGGGTCGTCGGTGACCTCGAGCGGGCCGGCCGGCACCGAGGCGGCGAGGACCTCCTTGAGGTCGCCGTCGATGAGGGTGGTGCGGCGGGGCGCGCCGTGGTCCTTGACGACGGCGGCGAGCTCGTCGGAGACGACCTTCTTCAGGACCTTCTCGTCGTCGAGGATCTCGCTCAGCGCGGCGATCTCCTCGTTGAGGCGCTGCTGCTCGGCCTCCAGCTCGATGCGGTCGTAGCGGGTGAGCCGGCGCAGCGGGGTGTCGAGGATGTAGGTGGCCTGGATGTCGGTGAGCCCGAACCGCTCCATCAGGCCGGTCTTGGCCGCCGCCGCGTTCTCGCTCTCCCGGATCAGGGCGATCACCTGGTCGATGTCCAGCAGCGCGATGAGCAGGCCGTCGACGAGGTGCAGCCGGTCCTGGCGCTTCTTGCGGCGGAACTCGGTGCGCCGGGTCACCACCTCGTAGCGGTGGGCCAGGAACACCTCCAGCAGCGCCTTGAGCCCGAGCGTCTGCGGCTGGCCGTCGACGAGCACGAGGTTGTTGACGCCGAAGGACTGCTCCAGCGGGGTGAGCCGGTAGAGGTCGGCCAGCAGGGCCTGCGGGTTGACGCCGACCTTGCACTCGATGACCAGGCGGGTGCCGTTCTCCCGGTCGGTGAGGTCCTTGACGTCGGCGATGCCCTGCAGGCGCTTGGTCTTGTTGACCTCGTCGGTGATCTTCTCGATGACCTTTTCGGCGCCGATACCGTACGGCAGCTCCGTCACCGTGATCGCCTGCCGCCCGCGGCTGCCCTCGAGCAGCCCGATCTCGACCCGGCCGCGCATGCGCACCACGCCGCGGCCGGTCTCGTAGGCCTTGCGGACCTCGTCGAGGCCGAGCAGCAGCCCGCCGGTGGGCAGATCGGGCCCCGGGACGAACTCCATGAGCTTGTCGAGGGTCGCGTTCGGGTGGTTGATCAGCCAGCGGGTCGCGGCCACGATCTCGGCCAGGTTGTGCGGGATCATGTTGGTCGCCATGCCCACGGCGATCCCGGACGAGCCGTTGACCAGCAGGTTGGGGAACGCGGCGGGCAGCACCGAGGGCTCGTCGAGGGAGCCGTCGTAGTTGGGCCGGAAGTCGACCGTGCCCTCGTCGAGCTCGCCGACGAGCAGCATCGCCTCGCGGGACATGCGCGCCTCGGTGTACCGCGAGGCCGCCGGCCCGTCGTCCGGGGAACCGAAGTTGCCGTGGCCGTCGATGAGCGGCACGTTGAGCGAAAAGTCCTGGGCCATGCGCACCATGGCGTCGTAGATCGCGCTGTCGCCGTGCGGGTGGTACTTGCCCATGACGTCACCGACGACGCGGGAGGACTTCACGTGCCCCCGGTCGGGGCGGTGCCCCTGCTCGCTCATCGAGAACAGGATCCGCCGGTGTACCGGCTTGAGCCCGTCCCGCGCGTCCGGCAGGGCCCGGGAGTGGATGACCGAGTAGGCGTACTCCAGGTAGGAGTCCTCCACCTCGGTGGTGAGCGGGTTGTTCAGCACCCGCGCGCCGGCCTGGTCGAACGCGGACAGGTCGGCCTTGACCGCGGCCTTGCTCTTGCGTGCTGCCATCGTGTGCTGTCGGCCTTTCCGTCTTTACGCGTCGTTCGTCTGATGCCGGACCCGCGCCCGCGAGCGCGATGAGCCAAAAACTTCCGGGCGCGATGAGCCAAAAACCCCCGGGCGCGATGAGCAAGAAACCCGTGGGCGCGACGTGCCGAAAACCTGGGGGCGCGATGTGCCGGAAGCCTGCGGGCGCGACGTGCCGGAAGCCTGCGGGCGCGACGAGTCGGCAAGCATGAGGGTGCTCACGCGTCGATCGTCTGCTGGTCGACCCGGGGCGCCGCGTCGATGAGCCAGTTGCGGCGGGGCTCGACCCGCTCGCCCATGAGCAGCTCGAGCACCTCCTCGGCCCGGTCGACGTCGTCGAGGGTGATGCGCCGCACCGCGCGGGTGGCCGGGTTCATCGTGGTGTCCCACAGCTCGTCGGCGTCCATCTCGCCCAGGCCCTTGAACCGGGGGATCGGGGTGACGACCTGCTTGCCGGCCTTCTCCAGCCGGGCCACGGTGGTCTCCATCTCCTGCTGCGTGTACGTGTAGATCGTCTCCGAGTTCCGCCCCTTCGTGACGATCTTGTGCAGCGGGGGGACGGCCGCGTAGAGCCGCCCGTCGGCGATGGCGGGCCGCATGTACTTCGCGAACAGCGTGATGAGCAGGGTGCGGATGTGCGAGCCGTCGACGTCGGCGTCGGCCATGATGAGGATGCGGCCGTAGCGCATCGACTCCAGGTCGAACGTGCGCCCCGAGCCGGCCCCCAGCACCTGCACGATCGCCGAGCACTCGGCGTTGTCGAGCACCTGCTGGATGTTGGCCTTCTGCACGTTGAGGATCTTGCCGCGGATCGGCAGCAGGGCCTGGTACTCCGAGGAGCGGGCCATCCGGGCCGTGCCCAGGGCGCTGTCGCCCTCGACGATGAACAGCTCGCTGCGCTGCACCCCGGTGGAGCGGCAGTCGACGAGCTTGGCCGGCATCGACGCGCCCTCCAGCGCCGTCTTGCGCCGGGCCGCGTCCTTCTGCTGCTTCTGGGTGAGCCGGACCCGGGCCGCGTCGACGATCTTCTGCAGGACGGTGCGGGCCTCGACCTTGGTCTTGCGGGCCTCGATCCAGGCCTTGATGTGCGCCTCGACGACCTGCTGCACGACCCGGGTGACCGGCGCGGTGGACAGCTCGTCCTTGGTCTGCGAGGTGAACTGCGGCTCCGGGATCCGCACGTGGATGACGGCCGTCATGCCCTCGAGCACGTCGTCGAGGGTCGGCAGGTCCTCCTTGGGCCGCAGCAGGCCGCGGGTGTTGCGGATCGCCTCGGTCAGCGCCCGGGTCGCGCCGCGCTCGAAGCCGCGCCGGTGGGTGCCGCCGTGCACGTTGCGGATGGTGTTGGAGAACGACTCCACGACCCGGTCGTAGCCGGTGCCCCAGCGCAGCGCGATCTCGACCTCGGCCCGCCGCTCGACGTTGGCCTTCATGACGCCGTTCTCGTCGGCGGCGTTCTCCTTGTAGGTGCCCTCGCCGTTGATGAGCAGCGTGCCGCAGACCGGCTTGTCGCCGCTGGGGGCGAGGAACTCCACCATGTCGGCCAGGCCGTTGGGGTAGTGGTACGTCTCGGTCTCGATCGAGCCCTGCGTGGCGTCGCGCAGCACGTAGGTGACGCCCGGCACGAGGAACGCGGTGTTGCGCAGCTTCGCCCGGACCTGCTCGGGGTCGAGGGTGGCGCCGGTCTCGAAGTAGCGCGGGTCGTGCCAGTAGCGGGTCGAGGTGCCGGTGCCCGAGCCGCGCTTCATCCGGCCCTGCACGACCAGCCCGCCGCCCCGGCGGAACTTGGAGTTGGGGTTGGGCCCGTCGAACTCGCCCGGCACGCCGTGCTGGAACGACATGTGGTGGATCTTGCCCTCGCGGCGGACGGTCACGTCGTAGCGGGTCGACAGCGCGTTGACCGCGGAGGCGCCGACACCGTGCAGGCCGCCGGAGGTCTTGTACCCCGACCCGCCGAACTTGCCGCCGGCGTGCAGCCGGGTCAGCACCAGCTCGACGCCGGACATGCCGGTCTTGGCGTGCACGTCCACCGGGATGCCGCGGCCGTCGTCGTCGACCTGCACCGAGCCGTCGGCGTGCAGCGTCACCTCGATGCGGGTGGCGTGCCCGGCGATGCCCTCGTCGGTCGAGTTGTCCACGATCTCGTTGAACAGGTGGGCGACGCCGCGGCTGTCGGTCGAACCGATGTACATGCCCGGGCGCTTGCGGACGGCGTCGAGCCCTTCGAGGAGCGTAAGGTTGTCTGCCCCGTACAAGGACTCGGGTTGTGCGGTCAACTCGGCTCTCTCCAATGGTCCTGGTCCCCTGTGCTGCCCGCGAGCGTAGACCTAGGGTCTGACACTTTTTCGGCACCCTGGCGACATGTGGCCCCTGACGCCCCGGATTTCCGGATCGAGGCCGACCGAAACGCGGCGCTACCGAGAAGCGCGCTACCAGGGCGCGACCAGGAATGATACTGCGCGCCGGCCGGAGAGCGCGGACGGCGCGCACGTGGACGGGTCAGATGTTGACGGGGGTACGGCCGTTGCTGAACTGCCGCACCGCCGCCAGGATCTCGTCCTCGGAGCGGTCGGCGAAGTTGAGCGTCGCGGTGAAGCCCGAGCCGTAGAACAGCTTCAGCATGGCCGAGTCGACCTGGGTGAACGCGCCCAGGCTGCCCTCCAGCCGCGGGTCGCGCGGCTTGACCACGAGCATCTTCTCCAAGCCCCAGCGCCGCCGCGAGATCCGCTCGATGCCCTCCCAGGGCAGCCAGATCGCCTGCCCGCGGGTCGGCCGGGTCTTGATCCACATCCCGGTGGGGGCCAGCGCGAGCACCGGGCCGCCGGAGGCGATCAGGAAGATCTGCAGCCCGAACGCGGCCGCGATGACCACCGCCAGGCACCCGACGATCCCGACCAGGGCCACGATGTCGCCGCTGGTCGAGTTGGGGTCGTTGTCGGCGGTCAGGGCCAGCCCGAGCGGGCAGGCGAAGATCAGCAGCGTCACGATCCCGATCGGGGCGAGCACCAGGATGCGCTTGAGCACGCTCGGCTTGGCCACGAACGGCAGGTTGTCCGGGATCCGCTTGGTGACCGGCGCCGGCGGCACCTGATACCCGCCCCGCGGCGGCCCGGCGAAGCCGCCGGCGGGACCGGCGGGACCGGCGGGAGGCAGAAGCTCACCGGAGATGGGCACATTCGCAGGCCGGTTCCACGCGGGCGGCCGGGGCCCCGAGGCCGGCCCGGAGGGAGAGGTGGGCTCCGTCACGGCGACACCTTAACCCCGCGGCTCAACCCCGTCATCGCGAGAGCGTTCACCGGACGTGCCGCGGGCCTCGTCGCGGGTGACGTCGGCCGCCGCGCCGCCGGTGCGGTCGACCCACGAGGTGTAGCCGCGGGTCTCGGTACCGCCGGCGTTCACGTAGGCCTCCCGCAGGTCCGAGCGGGTCAGGAAGACGGCGCCGAAGATCAGCAGCGCGGCCGCGAGGACGCCGGTGACCCCGTGCGACCAGGTGTACCAGTCGGGGACGACCTGCGCGTACTCGGCCTGTAGCTCGGCCGGCTCCTCGCCGGTCGGGGCGACCGCGTACTCCGGCCCGCCGACCAGGAAGCACAGCGTGGTCAGGGCGATGATCGGCGCCACCACCCACACGGCGGCCCGGGCCTGGCTCGACGGTTTGCGCAGCGCGACCGCGATGACGGCCAGCACGAGCGCGGAGCCGCCGGCGCTGTAGAAGCTGTTGAGGATGTCGACGTGGGCGCGCTCGATCTGGTTCTCGGAGACCAGCTTCAGGTGCAGCGAGGCGAGGTTCTCCAGGGCGGCCCAGGACAGGGCGGACGCGATCGCCAGCAGCAGCGCCGAGGCGATGATCGACCAGTGCACCAGGCGGACCTGTGCGGGAATGGACATGCGCATACGGTTGCCTCCCCCGAAGTCGGGTCCAACCTATCAGCGAAGCTCGACGTCCACGTCGTGGTTTTCCAGGACATCGACGAGCGTGTCGAGGGTGATGCCCGGCGCCCACCGCAGCCGGTCGTAGCCGCCGGCCAGGTGTTCCCGGGCGACCCCGGCCGCGTGCCAGACCAGGCGGAACGGCGCGGCCAGGCCGAAACCGCCGCGCAGGCAGTCCTCGAGCGCGTCGAGGTGGGCGCCGAAGTACCCGCCGGGGCCGTTGACCGCCTCGCCGAGCGCGCAGTAGAAGCCCTCGGCGTCGGTGACGTGCCGGCCGTCGAGGTGCACGGTCGCGCCCGGCGGCCGGTCCGGGCCGCTCTGCCGGTGGTGGCTGAGCGCGGCCTGGCACCAGGCGTCGCGCAGCTCCCGGTCGTAGCCGGCCCACCGGTTCGCCTCGCCCGGCCCGCCCGCCTGCCACAGCGCCCAGATCGCCGCCGCCCCGGCCGGCAGCGGGTCGGTGAGCGCGTCGACCAGCGTGACGTCGACCAGGCCGTCGGCCGCGAGGACGCTGCGCGCCACCCGGCCGTCGAGCTCGGTGTGGGTGCTGGCGGGGCCGAGCGGGCCCGTGGAGTACACGGTGGCCTGGAATCCGGTGTCCCGGAAGCGCCCCTCGGCCTGCGCCCGCGCCGCGAGGGCCAGCACCGGTCCGGGCCGGCAGCCGCGCAGCACCACGTCGTGCGCGGGCGGCGCCGGGCGTTCCCGGAACACCCCGCCGACGTCGATGCAGCGGCCGAGCCGGGCCAGGCCGCCGGGGCCGCCGCTGAGCCGGAAGCCGCCGGGGCCCGGGCGCCGGTCGGCGATGGCGCGGTCGGCCGGGTGGAGCCGGCCCTCGAGGTCGATGTCGAGCAGGCCGGGCGCCAGGTTCGACGGCAGCACCCCGAGCACCGTCAGGTCGACCAGCAGCGGCGCGGTCGCCGGGTTCTCGGTGGCGTCCTCGACGTGCACGTTGCCGAGCCAGGTGCCGAGCGTGACGGCGGCCAGGGGTCCGGCCGGGACCACGCCCAGCAGGGTGTACCGCTCGATCTCCGGCGGCGGCGGCGCGCCCGCGAAGAGCCCGTCGACGGCCCGGCACGCGGCCGGCGCGGACTCCTCCTCGTCCCAGGTCAGCAACTGCCAGCGCGCCCCCGTGTCCGGCATGGCGGTCTACCCCCCGACGTGGATGCCCGGGCGCTTGGCCGGATCCGGCTCGGACGAGCGGATGATCTCCCGCACGACCGGTGCCGTGTCGCCGCGGCCCAGGAAGAGGTACCGGAAGAGATGGGTGAGCGGGCTGCCCTCCGCCCACTCGAAGTATGCGTGCGGACGGACCCCGGTCGCGTCGCGCAGGGCGAGCAGCACCGCGGCGATCGCGTTGGGCGCGGCCGGGCTTTCGGTGCGCAGCACCCGGTATTCGCCGATCTCGACCCCACGCACCCGCAGGGTTCCGGAGAACTGTGACGGGTCGACAACCTCGATCTCCAGGAACAGGATGTCGGCCCGGCCCGGCACCGGGTTGATGCCCCGCTGCTCCGATTCCTTCCCCTGGTACTCCGCGCTGTCCCCGGCCTGCCGCCGGTTCGCCACGATGTTGAGCTCCCCGTCGTGCACGATCGACTCGGTGACGAACCGGCGGGCGGCGTCGTCGAACTCGATCGCGTCGGTGCGCAGCTCGGTGGTGCGGCTGACCCGCGACACCAGTGACACGACGATGATCCCGGCGATGAAGATGGCGGAGATGAGGATGCCGTCGGGCTTCTCCACCACGTTGGCGCCCAGCGCGTACAAGAGAATCAGGGTCAGGACCGTGAACGCGCTGCCCGCGACCCGCTGGCCGGCCCGGAACGCCGAGATCGTCACGGCCACGGCCCCGGAGACCATCATCGCCAGGATGCCCGTGGCGTAGGCGCCGGCCTGGGCGTTGACGTCGGCCCCGAAGGCGATCGTGATGATGATGCTGATCGCGGTGTAGACCAGCACGATCGGGCGCACCGCGCGGCCCCACTCCGGCGCCATGCCGTAGGAGGGCAGGTAGCGCGGGATGATGTTGATCAGGCCGGCCATCGCCGACGCGCCCGCGAACCACAGGATGAGCACGCTGCTGATGTCGTAGACGGTGCCGAACGCCTCGCCGAGCTTCTCGTGGGCCAGGTAGGCCAGCGCCCGGCCGGCCGCCGCCCCGCCCTCCTCGAACTCCTGCTCCGGGATGAGCACGGTGGTGATGAAGCTGGTCGCGATGAGGTACACCGACATGATCGCGGCCGCGACGGTGAGCAGCTTCTTGGTGTTGGCCAGGCGCGAGGCGCGGCGCTCCTCGGCGGTCCGGCCGTCCGCGGCGACCAGCGGCATCATGCTGACCCCGGTCTCGAAGCCGGAGAGGCCCAGCACCAGCGACGGGAACGCGACCAGGGCCGGCAGCAGCAGCCCGAACCCGCCGCCGTGCTCGGTCGTCAGCGCGTGCGTCCAGTCCGACAGCGCCCCGGCGGTGGTGAACACCTCGACCAGCCCGACGACCACGATGATGGCGTTGAGCAGCAGGAACACCGCGACGAGGGGGATCGCCACGGCGACCGCCTCGCTGAAGCCGAGCAGGAACACGAAGCCCAGGATCAGCAGCAGCACGATGGTCATGACGACCTCGTGGCCGTGCAGGAAGCCGGGGAACATCGGGTTCTCGTTGACGTGCACGGAGGCGTCCGCGGCCGACAGCGTGATCGTGATGATCCATGAGGTGGCGACGAACCCGAGCAGGACCAGCACGAAGATCTTGCCCCGCCAGAACGGCAGGAGGTGCTCCAGCATCGCCACGGAGCCCTGGCCGTGCGGGCTCTCCCGGGCCACCCGCCGGTACATCGGCAGCATCCCCAGCAGTGTCAGCCCGACGATGAGCAGGGTGGCGAGCGGGGACAGCGCGCCGGCGGCCAGGGCGGCGATGGCGGGCAGGTAGGACAGCGTGGAGAAGTAGTCCACGCCGGTCAGCGTCATGACCTTCCACCAGGCCTGCGGCTTGGCGTGGTGCTCGTCGCTCTCCGGGCCGACCGGGGCGACGCGGTGCTGCAGCAGCCAGCGCCCGATCGAGCCGCCGGGGCGCTCCTGCGGCTCGGGGCTCTCGACGCGGGCCGGCAGAAGGTACTCGGGCGTGGTCGTCATGACCCCTCAGTCAATCCGTGACAGCCATCGGTCAAAGCCATTTGGACTTGCGGAACAGGCGGTACAACACCAGCATTCCGGCGGTCATCACCAGCACCACCGCGCCGAACCCCCAGCGCCACGACAGCCCCGGCATGTGCTCGAAGTTCATGCCGTAGACCCCGGCGATCGCCGTCGGCACCGCGGCCAGGCCGGCCCAGGCGGCAATCTTGCGCATGTCATTGTTCTGGTCCAGGCCGACCTGCGCCAGCCTCGCCTGCAGGATCGAGTCGAGCAGCTCGTTGTACGTGCCGACGCGGTCCACCACCTGGTTGAGCCTGGCCAGGACGTCGCCGAAGGGCTGGCGCAGCCCCGGCGGAAGCTCGGAGGTGATCTCCGTCATGAGCCGCATCGGCGCCTGCAGCGGCAGCACGGCCCGCTTGAACTCGACCAGCTCCCGCTTGAGCTGGTAGATCTGCTGCACGTCGCAGCCGCCCTGGCGCAGGAACGCGGTCTCCTCCAGCTTCTCCACGTCCTGCTCCACCCGGGTCGCCACGTCGTGGTAGACCTCGACCATCCGCTCGATCACCGCGAAGCCGACCGACCACGGGCCCAGGCCCAGCAGGCTCGGCCGGCGCTGCAGCCCCTCGCGGACGTCGGCCAGGGCGCCGGCCCCGCCGTGGCGGACCGACACCACGAAGTGCGCGCCGATGAGCAGGGTGACCGCCCCGGTGTCGACCACCTCGCTGGTCGCCGTCAGCTCGGCGTGCTCGACGTAGCGGGCCGTGCGCAGGGTGAGCACCGTCACGTCGCCGCGCCGCTCGATGGCCGGGCGCCGCTCCACGTCCAGGGTCTTGTCGACCACGGCCTCGTCCGCCCCGACCGCCTCGGCGACCGCGGTGAACTGCGACCAGCTCGGCTCGTACAGGCCCAGCCAGACGAAGCCGTTGCGGCGGCGGCGGGCCAGCGCATAGGCGTCGGCGAACGCGGGGCGGCCCGGCTGGCGGCTGCCGCGCACGTACAGTGCGCAGTCCATGATCGCCGCGTCGTCCTCCGGCCGCGGCAGCAGGGCCGGCAGCCGCTCGGGTGGCTGGATGCCGGTCAGCACCCGGCCCAGCAGCCGCCCGACCCGGCGGCCGACCCGGCGGCCCCGACTGACCTGCGTGTCGCTCATGAGCGGTCACGGTACCGTCGCCGCGCTCGTCGGTTCTTCGTCGGTCGCATGTCGGGCCGTGTCGGTCGCGTGTCGGGGCCGTGTCGGCGGGCCGGCGCAGAGTTCCTGGCATGACGAACGACGTGATGGTCGAGGCGACGGGCCTCGTCAAGCACTTCGGCCAGACGAAGGCCCTGCAGGGCGTCGACCTGGTCATTCCGCGCGGGACCGTGCACGGCGTGCTCGGCCCCAACGGCGCCGGCAAGACCACTGCCGTGCGCATCCTGTCCACGCTGATCCGCCCCGACGGCGGCAGCGCCCGCATCGCCGGGTTCGACGTGGTCCACCAGGCCGAGAAGGTGCGGGCCTCGATCGGGCTGACCGGGCAGTACGCCTCGGTCGACGAGGACCTCACCGGCCGGCAGAACCTGGTGCTCTTCGGCACCCTGCTCGACCTGGGCCGCAAGGGCGCCCGGGCCCGGGCCGCCGAGCTGCTGGCCTGGTTCGACCTGACCGAGGCGGCCGACCGCCCGGCCAAGACCTACTCCGGGGGCATGCGCCGCCGCCTCGACCTGGCCGCGAGCCTGGTCGGCCGGCCGGACGTGATCTTCCTGGACGAGCCGACCACCGGCCTCGACCCGGCCAAGCGCGAGGGCATGTGGGACGTGGTCCGCACGCTGGTCCGGGACGGCTCGACGGTGCTGCTGACCACGCAGTACCTGGAGGAGGCCGAGGCCCTGGCCGACGAGATCACGGTCATCGACCACGGCCGGGTCATCGCCAACGACACCCCGGAGCGGCTCAAGCGGATCGTCGGCGGCCAGACCCTCGAGGTCCGCCCGTCCGACGAGCGCGACCTGCCCCGCGCCGCCGAGATCCTCAGCATGGTCTCCTCCGGCGCGGCGGCCGACCAGATCCGCGCCGGCGTCCTGGCCGTGCCCGTCAGCGGCGACGCCGCGATGGCCGAGGCCGTCGCCAAGCTCACCGCCGAGGGCATCGCCGTCACCGAACTCTCCCTGCACCTGCCCTCGCTCGACGAGGTCTTCTTCTCGCTCACGTCCAAGCCCGTGGAGGTCCCGGCATGACCACGCTCACCAGCACCGGCACGCTCACCGTCGCCCGCCCCGCCCCGAAGCCGTTCAAGCTGATCCGGCACTCCCTGGAACTCACCAAGCGCAGCCTCATCAAGACCATGCGCACGCCCGAGCAGCTGATCGACGTCACCATCCAGCCCGCCCTGTTCATGATCATCTTCGTGTACATCTTCGGCGGCGCGATCTCCGGCTCCACCCACGACTACCTGCAGTACGTGATGCCGGGCATCCTCGCCCAGACGATCGCGATGGGCGCCATCTCGATCGGGGTGAACCTCAACACCGACATTGAGAAGGGCATCTTCGACCGGTTCCGGTCGCTGCCCATCCCCAGGGCCGCACCCCTGATCGGGGCGGTGCTCGGCGACGTGGTGCGCTACGTCCTGGTGACGATCTCGACCTTCACGTTCGCCTACATCCTGGGCTTCCGGATCGGCTCCGACCCGCTGCACGCGGTCGCCGGCGCGCTGCTCGCGGTGGTGTTCGGCCTGTCGCTGTCCTGGGCGCCGGTGCTCATCGGCATGCTCGCCCGCACCTCCGGCGCCGTGCAGGGCATCTGCTTCCTCATCGTGCTGCCGCTGACCTTCGCCTCCAACGTGTTCGTCGGCACCGCGACGCTGCCGAGCTGGATGCAGGGCTTCGTGCGCAACAACCCGCTCACCCACCTGGTCGAGGCGATGCGCGGGCTGTTCCTGGGCACCCCCGGCTACGGGGTGCACGTGTGGTGGACGCTGGGCTGGTCGGCGGCGCTCGTCGCGATCTTCATGCCGCTGGCGCTGCGGGCCTACCGCCGCAAGGTCTGAAGATGCCCGCCGGACAGTGCGCGGATGCGGTCGTTGACCTCGGTCATCGGCCGCTTCCGCCATTCGCCGGGTTCCGGTCCCAAGGGCGCTTCGGGTGTACGGCCCAGTGCCCGGTCCAGCACCGCATCCCCGCCGACCTCGAACAGCTGGGCCGGGTACGCCGAGCACCGCAGGCCCAGCGCCCACAGCTCCCGCGCCCCGTCCGCGTCGCCCAGGTGCGCCGCGAGGGCGGCGGCCCCCAGCGCCCACACGCCCATCGACGGCACGTCCTGGTTGTTGAGGGCGTCGGCGTGGGTGCCGTCGAGGTAGCGCGCGGCGTGCGCGGCCCCGGCCCGGCCCCGCGCCCGCAGCGTGAACGCGGCGGCGGCGACGTTGAACGCCACCCGGGCCTGCGGCACCGGAAGGTCGATGGCGTCGGCGAGCGCGGCCGCCCGCTCGGCGTAGCCGACCGCGTCCTCGGCCCGGCCGCGCATCCAGGCGTACTGAGCGAGCCCGAGGTTGGCCTGGGCGGGGTCCATGACCTGCATCCCGGTGCCGGGGGTCGGCGGCTGCGCGCGGGCCACCTCGGCCAGCCGCTCGGCCGCCGCGTCGTCGCCGCCCTGGGCCAGCTGGGCGTCGAGGAGCACCCGGATCGAGCCCGCGTCGTCGGCCGCGCCGAGCAGCTCCATGTGCCCGGCCCCGCGGCGCAGCCACTCGGCGCTGTCCGGGCCGCCCTGGGAACCGATCATCTGGGCCGCCATGCCCATGCCCCAGTGGTCCCCGGCCGCCTCGAAGGCCCGGTGCGCCCGCTCGGCGTCGGCGGTGCGCTCGTCCGGCATCAGGATCTCGCCCCGGTTCTCCTTGATCACGCCGCGCAGGAACAGGCCGAAGCCCTGCGCGTACGGGTCCGGCTCGGCGATGAGCGCCTCGGCCGCGGCCAGGGTCGCGTCCATGTCGTCCCGGCCCAGCGTGGGCAGCATGATCGCCAGCGCCGCCGCGCGCGGTGAGACCCGGCCGCCCAGCCCGGCCGCGCCGATGCGGGCGAGGGTCCGCTTGGCCACGACGAACACCCGGTGCGCGTCGACCGCGAACGCGTTGATCCCGGCCAGCAGGCACAGCCAGGTGAGCCGGTCGGGGTCGGCCGCGTGCACCAGCCGGCCCTCCCGCCGGGCCACCGGGTCGTCGGCGTGCAGCAGCGCCGCCGTCCACGGGGTCGCCTCGGCGTGCAGGCCGCGCACGGTCCACAGGTGGAACAGCGGCACCGCGATGTCGACCGCCGCCGCGTCGTCCCGCCCGGTCGCCCGGCGCAGCGCCGCCACCAGGTTGTCCTGCTCGGCGCCGCAGCGCGCGAACGCGGCCAGCTGCCCGGGTCCGATGAACGCGCCGTGCAGCCGCACCGCCTCGTCCCGGGCCCAGGCCACGAGCCCGTCCATCGCCGCGTCCCGCCCGCCGGAGGCCGCCAGCCGCGCCTCGCCGTACTCGCGGACCGTCTCCAGCATCCGGTACCGGTGGCCGTCCTCCAGCACCAGCAGCGACTGCTCGACCAGCGCGGCCAGGCGCACCGCGAGCCCGGCCGCGGCCTGCCCGGACACCGCTGCGGCGACGTCCCGGGTGAACGGGGCCGGGATCACCGCGAGGCGTTCGAGCAGCTCGCGCTCCCGCGGCCCGAGCAGCTCGCGGGACCAGTCGACCATCGCCCACAGGCTGGCGTGCCGGTCGGGCAGGCCGCGCAGGGCGTCGTCGAGCAGCCCGAACCGGTCGTCCAGGCCGGCCAGGACGTCCTCGATCGGCATGTGCCGCAGCCGGGCCGCGGCCAGCTCCAGCGCGAGCGGCAGGTTGTCGAGCCGTCCGCAGAGCTCGCGCAGGATCGCCGGCTCGCCGCTGAGCACCGCACCGCCGGCCTGGGTACGCGTGGTGAGCAGGTCGACCGCGGCGTCGTCGTCGAGCGTGGGGAGGCGGTGGACGAGCTCGCCGTACACGCCGAGCGGGGCGCGGCTGGTGGCCAGCACGGCGACGTCGGGCGCGGCCTCGAGCACTTCGGCGACGGCCTGCGCGGCCCCGGCGAGGACGTGCTCGCAGTTGTCGAGCACCAGCAGCCCGGACAGCTCGGCCAGGCGCTCGGCCGTCGTCGGCAGCTCGGCGCCGAGCGCCGGGTCGGTCACGGCGAGGACGGCGGGGAGCACCTCGGCGTCGGTGCGCACCCCGGCCAGCTCGACGACGTGCACCGAGGTGCCGGTGTCGGCGGCCCGCCGGGCGACCTCGGCCGCGATCCGGGTCTTGCCGGCCCCGCCGACGGCCACCACGGTGACCAGCGGTCCCTCGGCGAGGGCCCGCTGGATGGTGGCCAGGTCGCGGTCCCGGCCGAGCATCGCGGTGGTGGCCCGCCGCCACGCCGCCGGCAGCGGCTTCCTGCGCCTCGGCTTGCTCGGCTCCGGTGTCAGCTCGCCGCGCAGGACCGCCAGGTGCGCATCGGCGACGACCGGGGAGGGATCCGTGCCGTACTGCTCGGCCAGCGTCTCCCGCAGCCGCTCGGCCACCGCGAGGGCCTCCGCCGGCCGTCCGCCCGCGGCGAGCAGCCGCATCAGCAGCGCGGCGGAGGGCTCGTGCGGCGGGACGCGCTCGACCAGGGCCCGCAGGTCGGCTTCGAGGTCCTCGATGCCGGCGCCGGTCTCGGCCCGCGCGGCGGTGACGTCGGCGAACAGCGTGGCGGTGGCGTCGTCGCCGAGGTCGGGGGACTTGGGGAACAGCTCGCGGGCCTCGGCGGCGGCCGCGGGGTCGCGGTCGCGGCGGGCGGCTTCGAGGCGGGCGCGGGCCAGTACCGTATCCGGCTCCACGTCCCCGGCGGCCACCTTGTAGCCGCCCGGCACCGCGGCCACCGGCAGGCCGAGCTTGCGGGCGCGGGCGATCAGCGCGTGGACGGCGCCGGCCGCGTCCTCCGGGGGAGCGCCGCCCCACACCGCCTCGGCCAGCGCGGCCGGGGTGACGGTGCGGCCGCGGGCGTCGACGAGGGCCAGCACGACGGCGGCGAGCCGCTCACCGCGCACCGGACGGCCGTCGAGGGCCAGCTCGCCCAGGGTGGTGATCCGCACCGGGCAAGCATGCCACCTGCCCGGCGGCCCCGGTCGTCAGCGGGTAGCGGTCTGCTGGGTGTCGTCCAGGAGCGCGTACATCAGGGTCCCCAGCACCAGCAGGGTGCCCGCGAACACGGCCCAGCCCAGCGCCAGTCCGGCGATCACGACGACCAGGCACTGGAAGACCATGGCGATGAAGGCCATCCGCCGGGCGTGGCGGTCGCGGGCGGCCGCCGCAGCGAGACCGGCGGCGAGGACGACCAGGAGCACGGCGAGTACCACACCGAGGATCTTGAGAGCGACCTGCGCCATGGACGGATCGGCGCCGCCCAGCGACATCGAATAGGCGTCGATCACCCCGCCGAGCGCGAACAGCGTCACCCCGATGAAGAGCCCCTCGAACAGGATCCCCACGGCCGCGATGAGCAGCGCCAGCGTTCGCATCCGGTCAAGTTACTCTCTGGTAGGTCGGTTTGTCACCGGATCGCGGCGGGCGATTCGGCGTCCGCCACGAGCACACTCGTCGATCCGCTCCCGTCCGCGTTCGCCCGCCACACGTCGGCGTGGTCCTTGTCCCGCGGCAGCGCGTACATGACGGTCCGGTCGTCGAGCCAGGCGATCTGGTCGTCGACGGACCGCGTCTCGGCCAGCACCGTCGGGCGCAGCGTGGCCAGGTCGAGCACGGCCGGCCGCCAGCCCTTCACCGGGTCGCCGTCCACCGCCTGCTTGAACGCGATCCGCGTCCCGTCCGGCGACAGCGACGGGCACTCGACGTTCTCCGCGAGGGTGCGCACCGTGCGGGCGGTGAAGTCGCCCTGCACGAGGTACCGGTGCCCGGCGGTCGACATGGTGGCGTAGAACGTGCGGTCGTCCGCGGCCACGGTGACGCCCCAGTAGTTGACGTCGGCCGCCTGGTACGGCTTACCGTCCCGGGTGAGCGCATACGTCTCCAGCGTGTCGGCGAGCACGTCCCCCGAGGCGGCGTCGAGCACCCCGACGCGCGTGGAGAACTGCCCGCCGTTGTACGAGTCCCCGGTCACGAACGCCGTCCACGTCACGACCCGCCCGTCGGCGGAGACGCGCGCCCGGTTCGGCACCCCGACCATCGGATAGGCGTCGCGCTCGTTGAGATTCCGGTCCAAAATCGCGATCTGGTACGTGCTGAGCGGCCCGTCCGGCCGCAGGCAGATCGCCGTCCCGGCGGCGGCGTACACCCGGTTGCAGCTGACCGCGGACACTTTGCGCTGCCCGGTGCCGGGGTCCACGAGCGCGACCTGGCCCATCGACCCGTCGGCCGTGCTACGCACCAGGATCTGCCCCGGAGTACTGATGTCAACCCGCTCAGCCGCCGCCGCCTCGGCATCGTTGCGATGGGCGGCCTCGTAGATGTAGACGCCGGCCCCGACGGCGAGCACGACGGCAAAGATCGACGTGGACAAGATTTTACGCATGTTTTGTCGTACCCCTGAGGAGAATGGAGGCAACGAGAAGGAGGGCGGCGACGGCAACGACGGCGGCGGCGAGGAGCGCCGGCCCGGGCCCCCAGAGTTGCCAGGCCAGCCCGAAGAGCACCGAGGAGCCGAGGTATGCCAGCGATTGCCCACTCTGCACCAGCGCGATCCCGGTGGTCTTCAACGCCGCGGGCAGCAACGGCCCGGCAACGGCCATCAACACCCCGTCGGTCGCCGCATAGAACGTCCCGTACAGCCCCACCGTGACCCACAACGCGGCCGCCCCACCGAGCCCGGCGCCGAGCAGCAGGTAAACGGCAACCAGGGCCGAGAACCCGCCGAGATACACCTTCGCCCGCCCGACCCGATCCGCGAGGTGCCCCAACGGCACGGCAAGGAGGAGATAGGCCAGATTCGTCCCGACCGCGAGCAACGGAAACCACCCGGCGGCGAGGTCATGCTGGCGCTGCAGCACCAGGTACACGAACCCGTCGCCGATCGTGGCCAGTCCCATGACCGTCGCGGCCAGCACAACGAGCCGGAAGTCCTTGCGCCGTAACAAGGCCGCCGCGGCCCGCACGGACACGCCCTTCGCGCCCTTGCCCGCCGCGCCCTTGCCCGCCGCGTCTTTGCCCGCCGCGCGGTTGTCTGTTGCGCGGTTGTCTGTCGCGCCGTTGCTCGTCGCGCCGCCGAGGTTTTTCTCGCCGTCCGGTGTGCGCCCGCCTTCGGCGACAGCCCGCGGCGGGCCGCCGTCGCGCGGTCCCACGACGGCGTCGGACGGCGGCGGTGACGGCGGTGACGGCGGAGCGGCGAACAGGCAGGCGCCCGCGTGCTCGGCGTGACCGGCGGCGTGCGACCCCGCGGCGCACGTCGGCGACCCGTCGAAGGGCGCGTGTCCGGCGGCAGCGGTCGACGGCGGCGCGGTGACCGTGGCCCGGCGGCTCGCGGCGGCTGCCACGTGCTGTCCCGTGGCGGTAGCTGCGGTTCGGCTCGTGGTGGCTGCCTCGTGCCGGTCCGCGGCGGTGGCCGTGGCTCGGTTCGCGCTGGTTGCTGCGTGCGCGGTGGCCGGGATGGGCTTGTGCGTCTGATCGTTGGAGGTGGAGGCGGCGGGTGGGTCGGGGGGAGAGAGCAAGGCGGGCGAAGGAGCGAGCCACGCCGGGCCGCGGTGGTCGGGGACGAACGTGGCCAGGACGAAGACGCCCAGGGCGGCCACGCAGAAGCTCGTGACGAAGACCGCGTCGAAGGACTGGGCCGACGCGCCCAGCACCGCCACCGCGACCAGCGGGCCCAGGAACGCGCCGACGCTGTCCATCGCGCGGTGGACGCCGAAGGCGCGGCCCAGGCGGTCCGGTGGGGTGGACAGGGTGATGAGCGCGTCGCGCGGGGCGGTGCGCAGGCCCTTGCCCGCGCGGTCGGCGACGATCACGGCGCTGAGCAGCGGGACCGAGGAGCCCGCGGCGAGCAGGCCCAGCTTGGCCACGGCCGAGATGCCGTAGCCGGCCAGGGCGACGACCTTGCGGCGGCGGATGCGGTCGGCGAGGTAGCCGCCGGCCACGCGCAGCAGGGCGGTCGCGCCGGTGTACAGGCCGTCGACCACGCCGTAGCCGAGCGGGCCGAGGTGCAGGCCCAGCATGAGGTACAGCGGGAGGATCGCGGTCACCATCTCCGAGGAGACGTCGGTGATCAGGCTCACCGTGCCGAGGGCGAGCACCGTGACGGCGATGCGGGACCTCCGGGAACCCGCCGCCGGGGTGGTCGCCGGTTTGTCCACTGTGGACAAGTACACGCTGGCCTCACATGGAGAAGAAGTGCGGGTGCGGGCGCCCCGAGGGAGCGGGGCGCCCGCGGTGGGTCAGTTCCAGACGTCCGTGATCGGGGAGAGGGAGGCCGCACCGTTGATGCCGGGGAGGCCGTACGCGCCTTCGATCGTGCGCAGGACGTTGTAGTGGTTGATCTTCTCGCTGTACGAGCCGGTCTTGACGTGCGCGCCGACGAAGACCGTGAAGATCTGGTTCAGGGCGAGGCGGTTGTCCTCGTCGAACGTGACGATCAGCAGGCTGTTGTGCGTCTTGGCCCACTGCGCGTACGCGTCGAGCTTGCTCTTGAGCCAGGTGTCGCCGGTGCCCACCGAGCAGTCGTGCAT
This sequence comes from Dactylosporangium sp. CS-047395, assembly GCF_050942185.1. NCBI lineage: Bacteria > Bacillati > Actinomycetota > Actinomycetes > Micromonosporales > Micromonosporaceae > Dactylosporangium > Dactylosporangium sp. CS-047395. The sequence goes on along the minus strand of NZ_CP192015.1, from coordinate 7,355,107 downwards.
GTCGTTGCACATGTTCGGCGTGACGAAGGCGACCGTCGGCAGCGAGGCGTAGTTCGACGACGACGGGAAGCTCGCGTACGTCAGGTTCGACGCCGCGGGCACGCTGGAGAAGTCCACCCAGCTGTTGTGCTTGCGCTGGTAGGTGCCGCTCGAGCAGCCGGTGTACCCGTTGGACGGCATCGACTCCGAGTAGCCCTTGAACGACAGTCCGGCGCCCGACAGCTGGGACTGCAGGTTGGTGCCGGTGAAGTTCTTCGGGCAGTCGTCGTTGCTCACGCCCTGGGTGGAGCCCGAGAACAGCGCGATGTAGTTCGGCTGGCTCGGGTGCGTGATCGCGTACGACTTGGTGAACTTCGCACCCTGGCCGGCCAGGGAGTTGAAGTACGGGGCGGAGCTGGAGCCGCTGATCTGGGAGTACGCCTTGTTCTCGAACATCACCAGGACGATGTGGTCGAAGCGCGGGACGCTCGTGGCGGCCTCGGCCTGCGACGCCGCGGCGGTGACGCCGGTGGCGACGAGGGCGGTGGTCGCCAGCGCGAGCACCACCCGACGGATCGACATGTGCGGATTCCCCCTTCATGGGCAGGGATGACGCCACATCGTGTATATCGACAAATACAAGATCATGGTTGTTTTCCGGCCGGCAGACGTGCGCGCGGTGAACTTCCGGGGCGGCGGGCCGGAAAGAACCCACCGACGGACACGGGCGGGCGGTGGGGTCAGGCTGGCGGACGCCGTCGGACGTGACTGCGGGCGGGCGTGGGCGCGGGAGTCGGTGTCACGGGCGGACGGCGAGGTTCCAGAGCCGGACCGCCCCGTCCGCGCCCGCCGAGGTGAGGATTCCGCCGTCCGGGGTGAAGGCGAGCGCGTGCACCGCCCCGTCGTGGCCGTCCAGGGTGTGCAGGTGCGCGCCGATCGCCGCGTCCCAGAGCCGGATCGTCGAGTCAAGCCCCGCGCTGGCCAGCAGCGTGCCCGCGGGGTCGAAGGTCACCGAGGTGACCGGCTCGGTGTGGCCCGCGAGGACGAGGCCGGCGGCGCCGTCCCAGAGCCGGACGGTACCGTCGGCGCCCGCACTTGCCAGAAGCGTGCCCGTGAACGCGACGCCGAGGACCGCGCCCCGGTGGCCGCGCAGGGGTGTGACGGACTGGTGCTGCAGCATGACCCGGCCGCCGTCGTCGCCGGTGGCCAGGGCGGCGCCGTCGCGGCTGAAGGCGACCGCGTGCAGCGCCGGGCCCTCGCCGACCAGGGAGACGCGGCCGTCGATGAGGTCGAAGAGGCGCAGCACGCCGTCGAGGCCGGCGGCGGCCAGGACGCGGCCGGCCGGGTGGAAGGCGAGCGCGGACGGGCCGCCCGCGTCGGCGTCGAAGACGTTGCGGCGGCGGCCCTCGTTGGTGTGCCAGACCCGCACCGCGCGGGCGGGCTTGCGGGGGTGGGCGCCGCCCGAGGCGAGCAGGGTGCCGTCGGGGGAGAAGGCGACCGCGCGGACCGGGCCGTCGTGGTCGGTCAGGGTGTGCCGGACCTGGCCGGTGCTGAGGTCCCAGACCCGGACCTTGCGGTCGTCGCTGCCCGCGGCGAGCAGCCGGCCGTCGGGGCTCACGGCGATCGCGTTGACCGGGGAGGCGCCGCGCACGATGCCGCCGGGGGAGAACGTGCGCAGCAGCGCGGGCTTGAGCCGCGGGCGGGCGGCGGTCGGCGGGGCGAGGGCCGGGCCGGGGCGGGTCACCGGGCGCACGGCGCCGCACGCGACGGCGACGTCGGGGTGCTCGGCGGTGAGCGGTTCGAGGCGCAGCGCCCGATACAGCATCCCGGCCACGAGCGGCATGCGGGTCACGCCGCCGGCCAGGAACACCCCGGCCACCTCCTGCGGGGACACGAAGGCCTCACGCAGCACCGCCAAGGTGCATTCGACGGTACGGTCGACAAGCGGCGCCGCGGCCACCTCGAACTCGTCGCGGTGCAGCGTGACGGGGCCGGCGAACGGGATGTACAACTCGGCCGTCGGCGAGTCGCTGAGCAGTTCGCGGGCCACCCGGGCCTCGTGCCACAGCCGCAGCCGGGCCGCCGCCTCCTCCGGGATGCGTGGGCGGTCCAGCCGCTCCCAGGCCTCGACCGGGCCGGTGCGGGTGCGGGCCAGCCGGACCACGGCCGCGTCGAGGTCGAGGCCGCCCGCGTCGAGCAGCCCGCCCGCGGCGGCGACGGTGAACCCGTCGGCGGCCTGGCGGACCACGGTGACGTCGAACGTGCCGGCGCCGAGGTCGTAGACGACGAGACAGCCGCCGTCGGGGACGCGGTGGCCGAGGATCGCGGTGCAGTACCGGGCGGCGGCGATCGGCTCCGGCACGAGCTCGGGCTCGCCGAGGCCGGCCAGGCGCGCCCCGTCGGCCAGGACCCGGCGGCGGCTGGGGCGCCACGCGCCCGGGTGGGTCAGGGTCAGCGGGCCGTCGTAGCCGGGGGAGACCGACCCGACGACCCGGGTCAGCAGCGCGGCGACCGGCTCGGGCTCGACCGGGCCGGCCGCGGGCAGGTCGGAGTCGAGCCGGAACGTGCGGACGTTGCCGTCGGGCCCGGCCAGGGCCGCGACGGTCGTGGCGGTCCCGATGTCGATGCCGAGCCGGTGCCCCGCGGAGGTCACCGGCTCAATGTATGGAGGCAGTTCGCCGCCGGGCATCGGCCGCACGTCCGAGTCGGACGATCAACGGATGAACGCCGCGGAAAGGGCGGCGGAGAATGCCGCGATATCCGCTTCGGTCGTGTCAAAGGCCGACATGTAGCGCCTTGGCGGCGATCCGGCCCCGAATCGGGCGAGCCGCGGGTCGTCGTGCGGCGGCAGCGTGGCGAACACCGCGTTCGTCTGCACCGGCAGGGCGATCCCGGCGCCGGGCACCGCCTCGATCGCGCCGGCGATCCGGTTCGCCATCGCGTTCGCATGGGCCGCATTGGTACGCCACAAATCCCCGTCCAGCAGCGCCACGAACTGCGCCGCCGTGAACCGGCCCTTGCTCAGCAGCTGCATGGCCTGCTTCTGCAGCAGCTTGCGCGGCCCGGCGAGGTCCGGATCGAGGAAGACCACCGCGTCGGCGGCCAGCGCCCCGTTCTTGGTGCCGCCGAAGGAGATCACGTCGGCGTCCCCGGCCGCCTCGGCCAGGCCGGTGCCGAGCGCGGCGGCCGCGTTGGCCAGCCGGGCCCCGTCGACGTGCAGCCGCAGCCCGTGCGCGTGCGCGGCGTCGGCCAGCGCGCGGATCTCGGCCACCGAGTACAGGGTGCCGAGCTCGGTGGGCTGGGCGACGGACACCGCCCGGGGCAGCGGGGAGTGCGGCGGGTCGCCGAACGCCGCGAACGCCGCCACCTGCTCCGGCGTGAGCTTGCCGTCCGGGGTGGGCACGGTGGTGAGCCGCCCGCCGAGGAACCGCTCCGGGGCGGCGCACTCGTCGGACACGATGTGGGCGGTGGCGGCGGCGAGCACCGTCTCGTACGGGCGGACCAGCGCGGCCAGCGCGATCACGTTCGCCGCGGTGCCGGTGACCGCCAGGACCGTCGCCGCCCGCTCGCCGAAGTGCTCGCGGAACAGCGCCTCGGCCCACGCGGTGACCGGGTCGAGCCCGTAGGACGGCACGTGCCCGGCGTTGGCCTCGGCGATCGCGGCGAGCACGTCGGGGTGCACGCCGGCCGTGTTGTCACTGATCAGGAACACGACGCGACGGTACGCCACGGCGAGCCCGATCGACGGCCCGCCCGCGGTGCGTCAGGATGACGCCCGTGGAGATGGTGCTCAGCGTGCCCGAGACCGTGGTGGCCACCTACGTCGTGGCGACCGACCGGCCGCCCGCCGACCCGGCCGCGGCGGCGAGCGCGGCCGCCGCCCGGATCGAGGGCCCGCTCGGCGAGGCCGTCCGCCGGATGCTCGACGGCCCGCTGATGCAGGTGAGCGTCGTGCCGGTGGCCGCGGCGCCGCCGCTGCCGGTCGAGCACCTGCGCATGTTCGGCGGGCCGCCGGAAGCGCTGCGGGCCGTGGTCGCCGCCACCCACCTCGTCCTCGTCCAGGCCGCGTTCGGGCCCGGCTGGCCGCCCGCCCACGAGTGGCACGCCCGCGCGGTCGCGGCCGGGATCGCCGCCGACACCGGCGGCACGCTCGTCGACCTGTACACCCCGCAGATCCTGGACCCGGCCGCCGCCCTCGCCGGGCTGCCGGGCCCCGACGGCACGTCCGCGCTGAGCGCCTGGGTCCTCGTGCCGCAGTTCGAGGGCGACCAGGGCCTGACGATGATCACGCGCGGGCTGGGCCGGTTCGGGCTGCCGGAGCTGCAGCTGCTCGACGTGCCGCCCGCCCTCGGCCGGGCCTGGACGAGTGCGCTCACCGGGATCGCCCGCGCGCTGGTGGTGCGCTGGGCGCAGGCGGTCGACCGGGCGGCCGGGGCGGCGTTCGTGCGTGTCCCGGACGAGCTGACCGTCACCGCCGCCGACGCCACCCTCGCCTACGGCAACGCGCCCGGCCCCGGCGCGCAGGCCCGCGCCGCCGTCGTGCGGCTGCGGCTCGACCGTGACGACCCCGGGTCGCCCGAGCAGGACGTGCTGCTCACCGTCGTGCCGCCGGAGGGGTTCGCCTACTCGGTCACGGAGTTCCTGGCCCGGGTGCCGGCCGAGGTGTTCGGGGTGCAGCCGGGCACGGAGGGGGACGAGGCGGTGGCCACCGCCCGGGCCGGCCTGCCCGCGGCCCGCGAGCGGTTCCTGGCCGGCGAGTTCGGCGTGGAGCGGCACCTCGTGGTCAAGCACCGGCTGACCCGCGGCGAGGCCACCGAGCTGATCTGGTCCACGGTCACCACCTGGCCCGACCCGCGCCGGCTGCACGGGGTGAGCATGTCCGATGCCGAGATCGATCCGGCGGTACGCACGGGACGCCCGACCATGGTCCGCGAGCCGGAGATCGTGGACTGGGGCGTGTGGAGCGACGGCGCCGGGATCGTGGAGGGCGGCTGGACGAACGCGGTGCCGGCCGGCGAGTGATCTCAGGTCGGGCTGATCTCAGGTCCGGCTATGCGGTGCCGAACAGCACTGCGTGGGTCTCGACGGACGGCGGCTGACGACACGCCGCCTGCTGCCGGTCGCCGGCGCGCTCGCCGGGTTGATCGGGGCGTTCCTGGTGATGCAGCTGATCACCACCGGGGCGTTCGAGCGGCTCGAGGCCCGGCAGGTGGCCCAGGACGCGGACCGGATCCGGATCGCCCTGGACAGCCAGGCCCAGCTGCTGCGCGCCTTCGGCGTCACCAACGCGAGCTGGGACAACCTGTTCCACGACGTGCAGGTCGCCGACGCCGACGGCTGGGTCATCGACCTGCCGCCCGGGGCCCAGCAGCAGGTCAACGACCTGGACGGGCTGCTCGGCATCGGCACCGACGGCTCGCTGCGGGCGGGCGGGATGACCAGCGGCGCCGACGCGTACGGCGAGCCGCCGGCCCAGCTGCGCGACGCCTCCGTGCTCAAGCGGCTGTTCGACCCGGCCGGCAAGGCGGGCGACGCGACGTGCGGGATCGTGTCGGCCGATGCGCCGTACCTGTTCTGCGGGGTCGGGATCTACCCCAACACCGGCGAGGGGCTTCCGGCCGGCGGCATGATCATGCTCAAGCGCCTGGACGCGGACCGGGTCGCCCGCCTGGCCACCGCGATCGACCTGCCGCTGGCGCTGGCGAGCGGGGCGCGCGAGGGCGCCGAGGCCCAGCCGCAGCGGGAGAGTCAGCTCGGTACCGTCGCGATCGCCACCGCCGTCACCGGAGCCCGGCACATCGCGATGGACGCCACGATCGCCACCGTCAACGGCGGCCAGGTCGTGCTCGAGGTGGTCGCCGCCCGGCCGATCCACGCCGCGGCCAGCAGCACCGCGGTGAAGCTGTTCGCGTTCGTGGCCGTGTGCACCCTGGTGCTCGTGGTGGTCGTGTTGTGGCTGCTGCGGGTCTCGCTGCGGCGCCGGGTCGGGCCGCTGCGGCGTACCACAGAAGAGATCATCAGCTCGGGCGACCGGGCGCTGCGGGTGCGGCCCGCCGGCCACGACGACATCGCCGAGCTGGGCCGGGCCATCGACGCCATGCTCGACGCGATGCACGAGCAGGAGATCAGGCTGCAGCACGAGCGGACCGCGAAGGAGGCCCAGCTGATGACCACGAACGTGCGGCAGCAGCTGGCCGAGCAGACGGTCCGGCGGCGGGCCGGGGAGGTCATCGACGACACCTCCGGGGCCGTGCTGAGCGAGCTGCGCAACGTCATGCTCCAGGCCGACGAGGTGATGGGCGCGGCCGACGCGATCGAGCGCCAGGCGGCCGCGGCCGACCGGGTCACCCGCGGCGTGGTCGAGCGCGCGGCCGACGCCGGCGGGGTCATCGACGCGGTCACGACCAGCCTCGGCCGGGTCGACGGGATCGCCAACCTGATCGCCGGGGTGGCCGGGCAGACGAACCTGCTCGCGCTGAACGCCACGATCGAGGCGGCGCGGGCCGGGGAGGCCGGGCGCGGGTTCAGCGTCGTGGCCGGCGAGGTGAAGAACCTGGCCTCGAAGACCAAGGACTCCACCACCGAGATCACCGAGACCGTCTCCGCGCTCGGGGCCAACACCAACGCCATGTCCGGCGTGATCACGGACATGAGCCAGGGTGTCAACGCGGTCGGGGACGTCACCGCGACGCTCAGCGATGTGGCGGTACGGCAACGCGCCTCCGTCGAGGCGCTCGTCGGCAGCGTCCGCGAGGCGATCGCCCGCATCGAGACCCTGGCCCAGGTCACCGACCGGCTCGAACGGCGCGGGCACAGCCGGGCGGCGGTGGAGGGCAAGCTCGCGGTGGAGTACCTCGGCCGGCGGATCGAGGGCGACCTGCTCGACCTGTCCGTGAGCGGGCTGCGCTGCGGCTTCCAGGACGGCCTGCGCCCGCCGGTCGGCGCCGAGCTGGGGCTGAGCCTGCACCTCGGCCCGGACGACGTGCGGCTGCGCGGCCGGGCGGTCCGGCACATCGAGGCCGAGGAGGGCGACGAGCTCGGCGTGCAGTTCGTCGACCCGGACCCGGCGGCCGTGGCGCGGATCGGCGCGTACATCGAGACGCTGATCGGCCCCGGCGCCGCCTGAAATCCTGCACACGGCCTGCAACTCGATTCCATTGACCGAGCTCGCTGACCGGTCCTACCGTGTCCCTGAGGAAAGCGCATTCCTGGGGAGGTCTCATGCGCCGCAGATCCGTCCTGTTCGCCTGCGCGCTGGCCGGCGTGGCGAGCGCCACCGCACGGCCGGCGAGCGCCTGGCCCGGCCCTTACCTGACCGTCGCCGCCGACGGCAGCGGCGACGTGTCGAGCCTGCAGGCCGCCGTCGACCTGGTGCCCTCCGGCAACGCGGGCCCGTTCACGCTGAAGATCCAGCCCGGGGAGTACAAGGGACAGGTTGTGATCCCTTCCGACAAGCCCTTCATCGTCTTCCGCGGCCAGGGCCCGGACCCGTCGGCCGTGGTCATCAGCGACGACCGCGCCAACGGCACCCTGAAGCCGGACGGCACCCCCTGGGGCACCTCGGGCAGCGCGTCGGTCACCATCTCCGGCAGCGACTTCAGCGCCCGCAACCTGACCTTCGCCAACACCTTCGACGAGGCGGCGCACCCGGAGATCACCAACCGCCAGGCCGTCGCCGTGCTGACCCGCGCCGACCGGATCGTCTTCGACAACTGCCGCTTCCTCGGCAACCAGGACACGCTGTACCTCAACAGCCCCGACGCCACCACCATCAGCCGCGTGTACCTGCGCAAGTGCCACATCGAGGGCGACGTCGACTTCATCTTCGGCCGCGCCACCGCCGTGCTCGACCGCTGCACCATCCACTCCCTGACCCGCGGCTCGACCACGAACAACGGCTACGTGACGGCGGCGAGCACGTCGCTGTCCAACCCGTACGGCTTCCTGCTCAGCGAGTGCCGCCTGACCTCCGACGCCCCGCCCGGCACGGTCTTCCTGGGCCGCCCCTGGCACCCGAGCAACGACCCGGCCGCGGTCGCCGAGGTCACCATCCGCGACTCGGTCCTCGGCGCCCACATCGGGCCCACCCCGTGGTCGGACTTCGGCACCTGGCCGTGGCGCGAGGCCCGCTACGCCGAGTTCCACAACCGCGGCCCCGGCGCCGCCGTGACGGCCGACCGCCCGCAGCTGACCGCCTCGCAAGCCGCCACCCGGACGATCGCCGCATACCTGTCCGGCCCGGACGGCTGGGACCCGGCGCGCTGACCCCCTGGTTTGTTGCCGTTCCGCGCGGGTAGCGCCGCAGTGTGGTGCTGGTTCTGGTCGCCGGCCTGGGCGACGTCGGGCGCGCGGTGCTGCACGACTTGCGCGCCGCGGACGTGCCGGTGCGCGGCATGCTGCACCGCCCCGACCCGGACTTCGACGCCGCGGGCGCCGAACTGGTCGTCGGCGACCTGACCCGCCCGGAAACGGTGGCGGCCGCCCTGGACGGCGTCGACACCATGCTCTTCACGATGCCCGTCTCACCCGACCACCTCCTGGCCGCGGCGGTCGTGGCGGACGTGGCCCGCAGCCGCGGTGGTTTGGACGCCCTGGTCGACCTGTCCCAGATGACCGTCTCCCAGATGACCCCGACCAGCGTCGGCGAGTCGGACCAGCAGCGCCTGCACTACCTGGCCGAGCGCGTCTTCGACTGGTCGGGCCTGCCGGCGGTACACCTGCGGCCCACGGCGTTTCTGGACAACCCGCTGTTCACCACCTTGGCCGCGGCCTCGATCCGGGCGCGGGGCACCTTGGAGCTTCCGTTCGGCGCCGGCCACACGTCGCCGATCGCGGTCACGGATGTGGCCCGCGTGGCCGCGACGATCCTGCGCGACCCCGCGCCGCACGTGGGCCACACCTACGAACTGACCGGCCCGCACAGCGTCGACATGCACAAGGCCGCGGCGGAGTACTCGCTCGCCCTGGGCCGCGAGGTGTCCTATGTGGACGTACCGCTGGACCGGTGGGTGCGGGAGGTGCTGCCGAAGGCGGGCCTGCCGCCGCACACGGAGCAGCACGTGGCGACGATGGCGCGGTTGCACCGGGAGAACCGCTACGACCGCCTGACCCACGACGTGGAGAAGGTCACCGGCACACCCGCGATGTCGATCGAGTCGTTCGTCACCGCCCGCCGCGCGTTCTACCTCGGCTAGCGCGCCTGCTCGCGGTGCGCCACCACGTTGAGGACGTTGCCGTCGGGGGCGCGGACGAAGAACCGGCGCACGCCCCACTCCTCGGTGGTCAGCGGGTGCACGATGTCGTACCCACGCGCCACCGCCTCGGCATACGCGGCGTCGACGTCGTCCACGTGCACGGAGACCACCGGAAAATGCCGCGCGGTCGCGTCCTGGGCGACCAGCTGCACGTGCGCCCCGTTCTCCGGCGACGTGTAGCGGGCCACCCAGCCCAGGTTGAACTCCTCATCGGCCAGGCCCATGAAGTCGGTGTAGAAGCCCTTGGCCGCCTCGACGTCGGCGACCGGAAGATTGGGCGTGATCCGCCTGACCCGCATGCCTCGTCCCTGCCTTTCAGCTCAGAACCTCGACGGTACCGCCTGCGCGCGCAAGACCCCCGCCGCGCCGGTTGAGGTCGGCTGAGCTCGGCTCAGATCGAGCACATGCACCAGACGGCCTTGCCATCCGCGGTCGGCCGGGTGCCCCAGCGGTCGCACAGCGAGGCCACCAGCTGCAGCCCGCGCCCGTGCTCGTCGTCCGGGGTCGGGCGTTGCTTGCGTGGCAGGTACGGTGCCGTGTCGTGCAGTTCCAGCACCACGTGGGTCTGGGTCCGGCGCAGCCGGAGCTGGATCGGTGGCCGCCCGTGCAGGACCGCGTTCGCGGCCAGTTCGCTCACGATCAGGACCAGGTCGTCGACGACGCGGGTGGGGGCGTTCCAGCGGCGCAGGGTCGTGTCGACGAAACGTCTCGCGTCGCGGACGGCGCGTTCGTGGGCCGGGATGTGGCGGATCACCGACTGCTCCTCGCCCGGCTCGCCCACCACGCGCGTCATGAGCAGGGTGATGTCGTCGTCGGGGCCGTCCGGGAGCAGTTGCGCGACCAGGCGGTCCGGGGCGTCCGCCAGTGGGCCGGTCAGGTCGCCGACCAGGGCGGCCAGGGCGAAGATGCCGCTGTCCAGGTCGCGGTCGCGGTGTTCGACCAGGCCGTCGGTGTACAGCGTGAGCAGCGCACCCACCGGCAGTTCGACGCGCTGCTCGGTGAGGGTCAGCGGGCCGGTGCCCAGCGGCGGGCCGGAGGACGTCAGGGGGCGGGGTGCGGCGCCGGGCAGGAGCAGCAGGGGCGGCAGGTGGCCGGCGTTGGCGTAGGTAAGGCTGCGCTCGCCCGGGTCGTAGACGGCGTAGACGCAGGTGACGATCTGGTCCTCGCTCAGGTCGCGCACCACGCCGTCGAGGTACTCCAGCACGTCGGCCGGGGGCAGGTCGAGGCGGGCGTAGGCGCGGACGGCCGCGCGGAGCTGGCCCATCACCGCGGCGGCCGGGACGCCGCGGCCCATCACGTCGCCCATGACGAGGGCGGTGCGGTCGGCGCCGAGTTCGATCACGTCGTACCAGTCGCCGCCGACCTGGGTGCCGGCCACGCCGGGGCGGTAGTAGGCGGCCACCTCCAGGTGCTCGGGGTTCAGGGTGACCGGCGGGAGAAGGCTGCGCTGGAGCTGGTCGGCGATGCTGTGCTCGCGGGCGGCGGCCTCCTGGGCGGCGGCCGCGGCGGCCACGGCCTGTTCGGCGCGGCGCTGCTCGGTGATGTCCTGGTTGGCGCCGCGCAGGCGGAGCGGGTCGCCGGTGGCGTCGCGCTCCAGCTCGCCGAGGGTGCGGAAGACGCGGACGCTGCCGTCGGCCATCTGGACGCGGGACTCGTAGTCCAGCGGCGCGCCCTCGACGGCGGCGTCGATGGCCTCGTCGACGCGGCGGCGGTCGTCGGGGTGGACGCGGCTGTTGATGAGCTGGCGGCCGTGCTCGTCGAGCAGCTGCTCGGGGGTGACCGCGAACTGGCGCAGGAACTCGTCGGAGCCGCGGATGTCGCCGGTGGCCAGGTCCAGTTCCCAGGAGCCGACCGAGGCGAGGCGCTGGGCCTGGTCCAGCAGTTCGCGGTTGCGTTGGAGTTCGTCTCTGGTACGCCGAATCCGGTCGTACTCCAGGTTCGCCCGCACCCGGGCGCGCAGCTCCCGCGGGCTGAACGGCTTCACGAGGTAGTCGTCGGCGCCGGCGTCCAGGCCCTCGACGGTCGCCTCGTCGCCGGCCCGGGCCGACAGGACGATGACCGGCAGGTGTCTCGGGCCGCCGGCGCGCACAGCGCCGATGAGCCCGAAGCCGTCGAGGTTGGGCATCATGACGTCGGTCAGCACCAGGTCGGGCGGGTCGGTGCGCAGCAGCCGCAGGGCCTGCACGCCGTCGGCCGCCTCGAGGACCTGGTAGTCGGCGGCCAGGATGCGGCGGATGTAGGCGCGCATGTCCTCGTTGTCGTCGACCACGAGGACGCGCGGCGCGGCCGGGTCGGGTCCCGGGGCCGGCGTGGTGGCGGGGGCGCCGACCCAGCGTTCGACTTCCGCGATGTAGGGACGCACGTGCGGTACCGGCGAAACCTGAGGAGGCAGCAGAGGGCCGGCGCCGTTGGGGATGCGCACCGTGAAGGTGGATCCCTCGCCGGGGGCGCTGCGCACGCCGACGGCCCCGTCGTGCAGGCCCGCGAGGTCGGCCACCATGGCCAGGCCGATCCCGGACCCCTCGTGGCTGCGGGCCTTGGCGCCCTGGACGCGGTGGAAGCGGTCGAAGAGCCGGGCCTGGTCGGCGGGGTCGATGCCGGTGCCGGTGTCGGCCACGGTCAGCTCGACGCCGTCGTCGCCGGACGGGGCCAGGCGGACGGTGATCGCGCCGGTGAACGTGAACTTCAGCGCGTTGGAGAGCAGGTTGACCACGATCTTGGCCCACATGTCGCGGTCGGCCCAGACCGGGTGGGGCAGCGGCGGGCAGTCGATCTCCAGGCGCAGCCCGGCCCGCTCGGCCGCCGGGGCGAACATGCCGGCCAGCTCGGCGGTGAGCCGGGGCAGGTCGAGCGGCTCGCGGTGCGGCTCCAGGCGGCCGGACTCCAGCTGGGAGAAGTCCAGCAGCGCGTTGACCAGCTTCAGCATCCGCTCGGCGTTGCGCCGGACCACCTCGACGCGGCCGCGCTGGGCGGTCGGCAGCGGCTCGGCCTGGTCGGCCAGCGCGTCCTCGGCCGGGCCGAGCAGCAGGGTCAGCGGGGTGCGGAACTCGTGGCTGACGTTGGTGAAGAACGCCGTCTTGGCCCGGTCGAGCTCGGCGAGGCCGTCGGCGCGGTCGCGCTCGGCCGTGAACGCGCGGGCGGTGCCGAGCCGGGCCGCGATCTGCCCGGCGACGAGGTCGACGAAGCCGGCGTACGCGGCGTCGAACGGCCGGTACCGGTTGAGGCCCGCGACCAGGAACCCGAACGGCAGCGGGACGATCCGGGCCTCGGTCGGCGGCTCGTCCCACGCGCCGCTGGGCAGCCCGCCGAGCCCGCCGACGGTCAGCGGGCCCGCCTCGGGCACGGGCCAGAAGGCCGGGTCGGCGCACGGGTGACCGGCGGGCACGCCCGTGGAGGCGGCCAGGCGGGTCGGGTCGTCGTGGAGGTACAGCAGCGTGAAGGGAAGATCGTCGGGGCGTCCGGCAAGGCTCGTCTCGACCGCCGCCAGCAGCCCGGGTTCGTCCGCCGCGGCGTCCAGCCCGGCCCCGAGGTCACGCAGCGTGGCCATCCGCCGCTCGGCGATGATCCGGTCGGTCTCCTCGGCGACCACGCACAGCATGCCGGCGACGGTCCCGTCGTCGTCGGTGAGCGGGCTGTAGGAGAAGGTGTGGTACGTCTCCTCGGTGAACCCGCTGCGCCCGAGGAACAGCCGCAGCCCCTGGTCCCAGGTGGCCTGGCCGGTCTGCATGACCTGGCGGATGCGCGGCCCGGCCTCGTCCCACACCTCGGCCCACACCTCGCCGGCGGGGCGGCCCAGCGCCCACGGGTATTTCTTGCCCAGCGTGTCGCGGCGGTAGGCGTCGTTGCACAGGAAGGTGAGCTCCGGCCCCCACGCCATCCACATGGCGAAGCGGGAGTCGAGCATGATGCGCACGGCCGAGCGCAGGCTCTGCGACCACGACTCGGGCGGGCCGAGCGGGGTCGCCGCCCAGTCGACCGCCGCCAGGTCGCGGCTGACCTCCGTGTCGCCCATCCGCTCCAGCTTATTCCGGCCGGTGCTTTTTCCGCACCGCGGTGGCATCGTTGCTGGACATGACAGTGTTGTCGTACGCCGTCGGAGCCGCCGCCGGTCCGATGCTGGGCGAGACCATCGGCGCCAACCTCGACCGCACCGCCGCCCGGGTGCCCGACGCCGACGCGCTCGTGGACGTGCCGACCGGCCGGCGCTGGACGTACCGCGAGTTCCTGGCCGAGGTCGAAGGTGTGGCCCGGGGACTGCTGGCCCGCGGGATCGCCAAGGGGGACCGGGTCGGGATCTGGGCCCCGAACTGTCCCGAGTGGACGATCCTGCAATACGCCACGGCCAAGATCGGCGCGATCCTGGTGAACATCAACCCGGCGTACCGGACGCATGAACTGGCCTTTGTTCTTGAGCAGTCCGGGGTGGGCCTGCTGGTGGCGGCCGAGCGGCTCAAGACCTCCGACTACCGCGCGATGGTCGCCTCGGTCCGCCCCGACCTGGCCGACGTGATCTTCATCGGCACGCCCTCGTGGGATGCGCTCGGCCGTGACCGGGCTCCGGAGGCCGCGTTGCGGGAGCGTGAGGCCACGCTCGCGTTCGACGACCCGATCAACATCCAGTACACGTCCGGGACGACGGGCTTCCCCAAGGGCGCCACGCTCAGTCACCACAACATCCTGAACAACGGCTACTTCGTGGCGGAGACGCAGGGCTGGACCGAGGCCGACCGGGTCTGCCTGCCGGTGCCCTTCTACCACTGCTTCGGCATGGTCATGGGCAACCTGGGCGCGACCACCCACGGTGCGTGCATGGTCATCCCGGCGCGTGCCTTCGATCCTTCCGAAACCCTGGCCGCGGTACAGCATGAGCGCTGCACGGTCCTCTACGGCGTGCCCACGATGTTCATCGCCGAGCTCGCCCTGCCCGACTTCGCCTCGTACGACGTGTCGACGTTGCGCACCGGGGTGATGGCCGGGTCGCCGTGCCCGGTGCACGTGATGAAGCGGGTCATCGCCGACATGGGCATGACCGAGGTGACGATCTGCTACGGCATGACCGAGACGTCGCCGGTGTCGACCCAGACCGCCCGCGACGACGACCTCGAGCGCCGGGTCTCGACCGTCGGCCGGGTCGGGCCGCACCTCGAAGTCAAGATCATCGACCCGCAGACCGGGCTGCTGGTGCCGCGGGGCGCGGCGGGGGAGCTGTGCACGCGGGGGTACAGCGTGATGCTCGGCTACTGGCGCCAGCCCGACGCCACCGCCGAGGCCGTCGACGCCGCTCGCTGGATGCATACGGGCGACCTGGCCACCATGGACGACGACGGGTACGTCAACATCGTCGGGCGGATCAAGGACCTGGTGATCCGCGGCGGCGAGAACGTGTACCCGCGCGAGGTCGAGGAGTTCCTCTACACCCACCCGGACATCGTCGACGTGCAGGTGATCGGGGTGCCGGACGAGCGCTACGGCGAGGAGCTGATGGCCTGGGTGCGGCTGCGCGACGGGGTGGAGGCGCTGTCCGCCGAGGCCGTCCGCGAGTTCTGCGCCGGGCGGCTCGCGCACTACAAGATCCCGCGGTACGTCAAGGTCGTCGACGCGTTCCCGATGACCGTGACCGGCAAGGTGCGCAAGGTCGAGATGCGCGAGGTGTCGGCCCGGGAGCTCGGCCTTACGATGACTGACTCGTGACGCGCGCCGCTGGTGGTGCGGCCGCCCCCGTCTCGCATCAGCCGCACCACCAACGGCAGAACGTATATGATTTTTGGCCGCAGCGGCCCCTGTCAAGGGTGGGATGTGCACGTGCAAGCAGTTCCGTCCAAGCACGAGCTGGCGTACCGCGAGATCCGTGAGCGGATCATCGACGGCCGGTTGGGGCCGGGGAGGCGGCTGGTGCTCAGCAGCCTGGCGCGGGAGCTGGACGTGTCGCCGGTGCCGGTGCGGGAGGCGATCCGCCGGCTGGAGGCCGAGGGCCTGGTGCACTTCGAGCGCAACGTCGGCGCCCGGGTCGCGACGCTGCAGGACGACGAGTGGGAGCAGCTCGTCGAGATGCTCGCCCTGCTGGACGGGTTCGCGTTCGCGGCGGCGGCGACCCGGGTGTCGGCGGACGACATCGCGGAGGCGCGCGGGTTCAACGCGCGGCTGCGCACCGCCGCGGCGGCCGAGCAGATCGACCACGCGCTGGTGATGTCGCTGCATCGGCAGTTCCATCGGGCGGTGTACCGCACGTGCGGCAACCGGTACGTGATCGAGTCCCTGGACGGCATCTGGGACCGCATCGACGCGTCGCGGGTGCTGGCGACGCTGTATCCGTCGCTGCGCCTGGTGACCGCGGTGGACGAGCACGACGCGCTGCTGGACCGGCTTGTGCGGGGTACCGACGATGCGGTTGTCCTGGAATCGTGCGCGCGCGAGCACAACCTCAACGCGATCCGCACGATCCGGGCCGGGAAACGCGCCGGGAAATAAGAAGACCGGCATCCACGGGGGAAGATGCCGGTCTCGCGTTCAACTATACGACGGGTGTGGCGGGGTCCGCCAGTGGCAGTTTGCTGTCTGTTTCACTACCTGACGCCGACCGGAGTCTTGGGGGTCCGCAGGCCCTTGGGCAGGGTCGGCTCGTTCGCGGCCAGCTCGACCTCGATGAAGCTCGTCTCGTGCCGCTCCGCCTCGTGGGCCGCGTGGCCGCCGCGCAGCCCGAAGAGCCGCTTGGACAGCAGGATGTACAGCACGGCGACGATGTTGATGACCAGCGCGCCGATCCGGGTGAACGTGATCTTCTCGGTCAGCTCGTAGATCTCGATCGGCAGGCCGAGGGACGTGGCGACGACGGCGAAGTATTCGCCCCAGCGCTTGAGCATCCACAGCCCGACGCCCTCGACGAGCTGGAGGCTGCCGTAGAGGGCGAGCCCGGCCGCGACCCAGAGCAGGGTCTTGGACTCGGCCTCGATGACGGTCCGGATGGTGTGGATCATCGCGGAGTCCTCGAACTTCCAGCCGACCTTGTCCATGAAGGGGCGCAGCAGCGGCAGGTCCTCGTTGAACGCCTGCTCGACGCCGTCGCGGTGGTTGCGGAAGTGGAACACGCCGTAGGCGGCGGCGAGGCAGAACAGGCCCTTGATGAACCGCTCGAGAGACAGCAGCCGCAGGATGAGCGCGTCGCGCAGGGCCCGCCCGCGCAGCACGATCGGCGCCCGCTCGGCGGGGCCGGTCGAGTGCGGCTCGCCGATGACGAAGTCGCCGCAGCGCAGGCAGCGCCAGGCCGGGCCGACGGGGGTCGGCGTGTGCAGCTTCTCCCGCAGCGCCTCCTCGGTCGGCGCGTAGGTCACGTGCCCGCGGCGCGCGCAGGTGCGCAGATTCCAGTCCACGCGATCTTTGATACCGCATGGACGCACGCTTTTATGTCAGCTTTGTAACTCGGACGGTCTGCGGGCTCTCGCGGCGGAGCTGGATCGGCACCTTCGGCGAGAGGTGCTCGGTGCGGCTGGTGGCGATGAGCAGGATCCCGACGAGGACCGCGGCGACGACGCCGTCGAGCCAGTAGTGGTTGGCGGTGCCGGCGACGACGAGCATGGTCAGGATCGGGTGGGCGAGCCACAGCCAGCGCCATCTGGTGTTCGTGGCGTGGATGAGCCCGGCCGCCACGACGAGGGCCCAGCCGACGTGCAGGGAGGGCATCGCGGCGTACTGGTTGCTCAGCGTGTCGGTCTGCGGCGGCCCGTAGACGGACGGGCCGTAGACGGCGGCGGTGTCGATGAGCCCGATGCCGCCGAGCATGCGCGGCGGGGCGAGCGGGAACGCGAAGTGGATGACGAGCCCGGCCGCGGTGAGCCAGGCGAGGATGCGGCGGAACCGGATGTAGTGTTCGGGCCGGAACCAGTACATGAAGATCAGGAATGCGACCGTGGCGGGGAAGTGCACGACGGCGTAGAACGCGTTGGCCGCCCGGACCAGGGCGTCGGCGCTGAGCAGCAGGTGCTGCAGGTCGGCCTCGTCCGGCAGGCGCAGCGCGCGTTCGAGGCGCCACACGAACGTGGCGTCATCGAAGGCCGCCGAGATGCGTCCGTCGACCGCCATCCGGCCCACCTTGTAGGCCAGGAACAGGCCCAGGACCAGCAACAACTCAGTCCAGGCGCGGGGCCTTAACCGTGTGGTGTGTTGATGTTCACCAACTACGGGCCCCGTGTTCATCAGGCGACGTTACCTGATGTTGCGGCTCGCGCAATATTCCTGCGGGTCTACCCGGCCCGTGTCGTGCGTCACCGGGTTATTTACGCTTCAATCTTTTAGGGGGTTTCATTGAGCACTCGGGCAGATCAGGCGATCGCCGCCCTGCGCAAGGGCCACGACGACCTGTCCGCGCTGGTCGCCGGCCTCACGGCGGAGCAGCTCACCGGCAGGTCGGCGGCCGACGA
The DNA here is from genome assembly GCF_050942185.1 of Dactylosporangium sp. CS-047395. Taxonomy (NCBI): domain Bacteria; kingdom Bacillati; phylum Actinomycetota; class Actinomycetes; order Micromonosporales; family Micromonosporaceae; genus Dactylosporangium; species Dactylosporangium sp. CS-047395. Next base: position 7,337,460 of record NZ_CP192015.1, on the reverse strand, counting down.
GTGGGACGTCTCGCAGGTCGTGAGCCACCTGGGCAGCGGCGCCGAGATCAACCTGGAGGCCGTGCAGGCCTCGCTCGAGGGCCGTCCCGCCCCCGAGTTCGAGTTCAACAAGGGCGTGTGGGCCCGCTGGGACGCGATGACCCCGCAGGAGCGCCAGGCGGCGTTCCCGGTCGCCAACCAGCGCCTGGTCGAGGCGTACGAGGCCTTCACACCGGAGCAGCGCGAATCGCACAAGATCGACGTCGGCTGGATGCCGGAGCCGGTCGACGTCGCCACCTCGGCGCTGCTGCGGCTGACCGAGTTCGGCTACCACGACTGGGACGTGCGGGCCGCCCTGGACCCGTCGGCCGAGCTCGCCCCGGAGGCGGCCGCGCAGATCAGCGACCGCGTCGAGGGCCTGTTCGGCTGGATCGCCAAGCCGGCCAACCTCGACGGGCGCACCGCCGACCTGCTCGTGCGCCTCACCGACACCGGCGAGACGCTGGGCCTGCACCTGGCCGACCCGGTGGCCCTGGGCGCGGCCCCGGCCACGCCGGACGGCGAGCTGGCGCTGACCCTGGAGGCGTGGCTGCGGCTGGCGGCGGGGCGGCTCAAGCCGGAGTACACCCCGTCGACCGTGCAGATCTCCGGCCCGATCTCGCTGGACGACCTGCGCGCGGTGTTCCCCGGGTACTGAGGTCTCTTGTGAAGGGCCGGGTTTCAGGCCCGGCCCTTCGCGGTTACTTGGCGACGGCCTTCAGGCAGAGCACGTCGCCCTTCTCGCCCTGCTTGCCCTGCCAGAACGTGTCCGTGGTGTCGGGCCACTGGTCGCACACGGTGGTGAACCCGTTCGTCGACTCGATCTGCGTCTTGCCGGAGGCCTTGCCCAGCACCGAGTACTGCGCGTCGGCGCTGTCGCACTTGACGATTGTGAGCTTGTCGTCGCCCGGGTTGTGCAGGCAGTCACCGACGTTGGCGTTCACGGCCGCGTCCCGGTTGAAGAACCAGGCGGCGCCGAGCAGCACACCGACGAGCACGACCAGGCCGACCAGAATCGTGACCTGACGGCCCTTGCCCTTGGGGGCCGGCGCGGTCCCTGGGACGGCGGGCCCGGTCGCGGGCGCCTGGGGGGACTGCGGGGGCTCGGGCTGTTGGAGCGGCTGGTCGGGCTGCGCGGGAGTGGTCATGGTGGAGCCTTCCAGAGATTCCGGATGGGTACCCGGCTAGGCCTATCGGCTCCGCGGGTCGAACGCCCCTGTCTGTCCGGATTCCGACTTGCCGGCATGCTGTTGTGCGCTTCCCGGCCCCTGCGCTCAGCGCTCGACGACCCGGCGCAGGGAGTACGTGACGGCGTGCAGCCGGTGCGGCTGGCCAATGATCATGGCGGCCCGGTCGTACGCCTGCCAGCCCTCGGCGCCGGCGCGGTTCAAGTGGCGCAGGTCGTTGAAGCGCTCGTCGGTGCCCCACCGCTGCACGCCGCCCGGGTGGTGGAAGACGGCGTCCCAGTCCTCGAACTTGTCCGTGCCGAGCGTGCCCGCGGCCCGGTACTCCAGTCTCGCGTATTCCCATTGCGTCACGCGGTACATCATGCCCGACATCGAGCAAAACCACCGTCGTGGCCACCGGAGCCGGAATGCCGCACCGGACCGGACAGTTGCACGTGACGAACGGTTGATTCCGCAAGTTTCTCTCTGGTGAGCACGGACCTTCGTTCCGTACGGTCGCTCAGCCGCCCGTCAGCGGCAGATCCCGTCACTCATCCCGTCACTCATCCAGGGAGCACAACCCTTCATGCGTACCAAGATCATCGTCGGCGCGCTCGCGGTCACCGCATCCTTCGCGCTCGCTTGCGGCTCCACCGGCACCTCGTCCTCGTCGTCCGGCGCGGGCGGCAATGCCGGCAGCAGCGGCGGTGCGGTGGCGCAGCAGGCCGAGGAGAAGAAGGGCCCGGCCACCGTCAAGGTCGGCGAGCCGCTCACGCTGAAAGAGAGCATCCTCGGTGACACCACCGTCGTGGAGATCACGCTGAGCGAGCTCAAGGCCAACGCCAAGGCGACCGACGGATTCTCCAAGCCCAAGCAGGGACAGTTCGTCACCGTCAAGGTGAGCCTGCAGGTCAAGCAGGGCAAGTACTCCATCAACTCGACGGCCTTCAAGTTCGTCACCGCGGACAACACCGCGATCGACTCGACGCTGTCGCTCGACGGCAAGGACCTCATGGCCAACGACATCACGTCGGGGCAGAAGGCGTCCGGCACCGTCTGGTTCGACGTGCCCAAGGGAGCGGAGAAGGGCGGCAAGATCGCGCTGAAGTCGATCCTCGCCGACGGCGACGCCGGCTACTTCACTCTGTGAAATAGCCTGGGAGCGTGGAACACCAGCGTGACCGCGATGCCGAGGGCCGCGCCCGCAACGCGCGGCCCCGGGATGAGCTCGGACGGCCGCTTCCGCGTGGGGCCGAGGGCGTGCCCACGATGCCCGACGACCTCACCGTCACGCCGGAGGAGGCGCTCGTGCAGGCACAGCGCCTGCTCGACGAGGGGCGGCCGTTTCATGCGCATGAGGTGCTCGAAGCCGCCTGGAAGTCCGCGCCCGAACCGGAGCGGGAACTGTGGCGCGGCCTCGCTCAGCTCGCGGTCGGGCTCACGCACGCCAGGCGGGGCAATGCCGACGGTGCGCGCCGGCTGCTGGAGCGGGCGGCGGTGCGGCTGGCGGAGTATGCGGAGCACCCGCCGTACCGGATAAATGTCCGTGGGCTTGTGGACTTCGTGCAAGCGGGAGCGATCGGCACGCCGCGCCTGCGGTCATGACTCGTCGGGGTAGTGGAAGACCGACTCCAGCGGGACCCCGAAGGCCCGCGCGATCTGGAAGGCCGCCTCGAGGGTGGGGGAGTATTTGCCCTGCTCGATCGCGTTGACGGTCTGCCTGGTGACGCCGATGCGCTCGGCGAGCTCGGCCTGGGTCATCTCGCCGTGGGCGAAGCGCAGGGCGCGGATCGAGTTCGTGACGCGGGTCGGCTTGCCCACGAGCTACATCCCCCGCCGGTACGCGACGATCTTCACGACCGACGACACGACGGCCGCGAGCGCGAACGACAGGTACAGGGCGTTGGCGATCCAGAAGTACGGGGCCTCGCGCATCGCCAGCACCAGCGGGACGAGCGCGGCGATGCTCATGACGTAGAACGCCGCGTGCTCGCCGCGCCGGCCGATGGCCCGGTCCCGCTCGTCGCGCGTCCGGGCCTCGCGGGGCGCCAGGCCGGCCGCGACCGTCTCGGCGGTGACGTTGAGGACGATCGACGCGCCGACGGCGATGAGCAGCGGCACGACGTAGCCGCCGGCGGCGAGCCCGGTCCGCGGGGCCCGCGCCAGCAGCGTCACCGCGTAGGCGAGCGGCACCACGACGGCCACGGCCGCGTAGATCCAGGCGCGCTTCTCTTGGAACGACACGCCTCGAAGGTAAAACTCACGCGACACCATGTCAAGGATGCTTTACACGCCCGTATTTAAAGGTTAAGTCGGATATGTCGAGGTGGCGGAGCGTCCGACATATCCGTCAAAACACCCGCACGGCAACCACATTCGCAGCGCGTTTGGCGTAGCGGGGGCCGGATCACGCCAGGCCCAAGCGCCGTGCGGCACGGGGCTCGCATGGACCGTGCGGCCGTCGACGCCCGCCGCTGCTCATCGCGCCCCTTCCGAAAAAGAGCACGGCAGCGCGGTACCGTCTACCCGTGGCGTTCACGATCGACACGGCGGCGGACGGGTATGCGGTCGTGCACGCCGACGGGGAGCTTGACGTCGGCAACGCGCCCGAGCTGCGGGAGGCGGTCGCCGCCGCCCTGGATGTGCGGGCGGCGCTCGTGGTGGACCTGGCCGCGGTCACGTTCATGGACTCGGTGTCGTTGGGCGTGCTGATCGGGGCGTACAACCGGGCGCGGGAGGCCGGCGGAGCGTTCGCCGTGGTCTGCACCGACGACCGCGTCCGCCGTATTTTCCGGATCACCGGGCTGGATCAGGTGTTCACCATGGTCGACTCGGCCGCGGCCGCCGTCGAGGGGTTCGGCGCCAGACCTTAGGTGTTGCGCAGGATGGCGTCGATCTCGGCGATCTCCTCCTCGGTGTGCCGGCCCAGGATCAGGTCCAGCTCGAGTCGCTCGGCCGGGGTCCGGTACGCCGCGATCTCCCGCCGCAGCCGCCGGCGCGCCCGGCCGGCCTGCATCCGGCCGCTGATGATGTTCCGCATGTTCGTCGCTGTCATCTCCATGGGCTCTACTGTATCGATTCAGAAAGATCATCTCAGCTGAAGAGGGCGTGATCGGGGGCACGCAGACGCTGAGCTGCGGGTGCAGGATGGTCTTGTGCGCGACGTCACCCCCGCCCCGGGCACCCTGGACCCGATCGAGACCGCCTCCCGCGACGAGCTGGCCGCCGTGCAGCTCGATCGGCTGCGGCGGACCCTGCGGCACGCCTACGAGCACGTTCCGCATTATCGGGCGGCGTTCGAGGCTCATGCGGTACACCCGGATGATCTTCGACAGCTCGAAGACCTGGCGCGGTTTCCGATGACCACGAAGGCCGACCTGCGGGCCAACTATCCGTTCGGGATGTTCGCGGTGCCGCGGGAGCGGGTGGCGCGCATCCACGCCTCGTCGGGCACGACCGGCCGGGCCACCGTGGTCGGCTACACCAAGGCCGACGTGGACACCTGGGCCGACCTCATGGCGCGCTCGATCCGGGCGTCCGGCGGGCGGCCCGGGGATCTCGTGCACGTGGCGTACGGCTACGGCCTCTTCACCGGCGGCCTGGGCGCGCACTACGGGGCCGAGCGGCTCGGCTGCACGGTCGTGCCCGTCTCCGGCGGCATGACCGAGCGGCAGGTGACCCTGATCCGCGACTTCCGGCCCGACATCATCATGGTGACCCCGTCCTACCTGCTCGCGATCGTCGACGAGATGGCGCGGCTGGGCCTGGACCCGCGCGAGTCGTCGCTGCAGGTCGGCATCCTCGGCGCGGAGCCGTGGACCGAGGACATGCGCGGCGAGATCGAGCGGCGCCTCGACATGCACGCCGTGGACGTCTACGGGCTGTCCGAGGTGATGGGGCCCGGCGTGGCCAACGAGTGCGCCGAGACCAAGGACGGGCTGACGATCTGGGAGGACCACTTCTACCCGGAGATCGTCGACCCCGAGACCGGCGCCGTGCTCCCGGACGGGTCGAGCGGCGAGCTGGTGCTCACGTCACTCACGAAAGAAGCCATGCCCGTCATCCGGTACCGCACGCGCGACCTCACCCGCCTGCTGCCCGGCACCGCGCGGACCATGCGGCGGATGGAGAAGATCACCGGACGGTCCGACGACATGATGATCGTCCGCGGGGTGAACGTGTTCCCGACCCAGATCGAGGAGCTGCTCCTGCGCGAGCCGGCCCTGGCCCCGCATTTCCAGTGCGTGCTGTCCCGGGTGGACCGCCTCGACGTGCTGACCGTGCGCACGGAACGCCGCCCCGGCACGCCGGAGGGGTCGGCGGCCGAGGCGGCGATCGCGCTGGCGAGCAACGTCAAGGGCTCGATCGGCGTGACGATCCAGGTCGAGGTGATGGCGCCCGGCGAGGTCGAGCGCTCCGCCGGCAAGATGCGCCGGGTGGTCGACGAGCGCTAAGGCCGGCTGCTCTTTTGAGGGGGTGTGGGTGGAGCTTGCTCCCCCACTGTTCTTCAGGACATCGAGGGGTAGACCCCGCTGCCAGGGCGCCCATACAGCGTGAGACCTTTCGGCGCTAGATGGCGTTGCGGGCGATCGCCTCCGCGTACCAGCGGCCGCTGGCCTTGATGGTGCGCTCCAGGGTCGCGTAGTCGACGCGGATCAGGCCGAAGCGGCGGCTGTACCCGAACGCCCACTCGAAGTTGTCCAGCAGCGACCAGGCGAAGTAGCCGCGCAGGTCCACCCCGGCCGCGATCGCCTCGTGCACCGCGGCGAGGTGCCCGCGCAGGTACTCGGTGCGCTCCGGGTCCTCCACCCCGCCGTCCGGCCCCGGCCGGTCGTCGTAGGCGGCGCCGTTCTCGGTCACGTAGATCGGGAAGTCGCCGTAGTCGCGGCGGATCCGCAGCAGCAGGTCGCGCAGCCCGGTCGGGTCCACCGACCAGCCCATGTGGGTCACCGGGCCCGGGGTCGGGTGGAACTGCACCGCCTGCGCGGTCGGGTAGCAGGTGCCGTGGTCCAGCACGCCCTCGGGCGCGGCGCTGACCAGGTCCGGCTGGTAGTAGTTCACGCAGATCGCGTCGACCGGGGCCGAGATGGTGGCCAGGTCGCCCGGCCGCACGAAGTGCCAGTCGGTCAGCTCGCGGGTGTCCTCGAGCATGTCGGCCGGGTACGTGCCGCGCAGGATCGGCTCGAAGAAGATCCGGTTGAGCAGGCCGTCGATGCGCCGGGCGGCGTCGGCGTCGGCCGGGCTCGCGGTGAGCGGGCGGACCGCGCCGGCGTTCAGGGCCACCGAGACCTGGCCCGTGACGCCGGCCGCGCGCAGGGCCTGGACGCCGAGGCCGTGGGCCAGCAGCAGGTGGTGGGTGGCGGTCAGGGCGCCGACGTGGCCGCGCCGGCCGGGGGCGTGGCCGCCGGTGCCGTACCCGAGAAACGCCGAACACCAGGGCTCGTTGAGGGTGTTCCACAGCGCCACCCGGTCCCCGAGCCGCGCCGCGACCACGGCCGCGTAGTCGGCGAAGCGCTGGGCGGTGTCGCGGGCGGTCCAGCCGCCGCGGTCCTCCAGCTCCTGCGGCAGGTCCCAGTGGTAGAGGGTGGCGACCGGGCGGACCCCGGCGGCGAGGAGCTCGTCGACGAGGCGGTCGTAGAAGTCCAGGCCGGCCTCGTTCACGCCGGCGCCGCCGGCCGGGCGGATGCGGGGCCAGGCGACCGAGAACCGGTACGCCGACAGCCCCAGCTCGGCCATCAGCTTCACGTCCTCGCGGTAGCGCAGGTAGTGCCCGGTCGAGGTGGCACCCGTGTCGCCGCCGTCGATCCGGCCCGGCTGGGCGGCGTAGGTGTCCCAGATCGACGGGGTGCGGCCGTCGGCGTCCACGGAGCCCTCGATCTGGTACGCGGCCGTGGCGGCGCCCCACCAGAACGTCGAAGGGAAGGTCAGCGCCCCCTGCGTGGCCTGCACCGCCGTCGTGCTCACACGTATCACCCCGTGCCTCGTCGAAGACTTGGAGAGCGCTCTCCAAGATGTGTGACCAGACTGCGACCCTTTGTGGGTGAGTGTCAAGGTCCGGAGAGTGCCGGGAAACCCGCGAACCCTTGACATGGCGGAAAGCGCGGGACAACACTGCCTCCAATCGGAGAGCGCTCTCCAAACCGCCACGGCGCACTCCTCACACCCCGCAAGGAGCCCCCTCGTGCATCCGGCGCACACTTCCGCCCCCGCTTGGCGGAAACTGCTCACCTCGCGATGGCGCATAGCTCTGGTGCTCGCCGTCGTCGCCGCCGTAGCCGTCGTGGTCGCGCCGTTCGCGCGCGCCGCCGACAGCCTGATCTCGCAAGGCAAGCCCGTCACCGCCTCCTCGGAGCAGGCCGCCGACGTCGCCGCGAGCTACGTCAACGACGGCAACGCGGGCACCCGCTGGAGCAGCCAGTGGAGCGACCCGCAGTGGATCCGCATCGACCTCGGCGGGACCGCCACGATCAGCCAGGTCAAGCTCGTCTGGGAGGGCGCCTACGGCAAGTCCTTCCAGATCCAGACCTCGGCCGACGACCAGAACTGGACGAACGTCTACAGCACCACGACCGGGGCCGGCGGCACGCAGACGCTGAACGTCACCGGCAGCGGCCGCTACATCCGGATGTACGGGACCGTGCGCGGCTCCGGCTACGGCTACTCGCTGTACGAGTTCCAGGTCTACGGCACCATCGGCGGCACCACCAACCCGACCGGCGGCGCCTGCAACACCACGACGAACGTGGCCCAGGGCAGGACCGCGTCGGCCTCGTCCTCGGAGGGCGCGGGCAACGGGCCGCAGTACGCCTTCGACGGCGACGCCGGCACCCGCTGGAGCAGCACGTTCAGCGACCCGCAGTGGATCCAGGTGGACCTCGGCTCGTCGCAGTCGATCTGCCAGGTGGTCCTGCAGTGGGAGGCCGCCTACGGCAAGGCGTTCCAGATCCAGACCTCGGCCAACGGCACGGCCTGGACCGACGTGTACTCCACCAGCACCGGCACCGGCGGCACGCAGACCATCCCGGTGAACGGCACCGGCCGCTACGTGCGGATGTACGGCACCGCCCGCCCCGGCGGCTACGGCTACTCGCTGTGGGAGTTCAACGTCTACGCGGGCGGCGGCAGCACGACGTCCAACCCGCCGAGCTCCCCGCCGCCGACCTCCTCCTCGCCGGACCCGACCAACTGGACCACGGTCTGGCAGGACACCTTCGACGGCGGCGCGAACACGTCCCCGTCGGCCGCCAACTGGCTCATGCGCACCGGCACCCAGTTCCCGGGCGGCGCCGCCAACTGGGGCACCGGTGAGGTCGAAACCGCGAGCAACAGCACGGCCAACGTGTACCTCGACGGCGCCGGCAAGCTCAACATCAAGGCCATCCGCGACGGGGCCGGCAACTGGACCTCCGGTCGCCTGGAGACCCAGCGCACCGACTTCCAGGCCGCCGCGGGCGAGATGGTGAAGTTCACGGCGCTGGTCAAGCAGCCCGACGTGGCCAACGCGGCCGGGTACTGGCCGGGCTTCCGGGCCACCGGCGCGGCGTACCGCGGCAACTTCAACAACTGGCCGGGCGTCGGCGAGACCGACATCATGACCGACGTCAACGGCCGCAGCCAGCTGTCGCAGACCCTGCACTGCGGCACCGCGCCCGACGGCGTGTGCGGCGAGTACAACGGCCGCTCCTCGGGCCTGGCCAGCTGCACCGGCTGCCAGACCGGCTACCACGAGTACACCCAGGTCATCGACCGGACCAAGACCGACGAGGAGATCCGCTTCTACCTCGACGGCAAGCAGTCCTGGGTGGTGCGGGAGAGCCAGGTCGGCGTCACGGCCTGGAACAACGCCGTGCACCACGGCTTCTACCTGCGCTTCGACCTGTCCATCGGCGGCTCGCTGCCCAACGCGATCGCCGGCTTCACCACCCCGACCCCGAACACCACCTCCGGCGGCATCCTGTCCGTGGACTCGGTGACGGTGGCCAAGGCGACCGGCAGCACGCCGGCCGCGATGACCGACCCGGCCACCCCGACCGGGGCCAGCGTGGTCAAGGTGACCGGCAGCCAGGGCAACTGGCAGCTGCAGGTCAACGGGGCCAACTGGGAGGTCAAGGGCCTCACCTACGGGCCGCCGCAGCAGGCCGCCGACGGGTACATGCGCGACCTGAAGAACATGGGCGTCAACACGATCCGCACCTGGGGCGTGGACGACGCGAACACCCCGGAGCTGCTCAACCGGGCCGCCCAGCAGGGCATCAAGGTGGTCGTCGGGCACTGGCTCAACCAGGGCGCCGACTACGTCAACGACACCGCCTACAAGAACGCCACCAAGACCGAGATCGTCAACCGGGTCAACGCCCTGAAGAACTACCCGGGCGTGCTCATGTGGGACGTCGGCAACGAGGTCATCCTCACCATGCAGGACCACGGGCTGTCCGCGGCCGACGTCGAGGCGCGCCGCGTGGCGTACGCCAAGTTCGTCGACGAGCTCGCCGTGGCCATCCACGCCGCCGACCCCAACCACCCGGTCACCTCGACCGACGCGTACACCGGCGCCTGGCCCTACTACAAGGCCAACGCGCCGCACCTGGACCTGCTGGCCGTGAACTCCTACGGGGCGATCGGCAACGTCAAGCAGGACTGGATCAACGGCGGTTACACCAAGCCGTACATCGTCACCGAGGCGGGGCCGTCCGGCGAGTGGGAGGTGCCCAACGACGTCAACGGGGTGCCGAACGAGCCGACCGACCTGCAGAAGCGCGACGGCTACACGGCCAGCTGGAACGCCATCAAGTCGCACCCGGGCGTGGCCCTCGGCGCCACCGAGTTCCACTACGGCCTGGAGAACGACTTCGGCGGGGTGTGGCTCAACACCTACGGCGGCGGCTGGCGCCGGCTGGGCTACGGGGCGCTGAAGCAGGCCTACACGGGTACCCCGCTGGCGAACACCGCACCGCAGATCACCTCGATGACGGTCTCCAACCAGACGGCGGTCCCGGCCGGCGGGCAGTTCACGGTCAACGTGGCCGCGAGCGACCCCAACGGCGACGCCATCCGGTACAACCTGATGGCCAGCGACAAGTACATCACCGGCGGCACCGGCTTCCGCAACGTGAACTTCACCCAGAACGGCTCGTCGTTCACGGTCACCGCGCCGGAGAAGCTCGGCGTGTGGAAGATCTACGTGTACGCGTTCGACGGCTTCGGCAACGTCGGCATCGAGACCCGCTCGTTCAAGGTGGTGGCGCCCTCGATCCCGGGCACCAACCTCGCCCTGAACAAGACGGCGACGGCGTCGAGCTACCAGCCGACCGGCACCAACGGCCCGCAGCTGCCCTCCTACGCGGTGGACAACAACTACGGGACCCGCTGGGCCAGCGAATGGGTCGACACCGCGTCGATCACCGTCGACCTCGGCTCCAAGCAGACCTTCAACAAGGTCTTCCTGGCCTGGGAGGACGCGTACGCGAAGGGCTACCAGATCCAGACGTCCGACGACAACGCCAACTGGACGACGATCTGGTCGACCACGGCCGGCGACGGCGGGTTCGACGACGTCAACGTCAACGGCAACGCGCGGTACGTGCGGATCAACGGACAGGTCCGGGCGACGACCTACGGGTACTCGCTGTGGGAGTTCGGTGTCTACCGCTCGTAACTGATTTGGGCTGAAAGCGCTCTCTGGGCAGATTGCCTGGAGAGCGCTTTCCGTCTGTCGTGCTATAAAACACCGTGACCGAGAAACGGCGACCTACCTTGGAGGATGTGGCGGAAGCGGCGGGCGTCTCCCGCGCGACCGTCTCGCGGGTCATCAACGGCGTGCGCAACGTCGACCCGAAGCTGCACGAGATCGTGTGGCAGGCCGTCGACGCCACCGGGTACGTGCCCAACCGCGCCGCCCGCTCTTTGGTCACCCGCCGCAGCGGCACCGTCGCCCTGGTCGTGTCGGACGCGGTCTCCCACGACGACGACCCGTTCATGCGCCGCTTCTTCGCCGACCCGTTCTTCGGCCGCATCGTCGGCGGCGTCATGAGCGTGCTGCGGCCCAAGGGCATCCAGCTCGCCCTGCAGATCGTCGGCACCCAGGAGGCCCGCACCCGCCTCGTCGGCGACCTCGGCCAGGGCCAGGCCGACGGCGCCGTGGTGCTGTCCCTGCACCCCGACGACACCCTGCCCGAGCAGCTCTACGAGGCCGGCATCGCCGCCGCGCTGGTGGGCCGCCCCGCGCAGCCGGTGCCCATCTCGTACGTCGACCTCGCCAACGACGCCGGCGGCGCCCTCGCCGCCGAGCACCTCCTGGGCCGCGGCTGCACCCGCCTGGGCATGATCACCGGCCCGGCCCACGTGCCCGCCTCGCAGGACCGCCTCACCGGCTTCCGCCAGGCCCTGGCCCGCCACGGCCACGCCTGGTTCCCCACGGCGGAGGGCGGCTTCACCTACGAGTCGGGGGAGACGGCCCTGCTCACGCTCATGAAGGAGCACCCGAGCCTGGACGGCGTCTTCGTCGCCAACGACCTGATGGCCCAGGGCGCCCTGATGGCCCTGCGCTCGCTGGACCGCCGGGTGCCGGAGGACGTCGCGGTGATCGGCTTCGACGACTCCAGCGCGGCCCTGGACGCCCGCCCGCAGCTGACCACGGTCCGCCACCCCCTGGAGGACATGGCGGCCGAGACGACGAGACTGGTGCTGGCCCGCATCGACGACCCCGGCCTGCGCGTCGAGTCGGTCATCTTCGACCCGAAGCTGGTCATCCGCCAGTCCGCGTGAACAGCCAAGCGGCCTGTCGCCGGCTCTTCTCCACGTATTCGCGCACCCCGTACGCCAGGTCCTCGATGAGCCCGCAACGGGCGTAGAAGAGCGCCCGATCCCGCAGCTCCGCCGGGATCGGCGGCGCCGCGGCCCCGAGGTCGCGCAGCAGCAGCCCGTAGTCGTAGGCCGGATCGCAGATGGCGGCGTCGCTCCAGTCGATGATCCCGCTGACGGCGCCGTCGTCGATCAGCACGTGCTCGGCCCCGAGATCGTTGTGCGAGAACACCAGCCGCTCCGCGGGCGCCGGCGGCTCCTGCTCGAGAAACCGCGCCGCCTCGGGCAGCTCGAGCTCGGCCGCCATCGCCCGCGTCTCCTCCAGCCACAGCTGCGGCGGGTCGGCGTCGACCGGCACCAGCCCCGCGAACCGCTCCACCGGCTGCGCGTGCAGGGCCAGCAGGGTCTTCGCGAGCGTGCTCGTGATGCTGGGCGCGGGTTGGCGGAGCATGAGCGGTACACCCGGAAGCAATCGATAGCCGAGCGCACCTTCGGCGGCGAACACCGGCTCCGGCACCGCCACGATCCCGCGCAGGACGTCGGCGACCTCGCGCAGCAACCGGCCCTCCCGCGCCACGTCGAGCGCCTCCGGATCGGCCGGAAACCGCACCACCCAGGCCTTGTCCACCAGGTAGGCGGTGTTGTCCAGCCCCCGCCCGAGCGGCTCGACCACGTCCCCGGCGATCCCCGCCCCGCTGCGCCGGACGACTCCGCGCACATCGTGCTCCACGATCCGGCATGCTACGCGGGTGGAGGCCGACATCGCCGTGGACGCCGCACTGGTCCACACCCTGATCCGCGACCAGCACCCGGACCTCGACGGCCCGTTGACGCCGGTCGCGATGGGCTGGGACAACGCCATCTTCCGCCTGGGCCCCGACCTGGCCGTCCGCGTCCCCCGCCGGCGGGTGGCGGCCGCGTTGATCACGCACGAGCAGCGCTGGCTGCCGACATTTGCTTTGCCGGTACCGATCCCCGCACCGATTCGCGCGGGCGTTGCCACGGACTACTTCCCGTACCCGTGGAGCATCACGCCCTGGCTTTCCGGCGCCGTGGTCGCTTCTCTGCCCGTGCCTGGTCGCCTGTCCTTCGCTGCGCAGCTCGCTTCGTTCTTGACCGCCTTGCACCGGCCCGCACCTGTGGACGCACCCGCGAATCCGGTTCGCGGCGTTCCCTTGTCCACCCGCGCTGCGGCGATGGCGGAGCGGTTCGCCTCGGGGCGGGTGCCATTGGAGCTTCGTCCATTGTGGAAAGAGCTGGCGGCGGTACCGTTCTGGGGTGGGCCGCCGCTCTGGGTCCACGGGGATCTCCACCCGGCGAATCTCCTTGCTGGGGTGGATGGGTCGCTGTCGGCGGTCCTTGACTTCGGCGACCTTACGGCTGGGGACCCCGCCACTGACCTCGCCGCTGCTTGGCTCGTGTTCGATGCTCCCGCTCGGGCTGTCTTCCGGGGTGGGCTCGACGTCGATGAGGACACTTGGCAGCGGGGGCGGGGGTGGGCTCTCAATATCGGGGCGGCTATCGCTGCTGACGTCTCCGGGACTGCTGAGATGCACGCCATCGGTACGCACACTCTCGCTCAGGTCCGTCTGGACGGCTGAGGCTTCTACGGTCTGGACCGCCGAACCTTGACCAGAGTCGGACCGGGACCACGCCAACCCTGTGGGTCGCCGCCAGGCGGGCCGAAACCATCGGCCGAGCGCACTGCTGCGGTGCCCATCGGTCCGGAGGAGAGCAAGAAGCCGTCGGGAGGACCGGGGAGGGGCGCGGGAGAGCGCTCTCCCAAGATTGCTCCCACACCGCGTTCCCCCTGTTGACACCGCCTGAGACAGCCGCGAGACTGGTGGGAACGGAGAGCGCTCTCCAAGGGATCGGGTGCCTGAGGTGGAGCGTTGTCCGGATAAGGCGGCCAGTACAGCGGGTCAGCGGGCCCGACGGGGGCTGAACTGGGTCCGCCGGTGGGTTGTGCGCGAAAGTCGGGCGTTCGGGTCGGTCATCCAGGCGGGGGCTGCCCGAGCGTTCGCGAGTGCCTGGGCGGGCACGCGCGCCGAACCGTGCGCCGGTGGGCGTCGTCCGGTCGAGAGCCGGGCGATCCGTACGTGCCGTTGTGGCGGTGACCGGGTTGGGGTCCCCGCCGCCGGGACCTCGCGGTTGCGGCGTTCCACCGCGGGGCTCTGGGCGCCCCGGAACGCCGCAGCCGCAGGCTCGTACGCCCATCGGCAAGGAGGCCACCACCATGCGACGACCGCCGCCACGGCCGCTCGTGTTGCTCGCCGTCATGATCGCGCTGCTGGCAGGGTGCGGCGAAGCAGCGAAACCCGCCGCCGCGCCGCCACCGGCAACCACCGAGTTCGGGGGGACCGACCTGGCCTGGGTCGAGCTCATGATCCCCATGGACGAGCAGCTCATCCCCGTGCTCGATCTGGTACGTGACAAGGCCCAGGACCAAAACCTGGTCAAGCTCGCGGGGGAGCTGCACGGCGTGTACGACCAGGAGCTCCCGAAGCTCCGCGCGCTCTCCGACCAGGCGGGACTGCCCAAGGACAACCCGCACAAGGGCCACAAGATGCCGGGACTGGTGGACGCCGACCGGCTCGCCGCATTGCGGCAGAACGACGGGGCCGCGTTCGAGCGGCAGGCGGTCGACTGCCTGCGGGAGCATCTCGATCAGCTGGCCAACCTGGCCGGGTCCGAGATTGCCAACGGGACCAGTCCGGCCGTCAAGGCCCTGGCGCGGCAGGTCGCCGACACCCGGGGAGGTGCCAGCGCCCGGCTGCCGAAGGCGTGATCTAGCCGCGCTGGTGCAGGAGTGGGCGGGCCACCACAGCCACCAGCGCGGTGATCGCGGCGGCGAACCCCAGCAGGGCGACGGGCGCGCTGACCAGCTGGGTCAGGATGCCCAGGCCCAGGACGGGTACCGCCAGCCCGAGGTACCCCCCGAGGAAAAGACCGGCCAAAGCCTCACCGCGGATGCCGGCCGGGGCCAGGTCCACCACGGTGGAGATCGCGCCCTTGAGCAGCGCCCCCGCCCCGGCGCCGGCCAGCACGCCGCCGGCCAGGAAGACGGCCAGGGACTCGGCCCACACGGCGGCCGTCACCGTGGCGAGGCCGAGGACGATCAGGGTGAGGCCGGTCGCGAGCTGGCCGCGGATCGAGCGGCGGCGCAGCAGGACCTGGGTGAGCGCGCCGGAGCCGAAGACCAGCGACGCCACGGCGCCGGCCAGGGCGCGGGACGGGTGGTGCAGGGTGCCGGCCACGAACGCGGGGGCGAGGGACGTGAACAGGCCCAGGACCGACAGGGCGGCGAAGGCACCGGTCGCGGCGGCGAAGTAGCGGGGACGGGCGGCGGCGGGGACACCGACGCGCTGCGGGCGGTACCGGCGCGACGACACCGCGACCGTCTCCGGCACCAGGGCGACCGCCAGGGCCGCGAGCAGCAGCAGGACCAGGAAGACCAGGTACGGGGTGCGCAGCGGCGCCGACACGTACTGGGCGAGCAGGCCCGACACGACCGGGCCGAACGCGAAGCCGCCCAGGTTGGCCACGGTGGCGACCAGGTCGCCGCGGGCCCGGCCGGCGTGCGGGCGGGCCTTGGCGTGCAGCTCGGACAGCTGGGCCGTGGCCGTCGCGGTGATCATGCCGAGGCCGAGGCCGGTCACCAGCCGGGCCACGACCACCACGGTGAACGAGGTCGAGGTGAGGAACAGCACCGCGGCGAGCGCCTCGAGGAGCACGGCGGGCAGCAGCACCCGGCGCCGGCCCAGCCAGTCCGAGACGTGGCCGGCCAGGAACAGGCTCACGATCACGCCGAACGCGTAGGCGGCGAAGGCGATGGTGACGCCGATCGTGGAGTACCCGTCGTGCCGCTGGTAGAGCGCCCACAGCGGGGTCGGGACGACGGTGAACGCCAGCGAGACGGCGAAGGCGAGCGCGATCGCCCAGAACCCCTGCTCGTGGCTCATTCGGCGGCTGCGGTTGGTCTCGGGCGCCGCGGGGCGCGACAGGAGCATCGTCACGTTCTGGACTGTGGCTCGCCGGCATCAGCACCGCCAACGAATCTTCGTGCTCGCGTCCATCACGAAATGCGATAATGCTGGCCGTGGAGCTGCGGCATCTCGTGTACTTCGTGACGGTCGCCGAGGAGCGCAACTTCACCCGCGCGGCGCAGCGCCTGCGGGTCGTGCAGTCCGGGGTCTCCGCCGCCGTGCGGGCCCTGGAGCGCGAGCTCGGCGCGAAGCTCTTCGAGCGCAGCTCCCAGCGGGTCGAGCTGACCGACGCCGGGGCCGCGCTGCTGCCCGCCGCCCGCGCCACGATCGACGCCGCCCAGGCCGCGCGGGACGCCGTGGCCGAGGTGCGCGGGGGCCTGCGCGGGACGCTGCGGATCGGGACGCTGATCTCGGTGGGGTTCGTGGACCTGCCGGGGCTGCTGGGGCGCTACCGGGCCGAGCACCCCGGCGTCGACCTGCGCCTGCGGGCCGCCCCGACCGGTTCGGCGGGCCTGGCCGCGAGCCTGCTCGACGGGGAGCTGGATGTCGCGTTCCTGTCGCTGTCGGGCCGCGCGCCGGCCGGGCTGTCCGTGCGCACCCTGGCCGCGGAGCCCATCGTGGCCGTCCTGCCGGTCGCGCACCCCCTCGCGGGGCATGACGCGCTGACCCTGGCCGACCTGGCCGACGAGCCGTTCGTCGATTCTCCGCCGGGGTACGGCAACCGCTCCGAAGTCGACCGCGGGTTCGCCGCCGCCGGGCTGCGCCGCCGGGTCGCCCTGGAGGTGGCGGACATCGCGACGGTCCGGCAGTACGTGCGGGAGGGTCTCGGGGTGGCCCTGATCCCGCGCTTCGCGGCGCCGGACGGACCCGGCCTGCGCGTCCGCCCGATCACCACGGACCTGCGCTGGAGCTTCGCCGTCGCCACCGCCGCGACCCGCCGCCCGACCGCGGCGATCCGGGCCCTGCTGGACCTGGTGGACGCGTACCGCGCGTGATCGCGGCACGGACGGGTACGGGGCACGTGATGTCGCAGAGCAGGTCGGCCGGGGTCGGAAAGGCGACCTCAGTGATCATCGAGTCACGTTGAGTGCTCTACTGGAAGAGGTCCCAGGCGTGCGCGCTCCCCGCCCAGCCGGGATCGATCCGTTCCGCGCGGATCACCGGGGTCGGCTCAGGGCCGGTCCTCGGGGACCGGCCGGGGTGCGCCCCGGATGCGGCTCGGCACGCCGTTTTCCTACGGTGTGAGCAGGGTGAACGTTCCAGGGAGGTGCGAGATGCCCGACGTGTTGGCGATCGCGCGCGCCGAGGCGCTGTTCGTTTCAAGCGTGCAGTCGTCGGAGTTGCCGGCGGCGGTCGAGGTGCGCAAGGCCGTCGCGGAGTCCTTCGCGCGATTCGGCAGCCGCGGCTGCGCGGCGTGTGTGGCAGGGGAGTTCGGCGACCACCCCGAGGTGGCCGTGGCGCGAATGCGCTGGGCGCTCGCGATGGTGAGCGCCGTGTACCAACGGCGTCGCCAGCCGGCGCGCGCCTTCACACTGACGGGCGCCGCCTGCGCTCGTTGAGCACGACCCCTCGCGCGGCTCGCTCCTCGCGGTTCGCTCCTCGCGACTCGCGGTTCGCGGCTCGTGTCGAGGAGGGCCGGCGGGCGCCGCCTGCGCCCGTTGAGCACGACCCCTCGCGCGCGGCTCGCCCCTCGCGACTCGCGGTTCGTGTCGAGGAGGGCCGGGGGGCGCCGCCTGCGCCCGTTGGGCACGACCCCTCGCGCGCGGCTCGCTTCTCGCGGCTCGCGGCGGGGAGCGCCGGCGGGCGCCGCCTGCACCCGCCGGCTGAGGGCCACCGCCTGCTGGAAACGGCATGCGGGGAGGACTACCCGGTCGCCGCGAAATGCCAACAAAAAAGACCGGTGCGATTTGCCGCCCGTCGGGCGATAAATCCGAGCATGTCGTGGCGCGGAGCGCCCGACATGTCGTCAGCACCCCAAGACGCCGGGTTCGAGCAGCAGCGGCAGGATCAGCGCCAGGTAGAGCAGCGCGCCCGCGAGCCGGTCAAGCGCTCGTTGCCCGGGCATGCGCGAATCCGGCCAGAGCCGTCGTGACCGCCGCGCGGGCCGCCGGCAGGTCGGCGCCGTGGGAGCGCAGGGTGCGGCCCGCGAAGCCGTCGGGTTCGGCGAGCAGGCCCAGCAGCAGGTGTTCGCCGCCGACGTAGTTGTGGCCCAGCAGGGTCGCCTCGGCCAGGGTCAGTTCCAGCGCCGCCGCGGCCGGGCCCGACCAGCCGGGAGTGTCGTCCTCCGTGGCCGGGGCTGTGGCCAGGTCGGCCTGCAAGGAGTCCGGGTTGAGGGACAGGGCCGGGAGCAGTCGTACGCCCAGGTTCGCTCCCTCCGTGAGCAGGCCGTGCAGCAGATCCGCCGTGGTCACCGGTGCCTCGGTGCGGGTCGCGGCCAGGCGGACGGCGGTGCGGGCACGGGCGGTCCAGTGGGGCAGGGCGGCGTCGTCCAGGGTGCCGGCGCGCAGGGCGTGCACGCGGCGGACCGCCTGCTCCAGGGCGCGCTCGCACAGCGCCGAGACCGGCACGCCGGAGTGTTCCAGGGCCGCGGCCAACTCGTCGGGAAGCGTCACGTCGACGCGCACGATTGTCATGACCCCTATGTAACCCCATTGGGGTTAGTGACGCAAGGAATAGCGCTGGAGTGCGCGCATGTTTTTAGACTGACTGGTCAGTACAAACCAGGGAGGTTGTCGTGGGGGATGCGGTCCTCGTCGCCGAGGGGCTCGGGGCGCGCACGCGGCGCGGGTGGGTGTTCCGTGGGGTTGATCTGAGCGTGGCGCCCGGCGAGTACGTGGCGCTCGACGGGGCGGCCGGCAGCGGGCGGACCTCGCTGCTCCTCGCGCTCGCCGGGTACTTCAGGACGACCGAGGGCACCGTCACGCGCACCGCTCCGGCCGCGCTCGGGTTCGTGGCCGGGGTCAACGAGCCCGAGCCGGGGCTGAGCGTCGCCGAGCACATGGAGGAGCGGCTGGTGCTGCTCGGGCGGGCCCCGTGGAACCTGCGCAAACGCCGGCGGGAGGCGCTGGAGCACCTGCGGGACGTACCGCTGGATCCGAAGGCGCTCGGGCGGGACCTCGACCGGCTCGGCGCGCATCGGCTGTGCCTGGCCCTGGCCCTGGTGAACGAGCCCGGCGTCATCCTCGTCGACGACGTCGACAATGGACTGTCCGAAGTGGAGCGAACGGTGCTGGAGAAGACCCTGCGCGAGAGCGGCCCGGCGGTCGTGGTGACGGAGCGTGCGGCATGAACCTGTTCGAGCTGCGGCGGTTCCTCCGCGCGCCGATCACCGTCGCGGCGCTGGTCGTGCTGGCGTTGATCCCGCTGCTGTACGGCGCGCTGTACCTGTGGGCGTTCTGGGACCCGTACGGCAACATGCGCCACATCCCGGTCGCCATCGTCAACGCGGACCGGCCGGCGACGGCGCAGGACGGCAGCACCCTCGACGCCGGCAAGGACCTCGCGGCCGAGCTGCAGCACCGCGACGTGTTCGGCTGGCAGCCCGCGACCGCCGAGCAGGCGCGGCGGGGGTTGGAGGACGGCCGGTACCAGATAATCTTCACCATCCCGGCCGACTTCTCCGCCTCGCTGGTCACCCCGCCCGACCCGGCGCGCGATCCGGCCCGCGGGCAGCTGACCGTGGTCAACGACGACGCCACCAACTACCTGTCCGGGCAGCTCTCCCGCAGCGTCTTCACCGAGGTGCGGGCCAGCGCGTCGAGCACCGCCGCGCGCGGCTACTTCGACAAGATGCTCATCGGCTTCACCGACCTCAAGAGCCAGACCCAGCAGGCCGCGACCGGCGCCTCCCAGCTCGCCGGCGGCGCGGCCGACGCCAGGAGCGGGGCCGGCGACCTCAGCGACGGCATCGACCGGGCGCACAGCGGGGCCGGGCAGCTCGACGACGGGCTCGCGCAGGCCACCGCCGGGTCGCAGCAGCTGTACGACGGGCTCGTCGCCCTCGACGCCGGCGCCGCCCAGCTCGCGGACGGCACCGCGCAGGCCGCGGCCGGTGGGCGCCTGCTCGCCGGGAAGGTCGACGCCGCCGCCGACAAGGTCGGGCCCGTCCTGCGGGACAACGCCGAGCTGATCGCGAACGCGGCGACCGCGATCGCCGACGGGGCCGACCTGATCCTGCAGCACCTCGACGCGCTGCCGGGCCTGGCGACGACCGCCGCCCAGCAGACCGCGGCGACCAGGGCCGGCCTGGAGCGGCTGGGGGAGCAGTACCCGCAGCTCAAGGACAGCGCGGAGTACCAGGCCGCGGTGCGGGCGGCCGACGCCGCCGCCAAGGCCGCGCAGCAGCTGCAGACCCGGCTCGACACCGGCGACCTCGACCAGCTGCGCGCCCAGATGCAGGCGGTGGCGCGGACGGCCCGCGAGGTCGCGCAGGCGGCCCCGCACCTGGCCGACGACGTGGCCGCCGCGCGGGCGCAGGTCGACCAGCTCGCGACCGGCCTCGACCAGCTGGCGGGTGGGGCCGACAAGCTGCACACCGGTACTGGAGCGGCCGTGACCGGGGCGAAGGACCTGCAGGGCGGGTTGTATCGGCTGTCGTCCGGGGCCCGCCAGCTCGACAGCGGCCTGGGCACCCTGTCCGACGGCGGTCACCGCCTCGCCGCGGGCCTGACCGACCTCGGCGCCGGGGCCACCCGCCTCGCCGACGGGCTGGCCGACGGGGCCGGGAAGATCCCCGGGTACGACCCGGACACCCGCGCCGAGCGGGCCGGCGTCCTCGGCGATCCGGTGGCGCTGGACCGCGAGACCGAGCATCCGGCGGGCACGTACGGGGCGGGCTTCGCGCCGTACTTCCTCGGCCTGGCCCTGTGGGTCGGCGCGATGATCAGCTACATGGTGCTGCGCCCGCTGACCCGCCGCCACCTGGTCTCCGGCGCGGCCCCGGGGCGGGTCGCGCTCGCGGGCTGGCTGCCGGCGCTGCTGATCGGGGTGGTGCAGGCGACCGCGCTGTTCCTCGTGGTCCGCTTCACGCTCGGCCTGCACCCGGCGCATCCGCTGGCCATGTACGGGTTCCTCTGCCTGACCGCGGTCGCGTTCACGGCGCTGATCCAGTGGTTCGGGGCCCGGCTCGGCCCGGCCGGGCGGCTCGTCGCGCTGGCGGTGCTCATGCTGCAGCTGACGTCGTCGGGCGGCACGTACCCGATCGAGACCACGCCGGGCTTCCTGCAGGCCGTGCACCCGTTCCTGCCGATGACGTACGTGGTGTCGGGGCTGCGGCACCTCGTCAACGGGGGCCCGGGCGGTACGGTGGTCACCGGAGCGCTCGTCCTGGCCGGGTTCGCCGCCGCCGCGTTCGCCCTGACCACCCTCGCGGCGTGGCGCGGGCGCCGGCTCACCCCGGCGAAGCTCCACCCGGACCTGGTCATGTAGGGAGTCCCGAACCGTGCCCGACGGTCGCACCCGCCGCCGCGACGACACCAAGCAGCGCCTGTACGACGCGGCCATGGAGCTGATCGCCGAGCACGGCTTCTCGGCCACCACGGTCGACGACATCGCGGTCGCGGCGGGCGTCGCCAAGGGGACCGTGTACTACAACTTCCCCTCGAAGAACGCGCTGTTCGAGGCGCTGCTGCGGCACGGGGTCGGCCTGCTCACCGCCGACTTCCGGGCCGCCGTGGCGGCCGCGCGGACCCCGCCCGAGCAGGCGGTGGGCCTGATCCGGGCGGAGCTGGCGTACATCCAGCGGCACCGCTCCTTCGCCCAGCTGCTGCTGTCGGAGATGTGGCGCACCAACCGCGAGTGGCACCAGACCCTGCACCTGCTGCGCGACGAGGCGGTGGGCGTCATCGCGGACGTCCTGCGCCGCGGCGTCGACGAGGGCTTTTTCGACACGGACCTCGACGTGCGGATGGCCGCCGCGGCGCTGTTCGGCGTGTGTCTCGTCGTCGCCGTCGACTGGCTGGTCTTCGAGCCCGACCGGACCCTGGAGTCCGTGCAGGACTCCCTGGTCGCGGTCATCCGGGCCCGGGTGGGGATCTAAGCTTCCCGGGCGGCCTGCTCGATCCGGTCGTGGAAGGCCTTGAACTCCTCGGCGCTGCCGAACGCGAGGTTGCTGCTGTCGGCCCGGACGCCGGCCGCGCCGTCGATGAGCTCCCGGATGATGTCGGCGTGCCCGCAGTGCCGCTCGTTCTCGGCGATCATGTGGATCAGCACCCGGTGCAGGGTCACGTCCGCGCTCTCCGGCTTCCACCACGGCACCCGCCCGTGCGCGTCGAGGTCGAGCGCCTCGATGGTGGCGTCGGAGTGCGCCCAGACCCGCCGGTACAGCCCGACGATGTCCTGCCGCGACTCCTGCGGCGTGACCCACATGTCGGCGTTGACCTCGGCGTCGTCGTCATCGAACCACGGCAGCGGCTCGGGGAACGGCCGGCCGAAGGTCTCCCCGAAGTAGCCGGCCTCGACCGACGCGACGTGCTTGACCAGCCCGAGCAGGTTCGTCCCGGTGGGCACGAGCGGCCGGCGGGCGTCGTACTCGCTGAGCCCGTCGAGCTTCCACACCAGCGCGTCGCGGCCCCGCTGCAAGTACTGCCGCAGATCGTCCTTGCTCATACCCGCCAGCCTCGCACGCCCGGACCGTCTCCGCCGCCCGCCCACCGACTGGACGCCGGTTGTTACGTTCGGTACGTGCAGTGGGGCGACCTCGCCACCTGGATCTCCGCGCTCGCGGCGCTGATCGCGCTGGCCTTCGCCGCGATCGCCGCCGTCGCGTCGTACCGGACGTTCCGGATCGAACTCGCCCGCGACGAACGCAACGAGCAACGCCTCGCGGCCGCGCTGGAGGCCGAGCGCCGCGCGCAGGCGGCCAAGGTCTCCGCCTGGTGGGAGACGAACACCGGCGCGTGCGTGCGCAACGCCTCCGACTCGCCGGTGTACCAGGCCCATGTCACCGTGCGCCGGCTGAGCGACCGGTCCGCGTGGGGCAAGCTCGACCTGCCCGTCGTGCCGCCCGGCGACACGGCCCTGTCCCGGCCGATCGACCCGCCGCCCGCGGTCGGCGACTGGCGGACCCGGCTCACCTTCACCGACGCGGGCGGCGTGCGGTGGCTCCGCGACGAGTACGGCCGCCTCGAGGAGCTCAGCCCGCGCCTGGCCATCTGGGGCTTCGCCGAGCTCTCCACGATCCTGGAGCGTTTCGCGGCGGACTTCCGCGCCGCGTACGGGGTGTCGGTCCGGCACACCACCTACAGCTTCGACGACCGCCGCACGCGCTTCCTGGCCGGGGTGGACACCGAGGAGATCGCGGACGCGCTCTACGGCCCGCACGACTGGATCGGCATGCTGGCCGGGAACGGCGTCATCGACCCGCTCGTCGTCTCGACCGCCCAACGGGACGCGCTGCAGGCGTCCGCGCTCGCCGCGATGACCTTCGACGGCCGGTTGTACGGCATCCCGATGACGATCGAGTGCCCGGTGCTGCTGCGCAACACCGACCTCGTCCCGGAGGCCCCGCCGACCTTCGAGGCGATGGTGGCGGCCGGCCAGCGGTTGGTGGCCGACGGCCGGGCGGCCGATGTGCTCGCGGTCTGCGGTACACCGTTCCGGCTCTCGCCGCTCTACACCAGCGCGGGCGGCAAGCTGTTCGGGCGCGACGACGACGGGCGGTGGAGCGTGTCGCGGATCGGGGTCGCGTCGGCCAGGTCGGTTGCGGCCCTCGCGCGCCTCGGTGACCTCGGCGCGGCCGGGGTGCTGCGACCGGACGCCGAGTTCGCCGATGCGCGGGCCCGGTTCAACGACGGGCGTGCGGCGCTGCTGATCGGCGACTCGCGGGATCTGGTGTACGCGCGCCGAGCCGGGGTGGCGTGCCGGGTGTCGCGGGTGCCCGGGTTCGACGGTGGGCACGCGCCACGGCCGTACGTCTCGGTGAGCGGCTTCTTCCTGACCGCGGCCGGCCGGAACCGGGACATCGCGCACGATCTCATCGCCGACTACGCGGCGCGGCCGGACGTGATGCGGGCGGTGAGCCGGGTGCTGCTCTCGCCCACCGCGGGAGCCGTCGCCGAGGCGGGCGAGGCCGACGTCGAGGCGCTGCGGGAGGCGGCCGCGACCGGGGATGTCATCCCGGCGTTCCCCGGGATGGACGAGGTATGGCGGGCGGTCGGGGCGGCGCAGGGCGAGGCGATCGCCGGCGGTGACCCGGCGGCGATCGCGGGGCGGCTGCACGACGCGATCGCCGCGGCCGTCGGGGACCGGTCGTCGGCGCAGGGCGGACGACCTGGTCCTCGGGGCTGATCGGCTCAGGCGACGCGGAAGCGGGCCACGAGGTCGTCCATGACCTTGTCGAGGCGCTCGTCGACGCTCTGGCGGGCCGGGTCCTCGTCGAACCAGGCGGCGATCTCCCGCGCGCCCTGGTGGAACGGGATGGTGGCCACGTAGTCGGGGACGAGCGCGCGGACCTTGCTGTTGTCGAAGACCATCGAGTGGGCCTTGTCGCCCAGCAGGCCGGCGCCCCACTCCGGGTCGGCGGCGGCGATCGCGTCCGACGGGACGTGGACGATCTTCGCGGTGGTGCCCAGCGCGGCGGCGAGCTGCTCGGCGATCTGGTTCCAGGTCAGGTAGTCGTCGCTGGTGATCTGGAAGGTGTCGCCGACCGCGCGGGGGTGGCCCAGCAGCGGCACGAAGGCGCGGGCGAAGTCCTCGTGGTGGGTGAGGGTCCACAGCGAGGTGCCGTCGCCGTGCACGACGATCTCCTTGCCGGCGCGCATGCGGGCCGGGACCGTCCAGCCGCCGTCGAACGGGACGAGGGTGCGGTCGTACGTGTGCGACGGACGGATGATCGTCGCCGGGAAGCCCTTGTCGCGGTACACCTGGACGAGCAGGTCCTCGCAGGCGATCTTGTTGCGGCTGTACTGCCAGAAGGGATTCCGCAGCGGCGAGGACTCCACGACCGGCAGGCGCGCCGGCGGGGTCTGGTAGGCCGAGGCGGAACTGATGAACACGTACTGCCCGGTGCGGCCGCGGAACAGCTCGATGTCCGCGCGCACGTCGTCGGGGGTGAAGGCGACCCAGTCCACGACCGCGTCGAACGACAGGCCGGAGACTGCCTCCCGTACCGCGGCGGGATCGTGAATGTCGGCCCGCAGCAACGTGGCCGATTCGGGCAGGGGCCGCTGCTTCGACTCCCCGCGGTTCAACACATAGAGGTCGATGCCACGCTCGACGGCCAGCCGCGAGCAGGCGGAACTGATGATGCCACTGCCGCCAATGAACAAAACCTTCACGCCGGACAGACTAGCCGCCTGTCGGACCGGCGCCGGTTTTGAGGGGGTGTGGGTGGAGCGAAGCTCCCCCACCGCTTTTCAGGACATCCGACGGTATCCAACGGTGCCCGAAAGACCGTCCGCTGCTAGCTCTCCACCCAGCCGTGGGAGCGGGCGAAGGCGGCCAGGTGCTGGCGGGCCTGGGCGATCTGGGCGCCGGTCAGCGTCGGCACGTGCTGGATCAGCAGCTCGGTGACCTCGGCGGTGAACTCGCGGCTGGACAGCACGTCGCACAGCCCGTCGTCGTCGCCGGCCGGGAGCTGATCGTGGTCGTGGTCGCGGTCGGTGACCGGCGTGAACGGCGCGGTCGCGGCGGCCGTGGTGCGGGCGTGCTCGCGGCGCGGCGGGGCGCTGTCCAGGATTCGCACGGTCGAGACCTTCAGGCCGCGCTCGCCCTCCTCGACCTCGTACTCCACGCGCATCCCGGGGTGCACCAGGTGGCGCTGCTCGCCGAAGTCGTTGGCGTGCACGAAGACGTCCTCGCCGCCCGCGTTCGGTGCGATGAAGCCGTAACCCCGGACCTCGTCGAACCGCAGAATCCTGCCCGTCTCCACCGCGCACCACCACCCACCAGAAACCAGTTCAGGCCTCCAGCATAGGACCCGCCAGCCGCTTCTTCTGCACCTTGCCCATGGCGTTGCGGGGCAGCGCGTCGACGAAGTGCACCGCGCGGGGCCGCTTGTGGGCGTTGAGACGGGCCGCCACGAAGTCGATGAGGTCGCGCTCGGCGACGGGCGCGGCGGTGACCACGAACGCGGTCACGGCCTCGCCGAGGTCCTCGTCGGGCACGCCGATCACGGCCGCCTCGCGGACCGCCGGGTGGGCCAGCAGCGCGTCCTCGACCTCGCCGGCGCCGATGCGGTAGCCGCCGCACTTGATGAGGTCGGTGGAGGCCCGGCCCACGATGCGATGCCAGCCGTCGGGCGCGATCCGGGCGAGGTCGCCGGTGCGGAACCAGCCGTCGGGGGTGCGGGCGGACTCGGCGGACTGCCCGCGGTACCGGCGAAGGAGCATTGGGCCTTTGACGAGGAGCTCTCCGATCGTCTCGCCGTCGCGGGGGGCCTCGGTGCCGTCCTCGGCCAGCAGGCGCGTCCGCACGCCGGTGACCGGAACGCCGACCTGTCCCGGGCGCCGTTCGCCGTCGGCCCGGCTGGAGATCGTGATCAGCGTTTCGGTCATCCCGTAGCGCTCGACGGGCTTGTGGCCGGTGAGCGCGAAGAGCCGCTCGAAGACCGGCGCCGGCAGCGGGGCGCTGCCCGACACGAGCAGCCGGGCCGGGCGCAGGGCCCGTGCGGCGGCGGGCTCCTGGCAGATGCGCGACCACACGGTGGGCACGCCGAAGTAGAGGGTGCCGCGGGCGGCGGCGTACGCGGCCGGGCGGGGGCGGCCGGTGTGCGTGAGCGGCGAGCCGTGCCGCAGCGCGCCGAGCACGCCCAGGATCAGCCCGTGCACGTGGAACAGCGGCAGGCCGTGCACGAGCCGGTCGTCCGCGGTCCAGTCCCACGCCTCGGCGAGCGCGTCCAGGCCGGCCTCGACGGCACCGTGGGTCAGTTCGACGCCCTTGGGATTTCCCGTGGTACCGCTGGTGTACATCACGAGCGCGCACGCGTCCGCCGCCGGTTCCGGGTAGCCGTTGCCCGAAGTGCGCGCCACGTCGACCGGCACCGCGCCCGGGAACAGCTCGGGCCGGTTGCTCAGGGTCACGCCCGCGCCGGAGTCGCGCAGGATGTGCGCGCGCTCGGTGTCCCCGGCGTCGGCGGGCACCGGCACGACCGCGCTGCCGGCCAGCAGCGCCCCGGTCACGGCGACCACGGTCTCCAGCGTCGGGGTGGCGTCGACGGCCACGGTGGCGGACCCGTGCACGTCGGCGGCGACCGCGGCGGCGGCGTTGCGTAACCGATCGGCGGACAGACCGCGACCGTTCACATTGACAGCGGGTCCATGGTCGGTACCGTGTTCGTGCAGTCCCCTCAGCAGGCGCATGGGCACCATCGTCACACGTGCCCAGAGGCTGGAAACGGCCGGATCACGATCCGATCGCTCGTCTTGACACTCCTCTTTGTGAGCGTTAACACTGTGGCGGCAACGCCCCAGCAACAATTTCGTTACCGAGTCGGTGGCAGCGTTCACACCCTGACGCCCCGCCCGCCGACCGATGCACGCTGCCCTGAGGGGGAGAAGTGAAGTTCGCACGTATCGCCGCTTCCGCGATCGGCCTGGCCGTCGCCTTCAGCGTCGCCGCCTGTGGTTCGTCGGAGAAGACCGCCGACAAAGAGGCCAACGCTCCCGCCGGCAACGCCGGTGCCCTGGTCGGCGTCACGATGCCGACCAAGTCCTCGGAGCGCTGGATCGCTGACGGCAACAACGTCAAGGCCGCCCTGGAGAAGCTCGGGTACAAGGTCGACCTGCAGTACGCCGAGAACGACATCCCGACGCAGGTCAACCAGATCGAGAACCAGATCACCAAGGGCGCGAAGCTGCTCATCATCGCGTCGATCGACGGCACCGCCATCACCACGCAGCTGCAGGAGGCGGCCGACAAGAAGATCCCGGTCATCGCCTACGACCGGCTGATCCGCAACTCGCCCAACGTCGACTACTACGCCACCTTCGACAACTTCAAGGTCGGCGTGCAGCAGGCCACCTCGCTGCTGGTCGGCCTGGGCCTGAAGAAGGAGGACGGCTCGGAGGGCACCGCCAAGGGGCCGTTCAACATCGAGCTGTTCGCCGGTTCGCCGGACGACAACAACGCGACCTTCTTCTTCAACGGCGCGATGGAGACCCTCAAGCCGTACATCGACAAGGGCACGCTCGTGGTGAAGAGCGGCCAGACCGACTTCAAGACGGTCGCGATCCTGCGCTGGGACCCGGCGACGGCCCAGAAGCGCATGGAGGACCTGATCACCAAGACGTACAACGGCGGCACCAAGGTGCAGGGCGTGCTCTCGCCGTACGACGGCCTGTCGATCGGCATCCTGTCGGCGCTCAAGAGCGCGGGCTACGGCACCGGCGGCCAGGCGTACCCGATCGTCACCGGTCAGGACGCCGAGGTCGCGTCGGTCAAGTCGATCATCGCCGGTGAGCAGTACGCGACGATCTACAAGGACACCCGCAAGCTGGCCGACGTCACGGTCAAGATGGGCGACGCCGTGCTCAAGGGCGGCAAGCCCGAGGTGAACAACACCAAGGACTACGACAACGGCAAGAAGGTCGTCCCGTCGTACCTGCTCGAGCCGGTCGTGGTGTACAAGTCCAACTACAAGTCCGTGCTCATCGACGGTGGCTACTACACCGAGGACAAGCTCAAGTAACAGCGCTTGGCCGGGGCCCGGGTTTCTGGGAAACTCGGGCCCCCTTGAGGAGAACAAGCATGACCGAGGCGCTCCTGCAGATGCGGGGCATCACCAAGACGTTCCCGGGCGTGAAGGCCCTGGACGACGTCAACCTGACCGTGCGCCGGGGCGAGATCCACGCCATCTGCGGCGAGAACGGCGCCGGCAAGTCGACCCTGATGAAGGTCCTCTCCGGCGTGTACGGGCACGGCTCGTACGAGGGCGAGATCCTCTTCGAGGGCGAGCCCTGCCACTTCAACGGCATCCGCGACTCCGAGCGGCGCGGGATCGTGATCGTGCACCAGGAACTGGCGCTGATTCCGTACCTGTCGATCGCCGAGAACATCTTCCTGGGCAACGAGCGGGTCGGCCGTGGCCTGGTCGACTGGAACCGCACCAACGCCGACGCGGCGAGGCTGCTGGACCGGGTCGGGCTGCGCGAGAACCCGGTCACCCCGGCCATGGACATCGGCGTCGGCAAGCAGCAGCTGGTCGAGATCGCCAAGGCGCTGTCCAAGGAGGTGCGCCTGCTGATCCTCGACGAGCCGACCGCGGCGCTCAACGACGAGGACTCCGCGCACCTGCTCAACCTGCTGCGCGGCCTGCGCGACCAGGGCGTCACCTGCGTGATCATCTCGCACAAGCTCAACGAGATCGAGTCGATCGCCGACTCCACCACGATCCTGCGCGACGGGCGGACCATCGAGACGCTCGACATGCACGCGCCGGGCGGGGTCAGCGAGGACCGGATCATCTCCGGCATGGTCGGCCGCGACCTGGAGCACCGCTTCCCGCCGCACACCGCGCACGTCGGCGAGGAGATGCTGCGGATCGAGCACTGGACCGTGCACTCGCCGACCCAGCACGGCCGCAAGGTCGTCGACGACGCCTCGCTGACCCTGCACGCCGGCGAGATCGTCGGGCTGGCCGGGCTGATGGGGGCCGGGCGCACCGAGCTCGCGATGAGCGTGTTCGGGCACAGCTACGGCGTGGACATCAGCGGCCAGGTGTACAAGCACGGCAAGCCGATCCAGATGCGCTCGGTGCAGGAGGCGATCGGCCACGGCATCGCCTACGCCACCGAGGACCGCAAGCGCTACGGCCTCAACCTCATCGAGGACATCCAGCGCAACGTCTCCGGCGCCGCGCTGGGCAAGCTGTCCCGGGGCGGCTGGGTCGACGACAACCGCGAGTTCGAGGTGGCCGAGCGGTACCGCGGCAGCCTCAACATCAAGGCCAAGAACGTCGGCACCATCGCCGGCACGCTCTCCGGCGGCAACCAGCAGAAGGTCGTGCTGGCCAAGTGGATCTTCACCGACCCCGACGTGCTGATCCTCGACGAGCCGACCCGCGGCATCGACGTCGGCGCCAAGTACGAGATCTACACGATCATCAACCAGCTCGCCGACCAGGGCAAGGCGGTCCTCGTCATCTCCTCCGAGCTGCCCGAGCTGCTCGGCATCTGCGACCGGATCTACGCCCTGTCGGCCGGGCGCATCACGGGCGCGGTCGAGCGCGCCGAGTTCTCCCCGGAGCGGCTGATGCGGCTCATGACCAGGATCAAGGAGTAACCCGTCCATGACCACAGTGGTCGAACCGGCGGTCGAGCCGACCGTCACGCCCCCGACGCGGTTCTCGGTGAACCTGCGCCAGAGCGGCATCTACATCGCGTTCGCCGCGATCGTCGTGTTCTTCACGATCCTGACCGACGGCTCGCTGCTGGAGCCGCAGAACATCTCCAACATGGTGATCCAGAACTCGTACATCCTGATCCTCGCGATCGGGATGATTCTGATCATCATCGCCGGCCACATCGACCTGTCCGCGGGCTCGGTCGTCGCCGTCACCGGCGCGCTCTCCGCGGTACTCATGGTCAAGGCGGACATGCCCTGGCCGCTCGCGATCGTGGTCACGCTGGTGGCCGGCGGGCTGATCGGCGCCTGGCAGGGCTTCTGGATCGCCTACTTCGGCATCCCCGCCTTCATCGTCACCCTCGCCGGCATGCTCATCTTCCGCGCGCTGACCATGACGACGCTGGGCAACCAGGGCATCGGCCCGTTCGCCGACGACGTGCGGACCCTGTCCAACGGCTTCATCCCCGGCTTCCTCAACAACGTCGGCCTCGGCCCGCTGGGCGGCGCGGACCTGTTCACCCTGCTCGTCGGCATCGCCACGGTGGTCGGCATCATCGCCGTGCAGTGGCGCGCCCGCCGCGGCCGGATCGGCTACGGCCAGGCCGTCGACTCGCTGCCGGTGTTCTGGGCCAAGCTCATCGGCGCCTCGCTCGTGCTGATGTTCGTCATCGTGCAGCTGGCCCGGTTCAAGAACCTTCCGTGGGTACTCGTCCTGCTCGCCGTACTCGTGCTGACGTACACCCTCATCTCGCAGCGCACCGTCTTCGGCCGGCACATCTACGCCGTCGGCGGCAACCTGCAGGCCGCGAGCCTCTCCGGGGTCAAGGTCAAGCAGGTCACCTTCTGGATCTTCGTCAACATGGGCATCCTGTCGGCGATCGCCGGCATCATCTTCGCCGGCCGCCTCAACCTGGCCGGCCCGACGGCCGGCAACGCCTTCGAACTCGACGCGATCGCCGCCGCGTTCATCGGCGGCGCCGCGGTCCAGGGCGGCGTCGGCAAGGTCGTCGGCGCCATCACCGGCGGCCTCATCATGGCCGTGATCAGCAACGGCATGTCCCTGAACGGCGAGCCCCCGGAGCGCGTGATGCTCGTCAAGGGCATCGTCCTGCTGGCCGCGGTCGCCTTCGACGTGTGGGCCAAGCGCCGCGCGGGCCGCTCCCGCTGACTTTGTTCGGGTGTCTGGTGAGAAGGACAGGGGGAACCGCCTTCGGGGCGTCGGCGGTTCCCCCTGTCTCACCCGATGAAGCTCCACAATGGACCTAGCAGCGCGTCCGGGCGCTCCAGCTGCGGCAGATGCCCCGTCCGCTCCAGCAGCACGAATGCGGCGCCCGGAATCGCGGCGGCGAACGCCCGCCCATAGCCGGGGTCGGCGATCCGGTCGCTGTCACCCCAAACCACAAGAGCCGGCTTTTGTACCGCCTGCAGCCTGGCCAGCAGCGTCGGGTCCACCATGCCCCCGGCATACAACCTGAGCGTCTCCCGATTCCCCGCCATGTTCCGCCGCGCGGCCTCGGGCATGGTGCTCGGATCGATCACCCGCCCGGTCGGGTCGTAGTAGCTGGCCGCCGCGATCTCGGCGAACGAGAGCCCGAAGAAGTCGGCGACCGGGTGCCCCTCGACCTCGATCCCGACCCCGTCCACGATCACCAGCGTGGAGATCCGGGGCGACCCGAGGATGGCCAGCTCGGCCGCGATCCACCCGCCGATCGAGTTCCCGACCACCGCCACGTCCTCCAGCCCGAGGTCGTCGAGCAGTCCCTTGTAGACGGTGGCCAGGTCCCGGATGCTCTCGACCCCGTCGGGCCGCACGGTCCCGTCGAACCCCGGATGCGTCGGCGTGATGACCCGGACCGGATGCTCGGCGGCGAACCGCTCCGCGAACGCGACGACGGAGGCGGGCCCGGCCCCGCCGTGCAGCAACAACACGGGTCGGCCGGTACCACGCTCGGTAAAGGTGACGGTCATAGTCAGGAACCTTATATCAGCATGTTGATATAAACAACCTGAGGTACGCTGGGCGGCATGACGAGGGCAGTTTCGGAGATCGGGCTGTCGGTCAAGCGGCTGCAGGCGCGCCACCACCGCGAGGCCAACGCCGCCCTGGCCCCGCTGGGCGTGAGCCTGGTCCAATGGGACGCCCTGCGCCACCTGCACCGCAACCCGGACGCCTCCCTGCACGACCTGGCCCAGCTGACCTTCCAGACCGACCAGTCCTTCGGCACCCTCGCCACCCGCATGATCGACCGCGACCTGATCGAACGCGTCCCAGGCCCCGGCCGCGCGGTCAAGCACCGGCTCACCACCAGAGGCGACGAGATCCGCGAGCAGGGCCAGCAGTTGCTGAACGAGGTGCTCGAGCGCTCCTTCGCCCCGTTGGACGCGCAGGAGCTGGCCACCTTCGACCGGCTCCTCCAGCGCCTGCTCGGCTAACCACTGGCGCGCACTTGGCGCCATGGGCGGGTGCGCACCGATTCGCCGGAATCGCTGGATCTCGCCTCACTGTTCCTGGGCGCGGTCCTGGGTCGTGTGGCGCCGCGACGAGAGCCCGTTCCCCGGCCTCGAGGCGTACGCGGCCGACCGCACCACCGTGTACCTCGGCCGCGACGACGACATCGCCGCCTGCCTGGCCCGCCTCGACGGCCCGCCGGGGTCTGCGGCCCGGCGTACCGTGCCGCTCACGGACCCGTCGGGCGTCGGCAAGTCCTCGCTGCTGCAGGCCGGCATGCTGCCGCGGCTCGCCCGCACCGGAACGGTCATCGGCCCGATCCGCCCGGGCGCCGATCCGTTCAACGGCCTGGCGGCGGCCCTCATCGACGCCGCCGGCAGGGAGCGCACCGACCTGGCTGAGCTGGCGGCGGCGCTGCGGCAGGAGGCCGTGGCCGGGCGGCCGGAGCCGGACCGCCTGCTTGCCGCACTCCGCCAGGTCCGCCGCCGGCCAATGCTGGTCCTCGCAATCGACCAGGCCGAGGAGCTGTTCGCCGACGCGGCCGCGGGCGAGGGGCTCCCTGGCCCGGCACGCCGACGAGGTCTACCGGGCCGCCGCGGAGCGCCACGGCGCGGCCGCGGTCGACGCGCTGCTGCTGCGGCTGACCGCCTGGGACGGCCACCGGCTGACCCTGCGCGCGGCGACGGTCCGCGAACTGGGCGACGCCGAACGGGCGGTCGCGGCCGACCTGCGCGACGACCGCCTCGTGATCGACGCCAACGCCGGGCAGTCCCTGGTCCCGGTCCACGAGGTCCTTCTGCGCCGCTGGGACCACCTGGTGGCCCTGGCCGCCGGGCACGCGGAGCTGCTGCGCGCCCGAGCGGACCTGGAGTCGACGGCGGCCCGCTGGTCCGACACCGGCCGCCCGGCCGACCTCCTCCTGCGCGGTGCCGCCCTGCGCGAGGCCACCACGACCGCGGACCGCCTCGGCGCCTCGGCCCACCTGGCGGCCATGATCACCGAGTCGGACGCGTACGAGCGGCGCACCGGTGCGTTCCGCGCCGCCGCGGCGGCCGCCGGGGCCCAGCAGCTGTGCGACGCGGATCGCGACCAGGCCGTCGCGCTCGCCCGCGCGGCCGTGACCGAGCTCGACGCCGACCCGCGGGACCGGCCCTGCTCACCGTGTGGTCGCTGACAACCCAGCCCGAGGTCGACCCGGCCGCGGCACCGTACTTCGACCAGATCCGCAGCGTCGCCTGGGACGGCACCGACCTGGTCGTGGCCAGCAAGTCCGGCACGCTGACCCGTTGGTCCCCACAGGGCCGCCTGCTCCGATGCGATCTCGTCCCGCTTGGCGACGAGGCGTTGCTGAGCCACGACGGGCGGCTGCTGGCGGTGAAGGGGCGGGGTCGCCGGACTCGCAGTCGATCGCCGTCGCGGGCCGGGAGTCCATCGCGATCATCAATGCGGCGGATGGTTCGCTCCGCACGACGATCACCGTCGACCAGGCCCGGTTCTCGGCCTTTGCGTGGTCGCCTGACAGCTCGGCCCTGGCCACGGCCCGCACCTCCGATCCCTATGACCTCCGGGTTTGGGACGCCACGAACGGCGCCTGTCTCCGGCGCATCGAGCTGGCCGGTGTCGACCTCCTGCGGGAGGTGGTCGGCGTGGCCTGGCCGCCGGCGCCGTATACGTTGCTGGTCCACGCCGTCCTCGCCGGCGACCAGGAGGAGCTGCTGTTCTTCGACGCCGGGGGCGATGTGCCCGTCCGCCGTGAAACCGTGCCGTGGCGGTCCTCGTACGACCGATCCATGCGCTGGTACTCGAGATCCCATGCGAAGTCGCCGATCGTCATCGCCGCCGATCAGATTGCCGTCATCGGCCCTGACATGGCCGGCCTGGTGCAGCTGCCGTCGAGCAGTTGGACGGCGCTCCAGCGGCTGGACCTGAGGTCCGCCCTGTGGTCCCCGGACCTCCGCCGCGTCGTCGTCTTCGTCGACGGTGGCATCGCCGCCGTGGACCTCGACACCGGCACTGTGGTCCGGCCGATGCCCGTTTCCGGCCGCTCCTACGCTCAGCCCCACGCAGCCTGGTCGCCCCACGGTGACCGGTTGGTGGTGGCGGACGACCAAGGTCTCGTGGTCGTGGACCCGATCGGCGGCGCGGTGCTCGGCCGGCGTGAAGGTCTCCATCCGGATGTGCAAGGCGTCCTGTGGTCACCGGACGGATCGCTGCTGATGCGCATCAGCCAGGCGACATTGGAGCTGCTCGAGACCGAGAACTGGAATCGCGTGCGCACTGTCGAGATGCGGACCGGCGAGTCGTGGTCGGCGGACTTCGCGCCCGGCGGTGGTCGCCTCGCCATCGCACCGCAGCCGTTCGGGGGCACGCAGATCGTCGACACCGCCGACGGGAGGACGGGCCGGGGCATCGGCCCGTCCGGCGTGTGCAGGCTCGCCTGGTCGAGCGGGGATCTCCTCGCGATCGGCACCAAGTCCGGACGTGTCGAGATCGTGGACGCGCGCAGTGGCACGACGGTCGCCGTATGTGAAGGCGACCCACGCGCGGTCCGCCTGCTCGCGTGGCAGCCCGCCGGTCACCTCGTCGCCGCTGCGTCGAACGGCCGGTTCGTCCGGGTCTGGCGGGCGTCCGACGGAGCGCCGATGGCCGTGTTCGATCTGGCTCATCGGGACAAGGTTCTCTACTCCGCGGCCGCCGACCTGCGGTGGCTCGACGGCGGGCGGCGGCTCGACTGTGCGTTGAGCGACGGCCAGGTGCTGAGCTGGCGGCTCCCGGAGTCGGCCGAGGAGGTGCTGGCGGGCGTCGAGGAGCCCGTCGCGCCGCTGCCGCCCGAGGTTCGGGCGCGTTACGGCCTGCGCCTCTGACGGTCGCTCACCGGACGATGCGGCGGGCCGGGCGTGGGGGCGGTTGGTCGGGCGTGAGGGGGTCGAGCTCGATGGCGATCCGGGCGCCGCGCAAGGCTCGGCTGCGTTCGATGATCAGGTGGCCGCCGGCGGACTCGGCGACGCGGCGGACGATGTCCAGGCCCAGGCCTGTTGAGCCGGCGCCGCTTGTGCCGCGGCGCAGGGCGCCCTGGGGGTCGGCGATGCCGGGGCCCGCGTCGTCGACGAACAGGCCGCGGGCGGAGACGTGGACCTCGAAGGCCGTACCCTCGCCGGTGTGCTGGAAGACGTTGCCCAGCAGGCAGTCTACGGCGGAGATGAGGTCGGCCTCCGAGACCGGGACGTAGACCGGTTCTTGGCCGCCCGTGACGCGCCAGGGGCGGTTCTGGTCCTCGGCCAGGACCGACCAGAAGGCCAGGCGGTCGGCCACGACCTCGACGAGGTCCGTGGTCTCGGGCTGGCGGTCGGCGGCCGAGCGGCGGGCCTGGGTGATGATCTGCTCGATCTCGTCGTCGAGGGCGTCGAAGGCCTGGCGCATGCGCTCGCCGATCGGGCCCGGGGGCATCGCGTCGGCGTCCAGGCGCAGGGCGGTCAGCGGGGTCCGCAGGCGGTGGGAGAGGTCGGCGGCCAGTTCGCGTTCGGCGTCGGCGAAGGCGACCATCTGTACGGCCATCCGGTTGAAACTGCGCGCGGCGTCCTTGAGCTCCGGGGGGCCCTCCGGCTCGACCCGGGCGTGCAGGTCGCCGTCGCCGAACGCGCGGGCGCCCTCGGCGAGCTTGCGGGTCGCGCGCACGATCTGGGCGCCCAGGCGGTCGGCCACCAGCGTCGAACCCGCCACGAGCACGACCGCCAGGCCCGCCAGGGCCAGCCAGGCCGCGCTGACGCCCTCGGTCAGTTCGCCGTCGGAGACGTAGACCTCGACGACCGCGGTCCGGTCGCCGTCGAGGACGACGGTCTGCAGATAGGCGACACCGCCCGGGGCGTTCACGGTCAGTGAGCGGCGCTGGTGCACGGCCCGGTCGACGTCGGCCGGCAGGGCGTGGCTCGTGCCGACCGTGGGTTCGCCCACCAGGTGTACCGCCAGCCGCCCCGACTGCCCCGCCGGCACCGTGGCCACCGCGCGCACCAGGGCGCCGGACTGGTCGCCGGGGGCCGAGGCCAGCGCGGCGACCATCGCGTCGGCCTGGTAGCGGGCCTCGGCCAGGGCGCGGTCGTGGGCGATCTGCTTGGTCACATACGCCAGCGGCACCAGGAACGCCAGCGCGATCATCGTGGTGATCGCGAAGGACAGGCGCATCAACGCCGATCTCATGCCGGCGGCTGCGCCGGGTCGACGAGCATCACCCCGACCCCGCGGAACGTGCGCAGGTACTTCGGCTGCGTCGCGCTCTCCCCGAGCTTGCGGCGCAGCCAGGAGACGTGCACGTCGATGGTCTGGTCCTCGCCGGAGCTGTCCGGGCGCTGCCACACCTCGGTCAGCAGCTCGCGGCGGCTCACCACGCGGCCGGCCCGCTGCGCGAGGTACGCGAGGAGGTCGAACTCCTTCTTCGTCAGCTGCAGCGGCCGCCCGTCCAGCGTCGCCGAGCGCTGCTGCGGGTTGACGTGCAGGCCGCCGACGGTGACGCCGGCCGGGGGCTGGGCCTGGCCCGGGGTGCCCTGCCCGCGGCGCAGGACGGCATTGATCCGGGCCGACATCTGGGCGCTCGAGAACGGCTTGGTCACGTAGTCGTCGGCGCCCGCGTCGAGCAGGCGGATGATGTCGCGCTCGGAGCGGCGGGCGGTGGCCACGATCACCGGCGCGTTGGAGATCCCGCGCAGCATCCGCAGCACGTCGAGGCCGTCCATGTCGGGCAGGCCCAGGTCCAGGATGACCAGGTCCGGCGGGTCGGTGGCGATGACCCGCAGCGCCGAACCGGCGTTGCCGACGGGGCGCACGACGTGGCCGGCGTCGGTCAGGGCCCGGGACAGGGCGCCGGAGACGGCGACGTCGTCCTCGACCAGCAGGATGAGCGGCATGGCGGACACCGTAGCGCCCTTCGGGCCGGGTGGACGAGCGAGGTGGCGTGCAACAATGCGGCGGTGGGAGTTGAGCGGGGCGCGGTACCGGTGCTGCTGTGGTGTCTTGCGACGACGGCGAGCATCGGCGTGGCGTCGCTGGCCCTGCGACCCGTGCTGCGCACCGCCGTGCCGCAGGACTCGATCCCGGTCGCGGCCGACGACGGGCGCGGCGGGCGGCAGGCCGTGACGCAGACCCTCCCGCCCCCGTCCGCCCCGGCGACCACGCCCAGCACCATCGTCATCGAGGACCCCAGCTCGGCGTTCACGCACCCGAGCACCCCGGGCACCACGCGCACCTCGCAGGCCCCGCCGACGCAGCGCACCACCGCCCCGGCCCCGCGGATGGTCGACGGCTGGACGGTGACGACCGGGCCGGACGGCGTCGACGTGTACCTCAAGTCGTTCCGCTCCGACGGCGGCGACGCCGTGATCCGCATCCGGGCCGAGGTGGTCTCGCTCGTCACCGCCACGCCGCGGGACGGCTACTCGGTGTCGCAGGCACAGACCGAACCCAGCCGCCTGGTCGTCCAGTTCGTGTCGGGCAACGGCAGCGCGGCCTTCCTCGTCGACTGCCTGTGGTGGCAGGGCGGCCCGCACGGCGAGGTCACCCGCATTGGTAACTAGCGGACGGTCTGTCTGGCACTGTTGGCTACCGTGCGATGTCCTGAACAGCAGTGGGGGAGCAAGCTCCACCCACACCCCCTCAACACCGCACCGGGTCCCTAGCTCGCCATATGTTGGCGGAAGCGATGTGTGGTGGCGGCGTCGCCGATGGCGCCCAGCACGGCGAGCGCGAGGGTGTAGAGGAGCAGTAGCGGGACCGTGACGCGGGCGGCGAGCAGGACGCCCGACTCGGGCTCGACCATCGCCGTCGGCCACCAGCGGATCTCGTCGGGTGCCGCGGTGCGGTACACCTGGACGGCCTCTCCGGCGGAACGGAAGTCCTCCTGCTGGTCGCGCTCGGCCAGCCGCCACGCCGTCGTCTGGCCCAGCGTGTCGCGGAACGTGTAGGCGCGGTGGTCGCACACCTGGCCGCCGGCGTCGGTGTCGTAGTGCTCGTGGGTGCAGTGCTGCTCCGCGACCACCAGCGTCATCCGGGGCAGCGTGTGCATGTGGTGGATGCCCGCCGCGTACACGGAGGTGGTCAGCGCGACGATGGCCAGCGGCAGGGCGAGCAGGACCGCGCCCGGCCGGCTCGTGAGGCCGCCGAGGGCCGCGGTGAGCACGACCCCGCCGACGAACGCGGCCCCGAGCGCGACCGAGAAATTGTTGGCCAGCAACCGAAATCCGAGCGCGTAGGAGCCGAAGCCCAGCAGCGCGGCGAAGACGAGCACGAACGGGACGTGCAGGAGCCGCTTCACGGGCCCAGTCTCGCGCAGGGCCGCCCGTCGATGCCCTGCGGGGCGATCATTCCTGAAATCCGCTTTAAAAGCGTTATTCGCGCTCGCTGAAAATCATCGGGACAACTTAATGCGCAGCTAATAGAAACGGCCCCGGCCTGGGATTTACCGTCGATCCTGTGACCCTGGATGGCGAGGACCCCATCAACGGTGCGAGCGTGGCCCTGTCGACGGAGCCGGCGCCCGACGAGGTCGTCGCCGAACGTGAGGACGAGGTCGCCAAGCGGGACCTCTGGCGCCGCATCCTGGCTGTGGTCGTGGTGCTCGTCGCCGCCCTCGCGGTCGTGGTGCTGTGGGCGCGCCCCGCGCACGAGCCGAAAGCGCCCGCGGTCCAGGCCCAGCCGTCCAGCTCCCTCAACGGCACCGACCTCGCCTACCTGCAGCTGATGATCTCGCTCGACAACAGTGCGCTGCCGCTGTTCGAGCTGCTCAAGGACGACACCGCGCTCGCCGGGGTGGTCGGCCCGGCCGGGCCCGGGCACCGCGAGGAGCTGGTCGCGCTGCGCAAGGCGCTCACCGACGGCGGCGGCGTCGAGAACCCGGGCGAGCACGCCGGGCACGACCTGCCCGGCATGGTGCTCGAGGACGACCTCGCGGCCATCCGCAACGCGCCCGCCGACAAGCGTCTGGCCGCGGCCGTCGCCGTGCTCCGCGATCATCTGACCGGCACGACCAGGATCGCCACGTCGGAGGGCACCGCCGGCGCCGACCCCGCCACCAAGGCCACCGCCACGCGGATCCTCGACGCGCACAACAAGCTGCTGGCGGCGCTTCCGGCGGTGTAAGTTTCCGCCTCTTGTACCGTGCTGAGCTGCGCAAATGCGTTCGTTCGCGGCGCCCGGCTGTGCGGAATGTGACGTGTCTCAATAGAACTTCGGCATGAGGAGACTCTGGGCCGCCGTCGCGGCCAGCAGCTTGGCCGTCGTCGGCGCAGTCGCCGTGATGAGCCTGAACAGCACGGCGTCGGCGGCCACCGGCGGCACCGGATCGGGGTACCTGAGCACCCAGGGCGCGCAGCTCGTCGACGCCACCGGGGCCAAGGTGCGCCTGACCGGCCTCAACTGGTTCGGCATGGAGACCGACAACAAGACCTTCCACGGCCTGTGGGCGCGGCCCTGGAAGGACCACATCGACCAGATGGCGAGCCTGGGCTACAACACCATCCGGGTGCCGTTCTCCGAGGACGCGCTCAAGCCGGGCGCGCAGGCCAACAGCGTCGACGGGTACAGCAACCCCGACCTCGTCGGCCTGACCCCGCTGCAGATCCTGGACAAGGTCGTCGACTACGCCGGCAGCAAGGGCATGCGCATCCTGCTCGACCGGCACCGCCCGACCTCCGCCGGGCAGAGCGCCCTCTGGTACGTGCCGGCCACCCCCGAGGCGACCTGGATCAGCAACTGGCAGATGCTGGCCCGGCACTACGCCGGCAACACGACGGTCGTCGGGGCGGACCTGCACAACGAGCCGCACGCGGACGGTACGGACCCGAACGGCACCGGCTCCTGCTGGGGCTGCGGCGACGTGAACCGCGACTGGCGCCTGGCCGCCGAGCGGGCCGGCAACGCGATCCTCGAGGCCAACCCCAACTGGCTCATCGTCGTCGAGGGCGTCAGCTGCACCAGCGGCGGCAACGCCAACGCCTGGGACAACATCCCCGACGAGCCGTGCGGCTGGTGGGGCGGCAACCTGTCCAAGGCGGGCGAGTTCCCGGTCCGCCTCAACAAGCCCAACAAGCTCGTGTACTCCGCACACGAGTACGGCAACTCCGTCTACCACCAGACCTGGTTCGACGACCCGAACTTCCCGAACAACCTCCCCGGCATCTGGGACCAGTTCTGGGGTTACCTGCAGAAGCAGAACATCGCTCCGGTACTGGTGGGCGAGTTCGGCAGCACCCTGCAGAACCCGCAGGACGTGGTGTGGCTGCAGAAGCTCATGGCGTACATGGGCACCGGCGTCACGGGCATGAACTTCACCTACTGGTCGTGGAACCCGAACTCGGGCGACACGGGCGGCATCGTCGGCGACGACTGGAAGACGGTCAACCAGCAGAAGCAGTCGATCCTGCAGCCGTACCTCATCCCGCCAGTCGGCGGCGGCACGGGCCCGACCGGCTCGGCGTCGGCGTCGGTCTCGGCCTCCCCGTCCCGCTCGGCGTCGCAGTCGCCGAACCCGACGGGCGGCTGCACCGCCACGGTGAAGATTGACAACGCCTGGCAGGGCGGCTACCAGGCCAGCGTGACGGTGAAGAACACCGGCACCGCGGCCGTCAACCCGTGGACGGCCACGTTCACCGTCGCGTCCGGCGTGACGCTGCAGAGCGGCTGGAACGCCACCGTCACCCAGTCCGGCACCACGTTCACGGCCGCGGCCCCGAGCTGGGCCCCGTCCCTGGCCGCCGGCGCCTCGGTCACCATCGGCTTCACCGCCAACGGCCCGTCCAGCCCGGCCCCGTCCGGGGTCAAGCTCAACGGTGCCACCTGCGCGTAACAGGGGGGAATTCCCGGCCGGTCGTGCGATCCGCGCGACCGGCCGGACCCGTCCTCAGGCCAGGTACAGCTCCAGGCCCGACAGCTGCCCGGCCGCCTGGACCGAGTTGGCGGTGAAGACCACGCGGATGTACCGCCACGACGTCCCCGGCAGCGCGACCGTCACCCGCTGCCCCGAGGCGGGGTCGAAGGTGTACGTCGCCGCGCCCGCGACGGTCGTGAACGTCTTGTCGTCGTTGCTGGCCTGCACCTCGACCCGCTGGGTCCGGGCCGGCCACGCGTCCGACGGGGGCAGCCGCAGCACCGCCCGGCGCGGCGCGGCCGCGGCGCCGAGGTCGACCTGCACCCACGCCGGGAACGCGTTGCCGCGGCCCTCCCAGTAGGTGCCGGGGTCGGCGTCGGCGATGTTGCCGGAGCCGTAGGGGTCGGCGTGGCCGCTGTCGCGGGTGACCCGCCCGGCGGCCAGGTTGAACACGTTGAGGTTGAGCGCCTGCGGGCTCGGGCTGGTGCCGCCGTCGGACGTGGGCGGCGGGGCGGGCGGGCCGGAGGCCGAGCCGCTGGGGCGGACCGACGAGCGGCTGGCCCGGGCCGAGGCCTGGTTGCGCGCGCCCGCCGCCGAGCCGGACGCTTCGGGGGCGAGGCCCGGCCCGGTGTAGCCGTTCGCGGGCGCGCCGGCCGGCCCGTTCCCGCCGGAGTCGTGCGGCCAGGCGGCCGCGACCGCACCGGCCCCGAGGGCGACGACGACCGCCGCCGCGCCGATCAGCAGGCGGCCCGGGCGCCGGCGGCTCGGTTCGCTGAGCGGCGGGTCCGGCTCCTCGCCAGCCGGGCCGAGCCCGGCGCCGGGGTGGCGCTCGGCGAGCTTGGCCGCCGCGGACCGGCCCCACTTCGTCGGCTCGCCGGCCACCTCGAGGGCGACCTCGCCCGGCAGGCCGGTCAGCGCGGCGATGAAGATCCCCGAGAGGGCCGGCCACACCGCGTCGTCGATGGGCCGGCCCGGCGTGCCCACCACGACCCGGTACCGCCCGTCCGGCCCCGGCTCGTACGCCGCCGGTTCGGTGCGGGCCTCGGCCGGCATCGCGTGCAGGCCGTTGCCGGAGACGCGGATCAGCCAGCCGCCCTCGATCGCGTAGGTGACCGGGTCGACCGCCGGCAGCCCGGCCCGCGGCGGGTCGGACGCCACCACCTCTTCGCGGCCGTCCGGCCGGCAGCGCAGCAGCCGGGCCGGCTCGGCCCAGACGGGGCGCAGCTCGGCGTCGAGGGCGTAGACGCCGGTGTCGAAGGGCAGGCCGTTGACGAGCGTGACCGGCTCGCCGAGGTCGGCCGCGGCCTGGGCGGCGACGATCCGGCCGGCGCCGCGGCCGGCCGCGAACGCGGCGACCTGG
The DNA here is from genome assembly GCF_050942185.1 of Dactylosporangium sp. CS-047395. Classification (NCBI taxonomy): domain Bacteria; kingdom Bacillati; phylum Actinomycetota; class Actinomycetes; order Micromonosporales; family Micromonosporaceae; genus Dactylosporangium; species Dactylosporangium sp. CS-047395. The sequence goes on along the minus strand of NZ_CP192015.1, from coordinate 7,294,550 downwards.
ACCGTGGCCCGGGCCGCCGGCGGCAGCTCGCGCAGGGCGGCGGCGAGAGCGCTGCCGGTGACGGTGGCGTCGAAGAGCAGGCGCGGGTGCTGCGGATCGGGTGTGACGGTGCCGGCCAGGTCGGGCTCGACGGGGTCGGCCGAGAGCAGCCAACCGGCCGGGATATCGATCCTGATCGGGTCCGCGGTCACCGGGGCACCCTACCTTGCGAGCAGGGTGCCCCGGAATGCGGCTATCGGACGTAGATGACCGGTTGCTTGGGCGTGGCCATCCCCGAGCCGATGAAGTAGGACGGGTGCGGCGGCTGGTTGTAGGCGGTGTTCTGCCAGGCGATGGCCTCGCGGTACTGGCAGTCGTGCATCAGGGTGTACAACTTCGTCGTGGTCTGGTTCGTCGTGCTGTAGATGCGCAGCGCCGTGTTGCTCGACGTCGGCCACACGACCTCCTCGCGCCAGTCGCCGAAGAGGTCGGCCGACAGTGACGGGGTGGACTTCGTGCCGTTGTTGGAGTGCACGTCGGCGCCGGTCAGCAGGCGGGTGTCGCCGCCCGTGCCGTACTTGTCGATGTGCGTGCCGTCCAGCAGCTCGCGCGTGGTGTCGGCGTCCCACCAGATGACGAAGTTCGTCGAGCCGGGCTTGCGCGAGGAGACCACCGAGCCCGACGGGGAGCGCACCCCGTCCGCCGCCGCCGACCAGGACTCGGCGCCGGGGCTGCCGGACCAGATGTCGTCGGACACGCCGCGGCCGTTGTCGCCGTTGGCCGGGGTGGTCCACAGCACCTGGCCGGTGCGCGCGTCGGCCATCCAGCTCGACGGCTTCGAGCCGTCCTCGTCGACCTTGAACTCCTCGAGGCCGGGGCGGGACGGGTCCAGGTCGCCCACGTGCATGGCGTCGCCGTGGCCGTTGCCGGTGTTCCACAGGCGGGTGCCGGTGTCGTCGACGGCCATCGCGCCGTACACGATCTCGTCCTTGCCGTCCTGATCGACGTCGGCGACGGCCAGCTGGTGGTTGCCCTGGCCCGCGTAGGAGCTGTTGCCGGAGGCGTTGCTGTCGAACGTCCAGCGCTTGGTCAGGGCACCGTTGCGGAAGTCCCAGGCGGCGATGACCGAGCGCGTGTAGTACCCCCGGGCCATGATCAGTGAAGGGCGCTTGCCGTCGAGGTAGGCGGTGCCGGCCAGGAAGCGGTCGACCCGGTTGCCGTAGGAGTCGCCCCAGCTGGAGACCGTGCCGCGCGGCGGGTCGTAGTTCACCGTGGACATGGCGGCGCCGGTCTGGCCGTTGAACATGGTGAGGTACTCCGGGCCGGACAGCACGTAGCCGGAGGAGTTGCGGTAGTCCGCGCCCGAGTCGCCGATGACCCGGCCGGTGCCGTCGACGGTGGCGTCGGCCGTCTTCATGGCGACCTCGGCCTTGCCGTCACCGTCGTAGTCGTACACCTGGAACTGCGTGTAGTGCGCGCCCGCGCGGATGTTGCGGCCCAGGTTGATCCGCCACAGCCTGGTCCCGTTGAGCTTGTAGGCGTCCACGTACACGTTGCTGGTCACGCCCGACTGGGAGTTGTCCTTGGCGTCGGAGGGGTCCCACTTCAGGACGATCTCGTACTGCCCGTCGCCGTCCAGGTCGCCCACGGACGCGTCGTTGGCCGAGTAGATCGAGCCGGGGCTCTGGATCGGCACGTCGAGGTACGCGCCGCCGGTGAAGCGCAGCGACGCCGGGGAGGCCGCCTGCTCGGTGCCGCCGACGACCGCGCGCACCGTGTACGAGGCGTCGGCGGCCGCCCCGCTGTCGAGGTAGTTCGTCGAGTTGGTGACCGACGCGATCCGGGTCCCGGCGCGGTACACGTTGAAGGACGTGTCGTACGCCTCCGTGCCCAGCAGCCGCCACGACACCAGGTTGCCGCTGCCGGAGCGCACCGAGATCAGGCCGCGGTCGAGCTTCTCCAGCTGCCGGCCGTTCTCTCCGGACGGGGGCGGCGACGTCGTCACCGGCGGCGATGAGGTCGGCGTCGTCGTGCCCCCCGTGCACGCCACGCCGTTGAGGGAGAAGGCCGACGGCACCGGGTTCGACGAGGTGAACGCGCCGTTGAAGCCGAACGACACGGTCGCGTTCGTGCCGATGGCCGCGTTGTACCCCGCGTCGGCCGCCCGCACCGCCGTGCCGCTCTGGGTGACGGTCGCGTTCCAGGCCTGCGTCACCGACTGGCCGCTCGCGAACGTCCACGTGAGGTTCCAGCCGCTGATGGCGTCGCCGAGGTTGGTGATGTCGACGTTCGCGCCGAAGCCACCCTGCCATTGGTTCGTCACGGTGTACTGCACGCGGCACCCGGCCGCCGCCGCGCTGGCGATGTGCATCGCCGCGACGGCTCCGGCACCGGCCGCCAGGATCGCCGCCGAGGCGGCCACTGCTCTTCGCACTTCGCGCTCCTCTTCCGGGACCGTTTCGTCGTCCGCGACGTTTCGGCGGACGGTAGACCCGGAGCGAAGTGTTTCGAAAGTCGTCGATCCCGGGACCGTGCGCGACGGTCCCGGGATCGTGAAACTTACAGCAGGAAAGCGCTTACCCGAGGCGGAAGGACTGCGCGCCGGTACCGTTGCAGGCGTACTGCACCAGCTGCACGCTGTCGGCCGTCGAGGCGCCCGGCGTGTCCAGGCACTTGCCCGTGGCCCGGTTGACGAGGTGGTAGTAGCCGCCGCCCTCGGCGACCGGCTGCCACTGCTGGTTGGTGCCGTTGCTGTACGCCCACAGCTGGATCGGCGCGTTGTCCGCGGTCGACTTGCCGGTGACGTCGAGCGACTGGGCCGGGTTGCCCTGGTTGTCGACCCGGTAGTAGCCGGAGTCGGTGGCCTGGAACCGGTAGTGCTGCGCGTTGGTGCCGTTGCAGGTGTACTGCTGGATCGCCGTGCCGTTCGCCGTGCCCGCCGCCCGCGCGTCGACGCACTTGCCGCTGGTCTTGTTCACCAGCGAGTAGTACGTGCCCGGCTGGAGCGGCCCGCCCGTCGGCGTCGGACTCGGCGAGCCGGTGGTCGGCGGGGTCGAGGTGGGCGGCGTCGACGTCTGCCCGGCGAGCCACTGGATGCCCTGCAGGATCCAGCGGTTCTGGTTCGCGCTCTCGAACGTCGAGGAGGTGCGCGTGTTGGTGTCGTAGTTCATGCCGTTGTGGCCGAAGTTGGCGTAGAGCATCTTGTAGTTCCGGTTGGTCCACAGGATCGGGTAGTACCCGCTGTACCAGGACTGGTTCGGGTCGGTGCCGACCGGGAAGCTGCTCTGATCGACCGAGGCGAGGATGTCGATGTTCGGGTTCTGCCGCAGGTCGTTGCTCCACGAGTACCACTCGGACACCGCGGACGTGAACGTCGCCGGCAGCCCGGCGGTCGAGGGGTGGTTGCGGTCCTCGACCTTGTACGTGATGCGCGTCGGGCCCCACGTGTTCGTCTGGAACGCCCCCGAGCCCAGGAACGTGTTGTAGTACCAGCTCCACGAGCCTGGGTCGGTCGTGAACGCGCTGACGTGGAAGCCCATCCAGGCCCCGCCGTTCTGCATGTACTGCTGGAACGCGGCCCGCTGGGCGGCGGGCGGCGCGTCGTCCAGGAACATGATCACCTTGTACTGCGCGAGGCTGCCGGTGTTGAGCCGGCTCCAGTCGGTGGTGGCCTCCCAGGTGAAGCCGTTGGCGGCACCCTGGGCGGGGAACCACGTCTTCGCCTCTTTGTCGAAGTCGATGTGGGCGGCGTCCCAGGTGCCGTTGTAGAACGCGAGCACCTTGAACGGGGTGGCGGCAAGGGCGGGCCGGATCGCGAGGCCCACCCCCAGCAGCGTCAGGAGGGCAAGCGCGGCCAGCCCCAGCTTTCTGCGCACGGTTGGGGGTTCCTTCGGGTGAGGGTGAGAGGGATGGGCGGATCCGCTCTGTCGCATCATCGTGCATCGATGACGCCCCGCACAAGGTAAAGAACCCTAATAGTTAAAGTAAGTCGCCAATTAAGTGAAACCGCAGTTCCTCCGGGCCGATCCCGACCACCGCCGGGCCGGCGATCTCCACGCCGACCGTCTCCGGCCCGGCCGCGGCGTCGAACACCCGCCCGCCCGGACCCCACACCTGCAGCCGCCCGTCGATGAGCAGCGCCAGCCGCTCCCCGCCGGCGTCGAACGCCGCCCCGGCGACGACCGGCGTCCCCGCGATCTCGCGCACCTGCCGCCCGCTCGCCTCCAGCACGACCGCCCCGACGTCGGTGAGCACCGCGAGCCGCCGCCCGTCCGGGCTCCAGTGCACGCTCATCGCCGCCGCGCCCAGCAGGTCGACGGTGACGGCGTCGCCGATCGAGAGCAACGACCCGTCGACCCGGGCCAGCGTCCGCCCGTCCGGCGCGAACGCCGCCGGCGCGGTCCACGAGGTGGTCGTCAGCTCCTCGGTCTCCATGTCGATGACGTGCACCTCCTGCCCGAACCCCGCGATCCGCCGCAGGTCGGTGCTCCAGTCGAGCTCCTCGAGCGGCACCACCAGGGCCCCCGGACTCCGCGGCCCGAGCGTGCGCACCTTCCCGAACCCGGTGGTGTACACACTCGCCACGAACAGCGGGATCGTCGTGTCGGTGTAGCACGAGACCGCGATCTGGTTCCCGGCGGGACTGAAGCACCAGCCCGGCCCGCGCCCCCACCCGTCGGTCAGATCGAGCGCGCCCAGCGGGTGCGCACTGTGCCCGAACGGATCGAACAGCCCGACCCGGTTCGTGTCGAACACCGCCCCGACCAGCTTCCCGGCGGGATGCCAGCGCAGCCGCCCCGGCATCTCCCGGTCGCTGATGAAACTGATCCCGCCCGGAATCCCGCGCAGCACGTTGATCCGGTGCCCGGTGGCGAGCTCCCACACCTGCAGTTCGCCACCGCCGTAGTAGTCGTCGCCGGGGTCGGTGCCCACCGCGAGATGTCGACCGTCAGGACTGAGCGCCCAAGCCAGGATCTCACCCATGCCCACACCCTAGGCCGCGCACGGTGTCAGCCGGGTGTCAGCGATCCCCGGCGAGAACCCGGTCGGTCGCGGGGACCAACTCCTCGGCCGCGTCGGCGAAGGCGGTGGCCGCGTGCGCCGGGTCCAGGGTGGCGGCGACCGCGCGCGCCCGGCCCCGCAGCGCCATCGCGGCGGTCACGGCGGCGCGCAGCCGGTCGGCGGTAAGCCGTTTGCGCGGCACGATCACACCCGTGCCGGCCTGCTGTACGCGCCGGGCCACCTCCGGCTGGTCCCGCCCGAAGGGCACGGCCACGACGGGTACGCCCGCCGCCACGGCCTTGGTCACGATGCCCATGCCGGACGGGCACACCACGGCGGCCGCGTGGGCGAGGACCGGGCCGTGCGGGACGAAACGCTCGACGCGCACGTTGGCGGCGGGCGGCAGCGCGATTGTGTCGTAGGCGTCGGCGAGCGTGACGAGCACCCGCACCGGCGCGTCGCGGAGGGCCTCGACGGCGTGTACGGCGAGTGCCTCGTCGGCCTGGTAGTGGGTCGAGCACGTGACGAGGACCCACGGGTCGCCGGGGGCGGTCAGCCAGTCCGGCGCCGCGGCGGGCGGGTCCCAGGTGCCGCCGCCGACGAGCCGGACGTGCGGGGGCAGGTCGGTGCGCGGGTACTCCAGCGGTGCGCCGGTCAGGCCGATGACCCGGTCCGGCTGGCCGTGGTAGTCGAGCGGGCTCGCCAGGGCGGGCAGGCCGAGGCCTTCGCGCAGCGGGTTCAGCCCGGGCAGGAGCATGCGGCCGTAGACGCGCTCCACCACCTTCCACAGCACGGCGTCGCGCACCGCGCCGAGGGGGCCGCGGGCGGGGGCGAGGCCCAGGCTGTACGGCGGGATGCCCTTGCCGCGCAGGCCCAGGACCGATGGCAGGGTGATCGCCCAGGGGCGGCCGCTGGTCTGGGCGAGCGTGGCCGCGCCGAAGGTGTTGGTGTCCACGAGCAGCGCGTCGGGCCCGAATGCGGCGATCGCCCGGCGCAGGTCCTCGATCTCCCATTCGCCGCGGGCGAACAGGTCGGCCATGTCGTCGCCGCGGCCGGAGCGCTTGACCGAGGCGTCGATGCGCGGGTCGACCGGAGCGGCGTCGAGGCCGGCCGCGCGCACGTGCTCCACCAGGCCGGAGCCGGTGCGTACGTGCACCTCGTGGCCGCGCTCGCGCAACGCCAGGAGACCGGGGACGAGGGGGAAGACGTGCCCGGCGGCGGGCGGGGTGTACACCAGGAAACGGCTCATGTCGGGTTCTCCAGGATCGATGTGATGAGTAGTGCGACGGTGTGCTCGGCCTGCTCGGCCGAGAGTCCTTCGTGGACGGTGAGGACGATCCACAGCTCGACACCGGTGACGCCGGCCAGCCGGGCGCGCAGGAGCGGCGACGCGTCCGGGAAGGCGGCGGCGAGCCAGGCCCGGTGCGCGATCCGGCCGCCCTCGGCGTTGCGGGCCAGCGCGGGGGAGCTGTCCTCCTGCTGCAGGGTGCGGGCCAGGGCGGGCGCCCAGCGGCTGTAGTGGCGCCGGAAGGCCGCGGCGACGGCCGCCGGGTCGGGCCCGGGCGGCGGGCCGAGGTCCTCGGCGACCTGCGGGCCGACCCACGCGCCGACGGCCGCGATGAGCCCGTCCTTGGTGGCGACCCGGCGGATGACGGTCTGCAGCCCGACGCCCGCCCGCTCGGCCACCGCCGCGAGCGTGACCTGGTCCAGCGGGCGCTCGACGAACAGCTCGAGCGCGGCCGCCAGGACCCGCTCGGTGTTGCTGTCGGCGGCGTCGGCACGGGCGCGCTGCCGGTACGGCCGGGGCGTCGTATTCACGGTAAAGACGTTACCGCGAAAATGGCCGAGTGCGCCGTCGGAAAGGGGACACGCGAACGGGTCGTTAGTGCGGGCCCCGGATCTCGCCCGAGCCGCGCACGATCAGCCGGGTCGCCACCACGTGGGTGGCCGGATCCCAGGTCTCGCCGTCCAGGCGGCGGAACACCAGCTCGGCCGCCAGGCGGCCCATCGCCGCCGGGTCCTGGGCGATCACCGTCACCGCCGGTTGCAGCAGGTCGGCCAGCGGGAAGTCGTCGAAGCCGACCAGGGCCACCGACGTGTGCGACGAGCGCCGGCGCAGGGCCCGGATCGCGCCCAGCGTCACCAGGTTCTGGGCGCTGAAGCAGGCGGTCGGCGGGCGCGGCGCGTCCAGCATCCGCAGGAACGCGGCCTCCGCCTCCTCGGCCGTGTGCAGGTCGTGGGCCACGTGGGCGGTGTTGCGGCGCAGGCCGTGCTCGGCCAGGGCCTCGCGGTAGCCGGTGAAGCGCTGCCGGGCCGTGGCGATCGAGCGCAGGTCGCCCAGGTACGCGATGTCCCGGTGGCCGTGGGCGACCAGGTGGTGCACGGCCGCGGCGGCGCCGGCCTCGTTGTCGGCCAGGACGGCGTCGGCGTGCAGGCCCACCGGCGGGCGGTCGACGAAGACGATGGGGGTGTCGGGGTCGAGCTCGCGGGTGAGGTACGCCTGGTCGTCGCCGGCCGGGACCATGACCAGCCCGTCGGCCTGGCGCCGGGCGAACTCGTGGACCAGGGCGCGCTCGCGGTCCGGGTCCTCCTCGACGCTGCCGGCGAAGATCAGCACGCCCCGGTCGCGGGCCACGTCCTCGAGGGCGCGGTGCAGGGCCGAGGAGAACGGGTTGGCGATGTCCTCCAGGAGGGCGGCGATCGCGGCGGTACGGCCGTCCGCCCGGCGCAGCCGGCTGGCGGTCATGTTCGGCCGGTACCCGAGCTGCTCGATCGCCCGCCGCACCCGCCCCTCCTTGACCGCGCTGACCCCCGGCTCGGCGTTCACCACGCGCGAGACGGTCTTCGGGCTGACCCCGGCCAGCTGGGCCACGTCGCGGAGGGTCGGTCGGGCGTCCACGGTGGCTCAGCGTACCGGGATCGATTGATGACAACGATGTCATTGACCATGTTCTGTGTCTGAATTGTTATCGAAGATCTTGGAGCTGGCTGTATTGACAATCATGATGGTGCCTCGCGACAGTGTTTGACATCGTTGTCAAAGGAGGAACCATGCGCAGAGCCCTCATCGCGCTCGCCGCCGCGACCCTCTCGGTGCTCCCGCTCGCCGCGTGCGGCGACGACTCGGCCGGCGGCGGCAACGGAAGCGTCTCGGTCGCCCTCATCACCAAGAACTCCACGAACCCGTTCTTCGTCACCATGCAGGACGGTGCCAAGCAGGCCGCGGCCGCGGAAGGCATGAAGATCACCATCGCCGCCGGCAAGGCCGACGGCGACGAGGCCGGGCAGGTCCAGGCGATCGAGGACGCGATCGCCCGCGGCGACGCCGGCATCCTCATCACCCCGAACGGTCCCGGCGTCAACCCGGCGATCAAGAAGGCCCGCGACGCCGGGCTCTACGTGATCGCCCTGGACACCCCGCCCGACCCGGCGAACACCGTCGACATCACGTTCGCCACCGACAACTTCAAGGCCGGTGAGCTCATCGGCAAGTGGACCGCCACCACCCTGGCCGGCAAGCCCGCCGTCATCGCGCTGCTCGACCTGTTCAACGACAAGATCGTGTCGGTCGACTACAACCGGGACCAGGGCTTCCTGACCGGCATGGGGATCGACGCCAAGGACAAGAAGCGCAACGGCGACGAAGAGAAGACCGGGAAGTACACCGGCGGGACCTACACGATCGCCTGCAACGAACCGACCAACGGCGCGGAGGACGGCGGGCGCACCGCGATGGAGCGCTGCCTCACCAAGAATCCGGGCATCAACGTGGTCTACACGATCAACGAGCCCGCTGCCGTCGGCGCCCAGAAGGCGCTCAAGGCGGCCAACGTGCAGAACCCGATCGTCGTGTCGATCGACGGCGGGTGCGACGGCGTGCAGCAGGTCAAGGATGGCCTCATCAATGCCACGTCGCAGCAGTACCCGCTGAAAATGGCCGAGCTCGGCGTGAAGGCCATCAAACAGATCGCCGGCGGCGGGCAGAAGCCGCAGGTGACCGCCGGCCTGGACTTCTACGACACCGGGGTCGCCCTGGTCACCGACAAGCCGGCGACCGGCGTCGACTCGATCGACGTGGCCAAGGGTACCGAGCTGTGCTGGGGCAAGAAGTGACCGCGAGCACCGCCGCCGAGCAGTTCGCGCTGCGCCGCCGCTCGCCCCTGCAGCGCGTCCAGCACGTGCTGCACGGGCACCCGGCGATCAGCCCGCTGCTCGTGCTCGTCGCCGCCGCGATCGTGTTCTCGCTGATCAACCCGCGCTTCGCGGCGCCCAACTCGCTGTCGCTGGTGCTGCAGCAGGTCGCCGTCATCGGCGCCCTCGCGGTGGGGCAGACCCTGGTCATCCTCACCGCCGGCATCGACCTGTCGGTCGGGGCGGTCACCATCCTGGCCATGATGCTCGCGGCGAAGCTGGCCGAGGGCGGCGGCCTGCCGGGCGTGCTCGCCGTGCTCGTCGGCGTCGCCGTCGGGGTGGTCGCCGGCCTGATCAACGGCGGACTGGTCACCCGCATCGGGCTGCCGCCGTTCATCGTCACGCTCGGCACGCTGAGCGTGTTCACCGCGATCGGCCTGCTGTACTCCAAAGGCCAGAGCGTCCAGCAGGTCGACCTGCCCGCCTTCGTGAACTGGACCGGTGAGACGTTCGCCGTCGGGCGCTTCCACATCACGGTCGGCGTGGTGCTCGTCGCGATCCTGTACTGCGTCGTCGGCTTCGCCCTGGCCAACACCGCCTGGGGCCGGCACGTCTACGCCGTCGGCGACGACAAGGAGGCGGCCCGCCTGGCCGGCATCCGGGTCGACCGGGTCCTGCTCAGCGTCTACACCCTGGCCGGCGCGATCTACGGGCTGACCGCCTGGATCCTCATCGGCCGGGCCGGCGCGGCGAGCCCCAACGCGATCGCGGACGCCAACCTGGAGAGCATCACCGCCGTCGTGATCGGCGGCACGAGCCTCTTCGGCGGCCGCGGGGCGGTGCTCGGCACGCTGCTCGGCGCGCTCATCGTCGGCGCCTTCCGCAGCGGGCTCTCGCTCGCGGGGGTCGACGACCAGTACCGCGTGCTCGCCGTGGGCCTGCTCGTCCTGGCCGCCGTGGCCGTCGACCAGTGGATCAGGCGGGTGAAGGCATGACTGAACCAACCCCCGTGCTGTCCGCGCGCGGCCTGGTGAAGACGTTCGGCCGCGTGGTCGGGCTCGACGGCGTCGACATCGACCTGTTCCCGGGCGAGGTCCTCGCGGTCATCGGCGACAACGGCGCCGGCAAGTCCACCCTCATCAAGTGCCTGACCGGCGCGCTCGTCCCGGACGCGGGCGAGATCCGCCTCGACGGGGAGCCGGTGCACTTCCGCCGGCCGCAGGACGCGCGGGAGGCCGGGATCGAGACGGTGTACCAGACGCTCGCCGTCGCACCCGCGCTCGACATCGCCGGCAACCTGTACCTGGGCCGGGAGCGCCGCCGCCCCGGACCGCTGGGCTCGGTGCTGCGGATGCTCGACAAGAAGGGCATGCGCGCCGACGCCGCCCAGGCCCTGGCCGACCTCGGCATCGGCACCCTGCAGAACATGGCCCAGCCGGTCGAGACCCTCTCCGGCGGGCAGCGCCAGGCGGTCGCCGTGGCCCGCGCGGCCGCGTTCGGCAGCAAGGTGATCGTGCTCGACGAGCCGACCGCGGCCCTCGGCGTGCGCGAGTCGAACCAGGTGCTGCGCCTCATCGGCGAGGTCCGCGCCCGCGGCCTGCCGGTCATCCTGATCAGCCACAACATGCCGCACGTGTTCGAGGTGGCCGACCGCATCCACATCCAGCGGCTGGGCCGCGGGGCCGGTGTCATCACCCCGGGCACCCACACCATGCCGGAGGCGGTGGCCATCATGACCGGGGCGACCACCCTGGCCGAGACCCCCGGCCGGTGAGGCGGATCCGGGGCGCCGGGCGACCGCTCGGCGCCCCGGATCTCAGGCGTAGGTGTTGACCAGGTCGCCGCTGTTGAGCACCGAGCGGATCTGGTCCAGGTTGCCCGAGCTCTGGAACTTCTTCACCAGCTCGGTCGCGCTGAGCTCGGACAGGTCGGCGGTGTCGGTGTCCAGCAGCGTGCCGAGCTGCTGCAGCTTCGAGGAGTCCTGCAGACCCTGCGGGCCGCCCGGGCCGCCGCCGGGACCACCGGGACCACCGGGCCCGCCCGGGCCGCCGTGCGGGCCGCCCTTGTCCGAGGCGATCTTCTCGGCCATGGCGTCGTCGGAGACGCCCTCCGGGTTCGCCGGCGCGTCGCCGGGCTTGCCGGCCTTGATCGCGGCGATGAGGTCGTCGTGCGAGACGCCCTGCGCGTCCGCGATGTCGCTGAGGCTCTTGCCGTCGCGCAGCTGGCTCTTGAGCTCCTCGGCCGACAGGCCCGTGGCCTTCGCCACCGACTCCAGCGGGTCCTTCTCGCTGTCGGTCCGCTCGCGCCGCGAGGTCGCCGAGAACTGCACGCTGTACGCGCCCGAAATGCCGCTGATCGCGCTGATCGAGGTCACGTTCGCTCCATCCGTGGTGCCTTCTGGTGTACCGCCGAATCGCTCCTGCCGCGCCGGCGAGCTTGACTTCGGCCGCCCCCGCACGCAGCGGAGTCTTTGCCAGGCTATTGCCAGCCTTCACCGGGTTCTGCCAGGCGATCGGCCACCTTGGGGTGCAGTGCAGTTGCCGGCGTCGTTATCTTGGGTTGCGTGCTGGACTGGAGCGAGCGCGACCCGGCCGGCGTCGACCGGGCGGGCCTGGAGCGGGCGGCCGGCCTGGCCCGCGCCCGCGGCGGCGCCGGGCACCTCGTGGTGGTGCGCGACGGCACGGTGGTGCTCGACCGGGCGCACGGCTGCGGGCCCGACGCGCTGTTCTGGCTCTTCTCCGTCAGCAAGCCGTTCGTGGCCCTGCTGGTGCACCGGCTGATCGAGCGCGGCGCCCTCGGCCTCGACGACCCCCTCGCCAAGCACTGGCCCGAGTTCGCCACCAACGGAAAAGCCGCCATTTCGGTACGCCACGTGCTCCAACACCGCTCCGGGCTCCCGGTCGCCAGGTCCACCGTGCAGGACGCGCTCGCCATGGCCGACTGGAACGCCTCGGTGCGGGCGCTGGAACTGGCCCGCCCGCGCTTCGAGCCGGGGGAGGGGCCCGCGTACCAGTACATCAGCTTCGGGTTCCTGCTCGGCGAGCTCGTCCACCGCGTCACCGGCGCCACCGTCGGCGAGCTGCTCGAGGCCGAGATCCTGCGGCCCCTGGGGATGCGCGACACGTTCCTCGGCCTGCCCGACGCCCAGTGGTCCCGGCACGTGCCGGTCCGCGGCCGGGGCCCCGGACAGCAGGTGGCCGCCGCCTTCATCAACCGCCGAGCGGTCCGCCGGGCCGTCATCCCCGCCGCCGGCGTCTCGGCCACCGCGCGGGACCTCGCGGTGCTCTACACGCTGCTGGTGCGCGGCGGCGACCTGGGCGGGGTGCGGCTGCTGCGGCCGGAGACCCTGGCCCTGGCCACCACCCCGACCAGCGACGGCACCGTCGACGCCCACATCGGGCTGCCGATCCGCTGGTCCTACGGGTTCCAGCTGGGCGGGCCGGGCCTCGACCCGCTGCGGCCGCGGCCGATGGGCCGGACCATCAGCGGGGACGCATTCGGCCACAACGGCAGCAATGTCTGCGTCGCCTGGGCCGATCCGGCCCGCCGCCTGGTGATGGTGTACCTGACGAATCTGCTCGGGCCCCGGATCGCCGCCGCGACCGCCCAGAACACCATCAGCGAGGCCGTGCTGGCCGCCTGCCCGCCTGTTTAGCCGCGGGCGCCGTAAAGGTCGCGCAGGACGCCGATCTCGCCGCCGTGGTGCATCGTTTCACGGTTCACGTGCACGATCAGGGCGGCCATCGGTTCGGCCGAGAAATAGGCGCCCTTCGGTCCTAGTGGCGTGCGCATCCCCTCGTCGTCCAGCGCCGCGATGTGGTCGTGCCATTGCCGGTAACTGTCGTGCAGGAACGCGACGCCGGCCGCGGCCGTGTGCGGCAGGTCGGCGGGCACGTGGCGCGGATCGAACATGTCCGCGCCGGGGACGTCATCCGGGCCGGGGAAGAAGGTGGCTGTCCGGATTGCGAAACAGCCGACCGCGATGTGCATCATCCGCCACGCGATCGTCGTCACCGGCTGGGGTTGCCGCTGCGTGGTGACCCCGTCCGGGCGGAATCGGCCGTCCTCGCCGGCCCGCACGCTCCAGCTGCCGGGCACGGGTTCCCAGAAGTATTCGTCGTCGCCGAGGCCATTCAGCCGGGGCCAGAGGTGCGCGTCCCAGTAGAACTCCAGCTGCGCGACGAGGAGCCGGCCCCAGTCCAGCGGCGGTGCGCCCATACCCGCCACCCTAGTGCCGGTGGCCGGTAATTGTGCCGACACGAACGGTGATGGACAATTTTTCCCCGCTATCTGGCGGGACATCAATTGATTGGCGATACTGTTTTCCACGGGCACCGTTTCTACGTCTGGCCCAACTCACTCACGGGAGGTCGGCCGCATGGCCAAGCGTGTCATTCAGGAACTGATCGACGATCTGGACGGTAAGCCCGCCGATGAGAGTGTGACGTTCGGCCTCGATGGCGTGCAGTATTCGATCGACCTGTCCAAGAAGAACGCGGAGAAACTGCGCGCCGCGCTCAAGCCCTACATTTCCGCCGGCACCAAGGTGGGCCGCAGCGCGACCGTCGGCGGCCGCGCGGCGCTCGGCCGGGGCCGGGGCACGACCCGCGGCGACCGCGACCAGAACCGGGCCATCCGGGAATGGGCCCAGGGCGCCGGTTTCCAGGTCTCCGACCGCGGGCGGATCAAGCAGGAGATCGTCGACCAGTACCACGCGACCACCGGCCGCTGATCGGGCACCGCAAAGCACTCAAGGCCGCCGGACCGGGGCCGATCGGGCCGGTGTGAACCTGGTCGCGGTGCTGATCGTCCGCAACGAGGCGGCCAACCTGCCCGGCTGCCTGTCCTCGCTCGGCGGGATCGTCGACGCCGTCCACGTGCACGACACCGGGTCGATCGACGCCACGGCCGACATCGCCCGGTCGCACGGCGCCTCGGTGAGCAGCGGCCCGTGGACCGACGACTTCGCGGCCGCGCGCAACGCCGCCGTCGCCGCCGCCGGGCGGCCCGGCTGGGTCCTCAGCATCGACGCCGACGACCGGGCCGAGGCCGACCCGGCCCGGCTGCGGGCCGTGCTCGCCGGCGCCCGCACCGACGCGTTCCTGGTGCAGATCGACAACGCGCACGACGAGCTGCCGTACACCCTGCACACCCCGCGCGTCTTCCGCCCGGACCGGGTGCACTGGGAGGGCCGCGTCCACGAGCGGCTGGTGCCCGAGCACGGCGTCTGGACCGCCCTGCCCCGCGAGGCGCTGCGGCTGACCCACATCGGGTACGAGGAGCCGGAGACCCGCCGCCGCAAGGCCGTGCGCAACATCGCCATCGGCGAGGCCGAGCTGGCCACCGTCACCGACCCCGGCCTGCTGGCGACCACCCTGCTCGACCTGGGCCGCAGCTACGTCGGGGCGGGCCGGGCCCAGGACGCGGTCGACACCTTCGAGCGGCTGCGGGCCCACTGCGCCCCCGGCGACCGGCAGTGGGTCCTCGGCACCGACGCGCTGGCCCGGCTGCTGCTCGGGGCCGGGCACGACGACGCCGTGGTATTCCTGGCCCGGGAGCTGCGCGACCAGGGTGCCGACCGGCAGTACTGCGACTGGCTGGAGGCCCAGGCGCTGGCCCAGCTCGGGCAGGCCGCCGAGGCGTGGCGCCTGCTCGGCGGCGTGCGCCACGTCGTCGACCCGGCCGGGCGGGTCTATCCGCCGACCCATCTCGCCGAGCTCCGGCGGCTGCTCGGCGAGCTGGTCAAGGTGTCATAGGTCCGGTCCAGCGCGGTCGGTCATCAGCTGGCGGATCGAGACCGGCCCGCCCGCGGCCTCCGCGATCTCCACGGCGCGCTCGAGGGAATCGACGTCGATCAGCCAGTACCAGCGAAACGCACTTTCGATGCCGCCGTGAACGCGGACGGTGAGGCTCGGGTCGGCGAGGTGACCGGCGTCGACCACCTCACCGCCCAGCTCGGCCGGCGGCGCCGCCCCCAACCCGTGCAGCAGCAGGAACTTCGTCATGCCCCAGGGTCGGAGCCGCGCCGCGCTGCTCGACATCGGTCAGGACGGGATCGGCTCGCCGGGGTAGGTGCCGAACGACCACAGGTTGCCCTCGGGGTCGCGCACCGAGAACCCGCGTGAGCCGTAGTCGGTCTCGTTCATCTCCTGCAGGATCTCCGCCCCGGCCTTCTTGGCCCGCTCGTAGAGCCCGTCGGGGTCGGCGGTGACCACGTAGGCGCCGAAGGTGCCCGGGCGCAGCGTCCAGGGCGAGCCGTCGTTGCGGTCGCTGCCGAGCATGATGCCGCCGCCCTCGGGCCACAGCATCTCGGCGTGGTGGATCACGTCGCCCTCGCCGTAGGCGGCGGACTCGACGAAGCCGAACGCGTCGGCGAGGAAGGTCATCAGGGCGCGGGCGTCGGTCGCGCGCAGGGTCGGCCACACGGTCGGCGGCGGGGTCTTGGCATCACTCATAGGGCCGAGTCTGCCCCGGCCAGGTCCACCGGCGATTGCACGTTTCGGAACTCGGCCGCCCACCACCGGCCGGGCGGGAGTCCGGCCAGCGCCGCGAACTCCCGGGTGAGGTGGGCCTGGTCGTAGTAGCCGCAGGCGATCGCGAGCTCGGCCAGCGGGTAGCCGCCGCCCGACCCGATGAGCAGCCGCCGGGCCCGGTCGAACCGGGTCACCCGGGCGGCCACCTTGGGCGCGAGGCCGATCTCGACGCCGAACCGCCGCGCCAGGTACCGCGCGCTCCACCCGGTCTCCCCGGCCAGCTCGGCCGGGGAGACGGCCCCGCCCGACGCGCACAGCCGCCGCCACGCGAACGCCACCTCCGGCGCGGGCGCGAGCTCCGGGTCGGCCCGCCGGGTCAGCAGCTCGTCGACGACCCGGAAGCGGGCCGGCCAGTCCGCGGCGAGGGCGGCCCGCTCCCGCAGCTCGGCCGCGAACGGCCCGAGCACGTCGGCCCCGTCCAGGTCGGCCCCGGCCAGCGCACCGGCCGGCAGCCCGAGCAGCGCCCGGGCCCCCAGCGGCGACAGCGCCACCTGAATCCCGGCCGCGTCACCGCTCTGCTCGATGATCGCGGGCGTGGTGTGCAGGCCACCGATGACGGTGTCGTACAGCCCCGGTCGCGCGGCGGGGTCGGGGTGCGCCACGATCCGCAGCGGGGCGTCGAGGGTGATGACCAGCGTCAGGTACGGCGAGGGCAGACCCCGGTGCCGGCCCGGCGGCAGCCCGCGCTGCGCGTAGCCGGTGTAGAAGTCCGCGTACGGCCGCACCGCCGGCGCCGGCCGCCACCGCACATGCACCGACTCCATGCCGACCAGGCTAAACCCGATCAGGCGCTGCGGCGCTCGGCCCGGTTCATCGGCCAGGACGTCTGGGCCGGGATGTTCTCCGGCTCGGCGATCAGGGCATTCGCGTCGCCGTCGAGGGCGGCCTGCACGGAGCGGTACGTCGGGATCGAGTGCAGTGATCCGCACTCACGCAGCGTGTGCACGACGTGGGTGTTCGGCGCGGCCAGGACCAGGGCGCCGCCCTGTTCGGCGGCGATGCCCGCGGTCACGCGCAGCATCATCACGCCGGTGCAGTCGATGGCGGCCACGGCCGCGAGATCGACGACGATCCGGAGCTCCGGCCGCAACAGCGCCTGCGACAGCGCCGTCTCCAGTTGCATCGCACTGGCCGCCACCAGCGCCCCGTGACAGGACAGCACCGTGGCGGCAGCGAGTCGTTCCACCGCGAGGGTCAGGGCTGCCATGCTGCGACGATACGGTCTGCGGTGACGGTGGGTGAACCACTGTCCAGCCGACAACCCCATCCGTCCGGCCGGTCCCTCCACCACCGGACGTCGCAATCGGTGATCGTCTGACCGGCGGCGGTCGTGGTCCGGCCGGGTGTTTTCGGGGCGAATTCCTCCCGCTGTGCAACCCGATGACCGGTTCGTGCGTCACGGAATCGAGGGACAGCAATCTGGTCGTCACGCTCCGCAGTCGAGCCGAGCGGACGATCCCCGACGGGTGCCGGTCGAACCCAAACATCGACGATAATCACGGTTTGGCGGCGCTGGGCAAGCCCGGCAACCCCTTGCGAAAACCCTCGGCCTTCGAAGCGACGACCGTCGGTATGGACGGCGACGATAGTGTGCGGTGTCAATACGATGCCGCACTCGTCGCTCCGGACCCGGCGGCCACCCCGCCCGGCCCGGCGCGTCGTCGTAAAGGAGGCTTCATGGTAAGGAAAGGCCTGGCCACGACCGCGGCCGTCGCCCTGGCCATCCCGGTGCTCGTCGCGCTGCCGGCTACTTCGGCACTCGCGGCCCCGGCGAAGGCCCCGGCGAAGTCGTCGGGTGTGTCCGACGTGCGGGAGATGACCCGCAAGTCCTTCAGCACGTTGGACGGCAAGGCTGTCGACACGTCGAAGAAGGCGAACGCGAAGGCGCAGTCGCGCTCAGCGCTCGCCGCGGGGACCACCCCGGCGGTCGGCACCGTGCGTCAGTGGCTGGCTTCGGACGACACGCAGGGCTCGCTGTACCGCAAGGACTACGTCCTGCGCGGTGTCGGCCAGCACATCGAGGTGTGGGTGGCCGTGGACACCTCGTTCCCGGCGGGCGACTGCCGGGCGCAGATCCCGAACTCCACCACCATCACCGATGCGCAGGTGACGGACTTCATCAAGGAGTTCGACACCAACATGTACCCGAAGGAGACCGCCGCCTTCGCCACCCCGCCCGACCGCGACGGCAGCAACGCCATCGTCGGCCCGGACGCGAACGGGCACGGCGGCGACTACTCGGGTGGCGGCGAGAAGACCGTCACGCTCGTCGACAACGTCCGGGACGACAACTACTACGAGTTCCCGGCCAACCCGACGTACATCGCCGGCTTCTTCTCCTCGCAGATCAACGAGCTCGTCGACCGCAACGTCATGACCATCGACGCGTTCGACTGGGCGCACCGCACCGGTGCCAACCCGGCCGACGAGCCGACGGCTGACCTGTGCACCAGCCGCCCGACGCGCCCGCGCCTCTACGAGGGCACGTTCGCGCACGAGTGGCAGCACCTGGTCGAGTACTACTCGGACCCGAACGAGGTCACCTGGATGAACGAGGGCCTGAGCGACTTCGCCCAGGTGCTCACCGGGTACGTCAACGGCGCCCTGAAGATCGACGAAAAGGGCAACGACAGTCACATCAACTGCTTCCAGGGCTGGGGCAGCGTGCAGACGCCCTACAACCCCAACCCGCGTGACTGCAACGGGCCCCAGAACTCGCTCAACCTCTGGGGTGAGGGCAACACCGGCAGTGGCGTGCTCGCCGACTACGGCAACGCGTTCCAGCTGATGCTGTACCTCTACGACCACTACGGTCAGGACATCATCGAGCGTCTGCACCGTGACGCGGACCTGCAGGGCATCCCGAGCCTCGAAGCCGCCCTCAAGGCGGAAGGGGCCAAGGACGTCTACACGGTCCTGCACGACTTCCAGAGCTCGGTGCTGCTCGACCGGATCGTCGGGGACTCCCAGTGGGGCATCGTCCTCGGGGCCGACAAGAAGAAGGTCACGTCCAAGAGCGTCCGGTCCACGGTGAACTTCGCCAACGCCTCGGCGTACGACAAGCCCGGCGCGGCTCCCAACGGTGCGGACTACGTCCTGCTGCAGAAGAACGGCAAGGCCCTGGCCGGGAAGGATCTGCGCTCGCTCAAGTTCACGGGCGCGAAGACCCTGCCGACCCTGCCGCTGAACTGGACGCTGGTCAACAACGACCCGGACCGGCCCGGCAACTCGGTGCTGTTCTCCGGCAACGCGAACAACACCGACAACTCCGCGGTGCTCTCGGTGACCGTTCCGGCCACCAACGCGACGCTGACGTTCGACGCCAAGTACGGCGCCGAGCAGGGTTACGACTACGGCTACGTCCAGGTCTCGACCGACGGCGGCAGCACGTACACGTCGATCCCCGGTGACAAGACCGGCGACGCGCCGCTCGGGCCCGGCCTGAACGGCACGACCGCCGGCTTCGAGCCGCACTCGTTCGACCTGTCGGCGTACGCCGGCAAGTCGATCCTGGTGTCGTTCCGCTACGTCTCCGACGGTGGCGTGAACGAGGGTGGTCTCCTGATCGACAACATCGCGCTCGGCGGCACCGTGCTGAGCGACGGTTCCAGCCTGGCCCCGTTCAAGTCGCCGACGCAGATCAAGCCGGTTTCGGTCAACAACTGGAACCTCAAGCTGATCGGCATCGACGAGAAGAACTCCTTCGCCTGGCAGTTCGAGTTCAACGGCAAGGACAATGTCTCGCTCAACTGGATCCAGCTGGCGCTGCTGTCGCTGTTCCCGAAGGTCGTGGCCGTCGTGGCCTACGACGAGCCGACGGAGCAGGTCCAGCAGTACGCGCCGTACACCCTCGTGGTGAACGGCGTGACCCAGCCGGGTGGCGGCGGAGCCTGACGGTTGCGCTAGCACGGCAGGCGGCCCCATCGTCCATTGCGGACGGTGGGGCCGCTTCCCGTTGTAGGGTCGGCGCGTGGCCGAGTATCTGCGCGTGATGCCGCGCTACGGGCTGACCCGCGGCCAGATCGACCGGGCCCAGCGGCTCCGGGCGGACGGCGACTGGGCCGGTGCGTGCGCCGCGGCGGGGATCGCGGTCGAAGTGCAAGGGTCCGACCTCCCGCCGGCCGACCTGCCCTACTTCGCGCCGGACCTGCTGCGCTGGCACAGCATGCGCCTGCGCCACCACCAGCGGCTCAACTACACCAGCCACGAACTGCGCGACCGCGGCGGCGAGCTGACCCTGCCGATCTGGCTCGGCCCGGACGGCACGCACGCGATCGGGCTGGGGGTGCGGAGCGTCCCGCCGTACCAGAGCAGGCTCTTCATCGCGAAGCCGGGTGAGTTCTCGCCGGGCGCCTCGCTCGACGCCGCCCCGCAGTATTGGGACGTCCGGCACGCCGGTGACCTGCTGACCCGCTGCGGCGGAGGCGGCCCGCACGCCGAGCACGTCTACGCGCTGCTCGCGGCCGGCCGCATCACCGAGGCGTGGACGGCGGCCGGCTTCGAGGTCGACCCGCACACGCACCACTCGACCAACAAGAGGGAGCACCTGTTCGGCCGGCACCTGCTGTGGAACCTCGGCGAGTTCACGCCCGCCCTCCCGGTCCTCGCCGCCACCGCGCGGGACTGGGCCCTGGCCCGCGGCCACACCGCCGTCTGGCTGACGGTCGAGCGCTCCGAGCCCGTCATGATCGTGCTCGACCGCTTGGACACCGACCGCCCGCGGCTGCGCGGCGAGTGGGTCGGCTCCCCGTGGCTGGCGGGCGTGCCGCGGCTGCCGGTGATGCTGCAGGACCGCCCGCCCGACTGGATCGACCTGGTGGCGGGCCAGGTTGGCGCCGCCGACCTGCACCCGCTGGTGGCTTCCGCGTTGGTACCGCACGAGCCCGCCACCGGCCCGCGCGCCCTACGCATGCCGGGGCCGGCGGTGGTCGACTGCGACGGCGAGCAGCACGAGGTCGTGGCCCGCGACGGCACCCTCGTGGTGCCCCACCCGGCCGCCGAGATCGAGCGCGAACTGGCGCTGCGGGCGATGGGCGGTCCGGTGCCGCCGGGCTGCGCCGGAGTGGTGTACGGCTGGCGGACCGGGATATATGAAGTTCCGGAGCCGCTGCACTCGTTCCAGCGGGAACTCGACGAGCGCATCCGGTACGGCGAGGTGGAAACCGTGGCGGAGCTGATCGCGGCGGGTCTCGACCCGGCGATGCGGTTGCGGGACGGCCGATCGCTCCATTACTTTCGGTCCAAGCAGCAGTGACCCGTGGTAAGGTCGCCATCGATCTAACTCGATGACTCTCCTCGGCGCCCCGCCGAAATGGATGCAGGAGGTCACCCCATGACCGCTGTGACGGAGGCGGCTCCGCGGCTGCCCTTCGACCGGCCCAACATCCTCGAGATCGCCCCGCTCTACGACGTTCTGCGCCGGGAGGCGCCGATCACCCGGGTGACCACGCCCGCGGGTGATCCGGCCTGGCTCGTCACCGCGTACGCCGAGGCCCGCCAGATCTTCGGCGACAAGCGCTTCGGCCGCTCCCATCCGCACCCCGAGCGTGCGTCCCGGATCACCCACGCGGCGCTGCAGGAGGGGCCGACGGGCGACTTCGACAC
The DNA here is from genome assembly GCF_050942185.1 of Dactylosporangium sp. CS-047395. Lineage (NCBI taxonomy): Bacteria > Bacillati > Actinomycetota > Actinomycetes > Micromonosporales > Micromonosporaceae > Dactylosporangium > Dactylosporangium sp. CS-047395. The sequence goes on along the minus strand of NZ_CP192015.1, from coordinate 7,273,302 downwards.
CGAGGAGCGCGAGCACACCCGGATGCGCCGGCTGCTCGCGCCCGCGTTCTCGGCGGCCCGGATGCGCCGGCTCGGCACGCGCATCGAGGAGCTGACCGCGCGCTGCCTCGACGACATGCAGGCCGCGCGGGACGCCGATCCCGGTGCGCCGGTGAACCTGCACGAGTACCTGTCGTTCCCGCTGCCCGTGCTCGTCATCTGCTCGGGGTGCCCTACGAGGACCGGGCCCGGTTCCGCGATCTGTCGCAGCGCGTGGGGCGGATCGACGGCGGGGCCGACGCGCGGGTGGCGATGCTGGAGTTCCGGCAGTACACGGCGGGGCTGGCCGAGCAGAAGCGGCGGGACCCCACGCCGGACGTCATCTCCGACCTCGTCACCGCGCAGACGACGGACGCCACGCTGACCGACGACGAGGTGGCCCGCCTGGCCGCCGGGCTCATCTTCGCCGGCCACGAGACCACGTCGACCCGCATCGACCTCGGCACGCTGCTGCTGCTCGCCGACCTCACCCGCCGCGACCGGTTCCTGGCCGACCCGGAGGCGGAGGTGGCCGCGACCGTCGAGGAGATCCTGCGCATCACCGCGCCGGGCGGGCTGGGGCTGCTGCGGTACGCCCACGACGACGTCGAGGTCGGCGGGGTCACCATCGCCCGCGGCGACGCGGTCATCATCTCCAGCAACGCGGCCAACCGCGACGACACCGTCTTCGCCGAGCCGGACACCTTTGACGTGGACCGCAGGCCCAACGTGCACCTGGCCTTCGGCCACGGCGCGCACGTCTGCATCGGGGCGAACCTGGCCCGCACCGAGCTGCGCACCGTGTTCCCGGCCCTGCTGCGCCGCTTCCCGACCCTGCGCCTGGCCGTGCCGGTCGACGCCATCGAGGTCCACGCGAACCGGCTCACCGGGGCGGTGGACGAGGTCCCGGTGATCTGGTGAAGGTCCGCGCCGACACCGGGCTCTGCGTCGCGTCGGGCATGTGCGTGCTCAACGTGCCCGACGTGTTCGACCAGCGCGAGTCCGACGGCGTGGTCGAGCTCGTCCTCGCCGAGCCGCCGTCGTCGTTGGAGGACGCCGTCCGCTCAGCCGTGCTCGGCTGCCCGTCCGGCGCCCTCTCCGTAGACGAGGACTAGACCTGCCGAACGTGGCGTCCGCGCGAAGCTGAGGCGATCGCGGCCAGGACGGTCATGATGGTGGCCGCGCCGAAGACGACGACCAGGCCGTCGTGGAACGGCTGGGCGATCAGGTTCGGGAAGAACTCGTGGCCGGTCAGCGTCGCCGCGTTCGCCGGTGGGAGGGTCGGCAGCACGCCGAAGGGCGCCAGCAGGTGCTCGACCGGGTTGCTGCCCAGGAACGCCGCGAACAGGGTGCTCACCGGCGGCAGCGAGGCGACCGAGGCGGCCACATCGTGCGGTACACCCTGGGCGGACAGGCCGCTCGTCAGCGTCTCCGGCAGGGCGCGGGCCAGGCCGACCACCATCAGGGAGAAGAACACGCCGATCGACAGGGACGTGCCGGCGTTCTGGAACGTGGCGCGCATGCCCGACGCGACGCCGCGCTGGTCGGCCGGGACGCTGCTCATGATGGCTGAGGTGTTGGGGGCGGAGAACATGCCCTGGCCCAGGCCGCTGACGACGAGCAGGGTGGCGAAGAGCGGGTAGGGGAAGTCGATCGGGATGAGCAGCAGCCCGAGGAAGGCGGCCGCGACCAGGATCAGGCCGGTGGTGGAGAAGAGGCGGGCGCCGAAGCGGTCGGAGAGGTAGCCGGAGAGCGGCCCGGCGATGAGGAACCCGGCGGTCAGCGGCAGCATGAAGATGCCCGCCCACAGCGGGGTGTCCTCGAACTTGTAGCCGTGCAGCGGCAGCCAGATGCCCTGCAGCCAGATGATGAGCATGAACTGCATGCCGCCGCGGGCGATGGAGACCAGCAGGGCGGCCAGGTTGCCGGCGGCGAACGCGCGCACCTTGAACAGGCCGAGGCGGAACATCGGGTGGGCGATGCGCGACTCGACGATCACGAACCCGACGAGCAGCAGCACCCCGAGGCCGATGCCGCCGAGGACCTTCGGGCTGGTCCAGCCGGTCGGGTGGCCGCCGTAGGGCTGGATGCCGTACGTCATGGAGGCGAGGATCAGCAGCGTGCCCGCGGCGAACGTGACGTTGCCGAGCCAGTCGACGGGGGAGCGGTGCCGCTCGCCGGTCTCGCGCAGGCTGCGGTAGGACCAGATGGTGCCCACGACGCCGACCGGCACGCTGACCCAGAACACCGCCCGCCAGTCGATCGCGGCGAGCACCCCGCCCAGGAGCAGCCCGAGGAACTGCCCGGCCAGCGCGGTGATCTGGTTGATGCCCAGCGCCATGCCGCGCTGGCGGGCCGGGAACGCGTCGGTGAGGATGGCCGCCGAGTTGGCCGTGAGCATCGCGCCGCCGAACGCCTGCACGATCCGCCAGCAGATCAGCCACATCGCTCCGGCCCCGGCGCGGAACGGGTCGAAGGAGAGCGCGACCGAGGCGATCGCGAAAATCAGGAAGCCGAGGTTGTACATCCTGACCCGGCCGAACATGTCGCCCAGGCGCCCGAGCGCGACCACCAGCACGGCCGACACGAGCAGGTAGCCCATGATCATCCACAGCAGGTAGCCGATGTTGCCGGGCGCCAGCGGATCGAGGCCGATGCCGCGGAAGATGGCCGGCAGCGAGATGATGACGATCGAGCCGTCGATGGTGGCCATGAGCATGCCGAGCGTGGTGTTCGACAGCGCGATCCACTTGTACCGGTCGGGCTTCGTCTCCTGCAGGGTGGCGGTCACAGCTCCTCCGCCAGCTTGTCCAGCAGCCGGGCGGCCTCCACCAGCGAGCGGCGTTCGTCCTCGCTGAGCCGCGCGATCGCTTCGGCCAGCGCGTGGGTCTTGAGCGAGCGGCGGTCGTTGAGCAACCGCGCGCCCTCGCCGGTGATCGTCATGAGCACCCGGCGCCCGTCGTCCGGGTCGGGCGAACGGCTCACCAGGCCGCGCTGCTCCAGCGTCTGCAGGGTGCTCCCCATCGCCTGGGGCTTGACCCGCTCGTCGGCGGCCAGTTCGCCGGGCGCCGTCGGGCCGCCGCGGTCCAGCCGCGACAGGACCGACGCCTCCGACAGCGTCAGCTCACCAGGAACGTGCGTCTGCCGGAGGCGCCGGACCAGCCGCCCGACCGCGATCTGCAGCGCGGCGGCGGCACTTTCGATCTCCATGTAGTAAACGTAGACTGATAAAGCTGGGTTGACTAGTTCCTAGAAGCCGACCGCGACGAGCAGGTACTGCGGGCTGCCGTGCGACACGAACGACGACTGGCCGGCGTAGTCGTCGTACGGGAAGCCGTAGGCGAGGTGGTTGATGGCGTGGTCGTGCCAGAACTTGGCGTAGTAGTTCGCCGGCGCGGCCAGGTAGTACGTGCCGGGGTTCGACCAGTCCGCCTGCGGCCGTTCGCGCACGTGCCGGTTGAGCGTGGAACAGTTGGTCGGGTCGTTGGCGAGCACCCCGGCGCAGCCGAAGATGTCCGACGTCGGCGCGTTGATGCCGAACTGCTGGGCGTACGCGGTGAAGTAGTTCTGGTTCACGCCGCCGGAGCGGAACGTCGGGTCGCTGCCCGGCGCGATGATCCGGTACGGCGCCTGCGACTGGGCGAGCACCTTGAACTGCTGCGGCACCTCGGCGATGAACTTCGCGAAGGTGGCCTCGCGGGTCTCGGTGAACGTCTGGTAGTCCTCGCCGACCTGCACGTCGTAGCCGTCCTTGGCGTGCAGGCGCATCGCGATCTTCAGGCCGAACGCGTCGACCCGCGTGGTGTTGCCGTTGAACACGTTGGCGCCCACGGTGAACTCGATGAAGTCGTAGTACTGGCCGTTCGGTTGCCCGACGTAGAAGTACATCCGGCCCGCGCTGTTGGCCGGCATGTCGAGGTACGGCTGCTCGGCGATCGAGTGGGTCTGCCCGTTGAAGCTCCAGTAGACCTGGCTGTCCGGGTACCGCCCGTTGGTGCGGTTGAGCACCTTCACCATGACTACGTTCTGGGCGGCCGGGATGCCGCTGGTGTCGCCCCAGAACTGGTCCGGCGGCGGCGGGCTGCTCGGCGGGTTGCTGGTCGGCGGGGGCGGCGATGCGGCCGAGACCCGCACGCCGAACTCGAAGAGCGAGTAGCCGTAGGCGGTGGCGCGGGCCGTGCCGTACATCCGCACGTAGCGGCCGGAGCCGGTGACGGTCAGGTGCTGCACGCCGCCCGTGCCGGTGGTGGTGCTGTAGATGCTCGTCCAGGCGGTGCCGTTCGTCGAGGTCTGGATCGAGAAAGACTTGCCGTAGGCGGCCTCCCAAGTGAGGTCGATGCCGCAGATGGTCGCGGTGGCGCCCAGGTCGACCTGGAGCCACTGCGGGTCGCTGAAGGCGCTGGACCAGCGGGTGTTCGTGTTGCCGTCGAACGCGGCCGAGGCCGGGCTGGCGGCGTTCTCGGTCGAGGACGCGGTCGCGGGCTTGCCCTGCGCGTAGTTCGACGTGCCGCAGGACCCGCCGCCGCTGATCGTGCCGAAGACCTGGAACTCGAAGAGCGAGTAGCCGTAGGCGGTGCCGCGGGCCGTGCCGTTCATCCGCACGTACCGGCCGGAGCCGGAGACCGCGAGGGTCTGCACGCCGCCGGTGCCGGTCGTCGTGCTGTAGATGTTTGTCCAGGTGGAACCGTTGGTAGACGTCTGGATCTGGAAGGACTTCGCGTACGCCGCCTCCCAGTTCAGCACCACCTGGTCGATCGTGGCGCTCTGGCCCAGGTCGACCTGGAGCCACTGGGGGTCGCTGAACGCGCTCGACCAGCGGGTGGCGGTGTTGCCGTCGGTGGCCGCCGAGGCGGGCGTGCCGGCGTTCTCGGAGGACGAGGCGGTGGTGGTTCTGCCCTGCGACAGCAGCGTGCTGGCGGCGCTCGCGGTGCCGATCGTGACGGCCGCGTAGCCCGCGAGGAGCACCGCCACGGAGAGCGCGCTCACGAGGAGCCCGCGCCGGTGCTTGCTGGGCCGCCGGTCGACGTGCGCCGGGGCCGAGGGTCTGGTTGTTTCGGACATCAAGGCTGCTCCCTGACGTGGATGGGGCGTCCTCGACCGCCGCCGCGCCTCGGTAGGCGCGCCGGTTCAGGCGGTGGACCGGCGCTGGCGGGCGGGGTCGCAGGCGGGTGATGAGAGAGCGCTCTCTCGATGTCAGCCTCATCCATCCGGCCGAATCCGTCAAGTGGCGGGTTTTGATGTCTGACGCTTCGGGCACGTGCCATCACAGATGGGCACGTGGTCGTGTCCACAGGCGCCTGGGAGGTGCACGTTGGCTGAGACGCATTCCGCATCGGCCCCGACCGGAGGCGTGATCCGAAGTCTGATCCCGGCCCGGATCGACCGCCTGACGTGGGCGCCGTTCCACACCCGCATGGTGCTCGCGCTCGGAACCGCCTGGGTGCTCGACGGCCTCGAGATCACGATCGCCAGTGCCGTCGGAGCGGTGCTCAACAAGCAGGAGACGCTCGGGCTCTCCAGCACGCAGGTCGGCGCGATCGCCACCGTCTACCTGCTCGGCGAGGTCTTCGGCGCGCTGTTCTTCGGCCGCCTGTCCGACGCCCTCGGGCGCAAGAACCTCTTCATCGTCACCCTCGGCGTGTACCTGGCCGGCAACGCACTCACCGCCCTGACCTGGGGCAACGACGTGAGCGGCCTGATCTTCCTGTACCTGACGAGGTTCATCGCCGGAGCCGGCATCGGCGGCGAGTACGCCGCGATCAACTCCGCCATCGACGAGATGATGCCCGCGAAGTACCGCGGCCGCGTCGACATCGGCGTGAACGGCACCTACTGGGGCGGCGCGATCATCGGCACGCTCGGGACGTACGTGCTGCTCAACCACATCTCGCTGAACATCTCCTGGCGGCTGGGCTTCCTCATCGGCCCGATCATCGGTCTGCTCATCTGGAACCTGCGGCGGCACCTGCCGGAGAGCCCGCGCTGGCTCATCATGCATGGCCGTGAGCAGGAGGCCGAGGCGGCGATCAAGCAGATCGAGGACGACGTCGAGCGCTCCGGGCAGACCCTGGCCCCGGTCGACGAGAACCACGCCATCGAGGTCAAGCCGGCCTCGGGGCACGGCTACTTCGCGCTGATCAAGGTGCTCTTCACCCGGCTGCCGGCCAGATCGGTGCTGTCGGCCAGCCTCATGATCACGCAGTCGTTCCTGTACAACGCGATCTTCTTCACCTACACGCTGGTGCTGTCGAAGTTCTACCACGTCGACGCCGAGAAGACCCCGATCTACCTGATCGCCTTCGCGGTGGGCAACCTGGCCGGCCCGCTGCTGCTCGGCCACCTCTTCGACACCGTCGGCCGGCGCAAGATGATCGCCGGCACCTACATCCTCTCGGCCGTGCTGCTGGCCATCTCGGCCTGGATGTTCGACGCCGGCATCCTCAACGCGTTCACCCAGACGCTCGCCTGGTGCATCATCTTCTTCTTCGCCTCGGCGGGGGCCAGCGCGGCGTACCTCACCGTCTCGGAGATCTTCCCGCTGGAGATCCGGGCCCAGGCGATCGCGGTCTTCTTCGCCATCGCCCAGTGCTTCGGCGCCATCGGCCCGATCTTCTACGGCTGGCTGATCGGCGAGGGCACCGACCCCGGCAAGCTGTTCATCGGCTACCTCGTCGGCGCCGCCGTCATGCTCATCGGCGGCGTGGTCGAGATAGTCCTGGGCGTGGACGCGGAGGGCAAGTCCCTCGAACACGTGGCCACCCCACTGACCGCGGTCTCCGTCGGCGGCACCCGCATCGAGGAATAGTTTTTTGCAGGGCGGCGTCCGGGACTTCCCGGGCGCCGCCCTTCGTGTGCTCAGCGCGTGAAGGCCACGTCGAGCACCGAGTCCAGGGCGAGGTAGCCCAGCAGCCCGACGGCGGTCGCGGGCACGAGGGCCGCCACGGCGAGCGCGCGCTCCGCGACACCGCGGCCCAGCGCGAGCGGGACGGCCACGCCGATCGCGGCCACGAGCGCGGCCTCACCGACCGGCCGGTCGCTCACGACGAGGTAGCCGGCCTCGGCCAGGAACACCCCGCCGAGCACGCACAGCCCGACGACCCGCCGCCCCCGCCGCTCGTCGCGCCACCAGGCCCCGGCGGTCGCGAAGACCGGGCCGGCCGCCAGCCCCACGACGGACCACCCGACCGGCCCGGTCAGCACGTCGGCGCCGACGTGGCGGTGCTCGAACACGACGAGCCCGCCGTAGTACCCGGCGACCGCGCCCACCAGGACCGCGATGCCCGCGATCCAGAGCCGCCACCGTCCGGTGCGCACCACCGCGCCGGCCGCGAACGCGCCGACCGCCCACACCGCCCCCGAGTTCACCAGGCGGCTGGAGTTCCCCGGCAGCACGGTGTTGAGCAACAGCGACAACACGCCGAGCGCGACCCCGCCGGCGGCACACAGGAAAGCTGTCTTCACGGCCGCGATCCTGCCAGCCCCGTCGCCGCGCCGTGCGACCATCCGGGTATGGCGCGGCGCCCCCTTCCGGCCCTGGCGGCCACCGTCGGCTTCATCGACCGCATCAACCGCGGCGACCCGGCCGGCCTGGCCGAGCTGATGCATCCGGACCATCGCCTGGTCGTGCTGGACGAGCCCCCGCTCGTCGGCCGGGACGCCAATGTCGAGGCGTGGCGCGGCTATTTCACCGCGTTTCCGGAGTACGTCATCCATCCGCGGCACCTCACCGCCGCGGGCGGGCGGGTCGCCGTGCTCGGCACCACGACCGGGTCGCATCTCGGGCTTCCCGATGAGGAGGAGTCGCGGCTCACCGTCATCTGGCTCGCCGAGGTCGAGCAGGGCCGGCTGACGCTGTGGCGGATCTGCCCCGATACCCCGGATGTGCGGCGGGCGGCCGGCGTGCCGGATGGCGTGTGAACGCCGCCATCGCGATTTCTGGCGATTTTCCGGTGCATTCCTGGACTTCCCGGCGACCGAAAGCCGACGTATTTCGATCGTGATCTTTATTGGCGTGCGAGAATATGCAGATCTTGCCGCCCGGATCTCGATCTGATTGGTGCGCCATGGTGGGGGGAGAGTTCCAGTTCACCGCGGAGCCGAACGAGGAGCGCGGCACGCTGCTGCGGGAGGCTGCGCGGCGGGTCGACGCGCTCACCGGGCACCTGGGTGAGGTCGGGCGCGGGGCCGATCCGCACGAGGAACTGTTCGGCGATCTGCTGCGCGGGATGGCCGAGGATTCAGTGGCATTCGGCGCCTTTCCCGACGTATTGCCGGTACCAATTCTGGATCTTCCTGGGGCCGACCAGACCTCCGCGGCGTGGCGGGCCGCGCTCGACGAGGGATTCACGTTCTGGTGGGTGCGGCTGCCCGCGTTGTTGTTTCCGCGCAAGGGGTGGGGGTTCACGCGGCTGGAATTCCGGGTCGAGTTCAGTCCCGGGGAGACCGATCCGCGCAACCGGCCGAAGGCCTTCGACATCCTGCCCAACCGGCGGTTCGACACGCTGGTCGCGGCCGGGGTCGAGCTGAACGTCGGGGTCGGCGCGGACGGGCACTTCTCGGTGCGCACCGGGGAGCTGCCGCTGCCGGGCGGGACCGCCGGCGGTGCGGTCGCCGCGCAGGTCGGGGCGGCGGTGCGGCTCGACATCGTGCCGGTGCGGTTCCGGATGGCCAAGGCGAAGGTGAACCACACCGCCGTGGGGCTGGAGCAGGTGTTCTGGCGGCTCGACGGGGCCGAGTTCTTCGCCGAGAACCCGCCCCAGATGATCGTGATCCTGCAGGTGCCGCGGGCGACGGAGGACGTGCGGGTGGCGGCCGCGATGCGCGCGTACCGGCGGCTGATGCTGCTGCCGGCCGGGCTGCAGACGATGATCCGCCAGCTGCCCGAGGCGCTGCGCACGTTCTTCGCCCAGGGCGCGCCGATCGGGGCGACGGCCGACTACGACCTGACGCCGATCGTGAGGGGCACATGAGCGAGCTGGCGATCGAGGAGTTTCTCGTCCGGGTGGGGCCCGATCGGCGGATCGAGGCGCAGTGGCAGCACGCCGGGTCGAGCCAGTCGATCACCGGGCTGCTGGAGATCGACGACCTGCGGCAGCGGACCGTGAACGCGTTCGTGGACCTGTTGCGCAGCAACCGGTTGCGCAAGGTGGACGAGCTGAAGCTGCTCGGCGAGCACCTGTTCGTGACGCTGTTCGGCGCGCCCGAGGACCACCCGCGGCAGAACGGTCCGGGGATGCTGTTCCGCCAGGCCATCCAGGGCGACGGCGAGCAGGACCGCGCCGGGGGCCGGTTGCTGCGCATCGTGCTGGAGGTCGGGGCCGGGGCCGAGTGGCTCGCCTCGTGGCCGTGGGAGTACCTCTACGTGCCGCAGAACCGCGACTACCCGGACAGCGGCATCTTCCTCGGCGAGAGCCGCAAGTTCATGCTGACCCGCAAGCTTCCGCTGGCCGTGGCCCCGCGCATGATCCAGGTGCGGCCGCCGCTGCGGGTGCTGTTCGTCGTGCTCGGGCCGAGCAACCTCGACCCGATCGAGTACGAGGCGGTGCTGGAGACGCTCACCCGGCTGCGCGACGCCGGCGACGAGGAGCGCATCGACCTGCGGGTGCTCAGCCAGGAGCACGGCCCCGACGGGACGCGCTTCCCGCCGGACGAGGATCTGGCCGTACAAGCGACGTGGGCTTCGTTCCTCAACAGCGTCGAGCAGTTCGACCCGCACATCGTGCACGTCATCTCGCACGGCCGCTACTCCACCGACGCCGACGGCGGCGCCCGCGGCGAGGTGGCGTTTCCCAGCGACGACACGACGGCCGAGTGGATCGCCGACCGCGACCTCGCCAACCAGCTCAACGAGAGCGGCAGCTCGCTGCGCCTGGTGTTCCTGCAGTCGTGCGAGTCGGCGACGACCTCGTCGAACCAGTACCACGTGATCTCCGGCATGGCCCAGTCGCTGGCCCAGAAGAACATCCCGGCCGTGGTCGCCATGCACTTCAAGATCAAGAGTTTGCTGGCCAACACGTTCGCCCGCGCCTTCTACGAGAACCTCGTCGCCCGCCACCCGATCGAGGTGGCGATGCACGTGGCCCGGCGGCAGCTGTACCTGGGCGGGATGGCCGACGAGGCGCATCGCAGCGGGTTCGGGCTGCCCGTGCTGTACCTGCGCGAGTCGAGCCCGCTGCTGACCCCGCCGGTGCCGCAGAAGTCCACGCCGACGCGCCGGCGCAGCGCCCGCGTCGCCGTTCCCGGCGGCGCCGACGACCGCGCCGACGCCGCCCAGCTGCTCGCGCGGCTCGACCAGCCCGACCGCGCCGGTGCCGAGGCCGCCAAGCCCACCTGGAGGAGGGCCGACCGGTGAACGCCCCGCCCCGCCCGGCCGCCGGCGAGCTGCCGCTGATCGTGCCCATCCTCGTCGCGCTCGGGCGGACCCTGGGCCGGCACGGGCGGCACCACGAGGCCTCCGACGCGCTGCGCCGCGCGCTCGCCGAGCCCGAGGAGAAGCCGGTCGGCGACGTGCTGCTCGCCCTGGTCGACGCGCTGCTGGCGGCCGGCGAGCGGGACGAGGCGCTGCGGGTGGTCCTGGAGCACGGCCGGACCACGCCCGGCGCGGTCGTGCGGGCGCTGCCCCGGCTCACCCGGCACCTGCGCCCGGCGGTCCTGCGCCCGGCCCTCGAGCTGCTGGAGCACCAGGACTGGGCGGCCGTCGTGGCCGACCCGGGCACCCCGGCGCCGACCCGGCGGGCGCTGCTGGCCTTCCTGGTGCGGGCCCGGCTGTCGCTGAACGAGCCGGAGGCGGCCACCGCGCTGCTCGCCGCGGCCGCCGACCTCGCCGAGGACGACCAGGAGCTGCTGGTGCTGCGCAGCGACGCGCTGCTCGGCGTGCGGGACCTCGACGGGGCGGTGCTCGCCCTGACGGCGGCCGACGGCCGGCCCGGCCCGCTCACGGCGGGCATCCGGCTGCGCCTGGCCGGGCTGTACGAGCAGCTGGGCCGGGCCGAGGACGCCCTGGCCCAGCTCGATGCGGCCGAGGCGGCCGGGGACCGCTCCGAGAACCCGCCCGCGCTGCGCGCCCTGGTGCTCCTGCAGCGGCACGACCTCGACGGGGCCCGGGCCGCGTTCGAGGCGGCCCGGCGGCTGGGGCCGGACTCGGTCGCGACCACCCGGGCCGGCGCGTGCGTGCACCTGGCCGCGCACGACTACCAGGCGGCGACCGAGACCGCCGACGCCGGCCTGACCCGCCACCCGGGCCACAGCGGGCTGTCGTTCCTGCGCTTCCAGGCCCTCGTCGAGAAGGCCGAGGACACCGCCGACATCGAGCGGCGCCTCGCGCAGTTCCTGCACCGGATGCCGGCCGCGACCCTGCAGGAGTACGCCGAACGCGCCGCCCGCATCCGCCCCGCCGACGACCCGGCCGTGCACTACTTCCTCGCCGCCCTCGGCCAGGCGCGCCGGCAGCCGGCCGAGGCCCTGCGCGCGGTCGACACCGCGCTCACCCTGCTGACCGAGCCCGCGCCGGCCGAGCCGGACCCGCTGGAGCTGCCCGCCCGCCGGCTGCGGGCCGAGGTGCTGGAGCCGCTGCTGCCCGCCGAGGCGGCCGCGGAGTACGAGCGGGCCGGGCTGCTCGCCTACCCCCTCAGCCAGCTGGACGAGGCGGCCCGGCTGCTCGGCGCGGCGGAGCGGCTGGGCGGGCTCGGTCAGCTCGGCCGGTGGGAGCTCGCCGACGCGCTGCAGCTGACCTGCGCCGTGCCGGCCGCCGCGATGACGATCGACCGGCCGCAGCTGGACCGCGCGCTCGCCGTTTGGGAGGAGGCCATGCGGCGCGAGCTGCCGGACAACACCAACGCCTGGCCGTACCTCACCCGCGCCCAGATCGCCCTGCACTACGCCCGGATCGACCGCCGGCCGGTGGCCCGCGTGGCCGAGGCCGCCGCGTGGCTGGAGTGCTACGACTCGCTGATCGAGAGCAGCGACGACTCGATCGACGTGTTCACCGCGATCGTGGCGCTGCTCGGCGTCTACGGGGTGAGCCGCGACGTGCAGTGGTCCCTCGCGCGGGCGGCCGGGCCCACCCAGTACGCGCCGGACGGCAACCGGCTGGCCACGGCGGCCGCCAACGCCGGCGACCTGGACCTGGTCGCCGAGGGCGTCGAGCGGATCGACCGGGAGGCCGAGCCGTCCGTCTACGTCAACACCCGGACGCGGCTGGAGATCCTGCGCGGCGACGGGGCCGCCGCGCTGGCCGCGATCGATGCGGAGCCGGAGGAGTACCGCGACGAGTTCTACGTGTGGTGGCGCGCGCTGGCCGAGGGGCTCGGCGGCGATCGGGAGGCCGTGGAGGCGACGCTGGCGGCGCCGACCACGGCGACGGCCTGGGAGGGCATCGCGGTCTGGCTGCGCCTGCTGGCCGGGGAGCCGCAGCAGGCGCTGACGATCCTGGCCGGCCTCGGCGACGAGCAGAGTTGGAGCACGGACGTGGCCTTCGAGCGCGCGCTGTGCCGGCTCGCCGAGGGCCCCGGCGAGGACCCCGAGGCCGAGGCGGTCGCGATCCGGCGGGCCCACACCTGCCGGTCCTTCGAGGACGTCAGCCACCTGCCGGTCCTGGCCGACCTGCTGAGCTGGCGGTACCCCCGGGCCGCCCCCGCGTTCGCCCGCATCGCGGCGGCGGCGAAGGCGCGCCTGGCCGACGGGCCCTGGCCGTTGAGCGCCGAGGCCGACCTGGCCCACCTGGAGACCCTGGCCGGCGAGGAGTCGGAGGGCTGGGCGGGGGTGGCCGCGCGGGCGCTGCGGGCCCGGCTCGCGATGGCCCGGGGGGCCTGGGGTGACGCGATCGCCGCGTACCGCTCGCTGATCGGCGACCTGGACCGGTTCCCCGAGGCCGAGGCCGGGCTGGCGTGGGTGCTGGCCAAGCTGCGCGAGGACGGCGACCCGGTCGAGGCCCTCGACGCGATCGAGGAGGCCGTCGGCGAGCTGCGCCGGCGCGGTTCCCGCCGGATGGAGCACTTCCTGATCGAGCTGACCCTCGGCGACGCGCACTGCGACGGCGGGCGGGTGGAGCGCGGGACCGCGTTGTTCCGGCTGGTGGCCGACCGTCCCGGACCGCCGCGCCCGCTCGCGCTGGCCGCCATCCGGCTGCACCTGGTCGCGCTGGTGAACGACGACGCCGAGGAGTCGCAGGCGTGGCTCGGCCGCGCCCTGGAGGCCTTCCTGGCCGGCGACGACGCGCCGTACTTCGACGCCGCGGGGGAGGTCAACAATCTGGCTGGGACCCCGGCGTCGGAGGCCTGGCGGATGGTGGTCGAAGCGTGGGCGCCCCGGGCCGCCGACACCCGGCCCGAGCGCGCGCTGCTGCACATGGCCGGCCGCTTCTATCTGGCCTACTCACTGGCCGAGGAGGGGCAAAGCGCCGAGGCCGAGCAGGAGTACCGGGCGGTGCTGGAGACCGGCCGTCCGGCGCTGGGCGCCGAGGACCCCAACATGCTGACCACCTGGCAGAACCTGGCCACCGTCATCGGCGACCAGGGCCGGGCCGAGGAGGCGGTCGCCGAGTTCCGCGCGCTGCTGCCGATCCAGCGCCGGGTCCTCGGCGCGGACGCGGCGCTCACCCTCGACTGCTGGACCCGCCTGACCCAGCAGCTGGCCCTGGCCGGCCGGTGGGAGGAGGCGGACGCCGAGCTGCCGGACCTCATCGCGGCCCGCCGGCGGACCGGGGGCGACGACGCGCCGGGGACGCTGACCGCCCGCTTCGAGCAGGCCTGGGTCTGGCACAACCAGGGCCGGTACGCCGAGGCGGAGGAGGAGTACCGCGCGGTGGCCGAGGGCCGGGCCCGCACCCTCCCGCCGGACGACCCGGCCACGCTCGTCGCGCGCGGGGAGCGGTGCCTGCCGCTGGTCGCGCTGGGCCGGCTGGACGAGGCGACGGCGGAGCTGCGGGACGTGATCGAGGCCCGGGTGCGCACGGCCGGCCCGGAGCACGACGCGACCCTGGCGGCGCGCAAGCAGCTGGGCGAGGTGCTCGCCGAGGCGGACGAGATGGACGCCGCCGAGGAGCAGCTCCGGATCGTGGCCGACGTCCGGTCGCAGGCCCTCGGCCCCGAGCACCCGGCGGCGCTGGTGGCCCGGCGCGACCTCGCCGGCGTGCACGCCGGACAGGACCGCTGGGCGGAGGCCGCCACCGAGGTCCGCGACCTGCTGGGGCCGTGGCGCACGGCCTTCGGCGACGTCCACCAGGACACCGTGGACACCTGGTCGGGCCTGGTGACCATCCTGGTCAACGCGGGCGCGCCGGAGGAGGCCGACGCGGAGCTGCTCGAGCTCATCCGGGTGCAGGAGGAACTGCTCGGCCCGGACGACGAGCGGGTGGCGGACCTGCGGGCCTGGCGCGAGGACCTGCTGTTCGAGAAGGAGCCCGAGACCTGAGCGCACCGCGATCACAGCGGGCTCTCAGGATTGGGATGGCACTGCGTGTCATGATGGTCCGATGGCGACTACCGACGCGGTTCCCGGCCCCGCTGCCGTCAGGCGGCGTTCCCTCCTGCGGCCCCTGGCGTTCACGGCGACCCTGACCGTGGTCCTCGGGCTGCTGTTCGGGGTGCCCTGGTGGTCGCTGGTCATGGCCGGCAACGACTGGCCGCTCGCGGTCCGGGTGACCGGGACCGTCGTCTTCGCGCTCGCGCTGGTCGTCTTCCCCGTCACCATGTTCCTCGGCCACGGCCGCCGCGTCGACTGGGCGGCCAAGCTGGCCGACACGATCCTCGGCGCGGTGTGGATCCTCTTCGTCTGGGCCGTCGCCGGCGACCTGCTGCGCCTGGCCCTGCTGGCCGGGGGCGTCGAGGACCCGGTGCGCTCGCGGGTCGCCGCCGGGTTCACCGCGGTGGTGGCGCTCGGGCTGGGCCTGTGGGGGTACCGCGAGGCCATGCGCGTCCCCCGCGTGCGCCGGGTCGAGGTGCGCATCCCGCGGCTCGGGGCCGGGCTCGACGGGCTGAAGATCGTGCAGCTCACCGACACCCACTACGGGCCGATCGACCGGGTCGCGTGGTCCAAGGGCGTCACCGAGGTGGTCAACGGGCTCGGCGCGGACATCGTGGCGCACACCGGGGACATCGCCGACGGCACGCCGGGTCAGCGCACCGCGCAGGCGGCGCCGCTGGCCGACGTCCGGGCCGGGCTGGCGCGGGTGTACGTGACCGGCAACCACGAGTACTTCGGCGAGGCCCAGGGCTGGCTCGACCACATGCAGCACCTCGGCTGGGAGCCGCTGCACAACCGGCACATCGTCGTCGAGCGGGGCGGCGACCGGCTCGTCGTGGCCGGGGTCGACGACCGCACCGCCGCCGGGACCGGGCTCGAAGGGCACCGGGCCGACCACGCGCTCGCCCTCGACGGCGCCGACCGCGACCTGCCGGTGCTGCTGCTCGCCCACCAGCCCAAGCAGATCGACGCGGCCGTCGAGCACGGGATCGACCTGCAGATCTCCGGGCACACCCACGGCGGGCAGATCTGGCCGTTCCACTACCTGGTGCGCATCGACCAGCCGGTGGTGCAGGGGCTGACCCGGCACGGCGGGCGGACGCAGCTGTACACCAGCCGGGGCACCGGATTCTGGGGCCCGCCCTTCCGCGTCTTCGCGCCCAGCGAGATCACCGAGATCACCCTGCGCGCGGGGGAGTGACGCACATCTCTTGACGGCGGGCGTACGTTCGGAAGTGCGGGTCCCGGCGCCCTGACACCGGGACCAACGGGGATGGCACATGAGCGCCGTGACGCTCGCCTTCTTGGGCCTGGGTGGCCTGAGCCTGCTGTTGCTGTTGCTCTCCTTCCGCTTCCGCCACCTGGGACACCTGCGTCTCGGGCACCGGCTGCACCTTCCCCGGCGGGCGCGCGGACCGTCCTACACGCTCCCGGCGACGAGCGGGTTCCTCGGCGGGTTCGGGTTCGGCGGGGCGATCGCCATCGAGGCGACCCACCGCACCGGCCCGTCCGCCGTGCTCGCCGGGTGCGTCGCCGGCGTCGTCGTCGGGGTGCCGCTGGCCTGGGCGGCCGCCCGGCTCGTGGCCGCCGTCGCCGGGATGCGCACCGACGCCACACCCGAGAGCGCGGGGCTCGTCGGGACCACCGGGATCGTCATCAGCGAGATCCCGGCGGGCGGGCTCGGTCAGGTGCGGCTGTCGTACGCCGGGCAGCCGATGAAGTTCAACGCGCGGGCGGACGGCCCACTCGCGCTCGGCGTCGAGGTGCTGGTGATCGGCGTCCCGACGCCCTCCAGCGTGCTCGTGACGCCGCTGCAGGCCGTTCTCAACATTGAGGAAGGGTCATGAGTCCCCTGTTGGTCGCCGTCGGCGGCTTAGCCGTCCTCGTCGTGCTCCTCGTCGCCTCCGTGCTGTCCCGGGTCCGCGTGGCCGGGCCCAACGAGGCGTTCATCGTCACCGGCCGCAAGGGCCGCGCCGTCAAGAGCGCCGACGGCACGCTCACCACCGACCTGTCGGGCCAGAAGGTCGTCATGGGCGCATCGGTCTTCGTGCTGCCGGTGGTGCAGCGTCTGTACCGCCTGGACCTCTCCAGCCGCGAGTTCCCGGTCAGGGTCACGGCCGCGGTCAGCAAGCAGGGCATCCGCTGCGACGCCGAGGCGGTGGCCATCGTGAAGGTGGGCGGCACCGCCGAGATGATCCGCCCGGCCGCCCAGCGCTTCCTGCACCAGCAGGACCGCATCGAGGACTTCACCGCCCAGGTGCTCTCCGGCGCGCTGCGCAGCGTCATCGGGCGGCTCACCATCGAGGAGATCATCCGGGACCGGGCCGGGTTCGCCACCCATGTCGCCGAGGAGGCCGAGCTCACCCTCACCCACCAGGGCCTCGTCCTGGACGTGTTCCAGCTGGAGGACATCCGCACGGCCGGCACCTACCTGGAGGACCTGGGCAGGCCGGAGGCGGCGCGGGTCTACCGGGCCGCCGCCATCGCCGAGGCCCAGGCCCGGCAGGGCGCGGAGCAGGAGCGGATGCGGGCCGAGGAGGCGATCGCCGAGGCCGAGCGGAATCTGGCGGTCAAGCGCGCCACGGTACAGGCCGAGATCGACGCGGCCAACGCCCGCTCGGCCAGCGCCGGTCCGATCGCGGAGGCCGAGATGCAGCAGGCGGTCCTCGCCGAGCAGCAGAAGGCGGCCGAGCGCAACGCCGAGCTCAAGCAGCGCCAGCTCGACACCGAGGTGCGCAAGCCCGCCGACGCCGAGCGCTACCGCGTGGAGCAGGAGGCCGAGGCGGCCAAGAACGCGGTGATCGCGCGGGCCGAGGGCGACCGGGCCCGGCGGGCCGCGGGCGCGGAGGCGGTGCGGCTGGAGGGCATGGCCGAGGCCGACGCCGTGCTGGCCCGCGGGCAGGCCGACGCGGCGGCGATGCGGGCCAAGGCGGAGGCGTTCGAGCAGTACGGCCAGGCGGCCATCCTCGACCTGCTCGTCCGCGTGATGCCGGAGGTGGTCGGCGCGGCCAGCGCGCCGATCGGCGAGATCGACCAGCTCACCGTCATCTCCACCGAGGGCGCCACCGCGCTCACCAAGTCGGTGGCCAGCAACGTGGCCCAGGGCCTGCAGCTCGGCACCGACCTGACCGGGATCGACCTCAAGGCGCTGCTGGCCGGGCTGGCGGGCGGCAACGGGAGCCGGCCGGAGGCGATCGAGGCGAAGTAGACCCCGGGCCCGCCCGCTTGGTACCGTGGAGTACCAAGCGGGCGAGGGGGTTGGCCATGCTGGTCGGGACGGCGGTCCGGTGGGGGACCAAGCACGGGTTCATGCGCGCCGGGATCAAGGCCGCCGCACGCCAGGGCGACGAGCAGGCGCGATTCTTCGACGATCCGGCGGTACGAGCGGATCCCTATGCCTTTTATCGCCAGGTGCGGGAGGCCGGGCGGGTCGTGCGGGGGCGGCTCATGTGGGCCACCGCGCACCACGACCTGGCGGCGGCCGTCCTGCGCCACGACGCGTTCGGGGTCGGGTTCACCGATCGGCCGCTGCCGGCGCCGATCGCGCTCGCGTTCCGGTTCAGCCGGCGCAGCTCCCCGATCGGACCGGTCGACCCGCCGTCGATGCTCGTGACGGATCCGCCCGACCACACGCGGTACCGCCGGCTGGTCTCGAAGGTCTTCACCGCCCGCGCGATCGAGGGACTGCGCCCGCGGATCGAGCAGACGTGCGCGGAACTGTTGCGCGACAAGCCCACCGACCTCGTCGCCGACTTCGCCGCGCTGCTGCCGGTGACCGTGATCGCGGAGATCCTCGGCGTCCCGCTGGACATGCGGCGGCAGTTCCTGGCCTGGGGCAACGCGGCCGCGCCGACGCTCGACCTGGGGCTGCCGTTCTCGACGTACCGCCGCACGGAACGCAACATCCGGCACGTCAACGACTGGATGCGCGGGCACTTCGCGCGGCTGCGCAAGGAGCCGGGCGACGACCTGCTCAGCCAGCTGGTGCAGCTGGACGACCTGAGCGAGGACGAGCTGCTGGCCACGGCCGGGCTGCTGCTCGCGGCCGGCTTCGAGACCACGGTGAACCTGCTCGGCACCGGCGCCTGGCTGCTGATGCGCCACCCGGAGCAGCTCGCGGTGCTGCGCGACGAGCCGCAGCGGTGGGGCAACGCGGTCGAGGAGACGCTGCGCTTCGACTCGCCGGTCCAGGTCACCGCGCGGGTCTGCCGCCGGGCCACCGAGTTCGGCGGGGAAGCCATCCAGCCCGGGCACGTGGTCATGGCCATGCTCGGCGGGGCCAACCGCGACCCGGCCGTCTTCGCCGACCCGGACACCTTCGATGTGACCCGCGCGAACGCGCGCGAGCACCTATCGTTCTCGGGTGGGGTGCACTACTGCCTGGGCGCGGCGCTGGCCCGGCTGGAGGGGGAGATCGGGTTGCGGATGCTGTTCGAGCGCTACCCCGACCTGCGCCCCGACGGCACACCCACCCGCCGTACCACCCGGGTCCTGCGCGGCTTCGAGACCTTGCCGGTGACCATGTGACGCATGCCTGAAGCGGCCTTCGACCGTCGGCTGATCGCGCCGATGGTGCTGGGCTCGATCCTCAACCCGGTCAACTCCAGCATCGTCGCCGTCGCGCTCATCCCGATCGGGGCTGCGTTCGGGGCGCCGCCGTCGCAGACCGCCTGGCTGGTGTCGTCGCTGTACCTGGCCACCGCGCTCGGCCAGCCGGTCGTCGGGCGGCTCATCGACCTCTTCGGCCCGCGCCGGCTCTTCCTGATCAGCACCACCCTGGTCGGCGTGGCCGGGATCGTCGGCACCGTCGCGCCCAGCCTGGGCGTGCTCGTCGCGGCCCGGGTGCTGCTCGGGATCGGCACCTGCGCCGGGTACCCGGCGGCCATGGCCCTGCTGCACAGCGAGGCCGAGCGCACCGGCCGGGACAGCCCGGCCGGGGTGCTCACCACCCTGGCCGTGGCCAACCAGACCATCGCCGTGCTCGGCCCCCTGCTCGGCGGCCTGCTCATCGGGCTGGGCGGCTGGCGGCTGACCTTCGCGCTCAACATCCCGCTGTCGGTCGTCGCGGTCACCCTCGGCCTCCTGCGCCTGCCCAAACAGGTGCCCGGCCGCCGCCGTGACGGCTTGGCCCAGATCGACCTGCCGGGCATGGGGCTGTTCGCGGTGATGCTGTTCTCGCTGCTGCTGTTGCTCATGAACCTGCGCCATTGGTACCTCCTGATCGTCACGGTCGCCGCCGGTGCCGCCTTCACCTGGCGGGAGCTGCGGGCCGGGACGCCGTTCATCGACCTGCGGGTGCTGGGCGGCAACGTGCCCCTCGTGGCCACGTACGCCCGGACCCTCGTCGCCTACGTCGTCTCCTACGCGTTCCTGTACGGCTTCACGCAGTGGACCGAGGAGTCGTACGGCCTGTCGCCGCTGCACGCCGGCCTGGTCCAGGCCCCGATGTTCCTGATCGGCATCGGCGTCTCGGTGACCGTCGGCCGGCACGGCGGCGTCTACGGCAAGCTCCTGCTCGGCGCGGTGGGCCAGGTCGCGGCCTGCGCGCTGATGCTGGGCCTGAGCGCCGCCAGCCCGATCTGGATGCTGGTCCTGGTGGCCGTGGTCTTCGGCATCCCGCAGGGCGCCAACAGCCTCGGCCTGCAGAACTCGGTGTACTTCCAGGCCGACCCCGACCGGATCGGCTCGTCGGCCGGCCTGCTGCGCACCTTCGGCTACCTCGGCGCGATCGTCGCCTCGGCCGCCACCGCCGCGGCGTACGGCAGCGACGCTTCGACCGCCGGCATGCACGAGCTGGCCTGGCTCATGCTCGGCGGCAGCGTGCTGTTCCTCGTCATCACCGCCTTCGACCGCGGTCTGCGCCGATAGCTCACGTTTGGCAATCCCCGGCGAGACGTCCGGGAATCCTTACGGCATCCTGTTCCCGTGCAGTTCGAACTCGGTACCGACGGCCCCAAGGTGATCGTGGTCGGTGTCGACGGCTCGGACACGTCCATGCGCGCCGGCGCCTACGCGGCCGGCCTGGCCCGGCGGCAGCGGGCCCGCCTGGTCGTCGTCTACGTGACCGGGGCGCCGGCCGCGAGCCGCCTGGTCGCCGAGGCCGCCGGCGCCGTCGAGCAGGCCATCGCCGAGTCCATCGAGGACATGCGCCGCCAGGTCCACGAGGGCGCCCTGCACACCGGCGTGACGACCGACTTCGTGGCCGTGCGCGGCGACCCTTACTCGGAACTGGTCCGCATCGCCACGGAGCTGCGCGCGGACGCGGTCGTGGTGGGCGCGAGCCGCCGCTTCGGCCACCGGTTCGTGGGCTCGCTCGCGGTCCGCCTGGTGAAGTCCGGCCGCTGGCCGGTCACCGTGGTGCCCTGAGCCCGGGCAGGTAGGTGGCGAGGACGGTCGCGGCGTCCGGCGTGACGCGGACCTCGGTGGCGCGCAGGTCGGGGTGGTCCAGCCAGTAGCGGCGGGGCTCGTCGACGCGGCCTTCGTACAACGGCGGCCAGCTCGTCGCCGGGGTGAAGTCGTCCATGGCGATCAGCCCGCCGGGGCGCAGCCACTCGGCCGGGTCCAGCGGCGGCTCGGCGCCCTTGCCCTGGCCGCCGCCGTCGAGCACCAGCAGGTCGAAGGGGCCGTCGGCCAGCAGGTCGCGCCAGTCGCCGTGCAGGACGCGCACGGCCGGCTCGGCCCGGAACAGCTCGGCGGCGTCCTTGCAGCGCTCCGGGTCGCGCTCGATGCTCACCAGGCGGGCGGCCGGGTCCGCGCCCGACAGCAGCCAGGCCAGGCCGGCGCCGCAGCCCGTGCCGGTCTCGCCGATGACGCCCGGCCCGACGCCGCGGGCCAGCAGGCGCAGCAGCTCGCCGTGCTCCGGGCGGCAGGACTGGCTGAATCCGGTCCGGGCGGCCAGGTCCAGGGCCTGGCCGACGAGATCATTGGAACTTGCGGGAGGAGCTGTCACGGTTCTGGGCCGCCGGGGTGTCGGTGAAGGCGCGGCGCAGCAGTTCGTGCTCGGTGCGCCGGTCCTCGGTCACGTCGTGGAGGGTGACGACCATGCCGCGGACCAGGCGGTCGTCGCGCAGGTCGCGGAAGATGACCTCGAGCAGGACGCGGCTGCCGTCCGGGCGGCGCAGGCTCCACTGGTCGCGGGTGCCGTCGCGGTCGTCCTCGCGGGCCCGTTCGACGGTGCGGGCGACCTGCTCGCGGTCCTCGGGGGCGACGATCTCGCGCAGGGTGGCGAACGGGGTCGGCCAGATGCCGAGGACCTCGGCGACCGACGGGCTGGTGTAGCGGATGCGCTGGTCGTCGTCGAGGACGAGGACCACGTCGCCGCCGTGCTCGGTGACCGCCCGCAGGTAGGCGTCGCTGTCGCGGCGGCTCGCGGCATCGGTCAGGCCGATCCGGGCCAGGGCGAGGGCGGCCTGGCCGGCCACCACGGAGACGGCGTCGATCGCGGTGAGCAGGTCGCGGCGGCGGCCGGCCACGTAGAGCACGCCGGCGTCGAGCGGGCAGACCAGCACGTGGTCCCACTCGGAGAGCTTGGCGCTCCACAGCGGCGGGATGTCGCCGACCGGCTGGATGCGCGGCTCGGACAGCTCGCCCAGCGGCAGCAGGTCGGTGAGGGTGAAGTCGACGACGATCGCGTGCGGGGCCTCGGCCGGCAGCAGGGTGCCGACGGCGGACTTCACCGCGGCCGCGACCTGGCCGGCGTCGGCCGCGCCGACGAGCACGGTGCCGGTCTCGCGCAGGGCCCGCTCCCGGCGCAGGGCGCTGGCGTGCTTGCCGACCGCGTCGCTGAGCCGGACCACGAGCAGCACCAGCGTGATGCCGGAGGTGACGGCGATCATCGGGCCGTCGTGCACGCCGCCGGTGAGGGCCTGCACCATGAGAATCAGCGGGGCGAACGCGACGCAGGCGAGCAGCAGCACCAGGCCCAGGCCGTGCACGGACTCGCGGGCGGCGCGCACCGGGCCGGTCGGCGGGGCGGTCAGCCGGGCCATCGAGGGGATCAGCGCGGCGGCGCCCCACGCCGTGTACAGCAGCACGTAGGCGACGTCGGCCGGGCCGCCGGGGCCGATGGTGTCGTGGGCGGCCTTGCCCACGCCGTACCAGACGTCGCCGACGAGCATGCCGACCGCGCCGACGGCGAGCAGGATCGCCGACGGGTTGCGCGGGGCGGCGGTGACCAGGCGGACGGTGACCACCAGGACCAGCACGTCACCGAGGGTGAACACGGCCTGGGTGGACCAGTCGGCCGCGCTCATCCCGCCGTCCAGCCGCGGCGAGGCGATGAAGACCCAGGCCGCCAGCAGCGCGGCGGTGCCCAGCGCGAGCAGGTCGAGCAGGCGGGTCCGGTCGTCGAGGAAGGTGCTGGTCCGGGTCAGGCCGATCAGGGCCACCGCGACCAGCGGGAACATCGCCAGGTAGGCGACGTCGGCCAGGGTGGAGGTCGGTTCCCACGCGTACAGCAGGTCGCCGGTCATCATGGCCAGCAGCGCGGCGGCGAGCGCCCACCACGGGCCGGACCGCTGCGGGCGGCCGCGCACGATGCCGGTGCCGATCGCGCCGGCCGAGACGAGGCCGATCACCGCCCAGACGGCCGAGTTGAGGGCCGGCCAGATCGCGAGCACGCCGGCCAGCGCCGCCATGAGCACGGCGTAGCCCGCCAGCAGTCGCCTTCCGCGCAGCACACCCATCGACATCCTCACCGTAGGTGACGTCATCTATATCACAAAGTGATCGTTCAGCGCAGGTCCCGCAGCTCCGAAAGCAGCCATGGGGTGACCCATTCCCGGCGTTCCCGCTCAGTTTCGCCCACCATCGCGCGGCTCGGCATCTCGATCAACAACAACAGGCAGAACTGCATCCGGTACAGCATGAGCCTCCTGCGTTGTGCATCTGTTAAACGCACCTGCTCCGAAGTTTCGAAATAGCCCGCGAGCACCGGGTTTTCCGGCTCGTCCTCGATCCGCCGGCCGAGCGCGGGGGACACCAGGTCGTAGAGCGGGTCGCCCCAGAAGTACCGCTCGCCGTCGACCATGCCGGTGAGCCGGCCGCCCTCGGTCAGGATGTTGCCGTCCCACAGGTCGAAGTGGACGAGCGCGGGGGTGCCGACCACGCCGAGCGCCGCCGCGTGCCGCTCGATCGTCGCCAGGACCTCGGCTTCGGGGACCGGCAGGGTCACGTCCCAGTCGCGGCCGTCGGCGAGCAGGTCCGTGGTCATCGCCGTGAACGCCGCCGGCCAGCCGGGGCCGGACGCGCGCCCGGCACCGTCGTAGCCGAAGCGGGCCCCGGACACGGTGTGCAGGCGGTGGAGGGCTTGACCGAGCTCGTGGCGTACAACTGCCGCGGTTTCCGGCTTTTCTGACAGCTCCGACAGGGGACGGCCGGGCAGGCGTCCGACCAGCACCAGGTCGTCGTCGGCGGCCAGCACCGGCGGCACCGGAACGCCGCCGACCGCCCCGGCCAGCCGGTAGTAGCGCGCCTCGGCGGCGATGACCCCGCGCTCGTAGCGCAGCAGCGGCACCCCGGGCGGCGGGCCGATCTTCACCACCGCCTCGGTGCCGTCGTCGAGCGTCGCGTGCCAGACCGCCGCGAACGTGCCGCCGGACAGCGGTCCACAGTGGACGGCGGTGCGCCCGAAATGGGCCTGGAGCAGGGCCGCCACCTCGGCCGGCGTCAATTGCCGCTGGGTCGGGCTGAGTACGTGGGCCACGGGTCCACCCTACCGATGCGTCATACATTGACGATCATCGGCGGCATGATCCGATTGAACATTGATCGCGATTATTGCCAAGGAAAGGGTGGTGGAAAGGACCTTGCTGGTCATAGCGTGCTCGAAACGGCCTGACTCAATGGGGAGGCAGAGTGAGGAAAAGGCTAGCGAGCATTACCGTGGCCGGCCTGATCGCCGGCGTCGCGGTGGTGGTCGCCCAGGCACCGGCGAGCGCGGCACCCAAGGCCCCGTCCGGTGACCTGCAGGCGGGGATCAAGCGGCAGCTCGCCGCGGGCATCCAGGTGGTGCCGAAGCAGTCCGCGGCCGGCAAGCTCGCCGCGAGCAGCACCGCGAACCCGTGGACGGCACTGCTGCCGGACCCGGGCAAGGTCGACAAGTACTACTGGTCGGAGCGGGCCAAGGCCGCCTCCGCCAGCCGCGCGCAGCAGAAGCTCGCCCAGAACAAGGGCCTGGCCGCGGCGAACCCGATCATCCACGACGAGGCCGAGCCCAAGGGCACCAACGGCGCCAACGACACGCCCGCCACGGCCGAGCTGATCAAGGGCTTCGGCACGGGCAAGAAGCTCAACAACAAGGTCCGCGTGCTCGGTCAGCTCGACCCGGACGCGCTGCCCACGCCGAGCACGGTGAGCCCGGCGACCGAGGACGACGGCTCGATCCCGCTGTCGTTCGAGTTCAACCTGGGCACCAGCCGCGGGGCGTACGCCACGACGGCGTCGATCGGTGACGGCCCGCACGGCACCGCCGGGGACGGCACCGGCGACTTCGACTTCAGCAAGGTCCACGCCCGCGCCGGCCAGCAGATCACCGCGGCCACCTCGGGCGACCTGGACACCGTGGCCGCCCTGTACGACGCGAGCGGCGTGCTCGTCGCGGCCGACGACGACAGCGGGCCGGGCTTCAGCAGCCTGCTGACCTACACGTTCCCGGACTCCGGCGACTACTTCCTGATGATCTCCGGGTACGGCCTGGGCACCGTGCTGCCCGCGGACCCGTTCGACTCGGGCAGCGGCCTCGGCGCCGGCAAGGAGGGCCCGTACGGCATCACCGTGTCCCTGGCCTTCCCGGACCTCGACTACTACGCCGTGGACCTCGTCGCCGGCGACGTGCTCGGCGGCTCGGTCACCGGGGTCAGCCCCACGCTGATCGTCCGCGATCCGGCCGGGAAGGTCGTGTTCGGCTCCGAGCAGGACGCGAGCTTCATCTACGCGCCCGCCTCACCGCTGCCCGGCGGCGGCAACGCGGTCGTGTCCTACGTGGCGCCGCGCGACGGGCGCTACACGATCCAGCCGGGCGGGGTCTCCGGCGCGTACGACCTGACGCTCGAGGCGTACCGGCCGGGCCCGGAGGCGCTGGAGCAGGGCACCACCCAGACGCTGTACCTCGACTTCGACGGCGCGCGGGTCAACACCGCCATCTTCGGCGGCCCCGGCGTGCGCCAGCTGAGCCCGCTGCAGGGCTTCCTGGGCCGGTGGGGGCTCACCGCGGCCGACGAGGACAAGGTGATCAACCAGGTCATCGCCACGGTGCGGGAGAACATCCTGACCGACGCGAAGGAGCGCGGCACCGACCCGCGTATCGGGCTGAAGATCCTCAACAGCCGCGACGACCCCGACCCGTTCGGCCAGCCCAACGTGCACCGGATCGTCGTCGGCGGCACGATCGCCGAGTCCGGCGTCGACACGATCGGCATCGCCCAGTTCATCGACCCGGGCAACTACGCGACCGAGGACACCGCGCTGGTCCTGCTCGACGTGCTGTCGGACCGCACCGGCGCGGCGTCGCTGAACACGTACATCACCCCGGCCAGCAACAAGATCAAGTTCATCGGCCGGGCGCTGGGCAACGTGATCAGCCACGAGGCCGGGCACCTGTACGGCAGCTTCCACACCGACCCGCTCAACGCCACACCCAACCTCATGGACGCCGGCGGCGCCTTCCCGGGCCTGTTCGGCGTCGGTCCCGACAACATCGGCGGCACCGCCGACGACTTCGACTACGACTTCGGCGACGACGAGCTCACGCCCGACGAGGGCTTCATCGGCACCGAGGACACCCTGAACACCACGGCATGGGCCCTGGTGAAGGGCAAGGCCAAGTAAGGTCCGTCACCGCCTGACATGATCCGTGCCCGCGGCGGGGTTGTACCCGCCGTGGACACGGACGTGGTGGTGATCGGCGCGGGGCAGGCCGGGCTCTCGGCCGCCTACTGGCTGCGCAGGCGCGGCCTGTCCTTCGTCGTCCTCGACTCGTCCTCAGGACCTGGCGGGGCTTGGCAGCATCGGTCGCCCTCGTTGTCCGTGGGTGCCCTGCATCGCATTTTCGATCTGCCGGGGTACCCGTTCACGCCGCCCGCATCGGGCTCGGCGGCTTCGGTGGTCTCCTCGTACTTCCGGGACTATGAATCGGCCTTTGCACTGCCCGTGGTGCGACCGTTCCGCGTTGAGTCCGTTTCAAGGCTTGCATCCGGCTTTCAGGTCGGCCCGTACATCGCCTCTGGCGTGATCAACGCGACCGGCACCTGGACCGCGCCCTACGTGCCCTTCTACCCCGGGACGTTCGCCGGGCGGCAGTTGCACTACGCCGACTACCGGGGGCCCGAGGAGTTCGCCGGGCAGCGGGTGCTGGTCGTCGGCGGGGGCGCTTCGGCGATCCACGTGCTGGCCGAGCTGCCGTCGGCGTACTGGGTCACGCGCAGCGAGCCGGTGTTCCACCGCGACTTCACCGAGGAGTACGGGCGGGACGTGGTGGCCCGGGTCGCCGAGCGCGTGGCCGCCGGGCTGCCGCCGCGCAGTGTCGTCAGCGTCACCGGGCTGGGGTGGACCGACCTCGCCCGGACGGCGCAGGCGCGCGGGAACCTGGAGCGGCACCCGATGTTCGACCGGCTGGTGGCGGGCGGGGCGATGTGGGGCTCGCACTTCGAGCCGTTCGACGCGATCATCTGGGCCACCGGGTTCCGGGCGGCGCTGTCGCACCTGGCGCCGCTGCACCTGCGCGAGCCGGGTGGCGGGATCCGCATGGAGGGCACCCGCGTGGTCCGCGAGCCGCGCCTGCACCTGGTCGGCTACGGCCCCTCGGCCAGCACCGTCGGCGCCAACCGCGCCGGCCGCGCCGCCGTCCACGAACTGGCCTCCCGGGATCTTGCTCTCTGTTAATTCGCAACGGCAGGGTGCGAGGGTATGGACATCGACGGGCGCGACTGCCAGAGTCTGCGCCGTGGCTGACAATCGGTTACCGGTCCTTCGCACTCGGGTACGGTCGGTCGGTGGCGCCGTGAAGGCGAACCCGGGGCTGTACTTCGGGGCGTTCCCCAGCTCCGACTGGCCGCTGGTGATCGCCGCGTGGACGGCGGCCGACCTGCTGCGTCTCGCCCCCGACACCGCCTCCGTCGACCTGGTGCTGCACCGCGGGGGTGCGCTGTCGGCCACCGTGCACGGCGCCACCGTGACCGCGCCGCCCCACGCCGACCTGCGGCCGGTGGCGGACATCATCCGCGCCGGGATGTGGTACACCGAACTGTCGCGCAACACCACCGTCCACACGACGTCGGAGCGGGCGGCGCCGCCGTCCGGGCCGCGGCGGGTCTGGACCGGGCTGACCGTGACCGTGCGCTCGGAGCTCGACGCGGCGGTGTTCGGGCTGCCGGACGGGTCGTGGTGGCGGGACGGCATCCCGCGGTTCGCGAAGATCCTGGCCACGCCCCGGCACCGGCCACCGGACGGGCGGCACGTGCACGTGTTCGACGAGGCGGCGGGGGACGTCGCCGAGCTTCCCTAGGCTTTCGCCGCCCGGTACGCGAGGATGTGTTTGCAGGGGCCGCGGTCGAGGCCGTGTTTGGCGTACCACTGGCAGGTGCAGCGGTCTCCTTGAGCGGTCGCGCGCACGACGTACCTCGTGTCTCCACTGTGGACCACGGCGCCGCTGTCGGTGAGCTCGACCGGCAGATCGCGGGCGTTGCGCATTCTCGGCTGGGCTTGCGGGTCGACGGCGAACGGCAGGACGCGGTGGAAGACCCGGCCGTCGGCCAGATCGAAGCCGCCTTCGTGGTTCGTTTGTTGCAAGACGCCGCCTTCGCCTGGGAATGCGCGGCTCGGCGATGGGCTGAGCATGGCTGTGAAGCGGGCTCCGGGCAGGTCGAGGATCCAGGCGGATGCGGTACCGTGTCCGTACGTCCGGACCCTGGTTGCCCGGCGCAGCAACGGTTCCACGACCCGCAGCCGAGCCGGCCCGGCGATGCCCACCGCGCCCGGGGCCGGCTTCGTGGCCAGCTTCGGGCCGCCCGGCGCCGGCACCGCGTACAGGTCGCCGTGCTGCGGGCCGCGCGCCTGGGACTGCAGGAACCGCCGGACGGCGACGGCCGAATACTCGGCGGCCGGCGCCATCGCCCGTGCGCTCAGGTGCACCTCGGCCAGGCTGCGGACCCAGCGCTCGGGCAGCGGCACCCGCCGCTCGAGCACGGCACCGTCCATCGTGGTCACCCGCAGCTCATCGTCGCCGACGGCCAGGTGCATGGGGTCGAGCCCGCCGATGCCGGAGAGTGCGTCGCGCATGGGGGGATTGAAATCCACGTTGGTCGTACCGTGGCCGCGCAGTTGCCCGTCGAGCGAGCCGGGCAGAAGATCGAGGCGGCCGTAAACTCCGCAGCACACCGAAAGTGACTCGAACCGCAGGTAGCCGTCTTTGTCGGCGGTGACCACCGGATCGGCGGCCCGGACGGCGGCGGCGACCATGTTGGGCGGCGTGTAGAAGCGCGTCCGGGCGATCCGGGCCACCGCCAGCAACGCCGCCGCGACGGGTTCGGCGTGCTCGACGAAGCCACTGAAGAAGTACGGATGCAGGCTCGGCCCACCGCTCGTAGCCAGCACGACGCCGTCGCCGTCCACTGTGGATGGACGGCGGTAGTGGTAGGTTTGCTCGACGTCGGTCATGCTTGCTCGCGGAGGATTGCTCGGGCGGTTTTCGCGGCCTGGGTCATGCTTGCTCGCGGAGGATTGCTCGGGCGGTCTTGGCGGCCTGGGTCATGCTTGCTCGCGGAGGATTGCTCGGGCGGTCTTGGCGGCCTTGGTCGTGCCGGTGAAGCCTTCGAGCCACGCGCGCAGTTCCGGGCTCGCGAGCGGCGTCCCGGCCCGGACCGACTCCTCGTGCGGCGTCGTCTTTGGACTCGCGGGCGGTTTTCCGGCGCGGACCGACTCCTCATGCAGCGTCGTCAGCAGGGTGTGCAGGCCGGGATGGTCGCGGGGGAGCCGGGGAAGGGCACCGGCCAGGACCGCGACGCTCGCGGCGGACGAGCGGAGCGCCGACGCCCAGCGGCTCGCCGTCGCGTGGTGGGCGAGCTTCACCATGGCATCCGCAACGAGCGCCGGATCGAGCCGGTCGGGCACGAGGGCGGCGAACGCCTCGGCGGCCCGCGTACGGTGCCCGATCTCCGCCGCCGTCATCCCCGCCACCAGCACTCCCGCGGCGAGCGGCCCCATCCGCCCGGGATGCACGGCGAGCGCATCGAGGGTGGCGGAGGCGGAGTAGGCCCGCTCAGTCCCAGCCGCCCAGAGCATCTCCTCGAGCGCGGCGGCACAGAAGACCTCGGCGTCGTGCGGCCAGATCTGCGCGGCCCACAAAATCCAGTCGGGCCCCCCGTCCGGCTGACTCGACGACGCCACGGTGGGCTGATCGGCAGCCCAGCGGTGCAGGCGGAGGTCCTGCTCACACCAGCGCACGGTCCGGGTGTGCGGGCCTTCCTTGTACTGATGCTCTTGTACGGTCACCCGCAGCGCAATGCTCGCCGCCTGCCCTTGCCCGGGCTTGTCGAGCCCGGCCGCAATGAGCACCGGATCGTCGTCAAGCGGCGCACGGGCCCGGGCAGCGGCGATCCAGACGGCGGCGGTCTTCGGCTCGATGGGCGCCCGCAGGAACTGCCCCACGTCAACACCGCCAGCACCGCTCACGACCTCTCCACCGCCTGCGACAGCGTCCGACGCGGCGGCGGTCTTCGGTGCGGCGGTGTTCGGTGTGGCGGCGTTCGGTGTGGCGGCCGTGTTGGGTGTGCCGGCGGTGTTTGGTGTGGTGGCGGTGTTTGGCGTGGCGTCGGTATTTGGTGCGGCGGTGTTCGGTGCGGCGGTGTTCGGTGCGGCGGTGTTTGGTGTGGTGGTGTTCGGTGTGGTGGCGGTGTTCGTTGCGGCGCCGAGGGCATAGCGCACGGCGGCGCCAGCCTGGCCCGGGAGGTCGCTCGCGGCGCGAAGGGCAATCTCGCGCCCGTCGGGGTGGATGCGGAGCAGGGCGGCGACCAGATCGTGATGCAGCGGTTCCAGGCCGACGGAAGCACTGTGAGCAAGACGCGCGACGAGCACGTCCGGCGCGATCCACCCGGCGGCGTCGGTCGGTGTGGCCAGGAGCGTCCGGGGCTCTGCCTTGCCGGTGGCGATCGCGTGCACCTCTGCCAGTCGCTCGGCGAGCAGGTCACCCCGCACGGTCGGCGCCTGACCGAGCACGAGCGCGGCGACCTGATGCCGCAAAGCCCCGTCGTCGCCGCGGCGAAGCACCTTGCGCGCCGGCCCCTTCAGGTCACCGGAGACCCTTCCGGCGGCGACATCGGCGAGGAAGAGCTCGATCTCGTACGGCGTTGTCTCACCAGCCAGCAACGCCGCGACCCGCTCGTCGACCGACCGCTCCACCGCCGCCGCGACGGACGCCCCTGACACAGCAGCGGTGACCGGGGATGGGTGGGCCAGGTCCGCTGCGGGCGTGCTGTGGGTCCGTGGTCCGGCTGCTGCCCCGGGCGCGGCCGTCGGCTCGGGCGGGGCGGGCGTTGGTTGCGGGGTGGTCTGGGTGGTCGGGGTAGGCGGGGTGGTTGCCTGCAGCCAGGTCGTGGCCTCGCGGGCGATGGTGGGCTCCAGCAGGTCCAGGCGCTCGGCCACCGGGTCTCGGGCGTCAAGCGCTTGCAGCAGCGTCAGGGCGCGGTGCTGGACGTCGCGGTGCTGGTGCTCGAGGCCGAGGGCGTAGAGCTCCGTGACGGCGGGGGTCAGTGCCGGGTGGCGGGTGCGGATGCGGGTCAGCAGTGTGAGGACGGCCAGCGGGGTGTTCTTTGCCGGTACGGTCAGGGCCGCGCCGGCGCCGTTGACGAACGCGGGGTCGTCGAGGCCGCCGGCCTTGTCGACGGTGGTCAGGTGGCGTACGGCGAAGGCGACTGTGGCGGGGATCGGGGCGCTCAGCAGGCGGATCAGGCGGGGTTGGTCGAGTTCCTCCTTGGTCGGGGTCAGGGTGGTGTACAGCTGGGCGAAGAAGCCCGCGCGGTATGCGCTGAAGTCTCGGGACAGGGCGCGCAGGCACTCGTGCAGCAGGCGGGACCGGGGCAGGGTGCCGTCGGCGGCCAGGGTGCGCAGGGTGTCGGCCCAGCCGGTGCCGGCGTGGCTGTATTTGTCGACGTTGGTCAGGCTTACCTCGCCGCCGCCTTCGACCTCGAAGGCGCGCCACAGCAGGGATTCGCGCAGTTCCTGGTCGGCGCGGATCGCGGTTGGGCGGGGTTCGGGGTCCCAGCGGTCGCCGAGCGCTGAGATCATTGCCAGGACGTAGGGTTCGTCGTGGTTGAGGGTCACCTCCCCTAGGCGTTCCAGGGTGCGGATGCCGGTGAAGATCGCCCGCTGGGGCCAGTGGGCGGCGATGTGCTCGACGACCCGTTCCACGTCGCGTTGCAGCGAGGCCGGCGCCTTGGTCGCGGGTGGGGCGGGGTCGAGCTGCCACAGGACGGACATGAGGTACCAGTGGCCGTCCTCCGGCACGTCACGCAGCCGCCGGTAGACCTCGTCGATCGGAACCATCGGCGGTCAGCCTAACGTCCGGGTACGACACTTTCCGGCGTAAACGCTGTCCGGTGGCCGTAGCCGGCGGCCATCGGTGCGTTCGGGAGTCAGCCTAGCCACGGGGTACGACATTTTCCCCGCGAGCAATAGTCAACCGAGGTGCAGCGTGCGGCCCTGCCAACGCTGGCGCAGCCAGCGGTCGTGGCTCGCCACCACGAAGGCGCCCGGGCCGGTGTTGAGCGCCTCCTCCAGCTCGTCGCACAACGCGGGCGAGAGGTGGTTCGTCGGCTCGTCGAGCAGCAGCAGATCCGGCGGCGCCGCGATCAGCAGGGCCAGGTCGAGCCGGCGCCGCTGGCCCACCGACAGGTCCCCGACCGGCTTGGCGGCGTCGCGGGCGCGGAGGAGGCCGAGGCTTCGCAACGGTACCGACGCTGCTTGTTCTTCACCGAGCACCGCCGCGTAGGTCTCCATCGCCGTGCGGTCGAGGCGATCGAAGGTCGTGTCCTGCGCGAGCAGACCGACGCGCAGCCCGGGCCGTCGCCGCACCCCCGCGGCGGGCAGGCGACCCGCGATGACGGCGAGCAGCGTGGACTTTCCGGTGCCGTTCGCGCCCGTGACCAGCAGCCGCTCGCCGGCCGGGAGGTCGAGGCGGTCGAGCGTCAGGCGGTCCGGAACCCGGACGTCGCGCAGGGAGAGCAGCAGGCCGTCGCCATCGCCATCGACGGCTAGTGCGGCGGCCCGGAATCGCAGCGGGGGCGGGGGTTTGCGGACCTGCGTGCGGGTGAGGGTGTCGAGGCGGCGCGCGGCGTTGCGGACGCGGCGGGAGATCTGGGCCTCGACGCGCCCCGCCGTGCGGCCGTAGTTCATTTTCTCGTTGTCGCGCTTGGGCCGGTTGTGCGCGACCTGGTGCGCGGTCACCCCGGCGGCGTGCCGCAGTTCGGCGAGCTCCTCCTGCTCCTCGGCGAAGCGGCGTTCCCAGCGCTCGCGTTCGGCCGCGCGTTCGGCCTGGTACGCGGAGTACCCGCCGCCGAAGCGTACCGGGCCGTCCACCGCCGGGTCGAGGTCGAGCAGATCGGTGCAGACGGCGTCGAGCAGCGCGCGATCGTGGCTGGCCAGCACGACCGCACCGGGCTGGCCGCGCAGCTGCTCCTCCAGGAACGCCGCGGCGCTGTCGTCGAGGTGGTTGGTCGGCTCGTCCAGCAGCAACGCGGCCGGGCGGCGCACGAGCAGGGCGGCGAGCGCGAGCCGGCCCCGCTGTCCTCCGGAAAGCGTTTCCAAAGGCCTCGCATATGGTACCGCCGCAAGCCCCAACCCATCGAGCACGATCTCCGCCCGCCGGTCCGCGTCCCAGGCGTCGAGTTCCTGCGCGCGCTCCAGCAGCACGGCGTAGTCGTCGAGGCGCCCGGCGGCGAGCGCCTCGTCCATGGCGGCC
This sequence comes from Dactylosporangium sp. CS-047395, assembly GCF_050942185.1. NCBI lineage: Bacteria > Bacillati > Actinomycetota > Actinomycetes > Micromonosporales > Micromonosporaceae > Dactylosporangium > Dactylosporangium sp. CS-047395. The sequence continues at coordinate 7,239,875 of NZ_CP192015.1, read as the reverse complement.
AGGCAGGCGCGGGACTCGCGCACCGCGTCGGCGACCACATCGGCGACGGTCGCGAGCGGGTCGAACGGCATCTCCTGGTGCAGATGGCCGAGGTCGGGCGGGCGCGTGACGGTGCCGCCGTCGGGCTCGTCGGCCCCGGCCAGCAGCCGCAGCAGCGTCGACTTGCCGGTGCCGTTCTCGCCGATCAGCCCGATGCGGCGGCCCGGGGCGGCGGTGAGGGAGACGCCGTCGAGCACGCGGCGGGTGCCGAACGTGCGCACGAGGTCGTGAGCGATGAGCGGTACGAGAGACACAACAGACCACCGGCGGATCGACGCTTCCGCCCGCCGGGCACGAGGTCCTCAGGCGCGGGCGCGGGAAGGTCCGGTGATCACATCGCCCTCAACGTACCACGGCACCGTCAGACCTGGGCGTTGCCGATACCCTTGATCGACTTGCTGATCTTCTTGCCGTCGATCACGGCGTAGCAGCGGGCGGTGTGGTTGCCCGCGGCCCATTCGAGCTTGCCGCCGGTCTGCCAGTACCCGTACGACAACGAGCGCTGCGTGCCGTACGCCGATTTGGTCATGCCGGTGTACGCCAGCAGCTGCGACTCGCACAGCCCGTCGAACGCCGCCGTGAACGCCTTGCCGTCGGCCGGGAAGTCCTTGGCCGGACTGGTGATGGTACCGACGAACTCGACATCGTGCGCCGCCGTGCACGCCGCCGGGGTGATGTCGTCCCACGAGTCGGCCGTCATCCCGACCGATGCGCCGCAGGTGAGCCGCAGCTCCCCGCCGCCCGCGAGCGTCCCCTTCAGCGTGGTCTTGCGCAGGTCGAGCGTGCCGGCCTCGGAGCGCAGGGCGGCGGCGTCGCACCGGTAGTACCGCGCGCCGCCGTTCCACTGGCTCGGGGGCGGCGGGGTCACCATGACGTACACGCGGCCGGTTCCCCAGGCGGCGCCGAGGAACTCGTCGGCCGCCTTGACGCACTCGCTCCACGCCGGCGCGAGGGCCTCGCCGGTGGGCGGGTTCGAGCCCTTCGCGGCGTCGCCGGTCAAGTGCCCGATGGTGACCGTCTCGATCGAGTGGTCGGAGTCGCACGCCTGCCGGGTCGCCGCGACGGTGCCGAGGTCGCGGGCGTTGACGGCGGTGGACAGCCAGCACCAGCCGGGCTCCGGCTCCGGCACCTTGGCCGCCGCCAGCATGCCCCAGTCGTCGACCAGGTCGCCGTCGCCGGCCTTCACCGGGCCGCAGCCGGCGGTCGCCAGCAGCAGCGCCACGGCGCATGCTGCGAGCAGCGCGATGCGCTTCATCGTTCGTTCGCCTCCCCCGCGAATGATGCGAGGGGGACTATGTCAACTTCTCGTGTGAACCGGAATCAACCGAACAGTGGAGCCGGCCGTCACGCCGGTCGCTCCAACAGGTTCTCCTCGAGGCGGGCGAGGGTGGTGGGAGGCAGCCCGAGGTACGAGCGAACGGAACCGTGCCGCGCGCGCAGATCGGCCAGGAAGAGCGTCATCGTCTCGGCCGGCGACAGCAGCCACCGCGCCGGCATCTTGGCGACCTCGGGGTTCAGCGCGCGCAGGAACGCCATGCTGCGGTCGGTCGCGCCCTGGGTCAGCGCGTAATCCTCGGCGATCACCTCGTCCGGCACGCCGAGGGCGCTCAGCGTCACGGCCGAGACCACCCCGGTCCGGTCCTTGCCGGCCACGCAGTGCACGACGACGGGCGCGTTCTCGGCGTCCGCGATGACCTCGACCGCGGCGACGACCGCGGCCCGGCCGTCCTCGGCGAGGTCCAGATAGCGGTCGGCCAGCCAGCGGGCGTCACTGATCTCGGCGGCGTCCGCCGACTCTTCCCATTCCGCGTGTACCGGATGCAGGTGGTGATACCGCAGCCCGTCGAACGCGTGCACCCGTCCGTCCCGCTCGATCTCGCGCGGCCGGCGCAGGTCGATGACGGTGCGGACCCCGAGCGCGGTGAACGACGCGGCGTCCTGCGGGTCGATGCGGCTGAGCGAGTCGGACCGGAACAGGCGCCGCCAGCGGGTGACGCGGCCGTCGGTCGTGGGGTAGCCGCCGAGATCGCGGAAGTTGAACAGGTTGGGGTGGTCGTAGCTGCGCACGGATTGGACCCTAACGCGTGGTTCGTGGCAGTAGATAGCCTCGAAGTTGAGAGGATCGAAACGTGCGACGCAGACCTCACGAAGTCGTCACCGAGCCGCTCGGGACGCTGCTGGCCAGCGTGCCGCAGAGCAAGCCGAGCTGGCTCACGATCGCCAAGACGACCATGGCGGCGACGGTCGCGTGGGTGCTCGCCCGGCAGCTCGGCGAGAACGTGGCCGTGCTGTTCGCGCCGGTGATCGCCGTGCTGACACTCCAGGCCAGCGTGTACGGGTCGATCGCCACCGGGCTGCAGCTGCTCTTCGCCAACCTCATCGGCACGGCGCTCGCCATCGCCTGGACGCAGCTGCTCGGGCTCACCTGGTGGTCCCTCGCCCTGGCCGCGTTCGCCGCGCTCGCGGTGGCCCGGCAGATCACCAACACGCCGCTCGCCCGCAACCAGCTCACCATCGCCACCCTCGCGGTGCTGGTGCTCGCGCCGGTCGCGAAGGGGTACGGCCAATGGCGCTTCACCGATGTCGCCATCGGCTCGGTGGTCGGGCTGACGATCGCGGTGGTCATCCCCGAGCGGCCCCGCGTCAAGCGCATCCAGTCGACGCTCGACGCCTGGGGCCGTACCGCGGTCGCCGTGCTGCGCTCGATCGCGGACGAGCTCGCGACCCGCTCGGACCCGGCCGCGTCGCCGGCCGACGGTCCGCTCGAGCCCGGGCAGCGGCACGGGTGGATCGAGGAGTCGCGCAAGCTCAACGAGGTCGGCGCGGAGGCCAGCGGGGCGGTCGCCGGGGTCGAGGAGGTCACCCTGCTCAACGTGTTCGCGCGGGGGCTGCGCCGCGAGGTCCGGCAGTTGCGCCGCGAGCAGGCGTGGCTGGTCGGCGTCACGCTGCAGGTGCGGGCGATCTCGCTGGCCGTGGACCGGTTGTACGACCGGCCGGGTCAGCCGCCCGCACTCAAGCGGGACACGCTGCGCGCGCTGCTCAACGCGCTGGCCGATCTGCTCGCGCAGCGGCTGGACGGGCAGGGCGTGAACGACACCTCGCTGCGGGCCGCGCTGATCGCGGCCGTCGAGCGGGTGCACCGGGTGTTTCCGACCGCGCTGGCCGCGCTCGACTCGGTGTCGCTGCTGGGGCGCCTCGATCAGCTCCGGCAGGACATCGCCGGTGAGAGCGCGGAGGCCTTGATCGACGCGAACACACTGCCCCGGAACTGACCGCCTACGACTTTTTATTCATGCGCTGAGCTGCGCAGACGCGCTTCAAGGCGGGCGGGCGGCGTTGACAAGACATCGATGGAGGCGTTTATTGGCAGCCACTCTGCCAATCACTGCCACCTCGGCAAGGGGTCGCCCATGCAACGCCGTTCGAAGATCCTCATCGCGTTCACCGCCACCGCCGTCGCCGGCGCGCTCGGAGTGCTCGGGGTCACCGCCGCCACCGCCGCCACGGCCGGGCCCATCACCGGGCTCGGCGGGAAGTGCGTCGACGTCGCCGCCGCGTCGAGCGCCAACGGGGCGGCGATCCAGCTGTACGACTGCAACGGGACCACCGCGCAGAGCTGGACGGTCGGGAACAGTGACGGCACCGTCCGCGCGCTCGGCAAGTGCCTCGACGTGACCGCCGCCTCGACCGCCAACGGGGCCAAAATTCAGCTGTACGACTGCAACGGGACCGCCGCGCAGCAGTGGACCGTCAACGGGGGCGCGCTGGTCAACACCGGTTCCGGCAAGTGCCTCGACGCCACCGGCCAGAGTTCCGCCAACGGGACCCGGCTGCAGATCTGGACCTGCACCGGCGCCGCGAACCAGGCGTGGACCCTGCCCGGCGGCAGCACCACGCCCACCACGCCGGCGGCCGGGCTCGACCCGAACGTCGCGCCCGGCGGGAACTTCGACCTGTCGATCTGGCAGCTCCAGTTGCCGACGGGCAGCCCGGGCTCGCCGACGCAGATCCCGCCCGCGCAGCTCAAGGGGGCCAACGGGTACGTCAACCCGGCGTACTTCTTCACCGACAAGACCGACGGCTCGATGACGTTCTGGGCGCCGGAGAAGGGCGTCACCACGCCGAACTCCAACTATGCGCGCTCCGAACTGCGCGAGATGAACGCCAACGGCAGCGCGGCCGACTGGAAGCTGGCCGGTTCGCACAAGCTCTCCGCCACCCTGCGCATCCCGTCGGTGACCAAGAACGTGTGCGTCGGGCAGATCCACCTCGGCACCGGCGGCCCGTCGACGAAGCCGCTGCTGGAGCTGTACTACCGGCCCAACGGCGACATCGTCCTCGGCACCGAGAACTCGCCCGACGGCGGCCAGACGCTGCACACGGTCGGCAATGTGCCGCTCGGGGTGAAATGGAGCTACGTGATCGCGGTGAGCGGTGGGAACACCATCAAGCTGACCGTGAACGGCAGCACCACGAGCTACGCGATCCCGGCGTCGTTCAACCAGTACGGGATGTACTTCAAGGCCGGCTCCTACAACCAGTCCTCCTCCGACAGCACGACCAACGGTGCGAAGGTCAAGTTCTATGCGCTGACGGTCAACCACGGCTAGCCAACCTTGTCTCGCCCGCGACCGTAGGACAGGCTAACCTTCGTTCGATCGGTCGCGGGCTGGGCTTGCCGGTCTCGTCAGGCTCGCCGGTGAGGCGGTTGGTGAGTGAGGCGGCTCGTGAGTGAGGCGGGGAGCATGACGGGCGAGCGGGTCGCGGACGAGGTGCCGGACGAGATGCCGGGCGAGGTGCCTGGTGAGTCGCTGAGTGACCTGCTCGGCGGGTGGCGGTCGGCCGTGGAGACTGCGGTGCCGGTGCTGGGCTTCGCCGGCGGGTGGCTGGTCAGCGGGCGGTCGATCGCGTGGGGTGCGGGCATTGCGATCGGCGCGGGGGCCGCGGTCGCCGTGTGGCGGGTTGCGCAGCGGCGGCGGCCGGTCGGTACGGTGCTGAGTCTGCTGGTGGTCTGCGCCGGGGCGTTGGTCGCGCTGCGCACCGGGCGGGCGGCGGACTTCTTCGGCGTCCGCGTGCTCACCAACGCCGTGTCCGCGCTCGCCTGGGCCGGGAGCATCCTGGTCCGCTGGCCGTTCCTCGGGCTGATCGTCGGCACGGTGCTGGGACAGAAGACCCGCTGGCGGCGCGATCCGGACCTTTTGCGGGCCTATCAGCGGGCCAGCTGGGTCTGGGTGCTGCAGTACGTCATCAGGCTGGTCGTGTTCGTCCCGCTCTGGGCGGCCGGCTGGGTGCTGACGCTCGCCGCGGCGCAGACGATCCTCACCTGGCCGCTCGTGGCCGCGTGCCTGGCCGTGAGCTGGTGGGTGCTGCGCCGGGCGCTGCCGGAAGGGCACCCCGGCATCCGCCACCCACGCACGCCACAGCCGGACAGCGCCGGGTGAACGCGGTCGGGCAGTGTCGGCTGGATGGCGGCTAGGAGGCCGGCTTCGACAGGGCCGCCAGCGCCTCGTCCACCGTGTCGGTCAGGGTCAGCACCCGGTCCAGGGCGGTCAGGTCGAAGATCCGGCGGATGCGGGCGTGCGGGCACACCACCGCGAAGCCGCCGTCCTCGCGCAGCCGCTTGTGGATCGAGACCAGCACCCGCAGCGCGGTGGAGTCGATGAAGTCTACCTGTGACAGGTCGAGCACGAGCCGGGTCTCGCCGTCGTCCAGGGTCTGGTGCAGCAGCGTGTGCAGCTCCGGTGAAGTGGCCACATCGAGGGCGCCGGACGGCGTGACCACCACGCAACCACCGACGGTGCCGGTCGCGATGCCGTCGGTCATTTTCGCCCCCATGCCCTGTTACGCTGCGTCAATCGAGGTCCCTCTCCTGTCGGACGTCGGCATGTTACCGCCCCCATCGCCGGGGCTCGCGATCCCACGCCACTTTTGAAACCAGCGCGTGTCGGATTGCACCCGAGCCGCCGCGGAGAGCGCGGCGGAGAGATAGGAACGCGCAGGGGCGTGACCCCAATGGCGCCGTCGGCGTTGAACCTTCCGACCCCACGACAAGCGACGCGCGACGGGATGACACGCCATGGACGGGACCGCGACCGAACAGCTCAGCATGACCGCCGCCGAGTTGTCGTTTCTGCTGGCCAGCGGGGACAAGCAGGGGCAGACGCCGCGGCTGCTGGGGCTGACCGAGGCCGACCGGGCCGACGCCGTGCTCAGTGCCGGGGTCGGGTCGCTGCTGCTGCGCCACCTGGCGGCCCCGGCCGACGGCAGCGGCAGCCGGCTCGACCTCGCCCCGGCCATCGCCGCGGTCGCCGCCGGGTTGCGCGAGGTGCGCGGGTTCGTGCAGGTCGGGCTGACCGCCGAGGACCACGCCGACGGGGTGCTGCTGCTGCACGCCGAGCGGATCAGGGTGATGGTCGCGGCCCGGGCGTACCGCACGTATGACCTCTCACCGATCCCGGCCGACTCCGACGCGCGCGAGGCGTTGCTCTCCGTGGCCGACCGGTTCCTGCACCGCCACCGGCCGGCCGTGGCCACGTTCACCGCCGCGTCGGCCGCGGACTTCGAGCGGGGCATCCCGCAGCCCAAGGCCACCCTGTCCTCCAAGGCCGACGGCACGTGGCTGGTGGTCACCCGCGACGGCGCCGAGACCAAGGCCGATGACTTCGACGCCGCCGCCACCCTGATGCGCGACGAGCTGGGCAAGATGATGCCCACCCCGGTGACCCAGAGCTAAGACCAGCCGTACCCGGAGCGCAGCTCGGCCGCGATGCGGTCGAAGCGCTCCCGGTCCAGCACCGCACCTTCGCGCCGGATGCCGTGCGCGGGCACGGTCAGCACCCGGTCGAGGCGCACCCAGCTCGGCCGCTTGTCGCGGTCCCACGACCCGGGGCCCAGCGCGAACCAGTTGCGCTGCCCGTCCCGGTCGTGCTGGCTGGAGAGCATCAGGCCGAGCACGTCGCCGCCCTTGCGCCCGACGACCAGCACCGGGCGGTCCTTGCCCTGCGTGGGGTCCTCCTCATACTGCACCCACGTCCACACGATCTCGCCCGGGTCGGCGTCCCCGTCGAGGTTGGGGGAGTACTCGAGCAGCTTCTGGCTCTCCTGGCGCTTCGGGGGCGGCCCGGGCACCGGGTGCGGAGCCGCAGGGGAACGACGCTGGCGCAGGCCCAGTCGAGTGGCCACGGCCTGAAGGATTCGTTTCACGCGGACGACCATAACCGCACATGCCTTTACGCTGCCCGGCACGCCGGGGACACTGTCGACCATGTACGACTTCGATGTCCTCGTGCTCGGCTCCGGGCCGGGCGGGCAGAAGGCCGCCATCGCCGCGGCCAAGCTCGACCGCCGGGTCGCCGTGGTGGAACGCCGGAACATGATCGGCGGGGTCTGCATCAACACCGGCACCATTCCGAGCAAGACGCTGCGTGAGGCGGTCCTGTACCTGACCGGCCTGAACCAGCGCGAGATGTACGGGCAGAGCTACCGGGTCAAGGAGGACATCACCGTCGGCGACCTCGGGGCCCGGACCCAGCACGTGATCGGGCGCGAGATCGAGGTCATCCGCAGCCAGCTGGCCCGCAACCGGGTGCGGCTGCTGCAGGGCACGGGCCGCTTCACCGACCCGCACACCATCGCGCTGGAGGACGAGCAGGGCCGCGAGTCGCAGGTCACCGCGGAGAAGATCATCATCGCGGCGGGGACCCGGCCGGCCCGGCCGGACAGCGTCGACTTCGACGATGTGACGATCATCGACTCCGACGGCATCCTGAACCTGGACAAGGTGCCCGGCTCGATGGTGGTCGTGGGCGCCGGGGTGATCGGCATCGAGTACGCGTCGATGTTCGCCGCCCTGGGCACCAAGGTGACCGTGGTCGAGCGGCGCGAGCGGATGCTCGACTTCTGCGACCTGGAGATCATCGAGGCGCTGAAGTACCACCTGCGGGACCTGTCGGTCTCGTTCCGCTTCCGCGAGACCGTCGCGGCCGTCGAGCGGCACGGGCGCACCGCGGTCGCGGTGCTGGCCAGCGGCAAGCGCATCGCGGCCGACACGGTGATGTACTCGGCCGGTCGCCAGGGCGCGGCGGACCTGCTGGGGCTGGACAAGGCCGGGCTGACCTACGACAACCGCGGCCGGATCGCGGTCGACGAGCACTTCCAGACCGAGGTCCCGCACATCTACGCGGTCGGCGACATCATCGGCTTCCCGGCGCTGGCCTCGACGTCGATGGAGCAGGGCCGGCTGGCCGCCCACCACGCCTGCGACGAGCCGGTGCGCAGCATGGACCAGGTGCAGCCGATCGGCATCTACACCATCCCGGAGATCAGCTTCGTCGGGCGCACCGAGGACGACCTCACCGACGCGAGCATCCCGTTCGAGGTGGGCATCTCCCGCTACCGCGAGCTGGCCCGCGGCCAGATCATCGGCGACTCGTACGGGATGCTGAAGATCATCGTGTCGCCGGAGGACCGCAAGATCCTCGGCGTGCACGTCTTCGGCACCGGGGCCACCGAGCTCGTCCACATCGGACAGACCGTGATGGGCTGCGGCGGGACGGTGGACTACCTGGTCGACGCGGTCTTCAACTACCCGACGCTCGCGGAGTCGTACAAGGTTGCCGCGCTTGACGCGATGAACAAGATGCGGTCCGTCTCGCGGCTGACCGCATAGCCGGTTGTAGGGTCGGCGGGTGCGAAGGTTCCTGCTGCTGCTCGGCGCGCTGCTGCTGGTCGCGCCCCTGGTGACCGGGTGCGACGACGACGCGGACAAGGCCGTGAACGACCGGTTCACGGCCTTCCTCGACGGCTGGCGCAAGGCCGACTTCGCCGGCTTCGGCACCCTGCTCACGCCGCAGGGCCGCACCCTCGACCCGGCCGCGGCCAAGGAGCTGCTCGCCGGCACCGAGGGCGACCTGTCCGCGCGCCGGCCGACGCTGACCCCGCACGGCAAGCCGAGGATCGAGGCGGCCGACGCCACCCTGGCCGTCGGCGTGGCCTGGACCCTGCCGGACGGGCGGAGCTGGACCTACGACACCGCCGTGCACGCGCGCATGCTCGGCAAACGCTGGCAGGTGTACTTCGGGCCGGATACCGTCCACCCCGGGCTGGAGGACGGCCAGCACCTCGCGATCCGCTCCACGGCGGCCAAGCGCGGGAAGATCGTGGCCGCCGACGACAGCCCGATCGCCGCCGAGACGCCCGTCGTCTACGTCGGGGTCGAGCCGCAGCGGGTGCCCGACGTCAACGCCCTCGTGCAGCACCTCGACGCCGTGTTCCGCTCGGTGAAGGTCGACGTCGACGTGCAGGGGCTGCCGGCGAAGCTGCAGGCGGCCAAGCCGGACGCGTTCGTCGACCTGGTGACCCTGCGCCGCACCGACTTCGACCAGATCGCCCAGGACCTCAACGGCGCGGCCGGGGTGCGCACCCGCGAGGGCACGCTCACCCTGCCGATGACGCGCACGTTCGCCCGGGCCCTGCTCGGCACCTCCGGCCCCGCCACGAAGGAGCTCATCGAGGCGAGCAACGGGGCCCTCAAGGCCGGTGACGTCTCCGGCCTCACCGGTCTGCTGCGACGGTACGACCAGCAGCTGCGCGGTCTCCCCGGCCTGTCGGTCGTCCCGATGGGAGACGAGCCCGGCGAGCCGCTGTTCACCCTCCCCGCGCAGGACGGCGCCGCGATCGCCACCACCATCGACGTCAAGACGCAGCAGGCCGCCGACGCCGCCGTCGCCGCGACCGCGAAGCCCTCGGCGCTCGTGGCCGTGCGGGTCAGCGACGGCGCCGTCCTCGCGGTCGCGAACGGCCCGGGCGCCACGGGGTACAACCTGGCGTTCCTGGGCGAAATCCCCGGTCCGGCCTGGCCCGTGGACCCGGCCAAGCTCGGCGCCGGCACCGACTGGAAGCTCGGCGCGGACGCGTTCCCCGGTCGTTCCGCCCCGAACGGCGTGGTCGCGTCGCCGCTCGGGTACGCCGCGGCCGCCGCCGCCCTGGCGCGGGGCACGTGGCAGCCGCCGGTGCTGATCCGGGGCACCAAGGCCGAGGCCGGCGCGGCGGTGTCGGGGACGCTGAGCGCGCCGAACCTGAGCGTGGGCGTGCGCGACGGGATCGCGTACTGCGCGTACGTCACCGACTCCGGCAGCGCGGCGGCCACGCCGATATCGGACGCGTTCCTGGCCGCGATCCAGTAGGGTCCCGGCATGCCGTTTGGTTGACGTCGCGCCCCTGAACCGCTGCCCGCCGATGTCCGCCGCCTGAGCCGCCGCGGGGTCGGCTGGGCGCTGCTGTCCGACGCGGTGCCGCTGTATCCGCTGTACGCCCTGCTGTTCACCGACACGGGCCTGTCCGGCGGCGAGATCTCGCTGCTGTTCGCGATCTGGTCGACGGTCGGGATCGTCGCCGAGGTGCCCACCGGTGCGCTCGCCGACCGCTTCTCCCGCCGGGCCAACCTGGTCGCGGCCGGGCTGCTGCAGGCGGCCGGCTTCGCGCTGTGGACGGTGCTGCCCTCGTTCTGGGTGTTCGCGGCCGGGTTCGTGGTGTGGGGCCTCGGCGGGGCGCTGGCCAGCGGCGCGCTCGAGGCGCTGCTGTACGACGGGCTGCTCGCGGCCGGGCACGAGAGCCGGTACGTCCGCGTCTCCGGCCAGATCACCGCGGCCGGGCTGGTCGCGCAGATCCCCGCCGCCGTGGCCGCCGCGGTGCTGTTCCCGCTCGGCGGGTACCCCCTGGTGGGCTGGGTGAGCGTCGCCATCTGCCTGACCGCCGCCCTGCTCGCCACGCGCCTGCCCGAGGTGCGCAACGGTTCCGGCGACGACGGGGACGACGAGGAGCTCGGCTACCTCGCGACCCTGCGCGACGGCGTGCGCGAGGCGGCCCGGCGCCCGGCCGTGCGCACCGCCGCGCTGGTGCTCGCCGCGCTGGCCGGGCTGGACGCGTTCGAGGAGTACTTCCCGCTGCTGACCGCCGAGTGGGGGGTACCGACGGCGCTGAACCCCGCGGCCACGCTCGTCATCACGCTCGGCGGGGCCGCCGGTGCCGCGCTCGCCGCGAAGGCCGGACGCCTGCCGGGGTGGGGGCTGGCCGGGCTGATGCTCGCCGCCGGGCTCGCGCTCGCCGGTTCGGCTGCGCTGCACCGCCCGGCCGGGATCGTGCTCGTCGCCGGGTTCTACGCGTTGTACCGACTCGTGCTCGTCATCGCCGACGCCCGTCTGCAGGCGGTCATCGACGGGGCCGCGCGGGCCACCATCACGTCGGTCGCGGCCCTGGCCACCGAGCTTTCGGCCATGCTGCTGTACGCCGCCTGGGCCCTCGGCGGGCCGTGGTGCGTGGCCGCGCTGACCGCCGCGCTGTCGGTGACGTTGGCCGGAAGGACGAATGACGGCGAAAGACTGCGTGAATGAATCGCCGGTACCGGTCGCCCAGCGTAAAACGGTCCATCGCGCGGTGTAGATATGACGGGCATTGATCGGTACCATCAAATTCGCCAAATGCGCAAATGGCGTCAAAAGCGTCGTGCGGGCCACTCGGAACGATCCTGTCAGGTACTCCTCATCGGGCAGCGAACTGGGTAGCGTCTGCCTCGCCGCGAGCGCGCGGGTCGGGGCTGGTGGTCGCAGACAAAGGACAGCTGAGGGTGAACGGGTCGGCACGCGGGGTGCTGGCGGGTTACGCCGGTGCGATGGCGGTCCTGGTGATCGCCAACTTCGCGCTGCCCGGACTCCACCCCGTGCTGTGGTCCGCGATCGGCTACGGCAGCGCGGGCGCGATGCTGCTCGGGGTACACCTGCACAAGCCCCGCCGCCGGGCACCCTGGCTGCTGCTGGCCGGCGCCGTCGCCTGCTTCATCACCGGGGACCTCATCGCGGACGTGCTGACCCGCCTGCACGCCCGGGCGTTCCCCTCGCTGGCCGACGCGTTCTACCTCACCGTGTACGTGCTGATCGCCGCGGCCATGGTCTGGCTCTACCGGCTCGGGGTGGTGCGCCGCGACCCGAGCGGGCTGTTCGACGCGATCACCCTCACCGCCGGCCTGGGGCTGCTGTCCTACATCTTCCTCATCCGGCCCTATGTGGACAATCCCGACCTGTCCATGCTGGATCGCGCCATCTCCATCGCGTACCCGCTCGCCGACATCGTCGTGCTGCTCGTCGGTGCGCGGCTCATCGCGTCGGTGCGCTTCGACGCCGCCGTGGCGCTGCTCGCCCTCGGCGGCGCCGGCCTGCTCAGCTCCGACGTGGGCTACGGCCTGCACCAGCTCTCCGGCGGCGGCTGGGCCACCGGCGGGCCGACCGACATCGGCTGGGCCGCCTTCTACGTGCTGTGGGGCGTGGCCGCGCTGCACCCCTCGATGCGGCAGCTCACCGAGCCCCGCGTCCAGCGCGCCGGCGACGAGCGCCTGGGCCGCCTGCTGCTGCTCGGGCTGTCGCTGTTCATCGCTCCGATCGTGCTGTTCGTCGAGATGCGGGGAGGCCGGGTGCGCGACGCCGCCGCCATCGCCGCCGTGTCCGCGCTGCTGTCCGGACTGGTCCTGCTGCGGCTGGGCCGGGCCGTGCGCGCGCAACGGCTCACCGTGCAACGGGAACGGCGCCTGCGCAGCGCGGGCGCCGCGCTGCTCATGGCCACCGACGCCGCGGCCGTCACCGCCACGGTCCGCGACGCCGTCGGCGAGCTGCTGCCGCCCGGGCGCGCGCACGCCGTGGACATCGGCCCGGCGGTGGGGCCGAAGGTGGCCATGCCGTACACGTCCACATTGGACCCGGCCGTCGCCGCCGAGCTGGGCGACTTCGAGTTCACCCTGTGCTGCCCCCTCGCGCTGGCCGACGGGCGGGCGGCGGAGCGGGCGCTGTACATCGCCGCCGACGAGGTGGTGCTCGTCGGGCTGCAGGAGGTCGCCCAGATCCTCGCCACCCAGGCCGCGATGGCCCTGGAGCGCATCGCGCTGGGCGAGGAGGTCGGCCGGCGCAACAACGAGGCGTACTTCCGGACCCTCGTGCTCAACACCGCCGACGTCATCCTCATCGTGGGCGAGGACGACCTCGTCACCTACGCCAGCCCGTCCGCGCGGGCGCTGTTCGGGTGGGACCTCGTCGGCACCCCGCTGCCGGTCGCGTTCGCCGAGGACAGCGCGGCCGAGGTCAGCCGCCGCCTGGCCGAGGCGCGCACGACCCAGGCCCCGGAGCGCCGCTCGCTGCCGCCGGACCTGCCCCGCCGCCCCGTCGACGGCCGCCCGGACAGCGACCGGCCCGGCCCGGACCTGCAGGTGACCGGCCCTGACGGGCGGCCGGCGCTGGTCGAGGCGGCCTTCCGCGACCTGCGCGCCGAGCAGACGGTGCGCGGGATCGTGGTGACGCTGCGGGACGTGACCGAGCGGAGCCGGTTGCAGGCCGAGCTGTACCAGCGGGCGACCTTCGACGCGCTCACCGGCCTGCCCAACCGCGAGGTTTTCCTGACCCGGGTCCAGGAGGCGGTCGCGTCCGGGGCCGAGACGGGCGCCACGGTCGGCGTGCTCATCGTCGAGCTGGACGACTTCAAGGTGGTCAACGACACGTTCGGCCACGGCGCCGGCGACGCGCTGCTGGTCGCGGTCGGGCAGCGGCTCACCGAGGCGCTGCGGGCCGTCGACGGCTCCTACGGCGCGGCCGGCACCGTGGCCCGCCTCGGCGGCGACGAGTTCGCGGCCCTGGTCCGCCGGGCCGGCACCTCGGCCGACGTGGAGCGGGTGGCCGAGCGGGTGCTGCAGAGCTTCAAGGCGCCGTTCGAGCTCGCCCACGGCACCGTGACCGCGACGGCCAGCATCGGCGTGTCCACCACCGCCGAGGCCGCCACCGCCCAGGAGCTGCTGCGCCACGCCGACCTCGCGGTGTACGTGGCCAAGGACGCGGGCCGGGACCGCTGGCGGCGCTTCGAGTCGTCGCTGCACAGCGCCGTCGTCGAGCGTCACAAGCTGCGCGCCGACCTGGACCGGGCGATCGCCGACAAGGCGTTCCTGCTGCACTTCCAGCCGATCGTCACGCTCGCCGACGACCGCACCCGCGGCTTCGAGGCGCTCGTGCGCTGGGACCATCCGACCCGGGGCATGGTGCCGCCGGACGAGTTCATCTCGGTGGCCGAGGAGAGCGGGCTCATCGTGCCGCTCGGCGCGTGGGTCCTGAGCAACGCGATCACGGCGGCGGCGCAGTGGCGGATCGCGTACCCCGAGGATGAGATCTATGTCTCGGTGAACGTCTCCGCGCGGCAGCTGCGCTCGCCCGATTTCGCGCCATGGGTACTCGCCGAGATCGACCGGGTCGGCCTGCCGCCCGGCGGGCTGCTGCTGGAGATGACCGAGAGCCTGCTGCTGCACGACGACGGCGAGGTCGCGGCCGAGCTCGCGGCCCTGCGCCAGGCCGGGGTGCGCATCGCGATCGACGACTTCGGCACCGGGTTCTCGTCGCTGTCCTACCTGCGCCGGCTCCCGGTCGACGTGCTCAAGCTGGACAAGAGCTTCATCGACACCGTGGTCTCCTCGACCGAGCAGCACGCGGTGGTCGACATGATCGTGCAACTGGCCCGGATTCTCAAGCTGCAGGTCGTCGCCGAGGGCATCGAGACGGCGGCGGAACGCGACCTGCTGGTGACCATGGGTTGCGACCACGGTCAGGGGTACTTGTTCAGCAAGCCGTTGAGCTACGGTGACGCTAGTCAATGGTTGTCGGACGATGCGTCGGGGCCTCAACGGGGAGGTCGCACCGCGGCCTGAAACACCCCGGAGGACCACCAGTGCACGCCTCGCAACTCGCCACGGATGTCGATCATGACCCGCGGTACAGCGGCATCGCCCGGCTCCGCTCCGAGACCCGCTTCTACGACGCCGTCATCGACGAGATCGACGGCCGCCGGATCCGCGTCGGCGACCACTGGCTGACCGACTGGGCATCCTGCAACTACCTCGGCTTCGACCTGGAGCCGCAGATCATCGGGGCGGTCGACGAGCAGCTGCGCCGCTGGGGCACGCACCCGTCGTGGTCGCGGATGCTGGGCAACCCGGCGCTGTACCCCCAGATCGAGGAACGGCTGGCCGCGCTGCTCGGCGCCGAGGACGCGCTCGTCCTGCCGACCATCACGCAGATCCACCTCTCGGTGATCCCGGTCCTCGCCGGGCAGGGCACGGTGCTCATCGACTCCCGCGCCCACAAGACCATCTGGGACGGCTGCGTCTTCGCCCGCGCCCAGGGCGCCACGCTGTCCCGGTTCCGCTCCCTCGACGAGCTGGCGTCGCTGCTGCCCGGCGCGGCCGCGGCCGGCGGGCCGGTGCTGGTCTGCATGGACGGCGTCAACAGCATGACCGGCAACATCCCCGACGTGCGGACCGTGCTGGACCTGTGCCGGGCGCACGGCGCCGTGCTCTACATCGACGACGCGCACGGCTTCGGCGTCATCGGCACCCGCGCCGAGGACGAGACCAGCCCCTACGGCACCACCGGGAACAGCATCATCCGGTACTTCGCTGAGGACTACGACAACGTCGTGCTCGTCGGCGGCTTCTCCAAGGCGTACTCGTCGCTGATGGCCTTCCTGGCCCTGCCCACCGTGCTGAAGAACCGCCTCAAGGCCTCCGCCGCCCCCTACCTCTACTCCGGCCCGTCGCCGACCGCCTCCCTGGCCACGGTGCTCGCCGGCTTCGACGTCAACGCCGAGCGCGGTGACAAGCTGCGGGCCGAGTTGTACCGCATGTCGATGCGCGTGCTGCACCATGTGCGCTCGCTCGGCGTCTTCACCCCGAACGTCGACGACACGCCCATCATCGAGCTGCCGATCGCGCTGGACCGCGACCTCGTCGAGGTGTCCGAGCTGCTGTGGCAGCGGGGCCTCTTCGTGACCCTCGCGCCCTATCCGGGCGTGCCGCGCGACCAGGTCGGCTTCCGGGTGCAGGTGACCGCGGCCAATACCGACGACGAGGTCGACGCGTTGAACGCCGTCATTTCCGAATTGGCCGCGGCCGATGTGTTCCAGGAGGCGCGGGAATCCAGCGCGAGCTGACTCCTTTCACACGCTTCTGGTGATGAGTACGGGCGACGCCGCGTGGTGCACCACCAGTTGCGTGACCGGATTCGGGCGGGGCTGCTCGTACCAGCCGACCCGGTGCGCCCCGACGACCAGCATGAGCGCGTTGCGGGCGGCGTCGGTCAGGGTCTCCAGCACCCCGCTGTCCCGGCTGTCGAAGCGCGTCTCGACCTCCGGGTGCCGGCGCAGCCACGGCTCCATCTCCGCCGCCACCGCGTCGTGCCGGCGGTCGCGGCCCGCGTGCACGGCGACGAGCGGCACCCGGCGGGAGGCGGCCTCGCCGTACCCGAAGGCCAGCGCCCGCTGACTCGACGGTGAGCCGTCCACCCCGACGACGACCGGGGCGTGGGCCGGCAGCGCGGCGAGCGGGTCGGCCCACCGCCAGCCGTTGTTGATGACCAGGACCGGGCAGTGGGCGAAGCCCGACAGATGCGCCCCGATGGACGCGTCGAGCACCCCGCCGTCGTGGACGCTGCCGCCGATGACCACGAGGTTGGCCGTGCGGGACTGCTCGCGCAGCACGTACGCCGGCGCACCGCCCCGGGTCATGGTCTCCACGGCGATGCCCGGCTGCCACGATTTCGCCTCGGCCGCGGCGTCCAGGACCAGCCCCTGCCCGTCGGCCGGGCCCTCCCACGACAGCGCGTGCACGATCCGCAGTGTCCGTTGCTGGCGGGCGGCCTCGTCGGCGGCCCAGCGCACGGCGCCCAGCGAGGCGGCCGAACCGTCCACGCCGACCACGATCGGACTGTGTTCCAGCAGCATGACGCACCCCCTTTTTGATTCCACCGTCCCTCGCGCTGCTTCCGGGGGCAAACCCGCGCCGCGGCCCGGTGCGGCGTTTGCGCCGACCGCAGTGAGGGGTATCGAAGCGATCGTGTACGGTCCCGTGTCGACGGACGCGAGGGGAGCTCGGAACCACATGCATATCAACGACTTCTGGGTGGCGATTCCGATCGGCCTGCTCATCGGGGTCCTCGGGCGGCTCGTGCTCCCCGGCCGCCAGTCGATCGGCGTGTTCATCACGTTCCTGATCGGCGTCGGCGCCGCGCTGCTGGGCACGCTCGTGGCCGAGCTGTTCAACCTGGACGACAAGGCCGTCGTCAAGGTCTGGAAGATCCAGTGGAGCTGGTGGGAGCTCGCGATCCAGGTGCTGTTCGCCGCGGTCGGCATCGGCCTGGCGAACATGCTGACCTACACCAAGCTGGCGTCCGGCGCCCCGAAGCCCCGCAAGCGCGCCACCCGCAAACGCAAGAGTACAAAAAAATCGGAAGACGACTAGGACCCGATGCGGTTTTGAGGGGGTGTGGGTGGAGCGAAGCTCCCCCACTGCTTTTCAGGACATAACGGTGTAGTCACCGGTGCCCGTCTGACCGTCCGGTGCTCGTCAAGGACGGCTGAGGTCGGCCAGGAGCGTCTCGCGTACCGACGCCCGGCCGGCCTCCTGCGCTCCCAGCAGGGCGGCGTCGTCCTGGACCTGCGTGGTGGCGATCGTGGTGTCCAGCGGTGCGGCCTCAGACAGGGCGGCGGCCACGGCGGTGCCCAGCAGTTCGCCGCCCGCCTGACCGACCTCGCCGCCAATCACGACCAGTGGCGGATCGAGCACCGCGACGACTGCCGACAGGCCGATCGCGATCCGGCCGGCGAGCGTGCTGACCACCTTCAGGGCGGCCGCGTCGTCCTCCGCCGCCCGGGCCATCACCGCGGCGATGCTCCCGGCCGCCGTCGGGGCGGCGAACCCGTGCTCCGCGGCCAGGTCCAGCACCGCGAGCCCGCCGACGAGCTTCTGGAAGTTGGTGCCGGAGCCGATCGGCATGTACCCGATCTCGCCCGCCCCGCCCCGCGCGCCTCGCAGCAGCGTCCCGCCCAGGTCGATCGCGAGCCCCAGCCCGGCCTCGCCCAGCCACAGCAGCGCGAAGCTCTCCGCGTCGCGGCCGGCGCCGTGCGCCCGCTCGGCCACCGCGGCCAGGTTCACGTCGTTGTCCACGCCCACCGGCACTCCGAGCCGCCGCCGCAGGTCCTCGACCAGCCCCGGCCGGCCCCACCCCGGCACCTCGACGTGGTGCAGGACGTCCCCGCGCTGGTCGTACGACCCGGCCACCGCGATCTGCACGTGCGCGACCGGATCGCGCGCGATCCCGGCCTCCTTGCACACCTCGTCCACGGTGTCGGCCACCGCGGCCACGGTGTCGGTGCTGGCGAAGTCGATGGTCGACTCCAGCCGCCCGCGGACCGTGCCGGCGAGGTCCGTCACCGCCGCCGTCACGGTCGGCGTGCCGCGGTCCTTCTGGTCGCGAACCGACAGCGCCACCGCGTAGGCGGCGTCCGGGTTCACGGCGTAGACCTCGGCGTTCGGCCCCGGCCCGGCGCTGACGTAGCCGACGACGCTCACCAGCCGCGCCTCCGTCAGCCGCCGCAGCGCCTCGGAGATCGTCGGCTTGGACAGCCCGGTGAGGTCGCGCAGCTCCCCGCGGGTCAACGGCCCGCGTTCCAGCACGTGACTCAGGGCGGCCGCGTCGTTCATGGCCCTGAGCAGCTTCGATGATCCGCCGAGGTGCGTCATGGTGGCTCGAACCGTATGGTCGGCCCCGGCCGGTGTCAATCCGACAGCTGACATAAACCCAACTCAACCCACAAAAAGCGACGTACGCCACCAATGCTTTCCGTTATCGCCCCTCCGTAAGCTGCACGCCATGGCCGTCCAGAAGCGGGTTGCGGACCTCGGTGCGGTACAGCAGACGATGCTCATCACCCTCCATGCGCGGGCCACGCTGGGCGACGCAACGGCGCGGCGGCTCGTCGACGCGATCGACTACGACTTCGGCATCTTCGAGCGCCATGCCGGGCTCACGGCGCTGTTCCACGTGCTGCGATCGTCCTCGTACGACGAGTGGACCCGCCGGTTCCTGGCCGAATGTCCGAACGGGACGGTGGTCGAGCTCGGCGCGGGCCTGAGCACACGGGCCGACCGCCTGGACAACGGGGCCGCGAGCTGGGTGTTCGTCGACCTGCCGGACGCGGCTTCCTTCCGGCGGACCCTGCTGCCGGACACCGCGCGGCGCACGACCGTCACCGGCTCGGTGCTCGACGCGGAGTGGATCGCGGCGGTGACGGAGGCCGGCCCCGGTCCGTACTTCCTGCTCGCCGAGGGCGTGCTGGTGTACCTGCAGCCGGCCGAGGTTCGCGGGGCGCTGACCCGGATCGCGCGGGGCTTCCCCGGCTGCCGGCTGGCCCTGGACACCTACGGCTCGTGGATCGTGGCGCGGCCGCGCGGGCCGTTGCAACGCATGGCGGCGGAACTGGTCTGGTCGTGCGACGATCCGCGCGAGCCGGAGCGGTGGGACGTGGGGCTGACGCTGCGCGAAACGTACACGCTGACCCGGCCGGACTGGTCGGTCCGGCGCGGGTTGCCGGGGCGGACGCGGGCGGCGCTGTCGGCGATCAACGTGTTCGTACCGGCGAAAATGGTCAACACGCGCGTGAACCTCTACTTCACCGCGTGACAGAATTCTTCACCTATGGAGCCCAGCCGCGTCCTCGCCGCGCTCGCCGACCTCGCGCCGGCCGGCCGGGACCGCGTGCTCGACGTCGGCAAGGGCGCGCCGCCGCCGCTGTGGCTCGACGACCCGGACCGGGTGCCGGCGGGCAAGCAGGCGCAGCGGCTGGCCGCGCTCGACCAGCTGCATCGCGAGGAGCGCATCCTGCGGCGGGGCTGGGCCTGGCTGCTCGGCACCACCGAGGTCGACGGGGCGGCGCGGACGATCCGGCTTCCGCTGCTCTTCGAGCCGATCCGGCTGGAGGGGTCCGGCGGGCGGCTGCGCGGATATCGGGTCGCGCCCGCCGGGGACCTGGAAGTCACGCCACTGGTGCAGGATCGCGAGCTGGCGGCGGTCCTCGAGTCGGCGCCGGGGATCGGGGCGGCGGGGTGGTTGAGCACGGGTAGTACCGACGAATGGGTGGAAACCGCGGCGAGTGCGGCCGGCTTCAAGCCCGACCGGATCGTGTCCACGGCGGTGCCGGGCTCGCGCGAACTGCTCGGCTTGGCGCACGCGGGGCTCTATGTCGCGCGTGACGTGGCCACGCCCGGGCTGCGGGACACGCTGCGGGCCTGGTCGGCGCGGGCGGGACTCGAAGCGACCGCGCTCGCGCAGGTGTACGGGGCCGCCGCCGAACCGGACCTCGCCGACGACGAGCTTGTGCACTCGCCGCTGCCGCTCAACGCCGCGCAGCGCGAGGTCGTGCGCCGGGTGCGGCGGGAGCGGGTCGTCGTGGTGTCCGGGCCGCCCGGCAACGGCAAGAGCCACGCGGTGGTGGCGGCCGCGCTGGACACCGTGTACCGGGGCGGGTCGGTGCTCGTCGCCACCCAGGCCGGCCACGCCGCCGAGGTCCTCGCCGGGCTGCTGGGCCGGTTCCCGGGCGCCGAACCGGTGCTGTTCGGCGACGCCGAGCGCCGCGACCGGTTCGCGCTGGCGCTCTCGTCCGGCCGGCCCGAGGGCGTCGCCGCGAAGCAGCTCGACGCGCGCCGGGCCGGGATCCGCGCGGCCGCGGACGCCGTCGCGCAGCTCGAACGCTCCATCGGCGCCGCACTCGACCTGGAACGCAAGGCGGCCACCATGGCGGTGTGG
Organism: Dactylosporangium sp. CS-047395; assembly: GCF_050942185.1. NCBI lineage: Bacteria > Bacillati > Actinomycetota > Actinomycetes > Micromonosporales > Micromonosporaceae > Dactylosporangium > Dactylosporangium sp. CS-047395. Next base: position 7,219,179 of record NZ_CP192015.1, on the reverse strand, counting down.
GAGCCGCTGCTGGCCGGGCTGCGGGCCGAGGCGCCCAAGGTGTTCGCGGGGGATTTCGCGGTACCGAAGGCGCGCAAGCTCCTCGACGCCCGTTTCCTGCGCGAATGGCGCATCCGCCGGCTCGCGGGCGTCGGCGCCGACCGGCTGCCCACCCTGCTCGACGCGGTCGAGGCCGACCGGGCCGCGGCGACGCTCGCGGTGAGCGGCGGCACCGACCTGTCCGCGGTCTGGCCGGCCCTGCTCGCCGCCGACGCCCGCCTGCGCGAGGCGATCGGCGCGGCGATGCGCGACGCGGCCGCCGCGGCCGAGCGGTGGAGCAGATCGGCCCGGGGGAGCGCGGCCGAACTCGGCACCGCCCTGCGCGCCGGGCGCAACCGCCGCCGCGAGGCCCTGGCCGCGCTGGACGGCCCGGCCCTGGTGCGGGCGCTGCCGCTGTGGGTCGGCACCGTCGCCGACGTCGAGGACCTGCTGCCGCCCGTGCCCGGCCTGTTCGACCTGGTCATCCTGGACGAGGCCGCGCACATCGACCAGATCCGCGCCGCGCCCGTCCTGGCCCGCGCCCGCCGCGCCCTCGTGGCCGGCGACCCGAGCCAGCTGCGCTTCGTGTCGTTCGTCGCCGACGTCGACGTGGCCGCGACCCTGGACCGGCACGGCCTGCCGGACCGGATCGACGTACGCCGATCGAGCGCGTACGACGTGGCCGTCGGCGCCGCCCCGGTCACCTGGCTCGGCGAGCACTACCGCTGCGCGCCCCACCTGATCGCATTCGCCGCCCGCCGCTTCTACGACGGCCGCCTGACGCTCATGACCCGCACCCCCGAGGCCGAGCGCACGGACGCCATCGACGTCGTCCGCGTCCCCGAAGCAGCCGTCCACGAGGGCGTCAACAAGGCCGAAGTGGACACCGTCGTGCAGCTCGTGCGAACGTTGGGCAGTTCGGGCATCGGCATCGTCACCCCGTTCCGCGCCCAGGCCGACGCGATCGAGTCCGCGCTGCTGGCCGAGTTCACCGCCGAGGACATCGAGCGCCTGGCCCTGCGCTCCGGCACGGTGCACGCCTTCCAGGGCGGCGAGGCCGACACCGTCATCGCGTCGCTGGGCCTGGTCGACGGGGACACCCCGGCCCGCCAGCGCTTCGCCGCCGAACCGAACCTCTTCAACGTCATGACCACCCGGGCCCGCCGCCGCCTGATCGTGGTCACCTCGCTCACGTCCGGCACCGGCCTGATCGCCGACTTCCTGGCCCACGCCGAAGCGCCTTCGAAGAACCTGGGAGAAGACCCCGCTCCGGTACCGTGGGCAGCCCGCCTGGCCACGGAACTCCTTCCAACCGGCCGCGAGGTGCACACCGGGTACCGGGTCGGCAGCTGGACCATCGACCTCGTGGTGGACGGCGTCGGCTACGTCTGCGAACCGCACCCTGCCGGCAACGCCGCCCACCTGGAACGCCAGCGCGCCCTGCTCCGCGCCGGCTGGACCCTGCACGAGGCCTTCCCGACCCGCTGGTCCCACGACCCGGTCCGCGCGGCGCTCGACCTCTGAGGTCCCGGCACCCCGGTACTTCGGTGCCGCGCGACCGGTACCTCGTGTGGTACTTCCGGCACCCGATTTCAGGGTCGGTTGACAGGGTTGTCCCGGAGGTGACGCGGGCCCGGCCACCGCACACTCGAACCATGACCGTTCGCCGCATCTTCACCGTCGTGGGAGCCGCTTTGGCCGGCACCGTCAACGCCACCGACGACGCCGTGCCGCCCGCCGACCCGCGGGAGGTCCGTTTCCTGCTCGCCGAGCTGGGGCTGCTGCGGCCGGGCGCCTTCGAGGCCGAGGTGCCGCAGGCTTTGCGGCGCTTCCAGACCCGCGCGGGCCTGGAGCCGGACGGGGTGGCCGGGCCGCGCACGACGCAGGCCCTGGCGCGCTCCGCTCGTGAAGCCCGCCACCTGCGCTCCCTGGGCATGGCCGCCTGACGCAGTGCGTTCCGCTGGGTGTGGGATGGCTGTGGCTAGGCCGGCAGGACTTCGATCAGGTGCTCCAGGCCCGCGGCGGTGCCGATGGTCAGGCGGTCCTCGGGGTGGTTGAGGTAGTGGTTGACCGCGTCGTGCAGGAACTCGCGGTGCACCGCGCTCGACTGGAGCTGCAACTGTACGCGCTGCAGGTTTTTCTTGCGGCCGATGCCGCGGCTGGTGACGAGTTCCGGCCACAGGATGCCCAGGCGGCCCACGCCGAAGACGGTGGGGAGGGGGCCGGACATGATGGCGGCCCACGGTACGTCGTGGGTGGTGGTGGCGTCGACGACCGTCAGGCCGTCGGGGCGCAGGATCAGGCGTCCGGTGCCGCGGATCAGTTCGGTGAGGTAGTAGCCGGCGAGGTAGACGAAGCCCAGGGTCACCGCGAACACCATCCAGGTGAACACGCCCCAGTCATCGTCGTCGTAGATCGTGCCGCAGAGCAGGCCCACGATGGGGGGCATGCCGGCGGCGTTGACGGCGAGCCGGAAGTACGACGGCGGCGCCACGAACTCGCCCGGGCGGATCCAGAAGGTGCGCGGTTTGTGCCGGCGCCCGCTGTACACGAGTCCGCCGATCGAGACCAGAAGCAGGACGAGAGCCAGCAGCTGCGGCCAGAGCTGGTCGTGCAACGCCACGTTCACCGGCACGAGGACGATGGCGATACCCCCGACCAGCAGGTAGTACAGCCAGGCGTTGCGCCGGCCTAAGTTGTCTTCCCCGTCCGCACTCTGTGACACCGTGCCCACCTCCTATGCACGGGAATGTATCGGGTCGCCGGATGATCCGCCGCCGCGAATTCGACAAAGCCTAAGGGCAACCGTTCGGTACCGCCGCCGCGCCCTACCTGATTCGTCACAGCCTGCGCCGCACGTCCCGGTCTATGGTGCCCGAATGGACGATCTGCCCGGCACCGACGAGCTGCTGCGCGCCATGAGCGTGCTCGGCATTCCCGGGGATCCGCTGTTCATCATGCGGGACCTCGACCCCGACCGCCGCCGCGCGCATCTGCTCGCGCACATCACCGCGGTCCTCGTCGAGCGGCAGGAGGCGCTGGAGACGCTCGCCGGCCTCGACGTCGAGGACCGGGCCGACCTGCACTGGGCGGCCGACCGGGCCGCGGCCGGCGACGCCGGGGTCGAGCGGCTGCAGACGGCCCGCCTGGCCTGGGTCCAGCACACCGTGGCCCGGCAGCGCGGCCGGCGGCCCGACCCGGTCGCCGACGCCGTGGCCACCACGCTCGGCGTGCTGGCCGAGCTGCTGTCCGCGCCGCCGCCGTCGGGCCCGGTCGCGGACGACGCCATCCAGGCGCTGTGCGGCGCGGCCGACCACCTCGGCACGGTCCTGCGAGCGCAGAGCCACCCCGTGCAGCGCCCATTTGCCATTATCGACGCGTGGAGGAGATGCGACCCTCGGAGTATTCGGTCGTGCTGTTGGCGCTCCTGCCGCCCGCCGCCGCGGCCGCCTTCGTGCGCGGACTGTGGCTCGCCGACGGCTCTCCGCTGCTGTACGGCTACGTGGCCGCAGGAGTCGCCGCCGGTGCCCTGCTCGCCCCGTACCTGCGCACCCGCCCGATGCTCGTGCGGCGCCTCCCGGCCGGGCTGATCGCGTTCTGCGCCGCCGCGTTCGGGCTGCAGTTCGGCGACAGCGAACCGCTCCCGGCCCCGGTCGCGCTGGCGGTCACCGGGACGCTGGCGGGCCTGACCCTCGCGGCGACGGCGGTCGCGGCGCTGTGGATCGCCGGGCGGTACACGATCGAACTGCGCCACCGCGCCTCCGTCTGCCTCACCTCGGCCGGCGAACACGACTTCTACCAGGCCCGCTGCGAGTGCGGCTGGCGCGGCGCCCGGCTGCCGATGACCCGCGACGACGACGCCGAGACCCAGGCCTTCGCCGACGCGGCCGCGCACAGCCCACACGTCCGCCCGGGCATCGATCTCGCGGCTTAGGTCCAGGCGACCGCCGCCGTCAGCCGGTTGCCGACGATCGCCGCGGCCTCCCGCAGTTCCGGGCCGCCCACGATGTGGATGGGGACGGGGAAGGCGGCGAGCTGCTGGACGTACCAGAGCGGATTGTCGGTCGTGGCCAGCAATCGGCAGCGCTCCCCGCCCGCGGCTTCCAACCGGCCGAGGGAGCGAGGCATGCGCGCCTCGACGTCCGCGCGCGGCGCGTCCACGAGCACCTCGACGGCGAACTCCCAGCCGGTGGCGAGCTGCTCCTCGAGGGCGGTCACCGGATCGAGGTCGTCCGGCGGGGTGAACGGCGTGTCGAGGACGGTGACGGTGCCGATGCGGTCGACGCGGTACGCGCGGCGGGCGCGGGCGTGGTGGGCGAGGCACAGGAGGTACCAACGCGAATGGCGCACCACGACGGACCACGGGTCGACGTCGGTCTCGAACGCCGACCCGGACCCCGAGCGGTAGGCGATGCGCACGCGCCGGCGATCCGCGCACGCCCGCACGAGCGTGGCGGTGAGGTGCGGATCGGCGCGGTCCGGCGGCCCCGGGCGCGTCGCCGCGGACTGCAGCACCGACGTCGCGGGCGCGGCGACCGGCTCCGGCAATGCGCGCAACAGCTTGCCCAGGGCCCCGTCGGCGGCGGCGTCGCGCTGCCCGCCGAGCACGGCCATCACCAGCCCCAGCGCCTCCGTCGCGGTGAACAGCAGCGGGGCCGGCCGCAGCCCGCGCCCGACCCGGTACCCGCCGTACGGTCCGCGCTCCGACTCGACCGGAATGCCCGCCTCGCGCAGCATGCCCACGTATCGCCGCGCCGCGCGTTCGCTCACGCCCAGCCGTTCACCCAGCCGCTCGGCGGTGATCCCGGGCGTGTTCTGCACCATTTCGAGCGTCAGCAGCGCCCGCGAGGTCGGCGAATCCACGCGGCCATCATTCCGGAAGCCGATCGTCCGGAACACCGCCTACGGTGGTGCCCATGGATGAGCCCAAGCCCGACGCCGGCGAGGCGGAGCTGCTGTTGTTCGCCCTCGAACGGTCCCGCGCCACGTTCGCCTGGAAGACCGGCGGCCTGGACGCCGAGGCCCTGAGCCGCGCGTTCCCGCCCTCGGCGATGACGCTGGGCGGCCTGATCAAGCACCTGGCGGCCGTGGAGGAGCGCTACGCGATCGACTTCACCGGCCGCCCGCCCGGCCCGCCCCTCGACTCCGAGGAGGCGCTCGCGGACCACACCTGGGTCTGGCGAAGCGCCAAGAACGACGAACCGCCGCAGTTGTACTCCCTGTGGCAAACCGCCGTCGCCCGCTCCCGCACCGCGATGCGCGCGGTCCTGTCCACCGACGACGCCTTGAACCGCAGGGCGGAGTACACCGCGTTCGACACCGGCGAACACCCCAACCTGCGCCGGATCCTCATCGACCTGCACGACGAGTACGCGCGCCACAACGGCCACGCCGACCTCATGCGCGAGGCGATCGACGGCCTGGTCGGCCAGGATCCGCCGGACTGAGCCGTTGGAATTGAAGGGCATAACTCTAGCCACGGCGATATCTGTTGGCCATAGTCGATGCTGGCAGAGTTTTCCTGGACGATCTGCCGGGTCGCGGTGCGCACGTGGAACACTACGCTTCGCACATGACGGCCTACACGGTGGAGGAGCTGGCCGCCAAGGTCGGCATGTCGCCGCGGAACATTCGCGCGCACCAGACGCGCAACCTCCTCAGCGCCCCGGTCCGCCGCGGCCGCACCGCGTACTACGACGACGGCCACGTCCGCCGGCTCGAAGCCATCAAATCGTTGCAGCGCCAGGGGTACAACCTCGTCGCCATCGAGGCGATCCTCGGCGTGCGCACCCCGGAACCGGCCGGCGACGGCCTGCACACGTTGCTGCAACGCATCGGCCGCGAACAGCCTGGCCTCGTCACCGCGCTCGCCCGCCACGGCGTCCTTGCGCACGCGGAGGACGGCAGCGTGCACATGGTCCGCGCCCGGCTCATGCGCACCGTGGTCGAACTGAACCGGGCGGGCGTGCACACGGTACCGTCGCTGCAGGTTCTGGCCGAGGTGCTGGACCGATTACGGATCGTCGCCGAGGACCTGGTCCGCACCACCGGCCAGCGCCTCGTCGACGCCTCACCAACCCTGCGCGCGGAGGCCACCGCCACCTGGGACAACCTCGAAGGCACCGCGGACGCCCTGGCCACCGGCATGATCCACCTCCTCGCCGAGTCCTTCCGCACGGTGCTGGAGAACCTCGCCAAGGCCCCGGTCGCCACGGTCGACAACGGCTAGGCTGCGGTGCGTGCTGACCGACGCGGACCTGCGCATCGCGCGCGACGCGGGAATCGCCGTCCACGCGGACCGGCTCATTCTCGACGCGCAACCGCCCATCACGGATGCCGCGCTGGAGCAGATTCAAGCCAAAACCGCTGCTCCGGTACCGCCTGAGCTCGTCTCGTTGTGGCGCACCTCCTTCGGCGGCCGGCTCGACTACGACCTGCGCGCCGAGCTCAACGGGGTCGACGTGCCGCTGTCGTGCAGCGAGCTGTTCTATCCGGACAGCGACGGCTATCAGGATTTGTGGGGCTGGATCGCCCACGAGTGCGAGATCGGCGAGGTCGAGCGGCTGGAGTGGCTGCCGTTCGCCGGCTTCGAGTACCTCGACCGCATCTACGCGGGCCGCGACGGCATCGTCGCGTGGCAGCAGGGCCTGCCGCCGGCCTGGGAGATCCGCCCCGGCGACCGCGCCGGGCGTATCGCGGACGACGTCGACGACCTGTTCGCGCAGCTCTCCCTGGAAGCCGATCCGTGGTCCGGCGAGGACGCCGACGCCGGCGAGAGCCTCCGCGACGCCGTCGACGCCCTGGCCGGCGACGGCCACCCCGAACTCGCGGCGAAGCTGCGGACGATCGTCCGGCGGGCGGTGCTCGACTGGCGCGCGGCGGTCGACTCCGGCGCGGTCCGGCACGACCGCCGGCTGCGCCGCCTCGCGTTGCGCAACGCCGCCGCGCGCGACGACGTCCAGCTGCTCGACCGGCTCGCCGCGCTCGGCGCCGACCCCGCCGAGGAGGTCGGTTCGAGCCTGACCGCGATCGACGTGGCGGTCCAGCGCGGCAGCACGGGAGCGGCGCGATGGCTGCTCGCGCGGGGCGTACCGGTGCCGAACGCCCTGCGCGTCGGTGCGCATGCGGTCACCCTGGACCTGGCGCGCGAGCTGCTCGCCCGCGGCGCCCGTCCCGGCCTGGAGGCGGTGGCCGGCGCGGTGCGCAACCCCGACCTGGCGGTGCTCGACCTGCTCGTCGAGCACACCCCGGACCGCCCGGCGGTCGCCAAACGGCTGCAGGACCTGGCCCAGTGGTCCAAAGTGGACAACGCCCGCGCCGCCGCCCTGCGCGACCTGGCCCGGCGGCTCCGCGCCTAGCAACCACGTCAGGGGAGGGCGGCGACCAGGTCGGCGATGATGTCCTCCGGCTCCTCGAGGCCCACCGAGAGCCTGAGCATCGCCGGGTCGATGCCGCCGGCCGTGTTGCCGTGGGTGAACAGCAGGCTCACCGGGTGCGTGATGAGGGTTTCGGTGCCGCCCAGGCTCACCGCGTTGCGGGCGAGTTTCGTGTCGCGCAGCACCGACAGGGCGGCGTCGGCCGAGGCGACCGTGAACGACAGCATGCCGCCGAATCCCGCCATCTGGCGCTGTGCGAGGGCGTGCTGCGGGTGGGTCGGCAGGCCGGGGTAGTGCACCGCCGTCACCGCCGGGTGGGCGGCGAGGGCCTCGGCGACCGCCTGGCCGTTGGCGTTGTGGCGGGCCATCCGCAGCGGGAACGTGCGCAGCCCGCGGGCCAGCAGCCAGGCCTCGAACGGGTGGCAGGTCGGGCCGAGCACGCGCGCGGTGTCCCAGGCGCGGTCGATGAGCTCGCCGCGCCCGGTGAGCACGCCCGCGGTGACGTCGCTGTGGCCGTTCAGGTACTTCGTCGCCGACTGCAAGACCAGGTCCACGCCGAGATCCAGCGGCCGGGTGTTGAACGGCGAGGCGAAGGTGTTGTCCACGACGAACAGGGCGCGCGGGGCCGCGGCGCGCACGGCGGCCAGGTCGGTGAGCACCATGGCGGGATTGCTCGGCGTCTCGGCGTACACGATGTCGGTCGTGTCGTCGACGGCGTCCTGCAGGGCTTCCTGCGGTACCAGGGAAACCTCCACGCCGTAGGTCGGCAGCACGTCCCGCAGCAGCGTCAGGGCCGCCGTGTAGTGGTTGGTCTGGGCGACGACCCGGGTGCCGGCGCGCACGTTCGACAGCAGCGCGGCGCTCACCGCGGCCATCCCGCTGCCGACGAGCAGGGCGCGTTCGGCGCCGTCGAGGTCGGCGAGCATGGCCTCGGCCTCGGCCGCGTTCGGCGAGCCGTACCGCGTGTAGTACCCGACCGGCGCCACCGCCTCGGCGATCGCGGCGGCCTCCGCGGTGCGCGGCAGCTCGTAGGTGCTCGTTTGATAGACCGGGGTGGTCACCGGCGTCCCGCCCGGCCGCGCCGGGATGTTCGGATGCAGCAGGCGGGTCATGCTCGGGCGGATCTCCATGGTTCGAGTATCCGGGCAGGCTTGTCGAGGCTGGAGGATGCCCGATTTGCCACATACGAGAGGTTTCTTCGTTATGTTGCCTCCATGCGACATAGACGGATCAGTGCGGTGCTCGTGGGTCTGGCTTTGGCTCTGGTACCGCAACAGGCGTTCGCCGCCGACGCGCCGCAGACGATCGTGGTGCAGCCCGGCGACACGCTCTGGGGACTCGCCCGCCGCAACGGCACGACGGTCGAGGACCTGCAGCGACTGAACAATCTCGGCACGTCCACGCTCATCCGGATCGGCCAGACGCTCGTGCTGCACGACGACGCGGCGGCGATCCGGGCGCGCAAGACGGCGACGGCCATCGCGTACGCCAAGGCGCAGGTCGGCAAGCCGTACGAGTTCGCCGCCGAGGGCCCCGACTCGTTCGACTGCTCGGGCCTGGTCATGATGGCCTGGTCGGCGGCCGGCGTGCGGCTGCCTCGCGTCACATACGACCAGATCAAGGTCGGCGAGCGGGTCACCCGCGACCGGCTGGTCCCCGGCGACCTGGTGTTCACGAACAACGGCGGGCACGTCGAGCTGTACATCGGCGACGACCGGGTCGTGAACGCCGGCCACACGGGCGTTTCGGTGCACCTGCAGGACCTGCCGCGCGACGCGCAGATCGTCGCCTACGTGCACCTGACCGACCAGCAGCTCGCCGAGTAGCCGTTCACCGGCGCGCGACGAGGTCCTCCAGAATCCCCGCGAACGCGGACTCGGCGGCGCCGATGGCCGGGCCGGCCGAGCCCAGCGCCGCGGGCACGATCGGCGGGAGTGCATTGCGGCGCCAGGACATCGCTGCTCGCCGTACACCAGCGGAAAAACCGGCGAAATCCAACAGGTCGGCGCCGAGTCCGCCGAGCGTCACCACCGCGGGGTCCAGGGCGTTCAGCAGTGCCCCGACACCCCGCCCGAGCGCGGCGGCGGCCGAACCGGCGGCGGCCCGTTCGGCGGGCGACCCGGAGCGGGCGGCGGCGAGCACCTCGTCGGCGAACAACCGGGGGTCGGCGGGCGACGGACGGCCGAGCGAGCGCGCCATCGCCCGGCCGTCCACGGTGACGTCCCAGCAGCCGTACGCGCCACACGGACACGCCAGCGCCGGATCGCCGAACGGCACATGCCCGAACTCGGCCGCTCCCGGGGCCGGCGCGCCGTCGATGAGCACCACGCCGCCCACGCCGACCTCGACCGTGAGATGCAGCGCGACCGGGTGCCCGCGCGCGGCGCCGCGCAGCGCCTCGGCCACGCCGGCCAGGGCCGCATCGTTGCCGACGGTCAGCGGCAGCCCGAGACCGAGCGCCGACAGGTCGACATCGCGCCAGTTGAGTGTCGCCGCCTGCACGACGGTCGTGCCGCGTACCGTGGCCGGCACGGAGACGGCCACCGCGACAAGGCGCTCGCGCGGCAGGGCGCGCAACGCGGCCGCGATGTCGCCCAGCACGGTCTCGGCCGCGCCCGCGTGCCGATGCGCGGGAGCGGGCGCCAGTTCGCCGCCGATCGCCGCGGTCGTGACCCGCCACGCGGCGTGCGTCAGCTCGACCACGGCCACGAGCGGACCCGAGGGATGCGGTACGAGCACCGTCGTCGGCCGCCCCCGCCCGCCGCTCGGCGCCGCGACCTCGGCGAGCAGCCCGGCCGCGCGCAACCGCCCCATGATCTCGGTCGCCGACCCGCTCGACATGCCCAGCCGCGCCGCCGCCTCGGCGCGCGTCACACCGGGATGCGCATGGGCGAACCGCAGCATCCCTAGGGCATTGCGCATGCGTCGAATATACTCGAAGCGCGAGTTAAATCATGGAGGGGCGGCAATGCGACGTTTCGCGGCGGTACTGCTCGACATGGACGGCACCCTGGTCGACTCCGACGCCGCCGTCGAGCGCGCCTGGATCACCTGGGCCGGCGAGGCGGGCGTGGGCGTCGACGACATCCGGCCCCGCATGCACGGCAACCCGGCGCTGACCACGATCCGCGCCGTGCGCCCCGACCTCGACGCCCCGGCGGCCGAGCGGGCGGCGCTGCGGCAGATGGAGCTGCAGTACGCCGACCTGCACGACGTCGTTCCCACCCCGGGCACCGACGACCTGGTCACCGCCCTGCGCGAGCTCGGCCTGCCCTGGGCCGTGGTCACCAGCGCGGACAAACAGCTCGCGGCAGCCCGCCTGGGCGCCGCCGGCATCGCGCCACCGCTGCTGGTCACGGTCGAGGAGACGCCGCGGGGCAAGCCGCACCCGGACCCGTACCTCGTGGCCGCGGCGCGCCTCGGCGTCGACCCGGCCGCCTGCCTGGTGGTCGAGGACTCCCAGCCGGGCATCGACGCGGGCCACGCCGCCGGCTGCACCGTCGCCGCCCTGCGCGGCCTGGACGCGGACATCCGCCTCGACTCCCTGGCCGACCTCGCCCGCCTCCTGCGCGCCGAGGCGTAGCGCTCAGGTCGCGATGGCCGTGCCCGTCCGCTCGGCGCGGGCGGTGCCCCAGTCGTAGAGCGCCTGCAGGACGGGGGCGAGGCTGCGGCCCTCCTCGGTGAGCGCGTACTCCACGTGCGGCGGGTTCGTGCCCAGATCCTTGCGCGCGATCAGCCCGTCCGCCTCGAGTTCGCGCAGTCGCTGGGTGAGCATCTTCTCGCTGACGTCTGGCATGCGTCGGCGCAGTTCGCCGTACCGGTGCACGCCTTCCTTGAGATGCGCCAGAATCACCGGCCGCCACTTGCCGCCGATGACGTCCACGGCCAGTTCGACCGCGCAGTGGTACCGCTTCACGAGGGCCCTCCCACGCACCGGAAAGTGCGTACTTGTGCAGTGCCGGCCGGCATGATGACGTCGGTGGGTGCAACCCGACAGCGACAACGGTATTCCGACCCTCTACGCGTGGGCGGGCGGCGGGGCGGCCTTCGAGCACCTGACCGACGTCTTCTACCGCCGGGTCCTGGCCGACGACGTCCTGCGCCCGGTCTTCGCCCACATGCACGAGGACCACCCGCGCTTCGTGGCGATGTGGCTGGCCGAGGTCTTCGGCGGCCCTTCCGCCTACACCGAACAACGCGGCGGCTACCCGCACATGCTGAGCAAACACCTGGGCCGCGCGATCACCGAACCGCAGCGGCGGCGCTGGCTGGACCTCATGATGGACGCCGCCGACGAGGCCGGCCTGCCCGCGGACCCCGAGTTCCGCGCCGCGTTCGTGGGCTACCTGGAGTGGGGCACGCGGCTGGCCGTGAGCAACTCACAGCCGGACGCCGAACCGCCGCGCGCGGCGCCGGTCCCGCACTGGGGCTGGGGCGTCGCCCCGCCGTACACGCCGTCGTGATCGTGGATCGGTGGGGGGTGGCGCTGGTAGCGTCCGGGCCATGGGGCGACGGCGGCCGGTGCTCACCGCGGTGATGTACGCCGTCGTGACCGTGCTCGTGGTGCTGGGCGCGATGGCGTTCATGCGCACCTCGCTGGTCCGGGGTGACGGGCAGCAGGTGGTGGTGCGCGTCGGCGGGGCGGTGTTGCTGGTCGGGCTGGCGTGGCTGGTCGTGAAGGCGGTCCGCGGCCGGAGGTGAAGGGCGCGGTTGCCGGGCGTCGTTAGACTCGGTTCGCATGACGACTTTGACTACGATGCTGGCTCGTAGGGTTGCCGTGGCCACTGCCGCCGTGGTGATCGGGATCGGGGGGCTCGCCGCCTGTAGTACGGACAATGTTGACTGCACCACCAACGCCTGCACCGTCACGTTCGATCGGGGGGTCGACGCTGAGTCGTCGGTGCTCGGGGTTGAGGTCAAGCTTGTCGGGGTCGAGAACGGGCAGGTCAAGCTCGACGTCGGCGGGACCGTGGTCAGTGTGCCCGTCGACGGGAGTACGCAGGCCCAGGGGTTCGACATCTCCGTGCAGAAGGTTACCGACGCCGAGGTCGTCGTGCGGATTCAGACCAGCTGAGCGGATGCGCGCGCTGCTCAGCAGGGCGAGCGGGGCCAGTACCGTGGCGGCGGCGAACACCGCCAGGGCTGTGCGCGCGCCGGCGACATCCGCCAGGAAGCCGGCCAGGACGCCGCCTACCGGGATGGCGCCCCAGGAGACGAAGCGAACGGTTGCGGCGACCCTTGGCAGCAAGGACGGCGGGGTCGCCAGCTGGCGGTAGGTGCGCGTGGTGACGCTCAGGACGCACACGCCCGCCGCGAAGACGATGTTGCCCAGCGTGAAGGTGGCGTAGGAGGCATAACCGGTACCGATGGGAATGGTTGCTGCTCCTAGCACGGCCACCAGGGACGCTGCGATGAGGGCGCGGCCGTTGTTCCAGCGGGCGGCCAGCGCGGCGCCGATCAGGGAACCGGCGCCCTCGGCGGCCAGCAGGAAACCGACCAGGCCGGGCGGGGTGTGCAGGTCGCGGACCAGGTAGAGCGGGAACAGGGCCAGTTGCGCGCCGCACACGAAGTTGACGGCCGTGGCGGTCCACATGCCGGGGCCCATGATCGGGTGGCGGGCCACGAAGCGCCAGCCCTCGGCGATCATGCGGCGCATCGGGGGCCAGGACTCCGGCGCGGGGGTGCGGCGCGGCGGCAGGGTTCGGGTGAGTACCGCTGAGACCAGGTAGCTCGCGGCGTCGGCGAACAGGGTGACCACGGGGCCCAGCGACTGTACGAGCAGGCCGCCGGCGGACGGGCCGCCGAGCTGGACGACCGCGTCGGTGGCCGAGTTGAGCGAGTTGCGGGCCTGGAGCTGCTCGCGGGGGACGATCGCGGGCAGGAACGTCGCGGTGGCCACGCCGAACACGACCGTGGCCAGGCTCACGAGCAGCGCGACGACGATGAGCTGCGCGATGGTGAGCAGGTCGAGGTACCACGCGATCGGGATGGACACGACGGCCGCCGCGCGCACCACGTCCATGACGATCTGCGTTTCGCGCAGGGGCAGGCGTTGCACGAGCACGCCGGCGGGCATGCCGATGAGCAGCCACGCCGCGTAGCCGGCGGCCGCGACCAGGCCCATCTCGACCGGGCTCGCATCGAGCACGGTCAGGGCCGTCAGCGGCAGCGCGACCGCACTGATCGCGGAGCCGGCCGAGCTGGCCGCGAACGCCGACCACCAGCGCCAGAACATCTCGCACCCCCGATCGCTATTGCGAGTCAGTTCCAGATTGGAACTCACTATAATGCATGGGTGCGCCACGAAGAACTGGCCGATGCGGACTGCGGGATCGCGCAGGCGCTCGGCGTCATGGGCGACTGGTGGACGTTTCTGATCGTCCGCGACATCGCCGGTGGCACCACGCGCTTCGACGCGCTCACGCGCACCCTCGGGGTCAGCCGGCGGGCCCTGACCGAACGCCTCGGGATGCTGGTCGAGCAGGGGGTTTTGGAGCGGCGGCCGTACTCGCAGCATCCACCCCGGCACGACTACGTCCTCACGGCGAAGGGCGAGGGCCTGCTGCCCGTGCTCGTCGCGCTGCAGGACTGGGGCTCGCGGCACGTCATGGGCGACGGCTCGCTCGACGCCATCGGCACGGCGGCCGAGGCCAGGCGGGTCCACGCGCTCGAGGGCCGCGCTGTGCCGGGGATGCAGAACCAGGACTGGACGATTTTGTACTGTTTCCCCGGCGCTTTCGCACCAGGCGCCGGAGGCTACCCGGAGGGCTGGGGCGACATTCCGGGCGCCGGAGGGTGCACGCTCGAATCGCTCACCTATGCCCAGCGCGAGCCGGCGTTCCGCGCCCTCGGGGCACGCATCCGCGGGGTGAGCACCCAACGGCCCGACCAGCTGCGCGCGTTCGCGGAGCATGCGCGGCTGCCGTTTCCGCTGCTGTCGGATCAGGACACGCGGCTGGCGGGGACGTTGCGGCTGCCCACGTTCCGGGTCGCCGGTACGGACCGGTTCAAGCGCCTGACCCTGCTGCTCGATCCGGGCGGGGTGGTGCGGGCGGTGCAGTTTCCGATCACCGATCCGGCGGGCTCGGTTGACGCGATGCTCGACCTGATGCGGGCGGGGCCGCGTCAGACCGCCCGCACCTCGGCGAGCCGCTTCTTGGAGTAGTCGTCGTCCCAGCAGACGGCGGCCTCCCACGCGGCCGAGGCCTGCGATGCCACGTCGTACGCGCCGTCGTCGAGGCCGGCGGCGTTGTCCGGCAGCACCAGGTCCAGTTCGGGCGCGTCGACGTGCGACTCGTCCCAGTCGATCAGGCCGACCCGGTCCGCGGTCACCCGGACGTTGCCGAGGTTGTTCGCGTCGCCGTGCACGACACAGGTCGGCCGCCCGGCGAGGCGCGCCCAGGCGGCCCGGCACCGCGCGACCCCCTCCTGCGGCATCGCGCGCAGGTCGACCCGGGTCCCGGTATCGGCGTGCAGGAGCTCGGCCGACGATCGCCAGCCGGGGCGCTGCGGCCAGTCCCGCGTGAGGCGGTGCACCTCGCGCAGCGCGGCGGCCGCGCGGCGCCAGTCGTCCTTCGTTTCGGGCGGCCCACCCTCCACATAGGACATCACCACGAGACCGTCGGCGAAGCGGCGGCCGTCGGTCGTCGGGATCGGCACCGGCACGGTCAGTCCCGCGCGGTCGAGGTACACGAGCAGCTCGGTCTCCCAGGCGAGGTCCGCGTCGCTCCTGGTGCCGAGGCGGGCGACGCGCAGCCGGCCGTCGACGCGCACGCTCCACACGTCGTTGGCCACGCCGCCGGAGAGCCGCTCGACGCGCTCGACGGCTTCGCCCCACTGCGCGAGTGCTTCCCAACCCATCGCCGGATTCTACGTTGCGCGCGGCTCGACGAACCGATATGAACATCGGCGGCGACGGGTGATCGCCAGAAAGGAGGCGCCGGCCATGTCCGCAGTCCGTGCTCTTCGCTTTGGAGTAGACACACATGCACGTCACCTACCGCCCGCTTGCCGGGGCTGAGGAACTCCCGCTTTTCCTGCACCTTCCGTACGAACTGAACGATGAGGTCGCCGACGACCTCGTGCGCGGCAACCGGCGCCCCGAGTGGCTCTGGATCGCCGAGCGCGACGGCGAGGTGGTCGCCCGCGCCGGGTGGTGGGCCAGACCCGGGGCGACCGAGCCGTACCTCATGGACTTCCTCGACTTCGCGCCCGGGGCCGACGGCACCGCGCGGGCGCTGGTCCGGGCCGCCCTCGATGTGCTTGTCCCGCAAGGGAAGACGCCGCCGGAGTACCTGCGGTTCGTGCCGCCGGACTGGCACGCCGATCCGGCCGCCATATACCAGCGGATGGCCGTGCTGGAGGGGCTCGGCGCCCGGTTGCTCGTCGAGCGGCTGCGGCTCGAGTGGCGGCCGGGCACGCCGATCGCGCCGGATGACGGGCGGCTGGTGTTCCGGAGCTTCGACGGTACCGACGAAGCCTTGGATCTGATGACCCGGACCGTCGTGGGCACCTTGGACGCACACAATCGCGCCGACCTGGAGCGGATGACCGAGCGCGCGGTCGCCGAGGAGCACCTGCACGGGGAGCTCGCCCGCTATCCCAGCCCGCAGGAGTGGTGGCGGGTCGCGACGCTGCCCGGCGGCGAGCCGGTCGGCTTCGTGTTCCCGGCGCGCAACGACTACGGGCCGATCATCGCGTACATCGGGGTGCTGCCCGAACATCGCGGCCACGGCTTCATCGACGCCATCCTCGCGGAGGGGACGCGTACGCTGGCGGCCCACGACATCCCGCGCATCCGGGCGAGCACCGACGTCGGCAACGCGCCGATGGCCAGAGCGTTCGCGCGGGGCGGGTACGTCGACTACCAACGCCAGATCGACATGACCTGGGAGTAACGTGCGGATCCGACCGTCCCGCCCGCGGCACCGCCGACCTCTGACGGTCGCCGCGAGCGTGAGCGCGGTCCTGCTGTTGTGCACCGGCGTGTCGGTCGGGACTCCGGTCCGGACCGGCGCGCTGGTCGCCGCGCTGGCGTTGGCGGTGCTGCCGGTGGTGGTGGTCGCGGTGCTCATGTCGCTCAACGTGCGCAACGTCGCGGTGTCCCGTTCGGCCGACGGTACGGTCGAGTCGGTGGCCTGGACCGGCCGGCGCACGATCGTGCACCGCCCGGACTCGGTGCGCGTGCACGCGTTGCAGGGCCGCACGCGCAACGGCGAACCGCAGGTGATGAGCAACCTGCTCGTGATCGCGGCCCGCGACGAGCCGACGCCGATCGTTCTGGTGCCGCAGTGGTGGCCGAAGGCGGAGCTGGATCGGCTGACGACTGCCATGCGGGTGCCCGTGCAGTACGCGGATCCCGAGACGCCGGGGCAGTTCGCGGCGCGCTACCCGGGTGCGCGGCTGCCGTGGACGTTGCGGTTCGGGCTGTGGTTTCCGCTGGTGATCGTGCTGGTCGTGACGGGCGCGCTGATCGGGTGGATCGCGCTGCTCAATGCGCTGTGACGGCGGGGAGCGCGCCGATGTAGGCCAGGGCGAAGCCGAGGGTCGGCACCCCGAACAGGAGCGACAGCAGGGCCAGCCGGAAGATCGACGGGCGCCACGTCAGAGCGGCGTACGCGGCGACCAGGACCGGCGCCATGAACAGCTGCGGCACCAATGTTGAGCGTGGCACCAGCACGTCCAGCCAGGCGCAGCCGATCGAGAAGCTGAGCGCGCACGCCCACAGCAGGACCCCGCACCAGAAGGCGAAGCGGCGGCCGTACCGGACCGCGAACGTCGTGTAGCCCGCGCCGGCGTCCGCGGTCAGGTCGGTCACCGTGGTCGGGATGTACAAGGCGGCCGCGAACAGGAAGCCGATCAGCGCGAACTGCCACGGGAAGCCCCACGGTGCGCGCGACGCGGCCCAGCCCGCGGCCGGGGA
The DNA here is from genome assembly GCF_050942185.1 of Dactylosporangium sp. CS-047395. NCBI lineage: Bacteria > Bacillati > Actinomycetota > Actinomycetes > Micromonosporales > Micromonosporaceae > Dactylosporangium > Dactylosporangium sp. CS-047395. The sequence goes on along the minus strand of NZ_CP192015.1, from coordinate 7,201,863 downwards.
GACGACGCCGACGACCAGGGCGTTCACCGCCACGTCCCAGCCGGGGCGGGTTTTCAGGCGCAGGGGCGGCACGCTGTACGCCCACCCGAGCACCAGCACCCCCGCCACCCCGATGACGAACAGGGGGCCGACGAACCAGGCGGTCGCGAGACTCAGCACGGCCAGCAGGCGGTACCAGAGACGCAGGCGCGGAACGGAAACCCTTCCCGTGACGAGCGGGGCATCGGCCTTGCGCGGGTTCAGGCGGTCGCTCGGCAGGTCGTGCAGGTCGTTCTGGGCCAGCACGGCGCCCCAGATGAGCGGGCCGAGGACCAGCAGGGCGAGCAGCGCGCGGAAGCGCTCGGCCGGCAGCCAGGTGTGCGAGGCGAGCACGGTGCCGAGGTACGCGGGCACCCAGGAGACCGGCCAGAACCACGGTCTCGACACGGCGATGAGCGAAACGGCCGGACGATCCAGGACCCCCGTCATGGGCACTAGGATTCACCGGGTGAGCTGTGGTGATGCTGTGAGGACGGTCGATTTCCACACGGGTGGGGAGCCGTTCCGGATCGTGCCCGAGCCGCCGGTGGAGCTGCGTGGGGCGACCGTGGCCGAGCGGCGGGTGTTCGCCATGGGGGATCCGGGCGCCGACGGGCTGCGGCGGCTGTTGTGTTTCGAGCCGCGCGGGCACGCCGACATGTACGGCGGGTTCATCACGCCGCCGGACGCGGCCAGTGTCGGGCTGCGGATCGTGCCCGAGCACCACCAGGAGCTGATCGCGCTCGGGCGGGAGATCAAGTGGGCGCTCGACGCCGACCCCGTCGCGCGGCATCCGACAGACGAAAGACTGAGCGGTGTGTACGGCACGATCCTCTACGAGCACCTCGGCACCACCGACGACGGCGCCCTGCACCAGCGCAACGTGACGATTTTCGCGGACGGGGAGCTGGACCGCTCGCCGTGCGGGTCCGGCACCGCTGCGCGGGTCGCCACGCTGACCGCATCGGCCGAGCTGGCGTCGGGGCAGACCCTGGTGCACGACTCGATCGTCGGCTCGCGGTTCACCGCCGTGGCCACCGCCGGGCCGGACGGGACGGTCGTGCCGGTCATCAGCGGCATGGCGTACCCGACCGGCGAGCACACGTTCATCGTCGATCCCGGCGATCCGCTCACGCCGGGCTTCGTGCTGCGGTGACGGTTCCGTACTACGACGCGGCCGCCATCGAGCGCCTGCTCCCGCCGCGGCGGGCCGTCGAGGCGATCGAGGACGCCCTGCGCGGCGGGCTCGACCCGGCGGCCGGGGTGGCTCGCACGTCGATGGCGTTGCCGGCGGGGGAGATGCTGCTCATGCCGGCCGCCTCTCCGACGCACGCCGGCGTGAAGGTGGTGACCGTCGCCGAGCGGGGCAGCCCGCGGGTCAACGCGGTGTACGTGCTGTTCGACGGGGGCACCCTGCGCCCGGCCGCGCTGTTCGACGGGGCCGCGCTCACCGCGCTGCGCACCCCGGCCGTGTCGGTCGCCGCGGTACGGCCGTTTCTCAAGCCCCGCCTCGACGTCGTCATCTTCGGGGCCGGTCCGCAGGGCCGCGGCCACCGCGCTGCCCTCGCCGCCGTCGCGGAACTCGGCACCGTCGACGTCGCCCGGCGGGGCACCGGCGTGCCGGCGTCGATCGCGACCGCCGACGTGATCGTGTGCGCGACGACGGCCCGGGAGCCGCTGTTCGACTCGGCCCGCGTCAAGGACGACGCCGTGGTGATCGCGATCGGCTCCCACGAACCGGACGCGCGCGAGGTGGACAGTGCGCTCTGCCACCGCGCCACCGTGATCGTCGAGGACGTCGCCACCGCCATGCGGGAGTGCGGCGACGTGATCCTGGCCGGCCTGACGGCGGACGAACTGGTCCCGATGAGCCGTCCGCGCCGGACCAAGGACGGCCCCGTGCTGTTCAAGGGGTCGGGGATGGCGTGGCAGGACCTCGTCGTGGCCGAGGCGGTGCTACGCGCCGACCAGGGTGCGCACCCGGTCGGCGCCTAGCGAGAGCAGCAGCGTCGGCAGCCGGGGACCGGACTCGCGGGAGACCAGCAGCCGGTACAGCAGCGAGAAGAACTCCCGCTGCGCCACCTTCAGCTCCGGCGTCGGCTTGGTGTCCAGGGGCAGGCCGAGGCGGATCTTCGGCACGCCGTACACCAGGCTGGTGAGGCCCTCCAGGGACCACTGCTCGTCGAGGCGGGAGGCCAGCAGGGCGAGCGCCGCCCGCTGCTCGTCGTCGAGGGAGGCGAGCAGCTCCGCGTCGGGTTCGCCGCGGACGTGCGTGCGCGACTCGTCGGGGACGTAGGTGGTCACCCAGCGCACCGCGCAGTCCAGCCGCGGCCGGGCGTCGTCGAGCAGGACGATCGGGTTGTCCGGGTCGATGTCGGTGAGGATGCGCAGCATCTGGTCCGGGTCGCCGACGGTGATGTCGGCGACCGAGGCGAGCATCCGGTACGGCAGCGGGCGCGGCGTCACCGGCAGTGGTCCGGCGGCGGTGCCGATCGCGCGGTGGTAGGCGGCGGCGTCGGCCGGCGGCGCGGTGCCCTCGCCGACCTTGCGGCCCAGCGTGTCCCACTCGTCGTAGATGCGCTGGATCTCGTCGTCGAACGCGACCTTGAACGCCTGGTTGGGCCGGCGGCGGCTGTACAGCCAGCGCAGCAGCGGCGCCTCCATGATCTGCAGGGCGTCGGCCGGGGTCGGCACCCCGCCCCGCGAGCTGCTCATCTTGGCCTGGCCGGCGATGGCGACGAACGCGTACATCGGGCCGATCGGCGGCTTGGCGTGGAAGATCTCGGCGACGAGCTGCGAGCCGACGACGTAGGACGAGCCGGGGGAGGTGTGGTCGACGCCGGACGGCTCGAACTGCACGCCCTCGTAGGCCCAGCGCATCGGCCAGTCGACCTTCCACACCAGCTTGCCGTTGCGGTGCTCGTTGAGCAGCACGGTGGCGCCGTGGCCGTAGGAGCAGGTGTAGGTCAGCTCGGTCGTGTCGTCGTCGTAGGCGGTGACGGTGGTGGTGTCGCGGTTGCAGACCGAGCAGTACGGCCGGTACGGGTAGTAGCCGGTCGCGCCCTCGCCGTCCTCGTCGTTCTCCTCGGCGGCGATCTTCGTCCGGTACTTGCCGAGCACCCCGTCGATGTGCGTCCGTTCGCGCATCGCGAGCAGGATCTGCTCGGTGTAGGCGCCGGAGCGGTACATCTCGGTCTGGCTGATGCCGCGGTACTGCACGCCGAGCTGCTCCAGCGACGCCGCCATGGCCGCCTTGAAGTGCTCGCCCCAGCTGCCGTACGGGCTGCCGGCGGGCGCGGGGACGGCGGTCAGCGGCCGGCCGATGTGCTCGGCCCAGGACTCGTCGACGCCCTCGATGCCGGCCGGAACCTTGCGGAAGCGGTCGTAGTCGTCCCACGACAGGATGTGCTCGACGTCGTGCCCGCGGCGGCGGATCTCGTCGGCGACCAGGTGCGGGGTCATCACCTCGCGCAGGTTGCCGAGGTGGATCGGGCCGGACGGGCTCAGGCCCGACGCGCAGACGATGGGCTTGCCGGGGGCGCGGTCCTCGGCGGCCGCGATGACCTCGTCGGCGAAGCGGGCTACCCAGTCGTCAGCGATACCGTGCGTCACCCCGATATTCTGCCGGACTCCGCCAAGCCGTTTTCAGTCGGCCCCCGGGATCTCACTATACGGAGAAAACGGGTGAAATATGGTCGAGAGGTGCATTCAACGCGCCGGTTCGCCCTTCGTGCGGCGAGCCATAACGTGAAATGAAATCAAGTTTAGGAAGATTGACATCGAGGCGCTCCGATCGAACGATCTGGCAGGCAGGTTGCCTATCAGACTTCGTACGGAGGCATCTCGTGAAGCACCCCCTCAGGCTGGCCGGCCTGGGCGCCGCGGCACTGCTCGCCGCCGGCACCGTGACGACCGTGGTCGTCATGCAGGGCGCCGACGCGGCCACCGAGACCCTGCTCTCGCAGGGCCGGCCGGCCGCCTCGTCGTCGGTGGAGTCCTCGTCGCTCGGCGCCACCCTCGCCTTCGACGGCAACACCGGCACGCGGTGGGCCAGCGCGGAAGGGTCCGACCCGCAGTGGGTCCGCGTCGACCTCGGCGCCACCCGCCGGATCACCCACGTGAACCTGCTCTGGGAGGCGGCCTACGGCAAGGCCTACCGGATCGAGACGTCGGCCGACGGCGACGCGTGGACCACCATCTACAGCACGACCAGCGGCAACGGCGGCACCGACGACCTCACCGGACTCAACGGGACCGGGCGCTACGTGCGGCTCTTCGGCACCGCGCGCGGAACACAGTGGGGCTATTCGCTGTTCGAGTTCAAGGTGTACGGCAGCGGCACCGAGAGCACGCCCAGCGCTACTCCTTCAGGCACGGGCGGTACCACACCCTCGGCTTCTGCTTCTGCCTCGCCGTCGGTGTCACCCTCGCGCAGTGCGACCAGCAGCCCGACGCCCACGAAGAGTCCCACCTCGGCGCCGGGCAAGGACCTCACCGACCCGCGCAAGAAGGACATCGCGATGCAGCTGGTGTCCTCGGCCGAGAACTCCTCGCTGGACTGGAAGGCGCAGTACAAGTACATCGAGGACATCGGCGACGGGCGCGGCTACACCGCCGGGATCATCGGCTTCTGCTCCGGCACCGGCGACATGCTCGAGCTCGTCGAGCTCTACAGCCAGCGGGTCCCCGGCAACGTGCTGGCCAAGTACCTGCCGGCGCTGCGCAGCGTGAACAACAGTGACTCGCACGCCGGACTGGACCCGAACTTCACCCGCGACTGGAAGACGGCCGCCGCGGACTCCGCCTTCCAGCAGGCGCAGAACGACGAGCGGGACCGGGTGTACTTCAACCCGTCCGTCAACCAGGCCAAGGCCGACGGGCTGCGGGCCCTGGGCCAGTTCATCTACTACGACGCGATCGTCATGCACGGCCCCGGCAACAGTCCGGTCAGCTTCGGCGGCATCCGCAAGGCGGCCATGGCCAAGGCCAAGACCCCGGCCCAGGGCGGCGACGAGGCGACCTACCTCAACGCCTTCCTCGACGCCCGGGTCGCGGCGATGAAGACCGAGGAGGCGCACAGCGACACCAGCCGGGTCGACACCGCCCAGCGGGTGTTCCTCAACAACCGCAACTTCGACCTGAACCCGCCGCTGTCCTGGAAGGTGTACGGCGACTCGTTCAGCATCGCCGCCTAGTTCAGCTCGCGTTCTCCGTCACCCGGGCGTCGCCGAGGATCTCCGAGATGGAGGCGGCGGCGCCCGGGCGGGCGAAGAGGTAGCCCTGGCCGAACTCGCAGCCGAGGTCCTGCAGGGTCGACCACTGCTCGGCGGTCTCGATGCCCTCGGCGACCGTCTGCAGCTGCAGCGCCCGGCCCAGCTGCACGACCGCCTCGGCCAGGGTGGCGTCGCCGCCCTGCTCGGCGTTGATGCCGTCGACGAACGAGCGGTCGATCTTGAGGATGTCGACCGGGAAGCGCTTGAGGTAGGACAGCGAGGAGTAGCCGGTGCCGAAGTCGTCGATGGCCAGCCGCACGCCGAGGGCCTTGAGCCGGCCCAGGGTCTCGATCGTCGTGTCGGTGTCCTGCATGAGCAGCGACTCGGTGATCTCCAGGACGATCTGGTGCGGGTCGACGCCGGTCTCGGCCAGGATGCCGGCCACCTCCTCGACCAGGCCCTCGTGCTGGAACTGCCGGGCCGAGAGGTTCACGTTGACCCGGATCGCGGCCGCCGCCGGGAACTCGGCGCGCCAGGTGGCCAGCTGCTCGCAGGCCTGGCGCAGCACCCACCGGCCGAGCGGCACGATGAGCCCGGTCGACTCGGCCAGCGGGATGAACGTCATCGGGCCGAGCAGCCCGCGCACCGGGTGCTGCCAGCGCACCAGCGCCTCGACGCCGATGAGCCGCGAGGTCGGCAGGTCCACGATCGGCTGGTAGTGCACCACGAACTCGTCGCGGGCCAGGGCGTGCTCGAGCTCGGCGCGGTCCTCGGCCTCGCGCAGGATGCCCGCGTACATGGCCGGGTCGAACAGCGCGTACCGGTCGCGGCCGGCCCCCTTGGCCGCGTACATCGCCAGGTCGGCGTTGCGCAGCAGCTCGCCCGGGTCCGGCCCGTCGTCGCCGTCGCCGGCCTTGGCCGTGGCCACGCCGATCGAGGCCGAGCAGACCACGTCGCGGTTGCCCAGCCGCAGCGGACGGCGGATCGCGGCGAGGAGCCGCTCGGCGAGGTCCATGGCCTCGACCTCGGAGACGTCCTCGACCAGGATCGCGAACTCGTCGCCGCCCAGCCGGGCCAGCGTGTCGGCCGCCCGCAGCTGCTGGTGCAGGCGCAGCGCGGTGGTGGCGATGAGCTGGTCGCCGGCGGTGTGCCCGAGGCTGTCGTTGACCAGCTTGAAGTCGTCCAGGTCGACCAGCAGCAGGGTGATCCGCCCGCCGCAGCGGCGGTTGCGGGCGATGGCGTGCTCGATGCGGTCGCGGAACAGGGCCCGGTTCGGCATGCCGGTCAGCGCGTCGGCGAACGCCTGGCGGGTCAGCTCCTCCTCGAGCTCCTTGCGGTGGGTGATGTCACGGATGCTGATGACGGCCGCGTAGAGGGGCGCCTCGCTGGTGCGGTTGGTCCCGATGACCTCGACCCAGATCCAGGCCCCGTCGGCCCGGCGCAGCCGCGACTCGGCCCGCGCGGTGTAGCCGGCGCCGCCGTCGATGACCGCCTGCCACCACTTGGTCGAGGTGGCCAGGTAGTCGGGGTGGGTGATGTCCATGAGCAGCTCACTGGTCATGAACGCGGCGTCGTAGCCGGTCACGGTGCGCACCGACGGGCTCGCGTACGTCACGCCGCCGTCGCGGATCGCCAGTACCGCATCCGAGGACGCCTCCAGCAGCGCCTCGACCTTGCCCTCGGCGCGGCGGCGGGCCCGGTCCATCCGCCGCCGGTTGCTCGCGGTCTGGGCGCAGAACCAGGTGACGCCGGTCATCAGCGCGACGGTCAGCGCGGCCAGGGTGCCGCCGACGGGGTGGTTGCGGCTGATCACGAGCGCGGTGTACCCGATGATGCTCAGCGCCCCGAACGTGATCACCGAGCGGGTGGCGGCCAGCGCCGCGGTCGACGCGAGAATGATCATTACGCCGGCCGGGAAGATGGTCAGCGCCTCGGTGTCGTAGGCGCAGAAGGCCAGCAGGAGCACGAGGTTGGCCATCCACCACCAGAACAGCGCGCGGGGCATCCAGGGGGCGTTGACGTACCGCCGCCACGGCAGCATCGCCAGCCCGGCCTGACCCGCGCCGGCCAGCGTGATGCCGCTCACGACGAGGGGGCCGCCGTGCCACTCCAGCCGCACGCGGACCGCGCCGATGAGGATGACCCCAACGGCGACCCAGGAGCCCAGCCTGACCTGGCGGGCCCGATAGTCGATCTCGTGCTGCTCGATCGCGCTCTCCGGCATGGTCATGACTTCGGTGCGCCGCCCCGGTTCCTGAGTGCGGTTCCGGTGCAGTCTCGTGATCGGTCTGTACAACGAGACGCCTTCGGGTTTTATAGGCTCTGGCGATGGGACTCTGGCGCCTTGGCGTCGCCGCGCTGGCCGTGTCGCTGACCGCCGGGCCGATGCCGGTGCTGGAAGCGTCGGCGGCCGCCGTCGTGCCGTGCCCGTACGCGTCGATCCCGAGCATCCCGCCCACGCCGCCGTCGCCGGAGCGGGACCCGGCCGCGCCCGTCGTCGGCGGTCCCGGCATGGCCACCACCGGCCTGGCGGTCCCGGCCGGGGCGACCACCCCGCCGACCACCGCGGCCATCTCCTGGGTCGTCGCCGACCTGGACACCGGCGAGGTGCTCGGCGCGTGCAACCCGCACCTGCGCCGCCGCCCGGCCAGCGTGCAGAAGCTGCTGCTGGCCGCGACGGTCCTGCCCAAGCTCGACCCGAACCAGATCGTCGAGGCCACCCCGGCCGACCTGGATCTGCCGGGCGACTCGTCGCTGGTCGGCATGATCGTCGGGGGGAAGTACCCGGTCTCCACCCTGTGGTACGGCCTGCTGCTGCAGTCCGGCAACGACACCGCGAACGCCCTGGCCCGGGTCGGCGGCGGCGACGGCGGGGTGCCGGCCACGATCGCCGCGATGAACGCCGAGGCGCACCGGCTCGGCGCCGACGACACCCACGCCGTCACGCCGTCGGGGCTGGACGCCCCGGACCAGTTCACCAGCGCCTACGACCTGGCCCTCATCGCGCGGGAGAACCTGGATCGGCCGGCTTTCCTGCAGTACGACCAGATGCTCACCTTCCAGTGGCCCGCCCAGCCGCCGAAGGACCCGAAGGGCTTCCAGATCCAGAACGAGAACAAGCTGCTGACGGAGTACCCCGGCGCGATCGGTGGCAAGACCGGCTTCACCGACGAGGCCCGCCACACGTACGTCGGCGCGGCCAAGCACGGCGACCGCCGGCTGGTGGTGACCATCATGGGCGCCGAGATCGCCCCGGTCCGCGCCTGGAAACAGAGCACGACGCTGCTCGACTGGGGCTTCGCGCAGCCGAAGGGCACGTCGGCCGGCCACCTGGTGACGCCCGAGGAGGCGGCGAAGCTGCACGCCCCGCCGCCGTCGGCCCCGCCGAGCGCGCTCGCGGCCGCCGCGGGCACGGCGGGCGCGCAGGGCCCGGCCGCGCCCGCCCGGACCCTGTCCCTCACCGTCGTGCTGCTGGCCGCGCTGGTGGTGCTGTGCACGGCGGGCACCGTGGTGATGCTCCGCCGCGCCCGCCGGATCAAGGTCGATCAATGATCCCGGTGACCGCCTGACCGCACGCCGACTGCGCGTCCCGCATGTGCCCGTCGAGGCTCGCGGTGAGGGCCACGGCGTGCTGGGCCCGGTCGGCGACGGGGGTGGTGGTGTCCTGCCGCACGGCGATCAGCCCGTCGACGTCGTCGGCGATCCCGAGCAGGGCCGCCCTGAGCGTGGGGTTGAACCCGAGACTCCGCGCGAACCGGCGGTTGTGCGCGTCCTGCTCGAGTTGCTCGGCCGCGGCCGCGGGGTCGACCGGGGTGCCGGCGGTGAGCACGGCGGTCCACTCCTCGACGGTGACGGCCTGCTTGCGGGTCATGCCGCCGGGTGCGGTGTGGGTGCCGCTGAGGTCCTGGGTGGCGGTGCCGATCTGGCTGCAGGCCTGGTCCTTCTGCTTGCCCTCGTCGAACCAGGCCTTGACGATGCCGTACCCGGCCAGGATCGCGACCGCGGTGGCGACGAGGGCCGCGTACTTGCCGACCTTGCGCAGGACGCGGGGCTTCTCGGGCTTCTCCGTTGGAAAAAATTGGACCGCCTGGGGTGGCGGTACCGGTGGGTACTCGTTCTGGGGCTGCTCCGGCGCGTCGAGGTCGACGTAGGTGGCGTACGGGTTCGAGGAGCGGCCGGTGGGGGCGGACGTCATGGGCCCTAGCTCGACCGGTTCGGGGCAGACCTGAGTGTTCCGCCGCCCTACGATCGCCGGATGAGTGTCTTCGGTAAGGGTGATGACTGGAAGCCGCCGCAGCGCCCCGACTGTGCCTGCCGGGAGCATGAGGAGGACGTGCTCGGGCTGGTCATTCCCAACGCGGACTGGGACGCGGACCCGACGTTCGCGGAGTTGTTGGGCACCGGGTCGCTGGGAGTGTCGGCGATCGATGCGAGTGAGCGGTTCATGACGGTGCTCGACGGGCCTTCGCTCGGGCCGTTCCACTGGGTGATGTGGGCCGCTGACGAGATCTACGGGTGTTATGAGGACGATGCCGTGGTTTCCGTTGATCGGGCGCTCGCCGAGCAGGCGGGGGTGGAGCTCGTCGAGTGGTACGACCGGGAGGAATTTCGGATCGGGGCGGCCGGGCTATGCCGGAGCGGGATGCTCGCCGTCGTGGCCCGGGCTCTGCAGGACCCGCGGATCCGCGTAGCGGGCGGCGATGGCGGCGGCGCGGTCGTGCAGGACGGCGCGTAGCCAGGGCGGGGACAGGACCTCGGCGCTCGCGGCGAGCTGCCACAGCGTCCACTCGGCGTGCCGGGCGTCCTGGAAGGTGACCTCCAGTCGCAGGCGGCCGTCGGCGTCCGGTGCCTCGGACAGGATGGCCAGGGCGGTGCCGGCCAGCATGGCGCGGCGGGCCGGGTGCAGGAGGAGCGTGACGGCCACCTGGTCGCCGCCGGTGCGGAAGCTGGCGCTCCGCTCGCGCCAGATCCGGTCCAGGTCGACGTCGGCCGGGCGCTCGGCGGGCTCGTCCAGGACCTCGGCGGCCAGGATGCGGGCGAGCCGGTACGTGCGGTCGGCGCCGTCCCGGATCGCCAGCAGGTAGGCCTGTTCGCGGACCGTGACCAGGCCGATCGGGTCGACGGTGCGCCAGCGCGGGGTTTGGCGCGCCGCCTCGTACCGGATGCGCAGTTTCTTTCCCGCGAGCACCCCGCGGCGCACCTCGGACGCGACCGTGTCGGCGATCTTCTCGGGCACCAGCCGCCGCGCGAGCAGGTCGGTCTCCGGGTCGATGAGCAGGCGCTGGACGGCGGCGTCGGAGCGGTGGCCCGCGGGCAGCGCGTCGATGACCTTGCGCATGGCGGAGGCGAGGGCCGCGCCGAGGCCGAACGCCTGGGCGCCGCGGCGGGAGCCGGCCACCAGCAGCGCGAGGGCCTCGTCGTGGTTGAGGCCGGTGAGCTCGGTGTGGAACCCGGGCAGCAGCGCGAACCCGCCGTGCCGGCCGCGCTCGGCGTACACCGGGACGCCGGCCGCCGACAGCGCCTCGATGTCGCGCAGCACGGTGCGCGTCGACACCTCGAGCTCGCGGGCCAGGGCGGTCGCGGACAGGCGGCCGTGGCGGCGCAGCAACAGGACGAGCGAGACCAGCCGGTCGGCGCGCATGGTCCGCAATATACGACAGGAGGTGTCGTGATTCGCTGCGAGGCTTGCTGCCATGACGATGCAACGAACACCGGTCAACCCGTGGGCGTGGTCGGCGCAGTTCGGGTACCACCAGGCCGAACTGGTGACCGGCGCGACGCGGACCCTGTTCTGCGCGGGGCAGACCGCGATGAGCCCTGACGGCGAGCCCCAGCACCCCGGCGACATGGCGGCCCAGATCACGCTGAGCCTGGACAACCTGGAGGCGGTGCTGGCCGGGGCCGGGATGTCACTGGCGAATCTCGTGCGCCTCAAGGTGTACACCACCGACGTCGACCTGCTGCTCCAGCACTACGGGGCGCTGGGCCCGCGACTGGCCGCGGCCGGCGCGGCCCCGCCCTCGACGCTGCTCGGGGTGGTCCGGCTGGCGGTTCCGGAGCTGCTGGTCGAACTGGAGGGCACCGCCGTGGCCTCCTGACGGGGCGTACAGTGCCGCCATGGGGTATCCGCCGGAGCCGTGGTCGTTGCGGGGGCGGATGGTGGTCTCGGTGTGGATGCTGCCGCTCGCGCTCGTGCCCGCGGTGCCGGCGGAGCTGCACTCGGCGGTCCGGGTGGTGCGGCTGGGGTCGAGGGCCCTGATCGGGACCGCCTGGGTGGATTATCGGCCGGGCGGGGACCTCAGCTACCGGGAACTGCTCGCCGCAGTCCTCATGCGGGCCGGGCTGCGACCCCGGGTCACGATCACGCACATCTGGGTGGACAGTCCGGCCTCGCGGGACGGCGGCCGGGAACTGTGGGGCATCCCCAAGGAGCTGGCTTCGTTGGAGCTGACCGCCGCGCCGGGCATCGCGCGGGCGGACGTCGCCAGTGCGCGGCCGCTGGTGCGGGTGCCGATCGGGTTCAGGTGTACGCAGGAGTTGCACGGTGCGGCCAAGACGACGGCCGTTCGGGCCACCGCGCGGTGCGGGCCGGCCCGGGTGCGGTGGGACATCGACGGGGACGGGCCGCTGGCCTTTCTGCGGGGGCGGCGGCCGTTCCTGTCGCTCGTCGCCGATGACTTCCGGATGCGGTTCGGGGGCTCGCGTCAGGCCGGTTCGTAGTCGGCCGGGGACAGGCGGGCGGTGCGGGCGGCGTACTCGGAGGCCATGCCCGGCCAGTTCGTCACCACGCGGCCGGATTCCGTGCGGTACCAGTTGTGGCAGCCGGCCCAGACGCTCGTCGCGAGCCGGCGCTGCATCTCCGCGTCGAAGGCGTCCGCGACCTCCGCGCGGACTCGCATCGGGCCGGTGGCGGTGATCGCCTGGACGGCTTGGACGATGTAGCGCGCCTGCGCCTCCAGGAAGTACACGACGGAGGTGTTGCCGGTGTTCGTGTTCGGGCCGTACATGAGGAACAGGTTGGGGAAGCCCGGCACGGCGATGCCCAGGTGCGCGTACGCGCCGTCGCGCCACTCGTCCGCCAGGCGCCGACCCTCACATCCGGTGACGGACATGGGCATCAGGAACTCGGTGGCGGCGAATCCCGTCGCGTACACCAGGACGTCGCATGGGAAGAACGCGCCGTCCGTCGTGTGTACGCCGGACGGCGTGAGGCAGGCGATGTCGGCGGTCACGAGGTCCACAGTGGACTTTCGCAGCGTCCGGTACCAGTCGCTGGTGAACAGGACCCGCTTGCAGCCCATCGCGTAGTCCGGCGTGACGCGGGACCGCAGCCGGCGGGCCTGGATGAGGCGCTGGCCGTCGGAAACGACGCGGACAAGGCGGCGCGCGATCGGGCGGCCGGTGACCGCGCGGCCCGTCACCACCGTGAGCAGCCAGGTTCCGGCGCGGGCCGCGCGCATGAACGGCGGGAACGAGCGGTTGAGGGCGCGGCGGATCCGGCCGTACCGTCGATTGGGCTTCGGCAGGGTCCAGGGCGCGCTGCGCTGGAAGACGGTGACGTGTGCGGCGACATCGGCGATCGCGGGCACGAGCTGGATGGCGCTCGCGCCGGTCCCGATGACACCGACCCGCTTGCCGGTGACGTCGACGTCCCACGCCGCGGTGTGTGTCGTATGACCGGCGAACTCGCCTGGGATCGGGGGTACCACCGGACGGGAGAGCTGGCCGGTAGCGGGGATGAGGACGTCACACTCCACTGTGGACCCGTCGGCGAGCGTCAGCCGCCATGCGGTGCCGGTCCACGCCGCGGCCTCCACGGCGGCCCCGAAGCGCAACGACGGCCGCAGGCCGAACGTGTCCACGCACCGCTGCAAGTAGGCGAGAATCTCGTCCTGCGGCGGAAACCGTTGCGACCAGTCGGGATTGAGCGCGAACGAGAACGAGTACAGCGGCGCCGGGATGTCGCACGCGCAGCCGGGGTAGGTGTTGTCGCGCCACACCCCGCCCACGTCGTCCGCCCGCTCGTAGATGGTGACGTCGGCGAAGCCGGCCTCGCGCAGCAGGTGGGCGGCGGCGATGCCGCCGAAGCCGGCGCCGATGACCGCGATCCGGGTCATTCGAGCACCTCGCCCACGAGCGTCGTCAGGGTGGTCGCGAGCACGGCGTGGGCCCGGTCGCGGTCGAGGGCGCCGCGCTCCAGCCACTCGCGGGCGGTGGCCTTGGCCAGGCCGCAGTAGGCGCGCATGACCGCGCGGTGGGTGCCGGTGTCGGGCAGGCCGAGCGCGGTCAGGATGCTCGTCGCGGCCACCTCGTCGGCCTCGGCCAGGACCCGGCGCACGTCGGGGTCGCCGGCGTCGACCGCGGCCAGCCAGGGCGTGCTGTGCCGGGACACCACGTCGAGGAACCAGGTGACGCTCGCGTCGACGCGGGTGCGCAGGTCGCCGTCCGGCAGTTGCTCGACCGCGACGGGCGGGACGGTGACGAGCCCGCGGACGGCCTCGATGTACAGGTCGCGCTTGGTGCCGAAGTAGTGGTTGATGAGCCCGCGGGCCACGCCGGCCTCGGCGGCGATGTCCGATGTGGACACGTCGGCGTAGGGGCGCCGGCCGAACAGCCGCACCGCGCACGACAGCAGCTGGGCGCGGCGCTGGTCGGGCTCCAGGCGGCGGCCCGTCACGGCCCGATCCGCCGGTACGGTGCGCCGAGCGGGGGGCGTCGGTCCGGCTCGCCGTACCGTGGCCACATCGACAGCGCCCGCTCGGCCATGGCGGTGATGGTCAGCGACGGGTTGACGCCGAGGTTGGCGGTGACCGCGGCGCCGTCGATGACGTGCAGGCCGGGGTGGCCGAAGACGCGGTGGTACGGGTCGATGACGCCGTGCTCCGGATCCGCGCCGATCGCCGCGCCGCCGATGAAGTGGCCGGTCACCGGGCGGCCGACGAGTTCCGTCACCGAGCCGAGCGGGACGCCGTCGATCTTGTCGGCGACGCGGCGGGCGACATCGTGGGCGATCGGGAGGTACACCGGATTCGGTTCTCCGACCCCGCGCCGGCTGGTCAGGCGCCGGCCGCCGAACGGGCCGCGGCGGGGGCCGACCGTGATCGAGTTGTCCTTCGGCTGCATGGCCAGCAGCACGATCGTCTGCTGCGACCAGCGGCGGGGCCAGAACAGCCGCGGCCAGTCGCGCCAGCTCGTGAGCGTCCGGCCGAGGCCGGCGAGCCAGCGCGGGGTACGGCCGGTGTCGCCCACCAGCACGGCGGCCATCAGGCCGAGGAGGTTGCTGCCGGGGCCGTACCGGACGGGTTCGATGTGCGTGTCGGCGTCCGGGTGGATCGAGGACGTGATCGCGACCCCGTCGGTGAAGTCGGCGTCGCGGCGGCGGGAGCGCGGGCCGAGGATCGACTCGGAGTTGGTCCGGCTCAGCTCGCCCAGGCGGGGCGAGAGGTTCGGCAGGTCGCCCGAGCGCTTGAGGTGGTGCAGGAGGCGCTGGGTGCCGACCGCGCCGGCGGCCAGGATCACCTCCTGCGCGACCATGGTGCGCTTGCCCTTCGTGTGCACGGTGTAACCGCCGCCGGTACGCGGGACGATGCGCGTGACCGTGGTCCGTTCGTGCACCTCGGCGCCCGCGCGTTCGGCCAGGTACAGGTAGTTCTTGACCGTCGTGTTCTTCGCCCCGACGCGGCAGCCGGTCATGCACGAGCCGCAGAACGTGCAGGTGGTGCGGGCCGGGCCGGCGCCGCCGAAGTATGGGTCGGGCACCGTCTCGCCCGGCCGCTCGCCGAACAGGACGCCGACCGGCGTGCGGCGGTAGGTGTGCGCGACGCCCATGTCGGCGGCGACCGCTCGCAGCACCTCGTCGGCGGCCGTGGTGCGCGGGTTCTCGGCCACCCCGAGCATCCGCGACGCCTCCGTGTAGTGCGGCTCGAGCTCGGCCTTCCAGTCGGTGATGCCGGCCCACTGCGGGTCCTGGAAGAACACGTCCGGCGGCTTGTACAGCGTGTTCGCGTACCCCAGCGATCCGCCCCCGACACCCGCGCCGGAGAGGACCAGCACGTCCGGGAGCAGCGTCATGCGCAGGATGCCGTGGCAGCCGATGCTCGGCGCGAACAAGTAGTCGCGCAGCCGCCAGCTCGTCTTCGCGAAGTCCTCGTCGGCGAACCGGCGCCCGGCCTCCAGCACGGCGACGCGGTAGCCCTTCTCGGTGAGCCGGAGCGCGCTGACGCTGCCGCCGAACCCGGAGCCGACCACGATGACGTCGTAGTGCATGGCGGTCACGGTGCCCCCTTGTTGTCAGGCTGTCAACAAGTACGATGCTCGGGTATGGCGCCGCTTGTGCTGCTGCACGGCCTGGGGAGCCGCCGCCAGGTCTGGGATCCGCTGCTGACGGGCCTCGCCGGGCTCGACGTCGTCGCTCTTGATCAAGCGGGCGCATCGGTACCGGCATTGGCCGACGACGTCCTCGCCCGCGTCCCGCCGCCGTTCCACGTCGCGGGCAGCTCGATGGGCGGGGGAGTGGCCCTCGAACTCGGCCGGCGCGGGCACGCCCTGTCGGTGACGGCGTTCGCGCCGATCGGCTTCTGGGGACCGGTCTCGCGCCGCTGGTGCCAGCTGTCCGTCTCGGCCGCGCGTTCGTGCGCGCGGGTGTCGGATCGCGCGCTGCCGCGGCTGGCCTCGACGGCGGCCGGGCGGATCGCGCTGTTCGGGTTGTTCTTCGGCCACCCGACGCGGGTCGACCCGGCCGCGGGTGTCGCCGACGCGCGGGCCCTCGCTGCGTGGCCCGGGTTCCAGGCGGCGCGGGCGGCCTTCGCCGGGCACCGGTTCGCCGCGGCCGGGTCCCTTGTGGACATTCCGGTGACGATCGCCTGGGGGCCGCGCGACCTCATCCTGCCGGCGTTCCAGGCCCGGCGGGCGGAGCGGTTGCTGCCGTCCGCGCGGCACGTGCGGCTGCCCGGCTGCGGGCACCTGCCGTTCGCCGACGACCCGGCGGCCTGCGTCGAGGTGCTGATGTCGACGATCCGGGCTTGACGCATTCCCTTATCGGCATATGATTGGTGGCATGGCACGAGCGGCTACCACGACCGATGCGTTCAACGCCGTCGCCGAACCGCGGCGGCGCGAGATTCTCGACCTGCTCGCCCAGGGTGAGCGGCCGGTCAACGACTTCGTGCACCTGCTCGGGCTCGCCCAGCCCCAGGTGTCCAAGCACCTGCGCGTGCTGCGCGAGGTCGACCTCGTGCGGGTCCGCGAGGAGGGGCGGCAGCGCGTCTACCGCCTGAACCCCGCGCCGCTGAAGCCGATCTACGAGTGGCTCGCCACGTACGAGCAGCGCTGGAACGAGCGCTTCGACCGCATGGACGACGTCCTGAACGATCTCACGAAGGAGACGAACGATGCCGACGACGACTAAGGGCACGGCGAAGGTCACCCTCCCGACCGACCTGCAGATCCTCATCACCCGCGAGTTCAACGCGCCGAAGGAGCTCGTCTGGCGCGCCTACACCACCCCGGAGCTGGTCAAGCGCTGGTGGGCCGGCGAGAAGGGCGCGATGGTCAGCGCCGAGATCGACCTGCGGGTCGGCGGCGGGTGGCGCTACGTGATGGACGCCGGCGGCTTCGAGGTCGCCTTCCGCGGCGTGTACCGCGAGATCGCCGCCCCCGACCGCCTGGTCAACACCGAGGTGTTCGAGGGCCTGCCCGACCCGGACGCCCACACCGGCCTCATCACGGTGACGTTCACCGAGACCGACGGGCGCACGCACATGTCCATGCTGTGCGAGTACGACGACCAGGAAACCCGCGACGCGGTGATCGCCTCCGGCATGGAGAGCGGCCTGCAGGACTCCCTCGACCACCTGGAGACCGTCGCGACGTCCCTGTAGGCCTCGCAGCAGCATGACCTGCTGCTGCGGCGAGTAGGGACCCGGTGCGGTGTTGAGGGGGTGTGGGTGGAGCGAAGCTCCCCCACCGCTTCTCAGGACATCGAACGGTATGCAACGGTGCCAGACAGGCCCTTCGTCGCTAGCCGATCAACGGGGGCAGGGCGAACAGCATCACCATCGACCACGTGACGTGCGTGAGCATCGGGGCGAGAATTCCGCCCGACGCGCGCCGTTGCAGGCCGAGCACCGCACCGAGCACGGCCGCCGCGAAGACGAGCATCGGGTTGGCCGTGGCGATCGTGGCCAGGGCGTAGACCACCGTCGAGATGAGGACCGGGTGGCTGCGGCCGATCGCGGCGAACAGGGCGCCCCGGAAGAAGACCTCCTCGGCCAGGCCGTTGAGCAGCGTGACGATCGTGATCGGCACGATCGAGCCGTAGCGGGCGTGGTCCAGCACCTCGCCCGCGTAGGCTCGCAACGGCGGGATGTGCTGCACGATCAGCGCTCCGAGGACGAAGACGCCCCCGACGATGAGCCCGGTCGCGATGGGCGTCAGGATCGGGCGTCGGAGCTTGTCACGGTACAAGATGCGGCCTAAATGCAAGCGGCCCGAGAGCAGGCTGCCGGCCACCCAGGTCGCCGCCACCGCCAGGGTCATGGCATAGAACAGCGGGTCGCCGGGGCGGATCGTGAGCGACCACCCGAGCAGGACGGCGCCGGCGGCGAGCGTCACCGCCACCACGATGCGGCGGCGGCGGAACAGGGCGGCCGTCTCCCCGTGCTCGCGCGGCACCCGATCGACGAACGCGGCCCGGGCGAGGTCGCGCAGGGCCCTCACGGGACGGTCACGCCCAGCTCGCGGCGGACGTCCTGGGCGTGCTGCTCCGCGTCGCGCGCGGCCCGGCGGGCGGCCTCGGCCGTCTCACCGGCCTTGGTCGCCTCGGCCGCGGTCCGCTCCGCCTCCCGCTCGGCGAGCTCCAGGGCGCGGTCGGCCAGGGCGAGGCGGACCGCGTCGTCGTACCCGAGCGCCTCGCCCGGCACGAGCTCGCTGATCGGGTGCTCCCGCACGACCGTCTCCGCACTGAGCGAGTCGACGAGATTGCGCGCGGTCGGGATGTCCACGTCGGTCACGAGCGACAGCCACATCGACGACAGGCGCGGCGTGAGCAGCGGGACGGTCACGTTCGGCAGGAACTTGCTGCGCGCCTTCGCCACCCGCTGCAACATGTCGGCGAAGGTGACCACGTCCGGGCCGCCCACCTCGTACACGCGGCCGCGCGCCTCCTCCGACTCGCCGGCGGCCACCAGGTAGCGCAGCATGTCGGGCAGGGCGACGGGCTGGGTGCGCGTGGCGACCCACTGCGGCGTGATGAGCGCCGGGAGGTGGTCGACGAGCTGCCGGGTGATCTCCCACGAGATGCCGCCGTGCCCAATGATCACCGCGGCGCGCAGCGTGGTCACCGGGACCGGGCCGGCCGCCAGGATCTGCTCGACCTCGCGGCGGGAGCGCAGGTGGTCGGAGAGCGCGTCGCCGTCGGCGCCGAGCCCGCCCAGGTAGACGATCCGCTCGAGCTTCGCGTCGGCGGCCGCGGCGGCGAAGTTGCGCGCGGCCTGCGCGTCGCGCTCGACGAAGTCGTCCAGCCCGAGCGAGTGCACGAGGTAGTACGCCACGTCGACGCCGTCGAGCGCCGCGCGCAGGCTCCCGGGGTCGGTGACGTCGCCGGCGACGGGTTCGCCCGCTCCGGAGTACTGCTGCGGCTTGCGGGTCATCGCCCGCACCCGGTGGCCGCGGGCGAGCAGGTGCGGCACGAGCTTCGACCCGACGAACCCGGAGGCGCCGGTCACCAGGACGGTCAAGGTCATGTCTCCCTCATACCACCGGCGCGAGCCGTTCATGCCTCGAACCACCACACGACCGGCCCCGGGGTTGTCCCGGGCAGCCCAGCTCCTTAAGTTCATCGATATGACCAATCGCATCGTCGCGATCATGCTAGGGCTGGCCGTCGTCGTGGGCGCCGGCGGCTTCGGATGGCCGCCGGAACCGTCCTGGAAACTGCTCGACACCGGCTCCACCGCCAGGCTGCGCGGCCTGTCGCCGGTGAGCGACCGGGTCGCCTGGGCCTCGGGCACCGAGGGCACCGTCCTGCGCACCACCGACGGCGGCCGCAGCTGGCGCTCGGTCGGCCCGTCCGGCACCGAAGCCCTGCAGTTCCGCGACATCGAGGCCTTCGACGCCCAGCGGGCCGTCATCCTGTCGATCGGCAACGGCGAGGACTCCCGGGTGTACCGCACGGACAACGGTGGCCGCACCTGGACCGAGACCTACCGCAACACCGACCCGGCCGCCTTCTACGACTGCCTGGCCTTCGCCGACCCCCGCCACGGCCTGGCCCTGGGCGACCCGGTGAACGGCCACTTCCAGCTCCTGACCACCGACGACGGCGGCCGGCACTGGTCCTCACTGGCGGCCGACCTGCCGCCCGCCCTGGACGGCGAGTTCGCCTTCGCCGCGAGCGGCACCTGCCTCGTCGCCGCGGGCCGCGACTTCTGGTTCGCCACGGGCGGCGGCTCGTCCTCGCGCGTCTTCCACTCCGCTGACGGCGGCCGGCGATGGACCGTCGCCACCACGCCAATCCCGTCCGGGCCGTCGGCGGGCGTCTACTCCCTCGCGTTCCGCGACCGGTGGCACGGCGTCGCGGTCGGCGGCGACTACGTGACTCCGACCTCGGCCCCGTCCGGCGCGGCGGTCTCCCGCGACGGCGGGCGGTCGTGGACGGTGTCGCGCACGGTGCCTGGCGAGTATCGCTCGGGCGCGGCCTGGCGGGGGGAGGTCGCCTTCGCGGTCGGGCCGACGGGCAGCGACTGGTCGCGCGACGGCGGGCGCAGCTGGACCCGCTTCGACACCGGCAGCTTCGACTCGGTCGCCTGCGCCGGGGGCGTGTGCTGGGCCTCCGGAGAAATGGGGCGCATCGCCCGGCTGCGCTGATCTAGGGTCGGCGGCATGACGACCGAGGACATCGTCGAGTACTACTCGTCGCAGTACCGCGAGGACGAGCGGCTCGCCCGCCGCCCGCAGGCCCGCCTGGAGTGGACGCGAACGCTCGAGGTGCTGCACGAGCTGCTGCCGCCGGGTGCTGCCGTCCTCGACGTGGGCGGCGGCACCGGGGCGTACGCGCGTGAGCTCACCCGGGCCGGGCACCGGGTGCGCCTCGTCGACCTGGTGCCGGCCCACGTCGAGCAGGCCCGGGCCGGCGACCCGCCGATCGAGGCCTCGGTCGGCGACGCGCGCTCGCTGCCGTTCGCCGACGGGTCGTTCGACGCGGTGCTGGTGCTCGGCCCGCTGTACCACCTGCACGAGCGGGCCGACCGGGTCGCCGTCCTGCGCGAGGCGGCCCGGGTGACCCGCCCCGGCGGCGTGCTCGCGGCGGCCGTCATCTCCCGGTTCGCGGGCCCCCTCGACTTCGCCGCGACGGCCCGCTTCAACGCGCGAACCCTCACCGAGGCCCGTTCACTGGTGCACGACGGGCGCAACGATCCGTCACTCGGCTTCACCCATGCGTACTTCCACCGCCCCGAGGAGCTCCTGTCCGAGTGCACGGACGCCGGCCTTCCGGACGTGGTCCTGCACGGCCTGGAGGGTCCACTGTGGACGGCGGCGGAGGCGGCGCTGAACGGTCCGCACGCCGAGTCGGTGTTCACTGCGGCCTTGGAACTTGCGCGGCTGTACTCCACCGAGCCGTCGCTGGTCGCCGCCAGTTCCCATCTGCTCGCGACGGCCACGCTGGGTTGACATGCCGAGGGCGGCGGAGCCACCGTTTCCGGCTCCGCCGCCCGTCGGGTCTGGTGGTTCAGCGGGCCCGCTTGTCCCGGGCCGAGCCGACCGCGCCGAGGTAGACCAGCACGCTGCTGATGTACGCCGCGGCCTCGGTCATCGTGGCCTTCCCGGTGAGCACGAGCACGGCGCCGATCGCGAGCGCGCCGAGCATGCCGGCCAGCCGGATGACGCCGTCCAGGTGGTCGGCGGCCGAGTCGAGGTGCATGTCCGTCTCCTTCCTGCGGGGGCGGCGGTGGGCCGCTGCGCAGAAAGCTACGGACGGGTGCTCACCCGCGGCTCTACCGCAACACATCGTTGGCTGCCGCCCGATGAGCTCGCGATGAGGTTTCGATGAGCACGGGCTATGAGCTGCGCAAACCCGCCAAGATCTCAGCCGCCGACGAGCGCGCCTCCCGCTGCAGCTCCGTGAGGACGTTCAGGGTCATGAGCCGGTAGTTCGGGGTCTTCCGCTCGAGCCAGGCGAGGGCGTCACCGATACCGTCGCGTTCGACGAAGGCGTCGAACTCCGCGATATCCTTCGCCGAGAACTTCTTCACGAGCCGGTCGCCGGTGCGGCGCTCGCAAAGGTCATAGATCGCCTGAGCGACCAGACGGGTCTCCTCGTCGGTGAGGTCGGCGAGCCCGTATGCCGTCCAACTCACCGGGGGGCCGCCGCGAGGCTTCGGGGGGTTCACGCGTTGCGGCCGGTCGTCGGGGTCGCGGAGCACCATCATGCGTCGCCGTGCGACGACCGTGGCGAGTGTCGCCGTCGCGGCCTGGATCGCGTCGGAGTGGGTGCCGCCGAAGACGAAGGCGCTCGTCATCTGGCGATGCCGGCCGAGCATCGTGGCGTCGCTCGCGAGCTGATGAAGGCCGATCTCCTGCCGCCCGCTTGGGGCCGGGGTCGGAGCGACGCCATCCACCAGCGCATAGACGGCCGAACGCAGGCTTGCCGAGCCGGCCGGCCGGGCGAGGTCGAGGGCCGGGCTGCCCGACCGGAGAGCCGTGACGATGGCGCCGAGGAGTTGCTGCCGTCGCTGCACGTCGGCGGGCGGAAGCGCGTTGACGTTCTGCACCACGAGATTGGCCGCGAGCCACGCGGTTCGCCAATGCGGCCCGGTCATCGCGGCAATCGCCACGTCGGGGTCGACCGGCGACGGCTGCGGTGCCGCCCTCGTCCAACGCAGCGCCGAGTCGCAGGCGGCGTCGCTGTCCCGGCACTCGGACAGCAGCGCGGGCATCCAGTTCGGGTCGTTCACCCGCAGCCGTCCGGCCATGGTCCGGCTCAACAGGCGCACGTTGTAACTGCCCGCCTGGTGCATGGCCGGTTCGAGCAGGTCCGGCAGTGCGATCGCGGCCGCCGCGCGGCCGAATCGATCGGGTTGACTGGTTTGGAGCAGCTCCGCGGCGGCCAGGGCGGCCCGTTGCCGGTTCCAGCCGGCATCCTGGCCGGACAGGATCGCGGCGATCTCCTGGACCACCGCGCGGAGGCCGCGCTCCTGGTCGGCGAGCTTTCCCACGAGGCCGAGCATCGCCTGGTGCCACGGGCGGCCGTGCGCGGTCTGCGGTGACATCCACCTGCTGGTGCTGGACAACGCCCACAGCAGCGCCCCGGCCGCCACCCGCACGGTCGACGACCGTGTCCGCAACAGCTCCAGGGCCTGGTTCGGGCCGGCGAGTTCGACGACGTCGAGCGCGGTCAGCGCACCGATCATCGGCACCGGCTCAACCGCGTGGGCCTTCCGCAGCACTCCCGCTGCCGCCGCACGGATGTCGGGAATCGCGCCAACGCTGGCGGCGTTGCTGCTCGCCCAGAGCGCGTAGCCGCGCACCGCCGCCGCGCACAGGTCGGTGTCCTGCTCGCTGGCGTGTTGCACCACGTCGAGGAGGGTGTCGGCCCGGCCCGTCCTGGCCGCGTCCGTGCCGAACATCTCGAACAGCCACTGCCGAATCTCCCGGTGGAACCCGGTGTGGCCGGCGAGCTGGAGCAACCGGGTCAGGTCGATTCCCGTGGGCTTCCCGGTTTGCGCCTCATACGCCAGGCCCCCAACGATTTCACGGACGGCTGGAGCGGGAAGGCCGGGCAGCCCGTCGAGCAGTTCGTCGGTGACGGCGATCGCCGGCGTCGGTGCCTCGTCGTCGTCCCAGGCACCGGGAAGCGCCGAGAACCTCTCGATGGCCATTTGGCTCAGGCCGTGAGCGAGGCCGGTGTGCACGTCGGCGGTGGCCGGGTCGGCTGTTCGTAGCGTACGCCAATGCGACCGTGCGCGACGCAGCGCGCCGTCGGTCACCGTGTCGGCGGTCCGGCGCATGCGGAGGGCCGCGGCCGCGTACACCCGCCAGCGCTCGCCGTCCCGCAGCAGGGCCTCCGCGAGCTGGTCGTACACGTGCTCGTCGACGATCCGGCCGGGCACCGTCGCGAGCAGCAGCACGGCCGGCGTGCGGCGCAGATCGTGCCCGTCCCGTCCCAGGGACTCCAATGCCGCGATCAGGTCCGCCGGTGCGGGATCCGGCAGGCTGAGGCGAGTCAGCAGCGGCAGCAGGTCGCCATCGTCGATCGTGCCGACGACGTTCCCGAGGGCGACCACGCCGGCCGTGGTGACCTCGAGCGGGGCGTGTGCGGCCCCTCGCTTGAGCAGCCGCAGCGCCGCGGCGCCGACCGGGCCGCCCCGGTCGAGGTTCGACCAGGCGAGCCTGGCCAGCCCCGGATGCAGGGGGAGCGTCGGGGACTGCCGCATCAGCGCGACGGCGGCGTCATCGGAAAGGCCGGCGCTCCAGCCGTCGAGACCCGGCGGGGCCGGCACCAGCACCGGCAGGTCGGCGAACAGCCGGGCGGCCGACCAGGTGTCGACGTCACCCTTGGTATAGGCCGAGTGGAGCCATCCCGGGAACCGGAACGGGGCCAGCTGATAGGCCACGCCGGCGATCGCCGACAGATCCGATCCACGCAGCGTGCCGCAGGCGTCGATGAGGCGCTCGACCAGGCGGTCGACGATGCCGTCCGGGTCCGGGGGCGCGTCGGGCGACCATCCGGCCAGCAGCCACCGGATGTGCTCGTAGACCGCCGGGTCGACCCGGTCGTTGATGACGTAGAACAGCTTCTGCAGGGCGGGCACCCGCTGGCGGTACCAGGCGGCGGCCTCGGGGTGGTCGACGTTGAGCAGCGTGCTGATCGGACGGTACACGGGGTCGATCGCGGTGCCGCTGATCCGCAGGCGGCGGGCCACGCGTGCGCGGACGGCGACGGCGCGGGGCGGGCGGTTCCAGCGGGCGCAGACCTCCTCCAGGGCGTCGAGGAGATCCAGCGACGCCGCGCCCGCCGCCTCCACGACGTCGGCGGCCAGTTCGGAGGTTTCCTGATCGCGGAGCGCCTCGATCAGGTTGGGCAGGACCATGCCGCGGGCCACGGCGTACAGGCGGCTCAGGACCGCGATCGTCCGGTCGTTCAGCTCGCGGTAGCCGTCCCGGCGGGCGTCGGCGCCCGCGCGGAACAGCCGGTCGAGCACCGTGCGCAGCACCGACGGGACCACGCGGGGCATTTCGGCCAGGCACGAGGCGACGAACAGCAGGTCGCGGTGCAGCAGGTCCTCGTGCTCGGAGCCGGCGTCCAGGACGTCGGTGAGCAGGCCCTCGATGTCGTCGGGGTGGGTCTGGCTCATCGCCGCCACGGCCAGCAGCAGCACCTCGGCCCAGCGGGGGTCGTGCAGGCGCGCCGTCAGGGCCGGGCCGAACGTACGCAGCGAGCGGGTCAGCTCCTTGGCCGCGAAGAACTCCTGGAACGTGAGGTGGGCGAAGCTGAACCGGTCCGGCGCCACCTCGACGAGGATGCCGGTGTCGTTGCGGGCGGCGTCGATGAAGCGCTCGACCTCGTCGCCGCCCTCGACGTCGAGGACGCGCCGGTACATCGCCTCCGAGACGTGGCGGCGGACCTCCTCCAGGGTCGCCACCCCGTCGGAGCGGTGCTCGTGCAGCCACAGCGCCAGCGGGCCGAGCAGGTCGAGGACCTGCTCCATCGACCAGCCCGAGGCGCGCCGCTCGACCAGGACCTGCGCGGCCTCGTGGTAGACGCCGATGCGCTGCGCCGGCAACGCGCTGCGTTCGCGCATCAGCATGGCCAGTACCGTGAGCAGGAGTGGGTTGGTCGCCAGCTGGGCCACGCCGGGGCTCGACTCGATCGCCCGGACGAGTGCGTGCGCGTCCTCGGCGCCCCGCAGCCGGATCTCGTCGTCGGTGGCACCGGTCGTCTGGGCACGGAAGCGGCGCACGGCCAGGCACCAGTTGGAGCAGAACCGCTGCGTCAGGGCGCGGGTCAGCGGGCGGATGCGCACCAGGGTGTACCGGCCGTCGAGGGCCGCCTCCTGGTAACCGTGGATGCGGCTGGTGACCACGATCTGGTTGCCGCCCGACTCGGCCGGGAACGAGCGCTGCGCCTGCCACCAGGGGATCGCCGTCCGCTCGCCGAACAGGGCGAGTGCGTCCGGGCTGGTCGGGTCGACGATGTGCTCGCCGACGAAGCGCTCGATGTCGTGGCGCACCCGGACCTTGGTCGGGGTGTCGGTCAGCTCGTCGAGGCCGTCGAGCAGGACCAGCGCGGTGCCGGCCCGCAGGTGGGTACGGATGAGCGCGGCCCGTTCCTCCGGCTCGCCCGTCAGCGGCTCGTCCATCAGGCGGTGCCGGGCCAGGAAGTCGAGCACGCTCGGATCGGGGGTGCCCGTGGCCAGGTACTCGGCGTACTGCGCCACGCGGACCAGGATCGGCAGGCGGGCCGGCCCGAGGTCGACCTCCGGCTCGGCGGAGCCGAGGTGGCGGCCCTCGACGACCACGCGGTCCTCGCCTTCGCGCAACGCGTTCGCGTGCATCAGGGCCAGCCACTGCAGCAGCGTCGACTTGCCCGCCCCCGGCGCGCCCAGCATGACGATCCAGCGGTGCTCGCGCACCAGGCCGGCGAAGGAGATCTCGGCGGAGCCGGGCAGCTCGGCGATCGTGTCGTCCGCCGGGAGGGCCGGTTCGGAAGCCGCTGTCTCCGGCGGGTCGGCGCGGTTGAGCTCGACCGTGAGGGCCAGGTACACGTCCGCGAGCGGCAGCACCACGTCCTGGGTGAGGTGGCTGCGGCGCAGATGCCTGGGGTCGACGACCGAGCATCGCCGCACGTACTGCGTGACGTACGACCCCTGGTAGGCCGTCGCGGCCGGCTCCGGCGGCGGGATCGTCCGCCCCCGTTGCCGCAGCGTGAGGGCCTGGTTGAGACCCGGCAGGCGGGCATCGTCGCTCAGGTCGGCCAGCCGGGCGATCAGTTCGGCGACCCGGGCGTCGTCCGCCGGTGTGGATGTCGCCACCGGCCGGCGCAGGAGGGCATCGGCCAGGCCGGCGACGACCTCGGTGTACGCCCGTTCGAGCTGGAACAGCGCCTGGCTGCGGTGCACGTAAGGGTGCAGATCCGCGAGTGGCCGCTCGTGCGGCCAGAGTTCGAGCGCGCACTCCCAGGCGGCGACGGCGGCGACCGGATCGTCGTCGACCGCCTCCCGGCCGTCCTTGGCGAGTTCTGTGAACGCGACCGCGTCGACGGTGCACGGTCCGGCGAGCTTGAGGCGGTAGGTGTCGGCGCCGCGCGCGGAGCTGATCGGAAAGCCCAGCTTGCGCAACAGCGACATCTGCGTCGAGACGGGCTGTGAGTCCGCCGGTTGGGCGTCGGCCGGCCAGGCCCACAGTTTCGCCTGGTCCACGCTGAGGCCGGCCGGACCGCCGAGCACCAGTCCGATCAGCAGGGCGCGGCCGGTGGGCCGGATGGACTGGACGTCGAACGGCCGGATCTCGCCGTCGGCCGTTCGCACCTCGATGGCCAGCCCGGACAGGATCGACACGCGGGCGACATCGAGGACGGCCTTCATAGCGTTGCGTGCTCCTCCGCCCCCGCGACGTGTTGTCCATCCTTGATAGCCGACAACTATCTCGCCCGCATCCGCCGATCCGTCCGGTTCGAAGGCGCGAACGACAGCACCATTCCGGCTGCGATGATGGGGCGGTGGCGCTGGCGACGGCATTTACGGAGCTGCTCGGAGTACAACATCCGCTTGCTCTCGCTCCCATGGGCGGGTCGGCCGGCGGGGCGCTCGCAGCGGCCGTGACCAGGGCCGGCGGCCTGGGACTGCTCGGCGCCGGCGGCGGCGACCCGGACTGGCTGGCCCGGGAACTGCCGCTGGTAGCCGCGTCGGGCGGGCCGTGGGGCGCCGGCTTCCTGACCTGGGCGGTCGAGGCCGGCGCGGTCGAGCGTCCCGGGGCCGCTCGACGCTGCCGTTCGTACCCCTAGTGGCCGACCTGGCCGACCCGGTCCCGGTCCTCGCCGCCGGTGGCATCGCCGACGGGCGCGGGCTGGCGGCGGCGCTGTGCCTGGGGGCGGCGGGTGCGCTGATCGGGACCCGGTTCCAGGCCACGCCGGAGGCCCTGGTCGACCCCGCGATCACGAAGGCGCTGCTGGCCGGGCGGGGGGAGGAGACCGAGCGCAGCCGGGTGCTGGACATCGTGCGCGGGTCGGGGTGGCCGTCGCACTATGCGGCGCGGACGCTCGGCAGCCCGTACCTGGACCGCTATCGCGACGACCCGGCAGCGGCGGCCGGTGCGGAAGTGCGGCGCGAGTACGCGGACGACGTTGCCCGAGGTGTGGTGCCGCCGCTGCCGGTGTGGGCCGGGGAGGGCGTCGATCTGGTCACCGACGTCCTCCCGGCCACCGAGCTCGTCGCGCGGATCGTGGCCGAGGCCGAGGAGGCCCTGGCCCGGGCGGCCGCTACTCGAAGTCTCCGCCGCCCTCGTCGTCGAAGAAGACCTCGTCGATGATTTCGCCGGCGACCAGGCCGCCGACCACGCCGGCTGCGCCCGCGGCCACCACGGTGCCCATGCCCATGCCGCCGCCGCGGTGGCCGTAGCCGCCGTGGCCGCCGTAGCCGCCGTGGCCGTGGGCGGGCATGCGGGAGTAGTGGCGTTGCGTCGCCTCGTGGATCCAGCCGTCCACCACCGCGGTCCAGTTCGTGCCCGCGACCTGGTCGTGGCCGATGCCGAAGCGGCTGTAAGCGTCGTGACCGCCGCCGGTGAACGAGCCGCCGCGCTTGTCGAACTCCAGGATGATGTCGGTGCCGGCGGGGTTGGTGATGAAGGTGAGCTCGACCTCGTTGATGCGGCCCGCGTACTGCTGCGGCGGCCAGAACTCGATCTCCTGGTAGATCGGGAGCTGCTGCGCCACGCCGTGGATGAAGCCGTGCTCGACGTCGGCCTTCTTGAAGCGGAAACCCAGCTCCGCGAAGGCGTCCAGGATGGCCTGGTGGACCGGGAGGGGCGTGATCGCCACCGGGTCCAGGTCGCCCTGGTCGCGGCCGCCGGCGACCTCCAGGGAGGTGACGACGCCCATGGCCATGCCGCGCAGCTGCTGGCCGTAGACGGTGGTGATCGGCGCCTCCCACGGGACGGGCAGGCGGAACGGAATCGACTCGGTGGTGCCGGCCGCGACCGTGAAGTGGTCCGCGACCGCGCTGCGGCTCAGCTCGACGCCGCAGGTGAGGACCAGGACGACGTGTTCGATGCGGGCGTCACGATCGCCGCCCTGGATGTGGACGTGGCCGTCGATGAAGCCGCCGGGCTGGACGGCAGGGGTGTCGAGCACCGTGTCGACACTCGGTCCGCCGACCCCGAAGGCGGCGAGCATCTTCTTGAACACCATGGCACCCAACACTATCACGTAGCACTGTACGGTCTCCGTGCAAGCCAGCCCAGCGAGGCCCGTCCGAGTGACTCCGCCATCGCCGCCAGGTTCGGGGCCGCGGCGGCGGCGGCCAGGTTCATGAGGAAGCCGCCGTGGGCCGCCAGGAACGCATCGATCGCGTGCGGGGGCAGGTCGCGCGTGAGCGGGTTCGCGGCGCACAGCGACTCCGCCTCGGGGGAGCCGGCCATGAGCATCAGCACGTCGCCGTAGGCCGGGCCGACCCACGCGTGCGCCCAGTCCACGATGTACACCTGCGACGGGCCGATGAGCGCGTTGAACAGGTAGAGATCGCCGTGCAGCAGCGTGTCGCCGTCCAGCGCGGGGCCCGGCAGCAACCGGGGGCGCGTGGGTGGCCGCAGCGGCGCGGGCGTCAACACCGAAGCCATCGACGTCGCGGCGGCCAGGACCCGCGGCAGGTCCGCCGGGCGGGCGGGCCTCGCGGTGACGAAGGCGAACGCCAGCACCACCCACGCATCGTGTTCAAGGGCGAAGAGCAGAGGCGGCGACGGTACCGTCGAAGGAAGCCCGGCCGCGATCGCCCCTTCGCGCCGGTGGAAGTCGCGGACCGCCTCGTGCGCGGTCGCCTTGACGAACACGTCGCGGCCGTCGGCCAGGCTCAGCCGGGCCGCCGCGCCCTCCGAGAACCCGCCGGCAACATCCGCGACAGCCACGATCGTGCTGCCCAGCCGAGTTTCCACGGCCGCGCGCACCGGTTGCGGCACGGCGGACCACGCCATCTCCCCCATGCGCGCACAATACGGGCTTCAACCGGCCGATCACTGGGTACGCAGACGCTCATGGCGGAACTGGGCTGGCTGGGTGTGGTGCGGCACGGGCAGAGCGTCGGCAACGTGCGGGCGGAGGAGGCCGAGCGCGGCGGGCTGGAGGTCATCGACCTCGCCGAGCGCGACGCCGACGTGCCGCTGACGGAGCTCGGCCGGGAGCAGGCCGAGGCGGTCGCGCGCTGGATCGGGCAACTGCCGGCGGGGGAGCGGCCCGAGTTCGCGGTCGTGTCGCCGTACCTGCGCACCCGGCAGACGGCGGCGCTCGCGCTCGGCGGGACCGGCATCCCGGTCCGCTACGACGAGCGGCTGCGCGACCGGGAGCTCGGCGTGCTCGACCTGCTGACCCAGCGGGGCGTGGCCGCGCGCTTTCCGCAGGAGGCGGCCCGGCGCGCCCGGCTCGGCAAGCTGTACCACCGCCCGCCCGGCGGCGAGTCCTGGTCCGACGTGCTGTTGCGGCTGCGCAGCCTGATGCGCGACGTGCGGGCCGACCATCCCGGCGGGCGCGTGCTGCTGGTCGGGCACGAGGCGATCGTGCTGCTCGTGCGGTACCTCGTCGAAGGCCTCGACGAGGAGGCGCTGCTGAGCCTGTCCCGGGCCACCGCGCTGGCCAACTGCTCGGTCAGCAGCTGGGTCAACGAGGGCGGGATCCTCCGCCCGGAACTGTTCAACGCGGTCGAGCATCTGGAGCGCGAGGAGACCACGCAGCAGGAGGCCGTCGGTGCCGATTGACATCATCACCCCGCACCTGTTGCGGGACTGGCCGCTGCCTTCCGCGACCGGCGACGACAAGCACGACCGCGGGACCGTCCTGGTCGTCGGCGGCTCGCGCTACACGCCCGGCGGGGTGCTGCTGGCCGGGCTCGCCGCGCTGCGGGCCGGGGCCGGGCGGCTGCAGCTGGCGGTGACCGAGAGCACAGCGACGGCGCTGAGCATCGCGGTGCCGGAGGCGAAGGTGCTGGGGCTGCCCGAGACGGCCGAGGGCAGCGTCTCGGCCGACCTGCCGCGCGCGCTGCTCGAGCTGGCGGCCGGGGCCGACGCGGTCGCGCTCGGCCCGGGCCTGGACAACATCGACGAAACCCAGAAGATCCTGGATCTGGTACTGCCCGCCACCGGCCCCGGCACCGCCCTCGTCCTCGACGCCTACGCCCTGGGCGCCCTCAGCCGGCGGCCGGAGGTGCTCGGCACGGCCAAGGGCGGCGCGGTGCTGACCCCGAACCGGACCGAGGCCGAGCACCTACTGGGCCGGGACCTCGGCGACGACCTGGCCGTCGAGGCCGCCTCCCTCGCGGCGCGCTACGGCGCGGCGGTGACCCTGCACGGGCACGTCGCCGACCCCGAGGGGCACGTGTGGCGGGAGGAGAGCGGCGCCGCCGGCCTCGGCACGTCCGGCAGCGGCGACGTCCTGGCCGGGCTGGTCGCCGGGCTGCTGGCCCGCGGCTGCGAGCCGGCCCAGGCCGCGTGCTGGGCCACGTACGCGCATGCCGTCGCCGGTCAGCGCCTCGCACCGCGCTACGGCCGCACGGGCTATCTGGCCCGCGAGATCGTCGACGAGGTGGCGTACACGATCGGCACCATCTGAGCAACGGCGTTGCACCCGCGGCCCGGGACAGTAATGGCATGCGGGCGTGGATCTGGTTCATCGTCGGCGGGTTGCCCGCCGCCGTGCTGGCTCCCCAGCTGCCCTCGTTCGCCCGGCAGCTGGTCTACGCCCTCGGCGGGATCGTCGCCATCGTGGTGATCGTGCGGCGGCTGCGGGCCGGCCGGGTCGCGCGCCGGCGCGCCTGGTGGTGCATGACCGCCGCGATGGGCTGCGCCGCGGTCGCGAACTTCTCGTGGGCGGTCGCCATCGCGCTCGGCGGCACCGGGGCCGGGATCGCCTGGATCGACGCGACGTACTTCGCGATGTACCCCCTGATCGCCGCCGGCATGCTCGGCCAGCCGATCGTGCGCCGCTACGGCTCCGCCCTCGCCGGGTTCACCGAGGCCGGGGTGGCGCTGTGCACCGCCGTCGTCGTCACCTGGGTGCTGCTGTACGACCCCTTCGTCCGCGACCAGCCCGCGCACGCGATCGATCTGAGCATCGCCCTGTTCCCGGCGCTGGACCTGCTCATCCTGGGCACGGCGGTGCGGATGGTGGTCGCCTCCGGCACGCTGCGCGCCACCCACCTGCTGCTGCTGGCCGGGGCCGCCTGCCTGCTCACCTCCGACGTGCTGTACTTCGTCTCGGCCTCGCTCGGCGGCGCCTGGGCCGGGTCCGGCATCACGTCGGCCGGGTGGGCCGCGAGCTACGTGTTCATGGCCGCGTCCGTGCTGCACCCGACGGCCGCGCAGCCCCCGGCCGACGCCCGGCCGTCCTCGGGGCGGTGGGGCACGGTGGTGTACGCCGCCGTCGTGCTCATCGGCCCGCTGGCCACCGGCTGGTCGCTGCTGCACGAGCTCGGCGGGCACGGGCTGGAGGTGGCCGACGTGGCGGTGCCGCTGGTGCCGACCGCCCTGTCCGCCGTGCTGCTCGTCGTCCGGCTCGGCCACGCCGGGCGGGTCGAGCGGCGCCGGGCCCACGACCTGCGGGCCGCGCTGCACCAGCAGTCCCAGATGCAGGCCCTGCTGCGCCACCACGCGCTGCACGACGCCCTGACCGGCCTGCCCAACCGGCGGCTGCTCGACGACCGGCTCACCGAGCTGCTGGCCGGCGGCGACGGCGGCGGCCTGATCGTGTTCGACCTCGACGGCTTCAAGGACGTCAACGACCGCTTCGGCCACCCGACCGGCGACGCCCTGCTGGTCGAGGTCGCCCGCCGGCTGGAGAGCCTGCTGAGCCCGGGCGACACCCTGGCCCGGCTGGGCGGCGACGAGTTCGCGCTGCTGTGCCCGCGGGTGGCCGAGCCGGAGCTGCTGGCCCGCGGGTCGCGGCTGCTGGCCGAGTTGCGCCGCCCGGTCGAGGTCGGCGGCGTCGAGCTGTTCGTCTCCGGTACCGCCGGGGCCCGCGCCTTCACCGCGAAGTACAGCGCCACCACGGTGCTCGCCGACGCCGACGTGGCCCTGTACGCGGCCAAGGCGGCCGGCAAGGACCGGGTCATCGGCTTCGACGAGGAGCTGCGCGACCAGCAGCTGCAGCGCAGCAAGACCGCCGAGCGGCTGCGGGCCGCCCTGGCCGCGGACGAGCTGGCGGTGTGGTACCAGCCGATCGTCGCGCTCGACGGGGACCGTACCGTTGGCGTGGAGGCCCTCGTGCGCTGGTGCCCGCCCGGCTCCGCGCCGATCGGCCCCGACCGGTTCATCCCGGCGGCCGAGGCCAGCGGGCTCATCGTGGCGCTCGGCGACTGGGTGCTCAACCGGGCCTGTCTGGACGCGGCCGGCTGGTATCCGGACACCGGCGTCGGCGTGAGCGTGAACGTCTCCCCGCGGCAGCTGGCCGAGCCGGACTTCGTGGCCCGGGTGCACGCCGCGCTGGCCGCCTCGGGCCTGCCGGGCGACGCGCTCACCATCGAGATCACCGAGGGCGTGCTGGTCGGCGCCGGGCCGCAGGCCGAGCAGACGATCGCGCACCTCACGGCCCTGCGCGCGATCGGGGTGCGGGTCGCCATCGACGACTTCGGCACCGGGTACTCGTCCCTGGCCTACCTGCGCGACCTGCCCATCGACGTGCTGAAGATCGACCGCTCGTTCCTGCCGCACAGCCGCGACGACGTGGCCGGGCAGACCGCGCTCGTGCGGGCGATCGTGGACCTGGCCCGCAGCCTCGGCCTCGTCACCGTGGCCGAGGGCGTGGAGACCGAGGAGCACGCGGCGCTGCTGCGCGACCTCGGCTGCGACCGGGTCCAGGGCTTCCTGCTGGGACGCCCGGCCCCCGCGGCCGGGCTGGAGCTCGTGGCCCCGGGCGCCCCCTCGTTCGCCTGAACCGCCGGCCTAGCTCGGCAGGGTCCAGTTCTGGTTGGTCTGGCCGTTGCAGGTCCAGATCTGGATCTGGGTACCGTCAGCGCTGTTCTGCCCCGTCACGTCCAGGCACTTGCCGGTCTCGGGATTGACGAGCGTCTGCCCGGCCCGGCTCCACTGCTGGTGGCCGTTGCCGACGCAGTCCCACAGCTGCACCTTGGTGCCGTCGGCGTTGGTGCCGCCGGCCACGTCCAGGCACTTGCCGAGGGCGCGGACCGTGCCGTCGGAGCCCACCGTCCAGTTCTGGGCGCCGGTGCCGTTGCAGGTGTACAGCTGGATCTTCGTCCCGTTGGCCGTGCCCGACGCGGCGACGTCGAGGCACTTGCCGGCGAGCCCCTTGACCGGGCCGGTCCCGCCGCCGGGGGTGGTGCCGCCGCCGGGCACGGTGAACTCGCCGCGCACCAGCACGCGGCTGTTGAAGTACGTGTTCTGCACATTGGCGTTCGTGTTGTACGCCGGGTCCTGCAGGTACTCCGCCCACACCATGAAGTACGTCCAGCGCGGCTGGGCGTTGAGCAGCGCCACGCTCGGCACCTGCCCGACCTCGGCCAGGGCGATCGGCTTGCCCCCGGCCACGTTCAGCATGGCCTGGTAGTCGCTCGCGCTCGGGGCGAGCTTCACCCACACGTCGAGCGAGGCGACGTCCACATAGGACGCGCCGGGCCAGTAGTCGGCCAGCGAGCCCATGTTGACGTCCTTGACGTTCCACACGTACACGAGGTTGGACAGCCCCTGGCCGGCGTAGTAGTCGTGGACGATCTGGAACAGCTTGCGGCTGCCGTTCGCACCGGGGCGCCCGCCCCACCACGACCAGCCCTCGTTCATCTCGTGCACCGGGCGGAACAGCACCGGCACGCCGGCGTTCTGCAGCTGGCGCAGGTACGGCACGGCCTCGTTGAGCCGGTTCTTGAACGCCGTGTTGAGCGCCGAGCCGTCGGTGACGAGCTGGCTCCACTGGCTGTCGGAGAGGTGGCTGAGCACGCCGCTGCTGTCCCAGCCGCAGGTCGAGCCCACCGTGGGCGGGCACATGTGCCAGGTCAGCGCGACGAGCGAGCCGCCCTGCCACTGGCGGATGGCCTCGGACACCATCGTCTGGCGGGCGTTGACGTCCGAGCTCGCGAACAGGAAGTCACCGCCCCAGAGCCCCGGCGTCTGGCCGGTGATGCCCTGGGCGACCCGGGTCCACTTGGTCGGGTCGGAGTTGGGCTCGCGGTTGTGCTGCCCGGTGATCGTGTACTGCCCGGAGATGCCGGACAGGTACGACACCAACGCCGAGCGGGTGGATGCGGGGAAGGCCTGGGCGGGGGCGGGGGTGCCGACGATCGCGGCGAGCAGGATCGCCGCGGCGGCGATGGCCTTGCGCACTGGTACTCCTTTCAGTTCTGCTGAACCGAGTAAGTGCGGACGACACTAGGACTCCTTCCGCATCGATGTCAATACATGCTGAAACGAGCAAGGGCTCTACGCTGGCCGGATGACCGACTTTCCCAGTTTCGAGATCCCGGGCCGGACCGCCCTCGTCACCGGCGCCGCCCGCGGCATCGGCCGGGCCATCGCCCTGACCCTGGCCAACGCCGGCGCCGACGTGGCCATCGGCCTGCGCGACGCGTCCGCCGACGCCGGCCTGACCGCCGAGATCGAGGCGCTGGGCCGGCGGGTCCTGCCGCTGCAGATGGACATGACGAGCCCCGAGCAGATCAGCGCCGCCGTCGACGCCGTGGTGGACCGCTTCGGCCGGCTCGACATCCTGGTCAACAACGCCGGCATCGCCCCCGGCAACCCGGCCGAGCACGTCACCGAGGCCGACTTCGACCTGACCCTGGCGGTGAACCTCAAGGGCACGTTCTTCGCCAGCCAGGCGGCCGGCCGGGTGATGATCCGGCAGGGGTACGGCCGGATCGTCAACCTCGGCTCGCAGGCCGGCGCGGTCGCGTTGCCGGGCGAGGCGGTGTACTGCATGACCAAGGCCGCCATCGCCCACCTGACCCGCTGCCTGGCCATCGAGTGGGGCCCGCACGGCATCACGGTCAACGCGGTCGCCCCGACGTTCGTGGAGACTCCCGGTAACGCCGACTACCTGGCCGACCCGGCCAACCGCGCCGAGGTCCTGGAGCGGATCGCCGCCCTGCACCGCCTGGGCGAGCCGATGGAGGTCGCGGGCGCGGTGCTGTTCCTGGTCTCCCCGGCCGCCTCCCTCATCACCGGCGAGGTGATGCTCATCGACGGCGGCTGGACGTCGCGCTAGGCAACGGACGGTCTCTCGGGCACCGTTGACCACCGTGCGATGTCCTGAACAGCAGTGGGGGAGCTTCGCTCCACCCACACCCCCTCAACACCGCACACCATCCGACTGGCGGCAGCACGTCAGGCGAACAGGGCGTGGGTCAGGCCGGGGCGGGGCCGGTGCTGTCGCGGACGACGAGGGCGGCGTTGCCGTAGCGGACGCTGCGCGCCGGGCGGTCGTCGAGCAGCTCGAACAGCAGCCGGGCGGTGCGCATGCCGTAGTCGGTGATGTTGCGCTGCAGCACGGTCAGGGCCGGGTGCACGAGCTGGCACAGCGGGGAGTCCTCCCAGGCCAGGATCGACACCTGGCCGGGCACGGGGACGTGCATCTCGGCCGCCACGCCGAGGCCGGCGAGGGCCATGAGATCGTTGTCGTAGACGATCGCGGTCGGCCGGTCGCGCCCCGCGAGGATGCGCCGGGTCGCCTGCGCGGCCGCCTCGCCGGTGTAGTCGGCCGGCACGGTCTGCACGCCGGGCAGCACCGTCGCCAGCGCCGCCGTGCGGGCCGCCGTGTGGGCCAGGTCGGCCGGGCCGCTCACCCGGGCGACGCGGCGGTGCCCGAGCGCGGCGAGCAGCCCCGCCACCTTGGCCGCGCCCGCGTGCTCGTCGGTGGACAGGTTGGCCACGCCCGGCAGCTCGCCGGAGCCCCCCGCCACGACTGCCGGAAGAGCCAGCTCTTGTACCGCCTTCAGCCGCGGATCGTCCAGCCGCAGGTCACACAGGACCACGCCGTCGACCCGGCGCTCGGCGTGCCAGCGGCGGTAGATGGCGATCTCCTCGTCGACGTTCTCGACGAACTGCAGCGCGAGGCCGAAGCTGCGGGCGTACAACTCCATCTGCAACCCGGCGATGAACTGGCGCCGGAACACCTCACTGCGCAGGGCGGCCGAGGTCCGGCGCAGGGCCAGCCCGACCACATCGGCGGCGGCCGACCCGTGCAGCGCGACGGCGGCCCGGTGCGCGGTGAACCCGAGCTCCTCGGCCACCTCGCGGACCCGCTCGCGCAGGTCGTCGGAGACCCCGGGACGGCCGTTGAGCGCGTACGACACGGCGACCCGCGACACGCCGACGCGCCGCGCGATGTCGCTCATCGTCGGCCGCCGCCCCACCGCCATGGGACGAAGCGTAACCAATTCAGTTTCGTGGCGGCGCGGCGATGCTGTCGCGGAGCAGCAGGCGGGGGGTCGCGTCCTGATAGTCGCCGGGCAGGCCGCCGAGCAGGATGCGGGCCGTGTTGGCGCCGTAGGCGTGGATGTCGCGGGCCAGGGCGCTCAGCGCCGGGTAGGCCATCTCGCACAGCTGGGAGTCGTCGCCGGCCACGATGGAGAGCCGGCCCGGGACGTCGACGCCCAGCTTGCGGGCCACGTGCAGGCCGGCGGTGGCCATGATGTCGTTGTCGAACATGATCGCGGTCGGGGGGTCGGCCGCGGTCAGCAGGCGCTCGGTCGCCCAGGCACCGGCCTCCCAGGTGTAGTCGGTGTCGACCACCTCGGCCGCGGTCAACCGGAGCCGTTTCGCGGCCGAACGGAACGCGGCCGTGCGGATGTGGGTGTGTGAAAGCGACACGAGACCGCCGACCCGGGCGATGCGCCGGTGCCCGATGCCGGCCAGGTAGCCGACGGCCTCGGTCAGGGCGGCCGCGTCGTCGCTCCACACGGCGGGGATGGTGGAGCCGGCCGGGCGTACCGACGGATGCCCCACCAGCACGCCCGGCAGGCCCAGCTTCTCCAGCGCCGCCACCCGGCTGTCGTCGACCCACAGGTCGGTGAGGATGGTCGCGTCGATGCGCCGCGCCGCCCACAGCCCGCGCAGGGCCTCGATCGCCCGCTCGTGGTCGCCGACGACCTGCAGCACCAGCGCGGTGCCGGTCCCGGACAGCTCGGTCTCCAGCCCGGCGATGAACTTCATGTAGAACGGCTCGACCCCCAGCGTCGCCGCGTCCCGGGCGATGACCAGGCCGATCGCCTCGGCCCGGGCCGCCGAGAGGTTGCGGGCGGCCACGCTGGGCTGCCAGCCCATCTCGTCGGCGATGGCCCGGATGCGCTCGCGGGTCCGGGCCGACACGCCGGGCCGGTCGTTCAGGGCGAACGAGACCGCGCCGATGGAGACGCCGGCGGCCTCGGCGATGTCGCTGATGGTGGGGCGTTTCACGGTTGTCCTTGCGCCGTCACGTGGTGCTCCGCGGGTTCACTTCGTCGCTCCGCTGGTGAAGCCGTTGTAGATGAAGCGCTGGAGCAGCAGGAACAGGATAAGGGTGGGCAGGATGACGAGGACCGCGCCCGCCGAGATCGTCTCCCAGTGCGCGCCGAACGGGCCCTTGAAGCGGAACAGCGACGTGGAGATCGTCCCCAGCCCCTCCGAGGGCATGTACAGGAACGGGATGTAGAAGTCGTTGTACACGAAGATGCCCTTGATGATGACGACCGTGGCGATCGCGGGCTTGAGCAGCGGCAGGATGACCGACCGGTAGATCTTGAACGTGGAGGCGCCGTCGAGGCGGGCGGCCTCGTCGAGCGAGATCGGGATGCCGCGCATGAACTGCATGAAGATGTAGATCGCCACGATGTCCGTCCCCATGTACAGCAGGATCGGCGCCCACCGCGAGTCGAACAGCCCCAGCGTGTCGATCACCCGGAACGTCGCCACCTGGGTGGTGACCCCGGGCACCAGGGTGGCGACCAGGAACGCCCCGACGACCAGGCGCTTGAACCGGAAGTGGAACCGGTCCAGCGCGTAGGCGGCGAGGGTGCCGGCCAGCACGGTACCGACGACGGAGACCAGCAGGATCAGCGCGGTGTTGGCGAAGCCGGTGAGCATCCGGCCGTTGGTGAACGCGGTGGCGTAGTTGGCGAAGTTCAGCCAGTCGTGCGGCAGGGCCAGGGTGTCGCCGGTCGCCATCTCCTCGGGCGTCTTGAGCGAGGTCAGGAACACGGTCACCAGCGGCAGCAGCACCACGATGGACGCGATGACGAGGCTGGTGTACCGCAGCAGTCCGCCGAGCTTCACGTCAGGTCGGTCCTTTCATCCGGTACGAGCCGCCGCTGCAACCAGGTGATCAGCAGCACGATGACGAGCAGCACGAC
This sequence comes from Dactylosporangium sp. CS-047395, assembly GCF_050942185.1. NCBI lineage: Bacteria > Bacillati > Actinomycetota > Actinomycetes > Micromonosporales > Micromonosporaceae > Dactylosporangium > Dactylosporangium sp. CS-047395. Next base: position 7,163,105 of record NZ_CP192015.1, on the reverse strand, counting down.
CGCCGCGGCCGAGGCGAGCCCGGTCTTGTTGAACTGGAACGCGAGCTTGATGGTCTGGATCACGAAGGTCTTGCTCTCGCCCGCGCCGCCGGTCATCACGAACGGGATCTCGAACACCGACAGCGACCCGGACACGGCCAGGATCACGCTGAGGCTGATGATCGGGCGGATGCCGGGCGCCACGATGTGCCGGAAGATCTGCCAGCGGCTCGCGCCGTCGAGCTCGGCCGCCTCGTACAGCTCGCCCGGTATCGACTGGATCGCGCCCAGGAACAGCACGAACGTCAGGCCGGTGAACCGCCACACCGACACCCCGGACAGCGACCAGTTGACCAGGTCCGGGTCGCCCAGCCAGAGCTTGTCCGGGTGCCCGCCGAACATCGCCAGGACCGAGTCGAGGGTGCCGTGCGGGCGGAAGAAGTACAGGAACACGAACGACACCGCGACCCCGTTGATCAGGTACGGGAAGAACAGGATTCCCTTGAACAGGTTCCGCAGCCGCAGCTTGAAGCTCAGGATGAACGCGAAGTACAGGGCGAGCGCGATCTGCACGGCCGCGGCCGCCAGGTAGTACAGGCTGACGAAGAACACCTGGAACAGTTCGGGGCGGGTGAACAGCTCCACGTAGTTCTCGGCGCCGACGAACGCCGGGTCGTCGCTCAGGCCGTCCCAGTCCGTGAAGCTGTAGCCGACCATGCTGCCGACGGGGATGTAGGTGAACGCGACGAGCAGGGCCAGGGCCGGGAGCAGGTAGATCCAGGGCATGAACCTTCGCACGGGTTTCCTTTCGCTGGAGGGGCGGGCCGGCGTGCCACCGGCCCGCCTCTGGATCAGCCGACGGTCTTGGCCGCTTCCATCCAGCGCTTGGTCAGGTCGGCGAAGATGCCCTTGAGGTCGCCGGGGGCGGCGCCGCGGGCGGTGTCGACGATCTTCTGCCGGTAGTCGGGCTTGCTGATCCCGACCTCGGAGGCATTGTCGATCTTCGTGAGCTTGGCCGACTCGGCCTGGGACAGCTCGATGAACTGCACGCCCGCGTCGGTGAACGGCTTGAGCGCGGGCGGCAGCGGGGCGCCCTTCACCGCGGAGACGGCCTGGTTGACCGCGGCCGCGTCGGACTTGTCGATGAACCAGTCGAACCAGGCGCGGGCGGCCGCCTTGTTCTTCGAGTGGCTGTTGATCGCGTACTGGTAGTCCGGGGCCACGACGGAGCAGAACTTGCCGCCGACCTGCTTCGGGAACGGCATGTACCCGATGGAGTTGGGGTCCTTGCCGGCCTTCTTCGCCGCGTCCTGCATCTGCACGATGGCCCACGAGCCGAGCCACATCGTCGCGATCTTGCCGGTGGCGATCGCGCCCTTCGAGTCCTCCCAGTTCGTGGTGGTCGGGTCGGCCTCGGAGAGCTTGTTCTTCACGATGTCGTAGAGCAGGGTGTCGGCGGTGTTGAAGTCGCTGCCGGCCGCCCAGGGGTCGGTGGTGGGCAGCTTGTCGTTCGCCTTCGGGTCGCAGCTGACCGAGCCGATCACGCTGGACCAGGAGCTCAGCGGCCAGCCGTCGTGGTAGTTGGTGTAGTACGGCGTCGCGCTGGTCTTGCTCTTGATCTGCTGCAGGTCGGCCACGAACTCCTCGGGCGTGGTCGGCCACTTGGTGACGCCGGCCTGGTTCCAGACGTCCTTGTTGTAGACGAACCCGTTGACGTAGGCGAAGCCGGCCACGCCGTAGACCTTGTCGGCCACCTTCGCCTTGTCCGTGAAGCTGTACTTGGCGGCGACGTCGGTCGCGCTGCCCAGGCTCGCGAAGTACTTCGGGTAGTCCTCGGTCGACACCGTGTTCGGGATCAGCAGGACGTCACCGTAGTTCTCGGTGTTCATGCGGATCTTGACTTCGCCCTCGTAGTCGGTGACGCCCTCGAACTTGACGTTCACCTTCGGATAGAGCTGCTTGAACTGGTCGGCGTACTTCTGCATCGTCCCGTCGGTGACCAGGTCGGTGCGGTTGGTCAGCACGGTGATGTCGCCGGAGACCGCGGCGGCGTCGGCGGGGGACAGCGCCTCGTCCGACGTGCCGGACTTGCTCGAGCCGCCGCACGCGGCCGCCGTGAGGGCGGTGGTGGCGAGTATGGCGGCGACCATGGCGGTGCACGCTCGTCTGTTCATGGGGTGTGCTCCATTCGGGCCTAAAGCGTTTTAGTGAAGCGGACGCAGAATGGCATCGCTTCGCCGCGCTGGTAAAGACCCTTGACCGAACCGTTATAATCCGACAAATACCGCTATTCGGACACGGCTTCGGGCCCGCCGGCCTTTCCTGGCCGAACGGGCTCGCGGTTATGGAAATAGGGGTGTCAGGCGGTCGGGTTCAGGCGGGCGGTGCTTCCTCTGGGGCTGAGGTGGGCGGGTTCCCCGTGGGTGCTGTGGACCGGCGTACCGGCGATGGCGGCGAGCAGCAGGTGCGCGGCGCGCACGCCGTACGCGCCGATGTCCCTGGTCAGGGCGGTGAGCGGCGGGTGCAGGAGCCGGCAGACGGGCGAGTCGTCCCAGGCGATGATCGACAGCTGGGACGGCACCGGCACGCCGAGCTCGTGGGCGACCGTCAGTCCCGCGACGGCCATGATGTCGTTGTCGTAGATGATCGCCGTCGGCCGGTCCGTTCCGATGAGCAGCCGCCGGGTGGCCCGCGCGCCCGACTCGCCGGTGTAGTCGGCCGCGACGGTGACCGTCTCGCGCAGGCCCAGCCGGGTGCAGACCTCGGTGAAGGCGGCCGTGCGGATCGCGGTGTGCGCGAACTCCGCGATCCCGCCGACCCGGGCGATGCGGCGGTGGCCCAGCGCGGCCAGGTACTCCACCGCCTCGACCATCGACTGCGCGTCGTCGGACCAGACGCTCGGCAGTGCGCCGCTCGCGTCCGGCGGCCCGATGACGATCGCGGGCAGCCCGAGCTCCTCCAGTGCGGCGACGCGGGGGTCGCCGGTGCGCACGTCGCAGACCAGCACGCCGTCGACACGGGCCTCGCTGTGCCAGCGGCGGTAGAACGCCAGCTCCTCGTCGCGGCCGGCGGCCATCTGCAGCAGCAGCGCGTACGACTGGCGGGAGAGCTCCAGTTCGAGGCCGCTGATCAGCTCCATGAAGAACGGCTCGACGCCCAGGGTGCTCGGCGGGCGTTGCAGCGTCAGCCCCACGACCCGCGCCTGCGCCCCGGCGAGCGCGCGGGCGTTGCTGTCGGCGTGGAAGTTCAGCCGGCCGGCCACCTCGAGGATGCGCTCCCGCGTGGCGGGGGAGACGCCCGGGCGGCCGTTCAGCGCGTACGACACCGCGCCCTTCGACACGCCGGCCTCGCGGGCGATGTCGGCGATGGTCGGTCGCTTCACCTCTGCTCCCTCGGCGATCCCGGGTCTTTCTCGGTTCAGGCGGTTTTGCGGTTCAGGCGGTTTCTCGGGTTCAGGCGATGCTAGCCGCAACCGCCGTCCTTGTCGCTACCCGAGGCCGAGCCCGCCACGCGCGCCGGCGCGGTTCGGACCGGCATTGACAGGCGGGAGGGGCCTGGCTACGTTGAGCGCGCTTACTCGGTTCACAAGGACGATAACAGGGGTCGCCGATGTACCGCTCGCTGCACGAAGGCTGGACCGTCTCGACCACCGGGGACGTCGACCTGCAGGACGTCGCGGCCACCGTGCCGGGCTGCGTGCACACCGACCTGCTCGCCGCCGGCTTGATCGACGACCCGTACCTCGACGACAACGAGCACGGGCTCGCGTGGATCGGGCGGACGCACTGGCGGTACAAAACCGGCTTCGAATGGCGGGCCGAGGGCTTCGAGCGCATCGACCTGGTCTGCGACGGCCTGGACACGATCGCCGCGATCACGCTGAACGGGCACCGGGTCGGCGAGACGCGCAACATGCACCGGCGCTACCGGTTCGACGTGACCCCGCACCTGCGCGAGGGCGCGAACGACCTCGTGATCGACTTCACCGCACCCTACGAGTACGCGGAGACCCAGGCGACCCTGCTCGGCGCGCGCCCGGGCCCGTACGACGAGCCGTACGCGTTCATCCGCAAGATGGCCTGCAACTTCGGCTGGGACTGGGGCCCGACGCTGGTCACCGCCGGCATCTGGCGCCCGATCGGGCTGCACTCGTGGTCGGGCACGCGCATCGCCGAGGTGCGCCCGAGCGTCCGCCGCGACGGCGCCGACGTCACCGTGGTCGTCGAGCACGCCGGGGAGCACGCCGGGGACAGTGCCGCCGTCGAGGTCGGCGCGGCCATCGGTGACGTGCGCGTCGAGGGCAAGCTCGCGCCGGGCCAGACCGAGACGACGCTGCGGGTCGACGTGCCCGATGCGCGGCTGTGGTGGCCGCGCGGACACGGCGAGCAGCATCTGTACCCGCTCACGGTCACCGCGGCCGAGGACGTGCACACCAGCCGGGTCGGGCTGCGCAGCGTCGAGCTCGAACCGGACGCGTTCCGGCTGGTGGTCAACGGTGAACCGGTGTTCGTGCGCGGGTTCAACTGGATCCCGGACGACACGTTCCCGGCGCGCACCGGGGCGTCCGAGCTGGCCGAGCGGTTCGGGCAGGCGGTCGACGCGGGGGCGAACCTGCTGCGCGTGTGGGGCGGCGGGGTGTACGAGTCCGACGGCTTCTACGCCCTCGCCGACGAGCTCGGACTGCTCGTGTGGCAGGACTTCCCGTTCGCCTGCGCGGCGTACCCGGAGGAGGAGCCGTTCACCGCCGAGGTCGAGGCCGAGGCGCGCGACAACATCGGCCGGCTCATGGGGCACCCGAGCCTCGTGCTGTGGTGCGGCAACAACGAGAACATCGAGGGCCATCAGCACTGGGGCTGGCCCGGCGAGCTCGACGGCCGCAGCTGGGGCGCCGGCTTCTACTACGACCTGCTGCCGCGGCTGGTGGCGGAGCTCGACCCGGCCCGCCCGTACTGGCCGGGCTCCCCGTACTCGGGCGCGCCCGACCGCGACGTGCACGATCCGTCGACCGGGACCATCCACATCTGGACGGTCTGGGGCTCCAAGGACTGGACCCACTACGCCGACTACACGCCGCGGTTCGTGGCCGAGTTCGGGTTCCAGGGGCCGCCGACGTACGCGACGCTGCGCGCGGCGGTCAGCGACGAACCGCTCGCCCCGGACTCGCCCGGCGTGCGCCACCATCAGAAGGCCACCGACGGCAACGCGAAGCTCCTCAGTGGACTCGGCGCGCACCTGCCGCAACCGTCCACGTTCGACGACTGGCACTACTGGACCCAGCTCAACCAGGCCCGCGCCATGGCGTTCGGGGTGCGCCGGTTCCGGGCGCTGATGCCCTACTGCATGGGCACGATCGTCTGGCAGCTCAACGACTGCTGGCCGGTGACCTCCTGGGCCGCGGTCGACGGGGGCCGCCGGCGCAAGCCGCTCTGGTACGCCCTGCGCCGCGCCTACGCCCCGCGCCTGCTCACCTTCCACGAGCAGGGCGTGGCCCTCGTCAACGACACCGCGACGCCGTGGACCTCGACCCTGACGCTGACGTTGCGCGACCTGTCCGGCGAGGTGGTGTCCACGACGTCCACGGCCGTGACGGTGGAGCCGCGATCGGTGGTGCGGGTGCCGTCGGGGATGGACGGCACGCCCGCGCAGCTGCTCGAAGCGACCTTCGACGACGCCCGGGAGGTGCGCTTCTTCGCCGAGGACCCGCAGGTGCCGTTCCCGCCGGCCGCGTTCGACGCGCAGGTGCGCGACGTCCCCGGCGGGCAGGAGGTGCGCGTCACCGCGGGCACGGTCCTGCGCGATCTGGCGCTGTTCCCCGACCGCCTGCACCCGTCGGCCACGGTGGACGACCAGCTCGTCACCCTCCTGCCCGGCGAGTCGGTCGTGTTCCGGGTGCGAGCGGACATCGCGCTGGACCCGGCGGCGCTCGTCGCGTTCCCGGTCCTGCGCTGCGTGAACGAGCGACGGCCGTGACGCGGGTGCTGGCCGTGGACGTGGGCGGCACGAAGTTCGCGGCGGCGGTCATCGACGCCGACGGGGTGGTCCACGCGCGCACCGAGGAGCCGATCGCCGGGGCCGAACCGGTCGAGGTGCTGCGGCGGGTCGTGACCACGGCCGGACCCGCGGACGTCACCGCGGTGGCGATCGGGTCGGCCGGGCCGCTCGACCGGGAGCGGGGCACCGTCAGCCCGGTGAACATCCCGGCGTGGCGCGACTTTCCCATCGTGGACACGGTGGCCTCCTGGTTGCCGCCGGTGCCGGTGCTGCTCGCCGGGGACGCGCAGTGCATGGCGCTCGGCGAGTGGTGGCGCGGGGACCGGCCCGGGGCGTTGCTCGGGGTCGTGGTGTCGACCGGGATCGGCGGCGGGCTCGTGCTCGACGGGCGGCCGCATCTCGGGCCGACCGGGAACGCCGGCCACATCGGGCACATCACCGTGGATCCGCGCGGAGAGCCGTGTCCCTGCGGCGCGGTCGGGTGCGTCGAGATGTTCTCCAGCGGGCCGGCGATGGTGCGCTGGGCGCGCGGGCAGGGCTGGTCCGGAGCCGACGCGAGGCACCTCGCCGAGGACGCCCGCGGTGGCGACCCCGTCGCCGTGCGCGCGTTCGCGCGCGGGGCCGACGCGCTCGCGACCGGGCTGCTCACGACGGCCGCACTGTGCGACGTGGACCGGGTGGTCATCGGCGGCGGGGTGGCCGCGGCCGGGGACGTGCTGTTCGGGCCGCTGCGCAGCGCGCTCGCGGGCCGCCGGGGCATGGCGTTTCTCAAGCGGCTGTGCGTCGAACCGGCCGTCCTCGGGCGCGATGCCGGGCTGTTCGGGGCGGCCGCGCTGGCGCTGCAGACATCGGTTGACTTAACTGCATTTAGCTGCCTTACTCGGTTCAGCTGACGTTCAGTACGGGCGTCGGCGAACCGAGGAAGGAGTTCCTGTGCGCAAGGCTTTTGCCGCGACGGCAATCCTGCTCGCCGCGCTTACCGGCACCATGACGGCCGCCACCGCCGCCGGCGCCGCGCCCCCGACCGCGAGCGGCACCGCCACCGCCGCCGACGTGGTGAACTACCTGCAGAGCATCACCGGGCGTTCGATCATCTCGGGGCAGCAGGACGGGCCCAGCTCCGCCCCCAGCACGTGGCAGCAGAAGGTGCACGACATCACCGGCGTGTATCCGGGGGAGTGGGCCGGGGACTTCGCGTTCGAGCAGAACGACATCAACGCCCGGCCGACCGTCATCGCGCAAGCCAAGTCGGTCTGGGCGGCCGGCAGCATTCCGGCGCTCGTCTGGCACATGTGCCCGCCCACCGTGGGGCCGTCCTGCCACTGGGACTACGGGACCGGCGCCATCGAGTCGAAGCTCACCGACGCCCAGTGGAACGAGCTCGTGACCGACGGCAGCTCGCTCAACACGGCGTTCAAGCGGCGGCTGGACGAGGCGGTGCCGTACCTGCAGGACCTGAAGAACAACGGGATCCCGGTGCTGTTCCGGCCCCAGCACGAGATGAACGAGGGCTGGTCCTGGTGGGGCGGGCGGCCGGGTGCCAACGGCAGCCGCAAGCTGTTCCAGATCACCCACGACTACCTCGCCGGCGTCAAAGGCCTGTCGAACCTGGTGTGGGTCTGGAACCTCAAGGACGTCGCCGGCGGGGAGAGCCACGTCGCCGACTACTGGCCGGGAGCGTCCTATGTGGACGTGGCCACCCTCGACGCCTGGGTGAACAAGCAGCCGACGCAGGCCTGGTACAACGCGATGCTCGGGATCGCCGCCGGCAAGCCGATCGGGCTGTCCGAGGTGGGCACCGTACCGACGCCGGAGACCATTTCCGCGCAGCCGCGGTGGACGTTCTTCAGCGTCTGGATCAGTTGGCTGACCGATCCGGCGTGGAACACCAACGACGCGATCAAGCGGACGTACTACGACCCGCGCGTGCTGCACCGGGGCGACATCCACTTCGGCGGCACCACCACCCCGGGCGGAACCGGGCCGGTCAAGGGGCTGGCCGGGAAGTGCCTCGACGTGGCGGCCGCGGGCACGGCGAACGGGACGAAGATCCAGCTGTACACCTGCAACGGCACCGGCGCCCAGAACTGGACGGTGGGCTCCGACGGCACGGTCCGCGCCCTCGGCAAGTGCCTGGACGTGGCCGGCGGCACCAACGCCGACGGCACCAAGGTGCAGCTGTGGGACTGCGTCGGCAACGGCCACCAGCAGTGGTCGCGCTCCGGGCAGACGCTGGTCAACCCCGAGACCGGCAAGTGTCTCGACGTCACCGGGCAGAACAGCGCCGACGGCACCCAGATCCAGATCTGGACCTGCAACGGCCAGACCAACCAGAACTGGACCCTGCCCTAGCTGTACTTGGTCATGACGGTGGTGACACGCCGGTGCGGTAGTTGATCGGACGAGGACCTCCAGGCGAAGTGGAGTTTGCCGACTTCACTGATCATCCTGGAGGTCCTCGTGGCCCACCGTAATGCCCGCCTGACCGTGTAGGGGCGTTGGCTGCTGGTGCAGCGGGTTCGTGTCGAGGGGCGTCCGGTCGCGCATGGGGCCAAGGAGCTGGGTGTGTCCCGGCAGTGCACGCACCGGTGGGTCGCCCGCTACGACGCTGAAGGCGTCGCCGGGCTGCATGACCGTTCCAGCCGGTCGCGGAGCAGCCCGGCCCGGACGCCGACCGGCATCGAGCGACGGGTCCTGGCCGCCCGCCGGCGGTGGCGGTGCGGGCCGGCCGGACTGGCCCGCCGCACCGGCGTGCCGGCTGCGACCTGCGGACGCATCCTGCGCCGCCATGGGATGCCCCGGCTCGCCGACTGCGACCCGCTGACCGGCACGCCCATCCGGGCGCCCAACGAACAAGGGACCACCGCCGCCGCCGTCCTGCACCGGGCCGCGGCCTGGTCCGCCGCCCACGGCATCCACATCCAACGCGTCATCACCGCAACGCCTTCGCCTACCGCAAAGCCACCGCATTCCAGCAGGCCGTCACCGACCTCGGCGCCGTCCAGCGGTTCACCAAACCGCACAGCCCCTGGACCAACGGCAAAGTCGAACGGTTCAACCGCACCCTGCAAACCGAATGGGCCTACCGCCGCCCCCTACACCAGCAACACCCAGCGCGCCGCCGCACTCCCACGCCGGCTCAAGGAGCACAACCATCACAGACCCCACAGCGCCCTGAACGGCCAACCCCCGATCAGCCGACTGTCACCAACGTCATGACCGGGTACACCTAGCGCGCCGGACGCCGGCGGTGGGCGAGCGATCCGCCCACCGCCGCGGCCAGGGCGACCGCGGCGAAGATGACGAGCACCGGCCGCGGATCGTCGCCCTTGGCGGGCGGCGCCTCGCTCACCACGACCGGGGCGTTGGGAGCGGGCGGCACGAGCGGCGGAACGGCCGGGGCGATCCGCGTGATCGCCCCGGTCCGGGCATCGGCGGCGTACAGCACGCCCGGCGCCGCCGCCACCAGCGAACCGGTGCACGGCCCGGGCGTCGGCGCCGGCTCGGGCGCGTCGCCGGCGGGGAAGCGGCGCACCGTGCAGCCGTCCCCCGCGTACAGCGTGTCCGAGGCATCCACCGCCAGCGCCCGCGCCCCGCTGGAGGCCACCGTCAGCCGGGTGCCGATCGGCGTCAGCTCGACGATCTGCGTGCCGGTGGCGACGAACAGGTTGCCGTTGTGGTCGGCGACGAGGGCGGTGGGGTGCGGGACCTGGGCGTACCGGACGGGCTTGCCGTTCGCGACCCGCCACACGGCGCTCGCGTCGGCCCAGGAGACGGTGCCCTCGTCGTCGACGGTCACGGCCAGGACCGCGGCCCGGCCGGCGGCGGCCACGCTCCGGGTGCCATCCGGGGCGAACCGGAGCACCCGGCCCGCGCTCGTGCCCACGTAGATGTTGTCCTGCGCGTCGACGGCCAGCCCGGACGGCCCGGCGATCTGGTCGGCGAACAGCGTCGGGCGGCCGTCCGTGCCGATCGTCATGACGCGGCGGCGCTGCGGGTCGGTCACGAACACCGTGCCGTGGCTGTTCACGGCGATGTCGTGCGCGCCCGGCACCGTGCCGACGGCGGTCACGACCTCGGCGGCGCCGGCCGGGGCGGGGACGGGCAGGGCCGCGAGCACGCCGAGCCCGGCGCCGATCAGTGCCGCCCGCAGTCTGTCCATCCCGCCGCCCCCTTCAAAGCCAGTACATGCCAGCTTCAAGGCCTAACGACTGAGCAATATTTCGGACATGTCGGAAATATCCGTGGGAAGATCAGCAGTGATGGAAGCCGAGCGGGAGGCGGCACGACTCGCCGCGCTGTACGCGACCGCGGTGCTCGACACGCCGCCCGAGGCGGACTTCGACGACATCGCGGCGCTCGCGTCCGACATCTGCGGTACCGCCATCGGCATGGTCAGCCTGGTCGACGGCGACCGGCAGTGGGCCAAGGCCGGCGTCGGCTGGGACGGCTCCCCGCAGACCCCGCGCGAGCTGTCGTTCTGTGCGCGCGCGATCGAGCACCCCGGCATCTTCGAGATCGGCGACACGGTGGCCGATCCGCAGTTCGCCGGCAACCCGCTGGTCACCGGCGAGGGGGTGCGGTTCTACGCCGGCGCGCCGCTCGTCCTGCAGGACCGCGTCGGCGGCACCGACGGGCCGGGGCTGCCGATCGGCACCGTCTGCGTGCTCGACCGGGAGCCGCGCCGCCTCTCCGAGCAGCAGCGGCGGGCGCTGCAGTCGCTGGCCCGGCACGCCGCCGCCCACCTCGAACTGCGCCGGTACGCGCGCGACGTGACCACCACGGCCGACCGGCTGCGCGAGCTCGAGCGCATGAAGGACTCGTTCCTGGCCAGCGTCGGGCACGAGCTGCGCACGCCGCTGTCGTCCATTCGCGGGTACCTGGAGCTGCTCCTGGACGGCGACGACATGTCCCCGGACACGTCGCGGCAGTTCCTGTGCGTCATGCAGCGCAACGCCGACCGCCTCCTGCGGCTGGTGGAGGACCTGTTGCTGGTGAGCAGCCTGCAGCAGCAGGACGGGCTCGCCCTGGACCTGCGCACCGTCGACCTGGCCGCGGTGGCCCGGGCCACGAGCGCGGAGAGCCGCCCGCTGGCCGCCTTCCAGCAGATCGAGATCGTCGAGCGGCTGGAAACGCCCGCCCCGGTCTGCGCGGACGCGCACCGGCTCGGGCAGGCGCTCAGCCGGATGTTGTTCAACGCGCTCAAGTTCACCCCGGCGGGCGGCACGATCACGGTCGGCGTGACCGCGGACCCGGTGCCGACGCTGACCGTCACGGACACCGGCGTCGGCATCCCCGCGGCCGACCTGCCGTTCGTCTTCGACCGGTTCCATCGCTCGACGACCGCCGACGAGCTGTCCACCCAGGGCGCCGGCGTGGGCCTGACCATCGTCAAGGCGATCGTCGACGCGCACGGCGGCACGATCGCGATGGCCAGCAGCACCGGCCCGGACTCCGGCACCGTGATCAGCGTAACCCTGGACGCGGCCGCCGAAGACTGCCCCTGAACGGGATTCAGATCGGTACCCCGGCTGCCGATGTCCCGACCGGCTCCACACGACGAGACGGGGAGGATCGCGCATGGGCGCGCACCGGGTACGGCGGGCGACCGCGGCCGGTCTCACCGTCGTCGTCCTCGCCCTCGCCACGCTCAGCACCGTCGGCGTCATGCGCACCCGCCGCGCCGCCGACACCGTGACCCGGGCGACCGCGCTGGCCACCGCGTACGAGCACGCGCACGACGCCGTCGCCGCCGAGCAGCTCGCCGAGCAGCACTACCGGCTGGACCCGGGCCCCGAGGTCCGGGCCGACCACGCCGAGGCCGCCGCGACCCTCCGCGGGGCGCTCGACGACGTGTCCGCCCGCGGCGACGCCGGCGACCGCGCGCTCGCGGACCGGGTCCGGGCGCTGCACGACGAGTACCTGGCCGCGATGAACAGCCTCTTCGCCGCCGTCGACGGGGCCGACGCGGCGCTCGTGGCGCGCATCGACGCCGACTTCACCGACCCGGTCTTCGACCAGCTCACCGCGATCGTGCGCACCGCGAACTCGGCCCACGCGGCCGAGGCCGCCGACGCCGTGTCCGAGCTGCGGCACACCGAGTCGATCGTGTTCACCACCACGACGCTCGGCTTCGCGGTCGGGCTGGTGCTCATCACCGGCTTCGCGCTCGTCGCCGCCGGCTACCAGCGGCGGCTGCTGCGCCAGGCGGCCGAGAACGAGCGCCAGGCGCTGCACGACGCGCTCACCGGCCTGCCCAACCGCATCCTGCTCGCCAAGCGCGCGGAGGCGGCGCTGGCCGATCCCGACGCGCCGGTGGCCGTGCTCGTGCTCGACCTCGACCGCTTCAAGGAGGTCAACGACACCCTCGGCCACCAGTACGGCGACGAGCTGCTGCGCCAGGTCGCCGCCCGCAGTACCGGCGCGCTGCGCCCCGGTGACCTGGTCGCGCGGCTGTCGGGCGACGAGTTCGCGGTCCTGCTGCCGGGAACCCGCACCGACGAGGCCGCCGAACTGGCCGCGCGCCTGCAGCAGGACCTGCACCGCAGTTTCGTGCTCGGCGACGTGACGGTCGACGTCGAGGCGAGCATCGGGGTGGCCGGCGCGCCCGGGGACGGTCACTCCGCCGACGCCCTCCTGCGCTGCGCCGACATCGCCATGTACGTGGCCAAGGAGGCCAAGAACGGCGTCGCGGTGTACCGCCCGAGCATGCACACCGACGACAGCAGCCGCCTGCTGCTGCTGGGCGACCTGCGCCGCGCCCTCGACGCGACGGACCAGCTGACCCTGCACTACCAGCCGAAGGTCCGGCTGGACGACAACGGCCTCAGCGGCGTCGAAGCCCTCGTGCGCTGGCAGCACCCGACCCGCGGCGCGATCCCACCGGCCGAGTTCATCCCGGTCGCCGAGACGACGGGCCTCATCAACCGCCTCACGTTGTACGTCCTGAGGCTCGCCCTCGCGCAGGTCCACGACTGGCGGGCGGCGGGCCTCGCCATTCCCGTCGCCGTCAACCTCTCGCCCCGCTGCCTGCTCGACGCCGAGCTGGTCCGGCACGTGACCGGCCTGCTGGAGGAGCTCGCCGTGCCGGCGCGGCTGCTGCGCCTGGAGGTCACCGAGTCGGCCGTGATGGCCAACCCGGCCCAGGCCACGGCGACCCTCACCGAGCTGCACGACCTCGGCATCCACCTGTCGATCGACGACTACGGCACCGGCTACTCCTCGATGGCGTACCTGAAGCAGCTCCCGGTCGACGAGCTCAAGGTGGACCGCACCTTCGTCCAGCACATGCACGTCGACCAGGACGACGCCATCCTGGTGCGCGGCGCGATCGAGCTCGGCCACAACCTGGGCATGACCGTCGTGGCGGAGGGCGTAGAGGGCACCGCCCACGCCGCCGCCCTACTCCGACTGGGCTGCGACATCGCCCAGGGCTACCACTACGCCCGCCCCATGCCGGGCAGTGATATCGAGCAGTGGCTGCGCACCCACACGGCGACTTCGGCCATGCGCGACTTGGCCGAGGCTTAGCAGCTGAAGGTCTTTCGGGCACCGTTGGATACCGTGCGATGTCCTGAACAGCAGTGGGGGAGCAAGCTCCACCCACACCCCCTCAACACCGCACCGGGTCCCATGGGCGACGGAAGGTCTTAGAAGAGCTCGGCCTCAAGATCCGCGGGGCACTGCCAGAGCTCGTGGGTGAGCCGCATGTTGCTGGCGGTCCAGATCATGCTCAGGCGCGGGGTGCCGTCGTGGGTGTCGAGGGCCACCATGGGCTTGGACTGCTGGTTCATCCCCTTCAGGCCGAACAGCGCGATCGGCTCCCCGCCGGGCCGCTTCGCCGCGCGCCGCTCGTCCTGGTGCACGTCGTACGCGGCCGCGAGGCGCCAGGGTGCGCAGAGCTGCAGCTGGTCGTACAGGCGCTTCACCCAGGTCTCGGCGTGCTGGGCCAGGCCGTAGGAGATCGGGTAGCCGGCCAGCAGCGCCGTCAGCTCCTCGTCCAGCTCGACGCCGCACCGGGCCAGCGCCTCGCCGATCGCGTACCGGTCGAGCAGGTCCAGCACGGGGCGGGCACTGGCGGCGTCGGGGAGATTCCACCGTACAAGCGAAGGCTCCTGGCTTGTCCAGAGCCAGGGCAGGCGATCCCAGCGGTGGTCCTGGTTGGCGCCGATGAGCCCCTCCAGGCTCACCACCAGCTCGTCGTCGAGGGACCGCACCGACAGCCAGGGCCCGCGCCGGCTCAGGCCCGGCCCGTAGCCGGCCAGCGCGACGACGGCGCTCTTGAGATAGCGGCCGTTGCGGTCGCGGGGGAAGTTGAACGCGAGCCGGGCGTCGTCGAGCGCGCCGAGGTCGCGCGCGATCGCGGAACGCTGCTCGGCCGGCAGGTCGGCCCCGATGCCGAGCCGGCGGACCCGGGGACGCGCGGCGGCGGACCGGCGCGCGGCGGCGACCCGGATGCGCAGGGAGCGGCGGCGCTGCGGGGCCGGCTTGGGCGGCGTGGCGCGCAGCATGTCGCGGTACCCGTGCCACAGCCGCACCGCGTCGACGACGGCCTGCTCGTCCCGCGCGAGCCGGCGCGGCGCCCACACCGCGCCCGACGAGTCGGTGGCCCCCTCCAGCAGCGTCACCTCGAACAGCAGTTCGCCGTCGGCGGCGGTCAGGTCGTGCTCGATGTCGACGTCGCGGGTCCAGGTGTGCCCGTCGGCGGACAGCCCGCCCTCGCCCGGCGGCACCAGGCGGCGCGCGGCGACCACGGTGACCTGCATCCGCCCGGTGCCGTGCGGCTCGTCGACCACCAGCCCGGTGAGCTCGGCGGGCACCTTGCCGTAGAAGTCGTACGTCGGGGTCAGCGACCCGAACGCGGGCTCGATGCCGGCCTCGCGCAGCCGCGCCCACACGCCCGCGAGCTCCAGGCGGCGGCGCCGCTCGTGCCGGTCGACGGCCTCTGCCACGGGCGTCATCCTGCCACAGCCCGTAGCGTGGACGCGTGGGTGATCTCGATGCCTGGCTGCGCGGCGCGCTGCCCCGCGAACGGATCGTCGAGCGGCGGCAGCTGACCGGCGGTCACAGCAACCACAACGAGCTGCTGCGGACCGAGCGCGGCCACCGCTACGTCCTGCGCCGCTATCGGGGCACCAACGCCTGTGCCAAGGAGGCCGCCCTCGCCGCCCGCCTGGCCGGGATCGTCCCCGTGCCCGAGGTGGTCGCGGCCGACCCCGCCGCGGGCGTGCTGCTGTCCCGGTTCGTGCCCGGCGCCCCGATCGCGCTGGAGCCCTTCGCCGTCGGCGAGACGCTGGCCCGGATCGGCTCCGTCACGTTCCCCACCCCCGGCTTCTTCCAGGCCGCGTTGGTACCCGACGAGGCCGAACCCACCGCCGGCCTCGACGCGTGGGTCGACCGCTGCCTGCGCGAGGGCAACGCCGACGGTCACCTGACCGCGGCCGAGCGGGCCCGCCTGCTCCGCTACGCCTCCGCCGCCACCGACGACCTGCGCGTGCTGGCCGGCGCCCGGCAGCTCGTGCACGCCGACTACAACCCGAAGAACCTCGTCGCCGGCCCCGGCGGCACGGTGGCGGCGGTGCTCGACTGGGAGTTCGCGTTCAGCAGCAGCCCGCTCTTCGACATCGGCAACATGCTGCGCGATCCGCGCCCGGACGGCTTCGCCGCGGCCTTCGTGGCCGGGTTCGCGGCGGGCGGCGGGGAGCTGCCGCCGAACTGGCGCGAGCTGAGCCGGGCCCTGGACCTGTACTCCCTCGCGGACTTCCTCACCCGCCCCGTGGCGCACCCCTACTTCGCCCGGGCGATCACACGCATCCGTGCGTTGGGGTAGCAATGGGGTATGGACTTCGGAGTCGGCTATTTCCCCACCCACAATGCCATGGGCCCCGGGCCGCTTGCCCGGCTGGTCGAGGAGCGTGGGCACAGCGCGCTGTTCTTCGCCGAGCACACCCACATCCCGGCCGCGCGGGAGACGCCCTACGAGCGGGGTGAGCTGCCGCAGCGGTACTGGCACACGTACGACCTCTTCGTCGCGCTCACGGCGGCCGCGGCGGCGACCGGCCGGCTGCGCGTGGGCAGCGGGATCTGCCTGGTCATCGAGCGTGACCCGATCATCACCGCGAAGGAGGTCGCCTCGCTCGACCAGCTCTCCGGCGGGCGGTTCGAGTTCGGGGTCGGCGCCGGGTGGAACCGGGAGGAGATGCGCAACCACGGCACCGACCCGCGGGTGCGGATGAGCGTCCTGCGCGAGCGGGTCGAGGCGATGAAGGCCATCTGGGCCGAGGAGGAGGCTTCGTACCACGGGAAGTACGTGGACTTCGACCGCATCTGGTCGTGGCCCAAGCCGGCCCAGCGCCCGCACCCGCCGATCCTCGTCGGCGGCACCGGCCCGACCGTGCTCGACCGGGTCCTGGCCTTCGGCGACGCCTGGTTCCCCAACTACGACGAGAGCATCTTCGACCGGATCAAGGAGCTGCAGGCGAAGGCCGAGCGGCCGGTCGACGTGCACGTGCTGTCCGCGCCGGCCGATCCGGCCGTCCTCGAGCGGCTGCACGCCGCCGGTGTGGTGCGGGCCAGCCGGTGGATGCCGTCCGGGCCGCGGGCGACCGTGGAGCGGGCGCTCGACGAGTGGGAGCACGCGATCGCGGTCTTCGCGGGTGAGGCCTCGTGACCAGCCTGGACGAGGCCGAGTCGCGGCGGCGGTTCGCCGCGGCCCGGGTCGCCCGGATGGCCACGGCGACGCCGGACGGGCGGCCGCACCTGGTGCCGATCGTGTTCGCGCTGGACGCTGACACGATCTACCACGGGGTGGACGCCAAGCCGAAGCGGCACACGGCGCTGCGGCGGCTGGCCAACCTGGCCGCCAACCCGCGGGCGGCGGTGCTGGTCGACCACTACGACGACGACTGGTCGCAGCTGTGGTGGGTCCGGGCCGACGGCGGCGCGCGGGACGTGCTGCCCGACGCGCCCGAGGGGCTGATGGCGGTGGACCGGCTGCGGCAGCGGTACCCGGCCTTCTCGCTGCGCGGCGGCCTGGTGGCGATCGACGTCACCAAGTGGACCGGGTGGTCGGCCGCCAGGAAATCGGACATTTAGCCGCGCGCCGCGGGTGTGCCGAGCGGGGTGGGTGGCCGGCGGATAAAGTTGCTGATCATGACCGACTTCTCCGCGGCACACCAGCAGCTGATCGACTCCGTCGCCGGCCCGGACGGGGCCCGGCTCGACGAGACCGTGGTGACCTACGAGCACGACGGCGCCCCGATGGAGGGCTACTCGGTGCACGACGCCGCGGTGGCCGGACCCAAGCCCGCGGTGCTGATCGTGCACGACTGGACGGGGCTGCGGGAGTACCCGAAGGCCCGCGCCCAGATGCTCGCCAAGCTCGGCTACTTCGCGTTCTGCGCCGACGTCTACGGCACCGGCCGGCGCTTCGACGACCACGAGGGCGCGGCCGCCGAGGCCGGTAAGTACTACGGCGACCTGGCCCTGCTGCGCGCCCGGGTCCGCGCCGCCTACGACGTGCTCGCGGCCGACCCCGCGGTCGACGCGAGCCGGATCGTCGTCACCGGCTACTGCTTCGGCGGCTCGGCCTCCCTCGAGTTCGCCCGCACCGGCGCCCCGCTCGCCGGCACCGTGTCCTTCCACGGCCGCCTGGTCACCCACGACCCGGCCGAGGTGGACCTGATCAACGGCCCGGTCCTGGTCCTGACCGGCGGCGCCGACCCGGTCGTGCCCGACGAGTCGATCGCCGCGTTCCAGGACGAGCTGCGCACCCGGCCCGACCTCGACTGGCAGGTCACTACCTACGCGGGGGCCGAGCACGGCTACACCCTCCCCGAGGGCCCGTATCACGCGGCCGCGGACCGGCGCAGCTGGCGCGCGTTCGAGGCCTTCCTGGAGGAGGTCTTCCATGGCGGCTGAGGGCGGCAGCACCCGCGCGGTCGTGACGGCGCTCGCGGCCAACCTGGGCATCGCGGTCAGCAAGGGCGTCGGCGCGGCCATCACCGGCTCGTCGTCGATGCTCGCCGAGGCCGTGCACTCCCTCGCGGACACCACGAACCAGGCGCTGCTACTCGTCGGCGGGCGCCGGGCCAGGCGGGCCGCGGACGAGCAGCACCCGTTCGGCTATGCCCGTGAGCGGTACATCTACGCGTTCATCGTCTCGATCGTGCTGTTCAGCCTCGGCGGCCTGTTCGCGCTGTACGAGGGGTACCACAAGATCCTGCACCCGGAGGACCTCGAGAACCCGCTCGTCGCCGTGATCATCCTGGTCATCGCGATCGGCCTGGAGGGTTACGCGCTGCTCACCGCGGCGCGCTCGGCCAACGAGACCCGGGGCAACCGCACCTGGTGGCAGTTCATCCGGCACGCCAAGGCCCCGGAGCTGCCGACCATCCTGCTCGAGGACGCCGGCGCGGTCACCGGCCTCGTCGTGGCCCTGCTCGGCGTGGGGCTGTCGGTGCTCACCGACAACGCGATCTTCGACGGCATCGGCACGCTCGTCATCGGCCTGCTGCTGGTGGCGATCGCCTGGATTCTCGCGCTGGAGACGAAGAGCCTGCTCGTCGGCGAGTCGGCGTCGAAGGCGAACATCGCGAAGATTCGCGAGTCGCTGCTCGCCGAGCCGCTGTTCGACCGCGTCGTGCACCTGCGCACCATGCACCTGGGCCCGGACGAGCTGCTCGTGGCGGTGAAGGTGACGGTCGCCGAGGGTACCGTGGCCGAATCCATCGCGGAGGCGACCAACAGCGCCGAGGCCCGCATCCGGGCGGCCGTCCCGATCGCCACGCTCATCTTCGTCGAGCCCGACATCTATCAGCCGGCGAGCGGGAGCAGCCCGATCCTGCCGTGATACTCGCCGCCGATGCGGTCCGTGTCCGAGCCGACGAGTAGCCCGGCCGCGCACGGCACCAGCACGCCGACCCCGACGCCGCGGCTGTGCGTGGGATTCCACGCCAGCGCGGCGCCGGTGGCCGGGTCCAGCGCGGCGATCCCCGGCCGCTCCACGGCGCCCGGCCCCTTGCTCTTGTGCCCCTTCGGGTTGTCCATCCACTGCATGTGCCCGCCGACGTAGACCGCGGCCCCGGTGATGGCGACGGTCCAGAGCGTGTTGCCGCCGGTACGGTTCACCCACATCGGCCTGTGGTTGCCGGACCCCGCCACCTCGAACCGCGCCACGCTGTCGCACATCCGCGTCGGCCCGGACATCCCGCCGGTCGCGGTCACGGCGAGCCAGGTCCCGTCGGGCGCGAAGTCGACACCGCGCAGATAGCTGTCGTACAGCGTGTTGCACCGTCCCGCGTACGCGTCGCTGGACCATCCGGACAGCCCCGGCGCGGCCCCGAGGTCGGCCACCACCACCTGGGTGCGCCGCTGCCCGCCGGCCGCGTCGAACGCCCCGACCGCGGCCAGCCTCGCCCCGTCGCCGCTGACCGCCACCCGCTCGACCTTGACCAGCCCGCGATCGCGCCGGCTCAGCTTGAGATCGAGCGCGGGGTCGGCGGCCCCGGTGAACGCGTCGACCCGTGCGAGCCCGACCCGGTTCAGCCCGCCGATCCTGGTGAACGTCCCGCCGAGGTACAGCCAGGGCCCGTTCGTGGCCAGCGAGCGGATCTGCCCCTTCCCGGCCGTGGCGCCAAACCCGGGCACCACGACGCCACTGGTGGCGTCGACCTCGACCAGCCCGGTGCGCGCCTGACCGTTCACCCGCGCGAACCGCCCCGCCACGAACACGCCATGCCCGTCGGGCGCCGCGGCGAGCGCCTCCACGGGCCCGTCCAGGTCGGGCGCGGCGTCGAGCACCCGCCCGGTTCCCAAATCAAAAGCGAAGACATACCGCCGCTTGTACTTCACTGTGCCCGACGAGTCCGCCACCTTCGTGAAGTCCCCGCCGACCACGACGGTCGACCCGACGACGGCGATGGCGTTGACCGTCCCGTCGAGCACGTTGGGCGTCCACGCGGCGGGCTTCTCGCTCACCACCCCGCGCTGTCCGATCCCGGCCGCCGCGGGCCCGGCACCGGCGATGGCGAGCAACAGCACGACAAGGGCGATCAACCGGCGGCGCTTCCTGGACACGGGATCTTCAACGACGCTTCCCGGATTTCGGTCACGCGGGGTGCAACCGTGCGGGTGGGGTCGCGCATCTCAGTCAGTCGAAAGCCGATGACGACGACCGGGGAGGGGAGCGCGTGGCGCAGGAGGAGGCCCGGACCGCGGTCGCCGAGGCGTACCGGGCGCACTACCGGCGCCTGGTGGCCGCCGTGTACGCCGCGACCGGCGACTTCGCTGGCGCGCAGGACGCGGTCCAGGAGGCGTACGCCGCGGCCATGGACCGCCCGGCCAGGTTCGCCGCCCTGGAGGACCCGCAGGCCTGGCTGCGCGTGGTCGCCCTGAACGCGGCCCGCCAGCGCTGGCGCCGCCGGCAGGTGTTCGACCGGCTCGTGCGCCTGGGCCGGGTCCCGAAGGATCCCGAGCCCGCTCCGCCGCTGACCGGCGACCGGATCGACCTCATGCGCGCCCTGCAGAGCCTGCCCCGCCCCACCCGCGAGGCGATCGTCCTGCACCACCTGTTCGACCTGACCGTCGAGCAGGTCGCCGACGAGCTCGGCGCCCCGGTCGGCACCATCAAGGCCCGCCTGACCCGCGGCCGCGCCCGCCTCGCGGACGTCCTGCAACCCGATCCCGCCCACCGCTGAGGAGGCCGCGAACATGTCTTTCACCGATCTCACGAACGAGCTCATGGACTCCGTCGAGCAGCCCGGCCTGGCCGAGATCGAGCGCCGGACGCGCCGCCGGCGCCGGCGGCGGGCGCTGCGCGGGGGGCTGACCGGCGCGGCCGCGGTCGTCGCCGTGGTGGCCGGGCTGGCCCTGCTGCGGCCCGGCCCGGCGCCCGCTCCCGAGCCGGCCGCGCCCGGCGACGGCACCGTGCACTGGGCGGGCACCGGCGACGCCGGCCACGTGTACGCGATCGTGCAGTCCTGCGCGAGCTGCCCCGCCGAACTGCTCGGGTCCGACGACGGCGGCGACACCTGGACCGTACGCACCTCCTCGGTCGGCACGGCCCTGGTGGTGCGCGGCCCCCGGACCCTGTCCGTGACCATCGGCGTCGACATCACCATGGTGAGCGTCGACGGCGGCCGGACCTGGCAGCAGGTGACCCTGGACCCGGCCCCGGCCGCGGGCGTCCCGGACGGCGGCTGGCTGCAGTGCGCCGACTTCCTCGCGCTGGAGGGCCCGGTCGCCCCGACCGGCGAGACGTGCATCCCGACGGTGATCGACCCGGCGGCCCGCACCGCCCGGCCGCTCGCCGACCCGCCCGAAGCCTTCGCCGCGCGCTCGCTGGTGCGCCTGCCGGCCGCGGCCGGCTGGTGGCTGCTCGGCAACCGGGACGGCGAGCCGGCCGTCGCGGTCAGCCAGGACCAGGGCGCGCACTGGGTCGTCACCCGGCCGTTCGGCCCCGTGGCGGGTTCGGCCGCGATGAGCGTGACCAGGGAATCGCTCGACGGCCGGCGGGCCGCGTGGACCGTGGTGTGGCAGGACGCCGGCTCGCGGTCGACCTCCCGGCAGTTCACCACCGACGGCGGGGTGCTCTGGTCGGCCCAGCGCGAGGACGCCGTCGCCCCGCTCGACCTCCCGCCGCAAGCCGTGGCCGGCCCCGACGGCCGCTGGACGGTCACCGCCGGCGACACGATCCGGATCACCACCGACGGCGTCCGCTACGAGGAGCTCCGCCCGCGCCTGTGAGGTGTGCCGCACGGTGATCCGCGTGGCGGGCGTCTCGTGGCAGGCTCTGGCGGTGACCCACACCGAGCCTGCCGCGCAGACGTCCTCCGCACCGGGAACGCAGCCGGAGCGGACCGGGTGGAGCGGCCGGCAGCTCGTCGTCGTGCTGGTCATCGGTACCGCCGCGCTCATGGTGTCGCTCACCCAGTCGCTGCTCGTGCCGGTCCTGTCCGAGCTGGCCGTGGACCTCAACGCCGGGCGGGACGGGGTGGCGTGGCTGCTCACCTCGACGCTTCTGGTCGGCGCGGTCGCGGTCCCGGCGTTCGGGCGGCTCGGCGACCTGTTCGGAACCCGCCGCATGCTGCTCGTGACCATCGGCGCGCTGGTCGTCGGATCGCTCATCTGCGCGCTGGCGAACGACCTGACGACCATGATCGTGGGGCGGTCCGTGGTCGGTCTGGCCGTGGCCGCCGTGCCGCTCAGCATCAGCCTCATCGGGGTGTCGCTGCCCCGGGAGCACGCGCCGGCCGGCATCGCGCTGATCAGCGCCATGCTCGGCGTCGGCGGGGCGCTCGGGTTGCCGCTGGCCGGGCTGATCGCGCAGTACGCCGACTACCACGTCCTGTTCTGGGTCTGCGTCGGCGGCGGGCTGCTCACGGTGCCCGGAATCGTGCTGCTGGTGCAGGAACCGGCGCGGATGGCCAAGGGGCGCATGGACCTGATCGGGACCGCCCTGCTCGGGGCGGCCATGCTGGCGCTGCTGCTGCCGCTCGCCCAGGGCGCCTCCTGGGGCTGGACCAGCCCGTGGACGCTCGGACTGCTCGCGGCGGCGGCCGTACTGCTGCTGGTGTTCGTGCTCGTCGAGCTGCGGCTGCGCTCGCCACTGGTCGATGTGCGCACGACCGCGCGGCCTTCGCTGCTCCTCACGAACATCGCGTCGCTGTGCGTCGGGTTCGCCTTGTTCGCCACGCTCATCGGGACCGCGTCCTACGTGCAGGCGCCGGCCGCCACCGGCTACGGGTTCGGGCAGTCCGTGCTCGCCGGGGGACTCTGCATGCTGCCCGGCGGCATCGCGATGCTGCTGCTCTCGCCGCTGTCCGCCCGGTTGCGGCCGCGGACCGCGCTCATCATCGGGTCGCTCATCATCGCGGCCGGGTTCGCCACCCGCATGGTGCTCGTCGACTCGCTCTGGCAGGTCGTGCTCGGCGCCACCATCTCCGGCGCGGGGACCGGCATCGCGTACGCGGCCATGCCCGGCCTCATCATCCACGCCGCGCCGCGCTCGGAGCTGGCCGCCGCGAACGGCCTCAACGCCCTGTTCCGCAGCGTCGGCAGCTCCCTCGCGAGCGCCATCGGCGGGGCGATCCTGGCCGCGCAGACGATCTCCCTCGCCGGGCACGAACTGCCGTCGCTCGGCGGGTACCGCATCCTCTTCGCCATCTGCGCCGCCGCCGCGATCGGGGCCGCAGTGCTCGCGGTGTTCATCCCGCGGCACGCCTCGACGGCGGACGCGGCGCTACCGGAAGACTAGAAGGGGATCGCCGTCAGCCAGTCGCCGCCCCGCAGCGGGCGGTAGCCCAGGCGGCCGGCCAGGGTGCGCACGACCGCCGGCATGTGGGCGGCGCCGTAGACGACCGCGATCTCGATGTCCTCGGCCGCGCGCTCGGTGTGCAGCTTCGTCAGGGCCGCGGTGAGCAGTTCGTCCCGTTCGAGCAGCAGGGCGCGGTTGAAGAAGCGCAGCCGCGGCTCGTCGTCGTCGCTCACCTCGTAGCGGCGTTGCAGCGCGGCGTCGCGGCCGCCGACCGCCATGCTCACCGTGAGCGCCGGGGTGAGCAGCAGCAGGTCGAGCCAGGCGACGAACGGGAGGCGGTCGCGCCGGCCGGCGCGGATGAGGTTGTCCGGCCAGACCGTCGGGACGCCCAGGGCCGCGTAGTCGATGTTCTGGTGCACGAGGCCGGCCGCGCAGCGCTGGCGGGTCAGGCGCATGGCCGTGACGTACGCGAGCCCGGTCGAGCTGGGCCCGTCGTACGTCTCGGCCACGATGACCTGCGACCCGCCGATCCTGGCGGCGATGCGCCGGTAGTACTCCGGCCGTCCCATGTGGATGGTGGGCACGAGCACGAACCGCAGCGGGGTGTGCCGGTGGCGCAGCACGACCACCGCCGTCCGCACGCCCAGCACGCTCACCTCGGTGATCTGCATGGCCGCCTCCCCCGCGACGTGTCATCGAGGGTAGAGCGGCCACGCCACACCAGGACTACACGGCGGCGGCTACGGCGAAGGCCTCCGCCTCGTCCAGCAGCCGGTGCGCGGCGGGCAGGGACAGGTACCGCGTGTCCACCTCGACGACCATCCGCACCACGTCCGGCACCTCCTCGACGTGGAACATGAGCTTGGGGCCGAGGAACGCCGCCGGCTCCACCGTCCGCGTGGTCAAGGACAGGGCCGCCCGCGGATCGTCGTCCGAGGAGGCCGAGACCGCCGGCGCCGGGCCGAAGCGGCGGTCGTTGTACAGCACCCGCAGGTCCGGCCGCGCCCCGCGATCCCGGGCCAGCCGCTCGAACAGGTCCTCGCGGGCCGCCGGGTCGTAGTAGGCGTACTTCGACGCGCTCATCGACGCCGTCCGCGCCCGCGCGATCGCCTCGTCGGGGGTTGTGCCGGCGACGTCGAGCACGCACAGCCCGTCCTGGGTGAGCGGGCTGACCACCTCGCGCAGCGCCGGCCGGAACCGGTTGCCGATGATCCCCAGCGCCACGAACGGCCCGCGCCCCGGCACCGCCCTGTCCAGCCCGGTCGCGATGGCGGCGAGCAGCACCCACGCCGGGTCGGCCCCGACGCGCGCGCAGAGCCGGGCCGACGCGAGGTACAAGGCCCGCGATTCCCAGAAAATGCGGCAGAACGTCGGATCGCCCCGGTCGACGGCGTCGCCGAGCAGGCTGACGGGGACGCTGCGCAGCTGGTGCTCCCAGTACCGCATCGCCGCCGCCGTGTGCCGCAGCATCGCCGGTTCCCGCTGCGCCCGGGCGAGCTCCAGCGGTGAGAGCGCGGTGTGCGGGGCGGGGTCGGCCAGAGCCAGGTCGCGCATCATCACCTCGACGCCGCCGAGGTCGGCCGCGATGTGGCACATGAGCGCGACGACGTGCGTGACCGCCCCGCCCCGGCGGACCACGCCCATGCGCAGCGGCCACTCGGTGTCGTACTCGAACTTGCGCTCCCGCCACCGCGCCGCGAGCGCCTCGGCGACCGCGGCCGGGTCCGCGCCGTCCGCCGCCTCATGGATCTCCAGCACCGCCTCGCCGGACCCGAAGACCTCCTGGCTGACCGCGCCGTCGTCGCCGAAGCGCAGGAGGGTGCGCATCGACGGGTACCGCGACATGTGGAACCGCAGCTCGCGCACGAAATCGTCGACCGTGCGCCCGTCGTCGACCGCGACCACGCCGCCCATCGGCAGCGAGGACCCGATGTCGAGCATCGCCTCCCAGACCTGCTGCTGTCCCCAGGCCAGCGGCCCGGTTCCGGCCCCGCGGCCCTCGAACGGCACGACGACGCGATCCACCAGCACGGTGTGCTCCTGTCTGCAGAGCCCCCGTGAACTGACATCCGTCGCCATGAATGTTGACATCGCCGGGAACCGTTGCAGGATCGGCCGTTCGGCTTAGTTCATTACTTGATGTATGTCGTGTCGTCGCTATATGTGGCGATCCGGGTGCACCTTGGCGCGGCTCAGCGCGAACGCTCCCAGGATCGCGGCCGGCACCAGCACGCCGATCCACAGCCAGAGCGCGGCGCCGCCGGTCGGGCGGTCGGCGGCGAACGACGGGCGCACGATCCCGGTGCGGTCGAACACCACGGGCACGAGCGTGCCCACCGCGTGGTGCTCGCCCGAGGCCAGCCGGCCGCAGGTGAGCGTGTACTCGTAGCTCGTCGACGGGTCGCCGTTGCGGTACGTGCCCAGGTTCGTGTCGTAGCCCAGCACCCGGCACTGCTCGGTTTCGCCGAAGACGTCCAGCCAGAGCAGCGGCGCGCCGAGCGGCCCGGTGAGCAGCAGCACCAGCGCGGCCGGCATGGCCAGCAGCCCGACCGGATTCGACTCGAAGGCCACGCTGCACACGGCGAACGCCCCGGTGAAGCCGAGCACGACCGCGATGCCGACGCCGAGCGGGCCCGGCGCGAGCAGCCCCCAGACGATGGCCAGGACAAAGACCCAAAGACCAAGGCTGCGTCGGTACCGCAGGTGCCCGTCCTCGGCCGCGCCCGCGCGCACCGGGATCGTCAGGACCGCGAGCGGCGCGACGAGGGCCAGCCAGGCGATCGCGTCGGCGGGGTGCTGCCAGAGGTGCCGGATCAGGATGCCGGAACCAAGTCCGGCCTGGATGGCGGCGGCGACCGTGAATCCCGCGAGGGTCGGCCGGGCGCGGCCGCGGGCGGAGCGGAACCAGGCCACCGCGCCGATCGCGCCGAACGCGGCCGCCCAGCCGTCGGCCCGCGCCGAGCCGATCAGGCCGCCGCCGAAGATGCCGGCGGCGATCGCGAGCGCGATGCCGTACCACGCAACCAGCTTCGATCGCATGCGCGGACGCTAGGGCCGGCGGCTTGCAGCGTGATTGCACCGCGCTGCAAGCCGCCGGCATGCTGGTCGTTCGCCCTGGGTGTTACGTGCCGCAGGAGACGGTCGGCCAGTTCCAGTTGCCGTTGGCCATGATGGTGACGCCGAACGAGTTGCCGCTGCCGTTCGGTTTGCCGATCATGACCTGGGAGCTGGGCCAGGTCGCGTTCACGTTCCAGGTGGAGCTGATCTTCGCCGGGCTCGGCACGTTCATCGTCACGGTCCACGCGTTCGAGCCGGAGACGGTGACGTTCAGGTTGTACCGGTCGGACCAGCGCTGGCCGGCCGAGAGCGTCGCCGTACAAGTGCCGCTCTGGGGTGGTGTCGTTGTTCCTCCACCGCCGGTCGGCGGGGTGCCGCCGCCGTCGGGTGCGACCGCGCGGCCGGTCGACGGGGAGATCATGCCGGCGCAGAGGTTGCGGCTGGCCAGGCCCTGGGCGATGCGCGGGATCGCGGCGAGGGTGTTGGCCGGCCACTCGTGCATGAGGATGATCTGCCCGTTGGTGAGCCGGGCGTTGGCGGCGACGATCGCGTCCACGCTCGCGCCGTTCCAGTCCTGGGAATCGACGTCCCAGATGATCTCGCGCAGGCCGTACTTCTGCTCGACGGACTGCAGGGTGCCGTTCGTCTCGCCGTACGGCGGGCGGAACAGCCGCGGGGTGCCGCCGCCCGCGTTGGCGATCGCCTGCTGGGTGCGGGAGATCTCCGAGTCGATCTGGGCCTGGCTCTGCTGGACCAGGTGCGGGTGGGTGTAGCTGTGGTTGCCGACCCACATGCCCGCGCTGACCTGCGCCCGGACCTGGGCCGGGTACGAGGCGGCGAACTGGCCCTCGTTGAACATGGTCGCCCGCAGGCCGTTCTGGCGCAGGGCGTTGAGGATGGCCGGGGTCTTGTCGTTGGACGGGCCGTCGTCGAAGGTGAGCCCGACGTACCCGTTGCAGGTGGCGGCCCGGGCCGGAGTGGTCCCGACCACGCCGACGGCGAACGTGGCCCCCGCGGCGAGGGCGAGGGCGGCGATCAGGATGCGGTTGCGGTCTCTCATGTGCGCGCGTTTCCTCCTCAACAGGGCAGCAGCGTGCCGTGACCCGGCTGGGGCGGGACCGAGTAGACGGATGTCGATGGCGCCAGTATTGGGCGGCCGTTCACGCGGTGTCAAAGATTTCCGTTCCGGCCTGTACCGCTTCAGCAGCCACGACGTGGGAGGCTTCTTGATCGAGTCGTGAAAATTCCGGGGTTGGTTTCGGAAAACACCGGCATGCGAAAATATCGAAAACGATGAGGGGGAGCTCGTGACCGTCGAGGACGCAGGCAGGGTGACCATCACCGCGATCGCGCGGGAGGCCGGCGTCTCCGTGCCCACGGTGTCCCGGGTGCTCAACGGGCGCTCCGACGTCTCGCCGCAGACGCGCGAGCGGGTGGAGGCGATCCTGCGCGAGCACGGGTACCGCCGCCGCACGGCCCGCAACAAGCCCGCCGCCAACCTCATCGACCTGGTCTTCAACGACCTGGACAGCCCGTGGGCGGTGGAGATCATCCGCGGCGTCGAGGAGGTCGCGCACGCCACCGGCAGCGGCACCGTCGTCTCCGCGATCCACGACAAGCCGGCCTCGGCCCGGCAGTGGCTGCAGAGCCTGCGCGCCCGGGCCACGGACGGGGTCATCTTCGTGACCTCGGACGTCACCCCGCCGATGCACGCCGAGCTGCGCCGGCTCGACATCCCCCTGGCCGTGATCGACCCGGCCGGGGTGCCGACCATCGACGTGCCGACGGTCGGCGCCACCAACTGGGCCGGCGGCCTGCGCGCGACCGAGCACCTGCTCGCGCTCGGCCACCGCCGGATCGGCTTCATCGCCGGCCCGAAGCGCTTGCTGTGCAGCCGCGCCCGGCTCGACGGCTACGGCGCGGCCCTGTCGGCGGCGGGCCTGGAGATGGACCCCGACCTGATCCAGCAGGGCGACTTCTACCACGAGTCCGGCTGCTCTGGCGCGGAGGCGCTGCTGTCGCTGCCGGAGCCGCCGACCGCGATCTTCGCCTCCAGCGACCAGATGGCGTTCGGCGCCTACGAGGCCGTCCGCCTGCGCGGCCTGCGGGTGCCCGACGACGTCTCGGTGATCGGCTTCGACGACCTGCCGGAGAGCCGCTGGGCGTCGCCGCCACTGACCACGGTCCGCCAGCCGCTGGCCGAGATGGGCCTGCTGGCCGCGCGGACCGTCCTGCGCATGGCCCACGGCGAGACCATCGAGACCCCGCGCGTCGAACTGGCCACCGAGCTGATCGTCCGGGACAGCACCGCCGCCATGAGCTAGGCCCTGTCCTGGGGCCGGCCGCCGTCACTCGCGCTGACCGATGTTCTCCATGAGCGGCGCCCGCAGCAGGCGGCCGATCGGCAGGATCGTGGTCGCGAGCGCGAGCACCGTCGCCCCGCCCAGCACCAGGACCCAGCCCAGCGGCGGCACGTACGGCAGCAGGCTCCCGGTCAGCGCCCGGACCACCGCCGTCAGCGTCAGCGCGGCGATCGCGACGCCGAGCAGCAGCGCGGTGCCGAGGAGGCCGACCTGCTCGGCCCGCACCATCCGGGCCGCCTGCCGGCGGGTCACGCCGGCGAGCCGCAGCAGGGCCAGCTCCCGCCGCCGGGACAGGGCCGCCATGACCATCACGTTGGCCGCCGCCAGGGCCGCATAGCCGACCATGACGCCGATCAGCAGGCGGTTGAGCCAGGCGCTGACGGCCAGGTCGTGGCCGACCTTCGCGGTGAGCTCGCCGGCGGCGGCCACCCGGGCGCCGGGGTAGCGGGCCGTGATGGCGCTCAGGTCGGCGTCGCCGCGGACGAGGACCGCCTCGTCGGTGGTCGCCGCGGTGTGGCCGGCGACCGTGGCCCGGGCCAGGGTGAGGTCGCCGAAGCCCAGGCCGCGGTCGTAGATCGCGACGACGGTCAGGGTCCGCGGGGTACCGTCGCCGAGGCGCACCTCGGCCCGCGAGCCGACGTGCCAGCCCTGGGTGGCCGCGCGCAGCGACGACACCGCGACGGTGTCCGCCGCCAGCTGGTCCAGGTTGCCGTCGGCCACCCGCAGGTCCATCGTCCCGGCGAGCCCGGCCGGGTCCACCACCTGCGCGGACGCCGGCTCCGGCTCGCCCATCGCGGTGACCACGACCGCGGTGTGGGACAGGCCGGTCGCGGCCCGTACGCCCGGCAGCCGGCGCACCTCGTCGGCGACGGTCGGGGGCAGGCCCGCCGGGGCGATCAGGGCCCGGTCGGCGGTCAGGCCGGCGCGGCTCTGGTCCACCGTGCCGCGCTCCAGGTTGTTCTGGACGAACCACACCGAGCCGCCGAAGCCGACGGACAGCACCAGCGCGGTCAGCACGGCGGCGCCGCCCCGGGCGTTCGCGCGCAGGTTGGCGGCGGCCAGGTAGCCGCTGGTGCCGCACAGCGCGCGCAGCGGCCGGGCCAGGACCCGCGCGGCGTACCCGTTGATCCACGGGGCCAACAGGGCGACCGCGGTCACGAAGAGGTACAGCATCCCGATGGCGCCGGCGAGGGCGGCCGTGCCGGTCGCGGCCACGGTGAACGCGCTCGAGGTGGCCGCGCCGGCCAGGACCACCAGGCCCGAGATCAGCCGGACCCGGCCGCCGCGCGCCGGTTCGACCGCGGCCTCGCCCAGCGCCTCGGCCGGGCGGACCCGGGTGATCCGGCGCGCCGCGACGAGCGCGGCCAGGACCGCCGACACGACCGTCAGCAGGGCCACCGCGGCCGCCCCGATCGCGCCGGGCACCATCGGGAACGCCGCCGGGATGAAGCCGCGGCCGACCAGCTCGCCGTGCACCCAGCGGGCCGCCAGCAGGCCCAGCGGGATGCCCAGGGCCACGGCCAGCAGCCCGACCAGCCCCGCCTCGGCCATGATCAGGCGGCGGGCCTGGCCCGGGGTGGCCGCGATCGCCCGCAGCAGGGCCAGCTCGCGGCGGCGGTGGCGGACCGAGAGGCCGACGGTGCCGGCGACGACGAAGACCACGAGCATGACGACGTACCCGCCGAAGCTCCCACCGGCGAGGACCAGCAGCTCGGCCGCGGCGCGATTGTCCGAGCGCAGGGCCCGGCCGACGTCGGCGCCGGCGTACACGTTCGCGTCGGGGCCGGCCAGCTCGGCGATCGGATCGATCAGGCTCTTCGCCGGCGTGCCGGGCGCGACCTTGACGGTGATGGCGTACGCCCGGCCCGGGTGGGACGAGAGCGCGGCCATGCGCGCCTCGGTGAAGTACACCGCCGGGGCCGCTCCTGACACCACCCCGTCGACGCGGAACCGCAGCGGCTCGCCGCCCACCACCACGTCGACGGTGGACCCGGGCGCGAGGCCGAGCCGGGCGTCCGCGACCAGCGCGTCGTCGGCGGGCACGGCGGGCGATCCGTGGCCCTCGACCAGCGCGCCGCCGACGAGGACCGGCACGGTGTCGTCGACCGCCGCCGACGCCACGCCCGGGAGCTCGCGAAGCTTCGAAGCCAGCTCCACCGGTACTGTGCCGCCCTCCGGAAGCGCGATCGTGCTGCGCTGCTCCTCGCCGTCGAAGTCGCGGCTGGTGATGGTGACGTCGGGCCGGGCGACGACGATGTCGGCGCCGGCGTAGCGGCCGGGCGGGGGCGCATAGCGCAGGCCCGACTCGACCAGCACCCCCATCGCGGTGAGGATCACGGCCCCGGCGGTGAGCGCGAGCAGGGTCGCGATCGCCGAACCGGGCCGGTTGCGCAGCATCTGCCAGGCGAGTCGGCGCATCGTTCAGCCCTCCAGCACCGGCGTGCGCCGGTCGAGGCCGGCCAGGAGCGCGGCGATCCGCGCGGTGCCCGGCTGCGGAACGTCGCGGACGATCCGGCCGTCGGCGAGGACCACGACCCGGTCGGCGTACGAGGCGGCCACCGGGTCGTGGGTCACCATCACCACCGTCTGGCCGTGCTCGTCGACGATCCCGCGCAGCAGCGCCAGCACGTCGGCCGCGGTGGTCGTGTCCAGCGCGCCGGTCGGCTCGTCGCAGAAGACCACGTCGGGCCGGGCGGCCAGGGCGCGGGCGATCGCCACCCGCTGCTGCTGGCCGCCCGACAGCTCGGCCGGGCGGTGCCCGAGCCGCTCGCCGAGGCCGACCCGCGCGACCACGTGGGCGAGCCACGCCGGGTCGGGCCGCACCCCGGCCAGGCGCAGCGGCAGCTCGATGTTCTCGGCCACGCTGAGCGCGGCGATCAGGTTGAACGCCTGGAACACGAAGCCGATCCGGCCCCGGCGCAGCTCGGTCAGCCGCGTCTCGGACAGCCGCGACAGCTCCGTGTCGCCGACGAAGACCCGGCCCGACGTCGGGCGGTCCAGGCCGGCCGCGGTCTGCAGCAGCGTGCTCTTGCCGGAGCCCGACGGGCCCATGACCGCGGTGAACGTGCCCCGCGCGAACGCGGCGTCGACCCCCGCGAGGGCGTGCACCGCCTGCGTCCCCGTGCCGTACGTGCGGGTCAGCGCCTCCACGCGCACCGCCGCAGCCATGACGGACATGTTCGATCCCTCCGTAGTGGACGAGCCCCCGGGCCCCTTCGAGAGACGCTAGGGTTCGCTTCGACGGCGGACGATGCAGCACACTGGCCAACGCGGGTACAGCAGGCACTACCAAACCGGAGGAGCTCGAAGATGGCGGCGCCGTTCGACACCGGACGACCCCACCCCGCGCGGGTGTACGACTACCTGCTCGGCGGCAAGGACAACTTCGCCGCCGACCGGTCCGCGGCGCAGGCCGGCCTGAAGGTGAACCCGAACGCGGCCACCGCGCCGCTGCAGAACCGCGCGTTCCTGGCCCGCACGGTCAAGTTCCTGGCCGAGGCGGGCGTGCGGCAGTTCCTCGACATCGGCACCGGCCTGCCGACATCGCCCAACGTGCACGAGATCGCGCAGGGCATCGCCCCGGAGTCGCGGATCGTCTACGTCGACAACGACCCGATCGTGCTCACCCACGCCCGGGCCCTGCTGACCAGTGCGCCGGAGGGGCGCACCGCCTACGTGGACGCGACCCTGCAGGAGATCAAGGGCGAGTTCTGGGAGCACCTCGACCGCGACCGGCCGGTGGCGCTGCTGCTGTTCGCGATCCTGCACTTCGTGGATGACGACGACGAGCCGTACGAGCTCGTCCGCCGGCTCATGGCCGCCCTGCCCAGCGGCAGCTACCTGGTGCTCTCGCACATCACCGCGGACTTCGAGCCCGAGGAGTGGGGCCGCTTCGCCGCGATCATGCGGGCCCAGGGCATCACCACCCGGCTGCGCGACAAGGCCGAGGTCACCCGCTTCTTCGACGGCTTGGAGCTGGTCGACCCGGGCGTGGTCCCGATCCTCCAGTGGCGGCCGGACGCGACCGCCCCGCTCACCGACGCGCAGGCCGCCCTGTACGGCGGCGTCGCCCGCAAGCCGTGAGCGCCCTGCTCAGGACGCGAGGGACCTGAGGCCGGCGGAGCCGCCGTTGACCACGTCGCGGTCGTGGCTGTGGGCCTCATCGGGGTTGCCGGGGGCGTATTGCCACAGGGCGAACGTCGACCATCCGGCGGGCAGCTTCGGCGGGCCCTTCGTGTAGTTGGCGATGTCGAGCGGGTAGTCGCCGTAGGAGGCGTCGTTGCCGGTGCACGGGTTCCACCAGTAGGTGTTCGTGTAGATCATCGGCTTGCGGCCGATCTCGCGCTCGATGCGGCCGATGAACGCGCCGATCCAGGCCCGCATCTGGGCCGGGGTCAGGTTGTAGCAAGGTCCGGACTTCACCCCGGCGTAGGGCCACTCCAGGTCGACGAACGGGACGAGGGTGCGCGCGTCGCGGGTGTACCGGGCGTGGCGCAGGAAGTGCTCGGCCTGCCCGACCGGGTCGCCCTTGTCCGGCCGCGCGTACACGTAGGCCCCCACGTACCGCCCGGCCGCCCGCGCCGCGGTGTAGTCGGCCGCGAAGTGCGGGTTGACGTAGGACAGCCCCTCGGTCGCCTTGATGTAGACGAACTCGCTCCCGGCGGCCACCTCGGTCGGCCAGTGCACGGTGAACTTGCGGTGGTCATGGCTGGAGATGTCGATCCCGCCGATCTCGTACCCCACCGGCCGCCCCTGCTCGATCGCCATCACGGCCGCGGGGGACGGCGGCTCCGGCGGTGGCCCGGGCACCCGCAGCAGCGGCGGCGCGGACGCCACACCCCAGATCCCGCCGGTGAGCACGAGCAGCACAAACGCCACCGAACGCCGTTCGTGCGGGGTGCGGGCCATGCGACCGAGCCGCCGCCGCACGACGTCCCACACCACCCTCCAGCGCTCCGGCACCCATCCAGCGTGCCACGAGACTCCTATCGCGGCATCGTGACGCTATGTAGTCGACGGCGGACCCCGCACTGTGTAGATGCCGGTGGGATGAGAGCGATAACATCTTTTCGGCCATTCGTTGGAACCGATGTGACGGCGCCTTTACAGGCCTGGTTGGGTGTGCCAACATACGGCTCGGCCAGGGGTGCCGGGCGGCCGCCAAACGTCCGGCGCCGGGGTCGCGGGTCGGAGGGATCAGCGGTGACGCAGGGTGAGACCGTGCCGGTCAGGGACACGACCTCGCTCGTCGTGGCCGCGCAGCGCGGGGACGAGGGCGCGCTCGAGGAGCTCGTGGCCGCGCACCTGCCGCTCGTCGCCAACGTCATCGGGCGGGCCCTGCACCGGCACGCCGACGCCGACGATCTCGTCCAGGAGACGATGATCCAGGTCGTGCGGGGGTTGCCGGGGCTGCGGGAGCCGGCCCGGTTCCGGTCCTGGGTGGTGGCGATCGCGTACCGGCAGATCCAGATGCACCGCCGCGGCGCGAACCGGCGGCATCCGCCGGCTCGGGAGGTACCGGAGGAGCTTCCTGATCCGGGCGGCGAGTTCGAGGAGCGCAGCCTCACCGGCCTGATGCTGACCGGGCAGCGGCGGGAGCTGGCCGAGGCGACCCGCTGGCTGGACGACGCCGACCGGCACCTGCTGGCGCTCTGGTGGCAGGAGGCGACGGGGGAGCTGACCCGGGCCGAACTGGCGGCCGCGCTCAAGCTCAAGCCGACCCACGCCGCGGTGCGGATCCAGCGCATGCGGGCCCAGCTCGACTCGGCCCGCGGGCTCGTCCGCGCCCTGCACGCCGTGCCCCGCTGCCCCGGGCTGGGCGAGGTGGTCAAGGCGTGGGACGGCACCGCCGACGCGCTGTGGCGCAAGCGGATCACCCGGCACGTGCGGGCCTGCGGGCGCTGCTCGGCGCTCGCCGGCGACCTGCTCGCCCCGGAGAAGCTGCTGCCGGGCATCGCCGCGCTGCCGGTCTTCGGCCATTTCAAGCTCGGGACGTTGCAGCACTTCGTGCAGACCAAGGCGGCCGCCGTCGCCGCGGTCGTGGTGGTGGCCGGCGGGGGGCTCGCGTTCGCGGTGTACGAGACGCCCCTGCCCGGCGAGCACCGCCCGTCCGACATCGCCGCGTCCGCGCAACCCGGGGGAGCGGTCGCACCCGAGCCGCCCGCCGGCTCCACCCCGCCGGCCGCGGCCGTGCCCGCGCCGACGGTCGTGCGGGCCGAGTACTTCGTCGCCCCC
This sequence comes from Dactylosporangium sp. CS-047395, assembly GCF_050942185.1. Classification (NCBI taxonomy): domain Bacteria; kingdom Bacillati; phylum Actinomycetota; class Actinomycetes; order Micromonosporales; family Micromonosporaceae; genus Dactylosporangium; species Dactylosporangium sp. CS-047395. Next base: position 7,128,227 of record NZ_CP192015.1, on the reverse strand, counting down.
GACGGCGACGACGCCGGCGACGGCAGCCTGGAGCACCCGTTCGCCACGCTGAACAAGGCGGCCGCGGTGGTGCGGCCGGGCCAGACGATCGCGCTGCGCGGGGGCACCTACCGGCCGACCGCGCCGATCGTGCTGGACACCGACGGCGATGCCGGGCACCGCATCACCCTCGGCTCGTACCGCGACGAGCACCCGATCATCGACGCCGCCCGTATCCCGGCGGACAAGTGGGCGATCACGCAGCACGGCAGCTACTGGACCGTGCAGGGGCTCGAGGTCAGGAACTCGGCCAGCCACGCGTACGTGTGCCTGTCGTGCGCGCAGAACGTCTTCCAGCGCCTGTCGCTGCACGACAACGTCGAGTCCGGGCTCACCCTGCGCGGCGCGGGCACCACCGGCAACCAGGTCCTCGACAGCGACTTCTGGGCCAACCACAACCCGGCCGACCAGGGCCAGACCGGGATCGGCCTGGGCATCAAGTTCGGCTCCGGCGACGGCAACGTCGTGCGCGGCTGCCGCGCGTTCGGCAACGCCGACGACGGCTTCGACTTCGGCGAGTTCGCCAGCCCGATCGACATCCAGCACAACTGGGCCTTCGGCAACGGCGTCAACCGCTGGAACGTGCCCGGCTGGCGCAGCAACGGCAACGGCTTCACGTTCGGCGGCGGCAGCCCGGTCGTCGCGGCGAGCCACAGCGTGCGGCACAACGCGGCCTGGGCGAACGTGCACGACGGGTTCGCCGACGGCGGCAACCCGGCCGAGCTGCGGCTGTCGAACAACACCGCCTACCGCAACGGGGCCACCGGCTTCGGGGTGCCGGCCGGCCCGGCGACGCTGCGCGCGAACGTGGCCATCGGCAACGACGACCCGGTCAGCATGGGCGCGGACGGGCACACCAGCCGCAACACGTGGGACGAGGGCAGCTGGACCGCGGCGATGTTCCGCTCCACCGACGCGGCCGTGGCCGAGGGCGCCCGCCGCGCGGACGGCACCCTGCCGGCCACCGACTTCCTGACCACCGGCAACGGCATGGGCGCCTCGATGTCCGAGTCGTGAAACTTTCGCCGGTACCGCAGCACATCCAACAAATGTCCCGAGTTCTCGTTATCGGCCGGGCGGCCCCGTCATCTACGGGTGCGTCAGCCTCAGTCCCGAGAAGAGGACCGCCATGCCTCCACCCCCGGTCGCCGGTGCCCGCCGGCGCATCCGACCCCGCATCCTGGTCGCGGCCGCCGTCACGGCCGTGGTGCCCGCCACCGTCCTGGCCGTGACCGTCTGGCCGTCGGAGGCGGCCACGGCCCCGGTCGGCGGCGGGGTGTACACCCTCGCCTCCGGCGCGTCCGGCAAGTGCGTCGACGTCGTGGGCGCCTCGCTGGACAACAGCGCGCCGCTCGTCCAGGTCGCGTGCAACGCGTCCGCGCGCGATCAGCAGTGGACGGCGGTCGCCCGCGGCTCCCAGTTCAACCTGGCCAACGTGAACAGCGGCCGGTGCATCGACGTGCCGTCCGCGTCCACCACGTCGGGGACGCAGTTGCAGCAGTACGGCTGCGGCGATGGCACGAAGACGAACCAGTTGTGGACGTTCACCGCGTCGACCGCCGCGTCCGGGAAGTACCTCGTGAAGTCGGTGGCGACCGGCCTGTGCGTGAGCGACAAGGACGGGTCGACGGCGGGCAACAATCCGATCGTCGAGGAGAGGTGCTCGGACATCGCGCGGATGCAGTGGTCGTTCAACTATGTGAGCGGTGCGACCTCCGGCCCGACCACCGGCACCGGGACGAAGCCGACGGTGGCCGCCGACGGGTCGGGCACCTACCGGACCGTGCAGGCCGCGATCGACGCCGTCCCCGCCAACAACACCAGCCGACGGACCATCACCATCAAGGCCGGCACGTACCGCGAGATCGTCACCATCCCGGCCAACAAGCCCTTCATCACCCTGCAGGGGCTCGGGTCCGGCCCGTCGAACACGGTCATCGTCAACAACCACAACGCCGGCACGTACGGCACGTCGGGCAGCGCCACGCTCTTCGTCAACGGCCACGACTTCATCGCGACCAACCTGACGATGTCCAACGACTTCGACGAGAACTCGTCGGACACCGGTGACCAGGCGCTCGCGCTGAACTTGAGCGCGGACCGCTCGCAGCTGCTCAACGTGCGGCTGCTCGGCGACCAGGACACGTTCTACCTGGCCGACTCCGCGCGCACGCTGATCAGGAACTCGTACGTCGAGGGGACCGTCGACTTCATCTTCGGCGGCGGCACGGCGGTGTTCCAGGGCTGCTCGATCTACGAGAAGCGCTCCACCGGCGGCCCGATCACCGCCGCCAGCACGCCGAACACCAAGATGTACGGCCTGCTGTTCTACCAGTCGACGATCACCGGCGCGGCGAACAACGTGACCCAGCTCGGCCGGCCGTGGCGGGCCGACGCGCAGGTGCTGTATCGGGAGTCGAACCTGAGCGCCACGATCAGGACCAGCCAGCCGTGGACGGACATGAGCACCAACTCGTGGAAGAACGCGCGGTTCCTGGAGTACCGCAACACCGGCGCCGGAGCCGGCACGAACAGCAACCGGCCGCAGCTCAGCGACGCGCAGGCGGCCAGCTACACCCCGCAGAAGTACCTGGCCGGCACGGACGGATGGAACCCGCTGTGAACATTCGACGGAAGTTCGCTCTCGCCGCGGCCGCCGCGGTGGTACCCGTGACCGTGCTGACGGTCGCGGTCTGGCCCTCGCAGGCCGCGACGGCCCCGGTCGGCGGCGGGGTGTACACCCTGGCGTCCGGCGCCTCGGGCAAGTGCATCGACGTGACCGGTGCGTCCCTGGACAACAGCGCGCCGCTCGTGCAGGTCGCGTGCAACACGGCGGCGCGGGACCAGCAGTGGACGGCGGTCGCGCGCGGCTCGCAGTTCAACCTGGCCAACGTGAACAGTGGCCGGTGCATCGACGTGCCGTCGTCCTCGACCACCTCGGGGACCCAGTTGCAGCAGTACGGCTGCGGTGATGGCACGAAGGCGAACCAGCTGTGGACGTTCACGGCTTCCTCCGCCGCGTCCGGGAAGTACCTCGTGAAGTCGGTCGCCACCGGCCTGTGCGTGAGCGACAAGGACGGCTCGACCGCCGGGAACAACCCGATCGTCGAGGAGACCTGCTCGGACGTCGCCCGGATGCAATGGTCGTTCAACGCCGTGTCGGGCTCCGGCACCAGGACCTGGTCGAACACCGCCGACGGGTTCGCGCAGGGCACGACCGGCGGCGCCGGTGGGACGACGGTGACCGTCACGACGTACGCGGACCTGCTCAAGTACGCGACCAGCAGCTCGGCTTACGTGGTGCGGGTGAACGCGACGATCACCGTGCCGACGTACGGGTACGAGATCCCGGTGACGTCGAACAAGACCATCATCGGCGTCGGCAAGAACGGCCGGATCAAGGGCGGCGGGTTCTTCCTCGGCGCCGGCGTGCGCAACGTCATCATCCGGAACCTGACCATCGGCGACACCGCGGTGGCCTCCGACGACCCGGACGACAAGGACTTCGACTACGACGGCATCCAGATGGACACCGCCGACCACGTGTGGATCGACCACAACACGTTCACGAACATCAACGACGGGTACATCGACTCGCGCAAGGACACCAGCAACGTCACGGTGTCGTGGAACGTGCTCGGCAACCACAACAAGACGTTCGGCATCGGCTGGACCGAGAACGTCACCGCCCGGATGACCATCCACCACAACTGGTTCCACGACACGAACCAGCGCAACCCGAGCGCCGACAACCTCGCCTACGCCCACCTGTACAACAACTACCTGCAGAACGTGACCAGCTACGGCAACTACGCGCGCGGCTCGACGAAGATGGTGCTGGAGAACAGCTACTTCGACCACGTCAACAACCCGTACTACCCGGACAGCACCGCGCAGCTCAAGCAGTCCGGCTCGATCGTGGTGAACAGCAGCGGGAAGCAGCAGACGTCCGGTTCGGCGTTCGACCCGCGCTCGTTCTACTCCTACACGCTCGACCCGGCGGCCGACGTGCCGAACCTGGTCAAGACGTACTCCGGTCCCCAGTCGAACATCGGAGCCTGACGTGAACCGGTGGAGAGTGGCCGGGATCGCCGCCGCGGTGGCCGTCCCGGGTGTCGTGCTCGCCGTGACCGTCTGGCCGTCGGAGGCGGCCACGGCCCCGGTCGGCGGCGGGGTGTACACCCTCGCCTCCGGCGCCAGCGGCAAGTGCGTCGACGTCGTGGGTGCGTCACTGGACAACAGTGCGCTGCTGGTGCAGGTCGCGTGCAATACGGCGGCGAAGGACCAGCAGTGGACGGCGGTCGCGCGCGGTTCCCAGTACAACCTGGCGAATGGCAACAGCGGACGGTGCATCGACGTCCCCAGTTCGACGACCACGTCCGGGACGCAGTTGCAGCAGTACGGCTGCGGTGATGGCACGAAGACGAACCAGTTGTGGACGTTCACGGCGTCGAGTGCCGCGTCCGGGAAGTATCTGGTGAAGTCGGTGGCGACGGGGTTGTGCGTCAGTGACAAGGACGGGTCGACGGCCGGGAACAACCCGATCGTCGAGGAGACCTGTTCCGACATCGCGCGGATGCAGTGGTCGTTCAACTACGTGAGCGGTCCGACGTCCGGGCCGACCACGCCGTCCGGCACCGGCCGGCAGGCCGAGAAGCTCAACCGTGGCCTCATGAGTGTCCGGTCGGGCAGCGGCAACTACGTGTCCTGGCGGCTGCTGGGCACCGACCCGGCCGGGGTGGCGTTCAACCTGTACCGGGGCGGCACGAAAGTGAACAGCAGCCCGATCACCGGCTCGACCAACTACTACGACTCCGGCGCGGCCGCCGGCGCCGGCTACACCGTCCGGCCCGTGGTGAACGGGGCCGAGCAGGGCGACTCCGAGGCGGCGTTCCAGGTCGGCAGCGGCGGGTACTTCGACATTCCGATCGGCGCGCCCGCCGGCGGCACCACCCCCGACGGGGTCGCCTACACGTACACGGCCAACGACGCGTCCGTCGGCGACCTCGACGGCGACGGGCAGTACGAGGTCGTGCTCAAATGGGACCCGACGAACTCGAAGGACAACTCGCAGTCGGGCTACACGGGCAACGTCTACGTCGACGCCTACCGGCTCAACGGGACCCGGTTGTGGCGCATCGACCTCGGCCGCAACATCCGGGCCGGGGCGCACTACACGCAGTTCCAGGTGTACGACTACGACGGCGACGGCAAGGCCGAGGTCGCGATGAAGACCGCCGACGGTACCAAGGACGGCACCGGTGTTGTCATCGGCAGCTCCTCGGCGGACTATCGCAACTCGTCCGGCTACGTGCTGTCCGGGCCGGAGTTCCTGACCATGTTCAACGGGCAGACCGGCAAGGCCATGGCCACCGTGAACTACGACGTGCCGCGGGGCACGGTCTCCAGCTGGGGCGACTCGTACGGCAACCGCGTCGATCGCTTCCTGGCCGGCACCGCCTACCTGGACGGGCAGCGACCCAGCCTGATCGAGTCGCGCGGGTACTACACCCGCACCGTCGTCACCGCCTGGGACTGGCGAAACGGGGCCCTGACCGAGCGGTGGAAGTTCGACTCCAACAGCGCCGGCAGCCAGTACACCGGGCAGGGCAACCACCAGCTCGCCATCGCCGACCTCGACCAGGACGGCAAGGACGAGATCGCGTTCGGGGCGATGGCGATCAACGACAACGGCACCGTCCTGTGGAACACCGGCCAGGGCCACGGCGACGCCTACGACGTCGGCGACCTCGACCCGTCCCGCGCGGGCCAGGAGGTGTTCAAGGTCGATGAGGACACCTCGAAGAAGGCCGGCTGGATGGCCGACGGCCGCACCGGTGCGCTGCTGTGGTCGTGGCCGACGTGCGGCTGCGACAACGGCCGCGGCCGCTCCGACGACGTGTACGCCGGCAGCCCCGGCGCCGAGTCGTGGAGCACCGGCACGTCCGGGCTCTTCAACACCAAGGGCGCGCAGATCAGCACCCGCCGCCCGGCCGCGGTCAACTTCGTCGTCTGGTGGGACGCCGACCCGGTCCGCGAGCTGCTCGACGCGACGCACATCGACAAGTACGGCACCGGCGGCGACACCCGCCTGCTCACGGCGAGCGGTGTGCACTCGAACAACAGCACCAAGTCCACCCCGTCGCTGACCGCCGACCTGTTCGGCGACTGGCGCGAGGAGGTCATCTGGCCCACGTCGGACGACAAGGCCCTGCGGGTCTACGTCAGCACCGCGGTCACCGACCGGCGGCTCGTCACGCTGATGCACGACATCCAGTACCGCGAGGGCGTGGCCTGGCAGAACACGGCGTACAACCAGCCGCCGCACCCGAGCTTCTTCCTCGGTGACGGCATGGCCACGCCACCCGCACCCAAGATCTACACTCCGTGAATCACCGCCGGCGGGCAGGCTTGCTGGCCCTCGTCCTGCCCGCCGGCGCCTTCTTCGGCTCTTGCTTCGGTTCCCGCTTCGGTTCCTGGCCGCGCGTGCTGTTCGCGGTCCGCCCGCGCACGATGCCGATCATCTCCTCGACCAGCTCGGAGTGCCCGTCGACCGGCCAGGCCAGGGCCACCTGCGAGCCGGGAGCATCAACCACCGGCTTGTACTTCACGTCGCGCCGGTGGTACAGCCGGGCCAGGGACTGCGGGGCGACGAGCAGCCCGACCTCGGCCGCCACCCATTCGACGGCCTGTTCGGTGGTCTCGGGCCGGTCGCCGCTCGCCGGGGTGTCCCAGGCGAGCACGTCGTCGAGCGGGCGCAGCAGCGGCTCGCCCAGATCCAGCAGTTCGGCCATCGTGAGCTCGTCCGCGGCGTGCAGGGCGTGGTCGCGGTGGGCGAGGACGACGGACTGCTCGGAGTACAACGGGATGGCGTGGTTCTTGTCCTTGTCGACCGGCAGCCGCAGCAGCGCCGCGTCCCCGGTCTCGCCGAGTTGCCCCGCCGCCTCGGCCGCCGTGACCTGGACGAGTTCGAGGGGGACGGCCGGGCGCCGTTCGGCCCAGATGTGCCGCCAGCGGTCGATCACGATGCCGGGCACGACGAGCAGGCGGAAGGTCACGGGCGTCCACGGTACCCTTGCCCGGTGAGTCAGGCGAAGAAGACCCAGCTGATGAAGTCCGCGACGGCCGCGCAGAAGCTCGACGTGTTCCTGCCGGCGACCCCGCGGGAGTTCCAGGAGCGGCTGGTGTCCCGCGACGAGCTCGACGAGTTGCAGCGCAACCCGCCGCAGTGGCTGGTCGACCTGCGCCGCGACGGCCCGCACCCGCGCAACGTGGTCGCCGCGCGGCTGCGGGTGTCCAACAGCGGCCTGGCCCGCGGCGGCGTGACCGAGGCCCTGACCACGGCCCAGATCGCCGAGCTCAACGCCGACCCGCCGGAGTGGCTGCTCCGCGAGCGCGAGTCGTTCGCCGAGGTCCGGCGCGAGCAGCGGCGCCTCGCCGACCGCTGAGCAGGGCTACTCACGTGAGTAGGGCTGCTCACGCCTCCATCGCGGCGTTGAAGTCCGAGGTCGCGCCGGCCTTGCGCAGGGTGTGGATGCCGTCGTCGCGCAGCAGGCGCAGGCCGTCCTCGGCGCGGGCGTTCTGCAGCGCCCAGTGGATCGCGAAGCCGAGCACCGGCAGCAGGGCGACGCCGAGCAGCGTGAGCGCCACCGCCTGGGCCGGGGTCCGCGCGGCCAGCGCCGGCAGGAACAGCACCGGGATGAGCGCGACCGGTCCGGCGGCCGCGATCTGCCAGCCCAGCCGGCGCCGGCGCAGGCCGTCCGGTCCGGCGATGGCGAAGCGCACCGGCCGGCCGCACTCCGGGCACGTCATGGTGGCCACGGTGCGGCCCGCCGGCGGTCGTTCGGCCGGGATCGGATGCAGGGCGTAGGTGTTCCAGGAACCGCCGGTGGTCTCCCCGGACCCGGTTCGATGGGCGAGCTGCCGCAGGGGCGCATCTATCGCCATCGAACTACGATACGGTCAGCAGCCCGGATAGAACATGGACAGCACGGACAGTAATGCGAGCACGGCCCATCCCGCGCGCAGCCCGGCCCAGTAGGCCGGCGGCGGTTTGACCAGGTAGGACACCCCGAACGCGAGCCCGAGCAGGACGAGCTGCGCGATGCCGTAGGTCAGGATGAGCGCCGTGAGCAGCTCGAACCGGCCGCTGGGGTCCAGCGACGACCCGCAGCCGAGGCCGTCGCCTTTCGCGCGCAGCACGACGAACGCGGCGGCGTCGGCGATGAGATTCCCGACGATGGCGACCGCGACGCCGAGCCCGGACTGGAGGATGCGAGGCGACATCGCGCCCGATCTTAGGGGATGATCGTGCGCGCACGCGTCCGCAGGTCTCCGGCGCGCTTGCCCTTGAAGCAAGACGTACGTACGGTTTGCAAACATGGAGACGGATCGGCGGGCGGTGGCCCGCGCTCTGGCCGGCGACGGTACGACGACGGCCTGGTTCGAGGAGCTGTACGCCCAGGCGGAGTCGGGGCGGGCGACCGTGCCGTGGGCCGACCTGGAACCCAACCCGCTGCTGACCGCCTGGACCGGGCGCGCGCGGCCGGCCGGCCCGGGCCGTGCGGTGGTCGTGGGCTGCGGTTACGGCGACGATGCCGAGCACGTCGCGGGGCTCGGCTTCACCGTCACCGCCTTCGACATCGCGCCGACCGCGATCGAGCGGGCCCGGCGGCGTTTCCCGGACTCGCCGGTCAGCTACGTGGCGGCGGACCTGCTGGACCTGCCGCCGGACTGGGCGGGCGGGTTCGATCTCGTCATCGAGGTGTACACCGTGCAGGTCCTCCAAGGCCCCGCCCGCGCGACGGCGATCGCGCGGGTCGCCTCGCTCGTCGCCCCGGGCGGCACCCTGCTGGTCCTGGCCCGCGCCCGCGCGGACGGCGACGACCCGGGCCGCATGCCGTGGCCCCTGGACCGCGCGGAGATCGAGGCGTTCGCGGCCGGGCCGTTGCGCGTCGTCACGGCGGACGTCGTGCTCGACGGCGAGCGGCCGCCGGTGCCACGCTGGGTGGCCGAGTTCGCGGGCTGACCTGGGTTTCCTGCTTGAATGGGCAGTTGTGACCCGACCCACCGCGCGCGTGCTCGCCCTGCTCGAGGTCCTCCAGCGCGGCGGCACCCGCACCGCCGCCGACCTCGCCGGGCTGCTCGGCGTGGACGAGCGCACGATTCGCCGGTACGTCGAGCACCTCGTCGACCTCGAAGTGCCCGTCCGCACGGTGCGTGGCCGGCACGGGGGCTTCCGCCTCGCGCCCGGCTATCGGATGCCGCCGCTGATGCTGACCGACGAGGAGGCCCTGTCCGTGCTGCTCGGCCTGGTGGCGAGCCGCCGGGCGGGGCTGAGCGCCGCCCCGGTCGCGGCCACCGAGAGCGCCGCCGCCAAGGTGCGGCGCGTGCTCCCACGCCCGGTCGGCGAGCGCCTGGACGCCCTGCTGTCCACGCTGGACTTCACCGCGCCGCCCCGGGCCGCGGCCACCCCGGAGACCGGCGTCCTGCTGACCCTGGCCGAGGCCGCCCGCGACCGGCACCCCGTGGAGCTCACCTACGCCGGCCGCCCGACCGCCCGGACCGTGCACCCGTACGGCATCGTCGCGCACGCCGGCCGCTGGTACCTCACCGCCGCCGACGCCACCCACGGCGAGGCGCGCACGTTCCGCCTCGACCGGATCCGCTCGGTGCGCGCGGTGCCGGGAACGTTCGCGGCCCCGGACGGCTTCGACCCGGCGGCGGAGGTGCTGTCCGGGATCGCGCACGCCCCGTACCGGCACGCCGTCTCGGTCGTCTTCGCGGCCACGGCGGAGGAGGTGCGCCGCCGCCTGCGCGTCGCCATCGTCGAGGAGCTCCCGGACGGGCGCGTCCGCGCCACGTTCCGCGCGGCGTCGCTCGACTGGGTGGCGGGCGCCCTCGCCGCCGTGAACCGCCCGTTCACCATCGAGTCGCCGGACGAGCTGCGCGCCGAGGTGCGCGCGCTCGCCGCCCGGCTCAACGACTACAGCCTTTAGAGGGCGGCGGCGAACACCTCGCGGAGTTGTTCCTCGTTCAGCGGTACCGGATTGCCGCGCATGCTGCTCGCGCCGGCCGCCTTGGCGACCACCTCGTCCGCGTGGGCGACCGACAGCCCGAAAGCGCCGAGACCGCGCACGCCGAGCTGCGCGACCGTCTCGTGCAGCCACGCCACGAGGTCCGCAACCGATGCGTTCGCGCGGCCGGTGAGCGACCGCGCGGCCGAGGCGTAGCGTTCGAGGACCGCGTCATCGGCCGCCGCGCGGAGGTTCATCTCCACGACCGGAACGAGCAGCGCCGCGCACGCCTCGCCGTGCGGGACGTCCACCATGCCGCCCACCACGCCGGCGAAACCGTGCACCGCGCCCAGTTTCGCGTTCGCCAGCGCCATCCCGCCGAGCAGGCCGCACAGCGCCAGGTCCGTGCGCGCATCGACATTTCCACCGTCCGCGTACGCCGCGCGCAGCGAACGCCCCGCCCGTTGCAGTCCCTCGCGGGCGAGCGCGTCGGTCAGCGGGTTCGCGAAGGACGACACGAGCGGCTCCAGGCACTGCGTCAACGCGTCCAGCCCGCTCGCCGCGGTGACCGCCGGCGGGCAGCCCAGCGTCAGCAACGGATCCACCAGCGCCACCGACGGCAGCAGCGACGGCCCGCGCAGGCTCGCCTTCACACCGGCCGACGCGACGGCCAGCACCGCGTTCGCGGTCACCTCGGCACCGGTCCCGGCCGTCGTCGGCACGGCCACGAACGGTGCGCTCGGCCGCGCGAACGGCCGGCCCCGCCCCACGACCTCCAGATGGTCGAGCGGGTCGGTGCCGTTGCCGAGCAGCGCCGCCACGGCCTTGCCGAGATCGAGCACGCTCCCGCCGCCGATGGCCACCACCACGTCCGCGCGATGCGCCCGCGCCGCGGCGACCGCGAGCCGTGCCGTCTCCACGGACGGTTCGCCCGGCACCGGATGCACGAGCCGCGGAGCCGGCAGCCGATCGAGCAACTGGGCGTGCCGGGCGGGGTTTTTCCCGGTACACACGAAGGGACGAGCGCCCAGGGCACCCACCACGTCCGGCAGCTCGGCCGCGCGGCCCGCCCCGAACAGCACGCGCGTGGCGGTGGCGAACCCGAACGGGGGAACCGGCGACATGCCCACCATCGTGCAACATCGGTAGGGCTCACCCCACCACGGGGACTGCGGGTCGCAGGATCGAAGGAAGTCACTGCCAACCAATAGCTTCATGGGCATGCGAATGCTGAAGCACACAGTGGTTCTCGGGCTCGTGGCGGCGACCACCGCGGTCGCCGTCGGGCAGCCGGCACAGGGCGGGGACGACGGGCGCGGACAGATCGTGGCGGTGCAGCCGCTGCGCTCACTGGACGCCGCCGCGGTGCGTGCCACGCTCACGGGGGCGCAGTTCGCGCCGGGCGAGGTCCGGTTCGGGGTGGACACCTTCCAGGTGGTGTACCGCACCGTCGACGCGAACCGGAAACGCACGATCGCCAGCGGCCTGGTGGCCCTGCCGCGCAACGACGAGCGGCAGTTGCGCGTGGTCTCGTACGCGCACGGCACCGAACTGAACCGCACGGACGCCCCGTCCATGTGGCGCGACGAATGGGCCGTCGCACCCGCGCTCGCCTACGCCTCGGCCGGGTTCGCCGCCGTGGCGCCCGACTACCTGGGCATGGGCCTCGGCCCCGGCCCGCACCCCTACCTCGACGTGACCACCGAGGCCACGGCCTCCCTCGACCTCCTGCGCGCCGCGCGCACGTTCGCGCAGGAGCGATCCAAGACGCTCAAGCGGGAGGTGTACGTCACGGGCTTCTCCCAGGGCGCCAGCGCCGCGACCGCGCTGGGCGGAGCCCTCGAACACGGCGCCGACGACTGGTTCCGCCTCGGCGCCCTCGCCCCGATCTCGGGCGCGTTCGACTTCCGCGGCCACGAGCTGCCGGCCCTGCTCGGCGGCACCGTCCCGCCCCCGTACAACGTCGGCTACCTCGGCTACCTGGTGGTCGCCTGGAACCGGCTGCACGGGCTGTACCAGCGGCCGGAGGAGTTCTTCGCCGCGCCGTACGCCGGCAGGGTCGAGACCCTCTACGACGGCGTCCACGGCGGCGAGGACCTGGCGGCGACCCTGCCCGCCTCGCCGCAGGAGCTGTTCACCGCGCACGGCCTCGACGTCCTGCGGCACCCGACCGGCCCGTTCGCGCAGGCCCTGGCCGAGCACGACGGGTCCTGCGACGGCCTGCGCGCGCCGGTCAAACTGTTCGTGGACCGGGCCGACGAGCAGGTCCCGGCCGCGAGCAGCGACTTCTGCGCCACCCGCGCCCGCAACGCCACGGTCGCCGACCTCGGCACCCACCCGTGGGAGGAGTCGCCGCACCTGGGCACCAACGTGACCGGCACGGCGGCCGCGCTCTCCTGGTTCAGGACGCTCCGCTAGCCTTGCGGGCCCGGTAGGCGGCCACGTTCTGCCGGTTGCCGCACCCCGATTCGCAGAACCGGCGGGACCGGTTCTTCGAGAGATCCACCAGTACGTCGGAGCAGTCCGGCGCCGCGCACACGCGCAGCCGGTCGAGCCCCTGGAGCCGGATCACGTCGACCATCGCCATCGCGAACTCGACCATGAGCCGGACGTCCAGGGGCTCTTCCGCGTCCGTGGCGTGCAGGTGGTACTCCCACTCGTCGTGCCGTACCAGCTGCGGCAGGGCCCTTCCCTCGCGCAGCATCGCGTTGACGAGGTCGACGGCCTCGTCCTCGCTCGCGCCCCACAGCGCCCGCAGCCGGGGCCGCAGCGCCCGCACGGCGTCGAGCTCGGCCCGGTCGTGGCGGCGCGACCCGGTGTAGCGCTCGCGCTCGACGAACGCGTCCAGCGCGGCGACGTCGGGCAGCAGCTCGCCGTCGTCGGCGGAGTCGGTGTTGACGAGCGCGGCGGTCGCGATGAGCGTCGCCTCGGTGTCATGAGCAAAAATCTTCTTGACTCCTTACGATCGTCAATCTAGGTTGATGACATGAGCATAACGCGGTTTGCCCATGACGGTCGCGGTGCGGCCGGGCTCGGCCTGGCGGTGCTGGGCTCGGCCATGTTCGGCACGTCGGGCACGTTCGCCGACGCGCTGATGGCCACCGGCTGGACGCCGGGCGCCCTGGTCACGTTCCGGATCGCGATCGCCGCGGTCGTGCTCACCCCGTTCGCGCTGTGGTCGCTGCGGGGGCGCTTCGGGCTGCTGCGGGCGGCGCTGGGGGAGGTGCTCGCCTTCGGGCTGGTCGCCGTGGCCGGGTGCCAGCTGTTCTTCTTCAACGCCGTCCAACGGCTGGACGTGGGCGTCGCGCTGCTTTTGGAGTACGGCGGAATCCTTCTGGTCGTTGCCTGGGTCTGGCTCCGGCACGGGCAGCGACCCCGGCGGCTCACGGTCCTCGGCGGCATCGCCGCCCTGGGCGGCCTCGTGCTGGTCCTCAACCCGGCGGGCGGCGGCCTCGACCCGCTCGGCGTGATGTGGGGTTTCCTGGCCGGCACCGGTCTGGCCGTGTACTTCGTGATGGCCTCCAGCAGCACGAGCGTCCTCCCGCCGATCGTGCTGGCGTGGGCGGGGATGATCGTCGGAGCGCTCGGGCTGGCGGCCTTCGACGTGACCGGCCTGCTGCCCTGGCACACGTCGACGGCCGACGTGACGCTGCTGGACCGCTCGATGCCGTGGTTCGTGCCGATCGCCGGGCTGGCCGTCATCGCCGCGGCCCTGGCCTACGCGACCAGCATCGCCGCGACCCGGCTGCTGGGAGCCAAGGTGTCGTCGTTCGTGGGGCTGCTCGAGGTGCTCTTCGCGGTGCTGTTCGCGTGGCTCGGGCTGGGCCAGCGCCCCGGCGCCTGGCAGCTGGCCGGCGGCCTCGTGGTGCTGGTCGGCATCGCCCTGGTCCGCGCCGACGAGTCACGCACTCCCGGCGGGGCGGACCACGACGGGGAAGTCGACCCGGCGGAAGGGGTTCGCCATGCCGTACTGCCCGGCGAGGGCGGCGTCGTCGACCGTCTCGAAGACCCGCACGAGGCTCTCCTTGACCCCGAACACGGCGTCGGAGTCGAGGTAGGGCGAGCCGTCGACGAACAGATGCGTGGTGAGGGTGCGCACGCCGGGCGCTGAGACCTCGACGTGGATGTGGGCCGCGCGGTACGGGTGCCGCGCGGTCGCCCCCAGCAGGGTGCCCACCGGCCCGTCGGTCGGGATCGGATAAAAACGCGGAACGATCGTGCGGAACCAGAACCGCCCGTCGCCGTCCGCGGTGAAAAGGCCCCGGAGATTCTGCTGCGGTACCGTCTCCGGCCGCTGCACGTCGTAGAAGCCGTCCGCGTCCGCCTGCCACACGTCGATGCGCGCCCCGCCCACCGGCCGCCCGGCGGTGTCCACCACACTCCCGGTGACCAGGCACGGCTCCCCGTCGTCGACGACGGCGATCGACTCCCCGAGCCCCCGCGGCGGCGAGGCGACCAGGTGGAACGGACCCTCCACGGTGGACTCGGTGCTCCCGCCGATCGACCGGTTGTTGAGCGTCTCGACGAGCATCGACACCCCGAGCACGTCGGACAGCAGGATGAACTCCTGCCGGGTGGCGTCGCAGTGCTGCCCGGTCGCGGTGAGGAACCGGATGCCGGCCGCCCACTCCTCCCCGGTCAGCCCGACGTCCTTGACGAACGCGTGCGCGTGCCGGACCAGGGCCGTGAGGATCTCGCGCAGCCGCGGGTCGGGCGTCGCGGCAAAGCTCGCGACGACGGCGTCGGCCGAATGTTCCTCGTCGAACATGGCGGAAGCCTACTCCCGCCCGGCTTACCGCGGCCGTCCCTGACTTGGCTCCGGCGGTCATGATGGCGGCGTGGAAGATTGGCTGTGGGCGGAGCTTGTGGCGGCCGCCTTCGACGTGGGGCCGCCGGCCGCACCGCTGATCCGCGTCGAGGGCGGCGTCTCCCATGCGGTTTTCCGGCTGTCGACCGACACGGGACAGTACGCCGCGAAACGCCTCAACGTCGTCGCCGAACCGTGGTGGTGGGACGCCTACCGCGCCGCCGCCCGCATCGAACGCACGGCGGCGGCGGACGGCGTGCGGACGGCGGAACGATTGCCGCCGATGGTTGCCACGCTCGACCTGGCCGGCACCCGCCACCACTGGCAGCTGCACCGCTGGCACGACGGCCCGCACCCGGTCGCACCCACCGACCCGCGGTGTTCCACGGCATCGTCGAAGCGCAACTCCAGACGGCCGAGTGGCTACTCTGGCGCGCCCTCGGCCACCGCGGTGACGACCGGGCCGGCCGCACGCTGGCCGCCGCCGAATGCCTCGCCCGGCTGCGCGGCGTCGCCAAGAGCCTGCGCCGCATCCCCGAGTGGTCGACCTGGCTCGATCGGCTGGACGACGCGGAGGGTCGGGTTCGTCAGTGCTGACGTGGGGCCGTTTCCCGCGTCAGGCCGGCGATGACCAGGCCGACCATCCGGTGGGTGTCGTAGCCCGGGGTGCCCGCCCCGATGCAGAGGTTGCCGATGCCGTGCATCAGGGTGAGCGCGTCCATCCCGGGCTTGATCTCGCCGGCCTGTTCGGCGGCGTGCAGCAGGCCTGCGCAGACGGGGACGAGGCGCTCGAGGAAGTACGCGTGCAGCGACTGGAAGGCGGCCTGGTCGGAGCGCATCGCCTCGGCCAGGCCGTGCTTGGTGACCAGGAAGTCGACGAACTGGTCGATCCAGGCGGCCAGCGCGGCGTGCGGTGAGGGGCTGTCGCGCAGCAGGGCCGGGCCGGCGGCCACGCAGGACTCGACCTGGTGGCGGTACACGGCGACGATCAGGTCGGCGCGGGTGGGGAAGTGGCGGTAGATGGTGCCGACCCCGACGCCGGCGCGGGCCGCGATGTCGCGCACCGGGGCGTCGACGCCGGACTCGACGAAGGCGGCCGCGGCCGCGTCGAGCAGGGCCTCCTCGTTGCGCTTGGCATCCGCGCGGCGCTTGCGCGGCGGCTCCGTCACTGTTGCTCCCGTCACATCCGGTGGTAAGCGGAACGCGGTTCCGGATAGCTTAGTGGAACCGTGTTCCGCTAAGCATAGCGTTAGGAGCGACCATGCCGACGCCTGTCGTCTCGGTCCACCCGATCACCGTCAGCCAGCACGATCGCGGGGTGCGGGTCTCCGCGCCCGTCGATGGCTCGGACCTGCCCGTCGTCGTCTTCTCGCACGGATTCGGGCAGTCCGCGCGCAGCTACGAGCCGCTCGCCGGGCACTGGGCCGCGCACGGTTTCGTCGTCGTCCAGCCCACGCACCCCGATTCGCGCACACTCGGCCGTCCGCTGACGCCGGACGTGTGGCGGGTCCGGGTCGACGACCTGCGGCACGCCATCGACTCGCTGGAGGACCTCGAGGCCGCCGTGCCGGGGCTGCGCGGGCGGGTCGACCACGGGAACATCGCCGTGGCCGGTCACTCGTGGGGTGCGCAGACGGCGAGTGAGCTGCTCGGTGCCCGTACTCCGGACGGCGAGGACCTGCGCGACCCGCGCGTGAGCCGGGGTGTGCTGCTCGCGGTCACCGGCCGGGGCGGCGCCGACCTGACGCCGTTCGCGGCCGAGCACTTCCCGTTCATGAGCCCGAGCTTCGACGACATGAAGACGCCCGCGCTCGTCGTGGCCGGGGACGCCGACCAGTCGCAGCTGTCGACGCGCGGGCCGGACTGGTTCACCGACGCCTACCACCTGAGCCCCGGCGACAAGACGCTGCTCACCGTGTTCGGGGGCGAGCACTCGCTCGGCGGGATCAGCGGCTACGAGTCGGCCGAGACCACCGACGAGAACCCGGCCCGGGTCGCGCTCATCCAGCGGGTCACCACGGCGTTCCTGCGCGGGGAGCCGCTCGACGTGGACAGCTCACTGGGCGGCGTCGAGCGGAAGTGACAGCCGCTCGCGCAGTTCGTCGACGGTGGTGCCGAAGGTCTCCGTGACCACCACGCCGGACCCGGTCAGGTGGAACACCGCGTGGTCGGTGTAGACCCGGTTCACGCAGGCCAGGCCGGTGAGTGGGTACGTGCACGCCGGGACCAGCTTCGGGGTGCCGTCGCGGGCGAAGAGGGTCATCATGACGTACACCTGCTTCGCTCCGATGGCGAGATCCATCGCCCCGCCGACGGCCGGAATCGCGCCCGGCTCGCCCGTGTGCCAGTTGGCCAGATCGCCGTTCGTGGCCACCTGAAAGGCGCCGAGGACGCAGACGTCGAGGTGGCCGCCGCGCATCATCGCGAATGAGTCGGCGTGGTGGAAATAGGCGGCGCCGGGCAATTCCGTCACCGGCTGCTTGCCCGCGTTGATGAGGTCGGGGTCCTCGTCGGCCGGGTCGGCGGGCGCCGGCCCCATGCCCAGCATCCCGTTCTCGGTGTGCAGCACGATGCCCTGCCCGGCGCGCAGATGCGCGGCGACGCGGGTCGGCTGGCCGATGCCCAGGTTCACGTACGACCCGTCGGGAATGTCCCGCGCCACCAGACGCGCGATCTCGTCCAGCGACAGCGTCATTCCGGCACCTCCACGAGCCGATCGACGTAAATGCCCGGCGTGACGACCGCCTCGGGGTCGAGCACGCCGGGCTCGACGATCCGCACGACCTCGGCAATCGTGAGCGCCGCCGCGGTCGCCATGACCGGGCCGAAGTTGCGCGCGGTTTTGCGGTACACGAGATTGCCCATCCGATCGCCGGTGTGCGCGCGAATGAGCGCCACGTCGCCGCGGATCGGATACTCGAGCACGTATTGCCGCCCGTCGATGACGCGCGTTTCCTTTCCTTCGGCGAGCGGGGTGCCGGCTCCGGTCGGGCAGTAGAACGCCCCGATCCCGGCCCCGGCCGCGCGCATGCGCTCGGCGAGCGTCCCCTGCGGCACCACTTCGAGCTCGATCCGACCGGCCCGGTACAGCCCGTCGAACACCCACGAGTCGGCCTGCCGCGGAAACGAGCAGATCACCTTGCGCACCCGCCCGGCCGCGAGCAGCGCCGCCAGCCCGGTGTCGCCGTTTCCGGCATTGTTCGACACGACGGTGAGCTCGCCGGCCCCGTGCGCGATGAGCGCGTCAATGAGCGTCACCGGCATGCCGGCCATCCCGAACCCGCCGACCAGCACCGTATCGCCGTCCCGTACGGCTGCGACCGCCTCGTCGGCCCCGCACACGACGGCGGTCACCGATGTCTCGGAAACGTCAGGAACACGGTCTCATTCTCCCCCTGCAGCCGCACGTCGAACCGGAACCCATGCGCGTCGGTCTCGGCCCGCAGCGACTCCGGCAGTCCCGGGGGCAGCGGCGCGCCGGGCAGATACGCGCGGGTGAACAACCGGTTCGTCAGCCCGCGCGCGAACACCGTCAGCGCGAAGAACGGCGCCGCCCCGCCGGGCGCGAGGGTCGTGAACGAATAGTGCCCGGCCGCGTCCGTTGCGGCACGCCCCCACCCGGTGAACGTCCAGCCGTCACGGCGCAGCGACCCGGCCGCCCGCACCACCCGGCCGTCGGGATCGGCCTGCCACAGCTCGATCAGCGCGTCCGGCACCGGATTCGCCGCCCCATCAAGCATAAAACCATGCAGTTGTACCGCCTGTGCGTGCCCGCCCGGCACCAGCTCACGGTCACCCGGGAACGGCAGGCCGAGGTGGAAGAACGGCCCGACGGTCTGTCCCGGAGTTGTCTCACTCATGCCGCGTCGTCCGGCTCGAACGGCGTGCGGTGCGCCCCGGTCAGCACGACGTCCCAGCGGTACCCGAGGCTCCGCTCCGGCGTCGTCAGCCGGTGGTCATAGGCGGCGACGAGCCGTTCCCGGGCCCGCGGATCGGTGATCGACTGGAAGATCGGGTCCCGGGCGAAGAGCGGGTCGCCCGGGAAGTACATCTGGGTGACGAGCCGCTGGGTGAAGTCCGTGCCGAACAGCGAGAAGTGGATGTGCGCCGGCCGCCACGCGTTCAGGTGATTGCGCCACGGGTACGCGCCCGGCTTGATCGTCACGAACCGGTAGGTGCCCTCGGCGTCCGTCAGGCAGCGGCCCCGGCCGGTGAAGTTCGGGTCGTGCGGGGCCGGGTGCTGGTCGCGCTGGTGCCGGTAGCGCCCGGCCGCGTTCGCCTGCCAGATCTCGACCAGCTGGTGCGCGATCGGCCGGCCGTCGCCGTCCACGACGCGTCCGGTCACGACGATCCGCTCACCGATCGGCTCACCCGCGTGCTGGATGGTCAGGTCCGCCTCGTCCGCGGCGACGTCCTGCGGCCCGAAAACCGGCGCCCACAGCTCCACGCCCTCCGGGTCCACGGCGAGCGGGGGACGGTTCGGGTGGCGCAGGAGCGTGCTGCGGTACGGCGGATAGTCCAGGCGCGGCTGCGAGCCCCCACCCGTCGCCCCGGCAGCGGCGATCTCCGCGTCGATGTCGGCCTGCGTGGGCAAACTGCTCATTGCTCGAACGGTATGCGCCCGCGACCGTCCCCGCGACGGGACTCTTCCATCAGGCGGAACGCCGGGCTTGTCGGCTTCCCGGCGGGAGGGTTGGCTGGGTGACATGCGTACCGAGGTCGCCGTGATCGGGGCCGGACCGGCCGGGCTGCTGCTGTCCCACCTGCTCGCCCGGGCCGGCATCGACTCCGTCGTGGTCGAGACCCGCTCGCAGGAGTACGTCGCCTCGCGCATCCGGGCCGGCATCCTGGAGCACGCCGCCGTCGACCTGCTCACCTCCGCCGGCCTGGGCGACCGCCTGCACGCCGAAGGCCACGAACACCGCGGCGTGTACCTCCAGTGGCCGGAGGAACGCCACCACCTCGACTTCCTCGACCTGACCGGCCGCAGCGTGCACGTCTACGGCCAGACCGAGGTGCAGAAGGACCTGGTAGCCGCGCACCAGGGCCCGGTCGTCTACGAGGTCACCGACACCCGGCTGCACGACGTGCACACCGACCAACCGCACCTCACCTTCGTCGACCGCGACGGCGTACACCAGCGCCTGGACGCCACGGTCATCGCCGGCTGCGACGGCTCCTTCGGCCCGAGCCGCGCCGCCGTGCCGGAGCCCGCGCGGCGGGTGTTCGAACGCACCTACCCGTACTCCTGGCTGGGCATCCTGGCCGATGTCGCCCCGTCCACCGACGAGCTCATCTACGCCTGGCACCCGGACGGCTTCGCCCTACACTCGATGCGTTCACCCACCGTGTCGCGCCTCTACCTGCAGGTCCCCAACGGCACCGACCCGGCCCGCTGGTCCGACCAGCAGACATGGGACGAGCTGGCCAAGCGGCTGGGCCACGGCCAGGACGGCTGGACGCTGACGCCGGGCCCGATCACCGACAAGTCGGTCCTGCCGATGCGCAGCTTCGTCCAGACCCCGATGCGATACGGCAACCTGTTCCTGGCCGGCGACGCCGCCCACATCGTCCCCCCGACGGGCGCGAAGGGCCTGAACCTGGCCATCGCCGACGTCGCCCTCCTGGCCCGCGCCTTGACCGCCCAACTGCGCGAACACACCACCGCCCTGATCGACGCGTACTCCGAAACCGCCCTCCGCCGCGTGTGGCGCTGCACCCACTTCTCCTGGTGGATGACGACGATGCTGCACGCCTCCGACGACCCCTTCGAGGCGGAACTGCAGCTGTCGCAGTTGCGCTGGGTGACGTCGAGCACCGCCGGCGCCACGGGCCTGGCCGAGAACTACGCGGGGCTCCCGCTCGCCGTCTGACGGGAACCGGGGGCGGGGCGATCGGACGATCCGGGCGTGTCGCGGGACGACCGGTCACGCCCGCAGCGACGGCCGGGGGATCTTGCCCGGACCTTCGGGCAGATCGATGGACATGATGTGTGCCGCCTGGCAAGGATATGGCGACGGGTCCTGGATCGAGCGACGACGGGCGGTTGTGGGCAGTGGCGCCGTACGGACATCCACCGCAGCAGTACGAGAAGGCCCGGCTCGAGCGGGGGGAGGCGCGGCTCAAGTTCGTCGCAGCGGTGCTCGGTCTGGTCACGGCGATTCTCGGGATCGTGGCCGCGTTGTTCGCCGTGAAGAGCAACAGCGCGAACGAGCAGGCCGATCAGTCGCAGCAGCGGGTGCAGGCGCTCGAGAGCGAGAACGCCGCACTCAAAAGGGAGCTCGCGAACCGGCCGACCGCGCAGGCCGCCGGCGCCGGCACCCAGACTGCGGCGCCGACCAGTGCGGCCGCCGTGGCCGGGCCGGCGATCAGGCACGAGGGGGACATCACGCTCGTGCCCAACTCGGGGTACGACCTGACTTCGCTCGATCCGCAGTGGGGGCAGGAGCAGAACTGCAAGCACCAGATCAACTTCGAGGCGGGCACGCCGCCGCAGATCTCGACCGATGGGCTGTGCAGCGGGCATTCGATCTACGTGGACAGTCTGTTGCTCAACAGCGGCGACCCGGCGACGTACGCGAAGTGCCGGACCTCGACCGGCTACGGCCGGCCGGCCACGCTGAACACCAAGGCGGGCAACCGGTTCTGCCTGCGCACGCAGGACGGCTACTTCTCGCTCGTGAGCGTCACGGCCGTGTCCGCGCAGCGGATCGATGTGCATGTGGTCACGTGGGAGAAGGAGTAGCCGCCAGGCCGGTGCAGCGGCGCAGGTCGGCGAAGCGCTTCAGCTGTGCGGTCGCGGTGCTTCCGGTGACCGGTTTCGGCTGGCCGGTCGACGAGACCAGGGCGGGGCTCAGGTCGGCGGAGACCGCGGTGCGGCCGTGGACCTTGACGCGCAGCACGCCGGTCTCGGCCTGGCCGACGTACCAGACGAAATTGCCCAGGCCGTAAGCCACATAGGTGCGGCCGAGCCAGCCGTCGCCCTGCAGCACGTGGGCGTGCGCGCCGATGATCAGGTCGGCCCCGGCGTCGGCCAGTGCCTTGGCGAACGACTTCTGGTCGGTGTTCGGGCACGTCACGGTCTCCGTGCCCCAGTGGTTGAAAACGATCACCAAATCTGCTTCGGTACGCGCGGTGCGTACCGCGGACACCGCCCGTTGTACGTCCCAGGCGAGCGCGATGCCCGAGGTGGACGGACCGGCCTTCCATTCGTCGGCGAGGGTGTGGATCTGACTGAACGCGAGCAGCGCCACGCGCACCCCGCGCACGGTCAGGACCAGCGGCTTGTACGCCTCGTCGATGGTGCGTCCGCCGCCGAACACCGGCATGTCCTTGGCGGCCGCGGCGTCGAGGGTGTCGGCAAAGCCCACCCGGCCGTAGTCGAGAGCGTGGTTGTTGGCGATGGTCACCGCATCGATTCCGGCGGCTTTCAGGGCGTCGTACGCGGTCGACGGGGCCCGGAAGTGGTACTCCTTCGGCTCTGGCGTGCCCCGCGTGGTCACCGCGCTCTCCAGGTTTACCACCGCCAGGTCCGCCCCCGCCAGCACTGGTGTCATCGGCCCGAGCGCCGTCTCCGGGTGCTGCAGCAGGCCCGCCGTACGGCCCGTGAAGTGCACGTCTCCGGCGAACGCGAGGCTCAGATCGGCCGCCGCGGGGGAGGCCGGCGGGGCCGAAATCGATGAAGCAGGCGCAGAAGGCGCAACAGGCGCAGGAACAGCCGAAGGAACAGGTGTGGGCGCGGCCGAGCAGGCGGCCAGGAGCAGGACCGCCAGCGCCGGCGTCCACCGAAGCGTCATGGCAACGACGGTAGTCGAATCGTCAAGACCGTCCCCTGTGGATGGTTGGGCGACACGAACACCTGGCCGCCGTGCTGGGCCGCCGTCTGCGCCACGATGGCCAGCCCGAGGCCCGAGCCCGGTAGCCCCCGAGCCGCGGGTGCGCGATAGAACCGCTCGAAGATGCGCGGACGGTCGGCCTCGTCGATGCCGGGGCCCTCGTCGCGGACCGTGAGGGTGGCGCCGGCGGTCAGGACCACGGATACGGTACCCCCGGGCGGACTGAACTTCGCCGCATTGTCCAGCACGTTCACGGCCATCCGCTCCAGCTCGCCCGGCCGCCCACGCACCGTCACCGGCGCGAGGTCGGTGGCGAACGTGAGGCCCGGCGCGCGGATCCGCACGCGCTCCACCGCCGCCGCGACGACGTCGGCGAGGTCCACGTCGACCGGGTCCTCGCGGGTGGTGTCCTCGCGGGCCAGCTCGACCAGCTCGGTGGTGAGCGTGGCCAGCTCGCCGACCTGCGCCTCGAGGTCGGCCAGGAGCTTCGCGCGCTCCTCCGGCGGGAGCCGGTGCGCGAGCTCGGGGCGGCGCTCGACGGCGAGCAGCAGCTCGACGTTGGTGCGGATGCTCGTGAGCGGGGTGCGCAGCTCGTGGCCGGCGTCCTCGACCAGGGTGCGCTGCGCGCGGCGGGCGGCGCCGATCGCGCCGAGCATCGCGTTGACCGAGCGGCCGAGGCGGGCGATCTCGTCGGCGCCGTGGACGGGCACCGGGCGGGTCAGGTCCATGGTCACCGCCACCCCCTCGACCGCCTCGGCCAGGCGGGTCACGGGCGCGAGGCCGGCGCGGGCGATGGCCCGGCCGAGCAGCGCCGCCCCGGCGATGCCGAGCACCGAGCCGGCCAGGAGCAGGACGCCGAGCTGGGCGATGGTCCGCCCGGCCGGGTCCTGGCTGATCGCGACCTGCACCACGCCGCCGCCGGTGGCCGGGACGGTGAGCATCTGGTACCGCTCGCCCTCCAGCACCACCGTCTCCTGCACCGAGCTGCGGCGGCCGCCGAGGACCTGCTCGACGCCGGCGGTGACGGGCAGCGCCGAGTCGGTGGCCACGGCCCCGTCGGCGTCGACGATCTGCCAGCGGGTGCCGAGGTCGCGGGGCCGGTGCCAGGGCGGGCCGTGCTGGCCGGGGCCGTTGGGCGCGGCCGGCGGCCCGTACTGCCGGTCGGGCTCGGGCAGCTGCGCCGCGCCCGCCCGCCACTGGTCCGGCTGCGCGGCGATCGCTTGCGCGTCGGCGGTGAGCTGGGACTGCAACTGCCGGTGCTGGATCTCGAACACGGCGGCGAAGGCGACCGCGGCCACCACGAGCACGGCGACCGCGACCGCCCCGGACACCAGGATCGACAGCCGGTCGCGGAGTGTCCGCCGGTGCCACCAGGCCCTCACAGCGGCTCCTCGCGCAGGACGAAACCGACGCCGCGGACGGTGTGCAGCAGGCGCGGCTCGCCGTCGGACTCGAGTTTGCGGCGCAGGTACCCGAGGTACACATGGATGCTGTTGGACGTTTCGCCGAAGTCGTAGCCCCACACGTGCTCGAAGAGGACCTCGCGGGTCAGCACCTGGCGGGGGTGGCGCAGGAACACCTCGAGGATGCTGAACTCCGTGCGGGTGAGCCGCAGCAGCCGCCCGCCCCGCCACACCTCGCGGGTCTGCGGGTCCAGCCGCAGGTCGGAGAAGCGCAGCTCACCACCCGGGGCCGCGGGCGCGCTGCCGCCGCTGCGGGCCCGGCGCAGCAGCGCGCGCAGCCGGGCCAGGAGCTCCTGCAGGGCGAACGGCTTGACCAGGTAGTCGTCGGCGCCGGCGTCCAGCCCGGCGACCCGGTCGCCGACGCTGTCGCGGGCGGTGAGCATGAGCACCGGCACCAGCACGCCGCCGGCCCGCAGCTCGCGGCATGCCTCGAGGCCGTCGAGCACCGGCATGCTGACGTCGAGCACGACGGCATCCGGCTCGGCGGCGCGCACCGAGGCGAGGGCCTGCGCGCCGTCAAAGGCGGTTTCGACCTGGTACCCCTCGAAGCGCAACGTCCGCGCGAGCGAATCCCGCACGGCGGCGTCGTCGTCGACCACGAGTATCCGCAAGCCCGCCCCCTCGTCCACGCCCCCGAGTCTCACGACGGCGCGTGAGAGTCTCCGGCGCGCGGGCCTAAGAATTGCCTAAGAGCTCGACTCTCTCACGCAATTCTTAGGAACGTCCGCTCGCTGTCCTTAGCGATGCGATCGAAGCTGGTGACATGAGCGAGGAAACCTCCGAAACCAAGCGCCAGGTCCCGGACCCGGACCCGGTCCCCTCCGCACCCATGACGCCGCCGGCCACCGCGGCCGACGCTCCCCGCACCGTTCCCGCGACCACCGCGGCCGACACGCCGCACGTCGCTGCGGCGGCGAGTGCGGCCGAGGCCCCACCGGCCGCCCCGTCCGCGGCCGGTCCACCGCCGCCTCCGCCGCCCGGCCGTCCCGGATGGGGCGAATGGCGCGGCCAAGGCTGGCGCGGTGGCCGGGGCAGGCGCAATGGCCTGCTGATCGCGATCCTGGCCCTGATCGTCGGCTGCTGCCTCGGCGCCGGCGTCACGGCCGTCGGCGCGCTCGTCGTCGGCCACCACCACGGCCCGCAGCGCGTCGGGCCGGGCTGGGACCGCAACGACCACTACCGCAACGGCGACCCGCGCGACCGCCGCGGCCCCGGCCCCGGCTACGGCCGCCCGGGCAACATCCCGCCGGCCCCGGGCGCCACGCCCGCCGCTCCGGCCCCGGCCCAGACCACGGCCGCCCCGACCCCGACGGCCTCCTGACCGGTCGAGCAAGCAAACGCGAAAACCGGCCCGGCCGAGCAAGCGTGAAATCGGCCCGGTCGTGCGAGCGCAACGGACGACGGTCAGAAGTTGTGGGCCGCCCCAGCCGGCAGCAGCAGGCTGCGGCGGCCCGGCCGGGTCCGCGCGGACCACAGCAGCACCGCCCCGCCAAACAGCGCCAGCAACCCGGCCCCGGCCAGCGGCCCGGTCGGGTCCCCGGTGACCGGCAGCGAACCATCCGGGGAAGCCGCCCGCACGGTCACCGCGAGCTTCATCGCCCGCGCGGTACCGTCCGGCGCCACTCCCTGCGCGACCAGCGTGTGCGCGCCCGCGGCGAGCGACGCCGGCACCGTGACCGCCTTGGAGAAGTTTCCGTTCGCGTCGGTGACGGCGGTCCCGAGCGTCTGCGGCGCCGAGTAGAGCGTGACGGACACGGTCGAGTACGCCGCGAATCCGGTCCCGATCACCGTCAGCTGCGTTCCCGGCCGGGTCGTCGAGATGTCACCCTTGTCGGTCGTCAGCGTGAGTTGGGTGTCCGGCACGGTGGCGGGCGCGGAAGGTGCCAGCACGGTCACCGGCGCCGAGGGGCCGGCCGCGGAGGACGGCCCGGCGGCGGAGTTCGCGACGACGGAGACGGTGTAGGTGGTGCCGGCCGTGGCGCCGAGGACGCACGTCAGCGCCCCGGTGGTCGTGCACGTGGCCGGCCCCGGCGAGGCGGTCGCCGTGTACCCGGTGACCGTTGACGAGGAAGCCGTCCAGCTCACGTCGATCGAGGACACGCCGGCCGTGGCGGTGACCGTTCCGGGCGGTTCCGGCAGCTGGCCGACCGGCGTGACCGGCGTGCTCGGCGCGGCGGGCGTCACGGAGCTGCCCGCGCTGGGATCGCCGTTGCCCGCCGGGTTCACCGCACGGAGCTTCACGGTGTACTGCACCCCGTTGGTCAGTCCGGGAATGGTGCCCGTGCGCGCGGCGCCGGTGCCGGTCGGCGTCGTGGCGAACTCGTGCCAGGTGGTGTTGTCGACGGTGTACTCGAACCGGGTCACCGCCGAGCCGCCGTCCGCCCCGGGTGTGAAGGTGACCTGCGCGTTGCCGTTGCCCGCGGTGATGGTGGTGACCGTCGGGGCGGCCGGGACCTGCGCGGCGGCGACCAGCGAGACGATGCGGTGCTGGGGCGGCACGGTGACCAGCAGGCGGCCGTCGGGGGCGAAGGCGAGGCCGTACGGGTAGTTGATAGGCGAGCTCATCGCCGGGCCGGGCACCAGGTCGCCGGGTTCGCCGTTGCCGGCCAGGGTGGCCAGCGAGGCGGTCTGCACGTCGAGGGTGCTGACCGCGCCGAGGCCCTCGGTGAAGTACAGAGTGCCGTCGGCGGCGAAGCGCAGCCCGAGCGGTACGGCCAGGCCGGTCTTGAGCACCGTCAGCGCGCCGGCCGGCGTGATCTTGACGATCTGGCCGTTGAAGACGGAGTTGGTCACGTACATGTTGCCGGCCGCGTCGACCGCCGCGCCGGTGGGCATGTCGAGCTTCGAGTTCGTCGCGGTGCCGGCCGTCGGGGTGCCGTTGACGCCGGTACCGGCGAGGATCGTGAGCTCGCCGCTGGCGAGGTCGATCTTGCCGAACTGGCCCCATTCGCGCTCGGGGACGTAGATGGCGCCGTCGTGGTACACCATCTGGGCCGGTGAGTCGAGCTTGCTGATGATGGCCGGTCCGTTCGACATCGCCCCGGGGGTACCGGTGCCGGCGATGACGGAGAGCTGGCCGGCGGTGGAGACCTTGTAGATGCGCCCGGTGTCGGTCTCGCCGAAGTACAGGTTGCCGGTGGGGTCGAAGACCACGCTGCCGGGTTTGCCGATCGGGGTGGTCGCGGCCGTGCCGGAGGTCGCGCCCGGGGTGCAGGTGCCGGTGCCGACGAGGGACGACAGGGTGCCGCCGGGGGTGATCTTCAGGATCTGGCAGGTGCCGGAGTTGCTGACGTACAGGTTGCCGGTGGCGTCGACGATGACGTCGAGCGGCGCGCTGAGCGGCGACTGGTCCGCACCCGGGCCGGGCGTCGGGGCGGCCGCGGTCCCGGTGCCGTACGCGTAGGCCAGGTTGTACTCGGCCGCCGGTTCGGCCTGGGCGGGGGCCGGGATGGCGGCGGTGAGCAAGGGTACCGCGCCGGCGAGCAGCAGCCGGGCAACGCGTGACGTCATGTCACGCATAGTAATCAGGCGATTACGCCCGCCGGTGCCGGAATGTGGATATCGAGTGCGTTCCACACGGATGGGATCGCGGCCAGGGCGGCGCCGGCCACCGGGTCCGTCTCCCGCAGCCAGGCCAGGTGCCGGGCCGCGTGGGTGGCCACCGCGTCCGGGCAGACCTGCGGCGGGCTCGGCCGGCGCGGGTCGGGGGAGCGGGCGATGCCGTGCTCGGGCAGCTCGCGGGCGCCGGGGCCGGGGGTGCCGTCGAGCACCGCGGCGTACGTGAGCACGACCCGGCCCTCGGCGTAGCGCCACGAGGTGGAGTGCAGCACGGTCAGGTCCGGCGGGTTCCCGGCCAGCGCGGCCGCGACGGCGTCCGGGTGCCGGTCGCCGATGACCTGCGCGCCGTGCGGGGTGTAGTGCAGCGCGCCGTCGCGGGCGCTGAACACCAGCAGTTCCACGCAGACGCTCACCGTTGCAAGGTAGCCGTTGTTGCCAAGTCTGTGCAACAAGGCGCGCCGATCAGACGGGCACCTTCCAGCTGACCCGGGTGCCGCGCTGCTCTGCCGGGCCCAGCGCGCACTCGCCGCCCAGGTCGGCGGCGCGGGCCCGCATGTTGGGCAGGCCGTTGCCGGCCGTGGAGCCCGCTGGGAGGCCGACGCCGTCGTCCTCCACGGTGAGGTCGAGCGTGCCGCCGCCGACGGTGAGGAAGACCCGGGCCGAGCCGGCCTTCGCGTGCTTGGCGATGTTCGACAGGGCTTCACGCAGTACAGCCAGGGCAGCTGTTCTTTGGGCGTCGGGGACGGCGGTGTCGACCGGGCCGTCGATGCGCAGCGCGGGCCGGAACCCGAGCGCGTCCTCGGCCTCGTCGACCAGGTCGCGCACCGCCTTGCGCAGGCTGTTGCCGCCCGCCCCGCGCAGCTCGAAGATGGCCCCGCGGATCTCCCGGATCGTGGTGTCGAGGTCGTCGGTGACCCGGCCGATGCGCTCGCGGACGTCGTCCTGGGAGCTGCGGTACGCCGCGCCCTGCAACTGCATGCCCGCCGCGAACAGCCGCTGGATGACCACGTCGTGCAGGTCACGGGCGATGCGCTCGCGGTCGCCGACCACCGCCAGCATCTCCCGCTCGTCCTGCGCGCGGGCCCGCTCCAGGGCCAGGGCCGCCTGCCCGGCGAACGTCTCGACCATCGCCAGCTCCAGGCCCTCGGTGATCGGCGCGCTCTCCTTGCCGAAGGCGACCACGAGCGCGCCGAGCGCCACCCCGCCGACGGCGAGCGGCACGAGCAGGGCGGTGCCGGTGGGCAGCAGGATCGGCCAGCTCGCGGCCGCGCCCAGGTCGGTGACGACGGCGACGTGCCGGTGGTCGAGCACGTCGGCGAAGTCGCTGCCGGCGATCGGGATCGACCAGCCGGCCGCGTCGGTCGGGCCGCCCACGGAGACCTCGACCACCAGCCGCTCGTCGCCGGCCAGCAGGACCATCGCCAGCTCGGCGCCCGCCACCTCGCGGGCCCGGGTGGCGACGAGTTCGAGGGCCTCGGTGCGGCGGACCTCGCCCAGCAGGACCGAGGTGATCTCCGCGGCCGCGCCGAGCCAGCGCTGGCGGCGTTCGGCCTGGGCGTACAGGCGGGCGTTGTCGATCGCCGCGCCGGCGGCGACCGAGAGCGCCGCGACCAGGTCTTCGTCGTCCTGGGTGAACTGCTCCCCGCCGTGTTTCTCAGCGAGGTACAAGTTGCCGAACACCTGATCCCGGATGCGCACCGGCACGCCCAGGAAGCTGTGCATCGGCGGATGGTTGGGCGGGAACCCGTAGGCCCGCGGGTGCTCGGTGATGTCCCTGAGCCGGATCGGCCGCGGCTCGTCGATGAGCAGGCCGAGCACGCCGTGGCCGCGGGGCAGGTCGCCGATCTGGGCCCGCTGCTCGGGGGTGACGCCGTGGTTGATGAACTCGACGAGCATCCGGTCGGCGCCGATGACCCCGAGCGCGCCGTACCGCGCGCCGGCCAGGGTGCAGGCCGCCGCCACGATCCGCTCCAGCGTGCTGTGCAGGTCGAGGTCGGAGCCGATCGCGACGACCGCGTCGAGCAGCGCGCGCAGCCGCTCCCGGCTGGTCATCACCTCGCCGACGCGGGCGAGCAGCTCCTGCAGCAGCGCGTCGAGGTCGACGCGGGACAGTTCGGGCAGCGGCAGCGGGGACGTCACGGCTTCTTTTGTAGCAACCGCGAGGCGAGCACCGCCGCTTGCGTCCGCCGTTCCAGCCCCAGCTTGGCCAGCAGGCTGGAGACGTAGTTCTTGACGGTCTTCTCGGCCAGGAACATCCGCTCGGCGATCTCGCGGTTGGTCAGCCCCTCGGCCACGTGCAGCAGGATCTTGCGCTCCTGCTCGGTGAGGTGCTTGAACTCGTCCGGCTGCTCGGGCCCGTTGCGGATGCGCTCCAGCACCCGCGCGGTCACCGCGGGGTCGAGCAGCGACTGCCCGGCCGCGACCCGGCGGACCGCGTCGACGAGGTCGGTGCCGTGGATCTGCTTGAGCACGTACCCCGACGCGCCCGCCATGATCGCCGCGAACAGCGCCTCGTCGTCGTCGTACGACGTGAGGATCAGCGCGTTGATGGTCGGGTCGATGGAGCGCACGTCGCGGCACACGTCGATCCCGCTGCCGTCGGGCAGGCGCCCGTCGAGCACGGCCACGTCCGGGCGCAGCGCGGGGATGCGGTGCGTGGCCTCGACGGCCGAGCCGGACTCGCCGACGACCTCGATGTCGCCCTCGCGCTCGAGCAGCTCGCGCAGGCCGAAACGGACGACCTCGTGGTCGTCGAGCAGGTACACGCGGATCATGACCACCTTTCTACTCACCTTCGCCGCGCCTCGCCAGGGAACTCAGGACCCTCCTTCGGGACTTTCGGCCCTGTTCCGGGTCCCCGGCCGCGTGACTTCGTAGCTGTCATGAACGTCACCGCGCGCGGGTTGCGCCCGCACGAGCGCACCGCCGCCGAGGCGCTGTTCGGCGCCCTCGCCATCCGGCACGAGCTGGACGGGGAGCTGCGGCTGCGGCTCACCGGTGCGGCCGCGCCCGGCGGCCCGATGCTGGTCCAGGTCAACCTGCGGCTCTTCGGGGCGCCGGCGCGCATCCAGGTCGCGGGCCGCGATCCGGCCGAGGCCATCGCCGTCGGGGCCGCGCGCCTGGATCGGCAGGTCCGCCGGCTGTCCACCGCCTGGGAGCCGTGGCCCTGGCCCGATCCCGAGCGCAGGCCCCTCGCCGTGCCCGGGCGCCCGGTCATCTCCAGGATCAAGAGCCCGCGTTTGTACCGCCAGAGCTTCTGCCAGGCCGCCGCGCACCTGGCCGCCATGGACTACGACGCGTACTTGTTCGTCGATTCCGCTACTGGCGAGGACGCGGTGGTGCACCGGGCCGGACCGACCGGCCTGCAGCTGACCCGGCAGCGGAGCATGCATCCGGCGGGAGGGCCCGGCATCCCGCCGCCGACCGTGAACCCGCGGCGGCCGCCGGTCCTCGCGGCTGAGGCGGCGGCCGCGCGCATGGCCGAGGGGTGGCTGCCGTTCCTGTTCTTCACCGATGCGGCGAGCGGGCGAGGAAGTCTGGCCTACCGGCGGTACGACGGCGGCACCGGGCTTGTGCGACCCGGAAAAGTCCCGCCGCGGACGTGACCAATGGCCCTGCTCCGGTTCCGGCCGGCAACAACAGAATCGCGGCATGGACAAGCTGGACCTGGCACGGTGGCAGTTCGCCATCACCACCGTGTACCACTTCATCTTCGTGCCGATCACGATCGGCCTCTCGGTGCTCGTCGCCGGGCTGCAGACCGCGTGGGTGCGCACCGGCAAGGACACGTACCTGCGCGCCACGAAGTTCTGGGGGAAGCTGTTCCTGATCAACTTCGCCATGGGTGTCGTCACCGGCATCGTGCAGGAGTTCCAGTTCGGGATGAACTGGAGCGCCTACTCGCGGTTCGTCGGCGACATCTTCGGCGCGCCGCTCGCGATCGAGGGGCTGCTCGCGTTCTTCCTGGAGTCGACGTTCCTCGGGCTGTGGATCTTCGGCTGGGACCGGCTGCCGAAGCGGGCCCACCTGGCCAGCATCTGGCTCGCGGCGATCGGCACCATGCTCTCGGCGTACTTCATCCTGGCCGCGAACTCCTGGATGCAGCATCCGGTGGGGTACACGATGAACGCCTCCCGTGGTCGCGCCGAGCTCACCGACATCATGGCCGTGCTGACCAACAGCACGGCGCTGGTGACCTTCCCGCACACCCTGGCCGCGTGCTTCCTCACCGCGGGCGCGCTGCTGCTCGCGGTCAGCGCCTGGCACCTGCGCCGGCGCAACCAGGTCGAGGTGTTCCGGCCGGGCCTGCGGCTCGGGGCCTGGGTCGTGCTCGTCTCCGGGGTGGCCGTGCTCGTCACCGGCGACCTGCAGGCGCGCGTCATGACCGAGCAGCAGCCGATGAAGATGGCCGCCGCCGAGGCGCTCTACGACACCAGCCGGCCCGCGTCGTTCTCCATCTTCACCATCGGCTCCCTCGACGGCCGCTCGGAGGTCTACAGCGTGCGGATCCCGTCGCTGCTGTCCTTCATGGCCACGGCCGATCCGCAGGGCGAGGTCGAGGGCATCAACGACCTGCAGCGGCAGTACGCCGACCGGTACGGCGAGGGCGACTACGTGCCCTACGTCCCGGTCACCTACTGGTCCTTCCGCCTGATGATCGGCTTCGGCGCGCTGGCCATGCTCGTCGCCCTCGTCGCGCTCTGGAGCACCCGCAAGGGGCGGCTGCCGGCCGGGCGCTGGCTCTGGGCCGCCGCCGTGTCCACGGTCGTCATGCCGCTGCTGGCCAACTCGTTCGGCTGGATCTTCACCGAGGTCGGCCGGCAGCCCTGGACGGTCTTCGGGCTGTTCAAGACGGCCGACAGCGTGTCGCCGTCGGTGGCCACGAGCCAGGCCGCGTTCTCGGTCATCCTGCTCACCCTGTTGTACGGCGGGCTGGCGGTGATCGAGCTCGTCCTCATGCTGCGGTACGCCAAGCAGGGCGCGCCGGAAATTGTCGTACCCGAGGGCGAGGATGACCCCGATCGCCCGCTGGCATTCGCCTACTGAGGAAGGAGGCACTTCACATGGAGCTCACCACCGTCTGGTTCGTCCTCATCACCGTGCTCTGGTGCGGGTACTTCCTGCTCGAGGGCTTCGACTTCGGCGTCGGCCTGCTGCTGCCGGTCCTCGGCCGCGACGACCGCGAGCGCCGGCTGCTCATCAACACCATCGGCCCGGTCTGGGACGGCAACGAGGTGTGGCTCATCGTCGCCGGCGGCGCCACGTTCGCCGCGTTCCCGGAGTGGTATGCGACCCTCTTCTCCGGCTTCTACCTGCCGCTGCTGCTGATCCTCGTGGCGCTGATCCTGCGCGGGCTCGCGTTCGAGTACCGCGGCAAGTCCGACAGTCCACAGTGGAAGCGCTACTGGGACTGGGCCATCATCGGCGGGAGCTTCGTGCCCGCGCTGCTGTGGGGCGTGGCGTTCGGCAACATTGTGCGCGGCGTGCCGATCAGCCGCGACCACGAGTACGTCGGCGGCTTCTTCAACCTGCTCAACCCCTACGCGCTGCTCGGCGGGCTGACCACCCTCGCGCTGTTCGTCCTGCACGGCGCGGTGTTCCTGGCCCTGAAGACCGACGGCGACATGCGCGACCGGGCGGGGCGGGTCGCCGGACGGGTCGCGCTGCCCACGGTCGTCATCGCGGCCGCGTTCCTGCTGTGGACGCAGCTCGCGCACAGCGACGCGTGGGGCTGGGCGCTGTCCGGCGCGGCCGCGGTGGCCCTGACCGGCGGCGTGCTGGCGGCCCGGGCGCGCCGGGAGGGCTGGGCGTTCCTCGGCACCGGGGCGGCCATCGTGCTCGCCGTCATCGCCCTGTTCGTGACGCTGTTCCCGGACGTGATGCCGACGACCCTCGCCGGCGGGGACTCGCTGACGACGACGAATGCGGCCTCCACGCCGTACACGTTGAAGGTCATGACGGTGGTCGCGGCCTGCTGCACGCCGGTCGTGCTGGCCTACCAGGCCTGGACCTACTGGGTGTTCCGGCGGCGGCTGCGGGTCGAGCACATCCCGGCGGGCGGGCACTGATGCGGCCCCTGGACCCGCGGCTGCTGCGCTACGCCCGGGCGACGCGCGCCTTCCTGGTGCTCTCCGTCGCCCTGGGCGTGGCCCTGGCCGTGCTCGTCGTCGCCCAGGCCACCCTGCTCGCCTCGGCCATCACGTCGGCGTTCCTGGACGGCGGATCGGTCGCGTCCGTGGTGCCGTGGCTCGCGGCGGTCGTGGTGCTCCGGGCCGGCGTGGCGTGGGCGCAGCAGGCGGCGGCGACGCGGGCCTCGGCCGCGGTGAAGCGGGAGCTGCGGGCCCGGTTGCTGGCCCACGCGGCCGCGCTGGGTCCGGCCGCGGCGCCGCCGAGCGGGGAGCTGGCCACGCTGGCGACGCGGGGGCTGGACGCGCTGGATGCGTACTTCGGGAAGTACCTGCCGCAGCTGGTGCTCGGCGCGCTGGTCCCGATCATCGTGCTGGCCCGGCTGGCCCCGCCGGACCTGGTCGCGGCGGTGACGGTGGCGGTGACGCTGCCGCTGATCCCGGTGTTCATGGCCCTGGTCGGGCTGCACACCGAGGCGGCCAACCGGCGCCAGTTCCGGCTGCTGACCCGGCTGTCGCACCACTTCCTCGACGTCGTGGCGGGCCTGCCGACCCTGCGCGTCTTCGGCCGCGCGAAGCGCCAGGCCCAGGTCATCGCCGCGATCAGCGCGGAGCAGCGCCGGGTCACCATGCGCACGCTGCGGGTCGCCCTGCTGTCCTCGCTGGTGCTGGAGCTGCTGTCCACCCTGTCGGTGGCCCTGGTGGCAGTCGGGATCGGGCTGCGGCTGGTGGACGGGGAGCTCGGCCTGTCGACGGCGTTGCTGGTGCTGATCCTGGCACCGGAGGCCTACCTGCCGCTGCGCCAGGTCGGGGCCAACTACCACGCCTCGGCGGAGGGCCTGGCCGCGGCCACGTCCGTGTTCGCCGTCCTGGAGACGCCGTTGCCCTGCTCTGGTTCCTCGGTCGGGTCGGGCGCGGGAGTCGTGCTCGACCAGGTTGTCGTCGCCTACCCGGGGCGGCCCGCCCTGCCGACGGTTTCGCTGACGGTGGCGCCGGGCGAGTTCGTGGCGCTGACCGGGCCGAGCGGGTGCGGCAAGTCGACGCTGCTGTCCGTGCTGATGGGCTTCGCCACGCCGTCCTCGGGGTCGGTCGCGGTGGGCGGCGCGGCGCTGGACACGCTCGACCTCGACGCGTGGCGGCGGCGGGTGGCGTGGCTGCCGCAGCGGCCCTGGCTGGGGGCGGGGACGATCGCGGACAACATCCGCCTCGGTGCGGCCGAGGTGTCGCCGGCCGCGCTGCGATCCGCGGCGGCGCGGGCGGGTGCGCTGTCGTTCATCGAGGCGCTGCCGGACGGGTTCGACACGCCGCTCGGTGACGACGGGGCGGGGCTGTCGGCGGGGCAGCGGCAGCGGATCGCCCTGGCCCGGGTGTTCCTGCGGGATGCGCCGCTGGTGCTCCTCGACGAGCCGACGGCGGGGCTGGACGCCGGCACCGAGGCGGAGTTGCTGGCGGCGATCCGGGCGCACGCGGCCGGGCGGACGGTCATCATGGCCGCGCACCGGCCTTCGCTGGTGGCCATCGCCGACCGTGTGATCGCGCTGCCCGCCGGGGTGACCGCGTGAACTGGCTCTTGCTGCTGCGACCCGCTGCTGGACGGCTGTTCGTCGCGTTGGTGGCCGGGATCGCCGCCGCCGGATGTGCGGTGGGGCTGATGGCGACGTCGGCGTGGCTCATCTCGCGGGCGGCCCTGCATCCGCCGGTGCTGCACCTCATGGTCGCGATCGTCGCCGTGCGGGCGTTCGGCATCGGGCGGGGGGTGCTCCGCTACGTCGAGCGGGTCACCGGCCACGACGGGGCGCTGCGGGTGCTCGGGGAGCTGCGGGTCCACGTGTACCGGCGCCTCGAGCGGCTCGCCCCCGCCGGCCTGGCCGGCTTCCGCCGCGGCGACCTCGCGGCCCGGCTCGTCGACGACGTCGAGTCCATTGTGGACCTGGTGGTGCGGGTCGCGCTGCCGCTCGCCGTGGCCGCCGTCACGGGGCTGGCGTCGGTGTTGCTGATCTGGGCGCTGCTGCCGTCGGCCGGGCTGGCGCTGGCCGTCGCCGTGTTCGTCGTCGGGGTGGGTGTGCCGGTGTTGCAGGCCGCGCTGGTCCGGCGGTCCGATGCGCGGCTGGCGCCGCTGCGGGGGAGCCTGGCGGCCGGGACCGTGGATCTGGTGCAGGGGTTGCCGGATCTCATTGCTTATGGCGCTGTGGACGCTGCGCTGGCCGCGCTTGATCGGACTGATCGGGAGCTGCTTGCGGCGACGCGGCGGTCCAGTGGCGCAACCGGGGTCTCAGCGGCCGTCACCGCGCTGTGCACCGGCCTCGCCGTCCTGGCCGCGTTGGTTGCCGGCGCGCTGGCGGTGCGCGGGGGGACGCTCGATGGCGAGTTGCTGGCAGTGGTCGTGCTGACGCCGCTGGCCGTGTTCGAGATCGTCGGCGCGGTGCCGGTCGCCGCGCAGAACCTGGGGGCCGCTCGGGCTGCGCTGGGCCGGCTCGCCGAGGTCGCCCGCACGCCCGAGCCGGCGCCGGACCCGCGCTTCCCGGCCGAGCTGCCGACTGCCGCGCCTGGGTTGGTTGGTTCGGTCCTGGGGTCTGAGGCGCCGGTGGTGCGGGTCGAGGGGGTCGCGGCGGAGTGGGTTTCCGGGCGGCCGGTGATCGAGGACGTGTCGTTTGTGCTCGCGGCCGGCGCCCGGGTGGCGCTGGTCGGGCCCAGCGGGTCGGGGAAGTCGACGATCGCGGCGCTGCTGGTGCGGTGGCTCGATCCCAGTGCCGGGCGGATCACGCTCGGCGGGGTGGATCTGCGCGAGTTGCGGGGGGACGACGTGCGGCGGGTGGTCGGCTACCTGGGCGACGACGCGTACCTGTTCGACAACACGATCGAGGCGAACCTGCGCATCGGCAAGCCCGACGCGACCGGCGACGAGCTTGCCGAGGTGCTGCGGCGGGCTCGGCTCGACGGGTGGGTCCGCGGGCTGCCGGACGGGCTGGCGACCCAGGTCGGGGAGCACGGGGTGGCGGTCTCCGGCGGGCAGCGGCGGCGGATCGCGCTCGCGCGGGCGTTGCTCGCGGACTTCCCGGTGCTCGTGCTCGACGAACCGACCGAGCACCTCGATGAGGAGACGGCGGTCGGGCTGCTGCGGGATCTGATGGCGGCGACGCGCGGGCGGACGGTGTTGCTGGTGACGCACCGTACCGATGCGCGGGAGTTCGTCGACGAGGTGCTGATGCTGAAAGGTGGTGACGGCCATGGGGTCGATGCGCTCACTGGGGCGGCGGCGGTGTCTTGAGCTGCTCGGCTCGGTGCCGGTGGGGCGGGTGGTGTTCACCGACCGGGCGCTGCCCGCGATCCGGCCGGTCAATCATCTGCTCGACGGGGAGACGATCGTGATCCGCAGCAGCCTCGGGGGTGGGCTCGCGTCCGCCGCCACGGCTCATGGGTCGCTGGTGGTCGCCTATGAGGCCGACGAGATCGACGCCGTGACACATTCGGGGTGGAGCGTCGTGGTGACCGGGACGGCGCGGCTGGTCATGGACGAGGAGCGGCTGCTGCGGTACGAGGGGCGGCTCCAGCCGTGGGTCGACGAGCCGATGAACTGCGTGATCGCGATCGACTGCGACCTGGTCAACGGGTTCCAGCTCGCTTCGACCGGCGTGTGAAGCGCGTCGCCGCGGTCGGCTGCGGCCTGGTCGACGGGTTTATTGCTCGCGTCGACCGGCGTGTGAAGTGCGTCGTCGCGGTCGAGTGCGGCCTGGTTGACGGGTTTCCACTCGCCGCCACCGGCGGCCCGGCAGTCGGTGACGATCGCGGTTGCCGCCCGGACGGAGTATGGCGGGAGGGTCCCGGGCGATTTGTGACTTCCGGCCCTGACGGGGGTGGTGACCTCTCGGCGAGTGTTGGGGTGTACAGCCGGGACGCTTGCTTGAGGAGTACGCCATGAACCGCGACCTTCGTGCCGAGATCGACCTCGTTGCCGAGGCGTCCATCGCGGCGCTGCGGGCCCCCTCGATTCTCAACAGCCAGCCCTGGCGGTGGCGGCTCGCGGGGGACCACGCCGAGCTATGGGCGGATCGGTCCCGGCAGCTGACCGGGCTCGATCCGGACGGGCGGCTGTTGCTGCTCAGCTGCGGCGGGGCCCTGCACCACGCGGTGGTCACGCTGCACGCGGCCGGGTACGAGGCGGACGTCGCCCGCCTGCCCGACGCCACCCGGCCCGATCTCGTCGCGCGGTTCGGCCGGGGCGGGGAGCGGTTCGGCCGGGGCGGGGAGCGGTTCGGCCCGGGCGGCGAAGGGTTCGGCCGGGGCGGCGAGCGGTTCGGCCGGGGCGGCGAAGGGTTCGGCCGGGACGGCGAAGGGTTCGGCCGGGGCGGGGAGCGGGACCGGGACACCGAGGCGGCCGCCGCCATCGAGCGGCGGCACACCGACCGGCGGCCGTTCGGGGACGCGCGGCCCTCCGCCGCGGTGCTGGAGGAGTTGCGGCGGGCGGCCGGGCGGCATGGGGTACACCTGCAGGTCCTAAAGGACGAGCAGCAGACGGACTTCGCGGCGGCCGTGGCGCACGCGGGGGACGTGGAGCGGGCCGATCCGCGGTTCCGGGCCGACCTGCGCACCTGGACGAACCGGGCACACGGCGACGGGGTGGCGCCGCCGAGCGTGGTCGCCACGAGCCGGCGCACGGTGGCCCCGCGCGACTTCGCGCTCAAGGCGGGGCTGGCGGCGGGGCCGGGGAGTGATCGCGGCACCGTGTACGCCCTGCTGGTAACCGACGGCGACGAGCCCCGCGACTGGCTGGCGGCCGGCGAGGCGCTGTCCGACGTGTGGCTGACGCTGACCGCGCGGGGGCTGGCCGCCTCGCCGATCAGTGAGGTGATCGAGGTCCCGGGGGTGCGGGGCGCGCTGCGCGGGCTGCTGGGCGGGGTCGGGAACCCGGCCGTCGCGCTGCGGATCGGGGTGCCGGTGCTTGAGGACGCGCCGCCGGCCAGCCCGCGCCGTTCGCCGTCGACCGTGCTCAGCTGACGCGCCGACCTGCGAAGACAGCCTGCGTGTTGGGGCAGGCCTGCATGCTGGGGTCGGGCCGCGTTGGGCGTTCGACCCGGGCGGGGCGCGGGCGGCCTTCGCCACGATCTCGTCGATGTCCCGCGGGGAGCTCGGCCGAGGTGTCGAAGCTGGGGACGATGGAATCGGCTCGCGTGTTGGCAGTCGGTTCGTGCGGTGGAGTCGGTTCATGCGGTGGAGTCGGTTCCTGCGGTGGAGTCGGTTCGTGCGGTGGAGTCGGCTTGCGCGGTGGAGGGAAGCCGCCCGCCGCGTGATGGCTTGCGGGTGAGGGCGCGGGCGTGGCGGGCGGGGGCGATCGGGGTCGGGGCGGCGTCGGCCGGGCGGCGTCGGGGCGGGCTCGGGCGCAGGCAGTAACGTCGGCGGCGTGGGTGGGCTTGCGGGGCGGATTCGGCAGCGGCTCGGGGTGCGGATGCGCTCCGCGCTCGCGGCGGCGGCTGTGGTGGCCGTGGCGTCGGTGCTCACCGGGATCGCGTTCGTGGTTGCCGCGCGGATCATTCTTACCGGGAACGTCGATCAGGATACCGGGGACCGGGCGGCGCAGGTGGCCGGCGCGCTGGACGACGAGGCGGCGCTCGCGGCGGTGATGCGGCCGTCGCTGCGGGACCGTACCGTCGTGCAGGTCCTCGGGCCCGACGGCAAGGTGCTGCGCGCCTCGGCGCTGATTGCCGGGGCGCAGCCGATCTCGTCGCTGCGGCCGGCGGCGGGGCAGACCCGGCGGGAGCAGCGGCGGCTGGCGGTGGCGCATGACGAGTACTACCGGATCACCGCGCTCGGGGTGGCCACCGACAGCGGGCCGCGGACCGTGCTGGTCGGGCAGTCGATCGACGAGATCGACGACGGGACCGAGGCGGCGGTCGGGGCGCTGGCGGTCGGGCTGCCGCTGCTGACGGTGATCGTGGGGGTGGCGACCTTCCTGTTCGTGGGGCGCTCGTTGCGGCCGGTCGACGCGATGCGGCGGCAGGCGGAGACGATTACCGGGCGGAATTTGCATCGGCGGCTGCCGGTACCGCCGACGAATGACGAGATCGCCGCGCTGGCGGTCACCATGAACACGATGCTGCACCGGATCGAGGCGGCCACGGCGGCCCAGCGCCGGTTCGTCGCCGATGCCTCGCACGAGTTGCGCAGCCCGCTGTCGACCGTGCTCGCGGGGCTGGACCTGGTCGGCGAGGGGCCGCACGTGACCCGGATGCGCATGGAGAGCGACCGGATGGCCCGGCTGATCTCCGACCTGCTGTTGCTGGCCCGGGTCGACGAGAGCGGGCTGCAGCTGCGGCGGGAGGACGTGGACCTCGACGACCTGGTGTACCTCGAGCGCGAGCGTCTCGTCGCTGCCCATCCGCGGCTGCGCGTGACGGCCCGGGCGGCGCCGGTGCGGGTGAGCGGCGACCCGCACCACCTGCAGCGGGTGCTGCGCAACCTGGTCGACAATGCGGCCCGCCACGCGGAGCAGACGGTCGAGATCACGGTGGCGGCACTGGACGGTACCAGCGAAATCACCGTAGCGGACGACGGGCCGGGGATCGCCGAGGAGGATCGCGAGCGGGTGTTCGACCGGTTCGTGCGGCTCGACGAGGACCGGTCGCGCACCGGCGGCGGCACCGGGCTGGGGCTGCCGATCGCGCGGGACATCGTGGCCGCGCACGGTGGGACGCTCACCATCGAGACGTCGCCGTCCGGGGGGACGCTGGTCCGGCTGCGCCTGCCGAAATGAGTAAAGATGCGGCCGCGCCGGGCGTCGCCGTCCGGGGGACGCTGGTCCGGCTGGGCCTGCCGAAATGAGTAAAGATGCGGCCGTGCCGGACGTCGCCGTCCGGGGGGACGCTGGTGCGGCTGCGCCTGCCGAAATGAGTAAAGATGCGGCCGCGCCGGGCGATGAGCCGGATGGATGAGACCGAGGACCGGCGGATGGACGGTGGCGCGCCTGCTCGCCGCCGGGTACCTGCTGGCCATCGGCGGCCTGCTGCTCGTCGGCGCGGCCGCCTCGGTGCGGATCGGGGAGCTGCTCGAT
Organism: Dactylosporangium sp. CS-047395; assembly: GCF_050942185.1. NCBI lineage: Bacteria > Bacillati > Actinomycetota > Actinomycetes > Micromonosporales > Micromonosporaceae > Dactylosporangium > Dactylosporangium sp. CS-047395. The sequence goes on along the minus strand of NZ_CP192015.1, from coordinate 7,087,339 downwards.
GCGCGCGCCTCGGTGGAGGCCGGGCACGCCGTCATCGACGACCTCGACGCGCTGCGCGATGAGCTGCAGGATGCCGAGCGGGGGCAGCGCGGCTATGTGATCACGGGCGATGAGGGGTACCTCGGGCCGTACACGACGGCCATCGCGGAAATCCCGAGGACCATGCAGCGGCTGCGGGACCGGACCGCCGCCGACGCGGGGCAGCGGGCCACCCTCGCCGAGTTGAGCGGGCCGGTCGACGACAAGCTGGCCGAGCTGGCGGAGACGATCGAGCTGCGCCGTACCGCCGGGTTCGCGGTGGCCAAGCAGGTCGTCGACACCGACCGCGGGGCCGACGACATGACCGAGATCGAGGCCGGCCTGGACACGCTGCGCTCGGCCCAGCAGACCAGGCTCGCCGCCGACCAGCGCCGGACGGCGGCCGCGGCCCGCTCGACCCGCGGCGGCATCCTCGGGGTGACGCTGCTGACCGCCGTGCTGACCGGGATCGGGGCGTGGTGGGTGACCCGGCACGTGTCCCGGCCGATCGCGGCGATCACCGCGGCCGCCCGCCGGGTCGCGACCGGCGAGGTGAGCGCTCCGGTCGCCGGGGCCGCCGCCGCGCGCGGGCCGGCCGAGCTCGCCGAGATGGCCGACGCGGTCGAGGACGCGACGCGGGTCGTGCTGCGCGCGCGGGACGAGGCGATGGCGGCCACCCAGGCCAAGTCGGCGTTCCTGGCGACCATGAGCCACGAGATCCGCACGCCGATGAACGCCGTGATCGGCATGACCGGCCTGCTGCTGGACACCGAGCTGAGCGCCGAGCAGCGCGAGCTGGCCGCGACCGTGCGCGACAGCGGCGAGGCCCTGCTGGTGATCATCAACGACATCCTGGACTTCTCCAAGATCGAGGCCGGCCAGCTGGAACTCGAGGACGCCGTGTTCGACCTGCGCGAGTGTGTCGACAGCGCCCTGGCCCTGGTCGCGATGCCGGCCGCGGACAAGGGCCTGGAGCTGATCGCCGAGGTGGCCGAGTGCCCGCCACTGTGCGGTGACGTCACGCGGCTACGCCAGGTCGTGGTCAACCTGCTCTCGAACGCGGTCAAGTTCACGTCCAGCGGCGAGATCGTGGTGACCGGCACGTTCGCCGCGCAGGACGAGCATATCCGGATCGGCCTGGCCGTGCGCGACACCGGCATCGGCATCCCGCCCGACCGGCTGGATCGCCTTTTCCGTTCGTTCAGTCAAGTCGACGCGTCGACCACCCGCACGTACGGCGGAACGGGACTCGGCCTCGCGATCAGCCGCCGCCTCGCCCGCGCCATGGGCGGCGACCTGACCGTGACCAGCCGCCCTGGCGAGGGGTCCACGTTCACGCTGACCGCGCTGCTCAAGCGCTCGCCGACCGCCCCGCCTTGCCTCGCCTCGGTCGCCGACCTGACCGGGCGCAGCGCGCTCGTCGACGCCGGCAACGCCACCTTGCGCCGGGTCCTGCGCGCCGAACTCGCTGGCTGGGGTCTCGCCGTCTCCGGCTCCGACTCCGTTTCCGGGTCTGGCTCCGTTCCCGGGTCTGGCTCCGGCTCCGGTTCTGGCTCCGGTTCTGGCGACTGGGACGTGGCCCTGGTCGACGGTCCTCGGCCGGACCTCGCCTGCCCGCTGATCCTGCTCACCACCGTCAATGCGCCCCGCGAGCGGCCCCCCGGGTTCGCCGCCACCCTCACCAAGCCCGTCCGCGCCGCGGCCCTGCGCACAGCCCTGGCGAGCGTTCTCACCGGCACCCAAGCGGCCTCAGAAGATCAAGAGCCTGCGTTTGTACCGTCTGTGCGTCCCCTCCGCATCCTGATCGCCGAGGACAACCAGGTCAACCAGACCGTCGCCACGATGATGCTCGCCAAGCTCGGCCACCGCGCCGACGTGGCCGCCAACGGAGCCGAGGCCCTGGAGGCGGTGCGCCGCGCCCGGTACGACGTGGTGCTCATGGACGTCCAAATGCCCGTGCTCGACGGGCTCGACGCGACCCGGCGGATTCGCGCGGAACTGCCGGCGGAGCGGCAGCCGCACATCATTGCCCTGACCGCCAGCGCCTTGATCGAGGACCGCGCGGCTTGTGAGGCGGCCGGGATGGACGACTACCTCACCAAACCCATGCGCCCCACCGACCTCGCCAATGTCCTGGGCAACTACCGCGGTCAGGCCCCGGCTGCAGCTCTTGCGCCACCGGCCGGCGGGTCGGAGGACGACATCCGGGACCTGACCGACGACGGTCAGGCTCCGGCTGTTGCGTTTGCGTCACCGGCGGACGGGCTGGAGGATGACATCCGGGCGCGTATCCGGGACCTGACCGACGACGACCCGTCGCCGCAGGAGCTCGAACTGGTCGGACGCGTGCTGGGATCGTTCTGCGCCAAGGGGCCGGACACGCTCGGGCAGCTTTCGGCCGCGGTGGGAGAGGGCGACTCGGCCGCCGCGGTGAAGGCCGCGCACACGCTGACCGGCGCGGCGGGCAACGTCGGGGCGGCGGTGCTGGCCCGGATGAGCGGCGCGTTCGAGGCGCAGGCGCGGGCCGGCCTTCCCGACGACGCCGTGACGGCCCTGGACGAGCTGCGCCATGAGCTGGACCGGGTGGTCGCGGCGGTGAGCGCCGTCCGCGAGCAGCTTCCGGGCGCGGAGGCGGCGCGGCAACCGTGACCGTGGCACGCGGGGTTAGAAGCCTTTGACCGGGACCGACTCGATGGCTGCCCAGGCCAGGGCGCCGGCGGTGCAGGCGAGGAGGGCGGCGGCGGCGTACGCGGGCCAGGTGCGCGGGCCTTGGCGGCGCGCGAAGGACCAGGTCGCGACCGTGATGCCGGCCAGGGCCTGCAGCACCGCCTCGCCGGCGCCGCCGAAGCGCTGGCCGGGTATTGCCACGATGGCGAGGCCGGCGCCGGCTAGGAGGCCGCATGCGATTCCGGCCGCGATTGCCGCTCGTTTGGGGCTGGCGTGGCGCACCGCGTGGGCGAGGACGCCGAGGAGGGTGCCGCCGGCGATGGAGAGCAGCATCCAGTACAAGAAAGCCTTCAGGAGTGGTTCTAACCCGCCGCCGGGCAGGTTGAGCCAGTAGTAGCAGCCCGTTGCGGTGCACAGCACGATGACCGCTGCGGCTGCCGCGCCGCGTCGGGTGTGGGCCGGGAGGGCGGCCACGAACGCGGCGCAGCCCCACGCGAAGCCGGTGCTGGCCCCGAACTGCAGCACGGTGCGCAGGGTGCCCTGGGCGAGATCGGCGCAGAAGGAGGCGATGCCGAGCGCCACGCCTGCGGTCAGCGGCCAGCCGAGGCCGATCCGCTGCCGGGCGGGCGCCCCGCCGGGGGACTCCACCATGCAGCCATCATGCGGTGGGCGCGCCAGTCGCGGTACGCATATGGAAGGTTACAGCGCTTTCAGCGTCTGGATGACCGGCGCGGTTTCGAGGTGCTGGATGGCGGGGAGGGCGGCGACGCGGGTCGAGAGGTACCGGTAGAAGGCCGTCGGATCCGGGCACAGCACCGCGGCGTAGAGGTTGGAGCTGCCGGTCGTGGCGCCGACGAAGACGGCCTCGGGGTGGGCGGCCATCGCCTCGCCGGCCTCCACGAGCCGGTCGGGCGCGACCGAGAGCCACATCATGGTCTGCATCGGCAGGCGGAGGGCGCGGTGGTCGATGTCGACGTCGAAGTACAGGGCGCCGCATTCGCGCAGCTCCTGGACCCGCCGCCGGAGCGTGGTGTGCGGCCGCCCAGTCGCCGCGGCGAGCTCGGTGAAGCCCATCCGCCCGTCGGCGGCCAAGAGGTCGAGCAGGGTGCGATCCTCGGGGGAGAGCACGGCCTGGCCGTCGTCGGGCGGTTCGGGCCAGCGTAGCGCGGCGGCCTGCTCGGCGCTGAGTGCGTCGACCGGGCTCTGGGCGCCGCCGTAGTACACGTGCAGCAGGCAGTTGGCGGTGACCGCGGTGACGTTGGGCGTCTTCGGCAGCTGCTCCAGCAGCAGGGCGGACGAGTCGCGGTCGGAGGCGGCGCGGACCATGCACATGATTTCGGTACCGCCGGAAGCGAGCTTCACCCACGATGTGTCCGAGCGGCGGGCGAGGGCGCGGCCGATGGTCAGCGCGACGCTGGGCACGCAGCGGATGCGTACGCACCACGACACTTCGCCGACGCGCGCGGCGTCGGTGCGGGCGCTGATCCGCACCCGCGAGTCGCTGCGCAGCCTGGCGTAGCGGCGGGCGACGGTCTGGTCGGACACGCCGAGCACCTCGCCGATGCGGGTGAACGACGCTCGGCCGTCGAGGTGCAGGGCGTGGAGAATGCCCAGATCGAGCTCGTCGAGGTCGGATCTCGCCATGTCGCCCCCTGTTCCCGGGCGATCGTATCTCGGCGATCTTGACGCGCGACGTTGTTGTCGTGCGCCTGCGGTGGGATCGGGGCGTGGAGCGGTGCTCGGCGATCTTGGTGCGTGACGTTGTTGTCGTGCGCCGGCGGTGGGGTCGGGGCGTGGAGCGGTGCTCGGCGATTTTGGTGCGTGACGTTGTTGTCGTACGCCGGCGGTGGGTTCGGGGCGTGGAGCGGTGCTCGGCGATCTTGACGCGCGACGTTTTTGTCGTACCCCTGTGGTGGGATCGGGGCATGGAACGGTGGGTCAGGCGGTCAGCAGCAGGAAGTCTTGCAGCATCGGGGGTTCGGTCGCGCTGCAGCGGTATTCGCCGTTGCCGCCCAGCAGGCTCAACGGGTAGCGGCCGCGGAGTCCGCGCCGGACCTGCTCGAATCCGTAGACGGTCTCGGGCGGGACGAAGCGCAACTGGTACGGCACGTAGTCGCGGGTCGCCCCGTCCACGCCGATGAAGTCCCACCGGTCGCCGACGCGCTGGTTGCCCACTACCCCGCGGGCGCCGATGAGGTAGGCGTTGCTCACCAGTGAGCGGGCGCCGATCGGGGTGTCGGCCGGCGCGGTGTAGAGCGCGAAGTCGTGCGGGGCGAACACCTGCACGCCGTGGATGCGGCGGCCGTCCTCGGCCAGCTGCGGTGGGACGGGCACGGGGCGCGGGTTACGGCCGTCGGGGTCGGCGATGAGCAGCGTGCCGTCGGCGGCGAGCCAGGAGAGGGCCTGGCCGCACACCGAGTACATCGGGTGGGCGGCATCCGAGAGGTCGGCGGGCAGGGCGGCGAATCGTCCGCTGCCGGCGTCGACGGTGCCGGCCGTGCCGTCGAGCGCGCGGACCAGGACGCGTCGCGAGTCGTGCGTCCACACCGGCGGGAAGAGGAGCCCGTCGACGTGCTCGTGCAGGATGCGCTCGGGCTGCGCGCCGGTGAGGTCCCGCACGTAGAGCTCACCGGCGTCGACCCAGCTCAGCCAGCGCAGATCGGGGGAGAGATTGGCGGTGTCGATGGCGGCCGCCGGGAGGGTGGCCAGCAGCGTCGGCTCGGGCGTGTGCGGGTCCCACACGACGAGGCGGGGGGCGGTGGCGGTGCGCTCGAGGTAGTACAGGGGAGGCATGACGTTCTTGTAGACCCCGGGCGGGTCCCGGTCGATGCGGTAGTAGAACGTGGCGGGGGCGAGCACGGCTTGGCGGCGCTGGCGCAGGCGGTCGACCTGCTCGGCGAGCGCGGCCGGCCCGGCGTCGTGCAGGTTCGCGCCGGCCACCCGGATGTGCTGCGGGAGGTGCCCGCACAGCTCGGTCAGCGTGCGCGCGAGCGGCTCGTCGGCCGGGTCGAGCGGCGCGCGCAGCATGCCGGCGAGCAGCCGCAGCGAGTCCGTGGGGGCGAGCGGGCCGACTTCGACGTGGCTGGCGTCGCGTTCCACGGTCAGCTCGGGCAGCGGACGCCGGGTGGCGACGATGACCGCGCAGCCGGGCGCTCCGGGCAGCAGGGGCAGCACCTGCGCGGCGTCCGCGGCGTTGTCGAGCACGAGGATCATCCGCTTACCGGCTAGCGCGGAGCGGTGGGAAGCCTCATTGACGGCGGCTTCGTCGTTGCGGTCAGCTTCGTTGTTGCGGCTGGCTCGGTCGTTGCGGCTGGCTTGCTCGTTGCGGTCAGCTTGGTCGTCGCGGCGGTCGTCGCGGTCGTTGCGGTCGGCTTCGTTGTTGCGGCTGGCTTGGTCGTCGCGGCGGTCGTTGCGGTCGTTGCGGTTGTTGCGGTCGGCTTGGTTGTTGCGGTCGGCTTCGTTTTCGGTGGTTGTGCTGTGGCTGGCTTTGCCGGTGGCTTGGTCGGCGACTTGGTTGTCGGTCGTTGTGCTGCGGCTGGTTTCGCCGGTGGCGTTGAGGATTCGCAGGGCCTCGGCGGCCGTGAGCGGCGAGGAAGGGGAGTAGCCACGCAGGTTCACGTACAGGCCGCCGTCCGGGTAGGCGGCGGCGTTGCGGTGCGCCCAGTGCAGCGCGAGGCCGGACGTGCCGACGCCGGCCGGGCCGGTCAGCACCACGAGGCCGGTCGCGCCGATCGCCTCATCGAGTGCCTGCAGTTCCCGCTCGCGGCCGATGAGGAGGCGGACGGTGCCGGGGAGCTGACGCGGTACCGTTGCGGCGTCGAAATGATGTCCGGCGATGGCCTTGTGCGTCTTCGTGAGGGCCGCGCCCGGCTCGATCCCGAGCTCCGTGCGCAGCCGGGCGGCCAGCGACCGGTAGTGGGCGATGGCCTCGGCCCGCCGGTCGAGCCGGGCCAGCACCACCATGAGCAGCCGCACCGGCCCCTCGCGCAGGGGGTGGGCGGCGACGAGCCGGGTGAGCTCCCCGGCGACCTCGCGGTGCCGCCCGGCCATGATCTGCAGCTCCAGCCACTCCTCGGTGACGAGATCCCGCACCGCGTCGAGTGCGGCGGCGTCGCGGGCGAGCGTCTCCCCGCCGATCCCGTCGAGCGCCGGCCCGCGCCACAGCTTGAGGGCCGCCCGCAGGTGCTCGGCGGCCCCGCGCACGTCGCCGCCCGCGGCCGTCTGCCGGCCCGCGCCGACGAGCTCGTCGAACACCCAGCGGTCGAGCTGCCCCGGTTGGATGTGCAGCGTGTACGCGTCCTTGTCGGCCACGATCGCCAGCGACGACCCGACCCGCCCCAGCAACCCGCGCAGCGCGGAGACGTGGTTCTGCACCTGCCGCCGCGCGAGCGCCGGCGCGCCCCCGTCCCACACCGCACCGGCGAGCGCGTCGATGGTCACGGGGCACCCGGCGTGCAGCACGAGCGCGGCGAGCAGCCGGCGCTGCTGACCCGGCAGGTGCACGGCACGACCGGCCACCTCGACCGCGAGCGGCCCGAGCATCCGAACCTCCATGCACTCGACGGTATCGACGCCTGTCGTGCCTCGGAACACCGTCGCGTAGGACGTTCATAGGACGTACGGTGCTCGACGTGGACACGGCGCTGCGGGTCGACCGGGCCGACGTACGGTGCTCGACGTGAACACGGCGCTGCGGGTCGACCGGGCCGACGTGCGGGCCACCGACGACGAGCACACGCTCATCCTCGCGGCCGGCGGCGTGCACGTGCTGCTGATCCGGCTGCGCTACGACGGCTGGGTCGACGAGCTCGTCAACGCGGCCGGTACCGTCGGCACCTGGGCCGTCGCGGCGTGGACGCTCGTCGGCCACGACCTGACCCTGGAGGTCGGCCGGTCGGCGTCGGCCGAGCTCGGCCTGCCGCGCGATCTCCGGCTGCGGCTCGAGGTCGACGACGCCGGGATCAGCCTGGTGCGGGCGGCGCTGCTGGAGATTCTGTCGTGTGCCTGCTACCTCGTCGACACGCCCGAGGGGCGGCTCGCGAACTGATCGTCGCGTCACGCGCCCAGGTTGGCCGTTCCGCGCGCTCCGGCGTCGTCCCCGTTCACGAGACGTCGACGGACTCCAGGGCGTGCACCGATTCGACGGCGAGCGGTTCGAGGTCGGCGAGGCCGGGCACGTCGTGCAGGCCCGGCGCGAGATCGGCGAGCAGCCGCGCGGCGTCGAGGGCCAGCTGTGCGGCCTCCGCCGGGTCGTCGTCGCCGAGGCGCGCCTTGATCTCCCCGCCCAGGCTGGGCAGCGTGGCCTCGTCGCTGACCGGCGGCAGGCGCTCGGCCAGCGACGGCGGGTCGGGCACGTGGAGCCGCCGGTGGTTGAGGGCGGCGACGACGGCGCGGCGGTCACCGTACCGGTCGAGGAGGGCCACCAGCTCCAGCGCCCGCGTCACCAGCCGGGGCCGCCCGGGGAACTGGTCGAGCCACGTGAGCAGGGCCTCGTCGCCGCCGACGTGGTCCATCACCCGCTGCAGCCCGGCCGCGACCGGCGTTGGCGGGGGCTCGAACTGCCCGACGAGGTACGCCACCTGCCCGGCGAGCCCGGCCTCACTCTCGGCGTCGAGGCGCCCGGCCGCGAACGCCCCGGTGGCGCCCAGGTCCAGGCCGCCCAGGGGGAAGGTCGTCACGGGCCGTGCGCTACCCGCGGTCAGCCCCGCGAAACCGCGCGCCCGACCACGGTCCAGGCCGACGCTCGCGCCACCCGCGGTCAGTCCTGCGAAACCGCACGCCCAATCACGGTCCAGGCGGATGCGGTGATCTCGATCGGCCCGGTCGCCGGGAGCAGCTCCGCGCACCGCTCGCGCAATGCCGCCACCCTCGGCTCGTCGAGTGAGCGCACGTAATCGCCAGCCGGCCCCACCCCGAGCGTGTACGGCTCCCACCACGCCTCGAAATCCGCGAAGTGCGCGCGAACGGACAGTTCGGTCGGCTCCACCTCGCGCAACCCGGCCGCCACGAACAGCTCGGCCAACTGCCCCTCGCGCGATCCGGGCAGGTCGGACTCGTCGCGCGCCTGCGGGTCGACGTCGAGCACGGCCCGCCAGAACAGCGAAAGCGGCCCGCCACCGCCTGGCGCGAGATCCCACACACACGCCGCGACGACCCCACCCGGCCGCGCCACCCGGGCCATTTCCCGCAGCCCGGCCACCGGATCGCGCATGAAGTGCACAACCAACTGCGCAAGAACAAGATCAAAGGCCCCGTCACGGTACGGTAAGTGCTCCGCCGACCCCGCCCGCACATCCGCCGTGGGGAACCGAGCCCGCGCCGCCGCCACGAACGACTCCGACGGATCAACGGCCGAAACCGAGGCGGCCCCGAGCTGCGCGACAAGCTCCGCCGTGAGCGCGCCCGTCCCACACCCGACATCGAGCGCACGCTGCCCGGCCACGACCCCGACGAGCGTCGCGAACCGTTGTGCCAGGGGCTCCGAGTACCGCCCCATGAACCGCCCGTACGCATCCGCGTGAACCTCAAAGCTCACGGGAAGATGCTAGTCCTCGTCCCGCCGCCCGCACCCTCCTGGCAGCGACCGGGTTTCCGACATTTGCCGCGGCGCTGTCGTGCCCGTCACCGTTTCCGTTGGGTGCGTCACGTTTGATGCGGGGCAGATCGGGGTTCCGCCGGGCACGGGCACGCGTAGGCCAGGCCGATCGGGCTCGGCGGACAAGGTCAAGCTGAGGCGACACCCGCATAGGGTTAGCCCGCATCGGGCAGGATGGAGGTATGCCGCTGCCCCTGCCGCGTGTCTCGCAAGTCGTCGACCTGGCCGTTTCCGCGGCCGGGCAGGCCGTCAGCACCGCCGCCGCCATCGTCGCCCTCCCGGGCCGCGTGGTCCGCATCGTCGACGGCGCCGAGGTGCTCGTCGCCCGGGCCACCGCGACCCTGGACGCGGCGAACGAGGCGATCGGGGACGTACGCGCGGTCACCGCCACCGCCGCCGGCCTGATCGAGGAGGCCGGGCGGACCTCCGCCGCCGCCGCCGTCGTCGTGACGCAGGCCAAGCAGACCGCCACCGCCGCCGACGCCATCGTGGCGCAGGCCAAGCAGACGGCCACCGCCGCGGACGGCATCGTCGCGCAGGCCGAGCAGACCGCGACCAACGCCGACGCCATCGTCGAGCAGGCCGCGCAGACGTCGGTGAAGGCGAACGAGCTCATCACCGCGTACGAGCCGCACCTGCGCCGCTTCGTCGACAACCTCTCGCCCGAGGAGGTCGAGGCCGGCATCCGGATGATCGACGAGCTGCCGCGCCTCGCGTACCACCTGCGCACGGACGTCATGCCGATGCTGGCCACGCTCGATCGGGTCGGGCCCGACATCCACGAACTGCTCAACGTGACTCGCGACCTGCGCCAGGCCATCATCGGCCTGCCCGGCTTCGCCATGTTCCGCCGCCGCGGCGCCGCCGCCGAGGACGACGTCAAACCCGGCTGACCTAGGTGGCCGGCACCGGTCGGGCGTTCTGCGCGACGCGGATCGCGCGCCGGCCCGCGACCGCCACCGCCGCCGCGTTCGTGCCCACGACGATCGCCATGCCGGCCCAGACGTGCGCGGCCGGGATCTGGCCCAGGATCAGCGCGCCGGCCAGCGCGGCCCACACCGGGTGGACGCTCTGCAGCAGGCCGAAGAACCGCGGCGGCACGCGACGCAGGGCCACGACGTCCGCGGCGTACGGCACGACGGAGCACAACACGCCGGCCCCCAGGGCGTAGGCAAGTCCCATCCAGCTGAAGCGGCCCTGCGCGAGCAGGACGATAGCGACCGGCAGGTACAGCAGCGCCGCGACCGACGTACCCACCGCCGGGCCCTGCAGTCCGGGCAGCCGGGCGCCCACGACCCGGTTGAGCAGGATGTACGACGCCCAGCAGCCCGCTGCGAGCAGGCCCAGACTCAAGCCCACGAGGTCGGTGCTGGAGCCGGGCAGCACGAGCACGTAGACGCCGACGCCCGCCACAACCGCGCACACCAGGTCGATCGGGGTGCGCGAACCGCACAACGCCACCGCGAGCGGGCCCAGGAACTCCAGGGTGACGGCCAGGCCAAGGCCGATGCGGTCGACCGCGGTGTACAGGCTGATGTTCATCGTGGCGAACACCACGCCCAGCAGCAGCGTCGGCCACCACTGGGACCAGGTCATCCGGCGCAGGTCGGGCCGGGCGATCGGCAGCAGCACGGCCGCCGCCACGAACTGGCGGACCGCGACCACGCCCGCGGGTCCGATCGCCGGGAAGGCCCGCGCGCCGAGGGCGGCGCCGGCCTGGTTCGCTGCGGCGCTCGCGACCATGGTCGTCAGGGCGCCGCCGGTGCCGAGGTTCAGCCTGCTCACAGCCCCGATTGTCGGCGCCGTTCCGGGGGTCGCGGAAATGCGCGGGGCGGCGGATTCATACGCTGTACGCATGGATCTGGAGCTTCGGCAGCTGCGCGCGTTCGTGGCCGTGGTCGAGGCCGGCACGTTCACGGACGCGGCGGCGGTGCTCGGGCTGTCGCAGGCGGCGGTGTCACGCTCCGTCGCCGGACTGGAGTCGGCGCTCGGAGCGAAGCTGCTGCATCGTACGACCCGGCAGGTCCGGCTGACCGCGGCCGGCACCCAGGTGCTGACCCGGGCCCGCGCGGTGCTGGACGAGGTCGCGCACCTGCGGCGCGTGGTCGAGCGGTCGCGCACCGAGCTGCGCGTCGGCTACGCCTGGGCCGCGATGGGGCGGCACACCCGGCGCATCCAGCGGGCCTGGTCGGGGCGGCATCTGGGCGTACCGCTGGTGTTCGTCCAGCACAACTCGCTGGCGGCGGGACTGACCGACGGTACCGCCGACGTCGCCGTGCTCCGACGCGCCCTGGACGACGCGCGGTTCGTCACCGCCGAGGTCGGCCTGGAGCACCGCTGTGCGGCGGTCGCGACCGAGCACACCCTGGCCCGGCGGCGCACGGTGCGGCTGGCGGACCTGACGCGGTACACGATGGCGATCGACGACCGGACCGGCACCACCAGTCTGGGGCTCTGGCCCGAGGGGGCGGGCCCGGCGTCGGTCCGCCCCACGCACGGCACGGACGAGTGGCTCACGCTGATCGCGGCCAACCAGGCCGTCGGTGTGACCTCGGAGGCGACCGCCCACCAGAACCCGCGGCCCGGCGTGGCCTATCGGCGCATGGCCGACGCCCCGCTGATCGAGGTCCGGCTGGCCTGGTGGCGCGACGACCCGCCGGCCCACCTGGACGACCTGATCGCCCTGACCCGCGAGGCCTACGGCTACGAACAGTGATGGCCGGGCCGCGCCCGGACGGGCCGGGAGCGCGCTCGGGTAGGCTGCGCGGCATGAGTCTGCCGCAGCGGACCGCGATCCTGGAGGCGATGCACCGCGAGGCGGAGGTCGGGGAGCAGACCCTGGCGCCCAACAGCTACCTCGTGCTCGTCGCGCCCGGCGATCTCCCGCACCTGGTGCCGCTGGCCGGTCCGCTGGCCCGGGCGCAGGCCGAGTTCCTCGCCGAGCAGCGCTGGGGCATCTGCGACGAGGTGGTCGTGGACCTGCAGCCCGACGACACCGTGCCGCCCGGTGAGTTCAGGATCGTCGCCGACGTGCGCAAGGCCAAGACCCGGCGCGAGGACGAGGCGGGGCGCGGCATCCTGCTGCTCATCGACGACGGTCGTCGCTATTCCATGCAGTCCGGCGAGACCGTCATCGGCCGGGGGCGGCAGGTGGATCTGCGCGTGCGGGACGAGGGAGTTTCGCGGCGGCACGCGTCGTTGCGGTACGACGGGAAGGCCCTGGTTCTGATGGATCTCGGCTCGACCAACGGGACGCTGCTGAACAGCCGCCCGGTGACCGAGCCGATGGCCGTGAGCCCGGGCGATGTCATCACGCTCGGTGGTGTGCAGGTCACCGTGCAGAAGGACTGAGCACCATCCGCGCCGGCGCCGTGCCGGTGGCCTGGGCGGTCCAGGCCGCCGGGGCCTCGTCCAGGGGGACGGCCTGGTAGGAGACCGTGAGCCGGCCCGCCGCCGCGTGGCCGGCGATCGTGCGCATGGTCTCCGCGCGCTCGGGCTTGGTGAGCGTCGTGTTCGTGTACCCCAGAATGCGCAACGACCCGCTGCGCAGCGTGGCCGAGTCGAACGGTGCCGTCGGTGATGCCGAGCCGCCCAGGTTGACCAGGCGGCCGCCGGGGCGCAGGACCTGCAGCGCGGCCGCCGCCGGGATGCCGAACAGCGGGTCCAGCACCAGATCCAGCGGGCCGTCCAGGGCCGGGCGCAACCGGGCGGCCAGATCGGCGACGGTGTCGTTGTCCCGCAACGGTACGACCGCGTCGGCGCCCAACGACGTCGCCCGTGACTGGGCGGCGGCGGAGCGGCACGCGGCCACGACGCGGCGGGCGCCGAGCAGCCGGGCGATCTGGATCGCCGCCTGCCCGACGATCCCGCCGCCGCCGAGGACGAGCACCTGCTCGCCGTGGTGCAGATCGCCGCACGAGGTGAGGGACTGCCACGCCGCCACGGCGGACAGGCCCAGTGCGGCGACCAGGGTCGGCTCCGCCCCGGCGGGGAGAGCCACGATGTCGGACGGGTCGACGTCGGCGTACTCGGCCATGCTCCCGTCGCCAGCGCGCATGCCGGCGTCGGTCGCGAACCACACCGGGGTGCCGTCGTCCAGTGTTCCCACGCCCTGGACGCCGGGGACGTAGGGCACGGCGGGCGCGCCGAAGTACGACGTCCCGCTCGCGCACAGCAGGTCCAGCGGCGTGATGGGCGCGGCCGTGACCGCGACACGCGTGCCCCGCCCCGCCAGATCGCGCGGGCCGACCACCGGTGACTGTCCACACTGGACCATGAGCAGGGCGCGCATGTCAGGTCGCGATGTCCGGGTACGGCATGTCGAAATGCGCCAGCCGCAACGCGTACTGCTTCTGGAAGCCCAGCGGCTCCTCGTGGTCGCGCTCGAACATGGCGATGAACAGCGTCAGCGTCAGGAACGGATGCGCGCCCAGCGAGAACAGCGCCGGGTAGTCGTGGTCCACCAGCGCGGAACGCTCTTCGGCGGTGAAGGCCAGCCACGTCGAAGCCTCGCCGGAGTGGCAGTTCAGCAGCGAGTTGGCCACGTTGGCCTCCCACCACGCGACGGTTTCCGCGGGCTCGGTGCGGTACCGCTCCACGAGCGCGGGGTCGCGGTCCACCGTGAACAGGAACTTGTTCAGCAGGTACTTGCTCATGCGACGCCTCCGGAGGGGTACCAGGTGAAGTAGGCCTCCATGGTGTGGAACAGGTCGTAGGTGTCCACGTAGTCGGCCTTCCGGCCGGCCCCGGCCACGCCCATCATGAGCATGAAGTCCATGAACCCGTGGGTGGCGTTGCCCGGCGCGTGCAGGCTGTCCAGCGTCACCTCGGACAGGCAGCCGTCGAGGTCGCCGTTCGCGATCCACTCCACGGCGCGCGCGTCGAACTCCGGGTCGGGGCCGTGCGGGCCGAACTGGCGCGGGCCGCCGAGCTCCAGCGAGAGGTGCCCGGTGCCGATGACCGCCACCCGCAGGTCGCTGGGCCACGACTCCACCAGCTCCCGGATCGTCTGTCCGAGCTGGACGAACCGCTTCGGCTGGGGCAGCGGCGGGGCGAAGATGTTGGTGTACACCGGCACGATCGGCAGGTCGGCCTCGGGCCGCAGGGTGATGATCGGGCACGTGATGCTGTGGTCGATCCGCAGCTCGTTGCTGAACGCGAGGTCGAAGCCCGCGTCGAGACCCTCCCGCAGCATGTACGCCGAGAGGTCCTCCTGCCCCGCCAGCCGCATCCGCGGGAGGCCGAACTCGCGCTCCTCGTTGTACCAGTTGGCATCGTAGAACGGCGCCTTGCCGATGAGGAACTGCGGCATGTTGTCCAGCCACAGCTGGTGGAAGTGGTCGGAGCCGACCATCACCAGCACGTCGGGCCGGGCCTTGGTCAGCGTCTCGCGGAACCGCCCGATCTTGGCGACCCACTCGTCGGCGAACGGCGGGCGCTCCTCGCCGACGGCCGTGCTGGCCTTGTAGTAGAAGGGGTGGTGCGTCGAGGCGATCACCGCGACGATCTGAGCCACGGCGGCTCCCTTCACGAGGTGTATTTGGCGTTCCGATCCACGGTGCGGTAGATCTCGAGACCCAGATTGGTGCGGCGCTCCTCGGCGAGGTGTCCCAGCAGTCCGGCCGCGCGCGCGAGCAAGGCGAAACCGCGGAGCATCTCCACCGGCAGGCCCAGATCGGCGAGCGCGGCACCGCAGACTCCGGCGCCGTTGAGCGGCAGGGTCCGGCCCAGCACCTCGGGGTGAACGCGGCCGATGGCTTCGAACAGCCGCAGGTGCGGCCCGCGCAGGCCTTCTTCCGCGGCAATGGCGATCAGCACCGGTGTCCGCGGGTCCCGAACCTTGTGCACGGGGTGACCGAGTCCGGGTACGAACTTGCCCGCCGCGCGCTGATCCCGGACAGCGGCCAAGGCGACCTGATCCCACTCGCCGTCAGACACAGGCAGAGCGGACAACCCCTGTAATACCCCCGCCAGAAAGCGTCCGCAGTCCTCGGTGACGCCCAGGAATCGCGAGCCACCACCCAGGAGCCCCGCGGCCAGGGCACCCTGCAAGGCTTCGGGGGCGCTGGCATACGTCACCCGAGCCGCGATCGCCGTCGGGGTGAAGCCGTGGTCGGCCAGGGCCACCAGCACGGCCTCGAACACGCGGGTCTCGCCCGGGGTGGGCCGGCGCCCGGCCACCAGCCAGAACGCGAGCTCGCCGAAGCCCACCTTCCCCATCAGATCGGCCGCGAGGTCCTGGCCCAGCAGCCGGATCTGGTCGGCGTCGGACGTGCCGATGCCGGTCGGGAAGCTCAGCTCTTCAGCCATTGCCGGATCTCCTCGCCGTGCTCGTCCAGGGCCGGCGGCGGCAGCTCGTACCGCGCGGGAGTGGCCGAGAACCTGATCGGGTTGCGCACCCCGGGGATGCCGCCGGTCGTCACGACCGGGTCCAGCCCGAGGGCCTCGGCGTAGGCCACGCCGCCGTCGATGGTGTTGATCGGCGCGCACGGCACCCCGGCCGCCGTGAGCAGGTCGAACCACTCGTCCTTGGTCCTGGTGACGAGGACGTCGACGAGCAGCGGGCGCAGCGCCTCGCGGTTGGCCGTGCGGTCCTGGTTGTGCGCGAAGCGCGGGTCGTCGAGCAGGTGCTCGAGGCCGAGGACGGCGCACAGCTTGCGGAACTGCGGGTCGTTGCCCGCGATGACGATCAGCTCGCCGTCGGCGGTCGGCAGCGGCTCGTACGGGAACAGGCTCGGATGCGCGTTGCCCATGCGGAACGGGACCGTGCCGCCGGCGACGTACCCGCTGCTGTGGTTGACCAGGCCGGACAGCGCGGACGAGAGCAGGTTGACCTCGATGTGCTGGCCGCGCCCGGTGCCCGCGCGGTGGTGCAGCGCGGCGAGGATGCCCAGGCCCGCGTGCATGCCGGCCATCACGTCGAAGACCGAGATCCCGGCGCGGTACGGCGGGCCGTCGGCGTCACCGGTGAGCGACATCAGGCCCGAGATCGCCTGCACCATGAGGTCGTAGCCGGGAAGGCTCGCGCCCTGGGCGGTACCGAAGCCGGAAATCGAGGCGTAGACCAGCCCGGGGTTGCCGGCCGACACGCTGTCGTAGTCGAGGCCGAAGCGCTCGAGGCCACCGGGTTTGAAGTTCTCGATCACCACGTCGGCGCGGCGGGCCAGTTCGCGTGCGGCCTCCAGGTCGTCCGCATTGCGAAAGTCCAGCGCGATCGAGCGCTTGTTGCGGTTGATGCCGAGATAGTAGGTGGAGAGGCCCTCGCGAATCGGGGGCATCCACGTGCGGGTGTCATCCCCGCCCGGCCCCTCCACCTTGATCACGTCGGCGCCGAGATCGGCCAGCAGCATCGTCGCGTACGGCCCCGCGAGGATTCGCGAGAAGTCCGCGACCAGCAGCCCGTCCAGTGGTCCCACGGCGCCTCCTGACCGCTGTGCGGACAACTGTCCGCAACTCGTTGACACGATACAACACCGGGATGAGAATTCCAGCACCTGAGCAATGACCGCCAGGCGGACACTTGTCCGAGATTGGAGCCCCCCGCTATGGGCGCAGTCATCTTCCGCAACGGCCTGGTCCTGACCATGGACGACACCCACACCGTGCTGCCCGGCGCCGACGTGCTGATCGTCGACGACAAGATCGCCGAGATCGGGGTCGGCCTCACCGCCCCGCCCGGCGCCCAGGAGATCGACGCCACCGGCGGGATCGTCATGCCCGGCATGATCGACACCCACCGCCACATGTGGCAGACCGCCATGCGCGGCTACGGCGCCGACTGGACCCTCACCCAGTACTTCGTCTGGTACTACCTCGAATCCGGCAAGCACTTCCGCCCCGAGGACATCCACGCCGGCAACGTGCTCGCGGCCTGGGAGGCCCTCGACGCCGGCGTCACCACCACCGTCGACTGGTCGCACGGGCTGCAGACCACGCAGCACGCCGACGCCGCCGCCGACGCGCTGGAGTCCGTGCCGGGCCGGTTCGTGCTCGCGTACGGCAACATCCAGCAGGGCCCGTGGCAGTGGTCGGCCGCGCCCGAGTTCCGCGACTTCGTCAACCGGCGGATCAAGGGCTCGGACATGCTGGGCTTCCAGATGGCCTTCGACGTCACCGGCGACCCGTCGTTCCCGGAGAAGGCCGCGTTCGAGGTCGCCCGCGACCTGGGCGTGCCGGTCACCACCCACGCCGGCGTCTGGGGCGCGACCAACGACGACGGCATCCGGCTCATGCACGAGCACGGGTTCATGACCCCGCAGACCGTCTACGTGCACGCGGCGACGCTGAACCAGGACTCGTACCACCGCATCTCCGCCACCGGCGGCAGCGTCTCGGTGTCGACGGAGAGCGAGCAGAGCGCCGGGCAGGGGTACCCGCCCACCTGGACGCTGCGCGACCACGACATCCCCGTCTCGCTGTCGATGGACACCTCGGTGTGGTGGAGCGGCGACCTGTTCTCCGCCATGCGCACCACGCTCGGCGCCGACCGCTCCCGCGAGCACCTGCAGGCCCACGGCCGCGCCGAGACCGTCACCCACGTGCACCTGCGGGCCGAGCAGGTGGTCGACTGGGCCACCCGCGGCGGCAGCCGGGCCCTCGGCCTCGACGACAAGGTGGGCAGCCTGCAGCAGGGGAAGAAAGCGGATGTCGTACTGCTGAAAAATGACGCGAGTCCCGTGATGTTCCCGATCCTGAACCCGTACGGCCACGTCGCCTTCCAGGCCCAGCGCGGCGACGTGCACACCGTGGTGGTCAACGGGCGGGTCGTCAAGCACGAGCACAAGCTGGTCGGCGCCGACCTGGCCAAGGCCCGCGCCGACGTCGAGCGCACCGTGGAGCACCTCGTCTCCGTGATGGGCCGCGACGCCTGGGAGAAGGGCATGAACCCCGACATCCCGGAAACCAAGGTGATGGACAACCCGTACACGTATACCGAGTGGGACGCCGGATCCGCGCAATGGAAGCATGGGTCTGCCCAATAAGGAAGGATCCGCATGCCACGCGAAGCCGGACCGGATTTCATCGAGGCTCTCGCGCGCGGCTTGGACGTGGTGCGCTGCTTCAGGCCGGGCCGGCCGGTGATGACCCTCAGCGAGGTCGCCACCGCCACCGGCCTGGCCCGCCCCACCGCCCGGCGCATCCTGCTGACCCTGGAGGAGCTGGGCTACGTCCGCTCGGCCGGTGAGCGCGGTTTCGCGCTCACCCCGCGGGTGCTGGAGCTGGGCATGGCGTACGTCAACGCGCTGAGCCTCTGGGACGTGGCCCGGCCGCACATGGAGAGCCTGGTCGCCAAGACCGGCGAGTCGACGTCGCTGTCCCAGCTCGACGGCTCCGACATCGTGTACGTGGCCCGGGTGGCGGTCCCGAAGATCGTCACCCTGGCCGTCACCATCGGCACCCGCTTCCCCGCCCCGGCCACCTCGATGGGCAAGGTCCTGCTCGCCGGGCTGGCCCCCGACGAGCTGACCAAGCTGCTGTCCGAGCCGAGCCGCTCCGGCATCGTCCCGCGCTGGCAGCCGCCCCGCGACGAGCTCGACGCGGCCCTGCGCGAGGTCCGCACCAAGGGCTGGGCCCTGGCCGACCAGGACCTGGCCCCGGGCGTCCGCTCGGTCGCCACCGGCGTGCGCAACGGCGACGGGCGGGTGGTGGCCGCCCTCAACGTGACCGTCCACGCGGCCGAGACGACCGTCGAGCACCTCCTCGACCACCACCTGCCGCTGCTCCTGCGCACCGCCGCGGACGTCAGCCACGACTGGTCGCTGCTGGACTCGGTCCCGATCGTCACCTGAGCGCGGCCAGGTCCTCCGCTCGCGGCAGGGCGGCCCGCGCGCCGACCGCGGTGGTGGCCAGCGCCCCGGCCGCGCACGCCAGCCGGGCCGCCTCCTCAAGGTCGTGCCCGGCGTCCAGGGCCCACGCGAGCGCGCCGCAGAAGGCGTCCCCGGCGCCGGTGGTGTCCACCGTGGCCACCCTATGGCCGGCAATGTCCACGGTGGAGCCGGGCCGGTGGATGCGGCACCCGGCCGCGCCGAGCGTGACGACCACGGCCCCGACCCCGGCCGCCAGCAGGTCGGCGGGGGAGCCCAGCACGGCGAGCTCGTGCT
The DNA here is from genome assembly GCF_050942185.1 of Dactylosporangium sp. CS-047395. NCBI lineage: Bacteria > Bacillati > Actinomycetota > Actinomycetes > Micromonosporales > Micromonosporaceae > Dactylosporangium > Dactylosporangium sp. CS-047395. Next base: position 7,067,959 of record NZ_CP192015.1, on the reverse strand, counting down.
CGTTCGGCACCAGCACGTCCACCAGCGACAGGATTTCAGGCCGCAGTTGTACTGCCGGTGCCGGATTCAGCACGAACCGCTTGCCCGACCGGGCCGCGGCGAGCACCGCGTCCAGCGGCACCTCCAGGCTCGCCAGCAGCACGCCCGTCGCGGGCAGGTCCGGCACGTCGGCCGCGCACAGGTTCGCGTTGGCGCCCGGGACGACCGTGATGGCGTTCTCGCCGAGCTCGTCGACGAGCACCACGGCGAGCCCGGTCGGCACCGTGTCCCGCACCACGTACGTCAGGTCCACATCGGACAGTGAGCCCGGGTCGAAGTCGGGGCCGACCCGGGCGATCAGCGCGCACTCGCCGCCGAGCCGCGCGACCGCCGCCGCCTGGTTGCCGCCCTTGCCGCCGGGCCCGGTCGAGGAGCCGGTCGCGATGACCGTCGAGCCGGGCGCGGCGATGCTCGGCACCCGTACCACGAGATCGGCGTTAATCGCCCCCACGACGAGCACGCTCATGGGACGGGATGCTACGGGACTCGTCCATCATGAAGCGCGCGTACCAGTCCGGCCAGCCCTCGTCGAAGTGGCCCAGCGCCTTCTCGTGGACGCCGTGCGCCTCGGCCGCCCGGCGCAGGGCCGCCGCCAGTTCCTCGGCCGTGCCGTAGGTGATCACCGGCCCGGCGCCTTGACCCGGACCTCCTGCATGACCCAGCCGTTGCCGTCCGGATCGGCGAAGGTGGCGAACGAGTCGTACGACCCGTGCTGCGGGTCCGGCCCGGGCACCCGGCCCTCGGTCCCGCCGTGATGGAAGATCCCGCCGGCGTCGTGGAACGGCTCGCTGACGTCGATGCCCCGCCGCACCATCTCGGACCGCGCCTGCTCGATGTCCTGCACCACCAGGTGCAGCCCCTCCACCGACCCCGCCCCGGCGGTGGTGAGCCGGTCCCCGAAAATCACCGAGCACCCGGATCCCGGCGGTGTCACCTGGACCACCCGAAGCCCGTCGTCCGCCGCGAAGTCCGCATCCAGCCGCCATCCGAGCCGCTCGGTGTAGAAATCCTTGGCCCGATCGACGTCGCCGACCGGGATCACGATCACCTCGAGTTTGAAGTCCACCGCGCCACGCTGCCCCGGCCCGGGTCATTCAAGCCCCGAACCGTCCCGGCTCATCCGCGCCCTCACTAGAGTTGCGCCATGGCGAGCATGCAGCCGCAGTTGTGGGTCGACGGCGCGGCCACGGCGGTCGAGTTCTACACCGCGGCGTTCGGCGCGCGGGTCCTGCACCGGGTCGGGGAGGGCGAGGACATCGTCGCCCAGCTCGACGTCGAGGGCGCGGTGTTCTGGGTGGCGGCGGCCGACCCGCAGCGCCGGCGCCTGAGCCCGCCGCTGGTCAACGGGACCACCGGGCGGATCCTGCTCGTGGTGGGCGACCCCGCCGCCATGCACGCGCGGGCGGTGGCGGCGGGCGCGACCCCGACGTCGGAGGTCGCGCCCGAGCACGGCTGGCAGGTCGGCCGGGTCGCCGATCCGTTCGGCCACGAGTGGGAGATCGGGCACCCGCTCTGAAGCGTCGTCGCTACAGGCCGAGGGCGTTGAACAGGTACAGCCAGATCTCGCTGCGCGTCGGGAACGCCGGGATCGCGTGGCGCAGCCGCCCCAGCGGCACCTCGCCCACCACCGCGATCGTCGCCGCCTGCAGGAAGTCGGCGATCTCGGAGCCGGTGATGGTGGCCCCGACGATGACCTGGCGCTCCTCGTCGATGACGAACCGGCTGGTGCCGCGCGCGCCGCTGCCGTAGTAGGAGCCGCCCGCGTTGCCCGAGGTCGGCAGGTCGACCACGCGCACGGTCAGCCCGGCCGCCCGGGCCGAGGCCTCGGTGTGCCCGACCGCGGCCACCTGCGGGTCGGTGAAGATCACCCGCGGGGCGCCGCTGCCGTCGGCGAGGTGGGTCGCCGCCATCGGCCGGCCCAGGATGTGCCCGGAGGCCAGCGCCGCCTGATACTTCGCCATGTGCGTGAACAGCGCGCGGCCGTTGAGGTCGCCGATGACGTACAGCCAGTCCTTGCCCGGCACCCGCGTGTGCTCGTCGACCTTGATGGCGCCGCCGCCGGTGAGCCCGACCGTGTCCAGGCCCAGCCCTTCGGTGTCCGGCACCCGTCCGGTCGCGACCAGCAGCTCGTCGCCCACGGCCGTGCTGCCATCGCCGAGCGTGACGACGACGGTGTCACCTTCACGCCGTACCGCCGAAGCCTTCTGTCCGGTGCGGATGTCCACGCCCTGCTCCCGCAGCGACGCCGTCACCTGCTCGCACGCGAACTGCTCCTCGCGGGGCAGCAGCCGGTGCTCGCCCTCGATCAGGGTCACCTTCGTGCCCAGCGAGACGTAGGCCTGGCTGAGCTCGGCCCCGACCACCCCGCCGCCGAGCACCACGAGCCGCTTCGGCAGCGTCTTGGACGTGGTCGCCTCGCGGTTCGTCCACGGGTTCGCCTCGACCAGGCCCTCGATCGGCGGCATCGCGGGCACGGTCCCGCCGGCCAGGATGACCGCCTTGCGCGCGACGAGCACGGTGTCGCCGTCGCCCACCACCACCCGCTTCTCCCCGTCGAGCCGGCCCCGCCCGCGGAAGAGCTTGATGCCGCGCTCCTCCAGCCAGGGCACCTGCCCGGCGTCGTCGAGGTTGCCGATCAGCTCGTCCCGGCGGCGCAGCACGGCGGCGCTGTCCAGCGGCCCGGTCACCGCCTCGGTCACCCCCGGCACCCGGCGCACCTCGGCGAGCAGCTCGCCCGGGCGCAGGAGGGCCTTGGACGGGATGCAGGCGTAGAACGAGCACTCCCCGCCGACCAGGCGGTCCTCCACGATCGCGACGTCCAGCCCGGCCTCGGCCAGTCGTCCGGCCGCGACCTCCCCACCGGGCCCGGCCCCGACGACCACGACGTCGAAGCTGCGTTCCTCCATCACGGACTTCCCTTCGCGTTCGGGCAACTAGTTATGACCGTACGCGGGAGGGCCGGGGGTTGCGCCGGGGCAGCACAATGCGGGGGTCAGTTCCATGCAGGGGGAGGCACCCGGTGCAATTTCAGGACTACCTGGCCGCCATCATCTTCGGCGCCGTCATCGGCATCGTGGCACGCATCATCCTGCCCGGCCGGCAATCCATCGGCATCATCCTGACCATCCTCATCGGCATGGGCGCCGCGGTGGCCGGCACCTGGGCGGCGGACCGGTGGGACCTGCACAGCGACAAGCACTTCACGGTCAGCGGTCACAACTACGACTGGCTGGTCGTGGGCCTGCAGGTCGGCATCGCCGTGGTCGGCGTCGGCCTGGCCGCCGCCCTGACGAGCATGTTCCGCTCCGACCGCGACGACGACCGCCACCGCCACCACCACGACCGCGACCGGTACTAACGCTTCACCCGCCGCGACCAGGAGTCGGTGCGCTGTTGAGGGGGTGTGGGTGGAGCGAAGCTCCCCCACCGCTCTTCAGGACATTCAACGGTAAACCACGCCGCCAGACAGACCATCCGCGGCTCACCGTTCGCTCTCAGTAGGTCCCGCGCGCTTTTCGGTCGGCGGCTCTACCGCTCGTTCAGCAGGGTCGCCAAGTGCGCCTGGTCCTCCAGGATCGCGGTGATTCGGGACTGGACCGCGTCCATCTGGCCGATCGTGTCGCTCGTGGTGTGGATGCCGGCCGAGACCGAGCGGGCGCTGTCCTGGATGCCGGCGATCTGGTCGGCCACCTTCTGAGTCGCCGCCGCGGTCTCCCGGGCCAGGTCCTTCACCTCGCCCGCGACGACCGCGAAGCCCTTGCCCACGTCGCCGGCCCGGGCCGCCTCGATGGTGGCGTTGAGCGCCAGCAGGTTCGTCTGGTCGGCGATCGACGAGATGATTTTGATGACGTCGCCGATCGCGGCCGAGGCCCGGCCGAGCGCGTCGACCTCACCCGTCATCGTTGAGGCGCGGCTGACCGCCTCCTGGGCCACGCCGGTCGCGTCGCTGCTCGCCTCGCGGAGACGGGCGATCGAGTCCAGCAGCATCCGGCCGTTGCGCTCGGCCGCCTCACCCGCCCGGACGATGTCCAGGCGCTGGGAGACCAGTTGCTGGACGTTGCGCAGGACCGAGGCGCGGGAGTCGCTCAGCGAGATCCGCGCGGTGGTGAAGAAGTCCATCGTGCCGACCACGCGGCCGCCGGACTGGATCGGGAAGCAGACACCCGAGCGCACCCCGGCGCGCTGGGCCGCCGGGGCCCGCACGCAGTCGGTCAGCTCGGCGAGGTCGGGCACGAACACCAGGTCGCGCGCCTTCCACGCCCGCCCGGACAGGCCGATCCCCTCGGCGAACGTGGCGGCCAGGGTCACGTCGCGGAACTCCGGACCGGCCGAGCCGGACTCCAGCCGGAACACCAGCACCGGCCCGGAGCCGCGCTCCTCGACCTCCCAGTACGAGCCGTACGCCCAGCCGAACGCGCTGCGCACGGTCTCCAGGGCGCCCCGGATCGCCGACTGGCTGTCCGCGGCCCGGCCCAGCGCGGTCACCACCTCGGTCACCGCCGCCCGGTCCTTGGCGTCCTGGCGCAGCTCGGCCGCGGCCAGCACCTGGGCGCGGGCCAGCTCGGCGATGCGCAGGACGGCGTTCCATTTCTGCGTGCGCGGTTCGTCGACGTGGAAGTGGTACGGCGAGTAGAACTCCAGCACCGCCACCACCCCAGCGTCCCGCACGACCGGCACCACGGAGGCGGCGACCATCCCGGCCCGGCGCGCCTCGGCCGCCCGCGGGTCGTTCTTGACGTCGTCGAGGTCGCCGGCGTAGATGGCCTGCCGGCTCTGCTGGGCCCGCTGCACCATCCCGGTCGGCGCCGCCCGCACCTGGTCCGCGTTCGACCCGGCGACGTGCCCGATCTCCAGCGCCCCGCCGGGTCCGGTCGGCAGCCAGACCGCCCCGTACTCGTAGCCGTACGAGCGCACCAGCGACTCGACGGTGATCCGCCACGTGCTCGCCTCGTCGGACGCGCCGGCCAGCGCGGTCACGAGCTCCTCGAGCGCCTCGACATCCCGCGGCGCCGGCTCGGGCCGGGCGGCGGAAACTGAACGCGACAACAGCCCCACGCCCTGCCATCGTCATCGGGGAGCGGTTCTGTAGCCATTCGGTTCATCCATGGAACTTCCATGAAAACGGACATGGCTCGCCGAATCTCCCAGACCACCGAAAACCCGAGCGCGGCGGAGCGGGCGGCCCGGGGTGATCGACCAGCGTGGCGGTGGTGCGGGACGGGACGTGGGGGACCGGCTACCGTGTGCGCCATGGCAACGATCGGTGACGTGGCGAAGCAGGCGGGAGTCTCCCCGAGCACCGTCTCGTATGTCCTGAGCGGCAAGCGGACCATCTCGGAGGAGACCCGGGCCCGGGTCCTCGCCGCCATCGAGGTGCTCGGCTACCACCCGCACGCCGGGGCGCGGGCCCTGGCGAGCAACCGGTCCAACGTCATCGCGCTCATCATGCCGCTGTACACCGGGCTGTACGTGCCGATTCTCATGCAGTTCGTCATCTCCGTGGTGACCGCGGCGCGGCGCTTCGACCACGACGTGCTGCTGCTTACCCAGGACGAGGGGGAGAAGGGGCTCGAGCGGGTCGCCGCCAGCTCGCTCGCCGACGGGCTCATCGTCATGGACATCGAGGAGCACGACGCCCGGCTGGCCCGGCTGCGCACCCTCGGCCGGCCGTCCGTGCTCATCGGCTTTCCCGCCGACGGCACCGGGCTGACCTGCATCGACCTCGACTTCGGGGCGGCCGGGGCGGCCTGCGTGGACCACCTCGCCGACCTCGGGCACCGGTGCGTGGCCCTGGTCGGTTCGCCGCCCGAGGTGTACGAGCGGGGCCTCGGCTTCGCCCGCCGCACGGCCGACGGGTTCCACGAGGCCCTGCGGCGCCGGGGTCTGAGCGGCTCGACGCTGCCGTGCGAGCCGACCCCCGACGCCGTGCTGGAGCTGGCCGAGTCGCTGCTGGCCCGGCACCCCGACCTGACGGGCGTGGTGGTGCACAACGAACCGGCGGTACCGCTGCTGCTTGATGCTTTTGCCGCTCTTGGCCGTTCGGTGCCGCACGACATCTCGGTGGTCGCGATCGGCCCGGACGACCTGGCCGAGCGGTCCAAGCCGCGGCTCACCTCGGTCGGCATCCCCGCCGAGGAGATCGGCCGGCGGGCGGTGGAGCTGGTGGCGGCGAAGCTGGACGGCCGCCCGGTGCCCGACGCCACTCTGGTCGAGCCGGTGCTGGTCGCGCGGGACAGCGCCGGCCCTATCTGAAGTAGCGGTTCGCCCGCGGCGTGAACATCAGCCCGCACGCCGTGAGCACCGCGCCGACGTGCAGCACGCGGCTGCCGCCGAACAGCAGGTCCACGCCGCCGGATTTACGGATGACTTCGGTGACGGAGTTGCCGTCGGCCAGCCACAGCAGCGGGTCGACGACGATGGACAGGGTGCCCAGCACCCCGAGGCCGATGGCGAGCGCGAGGCGGGCCCAGCGCTGCCCGCGGTACATCCGCAGCGTTGTGAAGAGTGCGGCCCCGAACACGACGGCGCGCAGGGCCACCCCGGCCACCGCCCCGTCGCCGGCCCGGCCGCTCGCGACCACGAGCACGGTCTCGAACACCCCGGCCCCGACCGCCACGAACCACAGCGTCCGTGCCTGCCGCACGGCCCCCGGAACTTCCACGATGCTTCGCATGCCATCGATGCTTCCGGCCGCGGCCGCCCCGATCCATCCCGCCGCCCACCGCCCCCGTCCTGGGGCCAGCCCCCGTAGGGAATGATCATCCTCGTGGACATCACGACCTGGCACCTGGAGCAGACCGACCCCGCGCAGCTCCGCCCGGCCGCGCCGCCCGCCGAGCCGGTCGAGATCATCAGGGCCGAGGTGGTGAGTCCGGAGCTGAACCGCTTCCTCTACACGGCGGTCGGCGGCGACTGGTGCTGGACCGACCGGCTGGGCTGGACGTGGCCGCAGTGGCGCGACTGGCTGGACCGGCCCGGGGTCGAGACGTGGGTGGCCTACCTGCGCGGCACCCCGGTCGGCTACGTGGAGCTGGACGGGCCCGCGGGCGGCGAGGTCGAGATCGCGTACTTCGGCCTGCTGCCCCAGTTCACCGGCCGGCGCATCGGCGGGCACCTGCTGACGGTGGCCCTGCAACGCGCCTGGACCCTCGCCGAGCGCTGGCCGTCGCTGCCCGCGACGCGCCGGGTCTGGGTGCACACGTGCAGCCTCGACGGGCCGGCGGCGCTGTCGAACTACCAGGCGCGCGGGATGGCGGTCTACAACACCGAGGTCGAACCGTCCGCGACGCCGGCCGCGACCCCCGGGCCCTGGCCCGGCGCCGCGCGGCCCTGACGCACCAGCCCGGCCGTGGCCATGGACTGCTGGCGGGCCAGGAGCTCGGTGACGCCCTCGGCGGTCAGCGGCTCGGCGAGGTGGTAGCCCTGGCCCAGGGTGTACCCGAGCTCGCGCAGCACCGCCGCCTGTTCGGCGCTCTCCACGCCCTCCGCGACGGTGTCCAGGCCCAGGGCGCGGGCCAGCTGGATGACGGCGCGGGCCACGGCCTGGCGGGCGTCGGCGGCGGCGGGGCGGCCGTCGTCGATCTCGATGCCGTCGACGAAGGACTTGTCGAGCTTGACGATCGCGGCCGGGAAGGCGCGCAGCAGGCTCAGTGAGGACTCGCCGGTGCCGAAGTCGTCCAGGGCGAGCCGGATGCCGAGGCTGTCCAGCTCGTGCAGGGTGCGGGAGACCTGCTGGCCGCGCAGGACCGCGGACTCGGTGACCTCCAGGACCAGGCGCTCGTTGGGCAGGCCGCTCTCGGCCAGGGCGGCGGTCACGTCGGCGACGAAGTCCGGGTCGTGCAGCTGGCGGGCGGAGACGTTGAGGCCCGCCTCGCGCAGGGCGTGCGGGCCGAAGCGGCGCAGCCACACCGCGGCCTGCCGGCACGTCTCGCGCAGCACGAAGCGACCCAACGGCACGATCAGGCCGGTACGCTCGGCCGCCGCGATGAACTCGCCCGGGCCGACGACGCCGCGGTCCGGGTGGTGCCAGCGCAGCAGGGCCTCCACGCCGACCACGCGGCCGTCGTAGAGGGAGAGGATCGGCTGGTACACGACGCGGAACTCGTCGTCGTCCAGGGCCCGGCGCAGCTCGCCGCCGAGGCGCATGTGGGCCAGCACGGGCTCGCCCATGCCGTCGACGTACCGCACGAAGCTCGCCTTCCCGCCCTGCTTGGCGGTGTACATGGCGACGTCGGCGTCGCGCAGCACCGAGTCGACGGTCGCGTCCGGGCCGGCGGCGGCGATGCCGATGCTCGCCTGGACGAGCAGCCGGTGCTCGCTGATCGGGCGGTCCAGGGCGGCCAGCAGCCGGGCGGCGAGCGCCTCCGGCTCGGCGCGGGGGCCGGTGAGCAGGACCGCGAACTCGTCGCCGCCGACCCGCACCGGCAGGGAGTGCGGGCCCGCCTCGGCGCGCAGCAGCTGGGCGACGGAGACGAGCAGGTGGTCGCCGACGCCGTGGCCGAGCAGGTCGTTGACGGTCTTGAAGTCGTCGAGGTCGACGAGCAGCACGTGCACCGGCTCGCCGGAGGCCAGGGCGGCCGCGAGCTTGTCGCGGAACAGGGCCCGGTTCGCCAGCCCGGTCAGGCCGTCGTGACTCACCTCGTACTGCAGCCGCTCCTCCTGCACCCGCGTGCTGTGCAACAGGCGGTTGTTCTCCCGGAACGCGAGGTACTGGCGGAGGGTCACGAGCACCGTGACGACGACGGCGGCCAGCAGCACCACGCGGCTCGGCCAGCTCAGCGGGGCACCCAGCGCGACGGCGACCAGCGGCACGTCGGCCGCGGCCACGGCGAGGTAGGGCAGCAGCACCCCGCTGCGCCCCGGTCGGTGGCGCAGCCCGGCGTCGGCGCGCGCCTGGACCCAGACGGCCAGGGTGGCCAGCAGCGGGGTCAGCGGCATGACGATCGCCTGGGCGGGCACGGCGCCGGGCGGGCCGAGCCGGACCGCGATCACGGTGACGATCGCCGCGGTGAACCCGCCGGAGGCCGCCATGAGCCGGATCGCGTCGCGGTCGACCGGGCCGCCGGCGACGTAGGAGACCTTGGTGGCGGCGCCGACGGCGACCAGCAGTCCGAGGCCGGTGAGCACCATCGCCTGCGGGCTCCACGGGTCGGCGGCGCCGATCATGGGGGCGAGTCCGGCGTACCAGAGGACGACCGCGCAGCCCAGAAAACCGATGGTGCGGTCCAGCAGGATGCGCCACCACTCGACGCCCTCGGACGGCACGACCGGCACCCGGATCATGGCCCAGATGGCGACCAGGAACCCGATCGCGGCGCAGGCGGCGGCGGGCAGCGGCATCCGGCGGGTGGCGGCCTCGGTCCAGTGCACGAGGATGTCCGTGGCGAACCAGGCGTAGCCGAACGAGACGAGCGCGACCGCGGCGAGCATGGTGCGCCAGAACCGCCGGGCGACGGGGCGCAGGCCGCCGGTGCGCAGCAGGCGGAAGACGGCGGCGGTGGCGAACACGCCGCCCGCGGGGGCGAAGGCGTAGGCGACGGCCTCGGTGCCGGCGCCCACGGTGAGGTGGGCCACGCACCAGACGGTGCCAAGCGCGGCGACCACGGCGGCGGCGAGGACATAGCGCCGGGCCTCCCGCGTCACGAGTGGAACGATATCGTGCCGGTTGCGTACCGGATCTCACCCGAACGTTCCGTTTCCGGCCACCGCATCAGCGCCGGATCAGGCTCGTTTCAACGGCGTTTCAACGCTCGTCCCGATACTCACCGTCATGAGAACTCTTGTCGCGGCGGCCTTCGGGGCCGCCCTGCTGCTGATGGCGTCGCCCGCGATGGCCGCGCCCGCCCCGCCCGACCTGCTGGTCAAGGTGCCGGACGTGGTCGGGCTCAACGACCGCGACGCGGTGAAGACGCTCAAGACGGCCGGCCTCGGGGTGGCCGCCGCCACCGCCGTGGACTGCGCGAACATCGACGTCGTGCTGGCCCAGGACCCCGCCGGCGGCCGGATCGTCGCCCGCGGCACCCGGGTGCTGATCACAATCGGCGTGGCCCCGGAGAAGGGCTGCCCGTAGCGGCCCGACCGGCCGGGCGGGGACGGGACCACCATTGGGCCAGGAAGACGGCGCCGACCACGAGCAGCGCCGCCACGAGGGCGAACCATACGCTGATCTCGGTCTTCTTGTGCTGCAGGGTCACCTGGCTGGGCAGGTCGCGCAGGACGTCGCCGAGGTCCTTGGCGTTGTCGGCCTTGAAGTACTTGGCCCCGGTCATGTCGGCGACCTTGGTCAGGGTCGGCTCGTCCATGTCCTGGAAGCGCCCGCGGCCGCCGAAGCCGAAGCCCCCGCCGCCGCCCGGGCCGCCGCCGCGCCAGCTCTGGTCGCCGGCGATCTGGTTGCTGGAGCACACCATCGGCGAGGGCTGGTCGGTGCCGAAGCCGATCGTGTAGACCCGCAGCCGGCGGGCGGCGGCCTGCTCGGCGGCGGTGATCGGGTCGACGCCGTCGGTGTTGCGCCCGTCGGTGAGGATGACGATCGTGTCGGGCTCGTAGTCGCCGGTGTTCTGGCCCGCGGTGCCGCCGTTGTCGGGCACTTCCACGCCGGTCGGTGGCACGTCGGGGTTGATCTCGGCGATGGCGTCGATCGAGGCGAGGATGGCCAGGCCGATGGCGGTACCGCGGGAGGTCCGCAGCCCGTCGATGGCCTTGGTCAGCTTCTCCTTCTCGGTGGTCGGCGGCACCAGCAGCCCGGCGGTGCCGGAGAACGCGACCAGCCCGATCTTCGCGCCGCCCTCGTGGTCCTGGATGAACTCTTTGGCCGCCTTCTGCGCGGCGGTGAGGCGGTTCGGGTCGACGTCGGTGGAGCACATCGAGCCGGAGACGTCGATGGCGAGCAGGATCGTCGCGGCGTCGTCCGGCACGACCACCGAGGCCTGCGGGCGCGCGGCGGCGGTGCCGGCGAAGAGGATGCCGAGGGCGAGCAGGGCGAGGGGCACCCGGCGGCGCCAGGACGAGCGGCCGGGCAGCGCGGCCCGCACCAGGGCGACGCTGGACAGCGTCACCGCCACCTTGCGCCGGCGGCGGCGGCTCCACCACCGGTAGGCCAGCAGCAGCGGGAACGCGAGCAGCACCAGCAGGGCCCACGGCCAGGTCAGCGACATCAGAGGATCCGTCCGAACCAGGTGGTCATCAGTATGCCCCCGAGGAAGAGCAGCAGCACGGCGAACGCCGTGGCCGCGCCGGTCAGCTCGACCGGTTTGCGCTCGGTGGTCAGCCGCAGGTCCAGCGACTGGTACACGTCGTGCAGCGCCTGCGCGTTCTCGGCCCGGTGGTAGTTGCCGGCCGTGGTCTGCGCGATCTGGGTCAGCAGGTCCTCGTTGAGGGAGGTCGCGACCTGGAAGCCGTCGACCTCGACGGTGGCCCCGTCCACGGTGCCGACCCCGACGGTCTCGATGCGCACCCCGGCCTTGGCGGCGACGCCGGCGGCGGCGAGCGCGTCCGGGCCGCCGGTGTCCTCGCCGTCGGAGAGGACCACGATCGTGGCGTTGCCGAAGTACCCGATGTCCGGCGCCGCCTCGCCCGTGTCGGCGTTGGGCAGGCTCACCGGCTTGCCGACGACGACCGTGAGCGAGGCGAGGATGGCCTGGCCGAGCGAGGTGCCGCCGTTGACCTGCAGCCGCTTGATGGCCGCGGTCGTGGCGTCATGGTCCTCGGAGGGCTGCTGCGTGGTGAGCGCGCCCTGGTCGAAGGCGACGATGCCGATGTTGACGCTGTCGGGCTGCGCTTCCACGAACTCGGTCGCCGCGGTCTTGGCCGCGTCGAGCCGGGTCGGCTGCACATCGTCGGCCTTCATGCTGTTGGAGACATCGAAGGCGAGGATGACGGTACCGGCGGCCCGGGCGACCGGCAGCACCGCCGCGGGACGGGCGACGGCGAGCAGCATCAGGGTCGCCGCGCTGAGGAACAGCACCTGCGGCAGGTGGCGGCGCCAGGCCGAGCCGGCCTTGATCGGCACCCGGCGCTGCAGCCGGAAGTACAGCACGATCAGCGCCGCGGCGACGATGACCGCGACGGCGACCAGGAGCGGGTATTCGAACGTCATCGGCGCCTGCGCTTCGCGTCGCGGACCATGGCGACCAGCGCCTCCAGCGGGTCCTCGTCGGTGGTGACCACGTGCCCGCGCACGCCGGAGCGCTGCATCGCCGCGGCCACGCCGGCCTCCCGGGCGTCGACCTCGGCCCGCAGCCGCAGCTGGAACTGCGGATCGCCGGTGTCGACGAGGATCTGCTCGCCGGTCTCGGCGTCCTCGACCACGACCAGGCCGAGGTCGGGCAGGTCCATTTCGAGGGCGTCGACGACCCGGATCGCGACCACCTCGTGGCGGAACGTCAGGCGGGTCAGCTCCCGCTCCCAGTCCTCGCCGATGAAGTCGGACACCACGAAGACCAGGCTGCGGCGCCGGATGTTCGCGGCCGCGAGCCTGAGCATCGCGCCGAGGTCGGTCGCGCCCCTGGCCGGCGCCCGCTTCGACGCCTTCTCGATCTCGTGCAGGATGCGCAGCACGTGCTGGCGCCCGGCGCGGGGTGGCAAGATCAAGTGCTCGGCGTTGTCGTACAGGATGGCGCCGACCCGGTTCCCGCCGTACGTCATCAGCCGGGCCAGGCTCACCGCCAGCTCGGTGAGCGTGGCGTCCTTGCCGTCGGCTTCCTGGTAGCGCATCGACGCCGAGAGGTCCAGCACGAGCCAGGCGGTCAGTTCCCGGTCCTCGGTGTACTGCCGCACGAACGGCTCGTCGAGGCGCGCGGTCACGTTCCAGTCGATGTGCCGGACGTCGTCCTCGGGCGTGTACTCGCGCAGGTCGGCGAAGTCGATGCCGGTGCCGCGGAAGACGGTGCGGTACGAACCCTGCAACTGCCCGTCGAGACGGCGCAGCACCTGCCACTCCAGGCGGCGCAGCAGTCGGTCGGCGGCCGTGGCCATGCGCTATCGGCTTCCGTTGCGCGCCGGCGTTGGCGCCGGCACGTGCACGGCGGCCAGCACCCGGTCGACCACCATGTCGGGGGTGACGTCGTCGGACAGCGCCTCGTAGGAGAGCACGAGGCGGTGCCGCAGCACGTCGGGGGCGAGCTCGGCGAGGTCCTCGGGCACCACGTAGTCGCGGCCGCGGATGAACGCGAGCGCCCGCGCGGCGAGGACCAGGTTGATCGAGGCGCGCGGGCTGGCGCCGAAGGTGACGTAGCGGGTCAGGTCGCCGAGTCCGACGTCGGCCGGGTTGCGGGTCGCGTTGGTGAGCCGGACCGAGTACTCGATCAGCGACGGGTCCACGTACACCTCGTCGACCTCGCGCTGCATCGCGATGAGCCGCTCCGGGTCGACCACGGCCTGGGTGATCGCCTCCGGCAGGATGGCCCGCTCGACGATCACGAACTCCTCGGTCGGGCTGGGGTACCCGACGAGGACCTTCATCATGAACCGGTCGACCTGGGCCTCCGGCAGGGCATAGGTGCCCTCCGACTCGATCGGGTTCTGGGTGGCCATGACCAGGAACGGCTTCGGGATCTGGTGCGTCTCGCGGCCGATGGTGACCTGCCGCTCCTGCATCGTCTCCAGCAGCGCGCTCTGCACCTTGGCCGGCGCCCGGTTGATCTCGTCGGCGAGCAGCAGGTTGGTGAACACGGGGCCGAGCGCGACCTGGAACTCGCCGGAGGGCTGGTGGTACACGCGGGTGCCCACGATGTCGGCCGGCACCAGGTCGGGGGTGAACTGCACCCGGTGGAACTGCCCGCCGATGGCCGCCGCGAGCGCCTTCACCGCGAGGGTCTTGGCCAGGCCGGGGACGCCCTCGACGAGGATGTGGCCGCGGCTGAGCAGGGCGACCATGAGCCGCTCGAGGAGCCCGTCCTGCCCGACGATGGTCTTGCGGACCTCGTAGAGCACCTGCTCGACGGCGGTCGCGTTGGATCCGTCCATGCTTGTCCTTACCCCTATTGTTCCGGCCCGGGTTCACCGGGTCCTGTCGAGCCGAGGGCCGCGCCGATCGGGACCGCGAAGCCGATCCCCACGAACGTCCCCGCCGAGGTGGGATTGGCCAGGGCGACCACGATGCCGATCACCTCACCCTTGCCGTTGACCAGCGGGCCGCCGGAGCTGCCGGGGTTGACCGCCGCGTCGAACTGGATGAGCCCGGTGAGCTTCGTGCCGTCCGGGTTGGCCGCGGTGCGGTTCAGCCCCGAGATCACGCCGGTGGTGGTGCTGCTGGTCAGGCCCAGCTGGTTGCCGATCGCCACGACGTCGTTGCCGACCGCGATCCGCCCCGAGTTGCCCAGGACCGCGGGGACGAGCACGTCGGGCAGCGTGGCCGGGGTGAGCGTGGCGATGTCCATCTCGGGGTTCGACCCGTCCAGCTCGGCGGCCGACTCGGTGCCGTCGGCGAACCGCACCTTGATCGCGGTGCCGCCCTTGACCACGTGGAACGCGGTCAGGATGGTGCCGGTCGCGTTGGCGATCACCCCGGTGCCGGTCGCGCCGCCGTCGGGCAGCGTCGTCTCGATGGTCACCACGGACGGGGCCACGGCCTGGTAGATCTGCGCCGTGGTGGGCGGGCCGGACGCGCTGGGCGAGGCCGCGGCCGAGGGGCGGGTGGCCGCGCCGGGCTGGGCGCCGCCGCCGGCCCGGAACGCGAGGATGCCGGTGACGACGATCGCGATGACCACCACGCCGACGCCGATCGCCAGGTCCCGGCGGCTCAGCGCGACCGGCTTCCGGCTCGGCGGCTCTTCTTCGGGCTCGGGCGTCGGCTTCGCGGCCGGCCATGCCGGTTTCGCGGCCGGCCATGCCGGTTTCGCTGCCGGTTTCGCGGCGGGTTCGCTGGTCTTTGGGGGAATTTGTCCGGGCCGGCGGAAGCGCCATGACGGCGCGGGCTCGGCGGGTTCGGGCTTGGTCCGGCCGGGTTCCGGGATGATCGTCACCTCGGGTCCGGCCCACTGCGGCTCGGGCTTCCCGGCTGGGCGCATGACCCAAAGATAGCCCCGGCAGCTCGGAGAACGGTAAGAGTGCGCTCTACAGTGCCGGGGTATGGACGAGCGTAACTGGTGGGTCGCCCCCGGACGCGGCATCGGCCCGTTCCGGTTCGGCACCCCGCGCGGGGAGCTGCGCGCCGCCCTCGGCACGTGCCGGCCGTTCCGCCGCGGGGCCGGCGCCGTGGACCTCACCGACGACTGTCCCGACGGCGTGCAGCTGACGTGCGGGCCCGGCGAGGGGCTCTACTGCATCGAGATTCATCAGCCAGTGGGGGTACATCACCTGGGCGTACCCCTGCACGGCAAGACCCGCGACGTGGTGGCCGCCCTGCGCGCGGCGGGGGTGGCGGTGACCCGCGACGACGCCGGGTGGGTGGTGGCCGGGGGAGCGGCGGTGCTGTTCTCGGAGAGCCGGGAGGTGGAGGTGGTGACCGCCTACGCACCCCGCCGCGCCGGGGCCCGGGTCGCGGAGTTCGAGGCCGGCACCGAGGCGGTCGCGCCGCTGACGTCCTACACGGTGCTGCCCGGCGCCGGCCTGACCGCCCTCGCCCTGGGCACCGCCCGTGACGAGGTGCGCGCGACCCGCAACGGCGGCGTGGCCATCCTCGGGTACCCGGCGGAGGACCAGTTCTTCGACGAGGGCCTCACGGTCGGCTACGACGGCCTGGCCCGCGCCACCCGGGTCACCGTCACCCGCGCGGGCTCGGTGATGCTCGACGGGGTCAACCTGCTGCCGTCGCGCCCGCGCACCGCCGCCGACGTGCGGGCCGCCCTGACCGCGGCCGGCCACGAGGTCGCCGAGGAGGAGGCGGCCCTGGTCCTGCCGGGCACGGGCATCTCGATCTGGACCGCGCGCCCGGGCCCGGCCCGCCCCGTCTGCGCCGTCTCGGTGGCGGTCGTCTAGCACGTCAGCGGGCGGCTTCGAGCTCCACGACGAACACGGCGCCGCCCTCGGGGTTGGGCTCGTGCCGGACGTCGCCGTGGTTGGCCTGGGCGAGGCTCTGCACGATGTACAGGCCGAGCCCGGTCCCGCGGACCTTGCCCGCATCGCGATCGGCCCGGGCCAGCCGCTGGAAGAGCTGGGCCCGGAACTCCTCCGGCACCCCCGGCCCCCGGTCCTCGACCCGGATGCGCACCCGGTCCCCGGCGACCTCGGTCCGCACCGCCGTGGCCCCGCCGCCGTACTTGGCCGCGTTGGAGATCAGGTTCGTCAGGATGTGCTGCAGGTGCTGCGGACTGGCCAGCACCACGGCGTCGGGCCCGGTGCACGGGAGCTGCTCGGCCCCGGCGGCGCTCAGGGCGGTCCGGATCTGCTCGCATACCGGCAGCGCCACCCGCTCGGCCCGCAGCGTCCCCGCGTCCGCGCGCACCATGAGCAGCACCTCCTGCACGATCTCGTCCAGCCGGTGGGCCTGCCGCTCGATCCCGGACATGATCTTCGCCCGGCGCTGCTCGTCGAGGTGGGCCCAGTCCTCGAACAGCTCCGTGTACCCGAAGATCGCCGCCAGCGGGTTGCCGATCTCGTGCCCGAGCATGCCGATCAGGTCCCGCTTGAGCCGATTGGCCGCCTCGAGGTCGCGGTTGCGCGAGGCCAGCTCGGCCGCGTCGTCGGCGTGGCGCAGCGCGGCGCTGACGGCGTCGGCGAACAGCGCCAGCTGCTGCTCGTCGGCCTCGTCGAACACCCCGGCGGCGCCGGCCGTGACCTGCACCGTCCCGATCGTGCGCCCGGCCGCGTGCAGCGGCGCGACCAGGGCGGCGTCCCCGTCGACGACCCCGGCGGCGGCCGCGTGCCGCAGCCCGGCCGGCCCGTCGACGAGCTCGACGAGCGCCCCGTCGGCCGTCGGGAAGAGCCCGATCGCATGATCGGCCACGAGCCGCAGCGTCTCCTCCCGGTCGCCCGCCCCGGCGATCACGTCCCGCTGCGCCCGCAACGTGTCCCGCAGCCGCCGGTGCTCCCGCTCGGCCGTGGCGGCCGCCGCGTGCTGCGCGGTCACGTCGAGGATCTGCACGACGGCGGACTCGGGCTGCCCGTCGTCACCGACGATGACCGAGGTGTGACTGGCCGCGGGCACGGTCGACCCGTCGTGGCACCGCAGCACCGACGACCGGATGGTCCGCACGTCGCTGCCGTCCGCCAGCGCCCGCATGGCCGGCTCGATGTGCGGCGCCGCGTCGGCGAGGAAGTCGGTGACGTGCATCCCGCGCGCCCGCACGGGCGAGTATCCGAGCAGCGCCTCGAACGCCGGGTTGGCCATCGAGATCCGCCCCCGCTCCGCGCCGCGCAGCCAGACCACCACCATGGCGACGGGGGAGTGCTCGAACAGCTCGGCGAAGCGCCGCTCACTGCGTTCGAGCCGGTCGACGGCCGCGACGGCGGCGGCCCGCTCCTTCTCCAGCGCGGCGTTCGCGCTCCCGAGCGCCTCGTTCGTCCGCTCGGCCTGGGTCAGCAGCTGCCGCTGCCGATCGGCCGCGTCGGCGTGCCGGAGCGCCCCGGTGAGCGCGTCGGCGAGCAACGTCAGCTGCTGCGCGTCCGCGTCGTCGAACGCTCCCGGCTCCCGCGACGACACCACGAGCGCCCCCAGCGTGCCGTCCGGGCCCAGCAGCGGCGCGGCGAGGACCGATCGGCCGCCGGCGGCGGCCCGGACGGCGGGCGAGGCCCGCGGGTCGGTGCGGGTGTCGTCGCTGCGCACGGTGCTCCGGGTGCGGATGGCGTGGCCGGGCAGCGAGCCGTCGAGCGGGATGCGCAGGTGGGGCGGGATGTCGAGCATCCCGGTCCCGGCGGCGACGCGCAGGGCCTGCCGGGACGGGTCGAGCAGCTGCACCGTGGAGACGTCGGCGGCCGGCAGCACGTCGAGGACGCGCCGGGCGATGAGCCGCAGGGCCGCGTCGCGGTCGGCGGCGGCCACGGTGACGTCGCGCTGGACGGCGATCGTCATCTCCAGTTGCCGCAGGGCCCGCTCGGCCTTGGCCTCGGCGACCTTACGCGCGGTGATGTCCTCGGCCTGCACCAGCCGCCGCCGCTGTCGTCCCGGATCATCGCCGGCGATCGTGGTCAGGCTGAGCGAGGCCCAGACGACGCTGCCGTCGGGGCGCACGAACCGCTTCTCGAAACTCTGCACCGACCCCGGGTCGGCCCGGACCCGCCGCTGCCGCTCGTCGCTGTCGGCCACGTCGTCGGGGTGGGTGATCGACGCGTACGTGCTGCCGATCAACGCCTCGGCGGGCCGCCCCAGCAGCCGCGCGAAGGCGGCGTTCACCCGCAGGAACCGGCCGTCGCCCCCGGCGACGACCATGCCCAGCGGCGAGTCCTCGAACGCCTGCTCCGACCCGACCCGGCCCTCAGCCGCGGCACCGAGGTCGATCCCGGGCTCGATCCCGGGCTCGATCCCGGGCTCGATCCCGGCCGCGTCGATCAGCAGATAGGCGGCGCCGTCGGTGTCGCGGGTGGCCGTACCGCGGATGGCGGCCCAGACCTGGGCCCCGTCGGCCCGCTGCAGGGGCCGCCTGACCGATATCGATCGGCCGGGGTCCGGCCCGAGCTCACCGAGCGTGGCCAGCCAGGCCGCCTCGTCCGCGGCCGGGAACACCACCGTGCCCACGTGTCCCACGAGCGCCTCGGCCGGCCGCCCGACGAGGTCGGCGAACGCCTGATTGAGGTCGACGATCACGCCGAGCGTCTTCGGGTCGAGGCTGAGGACGGCCCTCGCCACCGGACTGCGGTCGAACGCCGCGGCGAGCAGGCGTGCCCGCGCCCGCTCCCCGAGCCGGCCGCGCAGTCCGACACTCACTTCGGTCCGATCGGCAGCGCGCTGCCCGACTTGAGCGGGAACGCCCCGACTGTCGGCGAGGGATGATGGACGCGTGGCGGAGATGATGCGGGTCGACCTGGGCGAGGTCGACTACCTGGAGGCGGCCGAATCCATGCGCGGCTGGGTGGCCGAACGCCAGGCCGGCACCGCGCCCGACCGGTTGTTCCTGCTGACGCATCCGCCGGTCGTGACCTACGGGCGGCACACCGCACTGTCCGATCTGCCCCGGGACGGATCGCTCCCCGTCATCGAGGTCGACCGCGGCGGCCATGCCACCTATCACGGTCCCGGCCAGCTCGTCGGGTATCTGATCATGAACCTGCGCGAGGGCGGGCCCGGTGACGTCGTGCGGTGGCTCGAGCTCGCGCTCATCGACGCGCTCGGCGATCTCGGCGTCCCCGCGGTGCGGCGGGAGACGCCCAAGGGCGGCGACAGCCTCGTCGGGGTGTGGACACCCGGGCACCACAAGATCGTCTCGATCGGTATGCGGATCCGGGGTGGCGTCACCAGCCACGGGTTCGCCATCAACGTCGATTCCGACCTCGGCGTGTACGAGCGGTTCGTCGCCTGCCGCCTCGACGGCGTCACGATGACGTCGCTGCGCAAGCTCGCCGACGACGCGCAACGGCCCGCGCCCACCATGAGCCAGGTGCGTGACGCGGTCGCCAAGCGCCTCGGCGCCGGCGTCCCGGGGTGAACGGCGCGGAAGTTTCCTGATCGGACCCGGCGCACGCTGCGGCGGGAAAGCCAACTGTTGACAAGCCGCCCGGCAGTTCGTAGCTTCACTGTCGAAGCGCTTCGACAGGATTTCGAACAAACCCCATCGGAAGCCGTGAAGCGGCGAAAACCGCTGCGCTCCAACACCCCTACATCAGGAGCAGACGTGTTCACGCGCACCCGCAGCGCCGCTGTTGTCGCGGCGGCCGTACTCGCGCTGACCGGCTCGCTCGCCGCCTGTGGTGGCGGCGACGAGGCGCAGGGCGACGGCAAGACCCTGAAGCTCTGGCACTACGAGGGCCCGGCGAGCGCCATGGGCATCGCCTGGACCGAGGCGATCAAGCAGTTCGAGGCGTCCCACCCCGGCGTGAAGGTGACGTTCGAGGAGAAGGGCTTCGAGCAGATCCGGCAGAACGCCAGCATGATCCTGAACTCGAACGACGCGCCCGACGTCATGGAGTACAACAAGGGCAATGCGAGCGCCGGCCTGCTGTCCAAGCAGGGGCTGCTCACCGACGTCTCGGCCGAGGCCGACAAGCGCGGGTGGAGCAAGGCGCTCAGCCCGGGGCTCGCCACGACCGCGAAGTACGACCCGCGCGGCGTGATGGGCAGCGGCAAGTGGTACGGCGTGCCCAACTACGCCGAGTACGTGATGGCGTACTACAACAAGGACCTCTTCGCGAAGTACAACGTGCCGGTCCCGACGACCCTCGAGCAGCTCGAGACCGCGATGCAGACGTTCAGGAGCAACGGGATCACGCCGATCAGCCTCGGCGGCGCGGAGTACCCGGCCCAGCAGATCCTCTACTCGCTCGCCCTGTCCAAGGCGGACCGCGGCTGGGTCGACGACTACCAGCTGTACAAGAACAAGGTGGACTTCCACGGTCCACAGTGGACCTATGCGGCGAACACGTTCCGCGACTGGGTGGCCAAGGGCTGGATCGACAAGAACTCGGCCGGGATCAAGGCCGAGGACATGGGGCAGGCCTGGGGGCAGCAGAAGTCCCCGATCATGATCTCCGGCAGCTGGTGGTACGGCCGGATGGTCAAGGAGGCCTCGTTCCAGTGGGGCACGTTCCTGTTCCCCGGCAGCAAGCTCTACCCGGGCTCCAGCGGCAACCTGTGGGTGGTGCCGGCCAAGGCGAAGAACAAGCAGCTCGCGTACGACTTCATCGACATCACGATGAAACCCGAGATCCAGAACCTGCTCGGCAACTCCGGCGGCATCCCGGTCGCCGCGCAGACGGACAAGATCACCGATGCCAAGAGCAAGGAGCTGATCGCCAACTACGAGACGATCGCCGAGCAGGACGGCCTCGCCTTCTACCCCGACTGGCCGGCGCCCGGGTACTACGACGTCCTCGTGGCCGGCGCCCAGAAGCTGATCAACGGGTCGGCCCAGCCGGACGCGGTCCTCGACGAGATCGCCAAGCCGTACAACGACAACCTGGCGAACGTCGGCAAGTGATGACCCGTCGCAAGGGCTACTGGCCGTTCCTGGTCCCGGGTGCGCTGCTGTGCGCGCTCGTCGTGGCGGTGCCGCTGCTCATGACGGTGGGCACCAGCTTCACGGAGTGGTCCGGCGTGGGCACCCCGCGCTGGACCGGCCTGGCCAACTACGACCGGTTGCTGCACGACGACAGGTTCTGGCTCTCGTTCAAGAACATCGCGTTCATGATCGTCGCGATGGCGGTGGTGCCGACGCTGCTCGGCCTGTTCCTCGCCGCGCTGCTGTTCGACTACGTCGCGCCGCGCCTGGGTGGTCGCACCGCCCGGGCGCTGCGCTCCGGCTTCTACCTGCCCCAGGTGCTGCCGCTCGCGGTCACCGGCATCGTCTGGGGCTGGATCCTGCACCCGAACTACGGGGTGCTGAACTCGATCCTGGACCGGCTCGGCCTCGGCGGCCTCGCCCGCAACTGGCTGGGCGACGAGCACTACGCGCTGTACACCGTCATGGCGGTCATGGTGTGGGTGCAGATCGGCTACCCGGTGGTCATGTTCATGGCCGGGCTGCAGCGGGTCGACCCCGAGCTGTACGAGGCCGCCTCGCTCGACGGCGCCGGCTGGTGGCAGCGCTTCACCCGCATCGCGCTGTTCCAGATCCGGCCCGAGATCGGCGTCGTGCTCATCACCACGACGATCGCCGCGCTCAAGGTGTTCGCCCAGATCTTCGTGCTCACCGGCGGCGGGCCCGGCAACGCCACCCTCGTGCCGTCGTACTTCGCGTGGCAGCAGTACTTCCAGACCGTCAACGTCGGCTACGCGTCCGCCATCTCCACGGTGCTCGCGGTGCTCATCGTGGCGCTGACGTTCGCCTTCATCCGGGTACAGTCGCGATGAGGAAACACCTCGTGCTCGTCGCACTCGTCGCCGTCGTGCTCATCGTGATCGCGCCGTTCTGGCTCATCCTCGTCAACGCGGTGAAGACCCCGCAGGACTACGCCGCCGTCGGCCCCCTCGGCCTGCCGACCCACGTGTCGTTCGAGGGCATCAAGGCGTTCTGGATTCGCGCGAACTTCGGCCAGAGCCTCCTCAACAGCGCCGTGATCTCCGGCTCGGTCGCGGTGCTGGGCGTCGGCTTCTCGCTGCTCAACGCCTACGCCCTCGGCATCGGGCGGATCCGCGGCCGGCGCTGGTTCCTGGCCGCATTTCTGGTGGCCAATCTGGTACCGCAGGAAAGCCTGATCTACCCGCTCTACCACATCGCCACCGAGGTCGACCTGTACGACTCCCAGCTCACCGTGATCGTCATCTTCACGGCGATCCAGAGCGCGTTCGGCACCTTCCTGCTCTCCTCCGTGCTGGCCGAGTTCCCGCCCGAGCTGCTGGACGCGGCCGCGATGGACGGCGCCGGCCGGCTGCGCACCCTGGTCCGCGTGGTGGCCCCGGTCAGCCGCCCGACCCTCGCGGTGCTGTTCACGTTCTTCTTCGTCTGGACCTGGAACGAGCTGTTCATCCCGCTCGTCTTCCTGGTCTCCAACAGCAACCAGACCGTGCCCCTCGCGCTCGCCCTGCTGCAGGGCGAGCACGACCTCGACGCCACCGCGACGAGCGCGTCGGCGCTGCTGGGCATCCTGCCCGCGCTGCTGTTCTTCCTGATCTTCCAGCGCACCCTGACCAGGGGCGTGACCGCAGGGGCAGTCAAATGAGGGAGCCCGCATGAAGTTCACCGACGGGTACTGGCGGCTGCGCGACGGCGTCGAGCCGCAGTACCCCGTGCACGTCCGCGACGTAGAGGTCCGCGCCGACCGGCTCACGGTCTACGCGCCGGCCAAGCGCGTGGTGGACCGCGGGGACACGCTCAACATGCCGCTGCTGACCGTGCGGTGCACCGCCCCGGCGCCGGACGTGATCGCGGTGCGCATCACGCGGTACGCCGGCGGGGTCGACCGCGGGCCGCACTTCCGCGTCGAGGCCGACCCGGCCGCCTCGCCAAAGGTGACCCGGGACGAGGAGCACGCCACGTTCACCTCCGGTGAGCTCAGCGCCCGCTTCGCCCTCGGCGACCAGTGGCGGCTGGAGTTCACGGCCGGCGGCCGGGTGCTCACCACCAGTCCCCGCAAGGCCATGGCGGCGCTGTCCACGGTGGACGGTCACTTCGTGCGCGAGCAACTGGAGCTCGGCGTCGGCGAGACGGTGTACGGCCTCGGCGAGCGCTTCGGCCCGCTGGTCAAGAACGGCCAGACGGTCGACGTGTGGAACGCCGACGGCGGCACGAGCAGCGAGCAGGCGTACAAGAACGTGCCGTTCTACGTCATCAGCGGCGGCTACGGCGTGTTCGTCAACGACCCCGGCCCGGTGTCCTTCGAGGTCGGCTCCGAGGCCGTGTCCCGCGTGCAGTTCAGCGTGCCCGGGCAGATCCTGGAATACCTCGTCGTGTACGGCCCGAGCCCCAAGGACGTCCTGCGCAAGTACACGGCGCTCACGGGCCGCCCGGCGCTGCCCCCCGCCTGGTCCTTCGGGCTGTGGCTGTCGACGTCGTTCACCACGGACTACGACGAGGCCTCGGTGACGTCCATCGTGGACGAGATGGCCGAGCGCGGGCTGCCCCTGTCGGTGTTCCACTTCGACACGTTCTGGATGCGCGAGTTCCACTGGTGCGACTTCGAGTGGGACCCGGAGACGTTCCCGGATCCGGCCGGCATGCTCGCCCGGCTCAAGGCGCGAGGGCTGAAGATCTGCGTCTGGATCAACCCGTACATCGCCCAGCGCTCCAAGCTCTTCGCCGAGGGTGCGGCGGCCGGGTACCTGGTCACCTACCCCAACGGCGACGTCTGGCAGTGGGACCTGTGGCAGGCGGGCATGGGCCTCGTGGACTTCACGAACCCGGCGGCGACAGCGTGGTACCAGAGCAAGCTCCGGGCCCTGCTCGATCTCGGCGTGGACGCCTTCAAGACCGATTTCGGCGAGCGGATCCCGACCGACGTGGCCTGGGCCGACGGGTCCGACCCGCTGCGCATGCACAACTACTACACGCATCTGTACAACGAGGCCGTTTTCACGTTATTGCGTGAGCACCGCGGCGAGGGCGAGGCGGTGCTCTTCGCCCGCTCCGCGACGACCGGCGGCCAGCAGTTCCCGGTGCACTGGGGCGGCGACTGCGAGTCGACCTTCCCGTCGATGGCCGAGAGCCTGCGCGGCGGGCTGTCCCTGGCGATGTCGGGGTTCGGGTTCTGGAGCCACGACATCGGCGGCTTCGAGGGCACCCCCGACCCGGCGGTCTTCACCCGCTGGATCCCCTTCGGGCTGCTGTCCTCGCACAGCCGCCTGCACGGCAACGAGTCCTACCGGGTGCCGTGGCTGTTCGGCGAGACCGCCGTCGCCACGCTGGGCGAGTTCACCCGGTTCAAGGCGAGGCTGATGCCGTACCTCTACGCCGCCGCCGTCACCGCCCACCGCGACGGTGTCCCGGTGATGCGCCCGATGGCCCTCGAGTTCCCGGAGGACCCGGGCTGCGCGCATCTCGACCGGCAGTACATGCTCGGTGACGCGATCCTCGTCGCCCCGGTGTTCAGCGCCGCCGGCGATACCACGTTCTACCTGCCCGCGGGTCGCTGGACGGACCTGCGCAGCGGGGAGGTGCTGACCGGGCCGGGCTGGGTCCGGCGCCGGTACGGGCTCGGCGACCTGCCGGTGCTGGCCCGGCCCGGCTCGGTCATCGCACTGGGGGCGCGCGACGACCGCCCCGACTACGAGTACGACGACGGGGTGACGCTGCGCCTGTTCGAGTTCGGCGACGGCGACAGCGTCACCGTCGAGGTTCCGACCCCGCAGGGCCGGCCCGCCGCCACGTTCACCGTGCGCCGGGCCGGCACCGTCGTCGAGGTGCGCCGCGGTGGGAGCGCGGCGCCCTGGCGGGTGCAGCTGGCCGGCGTCACCGCGGTGGCGGCCGTCGACGCCGGTCGGCTGGCTTCCGGCGGCACCGACGTCTGCGTCGAGGCGGATGCGGGCGACGAGCACGTGATCGTGCGGCTGCTGGAGTGAACCATCGGGGCCCGGCGTGCGTGTTGACGTATGTCGGGTCCCGCTGAAGCTGGGCCGGCGCCGAGTGTGGGGTGGCGCCGGCCCTATTTCATGTCTCCAGCCACTCCCGCACGATGTCGAACGTGGCCGGGCCGGAGGAGGCCGTCACGTTGACGGCCAGGTCCGCGATCGTCTGGCCCCGCAGTGCCGCGCGCCAGGCCTCGTCCGCCGTCATCATCGCGCGGTGCACGGGGCAGGGCGTGGTGCAGGCCTCGGCCGGGGTGGCGAGCGGGCCGCGCTGGCGGATCTCCGTGCACACGAAGGCCGGACCGGCCCCGTCGACCGCCTCGACCACGTCCAGCACGGTGATGTCGGCCGGATCGCGGGTAAGCGCATAACCGCCGGCATGTCCCTGCACCGAGCGGATCAACCCGGCGCGGGCCAGGCTCTGCAGCTGTTTGGCGAGGTAGCTGCCCGAGACGTCGTGCAGCTCGGCCAGGCGCGCGGCGGGCACCGGCCCGCGCGCCGCGGTCAGCACCACGCAGCAGTGCAGCGCCCACTCGACGCCACCCGACATCTTCACCCACCCATCCTACTTGACTCGGACAGGTTGTGTCCGGGTAGAGTCTGTCTCGGATAAAAGTTGTCCGAGTTGGAGGTACAGTCATGAAGGTCGTGGTCTTCGGCGGCACCGGACTCATCGGTCGCAAGCTGATCGCCCTGCTGCAGACGGACGGGCACGAGGCGGTCTCCGCGTCGCCGAGCTCGGGCGTCGACACCATCGCCAACGTCGGCCTGGACGAGGTGCTGGCCGGCGCGGACGCCTGCGTCGACGTGACCAACTCGCCGTCGTTCGCCGACGACGACGTGCTCGCGTTCTTCCGCACCTCGACGACGCACCTGCTCGCCGCGGCGGCCCGGGCCGGCGTGCGGCACTACGTCGCGCTGTCGATCGTCGGCACCGACCGGGTCCCGACCAGCGGCTACCTGCGGGCCAAGGTCGCGCAGGAGGAGCTCATCACCAACGGTCCGGTGCCCTACACGATCGTGCGGGCCACCCAGTTCTTCGAGTTCGCGCCGGGCATCGCCGCCTCGTCGGTCGGCTCCGACGGCGCCTCCCACCTGACCCCGGCCAAGCTCCAGCCGGTGGCCGCCGACGACGTGGCCGCGACGGTCGCCGACGCCGTGCAGGCCCCGCCGGTCAACGGCTACGTCGAGCTGGGCGGCCCGGAGAAGATCGGCCTGGACGAGTTCGTGCGCAAGGCCGTCGGCGGCAACGCCAAGATCGTGACCGACCCGTCGGCCACCTACTTCGGCGCTTCCATCACCGACGACTCCCTGGTCACCTCGCCGGGCGCCCGCATCGGCGGGATCACCTACGACGAGTGGCTCGCCGCGCGCTAGCCCGCGCAGGCGCCGATCGCGGCGGCGGCGGCCCGCACACCCGGGACCGCCGCCCGGAGGTCGTGCGCATTCAGGGCAGCCGCTGAGCGCGTAACGTCCGCCATACCTGGTCGGGTTCGGGCGCGGCGCGGATCTGGCCGGCGATGCGTTCGGCGCTCAGACGGTACACCGGGGAGGTCAGCACTTCCCGAACGGCCTCGGCCGAGCGGACCGGGTCGTCGACCACGAGGCCGGCGCCGGCGGCCGCCACGCGTTCGGCGTTCATCGGCTTCTCGGCGCCCTTCGGCCACAGGACCATCGGGATGCCGTGGCTCATCGCGGCCAGGACGGTGCCCGCGCCGCCGGCCGCGACGATGGCCGACACGCCGGAAGCCAGGACCTGCGCCATCGGTACGAATCCGATGAACCGCACATTCGCCCGTGCATCGGTCAGCGCGTGCTCGACGCCCGGTGGCACCGCCGCGAGGACGTCCACGGTGTCCAGCGCGGCCACCGCGTCCACGAGCGCGTCGAGCATGGCCGCATCGAGCAGCACCGTGCCGAGCGTGATGAGCACCCGCGGCCGCGACCCGGGCGGCGGCACCTCGGCGGGGCCCGAACCGGCATACGCCCGCGGCCGGATCGGCAGCCGGTCGCGCGCCGGCGTCCAGCCCGCGGCCTGCAGTGCGGGCGGCCACGGATCGACCAGCGCCGTCCGCCGCGGCCGGGACAGCCCGAGCGCCGCGTACCGGGGTGCGAGCCGCTCCTCCATCGCCGGCCCGAGCGCCGGCGGCGAGACCGGCAGCCCGATCGCGTGCCGGACCAGCGGCACCCCGAGCGCGGCGGCGACCATCGGGCCGATCGTGTCGTACTCGTCGGCGACCACGGCCCGCGCCCCGAACGCGCGAGCCTGCTCGAGCGTCGCGCGGAACGTCACGTCGACGAGCGTCCCCGCGAACAGTTCGGCCACCGGCGCGACGTTTTCGTGCATGGCCGCGCCGCCGGTGCGCCGGTCGTTCTCGGCGAGCAGGTCGGCGATGTCCGGCCCGCCCGGCAGAACCGGCAGCCGGCCGACCAGCCCCGCCAGCGCCGGCGGGGCGGCCACCGCGACCTCGTCCCCGGCCGCGACGACCGCCTCGGCGAGCGGGAGGAGCGGCAGGAGATGCCCATGGATGGGTACCGCGGTGAACAGCACGCGCATGGCGCTGTTCTACAGCATCTGGCGCGCCGGGCATTCGCTGACTAAAGTCAGAGAATGGACGTGCGGGCGATCGGTCAGGTGCGGCGCTTCAACCGCACGGTCACGCAGCGGGTGGGCGCGCTCGAGGACGCCTTCCTGGCCCGCGACCGCCCGCTGGGCCAGGCGCGGCTGCTGTGGGAGATCGGCACCGAGGCCACCGACGTGCGCGAACTGCGCGCGCGGCTGGATCTGGACTCGGGGTACTTCAGCCGCCTCCTGCGCGCCCTGGAGGCCGACGACCTCGTGGTCGTGGCGCCGAGCCCGGCCGATGCGCGGGTGCGCACGGTACGGCTGACGCGGGCCGGCCTGGATGAGCGATCGGTGCTCGACCGCCGCTCGGACGAACAGGCCGCGGCCATCCTCGAACCCTTGAGCCCCGGCCAGCGCGACCGCCTCGTGGCCGCGATGGCCGAGGTCGAGCGCCTGCTGCTGGCCTCGATGGTGCACATCGCCCCGCTCGACCCGCGCCACCCGGACGCCCGCCGGTGCATCGCGGCGTACTACGCGGAACTCGCCGAACGCTTCCGGGCCGGCTTCGACCCGGCCCGCAGCATCTCGGCCGCCGACGACGAACTCACCCCGCCGGCGGGCGTCCTGCTGGTGGCGACCCTGCACGGCACCCCGGTCGGCTGCGGCGCGCTGAAGTTCCACCCCGGCGCCCCGGCCGAGGTGAAGCGGATGTGGGTGGCCCCGACCGTGCGCGGCCTGGGCCTGGGCCGCCGCCTGCTGGCCGAGCTGGAGTCCACGGCCGCCGCGGACGGCGCT
Source organism: Dactylosporangium sp. CS-047395 (assembly GCF_050942185.1). NCBI lineage: Bacteria > Bacillati > Actinomycetota > Actinomycetes > Micromonosporales > Micromonosporaceae > Dactylosporangium > Dactylosporangium sp. CS-047395. The sequence continues at coordinate 7,039,532 of NZ_CP192015.1, read as the reverse complement.
TCCGCCCTGCGCCTGGAGACGAACGCGTCGCTGGGGGAGGCGATCGGCTTGTACCGCAGCGCCGGGTTCCGGGAGGTGCCCGCCTTCAACGACGAGCCGTACGCCCACCACTGGTTCGAGAAGCGGCCGATAGGGTCGGCCGGGTGATCACGGTGGTGACGTGGAACGTGCTGCACCGGGTGCACGCGGCGAACCATGCCGACGAGACGGTCGCGCAGTGGCCCGATGAGCGCCTGCGCACCGCCGCCGTCGCGGACCTGGTCGCGGCGCGCGACGCGGATGTCGTGGCGCTGCAGGAGGTGAGCGGGGATCTGCTCGTGGCGCTGCGGGCGGCCGTTCGGGATCGGGCCGTGCACGCGTTCCGGTATCCGCGGGTGCCCACCGTGCGCGCGGGTGCCCAGCAGCTGGCCGATCCCGGCGAGTATCTGGTGCTCATCGCGGACGGCGGTGGCCGGTCCGATCACAACCTGGTCGTGGCGGGCGTGCGGCGGTAGACGGCGATGTGCTGGTCGACGACGAACCCGGCGCGGGTGTAGACGGCCGGGGCGCCGGTCGGGTTGGCGGAGTCGGCGTCCAGGGTGGCGGTCCGGTAGCCGGCCTGTTCGGCGGCGGCGAGGACCGAGGTCAGCAGGGCGGCGGCGATGCCGTGGCGGCGCCAGGGCTGGGCGGTGCCGACCTGTCCGATGTAGAGGGTGCCGCGGTCGTACGGCAGCACGTACGCGACGATCGCGTCGTCGACCATCGCCAGGCGGGCCAGCTCGGGGCGGAAATGCGCGGCGTCGACCGTCGCGGCGGACCATTCGGCCCAGCTCTGTTCCTGGTGGCCCCAGAGACCGTGGAAGGCGTCGGCGTGCACACGGTACAACTGCTGCGTCTGGGAAGGGTCGAAGCCGGTGATCCGGACGGTGCCGGGTGCGGGGATCGCCGGGACGCCGGTCGGGGCGGACATTTCCAGGAAGTAGCGCATCGGGGTGAACCCGGCGCGTTCGAACAGCCTGATCGCGTGCGTGTCGCTCACGGCCGCGATGACCTGTGGTTCCCAGGTGCCGGCGTGGGCGAGCTGCCAGGCCAGCAGGTCGCGGCCGATGCCCTGGCCGCGGTGGGCCGGGTCGACGGCGCCGATGAGCTCCACGTGGTCGCCACCCTCGGGTGGGCGGGGGACGAGGGCGGCCGCGATCAGGCGATCGTCGGGGTCGAGCAGGGCGCGGGTGTCGGGGGAGCGGCGCAGTTCCTGCTCGACCTCGGACGCGGCGTAGCCGCCCCGCCCGCCGCCGGCCACCATGGCCGCGTTGATCAGGTCGGCGATGGCCGCGGCGTCGTCCAGCCGGCACGGGCGTTCCCGCAGCTGCGTCATGCGCTCCTCGAGTGGTCGCGAGATCCAGGCGCCGGCGGCTGTTTTCGGATTCGAACCGGAATATGCCAGAAGTATCCGCCGGCTGCGCACCGTGACCGACCCCGAGTCTAGGCCCTGCCCGGCCGCCGCCGCACCGGGTTATTCCCGGAAAAGTGCCAGCCCGAGCGCGCGTGACGCCGGGGTCGGGTGGGCGGGCTTACGGTGCCGCCATGACGAGATCCCGCACCGGCACCCTGGTGGCGCTGGCGGCCGCCGTGGTGGCGGCCGCGGCGATCCTCACCGCCCAGCTGGTCACCCTGGGCTCGGCGCCGACCGCGTACGCCGCGGTCGCGTTCGCCCGCGCCGGGAACGTCGTCAAGGCGGGGGAGAATCCCCTGTACGCGATCCAGGCCGTCCTCAAGGGACAGTCGGCGGCGATGCTGCACGGCGATCGCGACGCGTACCTGGCCGCGTTCCCGGACGCGGGCGCCGAGGTGCGCGAGCGCGCCGGGCGGCGGTTCGACTCGCTCACCGCGCTGGCCGTGCGGCGCTGGGACCTGACCACGAACGGCATCCCCAGCCAGGTCAACGGTGTCTGGCGGCTGCCGGTCGCGGTCGGATACTGCTTCGACGGGCCGGACTGCACGCCGATCCCGCTGCTCGTCGACACCGAGTGGACGGTCGAGCGGGGCCGGGTGCGACTGGCCGGGTACGAGCAGACGAACCGTCCGTGGGACACCACGAAGCTCACCGTGCGCAACGGCGAGCGGGTCACGGTGGCCGGCCCCGAGTCGATCGACGACACGGTGCTCGACCGGCTGCTCAAGGCCTCCGAGGCGGCCGCGCCCGTCGACGACCGGGTCGCGACCTCGTTCGGCGGGCCGCCGCCGCGCTACCTCGTGTACGTCGCCGGTGAGCAGGAGTGGACGAGCTGGTACGACAGCGACACCGAGAACGCCGCCGCGTACACGATCCCGTTGCAGCCCGGCACCTCCGAGGTGATCGTCGCGCGCGGCTCGGTCCGCGGCGAGGCCTCGGTCCGCACCCTCATGACGCACGAGTTCGCGCACGTGGTGACCCTCGACGGCAACCGGCCGCCGGCGGCCGGATGGTGGCTCACCGAGGGCATCGCCGAGTACGTCGCGAACGGCGACGGCGGCGCCCTGCGCGACGACCTCGACTCGGTGCGCGCGTACCTCGAGGCCGGCCGGTGGGACGGCACCGTCGCCCTCGGCCCGCCCGCGGACGGCACGAAGCTGGAGGACGCGGTCGCCCGGTACGGCATCGCGCTGCTGGCGGTGACCTACCTGGCCCAGCACTTCGGCGAGGCGAGGCTGTTCGCGTTCTTCACCCAGGTCGTGCGCAAGGGCGCGACCCTCGACGCGGCCGCGCGGTCGGCGCTGGGCGCGGACTGGCCGGCGGTCGCCAGGGACGCCGCCGCCTCGGTCCGCGCGGCGGCGGCGCAATAGGGTCGAGTGGCCAGGTGGCGTTCGCGCATTGTGGTAGGTGCGTTGACGATCCATTGCGTCGCCGTGGCGGTGGGTCGCACAATCTTGTGCGTGCGGACCGACGGCTCACCCTATGCGGAGATGGTGGCCGCGTTCGTCACGAGCCGCCTGCCGCTGCCCCCGATCCCGAAGCCGATGCGCGCGCAGCTGCGGGCCGTGCGCGAATGGTGCTGGGCGACGCGCGACATCGACGCGTTCGCGATGTACCTGTTCGAGGGCGACTTTCCCGCCGACGTCCTGGCCGGCCGGGTGCCCGACTACGTCGCGGTGAGCCACGCGGGGCACGGGGTCAACTCGTACGCGGTGAACTATCACCTCGTCTGCGGCCCGCTCGCCGTCTTCATGCAGGTCGGCTGGGGCGGCGTGTACACCGACAACGCCGCGGCCGCCCGCCGGCTGGGCCGGCTGTGGAAGCGGTGCGAGAGCCTGCACGAGGCGGGCGCCGCCACGACCGGCGGCCGGGTGGTATGCCTGTTCAGCGAGCTGCGCGGGATCTCGGCGTGCGGCCCGGTCCCCGACCCGGCGGACCCGGACGTGCACGCCTTCCTGTCCGCCAATCGCACCGCGGGCGAGGACGCCTTCGACGTGGCCGAGCGGCTCCTGAGCACCTGACCCCCGCCGCCGGGGCAGCGGGGGATTTAGGCGGCAGGGCTAAACGGCGGAGGGCGGGTTCGCGAGGTTGCGCGCGGCCTCGCCGACCTGGCTCAGCGTCGGGTTGTCCCGCACGCGGCGGGCGTTGTCGACGATCTGCTCGTACTTCGCGCGGCCGGCGCGCGTGCCGAGCACGTACCCGACGGCCAGCCCGGCCGCGATGGGCAGCAGCTTCATCATGATCTCCTCATTGGGGGTAGCGATGTTCAGCGGTGCCGGGCACCGCGGACGATCAGGGCGATGACCGCGCCCACGAGCAGGGTCGCGCCGGCGGCCAGGACGAGTTGCGTGCGCCGCTCATGCAGGCCGGCGGCGGCGCGGTGCACGGTGCGGTCGGTCGCGGCCTTCGCGCGCGCCTTCACGTCGGCCTTGGCGGCGAGCGCCTCGACCGTTTCGCCGAGCGCCGCGCGGGTGCGCACGATCTCCGCGCGCAGCGCCTCGGGGTCGTTCACGTGCCCGTCCGCCGTCACCCCGCCCCACTCCTCCCGATCGCCGCAGCTCGCGTTCCCACCAGAACCAAAGCCAAAACCTATCCCAGTTGTACCGCCAGTGCCCCCACGAAGCACGCAAACGCCACGATCGCCGCCGCCGAGCGCAGCACGTCGATGCGCTGCCACCGCTCGACGACCGCCCGCCAGTCCCCGGGCGGCGCGTCGGCGTCCCAGTCGACGACCTTCATGTTGATCGGAACCGTCCCCAGGAACGAGAAGAGCAGGAACGCCACGAGGGCGGCCAGGCCCGCCCACCGCCAGCCCGCTCCGGCGCCGCCCGCCCCGATGAGCACGGCCACGGCGACCGCGACGGTCGGCAGCATGAGCGCCGGCACCACGACCCGCAACCGGCGCACGAGCGCCACCCGGGCGCGGATGTGCGCGCGGTCGTCGAGCGCGCGCAGGGCGGGTTGCACGCCGTACCGGACGATGAACTCCTCACCCGCCAGCAATCCCGCGAGGATCACCCCGACCGCCTGCAGTAGAGCCACGCACCCTCCCCGGAGAAAATTTCAGCGACTGCAAGTTCACGGTAGCAGGATTTTTGCAGTGACTGAAGTACAGTGGCGGGGTGAGCGACACGGCGGTCACCTGGCTGCCCGAGGGCGGCGGGCTGCGCGAGCGCAAGAAACGGCAGCTGCGCGCCCGGCTCTCGGCCACGGCGACGCACATGTTCCTGGAGCGCGGCTTCGACGCCGTGCGCGTGGCCGAGATCGCCGACGCGTGCGGGGTGTCCGAACGAACCGTCTTCAACTACTTCCCGACCAAGGAGTCGCTGCTCCTCGACCGGTTCGACGACACCCTCACCGCGCTGCGCACGGCCCTGGCCGACCCGGCCACCGCCCCGCTGCCGGCCGCGCTCGCCGTCCTCGACGCCGAGCTGGACGCCCTCGTCTCCTGGCTGTCGGCCCAGCCCGACCCGGCGGCGGCGAGCGAGCAGGTGCGCCGCTTCCGCGAGCTGAGCACGAGCACGCCCGAGCTGCGGGCCCACCAGCACGACATGAGCGACCGCCTGACCGGCGCGATCACCGAGCTGCTGGCCGCCAGCGCGGACGGTGCCGACTGGTCACCCGAGGCGCACATCGCCGCCGTGGCCCTGGCCGGCCTGTGGCGCGTCCAAGCGGCCAGCCTGCGACGCCACCCGCACGACAAGCCGGCCGCCCTGCGCACCGCCGTGCGCGGCGACGTCGACCGGGCGGCCACAACGCTCGCGCCGATGTTCTCCCGGATCGGGTAGAACTGGACCCATGACGACGACTGCCGCGGCCATGCGGGACGAGGCGTCGCGGCTGTTGCGGGCGGCGCCGACGAGCGTGCGGGTGCCGTTCGAGGACGGGCAGCGGCGGTGGATCGAGTACCGGCCGGCGCCGCGGCCCGGGGTCTCGCTGCACGAGCTGGAGCTCGACGGGCGCAAGGCCGCGCACCGGCTGCTCGCCACGGCGCTGCGGCCGCACGCGTTCGCGCAGGCGATGGGGGTCGTGGCGCTCGAGGAGGTGCTCGATCGCCGCGAGGGGTACACGCGCGGCCGGCACAGTGACGACTATCGCGTCATCGTGTTCGGCGATCCCGATCCCGCCGGGCGGTGGGGCTGGCGGTTCGAGGGGCACCACGTGTCCGTCACGATGACCCTCGACGGCGACGCGGTGTCGCCGACGCCGGTGTTCCTCGGGGCGAATCCCCTCGCGACGCACTACCGGGGCCGTCCGGTGCTGCGGCCGCTCGGGCCGGAGGAGGATCTCGGGTTCGAGCTGCTCGCCGAACTCCCGGAGTCGCTGCTCGCCCAGGTGGTGCGCAAGCCACAGGCGCCGGTCGACATCTACAGCGGCCCGCGCGCGGACGTGGTCCCGCCGCCGCCCGGCATCGCGGCGGCCGAGCTGCCCGCGGTGGCCCGGGAGCGGCTGGACGAGCTGGTCGCGGTCTATCTGGAGCGGCTACCCGCGGACGTCGCACCGGCCGTGGACCGGGACTCGCTCAGCTTCGCCTGGGAGGGGCAGACCGCGCGGGGCGGACGGTACTACTACCGGGTGCAGGGGCCGGACCTGCTGATCGAGTTCGACAACACGACCGCCGACGGCAACCACGCCCACACGGTGCTGCGCCGGCCCGCGGCGGACTTCGGCGGCGACATCCTGGCCGAGCACCGCGCCGGCCATCCCCACTGACCACCGGCCGGGATCAGGGCACGGTAATTTCGGCGGTGCCTTCGTCCAGGGGCAGGTCGCCGACGACGATGGCGTGAACGTCCAGCGTGGACAGCTCCGCCGTGCCGGCCTGCACCGTGGCGAACGCCGTCGTCGCCGCGTCCGCGCCCGTGGCGATGCGCAGCAGGCTCTGGCGCGGGGCGAGACGGGTCGCGTCGACGATTCGCCAGACGCCGTCGATCGCCACCTCCGCGACGGCGTGGAAGTCCATCGGGGACAGGCCCGGTGCGTAGACCGCGGCCGTCCGCGCCGGGATGTCCAGCGCGCGCAGCAGCGTGGCGACCAGGTGCGCGAAGTCACGGCAGACGCCCGCGCCGGTGAGCAGCGTGTCGGCGGCGTCGGTGGTGCCGGTGCTGGCCCCCGGCTGGTACAGGGTCCGTTCGTGCACGAACCGCGCGACCGCGGCCACGGTCTCGCGCACCGCCGCGGCGTCGAACGGGTCGATCGCGCCGAACTGGCGGGTGGCGAAGGGGGCGAGGCGGTCGCTCGGGCAGTACCGGCTGGGGCGCAGGGCTTCGATGCGCGCCAAGGGTGCGACCTCGGCGGGCGCGGGGGAGAGGCTCGCCTGGACGTCGTAGGTGATCTCCAGGCGGCCCGGGCCGGGGCGCAGGACGTGCAGCCGGCCGCCGTCGCGCGACTCGACCAGCGTGGCCGGAACGTCGGCGCCGTCGAGTGTGGCGGCGAGCGAGTCGGTCACGGTGACGCCGGGGCGGTGGGCGGCGGCGATCTGCAGGACGATCTCGGCCGGGGCGGTCACGTCGAAGGCGAGCGTGCAGCCGGCCGTCACCTCGGTCATCGGCGAACCGTACTCACTTTGTTGGTTCGCCGCCAGCGGGGGTAACCCACCGGGCATGGACGAGGTCGAAAAGTTGCTCGACGCGGTGTACGCCGGGAACGAGCGCGTCACCCGGGAGGAGATCCACCGGCACGCGGTGGCCGCCGAGGCGCCGGGCGCGGTGATCGACGCGGTCGACGCGCTGCCGGAGGGCGAGTACGCGTACGACGAGGCGAGTGAGGCGCTTGCCCAGCTCAAGTCGCGCGACGGGGCCGCCTCGACGACCGGTGGGGTGCCGCCCGAGGGACTGGACGACACCGACCTGTCGCGCGAACTGCGCCACCTGCACGAGACCCGCGACGACACGTTCCGCCACGGTTCGGAGCAGGCGCTGGCCAACCACGACGCCCGCACGGCCGAACTCGAGGCGGAGTACCTGCGGCGCTTCCCGGACCGCGCCGTCGACCCGCACCGCCTGCGGCCCGGCGGCGCCGCGGGCGAGGACCGGTAGGCGGATTAACCCGATTGGCCCGCTCGGGGCGGGGTATCGGGTGATCGACCGGCCGCACGGCCGGAGACCCCGCCGATCATCAAGGAGCCAAGCATGGCGCTCAACGACGACGACATCACGACCACCAGCGCAGCTGGAGCCGAGGGACCGGCCGACGGCGGCGCCGTGCCGAGTGCGCACGACGGTGGGGCCGACGGTGGCGCGGCGCCCGACGAGGGTACCGCCGACGGCGGCGCGAACGTCGAGGGTGAGGACGGCGGAGCGGACGGCGGCGCCGACGAGGGCGTGGCCGACGGTGGCGCCGACCCGGCGGTGCACGACGGCGGGGCCGACAGCGGCGCCGGCGGCCGGGCCTGAGGAGGCGATGACGTTGCGAGTGGTCGTCGTCGGAGCGTCGGGCAACGCCGGCACCGCGCTGCTGCGCCGCCTGCGGGCCGACGGCGGCCACCGCATCGTGGGAGTCGCGCGGCGGTTGCCGAGCGGCGCGGAGTACAGCGGGATGGTTTGGCGCTCCTGTGACATCGGCGCCCCGCAGGCCGTCGGCGAGCTGACCGGGATCTTCCGGGACGCCGACGCCGTGGTGCATCTCGGGTGGCAGATCCAGCCGAGCCACGACCGGACGGCGTTGCGGCGGACCAATGTGGACGGCAGCCGGGCCGTGATCGACGCCGCCGTCGAGGCCGGCGTGGGCGCGCTCGTCGTGGCGTCCTCGGTCGGCGTGTACGCGCCCGGGCCCAAGGATCGCCGCGTCGCCGAGGACTGGCCGGCGACCGGGGTGGCGGCCTCGTCGTACAGCCGGGACAAGGTGACGCTCGAAGGCATGCTCGACGCGGTCGAGGACCGGCTGCGCGTGGTGCGGCTGCGGCCGGGGCTGATCTTCCAGCGCGATGCCGGGTCCGAGATCGCGCGCTATTTCCTCGGGCCGCTCGTCCCGGTCCGGCTGCTGCGCTTCGGGCGCGTGCCGGTCATTCCGGACAATCCGCGGCTGCGCCTGCAGGCGGTGCACGCCGACGACGTGGCCGACGCGTACGCGCGGGCGCTCACGTCCGAGGTGCGCGGTGCCTTCAACATCGCGGCCGATCCGGTGCTCACGCCGAGCGTCGCGGCCGAGATGTTCCACGGGCGGACGGTTCCGGTCGCGTCGAGCGTGCTGCGCACCGCGGCCGCCGTGACGTGGCGGATGCATCTGCAGCCGGTCGACGCCGGGTGGGTGCAGCTCGCCCTGAGCGCGCCGATCATGGACACCACCCGGGCCGCGACCGAGCTGGGCTGGCGTGCCACGGTCGACGCCACCGACGCGCTGCGCGAGCTCGCGGCCGGCATGGCCCACCGCGCGCACGCCGACACGCCGCCGATGTCGGCCAAGTGGCGCGCTCCGGGTCGACTGCCGGGCACCGGGAACCCCTACTGAAGGGTTACCCGGCATCGGGTAAGCCCTTTGTCTGACGTTTCGCGGCCTCGAAGCTGTACTCACGTTCCGCGATCGCGGCATACCGTGACCGACGGTGATGCTGCATGAACTTCGAGAGCATGGAAGTCACGACCGTCGTGCGGCGCGAGTCCCCGCGGATCGTCCGGATGTCGGTCCGCGGCGACCTGGACGCGGCCAACGCCGACCTGCTGCGCGGGGCGTTCGAGGCGGCCGTCGACGACGGTCACGCGCGCGTCGAGGCCGACCTCGGCGGGGTCACGTTCTGTTCCCTGTCGGGCCTGGCGGTGCTGCTGGCCGTCCGGCAGCGGCTGGGCGAGCGGTTCGTGGTGCTCGACGCGCCGTCCGGAGTACGGCGGCTGCTCGGCATTCTCAACATGAGCGACGTGCTCACCGGCCCAGTGTGAGCACGACCTTGATGTCGTCCGGCCGCGCCTCGAGCGCCTCCGCGAACCGATCGAGCGGCACCCGCCGCGTGATGAGGCTCGCCAGCCAGCCCGGATCGGCGGCGGCCAGGGCCTGCGCGGCCGCGGTGTAGTGCCGCGGGTTGGCGTTGACCGAGCCGACCACCACGTCGTTCTCCAGCACCATGCTGCGGTTGGCCTCGCCGAGGTCGACGGAGATCCTGCGGCCGGCGGACGAGACCCCGGTCAGGCACACGATGCCGTAGGCCCCGGTCCCGGCGATCGCGTCGAAAACGACCGACGCCGCCCCGGTGGCCTCGATGATGATGTCCGGCCGCAGGCCCTCGGTGACGTCGCTCACCGGCCCGCTGTGGTACGTCGCACCGAGCGCCTCCACCGCCCGCACCTTGGGCCCGCTTTCGGCGCGGTCGAGCACGTGCACGTCGAGCCCGCGCTGGACGCCGAGCAGGGCGGCGAGCAGCCCGATCGGCCCGGCCCCGGTGACGAGCACCCGCTCCGGCGCGAAGTAGGCCCGCGACCCGACCCGCTCGACCTGGTCCCAGGCCTTGGCCACGACCGACGTCGGCTCCAGCAGCACCCCGGTCTCGGCCAGGGCCGGATCGAGCTTGATCGCATAGTCGGGCTCGATGCTCCACTGTTCGCTGCCGTACCCGTCGAGCTCCTTGATCCCCCGCTCGCTGTACTCCCCGTTGCGGCACATGTCGAACTCGCCGTGCGCACAGGCGGGGCAGGGCCGCGGATCGGGCCGCCGGACGATCCCGACGACGAGGTCGCCCGCCGCGAAGCCGGACCCCTCGGGCGCGCGGCGGACCCGCCCGAGCGACTCGTGGCCGAGGACGAGCCGGTCGTGGCCGGGCGGCGCCCAGCCGTATTCGCCGGCGACGATCTCGCGGTCGGTGCCGCAGATCCCGAGCGCGAGGCCGTCCACGAGGAGCCGGCCCCCGTCGGTGTCGGGCTCGGGCACGTCACGAACCTCGGCGGTGCCGGACTGCAGCGGTACGACGGTCAGCGCTCGCATGCCGCCCTGGGTACCCATCGCGACCGGTCGGCATGCACGCCCGACGAAGTCCACAGTGGACACGTTCGGGTGCGGCGGATCGGGCGGATCCGCCGCACCCGTGTTGCGCTCGCCACCCGCGGTTCGCAGTCGATAGGGCAGTACGAAGGCGGGGGTTTCAACGGCCGGCGCCTCGTCGCACCGACCTGCAACTTGCATTCCCACGCCTCTGTACCGCTAAACACGACGCCGTCGGTCGATGTCGGCGGCGGCCGCGCGGAGCCGGTCCCGCAGCTCGTCGTCGTGCCAGGCGATGTCACCGTCCCGGCCGGCCGTGACGAGCGCCCGATCCCGCCCGGCCAGCTCCAGCAGCCGCGGCGTGACCGACGCGTCGCCCAGTTCGGCGAGCAGCTCGACGGCGGCGAAGGCCGGCCGGTGGGAGCCGCCCGCGACGCAACGCAACAGACCCGGCAAGAGCCGTTCCGCGGGTGTACCGAATGCCAGCGCCGCCCGCGCCGCCGCCACTCCCGGCAGCCCGTCGTCCCCGAGCCAGGCCCCGATCGCGCCACGCAAGCGCCGCGCATCGGCCAGGCGGGCCAGGTCCAGCGCATCGGGCGCGAGGGTCCGGTTGTCCAGGCACTCGCTCGCGACCGCGGCCGGAATCTCGGTCTCGCCGGTCGCGGCCCACAGCGCGCGGGCCGCGTCGAGCCGCTCGCGGCGATGCCGGTCCCGATCCGTCGCGACGGTCCGCAGCTCGCCGACCGCCACCCGCGCGACGACCGCCGGCGTGGAGCTCTCAGGGACGCCGTCGAGCCGGGTCAATGTTCGCGCCGCGGCCGGGAAGTCGGGTGCCAGGGCGGCGAGCTCGGCGCGGACCAGTCCGGCGGCCTGACCGCTCTTGCCCAGCACCTCGAGGGCCTCGTCCCGGGTCGCCGGATCGGCGAGCAACGGCCCGAGCAGCGGCACGAGCCGGAACCGGGCACCGCGGTCCCGCCGGAACAGCTCCTCCATGGCCCACAGCTCCGGCCGCTCCCGCAGCAGCCGCTCCTGGAGGGCGGGCGGCGCGTTGAGCAGCAACTCGACGACGGGCTCGGCCTGGGCCCGCCACTGATACGGCAGCGCGATACGCTCGTCCACGATGTCGGCCGGCACGTCGTCGGGCAGCGCCGACCCGCTCCGCTGCAACGCCAGCGCGGCGGCGAGCCGCACCGCCGGCTCCTCGTCGCCCAGCGCCGCGCGCATGACTTCCGGCGCGAGGGCCAGTGTGAACAGCAACGCCACCCGCAGCTCCGGATCGCGCGCGCCGCCCCACATCGCCGCGACCCGCTCGCCCGGTACCGCCCCCACCTGCATCATGAGATAGAGCGCGGCCGCGCATACCTGCTCGTCGCCGTCATCGACCAGCGCTACGAGCGGCACCGCGACCGCTTTGAGCGCGGCCTGGACGGCGGGCAGGGCGTCGCCGTACGAGTGCATCGGATCGGCCAGCATCCCGACCCACACGACGAGCAACGCCCGATCGACCACGGCCCGCGCCGCCGCCTCGACGAGCAGCGGCACCGCGTCCACGGCCTCCGGGAACAGCCGCCCCTGGTGCTGGATGTTCTCGTCGATCTCCCGCCACGCGGCCTCGACCCGCGCGGGATCGCCGGCGGACAGCTCACGGATCAGCTCCATCACGCCGGGCACCGTACCGGTTCACTGGCCCGGCCCGAACACCGCGGCGACGGAGACCCGGTACACCCGCAGGGCGCGATGCCGGATCGGCTGCCCCCGGCCCGGGGCGTCCTTCAGCGCGGCCAGGTCGTCGATCAGCCCGGCCGCCGGGAAGCCGTGCTCCAGCCACCCGAGCGCGAGGCCGGTCCAGTAGTCGGCGTCCTGGGCCAGCGCGCACCGCACCAGCATCGGCAGGAAGGGGCCGGCACCGGTGGCGGCGACCTCCTCGGTTCCACAGCATTCAAGGTGCCGTCGTCGCTGATGGAGGTTAGTTGATGCCGGTCTGGGCCGGGTCCTGGAGGGCGTCGTCGATGTCCTTCGTGGTGCGCTGGAGGATCTCCTCGACCTGGGCGCGGGTCAGGGCGTCCGGCGCGTGCCACAGATCCGCCAGGTCCTTCGCGATGATGCTCTCCACCACGATCCAGGCCGGGATCGACGGGTACATCCGGCCGGCCGCGATCATCGTGCGGAAGGCGGCGTACGCCGGGTCGGACTCCAGGCGGGTTCCCGCGATCGCGGCGGTGCGGGCGGGCCACAGGCCGGAGGAGACGCTGTACCGGCGCTGGCTCTCCTCGCCGGTCAGGAACTTCACCCACTCGAAGGCGGCGTCGGGGTGCTTGGCCGCTTTGAGGATGGCGAGGCCGGAGCCGCCGAAGAAGCCGAAGCGGCCCTCCTTGCCGGCCGGCATCGGGGCGGTGCCCCAGCCGTTCTTGAGGCCTGGGCGGTCCGGGTCGGCCAGGTAGTCGCCGACCGACTGGGAGTTGTCGATGGTGATCGCGCCGGTGCCGTTGGCGAAGGCCTCCGGTACGTCGCTGGAGGTGAGCTTCATCGCCGCCGGGTCGTCGTACTGGTGGACGAGGCGCTGGTAGTACTCGACGCCGTCGACGGCGGCGGGCTGGTCCAGCAGGGACTTGGCGCCGGAGGTGTCGAGCAGGTTGCCGCCCGCGCCCCAGATGAAGGGGGCGACGTTGTGAATGATGCCGAAGTTGTTCTCGTTGCCGATGGCGAGCGGCCACACAGTACCGTTGCCGGCTTTGATGGTTTTGAGCGTCTGCTCGAAGGCGTTCCAGTCGGTGAACGCGGTCGCCGGGTCGATGCCGGCCTGGGCGAGGACGTCCTTGCGGTAGAACAGCGCGCGCACGTCGGTCAGCCAGGGCAGCGCGGTGATCTCGTCGGAGCCGAGGCGGTGGCTGGCGCTCCAGGCCGCCGTGGCGAAGACGTCCTTGCCGCCCACCTCGGCGATCTGCGCCTCGGTGTAGGGCCGCAGGGCGCCCAGGGCGCTGAAGCCGCCGACCCAGGTGGTGCCGAGCACCGTCACGTCCGGGCCCTCGCCGCTGGTGGTGGCGGTGCTGAGCCGGGTGAGCGCGTCGCTCCACTGGATGCGCACGGGGTTGATGGTGATGCCGGGGTGCAGCTTGTGGAACTCCTCGGTCTCCTGGACGACCGCGCGGTCCTGGATCGGGCCGCCGTACGGCATGTACCAGAACTCGAGGGTGACGTCCGGGTCCGAGCCGGTGCCGCCGGCCTTCGCGCAGCCGGCCAGGGCGAGCAGGGCGGCGGCCGCCGCGAGCAGTGCAGTGCGCCTCATCACACCGCTCCTATCGACCGGTCGCAGAAGTGGATGAGCCGAAAACCCAAGGTCGGCCGAGCAGCGGTCGATAGTCGAACCGTGCACGCAACGGTGGCAAACTCGTTGTCGTGGCGGTGGCCACGGGTGCTGGCGCTCGCCCTGGTGCTGCTCGCCGCCGTCACCGTGGCCAACATCGAGCTGCACGGCCGCAGCCGCGCCCACGAGGGGACCCGCGCCCAGCTCAACGAGCTCAACGTGCTGCTGCACGAGGAGAGTTCGCTGCAGTGGAAGACCCTCGCGAGCCGCAACACGCCCGTCAAGGTGGCCCGGGAGCTCGGCGCCATCCGCTCGCGCGAGCGCGCCATCCTCGACAAGTTGCCCGGGTCCGAGGGGCTTTCCAAGCAGGTTTCCGGGTACCACGCGGTGCTCGACCAGGAACTCGGTCTCCTCGGCGTCGGCAAGACCGCCGAGGCCCTCGCGGTGGAACAGGGCCGGACGGACCCGGCGTTCGTCGTGCTCGCCAGCACGCTGCAGCGCCTGGAGGAGTCGGAGACGGCGGCCGCGGATCTGGCCAAGACACTCGCCGACTTCACGCTGATCCTGGCGATGGCGGCCGCGGTGGCGGCGATCGGGCTGCTGCTGTATCGCTTCGAGCGCGAGCACCGCGCCTCCATGCGCGCCCGGGAGGAGCTGCTGCGCCAGCAGCAGGAGGCCCTGGAGACGCTCGCCGAGCACGAGGCCCTCGTGCGCCACCAGGCCGCGCACGACCCGCTCACCGGGCTGCCGAACCGGCGCGCGCTCACCGAGCTGCTCACCGGCGCGGCCGGGCGGCAGGCGCTGCTGCTGGTCGACCTGGACGAGTTCAAGCCGGTCAACGACCGTCTCGGGCACGCCGCCGGCGACGAGCTGCTGGTCGCGGTGGCCGGGCGGCTGCTGGACGCGGCCGGGGCGGGCACCGTGGTCCGGCTCGGCGGCGACGAGTTCGCGGTGGTCCTGGACGCCGACGAGGCCGCGGCGGTCGTGGTGGCCGAGCGGATCGTGGCCGCGGTCGCCGAGCCGTTCGAGATCGCCGGGACGAGCGTAGGCATCGGGGCCAGCGTCGGGCTGGCCACGACCGCCCGGGCCGGCGACGGTGACCGGCTGCTGCGGGAGGCGGACGAGGCGATGTACCGGGTGAAGCAGAGTACCAAGGGCGGCTTCGCCGTGTCCTGCGTCATGACTGCTCGGTAACTTGGGCCGCCTGCCGAACTCCGGGGCATGGTAAATCTTGTGCGTAGGGTCCGGCTCCGCACCCGGCTGGCGCTCGCGTTCGCCGTCATGAGTGCGCTGTTGGCCGGGATGGCCTTCATCGGGGAGCGCGGATCGGCCGCACAGGCCACCGCGAGCGAGGGGATCGGGCCGCTGCAGACGCTGTCGCGGCAGGTGATGCAGCTGAAGTTCCGCGACGCCGACGTGTCCGGCTGGCAGGTCGCCTACGCCGGGGACGTGGCCACGCTGGGCGGGGCCGCGGCGACCGCGGACACCTCGCCCAACCGGAAGGGCTACCTGGCCTCGGCCGCCTCCCTCCAGACGGAGCTGGACGCGGTCGACACGAGTCTGCTGACGCCGGCCGAGCGGCAGCTGTTCGACACCATCGCGAGCGGTTTCACCGCCTTCCTCAACTACGACGACCAGATCGTCACGTTGTACCGCGCGGGCTCCGTCGCCCAGGCCAAGGCGCTGATCGAGGGCGCGGGGTACGACGAGTACTACAAGATCCTGGACGCCACCGGCAAGCTGGTGGACTCCGTGACCGCCCGGACCGCGGCCGCCGCCGAGCACAGCGCCCAGGTCTCCCACGACAGCCGCCGCACGCTGGTGATCGCGATCGTCATCGCCGTCACCCTGTCGGCCGCCATCGCCACCCTGCTCGCCATCGTGATCACGTGGAGCGTGGTCCGCCCGGCCGAGCGGGTGATCGGCGGCCTGCGCGAGCTGGCCCGGCGCAACCTCGCCGTCGAGCTGCCCGAGGACGGCCGCGACGAGGCGACCGACATGGCCCGCGAGTTCAACGCGGCCGTCACCGGCATCCGGGAGGCGGTCAGCCAGGTCGGCGACCGGGCGGCCGCGCTCACCGCGGCCGGCCGGGACCTGACCCAGCTGTCCGGGCGCCTCGACGGGCAGGCCGCGACCACCAGCGGCCAGACGGTCCAGGTGGCCCGGGCCGCCGACGACATCTCCGGCAACGTCGCCACGCTCGCCTCGGCCGCCGAGCAGATGAACGCCGCGATCGACGAGATCGCCCGCAGCACCAGCGTGGCCGCGACCGTGGCCGGCGAGGCGGTGGCCGGCGCGGCCGCGACCTCGGCGACCGTGGCGCAGCTGTCGGAGGCGAGCGCGGAGATCGGCGCGATCGTCAAGACCATCACCGCGATCGCCGCCCAGACCAACTTGCTCGCCCTCAACGCCACGATCGAGGCGGCCCGGGCCGGGGAGGCCGGCAAGGGCTTCGCCGTCGTCGCCAGCGAGGTGAAGGACCTGGCCCAGGAGACCACCCGGGCGTCGGAGGAGATCGGCACCAAGATCTCCGCCATCATGGAGGAGACGGCGCGGGCCGCGGCGGCCATCGGCGGGATCTCCACCGTGGTCACCCGGGTCGCCGAGGCGCAGCAGACGATCGCCGCGGCCGTCGAGGAGCAGACCGTCACCACGGCCGAGATCAGCCGCAACGTGGGCTCGGTGGCGGCCGGCTCGGCGGAGATCGCGGCCACCATCGCGGCGGCGTCGAAGAACGCGAGCGCCACCACGGTCGAGGCGGCCGCGGCTCAGCGCGCGGCCGGCGACCTCGCCGCGATGGCGGGGGAACTCAGCGGGATTGCGGGCTCGTTCAAGTACTGACGCACACTTGTTCTTTTGGAGGTTGTGTGGATCTCGTCCTCGACGTCGTGCTCATCGCGTTGCTGGTGTTCCAGCTGCTGCTGGTCGCCCGGGCCGTGCTCGACTGGAGCGCGGTGCTGGCCGGGACGCCGGCGCCGGGCGGGGTGCGGGCCCAGGTGACCCGCGCGGTGTGGGCCGTCACCGAGCCGGTCCTCGCCCCCGTCCGCCGGGCCCTGCCCCCGCTGCGCTTCGGCGGCGTGGGCATCGACCTGGCGTTCATCATCGTCTTCCTCGGGATCATCCTCCTGCGCGCGATCCTCGGAAGGCTGTACTAGTGCTCACGCCGGTTCCGGCACGCCGCCGTCCGGGGGCGGGTCGCCGTCGCCCGGCATCGGCTCGGCCGGGGCCGGCGGCAGCGTCTCGGGGGTGTCCGGCAGGAGCTCACCCGGGTCGTCGGGCACCGGCTCGCGCGGGTCGATCGGCGGGTACTGCTCGGGATCGAGCTCCGGTTCGGTCATGATCCTGAGTATGCCGCCCGGACGGGAAATCCGCCGGGCGGCACACTCAGGTCGTCGTGCAACAGGCCCTCAGCAGGCGCCGTTGTCGGTCCACACGCCCGAGCCGCCGGTGGTCGGGGTCTCGCCCTGGGTCCACCACTTGGCGGTCCACTTGTGCCCGCCGTAGCTCACCGACTGGCCGCCGGTGTAGGCGGTGCCCGCGTTGTACGGCGAGAGGCCCGCGCAGTTCCCGGTCCCGCCGGTCGGGGTCGGGGTGGTGCCGCCGCACGCCCCGTTGTCGGTCCACACGCCCTGGCTGTTGTTGCCCGGGATGTCGCCCTGGGTCCACCACTTCGCGGTCCAGGTGTGCCCGCCGTAGGACACCACGGCGGCGCCGTTGTAGGCCGTCCCCGCGTTCCAGGCCGGGGCCGAGCAGGTGCCGCCGGTCGGGGTCGGGCTGGCGCTCGGGCTCCGGCTCGGCGACGGGCTCACCGAGGCGCTGCGCGACGGCGAGACGGAGGCGGTCGGCGAGGTCGTCGAGCAGCCCGCCGTCGCTCCGTTGGTCGAGTTGACCACCTGGTTGAACAGGGTCGCGTTGCTGTCCAGGGCCTCGAGGGAGTACATCATCGCCCCGGCCAGGCCGTTGCAGTGCTGGTAGTCGGCCTTGGCCTGGATCGACTGGGCGTTGTCACCCGACCAGAACGTGCTGCCGTCGTAGAAGTACGACGACTTGGTGGTCTGATCGAAGTACGTGTACGACGGGTTGTCCACGAAGCCCGTGAGCTCCTTGTAGAACGACACGCCGGGCACGTTGCCGGACATCGCGTGGCCCGTCGCGGGACTCGCCGCCGGCTGGTACAGCCCGTGGTTCGCCCCGGCCGGCACGCCGGTCCAGCCGCGGTAGTAGAACGGGTACCCGATCGTCGCCTTGCTCGCCGGGAACCCGCCGGGGATGCCGTAGCTCGCGTCGCCGTTGACCCACGCCTTCACGGCGGAGTCGATGTTGTACTTCCCGTTGCCGGGCGCGATCACCGGGCTCGGATCGTTCGGCGAGCCGTACAGCGGGTCCTGGAAGTTCGCCGGGCCCTGCGGCTCGAATCCGCCGTGCATGTCGTAAGTCATGATGTTGGCGTAGTCGAGGTACTGCCCGACCTTGTTCGTCTCGATCATGCGGATCTTGTCCTGGCCGGCCGGCACCGCCGCGGTCAGCCACTTCTTGCCGCCGCCGAGCGCGTCGAGCTGGGCCCGGAACTCGGCCATGAGCAGCGTGTAGTTGGTCTTGTCGGCGGCGCTGTAGTGGTTGCCGGTGTGGCCCGCCGCGCCCGGGTACTCCCAGTCGATGTCGATGCCGTCGAACACGCCCGCACCGGAGCCGGCGCCGCCGTAGCCGTTGCGCACCGGCAGGTTGCCCTTGATGAAGATGTCGATGCAGGAGCTGACCAGCCGCTTGCGGTTGGCGTCGGTGGAGGCGGCGTCGGAGAAGTACTTCGAGTAGGTCCAGCCGCCGATCGAGACCAGGATCTTGAGGTTCGGGTACTTGGCCTTGAGCTTCTTGAGCTGGTTGAAGTTGCCGACGAGGGGCTGGTTCCAGACGTCGGCGACCCCGTCGACGCTGATGTCGGCGCCGTAGGACTTGCCGTAGTCGGCGTACGAGTCACCGGCGTTGTCGCCCGCGTTCGGGTTGTTCTCGTCCTGCGACGCGGGGGAGTCGTTCTCGAAGCAGCTCAGCGTGGTGGGGTTGATGTTCTCGAACGCGTACACGAGGTAGTCGAGCTTGCCGGCCATGCCACTGGTGTCGAGGTTCTTGGGGTAGAAACCGTTGGCGTAGATGCCCCACTGCGTGAAGTAGGCGAACTTGACGCCTCCGCTGGTGGTGGCGGCCTGCGCCGTGGTGTTCAGCGTCGCGGTGGTCCACGCGACGGCGGCCGTGAGCACGGTGGCCGCAATGCCCGCGAAGAGCCTTCGGGGTCTGCGCATCTCGCTCCTCCTGTACCGAGAGCACTCCCATATAAACAGTTAAGGTTGTTAACTGTTTTCCGGGATTTTAATCTCGATCGATGCGTTAGGACAAGAGCAGGTCCTGGACGCTTCGCGACAGCACGCAGAATTCGTTGCCCTCGGGGTCGGCGAGGGTCACCCAGGAGACGTCCGGGCCCTGGCCGACGTCGGCCCGGCGGGCGCCCAGGCCGATCAGCCGCTCGACCTCCTCCGCCTGGGTGCTGCCGTCCGCGCGGATGTCCAGGTGCAGCCGGTTCTTGATCGTTTTGTGCTCGGGCACGGCCACCACGTCGATGCCCGGCGCCGACCCGTCGGCCGGCCCGATCGTGATCACGAGCGGGTCGCCCGGCTCCTCCTCGGTAACCTCCCAGCCGAGCACGGCGCACCAGAAGGCGGCGATCCGGCGGGGGTCGTTGGCGTCGATCACGAGCACGGAGATGCGACTGGTCATCCCGAGGTTGTACCGCAGGGTGTCGCCCAGCGCTCCCGGCGCGCGCACTGCCGTGCCGGGATGGGATGATGCCGCCCATGACGGCGCTGCCCCAGCCCCGCGATCTCACCGCCCTCGTGGTGCGGGTCGACTTCAGCGACGATGACGCCTGGACCGAGCTGCAGGCGCTCTTCGGCGAGGACCACGCGACGTACATCGGCGACCCCGCGTACGACGGGGCCACCATCGCCGACCTCATCGACATCGACGACGGCGCCGACGAGGACGACAAGGTCTACGAGCTCTTCCTCGCCGACGAGACCAGCATGACCGACGACGAGCACCCGCTGCTCGCCGTCGACCTGGCCGACGAGCCGGGCCGCTCCTTCCGGGTGCTGCCGGGCGCCTTCGCCGAGGTCGCGTCGAACCTGAGCATCGCCAACATGGACTTCGCCGACTTCGCCGAGGCCGTCGACGAGACCGGCACCTACCGCGGCCGGCCCGAATAGCCGTGCCCGACGACCCGCAGCGGTCCGCCCTGCCGTTCCCCGACCCCGAGCTCACCGACGGCACGGTCCTGCTGCGGCCCTGGCAGGAACAGGACACGCCGCAACGGTACGCCGCGTTCTCCGACGAGCTCTGCCAGCGCTTCTCGTGGGCTGGCATCGAGCCGATCACCGAGGCCGAGGTGGCCGCCGCGACGGTGCAGAACGAGCGCGACCGCCTCGCCGGAACGTCGCTCAACCTGGCCGTCGCCGACCCCGCCGACCGCGCCCGCGTCTGGGGCGCCGCGTCCGTGTACGACGTCGACCCCGGCCAGTCCCGCGCGTCGATCGGCTACTGGGTCGCGCCCTGGTCGCGCGGGCGCGGCGTCGCCACCCGGTCGCTGCGGCTGCTGGCGGGGTGGGGGTTCGGGGCACTGGGAGTACACCGGCTGGAATTGACCTGTGATCCCGACAATCTCGCCTCGGCGCGGGTGGCGGAACACTGCGGGTTCGTCCGGGAGGGGCGGCTGCGCTCGCACATCCGGTTCAAGGACGGGCGCCGCGACACGCTGGTCTTCAGCCTGCTCCCGGGCGAACTCCGCTGACGCTCTCTTTTGGCTGGCGGTTTAGATCCGCCCGTAGCCGTACAGGGAGTCGATGTCGATCGGCGCCACCTTCACCACGGTCCGGCTGTTCGGCGCGTGGATGATCTGGTTGTTGCCGATGTAGATCCCGACGTGCCCCAGCCCGTTGTAGAAGACCAGGTCACCGGGGGCGAGCTGACTGCGCGTGATGTGCTTGACCTTGCCCCACTGCTGTGCGGCGTTGTGCGGCAGCGTCACGCCCGCCGCCTTCCAGGCCATCATGGTCAGCCCCGAGCAGTCGAACGTGTTCGGGCCGGCGGCGCCGAAGACGTACTTCTTGCCCAGCTGCGCCCACGCGTAGTTCACGGCCTTGCCGGCGGCACCGGAGACGGCCGGCGGCGGTCCCGGGTTCGACGTCGTGGTGGTCTTCGTCGTCTTGGCCTTGCCGGCCGCCGCGGCCTTCGCGGCCGCCTCGTCGGCCTTCTTCTGCATGTCGTCGAGCTTGGCGATGTTGCCCTCGATCTGCTTGCGCCGCGCCTCGATGTCGGTCTTCTGCCGGCTCTGCGCCGCGAGCTGCTCGTTGAGCCGCTGCTTCTCGGTGTCGAAGCCGTTCTTGGCCGCGGTGAAGGTGGCGATGTCCGCCTGCTGGTTGCGCGAGATCTGCTCCAGCGTCCCGACCCGGTCGAAGAACCCGTCGGTGGACTGGGCGCCCAGCATGAGCGACCACGTGCCCAGGCTGCCGCCGCTCTTGTACGCGTTGACCGCGACCTGGTCGGCGCCCTTGCGGGCCGCGTCCATGCTCGCCTGCAGCGGCTGCAGGTCCTGCTCCAGCTTGGTGATCGAGGCCTGGGTCGCCTCCAGATCACCATTGATCTTGTTGTAGTCCTCGACGATGAGCTCGAGGTCCCGGTTGCCCTTGTCGATCTGGGCCTGGATCTCCTCGTGCGTCGGGTCGGCGTGTGCGGCACACGCCGGAGCGACCACGGCCGCGACCGTCAGCCCGATGAGCCACGCTCGCAGCGCCGTACGTCCGATGAACACGACAGCGTCCTTCTTCCGGACCGCCTACCGGGTTAGCTGACGGGTTCGGGCGGAAAGAAGGTGCGCCCTACCGCTCGCGCGGATTCACCCCACGGGCGGCCGGCAAGGCCCGCCCAACTGGTTCCCCGGCTCCCGCGCCAAGCCTGTGACCAGGCCCGGCGTTCGACTCGGCGGCGCCCGCCCGGGCCGCCCGATTGAGCGACGAGGACCGGTCGAGCTGCACCAAACGTAACGAGAACATCTCGGCAGCGGAATGCCGTGGCCTCGATCTAAGCAACACTTAACGCAGACTCAAAGATCCCCGCCGAACGGCCGCACCATGGCCGCGAGCAGGCTGTGCTCGTCATCATCGGCGGCCAGCTGCCACGTGAACGCCCCCGCGAGCCCCTCCCGCGCCGCGAACGCCGCCCGCTCCTCGATCGACACGGCGTCCTCATAACTCACGAACGCCCGCCGACCCCGGTGGTAAAGCCACGGCGACCGCGCGACGGGATGCCGGTGCCGCTCCCAGGCCGGATCGGTCAGGAAGGAGCGCTTGATCTCGCGCCATTCAGGAGCCTCCATGGTACCGACCTGAGGCCGCCCCAGCCCCGCCTCCTCGCCGGCCTCGTCGACCAGGAATCCCCGCCCGTAGAACGGCACCCCGAGCACCAGCCGCTCCCGCGCGACCCCGGCCCGCACGTAATAGTCGACCGCCGAGGCGACATCGTTCCCGTCCCCGAGCCCTTCGAGCGGGGCGTTGAGCGGGGCGTTGAGCGTCGCGACGGGCGAGAACCCGGTCCCGAAGTCGTACGTCATGAGATTCACGAAATCGAGCACTCGCGCCAGCTCCGCGATCTCGAAGCTCTCGGCCGGGTCGTAGGGCCCGGCGGCCTGCAGCCGCCCGGCGGGCAGTGCGGCGGTGAGGATGTACTCGTCGCCGAGCCGCTCTCGAAGATCCTTGGCGAGCAGCGTGGCGTTGCGCCGGTCCTCGGGCCGGTGCGTGACCTCGGCCGGCCCGCCGGACACGGGAAACTCCCAATCCAGGTCGATCCCGTCAAACCCGTCGGCCAGCGCGAGTGCCTCTTCGACGAACACGGCTCGCGACCGCCGCGTCAGCGCCGCGTCGGAGAACCCGCCGGCCCCCCAGCCGCCGATCGACAGGACCGTCCGCAGGTTGGGATGACCCCGCTTGAGCGCGGCCAGGTCCTCGAGGTGCGCGGGAGCGTCTTCGGGCAGCGTGAGATGCCCCTGCTCGATGGTGGCGAACGCGTAGAACAGATGCGTCAGCTTCCCGGCCGGGATGTTCGCGATCGGATAGGCGCCGGCGCTAGAGGCCGGGAAATAGGCTCCCAGAACGACCATGCTGCTTGTTGTACCCGATTGCTGGCCGGACCCTTCTCATCAGGTCGGCGACCCAGGTCTCATCAGGCCGGCCACGCGGTCTTTCATCAGGTCGGCCACCCGGTCTTCATCACGGCGGCGACCCAGGTTTCGTCAGGTCGGCTACCCGGTCTTCATCGGGTCGGCGACCCAGGTTTCAGGAGGTCGGCGGCCCGAGTTTCATCAGGTCGGCCTCTCGGGTTTGATCAGGTCGGCCACCCGGGCTGCCCCGGCGGCGGCCCGGAGACCGGCCGAGCCGGATACGGAGGCGGCGCGGATTGCATCACGGGATACCCGGCAGGCAACGCCGCAGCCGGCACCACCGGGTCGCGCCGCCCCCCGATGGCCACCGCCGCGGCGGCGATCTCCAGCCCGATCCCCGCGAGAATGTACTGCGACGGCATGTGCGTCCCCCCGCTGTTCGCCTCCCCATCGCACTGCTCACGCCCATACTGCGGCGCCGGCGTACAGGCCCACTTCACCTCGGTCTCGGCATCCCCGACGACCATCGACCCGAACAGCCCCAGCACAATGCACGCCAGCCCGCCGACGATGAACAACACCTGCATGACCCGAGCCCCTGTAGTCATCCCGTGACCCTAAGGGACGACCGTCGATCCCGCTGCCCCACTCCTGTTCGCCTGATGCCGCCCGACCCGACCGCGCTGGCCACTTTTGTTCGTCTGCTGCCGCCCGGTCCGCCGCCGCTGCCGCACTCCTGTTCGTCTGCTGCCGCCCGGTCCGACGCCGCTGGCCCACTCCTGTTCGTCTGCTGCCGCCCGGTCCGCCGCCGCTGCCGCACTCCTGTTCGTCTGCTGCCGCCCGACCCCCGCGAACGCCACGAGCAACCTCCGGGCGCTACGGTGCGGGCCATGGCGCTCACCACCCCGGAGCCACCGCTGGACGTAGCCGCGACGTTCCCCGAACTGGCCACCGCGTCCCGCCGAGCAACCCGGCTGCACCCCCGCCGCGGCGAGGTGGGCCCCCACGACAGCTCCCTGGGCGGCCCGCTGCTCTGGCCGAGCGACGACCCCTGGCCCCTGTGCGACTCCCCGGACCACACCGACTGGGACCTGATCGTCGGCGTCCCCGAAAACGCGACGGTCCGAGCTATCCCATTGGTGCCCGTCCTTCAGCTGTACGCCCGAGACGTACCCCACCTCCCGTTCCCCGACGGCACCGACCTCTGCCAGGTGCTGTGGTGCCCGGCGTACCACCAGCCGGCCATGGACCCGATCGCCGTGGTCCGCTGGCGAAACTCGTCCTCCGTATCGCCCGACGCGGCCACGCCACCGCCGCCCGCCTCCAAGTCGACCAACGGTGCGGACTCAGGCAGCGGCGCGTTCCAGCCGACCGCGGCGACCGGAGCCGGCCTGCTCACCGACCCGCCGCAGCCCGGCGTGGACCTCGGGACCGGCGAGTTCCGTCCGGAGCCGTGCCGGCTTCATCCCGAGGTCGTCGACGAGTACCCCGACGGTTTCGCCCTCGACGACGAGCTTCGAGAGCGCGTCGAAACCTGGGCCCGGGCCAACGGGTGGAGCTACTTCGCCCACCTGTCGACAGCACCCGGTACCAAAGCAGGCGGTTGGCCGGACTGGATCCAGAACCCGGACCCGCCGGACTGCACTGCATGCGGCCGTTCGATGGATCACCTCCTGACGATCGCGAGCGTGGAATGCGACGGCGAATCGTGGCGGCGCTGGGTGCCCATGGAGGAGCTGTCAGCCCGGCAGCTGCAGCCCGACGGACAACCACCGGCCGAGGCATTCGCAGCCGAGGCCGACGCCGGTCTCATGATCGGGGATGCTGGCGACTACTACATCTTCGTGTGTACGCACTGCCCGCACCGCCCCACCGCGACGCTCAGCCAGTGCTCGTGACCGGAACCGTCCGATCAGCTGCACCACATCCTGCCACCCGGGTACGACATTTTTCCGAGCCGACTGTCCCGCCCTCCCCGCACGAAACCACCGAAGCGGAAACGACCACGAGGTGATGCATCCGAGCTGCAGCCGGCCTTCGGTCCCCGCACTCTCTCGTAGCCGAGGCCAGCTAACCGTGCGCGATCCGCGTCAGCGACCGCCACAACAGCACGACGAACACCGCCGACCCACCGAACGCGAACCAGAACGGCGCCGTCACCCCGATCTGCGTGGCCAGTACGCCGCCGATCAGCGAGCCCACCACCAGCCCCCCGAACGTGCTGATGGTGTTGACGCTGCCCACCCGCCCCTGCAAGTGCGTCGGCACCGCGCGTTGCCGCACCGTCAGCGACGTCGTACCCCAGATGAAGGCATGCGCCCCGAAGACGAACATGATTCCCCCGGCGAGCCAGGCCGAGGTCGTCAAGGCGAGCGAAAGGTGCGTCAGCGTCTCGATGATGAGGCCCGCTCGCATGATGTTGCCGAGGCTGACGTGGCGCGTCAGCCACCCGTACATGCCGGTGCCGGCCAGCCCGCCCACCGCGCCCAGCATCGTGAACAGGCCGAAGCCGGTCGGCCCGAGCCCGAGGCGCTGCTGCGCGTAGAGCACGAGCACCGACCAGGCCGCCCCGAACGTGAAGTTGAAGATCAGGATCGTCAGCGACAGGGTGCGCACGGCGGCGTGCCCGGCGGTCCACCGCAGTCCTTCGACGACGGCGTGTCGCACCCCCGCGGGCCGGTCGGACGCCGCGGGAACGGCCGGCAGCGCCATCCGCGAGACGAGCACGACCCCGGCCGCGACCAGCAGACTCTCGGCGGCGAACGGCCACACGTGCCCCGCCGCGAACAACAGCGCCCCGAGCGGCGGCCCGACGAGGTTGTTCAGCGTGATATAGCCTGCCTGGAGCCGCGCATTCGCAAGAACAAGATCATCCCGTTGTACCAGCATGGGCGCGATCGTCGCCGCCGCGTTGTCCGCGAACACCTCACCCACGGTCAGCAACCCGATCGCCACCAGCGCACCGGCGACCGGCAGATGGCCGGTGACGAGCAACGCCACCAGCGCGACGAGCACGACCGCGCGCAGCCCGTCCGCCGCCATCACGATCCGCCGGCGGTCGAGCCGGTCCGAGAGCACGCCCGCGTACAGTCCGAAGACCAGCGGCGGCGCCCACCGCAACAACGCCGCCAGCGACACCAGGAACGCGTTGTCGGTGAGCGAGGCCACGAGCAGCGGCCCGGCGGCCAGCGCGATCCCGTCGCCCAGGTTGCTGGTCCACGACGAGGCGAGCAGCCACCGGTACCCGCGCCCGAGCCGCTCCGGCACCGCAACCTCGACCAACCTGTTCACGGGTACAGCACCATACGGGTCACAGGCCCTTACCGCGAACCCGATATCGAGCGTGCGGACTGCAGCGGCGCTGGTCCGGGAGTAGGGTGAGCTGAGCCGGCGGCATTCCGCCGAGGCGATGACGGTGACGGAGCGCGGCATGGACCCAGATGCTCCGATCGGCGGCGTACGGCCGCGACCCGGCCTGCCACCGAGGCAACAACAGGACGTCATCGACGCGGAGATGCGCGCCAGCCGCAGGGGAGTGCTCGCCGAGTTCCACCGCCGGCTGCGGACCGACCCCGAGACCCTCGTCGCGCTCGAGTTCCTGACCCTGGCCGACCGCCACATCGTCCGCACCGCGATCGTCGTCGCCGCCGGCTGCCTCGCCGACGCCTGCACCCTGCACATCTTCGACCCCAAGACCGCCGCCCTGCGCACCGTCCGCCACAGCGGCGTACCCCTGGGCCTGCGCGACCGCCTCGCCGCATTCCTGACCGCCCGCGGCATCGGCCCGAACACGACGGACCCGGTCGTCCTGGAGCACATCGCCCCCACCGACCTCGGATTCGCCGCCGTCCACGCCTACCCCTTGCGCGACGAGCGAGGCGACCCGCTTGGTGTACTGTCGTTGCAGTACCGCACGCCAGGCCCGCACCCGCGCCAGGACCGTCTAGCCGCGTTCGCCGCCGAGGCCATGGCGGGCGTCCCGGCCGCCCCCACCCTGCCCCGGCGCACACTCACGGCCGACCCCACACCCCCGGGCGTCACCGTGACCCGAACCCCTGACGGCGTCGCAGTACACGTCGGCGGTGCCCTGGACGCCGTAACAGCTCCGGGGTATCGACAGCTGCTTCGCCGTACCGTGGCCGCTTTGGCACCTCATCAATCGCTCATCATCGACCTCCGCGAACTGGAATTCCTGGCCGCAGCCGGCGCCCGAGTCCTGGTCGACGCCGCCCGCCGCTGCGAGGACGGCGCCGTGTCGTGCTATCTCCTCGCCGGGCGCGGCCACTTTGCCCGCACGGTCCTGGATCGGCTGGACCCGCGGCCGCCGTTGAGCTTCGTCGAGGACGAGGGCCGCCTCCCGACCGCCGCCCGCCGCTGACCTCCACCGCGAACCGGCCGCCTCGCCGAACTCCGCTGCCGCTTGCCCGCCGCTGACCTCTATCGCGGACGGGCCGGCTTGCCGAACTTCGCTCGCGGATCGGTCTCAACCATGTGCGGGCCCGTTATCAGCGCCGTTTGGCGCAGTGTCCGTCGGCCGCCGTGGACCTTTATCGCAGGCGAGACCCGTTCCACGGCCACCCTGAGTGGCGGCGCGAGTTTGCGGCGCGAGTGGCGGCGGGTCGGCGAGCACCGGTCGCTCGTGACGGATCAGCTTGGCGGGCATATCCTTCGGGCAAATTCACGGGGAGCGAGGCCATGAGCGAAGACCCGAACAACCCAACGCCGCCGTTGTACCCGCAGCAGCCCCAGCAGTACTACCAGCCCTACACGCCACTGCCTCCGGTCAACACGTACGCTATTCTCGCCGCCGTCTTCGCGTTCGTGGTCTTTCCGCCGCTGGGCATCTATTTCGGGCGCAAGGCCAGGGAACAGATCGCAATGAGCGGCGAACGAGGCATCGAACTCGCCAAGGTCGGCATCATCGCCGGCTGGATCCTCAGCGTCCTGTACCTCGGCTTCATGGTCCTCTGGTGCGGCCTCGTCGGCGTCGGCATCTTCGGCGGCATGATGACGTCGCCCTGACCCGACCGCACACCGCCGAAACGCCCACCCGCAGCCATCGACAACGCCGTCTCCGCCATACCCGGCGACGGCACCTCCACCCGGCGAACATGCGCATGGCCGGATCGTCGTGGTTCCCACTCCAGCCCCGCTCGCGCCGGAGTGGGAACGAACGGGCATCGGCGTCGTCCTCGGGCACCGGAGTCGCGCCGGAGGGCGGCGGACATGGATCGGCGTCGTCGCTTTCGGGCGCCGGGCCGGTGCTGAAGGGCGGCGGCACGGATCTGTGTCGTCGCTTCGGCACTGGGCCGGTGTTGGAGGGCGGCGGCATGGATCGGCGTCGTCGCTTCGGCACTGGGCCGGTGCTGGAGGACGGTGTATATGGGTCGGCGTTGTCGGTGTGCGTGCTTGAGGCAGGATGGACCGATGACGGACGACGTGCTGGCCGAGCAGGTCGGCTACTACCGCAGTCGCGCGGAGGAGTACGACGCGACCGCGTACGGGGACGTCGACGCGGCCCGCGCGCGGATTGCTCGGCTGGTCGCGACGATGGCTCCGCGCGGGCGGGTTCTCGAACTCGCCTGTGGCACCGGCCTCTGGACCGAGGCGCTGGCCCGCGATGCCAAGTCGGTGCTGGCCGTCGACGCCGCGCCGGAAACGCTTGCGATCGCGCGGGAACGGGTGCCGTCGAACGTCACGTTCGCCGTCGCCGACATCTTCGGGCTCGCCGCGGAGGAGCGTTTCGACGTCGTGTTCTTCTCGGCGTGGCTGTCACACGTGCCGGACGAGCGGTTCGACGAGTTCTGGCGGTTGGTGGGCACCTGGCTCGCCGACGACGGCCGCGTACTGTTCATCGACGAGCACACCGACGAGCGCCCCAAGGAAGCGTACGTCAGCGACGGGATCGTCGAACGGCGCCTCACCGACGGCCGGACGTACCGCATCGTGAAGCACTTCATCGATCCCGCCGCCCTCCGCGAACGGCTGCGCACACTCGGCTGGACCTGCACCATCACACGCGACGGCGACGACTGGATCGCCGGAACCGCCATTCGCGCGACCGATAGCTGAACAAACCGCGCACGCCGCACCCTGCACAATCGCACGGACGCTGAGATGCCGATGCGAGCGTGCGGCGGTGAGCGAGATCGGATGCGCGTTCCGGCCGTAAACGCGGTTGCGCGGGATGCTCGGACGCTCAGGATGTGACTGGGATTGCACGACCGCGCGAGGGCGAGGGCGTCAAACGGACGTCAGCGGGAGCCGCGGATCAGGAAGCCGCGGGCCACCCAAAGTACGCCCAGCACGATGGCGCCGACGATGGTGAAGGTGCCGAGGCCGGGTGTGTCCGTCACGGCCACGATCGCCACCGCGGCGCCGTACAGGACGGTCAGGAAGAGCATGATGTTCAACGTCAAGCGAGGGGTCATGTCCGACAGGTTCGCCCGGACGGGGACAGGTTCGCATCCAACGACCGTTGGATGCGCGCAAGTCGCGGACAGGGGATGCTGACGGGATGAGCGCGACCGCGGACCCGGGCCGGCACGAGTGGCACCGCCTCGCCGTGGGGTGGCGTCTTGCGTTCGAGGGGCTCGCCGTATGAGCGCGGCCGTGGACCCGGGCCAGCACGAGCGGCATCGCCTCGCTGTTGGGTGGGGTCTTGCGTTTGGGGGGCTCGCCGTATGAGCGCGGCCGTGGACCCGGGCCGGCACGAGTGGCGCCGGCTCGCTGTTGGGTGGGGTTCTGCGTTCGGGGGGCTCGCCGTATGAGCGCGACCGTGGACCCGGGTCAGCACGAGTGGCATCGCCTCGCTGTTGGGTGGCATCTTGCGTTTGCGGGGCTCAGCGTTGTTGCGGCCGGGTTGATTGGGATGGACACCGACCTTGGCGTGCAGGAGCGGGTTCTCGGGGTGGCGCTCATCGGTGCGTTGGCCGCGTGGTACCCGCTCGCCGGGGCGCGGTTGCTGCGGCGGCCGCGTAGTGGTGGGGGGTGGGTGTACGTCTCGGTCGCGGTTGCCCTCACCGCCGCCGCGGTCGCTGTTGCGCCGGCTGGGGCCGTGCTGTTGTTCGTGCTGTTTCCGCATGTGTGGGCGATGCTGCCGGTCAGGCAGGCGGTCGCGGGGACGATCGCGGCGGTGGCCGCCTTCGCCGTGGCGTTCGCGCTTCGGCTTGAAGAACCCGCGACGGTGCTCGTGCCGGCGGGCCTCTCGCTGCTGTGCGCGATCGGGGTCGGGCTGTGGATCACGCGGATCATCGACCAGAGTAAGGATCGGGCGCGCATCGTCGCTGAGCTTGAGGATACCCGGGCCGAGCTTGCCCGGGTCAGTCGTGAGGCCGGTGCGCTGGCCGAACGCGAGCGCATGGCGCGCGACATCCACGATACCGTCGCGCAGGGGTTCACCAGTGTGCTCCTGCTGCTCGATGCGCTCGAGTCGGAGCTTCAAGAAGAACAGAAGGACGCTCTCGTGTACCTCCTGAGAGCCCGCGACACCGCCCGGGACAATCTCGCCGAGGCGCGGTCGCTGGTCGAGGCGGCGACCCCGCCGGCCCTGCGTTCGGCGTCGCTGCCGGCGGCCCTGCGCCACGTCGTCGACCGGATCGGGCCCGATCTCCCCGGCGGCGCCACCCTGACCGTCGAGGGCGAGCCGAGACCGCTGCCGGCGGAGCTGGAGGTCGTAGCCCTGCGCGCCGTGCAGGAGGCGCTCGCCAACGTCCGCCGCCATGCGCGGGCCGGGCGGGTGGACGTGCACATCCGGTACCAAAGCGGCGTCCTTGCCCTTCGCGTGCACGACGACGGGCGTGGCTTCGACGTGCACGCCCCGACGCCCGGCTTCGGCCTGGCGGGCCTGCGCGAACGGGCAGCGGCGGCGGGCGGCTCGGCCACGATCAGCTCAAGCGCGACCGCGGGCACGACGGTCGAAGTGGAGCTCCCGGCATGACGCTGCGACCGCTCACGGCGAACGACGCCCCAACCGCGCCCGCCCCAACGCGCGAACGTGCAACGACGGCCGACGTTTCGTTCGCGCGCGCCGGGCTGCGCGAACGAGCAGCAGCGGCGGTGGCGTGCGGGCGATGCGCGCGGGCCGGGCTGCGCGAACGAGCAGCGGCGGCGGTGGTGTGCGGGCAATGCGCACGGGCCGGGCTGCGCGAACGAGCAGCGGCGGCGGTGGTGTGCGGGCAATTCGCACGGGCCGGGGTGCGCGAACGAGCAGCGTTGGTCGGGCTGGGCGAACGAGCAGCGGTGGTCGTGGTGCGCGAACGAGCAGCGGTGGGTGGGGTGCGCGAACGAGCAGCGGTGGGTGGGGTGCGCGAACGAGCAGCGGTGGGTGGTCGGGTCGTGCGGGCTGGGTTGGGCGAAGCCGCGGCGGTGGATGGGGAGCGTCCGGTATGACGGTGCGGCTGTTGGTGGTGGACGACCATCCGATTGTGCGGGACGGCTTGCGGGCGGTTCTCGATCGGGAGCCGGACCTCGTGGTGGAGGCCGACTGCGGCCGCGGCCACGAGGCGATTCAGCTCGCCGCGGCGCTGCGGCCGGATGTGGTGCTCATGGACCTGCGGCTGCCGGATCTCGACGGGATCACCGCGATCGAACGGATAACAGCCGCCGGTACGGCCAAAATTCTCGTGCTGACCAGCTATGACACGGACGGTGACGTGGTGCGGGCGGTGGCGGCCGGTGCCGTCGGGTATCTGCTCAAGGGGTGCAGCCGCGAGGAGCTGACCGCCGCGGTGCGTATCGCGGCGCGTGGGGGGACGGCGATCGCGGCGCCGGCGGCGGATCGGCTGGTGCGGTTCCGGCGGGGGGATGTGCCGCAGCTGACCAATCGGGAGATGGACGTGCTGCGGTGCCTGGCTCGGGGGCTGTCCAATCCGGAGACCGGGCGGGAGCTGTTCGTGAGCGAGGCGACCGTGAAGAGTCACGTGATGCGCATCTTCGACAAGCTCGGCGTCAAGGACCGTACCGCCGCGGTCACCACGGCGATCGCTCGGGGACTGTTGCCGCCGCTGTGACGGGTCAGGCGTCCACGCCGATGCGGTCGCGGAGTTCGTCGGCCCAGAGGTCGGCGGTGTAGACGTCGGTGCCCGGCTGGTGTTTGCGGCCGCCCGCGCGCAGGGTGCCGGCGTCGACCGGTTCGTAGCCCAGCTGTTCGACCAGGTCCATCACCCGCCACTTGGCCGCCGGGTCGTCGGAGGAGACCGGGATGCCGTAGCGGCGCAGGGCGCCCGCGGAGTGGCGGTAGTCGCGCAGGTGGTCCCAGCGCATGGCGTTGAAGGCCTTGACCACGTGGGCGCCGGGCAGTTCCCGCTGGATGAGCTCGCTGCTGGTGACCCGGCCGTCGTCGAGCTCCGGGCGGTGGCCGTCGCGCTGGGGGTAGTAGTTGCAGGCGTCCACCACCGTCTTGCCGGCCAGGGACGCAGCCGGGAGGTCCTGGTAGTGGCCGAACGGCACGGCCAGCACCACGATGTCGCCGAAGCGGGCGGCCTCGTCCGGGGTGGCCGCGATGACGTGCTCGCCGAGCATCAGCTCCAGGTCGCGCAGGGTGTCGGGGCCGCGGGAGTTGGCGATGGCCACGTCGTCACCGGCGTCGGCGCACAGGTGGGCGAGGGTGGAGCCCATGTGGCCGGCTCCGATGAGTCCGATTCGCATGGGTCTGCGCTACCCGCCCTCGACGGGTTCACGCAAAGCGGGCAATGCTGGACGCGTGCCGTCCCGCGCTGCGGGGTTACCCTTCGGATGTGAGCACCTCGGCCGCCGACCAGCACGTCTGCTGGACGTACGACACCCCGGGGCAACTGCACGCGCACGCACAGTCATATCTCGCCGCCGGGCTGGCGGCCGGGGAGCGGGTCTGGTTCGCCGGCACCGCCGACCCCGGGTGGCTGCCCGCCGGCGCCGAGTTCGTCTCGCTCGACGCCACCTACGCCGCCGGCACCCTGGTCGACCCGGAGGCCCAGGTCGCCGCGTACGCCCAGGCCACGGCGGCCGCGCTGGACGACGGGCACACCGGCCTGCGGGTCTTCGCGGACTGTACGGCCCTGGTGGACACCGCCGAGCGGCTCGACGCGTTCGCGCGCTACGAGGCGCTCGTCGACCGGTACATCGCCGTGCATCCGATGCGCGCGGTGTGCGCGTTGCACCGCGGGACGGTCGGCGACGAAGCGGTCGGCGCGCTCGCGTGCCTGCATCCCGGTACCAATGCGGCAGATGTCCGTTTCGCGCTGCGCGGCGATCCGCATGACGACGGGGCCGCGCTGCTGAGCGGTGAGCTCGACGACACAGCCGAGAACCTGTTTCCCGCCGCGCTCGCCCGGGTACAACCCCGGCCTGAGAACGGAAAGATCGTGTTCCACGCGCACGCCCTGCGCTTCATCGACCACCGGGCGCTGCTGCACCTGCAGCGCCACGCGGAGCAGCGGGACGTCACGGCGGTGCTGCGCACCCCGCTGGCGACCGCGGCCCACCTGGTCGAGCTGCTCCGGCTGTCGCGGATTCGGGTAGAGGCGGCGCGATGAGGACGGGGGCCGGGGCCGGTCACACCGGGTACCTGCACGAGGCGATCTGCTACGACTCCGATGAGCACCTGCTCGACGTGGTGGTGCCGTTCCTGCTCGGCGGGGTCGCGGCCGGCGAGCCGACCATGGTGTCGTTCGGCCCGCGCAACGCCGCCCTGGTCCAGGACGCGCTGCCGGCGGGCTGTCCGGTGATGTTCCTGGCCGGCGGCGAGGTGTACGCGCGGCCGGCGGGTGCCATCCGCGCGTACCGGACGCTGCTGGGCGAGCACGTGGACGCCGGCGCCGGGCAGATCCGCATCGTCGGGGAGCTGCTGCCGGAGCACTTCGGGGCGTGCTGGGACTGGTGGGCCCGCTACGAGTCGGCGATCAACCACGCGTACGACGAGTTCCCGCTGTGGAGCATGTGCGCGTACGACGCGCGGTCCACCCCGTCGCACGTGCTCGCGGACGCGCACCGCACGCACCCGTTCACCGCCCGGCCGCTGGGGGAGCACGCGGCGAACTCGGAGTACACCGACCCGGAGACGTTCCTGCTGGAGAACCGGCCGGAGATCGCCGACCCGCTGCAGCAGCGCCCGCCCGCCGCCGACGTGCTCGGGCCGCCGCCGGACGAGGCGCGCCAGGTGGTGCGGGCGGTCGGCGAGGGCCGCATCGGCGACGCGCGCATCGACGACCTGACGCTCGCGGTCAGCGAGATCGTGGCCAATGCGCACCGGTACGGCCGCGCGCCCGTCCGCATGCGCGTGTGGGCGGCCGACGGGCGGGTGGTGGTCACCGTGGCCGACACCGGGCGCGGCCCCAAGGACCCCTACGCCGGGCTTCTGCCCGCGACCAGCGAGAACTCGGCCGGCTTCGGGCTGTGGATCGCGCACCAGGTGTGCGACCACGTGAGCATGCAGCGCGGCACGGACGGCTTCACGATCAGGCTCACCGTAGGAAGCTAGGCGCCGGCTCCAGCCGCTCCTCGAGCTCGTGCGGCGCCATCGGCCGCGCGTAGAGGTAGCCCTGCCCGAGCAGGTACCCCTGCTGCCGCAGCACCTGGGCCTGGTCCTCGGTCTCGATCCCCTCCGCGACGGCGGCCAGGTCGAGGGTCTGCGCGATGTGGATGACCGCCTGCGCGACCGCCGCCGGCCGCCCCGCCGTCGTGATCTCCTCCACGAAGCTGCGGTCCAGCTTGAGCGTCGTGACCGGGCAGGTGAGCAGCAGCCCGAGCGAGGAGGCGGCGGTCCCGAAGTCGTCGAGCGCGATGCGCACCCCGAGCGCCCGCAACTCGTGCAGGGTCGCGATCGCCGGTCCGTCGCCGAGCACCGCCGTCTCCGTCACCTCGACCAGGAGGCGGTCCGGGGCCAGCCGGGCCGATGCGAGGGCCGCCCGCACATCGTCGACGAACCCGGGGTCCTGCAGCTGCCGCCCGGCGACGTTGACGGTGATCGAGTAGAGCGCCTTCTGGCCGTACCGCCGCAGCCACTCCGCCATCTGCTTGCACGCCTCGCGCAGGGCCCAGCGACCCAGCGGCACGATGAGGCCGGACTGCTCGGCGACCGGGATGAACTCGGCGGGGGAGATCGGCCCGCGGGTCGGGTGCTCGAAGCGCATCAGGGCCTCCGCGCCGACCACCGAGCCGTCGTCGAGGCGGACGATCGGCTGGTAGCGCAGGAACAGCCGGTCGGTGCCGATCGCGTCGCGCAGGTCCGCGCCCAGCTCGGCGTGGGCCTGGATGCGGGCGGCCATGTCCGGGGTGTAGCCGACCGAGTTGCCCTTGCCCCGGTCCTTCGCGGCGTACATCGCGATGTCCGCCTTGCGCAGCAGCGTC
Source organism: Dactylosporangium sp. CS-047395 (assembly GCF_050942185.1). Lineage (NCBI taxonomy): Bacteria > Bacillati > Actinomycetota > Actinomycetes > Micromonosporales > Micromonosporaceae > Dactylosporangium > Dactylosporangium sp. CS-047395. Next base: position 7,004,363 of record NZ_CP192015.1, on the reverse strand, counting down.
CCCAGGTCGTCGCCGGGCCGGGCCGGCGCCACCCCGATGCTGGCGTGCACGAGCAGGTGGTGCCCGGCCGCGCTGACCGGCGGCGCGAGCAGGGCCAGCACCCGCTCCGCGGCCCGGTCGGCGTCCCCGCCGGGCGCGTGGCGCAGCAGGACCGCGAACTCGTCGCCGCCCAGGCGGGCCACCACGTCACCGTCGTTGCCCCGCACCGCCGCCCGCAGCCGCTGGGCCACCGCCACCAGCACGTCGTCGCCGACGGCATGGCCGAGGGTGTCGTTGACCTCCTTGAAGTCGTCGAGGTCGATCAGCAGTACCGCCGCCTGGGTGTCCGCCGCCGCCCGGTCCAGCGCCTGCTCGACGATCACGCTGAACCCGGCCCGGTTGGCCAGGCCGGTGAGCGTGTCGTGGGTCGCCTGGTGCTGCAGCTGCTGCTCGTGCCGGCTGACCGAGTCGAGCAGGTGCGCGTTGTCACGCAGCGCGACGAACTGGCGGACCACGACGAGCCCGGTGATGAGAATGGCCCCGAGCGCGACCGGGGCGATGTCGGCCACGCTGTGCTCGCGGCCGGCCCGGAAGCTCTGCACGGCCAGGAGGAGCGAGGTCGCGCCGACGGCGACGTACGGCAGCGACGAGAAGCGCCGTGAGCGCCGTACCGGTGCGCCCTCGCCTGTCCGGTCGTCGGGCCCGCGCCGCTGCACGTGCGCGGCGCAGCACACGACCAGCATGTTGATGATGATGCTGATCGGCTGCAGCCCGACCCAGCGCGGCTCGTTGGTGATCGGCGCCGCGGCGGAGGCGAACACCCCGATCAGGATGGTCAGCGCCAGCAGCCGCAGCGACGCCATGGTCACCGGCCCGCTGCCGACCATCGCCACCTTCATCACGGCGACCAGCGCGAGCAGGCACAGCAGCGCGATGAGCACCATGCCGAGGAACTTGGGCACCTCGGTGTGCGTCTCGACCAGCGGCCGCAGCACCAGGTGCCACAGGAACAGCGCGGCCCCGGCCGTGACCGTCGCCCCGTCCAGGGTCAGCCGCACCCACTCAGTGCGCGAGCGATGCCCGGCCGGAAGCCGCAGCAGCGCCCACATCACGAGCAGAAGAGCCAGGGACAGCAGTGGTACCCCGGCGCCGACGAACAGCATCGGCCGGTCCGACCAGCGCGCGAACGTCGACACCGTCATCAACGAGGCGCCGGCCAGCACCAACCCCTCGACCACGGTCAGGTGCAGCCAGAACCGCCGCGCGGCCGGGTGCAGCCCCGGCGTGCGGGCCACCCGCAGCGTCGTCAGCATCGCCACGATGCTGGTCGCGGGGACCGTGAGCCACATGAGCACCTTCGGCGCGGGCAGCCCGGCCGCGTAGAACACGGTCCAGACCCCGCCGAGCGCGAAGATCGCCAGGCAGCCGAGCAGCAGGGGCCGGGTGTCGGCCCGCTCGTCCGCGCGCGCCGCACCGGGGTGGGTGCCGCTCATCCGCCGCACACTCCCTCCGGGTCCGCCCGCCACGCCCGTCGCTCAGATCGGTCGTCGCGCCAGAATATGAAGGAAACGCGCGTCCCGCCCATCCGCCGATCCGCCACGAACCGGATCCGACGATTCACCCGGGTAAATTCCTTACCGGCGATTCCCCCGGATGGCGAGCGAGCAACCGGAAGAGCCGGAACGCACCGTCCGGTCGGCGGATTTTGCCCGCCGGTCCGTGATCGTCGCGGGCGCGGGCCCTTACCATGGGCCCGATGCGCGACTTCGACACCGCCCGGGACGCGGCACTCAGCCTGTTTCCGCAGCTCATCGCGCTCGCCGAGCGGCGCGGCGCGCGGACCGCGGCCGGTCGGCTCGCGGCGGCGCGGGAGCGGCTGGCGGACGGGCGGCTCACCGTGGTGGTCTGCGGCGAGTTCAAACGGGGCAAATCCAGCCTGCTCAACGCGCTGCTCGACGAGCACGAGCGGCCGCTGCTGTTCCCCGAGGCCGGGGAGATCGCGACGAGCGTGGTCACCACCGTCCGGTACGGCGAGCAGGAACGCATCGAGATCCTGCTCGAACTCGACGGCGGCGGCACCGAGACCGTCGAGGCGGGGCGGGCCGAGCTGGCCGGCTACGTCACCGAGAGCGGCAACCCGCACAACGCGCGCCGGGCGCGGCTCGTGGCGATCGAGACCCCGCACCCGAAGCTGCGCTCGGGGCTGACCCTGGTCGACACGCCGGGCGTCGGCGGCGTGTACGCGGGACACACCGCGGCCACCATGGCGTTCCTGCCCAGCGCGGACGCCATCGTGTTCGTGTTCGACGCGACCCAGCCGCTGCTGGAGAGCGAGCTGCGGTTCCTGCGCCACGCGGCCGAGGCGGTCGCGGCCGGCGACTCCCGCGACGCGCTGCAGTTCGTGCTGACCAAGACCGACATCGGGGACTATTCGGCGATCCTGGCCAACGGGCGGGCCAAGATCGCGACGGCGCTCGGGCGGCCGGCCGACCAGGTGACGATCGTGCCCGTGTCGGCCCACGCGAAGCGGGACTACCTGCTCGACGGCGACGACGAGGACCTGGAGCTGTCCAACTTCCCGGCGCTGGAGGCCGCGCTGTGGGGTTCGCTGCACCGGTACCGCGCGAAACGCCTCCTCGGCGCCGCCCTCGACGAGCTCGGCCGGGCCGCCCAGGGGCTGCTCGAGCCGCTCAAGGAGGAGCTCGACGCGCTCGCCGACGAGACCAACGTGAAGCTCGCCGGGCTCGTCGCCGAGGCCCAGGGCCGGCAGAAGCAGCTGGCCGAGATGCGCACGGCCTCGGCCAAATGGCGCCGGCAGCTCGCCGACGAGCTGGGCGGGCTCGGGCGGCGCCTCGGCGTGCAGGGCGAGCGGCGCCTCGACCAGGTCTGGCACGGCTTCTCGGTCGACTACCTGCGCGACGACCAGTACCTCTACCACCCCGAACGGCTCGTCGGCCAGCTCACCGCCGACGCGGCCCAGGTCGTCGGTGAGCTCAACGAGCAGGCCGCGGTCGCCGCGGCCGAGGTGCTGGCCGACTTCAGCCTCCGGCACGGCTTCGACCTCGACCGGCCGGCCCTCGGCGAGCTGCCGGTGCCGCCGGTGCCCGAGCTGCGCGTCGACGCCGAGCCCGCCGCCGAGGACCGGCCCGGGCTGTTCCGCGGCCGGCTCGGCGGGCTGCGGGCCGGGGTCAGCCTCGGCGCGGCCGTCGGCGGGCTGCTGGGCGGGCTGATCGTGCCGGTGGTTGGCAACGCCGTCGGTGCGGCCATCGGCGGGCTGCTCGGCAGCGCGCTGGGCTGGCAGGAGGGCCTCGCCGACGAGCGCCGGGCCGACCGCCAGGCCCGCCGGCAGAGCCTGCAGCAGCAGCTCGGCACGCTGCAGCGCGACCAGCGCCGGCACGTCTCGACCGCGGTCAACGAGGTGGTCCGCGACTTCACCACCGCGGCGATCGCCGAGCTCGACGGGCGGCTGGCCCAGCAGGAGGAGACGCTGCAGGACCTGCTGCCCCGGCTGGCCGCGGCGCGCAAGGCGACCCACGACGCGGCCAAGGCGCGCTCCCGCGAGCTGCTCGCCGAGTGCAAGCCCCTGATCGAGCTGCGCGAGCGGGTCACGGCGCTCGCCGCGGCGGCCGCGAAACTGTCCACGGTGGACGCCGAGGCCGCGGACGCCTGATGACCGGGCTGCGGGCACGGGCGACGGCGGCGTTCGACGAGGCGATCCGAGGGCTGCGGGCGGTACCGCTGCCGGGCCTGGACAAGGCCGCCGAGGACCTGGCGGCGTGCCGGGCGCGGCTGTCCGGGCCGATGCGGGTGGCGCTGGTCGGCCGGGTCAGCTCCGGCAAGTCGACGCTCGCCAATGCGCTGCTCGGCGCGCCGCTCGCCCCGACCGGGGTCGAGGAGCTCACGTTCAACGTCAACTGGATCGGGCACGGGCCCCGGCGCGAGCTGACCGTGCACTTCACCGACGGCCGCCCGCCCGAGCGGCGCGACCCGGCCGGGCTCGAGGCGCTGACCGTGCGCGCCCGCGACGGCGACAAGCAGCACCGGCGGCTGCTGCGCGCCATCGACTATCTGCGCGTCACCGACCCCAACGAGCACCTGCGCGCGTTCGACCTCGTCGACACCCCGGGCCTGGACTCGGTGTTCCAGACCGACTCGCAGAACACGCTGCGCTTCCTCGGCCGCACCGGCGACGACGTGCGGGCCGCCTCCGCCGCCCACGCGAGCCGGGCCGACGCGCTCGTCGTGGTGTTCGCGCGCGGGCTGGCGGCCAACGAGGAGGAGCTGCTCGCCGACTTCGCCGGGCCCGGCGTCGGCGGCTCCGGACCGGTCACCACGATCGCCGCCCTGACCAAGGTGGAGCTTTCCTGGCCGCAGCATCCCGACCCGCTCGCCGAGGGCCGGCGGCTGGCCGAGCGCGTGATGAGCGCGCCGGGGGCCCGGCGGGTGCTGTACGAGGTGCGGCCGATCGCCAGCCTGGTCGCCGCGGCCGCCGCCACGTTCACCGACGACGAGCTCGGTGACCTCATTGGACTGTCCAACGTGGACCCGTCCACGTTGGAGCGCCGGCTGCGCCGCGGGCCGTTCTTCGCGACCCGCGAGTACGAGGACCTGCCGGTGCCGCCGGAGCGCCGGGCCGCGCTGCTGCGGCGGTTCGGGCAGTACGGCATCTGGCTGGCCGCCGGGCTCGTGCGCGACGGAGCCCGGGACGCGGCCGAACTGCGGGCCGAGCTCACCGCGCGCAGCGGCCTGCCCGGCTTCCGGGCCCTGCTGACCGGCCACTTCGGCAACCGCGCCGAGCTCATCAAGCTGCGCGGCGCCCTCGACCTCGCCTACCGCCTGCGCGACCGGCGGGCCGCCACCCTCGGCCCGCACGAGCGCACCGTGCTCCTCGACGCCTGCGCCCCGCTGCTCGCCCTCGACCGCGACGAGCACGCCTTCCGCGAATTGGAAGTTCTCCGCTTGTACTACGACGACGCGCTCTCGTTCACCCCGGACGACGCCGCCGATCTCCTGCGGGTGACCGGCGAGCACGGCACCGCCCCCGCCGACCGGCTCGGCCTGCCGACCCCGGCCGCGCCGCCCGAACTGCTCGCCGCCGCCCGGGCCCGGCTCGGCGAATGGGCCGCCCGCGACCTGGATCCGCTGTACGAGGGCCGGACCCGCCGCGCCGTGCAGGTGGTCCGGCGCAGCTACGAGCGGCTCGTGTCGACCGTACGGGAGCCGGCGTGAGCGGGACCGGGCCCGAGACCGTGCTGGTGGTCGACCCCGGCCACGCCACCACCAAGGCGATCCTGATCCACGACGGGCGGCTGGTCCCGGTGACCGAGCCCGGCACCGGCCTGCGCGCCTGGCCAACGGCCGCCCATCAGCACGCCGGCGACACCCGGCTCGGCACCGCGGCCCGGACGTTCGGCCGCGCCTATCCGGGCGAGTACCTCGGCGGCGGCCACCAGCGGGCCCGCGGCTGGATGCTCGCCGCGGTGCTGCGCGCGGTCAAGCGCCACGGTACGACCCCGGAGCGCCTCGTGGTCGTGGTGGACGCCGAGCCCGACGAGCGGTGGCCGGCCTTCCTCCAGCGCATGGCCGAGCACCTCGGCTTCGCCGACGCCGAGTTCGTGCCGCGGACCGCCGCGGCCGCCTACACCGACCGCGGCCCCGACACCCCGGGCGTGGTGCTCTCCTTCGACCTGGGCGAGCGCGGCCTGCACGCGGGTCTGGTGCGCGTCTCCGCCGACGGGTACGAGTCGCTCGGCCACACCGTCGCCGAGGACTGCGGTGGCCGGGCCGCGCAGGCCGCGCTCGCCGCCCACGTGCGCGAACTCGGCGGGACGGCGCTGGAGCGGGCGCTGGCCACCGACCACCTCGACGCGGACGCGGCCGCCTGCGTCGCGATGGACTTCGCCGCGGCGGTCCGCCGGTTGCGGCACGCTCTGAGCATGGCGCCCGTCGCCGCCGACCGCCCGCTCGCGACCGGGCCGGTGGTCGAGGTGCGCCGCGAGGCGTTCGAGGCGCTGCTGGCCCCGCTCGTCAAACGGGCCATCGCGGCCACGTCCGACCTGCTGGAGCGGGCCGGCCCGACGGTCGATCGGGTGGTGTTCACCGGGGGGATGACCAGCATTCCGTACGTCATCCGGACCGTCGGCGCCGCGATCGGACTGCCGGGCCGCTCGGTCGAGATGGGCGAGGGCGGGGTCGTCACCGGCGCCGCGCGGCTCGTGCAGGCCATGCCGCCGATGACCGCCGCGCCCGCGCCGGCCGACGGGCAGGTGCCGGTGCGGTGGGACGCGGCCGGGGCGCGGCTCGTGCGCTGGCTCGTCGAGCCGGGGGAGACCTTCGAGGCCCGGGCCGAGCTGGCCGTGGTGCGCACCGAGGACGGCGGGCTGCGGCGGCTGCGGGCCCCGGACCGCCCGGGCCATCTGGTCCGCCGGCACGCCGAACCCGGCACGGTGCTCGCCGGCGGGGCCTGGGCGGCGACCGTCGGCGTGCTGGAGGCGACCAGCGTTTCCGTGCGCGCCGCCCCGCGCGGCCCGGTCCGGTCGATCGCCTTCAGCGCCGACGGGCGGCGCATCGCGGCCGGCGTCGAGGGCGCGGTCTGCCTGCTGGACGGCGACGGGCGGCCGCTGTCGCAGCTCACGGTCCGCGGTACGGCGCGGGCGGTCGCCTTCGCCGCGGGCGGGAAGCAGGTGTGGGCCGGCACCGACGGACCGCTCGAACGGTGGGAGATCGACTCCGGCCGGCGGCTGTGGTCCGTCGCCGTCCAGGACTCGGTGCTCGACCTGGCCGTCAGCCCGGACGAGCGGTACTTCGCGGTCGCCACCGCGGGCTGGAACTCCATCCTGTACGCCGGGCCCAGCCAGCCGCCCCGCTGGTCACGCAAGAACAGCGGCAGCGCCGTCGCGTTCAGCCCGGACGGCACGGTGCTCGCCATGATCGCGCAGGGCGTCGAGCTCATCGACCTCAAGAACGGGCAGCCGTCGGGCCGGCGGTTCGCCCGGGCCGTCGCGACCGGCGGCGGGCATCGGCTGGTGTTCAGCCGCGGCGGCGACCGGCTGGCCGTGGCCAACCGCGCCGGGACCGTCCAGTGCTGCTACCCCCGCACCGCCACGACGGCGTGGACGGCCACGGAGCCCGGCGGCGTCACGGGGCTCGCCTTCACCCCGCGCGGCGACCGGCTGGTCGTCGCCGGCGCGCGGATCGCGGTGTTCGAGACCCTGCACGGCAAGCTCGTCGCCGACCACCCGCTCGGCGCGCCGGTCCACGCGATGGCGCTCGCCCCCGACGGCGTGACCCTCGCCCTGGGCACCGACGACGGCGTCCGGCTCATGCGCCTCGAGGACCAACCGTGAGCGAGCCGGTGCTGATCGCCGACATCGGCGCGGCCACCGGCAAGGCCGTCGTCGTGCGCGGGAAGACGGTCCGGGAGCTGGCCGAGCCCCTCACCGGTACGCCGCTGTGGCCGACCGCCCTGCACAGCGACACGTACTGCGGCTCCGTCGCCCTGCACCGACGCCGCGCCGAACCCGACGGGTACGCGGGCTGGACCGGCGACCACAAGCGCGACGTCGTGCTCGTCGGGCGGATGCTCGGCCTGATGCGTGAGGTGGCCGCCCGGCTCCTGCGCGGACCGGTCGACCGGCTGGTGCTCGTCGCCGATCCGGCCGCCGTCGCCGACCCGGGGCGCGGAGGGGTGCTGCTGGAGATCGCCGAGATCGTCGGGTTCGCCGAGGCCGAACTGCTGGCGCGGCCGCTCGCCCTGGCCGCGGCGCCGGAGGAGGCGGGCGAGCCGGGCAAGCGGGCCAAGCCCGGCAAGCGCGCCAAGCCGGGCAAGCAGGCCGAGCGGGCCGAGCTCACCCTGGTGCTGGACTTCGGCGCGCGGGCGCTGACGGCCTCCGTGGTGCGCGCCGACGGACCGCTCGTCCTGGACCACGAGATCGACCCGGGCGCCGGCGGGCACGCGCTCGACGAGGCGCTCGGCGCGCAGCTGCGGGCCGCCGGCGGTGACGAGCTCGCGGAGGCGCTGCGCACCGACCATCTCCCGGCCGGGTCCGCCGCGCTCGTGGCCAAGCGGCTGGCGTTCGAGTTCGCGGATACGGTACGCCGGATGCGCCACACCGTCGCCGCCGCCGACCTCGCCGTCGACGCGGTCACCGCGCTGGGCCCGGCCCTCGAACTGCGCCGCGACGACCTCACCCGGCTGCTCGAACCGATCGCCGGGCAGGCCCTCGCCGTGGCCCGGCGGCTGCTGCAGCGCCACGCGGGCGTCGACCGGATCGTGCTGACCGGCGGCCTGATCCGCATGCCGCAGTTCGTCCAGGCACTGCTCGACGGGCTCCCGGACCGGCCGGTGACCTGGGCCGACGAGCCCGACCGCGACTCGGTGCACGGCGCCGTGAAGGTGGTGCGCGACACCCCGCAGCAGCGCGTCGACCCGGCCGCGGCCAACGGGCACACCCCGCTGCGCTGGGACGTGGCCGGCGCGCGGCTCGTGCGGTGGCTGGTCGAGCCCGGCCAGGCGTACCCGGCGCGGGCCGAGCTGGCCGTGGTGCGGATCGCGGACGGCTCGCTGCGCCGCCTGCGCGCGCCCGACGAACCAGGCATCCTGGTCGCGCAGCACGCCCCGGCGGGCGTCCTCGGCGGCGGCTGGCTGGCCACCGTCGCCGCACCGGGAACCGAGCCGGTACCAGAGCCGGAGCCGGTTCCCGAGCCGGAGCCGGAGCCCGCGGTCGTCGCCCCTCGGCCGGTGGCCGTGCGCTACACGCGGCCCGTCCAGCTCCAGCGGATCACGACCACGGAGGGGCCGGCCGGACTGGCGTTCAGCCCGCACGGCCGGTGGCTGGCCTACGCCGGGCGGGAATCCGGCGCGACGCTCCGCGACGAAGGCAATGGCCGGCTGGCGGCGGTTCCCGGCGCGGCATACTGTGTCGAGTTCAGCCCGGACGGCCAGGACCTGCTGGTGGGCTCGGACTCGGCCGTCGCGGTCCACACCCTCGTCCCCGGCCGGATGCCGTCCGCGATCGCCACCGACGACCGGGTGATCGGGCTCGAGTTCGGCCCGGACGGCCGGCACCTCGCGATCGTCACCGAGGGCGGGACGACCATCCTGCACGACTGGGCCAAGCGCCGGGACCTGTGGGGTGGCACCGACGGCGGCTGGGTGGTGGCGTTCAGCCCCGACGGCCGGCTGGTGGCCACGTCGACCCCGGACGGCCGGGTCATCGTGCGCGAGGCGGCCACCGGCACCAGGATCACGGTGGTCGAGGGCAGCGTGCCGATCCGCTCGCTCGCGTTCAGCGCCGACGGCCGGGTCATCGTCGTCAACGCGGTGCGGGGCTGGAACCTGCGCACCGGCCAGCAAGCGTGGCTGCACGACTGGATGCCGGCCGACCAGGCCGCCACGCCCACGCCCGACGGCCGGCTGTTGGTGGCGACCAAGCGGTCGTGGCACCTGCTGGAGCCGGGGGACGGGACGGTGCTGGCCCGGTTCGATGTCGTGTACGGCCATCCGCAGGCCCTGGTGGTCAGCCCCGACGGGATTCGCGCGGCGGTCGGGTTCGAGGGCACGATCTTTCTCGTGGGGATTGGAGAGCCGGCGTGAGCGAAGCGGTGTTGGTGGTCGACTTCGGGACCTCGTCGTCCTCGGCCGCGCTGGTCGTCGCCGGGCAGCCCGTCCGGCTCATCAAGGAGCCGGCCAGCGGGCTGTACAACTGGCCGTCGGCGGTCTGCCGGACCGGCGACGCGCTGCTCGTCGGGACCGTGGCCGAGCGGCGCAAGCGGGCCGACCCGGCGGCGTACCGGGCCGAGTTCAAGCGCGACCTCGGCGAGACGGCGCCGATCCCGCTGGGGGAGGCCGACTACCGGCCCGAGGAGCTCGTCGCCGCGGTCCTGCGGGTGTTCGGCGAGCGGGCCGCCGAGCTGCACGGCGGGTCGGTCCCGCGGCTGCTGCTCACGGTGCCGGCCTCGTACGGGCCGGGCGACCCGCGGCGGGACGTGATGATCGGGGCCGGCGAGGCGGCCGGGTTCGCCGAGGTGGAGCTGGCCCCGGAGCCGGTCGCGGCGGCCCTCGCCCCGCTGTCGGGAGCGCCGTTCGCCGACGGGGACCTGGTGCTCGTGTACGACTTCGGCGGCGGAACCTTCGACGCGGCCCTGGTCCGCTTCGCGGGCGGGCGGCACGAGGTGCTCGGGCACGCCGCGCTCGACGACTGCGGCGGCCGCGACATCGACGCGCTCATCTCCGCGCACCTGCACGAACGCGGCGGTGAGGAGCTGGCCGGCGCGCTCGGCACGACCGCCCTCGCCGCGCCGGCCCGGCTGCGGCTCGGGCTGCAGGTGCGCGAGTTCGTGCGCGGGGTCAAGCATCAACTCAGCGACGCCGAGGACGTGGAGGACTACCTGACGCCGCTCGCGCCGCCGTACCAGCTGCATCAACGCGAGCTCGCCGAGCTGATCGCGCCGCTGGTGGCGCGGACCGTCGCCTGCAGCATGGGCCTGCTCGCGGCGGGCGGGGTCCGCGCGGCCGACCTGACCGCCGTGCTGCTGACCGGCGGCACCTGCCGGACGCCCGCGGTGGCGGCGGCGGTCGAGCGGGGGATCGGGCGGCCGGTGCGCCGGACCGAGGACCCGGACCTGGCCGTCACCCAGGGCGCCGCCGCGCTCGCCGCGCGGGCCGGCGACCGGGCGCTCGACCCGGTGCCGCCGCCGGCCGGGGCGACCCCGCTGCGCTGGGACGAGATCTCCGGCCGGCTGGTGCGCTGGCTGGTCGGGCCGGGCGAGGAGTACGCGGCCGGGGCGCCGCTCGGGGTGGTGCGGCTCGACGGGCTGGCGCTCGTGCGGCTGTGCGCGCCGGACCGGCCCGGCCGCCTGGTCGCCGTGCACGCGACGCCCGGCAGCACCGTCGCGGCCGGGGACTGGCTGGTCACGGTCGAGGGGCGGTAGCGGCTGTCGGGTTTCGGCCCGTTCGGCGTTCTGCCCGGATTGGGCGGTTCCCGGGCGCCTACCGTGCCCGGGATGAAGCGACCGTACGTGCCCGGCCTCGCCGCGCTGACCGCCCTGGCGGTGCTCCCTGTCCTGCCCGCGACCACCGCCACGGCGGCGCCGCCGCCGGTCGGCAACGGCCGCATCGTGTTCTCCCGCGACTACGCCGTCAACCACGAGCTCTGGTCGATGAACCCGGACGGCTCCAAGCCGAAGAACCTGACCAACACGGCCGGCATCCAGGAACTCAGCCCGGTCCCGTCGCCGGACGGCAAGCGGATCGCCTTCACCCGCTACGGCGCCGGACCCGACAGTCTGTGGGTGATGAACGCCGACACCACCGGCCTGGCCGTGGTGCCCGGCAGCGGCGACGCCGACGACCCGGCCTGGTCCCCGGACGGCAAACGGCTGGCCTACACGTGCCGGGAGCCGGTGTCGCCCTTCAACGGCCACATCTGCGTCCGCGACGTCACCGGCGGCAACTCCCAACTGCTCACCGCGGCCCCGGCGGGTGCCAGCGACGCGTCGCCCACCTGGTCCCCGGACGGCGGCCGGATCGTGTTCACCCGCTACTCCGGCGGCTCGGGCCGGCTGCTGGCGCTGACCCTCAAGACGCTGTCGCTCGACCCGCTGACCCCGGCGGTGGCCGGACGCCACGACGGCTACCCGGACTTCTCACCCGACGGCAAGCAGCTCGCGTTCAGCCGCTACGAGAACAACGGCCTGGGCAGCAGCCTGTACCGCATCCCGGCGACCGGCGGCGCGGAGAAGCTCATCATCGCCGGGCCGCCGATCGTCAACGACACCTATCTGATCCAGCCGGCCTGGTCCCCGGACGGCAAACTGATCGCCTACTCCGCGGCCGACGACGACGGCGGCTTCGGCACCATCTGGACCGTCACGCCCGACGGCAAGAGCCCCACCCAGCTCACCTTCGGCACGCAGACGGACATCGAACCGGACTGGCTGCTCGCTTAGACCCGGCGCGGCCAGGGGATGAGCGCGGGGACCTGCCGTGCGTAGTCCTCGTAGGCCGCGCCGAATCGCGCTCGCAGGGCTCGCTCTTCGAAGCGGATGCCGACGGCGATGTACGCCGAGGACGCCACGGCGAAGAAGAGGTGGCCGGCGGTCATGTGCGGGGTCGCCCAGAACGTCATCAGCAGGCCGAGCATCATCGGATGGCGGCACAGGGAGTACAAGAGACGGCTTGAAATCTCTTGGTTCTTGGGGCCGGTCAGGCCGAAGAACTCGGCGTGGTCGACCATGAACGTGGAGCCGACGACGATGAGCCAGCCGGCCGCGAACACCGCCCAGATCGCGACCGACCACGGCGCGCCGGCCCGCCAGACGGTGGCCGGCACCGGCTGCCACCAGCCGAACACGGCGAACAGCAGCAGGCTCGCCACCAGGACGTAGGTGCTGCGCTCGATCGCGGCCGGGAGGAGGCGCTTGAACCGGTCGCGGGCGGCGATCGTGTGGTGGGCGGCGAACGCGAGCAGCAGCAGCCCGTCGACGGCGAGCGCGACGGGGGCCGAGTGCCGCGCGGGCCGGTCGGCGGTGACGGCCAGGAACCACACGGCCCAGACCGAGCTCAGCAGGAAGGCCGCGTAGGCGACGGCCGCGTACAGCAAACGCATCCGCCCATCGTCGGCGCGCACCCGTCCCCGGTGCAGGCGGGAAAATACCTCAGTTCGCGGCCGTCGCCACGTACCAGGCGGCGATCTGGGCGCGGGAGCGGAAGTCCATCCGGAGCCGGATGCGTTCGACGTGCGCCTCGGCCGAGCGTTCGGCGATGCCCAGCCGCTCGCCGATCTGCCGGTTCGTGCACCCTTCGGCGACCAGCGCGGCGACCTCGCGCTGCCGGGCGGTGAGCGCCGGTCCGCTGCCCCGATGGCGGGCGGGCAGGCCGAGAAACCGGCGGATGGCACGGGTGAGCGCGCCGGTGTCGCCGATGTACGGCAGGTGCGAGCGCCCCGCCACCACCTCGAACCGCGCACCCGGTATCGCGTCGGCGAGCTTCTTTCCCTCGCTCAGCGGCGCCGCCCGGTCCCGGTCGCGGTGCACCACGAGCGTGGGCGCGGCGATCGCCGGCAGCACCTCGGTCAGGTCGGTGGCATAGGCGGCGGCGAGCATCGTCCGGGCCGTTTCGGCGTCGGCCGCTTCCTGTTGGTACCGCACGAACGCCGCCCGCGTCCCCGCATCCGCCTCCGGCGCGAACACGTCGGCGAGCAGCCCCGACGCGAGCCCCCAGTGCTGCGCGACCAGCCCGAGCACGTGCGTGCGGATCGCGGGCGAGGCGACGCGGGATCCGTCGAGCCACCCGCCGTACAAGATGAGCTTCTGGATCCTCTGCGGTTGTCGTGCGGCGAACGTGGCGGCGACGGCGGCCCCGAGGGAGGTGCCGATGAGGTCGAATCGCTCGAGGTCTCCGGTGACGGCGTCCAGCGCGTCGAGCTCCTGGGCCATCGAGTATCGGTCCGGCGGCGTGCGCTCGGACAGCCCGCAGCCGAGCTTGTCGTAGCGGATGAGCGTGCGCCCCTGCGCGAGGGCGTCGTAGAACGCGCGCTCGGCGGGCAGGGCCCAGCTGAGTTCGAGGTGCGACACCCAGCCGCCGACGTAGACGAGCGGCGGCCCCGACCCGGTGCTGGCGTAGGCGATCCCGCCCTCGGTCCTGGCAACCCGCTGCCCCACCCTGTTCAGTGTAGGCCGAACGGCCACTCTGTCTTTGAGTAGCTTCGTGTGTACCGTCTGTGATGGCAGGATCGCGGCGTGAAGCTTCGCGTCTTGTTGCTGGCGGCGGTGGTGGGCCTGACCCCGTCGCCGGCCTTCGCCTCGGGCCCGGATCTCGGCACCGACCTCGCGATGCGGCTGGTGTCCTCGGCGGAGAACTCGTCCCTGGACTGGCACGCGCAGTACAGCTACCTCGAGGACATCGGCGACGGCCGCGGCTACACGGGCGGGATCATCGGCTTCTGCTCGGGCACCGGCGACATGCTGGCGGTCGTCGAGTCGTACACCGCCGCCGTGCCGGCGAACGCGCTCGCCCGCTTCCTGCCCGCGTTGCGCGCGGTGCACGGCACGTCCTCGCACGCCGGCCTGGGCCCCGCGTTCGCGGCGGCCTGGTCGTCCGCGGCCGGCGATCCGGCGTTCCGCGCGGCCCAGGATTCCTTCCGCGACCGGGTGTACTTCACGCCGGCCGTCACCCAGGCACGCGCCGACGGCCTGCGGGCCCTCGGCCAGTTCGTGTACTTCGACGCGATGGTCATGCACGGCCCCGGTGCGGACGCTTCGAGCTTCGGCGGCATCCGGCGGGCCGCGCTGGCGCGTGCCGTGCCACCTTCGCGGGGCGGCGACGAGGCCGCCTATCTGCGGGCGTTCCTGGACGCGCGGGTCGCCGTGATGCGGACGGAGGAGGCCCACTCGGACACGAGCCGGGTGGACACGGCGCAGCGGGCGTTTCTGGCGGCCGGGAACTTCGACCTGCGGCCACCGCTGGCCTGGAGGGTGTACGGCGATCCCTTTGTCGTGACGTGAGCTCAGGTTCGGCGTGCCGCGGCCGATGGTCCATCCCGTGACGACCCTTGGGCGGATGGCGTTCGGCGGGGTGCTGGCCGTCGTACTCGCGGTGGGCGTCGCCGTGGCGTTCCGGCCCGCGGACGCGGTTGTGGACGCGCCGGCCGTGGGCGGCGTGTCGCTGGACACCGACGGGCGGGGCTGTGCGGACCGGCCGGTGCTGGACACTGTGCGGCCGGTGCTGGCTTTCGTGGGTGGGAGCCCGCCGTACCTGGCGTCCACGTTTCAGGTCCGCGGGCTTCTTGGCCATACCGAGCGGGACGTGGACCTGCCCGGCGAGCCGGACGCGCGTGGGGCGACGCTCGACTTCAAGCGGGCCGGGGCACTTGCGCACGGGGTGTCGTACCGGTGGCGGGTGCGCCCGACTTCGGCCGACGACTGGTCGCCGTGGTGCGAGTTCACCGTTGCCGCGAGCACGCCGGACGACCTCGGCCTCGACGAATCCCGGACCTACACCGTCACCTTGCCGGGCGCGGAGTGGCGGGCGGTCGCGGAGGCGCTGGGCGCGGTCGAGACGTACGCGCCGATCACGGCTGCGGGGGAGTCCGGGAGTGGGCGGGTGGCGGTGAGCTTGCGCGGGCAGCACTGGCGGCTGGTGGTGGAGGGGCTGGCGTACTGGGGATCGCAGCACCGGGACGCGGCGGTGTGGCGGCTGGCCGACCTGCTGTCGGCCGAGCTGGGCGGTCCGGCGCACCCGACGATGGGCTTCCCACGGGATTGACCGCGCGGTCACGCGGCGGGGCGGCGGTGTTCCGGGAGCTGGTTGAGCCACAGCGCCAAGGCCCGCGCCACCTCCTGGTCGAAGGCGAGTCGCGCCCGCTGGGCCGGGTCCGTGTCGAGCGTGGCGGCCAGGCGGGAGATGCGCAGGCGCGTGGCGGCGAGGCTGTTGGCGAGGAAGGTGTCGAAGGTGGCCGGGTTGGCCGCGTCCACCGCGAGCATGCCCCGCACGTACAGGTCGTCGACCGCGGTGTCCGGGCCGACGGCGCACAGCCATTCGGCCTGGCGGTGGCGGCCCTCGGCGGTCAGCCAGCAGGAGAGGCGGTTGCCGCTGCCGTGGCGGAGGGTGGCCGGCGCCTCGACGCGCAGGAGGCGGGCGCGTTCCAGGCGGCCGACGCTGATCATGATGCGGCTCAGGTCGACGCGGCGGGAGGAGCCGAAGATGGCCGTGTGGCGCTGCCAGAGTTCGTAGGCGCTGCTCGGGCCCTCGGCGAGCAGTACCAGGACCTCGTCGTCCAGGACCACCGTCATGGGAACCCCCCGAACCTACCTTCTACAACCCAGTAGAAGTTATCAGTCCGGGTCCTCGTTCAGCAGGTCCCGCAGGAGCTGCTCGTCCTGCTCGTTGAGGCGGCTCACGAAGCGGCGCAGGACCGAGGCGCGGTCGTCCTGGGCGGCGAGGAGGCGGTTGATGCGCTCGGCGACCAGGCCGGCGGGGTCGGACAGCGCTCCGTAACGGTACGCTCGCCCGCTGCGTTCGCGGGTCACCGCCTCGCGCTCGTGCAGGCGGGTCAGGGTGGTCACCACGGCGCTGTATGACAGGCTGCCGGTGGGGTCGAGGCGCTCCCGGACCTCACCCGGGGTCAACGGGCCGGTGGCCGCGCCGAGTACCGTCAGGATCTCGGCCTCGAGCTGCCCGGGCCGCCGCCTCGGCCGGATCTCGTCGGTCACGGACACGACTGTATCGGAAAGGGTGAGCAGACCATGATCGACCACTTCGTCTGGTCCGTTCTCGTCGTCCCGCCGTTGCTCGTCGTCGCGGTGCGGTTGCTGGCCGATCGGCTCGCCCCGTCGGCCGCCGCCCGGGCCGTGGCGTGGTCGGCCGCCGCCGCGGCGGTGGGCAGCACCGTCAATCTCCTGCTGTTCGCGGCGCACGCCGTGGCCGAGGTGCCGTTCGTCGACCGGGCGCTGGGCTGGTCGGCCGCCGTCGTCGCGCGGGACACGGCGTCGGAGCCGTGGGTGCCGTGGCTCAGCGTCGGGTTGCTCGCGGCGGTCGTCTGCTCCGTCTGGTACCGCTGGATCCACCAACGCCGCCTGCTCCGCCTGCTGCCCGCGGGGAGCGCCGAAGCGGTGGTCATGGTGCCCGACGAGAAGGCGGGAGCGTTCGCGGTGCCGGGGCGGCCGGGGCACGTGGTGGTCACCACCGGCATGCGGGACCTGCTCACCGACCGGCAGTTCGAGGCGCTGCTGGCCCACGAGCGCGCGCACCTGGCCGAGCGCCACCACCGGCTGGTGCGCGTCACCGAGCTGGCGGTCGCCGCCCACCCGGCGCTGTGGTGGGTCGGCCGGCACGTGGACTACCTGGTGGAGCGGGCGGCGGACGAGCGGGCGGCGGACGCGCTCGGCGACCGGCGTACCGTCGCGCACGCCATCGGCACCGCCGCGCTCGCCGGCCACGCCAACCCGCACCCGTCCGGGCTGCACGCGGCGAGCATCGGCGGGATCGTGCCGCGCCGGGTCAGCCACCTGCTGCGGCCCCACCCGGCGGCGCTGCCGGGCATCCTGGCCGCCGTCCCGATCCTCGTCGGGCTCTCCTCCCTCGTCTGGACCGGCGAGGCCGCGCTCGACCTGGTCGAGCTGTTCATGGCGGCCGCCCGTTGACCCACGTCCTCGCCATCGATCAGGGCACGTCCGGCACCAAGGCGCTCGTCACCGACGCCGCCGGGCGGGTGCTGGCCGTCGCCGAGGAGGAGCTGCGACCGGTGTACCTCCCGGGCGGCGGTGTCGAGATCGACCCCGGCGCGCTGCTCGCCTCGGTGCTGACGGCCGGGCGGCGGGCCGTCGCCGATTCGGGGGTACAACCGGATGCCGTTGCCCTGGCCAACCAGGGCGAGACCGTCCTCGTGTGGGACCGGGCGACCGGGGAGCCGATCGGCCCGGCCATCGTCTGGCAGGACCGGCGGGCCGAGGCCGTCTGCGCCGCCCGCAGCAAGGCCGGTCCGCGGGTCGCCGACCTGACCGGGCTCGTCCTCGACCCGTACTTCTCCGCCCCCAAGATGCGCTGGCTGCGCGAGAACCGCTCGGCCCGCGGCGTCGTCACCACCACCGACACCTGGCTCGTGCACCGGCTCTGCGGCGCGTTCGTCACCGACGCCTCCACCGCCGGCCGGTCGCTGCTGCTCGACCTCGACGAGGTGTGGTGGAGCGAGGAGCTGCTCGAACTGTTCGACCTCGCCGACGAGCAGCTGCCCGAGATCGTGCCGAGCGACCGGATCGTCGGGCGCACCACGGCGTTCGGCGGCGACGTGCCGGTCACCGGGCTCATCGTCGACCAGCAGGCCGCGCTGCTCGCCGAGGCGTGCCTGGAGCCGGGCACCGCCAAATGCACGTACGGCACCGGCGCGTTCCTGCTCGCCCAGCTCGGCGGCAACCCCGTCCGCTCGGCGCGCGGCCTGGCCACCTCGGTCGCCTGGCAACTGCGCGACAGCACCGCGTACTGCGCCGACGGTCAGGTCTACACCGCCGCCTCCGCCGTGCGCTGGCTCGCCGAGCTCGGGATCGTCGACGGCGCCGCCGAGCTCGACGCGGTCGCCGCCCCGGACAGCGCCGGCGTGCTGTGCGTGCCCGCCCTGGCCGGCCTGGCCGCCCCGTGGTGGAACCCGGCCGCGACGGCCTCGCTCACCGGGATGACGCTCAGCACCGGGCGCGGGCACCTCGTGCGGGCCGTCCTGGAGGGCATCGCGGCCCAGGTCGCCGCGCTCGTCGCGCTCACCGGCGACGACCTCGGCACCCCGCTCACCCGGCTGCGCGTCGACGGCGGCCTGACCCGCTCGCGGGTGCTCATGCAGGCCCAGGCCGACCTCGCACAAATTCCCATCGACGTGTACCCGTCCCCGCACGCGACCGCGCTCGGCGCCGCCGCCTGTGCCCGGCTCGCCCTCGACCCGGGACTGTCCATCGTGGACGCGACCGGCGGCTGGCGGCCCGCGGCGACGTTCGAACCCGAATGGCCGCCGGAGCGCGCCGCCGAGCACCTGGCCCGCTGGCACGCGCTCGCCGCGCGGACCACACCGTGACCTCGCCGGCCTTCGACGTCGCGGTCATCGGGGCGGGCCTGGTGGGCTCCGCGATCGCCCGGCTCTTCGGCGCTTCCCGGCTTTCCACGGTACTGCTCGAAGCCCGCGACGACGTGGGCGACGGCACCAGCAAGGCCAACACCGCGATCCTGCACACCGGGTTCGACGCCAAGCCGGGAACGCTGGAGGCGCGGCTGGTGGCCCGCGGCTACCACCTGCTCGGCGAGTACGCGGCGGCGACCGGGATCCCCGTGGAGCGCACCGGCGCGCTGCTGGTGGCCTGGGACGCCGAGCAGCTGGCGGCGCTGCCCGGGCTGCGGGAGAAGGCCGAGCGCAACGGCTACACCGAGTCCACGATCGTCGATGTTCCGCAGGTGTACCGCGAAGTGCCCGCACTGGCACCCGGCGCGCTGGGCGCTCTGGTGGTGCCGGGCGAGGCGATCACCTGCACGTGGACGACGAACCTGGCCCTCGCGACCGAGGCCGTCACCCGCGGCGTCACGCTGCGCCGCGGCCACCGGGTCACCGCGGTCCGCGACGACGGCACCCACACCTGGCTCACCACCTCGCAGGGCGAGATCGGCGCCCGCTGGGTCGTCAACGCGGCCGGCCTCGGCGCCGACATCCTGGACCGGTTGTTCGGCTACGAACGGTTCACCGTCACGCCCCGCCGCGGCGAGCTGCTCGTGTTCGACAAGCTGGCCCGGCCGCTCGCCCCGCGGATCGTCCTGCCGGTACCGTCCAAAGTGGGCAAGGGCGTGCTCATCAGCCCGACCGTCTACGGCAACGTGATGCTCGGGCCGACCGCCGAGGATCTGCCGGACCGTACCGCGACCGGCACGTCTGCGGCCGGTTTCACGTTTTTGCGGACGAAGGGCACCGCGCTGATGCCGGCCCTGCTGCGCGAGGAGGTGACGGCCACCTACGCCGGGCTGCGGGCCGCGATCGACGCCGACGACTACCTGATCGACGTGGATCCGGGCCGCCGGTACGTGCTCGTCGGCGGCATCCGCTCGACCGGGCTCACCGCCTGCCTGGCCATCGCCGAGCACGTCGGGTCGCTTGTGGACGGTCACCTGGACCTGACCGCGCGACCGGACCTGCCGCCTCCGCCGCGGATGCCGAACCTGGGGGAGGCCGGGGTCCGGCCGTATCAGGATGCGGCGGCGATCGCGGCCGATCCGGAGTACGGGCGGATCGCGTGCTTCTGTGAGCGGGTCACCCGGGGCGAGATCCGCGACGCGTACGCCTCGGTGATTCCACCGTCCACCGTGGACGGGCTGCGGCGCCGGACCCGGGCGATGAACGGCCGGTGCCAGGGCTTCTCCTGCGCCGCCGAGATTCAGGCCATCCGGTGAACGAGCACGTGCGGGTCGCGATCGTGGGCGGGGGACCGGCCGGGCTCAGCGCGGCCGCCGCCCTCGCCGGGCGGGTCGACGGCCCCGTGCTCGTGCTCGAACGGGAGTCCGCGCTCGGGGGCATCCCGCGGCACAGCGACCACCTCGGGTACGGCCTCCGGGATCTGAGTACCGTCCTCAGTGGACCGTCCTATGCGGACCGTCTGATCCGCCGGGCCGCGGCCGCCGGGGCGGTGCTGGAGACGGAGGCGATGGTGACCGGCTGGGCCGGCGAGCGCACGCTTTCCGGTTCGGCCGGGCCGCACAAGCTGGAAGTGACCTCGCCTCGCGGCCGCCGTACCGTAACTGCGGCCGCCGTCATCCTCGCGACCGGGGCCCGCGAGCGCCCGCGCCCGGCCCGGCTCATCCCCGGCGACCGGCCCGCCGGCGTCTACACCACCGGGCAGCTGCAGCAGCTCGTCCACCTGCACCGCGCCCCCGTCGGCCGGCGCGCCGTCGTCGTCGGGGCCGAGCTCGTCAGCTGGTCGGCGGTGCTCACCCTGCGCGCGGCCGGCTGCCGCACCGTCCTGCTCACCACCGAGCTGGCGCGTCCCGAGGTCCGGCTGCCGGTACGCCCGGTGCGCACCCGGACCCGCCTCGCCGCCATCCACGGCCACGGCCGCGTGTCCACTGTGGAGCTTGAAGATCTGCGCACCGGCCGCCGCTCGCGGGTGGACTGTGACACCGTCGTGCTCACCGGCGACTGGATCCCGGATCATGAGCTGGCCCGCGCGGCCGGCCTGGCCCTCGACCCGGCGTCGCTCGGCCCGGTCGTCGACGCCGGCCTGCGCACCAGCCGCCCGGGCGTGTTCGCGGCCGGCAACCTGCTGCACCCGGTCGACACCGCCGACGTCGCCGCCCTCGACGGCCGGCACGTCGCCGCCGCCGTCCTGGCCGGGTCCGGGGCGGCGTCCGGCGTGCCGTTGGCCGTGGAGGAGCCGCTGCTGTGGGTGGCCCCGCAGCTCATCGTGCCGGGCGGCCCGCCGCCGGCCCGGAACCGGCTGCTGCTGTGGACGGCCGAGCACCGCCGCCTCCCGCGGGTGACGGCGGTGCAGGACGGCCGCCGGGTGGGCGCGGTCCGGCTCCCGTGGCCGGCCGCGCCCGGTCGCGTGTTCCGCGTCCCGTACTCCTTGGTGCGCGCGGCCGACCCGGCGGGCGGGCCGGTCCGGCTGGCCCTCGGTTAGGGCCTGTTTCGGAACTGGGGTGGGAGCTGCGGCGGAGTCCAGATTTCTCCTGCGTGTGCTCCGTGGAAGCTTGGATACCGGTGTTGTATCCGGGCTTTCGCGGAGTGCGCGCAGGGCGCCTTGGGCGGGCCGGCTGCGCGTAGCGGCCGGGCCGGCCTTGGCGGTGGAATCTGGGCCCGCCGCAGCCCCGCCTCAGTTCCGAAACAGGCCCTATGTCCGCTTCAGGCCGTTGGCGACCTGCAGGACCTCGGCCATCCCGTACTGGCCGTGCGCCGAGACCTCCACCCACGGGTCGGAGATGCGGATGTTGGCGCTGAAGTAGCCGCCGGACCCCGCGGTCAGGTCCTCGTAGACCCAGCCGTTGTCCAGGTGCTGCGCGACCGCGCCGGGGCTGGCGTCCATGCCGAACTTGGCCGGCTTCGGCACGGCGATGCCGATGTCGCCGCCCGGCCCGTGGATGGTGATCGTGCCCGCCCCGCTGGTACCGATGATCGCGCAGCTCCGCACGCTGGTGCCCGGCGGCAGCACCGTCGGCCGCACCCGGAAGACGCACGGCCGGGACTGGTCCAGCCGGACCGTGCCGGCGTAGGCGAGGGCCTTGTCGAGCGGTACCGGACCCTGCACCCGCAGTTCGGCCTTGACGCCCGGCCCCGGCACCCAGCTGATCAGGGTGGTCTGCAGCCCGCTCATGGTGCCGGTCACGACCGTCGCCGGCTGCCCGCCGACCGTCCCCGCCCTGGTCTGCACGCCTTCGAGCGTCGGCACCGCACCGCTGGCGGTCGGATCGGCGCGCGGCGTCATCGAGTCGGTGCGCAGCGTCAGTTCGGCGAACGAGCCGTCGGCCTTGCGGCCCTGCACCGACATGCGCTCGACCCCGGTGTCGGTCTCCCAGCGCTCGTCGCTCGTCTCGAACGGCGGCTTGCCGATCCCGAAGTGCAGGGTGAGCGCGTCGGAGCCGACCCCTCCGGGCGCCTTGGCGCTCTGCTCTGTGCTCGCTACCGGCTGCGCGGGCTGGGTCGTGGCCGGGGGCCCGGCGACCAGCCGCGGCGCGAGCACGGCGGCGAGCACGGCCACGGCGGCCAGCCCGGCGGTAGCGGCGGCAATCCGGCGCTGCCGCCGCCGGCGGAACGCGGGCCCGATGGACGCCAGCAGCGCCTCGGGGTCGGTACGGGCCTCGGCCCGGGCGCGCAGCGTGGCGCGCAGATCCTGCAGGTCGCTGCTCATCGCGAGGTCCCCTCCAATTCGTGCAGCTCGACGCGCATCGCCGCGAGCGCGCGCATGGCATGGGTCCGGACGGTGGCGCGCGAACACCCGAGAATCTGGGCGATCCGGTCGTCGTCGAGATCCTCGTAGTACCGCAGCGCGATGACCGCCCGCTGCTTGCCGGGCAGCGCCCGCACCTTGTCCCACAGCGCGACCCGCTCGGCGACGGGCGCCCCGTGGTCGCCCGCCCCCGGCCACACGTCGACGTCGAACACCGCCGGCACCTCCCGGCTGGACCGCCGCCGCCACCAGCTCGCGTTGACGTTGACCAGCACCCGCCGCACGTACAGGTCGGGCTGGTCGGTGCGCAGAATCTTCGCCCACCGCGGGTACACCCGCACGAGCGTGTCCTGCACAAGATCGTCGGCGCGATGCACGTCATCCACGAGCAACCGCGCGAGCCGCAGCAGCGCCGGCCCCCGGGTGAGCACGTACTCCTCGAACGTCACGCCTTACTGACTACCGTGCCACCCCGAACTGTTGACACCGGCCCGGCAGTCAGGCCCCGAGTTCCCGCCGCGCCCATTCGGCCAGCGGTTCCCGCGTCCGGAAGTGCTCGATCCGGACGCCCTCGCGGATCTTGCGATCGTGCACGTCGCACACGGCCTGACCGGCGCGGGCCCGGCGAGCGCAGCGGTCCCGGGCGTCGGGCCGCCGAGCCTGGCACTTCTTCACCACCCGCCGTGGCGGCAGCGGGAACGGGATCACTCGACCGTTGCGGCTCAGCGCCGGCAGCGCCTCGCGGATGCCGGTGAACGGCTGGCAGCCCTGGGCCCACCACCGCTCGATCCGGTCGTGCTCCGCGGTGCTGGGCCTCTTGGTCTTCACGGGCACCGTCAGCGCCGGATCGCTGTGGTGGATCTCGGCGTGACCCACGCCGACGCCGAGCAGTTCCGGCGCGTGGCCGAGCGCCCGTTCCGGGCCGAGGGGCGAGGACCATCACCTGGTACCCGAAGCCCGGCACCAGAAATTGCGGCGTGACGGTCCGCTTCCGGCCGAGCATCACCCGCGTGAACAGCGTCGGCCGGCCCGGCCCGGCGTGCAGCATGATCACAGCGGTCGCGGCGCCGGAGCTCGGGCGAGTCAGCTGGAAGCGCACCGGCACCGCCCCGCCCCAGTCCCGGGCCCCGGCCGGATCGGCCAGGCGCATGCTGAACGGCCCGGGGAGGCCCGTCGGCTGCCCGGCCCCGAGCCGCATCAACCGGGTCTTGGCCAGGTCGGTGACAACCTGCTGGATGAACGACGCGAAGATCTCGATACCGGACCCGAACATCCGTGCCTCCCGCGCGGAATGGGCTTCCACAGCAAGCACGCCCATCGTGACAGAGCGGCGCCAATGCGAGAATCCTTTCGTGGTCGAAT
This sequence comes from Dactylosporangium sp. CS-047395, assembly GCF_050942185.1. Taxonomy (NCBI): domain Bacteria; kingdom Bacillati; phylum Actinomycetota; class Actinomycetes; order Micromonosporales; family Micromonosporaceae; genus Dactylosporangium; species Dactylosporangium sp. CS-047395. Next base: position 6,980,621 of record NZ_CP192015.1, on the reverse strand, counting down.
CGCTGGCGGTGCCGCCGTTGTTCGGTGCGTTGCGTGGGGCGGAGCGGGTGCTCATCGCCGGGGCCGGTGGGGGATTCGACGTGTACGCCGGGCTGCCGCTCGCCGTCGCGCTGTGGGATGCCGGGGTGGAGGTACACCTGGCGAATCTGTCCTTCACGGAGCTCGGGGCGATCGACCTCGATTCCTGGGTCGAGCGGGACGTCGCGGCCGTGACGCCGGAGACCAAAGGGCCGCAGCAGTACTTCCCGGAGCGCACCCTCGCCCGCTGGCTCGCCAAGCAGGGGCTGCCCGCGACGGTCCACGCGTTCCCGAAGGTCGGGGTGCAACGGCTGCGGGCCGCGTACCGCCACCTCGCCGACACGCTCCGGCTCGACGCGATCGTCCTCGTCGACGGCGGGACCGACATCCTCATGCGGGGCGACGAGACGGGCCTCGGCACGCCCGCGGAGGACATCACCAGCCTGGCCGCCGTGGCCGGGCTCGACGACATTCCCGTGCGGCTGGTCACGTGCCTGGGGTTCGGCATCGACGCGTACCACGGGGTGGTGCACACCCAGGTGCTGGAGAACCTCGCCGCGCTGAACCGCGACGGCGGCTACCTCGGCGCGCTGTCCATCCCGAGCGGGAGCCGCGAGGCGGAGCTGTATCTCGACGCGGCGGCCGACGCCCAGGCCGCGACCCCGCTGCGCCCGAGCATCGTCAACGGCCAGATCGCCGCCGCGGTCGCGGGTGCGTTCGGTGACGTGCAGTTCACGACCCGTACCAGCGGCAGTGTGTTGTTCGTCAATCCCCTCATGGCCGTCTACTTCACCGTGGACCTGCCCAAGCTCGCCGCCCGCTGCCTCTACCTGGACCGCGTCGAGGCCACGACCGGCATGCACCAGGTCATCGCGGCCATCCAAGCCTTCCGGGCCGGGATCACGCCGCGCGGCTCGCGGCAGTTCCCGCACTGACGCCGGGTACGTTGGCGTTCATGACCACTTCTCTCGTCGTCGGCGGCAGCGGGTTCCTCGGGCACGCGATCGCCGAGCACTTCGCGGGCCGCGGTGACACCGTGATCGTCACCGGCCGGGACAAGGCCGGCGCCGAGGCGGCCGCCGCGCGGATCGGGCCCGGCGTGCGCGGGCTGGCCGTGGACCTGTCCGCGCCGGAGACCATCGAGGCCGCGTTCGCCGAGGTCGAGTCGGTCGACAACCTCGTGCTCACCGCCAGCGACCCGACGCCGGTGACCCTCGACGGCTTCGACACCACGCAGGCGATCAAGGCGATCACCATCAAGCTCGTCGGGTACGCCGAGACAGTCCGCGTCCTCAGCCCGCGCTTCACCCCGGCCGCCGCCGTGGTCCTCTTCGGCGGCCTGGCCAAGGAGCGGCCCTACCCCGGCTCGACCATGGTCACCACGTTCAACGGCGGCATCAGCGGCCTGATCAAGACCCTGGCCCGCGAGATCGCGCCGCACCGCGTGAACGCCATCCACCCCGGCATCGTCGGCGACAGCCCGAAGTGGGCCCCGGTCCCGGTCGAGCAGCAGCCGGGCGCCCTGCGCACCCCGATCGGCCGACTGGTCACCAAGTCGGAGGTGGTCGGCGCCGTCGACTTCCTGCTCACCAACGGCGGCGTGAACGCCGTCGACCTCACCCTCGACGGCGGGTTCCTGATCACCAACTGACGGACGCGTCCTCCGGCCGCTTGAGCTCGTCGCCCTGTGGGTCGTAGATGTGCAGCCGGTACCGCCGGGCCAGCTGGTCGATGAGCTCCAGCGCGGCCCGGCTCCGGTCGCTGAAACTCAGCTGCATCCCCACATGGTCGATGCCCACGGCCAGCGGCGTGTCCATCCACGGGGTGTCGGCGCCGTACGGCAGAAAATCCGGAAACCGCCCCCGCAGGTGCTCGTAGAAGGAGACGATCCGCTCGTCGAGCTCACCCTCGCGGTGCCCGGGGCCCAGGCACGCCCCGGCCATCGCCCGCACCTCGGCGTCGCTCGCCCCCGGGCGGGCCGCCAGCACGAGGAGACTGAAGCTCACGCGCAGATGGTGGCTCATCCCCGCCGGCTTGTCGAGACGCGGATGGCTTACCGCGGCGCGGAGATCCGGTGAGGTACACATGGTGGATGAGTCCCCGGCGCCGTGCGATGTTCGCCGTGCTCGCCGCCATCGCCGTGCTGGTCGCCGGCGGGCTGGCGGTGCGTGCGGCCCTGCGCGCGGAGCCGCTGCGGGTTCCCGATCAGGACAAGCCGGGCGTTGTACTGCTGGTGCCCGGTTATGGCGGCGGGACCGACGGCCTCGACCGCCTCGCCGCCGCGATCAGGGCCGCCGGGCGCACGGCGAGCGTGGTGGCGATGCCCGACGGCGGCACGGGTGACCTCGGCAAGCAGGCGGACACGCTCGACGACGCCGCCACGGAGGCGTTGCGGCGGGCGCCGTCCGTGGACGTGATCGGGTACTCGGCCGGCGGGGTCGTGGCGCGGCTGTGGGTGCAGCGCCACGACGGGGTACACAAGGCGCGCCGGGTCGTCACCCTCGGCTCGCCCCACCAGGGTGCCCGGCTCGCCGCCGCCGGGGCCGCGGGGCTTCCCGGCGCTTGCCCGGCCGCGTGCCAGCAGCTCGCCCCGGGCAGCACGCTGCTCGCCGAGCTCGAGGAGCCGGTGCCGGATCCGCCGCAGTGGCTGAGCATCTGGACCGAGCAGGACCAGACGGTGGTACCGCCGGACTCGGCCCGGCTCCCCGGCGCCGTCGACGTCGACATCCAGCAGGCCTGCCCCGGCCGGGACGTGAGCCACGGCGACCTGCCCACCGACGACTACGTGACCGGGCTGGTGCTCGACGCGATCGGGACGGCCCCGATCGGCCCGGCCCCGCCCTGCTGAGCGGCGGCGGTCAGCTGGTGACGTCCTTGGTGGCGAAGTTGGCCCAGGCGAGGCCGAGGAAGACCACGACGTACACGAGCTGGAGCCCGAGCCCCCGCTCGATGTCGCGCCACAGGACGGGCTCGCGGAAGAAGTCGATCCAGGCGAGCCAGTAGCGGGTCGGCAGGTAGGGCCGGATCGCGGTCGCCGCGTCCAGGGCGGTGAACAGCTGGCTGGCGACCAGCGCGGCGAGGGCCCCGAGGGTGGCACCCAGCGACGAGTCGCTCACCGTCGACAGGAACAGCGCGATGGCGCCGACGCCGAGCATGGACAGCGCGATGTACACCATGGCCGCCCCGATGCGCAGGGCCACCTGCTGCGGCGACAGGGCCGGCCCCGAGACCGAGGTGACGACCTCGGCACCGGGCTGCACCGGGAAGAAGATCATCCCGATCACGTATCCGGTGAGCACGACCGCCACGACGGCGCCCAGGACGTACACCATGATGGAGACGAGTTTGGCCAGCAGCAGCCGGGTCCGTCCGACCGGCCGGGCGATCAGGTAGCGCAACATCCCGGCGCTCGCCTCGCCCGCGACCGCGTCGCCGCCGACGATGGCCACCGCGACCGGCAGGAACAGCGGCAGCACGATGGCCAGGGCGGCCGCCGGGAACAGGGAGCCGTTGTTCAGTACGGCGGACAGGAACGCGGGCCCCTGCCCGGCCGCGGTGCCGATCCGCGTCGTCGCGAGCAGGATCGCCACGGCGAGCGGCAGCCCGCACAGCAGGGCGAGGCTGACCAGGGTGCGCGGCCGGCGGTACAATTTGCGCAGTTCGACGAGGATCACCGTCGCTCCATCCGGTCGGTGCCCGATCCGGTCGTCCGCAGCACGACCTGCTCGAGGGTCTGGTGCTCGGCCCCGATCTCGGCGATCCGCAGCCCGGCGGCGACCAGTTGCGCGTTGAGTTCGGCGGCGTCGGGGTGGGTGACCGTGAGCCTGTCCGCGTCGCGGTGCACGACCCGCCCGTCGAGCAGCGCCACCACCCGATCCGCGTCCGGGCTGGTGAGCCGGACCCGCCCGGTCGGCACCCGCAGCGCGGCCAGTTCGTCCTGCCCGACGAGCCGCCCCCGGTCCATGATCCCGACCCACGTGCAGAGCTGCTCGATCTCGGCCAGCAGATGACTCGACAACAACAGGGTGGTACCGGCGGCGCTGATCTCCAGCAGCAGCTGCCGGATCTCGTGGATGCCCTGCGGGTCCAGGCCGTTCGTCGGCTCGTCGAGAATCAGCAGCCGCGGTGTGCGCAGCAGCGCGCCCGCGAGCCCGAGCCGCTGGCGCATCCCGAGCGAGTACGTGCGCACCGGCCGCCCGTCGACCCCGCCCAGCCCGACCCGTTCGAGGGCCTCCTCGATCCGCCGCTTCCGGGTCCGCCGCACCGACCGCCCGGCCGCGTCGATCAGCCGCAGGTTGGCCCGCCCCGACAGATGCCCGTACGCGGCCGGCCCCTCGACGAGCGCCCCGACGTCGGGCAGCACCTCGGCGAGCTTCCGCGGCACCGGCCGCCCGAGCACGGTGATCTCCCCGCTGGTGGCGAAGACGAGCCCGAGCAGCATCCGGATGAGCGTGGTCTTGCCGGATCCGTTGGGGCCGAGCAGGCCGTACCGCGACCCCTCCGGCACGTTGAGATCCACCCCGTCGACGGCCCGCACCCGCCCGAACGTCTTGGTCAGCGCGGCGGTCTCGATCATCGGAGCTCTCCCGCGGCCGCCGTCAGCACCTCGGGCGCCACGAACCCGGTGACCAGATACGTCCGCCGCCCGACCTTGGTCACCACGATGTTGAGCACCGCCGAGCGCATGAGATATCCGGTACCGCCCGCGACCGCCACACCCCCCGCATCGCGCAACGCCGCCAGCGTCCGATCCCCGAGCCGCCCTGGCACCGCGATGACCACGAACCGCGAGAGTCCCGTCCCGTACGCCGCGAGCGCACTCAACGGCCCCGGCACCCTGGCCCGCCCGCCAAGGCTGCCGGGCAGGTTGGCCCGGGTGACCGCATTGAGCGACGAGGTGATTTCCGATCGTGTACTGGACGCGAACCCGGACGAGTCGGACGCCTGGGGCTGCAGCACGGCGTCGGACGGCGGTTCGGTGGTGGCGTCGAGGAACCGGGTCGTGAACACCCCGGCCACCTCGACCTGCAGCGCCAGCCCGCTGGCGGGGTCGGCCCAGACGTCGACGGCCCGGATGGTGGTGTCCGGATCCTGGGGTACGACCCGCAGCCCCGCCGCGGCTTTTCCAGCGATCCGCCGGCCGGGGAGCGTCTGGAGCGTCGCCCCGTCCCCGGCGTCCTTGAGCAGCCGGCGGGCCAGCTCGGGCGGGGTGAGATCGGACGCCTGCGGCGCGCGCACGGCCGGATCGCCGACCGTCTCGGTCCACAGGTTCCGGCCGTAGTCCCAGGTGAACGCCCCGGAGGCGGTCTTGAAGAAGTCCTTCTCGCCGACCGGATCGAGCACCGCCACCCGCCAGGCCGCGTTGCCGGCGTGCCAGACTCGCATGCTGGTGGTACCGCCGAAGAGCCCTGAGACATCGCCGAGCTGGGGCAGCTCGGGCAGGACGATGGAACCCCGGCTCTCGGCGTAGCCCTGATATGGTCCGCTCGCGGCCTCGATCACCCGCTGGCGCAACTGCCCGGGCTCGATCCGGGGCGCCATGACCGGCGCGAACGCCACCACGAGCGGCACGGCCACGAGCGCACCGACGACCGCCGCGACCACCGCCCAGCGGCGCCGCGCCTCGCGCCGGACCACACTCACCCGCCCTACAGTACGACGGCCACCGCGCACTCCGCCTCATCACAGCGCCCGCTCACCCTGCGCCGGCTTTGTCGGCGGCAACCGCTGGACCCGAACTCCCGGCCGGTGTCAGTAGCCGCAGAGCGCCTGGACGCTGGTCTGCCCGATCGGCGGCCCGGTCATCTCCACCGTCCAGCTCCGGTCGCCGAACGGGTACAGCGTCTGCAGGAAGTACGCCCCCGAATCGGTCAGCGACCCGCCGCCCCCCACGGAGTAGGTGAACTTGTCCGGCGGGCACGAACTCGTGTCGCCCTCCGCGGCGAGGGTGCCGTAGATGGCCGCGCCGCCGATGCGGTTGGCGCAGATGGCGTACGCGGTGACGCTCCAGTTCAGGGCGAAGCCGTTGGCGTCCTCGCGGCCGGTGGCGCGGGCGATGTCCAGCGGGGCGGCCAGCCGGGACAGCTGCAGGCCGACCTGGTGGTCGCCGTTGCTGATGGCCGCGCCGCCGCCGATGGCCAGGGTCGCGCCGGGGCAGTCCGCGGTGGCCTGTTTGAAAGCCGAAGAAGATTCGCTGGTACTGCCTGACACGACGCTGTACCCATCCAGTTCGTCGGCGTCGGCGCACAGGGCGTAGACGACGAACTGCCACTCCGACGCGTACCCGGTGTCCGGCTCCTCAGCCGTCGCGGAGTAGGAGTCGTTCTGGCCGGTGCCGCCGCGCACCGGAACGAGGCGGGTCAGGCGCACCTCGTCGCCGCCGCCGCTGACCCGGGCGCCGCCGCCGATCACGTGCGTGCCGGACGGGCAGGTCGCCGAGCGGGTCTGCGTCGAGTTGGAGTTGTGCCGGTCGTCGTAGTCGTCCAGCGTCGTCGCGACGAGCACGACCCCCAACTGCCCGGCGGCGAAGGCCGGTGCGGGCGCGACAGCCTGAACCACGAGCTGAGCGGCGGCGATAACGAGCACGGCGAACCCGGCCCGGCGATCACGCGGTACACGATGCATGATGGCTCCTCAGATGAACGGTGCGGGTGGACAGTGGGCCGAGGATCGACCACCCACCCGCCCGCGCAACATGTCGAACGACGCACAGCAGAATCTGCCCATGTCGGATTCGCGCGCGCACATCGTCACGGGACTCCTCCGCGACGGGGACCGGCTGCTGCTGGTCCACCGGTCTCCCAACCGCCTGCGGTACCCGAACGTGTGGGACCTGCCCGGAGGTCACGTGGAGCCCGGGGAGCCGCCGGCCGCCGCCCTGGTCCGGGAACTGCGCGAGGAGCTGGGCATCGAAGTCCCTCAGCCGGCGGACCCGCCGCTGGACGAGCTCCGCAGCGACACCTTCTTCATGCAGATCTGGCTCATCGAGGCCTGGACGGGAACGCCGGTCAACACCGCGCCGGAGGAACACGACGCCATCGGCTGGTTCACCGGCGACGAGATCCGCCGGTTGCGGCTGGCGCTCGACGACTCCCTAGCGCTGTTCACCAAGGCGCTCGGGACCCCACCGACGGGCGGAGCGCACATAGGGTGAGGGCGTGAACGCGAATCCTGCGATCCGGCCGATCGCGCTGGCCGTGGTGCGCCGCGGTGACGCGATCCTGGTCTTCGAGGGCTGGGACGAGACCAAGCAGCAGACCTTCTACCGCCCGCTCGGCGGCGGCATCGAGTTCGGCGAACCGGCCGCCGACGCCGTGCGGCGGGAGTTGCGGGAGGAACTGGGCGTCGAGCTGTACAACGTCGAGCTGCTGGGCGTCCTGGAGAACATTTTCACGGCATTCGGCCGGCCGGGCCACGAGATCGTGTTCGTCTTCACGGCCGACGTGGTGGATGCGGCCATCTACACCGCGGAGGACCTCGGCGTCGTCCTCGACGAGGGCACTCCGGTGGTGTGGCAGCCGCTGACCCGCTTCGACGGGGAGGCCATCCTCTACCCGACGGGGCTGCTCGACCTGCTGAGGGCCTGAAAGTCGGGCCGGCCAGGTGCCTGCTGCTCGCCATCGGCTTGTTCCTGTACTTGCCGGCCGGGCTTCCGCTGGTCGCGGCGGCGTTGCCGAAGCCGGGGTGGTGCCCGCGTGGGAAGTTCGTGGCGGTGGGGGTCGCGCTCGCCGCGGTTCTGGTGCTGTACGTCAGGGTCGTCGGATACTGGTTCGGCTGGTGACAGGACGCCAGACGGCCGCGCCGTCCTGGCGGCCAAGGAACCTCACGGTGGTTAGTCTCGGCCCGTGGACGACAGCCTTCTTCGCAGGCTCCAGGCCGAACAGTCCCGGACCATTCTGGACCGCCTGATGCCGGCGTGAGCACCGCAAACGAGCCGTCGCCATGGCCGACCGACAAGCTGACCGCACTGCGCCTGGGACGTCGGTTGGTCACTGAGGTGGCCGCATCCGGGCCGGGCAGGCGAGCCTTCGTCGATATTCGCCCCGTCGCCACCACCGATGACCAGGCCGCAGCTGGTCGACTCGCGATGGTTCCGCGACGCTGGCGGACTGCGAAATGTCAGTAGTGCACAGCTTTCCGGCCGCTTTTTGTCGTTTGAGGAGCGGGAAGAGATCGCACTGCTGCGAACGCAGAAGGTCGGTGTCCGGCAGATCGCCCAGGCCCTGGGCAGATCACCGTCGACCATTTCGCGCGAGCTGCGTCGCAACGCGGCCACTCGCGGCGGCCGGCTGGAGTATCGGGCCATCAACGCGCAGTGGCATGCCGACCGCCGGGCCAGACGTCCGAAGACCGCGAAGCTCGTGCTGAACGAGCGGTTGCGTGACTATGTGCCATCGCCACGCCGCCGACGGTGACGCAATGTTCGACCGACTGTGCCTTCGTCAGCGTCGTGCTGCCAGACGACTGGTGCGTCAGCGCGGTCTGCGTGCCCGGGTTCCCCGACCCGTTCGGCTGGGGCGACACCAGCACGCCGCTGTGCTGGGTCATTCCGCAGCTGTGCGTGCTGATGGACTTCTTCAACTGGATGGGCGAGTGGAAGTGGCTCATTGCGTCCATCCTGACTGGCGTCCTGGTCTACTTCATGTGCCTCGAGCTCGCCGTGGCCTGTGCAGCGCTGGGCGTTGTGCTGGTCGGCGCAGTCGTCGCCGCGATCTTCGAGTGTCTCTGGGAGCATTCTCCCGACAGCTATGGCGAGTTCTTCGATAAGTGCTGGAAGACGGTCTTCTCCACGGCGCTCGGCACCGGAGCCGTCAGCATCCTCACGCTGCTGTTCGGATTCAGCATCAACCTCGGGGACCCGCCGAACCCGGGCAAGGAACTCATCGAGATGATGAAGACCCTGTGGGACACTCTGTTCGGCAAACGCGAGAAGCCTGAGGTACCTTCGTGCCCGGTACGCTGACGTCCCTGCGCCGGTGGTGCGGCCGGCGTGGGGTCCGCATCATCCTGGCGCTGCTCTGCCTGGCGGTCGGCGTGACGCTCGTCGTGCTGTCGGTGCCGGCCCGGCGGCATCTCGGCCTTCCCGATCCGATCGGACCGTTGCTCACCATCGCGATCATGGCCGGCACGATCCTCGGGGCGGGCGCTCTGGTCCGGCCCTACCTGACCCGGCCGTCCGACTGATCAACACCAACGGCCGTCGAGACCAGATCTCGACGGTGACCCGTACGCTGCCAGCATCGGCGACCGTCCGTACCGCCACCACAGAACCCGCAAATCCAACAACCTCGGCATCAGCCTGCCAGGCCGCGGCCGTCACGACCTCGAGATAGTCCTCGGTCTGGCAGTGCAGCAAATGTGTCGAACGGCGGCGACCCAACCTTCTCCACCATAAGGCGCCGCACCCGTTTGGTGTGGTCGTTGGTGGGCCGGCACCGGACGTGGACCACGGCGGACGGGTCCTTATGTAGGCGCCCTCTGCCTGCGGCGGCGACCAGCCTCCAGATGGCGCCGACCGCGGACACGTCACGCACGGCGAGGTCGTCCGGCACCGGCTGGCCGGCGATGACGAACAGGTCGCTTCGATGCAGGTCGAGGAGCGGTGCGAGTCGGCGCAGCAGCGATGGGTCAGGCTCGGCGCCGTCGCTGAGCGACGTGATCGCCGTTTCGGCGACGCCTGCTGCACGGGCGAGCGAGCCGACGTCGAGGCCGCGCAGCTCGGCCAGCCGCCGCATTTGCTCACCGAACACCGGCAAGTTCATCACCGTCTCACGATACGAACCACCAGCCCCGAATCAGCCACCTCCCACGCACGGATCGCGGCAGATGAGCATGTGTTCAGAGGTGTCAGAGGCGCTCCACGCGGTCGGCCTGCGGGCCCCGGTCGCTCTGACGCACCGTGTACCGGACCCGGTCGCCCTGCTGCAGCGGTTCCGACCCGGCGACCACGGATACGTGGACGAACAGGTCGTCGCCTCCGGTGTCCGGGGTGATGAACCCGAACCCGCGGTCGCCGTCGTAGCGTGCGACGACGCCGTGGCCCGCGCGTGCGGGCACGCCCCGTGACGGCGGCTTACTCCCGGCGGGTGGCGGCCCGGCCGGTGCCGGGCGTCGCGGTGGCGGCGCGGGCTCGGCCCCTCGGACCAGCTGCACGTCGCGGGCCTGTGGGCCCTTGTCGCCGCTGACCACCTCGTACGCCACGCGGTCGCCCTCTGCCAGCCAGGTGAGGCCCTCGGCCAGGGACCGGGCGTGGACGAAGACGTCCCCGGCGCCGGAGTCGGGAGCGATGAAGCCGAAGCCCTTGTCCTCGTCGTACCAGGAGACGGTTCCGTCCGCCCCGTCGGCACCGCCCGCCGTGGCCGACAGGCCGGCCCCAGGACCGAGCGGGATCACGTGCGCGGCCTGCAGGCCGCGCTCGCCCTCGACGACGACGAAGGCCACCCGCTGCCCGTCGCTGACCACGCCGCCGGTCACGATGGCCGAGCTGTGCACGAAGATGTCGGGGCCGCCGCCGTCCGGCGAAGCGAACCCGTACCCCTTGGCCGGCTCATACCAGTTGACCGTGCCGAGCAGGCCCACCGCACCGCCGGCGGCCTGCTCAGCGGTGACGCGCACGCGCAACGCCTGGGGACCGCGGTCGTTCTCGCCGGCCTCGAACTCGACGGCCTGGCCCTCACGGAGCACCTTCGAGCCGCCGTCCCCGACGATCTCGGAGGCGTGCACGAACACGTCTGGCGAGCCGTCGTCAGGCGCGAGGAAGCCGAACCCCCGTTCGGCGTCGAACCAGCGGACGATCCCGTGCGGCATAGAAAGCTCCAGGTCTTGAGAGCGGCATTGCTCCCAGTCTCGCTCACGGCGTCGTGCCCCGGACCACCGGGACCGGCCACGGTCAGTCGGTTGCAGGAGGTCGTAGGCGGCCAGGACACGGGTGGCGGTCGCGAACGACTCCGACCGGCTCCTCGCGCCGGCCCGCCGCGCGGCCGCTCGACGTGGCCGCTCGACGTGGCCGCTCGACGTGACCGACGATGCGTTCGACTCCGTGGCCGAGCGCGTCGTTGCCTGGTGGGCCCGCTCAGCGCCGACAGTGACCGGGCCAGACGCGCCGACACCGTGCCCGGCATGCCGCGCTGACCCGGACCAGTCCACCGACCCCCAGCACACGCTACTCAGCGTCTACTGCTGCGGTCATCCCGCCCCTACAACTACAAGGACCAGGACGAGACGTGACCAGCCCTCGATAACCAACGGCGCATTGACAGCGGCATGTGCGTGCATCCGATCAAGGCATCCGCAGGCCGTCATGCTCGGCCAGCGGCACGAGGACACCGGATCGCTAGGAACGGGCACCGTCGGTGTCGACTTGAGTTGCCCTCAGCATGATGTCTCCGTCGTGACGTCAACTTGTGCCGGCGGAGGTGTCGGATCCGGTTGGGGCTGTTCGTAGGTGGGTCAAAGAAGTCGCTGAGGAAGGTGGACGTCGTGGGTACAGCGTTGCGGTTCGGGGTTGTTGCTCCCATCGACAACGGGATGGGGGCCTGGCGGGATCAGGTTCGGGAGCTGGCCGACACCGGCTACTCGACGATCCTCATGCCCGACGTGCCGGAGTGGCAGCCGGCGCCCGGAGTGGTGTTGGCTGTCGCGGCCACGCTGACCGGCGCGCGGGTGGGGACCTGGGTCTACGCGGCGCCCGTGCGGCCGGCTTTCATCACGGCCTGGGAGGCGCACTCGCTCAGTGTGGTGACCGACGGGCGGTTCGAGATGGGGATCGGGACCGGGCGGCCCGGGATTGCGGATCAGCTGCGTCAGCTGGGATTGCCGGACGTGCCTGCAGGTCAGCGGGCGGAGCTCGTCCGGCAGGTCATCACGACGCTGCGGGAACTTGATGGCGAAGAGCTGCACACGCCAGTGGCGATGGCTGTCGGCGGACCCAAGGCACACGCGGTCGCGTCCGAGTTGGCGGACATCGTGAACTTTGTGATGCCGCACATCGAGACGCGCACGGAGACGGCGGAACGGGTGCGGGCATTCGACAACCGGCACGGGCTGGAGCTCTCGCTGCATGTGCCGGTCATCGGGGACGCCGTCGCGCCGTTCATGGCCGGGCCCGACACCGACATCGAAGCTGTTCGAGCGGCGGACTCGGTGTCGTACCTGCCGAGTGATCCCGGTGCGGCCAAAGAGGAGATCCTGCGGCGGCGGGAGGAGATGGGATTCACGTACTTCGTCTTCGGAGCAAGCGTCGCCGGGGCGCTCGCTCCGGTCGTCGCCGAGCTGGCGGGGCAATAGTACGGCGGGTGATCGCTACCGCCGCGCACCGGAACACAAAGCCTGGCTGAGCACTCGGCGGGCACATGCTGATCGTGTCGTCAGCCCTCGACATCCGCTCATCGGCAGATCCGGTAGCCGCCCGAGAGCTGGCAGCCGCTACTCAACGTAACTGCCACCCGTTGGCCAGAGAATTCAGCTGCACTTGCCGCTCACCGTTGTGGTCAAGCGGGCGTACCTGTCTTGCGCTGAGGCCGGTGAGCAAGAAATGCCTGGCCGGTCGGCGCGACCCTCACGCGATGGTGTTGCGCACGTTGGTGATGTGGTCCAGGCAGAACGTGAAGTCCGGCGGGTGGGAGACTGCGCCCGCCCAGCCGTCCCACGGCCCGCCCGTACCAAGAAACCGCTCAGCGTGCCCGGTGCCGAGCTGCCGGTCGAGGTGCACAAGCGCACCCATCGCCCAGTCCTGGTCGTACCGCAGCTCGGCCCGAGGCAGGTACCGCTCGAGGTACGCGATCAGGATCTCGGCGTCGCGCGGGGTGCCGAAGGCGGCCAGCGCGACGCAATACCCCTTTCCGCTGTAACAGACCTCGCTGGCCAGGAGGAGCTCGCCGAGTGTCTCCCGGAACTGCACACGCCGCCCGGTGGCGATCAGGTACGCGGCCACCAACCGTGGTCGCCAGTTTCCCATCCCACCGGGCTGCAACAGGAACGTGAGCTCCGCGTCGCTGATCTGCGCAGCGTCGTCGCGCATGCCCGAGCAGTCGCCGCCGAGAAGGTCCAGGTAGCGCGTGGCGACGTAGCGGCGGATGGTGCCGGTGCCCGGATCAGGAAGCGGCGGCGCGTAGTCCATGGAAGGCATCATGGTGCATAGACTGCGACGGTGACCGCTCCGCATGATCCAAACGCGCTGCTCGACGCCGACGGTGGGCTGCCCGAGGCGCGGCCCCCGTGGCCGGCCAGGGACAAGCTCCGCATCACGAAGGTGCGGCCGATCGTCACCGCGCCCGAGGGCCTCCCGCTCGTCGTGGTCAAGGTCGAAACCAGCGAACCCGGCCTGTACGGCCTGGGCTGTGCCACCTTCACCCAGCGTTACGCCGCCGTGGCGGCCGCCGTGGCCGAGCACGTCGGCCCGCTCGCGGTCGGCAGGCATCCCGCGGACATCGAGGACATCACGCGGACCGTGCACTTCTCGTCGTACTGGCGCAACGGCCCCGTCCTGAACAATGCGCTCTCCGGCCTCGACCAGGCCCTGTGGGACATCGCCGGGAAGCGGGCCGGCGTCCCCGTGTACGAGCTGCTCGGCGGCCGCGTCCGGGGCGGCGTCGAGGTGTACACCCACGCCTCCGGCGACACCACCGAGCAAGTACTCGACCAGGCCGAGCAGCACATCGCCAACGGCTACCGCAACATCCGCATCCAGCGCGCCGAACCGGGACTCGGCAGCTACGGCGCGGCCGGGACCGGCGGGCACTACCCCGGCTCGCCGAACCCCGACGGCTGGGACCCGGAGCGCTACCTGCGCGGCACCCCGTCGCTGTTCGAAAAGGCCCGGGAGCGGCTCGGGTTCGGGATCAACCTCATGCACGACGTGCACAGCCGGCTCACGCCGAAGCAGGCGATCGTGCTGGCCCGTGCGCTCGAACCGTACGGGCTGTCGTTCCTCGAGGACGTCATCCCGCCCGAGCATTACGATCGGCTGCCCGAGGTGCGGGCCGGGTCGCCGGTGCCGCTTGCGGTCGGGGAGCAGATCGGGTCGGTGCCTGACGCGGCGCGACTGATCCGGGACGGCGGGGTCGATCTGATCCGGCTGCACACGTCGGCGATCGGCGGGCTCACCCCGACCCGCAAGCTGGCCGCGCTCGCCGAGCTGTGCGGGGTGCGCACGGCGTTCCACTCGCCGGCCGACGTGTCGCCGGTCGGGGTGGCGGCCAACCTGGCCGTCGACATCTCCAGCCCGGCGTTCGGGTTCCAGGAGTCGCACGAGTACAACGAGGCCACCCACGAGGTGTTCCCCGGCTGCCCGGACGTGGTGAGCGGCTACATGTACCCCTCGGAACAGCCGGGCTGGGGCGTCGACCTCGACGAGGCGAAGGCCGCCCAGTTCCCGCCGACCAAGTTCCTCTTCGACCGCTGGGCCGCCGTCGTCCGCCGCCCCGACGGCGCGCTGGAGGCGCCGTGAAGGTCCTCGTCACCGGCGCGAGCGGCAACATCGGCCGCGCCGTGAGCGCCCGGTTGGCCGCAGAAAAAGCCGAAGTGCATGCGTTGGTACTGACTGAGCCTGCACCGGACACCGCCACCCACACGGTCGTGGGCGACGCCGGCGACCCCGAAACCGTACGCGCGGCGATCGCCGGCGGGGTCGACGCCGTCGTGCATCTGGCCGCGATTCCGAGCCCTGACCTCGGTACACCCGTGGAGGTCTTCGCCGGCAACACCCGGGCCACCTTCAACGTGCTGGAGGAGTGTGCGCGGGCCGGGGTGCGCCGGGCCGTGATCGCCAGCAGCTACTCGATCCTGGGGCTGCGGTTCGCGCCGCGCGTGCTGCATCCCGCGTACTACCCGATCGACGAGGCCACCCCGTTCCAGATCGAGGACGCGTACTCGCTGTCGAAGCAGGCCGACGAGGCCACGGCGGCGATGATGCACCGCCGGTACGGGATGGACGTCGTCGCGCTGCGCTTCCCGTACACGGCCGGCTGGGACGCGATCCGCCGCACCGCCGAGTCCTGCGAGCGCGACCCGGCGACGATGGCCGCGGACTCGTGGTCGTATTTGCACGTGGACGACGCCGCCGAGGCCGTCTGGCTGGCGCTGACCAAGGAACTGCAAGGCTTTCACGCGGTACTGCTGGCCGCGCCGACGACGATGGCGGCGGCGTCCACAGTGGAGCTGATCAGGCGGTACCATGGCGAAACCGAACTGCGGGAAGACATTCCCGGCAATCGGGCGCCGATCGACACCACGGCTATCGAGCGACTGCTGGGCTTCCGCGCGACGCGGACGCTCGGCGGATGAGCAGCTCGGCCACGATCAGGTTGACGATCCAGCCGAGGGTCTGCCCGACGGGGATCAGTGCCTTGGGGTCCGGCGCGCCGCCGAACGGGAGCTGGGTGAGGATCAGCAGCGGTACCAGCAGCCGGGCCGTCACGGCGAGCAACGTCAGCGCGTAGTTGCGCATCATCCACGCCCGGTGCGCGGTGAAGTCCCGCCGCCGGGCCGCGCGGTAGGCGAGCACGCCGGTGCCGAGCCACAGCACGGCGGCGGTGGTCAGGCCGACCTGGGTGAGCGGCCGCCCCGACCAGATCGCGACCGGAACCGTGGCGAGCGCCGACGGCAGCACCCCGCCGAGCAGATAGACCCGCCCGAGCACCCGATGCAGCCGCCGCCGCGCCCGCACCCGCGGCATGAACTGCAGCGGCCCCACCACGAGCGCGACCGCGGCCGTGAAGATGTGCACGACGAGCACGGCATAATGCAGTCCCGGTTGTACTGCGAGCCGGCTGTCGGCACTGTCCAGGCTCACGTACGGGAAGGTGAGCCCGACCGCGAACCCGACCGCCACGAGGAGCAGCAACTTCTGCTTCATGACGTCGATCATCGGCGGTCGGGCGGCGGTCGGTCGTCAGGCCGTGGGAGTCGTGGCCGTACGAAAATCTGCGTACGTGTCAGGGTTTGCGGGCGACCCCGCAGTACTCCGACGCCGGGGTCTCGTCGTTGCCGTCGGGCCGCCACTGCGAGCAGGTGACGACGCCGGGTTCGAGCAGTTCGAGGCCCTCGAAGTACAGCTCGATCTGCTTCGGCGTGCGCACCGCCATCGGCGCCGCCCCGCTGCTGTTCCACATCTCCACCGCCCGGTCGACAGCGGCCGCGTTGACCTCCCGGGTCGGATGCGACATGACGAGATAACTGCCGGACGGCAACGCGTCGACGAGCGTGCGCACGATCGCGGCCGCCTGCTCGTCGTCGGGCACGAAGTTGACGATGCCGAGCAGCATCAACGCGATCGGCCGCTCGAAGTCCAGCGTACGGCGCGCCGCGTCCAGGATCGCCGCCGGCTCCCGCACATCGGCGTCGATGTAGTCGGTCGCGCCTTCCGGGGTACCGACGAGCAAAGCCCGGGCATGCACCAGCACCATCGGATCGTTGTCGGCGTAGACGACCCGGCTGTCGGGCGCGACCCGCTGCGCGACCTCGTGCGTGTTGTCCGCGGTCGGCAGCCCGGTCCCGATGTCCAGGAACTGCCGGATCCCCGCCTCCCCGGCGAGGTGCCGCACGGCCCGCCCGAGAAACTGCCGGTTGAACCGCGCCGATTGCACCAGCTCCGGCATGTACGCTAGCACTTCCTCAGCCGCCGCCCGATCGGCCGCGAAGTTGTCCTTCCCGCCGAGCAGGTAGTTCCACAACCGCGCCGAGTGCGCAACGCTGGTGTCAAGCTTCGCAAGCAACCCGTCACGCGTGGTCGGTGCGTCCATCCTTGGACCCCTCTGCCGCATCGATTTTGTGAGCCAGGTTACACCGCCCCGCAAACGCCACGAAACCGCGACTCCGGAACCCAGGTTGGCCGCTTTCGCTTGATCGTTGTCGGTGAGTTCGGGACCCATCTTGGTGAGCGCCGGATTGATCAGAACGGTGGGCCGAAGCCTCGGGTGGGTCCAGGTCCCGAGCTCGCCCCGGACCGACGGCCGTGCGGCTACTGCGGATCGGCGGTTTGCCACGGTTGAAGGAATTGCTCTGGCCGAAGTCCCCAAGCCTGCAGCGCTTCGGTGAGCGCGCGCTCACCGACGACAGAGGCGGCCTTCACGAGGACCGCGCCGATGTCGTAGTCGAAGCCGTCGATCCGGTCGGCGTCGTAGTCCCAGTGCTTCAACTGGAAGGTGCGCTCACGTTCAGCCCCGGTCCGGCCCTCCCGGCCGGCGGCCTGGTCATCGGTGGTGCCGACGAGGCGAATATCGACGAAGGCTCGCCTGCCCGGCCCGGACCCGGCCACCTCGGTGACCAACCGACGTCCCAGGCGCAGTGCGGTCAGCTTGTCGGTCGGCCATGGCGACGGCTCGTTTGCGGTGCTCACGCGGGCATCAGGCGGTTCAGGATGGTCCGGGCCTGTTCGGCCTGGAGCCTGCGAAGAAGGCTGTCGTCCACGGGCCGAGACTAACCACCGTGAGGTTCCTTGGCCGCCAGGACTGCGCGGCCGTCTGGCGTCCTGTCACCAGTCGAACCAGTATCCGACGACCCTGACGTACAGCACCAGAACCGCAGCGAGCGCGACCCCCACCGCCACGAACTTCGCGCGCGGGCACCACCCCGGCTTCGGCAACGCGGCCGCGACCAGCGGAAGTGCGGCCGGCAAGTACAGGAACAAGCCGATGTGGCCCACGCACATCGCCATCAGCACCAGCACGACGGCGAGCAGCAGGCACATGGCGCGGAACTCCAGCTGGTCCCAGATCGCCAGCGGCACCGCCGTCATCGCCACAGCGACGACATACAGCGGGATCGTGCCTGCCCGATCCCTCCTGGGTTAGCGACCAACGGGCCAGCCACTCCGGAACCGTGCTCATCAACTCGTACATGCCGTCGTCCAGCACGAACGTCCGCACGAACAGCCCGTACGAACCGGGATGATTCACGTACGGGCGTTGCAGGATCAACGACGCAACACTTCCGCCGGGCAGTGCATCGTAGGAATCCGCGACCAGGCACGGCCAGTCGTAGTCCAGCTCCCGATGCTTGGGCAGTTCGGCGGAGAGCCCGAGATGGAACCGCAACTCAGCCAGGAAACTCGCCGGCACGTCGGGACGGAGGCGCAGCGTCAACATCCACTCGTAGTGCAAACTCACGGCTACTCCTTCCGTCCGCCGGATGTGCACGATCACGGTAGCCGCTACCGACACCCGCATCTGCCGCGGCGGGAGTGCTGGTGTTCATCGAGGCTGGTGACGCACCGTAGTACATGGCTGCGTTTCCTGTCTCCAGCTCCCGTCTCGAGCCTCCGCGTGAGCTTGTCTTGCGGGGCGCGGTGGCGGCCTCCCTCGGTCGCAAGCGCGGCCTGACCCGCCAGCACAGCGTGGCCTACTCGGGCTACGGATCTTCGAAGCCTGCGGCTCCAACATCACCGACCCCGGCGAAGAACACGGCCACCGCGTCCTGCGCGTGCGCGGCAAAGGCGGCAAAGTCGTCCTGATCCCGCTACCACCCGCGGTGGCCCGGGCGATCGAACGCGCCATCGGCGAACGCGTCGAACAGACCGATCCTGCGCAACATGCTCGGCGGTCGCATGGACCCGCCACGCCGCGTCCCGGCGACTCCGGCACCTGGCCGCTGCCGCCGGCGTGCGGATGCCCCGGATGCACCCACACATGCTCCGCCACACATTCGTCACGACCATGCTCGACGCCGACCCCCGCACCACCATGCGCTACGACCGAGCCCGCAACAACCTCGACCGCCATCCCAACAACATCCTCGCCGCCTATATGGCCTCCGGAACCTGACCTTGGTGCACGACCATGCCGAAGTGAGTGCGGTTCGGAGGCCGATCAGCCATGCGGCGGGCCCGTCACTGCATAGCGGTGGCCGGTGCGTGGTTGAAGGACTCGGGGCAGCGGAAGGCGTAAAGCGAGTAGCCCCGGCCGATCTGCACGCCCACGGTGTCCGGGGAGGCGTCAGGGTCCTCCTCCATCGGGCGCCAGCTGCAGTCCATGCCGTTCCAGTCGGTGGAGGCGGCGGTGAATGTCAACGTCATGGCGGTGCCGCAGGCCGAACAATGCATCGGGTATGGGTCGGTCAGCGACCAGTTCGCGTACCCGCCAACCTTCCATCCGGGTGCCAGCGACAGGTCGCTCTGGTAAGAGGCACCCCGTTCCTCGTCCTCGTCCCACTCGTCGAGCCGTTCACGCAGTTCGTCGGGGAGCAGGTCGGCATACTGATATTCGCGGACCTGCTCGGGGCACACCACGCACGGGACCGGCAGATACATGTCACTGATCACCGGCGGCTCGGGCGGCGCTTCGAGGAGCGGGCCGACGGCGGAGCTGTCACGCCAGTAGAAGAAGACGCGAGGGCTGTAGTGCCGGTCCGAATGGTCCACCGGGCACCACAGCACCTGGAGAAGGTCGGTGCCGGCGGGACCGGCATAGTCCGGGATGTCGCGGCGGTACAGCTGCGCGATCGGGACCAGCGGGATCGGATCCTGGATCAGGTCGTCCAGGTTGAGGGCGTCGGCGGCATCGACTTCGGCCCGTTCCTCGGCGGTCAGGAATTCCCCGCCCGGCAGCGGCGTCCTGGCGTTCGCGGTCGCGAGGATCTCCCGCCGGCGGCGCTCGACGGCCGGGGTGGTCAAGTTGTACGGCTCGTGTGCCCCGGCGTCGTCGCAGACCGGCCAATCCTCGCCGGTCGGCCACAGCAACGGTCCACCGACCGAGCTGTCCATGACGGTCGGCGTGCCGGGCCGGGGATGCAGGCGGGTGGCAGTGGTCGAGTGTTCCCTCAGTTCGGGGAACAGCTTGGTGACGTCCAGGGGACGCGGGGGTGTGGTGCGGACCATAGCAGTGGATCGTAAAGCCCCGCTTCAGCGCAAGAATCGGTCGTACTACCGCGCGGCCTCGCTAGTGGTCCAATACTCGCGAACACAAGAGCCGGACGCCGACAGGTGGGTCCCGAAGTCGCGAACGAAGCCAGGGGAGGGTCCAACCGGCGGACGGCGCCCGTGCTCAGGCGTTCGGGAGTTCCCCGTAGTACGAGGTGATCGTCGTCAGCGCCCCATCCTGGAACTCGTAAATGTCGCACGACGCCACCACCGCCGTATCCCCGTCCGGGGCGGTGTAACGAGCGACCGAGTCCACGACGGCCCGGCTGGCATCGCCGACGGCCACGAACCGGGTGTACTCCGTCGTGGTCTCGGTCAAGCCCGCCAGCGTCGCCTCGCACGCGGCGATGACGGCGTCGCGCCCGCGCAGAATGTTCCCGCCCAGGATGTTCCAGGTGACGTCCGGGGCCAGGAACGGGTACGCGTCCGCGAAGCGGTGCCGGGAGAACGCCTCCGCCACCGTGCGGGGGTCGGTGCCGTGCGGGCTGACCTCGTAGTGGGTCAGGGTGGACTGGCCGATCAGGTACCGCTCGTCCTTCGGGTACAGCACGATGTGCTCGACGTCGTCGCCGGCGAAGCGGCGGATGTCGGCCCAGCCGTCCCACATGGTGAAGGCGAGAATCTCGGCGGTGCCGTCGCCCAGGTCGCGGGTCAGGATCTCGGCGGCGCGGTTGCCGGGTGTG
The DNA here is from genome assembly GCF_050942185.1 of Dactylosporangium sp. CS-047395. NCBI lineage: Bacteria > Bacillati > Actinomycetota > Actinomycetes > Micromonosporales > Micromonosporaceae > Dactylosporangium > Dactylosporangium sp. CS-047395. Next base: position 6,960,068 of record NZ_CP192015.1, on the reverse strand, counting down.
CGGCGGTACTGCACGACCCCCGTCTCGTCGACGTAGCGCGCGTATTCGGCCACGACGTTCGCGGGGACGACACCACGCCAGATCCGGGCAATCACCGTTGGTCCTCCCTAGGTCAGAGGGCCGAGTCTATGCCGTCCCAGCGGCCGGCGTCGGTGCCCCAGCCGGATGGGGCGGCCGAGCGGGCATCGTCCGGGGACACCGGGGCGCGGACCTTCACGACCGGGACGTCGAACGGGAACTCCACGTCGGTGCCGTCCGCGAACGACACCGTTGCGTGGGTGTCCGGGCCGGCCGGGTGGTTGTCCATCCACTGGACGTGCACGACCTCGGAAGTCACCGAGCCGTCCGGGCGTACCAGTGCGAAGCCCTCGAGGTCGCCCTGGGCGACGTCCGGCACGAAAGTCACGTGGTCATTCTGTACCGCCGGCACGGGCTACAGTCGCGGGCGTGGAGATCGCGCGGTGGTGGGAGTTGGTCGGCGGGGCCCTCGACGAGGGGGGCGAGCCGCGGCCCGAAGTGGTCCTGGCGCGGCTCCGGCAGCTGCCGAAAGACGAGATTCTGGCGTTCGAGCGGCACTATTCGGAAAAGCTGCGGCAGTCGTACCTCCACCCGCTCTGGGCCGCCGCCTACCTCATCGAGGGTGGGTGCGGCGACGACGGGTTCCGGGACTTCCGGGCCGGGCTGATCATGCAGGGGCGCGCGGCGTTCGAGGGTGCGGTCGAGGATCCCGACTCGCTCGCCGGGCTGCCGATCGTGCGGCGCATGGCGGAGGACGAGGGGTGGCTCGGGTGCGAGGGGCTGCACTATGTGGCCCGCAACGCGTACGGCGATCCGGCGGCCTTCGACGCCGCGCTCGACGATTTGCGGCGGGCGCCGGGACCCGCGGGCGGTGAGCGGTGGGACGTCGAGGACGAGGACGCGAACCGGCTGCACCTGCCGCGGCTGGCCGCCATGTTCCAAGACGTGTAGCCGACAGCGTTCTGGCGGGGCGGCGGTATCGTCGTGATCCGCTGAGGAAGCTGGTGGAGCGGTCATGATCGGTCCGTGGGTGGTGGGGCTGGCCGTGGCTGTCGCCATCGCCGGCGGGTACGCGATATGGCGTTTCTGGTCCACCGTGCGGTTCGCGCGAGCGGCGAAGCCCGACACCGCGCCGCAGAACGCCGACGTGCTGATCAAGCGGGCCGAGGCGGCCGTGGCGAAGCTGCGCGAGCAGACCGGCGCGCCGCGCGACGAGGTGCTGCGCGGTCAGATCGAGGACGTCGACGACCACGCCGCCGAGGTGCTTGCCGATCTGCGCCGGTTCGCCGGGCAGGCCAGGACGCTCGAACGGGCGCTGCACGACATTCCCGTCGAGCGGTTGCGCGGCGAGCTGGCCGCGACGCGCACGCAGCGCGACGGGGCCGGTGACGCCGGGCTCCGGGCCGAGCTCGACCGGTCGCTGCACGCGCTCGAAGAGCAACTGGCGGTGGCGAACCGGCTCGACACCAGCCGCCGGACGCTGCTGGCGCGGATCGAGGCGGCGGTGTTCGACCTCGAAGGGCTCTCGGTCCGGGTCACCGAGATCGTCGTCATGCACGACGCGGCCGGCGCCGGCGACACCGAGGGCCGGCTCGCCGACCTCACCGGTGATCTGGAGGGGCTGCGCCGCGGGCTGGCCGAGGCGCGCGGGCTGTCCGACGCCGTTCTCGGCAACCCCGAAACCGCCGCAATTGTACCGCCTGTGCCCCCACCCCCCACCGCGAAGTCACCGGTCCGCAAGCCGCCCGGCCGCGCGCGCTGGGATCTCGTCGCGGTCGCCGTCGTCGTGGTGCTCGCGGCGACCTGCCTCGCCGCCGACTTCATCCCGCACGGCTCCGGGCCGGCGGTGTCCGCGACCGCCGACGCGCACGAGTGCCCGCAGACCCTGGCGTTCATGGGCGAGCTGACCGGCGACGACGCCGGGGACGGGCCGGGTGAGCTGGAGGCGGTGGAGCTGGCGGTGGCGCAGGACAATGCGGCGCACGGCGGCGACTGCACCGTACACCTGCAGGAATTCGACACCGCGGTGACCGGCGACGCCGCCTCGACGGCCACGGTGATCACCGCCGATCCGTCGGTCGTCGCCGTGGTCGGGCCCACCTACGGCGGCGAGGTCACCGACGCGCTGCCGGTGTTCGAGCCCGCCGGCCTGGCCGTGATCAGCCCCTCCGCCAGCGACTCGGTGCTGACCACCAAGGGCTGGACGGTGTTCCACCGCACGCTGCCGAGCGACGACGACCAGGCCGACGCCGCGGCGCGGTACCTGCGCGACACCCTCAAGGCGAAGCACGTCTTCGTGGTCGCCGACGACACCGCGTTCGGCATCGACGTCGCGGCCCGCGTGACGGCCACGCTGGGCGCCGTCGCCGGGCACGCCGACGTCGCCGAGGACACCACCGACTGGTCGCCGGTCGTGGACCGGATCCGCCGCAGCGGCGCCGACGCGGTGTACTTCGGCGGCTGGGCCGACGACACCGCCCCGTTCGTCCAGCGCCTGCGGGCCGTGCTGCCGAAGCTCCCGCTCGTCAGCGGCGACAAGCTGATCACCGAGACGTTCCGCAAGGCGGCCGGGGACGCGGGCCACGGCACGTACGCGACCTGCCCCTGCGTCCCCGTCAGCCAGGGCCTCGACGTGTTCCGCGCCCAGTTCAAGGCCCGTTTCGGCGGCCACCCCCCGGAGTACTACGCCCCGGAGGCCTACGACGCGGCCGAGATCGCCCTGGCCGGCCTGCGCGCGGGTCGCACCAGCCGCCCGGCGATGCTGCAGTTCGTGAACGGATGGGACCACGACGGCCTGGGCCGCCACATCGCGTTCGCCAAGGACGGGGGACTGGCCGGCCCCGCGCTGAACGTGTGGGCCTACCGGTCCGGCGACGACGGATACTTCGTCCCGAAGGTCGCGGTCCCCTGAGCCGGGGCTCGTTGCAGCTGCCGTGCTGCTGCCGATGGACTCGGTGCGGTCTTGAGGGGGTGTGGGTGGAGCGGAGCTCCCCCACCGCTTTTCAGGACATCGCACGGTCTCCAACGATGCCTGAATGACCATCCGGTGCAGGCCTGGTTAGCGGCGGTCCAGCAGGGCGTGCAGGTTGCGGATCGACTCGCCGTCCAGGATGACCGAGGCGGCCTGGTCGAACGCCGCCCCGCCGATCGTCGCGCGCAGGTCGGCGAGGTTGGCGAGGTTGTCCGCGCTCTGCGGCACGCCGAGCTCGAGGCGGATGCTCACCGCCTCGCAGTGCAGCGCGACGGCCTCGGCGAGGCTGCCGGTCTCGGTGGACAGCCGGCCGAGGTTCGTGATCGCGGTGGCCGCGCCGGCCTGGTCGCCGAGCTCCTCGAAGACGGCCAGGGCCTGCTCGTAGCGGCGTTCGGCCTCGGAGTAGTCGCCGCGCAGGTGCGCCAGCGCGCCCAGGTGGTGGTGGGCGCTCGCGGCGCCGGGCCGGTCGCCGAGGTCCTCGAAACCGGTCAGCGCCTCCTGGTAGCGGCGTTCGGCGCCGGGGTAGTCGCCGCGCTCCTGGGCCAGGGTGCCGAGCTGGTGGCGGGTGGCGGCGGCACCGGGCCGGTCGCCGAGCTCCTCGCAGATCTCCAGAGCCTGCCGGTACCGGGATTCGGCCTCGTCATGGTCGCCGCGGTCCTGGGCGAGGGCGCCGAGCTGGTGGTGCGTGCCGGCCGCGGCGGCCCGGTCGCCGAGCTCCTCCTTGAGGGTCAGCGCCTGCCGGTAGCGCCGCTCGGCCTCGGGCCGGTCGCCGCGGCGCTGGGCGAGGATGCCGAGCTGGTGGTGGCTCGTGGCGATGCCGGCCCGGTCGCCGAGCTCCTCGCTGATCGCGAGGGCCTGCTCGTAGCGGCGTTCGGCCTCGCCGTAGTCGCCGCGGGCCTCGGCGACGTTGCCGAGCTGGTGCAGCCCGGCGGAGACGCCGGCCCGGTCGCCGAGCTCGTCGAAGATGGCCAGGGCCTGCTGGTACCGCTGTTCGGCCGCCCGGTAGTCGCCGCGGTTCTGGGCGAGCAGGCCGAGGTGGTAGTACCAGACGGGGCGGCGCGGTGAGTCGGCCGGCAGCCAGCGCAGGGTGTCGTGGACGAGGCCGGCCTCCCGGTCCCAGGCGCCCCGCTCGGCGAGCCGCCGGCAGATGCGCTCGGTGACGATCCCGGCGGCCTCCGGGCGGCCCGCCGCGCGCAGGTGGTGGCGGGCCTCCTCGAGATCGTGCAGGTCGGCGTCCGGGTCCTGCGGCCAGACCTTCTCCCGCCAGTGCCAGTACTCGGCGGCGGCCGTGTGCGCGGTGGCCACCAGGTCGGGGTTCCAGCGCCGGTGGAGCTCGGTGGCGGTCCACCGGTGCATGACCACGTGGCCGTCGCCGAGCGCGGTGACGAGGCTGGTGGCGGCGAGCCGGCGGACCAGCTGGGCCAGGTCGGGCGGCGCGCTGAGCGGGGCCTGCGGCGGCTCCTCGGCGTCGGCCTGCAGGCGGATCAGCCGGTCCCGGTCGTCGTCGGGCAGCGGGCTGCCGGGGCCGGTGGCCGCCGCGAGGTCGCGCAGGGTCAGCTGGTGGCGCAGCAGCAGGTCCTGCATGTCGCGGATGGCCCGGGTGCGCTCGGGCACGTCGGGGTCGGGGGTGCCGACCTGGAAGAGCAGCGCGTTGGTGTCGACGGGTTCGCGGTACACGCTGATCCCGGCCAGCAGCCGCAACGCGCCCGGGATCGTCCCGAGGTGGGCCAGGTGCTCGGCGAGCAGCACGTCCCCGGCGGGCGCGGCCTCCATCCGTCGGACGAGGTCGTCGAAGCGGGGCTGCCCGCCGTGGGACAGCAGGGCGTCGAGGTACTCCAGCGCGCGGGGGTGGCCGCCGACGCTGCGCCAGACGCGTTCCTGGACCTCGGCGTCGCCCGCGTACCGGTCGAGGCGCGGGAGCGACCACAGCAGCTTGCGGGTCTCGGCGAGGCTCAACGGCGGTACCGGATAAGCATGCAGACCGTGCAGGTCGAACCGGTAGCGGCTGGTGATCACCAGGCGGCCGCGGCCGGGACTGGCGAGCCAGGCGGCGAGCAGCCCGGCCAGCCCCGCGTCGGCGATCGCCCAGCCGTCGCCGTCGCGGGTCGGGTTGTCGTCGAAGTCGGCGGTCGTCCAGTCGTTGCCGTTGCGGGTCGGGTTGTCGTCGAAGTCGGCGGTCGCCCAGCCGTTGCCGTCGCGGGTCAGGTTGTCCTCGAAGTCGTCGAGCACGAGCAGCACCGCGGTGTCGGCCAGGACCACCTCGCGCAGCAGCCCGAAGCGGTCCCGCCACGGCACGTCGACCCGCTCGGCGACCTGCACGGCCGTCGCCCGTTCGCCGCTGTACGCCTGCCGCCGCAGCAGGTCGCGCCGGGCCGCACCGGCGAGCGCGGCCAGGACGGTGTCGACGTTGAGCTCGCCGGTGAGGGTGGCCAGGCGCCAGGCCGGTGCGGTGTCGAGCAGCCGGCGCACGAGCTCGGCGGCGAGGGTGGTCTTGCCGATGCCGCCGATGCCGTGCAGCAGCACACCCGCGGTGGGGCCGGCGCTGAGCAGCGCGGGCAGGCTGCGCTGGGCGGCCCGGCGGCCGACGAACTGGCCGATCGGCCGGGTGAGGAGGCCGCCGACGTCCGGCACCGGCTCGGCGCGCGGCTCGGCCGGGGCGGCGCTGTCGACGACGGTCACCGAGGGGGTGGCGGCCAGCACGCTGAGGTCGCCCCACTCGTCCAGCTCCCGCTGCACGGCGCGGCGGGCGCGGGCCACGGCACCCACCACGTCGGGCGAGGTGGCCCCGGCGAGTTCGGCGTAGACGCGGGCGAAGACGCGGGTGGAGTACCCGCCGGTGATGGCGGTCTGCGTGGCGATGACCGCGCCGACGCCGTGCTCGGCCAGCCCCGCGGCGAACGAGCCGGCGCCGTCCTCGCCCTCGGCGTCGGTGTAGGCGGCCGCGAGGGCGATCAGCCGCGGCATCCGGCCCTCCGGGATCGCCTCCCGGACCAGGGTCTCGGCGTCCACGGCCCGCGGCCCGCCCCGCTCGTCCTCGAGGCGCAGGACGCCGGGCCGGCCGTGCGCGGACAGGTGCAGCACGTGCGTGGTGTCCTCGCTCAGCGCCGCGTGGATCGCCGCGGTGGTCGCGAACGGCACCATCCGCACGACCGCCTGGCCGCGGTGGGCCCGGTGCACCGCGTCGAGGACGCTGCCCAGTTCCCGCTCGTAGTCCCTCTCCTCGTGGTCCGTCTTCTCGTGGCCCGCCTCCTCGTCGGGTGCGGCGATGGCGACCACGATGCGCAGCGGGCCCGGGAGCGGGGCCGAGCGCGTGCCCGCCGTGGCGATCTTCCGGTACACCGCGACCAGGTCGTGCAAGACCAGCGGCCGGCCGGTCACCGGCTCCGGGATGATCTCCCACGGCAGCGCCCACCAGCCCGGCGCGTCGACGCCCACCCGCACCGGCGCGTGCGCCCGCCGGGCCCGGCGCAGGACCCGGGCGAGGGCCTGGGCGACCGGCACCGGCAGGAACGACTCGGCCAGCAGCGCCCCGGCCAGCCGCATGGCCGCGGGCCGGCGCCGGAAGTCGTGCAGCGCGTTCGCCAGCCCGGGGGAGACCCCGTGGTGCGGGGCGGTCACGTCCTCGCCGCACCCGGACAGCCGCACCTCGGCCGGCGACACCGCCAGCACCAGGTCGAGCAGCGTGCCCGGCGGCAGCTCCTCGTCGGCCACGGGCGTGGCGAGCCCGTCGAGCAGCGGCAGGAGCTCCTCGACCGGGGTCACCCACACCGCTCCGGCGAGCCAGCCGTCCTGCGTGTTGTACCGGCCGGACACCACGCCGACCACAGCCCGGTCGCCGGCCCGGTCGCCGGCCCGGTCGCCGGCCCGCTCGCCGGCCCGCTCGCCGGCCCGGTCGCCGGCCCGCAGGACCGGGGCGCCGCTCATGCCGGGCAGCACGGCGTCGGCCTGCAGCCGGGCCCACAGCATCCCGTCGCGCAGCGCCGGCCCGCGCCAGTGGCCGCCCGAGGCGACGAACCCGTACTCGTGCTCCTCGTCGTCGACCCGCGCGTACCCGCCGGCGGTGACCGGGGTGTTCGCGGCGACGGTGTCGGAGAGCACCAGCGCCGGGCACGACCGCTCCAGCGGTTCCGGTATCCGCAGGACGGCGAGGTCGTGCCCCTCGTCGAACCGCTCAACGGTGGCCTCTTGCCCCGGCCCGCCACCGACCGGCGCGATCCGCGGGGCACCCGCGCCGGCCAGCACGTGCCACGCCGTGACGAGGATGCCCGGCGAGATCTGGAAGCAGGTGCCGACCGGCGTGCCGTCGCCGTCGAGCACGAGGCCCAGGAACTCGTACCCGGGGACGCTCACGACACCGGCCCGCCCGCGGCGTCCGACCGGTCCCCGGTCACCGGCAAGACCGCGACCGCGACCTCGCCGACCCGGACCGGAACCGTCTGCGCCACCACGAAATCATTCAGCGCCGCCGCGCCGGAAACAAGCCGTCTGCTCGGATTGCGACCCGCGTACCTGCGACCGGTGCTCGTCAACCGGCAGCACGGGCTGGCCGACCGGCCGCCGGGGGTGTTGTGCCCGGTGACCTTCCTGGTCGCCGACCCGGACGGGGAACCGCCGCGCCGCGCGACGGATCGCTCATCTGACCACGGAGGGACGCGGATGGACGACGACAACGAACCCGACTTCGGCTCGTACGACCCGGGCGCCGACCACCTGCGCGCCTTCGACGACGGGCCGGAGCCGCAGTTCGGCTCGGGCGGCTACCACGGCGACTACAACGGCGTGCCGGGCTGCTGGTACAGCTCCGACGGCTACGTCTACGCCCCCGACGGCAGCCGCATCGGCGCCGCCTGAGTCCTTGACAGCGTGTCGCCGGAGACATAGCGTGCCGTCAAACTAGCAGGAAACTTAACAGTTTCGCTGGAGGATGCCGTGCACCGTTCCCCGCGCAACCTGCTGCTCGCCTCCGCCGCCGCCGTGGCGGCCGTTCTCGGCGGTGTCGTCGCGCTGCCGGCCTCGCCCGCCGGGGCCGCCGTCGGGCTCGCCGATGTCGTGCCCGTGCCGGTTTCGGCGCAGCCGGCGACCGGCGTGACCTACACGCTGCCGTCCGGCGCCGCGATCCAGACCGCGGCCGGCGCCACCGACGTCGGCAACTATCTCGCCGGGATTCTCCGGCCGTCGACCGGCTACGCGCTGCCGGTCTCCACCACGACCGGGACGCCGGGCAGTGGCATCGCGCTGCTGCTGTCCGGGGCCGATGCCAGCGTGGGCACGGAGGGCTACCAGCTCGACGTGACCGCCGCCGTCGTCACGTTGCGGGCGCAGACCGTGGCCGGGCTGTTCCACGGGGTGCAGACGCTGCGGCAGCTGCTGCCGGCGGCGGTCGAGGCGCGGACGGTCCAGAGTGGACCGTGGACCATCGCCGGTGGGCGGATCGTCGACTACCCGCGCTACGGGTACCGCGGCGCGATGCTGGACGTGTCACGGCATTTCTTCGCGCCCGACGTGGTGAAGCGGTACATCGATGAGATCGCGCAGTACAAGATGAATGTTCTGCACCTGCACCTGTCGGACGACCAGGGCTGGCGGATCGTGATCGACGCCTGGCCGCAGCTGACGACCATCGGCGGCAGCACGCAGGTCGGCGGCGGCGCGGGCGGGTTCTACACCAAGGCGCAGTACTCCGACCTGGTCGCCTACGCGGCGTCGCGGCAGATCACGGTGGTGCCGGAGATCGACATGCCGGGGCACACGAACGCCGCGCTGGCGTCCTACGCCCAGCTCAACTGCAACAATACGGCGCCGCCGCTGTACACCGGGACGAGCGTCGGGTTCAGCTCGCTGTGCGTGGCCAAGGACGTGACGTACACCTTCGTGCAGCAGGTGCTCAACGAGCTGGCGGCGCTCACCCCCGGGCCGTATCTGCACGTCGGCGGGGACGAGGCGGCCAGCACCCCGGCGGCGGACTACACCGCGTTCATGAACCGCGTGCAGCCCTTCGTCGGCGCGGCCGGCAAGACCGTCGTCGGCTGGCACCAGATCGGGCAGGCGAACCACACGGCGAACCGGGTCGCGCAGTTCTGGGGAACGTCCACATCGGACGCGGACCTGAGCGCGGCGGTGAGCAAGGGCGACAAGATCCTGATGTCGCCGGCGAACAAGGCGTACCTCGACATGAAGTACACCAGCGCGACCCCGCTCGGGCAGTCGTGGGCGGGGCTGATCGAGGTGCAGACCGCGTACAACTGGGATCCGGGCGCGTACCTCACCGGCGTCCCGGCGAGCGCGATCCTCGGCGTCGAGGCTCCGATGTGGACCGAGACGCTCACCAAGCTGGCCGACATCGAGTTCATGGCGTTCCCGCGGATGCCGGCGCTGGCCGAGCTGGCGTGGTCGCCGCAGTCGGCCCGCAGCTGGGACACGTTCAAGGTCCGGCTGGGCGCGCAGGGTCCACGGTGGACGGCGCAGGGCATCAACTTCTACAGCTCGCCGCAGGTCCCGTGGGGCAGCACCCCGCCGGTGACGCGCAGCGCCTACAGCCAGATCCAGGCCGAGAGCTACAGCGCGCAGTCGGGGACGCAGACCGAGACGACCACCGACACCGGCGGCGGGCAGAACGTCGGCTACATCGCGCCCGGTGACACGCTCGCCTACGACCTCGACTTCGGCTCGTCGTCGCCGGCCACGGTCACCACCCGGCTGGCGTCGGGGGCGGGGAGCGGCACCATCCAGTACCGTCTCGACTCCGCCACCGGGCCGGTGATCGCCAGTGCTCCGGTGACCTCGACCGGGGGCTGGCAGACCTGGACCAGCACCACCACGAATCTGTCGGGCTCGGCGACCGGCGTGCACCGGCTGTACCTCACGTTCACCGGCAGCGCGGGCGTCGATTTCGTGAACCTCAACTGGCTGCAGTTCACCGCCGGCGCCGGGTTGCCCAACGCGTACGGCGTGCGGCAGGCGGAGAGCTTCGCCAGCCAGTCCGGCATCCAGACGGAGGCGTGCACCGACACCGGCGGCGGCCAGAACGTCGGCTACGTGTCGCCGGGCGACTGGCTGGCCTACTCCAATGTGGACTTCGGCTCGGCCACGGCCGTCTCGGTGACCACGCGGCTGGCGTCGGGCGCTTCGAACGGCACCGTCCAGTACCGTCTCGACTCCACCACCGGCCCGGTCATCGCCAGCGTCCCGGTCTCGTCGACCGGCGGCTGGCAGGCCTGGATCAGCACCACCACGGCGCTGTCCTCGTCGGCCACCGGCGTGCACACGGTGTACCTGACGTTCACCGGTACCGCCGACTTCGTGAACCTCAACTGGTTCCAGTTCAACCGATAGGTGACGGCGGCCCTGAAAAGGGCCGCCGTCACGTTTTCTAGGTCAGCGCGAACTTCTGCGCCGCGCTGCCGTTGCAGTCCCAGATCTGCAGTCGTGTGCCGTTGCCGGTCGCCCCGCTGGGGGAGTCCAGGCAGCGGCCCGACTGCGGGTTGCGCAGTGAGCCGTCGGCCTGCTGCACCCAGTTCTGCCCGCCGACCCCGTTGCAGTCCCACAGCTCGACCTGCGTGCCGTTGGCCGTGCCGTTGCCGATGATGTCCAGGCACCGGTTCAGCGTCCGCAGCGAGGTGTTGGCGTTGTGGAACCAGTGCTGGTCCACCGCACCGGCCTGGCAGTCCCACAGCTGGACCGCGGTGCCGTTGCTGCCGGTGTCGTCGCCGGCCACGTCGACGCACTTGCCGCCGGGGCCGTTGATGGTGCCGCCGCCGTTGACGGCGAACTTCTGCGCCCCGGAACCGTTGCAGTCCCAGATCTGCAGCCGCGTACCGTTGCCCGTGTTGCCGCTCGGCGCGTCCAGGCAGCGGCCCGACTGCGGGTTACGCAGCGAGCCGTCGGCCTGCTGGACCCACGCCTGGCCGCCGACGCCGTTGCAGTCCCACAACTGGACCTGGGTGCCGTTGGCCGTGCCGTTGCCGTTGATGTCGAGGCACCGGCCGAGCGTGGACAGCGATCCGTTCGCGTTGTGCGTCCAGCGCTGATCCACCGCGCCGGACTGGCAGTCCCACAACTGCACCGCGGTGCCGTTGCCGCCGGTGTCGTCGCCGCTCACGTCGACACACTTGCCGCCCGGGCCGGTGATGGTGCCCGCCGCCGCGGTGCTGCCACCGCCGCCGCCCCCGCCGCCGCCACCGCCGGTGAACGAGGTGAGGACGATGCCGGCCGAGCGCGGGTCGCCGTCGTTGACCAGCGACTCGAAGTTGCCGACGTCGTCGAACGGGAACGCGTACGCCTTGCCGTCGACCATGTTCGCGTGGATGATCTTCGCGTACTGGTCGGCCGGGTTGCTCTGGTAGAACTGGGCCGCGTTGGTGCTGGGCTGGGTGTCGACGGTGCCCAGCGTCCCGCGGGTCAGCGCCGCGCAGAGCGTGCGGGCGATCGGCCCGACGACCTGGTCGTTCGGCGCGAACAGCTTGCCCGCGCAGCCCCAGACGTCGCTGCTGCCCGGCCGCTGGAACGACGCCACCTGCTGGCCCGCGCTGTTCGTGAAGTTCATGACCGTGCCCGACGTGCGGCCGAAGTACTTCGTGTTCGGCTGGTCGCCGAACGGCACCACGGTCAGCGTCTTGGACGCGTACGCGCTCCAGGCGGAGTTGATGTACGAGTCCAGGTAGGTGGCGCTGAGCAGACCCGCCTCGGCCGCCTTGCCGGGCGCGAGAACCCGCAGCACGGTGCCGTCGGACGAGCGGGTGTAGACCGACCCGGCCCAGCCCGCCTGCGCCTTGAGGCCGTTGATGACCGCGTCCCGGCCGCCGGCGACGAGGTCACCGGTCCGCTTGGTCGCGCCGGCACTGTTGGTGACCGTGACGGCGTGCGGGATCGCGAACATGTCGACCTGCGAGCTGTTGAGCCACAGGCCGGCGTCGTTGTAGGTGAACTCGCTCCAGTCGAACAGGATGTCGCGGTTGGTGTCACCGCCGGCCCACGGCGCGGGCTGCACGAGCCCGTCCGGGGTCAGGTAGAAATTGATCTTCTGGCCGATCGAGAAGTACACGCGGCCGGACAGCCCGCGCGGCACCTGGATGGTGACCGAGCCGCCGTTGCCGGGCCCGCCGATCGACACGTCCGGCGCGGGCGTGGGCGGGTTCCCGCCGGCCGGCCAGTTGCTGAACGCGCCGGCCGCGTTGACGTAGCCGAGCCGGCCGGTGCTGAGGTTGGTGCCGAGGACGTACAGGTAGACGGCGCCGGAGCGGCCGGTGTTGTTGGTGACCGTGACGGGCAGGGTGGCGGGCCCGACGGCCTGTGACGCCGTGGCGGCGGCGAACACGCTGACCGGGACGGCGATCGCAAGCGCGGCGGCCGCTCGCAACACCCTCCATGTGCGTTTACGTTGACTTTCCACGATGCATGTGCCCCTTCTCGTACCTTGGGCGGGGAAAGGGAAAACGCTCGTGAGAGCGCTCTCAGCATGCTCGCCGACTGTAAAGACAGTTGTCAATAGGCGGGAAAGTTGTTGGAACGTGTTCACAACGCCGTGACGAGGTACCGGTCGTCGGCGATCGGGCCGCCCCACAGCGCCTCGTCGGTCAGGTGGCGCACCTCGACCTCGCGGGCGTGCCGGCCGGCGAGGGCGGCGCACGTGGCGGCGGGGATGCCGGCGCCCGTGGACCAGTGGCCCTCGATGAGCACCAGCCGGCCGCCCGGGGCCAGCAGGTGCTGCCAGCGTTCGAGGGTCGCCGCGGGGTCCGGGACCGACCACAGGACATGGCGGACCAGCACCACGTCGAACGAGCCCGGCGCGAGCGGCGGACGGTCGGCGTCGGCCCGCATGAGGCGCAGCGACGGCGACTTCCGGCGGGCCTGGTCCAGCATGGCCCGGGACGAGTCGAGGCCGACGACCTCGTGGCCCAGCTCCGCGGCCAGGATGCTCAGGCTGCCGGTACCGCAGCCGAGGTCCACCAGCGAAGCGGGCGCCGCCGGCAGCGCCGAGGCCAGCAACCGCAGCCAGGCGCTTCGGACGGAAGGCGCGCGCAGGCCGTGGTCGGGCTCGTCGTCGAATGTGGCCGCGTGCGCGTCCCAGACCGTCATGCGAGGGTCCGGCGGTAGCGGAGTTCTTCCAGCGGTACACCGTCGAAGTCCTCGACCTGCACCGTGCCGTCCGGGTGCCACCCGGCCGCGGTGTAGAAGCGTCTCGCCCGCTCGTTCGTGGCCAGGACCCACAGCTCGGCCTCGGTGCAGCCGGCCGCGCGGAGGTGGTCCAGGCCCGCGTCCATGAGGCGGCGGCCGATGCCGGTGCTCCAGTGGTCGGGGTGGACGTAGAGGGCGCGGACGACGCCGCTGTCGACCGTGACGAAGCCGTGCAGGCCGGTGGGGTCCTCGGCGACGATGACGACCGCGGCCGGCGGCGGCTCGGCCAGGCGCCGCCGCCACTCGCGGGCGCGTTCGGCGACGTCCAGGGCATCGAGGTACCGCTGCGGGATGAGACCCCGGTAGGCCGCCTGCCAGGTGGACACGTGGAGGGTCGCCAGCGCCCGGGCGTCCTCGACCGTGGCGAGTCTGAGGTTCACGCCACCCGATGATACGGAGCCGATAGCCTGAATCCATGAGCATGATCGGCAACTACCTGCGCATCACGCCCCTGGAGCTGGATCGGGCCCGCAAGGATCCCGACTGGGCGATGGAGTATGCCGAGGATCTCGAGGACGCGGAGATCGACGAGCCCGAGAGCCCCGACGGGCAGCTGGCCGCGGACCGGCTGCACCGCACCGACCGGACCTGGGACGCGCTGCGCTACCTGCTGGAGCGGGCCGGCTGCCCGGTCAACGTCGTGCACGGCGAGGAGGAGTTCACCGAGGAGGACTGGGGCTACGGGCCGGCCTTCCTGCTGACCCCGGAACAGGTCGCGAGCGGTTCGGCGTTCCTGTCCGGCCTGCCCTTCGAGGGGCTGATCCGGGACGTGACCGCCGCCGACCTGGCCGCGGCCGACCTGTACCCGCAGGGCGGCTGGGACGATCCCGGCTCGCTGGACCACCTGCGCCGCTACTACGAGGACCTGGTCGGCTACTTCGCCGAGGCGAACCGGACCGGCGACGCGATGGTCCTGTGGCTGAGCTAGACGCGGGTCACGAAGGTCCAGTGCTTGCCGATGGGGCAGTACTGGTAGCGGACGTTGCCGAGCCGGACCGCCCGGAACGAGACGCCGGGAATCCAGTCGGTGGTGAACACGTGCCCCTCGCGGCAGCGCACCGCCACCTCGGCCCCGCCGGACTGCGCCCGCCAGGTGGCCATCGCGCGCACGGCCAGCACGACGACGACCGCGAGCAGGCCGACGAGCAGGATCAGGGTCAGGTACTGCGTCCCCACGACCCCATTATCCGCCGAGCCGCTTGATCCAGCGCCGCCACTCCGGCTGCATTTCGTAGCCGGCGGCCACCCAGGCTCCATGCGCGCCGGTGTTGTCCTCGAGCACCATAGCGTCGGCCCGCCGCGCGCCCAGGGCCCGGAACCGCTCCTCGGCCGCGTCGAGCAGCAGCCGCCCGATGCCCTGCCGCCGCCGCCCGGGGTGCACCGCGAACCGGTACAGATGGCAGCGCCACCCGTCGAACCCCGCGATCAGGCACCCGACGATCTCGCCGCCGTCCGTCGCGAGCTGCAACGCCTCCGGGTCCCGGGCGATGAGCGCCGCGACCGCGCCCGCATCGTCCCCGACCCGGTTGGTGTCCTCGGCCGCGACCTTCCAGAACGCCAGCACGGCGGGAATGTCGGCGGCAACGGCGGCCCGCAGTTCCATGCCGTCAACCTAGTGGCTCAGTCCTCGGCCGCGACAACCAGCACCAGCGCCCCCGCGGCGCGGTCGAGCAGCACCAGCTCGTGAAATTCCGTCAGGAGCCACCCCGCATCGTGTACCGCCTGATCGCCCAGCTCCCGCAGCCGGAACACGCGGCCGGCGGCGCGCAGCGGGGCGTACACCTCGCGCTCCAGTCCCTCCGAGATCGCCGCGGCGAGCGGGGCCCACTGCACCGACCAGCCCCGCAGCCACCGCTCGGCCGCGTCCGCCGCGACCGGCTCGAAGCTCTCCACCGTGATGCATTCGCGTTTGTACCGCCCGTGCCGCCCCGGATCGCCGCCCGGCTCACCGCCCGCGTAGCCGGTCCCGTACAACCTGTGCCCGATCAGGAACGCCAGCACCGCGCGGTCGTCCGGCGCCGGATCGGGAAGGGGGAACCGCAGCACGTCCACCCACCGGAACGTGTCGTTGGCGAAGTTGAAGAAGACCCGCACGCGACGATGATGCCCTGCCGCGTCTGTGGCACCATCGCGCCCATGCGGCTGACGGACCGGTCCAGGCGTGCGCCCGAGGCGACCGCACGCCGGGCGAGCGACGCCGCCGCCGCCCCGGCCGAGACCGAGGGCGGCGCCCGGCACGAGCTGGCCGGCCCGGCCGAGATTGAGGGCGGCGCCGGGCACGAGCTTGCCGGGCGGTCGGCGCCGCCGGTGGGGGGCGGCGGCTTCGACCCGGCTGAGTCCGAGGGCGGCGCCCGGCACGGGCTTGCCGGGCGGCCGGCGCCGCCGGTGGCGGTCGGTGGCTTCGCCGGGCCGGTCCTCGCCGAGGTCACCGCGCGGGCCGGGGCCGTGCCGCGCCGCGGGTGGATCGGGGCGCTGGGCGTGCTCGTGCCGTGCTGGCTGCTGCTGTACGCGCTGCTGCTCGCCGTTACCTGGGACACCTCCGGCCCCGAGATCGTCCTTGCCGGCGCGGCCGGAACGATGTTCATCGCGCTCGTGCTGGCGCCGGTGCAGATCCTGCGCCGCCGCCGCGAGGTCACCGTGCGCTCGCCGGCGCTCGTGCCGCTGCCCGCCGACGCCGGGGTGCTGCTCGGGCGGTTGGGGTTGCGGGAACTGGAAGTACACCTGCAGCCTGGAATCGGCTCCGATCGCTGCCTATGGCTGGGGCGCACGGCGGTGATCCTGCTGACCGAGCACACGGCCGCCGACCCGCAGCGCGCGCGGTTCGTGCTGTGGCACGAGATCGCCCACCTGGCCCGCCGCGACAGCCTGGCCTGGACCGTGACCGGCCTGCTGGGCGTGGGCGCGCTGATCGGGGCGATGCTGAGCTTCGACCCCCGGGCCCTGGCCCTCACGCTGGTGGCGGTCCCGACGCTCACGGTCGCCGGCCGCTGGTGGGCCGAGGCCGCCTGCGACCGCCTCGCCGTGCGCCAGGCCGGCGCGGACGCCCTGCACGCGTGGGCGGTGCACCTGCGCACGATCGTGGCCACCGCCCGCCGCACGAACCCGGCGGCCCGCCGCTCCCGGCTGCGCGCGCTGATCACCCACCCACCACTGGCGCTGCGGATGGCGCTGCACCAACGCTGAGCGTGTTCATCGACGTACGTTCGGTGTAGCACCCCGGGCGCCGCGACGGGTGCTTTCCTCCCGCGATACCGCGCAATGGCCGCCTCCCTCGCCCGGCGCAGCGGCGACGGGCGCATCTTGCTCTGCGTTCCGGAACGCGGCGCCAACTGGAACGCGCCGGCCGGGGTCACGTTCGCCGACTGGATCGGCGGGGCGCCCAGGATCTGTCGGCACCGGCTGCGGGGCGCTGGGTCGAGGCGGCCCGCTACGGGCTGACCGATCCCGTGCTCGCCGGGGCCGCGCCGGCGTTGGTGGAGCTCGCGCTGCGGGTGCTGGAGCGCGACGGCCTGCCCGGGCCGCTGCTCGAGGAGGTCGCCGGCGCGGTCGGGAGCCGCTTCCGGCGGGCCTATATGCTATAAAGTCGATAGGAGACGCCGACTGAAGGCGGGGTCGTGATGGCGGTCGCGGCCCTGCTCTTCGCCGGGGCACTGCTGGCTCTGGTACTGCGTGCCGACGCGGTCTTCTGGGTGCTCGCCGGGCTGGCCATCGTGTGGCAGTTGGCCCTGCTGGAGCACGACGTCAGGAAGTCGCGGGACCGCGATAGATGAAGTCGGCCTCGGCCTGGTGCGTGATGCGGTGCAGAGCGCGATCGGGCGAGAGCTCGGCCCACACCTGCGCCTCCGGTGGCGTGTCGACCCCGAACCCGGCCAGCCGCTGGACCAGCAGCACGAACCGGTCCACCGCCCGCGTCATCCGACTCATCTCAAAAGGCTACCAGTCCGGTAGGTAATAGACTAGGACTGGAGGAGGTCTGACATGCGAGGAAAAGCAGGAGCGGCGGCCGTACTGTGTGCGGTGCTGGTGGCCGGCTGCGGTGACGACGGCGACAACTCGGACGCGACCTCTCCGATGCAGAGCGCGGCGGCCCCGGCGGCGCCCCCGGGGTCGAGCAGTGCCAGCGCTGGAGCCGCGGCCAAGGCGCCGGACTTCGGGGCGTCCAGGGAGATCGCGACCGGGCTCAACGTGCCGTGGGGGATCGGGTTCCTGCCCGGTGGTGACGCGCTGGTCGCCGAGCGCAACACGGGGCGGATCGTGCAGGTCCCGGCCCAGGGCGGGGCGGCGCGGCAGGTGTACCAGGTGCCGGGGGTGCAGGCATCCGGCGAGGGCGGGCTGCTCGGGCTCGCGGTGTCGCCGAACTATGCGCAGGACGGGTACGTCTACGCGTACTTCACCGCGGCGAACGACAACCGGATCGTGCGGTTCAAGCTCGGCGACGGTACCCCCGAAGTGATTTTCAGCGGTTTGGCCAAGGCCGGCATCCACAACGGCGGGCGGATCGCGTTCGGCCCGGACGGGATGCTCTACGTCGGTGCGGGAGACGCCGGGCAGCGGCCGAAGGCCCAGGACCCGGGCAGCCCCAACGGCAAGATCCTGCGGCTGGCCGCCGACGGCAAGCCGGCGCCCGGGAACCCCACCGCGGGCTCGCCGGTGTACAGCCTCGGGCACCGCAACGTGCAGGGGTTCGGCTGGGACTCGGCCGGGCGGATGTGGGCCGTGGAGTTCGGGCAGGACACGTTCGACGAGGTCAACCTGATCAAGCCGGGCGCCAACTACGGCTGGCCGACGGTCGAGGGCAAGGGCGACACGCAGGGCGGGAAGTTCACCAACCCGCTGGTGACCTGGGCGACCGACGACGCCTCACCGTCGGGCGCGGCGATCATCGGGGACACGTTGTACGTCGCGGCCCTGCGCGGTGAGCGCCTGTGGACGGTGCCGCTCAACGGGGAGCAGACGGGCCCGCCGAAGGCGGAGCTGACCGGGAAGTACGGCCGGCTGCGCACCGCGGTCGCCGCCCCCGACGGCTCGCTGTGGGTGAGCACCTCGAACCGGGACGGGCGCGGCGACCCCAACGACGGCGACGACCGGATCCTGCGCTTCTGATCGGCGTCAGCCGCCCTTCTGCTCGGTCTGGCCGGGCCGGATGTGGGCCGAGGCGACCGCCTTGCCCTTGGTGCTGTACACCGTGATCCGGGGGTACTGCGCGGCCGGTAGCGGCGAGGTCTTGCCGGGCGCGTTGACGACGTTGGACGGGTTCGGGTTGCCGTGCCGCTGCAGCCAGAAGATGGTGACCGGCTGCTCGGACCCCGTCCACCGGGTGAAGGTGGCGTCCGTGGTCTTGCCGTCCATCTCGTCGATGACGCGGGACACCTCGCCCTTGTAGGCGCCGAACTCGATGAGCGAGCCGTCGTTGGCGACGCACTGGGTCAGGCCGAAGAACGGGTTCTGGTCCTCGGACAGGGTCGTGCCGGTGCAGATGCCGCCGTCGCTCTTCGGGTCGACGGTGCCGGAGGCCGAGTCGCGGCTGGCGGTGGCGAGGACGGGCGCGCCGGTCGCCACCCACAGGTACAAGATGAGCTCCTTGCCCTGCACGACGATCCCGGTCGGCATGGTGTTGCCGGTGACCTTGGCACTGGGCCCGACGTCGAGCGGGACCGGGGTGGGGGTCACCGGCCCGCCGGGGGTGGTCCCGGCGTTCTGCTCGGCGCAGGCGGACGGGGCGAGCAGCAGTGGGATGAGCAGCAGCAGACGGCAGCGCATGTCGATGGAACGCCGCGAGCCCCTCAGATGGTTGGCGGCGCGGTGCTGCCGCGCACGACGAGTTCGGTGGCCAGCTCCACCCGGTCCGGTTCGACCGGCTCGCCGAGCGCGAGCTGGAGGACCATGCGGGCGGCGGTCGCGCCCATCTCGGCGAACGGCTGGCGCACGGTGGTCATCGGCGGGCCGCACCAGCGGGTCACCTCGATGTCGTCGAAGCCGACCACGCTGACGTCCTGCGGGATGCGCAGGCCGAGGCGGCGGGCGGCCTCGTAGACGCCGAGGGCCTGCAGGTCGTCGCCGCACACGACGGCGCTCGGGCGGTCCGCCCGCCGCAGGAGGTCGTGGCCGAGCTCGATGCCGTCCTCGAACATGAACCGGCCGTGGCGGACCAGCGCCGGGTCGAGCGGGAAGCCGGCGGCCTCCAGCGCGCCGCGGGTGGCCTCGAGGCGGGCCCGGGCGCAGAGGTACTCCATCGGCCCGGTGACCACCGCGATCCGCCGGTGCCCGAGGTCGAGCAGGTGCCGGGCGGCGGCCACCCCGCCGCTCCAGTTGGTGGCGCCGACCGACGGGATGGTGTGGCCGGGCTCGCCGGTCGGGTCGAGCACCACCATCGGCACGCCGCCGGCCATGAGCTGCTCGTACTGGCGGACCCGGAACGCCGAGTTGACCGCGATGACGCCGGTGGGGCGGCGGGCGAGGAGATGGTCGGCCGGCCGGCGCCCGCCCGGGACGGGGCCCTGCAGGTCGGTGAAGCCGACGGCGAGCCCGCGCTCGCGGACGGTCTGCTCGACGCCGCGCAGGATCTCCATCGCGAGGTGGCTCTCCAGGCCGAAGAACGCCACCTCGATGTTGGGCGTGGTGATTACCGCGTCGGTGCGGCGGTACCCGTGCTCGCGCAGCAGCGCCTCCACCCGGTCGCGGGTCTCGGCGGCGATCCCGGCCCGGCCGTTGAGCACCTTGGAGACCGTGGGCACGGAGACCCCGGCGAGCTCGGCGATCGCGGCCACGGTGACCTCGCCCCGGCGGCGCGTACTCATGCGAGCTTCGCCGTACTGCTGCGGATGACCAGCGGCGTCGCCAGCTCCAGCCGCGACGCGTCGAGCTTGTCGCCGGCCGCGAGGGTGAGCAGCATCCGGGTGGCGAGCGCGGCCATCTCGGTCAGCGGCTGGCGCACGGTGGTCAGCGGCGGGATCGACCAGCGGGCCTGCTCCAGGTCGTCGAAGCCGACGATCGACATGTCGTCGGGCACCCGCAGGCCGCGCTCGTAGAGGGCCTCGTACGCGCCGCGGGCCATCTCGTCGGAGCAGGCGAACAGGGCGGTCGGCGGGTTGGGCAGGTCGAGCAGGGCCATCGTCTCGCGGTGGCCGGTCGGGCTGGTGAAGTCGCCGGTGCGGATGAAGCCGGGCGGGATCTGCAGGCCGGCGGCGTGCATGGCGGCGCGGTACCCGTCGATGCGCGCCTGCGAGCACAGCACGTCCTCGGGGCCGCCGACGACCGCGATCCGGCGGTGGCCGAGGCCGATGAGGTGCTCCGTGGCGGTCAGGGCGCCGGTCCAGTTGGTGGCGCCGACGGACGGTACCGCCGGATCGGGCTGCCCGACGGGGTCGATGACGACGACCGGGATGCCGAGCGCGGCGAGCTGCTCCAGCTGGGCCGCGGACAGCTCGGACAGCACCAGCAGCACCCCGTCGGAGCGGCGCGCGGCGAGACCCTCCAGCCAGCGGCGGTCCGGCTCGGTGCGGTGCTGGCGGCCGTGCACGGCGGAGACGACGACGCCGGTGCCGGCCCGGTGCGCGGTCTCCTCGACGCCGGCCAGGATCTGCATCGCCCACGAGTTGCCGAGGTCGACGAAGACCACGTCGATGAGCCCGGCGGCGGCCGGCTGGGCCCGGCGCGGCTTGTAGCTGTGCCGGCGCAGCAGGTCCTCGATCCGGTCCCGGGTCGCCGGGGCGACGTCGCGGCGGCCGTTGAGGACCTTGGAGACCGTGGGCACGGAGACACCGGCCTCGGCGGCGATTTCCGCCATGGTGGCCCGTTGGTGCGGCGGCATCGATCTCCCTTCGCGGTGCTGGCCGTGGCAGTCTACTTCGAAAGTTTCGGCAGCCACTCCAGCTGTCGCCGAGTGTGCAGTGCCTCGCCGCCCTCGTGGCCGTTGTACGGGTACACGTGCAGCGTCTTGTCGCTCCCGGCATAGGCGTCGTAGGCGGCCAGCGCGGTGCTCGCGGGGCAGACGGTGTCGAGGCCGCCGACGCCGAAGTGGGCGGGTGCGGCGGCCCGGCGGGCGAAGTGCAGGCCGTCCACATAGGACAGGGTGTGCCGCACCTGCTCGTGGCGCTCGCGGTGGACGGCCAGGAACTGCCGGATCTCGCCGTACGGCGCGAGCTCGGTCAGGCCCAGCGCCCGCTCGATGTCGCACAGGAACGGCGCCGAGGTCAGCAGCGCGAACAGGTCCGGGACGAGGCCGGCGACGGCGAGGGCCAGCCCGCCGCCCTGGCTGTTGCCGGCCGCCGCGACCCGGGTGGCGTCGACGCCGGGCAGAGCGCGCACCGCGTCGACGGCGCGCACGGCGTCGGTGACGAGCCGGCGGAAGTAGTAGTCGCGCGGGTCGAGGATGCCGTCGGTGGTGGGCCGGGAGCCGCCGGGCGCGCCGCGGTGCGGGTCGGGGGTGTCGCCGCCGTTGCCGTACTGGTCGCCCTGGCCGCGCGCGTCCATGAGCAGGTGCGCGTACCCGGCGGCGGGCCAGGTCAGCCGCTCGATCGGCAGCCCGCGGCCGCGGCCGTAGCCGACGAACTCGACGACCGCGGGCAGGTCCTCGCGCACCCCGGCGGGGCGGGTGTACCAGGCCCGGATCGGCGCGCCGCCGAAGCCCGCGAACGTGACGTCCCACGTGTCCAGCAGCCGCAGCGGGGTCGGGTGCGGCCGCCGGTCGAGGAGCGCCGGGCCGGTCCGGGCCGCGCGCAGGGTCTCGTCCCAGAACGCGTCGAAGTCGTCGGGTTCGGCCACGGCCGCGCGCTCCCTTCGAAAGTTTCCGATCGCCGGAAGGCCGGCGCCGGGCGTCATGGTAGCGCCACCAGGGCGCGTACGACAGATCGGTGTTTGCAAGTGTTTGCAGCTCATAGCGCTTCACTTGCAGCCCTTGACACGATCCATCGAGAAATCTACATTCGCGTTGCCTTACGGCGAGGTTTCCGAAAGTTTCGGGAAGGAGGGCGACGCATGGTGGTCCGAGCACGGCGCCGAACCTGGCGCGCGGCCCTTCGCCGGGACTGGCAGCTGTACTCGCTCGCCGTCGTCCCGCTGGCCTTCTTCGTGATCTTCCGGTACCTGCCGATGGCCGGGAACGTGATCGCGTTCCGCCGGTACAAGCCCGGCGGGGACCTGTTCGGCGAGCGCTGGGTCGGCCTGCACTACTTCGAGATGTTCTGGGACGACCCCACGTTCTGGCACGTCTTCACCAACACGCTGATCATCGGCGGGCTCACCCTGGCCTTCACGTTCCCGCTGCCGATCGTGCTGGCCCTGCTGCTCAACGAGGTCCGCACCCGCTGGCTCAAGCGGCTGGTGCAGACCGTGTCCTACCTGCCGCACTTCATGTCCATCGTGGTCGTGGCCGGCCTGGTGTTCCAGCTGCTGGCCCTGGACGGCGCGGTCAACGCGGGCATGAAGGCGCTGGGCGGGGACGCGGTCTCGTTCCTGCAGCAGCCCGGCTGGTTCCGCACGATCTACGTCTCCTCGGAGGTCTGGCAGACCGTGGGGTGGGGCACCATCCTGTACCTCGCGGCGCTCACCACGATCGACCAGCAGCTCTACGAGGCGGCGAAGATCGACGGCGCGGGCCGGTGGCGGCAGACCTGGCACGTCACGCTGCCCGGCATCCGGCCCACGATGATGACGCTGCTCATCCTCAACGTCGGCACGTTCATGGCGGTCGGGTTCGAGAAGATCCTGCTGCTGTACAACCCGTTGACCTACCCCACCGCCGACGTCATCTCCACGTACCTGTACCGGGTCGGCGTCGTCTCCGGCAGCTTCAGCTACGCGGCCGCGATCGGGCTGTTCGAGTCGGTCATCGGCCTCACGCTGGTGCTGACCACCAACTTCATCTCCCGCCGCACGGTCGGGGCGAGCCTGTGGTGAGCCGCGCGTTCAAGGTCGTCAACGCGGTCGTCCTGACCGCGGTCGTGGTGCTCACGTTGTACCCGTTCGTCAACGTCGTCGCCCGCTCGTTCAGCGACGAGCAGCACATCCAGAACGGCGACGTGAACCTGTGGCCGCGCGGGTTCAACCTCACCACGTACAAGCGCGTCATGGGCGACCCGGTGTTCTGGACCAACTACGGCAACACGGTCCTGTACACCGTGGTGGCGACCGCGATCTCGATGGTGCTGACCACCTGCTACGCGTACGTGCTGTCCAAGAAGCACCTCAAGGGCCGCACGGCCCTGGTCGGCATCGCGGTCTTCACGATGTTCTTCAACGGCGGCCTGATCCCCAACTACGTGCTGGTCAGCTCGCTCGGCCTGCGCAACACCCTGTGGGCGATCGTGCTGCCCAACGCGATCAGCGTGTTCAACCTGCTCGTGATGAAGGCGTTCTTCGAGGCCATGCCGGTCGAGCTGGAGGAGGCCGGCGCCGTGGACGGCCTCGGCACCTACGGCACCCTGCTGCGCATCGTGCTGCCGCTGTCCAAGGCGGTGG
Source organism: Dactylosporangium sp. CS-047395 (assembly GCF_050942185.1). Lineage (NCBI taxonomy): Bacteria > Bacillati > Actinomycetota > Actinomycetes > Micromonosporales > Micromonosporaceae > Dactylosporangium > Dactylosporangium sp. CS-047395. The sequence continues at coordinate 6,936,448 of NZ_CP192015.1, read as the reverse complement.
TCGCCACGATGACGCTGTTCTACGCCGTGTCGTTCTGGAACTCGTGGTTCGCGGCGTTCCTGTACCTCGACGACGCCGACCTGTTCCCCGTCACGATCTACCTGCGCAACCTCATCGCGGGGGCGACCGGCGGCACCGACATCTCCGCGCCGAGCGAGATGACGCTGCAGATCGCCGCGAACATCCAGGCCGTGACCATCGTGCTGACCGCCCTGCCGATCGTCCTGGTCTACCCCTTCATCCAGCGCTACTTCGTCTCCGGCGTGACCCTCGGCGCCGTCAAAGGCTGAACTGTAGGAGGATCGATGCAACTCTCTCGACGCGCCGTGCTCGGCGCCGCCGGTGCCGCCGCCCTCGTCACCATGGCCGGCTGCTCCGGCGACGACGAGCCCGACGACGGCGGCAAGGCCCCTGACTACAGCGCGAACCGCGAGGGGGCGATGGACGACTACGCGGTCGGCAAGCAGTTCACCGCGAAGGCGCCGCTGACGTTCCCCATCATGATGTACAGCAACGCCGCCTACCCGTACAAGGAGAGCTGGCTCTTCTTCGAGGAGCTCAAGAAGCGCACCGGCGTGACCCTGCAGTCGACGGTCGTGCCGGGCAGCGACTACAACCAGAAGCGCAGCGTGGTGGTCGCGTCCGGGGACGCGCCGCTGATCATCCCGAAGACGTACCACCCCGACGAGGAGGCCTACATCGCCTCCGGGGCGATCCTGCCGGTCAGCGACCACCTCGACCTGATGCCGAACTTCAAGGAACAGGTCGCGAAGTGGAAACTGGAGCCGGACCTCGACGGCTTCCGGCAGGAGGACGGCAAGTTCTACCTGCTGCCCGGCCTGCACGAGGACGCCTGGCAGGACTACTCCCTCGCGATCCGCACCGACATCCTGCAGCAGCTCGGGCTCACCATCCCCAAGACGTGGGACGACCTGCACAACGTGCTCAAGGCCATGAAACAGGCCCACCCCGACGTGTACCCCCTGTCGGACCGTTGGAGCACGCCGCCCCAGCCGGGCGGCAACAACCTGCTGAACCTCGTCGGCGCGTCCTACGGGGCCCTGGCCGGCTGGGGCTTCCAGCACACGGCGTGGGACGACGGCGCCAAGAAGTTCGTGTACGCGGGCGCCACCGACCAGTACAAGCAGGTCCTGCAGTTCCTCAACACGCTCGTGGCGGAGAAGCTCGTCGACCCGGAGAGCTTCACGCAGCCCGACGACCAGGCCAAGCAGAAGTTCGCCAACGGCAAGTCGTTCGTGATGAGCTGCAACGCCCAGACGCTGGTCAACGAGATCCGGCCGAGCATCAAGAACATCCCCGGCGCGACGGTGCTGAAGATCCCGGTGCCGACCGGCCCGATGGGCGAGACCATCTACGTGTCCCGGCTCGAGTCCGGGGTGATGCTCTCGGCGAAGGCCCGGCAGAGCAAGAACTTCGTCGCGCTCATGCAGTTCATGGACTGGCTGTTCTACTCGCCCGAGGGCAAGCTGTTCGCCAAGTGGGGCATCGAGGGCACCACCTACACGGGCAGCGTCGAGGACGGCTCGCTGAAGCTCGCGAGCGACGTGAACTTCGGCGGGCTCAACCCGTCCGGGACCAAGAACCTCCAGGTCGAGTACGGCTTCTTCAACGGCGTCTTCGTCTACGGCGGCTCCACGAAGCTGCTCAACTCCCAGTTCCCCAAGGAGGAGCTGGCCTTCCAGGAGGTCATGAACAAGCGCACCAACCGGCCCCAGCCGCCGCCGCGGCCGCTGAGCGCCGAGGAGCGCGAGCAGGCCACGCTCTGGGAGACCGGGCTGAAGGACACCGTCTACCAGCAGACCCTCAAGTTCATTCTGGGCCAGCGGCCGCTGTCGGAGTGGAACGCCTACGTCAGCGAGCTCAAGGGCAAGAACATGGACAAGTACGTCGAGATGGTCAACGGCGCGTACCAGCGGTACAAGAAGGCGCACGGCTGAGTGACCGCCCCGATGCTCGTCCCGGACCGGCCCTCGGGCCGCCTCACCGACGCCTGGCGCCGCTGTGTCGGCGCCGGGCGGTTCGAGCTGGCCCTGCGCCGCGACTACCAGGACTCCCTCGCCCTCGTGCAGCGGGAGATCGGGTTCCGGCACATCCGCCAGCACGGCGTGCTCAGCGACGGCGTCGGCGTCTACCGGCCGTACCAGTTCGGCGGCGAGCGGCGGGTGGCGCACGCGTTCACGTACGTCGACCAGGTCGTCGACGCCTATCTCGCGCTGGGGGTGAAGCCGTTCGTCGAACTCGGCTTCACCCCGGCGGCGCTCGGCTCCGGCTCGCAGACGGTCTTCTGGTGGCAGGGGAACGTGACGCCGCCCGCGTCGCCGGCCGAGTGGACCGCGCTCGTGCGGGCGCTGATCGCGCACCTCGTCGACCGGTACGGGCTCGACGAGGTGCGCACCTGGCCGGTCGAGGTCTGGAACGAGCCGGACCTCACCGTGTTCTGGAAGGACGCGGACCAGGACGCGTACCACCGCCTGTACGAGCTCACCGTGGACGCGGTGAAGTCGGTCGACGCCGCGCTGCAGGTGGGCGGGCCGGCGCTGTCGCCCGGCGCCTCCGACGAGTGGCTGCTGCGCTTCGCCGACTTCGTGGCCGACCGGTCGGTCCCGATCGACTTCGTCAGCCGGCACGCCTACACCTCCGGGCCCGCGCAGCCGGTGCCGTTCCTGTCGTACCAGACGCTGCGGCCGGCCGCGGCGCTGCTGGAGCAGTTCGGGGCGCCGCGGAAGGCCCTCGCCGGGACGGCGCTGGACGGGCTGCCGGTGCACATCACGGAGTTCAGCTCGTCGTACCGGCCGGACAACCCGATCCACGACACGGCCTTTCACGCGGCCTACCTGGCGCCGGTGGTCGCGGCGGCGGGGGAGCTCGTGGACTCGTTCTCGTACTGGACGTTCTGCGACACGTTCGAGGAGGCGGGGGTGCCGGCGGCGCTGTTCCACGGCGGGTTCGGTCTGCTGACCCACCGGCAGATCAAGAAACCGACCTTCCACTTGTACGCCTTCCTCGCGCGCATGGGACCCGACGTGCTCGCGCGCGGGGACGACTTCCTGGTCACCCGGGACGCGTCCGGTCACGTGGCGGTGCTGGCCTGGGCGCCGGTCGACCACACCGGACAGTCCCCTGTGCACGGTCATCGGGTCCGGCTCTCCGTCCCCGTCGGTGGCTCGGGCTCCGCCTTCGTCGCCCGGTCCTCGGTGTCCGAGGAGGCCGGGAACGCGCGGGCGGCCTGGGCCGCGATGGGGCGGCCCGCCTCGCCGCTGCCGCGGCAGCTCGACGCGTTGCGGGAGGCGGCGGAGCCGGTGCGCACGCACCGCAGCGCGCCGGTGGTCGGCGGGCGGGTCGAGCTGGACCTGGTGCTCGGGCTGCACGAGGTGACGCTGGTCGAGGTGAGCGCGGTGTGCGACGAGACGCCGCCGTGGCACGACGATGCCCGCTTGTTCGGCGGTGGTGGCTCGTGACGACGCTGGCCCGGTTCTCCGCACTGGTCTACACGCTGCTGGTCGTCGAGGTGCTGTTCGTGCTGGCGGCGGCGCCCGGTCTGGTGGTGTTGCTGCTGCTGGACCGCGACGCCAGCAACGTGCCGCTGTTCGTGGTGTGCGCGGTGCCGCTCGGTCCGGCCGTGTCCGCCGCCGTCTATGCCGTGCACCGGCGGCGCTCGGACCTCGCCGACCTGCACCCGGCCCGCGCGTTTCTTCGTGGGTACCGGCTGAACGTGCTCGGCGTGCTGCGCGTCTGGCTGCCGGCGCTGGCCGTGCTGGCGGTGGTGTTCGTGTCGCTCGTGAACCGGGCGGCGGCGCGCATCCCGGGCTGGTGGGTCGGGGCGCTGTGGGTGCTCGCGGCGGTCGTCGTGCTGTGGAGCGCGAACGCGTTGGTGATCTCCTCGCTGTACGTGTTCCGCGCCGCCGACGTCGCGCGGCTCGCCGCGTACTTTCTCGCGCATTGTCCCGGGGTCGCGCTGGGCACGGCGGGGCTGCTGCTGACGGCGGGCGCGATCACCTTCCTCGCCTCGGAGGCGTTCGTGCTGCTGCCGGCGTCGTTGTTCATCGCCGCGCTGGTGCTCGTCTGCCGGCCGATGTGCGCGGAGATCGAACGGCGGTTCGTGGCGTGAACGCGCGGATGGACGGTTTGCGGCGGCGGCTCGGCGGGTTCGCGTTCGGCGGGGACTACAACCCGGAGCAGTGGGACCGCGCCGTGTGGAAGGAGGACGTCGAGCTCATGCGGCGGGCCGGCGTCAACCTCGTCACCGTCGGGGTGTTCGCCTGGGCGTCGCTGGAACCGTCACCGGGCCGGTTCGAGTTCGGCTGGCTCGACGAGGTGCTGGACCTGCTGCACGCGGGCGGGATCAGCGTCGACCTCGCCACGCCGACGATGGCGCCACCGATCTGGCTGTCGGACGCTTCGGAGCTGCCCGTCATGGATGACGGGTCGCGGTTCGGGTTCGGCAACCGGCTGCATTTCGACCCGGCGTCGCCGCGGTACCGCACGCACGCCGTGCGGATCGCCGACCGGCTCGCCGAGCGCTACTCGGGGCACCCGGCGCTGGCGATGTGGCACATCAGCAACGAGTACGGGCCGACGTCCTACGGGCCGTCCTCGGCCGTGGCGTTCCGTTCGTGGCTCCAGTCGCGGTACGGGTCGCTCGACGCGCTCAACGACGCCTGGTACACCCGGTTCTGGGGGCAGTGCTACACCGACTGGGAACAGGTCGAGCCGCCGGCGGTGCCGCGCTCGTGGTCGAATCCCTCGCGGCGCCTCGACTTCAAGCGGTTCGTCTCCGACGTGTTGCTGGAGTGCTTCGTCGCGGAACGGGATGCGGTCCGGCGGTACCGGGACGACATCCCGATCGTCACGAACTTCATGCGGTTCTATCGGCACGCGGACTACTGGCGGTGGGCGGGCTGCGAGGACGCGGTCGCGCTGGACATCTACCCCGACCCGGGCGTGGCCGACTCGCACGTCGCGGCGGCGCTGAACTTCGACCTGATGCGGTCGCTGCGGGGGGAGCCGTGGCTGCTCATGGAACAGGCGGCGTCGGCGGTCTCGCAGTGGAAGGTCAACAACGTGAAGCGGCCCGGCCGGATGCGGCTGGGGTCGTTCCAGGCCGTCGCGCACGGCTCCGACAGCGTGCTGTTCTTTCAGTGGCGGGCCTCACGCGGCGGGCACGAACGCTTCCACTCGGCGATGCTGCCGCACTCGGGGACGTCGTCACGCACCTGGGGCGAGGTGGTGGCGCTGGGCGACGAGCTGCGGCGCCTCGCGCCGGTGCTGGGGTCCTGCTCCGCTGCCGCCCAGGTTGGGCTGCTGTTCGACTGGGACGCGTGGTGGGGTCTGGAGGTCACGCACGGCCTGCCGCGCAACGACTTCGACTACGCGGAGATCGCGGAGTCGTTCTACCGGCCGCTGCTGGAGGCGCACTACGCGGTGGACCTGGTGTCGTTCGGCTCGGACCTGTCGCGGTACCGGATTCTTGTCATACCCAGCGCGTACCTTGTCCCTGACGGGTTCGCCGCGGCGCTCGAGGAGTTCACGGAGGCCGGCGGGACCGTCGTGATCTCCTTCTTCTCCGGTGTCGTCGATCGGGACAACCAGGTACGGCAGCCCGCCTACCCGGGAGCGTTCCGCCGGCTCATCGGGGCATACATAGACGAGTACTGGCCGGCGCGAGAGGGGGAGACGTTCGAGGTCGAGTTCGCCGACGGCACGACCGCGACCGCCGACTGGTGGAAGGACAGCCTGCACCCTGAGACGGCCACGGTCCTGGGCGAGTACACGACCGGCGACCTGTCGGGCCGCCCGGCGCTGATCCGCAACGACTTCGGCGCGGGCCGCGTGGTCTACCTGGGCACCCGCCTGGAACCGGCCGCCCTGCGCGACACGCTGCTGAGCGCCGTGCGGGCGGCGGGGGCGGCGCCGGTGCTGGAGGGCGCCCCGCCGTACGTCGAGGCCACCCGCCGCGACCGCTACCTGTTCCTGCTCAACCACTCCGAGGTGCGGACGGCCGCGGTCACGGTGCCCGGCCCCGGCGTCGACCTGCTGACGGGTTCCGCCGTCCGCGACGCGGTGATCCTGGCTCCGCTCGGGGTCGCCGTCGTGGAGCTGTCGTGAGCTGGGTGCATCCGGCATGGCTGGCGCGACTTGGGCGGCTTGAGCGGCCGGGGCGGCCGGGGCGGCTGGGCGGCGATGCGGGGGCGGTGCTGCGGCTCGATCCGGGGTGCGGGCTCGGGGCGGAGGCGTACACCATCTCGCGAGCCGGCGGGGTGACCACGGTGGTTGCCGCGGACGAGGCCGGGCTCATGTACGGGTCGTTCCACGCGCTGCGGCTGGGCGACGGGGACCTCGCGGCTGAGACGCACGCGCCGGCCAAGGCGCGGCGGGTCGTGCAGCACTGGGACAACGTGTTCGTGCACCCGGTGATGGGGCAGGTGGAGCGGGGGTACTCGGGCGGGTCGGTGTTCTGGGAGGACGGGGCGCTCACCGGGAATCTCGACCGGGTCGGCGACTATGCGCGGCTGCTGGCCTCGACCGGGATCAACCTGGTGTCGGTCAACAACGTCAACGTGCACGCGGGGGAGGCGCGGCTGCTGACCGAGCGGATCGGGGAGGTGGCGGTGCTGGCTGAGCGCTTCCGGCCGTACCATATCCGGGTTTTGCTTTCGGTGTCCTTCGCATCGCCCATGGTGCTCGGGGGGCTTGACACGGCCGACCCGGGTGACAAGCGGGTGCGGGCGTGGTGGGCGGCGGCGGCCCGGCGGGTGTATGCCCGGATTCCGGACTTCGGCGGGTTCGTGGTCAAGGCGGACTCCGAGGGGCAGCCGGGGCCGTATGCCTACGGGCGCACGCATGCCGACGGGGCGAACATGCTCGCCGCCGCGCTGGCGCCGTTCGGGGGCGAGGTGTACTGGCGGGCGTTCGTGTACAACCACCGGCAGGACTGGCGGGACCGGTCCACCGATCGGGCGCGGGCCGCCTATGAGCACTTCGCGCCGCTCGACGGGCAGTTCGCCGACAACGTGGTGGTGCAGGTCAAGCACGGGCCGATCGACTTTCAGGTGCGGGAGCCCGTTTCGCCGGTGCTGCTCGGGATGCCGGCGACGCGGCTGGCGGTGGAGTTGCAGGCCACGCAGGAGTACACGGGGCAGCAGCGGCACCTCTGCTACCTGCCTCCTTTGTGGACTTCGGTGCTGTCCACTGTGGCCGATCATGTCGATGCCGTGGTGACGGTGTCCAATGTGGGGGAGGACGCCTATTGGACGGGGCATCCGCTGGCGCAGGCGAACCTGTACGCGGCCGGGCGGCTGGCCTGGGATCCTGCGCTCGATCCGGGTGCGGTGCTCGATGAGTGGATTTCGCTCACCTTTCCGGAGGCGGCGCGCGAGACGTTGCATGCGCTGATGGACCGGTCGTGGTGCGTGTATGAGCAGTACACGGCGCCGCTCGGGGTCGGGTTCATGGTGCACCCGGGCGACCACTACGGGCCGGATGTGGACGGGTACGAGTACAGCAGGTGGGGCACCTACCACTTCGCCGACCGGGACGGGGTCGGGGTCGACCGCACGCGGGCCACGGGGACCGGGTTCACGGGGCAGTATCCGGCGCCGTGGCGGGACGAGTACGAGTCGCTCGCCACGTGCCCGGACGAGTTGCTGCTGTTCTTCCACCACGTGCCGTACCGACACGTGCTCCGGTCCGGCCTCACCGTCATCCAGCACATCTACGACACCCACTTCGCCGGCGCGGCGGCCGTCACCGCGATGCGGCGGCGGTGGGCGGAGCTGGCGCCCGAGCTGGTCGGGGCCGAACTGCACGAGCGGGTGCGGGAGCGGCTGGCCGAACAGGAGCGTTCGGCCGTCGAGTGGCGCGATCAGATCAACACGTACTTCCTGCGTAAGTCCGGCGTGCCCGACGCGCACGGGCGGCGCATCTTCTGAGTCAGCGCTCGACGATGTTGCGCAGGTGCCCACCGGTGCGCAACGCGGTCAGGTTCTCCGCGATCAGCGCGGCGGCGCCGATCGGGCGGCCGCCGGCGGCGTGCGGCGTGATGATGACGTTCGGCTCGTCCCACAGGCCGGACTCCGGCGGGAGCGGCTCGGTCTCGAACACGTCCAGGGCGGCGCCGGCGATGCGGCCGGCGCGGACCGCGGCCAGGAGCGCCGGCTCGTTGACCGTGGCGCCGCGGCCGACGTTGATCACCCAGGCGTGGGACGGCAGGAGGTAGAGCTGGTCGGCGCTCAGGGCGTGCCGGGTCTCGTCGGTGGCCGGGAGGATCATGACGAGCACGTCCGTGGTGGGCAGCACCGTGGGCAGCGCGTCGACGCCCAGGACCGGGAAGCCGGCGCGGTCGCCGGGGTGGCGGGCGACGCCGGTGACGGTCGCGCCGAGCGCGGCCAGGTGCGGGGCCAGGGTCGTCGCGATGCCGCCGAAGCCCCAGATCGTGACGCTGGCGCCACGCAGGGTGCGGAAGGTGCCGACCGGGGCGACGGGCTGCAGGCCGCCGAGCTCGCCGGCCCAGCGGTGCCCGACCTGGGCGCGGATGAGCAGGTTGAGGCGGCGCGCGGCGGCGAGGATGAGCGACAGCGCGTGTTCGGCCACCGTCAGGTCGTGCAGGGAGCGGCCGGAGGTGATCACGATGTCCGGGGCGAAACCCGCCGCCAGGACCGCATCCGGGCCTGCGGCCAGGGTCTGGATCCACCGCAGCCGGGGCAGGCGGGCGGCCGCGTCGCGCAGTTGCGCCTCCGGGTTGCCCCAGACGACCAGGGCCTCGGCGTCGGTGTGCTCGTCGGGGACGGGCGCGTCGACGGCGTAGCGGACGGCGGTGACGTCCGGCGGTACGGTCAGGTCCAGGTCGATGCTGTCCGGCAGCAGCAGCTTCATGCCGTCCATTATTCGCGCTTGCGTCCGGTCGATAGAGTCCGCCCACATGGAGCTGGCTGAGCACACGCTGGTCGCCGCGGTCCGGGAGCCGGAGTTCTGGCGCTGCTACGCGTTCGACGACCACGACGGGTTCGACTTCGAGGAGGCCGGCGAGCGGCTCGCGTGGCGGCTCAACGACCTCGAACCCACCGACGACGAGGACGACCTCGAATCCGTGCGGGTCGTTCTGCCCACCCGCGACGGGTGGTGGCTCGGGCTGGAGATGAACTTCGAGATCACCCTCCACGAGCTGTCCCTGGAGTGCGGCGAGGACGACGACGACGAGGACGAGCCGTACCTCTCGCTGGAGCTGGGACACTGGGACCAGGCCCGCTGGCACCCGTTCTGCCTGCGGTGGAGCGAGGTCGAGGCCGTCGTTGCGCGAATGCGCACGGCGAAGCATCCGCTTCCGGCCGATGTCGGCCTGCTGTTGCTCGCGCGGTGGGTCGGGCACGGATCGGACGAGACCGCGCAGCTCGAGGAGCACCGCGCGGTCGTGGCCGGCGCGTTCGAGCGGCTCGGGCTGTTCCGCGGCGAGGAGGCGGCGCGGATGGCGGCCGAGCTGATGCCGGCCGTGCCGGAGGACGACTACGCGTGGCGGTGGGACGGCGAGCGGGGGTGGGTGCTGGAGGGGGAGTATCCGGGGTACTCGAACCGCAACCCCGGCCACGGGCGCTTCCCGTTCGAGGAGTTCACCGAGTTCCGCGCGCAGCTCGGCGTGGACGACGGGCCTTCGTGAACCAGCGGCGCAGCACCGACGGGGGAAGGACGGCCGCCGTGAACCGGGCCCGGCGGCCCCGGCCGGCGGCCAGGCCGGTGCGCACCGCGCGGATCGCGGTGCGCAGGTCGGGCGGGGGGAGCGGGCGGGCGGCGTACCGTTCGTGCTCCTCGGCCGTGCGCAGCGCCTGAACGCCGGCGAGCGCTGACGGGTCCAGGCCGGCCAGCCGCCTCGCGACCGCGCGCGGGGTCTCGCCGGCGCCAGGCGTGAGGCGGTAGTCGGCCATCGTGTCGAGCAGCTCGGCCCAGGCGTCGTGGGCGGTGGCCCGCTGGAGCCGGCGGCGGCGGGTGCGGGACCGGGTCAGGGCCGGCACGGCGAGCAGCGCGAGGAGTAGGAGGAGGCCGCTGAGTTCCCAGGGAGGTTCTTGGGTCGGGCCGGGAGCGGCCGGGGTGACCGGAGCGGGACTGGCCGCGGTCGTGGCCGTGGGCGCGATCGATGACGGTGCGGGGGTGGGCGCGCCGGTTGTGGCGGGCGGCGTGGCGTCGAAGGGGATCCAGCCGTACCCCGGGAAGAAGGCCTCGGTCCAGGCGTGCAGGTCGTGGCTGGTCAGGGTCGTCGTCCGCCCGTGCCCGCCCGGCCGGTCGACGAACCCGATCGCCACCCGCGCGGGGATGCCGGCCGCGCGCAGGAGCCAGGCGAAGGCGGCCGCGTACTGCGTGCAGAAGCCCCGCCGGTCGCGCAGGAAGTCGGTGATGGCGGAGCCGCTCGTGTCGGGCCCGGTTCTGGTGTCGTAGACGAAGTGGTTCGCCGGCGAGAAGAACGCCTTGATCGCCTGCACCTTGTCGTACTCTGTGGCCTGCCCGGCGATCAGCCCTGGCAGGAGCGACTGCACGACCAGGTTCGGCGGCACGCTTCGCAGTTCGCGCAGCGCCGGGTCGGCATCGTCCACGGCGGGCGCGCGCCGCAGCGCATCGGGTCCGGCTTCCGGCCGCACATACTCCATCGTGTACCGCTGGTTGGCTGTGGTGCGCTGCTCGGAGTACACCATCTGGGTTCTGGGCTCGAAAAGCCAGCTGTCATCGACACCGCGGATGCTCGTCGGCCACCCGTAGACCGGCAGCGTCCCGGCGCTGAACCGCGCGTTGATGCGCACCTCGGCGCGGTGCGTGCTGGTGCGCGTTTCGGGACCCCACGCGGGACGGGGCAGGCCGCTCGTGACGGGCTTGGTGGTGCCGTGCGGGAGCCGCCCGAAGCCGTCGTTGGTGAGCTGTTCGAGCGTGGCGAGGCGGAGGTTGCCGGGCTGCGGGTCGTCGCCTGTCACGTCCAGCAGCGGCACCGCCTCGGGCCGGTTGAGCTCCCCGGACAGCAGGGCGAGCAGGTCGACGTCCCCGGCCGGCTGCCCTTTTCCCGCCCCGGGCGACCATGGTTGGGCCGGGACGAGCGCGGCGGGGAGCAGAAACGGCAGCGCGACGGCGAGGGCGACCCCGGCGAGCCCGAGCACCCTTCCGGCCGCGGCGAGCGAGAGCGCCCCTTGCCCACCGATGCGCCGTCCGAACGTGCGGACGTGGGCGATCCGGTCCGCGGCGAGCAGCCACACGAACCCGAGCGCCCCGAGCGCGAACGGCCACCAGTCCGTCGTTTCGCGCAGTGCCGCGACCGGCACGGTGTACACGGCGAGCATCGGCAATCCCGCCAGGGCGGGACGGCGCAGCTCGACCACAAGCACGTCGACGACCAGCCCGAGCAGGGCGATGCCGGCGATGGTGAGGAAGCGCAGCCCGTCGTGGTCGCCGACGGGGGCGGCGAAGCGGTGCAGTTGTTGGGACGCCTCGCCGATGAGGTCGGCGGGGTGGCGGCCGGGGAAGAGCACGGCGAGCGTGAGCAGGCCCGCGGCGGCCATTGCGAGGCTGGGCGCCCAGGCGGGGGTGCGCCGGCGGCGGAGCAGGGCGCCCGTGAGGGCCATGGCCGCGAGGACCAGCGCCGACTGCCAGGCCCAGGTGTACCTGGTGAACACGTTGACCAACGGCGCGGCCGCCAGGCCGGCCGAGCCCAGAGCGACGGGCGTGAGCCGCACGCGTTGGTTCATGTCGATGGGACGCCCGAGCCCTCGGATCGCGTTGCCCTCGCTCACGCGGATTTGCTCGTCCAGACCTGTTGGTTGGCCGCGGTGTACAGGACGAAGCTGCCGTCGTCCTGGACCAGCAGCTGGGTGGGGGCCTTGCCGGTGGTTTTCGTGCTCCAGATCGCGGTGCCGGCGGCGTCGTAGATGACCAGGTTGCCGTCCAGCTGGAAGCGGAGGGACGCGCCTAGATGGCCGTTGGTACCGCTCTTCCACACCACGGTTTTCGCCGTGTTCTGCAGGACCAGGTTGCCGTCGGGCTGCATGAGCAGGGTGAAGCCGCCCTTGGGGGCGGTGCGGGACTGGCCGGCGACCATGCGCTGGCCGGCGGTCAGCTTGCTGAAGCCGTCCGTGGCGGTTGCCCAGACGGTCTTGCCGGCCGCACTGACGGTCAGGTTGCCGTCGGCGTTGAGGATGGCTGACGCGCCGGTGCTGCCGTACGTGCCCGACGACCACTGCGGCTTCTTGTCCGGGCTGTACACGACCAGGTTGCCGTCCGGCTGCATGATCGTGTACGCGCCCTGGTGGCCGCTTGTCTGGGCGGTCCAGACGACCTTCTTGTCGGGGCCGGTGATGACCAGGTTGCCGTCCGCGTTCTGGGCGAGGGTGAACTTGCCGTCGGCTGAGCGGCGTTGCTGGCCGGAGGCGAGGGTCTGGCCGGAGTACAAGCGGGATCGTTCGGTTTTGCTTGACCAGATCTCCGTCTTGTCCGCGCGGGTGAGGACCGCGTTGCCGTCGTCGCGCAGGTCGAGCAGGGCGCCCTGGCCGTTGGTGGTGTTGCGCCACAGGGCCGCGCCGCTCTTGCCGTAGACGACGAGGTCACCCGTGCGGTCGAAACTGGCGGTGGCGCCCGGGTTGCCGGAGGTCTGCGACGACCATTGCACCCGCTTGGCGTCATCGGCGAGCGTGAGGTTCCCGTCCGGCTGCATCGTCAGGGTGTACTTCCCGTTCCCCGACCGCAGCGCCTGCCCCGCACTCAACGCGAACCCGGGCTTGAGCTGGGCGGGTGCCACGGAAGTGCTCGGCAGCGGGGAGGCGTCGTCGCGCCCGCCGGCCGGGCCCGCCGAGGAGGCCGCGGTCTCGTCGCCGGCCTGGGACGGGCCTGCCTCCTGGGCGGCCGCGGCCGCGGGCCTCGTGTCCTCGTCCGAACCGCCGGTCAGCGTGACGGCGGCGACGACCCCGCCGACGAGGACGGCGAGCGTCACCCCGGCGGCGGCGAGCACCAGCCCGGTGCGCTTGCGCCGCCCAGACTCGTCGGTCGCCGAATGAATCGGAAATATCGGGTTTGTCGGGTTTGTCGGGAAAGGCGCGGGAGGGGGAGCCGCGAAGGGTTGAGGATCAGCCGGGGGAGGCGGGGACGAGCCGAACAGCACGATCGGATGCTCAGCCGTGGGAGCGTCGCCCGGATCAACCGGTGCAGCCGCGGGCGCAGGAGTGTCGGCGGCAAGTGCCGGCGGCGCCGCCCAGGGCGACCGCTCCTCGTCAGGCCACGAGTTCCCCGCCATAGCGACCAAGCCTCACAATCCCCCGTGGCGAGGCCGCACCGGGTGAGCCGCCCCGCAACGTGTCACCGATCGAGAACCGTAACGCTTTACCCGAGCGGAGTACAAAAGCGACTGGACTTGGTGGCGCCGGGCCTAGTAGTTTGCTCGCGGACCGCGACACCGAACGAGGAGGTGAGACCCATGCTGGAAGCAACGCTGTGGGTGCTCCCCCTCCCTTCACGGTCGGGCGACTGACGTAGCCGTCGCCGGGAGCGCCGCCAACCAAGGCACTCCCGAAGGGCAACACCTCATGCAAGATGTGATCATCGCCGGCTGCGGGCCGACCGGTGCCATGCTCGCCGCCGAGTTGCGGCTGCACGACGTCAAGGTGCTCGTGCTGGAGCGGGACACCGAGCCCGCGTCGGAGGTACGGATCGTCGGGCTGCACATCCGCAGCCTCGAACTCATGGCCATGCGCGGGCTGCTGGACCGGCTGCTCGAACACGGGCGGCGGCGGCCGGCCGGCGCCTACTTCGCGGCCATCGACAAGCCGGCGCCGAAGGGCCTCGACTCGCCGTACGCCTACCTGCTCGGCATCCCGCAACCCGTCATCGTCCAGCAGCTCGAGGAACACGCGACCGCGCTCGGCGCGCAGATCCGGCGCGGGAGCGCGGTGGCCGCGTTCGAGCAGGACGACGATGGCGTGACGGTCGAGCTGGACAGCGGCGAACGACTGCGGGCGCGATTTCTCGTCGGCTGCGACGGCGCGCGCAGCACCGTGCGCAAACACCTCGGCGTCGCCTTCCCCGGCGAACCGTCCAAGGCCGACACGCTCATGGGCGCGCTGGAAGCGAGCATGCCGCCGGAGGAGATCGCGGCCCGGGTGGCCGCGATCCGCGAGACCGATCAGCGGTTCGTGTTCGCGCCGTTCGGCCCGGGCGTCTACCGCGTCATCCTGCCCACGGTGCCGGCCGGCGACCGGGCCCAGCAGCCCACGCTGGAGGACTTCAGCCGCGAGTTGCAGGCCGTCGCCGGCACCGACTTCGGCATCCACTCCCCGCGCTGGCTCTCCCGGTTCGGCAACGCGACCCGGCTGGCCGAGCGGTACCGCGTCGGACGGGTCCTGCTCGCCGGCGACGCCGCGCACATCCATCCGCCGACCGGCGGGCAGGGCCTCAACCTGGGCGTGCAGGACGCGGTCAACCTCGGCTGGAAGCTCGCCGCGCAGGTGCGTGGCTGGGCGCCGGACGGGCTGCTGGACACGTACCACGCCGAGCGGCACCCGGTCGCCGCCGACGTGCTGGACAACACCCGGGCCCAGCTGGAGCTCTCGTCCACCGACCCGGGCGCGCAGGCGGCCCGCCGGCTGCTCACCGAGCTGATGGACTTCGAGGTCGTCAACCGCCACCTGACCGAGAAGATCTCGGCGATCGGCATCCGCTACGACCTCGGCCCCGGCCCCGACCTGCTCGGCCGCCGGATGCCCGACCTCGATCTCCAGGGCCGTCGCTTGTACGGCCGGATGCACCAGGCCCGCGGCCTGCTCCTCGACCGCACCGGGCAGCTGACGGCCGGCGCGTGGGCGGACCGCGTCGACGCCATCGTGGAGCCCGGCGCGGACCTCTACGCGCCCGCCGTGCTGCTGCGCCCGGACGGCCACGTGGCCTGGATCGGCGCCGACCAGCGGGACCTGGACGAGCACCTCGCCCGCTGGTTCGGCACCGCGGCCGCCTAACGCAGGAGGTCGGCGACCGCGGCGATGCCGGCCGCGATCGCGCGCTGGGCGGTGTTGCCGAAGCCGAGCACCAGCCGCGGCCGGGCGGTCGCCGGGTCGCGGTGGTGCTCGGCCATGCCGTACAGGCCGACCCCGCGCTCCCGGGCGAGCGCGACCAGCCGGGCCTCGTCGAAGCCTTCCGGCAGGTCGAGCACCGCGTGGAACCCGGCGGCCAGCCCGGTCACCGGCAGGTGCGGGGCGTGCTCGGCGAGGGCGGCGATGAGGACCTCGCGGCGGGCGGCGTACTCGGCCCGGACGCGCCGCAGGTGCCGGTCGTAGCGCCCCGACTCCAGCAGGGCCGCGAGGGCGAGCTGGTCGACGCCCGGGCTCCCGCGGTCGGCCAGCCGCTTGGCGTGCACGAGCGGCGGCAGGAGGCGGTCCGGGGCGACGATCCAGCCGAGGCGCAGGGCGGGGGCGAGGGACTTGCTGACGGTACCCAGGGAGATGACGCGATCGGGGGCGAGACCCTGCAGCGAGCCGATCGGGTCGCGGTCGTAGCGGAACTCGGCGTCGTAGTCGTCCTCGATGATGAGCCCGTCGGCGCCGCGGGCCCAGGCGATCAGCTCCTGGCGGCGGGGACCGGACAGCACCACGCCGGTGGGCCACTGGTGGGCGGGGGTGACCAGCACCGCGCGGGCCCCGGAGGCGGTCAGGGCGGCCACGTCGAGGCCCTCGTGGTCGACCGGCACCGGCACGACCCGCATCCCGGCCGCCTCCGCCTGCTCCACTGTGGACGAGCCCGGGCCCGGGTCCTCGACGGCGAGCAGCCCGCCGTCGAGGGCCGGCAGGATGAGGGCCAGGGCCTGGGCCATGCCGGCGCAGACGACGATGTGGTCGGCGGTGGCGGCGGTCGCGCGGACCCGGGCCAGATAGGCCGCGAGGACCTCGCGCAGGTGGCGCTGGCCGGACGGGTCGCCGTAGTCGAAGGCGGCGTTGGGCATGGTGCGGCAGGCCTCGCGTACCGCCCACGCCCAGTCGTCGCGCGGGATGAGCCCCAGGTCGGGCACGCCGGTGCGGAAGTCGGCGACGGCGGGCGCCGCGACCGGGCTAGGCAGCGGCGCGACGGAAGCACCGACGGCACCCGCACCCGCGGCGACGCGGGTGGCCGAGCCGGGGCGGCTGGTGAGGTACCCCTCGGCCTGCAGCTGCGCGTAGCAGTCCTGGACGAGGCCGCGCGACAACCCGAGCGCCTGGGCCAGCTCCCGCGACGACGGCAGCTTGTCCTGCGCGGCCAGCCGGCCGGTGCGGATCGCGGTGCGCAGCGCCTCCTCGAGCTGCGTGCGCAGGCCGGCACCGGTGGTCCGGTCGATCGTCACCAGCAGCTCCGGCCCCAAACCGGCCCACTCGACAGGCATGGAACTGGACCTTACCAGTGGACCGGTTCGCTCCTAGGTTCGATGGCATGACCGTGGAACTCGCCCGACCCCGCCTCGTCACCCGCCCGCTGCTGCTGCGCCTGGTCTCCATCGCCGGCTCCGCGGTCGGCTTCTACCTGCCCCTGTCCGTGGTGCCGATGCTCGCCGGCTCGTCCGGGGGCGCCGGCCTGGCCACCGTCGCGCTGCTGGTGGCGACGGTCGTGGTGGAACTGCTGACCCCGCGGCTGGTGGCCCGGGCCGGCTACCGCTGGTCGCTCGCGGCGGGACTGTTCCTGCTCGGCGCGCCGACGGTGATCCTGGCCTTCGCCACCGCCCCGGCCGTGATCATCGCCGTCAGCCTCGTCCGGGGCGCCGGATTCGCCATTTGTACCGTCGCCGGCGGCGCCCTCACCGCCAGTCTCGTGCCGGCCGAGCGGCGCGGCGAGGGCCTGGCCCTGCTCGGCGTGGTGAGCGGCGTGACCAGCCTGATCGCGCTGCCGCTGGGGGTGTGGGCGGCGACCCGGTGGGGCTTCGGCCCGGTGTTCGTCACCACCGCCGTGTGCACCCTGGCGGCGCTGCTGTCGGTGCCGGGCCTGCCGGGCCGGGCCGCCGCGACCCCGGAGGGCCACGGCCTGCGGGCGGGGCTGCGCAGCCCGGCCCTGACCCGCCCGGCCCTGATCTTCGCCGCGTCGACCACCGCGGTCGGCGTGATCGTGACCTACCTGCCGCTGGCCGCGGCCGGCCTGCCCGCCTGGGTGGCCCCGGCGGCGCTGCTGGCCCAACCGGCCGCGGCGACGGCGGCGCGCTGGCTCGCGGGCCGGCTCGGCGACCGCCGCGGCCCGGCCCGGCTGTTCACCCCCGGCCTGCTGATGGCCGCCGCCGGCACCGCCGCCCTGGCCCTGGTGGACAGCCCGGCCGCACTGGTGCTCGGCTCGCTGGTGCTCGGCGCGGGCTTCGGGGTGCTGCAGAACGCCACGCTGACCGTCATGTTCAACCGGGTCCCGGCCGGCGGGGAGAACACCGTGAGCGCCATCTGGAACACCGCGTACGACCTGGGCATGGCCGCCGGCGCGATGGCCGCCGGGCTGATCGTGGCCTCGGTCGGCTACCCGGCCACATTCCTGCTCACCGCCGCCCTCATGCTCCCGGCGCTGCCCCTGATTAGGCGGGACCGCCGCGCGGCCCAATGACGGAGTCGAAGGCGAGGCCGCTGGAGGCCTCGCCTTCGGCCGACGGATCGCGGGCCGTGGTCTCCCAAGGCAGGAGTCCTTGATCCGACGTCTACGTGATGAACAGCACCACGGCCACCGCGGTGGCGAAGACCACGATGGTCCAGCGCAGGACCTCGCCGGGCAGCTTCCGGGCGACGCGGGCGCCGAGGTAGCCGCCGGCGATGGTGGCCGGGGCGAGCACGCCGACCGCCGCCCAGTTGACCGGCCCGAACGCGCTGTAGAGCAGGACGGTGGTGGCGCCGACGACGGCCGAGAAGACGTTCTTGAGCGCGCTGAGCCGGCGCATCGGCTCGTCGAGCACCAGGGCGAGGAAGGAGACGAGCAGGATGCCCATGGCGGCGTTGAAGTACCCGCCGTAGAGGCCGCAGCCGAAGACCGCCAGGTGCAGCATGGCCGGCTTCCCGCTGCGCTGCGTGGCCGCGCGGAGCTTGCGCTGCAGCGCCATCATCGCGGCCGCGCCCAGCAGCAGGAACGGCACCACGACGTCGAAGACCTCGTGCGGCGTGAACAGCAGCAGCGCGCTCCCGCACAGGGTGCCGACCACGATCGTGGGCAGGATGGTGCGGATGCGGCGGCCCTGGCCCTCGAGGTCGGGGCGGCTGCCGGCGACGCTCGCGGCGTACCCGGGCGCGACCGACAGCGCGTTGCTGACGTTCGCCGCCACGCCGGGCAGGCCGAGGCCGACGAGCAGCGGGAACGTGATGAGCGACCCGCCGCCGGCGATGGCGTTGACGGTGCCGGCGACCAGCCCGCCGCCGAGCAGGAGCAGGGCCTCGGCGGGGGTCATGGCCCCATCATGCCGGTTCCGCGGACTGCTCCCGCGGCGCGGTAGGGTCGCGGGCGGCGGTTACGGAGCGTGGGAGGTACCGGATGGGCTGGTTGACGCGGCGGCGGGTGACGCAGGACACGTCCCATGAGTCACACGCGTTCGCCGGGCTGCGCGCCATCGAGCTCAAGGTGCGCCCGGACTTCCGCAAGACCATCGTCTTCGGCCTGCTGGCGCTGATTTTCCTGATCACCGGCCACGACATCGGCGGCGTGCACGCGGAGTCGTGGCGGGCCCGGCTGATCGCCTACGGCTGCGCGCTGTTCACGGCCATCTTCGGCCTGGCCGCGAGCCGCACCGCGGCGCGCGAGGTGCAGCGGATCGCCGTCGCCCGGGCCGGCGCCGCGGCGGGCACTCCGCTGCGGCTGTTCGTGCTGCTGGGCGGGTATCTAATCGCCGTGCTGGCGACGTGCGACCTGCTGGGAGTACAACTGCGGCAGGTTCTCGTGGGTGGGGCGATCACCGGCATCGTCGTCGGCCTCGCGGCCCAGCCGGTGCTCGGGAACCTCTTCGCGGGGCTGGTACTGCTCTTCGCCCGGCCGTATGTGCCCGGGCAGGAGGTGCGGGTCATGTCGGGTGCGCTCAACGGGCCGCACCGGGGCGTGATCGTGTCGGCCGGGTTGCTGTACACCGTGCTGGAGACCAAGGACGGCCCGCTCAACATCCCGAACTCGGCGCTGCTGGCCTCGGCCGTCGGCCCGGCCCCGGCGGAAGAGGACGAATCGGCGGCCGAGGGAACGCCTCCGGCCGACGACGGCGCCGCCCTGGCCACGGTGATCGCGGGCGCTTCGGACGAGCGGAAGCATCCGGCCTAGCGCGCCTCGGCGACCGCCTCGCGCGGGCGCAGGCGGGGGATCGTGATGTGGGTCAGCGGGCCGATGGAGATGGCGTAGAGCACGGTGCCGATGCCGACCGAGCCGCCGAGCAGCCACCCGACGGCCAGGACGGTCACCTCGATGACGGTGCGGACCAGGCGGATCGAGTGGCCGCGGGCGGCGATCGCGGTGGTCAGGCCGTCGCGGGGGCCGGGGCCGAAGCCGGCGCCGATGTACAGGCCGGTGGCGAACGCGTTGAGCAGGATCGCCACGACGAGCATGAGGGCCTTGAGGGCCAGGTTGTGCGGGGCGGGCACGAGCCACATGGTGGCGTTGATGCCGAGGCCGATCAGGACGGCGTTGGCGAGGGTGCCGACGCCGTAGCGGGCGCGCAGCGGCAGCCACAGCAGCAGGACCGCGACGCTGGCCAGGATGGCCCAGGTGCCGACCTGGCCGCCGAGGGTGCGGGCGAGGCCCTGGTGCAACACGTCCCACGGGTCGACGCCGAGGCCGGCCTGGATGATCAGGCCGCTGCTGAGCCCGTAGAGGGCCAGGCCGCCCAGGAGCATGCTCCAGCGCCGGGCCGGGCGGTCTTTGGGCAGGGGCAGCAGCAGGCGCATGGTTCGAGCCTCGCCGACCGGGCCGGTGTTGTCGCAGGCCAATTCGGGTTCGGTGGCGGCCCGTTCCGCGTAATCAGGTAACAGTCTTTACAAATGAAGAAGTTTTGTTTACATATTGGTATGGACAGTCGTCCATGCATCGATCGCCCGTTCTCCCGGGAAGGTCAACTCTCCATGCCCAGAAAACGACTCCTCGCGTTCGTGGCGACGGCGGGCCTCGCGATCGCCGCCGCCGCGGCCGCGATCCTCCCCGCGACCGAGGCCAGCGCGGCCGCCTGCGCGCCGGCCTTCGTCAGCAGCACGGTGTACACCGGCGGCATGCAGGCCTCGTACAACGGCCACAACTGGACCGCGAAGTGGTGGACGCAGTACGAGACCCCGAGCACCGGCGGGTCCGGCGTGTGGGCCGACAACGGCTCCTGCGGCGGCAGCACGGGCGGGGGCGGCGGCGGCACCTGCAGCGCCCCGAACTGGGTGGCCGGGCAGTGGTACGGGGTGGGCGCGGTCGTGCGGTACACCAACGGGCTCTACTACGTGGCGACGCACGAGAACCCCGGCTACGACCCGACCATCAGCACCTGGTTCTGGTCGCCGACCACGTGCGGCGGCGGTGGCGACACCGGCGGCGGCGGCGGTACGACCGGCTTCGTGGTGAGCGAGGCCCAGTTCAACCAGATGTTCCCGGGCCGCAACGGCTTCTACACCTACGCCGGGCTGACCGACGCGATGAAGAAGTACCCGGCCTTCGCGACCAGCGGCAGCGACACGGTCAAGAAGCAGGAGGCCGCCGCGTTCCTGGCCAACGTCTCCCACGAGACCGGCGGCCTGGTCTACATCGACGAGATCAACACCGCCAACTGGCCGCACTACTGCGACTACAGCCAGCCCTACGGCTGCCCGGCCGGCCAATCCGCCTACCACGGCCGCGGCCCGATCCAGCTGTCGTGGAACTTCAACTACAAGGCGGCCGGTGACGCGCTCGGCGTCGACCTGCTCAACAACCCGGGTTTGGTCGGCACGAACTCGTCGATCTCGTGGCAGACCGGCCTCTGGTACTGGATGACCGGCACCGGCAACGCCGGCACCACGTCCCACAACGCGATGATCAACGGCCAGGGCTTCGGCACCACCATCCGCGCGATCAACAGCATCGAGTGCAACGGCGGCAACCCCGCGCAGGTGCAGAGCCGCATCAACCTCTACAACCAGTTCGTCGGCATCCTCGGCGTCCCCGCCGGCGGCAACCTGAGCTGCTGAACGCCTGCTGTTCCGGCGGGCCGGACACCGCTCCGGCCCGCCGTCCTGATCGAAAACCCATGGCGCCACGGTGGTCAGCGGCGTTAGCCTGCGCTCCGTTCGCGTCGAAGGGCCTGCGCTTGTACTTCACTGCCTCAACCTCGTCCGATGGTGTTCAGGAACGTGACTTCGTCCTCGGGGACGTGCCCGGGGTGCTGTGGTCCTCGACGCCCGGCGCGCCGCTGGTGCTGATGGGCCACGGCGGCGGGCTGCACAAGCGGGCGCCCGCACAGGTGGCGCGGGCCCGCGCGCTGGTGACCGGGTTCGGCTTCTCCGTGGTCGCCATCGACGCGCCCGGGCACGGCGACCGGCCCCGTTCGGCGCGCGACGAGCAGGTCCGGGCCGAGTTGGGTGCGGCCATGGCCGCGGGCTCCACCGAGCGGGTGGCCGCGGTGAGCGCCGCCTACGGGGCCGACCTGGCCGAGCGGGCCGTGCCCGAGTGGCGGGCCGTGCTCGACGCGCTGCAGCGACTGCCGGAGATCGGCGAGTCCGCCCCGATCGGCTACGGCGGGGGCATCACCCTCGGCACGGCGATCGGGATTCCGCTGGTCGCCGCGGAACCACGGATCAAGGCCGCGATCTTCGGCGCCGGGTTCGTGGTGTCCGCGCCGCTGCTGGCGGCGGCGCGGCTGGTCACGGTGCCGGTGCAGTTCCTGCTGCCGTGGGACGACGAGCACGTGGACCGCGCGTCCGCGCTGGCGTTGTTCGACGCGTTCGGCTCGCCCGAGAAGACGTTGCACGCCAACCCGGGCGACCACCGCACCATCCGGTGGCACGGCATCGACGACCAGTTCCTGGCCCGGCACCTGGGCCGGTTGCCCCGGTAGCGGGGTGGTGCCAAGATAGCTGGATGACGATCTACCGAAAGGGCCGTGCCGCGTAACCGGCGTGGGGTCCGCGCGTGGGCGTTGGCCGGCATGCCGGTCGACCGGTTGTCTCCCGCCACGGCCGCCCTGATCCACATGGTCGAGGTCAGCGGTCGCACCGGCCGCGAAGGGCCCGATGCGGCAGCCTATGACCCCGACCCCTACAACGAGCACGTCCGGCCCGGGCATACCGCCTATTTGCTTCGGCGGTACCGCCGGTTCCTGCGCCGGCCCGGCCGGGTCCTGTGGCTCGAGGCGGCGGAGTGCTCGTGCGGGGACTGCCAGTACGACGACATGGCGGTGGTGCGCGACGGGCTCGAGGAGATGGCCCGGCGCCTACCACCGGCGGCATCCACGGAGCTGCGCCGGCTGCTGGACCGCCTCGACGACGAGTTCGAGCGGCGCACGGTGCCCGACCCCGTCCCGCGAACCGGCCGGCGGGGCGAGGAGCTGCCGTGGTGGCACCTGCGGGTCTACCAGAGCTGAACTCCGGGGCAGAATGGGCCTTCATGGTCTCGTTGCGGGTGCCGCCGTTGTTCGACGCGCTCAGTGCGGCGCGCAGCATCCTCATCGCGGGGGCGGGTGGCGGCTTCGACGTGTACGCGGGGCTGCCGCTCGCGCTCGCGCTGTGGGAGCGGGGTGCGACCGTGCACCTCGCGAGCCTGTCGTTCTCCGAGCTCGAACTGATCGACCGGGACGCGTGGGTGGCCGAGCACGTCGTCGAGGTGCGGCCCGAAACGGTGTCCACCGACTGGTACTTCCCGGAAGGCGTCCTCGCCCGCTGGCTGGACGAGCACGGGCTGCCGTCGACGGTGTTCGCGTTGCCGCCGCTCGGGGTGCAGACGTTGCGTGCGGCGTACCGGTATCTGGTCGCGCGGTTGGGCGTCGACGCGATCGTGCTCGTCGACGGCGGGACCGACATCCTGCTGCGCGGGGACGAGAGCGACCTGGGCACGCCGGTGGAGGACATCACCAGCCTCGCCGCGGTGGCCGCGCTCGACGTGCCGGTGAAGCTCGTGAGCGCGCTCGGGTTCGGCATCGACGCCCACGACGGGGTCAACCACTCGCAGGTGCTGGAGAACCTGGCCGCGCTGACCCGGGACGGCGGGTACCTCGGCGCACTGTCCATCCCGGCCGGCAGCCGCGAGGCCCTGCTGTATCGCGACCTCGTCTCCTACGCGCACGATGCCACGGCGCGGCGGCCGAGCATCGTGCAGGGCCAGATCGCCGCCGCGATCGGTGGGGCGTTCGGGGATGTGCGCTTCACCGGGCGTACCAGTGGCAGCTCGTTGTTCGTGAATCCCCTCATGGCCATGTATTTCACCGTCGAGCTGGACAAGCTCGCCGCCCGTTGCCTGTATCTGGACCGGATCGAGCACACGATCGGGCGCCGCCAGGTGATCAGCCGGATCGAGGCCTTCCGCGACGCCCGGGACAAGGTGCGCATCCCCCGCGCGTTTCCGCACTGAGATACTGCCGGCATGACCACGCTTGCGCGCCGGGTGTCTGACGCCTGCCATCTGACCGGGACGTTTCGGCTGCGGTCGGGGCAGGTGAGCGACGAGTACTTCGACAAGTATCTGTTCGAGGGGCAGCCGGCGCTGCTGCGGGAGGTGGCCGCGGCGATGGTGGAGCTGCTGCCGCCGTGTGACGTGCTGGCCGGGATGGACATGGGCGGCATCCCCATCGCGACGGTGATGTCGCAGCTCACCGGGGTGCCGACGGTGTTCGTGCGCAAGGAGGCCAAGGCCTACGGCACGGCCCGCGCGGCCGAGGGCGGGCCGGTCGACGGGCGGCGGGTCGTCGTGGTCGAGGACGTCGTCACCACCGGCGGGGCGCTGCTCGCGTCGTGCGCGATGCTGCGCGGGTCCGGCGCGCTGATCGAGACGGTCGTCTGCGCGATCGACCGGGAGCAGGGCGGGCGGGCGAACCTGGCCGCGGAGGGGCTGGAGCTGCGCGCGGCGCTCACGCGAACGGCCCTGACCGCGGACGGCGCGCAGGTGCGCGCCGCCCGCGCGTGACGGTCAGCCGCCGAGCTGGCGAACCATGTTCATGATGGTTTCGAGCTGGGCGCCGCCCTTGATCGGGTAGTTCGTGGCGCCGAGGTAGCCCCACCAGTCCCAGCACCCGTTGGGGTTCACGGCGGACGCGGCGGCCTGCGGGTACAGGACGATGGTGTTGTTCGTGTCGGCGTACTGGTTCAGGTTGGCCTTGTCGACGAACGCGGTGCCGACCGCGCCGTAGCCCTGCACGCAACCGTGCAGCGCGACGAGCAGGCGGCAGGACTGGCCGGCGGCGCAGGTGCTCGGGACGTACACGAAACCGGAACCGTCCATGCTCAAACCGGGCGCGTATCCGTTGACCGCGTAGGTGCTCTGGTTGAACTGCACCCTCGTGCCGCGCGGGGTGCCGGTGTTCGGGGCGCTCACCGCACCGTACAGCTTGGTGAGCAGGTCGCGCTGGGGGTCGGTGCCGCAGGTGTTCAGGTACGGCGAGGCGGTCGACGCGCACGCCACCGGCCCGTACGGGGTGACCCAGGCGTGCCCGGCCGGCGAGGCGGTGTCGTAGCGGACCGAGGCGCCGAAGTCGCGGAAGTACGTGGCCAGGTCGTCGTTCACCGACTTCTTGACCGACGTGTCGCCGTTGCCGTGGAACAGGTAGACCGGCTTGCCGGCGAGGTTGCGCACGGGGTCGATCCAGCCGTACGTGGCCCACAGGCGGGTGTCCGCCTCGAGCGTGCTCAGGTACGTCGGGCTGATGTTGTTGCCGCAGCCGTTGAGCGCCTGGGCGACGTTGTTCTGCGCGCAGTAGTAGGGACCGGCGGCGAAGACCGCGGTGCCGGCGATGCGGCTGGAGTACGCGACCTGGAGCTGGGTCGCCATGTACCCGCCGGACGAGACGCCGGCGACGTAGACCGACGAGATGCGGTACCGGCTGAGGCCGGCGGCCGCGGCCGCGGCTGCGGCCTCGGGGGAGGCGGAGGCGGAGGCGGGCACGGTGGCGGGCAGGGTCGCGAGGACCAGCGCGGTGGTGGCGGCCACGGCCGCTCGGAGGGCGGTGCGCATGCGGCGACGCTAGTGCGCGTATGCACGCATCGTTATCCGTCGACTCCACATGGTTTTCGGGTGGGACATGTTGCGAACCTGGGTTATCGTCGGCGACCGTTGATTTGGATGGTTCGATCCACGGGGGGACGCCCACATGCCACGTCACACGCCGTTCGCCGCTGCCCTGGTGCTGGCCGGGGTGGCCGCCGCCACCTCGGGTTGCCTCGGCTTTCCCGATGCGGAGGCCGACCCGGTCCGCCCCGCCGTCACGCCCAGCGTCAGCCGCTCGCCCGCCGCGCCGCCGGCCAAGGACGACGTGGTCGCGGCGCTCACCAAGCTCATGAGCGCGCAGTACACCTTCCACGTGGTGAGCAACCTGCCGTCCGAGGACGACGGCAAGGTCGACGCGAGCGGCGGCTTCGACCACGCCGGCAAGATCTACGAGGAGAACGTGACCATCACCGGCGGCAAGTACCCGGGGCACATCCACCGCATCGTGTTCGACAAGGACCTGTACAGCCGCGCCGACGAGAAGGACAAGTGGGTCCACCTCGACCTGGCCCGGGCCAAGCACCCGGACTACGACGGCGTCGACATGGAGAACCCGACCGGCCTGCCGCAGTTCACCAGCGGCATCGTCTCGGCCACGAAGACCGGCCCGACGTCCTACAAGGGACTGTTCGACCCGATGTCCGGCGAGGGCGAGTTCCTGCCCGTCGGCCACCCGTCGATCGTCGCCTTCTACACCAAGGACGTGCCGTTCACCATGGAGGTCGACGCGCAGGGCAATGTGACCGCCGTGCACGTCGAGATGGAGCAGACGGACAAGCCGGCGGTCGTCATGGACACCACGTTCGCCAACCACGGCAAGCCGTTGGCCACCCAGCGCCCGGCCAAGAACAAGACCGGCGAGGCCGACGACATGTATTACAGGTAACTGACACCTCGTGCCCGGGACCTTCGGCCCTGCCCCACCTGCTCCGCTCCGGAGCAGGATGGGGGCATGATCAGTCTCAACGATCTCATGGCGGCGCACCCGTTCCTGACCGGTCTGCCGCCGCGCGACGTCGAGCGGCTCACGCTGTGGGCGCATCGCGCACCGTTCCGCGCGGGGACGCGCATCTTCGACGAGCACGGCCGCGCCGAACGGTTCTGGCTCATCCGGGAGGGGTTCGTCGACCTGGACACTCGCCTGCCGGGCGGTGAGCGAGTGGTCATCGAGACCCTCGGCCCGGGTGCGGTGCTCGGCTGGTCGTGGCTGTTTCCGCCGTACCGCTGGCATTTCGGCGCCGTCACCGCCGGCCCGGTGCTGGCCATCGCGCTGGACGGCGCCGGGGTGCGCGGCCTGTGCGACGCGGACCCGGCGTTCGGCCTCGACCTGACCCGCCGCTTCATGGCCGTCGTCATCGACCGCATGCAGGCGACCCGCACGCGCCTCCCGGCGGCGCACTACCGCCAGGAGATCTGCGTGGACGGGTAGAAGTCGATGCCCTGCGCGCGCCAGCGGGGCGCCTGCGCGGCCAGGCGCACCTTGAACGCGTCCCAGTCGTGCGTCGAAGCCGGCGACCAGCCCAGCTCGGCGATCGCCGCCAGCCGCGGGAACGCCATGTACTCGAGCTCGTCCGGCGTGCGCAGGTTTTCGGTCCACAGTGGAGCCTCGACGCCGCGGACGGCCGAGGACGGGACGTCGGGCAGGTAGGTGCCGGGGTCCCAGTCGTACGCGTCGCGCACCTCGATCAGGGCCGCCCAGTCCTGCCCGAGCGGCGTGCGGTCGTTGTACTTCATGTCCAGGTACGCAAGGTTCGCCGGCGACAGCACCACACCCGTGGCGGCCGCGACTTCGGCGTTCGTGGTGCCCCAGTACTGCGCGACCGTGCCCGGAAGCGGCGTGGCGGCCGCGATCTGGTGCCAGGCCTGGACGCGCTTGCCGTGCGCGGCGACGATGCCCTGGACGCGGTTCATGAACGTGACGTAGTCGGCCCGGCTCGTGGCGTGCGCCTCGTCGCCGCCGATGTGCAGATACGGGCCGGGAGTCAGCGCGGCCAGCTCGCCGATCACGTCGTCGAGGAACTGGTACGTGATCTCCTTCGGCACGCACAGCGAGCTGAACCCGACGCCCGTGCCGGTGTACAGCGGCGGCGCGACCCCGTCGCAGGTGAGCTCCGGGTACGCGGCGAGCGCGGCGTTCACGTGCCCGGGCATGTCGATCTCGGGGATGACGGTCATGAACCGGCTCGCGGCGTACTCGACGATCGCGCGGTACTGCGCCTGCGTGTAGTAGCCGCCGGGGTCGCCGCCGACCGCGGTGCTGCCGCCGACGGCCGCCAGCCGGGGCCAGCTGTCGATCATCAGGCGCCAGCCCTGATCGTCGGTCAAGTGCAAGTGCAAGACGCTGATTTTGTACTGCACCAGCTCATCGATGTACCGCTCGACCTGCGCCACGGTGAAGTAATGCCGGGCGACGTCGAGCATCGCGCCGCGGTACGCGAACCGCGGCGCATCGGTGACGTTGCCGGCGGGGACGGTGTGGCCGTGCACGAGCTGGCGGAGGGTTTGCACGCCCGCGAACAGCCCGTCGGCGCGGCCGGCGGTGATCGTCACCCCGCGCCCGTTGACGTCGAGGCGGTAGCGTTCGCGCGGCCCGTCCGACCCGTCCATGGTGAGCGCGATGGTGTTGCCGCGGCGGCCCGCGGGCACGATCGGCAGCGGCCGGCCGGTGCTGGGGCGCAGGATGCCGGCCAGGTGATCGGCGACGCCCCGCGCGCCCGGGCCGGCCGAGATCGTGGTGTGCCGGTCGATCGTGAACCCGCCGCGATCGGCCCGGGCGGAGACCGGCGCGGGCAGGATCTCGGCGTACGCGGTGCTCGGCGGGTCGGCCACCACGGGCTCGGCGACCGCGGCGGCGCACACGCCGGCGGTGACGAGGGCCGCGAGGACCTCCCGGCCGAGCTTGACCGGCATGGCACCCCCGAACCGTATTGACGCGCGCGAACAGACGCCCGTCGGTACCGTCTGGGCCCATGCACGAGTATGAGCGACTGGTGACGGAGGCGTCGGAAGTACCGTTGCGGGGGTGGGATTTTTCTTGGCTGGAGGGGCGCGCGACCGGCTCGGACCCGTCGTGGTCGTATCCGGACCTGGCCCGTGCGCACCTGCGCGCGGCTCTGCTCGACATCGACACCGGCGGCGGTGAACTGCTCGCGTCGCTGCACCCGCCGCGCGGCACGATCGCCACCGAGGGCTATGCGCCGAACGTCGCCGTGGCGCGCGAACGGCTCGCCCCGCTCGGTGTCGAGGTGCGCCATGCCCCCGATGTGACGCTGCCGCTGGAGGATGCGTGCGTCGACCTGGTGCTCGATCGCCACGGGCGGCTCGACGCGGCCGAGGTCGCGCGCGTCCTGCGCCCCGGCGGCGAGCTGCTCACGCAACAGGTCGGCAGCGCCGACTGCGCGGAACTGAACGCTGCGCTCGGCGCGCCACCGGCCTACGCGCGGCCGTGGACCGCCGAGATCGCCGCGCGGGCCTTGACGGCGGCCGGGCTGCGGGTGACGGACGTGCGCGAGGAGTTCCCGCCGCTGGCGTTTGCGGATGTGGGTGCCGTGGTGTACCAGCTGCGGGCGGTACCGTGGCAGGTGCGCGACTTCACCGTGGCGCGCTACGCCGACGCGCTCGAACGCCTGCACGCCCGCGGCGGCATCACCGTCCGCGCGCACCGGTTCCTCATCCACGCCCGCCGCGCGTAGTCATCGGTGGCCTCGGCCACGAAACGCCCGCGTCGCCGTGCCGGGCGTGGGGCGGCAGGGCACGATGGGGATCATGAGTCTTCGCGCCCGCCTGCTGCGCGCCGCCGGCCTGCTCGCGCTGGTGGCGCTGGTGGTGGCGGCCGCGCTGCTCGTCGGGGTGCCCGACCAGCAGCACCTGCGCGCCCAGGTCGAGGCGCTCGGCTGGTGGGCGCCGCCGGCCTTCAGCGCCCTGTACGCGGCGGTGTCGCTCTCCCCGCTGCCGAAGACCGTCTTCACCCTCGCCGCCGGCGCGCTGTTCGGCCTCGCGCCGGGCCTGCTGATCGTCGTGGCCGGCGCCATGCTCGGCGCCGTCGCCGCCTTCTACCTGGGCCGGCTCCTCGGCCGCGACACCGTCCGCTGGCTCACCGGCGGCCGCCTCGACCGCCTCGACCCGCTGCTCACCGGCCGCCGCGGCTTCCGCACGGTGCTCGTCGCCCGGCTGATCCCGATCGTCCCGTTCACCGCGGTCAACTACGTCGCCGGCCTCACCACGGTCCGGCTGCGCGACTTCATCGCGGGGACCGCCCTGGGCATCCTGCCGGCGACCACGGCGTACGTCACGGTGGGCGCCTACGGCTGGCAGCCGGGCGCCTGGCCGATGTGGGCCGCCCTGGCCACGCTGGTCCTGCTCACCGCCGGCGGCCTGCTCGCCGAGCGCCACCGCCGCCGCCGGGCCGCCGTCCGACCCGATGGCGATCCCGCCGCCGGGTGACCGACGGGACGGAGCGGCGATCGCGCGTGTCCGTTGCGCCGGCAGAGCGATTTCGCGGTCTGCTCGCCGAGCGCCACCGCCGCCGCCGGGCCGCCGTCCGACCCGATGGCGATTCCGCCGCCGGGTGACCGACCGGACGGGGCGGCGGTCGCATGCGGCCGTTGCGCCGGCAGAGCGATTTCGCGGCCGGTTGGGTGCGCCGGACCCGATGGTCGTTGCCACGGGCGAGCAGGACTGGTGCAGGCCGGGTGCAGGGTGACGGGTGCCGGATGACATCGCGTCGGGTGGTTGGGCGGAACGGGCGGCCGGGTGGGCGGAACCGGGTCACGGGGCGTGATTTCGCGGGCGCGGGCGGTCATTGTTGATCTCGCGCCGGTGAGGTTCGTCGGCGGGAACGGAGTACCCCATGCCTAGATCTGCTTTGCGGCGGCGGGCGGCGGCAGGACGCCGAATCGCTGCGGCCCTCACGGCCGCGGCCGCCGTGGTCGCCGGAGTCGGCGCGGCCGCAGCACCAGTGCAGCACGCCGTCGGCAACGGTGGCTGGGCGACGAGCGCCTGGCTCGGCAGCAGCAGCACCAGCACCGGCACCACCCTGGCCACGGTTCGTCAGGTGATCAACGCGTCCAGCGGCGCGGCGGCCGGGCTGACCGGCGCCGGCGTCGGCGTGGCGCTGATCGACACCGGCGTCGCGCCCGTGGCCGGGTTGCCGGCCTCCCAGATCGTCAACGGGCCCGACCTGTCCTTCGAGTCGCAGGATCCGGACCTGCGCTACCTGGACACGTACGGGCACGGCACGCACATGGCCGGCATCATCGTCGGCAACGACACCGCGACCGGTACCGTCGGCATCGCGCCCAAGGCCAAGCTGACCTCGATCAAGGTCGGCACGGCCAACGGGGCCGTCGACGTGTCGCAGATGATCGCGGCGATCGACTGGGTCGTCGAGCACAAGAACGACGACCCGGCCAACCCGATCCGGATCATCAACCTGTCGTACGGCACCGGGGGCACCCCGAACTCGTGGAGTGACCCGGTCCAGTTCGCGGTCGAGCAGGCCTGGCTCAACGGCATCGTCGTCGTGGCCGCGGCCGGCAACGACGGCAACGGCGACCTGACGGTGAGCGACCCGGCCAGCGACCCGGCCGTCATCGCGGTGGCCGCGGGCACGACGAAGGGCACCGTCACCACGGCCGACGACGACTACGCGTCGTTCGCCACCATCGGCGGCACCAACCGCAGTGTCGACCTGCTCGTCCCGGGCGAGTCGATTCTCTCGCTGGCCGACCCCGGCTCGAACGTCGACCTGTCCTACCCGTCGGCGAAGGTCGGCACGACCCTGCTGAAGGGCTCCGGCAGCTCGCAAGCGGCCGCGGTCACGTCGGCCGCGATCGCGCTGCTCCTGCAGGCCCGCCCGACCTTGACGCCGGACCAGGTCAAGACGGTGCTGACGCAGACCTCCAGCTTCGTGTCCGGCCTGGCCATGCAGCGCAACACCAAGGAGATCAACCTCAACGGCGCGCTCGCCTCGCAGAGCCTGTGGGCCAGCGGCTGGAACCGGTCCACCGGCAACGGCAAGCTCGACGACGCCCGCGGCACCAGCCGCGTGGTGCGCGACAACGTGGCACTCAGCGGCGACAACACCGTCTGGGGCCCGTTCAGTCCCACCGCCTGGGCCCCGAAGAGCGCGGCGCAGACGAGCTGGACGGGCGGCACCTGGATGGGCTACCGCGTGGCCGGCGACGGCTGGACCGGCTCGTCCTGGGCCTCGAAGACCTGGGCCGCCGCGACCTGGACGGGCAAGCCCTGGACCGGGGCCACCACCTGGACGGATCCCGACTGGGACGGTCACTACTGGTCGGGCCACTACTGGTCCGGGCACTACTGGTCGGGTCACTACTGGTCGAGCGACGACTGGTCGACCGCGTACTGGAACTGAGAACAGCACACTGCGCCGGGCCGGCAACGGCCCGGCGCCCGTTTTTGCTCACACGAGCGGTCCGCGACCCGAAGAGACGTACGACACGGCGCGAAGTCCTGCACACACTGTGCGACGTTTTCGGGTGCGAGGGAGTTGCGGCGGCATGGCGGGAGCGACGATCGGGCGGAAGCTCGCGGTCATCTTCGTCGGCATCGCGGTGGTGTTCGGGGCGGTGTGCACGGTGGCATACCTGTCCGTGGACTCGCTGGTGACGAACACGAGCATGGTGCAGCACACCTATCAGGTGCTCGGCCGCGTCGAGGCGCTCAATTCGAGCCTCAAGGACGCCGAGACCGGGCAGCGCGGGTTCGTGATCACGGGCGAGGACGACTACCTCGCGCCGTACACCCAGGCGCTGACCGACCTGGCGAGTGAGCAGCAGGCCCTGCGCACGCTCACGGCGGACAACGCCGGGCAGCAGCAGCGCCTCGACCAGCTCGCCCCGCTGATCACCCAGAAGCTCGGCGAGCTCAAGCAGACCATCGACCTGCGCCGGACCCAGGGCTTCGACGCCGCGCAGAAGGTGGTGCTCACCAACGCCGGCAAGGCGGTGATGGACCAGATCCGCACCCTCACGAGCGCGATGTACACCGAGGAGTCCGGCCTGCTCGCGGCGCGCGCGAAGGCCGCCCACTCGGCCGAGACCCGTACCAAGACGTCCATCGTGGCCGGCGTGATCGTGCTGCTGGCCGGCATGATCGCGGCCGGCCTGACGATGACGCGGCAGACCACCCGGCGGGTGCACCGGCTGCGCGACACCATCACGGCACTGGCCCGCGGCGACCTGACCGCCACCACGGGCCTGACCACGAACGACGAGTTCGGCGGGATGGGACGCGACCTGGACACCGCGATGGCGTCGGTCCGCGCGACCGTGCAGGATCTCGCCGGTACCGCGGCCATGCTCACGACCTCCGCCGGCGAACTGTCGACGGTGAGCGGCGATCTCAACCACGGCGCCGGCGAGGCCTCGGGCAAGGCGTCCCAGGCCGCCCACGCCGCCGACGAGGTGAACACGAACGTGCAGTCGGTGGCGGCCGGGGCCGAGCAGATGACCGTGTCGATCCAGGAGATCGCGAGCACGTCCTCGCGCGCGGCGGCGGTCGCCAACCAGTCGCTGGAGATCACCCGCGCCACCGCCGGGCAGCTGGAGACGCTCGGGCAGGCCAGCGCGCAGATCGGCGAGGTGGTCCGGCTGATCACCTCGATCGCCGAGCAGACGAACCTGCTCGCGCTCAACGCCACGATCGAGGCGGCCCGGGCGGGCGACGCCGGCAAGGGCTTCGCGGTCGTGGCGAGCGAGGTGAAGGACCTGGCACAGGAGACCGCCCGCGCGACCGACGACATCACCAGCCGCATCGGTGCCATCCAGACCGGCAGTGACGGCGCGAGCGCGGCGATGCACCGCATCGAGGAGGTGATCGGGCAGCTGACCGAGTTCAGCCACACCATCGCGGCCGCGGTCGAGCAGCAGTCGGCGACCACGAACGAGATGACCCGCTCGATCAACGACGCGGCCCGCGGCGCCGGGGATGTCCATTCGAGCTTCTCGGCCGTCGCCGCGGTGACCACGGCGACCTCGGAGTCGGCCCGCTCCAGCCAGCGTGCGGCCGACGACCTGGCCGGGCTCGCGGGCCGGCTCAACGGCATGGTCGCCCGGTTCACCTACTGATGGCGCTCGTACAGCTTCCCTTCAGGTTCGGTCGCTACCTTGGGTAGTGGCCTACAAGTTGTAGGAGTGCGTCCGAGGCGATTGGCGAAGCATGCACTGGCTCGATCCGGAGTACCTCATCTCGACGTTCGGCCTGATCGGCATCCTCGCGATCGTGTTCGCCGAGTCCGGCCTGCTGATCGGGTTCTTCCTGCCCGGTGACTCGCTGTTGTTCACGACCGGACTCCTGGTCGCCTCCGGCAAGTACCTGACGCAACCGCTGTGGCTGGTGTGCCTGCTGGTCACGGTCGCCGCGATCGCCGGGGACCAGTTCGGCTACCTGTTCGGCCGCCGCGTCGGCCCGGCGCTGTTCCGCCGGCCGGACGCGCGCCTGTTCAAACAGTCGAACCTGACCAAGGCGCAGGAGTTCTTCGACAAGTACGGTGCGCGCTCGATCGTGCTCGCCCGTTTCGTGCCGATCGTGCGCACGTTCACGCCGATCGTGGCCGGGGCGAGCGGCATGCACTATCGGACGTTCGTGCTGTACAACGTGATCGGTGGGGTCCTGTGGTCGTGCGGGGTGACGACGCTCGGCTATTTCCTGGGGCAGATCGCGTTCGTGCGCGACCACATCGAGCTGATCCTGATCGGCATCGTCGTGCTCTCGGTCGTGCCGATCGCGATCGAGCTGCTGCGCGCCCGCGCCAAGACCCGCTCGACCCGGTGACCCGCGCGTGAGCGTGACGGCGGTGGCGGTGTCGGAATGCGCCGCGCTGTGCCAGGCTTGGCTGCCATGACGTCGTTCCTGGCCGCGATCCCGAGCCCGGCCCGCGGCGTGTGGCACCTCGGCCAGCTGCCGATCCGCGCCTACGCGCTGTGCATCATCGCCGGCATCGTCGTCGCCGTCGCCCTGACCACCCGCCGCTGGGTGGCGGCCGGCAACCGCCGCGACGACGTCGTCGACGTGGCCATGTGGGCCGTCCCCTTCGGCATCGTCGGCGGCCGGATCTACCACGTTCTGACCGACCCCGAGTTGTACTTCGCCGCGGGCCGCAACCCCGTCCGCGCGCTGTACGTGTGGGAGGGCGGCCTCGGCATCTGGGGCGCGATCGCGCTCGGCGCGGTGGGTGCCTGGATCGGCTGCCGGCGCCGCGGCATCTCCCTGGCCGCCTTCGCCGACGCCGCCGCCCCGGGCCTCGTCGTCGCGGAGGCGATCGGCCGGCTCGGCAACTACTTCAACCAGGAGCTCTACGGCCGCCCGACCAACCTGCCGTGGGCCCTGCGCATCGATCCGGAGCACCGGCCGGCCGCGACGCCGGACATCGCGCTGTACCACCCGACGTTCCTGTACGAGGCCCTGTGGTGCCTCGGCGTCGCCGCCCTGGTCCTGTGGGCCGAGCGCCGCTTCGCGCTGCGCAACGGGCAGGCGCTGGCGTTGTGCATCGCGGCGTACACCGTCGGGCGTTTCTGGGTCGAGCTGCTCCGGGTCGACACGGTCAACCACGTCCTGGGTGTTCGCCTGAACACCTTCACGAGCGCGATCGTGTTCGCCGCCGCCGTGGCCGCCCTGTGGTGGAGCCGGACGCGCACGAAGGAACGGACGGGCGCCTCGTGAACGGCATCCTGGCGCGGTACCCCGGCGCGCGGATCGATACGCGTCCGCTCGAGAACGGCAGCACGTTCACGACCGTTTCGTACCGCGACGACGACCCGGACCTCATCGTCATCGCCTCGCCCGAGCATCCCGATGTGCAGATCGTGTGCGCGGAGTACACCTTCGACGGCATCGCGCAGTCGGACGTCGCACAGTTCGTCGCGTCGATGTTCGACCGGACCGCGCGGCTGACGATCTCGCGCCGGCCGTGGCGGTTTGCGGTACTGCAGGTGCCGGTGGCCGCGCGAACGTACACGGCGAGCCGGCGGTACAAGGACGACCTGGAGCCCTGGGAGTCCGAGCTGGACCGCGGATGAGGCGCGAGCTTGAGCGTGCGCGGCGCCGGGTGGGTCAGTGCCAGGCCGAGCGGACGGCGTCGTCGAGGGTGTGGGCGGCCTTCCAGGCGAGTTCCGCTTCGATCCGGGTCACGTCGGCGACCACGGTGGACGGGTCGCCGGGGCGGGGTGGGCCGGCTCGCCACGGTACCGCAGTGCCGGTGGCGCGTTCGACGGCGTGGATGACGTCGAGCACGGAGTGGCCGGTGCCCGTGCCGGCGTTGTAGACGCGGGAGCGGCGGCCGGAGGTGACGGCGGCCGCGGCCGTCAGGTGGGCGGCGGCGATGTCGGCGACGTGGACGTAGTCGCGGATCGCGGTGCCGTCCGGGGTCGGCAGGTCGGTGCCGGTCACCGTGAGCGGTTCGCCGGAGCGGGCGGCCCGGAAGACCAGGGGGAGCAGGTTCGTGGTGCCGTGGTCGCCGAGGTGGGCCGCGCCCGCGCCGATGGCGTTGAAGTAGCGCAGGGCGATCCACGAGACGCCCGGAGAGCTGGCGACCGCGCGCTCGGCGTCGAGTTTGCTCTGGCCGTACGGGTTGAGGGGGCGGGCCGGGGCGTCCTCGGCGACGGTGGGCGTGGACGGGGTGCCGTAGACGGCGGCCGACGAGGAGAACACGAGCCTGGTGACGCCGGCCTCGGCCATCGCGTCGAGGACGTTCTCGACGACCGTGACGTTCTGCCGGCGGTACCATTGCGGCCGCTGCCACGACTCCGGCACGGACTTGCTGCCGGCCAGGTGCATGACGCCCGTGACCCGGTGGCGGTGCAGCGTCTCGCGGATCGTGGCGGGGTCACCGGCGTCGCCGAGCAGGAACGGGACGCCGTCCGGGACGCGGGCCGGGTCGCCGGTCGAGAGGTCATCCAGAACCACCACGCGCTCGCCGGCGCTGTGCAGGGCGGTGGCGACGTGGGCGCCGATGTAGCCGGCGCCGCCCGTGACGAGCCAGGTCATCGCGGCACCTCGAGGTGCTCGGCGAGCGGGCCGACCGTGTAGCCGCGCAGCTGGGCCCATTCGAGCAGGGTGGGGAGGGCGCCGGCGGTG
The DNA here is from genome assembly GCF_050942185.1 of Dactylosporangium sp. CS-047395. Classification (NCBI taxonomy): domain Bacteria; kingdom Bacillati; phylum Actinomycetota; class Actinomycetes; order Micromonosporales; family Micromonosporaceae; genus Dactylosporangium; species Dactylosporangium sp. CS-047395. The sequence goes on along the minus strand of NZ_CP192015.1, from coordinate 6,900,214 downwards.
CGCAGCCAGGAGCCGGGGGCGGACGTGACGTCGGTGTCGTGCAGCAGTACCGTGCCGCCGCCCGTCAGCCGCCGCGTGACCGTCCGCACGATCGAGTGCGGGGTGGCGCCCGCCTCCCAGTCGCGGCCCCATGCGGTCCACAGCACCGGGGTCAGGCCCAGGCGGCGGCAGGCGCGCAGGGCGGCGAGGGTGAACACGCCGTACGGCGGGCGGTACCACCGCGGCGCCCGTCCGGTGACGGTGTCCACGAGCATCGCCGCCCGGGCGATGTCGAGGTCGGTCGCGAGCGGGCCCCGGCGCAGCAGGCAGCGGTGGTGCCAGCCGTGCACCGCGACCTCGTGCCCGGCGTCCACGAGCTCGCGGCCCAGTCCGGGTCCTCGGCGAGCATGCTGCCGAGCACGAAGAAGGTGGCGCGGACGTCGTACTCGTCGAGGATGCGCAGGATGTGCGGGGTCGAGCGGCGGTCGGGGCCGTCGTCGAAGGTGAGCGCGATGTGGCCGGGGCGGCCGATGCCTGCGAGCCGCGGCATGTAGGCGCGGCGCAGCGGGGTGATGGCGGTCAGCGGCGGGACGAGGGTGGCGGCGAACGCCACGGTGTCGTTCATGCGGTCAGCTCCAGCAGGACGTCCTCGGGCTGCGCCGGGGCGGGCGCGAAGCGCGGGGGATCGGTCAGGGCGTGGCGCAGGCCGGCGGCGAGGCCGGCGCGGTCGCGGATCCAGGGCACCCAGCCGATCCGGTCCAGAACCTCGGCATTGGTACGGCCATGACCCGGGATGCAGCGATACGTGAGCACGGGCCGGCCGGCGGTGAGCGCCTCGAGGGACGACAGGCCGCCGGCGTTCTGGACCACGACGTGGCAGGTGCGCATGAGAGCGGGCATGTCGTCGACCCAGCCGAGCGCGACCGCGTGGCCCTGCAACCGGACGCGGGCGCGCAGCTTCTCGTTGCGGCCGCAGACCACGACCGGCACCGCCGCGCCGGTGGCGGCGATGTCGGCGGCCGCGCGCTCGATCTGGCCGACGCCCCAGGCCCCGGCGACGATGAGCGCGCGCGGGCGGCCGTCCGGCTGGGGCATCGGGGAGAAGCCGGGTCCGACGGCCGGTGCGGTGACCCGGACGTCGGCCGCGCCGAGCTCCTTGGCCTGGCGGGCGGCGTCGTCGTGCAGTCCGATGTGGACGTCGACACCGCGGTGGATCCACAGTGGATGGACCGACAGGTCGGTGAGGTACGTGCACACCGGCGCGGCGAGGCGGCCCTGCGCGCGGAGCCGGCCGAGGGCCTGGCTCGCGAGCGGGTACGTGGACACGACGGCCCCCGCCCCGGTGCCGATGGCGTCGAGGAGGGCCTGGTCGGCGAGGGCGGTCAGCCGGGCCGCGGCGCCCGAGCCGGCGCCGGCCGCGGCGAGCAGCCAGCCCCAGGTGCGCGGGGCGGCGGTGAGCTGGCGGTGGTACCCCTCGCGCAGCACCCGGCCGAGGCGGCCCGGCACCAGGTCGACGAAGTCGTGGCGTTCGACGTCGCGGCCGTGCGACGTCAGGCGCCGGGTCAGCTCGGCGGCCACGCCGTCGTGCCCGGATCCGAAGCTCGCGGAGATCACCACGATGCGTGCATTCATGGCGGGAATGGTAGGGAGAAGACCCCTGAAAGAAGCCTGAACACGAATTCGGCGTGTCCGATTCATCCGTTTTACGGATACTCCTACAAGATGTAGGCATGCGAATCCTGACAATGCTGCTCGTGCTCGCCCCGGCGGCCGTGGCCTTTTCCGCGCCTGCGACGGCGCCCGCGCCCGCGCCTGCGGCCGCGCTTGCGACGGCGCCCGCACCGCGGCCGGATCACGTCGTCGTCGTGGTCATGGAGAACAAGCGGTACGACGCGGTCATCGGGCATCCGAAGACGCCCTACATCTCGTCGCTGGCCCGGCGGGGCGCCAACTTCGTCAACGCGTACGGCGAGACGCACCCGAGCCAGCCCAACTACCTGGCGCTGTTCTCCGGCTCGACCCAGGGTGTCACCGACAACTCGTGCCTGCGCGGCACCTTCGACGCGCCGAACCTCGGCCGCCAGCTGCTCGACGCCGGCCTGACCTTCACGGGGTTCGCCGAGGCGCTGCCGCACGCGGGGTACACCGGCTGCTCCAGCGGCACCTACGTGCGCCGGCACAACCCCTGGGTCGACTTCGCCAGCGTCCCGCCGAGCCTGAACCGGCCGCTGTCCGACCTGCCGGCGAGCTGGGACCGGCTGCCCACGGTCGCGTTCGTCGTGCCGGACCTGTGCCACGACATGCACGACTGCCCGAAGGGCGACGCCGACGTGTGGCTGTGGCGCACGCTCGGGTCCTACGCCGACTGGGCCGAGCGGCACAACAGCCTGCTCATCCTCACCTTCGACGAGGACAACCGCACCGACGGCAACCACATCCCGACCCTGGTGGCCGGGGCCGGCGTGACGCCGGGGGACCGCGGCGAGCGGATCGACCACTACACGATCCTGCGCACCATCGAGGACCTGTACGGGCTGCCGCCGCTCGGTGCGGCGGCCCGGGCGACACCATTCAAGGTTCTTTCAGGAATAGCTGGGTAATGTCCCATCGAACCTGACCTACAACGTGTCGGAGGTTGGTTGCCGCCGTGTACTTCGCGGGCCCGCTCGTCGTGGTGATCCTCCTGGCGTTCCTGAGCAAGACGGGGCGCCGCGATCGGCTCCTGCCGGTCGGGTACGGCGTGCTCGCCGCGATCCCGGCGACGACGGCGGCCTGGATCGACGCGGGCGGGCGGCAGCCACGGCTGTTCGAGACGATCGCCACGCTCGCCGCCGTGGCCGGCACCGTCCTGCTGATCCTCTGGATGGGCGGCACCGTGCGCACGCCGCGCGTGAGCGGCTGGGCGGTGGCCGTGGTCGCCTTCCTCGCGACGCTGAGCGCGGGGGCGAGTGTCGCCTCGGTCACCGCCGCGGCCGCCGCGGCCGTCGCCGGCTGGGTCGCCGTCACCGCGACCGCCGGCACCGACCCCCGCCGCTTCCTCACCTGGACTGGCGCGCTGCTGATCCCGCTGGCGGCGCTGCTGCTGCACCACGGCGTGCACGGCCTGGTGCGCGCGGACCCGCGGGCGGGCGCGCTCGAACTCGGCTCCGCGCTCGCGTTCACGATGATCATGGTGTCGGTCTACTTCCGCCCCGCGCACCCCACGTCCCGGCCTCGCGCGCAGGCGATCGCGCTGCTGGCGGTCGTCGCGGCGCTCGCCTCGTCCTGCGGCACGGCCCGCGCCACGGCGGCGCCGGCGGCCGGCCCCGGCCAGCGCACCGTCACGGCCACCGACACCATCAAGCGCCTGGCGGCCGTCGTCGGCGCGCTGGCCGAACCGGTCGGCGCGGTCCCGGCCGCCGTCGCACCTCGCTGAACCCCTCTCACGATTGGTGTTGCATGCACTGGCTCGCCCCGGAGTACCTCATCTCGACGTTCGGCCTGATCGGCATCCTCGCGATCGTGTTCGCCGAGTCCGGACTGCTCATCGGGTTCTTCCTGCCCGGTGACTCGCTGTTGTTCACCACCGGGCTGCTCGTGGCCGCCGGGACCTATCTGCACCAGCCGCTGTGGCTCGTGTGCCTGCTGGTGTCGCTCGCCGCCGTCGCCGGGGATCAGGTCGGGTACCTCCTCGGGCGGCGGGTCGGGCCGGCGCTGTTCCGGCGGCCGGATGCGCGGCTGTTCAAGCGCGCCCATCTGGACAGGGCGCGGGAGTTCTTCGAGCGCTACGGTGCGCGTTCGATCGTGCTCGCGCGCTTCGTGCCGATCGTGCGCACGTTCACGCCGGTGGTCGCCGGGGCGAGCGGCATGCACTATCGCACCTTCGTGACGTACAACGTGATCGGTGGTGTCCTGTGGTCCTGCGGGGTGACGATCCTCGGCTATTTCCTGGGCCAGATCGCGTTCGTGCGCGACAACATCGAGCTCATCCTGATCGGGATCGTGGTGGTGTCGGTCGTGCCGATCGCCGTCGAACTGCTGCGCGCCCGTGCGCGGCGGCGTTAGGCTCCGAAGCCGTCGTCGAGGATCTCGTCGCGGCGGGACAGCGTCAGGTACGCCACCAGGACGACCACCGCCAGGAGGCAGACGATGCTCGGGCCGACGGTGCCGAGGTTCAGGCCGCCGGAGTCGGAGGGCTGCGCGACCCAGTCGCCGAGCGAGGCGCCGAGCGGCCGGGTGAGCACGTAGGCGGCCCAGAACGCGAACACCCCGCCGAACACGCGCAACCCGTAGAACAGGCCGATGAACGCGATGACCGTCGCGAACAGCGCGGCCGACAGCAGGTAGCCGAGGCCGAGGCGCTCGGCGAGCAGGTCACCGGCGGCGGTGCCGAGGGCGAAGGTGGTCAGGATCGCGGCCCAGTAGAACGTCTCGCGGCGCCGGGTCGAGATGGAGTGGATGGACAGGGTGCGCTCGCTGCGGTACCACCAGGCGAACACGACGGCCAGTGCCACCGCGAACACGGCCGTGGTCACCTCGAGCGGGACGCCGAACGAATCCGTCAGGTTGTCGGTGATCAGGGTGCCGGCGATGCTGACGAGGACGACGACGAGCCAGTAGCGCCACGGGATGTAGTACGGCGCGCGGTACTGCAGCACGAGCGCGCCGGCCAGCACGGCGAACATGGCCAGCGTGGTGCCGCCCAGACCCAGCCCCAGGTTGAAGTTCAGCAGGTCGGCGGCGGTCTCGCCGACGGTGGTGGCGAGCACCTTGATGATCCAGAAGTAGACCGTCACTTCCGGAACCTTGCTCGCGACGCGGACCATGGTGGATGCTCTCGGCTGCATGATGGCATCGTCACCGCCGGTGCCTGAAGCCTTGCTGAAGACGGGTTTCAGCGCGCCCTCAGACTGCCGCGCCTAGCGTGCGGCGATGCTCGAACGCCTGCACCGCCTGCGTCCACCGTCGCCGCGCACGGCCGCCTACCTCGTGGTCGGCTGGGCGGCCGTGTGGTTCGGCATCATGGTCATCCGCGGCGGCTCGTCGTGGCACTACTTCCTGCAGGGCGCCTCGGCCCTCGCCGACGCCGACGATCCCGTGCGCGGCGGCCTGCACGTCTACGCCGCCGCGCCGATCCTGCAGATCGGGCCGCTGAGCTTCCTGGCCGTCCTGCCGCTGCTGCCGGCCGGCGGGCTCGTGGCGATGCTCGGCTGGCAGATCCTCAGCGCCGCCGCCGGACTGTTGCTGCTGTGGCTGGTGCGCGGGCTGGTGCCGCGGTGGGAGCGCGACGACGCGTGGCTGGCGCTGGCCGCGGCGTACTTCATGCCGGTCTGGATGTTCCTCGCCGTCGGCGTCGCGCACCTCGACGACGTCCTCGCGCTGCTGCTGTCCGTCGCCGCCCTGCGCGCCGCCCGGGCGGGGCACGGGTGGCTCACCGGGCTGTTGCTGGGGCTGGCCACCGACGCCAAGCCGTGGGCCGTCGGCTTCGCCGCGCTGCTGCTCCTGGTCCCCGGGTGGCGGCGGCGGCTCGCGGCTCTCGTCGTGTCGGGGGTGGTCGTGGCCGCCGCGTGGGTGCCGTTCTTCGTCGGCGATCCGGGTACGAGCAACGCGCTGCGCTTCGCCATCCAGAACCATCCGGCGTCGGCGCTGCACGCGCTCGGGATCAACGACCCGTACACGCCGCCGTGGGACCGGCCGGCGCAGCTGGTGCTCGCGCTCGCGCTCGGTGCCCTGGCCGTGTGGCGCGGCCGGTGGCAGGCGATCCCGCTGCTGACGGTCGCGTCGCGGCTGGTGCTGGAGCCGGGCGGCAACAAGTACTACATCGCCGGCGTCGTGGTCGGCACGATCATCTGGGACTTCGCGGGGGCCCGGCACGCGCTGCCGTGGTGGACGATGTCGGCGTGCGTGGGCCTGTTCATCGCCCGCTGGATTCCGATGCCCGACCTGCTGCACGGGTGGGCCCTGGTCGCGTTGTTCGTGGCCGCCTGTACCGTCCTGCTGGGCCCCTCGGACCGCGCCCGGGCATCGGTCACGCTGCCTGGGTGGCGCGCACGGTCCCTGGAACACTCGTAGCCGCGGGCGCGTGGCGGCGCTTCGACGAGCGCCAGCAGGCCAGGCCGATCGGCAGGTCCATCCAGCAGGACAGGATCCGGTACAGCAGGATCGCCGCCGCGGCCGGGGCCGCCGGTGCGCCGGCCGCGGTGAGGGCGACCAGCAGGCTCGCCTCGATGACTCCGATGCCGCCCGGGGTGATCGGGATCTGGCGGATGAGCTGGGCCACGAGGTACCCGGTCGCGATCGTCGTGGCCGGCACCTCCAGCCCGGCCGCGCGCACCGCGCAGATGAGACACACGACGTCGGCGAGCCAGTTGAGCACGGCCATCGCGATGACGAGCAGCCAGCGGCCGGTCGGCACGGTTCCGGCGAGCACGAGCGTATGGCGCACGGTTGCGCGCATCCGCGCGATCCGGCCCGCCTCCTCGCTCACCTCGGGCACGACGGCGGCGCGCCGGCCCGTCCGCCGGACGGTGCGGGCGTGCAGCCCGATGAGCACGGCGAGCACGATCGCGCACAGGACGACGCCGAGCGTGGTGACGGAGGGGCGGGCGAGGATGAGCACGTTGCCCGCGTACAGCAGGGCCAGCCCCACGAGCGAGGCCGCCCCGGACAGCAGCATCACGGCGGCGGCGACCGCGCGCGGGGCCCCGTGGGCGCGGAAGCGGCCGAACGCGTACCCGGCCGAGACAGCCGACCCGGCCGGCAGCGCCGCCGCCATCGCCGAGCGGGTGTAGGTGAGCCCGAGCGAGGCCCCGGCGCCCATCCGCACCGCGAACGCGGCGAGCAGGTGGCGCTGCTGCTCCGAGAACGCGACCATCGCCACCACGGACAGCCCGGCGGCGGCCGCGAGCCAGCCCGGCCCGGCGGTGCGCAGCGCCAGCCACGTCTCGGAGAGGGACGGGAGGTGGCCGCGCAGCTCCAGCGCGGCCACCACGACACCTGCGACGAGCAACGCGGTTCGCCAGTAGCCTCTCACGCAGTACACCTTCGGCTCGGGTGTTAAGAAGTCTGACGAACGCCGATTAAGAACTGCGTAAGAGAACGTCTCAGGCGGCCGGGTCGCGCCGGTGCAGGACGAGCACGGCGGCCCCGGCGCACACGGCGACGGCGGCGGCCTGGACCGCGATCCCCGGACCCAGGTGGGCCGCGGCGGACGGGGTGAACAGCGCGGGCCACTGCTGCCAGTAGTGCACGGGCAGCGCGACCGCGACGGCGTGCAGCAGGCCGCCGCGCTGCGCCGCCTGGCCGTTGAGGATGCTGGCCACGACGACGAAGCCGATCGCGACCGCGACCGCCTCCGCCCCGCGCGGCAGCAGCAGCCCGAGGGCGAAGGCGAGCGCGCCGATGCTGAGCATGCACAGCGTCAGGTAGCCGCAGGCGGCCGCCACGCGCCCGAGCGTGGCGGCGGCGGACAGGTTCGCGCCGCCGAGGACGTGGAACGGATGCCAGCCGAAGAGGGCCAGCCCGGTCAGCACGCCGGCGAGCGCGACGGAGGCGACCGCGGCGGCGGTGGCCACCACGACGGCGGCGAGCTTGCCGGCCAGCAGGCGGCCGCGGGTGACCGGCGCCACGTAGAGGTACCGCAGGATGCCCCAGTCCCGGTCGGCCGAGCCGATGGCCGCGCCGAGCAGCGCCACCACGATCGGCAGCAGCAGCGGGCCGGCGAACTCGAGGCCGGCCATGGCGTGGTTCAGCGCCGAGTACGGTGCGGCCCCGAACAGCCCGTCCTGCCCCTCCAGCCGCTTCCCGGCCGACGAGGCGGTCGCCAGCCCGGCGACGACGGGCAGGGCGGCCAGGCAGCCGAGCGCGACGAGGGTGCGTAGCCGGAGGATCTGGGTGGCGAGCTCAACCCGCAGCATCGGCGGTCCCTTCGGTGATGGCCAGGAAGGCGTCCTCGAGCGACCGCCCGCCGAGCAGCTCGGCGAGCGGGCCGGCGGCGGCGAGCCGGCCGCGGTCGATGACCACGGCGTGCGTGGCGACCTGCTGCACCTCGGCCAACTGATGGCTCGACACCAGCACCGTCCCGCCGCGGCGGGCCCGGGCGGCGAGGTGCTCGCGCAGCGCCCGGACCTCGGCCGGGTCCAGTCCGTTCGCGGGCTCGTCGAGGACGAGCACCTCCGGGTCGCGCATCAGGGCTTGGGCGAGCGCGAGCCGTTGCCGCATGCCCATCGAGTACCGCCGCACCGCGCGCTGCAGGTGCTCGCCCAGCCCGGCGAGCGCCAGCGCCTCGTCGAGGGCGGGCGGCGGCCACGCGCGCCGGGTCGCCGACCACAGCAGGCGCAGGTTGGCCAGGCCGCTGCGGTGCGGCACGAACGCCGGGCCGTCGATGAGGACGCCGACGCGGGACAGCACGGCGGCGCCGAGCCCGACCGGTTCGCCGAGGATGCCGACCCGGCCCGCGCTCGGCGTGGACAGGCCGACCAGCACCCGCATGGTGGAGGTCTTGCCGGCCCCGTTCGGCCCGAGCAGCGCGCAGACCTGCCCGGGCTCGACCGCGAAGCTGAGGTCGTCGACGGCGGTGCGGCCGCCGTAGCGCTTCGTCAGCGCCTCGACGCGGATCATGCGGCGGCCCGCCCCAGCAGCACCGCGATCGCGATCGCGGCCGCGGCCAGGCCCGCGCCGACCGTGAGCGCGACGAGGGTCGGCACCGCGACCACCGGGGCGCCCGTCACCGCCGTCCACAGGGGATCCCGGAACGCGGTCATCAGCACCAGCCCGGCGGTGCCGGCCAGCACCGCGCCCTCGGTGACGCGGGCGGTCCGGGAGCGCTCCGGCCGGGCGATGAACCCGGCGACCGCGTTGGTGACGACACAGAAGGCGAACAGCGAGGCCGCCTCCACGAGGAACGCCCAGCCGATGAGCAGCGGGTCGCTCCAGCGCTCGCCGACCGCCTGAGCGCCGACGATCCCGGCCGCGGCGAGCAGGCTCAGGGCCGCGAACACCCCGGTGGCGTGCGCCCTGGTCGGTTCGGCCAGCCCCGGGAACCACCGGTTGACCAGCGGCAGGTCGCCGAGCCAGTCGTGCCGCCAGCCGCGGCCCTCGCCGCGCGGTGGTCTGTGCACGAACCACGCCACGGTACCGCCGAGGCTCAGCAACGACATCCCCGCCAGACCGGCGACGAACGGCGCGGGGACCGGTGCGCGGGCGACGACGGCGGACCAGGCCGTGCCCACGGTGAGCCAGACGACGGCGAGCAGCGCTCCGGCCGCCCGCGCGGTCTGCCGGGCCCGGTCGGGGCCGCCGGGCGCTCGCCAGGCCGGCATGCGAAGCGCAAGAGCCAGAGCCAGCATCGGTACCGCCAGCAGCGCGAACGACACCACCACGTCATACGGGTCGTCCCGCCAGGGGCTGACCGTGTGCTGCTTGGCGACGTAGGCCGCCACCTCGAACACGGCCGCGACCGCCAGCACCGCACAGATCGCGAGGAGCTTCATGGCCACCATAGTACGCGCCTCGTACTACGCGGCAAGTACTACGTGGCGTGGAGTACAGTCGGGGCATGCACAGCACCGACGCCCAGATGGTCGTGCTCACCGTGCTCGCCGACGGCCCGCGGCACGGGTACGCGATCAACACCGCGATCGAGGAGCTCACCGGGCGGCGGCTCGGGCCCGGCAGCCTCTACGGGGCCCTCACCCGGCTGGAGGGCCGCGGGCTGATCGAGCCGGTCGCCGCCGACGCCGACGCCCAGGACCGGCAGCGCACCATGCGCATCACCGAGACCGGCCGCGCCGCGCTGCGCACCGAGCTCGAACAGCTCGCCCGCGTCGCCAGGGCGGGGCTGCGCGCGCTGGGGGTGGAGCAGGCATGAGCGGTCCGAAGCGGAGCGGAGGGGCCGCTCATCAGGAGCTCAGTGCCCTCAGGCCGGCGCCGGAGCTTGCGGAGGTGTCGGCGTGACCGGCGGCGAGGTCATTGTGGCGCTGTATCCGCCTGCGGTCCGCGACCGCTGGGGCGACGAGCTCGGGCGCGAGATCGCCGAGCGCGGCGCGCGCTCGTGGGCCGACGCGGTCGCCGGGGCGGCGCGGCTGTGGCTGCACCCGAGCGACTGGCCGGAGACCACCGCCGGGCAGACCCGCCGGGTGCTCGCGGCCGTGCTGTTCGCCGTCACCGCCGCCGTCGCGCTGCTGCTGCGGGCGTCGGCGCCGATCGCCGTGTGGTGGCTGGCCCCGATCCTCGTCGGCGCGCTCCTCGCCGCGCCGCTGGCGCCCGTCGGCCGGACCGTCGCGGTGACCGCGCGCACGCTGGCCGCGCCGGCGCTGGCCGGGGCCGCCATGGTGCTGCTGGCCAACAGCGGGCTGGTCGAGCACCCGGCGGGCGCGCTGGGCGTCGCGCTGCTCGCGTACTACTGGGCCACGCTCGCGTTCGTCGCGCTGCGGCTGTGCGCGCTGGCCGCCCGGCTCCTGCGCATCGGCACCGCACCGAGCCGCCGCCGGCTGCGGGCCGCCCTGCTGCTCGTCGGTGCGGGCACGGCCCTCGCGGCCGGCCAGAGCATGCTCGGCGGGGCACTGCTCACGACCGCGGCCCTGGCGTTGCTGGCCCTCGTCGCCCTGCACACCGGCCAGGACCTGCGCGCCACCGCGCGCTGAGCCCCGCACCGGCCAGGACCTGCGCGCCACCGCGCGCTGAGCCCCGCACCGGCCAGGGCCTGCCCGCCACTGCGCGCCGAGCCCCGCACCGGCCGGGATCTGCGCGCCACCGCGCGCCGAGCCCGCACCGGCCAGGACCTGCGCGCCACCGCGCGCTGATCCCCGCACCGGCCGGGATCTGCGCGCCACCGCGCGCCGGGGTCAGCCGGTCGGGAGCCAGGCCTGCAGCAGCGTGATGAACTCGGCCACCGCGGCGATCGTCACCGCGAGCGAGAGCCCGGCCACGGCCATCGAGCCGGGTACGGTCGGGCCGCCGCGCCGGGGAGCGGGCCGGACCAGGGCCTCCACCCGCCGCACGGTGCTGGAGCCGTCGAAGCCGAGCGCCGCCGCCGGCCGGTGCGCGGCCAGCGCCACCTTCGCGATCGTCTGCGCGACGAGCCGCCGATCCTCGACCGTGCGGGCCGCGTCCTCGTCCGCGCTGCGTTCCACCAGCAGCCCGACCGCGGTCTCGACCGGCCGCAGCAGCGGGTTGAGCGCGGTCGCCATCGCCGCGAGCGCCGCCGTGCGGTCGTGCCGATGCCGCAGGTGCGCCCGTTCGTGCGCGAGCACCGCGGCCCGCTCCGGCCCGTCGAGCATGCGCAGCAGGCCGCTCGTCACCAGCACGTGGCCCCGCCGCCCGCGGCCCGGCGGCACGGCGACCGCGCGCGGGCTGTCCCAGTCGGCCACGACCAGCCCGTCGTGCGGCGGCCCGGCGGCACGCAGCTCGCGGGCGACGGCCAGCCGCGCGCGCACGCCGGTCAGCACCCGCCGCCCGATCCAGAGCAGCAGGACGGCCGCGACCATCGCGATCGGGTCGGGGACCGGCTCCGGCAGGGGGCGGCCCTGGGCGACGGACAGATGGCCGTACCGCTCGATCGCCGGGAGGTCGTCCAGCAGGGTCGCCACCATCAGGACCAGGCACACCGCGCTGGAGACGGCGGTGACGACGGCCCCGGCGGCGAGGGCGCGCGCGGCCCGTTCGGGTCGGGCGGAACGGGTGGCCCGCCGGGCGAGCGGGCGGAGGGCGGCCGGCAGGAGCAGTACCGGCAGCAGGATCGGCACGTGGAGGAGCCACGTCACGCCGGCGTCTCCCCGTCGGAGTCGCGCAGCAACGCGCGCAGCAGCTCGGCGTCGGCCGGTTCGAGGTCGGCGGTGAACTGCCGCAGCACCGCCCGGCGGTCGCTGGGCCCGTCGAGCACGGCCCGCATCCGCTTCGCCGCCGCGGCCGCCTGGTCCTCGGCCGGGAAGTACTCGTGGCCGCGCCCGCCGTTGAGGTTCACCCGGCGGCGCACCTGGCCCTTCTCCAGCAGGCGGGTCAGGATCGTCTGCACGGTGTTGTACGCGAGGTCCCGGTCGAGCCGCTGCTGCACCTGCGCCGGCGAGAGCGGATCGCCGGCGGCCCACAGCAGCGCCATGACGTCCGACTCGAGCGAACCCCAGGCCCGCCGTTCCGTGCTCATCCCGCCAGGGTACCGCTCACCTGGGACCGGAGCCGGGAACGACCAGCCCGGTCTCGTACGCGGCGATGATCGCCTGGGCCCGGTCGCGCAGGCCGAGCTTGGACAGCACCCGGGTGACGTGCGTCTTCACGGTCGTCTCGCCGATGTGCAGCTGCGCCGCCAACTCGGTGTTGGACAGCCCGCGGGCGATCAGCCGGAGGATGTCCAGCTCCCGCGGCGTCAGCGTCGACAGGTCGCGGTGCAGCGTCGAGCCCTCCTGGTGCCGGGCGAAGCGCTCCACCAGCCGGCGGGTGACGCTCGGGGCCAGCAGCGCATCACCGTCGCGGACGGTGCGCACCGCCGCGACGAGCCGGTCGGCGCTGGCGTCCTTGAGGAGAAAGCCGCTCGCGCCCGCGCTGAGCGCCGCGTACACGTACCGGTCGAGGTCGAACGTCGTGAGGATCAGGATCCGGGGCGGCCGCGGGCTCGACGGCGGGTGGTCGGCGAGAATCCGCCGGGTCGCCTCCAGGCCGTCCATGCCCGGCATCCGCACGTCCATCAGGACCACATCGGGGCGGGTGCGCCGCACCGCGTCGACGGCCTCGCCGCCGTCGGCCGCCTCGGCGACGACCTCGATGCCGTCCGCGCCGAGGATCATCGCGAAGCCCGTGCGGACCAGCGCCTGGTCGTCGGCGATCACGACCCGCAGCGACTCGGGCGGCGTCACTGGACCTCCAGCGGGATCGCCGCCCGCACCCGGTAGCCGCCGGTGCCGAGCGGCCCGTGCTCGAGGGTGCCGCCGTACACGGCGAGCCGCTCCCGCAGCCCGATGAGCCCGCGGCCGGCGCCCACCGGCGACGACGGCCCGGGTGGGCCGCCGCTGTCGGTGATCTCGGCCCGCACCGCCGCCGCCTCCCGCTCGACGACGACGGCCACCCGGGCGCCGGCCGCGTGCTTCATGGCGTTCGTCAGCGCCTCCTGCACCACGCGGTACACGGCCAGGCCGATCCCGGCCGGCAGTGGCCCCGGGTCGCCGCGGACGGTGAGCTCGACGGGTGTGCCGGCGGCGCGGACCCGGGCGACCAGCTCCGGGATCTGGTCCAGCCCGGGCGACGGCGGCTCGACCTCCGGCTCGGCGTCAAGTGCGTCCGATCCGGGCTCGTCCTCCATCGTCAGCAGGCCCATGACGTGCCGCAGCTCGTTCATCGCCCCCCGGCCGCCGGTCTCGATCGCGAACAGGGCCTCGTCGGCCTTGTCGGGCGCGACCTTGAGCACCCGCCGGGCGGCGACGGCCTGCACCACCATGACGCTGACGTTGTGGGTGACCACGTCGTGCAGCTCCTGGGCGATGCGGGCCCGCTCGCGCTGGACCGCCTGGGCCGCGTCGGCCTCCCGCTGCGCCTCGGCCAGCCGCAGCCGCTGCCGCATGGCGTGCATGGCGTTCGCGGCCAGGCCGATCGGGACGAGGATGAGGATCAGCAGCAGGGCCGGCTGGTTGATCGGCAGGCTGGCCCGGTGCAGCACCAGGACGATGCCGCCGAGCAGGACGCTGACGCCGGCGGGCAGGCGGTACGGGCTGTGCATCACCGCGCTGTAGGCGGCGACCACGCAGGCGGTGAACGTGAACAGCGGGTCGCCGAAGCCGGGCGAGCGGTGGTAGGCCAGGACGGCGAGCAGGACGATCCAGAACACCGCGAGCGGGTAGCGCCGCCTGGCCGCCAGCGGCAGCGTCGCCAGCGCGACCACCGTCCCCCACAGCAGGGTCTGCGGCCAGGGCAGGGCCGAGAAGTACGGCACGACCACGTCGGGCGGGCCGGTCGAGCCGGGCGGCACCGGCGGCGGCACCGGCGGACCGGGGATCAGGCGATCGCTCTCGACCCGCGCGGCGAAGCCGAGGAACGCCCCGCCGGTCAGCGCCGCCGCGAGCACGAGGTCGGCGGCGACCGCCCAGCGCGACAGCACCGGCGGGGTCACCGCGCCGGTGCGCAGCCGTTCACGGATCGTCGCCAGGCTCACCGGACCAGTCTGGCAAAGCGGCGCCCCGGCCACATCGTCCGCCGGGCGGCCCGCCCGGACCGGGAGTCGTACATCGCTGGTAGGACCCCGCTGCCCCGCCGGACCGACCCGGCCGTCGATGTCACCGCGCAGATCGACGCGCGGGAACGCCTCGCCCGCATAGCGTCCGGGCATGAGCGTGATCGAGGCCCGTGACGTCGCCCGGTCGTACGGTCCGACCCCGGCCCTGCGCGGCGCGACCGTCGCCGTCGCGGCCGGCGAGATCCTGGCCGTGACCGGTCCCAGCGGCTCCGGCAAGTCCACGTTGCTGCTCTGCCTCGCCGGCATCCTCATCCCCGACCGGGGCGAGGTCCGCTACGCCGGTCGGCGGCTCGACACCGTGCGCGAGCCGGGCCGGACCACCCTGCGGCGCACGGCGTTCGGGTTCGTGTTCCAGGCCGGGCAGCTGGTGCCCGAGCTGACCGTCGCGGACAACGTCGCCCTGCCGCTGCTGCTGAACCGGGTCCCGCGCGCCGAGGCGTTCGCGGCCGCGGCGGGCTGGCTGCGCCGGCTCGGGCTGGGCGGGCTCGGCGGGCGCCGGGCCGGCGAGTTGTCCGGCGGGCAGGCGCAGCGGGTCGCCGTCGCGCGGGCCCTGGCGATCCGGCCCCGGGTGCTGTTCGCCGACGAGCCCACCGGATCGCTGGACGCGCGCGCCGGTCAGGCCGTGCTGGACCTGCTCGTCGGGCTGGCCCGCGAGGACGGCGTCACCGTGCTGCTCGTCACCCACGACCGGCACGTGGCCGGGTACGCCGACCGGCACGTCGAGGTCCGCGACGGCCTCGTGTACGCGGACACCGAGGCGGCGGCCGGTTCGGGTGGCGCTACGATCGGCAGGTGAGCGGCCCGGCGGTGCTGGTGGTGGAGGACGACGCCGACATCGGCCAGGAACTGGTGCAGGCGCTGGGCGCCGGCGGCTACCGGGCGACGCTGGCGGTCAGCGGGTCCGAGGCGCTGCAGGCGGTACCGGAGCAGGCCTTTGATCTGATTCTGCTGGATCTCGGGCTGCCGGACCTCGACGGGGTCGCGGTGTGCCGGCGGCTGCGCGCACAGGCGGCCGGCGCGGTCATCGTGGTGCTCACCGCGCGCACGGCCGAGCTCGACGTGGTGGTCGCGCTGGACGCCGGGGCCGACGACTACCTGACCAAACCGTTCCGGCTCACCGAACTCCTCGCCCGGCTGCGGGCCCACCTGCGCCGGCAGCCCGCGCACCCGGGCGGCGCCGCCATCGCGGTCGGGCGGCTCACCCTCGACGTCGCCGCGCGGCGGGCGGGCGTCGGCGGGCGGGAACTGGCGCTGCGGCCGAAGGAGTTCGACCTGCTCGCCGTCCTCGCGGCCCGGGCCGGCGAGGTCGTCACCCGCGAGGACCTCATGGCGCAGGTGTGGGACGAGCACTGGTTCGGCCCGACGAAGACGCTCGACGTGCACGTCAGCGTCCTGCGGCGCAAGCTGGCCGAGGCCGGCGAGGACCCGTCCCGGATCACGACGGTCCGGGGCCGGGGCTATCGGTACGAGACGGCTCCGCCGAGGCCAGCAGCAGGCTGAAGACCGGCCGCGGGGCCGCGCGCCGGACGACCAGGCGGCCGCCCTCGGCCTCGGCCAGGCTGCGGGCCAGCGCCAGGCCGATGCCGCCGACGCGGCGGGCGAACGCGCGCTCCGGGTCGCCGCTGAAGCCCGGCCCCTCGTCGCCGACCTCGACGGACACGCCGGCGGCGAGGTCGGCCACGGCGACGGTCGTCGTGCCGGCGCCGTGCCGCAGCGCGTTGGTGAGCAGCACGTCGAGGATCTGGCGGACGGCGGCGTTGCTCGCGTGCACCGGCGGCAGCGGCGCCGGGTCCGGCAGGTCCAGCCGGCGGCCGCGGGCCGCGAACTCGCCGTGCCAGCGTTCCCGCACGCCGGTCAGCAGGCCCGCGACGTCGAGCGGCTCGGCGCTGACGTGCGTGTCACGGGCCAGGTCGAACAGTTCCTCGACGGTCTCGTGCAGCTGCTCGGCCCGGCGCAGGGCGCTGCGGGCCGCCGCCCGCAGCCGGTCCCGGTCGGTCCGCGGGTCGCCCAGCGCCGACTCCAGGGCCAGCAGGAGCGCCGTCAGCGGGGTGCGGAGCTGGTGCGACACGTCGGCCGAGAACGCCCGCTCGCGGTCCAGCACGGCGCCGAGCCGGCGGGCGGTCGCCTCGAGCGCCCGGCCGGCCGCGTCGGCCTCCTCGAGATCGGAGGGCGCGGCGCGGATGGTGAAGTCGCCGTCGCCCAGGGCCCGGGCGCTCGCGGTGAGCTCCTGCAGCGGGCGGGCGATGCGGGCCGCCTGCCGCCGGGCCAGCAGCGCCGCGAGGCCGACCACCAGCAGGCCGGACGCCGCCATCAGGCCCCAGGCGCGCACGGTGCGCCATTGCACGATGCGGTACGGCTCGGCGGCCCGCACGGCGAGCGTGACCCCGCCGTCGGACGGTACCGGGGCCACGACCGCCAGCTGCCCGTCCTCGATCGCGTGGTGCAGGTGCGCGTCGGCGGCCGCGGCGGCGACCGGGGAACGCTGCGGGCCGCCGTGGGCGAGGCGGACGCCGTCGACGCGGTACACGCCGACCGTCACCGACGCGGGCAGGTCGGGCGGGAGCTCGACGGTGCTGCCGTCGGTACCGAAGGAATCGGACACGGTCGCCGCGACCCGCGCCGCGTCCCGTTGCAGGGCGATCACCGCCTCGCTGTCGTAGCCGGCGGCCAGCGCGTAGCCCAGCGGCAGGGCGAACAGCGCGACCGCGCCGGCGGCCACGCCGACGATCGACGCCCGGATCCGGGCCCGCAAGGTCGTCACGGCACCGATCCTGGCCCGGCGAAGGTAAGCGCAGGCTTAACGCGCAGCGGAGCCGGCGCTAACCCGCCTGCTCGTAGCGTCCCGGGCATGCGTGTACACCTGCTCGTCGCGGCCGCCGCCCTGAGTGCCGCCCTGGCCGGCTGCGGCAACTCCGGCTCGGGCCCGGACACCGGTCCAGCGGGCGACATCCCCGACAACACGGCGTTCGTGGCGTTCACGGCCGCGGACGGGAAGTACCGGATCAAGGTCCCGGAAGGCTGGCAGCGCAGCGAGTCGGGGGCCGTGGTCACGTTCACCGACAAGCTCAACGCGATCCGGGTGCAGACCGCGCCGGCGGCCGCCGCGCCGACCGTCGAGTCCGCGAAGGCGGCGGTGCCCGGCGTTTCGCCGGAGCGGGCCGAGACGGTGCGGCGAACAGCGGGTTCCGCGGTACTGCTGGTGTACCGCGCCGACAGCGCCCCCGACCCGGTGACGGGGAAGGTGGTGCCCAACGAGGTCGAGCGGTACGCGTTCTGGAAGAACGGCACGGAGGCGACGGTCACCCTCAGCGGGCCGGTCGGGGCCGACAACGTGGACCCCTGGCGCACCGTGACCGACTCGTTCACGTGGCTGTCGTGACCGCCGCGATCGAGGCCGTCGAGCTGTACCGCTTCTACCGCGCGGGCGACGAGGAGACCCTGGCGCTGCGCGGGGTGAGCATCCGGGTCTTCGCGGGGGAACTGGTCGCGGTCGTCGGCCCGTCCGGCTCCGGCAAGTCGACGCTGCTGGCCTGCCTGGCCGGGCTCGACGAGCCGGACGGCGGCCAGGTCCGCGTCGGCGACGTCCGGCTGAGCCACCGGCCCGAACGGGAACGGGCCGCGCTGCGGGCGCGCCGCATCGGCATGCTCTTCCAGTCGGAGAACCTGCTGCCGCACCTGACCGTCGCCGGGAACGTCGACCTCGTGCAGCACCTGGCGGGCCGGGTCGACCGGCCGTTGCGCGACCGGCTGCTGCGCGAGCTCGGCCTGGCGGACCGGGCCGGCGTGGCCGCGAGCCGGCTGTCGGGCGGCGAGACGGCCCGGGCCGGGCTCGCCGTCGCCCTGGCCGCCGATCCCGCCGTGGTCCTGGCCGACGAGCCGACCGGCGAGCTCGACGACACCACCGAACTGCGCGTCCTCGAGCTGCTGCGCGAGCGCGCCGACACCGGCGTGGCCGTCCTCGTGGTCTCACACAGCCCGGCGGTCGCCGCCGTCGCCGAGCGCCGCATCGAGCTGGTCGACGGGCGGGTCCGCGGTGACTGACGAACTCGCGCGGTGCGTCGGGGTGAGCCGGACGTACGGCGCCGGACCGTCCGCGGTCGTCGCGCTGCACTCGGTCGACTGCATCGTCCGCCCGGCCGACCGCATCGCGCTGATGGGCCGCTCGGGATCGGGCAAGTCGACGCTGCTGCATCTGCTCGCAGGCCTCGACGAGCCCACCACGGGCGTCATCCGCCGGCCGGCCCGCGGCGAGGTCGGGGTCGTCTTCCAGGGCCCGAGCCTGCTCGCGCCGCTCGACGTCGCGGAGAACGTCGCGCTGCCGCTGCTGCTGGCGGGTGTCCGCCCGGTCGAGGCCGGCGTGCGCGCCGCGGCCGCCCTGCGCCGGGCCGGCGTCGCCGGCCTCGCGGCACAACTGCCCGAGGAGCTGTCCGGCGGCCAGGCCCAGCGGGTCGCCGTCGCCCGGGTGCTGGCCGGCTCGCCGCGGCTCATCCTGGCCGACGAGCCGACCGGTCAGCTCGACGCCGACCACCGCGACCAGGTGGTGGCGCTGCTGCTGGACGCGGCCGACGAGCTGGACGCCGGGCTGGTCGTGGCGACCCACGACGCGCGCGTCGCCGACCGGTTCCCGCAGCGCTGGGTGATGGACAACGGCAGCCTCCGGGAGGTGGAGCACCCGTGATGACCACGTGGATCCGCGGGATGGTCCGGCACCGGGCCCCGCGCCTGGCCGCGACCGCGGGCGGCATCGCGATCGCGGTGGCGCTGATCGCCACGCTCGGCGTGTTCCTCGGCAACGCCCGGGCCACGATGACGCAGCGGGCCATCGCCCGGGTCGCGGTCGACTGGCAGGTCGAGGTGCAGCCGGGCGCCGACCCCGCCGCCGTCGAGGCCGCCGTGCGGGCCGCGCCCGGGCTCGACGCCGTCCTGCCCGTCGGCTACGCGACCAGCCCGGCCCTGACCTCGGCCGCCGGCGGCACCACGCAGTCCACGGGCACCGCCCGGGTGCTCGGCCTGCCGGACGGGTACGCCGCCGCGTTCCCCGGCGAGCTGCGCACCCTCGCCGGGGCCGGCACGGGCGTGCTGGTGGCCCAGCAGACCGCGGCCAACCTGCACGCCGCGCCCGGCAGCCAGATCACCGTGCAGCGGCCGGGCCTGCCCGACGCCACCGTCACCGTCGACGGCGTCGTGGACCTGCCGGCCATCGACTCGCTCTTCCAGGCCGTCGGCGCGCCGGCCGGCGCCCAGCCGCAGGCCCCGCCGGACAACGTCCTGCTGCTGCCGGCCGGCCGCTGGCACGCCCTGTTCGACCCGCTCGCGGCGGCCCGGCCCGACCTGGTGCGCACCCAGCTGCACAGCCGGACCGCCCACGACCTGCCGCCCGACCCGGCGCAGGCGTACACGACGGTCACGGCCGCCGCCCACCACCTCGAGGCCGATCTCGCCGGGGCCGGCCTGGTCGGCGACAACCTCGGTGCCACCCTGGCCGCCGCGCGCGCCGACGCCCGCTACGCCGACCTGCTCTTCCTGTTCCTCGGCCTCCCGGGCGCGGTGGTCGCCGCGCTGCTGACCGCCGCGGTGACCGCGGCCGGCGCCGCCCGCCGCCGCCGCGAACAGGCGCTGCTGCGCGCCCGCGGGGCCACCGCCCGGCAGGTGCTGCGGCTCGCGGTCGCCGAGGCCGCCGTGGTGGGCGTCGCCGGCGCCGCGCTGGGCCTGGCCGCCACCGCGCGGGCGGTCACCGCCTGGTCGGCCGGTGCGGCCGCGGCCGGCCTGCTCGTCGCGGTGCTGACCGTGGTGCTGCCGACCTGGCGGGACCTGTCCCGGACGAGTGTCGCCAACGCCCGCCGCCCCACCGGCCGCGACCGCCGGGCCCCCGCCTGGATGCGCGCCGGCCTCGACCTCCTGCTGCTGGCGGGCGGCGCGGCGATCGTGCTGGCCGCGAGCCGGGGCGGCTACCAGCTGGTCCTGGCGCCCGAGGGGGTGCCGCAGATCTCCGTCGACTACTGGGCGCTGGCCGCCCCGGCGCTGCTGTGGGCGGGCGGCGGGCTGCTGGCCTGGCGGCTCGCGTACCTGCTGCTGGTGCCGGGCCGCCGGCTCACCGCCCGCCTGCTGCGGCCCCTCGCGGGAACGCTGGCCGGCACCGCGGCCGCCACGCTGGCCCGCGGGCACCGGCAGGCCGCCCGTACCGTCGTGTTCATCGCCCTGGCCGGTGCCTTCGCGGCCTCCACGGCGGTGTTCGCGGCGACGTACCGCCACCAGGCCGGCGTCGACGCGCAGCTCACCAACGGTGCGGACGTCACCGTCACCCGGCCGGACGGCGTCGCCGCGAACGCCGCGGACGGCGTCCCCGGGGTGGCGGCGGCCGAGCCGATGGTCCACCGGTTCGCCTACGTCGGCTCCGACCTGCAGGACATGTACGGCATCGACGCCCGCACCATCGGCCGGCACGTCACGCTCCAGGACTCGTACTTCACCGGCGGCACCGCCCGGCAGCTGCTCGACCGGCTCGCCCAGAGCCCCGACGCGGTGCTCGTCAGCGCCGAGACGGTCAAGGACTTCCAGCTCAGCCCCGGCGACACGCTGAAGCTCCGGCTGCCCGGCGCGCACGGCGGGGCACCGGTCACGGTCCAGTTCCACTACGCGGGCGTCGTCAAGGAGTTCCCGACCGCCCCGACCGACAGCTTCCTCGTCGCCAACGCGGGCTACCTCGCCCAGCAGACCGGCGACGCCCCGAACACCCTGCTGGTCACCGCGGCCGCCGGCGCCCGCCCGGCCGACGTCGCCACCCGGCTGCAGGCCCGGCTCGGCCCCGGCACCCAGGTCACCGACATCGACTCGGCCCGCCGCATCGTCGGGTCGAGCCTGTCGGCGGTGGACCTGTCGACCCTCGCGAACGTCGAGCTCGGGTTCGCCCTCGCGCTCATCGCGGCGACCGCGGGGCTGCTGCTGGTGCTCGGCTTCGCCGAACGCCGCCGGACCTTCGCGCTGGCGACCGCGCTGGGCGCCCGGCCCCGGCAGCTGGCCGGGCTCGTGTGGGCCGAGGTCGCCGTGGTCGGGGTGTGCGGGCTGCTGTTCGGGGCGCTGCTGGGGGCGGCGCTGTCGCGGATGCTCGCCGCCCTGCTGACCGGCGTGTTCGACCCGCCGCCGGACCGGCTGACCCTGCCGTGGCCGTACCTGCTCGCGGGGCTGGGACTGAGCGTGGCCTGCCTGGCCGCGGCCGGGGCGGCGACGGTGGTCGCGGGGCGGCGCCCGGCGCTCACCGTGCTGCGCGACCTGTGAGCCACCGCGCAGCGGCGGTCCGGCCTCGTGCCCTACCGCCGCCCGCCGCTTCTGGTCGGGGACTGTCCCGCGGTCACCGTGGCGGTCGAGGCGCCCGCCGTGACCGTGTACTGCGTCCCGCTCGTGACCTTCGCGCTCGAGTAGACGAGGTTCTGGATCGCCTTCGTGGTCGTGACGGTCGCGATCTCGATGCCGTCCGCGGTCGTGATGCGGATCGTGGTGCCGGCGGCGACGGTGCCGCTGAGGGTGGCCGAGAGCCAGCCCTGGGCCGAGCCGGTCGCCGGGGCCACGGCCATGCCCGCGCTGCCGGTCGCGACCAGTTCGCCGCCGCTGATGGTGAACGAGCCGTTCACGTCGAGCGCGCCGTTGCCGCTGCGGGCCGGGCCGTTGACGACGACCGTGCCGCCGGTGATCTCGGCGGTGCCGTTGGAGTCGAAGCCGTCGCCCTCCGCGTCGATGGTGAGCGTGCCGCCGGTGATGGTCGCCTGGTACGGCCCGACCTGCTCGCCGCCGCCGCGCCCGCCGCCCTGATCCTGGCCGGTCGCGCTGCCCGAGGCGTTGAGTCCGTCGTCGCTGGACACGATCGTGGTGTCGCCGCCGCTGACGGTGATGTCGGCCGACTCGATGCCCTCGTAGGAGCGGGTGACGTCGACCGTGCCGGCGTCGATCAGCAGGGCGTGCTCGGCGTGGACGCCGTCGTCGCCGGCCGACAGGGTGAGCGTGGCGCCGTGCAGGTGGACGGCCCCGTCGCTGTGCACGGCGTCGTCGGTCGCGGTGACGCTGACCGTGCCGCCCTCGAGGACCGTGACGACGCCGGACTTCAGGCCCTTCTTGGAGGTGTCCGCGCCGCTGCTGCCGGCGTCGACCGTCACCGTCCCGCCGGTCACGACGAGGTCCGTGGCCGCGGACACGCCGTCGCCGCCGGCGGTGATGTCGACGGTACCGCCGCGAAGGTCGACATATCCCGCATCGGCCTTCTCGTCGTTGTCGGCGGTGAGCCCGTCCCCGCCCGCCGTGACGGTGATCGTGCCGCCGGTGACGACCAGGGCGTCCTTGCCGCGAATGCCGTCGTCGGCCGCGGTCACGTCGACGGTACCGCCGGTGATCGTCAGATCGTCCTTGCCCGTGATGCCGTCGTTGCCGTTGCCGTGCACCACGAGTGTGCCGGTGCCGCCGATGGTGAGGTCGGCCGCGCTGTACAGGGCGGCGTTGACGTCCGCGTCCCCGGCGTAGCCGCCCGTGTCGGACAGCGTGTTGGTGCTGCCCTCGGCGAGCACGACCGCGACCTCACCGGCGGCCGTGACGGCGATCGCGGCGCTGCTCGTGCTGGTGATGGTGACGTTGTCGAGCACGAGGGTGACGTCGGCGTCGCCCGCGTCGACGACGACCTGGCCGTCGATGGTCCCGGTGAGCCGGTAGGTGCCGGCCTCGCTGATGGTGACGGTGCCCTGGGCGGCGGTGATCGTCTTGGCGCCGGCCGCGCTCAAGGTGGCGGCGTCGGCGTTCGAGTTGGCTGCCCGTACCGCCGCGGCGTCCTGGTGCACGTCCACAGTGGACGCCGCCGCGGAGGCCGTCGAGGACGGGGCGGTCGACGCCGGCTTCGAGGTGCAGCCGGCCAGGAGGGCGGCGGTCAGGACAGCGGCGAGGAACTGCTGCTTCATCGGGACTCCTGATCGGCGAAGTGCCGGCGCAGCACCGGCAGCCAGCGGTTGGCGGGCAGGTCGGGGCGCAGGGCGGCGAGCCCGGTGCCGTACTTCGACATCGCGCACGGCCGATGCCCCAGCCGCCACAGCAGCCGGTCGACCGCGCCGGCCCCGTGCGCGGTCTTGGTCTCCACAATGGACCGTCCGGGCAGGGTGAGCGGCTCGCCGCCGGGCAGCGCGAAGGTCAGCCCGGTGTCGATGGTGACCCGGCTCGCCGACGCCGGCAGGAACAGCGTGACCCGCTCGTACCAGGTGCTCAGCGCCGGCGTCAGCACCACCCCGCGGCCGATCGTCGCGGCCACGAACCGGCCGATCTCGTCGCCCCCGGCGTACCTGGTGCGGTGCTTGACCGTCACGCCGCGCGGCCCGGGGGTCTTCACCTCCGTGAACCGGTCGCCGGAGTCGAGGTAGGTGCGGACCCGGACCTTGAACCGGCGCCGGCGGCGGTGCGCGGCGCCCAGGTACGCGTCCAGCCGGGGCGTGTCGAGGTAGACGGAGTGGTAGCCGAACCGCTGCCGCCCGCCGATCTGCAGCACCCCGGTGCCGGCCGGCAGCCGCTCCAGCAGGCCCGGCAGGGCGTCCTCGGCGAGCACGTACTTGCGGTCGACCCGCGTGGTCAGCGCCGCCCGCGCCTGCAACTCCTCCAGGCCGATCGGTGCCAGGACGCTCATGCCACACCCGCGCGGAACCGGACATCGACGAGGGTCGTGTCGTTCACGGTGTCGACGTGGCGGACGGTCACGTGCAGCACCCGGCCGCCGAGGTCCGCCTCGACCCGCTCGCGCAGCGCCGCCTCGTCGGTGAGGGCCTGGTCGAGGAGCATGGTCTGCTGGCGGTACCGGCCGAACAGCGCCGGGTGGTCGCCGACGAACAGCGCCGCCACGACCAGCGCCATCAGCCCCGCGGTGACCCCGTCGACGCTGCCGTTGAGCCCGGCCAGCAGCCCCAGCGCGAGCGCCGCGAAGTAGTACGCGATCTCATGCTGGGCGATCTCGCTGGAGCGCAGCCGGATGATCGACAGCACCCCGAACAGGCCCAGGCCGAGCCCGGCGCCGACCGAGGTCGAGCCGAGCACCATGGCGGTGGCCAGCACGCCCACGTTGATGCCGAGGAACGCGGCCACCAGGTCGCGGCGGTGGTGGCGCGGGAAGTACACCCCGAACGTCAGCACGGCGATGGCGACCAGGTCGACGCCGATGATCAAGAGTTGGTCCACGGTCAGTCCTTCGGCTGTGGTTCACGTCCTGTTCATCTAGCTGGATCGAGCTGTGGGCCGCCTGGGAACCACCTGCCGCCCGCCGGTGAACGCGAAGCGCACGAGCGGGCCGTGTGTGAGGCGCCTGGGAACCGGCTCAGCGCAGGGTCAGCCAGCCCAGGCTCAGCAGGCCCGCGACGATGCAGTACCAGGCGAAGGGGGTCATCGTGCGGTGCTCGAAGTACCGGGTCAGGAACCGCACCGCGAGGTAGGCGGCGGCGAACGAGGCCACACTGCCCGCGAGGACCTGGCCGTGGATGCCGGCGCCGAGCGGGCCGAACAGGTCCGGGAGCTTCAGCACGCCGGCGGCGAGGATGACCGGGGTGGCGAGCAGGAACGAGAACCGGGCCGCGTCCTCGTGGGACAGGCCCTTGAGCAGGCCGGCACCCATCGTGGCGCCCGAGCGGCTGATGCCCGGCAGCAGGGCCAGGACCTGGGCGGAGCCGATCTGCAGTGCGCGGGAGAACGTCCCCGACGCCAGGCGCTCGTCCGGGTCGCCCGCCGTGCGGTCCTGGACGGGGGCCCGGCGGCGCAGGCGCTCGGCGCCGAGCAGGACGAGGCCGTTGAGGGTGAGGAAGATCGCCGCGGGCACCGGCCGGCCCAGCACGGTGCGGAACGTGTGTTCCAGCAGGAGACCGGTGATGCCGACGGGGATGGTGGCCACGACGATCATCCACGCCAGGCGCTCTTCCGGGGTCACGATTCGCCGGTACCGCACCGACGACGCGAACCCGCCCAGAATCCGCACCCAGTCGCGCCAGAAGAACACCAGCAGCGCCAGCGCGGTGGCCACGTGCAGGCCGACCACGAAGGCGAGGTACGGCGACTCGGGCGCGGACACGCTCAGGTCGCGGGCCCAGCGGCCGCCGAGGAGCGCGGGGAGCAGGACGCTGTGGCCCAGGCTCGACACCGGGAACAGCTCGGTGACGCCCTGCAGGAGGCCGACGACGATCGCCTCGGGATAGGTCAACTGGTGCATGGGGCGCCATGCTGGCCGCCCGATCCTGAGAACACCTTGAAACTCAGGCCCCGTTCAGGTTCCCGGCCGTAGCGTCCGGTAGGTGCGCAGATACGCGGAGCGGATACGGCAGCGGCTCGGGGTGCGGATGCGCTCCGCGCTCGCCGCGTCCGCGGTGGTGGCCATCGCCTCGGTGCTCACGGGCGTCGCGTTCGTCGTCGCCGCGCGGCTCATCCTGACCGGGAACGTGGACCAGAGCGCCGGCGACCGCGCGGCCCAGATCGCCGGGGCCCTCGGCGACGAGGAGGCGCTGACGGCGGTGATCCAGCCATCGCTGCGCGACCGGACGGTGGTGCAGGTGCTCGGCGCGGACGGCACGGTCCTGCGCTCCTCGACGCTGCTCACCGGGGCCCAGCCGATCTCGCCGCTGCGCCCGGCGGCGGGGGAGACCCGGCGGGAGCAGCGGCGGCTGGCGGCGCCGCACGACGAGTACTTCCGGATCACCGCGCTCGGCGTGTCGACCGCGGCCGGGCCCCGCACGGTGCTGGTCGGCCAGTCCCTCGACGAGATCAACGACGGGACCGAGGCGGCGGTCGGCGCCCTCGCCGTCGGGCTGCCCGTGCTGACGGTGATCGTGGGCGTGGCGACGTTCCTGTTCGTCGGGCGCTCGCTGCGGCCGGTCGACGCGATGCGCCGCCAGGCGGAGACGATCAGCGGGCGGAATCTGCACGCGCGGCTGCCGGTACCGCCGACGGCCGACGAGATCGCCGCACTGGCGAACACCATGAACGGCATGCTGGACCGCATCGAGGCGGCCACGGCGGCCCAGCGCCGGTTCGTCGCCGACGCCTCACACGAGCTGCGCAGCCCGCTGTCGACCGTCCTGACCGGCCTGGACCTGCTCGGCGACGGCCCGCACGTGGTGCGCATGCGCCGGGAGAGCGACCGCATGGCCCGCCTCATCGCCGACCTGCTGCTGCTCGCCCGCGTCGACGAGAAGGGCCTGCAGCTGCGGCACGAGGACGTCGACCTGGACGACCTCGTGTACCTGGAACGCGAGCGCCTGGCCGCCGACCACCCCGGCCTGAAGGTGACCGCGCGGACGGCCCCGGTGCGGGTCAGCGGCGACCCGCACCACCTGCAGCGCGTGCTGCGCAACCTCGTGGACAACGCGGCCCGCTACGCGAAGAACACGGTGGAGGTGACGCTGGAGGCTCAGGACGGTACCGCGGAGATCGTGGTCGCCGACGACGGCCCGGGCATCGCCGCGCAGGACCGCGCCCGCGTCTTCGGCCGCTTCGTCCGCCTCGACGAGGACCGCTCCCGCGCCGGCGGCGGCACGGGGCTCGGCCTGCCGATCGCCCGGGACATCGCCACCGCCCACGGCGGCACCCTGACCGTCGAGGAGTCCCCGGCCGGCGGCGCCCTGCTGCGGCTGCGCCTGCCGCTCACCGACGCATAAGAGCCGTCTAAGAATCGCCGGTGCCAGCTCCACGGCAGGTCCCTGGCAGCATTCACCCAGCTTCGCCACCGACTCTGGAAGTCACGAAAGCGCAGGTAAAGCGGCCTGCGCAGGGGATGGGAGCGAAGACACGTGTCGAGCAAGCACATCAAGCGCATCGGCTTCGCGGCGGCGGGCCTGACGGCGACCGGCATCATGGTGTTCGGCGCCGCCCAGCTGGCGAGCGCCGAGACGACGGCGCCCTCGCCGAGCGCCTCGTCCAGCACCGGCCCGCACTCCGGCGGTGGCGGTGGCGGTGGCGAGGGCCGTGGCGCCTCGAACGACACCGCGGTGACGGGCGACGAGCTGGCGAAGGTGACGGCGGCCATGAAGGCCAAGGACTCGTCGGTGTCGGTGACGAGCGTGCGCAAGGACCCGGACGGGTCCTACGACGTGCTCGGCACGAAGGACGGCGCGAAGGTCTTCTACGACGTGAGCGCCGATCTCAAGACCTTCACCCTGAACACCGGCGGCGGCAAGGGCGGCCACGGCGGTGGCGGCGGCCGCGGCGCCTCCAACGACACCGCGGTGACGGGCGACGAGCTGGCGAAGGTGACGGCGGCGATGAAGGCCAAGGACTCGTCGGTGTCGGTGACGAGCGTGCGCAAGGACCCGGACGGGTCCTACGACGTGCTCGGCACGAAGGACGGCGCGAAGGTCTTCTACGACGTGAGCGCCGACCTGCAGACCTTCACCCAGCACACCCGCACCGGGAAATGACCCGGCCGGTCGTGGCGGTCGCCCCCCGTCGGCCGTCACGACCGCGCCGCTCATCCCGCGGCGGCCTTCGTCGCGCGGGCGCCCGGGCCGGGGTCGACCTGGATCGGGCCGGGCTCCAGGTGGCGGCAGGCCTCGTCGGCGCGCCGCCAGGCCGGGTCGTCGTCCGCCGGGGCCGCGGTGGGGCGGAAGGTGCCGTCGCTGTCCGGGTCGGGCCAGTCCGGCAGGCCGTTGGTGCGGATGCACGCGGCCCACGCCCGCAGCTTGCCCATCTCCTCGACGCCGACCGGGCGCTGCGTGTGGGCCGGGATGGCGCCGATGCGGGCGAACTGCTCCCGGCACTCCGCGGCCGGCTGCTTCACCAGGCCGTTGACCGACGCCGGGAAGCCCCACCGGCCGTCCCGCTCGACCGGGTCGGGAAAGTCGGGGAAGCCGTTGGCGCGCATGCACTGCGCGGCGGCGGCGTACGGTTCGCGGGCCGGTTCCGGGGCGGTCTGGCCGGCCCCGCAGCCGGCCAGCAGCGCGACGATGGTGAGCACTGCGATTCGCATGGTTCGACGGTCGCCGTCCGGACCCGGATCCGCGACCCCCGAAGGAGCGGGCCGGGCGGCCACCATTTGGGGGAGGCTCAGGCGGTGCGCAGCGCCTCCGTCGGCGGCAGGTGCGCGGCCCGCAGCGCCGGATAGAGACCCGCCGCCGCGCCGGCCACCACCGACACCAGCAGGCCGCCGTACAGCGCCTCGGGCGGGATCAGGACCGTCCAGCCGCGCGACACGGCCATGCCCGCGGTGACCGCCGCGCCGACCGCGATGCCCGCGACCCCGCCCAGCATGGCCAGCAGCAGGGACTCGGTCAGGAACTGGGCCGCCACGTGGGCGCGGGCGGCGCCGAGGGCCCGGCGCAGGCCGATCTCGGTACGCCGCTCCAGCACGGCGATCACCATCACGTTGGCGATGCCGATCGCGCCGACGAGCAGGGCGATCGCGCCCAGGCCCAGCATCAGGCCCGCCCCGGACTGCCGCACCCGCAGTTGGGCGGTGAGGGCCTCCGACGGGCGGCTCACCGACACCCCGGACGGGTGCTCGGGGTTGGCCGCCGGCGCGAGCAGACCGGCCACCTCCGCGGTGTACTCCGTCTGCGCCCGCACATAGATGCGGCTCGGATGGCCGTCGTACCCGAGCAGGTGCCCGGCCGAGCCGAACGAGACGAGCGCGGCCTGGTCGAGCTCCGGGGCGTACGGGAACGGCTGGAGGATGCCGACCACCGTGTACCAGTGCCCGCCGAGCCACACGCGGTCGGAGCCGGTGGCACCGGTGATGCCGAGCGTCGTCGCGGCGTCGTACCCGAGGACGGTCACCGGGGCGTCGTCGTCGCCGAGGAACCGCCCGGCCAGCAGCGCGCCGTCCAGCGTGCTCAGCAGCGTCGCGCCGGCGGCCCGCACCGAGCGGCCGCCGGAGCGCGCGGCCTTGACCCGGTCGTTGCGGTACACGCCGGTGCCGGGCAGCTTCGCCGTCGGCGCCACCGCCTGGACGTGCGGGACCTGGCCGATCATGGCGGTCGCGGTCGCCGGCAGCAGCTGCTCGCCGCCGCCCGCGTCGGTGCCGTTGACCACAGTGAGCAGGTTGGTGCCGAGCCGGTCGAGCTGGGCCAGCAGCGCGCCCTGACTGGACCTGGTGACGCCGAGCATGGCGACGAGCGAGGCGATGCCGATCGCGATGCCCAGGCCGGACAGCAGCGCGCGCATCCTCCGCGCCCGCAGGGCGAGCGAGGCGGTCGGCAGCAGATCCCGGACGGGCAGCGTGCTGCGAGGCTCAGGCGTCACGGGGCACCTGCACCTGTTGCCCCTCGAGGAGCCCGGTGATCTCGACGGTGCCGGTGAGGTCGTCGAACAGCCCGGTGCGCACCGGTACCCGCCGGGTGCCCGGGCCGTCGACGACGATGACCTCGTACCGGCCGGCGCCGGCGGCGTTCAGGGCGGTGATCGGTACCGTCAGCACGTCCGGGTGCGTGGCCCGGACGACCCAGACCTGCACGCCCGCCTGGTCGACGAAGCCGCTGACCGCGCCGTCGAGGCGGATGGTGACGGCCACCGTGCTCGGCGCCGTGCCGTCGCCGGGGGTCGTGGTGCCGATCGCGGCGACCCGGCCGGGCCGGTTGCTCGCGTCCGGCAGCGTCACCACGACGGCATCGCCGGCTTTGATCCAGGCGAGCTGCTGCGTCGAGGCGTTGACGGTGACCGCGGGCTCGGTGCCGGTCGCGTGCTCGACCGGCTCGCCCGGCTCGACGCGGGCGCCGGGCTCGAGGTCGCGGCCGCTGACCCGGATCGCGCCGGGCGTGAAGGTGACCGCCCCCAGCGGCAGCGCACCCGTCACGGTCATGCGGTTCGCCTGCTGCCAGCGCCGCACGGCGGCGGCGGTCGCGCCGGTGAACCTCTGGTCCACCGTCAGCCCGGCGCCGAAGCCCAGCTCGCGCAGGTTGCGTTCGAGCTGCTCGACGTCGGCGCCGTCGGGCATCCCGAGGGCGATGTCGCGCCAGGCGGGTCGGTCGCCGTAGAGCAGGGTCACGCGCCGGCCGTCGACCTCGTAGGCGGCCTCGCCCGCGCTGACGACGGTGCCGACCGGCGGCAGCCAGGTCAGGGTGCCCGAGCCGGCGCCGGACACGACGAGCGAGCCGGCGTAGCCGAGCGAGCCGTTGACGAACTGGCGCTCGGCGACGGTCGCGCGGGTGACCTCGGCGGTCGTGGTGCGCACCGGTGCCGCCGCGGGCGGCCCCGGCGGGCGGGGCAGCCGCTCGGACGTCAGCAGCCCGGCCACGCCGAGCAGCCCGACCGCGGCGGCGACCTTCGCGGTGCGCCTCAAGGCCGCCGCCCGCGGTCGACCAGCCGGCCGTCCCGCATCACGACCCGGCGCCGGCACGCGTCGGCGACCGCGGCCTCGTGCGTGATGATGACCATCGCGGTGCCGTCGTCGTTGAGCTCGGCCAGCAGGGTCATGATGTCGCGGCTCGTGGCCGAGTCGAGGTTGCCCGTCGGCTCGTCGGCGAACACGATCGCCGGGCGGCCGACCACCGCCCGCGCGATCGCGACCCGCTGGCGCTCCCCGCCGGACAGCTTGGTGACCCGATGGCGGATGCGGTGCCCGAGGCCGACCCGCCGCAGCGCCGCCTCGGCCCGCGCGCGGCGTTGCCCGGCCGGCACGCCGCGGTACAGCAGGCCGGTGGCCACGTTGTCGAGCGCGTCGAGCGACTCCAGCAGCAGGAACTGCTGGAACACCACGCCGACCCGGTGCGCCCGCACGCCGGCGAGCTGGCGGTCGGTGAGTCCCTCGACCGGCCGGCCGTCGATGAGCACCGAGCCCGCCGTCGGCCGGTCCAGCGTCGCCATCAGGTTGAGCAGGGTCGACTTCCCCGATCCGGAGGCGCCGGAGACGGCCAGGAGGTCGCCCGGCCCGACGGTCAGGTCGACGCCGCGCACGGACTCGACCGGCGGCTCACCCGGGTAGGTCTTGCGCACGCCCCGCAGTTCGAGGATCGCCATGGCCTCACGATGCCGACGCGGGTGCGGCCGCGCATCCCCCAAAGTCGGGCCCGCCGCACCCACCTTCGAGGGGTGCCCGCGTCGGTACGCTGCCGGAGGTGAGGATGCTGTCGCGGCTCGGCCTGCGCCCGCGGATGGCGGTCTCGTACGTGCTCGTCTCCGCCGCCGCGGTCCTGCTCGTCGAGGCCGTGCTGCTCGCCGTGCTCGTGCCGCGGGTCCGGGCGGCCGATCGGGCGGCGGGGGTGGCGCAGGATCGTGCGGTACAAGCGGAACTGCAGTTGCAACAGGTGACCGTGCAGCGGTTGGCGCATGATCTGGCGGCCGCGGTCGGCAAGCGGATCAGCGTGACCGGCGATGCGCTGACGGCCGCGGTCGCCACGGACGCGTTCGCGGTGCACGCGCGGGATGCGTCGCCCGGCGACGACCCGGTGCAGGTGGTGGCCGACGCGGACGGCCGGGTCGTCGCGGCCGCGCCCGCCGACGCGTTCCGCCCCGGTGGCGCGCTGCCGGCGGCGGCCCGGGCCGGCGGGCCCACGGACGGGCGGATCGCCCAGCAGCGCCGGACCTTCGCGTGGGCGGCCGAGCCGATCCAGGCCGAGCAGGGTGTGGCCGGCATCGCGTACGTCGAGCTCGACCTCACCCAGCGCCCCTCGCCCGCCCCGGCCGGCAGCGGGCCGGCGATCCGCTCGGTGGTGCTGCCCGGCGCCGGGGCGCTGCTGCTGCTCGTGCCGGTCGGGGCGCTGTTCGGGCTGCTCAGCACCGGCCGGTTGATCCGGCGGATCCGGGGGCTGTCGGACGGCACGGCCGCGATGGCCGGTGGCGACCTGCGGGTGCGCCTGCCGGTGTCCGGCGAGGACGAGGTGGGCCGGCTGGAGCGGTCGTTCAACACCATGGCGGAGCGGCTCGAGACGGCCGTGGCCGAGCAGCGCGCCGCGGCCGGAGCCGAGGCCCGCCGGGCCGAACGCGGCCGGATCGCGCGGGAGCTGCACGACTCGATCTCGCAGGACCTGTTCTCGGTCAGCCTGGTCGCGGCGGGCATGCGCAAGGCGCTCAGCCCGGGGTCGGCGCTGCAGCAGCAGGCCGAGGCGATGGAGCGCTCGCTGGCCCGCACCATGCGCGAGATGCGCGCGCTGCTGCTGGAGCTGCGGCCGATCCAGCTGGAGGACGCCGGGCTCGCGGCGGCGCTGGACGAGCTGTGCCGGGCCTACGAGGTGCGGCTCGGCATCCCGGTCACCGCCGACCTGGCCCCGGTCGACCTGGACGCGTCCGTCGAGCATGCGGTACTGCGGGTGGTCCAGGAGGCCGTCGGCAACGCCGTGCGCCACGGCGAGCCCGCGTCGATCGCGGTCCGGCTGGCGGCCGACGGCGACCGGGTCGTGGTGACGGTGCGCGACGACGGCCTGGGCTTCGATCCGCGCGAGGCGGGCGGCCGGCACGGGATGGGCCTGGACCTCATGCGGGAACGGCTGCGCGAGGCCGGCGGGACGATGGAGATAGCCAGCGCGCCCGGGCAGGGAACCACCGTTCGCGTGACCCTCCCGGCGGTCCCGCAATGGCTAGGCTGAGCGGCATGGTCACGGTGCTGATCGTCGACGACCACGAGGTGGTCCGCCAGGGCCTGCGGTTCATGCTGACCCAGGAGGCCGGCATCGAGGTGGTCGGCGAGGCTGGCGACGGCGCGGCCGCGCTGGCCGGGATACGCCGGCTGCGCCCGGACGTGGTCCTGCTCGACCTGGCCATGCCCGGGCTCGACGGTCTCGGCGTGCTGCACGCGCTGCGCGGCGACGAGCACCGGCCGGCGGTGATCGTCCTGACGTCGTACGCCGACGAGGACCGGGCGATCGAGGCGATGCGCGCCGGCGCCCTGTCGTATCTGCCGAAGACCACGCCGGCCGACCGGGTGACCGAGGCGGTCCGGGCCGCGGCCTCCGGCGGGAGCGTGCTCGCCCCGGACGTCGCCGCCGTGCTCGTACACCGCTGGCGCGCGCAGGATCGCGAGGGCCCGCTGGACCGGCTCTCGGCCCGCGAGCGCGACGTGCTCATGGAGCTCTCCCGGGGCCGCTCGAACCGCGAGGTCGCCCGGGCGCTGTCGCTCGGCGAGCAGACAGTGAAGTCGCACGTGTCGAACATCCTCACGAAACTCGGCCTGCAGGACCGCACCCAGGCGGCGATCTTCGGCCTCCAGCACGGCCTGGTCCCCCTGGGCGACGCCCTGCGCGACACACCCGGGAGCACGCATGCTTGACGAGCGCGTCCCGCCCAACGAGACCACCGTGCCGTTGCTGCCCTGCGTCGCGCCGGAGGAGACCCTCGCCTTCTGGCGCGCCCTCGGGTTCGCCGTCACCTACGAGCAGCAGAAGCCCTACCTGTACCTCGCGTTCCAGCTCCGCGGCATCCAGCTGCACTACAAGCGGGCGGCGGCCTGGGTGCAGCCGACCGACGACAACACGGGCGGCTGCCTGGTGATGGTCGACGCCGTCGCCCCGTACCACGCGGCGTTCGTCGCGGCGATGCGCGCCACGTACGGCAAGGTGCTCGCCAAGGGCCTGCCCCGCATCACCCGCTACCGCGCCGGAGCCTCGCGGTTCACCGTCATGGACCCGTCCGGCAACCAGATCATCTTCATCCAGCGCGACGAGCCGGACGTGGAGTACGGCGGCTCCAAACAGTTGCAGGGCCTCGCCCGGGTCCTCGACAACGCGCGCATCCTCCGCGAGTTCAAGCACGACGACCTCGCCGCGTTCCGGGCGCTGCAGTCCGGGCTGCGCCGCCACGGTGCCACGGCACCGGCCGTCGAGCAGGGACTGGCCTTGGCGTCGATGCTCGAACTGGCGACCGCTTTGGAGGAGCCGGATGTGGTACCGGCTCTGGGTGCCCGCCTCCGCGAACTCACCCTGACCCCGGAGGAACGCCGGCGGGTCGAGTCGGCCGTCGCCGACCCCTCGCTGCTCGACCCGTGGCTGCCACCCCCGGCCTGAGGACTACGCCGTCGGGGACGGCGCGGGGGGTGTGGCCGGGACGGCCGTTGCCGGTGGTGTCGCCGGCCCGGTCGGGCTCGCGCCGCGGCCGGAGTTCCCGTCCCGCTGCTCGTTGTTCTGCTCGTTGTTCTGTTCCTCGTCGCGGTTGCCGTGCTCGCCACCGTCGGCCTCGTCGTCGTGGTGGTGGCCGGACTCGGAGCCCGCGACGAGCCCGACGGCGACCCCGGCGACGCCGCACGGCACCGCGATCAGCAGGCCCACCGCGAGCGCGGCCGTCGCCGCGGCGCGCTTGGGCGTGGCGAAGAACGTGCGCCACCCGCGGCGGGGCGGCGCGGCGGGAATCTCAGGCGTGGCAACGGTTTCGTCGGCGTTCGTGGTGTGCTCATCGGTCATGCACCCAAGGTAGGGCGGTCCACCTGAAACGACGTTGAACGTCAGGTTCGCGGCGGTGCGGCCCGCCGGAACAGGCCGAGCGCAGCGAGCACCGAACCCGCGAGCAGCCAGCCGCCGAGCACGTCGGTCGGCCAGTGCGCGGTGAGGGCGACCCGGCTGATGCCGACGAGCGCGGCCCACACCGCGGCGAGGGCGACCAGCGCGGTCCGGGCGATGCGGTTCGCCAGCAGCGGCCACAGGACGACGACGAGCAGCCCGGCCGCGATCGCCGACGACGTGGTGTGGCCGGACGGGAACGCCCAGCCGGACGTGGCGGTGAGCCGCTCGGGCGGGCGGGGCCGGTGCACGAGGGCCAGTACCGTGAGCCGGAGGACCGTCGCGGTGACGGCGGCGCCGAGCACGAACGCCAGCCCGCGCCAATCCCGCCGCAACACCGTGAACAGCACCGCGGCCAGCAGGAGGCACAGCAGCACCGCGGTGTCGGCGGTGTGCGTGATCGCCGACATGGCGGTGCGCCAGCCGTCGTGGGCCCTGGCGAAGCGCAGCGCGGCGTCGCTCACGGCGGCATCCCAGCGCATCAGCGGGCCGAAGCGCGCGGCGACCAGCGCGGTCAGCAGGGCGAAACCGAGGGGTGCGGCCAGGCGCTCAGCCGCCATGCGGGTCCAGCCGGTAGCCGACGCCGCGGACGGTCTGGATGGCGGTGCGGCCGTACGGGTGGTCGATCTTCTTGCGCAGGTACCCGACGTACACCTCGACGATGTTCAGGTCGCCCTCGAAGCCCGCGTCCCAGACGTTCTCGAGGATGGCGGTCTTGGTGACCACGTCGCCCGAGCGGCGCAGCAGGAACTCCAGCAGCGCGAACTCGCGCGGGGTGACCGCGATGTGGTCCTCGCCGCGAGCGACCCGCCGGCGGGCCGGGTCCAGGTGCAGGTCGCCGGCCGCGAGCACCACCGGCCGCTGCGGGGCGCCCCGGCGGATCAGCGCCCGCAGCCGGGCGACGAGCACGACGAACGGGAACGGCTTGGTGAGGTAGTCGTCCGCGCCGAGGTCGAGGGCGTCGGCCTGGTCGTACTCGCCGTCCTTCGCGGTCAGCATGAGGATCGGGGTCCACACCTCGCGGCGGCGCAGTTCCCGGCACACCTCGTAGCCGTTGAGGCCGGGCAGCATGATGTCGAGCACAATGGCGTCGTACGCGCCGTTCGGGCTCTCCGTGGCCGCCCACAGGCCGTCGACGCCGTTGAACATCAGGTCCGTGGTGAATCCCTCACCGGCGAGCCCGTCGCGAATCATCTCGGCCAGCGCGACCTCGTCGTCGATCAGCAGGAGACGCATGGATCCACCCTCATGCCGGAAAGCGTCACACACTGAAGCTGAATGTGCGCTGAATGGCATCCTACATGCTGTAGGTGGTGCAGTTGTGGAAATCGCCTGAGGCCTAGGCGGTCCGGCGGGCCACGTAGACGACGTTCACGGCCCACCCTGCGCTGCCCGGAAGCCGGCAGGCCAGGCCGTCGGCGGTGCGGGCGAACGGCCGCAGCAGCGGCCGGTCGTACCAGCCGGGCGTCAGCATCGAGAAGCCGCGCCGCGCCACCACCTCGAAGCCGTGCCGCCGCAGCAGCCGGGCCACCTGCGCGTGGGACAGTTCCGCGAACCAGCGGCGGCCGGTGTGGCGGCGGGCCCGCAGGTGCCGCAGCGAGCGGCGGTTGCCGTGGTTCTCGACGACCAGCAGCCCGGTCTCGGCGTTCGGCAGCGCGCGCGCCGCGAAGGCCAGGGCTCGCTCACGGACGTCGTCGTCGACGTTGAGCAGCAGCCGGAACATCGTGACCAGCGCCGGGCCGTCCGTGGCGACCGGCTGCGGGACCGGGCCGCCGGTCGCCACGGTGTGCAGGTCCGCCTCGGTGCCCAGCTCCGCCGCCTTGGCCAGCATGTCCGGCGAGGTGTCGTAGCCGTGGGCGTACCAGACCAGGCCATCGAGGTTGCGGATGGCCCGGCCGGTGCCGCAGGCGAAGTCGTGCAGGGTCGGGCGCAGGTCGGGGAATGCGCGGCGGATCAGGCCGCGCAGGTACACCCGCTGACGCCGGTTGATGTGCCAGGCATACGTGCCCGGTGCGTATGTGACGTGTTCGTACTTGTCCACCGCGCCGGTATTCTGGAACGCATCCGCGTAGTTCCCGTCCATTGTCCGTCCAACGCCTGGACCGGTATTGCGGTGCGGACGAACACTGTTTCTTATTTTTGTACCTTGCTGACGTACTCGGTCGTGTACGTCTTGGCCAGGTCGACCTGATCCTTCTTGCCCTTGACGTTCGGGGAGAACTGGCTGAGCACCTCGAGGACGTTCTTGGCGCCCTCGGCCTTCATGACGCCGTCGCCGTTGAACATGCCGATGCTGTCGGTCACGGCCTGGACGTAGAGTCCGGCGTTGCCGGCGGCGTACTCGGCCGGCATCTTCGCGGCGATCTCGTCGGGCTTGTGGTCCTTGATCCAGCGCAGGGTCTTGACGAAGGCGTTGGCGAGCTTCTGCACCGCGTCGGGGTGGGCCTGGACCCAGGCGCAGTCCATGTACAGCGAGCTGGCCGGGTACAGGCCGCCCAGGGCCGCGCGGGTGCCCGCCTCGGTGCGCATGTCCAGCAGGATCTTGCCCTTGCCGGTGCTGGTCAGCTGGGCTGCGGTCGGGTCGGTGGTCATGCCCGCGTCGATGCCGCCGTTGTCGATGGCGGCGATGAACGTCTGGCCGGCGCCGGCCTTGACCGTGGTGTAGTCGCCGCTCTGCAGGCCGCCCTTGGTGGCGAGGTACTGCGTGAGGAAGTCGGTCGACGAGCCGGAGCTGGTGATGCCGAGCTTGCGGCCCTTGAAGTCGGCCGGGCTCGTGATCTGGCCGGCCTTGTTCGCCGCGACGATCTCGACCTCGCCCGGCACGTCGGCCAGCTGGACCACGCTGGTGATGCACTTGCCCTTGGTCTGCAGGTCGATGGTGTGGTCGTAGAAGCCGACGACGCCCTGGACGTCGCCGGAGATGAGCACGTTCTCGGCGGTGGCGCCGGACGGCTCGGTGAGCAGCTGGACGTCGAGCCCCTCGGCCTTGAAGTAGCCGAGCTGCTCGGTCAGCTTGGCCGGCAGGTAGATGACCTTGTCGATGCCGCCGACCATGATCTTCACCTGGGTGGGTGCCTCGGCGGAGCCGGTCTGGTCCGGTGCGGTGCCCCGGCAGCCGGCCAGCAGCAGCCCGGCACAGCAGGCGAGTGCCACGAACTTGCGCATGCGGATGGTCCCTTCAGATCTGGGTGTCGGCCTGCACGGGCGGGCGCCAGCGCAGCAGCCGGCCTTCGAGCAGGGTGAGCAGCCACTCGGCGAGGAGGGCGATGACGGTGATGATGATCATTCCGGCGTAGATGCCGGCCGCGTCGAAGGTGCCCTGGGCGTTGGCGATGAGCAGGCCCAGGCCCTTGTCGGCGCCGGCGTACTCGCCGACGACCGCGCCGATGAGCGCGAACCCGAACGCGGCGTGCAGCGAGGCGAAGATCCACGACATCGCGCTGGGCACGACGATCGAGGTGAGCACCTGGACGCGGGAGGCGCCCAGGATGCGGGCGTTGTTGACGAGGTTGCGGTCGACCTCGCGGGCGCCCTGGAAGGCGTTGAAGAACACGGCGAAGAACACGAGGACGACGGCGGTGGCGACCTTCGAGGACAGGCCGAGTCCGAACCAGATGACGAAGAGGGAGGCGAGCACGATCCGCGGTACCGCGTTGGCGGCCTTGATGAACGGCGCGGCGACGTCGGCGACGAACCGGGCCCGGCCGAGCAGGATGCCCAGCAGCACCCCGCCGATCGCGCCGATGACGAAGCCGAGCACCGTCTCCTGCAGGGTGATGCTGATCTGGGTCCACACCGGGCCGAAGGCGGTGCCCTTGGTGAACCAGTCGCCGAGGCGCTCCCAGATCGCCGACGGCCTGGAGTAGAAGAACGGGTCGATCCAGTGCGTGGCGGCCAGTTCCCAGCTGCCCAGCCAGACCACGACGACCGCGAGGCGCACGGCCCACATGACGAGCTTCGGCCGGCGGCGCGGTGCGACCTGCTCGGTCGCCGCCGGCGCGGTCACCACCTCAGCCGACACGGTGCGCCGCCTCGGCCCGGGCCCGCTCGACCTCTTCGCGCAGGCTTTCCCAGATTTCGCGGTACGTCTCCACGAACGCCGCGGTGAGCCTGATCTCCTCGACCCGGCGCGGGCGGGGGAGCGGGACGTCGAAGATGGCCTTCACCGTCGCCGGACTGGACGTCATGACCACCACCCGGTCGGCGAGCGCGATCGCCTCCTCCAGGTCGTGGGTGACGAAGACGACGGCGGCGCCGGTGCCCTGCCACAGCCGCAGCAGCTCGTCCTGCATGAGCGCCCGGGTCTGCACGTCCAGGGCGCTGAACGGCTCGTCCATGAGCAGGATCCGCGGCTCGTTGACGAGCGTCTGGGCCAGCGCGACCCGTTTGCGCATGCCGCCGGAGAGCTGGTGCGGGTAGTACCGCTCGAACGCGGCCAGCCCGACCCGCTCGACCCAGACCGCGGCCTGGGCGCGGGCCTCGGCCTTGCCGCGGCCCCGGTAGCGCGGCCCGGCGGCGACGTTGTCGATGACCGAGCGCCACGGCAGCACGGCGTCGGACTGGAACATGTAGCCGACGCCCGCCGGGATGCCGCGGACCGGGGCGCCGTCGACCTCGACCTCCCCCGAGGACGGCGGCTCGAGGCCGGACACCAGCGACAGCGTCGTGGACTTGCCGCAGCCGGTCGGCCCGACCACGGCGACGAACTCGCCCTCCTCGACGGCGAAGGTGAGGTCCCGGACGGCGGTGTGGGGCCGGCCACCGTTGCCCGGGAAACGCTTGGTGGCCTGGCGGAGCACGATTACGCTCACAACGGACTCCTTTCGTAGCCAGGGACCGTAGGCAGCGCGGCGGGCGCTGCGAACCCTTGCGCCGGTTGTGGTCGCAGCCCGCGTTAGCCGCGTATTGCGCGTTTTGCTCACAGGGTCTTCTCAGGTGTCCCGGCGGTACGCTCCCGTCATGTTTCGGCTGCGTTACACGCCCTTCGCGCGGCAGGCCCTGGCCCTGCAGGCGGCCGTGCTGGTGGTCGTGGTCGGCGTCGGCTTCGCGCTCGTGAGCTGGCTCTTCGACGACGAGATGACGCAGCAGTACGGCACCCGGGCACTCGCCGTCGCGCACACGCTCGCGGCCGACCCGGCGATCGCCGCGGCTGCCGCGGCCGACGACCCGCAGCACGTGCTGCCGGCCCGGGCCGAGGCGGCCAAGGCGGCCAGCGGCGCGCTGTTCGTGGTCATCACGAACCGGCTCGGCATCCGCCTGGCGCACCCGAACCCGGACCGCATCCACGAGCCCGTCTCCACCGACCCGTCGGAGGTGCTGGCCGGCCACGACACGATCAACGTCGAGCAGGGCACCCTCGGGCTGTCGGCCCGGGGCAAGACGCCGCTGCGGGACGCGAGCGGTGCGATCGTCGGCGAGGTGAGCGTCGGCTTCCGGATCGAGGACATCCGCGGGCACGTGACCAGCGAGCTCGCCGTCGCCGCCCTGTTCGCCGGGGGCGCGCTGGCGCTGGGCTTCGTCGGCTCGGTGCTGCTGTCGCGCCGGCTCAAGCGGCTCACCCTGGGCCTGGAACCGCACGAGCTCGCGGAGCTGGTGCAGGAGCGCGAGGCGGTCCTGCACGGCATCAGCGAAGGCGTGCTCGCCGTGGACGCCGACGGGCGGGTGACGGTGTGCAACGGCGAGGCCGCCCGTCTGCTGGGCGTGCCGGTCGCGGGCACGGGCGGTACCATAGCCGCACTTCCCGCTTCTCTAAGGGAGGCGGTCGAACAGCGGGCGCCCGTCGACAACGTCATCACCGTCGCCGGTGACCGGGTCCTCGTCGCGAACTATCGCGCCGTGCGCCGCGACGAGCGCGACCTCGGCGGCGTGCTCACCCTGCGCGACCGGACCGACCTGGAGACCATCACCCGGGAGCTGGAGTCGGTGCGGACGCTGAGCACCGCCCTGCGCGCGCAGCGGCACGAGTTCGCCAACCGGCTGCACGTGCTGTCCGGGCTGCTGCACAACGGCCACGGCGCCGAGGCGCTCGAGTTCCTGCACGCGGTGTCCGACACGGCCGCGCCCGCCGGTGGCCGCGCCGTCGACGATCCCTATCTGCAGGCGTTCGTGGACGCCAAGACGGCCGAGGCGGCGGAGAAGGACGTGCGGCTCACCCTCGCGGACACGACCTGGGTCGGCACCCGCGTCACGGCGCCGGTCGAGGTCACCACCGTGCTCGGCATCCTGGTCGACAACGCGCTGGAGGCCGCCCGGCGCGGCGCCCGGCGGCCCGCCTGGGTCGACCTGGCGCTGCTCGAGGACGGCACCACCCTGCACATCTCGGTCGTCGACTCCGGCGACGGCGTCCCGGACGGGCTGTCCGGGCGGATCTTCGACTCGGGCGTGTCGACGAACGGCGAGGACGGCCGCGGGCTGGGCCTGGCCCTGGCCCGGCAGGCCGCCCGGCGCCTGGACGGCGACGTGCGGCTGGCCGCGCCCGGCCAGGACGGGCACGGCGCGGTGTTCGAGGCGCGCCTGCCCGGGGCCCTGCAACCGGCGCGGGAGCCGGTGTGACGATCAACGTCCTGGTCGTCGAGGACGACTTCCGGGTGGCCCGCATCCACGTCGAGTTCACGCACCGGGTCGACGGGTTCGCGGTGACCGCGACGGCCCGCAGCGCCGCCGCGGCCCGGCGCGAGCTCGCGGCCCGGCCGGTCGACCTGGTGCTGCTCGACGTGTACCTGCCCGACGAGTCGGGACTCGACCTGCTGACCGAGCTGACCGTCGACACCATCATGCTGACCGCGGCGTCCGATGCCGCCACGGTCCGCGCCGCCTATGCCCGCGGGGCGCTGAACTACCTGGTGAAGCCGTTCACGGCCGAGCAGCTGGCCGACCGGCTGGCCGCCTACCGGCACTACCGGGCGCTGGTCACCGCCGGTCCGCGCAGCCTGACCCAGGCCGACATCGACCGCTGCTGGCGGGTCCTGCACGACGGCGACCGCCCGTCGGCGCCGAAGGGGCAGTCCGCGGTGACCGTCCGGCTGGTCAGCGAGGCGCTGCGCCGGGCCGGCCGCCCGCGCACGGCGGCGGACGTCGCCGACGAGCTCGGGATCTCCCGCGCCACCGCGCAGCGGTACCTGGCGGCACTGGCGCGCGACGGCGTGGCCGAGGTCCGGCTGCGCTACGGGGCGACCGGGCGGCCGGAGCACCAGTACCACTGGAAGATCCCGGTCGGCGGCTGACGCTTCAGCCGGGCAGCGTCACGGTGACGCGCAGGCCGCCGTCGGGTCTGGGTGCCGCCTGTACCGTGCCGCCGTGCACCTCCGCGATCGCCGCGACGATGGCCAGGCCGAGCCCGAACCCGTCGCCGCCGGTGCGCTCGTGCAGGCGGCGGAACGGCTGGAACAGCTCGCCGATCGCGCCGGGCTCGACGGCCGGTCCCTGGTTGGCCACCTCGAGCCGGGCGTGGCCGTCCACTGTGGACGTCGTGATCCACACTGTGCCGCCGGCCTCGTTGTAGCGCACCGCGTTGTCCACGAGGTTCGCGGTGAGCCGCTCCAGCAGGACCGGGTCGCCGGTGGTGAGGGCCGGTTCCAGGGCGCTCTGGACCTGCCGGTCGCCGCGGTCGGTGCCGTCCAGCACGTCCTCGGCGACGGTGGCCAGGTCGGTCGGCTCGCTGCCGTGCCGGCCGCCGTTGCTGCGGGCCAGGGTCAGCAGCGCCTCGATCAGCGTCTCGGCGTGCTCCACGGCCGCGCGGACGTCGCGGGCCATGCCGACCAGCTCGGCCTCGGTCGCGTGCGGCTTGGCCAGCACCACGTCGACGCTGGTCCGCATGACGGTGAGCGGCGTGCGCAGCTCGTGGCTGGCGTTGGCGATGAACTGGCGCTGCCCCTCGAAGGAGCGCTGCAGCCGGTCGAGCATGCCGTCGAAGGTGTCGGCCAGCTCGCGCAGTTCGTCGCGCGGGCCGCCGAGGGCCACCCGGGCCGAGAGGTTGTGCTCGGTGGCGGTCCGGGCGGCCGCGGTGAGCCGCTGGACCGGGCGCAGGACGCGGCCGGCGACGAACCATCCCGCGACAGCGGACAGCAGCGTAGCCGCGCCCAGGCTCAGCCCGGACTGCCACAGCAGCGCGTCGAGGGTGGCCTCGCGCTGGGACTCGACGCCGGCGATGAGGCCCTGGTCGTACGCCGCCTGGCACTTGCCGCGCAGGTTGGTGTCCTCGGTGGTGCCGCCGTTGAGGACGCGCTTGCACGCGTCGATGAACTCGGGCGGCGGCGCCTCCGGGCCGTACTCGGTGACGGTGGTCCGGCTCAGGTTGGCGGCGAGCAGCCCGTACGTGATCGCGATGAGGGCGCCGCCGCAGACCAGGAACAGCAGGGTGTACAGCAGCGTCAGGCGGATGCGCAGGCTCACATCCGGTAGCCCTTGCCGACGACGGTCTCGATGAGCGGCGGCGCGCCCAGCTTGCGCCGCAGCCGGGTCAGCGTGACCGACACGATGTTGCTGAACGGGTCGACGTGCGCGTCCCAGACGTGCTCGAGCAGGTCCTCGGCGCTGACCACCGCACCGTCGGCGGCGATCAGCAGCTCCAGCACGCCGAACTCCTTGCGGGTCAGCGACAGCGGCCGCCCGGCCCGGGTGGCGCGGTGCCGGGCGCGGTCGACGGTCAGGTCGCCGCGGCGCACGACCGGCGGCGCCGACGGGGCCCGGCGGGCCAGGGCCCGCACCCGGGCGACCAGTTCGTGGAACGCGAACGGCTTGCCGAGATAGTCGTCGGCTCCGAGTTCGAGCCCGTCGACCCGGTCGTCGAC
Organism: Dactylosporangium sp. CS-047395; assembly: GCF_050942185.1. Lineage (NCBI taxonomy): Bacteria > Bacillati > Actinomycetota > Actinomycetes > Micromonosporales > Micromonosporaceae > Dactylosporangium > Dactylosporangium sp. CS-047395. Next base: position 6,856,838 of record NZ_CP192015.1, on the reverse strand, counting down.
ACCCGAGGCGGCGGTCAGCATCAAGATCCGGGCGCCATCGGTACCGGCCAGTGCCCGGCAGACCTGATCACCGTGCACGACGGGCAGGTCGCGGTCGAGCACCACGACGTCGTAGCCGACCTCCGCCGCGCCGGTCAGCGCCGCGGCGCCGTCGTGCACGACGTCGACCGCCATGCCGGCGTCGCGCAGGCCCTCCCCGATGCGCGCGGCGAGCGTCACGTGATCCTCGACCACCAGCACCCGCATGCCGACCATTGTGCGCCGTCCCGGATGACATCCGTCCGACATGGCGGGTAGCGGTCATGTCATCACCGTGCGCGTACACCTGGCGCCCATGAGAATCGTGATGCTCGGCGCCGTCCTGATGCTGGCGGCCTGCAGTGCGAGCCCGTCGCCGGGCGTGCCGAGTCTCGGCGGCACCGCCGGCGCGGCGCCCCCGACCGCAGGTGGCTGCATCGGCGCCGTGGACGGGCTGAACCAGCTCATCGGTGACACGGGCCAGAGCCCGGCGCCCGGCGCGAGCAAGCCGGCCGGCGACGGCGGGGCCCCGAACAAGGACCTTGGCTATCAGCCGACGTGCGCGGGGGCGACCGGTGACGCACGCCGCAGCGCGCTGCACGCGGCGGCCGACTGCATCCGCCAGCACGGCATCTCGACGTACAAGGATCCCGTGCTCACCGCCGACGGGCACGTGTTCACCGACTCGCGCAGCCTGCACCGGGCCGACGGGGATACGGTGCTGGCGGCCGCACAGGCCTGTCACGACCTGATCGTCGCCGCCGATCTCGTCCCCGACGCGCAGGCGCCGGCCCCACCGGCGCTGGTCCAGGCCGGGGTGAAGTCAGCGCGGTGCATGCGCGGCAACGGCCTGCCGAACTACCGCGACCCGTCCGCCAACGACGAGTTCACCCCGGGCCACGGGTTCGGCATGCACCCGGAGGATCTGCCCGGCGACAAGACGGACCCGACGGTGCAGCACGCGCTGGAGGCCTGCCGGGCGGTCCTCGACGAAGAGGCGCAGACGTCGAGCCTGGGGAGCCTGGCGGGATGAACCGGCGCGCACTGCTCACCTCGGCGGCCGCCACGGTCGCGGCCGGCGCGGCCGGGGGCTGGTTCGTGTGGCGGTACCCGGGCGGGGCGGCACCCGCCGCGGCCGAGGTCCCCACGACGACGGCGAAGGTCACCCGCACCGACCTGTCCAACGGCACCCAGGTGTCCGGCGCGCTCGGGTACCGCGGCGCCTACACCGTCCTCGCGCAGGGCGCCGGCGGCACGGTGACCGCGCTGCCCGCCCCGGGCGCGGTGATCGACCGCAACGACGCCGTCTACGAGGTCGACAACCGGCCGGTGCGGCTGTTCTTCGCCGACCGCCCGGCGTTCCGGCCGTTCGCCTCCGGGATGACGGCGGGCGTGGATGTCCGGGCCCTGGAGGAGAACCTGAAGGCACTCGGCTACCTCACCGCCGCCGACGCCACCTTCGCCGGCAGCACGGCGACCGCGATCCGGCGCTGGCAGCGGGCGACCGGCCAGACCGTCACCGGCCGCATCGAGCTGGGGGAGGTCAGCTTCCAGCCGGGCGCGATCCGGGTCAACACGGTGACCGCCACGCTCGGCGCCGAGGTCCACGGCGGCGAGCCGATCCTCACGGCGACGTCGACGACGCCGGTGGTCACGATCAACGTGCCGGCCGGGCAGACACACCTGGTGCATCCGGGCGACAAGGTGAGCGTCACGCTGCCGGACCGGCGGCGGGTCAGCGGGACGGTGGCGTACCTGTCGCCGGTCGCCGACCAGCAGCAGCAACAGGACCAGCCCGGCCGGGGCGGCCCGGTCCTGGTGCCCGGCATCGTCACGCTCGACGACCAGCAGGTGGGCACCAACCTGGACCGGGCCCCGGTGCAGGTCGGCATCACCGACCAGACCGTGACCGGCGTCCTGGCCGTGCCGGTCACCGCGCTGGTCGCCCTGGCCGGCGGCGGCTACGGCGTCTACCGGCGCAACGGCACCGAGCGCACCCTGCTCGCCGTCACCCCCGGCCTGTTCTCCGACACCCTCGTCGAGGTCCGCTCCGACGGGCTGCGCGAGGGCGACGACGTGGAGGTGCCGGCCTCGTGACCCCCGCACTGGAGCTCATCGGTGTCGGCAAGACCTATCCGCCCCCGGCGCGCGTCACGGCACTGTCCGATGTGGATTTTCTCGTGTACCGCGGGCAGAAGGTCGCCATCACGGGCGCCTCCGGGGCCGGCAAGTCCACGCTGCTGAGCATCCTCGGCACCCTCGAACGGCCCAGCAGCGGCACGGTCCGCATCGCCGGCACCGACACGTCGGACATGCGCGACGCCCAGCTGTCCGGGGTGCGGGCCTGGCACATCGGCTTCGTCTTCCAGCAGTTCTTCCTGCTCGAGCACCTCACCGTGCTGGACAACGTGGCCACCGGCCTGGTCTACCGGGGCGTCCCGGCGGCCGAGCGGCGCAGGCGGGCGGCCGAGGCCCTGGACCGGGTCGGCCTCGCCGGCCGCGTCCGGCACCGCCCGGCCCAGCTCTCGGGCGGCGAGCGCCAGCGGGTCGCCATCGCCCGCGCCGTCGTGGGGCGCCCCGCCGTCGTGCTTGCCGACGAGCCGACCGGCAACCTCGACTCCGCCAACGGCCGCGACGTGGTCGACGTGCTCGCCGCCTTGGAGGACACCACCGTCGTGCTCATCACCCACAACGCCGACGTGGCGGCGGCGATGCAGCGCCGGATCCACCTCCGCGACGGCCGGATCGTGCACGACTCGGAGACGGCCGCGTGAGGGCCCTCGACGCGCTCGCCGCCGGTACCGCCGGCCTGCGCGCCCGCCGCGTCCGCGCCACCCTCTCGGCCCTCGGCATCGCGATCGCCATCGCCGCGCTGGTCGCCGTCCTGGGCGTCGCCGAGTCCTCCGAGCGGCAGCTGCTGGACGAGCTCGGCCGGCAGGGCAACCTGCTCACCGTGGCCACCGGCAAGACCTTCGACGGCAGCCCCACCCCGCTGCCGCTCACCGCCCAGCCGATGATCGCCCGCATCCCACCCGTGCAGGCGACCACCGCGGTCGGCAACATCGACGGCGCGACCGTGCGCCGAACCGACCTGATCCCGCCCGTGAACACCAACGGCATCACCGTGCTGGCCGCCCAGCCGTCCCTGCCGCAGACCCTCTCGGTCCAGGTCCTGCGCGGGACGTTCCTCGGCCCGGTCGCGGAGCAGTACCCGCAGACCGTGCTCGGCTGGTCCGCCGCGCGCAGTCTCGGCATCGACCGGCTCACCGAGCAGACCCAGGTGTTCATCGCCGGCCGGTACTTCACCGTGGTCGGCATCCTCGCCCAGGCCGGCGTCGCCCCGGAGATCGACACCGCCGCCCTGATCAGCTTCGGCGTCGCCGACCGGCTCTTCGGCCTCGGCGGCGTCCCGACGCGCATCTACCTGCGCGTCGACCCCGACCAGGTGGCCGCGGTGACCGCCGTGCTCGGGTCCACGGCATCGCCGGAGAACCCTCGGGACGTACAGGTGGATCGCCCTTCCGACGTGCTCCTGGCCCGCATCCAGGCGAAGGAGACGTTCGTCGGCCTGTTCCTCGGCCTCGGCGCCGTCGCCCTGCTCGTCGCGGGCGTCGGGATCGCCAACATCATGGTCATCTCGGTGCTGGAACGGCGCGCGGAGATCGGCCTGCGGCGCGCTCTTGGGGCCAAGCGGCGGGACGTGGCGGCGCAGTTCCTGCTCGAATCGGCGCTGCTGGCGGTCATCGGCGGCGTCGCCGGGATCGGGCTGGGCTGCCTGGCGACGCTGGTCGCGGCCCGGCTGGGCGGCAACCCGGTGGCGATCCCGTTACAAGCACTGGCCGCCGGCCTGGTCGCGGCGCTGCTGGTGGGCGCCCTGGCCGGGCTGTATCCGGCGGCCCGGGCGGCGCGGCTGCCACCGGCCGACGCGCTGCGGACCCTCTAGGCCTACGGCATCCGCTACCTGGCCTTAACATCGACCGCGGAGGTGATGGGCCGGTGACCGACGCCGTCATCGTTCGCTACGCGTTGACCGGCGGGCCGTTCGGGACGACCGACGGGCGGGCCGCCGTCTACGCCCTGCAGGAGCGGCTCACCGCCGCGCTCGCCGGGCTGGACGTCGGGGACCTGGACGGCAACGAGTTCGGCGGGGACGAGGTTTCGGTCTACCTCTACGGGCCGGACGCCGACCGGCTCTATGACGCCGTGGAGCCGGTGCTGCGGTCGTTGCCGGCCCGGCCGGCCCGGGCCACGCTGCGCTATGGCGAGGCCGGTGATCCGGAAGCGGTGCGGTACGAGATCGACCTCGACACGGGACGCGTCGAGCCGCCGCCGGCCCGTCCCAAGCCCGGCAAGCGCAGGAAGATCGTCGCGGCCGAGGGCGATGTGTTCCGGATTCCGATCGACGACGTCCGTTCGGTCTACGGCCAGGTGGTCGCGAAGCACGACTCTTCGACGCTCGTCGTGGTTTTCGACGCGCTCAGCCTCGACGCGGTCGACGGGGCCGACGTCCTGCTGCTGGCCAACACGTTCGACGACTGCCTGGTGGACGGCGAGTGGCCGATCGTCGGGCACCGTCTGGTCCGGGCCGACGTGCCGTGGCCGGTCTACAAGTTCTGGGGCTCGATCAGGCCGCCGGAAATCGTGGACCATTTCGGCCGTGTCCTTCGCGAGGCGACGCCGGAGGAGGCCCGGACCCTGCGGAGCCGCTCGCAGTCCACCGCGAACACGGTGACCGATGCCGCAAAGGCCGCCTTCGGGGTCGGGGAGTGGCGCGACGCCTACGACAAGTTCCTCCCCGACGAGAGGGCGACCGTCGCGCGGGTCATCGGCACGACCTAGGCTGCGGACCATGCGGATGCTGCACGTCGGCCTGCGGGTCACGGATCTCGAACGCTCGCTCGCCTTCTACGCGGGGCTCGGCTACGACCAGGTCGGTGCCGTGCCCGAGACGCCGTTCGGGAGCCTGACGATGCTGCAACTGCCCGGCGACCCGTTCGTCAGCCTCGAGCTGGTCCACGACCCGGCGCGGCCGGTCACCGACACCAGTGCCGTCAACCACCTCGTCGTGCAGGTCGACGACCTCGCCGGTACGGTCGCCGGGCTGGCCGCGCGCGGCATCGCCGCTGAGCCGACGACGGACCACGGGGACGGGATGGTCACGGCGTGGCTCACCGATCCCGACGGCTACCGCATCGAGCTCGTCCAGTGGCCGCCCGGCCACCCGGAAGGGATGTCGGCCGCCGACTTCAGGTGAACGTGAAGAGGATCTTCCCGCTGCGTTCCGGGGTCATCGCGTGGTCGATGGCCTCGTGGTAGTCGTCGAGCCGGTACGTCCCGTCGACCGGCACGGAAAGCTCGCCACCGGCCACCAGGTCGTCGAGCGTGCGGTACGTGCGCTCGATCTCCTTGCGGGACGCGTGCCGCAGCCAGTTCAGCAGCCAGAACCCGGTGTGCGTCACCTCCTTGAAGATCAGGTCGTGGGCCCGCACGCCGGGCTCCCCGCGACCGGCGGCCTGCTCGACGAAGGCGTAGGTGACGAGCACGCCCCGGAACCGCAGCGCCGCCGCGAGCTCGGGCACGATCGGCCCGGTCGTCGCGTCGAGGGCCAGGGCGAGCTCCTCACCCTCCAGGGCGTCGGCGATCCGCTCGGACAGGCCGTCCCCGCCGACCACCACCCGATCGGCGCCGGCGTCCCGCACGGCCCGCACGGCCGTCTCCCGCCGCACGATGCCGAGCGTGCGCAGGCCCTGCCGCCGCGCGAGGGCGATCACGCACAGCCCGACGGCGGAGTTGGCGGCGTCCAGCCCGACCCAGTCGCCCGGGCTGAGCTCGGCGAACCTGCGCAGCAGCAGGTACGCCGTCGCCGGGTTGATCGGCAGCATGGCCAGCTGCAACGGGTCGCCGTCCTCGCGTACCGGAACGACGTTGCGGTAGTCCGTCGCCACCCGGTCGGCCCACGTGCCCTGCTCGTAGTTGGGCAGGATGACGACCCGCCGCCCGACGAGCCCGGTGCCGGCCTGGCCACCCGCCTCGATCACCCGGCCGACGCCCTCGCCGCCGACCGGGCTCGGCAGTTGGGGCCGCAGCCCGTAGCCGCCCTTGACGAGCAGGAAGTCGGACGGGTTGACCGGCGCGGCCTGCATCTCGACGAGGATGTCCTCGCTGCCGAGGGCCGGGCTGGGGGCGCGCTCGAGCGCGATCGACTCGCGCGGGTCGCCGTACGAGGTGACGAGTAGCTGCGACATGCGCGGTTGATGCCCCGTCCGCCGGGCATCATGCCCGTCGTCGGCGGACCCCTATGAAGAGGCCAGCCGCGACGACGGCGGCCACGCCCGCCGCGAGCAGCGCCCACGTGATCGCGGAGGGGCCGCTGTCGAGCGGCAGGGCGCCGACGGCCGGCGACGCGGGCAGCGCCGACCACGCGGGATCGCCGGTCGTGGCCGGGCCGAGCTCCCGGTTGCCGGCGCACAGGCTGGTGACGAACCGCGAGCCCTGCGGCGTCACGTAGACCCGGTAGCGCTTGCCGGCCTCGAACGTGTAGCCGCACGACGCCTCGTTGTCGGAGTTGCCGACGAGGATCTGCCCGCCGGGCCCGACCAGGTCGCCCTTGTGGACCGCTCGCACCACGAGCCGCACCGCCAGCGGATAGTCGCCGCGGGCCGCCGGATCGAGCGTCTCGATCGTGCGTACGTCACCGTCGAACACGAACGCGGCCCGATCGAGCTGCTCCTGCTCCGTCGCGACCGCGCAGGAGCACGCACACGCCGGCGACACCGGCCCGGCCAGCACCGTGAACAGCCCGACCAGTACCACAGCCGCCACCCGTCGCAACACCCCGCACCGCCTCCTCATCGCATCCACGATGCCTGAGACGCTGCGAGGCGTTGACAGGTTCCCGTCAGTCCAGGGGCTGGCGGGCGATGAACCGGCCCTCCCGCCCCGTCAGCAGCCAGCCGCCGAGGTAGGCCACCAGAGGCAGCCCCACGAGCAGCGCGGCCAGGTTGGCCAGCGGCGGGTGCCCCAGCCAGTGCAACTCCCGGTGGTACCAGGCCAGCACCGCCAGATACGTCCCGGCGATGCCAATGACGGCGCCGGTCAGGGCGAGCGAGCCGGCGGTTGCCGCCGTCAGTGCGCGGCGGGTCCGGCGGCGGGCGCCGGCCGCGGCCAGGGTGCGCAGGTCGCGGGCCGTCTCGCTGCGGATGAGCCCGACCGTCATGGCGAGCACCCCGAGGGCGACCGCGATGCCCGCGCCGGTGAACCAGGCCGCCAGGCGGGTCTCGTCGGCGCCGGTCGGGCGGGACTCGACGAACAGGCCCGCCGCGGCCGCGGTCTGCTGGGCGTGGTCGACCTGGGCGGCGGTCAGTTTGGCGGGCGCGTCGATGAGCCAGCCCGCCGGTACCGTGGAGAGGTTGAGCTTTGCCATCCCCTGCTGGGTCAGCAGCACGTTGGGCAGGGACTGGAAGTCGGGCAGCGAGACGTGCTGCAGGACGGGCTGCCAGTCGCGGTTGCGGCCGGAGGGGATGAGGTCGTAGCCGGCCAGGTCGGCGCGCGGGGTGAGGATGTCCGTGCCGGCGGCGACGGTGGACGGGTCGATGCCGTAGTGGGTCAGCAGTTCCGGGGTGGCGACGTAGACGGGGACCATCTCGTTGCCGCTGTATGTCGCGCCGCCGCCGGCGAGGGCGTGGCGGATGCCCAGGACCGCCGGCGGGCGGCCGCCGGTGTCGCGCTCGACCGGCTGGCTCAGGTCGACGCCGCCCGCGAGCGGGAGGACCGTGGCGTGCAGGTCGGCGGCGATCGTGTCGGCCTGCTTGCGGAGGGCTTCGAGTTCGGGGGCGCTGACGGACGGTACCGGACCGGTCATGCCAGAGGCCGCGAGCCAGACGATCAGCTGGTCGGCCGGGATGGTGCCGCCGGTCGGGGCCGCATTCCGGGCCACGGTCACCGCGGAGCCCAGCGCGACCATGGCGGCGATGCCGATGGCCAGGGCGATCGCGGCCAGGGCGGCCCCGGAGCGGGCGCGGTAGCGGGCCAGGTCGCGCATGGCCAGCCGGGGCGCGAGCGGCGCGTGGCGGGCCAGGACGCCGATCGTGGCCACCCCGATCGGGGCGAGCAGCAGCAGGCCGAGCGCGGTGAGCAGGACCCCGCCGACGATGTACGGCGCCCTCGTCTGCTGCGCCAGGTACAACGCGGTCATCCCGGCGGCGAGCACCACCACGCCGGCGAGCGCGAACCGGTGCGCCGGGCGGGGGAGGGCCGGGCGGGCGGAGAGCGCGGCGACGACCGGGATGCGGGCGGCGGAGCGGGCCGGCCACCAGGCGGCGACGACCGCGGTCGCGGTGGCGAGGACCACGGCGATCAGCAGCGGCCCCCAGGGCAGGTCGAACCGGTCGATGCGATGGCCGAGCAGCGGCTCGAACACCGGCCCCAGCGCCGCCCACACCGCGACGCCGGCCACCGCCCCGGCGACCGCGCCGGCGGCCCCGATGACGAGGCCGTTGGCCAGCAGGACGAGGCGGATGTGCCGGTGGCTCGCGCCGATCGCGCCGAGCATGCCCAGCGCCCGCAGCCGCCGCTGGGCCATGACGTGGAAGCCGGCGACGGACAGCAGGCCGACGAAGACGAGCCCGATCGTGGCGAGCACCAGGACGCCGACGGTGGCCGGGTCCGATTCCTCGTTGCGGCGCTGGGTGGACACGCCGTCGGGACGAGCCTTCGCGGTGTACTCCTCATGCGGCACCCGCAGCAGCCCGTCCACGCGCACGGCGGCGTCGCCGAGTTGCCCGGGCGCCGCGAGCGCGAACGACTCGGCCAGGTCGAGCGGGTTCTCCACGACGCCGACGACGGTCCAGGTCCGGCCGGCGGCGGTCCAGGCGCCGCCGACGTGCAGGCCGGCGCGCCGCAGCACCCGGTCGGTGACGGCGATCTCGGCCGGGCCCTGCGGCCAGCGGCCCCGGTCCAGGCGCAGCATCGAGCGCCCGTACGGCCCGCCCGGATCCTGGGCCCGCAGGTCGACGCCGTTGGCGCTGCCCGGCACCGGCACCTTCTTGGCGTGCTCGATGACCTCGACGGTGCCGTAGTTGGTCCGCAGCTGGGCCAGGTCGGCCTCGGCCCGGGCTCCGGTGCCGTTCACGGTGACGATGTGGTCGGCGGTGCCGAACCGGGCCGCCTCGGACGGGGCGTTGCCGGCCATGGCGAGCCCGACGGTGGTGGCGGCCACGGCGAGCAGCAGCAGCGTCAGCACGATCGCCTGTTGCCGCCACTCGCGGCGGAACAGCCGCCAGGCCCACCGGACCACGGCGCGGCGCGCGGGCATGCCGCCGTGGCTCATCGGGCGGCCTCCCCGGTCAGCAGCGAGTCCGGGCCGGGCCGCGGTGCGGTGCGGTCGACGACGCGGCCGTCGCGGATGAACAGCACCCGGTCGGCCCACGAGGCCAGCTGCGCGTCGTGGGTGACGACGACGGCGGCCACGCCGTGCTTGCAGGCGGCCAGGATCAGCTTCATCACGGCCTCGCCGTTGGCCGAGTCGAGGGCGCCGGTGGGCTCGTCGGCCAGCAGCAGCCGCCGGTCGCCGACGACGGCCCGGGCGATCGCGACCCGCTGGCGTTCGCCGCCGGAGAGCTGGTCGGGGAAGCGGTCGGCGCGGTCGGCGAGGCCGAGCCCGTCCAGGGCGGCGAGCCCGGCGGTGCGGGCCTTGCCGGCGCTCGTCCCGTCGAGTTCGAGGGGCAGCGCGACGTTCTCGGCGGCGGTGAGGCCGGGCAGCAGGTTGAAGTCCTGGAACACGTACCCGATGGCCCGCCGCCGCAGCCGGGCCCGGTCGTCGCGGGACATCGCCGACAGCGGCTGCCCGCCGACGAGAACCTCGCCGGCGGTCGCGGTCTCCAGGGCGCCGGCGATGGTGAGCAGGGTGCTCTTGCCCGAGCCGCTGGGTCCCATGACGGCGACCATCTTGCCGGCCTCGACGGTGAGGTCGACCTCGCGCAGCGCGTGCACCTCGTCGGCGCCGTCGAGGTACGTCTTCGACACCCCGCGCAGTTCCAGCACCCCGCTCATCGGCGCACCCCCGCGCGGCGCCGGATCATCGGGGCGGCGGCCCTCGGCTCGGCCGGCGGTTCGAGCGCGGCCCGCTTGAGCCGCCCGTCGGCGGTGTCCAGCCAGCGCACGACGGAGTCGAGGCGGTAGAGCTCCGCATCGACGACGAGCGCGAGGCTCAGGTCGACCTCGCCCTCCTCGTCCTTGAGGCGGGTCCACTGCTGCATGAGCTCCACGATGTACCGCCGATGTTCCTGAATCACCGCGTGCACGTCGACACCTGGTAGCCGTACCGCGACGAGGATCTTGATAACGAGCTCGTCCCGCGGCGGCGAGGCGAGGTCCGGCGGGGTGCGCAGCCAGCCGTCGAGCTCGCGGGCGCCGTCGTCGGTGATCCGGAAACCCTTCTGCGGGCCCGGCTCGGCGTCGTCATCGGACTCGACGAGGCCGTCGCGCTCCAGGCGCTGCAGGGTGGTGTAGACCTGCCCGATGTTCAGCGGCCACACCTCGCCGGTGCGCGCCTCGAACTCCTCGCGCAGCTGCAGCCCGTACTTCGGCCCCTCACTGAGCAGCGCCAGCAGCGCGTGCTTGATGCTCACCGCGACTCCCCACTCGATATCATGCGCAGTAGCATACTCAGTATTCTCGGGACGTCCAGTCCACCGCCGACCCCAAGGCGTGCCTGGTACCGCGGTACTACGGGCGCGGCGCAGATCGGTTCCGCGGTACCACGGATCCAGGCCCCGGCGAACCTAGCGTTCTTGGTGAAGACGCGGGAACTCAGAGGGGGAGCACGATGATCGAGGCACGGCAACTCACCAAGCGCTACGGCGACAAGACGGCCGTCGACGGGGTGACCTTCACCGTCCGGCCCGGCGCGGTCACCGGGTTCCTCGGGCCGAACGGCGCCGGCAAGTCCACCACGATGCGCATGATCATCGGGTTGGATGCCCCGACGAGCGGCACGGTGAGCGTCAACGGCCGCCGGTACGCCCGGCACGCGGCCCCGCTGCAGGAAGTCGGCGCGCTGCTGGAGGCGCGGTCGATCCACCCGGGCCGGTCGGCGTTCGACCACCTGATGGCCCTCGCCCACACGCACGGCATCCCGCGCCGCCGGGTCGACCACGTAATCGAGCTGACCGGCCTGCAGGCGGTGGCCCGCAAGCGCGCCGGGGCGTTCTCCCTCGGCATGGGCCAGCGCCTCGGCATCGCCGCCGCGCTGCTCGGCGACCCGCAGACGGTCATGCTCGACGAGCCGGTCAACGGGCTCGACCCGGAGGGCGTGCTGTGGATCCGCACGCTGCTCACCGACCTCGCGGCGGCCGGCCGCACGGTCTTCATCTCCTCGCACCTCATGAGCGAGATGGCCCTCGTCGCCGACCACCTCATCGTCGTCGGCCGCGGCCGGGTGCTGGCCGACACCACCGTGCAGGACCTGGTGCGCACCGCCGGCGGCGACACCGTCGTCGTGGCCACCGCCGACCCGGCCGGGCTGCGCCGGGCGCTGGCCGGCCCGGGCGTCGAGGTCACCGGACGGCCCGGCTCCGAGCAGCTGAGCGTGACCGGACTGACGCCGCGGGCCATCGGGCTCGCCGCCGCCGAGCACGGCATCGCGCTGTTCGAGCTCACCGCGAAGGCGGTCTCGCTCGAGGAGGCGTTCATGGACCTGACCAAGGACGCCGTCGAGTACCACGCCACCAATGCCAACACTGCCACCACGAACCCTGCGAGGGCCGCCGCATGAGCATCCTGACCGAGACCCGCCCGGTGGTCGTGCGCACCGCCGACCCTGCCTACAAGGTCACCGGCGCACGGGTGATGCGCTCCGAGTGGTACAAGCAATGGTCGTTGCGCTCGACCTGGATCACCCTCGGGCTGGCGCTGCTGTTCCTGCTCGCGTTCGGCACGATCGCGGCGCTGCAGCTCAGGTCGTCGACGGGCGGCGGCGAGCAGCCCGGCCCGGATCTCGCCGGTGCCACCGCCTACAGCGTGGCCCTGTTCGGCACGACGTTCGCGACGATCGCGCTCGGGGTCCTCGGGGTGCTGACGACGGCCGGCGAGTACACCACCGGCATGATCCGCTCCACGCTCGCCGCCGTCCCGCGCCGCCTGCCGGTGCTCTGGTCCAAGGCCGCCGTGTACGGCGTGATTGCGTTCGTCGCCGGCACGCTCGGCGCGTTCGGGGCGTTCCTCATCAGCAGTACGGTGCTGTCGGGCACGGACAAGGCGATGAGCCTCACGGCCGACGGCGTGCTGACGGGCCTGCTCGGCGCCGGGGCGTACCTGGCCCTGGCCGCGGTCATCGGGGTGGCGGTCGGCGCGCTGCTGCGCTCCACCGCCGGCGGCATCTCGGCCTTCGTCGGGCTGTTCCTGCTGGTGCCCGGTCTCATGTCGCTGCTGCCGTCGTCGTGGCGGGCGGACCTCACGCCGTACCTGCCCAGCAACGCCGGCGAGTCGATCTTCGCGCTGCACCACGTGAGCGGCACGCTCACCGCGGGCGCCGGGCTGCTCGTGCTGCTCGGCTGGACCGTCCTGGCGCTGGCCGGCGCCGCGATCCGGCTGCTGCGCACGGACGCCTGAGCCGCGGTCCGGCTGCTGCGCGCGGACGCCCTAGCTGCGGGGGAGGATGAGACCGTGAGCACCGACGACAACGCTGCCCGGCTGTTCCGGGCCGGGCAGCGGATGCGCCAGTTCGACGCCCGGCACCGGTGGGCGCTCGACACCGCCGTCGTGCTCGTGGTCTTCCTGCTCTTCTGCGCGCCCGAGCTGGCACCGGGCGGTGCGCGTCCGGACGGGCCGATACACCTGACCCAGCGTCCGGTACCGCAAATGCTGCTGTTCCAGGCAGCGCTGCTCCTGCCGCTCTGGTGGCGCCGCCGGGCCCCGCTGGTCGCGTTCCACGCCGTCGCCACCGTGTTCATCGCCGAGTGGGCCGCCGGGATCATGCTGCGCGCGGACGTGGCGCTGCTCGTCGCGCTGTACAGCCTGGTGCTGCACGGCCGCCTGAACCGGCTGGTCTGGGCGGTCCCCGCGCTGCTCGTCGCGGCCGCACTGGTGATCGTGCGCATCTCCGCCGCCGTGCCGACGCTGGACGTGCTGTTCTTCGTGGCCAGCGTCGGCACCGCGGCGGTCGCGCTCGGGTTCGCGATCCGCGTTCGCCGCGCCCAGGTGGCCGCCCTGCGCGACCGCGCGGTCCAGCTGGAGATCGAACGCGACCAGCGCAGCCGCCTCGCCGCCGCGACCGAGCGCACCCGGGTCGCCCGCGAGATGCACGACATCCTCGGCCACAGCCTGTCGGTCATCGTCACCCTCGCCGACGGCGGCGGGTACGCGGCGGACGTGGCCCCCGAGCGCGGCAAGGAGGCGCTGCGGCTGATCGGCGACACGGGCCGCCGCTCGCTCGCCGACCTGCGCCGCATGCTCGGCGTCCTGCGCGAGGAGGCGGACGGCCTGAGCCCGCAGCCGGGCCTGGCCGACCTGTAACCGCTGTGCCGGCACATCCGCGCGGCCGGCCCGGACGTCGAGTACCGCAGCACGGGCGACCTCGCGGCGCTGGATCTGGGAGTACAACTGGCGGCCTATCGGATCGTGCAGGAAGCCCTCACGAACACGCTCAAGCACGCCGGCCCGCACCCGCGCGTCGTGCTCGCGTTGCGCGTGGAGGGTGCGCGACTGCACATCTCCGTGCGCGACACGGGCGGTGCGCAGCGCCCGCCGCGGCCGTCCCCGCCGGGCCACGGCCTGATCGGCATGCGTGAACGCGCGGCCCTGTACGGCGGGTCGGTCACCGCCGGCCCGGCGCCCGGCGGAGGATGGGCTGTGACCGCCGACCTGGACCTGACCCCGCCTCCCGGGAGCCAACCCGAATGATCACCGTCCTGATCGTCGACGACCAGCCGCTGCAGCGCCTCGGCTTCCGGATGCTGCTGGAGAGCAGCCCCGACACGGAGGTCCTCGGCGAGGCCGCGAACGGCGCGGATGCGGTACGGCGGGCGGCCGAGCTGCATCCGGACGTCATCCTCATGGACGTGCGCATGCCCGGCATGGACGGCATCGAGGCGACCCGCCGCATCGTCGAGTCGGGCGGCCGCTCGCACATCCTCATGCTCACGACGTTCGACCTGGACGAGTACGTGCACGCCGCCCTGCGCGCGGGCGCCAGCGGGTTCCTGCTCAAGGACGCGTACCCGGAGGAACTCCTCGCGGGCATCCGCGCGGTCGCGGGCGGCGACGCGGTGATCGCGCCCGCCCTGACGCGCAGGCTGCTGGACGCGTTCGCCCAGCACCTCGCCGGCGGCGGCGCACACCCGGCACCGGACCCGCGCCTAGGCACGCTGACCGAGCGGGAACGCGAGATCCTGGTCGCGATCGGCCACGGCTGGACCAACGGCGAGATCGCCGAACGCCTGGTCCTGTCCGAGTCCACCGTGAAGACCCACGTCGGCCGGGTCCTGTCCAAGCTCGGCGCCCGCGACCGCGTGCAGGCGGTCATCATCGCGTACGACCTCGGCCTCACCCGTCCGCATTGACGGGAGCGCCGGCTCAGTGATCGGCGAGGAGGGCGGCGGCCACCGCCTCCGGGTGGCCCAGGGCGATCAGGTGCCCACCCGGCAGGACGGCCGGCGTCCGGCCCAGCCGCTCGCGGGCCACGCGCGCCTGCAGTACGGCCGGGAACAGGCGGTCGTCGGCGCCGGTGAGCACCGTGGTCGGGATGTCCGGCCAGGCGTCCAGCGGCCAGACCTGGCCGAATGGGGTGTCGGCCTGCTCCTTGCCGCCGGTCATCGCCCGCTCGGTGACCTCCGCGGGCACGTCGTGGAAGAAGAGCTCGCGCAGGTCGAACTCGGCGTCGGGGTCGCGGCCCTGCTCCACGGCGTAGGCGCGGGCCGCGGCGGCCTGGCCGACGTTGTCCCACCAGGCGCCGCCGGTCTCGCCGGGCCGCGGGATCATCGCGTTGAGCAGGACGATGCGCCGGGCGCCGCGGCGCTGGGCGACGACCGGCGCGGTGAACCCGCCCATCGACTGGCCGACGACCACCAGCTCGCCGGGGTCCGGCGGAAGGGCGCCGGTGACGGCGTTCGCGTACTCCTCCCAGCCGGCCGCCGGATCGTCGCCGGGGAGCTCGGCGGCGACGGCCCGGTGCCCGGCCGCCTCGAGGATCGGCTGGACGCGATGCCAGTACCAGGCGTCGCCGCCGGCCCCGGGAATCAGTGCGAACGTCGTCATGGTGCGAATCTACGACGGTGGACCGCGGTCAGACCCCGTCGAACGTGTTCAGGGTGTTCATCAGCGCGGTGACGGCGGACGCGCACGCGGTCTCGCTCGGGTTCGCCGCGCGCAGGGCGGTGAGGACGTCGTCGATCTGGCCGTCGAGCTGGTGCCATCGGGTGGCGTCGCGCGGCTTGAGCCCGGCCTCGGCGTCGTCCCAGGCCACCTCGAGGTCCTTGACCCGGGTCCTGGCCCCCGCGAGGTCGTGCTGGGCCACCTTGGCCCGGACGTCGGACACGATCACCGCGAACCGGCTCAGGTTGCCGAGTTTGGTTGTCGGGTGTACCGCCTGTGTCACGCTCGCCCCGCCCGAGCCGCTCACCGTGGCCTGGTCCTGGGCCACGCCGGCCTGCGGGTCCGTCGCCGGCGGCGATCCCTGCGCGAGGCTGAGCCCGAACCCGGCGACGACGACGGTCAGGGCGGCGGCGCCGGCCCAGGCGTAGTCCCGGCCGCGGCCGCCGTTCGGGGCGGCGCCCTTCTCGGCCACGCCGTGCCGGCTCACCAGCACCTGCTCGCGCACGACGAGCACGACGATCGCGGCCAGGAACAGGATGCTGGTGGCGCTCGCGCCCAGGGCCAGGCCGCAACTGCAGGATCAACGCGCCGACGAGGAAGGCGAACATGATCCCGTCGGTCACGGCGGGACCGAGGCCGACGTTGACGTTGAGGTAGTCGGCGAGCGTCTCCCCGATCGTGGTGGACAGCACCTTGATGACCCAGAACGTGGCGGTGATCGCGGGCACCTTGGTCAGCCACCCGCGCGAACTCACTGACCTGGCGTTGACAGTGGACACGGCTCTCCCTCACGACGGCGTTCCGCTGATTTCCCCA
This sequence comes from Dactylosporangium sp. CS-047395, assembly GCF_050942185.1. Taxonomy (NCBI): domain Bacteria; kingdom Bacillati; phylum Actinomycetota; class Actinomycetes; order Micromonosporales; family Micromonosporaceae; genus Dactylosporangium; species Dactylosporangium sp. CS-047395. The sequence continues at coordinate 6,840,695 of NZ_CP192015.1, read as the reverse complement.
TGAATCGGGGCAAACCTCGACCGAACGTCCTGAGTGCCCGCTGAAAGCCGAGGCCCGGCCAGCGTGGCGGCCCGGGACTGAGAGCCCGCTGAACCCGCGCCCCGGCCGCGCACGGCGTTCAGGGTGCGTTCAGGCGCCGGCCGCCACGCTGCGGGAATGGCGCATCTGATCGACATGGTGCTGGGCCTGCCGGCGTGGCTGGTGTACGCGGTCGTGGCGGCGCTGGCGTTCGGCGAGTCGGCGGCGTGGTCGCGATCCTCGCGGTGCGCTGGGCCCGGCGGCGCGTGACGTCCGGTGAGTAGGGGTGGTGGCCATGGTGCACTGGCGCCGGGCGGCGGTTCTGGTCGCCACGCTCGCCGTGGTGTCCGGCTGCGGCGCCGCCCCGAAGCGGGCACCGAGCCCGGCCGCATCCGGGGTGCGGCCCGGGCACGTCGTGGTGGCGGTGTTCGAGAACAAGTCGTACGTGCAGCTGGCCGGTAACCCGGACGCGCCGTACTTCAACGAGCTCATGGCCCGCGCCGCGGTTTTCACCGATGCGCATGGGGTCGCCCATCCGAGCCAGCCGAACTACCTCGCGCTGTTCTCCGGCTCGACGCAGGGCGTCACCGACGACCAATGCCCGGTCCGTGCCGGGGCGGCGGCGAACCTCGCACAACAACTGCAGGCGGCCGGGCTCACCTTCGGCGGCTACTCCGAGGGGCTGCCGTCGCCCGGGTACCGCGGCTGTTCGAGCGGCCGGTACGCGGCGAAACACAACCCCTGGGCCGACTTCGACACGGTTCCCGGCGCCGCGAACCAGCCGTACTCCGCGTGGCCGGCCGACCCGGCCCGGCTGCCCACCGTCGCGTTCGTGATTCCGGACCTGTGCAACGACATGCACGACTGCGGCGTCGCGACCGGCGACGCCTGGGCCCGCGCGCACCTGGACCCGTACGCGCGCTGGGCCGCCGGCCACGACAGCTGGCTCATCGTGACCTTCGACGAGGACGACGGCAGCGCCGGCAACCGGATCCTCACCCTCGTGACCGGGGCCGGGATCACGCCGGGGCCGCGCTCCGGGCGGGTCGACCACTACGCGGTCCTGCGGACCATCGGGGACCGCTACGGGCTGCCGCCGCTGGGCCGGGCGGCCGGAGCGTCGCCGCTACCCCTGCAGTGACGCCGCGGCTCGGTCAGGGCTGGCGGGCCGCTCGGCGAGCGCGGCGCTCGCGGCCGGGAAGGCGTCGGTGACGCTGGCGCGGAAGGCGAGCAGCGCCACCGTGAACCGGCCGGCCTCCTCCGCCGGCGGCCGCTCGCGCTCCGGCGCCGCCTCGAGCACCGCCTGGAGCGGCGCTTTCAGCTCGGCGAACCGGGGGAGCGTGGACACCGCCCGGCCCGCCTCGCGCAGGGCCGCTAGCCGCTGCTCGAAGCCGCCCCAGTTGTTGGTCGTGTCGTCGAAGCGCTCGTCGACCCCGTACAGGTGGCGGCTGACGGCCAGACCCGCGCCCCACACGTCGAGGACCGGGCCGTAGCGGGTCCGCAGCACGGCGGTCCGCACGACGGGCAGCGCCACGAACACCAGCGCGGCCACCGTGACCAGCTTCAGCGACAGCACCACGGCCCCGGCGGTGACGCCGTCCAGCGCGACCGGCTGGCTCCAGTGCAGCGTCCCGGTGATGTCCGGCCCGGGCAGCATGTGCACGATCTGCCAGGCCAGCGCGCCCAGCACGGTCGCCGGCCCGGCCGAATCGGGCAGCCGCACACCGACGCCGACGCGATCGAGGGTGATCAGCAGGCCGGCGTCCCACAGCAGGATGCCGTAGACCCAGCCCGCCGCCGCGAACAGGACCAGCGTGGTCGTCCACCACGAGCGGGCGTTGGGCAGGATCATGCCGGACAGCCCGACGGCCGTGAACGCCACGTTCCCGAACAGCAGCAGCCCGCCCACCAGCAGCAGGATCGCCGGTGCGGCCGCCGCCCACCGCTGCACGAGCGCGCCGTCGGCGTGCATCCAGGGCAGCGCGCGCCCGGTCCACCAGCGCAAGAACCAAGAGCCAGAAGCCAGCGTTTGTACGGCCAGCAGCGTCGCCACCGCCGCACCCGCCACGATCGCCGCGGACACCCCGCCGCCGAGCACCTTCGGCCACCAGCGGGGCTCCTCCTCGGCCGGGTAGTGGGTGTGCCGGATCGCGGCCCCGGCGACCGCGAACCGGTAGCCGGCGATCGCCGCCCGCAGCAACTGCGGCACGAGCAGCAGCTGGAACGCGAGCACCAGCCCGGCCGGCACCGGCCCGCCGGGCTCCTTCCAGTGCACCGTCGCCGGGATGTCGAGGATGGGGACGGCGTCGAGGAGGTGCCACAAGTAGTACGACTCGGCCTGCCAAAGCCCGCCGAACGGGCCCGACGGCCGGCCCTCCGCGCGCCAGACACAGGCGGTGACGATGGCGAACGTCTCGACGTACAAGCCGAGCAGGGCAGCGCGGAGAGCATGCTCACGAACTGCGAGGCCCCCGCCCGCCCCGCCGCGGCCGAGCGTACCCAGCCGACCGTGAGCGCGCCGAGCTGCGCCGCGCACACGAGCACGAGCAGCGCGGCCACGGTGACCGCGCCGCCGAGTCCCGGGATGAGCAGCCCGGCGGTGGCCAGACCGCGCGCGACGACGGCGGCCACGGGCGACAGGAAGACCGCGAACAGCAGGCTGCCCTGCCAGGACCCGCGCAGTTCACCGAACAGCTCCCGCAGGTTGTCGACGAACTCCGCGCGGTCCTCCCGATCGGTCAGCACGCCACTACAGAAGCGCACCGGGGCGTTCTGATACGTCACGGCGTGATATCAACTGCGCTGTGTCCGAAGACGAGCCACCCCCGAAACAGTCCTATACGTTCCTCATCGTGTGCGGCGGCCTCGCGCTGCTGATCCTGATCGGCGCCGCGATCTACATCGGCCTTGACCTGCGCTCCGCGAACCAGGTGACCGCCGAGCGCGAGGCCGCCGACCAAGCCACGGCCTCATCGGTCGCGCCCGGCTGCGGCCGGCACGGCTGCGCCCCCGGGCGGAGCCTGCCGGTCATGTTCGACATCTGGTTGTCCGCCGCCGGTCTGGAGATCGTCTCCACCGGCGACGGGCAGCGCACCGGCACGAACGTCCTCTCGCTCGGGTTCCCGGGCGGCGGCGCCCTGACGGCCCACGTGTCGCACGACAAGAGCGTGCTGAACGAGGTCGACTGCGTGCTCACCGCCAACACCGGTTCGCCCGGCACGTTCGACTCCACGGGCATGACCATGCTGCAGGACTGCGCCGCTGCGACCCTGTCCGCCGGGGCCGACTCCACGCCCCGCTCGCAGACCTGGATCGGCCAGATCGTCGCCAAGCCGGAGACCGGCAGGTGGACCTGTGGCGCGGTCGCGATGCAGGCGACTTCCGACCCGGACCACCTCGAGATCGATGTGTTCCCCGCCCCCGACCCGAACGCGGCCTGCGGCTCCTTCTGAACCCGAGGTCGCGGTGTTGTCATGAACCCGTGCGGTGTGTTCGTCATGGCCGCCGGGCAGGTTGGAATCGGGCAGCCGACGGGGAGCACTCGGGTTCCGGGGCGTTGCGTCGCCGCGGTCCGCGGATAGGCTGGTTCATGGTGTGGAGGCCTGAGATGGCGCCGCTGCCGACCGAGGTGCGCGTGACTGCGGGCGGGCCGGTCGAGTTCCGGTTCGAGCGGCGCGGCGACGACGTCCTGCTCATCCTGCACGGCGGGCACATGCGCGCCGGGCTGGCCCTGGGGGAGGAGCCGTTCGCCGCGGCCGGTTTCTCGATCCTGGCGCCCTCGCGGCCCGGGTACGGGCGGACCCCGGTGCGCAGCGGCCGTACCGTGGTCGCGTACACGGACACCGTCCGGGCGCTGTGCGCGGACCTGGGTGTGGCCCGCGTCGCGGCGGTCGTCGGGATCTCCGGCGGCGGCCCGACCGCGGTCGCGCTGGCCGCCCGGCATCCGGACCTGGTCGAGCGGCTGGTCCTCATCAGCGCGGTCGGCCCGCTGCCGTGGCCGGACCGGCGGACCCGCATCGGCGGCTGGATCGTCTTCGCGCCCGGCGTCGAGGCGGCCACGTGGGCGGGCATCCGGATGCTGCTGCGCGCCCGGGGCCGGCGGGCGCTGGGCTCGTTGCTGTCCCCGCTGTCGACCGGCCGCGGACCGGCGGAGCTGACCGGCGACGACGCCGGGCTGCTGCTGCGGCTGTTCGCGGCGATGCGGTCGGGCCGCGGCTTCGTGCGGGACCTGCGCCCGGCGCCGGACCTGTGCGCCGCGGTGGCCCAGCCGGCGCTGGTGGTCGCCTCGCGCACCGACGGCGGGGTGCCGTTCGCGCACGCCGAGGCGCTCGTCGCCGGGCTGCCCCGCGCCGAGCTGGTGGAGAGCCGGGCCGCGGGGCACTTCGTGTGGTGCGCGCCGGACTGGCCCGCGCTCGCCGCCCGGATCGACACCTTCCTGCGCCTCCCGGCCGATTAGCCTGGGCCCGGCGGCCGCGCGCCGAGGCAGGACCGGACCGGGGGCTTCGGCGCGCGGCCGCCGGCGAACCGTCAGGCGAAGGCGAGGTAGCGCAACCACAGGTAGACCGCGGAGATGGCGACGGTGACGGCGGCGGCGACAAGGCCGTACTTGGTGAACTGCCAGAAGCTGATCCGCTGCCCGGCCCGCTCGGCCAGGCCGAGAATGACGACGTTGGCCGACGCGCCGACGGCGGTGGCGTTGCCGCCGAGGTCGGCGCCGAGGGCCAGGGCCCACCACAGCACGTGCGGGCCGCCGTGGCTGCCCTCGGCGGCGGCGAGGTCGGCGACGATCGGGGTCATCGTGGCGACGTACGGAATGTTGTCGACGATCGCCGAGAGCACCGCGGACCCGCCGAGCAGCCCCATCGCGGCCAGGTGCGGGTCCCCGGCGACCGCGTCGGCGATCGAGCGGGACAAGGTGCCGACGGCGCCGGTGTGCACGAGCGCGCCGACCATGACGAACAGCCCGGCGAAGAACGCGAGGGTCGGCCATTCGACGTCCTTGACGACCTCGCCGGCGTCCAGCCGGGACAGCGCCAGCAGCCCCAGGCCGCCGACGATCGCCACCACGGACGGCTCGAGGTGCACGACCGAGTGCAGGACGAACGCGGCGGTGACGAGCGCGAGCACGGCCAGGCTGACCACGAGCAGCCGCGGGTCCCGGATCGCGTCGCGCTCCCGCAGCCGCGTCACCGTGGCGGCCCGCTCCGGGTCGTAGCGGAACGCGGAGCGGAACATCACCCGGCACAGCGCGACGAACACGACGACCAGCACCCCGATCAGCGGGGCGAGGTGATTGAGGAAGTCGTTGTACGACAGCCCGGCCCGGCTGGCGATGATGATGTTGGGCGGGTCGCCGACGAGCGTCGAGGTGCCGCCGATGTTGCTGGCCATGGCCTCGGCGATGAGGTACGGCGCGACCGGCACCGCGAGGCGCTGGCAGACCAGGAACGTGACCGGGGCGATGAGCAGCACGGTGGTGACGTTGTCCAGCATCGCCGAGGCGACCGCGGTCACCACGACGAGGATGACCATGACCGGGAACGGCCGGCCGCGGGCGCGTTTGACCGCCCAGATGGCCAGGTACTCGAATGCACCGGTCCGTTTGAGCACGGCGACGACGAGCATCATGCCGAGCAGCAGGACGATGACGTTCCAGTCGATGCCGGACTCGGGGGAGAAGAACGCGTGTTCGGCGTCGGTGGCGCCGATCAGCAGCATCAGGACCGCCCCGCCGAGCGCGGCGGCGACGCGGTGGACCCACTCGGTGGCGATCAGCACGTACGCGCCGGCGAACACGGCGACGGCGATCCAGGCGGTGATCGTCACTCGGCGAGCATCCGGTCGAGCAAAGCGTCCAGGGTGATCGCGCCGAGCAGCTGGCGCTGCTTGTCCACGACGGCGACGAGTGGCGTCCGGGTGCGGGCCATCACGGCGGCGATCTCCAGTACCGTGGCGGCCGCATCGACAACGGCCAGCTCACGCTTCTCCGAGGGCAGGGCCTGCGCCACGGTACGGTCGCCGAGCTCGCGCAGCAGCAGGTCCGCGGCGGACTCGTCGACGACTCGCGCGAGGGCCGGATCGTCCTGGCAGTACTGCGGTATCGCCATGCGCAGCACCTGCGTGCCGGCCAGGATCGTGAACGGGTAGCCGCGCTCGTCGAGCACGATCAGCCCCGGCAGGTCCTGCCCGGCCAGGAGCCGCGCCGCCTCGATCGCCGGAGTGTCGAGACGTACCACCGGAAACTCGGCGGCGAGATCTCGGGCCTTCATGGCGTGGTCCCTTCGGTCGGCGGGCGGCGCAGCAAGTGCCGGCCCTTTGGTGGCGAGCCGTCACCGGCCCGGGCATCGCGGTGGCCTACCGCACCACGCCGGTCTGGTGGGCGTAGATGACGGCGTGGATGCGGTCGCGCAGGCCGAGCTTGGCCAGGATCCGGCTGACGTGCGTCTTGACCGTGCCCTCGGAGATCGCCAGCCGGGCGCCGATCTCCTGGTTCGACAGGCCCTCGGCGATGCGTTCCAGCACGTCGCGCTCGCGGGCGGTCAGGGCGGCCAGCGGCGCGGTGTCGACGGTCCGCGGGCCGGTGGCGACGAAGTGCTGCACGAGGCGGCGGGTGACGGTCGGGGCGGCGACGTTGTGCCCGCCCGCGACGGCCCGCACGGCCTGCAGCAGCTCGCCGTCGAGGGTGTCCTTGAGCAGGAAGCCGGCCGCGCCCGCGCGCAGGCCCGCGTAGACGTACTCGTCCAGGTCGAACGTCGTCAGGATGATCACGTGCGGTGGCTCCCCGGCCGGGTGCGCGGCCCGGATGCGGCGGGTCGCCTCGATGCCGTCGATGCCGGGCATGCGCACGTCCATGAGCACGACGTCCGGGCGGGTGGCGGCGACGACCGTCAGCACCTGCAGCCCGTCGGCGGCCTCGCCGATGACGGACATGTCGTCGGTACCATCGATGATCATGTGAAAACCGGCCCGCACCAGCAGCTGGTCGTCGGCGATGACGAGACGGATCACGCGACGAGCTCCGCGGGCGTGGCGGCGACGGGGAGCCGGGCCCGCACCTCGAACCCGCCGCCGTCCGCGGGTCCGGCCCGCAGGTCGCCGCCCAGGGCGCGGACCCGCTCGGCGAGACCGCGCAGGCCGTTGCCCGGCACCGGCGCGGGGACCGGGGCGCCGTCGTCGGCCACCCGGACGGTCACACCGGCGGCGTCGAACGCCAGGCCGACCGTGCAGCGGGCCCCCGGCGTCGCGTGCTTGAGCGCGTTCGTCAGCGCCTCCTGCACGATCCGGTAGGTCGCCAGCTCGACGACGGCCGGCAGCGTCGGCGGCTCCCCGGTGACCCGGAGGTCGACCGGGGTGCCGCTGTCCCGCACCCGGTCGATCAGGGCCGGCAGGGTGGCCAGGCCCGGCTGGGGCGCGAGCTCCGGGTGCGGTCCGGTGTGCACCAGGCCGAGCAGCCGGCGCATCTCGGCCAGTGAGGCGCGGCCGGTGGTGACGATGTTGCCCAGCGCCGCGTCGGTGCGGTCGGGCTGCCGGGTGAGCATCGCCTTCGCGCCCTGTGCCTGCACGACCATCACGGACAGCCCGTGCGCGACGACGTCGTGCAGCTCGCGGGTGATGCGGCCGCGCTCGGCGGCGACGGCGAGGGCGGTGCGCTGCTGCTGTTCGCGTTGAAGGTCGTCGGCGCGGGCCTGCAGCGTCGCCAGGTGGGCCCGCCGGGTCCGCGCGCTGTCGGCGACCGCCCAGGTGGCCGCGAGCAGTAGCGCGGGCACGCTCACCGACCGGACGACCTCGAGCAGGACCGGCAGGAGGTTGCCGTCCAGCATGCCGTACGCCGCCTTGCCCAGCCGTTCGCCGCCGGTGGCCGGGGACGCGGCGCTCGGCCCGGCGAACAGCGCGAGATGGTTGCCCAGGCCACCGGCGAACAGCACCGCCTCGGCGGCGACCAGCACGGCGACCACGGTCCGGCGGGCGTGGTGGGAGCCGGCCAGCGCGTACATGGCGACGAGCACGGCGGCGTCCAGCGGCGGCGACTTGAGGAACGGGTCGAGCAGGTGCGCGCCGGCCGAGACGCCGGCCAGGAGCATCGCGGCGAGCGGCCGGCGGTGCCGCAGCGGAATCGCGGCGACGGCCGGCACGGCGAACAGCCACCACCACAGCACGTGGGTGCGCCACGCCGCCGCCGAGCCGAACGTGTAGAGGACCTTGTCGTCCGGTTCGAGGAACATCCGGGCGGTGTCGCTCCACAGGAGGGTCGCAGCGGCGAGCACGGCGACGAGCGCGACGTCCAGCCAGAGCCGGCGGCGCCCGGGACTGAGCTGCATCGGCCCAGCGTACGTGGGGCAGCGGGGCCGGACATCCGTCGTAGGACAGATGCCGGGGTCGGCCGGCGGCCAGACGCGCGCGGCGGCCCGGGCGGCGAACCTGGGGCCATGACACGTCGACCGTTGATGGTGATCGCCTTGCTGGCCGCGCTGACCGGCGGGCTGACCGGCGGCCTCGCCGGCTGCTCGTCCGGCTCCGGCGGCCCGGGTGCGGCGCCGAGCGCGAGCTTCGACTCGGACCGGGCGCTGAGCATCGGGCGCCGCTTCGCGCAGTGCGCCCGCGACCACGGGTACCCGGCCTTCCCGGACCCCGACATCCAGAACGGCGATCTGGTCTGGCCGGCGCAGGGCCCGGACCTCAAGGAGCAAATCCGCTCGATCATGGAGCAGCAGCCCGAGTGCAAGGCGATCATGGACGAGTCGATGTCGCTGGCGGACCCGCACCGGGACCCGACGCCGAGCGCCGAGGACATGCAGAAGCTGCGCGCCTTCGCCAAGTGCATGCGCGACCAGGGCATCGAGGGCTTCCCCGACCCGAAGCCCGACGGCACCTTCCCGCTCGTCGGTACCCCGCTGGAGCAGGAGGGCAAGTCCGAGCGGGTGCTGAGCGCCATCGACGCGTGCAAGCACCTGTACGACAAGAAGATCGCGATCTCGTGAGGGGCCGGGGATGGACGGGCGGCGCCGCGGTGCTCGCGGTCGCGGCCGGCCTGGTCGGCTGGGCGGTGACCCGCCGGCCCGCCGCCGCGCCGGTCGCCGGGCCGCAGGTGCGCACGACGACCGCGCCGGTGGCCCGCGGGGATGTGACGGCCCGCGTGCAGGTGGCCGGCGCGCTGGGCTTCGACGGGGCGTACACGGTCGTCAGCCGGCTTCCAGGGGGCGTGGTGACCGCCGTGGCCGCGCCCGGGACCGCGGTCGTGCGCGGCGCGGACCTGTTCGCGGTCGGCGGCGTCCCGGCGGTGCTGCTCTACGGCACCACGCCCGCCTACCGCGACTTCGCCCTCGGGATGAGCGACGGCGCCGACGTGCAGCAGCTCGAGCAGAACCTCGTCGAGCTCGGCCTCGACCCGCAGCACGCCATCACCGTCGACGGGCACTTCACCGACGCCACGGCGACGGCGATCCGGCGCTGGCAGAAGGCCCGCGGCCGGCCCGTCGCCGAGCGCACCGGGCAGCTGCCGCTCGGCCAGATCGTGTTCCTGCCCGGCGCGCTGCGCGTCGGCGAGGCGCTCGTCCAGCCCGGCGGCTCGGCCGGGCCCGGCGCGCCGGTGCTGTCGGCCTCCTCGACCGCCCGCGTCGTGCGCGTGGCGCTGACCGCCTCCCGGCAGGCCACCGTCCACGCCGGCGACCCGGTGCAGGTGTCGGTGCCCGGCCTGAACGCGGCGGTCGCCGGCACGGTGCGCGAGATCGGCACGGTCGCCACGGTGGGCACCGAGAGCAACGGGCAGGCCGGGCCGGCGACGGTACCGATGATCGTCACCGTCACGCTCCCGCCCGGCGCGCCGGTGCTCGACCAGGCCCCCGTGCAGGTCTCGATCACCGGGGCGCAGCGGCGCGGCGTGCTGCTCGTCCCGGTGACCGCGCTGCTGGCCGGGGCGGGCGGCGGCTACCAGGTCGCCGTCGTGGACGCGGCGGGCCGGCGGCTCGTGACGGTACAACCGGGGCTCTTCGACGAGAACGCCGGCACGGTCGAGGTCTCCGGCGAGGGACTGGCCGAGGGCGCCCGGGTCGAGGTGCCGGCCTCGTGAGCGACGTCGTGCTGCGCCTGCACAACGCGGGCCGGACCTACCCGGGCACCCCGCCGGTCGAGTCGCTGCGGGGCGTGGACCTGACCGTGGGTACCGGCGAGATGGTGGCCGTCGTCGGGCCCTCCGGCTCCGGCAAGACCACCCTGCTCAACCTCGCCGCCGGCCTGGACCGCCCCACGTCGGGCACGGTCCACCTGGCCGGCCGGGCCGTCGCCGACCTCACCGACCGGCAGCTGTCCGGCCTGCGCGCACACGCCCTCGGGGTGGTGTTCCAGCAGTTCTTCCTCCTCGACCAGCTGTCCTCAGTGGACAACGTCGCCACCGGCCTGCTGTACCGCGGTGTGCCCGCCCGGCACCGCCGGCGCGCCGCGGCCGAGGCGCTGGAGCGGGTGGGTCTCGCGCATCGGGCCGTACACCAGGCGGGCAAACTCTCCGGCGGCGAGCGCCAGCGCGTGGCGATCGCCCGCGCCATCGTCGGGCGGCCCGCGCTGGTCCTCGCCGACGAGCCGACCGGCAACCTCGACAGCGCCACCGGCGCCCAGATCCTCGCCCTGCTGCAGGACCTGCACGCCGGCGGTGTGACCCTGCTCGTCATCACCCACGACGCCACCGTCGCCGCCGCCTGCCCCCGCCGGGTCCGGCTGCACGACGGGCGGATCGTCGCCGACTCCGACTCCGACTCCGACTCCGGAGGAGCCGCATGAGATCCCGGGTGCTCGCCGCGGACCTGCTGCCCCTGGCCACCCTCGGCCTGCGCAGCCGCACCCTGCGCGCCGCACTGTCCACATTGGGCATCGCGATCGGCATCGCCGCCATCGCCGGCGTGCTCGGCATCGCCCGCTCCAGCCAGGCCGACCTCCTGGCCCGGATCGACCGCCTCGGCACCGACCTGCTCACCGTGGCCAACGGCACCCGCGTCGGCGGCGACGAGGCCAAGCTGCCGGCGACCGCCCCGACCGGCGTCGCGCGCACGGCGGGCGTGGAAAAGGTCACCGCCACCGCCGCCATCCGAGGTGTCCAGGTCTTCCGCACAGACAAGATTCCGTCGTACCGCGGCGGCGGCATCGAGGTCCGCACGACCGACCCCACGCTGCTCGACACCCTCGGCGGCCACCTCGGCACGGGCGTCTTCCTCAACGAGGCCACCGGCCGCTACCCGGTCGCCGTCCTCGGCCACGCCGCCGCCTCGACGCTCGGCATCACCAGCGCCGGCCCCGGCACCCGCATCTGGGTGGACTCGCACTGGTTCGTCGTCGCCGGCATCCTGCGCCCCTTCGAACTCGCCCCGGAGATCGACCGCGCCGTGCTGATCGGGGAGCCGGTAGCCGCCGAGTACTTCGGCTACGACGGCCACCCGACCCGCCTGTACGTGCGTACCGACCCCGACCGCACCTCGTCGGTCGCGACAGCGCTGGGCCGGGCGGCCAACCCGACCGAGCCCGGCAGCGTCACGGTCAGCCGCCCGTCGGACGCCCTGGCCTCCCGCCTGCTCGTCGCCGACTCGACGACCGCCCTGTTGCTCGGCCTCGGCGCCGTGGCCCTGCTCGTCGGCGGCGTCGGCATCGCCAACGTCATGGTCATCTCCGTGCTGGAGCGGCGTACCGAGATCGGCCTGCGCCGCGCCCTCGGCGCCACCCGCGGCCACATCGCGGTGCAATTTCTCGGTGAGTCGCTGCTGCTGTCGGCCTTGGGCGGCGTGGCCGGCACGGTGCTGGCCGCCGCCGTCACGTACGGGGTGGCGACGTACCGCGGCTGGCAACCGCTGCTGCCGGCGAACGGGGTGTGGGCGGGGCTCGGCGCCGCCCTGGTCATCGGGGCGGCCGCGGGCCTCTACCCGGCGGTCCGCGCCGCCCGCCTGAACCCCACCGACGCCCTGCGGACCACGTGAGCGGGGTTTCCGACAGTACGGTGTACCGCCTCCGGGATCCGCGGGATGCTGCCGTCATGTCGCTCAATCTGCTGCCGTTACCCGTCGACATCCCGTGGCGGCGCGTGCTCGCCAGCGGCGACATGCTGGCCGGTGGGGTGGACTTCGCGCGGTACCCGCTGAAGTGGCGCAGTTCCCTCGCGCTGTTCTACTTCCTGCCGGAGGTGGACCAGCCCGAGTACGCCGACAGCCGGATCGTCTACTTCCGGGTCGTCTGCTCGATCACCGGATACCAGCCGACCCGGGAGGAGCTGCCGGCCCGGCCGCAGGGCGAGGACGCGTACGCCGCCGCGGCCTGGACCACGATCTCGCGGTTCCTGGACAGCTACTTCCCGTGCGTCGGTGCGCTGGCGCAGGTGGCGTTCACGTCCGGGCCCGGGCTCGTGCGCGGCCGGGACTTCGCGTCGATGCCGGTGATCACCGACTTCGAGCCGAAGAAGCGCGAGGTGTTCGAGGCCGTCACCGAGACCGGCGAGCTGATGAGCCGCTCCTCGACCGGGCTGCAGGTGACGAAGGGCAACAGCTCGACGCGCTCGACGGAGTCGTCGGACAAGGAGTCGGGGTCGCTGGCGATCGCGGCCGGCGTGCCCGGGTACGGCTCGATCGCCGGCACCTACGGCCTGGAGTCGACGACGAAGCAGGGCTGGAGCAGCACCCAGGTCGACATCAACCAGTCCGACGCCAGCCAGGAGCGGCGCGAGACCACGTCGCACACCACGCAGCTGACCCAGATGTACCACCAGCTCGACTCGTACCACCTGGGGACCAACCGGGCGCTGTTCGTGCTCTTCCCGCGCCCGCACACGCTCGCCGCGCAGCTCGGCGACGGCAAGGACGGCCTGAACTGGATGCGCAAGCTGGAGGGCATCCAGGAGTTCTTCTTCGTCGTCGAACAGCCGAAGAGCGCCAGGATGCTGTGCCTGTCGGCGCATCTGGACACCATGCACGTGGCCCGGACGACGCACACGGTCACCCGGATGGTCCGCGACCAGTTCCAGCAGCCGGGCGAGGTCAAGGTCGACCACTGGTTCACCAACCCGTCCGCCGACTCCCCGCAGACGTTCGTCGACGAGGTGAAGCTGCCGGCCGGGTTCCGGGTCGACAAGTCGCGCGGCAACGGCGGCTACGACGAGCACCTCACGGACATCATCAACGCCGACCGGGTGGTGACGGTCTTCAACGACTACATCCAGATCGTGACGACGGCGTACCCGAACCCGCCGAAGCCGCCCGCCCATCCGGAGAGCTACCCGTCCACCCCGATGACGCGTGCCGTGCTGACCGCGACCTACGTCGTCTACGGCGAGCAGGCCGAGCCGCACCCGGTCGTCGACGAGGTGGTCAGCAGCGGCGCCTTCGCCACCGGCCGGCACCTGCAGGCGTGCCTGGAGTTCGGCGAGGAGGGCCGCCCGCCGCGCATCCACACCCCGGACGACCGCGACCGGCTGGAGCAGGAGCACCCGTACGTGACGTTCGAGGCGCCGCTGCCGCAGAAGTTCTCGCTGCCGGACGGGCACGACACCCAGCTGCGGGGCGTCAACGCGATGGCCGCGGACCTCAAGGAGTTCATCGTCGCGAGCGTCAACAGCCCGCGCCGGTACGCGGTGGGCGAGCACACGTTCGCCGAGACGGATCTCGCCACCCGGGCCCTGCTGGCCCCGCGGCTGCGCGACCGGCTGCGCGAGGGCCACGACCGGGTCGTGCTGTCCCGCCGGTTGCGTGAGGAGCTCGGCGAGGCCGCCGACCGGGTCGCCGCGCTGCCGCTGTCCGAGCTGGCGGCCGGGTCGGCGGCCGACCTCGCGGACCGGCTGGCCGTCTCGCCGCAGACGCTGCAGCGGGTCCGCCTGGAGCAGGTCGGCCTGGCCGTCACCCGGACTACGGCCGCCGCTGAGCGGCCGCCAGGTCCTGCAGGTACTGCGACGTGAGCCAGGGCGGCGAGGCGATCGGCGCGGTCGGCGGCACGTCGATGTAGCTCGGCCAGTCGCCGACGAAGCGGACGGTGAAGCGCTGGCCGGGTGTCCGCACGCCGAGCCGGCCGAGCTCGTTGGAGACCATCCGCCCGAACGCCCCGTTGATCTCCTGCTCGCCGAAGTAGTACGTGGTGCCGATGTTCCCGCCGCGCCGCCACGAGCCGCCCATGAGGTCGTCGATGGGGTGCATCGCCTGCAGTCCCTCGCGGTCGTGGCCCATGAGGTCCATCCAGCGGCGGGCCCAGCGGCGCAGGCGGTTGTCCAGCGCGACGGGGCGGACGCCGCGCTCGAAGTACCCCTGCTCGGTCATCGCCCACTCCAGCACGGACCGCACCCAGTTGGCGGTGGTGGGGTTGATCCGCATCACCGGGTCGTAGGGGATGATCACCTCGGGCAGCGGCGGCCCCTCGAGTTCGGCGGCCACGACGGGCAGCGCCCGGCTGCGCTGGGCCGTCGCCACCGCGCCCACCGCCGGCGCGACGGCCCGCCGCCAGCCGAGGGCGTCGGCGGCCAGCGAGGCCACATATCCGACGCCCTTGAACACCTCGGCGAGGCGCGTCTCGACGAGCATGATGTCGAGGGCGTCGAGGTCGGTGTCGGACCAGCCGATCCCGCGCAGGCCGTGCTTGCCGATGGCCAGCAGGTTGCCCGGCAGGTTGATCAGCCGGGCGAGGAAGTTGCTGACGCCGATGAACGTGTTGGCCAGGAGGTTCGTCACGACGTTGCCGGTGTCGACGCCCCGGTGCTGCGGGAGCAGGTCGCTGGGGTCGTGCGGGTCGTAGTACCAGAGCGGCTTCTTCGCTTCTTCGGAGAACCAGTCCCAGGCCTGCCGCGGCAGGCTCGGCGGGCCGAGCGCCTGCTTGGCCCATCCGGTGGGGTCGGCGTGATCGGCGGGGTTGTGGCCGGCGAACACGTAGGGCGAGGGGCTGTCGGCGTAGAGCAGGGGATCGCGGTCGAGGAAGGCGCCGAGGGCGGGGGCGTAGAGGCGCTGCGGCGTCGCGTACAGGCCGGTGTCACCCAGCGGCGGCATGCCCCGCCACCGGACGCCGTCGGGGACGCCGGGCTCGGGCGTGCCGTCGGCGGCGAACCCGGCCGGGGCGCCGAACGGGTCGTACCGCAGCCGCCGCCGGACGCCCCCGGCGGCGTCGGTGACGAGGATCGTCGACCACGCGTCGTCCTGGTGCTGGTAGTGCGGACCGGCGCCGTCGACCACGCACAGCGGCGCCGGCCACAGCGGGTGCGGCGAGGTCTGCCGCAGCCCGCCGCCGATCGTCTCGTGCACGGCGTCCCCGGCGTACCACCGCTCGAACGACGTCCCGCCGCTGGTGCCGGACCGGACCCGCGCCAACGGGTCCCGGCGCAGCTCCGCCACGACGGTGCCGGTGGCCGTGTCGGTGACGGCGACGACCCGGCCGAGGGCGTCGAGGCGGTAGCGGAACCGGCCGTCGGCGGTGCACCGGCCGTCCGGGCCGTAGCTCAGCACCTCGGCACCGGCCTGCACGATGCGGTGGTCGGGCCCGGTGCCGTAGGCCAGGTCGGGAACCCCGCCGTTGCGGCCGCGGCGGGCCACCCGGCCGTCCCCGCCGTCGAGGTCGTAGGCGACCCCGGGCGCGCCGGCCGCGCCGAGCCTTGCCGCGTCGACCTGGGCCGCCTGGGCCGCCGCGGTGCTCGCGTCCGGCAGCGGGCCGAGGCCGAGGCCCCAGCGCGCCTCGACGAGCCGCCCGGCCCCGTCGAACCCGTGCAGGACGTCGGCGCCCGGTGCGCCGAGACACTGCACGAGCGCCCGGTGGCCCCGGTCGTCGTGGCGGATGCGGCACGACTCCAGCAGGGCCTCGCCGGTGCGGTAGTCCACGCGGACCGGACGACCCAGCGTGTCGTGGCCGTAGTCGGCGCGCACCCCGTTGCCGTAGGTCGCGCGGTCGAGGTGGCCCTGGGCGGTGTACGCCAGGTCGAGCAGGACGTCGCCGGGTGTGCCGCCCAGCGCGCCGGCCGCCGTCAGCACGACCCGCGCCGGGCGGCCGTCCGGGGTCTGCTCGGTGCGTTCGGTACGCCCGTCGGGGTACACGAGGTCGACGGCGCCGGTCGTGTCGTCGTACGCCAGCCGCACCGTCCGCCCGGCCGCCCGCTCCTCGACGAGCCGCCCGAGGCTGTCGAACCGGCGGCGGACCTCGGTCACCCCGTCGGCCGCCCGGGTCAGCCGGCCCAGACCGTCGTACCCGAACTCGTACGGCGGCACCGGGTCGTAGCCGGGCGCGGCGGCCGACGTCAGCGCGACCGGCCCCGGATGCGCCCCGAACGTCAGCGTGGTCTCGTTGCCCGACGGCATCCGCCGGCGCAGCGACCGCTGGACCGGGTCGAAGGACCGCTGCCAGGTCAGGCCGTCGGGCCCGGTGACCGCGACCGGTTCGCCGAAGGCGTCGCGCTGCCAGGTGGTGCCCCGGCCGGCCGGGTCGGTGCAGGTCACGGCCCGGCCGTCGGCGTCGTACCCGACCCGCGTGCGCAGCGCCAGCCCGGCCGGGTCGACGACGGTCGCCGTCACGTTGCCGTGCGCGTCGGTCTCGAAGTCGGTACGCACGCCCTCACTGACCCGTTCCGCCAGGACGTCCCGGTTGTCGTAGCGCAACTGCGTCACGTCGCCCGCCACATGGCTGCCGGTGAGGCGTCCGCGGCCGTCGTAGGTGTAGGCGTGCACCGTGGACACGCCCTGCTCGCTGACCGTCAGGCTGACGAGGTCGCCGGCCGGGTCGTAGCCGAGGGTGCGCACGCCGCCCAGCGGGTCGGTGGCCGAGGACAACCGACCGCAGCCGTCGTACCGGTACGTCCACGGCGCACCCCGCGGCGGCTGGACCGCGATCACGTTGTCGTCGGCGTCGTAGCGGTAGCTCGTCGTCAGCGGCACGGCCGCCGCCGGGTCGGTGTCGAACGCCCAGTTCGTCTGCGACCGGGTCCGGCCGCGCTCGTCGTAGTCCCAGGTGGTGCGGGCCAGCGGCGTGCCGTCGGCCTCGGTGACGGCCAGCGCCACCACCCGGTCGCCGGCGCCCCAGGTGTACGTGCACACCGCGCCGGAGGGCCGGGTGACGCTGCGGATGCGGCCCCACACGTCGTACCCGTAGCGGGTCACCTGGCCGAGCGGGTTCGTCGCCCGGGTCACCCGGCCGGCGACGTCGTGCGCGTATGTGGAGGTCCGCGCGGCGCTCGTGCCGGTGGCCTCGGTCCGGCGGACGAGGGCGCCGTTCTCGCCGTACACGCTGTCGACGCGCAGCCCGCCGGGGCTCCAGGTGGTGACCGCGCGGCCGTCCGCGTCGAGTTTCTGCCGGTACCGCCGTTCGGCCGGGTCCCCGGCGGCGGCGATCGCCTGCACCGCGTGGCCGAGGGCGTCGCGCACGATCCGGTCGGTGAGCTCCTCCCCGGGCCGGGCGCCGGGCCGGGTCAGCTGGACGAGGCCGCCGGAGTCGTCCAGCCACCACCGGGTCACCGCCGCGACCCCGTCCACCTCGGGCGCGGTGACCTCCTCGAGCTGCCCGAGCAGGTTGTGCCGCAGCCCGGTGCGCCGCCCGCCGGGCGCGGTCAGGGCCGCGGGGAAGCCGAGCGGGTCGTAGTCGACGGCGGTGGCGAGCGCGGCGGTGTCCGGATCGGTGACCGTCCGGTGGATGCAGCCGCCGGTGCGCCCGCCGCTCAGGTACTCCATTGCCACGCGGCGCCCCGCGGCGGATGTCGCGGCGACCGGCTGACCGGCGGGATTGTGCTCGATGGTCAGTACCGACGGCTGGATCGTGCCGTCGTCGAGGGTCGCGGC
Organism: Dactylosporangium sp. CS-047395; assembly: GCF_050942185.1. Lineage (NCBI taxonomy): Bacteria > Bacillati > Actinomycetota > Actinomycetes > Micromonosporales > Micromonosporaceae > Dactylosporangium > Dactylosporangium sp. CS-047395. The sequence goes on along the minus strand of NZ_CP192015.1, from coordinate 6,822,918 downwards.
CGGCAGCTCGACGCGGGCGAGCCGTCCGGTGCCGCCGGCCGGCGCGACGTCGAAGTCGTAGCGCAGCCGCGTGGTGCCCTGCCCCTCGGTGCTGACCTCGGTCGGCAACTGGTACCGCGGCTCGTACTTCGCCGCGAACAGGGTGCGGCTCGGCACGATCCCGGTGACCGGCGCGGCGATCTCGACCCGCAGCAGGTTCCCGCGCGCACACGGGTCCGGATTGCCGGTGTCGTAGGTGCGCAGCATCCGGATCCCGGACGGCCCGACCGCCTCGACGGTGTTCCCGGCCGCGTCGTAGGCGGCCCGCGTCACCACCACCCGCGCGGTGCGGTCGCGGTTGAGCCGGAACCGATGGTCGAGCAGATCGCCGCGCCAGTTGAAGGTGTACGTGTGCAGCGCCCCGTCCGGCCGCCGCACGCACGACCGGGCCGCGGGGACGTCGAGGTTCTCCTCCAGCGACGGGACGTACTGGATCGGCTCGTACCCGAAGCGGTACTCGTAGTCGCCCGCCAGCTGCCGGGTCACGGCGTTGAACGACCAGCCCTCGCCCGGCCCCGCGTACTCGTTGTGCACCGCCACCCGCCCGTCGGCGTCGACGATCCGCAGGATGTTGTGCCGCATCGCCGGGTGCTCGGCGCTCGCGTCGTACTCGTACCGGGTGACCACGCCGCCCGGGTAGCGCGCGGTGCCGGGCTGGATCACGCGCACCAGATGCGCGGCCTCCCCGTCGTGGTCGTAGCGCACCTCCCGCACCCCGGTGTCGTCGGTGACGTGTTCGAGGAGGCCGCAGTCGCCGTACCGCAGCAGCAACCCGCGCCCGGCGTCGTCGAGCACGGCCGCCAGCCGGTCCTGGCTGTCGTAGCTGAACCGCAGCCGGTTGCCGAACCGGTCGGCAACGCCCGTCAACGGCGTGCGCAGCCCGTCACCCCACCCCGCGGGCCGGCTGAACTGCCAGCGCAGCCCCTGCGGATGGACCAGCTTGAACCCGTCGGCGGTACGCTCGAGGCGCGCGGTGAGCCCGGCCTCCGGCTCGAACCCGTCCGCCACGGCGGTGAACCGCCGCTCGGCCAGCCGCCCGGTCCACAGCGCCACGTCGCCGCCGGTGAGCGGGCGCAGGAAGACGTTGTAGTTGTGGTCCCACCCGTACCCGAACGGCCCGTAGTAGGGTCGCCCGCTGCGATAGCACCGCTCGAACCGAATCGGCAACAGCGGCGTCGGCACCACCAGATCCGTCCCCGCCACCGTGAACGCCCCGGTGAAGAGGTCAACGGGATCCGCCTCAGCGGCCGGCCGCGCGGCACTCGGCCCGGCGTGCGACGGGTGCGGCTGCCCCGGCTCGGGCTCGTTGCGCTCGGCCCGGCGCAGCATCGCCTCAACCTCCGCCGGCGTGAACCCGGGATTGAGGATCGCCCCGACGACGCTGGGCGGCTTCGGCTCGACCCGCTCGAACACCGCATCCGAGGGCCGCTTCGGATCAACAGCAGTCGGCGACGGTACCCGCGTGATCTTCACATTCGCCCGCACGTCCGGCGCGTCCTGCTCGCGCGGCGAGTCCTCCCCGTTGGGCGCCACCGGCGCGCCTTGACCCGCGGGCGGCCGCTTGGGCGTGACCGGCTGCGGCGGCGGCTTCGGCGGCACCCGCGCGGCCGTCTCCTCACGGCAGGCCCGCTCGGCCCGCGCCAGCGCCTGCACATCGGCCCCGACCCCGACCGCGGCGTTCTTGTTGGCCTCCTCGTAGAGCTGCTCGAACATCTCACACGCGGAGTCGGTCTGCAGGATGATCCGCCCGTCGCCCTTGTACGAGGACTCGTCGCTGATGATGTAGATGTCGCCGTTCCAGTCGTCCGCCACGAGGCCCGCCCTCCCCGGCCGCCCGCACTTCCCCCCGGCTTCCCCTGCCCGGATGCTACGAGCGCAGCCCCCGCAGCGAACCACTTCGGACGGGACTTCGACACCTCTAGGCTGGCCGCAACCAGGACGACCGATCCGCCACACCCGGGAGACCGCCGTGCCCGACGCCGCCATCGCCGAGTGGTCGGCGCGATCCTGGCGGTCGGCCCCGCTCGTGGCGTTCGACCTGGAGGGCACCGGCGCCCAGGACGGCGACGGCGAGGCGATCCTGGAACTCGCCGCCATCCGGCTGCTGGACGGCGCGCCGGACATGGCCACCGCCTACGCCACGGTGATCAACCCGGGCCGGCCGGTGCCGCGGCGCGCCTGGATCGCGCCGAGCCTGACCGGCGACGTGCTCGCCGGCGCGCCGCGCCTGGACGCCGTGGAACCAGGGTTGGCCGCCCGGCTCGACGGGTGCGTGCTCGTCGGGCACAACATCGGTGTCGACTGGCGGCTGCTGCACCGGCGCTGTCCGGCGGTCGCGCCCGCGGCGCTGCTCGACACGCTCAAGCTCGCCAGAGCGCTCGCCGTTCCCGGGTCGCACAGCCTCACCGCGCTGCTCGACACGCTCGGCTTGACGGCCGAGGTCGACGCGGCCGGGAGCCGGCCGCACCGGGCCCTGTGGGACGCGGCCGGGGCGGCGGTGCTGCTCCGCGGACTGGTCAGCCGCTCGTGGGGCGGCGACCCGACGCTGGCCGAGCTCCTGAGCGCCGGGCAGCGGCCGTCGGCCGACACGCTGTTCTGAAGGGCTCCTGACCAGGCGCCGGCCGGCCCTGCGGGACGATGACGGAACAGATCCGATCGGCGGTCATGCCGTCCGGACCGTCGACGGCAACTTTTCCGGCTCGTGTACACCGACACGGTCACCGCCGGCGGCAAGCGCACCTACGAGTTCCAGATCACGCTGTGGCTCATCCAGTGACGGCGAAGCCCGGCTCGGCCTTGAACCGCGGATCGAGCCGGACGGTCGGCAGCAGCCGGCGCATGAGCTGCCGGGCGAGGGTCAGCGGATGCCCGGGGAATTCGGCGTCGTACCGCGGATCGTCCGCCCGGTGCGCCGGCAACCCGCCGGTCAGGTCCGGCGCGTAGGGCGAGGGCACGAAGAAGTCGTTCGGGCCGAGCCGGTCCATGAGGACAGCCTCCCGGAATCCCGTCGCGCCGTGCTCGGGCGCCTGGAGTTTCAGGACCGTGCTGCAGGTCGCGCGGGGGATCGTGCAGGAGGCGAGGAACACCTGCCCGTGCCCCTGCGGATGGCGGATCTTCACGAGCTGGCGCACGGCCGGCACGCCGTCGACGAGTTCGACGTCGGAGTCGATGAGCCCGGCGCCGGCGGCCGCGGTGTGCCGGGCCAGGGCCGCTCGCAACGGCGGCACCGGATCGAGCGGGGCGGGCAGGTCCGGCGGCAGGTCGAAGAAGTGCAGGCTCAACACGATGCCGTGCTCGTCCTGCCAGGCGAGTTCGTCCAGCGGCTGGAAACCGCTGAGGTCGAGTTGCGTGATCGGCGTCCCCGTCATGGTCAGCATTCTCACCGATCCCGCCGTGTGCCGCCGGCCCGGTCTCGGGGATGCTGGGGGGCGTGGAGTACGTGTCCAGAGTGCCGCGACCGCCGCTGGACGGGCTGATCGACGACCTCTACTACCTGGAGGGCGCGCCGCCGTACGCGCGGCTGGTGCTGCCGCCGATGCCCGCCGCGTTGCTCATCGTCAACCTCGGGGCGCCGTTCCGGGTCCGGGGCGGCGGGGACGTCGCGACGGGGGAGTACGCCGACGGCTGCGTGGTCACCACCCCCACCCGCGCGCTGGAGTTCGGGTACCCGCCGCAGACCCGCTCCGTCGGCGCGCACATCAAGCCGTGGGGGCTGGCGCCGTTCCTGGCGATGCCGGCGGCCGAACTGTGCGACCGGCCGGTGACGATCGAACAGGTCTGGGGCCGGCGCGCCGCCGCCGAGCTGCGCGACCGGATGGCCGGCGCGGGCGGGCCGCAGCAGATGCTGACGCTGCTCGAGGAGGAGCTGATGCGCCGCTTGTACGAGACGACAGGGCTGGGCCTGGTCCGCCACCTGAGCAGCGTCATCGCGGCCACCGGCGGAACCGTGGCGATCGGGGACCTGGGCGCGGCGGCGGGCGTCAGCAGTACACATATGGCCCAGGGTTTCAAAAAGCTCATCGGCGTCACGCCGAAACGGCTGGCCCGCACCCACCGCTTCGCCGCGGCCGTGTTCGCGCTCGATCCGGAGGGGCCGGTCGACTGGGCCGACCTCGCGAGCCGGGCCGGCTACTTCGACCAGGCCCACTTCGGCCACGAGTTCCGGGCGTTCACCGGCCTGACCCCGACCCGGTACGTCGAGGTCCGGCGCCGGTTCCGGCGCGAGCACCCCGGCCACGCGTTCGAGGGCTGGCCGCTGCCGCTGGATTGATTTCTTACAAGAACGCCCGCCCTTCGGCACGCTACTTTGCGGACAGTCAACGTTTGTGGACAGTCAACTTTTGTGGCAGTCAACGCGGAGGAGCGCACCGTGGGCAAGGTGGTCATGTACGGCTCGGTCTCGGTCGACGGCTTCATCGCGGACGAGCACGACCAGCCGGGCCCGCTGTTCGACTGGCTGACGGGCGGCGACGTCCCGCTGGACGAGAGCGGTTTCCTGAAGGTGTCGCGGACGTCGTACGAGTACATCCGGCCGTACTGGGACCAGATCGGCGTGACCATCGCCGGCCGCCACGTCTTCGACCTGACCGACGGCTGGGACGGCAAGCCGCCGAGCGGGATCGACCACGTCGTCGTCGTGACCCACCGCCCGGCCCCCGACGACTGGGACCCCGCGGCGCCGTTCCACTTCGTCTCCGGCGTCGAGGCAGCCGTGGCGAAGGCGCGGGAGCTCGCGGGCGACCGGACCGTGGAGGTCGCGGCGGGCGACGTGGGCGGGCAGGTGCTCGCGGCGGGGCTGGTCGACGAGGTCCGCATGGACATGGTGCCGGTGGTGTTCGGGTCGGGCAAGCGGTACTTCGGCTCGGTCGACGCGCAGCACCTGCTGGAGGACCCGGACGTGGCGATCCAGGGCAACCGGGTGCTGCACCTGCGCTACCAGGTCCGCCGCTGAGCGCTCACAGCCATCCCTCGTCCCGGGCGCGGATCAGCGCTTCGGTGCGGTTGGCCGCGCCGATCTTCGTGTACAGATCGCGCAGCAGGCGGAACATCATGCGCTCCGAGTACCCGGCCCGCTCGGCGAGGCGGGCCACGCTGTCCCCGGCCGCCAGATGGTGCAGCCACTGCTGCTCGTCGACGGTCGGCGCCTCCGGTTGCGGCTCCAGCCGGTCGGGCCGGGCCAGCGCCCGCAGGACGGCGGTCGGCAGCAGCGTGTCGCCCCGCACGGCCGCCTCGAACGCGGAGCGCAGGGCGTCCAGCGGCGCATCGCGCGGCACCGCACCGGACGCACCCGCCGCGAGCGCCCGCACGTAAGACGGCACGCTCGCGTCCTCGAGCAGCGCGAGCACCGTCGGCGCCGCGGACGTGTTGCACATCTGCGCCAGCGCGGTCCAGTCGGCGGCTGCCCGTACCGTGAACAGCACCATCCGCGGCTCGTCGACCCGCGCCCAGGCGAGCACGTCCTCGGGCGCCTCGGACGCGAAGCCGGCCGCGGCGAGCAGGGTCATGACGCCATGGCGGAACGACGGCAGCGGATCGCTGACGGCGATCCGGAGCACCGTCGGGACCTGCGGCGTCCTCGGCGAGCGGTCTGGCATCGATCGTGATGGTGCCGGATCCCCGTGTGCCGGGGACGGTGCCGCGCCGGGCTGTGGCGGCATCCTGACCGTCTGGATGCGTCATGGACCCGCGGGGACCGGGTTGCCTAGCGTCGAAGGGGCGCAATCCACCTCCGGACGATGGGTGGGGGCCATGTTCAACCGGCGCTTTCTGTTCCAACGCGACGATCCTGGCGGAGATAGCTCGGGTTTCAGCGCGCGCTCCGTGCTGATCGTGCTTGGCTTGGTCGCCGCCCTGATCTGCATCGGGTGGTTGCTCAACGGTCGATGACGCCGGCGGCACGGCGCAGACGGGCCAGCACGGCAGGATCGCCCGCCGGCTCGAACTGGTCGAGCAGCATCGACAGGCGCCGGATCACGCCCGGTGCCCTGGTGAGTCGCCGTGCCGTGCGAAACTCCCGGCACGCCCGGTCGGTGACCGGCTCCGCGGGCCGGTTCTGCCCGGCGCGGGCGAGGGCGACCCCACCTGTCGCGAGCCCGAGGAGATCGAACTCGTGGTAGCCGGCGTGCGGTGCGGGGCGGCCGAGCAGTTCCGAAGCGTCGGTGAAGGCCTGCTCCGCCGCGGCGGGCTCCCGCTGCCGGAGTCGGATCATGCCCTGGTAGATGTACCCCTGGGCGGTGGCATCGTGCCGCACCGCCGCCGTGACGAACTCATCGGCCTTCGCGTCGTCGCCGGCATGCAGGCACGCGAGCGTCAGGATCTCGTTGGCCTCGCGCGCCAGCGAACGGTTGCCGATCTCCATGCCGATCCGGGCGGCCTCCTCGGCTCGGCGTACAGCGTCCGCGCTGTTGCCATGATCAAGCAGCAGATGGGCGAGGAAAATCAGGACAGATGCGGCTGTCGGCCTGGATCGGGCCTCGTCGGCCAGGCGGAGGGCGCCCGTCAGCTCGGCCTCGGCTTCCCGGTAGCGGTCAGCGTTCACCTCCAACTGCCCGCGTGTGGCCTGGATCGCGATCCGCCGCTCCACGGCCTGAGGGTCATCGGCCCGCGCGGCGAGCCGGTCGGCCCGGGCCAGCAGGCGGCGCATCCGCCGGAAGCGCCCCATCCGGCTGGCGCTCATGGCGAGGTGGAGATACGTCGTAGCACGCACGGGGCGATAGCGGCCATCCAGCAGCAGCCCCAACAGCGCGAGCCGGTAGAGCCGGTCCCCGGTCCGGGCCTCGCCCAGCCGGTGATGGGCCTGCGCGCGGTACGGCAGCAGCCGGAACAACGTCTCGGTCGCCAAGCGTCGCAAAGCCAGCCGGCTGGCCTTCCGCACCAGGTACAGCACCTCGGCCGGATCGTGCTCGGGCTCATGGGCCCAGACGAGGTCGCAGAGGCGCCTGAGCTCGCGGCGACCATCACCGTCGAAGGAGCCGGCCAGCCCCTCCAGCCGCCGGACCAGCAGCTTGCCGTGGCCCATCCGCTGGAGATGGCGGGCGTTGATCTCGCGGATGAGGTCCATGGCGCGGGCCGCGTCGCCGGCCTCGAGGCGGAGGTCGATCTCGGCGAGGTGTGCGCGCAGGTCGTGCACCTCGATGATCTGGTCGTCGGGCCGGCGGGTCGCCGCGAAGTAGTCGCCCGCCCGCTCCCGCAGCGCCGCCAGGTCGAACGAGGCGTGGCCGGAGGGGATCGTGTCGAGCAGGCACTCGCGGTCGGTCGGTGGCGTGAAGTACAACGGACGGCCGTCTTCGAAATCGCGGCGGATGAGGCGGCGCTCGTGCAACTCGGCCAGCGCGGCCGCGCTGCCCGCGCCGATGGTGAGGCCGTCGAGCAGGTAGTCGACCGCGGCTGCGCTGACTGGGCGGCCGAATACCGCCAGCGCCTGCACGGCACGTTTCTCGTCGATTTCGAGGCGTTCGACGGTCCGGGCGAGCAGGCGCGGCACGACGTTGGCGGCGTTCGAGGCCTCCTCGGCGAAGGTGATGACGCTGCTGATCGTGTCGCCGCGGCCGGGTTCGAGCAGCCCGTAGGCGAGTTCGAGCGCGCGCGGCACGCCGTGGGTGGCGCCGATGAGCCAGTCGAGCTCCTGCTGACTCGTGCCGTCGAGCGGGCCGTGGCCCTGCTCCGCCAACACTTTGAGGAACTCGAGCGCATAGTCGTGTTCCAGTCCCTCGTCGAGGCGCAGGGGCGTGGCGCCAAGCGGCGGGGCCGCGCCGGGCTGCGCGACGAGAACCGTCGTGACCCGATGACCTCCGCGCCGGACGAGATGGTCGACGAGATCGCGTAGCTCGGGATCATCGATGCGGCCGTCCCCGTCGAGCAGCGCCTCGGCATTGTCGATGACGACGATGGCCCCCCGGCGGCCCAGCGCGTCGAGCACGACGTCGAGCCGGTCGCGCCAGTGGGCCGAGCGCCGCTGGCCGCTCGGGACGGCAGGATGGTCGGCGGGCAGCATCCGCACCAGGTACCGCAGCAGCTCCGGCGCATTGACCGGCCGATACCCGTACACGGGCAGGTAGATGAACGCCTCGACGTCGAGCAGGTCCGGTTCGGCGCGCAGCCGGTGCAGGAGCCGGCCCATCAGTCCGGTCTTGCCGTTGCCTGGTGGCCCGAGCAGGGCGATCAGCGGCACGTCGGGCGCCCCGATCATCCGGACCAGCTCGGCCAGGTACAGGTCCCGGTCCTGGAAATGCCCGTCGGGCACGACCGGCGGTTCGATCGGCACGTAGAGCGGGCCGGCCTCTCGCTCGGCGGGGTCCGGGCCGCGGTCGCGGGCCCGGCCGGCGTCGATCGCCTCGATCGCGTCAGTGCGGCGCGCCTCGGCCGCGTCCGGATCGGCGATGTACGCCCGAATCCGCTCGATCTTCTCGTCGAGCCGCCGCACGTACGGCCGTGCGCCGGCCTCGCCGAGCCGCTGGAAGAGCTGCTCGCGGCGCCTGACCAGCGAGGCGAGCTGGCGTTCGGCAGAGCCGGCCGCGCGCAGCCTCCGCTCCAGGTCTTTCCAGCGGCTCGCCGCCGGTCCGTGGGCCTCGACGCAGTCCAGATCCGCCGCCCACTCGGGTTGGTGGGCATGGGGATCGACGCGGACCGCGATGACATCCATCCCCATCTCGCGGGCGCGGCGCACGTCGTGGCGGCCGGACTCCGACCCGGTGGACGACAGCACCAGCAGCAACAGGTCGGCCGCGAGGAGATCGTCGCCGTTGTCCTGCCACACCTGCGCGGGTGTTCCGGTGTACAGCAGCCACTGGGTCAGCTCGGCGGCGAACACTTCACGGCTGGGCGCCTGGGTGCTCGCCGTGACGAGGTGGTTGCCGGTCGGGTGGTCGGCGGGGGCGTCGGCCCGCAACCGAGCCACCAGCTCGAGGTACAGATCCCGGAGCGGACTCGACGTCGGCATGAGGAGGATGATCAGCGGCAGTAACCAGTCATGGGCCTGCGCCTCGCGGACCACGCGTTTGTACAGGCCGGACCGGGTGCCGTCGAGCTTGTCGAGGTCTTGGCCGAGAGACAGCAGAAGCGTGTCGAGGTCATTGCGGTCGCCGGACCGTTCGAGCTCGTCGCACACCACCAGGAACTGGGCGGTGGTCAGCCTCACGATGGGCATGGAGTCACGCCCGGGGTTCCAGGGCGGCGCCGGTGTTCCAGCTGAGGGTGGCCGCCCGCAGTGCCGCGATCGGAATCCCCTCGTTGTAGGCGGCCGGCCGGGTGTTGTCCGCGTCGCCGCTGTGGTGCATGGCGAGCAGCTCCCCGTCGGAGCCGAAGCACGGGCCGCCGGATGAGCCGCAGGCGGTCGCGGCGGTGTACCGGACCCGCGTTCCGCTCCGGTTGTGCCCCAGCAGCTTGCCGAACGCGACCTGCATGGGCTCGCCCTTCGGGTGCTGCACGATGTACACCACCGGGTCCGCGTCCGGGTCGCCTCTGCCGGGCGGCAGCCGCAGCCAGCCGCGCGGGTCGGTGGTCTCGGCCGGTTCGTCGCCGGGCCGTCCGTCGAGGCGCAGCAGCGCGAAGTCGAGCTCGTCCGGGCCGGGCTCACCGGTCGGATGGCGTTCGAGGTCGTGCCGGCTGCCGGGCTGCCCGGTGACGAGCCACTCCCGGTGCAGGCCGAGCACCGTGGCGGGCTCGAGGCCGCGGCCGTCGGCGGCCCGCTTGTGGTCGAAGCGGACCGTGACGTCGGCCGGGCGGGCCGCGCCGGCGAGGACGCGCTCCAGGACGTGGTACGCGGTCAGCACCAGGCTGGGGCCGACGAGGAATCCGGTGCCGGTCTTCGAGTTTCGCCCGGCCGGCACCGAGACCTGGCACACCCGGCCCTCGATCTCCAGCAGGCGGGTGCGCCACGCCACGATGTCCAGCGGGGTGTTGCCGCTGACATAGGCCTCGAGCCGCCGGCCCTCCACCCGCTCGCCGGTTGGCAGCACGAACGTCGGCGGCACCGTCGAGCGACGCGCGAAGGCGGCCAGCCCCGGGTCCTCCGGGCGCTCCGCGCTGGCCGCGTCCACGAGTGCGCGCCACCACAGCTCGCGGCTCGCGGCCTTGATCACGCTGAGTAGGGCGGTGTGGAATCGTTCGGACCGGGCGGCGTAGCGGTCGAGCCGCTTGTCGAACCGCCCCAGCAGCAGCCCCTCGAAGTCGTCCTCGTCGAAGGCGGCGAAGAGCAGGTCGCGCAGCTGGACCATCTCCGGGCCGCTCATTTGCGGTCGGGCCATGGCGGGCTCCCTCGGTCGAAGCCATCGACACCCGTTGCTATCGCGTACCGTATGCAGGCTTTAGCCGGACAGCAACGGCCGAACGGTCGGCAATGTGACCCGTCCGCTCGGTGGAGTCGCATTGACCGTGCGTGACGGCCGGAGGAGAGTCCTGCCTGAGCACACCGGCCGCGAGGGGGCGGAACCATGGCGTTCGAGATCATCGAGGGGCCGGGCGGCGTGACGACGCCGTACGGCGTGGTGCCCTTCGACGAGCACGGGAACTGCACCGGCCCGGCGGCCCGCGACGAGGCCGTCGCCCGGGCCGCCGAGGCGACCGACGTCTTCCTGTTCAGCCACGGGTGGAACAACGACTGGGCGGCCGCCACCGGCCGGTACCGCGAGTTCATCGCGCGCTACGGCGAGGCCCGCCAGACCGGTTGGCCCGCACCCGACCGGCCCTACCGGCCGCTGGCGATCGGGGTGTTCTGGCCCAGCACCGCGCTCGTCGCCCCATGGGAGCGGGCGCCGGACATCGCCGCGTCCGTGGCCCGTGACGCGCAGCGCAGCGACGAACTGCTCGCGCTCGGCGCCGCGCTGGCACCGGCCGATGCCGGGCGCCTCTACGAACTGCTCGACCGCGGCCGGCTTACCGCCGCCGAGGCCGCGGAGGTGGCGCATCTGCTCGCGCCGGCGCTCGACGGGCCGGCCGACGAGCTGCGCGCGGCCGGTACCAGCGCCGAGGATGCCGAGGAACTGGTCAAGGCCTGGGGCAGGATGGACAACCCGGCCGCGTCCAGCGAGGCCGGGGAGGACATCCCGGACGACGACGAGCCGGAACCGGGGGCCGCGCCGGCCGTCGCCGGCGGCCTGGGCTGGCTCGACCCGCGCGGGATCATCCGGGCGGCGACGGTGCTGCTCATGAAGGACCGGGCCGGGCGGGTCGGCGCGGCCGGCGTGGCGCCGCTGCTCGAGGCGCTGTGCCGTGCGCCGGGCAATCCGCGGGTACACCTGATCGGGCATTCCTATGGCGCGAAGGTCCTGCTCAGCGCCTTGTGCACGGCCCCGGCCGACACCCCGCCGGTCGACTCGGTCCTGCTGCTGCAACCGGCCGTGTCGGCCTGGTGCTTCGCCGGCGCCGGACACGTGCCCGGCAGCGACGGGCCCGGCGGATACCACGCCGCGCCCGAACGCAGCCGCGAGCCGATCGTGACCACCTTCAGCCGCCACGACGTGCCGCTGACCCGGCTCTTCCACTGGGCGGTGCGGCGGGCCTCCGACCTCGGCGAGGTCTCCATCGCGGCCGGCCCGCCGAGCCGATACGCGGCACTCGGCGGCTTCGGGCCGCAGGGGCGCGACGACGACGTGCGGGTCCTCGATCCCGTGCAACCGCCGCAGGTGTACCCGCTGGGCCCGGACCAGCGCCGCATCATCGCCGTGCGCGCGGACACGGTGATCGGCGGGCACGGCGCGGTGACGAACCCCGCCACCGCGTGGATGCTGCTGAGCCAGGTCCGGGCCGGCCCGGCGGCCGCACCGCAGAACACCGTCCTGCGCATCCGTCTGGACCGCACCGGCCCCGGCCCCGCACGGGCCGCGTTCGAGCTGCACCCCACCGACGGGATGGTGGTGCCGATCGGCTCGGTGCCGGTGCGGCAGCTGGGCCTGCCCGACGTCATCCGGTCCGCCAGGGACGTCCGCGAGTCCGGCTTCACGCTGCCGGCGAGGATGAGGGATCTGCTGGCGCAGTGGCTCGTCGACCACCGTCGCGCACCGCTGTGGCTGGACCTGTCGGCGCCGCGCGGGTACCTGCACCTGGTGCCGTGGGAGCGGCTGCTGTCCGCGCCGCTGGGCCGGACCGTGCTGCGGCTGCCCGACTTCACGGTGCCCAGCAACGCGACCGGCGAGAGCCTGCGGATCGTCCTCGTGGCGAGCGAGCCCCGGACGACGTCGATGACCCTCAAGGCCCGGACGGTCGCCGACCTGGCCCTGCACTGGCGGCAGTTGACCGGCCGGCGGGTTTACCTGCACGTGTTCACGGATGTGCTCGGGCACGATCAGCTGCGCACCGACCTCGGGCACCTCGATGGTGTCACGGTCGCCGGTCCGCCGCCCTCGACCGGGTGGCTGGGCTGGATCGAGGACCAGCTGGCGGGTACGGCGATCGACGTGCTGCACTTCGTCGGTCACGGCTACCTCGCCGGGGAACATGGCTGCCTGGCGCTGGCCGCCGACGCGGTGGGCGGCGACGAGGCGACCGCCCGGCTCATCGGCCCGGCCGAGCTCGACGATTTCATGTGCCGGACCGGGGCCTGGTCGCTGTGCGTCTCGGCGATGCCCTGGAACGCGAGTATCGCCGGGCTGCGCGAGCTGGCCGACGCCACGGCGCGCATCCGGCCCGGCGTCACGATGCTGCACGACCTCATGTACGACGATGACCTCAAGCAGTTCGGCGCGGCCGTGGGGCTGTTCTTCGGCGGGACGGCGCCGGCTCAGCCGCTGCCCGCGGTGGCCGGGTGGACAGAGCCCGGCGCATCTGGGCCGCGGGCAACGTTCTCGCCGTACGAGAGCGCGACGACGCTGTTCGACGCGGGGGAGTACCTGTCCGACACCCGCCAGGTGCTGGCCCTCGACCGCACCCCGACGTGGGTCGCGACCGGCACCCGCATCCTGGAGGGCGCCCAGGTCGACTGGTCCGGCCCGAGCGGCGCCCCGGACGACCCGGACGCGATCGCGGCCCTGCGCGACGTGACCGAGCTGTTCAACGCCCATGTGCGTCGCCAGACCGGGGGAACGTCATGACGCCCCGGCTCTACATCGAGTTCTTCGAGACCCCGCGCATCGATGCCCCGCCCGAGGTGAGCGTCCGGCTGCGGGAGCCGGGCGGCCGGCCGACCCAGCACACGTTCGACTGCTCCGCCGATGACCCGGTGTTCGCCGCGCTGCGCTCCGGCAGTACCGACGAGGAGGTGGTCCGGGCGGCCGGCGAGCGCCTCTTCGCGGCGCTGTGCACCAACCCGGTGCTCGTCGAGGACCTCAGCGCGGCACTGCTCATCCAACTCCCCGAGCGGCGGCCGATCTACCTCGACGTCAGCAGCCTCAGCGCCGGGCAGAACCTGCCGTGGGAGGCGCTGTTCGCGCCGGCCCTGGGCGACTTCCTCGGCCTCGACGAGCGTTGGCCGGTCGGGCGGATCATCACCGGGCGGCGCACCGACGGACTCGGCGAGCACCGGCTCGCGGGGCCGCTGCGCATCGCCGCCGTACTGTCCTGTCTCGACGTGCCGGCGCTGGAGCAGTGGGAGGCGATGCGCTCCGCCCTCGACCTGGCCGCGGTGCCGATCTCGGTGCTGCTGATCGCGAGCGAGAACGACCTCCTCGGCGCGGTGCGCCGTGACCGCCCGGCGTGGCTGCACGACGCGGTGAAGGTCCCCGAGGACGAGGCGGCGCTGCGCAGGCTGATCGGCGGCTTCGAGCCGCACGTGCTGCACCTGTTCTGCCACGGCTCGGCCGACCGGGGCGGGCCGCACCTGGAGATCGCGGTCTCCAGCGACTGGGACGCCGGCATCCCCGAGCGCAGCCACTTCCTGGAGGCCGCGGGCGTACGGGCCCTGGTCGAGCCGCCGACGCCACCGCCCTGGCTCGTCGTGCTCAACGCGTGCGCCACCGCCGCCACGCCGGACGACGCCGGGCCCACCGTGTCCGCCGACACCGGCCCGCAGGCGCTCGCCAGCGCGCTCGTCGGCGAGTTCGGGCTGCCGGCGGTGATCGGTATGCGCGAACCGGTGCTGAGCCAGGACGCGGCGAGCTTCGCCCGGATGCTGTACGAGCGCCTGCTGACGATGCTCGCCAAGGGTCCGGCCGCCGAACCGTCGCGTGTGGTCGTCGACTGGGCCGGACTCGTCGTCTCCGCCCGCGACGCCCTGCGCCGGCGGGGCGGCCTGCTGCCGAGCGCCGCGGCCCGCCGGCACCCCCAGTGGACGCTGCCGGTCGTCACCGTGCGGCCCGAGGCGTTCGAGCTGGAGATGCACGCCGAGCCGCCGCCCGGACCCCGCCGCCAGGTGCAGCTGCGCGCCGAACTGTTGCAACAGCTGGTGTCCCGGCTGCCCGCCGATACCCCGGCCGAGACGCTCGCCGCGCTCGAGGAGGAGCTGCGCCACGCCCGGACCGAGGTTGATCGGGAGGAATGAGCGGCCATGGCCGAAGATGACGACCTGGTGGCGGCGCTCGAGGAGGACGGCGTACCGCCGCTGCCCGCGGACCGCATGCTGGCGCTCAACGGTTGGTCGGCCGGAGCGGCGTTGGCCGCGCCGGTCGCCGAGCGCCGGGCCCGCTGGATCACCGGCCTGTCGCCGGTCGCTCGCGGCCGGATGCTCGCCCCGGCCGGTCTCGACCCGTGGCGGTGGCAGGACGAGCGGCTCGGCTGGGGGCTGGTGCTGCCCGAGCGCGAGGAGCTCAGCGTCGCGCAGCGGGCCCGGCCCGACGACGCGCCCGAGCCGATCCGGCAGCTGTTCGCCGACCGCCCGGGCGCGAAGGTGCTGCGCTACCGGACAGGCAAGCGGCTGGCCGACTTCACGCTGCGCGACTACACCGCCGACGGGCGCCGCCTCCCGCACATCGCCGGCCCGACCGGGACGGGCCCCGGGCAGATTCCGGCGTACCTGCTCATCGCGGCCTCGCCGCGCGAGATCCCCTGGACCGTGCAGTACGCGCTCAATCTCGTGCGCAACGTCGGGCGCCTCGATCTCGACGAGGACGGGCTCGCCAACTACGTCACCGCACTGCGCGACGGGTGGAAATCGGCCTCGGCACGGTACGACAGCCCGGTTGTCTGGTCCGTCGACGACGGCTCGAGCATCACCGCTCTCATGCGCGACGCGATCGGCGAGCCGCTCGCCGGGAAGCTCCGCGGTGACAAGGACATGCCCCGGACCTGCTTCATCGACGGGCGCACCGAGCCGGCCGACGGCGCCGCGCTGATCGCCGCACTGGAGCGGCAGCGGCCCGCGCTCATCGTCACCACCAGCCACGGGGTGACCCCGCCCCCGGTTGACGCCGACCGGCTCGGCCTGCCCGTCGACGCCACCGGCCGCCCCCTTGACCTGGCACGGCTGCTGCGCGACTGGCAACCCGACGGCGCGATCTGGTACGCGCACGCCTGCTGCTCGGCCGGCAGCGACGGGCCCAGCCAGTACGACGGCCTCTTCGAACCGGGCTCCATGGTCGCCCGCGCCCTCGCCGACGCCGCCACGCTCGGCCCCCGCACGGCCGCGCTGCCCCGCGCCCTGCTCGGCGCGGCCCGCCCGGCCCGCGGCTTCATCGGCCAGGTCGAGCCGACGTTCGACTGGACGCTGCGGTTCCCGGCCACCCGCCAGCGCCTCACCGAAGACCTGCGCCGCACGCTGTACGAAGAACTGTGCGCCGGGCGCCCCGCCGGCTACGCGCTGCACTGGGTGCACGGGACCGTCAACGGGTTGCAGTACTTCACGGAGAAGGCGGTCAAGCGCTACAACGAACTGCCGCCCGGTCCGGAGCAGGACGAGGCGCTGGACATGGCGCTGTACCACAAGGTGACGGGCCTGGACCGCACCGCCACGGTCCTGCTCGGCGACCCGACGGTCGCACTCCTGCCGCCCGCGGCCTAGCAGAATGCCGGGATGACGTTGAGGATCGCCAGCACCCAGCCCGCCGGTGCCGTTGACCCGCGCGAGAACGGCCGCTCCGCGCGTGAGCTGATGCGGGTGGCCGCCGCCGATAACGTGCGCCTGGTCCAGTTTCCCGAGGGCTTTCTCTCCGGCTACGCCAAGGAACAGGTCGCCGACTGGAGCGACGTCGACTGGCCCGCCGTCCGCGAAGAAATCGAGGAGATCGCCGCCCTCGCCGCCCAGCTCAGGATCTGGGTGGTCATGGGGTCGGGCGCAGGCGCACGCCGCGATCCAGAATTACTGGCTCAGCCTCTCGGTGCCGGCGCAGTGTGCGGGGCTCATGCGTTCGACGATCTTCGGGCCGGACGGGAGCGAGCTGGCCGAGGTCGCCGGGCCCGGGCAGGTGGCCGCCGTGGTGCTCGATCGCGACGCGGCGGAGTTTCGCATCGCGTTGCGGCATGCGCGGCCGTGGCGGGCCGAGGCGGGTCGGGGTGACATCTACCGTAGCCGGCGGGTCGAGGACGGGCGGAGCAGCGATCGCACGGGGTTGTGACGCATTTGTACGACCTGTGGGGTGGGGCCTGCGGGGTGGGCCGCTGGATGTACCGCTCGGTAACGTCCACATGCCCGTGCTGGTCGTTTGCCATTGCCACATGGCGCCGGTGTGGGCCCGTCGAGTCGCGATCGTTGCGAGCCGGGGAACCAGGTAGTCCGGGGTGAATCCGTCGGCCTCCCGTCAGTGGAGGTCGTGGTAGGGCGTGCTTCCCGTCCGAATCCGTCAGCTAACCCGGTAGGCGGTATCGGAAGGAGCCTTGATGCACCAACGCTTCACCGCGCTGTTCCACCGGCCGGCCCACGCGATGCGCGAAAAAGCGCTCGAAAAAGCGCGTGGGAAAGCCCTGCGCCGGCCCGTTCCGGCAGTACTCGGGGCGGCCTCGCTGATGGTGGTCTCCGTGGCCACCGCGGCGTTGTTCAACGCGGGCGGCAAGCCGGCCGCCGAGGCCCACCCGGTGGGTACCGCCGCGCTGAGCACCGCCACGCCGCCCGCCCAACCCAAGGCGACGGCGCCGGCCCCGGATCTGCTCGACACCGCGCCCGCCGCGAACACGGTCAACTTCGACTTCCAGTTTCAGCCCAACTTCTACTACTGCGGCCCGGCATCGACCCGGATCGCGCTGACGTCGGTCGGCGCCGACCTGTCGCAGGACGACGTGGCGCATCGGCTCGGCACCACGGTCAACGGCACCAACTCGGTCGCCGACGTGACGCGGGCCATGAACAGCGTGCTCGGCAAGCCGGTCTACGAGGCCCGCTTCATCAACGGGCAGCGGGCCTCGGCCGGCGAGGCGCGGGAGCTGCAGTACGACGCGGTCCGCGCGTTGAGCACCGGCCGGGCCCTGGTCGCCAACATCGTCGGCGGCGCCACGGACGAGTCCGGCACGTACCACGAGTTCTCCGGCGGACACTACATCTCGCTCGTCGGGTACCGCGACCACGGCCGTTCCGTGCTCATCGCCGACCCGTCGGGGATGTTCGGCCCGCGCACCTACTGGATGTCGACGGACGCCCTGGCCAACTGGGCCGCCAAGCGCGGCTACGTGGCCTGAACCACCGGTGTGGGAGGCGGCCACCGGCGGTCGCCTCCCAGCGCCGACAGCTCGTCGAACGTCGCGCGCGACGGCAGGTGGGTGAGCAGGTGCCGGACGT
This sequence comes from Dactylosporangium sp. CS-047395, assembly GCF_050942185.1. NCBI lineage: Bacteria > Bacillati > Actinomycetota > Actinomycetes > Micromonosporales > Micromonosporaceae > Dactylosporangium > Dactylosporangium sp. CS-047395. The sequence goes on along the minus strand of NZ_CP192015.1, from coordinate 6,805,307 downwards.
TGCGCTTGGCGAACCGCACGTCCTCGTCGCCGGTCGCGGTCAGCGCCAGGTCGATCTGGCCGGCGACGTAGTTCTGCAGCGCGGTCGCGGTACCGCGGAAAGAAAGTCTTGGAACGGCACTCGCGCGGGCCCGATAGCCGTCGAGCAGCGCCCGCGCCGCGGCGACGTTGATCCCGGCGCCGGGCTGCACCGTCCAGTTGACCAGTGCGGAGCTCAGCTCCCAGGCCGGCGGCAACCCGGCCGCATGCTCCCACCCGGTGACGACCAGCGCGCCCGCGCCCTTGCGGACGTTGCCGGGCGTGAGGTTGTTGTGGCACAGGACGGGCTCGTCGATCGGCGCCCGGTCCTCGGCCAGCGTTTGCAAATACCGCAGCGTCGGTACTGCCTGTGCCAACTCCGCCGCCCACCCCGCCCTCTGGTCCGCGGCGAGGTCCGCCAGCTCGGACCAGCCCCGCCGCTCGAACCGCACCGAGCTCCACGGGCACAACCCCGGCGGCGGTACGCGCAACCCGTGGATCGTGGCCAGGACGCGGCCCACCGCACCGGCCACGGCCGCGCTCACCGGGGCGGCGAGCGGCGGGCCGGAGTGCATCCAGGAGTACACCCGCCAGCTTTTGCCTTTGACGGTCTCGGTCACGCTGCCGGCGATGCTGCGCACCGGTGCCGGTAGCGTCACCCCGGCGAGCGCCGCGGCCTCCTGGAAGCGCGCGTTGTCCTCGCCGTCGGTCGGCGGGTGGACGTCGTCCACGGTCCGCGGCGCCCACCGGCCCCGGTCGGTCTCCAGCGACCAGCGGCGCCCGATCTCGTCGGGGCGGGAGACCGACCGCATCGGCGCGGTCACGGTGCCGAGCCCGAACCGGTCGGCGAGCTCCTGGGCGAGGTCCGGCTCGGCCACGGCGCCGTGGTCCTGGCGGCGGGCCACCTCGGACTTGAGCTCGGCCCAGCCGCCGAAGCCGTACTGCTCGGCGATGGACGCCTGCGCCCCCGCGAGCGTCGCGCCGGGGTCGGTGTCGCGCAGGCCGGCCAGCAGGTCCTTGGCCTGCCGGCGCAGATGGTCGAGGTTGGGATGGTCGGGCAGCGTCTTCACGGCGGCACCTCACTCCAGGCAGCGGTCACCAGAGAGGTTGGCTTCGAGCCTGCCGGCGGATTCCGGTGCGCACCCCACGCGCTGATGGCAGCTTACTGCAGGCCGTGGGCGAGCAGGCTCTCCGCCGTCTCGGCGATCGTGTCGGCGATCGGGCGGGGCTTCCAGCCCAGCACCCGCTCGGCCTTGGCGCTGGTGGCGTCGAAGTCCCGGCCGAGCTGCGGGCGCAGCGCGCGCAGCGGCGGGCTGACCAGGCTCAGCGCCCGGGCCACCAGCAGCGGCATCTCCCGGGCCGACACCTTCGCCGCGCGCGGGCCGAGCCGCTCGCGCAGGATGCGGGCCACCTCGGCGACCCGCAGGCTGCGCCCGGCGACGGCGAGGAACCGCTCACCGGCGGCGGCCGGGTCGGTCATCGCCCGCAGGTGCAGGTCGGCGACGTCGCGTACGTCCACCCAGCCGGACCCGAACGGCGGGCACGCCGGCAGCGCGCCGGTGAGCATGCCGCGGATCACGCGCAGCGACGGCGGGTCGTCGGGGCCGAGCACCGGCCCGAGGACCGCGCCGGGGTGCACGGCCGCGAGCTCCAGCGCCCCGCCCTCCTCCGCGATAAATTGCCAGGCGGCCCGCTCCGCGAGGGTCTTCGACCGCTGGTACGGCGCGATGTCCGCCTCGACGTCGGTCCAGTCCTCCTCGGTGAACGGCGTCGAGCGCGGCGCGTGCCCGTAGGCGATGGCGCCCAGCGCGCTGGTCAGCACCACCCGGCGGACCCCGGCGTCACGGGCGGCCCGCAGCACGCGCAGCACGCCGTCGCGGGCCGTGGCGATCATGGCCGCCTCGCTCTCCGGCGCGTTGCGCAGCGTCGGCGAGGCGACGTGCAGCACGTACTCACATCCGGTGACCGCCTCCGCCCACCCCTCGTCGCGCTGCAGGTCGGCCGGGACAACGGTCAGCCGCGCGTCGTCGAACTCGGCGGCGGCGTGCAGCTGTTCGCGCAGGGCGGGCTCGCGGCGCCGGTCGCGGACGGTGGCGCGCACGTCGTACCCGGCCTCGAGCAGGGCCAGCGCGCACCAGCCCCCGATGAACCCGGAACCGCCGGTGACCAGGACGGTCGTCATCCAATACTCCTCGGTCGCACGTATCTGGAGAGGTCTCCAGATACGGTAGTGGAGAGGTCTCCGGATAGCAAGCGGTCCCGGTCGCCGGCGCGGGCATGAACCGGCCCTCGCTGGGCAGTGCACCGCGGACCGGGAGGGGTGCACGTGCCGACCAGCGAGGTTGCGACGCCCGCGCTGTCCGGGGCGGTGGTCGTCGGGGTCGACGGCTCGGCCGGCGGCGAGCGCGCGATCCGGTGGGCCGCCGCCGACGCGGCCCGGCGCGGACGGCCGATGCACCTGCTGCACGTGTGCGAGGGTCCGGCGCTGGTCCACCCGCCGCCGGGGCTGTGGCTGCCGGTGCCCGCCGAACCGGGCGTGGCCGGCCACGCGGCCCGGCTGCTCGAATCGGCCGCCGGCCTCGTCCGCCAGGCGGCCGCCGGGGTGCACGTCACGACGCAGGCCGTCGGCGGCCGGCCGATCCCGACCCTGCTGGCCACGTCCGAACGGGCCGGGTCGATCGTGCTCGGCCGGCGTACCGGCGGCGAGTTCAACACCCTGCTCGGCGGCTCGACCGTCGCCGCGCTCGCCGCGCTCGCCGCCTGTCCCGTCGTCGTGGTGCGGGAACGGTCCGGCGGGAGCGGCCCGAACGCCGGGCGCGTGGTCGTCGGGGTCGACGGCACCGCGGCCTCGGAGCCGGCCCTCGCCTACGCCTACGAACAGGCGGCGGCGCGCGGGGCCGGCCTCACCGCGATCCACGCGTACCAGCTACCGGTCGATCCCGCCCTCGGCGGCCGCCTGCCCGGCTCGTTCGAACTCGGCGCCCGGCACGACGCCGCCCGGCGCGTGCTGGACGAGGCGACGTCCGGCTGGCATCGCCGGCACCCGGACGTCGACCTGCGGCTGCACGCCGAGCTCGGCGGCGCGGCCGGTGCGCTCACCCGGGCCGGCCTCGACGCCCAGCTCCTCGTCGTCGCGGCCCACGGGCACGGGGCGCTCGGCCGGCTGCTGCTCGGATCCGTCAGCCGGGCCATGGTGCACCACGCACCCTGTCCGGTGGCCGTCGTCCGGGCCGACCGGGCCAACGGACCCGCCAACGGACCCGCCACCGGACCCGGCGCCGCCCCGGTGGTCCCGCGCGGTCCGGTCAGAGCCCGAGGTCGCTGAGCAGCCGGTGGGCGTGCCGGCGGGCGCCGACCACGGCGCCGATCGGGGCCGCCGGTGCCGCGGCGGGGTGGCGGGCCGCGACGTCGGCCGCGCTCAGCAACAGGTTGACGGTGAAGGGCTCGACGATGTCGGCGCCGATGACCCGCCGCATGACGGCCGAGCGGGCGGCGGCGTCCGGCGCGGCGAAGGCCAGGGCGGCCAGGTCGCGGCCGGCGAGGTACAGCCCGGCATGGGTGAAGCCGGTCAGCGCGAGCTGCCGCGACGGCTGCCGGACGACGTCGCGCAGCGTCAGCCGGCCGTGGGCGAAGGTTCGGTCGCGCTCGCACCGGCGCAGCAGCGCGCCGATCCGGTCCGCCTCGTCGGGGCTCAGGTGCCCGGTCCGCCGGTGCCCGCCGATCCAGTCGTGGTAGTCGACCGTCCAGCGGTGCAGGTCGGCCGGCTCGGGGTGCCAGGCCGACAGCAGGGCCGCCAGATGGAGCACCTCGTCCCACTCCCCGGGCGCCATGGCGGGGACGTGGCCGGGATGCCGCTGCAGCGGCCGGCCGAGCGGGCGCGAGACGACGAGGGTGCAGGCGTCGTTCCAGCGATGCTCCTCCGCCGGCAGCCGCGGCGGGTTCAGGCAGAACGCCTGGGCGACCCGGAGCCGGCGCTGGAACCGGCGGGCCGCGGCCGGGTGGTCCGCCGTGCGGATGACGACCGTCACCGGTTCGTCGTGCCAGCGGCCGGTGACGGTGAGCCCGGAGGCGGTGTGCCGGGGGCGGGTGCGGTGGTCCAGCACGAGCGTGGGCGTGCGCACCGCCGGCGTCCAGAGCTGCCGGTCGGGGCCCGGCCGGGCGGGCGGCCCGATCACCGCGGCGGGCGGCTCCGGCGGCCGGGGCCCGGGCCGCGTCGCGGTACGGCGCGACTGCAGCATGCGGCTGCACCGGGCGGCGATGCGGGCGAGCAGCGCGAGATCCTCGGCGCTCCACGACCGCGGGGCGACGTCGATCGCGCAGAGCGCGCCGAGGACGTGGCCGTCGCGGTCGTGCACCGGCACCCCGGCGTAGGCGACAACGCCGAGATCGCGGATCGCCTCGCTGGTGTGCAGCACCGGATCGCGGCGCACGTCGGTGAACGCGAGGGGGGCGTCGGCGCCGACGACGTACTGGCACACGGAATGGGTCAGCGGCGTCTCGCGGCGGTGCTGCCACGGTTCCGGCAGCCCGACCGCGCCCGGCATGACCTGGCGGTGCCGCTCCACGAGGACGAGCAGCGCCACCGGAACGCACAGGGCCCGGGCGGCCAGGTGCGCGAGCCGGTCGCACCACGGCACCGGCTGCGCGTCGAGGCCCGTGCCGGCGACCGCGTGCAGCCTGGCCGCGTCCCGGATCGCCGCCGCGCTGGTGAGCACGTCGATCACGGCACCTCCTGCCCGCCGGGTCGCGGCGCATGCAGTGTGGTTGACATACGTCCAGTTGTAATCGGCGGGTACACATGCTGTCATCGGCCGTGTAGCCGCCATACCGGCACGAACCGGGCATGGGCCGGACAGCCTTCAGGCGGGCGGTACCCGTCCGGCCGGACGGGCGCGGCCCGCCGGTGTGGCCACCCCGAGCCCGGCGAACGAGCGTCCGTTCCCGCGGCCGCCCCGGTCCGCGTCACCGCGCCGGGCCCGGCTCGCCGTGCAGGCGCAGCCAGCCGGTGCGTACCGCCGCCGGGGTGACCGGGAAGCGGGCGGCGTCGTCGGCCGGTGCGATGTCGTAGGCCGTGACGCCGCCGCTGCCGTCCGGCTCCGCCCAGGACCACACGCCGTTGACCTGTGGTGGCCGGGGCAGCACGATCGTCGGGGCGGTGCCGGGCGGGGCCGGCGGCCGCAGGTCGCTCAGCAGCGGGCCGAAGCGGACGGTCAGGGCCATCGCCGCCATCGCGTCGGCGATCAGGCGCTGGGGCAGGCGCAGGGTCTGTACCGGCAGAACGTCTGTCACCAGGTGGACCGGCAGGTGCGGGTCCATCAGCAGGGTGAGGTCGGTGCGGGCCGCCTCGTCGAAGCGGATCGTCGGGAAGGCGCCCGGGGCGATCGGCTGGACGTAGCCGGTGGTCAGGTCGCGCGGGCGGTAGGCGGCCCGGAACTGGGGCCCGCTCAGGTAGCCGATCAGCCCGTCGCCGCGCAGGGCGGCATCGCCGACGCGCACCGGGAACGGATGGTCGGCGACGGTCGACGGGACCGGGGCGACCGTGTGCGGCCAGCGCGGGTCGGTGCGCGGCGGCCGGCCGGGCGTGCCGCGCAGGGCGGCGCAGACCAGGGCGAGCGGGCGGCCCGCGAGCGCGGCCAGGTAGGTCTCGTCGCCGCCGCCCGGCGGGTCGATGGTCCACAGCGTGGTGTCGATGGTGCGCAGCAGGTCCGCGAAGGCCGCCGGGCCGGCCGCCACCAGGTCGTGCAGGAACCCGGCGAGGACCGGGAACGGTTCGGTGAGGGCGGCGAGGGTGCCGGCGGCCGAGCCGGGCGCGGGCAGCCAGGACAGCCGCGGCCCGTCCGGCCCGGCCGTCTCGGTCAGCTCGCCCAGGGCGGCCCCTTCCGGGGCGTAACAGGCGAGGGCCTCGTCGAGCGGGCTCGGTACGATCCAGGCGCACACCAGATCCGCGGCCGAGCCGGGGTCGTGCCCGCCCGGGGCGGTGCCGGGGCCGCCCGGCGTCCAGCTGACGTCGAGCCGGGCCGGTTCCAGCAGCCGTGGCGGCAGTTGGGCGTAGCGCGGGCCGAGGGGCTGGTGCGGTACGAGTCCCTCGCCGAGCGCCGGGCTGAGGCTCCCTGCCCCCGTGGCGTCGAAGACGTCGACCCGCTGCCCGAACCGGTCGACCACGCTGACCCGCAGGAACGTGAACTGCCCGGCCCGCATCTGCTGGAACCCGCCCGGCTGGTCGGCCATCGGCATCGCGACCGCACCGCCGCCGATCAGGTCCGCGATCGTCAGGTCCGGCGGCAGGACGACGGCGGTGGCGTCCGGGGCGCGCAGGCTCACCGGATCGCGCAGCGCCAGCTGTTCGTTGAAGCCACTCAGCGCCTGCGAGAGCAGATCCCAGGAGTCGACGGCGGCGGCGAACGACGACAGCGCGGCCGCCGCCGGCTCCGGCAGCGTGGAAAGGTACGTGTCCAGGCGGGCCTTGAAACCGGCCGAGGGCTGCGGGGTCAGCAGGCTGCGGCCGCTGAGCACCATCGGCGGGCCCGGCACCTGACCGGGCTGCGGCCCGGGATAGGCCCAGGTGGTCGGCCAGCTCGCGCGGTACGCGGTTCCGTCGAAGCTCCACAGGCCCATCGCGAGCGGGTGGTAGCTGACCTGCCACTCCAGGAACAGCGGGGCCCAGGGCTGGGTCCAGGGCTGCGGCAGGATGGCCGGCAGCGGCCCGTTCGTGCTCGACCCGCTCGCCATCAGCGCTTCGGCCGCGCCGGCCAGCTCCTCCTCCGCCGCCGGCCGCCCGGCCGCGCGGGCCGCGATGGCGGCGACGGCGCCGGCGTGCACCGGGTCGAGCAGGTACGTCTCCATCTGCAGGGCGACGAACGCGGACACCACCGTGGTGGAGATGTCGGACGCGACGGGGAAGGCCGCGACCGCCGGCAGGGTCGGGAGCATGTTCACGGTCACCAGGATGTCGATGTCCGGCGGCGCGATCGTGCCGTCCGGGAACCGCCCGTCCGGCCCGGCCGGATCCCCCTCGGCGGACCGGGCGGCCAGCGGCAGGGACAGCGCGCCGACCGTACCCGTGCGGCAGGGCAGCAGCCCGCGCGCGTCGGCCCCGAGGTGCTCGTCGAACGCGCCGGCGCGGACACCCGCGATCACCACCACCGGGTCGGCCGCGATCCGGAACGCGGGCAGCTCGGCGCGCTTGAGCACCGTGCCCGGGGGCAGTGGGTGCCGGGCGGTGTAGGCGTCGATCGCGGCGGCCAGCTCCCGCGCCGAGGCACCCCACGGCATCCGGGCCCGCGCCTGCTCGACCTGCCGGCGCAGCGCGGCGACCCGCCCGGCCAGGCTCTGCGGCCGGGCCGGGTCGAGTTCGGCGGCGAACTGCGCGTCGGTCAGGTCCGGGGCGACGGCCGGCCCGGCGTTGCGGCGGCCGCGCTTCCACCACAGCTCGTACAGGTCCCGCTGGAGCGCCCCCAGCCGGCGCGCGGCCTGATCGTGGGCCCGCTGGACCTCGTTCAGCCCGGCGAGCCAGTCCGGGTCGGCGGGCGGGCGGCCGGTGCCGGGCGCCGCCCCGTCGTCACCGTCCTCGGCCGGGACCACCTGCCACACCGACCCGCCGGGGCGTGCCCCGAACCAGGCGTCGTGGATGCGGGCGCCGAGCTGCGCCGGTCCGTCCGGCTCGTCGAGGGTGTGCAGCAGGTCGTACTGGAACGCCTCGAGCAGATCCGGATCGAACCCGGATCCGGGCCGGTCGGCGGCGCGCAGCAGCGCGGTGACGGCGTCGACGGTGGTGTTGCCGACGGCGATCGCGGCCGCTTCCGGCCGGGCGGCGACGGCCGTGCGCGAGTAGGTCAGGGCCCGGATCGCCCCGTGGCAGACCGTCGTGTCGGCCGCGCAATCGGGCGGCGCGGACCAGCCGAGCTCGGCGAGCCGGGCGGCGAGACCGGCGGCCTGGCGCGCGGGCGCGAGCACGTCCGCGGCGGGGTCCGCGTACCAGCCGACGACCTGATAGGACAGGATCGTGCCGTCCGCGACGTCGTCCGCCGGGTCGTGCAGGGAGAACACCCCGGCGGCATGCGGCTGGTACGCCGCGAAGGCGATGTTCCCGGGCGCCACCGCGGTGAGGAACGGGGCCCGGCGGGTCCGTGGCTCGCGCCAGGCGGCGAGGGAGTGCACGCGGCCGATCCGCGTCGGCGTCGGGGTCGGTGCGGCCGGGTCGAGGTAGGGCGACGCGCCGTCGGGACCGAGGTAGTCGCTCTCCACGGACCCAGCCGCGGGTCCGGTCCGCGCCGCCGGGCGGCTGGTCCGGCCGGGTCGCGATCCGGGTCACCAGCCACCGGTTCGGCGCCGCCGGATAGGTCGTCGTGCCGTCCGCCGGGTCGTGCCGCCCGGTGCGCAGCGCGGCGGGCAGGACCCACTGGAGGTGGACGCCGTCACGGTCGGGACGGGCGGCCCAGCCGGACCCGGTCTCGGTGAAGGGCCGGGGCTCGGGCGAACCGAAGCCGGGCAGCTGGGCGTAGTCCATGTCCCAGCGGGTGAAGCCCTGGGCCCGCACGCCCGGGTTGACCAGGAGCGCCTGGAGCTGGATCGGGACCAGCAACGCGACGGACACAGGACTCACGCCTTCCCGCTGTTCGAGGTGGTGTGCAGGGTGAGCCGGTGGGCCGCGGCGAGCAGTTCGGTGGCGAAAAGAGCGGATCCCATCGGTACCGCGATGCCGGGCATCACCTCCCGCAGCCGTGCGTCGATGGCCTCGGCGAGCTCCTGCACCCGGACGACGGAGGCGTCGACGGTCCGGGTGAACGCGGCGTGCAGACCGGGCTGCCCGGGCGCCGGGAATCGGCTGCCGAGCTCGGTGCCGTCGGGCCGGCGCAGGACCACGCCGTCGTCGGCGTCGAAGGCGAAGTGCAGGCCGTGCCAGGGCTCGGTGAGCGTGACGGTGTCCGGCACGCCGTCGAACAGCGCGAGCAGGATCGTGTCGGCGAGCCGGTCCAGGCGCAGCAGCGGCACAGGCTCGCCACCGGCGCGGCCCTCGACGGCGAGGCCGGGCCATCCGGCGATCACGGCCGAGCGCAGCAGCAGTCCGGTACGCCGCTGCGGTCCGTCCACTGTGTCCGGTGGGGCGGGCGCCACCCCGGCCGCGGCGGAGGCGGCCATCCCGGCCGGTGCGGTGCCACCGGTGGGCACGTGCAGATCCGGGCGGCCCCGGTCGGCCGCGCGGACCGCGCCGACCTTCGCGGCGACGAGGTCGACCAGCGGCCGGCTGATCGCCTGATGCAGTTCCAGGTCGCGGCTGCCCTCGACGCCGATGCTCAGGGCCCCGTCGATCAGGGCCGCGATCCAGCCGCTGTCGAGGTAGAAGAAGCGCAGCGACTCGACGGGCAGCATGCGCTCGTCCGGGATCAGGTGGTGGAACGGGACCCGGTGCAGCAGCGCGAGCTCGGCCAGCCAGCCGGTGGCGGCGTCGGTGGCCGGGCCGCGGGCGTGCTCGGCCAGCAGTTGCTGGACGTCGGCGCGGGACAGGAGATCCTTGAGCTGCTCGACCGGGTCGAACCCGCCGCCGCGCCCCGGCCGGCGCGGGACGAAGCCACCCGGCAGGTCCGGCTGCGGCGGCGTTGGCGGCGCCGCCTCGAATCCGTCAAATCCCTCGAATCCCTCGTCGCCGCCTTGGAGGTAGAGCGGCGAGAGCGGCAGGTCGACCGCCGCGGCGGCGGCCAAGGTGGGCAGCTCCGCCGGAGGCGCGGCCGGCACGGCGGTCAGCCGATCGCCGGCCCCGTCGGTCAGCAGACTCGCGAACATGTCCCGGCCGCGGACGGCGAGCAGGTCCGCAGCCGTCACCGCCGCCACCGCGGGCGGCGCGGGCGGTGGCGACGGGACCGGCGGTGAGGCCGGCGCGAGGTCGGCGAACAGGGGCGAATCGGCCCGGGCCCGCAGCGTACCCACGATCTGGAACGCGGCGCGGCGGGCGTTGACCATGGCCACCGCGAACCCCCGGTCGGCCAGCGCCGCGAGCCGCCCGGCCTCGAACGCCGCCGCGTAGGAGACGTCGAAGACGCCCTCGGACTGCGCGTAGATGGTCACCTCGGCGGCCGTGGCGTAGTGCGGGGTGCCGTCGACCGGTCCGGGCAGCGGCGGCGCGGGGTACGGCGTGAACGGCCCGCGGTACCAGGCGAAGGTCCGCTCCCCGGTCGGCAGCCGGTAGTCCAGGGCCGCATAGCCCTGCTGGAGCCGGGTCAGCGCCGCGGACGGCGGCGCGTCCGCCGGCACCGGGATGCGCGGCAGCAACGCGGTCGGACCGGCCGGGGCCAGACCGGTCAGCAGCCGCCCGAGGTCGCCGCCGGCGGCCGGGTTCGAGGTGAACGACCAGGAGGCGAGCACGGCCAGCCGCAGCCGGACGTCCGCGCCGTCCGCCGGGGTGCCGTCCGCGCCCGGCAGGTAGGCGGCGAGCCCTTCGAGGGACACAAGGCAGGCGAGGCTGGCCGCACCGTCCGCGGGCAGGCGGTTGGCCACGACGACGGCGTGCCAGCCGTCCCGGGCCGCCTCGCCGGCCGCGCGCGACGCGGTGTCGGTACGCCGCACATGCGCCAGCAGCCGCGCCTCCCCGCCGGTGGGTGCGATCGCGGTGAACCGCTGCCGGGGCAGGGTCAGGCTGGTCATCTCGGCGGCGAGCACCTGCGGGGACAGCCCGTCCGCGGCGATCGCCGGTGGGCGCACCGCCGGGTCGGACCGGTCCAGGAACTGCGCGACGGTACCGCTGTGCAGCGCCGGACCGGACCCCAGTTCGTCGGCCCGCAACACCAGCAGCGCCAGCCAGGGTGCGTCCGGGTCGGCGCTCAGCCGGCGTTCCCAGGGCAGGGTGCGCCGGTTGAGCACGATCGACGGCAGTGTGGCGCCGAAGTCGCCGGAGCTGTTCGCGGGCGGGTACACCTCGCCGACGTCACCGGCGTCGAGCACGAACCGCGGCGCGTCGACGGTGAAGGACTGCGACCGCGGCGCGAAGTAGGCGCCGGTGGACAGGTCGTCGATGCGCTGCTCGGCGGTCAGCTCGTAGGTCCCCGCCGCCAGGCCGGGCCGGAACCCGTCGTAGAACTGCACAGCGCCCGGCGGCAGCGTCGGCTCGCTCATCGACTTTCCTCTCCAGCTGGTACCGCCCCGGCGTCCACCGGTGCGGCTGGTCTCCGCTCGCGCGCGGTCCGGTCAGGCCGCGGCGCCGCTCGCGCGCGGTCCGGTCGGGCCGCGGCGCCGGTCGGCACGGTCCGGTCAGGCCGCGGCGCCGGTCGGCAAGTTCCGGTCAGGGCGCGGCGCCGGTCAGCATCGGCTCGTCGGTGAACAGCGTCCCGGCGGCCGCGGCGAAGGCGTCGAGCGGGCCGTTGGCCGGCGGTGCCGCGCCGAGGTCGCCGAGGGCCGCGAACAGGGCGGTGCGCGCGGCCACGGCGGCCGGGCCGGCGATCTGCGCCGCGATCGCGCCGACCGCCCCGGCGTGGGCGGCCACCGCGCCGACCGGCTCCGCGGCGGTGCTCAGGGGCAGGGTCGCGCCGGTCGGAAGCTCGGTGACGCCGAGGGTGCCGGCGGCGTCGACCGGTCCGCCGCTCCACCCGGCGGTCGCGGCCGGCGCGGTGAGGGTCAGGCCGGTGAGCCGGTCGGGGACCAGTTGCGCGTCGCCCGGGTCGAGCGTCGCCCCGGTCCCGGTGCCCCACAGCGCGGCCGGCACGTCCGCGGTGACGCCGGTCGCGTGCCAGCCGGTCGCGGTCAGGTCGATCTCGGTGGCGCCGCCGCCGGCGATGCGCCGCAGGACCACCGTCTGGCGCACCGTCAGGCCGGTCCGGCGCAGGGGCCTGATGGCGACCGCCGGCCCGGACAGGACCGGGTCCTGCGCCGCCGAGCCGAGCAGCACCTCGGTGACCGGCACGGCGTTGCGCAGGGTCACGGCGAAGCCGTCGGCCCGCACCGGCCACGGCGCCGGTTCCGCCGCCCCGCCCGGCTCGCCGGGACCGGCCTGCGGCGCGGCCAGCCCGGCGGTCGCGGCGAACGTGGTGCTCGCCGCGGGTGCCGGCAGCAGGTCCTGGAAGCCGGCCCAGTCCAGCCGCGGTGCCTCGCCCGGGTCCTCGGGCGCGCCGAAGGCGACGGTGAACGTGACGACCCACAGCCGGACCGTGACCGTGCCGCCGGTCGGGGGTCCCCACAGCTCCAGCTGCGCGCCCGCCTCGAGGTGCAGGGTCTTCGACGTGAACAGCAGGTTGGCCGTGTACTCGATGCCGACGCTGACCCCGACCCTGGTCCGGAACCGGAACGGCGCCCACGCGACCAGCAGGTCCGCCTGCGCGGTGAACCAGGCGGTCAGGCTGCCGTCGTGGTAGCGCACGTCCAGTGTCCCGCCGGCCATGATCGCCGACGGGGTCAGGGCGAAGTAGGCGGTGCCGGAGATGCGGACCGCCGCGTCGAGCGACCAGCTGAACCCGACCCGCGGTACGACCGGGTAGTGGTCCGGCGCGTCGAACGCCGGGTGGTAGCCGCCGACCGTGATCGCGAAGTCGCCCGCGTTGCGGTGCTCGCCGAACCAGGCGTAGAAGGCAAACCCGCCAGTCAGCACGCACGCCGGGTCGAGCAGGTACGAGTTGCGGGTCAGTGCCGCGGAGAGCGCGAAGACCCCCTCGCCGGGGCGCAGCACGCTGCGGAGCTGGAGCTGCAGTTGTGCGTACGGGCGCGCGGCCCCGCTCGACGGGAACCGGGCGGTGGTGACCCCGAGCAGCAGGACGGTCAGGGCGTTGCCGAGCTCCACGGCCAGCAGGGCGGTCGTGTCGACCTGCCGGTACGTGTGGAAGCGCACCCCGGCGGCCAGCCACGTCTGCCCCGCCGCGGGCCGCAGCCACGGTTGCGGGCCGCCGGTGAGGGCGGCCAGCGCCTGCGCCGCACCGCTGTCCGCCGCCGGCTCGGCCAGGCCCGCCACGAACGGGAACTCGGCCACCTCGGTCACCGCGGGCAACCGGAGCGTGGAGTTGTAGCCGAAGCCGGCCGCCAGCGCGGTGACCGAGAAGGCGGGCGGCCCGCCGAACGCCGCGCCGGCGCGCAGGAACAGGAACATCGACGGCAGCCCGTCGACCTCGGTGTACGAGCCGTACGCCAGGGCGCCCCAGGACTGCGCGGTGACCGCCGCGCCGCCGTCGTAGCGGAACGCGGCACCGTCGGCCGGTGGGACCGCGGTGAACCCGCCGAGGATCGCCAGCGGCGGGTTGGCGTAGGACAGGGCCAGGCCGCGCAGCGCGAACCGGGGCGCGAAGTCGGTCACCGGCACGCCGATCGCCGCGCCCTGCAGGACCAACGAGAATCCGTCGGCCTCCAGCGAACCGTCGAGCAGGAACCACACCGCGGCGTCGGCGAACCGGGCCCCGACCCGGTCCAGGGTGACCGGCCCGAACGCCTTCTGCACGTCGAACCACACCGTGCCGTCCGGATCCGGCGGTGCGGCGACCACCCCGCCGGGGCCGGACGACGGGCCGACAACAGAAGACGCCGGGCCGACAATAGAAGACGCCGGGCCGACAACAGAAGACGCCGGGCCGACAGGAGGAGACGCCGGGGCCGGGGCGGCACCGAGGGCGATCGGGATGTGCTGCGCGCCGAAGCGCAGCACGGCCGCCACGGCGAGGGCGGCGCCGGTGCCCTGCTCCGGGAACCGCGGATAGCCGACCGGCACGAGGGCGTTCGCGTCGGAAGCCAGCTCCGGCGTGATCGGGGCGCCGGACAGCACCACCTGGAACTGCTCGGCCGAGCAGGTCTCGTCGCCGCCGAGCGCGGCGCCGACCAGCGGCAGGTCCGACAGCCCGACCGAGCCGCCGACGGCCAGCGTGGCCAGGTAGTGGGGGCCGCCGTCCGGCGCGGCGGGCAGCGCGACGAAGACCGCCGCGCCGTGGGCCGCCGACCGGGCGGCGACCATCAGCCGCCGGGTGGCCGAATCGTAGGTCAGGTCCGCGCCGGTCAGGGTCAGGTCCAGGCCCGGCGGGAGCGGCGGCACCGGCAGGTCCAGCCCCGCGGCCAGGTCGTTGAGGGAGAGCGGAGGCTGCTGCGGATCGGCCGCCCAGTGCGCGTCGATGCTCGTGTCGCTGTGCCCGTCGCGCCGGTCGAGCGCCACGGCGCAGACCATCCGGCCGATCGTCAGCGTGGCGGTGGCGCGGACCGAGAACCCGTCGGCGTCGTCCGCGGTGACGTCGACGTGCAGCTTCAGGGCGAGCTGGCCGGCGCCGCCGAGCGGCAGCCGCACGTGGGCGGTGCAGGTGAAGTTGCGGTCGGTGTCGAACCGTACGAGGAGCTCGTCGACGAGCATGCCGGTCAGGGCGGGCGGCAGGGCGACGGCCCCGAACCGCCCGGCCAGGTCGGCGATCAGCGCGCCGGCCGTGATGCTTCCCCGCTCGCTGGTGGCGCCGGTGAACACCCACACATCACCGGTAGCGGGCCGGCGCGCCTCGATCAGCAGGGCGGCGCCGCCCAGGTCGAGGCCGGCCACGAGCGCGCCGGAGAAGCCGGTCGGCCCCTTGGTCACCGTCAGGCTCACCTCGCGCAGCGCGAGCGGGCCGATCGCGAGGTCGTCGTCGGCGGCGGTCAGCTCGAACGTGTAGGTCCCCGGGTCCGGCTGCGCGCGCAGGGCCAGTTCGGTGACGACGATGTCGGGGAAGCCCCGGGCGGTGCCGAAGCAGAACTCGAACAGCCGCCGGAGCCGGATGCCGGTGCCGGCGGCGAGCCGCCCGGCGAACCCGAAGTCGGGCAGGTCCACGCTGACGTCGATGCGGACCCCGGCGAGCGTGACGTGGCCGGCCAGCACGGCGTGGCGCAGCGCCCCGGCGTACGGGTCGAAGCCGATGGTCACCCCGTCGATCCCGATCTCGCCGAGGCCGACCGCATCCGTGCCGCTGCGGACCGCCTCCCGCAAGGCTTCGCCGCCGACGAACCCGGCGACGTCGGCCAGGCTCGGCAGGACCCCGTCGGCCGGGACGATGCTCAGCTCCCACGGTCCGCGGCCGCCGAAGTCGACCGCGACCGTGCACTCGCGCCCGATCGTCAGCGTGGCCTGCAGCCGCGCGCCGAACCAGGCGGACGACAGGCCGCTGGGGCTCGACCGGTGCGTCCGGCTGAGCGTGAAGCCGACGGAGCGCAGGACGAGCCGGTCGGGCACGACCACCCAGTCGACGGCCGCGCCCAGCCGCAGCACCAGGGCGCTCACCGGCGTCGGGCCGTTGCCGATCAGCAGGTCGAGCCCGTCGATGCCGACCTCGGCGGCGAGGGGCCCGGCGACCGGGAGGGCGGTGGCCGGGGGCGCACCGCTCAGCAGCGTCATGAGGTCGGCGAGGCTGCGGGCCGGGTGCCCGTCCGTGCCCAGGGTGCAGCGCAGCCCGTCGCCGGTGACCTGGCCGGCGACCGGCAGCGCCAGCGGACCGAGGTGCAGGACCGCGTCGAGGGCGGCGCCGACTTCGGCGACGCCGCCGGCCGCGGCGCGCCCGACGGTCAGCGTGACCGTGCCGGGTGCGAGCGCGTCCGGGCCGAGCGCGCTGACCGGCCACGCGCCGCCCGCCCGGCCGCTGACGGTCAGGCGCTGCGGCCAGACGGTGGTGTCGGTGAGGGCGAAGGACACGGCGGCGAGTTCGAGCCGTCCGCCGGGCAGGCCGCGCAGGAAGCCGGCCAGCCGGGCGTCGTCGATGGTGCCCTGGTCCAGGGTCAGGCGTCCGGCGGTGACCTGCGACTCCAGCCGGGTCTTGAGGTCATCCAGCGGAAGGCCGGCGATGTCCATCCGTTGCCCCTCAGTAGATCGTGTACGTGTGGGCCGCCGGAACCGGCAGGTAGCGAATCCAGCAGGTGACGGTGCACCGCCCGGTGGCCGGGGCGGCCGCATTCGTCGCCGCGGCCGCGGCCGCACCCGCGCCGGCGGCCGCCCCGGCGCCTGCCCCGCCGAGCACCGCGGCGGCGTGCGTCGCCTGCTGGACCAGGTTCAGCAGGGTCGCGTGCACGACTCCGCCCAGGGAGCCCGCGAGGCCGGCGGCGGCGGCGGCGACCGCGGCCTCATTCGCCGGCACCGGCACCGCCGCACCGGTCGCCGCGGCGTGGACGGCCGCGACGATGGCCGCCGCCCCACCGGCGATCGTCCCCGGCGCCGCGCCCGCCGCGACGGTCGCCGCGATCGCCGCCGGTGTGGCGCCGAAGCCGTGCGCCGCGCCGAGGGCGGCCTGGACGACGGCGGTGACCCTGAGGTCGCGCGGGCCCGCCGAGAGCACCGCCTTGGCCAGCTCCGGCAGCAGCCCGCCGGGCAGCGCGAGACCCAGGACGCCGGCCGTCTGGGCGGCCCCGGTCACGAGGGCGGTCGCGAGCAGGCCCCGGGCGTCGTACTGCGACTGGGCCTGGGTGACGTCCAGCCGAACGTGTCCCGGCCGGACGGGACCGGCCAGCGGCACCGGGTCGCCCGCGATCTCGGAGCAGTCTCCGCCCGCATGTTGCGGCCCACCTACATTGTGCGGGAACTGGTATCCGGTCAGAAAGTTGGGAATCGGCCGGAACTGTGGCGGCGGCGGGGTGGCGGCGTCGGGATAGCCGTCCAGGATGGCGACGGTCCGGTCGGCCGGGTGGTAGTACTGGTTGCTCGTCGAGCAGGAGATGATGACGGCCTCCGGGCGCATCCGCCTGATGAACGAGCGGCTGGAGGCCGTGTCCGCACCGTGGTGGCTCGCCTTCACGACGTGCACGCGGCCGGCGACCGAGTCCTGGTCGTTGAGGTATTCGGCGATGGTCCGTTCCTGGCCCGATTCGATGTCGCCGCCGATGTAGTACCGGAATGTGCCGAACCGCAGCTCGAAGGCGAGGCTCATCTCGTTCTTGATCTTCTCGGCGTTGCCGAGCGGGGCGACGGCGCGGTAGAGCGAGTTGCCGGCGTCCTCGCGGACGAACCGGTTCACGGCGATGCACGTCATCGTGGGCGCGTTGGGCCGGGGCTGGTTGATCGGCTCCCCGCCCGAGTCGGTCCACAGGATCTCCCGGCCGACCAGCCAGTACGGATGCCACCACTCGGCCAGGTGGGCCGGGTTGATCACGGCTGCGCCCGGCACCACCAGCGGCGGCGGCGCGTTGACCGCCGGGTTGTGCGGCACCGCGCCGTGCGTGAGGAACGTCCTGGGCTGGATGCGGACGTTGTTCACCGCACCGGGGCGCACCCGCACACCGCCCCGCTCCTTGACCGGCTCCTGGATGTTGGCGACGTTGCGGGTCACCCGGACCCTCCCGGGCCGGACCCCGATCGCGTCCGCGTAGAGGCGGTAGTTGACCTCGTCCCCGGGCGGCTCGCCCTGGTCGAAGACGAGGGTGTGGTCGTAGATCCCGGCGCCGTGGCGTTCCAGGAGGTTGCGGACGCCGTTCATGTGGTCCGCGTCGTAGTGCGTCACCACGACGATGTCGAGCGGGTGCTGGCCGGGCCCGATGCCGAGATTGGCGGTGTTGGTCAGGTAGTCGTGGACCCTGTTGCCGGCCGGGACCCGGCCCCCGTCGACGAGGCAGGTGCGCATGGACGGTCCGTGCATATGACCGACGCCGTCGTCCTGGGCCACGATCAGCGTCGCGTCGCCGGAGCCGCCGATGTCGATGTGGTGGATCTCGAGGGTCCAGGTCATCGGCGCGGCTCCCGGCGGCTCGGCCCGCGGCACCGCCACGAGATCGTTTCCGTGCCGGAGCCTATCGACCGCCGGCCGGCGGCAATGTAAGTGATCCGACTCGGCGGGAGTGACGGCGCCCGGACGTGTCGTCACCGTGGGTGAGCAGGGATCCAACGAAAAGTTAACAGAATTCCAACGCCCCCCGGGCACCATCGATGGACGGCTATTCAACGGGGAGGTCGGGTGCTGTACGTCGCGCTGTTCGGCCGGCTGCTCGTCGCCACCGTCTTCGCGGTCTCGGCGTTCACCAAGCTCCGCAGCCGCGGCGCGTTCGGGGCGTTCCGGCGCTCGACGCGCCGCATGGGCATCCTCCCGGAGCGGCTCGTGCAGCCCGTGGCCGCACTCGTGGTCGGGTGCGAGGTGGCGATCGTCGGGCTGCTGGCGGTACCGACGCGGATGACGGGAATCGTCGGACTCGCGTTGGCCGCGGCACTGCTGGCCGGACTGGCCGGGGCGATCGGCATCGTGGTGCGGCGCGGGACGGTGACGACGTGCCAGTGCTTCGGGCACAGCGCGATGCCGCTGGGGACGTTCCACATTGGACGCAACCTGGTGCTGATCGCGATCGCCGCCGCGGCCGCCGTCGGCACCGGGAGCGCGGACGCCGACCCGGAGCTGGGCGGGGCGCTGCTCGCCGCCCTCCTCGGGGTGCTCGGCGGCGCGCTGGTCACCGTGCTGGACGACGTGCGGTCGCTCCTGCACCCACCGAAGACTTCTGCCATCCGGCAGGGGAGTGCTCATCCCACGAGGAGGAGATCGACATGAAGAAGCTGACCCACAGCCTGCTCAAGCTGGTCGTGCCCACGGCCGACGCGAAGGCGACGCCGGTCCGCGGCACGTGCGGCTTCGGCTGCGGCAGCAACGGCGTGCTCAGCGCGAAGGGCGCCGACGGCCGCCGGCCCTGCTGCTGACGATTTCCCCGAACACCGGGCCCGGCGGTGCGCACCGCCGGGCCCGGCCCTCCGACGAAGGAGAGTCCCGATGCTCGTCACGCTCACCGTGGTGCTCACGATCGCCGTCGCGCTCAACATCGTGCTGACCTTCGCCCTGCTGAAGCGGGTGGCGGGCAGCGAGGCCCGGCTGGCCACCCTCGAGCGGGGGGTGCCGACGATGTCCGACATCGGCGAGCGGATCGAGGACTTCACCGCCACGACGACGGCGGGGGAGACGCTGACCCGGGACGAGCTTGCCGACGGTACCGTCATCGGCTTCTTCGACCCCGACTGCGAGGTCTGCCAGTCGCACGTGGTCGCGTTCACCGCCGCCGCCACCGCGCTCGGCGACCCGGCGCGGACCCTCGCCGTCGTGCGGGAGGCGGAGGAGGCCGAGCTCATGGTCGCGGCGTTCGGGCCCGGCGTGCGCACGGTGATCGAGCGCCGCCGCGGGCCGGTCGCGCGCGCGTTCCACGTGATGGCGACCCCGTCGTTCTGCACCGTCGGGCCGGGCCAGACCATCGCCAGCCACGACTATCAGCAGCCGGCCCTGGTCTGACCGGCATGAGCGGAGCACAGCGGCTCGGGCTCGCGCCGGCCAGGATCGCCGCCCACGTGCGGGCCGCCGTGGGGCTCGCGGTGGCCGCGGCGCCCGGCCGGACCGCCGTCCTGACCGCCGGCACCCTGCTCACCGCGGGCCTGCCGGTGGCCGCGGCGCTGCTCACCCGGGCGGTCGTCGACGGGATCGCCCGCGGCGCCACCGGGCCGGGCTGGACCGGGGCGGTGGCCGCGCTGGCCGGCGTCGGGGTGCTGGTCGGGCTCGGGCCGGCGATCCTCGCGTACGTGCGGGCCGACGTCGAACGGGCGGTCGCCCTGCTGGCCAAGGACCGGCTGTTCCGGGCGGTCGACAGGGTGGTGGGCGTGGCGCGGTTCGAGGACCCGGAGTACCTCGACCGGCTCATGCTCGCCGACGAGTCCGGTGGCCGCGGCCCCGGCCAGGTCATCGACAGCGCGTTCGGCGTGTTCGGGGCCGTGCTCACCGTCGGCGGCCTGGTCGCTTCACTGTGGACGGTCAGCCCGGCCGTCGCCGTCGCCGTGCTGCTGTCCGGGCTGCCGGTGCTCGCCGCCGAGCTGATCCTGGGCCGCGAGCGCGCCTGGACCGAGTGGGACATCAGCCCGGCCAAGCGCCGCGAGCTGTTCTACCGCGACATGCTCGCCACCGAGCAGGCGGCCAAGGAGGTCCGGCTGTTCCGCCTCGGCGGCTTCCTGCGCGAGCGGATGCTGCGCGAACGGCGCAGCGCCCAGGCGGCCGAGCACACCACCGACCGCCGCGCCATGCTCGTGCAGGCGGGCCTGGCCACCACCGCCGCCGTCGTGGCCGGCGCGGCCCTGCTCATCGTGACCGCCCAGTCCCGCGCGGGCGCGCACAGCGTCGGCGACATCGCGATGTTCCTGGCCGCCGTCCTCGGCGTGCAGACCGCCCTGGCCACCGCGGCCGCCCAGGCGGCCAAGGCGATCCAGGCCCTGCTGCTCTTCGACAGCTACCGATCGGTCCTCGCCGACCCGCCCGACCTCCCGGTGCCTGCCAGAAGTGCGAAGACCCCACCGTTGCGCACCGGCATCGAGCTGCGCGACGTGTGGTTCCGTTACGGGCCAAACCATCCGTGGGTACTGCGTGGGCTCACCCTGACGCTCCCCGCCGGCCGCGCCACGGCCCTGGTCGGCCGCAACGGCTGCGGCAAGTCCACGCTCGTCAAGCTGCTGTGCCGCTTCTACGACCCGACCCGCGGCGCGATCCTCTGGGACGGCGTCGACCTGCGCGAGCTCGACCCGGCCGACCTGCGCGCCCGGATCAGCGCCGTCTTCCAGGACTACGTCAACTACGAGCTCAGCGCGGCCGAGAACATCGGCGTCGGCGACCTGCCCGCCCTCGACGACCGCCCGCGCATCCACGCCGCGGCCGACCGGGCCGGCATCCACGAGCTGCTGGCCGGGCTCCCCGCCGGGTACGACACCATGCTGGGGCGCCGCTTCAACGCCCCCGACGCCAAGGGCACCGACACCACCGGCGTCAACCCGTCCGGCGGCCAGCGCCAGCGCATCGCCATCGCCCGCGCGTTCCTGCGCGACTCCCGCGACCTGGTCATCCTGGACGAGCCCAGCGCCGGCCTGGACGCCGCCGCCGAGCACGAGGTCCACGCCCGCCTGCGCGCCCAACGCGAGGGCCTGACGAGCGTCCTGATCTCCCACCGCCTCAACGCCATCCGCGAGGCCGACGACATCGTGGTCCTGTCCGGCGGCACCGTCCACGAGCGCGGCGACCACGCCACACTGCTGGCCACGGGCGGCGAGTACGCGACCCTGTTCGCCCTGCAGGCCTCCGGCTACCAACCGGCGGAAGCGTGAGTCCAATGTGGATGGCGCTGCCGCTGCTGGCTCTCGTCGCCGTGCTCGTCTGGGCGAGGCGCAACCTGGTGCTGGTGCGCGTCGACGGCCCGAGCATGCTGCCCACCCTGGCCGACGGCGCGCAGATTCTGGCCCGCCGCACGACCCGCGCGGCCACCGGACGGCTCGTGCTGCTGGCGCCGGCGGCGGAGGCTGGAGCGGTACAACAGGGGGATCCTGGTCGGTTGTGGTTCGTGAAGCGCCTCGTGGCCACGGCGGGGGAGCCGGTGCCGGCCAAGCTGACCGGATTCGCGGCACTCGCCGGGCACGTCACGGTGCCGCCCGGCTGCCTGGTGGTGACCGGCGACAACCCTGCCGAGAGCTACGATTCGCGCCAGGAGGGCCCGATCCCAGCCTCCCGCCTGCGCGCGGTGGTGCTGCTGCGGCGATAGTCCCACCGCCACCGTGCGGCCGGGAGCATCGCGCCGTACGCCAGGCCGGCGAACAGCACGAACAGCGGCGGAGTCCACAGTGGAGCGGCTAGCGCCACGATCCCCCCGACGGCCGCCCAGCGACGCCGGTGGGGCGCGCGGCCGGCCCAGCGCAGCAGCACCGCGAGCCCGGCGAACGCGACCGTGAGGGCCGGGACGTCCGCGAACCGGTGCAGCGGATCGGCCATCGCGTAGGCGGCTACGCTCAGCGCGAACCCCGGCACCGTCACGGCGGCGAGCAGACCCGCGCGCGGGCCGGGCAGCGTCCACCGCCGGCCGAGGTGGACCAGCGCGACAGCGGCGACGAGGGCCGCCGCGGCGAGGCTGAAGCGCAGGCCGTCCACGGTGAGCATCGGCTGGTGACCGCGCAGCCGGGCGAGCAGCACCACGACGTCCGGGATCAGCCGGGCCACGCCCGGCAGGACTAGCAGAGGGTCTCAAGCATGATGCTTGACAGGTGGCTATAGTGATTGCAGATCGCAATCACTTTGGCGGAGGGGAACCCGTGCTGACGCAGGTCGCGGATGGTGTGCTGGTCCACGAGAGCGAGTTCATCAAGAGCAACGGCATCGTCGTGCAGGGGCCAGACGGGGTGCTGCTCGTCGACCCCGGCGTGGTGGAGCAGGAGATCGCCTGCCTCGCGCGGGACCTGGCGGGCCGGGCCGTCGTCGCGGGCTTCTCGACGCATCCCGACTGGGACCACGTGCTCTGGCTGCCCAGCCTCGGCGAGGCGCCGCGCTACGGCACCGCCGAGTGCGCCGCCGCCATCCGCGAGCAGCTGGCCGACCCGGACGCGAAGACCGCCATCCGCGACCACCTGGAGGGCACCGGCATCGAGGACGACGTGCCGCTCGAGCTGCTCGGTCTCGTCACCGCCCTGCCCGCCGGGGCCACCGAGTTCCCCTGGGACGGCCCGCGGGTGCGGATCCTGGAGCACCGGGCCCACGCCCAGGGCCATGCGGCGCTGTTCATCGAGGAGCGCGGGGTACTCCTCGCCGGCGACATGCTCTCCGATGTCCTGGTGCCGATGCTCGACTGGGAGGATTCCGGCGACCCGATCGCGGCGTACCTCGCGGCGCTGGACCTGCTGGAGCGCACGGCCGGCGGGGCCGAGGTCGTCGTGCCCGGGCACGGGTCGGTGGGCGGGGCCGGTCAGGTCAAGGCGCGCATCGACCTCGACCGCGCGTACGTGCTCGCCCTGCGCGACGGGCACACCCCCGACGACCCGCGCATCGGCCCGAACGCCCCGGCCGGCTGGGAGTGGGTCAACGACGTGCACCAGGGGCAGGTCCAGCAGCGGGCGGCCCGTTGACGATGCCCGCCAGCCGCCCGGCCACGGCAGGACGGTGTCCCGTGCCCGTCGGGCCGCCGAGGCCGTGTCGGCGCGGAGGCCCGTCGTAGCCGGGTGGGCCGGATCGCGAACTGATGAGGACCGGGGCCGAAGGGTTTGGCGGACTCGGCCTGGGTGGGGCGGGTGATTGCGTACGTTCGCCCGTATTGCCGCATTTGCGGTTTTCTCCCCGGGAGGGATCGCCCGTGCGTGCACGATTGCTGGTCAGACTGAGCCTCGCGGCGGCCGCTGTGCCGGGGCTTGCCTTCGCCTCTCCTGGCGTGGACCCGACAGCGGACCCGTCGGCTTCCGCCACGGTCTCCGCGTCCGTTTCCGAGTCGCCGTCGCCGAGTGGCGAGCCTTCGGTGAGCGTTCAGCCTTCGTCAGATCCGGTTGATGACTGGCCGACCGGGGCTTGGCCCTACTGCACGAGCGACCTCGCCCAGTACTGCATCGAGTCCGCCTCCGTCACCCCGGGCAACGGCGACCCGGCCCACGAGGTCAACGGCAGCGTCACCACGTTGCCGGGGGTGGTGAAGTCGTTCAACTGGGCGGTCAGCGGGTACGACGGGGACGGTCTGATCCGGCTCACCGTGCGCACCGGGGATTTTCAGCCTCGGTACACCATGTCGCTCGCCGAGGGGCTGGAGCTCACGCGGTCGGCCGGGAAGCTGGTCATCGAGGGGCGCAACACGCACATCGACTGGATCAGCGGGGACGCGGCGGCCGCTTGCGTTGCCGGGCGGGACTGTGGCGATGACACCACGCGGGCCGATGCGCTCGGCAGTGGGATGCGGTTCATGGGGAACACGCAGGACATGGCGACCTGGGACGCGCCGGAGCGGGCGGCCCTGGACGGGTTCTATCTCGCCTCCGATGCGCAGGCCCGGCCTACGACCATCATGTTCGGGACCTATCCGGAGCCGTACTGGTCGCTGCCGTACCTCGGCAACCCCCATCTCGACGTCGACGGGAAGCCGGTCCGGGGCGGGTTCAACGCGTTCATGCCGGCCGGGTACTTCACCGCTACCGGGACCACCGCGCACGAGGCGGCGACGGTCGGGTTCGATGTGCAGAGTACCGACGCCGGGAGTGGTGAGAAGGTCAGCGTGCCGGTCACCGTCGAGGAGCGGGACGGCGGGGTGATGCTGACCGTCACCGACCTCGGGTACTCCATCCACGAGATCACCGTCTACAACAGAGCATCCACGGCGCCCACCCCGACGCCGACGACGCCGACCACGCCGACGACGCCGACCACGCCGACAACGCCGACGACGCCGGCTCCGACGCCGACGACGCCCAAGCCGACGACGCCGTCGACCGCGGTGCCGGCGACGCCGGCGGGGGTGGCGGCCAAAGGCGGGGCGGGGACGATCGCGGTTTCGTGGGCATCGGGCGGTACCGACGCGGAAAGCTATGTCGCCACAGCACAACCCGGCGCGCATCAGTGCACCGCGCAGGCGCCGCGGACCGGGTGCGAGATCGGCGGGTTGACGGACGGGACGCCGTACACCGTGACGGTCACCGCGAGCGGGGCCGGTGGGACGTCCGCGGCCAGTGACGCGGTCACCGCCACGCCGGCCAGTCCGCAGATTCCGGCCACGGTGCCGGTCGGGGACGGGCCGTTGAGCCGGGGGCCGGCCACGGGGCAGACGCGGACGATCACCGTCAGCGGGGACGGGTTCGCGCCGAACTCGCCGGTCACCATCGCGATCTACTCGACGCCGGTCGCGCTGGCCACCGGGACCGCGGACGGCAGCGGGCATGCCGAGCTGCAGGTGGTCATTCCGAACAGCTACGCCGGGGATCACACGCTCGCGCTGGCCGGGATCGCGCCCGGTGGCGGGCCGCGGGTGCTGACGCTCGCCGTGAAGGTGGCCGCCGCCGGGACGCTGCCGGTCACCGGGCCGCCGGTGGTGCCGCTGACCGCCTACGGCGCCGCGCTCGTGCTGCTCGGGCTGCTGGTCCGCGGCGCCACGCGGGAACGGGCCGTGTCGGTCAGCCGATGACCCGGCGCCGGCCGGCGAGGTAGCCGAAGACCACCAGGACCACGTCCAGCCCGATGATGCCGGCCAGGGCCGGGGTCCACGAGCCGGTGGCGTCGTGCAGGGCGCCGACCACGATCGGGCCGGCCGCCGCCACGAGGTACCCGACCGACTGGGCCATGCCCGACAGCGCGGCCGCCTGCGTGTGGTGGGTGGTGCGCAGGCCGAAGAACGACAGGGCGAGGACGATGCCGCAGCCGCCCGCGATGCCGGCGAGGCTGCTCCAGACCGCGCTGTACTGCGGGGCGAGCAGGATGCCGGCGGTTGCCAGGCCGTACAGGACGGGGGTCATGACACCCAGGAAACGCTGGTCCCGGAAGCGCGCGATCAGCGCCGAGCAGGCCACGCTGCCCGCGATGCCGAAGCCGTTGAGCAGCAACTGGTGCACGCCGGCGGCGGTCGCGCCGATGCCGGCCGCGGACTCGATCGACGGCAGCCAGGTGATGAGGATGTAGTAGCCGGTCGACTGCAGGGCCATGAACGCGGTGACCTGCCAGCCGAGCGCGGTCCGCCACGGGTTGCGCCCGGCCGGTCGCGCGGGCCCGGCGACGTCCGCGGGCGGCGTGGTCCGCCGGCTCAGCTGCGGCAGCATGACGGCGATCGCGATCAGGGCGAGGCCGGCCCACATGCCCAGCGGCAGTCGCCAGCCGGCCGCGGTCAAGGCCGCCACCGGTACCGCCACCCCGGCCGCCGTCGCCGCGAACACCGACTGCACCGCGGAGTAGGCGCCGGTCACCTGCCCGATCCTGGTCGGGAAGTCGCGTTTCACCAGCGCCGGCAGCACGACGTTGAGCACCGCGATGGCCACCCCGAGCAGCGCGGTCCCGAGCCACAGCAGCGGCCGTCCGGGCAGCGAGCGCAGGACCAGCCCGGCGGTCAGCCCGGCCAGCCCGCTGCCGAGCGCCCGTTCGAGCCCGATCCGCCGGGCCAGCGCCGGCGCGAACGGCGACACCACCGCGAACGCGATGAGCGGCAGGCTGATCAGCGCCGACGCGGTCAGCGAGGACAGCCCGAGGTCGTCGCGCAGTTCGGCGAGCACGGGCCCGACGGTCGTGATGCCGGCCCGCAGGTTCCCGGCGACGAGCAGGAGCCCGGCCAGCACCAGGGCGGGGCTGAGCGTGCGTACGCGGGCGGGGGCCTGTTCAGTGATCGTCATTGCTGGTGTTCCCGTTGCAGTTCGAGGCGAAGGCGTGGGCGAGGACGGCCATGCGCTCGGCCGCGGCGGCCGCCGCGCCGGGGTCGCGGGCCTGGACGGCGGCGACGATCGCGGCGTGCGCGGCGTCGATCTCGGGCAGCTCGTCCGCGTACGCGGCCAGGTCGACATCGGGCGCGTTCAGCCGCATCAGGGACTGCTCGTTGCCGCCGGCCCCCCGGTACAGCTCGGCCAGCAGCGCGTTGCCCGACGCCTCCATGAGCAGCCGATGGAAGGCGATGTCGGCGGCGGCGTACGCGGCCCCGTCGGCCGCGGCCGCCCGCGCGGCGAGCGCCTCGCCGAGTCGCGCACGCTGCTCGGGGGTGGCCCTGGTCGCGGCGAGGCGGGCTCCCTCGCGTTCGAGCAGGAGCCGCACCTCGGCGACGTCGTCGGCCCGGTCGTGCGCCAGCCGCCGCGCGAGCGCCGGGGCGAGGTCGCTGGTGGCCAGGACGAACGTGCCGTACCCGGCGCGCGCGCCGAGCAGCCCCGCGTGCACGAGCGAGCGCAGCCCCTCCCGGACGCTGTTGCGGCTGACCCCGAGCTCGCGGGTGAGCTCGTGCTCGGTGGGGAGCAGGGCGCCGACCGGGAACTCGCCATCGGCGATGCGGCGCCGCAGCTGGTCGGCGACCTGCTCGGCCAGGGACACGTTCGGCGTCAGTCGGGGCACGCGCCCAGTCAAGCATTGAGCCAATTGTTGGACAAATGATTGTGCCGCAGGTCATGTCAGGCGCGGGGGAGGCGGACGGCGATCTCCACGCGGCGGTTGAAGGCGCGTCCCTTGAGGTTTGCGCTGCCGTCCGGGTTGGTCTCCTCGACCAGCGGGCGCGTGCGGCCGAACCCGATCGCGTCCACGCCGGTCGCCTTCAGGCCGTGGGCGGTCAGGTAGTGCTGGACCGTCGTGGCGCGCTGCACCGACAGGGTCTGGTTGCCCGCGGCGTTGCCGGTCGCGTCGGTGTGGCCGCGGACCTGGACGGCGCCGCCCGGGAGCTTGGCGTTCAGGACGGCGACGGCGCGGTCCATCTGGTCGGGGGCGTTGAGTTCGGCGTGGCCGGTGGCGAACAGGTTGTCGCTGTTGAAGATGAGGACGAAGACGCGCTCGTCGGTGTCGGCGGCGCGGGCGAAGATCATCTCGGCCGAGATGCCGGTGAGGTCGATGTCCACCCCGGGCAGGCGGTACAGCGAGTCCTTGACCAGCGTTGTGCCCTCTTCGGGCTCGTGGGCGGTACCGATGCTGCACGGGATTTTCAGGACCAGGCCACCGCCGAAGTCCTGGGTCGAGCAGAGGGGGTCGGGGGTGCCGTCGTCGTTGTAGTCGTCCAGGGCCGGGGTGCCGGCGGACGCCGAGGTCGCGGCCGACGACGGCGGCGGGGGCAGCGGAAGCGGCAGGGCGGTGTGGCCGGTGGAGCAGGCGGCGAGGGCGAACAGGGCGGCGAGCGGCAGAAGACGGCGCATGGGGCACTCCGGTTCGAGGGGTCGGGGGCGTTCTTCGTTGGTACCGGTACGCGTGCGGCATCGAGATCCGTGCCAGCACGGGACCAGGTTCCGGGCCGGCCCGTTCCCGGGACCAGAGGCCACGGTCTCGGCCGCTTCCCGGTCCGGCGGGACGATCTCCCGGCCGGTCCGGGAACGGCGGCGATTGCGGCGGCGCAACCGGTCCGGCATCGTCAGCGGCATGAGCGCCGTCGCCGGGTCGCGTACCGCCTGGGCCGTGGCCTGCCTCGGGGTCACCGCGCTCGGGGTCGCCGTCGCCGTGACCGCGCTCGTGGCCGTGCCGGTGCCGTCGCCCGAGTTCCGGGACAGCATGATCGACTGTGTCGCCTACCTCATCCCGTACGGGCTGGCCGGCGCCTTCCTCATCCACCGCCGCCCCGACCTTCCGTTCGGCTGGCTGCTGGGCGGGTCGGCGGTGCTCCTGGCCGTCGCGGGCGCCGCGGAGGGGGCCGGGGGCTGGGCCCTGCTGCACGAGCGGGGCGGAGACTGGCCGATGCTGCTGGTCGCGACGGGCGGGTTCGAGTTCGTGGCGGTGGCCGTACAAGGGCTGATCAATGTCCGGTTTCCCGGCGGACGGATCGAGTCCCGCACCGGGCGCGTCCTCAACGCGCTCATGGTCGGCGGGCTGGTGCTCATGGTCGTCGGCGGGTTCCTCGGCTCCGAGACGGCCGGCACGATCTCGGCGCAGGCCGGGCGGACCGTGCGCAACCCGCTCACCGGGGACGGCCCGCTCGCGCACCTTGCCGACTTCGCGCAGATCGGCGGCCCGCTCGTGGTGCTGATCGGCCTGCTCGCCGGGCTGCACATCGTCGTGCGCGCCCGCCGGGCCCGCGGCGTGCAGCGCCAGCAGCTGCTGTGGCGGGCGATCGGCGTCGTGCAGGCCCTGCTGCTGTTCCCGCTGGTGGTCCTCGACCTCGTGCCGTCCGCGGCGTTCATCGCCGACGGGACGGTCTTCGTGGCCACCCTCGTCGTGCCTATCCTGGTGTACCGCCTGTGGGACATCGACACCGTCATCCGCCGCTCCATCGGGTACGCCGCGGTGACCGTCCTGCTCGCCGTGGCCTACCTGGCCGTGGCCGCGCTCGGGGCCGCCGTCGCGTCGCAGTGGGCCGGCATCGTGGCCGGCGGGTTCGTGGTCGCGCTGGCGTACGGTCCCGCCCGCACCGCCACCCAGCGCTGGCTGGACCGGCGCTTCTACGGGTTACGCAGCGACCCGTACCGGACGATGAGCGACCTCAACCGCCGCCTGGCCGCCGTCGCCGAGCCCGGCACGGTGCTCCCGGCCGCGGTGAGCGGGGTGGCGCGGTCGCTGCGGCTGCCGTACGTCGCGATCGAGCGCGACGGCCAGTTCGTCGCCGCGCACGGCACCCCGACCGGCGGCTCGCCGCAGCGCTGGCCGCTGACCTACCGCGGCGCCCCGGTCGGCGCGCTGCTGGCCCATCCGCGCTCCGGCGAGACGGAGTTCGGCCACCGCGACCGCGCCGTGCTCGGCGACCTGGCCGCTCAGCTGGGCGCGGCCGTGCACGCCGAGGCGTTGACCGCCGACCTGATCGAGTCGCGGCAGCGCCTGGTCACCGCCCGCGAGGACGAGCGCCGCCGCCTGCGCCGCGAGCTGCACGACAGCCTGGGCCCGATGCTGACCGGGTTCGGCCTGAACGTCGACGCGGCCCGGGCAAGGCTGGCCACGGTACCGTCCGCCGCCGCCGCTGACGCCACGCTCGTCCGCGCCCGCGAGGTGGCCACCCGGGCCATCGACGAGCTGCGCGGGATCGTCTACGACCTGCGCCCGCCGGCCCTCGACGACCTGGGGCTGGTCGGCGCGGTGCGGGCGAACGCGGCCCGGCTCGCGGAGGGTTCCGGCCTGACCGTGGTGGTGACCCCGGACGACGCCGGCGACCTGCCCGCCGCGGTGGAGGTGGCCGCGTTCCGCATCGCCGTGGAGGCGATCAGCAACGTCGTCCGCCACGCCCGGGCGAGCACCTGCACCGTCACCTTCGAACGCGCCGGCGGCCCCAGCCTGACCGTGGCCGTCACCGACGACGACCCGGGCGCCGCGGGCTGGACCCCCGGCGTAGGTTTGCTGAGCATGCGCGAGCGCGCGGGCGAACTGGGCGGCTCCTTCACCGCGGGCCCGAGCCCGTCCGGCGGCCGCGTCCACGCCCGCCTCCCACTGGCGGCCGCCTCATGATCTCGATCCTGATCGCCGACGACCACCCGATGGTCCGCGAGGGCCTGCAGGCCGTGTTCGCCGCCACCGACGACATCACCGTGGTCGGCGAGGCGGTCGACGGCGCCGAGGCGGTCGCGCTGACGGCGTCGCTGCACCCGCGGGTGGTCCTCATGGATCTGCAGATGCCCGGCCTGCACGGCATCGAGGCGACCCGCCGGATCGCCGCCGACCACCCCGGCACCGCCGTCCTCGTGCTCACCATGTTCGAGCACGACGACATGGTCTTCGCCGCTGTGGCCGCGGGCGCGGTCGGCTACCTGCTCAAGGGCGCGGGCGGGGCGGACATCGTGACGGCGGTCCGCGCGGCGGGCGCCGGCCAGGCCGTCTTCGGCGCCGCCCTGGCCGCCCGCCTGCGCACGTTCTTCGCCGCCCCGCCACCACCGGAGCGCGCCGCGTTCCCACAACTGACGGCGCGGGAGCGGGTGATCCTGAACGGGATCGCGGCCGGGCTGACGAACGCGCAGATCGCGCAGCAGGAGTACCTGTCGGTGAAGACGATCGCCAACAACGTCTCCACGATCCTGGCCAAGCTGCACCTGACCGAGCGCGGCCAGGCCATCGTCGCCGCCCGCGAGGCCGGCCTGGGCCGCCGGCCGCCCGACTAGCGCTGGGCGTCCTACCGGCCGCCGGCGAGGATCAGCACGCCGATGCCGATCAGCACCACGGGCAGCAGCACGTGCCCCCACCGGCTGAGGGCGCGGGCGACCAAGGGCCGGGTCGCGAAGTACCGCCCCGCCGCGATCCACAGCGCCACCAGCACCAGGAACACCAGGACGTACCCGCTCATCCCGGCGGGGCCGGCCGTGGCGAGGACCGGGACGTACACGCCGATGTTGTCGCCGCCGTTGGCGAAGGTCACCGCCGCCACCTCCAGGGCGCGTGGGGCGGCCCGGCCGGTGGTGGGGGAGTCGGGGTCGTCGTGGCGGTGGCGCCAGGCCTGGACGGCGGCTCGGATGCCCAGGGCGAGCGGGAGCAGGCCGAGGTACGCGACGGCCGGCTCCGGCAGGAAGGTCGCACCGAATGCGGCGGCGACGGCCACGCCCAGGATGGCGGCGAACCCGAGGTACTGGCCGATCGCGATGCTCCGCGCGGCGTGGCGGTGGCCGGCGCCCTGGGCGAAGAACAGCGCGAGCACCACGAGGTCGTCGAGGTTGGTGACGGCGAACAGGCCCGCGGCCTGGGCGAGGAGGATCAACGGCGGGCGGCCATCACGGCCATGGCGCGTGCCGCCGAGCGGGCCAGGCGTTCCTGGTCGCGGCGGCGGGTGGCGGTGGCCGAGAGGAGCCACAGCAGGCCCAGCAGTTCGTGGTCGTCGCCGCGCAAGGGGTGGACGTTGACGGCCTTGAAGCCGCTGGCGGGCATCGAGGGCAGGGCGGGGCCGTCGTCGGCCAGGGCGGCGGCGCCCGTGGAGGCGTCGGCCGAGGCCAGGTGGCGCAGCAGCACGTCGGGCACGCCGCGGCTGGCCACGACGCGCAGCATGCGGATGTCGGGGTCGTACTGCTGCAGGGTGCACGCGTCGGCGACGGTTGTGGCGGCGATGAGGATGGCCTCGTGTACCGTCCGCGGGTCGGCCAGGGCCAGGAAGTCCCCGGCGGCCAGGGTGGTGGCGTCGGCGACCAGCCGCGTGCGGTACGTGTCCAGCACGGCGCGGCGGCTGGCGCGCATCTCGGCGTCGATCAGACCCTGGTGGCCGCCGCGGGGCCGGCCGGCGGCGGATGCGGAGGCCTGCTGCGTGCCCATCACCGCCTCGCCCGAGTCGTCCGTCCTCGACCCGACGCTACGCGCGTCGGCCCGAATTCGCGCCTCGACGGGCCGGAGGTTCAGTGGTTCGCGTGGTAGTGCCAGGCGATCTGCTGGTCGCTGAGCTGCGAAGAGTATACGGCGAGCTCGTCGAGAGCACCCACCAGAAAATCATTGAGCGGCCGGTTGGGCCAGCCGGTCAGGTCGCAGCCGCCGTAGCGCCACCAGCCGGTGTAGCTCTGGGCGGCGGTGTTGGCGGCCGAGGCGACGAGGGCACCGTCGACGTACAGGCGCATCCCGGCGGGGCCCAGCGACGCGGCGGCGTAGTGCCAGGCGCCGTCGGTGTAGACCGGCCCGGCGGGGGAGCGCACGACGACCGTGCCGCCGTTGTACGCCCCGAAGGACAACCGGCCGCCCGAATCCAGGTACAGGACGCGGTCGCGAAACGCCGAGGGGCCCGTCGGGGCGTCCTGCAGGCCGATCAGGGCGCCGCCGGAGCGGGTGCGGAACCAGCCCTCGACGGTGACCGCGGCCGGGTTCGTGACCGGCGCATTGGTGTACAGGTTGGTGATCCCCCGCAGGCCGATCGCCGTCGCCGCGGTCTGGCCGCCCTGGGCGCCCTGCAGCGCACCCGGCAGGCCCGCGGTGATCGGGTCCGGCGGCGCGCCGGCGCCCACGTCGAGGGGGGTGCCGGCGTACAGGGCGGCGACCTCGGCGCTACCCAGCGCGCGGCCGAACACCCGCACGTCGTCGACGCCGCCGGTGAACGGGCCGGCCCGCAGCGCGCCGGTGCCGTTCCAGCGCGGGGTGTGGGTCGCCGTGCCGGCTTGCGCGCCGTTCACGAACAGCGTCAGGGTCGAGCCGCCGTCGTAGACGCCGACGAGGTGCGTCCAAGCAGCAGCCGCAGCGGTACTGCCGGTCGCCTCGTCGACCGCCGCCGCCGCGCTGTCGCCCTGGGTGGCCGCGAACGACCACCGGCCGGCCGCGTTGATCCGCAGCGCGGCCGCGAAGCCGGTGCCGCCGCTGATCGACAGGACCGTGCCGGCGGCCGTGGACCCCGGGTTGGCCCACGCGGCGAATGTGAACGGGGCGTCGGTGCGGGCGCTGGGCACGGTACCGGTAACGCTGCCGTTGGCACTTCCATCGAGCGTGACCGCGGTGCCGGAGCCCGCTGGTCCAGTTGTCCAGCCCGCCCCGGCGCCGAGGGTGCCGGCGTTCGCGGTCACGCCCCCGGCGGAGTCGGCCGCGGTGGTGCCGGTGCCCTCGGCGAAGGACCAGTGGGTGGTCTCGCCGGTGCCGTAGGCCGCCCTGATCTCGGCCGCGGACAGCGCCCGGCGATAGGTTCGCACGTCGTCGACGCGGCCGTCGAACGCGTCGGTCCACGCGCCGTTCCACCAGCTGCGCCCGGCCTGCAGCGCCCCGGTGGCGTCCCAGACGCCGGTGTGACCGCTGTAGCTGCCTTCGAGGACGCCGTTGACGTACAACTGGATGGTTCCCGATGCGGTGACGACGCCGGCCAGGTGCACCCAGGTGTCCGTGGCGGGCGCGGTCGTCGAGCTGGCCGAGTCGCTGACGGGGCCGGTCGAGTCGGTCCGGGTGAGCAGCATGCGCCACTTCGCGGCGGTGTTGTCGTACTTGAGGATGAAGCCGCTGCTGGTCGTGCCGGCCTGGCTCAGCACGGCCCGGTTGCCGCTCAGGGTGTGCGGGTTGGCCCAGGCCATGACCGTGAACGCCTGGCTGGTCCGCACCGCGGGCTGGCTGCCGGCGGCGTAGCTGGTCGCGGCGCTGCCGGTGAAGGACAGCGCCGAGTGCACCCCGTCGCGCCCGGTGGCCCAGGTCGCGGCGCTGCCGAGGGTCGCCTGGTTCGCCGCGCCGGAAGCGTCGCCGGCCGTGGTGCCGGTGTTCTCGTCGGCCGGCCACCACGTCGATGCGCCGGCATTTCCGCCGGTGTACGTCCCGAGGTGCGAAGATCCCGATGCGTCCCCGGCCGGCGAGGTCGCGGCGGCCGACACGGCGTCCTCGGCCCGATGGTAGGCGTAGGGGGCATCCGCGGTCACGGTCGCCGGATAGGTCCCGAAGGAGGCCGCCGCCGACAGGGTGTTCGCGCTGGTCGTGGCGTCGCTGAAGGCCGCGCCGACGCCGGCCGGGACGACCAGCGACAGCACGGCGAGCAGCGGCACGCACCACGACAGCAGGCGCATTACGTGTTCTGGGCTTCCCAGGTGAAGGTGGCCGAGGCCGTACTGTTCTGAGCCGCGTTGTTGTCCTGCACCTGGTACTTGAACTGGTACGTCTTCGTCGCGTTCGTGGTCGCCGCCCAGGAGCTCACGCCGGTGGCGTAGGAGTTGCTGGCGGTGTTGAACGTGCTGAGGGTCTTGGTGGTGTCGGCGAGGCCGGTGGCGTTGAAGTCGTTGCCGGCCGACACGAAGTCGGAGCAGTCGGAGGCGCTGCCGGTGCCCTCGTTGATCTGCAGCGTCAGGTACTGCCCCAGCGTCCCGGTCAGGTCACTGTTCTTGAGGTACAGCTTCACCACGGCGGCCAGCGACCCGGTGTAGGTGATCTTCACGCAGGCGGTGCCGGTGCTGCCGGGCTTCACCGCCGACGCCGTGAACAGCGCCGTGGCCGGCGAGTTGGCCCCGAACGACACGGTCCCGGTGGACCACGTGTTGGACCCGTTGTTCGTGGTGGCCGAGAACGCCGCGAACGACGCCTGCCAGATGAGCACCCCGGCGACCGACAGTCCCGCGAACAGTGCGAGCGACTTCATTCGACAACCGTGGACGCCTCAGGTTGCCGTCCGGGTGGCCGAATGGTGGCGTGCATGGTCCGATTGCTGCGCTCGGCCGCCCGGGCGATCCTGTCCTGCCTGGCCGCCCTCCTGGTCACCACGCTGGCCCCGGCCCTGTTCGGGTGGCACAGCAGCGTCGTGCTGACCGGCTCCATGCGGCCCGCGATCGACCCCGGCGACCTGGTGGTGGCCTCTCCGGCCCGCGCCGCCGACCTGCGCCCGGGCCAGGTGGTCGTGGTGGAGAACCCGGCCCGACCCGGCACCCTGCTCATGCACCGCCTGGTCCGCCGCAATCCCGACGGCACCCTGGTCACCAAGGGCGATGCGAACGCGGTCGAGGACAGCACGACGGTACCGGCGGCGAACGTCAAAGGACTCGCCCGGCTGCGGGTGCCGTGGGTGGGCCGGCCCGCGCTCTGGCTGCGCACCGGGGACTGGCCGGCGCTGTCCGGCACGTTCGCGGCGCTGCTCGCGCTCGCGGCGGCGGCCTCCTCGAACGAGCGGGGTGGCCGGCACCGGGCTATGGGAGGAGCGCGGCCATCAGGGACTGGATCCGGGCGTACACCGCGGATCCGCTCATGGTGGCCGCCCGGGCCAGCAGCGTCGGCCGGTCGTCGCCCAGCACGGCCGCGAGGCGCTCGCCACGCCCGGGTGGGAAGAACCGGCTGACGTTCGCGCCGGCCCGGGTGCCCAGCGCCCACAGCTCCCGCGCGGCCGCGGCGTCACCCCGGAACGCGGCGAGTTCGGCCCCGCCCATCGCCCACGTGCCGAGCAGCGGCCGGTCGTGCGCGGCGAGCACCTCGGCCCTGGTCCGCCGCAGCTCGCCGGCGGCTTCAGCGCCGCCGGCCCACAAATGGATGACGGCGGCCGCGATGCGCAGCGCCGGGTCGGCCTTGGGCCGGTCGGCGAATTCCCGGGCCTCGTCGTACCGTCCGCGCCGCCAGGCCAGCTCCGCCAGCCCGAGATCGGCCTGGCCGGCGGCCTCGTCCTCGGGGTCGACGCCGAGGAGCCGTTGCTCGGCGGCCTCGTCGCCGGCGAGGGCGAGCTGGGTGTCGAGCAGGACGCGGGTCTCCCGGGCGTCCTGGGCGGCGCCGAGCAGCTGCAGGTGGTGCTCGCTGCGGCGCAGCCACTGGCCGCCGCCGGTGGCGTGCCCGGCGGCGTGGGCGGCCATGCCCATGCCCCAGTGGTCGCCGGCCGCCTCGAACCGCCGATAGGCCAGCACGGCGTCCCCGGCGGCGTGCTCGGTCAGCACGGCCCGGATGAAGTGGCCCATGCCCTGGACGTACGGGTCGGGATGCTCGACGAGGTTCGCGGCGTCGGCGAGGCTCCGGTCGGGGTCGGCGTGTTCGAGCCCGGGCAGCGCCGCCGCGAGCGCGGTCTGGCGGGGTGAGACGTCCTGCGGGCGTTCGGCGAACAGGGTGCGCAGGGCCTGCCGGGCGAGCGCGATGAGGCGGGCCGGCCCCGTACTGCCCGCGTTGAGCGCGATCAGCACACACACCTGCGCGAGCCGGTCGGCGTGCGGCAGGGGACGGCCGCTCGCCGCGCCGTGCAGGATCGCGGACCGGCGGCGCGCACCGGGGTCGTCGAGGTGCAGCAGGCGGCGGGCCCAGGCGGTCGTCTCGGCGTGCCGGCCGCGCACCGTCCACAGCTGGAAAAGGGCGAGCGCGAGGTCGGCCGCGGCCGGTTCGTCGCCGCGCTCCAGGCTCCAGCGCAGCGCAGCGACGAGCGTGTCCTGCTCAGCGGCAGTGCGCTCGAGGGTGCCGAGCTGCCCCGGCCCGATGAACGCTCCGGCGAGGCCGACCGCGTGCGGCACGGCCCAGGCGACGAGTGCTTCCATCGCAGCATCGCGGCCGCCGGACGCGTCGAGGCGGGCCTCACCGTATTCGCGGACGGTTTCAAGCATGCGGTACCGCCCGTCCTCCATCCGCAGCAGCGACTGCTCGACGAGCACCGCCAGGCTCTTGCGCTGTCCGCCCACCGCCTCGGCCAGCTCGGCGGTGAACGGGCCCGGGATGACGGCCAGGCGTTCGAGGAGGCGCTGCTCGGCCGGGGCGAGCAGCTCCCGGCTCCAGTCGACCATCGCCCACAGCCCGGCGTGCCGCTCGGGCAGCCCGCGCAGCGCGTGGTCGAGCAGCCCGAACCGGTCGTCGAGCCCGGCGAGGACGTCCCCGATCGGCATGTGCCGCAGCCGCGCCGCCGCCAGCTCCAGCGCGAGCGGCAGGTTGTCCAGACGGCGGCAGAGCTCTTCGGCGCCTTCTTCGATCACCGCCCCACCCGCCTGAGCCCGCGCGGTGAGCAGCGCCACGGCGGCGTCGTCGTCGAGCATCGGCAGCCGGTGGACGACCTCACCGACCAGCCCGAGCGCCGCCCGGCTGGTGGCCAGCACCCCGAACCCGGGCGCCGCCGCGTCGAGCAACGCCGCCACCCCAGCCGCCGCGGCATCGAGGACGTGCTCACAGTTGTCCAGTACGAGCAGCCCGTCGAGCTCGGGCCCGGCGGCGGGCAGCGCGGCGAGCACCTCGGCGGGCGCGCGTACCCCGGCCAGCTCGACCACCCGGACCGGCCGGCCGCTCCGGCTCTCGGCCCGCGCGATCTCGGCCGCGAGCCGGGTCTTGCCCGCCCCGCCGGTCGCGACGACGGTCACCAGCGGTGCCTCTCGCAACGCCCGCCCGACCGCGGCCAGGTCCGCGTCCCGCCCGACGAGCGGCGTCCGCGGCCGCTGCCAGGCCCCGGGCAGCCGGCCGCCTCCGAACGTCCGCTCACCCGGCAACCGGACCACCACGTGCGGCCCGGTCCCGTGCGCCCGCTCGGGCGTCACCGGTCCGCGTAGCAGGGCCAGGTGGGCGTCGGCGAGCGCGGGGGAGAGGCCCGCGCCGTAACGCTCGGCCAGCCCGCCCCGCACCCGCTCGACCAGCTCCAGCGCCTCTGCGTCCCGCCCCTGCGCCGCGAGCACCCGCACGAGCAGCGCCGCCGCGCGCTCATCGGGCGGTACCAGAGAAGCGAGCCGGTGCAGGTCGCCCTCCTCGGCCGGCCGCCCGCCGACGAGCGCGGCCTCCGCTTGCAACGTCACCACCTCGCCGAACAGCCGGACGAGTCCCGCCTCGGTCAGCTCGGGCCGGGGCGGGAACAGCCCCCGGGCCTCCGCGGCGAGCGCGCCCGCCCGGTCCACATCGCCGTCCCGCAACGCCCGGCGGCCCCGATCGGCCAGCTCCCGGACCATGACCGCGTCGATCTCCACGGCGTCGAGAGGGATCCGATACCCGCCCGGCGCCGCCGCCACCACAAGCCCGAGCCGCCGCGCCCGCCCGGCGAGCGCCTGCACGGCCCCAGCGGTGTCCGACGGCGGCTCGGCCCCGCCCCACACGGCGTCGGTCAGCGCGCCGAGCGACACCGTGCGCCCCCGGGCGTCGAGCAGCGCGCGGATCAGCGCGGCGAGCCGCTCGCCCCGCACCGGGCGGCCGTCCACCGCCAGGGCGCCGAGCGTCGTGATCCGCACGCTCCCATCATGACGTGAGGACGGCGATCAGCTTGTCGACGGCGTCGTCGCTCGCCAGGATCTCGTTGAGCTCGCCGGCCTCGGCCGCCGTGGCGGCGCTGCGCGCGAACATCGCCGGCTCGTACGCGGCCAGCGCCGCCTCCACATCCCCCGGATGCGCCGCGATCGCCGCCCCGAGCTCGGCCCCGTCCAGCATCGCCTGGTTCGCCCCTTCCCCGTCGGGCGGCTGCAGGTGCGCCGCGTCCCCGAGCAGCGTCACGCCGGCGACCCGGTCCCACCGGTGCCCGACCGGCAGCGCGTACTGCGCCCGGCGCACCGGCGCCGTGTCGCTCGCGGTGAACAGGGCGGCGATCGCGGGCGCCCAGCCGTCCACCTCGCGGGCGACGTCGGCGGTCGCGAACCAGTCGAGGGGCCGGGACAGCACCAGGTACGCGCGCAGATTCCCGGCGGTCTCCCGGTGCGCCAGGAACCACTTCCCGGGCTCGTCCCGGTCGAACACGAACAACGACCCGCCACCGACCACCCGCGCCGTGTCCGGATGCCGCCGATCCCCGTCGGACAGGAACGTCTCGACCGCGCAGCGCCCGGTGTACCACGGTGTGGCGGACGACACCAGCGGCCGGACCCGCGACCAGGCCCCGTCCGCCCCGACGAGCAGGTCGGTGACGACCTCGCCGCCGTCGGCAAAGCGCACCGCGTGCCGCCCGCCGCCGAGGGCCCGCACCTCGCGGGCCTTGTGCCCCCAGCGCACGGTCCCGGCCGGCAGCGAGTCGAGCAGCATCGCGCGCAACCCGGCCCGCTGCACCTCGGGGCTCGCGCCGGACCCGTCGTCGGGCTTGTCGAGCAGCACGGTGCCGTCCCGGTCGGCGACCCGGATGCTCTGCCGCCCGGCGAGCACGAGCCGCCGGAACGGCTCCGTGAGGCCGGCCGCCTCGAGGGCCGGTTGCCCGTTGTACTCGTGAATGTCGATCAACCCGCCCTGGGCCCGAGCGGTGGCCGACGCGTCGGCCTCGTAGACGACGGACGGGATGCCGTGCACGTGCAGGACCCGGGCCAGGGTGAGGCCGCCGAGTCCCGCGCCGACGATGGTGACTGGAGTGCTCATGCCGTCGAGCCTGCGCGCCGCCACCGACACGGCGGCGACACGCGAACGACACCGCCCTGTGCCGCCGGTCACGGCTTGACGCGGGCCCGGTCTCCCCTTCACTATGGTTTCACTAGTAACCTAGTGAAACGGAATTTCGGGTGATCGAGTTCCACCTTGACCCGCGCTCGGGCATCGCGCCGTACCTGCAGCTCGTCCGCCAGGTGCGCCAGGCGCTGCTGCTCGGCCTGCTCGCCGAGGGCGACAAGCTGCCCACGGTCAAGGAGGTCGTCGCCAAGGTGGCGATCAACCCGAACACCGTGAGCAAGGCGTACCGCGAACTCGAGCACCTCGGCCTCGCCTCGGCCAAGCCCGGCGTGGGCACCTTCATCACCCGCTCGCTCGGCGAGGCGTCGCTGACCGACCACGGCCCGCTGCAGCAGGAGCTGCGCGCGTGGCTGACCAAGGCCCGCGCCGCCGGCCTGACCGACCCGGGCATCGAGGCGATGTTCCAGAACACCCTGCGCGCGAGCGCCGAAGAGGAGCAATGAACGCGATCCTGCAGGCCCAGGCGCTGGGCAAGCGATACGGGCAGCGCCAGGCGCTGTCCGACTGCACCCTCGAGCTCCCACCGGGCCACGTCGTCGGCCTGGTCGGCCCGAACGGCGCCGGCAAGACCACCCTGCTGAAACTCGCCTGCGGCATGCTCGCTCCGACCACGGGGCGGATCGAGGTGCTCGGCGAGGCGCCCAGCGGGACGACGGCGCACCTGGCCCGCGTCGGGTACGTCGCGCAGGACACCCCCACCTACGCGAGCCTGTCCGTCGCCGACCACCTGCGCTTCGGCGCCCGGACGAACCCCGGCTGGGACGCGGACCTGGCCCGCGACCGCATCGAGCGGCTCGGCCTCAACCCGAAACAGAAGGCCGGCAAGCTCTCCGGCGGCCAGCGCGCCCAGCTGGCCCTGACCGTCGCCGTGGCCAAGCGCCCCGAACTGCTCATCCTCGACGAGCCGGTGGCAAGCCTCGACCCGCTGGCCCGCCGCGACTTCCTGCGCCACCTGATGGAGTCGGTCGCCGAGCACGGCACCAGCGTCATCCTCTCCTCCCACCTGGTCTCCGACCTCGAACGCGTCTGCGACTACCTGGTCGTGCTGGTCGACTCCCGGGTACGCCTCACCGGCGAGACCGACGACCTGCTCGCCCAGCACCACCGCCTGGTGTGCACCCGCCGTTCAGGGGACGACCTGCCCGCGGTCCTCGAGGTCATCTCGGCGGAGCACACCGACCGCCAGTCCACCTTCGTCGTGCGCGCCGACGGTGACCTGCCGGCCGGTGACTGGTCCGCCGAACGGCTCGGCCTGGAAGACCTCGTCCTGACCTACATGGAGCGCCCCCGATGATCTGGATGACCTGGCGGCAGTTCCGGACCCAGGCCCTGACCGTCCTGGCCCTCACCGCCGCGGCGGCGACCGGCTTCCTGATCAGCGGACTGCTGCTGCACCACCGGCTCGCCGCCGCCCTGGCCGCCTGCGCCCCGGCCAACGCCTGCGACGGCTCCACCCCCGCCGCCCGGGAGCTGGGGTCAAGGGTCGCCCAGGTGTACGACAGCGCCCAGCCCGCGTTCGAGCTGCTGCAGGTGCTGGTGCTGGCGGTACCGGCGCTGCTGGGCATGTTCTGGGGCGCCCCGCTGATCGGCCGCGAACTGGAGACCGGCACCCACCAGCTGGCGTGGAGCCAGACCGTGACCCGCACCCGCTGGCTCGCCACGAAGCTCGCGGTCGTCGGCGCCGCCGCGATCGCCGTGGCCGCCGTCTTCAGTTTGCTGATGACCTGGTGGGCCGCCCCGCTGGACGACCTCAACGGCAACCGCTGGCCGGCGACGACCTTCGCCACCCGCGACCTCGTCCCACTCGGCTACGCCGCGTTCACGTTCGCCCTGGCCGCCACCCTGGGCCTCCTGCTGCGCCGCACCCTGCCGGCCATGGCCGTCACGCTCGTCGTGTTCGTGGCCGTCCAACTGTTCGTGCCCGGCTTCGTCCGTCCCCACCTGCTCCCGGCGACCACCACCACCTACGCCATCGACGAGGCCACCGCGAGCAGCTTCCAGGGCTACACGGGCACCCGCGCGGACTTTCACTTCGCCCTGCCGACCCCGCGCGGGGCGTGGCTGACCGACCGGCCGCCGGTACAGAACGCCGCGGGCCAGGCGGTCAGCATGGACGCCCACGCCGCCTGCTTCCCAGGCCTGGACGGCGACGGCTCGACCGGCGAACCGGACTTCGGCCGGATCGGCGCCTGCCTGGCCGGGGACAACCTCCACCAGTCGGTGACCTACCACCCGGCAAGCCACTACTGGCCGCTGCAGTGGATGGAAACGGGCCTGCTGTTCGCCCTCGCCGGAGCCCTGGCCGCCACCTGCTTCTGGTCCCTCCGCCGCCGGCAGCAGTGACCGCGCGTCAGGTGCCGACGTACTTGCCGAGCCAGTGGGCGCGGATGAGTTCGATCGGGGCCGAGCTCAGGTGGTGCGTGGTGCGGCGGCCGTGGGTGTGGCTGGTGATCAGCCCCGCCGCCCGCAGGACCATCAGGTGCTTGCGCACGCCGAAGCGGCTGATCGGCAGGTAGTGCTCCAGCTCCGAAGCCGTCCGGCCGTCGCGTTCCAGCAGCAGGTCCAGGATGTGGCGGCGGTCGGCGTTGGCCAGGGCGTGGAACACCCGGTTGTCGCTCATCGGCCTGAGGATAGGTGACTGATCGGTCACATGGAAGTCAGTAGATTTCCGGGCCGGCCGGAAGCGTGGGCCAGCCGAACGCGTCCGAGGCCGGCAACAGCGTCCCCGGCCGCAGCTCGCGGACCCGGCCGGCGGCCGCGAGGGCAGTCAGCCGGGGGCCGCCCAGGTACACCGAGCTGAGGTCGCGAATGTCGCACGCCAGGTCGGCCGGGTCCGTCGTGGCGACACACTGCGCGCCGTCCGGGTCGCCCGT
This sequence comes from Dactylosporangium sp. CS-047395, assembly GCF_050942185.1. Classification (NCBI taxonomy): domain Bacteria; kingdom Bacillati; phylum Actinomycetota; class Actinomycetes; order Micromonosporales; family Micromonosporaceae; genus Dactylosporangium; species Dactylosporangium sp. CS-047395. Next base: position 6,763,436 of record NZ_CP192015.1, on the reverse strand, counting down.
CAGGCGCCATAGGCCGACGTTCTCCTCGATGACGGTGTCGGTGAGCTCGAAGACCACGTCGACCGGGGCGCTGTACCGGCGGGCGGTCAGCGCCTGCTCCACGTGCACGATGCGCGCCCACAAAGCGTCGATCAGCCTCGCGCCGAGGCGGTTGGGCTCGTTGACCAGGTGCAGCAGGGGCTCGTCGACGGCGGCGAAGTCGTAGTGGACGGTGCGCGTCAGGTCGATCGCGAGCAGGAAGCGCCAGACCGCCAGGTAGGCGTCCGGGCTGTCGGCGACCACCTCGTCGACGCGGGCCTCGCAGGCCGGGCCGGTCGGGGTCCAGTTGAAGCTCGTGCGGTACAACCCGTAGCCGTCCACCGCCCCGTCGACCTCGTGCACCACGCAGAGCCGCTCGCCCGCGCCGCCGCGGTGGGACGGGCTGTCGTCCAGGACGTGCTCCCAGTCGACCGCGCTGCGGCTGGAGTAGCCGGGGCGGTCCTGGCGGGCGGCGTCGTACACCTTGGTCAGGGTCGGCAGCAGGTCGTGGGGCGCGCCGATGCGCATCCGGCCGGGGACCTCGCGGTCCGGCAGGCTCAGTTCGTGGTTCTCGATGGCGAGGGTCAGGCGCTGGCTGGCGATGCCGCAGCCGTACCGTGGATAGATCCTTCCCTCGCTCGGCCACATGATGGCCAGCGGCTCGCCGGCGGTGCGGGTGTCGCGCAGCTCCTGGCGGAACAGGCGGGTCAGCAGGCCCTGCCGCCGGTGCGTGGCGGCGACCGCGGCCAGGGTGAAGTGCGAGGCCGGCACGACGGCGCCGGGGACGCTCAGGTCGCGGGTGCGCGCCGAGAGGTGGCCGACCACGAGGTCCTCGTCGGTAATGACGAGCGAGCGCTCGGCTTCGAAGATGGGCCGGAACTGCTCGCGGAACTCCGCACCGGAAGGGTTGTGGTAGTTGATGGTGAGCAGGTGCGCGATGGCGTCCCAGTCCTGCGGGGTCGCGGTGCGCATCGGCAGAGCGGTCATGCCAATTGTTTACCGCGCCGAAAGGGCTCCGGCCGTCTTCGATCGTGCGTTGTTTCAACACCTGACGAATGCGATGAGGTCCGCACGTTGAAAGATGACAGCGGCCCGCCTGATAGGCAGTGGTTCGGCTTATAACGACAGGCGCAGGGCCGCGAGCATCTCCACGATCGCGGCCTTGTACAGCTTTTCCGGCCGCCGCGTGTGCGTGCTGAGCCGGCCGCGGATTTCCAGCGCCAGCAGCCCGTGCAGCGCGGCCCACTGGCGCAGGGCGAGCGCGGCGGCGGCCGGTGGCACGCCCGGGAACGCGGCGCGCACGTCCTGCACGAGCGCGGTCGGGAAGTCGGTCCACTCGTGCTCGGTCGGTGCGGGCCCGCCGTCGAGCGGCCACGCCGCCGCGACCAGCGCGATGAACCCGGCGCAGGCCCGGTTCTCGATCAGCGCGACGGTGCCGTCCTCGGGCGGCCGGTAGCCGGAGATCGGATCGCCGAACACCAGCCGGAACCCGGCCGGGTTGGCCATCGCCCAGGTGCGGAACGCGGTCACCCAGGCCTGCAGCCGGCCGGACTTGTCCTCCGCCGGCAGCGCGTCGCGGGCGGTCTCCATGGCATCGACCATGGCCAGGCTCTCGTCGATGGTCAGGGCTGTGATCAGGGCGTCGCGGGTCGGGTAGTACGCGTACAGCGCGCTCGGGGTGAGCCCCATGTGCCGGGCGATGGCGCGCAGCGTCACGGCGTCGGGCCCGCCTCTGGTCATCAGCGTCGTCGCGACGGTTTTGATCTCCTTGACCGTGAACGCCCGCAGTCGTTCGCGCCGGTTCTGACTGGACCCATTCACGATTTGCACCATACCCAAACAGTGCGCCGAAAGTGCTCCGCGCCGATTTCGGAATGTCAATTGATGCGGCGTGGGACGTATGTTAACTCATCGGTAGGTTCGGCGAAACGGCGTCGATCGTACCGCGTCAATTCGCACCCGATGGAAGGACCCCGGCGGCAATCAGCAACGGCGAAGATGCCCGCGGTGGGGGTGCCTCGCGACCATTGGCGGTGCCGCGTGACCGGTGACCCCGCACGACGGCCGGCCGGAAAATCGGCGAGGGGGACCGCGCCCGGGCGCGATCCCCCTCGTTCGTCCGGAGACCGGACTCAGATCACGTGCACGTCCGGCACGTAGAGGATCCAGCGGCCGCCGGCCTCCCGGAACGTGCGCTCCTTGGCCATGATCTCGTCGGCGTGGTTCCAGGCGAACAGCAGCGCGTAGTCCGGGTACGGGTCGCGGAACGCGTCCGGGGTGCGGACCGGGATGTGCGAGCCGGGCGCCAGGCGGCCCTGCTTGCCCGGGGTCGTGTCGCAGATGTACGGCACCAGCCCCGAGTCGATCCCGCAGAACATCGTCACCGTCGCGCTCTTGGACGTGGCCCCGTAGCCGAGAATGCGCTTGCCGTCGCCGTGCAGGTCCTTGAGCAGCCGCACCAGGTCGTCGCGGATGCCGTTGATGCGGCCGGCGAACCCGGCGAACGTCTCGTGCCGGCCCAGCTGCATCTCCCGCTCCTGCTCCAGCAGCGCCAGCAGCGACGCGCTGGGCTCGCGCACACCCGGGCGGGCCACCGTGTAGCGGATCGAGCCGCCGTGCACCGGCATGTGCTCGGCGTCGACGAGCTGGAAGCCGTACTGCTCGGCCGCGGCCCGCACCGACTCCACGCTGAAGAGGTAGAAGTGCTCGTCGTAGATCTGGTCGAAGTACGTGCGGGCGATGATGTCGCCGAGGTAGCGGTCCTCGAAGATGAACACGCCCTGCGGGGCCAGCAGCGCGTCGACGCCGCCGAAGACCGAGTCGAGGTACGGGATGTGGCTGATCGTGTTCGCGGAGAAGATGACGTCGGCGGGGCCCTCCTTCGCGCGCACGTCGGCGGCGGTGGCGCGCTCGAAGAAGTCGATGCGGACCCGGATGCCGTTCTCCTCGGCCACCCGCGCGGCCCCGCCCGACGGGTCGACGCCGAGGTGGCGCACGCCGGCCTCGTGGATGGCCCGGAGCATGACGCCGTCGTTGCAGCCGATCTCGACCAGGAACTTGTCCTCGCCGTTGAGGTCGGTGGCCAGCAGGTGCTCGGCGTAGTGCTCGAAGTGCTTGCGCATCAAGGACGAACCCGACGCGCGGTACACGTAGCCGTCATGGAACATGAGCTGCCGGGGCACCTCGTGCACCTGCTGCACCATCGTGCACGCGGTGCAGATGCCGACCGCCAGCCGGTAGTAGCGCTCGTGGGGCACGTCCTCCGGCTTGAGGAACCCGTTGGACAGCGGCTGGCGGCCGAAGTCCAGGCATTCGTACACGGTGCCGCCGCAGATGCGGCAGGGCACCATGGTGGGCAGGGTCTTGCTGAGGTCCATGCCGGTCACCCCTTCGGTGGTGGCGGAGGTCGTGGACGCAGCATGTGCCAGCTGAAGTGCGGCTGTCTTATCTCAGACTGCTGACGTAAAAGCCCCCAAAAGGCGCGCTCCGCACGCAGGGAGATGCACCCCCGCGCCCGCCCGCCCGACGATGGCCGCGACACCGGTGGCGCCGCCGCCGACGACCGAGACCAGCAGGGGGAGTCCCGATGCGGGTGCTGTTCGCCGTCTATCCGTCCCGCGCCCACCTCTACCCGGTCGCGCCGACCGCGTGGGCGCTGCAGAGCGCGGGCCACGAAGTACGGCTGGCCACGTTCGCCGGGTTCGCCGGGGACATCGCGGCCGCCGGGCTCACCCCGGTGCCCCTGGGCGACGCCGGCATCCCGGAGGTCCGCCTGGCCGGGGACACCCCGCCGCCGCGCAGCGCCGAGGAGGTCGAGCGGGCCGCCGACGAGCTGGGGCTGGCCGGGCCGGAGCGCGAGCACTGGTACGTGTTCCACCAGTACCTGACCGCGGCCGCCGGCGACTACGTGCGCCTCGACCGCGCCGAGTTCGCCGATCTCGTGCAGTTCGCCCAGGACTGGAAGCCGGACCTGGTGATCTGGGACGGCACCATGCCCGGCGGGGCGATCGCGGCCCGGGTCGCCGGCGCGGCCCACGCCCGGTTCGTCTTCGGCCTGGACTACGTCGCCTGGAGCATGCGGAAGCTGGGCGGGACGAACGCGAACCCGCTCGCCGAGCTGCTGGCCCCGGCGGCCGCGCGCTACGGCGTGACGATCGACGACGAGCTGCTGCTCGGCCAGCGCACCATCGACCCCACGCCGGCCCCGATGCGGCTGCCGATCGAGGTCGCCGGGCACGTGCCGGTGCGCTGGATTCCGTACAGTGGCGGCAGCAATTTCGAGGCCTGGCTGCACCGCCGCCCGGAGCCGCCGCGGCAGCCCCGCATCGCGTTCACGCTGGGCGAGTCGACCCGCCGGTTCACCCGCGGCGACTGGGACCGCACGCCGCGCATCATGGAGGCGCTGCACGGCCTGGACGTCGAGGTGGTGGCCACGCTCAACGCCACCCAGCTCGACGGGCTGCAGCCGCCGCCGAACGTGCGCACCGTGGAATGGGTGCCGCTAACCCACCTCCTGCCCACGTGTTCCGCGCTCATCCATCACGGCGGCATGGGCACCTTCTCGGCCGCCTCGGCCTATTCGGTACCGCAACTGGTCTGCGACACCGAGGAGTCCAACCTCATCCGCAAGGTCGTCGTGCCGGCCAGTGAGGTCGCAGAAGTCGCGGCGGTCGGCGAGATCGGCATGGCCCTCGGGTTCGACGAGGACGCCCCGATGCCCGAGGCGCCGGGCGTGCGCTGGACCCTGCCGGCCAAGAAGCTGGAGGCCACGCCGACCGCCGACTACGTCATCGGCTTCGGCGCGGGGGCCCGGCTCAACCACCGCGAGAGCAGCCCCGAGCAGATGCGCAAGCAGATCGAGCAGGTGGTCGGCGACCCGGCCTTCCGCGACGGCGCCGCGCGGCTGCACGAGGCGTGGGCGAGCAACCCGACGCCGGTGCGGATCGTGCCGGCGCTCGAGGACCTCGCGGCGCGAAGCGGCCTCGCCGCGCGCAAGATCACCCGAGCGGGGTAGTTTCTGCAGTTGACGAACCATACTTGTTTCTAGCAAGCTCGTCTGTGTCGCCGGACCGACCGAAGGGAGCACCCGCGTGACCCTCAGCGCCGAGGCCGAGGTGGCGCCGCGCGCCGGACGACGCGAGTGGCTGGGCCTCGCCGTGCTGGCGCTGCCCACGCTCGTGGTGTCGGTCGACATCAGCGTGCTGTTCCTCGCCCTGCCCCACGTGGTCGCCGATCTGCACGCCTCGACCGTCGAGCAGCTGTGGATCACCGACATCTACCCGTTCATGGTGGCCGGCTTCCTGATCACCATGGGCTCGATCGGCGACCGGATCGGCCGCCGCAAGCTGCTCGTCATCGGTGCGGCCGTGTTCGCGCTCGCCTCGCTGCTGGCCGCGTACGCCGGCAGCCCCGCGATCCTGATCGCCGCCCGGGCCGGCATGGGCATCGCCGGCGCCACCCTGGCCCCCTCGTCGCTGGCCCTGATCAGCATGATGTTCCGGGATCAGCGGCAGCAGGGCACCGCCATCGCGATCTGGATGACCGCGTTCATGGCCGGCGTCGCGTTCGGTCCGGCCGTCGGCGGGGCGCTGCTCTCGGCGTTCTGGTGGGGCTCGGTGTTCCTGGTCAGCGCCGTGTTCATGGCGGTGCTGTTCGTCGCCGGCCCGTTCGTGCTGCCGGAGATGAAGAACCCGCAACCCGGTCCGCTCGACGCGCCCAGCGTGGTGCTGTCCCTGCTGGCCATCCTGCCGGTGATCTACGGGCTCAAGGAGCTCGCCCGGCACGGGTGGGAGACGGTGCCGATCCTGGCCGTGGTCGCCGGCCTCGCCTTCGCCTTCCTTTTCGTGTACCGCCAGCGCCGGCTTCCGGTCCCCATGCTCGACATCGGCCTGTTCGCGAACAGGGCCTTCACCACGATCATGATCACCGGCATGCTGGTGGGCGCGTTGCAGTCGGGCACCGGCCTGTTCGTCTCGCTGTACATGCAGATGGTCAAAGGCCTCTCACCGCTCGCCGCCGGCCTCTGGGGCATCCCGCCCGCGATCGCGCTCGTCGTCGGCATCAACCTCGCCCCGCAGCTGGCCCGGAAGATCAAGCCGGGCGTGGTGCTGGCCGTGGGCCTGGTCGTGGCGGCCGTCGGGCAGCTGGTGCTGAGCCAGGTCGGCCCGGGCACCGCCCTCGCCGTCGTGCTGGTCGCGCTCGCGATCGTGTTCCTCGGCATGGGCCCGAGCGGCGCCCTGGTCAACCAGATCATGCTCAGCATCGTCCCGCCGGAGAAGGTCGGCACCGCGGCGTCGACGTCCGGCACCGGCGGCGAGCTCGGCGTCGCGTTCGGCATCGCCGCCCTGGGCAGCATCGGCGGCGCGGTGTACCGCGTGCAGATCGACGACACGCTCCCGGCCGGACTGCCCGCACCCGCCGCGGACGCCGCCCGCGAGAGCGTGGCCGGGGCGGTCGCCGTCTCCGGATCGCTGCCCAGCGACCTCGCGAACGCGGTGCTGACCGCGGCGCGGGACGCCTTCACCACCGGCCTCAACATCGTGGCCGGCATCAATGCGGCCGGCTTCGTCCTCCTTGCCGTGGTGGTCTTCCTCGGGCTGCGCGCCGTAGGACCGCTCGGCGCCCAGCCGGGCCCGCCTGTCGAACGTGTCACCGAGAAGGTCGATCAGTAAAAGCAAGACAATCGCACGGAAGGTAACTCTGTCATGAGCGATGTCTCGACCAAGGTCCAGCAGCGCGTCCAGGAGGCGCTCGACGATCTCGTGGGCTCCGGCGCCGAGGTCGGCGTCCAGGTCGCGGTGTACCACAAGGGCGAGCAGGTCGTCGACGCCGTCGCCGGCGCGGCCGACCCCGACACCGGTGCCCAGGTCGCGCCGGAGACGCTGTTCTACACCTCGTCGGTGGCCAAGGGGGTCGCCTCCACCGTCCTGCACGTCCTCGCCGAGCGCGGCGCGATCGACTACGACACCCCGATCGCCGAGGTGTGGCCGGAGTTCGGCGCGCACGGCAAGGAGAAGGCGACGGTACGCCACGCGCTGACCCACTCGGCCGGCGTACCCGGGCTGCCGGGCGACCTCACGCCCGAGGACCTCACCGACTGGCAGAAGATGACCGGCATCATCGCCGACGAGAAGCCGTGGTGGGAGCCGGGCACCGCGACCGGCTACCACGCCATCTCCTACGGCTACATCATCGGCGAGATCGTCCGCCGGGTGACCGGCAAGCCGATCTCCGAGGTGCTGCGCGACGAGGTCGCCACCCCGCTCGGCGTCGCCGACGAGCTGTTCTTCGGCGCCCCGAAGTCCGCGCTCAAGCAGGTGGCGAAGTCGGTCGAGCCGCCGTACGCGGCCCAGATGCGCGAGGGCATGCCCGCCGAGTTCCCGCTGTTCAAGGCGGCCCCGCCGGCCGTGCTGCCGACCGCGGAGTTCGCCAACCGCACCGACGTGCTGACCGCCGACATCCCGGCCGGCGGCGTCATGTCGGCCCGCGCGGTCGCGAAGATGTACGCGGCCCTGCTCGGCGAGGTCGACGGCGTCCGGCTCGTCTCCAAGGCCCGCCTGGACGAGATCACCACGGTCGCGCAGACCGGCCAGGACCAGATCATGGGCTTCCCGGCCTCCCGTGGCCTGGGCTACGACATCGGCTTCATGGGGCCGCTGAACAGCCCGACCCTGTTCGGCATGGCGGGGACCGCCGGCACCGCGGGGTACGCCGACAAGGGCAGCGGGATGACGATCGCCCTGGGCAAGAACAACGTGACCTTCGGCCAGTTCGACACCTTCAACCGCATCGGCGAGATCGTCCAGAAGACCCTCGCCGAGGGCTGAGCGAAGCGGGAACGGGCCGGTCCACAGTGGACCGGCCCGTTCCTCATACCACCCCGCGCTTGCGCAGCAGGGGCAGGACGCCCTCGCCGAACGCGTGCGCCTCTTCGAGGTGCGGCTGGGCGGAGAGGATCAGGTGGTCGACGCCGAGCCCGTGGTACTCCTCGATCCGGTCGGCGACGTCCTCGTGGCTGCCGACGAGGGCCGTGCCGACCCCGGGCCGGACGAGGCCGTAGCCGGCCCAGACGTTCGGGTACACCTCGAGCTCGTCCGTCCGCCCGCCGTGCAGCGCGGCCATCCGGCGCTGGCCCTCCGAGTCCGACGCCCGGAACCGTTGCTGGGCCTGGCGGATCCGCGCCGGGTCCATGGTTTCGAGAAGGCGCCGGGCGACCGCCCAGGCCTCGGCGGGGGTGTCACGGGCGATGACATGGAAGCGCACACCGGTCTCCAACGCGCGCCCCTGCGCCTGCGCCGCCTCCCGGGCCGCCGCCACGAACCGCGCGGTCGCCGCCGGCGGCTCGCCCCAGTTGAGCAGGACGTCGCCGTGGCGGGCGGCGATCGCGCGGGCCGCGTCGGAGGAGCCGCCGAGGTAGATGCGGGGCCGCTGGGTGTGCGGGCGGGCCAGCATGCCGCCGGTGATGTCGTAGTGCGCGCCGTGGAAGTCGAAGCGCTCGCCGGACCAGGCCCGGTGGAACACGTCGAGGAACTCGCCGGTGCGCTCGTAGCGCTGGGCGTAGGGCACCGGGTCGCCGTACCGGCGCTGCTCGTCGGCGTCGCCGCCGGTGACGATGTTGAACTCCAGCCGGCCGCCGCTCACCCGCTGCAGCGTCGCCGCCGCCTGCGCCACGAGGACCGGCGAGGCGAGGCCCGGCCGGAGCGCGACCAGGAAGTTGATCCGCCGGGTCAGCATGGCCAGGGCGGCCGTCATCACCCACGGGTCCTCGCAGAACAGGCCGAACGGGGTCAGCATGCCGGCGAACCCGAACCGCTCGGCGGCCAGCGCGACCTCGGTCAGGTACGCCAGGTCGGGCTCGCGCCGCGCGCCGGGCGAACCGGAACCGTCGGACCGCTTCGCGAGCTCCTTGCCGTCGCCGTGCAGCGGCAGGAACCAGTGCAACCGGAGGCTCATGCCGACCCCCGGGCGAACGCGGCGGCGGCGACGACGTCGAGCAGGTCCGGCCCGCTCGCCTGGTAGGCCGCGTGCCACAGGGCCCGGCGATACCAGCGGTGCAGCGGGAACTCCCACGTGACGCCCATCCCGCCGCACACCTGGATCGCCGTCTCGCAGGTCAGCAGGGCCGCGCTCGTGGCGGCATGTGCGGCGGCGGCCACCGCGGCCCCGTCGCCGGGCACGCACGCGGCGCGATAGGCGAGCGAGCGCGCGAACTCCACGGCCGCGTACCCGTCGGCGAGGGGGTGGGCGACCGCCTGGAACCCGCCGATGACCTTGCCGAACTGCTCACGGGTCCGGGCGTGGTCGAGCCCGAACTGCAGCGCCCGGTCGGCCACCCCGACCGCCTCGCACGCCCGCAGCACCTCGGCCGCCCGCTCGGCGGCGGCCCGGACCCGCGGCGTGTCGGCCGGGCCGGCCAGCAGGCGGGCGGCGGTGGCGCGCAGGACGCCGTCGGCCTCGGCCCGCAGCGGGTCCGGGCCCTCGACCGGGGTCCAGGCCACGGCGGCGACCCGGAACAGCGCCGGCCCGTCGGGGGTGCCGGCGGGGACGATCACCTCGTCGACGCTCGCGGCGTCGGGCACGTGGCGCAGGACGCCGTCGATCCGCCAGCCGGCGCCGTCGCGGACCGCCGTGCAGTCGGCGTCGCGGGCCAGGACCGCGGGGGCGTTGCCGTCGTGGCCGGCGGCGACCGCGACGGCGCTGACCCACCACGGGGCGGGCAGCAGGGCGCGGCCGCACTCCTCGGCGACCAGGGCCAGCTCCGGCAGCCCGGCGTCGCGGTCGAGCCAGCCGAGCTGGCGCAGCTGCGGCCACACCGCGGGATCGTGGCGCGGGCCGTCGCCGTCGGCGAGCTCGCCGACCCGGCCCGGCGGGTACCGGTGGGTCAGGAACCGCCGCGCCTCCTGCCGGATGGCGAGCTGGGTGTCGCTGGGGGCGAAGTGCATGTCGGCGTCTCCGTTCAGCGGGAGCGGGGCAGGGCCAGGACCCGCTCGGCGATGATGCCGCGCAGGATCTCCGACGTGCCGCCCTCGATGCTGTTGGCCCGGCTGCGCAGCCGCTGCCGCAGCCAGAAGCGCAGTTGGGCGTCGCGGTCGGCGGGCCCGTCGCGGTGGCGGGCCAGCAGGTCCAGCGCGATCGCGGCGAGCCGCTGGTTGAGCCGGGACCAGTGCAGCTTCAGCACCGACGCCTCCGGTCCGGGCTCGCCGGTGCGTTCCAGCGCGGCCAGGGCGCGATAGCCGGTGTACCGCAACCCCTCCAGCCCCACCGCCAGCTCCGCGACCTCGCGGCGCACGGCCGGTTCCCGGTCCGCGCCCAGGTCGGAGGCGAGCCGGATGAGCCGGTCGAGCTGGACCGCGAGCCGGGTGGTCAGCGTGATGCCGAACGTGCCGCGCTCGTGGGCGAGGGTCGTCATCGCCACCCGCCAGCCGTCGCCGGGCGCCCCGACGAGGGCCGAGGCCGGCACCACGACGCCGTCGAGCACGATCTGGTTGAAGTCGGCGTCGCCGGACAGCTGCCGCAGCGGCCGGGTCTGCACGCCGCGGGCGCGCATGTCGAGCACGAAGCAGGACAGGCCGTGGTGCTTGGCCCCGCCCGGCTCGGTGCGGGCGAGCAGCAGGCAGAAGTCGGCGAGGTGGGCGTAGGAGGACCAGACCTTCTCGCCGTCGACGACGTAGTGCTCGCCGTCGCGCACGGCGCGGGTGCGGATGGCGGCCAGGTCGGAGCCGGCGCCGGGCTCGGAGAAGCCCTGGCAGAACATCGCCTCGCCGGACAGGATCCGCGGCAGCAGGGTGCGGCGCTGCTCGTCGGTGCCGTACCGCACGAGCGTCGGCCCCACCATGTTCAGCCCGATGACGTTGACGTGGTCCGGCGCCCCGGCGAGCGCGCACTCCTCGGCGAAGATGGCCTGGTGCCCGGAGGGCAGGCCGCGCCCGCCGAAGTCGACCGGCCAGGTGAGCCCGGCGTACCCGGCCTCGTGCAGCGCCTTGGCCCAGCCCCGCGGGTCGTCGTCGCCGGTCAGGCTCGCCCGCAGCCACGCGCGCAGCCCGGCCCGGAAGTCGGCCTCGTCCTCGGTGTCGCCCAGCAGCATGCAAGGGACGGTAGCCAGCGGCGGCGACCGCGCGGAAGCACGCGGAGCACAGTGCGCACCCTGGAAGAAACGGCAAGCAGCATGCCGGAAGATGCACCGCGGCAACGAAAACGGCCACCATCCGAGCATGCTCACCGATCGGACCCCGGTCATCGTCAGCGCCGCCCGCACCCCGATCGGCCGCCGCGCGGGCTGGTTGGCCGGGCTCAAGGCAGTACACCTGCTGCGTCATGTTCTGAACGAGGTCATCGATCGGGCCGGGATCGCGCCCGGGGACGTCGAGCAGATCATCGGCGGGTGCGTGACCCAGTCCGGCGAGCAGAGCCTGAACGTGACCCGCAACGCCTGGCTGAACGCGGGGCACGATCCGGCCGTCGGCTGCACCACCGTCGACGTCTCGTGCGGCTCCGGCCAGCAGGCCAACCACCTCGTCGCGGCGCTGATCGCGGCCGGCGTCATCGATGTCGGCATCGGCTGCGGCGTCGAGTCGATGAGCCGGGTGCCGATGGGCACGAATTTGTACCAGGGGCCGGGGCACTACAAGACCGCCGAGTACCCGTGGGACGACCCGCCGGACGCCCAGTTCGGCGGGGCCGAGCGGATCGCCGCGCGGCAGGGCGTGACCCGGGCCGACGCCGACGCGTTCGGCCTGCGCAGCCAGCGCCTCGCCGCGCAGGCGTGGGCCGAGGGACGGTACCGCGCCGAGGTCGCCCCGCTCGACGCCCCCGCGCTCGACCCGGCCGGCCGGCCCCGCCACGTCGATCGGGACCAGGGCCTGCGGGTGAGCACGCCGGAGCGGATGGCCGAGTTGCGCGGCAACGTCGAGGGCGCCGTGCACACCGCGGCCACCACGTCGCAGGTGTCCGACGGCGCGGCGGCGATCCTGTGGATGTCGCTGGGCCGGGCCCGCGCCCTCGGGCTCACCCCGCGGGCGGTGCTGGAGCACCAGGTGGTCACCGGCGCCGACCCGTACTACCTGCTCGACGGCCCGGTCGGCGCCACCGCCCGGCTCCTGGAACGGGCGGGCCGCAAGCTCGACGGGATCGACCGGTACGAGATCAACGAGGCCTTCGCGGCGGTGGTGCTGAACTGGGTCCAGCAGTGCGGGGCCGACCTGGACCGGGTCAACGTCAACGGCGGTGCGATCGCCCTCGGCCACCCGCTCGGCGCCACCGGCACCCGGCTGCTCGTCAGCGCCCTGCACGAGCTGGAGCGGGCCGGCGCCGAGACCGCCCTCATCGCCATGTGCTGCGGCGGATCGCTCGGCACGGCGTCCCTGCTGCGCAGATTGTGAGCCGAAGCATGCTGGCCGAGGAGTTCTACCGCGACGCCGACCCCGCCTCGATCGGGCCCCTCGCCCACCTGCGGGTGCTCGACGTGACCAAGGTCTGGTCCGGGCCGCTCGCCTCCGGGGTCCTGGCCGACCTCGGCGCCGACGTCATCCGGATCGAGCTGCCGTACGGCCGCGACGGCGACGTCCCGCCCCAGATCCCCGGCACCGGCCGGTCCTGGTTCCGCGAGACGGTCAACCGCAACAAGCGCAGTGTCGGGCTCGACCTGCGCGAGCCGGCCGGCCGGGAGCGGTTCCTGGAGCTCGTCGCGACCGCCGACGTGGTCGTGGAGAACTACCGGCCGGGCACCCTCGACGGCTGGGGCGTCGGCTACCGGCAGTGCCGCGAGGTGCGGCCCGGGATCGTGTTCGTCTCCGTCTCCGGCTGGGGCCAGTACGGCCCCGCCGCCGGCCGCGCCGCCTACGACCCGGCCGTGCAGGCCGCGGCCGGCTGGATGTCGCTCAACGGCGAACCCGGCGGCCCGCCGATGCGCGCCCCCACGTTCCTGGCCGACGAGCTCGCCGGGCTGCACGCGGCCATCGGCGCCCTGGCCGCGATCGTGCACCGGGACCGGACCGGCGACGGCCAGCACGTCGACGTGTCCATGATGGACACCCTGCTGGCCGGGAGCGCCGGCCTGCCGACCCTCGCCGCCGCCGGAGCGCCCCCGCGGCGCAGCGGCAACGAGACCGATTTCGTCGTACCGTCCAATGTGTACGCCTGCACCGACGGCTACGTGTACCTGGCGGTCGCCCTCAACAAGCACTGGCGGGAGCTCGCCGCGGCGATGGGCCGGCCCGAGCTCGGCCGCGCCCCCGGCTACGCCGGCAACGCCGAACGGATCGCGCACCGCGGCGACGTCGACGCGCTCGTCGCCGACTGGTGCGCCGGTCTGTCCATCCAGGACGTCCTCGACGCGCTGCAGCCGCGCGGGCTCGTCATCGCCCCCGTGCGCACCCTCGCGCAGGTGGTGGCCGACCCCGACCTGCACGCGCGCGGCACCCTGCAGCACGTGACCCTCACCAACGGCACCAGCGCCGTCATGGTCGCGCCACCGGCCAAATTCTCCCGCACGCCCACCCGGATCCGTTGCGGCGCACCGGAACCCGGCGAGCACAGCGCGGAAATCCTTGGTGAGGGGCCGTACGCAGCAACTGATGAGAAGACCGCGGCGAGCCCGGTTCGCTACGGTTGACGCAGCCCGCCCGGCCGAACCGCACGAGGCATCCGGGCATCGGAGTCCACCGACGGAACTCACGACACGCGCCCCGCGTGGCGTCGGTCAGCCATGGCCGGTTCCGCCACCAGGTGAGGAGACGACGTGGAGCAACAGCATCGGGTCCTGGTCACCGGTGCCTCGCGCGGTATCGGCCGGGCGGTCGCGCTGCGGCTGGCCCAGGACGGGTACGCGGTCGCCGGCTGCTACAGCAGCGACCAGTCCGCCGCCAAGCAGACCCAGGCCGACCTCGAGCAGCTCGGCGCCGCCTGTTTCTTCGACCGCTGCGACGTCGCCGACCCGGCTGCCGTCGAGGCCTTCGTCCACGACGCCGAGCAGCAGCTCGGCCCGTTCGCCGCCGTCGTCAACAACGCCGGCATCACCCGCGACGCGCCCATGGTGCTCGGCACCGACCTCGACTGGAACGCGGTGCTCGGCACCAACCTCACCGGCACCCGCAACGTGTGCAAGGCGCTCGCGTTCCGGTTCATGAAGGCCCGCCGCGGCAGCATCGTGAACCTGTCCTCGGTCGCCGGGGTGTACGGCAACGCCGGGCAGACCGCCTACGCCGCGACCAAGGCCGGCATCATCGGGCTGACCAAGTCGCTGGCCAAGGAGGTCGGCGGCTACGGCATCCGGGCCAACGTGGTCGCGCCCGGCTTCATCGAGACCGACATGACCGGTGTGCTGCCCACCCGCACCCGCGAGCAGGCGCTGCGCCAGATCCCGCTCAAGCGCTTCGGCACTCCCGAGGACGCCGCCGAGCTGGTCGCGTTCCTGCTCTCCGACCGGGCCAGCTACATCACCGGGCAGGTCTTCCAGGTCGACGGGGGGATCACGCTGTGACCGCCGTGCACTCCTGGGACATCGCGCCGCCGCCCCGCGCGGCCGCACCGATCGCCGCGGTCGAGCTCTGGTACCGCGAGCCCGCGGTTGATGAACAGCGGGCGACCGTGCGCGTCACGGTCGACGGGCAGGAGCCCAACCTGCGCGGGCACTTCCCCGGCCTGGCCATCTACCCGGGCGTCTTCGTCATCGAGACCCTCGAACAGGCGATGGCTCTCACCGTGCAGACCGAGCGGGATCCGGTCCTGCGCCGCATCGACTCGGTCCGGTTCCTGGCCCCGCTGCTCGACGGCGACGAGCTGACCCTGGCGGTCGTGGCCGTGCCCGACGGCGACGGCTGGCGGGTCACCGCGATCGGCACCCGCCGCGACGGCAGCGTGACCGCGCGGATCAAGGCCCGCTTCGAAAGGGCCGGCGATGACGATTGAGCACCCCGCGGTCCGCGCCGCGCTGCCCCAGCGGCACCCGCTGCTGCTCGTGGACCGGGTCCTGGACCTGGTGCCGGGCGAGCGGATCCACACCGTCAAGGCGGTCACCGGCACCGAGGGGTGCTACGCGAACCTGCCGGACGGGGCGGCGTCATGGCGGTACCGATATCCGCTGTCGTTGCTCGTCGAGTCGCTCGGGCAGAGCGCGGCGCTGCTGTGGCTGCACGACCACGGCCACGATCCCGGCGACGGGGCGGTGCTCATGTTCGCCGGCGCCCGGTCGTGGTCGTTCGACGGCTTCGCCTACCCCGGCGACGTCCTGCACCACCACGTGCGCCTGACGTCGGTCGTGGCCGACACCGCGTTCGCCGCCGGCGAGACGTGGGTCGGGGACCGGCGCATCGCGCACGTCGACACCGTCATCGCCGCGCGCCGCCCGGTGCGCGGTGACGTCCTGGCGAAGGGAACCCGTCCATGAATCCGACCATGCAGCACGAAGAGCAGCTGACCCGGTTGCGCGCGATGGTGGCCGAGGTGCTGGAGATCGAGCCGGAGGAGCTCAGCGACACCGGGGACTTCATGGAGGACTACGAGGCCGACTCGCTGCGCGCGATCGAGATCCTGGCCCGCATCGACAAGGAGTTCAAGGTCGAGATTCCGCAGGTCGAGCTGCCGGAGCTGCGCAACCTCAAGGCCGTCCAGGAAGCGATCATCCGGCACTCCGGCGGGCAGGGCTAGCCGTGACCCGCGTGGTGGTGACCGGGCTCGGCCCGGTGTCCAGCATCGGCATCGGCGCGCAGGCGTTCCTCGGCGCCCTGCACGCCGGCCGGTCCGGCATCTCGCCGATCACGAGCTTCGACCCGAGCGGCTTCCCGCACCGCAACGCGGGCGAGGTGCACGGGTTCGATCCGGCCGAGCACCTGCGGCGGATCGACCCGGCGCACTGGGGCCGGTCGAGCCAGTTCGCCGCGGCCGCGGCCCGGCTGGCCGTCGCCGACGGCCGGCTGGACCTCGGCCGGGTCGAGCCCGGGCGCGCCCACGCGGTCATCGGCACCACCAGCGGGGAGTCCGCCGTCGTGGAGGCGCTGACCGCGCAGATCCTCGAGCGCGGCTTCGCCGGGCAGGACCCCGACCTGGTGCGGCAGCTGCCGGCCAACCGGCTGGCCAACGCGGTCAGCGCCGAACTGGGCCTGCTCGGCGAGTCGCTGACCATCGCGACCGCCTGCTCGGCCAGCAACTACGCCATCGGCTACGCGTACGACCTGCTCATCACCGGCGAGGCCGACGTGGTCCTGGCCGGCGGGGCCGACTCCGTGTGCCGCTGGGCCCACGCCGGGTTCTTCCGGCTCGGGGCGCTCACCGACAGCATCTGCGCGCCGTTCGACCGGGACCGCTCCGGCATCCTCACCGGCGAGGGCGGCGCGGTGCTGCTGCTGGAGACGCTCGGGCACGCCATGTCCCGCGGCGCCCCGATCTACGCCGAGCTGCTCGGCTACGGCCTCAACTGCGACGCCACCCACCCGGTGGCGCCGGACACCGACAGCATCGCCGAGTGCATGCGCATCGCGCACCGCAACGCCGGGGTGAAGCCCGAGGAGGTCGACTACATCTGCGCCCACGGCACCGGCACCCCGGCCAACGACCTCGTCGAGGGCCGGGCCATCCTCGAGGTGTTCGGCCCGACCCCGCCCCCGGTCAGCTCGATCAAGTCGATGATCGGGCACACCATGGGCGCGGCCTGCGGCTTCGGCGCGATCGCGTCCGCCGCCGCCGTGCGCCGCGGGATCATCCCGCCGACCATCAACTGGCAGCACCCCGACCCCGAACTGCCGGGCATCGACCCGGTCCCCAACGCGGCCCGCACGGCCGACGTGCGCGTCGTGCAGAACGACGGGTTCGCGTTCGGCGGCAACAACGCCATCGTCATGCTGGGAGCGCTGACATGAGCCCGCTGTCGATCACCGGCTTCAGCGCCATCACGGCCGCGGAGCTCGTGGACGTGAGCGGCCTGTACGCCGAACCGCTCCCGTCCGCCCACGCCCACGCCCGGACCGCGTTCGTGGCCCGCGAGCACCTGGGCCGCAAGGGGACCAGCTCCTACGACCGGGCCACCGGCCTCGCTGTCGTGTGCTGCCAGGACGCCGTGCGGGCGGCCGGGCTGCAGCTGGACGCCACCACCGGCCGGCGCACCGGCGTCGCCCTCGGCACCAGCCTCGGCAGCTTCAAGTCGACCAGCGACTACACCCTGGAGACCCTGGTGCAGGAGCGGCCGTACCTGGTCAACCCGCTGCTGTTCCCCAACACGGTGATGAACGGCGCCGCCGGGCAGGTCGGCATCCGGCTCGGCCTGCGCGGCATCAACGCCACCATCGCCGGCGGGACGCTCGGGTTCCTCAACGCGCTGCGGTACGCCGCCAACGCCATCCGCCGCGGCTACGCCGACGCCATGCTGGCCGGCGCCGTGGAGGAGTTCACCCCGCACCGGGCCTGGGCCTCGCACCTGACCGGGGCCACCCGCGCGGTCCCGTCCGGCGAGGCGGCGGCCGTGTTCACCCTGACCGTCGCCGACCCTCCACCGTGGACCGGGCCGCGCCGGCTCGCCACCGTCCTCGCCGTGGCCACCGGCTTCGGGCCCGGCGGCTCCGACGCCGGTGACCTGGCGCTGGCCGGCTGCGTCCGGCGGGTGCTGCACGGCGCGAAGCTCGACCCGGTCGCGGTCGCCGCGGTGCACACCGGGGAGGCGGAGGCGGGGGAGCGGCAGGAGTACGGGCCGGTCGTCGCCGCGCTCGGCGGGGACGTGCCCCGGATGCTGCCGAAGCGCCGCTTCGGCGAGTGTGACGCCGCCTCGGGCGCGGTCGCGCTGGCCGCCGTCCTCGCCGCCCCGCCCGACGGCCTCGACGCGGCCCGGCGCGGACCCGAGGGCGGCGACGTGCACCTGTTCACCGCCCGCGGCCCCGACGGCGCGGTCGGCGCGGCCCTCATCGAGGTGTACCGGTGAGCGTCGCCATCGCCGCCAGCGCCGTGCGCACCTGCCTCGGCGCCGGCCCGGCCACCTTCGACGGGCTGCTCGCCGGTGCGTGCGGCGCCGGGCCCCTGCGCTCCGGCGACCCGGACCGGCTCAACGTCGCCACCGGATACCACATCGGCGCCGACGACGCCCGCCGGCCGCTTCGGGCCGGAGCCCTGCTGCGCGCCTGCCTCACCGAGGCCGTCGAGGCCGCCGGTCTCGACCTGGACCGGCAGCGGATCGCCGTGCTCGTCGGCACCGGCCTGCGCGAGCTCGCGGCCGTCGAGTCGGCTCCGGGCTCCATGGCGGCCGGCCGGCTCGACTTCGCCGACGTCGTCGCGGCCGTGGTGCCGCGGGCGACGGAGGTGCTGACCGTGGCCAACGCGTGCAGCGCCGGCGGGCACGTCCTCGCCCTGGCCCAGGACCTCCTCGACGCGGGCGACGCCGACGCCGTCGTGGTCGCCGCGGCCGACACCAGCACCCGGTCGATGCTGTCGATGATCGGCCGGGTCGCGCCCGAGCGCACCGACCGGGTCCGCCCGTTCGACCGCGACCGCGGCGGGGTGCTGCTCGGCGACGGCGCGGCCGCCCTCGTGCTCGTCCCGCCCGGGCGCCCCGGACCCGTCCTCGGCCGGGTGCTGGCCACCGGGCTGTCCTGCGACGCGAACCACCCGACGGCGCCGGACGTGGAGGGCATCACCCGGGCCGTCACCGACGCGTACCGGCGCGCCGGGCGGGAGCCGGCCGACACCGGCACCGTCGTCGCGCACGGCACCGGGACCGCCCTCAACGACCCGACCGAGTGCGCGGCGCTGCACGCGGTGCTGCCGACCGGCGCCGCCGGGCCGGTGGTGACCGCGGTGAAGGGCGCCGTCGGGCACACCTCCGGGGCCGCCGCGCTCATCAACGTGGACGTCGCCCTGCGCTCCCTCGCCGCCGGGGTCGTCCCGGCCGTCGTCGGGCTGCGCACGGTGCTGCCGGAGGGGGAGCAGCTGCGGTTCGTGCGCGATCAGCCGCGGCCGCTGCCGCCCGGACTGGTGCAGAGCAACGCGTTCGGGTTCGGCGGCGTGAACGCCGTGACCCTCCTGGAGGCACCGTGACGACCCACGCCGTAGTCCCCGGTCCGGTGCCGGCCGCACCGGACCGGATTCCACCCGCCGCCGCCCGGCGGTTGTCGGTCGACGGCGCCGCGCTGTACCTGCCCGGCGCCGTCCCGGCCGGTGCGCTGGAGGAAAGCCTCGGCCGGCCGGTCGGCGACTGGGCCCGCCGGCTCGCCGAACCGGCCGAACCGGCCGCCGTCGTGGGCCGCAAGGGGCTGCGCTACGCCGAGCCCGCGACCCGCCTGGCGCTGTGCGCCGTGCACCGGGCCCTCGGCCTGCCGCCGGCCGCCCGCCCGGCCCCGGTCCTGTCGGCCCGGACGGCGGTCATCGGCTGCAGCGACCTCGGCAACGTCGACGTGGTGGCCCGCGTGGCCCGCACCGTGGCCGAGGAGGGCAGCCGCGGGGTCTCCGTCCTCGACGCGCCCAACGTGTCGAGCAACGTGCTGGCCAGTACCGTCGCGCAGTGGTTCGGCTTCGGCGGCCCCAACCTCATGCTGTGCTCCGGGCCCGACGCCGGCTCGATCGGGCTGCGGCTCGCCGCGCGGCTGCTGCGCGCGGGCCGGGCCGACCGGGTCGTGCTCGTCGGCGCCGAACCGTCCGACGACGTCGCCGCCGCCCTGCACGCCGCCGACGGCCTGCCGCATCCGCTGACCGCCGGGGCCGCCTGCCTCATCCTGCGCGGCGCGGTGGACACCGGGCCGCTCGACGAGGACGCCGCGAAGGTCGTCGTCGGACCCGGCGGGTTCGAGCCGGCCGAGCACTGGGGCGACCACCGGGCCGCCCGCGACGTCGTGGCGCTCGCCCTCGCCGTGCACCTGGCCGCCGAGGAGGACACCACGGTCCTCGTACGGCGCCGCGACGGGTCGGCCTGCGCCCTGGTCGGTGACCGGTGAGCGGCGTCCGCGCGCACGTCCTGCGCGACGGCGACCCCCTCGTCGTGCTGGCGCACGGCCTCGAGGACTCGTGGCAGAGCTGGCACGCGTTCGCCCGCGGGCTCGACCCGGACTGGGGCGTCGTCGCGCTCGACCTGCCCTGGCGCACCGGGAACGACTACCGGTGGCGGACCCGCCCGGCCGGGCAGTGGCTCGCCGACGGCCTCGCCCAGGTCGGCCGGGTCCCCGACATGCTCGTCGCGCACTCGTTCGGCGGGAGCGCCGCCCTGCAACTCTGCGCCGGTACGGCCGGCGACATCGCCGGCACCGTCACCGTCATCTGCCCGATCTACCGCACCGCGCAGCAACCCGTGACGTGGAAGGCGTTCGAGCTGTCCCGGCTCACCTACACGCACCACATGCGCGACGGCGTGCGGGCCCGGCTCGGTCCCCGCGCGCGGCAGATGGAGCCCGGCGTGCTTGACACCATGATGGACCTCGCCCTGGAACGCGCCGGGCCGTCGGGGTTCTTCACCGTGTTCGACCAGTACCTCACCAGCCCCCAGCTGCCGCTCGCCGACGTCACCGAGCCGGTGCTCGTCATCGCCGGCGACGAGGACCCGACGCTCACCCACGAGGCCGCGCTGGCCCTGGCCGCCGCGATCCCGCACGGCAGCGTCCGCGCCCACGAGGGCTACGACCACTTCTGTCACATCCGCCATGCCGCCGCGGTCGCGGCTCAGGTGGCGGACTTCCACGCGACTCTCAGAACAGTGAGGCAACGGCCATGACCGTCACTGCGGCCCGGATCCCGTCGGTGTTGCACGCCCGCCCGGCGTTCGAGGGCGCCAACATCCGCACCTGGATCGGCTTCAAGCACTTCATGTACCTCGTCGAGGGGGCCGTGCTGCAGTACTGCCGCGACCAGGGCACCGGCGCGGCGCGGCTGTTCCACGACTTCGGCCGCGGGCTGGAGATCCTCGACTGCTCGGTGCAGCTGCCGGCCGTGCTGGAGCTCGACGACGAGGTCCGCGCCCAGGTCACCGCGGGCGCCGGCAACCGGCTCGACGTGCAGCTGTCCGTCGCGCGCGGCGGCGAGGACGTCACCGTGCTGCGCGGCAAGGTCGTCGTGGCGCTGCTGCCGGAGGCGAGCGCGCCCGGGCACAAGGACGTGCCCGGGCCGCTCGCCGCATTGCAGGCCGAGGCGTTCCCGGCCGCCGAGCCGCTGCGGCTGCGGCCCTGGGAGAACGCCGAGTCGGTGCTGCGCGGGCAGGGCGGGCTGCTGTGGTCGTGGCTCGCGCGGTACACCCTCTGCCACTATTCGGACCGGGTGCAGCACTCCGCCTATGTCCGGGCGCTCGAGGAGGTCGTCGACCGGTACCTCAACCAGCAGGGGATCTCCGTCGGCCGGATGCTGCGCGAGCGCGACTGGATCCCGGTCGTCTCCCGGGCCCGCGTGCGGCTGCTCGCGCCCGCGCACATGGAGGAGACGATCCACACCGTCTTCACCGTCACCGACATCCTGCGCGACGTCATGTTCGACGCGCGCATGGACTGCTACGTCCAGCGCGGCCAGCAGCTGATCCCCGTCGCGACGGCGAAGATCCTGCACGGCTACGCGATCGCGGCCGGACCCGGCGCCGGGGGCATGGCCGAGCTGGACGCCGAGGTCCTGGCCGCGTTGCGTGGTGTGTCATGAAAAAACGGCCGCAGTTGTACTTCTCGTTCCGCAGCCCCTACAGCTGGCTCGCCCTGCGCAAGCTGCGCACCACGATCGCCGACCTCGACGAGGTCTTCGACGTGCGGCCCTACTGGGACCCCGACGAGCAGACCAGCGCCTCCCTCGCGGCGCGCGGCGGCGAGTTCCACTACCAGCAGATGAGCCGGGCCAAGCACCTGTACATGCTGCTGGACACCAAGCGCCTGACCACCGCCTCCGGGGTCTCCATGGCGTGGCCGATCGACATCGACTCGTGGTGGGAACTGCCGCACCTCGCCTTCCTGTACGCGCGCCGCGCCGGTCGCGCGTGGCCGTTCTACGACGCGATCGTCGAGGCCCGCTGGGGCCGCGCCGAGGACATCTGCACCTCGGAGGTGGTCGCGGCGGCCGCCCGTACCGCCGGGCTGGACCCCGATGCGGTGCTGGCCGCGGCCGACGATCCGGAGATCCGCGCCGAGGCGGTCGACTGCCTGTACGCGGCCTACCGCGACGACATCTTCGGCATCCCGTACATCAAGTGGGGGCATCAGCGGTACTGGGGCCTCGACCGGGTGGACACGTTCCTGAGTGCGTTTCTGGAAGGAGCACGGTCATGAGTGAGGACGTCGTCGAGGACCGGGACGAAGAGCCGGACCCCTGGGAGGGCATCCCCCTCGCCCTGCTCGCCGGCGCGGCCGGCTACGACACCGACACCGCGGGCGGCTGCGGATGACCAGCGTCGTGACCACCGCGCCCGTCCGGCCGCAGCGCACCCCGCGGCAGGAACGGGTCGAGCGCAAGCGGCAGCTCGTCGCGGCGCTGCAGCTGTTCTCCCGGTTCGGCTTCGACGAGGGCGCCGGCGGGCACATCACCGCCCGCGACCCCGAGGACCCGGACAAGTTCTGGATCAACCCGTTCGGCGTCAACTTCGCCCACGTGCGCATGTCCGATCTCCTGCAGGTCGACGCGGCCGGCGCGGTCGTCGCCGGCACCGGACGGATCAACCCCGCCGGGTACACCATCCACGCCCGCATCCACGCCTCCCGCCCGGACGTCGTGGCGGCCGCGCACTCCCACTCCGTGCACGGCCGGGCCTGGGCGACGCTGGGCCGGCAGCTGGACCCGATCACCCAGGACGCGTGCGTGTTCTTCGAGGACCACGCGGTGTACGACGGCTTCGGCGGGGTCGTCCTGGACGCCGACGAGGGCCGCCAGATCGCCGAGCGGCTCGGCGGCAACAAGGCCGTCATCCTGCAGAACCACGGACTGCTCACGGTCGGCACCTCGGTGCAGGAGGCGGCCTGGTGGTTCATCGCCATGGAACGCTGCTGCCAGGTCCAGCTCCTGGCCGAGGCGGCCGGCACCCCGCGGCACATCCCGGCGCCGATCGCGCGGGCCACCGCCCGGATGATGGGCACCCCGGCGATGGCCAGGCTCAACTTCCGTCCCCTGTACGTCGACGTGCAGAACACGTCCCCGCAAGCCTTCGACGAGGCGTGAACCCCGATGCCTGCCCTGCTGGACCGGATCGTTGCCGCGCGCGGCGCTGACCGCGCGCTGGTCGTCGACACGCACACCACGCTCACGTGGCTCGAGCTCGCCGCGCGGGTCAACCGCTGGGGCCGGCTGCTGCGCGAGCACGGCCTGGGCCCCGGCGACCAGATCGCGTGCGTGACGGGCAACCGGGCGGAGAGCTTCGAGCTCGTGCTCGCCTGCCTGCACACCGGCATCACGCTGGTGCCGGTCAACTGGCACCTGACCGCGCCGGAGATCGCGCACATCCTGGCCGACTCGGGCAGCCGCGCGGTGATCGTCCAGCCGTCGTGCGTCGCGGCCGTCGCCGAGGCGGTGGCGTCGGCGCCGGACTGCAAACTGCGGATCGTGCTGGGCCCGGCGGCGGTCGCCGGCTTCGCGGCCGCGGCCGAGCTGCTGGCCACTGTGGACGGTGGGGAGCTGCCGGAGCAGACGTGCGGCGCGACGATGCTGTACACGTCCGGCACCACGGGCGCGCCCAAGGGCGTGGTGAACAACCTGTTCACGGTGGGCGCACCGTTCACGCGGGTGGACCGGCTGATGCGCTACGCGCACTCGGTGCTGCGCGTGCCGGCGGGGGAGCGGGTCCTGCTCGACGGACCCTGGTACCACTCGTCGCAGCTGTTCTTCGCCCTGCTCTCGTTGCTCCAGGGCAGCACGCTGGTGATCCGCTCGCAGTTCGACCCGGCCGAGACCCTGGCGGCGATCGACCGCGAACAGATCACGGCCGTCCACCTCGTGCCGACCCAGTTCGTCCGGCTGCTGCGCGTCGCCGACCGTTCCACCTTCGCGGGCACCAGCCTGCGCACGGTCTGGCACGGCGGCGGCGCGTGCCCGATCCCGGTCAAGCGCGACATGATCGCGTGGTGGGGCCCGGTGCTGACCGAGTACTACGGCGCCACCGAGGGCGGCGCCGTCACCCTCATCGACGCCGAGCAGTGGCTGGAACGGCCGGGCAGCGTCGGCCGCGCCCTGCCGGGTTGCGAGCTGGTCGTCGTCGACGCCGAGGGCCGCCCGGTCCCGCCCGGCGTCCGCGGCCGCGTGTACGTGCGGCGGCTGCACGGGAGCCGCTTCAAGTACCACAACGCCCCGGAGAAGACCCGCGGCGCGTACCTCGGCGACGACACCTTCACCTTCGGCGAGGTCGGCTTCCTGGACGACGACGGCTACCTGTTCCTCACCGGCCGCGCCCAGGACCTCATCGTCTCCGGCGGCGTGAACGTCTACCCGGCCGAGGTCGAGGCGGTGCTGTTGAGCCACCCCGCGGTCCACGACGCCGCCGTCATCGGCGTGCCCGACAACGAGTTCGGCGAACGCGTGGCCGCCGTCATCGTGCTCGGCGATCTCGCGGAACCGGAACGGGCGCTGGACGCCCACTGCCGCCGTTCCCTGGCCGGTTTCAAAGTTCCGCGGTTGTACTCCTTCGTGCCCGACCTCCCGCGCGAGCCCACCGGCAAACTGCGCAAGCACCTGCTCACCGCGCACTTCGAGGCTCGCCCCGACATCGCCCACCCGGCCACCTACGCCGCCGGCGTCCCCCACGCGGAGTTCGCCCGGCGCCGCCGTGAGTCCCCGGTGACGTGGGTCGACGAGCCCCTGCTGACCCGGCACAGCGCCGCCGGCCGGCTCACCCACCGCGGCGCCGGCTATTGGGCCGTGACCAGCCACGAGGCCGTCCTGGCCGCGTCCAGGCGCACCGAGGACTTCTCGTCGGCGTTGCAGGGCGCGTTCCTGGTCGACCCGCGCACCCCCGGCGACCTGCGCCAGGCCCGCCAGCTGCTGATCAGCATGGACGAGCCGGAGCACCTGCGCATCCGCCGCCTGGTGACGTCGGTCTTCACCCCCCGCTCGGTCAAGCAGCTCGCGGACAGCATCACCACCCACGCCGAACGCCTGACGCAGTCGGTCACGGCGCTGGGCGACTTCGACATCGTCACGGACCTGGCCCGCGAGCTCCCCCTGCTCGTCCTGTGCGACCTGCTGGGCGTCCCCGAGCGGGACCGCCACCTCCTGTACGCCTGGAGCAACCACCTCGTCGGCTTCGACGACCCCGAGTACGGCGGCGGCGACATCGACGTCTACCGCCGCACCTTCGCCGAGGCGTTCACCTACGCCCTGCACCTGGCCGCGGAGCGCCGCGCCCATCCGACCGACGACCTGATCAGCCGCTTGGCCAACGCCGAGGTCGACGGCCGCCGCCTGACCGACCGCGAGTTCTGCAACTTCTGGCTGCTCCTGGTCGTGGCCGGCAACGAGACCACCCGCCACCTGATCACCGGCTCCCTCCAGGCCCTGACCGACCACCCGTCCGAACGCCACCGCCTCATGACCGGCGCAGTCCCCATGTCCACGGCGGCCGACGAACTGCTGCGCTGGGTGACCCCGATCATGCAGTTCCGCCGCACCGCCCGCCACGACACCGACCTGTCCGGCCACCCGATCCGCGCCGGCGACAAGGTGGTCCTCTACTACACCGCGGCCAACCGCGACGAGCAGGTCTTCACCGACCCGGACCGGCTGGACCTGGGCCGCGACCCGAACCCGCACCTGGCCTTCGG
Source organism: Dactylosporangium sp. CS-047395 (assembly GCF_050942185.1). Taxonomy (NCBI): domain Bacteria; kingdom Bacillati; phylum Actinomycetota; class Actinomycetes; order Micromonosporales; family Micromonosporaceae; genus Dactylosporangium; species Dactylosporangium sp. CS-047395. The sequence continues at coordinate 6,737,745 of NZ_CP192015.1, read as the reverse complement.
CTCGGGCCCGCACTTCTGCCTCGGCTCCCACCTGGCCAAGCTGGAGCTGACCAGCCTCCTGACCGCGCTGCTCCCACACCTGGACCGCCTGGAACTGACCGGCCCGGCGGTGCGCATGGAGTCCAACTTCGTCAACGCCGTCAAGTCCCAGCCGGCCCGCTTCCGCCCGGCGCCGCGTTGATTTCGGGGACATCCGGCTGTGGCTTGGCCGAACGGGGGATGGGCGTTCCGGCAATCGGCGCCCGACGACGACCTGAGCGGCCAGGGCGGGCGCGAGCGGCGGCGAAACGCGAGACCGACTCCATAGAGTGACGATTGCGTCGCGCAAAGTGGCGCTTCGATCAACGGGGGGTCTCATGTTTCACGCCGTCACCGCCGGTGCCATGCTGCTGTCCTCGCTCGCCTCACCCGTCGCGCCCGTCGCGGCCGCCGCGCCGCCGCCGCCCGGGGAGGTCACGATCAGTGTGGTCACCGCCAACGGGTCCGGGTGTCCGGACGGCACCGCGGCGGTCGACGTCTCGACCGACAAGAAGGCGTTCACGGTCACCTACAGCGCCTACATGGCCCAGGTCGGGGTGGATACGAAACCGACCGACTTCCGCAAGAACTGTCAGCTCGCCCTCGACGTGAACATCCCGCAGGGCTTCACGTACGCGATCGCCGAGGCCGACTACCGCGGCTTCGCCCACCTCGAGCGCGGCGCGACCGGTACGGCGGTGGCGAGCTACTACTTCCAGGGCAACTCGCAGACCGCCCGGGCCACCCACCCGTTCAAGGGCCCGCTCGACGACAACTGGCAGACCAAGGACGTCGTCGGGGTGACCGCCCTGGTCTTCGAGCCGTGCGGCCAGCAGCGCAACATCAACATCAACACCGAGCTGCGGGTCGCCGCGGGGCGGTCCAACCCGAAGAAGACGACCAGCTTCATGAGCATGGACTCGACCGACGCCAGCTTCAGCACCGTGTACCAGCTGGCCTGGAAGCGTTGCCCGTAGCCACGCGGCAAGCCGGGTCCGGAGCACTCCGGGCCCGGCTTGACGAACGGGTCAGGCGGCCGGCAGTGCGCGGTTGAACGCCCGCAGGTCGGTGACGAGCAGGTCGCCCTGCTGCAGGGCGGCGAAGTGGCCGCCGCGGTCGAACTCGGTCCAGTGGGTCAGGGTCGGCAGCAGCGGCTCGGCGAACTTGCGGATCGGCGGGCACACCTCGTCCGGGAAGACCGCGATCCCGACCGGCACCGACAGCGGCCACGGGCCGGCCCAGGTGCGCATGAAGTCCTCGGGGAAGCGGGTCGACTCGAAGTACAGCTGGGCGCTCGGGCCGGAGGTGTTCGTCAGCCAGTAGATGGTGACGTCGGTGAGCATGCGGTCGCGGTTCACCGCGTCCTCGGGGCCCTTGTCGGCGCCGCTCCACTCCTTGAACTTCTCCACCACCCACGCCAGCTGGCCCACCGGGGAGTCGCTCAGGCCATAGGCGATGGTCTGCGGGCGGGTCGACTGGATCTGCTGCCAGCCCATGCCGTCCTGCTGGAAGCGGCCGGCCTTCTGCAGCTTGCGCAGGTCGCGCTCGTCGAGGTCGGCGAAGGCGTTCGGGTCGTCCATCGGGGGCATCGCCACGAACATGTTGAGGTGGACGCCGGCGACGTGGTCGGGGTCGGCCTCGGCCAGGCGCAGGGAGATGACCTTGCCCCAGTCGCCGCCCTGGGCGAGGTAGCGGTCGTAGCCCAGGCGGCGCATGAGCTCGGCCCAGGCGCGGGCCACCCGCGGGACGTCCCAGCCGGGCTCGGTCGGGGCGCTGGAGAAGCCGAAGCCGGGGATGGACGGGATGACGACGTGGAACGCGTCGGCCGGGTCGCCGCCGTGGGCGCGGGGGTCGGTCAGCGGGCCGACGATGTCCAGGAACTCGACGAACGAGCCCGGCCAGCCGTGGGTCAGGATGATCGGGGTGGCGTCCGGTTCGGCCGAGCGGACGTGCACGAAGTGGACGTCGACGCCGTCGATCTCCTCGATGAACTGCGGGAAGCTGTTCAGCCAACGCTCGGCGGCGCGCCAGTCGTAGCCGGCCTGCCAGTACTGGGTGAGCTCCCGGAGGTACTCCAGCGGGACGCCGCGCTCCCAGTCGGTGCCCGGTCCGGCCGGCGGCCAGCGGGTCTCCGCGAGGCGCCGGCGCAGGTCGTCGAGGTCTTTCGGGGGGATGGCGATCTGGAACGGTCGCATGAATCGTCCTCCTCAGCCGCGGCGCGCGGTGGCGACCGCGTCGGCGATGATCTCGCAGATGCCGTCGACTTCGGCCGGGCCGATCGACGTGCCGGTGGGCAGCGCGAGCACCCGCTGGGTGAGCGCCTCGGTCCGGGGCAGCGGCAGGGGAGCGTGCCGGCGGGGGTTCGACCGGTACGGCTCGATCTCGTGACAGCCCGGGTGGAAGTACTTGCGCGACAGCACGTTGTGCTCGTGCAGGATGCGGTGCACGTCGTCGCGGTGCAGCCCGGCGACCGATTCGTCGATCTCGACCACCAGGTACTGGTAGTTCGCCCGCTCCCCGGCCGCCTGTGGGCGCACCGTCACGCCGGGCACGGGGGCCAGGCGCGTGCGGTACAAGTCATCGTTGCGCTTGTTGATCGCGATGAAGTCGTCCATCGCCTCGATCGAGGTGAGGCCCATCGCCGCGTGCACCTCGCTCATCCGGCCGACGGTGCCGCGGCCGACCACCTCGCGGGTGCCGTCCTGGCCCATCGTGCGCATGGTGCGGGCCCGCTCGGCGAGGTCCGGGTCGTTGGTGACGATCGCGCCGCCCTCGAAGCTGTTCACGTACTTCGTGGCGTGGAAGCTGAACACCTCGGCCGCGCCGAAGCCGCCGATGGGCCGGTCCTGGTACGTGCACCCGAACGCGTGCGCCGCGTCCAGCAGCAGCGGGATCGCGTGCCGCTGCGCGACCTTGGCGAGCTGCTCGACCAGGCACGGATGGCCGAACACGTGCACGCCGAGGATCGCCTTCGTGCGCGGCCCGACGAGCAGTTCGACGTGCGCCGGGTCGGCGCTGCCGGTCGCCTCGTCCACCTCGCAGAACACCGGCACGAGGCCGATCCAGTCCATCGCGTGCGCGGTCGCGACCCAGGTGAACGACGGGATGATGATCTGGTCGCCGGGCTGCAGGCCGAGCGCCATGGCCGCGATCTGCAGGCCGTTGGTGGCGTTGGAGGTGGCCACGCAGTGCTCGGTGCCGGCGATCTGCGCGACGCGCTCCTCGAACTCGTGCAGCAGCGGGCCGCCGTTGGTCAGCCAGCGCCGGTCGAGGGCGCCGTCGATCCGCTTCGCCAGGACGGCCCGGTCGCCGATGTTCGGCCGGCCCACGTGGACGACGTCTTGAAACATGGGTTTGCGCAGCATCCGCCATTCCTCTCGGTGGGCCGGCCGCCGGGCCCGCACGGCGGCACCGGAAACCGCCGCACGAGGCGGGCGGAGCGGGCTTTGGTGCGCAGCGGCGCGAATGTGGCCTGACGCCGCCCGGCATCCGGTGCAGGCGTGCTGCGAATCATCGTCCGGCGCACCACGCAGCCATGTCATATCCGAGGGTGCGCACAACAAAGGCCGCGTCCGAAACGGACGCGGCCTTGCGGAACGGGGGATCAGGCGGGTTCGGCCACCGGCATCGGCTCGATGCGGAACACGTCGGCGAAGCGGTGCAGCAGGGCGATGTCGCCGTCGATGGTGACGCTGCCCTCGCGCACGGCGTCGTCCGGGTCGAGCTCGCCGGCCATCATCGCGCGCAGCGCCGGGCCGGCCGAGATGCGCAGGTCGGGGCGGTCGACGCCACCGGTGCCGGTCTGCAGGCCGGTGCGGTCGACGATCGCGTGCACCAGGATGTCGCCGAACTGCACCTCGTAGCGGGCCTTGAGGCCGCGCGCCTCCGCCGGGTGGTACGTCGTGCGGATCGCCATGATGAGCGAGTCGGCGGTCACGATGTCGGTGTCGAGCGGCTCGCCGAGCGCCTTGGCGCCCCAGCGACCGAGGGAGAGCACGACGTCGTTGAGCTCCTCGCCGTAGGGGCTGAGCCGGTAGACGACCGAACCGTCCGGGCGCGGCATGACCACCCGCTCCACGACACCGGCCGCCTCGAGCTCCTTGAGCCGGTCGGCGAGCACGTTGGTCGGGATGCCGGGCAGGCCGCGGTGCAGGTCGGTGTAGCGCTTGGCCGCGACGAGCAGGTCGCGCACGATCAGCATCGTCCAGCGCTCGCCGAGCAGCTCCATCGCCCGCGCGACGCCGCAGTACTGCCCGTACGTCTTCCTTGCCATGCAGCCAGTGTAGTCCGTTTCTGGATCGGCAACCACGCTTGTCCGGATGCAGTGCCGCTGGACTGGGCAATCTGTGAGAAGAGCCACCGCCGATCCGGTGGTTGACTCGGCATCGTCACCGCGGTGCGCGGCCCCCGACGGCGCGACGCGGTCCGGCCGTCGAGCCACGGCCGCATCCCTTCCACGGACGGAGGCCTCGTCGGCATGACCACCACCCAGACGTCCGAAACGGTCGTCCCCCTCTCCGCCAACCAGCAGTTCCTGTTCATGTTCGACCAGGGCGAGGAGGCCGGCTCGTTCGGCCCGTACCACCACATCGCCGCAGGCTGGCGGGTGCGCGGGCCGATCGACACGGCCCGCCTGCAGGCCGCCCTGGACGCCGTCGTGGTGCGTCACGAGGCGTTGCGCACGGTGATCGTCCGCGACGCCGAGCAGCCGTACCAGCGCATCTGCGCACCCGGCAGGGTCCGCCTGGACATCATCGAGCACCCGGAGCCGGACGAGTCGCGGCGCGACCTGCGCGCGCAGTGGGCGATGAACGACCTCGAGGCCGGCCGGTTCTCGATCAACGACCTGCCGCTGCTGCGCGCCGTGCTCGTCCGCCTCGCGCCCGACGACGCCGTGCTCGGGCTGCAGGCCCACCACTCGGCCGCCGACGCCTGGTCGATGCAGATCATCATGCGCGACGTGGCCAACCTCTACGCGGCCGCGGCCGGGTTCGCGGTCCCCGAGCTGCCCGAGGTCGCGCAGTACGCCGAGTTCGCGCGCCTGCAGCACGAGCTCGTCGCCGAGGACGTGGACCGCGAATACTGGCGCGAGAACCTCGACGGCGCCGAACTGCTCGCCCTGCCGACGGACTGGCCGCGCTCGGCCGGCCTGCCGAAGGCGTCATCGTGGCACCGCTTCACGATCGACCCCGAAACGACCGCATCTGTACTGTCCATCGCCCGCCACACGCGCAGCACCCCGTTCATCGTCCTGCTCGCGGCGTACTGCGCCACCGTGCAGCGCGCGTTCGGCCGCGCCGACGTGACGGTGCCGACGTTCTCGCCGGGCCGGGGCCTGCAGCGCTTCCAGGAGTCGGTCGGCTCCTTCTACAACTTCCTGCCCCTGCGCGTGCGGCTGTCCGGCGCCGCCTCGTTCCGCGAGGTCATCCTGCGCACCCGCGCGGCCTGCCTCGGCGCGTACGAGCACGAGCTCCTCTTCGGCCAGGTCGTCCAGGACACTCCGGCGGTCGCGGCCCCGATGGCCGACGACAACCTCGCCGCGTTCGTCTTCCAGGTCGAGCGCACCCTGTTCTCGGCCGAGGGCACCACGGTGGGCGACCTGAACTTCACCGAGATCCGCCGCAACGTCTCCTCCCCGGTGGGCGGCGACATCCCCGACGGCGCCCTGTGGACCCTCAGCGTCGAGGCCGGCGGCGACACGGTCGGCACGCTCGCGGTGAACAGCAACCGCTACGACTCGATGACCGCCGCCGCCATGGTGCTCGACTTCAAGCGGACGGTGACCGACCTGCTCGCCAACCCCGACGCGGACCTCACCGCCTGAGCGAACGGCGAAACGCGCACCGAGCGCAACGCGCGGTGCGCGGGCGTGAGCGTGCGCCCGTCCGTCCCCCCAACGCACGAAAGGAAACGCCATGTCCGGCAGCACCACCGACAGTTCGGTCGGGACCGTCAACAGCAGCGTCGAGCAGATCTGGTGCGCCGTGCTCGGCGTGGCGCCGGGGCCGAGCGACGAGACGTTCCTCGACCTGGGCGGCCAGTCCATCTCCGCGATGCTCATCGCCACCCGGGTGCGGGACGAGCTCGGGGTCGACATCGAGATCGGCGACCTGTTCGACGACCCGACGCTGGCCTCCCTGCAGGAGACGGTCCGCGCCAAGCACGCGGCCCGCGGCTGAACGAACAGCAGCGCAGGGGAGGAACCGTGAACGCCCGCCGTACCGAGCACGAAACGACATCGCCCGCGCAGGATCGCGCATGGTTTCTGCACCAGCTGATGCCCGGCTCGGCCGAGCAGAACCGCTGCCGGCAGTTCGCCGTCGTGGGGCCGCTGGATCTGGGCGCGGTACGGCGGGCGTGGGCCGCGGTGTCCGACCGGCACGAGCTGCTGCGCACCGTGTTTCTCGCGGTCGACGGCCGGCCGGTCCCCATCGTCCAGCGCGACGCCGACGCCGCGCTGGAGATCCTCGACCTGCGGGACCGCTGGACGTGGCCGGACTCGGAGGATGTCGCCGACCGTCTCGCCGCCGAGCGGATGGAACGCCCGCTCGACCCGGGCACCGGGCTGGTCGCCGTCACGCTCCTGGTGCTCGACGACGAGAACGCCCGCCTGCTGCTGGTCGCCGACGCCATGATCTGCGACGAGACCTCCGTCGGTATCGTCGCCGAGGAACTCGCGGCGGCGTACAACCGGAACCTCGACGAGCACGACAAGCCGGTCCAGTACCGCGCGGTCGCGGCGGTGGAGCGCCGCCGCACCCTCGAACCCGATCCGCAATGGGTGGCCAGCCGCGAGCCGAGGGCGGACGCGCTGGACCTCCCCGCCGACCGCGAACGTCCCCGCGGTCCGTGGGCCCCCAGCCAGGCGGTGCGCTTCGACTGGCCCGGGAGGTTCGCCCAGGTCGCCGACGCCGAGCCGGCCGAGGTACTGCTCGCCGCCCTGCACGCGCTGCTGCACCGCTACGACCCGGCCGGCCGCATCGCCGTCGCCGTGCCCGTCAGCACCCGCACGGCGCTCACCGAGAAGGTCGTCGGGCCGTTCGACAACCTCATGGTCGTCGCCGTCGACTTCGCCGAGGCGGCCACCTTCCGCCGCCTCCTGCGCGCCGTGCATCGCCAGGTCCGGACCGCCCTGCAGTACCGCAACCTGCCCTTCGACCACCTGGCCAGGCTGGCCGGGGGCGAGCGCGACCCCCGCCGCGCCGTGCTCTACGACGCCGTGTTCGCCGGGCCGGTCGCGCACCGGCCGATCCTGGCCTTCGGACCCGCGCAGGCGCTGCCGATGCGTGCCGCCAGTGGCGTCGCGCAGGCCGACCTCGCGCTGGTCGTCGACCGGCTGGAGCCGTCGGTGGTCGGATCGCTGCGGTACCGCACGGACATGTTCGACCACGCCACCGCCGAGCGCATCGCGGCCCAGCTGCGCGCCCTGGTCGAGGCGGCGATCGAGCACCCGGACGACCCGCTCGCCACGCTCACCCTCGACCCGGCGTGCGCGAGCCGCGCGGAGCCGGACGAGGTCGAGCACGAACGGGTGCACGACACGATCGCCGGCCTGGCCCGGACACACCCCGACGCACCCGCGGTGGCCGATGCGAACGGCGGGACGGTGACGTACGCGGACCTGTCCCGCCGCGCCGACGCCATAGCCGCCGCGATCGGCGATGCGACCGGCGCGCCCATCGCCGTGCGGATCGCCCCCAGCGCCGCGTTCGCCGCCGCCGCGACCGGCGTCCTCAGAGCCGGCGGTCACCTGATCTGCCTCGCCACCGAGGACAGCGGCGAGCGCGACCGCGAGATCCTGCGCGGCCTCGCGCCCCGCTGCCTGCTCGTCGACGAGGACAGCCCCTTCGCCACGTGGTACCGCACCGAGGGCACCGTCATCGACGTCACCACGGTCCCGGACGCGCCCCCGCCCCGGGCCGCGGGATCCTCCGCGGCCTACATCGCGTACACCTCGGGATCGACCGGCGTCCCCAAGGGCATCCGCCAGACCCACGCCGCCCTGGCCCAGTTCACCCACTGGTTCGCCGAGGAGTTCGGCATCGGCCCCGGCGTGCGCCTCGCCCAGTGGGCCGCCCCCGGGTACGACGCCAGCCTCATGGAGCTCTTCGCCGGCCTCACGTCCGGCGCCACGGTCTGCCCGGTCCCCGACGGCATCCGCGGCAACCCCGAGAAGCTCCTGCCGTGGCTGATCGGCGAGCGGATCACCGTCCTGCAGACCGTCCCGAGCTTCGCCCGCGAGCTGCGCCGGACCATCGCCGAGACCGCGAAACCGCCGGAACTGCGCACGCTGCTGCTCGCCGGTGAGCCGCTCCCCGGCGCCCTCGCCAACGACCTGCGCGCGCTGCTGCCCGGCATCCGCCTCGTGAACCTGTACGGCCCGACCGAAACCATCCTCGCCACCTGGCACGAGGTCCGCGGCGACGTGTCCGGCACCGTCCCGATCGGCCGCGCCATCCCCGGCCGGCACGTGGAGGTCCTCGACGAGCGCGGTGCGCCGTGCCCGGACGGGGTCACCGGCGACCTGGTCATCCGCAGCCCCTACGTGACGCCCGGGTACGTCGGCGTCGAGGCCCGCCCCGCGCACCTCTTCCCGGGACCGTATTACCGGACCGGGGATCGGGCGCGCAGACGGTACGACGGCGCCCTGGAATTTCGCGGGCGGACCGACCTGCAGATCAAGTTCTTCGGCCGGCGCCTGGAGCTGGCCGAGATCGAGGCGGCGCTCGCCGAGCACGAGTCGGTGGCCGCCTGTGCCGTGCTGCCGCTGGGCGACCAGGAGGGCCTGGTGACCCGGATCGTGGCCTATGTCGTGCCGCGCACGCAGCCCGCGCCGTCCACCGACGTGTGGCGGACCCACGTGCGGCGCCGGTTCGGCAAGGCCAAGCTGCCGCTGTCGTTCCGGACCGTGACCGCCCTGCCCCGCACCGCGGGCGGCAAGGTCGACCGGCACCGCCTGGCCGCCGGCGCCGCCCGGACGGCGACCCGGGCCGGCAATGTCAGGAAAACGATGCTCGAGAAGGCGCTGGGCGAGATCTGGCGCCGGCTCCTCGGCGGCCGCGTCCCGGCGACGGACGACACCTTCGCCGGCCTCGGCGGCCACTCACTGCTCCTGCTCCGCCTGGCCGCGCAGATCCGCGACCAGTTCGGGGCGGCCGTGCCGCTGTGGGAGCTCGCCGCCAACCCGACCCTGAGCGACCTGGCCGCGCTCGTCGAAGAAGCCGTCGTGGCCACGGCCAAGCCGTTCGACCGCCGTCCATCAGCTGAACCGTCTGCGATGAGGTGACAAGAAGTGACTGCAGTGGTACAAAAGGTAGCCGTCGACTTCGATGGTGAATCGCTCGACCTCCGCACCATTCGCCGGGTCGCCGAGGACCGGCTGCCGTGCGCGGTCTCCCCGCAGGCCCTGGCCAAGGCGGCGGCCAGCCGCAAGGTGTTCGAGGACATCGCCCGGCAGAACACCCCGATCTACGGCGTCACGACCGGCTACGGCGAGATGATCTACATGCAGGTCGACGCGGCTCAGGAGACCGAGCTGCAGACGAACCTGGTCCGCAGCCACTGCGCCGGCGTCGGCCCGCACTTCAACGAGGTCGAGGCCCGGGCCATGCTGGCCGCCCGGCTCAACGCGCTCGCCAAGGGCTACTCGGCGGTGCGGCCCGAGCTGCTGGAGCGGATGGCGCTCTACCTGAACCTCGGCATCACCCCGATGATCCCCGAGATCGGCTCGCTCGGCGCGAGCGGCGACCTGGCCCCGCTGTCGCACATCGCGGTCACCCTCATCGGCGAGGGCTACGTGCTGCGCGACGGCAAGCCCGTGCCGACCGCCGAGGTGCTGGCCGAGCACGGGATCGAGCCGCTGCAGCTGAAGTTCAAGGAGGGCCTGGCCCTCATCAACGGCACGTCCGCGATGACCGGCCTCGGCTCGCTCGTCGTCGACGGGGCACTGGACCAGGTCCGCCAGGCCGAGATCATCACCGCCCTCGTGGTGGAGACGATGCGCGGCTCGACCAGCCCGTTCCTGCCCGAGGGGCACGACATCGCCCGGCCGCACCAGGGCCAGATCGACACCGCGGCGAACATGCGGACCCTCATGCGCGACACCGCCCTGGCGGTCGAGCACGCCGAGCTGCGCGAGCAGGCCAAGCAGCAGAAGTCCGACGCGGCCGGCGAGGGCAACGTGGCCCGCACCGAGGTGTACATGCAGAAGGCCTACACCCTCCGCGCGATCCCGCAGGTCGTCGGGGCGGTGCGGGACACGCTGTACCACGCCGAGCGGACCCTGCGCACGGAGCTCAACTCGTCCAACGACAACCCGCTGTTCTTCGAGGGCCAGGAGGTCTTCCACGGCGCGAACTTCCACGGCCAGCCGGTCGCGTTCGCCATGGACTTCGTGACCATCGCGCTCACCCAGCTCGGCGTGTTCTCCGAGCGGCGCACCAACCGGCTGCTCAACCGGCACCTCAGCGACGGGCTGCCGGAGTTCCTGGTCGCCGGCGAGCCCGGCCTCAACAGCGGCTTCGCGGGCGCGCAGTACCCGGCGACGGCCCTGGTCGCCGAGAACCGCACCATCAACCCGGCCAGCACCCAGAGCGTCCCGTCCAACGGCGACAACCAGGACGTGGTCAGCATGGGCCTGATCGCCACCCGCAACGCCCGCCGGGTGCTGCAGAACAACACCGTCATCCTCGCCGTGGAACTGCTCGCCGCGGCGCAGGCGGTCGACCTGCACGGGTGCGCGGACCGGCTCAGCCCGTCGTCGCGGCAGGCGTACGAGTGGATTCGCGCCTTCATCCCGACCCTGGACCGGGACCGGTACATGGCCGACGACATCACCGCCGTGGCCACCGCGCTGGGCGAGGGCGGCCTGCTCGACGCGGTCACCGCGGACGGCACGCAGCTGCGCTAGGTACCCGAAAAGGCCCCGGCACCCGATGCGGATGCCGGGGCCTTTTCCTGCCTACAGGCCGCTGAGACCGTCGAGCGCCGCTCGGTGCAGCGAGTCGAACGAGGAGAGGTCCGGCACGGTCCAGCCGGATAGGTCGTACTCGGCCAGGCAGGTGTCCACAAAGGACTTGTAGTCGCGGATGTCGCCGTTCGCGAGCTGGCCGAAGAGCAGCTCCACCCGGGTGTTCTCGTGGTTGCCGGAGTAGTTGCGCTCGTACAGCTCGTGCCGGCTGCCGAACTCCGAGCCGATCGCGTCCCAGAGCAGCTTCATCACCTTCACCCGCTCGACGGACGAGGCGCCGTTGGAGCCGCGCAGGTACTTGTCCAGGTACGGCCGCACCTGCGGGTTGGCGAAGTCGTCGGTGCTCGAGTTGACGTAGATGAGCCCGCTGGCCACGTCCTGCTGGACGATCTCGCGAATCCGCGCGTAGCCGAGCTGCGAGAACCAGCGGTACGCCATGCCGTACGCCGGATTGGGCAGCACCGCCCCGTTCTTCCACGGCACCGGGTTGCGCGCGGCCGCGTCGGCCAGGCCCCAGAACAGGTTGCGCCAGGCCAGGATCTCGCCGAGGCGGGTCTGCACGCCGCGGAAGCCGTCGGTGCCGTTGATTTCCAGCGCCTTCACGACGAGCCCGGCGATGAACTCGAACTTGACCGCGAGGCGGATGCAGCCGTGGAAGGTCGCGCGTTCGATCATGCCGGACTGGCCGCCGAACATCTGCACCTTGGCCACGTTGCCGTAGATGAAGACGTTCTCCCACGGGATGAGCACCTTGTCGAGGACCAGGATGGTGTCGTTCTCGTCGAGCCGGCTGGACAGCGGGTAGTCGAAGGGCGAGCCCATCACGGCGGCGGCCGCGGAGTACGAGGGACGGCAGATGAGCTTCATCCCGACGGCGTTCATCGGGATGGTGGCCACGAGGGCGAACCGCTGGTCCTTCACCGGCAGGCCGAAGTGGGCGATGAAGTTGTAGTGGGTCAGCGCCGAGCCGGTCGCGACCACCTTCGCCCCGCTGACCACCAGGCCGGCGTCGGTCTCCCGCTCGACGTGCACGAACACGTCGGAGACCTCGTCGATCGGGCGGTTGCGGTCGACCGGCGGGTGCACGATCGCGTGGTTCCAGTACAGGACACGTTGCTGGGATTCGCGGTACCACCGCCGGGCGTTGTCCGCGTAGGGCTCGTAGAAGTCGGCGTTGGCGCCGAGCGTGCCCAGGAACGCCGCCTTGTAGTCGGGGCTGCGGCCCATGAAGCCGTAGTGCAGCCGCGACCAGGCGGCGATCGCGCGCTGGTCGGCGACGAGGTCCTCGGCGCTGTGCGGGGTGGTGAAGAACCGGTGCGTGAACCCGTCGCCGCCGCCGTCCGTGCGCGCGGTGAGGACGTCCTGCTGTGCGGGGTCGTGCAGCGCGTCGTACAACCGCGCGACCATGCGTGCCGGATTGCGGAACGCGACGTGCGTGGTGACGTCCTTGACCTGTTCGCCGTAGAGGTAGACCTCGCGCTCGTCGCGGAGGCTGTCGAGATATTCGGCGCCGGTGAGCGGCTTCGTGGTCATCGCCGGGTCCTCCCATGCTCGTGCGCCCGCCGGCGCGACAGGCCGGCGGGCGCGATCAGACGAAAACTCAGACCCAGGACAGCCCGTCGGGGGAGGCGCCCAGGCCGCCCGGCTCCAGCGGGCGGCCCTCGCCGGCCCCGGCGCCGATGACCGCGCGGGCCTGCAGCGCGGTGCCCTGCTCGAGCAGCTCGCCGGGCACCGCGCCGAACGTCTGCTCCTCGTCGTCCAGCCCGGCCTCGACCAGCTTGCTCAGGTGCTCGGAGTGCGCCTCGAACGCCGAGCGCACCTTGGCCACCGCGCTCAGCTCGTTGGTCGCCACGCCGCCGACGAGCTCGACGAACGCCTCCAGGTCGGGCACCGAGGCGTTGGTGATCTTCCGGGCCTGCCAGAAGTACGAGTCCTCGGACTGGTGCATGTCGTAGAAGCCGACCAGGAACTCGTAGAACAGGCCGTACTCGCGGCGGTAGCGGCGCTCGAACTCGGCGAAGGACTCCTTCTCCTGCACGTCGCCGGCGAGGCAGGAGTTGAGCGAACGGGCGGCGAGCAGCCCGCCGTAGGTGGCCAGGTGCACGCCGGAGGAGAACACCGGGTCGACGAAGCACGCGGCGTCACCGACGAGGACCATGCCGGGCGCGGAGAACGCGGTGTTGCAGTACGACCAGTCCTTGCGCACCCGCAGCTGCCCGTAGACGCCCTCGGTGACCCGGGTGGCGTTCTCGAGCATGTCGGCGATGCGCGGGCAGGAGGCGATGAACCGGCGCATGGCCTCCTCGGGGTCGCCCTGCACCAGGTTGGCCGCGTCCTGGTGGACGACCGCGCCGACGCTGGTGAGCGTGTCGGACAGCGGGATGTACCAGAACCAGCCGTGCTCGAACGTGCAGCTGAAGATGTTGCCGGACAGCGGCGGGGCCAGCCGCTTGCCGTCCTCGAAGTAGCCGAACAGCGCCAGGTTGCGGAAGAACGGCGAGTACTCGCGGCGGGCGCCGGACTTGTTCGACAGCCGGGTGGTGTTGCCGGAGGAGTCCACGACGTACCGCGCGCGGGCCTCCCGCGCCTGCCCGTCCTCGTCGGTGTAGCGCACGCCGACGACCCGGCCGTCCTCCTTGAGCACGTCGAGCACCGGGCTGTTCTCGTGCACCTCGACGCCGTTGCGCCGGGCGTTGTCCAGCAGGATCTTGTCGAACTTCATCCGCTCGACCTGGTAGGCGAAGGACGTCGGGCCGGCCATCCGGCGGGAGGCGGCGAAGTCGAACGTCCACGGGGTGTCGCTGGCGCCCCATTTGAAGGTACCGCCGCGCTTGATCGTGAAGTTCGCCTGCTTGAGCTCCTCGTCGACGCCGAGCAGGTTGGCGACGCCGTGCACGGTCGCCGGCAGCAGCGACTCGCCGATCTGGTACCGCGGGAAGGTCTCCTTCTCCAGCAGCAGCACCCGGTGCCCGCGCTTGGCGACGAGCGTGGACACGGTGCTGCCGGCGGGCCCGCCGCCCACCACGATGACGTCGTACGGCGTTTCGGAGTTCACGTGAGGCACCTCGCTGTGTCGGTAGGTCCGTATTCGGAATCGTCTTGGAAACACCGCGTCGAGGGCATCTCCGAGCATGCGAAGCCCGCTCCGCACGCCGGAAGATGCGCCGCTCAGGGGCCGGATGGCACGGTGGGCCGGACCGACCATCGCCCCTGAAGGAGGCGCACTGTGGTGTCCGCCGCTGTGCCGACGCAAGAAGCACCGACCGCGATCCCGTCCCGCGAGGAGCTGGTCCGCCGCGCCACCGGCCTGGCCGAGACGCTGCGCGCCAACACCCAGTGGTCGGAGGAGAACCGCCGGGTGCACGACGAGACGATCGCCGCCGCCGCCGAGGCCGGGCTGTTCCGGCTGCGCACGCCGAAGCGGTACGGCGGCTTCGAGGCCGACACCCGCACCATCTTCGAGGTCGCCACCGAGCTCGGCCGGGTCGACGGGGCGGCCTCGTGGGTCACCTCGGTGTACTGGATCCCGACCTGGATGACCTGCCTGCTGCCGGATCCGGCGCAGGACGAGGTGTTCGCCACCCCGGACGTGCGCATCTGCGGCACGCTGAGCCCGAGCGCGATGGCCGAGCCGGCCGAGGGCGGCATCGTCGTCAACGGCAAGTGGAGCTTCGTCAGCGGCGCCCTGCACGCCCAGTGGCAGCAGATCGTGGCGGTCCTGGTGCACCCCGAGCACGGCCCGGTCCCGATCATCGGCGTGGTCCCGATCGACGACCTGAAGATCGTGGACGACTGGCACACGTCGGGCCTGCGCGGCACCGGCAGCGTCACCACGATCGCCGAGAACGTCTTCGTGCCGGGGCACCGCTTCGTGCTGCTGCCGGCGATCCTGCAGGGCCAGCACGCGGGCACGGCCAACGCCGGCAGCCCGATCTACCGCGCCCCGCTGCTGCCGGTCGCCTCGGCCTCCTCCGCCGGTACCGCGCTGGGCCTGGCCAAGGGCGCGCTCGACGCCTTCCTGGGCCGGCTGCCCGAGCGCAAGATCACCTATACGTCCTACGAGCGGCAGGCCGAGGCGCCGCTGACCCACCACCAGGTCGCGACGGCCACCATGAAGATCGACCAGGCCGAGTTCCACGGCCACCGGCTGACGTCCCTCGTGGACACCAAATGCGCCGACGGTACGGCGTGGACGGTGCTCGAGCGCGCGCAGGCCCGGGCCGACCTCGGCGCGGTCTGCCGGCTCGCCAAGGAGGCGGTCGACATCCTGCAGACGGCCAGCGGCGGCTCCTCGATCTACCACGACGTGGCCATCCAGCGCATCCACCGCGACATCGCGGCGGTGAACCTGCACGCCCTCATGCACCCCGACACCAACGACGAGCTCTACGGGCGCGTGCTGTGCGGCCTCGAGCCCAACACGCTGTACATCTAAGGGGAGAAGCGCCATGACCGACATCCCGCAGGAAGATCTCGCCGCCGTCACCGCGCTGCCGCAGCGGCTCATCGAGGCGTGGTCCAAGGCCGACGCCGCCGCCTTCGGCGACCTGTTCGTCGAGGACGGGACAATGATCATGCCCGGCCGGTACTTCCAGGGCCGCGCCGCCATCGAGGAGTTCATGGCCCAGGCGTTCGCCGGCCCCTACAAGGGCACCCAGGTCACCGGCACCCCGCTGGAGCTCAAGGTGCTCGACGCCAACGCGATCGTGCTGGTGTCGCTGGGCGGCGTCATCGCCGCCGGCGAGGACGAGCTCAGCGAGGCCGCGAAGATCCGGGCGTCCTGGGTCACCACGAAGCGCGACGGTCAGTGGCGCCTCGCGGTGTACCAGAACAGCCCCGTCCAGGCCGCCTGACCGACCGCGATGGAGGCCACCGTGAGCGCACGAGTCGGAGAGTGTGCCGTCGTCCTGGGCGGCGGCATGGCGGGCATGCTGGCGGCCCGGGTGCTCGCCGACGCCTACACCGAGGTTCTCGTCATCGAACGGGACAACCTGACCGGCTCCACCGGTCCGCGCAAGGGCGTGCCGCACGGCCGGCACGCCCACGCGCTGCTCGCCGCCGGGCACCAGATCATCGAGGAGCTCTTCCCGGGCCTCATCGACGACCTGGTGGCCTCGGGGGTCCCGGCCGGCGACCTGGCGCAGAACCTGCGCTGGTACGTCAACGGCCGCCGCCTGCAGCCCGCCCCGGCCGGCCTGATCAGCCTCTCGGCCACCCGCCCGGTCCTCGAGGACGCGGTGCGGGCCCGGGTGAGCGCGCTGCCCAACGTGAACATCGCCGACGGCTGCGACATCACCCGCGTCACCACGACGAAGGACCGCTCCCGGGTCACCGGCGTGCGGTACGTCCGCCGCGAGGACGGCAACACCGACGAGGAGGAGGTGGCGGCCGACCTCGTCGTCGACGCCACCGGCCGCAGCTCGCGCACCACGGCGTGGCTGGCCGAGCTGGGCTACGCGCAGCCGCCGGAGACCCGCGTCAAGGTCGGCCTGGCCTACACGACCCGGCACTTCCGGCTGCGCACCGACCCGTACGGCACCGACCTGTCGATCAACCCGATCGCCACCCCGGACAACCCGCGCGGCGCGTTCTTCCCGAAGCTGCCCGGCGACATGAGCATGTGCTCACTCACCGGCCTGCTCGGCGACCACCCGCCGGCCGATCTCGAGGGCTTCCTGGCCTTCGCGAAGTCGCTGCCGGTACCGGACATCTACGACGCCATCCAGGACGCCGAGCCGCTCGACGAGGGCGTCACGTTCCGCTTCCCGGCCAGCGTCCGCCGCCACTTCGAGCGCCTCACCGCGTTCCCGGACCGGCTCCTCGTCATCGGCGACGGGGTGTGCAGCTTCAACCCGGTCTACGGCCAGGGCATGACGGTCGCCGCCCAGGAGGCCATGGCCCTGCGTTCGCAGCTGCGCTCGGGCCGGGCGCCGGACAGCCGTCGCTACTTCTCCGACATCGCGAAGATCATCGACGCCCCCTGGGAGATCTCGGCGGGTGCGGACCTGGCCTTCCCGCAGGTCGAGGGCAAGCGCACGCTGAAGGTCCGGATGGCCAACAAGTACATGTCCAAGCTGCACGCCGCGGCCACCCAGGACGGCACGCTGACGGCCGCCTTCATGCGGGCCGCCGGTCTGGTCGACCCCCCGACGGCACTCATGCGCCCGAGCGTGATGCTGAAGGTCCTCCGGGCGCCTTCGAACTGACGCCGAACCACGAACAGCGGGGCCGTCCACTTCGGACGGCCCCGCCGCCGTTGACGGGCCGTTGGCTTTACTGCTTTACTACGTGCCTAGTAAAGCGGGAGGTCAGGTGTTCCATTTCCGGCTCGACACCAGCTCCGGCGTGCCGCCGTACCTGCAGCTCGTCCAGCAGGTTCAGCAGGCCGTCCTGCTGGGTTTCCTGCAGCCCGGCGACCGCCTGCCCCTGATCCGGGAGGTCGTCGAGTCCCTCGCCATCAACCCGAACACGGTGGCGAAGGCGTACCGCCAGCTGGAGCAGGAGCGGCTCGTCACCGGCCGGCCGGGACACGGCACGTTCGTCACCGAGACGCTGCCGGCCGCGGTGCTCCCGGCCACCTACACCGCGCTGCGGCACGGCCTGCAGACCTGGCTGCGCCGTGCCTACGCCGCCGGGCTCGACGATCGCGCGATCGCCGCACTGTTCGCGAGCGTCCATCACCAGACGAATCCGGAGACGGGCACGGAGGCGGAGACGGCATGACGGACCAGCCCGCGCTGCGCACCCGGAACGCCGGCAAGCGGTACCGCAAGGCCTGGGCCCTGCGCGACTGCACGCTGGAGCTGCCGCCGGGGAGCGTCACCGCGCTCGTCGGCCCGAACGGGGCCGGCAAGACCACCCTGCTGCGGCTGTCGGTCGGGCTGCTCGCGCCGACGGCGGGATCGGTCGAGGTGTTCGGCGAGTCGCCCGCCACGAACAGCGTGGAGGTCCTGGCCCGGATCGGCTTCCTGGCTCAGGACCACCCGCTCTACCGGCAGTTCACCGTGGCGGACCTGGTGCGCTTCGGCCGCTCGTGCAACGTGCGCTTCGACCGCGAACTGGCGGTAGCGCGCCTGACCCGGCTGGGCATCGCGCTGGACGCCCGGGCCGGCGCGCTCTCCGGCGGGCAGCGGTCCCAGGTGGCGCTCGCGCTGGCGCTGGTCAAGCGGCCCCGGCTGCTGGTGCTCGACGAACCGATGTCCAGCCTGGATCCGCTGGCGCGGCAGGAGTTCCAGCAGACCCTCATGGGCGCGGTCGCCGACGGCGAGCTGACCGTGTTGTTCTCCTCCCACGCCGTGCACGAGCTCGAGCGGGTCTGCGACCACCTCGTGGTGATCAACCACGGCCGGGTCGTGCTCAGCGGTGACATCGAGTCGCTGCTGGCCGAGCACCGCCTGCTCGTGGGTCCGCGGGTCGAGACCGATCCCCGGTCCGTGGTCGAGGTCAAGCACAGCGACCGGCACACCACCTTGCTGGTACGCCAGGCGGCGGCGCCGGTCATGCCCGGTTGGCAGGCCGGCCCCGTCGGGCTGGAAGAGCTGGTCCTGGCCTACCTGCGCCGGCCCGCTGCGGACGAGGAGGAGGCGGCATGACGTGGATGGTGTGGCGCCAGCATCGCGCCGAGGCCCTGGCCCTGACGCTCCTCGTCGGCGTCGTCGCCGTGGCGCTGCTCGTGCTCGGCCGGCCGATGCACGCCCTGTTCCCGCTGGGCCCGGCGCACTGCCTGACCACGCCGCTGGATCAGGGCTGCCGCGCCGCGCTGGTCCGGCTCCGGGAGGACTACGGCTACAGCACCACGATGCTGATCCTGCTCAACTTCGCGCCGTACGCGATCGGCGGGTTCCTCGGCGCGCCGCTGCTCGCCCGCGAGCTCGAGGCGGGCACCTGGCAGCTGGCCTGGACGCAGGCGGTGCCCCGCCGGCGCTGGCTGGCGTTCAAGATCGGGGCGCTCGGCACCGTCAGCGTCCTGCTCGCCGCCGGCCTGGCCGCCGTGATCGCCTGGTACCGGCAACCGCTCGATCTGCTGGGCGGCGGGCTGGACATCACCGCGTTCGATCTCACCGGCACCGCGCCCGTGGCGTACACGCTGTTCGCGTTCGCGCTGGGGGTCGCGGCCGGGGTGGTGCTGCGGCGCAGCCTGCCGGCGGCCGCCGGGGCGCTGCTGGTCTTCGTGGCGGTGCGCGTCACCGTCGCCGGCTGGATCCGTCCGCACTTCGTCGCGCCGGTCACCCGCATCGAGGCGTTCGTGCCGGGGTCCGGCGACATCCCCGAGGGCACGTCGAACGTGCGGGACATGGTCCTGGACCAGGGCTTCGTCGACGCCGACGGCCGGCGCATCACCGGGCTCGCCGCCGTCGTCCTCGAGGGCCGGGCCCGGGAAGGGGGCGGCGACCCGAGCGTCTACCTCCACGACCACGGTATCCAGCACTGGGTCGTCTACCAGCCCATGGAGCGGTACTGGACCTTCCAGCTCATCGAGAGCGTCACCTTCGCCGTACTGGCCGTGCTCCTGCTGGCGCTGGTCTTCCGGCGGATCCGCCGTCCCGCGTTCTGAACCTGGACGGACGCGGGACGGCGGATGCGTGGTGCCGGGCCCGGTCTAGGACCGCGAGGCGGCGGGGGAGAACTGGCCGGGACGGCGGCCCTCGCCGGCCGGGCCGCGGTAGGCCTGCGCGATGTCCAGCCAGCCCTCCGCGACGGCCCCGGTCGCCTCGAGCGCGAGGTCGTCCCGGTGCCGGCGGCGGGTGACGAGCAGGCAGAAGTCGACCGCCGGGCCGCTGATCCGCTCGGTGGCGTCCGCCGCGCCGAGCTGCCACGGGGCGCCGGACGGGGCGATCAGGTCGAAGCCGAGCGAAACCTCCGGCGTCGCGAGACCGCGCGAGATGTACCCGAAGTCCCAAACCCGCACCGCGAACTCGCACAGGTACCGCAGCCGGTCGCTGTGGGATCGGGTCACGCCGAGCCCGTCGGCGATGTCCTGGCCGTGGCCGAAGAGCTCCATCATGCCCGCCATGGCGAGGACCGGCGCCGGGATGGGGCGCACCAGCCACGGCACGACCTGCCCCTCGGGGACGGCGGTCAGGGCCGTCTCGGCCGCGATCCGCTCCTCGCGGAAGCGGCGCAGCAGCACGGCGGGCTCCTCGGCCAGGTACGGCGCCATGGCCCGCTCCACGTTGCCGCTGAAGTCCTCGTTGAGGTGCGCGAGGAGCTGGCGGAACGCGTCGGGCTGGCCGGCCGCCATCGCGGCCATGCGGAACGTGGCGGCGAGGTGGGCGACCTGGTGGGCGACGGTCCAGCGCGGCGCCGGGGTGGGCCGGGTCCACTGGTCGGCGGGCAGGTCGGCGACCAGCCGGTCGACGTCGGCTCCGTCGGCCGCCAGCGCGGCGATGACATTCTGTCCGGTCATGCGAGGTGCCTTTCGGTGAGAGGGGTGAGCAGGGCGGCGGTGCGCCGGCGGGCCGCGGCGAAACTCGCCCAGGCGGTCACCGCGATGAGTGCGTCGTCGGTGGGCAGGGCCGCGCGGGCGCTCGCCACGATGCCGTCGGTCATCCGGTACGCCGCGATCGCCGTCAGCAGCGCCAGATCCGCGACCGGCCGCTCCTGCGCCGGCAGCCCGGCGGTCGCACCGTCGAGCCAGGGACGGCTCCCGACCGCGATGTCGGCCTCCACGTCGAGCCGTGACTGGACCAGCCGCAGCAGCGCGTCGGACAACCACGGCCCCGCCCGCAGCGCGAGGACCGAGACGGCGTGGGTCACCGCCTCGGCCACGTGCGGCGCCGGGGCGGCCCAGGCCAGGTCGGACGGCAGCGCGGTGCCGCTCAGCAGCGGCTCGTGGGCCGGGCCGGGTTGCACGACGGTGCGGGCCATCGAACCCATCAGGCGGGCGGCGACCTTCGTGACGAACGCCGGGGCGCGCGCCGGGATCGGTGACGGCGGCAGGAAGACGCTCACCATCCGGTTGAGGTAGTGGAACGTGAGAGCCACGCCGGCCAGTTCGGCCCGCGCGGCCGGGGACAGGTCGCGGATCAGCCGCAGCTGCGCCGGATCGGCCCGGCCGGCGGCCCAGGCGGCAGCGGCGGGGATCAGCGGGTCGGCGGCCGGGCGCAGGCCGTCGAGGGTGGCGCTGTGGACGGTCACGCAGTACGGGCACTGGTTGGCCCGCGAGACGCCCGCGGCCACGGCCTCCTTCACCGCGCGGGCGGCCGCGCCGGTGGCGAGCAGCGACTCGCGGAGCAGGCACCAGGCCGCGCCGAGGACGGCCGGGTCGGCGGCGTGCAGGGCGATCGGCGGGGCGAGCATGCCGAAGTCGCGTTCCACCTGTGCGTACACCGCGGCGACCGGGGCCGGAGCGCCGGTCGCCGCGATGGCACGGACATGGCGGATCTGCTGCAGCGGCACGCGGCGCGCGACGGGGCGGATCAGCCGGTTCATGGGCTCAGACCACGGTCGTGGTCAGACCGGCGCGGGCGATCGCGTCGCGGGCCGTGGTCTCCCCGGCCGGGCCGGGGGCGCCGCCGCGCACGGCGATCCCGCGCTCCTGGGCGGCGCGGATGATGCCGGGGATGGCCCGCTCGGCCAGGGCGGCGATGGTCAGCGCCGGGTTCACCGTCAGCGCGGTCGGCACCGCCGAGCCGTCGGTGACGAAGATGCCCGGGTGGTTGCGCAGCTGGTGGCCGTCGTCGAGGGCGGAGGTGGCCGGGTCGTCGCCGATGCGGCACGAGGAGAGCGGGTGCACCGTGTAGGCGCCGACGACGTCGTTCGTCCACGGCATGACCCGCGACAGGCCGTCCCGCTCGAGGATGTCCTTGATCTCGGCGTCGGCCAGTTCCCAGCCGCGCCGGGTGTTCTTGGTCGGCTGGTACTGCAGCGTGCCGTACCCGAGCATCTGCTGCGAGAAGCGGTGCGCGTTGCCGGTCTCGGGCGGCGGGCCGAAGACGCCCTCGTTGTCGTCCTCGGACATCGTGAAGATGGTCAGCCACGACTGCCAGCGCCGCAGCATCTCCTTCTTCTCCTTGCCGAACCAGCTCGGTCCGGACGCGTCGGGGATCTGGGCCAGGATCGTGCCGAGGCCCGGCGGGAAGTACAGCTGCTCCAGCGAGAACCGCTCGTACTCCGGCAGCGTCCCGTCGAGCTTGTCCCAGCTCGCGACCGTCGGGCCGCGGCCGATCTGGTTGGCCGCGTAGGCCTTGCCGTCGGCGCGGGACAGGCCGAGCACCTCGCGCACCCGATCCTCGTCGAACACGGCGGTGTTGAGCCGCTCGCCGTTGCCGGAGAAGTACCGGCCGACGCCGTGCGGCATCGGGCCGAGGTGCGGCTCGGAGCGCTGCAGGATGACCGGGGTGGCCCCGGCGCCGGCGGCGACGATGACGATCTTCGCGTCGATGGCGCCGGCGTCGTGCAGGATGCGGTAGTCCTCGCCGTCGACGACGCGGTAGTGCACGCGGTAGCCGCCGTCGCCCGTCCGCTCCAGGTGCTGGACCTCGTGCAGCGGGCGGATCTCGGCGCCGTGGGCCAGGGCCGCAGGCAGGTAGTTGAGCAGCAGCGAGCGCTTGGCGTCGAACTTGCAGCCCGACATCATCCAGTTGCAGTTGGTGCACAGGTCGACGTCGACGGCCGAGGGCACCGGGTTGGCGGTCCGCCCGGCGTGGGCGCAGGCGGCGCCGAAGAGGCCGCCGGCGAACGGCACCCGCTCCCACTGCTGCTTGGTGATCGGCAGCGCCTCCTCGACCCGGTCGTACCACGGGTCGAGGGTTTCCCGGGACACCGCGCCCGGCCACACGCGGCGGCCGATGCTGCCCTGGCGCTCGAAGACGAAGCTCGGCGTGCGGGGCATGGTCGCGAAGTACACGACGCTGCCGCCGCCGACGCAGTTGCCGCCCAGCACGCTGATCCCGTCGCCGATGACGAAGTCGAAGATGCGGGTGCCGGACTTGCCCAGCTCGAAGTCGTGGTCGAACTCGTCGGCGGCCAGCCACGGCCCGCGCTCCAGCACGACGACCCGGGCGCCGCCGGCGGCCAGGTGGTACGCGGCGATGGCGCCGCCGAAGCCGCTGCCGATGACCAGGACGTCGGTGGACTCGATGCTGCTCATGCCGGGCTCCCGGAGGCGGTGGTGTGCGGATGCATGGGTGCGAGCGGGCGGCCGTACGAGGCGGGCTCGAAGCGCCACAGCCTGTCCGGCCCGGGCGGCGCGTAGCCGATGGTCAGCAGGCCCGGGTGGCCGGCGGCAAGGGCGTCGGCGGTGCTGATGTGGGCCGCGCTGTCGAAGGCCATGTTGCTGAACAGGGCCAGGCCGACCCACATGCCCTTCTCGGGGTTCTCCGGGCCGACGAGCTGCTGCACCAGCGCGGTGCGGTGTTCGAAGGGCAGGGCCACGAACGGCGGCAGCGCCTCGTCCAGCGCCAGGCTCTGGGCCTGGGCGTAGCCGGCGGCCTGGGCGTTGAGGCCCATCGACAGCGGCTCGAGCACGTCGGCGAGGCCGCCGGCCGGGTGGGACAGCAGCTCGAGCGCCCCGGACGTGACCGCGCCGCCGCCGGTGGACACGCCCGCGATGGCGTGGTCGTCCGGGTGGCGCTTCTCGCCGGGCACGATGGTGTCGGCGAACGCCTCGAGCGTCATCAACGCCACGGGATCGGCCACCGGGGGGCCGGGTTGAGGGTGCACCACAGGTTCCTCCTGTCGCGAAACGGGGATCGCGCGGGGGCCGGCCGGCCGCCGGTTCATCGTTCCCGCGGGCTTGACGGGGCCGCATCTCCGTGCGTGCGGGGGAGCACAGGGCCGAAACGCCCCGCCGGCCATCAGAGCAATCTGGAAGAACTGCCGGGGCGGGAAGGACGAGAGGATCGGCGGCGGAATGCGCACTCGCACCGTGACGCTGCGTCGACAACCCGGGGAGTGGCCCATGGCTGCCAACGACTCATACCTGCCCGCCGCCGCCGGTTTCGCGGCACCGGGCGGCCTGACCGGCTGGCTCAGCGGCAGCCGGCACCGCACCGCGGTCAACCTGTTCATGGTCGTCGTGCTGGCCCACTGGGCCGAGCACGTGGCGCAGGCGTTCGAGATCTACGTGCTGGGCTGGAAGCTGCCGGCGGCGCGCGGGGTGCTCGGCCTGCCGTTCCCGTGGCTCATCAAGTCGGAGTGGATGCACTACGGCTACGCGCTGATCATGATCCTGGCGCTGTGGTTCCTGCGCGCCGGCTTCCACGGCCGGGCGAAGACCTGGTGGATGGTCGCGTTCGGCATCCAGTTCTGGCACCACATCGAGCACCTGCTGCTGTTGCTGCAGGCGCAGACCGGGCACTTCCTGTTCGGCAAGGCGGTCCCGACCAGCGTGCTGCAGCTGGTCTTCCCGCGCGTCGAGCTGCACCTGTTCTACAACACCATCGTCACCATCCCGATGGTCATCGCCATGTACTACCACCTGCGGCCGAACAAGGCCGAGCAGCAGGAGGCCACGTGCACCTGCGCACCGGAGTCGCGGCCGCTGGCCTCCGCGGGCGTATGAGGCGTCGCCTGCTGCGGGCCGGGGCGCTGCTGGTCGTCGCCGGGGTCGCGGTGCTGATGGTGCTGGGTGCGGTCCGCCCGACCCAGCTGCGCACCGTGAGCCCCGGCGACGGGGCCACCCTGACGGCCGGTCCGGACGAGGTGGCGCTCACCTTCGACGGCACCCCGGCCCTGGCCGAGTTCCACCTCTCCGTCACCGGACCCGACGGGCGCCTGGTCAGCCAGGGCGACCCGCGGCTGACCGACCGCCGCCTGGCCGTGCCGGCGCGGATCGCGGGCGACGGGACGTACCAGATCGCCTATCACGTGCTCTTCACCGACGGCCGTGAGGTCACCGGGAGCACCGGATTCACCGTCGCCGCGGCCGGCGTCGCCGCACCGGGCAATCCCGCGATCACCGTCGCGGCCACCCAGTCCGACCACGACCACAGCGGCGGGGGCGACCCGTTCAACGCCTTCCTGGCCGTCCTCGGCGTCGTGCTCGCCCTGACCATCGTCGCTCTGCTCCTGTGGCGGCCCCGGCCCGAGCGCCGGCAGGCCCTGCGCGACGCCCTCGCCGGGAGCCGCCCGCCCAGCTGACTTTCGAGGAGGCCCGACGTGGCAACACTGTTCGGATCCGTACGGCGGCACATCTTCACGCCGTCCCTGCACGACGTCACCTTCGCCGCCCGCGGGTTCCCGGTCACGCCGAGCGCGGCCACCCGCCGGCTCGAGGCCATCCCGCAGTCCGTCATCTGCGGCTTCGAGTGGGGCATCGAGACGAAGACCAACGACGAGCTCGAGCGGCGCCTGGAGTTCATCGACGCCCCGCTGCGCGGCTTCGCCTACGAGGGCGCGGCGATGGCCCTCACCGTCCTGGACGCGATGCGCCCCGGCAGCCGCAGCCGGGCCCGCGAGCTGCTCACCGGGGCCGGCCGCCCGCACACGCTGCTCACCTACATCGGCATCGGCTTCGCGATGTCGCACCTGCCGCGGCCGTTGTGGCGCAACGTGATTCCAGACCTCTCCGGTACCGCGTACTACCCGACGATGAGCTGGCTCGCCGTCGACGGCTACGGCTTCGACCTCGCGTACTTCCACACCGACAAGTGGGTCCGCCAGCAGCGCCGGCCCGCCCCGTACGCGTGGGAGGGCGACCCCGACTACTTCCTGCGCGCCTGCGACCAGGGCGTCGGCCGCGCGCTGTGGTTCATCCACGGCGGGCAGCCCGCCGACGTGGCCGCGACGGTCGCGAAGTTCGCCGAGCACCGCCGGGCCGACCTGTGGAGCGGCGTCGGCCTGGCCGCCACGTTCGCGGGCGGCACCGATCCCGAGGGGTACGCCACCCTGCGCAAGCTCGCCGCCGGCCACGTCCCGGAACTGGCGCAGGGCGCGGTGTTCGCGGCCAAGGCGCGCGACCTCGCCGGCTGCGTGCCCGAGCACACCGGCGAGGCGGTGGGCGCGCTCACCGGGCTCAGCGTCGCCGTCGCCTCGAAACTCGCCGACGACGTCGCGGCCGGCGGGCTGCGCGGCGACGGCGTGCCGGCCTACGAGGTGTGGCGCCGGCTGCTGCACGCGCACTTCGCGGAAATGGCGACCGTCACTCACTAGTTCCGATTCATCAAGCGCCGCGGGCTCGGCCCGCGGCGCTTTTCCATGACCGAAATTGCGCAGGTCGCCGGTCCGCACAAGTGAAGAAGACATTGGTGTACGCGCATGCGAGCGTAGGAAACCAGATCGAGTTTGAGGGGCCTCGAATGACTGTATTCGGAAAGCTTCGTCGTGCGTTGCTCACCCCGAACGTCAAAGAGACGACGATGGCCGTGCGGGGATTCCACGTCAAGAACGACACCGGCCGGGATCTGCTGGAGACGGTGGGCAAGTCCTTCCTGGACGGCTTCGCGGAGGCCGCCGAGGCCCGCACCGTGCAGGACGTCGTGGCGCCGCTGGCCGACGTGCCGGTCCGGTTCCGCGGCTTCGCCTACGAGGGCGCGGGCATGGCCTTCGCCATCCGCGACGCCACCGGCCTGGGCCGCGGCCTGACCCGCGCGTTCCTGGAGGGGCCGGGCCAACCGCACATCTACATGGCCTACGTCGGCGTCGGCTGGGCGATGGCCCGGCTGCCCCGCCCGCTCTGGCGCGGCCTGTACGCCCCGGACCCGCTGCTGCGCTGGCTGGTGCTGGACGGCTACGGCTTCCACCAGGCGTACTTCCAGACCAGCCGGTACGTGTTCGAGCAGTACCGGCACACGAACTTCCCCTGGCCGTCCGGCGGGCCCGGCTGGTACGCCGACCGCGTCATCGACCAGGGCGTCGGGCGCGCGATGTGGTTCGTCGGCGGCGCCGACCCGCAGCTGGTGGCCCGGATGATCGACCGGTTCGCCGAGGACCGCCGGGCCGACCTGTACGCCGGGGCCGGGCTCGCCGCCACCTACGCCGGAGCGGCCGGCGAGGACGAGCTGCGCGACTTCCGCGAGCGCGCCGGGCAGTACCGCCCGGAGCTCGCCCAGGGCTGCGCGTTCGCCGCCGCCGCAAGGGTCAAGGCCGACCTGCTCATGCCCCACAACAGCCTCGCCACGCAGGTGTTCTGCGGCACCACGCCGCAGGAGGCCAGCGACATCACCGACGTCACGCTGGAGCAGCCCGGGACCGCTCCCGCCGGCACCACCGTGCGGCCCGGCACACCCGAGTACGAGCTGTGGCGGCAGCGCATCGCCGGCCAGTTCGTCGCGCTGGGGCGGTGCTAGGCGTGCCCACCGCCCCCGATTCGCTCAGAGCCGCCGCATGTGCAGCAGGAAGGGTGCTCACACGATGACCAGGATCGCTGTCATCGGGATGGCGTGCCGGTACCCGGACGCCACTTCACCGAAGGAACTGTGGGAGAACGCGGTCGCCGGCCGCCGCGCGTTCCGGCGCCTGCCGGACGGCCGGATGCGGCTGGAGGACTACTGGTCGCCCGACCCGGCGGCGCCGGACCGGTTCTACGCCCGCAACGCGGCGGTCATCGACGGCTACTCGTTCGACCGGGTCGGCTTCAAGGTCGCCGGCAGCACGTTCCGCTCGGCCGACATGACGCACTGGCTGGCGCTGGACATGGCCGCCACGGCGCTCGCCGACGCGGGCTTCCCGATGGCCGAGGGGCTGCCGCTGGAGCGCACCGGCGTCGTCGTGGGCAACACGCTCACCGGCGAGTTCTCGCGGGCCTCGCAGCTGCGGTTGCGCTGGCCGTACGTCAAGCGCACCGTCTCCGCCGCGCTGCGCCAGGAGGGCTGGGACGACACCCAGCTCGCGGCGTTCCTCGGCAAGTACGAGACGGCCTACAAGTCGGCGTTCCCGGAGGTCGACGAGGACAGCCTCGTCGGCGGGCTGTCCAACACCATCGCCGGGCGGATCTGCAACTACTTCGACCTCAAGGGCGGCGGGTACACCGTCGACGGGGCCTGCTCCTCGTCGCTGCTGTCGATCGCCACCGCCTGCAAGGCCCTGGAGGCGGGCGACCTCGACGTCGTCGTGGCCGGCGGGGTCGACCTGTCCATCGACCCGTTCGAGATCATCGGCTTCGCCAAGACCGGAGCCCTCGCGACCGGCGAGATGCGCGTCTACGACAACGGCTCCAACGGCTTCTGGCCCGGCGAGGGCTGCGGCATGGTCGTGCTCATGCGCGAGGACGACGCCCGCACGAGCGGCCGGCGGCAGTACGCCACCGTCGCCGGCTACGGCATCTCCTCCGACGGCAAGGGCGGCATCACCCGGCCCGAGGTCAACGGCTACCGCCTCGCCCTGGCCCGGGCGTACGAGCGGGCGGGCTTCGGCGTGGAGACCGTCGCGCTGTTCGAGGGGCACGGCACCGGCACCAAGGTCGGCGACGTCACCGAGCTGACCGCGCTGTCCCAGGCCCGCGAGCAGGCCGACCCGCAGGCGCCCCCGGCCGCCATCAGCTCCATCAAGGGCATGATCGGGCACACCAAGGCCGCGGCCGGGGTGGCGGGATTCATCAAGGCCGTCATGGCGGTACACCATGAGGTCCTTCCGCCCTCGCTCGGCACCATCCAGCCGCATCCGGTGCTCACCGAGGACGGTGCCCGCCTGCGCACGCTGCGCAAGGCCGAGGCGTGGCCGACCGACCGCCCGGTGCGCGCCGGCATCACGGCGATGGGCTTCGGCGGCATCAACAGCCACGTCATCGTCGAGAACCCCAACCCGCGGCGGGCGGCGATGAACGTGCGCACCCGCGCGCTGGCCGCCTCGCTGCAGGACGCCGAGCTGCTGTGCCTCGACGCCGCCTCGCCGCGCGAGCTGCGCGACCGGCTGAGCACGCTCATCGAGTTCGTGCCGCAGCTGAGCTACGCGCAGCTGGGCGACCTGGCCGCGACGCTGCACCGGGACCTGCGCGAGCTGCCGTACCGGGCCGCGGTGGTGGTCAGCTCGCCCGAGGACGCCGTGGCGCGCCTGACCAAGGTGCGCGACATCCTCGACGGCGACGAGACCACCCACTTCTCCGGCGACGGGCGCACCCTGCTCGGGCACGCCTCCGGCCGCGGCCGGGTCGGGCTGCTCTTCCCCGGCCAGGGTTCGGGTCGCGGGGTCAGCGGCGGGGCGATGCGCCGGCGGTTCGCGGAGGCCGACGGGGTGTACGAGCGCGCCGGTCTGCCCACCGGGGCCGACAGCGTCGCGACCGAGGTGGCCCAGCCCCGCATCGTGACCGGCTCCGTCGCGGGCCTGCGGGTGCTCGAAGCGCTCGGCATCGACGCGTCCGTCGCCGTCGGGCACAGCCTCGGCGAGCTCAGCGCCCTGCACTGGGCCGGCGCGATGGACGAGCGGCAGCTGCTGCGCATCGCCGGGCAGCGCGGGCGCACCATGGCCGAGCACAGCGCGTCGGGCACCATGGCGAGCATCGCCTCCTCGCCCGAGGCGGTCGCGCCGCTGCTGGCCGGGCTGCCGGTCGTCATCGGCGGCTACAACGGCCCGACCCAGACCGTGGTGGCCGGCCCGATCGACGCGATCGGCGAGGTGGGCCGGCGGGCGGCCGACGCCGGGCTGCACTCGGCCCAGCTGCGCGTCTCCCACGCCTTCCACTCGGCGCTGGTCGCCCCGGCCGCCGAGGCCTTCGCCGGCGTGTTGGAAGCGGAGTCATTCGGTACCGTCGACCGCCGCATCGTCTCGACCGTGACCGGGGACGTGCTGGCCGCCGAGACCGACGTGCGGGACCTGCTGCACCGGCAGATCGTCGACCCGGTGCTGTTCGCGCAGGCCGTCGCGCTGGCCGCCAAGGACGTCGACCTGCTCGTCGAGGTCGGCCCGGGCCGGGTGCTCAGCGGCCTGGCGGCCAGCACCACCGACGTGCCCGCCGTGGCCCTGGACACCGACAGCGAGTCCCTCGCGAACCTGCTCGGCGTGGTCGGCGCGGCCTACGTCGTCGGCGCGGCTCCGGTCGACCCGGCGCTGTTCCACGGCCGGCTCGTCCGCCCGCTCGAGGTCGGCGCCGAACTGTCCTTCCTGGAGAACCCGTGCGAGCGGGCGCCGGTGTCCACTGTGGACGCGGTGGCCGCGGTCGAGGTCGCGGCGCCCGTCGAGGTCGCGGCCGACCCGTCGGCCACGAGCCTGGACCTGCTGCGCCGGCTCGCCGCCGAGCGGGCCGAGCTGCCCCTCGACCTCGTCGGCCCGGACAGCCGGCTGCTGGACGACCTGCACCTGAGCTCGATCACCGTCGGCCAGGTCGTCAACCAGGTCGCCGCCCAGCTCAAGGTGGCCGGCTCGCAGCTGCCGACGAACTTCGCGGTCGCCACCGTCCGCGAGCTCGCCGAGGCCCTGGACAACGTCGCGGCCACCGACACCGGCACCGGCGGCGCGGGCGGCGACGTCGTGCACGGCGCGGCCGCCTGGGCCCGGGCCTTCCGGGTGCAGCTCGACCCGCTGCCGCTGCCCGGCGTCGAACCGGCGGACGAGGTGGGGACCTGGCGGGTGTACGCCGGGCCGGACAGCCTGCTCGCCGAGCCGCTCCGGCACGCCCTCGCGCGCACCCGGGTCGGCGGCGGCGTGCTCGTCTGCCTCCCCGAGGGCTGCACCGAGGAGCAGCTGCAGCCGGCCCTGCACGCGGCCAAGGCGGCCGCGGCCCAGCCCGCCGGCGGCCGGTTCGTGCTCGTCGAGCACGACCGCGGCGCGGCCGGTCTGGCCAAGACCCTGCGCCTTGAGGCCCCGCACCTGCGGGTGACGATCGCGCACGTGCCGGCGATCCCGGCCGCGACCGACTGGGTGGTGGCCGAGGTGGCCGCGACCAACCGGTTCAACGAGGCCTTCTACGACGCCGACGGGGTGCGCACCGTCCCGACCCTGCACCCGATGCCGGTCACCCCGGCCCGCACCGAGGCCCCGCTGACCGCGGACGACGTGCTGCTGGTGACCGGCGGCGGCAAGGGCATCACCGCCGAGTGCGCCCTCGCGCTGGCCGGCGACAGCGGCGCGACCCTGCTGCTGCTCGGCCGCTCCGACCCGGCCGAGGACTCCGAGCTCGCCGCGAACCTGGAGCGGATGCGCGGCCAGGGCGTGCGGGTGCACTACGGCCGGGCCGACGTCACCGACCCGGCCGCGGTCCGCGCGGCCGTCGAGGGGCTGACCCGCGAGTCCGGTCCGGTCACCGCGCTGCTGCACGGGGCCGGGCGCAACGAGCCGGCCGCCCTGCACAGCCTGGACATGGACGCGTTCCGGCGCACGTTCGCGCCGAAGCTCGACGGGCTGCGGGCGGTCCTCGACGCCGTCGACCCCGAGCGGCTGCGGCTGCTCGTCACGCTCGGCAGCATCATCGGCCGGGCCGGGCTGCGCGGCGAGGGACACTACGCGACGGCCAACGACTGGCTGGCGGGCGAGACGAGCGCGCTGGCGCAGCGGTACCCGAAGCTGCGGGCGATCTGCCTCGAGTGGTCGGTCTGGTCCGGCGTCGGCATGGGGGAGCGGCTCTCCGTGGTCGAACAGCTCAACCGGGACGGGGTCGTGCCGATCACCCCCGACCAGGGCGTGGCCATGCTGCGGCGGATCCTCGCCGACCCCGACGCCCCGAGCGTGGTCGTCATCAGCGGGCGCACCGAGGGCATCGACACGGTCCGCCGCAACGCCCCGCAACTGCCGCTCCTGCGCTTCGTCGGGCGCCCGCTGGTGTACTACCACGGCGTCGAGCTCGTCACCGAGGTCGACCTGGACGCGGGCACCGACCTGTACCTCGGCGACCACGAGCTGGACGGCAACCTGCTCATGCCGGCGGTCTTCGGCATGGAGGCGATGGCCCAGGTCGCGTCGGCGGTCACCGGCATCGAGGCGGTCCCGACCGTCGAGGACGCCCGGTTCCTGCGCCCGATCGTGGTGCCGCCGGGCGGCTCGACCCGGGTGCGCATCGCCGCCACCGTGGTCGACGACGACCAGGTCGAGGTGGTCATCCGCAGCGCCGAGACGTCGTTCGCGGCCGACCACTTCCGGGCCCGGCTGCGTCTCACCGGCGCGGTGCCGCCGGAGGGGGCACCGGAGCAGGTCGACGCCGGGCTGCCGGTCGTCCCGCTGGTGCCCGCCGAGGCACTCTACGGCGACGTCCTGTTCCAGGGTCCGCGTTTTCAGCGGTTGTACCGCTACCACCACGCCGCCGCCCGCCGGGTCGACGCCGCACTCGTCGAGTCCGGGCCGGTCGGCTGGTTCGCCGGGTACCTCCCGTCCCGGCTCCTGCTCGGCGACCCCGGCGTGCGGGACACGCTCATGCACGGCAACCAGGTGTGCGTACCCCACGCGACGCTGCTGCCCGAGGCGGTCGAGCGCATCCACCCGGCCGGCGAGCACGGGATGGACGCCGGCGAGCTGCGCTACTGCGCGACCGAGCGCAGCCGGGACGGGGACAGCTACGTGTACGACGTGGTCCTGCGCGACGGTTCCGGCCGGGCGGTGGAGCGCTGGGAAGGGCTGCGGCTGCGGGCGGTGCGCAAGAACGACGGGCGCGGGCCGTGGGCGCCGGCCCTGATCGGGCCGTACCTGGAGCGCAGCCTCGGCGACCTGCTGGGTGCGAGCCCCGCGGTGGTCGTGGAACCGTCCACCGTGGACGGCGGCGGGGACTTCGTGGCGCAGCGGCGCGCGTCGACCGCGGTGGCGCTGAGCCGGGCGGTGGGCCGGGTGGTCGAGGTGCGGTACCGGCCGGACGGGCGCCCGGAGGTCGACGGCGTCGACGCGGTCTCGGCCGCGCACACCGACGGGCTGACCTTCGCCGTCGCCGGGAGCGGGGCGCTCGCCTGCGACGTCGAGGTGGCCGCCGAGCGCGACCCGGAGACGTGGAGCGGGCTGCTGGGCGCCCACGCCGGGCTGGCCCAGCTGGTGGCCGGGATGGACGGCGAGCCGCCGTCGACCGCGGCGACCCGGGTCTGGTCGGCCGTCGAGTGCCTGCAGAAGGCCGGGCGGCTCGGCTCCGACCCGCTCACCCTGCTGCCGGAGAGCCGCGACGGCTGGATCGTGTTCGGCTCCGGCGACGCGCGGATCGCCACCTTTGCCACGACCGTGCACGGCCGGCCCGAGCCGGTGGTGTTCGCGATCCTGACCCAGGAAGGAAAGTAGCGGTGGGCGCGTACTTCGAGTACCTGCACACGGTCGGCTTCGAGGAGACCAACCTCGTCGGCAACGTCTACTACGTCAACTACCTGCGCTGGCAGGGCCGCTGCCGGGAGATGTTCCTCAAGACCCGGGCCCCCGAGGTGCTGGCCGACCTGCAGCAGGACCTCAAGCTGTTCACGCTGAAGGTCGACTGCGAGTTCTTCGCCGAGATCACCGCGTTCGACGAGCTGTCGATCCGGATGCGCCTCGTCGAGCTGGGCCAGACCCAGATCCAGTTCGCGTTCGACTACGTGCGGCTCGACCCGGACGGCACCGAGGCGCTCATCGCCCGGGGCAGCCAGCGGGTGGCCTGCATGCGCGGGCCGAACACCCGCACCGAGCCGGCCCGCGTGCCGGATGCGCTGGTGCGTGCGCTGGCGCCGTACACCGAAATGGCTCAGGTCTGAACATCTGCTGTTGGTTTGTGGAGGCCCGCGTGGACGTCCAGCAAGAAGCACCGACCGGCACCCTCGACACGCGCGTGCTGCGCACCACGTTCGGGGCCTTCGCGACCGGCGTCACCGTGGTGACCGTCGGCGGCGCCGCACCGCACGGCATGACCGCGAACTCCTTCACCTCGGTGTCGCTCGACCCGCCGCTGGTGTCGGTGTGCGTGGAACGCCAGGCCATCATGCACGCCTCGCTCACCGACGCCGGCCTCTTCGGCGTCTCGGTCCTGTCCGCGCGGCAGGAGGCCGTCGCGCGGCACTTCGCCAACCGGCACCGCCCGCTGGGCCGCCAGCAGTTCGACGCCGTCGACTGGCTGCCCGGCGAGCGGACCGGCGCGCCCCTCATCGCGGGCGCCCTGGCCCACTTCGAGTGCCGCGTGTGGCGCCGCTACGACGGCGGCGACCACACCATCTTCCTGGGCGAGCTGCTGGCGGCCGGCGGCGGCGTGGCCCCCGGCGACGCCCTGCTGTTCCTGGCCGGCCGCTTCCACGCCCTCGAGCCCGTTCCCACGGAGGCGCCCCGATGACCGTTGTCGACGCACGGGCCCGGCGGTTCCCGCCGGGCCCGCCGCGCTCCCAGGCGATGC
Organism: Dactylosporangium sp. CS-047395; assembly: GCF_050942185.1. Lineage (NCBI taxonomy): Bacteria > Bacillati > Actinomycetota > Actinomycetes > Micromonosporales > Micromonosporaceae > Dactylosporangium > Dactylosporangium sp. CS-047395. The sequence continues at coordinate 6,703,624 of NZ_CP192015.1, read as the reverse complement.
GCATGCTGCGCGTCATGAACCGCGACCGGCTCGGCATGATGACCGACGCCGCCGCCCAGTACGGCGACGCCGTGCGCATCCCGGTCGGCCCGAAATGGCTGTACTTCTTCAACCACCCCGACCACGCCAAGCACGTCCTGGCCGACAACGCGGGCGCGTACCACAAGGGCATCGGCCTGGTCCACGCCCGCCGCGCCCTCGGCGACGGCCTGCTCACCAGCGAGGGCGACCTGTGGCGCAAGCAGCGCAAGGTGATCCAGCCCGCGTTCCAGAACCGCCGCATCGTGCAACAGGCCGGCGTCATCGCCACCGAGGCGGCCGCCCTGGTCGACCGCCTGCGCGCCAACGCCGCCGGCGGCCCGGTCGACGTCGTGCGCGAGATGACGGGGCTGACGCTGGGCGTGCTCGGCGCCGCGCTGATGGACACCAACCTGCGCGCGTTCGCCAATGTCGACGCGTCCTTCGCGGCCGTGCAGGAACAGGCGATGTTCGAGCTCGCCACGCTGGGCTCGGTGCCGATGTTCCTGCCGCTGCCGCACCAGCTCCGCTTCCGCAAGGCCAAGCGCGAGCTGCAGGGCATCGTCTCCCAGCTGGTCGCCGAGCGCGGCGCGAATGTCGAGGGCCGCGACGACGTGCTGTCCCGCCTGATCCTCTCGGTCGCGCAGGAGTCCGACCCGCGGGTGGCGAAGCAGCGCCTGAACGACGAGCTGGTGACGCTGCTGCTGGCCGGCCACGAGACGACGGCGAGCACGTTGAGCTGGTCGCTGTACCTCATCGACGCCCACCCCGAGGTCCGCGCCCGCTTGCACGAGGAGGCCGTCGCCGTGCTGGGCGACCGCCTGCCGGTCGCGGACGACCTGCATCGGCTGCGGTACACCCACATGGTCATCGAGGAGGTCATGCGGCTGTACCCGCCGGTCTGGATCCTGCCGCGCGCCGCCCAGTCCGCCGACGAGATCGGCGGCTACCACGTGCCTTCGGGCGCGGACGTGCTGATCTGCCCCTTCACGATGCACCGCCACCCGGACTTCTGGCCGGACCCGCTGCGCTTCGACCCGTCCCGCTTCGACCCGGCGGCGGTGAACGACCGGCCCCGCTATGCGTACCTTCCGTTCGGCGCCGGGCCGCGCTTCTGCGTCGGCAACCACCTCGGCATGATGGAGGCGGTCCTCGTGCTGGCGACGCTGATGCGGGATCTGGAGCTGCGCCTGCTGCCCGGCCGCGAGGTCGTCCCCGAGCCGATGATGTCCCTGCGCCTCCGCGGCGGCCTCCCGATGACGGTCCACGACGCCAAGTCCTGACGTCACGCACGAAAGCCGGCCGGTTCCCTGGGGAGCTGGCCGGCTTTCGTATGCCCCGTCTCAGCGGAGGCGGTCCAGGAGGGCGAGCAGGGCCAGCAGCGTCGTGCCGTCGGTGACCTCGCCGGCGGTGATGAGACCGCGGAGGTCGTCGAGCGGGACCCAGACGATGCGGTCGGACTCGAACTCGTCGGCCGGCGGGCCCACGCGCACGGCGCCGAAGCCCAGGAACACGTGGTGGTGGGCGCTGACCAGGCCGGCCATCGGGAAGAACTCCGCGAGGGGCTCCAGCGTGCCGGCCGGGCGCCAGCCGGTTTCCTCGGTGGCCTCGCGGGCGGCGGCGAAGTCGGGCTGCTCGCCGGGTTCGATGCGGCCGCCCGGGACCTCCCAGCCCCAGGTGTCGGGGATGAAGCGGTGCCGCCAGAGGAGGAGCACGTGGCCGTCGACGACGATGAGGGCGTAGGCGCCGTTCGCGCTGCGGATCAGGCGGTGGTCGAAATGGTGGCCGCCCGGGGCCTCGACGTCGGCGGTCTGCAGGTGCACCCAGCGGTCCTGGTACAGGGTGCGCGTCTGGCCTACGGTCCACCGCATGGGGGGCCTCCGTGGGATGCGCTACTCGTCGTAGGCGTCGAACCGGAATCCTAGGGCGGCCCAGTTGGCGCCGTGGCCGACCGCGCGGGCCGTGAGGGCGTCGATGAGGGCGTTGACGTGGGACCGGGCCGCGCGGCAGGTCTCCAGGGCGAACAGGGCGGCCATCAGGGGGTCGGCCGCGGGGCCCTCGCCGTCCGGGTCTTCTTCGGCCGTGCGCTCGATGGCCTGCAGGGCCGCCATCGCGTGGTCGAGGTGGGAGCGCCACGCGGTGTCGTTTGCCACGCATTCAGCATGCGCAATTCGCGACCCGGAAAGCGTCTTCGACATTGCCCAAGGACGAGGGAACGCGCGGTGGGACGGCCCGGCGCCGGGCCGGGCCGTCCCGGGGGCGGTCAGGCCGCGGCCAGCTGGGTGTGGCGCGCCGGGTCGTCGGCCATGCGCTGCAGGGCCGTCTTGCGGGCGTCCTGCAGGGCCAGCAGGACCGGCAGGTCGAGGCGCCCGACCGGCTGGAGCATCACGTCGAGGTTCAGGCGCGCCTCGCGGTCCACGGTCAGCGGGCCGCAGGTGGCGACCGTCAGGTTGGGCTGCTGGGCCGCTTCCGGGTCACCGGTCACGCCGTGGGCCAGCAGGTAGTACTGCTCGCCGGGGACGGCGCGCAGCTCGTAGCCGCCGGGCCCGTGCAGGACCGCGCAGCTGACCGGGCGGCCCTCGGGGATGGGGGTGGGGAACAGGCCGATGAAGATGAGACCCGGCCGGCGCAGCTGCGCGGGCAGGCCGATCCGGCCACTGATGCGGGCCGTGTCCGGGCCGCACGGGTCCTGGCTGGGAATGGTGGCGATGTACCCGCCGAGCCGCCGGTACGCCGTCGGGGAGACCCCGACGCTGCGCGAGAACCGGCTGCTGAACGTCCCGACGCTGTTGTAGCCGACCCGCATGCTGATGTCCGCCACGTTGAGCGAGGTGGTGAGCAGCAGGTGCTTGGCCTCCTCCAGGCGGATGGCCGAGAGGAAGCGGCCCGGCGACACGCCGGTGACGCGCTGGAACATGCGGGAGAAGTGGAACTTGCTGAACATCGCCGCCCGGGCCAGGTCATCGATCGTCACGGGCTCAGCTAAATTGCTGCGCATCGTAGCGATTGCACGTCCAATGGCATCTTCGACAGTGCTTTGCACGACGAACCTCCGGCATTCAAAGCAAAAGATTCGGTCATATGACCAGAGGGAGAATCACCCGGTAATCCCCGCCCGAGACGTCGGTGTGATCGACGTAGATGCTAGCGGAGGGTATGTCCGGAGGCAACACTCTGCGACGCGGCGACGGCGCTTTTCGTTGTGGCACAAGCGATGTGGCGGGCAAACTTCCGGACGGCCGCGAGAGTGGCGATTCCTGCTATCCGGCAGTGTGCCGCAGGTCGGCGTAGATATCGACACTCTCCATTCCTTCTTTGTCCGGATTGAACGGTGTTCACTGTGGTGGACGGTAGTAATCGCCGGATCTTCGTGGCAGAATTCGAACCAGCTTCGTCGATGCGGGGGAGGCAAGGTGCGGATCTCTGCGCTCAGTGCTCGATGCGGTGTGTCCGTGCCGACCATCAAGTTCTATCTGCGCGAGGGACTGTTACCCCCGGGCGTGCCGACCGCCCGCAACCAGGCCGATTACGACGAGACCCACCTCGAGCGGCTGCGGCTGATCCGGCTGCTCACCACCGTCGGCCAGCTGGGCCTGGCCGCGGTGCGCGACATCCTGGAGGCCGTCGACGACAAGACGCTGACCCGGGCCGAGCTCTACCAGGCGGTCAACGGGGTGCTGTACGCCGACCGCGTCGACGGCCGCCTGCACGAGGACGTCGGCAACGCCCGGCAGCGCGTGAATGAATACCTGAATGCCCTTCATTGGGACGTGGCGGCCACCTCACCGGCCCGCGAGACCCTCGCCCACGTCCTGGTCTCCTTCTGCCGCTCCGGCTGCGCCTCCGAGCGCGAGATCCTCGGCCCGTACATCGAGGCGGCCCGGCGCCTGGCCGCCCACGAGCTCGAGCTGCTCGGCGACGGCGACGACGTCGGCCCGGCGGTGACCGCGGTGCGCACGGTGCTCTTCGACGTGGTCATGACGACCATGCGCCGGCTCGCGCAGGAGGCCCAGACCGTCCACGGCCCGGGGTGAGCCGGCCCGCGCCGGCCGGCTGGGTGGGCGCGGTACCAAATGAGATCCCTTCGGACCCGAAGGGATCTCGTTGTGCTTTTCGGCGCGTTTGTAAAAGTGTCAGGAAAGCGACAATGGGCGATGCCTGATTTCATGCAGGTTACCGGATGTTTGCTCCGGGTAAACGACCGCGTGATATGGCGACCGTATTTGCGATTGATGCGAAAAGACCTGGCGCTGAATCGCGTGCAAGGTGCGTTTGCAATTGCGGATGCACGTGAACGTTCGTATTCAGCAATACGAACATCGCGATGTGGATCGTGATATCGCTCCCACGACCCGAGAATAGTTGACGCAACAGCGAACGACCACCGTCACCGGTGGCCGTTCGGAGTTTTGTGCACGCGGTATGCAGTTAGGACTGGTCCAGCCGGGAAATGGCGCCGGTGGGGCAGAGGTCGATGGCGTCGAGCACCGCGTCGCGGGACTCGGGCGGGACGGAAACGCACTGGAGCCGTACCAGACCGTCGTCGTCCTGGTCGAAGACCTCGGGCGCGTTGGTCACGCAGTTGCCGGAGCCGCAGCACAGGTCGCGATCGACGCTCACGCGCAGGCCACTCATGACCGCATCACCACCGCACGAACAGCTTGTGCACGCCGTAGATGAACGAGTCCGGCCGCAGCACCGTCTGGCCGGCCTCCGGGGCGAGGGCCAGCCCGGGCAGCCGGGCCGCCAGCCGGGTGAACGCGATGCGCAGCTCCGCGCGGGCGAGCGGCTGGCCGATGCACTGGTGCATGCCGAAGCCGAACGACACGTGCTGCTGGGCCCCGCGGTCGACGTCGAAGCGGTCCGGGTCGGCGAAGACCGCCGCGTCCCGGTTGGCCGCCGAGAGCAGCACGATGACCCCCTCGCCGGCGCGCACGAGCTGCTCGCCGACCTGCACGTCCTGCGTGGCGATGCGCGGGAGGCCGTGGTGCACGATCGTGAGGTACCGCAGCAGCTCATCGACCAGTGCCGGCGCGCGCTCGGGCCGGGAGACCAGCGCCGCCCACTCCTCGGGATGCGACCGCAGCAGCAGGAACGTGCCCAGCCCGAGCATGTTCGCGGTGGTCTCGTGCCCGGCGATGAGCAGCAGCAGGGCGACCCCGACCACGTCGTCGTGGGTGAGCGTGCCGGCGTCGAGCTGCTGGGCGAGACGGCTGGTCAGGTCGTCGGCCGGTTCCCGGCGCTTGAGCTCGACCAGTTTGCCCAGCGACTCGCGCAGGTCGCCCATCGCGGCCATCATCGCCTCGGGCGCCGCGTGGTTGTCCAGCAGCGTGTGGCTGTTGCGCTGGAAGAACTCGTGCTCCTCGTACGGCACGCCCAGCAGGTGCGAGATGACCATCGACGGCACCGGCAGCGCGAAGTGCTCGACGAAGTCCGCGGGCGCGCCGGCCGCCTCGAGCTCGTCCAGGAAGCGGTCCACGGTCTGCACGATGAGCGGCTCGAGGCGCTGCACCGCCTTGACCATGAATTCCGGGGTCAGCAGCCGCCGGTACAGCGTGTGCTCCGGCGGGTCCATCCGGATGAACGCCCCGGCGCGGCTCTTGTCGTCCTGCGGCGGCACCGGGCCGACCAGCGGGAACCCGGGGGCGGTGATGTCCGCGCTGAACGACGGGTCGCGCAGCACCTGGCGGACGTCGGCGTGCCGGGCGGCGAGCCAGGTCACCCCGCCGCCGGGCAGGGCCACCCGGCTCATCGGCGTGCTCAGCCGGTAGGCGCGTTCCTCGTGCGGCGGGTCGAACGGTCCGCTGCGCGGACAGCCGAACGGGAAGGCCTGAAGTTCGGAGTCGGTGGAGTGCGCCATCGCCTGCCCCTCGTGGTCGCGGGTGCGCTGAACGGCTCGACGGTATCGACGGATCGAAAGGCGTACATCCTTCAAGTTGCGGATGACTCGAAGTGGAACGCGGCCAGGAACGGCCCGAGCAGCGCCGCGTCGCCGTCCAGGCGCAGGACCCCGGTGCGCAGCGCCTCGCCGGGGTCGAGCTCGCCGGTGAGGATCGCGGCGAGCTCCTGCCCGGTGTGGATGACGAGGTCGGCGCCGCCGGTCGCGCCGGGCGCGGTCTCCAGCACGCCGTGGCGCACGCACAGGGTCGCGGCGACCTCGCCGACGTGCAGCTCGAAGATCGCGTCGAGCTCCTGGCGGGCGAACGGGTCGAACATGGTGCGCATCGCGATCACCAGGGTGTCGGTGGTCAGCGGGTCGGGCTCGCCGCCGCTGGTCAGGGCGCGCGCCCCCCAGCGGCCGAGGGCGATGATGATTCCCTCCAGGCCCTTGCCGCGATCGGTGAGCTCGTAGACCACGGCGTTGGCCGGGCGGGGCAGCACCCGGCGGCCGACGATGCCCTCCGCCTCCAGCTCGCGCAGCCGCGCGGCGAGGGTGTTCGTCGGGATCGGCGGCTCGCCGTTGCGCAGGTCGGTGTAGCGCCGCGGGGACACCAGCAGATCCCTGATGATGCGCAGGGTCCAGCGCTCGCCGACGAGGTCCAGCGCCCGCGTGATCCCGTTGAAGTGTCCACCGGTTCGGTCAACCATACTTCGCAGCATAGATGAAGCAACCGTTTGACATACCCCACTTGTTTTCGGCAAGCTTGGTTCCGATCGATGCGGGTACGGCCTCGCGGGCCCGACCCCCGCCCACCTGACGTGCTTGCGTGCTCCGCCCACATGATCACGCACGTCGCCCTGTCCCGTACCGACCGATGAAGTGATCATCTGGAGGGGCTCATGGAGCGCGCTTCCGGCCCGGCTCGAATCGTCAGCGGGCGATGGACGAAATGGATCGTCCTCGTCGTCTGGATCGTGCTCGGATTCGGCGTCGCCGGCCAGCTGTCGGCGAAGTTCCCCGACGTGCAACAGAACGACCAAGCGCAGTGGCTGCCCAGCGGGGCCGAGGCCACCCAGGTGGTCGAGCTGCAGGAGAAGTTCAACACCGCGGACATCGCCGCCGCGGTCATCGTCTACGAGCGGCCCGACGGGGTCAGCTCGGCCGACGAGTCGAAGGCCGCCGCGGACGCCGGCAAGCTCGCCGGGGTCGACGGCGTCGCGGGCAGCATCATCGGCCCGCTGAAGTCCGACGACGGCAAGGCGATCCAGGTCATCGTCCCGGTCAAGATGGGCGCCGACGGCTTCACCAAGGCGCCGGACCGGGTCAAGGCGATGAAGGAGATCGTCGAGGCGAACACCAACGGCCTCAACGTGTACGTCTCCGGCCAGGTCGGCGTCGCCGGTGACAACGTCAGCTCGTTCTCCGGCACCGACCAGGCGCTGCTGCTCACCACGGTCGTCGTGGTGATCATCATCCTGCTCTTCGCCTACCGCAGCCCGTTCGCGTGGATCCTGCCCGTCATCTCGGCCCTGGTCGCGCTCAACGTCACGCAGGCGTTCATCTACCTGCTGGCCAAGAACGCCGGGCTCACCGTGAACGGCCAGAGCGCGGGCATCCTCACCGTGCTGGTCTTCGGGGCGAGCACCGACTACGCCCTGCTGCTCATCGCGCGGTACCGCGAGGAGCTGCGCCGCCACGCCGACCGGCACAAGGCGATGGCGATCGCCCTGCACCGCGCCGGACCGGCGATGCTGGCCAGCGCCGGCACCGTGGCCGTGGGCATGCTGTGCCTGATGGTGGCCGACATGAACTCCACCAAGGGCCTCGGCCCGGTCTGCGCGATCGGCATCGGCATGGGCTTCCTGTCCATGATCACCCTGCTGCCCGCGCTGCTGGTCATCTTCGGCCGCTGGATCTTCTGGCCGGTCAAGCCGAAGGTCGGCACCGAGGAGAAGAGCGCGACCGGCGGGCTGTGGAGCCGGCTCGGCCGCGCCATCGCCGGCAGGCCGCGCACCGTCTGGGTCGTCACCGCGGCCGCGCTCGCGATCTGCGCGCTCGGCCTGACCCAGCTCAACGCGACCGGTCTGTCCGTCACCGACTCGTTCGTGGACAAGCCGCAGGCGATCGTCGGGGCCGAGGTCGCCGCGAAGCACTTCCCGGGCGGCGAGGGCCAGCCGGTCGTCGTCATCGGCAAGGCGAGCGCGAGCGAGGCGCTGACCACGGCGATCCGCGGCACCGACGGCATCGCCGAGGTCGGCCCGCCGCTGGTCGCCGGGGACCTGGTGATGCTGCAGGGCGTGCTCAAGGACCTGCCGGACACCAGCGCCGCGGAGGCGACGGTGCTGCGGGTGCGCGACGCCGTGCACGCCGTGGCCGGCGCGGATGCGAAGGTGGGTGGGCCCACCGCCAGTACCATCGACATGAACAAGGCCAACCGGCACGACAACATGCTGGTCATCCCGCTCGTGCTCGCCGCCGTGCTGCTGATCCTCGGCCTGCTGCTGCGCGCCGTGGTCGCCCCGCTCCTGCTCATCGCCACCGTGGTGCTGTCCTACGCCGCGGCCCTGGGCATCAGCGCGGTGGTCTTCAAGGGCGTGTTCGGCTTCGACAGCTCCGACAGCTCGTTCCCGCTGATGGCGTTCGTGTTCCTGGTCGCCCTCGGCATCGACTACAACATCTTCCTGATGACCCGGGTCCGGGAGGAGGCGCAGGTCGTCGGCACTCGCCGCGGCATGCTCACCGGCCTGGCCACCACCGGTGGCGTCATCACCTCGGCTGGCCTGGTCCTCGCGGCGACGTTCGCCGTGCTGGCCAACCTGCCGCTGGTGTTCTTCGCGGAGCTCGGCTTCGCGGTCGCGCTCGGAGTGCTGCTCGACGCCCTGATCGTCCGCTCCGTGCTGGTGACCGCGCTGAACCTCGACTTCGGCAAGCGGATCTGGTGGCCGAGCCCGCTCGCCGCCAAGGACGACGACCCGGAGCCCGACCCCATCGCGGACGCACCGGAACGCCCGGTCGTGCCGGCCTAAGAGCAGGTTGCGATGCCGTCCCCCGGTGCACGACCGGCCGGGGGACGGCACTCGCGCGTTCAGCCCAAAATTCAGGAAGGACGATGGAATGCCCATCCGCATCGCCGGCGCCCGGGTGCACAACCTCAAGGACGTCACGCTCACCCTGCCCGAGTCGAAGATCACCGTGTTCGTCGGGGTGTCCGGCTCCGGCAAGTCCTCGATCGTCTTCGACACCGTCGCGGTCGAGTCCCAACGCCAGCTCAACGCCTCGTACAGCTGGTTCATCCGCAACCAGCTGCCGAAGTACGAGCGCCCGCAGGCCGACGCGATCGAGGGCCTGACCACCGCGGTCATCGTCGACCAGCAGCCGATCGGCGGCAACAGCCGCTCCACCGTCGGCACGATCACCGACGTCGCCCCGGTCCTGCGCGCCCTCTTCGCCCGCCACGCCGAGCCGACCACCGGCCTGGTGTCCAGCTACTCGTTCAACGACCCGCGCGGCATGTGCCCGGAGTGCGAGGGCATGGGCCGCACCGTCCAGCCCGACGTCGAGCGCATGCTGGACAAGTCGAAGTCGCTCAACGGCGGGGCGATCCTGCTGCCCACGTACAAGGTCGGCACCCCCGACTGGCAGATCCTGGCCGGGGACAGCCGCCTCGACGCCGACAAGCCGCTGCGCAAGTACACCAAGGACGAGTGGCACACGCTGCTGCACGGTACCGGCGGCAAGGTCGAGGTGAAGACCAAGAACGCCACGATCAAAATCAACTACGAGGGCCTGGTCGACAAGTTCGTCCGGCTCAACCTCAAGCGGGACACCAGCACGCTGAGCGAGAAGACCCGCGAGGCGATCCAGCAGTTCATGACCGAAGGCCTGTGCCCGCTGTGCCACGGCGCGCGGCTGAGCCAGGAGACGCTGAACAGCCGCATCGACGGGCGCAACATCGCCGAGATGTCCGGGCTGTCCATCGACGAGCTGATCCCGGTGCTGGCCAAGCTCGACAGCCCGATCGCCGAGACCGCCCGCACCGCGCTCGAGCGGATCTCCGGCATGGGCCTGGGGTACCTCACCCTCGACCGCCCCACCGTCACGCTCTCCGGCGGCGAGGGGCAGCGGCTCAAGATGGTGCGGCACCTGGGCTCCACGCTCACCCACCTGACGTACATCTTCGACGAGCCGAGCGTCGGACTGCACCCGCGCGACGTCGGCCGGCTCAACGAGCTGCTGAAGGGCCTGCGCGACAAGGGCAACACCGTGCTCGTGGTCGAGCACGACCCCGACGTCATCGACATCGCCGACCACGTGGTCGAGGTCGGCCCGGGCGCGGGCGGGCACGGCGGTGAGATCGTCTTCGAGGGTACCGTCGCCGCCCTCGCCAAGGCCGCCACCCGCACCGCGACGGCGCTCGGCGAGCGGGGCGCGGTGAAGAAGACGTTCCGCAAGGCCGGCGGGCAGCTCAGCATCAAGGACGCCGACCTGCACAACCTCAAGAACGTGTCGGTCGACATCCCGACCGGCGTGCTGACCGCGGTCACCGGCGTCGCGGGCTCCGGCAAGACCAGCCTCATCTCCGGCGTGTTCGCGGCCCAGCACCCGGCGGCGACCTTCGTCGACCAGGGCCCGATCACCGCCTCGTCGCGCTCCAACCCGGCCACGTACCTCGAGCTCATGGACGGCATCCGCAAGCTGTTCGCGAAGGCGAGCGGGCAGCCGGAGGCGCTGTTCAGCTTCAACTCCAAGGGCGCGTGCGAGGAGTGCCAGGGCCGCGGGGTCATCATCACCGAGATCGCCTTCATGGACCCGGTGACCACGCACTGCGAGACGTGCCACGGCCGGCGGTTCAAGGAGTCGGTGCTGGAGCACCAGCTGCGCGGCAAGTCCATCGCCGACGTGCTGGAACTGCCGGCCGAGGAGGCCGTCGGCTTCTTCACCGAGAAGGCGCTCAAGCCGAAGCTGCAGGGCCTGGTCGACGTCGGGCTCGGCTACCTCACGCTCGGCCAGCCGCTCAGCACGCTGTCCGGGGGCGAGCGGCAGCGCATCAAGCTCGCCACCCAACTGCACAGGACCAGCAGCGTGTACGTGCTGGACGAACCGACGACCGGCCTGCACATGGCCGACGTGGGGACGCTGATGGCGCTGCTGAACCGGATCGTCGACGACGGCAACACGGTCGTCGTCATCGAGCACAACCTGGACGTCGTCCGGCAGGCGGACTGGGTCATCGACCTGGGTCCCGACGGCGGCGCCGGGGGTGGCGAGGTCGTGTTCACCGGCACGCCCAAGCAGCTGCTGGCCAACAAGAAGTCGGTCACCGGCGAATACCTGCGCAAGTACGTCGGCTGATTCGCTCACCACGTGCGCGGCCGCCCGGCTGCGCACGTGGTGAGATGCCCCGAACGCGCCTTTCCGGCCACGCTGTTGCGCATGGCATCGGACATCGTGGTGGACGTGTGGTTCGCCGACTACCCGTTCCAGACCAACCGGGGCGAGCCGTTCCTGCAGCCGCTGCGCGCGCAGGCCGCCGCGTTCGAGGCCCGGCACCCCGGCTGCCGGATCCGGGTCCGCGGGGTCGACTTCTGGACGATGACCCACGAGGTCTCCGAGGCCGTCAAGCGCGGCGACGCACCGGACGTGGCGGGCTACTACGCGTCCGACACGCGGATGGCGCTCGACACCAAAACGCTGCAGGGCCTTCCACGGTACGTCAGTGTCTCCGCCGCCATCGCCGGCCGCACCTCGGTGCTGGGCGAGCCCGTCCTCCTCGACGACCTCGAGCCCGCCGTCCGCGACTACTACACCGTGGCGGGCGATCTGCCGTGCGTGCCGCTGTCCGCAACGACCACCGTGCTGTACAGCAACCTGACACTCCTGCGCCGCCACGGCCTGAGCGAGCCGCCGCGCACGTGGCACGAACTGCGCACGGCGAGCGCGGCGGCCGGCGTCACGTGGGCCAACCACGGATGGCTGTTCCAGCAGGCCGTCGCCGCGCAGGGCGGGCTGCTCGCCGACGCCGGCAACGGCCGCCGCGGCACCGCGCGCACCGTCGACCTCGCCGGCCCGGAAATGCTCGCGTGGGTCGAGTTCTGGCGCGACCTGCACGCCGACGGGCTGTTCCGCTACAGCGGGACGATCGAGGACTGGGAGGGCGGCTTCCGCGCGTTCGCCGGCGGCGAGGTGGCGTTGCTCATCGACTCCTCCAAGGCGGCCGGAGACCTGGTCGGCATCGGGCGCGAGGCGGGGTTCGAGGTCGCCGTGAGCGACGTGCCGCACAACGAGCACGCGCGGTACGCCGGAAACTTCGTCTCGGGCGACGCGCTGTGGCTCGCCGACGGGCCCGACCGGGTCAAGCGGGACCTCGCCCTGGCGTTCATGCTGTCGCTGCTGCGGCCGGAGGCGGTCGCGGAGTGGCAGCGCAGCAACGGCTTCCTGCCCGTGACCCGCGCGGGGCAGCGGGTCCTCGACGACGAGGGCTGGTTCGCGGCGCACCCGCACGAACGCGCGGCCCTCGCGCAGCTGCGGCGCTCGGACCGCTCACCGGCGGCGCTCGGCCCGGTCGTCGGCGGGCTGACGCGCATCGACGAGGTGCTCGCCGCGGCCATGCACGACGTGCTCGTCGCCGGCGCCGACCCGGCCGAACGCTTCGCCGCGGCCACCGTCGCCGCGCAGCGCATCGTCGCCGAGCACCTGCAGTCCACTGTGGACTGAGCGTTCGTCGGCACGCACGAAGATGCAGGCCACGGGCGGGCTCGGCGAGGCTTGACGAGTCCGCCCCCGGCACCACCGTGAGGAGCACCAGGCGTGGTCACCATGTCCGACGCGGACTACCTGCGTCTCATCATCCACGGCGCGACCGCGTTCGAGCTCGTGCACGCGGCGCTTCAGCTCGACCTGTTCGAGGCGCTCGAACAGCACGGCGCGATGTCCGTGGCGGACACCGCGAAGGTCCTGCACATCGAGGAGCAGCCGGCCCGGATCCTGCTGCTGGGCCTGGCCTCCCTGCAGCTGCTCGAGACCACGCCGCCGCTGTACCGCAACACGCCCCTCGTCCGCCGCAAACTCCTGCGCGCCGGCGACACGTTCCTCGGCCCGCTCGTCGACGTGCAGTCCGCCATCATCAACGCCGCGCTGCCCGCGTTCACCGACGCGCTGCGCACGAACACGAACGTCGGGCTGCACCGCACCGCCGGCGCGCACGGCACCCTGTACGAGTGGCTCGGTTCGCAACCCGAGCTGCAGCGCACCTTCTACGCGAACATGGGCGACGTCTCCCGCCGCACGTTCGCGCAGATCCTCGACCGGTACGACTTCTCGAACCTGCGCACCGCGGTCGACTTCGGCGGCGGCGACGCCACCAACGCGATCGAGCTCGCCCGCCGCTTCCCGCACCTGCACGTGCGCGTGTTCGACGCACCGGCCGTGCGCGAGGTCGCCGAGCAGCACATCGCACAGGCGGGACTGAGCGACCGCGTCACGTTCCACGCCGGCGACCTGTTCGCGGATCCGCTGCCGCGCGGCGCGGACGCGGTGCTCGTGTTCCACGTCTTCGAGATCTGGTCGATGGCGCGCAACACCGAGCTGCTGCGCCGGTGCCACGCGGCCCTCGCCGACGGCGGGGTCTGCCTCGTGTACAACTTCGTCTCCGCCGACGACGGCACCGGCCCCCTCGGCGCGGGGCTCCTGTCGCCCTACTTCCTGACCCTCGCCTCCGGTGAGGGCATGGTCTACTCCGCCGCCGACATGGAGCGGGCCGTCCTCGACGCCGGCTTCAGCGGCACCGAGCGCCACACCGACTTCGGCTTCGGCCACGCCCTCGTCGTGGGGCGCAGGTAGCACTTCGGCCTCGCCCTGTTCGGGGCCGCAGGTGGAACTTCGGCCACGCCGTTGTCGCGGGCCGCAGGTGGAACTTCGGCCACGCCGTTGTCGTGGGCCGCAGGTAGCACTTCGGCCCCGCCTTGTCGCGGGCCGCGGGTAGAAAGGAATGCTCGGCATGGACCAGACGCCGATCGCCATCGTCGGGATGGGCTGCCGGCTCCCCGGCGGCGTCAACACCGTCGACGAGTTCTGGGGCCTGCTCACCGCGGGCCGGCACGTGAACTCCGAGGTGCCCGCCGACCGCTGGGGCGAGCACGCCGGCGACGCGGCCGCCGAGGCCATCATGCGCCGCACCGTGCGCCGCGGCGCCTTCCTCGACGACGTGCGCGGCTTCGACGCCGAGTTCTTCGGGGTGCTGCCCCGCGAGGCCGAGCTCATGGACCCCCAGCAGCGGCTCCTGCTCGAAGTCGTCTGGCAGGCCCTCGAACACGCCGGCATCGCACCCGACACGCTGGCCGGCACCGACACCGGCGTGTACATGGGCGCGGTCTCCGACGACTACGAGCGCCGCCTCCTCGAGGACCTGCCCGGCATCGAGGCGTGGACCGGCATCTGCACCCAGATGTGCGGCCTGTCCAACCGCGTCTCCTACGCGCTCGACCTGCGCGGCCCCAGCCTCACCATCGACACCGCCTGCTCGGCCTCGCTGGTCGCCCTGCACACCGCCTGCCGGGCGCTGGCCGCGGGCGAGTCCGGCGTCGCGATCGTCGGCGGCGTCAACCTCATCGTCGGCCCGGGCCTCACCGTCATGCTGGAGGCCGCCGGCGCCCTTTCCCCGGACGGCGTGTGCAAGTCGTTCGACGCGAGCGCCAACGGCTACGGCCGCTCCGAGGGCGTCGCGGTCGTCGTCCTCAAGCGCCTGGCCGACGCGGTGCGCGACGGCGACCGCGTGCACGCCGTCGTCACCGGATCGGCCGTCGCCCAGGACGGCCACACGAACGGCATCATGGCCCCCAGCGAGGAGGCCCAGTCCCGCGTCCTGCGGGCCGCCCACGCCGTCGCCGGCATCGACCCGGCCACCATCGGCTACATGGAGGCGCACGGCACCGGCACCCCCGTCGGCGACCCGATCGAGGCCCGCGCCATCAGCGCCGTGATCGGCCGCCGGCGCGCGCCCGGCGACCCGTGCCTGATCGGCTCGGTCAAGTCGAACATCGGCCACCTGGAGGGCGGCGCCGGGATCGCGAGCATCATCAAGGCCGCGCTCGTACTGCAGCAGGGCGTCATCCCCCCGAGCCTGCACTGCGTCACGCCGAACCCCGACGTGGACTGGGAGGCCGGCAACGTCCGCGTGGTGACGGCGACGACCCCTTACCCGGCGGCGAACGGCCCCCGCCGCGCGGGTGTGTCCGGCTACGGCTACGGCGGCACCCTCGCCCACGTCGTCCTCGAGCAGGCGCCGCCGACCGTCGCCCAGCCGAGCGTCGAGCGCGAACAGGCCGTACTGCTGCCGGTTTCCGGTTCGACCGAGGCCGCCCTGCGCGCGAACGCCGGCGCGCTGGCCGACTGGCTGGACGGTGCCGACGCGCCGCTGTCGGCCGTCGCGCACACGCTGAGCCTGCGGCGCGCGCACCTGTCGCACCGCGCGGGCGTGGTCGGCCGGGACCGCGCGCAACTGGCGGCGCGGCTGCGCGAGGTCGCCGCCGGGGACGCGCCGGCCGAGGGTGCGCTGGGGCGGCCGGTCGACGGGGCGGGCGCCGGGCCGGTGTTCGTGTTCTCCGGGCACGGCTCGCAGTGGGTCGGCATGGGGCGCCGGCTGCTCGACACGGACGTCACGTTCACGGCCGTCATCGACGGGCTCGCCCCGGTGTTCCAGGCCGAGATCGGGTGCACCCCGCGGGCCGTCCTGGAAGGCGAGACGCTGCGCGCGGTCGACGTCATCCAGCCGATGATCTTCGCGGTGCAGGTGGCGCTCGACGCGGTGTGGCGGCGGCTCGGGGTGCGGCCGGCGGCCGTCATCGGGCACTCGGTCGGGGAGATCGCGGCCGCGGTCAGCGCCGGGGTGCTCGCCCTCGACGACGCGGCCCGGCTGGTCTGCCGCCGCTCGGCGCTGCTGCGGGCGGTGGCCGGCAACGGCGCGATGTACCTCGCCGCGCTGCCCTTCGCCGACGTCGAGGCCCGCCTGGCCGGGCGGGACGACGTGGTCGCCGCGATCGCCGCCGCGCCGCGCTGGACCGTCGTGTCCGGCGAGCTGGAAGCCGTGGAGGAGCTGGCCGGGGCCTGGGTCCGGGAGGGCATCGTCATGCGCCGCGTCGACTCCGACGTGGCGTTCCACTCGCCGCAGCTCGACCCGCTGGTGCCCGGCATGCTCGAAGCGGCCGGATCGATCGCGCACGCGCGGCCGAGCGTCCCGTTGTACCGCACCGGTCACGCCGACCCGGACACCGACCCGCGCACTGCACCGGCTGACGACGCGCAGTACTGGGCGGCCCAGCTGCGCTCACCCGTACAGTTCGCGGGCGCCGTGGCGGCCGCCGTCGCCGACGGGCACCGCGCGTTCCTGGAGGTGTCCGCGCACCCGATCGTCACCGCGTCCATCCACGAGACGCTGTTCGACGCCGGGGTGACCGACGCCTGCGTCACCGGCACGCTGCGCCGGGCCGCCGACGAGCCGGCGAGCCTGCTGGCCGGCCTCGCCGTCCTGCACTGCCACGGCGTCCCGGTCGACTTCGCCGCGCTGCACCCGGCCCGCGACCTCGCCGACGTCCCCGGGTACGTCTGGCAGCACCGCCCCTTCTGGCGCGCCGCCACCCGCCGGGGCCGCTCGACCGCCGCCCCGATGCGCGAACACACGCTCCTCGGCCGGCTCACGACCGTGACCGGCACCACCCCGCTGCGCATGTGGACCACGGAGCTGGACTTCCCGTCCCGGCCGTACCCGGGCCGGCACGCGGTCCACGGCGTCGAGATCGTCCCGGCCGCCGTGCTGCTGCACACCTTCCACCGCGCGGCCGCCGCCGACGACTCGTCCACCCTGGTCGACATCGTGCTGCGGACCCCGATCTCGCTGTCGGCGGCCCGCGAGCTCCAGGTGTCGTACCAGGACGAGGTCCTGCGGCTGGCCACCCGGCTGGCCGCCGCCGACGACGACGACCAGGAGTCCTGGCTCACCAACACCACGGCGCGGGTGCGGCCGGGGGAGCGGCCGGAGCTGCCGCCGCTGGACGTGGCCGGCCTGCGCGCCCGCTGCACCCGCCGGCTGCCCAGTGACCACGCGTCGACGCTGCTCGCCACGCTCGACGTACCGTCGATGGGATTTCCCTGGACCGTCACCGGACTGTGGGCGTCCGAAACGCACGACCTGCTCGCCGAGGTGAGCGCGGGCGACGGCGTGGAGGGCACCTGGGCCTCGGTCCTCGACGCCGCGCTGTCCCTGCCGACGGCGGTCTTCCGCGGTACCCCGGTGCTGCGCATGCCCGCCGAAATCGAGCAGATCGCGGTGCGCGGCGAGCCCGAACCGCGCGTCCTCGTGCACGTCCAGCTGGTGCAGGAGCCGGACGTCGTGGACACCGTCAACGTCACCGTCGCGCGCCCGGACGGCACGGTCGCGGTCGCCATCACCGGCCTGCGCTTCGGCGTGCCGGACGGCGCCCTCTACACCGAGGACCTCGAGGTCGCCGACGAGGAGCCGGTCCTCGCCTGGCGCACCCTGGACGCCGAGCAGCTGGGCGGGTTCGTGCTCGGCGAGGTCCGCCGCCACGTCGCCGGCGAGGCCAAGCTCGACGTCGACGAGGTCAGCCTGCGCAAGCCGCTCATCGAGATCGGCGTCGACTCGGTGATGACCCTGGCCATCCGTGCCCGGCTGCAGCGGCAGTTCGAGCAGTCGCTGCCCGCGTCGCTGCTGTGGGAGCACCCGACGGTGTCCGCGGTCGCCGACCACTTGACCGGCCTGCTGCGCACCGCACGCGACGGGGACGCCGCGTGAGCGTCGAGACGGCGCCCGGTGTGCCGCCGTGGCCGCCCGAGTTCGCGGCGCGGTACCGCGCGGCCGGCTACTGGCGCGACCAGGACCTCGGCCGTCTGCTGTGGACGGTCGCCGACGCCAACGCCGACCGGGTGGCGCTCGTCGCCGGAGCGCATCGCATCACGTACCGGGAGCTGATGGAGCGCTCCGATGCCCTCGCCGAGGCGCTGCTCGACCGCGGGCTGCGGCCCGGCGACACCGTCGTGCTGCAGCTGCCGAACTGCTGGGAGTTCGTCGCCGTCCTGCTCGCCTGCCTGCGCTCCGGGATCGCGCCCGTGCTCGCACTCGTCGCGCACCGCGAGCACGAGCTGCGCTACCTGGTCCAGCACACCGACGCCAGGCTGCTCATCGTGCCCGACGTCTGGCGCGGCTTCGACCACGAGACCCTGGCCGCCGACCTCGCGGCCCTCGCCGACCTCGCCGACCTCGCCGCCGAAGGCCCGATGGTCGCCGGTGGAGACGCGGCGGTCGGCGTTGGAGGCTCGGCGGTCGGCGGTGGAGATGCGGCGGTCGGCGGTGGAGATGCGGCGGTCGGCGTTGGAGGCTCGGCGGTCGGCGGTGGAGATGCGGCGGTCGGCGGCGGTGGCACGGCGGTCGGCGGCGGCGACACGGCGGGCTTGCGCGTGGCTGTCGTCGGTGGAGCGCCCAGGCCCGGTCATCTCGACGTGCGGGCGCTGCTCCAGCCGAGCGGGGACGCCACCGCGCGCCGCAAGCGGCTCGACGCGGTCGCCCCGGACCCCGATGCGCTGGCGTTCTTCCTGCTCTCCGGCGGCACCACCGGGCAGGCCAAGCTGATCGGGCGCAGCCACAACGACTACGAGTACGCGTGCCGGCGCATGGCCGCGATCGCCGGGGCCGGGCGCGACACCGTCTATCTCGCCGCGCTCCCCGCCGCGCACAACTTCGCGCTCGGCGGGCCCGGGGTGCTCGGGGTGCTCGCCGCCGGCGGGCGGGTCGTGCTGCTGCCCAGCCCGGAACCGGTCGCCGCGTTCCGGGTCGTCGTGGCCGAGTCGCCCACCATCACGTCGCTCGTGCCGGCGGTCGCGCTGCGCTGGGCCGAGCACGCCGCCACCCACCCCGGCGCCCTCGCCAGTCTGCGCATCGTCCAGGTCGGCGGGTCGGTGCTCGACCCGGCCGTGGCCGCCGGGCTGCAGCAGGCGCTCGGGGCGCGGCTCCAGCAGGTGTTCGGCATGGCCGAGGGACTGCTCTGCTGCACGCGACCCGAAGACCCGGACCCCATTGTGTACGGCACGCAGGGCCGCCCCGTCAGCCCCGGCGACGAGATCCGCATCCTCGACCCGGCCGGCGCGGAGGTCGCCGACGGCGAGGTCGGCGAGCTGCTCACCCGCGGCCCCTACACCCCGCGCGGCTACTACCGGTCGCCGGCCTTCAACGCCGAACGCTACACCCCGGACGGCTGGTACCGCACCGGCGACCGCGTCCGCCGCCACCCGTCCGGCAACCTCGTCGTCGCGGGGCGCAGCAAGGACCTGGTGAACCGGGGCGGCGAGAAGATCTCCGCCGAGGAGGTCGAGACGCTCGCCCGTGAGCTGCTCGGGCTGCGCGAGTGCGCGGTCGTCGCGGTGCCCGACGCGCGGTTCGGCGAGCGGGTCTGCCTGGTGACGACGGGCGGCCCGCTCAACCTCGACGACGTCCGCGCGCGGCTGCACGCCGGCGGGGTCGCCAAGTACAAGCTGCCCGAGCAGGTCGAGGTGGTGCCGGCGCTGCCGCTCACCCCGATCGGCAAAGTGGACAAGGTCGCGCTCAGCGCGCAGATCAACGGGGGAACCGGTGCACGACGAGGAGATTCGGAAGGTAGCGGAGCTTGAGGCGACCCACTGGTGGTACCGGGCCCGCCGGGCGGTGCTGACGCGGCAGCTGTCCGCGCTCACCCCCGACGGCGGCCCGGCCATCGACGTGGGCTCGTGCGCGGGCGGCCACCTGCCCCTGCTGCACCGCCACGGCTGGCGGCCCCTCGCGGTGGAGTACAGCGACCTCGGTGTACGCCTCATCCACGAGCAGGGCTGGCCCGTCCTGCGCGGCGACATCCGCCGCCTGCCCTTCGCCGACGGCACGGTGTCGCTGGCCGTGGCGATGGACGTCCTGGAACACATCGACGACGACCGCCTGGCCCTGCGCGAACTGTTCCGGGTGCTGCGCCCGGGCGGGACCCTGCTCATGTCGGTGCCGCAGGACATGCGCCTCTGGTCCGCGCACGACGTCGCCCTGAGCCACTTCCGCCGCTACGACCGCGCGGAGCTGCGCGTGCTGCTGGAGGCGGCGGGCTTCGCGGTCGAGCGCCTGTGGAGCTGGAACGTCCTGCTGCGCCCGGTGGCCGCCCTGCGCCGGCGTCACGGTTCGAAGGGCGGCACCGACATGGAGCGGATGCCCTGGCTGGTGAACACCGGACTGCGGGCGATCGCGGGGGCCGAGCGCCTCCTCCCGGTGGGTCGGCTGCCCGGCCTGTCCCTCATGCTTCGCGCACAGCGGCCGCCGACGGCCTCCGTCGTGACTCCAGCAGCGCAACGGTCGCGTCAGCGAACGTATACGGGTCGGTGACATAGCCGACGTGCCCGCCCGGGAAGTCCACCACGGACTGGTCGAGCCGCTCGGCGAGGGCGGCGGTGCACAGGTACGGGTGGTTCTCCTGCTCGTCGCTGCCGCCGGCGATGACCAGGCGGTCGGTGACGGCGCGCAGGCGGGCGATGTCCGGTTCGAACATCGAGTAGGTGCGCATCTCGTGTTCGAGCCAGTAGCCGTGGTTGCGCTTGATGCGCGCGAGCATCTGTTCGAGCTGCGGCTGGGGCAGCTGCGCGGACTCCGGGGGGCGGGCCGGTTTCGTCATGCCCATGCCCAGCCGGAAGACGCGCATGCCCTCCTGGACGCCCTCGGTCCGGAACGTCTTGTACACCGCGGCGTAGAACTCGATCCACTCGTCCAGGTCGGGCAGCACCGCGGCGACCGGGGGCTCGTGGGCGACCAGCGTCTCGATGCGGTCGGGGTGGCGGACCACCAGGTCGAGGGCGAGAGTCGCGCCGGAGCAGCTGCCGAGCACCACGCCGGGGCCGTCGCCGAACCGGTCGAGCAGCGCCAGCGCGTCCTGCACGTCCTCGTCGAGCCGCCGGGCGTCGTCGGCCGGCCAGTCGAGCACACTGCGCGAGAAGCCCCGGCGATCGTACGTGATGACGGTGTACCGCCGCGCCAGCTCGTCCGCCACCGCGCCGAACGGCCCGGCATCGCCGTTGCCGCCGGCGATGACGAGCAGGGCCGGGCCGGCGCCGCGCACCTCGTAGTAGAGCGACGCGCCGGGCACCGCCAGGTGGCCGGCCTCGGTTGCACTCATGAACGCTCCTCGCTGTAACGTCCGCACCATGGATGCGCCGCCGTGCGCGCTCGGTAGCCCGGGCGCGCACGGCGGCGGTCGGTCAGGCGATCGGCTTGCTCAGGTCGAAGATGACGTCGGTGCCGACCATCACCGGCGCGTAGTGCTGCGCGACCCAGGTCGAGATGGCGATGATGATCGCGTAGTGCTCCTGCACCCACGCGACGATCTGCTCGGGCGTCTTGGTCCCGCCGAACGGATCCATCGGCGCCGCACCACCCGGCTGCTGTCCCGCACCCGCCTGCTGTCCCGCACCCGGCTGAGCACCAGGCTGAGCTCCAGGTTGCGCGCCAGGCTGAGCTCCAGGTTGCGCGCCAGGCTGAGCTCCAGGTTGCGCGCCAGGCTGAGCTCCGGGTTGCGCGCCCGGCTGAGCACCAGGCTGAGCCCCGGGTTGCGCACCGGGCTGAGCAGCGCCCGACGGGATGCCGCTGGGCTGAACCCCGGGCTGCGCACCAGGCTGAGCACCGGGCTGCGCACCAGGCTGAGCACCGGGCTGCCCAGCTCCCGGACCAGCGCCGGGACCAGCGCCCGGACCCATGAGGCCGCCGAAGCCGGAGCCCACGAAGTACCGGATCTCGCCGGCCTGCACGCACATCTGGAAGTGCTCCAGCGTCGGCGTCGGATCCCAGCCCGTGAACCCGCCGATCGCCATGATCGGCCGGTCGCTGGCCAGCTGCAGCGTGGCCGCGTTCGGCGAGGTGAAGGTGGCCGCCGCCCACTTGTTCGAGGTCTGCCGCAGCAACGCCACCACCTCGGGGTTCGCCGCCGACCCGCCGCCCGGCGCCTGCGCACCGCCCGGCAGCCCGCCGGCCCCGGCCGGCAGCGCCGTGTTCTCGGCGGCGGCCGGCCCGGCGGTCGGCACCGCCCCGATGTGCGGCCGCCCAGCGGTCGCCAGGCCGTAGGCGGCCGGCGCCAGCAGGGCGACGGCGACCGCTGCCGCGAACGCCCCGCGCGCCGCCGGGCGGCCCTGCGCCAGCGCCACCAGAGCAAGCAGCGCCACGGCGATCACCAGCACCCGGACCTCCGGGTGCCAGAGGTTCGCCCGGCCCAGGATGACCACGTTGACGATGCTCGTCACGGCGACGATCACCGCGAGCGACACGCGTGCGAAGCCGGCGGTGCGGTGCTGCCACAGCTGCCGGCCGCCCACCGCGATCAGCGCGGCGATCGGCGGGGCGATGGCGATCGTGTAGTACGGGTGGAAGATCCCTTGCATGAAGCTGAAGATCCCGGCCGTCACGACCAGCCAGCCGCCCCACAGCACGATCGCCGCGCGCGTGCGGTCCGTCCGCGGCGCGCCCCGCGACAGCACGAACCCCGAGACGATCAGCAGCAGCGCGGCCGGCAGCAGCCAGGTGACGTTCGCGGCGACGACCGAGCTGAACATGCGCCCCACGCCGGGCTGGCCGCCGAAGAAGGCGTTGATGGCCCCGAGGTCGTTGTCGTCGCCGCCGAACACGCGGCCGATGCCGTTGAAGCCGAAGGCCAGGCTCAGGAAGCTGTTGTCGGTCGACGTGCCGATGTAGGGGCGGCTGTCGGGCGACACCGACTCGACGATCGCGACCCACCAGCCCGCCGACACCACCATGGCCAGGCCGCCGGCGAGGACGTGCAGGATGCGGCGGCCCAGCGCGACGGGCGCGGCGAGCAGGTACATGGCGACGAAAGCCGGCAGTACCGTGAAGGCGCCCAGGGTTTTGGTCAGGAACGCGAAGCCGACGAGCGCGCCGGTGCCCAGCATCCACCGCACGCTGCCCGCCTCGACGGCGCGGACGATGGCGTAGGCGGCCGCGGTCAGCAGCAAAGTGAGCAGCGCGTCGGGGTTGTTGAAGCGGAACATGAGCACGGCCGCCGGGGTCAGCGCCAGCACGGCGGCCGCGAGCAGGCCGGCGGCCGGGCCGAACCAGCGGCGGACGGCGGCGTAAAGCAGCGCGACGGACGCGACGCCCATGAGGGCCTGCGGGACCAGCATGCTCCAGGCGTTGAAGCCGAAGATGCGCCCGGACAGCGCCATCACCCACAGGGCGGCCGGCGGCTTGTCGACGGTGATGAAGTTCGACGGGTCGAGGGAGCCGTAGAAGAAGGCCTTCCAGTCCTCGGTGCCGGCCTGGACCGCGGCCGCGTAGAAGTTGTTCCCCGGGCCGGACTTGCCCAGGTCCCACAGGTACAGCACGGCGGTGAGGGCCAGCAGCAGGAACAGGGCCGGGCGGGCCCAGGCCGGGTTGGCGGGCGCGGCGGGTTCCGCCGGGGTCGGCGCGGATTCCACCACGGGCGGGATTTCAGTTGTGGAGCTCATACGCTCTCTCCTTCGAACCGGCAGCGGTACGGCCAGGGCGGCCGAGCCAGAAGCGCAACAGCAGGAACCGCAGCGCCGTGGCGGCGAAGCTGGAGACCACCAGCACCGCCAGCTCGAGCGGGGCCGCGGGCGGGTGCACCGCGTGCAGCAGCACCAGCGACCCGCTGGTCAGCGCGAGCCCGAGGCCGAACAGCAGCAGGCCCTGGGCGAGGTGTCGCAGCAGCTTGCCCGGGCCGCGCACGCCGAAGGTGACCCGGCGGTTGACGAGCGTGTTGGCGATCGCGGACACCAGCAGGGCGGTGAAGTTGGCCGTCTGGGCGGCGAACTCGATGCGCAACAGGGCGTACAGGACGGCGAAGAAGACGGTGGAGGCGATCCCGATGCCGATGAAGCGCACGAGTTGGCCGCCGAGACCGGCCGGCACGCCCGGCAGGAGGGGGCTGCGGCCGAGGTCGTGGCGCAGCAGGGCGAGCGGCAGGCGGCGGGTCACGAGGGCCCGGCCCAGGCGCCAGATGCCGCGCACGTCGGCCAGCGCGGCGGAGACCACGTCCACCCGGGAGTCATCGTCGTCGATCCAGTCAACGGGCACCTCGTGAATGCGCAGGTTGGCCCGCTGGGCCAGGATGAGCAGCTCGGTGTCGAAGAACCAGCCGGTGTCCTGCACGTACGGCAGCAGGCCCCGCGCGATGTCGTGCCGGATCGCCTTGAAGCCGCACTGCGCGTCGGAGATCCGCATCGCGAGCGTGCCGCGCAGCAGCAGGTTGTAGGCGCGCGAGATGGCCTCGCGTTTCGGGCCGCGCACCACGCGCGAGCCGCGCGCGAGCCGGGTGCCGATGGCGATGTCGGAGTGGCCGGTGATGAGCGGCGCGATCAGCGGCAGCAGCGCGGCCAGGTCGGTGGACAGGTCGACGTCCATGTACGCGAGCACCGCCGCGTCCGAGCCGCTCCACGCGGTGCGCAGGGCCAGGCCCTTGCCGGCCGCCTCGATGCGCACCATCGACACCTCGGGGAACTCGGCCACCAGCTCCTTGGCGATGCCGGGCGTGGCGTCGGTGCTGCCGTTGTCCGCGATCGTGATCCGGAAGGTGTACGGCAGGTTCGCGCTCAGATACGCGTGCAGCCGGCGGATGCACGGCTCGAGGTCGCGCTCCTCGTTGTACACCGGGATGGCCACGTCGAGGACCACGGCTGCGCACATGCGTGTATCGTCCCGTTTGCGGCCGCGTGCCCACATCTCCCACCGTGCGCAGCGCTCCCACGGTCATCCACAGTGGACAGCGGGCCGGACGAGGACGCGAAAACGAGCGCCCCGGCGGCGTGGCGCGACCGCCGGGACGCTCGTATCAGTGGGAGCCTACGGCTCAGATGGTGCTGCGGTCCACCGCGGTCACCGGTGCGGGGGAGACCGGCGCGTCCGCGACCGGCGGGTGCGGCAGCGGGTTGGACTCCACCACCGGGGTGCGCCCGGTCGCGGCCTGGTTGCGCTGGTACCGCCAGCGCGCGATCGGCCGCTCCAGCGCGTAGTAGCTCACCGTGGCGATCGCGACGCTCGTGAGCAGCGTCAGCGTCATCAGCGGCCAGAAGTCCATCAGGCCGCGGCTGAACGGGCCGGTCTTCGGGATGTTGCCGAAGATGCTGCCCTGCCCGAGCACCAGGTAGATGGCCGCGATGTGCCACAGGTAGATGCCGTAGGAGATCCGCCCGAGGTACCGCATGACCGGGTTGGCCAGGACGAACTCCAGGTACGCCGACTTGATGCCGGGCACGGTGAGCGGGGCGATCAGCAGCGCCGCGAAGACGAGCACGAACAGCGTCTGCACGTGCGACTGGATCATCGCGCCGGTGGTGCCGACGCCCAGGTCGCCGAAGGTCTTGGGCAGGTTGAGCGCGTAGGCCACCAGGGCGAGGCCCCACAGCGCGAGCGGGTGGCGCTGCACGAAGCGGTGCAGGGCCGGCGGCTGCCCGGTCACGTCGGCGTACGCGGACAGCGTGGCCAGGGCCATGCCGACGGCGAACGCGGTGTAGTACGCGAACGGCCAGTACCACAGGTTCCAGGACGCCACCGTCATGATCTGCGAGGGCAGCAGCACGTAGATCTGCCAGGCCAGGCCGATCGCGAACAGCAGGTAGGTCGAGACCATCGAGCGGCGGGCCCGCTGCAGCGGCGTCGCGCCGCCGCGGGCGGCGAGCCAGGCGATCCCGGCCAGCAGCGGCAGGGACAGATAGAACAGGATCTCCGTCGGCACGGTCCAGGTCGGCTCGATGCCGATGATCCAGGGCTCGTTTGGCGGGTAGTAGAAGTGGATCATCAGGAAGGGCCGCAGCACGTGCCAGAAGCCGTCGATGCGGCCGTAGCTGAACGCCGGCAGCGCGAAGGCGAGCAGCAGCCAGTACGCCGGCAGCAGGCGCAACAGGCGGCCGAAGATGAACGAGCCGCCCTTCGGCCGCGGGGTGCCGGCGATGACCGAGCGGACGAACGGCCGGTACAGGAACCAGCCGGAGAGGACGAAGAAGGGCGGCAGGCACACCGACAGGCCGTCGACCAGGGTCGTCCAGATGCCCGCCGGGTGCTCGTCGAGGAAGCTGCTGATTTTCGCCGTGAACGCGACATGGAAGACCATGACGCCGAGGGCCAGATACCCCCGGATCCCTTCGAGTTTGGGATCCCGTTTCGCCTGTGTCGCACGCGCTGTCGTCGCTGTCGCATTCAACTCGGGTGCCGTCACCGCTCGCTCCTCTCTACCTCCCGGCCGGACGAGGCCAGCCTGGGACAAGGAACGGGCCGGGCGCATCTTCCGTCGTGCGGAGCCATCCGGTCCACAGTGGATGGTCCAGCGACGCAGTCTGGAAGGTGCGCGGGCAGCGCGGCGGCGCGCAGACTGCTGGTCAGAGCTGGGCAGCGCACGGGCTGCACCCAGGTGAGGAGCTGAGATGACCAATGTGGCCGTTGCGCCGCCGGTGCGCGACCGCGCCTCCTCGGCGCGGCTGTCGGAGCTCGCCGACTACGTGGTGCCGTTCATGCTGCGGGCGGTGGCCGACCTGCGGGTCGCCGACCACCTGCGGGAGGGGCCGCGCACCGTCGACGAGCTGGCCGCGGCGACCGGGGTGCAGGCCCTGCCGCTGTACCGCGCGCTGCGGGCCCTCGCCTGCCGGGGCGTCTTCACCGAGGTGGAGCCGCAGACCTTCGCGCTGACCCCGCTCGCGCAGCCGCTGCGCACCGACCACCCCGAGTCGCTCGCGGACGCGTACCCGCTGCTGGAGGCCGACATTCGCGCCTGGGCCGGGTTCGGGCACAGCCTGCGCACGGGTGAGGCCGCCTTCGACGCGGTGCACGGGGTGGACTACTGGACCTACATGGCCGCGCACCCGGACGAGTCGGCCCGCTTCGACGCCTCGCAGCAGTCGGTGACCAAGCGCGAGCTGCGCACGATGCTCGACTCGTACGAGTGGTCGGAGTTCGGCACGATCGTCGACGTCGGCGGCGGCAACGGCGCGTTCCTGGCCGGCATCCTCAAGCGCTACCCGGGGGTGCGCGGGATCGTGTTCGACCAGCCGCACGTGGTCGCCAACGCGCCGGAGGTGCTGGCCGAGGCGGGCGTGGCCGAGCGCTGCGAGGTGGCCGGCGGCAGCTTCCTGCGCCGGGTGCCCGACGGCGGGGACGCGTACCTGCTCAAGCGCATCATGTACGCCTGGAACGACGAGGACGCGGTCCGCATGCTGCGCACGATCCGCGCCGCGATGCGCCCGTCGAGCCGGCTGCTGCTCATCGAGCCGCTGATGGAGCCCGGCGACGCGTTCGACTGGGGCAAGCTCTACGACGTGCTGCTGCTGGCCATGGCCGGCGGCGGCGGGCGCAGCCTGGAGCAGCTCAAGGTGCTCTTCGCCCAGGCCGACCTGCGCCTGGTCCGAGTCGTCAACACCCGGATGTCGCCCATCATCGAGGCGCGTCCTGTGTAGTCGTTTGGACCGCACCGGATGGTCTTACCGGCTCTCTTGGATACCCCTCGATGTCCTGAAAAACAGTGGGGGAGCTCCGCTCCACCCACACCCCCTCAAAACCGCACCAGGTCCTACGACGAGGGGGCAGGTCCCGCCCGGACCTGCCCCCTCGTCGGATCAGCCCCTCGTCGGATCAGCCGGCGACGAAGGCGTTGAACTGCGGCAGCAGGGCCTTCGGGTTCATCAGGACCACGCCGTGGCCCTGGCCCTTGAGGACCTCGTGGCGGCCGTCGGCCAGCACCTCGACGAGGGCGTCGGCGCCGCGGTGGAAGAACTGCTCGCTGCGCCCGCCGGTCATGACCAGCACCGGCGCCGAGACGGCCTTCCAGCGCTCGGCCGGCAGCGGCGTGCCGTCCTGGGTGCCGCGCATGAGCTCCAGGTCGTGCGGCAGTGTGTGCGCGGCGGCGCGCATGCTCGACCAGCCGGGCATGATCGACATGATGTTCACGGCGAACTTCGGGATGCCCATCGTCTTGTGCATGAACAGCTTGACGACCGCCCCGGGCTGCTGCTCGGCGATGAGCTTGCGCACGTCGGCGTCGAGGTCGGCCGGCATCGGCTCGCGGCTGTCGTCGACGATGAACGGCGGCTCGAACACCACCACCTTGCTCACCTTGTCGCCGAGCCGGTTGGCCGCGTCCAGCGCGAGCACGGAGCCGGACGAGCTGCCGAACAGCACCGCCTGCCCGCCGGCCGCGTCGATGAGGGCCTCGATGTCGTCGACCTCGCGCTGCACGTCGTAGGGCTCGTGCTCGGTGCTGTCGTTGCGCCCGCGGCGGTCGAAGTTGATCACGGTGTACTCCGGGGCGAGCGCCTTGGCCAGCCGCCGGGTGCCGGTGCGGTCGGCGAGCGCGGCCGCGACCAGGATGACCGGCGCGCCCTCGCCGGAGCGCTCGTAGGCGATGGACGAGCCGTCCTTCGAGGTCACCCGCAGCACCTGCTGCTCCTGGACCTTCGTCATGATGCGATCCCCTCTCATGCGTTCGCGGTGTATGCGCTCGCGGTGTAGTGGTCCAGCCGTTCGAGCGTCTCGGACCAGCCGGTCCTGACATTGGCGTTGCGCGCGTCGCTCCAGGACCCCGACTGCCGCAGCTGTACCACGCACTGTCCGTGCAACTCGGTGAAGTGGACGGTCACCACGGCGGTGCCCTCATCCGTCGGCGTCGCGTCGAAATTGCCCCAGCCGAAGACCAGCCGCTCGGGCTCCACCACCTCGTGGTAGGTCATCTCCGACGGGAACTCGGTGCCGTCGGCCTCGCTGACCATGCTCATCCGCCAGTGTCCGCCCGGCCTGGCGTCGATGGACATGCGCGACAACGGCGTGCTGACCCCGTGCGGACCGAACCACCCGGCGAGCCGCTCGGGCTCGATCCAGGCCCGGAAGAGCTCACGGCGGGGCGCGTCGAAGACCCGCCCGACCGTGAACTCGCGCGGGCCGGGCCGGGTGGTGTCGGGCCGCAGCCGTCCGACCGCCGCGTCCAGCCGCTCGAAGCGGGTCAGCCACATCTCGCGGTTGTGGCCGATCCAGCCGGTCGCCTCGCCCAAGGGGGCCGGCTCGAGCGTGCAGGGCCGCCACTTGCCGGTGCGGCCGCGGCGGATCAGGCCGGCCTGTTCCAGCACCCGGAGGTGCCGGGACACGGCCTGAGCGGTGATGTCGAACGGCTCGAGGAGCTCCTTGACCGTCGCCTCGCCCCGGGCGAGGCGCTGCAGGATCTCCCGCCGGGTGGGGTCGGCGAGGGCGGCGAAGGTCGTGCTCAGCGTGTCCGTCATGTCGTCCCCGCCATACGCTCAACCTTACCGTTTATAAACCGACGTGTTTAGTGTATGACCAGGGCAACCCCTGTCAAGTTGATCGCCCGGGATCACCGCTGCGGGTGACCCTGCGGACCCGGCAACCGGCACTGCGCACTATCCGTAATTGCCCGGCCACTACCGCACGATTCGAGAAGACTTCCCTGTTGGGCTACGTGAAGATGGCCATGGCCATCAATGTCGTGGCATTGATCGGCAGGTGGCCGGACGCGAGCTTGCACAGGTGGAGCCCGTGTCGAGCGCTTCCGTGACCCTCCGGAGCCGGTGCGGAAAACGGTCGCGGAATGCCTTACGGAATTGTCGCCGAGTGGACCGTACAAATGCTGCGGTCTGCTTTTGTGCGCCCGAATCGAAGGGGGAACCGTGCCCTCGCAACCCGTCGGTGTCCTGCGCCGACTCATCCCAGCGTTCGCTGTGCTCGTGCTCATCGTCGGCTTCTACGGCGCGGCGCGGTTGCCCGAGGCGTCGGCCGACACCCGGGCGAGCATGGCCAAGCGGTACCAGTTCACCGAGATGCCGATCGCGCTGCCGCCCGGGCTGCCGATGAAGACCGTGCGCGAGGTGAACCCCGCGTACGAGCACATCAAGTCGTGGATCTCCTCCGTCGGGGCCGCGATCGCCGTCAACGACCTCGACGGCGGCGGCGTCGCCAACGACATCTGCCTCGTCGACACCCGCAGCGACTCGGTCGTCGTCACCCCGGCCCCGGGCAGCACCGGCACCTACCAGCCGTTCGTGCTCACCCCGGCCCCGCTGGCGAGCGGCCCGGCGATCGCCCCGATGGGCTGCACGCCGGCCGACCTCAACGGCGACGGCTGGAACGACCTGCTCGTCTACTACTGGGGCCGCACACCGGTGCTGTTCCTGAAGAAGCCCGAGCCGGGCCCGCTGTCGGCCGCCTCCTACACGCCGACCGAGCTGGTCCCGCAGGCCGTCCCGACCGACGGGCTGTACCGGGGGCCGCTGTGGAACACCAACGCGGTGGCCGTGGCCGACTTCGACGGCGACGGGCACCCGGACGTCGGCGTCTTCAACTACTTCCCGGAGACGCAGGTCCTCGACCCGCACGCGCCGCCGAACGTGTCGATGAACCACTCGATGTCGCACGCCCGCAACGCCGGCGGCGCGCACGTGCTGCGCTGGACCGGCGCCACCGGCGGCAGCCAGCCCAGCGTGCAGTTCCAGGAGCAGCCGGCCATCGACCCGGCCTTCGCCAGCGGCTGGACCCTCGCCTCGGCCTCGGCCGACCTCGACGGCGACCTGCTGCCCGAGCTGTACCTGGCCAACGACTTCGGCCACGACCGCTTCTTCCGCAACGTCTCCACCCGCGGGACCATCAAGTTCGACCTGGTCGAGGGCGATCGCGGCGCGTTCGACCCGAAGTCGCTGGTGATGGGGCACGACTCGTTCAAGGGCATGTCCATCGAGTTCGGGGACCTGTCCGGCAACGGGCGCTTCGACGCCTTCGTCAGCAACATCACCGAGTCGTGGGGCCTGGAGGAGAGCAACCTCGTCTGGCGCAACACCGCGGCCAGTCCCGAGGACGCGCGGACGGCGCTGGCCAAGGGGGTCGCGCCGTACAAGAACGTGGCCGCCGAGACCAACCTGGCCTGGGTCGGCTGGGGCTGGGACGCCAAGATGGCCGACTTCGACAACAGCGGTCACCTCGCCGTCGTGCAGGCCTGCGGCTTCGTCAAGGGCGAGATCAACCGGTTCAACTGGCTGCAGGAACTGGCGATGTCCAACGACCTGATGCTGCAGAACCCGGAGATGTGGCCGAAGGCCGTGCCCGGCGACGACATCGCCGGCGAGAACGAGCTGGCCTTCTGGGCGCCGGAGGGCAACGGCCGCTACGCCAACCTCAACGCCGAGCTGGGCCTGGCCGTGCCGATCCCGACCCGCGGCGTCGGGGTGTCCGACGTCGACGGCGACGGCGGCCAGGACCTGATGGTGGCCCGCCAGTGGGGCGAGCCCGCCTTCTACAAGAACACCGCCACCAACCGCGGTGCCTACGTCGGCCTGCGCCTGTACCGCCCGGCGACGACCGAGAGCACCGACGGTCCGATCGGCACACCCGCCTACGGTGCGGTCGTCCGGCTGACCACGGCCGACGGGCACACCCAGCTCGCGCAGCTCGACGGCGGCGGCGGGCACTCCGGCAAGCGCAGCTTCGACGTCTTCTTCGGCCTCGGCGGGCAGGGCAGCCAGCCGGTGCAGGCGGAGATCAGCTGGCGCGACACCAGCGGCGCCACGCACCGCCAGACGGTGCAGCTGACGTCCGGCTGGCACGACCTGATGCTGACCGACCAGGCGCGCGAGGTGACGGCATGACCGACGTACAGGTTCCCACCGAGACCGGCCGTGCGGGCACCGCACCGGCCACCCCCGAGGCCGAGCGCCCGAAGGTGCCCCGCGTCGACCGGCGCGACCCGCGCTACCTGGCGCTGCGCAACTTCGCCATCTCGATGAGCATCTTCAACATCCTCGGCTACACCGTGCTCGGCTTCGAGCAGCCGTGGACCTGGCCGTTCTTCGCGCTGCTGCTCGGCTACAGCATCGAGTTCGGCGCCGAGATGATCGCCGCCTGGGCCAACAAGCGCCCGGCCGCGTTCACCGGCAACGGCGCCTGGGGCGTGTACACGTTCCTGCTGCCGACCCACATCACGGCCCTGGCGGCCAACATGCTGCTCTACGGCAACGACATGTTCTGGCCGATCGCGTTCGCGGTGGCCGTCGCGGTCGGGCAGAAGTACGTGCTCCAGGCGCCCATCAAGGGCCGGCTGCGGCACTTCATGAACCCGTCCAACCTCGGCATCACCGTGGCCCTGCTCGCCTTCCCGTGGGTGAACATCGCGCCGCCGTACCACTTCACCGAGAACGTGCCCGACGTCATCAGCATCATGATCCCGATCATCATCGTCACCGCCGGGACCGTGCTCAACGCGATGCTGACGAAGAAGGTCCTGCTCATCATGGGCTGGGTCGGCTCGTTCGTGATCCAGGGCCTGCTGCGGCACTACATCTGGGACGTGGCCCTGTGGGCGGCGCTGGTCCCGATCACGGGTGTCGCGTTCGTCCTGTTCACCAACTACATGATCACGGACCCGGGCACGACGCCCTCGTCCGGCCGCAACCAGTTCATGTTCGGTGCGAGCGTCGGCATGGTGTACGGCGTGCTGATGCTCTTCAACGTGGTGTACACGCTGTTCTTCGCGGTCACCATCGTCTGCCTCGTCCGCGGCCTGTACTGGTGGGCCAAGTGGCTGCTGGAGCGGCGCAGGAAGGACCTCGTCGACGAGGCGGCCGAGCCGACCCTCATCGCCACCGCCTGAGTCAGGTCCCACCGGGGCGGCTGCCCGCGCGGCCGCCGCCCCCGACCCCTGGAGCAGCATCATGACCGCGCGCCTCGATCTGCTGTCCCGCCCCGGATCCACGGACCCGGCCCGCCCGCGCAACCGTGCGGCGGCCGTGGTCCTCAGCCTCGCCGCCGGACTCGCGCTCGCGATCCTGTGGTCGTTCGAGCTCGTCGACCACGAGATCGGCGACACCGTCGCGAACAACCTGCTCGGCCACGACGCCAAGCAGACGGCCATCGTCGGCACCGCGGCCGGGCTGCTGTTCGCGTTCGTCTCCGGCCTGGCCGGCACGTTCACCGCCTGCAACATCGCCATGGCGGCCGCCGTCGGCCCGCTGACCTCGGCCGGCGCCGCCACCTCGCGCGGCGGGCGGGGCGTGCTGCGGATGCTGGTCCGCCCGACCGCGTGCCTGCTGCTCGGCATGGTCGCCGTGTCGGCGGTCTACGGCTTCGTCGGCGTCCTCATCGGCGACCGTCTGCCGCAGCTGTCCACCGACACGGCCGGCGGGATGCCGGTGCGGATCATCCAGTCGTCGGTCGTCTTCGGCGTCATCGGGCTGGCCCTGCTGTACCTCGGCCTGGCCGCCCTCGGCGTGCTGCCCGACGTGTTCCGCGACCGCCCGACCGCCCGGGTCGTCGCGCTCGGCGGGCTCATCGGCGGCTTCCTCATCGGCCGGCCCTACCCGCTGTTCAACAAGCTCTTCCACTACGCGGCCGACACGCACAACCCGCTCTACGGCTCGCTCGCCTTCGTGCTGCAGTCGCTGGGCAACGTCACGCTCGTGGTGGTCCTGTTCGTGCTCGTCACGCTGCTCACCCGCGGCCGGGTGGTGGCCTGGCTGGCCGGCAGCCCGCGGCGGGCCGCGCTGGTGTCCGGGGTGCTGCTCATCGCCCTCGGCGCGTTCACCGTCGCGTACTGGGACCTGCGGGTGCCGGCGCTGTTCGGGCACGGCTGGTTCCCGACGATGCCGTACAACGCCTGACATGTGGGCGACCGCGCTTTCCTCGGCCGGGCAGCGCTTCACCGCGCTGCTGCGCCATCCGGGTGCGGGCACGGCGATGGCCACCGCGGACTGGTCGGCCGGCGACACCGCGGCCCACGTGCTGACCCTCGCCCAGGTGTACCGCTCGCTGCTGGGCCGGCTCGACCCGCCGGCCCCGCACGTGCCCGACGAGATCCTCGACGTGGTCACCGTCGACACCGTCGCGGACTTCAACGAGATCCTCCTCGCCCAGATCGGCACCCGCGAGCCCGTGCGGCTCGCGGAGCTGATCGAGGAGGAGCTCGCCCGGATGGCCGAGGCCGCCGCCGGGCGCGATCCGGCCGCCACCGTACCGTGGCTGGGCGGCTCGAACGTGCCGGTGGCCGGACTGTTCGGCCACCTCGTCAACGAGCTGCACATCCACGGCCGGGACATCGCCCGCGCGCTCGGCGAGCCGTGGACGATCCCGGCCCCGGAGGCCGCGCTGTTCTTCGAGCTGTTCCTGCTCGGCGTGATCCGGGAGGGGTACGGCACCCTCGTCGACGGCGTCACCCTGCGCGACCCGGCGCGGATCGCGGTCGAGTTCCACTCCGCGCACACCACCCCGGTCACCGTCACCCTCACCGACGACCGGGTGTCCTGGGAGCCGGCCGGCGGCGCGGTCGACGTCCGGGTCCGCTTCGACCCGCCGACGCTCAACCTCATGCTGTTCGGCCGGCTCAGCCGGGCCCGGGCGGTCGCCGGCGGCGGGGTCCGCATCGGCGGACCGCGCCCGTGGAAGATCCTGCCGTTTCTCCGCAAGCTCCGCATGCCGCACTGAACGGGGGCGTCCGATGAAGCTCGGGATGCAGCTGAAGTACACCGGCGAGGTGCTCGGCGCGCTGGACCGGCTGGCCGAGTACGAGTCCGCCGGCCTCGACGTCGTGCACGTGCCCGAGGTGTACTCCTACGACGCCGTCAGCCAGCTCGGGTACATCGCCGCCCGGACCAGCCGGGTGGAGATCGCCTCCGGCATCCTCAACGTGTACACGCGCACCCCGGCCCTGCTCGCGATGACCGCGGCCGGCCTCGACGCCGTCTCCGGCGGCCGGTTCACCCTCGGCCTGGGCTCCTCCGGCCCGCAGGTCGTCGAGGGCTTCCACGGTGTGCGCTACGACGCCCCGGTCGGCCGGCTGCGCGAGGTGGTGCAGATCTGCCGCCAGGTGTGGCGGCGCGAGCCGCTCATCTTCGACGGCCGCCATTACACCGTGCCGCTGACCGAGCCGCGCGCCGCCACCGGCCTCGGCAAGCCGCTGTGGCTGGTCAACCGGCCTCGCCGGGCCCGCATCCCGATCACCCTGGCCGCGCTCGCCCCGCGCGGCGTGGCCCTCGCGGCCGAGCTCTGCGAGGGCTGGGAACCGGCGTTCTACCTGCCCGAACGGGCCGCCGAGGCGTTCGGCGAGCCGCTCGCCCGCGGCCTGGCCCGGCGCGCTGCCGACCTCGGCCCGCTGCGGATCGTGGCCGACACCTGGGCCCACGTCAGCGACGACCCGGCCGAGCTCGCCGCCGCGACCGCGACCGTGCGCCAGATCGTCGCACTGTACGTCGGCGGCATGGGCGCCCGCGGGGCCAACTACTACGCCGCCCTCATGGAGCGCTACGGCTTCGGCCGGGTCGCCGCCCGCATCCAGGACCTCTACCTCGCCGGCCAGAAGCCGGACGCCGCCGCCCTCGTGCCGCAGGAGCTCATCGACGGGATCGCGCTGATCGGCCCGGCGGCCTGGGTGAAGGACCGCGTCCACGCGTTCGCCGCGACCGGCGTCGGCACCCTCAACGCCACCCCGGTCGGGCGGACGCACCGGCAGCGGCTGCACACGGTCGAGGCGATCCGGGGCATGCTGGACTGATCGTGTGGCAACCTGGTCGGGTGCCGCCGACCACGATCGCGCACGCCGACCTCGACGCGTTCTACGCCTCTGTCGAGCAGCGCGATGACCCCAGCCTGCGGGGCCGCCCGGTGCTCGTGGCCACCAGCATCGTCTTCGCCGCCAGTTACGAGGCCCGCGCGTTCGGTGTCCGCTCCGGCATGGGCCGCCAGCGCGCCCTCGCCATGTGCCCCGGCGCGGTGCTCGTCAGCCCGCGGATCCCGCACTACCTGGCCCAGAGCGAGGCCGTGTTCGACCTCTTCCGGGCCGGCGGCGACCTGGTCGAGGGCGCCTCCATCGACGAGGCGTTCCTCGACGTCACCGCCCGCTGCCGGGCCCCCGGCGACGCCGAGCGGATCGGGGCCGGCCTGCGCGCGGCCGTGCGCGACGGGGCCGGGCTGCCGGTGACCGTCGGCGTCGCCCCGACCAAGTTCATCGCCAAGATCGCCAGCCGGACGGCCAAGCCGGACGGGCTCATCGTGGTGCCGCACGGCGAGGAGCACGCGTTCCTCGATCCGCTGCCAATCGACCGGATGTGGGGCGTCGGCCCGGTCACCACGGCGAAGCTGCGCGAGCACGGGGCGCGCGTCATCGGCGACCTGACCGGGCTGCGCGAGGCCGACCTGATGGCCATCGCCGGGCTGGCCGCCGGGCGGCGCATCTTCGACCTGCTGCACAGCCGCCGCCCGCAACCGGTGCGCCAGGCCCGCCGCCGCGCCTCGTTCGGCGCCCAGTTCGGGGCCGGGTCGGCGGTCATCCCGCCCGACGACGTCGATTCGCTGCTGCACAGCCTGGTCGAGCGGGTGGTCTGGCGGATGCGGGAGGCCGGGCGGATCGGGCGGATCGTCGAACTGCGGCTCCGGTACGGCGACTACACCGCGTCCACCCGCGCCCGCACCCTGTCCCGGCACACGGCCGAGCAAGCGGCGCTGCTCGCGGTCGTGCGCGGGCTCTATCGCGAGGCGGCGCCGGACGCCGAGGCGCGCGGGATCACACTCGTCGGCGTGGGCGTGCGCGACCTCGAGGACGACAGCGCGACCCAGCTGGAGCTCTTCGAACTGCCCGCGCCGCCGGAGCCGGAGCCGGTGCGGAGCGGCGAGATGGAGCGCCGCCGGGAGGCGGAACGCAAGCGGCTCGGCATGCCCGACCACATCGATCTGCGCAAACCGGCCGACGGGTAATTGAGCACGCTGGAAGAAGGCCTCCGGTTGCGGCCGTGCCAGGGTTCGGCCATGGCTCACATCGACCTCGGCGTGGACGAGAAGGAATTTCCCGGCATCACCGGTCCGATGCGGTACCGGCCGGAGACGGCGCAGCACCTCAACGGGCTCGCGGAGACGCTGCTGCGCGCACCGCACTCGCTGCCCCCGGGCGAGCGCGAGCTCATCGCGGCCTATGTCTCCGGCCTCAACGAGTGCACGTTCTGCTGCTCGTCGCACTCGGCGTTCGCCGCGGTGCAGCTCGACGCGGGCCTGCCCCTCGTCGAGCAGGTGCGCGCCGATCTCGACGGCGCGCCGATCTCGGCGAAGCTGCGCGCCCTGCTGCGCATCGCGGGTGCCGTGCAGCAGACCGGGCGGGCGGTCACCCCGGAGCTCATCGCGGCCGCGCGGGCCGAGGGCGCCACCGACCTCGAGCTGCACGACACGGTCCTCATCGCGGCGGCGTTCTGCATGTTCAACCGGTACGTGGACGGCCTCGGCACGTTCGCGCCGCCGGCCCAGGAGGACTACCTGCCGATGGCCGAGCGGATCGTGCAGCAGGGCTACGGCGTCTGAGGGCTTTCGCTCAGGGCGGGTGGGCACGCACGAAGATGCCCGCCCGCCTTCCGCGTTTCTAGCATCGGCGTACCGCAGCCCCTCGGCTCCAGGAGGCCAGCATGACCAGAGTGCCCGCGGCGCCGAGCATCGCCGGATTACCGCCCTGGCCGCCGGAGTTCGTCGCGCGGTACGTCGCCGAGGGCCACTGGAGCGGCCGCACCCTGGTCGACGCGGTGTACCGAGCCGACCCCGCCGCCACCGCCGTCGTCGACGGCGCGCACCGGCTGACCTACGCCGAGCTGCTCAGCCGGGCCGACGGCGCGGCCCGCCGCCTGCTCGCGCTGGGCCTGCGCCCCGACGACCGGATCGTGGTGCAGCTGACCAACGGCTGGCCGTTCGTGGTGCTCACCCTCGCCTGTCTGCGCATCGGCGTCGTGCCGGTGCTGGCGCTGCCCGCGCACGGGCGGCACGAGCTGACGTTCATCGCGCAGCACGCCGAGGCCCGGGCGGTCGTCGTGCCCGGCGGCGGGAAGTACGCCGGGCATCTGGACGTCGCGCGCGACGTCGCGGCGGCCGCCCCGACCGTCGAGCACGTGTTCGTCGACGACGTGCAGGGGCTGCGCGAGCTGTGCGCGCCCGCCGCCGGTCCCCTCGACGCGCCGGCGCCGTCCAGCCGGGACATCGCGCTCATGCTGCTGTCCGGCGGGACGACCGGGCTGCCGAAACTCATCGCCCGCGCGCACGACGACTACGGCTGCTATGTGCGCCGCTTCGGCGAGGTGAACCGGCTCGACGCGAGCTCGGCGTTCCTGGCCGTGCTGCCGATGGGGCACAGCCTGCCGTTCGGGCTGACCCTGGCCACGCTGCAGCACGGCGGGACGGTCGTGATCGGGTCGTCGCCGGCGCCGGCCAAGGCGTTCGCGCTGATCGAGGCCGAGCGGGTGACGCACACCGCGCTCGTCCCGGCGATCGCGCAGAGCTGGCTTTCGTACCGTACAACCGAAGCGGGACACGACCTGAGCTCCATGCGGCTGCTGCTGGTCGGCGGGGCCCGGCTGCCCGACGAGATCGCCGACCGGTTCGTGCCGGCCCTGACCGCCGCGCTGCAGCAGGGCTACGGCATGGCCGAGGGACTGGTCTGCCTCACCGACCCGGACGACCCGGCCGAGGTCGTCGAGCACACCCAGGGCCGGCCGATCACCACCGCCGACGAGCTGCGGCTGGTCGACGAGGACGGCCGGGCGCTGACCGACGGCACGCCGGGGGAGCTGCTCACCCGCGGGCCCTGCACGCCGCGCGGCTACTACCGCGCGGACGAGCACAACGCGCGCGCGTTCGTCGACGGATGGCTGCGCACCGGCGACATCGTGCGCATCCGGCCGGACGGCAACATCGTCGTCGAGGGCCGGCAGAAGGACATGATCAACCGGGGTGGCGAGAAGGTGTCGGCCGAGGAGGTCGAGAACTTCGCCTACCAGCTGCCCGGTGTGCGGCTCGCCGCGGCCGTGGCGATGCCCGATCCCGAGCTCGGCGAGCGGGTCTGCCTCTACGTCACCGCCGCCGCCCCGGTGGCCCTCGAGGACGTCGTGGCCGTCATGCACCGCGCGGGCGCGGCCCGCTACAAGCTCCCCGAGCGGCTCGTCGTGCTCGACACCCTGCCGGTCACCAACGTCGGCAAGATCGACAAGAAGGCGCTCCGGGCCGACATCGCCGCCCGGCTGGAGCTGGAACTGGACGCGAGCGCCACGCTCGCCCGGTGACGCGCGCCGCGGCGCTCACCCGCGGACCCTGCACCCTCCTGCCTCGGGGGTTCCACCATGCGTGAAGAAGTGTGCCTGGTTCTGGGTGGCAACGGTTTCATCGGCAGCCACGTCGTGGACAAGCTCGCCGCCACCGGGCAGGTCCGGGTGCGGGTGCTCGACCTGTTCGCGCGGCCCGCGCAGTTCGCCGCCTCGCCGATGGTCGAGGAGGTCCAGGGCGACGCGTTCGACCCGGGCGACCTGACCAAGGCACTGTCCGGTGTGGACTGGGTCGTCGTCACGCTGCCGGCGGCCGGGCCGTTCGCGGCCGACGCGGACCCGTACGCCGACATCGACAACCTGCGCCGCACGATCGAGGTGCTCGAGTGCTGCGCGGTCGCCGGTGCGCGCAAGCTCGCGTTCATCTCCTCCAGCGGCGCGGTGTACGGCCTGCTCGCCGAGCACCGCGCGATGTCCGAGGCCGACGCGCCGCAGCCGCTGTCGCCGTACGGCATCTGCAAGCTCGCCACCGAGCACTATCTGGAGTTCTTCCGGCGCAAATACGGACAGTCCTATGTGGTGTACCGGCTGTCCAACCCGTACGGCCCGCGCCAGCCGGTCCGGCGCGGGCAGGGCGTCGTCGCCGCCTTCGTGCGCAGCTACCTCAACGACGAGGGGATCGCCATCCAGGGCGACGGCACCGCGTCCCGCGACTACATCTACGTGGAGGACGCGGCCGCGATGATCGCGATGACGCTGCGGCGGGAGCATCGGCACGCGGTGTACAACATCGGCAGCGGCGAGCAGACCAGCCTCAACGACATCGTCGCGCTGCTCGAACGGCTGCTGGACCGCAAGGTCCGGGCCACCTACTCCGACGCGCCGCGCAGCGTCCTGCAGCGCACGTCCATCACCGTGCAGCGCTTTCACGACGAGTTCGGGGAGCCGGCCATCACCGGGTTCGCCGAGGGGCTGCGCAAGACCATCGAGAGCTTCGTCCATTGGGGTCACCGGTGAAGACCATCACCTACATCTTTCCCGTCTACAACAACGCCCCGAGCCTGCGCCCGCTGTACGACGAGATGTGCGCGATGACCGCGCAGGTCGCCGGCCGGTACGGGCACCGGTTCCTGTTCGTGAACGACGGCAGCCGCGACGATTCCGGCGCGGTGCTGGCCAAGCTCGCCGCCGACGACCCGGAACACGTGCGCGTGCTGTCCCTCTCGCGCAACTTCGGCCACCAGGCGGCGGTGAGCGCGGGCATGGCCCGGGCCGAGGGCGACGCCGTCGTCATCATGGACGCCGACCTGCAGGACCCGCCGGACGTCTGCCTGGAGCTGATCGCCCGCTGGGAGGAGGGCTTCCAGGTGGTGTACGCCCAGCGCCGCTCCCGCCGCGACAGCCTGTTCAAGCGGGTGACGGCGGTGGCGTTCTACCGCCTGCTGGGCCGGATGTCCACGGTGGACATTCCCCGCGACACGGGCGACTTCCGGCTCGTCGACCGGGTGGTGCTGGACGTGGTCAACGGGATGCGGGAGCACCACCGGTTCCTGCGCGGCATGTACGGCTACGCGGGCTTCCGGCACGCGCCGGTGGCGTTCGACCGGCGGGCGCGGGTGCACGGGCATTCGGAGTACACGCTGCGGCGGTTGTTCGGGTTGGCCCGGGACGGCATCTTCGGGTTCTCGGACCTGCCGCTCAAGGTGGCCACCCCGCTGGGACTCGT
The DNA here is from genome assembly GCF_050942185.1 of Dactylosporangium sp. CS-047395. Classification (NCBI taxonomy): domain Bacteria; kingdom Bacillati; phylum Actinomycetota; class Actinomycetes; order Micromonosporales; family Micromonosporaceae; genus Dactylosporangium; species Dactylosporangium sp. CS-047395. The sequence continues at coordinate 6,662,927 of NZ_CP192015.1, read as the reverse complement.
CGCGACCTCGCTCGCGCTGCTGTTCGGGTTCGCGGCGGTGGTGCTGGCGGTGCTGCCCTCGACGTCGGCGCCGGCCTGGCTGGGCATCATGACGGGGGTGTTGCTGGTGGGCGGCGTGCAACTGCTCATCCTGGGCATCATCGGGGAGTACCTCGCGCGCATCCACGACGAGGTGCGCGGCCGGCCGGCGTACATCGTCGCCGCGGACAGTGAGCGCGCATGAGCACCGCGGTCGTGATCGGGGCGAGCATGGGTGGGCTGCTCGCCGCGCGGGCGTTGCACGAGCACTTCGAGCGGGTGGTCATCGTCGAACGGGACCGGCTGCCCGATTCGCCGTCGAGCCGCCGGTGCGTGCCGCAGGGACGGCAGCTGCACGTGCTGCTCGCGCGGGGGCGGGAGATCCTCGAGGAGCTGTTCCCGGGGCTGACCGCCGAGCTGGCGGGGGAGGGCGCGCCGATCGTCGACCTGCACGGCGAGGTGCACTGGTACAACGACGGTTTCCTGATGCGGCGCGCTCCCTCGGACCTGCTCGCGGTGGGGGTGAGCCGGCCGCTGCTCGAACACACCGTGCGCGGGCGGGTCGCGGCCCTGCCCGGGGTCTCGCTGGTGGCCGAGAGCGATGTGACCGCGCTGGTCACCGACGCGGCGCGGACCACGGTGACCGGGGTGGTGGTGACGCCGCTGGACGGGGCCGGGCCGGCGTACCGGATCGCGGCCGGCCTGGTCGTCGACGCCGGCGGGCGGGCCTCGCGCAGTCCGCACTGGCTGCGCGAGCTCGGCTATGCGGCGGCGCCGGAGGACGTCGTGCGGGTCGACCTCACCTATGTGACGCGCCTGTACGAGCACGTGCCCGAGCACCTCGACGGCATGTCGGGCGTGCTGGCCAACGCGGTGCCGGGCAACCCGCGGGCGGCGATCGCGGCGGCGGTGGAGGGCGGCCGGGTGGCGGTGGCGCTCAACGGGATGCTCGGGCTGCAGCCGCCGACCGACGACGCGGGCATGGCCGAGTTCGCGGACGCGCTTCCGGCGCCGCACTTCGCCCGCATCATCCGCTCGGCGCGGCCGGTCGGGCCGCCGTTCCTGATGCGCTATCCGGGCAGTGTCCGCCGCCGGTACGAGCGGCTGCGCCGGTTCCCGGCCGGCTTCCTGGTCTTCGGGGACGCGCTGTGCAGCTTCAACCCCATCTACGGGCAGGGCATGACGGTCGCCGCGCTGGAGGCCCGGCTGCTCGCGTCGAATCCCCGGATGCCGGCGCGGCGCTTCTTCCGCGCGGCCGCGCGGATCGTCGACGGCCCGTGGTCGATCGCGGTCGGCACCGACCTGCGCTTTGCGGAGGTGAGCGGTCCGCGCAGTGCGCGGGTGCGGTTCGTGAACTGGTTCGTGCACCGGCTGCACGCGGCGGCCACGCGCGACGAGACGCTGGGCGCGGCGTTCATCCGCGTGCTCAACCTCGTCCGCCCGCCCACCTCACTGCTCGCCCCGACCATCGTGCGCCGCGTGCTCGGGGCGCGGCCGCTCAGAACGGAATCAGTCCCCGCCGAATCTGCCAGTGCCGCCCGGACCGCAGGTGGTCGATGATCGCCCGCTGCAGCACGGTGTCCCGCGGGAGCCTGTCGAGCGGCGTGCTCAGCGTCCGGAACACGAACCGCAGCACCTCGACGTCCGCGTCCTGGCCCTCCGGCTCCTCGTACGGCTCCAACTCGAACCGGCGCTGGAACCGCACGATGTTCGAGTCGTCCGGCAGGTATTCCAGCAGCTGCGGATCGAGCAGCCACGAGCCGCAGGCGAACGTCGTGTAAGGCTCGTCCGGGAAGTGCCGCGGGAAGAACGCGCGCGCCGCGTCGAGCGAGGCGTCGATCGCGGCCGGGGTCAGCGGTCCCGACTCCTGGATGTGCAGGCCGATCGCCGAGCCGCCGCGCTGGTGCTGCAGCCGGCCCAGCTCGTATATGCCGCCGCGCGCGTGCAGGGTCAGCCAGGCCTGCATGACCGGCCAGCCCTCGCGGTGCATCCGCCGGTCGACGGCCAGGTTGCGGCCCATGTCCGCGAGCGTCGTCCACGACACGTCCTCGGGCACGCCGTGGGCCCGGTGGTACTCCAGCACGACATCGACCATCGCCAGGTACGCGTACACGTACAGATGCCGCCACGCCGGGCCCCGGTCCCGCGGCAGCGCCGGCCCCGGCGGCAGCCAGCCGTGCCCGCCGAGATCGGCCCGGACCAGGGCGGTCGAGCGGTCGAGCAGCCAGCGCAGCTCGGGCGTCCACAGCGGCGACCCGGCGTCGGGCCAGCCCTCCATGATCTCGGCGGCGTCGTCGGGCCGGACCGCGATCCGCTCCAGCAGCGCGGGCGCGTCCTGCTTCGCGGGCACCGGCGCCGACGGCCCGTCCCCGGCGAGGCGCCGCACGCGCTCGACCTCCTCGACGGGAACCCCGAGCCGCGCCGCGATGTCGTTGGGATCCGGGTTGTTGAGCTCCACACGGACGACTGTAACGGTCGCCTCGTCAGTGCCCGAAGGTCCGCAGCATGTTGAGCAGGCCGGGGCCGAGGATGATCACGAACATCGCCGGGAAGATGCACAACAACACGGGCAAAAGGATCTTCACCGGTACCTTCTGCGCCTGCTCCTCCGCCCGCTGCCGGCGCTTCAGGCGGGTCTCGCGGGAGTGTTCGCGCAGCACATCGGCGATCGGGATGCCCAGCTCACCGGACTGCACGAGTGCGGTCAGGAACGTGCGCAGCTCCTTGACGGTCGTCCGCGCGGCCAGTGCGCGCAGCGCGGTCGCCCGCGCGCTGCCGATGCGCATCTCCTGCAGGGTCCTGGTCAGTTCGGCCGCGATCGGCCCGGTCGTGTACGTGGCGACCTGCGCCATCGCCGCGTCCAGGCCCAGCCCCGCCTCGACCCCGATGACCAGTGCGTCGAGCGCGTCGGGCAGGTGCTTGAGCAGCTCCTGCTGGCGCTTCTGGGCCGCGTTGAGCAGCAGCAGGTCGACGAGCAGCGCCCCCGCGAGCGCGCCGAGCGGCACGCCCCCGAGCAGCCCGCGCAGGCCGAACCAGGCGCTGCCGAAGAACAGCCCGAGGGCGGCGCCGGCGCACAGCCCGAGCCCGCGCGAGCGGATCAGCCTGGTCAGCGGCCAGCCGGGCGGGCTGCCGGCGTAGCCGAGCCAGCGCTGGAGCCGTACCGCGGCACGACGACCGGTGATCGCCGGACCGATCGCGCCGAGCGGCCCGTCGGCCAGCCGCCCCAGCATCGATCCCGCCGCGGCCTCGTCGCGGGGCTGCCCGGCGGCCACGGCGGCGGTCCGCGTGAACGGCGTCAGCGCCGCCATCACCCGCTCCCGGGCCGTCGGCGGCAGCCCGATCGCCACCACGAACAGCGCGCCGGACGCGGCGAGCGCGACGAGTGCGAGCAGGGCCGGCACGTCAGACGTCGATCCTGATCACCGCGCGCAGCCACAGCGCGCCGGCCGCGAGCGACACGGCCGAGTAGACGAGCATGACGATCCCGAGCGGCTCGGTGTACAGCGGGCGCACGTAGTCCGTGCGGAACACGAGCAGCCACGCCCCGACGACGATGGGCAACGCGAACAGGATCATCGCGGACAGCCGTCCTTCGGCGGACAGCGTCATCACGTGCCGCTGCAACTGCGCCCGCTCGCGCATCGTGTCCGTGGTCGTCTGCAACACGTCGGACAGGTTCCCGCCGACCTCGCGCTGGATGCGAATGGCCATGACGAGCCAGATGACGTCGTGGTTCCCGGTCCGGTCGGCCAGCCGCTCCAGCGCGTCCTCGAGATTCCCGCCGAGCCGCGTCTCGTTCAACGCCCGCCGCAGCTCGTCGGCGACGACCCCGGACCCCTCGTTGGCCGCGGCGGCGATCGCGTGCTGCAGCGTGAACCCGGACCGCAGCGAACTGACCGCGAGCCGCAACGTCTCGGGCAGATCCTCGGCGAATGCCGCCTTGCGCCGGGCGACCCGCACGCGCAGGAGCACGCCGGGCGCCAGGGCGCCGGTGAGCAGTGCGAGCGCGACCGCGACGTACCACGGCGAAACGAAGACCAGGACCACGAGCACGGCCGCGGTCAGCACCAGCCGCGCGGACACCCACTGCCACTCGGTCCACGGCAGCGCCGCCCGCTCCAGCCGCGCCCTGGTCCGCGCGCGCCAGCCCTGATTCGGGTTCGCGGTGGCCGCCCGCCGCAGCGCCGCCGCGAGCTCCCCGGCCCGGCTGCGCCCGTTGCGCTGACCCCCGAATCGCCGCAGCTCGTAGAGGCGGCGCTGCATCGCGGTCCGGAACATGTGCGGCAGCACCGCACAGGCGCCGAGGAAGATCGCCGCGCCGAGCGCCGCCAGCGCGATCCGCAGCATCATCGGCGGGCCTCCCCGAACGTCGCCGCCGGGACGGTGACCCCGTGCGCGGCGAGCACGTCGAGCACGCGCGGGCGGATGCCGGTCGGGGCGAGCGTGCCGTTGACGCGCCCGCCGGCGTCGCGGCCGCGCGGGTCGAACAGGAACAGGTCCTGCAGGCTGATGATCTCGGCCTCCATGCCCGTGATCTCGCTGATGTGGGTGACCCGGCGGCTGCCGTCGCGCAGCCGGTTGACCTGGATGACCAGATGGACGGCCGACGCGGTCTGCTCGCGGATCGCGCGCAGCGGCAGGTCCATGCCGGCCATCATCACCATCGTCTCCAGCCGGGCGAGCGCGTCGCGCGGGGAGTTCGCGTGCAGCGTGGTGAGCGAACCGTCATGCCCGGTGTTCATCGCCTGCAACATGTCCAGCGCGGCGCCGTCGCGGACCTCGCCGACCACGATGCGGTCCGGACGCATGCGCAGTGCGTTGCGCACCAGGTCGCGCGTGCTGATCGCGCCCCGGTTCTCGAAGTTCGGCGGCCGCGACTCCAGCCGCACCACGTGCTCCTGGCGCAGCTGCAGCTCGGCCGCGTCCTCCACGGTGACGATCCGCTCGTCGCCGGGCACGAATCCGGACAGCACGTTGAGCATCGTGGTCTTGCCCGATCCGGTGCCGCCGCTGACCACGATGTTCGCTCGCCCGCGCACGCAGGCTTCCAGGAACTCGGCCGTACGCCCGGTCAGCGTCCCGAACCGCACGAGGTCCCGCACGCTGAGCGGCTGCACGGCGAACTTGCGGATCGTGAGCGAGGACCCGTCCAGGGCGATCGGCGGTACCACCGCGTTGACCCGGCTCCCGTCGGGCAGCCGGGCGTCGACCATCGGGCTCGCCTCGTCGACCCGCCGCCCGACCCGCGAGCAGATCCGGTCGATGATCCGCCGCAGGTGCGCCTCGTCGTCGAACTCGACGTCCGCCGGCAGCAGCCGCCCGGCCCGTTCGACGAACACCGACCGCGGCCCGTTCACCATGATCTCGCTGATGCTCGGGTCGCGCAGCAGCGCCTCGATCGGCCCGTGCCCGAGGATCTCGTCGGTGACCTCCTGCACGATCCTGGCCCGGTCCGCCCCGGCGAGCGGCGTCTCCTCCCGCGCGAGCAGATCGCTGAGCGTCTGCCGCACGCGCTGTTCGAGGTCCTCGGTGGCGTCGGTCTGCCCGCCGTACAACGTCGGACCGAGAATTTCGGCGAGCGCCCGCTGCAGCCGCGGCCGCACCTCGGCCACCGGATCGACGGCCGTGTGGGCGCCGAACCGGTGCCGCTCCACCGGTGGTGGCGGTGGCGTCTCGCCGGCGGGCGGCTCCGCGGCCGGTGCGGCGGACGGCCACGTGCCGGTGCCGGTGCTCGTCTTCTGCGCGATCCGGTCGGAGAGCGTCACGACGGCCTCCGGAACGGCATGCTGAACACCGAGCGGCGCGGCCGGTCCGGTTCGCGGTCGATGCCGGCGCAGCGGTCGGCCAGCCCGCGCACCGCACGGCTCACCGGGTGGGTCGGCGCCTCCAGGATCAGCGGCGTGCCGCGGTTGACCGAGGTCGGCACGTCCCGCGACGACGGCATGTGCGTCGACAGCGGCGCCCCCACCGCCTCCTCGACGTCCTCGATGCTCAGACCGACCTGCGAGTCCGCGCGGTTGAACAGAATCAGGCGCTGCTCGGGCGGGTAGTTGAGCAGGTCGAACATCTCCACCGTGAGCCGGACGCTCTTGAGCGTGGGCAGGTCCGGAGTGACGACCAGGATGTACCAGTCCGAGCGGTCGAGCGCCGCGAGCACCTGTTCGGTCACGGCCGAGGACGTGTCGATGACGATGAAGTCGTAGAGCGGCCGCGCGGTGGTGAGCAGCTCGGTCACCAGGTCCCGGCTCACCTGGTCGGCCGCGGCCGGGTTGCCCGGGGCGAGCAGGGTGTCGCAGCCGGGCAGGTAGTGCGTGATGAGCGAGCGCAACCCGGGCTCGTCCAGCCGCCCCGCCATCGGCACCGCGTCGGCGATCCCGCGCGCCGGGGCCAGCTTGAGCATGATGGCCACGTCGCCGAACTGCAGGTCCAGGTCGATGAGCAGCACCCGGTGGCTGCCGCCGGCGGCCAGCGCGACGGCGAGGTTGGTCGCCACGACGCTCTTGCCGCAGCCGCCCTTGCCCGCGAAGACGGTGATCACCTTCGCGCTGCTGTTGGCCGGTCGGACCGGGCGCACGTTGTTCTGCATCGCCTTGCCCACGTCCGTCGCCCGCAGGCAGGCGGCGCGGATCTCGGCCACGTCGTCGCGCACGACATCGCGCACGCCCGCGCGCAATGCGCCCTGCAACAGGGCGTTCGTGACCCGGGTGCGCACGAGCACGACGCTCAGCTCGGGTCGCTGCACGCGCTGGTACGCCGCGAACGCCAGCGCCTCGTCGAGGTCGATGGTCGCCGTGAGCACGACCAGGATCGTGTCCGGGTTCGCGGTGAGGTACCGCTGCAGCTCGTCCATGTCCACGGCGGTCGCGTAGCCGGCCTTGCGCAGCTCGTCCGCGTACGCGGCGCGCTTGGCGGGATCGGGTTCGACAACGATGCGCACGGCCGTCACCCGTACATGTGGTCGGTGTCGGCGCCGGCTCCGGGCGTGACCGTGGTGCGCGGACTGAGCAGCGCGGCGTACAACGTGCCGGTCCCGGTCGCGAGGACCAGCCGCTGCGCGTCCTCCTGCCGCACCGAGAGGGTCAGCAGGATCGTCTGGTCGGCCGAGTTGAGGTCGAGGCCGCGGCTGGTGCTGCCGCCGGTGCTCTCCGGCCGCACGCCGACCGCGAGCACCCGCACCCGTTCGAGCAGCACCCGGGTCCACTCGCCGCTGGGCGCCGGGGATTCGCCGCCGCCGCCGCCCGCGCCGATGTCGGAGAAGAACACGGTCACGTCGGCGCCGGCGGTGACGTAGTTCGCGACCGCGCCCTCCAGCTTGACCGGGACGCTCATGGCGAGCATGCCGTCGGGCACCGTGAGCCCGCCGCTGACCGTGCTCGCCCGGTCGAACATCCCGCGCAGGAGCAACTGCCCGCGTTCGATGGGCGCGGTGAGCACCAACGGCGCCAGGTTCTCGTCGATCGATTGCAGGGCATTCTCCGGTACCGTCGCCGCCGGCATCACCACCAGCTCGATGTCCCCGTCGTCGCGCAACCGCGCGGCCGTCGTCCCGGCCGGCACCCGCTTCGCCGCGACGTACACCCGCACCGGCTCCCGCCCGGCCACCGCACGCGCGTCGGCGCCCCGCACGTACGCGGCCATGAGCACGATGCTCACACAGGCCAGCGCGAATGCGGCCAGCGCGAGCAGCAGCCGTCGTCGCATGGATTCCTCTCGCTTCTGTTCAGCCGGTCCGGGCGATCGCCTCGACGCCGAAGTCGGCGGTAACCGTGGCCGGCAGCGCCTTGGCGTTGACGGGGATCAGCCCCTTGGTGAAGTACCCGTAGACGCAGTCCGTGAGGACGCAACGCAACAGTGGTGGAATGGTTGCCGACTGCTGAGCCGGGTAGCCGGTGAGCAGGTAGCCGGTGACCACGAACGCCGCGAATCCGACGACCTGGTACGAGCTGCTCAGCAGGGCGGCCTGGTAGACGGGGATCAGCACCGGCGTGCGCTTCGCGATGGCCGCCGACATCGCGTTGACGCAGGCGGCGCTGTTGCTCGCCCGGACCACGCTCTTGCCGATCGCCACGTCGTTGCGCAGGCAACCGCTGGTCGGGGTGAACCAGGCGAAGCCGCCCTCGCCGAGGACGCTGCAGGCGCCGGACAGGACGCTGTACGCCCGGATCGTCGTGTCGGGGCCGGTCCCGGTGGACGGCACGCCCTTCGCCGGAGCGACGGCGCCGGTGGTGGTGTCGACGTGCGCGACGGTGGGCGTGACCGGCTGGTACGGGGTGCCGCCGTTGACGATGCTGCCGAAGCTGCACGAGTCGATGCCGAACGCCATGACCGCCGGGGCCTGAGCGGCCGGGCTCCACTCGACCCGCGAGCAGGTGGCGGGGGAGGCGGGCTTGGCCTTGATCGCACCGGTGAAGGAGGTCGGGGCGGTGGTCGCACCGGTGGAGCCGAGCGTCGTGGTCGTCACGCGCACGAAACTGCGCGCCGTCGGGTCCGTGCCCATGCAGGAGCGCAGGTTGCTCGTCGAGCGCGCGGTCATCGCGCCGCACGTCGACGGGGCCGGGGCATAGGAGCCGCACACCTGCAGGCCGGATTTGTTGTCGCGGGCGTTGGCGTTGGCGAGTGCGGTACCGGCCGCGAGTTTCTGCGCGTCCGTGCAGCCGCTGTTGGCGATGCAGTACTGCGCGGCCGCCCAGGACGCCGCGTCTGCGCCGCCGGTGAGCTGTTCGCGCTCGTCGTACGCCGCGCCCACGTCGACGACCAGCGCCGCCGCGCCCAGCAGGACGCCGGCCGAGAGCAGCATCGCGAAGATCGTGACCACGGCGCCCCGGTCGTCGTTCAGCCGACGCATGTCATGACCCCGCGCGCCGTCATCACGTTCCAGCTCAGCGTCTTGCCGAGCGGCGTGATCGGTTTGAAGGTGGCGGTGAGGTTGACGGTCGCCGACGGTGGCGTCGGCGCGGCGCCGGTCGGGCAGGGCGTCACCGAGACCGTGGGGACGAACCGGTTGTTCACCACGTTGGTGACCTGCTGGCTCGCGTTCGCGCCGACCGCCTCGGCGCGGGCACCTTCGCGGGCCGCCTCGGTCAGGATGAGCCGCTGGTTGTACGCCCGGCCGAAGTCGATGATGCCGAAGATGATCATCAGCAGGACCGGCAGCACGATGGCCAGCTCGACGGCGGCCGCGCCCCGATCGCCGTGGGGTCCGGGGAAAATGCCGACGCCGCCCCAGCGACCGGACCCGTGGTCCGGCCGGCCGGAGCGGCGCGGCGTCGTCATCTCGATGCGGCCCGGGTGTCAGATCCCCGTCGTGACGTCGGTGAACACGCCCTTCAGCTTCGTGCCGAGGGTCGTGACCACCCCGACGATGACGAGCGCGATCAGGGCGACCAGCAGGCCGTACTCGACGGCGGTGGCTCCCTTCTCGCGGTCACCGCGGGCGCGAACTGCGGCCATACGGGCGGCCAGTCGCATGCACCACTCGTTGAACATCCTTGCTCCTCTCGACGCCGAAACCCCGTCCGTGGCCGGTCGCACAGAGTATCGGCACGACTACCCGTAGTATTAGAAGTGTGCTGGGGCATCGTAGTGAGCCGGCCGAGCGCGTCGGGGAGCTCCTGCGGGAGGCGCGCCGGGCCCTCGGCCTCAGCCTGGCCGTCATCACGCGCATGGACGGCACGACCCAGCACATCGAGCTGGTCGAGCCGCGGCTGCCGGTCCTGCTGCGCGACAACCGTCTGGCCTTCCCGCAGGAGAAGACCATCTGCCAGGCGATCCTGGACGGCCGGCTGCCCGCGGTCATCCCCGACATGCGCGCCCTCCCCGCGGCGATGGCCATGCCCGCGGTCCGCAAGCTGCGCGTCCGCGCCTTCGTCTCGGTCCCGATCCGCCTCTCCGACGGCACGTTCTACGGCACCCTCTGCGCGGCCGGGTTCCGCCCCGTCGCCCGCCTCGGGGCCGAGGAGGAACACCTGATGCACGAGCTCGCCGACGCCACCGCCGCCATCATCGAGCCCGGCGCCCACGAGCGCCTGGCCGACGAGGCGATCCGCGCGCGCATCGACGCCGCGACCGGCGCCGGCGCCCGCCTCCTGCTCGACCCGGTCGTCCACCTGGAGAGCCGCCGCCGCGTCGGCGCGTACGCGGCCGCCCTGGACACCGACCGCCCCGAGCCCCTGGAGCCGCTGCTCGTCTCGGCCCGCGGCCTGGGCGAACAGCACCGCCTGGAGCTGCACACCCTGCGCAAGGTGGCCGAGACCCTGCCCCGCACCTCCGGCTACGTCGCCGTCCCGGTGGGCGCGGCAACGTTGCTGCACCGGCCGTACGCCCGGATGCTCGCCGACCTCCCGCTGGGCCGGATCGTCCTCGAATGCTCGGCCGACGACCCCGCCGACGACCCCGACAAACTCGCCGACGTCCTCGAACCCCTGCGCGCGGCCGGCCTGCGCGTCACCATCGGCGACGCCGAGCTGCGCTACCTGCACCCCGAGCTGGTCAAACTCCCGTCCCCGGCCGCGGCCACCCAGGACGTCCTCGTCGAACCGGGCCCGGTCCGCCCCCGCCTGGTCGCCGCCGGCGTGGACACCGAGGCCGACGCCGCCGCCCTGCCGGCCCTGGGCGTCCAGCGCGGCCAGGGCCGCCTCTTCGGCCCACCCGTCCCGGCCGACCTCCTGCGCGACCTGTACTGACCGATCGCCGCCACCCGCTAGCGTTCGAAGACGAGCAGGGAGTTCGTCTCGTACTGCGGCCCGTCCTCCATCGTGGGCAGCGCCGTCTCGATCGCGGCGAACCCGGCCGCGGTCGCCGAGGCGTCCATCAGCTCGAACGCCGACACCGCGCGCATCCGCAGCTTCGCCACGTCCTCGGCGAGGCTGCCCGACCGCGCCCAGCGGACCGACTCGCGCGCGGCCAGACTGAATCCGGCGTCGGTGAAGTCGTGGCACACCTCGTCGAACGTGCCGAACTGCGCGCGATCCACCTCGCGCCAGGCCGGCACGACGCGGAACCACCACACGTCCGGCATCAGGTCGGCGAAGTTGGCCTGCACGAACAGCCGCCCGCCCGGCCGCAGCACCCGCAACAGTTCGCGGGCAGCAGCGGCGTGGTCGCGCACGTGGTGCCACACGAAGAACACCAGTGCCGCGTCGACCGAGGCGTCCGGCAGCGGGATCCGCTCCCCGGACCCGTCCAGGTACGTCACGGCGTCGTGCGCCACGGCCTGCTCCCGCATCCGCGCGGACGGCTCGACCCCGTACACCGGGCCGCCGAACGCCTCCGCCAGTCCCGGCGTCATCCGGCCCGTCCCCGAACCGAGGTCGAGCCACACCAGCGGCCGCGTCGTGGGCAGATGACCAGCGAACGTGTCCATCCAGGTCCGTTGCGCGGCGGGAGCCATCTGCCGCCCGGCCGCGTACACCGCGTGCAGGCGGGCGTCGTAGTCGACCTTCTCCATGCCGGCCAGACTAGCTACCCTCGACGATCATGAGTTTGCTCTGGGAGCAGCACTGCTGCCTGCCGCTGCACAACCACGCCGAGATCGGCGAGCTGGCCCGGTACCAGCGACCGGGCGGCAGCTACGTCTCCGTCAACGTCGGGTTCGCGCCGCACGGCTACGAGCTCGTCCGCGGCCTGATCGATCACTGGACCCCGAAGATTCTCGCCGACGAGCGGCTGACGACCGCGCGCACCGTCGCGGACGTCGACGCGGCTGCGGCCGGCGACCGGGTCGCGGTGGCGTTCGACCTCGAAGACTCCGGGCCGCTCGACGGGCGGCTCGAACGCGTCCAGGAGTTCTACGACCTCGGGGTGCGCACGATGCTGCCGACGTACAACAACCGCAACGCCGCCGGCTGTGGCTGTCTCGACGCGGTCGACGACGGGCTCAGTGACTACGGGCGGGCCCTGGTGCGGGAGATGAACGCGGTCGGGATGGTCGTCGACGGGTCGCACTGCAGCATCCGCACCGGGCTGGACCTGTGCGCGGTGTCCGAGCAGCCGGTCATCTACAGCCACTCCTGCATGCGCTCGGTCTGGGACCACCCGCGCAACATCACCGACGAGCAGGCCAGGGAGTGCGCGGCGACCGGCGGGGTCGTCGGGATCACCGGGGTCGGGATCTTCCTCGGCGAGAACGACGCCTCCCTCGACGCGCTCGTGCGGCACGTCGACCACGCCGTGGAGCTGGTCGGGCCCGAGCACGTGGGGCTGTCCACCGACTACTCGTTCGACCTCGCGGACCTGCAGGACGAGATGCGCAAGAGCCCGGAGCTGTTCCCCGAGGTGTACACCCCGCTGGGGTCCGGTCGAGTTCGTGCCGCCGGAGGGGCTGCTCGCCGTGGACGGCGCGTTGCGCGAGCGCGGGTATCCGCAGTACGCGATCGACGCGATCCTGGGCGGCAACTTCCGGAGGGTCGCCGCAGCCGTCTGGAAATGACCACCCCCGAAGTCACACTCCGCTTGCGCTTGGGGACCGCTCGCAGCTCGTAGCATTCGGTTCGTTCCTGAAACATTCCGCCGGCACGCCGTCACGCTGCCCGGCGATGGCCTCGTGCGCCCGTCGCGCCGCACAGCCGACCGAACCGGAGCTCCTATGGCTTTGCTCAGACTGTCCGCCACCGCATTCGTGTGTGCCGTCCTCGTGCTCACATCTGCCCAATCCGCAAGCGCCGAACCAAAGAAGCGGGCGCCCGCCAAGGAAGATCACGAGCACGCGCTCGTCCTGGGTGATCCGGCGCCGCCCAAGGCGAAGGCGGTCAAGCCGCCCGCGCCGCTGCCCAAGGCCTCCGGCTCGGTGCAGCTCAAGCGGGACCTGACCGTCCGGCCCAAGGTCGCCAAGCCCAGCGCGAACGCGAAGTCCGCCGAGGGGAGCGCGTCGACGCTGGCGGCCCCGTCGACCCAGGCGGCGGCCACGCCGGCCAAGGTCGGGCTGCGCGCGCTCGTCGTCGCCGTGGACAACACCGACTGGGGTGTGGACACCTGGCGGGCGACGCTGGACCGGGTCGGCGCCGCCTACGACGTGCTGTACACCAAGGACCAGCCGCTCACGGCCGCGAACCTGGTGCGCACCGACGGCGCCGGGAAGTACAACGCGATCCTGCTCACCAGCAGCATGCTGCTCTACGACGCCGGCGGCGGCGCGTACGTCAGCGGCCTGGACGGCACCGAGTGGAACACGCTGTGGGCGTACGAGCGCGACTACGCCGTGCGGCAGGCCGCGCTGTACACCAGCTACGGCACGTTCCCCGAGAACTACTGCCTGAACCCGTCCAGCGAGGGGGCCGTCGGTGACGCGATCCTGCCGGCCTCGCTGACCGCGAACGGCGCCGGCGTCTTCGACTCGCTCAAGTCGACCGCCAAGGTCCCGATTTTGCAGTCCTATGTGTACCGCACCCGCGTCGCCGCCGGCTGCGCGGCCGATCCGGTGCTGGTGAACGGGGCCGACGTCCTCGGCGTGCGCACGACCTCGACCGACGGCCGGGAGCGGCTCGCGCTGACCTTCACGTCGAACCAGTACCTGCTGCAGTCGCAGCTGCTGACGTACAACATGTTCCGCTGGGCCAGCCGCGGCCTGTTCCTGGGCGAGCAGCGGCACTTCCTCGACGTCGACGTCGACGACTGGTTCAACAGCGCCGACCACTACTACCCGGACGGGCACGTCGAGTCCGACCCGGGCTACTCGATGTCCGGCCACGACGCCTACAACGTGTCCCAGCGCCAGACCGCCCTGCGCAGCACGTACCCGCTGGCCTCGGGCCTGACCATGACGATGGCGTTCAACGGCGGCGACGCGAACCTCAACGCCGGCTCCACCTGCAGCCCGAACGGCAACGTCAGCACGCTGACCGCCACGACCCGCTGCCTGTCCACGAAGTTCCGCTGGGTCAACCACACGCTGACCCACCCGGAGCTGAACTTCACCGACTACACCACGAGCTACAACGAGATCGCCGGCAACCGTACCGTCGCCACCCGCCTCGGCCTGTCCCAGCCCAACACCGTGCTGAAGACCGGCGAGTACTCGGGCCTCGGCGTGTACAACCCGAACCCGGACGACGACGTCGACCCGCCGACCGATCACGGCCTGATGGCGTCGAACCCGAACCTGCTGGCGGCGGCGAAGGCGCTCGGCGTGCAGTACCTGCACGGCAACATGTCCTTCCCGAGTCACGTGCCGGCCTGCTTCAACTGCAACACGGTGCACCCGATGGAGCCCGCGATCTCGGTGGTGCCGGACTGGCCGACGAACATCGCCTACCACACCACGACGCCGGCCGAGGAGACCGCGTTCTACAACAGCTTCTACGGCCCCGGCGGGAAGTTCCCGTTCTGGCCCACGAACCTGACGTACGCCCAGGTGCTCGACGCCGAGGCGAACGTGGCCCTGACGCATCTCGCGACCGGATCGGTGTACACGCACACCTTCCACATCGCGAACCTGCGCGACTACGGCTCGGGCAAGACGCTGCTGACCGACTGGCTGGACGCGGTGCTGGCCAAGTACAGCTCGTACTACACCGTGCCCGTGCTGAGCCCGGACTGGCCGACGCTGGCGGCGTACACGACCGCGCGCAACGCCCACTTCGCGGCCCTGCGCTCCGGCGCCGACGCCGTCTACGACCCGGCCGCGAAGACCATCACGGTCAGCGCACCGGCCGCCGCCGCACTGACGGTCAGCGGGGCCCGGGGCACCGGCGCCACGACGTACGGGCCCGAGGTCTCGACGAAGCTCAACCTGACCGCCGCCACGGCGGTGACCGTCCCCGCGAGCCCGCGCTCGTGAGGGTGGCCCTGGTGTCGGAGGGCACCTACCCGTACGCGCTCGGCGGGGTCAGCGTCTGGTGCGACCAGCTGGTGCAGGGTATGAGCGAGCACCGCTGGGAGGCGGTCGCGCTCACGGTCGACGGCACCGAGCAGGTCCAGTGGAAGCTGCCGGCCAACCTGGAACGGGTGGTGTCCATTCCACTGTGGAGCGAGGGGCGGCGTCAGCGGCGCGCCCCTCGCCCCGGCCCGATGTTCCGGGCGGCGCTCGACGCGTTTCTCACCGCGCTCGTGGCGCCGCCCGACCCGGACCCGCGGCGGGCCACCGTGCAGCGCAGCCGGTTCCTGCTCGCGCTGCGCGGGCTGTGGGAGTACGCGGCCGAGGGCGGCGATCTGGCCCGCGCGCTGAGCGCCAACGCGGCGCTCGGCGCGCTCCAGGAGCGCTGGGGCGAGGCGGCCGACGCGTACGGGGCCGGGCACCCGGCGCTCGCCGGCCGCCCGCACCGGCTCACGCTCGCCGACGCCGCCCACGCGGCCAACCTGATCGGGCACATGCTGCGCCCGCTCGCCGTGCCGCCGGTCCGCGCCGACGTGGTGCACTGCGCCATGAACGGGCTGCCGACGCTCGTCGCGATGGCCGCCAAGTGGGCCCACGAGACCCCGATGCTCATCTCCGAGCACGGCGTCTACCTGCGGGAGCGGTACCTCGAACAGGCGGCCGGCCGGCTGCCGCACGCGGTCGCGGTGCTGCTGCTGGGCTTCCACCGCGGCCTCGCCGGCGCGGCGTACCACTTCGCCGACGCCCTCGCGCCGCACTCGGAGTACAACGGGCGCTGGCAACGGCGGCTCGGGGCCGACCCGGACCGCATGTGGACGATGTACAACGGCATCTCGCCCGAGCGCTTCCCGAGCGCGAAGACCGAGCCCGACGAGCCGACGATCGTCTACGTCGGACGGATCGACCCGCTCAAGGACCTGCACACGCTCATCCGGGCATTCGCGGTCGTCCGGCGGCGGGTCCCCGGCGCGCGGCTGCGCATCTACGGTGCGGCGATCGACCTGCAGTACCGTGACAGCTGCCTGGCGCTTATCGACACGCTCGGTCTCAAGGGCTGCGCACGGCTGGAGGGCAGCGCCCCCGACGCGGTGGCGGCCTATCACAGCGGCAGCGTCGTGGCGCTCACCAGCATCTCCGAGGGTTTCCCGTACTCCGTGATCGAGGCCATGGCCTGCGGCCGGACCATGGTCTGCACCAACGTCGGGGGTGTGGCGGAGGCCGTCGGCGACGCCGGTTTCGTGGTGCCCGCCCGCGACCACGAGGCCGTGGCCGAGGCCTGCATCACGCTGCTGCGCGACCCGGAGCTGCGCCGCCGCCTGGCCGCGCAGTCCCGCCAGCGCGTCCTCGACCGGTTTACGCTGGCCCAGTCCCTGGACGCCTACCGCGGCCTGTACGACCGGCTCGTGCAACCCGCGCTCGCCGGCCGGACGTTCGCCGGGGCGCTGCGGTGAGCGGGGCGCTCGCGGCCCGCGGCTGGGCCGACGAGGACACCGTCGCGCTCCCGGTGCAGCCGGCCCCGGGCACCGACCCGCTCGCCGCGCTCGTCGCCGAGGTCCAGGCCCGCAACGGGTCACGGTTCGTCGACGGGCTGCAGCTGGCCGCGCTGCTCGAATCGGCCGGGGTGACCGACCGGGCGGCCCGGGACCGCTACGGCTACTACAACGCGTTCGAGCTCGCCGACGCGGTGCGGACCCGGCTCGCCGAGGACGCCGGTGCCGAGGAGCCGTCGGCGCACCGTCCGGCCCGGGCCGGCGGGGTCCGCGAGATCCTGCACGGCGGGCTGTACCTGCTGCCCAGCGCGCTGTTCCCGGCCGTGCTCGCCGCGTCGCCCCGCCCGCCGGTCCTCGCGATCGTCGCCGCCGGCCTGCTCGGCTGGGTGTGGGCGGGCGCCATGACGTGGCTCGCGCACCAGCACGTCAACGCCGGTGACGAGCCCGCCGCCGGCCGGTTGCTGGCCCGCGCGTCGCTCGCCGGGGTCGCCGTGGCCGCCGCGCTCGGCGCCGCGCTGGCCGCGACCGGCGCCGGGACGATCGCGGCCGCGCTGGTCCCGGCCGTCGCCGCCTACCAGCTGGCCGCGACCGTCCTGCTGTTCTACCGCGACGAGGGCTGGCTGGTGACCCTGATGTCCCCGGCCGTCGTCGCGGGCGGCGGGTACCTGCTGGCCGGCCGGTGGTCCCCGGTCGCCGCCATCCTGCCCGCGCTGGCCTGCGTCGCGATCACGTTCGGGGTCGCGGTCAGCCGGGCCCGGCGGGTTCCCGGGACCGGGTCGGAGCGCGGCCTGCGCGCCGCGATGGCCGGCCGCTGGGGCACGTTCGTCCTCGTCGTGTGCTCCACCGCGCTGCTCGCCGCGCTGGTGCTGCTGTCCCAGGCGCCGTACCTCACCGGCCGCCTCGACGTCCTCGTCGCCACCCTGCCCCTGGCGGTGTCGATGGGCTTCGTCGAGTGGCGCGCCCGCCGCTTCGGCGAGCGGGCCCGGGACCTGCTGCACGGGCCCTGGAACCCGGGCCGGCTGCGGCTGCGGCTGTGGCGGTTCCTGGCCACCGACGTGTTCGCCTGCGCGCTCGTCGCGGCCGGGGCGGCGGTCGTCGCGCTCGCGCTGCTGCGCCGGGCCGGCCAGCTCACCCCGGCGGCCGAGGCGATGGCCGCCGCGAGCGTCGTGCTGGCCGGGGCCTGCCTGCTCGTCTTCGTCCTCGCCGCCCACGGCGGCCACGGGCGGCTCTGCGTCGCGCTCGCCATCGCGCTCGCGGCCCACGCCGCCGTGCCCTTCCTCGGCAGCACCGTGCTGCTGCTCGGGGTCCTGGCGCTGGTCCTCGCCCCGTCGGTGGGCCGCGTCCGGCAGTACCGCTGAACACCTCACCCAGAAAGCAGGCCTACACATGCACGCGGTCATCATGGCCGGTGGCAAGGGCGTCCGGCTGCGTCCGTACACCACCGCCCTGCCCAAGCCCCTCATGCCGATCGGCGAGCGGCACGCCATCCTCGACATCGTCCTGGAGCAGCTCGCGGCCCGCGGCTTCACCTCCGTGACCCTCGCGATCAACCACCTGGGCCCGCTGATCCGCGCGTTCACCGGCACCGGCGCCCGCTGGGGCATGGACATCGGCTACGTCGAGGAGACCGTGCCGCTGTCCACCGCCGGCCCGCTCTTCCTGATCAAGGACGAGCTGCCCGAGCACTTCCTGGTCATGAACGGCGACCTGCTCACCGACCTCGACTACGCCGGCCTGCTGGGCGAGCACCGGATCAGCGGCGCCCCGCTCACCATCGCCACCGCGGCCCAGACCACCCGCATGGAGTTCGGCGTGCTCGACGTCATCGACGGCAAGGTGGTCGGCTTCACCGAGAAGCCCGCCTACCGCCACCGGGTGTCGATGGGCGTCTACGGCATGGCCCGCAAGGCACTGGAGCCGTACCCGCCGGGCCTGTCCCTGGGTTTCGACAAGCTCGTGCAGGACCTGCTGCGGCAGGGGCAGTTCCCGAACAGCTACGACTTCGACGGGCTGTGGCTCGACATCGGCCGGCCCGAGGAGTACGACGAGGCCAACCGGCGCTTCGCCGAGCTCGAGCCGGCCCTGCTGCCGGTGCGCGCGGACAGCGGGGTGGCGGCATGACCCGGCCCCGCGTGCTGCTCTTCGGCGCCTCCGGCTTCGTCGGCGGGGCGGTGCGCACCGCCCTCGACGGCGACCCGCGCATCGGCGCGCTCGCCTGCCCGTCGCGGTCCCGCCACGACCTCGTCGCCGGCGACGCCGACGGCCTGGCCGCGCTGCTGCGCGACACCATGCCCGACGTGGTGGTGAACTGCACGGGGCGGCTCAGCGGCACCGCGGCCGAGCTCGCCGAGGCCAACACCGTCGTGACCGCCAAGCTCATCGACGCCGTCGCGGCCGTCGCCCCGGGCGCGCGGCTGATCAGGCTCGGCTCGGCGGGGGAGTACGGCAAGGTCCCGCACGGCACCAGCGTGGCCGAGGACCACCCGTGCGCCCCGGTCGGCGAGTACGGCGCGACCCACCTCGCCGCCACCCGGCTGCTGCAGCTGGCCACCGCGGCCGGCCGGGTCGACGGCGTGACGCTGCGGGTGTTCAACCCGATCGGCCCCGGCCTGCACCGCGACAACCTGCTCGGCCGGGCCGCGCTGCTCATCCGCGACGCCCTGGCCGGGGCGTCCGGCCGGGTGCCGCTCGGCCCGCTCGGCGCCCACCGCGACTTCGTCGACGTGCGCGACGTGGCCACCGCGGTGCTCGCCGCGGCCGCCTCGACCGAGCACGGGGCCGGCGTGGTGAACATCGCCAGCGGCCGCGCGGTGACCGCCCGCGAGGCCGTGCAGCACCTCGCGGAGGCGGCCGGCTACACCGGGGCGATCGCCGAGCAGGGCATGGGCCCGGCCCGGTCGGCCGGCGTCGACTGGATGCGCGCCGACATCGGCCGGGCCGCGGCCGTGCTCGGCTGGGCGCCGGAGTACACGCTGCCGGAGTCGGTGAAGGCGATCTGGGCCGCACTCGACGGCGCCGAGCGGTGAGGGCGCCGCGGGCCCGGCGCGGCGTCGCGCTCGCCGCCGCGCTGGTGCTCGCGGCCGCCTGCACCCCGGCCCAGCCGCTGCCGAGCGCGGACGGGTGGCTGTACCAACTCCAGAACTATCCCGACGGCAAGCTGGACGCGCTGGGCCGGGCCCCGCAGCGGCTCGCCGTCATCGACCTGGCCCGCGACGCCGCCTCGGACTGGTTCCGGCCCGACGAGATCACGGCGCTGCGCGGCTCGGGCAAGCGGGTCCTGGCCTACTTCGAGATCGGCAGCATCGAGCGGTTCCGCCCGGAGTACGGGCCGCTGGCCAAGGACGCCGGCGACCTCGTGCTCAACCGGTGGGAGGACTGGCCCGAGGAGTTCTTCGTGCGGTACTGGGACGAGCGGTGGTGGGACCGGGTGGTGCGGCCCCGGGTCGACCGCGCGCTCGTCGCCGGCTTCGACGGGGTGTACCTGGACACCCCGCTCGCCTACGAGGAGCTGGACCTGAAGCTCGTGCCCGGCTGGACCCGGGAGCGGCTCGCCGCGGCGATGGTCGCGCTCATCGCGCGGATCAGCGCCTACGCACGGGACAAGCGACCGGAGTTCTGGGTGGTGCCGCAGAACTCGCCGGAGCTGCGCCGCTACCCCGGCTACACCGAGGCCATCGACGGCATCGGCCTGGAGGAGCTGTTCTTCCGGGCCACCGACCGGCCGTGCACCGAGGACTACTGCGCCGAGAACCTCGCCGACGCGCGGGCGCTGCGCGACGCCGGCAAGACGGTGCTCGCCGTCGACTACGCCGCCCGGCCCGCCGACGTGCGGGCCGCCTGCGGCCACTACCGCACCGAACGCTTCCTGGGCACCGTCACCACGCGGGAGCTCGACCGGGTCGCCGCGCCCTGCGGCTGACCGTTTTCACGAAGGGACAACGATCCATGGCACGCACCATCGGCGTCATCGGGATGGGCTACGTCGGCCTGACCCTCACCGCCGCCCTCGCCCGCAAGGGCTTCATCGTCCACGGTGTCGACGTGCAGCCGGCCGTCGTCGACTCGCTCAACCGGGGCCGGCCGCACATCTACGAGCCCGGCGTGGCCGAGGCCCTCACCGAGCACGTCGGCTCCTCGGTGTTCATCGACACCGCGCTGCCCCGCGACACCGTCGACGCCGCCGTCATCTGCGTCTCCACCCCGGTCGACCCGCAGACCCAGCGCCCCGACCTGACCAACCTCGCCGCCGCCGCCCGCCAGGTCGCCGAGTGGTGCGCGCCGGGGACGCTGGTCGTGGTGCGCAGTACCGTCCCGGTCGGCGCCAGCCGCCGCGTCGTGCTGCCGCCGCTGCTGGAGGCCTGGGGCGAGGTCAAGCTCGTGATGGCGCCCGAGCGCACCATCCAGGGCCAGGCCCTGCGTGAGCTGGTCGAGCTGCCGCAGGTCATCGGCGGCCTCGACGCGGACAGCCTCGATGCCGGGCTGGAGATGTTCGGCGGCCTGGCCGAGCGGCTGGTGCCGGTGTCGGACCTGGAGACCGCGGAGCTCACCAAGCTCGCGAACAACTGCCACACCGACCTGATCTACGCGTACGGCAACGAGATCGCCCTCATCGCCGAGCGCCACGGCCTCGACCCGCTCGAGGTCATCCGGGCCGCGAACGTCGACTACCCGCGGCCGGACCTCGCCAAGCCCGGCTACGTCGGCGGCGGCTGCCTGTCCAAGGACCCGTACATCCTGATCAGCGAGGCCGGCGACCACCCGCCGTTCCTGGTCGAGCCGGCCCGGAGGCTCAACGAGTACCTGCCGGTGCACGTGGCCCGGACCGTCGTCGGGATGATCCGCGAGGCCCTCGAGGGGACCCAGGGCGCGCGGCTGGCCGTGCTCGGCTGGGCGTACAAGGGCTGGCCCGCCACGGACGACATGCGCGGCACCCCGATCGCGGCGATGATGCCGGTCTTCGCCGAGGCGGGCCTCACCGTCCTCGGCCACGACCCGCTGGTGGCCGACAACGTGATCCGGCAGTACGGCGGCGAGCCGACCAGCCTCGACAAGGCCTTCAGCGACGCCGACGCGGTGCTCGTCATCAACGACCACCCGGACTACCGTGCCATCCGGGCCGAGTCGGTGCTCGGCGCGAGCAAGCCGCTGTTCGTGTTCGACTCCTGGCGCATCCTCGACGAGGCGGCGCTGACCCGGGCCGGCGTGCGGTACGCGGGCATCGGCTACCTCCCGCGGGCGGTGTCGGCATGAGGGCGCTGCTGCTCGGCGGGGCCGGGTTCATCGGCCTGCACCTCGCCCGCCGGCTCGTCACCGACGGGCACGAGGTGACCATCGTCGACGACTTCTCCCGCGGCCGCGACGACGCCGACTTCGCCGAGCTGGCCGGCGACCCGCGGGTCGGGGTGCGCGACGGCGACCTCACCGACCCGCGCACGTGGCGGCAGATGCCCCGCGGCTTCGACCAGATCTACCTGCTCGCGGCCGTGGTCGGGGTCCGCAACGTGGAGGCCGACCCGGCCCGGGTGGTGCGGGTCAACAGCCTCAGCGCGCTGCACCTGATCGACTGGCTCGCACCCGGCGACCGGGTCTTCTTCGCCTCCACCAGCGAGGTGTACGCCGGGGCGGTCGAGGCCGGGATCGCGCCGGTGCCGACCGGCGAGGCGGCCCCGATCGCGGTCCACGACGTGACCGCGCCCCGCTACGCCTACGCCATCAGCAAGCTGCTCGGCGAGGCGGCGTTCCTGCACGGGGCCCGGGCCCGCGGCTTCGAGGCGGTCGTCGGGCGGTTCCACAACGTGTACGGCCCGCGGATGGGCACCGACCACGCCATCCCCGAGATGGCCATGCGGGCGATGGCCGGGGAGCGGCCGTTCCGCGTCCCGGGCGCCGACCAGACCCGCGCGTTCTGCTACGTCGACGACGCCGTCGACGCGATCGTGCGGCTGATGGCCACGCCCGCGGCCGCCGGGCAGATCGTGCACATCGGCGACGACACCGGTGAGACCGGCATCGCGGACCTGGCCAAGCTGGTGCTGCGGCTGACCGGCAGCGACGCCACGCTCGAACCGGCACCGGGCGCGGCGGGTGCGGTGACGCGGCGCTGCCCCGACCTGACCCTGCTGCGGGCGCTGACCGGGTTCCAGCCGGCGGTACCGCTGGAGGAGGGCGTGCGGCGCACCGTGGAGTGGTACCGCCGATGACGCCGCTGGTCTTCTACTACGGCGCCGGGCGCCTCGCCGACCTGCAGCACTACGAGCGGGCCGTGCTGCAGCCGGAGTTCTACCGGCCGGTGGACCTGCGGGTGTTGCGGGCGGCCGGGGTCGAGACGCTGGCGTACCTGTCGCTGTCGGAGGACCAGGGCCCGCCGGCACCGTGGCAGCGGCCCGAGCGCAACCCGGACTGGGGCGGTGCGTTCGTGTACGCGGGGCACCCGGGCTGGACCGAGCACGTGCTCGGCCAGGCCCGGGCCGCCCTGGCCGCCGGGTTCGACGGACTGTTCCTGGACACGCTCAACGTCGAGCTGACCTACCCGGAGGACCTGCCGCACGTCCTCGCCCTCGTGGCGAGCCTGCGGGACGCCGCCGGGGACGGGTACATCCTGGCCAACCGCGGTTTCGGGATGCTGCCCGACATGGCCGAGCACGTCGACGGCATCCTGTTCGAGTCGTTCTCGGCCCGGTGGACCGACGACGGCTACGGCCCGTGGCCCGCCGACATCCTGGAGGGCCACGCCCGTGTCGCCGAGGAGCTGCCCCGCTACGGGCTGGACCTCTACGCCCTGGACTACGCCGACACCCCGGGGCTGGCCGAGTTCGCGAAGCGGCGGGCCGAGCTGTTCGGGCTGCACTGCGTGATCAGCGACCGGGCCCTGTCCCTCGTCTGAGGGATCAGCGGTGGATGTGGTCGAGGTGCAGCATCTGCTTGAGCACGCGGTCCAGTTCGTCGTCGGCGAAGATGGACTTCCAGTCGTCCTTGATGATCTTCTCGCGGCCGTAGTCCATCGCGATCAGGCAGGCGTCGGAGAACGGGTTGTCGCCGCGCAGCCCGTTCGCCAGCGCCACCTGGACGTGGCCCATGAGCATCGCGCGGGCCGCCGGCTCCGGCACGCCGACGGTGTCGACGGTCTCGCGCAGGGCGTCGTTGAGCAGGTCGCCGATCATGCAGGCGACCACCTCGACGAGGGTCGGCTCGAGGTACGCCAGCTGCTTGACGCTCACCCAGTGCACGTCGAGCACCGGGGCGTACATCTGGCGGATGACCTGCTCGGCGACGGCCGTCTTGACGGGGTCGCCCGACTCCAGCGCGGCCACGACGTCCTGGGCCGCGGCGATCCCGCCGAACGTGTCGTCCAGCTCGGCCTGGGTCTTGCGCTGCAGGAACACCGACGGGTGGCACGGGTGGGCGACCGCGTACTCGATGTCGTCGCGCTGGAGGAGCAGGCCGGCGTAGGCGGCCGCCGGGTCCAGGGTCAGCACGACGGTGCCCGGCCGGACCTGCGGCACGACGGCGCCGGAGACCGGCCCGAGCGCGATGTCGGGCACGGCCAGGATGACGACGTCGGCCTCGGCGACCGCGGCGTCGGTGCCGGTGACGACCCGGCCCGCGTCGACGGTGCGCTGGATGCCGGCGGGGGAGTTCTCGCAGTAGTAGACGGTGTGGTCGCTGCGCTGCAGGTTGTTGGAGATGCGCATCCCCATCTTGCCGCCCGCTCCGACGACGGCGATGGTCAGCTTCTGCTCGCTCATGAGTTCCAGCTCCTCAGGGTTTCCAGGTTGGTGGCGGTCCAGACGTCTTCCAGGTCGCAGGTCGTGCGGCTGTCGCCCTGCCAGGGCAGCCAGTGCTCGATGACCTGGTTGATGCCGCGCTCGGCCGGCCGGACGGCGGCGAGCAGGGCGGGGTAGTGCAGCAGGCCCTCGCCCAGCGGGCAGCCGGCGAGCGTGAAGCCCACCCAGCCGTCCTTTCGGGTGAAGGCGAAGTCCTTGACGTGGATGTTGCGCACCCACGCGGCGGTCTTGGCGATGGTCTCGGCGGGGTGCTCCAGCGCGGCGACGCAGTTGGCCGGGTCCAGGCAGATGCCGAGGTTGGGCGAGCCGACGGCGGCGACGACGTCGACCAGCGTGGCGGTGGGGATCCGCTCGTACGTCTCCAGGGCGATGGTCACCCCGGCCCGCTCGTAGGCGGGCAGCGCCGCTCGCAACGGCCGCACAGCCTCGCCGGTGTCGGCCATGCTGCGCACCAGCGTCACGTCGAGCGCGCGTGCGATGCCGAGGTAGCGCGCCAGGTGCTCGGGCGCGACGCCCCGGGTGCCGAGTTCCAGGGCGATGCCGCGGCGGTCGGCATGCTGCTTGAGCGCGCGGAGCTCGGCCGCGTCGAACTGCTCGATCCGCGGATAGTCGCAGATCTGGAACAGCTCGGCGCCCAGGTCGGCGGTGCGGTCCAGCATCGCGTCCAGCCCGATCGGATTCGGGTTCGTGTGGTGGTACTGCCAGAAGAACGCATACGTGGAGAGCCCGACCGTCATGACGCCGCCTCGTCCACCACGTCCGCCAGGGCCGCCGGGTCGTGCGCGAAGCGGCCCAGGAACAGCCCGTCGACCGCCGGCCCGAGCTTGGTCAGCAGCCCCGGCCCGGCGCTGCCGCCGTAGACGACCGCGCGGTCCGGCCGCATCAGCGTCGCGCAGACGGCCGCGATGTGCTCCGGCTCGGCCGGCCGGTCGGCGCCGATCGCCCACACCGGCTCGTAGGCGACGACGAGCGGCCCGTCCGGGACGGTCTCCCCGTCGTCGACGCACACCACCGGCGTGAGCCCGTTGCGCAGGGCGGCCGCGGTCTTCGCGGCCACGATCGGCGCGGTCTCGCCGTGGTGGCGGCGGCGCTCGGCGTGCCCGACTGCGGCGTACCGGCCGCCGGCCTCGCGGATCATCGCCCCGCTCACCTCGCCGGTGTGCGCACCACTGTCCTGTGTGGACAGGTTCTGGGCGCCGGCCGCGATCGGGGTGCCGGCGAAGATCCCGGCGGCCGCTGGGATGGCCGGGAACGACGGCAGGACGAACAGCCGCACCCGCCCGTCGCGCAGGGCCGGATGGTCGCCGACGCGGTCCACGACGGACTCGCACCAGTGCAGCGTCTGGGCGTACCCGAAGTACATCTTCAGGCTCACGCCGAGGACCCGGGTCACGCGGCGCTCCGCGACTCGTAGGCGGTGATCCGTCCGACCTTGCCCGCGGACGCCGAGGCGGCGTCGAACTCGTAGGTGAGCCACTCCTGGGCCAGCCGGCGGGCCAGTTCGAGGCCGATCACCCGCTGGCCGAACGTGAGCACCTGGGCGTTGTTGGACAGCACCGAGCGCTCGACCGAGAAGCTGTCGTGGGCGGTGACGGCGCGGATGCCGGGGACCTTGTTGGCCGCGATCGCCACCCCGAGTCCGGTGCCGCACACCAGCAGCGCCCGGTCGGCCCGGCCGCTCGCGATCAGCTCGGCGGCGGCGATGGCGACGTCGGGATAGGCCCGGTCGGGTGTGCCGGCCACGTCGAGCACGGTGGCGACCCGGTCGCTGCCCTCCAGGTCCTTCTTGAGGGCCTCCTTGTAGTCGTACCCGGCGTCGTCGGAGCCGACGACGATGCGGAGCTTGCTCATGGGGTGCTCACCTTTCGGCTTGACAGGACACTGTGGACGGTCCGGGCGATGAGGCTCAGCGAGACGGCGCCCGCGTCCGGGGTGCCGAGACTGCGCTCCGCGTGCGGCCGGGCCCGTCCCTTGCGGGGCAGCAGGTTGCAGGTGTCGGCGGCGGCCTGCTCGGCGGCCGTGGCGGCCGCGGCCCAGGCGTCGGTGGTCGTGGCGCCGTCGCGCACCGCCGCCGCGAACGCCTCGTCGAGCGGGATGAGCGCGTCGACCATGGTCTTGTCGCCGAGTTCGGCCCCGCCGGCGGCGCAGATGCCGTCCCGGGCGGAGCGCAGCGCGCGGGCCGTCACGTCCGGGCCGGGGCGGCCGGTGTCGCCGACGACCTGGCCGATGCGGCGCAGGGCGATGCCCCACAGCGCGCCGGAGGTGCCGCCGGCCCGTTCCGCCCAGGCGTCGCCGGCCGCGGCGAGCAGCGTGCCCGCCCCGGCGCCGCGGCCGTGGGCCTGCCGGGCGGCGGCCGCGGCGGCCCGGGCCCCGCGCTGCATGCCGATCCCGTGGTCGCCGTCGCCGGCCACCGCGTCGATGTGGCCGAGCTGCTCGGCGTGGGCGTCGACGGTGGCCTCGATCGCCGCGAACACCTCGGCGAGGGTGGCCGCGGCCTCCTGCGACGCGGTGTCGGCGGGCGCGTACTCGGGCGCGCTCGACCGGACACTGTGGACCGCCGGGGCGGCCGGCGCGGCGACGATGCTGCCGCGGTGGAAGGCGGCCGAGTCGGCCGGGGCCAGCCACAGGCGTTCGAGGTCCTCGTCGAGCCAGGTCATGGTGAGCGAGACGCCGGCCATGTCGAAGCTCGTGCACAGCTCGCCGACCTCCGGCGCCACGACGGTGATGCCGACCTGCGCGAGGAGGCGGGAGATCTGGCCGTACACGATGAACAGCTCTTCGTGTTTGACCGATCCGAGCCCGTTGAGCAGGACGGCCGCCCGGTTCCCGGCGCCGGCCGGGCGCTCGGCGAGCAGGCAGTCGACGAGCAGCGACGCGAGCTCGTCCGCGGTGGGCAGGCGGGTCTCCTCCAGGCCCGGCTCGCCGTGGATGCCGAGGCCGATCGCCATCCGTCCACTGGGGACGGAGAACAGTGGCTCGGCCGCGCCGGGCAGGGTGCAGCCGGAGAACGCGACGCCCATGGTGCGGGTCCGCTCGTTGGCGTGCCGGGCGAGCGCGGCCACCTCGGTGAGGGACCGGCCCTCGGCCGCGGCGGCCCCGGCGACCTTGAACACCACCAGGTCGCCGGCGATGCCGCGGCGCTTGTCGCGCTCGTCGCCGGGTGCGCTGAAGATGTCGTCGGTGACGCGGACGGTCTCCACGGCGATGCCGGCCGCGCGCAGCTCGTCCTGGGCGGCGTCGAAGTTGAGGCAGTCGCCGGCGTAGTTGCCATAGCTGAGCAGGACGCCGCCGCCGTGCTCCGCGGCCAGGGCGACCGCGGCCACCTGGCGCGCCGATGGGGAGGCGAACACGTTGCCGATGACGGCGCCGTCGGCGAGCCCGGGCCCGACCAGCCCGGCGAAGGCCGGGTAGTGCCCGGAGCCGCCACCGACCACGACGGCGACGCTTTCCGGCGCGCGGCCGGCGTTGGTCACCACGCCACCCGGCACAGGGCGGACGCGGTGGGCGTGGGCGGCGACGAAGCCGTCGAGCATCTCGTCGGCGAATGCGGCCGGATCGTTGAACAAGCGGGTCATGTCACGCTTCCGTTCAGTGTCCGGCCGGCGCGGGGACGCGCGAGGCGACGGCGATGCGGTCGCGGCGGCTCAGGGCGACCATGAGGATCGCGGAGAGCATCATGAACCCGCCGACCGCGAAGAACGCGACCTTGTAGTCCCCGCCGTTCGCGTCGGCGAGCCAGCCGGTGACGTACGGCGCGGCGAACCCGGCCACGTTGCCCATGGTGTTGATGAGCGCGATGCCGGCGGCGGCCGCGGCCCCGGTCAGGAACTGCGTCGGCACGGTCCAGAAGTTCGGCAGCGCGGCGAAGATCGAGCAGGCGGTGATCGTGATCATCACGACGGTCAGCGCGGGCGAGCCGGCGAACAGCGCGAGGGGGATGCTGATCGCGCCGGTCACCGCCGGGATCGCGATGTGGCCGGTCTTCACGCCGTGCTTCGTCGCGTGCCGGGTGGCCAGGAACAGCGCCAGCGCGGCCGGCAGGTACGGGATGGCGGTGATCAGGCCCTTCTCGACCAGCCCGAACTTGGTGTCGAACTGCTCCTGGAAGCCGGCGATGATGGTGGGCAGGAAGAACGCGAGGGTGTACAGGCCGTAGATGAAGCCGAAGTAGATGAGGCTGAGCGTCCACACCCGGCCGCTGGTGAACGCGGCGCGCAGGTTGTGCTGCTCCTTGGCGGCCGGCTTCTCGGCCCGCAGTTCCTCCGTCAGCCAGTCCCGCTCGGCGGTGGTGAGCCACTTGGCCTTGGCGGGGGAGTCGGCCAGGTAGAACCAGGCGATGACCCCGACCACGATGGCCGGCACGCCGACGCCGAGGAACATGAACCGCCAGCCCTCGAGCCCGAAGAACGCGCCGTCGTGCCCGATCAGCCAGCCGGCGAGGGGCGCGCCGACGACCGTGGTCAACGGCTGCGCGAGATAGAACAGCCCCAGGACCCGGCTCCGGTACCGGCTGGGCACCCACAGGCTGAGAAAGAGAATGGCACCGGGGAAGAACCCGGCCTCCGCCACGCCGAGCCCGAAGCGCAGCCAGGACAGCTGCGTGTACGACTGCACGAAGGTGAACAGCACCGCCACGATGCCCCAGGTCACCATGATCCGCGCGAGCCACCGGCGGGCGCCGATCCTGTGCAGAGCGAGATTGCTCGGCACCTCCAGCAGGATGTACCCGATGAAGAACACGCCGGACGCGAACCCGAACTGAGCGGCGCTCAGCCCCAGGTCCTGGTTCATCCCGTTCGGCGCGGCGAACCCGATCGCGGTGCGGTCCAGGTAGTTGATGAAGAACATCAGCGCCACGAACGGCACAAGGCGCAGGGCGACCTTGCGGATCGCGGTCTGTGGGGTGTCGGCGGACATCCGGGGGCTCCTATATCGAGGCATCGGTGTGTGGGTGTACGTCGATACTCACCGTGATTGGACAACCTGTCAACCGGTTGACCAATTTTGGTTGACCGGTTGCTAGGATTGGCACATGCAGAGCCCCACGCCCGACGGCCTCAGCGCCGCCCTCGGCGGCACGATCAAGAGCCAGACCGCGATGGCCGAGGTCACCCGCCGTCTCCTCGACTACATCGCGAGCGGCGCCATCGCCCAGGGCGACCGGCTGCCCCCCGAGCGCCAGCTCGCCGAGCTGATGGGCGTGGGCCGCTCAGCCGTCCGCGAGGCCCTCGCGGCCCTGGAGATCCTCGGCATCGTCACGGTCCGTCCCGGCTCGGGGACGTACCTCAGCGGCGGCACCTCGGAGCTGCTGCCGCAGACCCTGTCGTGGGGCCTGCTGCTGCGCTCGGACAAGACCCGCGAGCTGATCGAGGTCCGCCACGGCCTGGAGACCCAGGCGGCGACGCTGGCCGCGACCCGCGCGACGGACGCCTCCCGCCGCTTGCTGGCCGAGCACACCGCGACCATGGAGGAGAGCCTCGACGACTTCTCCACGTTCGTCACCGCCGACATGCTGTTCCACCAGGAGCTGGCCGCGGCGGCCGACAACGTGCTGCTGCGCGACATGCTGCAGAGCGTCCGGTCGCTCATCCGGGTCTGGGTGGAGCGGGCCCTGAACGACGCGGAGCACGCCAAACTGACCCTGGAGGAGCACCGCGCGATCCTGCTGGCGATCGACGCCCGCGACGGGGCGGCGGCGGGCGAGGCGATGACCCGCCACATGCGCAGCGCGGCGCAGCGGCTGCTGCCCACGCTGGACGCGCCGTGACCGTCGATGGCGCGGGTTCCGCTTGCCCCGGGGGCGAAGCGGTCTACCAGAGCGGACTCGATCCGGGTGCTTTTGTTCGGTTCCAGATGTAGATCCGCGACTTGTCCGTTCCTCCGGCGGCCAGCGTCCGGCCGTCCGGGCTGAACGCCAGTCCCAGCACGTGGCCGTCGAGCTTGACGACCTCCTTGCCGGTCCGGGCATCCACGATGACGGACCGTTCCTCGCACGCGACCGCGAGCACCGTGTCGTCGGTGGGGTCGAACGCGACGTGGAACCCGCAGATCGTCTGGCGTCGTTGCAGCTTCCCGCTGGCGGCGTCCCAGAGTGACAGGCCCGAGGGGCCCGTCGTGGCAATGACGCCGGCATGGTTGAACGTCGCCCCGAACGTTACTGTGTCGATGTCGGCGACGTTGAGCCGCGCAATCAGCGCTCCGGTGGACGCGTTCCACTGAGCGGTGCAGCAGACTGACGACCATCGGCATCCGGCTGGATCCGCCGACGAGCATGACCCCGCCGACCGCCTCCCGTGGTACGCCCGAAGCGCGCAGCGTGGCGACGGTCAGCCCGACGGTCCGGTCGACCAGGGCTTGCGCGGCGCGTTCGAACTCCGCACGGGTGACATGACCGACGACATCGACGATCGGGATGTGCGCGTCGGCGCGCGTGTGCCGACTGAGTTGCTCCTTCGCCGCGCGGGCCGCCAGCCAGAGCGTGCGCCGTGCGCGCTGGTCGGCCGGTGTCGTCGGCCAGTCCAGTCGCCCCCATGCCTCGGCGGCGGCGGGCGTGGAGGTCCGCAGCAGGTCGACCATGACCGCGTCGAGGTCGTTGCCTCCGACGTCGGTCAAGCCGTCCGCGGCGATCACCTCCACCTCGGCGCCGGACTTGCGCACCACGCTGACGTCGAACGTGCCGGCGCCGAAGTCGTAGATCACCAGACACTGCCCGGGCGGCAGCCGCAGGCCCAGCACCGAGACGAAGTACGCCGCCGCGGCGACCGGCTCGCGGATCAGCCCGACATCGCCCAACCCGGCCTGCCGGGCCGCCTCGGCCAGCACCGACAGCCTCGCCCGGGCCCACCCGGCCGGGTAGGTCACCACCGTCTCCGCGGGCATCGCACCGGTCACCCGGTGGGCCTCGGCGCCGACCCGGCCCAGCACCGCGGCGAGCAGTTCCACCACCGGCACGGCCCGCTCGCCGAGCCACACGGTGTCGTCGTCGACGCGCTGCTTCGGACTGGGCTCCAGCCCGGCCGGACGGGCGCCGGCGGCACGGACCGCGTCCGCCCCCGTCAAGACCTCATCGCCCGGGCCGACGAACACCGTCGACGGCAGCAGCGCCGAGGCATCGAACAGTAACGGCGTCACGGGGCGTCCTCGCGGCGTAGACAGCCCACGGTACGACCGGCCGGCGCGCGGAGCGGTCGCATTCACGATCGGAGATGGCTTCACGTGGTGGCGAAGCGGGGCGCGCCGGGCTCGAGGTCGACGCGGGCGGCGCGGGCGGTGAAGGAGATCGCGTGGTACCAGCCGCACAGCAGGAGCAGGTCGAGCAGTTCCCGTTCGTCGAACGAATCCTGCGCGGATCGCCAGAGGGTGTCGTCGATGTCGGACGTGTCGTGCAGGGCGTCCACCATCCGGATGAGTGTGGCTTCGCGGGCGGCTGTCCAGCAGGGATCGTCCGGGCGGCCGTGGGTGAGCGAAGTGAGCTCGGCGGCCGTGAGGGCGGCGCGGGCGGCGAAGACCATCACGTGTACGCCCCACTCGTACTCGCATCCGCAGCGCGCGCAGGTGCGCAGGATGATGATTTCCCGCTCGCGGAGGGTCAGGCTCAGGTCGCGGCCGAGTTCGTACCGGCCCCAGCGACTCATCGCCACGGTCATCGGCAGGTTCTTGGCGAACGTGCGGAACAGGCCGATCGGAGGTACGCCGGGCGGCATCATCGTGGCGAGCTGCGCCGCCACGTCCGGCGCGAACGGCGGTTCGAGCGCTAGGATGCGAGCCATGACCCCTCCACCTGATTCGGATCCAGAAGCACGGTAGCGCTTCGAAATTCAAAGCGCCATGGGCGGCGCCTCAGGGGTTCAGTGCTCGCCGTCCTCGTCCAGGGTCGCGGCCCACGCGGCGGACCAGCGGTCGAGCGGGCGCAAGGCCAGGTAGGCGCCGCGGCCCAGTTCGGTGAGCGCGTAGGCGGTGTCCGGCTCCTGGGCGACGATCCGGGCGTCGACGAGCTCGGTGAGCCGTTGCCGCAGCACGCTGGAGGACATGTCGTCGCAGCGCTGCTGCAGCGCCCGGAACCCGACCGGGCCGTGCCGCAGCTCCCACACGATGCGCAGGTTCCACCGCCGGCCGAACAGGTCGAGGGCGGCCATGAGCGGTCGCCCGGTGTTCGATCCGCGGACCGGCCGGCCCGGCCTCGGTGCCGTCATGGACTGTGTCACTCCCTCTTGTTGCTTCGAACTTCGATACAGTACCGTCCGCGGTGTTGCTTCTATTTCCGAAGCGCCAGGGGAGGCTCTCATGCACAAGCTGGTCGTCCTGTACCCGCACCCCACCGATCCCGACCACTTCCGCGAGTACTACGTGGCCACTCACCTGCCGCTGGTCGCGCGCATGCCCGGCCTGCTCGCGTGGCGCTACAGCTTCGACATCGCCGCCGGCGCACCGGGGCCGGCGCCGTACTTCGCGGTCTTCGAAGCCGAGTTCGCCGACGCCGCGGCCATGAACGCGGCGCGGGCGTCGCCGCAGGGCCGGCAGGTGAACGCCGACGTCGCCAACTACGCCACCGGCGGCGCGGTCGTCATCGACTACCCGGTGCGACCCGGCACCGGGTGAGCCGCGTCAGGCGGGGGCTTTCGGGAGTACCAATTCGGCGAACACGGCCCGGTGATCGCTCTTCGCGATGCGGTAGACGACGACCTTCCGCACGCCGACGCGCTGGTCGGTGAGAATGTGGTCGAGCGTCACGCTCGGGAAATACCACCGGTCGTCGTACGGCCACGACGGTGCGAGCCCGGCCCCGGCGACATCGGCGGCGTCGTGGTATCCCTTCGTCACCACGCGGCGGAACGCCTTGTGGTCGAGGGTCGAGTTGAAGTCGCCCATCAGAACGGTGACCGGCCCGTCCGGGTTCGCCGCCGGCTGGGTCGCGAGATCGGCCACCCAGCAGGCGTCCGACCCGCGGCCCATCGGCGCGCACGGGTGCGCCGACTCGACGTACACATCCGGGCCGCCCGGCACGTGCACGCTGGCGTGCGCCTGCATGAAGCCGCCGCCGAGCTGCCGATAGCCCTGTTCGGCGAGCGGAAAACGGCTGTAGACGGCCGATCCGCCGGCGTCCGGCCGCGGATAGCTGACCGCGTACGGCAGCACGTCCTCCAGCCCGGCCGCCCGCATCGCGGCCCGCCCTTCCGCCGTGTACTCCTGGAAGGCGAGCAGGTCGACGCGGCCATCGCGGACGAGGCGCACGATCTGCCCGGGGTCGGCCTGGCCGTACAACATGTTCACGGTCATCACCCGGACCGTCGCCCCGGCCCCCACGCCGGCATCACCGTCGGCGATCCAGCGCGGCAAAATGCACGCGGCGAACGCGACCGCCACCACCGCCGCGACGATCGCAGGCCAAAGGCGTTTCGTCAGTACCGCAAGGGCGAGCGGAATCAGCGAAACCAACGCGACGTACGGCGTGAAGGCGAGCAGCTGGATCGTCGGCCAGCCCGGCTCCAGACCGAACACCCGCGCCGCCGCCCACACCGCGAACGGCGCGACCAGCAGCCACACCAGAACCGTCAGCCAGCGCCGCCGCCCCGGACCCGCACCAGCCGACGCGCGCGACAGGGACCCCCCGATGCCGATCATGCCGCGCAACATACCGCAACGGGACGGCCGGGTTTATTGCCGCGACGGCGGGTTCGGTCGCTGCTACCGTCATCGGTGCAGATGGGTGCCCGGTGCGCAGGCATCGGATACTTCTATTTGGGATAGAGAGGTCGCGGGTGCAACTCCCGCCGCCCCGACTCGCCGGGGCGTAGCTCAGCAGGAGAGCGCTAACAGTCCCGACGCCGCTTTGATCTCGGGCGCGCATCTGTGACCCGCGGCTTGGTCAGCACCACCACGGGCCGTCTGCGGCAGGCGGACCTGCCAGTCAGGTGATCTCGACGCGGAGCGGGCGGGAGTGCCCGCCGCTGGCCGCGCCCGCCGGGCACGCCGTCACCGCGACCACCACGTCCCGCTCGGCGCGGAACGTCACGCCCTGCCCGGCGGTCACGAGCGGTGGAAGAATGTCGAGGCGGCCGTCCGGGCCGAGGTCGACCCGCATGAAGACGTTGAAGGCGGTCGTCACCGCGGTGTCCGGCACGCCGAACCGCCCCAGGGCGCCGGTCAGGTTGTCGAGGCAGTTCGGGTGGGGGCCGGTCGCGCCGTACCCGATCTCGTACATCTGCTGGCTGCACGGTGCGTAGAGGAAGTCGTGCACACCGGCCTGGTCCTCCACGATGGTCAGCAGCGGGCGGCTGCGGCGCGAGTACAGCACGGCGCCGGTCGAGAGCCGCACCGACCCGCCGTAGTCGAACGTGCGGCCGTTGCTCAGCCCGTCGTCGAGGTCGTCGGCGGAGACCGCGAACACGTCGCCGGTCTGGGCCCCCTCGACGGCGACGACGCGCAGCCGGCCACCCGCCCCGACCCGCCACCCCAGCCCGCCGCCGGCCGGCACGATCGCCCCGTCCACCATGCGCAACACCTTAGGCCCGCCGCAGCCAGGCCGGCACGGTTGCTCCCCGGTTCAGCTGATCGAGTCCGTCGAGCAGCTCGACGAGCCGCTCGCCGGTGATGCCGTGCTCGCCCCCCACGAACATGCCGTCCTCGGGGCGGCGGGTCAGGAACATCGCGATGTCGACGCGCGGCCCGTAGAACAGGTGCACCTCGGCTTCGATCGCCGAACCGGCCAGCCGGAGCACCCAGGTGGGGTCCATGCCCGGCGAATCGAGCGGGCCGTGCAGTTCGAGGTCCAGCGAGTCGGCGTGAGCGTCGGCCCAGGCGCGCAGGGTGCGTCCGAGTTCGAGGTCTCGGCGCTCCAGGGACTCGTCGGGGTGCGCAACACGGGTCGGCATATCGAGCAACCTACGCCCTGGGCGGTCGGCCGGACCTCGTGCGGCGGCGGGGCATCAGTCGAACTCGCGGGAGATGATCCGGACCTGGCCGGTCTCATGGTTGGCGCGGATCGTGTCCAGGCCCCGCTCGTCGAGGTCGGCCGCGGTGGCTGACTCGGCCGGTTCGAGTGCGCGCATCCCCACGCCGGGGGAGTCCGGGCCGAGGGGAACGTCTTCGGCCAGTACCAACTCCAGCAGTTCCTTGGCGGCGGGCTTCGCGCCCTCGTCGACGGCGATGTGGATCAGCAGGTGCTCGTTGCCGGTCTCCAGCCATTGGGCGTCGGCGATCCACACCGTGTGTACGGCCGGGTGGTCGAGGATGCGCGCGGCGAACGCGTCGCGCAGGGCCACCGCGAGCGGGTGGGTCGACCAGGTCAGGCGGAGGGTCTGCTCGACCTGGGTGCGGACACCCCGCTCGCGCAGCGTGACGCCGAGGAGGGGCAGCGGGACGCTCGCCCACTGGGTGTCGGCGAACACGGCCATCGTCTGCACGCCGGTCTGCCTGGCGATGTCGAGCAGCCGCACCGCGTCGCACCACACCGAGGCGGCCGCGTCCGGGAGCCAGTGCCGGCACGCGGCCTCGCTGGTGTAGGCGGGCAGGGCGGGGGCGTCGCCGAGCTCGACGAAGACGACGCCGTGCTCCTCGTTGACCGGGACCCACACGCCGCCGTCGACGAGGGCGGCCAGCAGGGCGTCGGCCTCGTCGGCGGGGTGGCCGCGCTCGACGAT
This sequence comes from Dactylosporangium sp. CS-047395, assembly GCF_050942185.1. Classification (NCBI taxonomy): domain Bacteria; kingdom Bacillati; phylum Actinomycetota; class Actinomycetes; order Micromonosporales; family Micromonosporaceae; genus Dactylosporangium; species Dactylosporangium sp. CS-047395. The sequence goes on along the minus strand of NZ_CP192015.1, from coordinate 6,627,187 downwards.
CGCGGTCAGGGCTTCGTTGGGTCCAGGCACGCCCGGAGCATAGAGCAGCGGGTCAGCTCCCCGGGGCCGGACCGGTGGAGGCGCGCACGATCAGCCGGGTCGGCAGGGACGTCCGCGCGCCGGCCGGGCGTTCGGCGATCAGGTCGGCGAGCAGGTCCACGCCGGCGCGGCCGCACTGGTCGCGGGGCTGGCTCACCGTGGTCAGCGCCGGGCTGACCAGGGCCGAGACCGCGATGTCGTCGAAGCCGACGATGCTGATGTCGGCCGGGACCCGCACGCCGCGGGCGGCGAACCGGCTCAGCAGGCCGAGGCCGATCAGGTCGTTGTACGCCACCACCGCCGTCACCGCCGCCGCCAGGACCTGGTCGGCCACGGCGACGCCGCCCTCGAAGTCGGGGGACACGTGGCCGGCCTCGACGACCTCCAGGGAGAGGCCGGCGGCGACCGAACGCACGGCGCGGAGGCGTTCGCGGTTCACCCACGAGGTGCGCGGGCCCGCCACATAGGCGACGCGGCGGTGGCCGAGCGCGGCGAGGTGGGCGAGGGCCTGGCGGATGCCGTCGGCATTGTCGAACACGATGGACGGCAGCTGGCCGACGCGGCGGTTGAGCAGCACCACGGGCACGTCGCCGCAGACCGAGCGCAGCTCGTCGTCGGCCGCGCGCGGCGCGCACAGCACGAAGCCGTCGACCTGCTTGGTCAGCGTGCGGATCAGGTCCAGCTCGGTGGCGGGGTCCTCGTCGGCGTCGGCCAGCAGCACCGCAAGGCCGAAGTCGCGCGCGCGGCGCTGGGCGGCCTTGACGATGCCCGGGAAGAACGGGTTCGCGATGTCCGGGACCAGGAATCCGATGGTACCGGTCCGGCCCGTGCTCAACCCGCGCGCGATCCGGCTCGGCTGGTACCCGAGCCGCTGCACCGCCCGCTCCACCCGCTCGCGGGTCGCGGGGCGCACCCGGTCCGGCGCCGCGAGGGTGCGCGACACCGACGACTGCGACACGCCCGCGAGCCGCGCGACGTCCCGGATCGTCGCCGTCACCCCGGCCTCCCTGGAAAGCGGACCCAAGTAAACGTCTCTGGAAGCGGTTCCAGAAACGGTCAGTTCCGTTCGGGAAAAAAACAGATTACCACGATGTACGTCGATGTATTGAACAAGCCTCGCATGACGAGGAGAGTCGATGTATGGAGCGAAGAAACGTGCTCGGCCTGGCCGCCGGGCTCTCGATCGGCGCCGTCGCCGCGCCGGGCCGGGCCGAGGCCGCCACCGGCGAGCAACTGGGCAACTATGCCAGTCATGTCAGCGACGCCCGCAGCGTCACCGTCACCAGCGTCTCCGGGCAGCGGCTGCGGATCACCGCGTACGGCAACCAGATCGTCCGCGTCCGCGCCATTCGCGCCGGCGAGACGTTCTTCGCCGACACGCGGTACGAGATGGTGGCGCCGGCCAATCACGCGGGCATGGGCGGCAGCCTGACCGTCACCGACACCGGTTCCAGTCTGACGATCGTGAGCGGTGCGGCGGACGGCATCCGGATCGTGGTGCAGAAGAACCCGCTGCGGATGGAGTTCTCGCATCGCGGTACCGGCGCGCTGTTGGCTCGTGAGGACGCGACCTGCAGCATCACCTGGGGCGGCCCGAACAACAGCGTCATCACGCAGGCGTTCGTCCCGCCGCCCGCCGACGAGCACTTCGTCAAGGCCGGCCACGGCTTCTACGGGCGCTCGCCGCGGGTGGACCGGACCGGCGACGTCGTGGCGCACAACTACGGCCTCGTACGCGGCGACCAGGCGCCGGCGATCGTGCCGCTGTACCTGTCGACCAAGGGCTACGGCGTCTTCTGCAACACCACGTTCGACGTCACGTACTCCTTCGCCAGCGGCACCGCGCGCGACTACGCGTTCGCCGCCGACGAGCACGCGACCGCCGGCGTGCGCCCGCAGCTGGACTGGTTCCTCATCAACGGGCCGGAATTCGCCAAGCTGCTCGACCGGTACACCCAGCTGACCGGCCGCCCCCGCCTGCCCCAGCTGGCCATCTTCGGCCTGCACATGACCGACAAGAACTTCCCGGACGTCAGCGACCAGAACTGGTGGCGCACGAAGATCACTCAGCACCGCAACGCCGGTTTCCCGTTCGACCACCACGTCAACGACAACCGCTGGCGGTCCGGGACGGGCGCGTGGGGCGGCTCCTGGTTCGAGTTCAGCTCGGTGCGCTGGCCCGACCCGGCGGGCTACCAGGCCTGGGCCGCGGCCAACGGGGTGACGATGACGCTGGACTACAACCGCAACAACTCCAACCTCATGGCGGGCTGGGTCGGCGGGCCGCCGCCCGGGTACAGCTTCAAGGCCGCCGACCTCACCGCGGTCGCCGACAACGGTTCGGTGCCTGACTGGAGCAACCCCGCCACCCGCACCTGGGTGTGGAACGTCTTCTGGACCAAGGCGCTGAACCCGGCCCTGCACTACTCCGGCGACGGCCTGTGGCTCGACGAGCCGGACGAGCTCGGCCCGATCCCGTACAACGCCGACTCCGCGAGCGGCAAGAAGTGGTCGGAGCTGCGCAACTCCTACTTCTTTTACCTGCACAAGGGCGTCGGCGAGGAGGGCTGGGACCGGGCCCTGGCCAAGCGCCCGTGGACCTGGAGCCGCGGCGCCTCGGCCGGCCAGCAGCGCTACGGCCACTACTGGACCGGCGACATCGCCTCGACGTACGCCGAGATGCAGCAACAGATCCGCGGCATGCTCGTCGGCGGCCTGGGCGGCTTCCCGTACTCGAACATCGACGGCGGCGGCTTCCAGGGCGGCGCCGGCGGCCTCATCTCCGAGCCGTTCTACCGCAACTGGACCGCGGCCTGGTCGAGCCTGTCGCCGATCTGGCGCCCGCACAGCGGCGCAAGCACCACGAGCCAGGGGGCGATCGCCTCCCGCTGGCCGCTGGACCAGAGCACCGCGATCCAGAACGACTTCCGCAAGTACGGCGAGCTGCGGTACACCCTGCTGCCCTACATCTACAGCATCGCCCACGAGGCCGCGGCCACCGGCATGCCGATGGCCCGCGCGATGGTCATCGACTACCAGTCCCGCCCGAACGCGCTGTCGCACGACCTGCAGTACATGTGGGGCCCGTTCCTGCTCGTGGCCCCGGTCACGCAGGACGGCGGCGCGACCCAGAACGTCTGGCTGCCGGCCGGCGACACCTGGTACAACTTCTGGGCCGACATCAAGCACGCCGGCACCGACGCGGCGGACCTGCCGTACGTCACGTACACCGGTGAAATCGTCCTCTTCGTCAAGGCGGGCGCGATCCTGCCGAAGTACCAGTACGCGCAGAGCACGAAGTACGTGAACAAGCGCCACCTGGAACTGGAGATCTGGGCCGGCGCCGACGGCGCCTTCAACCTGACCGAGGACGACGGCCTCACCGAGGCCTACCGCGTCACCGGCGCCAAGTCCGTGACGACGCTGACGTGGACCGACGCGGCGACGAGGACCACGATCCGCCACCCGCAGGGCACCTACGACGGCGCCCCGGCCACCCGCCGCTACCTCGTGCGCATCCACGGCCTGACCGCCCCGGCCGGCATGCGCGTCAACGGGGGCGCCACGCTGCCGTCCTACACCACCGAGGCAACCGCCATCACCAGCGGCAACGGTACCGTCTGGGACCCCGCCAAGAAGATCCTGACCATCGTGACGCCGCAGATCCCGGTCACTCCCGGCGGCGGCGTCGCGGCCACCATCGAGCCGAGCGGCGCCGCGTACCCGGCCCCGACCGGCGGCACCGCCTACGCCGCCGAACGGGCAGTGCTCAACAACGCCGTCATCGACACCAGCCACCCGGACTACACGGGCACCGGCTTCGTCGACTTCACGGACACCGCGGCATCGGGCGCCTACGTCCAGTGGACGGTCAACGTGCCGACCGCCGGAACGCGGACCCTGACCTTCCGCTACGCCAACGGCGGCACCGCCAACCGCCCCCTCGCGATCACGGTGAACGGCGCCACCGTCGCCAGTGGACTCGCCTTCAACCCGACCGGCTCCTGGGACACCTGGGCGACGACGTCGTGCACCGCCTCGCTGCCGGCCGGGAGTGCGGTCACCGTCCGCGCCACGACGACGGGCGCGAACGGCGCCAACCTCGACAGCCTCACAGTCTCCTGACCCCGCGCGCACCGGCCGGCCCACCGCCGGCCGGCCGGTCCGCGGTGCTGGACGACCGCCAGGTCAGGCCGGTGGGGCGATCACCGACAGCTCCAGGATCGCGCCCAGCGGGGCGCGACCCGGGCCGCCGGCGGTGATCCAGGCCGCGATGTCGTCCGCGACCACGTCGTCGAGGACGAGGCCGAACCAGGCCGGGCGGGCACCGGCGCGGCGGGCGGCCGGGGCCGGGTGCACGACGACCACATTGGACTGGTCGCACACGTCCAGGCACTGCGAGGTCCGCACGCGGTGCGGGGCGGGCAGGGCCGAGCGCAGGCGGTCGAGCTGGCGGTCGTGGTCGACGCCGGGATGCTTGCGCGCGCTGCCGCAGCAGCAGTCGCGGCACACCGTCACCGTGCAGAAGTCGCTGTCGGTCAACGGGATGACGCTCCTTGCTCTCGGTACCGGCGGCTATTGTCGCATCCGGGTCAGCGCAGCAGGTCGACCAGGCTCTGCGGGGTGCCGGCGCCCAGCACGACCTCGAAGTCGCGGGCCGCCTCGGCGCCCTCCTCGGCGTTGCGGACGAACAGGGCCTGTTCGTACGCGGCGAAGGCCGCCTCGAGGTCGTCCGGGTGGGCGGCGATCGCCTTGCCCAGCTCGGCGCCGTCGTACATGGCGAGGTTCGCGCCCTCGCCGTTCGGCGGCATGAGGTGGGCGGCGTCGCCGATCAGGGTCACGCCCGGGACGCGGTCCCAGCGGTGGCCGATCGGCAGGGCGTGGATGGGGCGCAGCACCGGGGGCGTCTCACCGTCGGTGATGAGGGCGGTGAGTTCCGGGGCCCAGCCCTCGAACTCGGCGACGATGCGGGCCGTGGCGGCCGGGGCGTCGGCGAAGTCGATGGCCGCGAACCAGTCCAGCGGCTTGCTCAGCGCCACGTACGTGTGCAGGACGGCGTTCGCCTCGCGGTGGGCCTGGATGCCCTTGCCGGGGATGACGGCGGCCATCGCGCCGGTGCCGACCGCGGCGGCCGGGGCCGGGTGGCGGGTGTCGGCGTCGTACAGGTACGTCTCGATGAAGCAGGTGCCGGTGTACTCCGGCTTGGCCTCCGTCAGCAGCGGCCGGACCCGCGACCAGGCCCCGTCCGCCCCGACGAGCGCGTCGGCCTTGACGGTGCCGCCGTCGGCGAAGTGCAGATCGCGACCGTGGACCGCGCTGAGCTTCCGGCCCCACTTGACCGTCCCCGGGGGCAGGGAGTCGAGCAGCAGATGGCGCAGTTCGCCGCGGAGCACCTCGGTCCGGTGGCCGGCGCCGTCGTCGGGCTTGTCGAGCAGCACCGCGCCGTCCGGGGCGAGCAGCCGCCACGCCTCGCCGCCCGCGTGGATGAGCCGCGGAACTCGTCGTACAGGCCGGCGTCGCGCAGGGCGAACTGCCCGTTGTGCTCGTGGATGTCGAGCTGGCCGCCCTGGGTGCGGGCGCCGCCGAAGCGACACCGCGGGACGCGATCCGCGCGCTCGCCTCGGCGGTGTTCGACGCAGTTGCGCGAGCACGACGACCGCGACCGGTTCCTGGCCGGCGTCGACCTGATCCTGGCCGGGATCGGCGTCCGGGGGGCCTGAAACCGCGCTCGGACCAGCCCGTGCTCAGACCAGGCCGTGCTCATGGGCGAAGACCACGATCTGCACCCGGTCGCGCAGGGACAGCTTGCGCAGGATCGCGCCGACGTGCGTCTTGACCGTCGACTCGCTGGCGAACACGGTGCCGGCGATCTCCGCGTTGGACAGGCCGCGGGCCACCGCCGTGAACACCTCGCGCTCCTTGTCGGTCAGGCCGAGGTACGCCGCGGGCGGGGCGGTCTCGGCCTGGAACTGCCGGTCGAGCAGCGTGGCCAGGTCCTGCGGGGCGAGCACCGCGTTGCCGCCGTGCACGGTGCGGATCGCGTCGCGCAGCATGAGCGGCGTGGTGTCCTTGAGCAGGAAGCCGCTGGCCCCGTGGCGAATCGCGGTGGCCGCCCGGTCGTCGAGGTTGAACGTGGTCAGCACGATGACCCGGACCGGCCTGGTCCGCCGGGCCACCCGCTCGGGCGCGAAGATCAGCCGGGACGCCTCCACGCCGTCCATGTGCGGCATCCGGATGTCCATGAGCACCACGTCGGGCTGCAGCTCGTCGACGAGCCGCACCGCTTCGGTACCGTCGCCCGCCGCCCCCACCACGCGCATGCCGTCCTGGGCGTCGACGATGACCCGTACCCCCTCGCGGAAGAGCTCCTGGTCGTCGACGAGCAGAACGCTGATGTCCCGGTCGGTCACGCGGAACCCCCGCCGGGCCGCACGGGCACGAACGCGGTCACGGTGAAGGTGGTGCCGGTGGGGCGCTCGCGCAGCCGCACGTCCAGGTGCCCGCCGACCGCCTCCAGCCGCCGCCGCATGCCCTCCAGCCCGCGCCCGGTCCGGGTGCCGTCGGGGCTCGCCGAGCCGGCCCCGTTGGTCACCTCGATGCGCAGGGTGTCGGCGAAGCCCCCGCCGCCCTGGGTCGACGGCCAGTGCCGCTCGGCCGTGATCGGCTGGTCCCGCCGGCCGTGCTTGAGCGCGTTGGTGAGCATCTCCTGCAGCACCCGGTACGCCACCGCCGAGGTCTCCCCGGGCAGCAGGCACGGCGTGCCCAGCTCGGTGGCGACGATCTCGTGGCCGCTGCCGCGCACCCCGGCGATCAGCTCGTCGAAGCGGTCCGCGTCGGCGCGCACCGGCGGCGTGTCCTGGGTCGTGGACAGCACCTGCCGCACGTCCTGCAGCGACGAGCGGGCCGAGGTGGCGATCGTCTGCAGCGTCTTCTTGAGCTTGCCGGTGTCGTCGAGGTACTGCCCCGACTCGGCCTGGGCCAGGATCACCGCGAGCGAGTGCCCGACCACGTCGTGGACGTCGCGGGCCAGCCGGGTCTGCTCGTCGCGCAGGTGGGCCACCTCCCGGGCGTGCTCGGTCTCGCGCCACGCCCCGACCGCGGCCTCCTCGGCCGCGAGCATCTCCGAGCGCGACGTGCTCGCCCGTTCCAGGAACCGCATCAGCAGACCCGCGGGCCACGGTGCCGCCACCACGAGCAGACCGATCAGAGCCAGCGTCAGTTGTACCGTCGGCTGGTCGCGCGCCAGCGTCGCCAGCTTGGACCCGCCCACCAGCAGGTGCAGGCTCACGATCGAACCTTCGTGCAGGACGAACGCGACCACCACGGCCAGCGGCACGGACAGCGCGCCGATCACCACGGTCGGCGGGCGGCCCCAGCGGGCGCTGCCGAAGAACACGGCGGTCAGCGCGAACTCGACCACCATGATCGACGCTCCGGACAGCACGTGGAACAGGCCGAGCCCCCACACCAGCCCGAGCGCCGCGCCGGGCTCGCGCCGGCTCATCCCGACCGCGACCGCGGCGATGAGCGCGACCGCGAAGCCGGCCGTGTCGCCGCCGGACACCACCCACGTCACCAGCGCCTCGGCGAACCCGATGCCGAGCACGGTGAGCGACGCGATCGCCTCCGGCAACCAGGGGCGCCAGCCCGTCTCGCTCATCCGATCATCCCAGGTGGGTGGGGGTACGTGTCTGCTCAAGCGAACCATCCGCGGGCCCCGCGCGGCAAAACGTCAGGCCGCGATCGCGTCGCGGACGAGCACGTCGAGCAGCGCCGGAAAGGACATACCGGACACCGCGAACATCCGCGGCACCTGCGAGTGCGCGGTCATCCCCGGCGTGGTGTTGATCTCGTTCAGCACCGGCCCGCGCTCGGTGAGGAAGAAGTCGACCCGGGCGACCCCGGCACAGCCCAGCGCGTCGTACACGGCCACCGCCGCCTCCTCCAGCTCCTTGCGCTCGCCCTCGTCCAGCGGGGCCGGGATGCGGAACTGCGGCGTCCCGTACTTCGCCGCGTGGTCGAAGATCTCCCCGTCGGGCAGCACGACCTCCAGCGCCGGCGCCACCACCCGCGACCCGTCCCGGCGCCCGAGCACGGCCACGTCGATCTCGCGGCCGGCCACCAGGTCCTCCACGAGCACCCGGTCGTCCAGCGCGAACGCCGCCCGCAGCGCCGGTGCCAGCGCGGACTCCTCCCGCACCAGCGTGACGCCGAGGCTGGAGCCGGCCGCGACGGGCTTCACGACCACCGGGTTGCTCCAGGTGTACCGCATGCTGCCCCGCGTCAGCAGCCGTCCCGGAGCGGTGGCGATCCCGAGCGCCTCGGCCACCAGCTTGGTGGCCCACTTGTCCATGCCCAGCGCGCCCGCGCCCAGCGGCGAGCCGACGAACGGCACGCCGGCCAGGTCGCACAGCGCCGCCAGGGTGCCGTCCTCGCCGTGCGGCCCGTGCAGGACCGGGAACACCACCGCGCACGAGCCCAGGATCTGCACGGCCCGGGAGAACTCGATCGCCCGGTCCTCGGGGTCCAGCCAGACCCCGGCCGGGTCGATGGTGAGGCGGACGACCTCGTGGCCGGCCTCCTCCAGGCCGTCGGCCACCCCGGCCGCGGAGGCCAGGGAGACGTCGTGCTCGCAGTTGCGGCCGCCGCCGATCACGGCCACGCGGATGGGGGTCATGGGGCACTCCTTCGATGCAGCCGGGCGCTGAGGCCCGTGACGATCTCGTGTTCGAGGGTTTCGGCCCAGCGGGCCCATTGCGCCGTGGTCGGCTCGCCGTGTGCGCCCGGCCCGAACACGGTCACCGCGTCGCCGACCGCGGCCCGGGTGTCGCGGCCGAGGTCGACGACGGTCATGTCCATGGAGATCCGCCCCGCGACCGGGCGCCGCGCCCCGGCCACCCAGACCTCGGCCCGGCCGGACGCGAGCCGGGGGAGCCCGTCGGCGTATCCGACCGGGATCAACCCCAGCCGGGTGGCCCGAGGCGCCGTCCAGGTGTGCCCATAGCCGACCCCCGTGCCGGCGGGCACGCTCCGGATCGTCACCAGTGGCGCCGTCAAGGTCAAAGCAGGCCGCAGTTGTACCGTCTGTGACTCGTCGATCCCCACCAGTCCCGCGCCGATCCGGCTCATCGTGTGGTGCGAGCGCGGATCGCTGAGCGTGGCGGCGGTCGCGGCCAGGTGGTGATCGGCCGGCCGCAGCCCCGCCGCCCGCGCGGTGCGCAGTCCCCAGGCGAACCGGTCCCGCCCCGCCGCGTCGGCCGGGTGGCCGGGCCGGTCGGCGCACGGCAGGTGCCCCATCACCCCGACCACCCGCACCAGCCCGTCCAGCTCGGCCCGGCGGGCGGCCCGGCACAGCGCGTCCCAGGCGGCCGGTTCGGCCCCGTCGCGGCCCATGCCGGTGTCGAGCTGGAGGTGGATGCGGGCGCCGGGCGCGGTACCGGCGACGGCTTGTAAATGCTCAATGCCCGGCACCCCGAGCTCGATGTCGAGCGCGACCGCCCCGGCGAAGTCGGCGTCCACCGGGTTGAGCCAGCTCAGCACCCGCTCGGTGAGCCCGGCCGCGCGCAGCGGGCGCGCCTCGTCGATGCTGGTCACGCCGAGCCGGGTGGCCCCACCGGCGAGCGCCGCCCGCGCGACGCCGACCTGCCCGTGCCCGAACCCGTCCGCCTTGACGACGGCCATCACCTCGCCGGCCGTGCGCGCCTTGATCGTGCGCACGTTGCCGGTGACCGCGCCGAGGTCGACGTGCAGGGTGGCCTGTGGCCGTAACGCGAGGAGGCTCATCGGGCGACGGGCCCGTACAGCGCGGCGCCGGCCCCGGTGGCCAGCGCCCAGTAGCGCTTGATCGTGCGCACGTTGCCGGTGACCGCGCCGAGGTCGACGTGCAGGGTGGCCTGTGGCCGTAACGCGAGGAGGCTCATCGGGCGACGGGCCCGTACAGCGCGGCGCCGGCCCCGGTGGCCAGCGCCCAGTAGCGGTCGCCGTAGGACCAGTGCCACCACTCGGTGTGGTAGTTCACCAGCCCCTCCCGCCCCAGCACCCGGGCGAGCAGCGCCCGGTTGGCCCGGGCCTCGGCGCTGATGTGCTCGGCCGCGAAGTAGCAGCGCCCGCCGGACGCCTCGGGGGTGGCGTCGATCGCGGTGCCGAGGTCGAGCTCCACCCCGGCGTCGTCGGCGAGCGTCAGGTCCACCGCCGCCCCGGCCACGTGCGGCGCCACCGCCAGCGGCGCGACGAACCGGCTGGTGAGCGTGTGCAGCTCCGGCTCCCCGATCCCCGGCCGCACCGCCCGCAACTCGGCGGCGTAGCGGTCGATGATGGCCTGCTGGCGGTACGCCGGACGGTACCCTTCGACCACGAGCAACCGGATCCCGCCGGGCAGCGCGGCCCGAGCCGCCTGCAGTCGAACCGCCAGCTCGCGCCGGACCAGCGCCCCGGCCGCCCCGAACCCGTCGTCGAGCGCGACGAGCGGCTCGTCTAGGTCGCAGACGGGCACCGCGGACACCAGGGGATCGGACAGCAGGACACTCATGGCGAATAGGCTGGCCCGCACCCCACCCCCGATGCCTCCGCCTGAGGTGCCGATGATCGGTCCTCGAGGCTGAGATACTCGGTCTGTGGTCCCTGATGAGCAGGAGTGGGCCGACGCCGCCGAGGCGGCCCGCCAACGCGGCGAACGGGCCCGCCGCCGCGCGGCCGAGGCCCACGCGCGCGCCGAGGAGATCGGCGCCGGCCTGCGCGCCTTCGGCGACTCCGGCGCGGCCCGCGCGGTCTCCGACGCCGACACCGCGGGCCGGGCGGCCGAACGCGCCGTGGCCAGCCGCGGCGCGGCCGCCGACGCCCACCGCCGCGCCGCCCACGGGCACGACCTGGCGGCCGATGCCTACCTGCGCGCGGCTGCGACCGACCCGGACCACGCCCGCGAACACCGCCGCCAGGCCGAGGAACACCGCGACCGAGCCGAACAGGCCCGCCGCGACGCCGAAGCTGACTCGCTCTGAGTTGCTCTAGGCGGGGGAGCTTCGCTCCACCCACACCCCCTCAAGACCGCGCCGGCTCCAACTGGCGGCCGACGCCACTTCGGCACGCGGTCCTGCGCCGGGCGCGTTGACACCGGCCGCGGGCGATGCGACAGCACGCCGTCGAGACCGCGCCGGCTCCGACGGCGGCCGACGCCCTCTTCGGCACGCCCCGACCACGGCCTTCCGCGGAACCGGCGGCGGCTGCTGGACGTCCGGCATCGGTCGCGGTGGTCGACGGCCGGTGTCGTCGCCGGCGCCGTCTCCAGCCGGCGCGGGTGTCGGCTAGCGGTCGGCGGTGGGGGCGAGGTTCTGGTCGGTGGTGGCGGCCCAGGAGGCGAGCAGCACCAGGGCGTGCGCCGTCGGGGAGTCGGGCTCGGCGGCGTAGATGGTCAGGGCCAGGTCCGGGTCGGCCTGCAGGTTCATGGTCTCGTAGGCGAGGGTGAGGTCGCCGACGACGTGGTGGTGGAAGTGTTTGACGCCGGTGCCGTGGATGCGGACGTTGTGCGCGCCCCAGCGGCGGCGGAAGTCGTCGCTGCGGGTAGAGAGTTCGCCGACCAGGTCGTGCAGGGCCTTGTCGTGGGGGTCGATGCCGGCCGCGGTGCGCAGGTTGCCGACGGTCATGTCGGCGAAGCGGTCCCAGTCGGGGTAGAAGCGGCGGGCGGCGCTGTCCAGGAAGGTGAAGCGGGCGAAGTTCGGGTTCGGGTCGGCGAAGACGTCGGCGAGCATGGCGCGGCCGAGGAAGTTGGCGGCCAGCAGGTCGGAGCGGCCGTTGGCCACGATCGCGGGGCTGGTGATGGCGTCCAGGGCCCACTGGAGGCTGGGCCGCACGGTGCGCGGCTTCGGGCGGCGGGACGGGCGGACCAGGGCATTGCTGCCGTTGGCCTCCTGGGCCAGGCGGAGCAGGTGGGCCCGCTCGGCGTCGTCGAGGCGCAGGACGCGGGCGATCGCCTCCAGGACGCCCGCGGAAACCCCGGCGAGGGAGCCGCGTTCGAGTTTGGCGTAGTACTCGACGCTCATGCCGGCCAGGGCGGCGACCTCGCTGCGGCGCAGGCCCGGGACGCGGCGCTGGCCGGCGACCGGGAGCCCGGCCTGCTCCGGGGTGATTTTCGCGCGGCGGGAGGTCAGGAAGTCGCGCACCTCGGCTCGGTTGCTCACCCCCCGACGGTACGGCCGGGGGCGTTCCCGAGGGGTGTACTGGCGGTACACCTTTCGGCAGTGACTCGCACCGCCCGCGGGACGTGTGATGGTGTAGTCCCATGCTCAGTGTCAACGCCATCTCCGCTCCGTCGGCCACCGGACCGCTGGAGCGCTCCACCATCCAGCGCCGCGACCTCGGCCCGCGGGACGTGCTCATCGAGATCCGCTACGCCGGCATCTGCCACTCCGACATCCACACCGTGCGCGGGGAGTGGGGCGACATCCAGTACCCGCTGACGGTCGGGCACGAGATCGTCGGGCGCGTCGCCGAGGTCGGCGCGGACGTCACCAGGCACGCCATGGGCGACCGGGTCGGCGTGGGCTGCATGGTCAACTCGTGCCGGGAGTGCGAGAACTGCCGGGCCGGGCAGGAGCAGTACTGCCTCAACGGCAACACCGGCACCTACAACAGCGTCGACCGCGACGGCACCGTCACCCAGGGCGGCTACTCGACCCACGTCGTGGTCGACGAGCACTTCGTGCTGCGTGTGCCGGAGTCGATCCCGTACGAGGCGGCGGCCCCGCTGCTGTGCGCCGGCATCACCACGTACTCACCGCTGCGGCACTGGAACGCGGGCCCCGGCACCAAGGTCGCCGTGGTCGGCATGGGCGGCCTCGGTCACATGGCGGTCAAGCTGGCCGTGGCCATGGGCGCCGACGTCACCGTCCTGTCCCAGACCCTGGGCAAGAAGGACGACGGCCTCGCCTTCGGCGCCGGCGACTACCAGGCCACCAGCGACTCCTCGACCTTCGAGGCGCTCAAGAACCGCTTCGACCTGATCATCAACACGGTCAGCGCGCCGATCGACATGCGCTCCTACCTCGGCCTGCTGCGCCTGAACGGCACCCTGGTCAGCGTGGGCGCCCCGCCGGAGCCGCTCGCGGTGCCGGTGTTCGCGCTGTTCAACAACCGGCGCACGTTCGCCGGCTCCAGCATCGGCGGGATCCCCGAGACCCAGGAGATGCTGGACTTCTGCGCCGAGCGGGGGATCGCCCCGGAGGTCGAGGTCATCCCGGCCGACCAGGTGAACGAGGCCTACGAGCGGGTCCTGCGCTCCGACGTCCGCTACCGGTTCGTGATCGACATCGACACCCTGCGCTCCTGAGCCGGCCCGCCGCTGGATCGCCAGCCAGGCGATCCAGCCGGCGCCGACGACGAAGCCGAAACTGATCAGCCGGTACAGCACCACGGCCGCGATCGCCGCCGGAATGGCGACGCCGCCGGTGACCAGGCCGAGGATCAGCGCGCTGTCGACGATGCCGAGGCCGCCGGGGACGATCGTGATCGCGCCGGCGGCCACGGCGGCACAGAAGGCCGGCAGGACCTGGGTGGGCCCGGTCGCCGGCGCGCCGACGGCGTGCAGGCACAGCCACAGGCATACGGCGTCGAGCATCCAGTTGAGCAGCGCGAACCAATTCGCCGCGGCGCAAGGTCAGCCGGGCCGGCCGACGAAGCCGCGGATGCGGTCCAGGCCTTGCGCGGGCGGGCGGGGCGCGGGCACCGGCGGTACCATGGCGGCGGTTGCATTTTGATCGTGCCGGTCATGGACATGGCGGTGCTCAGAGGACGTCGCGGCGGCGGAAGCCCGCGAAGCCGATGACCGTGAACCCGGCGGCCGCGAGGGCGACCCAGCCGAGGCCGGACCAGCCCGGACCGGCGGCGGTGACGTTGGGGACGTGCCACAGCGGGCTGATGCCGAGGACCCAGTCCCAGAGCCGGAACATCGGGCCGAGCAGGGTCAGCGCGAAGGTGGCCACGACGCCGAGCCAGCCGGCCAGCCGGACGCGCGGGTTGGCGCCGACCGCGGCCAGGGCGAGCCCGACGATGGTCCACACGGCGGGGACGGTCGCCGCGGCCTGCAGGACGACGTCCCCGACGGCGATGCCGGGTTCGGCGGCCGCCGCGACGAGCCCGATGACGGTACCGGCGATCAGGAGCGCCACCGCCGGCCCGGCGAACGCGATGACGGCGTTGCTCGCCAGGTACTTCGCGCGGTTCAGCGCGCCGGCGAGGACCGGTTCGACGCGGTACTCGAGCTCCTCGGCGTGGACGCGCATGACGATCTGCACGCCGAACACCGCAGCGATGATGCCGGCCAGCTGCAGGATCGTGACCAGGAAGGCGAAGATCAGCCCGGCCTCGCTGGTCGCGCCGGCCTTGATGAGCCCGCCCAGGTTCGGGTTGGACGCGAAGACGTCGCCGACGGCGGTGGCCAGGAAGCCGAACACCAGGCCGAGGCCGGCGAACGCGACCAGCCAGGAGATCAGCGCGCCGCGGTTGATCCGCAGGGCCAGGCCCCACACCGAGGCGACCGCGCCGCCGCGGGCCGGGCCGCGCCGCGGGGCGATCAGGCCCTGGCCGAAGTCGCGCCGGGCGTGCAGCGCGAGCGCCACCGAGGCCAGGACGACCGCGAACCCGGCGGCGAGCAGCAGCGGCCACCAGTGGTTGCCGGCCGCGGGGCGGACCTCCTCCAGCCAGCCGAGCGGGGTCAGCCAGACGGCCCGGTCGCCGGTCTGGCTCGCGTCGAGGTACCCGCGGACGACGAACGCCACGCCCAGGGTGGCCACCGCGATGCTGTTGGCGGCGCGCGCGTCCGACCCGATCTGGGCGGCGATCCCGGCGACCCCGGCGAACATCAGCCCGGAGGCGGTGAACGTGGCCGACAGCGCCAGCGAATTCACCCAGCCGCCGCCGCACGCGACGGTGACCAGCCAGGACACCACGCCGAGGGCGAGCGAGGCGAGGACCGCCAGGGCCAGCGCGACGGCCAGGCGGGTCTGGCGGCCCATGACCCCGGAGGCGAGCAGCTCGGCCTGGCCGGAGTCCTCCTGGGCGCGGCTGTTGCGGACCACGATGAAGATGGCCATCAGCGCGGCGAAGAACCCGCCGAGGGCGCCGGCCCGCCAGGCGTTGAACCCGTCCGCGGTGAGCAGGTCGCGGGCCGGGCCGAAGATGAGGCTCAGCGCCGGGTTGGCGCCGAGGGTCGCGGCCAGTTGCCGCCGGGCGGCCAGGTCGGGGAAGACCCAGCCGTAGGCGAGCACCGAGGTCGCCGAGAGGGGCCGTGATGAGCACGACCCAGGGCGCGATGTTGCGAGCGTCCTGCTTGAGCGCGGCGGGCAGCAGCGGGCTCGGGTTCATGCCGCATCCCCGTACTGGCGCAGGAAGAGCTCCTCGAGGGACGGCGGGGCGACGGTCAGCGAGGTGATCGGGTGCCGGCCGAGCGCGGCCATCGCGGCGCTGAGCCGGTCCGCGTCGACGGTGCCGGTGAACCGGTCGCCCCGCAGCCGCGCGTCGTGGATGACGCCGAGCCCGTCCAGCCCGGCCGGCGGCTGCGCGAACACGGCGTGGATGGTGGTGCGGGTGCGGCCGCGCATCTCGGCCAGGGTGCCGGTCGCGACGACCTTCCCGGCCCGGATGATGCTGATCCGGTCGGCCAGGGCCTCGGCCTCGGTGAGGATGTGGCTGGACAGCAGCACGCTGCGGCCCCGCGCCTTCGCCTTGGCGATCTCCTCCTGGAATACCGCCTCCATCAGCGGGTCCAGCCCGGACGTCGGCTCGTCCAGGATCAGCAGGTCGACGTCGGACGCGAGCGCCGCGACCAGGGCCACCTTCTGCCGGTTGCCTTTCGAGTACTGCCGGCCGCGCTTGGTCGGGTCCAGCTCGAACCGCTCGATCAGCTCCCGGCGGCGCGTCTCGTCGAGGCCGCCGCGCAGCTTGCCGAGCAGGTCGATCGCCTCGCCGCCGGTCATCCCCGGCCACAGCGACACGTCGCCGGGCACGTAGGCCAGCCGCCGGTGCAGCGCCACGACGTCGCGCCACGGGTCGCCGCCGAGCACCCGCACCTGCCCGGCGTCGGCCTTGAGCAGGCCGAGCAGGACCCGGATGGTGGTCGACTTGCCGGCGCCGTTGGGCCCGAGGAACCCGTGCACCTCACCCGGCGCGACGTGCAGGTCCAGGCCGTCGAGGGCGCGGAACGCCCCGAACGACTTGACCAGCCCTTGCACCTCGATCATGACTCCGCCCTTCGATTTCAACGAGTGATGAGTTCTCGTCGACGGTAGGACTCCACGAAGGTGAATGTCAACGCATGATGAAATCCGTCAGCGGCGTCACATCGCGAGCAGGAGCCGCAGCGCCGCAGTGCAGACGACGCCGGCCACGATGCACGTGACATGCGAACGCCCGAGGGCCCGCAGCGCGACGGCGGCGGCCAGCCCCGGCAGCAGCGTCCAGTCGACCTCGCGCCAGCCGGCCCCCAGCAGGTCGACGGTCAGCAGCGCGGCGAGCAGCACGACGGGCAGAGCGTCGGCGACCGCCTGCACCCGGGGCGGGACCGTGCGGCCACCCAGAAGAGCCGGACCGATTCCCTTGTACAGCATGTTCACGACCGCCAGCACGCCCGCCGCAATGAGCATCCTCGTCATGGCCGCACCTTCCCCAGCGCGCCCGCCGCGATGAGCTTCGGCGTCGTGGCCGTGGCGTTCCGCGGTGCGTCCGGTGTGATGACCTTCGGCGTCATGGCCGCAGCTTCCACAGCGCGACGGCGGCGGCGAGCGACAGGGCGACCCCCGGTGGCAGGAACCGGCAGCTCGCGGCGATCGCGGCGGCGGCCACGCCGAGTGGGGCCAGGCGTGGGTCGGTGCGGAGCGCGTCGTACAGCAGAAGCCCGAAGAACCCGGGAAAGACCAGGTCGAGGCCGGTCGCGTGGAGGGCCGCGCCGCCGGGGACGAGCAGGGCGCCCAGCGCGGTGCCGAGGATCCAGGCCGGCCACTGCACCAGCGTCGCGCCGAACATGAGCCGCCGGTCCAGGCCGCCGCCGGGGAGCTGGGCGGCCACCCACGAGCCGTCGACCACGGCCTGCCCCTGCACCGCGCGCCGCCACGGCCCGCCGGGCAGGTGCCGGGCGGTCGCCGCGGCCATCGGCACGAACCGCAGGTTCATCAGCGCCGCGCTGGCCACGGCCGGGCCGAGGCCGCCCCCGGCGAACGCGGTGACCAGCGCGAACTGGGCCGAGCCGGAGAACACCAGGGCCGACATGGCGATCGCCAGCCAGGCCGGCCAGCCGTGGCCGACCGCGAACGCCCCGAACCCCACCGCGAGCAGGAACGACCCGGCCGCGAGCCCGGCCCCGACACGCAACCCGCGCGACCATCCATCCATGCCCCTCGTCGTCCCCGCCTCTCACATGGTCTAAACCCGCTTAGACCATGTACATTGGATGGCGTGTACGAATGGCGCTTCGTCGGCGGCCACTTGGCCCTCGACCTGTGCAACACGCTGTCCTGGCGGCTCGACCCGGCCCGGGCGGTCGACCGGCTGAGCTCGCCGGACCTGCTGGCCGCCTGGTTCACGGCCGCGACCGGGCGGACTGTGCCCGTGGACGATGCGGCGCTGGCCCGGGTCCGGGAGTTGCGCGCGGTGACCGTCCGGCTTTTTGATGCGCACCTCGCCGGGGCGGCGGCTGCGCCGGGGGACGTGCGGGCGGTGCACGCCGCCTGGATGGCCGCGCTCGCCGAGGCGGAGCTGCCGGGCCGGTTGCCCCTGGTCCCCTCTGCGCGCGGCCTGGTCCCGCACCTCGTGCTGGCTACGGTGGAGCTGCTGCAGCGCCCCGACCTGACCGACCTGCGGCGCTGCGACGGCGACGGCTGCGGCTGGCTGTTCCTGGACACCACCCGCAACCACAGCCGGCGCTGGTGCGACGCGGCCGACTGCGGCAACCGGGCCCGGGTCCGCGCCTACACCCGCCGCCGGCGGGGTGCGCGCGGGTAAGCTTGATCAATGTCTGCGAGTCAGGGTGTCGCCCGTCCGATCGTGTACTACGGCGACCCGGTCCTGCACCGCCGGTGTGCCGACGTGACGGTGTTCGACGAGGCGCTCGGCGGGCTCATCGACGACATGTTCGCGTCGATGTACGAGGCCCGCGGGGTCGGGCTGGCGGCCAACCAGATCGGGGTCGACCTGCGCGTGTTCGTGTACGACTGCCCCGACGCGGACGACATCCGGCAGATCGGGCACATCGTGAACCCGCAGCTGCAGACGGCGTCGGCCCTCGCGCCGCCGGACGAGGGGGACGAGGGCTGCCTGTCGGTGCCGGGGCCGCGCGCCTCGCTGCCCCGGGCCGCGATCGCCACCGTGACCGGCGTGGACAAGCGCGGCAAGCCGGTCAGCGTGACCGGAACGGGATACTTCGCCCGGTGCCTGCAGCACGAGACCGATCACCTCAACGGCATCCTGTACGTCGACCGGCTGCCCGAAGAGCGGCGGGAGGAACTGCTGGCCGAGGCGGGTTTGCGCGGTACAACAAATTCTTAACGCGGCTCTGGCACGCTCTTCGCTGTCGGTGGTGCAGCGGGGGCGCATCAACGACTCGGCGCAACGGCGCCCGTCTGCAACACGGTGATCACGATGTCGTCGGCGGCGCCCGTCCTGGACGAGGTCAACAGGTGATCGCACAACTGCTCGGCAGACAGGTGGTGACGGCCCGTGAACAGGCCGGCCGGCTCACGCATGCTCGCATCCATCGCTGCACCCGGCCGCTCGACGAGGCCGCTGGGCTGACACTCGACATGGCTGCCGTGTTCCGGCGCGAGCTCGTCGTTGTTGGGAGCCAGCGGGATCGGGGGCGGATGACCGGCGTCGCACCAGTGCAGCGGGTGGGCGGCTGGGGTGCCCGCCGTCGCCTCGTCCATCGTGGCCCGCGCCGGGTGCTTCAGGCGTCCTCGTCGAACCAGCGGCCGGTGCGGTAGGCCTTTCGGGCGCGCATCAGGTTCGCGGTGATGAGTGTCGCGACGAACATCGGGATGAGCCCCCACCAGCGCAGGCTCGTCGCGGCCAGGGCCAGGCCGCCCAGCATGAGCACGGTCGCGACCGCGGCCTGACGCTTGTAGTTGGGGCGGTTCATGCGGGCCCTGCGCTCGGCCTCGCGCCGTCGGCGTCCCACGCGACCGTTGTACCGCCGCCGCGCAAATCTGTCAGCAGTGTGATCGGTTGGACAGGTCGGCGGGCAAACTGAACGCTCATCGTTCAGTTAACATGGCCGGGTGACGGCAACCGCGGTGCACGGGCGGCCCCGCGATCCCCAGGTGGATCGGCGGATACTGCGGGCCGCGCTCGACGTGTTCGGCGACGTCGGGTGGGCCGGGTTCGCGATGGAGCCCGTCGCACGGCGGGCGGGGGTGGGCAAGGCCTCGCTGTACCTGCGCTGGAGCTCCAAGGAGGCGCTGCTCAACGACGCGCTCACGGCCGGGCTGCTGCGGGTCGAGGACGTCGACACCGGGACGCTGCGCGGGGACCTCGTCGAGCTGGCCACGCAGGTGCTCGACCGGTACGCCGGGCCCTCCAGCCGCGCCGCGCTGCGGCTGCCGCTGGAGATGGGGACCATCCCGGGCGTGGCCGAGCACTACGCGGCGCTGCACAAGGCGCAGATCGCGGCCGCGCGGGCGATCGTGCGGCGGGGGATCGACCGGGGCGAGCTGCCGGCCACGGTGTCCGTCACGCTGCTGCTCGACACGCTCGTCGGCGGGGCGATGATGCACGCGATCAGTACGCCGGCGGACAAGCGCGCGGCGCTGGCCGCGGACACGCCCCGGCATGCGCGCCGGCTCGTGGATTTCCTGCTGCACAACGGGAGCTACTCGTGATCATCACCGGCACCGCCCAGCACGAGGCCTGGCAGGAGCGCGTGCTGCCGCCGGTCGAGCAGGTGCGCCCCGACGTGTGGTCGGTGCCCGTGCCGATTCCGGACAGCCCTTTGCGGTACACGCTGAGCTATGTCTTTGTTGACGACGCCGGTGTGCTGCTGGTGGATCCCGGATGGGACAGCGCCGAGGGGCGGGCCGCGCTCGAGGCGGGTCTGGCGTGCGCCGGCGCCGGGATCGGAGACGTCACCGGGGTCGTGCTCACCCACGTCCACCCCGACCACCACGGCATGAGCAACTGGGTGCGCGAGCGCAGCGGAGCCTGGATCGGCATGCACCCGGCCGAGGCGGAGACGCTGCCGGTGCGCGCGTGGCGGCACCGCGACCCGGGCACCGACCGGGCCTGGCTGCTGCGCCACGGGGTGCCCGCCGACGTCACGGAGGGGCTGGTCATCAGCCACAACCGGATCGGCGAGCTGATGGACATGGCCGAGCCGGACCGCGCCATCGAGGACGGCGACCTGCTGCCGCTGGCCCGCCACGAGCTGCGCGCGATCTGGACGCCGGGCCACACGCCGGGCCACCTGTGCCTGCACGAGGCCGGGGCGGGCGTGCTGCTCACCGGCGACCACCTGCTGCCCCGGATCAGCCCCAACATCGGCATGCACGACGGCTCCGAGGGCAACCCGCTGGGCGACTACCTGGCCTCGCTGGAGATCACCGCGAAGTACACCGCGGAGGAGGCGTTGCCGGCGCACGAGTACCGCTTCCGGGGCCTGGACGCCCGCGCCGCCGAGCTGGTCCGCCACCACGACGAGCGGGGCGGCGAGATTCTGGCCGCGATCGACGCCAACGGCGGTGCGGCGACCGCGTGGACGGTGGCGGCCGGGCTGACCTGGTCGCGGGGCTGGGACGCGCTGCACGGGGTGCTGCGGCGGCTGGCCCTGGGGGAGACCCTGGCCCATCTGGAGCACCTGGCCGCGATCGGCGCGGTGCGGGCCTCGACCGGTGCCGACGCCCTGGTCCGCTGGCGCCGGGCCGCGACCGACTGAGTGACACCCGGCTGACACCGGGGCTCGGCTAGGTTGGGTTGCGGCCCCACCGGGCGGTGGCCGCGAGCGCGATCGGGCTGCCGGCGCGCTCGGCCGGCCAGAACAGGTCGAATCGCAGGCTCGGCCCGCCGTGGACCGGGCGGACAGTGAACGCCGGGTCGGCGAAGACGCCGATGTCGCCGCCGGTCTCCAGCGGCAGGATCTCCGCGAGCACGCCGGTCCGGCGCACGTGGTCGGCGAGCGTGGCCCAATCGGCGTCGGGGTGCGTGCCGACGCCGACGTGGTCCCGGCCCCACACCTGGCCCATCCAGATCGGGTCGAGCGCGGCGAACGGATCGTCGTGCCGCATGGCCACCCGGGTGCGGTGCGAGGCCACCATGACGTGCTCGGCGCCCTCCGGGGCCGTGAACCGTCCGGAGAGGATCACGGCGTCGAGGTCGCCGCGGCCCAGGTCGTCCACCAGCCGGTCGCACGGTTCCAGGACGACCTCGACGTCGAGGCCGAGTTCGGTGAAGAGGCCGGGCGGCGTGAAACGTGAGCCGCCCAGGCGCGGCTTTCGGTCCATGACCTCAGTGTGGCATCGCGAGCAATCGATTTATAGCACGACCGTCACCGGCCAGCGGCCGCAGCGGACCAGTTTCACCGCGATCGAGCCGGCCAGCCGGTGCAGCGCGCCCGCCGAGCGGCCCACGATCACCGCGTCCGCGTTCAGGGCCTGCGCCACCGCGACCAGCTCCGTGAACGGCTCGCCGGTGCGCACGACGAGATGGGCGTCGACGTCGAGGCGGGCGATGTCGCGCTCGACCGCGTCGCGGAGTTGCCGCTCCACGGCGTCGTGCGCGTCCACCACGTTGAGCGCGGCGTGCCCGCCCGAGTCGGCCAGGGACAGGACGGTGGCGGAGAGCGTGCGCACGTACACGGCGACGAGGCGGCTGCGCTGCCGCCGGGCCAGTCCGACCGCGTAGGCCGCGGCGCGCAGGGACGGGATCGAGCCGTCGACGCCGACCAGGATCGTCCCGGGACCGTCCCCGGGGGTGCGTGCGGGGGTCATCACAGCCAAAAGCATAACGCGCGAATATAAGTAGGTGATATAAAGGACGGGTGTCCAAGATCCTCGACGGGGCGGTGCTCGCCGTCAGCCTGGAGCGGGTCGTCTCGCTCCTGCGGCGGCTGGCCCCGGCGGACGACGTGTCGCTGACCAAGGCGGCGACGCTGCGGACGCTCGACGTGCACGGGCCGTGCCGCCTGTCGGAGCTCGCGGTGCGCGAGGGCATCACGCAACCGGCCATGACGCAGCTCGTCTCGCGGCTGGAGCAGGACGGCTACGCCGAGCGGCGCTCGTGCGCCGGCGACGCCCGGGTCGTGATGGTTCACCTCACCGCGGCCGGGGCAGACGTGCTGCGCCGGCGCCGCGCCGCCCGGGCCCGCCGGATGAGCGAGCTGGCGGAGCACCTCAGCGCCGAGGACCGCGCCGCGCTCGCCGCCGCGTTGCCGGCCTTGGACCGGCTCGTCACCACCGATCCGACCCTCCCCGGGAGTACCTCCGTATGAACCAGCACAGTCCGGCGACGGCCAGTCCGTTCCGCCAGCCGAAGGCGGTGTGGGCCGTCGCGTTCGCCTGTGTCGTGTCCTTCATGGGCATCGGCCTGGTCGACCCGATCCTGCCCGCGCTGTCGCACCAGCTGCACGCGTCGCCCAGCCAGGTGTCGCTGCTGTTCACCAGCTACCTGCTGGTGACCGCGGTCGCGATGCTCATCACGAACATGGTGTCCAGCCGCATCGGGCCCAAGCGCACGCTCATCGTCGGCCTGGCCATCATCGTGGTGTTCGCGGCGCTGGCCGGCACCTCGGACAGCATCGGCGGCATCGTCGGCTTCCGGGCCGGCTGGGGACTGGGCAACGCGCTGTTCATCGCCACCTCCCTGGCCGTCATCGTGGCCTCGGCGAGCGGCGGGTTCGGCGGGGCGATCATCCTGTACGAGACGGCTCTGGGCATCGGCATCGCCGTGGGCCCGCTGCTCGGCGGGACCTTGGGCGGGATCAGCTGGCGCGGGCCGTTCTACGGCGTGAGCGTGCTGATGTTCATCGCGCTCGTCGCGACCATCACGCTCGTGCCCAGGACGCCGAAGCCGGCCGAGCGGACGAGCGTCATCGCCCCACTCGCCGCGCTGCGCCACCGCGGGCTGCTCATCATGAGCCTGACCGCCGTGCTGTACAACTGGGGCTTCTTCACCATGCTCGGCTATGCGCCGTATCCGATGGAGCTCAACGAGCACAAGCTCGGCCTGGTCTTCACCGGCTGGGGGCTGCTCGTGGCGATCTTCAGCGTGGCCGTCGCGCCCCGGCTGCAGCGGCGGTTCGGCACGGCGAAGACGCTGTACGCCAACCTGTTCCTGCTCGGCGTGGTGATGACGGTCATCGCCGCCTTCACCGACTCGCCCACCACCGTCATCGTCGCGGTCATCGTGTGCGGCGCGTTCATCGGCATCAACAACACGCTCACCACGCAGGCGGTCATGACCGTGGCGCCGGTGCCGCGGCCGGTCGCCTCGGCCTCCTACGGCTTCGTGCGCTTCATCGGCGGCGGCCTGGCCCCGTTCGTGGCCGGCAAGCTCGCCGACCACTACAACATCCACGTGCCGTTCTACCTCGGCGCCGCGACCTTCATCCTCGCCATCTTCGTGCTCGCCACCGGCCACCGGATCCTCACCGACGCGGAGAACGCCGCCGAGGAGGCCGCGAGCGGTGCGGCCGCCGCACCCGTCGGCGAGATCGTGACCGTCGGGCGGACCGGCGCGGCGAACGGCAACCGCCCGGTCGTGGTGGCGGTCGACGCCGGACCGTCCGCGGCCGCGGTGACCGCGGTGGCCGCCGAGCGCGCGGCCGAGCTGCACGCGCCGCTGGAGCTGCTGCACGTCCACGAGATCGCGATCGTCGGCGAGGACGCGGTCGACCGCGAGTCGTACGAGCAGGCCCGCGCCCGCGTCCAGGCCGCCCTCGACGACCTGGCGGCGCGCGGCGTCGCGGCCTCCGGGCACGTGCTGCGCAGCGTCGCCGACCACGGCCACGCCGGCAGCCTCATCGCCAAGCACGCCAACGCGGTCGGTGCCCAGCTGGTCGCCATCGGCGCGCCCACCCACGGCGACGTCGCCCACCTGCTCGACGGCAGCGCGAGCCGGCGGCTGGTGGAGGAGTCGGGCTGCGAGGTGCTGGTGGTTCCGCCAGGCGACGGGGCCGGCAATGGGAGCGCTACCGACCTGTTGTCACACCGAAGTGGGGCCGAACTTCGTTCGCGGGACGGATTTTAGTTTAGGCAGTTCGTTTTATGGTTAGGTCATGATGTCCGTCGAGACCCGGCACGATCTCGAGCGCGAGATCACCTGGATCACCGCCGCCGGGGAGCTGACCACCGAACGCAAGCACCGACTCCGCAGCGCTGTGAGCAAGGCGCTCGTCGCCTGCCCGCGGGCCGTCATCGTCGATCTCACCGACTTCGATGATGCCACGGGCACGGCGGCGCCGCTCTTCCACGCGGCGCAGGATCGGGCTTTGCGCGACCACGGGGTGTCGCTGCTGTGGGTCGTCCCGGCCCACGGCACGCTGCGCACCCGGCTCGCCAACCCGTTCTGGCACCGGGTGTTGCGCCTGTACGACACGCTGCCCACCGCCGAAGCCGCCGCGCTGCACGGACCGCCGCTGCCGGACCGGTTCAGCCTCGTGCTGCCGCCGGACGCGTTCGCCCCGAGCCGGGCCCGGTTGCTCGTGCACGAGGCGTGCATGGCCTGGCAGGTGCCGCACGTGGCCACCGTCGCGCGCCGGATCGTCTTCGAGCTCGTGCACAACGCCGCGACCCACGCCGGCACCGAGGTGGTGCTCTCGGTGAGCCGCCGCGGCAACTACCTGCACATCTCGGTGCGCGACGGCGATCCGCGCCCGCCGACGGTGGTGCCCAACGCCCGCCGGGCCGACGTGCCGGGCGACGGGCTGCACATCATCGACCGCAACGCCACGATGTGGGGCTGCCTGCGCAACGAAAAGGGCAAGATCGTGTGGGCCGCGATCTGGTTGCCGATCATGCACTGAAGGTGACCGATATGTTCGGTAGGCCGGGCTGATGGGTATCAGGGTGGGCGAATCCGGTTCCACCCGAGGAGACCCCCATGCAATCGGAGCTGCGAACCCTGGAGCGTCACGCGCGTCCGCTGCACGGCGTGCTGGGCTGGTGGGCGGTGACGAGCTTCGGCCTGGTGAGCGTGCTGGTGGCGGCGCTCGCGGCGTTCTGGCCCGGCACCATGAAGGCGGTCGGGCCGGCGGCGCTCGGGGCGTGGCTGCTGTTCACCGCGTGCGGGCGCTTCGGCGGCGGGCAGTTGCTGCGCGCACGGTACGGCGGCCCGCTGATCCTGCAGGCCGGCCCGGCGCTGCTGGCCCTGGCGGGGGTCGTGCTGGTCCGGTTGCCCGAGGCCGATCCGTCGGTCGGGGTCTCGGTGGCCGCCCTCGCGTTCGGCATCGCCGCGGCGGTCGACGGCGCGGCCGCGCAGCCGTTGCCGAGCCTGCCCCGCCTCGGCCTGCGGGTGCGCGCCGGTTCGGGCCTGGTCGCCACGATCGCCATCGCCGCCGCGCCGGTGGCCGGCCTCATCGTCGCCGCGGCCGTCATCGGGGCCGGTGAGCTGTTCCTGGCCGTACGGCTGCTGCCCGAGGTCGAACGGCTGGCCGCGATGGCCTCAAGCGGCGACGGGGACCTTGCCCCGGAGTTCGTCCTCGGCCCGCTCCTTGCGCAGCCCGCCGCGATGGCCTCAAACGGCGACGGGGACCTCGCCCCGGAGTTCGTCCTCGGCCCGCTCCTTGCGCAGCCCGCCGGCGAGGTAGGTGGCCAGGGCGAGCAGTGGCAGGCCCCCGCCGAGGAGCGCGACCGCCGGCCAGCCGCCCAGGTGCCAGGCGACGGTGCTCAGCTGCGCGCCGGCCGCCCCGCCGAGGAAGAACGTCACCAGGAACACCGTGTTGATGCGGGCGCGCGCTGAGGGCTCCAGGCGGTACACCACCTGCTGGTTCGTGATGAGCAGGGTCTGCACGGCGGCGTCGATGACCAGCGCGGCCACCGCCAGCAGCACGATCCCCGCAATGCGCCCCGGCAGCGCGGTCACCGCCCCGGCCGCCGCGAACGTGACGCCGGCGACGAGCAGGCCGGCCACCGTGCTCCGCCGCGCCCAGCCCCGATCGCTCCACCGCCCGGCCGCGGGCGCGATGAGCGCGCCACCCGCCCCCAGCAGCGAGAACAGACCCACGTGCAATTCCGAGAGGTTGTACGGCGGGCGCGTGAGCAGGAAGCCCATCGTCGTCCAGAACGCGGTGAACGAGCCGAACAACGCGGCCTGGAACAGTCCCCGCCGCCGCAGCGTCGCGTGGCGCACCGGCAGCGCGAGCGTGCTGCGCAGCAACTGGCCGTACCCGATGGCGGTGGACGGTTCGCGCACCGGCAGCATCGCGCGCAGCGCCACCGCGAGGGCGAGCATGAACCCGGCCGAGAGCGCGTAGACCCAGCGCCAGCCGAGCGCGTCCGAGACGACCCCGGAGAACGCGCGGGCGAGCAGGATCCCGGCCAGCAGCCCGCTCATCACCGTGCCGGTGACCCGCCCGCGGTCGGCGTCGGAGGCCAGCCCGGCCGCGAACGGCACCAGGATCTGCGCCACCACGGACACCGCGCCGACCACGACCGACGCCGCCAGCAGCACCCCGAACGCGGGCGCGGCCGCCGCCCCCACGAGCCCGGCCGCCCCGACGAGCAGCAGCACCGTGACGAGGGTGCGCACGTTGACGCGGTCGCCGAGCGGCCCGAGGAAGAACAAACCGACGGCGTACGCGATCTGGGTCGCCACCACGATGGTCGACACGGTGACGTCGCCGACGCCGAACGCCTGGCCGAGGACGGGCAGCAGCGGCTGCGCGTAGTAGAGGTTGGCGGCGGTGAGCCCGCACGCCACGGCCAGCAGCCCGATGAGCCCGCGACGCATCCGATGTGCACCTTCCTGATCACGTTCCGAGCGGGACCGTAACAGTCCCCGTACCGCGGGCGCTGTGATGCGCTTTACCCTTTGGTGGTGATCGATGGACGGGCCTCGGCGGTGCGGGCCGTCGCGGCGCTGCTCGGCCTGGGCACGATCGAGGTGCGGGCCCTGGCGAGCGAGCTGCGGCTGGGCACGATCGCGGCGTACGAGATGGATGACGCGTTCGCCCGGATGCACATGATCGCCGAGGTGGTGCACGACTTCCCGCCGGTGCTGGCCCGCACGTTCGGCCGGGAGCGCGCGGCCCGCGAGACGCTCGTGTGGCGCTGGGGCGTCTCGACCGACGCCGCCCGGGAGTGGATCGAGGACGCGCTGGCGGAGGCGGGGCCGCAGTTCCGCCGCTTCCCCGAGCGCCTCGAGCGCGAGCACCGGCGCTGGATGGCCAAGAACCCGCGCCGACGCTTCTAGAGCAGCGCCTCGAGCACGGCCTCGAAGCCGTGCCGGATCCGCTCGGGCTTCAGTTGGAGCCCGTGGCGCTGGTGGTCCAGCACGGTCGGGTTCAGCAGGGCCAGCAGGACGCTCGCGGTGTAAGGCGCGTCCAGGTCACGATCCAGGGACCGCAGCAGGTGTACCAGATGCAGCTGATACGTCGGATACGGCCCGCTCGCCCAGCCGTGCGGGCCCTTCTGCGTGGCCAGCAGGCGCAGCTCCCACTGGTCCCATTGCAGGTCCAGCAGGGCATCCAGGAACGCGCGGATGCGCTCGTGCGGCGGGGCGCCCGGTCCGAGCGGGGGAGGCCCGGACAGGAACGCCTCCTGGAACCGCAGCTCGTGGTTCTCCAGCAGCGCGTACGCCAGGGTGCCGACGTCGCCGAAGCGCCGGTACGCGGTACCGACGCCGACTCCGGCTTCCCGGGCGACCTCGTCGAGGGCCAGTCCGGCCACGCCGCGGGCCGCCACGATGCGCAGGGCGGCCTCGACGAGCCGCTGCCGGTTGCGCGCGGCGTCGGCCCGTTCGGGCGGCGGTTGGCCGATCAGCGGCAGCGACATGTGAGCATCCTCCCATCCCTTGTAAGCGGAAGAAGTTCCACTTAGTCTCGACCACGTAACCGGAATAGTTTCCACTTCAGGAGGCGTCATGGGCGCGAAGGTCGCCGTCATCTACTACTCGGCCACGGGCAACGTGCACGCCCTGGCCTCGGCCGTCGCGGAGGGCGCCGAGTCCGCCGGCGCCGAGGTGCGGCTGCGCCGGGTGCCGGAGCTGGCCCCGGACACCGCGATCGACGCCAACCCGGCGTGGCGCGCGCACGTCAGCGCGACCCCGCACGT
Source organism: Dactylosporangium sp. CS-047395 (assembly GCF_050942185.1). NCBI lineage: Bacteria > Bacillati > Actinomycetota > Actinomycetes > Micromonosporales > Micromonosporaceae > Dactylosporangium > Dactylosporangium sp. CS-047395. The sequence goes on along the minus strand of NZ_CP192015.1, from coordinate 6,598,913 downwards.
CGAGGTGGCCACGCTGGACGACCTGCGCTGGGCCGACGCCTACGCTTTCGGTTCGCCGACGCGGTACGGCAATGTGGCCGCCCAGCTCAAGCAGTTCATCGACACCACGGGTAGCCTGTGGTCGGCGGGCGCACTGTCCAACAAGCCGGCGACGGCGTTCGCGAGCGCCGGCAACCTGCAGGGCGGCAACGAGTCGACGCTGCTGGCGCTGTACAACACCTTCTACCACTGGGGCGCGTTCATCGTCCCGCCCGGCTACACCGACCCGGCGGTGTACGCGGCGCACGGCAACCCTTACGGCACCGCCCACCCCGGCGTCGAGGGCGTGCCGAGCGAGGCGACGCTTGGCGCCGCGCGGTACCAGGGAAGGCGTCTGGCTTCGGTGGCGGCCCGGCTGCTGGCGAGCGCCGAGCTCACCGCGGTCGCGTAGCTGCTTCCGCGTTCGGGTCTTCGGTGGTCGGGTCTTCGGTGGTCCGGTCTTGGGTGGTGCGGCTTTGCGTGGTGCGGTCGCCGGTTGTGCGGTCTTCTGTGGCGGCCCGGTTGCTGGCGAGCGCCGGGCTCACCGCGGTCGCGTAGCTGCTTCCGCGTTCGGGCCTTCGGTGGTCGGGTCTTCGGTGGTCCGGTCTTGGGTGGTGCGGCTTTGCGTGGTGCGGTCTTGGGTGGTCCGGTCTTCGGTGGTGCGGCTTTGCGTGGTCCGGTCTTCGGTGGTGCGGTCTTCGGTGGTGCGGCTTTCCGTGGTGCGGCCTTCGGTGATCCGGTCCAGCCACTCGATCAGGAGCCGGCGCTCGCCGTCGCTGAGCATCGCGAGTTGCGGCGCGAGCGCGCGCAGGGCAACGGCCGCCGCGGTGGACGCATCCTGGTCGGCGGCGGGCGCGTCGGTCAGGATGCGGGCCAGGACGGCGTCCATCATGGCGTCGCCGAGGCCCGGGTCCCGTCGCTCCAGCGGTGCCACGAGCAGCGTCTGGATGGTCCCGACGCCGGCGGCCTGAATGACATCGATCGCATGTGCCTCGGAGACCCGCAGCCGCCCGGTCGCCGCCAGTCGGTGCACCCGGGCCTCGAGGACCTGCCGGCCCCTGGCCGCGGCCGGCGAGTCCAGCACCCGGTCGGGGTCGCTCAGCAGGCGGAAGATCGCCGGGTTGGCCAGGCTGAACTCGACCTGCCGGCGCCAGCTGCGGCGCAGGTCATCGAGCGGGTCGGCGTCCGCCGCGGCGGCGGCCGCCTGACCCGCCGCCTTCTCCGCCACGAACGTGGTCATGACGTGCTCGGCCACCGCCTCCAGCAGCCCGTCCTTGTCCCCGAACAGCCGGTAGATCGTCGGGGCCTGCACACCGGCCCGCTCGGCCACCCCGCGGGTCGTCACCGCACCGGGCCCCACGTCCCGCAGCAGCTCCGCGGCGGCCTCGACGATCGCCATCCGCACGTCGGCCCGATCACTCATGAACCAACGATAACATGAGGTTGCTATCGGCGATTACAGGCGGTACCGTCGTCAGTGTTTCCATTGGTAACAGCGAAGGCGGATCAATGATTATCGTCACCGGCGCGACCGGAGCCCTCAACGGCGCCACCGTCACCCACCTGCTCGAACGCATGCCCACCAGCGGCCTCGCCGTCGTCACCCGCGACCCCGCGAAGGCCGCCCCGTTCGCGGACCGCGGCGTCGAGGTCAGGCGCGGCGACTACAGCGAACCCGCCTCCCTGCCGGCCGCGTTCGCCGGCGCCGACCAGTTGCTGCTCGTCTCCTCCAACGACCCGACCGCGGACGCGACGACCCTGCACCGCACCGCGATCGAGGCGGCCGTAGCCGCCGGCGTGGGACGCATCCTCTACACCAGCCACCAGGCCGCCGCCCCGGACAACCCGTTCGCCCCCGGAAGCAGCCACTTCGCCACCGAGCAACTGCTGGCGGCCTCCGGCATCCCGTGGACCTCGCTGCGCAACGGCTTCTACGCGCACAGCCTGCAGTGGCTTGCAGGCCCGTGGCGCGAGACGGGCATGATCGCCGTACCGGGCGACGGCCCGGTCTCATGGACGGCCCGCGAGGACGCCGCCGAGGCCGCAGCCGCAATCCTGCTCGCCGGCGGCGGCTACGACGGCCCGACCACCATCACCGCTCCGGCCGCCGTAACGTTCGCGGAGCTCGCCGAAATCGCGTCCGAGGTCTCGGGCCGCCCCATCGGCTACCGGCTGCTGGACGAGCAGGACTGGGTCGCCGCTCAGCAGCAGCCGCATCGGACCGAATTCCTGCTCGGCTTCTACCAGGCCGCCCAGGCGGGCTACTTCGCCGGCACCGACCCGCTGCTGAGCAAGCTCCTCGGCCGCGAGCCACGCGCCGCGCGGGAGGCCCTCGCGTAACGGCCAGACCGAGCGCCCGTATTCGCGCGATGCTCGCGGAACGGCGTTGCCGAGCGTCCGTGCACGCGGAACGGCGTTGGCGAGCGTCCGCGCTCGCGGGATGCCCTCGCGTGGCGGCGTTGCCGAGCGCCCGCGCTCGCGGAACGGCCTTAGCGAGCGTCCGTGCACGCGGGATGTCCTCGCGTAACGGCGTGGCCGAGCGTCCGTGCACGCGGGATGTCCTCGCGTAACGGCCTTGCCGAGCGTCCGTGCACGCGGTCTGATGGGGACGTGCGCAGCTGGTTGCTCGCGGCGGTGGCGTTGACGGCGTTCGCATCGTGCAGTTCGCCCTCACCGCCGTCTCCGCCTTCACCGCCGTCTCCGTCTGCGGCTGTGGAGCGCCCGGCCCCGCTGACCGAACAGTCCCTGCCGGGCACGAGCGAACGTGCCTGCGTGCCGGTCGCTGACGAGGTGCGTGACGCCCGCTCGGGCGACATCATCGCGGGCGATTTCGTTGAGTACCGCCGGCAGTGGCGGCCGGGCCTCGAACCGGGCATCGGCAAGCTGTACTGGATCCCGTCCCACCCGGCCGTGAACGCGCGCATGACCATCACCGCAACGTCGGCGACCGGTCGCGTCGAGACCTACGACGCCGGATCGCTGGCGACGAACGAGGGCGGCGTGCAGTTCTACCCGAGCGGCATCCCCCTGCCGTCGGCCGGCACCTGGAAACTCGTCGCCGAGGCGGGCGGCGACTGGGGCTGCTTCGAACTCACCCTGCACTGAGCCGCCGGCCTCACCCGAAGGCGGTACGCCCGGTGATCGCCGCGGTTCGCACATCCACGTTGCCTGCCCGGCTGCCTCACTCGCCGGAGGCCGGCGCCTGCAGAAGTTACAAGGTCATGGTGGCGATGATGAACACCGCGGTCGGGTCGAGCCGGCGGTTGCGCGCCCGGGTCAGGCAATCCCGGCGGGCGGGGGCGATCGGGGCGAGCAGCAGCGCGAGCCACTGGTTCAGGCCGGTCCGATGAGCGGCCCGGGGTAGGGTGGCCGTGCGTCCGAGGCGAGGGAGCGAAACACGCGTCTTGAGGGCGATGGAGCGAAACGCGCGGCTCGTGGCGTTCATAAGAGTATGACGTTCGACGAGTTCGTGCAGGCGCGGTTGCCCGCGTTGCTGCGGTTCGCGGGTGTGCTGGCCGGGGATCGGGAGCTGGCGCAGGACGTGGTGCAGGACGCGCTGGTCGTCGCGCACGGGCGGTGGGCGCGGATCGGCGGCATGGAGCGGCCCGAGCTCTACGTCAAGAAGATTGTCACGTCGCAGTATCTGTCGTGGCGGCGGCGGGTGGTGCGGCGGGCGGAGCTGTGGCAGCGGCAGCGGGTCGAGGAGCCGACCGTGCCCGATCACGCCGAGGACATGGCTGTTCGGGCGGCGGTGCTCGAACGGCTCGCGCGGCTGCCACAGCGGCAGCGGGCGGTGCTCGTGTTGCGGTACTACGAGGGGCTCAGCGAAACCGAGACCGCCGAGATGCTCGGGTGTGCGCCCGGGACCGTGCGTTCGGCGCATGCGCGGGCGATCGCGGCGTTGCGGTTGGAGTCGGCCGATCTGGAGGCGTTGCGATGAACGTGCGGGTGCTCACCGATGCGCTGCTCGAGGAGGAGCGGCACGCGCCCGACGCCGGGCTGGTCATGGCGCACGTGCGCGAGCGGGTCAAGAGGCGGCGTCGTACGGTACAAATGGCGAGTTTGGCTTTGCTTGTGCTCGTCGCGTGGCTGTTGTCGCCCGCGCAGCAGCAGGCGGCGGAGGGGCCGGCGCCTGGGTGGACCGCAAGGATCCGGATGACGTGGCTGCCGGAGGGGGTGCCGGGCGAGCCGTATCGGGCGGTCGGGCTCGCGGGGGAGGCGGCGGACTTCGGGGAGCAGGAGACCGGGCCGTATCTGCAGGTGGCGCTGGACTCGCCGGCGAATCCGGACTGGGCGGGGTGGACGGCGACGAGCGTCAACGGGCAGCGGGGGCGGTTCCAGTCGAGTCCACTGTGGACACGGGTGTTGTGGACGCTGCCGTCGGGGCGGTCGGCGGCGCTGGAGTACGGTAGCATCGGCAATCGGGTTTCCACGCTGGAGCGGGATGCGCTGCGGGCCGCGGCCGGGCTGCGCGATGACGGGGAGCTGGTGCTGCGGCCGAAGATCGAGGCCTCCTACCTGCCCGCGGGGCTGTCCGTTGCCGGGGTGGACAGCGACGGCGGGATCAGCCTGCGGGGCGACGGCACGGCGGCGATCCGGGTCGTGCTCGCCGCACCGTCGACCGGCAACGGGCTGGCCGGCGTCGGCGGGCCGCAGCGCGTGCGCGATGTGCAGGGGCTGGCCGCGTACGCCGAGCAGAACTTCCTCAACGTGCTCGACTTCCACGGCCACACCCTGGTGCTGTACCGCAGCGGCGACCCGATCCCGAGCCTCGACGAGGCGCTGCGCACCGCGGACGGGGTGCGCTGGATCGGCGGCTAGGTGTTGCTGTACACGCGGGACGGGTCGATGAGCACGGCCGTGCGGCGCTGTTCGGTCATGACGCGGTCGTACTCGTCCCAGTCGTCATGGGTGCCGCCGGCCGACGTGAACACCTCGCGCAGCAGCAACCGCAATCGGTCGGCGTCGAAGCCGGGGGCCGGGTCGTCCGGGCCGATCAGGGTGGCCGTTCCCTCCACGGTCGCCCACTCCCAGCCGGCCCGGGCGGTCACCGTCACGCGCGGGCGGGTGCGCAGGTTGGCCAGCTTCACCTTGCCGTACGTCACGAACCCGAGCGCTCGCCCGCCCGTGAGCGGGTCGGTGAGCACGCCGGCGTTCACGATGGACGCCTGGATGGTGGTGTCGGCGCGGAGGGTCGAGACGACGACCAGCCCGTGCTCGCGCCCGGCGAGCGCGGCGAACTCGTCCAGCGATGTCATGCGAGCAAAGCTACCCGCGCCCGAGGTACGCGGCGAGCCGGTCGGCCGGCGTGGCGCCGGGCGGGGCGGGACGTTCCGGGCCGAACGATCCTCCCGGTGTCCGGGGCAGGCTGGCATACTGGCGGTGCACGGCCGGGAGCACCGCCAGGGCGACGTCCGGCGCCAGATCGGTGGAGCGGCCGGTCGCCGTCGCGAGGTCCCACCCATGCGCGAGCATCTCGATGACCAGCTGCTCGACGAGGTTCCATCCGCGCGCCGGGCCGTAGGGCGCCTCGAGCATCCCGGGCCGCCGGAACGCGCGCATCGTGGCCGCGGCCGCCGCCCGGAACGCCGCGACGTGATCGCCGTCGAGGTGGTCGGCGGCGAAGTCGGAGCGCGGCCGGTTCTCGGCGAGACTTGTCCAGAGCAGGTTCTCGTACACCATGTGGTCGAGCAGCGCCCGCACGTCCCACCCGCCGCACGGCGTCGGGTCGGCGAGGCGCTCCGGCCCGGTGCTCGCCACGAGCGCCCCGACCTCGTGCAGCACCTGCTCGCACGACTCCAGCAGGCTGTCCGGTGGCGGGCGATCGAGCTGGGCGGCGATCGCAGCGGCGCGGGCGCCCGGGGACGGGTTGGCCCGCAGCGCCGTCATCAGCCATTGACCGGGCCCGGCCAGGCTCGGCGGCACCGGGCGGCCGGTGATGACGCAGACGAGCTGCCAGTACCGCTCGGCCTTGGCATCGGCCGCCACCTCCAGCTGCTCCAGGAGCTGGGCCCGCGGATCGGTGGTGTCGCGCTGGGTGGGCAGCCAGGCCTGGACGATCTCGGCCACGATCGGGTCGGCGGACGGCGAGTCGGCCGCGATGCCCGCCCGCATGGCCGCGCCGACCCTCGCCACCCAGAAGGCCGTGACGCGCTCGGCCGAGCCGTCGTCCGCCGCGCCGGGCGCGATCCGGGCGACGTACTCGGCGGTGCGCCGCATCGCCCGGCCCAGTTCGGGATCGGCGACGAGCTCGGCGAGCTCCAGCCAGGCGTCGACCTGCTCGGCGGTGGGATCGTCGGGCAGGTCGGGGCGGGCGGCGAGCAGGCCGTCGCGGTACGCCGGGACGTCGACGTCGCCGACGGTCTCGGCCACGAACCGCTCGATGATCGCGGCCCGCTCGGCCGCGGAGAGGCGGGCGAGCCGGGTCAGCACGCCGAGCTCCTCCGCCGACGAGCCGCGCGCCGCGACCGAGCGCAGCACCGCCTGCTGCAGCTTGAGCGCCCGGATCTGCGCGTCGATCGCCCGGGCGTGCGCGGCCGCGACCTCGCCGAGGGTGTCCTCGCGGGTCACGACGCCGCGGATCGCGTCCATGCCGAGCCCGAGCTGGCGCAGCGTGCGGGCGAACTCGAGCCGGGCGACGGCCCGCGGTTCGAACCGCCGGTAGCCGGCCCCGGTCCGTCCGGCCGCCGGCACGATCCCGAGGTCGGACCAGTGCCGCACGAGCTTGACCGGCAGCCCGGTCCGTCGCGCGAGTGCGCCGATGCTGAGCAGTTCGTCGTCCACCGCTCAACTCTGCGGTCTCCCACGGTGGGAGAGTCAACCGCGTTCGCGAAACTGCGCCAGGTCCTCGGCCAGGAGCGGGTCGTCGTCGGCGAGGACGGTGCGCAGCGCGTCCACGAGGCTCGCCCATTCCGCTTCGGTACGGTCGTCAAGCGGCCCGGCCGCCGCGCCGATCGCGTACAGGTAGTGGGCCTCCAGCCCGATCCGCAGCCCCTCCGCCGGCGACTCGGGCAGCAGCCGCTCCGCGATCCCCGCGAGCTTGGCGGCGTCGATCGTGGCCAGGTGCGGGTACGTGCGGCCGGACGGGCTGACCAGGTTCGGGGCCGGGTCACGGTACGCGTCGGGCAGCCCCTCCGCCTCGGGCACCAGCCACAGCGCCTGCGCCAGGGTGAGCGGCGGGGGCCGCTCCCGCAGCCGCTCCCACTCGTCCTGGGCCGCGCGGGCCGCCTCCGCGTCGACGGACCGGGCGTCGCCGAGGTGCTCGGCCGCCTGCTCGCGATGCCGGTCGTCGGCGAGGGCGAGCAGGTGCAGGCCGGCCAGGGTGAGCGCCTCGGCGGTGCGGGGGGCGTCGCCAAGTTCGGCGTACGCCTTGATCGCCAGCTCGTCGGCGGCGACGGCGTCGGTGAACCGGCCGGTGCGGGCCAGGATCGCGCTCGCCCGGGCGGCGAGCGCGCCCATCTCGGCGACGGTCCAGCCGCGGGTGCGGTACTGCCCGACGTACCCGCGGAAACCCAGATCGGCGGCGGCCGCGGCGAGCTGCGGATCGCCGTAGCGCATGAGCACCTCGGCGTTGTCCAACTGCGCGCGGCTGAACAGCAGCGCGAGCTCCCGCCCGCGCGAGCGTCCGCTGTCGCGCAGCAGCGTCAGGTAGCCGGTGATCGCCCGGTCGAGCAGGATGACCGCCGACGCGCCCCGGCCGTGCCGGAAGTGCTCGAGTCCGGCGCGGAGGTCCGTGTCGGCGCGCAGCTGCAGGTCCCGCGACTCCCGTCTCATCCATCAATGCATAGGGCACGCAGTCAAGCGCGGGGCGGCCTCGGCGTCGTCGGGAGCTCATCGAAGATCAACACCGTCTCCGTCGAGGTGATCTCCGGCATGCCCTGCAGCTGGGTCAGCACCAGCTCGCGCAGCGACGTGGTGTCCCGGGTGCGCACCAGCAGCACCAGGTCGTGCGAGCCGGACACCAGGGCCGCGTGGTCCACCTCGGGCATGGCGAGGATGCGCGACCGGACGGCCTTCCACGAATGCTGCGTGATGTTGACGTAGACGTATGCGGCCACGCCGTAGCCGTACCGCTGCGGATCGACCGTCGCCGTGTAGCCGGTGATGACGCCGTCGTGCTCCAGGCGCTGCACGCGCGCGTAGACGTTCGCGCGCGAGATGTGCAACGACTCCGCCAGGGTGCGCATCGACGCCCGGCCGTCCGCCCGCAACGCCTCGACGATGCGGCGGTCCACGTCGTCCAGCTGAGCCATCCGTCTCCCCGTACACCCGAATCCGGCTCGTGCGGAGCCAATCGTCTTCGAATGTAGCCCCGCGCTGGACCTCTGGCCACGCAGGAGCCGATGATGCTGGACATCCCAGGACCGAAGGAGCTCCCCGGTGAACACCATCGAGGCGATGCTGCCGAGCCCGACCCCCTGGCGTCTGATCGACGCCGAGGGCCGCGCCGGCACCCCGGAAGACCTGCCGAAGAGCGAAGTGCTGCTGGAGCTGTACCGCCGGATGGTCGTCGGGCGCCGCTTCGACGCGCAGGCCACGGCGCTCACCAAGCAGGGCCGCCTCGCGGTGTACCCGTCCTCGCACGGCCAGGAGGCGTGCCAGATCGGCGCCGTGCTCGCCCTGCGCGACCGGGACTGGCTGTTTCCGACGTACCGCGACTCGGTCGCGATCGTCTCCCGCGCGGTCCCGCCGGCCGAGGTGCTCTCCCTGCTGCGCGGCGACTGGCACTGCGGCTACGACCCGCACGCCCACTTCGTCGCCCCGCAGTGCACCCCGCTCGCCACGAACACGCTGCACGCCGTCGGCCTCGCCCACGCGGCCCGGCTCAAGGGCGACGACCAGGTCGCCGTGGTGCTGCTCGGCGACGGCGCGACCAGCGAGGGCGACACCCACGAGGCGCTCAACTTCGCCGCCGTGTGGAAGGCGCCGGTGGTGTTCCTGGTGCAGAACAACGGCTATGCGATCAGTGTGCCGCTGGCCAAGCAGACCGCGGCACCCACGCTCGCGCACAAGGGCGTCGGCTACGGCATGCGCTCGCTGCTCATCGACGGCAACGACGCGGCCGCCGTGCACGCCGCGGTGACCGGGGCGATCGCGCGCGCGGCGGCCGGCGACGGCCCGACCCTGATCGAGGCGCTGACCTACCGCATCGAGGCGCACACCAACGCCGACGACGCCACGCGTTACCGCGCCTCCGACGAGGTTCAGGCGTGGCTCGGGCGCGATCCGATCAAACGGCTCCGGGTGTACCTGCATGAGGCCGGACTGCTCGATGACGCCACCGAGGCCGCGTTCGCCGAGCAGGCCGAGCGGTTCGCGGCGGGCGTCCGGGAGCAGCTGAACACCGACGTGGACCACGATCCCGGCGAGCTGTTCGAGCACGTGTACGCGCGGCCCACCGCCGCACTGCGCGCGCAGCGATCGGAGCTGCTCGCGGAGCTGGCCGAGGAGGGACGGGCATGACGAGCACGTTGGAGCGTCCGGCAGTACCGTCGAAGCCTGAAAAAATCGCGCCGGTGACCATGGCCGGCGCGCTCAACGCCGCGCTGGCCGACGCGCTCACCGAGGACTCCCGGGTGCTCGTGTTCGGCGAGGACGTCGGCACCCTGGGCGGCGTCTTCCGCGTCACCGACGGGCTGGCCGCGCGCTTCGGCGACGCGCGCGTGTTCGACACGCCCCTCGCGGAGTCCGGCATCGTCGGCACCGCGATCGGGATGGCCATGAACGGCCTCGTCCCGGTCGTCGAGATGCAGTTCGACGCGTTCGCCTACCCCGCGTTCGAGCAGATCACCAGCCACCTCGCGAAGCTGCGCAACCGCACCCGGGGCGCCGTGCAGCTGCCGATCGTCATCCGCGTGCCGTACGGCGGCGGCATCGGCGGGGTCGAGCACCACTGCGACTCGTCGGAGGCGTACTACACGCACACCCCCGGCCTGCGCGTGGTCACGCCCGGTACCCCGTCGGACGCGTACCGCCTGCTGCGCCAGGCGATCGCCTGCCCCGACCCGGTCATCTTCCTGGAGCCCAAGCGCCGCTACTGGTCGAAGGAGTCGGTGGCCCTGGGCACCGACGGCCCGGCGATCGACGAGGCCCTGGTCCGCCGCCCCGGCCGGGACGTGACCGTGATCGCCTACGGCGGCATGGTGGCCACGGCGCTGGAGGCGGCCGACGCGGCCACCGCCGAGGGCTGGGACCTCGAGGTGATCGACCTGCGCAGCCTGTCCCCGTTCGACGACGCCACGGTGACCGCCTCGGTCCGCCGCACGGGCCGCGCCGTCGTGGTGCACGAGGCCGCGCGGTTCACCGGCTACGGCGCCGAGGTGGTGGCGCGCCTGCAGGAGCAGTGCTTCCACCACCTGCAGGCGCCGATCCTGCGGGTGACGGGCCTCGACATCCCCTACCCGCCGCCGCACCTCGAGCACCACCACCTCCCCAACGCCGACCGCATCCTCGACGCCGTCGCCAAGCTGCAGTGGGACGACCATGCCTGACTTTCTCCTGCCCGACCTCGGCGAGGGCCTGACCGAGGCCGAGGTGCTGTCCTGGATGGTGCGCGTCGGCGACACGGTGCGCATCGACCAGTCGGTGGTGGAGGTGGAGACCGCGAAAGCGTCGGTCGAAGTGCCAATTCCCTTCGCCGGTACCGTCAGTGCCCTCCACGCCACGCCCGGCACCGTCGTGCGCGTCGGTGCACCGCTCATCACGGTGACCCCGGTCGAGTCCTTCCAAGAACCGGGCATCGTGACGCCTGATGAGGGCAGCGGCGCGGTGCTGATCGGCTACGGCACCACGACCGAGACCCGCCGCCGGCGCGGTTCGCGGCGCGCGGCCAACGTGCAGCACCGCGGCCCGGTCCGGGTCATCTCCCCGTTCGTGCGGCAGATGGCCCGCGCGGGCGGCCTCGACCTGCGCTCGGTCGTCGGCACCGGCCCCGAGGGCCTGATCCGCCGCGCCGACGTCGAGCAGGCCCTGGCGACCGTCCCCCTATCGGCACCGGGCGAGTCCCGCCGGCCCTTGCGCCGGGCCATGGCTGAAAAGCTCAGCCGCTCCCGCCGCGAGATCCCCGAGGCGACGGTGTGGGTGGACGTCGATGCCACCGAGTTCCTCGCCGCCCGGACCGTGCTGAACGCGCAGTCGCCGGTCAGCCTGCTCGGGCTGCTGTCGCGATTCGTGCTGCTCGGCCTGGCCCGCCACCCCGAGCTGAACGGCCGCGTCGAGGGCGACGAACTGGTCGTCCCGTCGCACGTCAACCTGGGCTTCGCCGCCCAGACCGACCACGGCCTGGTCGTCCCGGTCGTCCGCGACGCCCACCTGCTGCCGACCCGCGCCCTGTCCGCCGCGATCGCCGCGCACACCGAGGCCGCGCGTTCGAACACCCTGGCCCCGGCGGACCTGACCGGCGGCACGTTCACCGTGAACAACTACGGCGTCTTCGGCGTCGACGGCTCGGCCGCGATCATCAACCACCCGGAGGTCGCGATCCTCGGCATCGGCCGGATCATCGACCGGCCGTGGGTCGTCGACGGGCAGCTGACGGTACGCAAGGTGACCCAGCTGACCCTCGCCTTCGACCACCGCGCCTGCGACGGCGGCACGGCGGGCGGCTTCCTGCGCTACGTCGCCAACTGCGTCGAGTCCCCGCTGACCGCGCTCGGCGACCTGTGACCCGGGGGCGGGCGCGCGCCACGGTCAGCGCGGTGTAGCGGCGCTCTGCGGCTGGGCGGTTCGGGCCGGCTTCGCGGTCCGCGGGAGCAGGACGGCCAGGCCCAGGCCGATCGCGCCGATGGCGGTGAGCACGCCGAGCGACGCCGCGTACGGGTGGCGGCCCGGCTCGGCGGCGGAGACGATGACCGACCCGGCGAGCGCGGTGCCCAGCGACGAGCCGAGGTTGGACACCGCGCGGGACAGCCCGGAGATGTCGCCCTGGTCGCGGTCCGGGAACGCGGACTGCACCAGGTTCACCGACGCGGTGAGCATCGTGCCCAGGCCCAGCCCGGCCAGCAGCAGGCCGGGAACCGTGCGCCAGACCCCGGATCCGGTACCGACCAGGATGAGCAACAGGGCGAGGCCGGTGACGGTGGCGACGAAGCCGCCGACGATGAGGGTGCGCTGGGTGCGGCGCCGGGCGAAGCGCTCGGCGGCGGCCGAGGAGGCCAGGATGCCCACGGTCGCCGGGGTGAGCACGAGGCCGGTGAGGATCGCGCTGTACCCGCGGGCGTTCTGCAGGTAGACGGCGGTGACGAAGAACGTGCCCTGCATGACCAGCCACTGGACGGCCTGCGTGCCGAGGCCCAGGTTGGCCGCGCGGTCGCCGAACAGCCGCAGCCGCAGCAGGGGCTCGCGGCCCCGCCGTTCGGTCCGGCGCAGGTGCAGCCCGAACACACCGAGCAGGACCGCGCCGAGGGCGAGCGTCGGCCAGACCGGGGACAGGCCGCCCTCGGCGATCAGGACGCGGCCGGCGACGGCGAAGTCGGTCCGGGCGGTGGTCCAGCTGTAGGTGGTCGACTGCAGCACGGCCAGCACGACGAGCAGCAGCCCGGCGGCCGACAGCAGCGCACCGGTCAGGTCGAAGCGCGGCGCCGGCGTGGGGCGGGGCGTCGCGGGCAGCCGGCGGATCAGCACGACGATCCAGGCGATGACGAGGACCTGCAGCAGGAACGAGGCCCGCCAGGTGATGAAGCTGGTGATGACACCGCCGATGAGGGGCCCGGTGGCGGCCCCGAGCGCACCGGCGCCGCCGACGATGCCGAAGTACTTCGCCCGGGTGGGCAGATCCGGCGCCATGACGGTGATCAGGATGTAGATCGGCGGGATCATGAGCGCCGAGCCGACTCCCTCCAGCAGCGCGTTGCCGAGAATCATGACGCCGAGCCGCGGGGCGACCGCGGCGAGCAGGGCGCCGATGCCGTACAGCAGCAGCCCGGCGACGAGGCACTGCTTGCGCCCCCAGATGTCGGTGAGCTTGCTGCCGGGGATCATGAGCGCGGCCATGGTGAGGGTGAACAGGGTGATGGTCGCCTGCACCCCGAAGACGCTGGTGTGCAGGTCCCGGGCCATCGGCGTGATGGCGACGTTCATGGCGGTGCCGGCGTAGCTGCAGATGAACTGGGCCAGCGCCAGGGGCAGGATCATGGCCCGCGCGGCATCGGCGGGCTGGCGGGTCGGCACCTGTCGATCGTCGGCGGTCACCGGTCGCGCCGCCCCATCCGCCCAGGGTGACGGCGCGTCTCGCTCGCCCCGGCGGCTCGTTCGCCCCGGCGGCTCCTCCCGCGCTCGCTCGCCCCGGCGGCTCGTTCGCCCCGGCGGCTCCTCCCGCGCTCGCTCGCCCCGGCGGCTCGTTCGCCCCGGCGGCTCCTCCCGCGCTCGCTCGCCCCGGCGGCTCGTTCGCCCCGGCGGCTCCTCCCGTGCGAGCGAGGCGCTCGCCGTTGCCGCAGATGAGCCTTGGCCGTACGGCACGCGGGATTCTCAGGGGGACGCCGTGCAACGCTGCCCGGGCACCGACGACCCCGACGACCACCGCGGCCGATGGTCACGACTCCTCCTGCCCGCCCAGCGCCGGCCGCTGCCCGAACTGGCCGACCAGCTCGACCTCGCGCGCGGCGACCACGCCGCGAAACGGTCCGCGTTCTGGTCGATGCTGGTCCTCTCCGCGGTCATCGCCACCGCCGGCGTCCTGGCCGACTCGACCGCCACCGTGATCGGCGCGATGATCATCGCCCCGCTGTCCCGCCCGATCATGGGCATCGCCCTGGGTACCGTGACCGCCGACCGCCGCCTGCTACGGCACTCGGCCGGCGTCGTCACCGCCGGTCTCGTCATGGTCGTCGGCATCGGCGCCATCGCCTCCCTAGCCGTGCCGGCCGGGGCCGACCTGCTCACCAACACCCAGGTGTCCGGGCGCACCGCCCCCCGCCTGGCCGACCTCATCGCCGCGGTCGCCACCGGCGCGGCCGGCGCCCTGGGACTGTCCCGCCGCGACGTCAGCGACGTGCTGCCCGGCGTGGCCATCGCCATCTCCCTCGTGCCACCCCTGGCCGTCGCCGGCGTCTGCCTCGGCCAGGGCGACCTGCCCCTCGCGGCGGGCGCGCTGGTGCTGTTCGCCTCCAACGTCCTGTCCCTGGTCCTGGCCGGCACGCTGGTCTTCGCCGCGTACGGCTACGCACGCCGGCCCCACGGCCTGGGCCGCGCCTACGTGACCATCACGATGCTGATGCTGTTGCTGCTCGTACCGCTCGGCGCGAACACCGCCGCGAACGTCCTCGTCAACGCCTGGACCAACCGGATCACGACCGCCGCCACCCAGTGGATCGCCCCCGTCCCCGGCGCCGAGATCCGCTCGGTCACCGTCAACGCCCACATCGCCACGATCGACGTCCTCGCCCCGGCGACGCTCCCACCGGTCGGCCTCCTCCTCGACGCCCTGCACGGCCACATCCCGCCCGGCGTCCGCATCGTCATCACGGTCGCCGACGGCCGCCGCATCGAGGCCGGCCGCGTCCCTTGACGGCGGTCGGTGTTCATCATCGCCACCTTGGCCCTGTCACTCCTGGTCGCGCTGGCCACTGGCGACGCCCGGGCGCTGCTGGCCCGTCTCCCTCGTCGTGCTGCAGCCACCCCGGCGCACCTGGCGCCCGCGCCGTCAGTCCAGGACTTCGGCGCGGACTTCTCCCGGCTCGCGGCCGCCCGCGTCGGGTGTCGCCTCCCGGCCGCCCGCTCCGTGGGCCCGCCGAGCGGCGAGCCGTCCGGTCACGAACGTCCCGACCAGCGACGCCGTCCCGGCCATGGCGATGGCGGCCCCTTGCGTCGGTGCGCCCGAGTCCGCGAAGTACTTGGCGAGGACCGCGAGCACGAGCACGGACGCGAGCCCGCAGGCGTAGCCGAAGATGCGAATCCGCATGGCCATGACCTGCACGCGCTGGGCATGCCGCTGCTGCGATTCGAGCATCGCCAGCAGCCGCTCGGCGGTGCCGGGAACGGCCCGCTCGTACTGCTCCATCTTGACCGGGGTCGGCAGGCTCACCCAGCTGGCAGCCGTGGACGGGGCGGGGTCACGGTCGGGCATGCCGGTCTCCAGCGGGTGGGGGACCAAGGGCTTGGTACATCCGATCCAGTTCGCCTTCGAGCTCAGCCCAGCGGCCACCGAGATCGTCATGCCCGCCGTGCCGGGCCGGCATCCAGGTCAGGCGAACAGCGTCCGCGAACGTCCTGAGGGCGGCTCGAAACCCGGGGGCCGCAGCGGACGGGCTCGCTTTCGGCTCGGCCGGCGGCGGTGGTGGTGCGGGTTCCTCGCCCAGCACCCGCTCGGCGACCTCCCGCATGGTCAGCTGATTGTCCATGGCGGAGCGTTGCAGCCACCGGAACGCCTGCGGCTCCGACAGCCCGTATCCGGCCATCAGCCGCGACTTGGCCGCCTCGACCACCTTCCGGGTGGCCAGCCGCTCGGTCAGCGATCCCTGCTCCGCCTCGAGCCGAAGCAGTTGCTCGTGCCGACGCAGCGCGGTCTCGATGGCCGACTCCAGCTCGCTCGGTTGGATCGGCTTGACGAGCCAGACCTCGTCGACCCCTTCGCGCGTCAGGCGTGTCATGTCCCGCAGATCGGCCGTGAGGATCATGATCGGAGCGAGTGGGCCGTCGTGCAGACGCGCGGCCGCGAGGCTGTCCATGATCGGCATCTTGATGTCGAGGACGATGAGGTCCGGCCGCAGTTCGAGGGCGAGCCGGAGGGCCGCCGCGCTGTCACTCGTCTGCCCGACGACGTCGTACCCCGCTTCGGCAAGCAACCCGGCCAGGCTCGATGCATCATCGTCGGCGACGAGCACCCGGCGGCGCGTTCCCTCGGGCGGCGTCTCAGCCACGGCGCTCCCTTTCCGGCGTTCGGTGGCGCTGCGTGCAGCCTAGCGTCGGGAACCCTTCACGGATAGTTGCCGCGAGGCCATGCGCCGCGCGCTTGGTCGCGATGCGGGGGATAGCCCCAGGGCCGGTCCGGGGGGCCGTCGGATGGTTCGCGGACGCCGGTGAGCCGAGGCTGGGTGGCAATCAAACCTCGTCCCGGTCTGGAGCGTCCAGATGTACGTTCTCAGGAGAATAGGCGGCTGGCACCGGCCGCTGGTGCTGCACGCGGGGCTCATGTTCGGGCTGGCGGTGTGGTCCTTCGTGGGGCTGTTCGCCGACGATCGGCTCCTGCTCGGCGAGCCCGTGTGGGCCAAGCCGATGAAGTTCGGGATCGCCATGGGCATCTACAGCCTGACCCTCGCCTGGCTGCTCACGCTGCTCACCAAGGGGCGGCGGGTCGGCTGGTGGGTCGGGACCGGGTTCGCGGTGGCCGGCGCGCTCGACGTCGGGGCGGTCGTGTGGGCCGCGGCGCACGGGACGTTCAGCCACTTCAACCAGGAGAGCAACGATGTGGCGCGCACCGTGCAGACGGTGTTCTCGTTCGGGATCATGCCGCTGATCATCGCCACGCTGATCATTGCGGTTCTGCTGTTGATGCAGCGAACCGGCGACCGGGCGCTCACCCTGGCCCTGCGCGCGGGGCTCGGGCTCGCGTTCGCGAGCATGGTGGTGGCGGGCTGGCTCAGCGCGTCCGGCGGCGGGTACCAGCGCACCGAGGTCGACGCGAACGGGCAACTGGTGTCGCTGGTCGGGCAGCACGGCATCGGCGACCCGGACGGGCGGGGGATGTTCCTGACGAACTGGAGTACCAGCGGCGGGGATCTTCGCGTGCCCCACTTCGTCGGGCTGCACGCCATCCAGGTGCTGCTGGCCGCCGTGGCGCTGCTGCACCTGCTCGCGGGCCGGATGGAGTGGCTGCGGCCCGAGCGGGTCAGGGCGCGGCTGGTGGGCGTGGTCGCGTTCGGGTACACCGGAAGCTTTGTAATCCTGTCCTGGCAGGCCGCGCGGGGGCAGTCCGTGGTCCATCCCGACGCGGTCACGCTCGTGGCGTTCGGCGCGGTCGTGCTGCTCGGCGCCGCCGGGGTCCGGTGGGCGGCATCTGGACCTTTGCGGGAGGCGGAGCTAGCGTCGCGCGCATGAACGGTGTGGTACCGCAGCGGGCCCGGGTCGTCGTGATCGGCGGCGGGGTGGTGGGCGCGAGCGTCGCCTACCACCTGGCCAAACTCGGCTGGACGGACCTGGTGCTCGTCGAGCAGGGGCGGCTGTCCAGCGGCACGACGTGGCACGCGGCGGGGCTGGTCGGGCAGCTGCGGGCCAGCGAGAGCGGGACCAGGCTGGTGCAGTACTCCGCCCAACTCTACAGCGAGCTCGAGCAGGAGACCGGCCTCGCCACCGGCTTCAAGCGCTGCGGCGGCGTCACCGTGGCGCGCACCGCCGACCGGATGGTGCAGCTGCAGCGGACCGCCGCCTCGGCCGCCGCCTACGACCTCGAGTGCGAGCTGCTGACACCGTCAGAGGCGCGGCAGTTGTACCCCCTGCTGGCAACCGAGGATCTCGCCGGCGCGATCTGGCTGCCCGGTGACGGTACCGCCAATCCGACCGACGTCACAAACTCCCTCGCCAAGGGGGCGCGCCACCGCGGGGCCACCATCGTGCAAGGGGTGCGCGTCACCGGGATCGACGTGCGGGACGGGGTCGTGCGCGGGGTGCGCACCGACGCCGGCGACATCGAGGCCGAGGTCGTCGTGAACTGCGCCGGGCAGTGGGCCAAGGCGGTCGGCGCGCTCGCCGGGGTCAATGTGCCGCTGCACTCGGCCGAGCACTTCTACGTCGTCACCGAGGCGATCGAGGGCACCCACCGGATGCTGCCGATCCTGCGCGACCCGGACGGGTACACCTACTTCAAGGAGGAGGTCGGCGGGCTCGTCGTCGGCGGGTTCGAACCCGAGGCCAAGCCGTGGGTGGCGCCGGACGCCCTGCCGTACCCCTTCGAGTTCCAGCTCCTCGACGAGGACTGGGACCACTTCGCGATCCTCATGGAGAACGCCCAGCTGCGGATTCCGGCGCTGCGCGAGACGGGGATCAAGAAGTTCTACAACGGCCCGGAGAGCTTCACGCCCGACAACCAGTTCATCCTCGGGGAGGCGCCCGAGGTGAAGAACTTCTTCGTCGGCGCCGGATTCAACTCGGTCGGCATCGCCTCGGCCGGTGGCGCCGGCCGCGCGCTCGCCGAGTGGATCGTGGCGGGCGAGCCGACCAGCGATCTGTCCGGTGTGGACATTCGCCGGTTCGCCCCGTTCAACGGCAACAACCAGTGGCTGCACGACCGGGTCGCGGAGGTCCTCGGCCTGCACTACGAGGTGCCGTGGCCGAACCGCGAGCTGACGTCGGCCCGGCCGTTCCGCCGCTCGCCCGCGTACCATTTGCAGGCGGCCGCGGGTGCGCAGTTCGGCTCGAAAATGGGCTGGGAGCGGGTGAACGTGTTCGCGCCGAGCCTGGAGTACACCTGGGGCAAGCCGGACTGGCTGCCGTACTCCGCCGCCGAGCAGCGGGCCACCCGCGAGTCGGTCGCGTTGTACGATCAGACGTCGTTCGGCAAACTCCTCATCGCTGGCCGCGACGCTGAAGACCTGCTGCAGTGGCTGTGCACCGCGGACGTGGCCGTCGAGCCGGGCCGCGCCGTCTACACCGGCCTGCTCAACGCCCGCGGCGGCTACGAGTCCGACGTCACCGTGACCCGCCTGTCCCGCGACGAATATCTCCTGGTCACAAGCTCGGCCTCGGTCCAGCGCGACGCCGACTGGCTGCGCCGGCACGCCGACGGGCGGCACGTGACAGTCACCGATGTCTCGTCTTCCTTCGCGGTGTACGGCCTGATGGGCCCCCAATCCCGCGCCCTCCTGCAATCCCTGACGCGCTCCGACCTGTCCGACGCCGCCTTCCCGTTCGCCACCAGCCGCGAAATCGACCTCGCCCACGCCACCGTGCGCGCGACAAGAATCACGTACGTCGGCGAACTCGGCTGGGAACTGTACGTCCCGTCCGAGTTCGCCGTCGGCGTCTACGAGCAACTGATCGCGGAAAATGTCGTACCGGGTGGCTACTATGCGATCAACTCGTTGAGGCTGGAGAAGGGGTACCGGGCCTGGGGGCCGGACCTGCGCCCGGACACCAATCCGGTCGAGGCGGGGCTGTTGTTCGCCTGCAAGCTCAAGACCGACATCCCGTTCCTAGGCCGCGAGGCCGTCGAGAAGGCCCGAGCCGAGGGCCCGGCGCGCCGCCTGGTCTCCCTCGTCGCCGACGACCCGGACGTGATGATGTGGGGCGGCGAGCTCGTCCTGCGCGACGGCGTACCCGCGGGCCAGGTCACATCGGCCGCCTGGGGCGAAACCCTCGGCGCCTGCGTGGCCCTGGCCTACGTGGCGCCTTGGGAGGGCGGCACGTTCGAGATCAACGTGGGTGGCCGGCTCGTCCCGGCGACCGTGCACCGCCGCCCGCCGTACGACCCGTCCGGGGAGCGCATCAAGCGCTAGTCCTCGTCACTCGGCCACGCCCCACCGACCCACGCGCGGGCGGCACACGCTGTCCTCGCGTGGACGCCCACCACCGGGCCGCGCGCCGGACGACCGGACGCGATCGCGGGCCGTCGCGGCAGGTTCGAGGCGATCGTGCACGCCTCGCACCGTCGGGCCGCGCACTCGGGCCGCGCGGCGGACGATCGTGCGCGGCCGCGCGCCATCGGACCGCGCGGCGGGCGACCGCACGCGATCGCGGGTTGTTGCGGCAGGTTCCGGGCGATGGGGCACGCCTCGCTTTGTCCGGCCGCGCACTCGGGCCGCGCCATCGGGCCGCGTGGCGGGCGACCGCACGCGGTCGCGGGTTGTCGCGGAAGGTTCGGGGCGATTGTGCACGCCTCGCGCCGCCCGGCCGCGCACTCGGATCGCGCGCCGCGCGCCGCGCGATCGTGCACGGCCGCGCACTCGGGTCGCGCGGCGGGCGCGCCATCGGGCCGCGCGCGATCGGGCCGCGCGCCACACGCTGCCGCACGTGGCCGGACCGCGGGCCGGGCGATCACGCGCTGGCCGCATACCGTCGTGCGCCGTCGGGTCGGGTGGCGGGCGGTCGCGTGCCGTCCTCGCGCGACTGCCCACCATCGAGCCGCGCGCCGCCACCATCGAGCCGCGCGCCGAGCGACCGCACGCGATCGCGAGCTGTCGGGGCAGGTTCGAGGCAATGGTGCACGCCTCGCCCCTGTCCGGCCGCGCACTTGGGCCGCGGGCCGGGCGATTGTGCACGGCCGCGCGCCCTCGGGCCGCGCGGCGGGCGATCCTTCACGGCCGCGCGCGATCGGGCCGCGCGCCACACGCTGCCGCACGTGGCCGGACCGCGGGCCGGGCGATCACGCGCTGGCCGCATACCGTCGTGCGCCGTCGGGTCGGATGGCGGGCGGTCGCGTGCCGTCCTTGCGCGACTGCCCACCATCGGGCCGCGCGCCGTGCGACCGCACGCGATTGCGGGCTGTTGCGGCAGGTTCGGGGCGACTGCGCGAGCCTCGCGCCGTCCGGCCGGGCACTCGGGTCGCGCGGCGGACGATCGTGCGCGACCGCGCGCCATCGGGCCGCGCGTCACACGCTGTCCCCGCGCCGCCGCACCTAGCCGGGCCGCGTGCCGGCGACCACGCGCTGGCCGCGTACCGTCGCGCGCCATCGAGTCGCGCGGCGGGCAGTCGCGTGCCGTCCTCGCGCGACTGCTAACCATCGGGCCGCGCGCCGTGCGACGACACGCGATTGCGGGCAGTTGCGGGAGGTTCGGGGTGATGGTGCACGTCTCGCACCGTCGGGCCGCGTACTCGGGCCGCGCGCCGGGCGATCGTGCACGGCCGCGCGCCATCGGGCCGCGCGGCGCGTGATTGTGGACGGCCGCGCGCGTTCGGGCCGTGCGCCACAGGCTGTTCCCGCGCGGCCGAACGTGGCAGGGCGTGGGCCGGGCGATCACGCGCCGGCCGCATACCATCGCGTGCCGTCGGGACGCGCGGCGGGCGTGCGTGCACGGCCGCGCGCTATCGGGCCGTGCGGCTGGCGACCGCACGCGATCGCGGGCTGTTGCGGGAGGTTCGGGGTGATGGTGCACGCCTTCCACCGTCCGGCCGCGTACTCGGGCCGCGCGCCGGGAGATCGTGCACGGCCGCGCGCCATCGGGCCGCGCGGCGCGTGACTGTGCACGGCCGCGCGCGTTCGGGCCGTGCGTTACAGGCTGTTCCCGCGCGGCCGCACGTGGTCGGGCCGCGTGCCGGGCGAGCATGCTGGCCCCGCATGGCCGTGTGCGGCAGGGTGGAGCAGGGCGCTGGTCCGGCAATCGAGAGAGAAGCGGGCGTGCAGCGAGCACTAATCCCGCGACGCCGTGGCGCGCCAGTCGGCGGGGCTCAGGCCGAACTCGGCGCGGAAGCGGCGCGCGAAGTGGCGGGCGTTCGCGAAGCCCCAGCCCTCCGCGACCGCAGCCACCGTCGCCCCCGGACGGTCGGCGAGTTCACGGTGCGCCCCGTGCAACCGGCCCCGCATCACGAACTCCGAGAGCTGCTCGCCGCGCTCGGCGAAGGACGCGTACACCGCCCGGACCGACACCCCGTGCTCCGCCGCCAGCCGGGCCGCGCTCAGGTCCCGGTCACGCTGGTGGCGGGCGATGAACGCGGTCAGCCGGGTGAACAGGGTCCCGGCCGAAGCGTCGCGCGGCCATGGGCCGTCCGGCTCCGCCGCCGACGCGATCAGGGCGCGGATCAGCTCGACCGTCGAGGAGCCCAGCAGCTGGACCGCCGCGCCCGGCGGCACCTTGTCGAGCACCCCCGGCAGCTGCAGCAGATGGCGGCGCAACAGTTCGTACATGGGGCTGGCGGTCAGGCGGGGCACCGCATCGCGGACCGCGGCCACCGGCAGGCCCAGGCGGCTGTAGTCCACCAGCACCGCCTCGACCACCGACGGCTCCGCGACCAGGAAATCGTACGGCGAGGTCAGATCGGCCAGCTGCAGCTCGCCGATGCGGTCGCTGAACGGCAGGTCGCGGTGGCGCATGCGGACCGCGCCGCTCACCGGCAGGCCCAGTGAGATGCGCTCCGGGACGCTCGCGCGCAGATGACTGGCGGTCACCGTCAGGCGGTGCGGGCCCGCCACCGAATGTAGGAGTCGCACGCCCGGGCCCAGCTGCCACAGGCTGATGCGGGCCTGGCCGGGCTCGGCGATCCAGACGCCGGCCGGGGGCAGCTGCGCGCCCAGGGCGGCCCGGACCGCGTCCGTGCGCTGCTCCTGCGGCAGCGTGGACGTGTCGAGCAGCAGCGCCATGCCGGTCACGGTAGAGCTCGGCCGGCCGCGGGAACAGGGGCCGGTGCACGTTCGGACCGAGGGTTGCACGCTGGGACCCACTGCGGGACGCTCCCGGATGGCTACAGTCGCGCTGCGGCACCGCGCCGCCCGGGGACGCGTGACCGCACGGTGAGGACCAACGGCGTTGGACAACGTACGCGTGACGCACATCGGCGGCCCGACCGCGCTCGTCGAGGCCGGGGCCTGGCGCATCCTGACCGATCCGACGTTCGATCCGCCCGGGCGGCGGTACTCGTTCGGCTGGGGCACCGGATCCCGCAAAACAGCCGGACCCGCGCTCGACCCGAAGGAACTCGGGCCGGTCGACGTGGTGCTGCTCAGCCACGACCAGCACGCCGACAACCTCGACGACCGGGGCCGCGAACTGCTCGCGAGCGTGCCGACCGTGATCACGACCGCAAAGGCCGCCCGGCGCCTCACCAAGGCCGGAACCGCACAGGACGTGCGGGGGCTGCGACCGTGGGAGCAGACCGTGCTCGAAGCGCCGGGCCGGCCGCCGATCACCGTCACCGCCACCCCGGCGCGGCACGGGCCGCCGCTCAGCGAGCCGATCGTCGGGCCCGTCGTCGGGTTCGCGCTCGCCTGGGACGGCCAGGAGCACGGGGTGCTGTGGATGACCGGTGACACGGTCCTGTGCCCGGCGCTGCGCGAACTGCCGCGCCGGCTCACCGTCGACACGGTCCTGCTGCACCTCGGGGGCGTGCGGTTCCCGATCAGCGGGCCCTTGCGGTACACGATGACAGCAGAGAAGGCCGTCGAACTGTGCGCGCTCGTGAACCCGCGGACCATCATCCCGGTGCACTACGAGGGGTGGGAGCACTTCCGCGAGGGGCGCGCGGCCGTCGAGCGGGCCTTCGCCGGCGCGCCCGGCGGGCTCGGTGAGCGGCTGCACTGGCTGCCGTTGCGAGTGCCATGACGGTCCTGGTCGACACCCGCAGCCTCGCGCCCGCCGACTCGGCCGAGGCGATCATCGCCGCGCTCACCTCGACGTCCGTGCCGACCGCGGTGACCGTCGGGTCCGGCGCCCGCTCGGTGATCGAGGGCTGGCAGTTCAGCGCCGGCGTCAACCTCGTGAACACCGTCACCACCGGCGCGCTGCACATGCGCCGCTCCGCCCGGCACCTCAAGGTCGAGGCGCCGGAGCGGATCTCGCTGGGGTACAACGTGCGCGGCACCGGCAAGGCCGCCCATCTCGGCCACGGCCTGCTGCGCGAGGACGAGCTGCAGCTGCTGGACCTCACCTCACCGTACGAGATGCGCTGGGACACCGCCAACGCCGCCGTCGGGTTCCTGGCCGACTACACCGACCTCGGCCTGCCCGTGGACCTCGTGCGACGGGCGGTGCCGCGGATGCGCCAAAGCCCGCTGTACGAGCTGACCCTGCAGCATTTGCGCGATCTCCCCGGCATCGCCCGGCGCACACCGCCCGGCCCCGCGCTGAGCATGCTCGGCATCGGCATGATCGACCTGGTCCGGGCCACGATCGCGGCGATCGCGCCGGACGACCCGCACGCCCGGGCCGGCCCCGCCGAGTCGATGCGCGCCGTCGTGCTCGCGCACATCGACGCCAACCTCCACGACCCGCGACTCACCCCGTCGCGGATCGCCCTCGAGTTCGGGATTTCGCCGCGGTACCTCTACAAGCTCTTCGCCGCCGAAGCCGAGACCCCGGCCGAGGCGATCATCACCCGGCGGCTCGAGGGCGCCCGGCGCGAACTGGCCGGCCGGGCCGCTCACCGCACCCTGATCGCGGTGGTCGCCCGGCGCTGGGGCTTCACCGACCCGCGCCACTTCGCCCGCCGGTTCCGCGCCGCCTACGGCCTGGCCCCCAGCGAATGGGTGCGCCGTCATCTTCCGAAGGAGTCCGACGCATGAGCACGATCGTTCTCGTCCACGGCCTGTGGGTGACCCCGCGCAGCTGGGAGCACTGGGTCGAGCACTACGAGGCCAAGGGCCACACCGTGATAGCGCCCGCCTATCCCGGCTTCGAGGTCGAGGTGGAGGCGCTGCGGGCCGACCCGACGCCGATCGCCACCGCCACGGTCCCGGAGACGGTGGCCCACCTGGAGAAGATCATCACGGCGCTGCCGGAGCGGCCGATCATCATGGGCCACTCGTTCGGCGGCACCCTGACGCAGCTGTTGCTGGACCGCGGCCACGGTACCGCCGGTGTCGTCATCGACTCCGCCCCGCCCGAGGGCATCCGGGTCACGCCGCCGTCGCAGATCCGTTCGCTGTTCCCGATCCTCAACAACCCGGCCAAGCGCCACCAGGCCGCCGGCTTCACGCCCGCGCAGTTCCACTACGCGTTCACCAACACGCTGTCCGAGGAGGACGCGCGGGCCGCCTACGACCGGTACGCGATCCCCGCGCCCGGCAGCTGGGTCTGGACGTACGGCCTGATCGCGAACTTCAAGCCCGGCAAGCAGGAGACCTGGGTCGACTTCAGCAACCCCGGCCGCGCCCCGCTGCTGTTCATCGCGGGCGGCGCCGACCACATCATGCCGCCGTCGGTGAACAGGTCGAACGCCCAGCACTACAAGGGCGAGGGCACGATCACGGAGTACCACGAGTTCCCCGGCCGCTCGCACTGGACCTGCGCCGAGCCGGGCTGGGAGCAGGTCGCCGACCACGCCCTGGAGTGGGCCCTCAAGCACGTCAGCTGACGCGTCTGCGCGCCTCCGCGACGACGGCCACCGCCACCGCGCCCGCCCCGACGAGCGCGGTGGCGGTCATGAGGTACGCGATGCGATGGTTCGGCGTGACCCGGGTGTCGCGCACGTCGGCCTCGGGGTGCCGCGGGTCGTAGACCACGCGGATCTCGTCGCCCACCGCCGGGCGCCGGTCCCGGGGCGAGCCGCCCTGCCCGATCAGCGCCCGCACCCGCCGCCCGTCGGCGGTGCTGAATTCGACCGTGGTCCGCTTCCCGGCCGCGACGACCCGCGCGTCGGCCTCGGCCCCGCGCTCCCGCAACGCCCGGTCGTTGCTCCAGTCCGACCAGGCCAGATACCCGAACCCGAGCACGACGGCGAGCCCCACGAGCGCGAACCCCACCACGCGCGGCCTCCGCTCCGCCCGCACACTCATACATGTTGATATCTCCACCGGCCGGCCCCGGAAACGCGTTGCCGGGTGAACCATCGCGGGCGTTCCCTGCTACCCATCATCGGGGAGGTGCACGGATGCCGGCCGGCGACGACGAACTGCTGCGGCGGGTGGCCCGCGGCGACGCGGCCGCGCTCGCCGAGCTGTACGAGCGACATGCCGGACCGCTCCACGGCTACCTCCACCGCCTGGCCGGCGACCGGATGACCGCCGAGGAGATCCTGCAGGACACCATGCTGGCGGTCTGGCGCTCAGCCGGTGCGTACGAGGGCCGCGCAAAGGTGACCACCTGGCTCTTCGGCGTGGCCCGGCGCCAGGCCCACAACCGCCTGCGCGGCCGCGCCGACCCGGTGGCCGCGGAGCTCCCGGACGGCCCCGATCGCGGCCCCGGCCCGGAGGAGCTGGCCATCGCGGCGGCGGGCGGCACGCCGGTGGCGGCGGCGATCGACCGGCTGCCCGGCCACCACCGCGACGTGATCGCCCTGGTCTTCGTGGCCGGCCTGCCCCTCGCCGACGTGGCCGACATCCTGGCCGTCCCGCTGGGCACGGTGAAGAGCCGCCTGCACCACGCCCGGGCCGCCCTCGCCGCCGCACTCATCGCCCAGGAGGTGCCCGAATGAGGGACTTGCTGCCGGGGTACGCCGCCGGCTCCCTCGCCCCCGCCGACCGCGCCCGCGTCGAGGCCCACCTGTCCGGCTGCGCCCGCTGCCGCGCCGAACTCGGCTCCTGGCGCGCGATCGCCGCCGCCGCGGCCCCACCGGGGCCACCGCCCGACCCGGCGCGACTGGTGCGCACGGTGCTGACCCGCAGCACCCTGGACGGTCCGGCGCGCCGACCCCGCCGGACCAACCTCGCCGATCTGGTGCTGGCCGAGGCGCGCTTGATCCGACTGGCGGTACCGATGGCGTCGGCTCTGGTGATGGCGCTCGGCGTCGCGCTGGTGCTCCTGCAGCCCACCACGACCGCGCTGGCCCTGGTCGCGCCGATCGTGGCGGCCGCCGGGGTCGCCGGCACCTACCGCTCCGCGCGCGACCCGGCGGCCGAGCTCGTCGCCGCCACCCCGACGTCCGGCCGGTTGCTGCTGCTGGTCCGCATCGCGCTGGTCTTCGGCTACGACCTGCTGCTGGCCCTCGCCGCGTCCGCGGTCCTGGCCGTCACCGGCGCGGCCGGCTCGGCGGGGCTCGCCGCCCTCGTCGGGTCGTGGCTGGGGCCGATGGCGCTGCTGTCGGCGTTGAGCCTCCTCGTCGCCGTCCGGTTCGGGCCCGACATCGCGCTCGGCTCCGCCCTCGGGCTGTGGGCGGTGCGCGTCCTGGCCGAGGGCCTGCTCGCCGGCGGCGCCGCCGCGTGGCCGGCCCGGGCCGTCGTGGCCGCCTGGTCGACCAACGCGCCGGTGCTCGCGGCCAGCGCCGCGATCGCCGGCACCGCCGTCGCCCTGGCCGGTCGAATCGGGCCGTTCCGCGGTGAACCCGGCAACGGGTGACCCGCTACCCATCCGGTGTGAGACCACTGACGCTCTGGCGGCACGAGGTGCGCCGCGCCGGCTGGACGGCCGTGCTCGGACCGCCGATCGCGGCCGCCGCCGGCATCGCGGCCGCGCTCGCCAATCCGGTGCCCGGCGACCGCAACACCGCCCGCATCCTGCTCGGCGCGCTCGAAATGGCGATCCCGCTCGCCGCCGCAGTCGCGTGCGCGTCCCTCGTCGGGCGGGACCCGGCGGTCGAGCTGCAGCTGACGGCGCCCACGAGGTACCGGGTGACGCTGCTGCGGCGGGCCGGGGCCGCGCTCGCCTGGGCGGCCGTCGTCGCCGCCGTCATGGCCGCCGCGCTCATCGGCACCGGCTGGTGGGAGCGCTGGCCCGCCAACCACGGCGTGCTCGCCGGCCAGCTCACCTGGGTCGCGCCGACCGCCGGCCTCGGCGGGCTCGGATTCGCCGCCGCCGCCATGTTCCGCAGCCCCGGCGCCGCGGGCGCGCTCGTCACCACGCTCTGGGCCGTCCAGCAGTTCTTCGGCGCGGGCGCACAACAGAACAGGATCGGGCGCCTGCTGTACCTGTTCGCGACCACCCGCGGCGCGCAGCCCGCCGACTGGATGGCCAACCGCCTGGTGCTGCTGGCCGCCGGCGCCGCGCTCATCGGCGTCGCCCTCGTCGTCCTCGGGCGCACCGAACGACTGCTCCACGGGGAGGACGCATGAGCGGCGCGTTCACGGCCAGCCTGCGGTACGAGTTCCGGATGCAGCTGGCCAAACGCACGGTGTGGATCGTCCCGGCGCTGTCCGTGCTCCTGTTCCTGCTCATCGGCGGCAGCCTCCTGCGCGACCTGTTCGACCCCAACGAACGCCCGCCGCTCGCGCGCACCGCGGTGGTCGGCCTGGCCCTGCAGCTGCAGGCGCTGCTCGCCATCGGCTTCGGCTGCCTGCTAGCCGACCGTTACGTGCGCGACGACCGGCTGCGGGTCGCGCCCATCCTCGACGCCACCCCGTCCTCGTCCGCGGCCCGGCTGCTCGGCAAATACCTCGGCGCGGCCGGAGCCACCGCGACGCCGATCCTGCTCGTGTACTTCGCGTTCGCCGCCGCCTACGCCCTGCGCATCGGCGGCGTAGCGGCGATCGGCTGGGCCCTCGCCGCCGGTGCCGTGGTGTTCGTGCCGGGCCTGCTGTTCGTGGCCGCGTTCGCGCTCGCCGTGCCGCTCGTCATGCCGGCCCCGCTGTTCCGGGTCCTGTTCGTCGGCTACTGGCTGTGGGGCAATCTCGCCGGCCCCGACCTGATGCCCACGCTCGCCGGCACGCTCGTCCACCCCCTCGGCGGGTACGCCATGGAGGCCCTGCTCGGTTTCCACGGCATCGAGGACGACCAGTCCTTCGCCGGCCCCGTCCCCGGCGCCGCGCTCAACTTCCTGCGGCCCGACCCGACCCCGGCCACCGCCTGGCTGTCGATCGCCGTGCTGCTCGCCCTGTCCGCCGCCGTCCTCGCCGGTGGGCACGCCCTACGCGCCAAGAGGAGCCACTGACGTGCGGATCGAGATCGACGGGCTGACCAAGCGGTACCGGCGCACCGGCCCCCCGGCCCTGGACGGCCTCGACCTGAGCGTGCCGACCGGCATGTTCGGCCTGCTCGGTGCCAACGGAGCCGGCAAGACCACGCTGATGCGGATCCTGGCCGGCATCGTCCGCCCCACCACCGGCCGCGTCACCGTGGGCGAGCACGATCTGGCGACGGCGGCCGGGCGCACCGCGGTACAACGGGAGCTCGGCTATCTGCCCCAGGACCTCGGCGTCTATCCGGACCTGACCGCCCGCCAGTTCCTGGATTACGTGGCGCTGCTCAAGGGCCTCGACGACCGCACCGCACGCCGCCGGCGGGTCGGCGAGCTGCTGGAGGTGGTCGCCCTGACCGAGCACGCCGACCGCCGGCTGCGCGGCTTCTCGGGCGGCATGCGCCAGCGGGTCGGCATCGCCCAGGCCCTGCTGGCCGACCCGCAACTGCTGATCGTCGACGAACCGACGGCGGGCCTCGACCCCGAGGAGCGCATCCGCTTCCGGACGCTGCTGTCGCAGTTCGCCGGCCGCCGCACCGTCCTGCTGAGCACCCACATCGTCGACGACATCGCCCAGACCTGCCGCGAGGTGGCCGTGCTGGCGCGGGGAAGGCTCATTTTCCGCGGTACCACGGCGGAACTGATCCGGCGCGCGGAAGGCCGGGTGTGGTCGCTGGTCACCGACGGCCCCCCGCCGGCCGAGGGGACCATCGTGTCGGCGCTGCCGCAGGAGCACGGCGTGCGCTACCGCATCGTCGCCCCGCAGCCCCCGTCCCCGGACGCCGCACCGGCCGAGCCCGGCCTGGAGGACGGGTACCTGGCGGTGACCGCCCGGTGACACCGTGCCGTGCGTCGTCTGATGCGGGCCCTCGTCATGCACGGCGGGTAGCCGCCGCGACGGTCACCGATTCCATCCCGCGCACGCATGCCTCGAGCACCCCGGGCGGGATGTGCGCGGTGTCGCCACAGACGTCGAGGTGTACCGTCCCCGGCTCGTCGGCGATCGTCAGAAACATCCGCTCGCTGGGCCGATCCTGGCGAGCGATCCACCGAAACGCGGTGCGGCGCAGCGCTTCCCGAATCTCGTCCGCCTCCGGCACCGCCCCGTCCACGGTCGCCGGGGGCCGCCGATCGTTGAAATAGCAGGCGATGTCGATCTCCTCGCCCCGTTCGGCCTCGATCCGCCCCCGCAGCGCATCGAGCTCGCCCGGGTCGTAATAGGCGTGTTTGTACGCCGTGAGCGCCCGCTTCCCCGCCAGCACAACGGCATCGTCGAAGTCCAGCCCCTCCCCGTCGAGCACACACAACGCCGGCCGACTGATCGGCGTCACGGCTCCGGCGAGCGTGCCGCGGAACCGATTGCTAACCACGACCCGCACGACAACGGGATGGATTCCGGTCGCGCCGGCCAGCGCCACGGCGAACGCGGTCAACAACACCGTCGTCCGGTCGGTCCCCGTCCGCCGGGCCACCCCGTGCGCGGCCAGGTGCAACGCGGGCGAGACGAAGTCCCCTTGCCAGTGCCGCGGCGCCCGCACGTCGACCGGACCTGGAAACCGCCGCGCGGGAATGGCGCGGAGGGTCTTCTCCCAGTACCGCAACGCCGAAGCCGACTGCCGCCGCCCCGCCTCCGACCCCTGCCACCGAGCCTGCTCCAACGCCGACATCCCACCGGCCCCGCCCTCGTCCACCCGCCCCGACGCGTGCCAGCGGGCCACGGCCTCAACGAGCAGCAACCCCCCGAACCCGTCGTTCACCAGATGACAGACCACCGTCACCTGATGCGTGAGCACCCCTCGATGCCGAACGACGGCGATCCGGACCGGCCAGTCCCGCTCGAAGTCGAACGCCGTCTCGTGCAACCGCCGGCTGACGTCCGCCGCAACGCCGGCGGGATCGCTGTCATCAGGAGCATCAGCCACATCCAGCGGTACCGCACCGTCGCCCGCCACCACCTGCAAGGGCGCCCGCCCGTCCCGCAACCGCAGCCGGGTCCGCGTCGACGGAAAGCGCTCCAGGATGAACCGCAACTCGGCCAGACCGGCCGCGACGCCCGCGCGGTCCGGCGCGGTCCCGGACTGAAAAGTACGCAGGAGCCATGCGCGACACCGCCCGAGGGCCGGCGGGTTGCCCGCGCGACCGTGACTTCGGTCAGGAGCGCTTTCGCCGGCACGGTACCGTTCCGGGCGGTTCTCGATGTTCCTCCACGACGACCCTGTCATGGGCCGGGATCCGGACGCGGTGCAGCGTCACGAGCCGTATCCGTCTGCCGGCGGTGCAATGGAACGCCCTGATCTACGGCGCAGGATCTCCCGGGGATGGGCTGTTCAACGACGCTGTGGCCGAGATGATGCTGTGGCAGCAGCTATCCGGTCCAGACGCGGTCACGCCGCCGGTGATTCGGGTCAGGGTGGTGGCCGGGCGGGCGGGGTCGACGACGACCGGGTTCGGCGGGCCCGCCACCACGCCGTTCACGGTGTCGTAGCCGATCTCCGTGGTCACCAGCGACGGCAGCCCCCGCTCGGCGATCAGCCGCAAGGTCGTGCGCACCTGGGCGTCGGCGAACTCCGCGCCCAGACACCGCCGCGGGCCCATCCCGAAGGGCATGAAGGTGTACGGCCCGCCCGGCGCCGAGGTCCAGCGGGCGGGCGAGAAGCGGTGCGGCTGCGGGTACACGGAAGCGTCCCGGTGTTCCAGCAACGGCGACACGAACGTCCACGCGCCCGCGGGAACCTCTGTCTCCGCCACGGTGACGGCGCGCGTCGTGTGGCGGGGGAGGGTGATCGGGACGACCGGCATGACCCGCTGCGCCTCGCGTACCGCCGCGTCCAGGCCGGTCGCGGTGTCGACGTCGGCGCGTGCGGCTCCGGCCGGGTCCGGGCTGCCCACCAGGGCGAGCAATGCGACGGTCATCGTCATCGCCGACGTCTCGAAGCCCGCCGAGAAGAAGCCGTGCAGTTCGCCCACGATCTCGCCGGTGGTCAGGTGGTCGCCGGACTCGTCGCGGGTGTGGCACAGGATGGACAGCGCGTCCGGTGCGGGCGGCTCGGTGCGGCGGCGCTCGATCAGCGTGGCCAGGCGCTCGTAGGCCCAGGCGACCCGGCGCAGCCAGCGGGAGTACGGCGTGAAGGGAATGTCGCGGCGCAGGGCGAGCACGCCGGGGCTGAGGGCCTCGCCGCCCAATCGGACGATCACGTCGGCCTGCGCGGTCAGCGCCGGGGTCGGTTCCAGGCCCAGCAGGCAGCGCAGCAGGTTGGCCTTCGAGATGCGCAGGAACTCGGCCTTCGCGTCGAAAGGGGCGGTCTGTCCGCCGGCGAACCTCGACTCGGCGAAGGTCCGGGCGAAGACCTCGGTGTACCGCTCCACCGCCGTCCGGTGTACCGCCGGCATGACGAGCCGGCGGCGCCTGGTGTGCTCGGCGCCGTTGGCGGTGATGACCGCGTCGAACATGCCCGACCACGGGCGGCCCGGCGGGACGGTCAGGATGCCCGGCGGGCGCTGGAAGGTCTCGTTGTCGGTGAACAGCAGCCGGCTCGCCGCCGGGCCGCGCAGGACCACGATCGAGCCGTTGCCGCCGGTGACCGGGACGACGCTGCGGCCGGAGAAGCGCTCCAGGCGGCCGAGCAGGTACCGCGGGCTGCGGGCCATGAAGCGCAGGTTGTTGGCGACCGCGAGCCCGCCGGGGCCGGGGGCGTCCACGCGCAGTGACATGTCGAACAAGCGGCTCGCCACATCCGTCACTGTTGCCCATCGTGACGCTTGAACGACATCAGGTGACCGGCTGATTGTGGGTGCAACTGCGCTGCAACCGGCGGCGCACCGGGATGTTCCGGGGCTGTCCGACCTTTGGTGGTGTCACCCGCCAAACGTTCGACAGGAGGCCCCGCATGTTCCCCACCATCCGGCGTACGCTCGCCACCGTCTTCGCGGCGACGCTCGTCTCGCTGGCCGTGGGGGCCGGCATGGCCTCCGCCGCGACCGCGGACGGGCCGATGTTCTCGTGCCGCTCGCACGGTGACGACTGCCGCCAGGCCGGCGACCCCGTGCCCGTGGTCGCGCTGCCGGAGCCGGACGGGACCATGACGCCGGCGCAGTTCATCGTCGCGGCCGCGCCCGGGGCGCAGCTGAGCCGCCGTGAGCACGGGGTGCCGGCGTCGGTGACGCTCGCCCAGGCCATCCTGGAGTCCGGCTGGGGCAAGAGCGCGCTGTCCACTGTGGACAAGAACTTCTTCGGCATGAAGTGCAACGGGCAGGGCGCCTACGCGATCGGCTGTGCCAGCCACGCCACCAGCGAGTGCACCAAGGCCGGGGCGTGCTTCCCGACCTCGGCGTCGTTCCGCAAGTACAACAGCGCCGCGGACTCGTTCCGCGACCACGGCGCCACGCTCGCCTCGCTGTCCCGCTACGGCGTCGCGTTCCAGTTCAAGAACGACCCGAACCGCTTCGTGGCCGAGATGCACAAGGCCGGTTACGCGACCGACCCGCAGTACACCACGAAGCTGACCGCCATCATGGCGAAGTACAACCTGTACCAGTACGACCTGACGATCTAGTAGCGGACGCTCCCGGGGAGGTCGGCGTCATCGGTCCACGCGGCGGCGTCCTCCTCGGGCTCCGCCGCGGACCGGGGGTCACTGCTGAGTTCCTGTTCCAGTGCGTGGAAGTCGGTCGGCTGGCTGAAGTACTTCAGCTCCCGCGCGATCCGCGTCTGCTTGGCCTTCGCCCGTCCACGTCCCATCGTCGCCCCCCGATGCCTCTCGACCGCGCTGTAAGCGCTGAAGTCCATTCGTGCCCGTAACGATAGCGCGTGTGCAAAAACCAGGCGACCCCGTCCGCCATCTGTGTGCAAGTCGTTGACGGTATATACCGCGCAGGGTATGTTCAAGGCGTGCTCTCGATCTTTGAGGTGCTCTCGCTGCCGGCGCGCCGAGACATCATCGAGCGGCTGCGCGACGGGCCGAAGTCGGTGAGCGAGCTCGCCGACGCCCTCGGTGTCAGCCAGCCGATCATGTCCAAGCATCTGCGTGTACTGCGTGACGCCGGCTTCGTCACCGCCCGTGCCGACGCCCAGCGCCGCTGGTACGAGCTGCGCCCCGAGCCGCTGATCGAGGTGGCGCAGTGGCTCGAGCCGTACCGCTGGATGTGGCAGGACCGTCTCGACCTGCTGGGCCGTCACCTGGACGAACTGCGCGAAGGAGACGAACCGACATGACCGACGTCGCACCCGAACCCGAGCTCACCGACGACGGCCCGCGGCCGAGCATCCGCGTGGTGCGCACCTACGATCACCCGATCGAGCGGGTCTGGCGGGCGGTGACCACCCCCGAGCACCTCGCCCGCTGGTTCCCCACCGGCGTCACCCTCGACCTCACGCCCGGCGGCCGGATCCGCTTCGGTGACCTGGGCGACGGCGGCTCCGAGGGTGAGGTCCTCGCCGTCGACCCGCCCCGCCGCTTCGCGTTCCTGTGGGGCGACCAGCGCTTCGAGTTCGAGCTGGAGCCGGCCGCCGGCGGCACCAGGTTCACCCTGGTCCATCACTTCGACGATCGCCCGGGCGCGGCGAGCTTCGCCACCGGCTGGGAGCGGTGCCTGCGCGCCCTCGCCGCGGACCTCGCCGGCACCGAGCCGCCGGCCCCGGACCGGGGTGTGGCCCGCCACGAGGAGCTGGTGACCCGCTTCGGCCTCGACCGCCCGCGGGTGACCCACGACGCGACCGGCTGGCACGTCCGCTTCGAACGCCAGCTCACCTGCCCGGCCGACCGCGCCTGGAGCATCTTCTTCGGAGGAACGCGGGCCCCGGCGGTGGGCGAGCCGTTCCATCCCTTCGCGGCCCCGGACCAGCTGCTCGGCACGGTCGTGGAAGCGGACGCCCCGACGACCTTCGTCTTCGACACGGCCGACGGCGAGCCGGGCAGCCGCGTCCATCTGCGCCTCGGGGCGGGAACGGGGCACGGCGCCCGGCTGGTCCTGGAGGTCGACGGCACCGACGAGGCCGAACTCGGCCCCGCGATCGACCAGTGGGGCGGCGGCGCCATCGCCCACGTGGCCCGCGAAGCGGCCGCGTCGAACGCCTGAGACGATGGCGGGCAAGCATCGCCGCCGCGCCGACGGCTCGTGGCGGGACACCGTCGTGTGCGCCATCCTCGACGATGACTGGCCGCACGTCCGAGGCGCGCTGGGGGCCCGCCCGGAGCGCTGATCAGCGGAAGGTGACCGCGAGAAACTCGAGGGCCTCGGTGACCAGGGGTTCCAGGTCGGCGCCGATGAAGCAGTGCCCGGCGCCCGGCACGAGGTGCAGCCGCGAGTTGGGCAGTGCGCGGTGCAGCTCGCGGCTCTGCTCGGCCGGCACGATCCGGTCGTTGTCGCCGTGTACGAGCAGCATCGGGGGAGCGGCCGGCGTGGCGTACGTGATCGGGCTCGCCGCCGCCGCCTCCCGGGCGAACCGCTGGACCGGGCCGCCGATGAGCAGGCTCTCCGGGGAGTCGGCGGCGTCGTGGTCGGCGTCCTCCGGGTGGCTCTGGGCCGCCATGGTGAGGAAGTCGGACGGCCCGTACCAGATCACGGCGGACCGCACCGCGTCCTCGCCCGCGCCGGTCAGGGCGGCCAGCGCGGCCAGGTGCCCGCCGGCCGACTCGCCCCACACGGCGATCCGCTCCGGGTCGAGGCCGAGCTCGCCCGACGTGGCGCGCAGCCAGCGGATCGCCGCCCTGACGTCGTCGAGCTGCGCCGGGAACCGGGCCTCGCCGCTGAGCCGGTAGCCGATCCGGGCGAGCGCGAAGCCCGCCCCGAGGATGCGCTCCTCGAGGCGGGCCCCGACCAGCTCCGGCGAGTCGCGCTTGCTGCTGCCGAACAGCCAGGCCCCGCCGTGAATCCAGGCCACGACCGGCACCGGGCCGGTCGAAGCGGGCCGGAAGAGGTCCAGGGTCAGCGGTCGGAAGCCGGGAGGCTCAGCCACGACGAGATCGCGCCAGACGCCGCTTTCCATGCCTTCGACGGTACCGCCGAAACTCAGGCGTTCCGCAGCACGCTCAGGGCCCCGGTGAGGCGGACCAGCTCGTCGAGCATCGCCTTGGCGCCCGCCTCGGCCGGGGCGGGCGCGACGAACTCGCCGTCCTCGTTGATGCTCTGCATGAACATCGGGATCGACACCGCCTCGGCCGCCGGGAACAGCCGCAGGGCGGCCAGCACCGGGCGCAGCGCGGTGGCGGCACGCAGGCCGGCCGACACGCCGCCGTAGGAGACCAGCCCGACGGCCTTGTTGTTCCACTCGGCGTTGAGGTGGTCCAGGGCGTTCTTCAGCGACGCCGGGAAGGAGTAGTTGTACTCCGGCGTCACGAACAGGAACGCGTCGGCGCGCGCCACCGTGGCGCTCCAGTCCTTGGTGTGCTGGTGCTTGTACTGCCCCAGCCGCGGGTGGTTCGGCTCGTCGAACATCGGCAGGTTCACCTGGGCCAGGTCGACGAACTCGACCTCGAACCCGCCGTGGGCCTGGGCGAACCGCTCGATCCAGCGGGCGACGGCGATGCCCTTGCGGCCGTCCCGGGTGCTGGCGGCGATGATCTGCAGAACGGGGAGCGACATGGCGACCTCTCGAACGAGCCGATTCGTGCGGATGCCAAGATAGTCCAACCGTCAGATAGTTGCCATGTCAGCAATCTCACCGGACAGCGAACCGGTGATCTCGACGGAAAGCGCGACCGCCCGGGCCGCCAGGGGTGACAATGTGCGCCCGGCCGGCCACAGGAGGTAGATCTCCCGCGGCGGGAACGGGGGCCGCAGCGGATGCACGGACAGCGAGTCGTCGAGCCCGCCGAGCACGAGCCGGGGCAGCACCGCCGAGCCGATCCCGGCCCGCACCATCGACAGTACGGCCTCGTTGCTCGTCGTGCGGAACACGAGCCGCGGCTGGACCCCGGCCCGCGCGAACGCCTCCTCCACCCGGGGCTGGTCGCACTCCGGCGGCCAGGCCACCATCGGCGCTCCGTGCAGCGCGTCGAGGGCGACCGGGCCGGGCGGGAAGGTGCCGCGGCGGGCGACGAGCGCGTAGGGGTCGTCGAGGAGCTTGCGGTGCGCGACCTCGCCCGCGACCCGCCCGTCGAAGAAGGTCAGGTCCACGGCGTCGATCCGCGGCGGGTCGGCCTCCTCCTCGAACAGGCGGATGTCGCAGCCCGGGAACTCG
This sequence comes from Dactylosporangium sp. CS-047395, assembly GCF_050942185.1. Classification (NCBI taxonomy): domain Bacteria; kingdom Bacillati; phylum Actinomycetota; class Actinomycetes; order Micromonosporales; family Micromonosporaceae; genus Dactylosporangium; species Dactylosporangium sp. CS-047395. Next base: position 6,562,311 of record NZ_CP192015.1, on the reverse strand, counting down.
TTGCGCAGGGCCACGACGAGCCGCGGCAGGAGCGTGGTGGAGATGCTCTGGAAGGTACCGATGTCGAGGCGCCCCTCGCCCGCCCGGAACCGCTCCAGGGCATCGGCCATGGCCTCGGCCCGCGCCAGCAGGTCCCGCCCGTGGGCGAGGACGACCCGCCCGAGCGGGGTGAGCGTGACCGGCCGCGGCCCGCCCGGCCGGTCGAACACCGCGCCGCCGGCCGCCTTCTCCAGGGCCGCGATCTGCTGGCTCACCGTCGACTGGGTGTAGCCGAGCCGGGCCGCCGCGCGCCCGAACGACCCGTCGTCGACGACGGCGGCCATGGTGGCGAGGTGGCGCAGTTCCATGCCCCGACTCTATCGCCAGAACCGATGGCCACCATCGGAACCAATCGCTTTTCAGCATCAAAAGAGCTGGCTAGCGTGAGAGACATGAGCACTTTCGTCCTGATCCACGCCGCCGGAGAGTCGAGCTGGGCCTGGCACCTCGTAGTGCCGATCCTGCGCGAGCACGGCCACGAGGTCGTCGCACCGGACCTGCCCGCGGACGACGACCGCGCCGACCTCGACGACTACACCGAGACGGCCGTCCAGGCGGTCGGAGAGCAGCGCGACACGGTCGTCGTCGGGCACTCGTTCGGGGCGTTCACCTCGCCCCTGGTCGCCGACCGGCTCGGCTCCAGGCTGCTGGTGCTGACCGCCGGCATGGTCCCGGCGCCCGGCGAGAAACCGGCGGACTGGTGGGACAACGTCGGCTACCGCGACTTCGTGCCCGAGGAGCCGGACGACCCCTACTTCCACGACGTCCCCGGCGCGCTCGCCGAGGAGGCCCAGCGCCGCGAGCGCGCCCACCCGTCGCCGGCGGCGTACGACCAGCCGTGGCCCCTGCCGCACTGGCCCGCGGTACCAACGAGATTTGTGCTCGGAATAAACGACCGCTGCTTCCCGCCCGCGCTGTTCCGCGAGCTCGTCCCGGAGCGGCTCGGCATCCAGCCCGACGAGATCGAGTCCGGGCACTGCATGTCCCTCGCGCACCCGGCGGAGCTGGCGCACAAACTGCTGGGCTACACCTCATGAAGCACGGCGTGTGGCTGCCGCTGTTCGATCCGTTCGCCGACCCGCTCGTCGCCGTCCGGCTGGCGGCCGAGGCCGAGGAGGCCGGCTGGGACGGCTTCTTCGTCTGGGACCACCTGCACTGGAACGCCCCGGTGCAACAGACAGCCGACCCGTGGATCACCCTGGCCGCGATCGCCGCCGGCACCGAGCGGCTGCGGATCGGGCCGATGGTGACGCCGCTGCCGCGCCGGCGCCCGGCCAAGGTCGCGCGCGAGACGGCGACCCTGGACCGGCTCAGCGGCGGCCGGCTCACCCTCGGCGTCGGGCTCGGCGGCGACCGGTACGGCGGCGAGCTCACCCGCTTCGGCGAGCAGACCGACGACCGGCTGCGCGGGCAGATGCTCGACGAGGCCCTGGACATCCTCACCGCCGCCTGGTCCGGCGATCCGGTCCGGCATCGCGGCGCGCACTACGTCGTCGACGACGTCACCTTCCGGCCGCCGCCGGTGCAGCCCACGGTTCCGGTGTGGGTGGCGGCGTACCCCGGCAGCCGCAAACCGCTGCGCCGGGCCGCCCGGTTCCAGGGCTTCTTCCCGATCAACCTCGCCCACCCCGATCAGCTCGCCGAGGCCGTGGCGGCGATCGGCGCGCCCGGGCCCTTCGACGTCGCCGTAGCACTGTCACGAGGACAGGATCCGCGGCGGTACCGCGATGCCGGCGCGACCTGGCTGCTGACCGACTTCGATCAGGAGGCCCTGGACCTCGCCCACATCCGCGCGGTGGTGCGGGCCGGGCCGTGTCAGTGACGTGGCGGAGCCGTGTCAGCGCGGCCGCCGAAAGTACTGGGCATGACAACGGCGATCGAGGTCGCGGGGCTGCGCAAGGCCTTCGCTGACAAGACGGTGCTCGACGGCATCGACCTGGAGGTCCGGGCGGGGACGGTCTTCTCCCTGCTCGGGCCGAACGGGGCGGGCAAGACCACGACGGTGAACGTGCTCACCACCCTGCTCAAGGCCGACGCCGGCACGGTCCGGGTGGCCGGGCACGACGTCGCCACCCACACCAAGCAGGTCCGGGCCGCGATCGGCGTGACCGGGCAGTTCGCGGCGGTCGACGAGCTGCTCACCGGCCGGGAGAACCTGCGGCTCATGGCCGACCTCAAGCGGATGCGCGGGGCCGGCGAGCTCGTCGACGGGCTGCTGGAGCGCTTCGACCTGACCGAGGCGGCGGCGAAGCTCGTGCACACCTACTCCGGCGGCATGCGGCGCAAGCTCGACCTGGCCATGACGCTGGTCGGCGGCCCGCGGATCATCTTCCTGGACGAGCCGACGACGGGCCTGGACCCGCGCAGCCGGCGCACCATGTGGGGCATCGTCCGCGAGCTGGTGGCCGAGGGCGTGACGATCTTCCTCACCACGCAGTACCTGGAGGAGGCCGACCAGCTCGCCGACCGGGTCGCGGTCCTCGACCACGGCCGGCTGGTCGCCCAGGGCACCCCGGCCGAGCTCAAGCGCCAGGTCCCGGGCGGCCACGTGCGGCTCCGCCTCGCCGACCCGGCGACCCTGGCCGCCGCCGCGGCGGTGTTCCCCGGCTCGACCCGCGACGAGCAGGACCTGGTCCTGCAGGTTCCCGGCGGCGGCGACGTGCGGGAGCTGCGCGCGCTGCTGGACCGGCTCGACGCGCACGACATCGGCATCGAGGAGTTCTCGGTGCACACCCCCGACCTCGACGACGTCTTCCTGGCCCTGACCGGCCGCACCAACCCGGAGGTAGTGGCGAAATGAGTGCTCTGGCCGACTCGGCGACCATGCTGCGACGCAACTTCAAGCACACCGCGCGCAACCCGGTCACGGTCTTCAACGCCGTGCTGTTCCCGATCGTGATGGCCCTGATGTTCGTCTACGTGCTCGGCGGCACGTTCAACGTGGGCGTCAAGTACATCGACTACGTGACGCCCGGCCTGATCGTGATGGCCATCAGCTACGGGCTCGGCGCGACCGCGACGGCGGTGAACGCGGACATGACCAAGGGCATCATCAGCCGGTTCAAGGTCATGGACGTCTCCCGCGGCGCGGTGCTCACCGGGCACGTGGTGGAGACGACGCTGCGGGCCGTGGTGGCCGTCGCGGTGATCGTCGGCGTGGCCTTCGCGATGGGCTTCCGGCCCAGCGCGAGCGCCGTGGACTGGCTGGCCGCGGCCGGGCTGGTCCTGCTGCTGGCGTTCGCGGCCAGCTGGATCACGGTGGCGCTGGGGCTGGCCGCGAAGAGCGCGGACTCGGCGGGCCTGGCGACGGTACCGCTGATCATGCTCCCGTTCCTGTCCAGCGCGTTTTCGCCGGCGGAGAAGATGGGGCCCGGCGTCAAGCAGTTCGCCGAGTACCAGCCCTTCACGCCGATCATCGAGACCCTGCGCGGGCTGCTCACCGGCGCCCCGTCGACCGGCACCGCGATGGCCGCGGTGGCCTGGTGCGCCGGGATCGGGCTGGTCGGCTACGTCTGGGCGATGCGCACCTTCACACGGCGAGCGTGACCGCGACCAGCTCGTCCCAGCTCGATCGGGCACCCTCCCGAGCCGCCTCGGCGTACCGCTGGTCGCCGAGGCGCTCGCGCGCGGTCCGCTCGATGCGGACCACGTCGGGGTGGGCGGCGTCCTGCAGCCCGCGCACCCCGGCCCCGGCCGCCAGCAGCCGGGCCGCCTGCTCGTCCTGGCCGCGGCGCAGGGCCAGGTCGGCGATCCCGACGAGGACGGCGGCGACCAGCGGCGCGTGCCCGGCCTTGTTCGCCTCGCCCCAGGCCGCGGCCCGGTGCTCGCGGGACTCCTCGGGGTCCTCGGCGAGCCAGCCGAGCAGGTCCTGGGTGCTGGCCCGGTTCGTCGGCCGTTCGGCGTCCGCGCCCAGCAGCACAATGACCTGCTCCAGGTGCCGGCGGGACTCGTCGGGGCGGCCGGCCCAGCGGGCGATCTCGGCGCGGGAGAGGGCCAGCTCGGCCAGCGCGTCGGGCCAGGTGACCCGCTCGGTCCAGCGCTCGGCGTCGGCGAGGGCGGCGGTGCCGGCGGCCTCGTCGCCGTGCAGCCAGTACAGGCGGGCCTGGCGGGCGCGCAGCCGGATGACGTCCTCGATGTCGCCGACCTCGGCGACGGCCGCGATGGCCTCCTCGTAGTGCGCACAGGCGGCCGCGACCTCACCGCGGGTGGCGATCCGGTCGGCCAGCTCGGTCAGCGCGAACGAGATGCCGAACCGCTCGCCGATCGCCCGGAACTCCGCGAGGGCCTGCTCCAGGTAGGCGTCGGCCTCGGGCCCGCCGCGGCCGATCACGATGCGCATCTTGCCCAGGTGCAGCCGGGCCAGGGCGCGCACGAACGGGTCCTCGTCGCCGAGCAGCACCTCGAACTCGGCGAGGGACGCCTCCGGGGACTCCAGCATCCGATGCAGCGGCGCCACGAAGCCCATCAGCGGGTGCCGGTTGCGGCTGTCGCGGCCGTACCGGTGCGCCTGCCGGATCCACTCCGCGGCGTCCTGCTCGTCGCTGCGCCCGGACGTGACGAACATCGACATGATCGCGTACACGTTGGCGCGGGTGTCGTCGTCGCACTCGCCCGGCATCGCGGCCGCGGCGGCGATCAGCTCCTCGCCCTCGGCCTTGCGCCCGGCCAGCCACCAGTACCAGCCGGCGCCGGCGGCGAGCCGCATCGCCGCCTGGGCCTCGCCGGCCGCGATCGCGCCGCGCATCGCGGTGCTGATGTTGTCCTGCTCGGCGTCGAGGATCGCCAGCCACGCCAGCTGCTCGGCCCGGCGCAGGTGCGGCTCGGCGGTCTCGGCCAGCTCGGTGAAGTACGCGAGGTGGGACCGGCGCGCGGTGTCGGTCTCGCCGGCCTCCTCCAGGCGCTGTCCGGCGTACTCCTGGATGGTGCCGATCATGCGGTACCGTGGCGCGCCCTCATCCTCGGTGAGCAGCAGCGACTTCTCGGCGAGCGAGGTCAGCAGCTCCAGGACCTGGTCCGCGTCGACGTCGGCGCCCGCGCAGACCCGCTCGGCCGCCTCCAGGCTCGCCCCGCCGGTGAACACCGCGAGCCGGCGCAGCACCGCCCGCTCGGCGTCGGTGAGCAGCTCCCAGCTCCAGTCGACGACCGCGCGCAGCGTGCGGTGCCGGGGCAGAGCGGTCCGGCTGCCGCTGGTGAGCAGCCGGAACCGGTCGTCGAGGCGCTGCGCGAGCTGCTCGATGGACAGCGTGCGCAGCCGGGCCGCGGCCAGCTCGATGGCGAGCGGCATGCCGTCCAGCGCGCGGCAGACCCGGGCCATCGTGGCGAGGGTGGCGGCGTCGACGGTGAGGTGCCGGCGGACCGCCCCGGCCCGGTCCCGCAGCAGCCGTACCGCCGCCGAGGACTCGATCTCGCCCGGGTCGGCGTCGCCGCCGGGCAGGGCGAGGGGCTCGACCGGGTACAGGACCTCGCCGGTGATGCCGAGCGGCTCGCGGCTGGTGGCCAGGATGCGCAGCCGCCGGCACTCGCCGAGCACCCGGTGCGCGAACGCCGCGGCGGGCTCGATGAGGTGCTCGCAGTTGTCGAGCACCAGCAGCGCCGCCCGGTCGCGCACGGCGGCGATGAGCCGCTCGGTGACATCGGCGCTCTGGGACTGCCCGAGCAGCGCGTCGCGCAGGCCGAGCACGGTCATCGTCGAGCGGGCCACGTCGCCGTCGGCGCCGATGTCGGCCAGCTCGACCAGCCAGGCGCCGTCGGGCAGCTCGGCCAGCAGGGTCCGCGCGGTCTCGGTGGCCAGCCGGGTCTTGCCCGCCCCGCCCGGCCCGATCAGCGTGGTGAGCCGGTTGCCGGCGACGAGCTCGCGGACCGCGGCCACGTCGGCGGCCCGGCCGACGAAGCTGGTCAGCTCGGAGCGCAGGTTGCTCTTGCGGGTCTCCTCGCGCCGGCCGACCTCGCCGCGCAGCATCGCGGCGTGCAGCGCGGTCAGCTCCGGGGACGGGTCGACGCCGAGCGCGTCGGCGAGCGCCTCGCGGGTGCGCTGGAACACCAGCAGCGCCTCGCTGTCCCGCCCGGCGGCCACCAGGGCCCGCATGAGCGCGGCGGCCAGCCGCTCCCGGATCGGGTTGGCGGCGACCAGGTCGGTCAGCTCGGTGACGAACCGGGCGCCGTCGGTCTCGGCCTCGAAGCGGTCCTCCAGGGTGCTCAGGCGCAGCCCCTCGAGGCGGGTGACGGCCGCGTCGTAGGCGGCGCTCTCCTGCAACCCGACGTCCTGCATGGCGGCACCCCGCCACAGGGCGAGGGCGGCCGGCAGGTCCTGCTGCGGCCCGGGCGCGGCCAGCCGCTCGAACCGCACCGCGTCGACGGCGTCCGGGGCAACGGTCAGCCGGTACCCGTCGGTGTGCCCCTCGATCGAGCCGTCCGGCAGGACCTTGCGCAGCCGCGAGACGAGGCGCTGCAACGCGTTGGCGGCGTCGGCGGGCGGCTGCTCGCCCCAGATCCAGTCGACGAGCGTCGCCTTCGGGACCACCTGGCCCGGGCGCAGCGCGAGCGCGACGAGCAGCCCGCGCAGCCGCGCCCCGGGCACGTCGGCGAGCGCGCCGCCGGCCGTGCGTACCTCGAATGGCCCAAGTATCCCGATCTGCACCTGCGCGATTCTGTCACGCCTTCAGGTAGCGCAACACGGCCAGCACGCGCCGGTGATCTTCGTCGGCGGCGGCCAGGCCGAACTTGCCGAAGATGGCCGAGACGTGCTTCTCCACCGTCCCCTCGCCGATGTGCAGCAGCTGGGCGATCGCCGTGTTGGAGCGGCCCTCGGCCATGAGGGCCAGCACCTCGCGCTCCCGGGCGGTGAGCCGGTCCAGGGTCTCGCGCTGCCGGTTCGCGCCGACCAGCTGGCTGACCACCTCGGGGTCGAGCACGGTCTCGCCGGCCGCGATCCGGGTCAGCGCGGCCATGAACGCGCCGACGTCGGTGACGCGCTCCTTCAGCAGGTACCCGACTCCGCCCGCCCGCACCGCCAGCAGTTCGGAGGCCCAGCGCGCCTCGATGTACTGCGAGAAGACCAGCACCCCGAGCTGCGGCCGGTCCCGGCGCAGGGTAACGGCGGCGCGCAGCCCCTCGTCGGTGTGGGTGGGCGGCATCCGGATGTCGACCACCGCGATGTCCGGCTCGTGCGCGGCCACCGCGGCCAGCAGCGCGTCCGCGTCCCCGACGGCCGCGACGACCTCGTGACCGTACGTGTCGAGCAGCTCGACCAGCCCGTCGCGCAGCACGACGGCGTCCTCGGCGACCGCCACCCGCAGGCCCGTCGGGTCAGGCATGGTCGGGTACCTCCACGGTCAGGATGCTCGGGCCGCCCGGCGGGCTGTCGACGGTGAGCCGGCCGTCGAACGCGCGGAGCCGCTCGGCCAGCCCGTCCAGGCCGGTGCCACCGCCGGGCCGGGCACCGCCGCGGCCGTCGTCACGGACCACAAGCCTGATCATCCCGTACCGTCCGGTCACCGTCACCGCCACCTGCCCGGCGCCGCTGTGCTTGGCCGCGTTGTTCACCAGCTCGGTGGCGCAGAAGTACAGGCAGGTCTCCACCGCCGCCGACGGCCGCCGGGGCAGGTCAACGGCCAGCTCGACCGGCACGGCGCTGCGGGCGGCGACGGTCTGCAGGGCCGCCTCCAGGCCGCTGTCGAGGATCGGCGGGTGGATGCCCTGGGCCAGGTCGCGCAGCTCGCCGATGGCGTCGGTGGCCCCGCGGTGGGCGGCGTCGATGAGCGTGAGCACCCGGTCCAGGTCCGGCGGCTCGGTGCTCTGGTTCAGCATCGTGCGGGCCAGGTCGAGGCGCATGGCCAGGGCGACCAGCTGCGGCTGGGTGCCGTCGTGCAGGTCCCGCTCGATCGCCCGCAGCCGGGTCGCGGCGTCCTCCACGGCGTGCGCCCGGGTCCGCTCCAGGTCGCGGATGCGCTCGCCCGCGCCGCCGCCGCCGAGCAGGGCCCGCACCAGCCAGGCGTCGGGCGCGACGACCGCCCGCAGCACCCACGGCGCGGCGAGCAGCAGGATCAGCCCGGCCGCGCTGGTGGCCAGGGCGCGCGGCCAGGTGTCGAGGTACACGCCGCCGGCCAGGCCGAGCCCGTGGTGCGCGCGGCCGTCGTCGTCGAGCTGCACCGGCGGGAGCCGCCACCAGGCCGGATAGGCCAGTGCGACGAGGCCGTACCCGTAGCAGGCGAGGGCGATGACGGCGGCGAGCGCGGCGAGGGGCAGTTTCAGCAGGCGGTACAGCAGCGAACGCCACGCCACCGCGTCGCGCAGCCGCTCCCGGATCCAGCCGATCGGGCCCGACGCCGACCGGCCCGGGCTCGGCGCGGCGACGGTGACCCCGAGGAGCCGCCGGGCCGCCCAGCGGTCCACGGCCCCGGCCGCCCGCGCCCCGAACAGCGCGGCGGCCACGATCGGCAGCCCGATGACGGTGATGGACAGCGGGGTCCCGACGAGCACCATGGCCAGCAGCGGCAGCAGGCTCACCGCCGCCCAGGGGAGCCCGGCGAGGGCCCAGGCGAGCTCGCGCAGCCGCCTCACGACGACCGCCGCCGCTTCCAGGACCACAGGCCGACCAGCAACAGGACCTCCAGCACGATCGTCAGCACATCCGTGTCCGCGTTGTTCGGCCCGCCGACGAGCAGCGGCGAGCCGTCGAGCCGCAGGTGTACCAACGCGTTGTGGTAATCATCCTCACCGGCCACCCCGGTGCCGAACACGTAGTCCTGGGCCCAGTTCCAGGCGGCGTGGAAGCTGATCGCGGCCCACAGCGCCCCGCTGCGCAGCCGGGCCAGGATCATCAGCGTCGAGAACAGCACGTAGTCGAGCGTGCCGATGGCCAGGTGCAGCGGCCCGGACGAGCCGGCCAGGAAGTGCGGTGCGGCGAACAGCACGCCGACGAGCAGCACGGCGCCGGCGGTCGGCATGGCCTCGCGCAGGTTCTGAAAGATGTACCCGCGGTAGGCCACCTCCTCCACGGTCGCGCTCGTCAGGTAGAAGACCAGCCCGGCCGCCAGCAGCCCGGCCATGCCCACGGCGCCCCGTTCGGTCAGCTCGTACCCGGTGACGGTGGCCGTGCCGAGCGCGAGCTGCAGCGCGAACCAGGCCCCGATGACCGCCAGGCCCGCCGCGAAGCCCCCGGCGATCCACGCGACCTGCCGGCGGTCCGGCCGGATCAGGCCGATGTCGTGCCAGGGCCGCCGGTCGACGTACCGGCGGAACAGCGCGGTCAGGCCGACGACGGCCGCGGCCACGTCGAGGTGCGCGACGATGTTGCGGGTGACGCCGGGGTCGGGGCCGGCGAGCAGGTAAGAGAGGCCGCCGTAGAGCAGCAGCCAGCAGACGACGTATCCGGTGACGCGCCAACCGGTGGTGATGGCCATGGATGGCACGGTATTGCCGGCCGCGCCCGCGCAGAACGACGCTGACCGCCACCTATCGCTGGGGGACAGCCCCCAGGCGGGGCCGGGCGCGCGCGAGCATCGACACGATGAACGCGAGCGCGGCGAGGAGGCTGATGGCGCCGCCGGCCGCGATGTCGAGGGCGCGGGAGAGGTACAGCCCGCCGGCCGCGCTGCCCACCGCCAGGGCCACGGCCACGGCGGTCATCGGGACGAGGCGGTCCGTCCACAGCCGGGCCGCGCCGGCCGGGGCGACGACCAGGGCCAGGGTGAGGATGGTGCCGACGGCCGGGACCGCGGTGGCCACCACGGCCTCGATGAGCACCAGCACGAGCAGGTCGATCGCGCCGGTACGGTAGCCGGCCGCCCGCGCCCCGCCCGGGTCGAACGCGGTGAACAGCAGCTCCTTGTGCAGCACGGCGAGCACCAGCGCGACGGCGGCAGTGACGGCCGCGGCGACGACGAGGTCCCGGGTGCCGACGGTCAGGATGGAGCCGGTGAGGTACGCCGTGAGGTCCCGGGTGAACCCGTCCTGGGCCGCCATCAGGGCCACCCCGAGCGCGAACCCGGCCGCGAGCGCCACGGCGGTGGCGGTGCTGGAGTCGTGGCCGCGCCGCCGGGACAGGGCGGTGACGGCCAGGGCGGCCAGCACGCCGGCCGCGAACCCGCCCAGGTACAGGTTGAGGCCGGTCACCGCGGCGATCACGACGCCCGGGAACGTGGCGTGGGTCATGGCCATGGTGAAGAAGGCCTGTCGCCGCAGCACGACGTGGACACCGATGAGGCCACAGACGGTACCGACGAGAACGGCTTCGATCAGGGCACGGTTGAAGGCGATGTCAAGCACCGGCGGGCCTCCGGCGCACCAGGGCGGTCACGAGCATGGTGAGCAGGTGGACCGCGACGAGGGTGAGCACGACCGTGGCCCCGCCGGCCAGCCGCAGCCCGTGGCCGACCGACGCGTGGTAGCTCACGGCGAGCCCGAGATAGCCGGACAGCGCGGCCGCGGCGACGCCGATCGCGGTGATCGGGCCGATCCGGTCGGCGACCAGGCGGCCGGTCGCGGCCGGGACGACCAGCAGCGCGATGACGAGGATGGTGCCGACCGACTGCGCGGCGGCCACCACGACGAGCGCGACGGCGAGGTTGAGGATCAGGTCGAGCAGCCAGATCGGGTAGCCGAGCGCGGCCGCACCCTGCTGGTCGAACGCCCGCAGCAGCAGTTCCTTGTGCAGCAGGGCGAGGGTCAGCAGCACGACGCCGGCCACGAGCGCGGTCCGGGTGATCTGCCCGGTCGTCACGGTCAGCAGCCGGCCGAACAGGAACGAGGTCAGGTCGGCCGTGTACGACGAGCGCCGCGACACCAGCACCACCCCGATCGCGAACATCGCGGCGAGCAGCACGGCGAGGGCGGTGTCGTCGGTGACCCGCCGGACCCGGGTGAACGCGGTGAGCAGGATCGCCGTGACCGCGGCGGCGAGCAGCGCGCCGGGGAAGACCCCGCCGATGCCGCCGGTGATGAAGCCGAGCACGACGCCGGGGAACACGGTGTGGGTCATGGTGTCGGCGACGAAGCCGAGCCGGCGGGTCAGCACGTGGACGCTGACCACCCCGGCGAGGACGGCGAGCAGCAGCAGCTCGATGAGCGCGCGGCCCATGAACGGGGCCGTGAAGGGCGCGACGAACGTGGCATGCATGACGCTCACACCTGGTAGGCGGCCTGGAGCCGGTCCATGGTCAGGGTCTCGTCCGTCGGCCCGAACCCGATCATGCGCCGGTTGAGCAGGCAGGCGTAGTCGCTGACGTCGTGGGCGAGGGTCAGGTCGTGGGTGGAGATCAGCATCGCGGTGCCCCGGCCCTTGGCCGCGGTGAGGACCTCGATCAGGGCCTGCTGGCTGGTCGCGTCGACGCCGTTGAAGGGCTCGTCGAGCAGCAGCAGCCGGGGTTGCTGGGCGATCGCCCGGGCGAGCAGCACGCGCTGTCGTTGACCGCCCGAGAGGGTACCGAACGTGGCCCGGGCGCGGCCGGCCAGCCCGACGCGCTCCAGGGCCTCGGCGGCGGCCTGTCTGTCCTCGCGCGAGGGGCGGCGGAACCAGCCGATGCGGCGGTACCGTCCCATGAGGACGACCTGCCCGGCGGAGACCGGGAACTGCGCGTCGAGGGTGTCCGCCTGCGGCACGTAGGCGACGTCCCGGCGGGCGGCGGCGGGGGAGCGGCCGAGCACGGTGATGCGGCCGCGGACGACCGGGACGAGCCCGAGCACGGCCTTGATGAGCGTGGACTTGCCGGCGCCGTTGGGCCCGATGAGCGCGACCACCTCCCCGGCGCCCACGGTGCCGGTCACGCCGGTGAGGACCGGCTCGGCACCGTAGGCGACGGCGGCGTCGTCGATGACGAGGGCCGGGTCAGGCACTCAGGGCCTGCACGATGACGTTGGTGTTGTGCTCTTCCATCTTCAGGTAGGTGTCGCCGTCGGAGCCCGCGGGACCCAGGGTGTCGCCGTAGAGCGAGTCCTCGCCGGCCACCACCTTCACGCCCGCCTGCTTGGCGATCGCCTCGGCGGTCTTCGGCGGCAGCGAGCTCTCGGAGAACACCGCTTTGGTGCCGGTCTGCTTGATCTTCGCCACGATCTCGTCGATGTCCCGCGCGGAAAGCTCGGCCGAGGTGTCGAAGCTGGGGATGATGGAGCCGACGAAGTCCAGCTTGTACCGCTCGATGTAGTACCCGAACGCGTCGTGGTTGGTCACCAGCTTGCGGTCGCCGGCCGGCAGCTTCCCGATTTTGGCCTCGATGTCGGCGTCGAGCTGGTCGAGCTGGGCCGAGTAGTCGGCGAGGTTCTTGTCGTACGTCGCCGCGTCGGCGGGATCGGCCGCGCTGAACGCCTTCGCGATGTCCTGCGCCATGATCTTCGCGTTGTGCGGATCGTGCCAGATGTGCGGGTCGCCCGCCGCCTCTTCCTCCTCGCCGTTGCCCTGCCGGACCTGCACGCCCTGGCTGGCATCGACGGTGGTGCCTTTGAACCCGGCCGAGGTGATGGTCGCGTCGAGCCACTTCTCCAGCCCGACCCCGCTCTTGACGACCACCTTGGCCGCCCCGATCGCGGTGATGTCGGCCGGCGTCGGCTCGTAGTCGTGCGGGTCGATGTTCGGCTTGAGAATCTGGGTGACGGTCACCTTGTCGCCGCCGATGTTCCGCGCGAAGTCGGCGACCTGCGTGGTGGTCGCGACGACGGCCAGCTTCCCGCCGTCGTCGCCCGCCTTGGCGTCTTCCGCGCAGGCGCCGAGCAGCCCCGCGAGCGCCAGAACCGTTATGGAACCCAGCAATTTACGTGTCATTGTGCTCACGCGGCCAGACGCTACTCGTTTTCATTTCCAATAACGAGCCGTCGCATCGCGATGTGCGCATGTACCGTGCACCCATGCTTCGTCGCTTCCGCGGTCTGCCGGCTCTGCTGCTGACCGCCTCGCTCCTGGCCGCCTGCACGACGTCACCGTCCGCCGGGCCGCCGGTCGCCGCGCCCGCTTCGCCGGCCGCATCGCCATCGGCCGCTGGGTGCCTTTGGAAGCCGGCCCCGGCCGGGCCCTCCGTCAAGGACGTCGGCACGCCTCCGGCCGCGCTGCCCAGTGCCACCGGGGCGACCATGGTCCTGACCACCAACCTGGGCGCGATCGAGATCGCCCTGGATCCGCGGGCGACCCCGTGCGCCGTGGCCAGTTTCGCGTTCCTGGCCGGGAAGGGCTTTTTCGACGGTACCGCCTGCCACCGCCTCATCACCGAGCTGCTGTTCGTCCTGGCGTGCGGCGACCCGTCCGGCACGGGCGAGGGCGGCCCCGGCTACCGGTACGCGGAGGAGCACCTCGGCAACGACAAGGGCTGGCTCCGCGGCTCGGTGGCGGTGTCCCACAACGACACCCGCGACGCGAACGGCAGCCAGTTCTTCGTCAACTACGCCGACAACCCGGAACTGCACCACAGCTACACGCCCCTCGGCACCGTCACGAAGGGCATGGACCTCATCGACAGGGTCGCCGCCGCGGGCGTCACCCCGGGCGGCACGACCCCGAAGCTCAGCCTCGTCGTCCAGCACCTGACCGTCGTGTACAGCTGACGGAAAAGGCACCCACGCCCGCGCTGAACGGCCGGCCGGCGGCGGCGGTCAGCGGCGGTTGGCGCGGCGGGCCAGCAGCACCACGACGATGATGATGACGGCGATGCAGCAGAGCCCCGGGGTTGCCATCCCGACGGCGTAGGCGACATTCTCGACGGAGGACATGAGCGGGCAGCGTAGATCATCTCCGGCCCGGTCACAATGGGCCGGAGATGCGACGGGCGGCGGTTCAGCAGTCGCGCAGCAGCGGCGACTGGTTCAGCAGCTGGCCGCGCGGGGAGACGAACGCCCGGTACCGCTCGCCGTCCACGGCCGACGGTGCGAACGCCGCGACCCGGTGGCAGTTCTGGAAGGCCAGGGTCACCCCGAAGTGCCGCTCCAGGCCGCCGCGGATCGCGTCGCTGGCCAGGGCCCGCAGCAGCTGCCCGCGCTCCGCCTCGCTCGGCGGCGGGACGCTGTGCTCGGCGAAACCGTCGGCGCCGAGCGCGCTGGCCACGCCGCTGATGACCTGCCAGGCGTACGGTAGCGACGAACGCACGCACGCGACGAACTCGGCGTCGTCGACCGGGCCGGCCTCGGCGCGCTCCAGCAGGGCGCTAGGAACGTTGAGCGACATGGTGCTCTCCAATCAGGAAGTCGGGCGAGATCTGGGCGGTGAGGTCGGCGCCCGCGCGGGTGTTGCCCCACGCGAGCGCGTTGCGGGTGTGGAACTCGGCGGCCTGCGCGGCGTACCGCGGCCAGTCCTTCACGCAGCCGTCGAGCGCGCCGCCCAACGACTGCAGAGCCTCCACATTGGACGGCTCCAGCGCCGGCAGGGGTAGGTATCGGCCGCGCTCGGCGGCCTTCACGAAGGCGGAACGGCTGAACCAGCACAGCAGGTCGTCGCCCACCTCGGCGCGCAGGAAGTCCACATCGGACTCGTCGTCGACCTTGTTGCCGACGACGGCGACGCGCACGTCGTGGTCGCGGGCGTAGCCGACGTACTGGCGGTACACCCCGACGCTGCGGATCGTCGGCTCGCACACCAGGAACGTCAGGTCGAACCGGGTGAACAGGCCGGACGCGAAAGAGTCGGCACCGGCCGTCATGTCGACGACCGCGTAGTCGCCCGGGCCGTCGGCGAGGTGGTTGAGCAGCAGCTCGACCGCGCCGACCTTCGAGTGGTAGCAGGCCACCCCGAGGTCGTCGGCGGCGAACGGGCCGGTGACCGCGAGCCGGACGCCGCCGACGGTGCGCACGAGGCGGTCCCACAGCGGGTTGGGCTCGTCGACGCGCACGAGCCGTGAACCTGGTCCGGGCGGGGTTGTCTTGAGCATCGCGGCGGCCGAGGCGATCAGCGGATTGTCCCCGCGCAGGTACTCCTTGATCTCGTCGAGGTGATCCCCGAGCGCGGGCAGCCGGGCGGCCTCGGCGGGGTCGGCCCCGAGCGCCACGGCCAGGTGCTGGTTGATGTCGGCATCGAAGGCGAGCACGCGCGGGGCGTCCCGGGCGGCCAGGTATCGGCAGAACAACGCGGCCAGGGTGGTCTTGCCGCTGCCACCCTTGCCGACGAACGCGGCTTTCATGCCTTCTTGATATCGGTTTTCATTTTCAAACACAAGCGAAACGCCCGAACGGACCCCGCGGGGTAGGTCAGGTGGCCTCTCGACCGGCCGATCCGGCGGGGCGGCTACTGCATGGTGGTGGCCGGCGGGTGATCGAAGGAGGCCGGGCAGCGGAACACGTACACGGCGTAGCCACGGTCGATGACCACGTCGGTCGGGCCGCTCGACGCCGCGGCCGGTTCCTCCAGCGGGCGCCAGGTGCCGTCGCCGCCCTCCCATTCGTGGGTGGCGGCGGTGAACAGCAGCGTCATCGGCGTACCGCAGGCAGAGCAGTCCATCGGCTGCGGGTCGGTCAGCGACCAGTTCGCGAAGCCGCCCACCTTCCAACCCGGAGCCAGTGACAGGTCCGACTGGCAGTTGACGCTGTCGTCGCGGTCCTCCTCCCACGCGGTGATCCGGGCGTCGAGGTCCGCGGGCAGCAGGCCACCGTACTGGTACTCCACGATCTGCTCCGGATGCACGACGCACGGCGTGGGCAGGTACGCGTCGTTGACGACGGGCGGTTCGGGAGCGGCGGCCAGCGGATCGGCGACGTCGGCGCTGCGCCGCCAGTACAGCTGGACCCGCGGGTTGCCGCCGAGCTCGGCATGGTCCAGCGGGCACCACAGCACCTGCAGCAGGTCCGTGCCGGGCGGACCGGCGAAGTCGGGGACGTGCCGGCGGTACAGCTGGGCGACCGGAATCAGCGGGATGGGCTGATGCGCCAGGTCGTGCGGCTCGGAGAAGTCGGCACGTGCGTTGCGCATGTGTTCGCGGCGGGCGAGCCGATGCTGTGTCAGGCCGCCTTCTTCTTGGGTGCCGCCCGCTTCTTCGGAGCGGCCTTCTTCGCCGCGGCGGTGGGCTTCTTCGCGGCGGTGGACTTCTTCTTCGGCGTGGCCGACTTGGAAGCGTTGGAGGCGGCGGCCTTCGAAGGAGCTGTCCGGCGGTTGCGGGCGGCCTCGACGCTCTGCCGCAGGACCTCCATCAGGTCGCTGACCCCGGTGGCCTCCGGCGGCTCCTCGGCCTGGGTGAGCTCGTCGCCCTTCACCTTGGCCTCGATCAGGTCCTGGACCCGATCCTGGTACGTGTCGCGGAAGTCCTTCGGCCGCCACGGCCCGCTCATCGACGCGATGAGCTGCGTCGCCATCCGCATTTCCGGCCGCGAAAGCGTGACCTTTCCCGGGTACCGGTCGAGCTCCCGCTTCGGGTCCCGGATCTCGTCGGCGAAGTACATCGTCTCCAGCACGAGCAGGTTCCCGTCGGCGCGGATCGCGGCCAGGTACTCCTTGCCCCGCATCACCAGCGTCGCGATCGCGGCCCGGTTGGACTCCTCCATGGCCGCCCGCAGCAGGGCGTAGGTCTTCTTCGTCTCGTCGCTGCCGGGCTCGAGGTAGTAGGTCTTCACGTAGTGGACCGGGTCGATCTCGTCCAGGTCCACGAACCGGTGGATCTCGAGGCTGCGCGACCGCCCCGGCGCGATCTCGTCCAGCTCGTCGGGGTCGAGCATCACGTACTGCCCGTCGCCCACGTCCGCGCCCTTGACGATGTCGTCGAACTCGACCTCTTTGCCGGTCCGCTCGTTGACCCGCTTGTACCGGATGCGGTCGCTGGTGCCCTTCTCGAACTGGTGGAACGACACCTCGTGCTCGTGCGTGGCCGGGTACATCGCCACCGGCACCGACACCAGCCCGAACGAGATGACCCCGCTCCAGATCGGACGCGCCATCGTCCCCACCTCCGACCTGTCACTTTCCCGCCCGGCCGGCGGGCAAACCCGGCGGGCCGGCCCTCCGGGGAGGACCGGCCCGCCGAGGTGCGGTCAGAGCCCGTTCGGGCCGCTGACGTACCGCGTGGTCGGGGCGGCGAACCCGCTGCCGGTCGACATGAAGCCCCACAGCGTGAACTGCTGGCTGCCCGGCGTGGTGCGGATGCCCAGCAGGTCCTTGTCGGCGTCGCCGTCGAAGTTGCCGGCCACGAAGTCCAGGTCGGCCCAGCTGTTCATCGCCGTCGCGCAGCCGGTGCAGGTGGCGGTGTCGGTC
The DNA here is from genome assembly GCF_050942185.1 of Dactylosporangium sp. CS-047395. NCBI lineage: Bacteria > Bacillati > Actinomycetota > Actinomycetes > Micromonosporales > Micromonosporaceae > Dactylosporangium > Dactylosporangium sp. CS-047395. Next base: position 6,545,123 of record NZ_CP192015.1, on the reverse strand, counting down.
CAGACCGCGGGCGCGGCCAGGCCGGTGCCGGTGGACGTCCACTGCCAGAGCTGGCGGCCGGTGCCGGCGTTGTAGTACACGACGACGTCGGCCTTGCCGTCGCCGGTGACGTCGGCGACCACGGGCTTGGCCAGGGCCATGGACAGGCCGTTGGCGCCGCTGTCCCAGACCAGGGTGCGGCCGGTGAAGCGGGTGCCGTCGGACGGGTTGAACCAGATCGTCGTGCGGTTGTTGTCCTGCTGGTAGAACATCATCAGGTCGGCCTTGCCGTCGCCGTTGTAGTCGGCGACCCGGTTGGTGATCCGTTTGGCGTCCGCGTTGGAGAACTGGGCGCCGAGGCCGTACCACTCGACCGGGGCCAGCAGGCCGCGGTCGTCCGGATCGGCCGGGTTCTGGAAGCCGGCGAACGTGAAGACGTGGAAGCCGGCGGCGGCGTCGTCACGCATGATGACGAGGTCGCCCTTGCCGTCGCCGTTGACGTCCCCGGCGTCGACCTTGAGGTGGTCCAGCGGCCAGGTGCCGTCGCCGCTCTCCCACGCCAGCCGCGGCGCGTCGAAGCCGTCGCCGGTGGAGTAGAAGAGCCAGACCTGGCTGTTGCGGACCCACGCGCCGGGTTGCATCGCGTCGTTGCGCAGCGTCAGCGAGATGTCGGCCTTGCCGTCGCCGTTGAAGTCGGCCGCGTTCCACCGGGCCCCGTCGTGCTGCCAGCCCGAGGGCATGTCCCACGGTGCGAACTGGCTGTCCCACACCTCGATCGGGGTGGCCAGCGGCTGGCCGGTGCTGCTGGTCAGCTGCCACAGCTTCATCTGCTGATCCGGGTACGCCTGGATGACCAGCGAGTCCGCCTTGCCGTCGCCGGTGAAGTCGGCCGCGAGCTGGTGGGTCGCCGGCAGGCGCCGGGCCCGGTCGGCCAGCACCGCGATCTGCTGCGCGTTGAGGGCGCCGGTGTGGGCCATGACCTCGTCGATGTCGCCGTAGAGGAAGTCCACGGCGGTGCCGCTGGTCTTGCCGCGGCCGATGACGAGCGGGCCGGTGGCGTCCCAGTGCGGCGAGGTGTTCGCGGTGGCCTGCAGCGCCCCGTCGACCCACAGCTGCATCTGCTGGCGTTCGGCGTCATACACCCCGGCGAGGTGGGTCCATTCGCCGATGCGGGCCGGCTCGTTCGACATCACGCTGCCGGACGTGGCGGGATTGTCGGCGTCCTGGTCCGGGAGGTGGAACTCCCAGCGTTTCGAGCCGCCGTTGTACTTCAGGAAGAAGCTGCTGATCCGGTTGCCGTCCTGGCTCACGACGGTCTGCCAGTTCTCGCCCCGCAGCAGCCGGACCCAGGCGCTGACGGTGAAGCTGCCGTCGGTACGGACAGCGGGGCCGGCCGTGGTGACCTGACTGTTCGTGCCGTTCAGGCTGACCCCGTGCCCGGTGAAGCCGGGGCTGACCGCGGTGCCGTCGACCAGCGTCGCACTGCGGCCGTTGCCGGTGCGGTCGGCCGTGGTGCTCAGCCCGTCGTCGAAGCTCCACCAGGCCTCGGCCCGGCGGGTCATCCCGACGAACTCCTCCGGCGCGACCACCCGGTTGTAGGCGCGCACGTCGTCGATGTCGCCGTGGAACGGGGTGCCGGAGGAGCCGGTCCACAGCACCGAGCCGATGTCCAGCGGGCCGCCCGCCTTCCACACGGAGGTCACGGGCTTCTCGGCGACCTTGACGCCGTTGACGTACATCATCGCCTTCTTCGACCCGGCGTCGTAGACCCCGGCGATGTGGGTCCACACGCCGAGCCGCGCCGGGGTGGGCGCGGCGGCCCGGACCCACGAGGTGTTGCTGGCCTCGCTGTCGGCGGCGCTGACGGTGAAGCCCCACGACTGCGTGGTGGGCCCGTACGACAGGTTGAACGCGCTGACCCTGGTGCCGGCCGCGGTGACGACCGGCTCGTTGGTGGTCGGCAGGCTCGGGCCGGTCAGCCGGGCCCAGGCCGAGACGGTGTAGCTGCGGGTGGTGTCCAGGACCGGGCCGCTGGTGCTGACCCGCTGGTACCCGCCGGTCGAGTGCAGGTAGGTGCCGTGCTCCAGCTTGTCCTCGACGTGGTCGCCGACCCACTGCATGCCGCCGTTGCCGGTGATGGTCAGCGGCTTGTTCACGTCGTCGGGGTTGCCCGGGTACGCGGTGTCCGCCGCGCTCGTGCCGCTGCCCTCGTCGAGCTTCCAGTGCCCGACCGGGTCACTGGGGGCGCCGGCGACGTACTGGTAGTGGTAGGTGGTGCTCTGGTTGCCGGCGGCGTCGACGGTCTTGACGTGCACGAAGTTGACGCCCTGGGCCGTCGGGGTGAGCTGGACCGTCGGGTTGGCCCCGCTCAGGTCGAGCGACGTGGTCGGCGGGTCGCTCGGGCCGTACAACACCTTCGTCGCGTCGGCGGGCACCTTGAGCAGGAAGTCACCGGTGCGCCCGACACTGCCGTGGGGTGCCCCGTCGTCGGGATAGTCGACCGAGTCGACGTCGGCTGTTGCCGGTGGCAGCAGGTCGGCGGAGAGCGTGCAGGAGGCGCTCCACGAGCTCAGCCGGCCGTCGTAGGACATCACCTGCAGCCGGTACGAGCCGCCGGTGCCGAGCCACGCGGTGCTGACCTGCCAGCTCACCCTGGTGCCGTTGCCGACCGAGCCGCTGTCGAGGGTGCGCTGCAGCGAGCCGTCGGGGTTGTACACGTGCAGCAGGCCGTTGACGTTGTCGCCGTCCGGGTCGTGCAGGACCGCGCTCACCGAGTACGAGGCGCCGGCCCCGACCGCGAGCGTGCTGTCGCTGCAGCTCCGCCCGTCCACCGTGATGCCGTCGGCCGCGCCGGGCGGGTTGTTGTACCACACGTTGAGCCGCATCACCGCGCCGCCGTCGGGCGCGCTCCCGGCCTCCTTGAACCGCCGCCAGCTCTTGCACTCGCCTTGGGAGTCGCACGACTCGTTCATCGAGCGCAGCCCGAACTGCAGGTCCCCCCAGCCCAAGTTGGAGGCGTCCTGGGCGTAGGTGGTGACGGTGGTGTCGACCGCCAGGTCCCCGGCGCAGGTGCCGCTCTTGTTGCCCCAGGTCTCACTGCGCTCGGCGATGGAGGAACCCCAGCCGCCCCCGTGGTTGTTCCAGGTCAGGCCGGTGTGCATGCCGCTGTACCGGTAGATGCCGAGCTTGTAGTTCGACTCGTTGCAGGCCCAGGACCACGCGTAGCTCATCACGGTGAGGAAGTGCGCCTCCAGGACCTGCCGGCCGCGGAAGAAGTTCATGTCGAAGCGCATGAAGGCCCGGAAGTCCGACTCCACGCCGTTGGACCGGGTGCGCCCGACCGACACCTTGCCCTCGGGGTCGTTCTCCCGGTCGCCGCCGTTCCAGTACGACTTGTTCTTGTCCTGGGTGCTGACCAGCTGCCACGCGTTCTGGCCGGTCCAGTCCCACTTCGGATCGATCCGGATCGGGAACGTGGCGTCCTCGGCCAGCAGCACCCCCGGATCCGGCGTCATGAGCAGGCGGTCGCCGTCGAGCCGCACGCCGACCGTGCCGACCTTCGCCGCGTCCGACGGCCCCCACTCGCCGGTCTGCGCGGCGCCGGTCTCGCTGACCGCGGTCCGCGCGTCCCAGATGCTGGAGGTCGGCGTGCCGAACACGACCTTGCCGCTCGCGTCGGTCGCCGACAGCGTCTCGGCGCCGGTCTCGGCCACCTTGACGCCGACGGTGTGCAGGTCGAACGCGATCTCCCGCAGCGCCTTGCCGCGGGCCGCCTCGGGCGTCTTCACGACCAGGACCTTGCGCGCACCGGTACGGTCACCACGCACCTGCAGGTCCACGCCCGGCAGCACCTCGGCGTACGTCGCCACCGCACCGGACACGGTGGGCTTCGGCAGCGGCGCGGGCCACGTCATCGACAGCTCGTGCCCGGCGTCGTCGCGCAGCACCATGAGCGGGCCGGTCCCGCCGCCGGAAAAGGTCACCGCGGCCGGGGTGGCGGCGGTGCGGTAGGTGCCGTCGGCCTGCGGCTGCAGCGTCGTGTCGATCGCGCCCCACGTGCCGTCGGCCCGGCGGGCCCGCACCGGCTCGATGGTCTGCGTGGACATGAAGGAGCCGTCGGGCTCGGCGAACACCTGTCCCGTGGGGGACGTGAGCCCGCTCACCTCGATGCGCCGCTTGGTCTTCGCGGCCACGAACGACGCCGAGCGCTCGTCGGGCTGTTCGGTGATCGCGGCGTACCGGGCCGCGTCGGCGTCGGCCGGGTCGCCGCCCGACCGGACGAGTGCGGTGCCGGCGACCCCCGCGACGAGGGCGGCGGCCGCGGCCGTGGCGATCAGCCGCCGGCTCAGGAACCGATGTACGGGCAAGGTCTTTCCTCTCGGACCGGATGGGCACAGCACGACATCGAGGCCGCTCGGACGATGAGCGGCCTCGGACGAAATTCAGGTGAAGGGCGGGTGTCTACCGCAGGCAGGACCCGGTTGAGCGGCGCATGGTCGTTCCTCCCCGTGGTCGTCACGCGCGCAGTTCTGCGCGGAGCCTCTCACATCCGGCGGCCGTTCGGCACCCCGTTGACTGACGATCGTGGATGGCAGTAACGTCCGCGTCGCTTCGACGACTCTGTATGGGGGAGGGCCGCCGTGCTCGGTGTCAGCGCGCCAGGTGTCCAATTTGGATATTCCAGGATGCCGTTGCGGCAACGGTTGCGGGCCATGCTCGCGAGCGTGGCCGTCCTGGCCGTGGTGGGTGTCCTCGGTGAGGGGACCGCCTTCGCGGCGCCGCCCGCGCCGCCGTCGCTGCACGTCGAGCAGTCCGTGCCCGGCGGCCCGGTCGCGGCCAAGGCCCGCGACACCGATCCCGTCCTGGCCGCCGCGCTGCACGGCAACCAGGGATCAGCCGCCGCCCCGGCCGCGGCCAGCGCCGAGACGACCCTGTCGGCCCAGGCCCGCACGAAGGCGGGAGCGCTGCCGCTCGCGGTCGGTGCCGGCGCCGACGCGCAGAACCCGGCGCCGTCGAAGGTTCGCGTCGAGTTCCTCGACACCGCCGCCACGGCCCGCACCGGCATCCGCGGCCCCGTCTGGCGGATCGCCCGCGCCGACGGCGGCACCGCGGCCGCGAGCGCCTCGGTCGAGCTGGACTACACGTCGTTCCGCAACACCTACGGCGGCGACTGGGCCCAGCGCCTGCACCTGGTGCGGGTGCCCGAGTGCGCGCTGAGCACCCCGGCCGCCGCGGCCTGCCGCCCGGTCGACCTGCCGTCGTCACGCAACGACACCCGGTCCGGCAAGCTGACCGCGGAGGTGGCGCTGCCGGCGAAGGCTTATGCGGTACCACATCGGCTCGAGGATCCATCCGTCGCGCGACCGTCGGCGGCCGAGCTCAAGTCCTCCGGCGCCCTGTTCGCCGCCGTCGCCGGCGCGTCCGGCCCGACCGGCTCGTTCGCCGCCACCTCGCTGTCGCCGTCGTCGACCTGGAGCGCGGGCAACCCGACGGGCAACTTCGGCTGGAGCTATCCGCTGCGGGTGCCGCCGGGCCTGGGCGGCCCGACCCCCTCGATCGCCCTGTCCTACTCGTCGTCCTCGGTCGACGGCCGCTCGTCGGCCACGAACAACCAGCCGTCGATGATCGGCGAGGGCTTCGACTTCCACCCGGGCTTCATCGAGCGCCGCTACAAGCCGTGCGCCGAGGACATGACCGGCAGCAACACCACCGAGAAGACCGGCGACCAGTGCTGGGCGACCGACAACGCGACGATGTCGCTCAACGGCAGCGGCGGCGAGCTGATCCGCGACGACGCGACCGGTGCGTGGAAGCTGCGCAGCGACGACGGTTCGAAGATCGAGCGGTTCACCGGGGCCGTCAACGGTGACGACGACGGTGAGTACTGGAAGGTCACCACGACCGGCGGCACGCAGTACTTCTTCGGCCGCAACCGGCTGCCCGGCTGGGCGGCCGGCAAGAACGAGACCAACTCGACGTGGACGTCGCCGGTCTACGGCAACCAGGCCGGCGAGCCCTGCTTCAAGGCCGGCGACTTCGCGGGATCGTCCTGCCAGCAGGCGTACCGGTGGCAGCTCGACGAGGTGATCGACCCGTACGGCAACGCCATGTCGTACTGGTACGAGAAGGAGGGCAACCTCTACGCGGCCAACCTCAAGAAGGACCAGCCGGTCGGCTACACCCGCGGCGGCTGGCTCAAGCGCGCCGAGTACGGCCAGCGCGAGGACACGCTGTTCAGCGCGGCGCCGGTCGCACAGGTCGTCTTCGACGTGGCCGAGCGGTGCGTGCCCGGGTCCACCTGCGACTACTCGCACCCGGAGAACTACCCGGACACCCCGCTGGACCAGAAGTGCGACGCCGCGCCGTGCGACGAGAAGTGGTCGCCGACGTTCTGGACCACCAAGCGGCTCGCGAAGGTCACCACCCAGGTCGCCAACGGCGCCGGCGGCTATCGCGACGTCGACTCCTGGACCCTGCGCCACGAGTTCCCGTCGCCCGGCGACGGCACCCGGGCCGGGCTGTGGCTGGAGGCGATCACCCACACCGGCCACGTCGGCGGCGAGAAGGCGCTGCCGGAGGTCAACTTCGACGGTGTCCAGCTGTCCAACCGGGTCATGCGGCCCAACGACACCAACTCGACGATGAACTGGTGGCGGGTCGCCCGGGTCAACAACGAGAGCGGCGGGCAGCTCACCGTCACGTACTCCGAACAGGAGTGCTCCTACGCCGCCGGTATGCCGGCCCCGGAGTCGAACACCAAGCGCTGCATGCCGGTGAAGTCGCCGCGGCCGGGCAGCGACACCGCGACCGACACCGACTGGTTCCACAAGTACGTGGTCAAGGAGGTCACCGAGACCGACCGGGTGACCGCCCAGCCGCCGGTGGTGACCCGCTACGAGTACTCCGGCAACGCCGCCTGGCGCCTCGACGACAACGACGGCCTGGTCGACCCGAAGTACAAGACGTACGGGCAGTGGCGCGGCTACCCGGTCGTGCGCACGCTCGGCGGCGCCACCAACGCCACCCCGACCGTCTCCGAGACCCGGTACTTCCAGGGCATGAACGGCGACAAGCTGCCCGGGACGAACAATTTCCGCAGCGTCTCGGTGTCCGACTCGTTCGGCGGCAGCTATCCCGACGAGGACGAGTACGCGGGCATGCCGCGGGAGGTGATCGGCTTCGGCCCGGGCGGCGCGAAGGTCTCCTCGACCGTCACCGACCCGTGGCGCTCCGACGCCACCGCGACCCGCAACCGGGACTGGGGCAACGTCACCGCCCGGCGGGTCAACACCACCAGGACCGTGGTGCGCGGCCTGCTCTCCGACGGCACCTGGCGCACCATGGAGACCAGCAAGCACTTCGACTCGTACGGCACGGTCGACCAGGTCGAGGACCGCGGCGACGTGTCCACATCGGACGACGACCAGTGCACCCGGTTCACCTACGCCCGCAACACCGGGGCGTGGATCCTCAACCTGCCCACGCGGACCGAGACCGTCTCGGTGTCCTGCGCGGCCACTCCGAACCGCCCGGCCGACGTGCTGTCCGACGCCCTCACCCTGTACGACAACCAGGGCTACGGGGCGGCGCCGACCAAGGGCACGGTCACCGAGACGCAGACCCTGCGCGACTACACCGGCGGCCAGCCGGTCTACTACATGACCGGCAAGTCCACCGTGGACGGTTACGGCCGCGGCACCTCCAGCACCGACGCGCTCGGCTGGACGACGACCACCACGTACACGCCGGAGGTCGGCGGCCCGGTCACCCAGATCGCGAACAAGAATCCGCTCGACCACGTCTCGAGCGTGACCCTGGAGCCCGCCTGGGGCCTGGCGACCAGGCAGACCGACGCCAACACCAAGTTCACCGAGCTCGAGTACGACCCGCTCGGCCGGCTGGCGAAGGCCTGGTCGATCGACCGGCCGCGGTCGGCCGGCTACGGCCCGATCTCCGAGTTCGGCTACACCGTCGAGGCCGACAAGCCGATCGTCACCAGCACCAGGGCGCTCGGGCCCAACGGCGCGTACGTGACCACGTACGACATCTTCGACGGCCTGCAACGCCCGCGGCAGACGCAGGTCCCGGCGCCCGGCGGCGGCCGGATCGTCACCGACACCGTCTACGACAACCGCGGCTTCGTGGTCAAGCAGCACGGCGCCTTCTACAACGACGGCGCACCCGGCCCGGAACTGCTCGGCGTGGCCGACAACGTGGTGCCCGGCATGAACGTCACCGAGTACGACGCCGCCGGCCGGCCGGTCGCCGACGCGTTCTACCGGCTCGGGGTCGAGCAGTACCGCACCACGACGCAGTACCGCGGCGAGCGCACGACCGTCATCCCGCCGTACGGGGTCGCCGCCACCACGGTGAAGGGTGCCCGCGGCGAGACGCTCAAGGTGATTCAGCACGCCGGCCTGACCGATCTCGGCAGCGGTGACGAGACGCGGTACACGTACACGAAGGCGGGTCAGCTCGAGACGGTCACCGACCCGATGGGCACCGTCTGGACGAACCACTACGACCGCCAGGGCCGGCTGGTCAAGACCGAGGACCCGGACAAGGGCACCGGCGAGATCGGCTACAACGACGCGGGCCAGGTGACCTCGACCAAGGACGCCCGCGGCACGGTCATCGCGTACGCCTACGACAAGCTCGGCCGGCTCAAGACCACCTACGACGGCTCGACCACCGGGGCCAAGCGGACCGAGAACTTCTACGACCCGACCGGCTACAAGGGCCTGCCGAACTACGCGGTGCGCTACCAGGACGGCGCGCAGTACATCACCGGCGTCCGCTCCTACGACGCCGGCTACCGGCCCCTGATGACCCGGCTGCAGATCGTGCCGCCGTCGGGCAAGACGGTGCCGTTCCAGGGCGCCTACGACACCTCGTACACGTACAACGTCGACGGTTCGCCCGCGTCGGTGACGTACCCGAACGCCGGCGGCGACCTCGACGCCGAGCAGGTCCGCTTCGCCTACAACGACCTGGGCCTGCCCACGCAGACGTACTCCGCGCTGGGCTACTACGCCGCCGGGACCGACTACACCAAGTTCAGCGAGATCGAGCGGCTGACCCTGGACTACGACGGCCCGGAGGCGTTCGCGAGCAAGGTCGTCGCGCAGACGTTCACGTTCAAGGACGGCACCCGCCGCCTCGACGGCTCCAGCGTCTACGCGCAGAACGCGCCGGCGCTACTGTCCGACGTCAAGTACGACTACGACGGCCGGGGCCTGATCAGCTCCATCAAGGACACCGGGGTCGCTGCCGGCTCCGGCGACACCCAGTGCTTCACCCACGACAACCGCAGCCGCCTCACCGAGGCCTGGACCCCGACCTCCGGCGACTGCGCCCCGGCCCCGGCCGCCACCGCGCTCGGCGGACCGGCGCCGTACTGGAACAGCTGGACGTACGACAAAATCGGCAGCCGCCAGAAGGAGACTCAGCACACGGCGGCCGGCAACACCGAGCGGCGGTACAAGTACGACGACGCGACCAGGCCCCACTCGGTCACGTCGGTCGAGGTCACCGAGCCCGGCGGCACCGTGCGCACGATGAACTACGGCTACAACCAGGTCGGCGACACGATCAACCGCCTGAGCGCCACCGGTACCCCGCAGACGCTCACCTGGGGCAAGGAGGGCGAACTCAGCAAGGTCGTCGAGGGCGGCGACAGCACCGAGTTCGTCTACGACGCCGGCGGCAACCGCATCATCCGCAAGGACGCCAAGGGCGCGACCCTCTACCTCGGCGGCGAGGACCTGCGCCTGGCCACCGGCACCACGAAGCCGAAGACCACCAGGTACTACACCCACGCCGGCCAGACGGTCGCGGTCCGCGACGCGAGCGGCCTGTCGTGGACCTGCAGCGACCACCTGGGCACCAACAACCTGGTCATCAAGGAGAGCACGCAGGAGTACCAGGTCCGCCGCACCACCCCCTTCGGCCAGCAGCGCGGCACCGCCCCGGCGACGTGGCCCACGACGAAGGGCTACCTCGGCGGCGAGCAGGACCCGACCGGCCTGACCCACCTCGGCGCCCGCGAGTACGACCCGGCCCTGGGCCGCTTCATCTCGGTCGACCCGGAGCAGGACTTCTACAACCCCCAGATGATGCAGGGGTACTCCTACGCCAACAACAGCCCGGTCTCCAGCGCCGACCCCTCCGGCCGCCGCCCCGAGTCCGACGGCGAGGTGATGGAGCGCCGCCGCGAGGAGAAGGCCGCAGCCGGCGGCGGCTCGACCACCACGGGCGGCTCCAACACCAACAGCAACACCGGGGGCGTCTCGCAGGAGGAGGTCGAGAAGGCCAAAATCATCAAGGACACCCCACTGCTGGACATCGTCATCGACGCGGGCGGCGAGATCCTCATGGAGGTCCTGGGGATCAACGACATCCGCGACTGCTTCACCAAGGGCGACATCCTCGCCTGCGTCGGCGTGGCGTCCAACTTCATTCCCTGGGCGAAGATCGCGAAGCTACCGAAGATTGCCAAGGCGATTGAACGGGCGTACAAGGCCTATGACGCCTTCAAGGAGAAACTCGCCTGGGCGAAGGCGATCCTGCGGAAGGCCGACGACGCGGCAGCGGCGGCGGAGGCGGCCGCGAAGAAGGCCGACGACGTGGCCGAGCAGGCCGCCAAGCACGGCGACGACGTGGGCAAGGCCGCCGACGACATACCGGCGAGCGCCGACGACGCCGGCGAGGCGGTGGCGGACGCGGGCAAGGCGGATACGTGCAACAGCCTGCTGCCCGGCACCCCGGTCCTGATGGCCGACGGCACCACGAAGCCGATCGAGGATCTGCACGTCGGGGACGAGGTGGTCGCGACCGACCCGGCCACCGGCGCGACGGAACCGAAGCCCGTCACCACGACGATCCAGGGCGCCGGCGATAAGCGGCTCGTCGAGGTCACGGTCGCGACGGACGGGGGCAGGACGGCCTCGTTCACCGCGACCGACAACCACCCGATCTGGGTGGCGAGTGCCCAGGAGTGGCGCAACACGGCCGACCTGCGTCCGGGCGACACCCTGCTCACGCCCGACGGGGCCAGGGTCCGCATCCTGGCCGTGGCGGCGTACGGCGCCGTGGCGACGGTCCACAACCTCACCGTCCAGGACACGCACACCTTCTATGTGCTCGCGGGCACAACTCCCCTCCTCGTCCACAACATCAACAAGGCGGACTCCTGCAAGCTGCTGTTTCCCGGTGACAACGCGGGCGAGGGCGTCCCGGTCAGCACCTTCGGCAAATACAACGTCGCGGAATTCAAGTCGATCCAGCTCGACGGGGCGGCACGCGGTTGCCATCATTGCGGAGCCGACGTTCCCCGATCCTCAGGGCTCTGGACTCCGGATCATCAGCCGATCAGCAGTCTGGTGCCGGAAGGAACACCACAGGAGCTGTTCCCGCACTGCGGCCGCTGCGCGACCCAGCAGGGTAACTTCGCCATGAAACTGCTGACCGGTGGAACGCCCTCCGGTTTCCGCAAGAATCCTATGGGGTTGCTGGTGCCCACACGATTCAAGAGTGCCGGCTGGGCCAAGACCGCAAGCGGTCTGCTGATACCGGGGTGAGGTTGGAGTCGAGATGCGTTGGCTGCAGTCGTTCGGTGGCCCGCTGATCCTGTTGCCGAAGGAGTCCGTTCACCTCTGGGCGGGCTCCTACGGGCCGGATGGCGACGATGAGATCGACGAGGAGGAGACGGACTACTGGCGTATCTGCGAGACGGTCGAGGACTACGCCGACGTTGTGGACGTCCGTGGGGTCGAGGCCTTGGTCCTGGCCAACGGCGGGTGTCCTACGGCCTTCGTTGCCGCGGAGCGCCTGTTCGTGCAGGACATGGGCGAGGGGTTCCGGCTCGGCGCCCTGCAGACCGCAGCTCGCGCCCGATCGGCTGTCGAGTGGGCCAAGGTCGTCACGTGGAACTGCGCCGGTCCGTGCCTCATGTTCGACGCGAGTCTCTACGGGCCGAAGGTCCGCGAGCCGGAATGCCTCCCGATCGACCTCGTCGCCGGGACATACACGGTGCGCTCCGGATACTGGATCCCCGACTCGAACGACGAGAGCAACGTCGCACTGACCAGCCTCGAACTGGCGTCTCTGCGGTAAGTGACGGCTGTGGGCCTACGCCACCGTGGCGTTCGTCGGTGCCGGGGCCGATCGGCGGGTCGCATGGGTGTGCCGGGCGTACATCGTCAGGCCGACGCCGGCGAGGTTGGCCAGGGCGAAGCCTGTCAGCAGCGCGGCCGCGTGCCGGTGCAGGTTGGTCTCGCCCGAGGTCAGCGCCAGCGCGAGCGGCACGTCGACCAGCGCCGCGACGCCGCCCAGCGTGATCACCGCCGCCCCCAGCCAGCCGAACGGCGGAGCCGGCCGCCGCGCCGCCAGCAGTACCAGGGCTCCCAGGAGCAGCGCGGCCCCGATCCAGGTCGTCTGCCGGGCGATCGACGCGCTGCCGCCCCAGATGCCCAGGCTCAGGCCGGCAACGACATGGCAGCCGGCCAGCATGAGCAGGGTCCGGCCGGCCACTGCCGTCGCGGTCGAGGCGGCGGCGGCCAGGCGGGTGGGTTCGTGGACGTGCAGGAGCTGGGTGGCGACCTCGCCCGCGCCGCCGAAGTTCAGTACCGCCTCGCGCTCCGCCTGCTCCGGCGGCAGGCCCGCGGCGATGTGGGCGTCGGCCGCCGAGCGCAGGTGGTCCGCAGCCTCCTCCAGCATGCGGCGGCCCGCGGCGCCCTGCCCGGACAGCCGGTTGAAGAGGTCGTCGAGGTACCAGTCGATCTCGCTCACGCCCATCCCTCCACCACGGCGCGTACGCCGGCTTGAAAGAGTGTCCATTCCTTCTGCTTGACCGTGACCGCGTCCGCGCCCGCCGGGGTCAGCCGGTAGACGCGCCGCCGGCGGCCCGAGTCGGTGCTCCACTCGCTCTGCACGAGGCCGTCGCGTTCCAGGCGGTGCAGGGCCGGGTAGACCGTGCCCTCCGGCAGGTCGAAGGTGCCGTCCGACTGCTCGCGCAGGGCCGTGATGAGCGCGTAGCCGTGCCCCGGCTCGATCCGGCGCAGGGCGGTCAGCAGCAGCAGGTCCAGATGCCCCCGCAGGTCCATACCTAGCAATCTAGGTATAGCGGCTCCCCGGCGTCAACCGGGGGATTGTGCGCGGACTTATTTCAGACTATAAAACAATCATTGAACCAAGGGTTGGAGGACCGGCGGTGGCGAAGAAGGCTTCGGTCAAGGACGTGCGGCGGCGCAACCGAGCGCTGATCCTGCGGCACGTCTGGCTGCACGGGCCCACGTCGCGCAGCGGGGTGGGGACGGCGACCGGGCTGTCCGCGGCCACGGTGACCAACGTGATGAACGAGCTGCTCGCCGAGGGCACCGTGCGCGAGGAGGGGTTCCTGGACTCCGACGGCGGGCGGCGGCGGGCGATCGTGCGGGTCGCCCACGACGCGGGACTGGTCGTCGGGGCGGACGTCGGCGAGACCAAGATCGGGGTCGAGCTGTTCGATCTCGGCCTGAACCGGCTCGCCGCCCGGGAGTACCCGTTCAAGGGGCGGCGGATCGAGGTCGGCGAGGCGCGTACCGCGATCACCGATCAGGTCACCGCCATGCTCGCCGAGCTCGGCGTGGGGGCGGACAGGGTGGTCGGGCTCGGGCTCGGCGTGCCGGGCATCGTCGAGGAGGACCGCCAGCTCGTGCACGCCGAGGTGGTCGGCTGGCACGGGGTGGACTTCGGCGGGTTCGGCGACGGGCTCGGCATCCCGGCGTTCATCGACAACGGGGCCAAGTCGACCACGCAGGCCGAGGCCTGGTTCGGGGCGGCCCGCGACACCGACCACGCGGTCATGGTGCTCATCGGCGAGGGCGCGGGGGCCGGCATCATCACCGACGGCCGGCTGTACCGCGGCTCCTCCAGCAGCGCCGGCGAGTGGGGCCACACGAAGATCAGCCTCGACGGGCCGCACTGCCGCTGCGGGCGGGCCGGGTGCGTCGAGACGTTCGTCGGCGCGTCGGCGGTGCTCAACCAGTGGCGGGGGCCCGACGAGACCTGGCTCGGGCGGGAGACCGACGGCGTCGAGGCGATCCTGGCCGCCTGGCGGTCCGGCGACGCCGCGGCCCAGCGGGCCATCGACGGGCTCGTGCGCCACCTCGGGCTGGCGCTGTCCAACCTCGTCAACCTGTACAACCCCGAGAAGATCATCGTCGGTGGCTGGTTCGGCGACCGGATCGCGGCCGAGCTCCTCGTGGAGCTGCAGGCGGCGGTGCGCGCCTACGCCCTGGACCAGCCCGGCGGCGAGGTCGTGCTCGTGCGCTCCCAGCTCGGGCGCGAGGCCGCCGTGCTCGGCGCGGCCACGCTGCCCATCCATCAGCTCATCGAGTCCGGCGCCGGCATCGAGCGCCTCACACCCCTGTAAAGGACACCCCCATGCTGCGACGACTGCTCGTCTTGGCCCTGGTCCTGGTCACCGCCGCCGCCTGCACGCAGGGCTCGCCGGCCGCCGACAACACGACCAAGGACCTCACCATCGCCTTCCTGATGCCGTGCTCGACCTGCGCGGACCGGTTCGAGAGCAAGGACAAGCCCTACTTCACCGACGCCGTCAAGGCCATCGACCCCACCGTCAAGGTGATCGCGAACAACGCCCAGGGCGACGCCGCGGTACAGCTGCAGCAGGCCGAATCCGCGCTCACCAACGGGGCCAAGGTGATCGTGGTCAGCCCCTTCACCGCCGAGGCGGGCGCGTCGATCGTGGCCAAGGCCGACGCCGCGGGGGCCAAGGTGATCGCCTACGACGGCGCCGTCGAGGGGGCCGTGCCGGCCGCGTACGTCTCCTTCCAGAACGAGAAGGTCGGCGAGCTGCAGGGCCAGTACCTGCTGGACAAGCTGCCGCCGGGGGCCACCGTCGCGATGATCAACGGGGACATCACCTCCGGGCCCGGCCGGGAGTTCAAGGCCGGCGCGCACAAGGTGCTCGACCCGGCGTTCCAGTCGGGGCGGCTCAAGCTCGGCTACGAGTCCGACACCCCGAGCTTCGACCCGGCCAAGGGGCAGGCCGCGATGGAGCAGGGCCTGACCAAGCTCGGCGACGACGTCCAAGGCGTGATCGCGCCCAACGACGGGCTCGCCAACGCCGTCATCACGGCGCTCACCGCCCGCAAGCTCAACGGCAAGGTCCTCGTCACCGGCCAGGACGCCACCGACGCCGGGCTGGGCAGCATCATGGCCGGCAACCAGTCCATGACGGTGTACAAGTCGATCCGCGCCGAGGCGGAGGCCACCGCGAAGATCGCCGTCGCGCTCGCCAAGGGCGACCGGGCGGGAGCCACCGCGCTCACCACGAGCACGGTCGACAACGGCACGGGCAAGGTCCCGGCGCTGCTGCTCGACCCGGTCGCCGTCACCAAGGAGAACATCGCCGACGTGGTGATCAAGGACGGGTACAGCAGCAAGGACAAGATCTGCGCGGGACTGGCGGCGGACCAGTGCAAGCTGTAGCTCCGCCCACCCTCGAGCTCCGCGGCGTCGTCAAGCGGTACGGGCGCGTCGCGGCGCTCACCGAGGTCGGCTTCACGGCCACCGCCGGCGAGGTGGTGGCCCTGGTCGGCGACAACGGTGCGGGCAAGTCCACCCTCGTCAAGGCGATCGCCGGCACCCACCGCATCGACGCGGGCGAGATCCTGCTCGGCGGCGAGCCGGTCACGATCGGCTCGCCGAAGGAGGCCTCGGCCCTGGGCATCGAGACCGTCTACCAGGACCTCGCCCTCTGCGACAACCTCGACGTGACCGCCAACCTGTACCTCGGACGCGAGCGCCGCCGGCGCCGCTCGCCGCTGCTGGACCGGGAGGGGATGCAGGCGCACGCCGCCGCGATCATCGCCGACCTGTCCGCGCACCTGCCGGACCTCGCGCAGCCGGTCTCGGCGCTGTCCGGCGGGCAGCGCCAGGCCATCGCGGTCAGCCGGGCCGCGCTGTGGGGCTCCCGGATCGTGCTGCTCGACGAGCCGACCGCGGCGCTGGGGGTGGCGCAGACGGCGATGGTGTACGACCTCATCCGCCGGCTGCGCGACCGCGGCCTGGCCGTCGTGGTCATCTCGCACAACATGGCCGACGTGTTCGCCGTCGCCGACCGGATCACCGTGCTGCGGCTGGGCCGCAACGCGGGGGAGTTCAAGCCAGGCGTCCACACCACCGACGACGTCGTCGCGGCCATCACCGGGAGCCGCACGTGATCCGCAAGGCGAGCGGCACCACGACCGTCCTCATCGGACTCGTCCTGGTCTGGGGCATCTTCCAGGCCCTCAACGACAACTTCCTGTCCGCGCGGAACCTCTCCAACCTGCTGCTGCAGATCGCGGTGCTGGGCACGCTCGCGGTCGGCATGGTGATGGTGCTCATCCTCGGCGAGATCGACCTGTCCGTCGGCGCGGTGGCCGGAGTCAGCGCGGCGGTCCTGGCCCGGCTCATCGCCGATCAGGGCGCGCCGGCCTGGCTCGCGATCGCGGCCGCCGTCGCCACCGGCGCCGTGATCGGGCTGCTGCACGGGCTCGTCATCACCTCGGCCGGCATCCCGTCGTTCATCATCACCCTCGCCGGCCTGCTCGTGTGGCAGGGCGTGCAGCTCGCGCTCGTCGGCGACGGCGGGCAGATCCCGATCCGCGACACCGCGATCCGTTCGATCGCCTCCAGTTACGTCGTGCCCGGCTTCGGCTGGGTGCTCGCGGTGCTGGTGGTGGCCGGGTTCGCCGGCCTGCGGGCGCTGCGCCGCGCGCGCCGGGCCCGGCACGAGCTGCCCAATCCGCCGCTGCCCGCCGAGGTGCCCGCGCTGGTCCTCGTGGCCGTCGTCGTGCTGGCGGTGACGTGGCTGCTCAACTCGTACTTCGGGATCCCCTGGGTCTTCGTGCTCCTCCTGGCGCTCGCGGGCGCGGCCGGGGTGCTCATGACCGGAACCTCCTTCGGCCGGCACGTCACCGCGATCGGCGGCAACCGCGAGGCGGCCCGGCGGGCGGGCATTCCCGTCGCCCGTACCGTCGTCGTCGTCTTCGTGCTCGTCTCCGCGATCGCCGCGCTGGCCGGGGTCGTCGAGGCCTCCCGGCAGTTCTCGGCGTCCAACGCGCTGGGCGGCGGCACCCTGCAGCTCAACGCGATCGCGGCGGCGGTCATCGGCGGCACCAGCCTGTTCGGCGGCCGCGGCCGCATCTACCACGCGATCCTCGGCGCGCTCGTCGTCGGCAGCGTGCAGAACGGGCTCGACCTGCTCGGTGAGCCGGCCGCCGTGAAGAACATCGCCACCGGCGTCATCCTCGTCATCGCCGTCGTGCTCGACGCGCTCGGCCGCCGCCGTCGTGCGGCCCGCGGCTTCCTGTAGAAAGGCTCGTACACATGCGATTTCCCGACGGGTTCATCTGGGGCGCGGCCACCGCCGCCTACCAGATCGAGGGGGCCGCCGCCGAGGACGGCCGCGGACCGTCCATCTGGGACACCTTCAGCCACACCCCGGGCGCCGTCCTTCGCGGCGACACCGGCGACGTGGCCTGCGACCACTACCACCGCTGGCCCGCCGACCTCGACCTGCTCACCGAGCTGGGCGTCGGCGCCTACCGGTTCTCGGTCGCCTGGCCCCGCGTGGTGCCCGGCGGCGCCGGCCCGGTGAACCCGGCCGGCCTGGACTTCTACGACCGGCTCACCGACGGCCTGCTGGAGCGGGGCATCACACCCATGGTCACCTTGTACCACTGGGACCTCCCGCAGGCCCTGCAGGACCGCGGCGGCTGGGCCAACCGCGACACCGCCGCGCACTTCGCCGACTTCGCCGCGGTGGTGCACGACCGGCTCGGGGACCGCGTGCCGTACTGGCTCACGCTCAACGAGCCGTACTGCTCGGCGGTCGTCGGCCACCTGGAGGGCCGGCACGCGCCGGGGCTGCGCGACGAGCGGACGACGGTCACGGCCGTCCACCACCTGCTGCTCGCCCACGGGCTGGCGGTCGCGGCCCTGCGCGCCGGCGGGGTCACCGGCGCCGTGGGCATCACCTGCAACCTCACCTCGGTCCATCCGGCGAGCGACGACCCGGCCGACCTGGACGCGGCCCGGCAGGTGGATCTGCACGAGAACCGGATGTACCTCGACCCGCTCTTCCGCGGCGCCTACCCCGCGGACGCCGAGGCCCACTACGCCCACGTGACCGACTTCGGCTTCGTCCGCGACGGCGACCTCGAGCGCATCGCGGCCCCGCTGGACTTCTTCGGCATCAACTACTACGAGCGCCACCACGTCCGCGCCGACGGCGGCGGCGGCTGGCAGCGGATCCCGCCCGCGCACCCGACGGTGACCGGGATCGGCGTGCACCCTGAGGGGCTCGGTGAGATCCTCGACCGGGTCGCCAAGGAGTACACGCCGCTGCCGCTGGTCGTCACCGAGACCGGCCTGGCGCTGCACGATTATCCCGGACCGGACGGCGAGATCGCCGACGACGAGCGGATCGCATTCTTCGACGGGCACATCCGGGCCGCCCACGCCGCGCTGGAGCGGGGGGTGCCGTTGTTCGGCTTCTTCCCGTGGTCCTTCATGGACAACTTCGAGTGGGCGTCGGGCTACGGCGTGCGGTACGGCGTGTATTACGTCGACTACCCGACCCAGCGCCGCATCCCCAAGCGCAGCGCCCGCTGGTACGCCGGCGTCATCAAGGCGAACGGCATCGACTGAGTCCCCGTACGATCAAAGCGTGCTCGAAGACCTCCGGCCCACGCCGGGCCAGCACGGGCAGCGGCGCACCTATTTCGCGCGGTGGCGCGGTGAGCAGGTGGTCGTGAAGTGGGGCCTGGACCCGGATCTGCCCGAGAAGATCCCGTACGTCGCCGGGCAGATCGCCGAGCTGCGGAGCCGCGGGATTCCGGCCGCGCCGGTGCTCGCGCACGGGACGATGCCCGGCGGCGGGTACGCCTGGCTGCAGCCCCGCCTGCCCGGCCGCCCGGCCCGGCCGACCCCCGGGCTGCTCGACGAGGTGCTCGCGCTGCTCGACCGGATGCGGGCCGCGCCGGCCGGGCCGCACCGCAGCGACTACAACGCCTGGCTCACGCAGGTGGTCCGCGACGACGCGGCCGGCTACTGGGCCAACGCCGCTGCCCTCGGGGCGGACGCGCGCGCATTGTGTGCACGTGTCCGCGATTCGGTGGACATGTCACGGACGCCGGCGGC
Source organism: Dactylosporangium sp. CS-047395 (assembly GCF_050942185.1). Classification (NCBI taxonomy): domain Bacteria; kingdom Bacillati; phylum Actinomycetota; class Actinomycetes; order Micromonosporales; family Micromonosporaceae; genus Dactylosporangium; species Dactylosporangium sp. CS-047395. The sequence continues at coordinate 6,525,950 of NZ_CP192015.1, read as the reverse complement.
CGCGCTCGATTACGTGCACATCGACCTGAATCTCGGCAACATCCTCACCGACGGCGACACCATCGTCGGGCTGATCGACCTGGAGAACCTCGGCATCGGCAGCGGGGCCACCGACGTGGCCTGCCTTGCCGCCGACTGGCACCGGCACGGCGCGCCCGGGCTCGCCGAGATTGTCCATTATGGACGTTCGCGGCACGGCGAGGAGGCGTGGCGGTGGGCCGTCGCCCACGAGATGGCGAGCCGGCTCGGCTGGCGCAGCGAGCACTTCCAGGCCCTCGACCCGGCGGCGGAGGTCGCCCCCGCGGCCGCCTGGTTCGACGCGGTTTATGCTGACTGACCGTGATGTGGTGGCAGTTGTACCCGCTGGGCTTCACCGGCGCGCCCGTGCGCCCCGAATCTCCCGTCGAAGGCGTCACGCATCGCCTCGGGCGGATCGAGGGCTGGCTCGACCACGTGGCCGGACTGGGCCTCGACGGCATCGCGCTCGGCCCGATCTTCGCCTCCCAGACGCACGGGTACGACACCCTCGACCACTTCCGCATCGACCCGCGGCTCGGGGACGACGCCGACTTCGACCGGCTCGTGGCCGCCGCCCACGCGCGCGGGTTGCGCGTCCAGCTCGACGGCGTCTTCAACCACGTGGGCCGCGGGCATCCGCTCGTGGCGGAAATGGTGAACCCGGCCGTATTCGAGGGACACGACTCGCTCGTCGTGCTCGACCACGCCTCGCCCGCCGTGGCCGATCTCGTGGTGCGCGTCATGACGCACTGGCTGGACCGGGGCGCCGACGCGTGGCGGCTCGACGCGGCCTACGCGGTGCCGGACGAGTTCTGGGCGGCCGTGCTGCCCCGGGTGCGCGAGCGGCACCCCGAGACCTGGTTCGTGGGCGAGATCATCCACGGCGACTACGCGGGCATCGTGCGGGCGTCCACGATGGACTCGGTCACCCAGTACGAGCTGTGGCAGGGCTTGTGGCACGGCATTGCCGACCGGAACTTCTTCGAGCTCGCGCACGCGCTGAAGCGGCACAACGACCTGCTGGCCACGTTCGTTCCGGCCACGTTCACCGGTAATCATGACGTGTCACGGATCGCCTCGGCGGTCGGACCGGACTTCGTGCCGCACGCCCTCGCGGTGCTGCTGACCGTGGCGGGCGTGCCGAGCATCTACGCCGGCGACGAGTACGGCTGGACCGGCGTCAAGGAGGAGCGGCTCGGCGGCGACGACGCGGTGCGGCCGGAGTTCCCCGCGCAGCCGCTGCCGGACAACGACCTGACGCGCGTGCACCGGCAGCTGCTCGCCCTGCGGCGGGACCGGCCGTGGGTCGTTCGGGCCCACACGGACGTCGTGCACCTGGACAACCGCCAGACCGTGCTGCGCACCGCGACCGGCGAGGGTGCGCTGATCGCGGCGCTCAATCTGGCCGAAGAACCGGCCACGGTACCGGCCGCGGGCGCGAGCATCCACGCCGCCGGCAACGGGACGCTCGACGGCGACCGGGTTCACCTGCCCGCGCGCGGCTGGGCCGTCCTCAGCTGAAACGCGTGCATCTCGGCGCGCAGCTCGGGATCGCTCATCACCAGGTACACCACCGGACAGTCCTGCGGCCCCGACGCGTTCGGGTGACACAGCGTGCACGGCTGGCCCGGCCGGAGCGGGCACCGCGCATCCGGGCGGCGCATGCTGCTCATAGGTCCACCGTCCGCCTGGACCCGGCGCGCCGGCAGGGCCGAAAGTCCCGGTATCGAGGGGCCGGGCCGGGTAACAGTGCGGTGTGCAGACGTTCCTGCCCTATGCGGACTTCGCGGCCAGCGCCGCCGTGCTCGACCAGCGGCGGCTCGGCAAGCAGCGGGTCGAGGCGCTCCAGGTGCTGCGCGGCCTCGTCGTGCCCGGCTACGGCTGGCGGCACCACCCCGCGGTGAAGATGTGGGCGGGGTGCGAGGAGGCGCTCGTGCGGTACGGCCTCGACATGTGCGCGGCGTGGACGGCGCTCGGGCACGCCGACACCGTCGCCGGCACGCTCATCACCGAGCGCGGCGCGGCCCGCACCCAGGAGAACCTCGCCGCCGCCGGGGCGCTGCCGGTGTGGCTCGGCCGCGAGGACGTGCACCGCAGCCATCGTTCCGCGTTGGTACGCAAGGATCCCGCCTTCTACGGCCCCCTGTTCCCCGACGCCGACCCGGAAGAACCGTACGTCTGGCCCGCCGCCTGACCGTTCACCCGCCGGTGGTCGACCCGGGCCGGACGATCATCAGCACCACGACGACCGCCCACAGCAGGTTGAACACGCCGGTGACCATCCCCAGCCGCCCGGCCGCGGCGACATCGGCGGCCCCGCTGACGAACCGCCGCTGCCGGGGCAGGATGACCAGCCCGAGCAGCGCCGCGGCGGCCATGGTCAGCCCGATCGAGGCGAGCAGCCACGCGTCGCCGAGCACCCCGAGACTCACCGCCGTGGCAAGGCCGAACAGCGGCACGGCGAGCCCGAGCGCGGCGTACATCACGCAGATTCGGTGCAGCAGCCGCAACGCGGCCCCGTCCCCGCGCCGGGCGACGGCCGGAAACATGCTCGCCGCCACGGTCACGGGCCCGACGGCCACGATCGCGGCGAGCACATGGATGCTCAGCAGCACTTTGCTCACGGCCGTCGAACCTAGATCCACCGCCGCCTGCGCGGGAGAGGCGTGGATGCCACATGCCGACGGGATCCGGCCAGGTAAGCCGCGTTCAGCCGATGCGTGCGGCCGTCCAGCGACGGACGGCGCCCACGACGGTCAGCGCGAGCGCGGCGAGCCCGGCGAGGAACAGCAGTACGACGTAGGGGTCCTGCACCTCGATCCGGCTGTTGGCGAGGTCGTCGACCGGGGAGAGGGCCATCGGCACCAGATCCGGGATCAGCCGAGCGGGGCCGTAGGTGGACAGCGCCAGCACCTGCGCGAAGACCAGCAGCGGCGTCAGCGTCGCCACGCACAGCGCGGTCAGCCAGATGTCCCGGGTCCGGTCCCGGCGTCGCGCGCCGAGGAGGACCGCCGCCGCGACGCCGACTCCCGTCACGACCATGGCGCCGCCCGCGCTGCCCGGGACGGGCGGGAACACGAGCTGGGCGACGAGCCACCAGCCGGCCGCCACGAGCGCCGCCGTTGCGCCGGTGCGCAGGGCCGGCCCGGACAGGTCAGTGCGCTCGGCGGTGACCGACAGCACGGCCAGCAGACAGGCCGTCAGGACCACACCGAACACCGGGAGCCCGACCATCGCCTGCTCCCGGGCCGAGCCGTGCGAGCCGGCGGCGGAGACGAACGTGGCGGCCAGCGCGCCGACCAGGCAGGTGCCGCCCGCGCGGAGTGCGCGCGGGGCAAGGCCGATGCCGACCGGGCCGAGCGCGCCGCGATGGCGGCCCCACCAGGCCAGGCTCAGCAGGAGCGCCACGACGGCCACGGCACCCCAGCGCAGCGGCGGATAGGCCACGCCGGCCGTGCCGCGCACCGCGGCGGCGAGGGCCACGGCGGCCAGCAGCGGGTAGCCGACCGCCCGGATGACGGCCGGCTGGGCCAGCACGACGCCCAGGCAGCCCATCGCGTGCCGCCGGCGTTCGCGGCCGGGCCCGATCGCCGTTGACTCGGCGCGCATGGCCCGGCCCCAGTCGCGGCGATCGGGCGGCAGCAGCGCCGTCGCCAGCGCGAGCAGCCGGTCGGCGCCGTCGCGGCTCACCACGCGCCGCGCAGTTCGGTGCGGGTCGCCGGCGCGGGCCTGGCCGGCGCCGGTGTGAGCTCGGCGGCGGCCGCGACCCCGGCGTCGGTGAGGCGGTAGAGGTGCCGCGGCGGGCGGCCCGCCGGAGGGTCGGTCTCCCATGACGCGGCGAGGAGTCCGCGGTCGGTGAGCCGGATCAGGATCGGGTACAGCGAGCCGGCCTTCAGCCCGACCTCCTGCCCCAGCTCGTAGCCGTAGCGCGAGCGGCCCGGACCGGCGGCCAGCGCCAGCAGCACGGCCACGGTCTGCGGGGACGGTCGTCGGCCTCGGGTCACTGCACAACTCCATCCGGCTGGTCGAGTCGCCTCGGGGTGATGCGACCGCCACGATAACTCTATCTACATAGAGAATGACTGCCCATCGTCCGGCGCCGCGCCACGCCGAACTCGCCGAGTTCCCCGACGCGCTGGAGCGGCGCACCCGCGAAGCGCCCGACGAGCCCGCGCCGCCCGGGCTGGGCGTGTCAGACTGTTTGCCTGCCGGAAAGCAATGTCACGGCGTTTACATCGGCTGCAACCGAGTGTTACGTGGCCGCTGAAAAGATGGTCTGCAACCCGTGACGGTGCTCGTCGGTCGCGTGATCCAATACCCGCCGCCAAGCATCGCATTTCGTATGGTGAACGAATGTCATAGTGACATCAATGGATCTCTGACGGCCGTGTCGAATCATTCGGGTGCGGTCGAATCGGGAAGAGAACCACTGCTCAGTGGCGGATTCGGTCGGCCACGTAAAAGATCGGCGATCATCGTTGCGCAGACCTGCCGGTCAACTTCCCCCGGCAGAAAACCGATAAACATCAATGATGGGTTGCGGCTCGCAGTCGGGCCCGTCTAGGCTTCCCAATGAAGTCGCTCGGAGATCAAATGCGAGCGGCGTGAACTGCCGAAGTGGCCTCAGGGGCCGCCAGATTCGGGGCTCTGGACGGGGGTAACGGGGACTCTCAAGATCTGCACGGGCGCCTCACTGATCATTGCTCGAATCGATCGTGTCCGCCGCACGACCGTGCCCAGATCCTGCCTGGTCGTCGCGCTCCGAACCCAACTCGAATTGGCCGAAAAGCAGCGTGCGCAAAAACCGGCGACGAGGCCGGTCGATTCACCGTGTCCTACGGAAACAAACAAATCGCCGGCCGGCGATTCGATGGCCCATGTCCGTGAACGGGATGTACGGAGGATTGCCAATGGAACACCGTCAGGTTGCCGATCCCGCAGTGCCCAGGCAGGCCGACGTCGTCATCGTCGGGAACGGGGCGCTCGGGCTGTTCCTCGCCGACGAATTGCTGGAGCGGCGCGCCGGATCCGTGGTCGTGGTCGGGCCGAGCGATCGCGACGCCGGGGCCAGCCGGGCCGCCGGGGCGATGCTGGGCTGCTTCGGCGAGACGACCTCCGAGTCGCTGCGCACGGACGCCGCGCGCACCCGGTTCGAGCTCGGCGTGCGCGGCCACGAGCGCTGGCCCGACGTGCTGCGCCGGCTGGAGGAGTACTCCTCGACCGGGTTCCCGCTGCAGGTCGCCACCGAGACCCACGTGGTGCTCAACGCCATCGGCGCGGAGCTCGACACCGTGAACTTCGAATCGATGCTCAAGGCGCTCGACGAATACGGCAAGCCGTGGTCGGAGGTCGACCCGCAGGACATTCCCGGCTTCCGGCCGCGGACCGACGCCCGGGCGCTGCGCGCGGTGTGCCTGCACGAGGAGGGCGCCGTGGACGGCCGGGGCGTGCTCGCCGCGCTCGAGAACCGGCTCACCGCGACCGGTGTCACGCTCGTCGACTCGACCGTCCGGCGGCTGATCGGATCCGGTGACGCCGTGACCGGGGTCGAGCTGGCCGACGGCACGGTCATCGAGGCCGGCGCCGTCGTCGTCGCGGTCGGGGTGCGCAGCGAGGCGCTCGTCCGCACCGTCGCCGCGGACCTCGAGCTGATCCCGATGTTCGCCGGCCTCGGCTTCGCGATGATCGCCCAGCGCACCGCGGGAACGCCGTTCAGCAGCGTGGTGCGGACCCCGAACCGGGGCTTCGCCTGCGGGCTGCACGTCGTGCCGGCCGGGCCCGGGCGCGAGTACATCGGGGCCACCAACCGGCTCGTCGACGACGTCTCCAACGTCACCTGGGTCGCCGACGTGCGCTACCTCGCGCAGTACGGCATGCAGCAGCTGGACGAGCAGATCGCCCGGCACGAGGTCGTGCAGTGGCTCAGCGGCAACCGGCCGGTGACCCTGGACGGCTTCCCGATGATCGGCTGGCTGCCGATGAACGGGCTGTACCTCATGACCGGCACCTACCGCGACGGCTTCCACTGCGCGCCGCTGCTGGCCACGCACGTCGCCAACGAGCTGCAGGGCAAGCCCGGCACCATCGACCCGATGTTCAGCCCGACCCGCCGCCCGATCGTGACCCGCACGATCGACTGGTCGGTCGAGGAGTACGTGCAGCACAACATGGCCGCCTGGTTCGAGACCGGCGCCGAGGCCGCCCCGCAGATGACGACCACCCAGCTGGCCGCCTTCTACCGGGCCCGCGGCACCGAGGCCTACGAGAAGCTCGGCGTCGACTACGCGCTCGGTCCCGACGTGCTCTGGTACGCCGAGGGCAGCCTGGTCGGAGCCCGCCGGGTCGCCCGGTACCTGCGCCGCGTCGGCGGCGAGACCCCCGTCCTGGCCCCGGCCAGCAGCGGCATTGGAGATGCGCGGTGAGCACAGCAGATGAGTCCGTCCGGGACGTCGTGCGCAAGCTCGTCGAGGACCAGCTCAACGTCGGCGGCCGCGAGCTCGACCCCGACGACGACCTGTGGAACCTCGGCATGACCTCGCTGAGCTGCATGGGTCTGATGCTCAACCTCGAGGACGCCCTCGACGTCGAGCTGCCGACCGAGCTGCTGCAGCACGAGACGTTCCGCAGCGTCAACACGATCGTCGCCGCGATCGACGGCGCCCGCGAAGAGGACGCCTCGACGCTCGCCTGACCACTGTCCGAATCTCTGCATTGGGCGAAGGTGCCATGCCTCGACGCGAGAAACGTCCAGCCAATCCGGACCCGCTGACCCGCACCAGCGAGCCGGGCCACTACCCGCTGTCGGTGGGCCAGGAGCGGCTCTGGTGGCTCCGCGAGCTCGGTTCCGCGCCCGACCAGTACCACATCCATGGCGGTTGGCGGTTCCCCAAGGGCCTCGATCCGGAGGCCATCGCCACCGCCCTGCGCGGGCTGGTGCGGCGGCACGAGATCCTGCGCACCCGGTTCGTGCTGGGCGCGCAGGGCACCCTCGCGCAGGAGGTGCGGGACGATGTCGAGATTCCGATCACCTGGGCCGGACGGGACTGGGACGCGGCGGTCGAGGCGGCCGCGACCGAGCCCTTCGACCTGGCCCGCCCGCCGCTGTTCCGCGTGGTCGGCGCGGAGCTGGGGGACGGCCCGGCGCTCTACATGGCCCTGCACCACATCGTCACCGACCGGTGGTCGATGGACGTGCTGCCGCGGGACCTGATGGAGCTGTACCACGCCGCGCTGGAGGACCGGCCGGCGCAACTGCCGCCGCTGCCGGTGCAGTACGGCGACTACGCGGCCTGGCAGCGCCGGTTCCTGACCGGGGAGCGGCTCGAGGCGCTGCTGGGCTGGTGGACCGGGACGCTGGGCGGTCGCGAGCGGCCGGAGCTGCCGCTGGACCGCCCGCGCCCGGCGACCGCCGACGGCACCGGCGCCGAGGTGACGGCGGTGGTGTCCGCGGACATCACCGCCGAGCTGACGGCCCTCGCGTGGCGGTCCCGCGCGACGCCGTTCATCGTGGTGACGGCCGCCCTGGCCAAGACCCTCGCCGACCAGACGGGGCAGCCGGACGTGGTGGTCGGGGCGATCGTCTCCGACCGGCCCCACCGCGACCTGCAGGACGTCGTCGGCTTCTTCGTCAACACGGTGCCGGTGCTCGTCGACACGTCCGGCCCCGACCTGACCTTCGCCGAGCTCATCGTGCGCACCCGGGACGCCTGGATGGCCGCCGACGCGCACCAGGACGCGCCGTTCGAGGAGATCGTCGGGGCGCTGCGCGGCGGCACCGCGGACCGGCGCAACCCGGTCTTCGACGTCGCGGTGAACTACGGCGGCGACCGGCTCAGCCTCACCGAGCTGGAGAACGCGCCGATCTGGTGGTATCCCGAGGTCCCGTCGACGGCCCGGTTCGACCTGTCGCTCACCGCGATGCCGGTCGACGGGCAGCTGCGGGTCACCATGTTGTACCGCCCCGACCTCTTCGAGCGGGCGCCGGTCGAGGCGCTGACGTCGCGGTACACGAGGCTGCTCGAACTGGCGGTCGCCGCACCCGACACGCCGCTGCGGGCGCTGCCCCTCACCCCGGCCGCGGAGGTCGAGCGGCTGCACGCCGGCAACGACCCGAGCCCCGCACCGCAGGCCACCGTCGTCGAGCTGATCGAGGCGCAGGCGGCGGCCCGGCCGGACGCGTTCGCGATCGCCGCGCGCGACGGGCGGCTGTCGTTCCGGCAGCTCAACGAGCGGGCCAACCGGCTGGCCCGGCACCTGCTCACCCGCGGCGCCGGACCGGAGCGCGTCGTGGCCGTCTGCCTCGATCACAGCATCCATCGGTACATCGTGCTGCTCGCCATCGCCAAGGCCGGCGCGGCGTATCTCCCGCTCGACCCCGCGCTGCCCGCCGGACGCCTGCGGTTCCTGCTCGACGACGCGGCGCCGGTCCTGGCCGTCGTCAGCCCGTCGCTGCGCGGCGCGCTGCCGGAGCACGCCACGCCCGTGTTCGAGCCGGACCAGCTCGACCTGCCCGGCTCCCCGGCCGGCAACCCGCCCGCGGCGGCGCGGCCCGGCAACCTGGCCTACCTGATCTCGACCTCCGGCTCGACCGGCGCGCCGAAGTCGGTGGCGGTCATGCACCTCGGCCTGAGCCGGCTCTGCGCGGGCGCACCGCGATACCTCGACCTCGGCCCGGGCACCACATTCTTCCAGGCCGGCCCGCTCTCCTTCGACGTGGCCGCGCTGGAGTGGGCGCAGCTGGCCCACGGCGGGCGGGTCGTGGTGGCCGACGCCGGTACCCTCCAGGAGTCCCTGCCCACCGTCGTGCGCGACTTCGCGGTGACCACGCTCAAGGTGGTCTCCCCGCAGCTGGACCTGCTCGTCGACGGCGGCCTGGAGTATCTGACCGGCCTGCGCCAGCTCGTGGCGGGCGGCGACGTGGTCAACCCGAAGAGCTTCGCCGCGGCCCGCCAGGCGCTGCCCGGCTGCCGGGTGACGGCCTCGTACGGCCCGACCGAGTGCACCGTCCTCGCCACGGTCTTCGAGGGCGCGGTCGACGGCGGGCGGGTGCCGATCGGGCGGGCCGTGCCGCACACCCGCGCGTACGTCCTCGACCGCGAGCTCAACCACGCCGGCGTCGGCATGCGCGGCGAGATCTACCTGGCCGGCGACGGGCTCGCCCGCGGCTACCAGGGACGGCCGGGGCTGACCGCGGACCGGTTCGTGCCCGACCCCTCCGGTCCGCCCGGCGCCCGCATGTACCGCACCGGCGACCTCGGCCGCTACCGGCCCGGCGGCGACATCGACTTCCTGGGCCGCGCCGACCGCCAGGTGAAGATCCGCGGCTTCCGGATCGAGACCAGCGAGATCGAGCACGCGCTGCTGCGCCGGCCCGGCATCACCTCGGCCGTCGTGGTCCGCGCGGAGCTCGACACCGGGCCGTGCCTGGCCGCCTACGTCGTCGCCGACGAACCCCTGGACCGGGCCGAGCTGCGCGGCGCGCTGCGGGCCACCCTGCCTGCCTACATGGTGCCGGACCACGTCATCGAGCTGCCGCGGCTGCCGCTGACCGCCAACAACAAGGTGGACCGGGCCGCGCTCCCGCCGGTCCTCCTCGACGCGGCGGACGCGGACGACGAGCCGGCGAGCGGGCTGGCCGCCCGGGTGGTGGAGGCGTGGTCGGCGGTTCTGGGCCGGCCGGCGCCGCTGCACGGGGACTTCTTCGAGCAGGGTGGGCATTCGCTGCTCGTACCCCGCGCCACCGCCGCCGTCCGCGCGCTGCTCGGCCGGGAGGTCCCGCTCCGGCTCATGATGGAGCACCGCACCCCGGCCGCGTACGCCGACGCGCTGCTCCGCGAGCGCGAGCCCGACCTCGCCGGGGCGTCGCGGGAGCACCGCCTGCACCGGCGCGACCGGCCCAGCGCGGCCCTCGGCGGCGACCGGCGGCTGGACCTGTTCGTCTCCGGCACCGACCCCGCGGCCGAGGTGCGCCGGCTGCTCGTGGTGCTCGACGGCGCCGAGTTCGTGGACATCATGCGGCTGCCGGCGATCCTGGACCGGCTCACCGTGGCCGGGCAGATCCCGGTGACCGCGGCGGTCTTCATCAGCCCGGCCGGCTGGGCGGCCCGCCGCACCGAGCTGCTCGCGGGCGGCTACGCCGACGTCCTCGCCGACGAGGTGCTGCCGCAGCTGCTGGACTGGCTGGGGGAGCGCTGCCGGGTGGAGCGGGCCACCGCGCTCGGCGCGAGCCTGGGCGCGGTCGCCGCCATCCGGGCCGCCCTGCGCCGCCCGGACCGCTTCGACGGCGCCGCCGCGATCTCCGGCCCGCTCACCGACCACGACCTCGGCGCGGATGCCGGGCGGAGCCTCGCGCGCTTCTACCTGGCCGCCGGGCGGGACGAGGCCGACATCCTGCTCGACGACGGGCTCAGCCTCGTCGAGGCGACCCGCAAGACCGGCGCCGAACTGGCCGAGCGCGGCCACGTCGTGCGCACCGAGACCGCCGCCGGCGGCCACACCTACGCCGCCTGGGAGGCGATGCTCCCGGAAGCCCTGCGGTGGATCTTCGACGAGCGGCAGGACTGAGGGAGAAGATGTTCGACGACGAGCAGCGGGAGTTCCGGGTCGTGGTGAACGACGAGGAGCAGTACTCGATCTGGCCCGCCGACCGCGAGCTGCCTGCGGGCTGGCGGGCCACCGGCCCGGCCGGCACCCGGCAGGAGTGCCTGGACCACATCGACGAGGTCTGGACCGACCTGCGTCCGCTGAGCCTGCGCCGGGACATGGCGTGAGCGAGACCGTCGGCGAGCTTTTCGCGCACCAGGTCCGGCGGCAGCCGCAGGCCCTGGCCGTGCGCACGCCCGGGCGGACGTGGACGTACGCCGAGCTCGACCGCGACACCGCCCGCCTCGCACACCGGCTCCACGCCCGCGGGGCCGGTCCCGGCACGGTCGTGGCGATGCCGATCCAGCGCGGCCCGGCGGCGCTGATCGGGCTGCTGGCCGTGATCCGGGCCGGCGCCGCCTGCCTCCCGATGGACCCCGCCGGCCCGCCCGAGCGCAACCGGGAGGTGCTGCGGGAGGCGGGTTGCACGCTCGTCCTCACCGACGCCGACGTGATCCTCGACGATCCCGGTGATCGGCCGACCGGCGACGGGCTGCCGGTGCCGGGGCCGCAGGATCTGGCGTACGCCATCACCACGTCCGGCTCGACCGGCCGGCCCAAGGTGGTCGGCGTCCCGCACGCGGCGATCGTCAACTGCATCCGGGCCTGCCACGACGACCTCGACCTGATCCGGCCGGACGACGTCGTGCTGTGGACGGCCGCGCCGACCGTCGACGTCACCATGCAGGACTGCCTGATGGCGCTGGCCTGCGGGGCCGCCGTCGCCATCCCGGCGCCGGGGGAGCTGCAGGGCACCCGCCTGGTCCGCGACGCCCGCGAGCTCGGCGCGACCGTGCTGGACCTGCCGGCGGCGCTGGTCGGGCCGTACGGCCGGGCGCTGCTGCCCCGGCTGGCCGCGGCCGGCGTGCGGCTGGTCATCACCGGCAGTTCCCAGCTGGACGGGCGCGGCCTCGCCGACGCGGCCGGCACCATGGTCGTGCACAACGGCTACGGCCCGACCGAGGCCGCGGTCGCCGTCACCTGGTACCGCTGCGACCCCACCACCCCGCAGCGCACGCCGATCGGCCGGCCGATCCGCGGGGTGCGCATCCACCTGCTCGACGACGACGGCCGGGAGGTCGCGGCCGGGCAGCCCGGGCAGGTCTGCATCGCCGGGGAGGCGCTCGCCCGCGGCTACCTCGGCCGGCCGGCCCGCACCGCCGCCGCGTTCCTGCCCGATCCGCTCGCCGGCGTCCCGGGCGGGCGCATGTACGCCACGGGCGACCGCGCGATGCTCGCCCCGGACGGCAATCTCGTCTATCTCGGCCGCCTCGACGACCAGGTGAAGGTCGACGGTCACCGGGTCGAGATCGGCGAGGTGGAGCACGCCCTGCGCGCCTGCCCGGGCGTCATCGACGCGGCAATTGTGATCCACGAAAAGGCGCCCGGCGGAACGGCGATCGTCGCCTATCTGACGGGTGCGCCGTCCGCCGATGAGGAGCTGGTGAATTTCCTCCGCGACCGCCTGCCGAGCTATATGCTGCCCCGGTTCTATGTCTGGCTCGACATGCTGCCCCTGAACCGTCCGGGCAAGGTGGATCGCGCCAAGCTGGCCGCAATGCCGATCACCGAAATGGTGATGGGACCGGGCCGTCGCGATGCACCGCGGACCTCGTTGAAGGAGATGCACCGTGGTGGATGAAATGGGTCGTGCGACCTCGGCAAAGGCGGAACCAGCGGACGCGGAGGCGGACCTCCGGCCGGCGGTGCTGGTGATCGGCGGCAAGACGAAGATCGTCGAGAAGGCGAACGACCTCGGATTGCGGGTCGTCTACGTCCAATATCCGAATTCGTACCGCCGGGAGCACTGGGAATACGTCTCCCAGGCATTGCTGCTGGACTATTCCGACCTCGATCGGCTGCTGCCGCTGGTGCGCGCGTTGCATCAGGCGTATCCGTTCCGCAAGGTCGTTTCGCTGTTCGAGCTGGGGCTGCTGCCGGCCGCGAAGATCGACGAGATGCTCGGCCTCGGCGGCAACTCGGTGGCCACCGTCGAAATGCTGCTCGACAAGTCATTCATGCGCCGGCACCTCAACGCGCTGGGCGTCAGCCCGGTCGCGCACGCCGTGGGCCGCGGCGAGGACGACCTGCGCCGGTTCGTGGCCGAGCACGGGCTGCCGGTGGTGATCAAACCGACCCGGGAGGCCGGCAGCATCTGCGTCTTCGTGGTGCGCGAGGAGGCCGAGCTGGCCCCGGTCGTGGCGCGCTACCACGAGCTGGGCACCACGTTCGACGCCATCGACCTGGCCGGGCCGATGGACGCGTTCCTGATGGAGGAGTACCTCGACGGCCCGGAGATCAGCGTCGAGTCGCTGAGCTTCGCCGGCCGCCACGTCGTCGTCGGGATCACCGACAAGGTCACCGGCCCGGCCTTCGTCGAGCTCGGCCACGCCACGCCCAGCCGCCACCCCGCCGAGCAGCTGGCCGAGGTCGAGGAGCTGGTGCATCGCTTCCTCGACGCGGTCGGCCTGCGGGAGGGCCCCGCGCACACCGAGCTCAAGCTGACCTCGCGCGGGCCGCGGATCATCGAGTCGCACAACCGGGTCGGCGGCGACCGGATCAACGAGCTGACCGAGCTCGCGTACGGCGTCGACATGGACCGCTACGCGCTCGCCATCCCGTTCGGCCTGGTCGAGCCGCTGCCGGGGCGGCCCGCAGCGGTGCAGGGGGCGGCGATCCGGTTCCTCACCCCGCCGCCCGGGCGGGTGGTGGCGATCCACGGCACCGACGACATCGCCGACGACCCCGCGCTGGTCGAGGTGGAGATCGAGGTCGAGCCCGGCGACGTCGTGCGGGAGCTGCGCTGGAGCGAGGACCGGGTCGGCCACGTGATCGCCCGGGGCGCCACCACCGACCAGGCCATCGCCAACTGCGAGCGGCTCGTGGCCACGCTGCGCATCGAGACCGAGCCGGTCCGATGAGCGCGGAGCCACGCTTCCGCGACGCCGTGCGCCACCTTCCGGCCCGGGTATGGCTGGTCAGCGCGGGCATCCTGGTCAACCGCGCGGGGAACTTCCTGCCGATCTTCATCGTCCTGTACGTCACCGTCACCCACCATTCGCCGTGGATGTCCGGCCTCGTGCTGGGCGTCGCCGGGCTCGGCAACGTGCTCGGCAACGCGGTCGGCGGGCACCTCGCCGACCACCTCGGCCGGCGCTGGACGATGACCGTGTCCGGGCTCGCCACCGCCGCGCTGACCGCGTGCATCCCGCTCGCCGGCCCGCTCGTCGTGCTCGTGGTGCTCGTCGGGCTGGTCGGGGTCGCCTCGCAGCTCTACCGGCCCGCCGCGGCGGCGCTGCTCGTCGACGGGCTGGACCACCGCCAGCGCCTCGCCGCCGCCGGTGTGTTCCGGTTCGCGATGAACATCGGCGCCGCGATCGGCGGGGTCGCGGGCGGCGTGCTGGCCACCGTGTCGTACGAGTGGATGTTCTACAGCAACGCGCTCGCCGCGCTCGTCTTCGCGATCGTGACGGCCGTCTTCGTCCGCGACCCGGCGGCCTACGCGGACGCCAAGGCGGACGCGGATGCCACGCCGCAGGAGGCGGGCGGCTACCGGGCCGCGCTGGCCGACCGGCGGCTGCGGCGGTTCCTGGCGATGACGTTCGTGGCCGAGGCGGTGTACATCCAGTCGACCGTCGGCCTGCCGCTGCACGTGACCGCCAAGGGGCTGACGCCGGCCGACTTCGGCTTCCTGATCGGCCTCAACGGCCTGCTCGTGCTCGTCTTCGAGCTGCCGATCACCGCCGCGGTGTCCCGGCGCCGCCCCGAGTACGTCCTCGCGGTCGGCAACCTGCTCACCGGTGTCGGCCTCGCGCTGACCGTCTTCGCGGGCTCGATGGTGTGGCTGGGCGCGACGGTCGTGCTGTGGACGGCGGGGGAGATGCTCTACGCCTCGATGGCCGCGGCGTACATGGGCGGCCTGGCCCCGGCCCACCTGGTCGGCCGCTACCAGGGCCTCTACGGCGCCACCATCACGGCCGGGAACGGTCTCGGCCCGCTCATCGGCGGTGTGGTCTATGCCGCCAGCACCAACGTGTTCTGGGCGCTCGTCGCGGTGGCCGGCACCTGGTCCGCCCAGCTGTGCCTGCCGCCGCTGCGCCGCCGCTCGCAACAGCCGCCGGTCGAGCACCTGCAACCGGCTCAGGAAGTGCCATGACGGGGAGGGACCCATGCCTGAACGCCCGAAGAAGATCGTGCTCGCCTACTCCGGCGGCCTGGACACGTCGACCGTGCTCAAGTGGCTGCAGGAGGAGTACCAAGCAGAGGTCATCGCGTTCATCGGCGACCTCGGCCAGCCCGGTGACATCGCCGAGGCGGCCGCCAAGGCCGAGCGCATCGGCGCCGCCAAGGTGGTGGTCCGGGACCTGCGCGAGCGCTTCGTCACCGGCTTCGCGTTCCCGTGCCTGATGGCGGGCGCGCTGTACCAGGGCCGCTATCCGATGGCCTCGTCGATCGGCCGGCCGCTGCTGGCCCAGGAGATGCTGGCCATCGCCGAGGAGGAGGGCGCGGACGCGGTCGCGCACGGCTGCAGCGGCAAGGGCAACGACCAGCTGCGCTTCGCCCTCGCCGCGGCCGCGATCCGGCCCGACCTCACGATGATGCAGCCGCTGCTGGACTGGCCGCTGCACAACCGCGAGGAGCAGGTCGCCTGGGCCCGCGAGCGGGGCATCGAGGTGCCGGTCTCGGCCGACGCCACGTACAGCTACGACGAGAGCGTCTGGGGCCGCAGCATCGGCTGCGGCCCGATCGAGGACCTCGGCGTCGCGCTGCCCGAGGAGGTGTTCACCTGGACCCGCTCGCCGCAGCAGGCCCCGGACACCCCGCAGCGGGTCCGGATCGGCTTCGAGCAGGGCCGCCCGGTCTCGCTCGACGACGACAAGGCCGACCCGGTCGAGCTGGCCGTGCGGCTCAACGAGCTCGCCGGCCGGCACGGCGTCGGGCGCATCGAGCACATCGAGGACAAGGTCGTCGGCATCAAGTCGCGGGAGATCTACGAGACGCCCGCCGCCGTCGTGCTGCACCGCGCGCACCAGGACCTCGAGGAGCTCACGCTCGACCAGGAGACCCGCGAGTTCAAGGCGGGCGTGGCCCAGCGCTACGCGCGGCTGGCCTACGCCGGCTACTGGTTCTCCCCGCTGCGCCGCTCGCTCGCCGCGTTCGTCGAGGACACCCAGCGGTTCGTCACCGGCGAGGTCGAGGTCGAGCTGTACAAGGGCAGCTGCCGCATCGTCGCGCGCCGGTCGGACTACGCCCTCTACGACTACGCACTGTCCACGTACGACAGTCAGGACACGTTCGACCACGAGGCGGGCCGCGGCTTCACCCGCATCGCCACGCTGCCGGACCGCATCGCCGCGAAGATTCGTCGCACGCCCGTCGCCTGAGCCGAGGGGACCATCATGACGACTGTCCAGAAACCCGTGACGAAGGTCGCCCTCGCCTACTCGGGCGGCCTCGACTCCACCGTCTGCATCAAACTGCTGGAGCGCGAGTACGGCGCCCAGGAGGTCATCCTCGTCATGGTCGACGTCGGCCAGGGCGAGGAGAGCCTGGCCGAGGCCCGCGAGCGGGTCGCCCACCTGCCCCTGGAGCTGTTCCTCGTCGACGCCCGGCGGGACTTCACCGACACGTGGATTCCCAAGGCGATCGCCGCGAACGGCAGCTACGGCGGCTACCCGCTGTCGAGCTCGATGACCCGCCAGCTCATCGCGGCCAAGGTGGCCGAGGTGGCCCGGGAGCAGGGCTGCGACGCGGTCGCCGAGGGCTCCACCGGCAAGGGCAACGACCAGTTCCGCTTCCACAACACGTTCACGCTGCTCGCACCCGAGCTGCGGGTCGTCACCCCGATCCGGGACCTGAACCTGTCCCGGGTCCGCGAGCGGCTGCTGGCCCAGGAGTTCGGGCTGACCTTCAAGGAGGGCATCAGCGACGACCGGACCTGCTGGGGCCGCTCGATCGGCAGCGGCGAGATCGAGGACCTGCAGCGGCAGGTCGACCCGGACGAGTACATCTGGTGGCACCCCATCGGCGCCACTCCCGCCGCGGCCCAGCGCATCACGGTGGAGTTCGACGAGGGCCGGCCGGTGCGCGTCGACGGCGTGCGCGGCATGGACGCGATGATCGGCCTGCTCAACGAGGCAGCCGGCCGGCACTCCATCGGGCGCATCGACGTGCTCGAGGACGGCATCATGGGCCTCAAGTCGCGGGAGGTGTACGAGGCCCCGGCCGCCAGCGTCCTGCTCGCCGCGCACCGCGACCTGGAACGGCTCTGCCTCACCAAGCGGGAGCTCGCCTTCAAGGCGGGCGTGGACGCCACCTGGGCCGAGCTGGTGTACCACGGGCACTGGCACCATCCGCTCAAGCACCAGCTCGACGCCTTCATCGCCGAGTCGCAGCGCTGCGTCACCGGCGAGATCACGCTCGACCTGCACGCCGGCAACGCCATCGTGGCCGGCCGCCGCTCGGAGCAGTCGCTCTTCGACCCGGCGGTGCGCTCCATCGAGCAGGACAGCTTCGACCAGAGCGGCATGAGCGCCGTCGTGGAGACCTACGCCTTCGAGAACGTCTTTCTCGGCGGGCGGAGCCGGCGCCAGGCCGTCATTCAGGCACCCGAGATCTAACAGCCAGATCCAGCAGACCAAAGGGGAACCATGTACAGCAGCAGCAGCTTGTGGGGTGGCCGCTTCCAGGAGCAGATCGCCTCGACGGCCCTGGAGTACACCGAATCCCTGGCCGTGGACGCCGCGATGTTGACCGAGGACGTCTGGGGCAGCAAGGCCCACGTCATCATGCTCAACGCGGGCGGGATCATCGACGACGAGGACGCCCGCGCCATCCTGAGCGGCCTGGGCAGCGCCTCCCGGGAGATCGACGAGCAGACCTTCGCCATGGACGTCGCCGACGAGGACGTCCACATGAACGTCGAGCGGTACGTCACCAGCCGGCACGGCAAGCGCGGCGCCCGGATGCACACCGCCCGGTCCCGCAACGACCAGGTCGTCACCGACACCCGGATGCACACCCGGACCCTGGTCCTCGGCGTCGAGCAGGAGCTGATCGCCCTGCAGGAGACGCTGCTGGCCCTGGCCGCCGACCACGCCGACACCCTGACCATGGGCTACACCCACACGCAGCACGCGCAGCCGATCACGATCGGCTACTGGGCGACCGCCTACGTCAGCATGTTCCGCCGCGACCTGACCCGGCTCAGCCAGGCGTACCGGTCCACGGACATCAACCCCCTTGGGGCCTGTGCCCTCGCCGGCACCTCGTTCCCGACCGACCGCCGGCTGACCACCGACCTGCTCGGCTTCGCCGCGGTCCAGGAGAACGGCCTCGACGCGGTCAGCTCGCGCGACTTCGGCCTGGAGTTCCTCGCCGCCCTGGCGATCATGGTCTCCAACACGTCGAAGATGGCCGAGGAGATCGTCTACTGGTCCACCCACGAGTTCCGGCTCGTGGAGGTGGCCGACGGATACGCCATGGGCAGCTCCATCATGCCGCAGAAGAAGAACCCGTGCGTGGCCGAACTCATCAGGGGCAAGACCGGCAAGGTGTACGGCCGGCTGGTCGAACTGCTCACCACGATGAAGGGCATCCCGACGGGGTACAACCGGGACCTGCAGGAGGACAAGCCGCCGATCTGGGAGGCGGCGGCGTCCGCGCTGTCGACGGTACGGACGCTCAACGGCCTGCTGTCGACCCTGCGCTTCAACGAGGGCCGGATGCGCGAGCTGGCCCACAAGAACTTCGCGCTGGCCACGGAGGTCGCCGACTACCTGGTCAAGACCCAGAACATCCCGTTCCGGGAGTGCCACCGGATCGTCGGCGAGGCGGTCGGCACGCTCTACCGCTCCGGCCGCACGTTCGAGGACGTCCAGGCCACGGTCGACGCGCTGGCCGCGGCCGGGGCGACGGTCACCGCGCAGGAGCTCGCCCCGGTGCTCGACCCGGTGGTGTCGGTCAACAGCCACACCAGCCTGGGCGGCACCGCGCCCGCCGAGGTGCTGCGCATGGTCAAGGCCGAGCGGGACTGGCTGGAGGCGCACAAGCAGACCTTCGACGAGCGCCAGGAGCGCATCGAATCGGCGTACCGGCGCACCGAGGCGGTCAGCGCCGCGATCATCGCCGGCAGCAGCGTCCACGACGCCCTGCATTCGCTTGGGGGGAACCATCATGGCTGACCACGTGCAGATCAGCGACACCACGCTGCGCGACGGCGAGCAGGCCGCCGGCGTCGCGTTCGGGCTGGCCGCCAAGGTCGAGATCGCCCGGCAGCTCAACCAGCTCGGCGTCGACGAGATCGAGGCGGGCTTCCCGAGCGCATCGGAGGCCGAGATCGAGGCGATCCAGGCGGTGTCCAAAGTGGTCACCGGCCGGCGCACGGCGGTGCTGCTGCGGGCCCTGCGCGCCGACATCGACAAGGGCGCCGAGGCGCTGAAGTTCGCCGAGCAGCCGGTCGCCACCGTCGTCGCGCCCGTCTCCGACCTGCACATCCGGGTCAAGTTCGGCAAGACGCACGACGAGGTCCTGGAGATGGTCGAGGACTCGGTGCGCTACGCCTCCAAGCGGTTCCAGCAGGTGATCTTCTCCGGCGAGGACGCGACCCGCACCGACCTTGCGTCCCTGGAGCGCTTCTACCTGGCCGCGCTGTCGGCCGGCGCGTCGATGGTGAGCATCCCGGACACCGTCGGCTACGCCCAGCCGGAGGAGTTCGGCCAGCTCGTCGCCCACATCCGGGCGCTGATCGGCCCGGACGTCGGGCTGCGCATCCACTGCCACAACGACCTCGGCGTGGGCGTGGCCAACTCCCTCGCGGCGGTACGCCACGGCGCCAACATCGTCAGCTGCACGTTCAACGGCATCGGGGAGCGGGCCGGCAACGCGGCCCTGGAGGAGATCGTCGCCGCGCTGGCCATCCGGGAGGACTACTACCGGCGCAAGACCCGGCTCAAGCTCGACGAGATCTACGCCACGAGCCAGCTGGTGAGCCGGCTCAGCGGCGTGGCGATCGGGCACACCAAGCCGATCGTGGGCGACAACGCGTTCGCCCACTCGGCCGGCATCCACCAGCACGGCGTGCTGCGGGACCGCACGACGTACGAGATCGCGTCCCCGCAACTGGTCGGCGCCCCCGAGCGGGGCCTGGTCATCGGCAAGCACACCGGCCACCACGGCCTGCGGGCCAAGCTCACCCAGCTGCGGGTCGACCTGCCCAGCCAGGCCGCCTTCGACCGGGTGCTGGCCGAGGTCAAGCTGCGCGCCCACAACGGCACCGACATCGACGACGCCACCCTGCTGTCCATCGTGGACGGACTGGGGCGGTAGGCGTGCGACCGCGGCTGTGCGTGATCCCGGGTGACGGCATCGGCCAGGAGGTCGTGCCGGTCGCGGTCGACGTGCTGCGGGCGGTGCTGCCCGAGGTGCGGTGCGAGCCGGCCGAGGCGGGCTGGGGCTGTTTCCAGGCCCGCGGCGAGGCGGTGCCGCCGGAGACCCTGGCGGCGGTGCGGCGCTGCGGCGCGGCCCTGTTCGGGGCCACCGCCTCTCCCGGCCGGTCGGTGCCGGGCTACCGCAGCGCCATCCTGACCCTGCGCCAGCAGCTCGGCCTGTTCGCGAACATCCGCCCGGCGGCCAGCCGGGCGGGCCTGTCGCCGCGGCCGGGCGTGGACCTGGTGGTGGTCCGGGAGAACACCGAGGACCTGTACGTCGGGCGGGAGTCCCGCGACGGCGACGTCGCCACCGCGCTGCGGGTCACCTCGGTGGCGGCGAGCCGGCGCATCGCCCGCACGGCGCTGCGCGTGGCCGACGCCCGGGGCGCGAAGAAGCTCACCATCGTGCACAAGGCGAACGTGCTGCCGGTCACCGACGGGCTGTTCCGCGACTGCGTCCGCGAGGAGATCGCGGCCTGGGACGGGCCCAGCGCGGGCATCGCGGTCGAGGAGTGCTACGTCGACGTGGCCGCGCTGCGGATGGTCGGCGCCCCCGAGTCGTTCGACGTCATCGTCACCACCAACCTCTTCGGCGACATCCTCTCCGACGCCGCCGCGCACTGGAGCGGCGGCCTGGGCGTCGCCCCGTCGCTGAACCTCGGCGACGGGGTCGGCATCGCCGAGCCGGTGCACGGCTCGGCCCCGGACATCGCCGGGACCGGGGCCGCCAACCCCGCGGCGGCGATCCTCAGCGTCGCCCTGCTGCTGGAGCACGTGTGGGAGCGGCCCGACCTCGCCCGGCGCGTCGAGCGCGCGGTGGACGGCGCCCTGGCCGCCGGAGTGCGGGCCCCGGTGCTGGCCACGGTCCGCGCCGGCGTGCTGGAGCAGCTCGCAACGGAATCCTCTGACGGAGGTACACATGAGCCAGACGCTTTCTGAACAGATCCTCTCGCACGCCGCCGGGCGTCCCGTGCGCCCCGGTGACCTGGTCATCGTCCGGCCCGACGTGGTCATGGGCCACGACTCGCTGACCCCCAGCATGATCGAGATCATGCGGGACCAGCTGGGCGTGCCGCACGTGCTCGACCCCGACCAGCTCGTCCTGGTCATCGACCACGTGGCCCCGGCCACCTCGGTCGCCACGGCCAACACGCAGAACACCATCCGCGCCTTCGCCCAGGAGGAGGGCATCCGGCTGTTCGACGCCGGCCGCGGCATCGCCCACCAGGTGCTCGTCGAGGAGGGCATCGCCCAGCCCGGCAAGATCGTGGTGGGCTCGGACTCGCACTCGTGCGGGTACGGCTCGGTCGGCGCCTTCGGCAGCGGCTTCGGCTCCACCGACATCGCGCTGGTCTGGGCCACCGGCCAGATCTGGCTGCGGGTGCCCGAGACGCTACGGGTGCTGGTGACCGGCCGCTTCCGGCCCGGCGTCGACGTCAAGGACCTGGCCCTGAAGCTGTGCCGGGACCTGACCATCGAGGGCGCCACGTACGAGACCATCGAGTACCACGGCCTCGACTGGCTGCCGCTGCCCGGCCGGCAGACCCTGGCCAGCATGGCGGTGGAGCTGGGGGCCAAGGCCGGGATCGTGCCGCCGACCGGGGTGGTCGCCGAGCAGTTCACCGTGCCCGACTGGCTCTACGTCGACCCGGACGCGCAGTACAGCCGGACCGTGACCGTCGACCTGGACACGCTCGAACCGCAGGTGGCCAAGCCGAACTCGGTGGACGCCGTCGTCGACCTGTCGGAGGTGCAGGGCACCGAGGTGTCCGTGGTGTTCCTGGGGACCTGCACGAACGGGCGGTACCAGGACCTGCGGGCCGTCGCCGACTTCCTGCGCGGCCGGCGGATCGCCCCGGGCGTGCGGATGATGGTCACGCCCGCCTCGGCCCAGGAGATGGAGAAGGCGGCCGCCGACGACACCCTGGCCACCCTGCTGCAGGCCGGGGCCGTGCTCGGCTCGGCCGGCTGCGGCCCGTGCATGGGGCGGCACCAGGGCACGCTCGGCGACGCCGACGTCTGCCTGTCCACCGGCAACCGCAACTTCCGCGGCCGGATGGGCTCGCCGAAGTCGCAGATCTACCTGGCGTCGCCGCTGGTGGCCGCCGCGACCGCGCTGACCGGCCGGATCAGCGATCCCCGCGAGCTCGGGAGTCCCGCATGACCAGGGTGTGGAAGTTCGGCGCCAACGTCGACACCGACCAGATCGTCCCCGGCCGGTACGCGCCCTACCTGCGTCCGAACGAGGACCTGGGCAAGGCCGCGTTCATCGAGGCCCGCCCGGAGTTCGCCGAGCACGCCGAGCCCGGCGACGTCATCGTGGCCGACCGGAACTTCGGCTGCGGCTCGTCGCGGGAGTACGCCCCGCTGGCCCTGCGCAAGCGCGGGATCGCCGCTGTCGTGGCGCCGAGCTTCGCGCGCATCTTCTACCGCAACGCCATCAACCTCGGCATCCCACTGTTCGTCTCCGACGAGATCGCGGCGGCGGCCCGGGACGGCGAGGCGGTGGAGCTGGACCGGGCGGCCGGCCGGATCACGCTCGGCGGGCGCGGCTACGACCTGCCCGCGCTGCCGAGCTTCACCCAGGACATCATCGACGCCGGCGGGATCGTCAACTTCGTCAAGGCCAACGGAAGGTTCCCGGGGTGAGCCTGGCCTCGCTGGCGCACGCCTCCGGCAATCCCCGCTGGATCTGGAGCGACGGCAAGATCATCGCCTGGGACCAGGCCACCGTGCACGTGAACGCGGCCGGGCACGCCGGGGTGACCGCGGTGTTCGAGGGCATCAAGGCCTACGTCAGCCGGGACGGCGGGCACCTGCAGGCGTTCCGGCTCGACGACCATCTGGCCCGGCTGCTGCACTCGGCCCGGATCTGCCGGCTCGACGTGCCGTTCGACCTGGCCGAGGCGCGGGAGGGCGTGCTGGAACTGTTGCGGGTCAACGAGTACCGCACCGACACCTACGTCCGGCCCTGGATCTTCCCGGAGGGCGTCATCCGGGAGGTGATGGTGCCGGACGGGGCCCGCTGCCGGCTCGTCATCGACTCCTGGCCGTTCCAGAGCGCCCTCGGCGCGCCGCGCGGCTGCCGGGCCGCGGTCAGCTCGTGGACCCGCCCGCCCGACGCGTCGACCCCGGCGCGGGTCAAGGCGTTCGCCAACTACCACAACGGCCGGCTGGCGCTGATCGAGGCGCGGCAGAACGGCCACGACTTCCCGATCCTGCTCAACGACCGGCGCAAGGTGAGCGAGGCGCCGAGCTCGTGCGTCGCCCTGGTCCGCGACGGTCAGGTGGTGACGCCGTCGCTCACCAGCGACGTGCTGCAGAGCATCACGGCGGGCACCGTGGCCGAGCTGTGCGCGCAGCTCGGGATCGCCATGGTGCACCGCGAGGTCGACCGCACCGAGCTGTACCTGGCCGACGAGCTGTTCCTCATGGGTACCGGCGTCGAGGTGCTGCCGATCGGCGCGATCGACGGCCTGCCGGTGGGCGACGGCTCCGCCGGGCCGGTGACGAGCCGGATCCGCCAGGCGTACCAGGATCTCGTCCGCGGCGCCGGCTCGCCCGCGCACGCCGGCTGGCTGTCACCGGTCTAGGACACGGCCTGATCAGGAGGGAGCACCAGGTCCCGCAGCGTCCCCAGCCCGGCCGGCCCGCGGCGCAGCGCGTCCATGTGGAACTGCCGCAGGTCGAACGCGGCGCCGCGGCGGGACCTGGCCTCCTCGCGCAGCTCCAGCCAGAGCCGCTCGCCGAGCTTGTACGAGGGGGCCTGGCCGGGCCAGCCGAGGTAGCGGTCGATCTCGTCGCGGGCCCGGGCGGTGTCGGTCAGCGTCCGGGTGGCCAGGAACTCCAGGCCGAGCTCGGGCGTCCACCGCTCGCCCTCGTGGAAGCCGGTGCCGGCCGGGATCGCCAGCTCCAGGTGCATGCCGATGTCGACGATGACCCGGGCCGCGCGGAACAGGCTCTTGTTGAGCATGCCGAGCAGCTGGCCGTCGTCGAGGTACCCGAACTCGCGCATGAGCCGCTCCGCGTAGAGCGCCCAGCCCTCGCCGTGGCCGTCGATGAAGCACAGCAGCCGCTGGAACCGGTTCAGCCCCGCGGTGCCGACCGCGGTGCCGATCTGCAAATGGTGGCCGGGGACGCCCTCGTGGTACACGGTGCTCAGCTCGCGCCAGGTCGAGAACTCCTCGCGGTCGCGGGGCAGCGACCACCACATCTGCCCGGGACGGCTGAAGTCGTCGGCCGGATTCGTGTAGTAGGCGCCCATCCCGCCGCCGGACGGCGCGATGCGGCACTCGAGGCGCATCAGCTCGTCGGGGATGTCGAAGTGCTTGCCGCGCAGCTCGGCCAGGGCCCGATCGGACAGCTCCTGCAGCCATTGTTCGAAGGCTTTCTGACCCCCGATGGTGTACTTCGGGTCGGCGTCGAGCACCGCCGCCGCCTCGGCCGGCCCGCCGCCGCCGGCGATCCGCGCGGCGGTCTCGAGCAGCTCGCGCTCGACGCGGCCGAACTCCTCCCAGCCCCACGCGTAGGCGTCGGCGAGGTCCAGGTCGGCCCCGAGGTACTTGCGGGACCACAGCCGGTACACGTCGGCGCCGACGGTGTCGTGCCGGCCGGCCCGCGGCGCGAGCTCCTCGGCCAGGAACCGGCCCAGCTCCGCGTAGGCCCCGGCCGCGGCCCGCGCGGCTTGCTCGTCCGGCTGGTCGAGGCCGGTGAAGTACCCGTCGGACCAGGTGCGGCACTGCTCGACGACCCGCTCCACCTGCCGGATGGCGGGCACGATCCCGTGGTCGGCCGCGGCCAGCAGCGAGACCTGGTATCCGGCCAGCGAGGCGGGCACCTGGCCGAGGCGGCGCGCGATCGCCGCCCGGTCGTCGTCGGTGTCGGTCGGCATGAGGTCGAAGGCCTGCCGGACCTCCTGCACCGGGCTCCACGTCATGTTCAGTGATCCGGCCGGCAGCCCGGCCGCGTGGATCTCGACCTCGAGGCCGATCCGCTCGGCGAAGACCGCCTTGGCGACCCGTTCGGCCTCGTCCCGCGGATGTGCGGCTTCGATCGCGCGCAACGCCTGCCGGGCAAGCTGCTCGCGTTCCCGGTGGCCCTCGGGCGAGAGGTCCGGCAGTGAGTCGTCGTGGCCGGTGATGCCGAACTCGGTGGCGGCGGTCGGATACAACCGCGCATAACTGTCCACATAGGAGTTGCAGATCTCGTGCACCCGCGGTTCCAGGGAAGCGGTCACGATCGATATGTTAGCGGAGTCGACGGCGTTTGTGGACGTCCGGTCGCCCGGGGCTGCGACGCCTGAACGCCGCGGCCCCGGGCGGATCGCATTACTTCAGGTTCGGCTTGACCTGCGTGTTGTAGATGCCCTCGAGGGTGCCCTTGAGCTTGGTCATCTGCGTCTGGACGTCACCGTTCTTGGTGAGGATCTCGGCGCAGGTGTTGGCCATCTCCTGGTCCGCGCCCGGCAGGAACACCCGGGCCCAGTCCTGGTTGCGGGTCACCGCGAGCTGGTCGATCGCGACCTGCGCCTGCGGCGTCTTCGACGTCAGCGAGGACGTGTCGGCCGACTTGCGCACCGGCATGTACCCGGTCGCCGCCGCGAACTTCAGGGTGTTCTCCGGCGAGGTCAGGAACTTGAGGAAGGTGGCCGCCGCGACCTGGTTCTCGGGCTTGATCTTCGGGATGCCGACGCCGGCGCCGCCCGTGGGGCAGACCGGGGACGTCGACTTCGGGCCGCCCGGCAGGAAGCCGGCGCCGACGTCGAACTTGGCGACGTTGAGGATGCCGACCAGGCTGCCGGTCGAGCCGACGGTCGCGGAGACCGCACCGGCCGAGAGGTCCTGGGTGGAGTCCTTGCCGGCCACGCCCGACCACTTGCCCTTGTACACCGCGTCGGCCAGGAACTGCAGGCCGGCGACCGCCTCGGGCTTGTCGCAGGTGACGTCGAAGCTCTCCTTGGCCGACCAGCCGCCGTTGTACCCCCAGAGGTTGTTCTGGAAGCTCCAGCCCGCGTAGCCCGCGAGGGCCGGCAGCTGGAAGGCGTTCTGCAGGCCCGCGTTGGCCGACTTGAGCTTCGGCGCCCACTCGGCGAACTCGTCCCACGTCTTCGGGGCGCGGTCCGGCAGGCCGGCGGCCGCCCAGTGCGCCTTGTTCCAGTAGAACAGCGGGGTGGAGCGGGCCCACGGCACCGCCCAGGTCGCGTTCTTGTACTTGTAGTCGCTCAGCAGCTGCTCGCGGTAGTCGCTGGTGTCCCAGTTGAGGGCCTTGAACAGCGAGTCGAGCGGGACGATGGAGTCCTGCAGGTAGTACCGGAACCACCACACGTCCGACAGCACCACGAGGTCGGGCAGCGTGCCGCCGGCCTGCGCGGCCTGGAACTTCTGCGCGATGTCCTCGTAGTTGGAGCCGGCCGAGACCAGCTGCACCTTGATGTCGGACTGGCTCTGGTGGAACGCGTCGATGATCTGCTGGGTGACGGCCTGCGAGCCGCCCGGGTTCGACGTCCAGAACGTGATGGTGCCGGCCGGCTTCACGCCGGTGTAGTCGTTCTGCTCGGGCTGGGTGGACGGGGCGTCCGACGACGTCGACGGACCGCCGCCGCACGCGGCCAGGGCCGCCGCGGTCAGGCCACCGGCGGCGAGGCCGAGGAACCTCCGCCGGCTGAAGTCGGTCGGCTGCGACAAGGACACGCTGAACCTCCTGATTGATGGATGTGTGCGCCTGACCCTCGTCATCCCTTGACGGCACCTTGCGTCAAGCCGGTGACGATGTAGCGCTGCAACGCGGCGAAGACCACGAGCACGGGAAGAAGCACCATGACGGTTCCGGCCATGACGATGCCGTAGGAGGCGGCCGCGCTCTCGCTGTTGTGCAGCAGCGTCAGGCCGACCGGCAGGGTCATCATGTCCGGGTTGGAGACGATCACGAGTGGCCAGAGGTAGTCGTTCCACTCGAAGACGATGTTGACCAGGGCCACGGTGGCGATGCTGGGCGCCGCCATCGGCACCACCATCCGCCACAGCCGCCGCCAGTGCCCGGCCCCGTCGACCTCGGCCGCCTCCAGCACGTCGGCCGGCAGCTGCAGGAACGCCTGGCGCAGCAGGAACGTGCCGAAGCCGCTGCCGAGCCCGGGCAGGATGATGCCCCAGTAGGTGTCCTGCCCGCCGAGGCTGCTGATGAAGGTGAAGTTCGGCACCACGCTCACCTGCGGCGGGACCATCAGCGTGGCCAGTACCGCGAAGAAGACCCAGCGCTTGCCCGGGAACCGCACGAACACCAGCGCGTAGGCGGTGACGATGGACAGCAGAACCTTGATCCCGGCGCCGACGACGGTGACGACGGCCGAGTTGAGGAACAGCCGCGGGAAGGGGACCTCCCGCGCGGCCTCGGCGTAGTTGGCCACGTGCCACGGGTCGGGCAGCACCACGAGGTCGCGCGTGATGACGTCGGGCGGGCTCTTGAACGACGAGAGGATCAGGTAGCCCAGCGGCAGCAGGACGACCAGGATCGCCAGCGTGATCGGGACGTAGTCGGCCACGAGCGCGCCGAGCACGTTGCGCCGCGACAGGGGTTTGGAGTCCACTGTGGTCACCGGTAGTGCACCCGTCGCTCGAGGAAGATCAGCTGGACCAGGGTCAGCGCGACCAGCAGCGCGAACAGGACCGTGGAGAGCATCGCCGAGTAGCCCGCCTGGTTGTAGCCGCCGAAGGCGCGCAGGTAGGCGTCGTAGATGAGGGTCGTGGTCCCGCGGCCCAGCGGCGTCATCGCCCGGATCAGGTCGAAGGCCTGCAACGAGTTCAGGGTGCTGGTCACCAGCAGGAAGAAGGTGGTCGGCGACAGCAGCGGGAAGACCACCGAGAAGAACTTGCGGCTCGCGCCCGCCCCGTCGATCGCGGCCGCCTCCAGGATGTCCGAGGAGATGGACTGCAGGCCCGCCAGGTAGATGACGGCCGCGTAGCCGAGGTTCTTCCAGACGTACACGATGACGACCATGACGAGGCTGAGCGTCTCGTTGTTGAACCACTCGGGGCTGTCCACGCCGAACGAGCGCAGGATCGCCCCGAGCGCGCCGACCGTCGGGTCGAAGATGTACTGCCAGGCGAGCCCGACGCCCACGCCCGAGAGGACGTACGGCGAGAACACCGTGGCCTGCGCGAGCCCGGCCCCGCGCACCTTGCGGTTGAGGCCGAGTGCGACCAGCAGCCCGAGGCCCATCGACAGCACCACGGTGGCCACGGTGAACAGCGCCGTGGTGAGGAGGACCTCGCCGGCCTCCGAGGACGTGAAGAAGTTGACGTAGTTGTCGAACCCGACCGCGCGGGCCCGGGGCGAGCCGAGCGTCCAGTCGAGGGTCGAGTAGTAGATGTTCTGGAACAGCGGACGGTACGTGAACACCACGATGAGCGCGAAGTTCGGCGCGGCCAGCGCGACGAATATCATGGCCTCTCGCAATGTCCGGCGCCGTTTCGCCCGCCGCGTGCGGTCCCGGTCGGCCGGGACGACGGCTACAGGCGTCACCGGCTCGGCCGTGGTCCGCCTGAGCCCTCCAATCATGATCGGCAGCTAAGTGAGGCGAGTTTTCCGATCTTTAACCGCGCGGTGAACGCAGACGATCTTCCGCCGGAAGTCCGTGCCGGACAGTGGAGAGCGCCGGTATCCACGCGGCCGGTCCACGACGGGCGTCACACCGGCAGGTTCCGCACCGCGGCCGCCACGGCGGGGGAGTCGTTGCGCAGGATCTTCGAGTGGTTGCTGGGCACCTTGGCGGCGACCCTGACGTTCGGGTTCAGCGCGACGATCGGGTCGAGCACCTTGCGCCCCTCGTCCATCTCGCCGCCCTGGCTGCCGAGGCTGTCGCCGGTGGCCAGGACGAAGTGCACCGGGCGGGTGGCCCGCACCAGGACCGGCCCGCTGGCCGCCGAAATCTCGTTGACCTCGATGTTCACGTCGGCGTGCTGATCGACGCTCATCCGCGCGGACAGCCCGAACCGGCTCACGAGTGGCAGGATGAACCGCATCCGCCGGAACAGCTTGCGGATGCGGGCGGCGCCCTCGGGGCCGGTCAGACCGATCGGGAACGAGTCGACGACGACCACGCCGGCGACCCGCTCCGGGTGCCGGTCGGCGAAGTGCCAGGCGAGGGTGCCGCCATAGGACCAGCCGACCAGGATCGGCGCCTGCGTGACGCCGCGCGCCGCGAGGACGGCGTCCAGGTCGCGCAGGCAGGCCTCGAACGAGTAGTCGGCGGAGGTTTGCGACTTGCCCCGGGCCCGCTCGTCGTAGGCGATGTGCCGGTAGCCGTCGCCGAGCTCGGCGATCACCTTGCGCCAGTGCGACTGGTCGGCGTAGGCGCCGTTGAGATAGATCACAGGACGGCCGGGGCCGCCGCTGTCGGTCACATACAGTGCGGTGTCGTCCACGGAGACCAGGCCCGACCAGGAGGAATGCTGTGTCATGGGGAATACGGTCGCGGACCGCCCTGACACGCGACCGCCACCGCCCTGACATGTCCTGTCATTTGCACCCAGTGCATCGTTGCACCTAGTGTAAGGGTGTGGTTGATCATTCGAGCGGCCGGCGGGAGGCGCTGAAGGCCCGGCACCGCGCCGCGATCCTGGCCGCCGCGCGCGGCCTGATCGACGAGCGCGACGGGGCGCACTTCTCCGTCGACGAGCTCGCCGAACGGGCCGACGTCGCCCGCCGTACCGTCTTCAACCACTTCGCCTCGCTCGACGACGTGCTGCTCACGCTCGGCACCGAGGTCATCTCCGTGCTCGTGACCGACTTCCTGGCCGAGGTCGCGGCGGCCCCCGTCGGCGACGGCAGCCGCGCCTCGATGTTCGACGAGCTGGCCCGGCTGTTCCGCGCGGCCGACCTGGCCCCGGCCGTGGTCTCGGTGACGAAGATCGTCGGCGGCCGCCACGACCAGGA
Organism: Dactylosporangium sp. CS-047395; assembly: GCF_050942185.1. NCBI lineage: Bacteria > Bacillati > Actinomycetota > Actinomycetes > Micromonosporales > Micromonosporaceae > Dactylosporangium > Dactylosporangium sp. CS-047395. The sequence goes on along the minus strand of NZ_CP192015.1, from coordinate 6,495,933 downwards.
CGACCCGCGCAAGTTCATGATGACCCACACCGCCTTCAGCCGCGTCGCCGGAGCGCTCGCGCCCGAGGTGACCCGCCGCTACGCCGCCGCCAACCCCTTGGACGTCGAACTGCTCGTGCACTCCCTCATGAGCGGCATCACGGTCATCGCGGGCCGCTGGATCGAACTGACCGGCGCCGCCCTCGACGACGCGAGCCGCGCGGTCTGGGACGAGCTGCTCACGCGTTTGTTGGACAACATCCGCAACGGGTACCTGCCAACCTGATTTCGCCAATCCCGAAGGGAAACTCTGCGGCCATGGCCGAACTGCTCTACCGGCTCGGGCGTTTCAGCGCCCGCCGGCACTGGCTCGTGATCACCGGCTGGATCGTCGTCATGGCGATCGCCGGCGCCACGTACGCCATGTTCTCCGGCTCGCTGTCCGGGGCGATCACCATCCCCGGCACGCCCACGAGCAAGGTCGCCGACGAGCTCGCGGCGAAGTTCCCGAAGGCGAGCGGCGGCACCGGCACCATCGTGTTCTCCACCTCCGGCGGCGCGGCCTTCACCGACCAGCAGAAGACCGCGATCAACGCGCTGCTCAAGAACGTCGGCACCGAGCCCGGGGTGCGCGGGGTCACCGACCCGTTCCAGACCGACGCCGACCGGGCCGCCCAGGCGCAGAAGATCACCGACGGGCGCATGCAGCTGTCGCAGGCGACCAAGCAGCTCACCGACGGCGAGGCCCAGCTGGCCGGGGCCAAGGGCCAGCTCGCCGGAGCCCAGCAGCAGCTCGACGCGAACAAGGCCAAGCCCGGCCTCTCGGCGAGCGCGAAGGCTCAGCTGGAGGGGCAGCAGCAGCAACTGGACGTACAAAAGCAGGCTCTTGACGCCAAGCAGCAGGAGCTCGACGCCGGCAAGGCCCAGCTCGCCGCCCAGACCAAGCAGCTCGACCTCGGCGCCCAGCTGCTGCAGATGGCGGCGGAGATCCGCACCGTGGCCAAGGACGGCTCGGCCGCGATCGGGGCGGTGCAGTTCACCACGCCGACGCACGAGGTGCCCAAGACGGTCAAGGACTCGATCCTGGCCAAGGCGGCCGACGCGCACATCGACGGCGTGGCCATCGACGTCTCCAACGACATCGCGCAGAGCGTGCCCAGCGTGCTCGGCCCGGGCGAGGCGGCCGGTCTGGTCATCGCGGCGATCGCGCTGCTGGTCATGCTCGGCACCGTCATCGGCGCCGCGCTGCCGATCATCGGGGCGCTGCTCGGCGTCGGCGTGGGCGTGCTGGCCGCGCTGTCGTTCTCGGACGTGGTCACCATGATCTCGGTGACCCCGGTGCTGGGCGTGATGCTCGGCCTGGCCGTCGGCATCGACTATTCGCTGTTCATCCTCAACCGGCACCGCCGCCAGCTCAAGCAGGGCGTCGAGGTGCACGAGTCGATCGGCCTGGCCAACGGCACCTCCGGCAACGCGGTCGTCTTCGCCGGCTCGACCGTCCTGGTGGCCCTCCTGGCGCTCAACGTCACCGGGATTCCCTTCCTTGGCCTCATGGGTACCGTCGGTGCGGTCTGCGTCGCGGTCGCCGTGCTGGTCGCCATCACGTTGACCCCGGCCCTGCTGTCGCTCGTCGGCCTGCGGATCCTCAGCCGCAAGGAGCGCCGGGCGATCGGCGACGCGTCCGTGCAGCCGGTGGTGCCGCAGAAGACGATGTCGACCGGCCGTTCGGTGCTCACGCTGCTCGCGGGCATCGTCGTGCTCGGCGTCATCGCGATCCCGGCGATGTCGATGCGCCTCGGCCTGCCGACCGGCTCGTCGGAGGCGCAGGACTCGCCGCAGTACCGGGCGTACAAGACGGTCGAGGCGAAGTTCGGCGCCGGCGTCAACGGGCCGCTGCTCGTCGTGGCCCACCTGCCGAAGGCGGCCACCGGCAACGACCTGACCGCCGCCCAGGCCGAGATCGGCGGGAAGATCGCGGCCACCAAGGACGTCGTGGCGGTGGCGCCGATCGGCGCGTCGGACGACGGTACTGTGGCGGCCTTCCAGGTTGTTCCGAAGGAGGGACCGGCCGCGGAGTCCACCGCCCAGCTGGTCCGCGATCTGCGTGACCTTTCACCTTTGTCGGTGACGACCGGCCAGGTCTACCTCGGCGTGGCCGGCAACGCCAGCGGCAACATCGACGTGTCGCAGAAGCTGGCCGACGTGCTGCCGATCTACCTGGCGCTCGTGGTCGGCCTCTCGCTGATCATCCTGATCTTCGTGTTCCGCTCGATCCTGGTGCCGGTGACCGCGACCGTCGGCTTCGTGCTGTCGCTGCTGGCCGCGTTCGGCGGGCTCACCGCGATCTACCAGTGGGGCTGGCTCGGCGGAGTGTTCGGGGTGCACGACCCGGAGCCGGTGCTGAGCTTCCTGCCGACGATCGAGATCGGCATCCTGTTCGGCCTGGCCATGGACTACCAGCTGTTCCTGGTCTCGGGCATGCGGGAGGCGTACGTGCACGGCGCCTCGGCCCGCCTCGCGGTGCGCCGCGGCCTGTTCGCCGGCCGGGCGGTGGTCACGGCGGCCGCCATCATCATGTGCTCGGTCTTCGCGGGCTTCATCTTCTCCGAGTCCGCGACGATCCGCCCGATCGGCTTCGGCCTCGCGTTCGGCGTGCTCATCGACGCGTTCGTGGTGCGGATGCTGCTGATCCCGGCCGCGATGCACCTGCTGGGCAGGTCGGCGTGGTGGCTGCCGCGCTGGCTGGACCGCATCCTGCCGGACGTCGACGTGGAGGGCGCGAAGCTGGAGCGCACCCACCCGATCGACGGCGGGCACCACGCCCCGGCCTCGGAGCCGGCCCAGGTGTCCTAGACCGTTGCTGCTTCCGGGCGCTTGCGGGAGAACATCCCCGGCGCCCGGAACAGCACCACGGCCTCCCAGGCGGCCAGCGCCAGCACGAGCATCAGGGCGGCGGCGCCGAGCCAGACCCACTTCGCGACGTACGGCCGGGCGTCGGTGCCGCTCGCGAAGACCGTCGGCGTGAGCTCGTCGTCGGCCACCCGGATCTCGAAGTGGGCGCCGCTCGTCTTGCCGTCGGTGATCGTCGGGTGCTTGGTGTCGACGTCGTGCACCGTGCCCTGGACCGCCCCCTCGTCCCACGTCGCCGTGCAGGTGACCGTCGCGTTCTCGACCATGTCGTAGTCTTCGACGCAGCTGCCGAGCTGTGCGGTGGTGACGTGCTTGCCCCGCGCGAACTCGAACAGCCCGCCCGGCTGCGCGAGGATCGACACGAGACAGACGACGGCAAAGCCGAGCAGGGTGAGCCGGAAGGTCCGGAGCATGCGCGTCCCCCCTCAGTCCTGACCCGCCCCGAATCCCGGACGGCCCGGTGTCCATTGTGGCTGGGAGTGTATCGACCGCCGCAAAAATCCGCGGCCCTCGATAAGCAGGCGCTGCAGGAGCCGGCAGGTGTCACTCTCCCCGGCGATGTAGGCGGCGCCTTTGCCGGGCGGCAGCTCCAAGTCTTTGACGGCCCGGAGGAGGACCCGGGAGCCGGCCGCCGACGCGCGGCCGCGGTGCACCCACGGGAGCGGCTCCTCGGCCGGCATCTCCTCGGCGGCGCCGGGGGCCTCGAAGACGCCCACCACCGTCGCCGCTTTCGGCAGGGCGGCGCGCATGGCCAGCAGCGGTACGGCACCGGTCTCGTCGCCCGCGAACAGGTGGAACGCGGCCGTCTCGTCGAGCGTGATCTTGCTGCGCGGCGCTTCGAGGGTCACCCGGTCGTTCGCCTGCGTCTCGCGCGCCCAGACGCAGCCCGGGCCGCCGGCGTCGTGCAGGGCGATGCGCAGCGACAGGCGGGAGTGGCGGGGTTCGTGGCTCCAGATGGAGTACACCCGGCGCGCCTCGCCGGTGTCGCCCGGGACCCGGACGACGACGTGGGCACCGGGGCGGAACCGCAGCCGGGGGACCTCCGGGCCGACGAGATCGATCTGGCGCATGGCCGCGGCGACGTCGTGCACGCCCTCGACCCTGGTCAGAAAGTGCCGCCGCGGATACGTCATCCCGATGATCCTACTATGGCGGATTCTTGCGATCACGTGTTCAAATATTGCGAAGTATCGAGCGACTTCGTCACACGGGGGTGTGCGGGTGAAGTTCCAGCTGCTCGGCCCCGTCCGGATCTGGCGGGACGACACCGCGCTGCCCATCGGCCCGGCCAAGCAGCGCAGCCTCCTGACCGCCCTGCTGCTCGAACCGAACCGGATCGTGCCGCTGGACCGCCTGATCGCGATGCTGTGGGACGGCGACCCGCCGGCGTCCGCCGTGGCCAACGTGCGCACGTACGCCTCCCGCCTGCGCCGGCTCCTCGTCGACGCCACCGGTGCCGTGCGGCTCAGCGGGCAGGGGCCCGGGTACCGGCTCGCCGTCGGCGACGACGAACTCGACGTCACCGCGTTCCGCCGCCTCACCGCCGACGGCCGCGCCGCCCTGGCCGCCGGTCAGCCGGCCCGCGCGGCGCAGCTGCTGGGGCGGGCCGTCTCGCTGTGGAAGGGCGGCCCGGGCGAGGATCTCGAACGCTCGGCCGGGCTGGACCGGGTTCTCGGGCCGCTGCAGGAACAGCGGCTGACCGCGATCGAGGACTGGATCGACGCCAAGCAGCGCCTCGGCCAGGGCCTCGGGCTCGTCTCCGACCTGCGCCGGCTGCTGGACGAGCATCCGCTGCGGGAGCGGCTGTGGTCGCAGCTCATCCTGGCCCTGTACCGCACCGGCGACGTGGCGGCCGCGCTGTCCGCGTTCGCCGAGGCCCGCCGCTGCTTCGCCGACCGCCTGGGCGTGGACCTCGGCCCGCAGATGGTCCGCCTGCACCGCGCCGTGCTCCGCCGCGACCCGGCGCTCGAGGTCGCCGGCCCGGTCGAGTCGGTGCCGCGGGAACTGCCGGCCGACGCGATGCTGCTGGTGGGGCGTGACCGGGAGCAGGCGACGATGGCGGAGGCGGTGTTGCGCTCCGACGGGCCGGTCTTCATCGCGCTGGACGGGCCGGCCGGGATCGGGAAGTCGGCCCTGGCCGTGCGGGTCGCCACCCGGCTCGGGCGGCACTTCCCCGACGGGCAGCTCTACGTGGACCTGCACGGCTCCGATCCGGGTCGGCCGCCGCGCCGCCCGGTCGACGTGCTCGGCCAGTGCCTGCGCTCCCTCGGCGTCCCCGCGGGGCGGATCCCCGATGCCGAGGAGGAGGCCGCGGCACGGTACCGGACCCTGGCCGCCAACCGCCGCCTGCTCGTCGTGCTCGAGGACGCGGCCGCGTCGTCCCAGGTCCACCCGCTGCTCACGGCCACGGCGGGCAGCGCGGTCATCATCACCAGCCGGCACCGTCTCGCCATCCACGACCGTACCGTCCACATCGGACTCGGACCGCTCACGGTCGCCGACTCCGTCGAGATCCTGGCCGGCTTGGGCGGCGGCGGGTCGCGCAGCGGGCTGCTGCGATTGGCCCGCAGCTGCGAAGGCTCACCCCTCGCCCTGCGCCGCGCCGCGCCAACGTCCGGAGCCTCGGCGTTCGTGTATGGGGGTGACACGACGTCTTGAGGGGTGCTGGCCGACCGGCGACCATCACAAGGCCGAGGTATCGGGGCTGGGCGGCGGCCGCCGGGTTGGTTGCCGGCGGCCGCCTGCCGGTCAGCAGGAGTAGGTGCAGTGCGTGTAGCAGCCGCCGGGGCCGGTGAGGTTGCAGCAGGTGCGGGAGCGCCAGTAGCCGCCGTTGCACGGGCCGACGTAGTGGTACGGGACGGTCGAGCAGCCGCTGCACGCGGCCGCGTCGGCCTTGGGGACGAGTCGGCTGACCAGGCGGTCGGCGAGTTTGCCGAGCTGTCGCATGTTGCCTCCAATTCCTGATTGATCGAGATCGGGGCCGGAACGTACCGCCGGGCGATACAGCGGGGGTGTCGGCGGCGTGTATCGGGCGTGTATCGGGGGCGGTTAGCGTGCCCGGCACCGGAAAGGGGAGTTCTCATGGCGATACTCGCGGCCGCGGTTGCGGTGGTCGGCGTGCTGTGTGTCATTGATCTGCTGCTGACCGTCGGGGTGATCCGGCGGCTGCGGGAGCACACCGAGCAGCTCGCGCAGGCGCTGGCCGGGCGGCCGCCGGCGATCGCGGCGCCGGGGACGATCGTCGACTTCGACGGGTCGGCTTCGATCGTCGGGTTCTTCTCGCCGGGGTGCGGGCCGTGTGCGGAGCTGCTGCCGAAGTTCGTGGAGCGGGTGGCCGGGGAGCCGGTTCTGGCCGTGGTCGTCGGCGACGGGGCCGAGGTGGACTCGATGGTGGCGCTGCTGGCGCCGGTGGCCCGCGTGGTTCGCGAGGATCATGGCGGTACCGTTGCCGCGGCTTTTGGCGTTTCCTCGTTTCCGTCGGTGTTCGCGATGGACGGGCGGACCGTCGCGGGGAGCGGGCACGATCTCGGGGCGTTGCGGGCGCCGGTCGGGGCGGGGCGGGGATGATCGCCGGGCTCGCCGCCGGTGCCGTGGTGCTCGCCCTGGTGGTCTGGCTGCGGCGCGCGTTTCTCGTGGTCACGGTGACCGGGCGCAGCATGACGCCGACCTTCGAACCGGGCGACCGGGTGCTGGCGCGGCGCGGGCGGGCGCGGACCGGCGATGTCGTGATCGTCGGGCCCGGGCGGCTGGTCATCAAGCGGCTGGCCGCGTTGCCGGGGGAGCCGGTGCCACGGGATCGGGTGCCGGCGCTGGCGGACGTGCCTGAGGCGACGGTACCGGCGGGCAAGATGGTGCTGCTCGGAGACGCGGCCGAGAGTTCGGACTCGCGGCAGCTGGGGTACTTCGACGCGGATCGGATCGTCGGCCGGGCGGTGCGGCGGCTCGCGCGGCGATGAGGGTGCTCGCGTTGTACGTGCGGGCGGCGCCTGGGCACGTGACGGTACGACTGCTGACGTTGTTGCTGCTCGGTCTTGCTCCGGCGGGGACCGCTTGGGTCACGAAGTTTCTGCTCGATCGGCCGGGGTGGCCGCCGGCGCTGGGGCTGGCCGGGATCGGGGCGGTGGTTGCCGTGGCGGCGCACGTGAGCACCTATGCCGACGCCGAGATCGGGCGGCGGGTCACCCGGCTCACGCAGGAGCGGCTGTTCGCGGCGGTGACGGCGCCGGAGGGGATCGCGCAGCTGGAGGACCCGGCGTTTCAGGATCGGCTGCGGCTGGCCCAGGCGGCCGGGCAGTCGGGGCCGCAACAGCTGGCCGCCGCGGTGCTCGGGGTCGCGCAGGGTGCGCTGACCGGGGGCGGGCTGCTCGTGGCGCTGCTGGCGGTGTCGCCGCTCGCGGCCGGGCTGGTGCTGGTCGCCGCCGTACCGAGCCTGATGGCGCAGCTTCGGCTGGCGCGGCGGCGGGCGGGGGTGGCGGTGCGCATCACGCCGTACACGCGGCGGCAGTTGTTCTACGCGATGCTGCTGCTCGACGTGCGGGCGGCGAAGGAGATCCGGCTGTTCGGGCTGGGCGGGTTCTTCCGCGGCCGGATGCTCGGCGAGCTGGACTCGGCCCAGGCGGGGGAGCGGTCGGTGGATCGCGCCGCGGTGCGGGTGGACGGGGCGTTGGCGCTGGTGACGGCGGCGGTGTCCGGGGTGGCGCTGCTGTGGACAGTGGCGCGGATCGGTTCCGGCGGCGGCAGTGTCGGGGACATCGGGGTGCTCGTGGCGGCGGTCGCGGGGGTGCAGGGGGCCCTCGCCACCGTCGTCGGGCAGATCGCGAGCGCCGCCGAGATGCGCACCCTGTTCCGCAGCTACACGGCAATCGTTTCGGAAACACCGGCGGACCGGGCGCCCCAGGCTGTGCCACCTGCGCTGCGCGGGGGCATCGAGCTGCGGGACGTGTGGTTCCGCTACCACCCGGGCCACGACTGGGTGCTGCGCGGCGTCGACCTGCACATCCCCGCCGGCCGGTCGGTGGCCCTCGTCGGGCTCAACGGGGCCGGCAAGTCGACCCTGATCAAGCTGCTGACGAGGCTGTACGATCCGACGCGGGGCAGCATCACCTGGGACGGCGCTGACATGCGCGACCTCGACACCGCGGCGCTGCGGCGGCGGGTCGGCGTCGTGTTCCAGGATTTCATGAGTTACGAGCTGTCCGCGGCGGACAACATCGCGGTCGGGGATCCGCAGGCCCACGAGGCACGGCTGCACGCGGCGGCCACGGCGGCCGGCATCGGCGAAACGCTGCAGAACCTGCCGCGGGGGTACCGCACGATGCTCACCCGCATGTTCGGAGCGGCCGAGGACGACGGCGAGGCCGGCGTGGTGCTGTCCGGCGGGCAGTGGCAGCGCGTCGCGATCGCCCGGGCGGTGCTGCGCGAGGATGCCGACCTGCTCATCCTCGACGAACCGTCGGCCGGCCTGGACGCCGAGGCGGAGGCCGGCATCCAGCGCAGCCTGGCAGACCTGCGCGCCGGACGGACGAGCCTGCTCATCTCCCACCGGCTCGGCACCGTCCGGCACGCCGACCACATCGCGGTGCTCGACCGGGGCCGCATCGCCGAGCAGGGCACGCACGAGGAGCTGATGGCCCTGGACGGCCGGTACGCGCGGCTGTTCCGCCTGCAGGCCGACGGCTACCAGCTGCCGGGACCACCGGCGGTGACCGATAGCATCACGGTATGCGAGCCGATGGCACCTTCAGCGTGAAGAGCTTCGTCCCGACCCAGGTGACGCCCGACCCGCCGATCGAGACCGCGCTGCCGGTCGGGGTGGCGCTCATCGAGAAGCACTTCGAGGGCGAGATCAGCGGCCGCTCGGCCACGGTGTTCACGGCCGCGTTCGACCAGGCCTCGGGCGTCGGCACCTACGTGGCGATGGAGTCCTTCGCGGGCACCGTCGGCGGGCGCGAAGGCACCTGCAACTTCGTGCACTCCGCGGCGACGTCCGGCGCCGACCGCAGCGGCGAGTTCTTCGCCATCGTCGCCGGCAGCGGCACGGGCGAACTGTCCGGCATCACCGGCAGCGGCGGCCTCACCGTCGACGCCGACGGCACCCACCGCATCTGGTTCGACTACGACATCAGCTAATTTCGATTCGTCTATTGCGGCGGGCATTTCCGCCGCGTTACGTTCGTCCGCGAATGCGTGTCCGCTCCTGCACAGGGGGTAGGGATGTCCATTTCGCGACGCACGGTGCTCAGCGCCGGCGCGGGTGCCTTCGTGGCCATGCAAATGCCCGGCGGCAGTGGCGGCCCGTCCGTGAGCTTCGTGCTCAACGCCGTCACCCTGGACGGGGGTGAACAGGTCACGGCGCTGACCCTGGACACCCAGCGGCTCGGCCCGATCGCGCCGAGCAGTTTGAGCGCCGGCATGTTCTCGGTGCACGCCAAGGCGACCAGCCCGATCCCCATCGCGCCCGGCGACCAGATCTTCAGCGAGTACGACCTGGACCGTCCGGTGACCGCTGCCCGCCTCGACCGGCGCGGCAACATCGTCCTCGACCTGAGTTACGCCGAGGGCCAGCTCGGCGGCGGCACGCTGGGCTACATCGCGAGCAAGGGCCGCAACGTCCGGCTCGACCTGGTGTACACGATCACCCAGAACGCTCCGCTGCGCACGCGCACCGGCCGCGCGGTCACGATCGAGCGGTTCGCGCAGGGCCGCCTCGTCAACCCGGAAGTGGACGCGTTCAGCTATCACACGTCCGGCTCGGGCATGAAGTACCGGCTGTACGCACCACCCAAAGCAAAGGCACAGCATCCGCTCATCGTCTGGCTGCACGGCGGCGGGGAGGGCGCGTCACTGCCCGACGGCTACTACGACAACGAAACCACGCTGCGGGCCAACCGCGGCGCGCTCGGCTTCGCCACCCCGGAGGCGCAGCGCATCTTCTCCGGCGCCTACGTCGTCGCCCCGCAGAGCACGTCGTACTGGCTGGAGGACGGCGACCGCTTCGCCCCGCTCATCGACGAGATCGTCCGGGACCTGGCCCGCCGGCACCGGATCGACCGGCGCCGCATCTACGTGGCGGGGTGCAGCAACGGCGGGTACATGAGCCTGAAGATGACGACGGTGTACCCGCGCACGTTCGCCGCCTCGATCCCGATCTGTGGCGTCGTCACCGACGTGCTCACGGACGCCGAACTGCGCGCGATCAGCACCCCGACCTGGCTGGTGGCCTCGCGCGACGACGACACCGTGCCGCCGGGCGCCAACACCGTGCACGCGCATGACCTCATCCCACGGTCGCTGCTGTCGCTGTACGACACCGTGGTCTGGAACGGACACCAGTTTCCCGGCCACTGGTCGTGGATCTATGTCGCCCGCAACGACCCGAGTGTCGGCGGGACCCGCATCTGGCAGTGGACGGCCAGGCAGCGGCGGTGAACGTAGGGCCGCCTAGGGGAAGCGACCGGGGGTAAACCCCCGATCCGGTTCGGGGGAGTTCCGGATCGTTTCGAAGCGGTTGCTGGCAAAGACTGTGGCGCATGACAGAAAGGCCCAGGTTCAGCGTCGTCATTCCGTGCTACAACGAGGCCGGGTACCTGCAGGACACCCTGTTGTCGCTGCGGAAGCAGGATTACGACGGAGTGTTCGAGGTCATCGTCGTCGACAACAACTGTACGGACGACACGGCCGGGATCGCGCGGGATTTCGGGGCGCGGGTGGTGGCCGAGCCGGTGCCCGGGGTGTGCAACGCCCGGCAGCGCGGGACCGAGGAGGCGCGCGGCGAGATCGTCATCTCGGCCGATGCCGACACGGTGCACGGGCGGGACTGGCTGTCGCGCATCGACGAGCGGTTCCGGGCCGACGACGGGGTGGTGGCCGTGGTCGGGCCGTGCGTGTACGCCGACGGGCCGCGCTGGGGCCGCCACTACGGGCGGGCGCTGTTCGGGCTGGTGCACGGGGCGTACCGGCTGACCGGGCGGGCCATGTATGCCAGCGCCACGAACATCGCGTTCCGGCGGGAGGCGTTCACCGGCTACGACACGGCGCTCACGCAGGGTGGCGACGAGCTCGACCAGCTGCGCCGGCTGCGCAGGCAGGGGCGGATCGTGTACGACCACGGCAACCCCACGTACACGTCCGGGCGGCGGCTGGCGCGCGGGTTCGCGTACAACGTGTTCGTGTCGCTGCCGGTGCACTATCTGCTGACGTACACGGTCAACCGGGTCGCCGGGCGGCGGGTGCTGGGGCAGGCGCCGGCGTTCCGGCCGGAGCCCGAGACGCTGGAGGTCATGCCGTGATCGTGCTGGGGGTGCTCGCGGTCGCGGCCGCGCTCGGGGCCGCGTACTGGCTGCTCATGTCCCCGTTCTCGCCGACCTCGCGGGACTATCCGTACCACGGGCCGGACGCCGAGCGGGTGGTCGCGCTGACGTTCGACGACGGGCCGAACGAGCCGTACACGTCGCAGATCCTGGACCTGCTCGCGGCGCACGACATCCGCGCGACGTTCTTCCACGTGGGGCACTGCGTCGAGCGCCACCCGGAGGTCGCCCGGCGGGTGATCGAGGACGGGCACATCGTCGGCAACCACTCGCTGAGCCACACGTTCGGCACCTACCTGCGGCCCGGCGCGTTCGCGCGTGAGGTGGAGCAGACCCAGACGATCCTGTCGCGGGTCATCGGCCGCACGCCGGCGCTGGCCCGCACCCCGTGGCTGTGGCGGCAGCCGGCCCTGCTGCGCATGCTGCGCCGCCGCGACCTGCATCCGGTGGCCGGCGAGTTCTGCCACGCCCTCGAGGTGTTCCAGATCTCGGGTGCGCGGATGGCCCGCCGGGCGATCGCCAAGACCCGGCCCGGCAGCATCCTGATCTTCCACGACGGGTTCGACGGGCACGGCGGCGACCGCGCGCAGACGGTGCTGGCCGTCCGCGACACCATCGAGGGGCTCACGGCGCGCGGCTACCGGTTCGTCACCGTCGACGAGCTGCTCGGGGTGCCCGCGTACCGCTGACCGATTCCTTTCGGTGCCGCCCGCGGTCAATACCGGCATGGACGACATCTACTCCCTGAACAGCTTCTACCGCCGCAGCAACGGGCTCGCCCTGGCCCAGCCGCCACTCACCATCGAGCAGCGGCGGGCGATCGACTCGCACTGGGGCGACGTGACGGCCGAGCCCGGCGGCGTGGACTACGCCGAACGCGAGCTCGGCGGGGTGCCGGTGCTGTGGGCGGAGCCGGCCGGGGCCGCCCGCGACCGGGTGCTGCTGTGCATCCACGGCGGCGGGTACGTCGGCGGCTCCGTCTACACGCACCGCAAGCTCTACGCGCACCTGGCCAAGGCGGCCGGGGTACGCGCCGTGCTGCCCGCCTACTCGCACACACCCGAGCGGCAGTACCCGACGCAGCTGGACGAGGTCACCGCCGTGTACCGCGCGCTGCTGGAGGACGTCCGGCCCGAGCATCTCGCGGTGACCGGCGACTCGGCCGGCGGCGGGCTGTGCGTCTCGCTGATGCTGCGGGCGCGCCTGGACGGCCTGCCGCTCGCGGCCGCGCTGGTGCCGATCTCGCCGTGGACGGACATGACGCAGAGCGGCGCCTCCGTCGTCACCAACCACCCGACGGACCTGCTGTTCGGCGGCGACACCCCGATGGACATCGGCGGCCTCGTCGGGATGCTGCTCCCGGCCGGCGTGCGGCCGGACGATCCGCTGGTCAGCCCGCTGTTCGCGGACCTGAGCGGGCTGCCGCCGATGTACATCCAGGCGGGCGGCGGCGAGATGCTGCTCGACGACGCGGTGCGGCTGGAGGAGGCGGCGCGCAAGCACGGCGTGCCGGCCGAGCTCGACGTGACACCCGGCGAGCAGCACACCTTCCAGATGTCGGCCGGGCGGACCGCGGACGCCGATGCGGCGATCGCTCGCGCTGCCCGGTGGTTGCGGTCCAAGCTGGGCCTGTGAGAGACGATCAGGCGGCGTTCGCGGCGCGCACCGAACCGCTGCGGCGGGAGCTGCTCGCGCACTGTTACCGGATGCTCGGCTCGCCCGACGAGGCCGAGGATCTGGTGCAGGAGACGTACCTGCGGGCGTGGCGCGCCTATCCGCGGTTCGAGGAGCGGGCGTCGGTGCGGGTCTGGCTGTACCGGATAGCCACGAATGCCTGTCTGAACGCGCTCGAACAGCGGGGGAGGCGGCCGCTGCCGTCCGGGCTCGGGGCGCCGGCCGACGACCCGTATGCCCCACCGGGCGACGCCGATCCCGACGTGCCCTGGCTGCGGCCGATCGCCGACGCGCTGGTCACGCCGGAGGCCGCGGACCCGGCGGCGGTGGTGGCGCTGCGCGAGAGCCTGCGGCTGGCGCTCATCGCCGGGTTGCAGTTCCTGCCCCCGCGGCAGCGGGCCGTGCTCATCCTGCGCGAGGTGCTCGGGTTCCCGGCCGCGGACGTGGCCGAGATGCTCGGGTCGTCGGTCGCCGGGGTGAAGAGCATGCTGCAGCGGGCCCGGGCGCGGCTGGACGAGGTGGCGCCGGCCGAGGACGACGACCTGACGGCGCCGGACGATCCGGCGGGGCGGGCGCTGCTGGAGCAGTACATCGCGGCGTTCGAGCGCAGCGACGTGACCATCCTGGAGCGCGCGTTGCGCATGGACGCGTCGCTCGAACTGCTGCCGTCGCGCACGTGGTTCGCGGGGAAGACGACCTGCATCCCGTACCTGGCGCAGGTGCTCGCGTCGCCGGGCGACTGGCGGATGGCGCCGACGCGGATGAACGGGCAGCCGGCGGCGTTCGTGTGGTTCCGGGGCGCGCCGTTCGGGGTGGCGGTTTTGACGACGACGAAGACGGGCATCCGGCGCATTGTGGCGTTCGGGTTCCCGGAACTGATCAGGCCCGTCTCGTGAACTCGGGAGCGGCCGCACCGTACGCGGGTTCGCGCGGCCAGCGCAGCGGCTCGCCGTCGAACCTTCCCGGCGGGGCGATGCCGGTCCAGCCGCCGCCCAGGTCGACCCGGTAGGCGTCGGGGTCGAACGGCTCCTCGGCCCGGCCCGGCGGCCGGTCGAGGAGCCAGCGGGCGGTGCGCGCGAGCGATACCGACACGTGCGCGCCCTCGCCGGCCGTGAGCGCTTCGAGCACGCCGGCGGCGAGCAGATAGCCGGTGGCATGATCGAGCAGCTGGCACGGCAGGGCCCCGGGGCGCTCGCCGTCGGCACTGCACGCCCAGCCGATGCCGGTCGCGACCTGCACGAGGCTGTCGAAGCCCCTTCGATTCCCCCAGATTTCGCCGGTACCCCACGCAGAAAGCGTTGCCACGACCTTCCCCGGATGCCGCCCGGCGATCTGGTCGGGGGCGAGGCCGAGCTTGCGCATGGCGCCGGGACGGTACCCGGTGACGATGACGTCGGCCTCGCCCGCCAGGTAGTCCAGGGTCCGCCGGCCGTCCGGTGTCGCGGCGTCCAGGAGCGTGCTGGCCTTGCCGATGGTGCCGTCGACGGCGTGCAGCGGCAGTTCCGGGCGGTTCGGGTCGTCGACGCGCAGCACGTCGGCGCCGAGGGCGGCGAGCATCCGGGTGCCGACGGGTCCGGCGATCACGCGGGTCAGGTCCAGGACGCGCATGCGGTCGAGCGGCACGGGCCGGACGGCGCCGCCGGTGGGGTCGATGCGCCTCAGAGGACCGCCGGTGCGCCATTCCTCCTTGGTGCGCGCGGCGACGGCGAGGCCGCCGGCTTCGTACACCATCTGCTCGACCTCGGTGGCGGAGCGCGCGGCGATCGCGGTCTCGATGTTGTCGCCCAGGGCCCGGTGCAGGGCGGCGCGGTGCCACGGATAGTTCGCGTGCGTGCGCACCCAGCCGTCGGCCGCCCGCCACAGCCGCGACAGCGGTGCGAAGCCCTCGATGCCGTTCCCGTCCCGATCGCGCAGCAGCGCCTCGCTGCGCACGGCCGCGGCCACATGCGCGGGATCGAGCATGACGTCCGGCCGCCGCCCGGTGCGCGCCTCGGCGAGATCGGCGGCGGCGTCGAGACACGCGGCCACGGCGTCGATCGCGCAGTCCGCGACGGCGAGCGGCAGATCAGGCATCGGCGTGCGCCTCCAGCAGTGCGCGCAGGCGCAGCGGCATCTCCTCGTTGAGCGAGATGACGGTACTCGTCCGCACGATGTCCGGCACCGCCAGCAGCGCGTCGGCGATGCGGTGCAGGTCGTGCGGGTCGCGCGCGGCCACCTTGAGCGGGAAGTCGGCGTCGCCGGTGGTCGAGTGGATCTCGATCACCTCGGGGATGTCGTACAGCGCCGTCACCGCCCGCCGCCCCTGGGTCTGCGACACGGACACCGACACGAACGCGATCAGCCCGCGGCCGAGCGCTGCGGGGTCCACGCGGCGGCTGAAGTCGCGCAGGGCGCCCGAAGCGCGCATCCGCTGCAGCCGGGCGTGCAGGGTGTTGCGGGCGATGCCCAGCCGGTGCGCGAGGGCGAGCGAGGTGGCGTCCGGGTCGTCGTCCAGCGCGAGCAGGATCCGGGCGTCGAGGCTGTCCATCTGCGCATTCTGGCACGCATCGCGGCCAGCGCGTGGCAGACTGCGCAGCCGGATGGACCTCATTTGCGCAGGTGGGCGAGGTCGACGCACCCTGGCCGACATGACCAGCAGCGCGATCGCCGTTCCCCACTCCGCCGCCGAGGATGTCGTCGGCGTCGTGACCGGGCGTTCCTGGCCGCGGCCGGGCTGTTCCTGCTCCAGGCGGGCGGCGCGGTCACCGGCGGCACGGCCGGCCTCGGGCTGCTGCTCGCGCGCGGGACCGGCTGGCCGTTCGCGGTGCTGTACGTCGCCGTCACCCTGCCGTTCGTGGCGCTCGCCATCGCCCGCAAGGGCTGGCGGTTCGCGGTCCGCTCGGGCATCGCGGTCGCGCTGCTGGCCGCGTTCTCCCTCGCGCATCCGCACCTGCTCACCGTGGCCCGCATCGATCCGCTCTACGCCGCGCTCGCCGGCAACCTCGTCGTGGGCATGGGCCTGCTGGTGCTGTTCCGCCACGGCGCCAGCCTCGGCGGCTTCAACGTCGTCGCGCTCGTCTGCCAGGAGCGCCTCGGCTGGCGGGCCGGCTGGGTCCAGCTCGCCCTGGACGGCGCCGTCATCCTGCTCGGCGCGCTCGTCGCGCCGCTGTCCACGGTCGCCGTCTCGGCCGCGGGTGCGGTGGTGCTGAACCTGGTGATCGCCCTGAACCACCGCCCCGGCCGGTACCTCGGCTAGCTCATGATCCAGTCGCCGGGCAGGGCGGCGCGCACGGCGGCGATGCCCGCCGGGGTCGTGGCCCGTACCCACAGCCAGTCCTGCCCGTCGTCGCGCAGCAGCACGTCCGGGCCCCCGAACCAGCGCGTCGGCGGGCCGTCCGGCGCCGTCCACGTCGGATAGTCGGGCATCGGCAGCCGCTCGTAGGTGCGTTCCAGGGCGGCCAGGGTCGCGGCGTCGAAGCCGCAGTTGTCGGCATCGGTCTCGTCGCCGCCGAACAGCCAGCCCGTCAGCGCGATCTCCACGGCCGCGAGGGAGACCCGGTCCAGGTACGGCGCCCACGTCCCGTCCGGCAGCTCGTACACCACCGGCGGGTCCGGGTCGTCCAGCGCGGCCACCCGCACGCCCCAGCAGGTCACGCTCTGGGCCTCGGTGCGGAAGACGAGCACCGGGCCGTCCGCCTGCAACTGGGCCGGCCTCAGCAAACGGTCGGGGTGGTGGCCGAGCAGCGCGTACAGCTCACGCAGCGCCGGCGGCACGTCCACGGCGAGCGGCGGCCCGGGCGCGACGCGGCGCACGAACCGCCACGCGCCCTCGGCGGAGTCCGCCGCGTCCGCGAGCGCCGCGGCCAGGTCCGGGATCACGGCACGAGGATCTCATGCTTCACGCCTGCGCCACCTTCGCGTACGCGGCCAGGATGCCGTTCCAGGCGTCGGGGCCCTCGAAGGTCGTGCGCATCTGGGTCGCCGCGGCGCCGAACGCCTCGAGGTCGCGGTGCTCCAGCAGCACCCGGGTGCGCCCGTCGGGCTCCGCGACGAAGCGGACCTCGATCGACGTCACCAGGTCGTCGTGGTACTTCCAGTCCGCCCCGATCTGCCACGTCACCACGAACCGGGTGGGCGGCTCCCACACGGTCACGAAGCCGGTGGAGGTCTCGGTGCCGTCCTGGTGCCGGGTGTACCAGCGGCCGCCGACCCGCGGCTCGATGAGCACCTCGGCGATCGGGGCCGAGCCGATGTGGTGCGAGGCCGGCCACCAGGACGTCATGTCCCCGGTGAACACGTCGAACGCCCGCTGCGGGCCGGCGCCGACGACGATCTCGCGCTGAATGGGTTGCACGGTCTGCAACACGTCAGGTCTCCTCCTCTGGGAGCCGTTCCTCGAACGAGGAGGCGAACGCCTGCAACGCCCGGGCCCACACGCCGTCCAGGTGCGCCCGCAGCAGCGCCAGGCCCTCGGGATCGACCTGGTACAGCCGCCGCGTCCCCTCCTGCCGGTCGAGCACCAGCCCGACGTCCTTGAGCACCTTGAGGTGCTGGGACACCGCCGGGCGGCTGATCGGCAGCACGTCCGCGAGCCGCCCGACCGGCAGCGGCCCGTCGGACAGCCGATCGAGGATCGTCTGCCGCATCGGGTCGCCGAGCGCGGTGAGCATCGCCGTTACGTTCGTCATGGCGAACGGTAAGCTATCACTTACCAACGGACGGCGGCAACCATTCGCGTACATCCGGCCGTTCATATGGACATGAGGCGGTGGTTGACGGCGCTCGGCGGCGGCGCCGCGGTGGCGGGCACGCTCGTGGCGGTGACGCTGATCGGCGGCCACCACGGCACGACGCCGGCCGCCCCGGTGCCGGAGCCCTCCGGCATCTACACCGGCTGCGAGACGACGGTCATGTCACCGTCGTCGAGCGCGGTCGCCTGCGTGCCGCACTTCGAGATGACGCCGTCGCCCACCTACGGCACCAGCGCGACCCCGACCGTGCCGCCGGAGGACTACAACTCCGCGCAGATCGCCCGCCTGACCGCCGCCTTCGACAAGCAACTGCGGTCTCTGGTACCGCATGACACGTCCTTCCTCGACACGCGCGTCAACGGCCCGAGCGGGCACCCCCTCGAGTTCGGGATCGACGCCGGCGACCGGTACGCCGAACACTTCTCCGTCGCCCCCGACCTGCGCGACAGGTCCGGCGTGAGCAACGTGCTCATCGTCGTCGGCAAGGAGATCTCGTCCCAATGGCCGGAGGGCTACGGTGTCGGCCAGTTCCGCACCTGCCCGGACCCGGTCTGCTCCGAGCGCACCGGCCCGCACGGCGAGAAGGTTCTGACCATGTGGGACTTCCAGGCCAAGCCGCGCATCGCGCGCATCGACGTGACCAAGCCCGACGGCACCGGCGTCGTGCTCGAGGTGCGCAACTTCGGCCTCGACCACGCCGGCAGCCGCCCGCAGCTGCCGCTGACCCTCGACCAGATGATCGAGCTGGCGTGCAACGAGGCGCTCGTCATGCCGCGGCTGTGACGGTTCGGCTGATCTGCCACGCGTGGACGACGAGTCGTGGGTCGTCGTCGGCTACTGGGGCGCGACCCTGGTGGGGGTGTGGTGGCTCACGGCGTGGATGCAGCTCGCCTGGTACCTCTCACCGCTCGTCGCCGCGCTGGCCGGCCGCCTGCTCGGCCGCCGGCAGCAGGTCCTGGTTGCCCAGCACGCCGAGTAGCTCCAGCTGCTCGACCGCGTCGGTGCCGACCGCCGGGGTGAACCACAGCAGCCGCTGCCGCCCGTCCTCGCTGAACAGGTTGAGGCAGTTCACCTCGACCGTGCCCAGGGCCGGATGGACGATCCGCTTGCGGTCGTCGCGACGGACGGCCACCTCGCGCTGCTCCCACAGGGCGGCGAACTCGGGGGAGCGGTCGAGGAGGTCGGCCACGAGCCGCGCCGTCTCCGGGTCCTTGCCGCCGCGCCGGGCCACGGCCGCGCGCAGGTCGGCGGTGAACGAGCGGGACTGGTGCTCGTGGTCCTGCTCGGGGTACGAGATGCGGCCCTTGGGATCGGCGAACCAGCGGTGCACGAAGCTGCGGCTCAGCCCCTCGTACCGCGTCTGGTCGCCCAGCAGGGCGCGGGCCAGGCGGTTCTGCACCAGCGTGATGTGGAGGTCGGTGATGACCTGCGCGGGCGTGCCGTCCAGGCGCTCCAGCAGGTCCAGCATGCCGGGGTGCACGTGGGAGGCGGGGCCGCCCTGGACCGGGATCGGGCGTCCGGCGAGGTGGTACAGGTGGTCGCGCTCGTCGCGGGTGAGGCGCAGGGCGCGGGCGAGGGCGGCCAGCATCTGCTCCGAGGGCTGCGAGCCGGCGCCGCGTTCGAGCTCGATGTAGTACTCCACGGAGGCCCCGGCCAGCTGCGCCACCTCGTCGCGGCGCAGGCCCGGCACCCGGCGGCGCGGGCCGGTCGGCAGGCCCACGTCGGCCGGGCGGATGCGGTCACGGCGCGACTTGAGGAACGCGCCCAGCTCGGCCAGGTCCATGCGCCAAGTCTCCCGCGCGGGCCCGGCCGGAGACAGGGGTTCGCGTCCCCCCTGTCGGCGTCGTCTGTACCGCACGCGGCCCGCCTCGCACAGTGAAGTCCATGACCACTACGACAACCGGCCGCGTCGCCATCGTCACCGGCGGTTCGCGCGGCATCGGGCGGGCCGCGGCGCTGCGCCTGGCCGCCGACGGGTTCAGCATCGTCATCGGGTACGCCGGGCGGCACGCCGACGCCGCCGAGACCGTCAAGGCGGTCGAGGCGCAGGGCGGCGCCGCGTTCGCCGTCCAGCTCGACATCGCCGACGAGGCCGCGGCGCGGGAACTGTTCGACCGCACCGAGTCCGCGTTCGGCGGCGTCGACGTCGTCGTCAACGCGGCCGGCCGGATGACCCTGGCGACGGTCGCCGACTTCGACCTGGCCGAGTTCGACGCCATCCAGCGCACCAACGTCCGCGGTACCTTCGTCATCGCCCAGCAGGCCGCCCGCCGCCTGCGCCCCGGCGGCGCCCTCATCACGTTCTCCACGTCGATCGTCGGGCTGCAGGCGCCCACCTACGGCGCGTACGCGGCCAGCAAGGGCGCCGTCGAGGCGATGACCCTGATCCTGGCCCGGGAGCTGCGCGGCCACGACGTCACCGTGAACACGGTGGCGCCCGGCCCGACCCGCACCGAGCTGTACCTGGACGGCAAGGACGCCGAGACCGTCGCCCGCGCCGCACAGCAGCCGCCGCTGGGCCGCCTCGGCGAGCCCGAGGACATCGCCGCCCTCGTCGCGTTCCTCGCCTCCCCGGCCGGCCACTGGGTCAACGGCCAGACCATCCGCGCGAACGGCGGCGTGATCTGACCTGACATTCGAGTGGGTTGCGTCGTCGGTACAGCGGAACCCACTGCGAAAGGAACGACCCATGTCAGAACTCACCTCGCGCCTGCCCGATCCGCTGCAGTTCTTTCCCGAGATGGCGTCGTTCGGCGCGGAGACGTCCAAGGCGGTGCACAACGGCGCCGTCCCGGACGCGACGATCGGGCTGGTGCAGCTGCGCGCCGGGCAGCTCGTCGGCAGCACGTACCACACCGTGATGCAGTCCGGGATGCTGCGCACGGCGGGGGAGGCGGCGGAGCGCATCGACTCGCTGTCGTCGTGGCGGGACTCGCCGTACTTCACCGCCGGGGAGAAGGCCGCCCTGGAGCTGACCGAGGCGGTGCTCACCCCGTCGTTCTTCGGCGAGCGGGTGCCGGACGAGCTGTTCGCCCGCGCCGCCGAGCACTACGACGACAAGGCGATGTGGACCCTCGTGCTCGCCATCGCGCAGATCATGTTCTTCATCCCGGTCGGCCTGATCGCCAAGCCCATCCCGGGGCGGCCGTTCGGGCAGAACTATTCGCGATAGTCCGTCCATTGACGGTTTTCGCGTCGGTACCGCCGGTGCTCATGAATGTCGAACCGCCCGCCCGTGAAGCGGCGGTTCGACACCGTGAGCCGGTCGCCTTCGGCCTCGATGACGTTGTAGCTGTTCGGCTCCCCCTTGAGCCGGTTCGAGCACGCCGTGCCCGACTGGGGCCACCACCAGGCCGTCGACGGTACCGCTGTACGCCAGGTGCACGTGCCCGCCGAGCAGCAGGTCGGCCCGGCGGCGCAGGTGCCGCAGCGCGAGCGCGGAGCGGCCGACCAGCCCACGGCCGCGCCCGGCGTCGGTGAGCAGGAACGGGTGGTGCGCGATCGCCACCCGCAGGTCGCCGGTCGGGGCCGCGTCGAAGGCGGCGCCGATCGCGGCCAGCTGCCGCTCGTCGATCCGCCCGCGCGACCAGTCGGTGTGCCACGTCCAGCGGCGCGCCGTGTTCACGCCGACCGCGACCAGGCCGGGCGCGGTGACCGTCGTCGCGCCGAGCGGGTCGGTGTCCAGGTACGCCCGCCACCGGTGCCACGGCCGCGTGAAGCGGGACCAGATCCGCCAGCCGGGCAGGTCGTGGTTGCCGGGCACGACCAGCGCCGGGGCGGGCAGCTCGGCGAGGAACGCGCGCGCCGCCGCGAACTCCGCCGCCCGCGCCGTCTGGGTCAGGTCCCCGCACACCGCGACGAGCGTCGGTGCGCACTCGCGCAGATCGTGGAGCAACGCCTGTACCACCGCGGGCTCTTCACGACCGAAATGCAGGTCGGAGATCTGCGCGATGCGGACCCTCACGACGCCGCAGCGTTCGGGGCGAGCACCGCCAGGGCGCGCGGCGAGATGCCGTAGGTGAGCGGCGTGGACAGCTGCGCGATCTCGCCGTCGCTCATGACGCTCGTGTACGCCATCACGCTCGCCACGTCGATCCGCTCGACCGGGGCGGCGACGAGGGCCTCCACGGCGTGCTCGATGTCCTCCGGTACGGCCAGATCCCGCGCCAGCACGTTCATCGTCCCGCCCGGCAGGATCCCGAGCGGGACCTCGCCACCCAGCAGGTGCTCGGCCACCGACCGCACGGTGCCGTCGCCGCCCGCCGCGAGCACCGCGTCGGGCCAGCCCGCGAGCAGCTCCCGCACGTCGGCGGCGAGCGTCCTCGGGTCGAACGGCCGCGCCTGCACGGTCACGGCCCGCCGCGCGAACAGCTTCTCGAGCCGCTCCGGCAGCGACTGGGCGGCGCCGGCCTGGGCGAGCAGCGCACCGGAGCGCGCGTTGTACACCACCGCCACGTGATCCACGCAGCGCAGTCTATGGGCGCGGCGGGGATCCCGCTCAGGGCAGCAGCACCGGGGCGAGCTCCTCGAGCTGGCGCGCGATGTCGCCCGGGCTGTCGCCGAGCGGGTGGACCAGGACGTGGTCGGCGCCGGCGTCGCGGTGGGCCCGGATGCGCTCGGCGATGTCGGCCGGGGTTCCCCAGGCGACGATGGCGTCCACGAGCCGATCGCTGCCCGCGCCGGCCAGGTCGCTGTCGTCCAGCCCGAGCAGCCGCAGGTTGTTGACGTAGTTCGGCAGCTGCAGATAGTAGATCGTGTGCCGCCGGGCGACCGCGCGGGCCACCTGCGGGCTGGTCTCCACGATCACGGCCTGCTCGGGAATGAGCAGCCGGTCGGGTCCGAGGACGCCGCGGGCCTGGGCGGTGTGCTCGGGCGGCACGAAGTAGGTGTGCACGCCGTCGGCCCGGTCGGCCGCCAGCTGCAGCATCTTCGGGCGCAGCGCGGCCAGCACCACGGGCAGGTTCGCGGGCCGCTCGCCCAGCCCGTCGAGGTAGTCGCGCATGCGTTGCAGCGGATGGGAGTACTGCTGGCCGGACTTCTCGACGGCCGGCGCGTGCGAGACCCCGAGCCCGAGCACGAACCGCCCCGGCCACGCATCGGCGAGGGTGGCGGCGGCGGCCCGCGCGGTGCCGGGGTGGCGGGCCCAGATGTTGGCGATGCCGGTCCCGGCGACGATCCGCTCGGTGGCGGCCAGCCACACCGCCTCCTGCGCGAACACGTCGTTGGTCCCGACGACCTCGCCCTGCCACACCGAGCCGTAGCCGAGCGCCTCGATCCGCGCCACGAGCTCACGCTGCGCCGAGGCGGGCTCCCGCTGCACCGCGTTGGTCCACACGCCGACGCCGCCGAGCGCCTGCCTGGTCGCGGTCACGTGCTGTGGTGCTGCCATGCCTCGTCCCCTGCCCAGGAACCGCGCGCTCATGCGGCCCGCGCGCGGCGCTTCGCTTGGAAACGCCCGCGGCGGGTAGTTGATCGCCATGACCAAGCCGCACGACGACCCCGCCACCGCCGGGCCGGCCGGGGACGACGACCTCGACCGGGACCACGAGCAACTGGCCCGCGATCCGCTGGCGCTGGACCCCGACGAGACCGACACGCCGGCGGCGCGGACCGGTGAGCCGCTGGAGCCGCCGGACTGAATGACCAGTTTCGGGTGATTGTTTACGGCTGGTGCAACCGGGTCAGTGGAGCCGCATGGCCAAGGTCACCGTCGTCATCGCCACCCGCAATCGCCGCGCCGGGCTGGCCCGGACTCTGCTGCGGCTGCACGCGCAGGCCGAACCGCCGCCGGTCGTGGTGGTGGACAACGGCTCCAGCGACGGTACGCCGGGCATGGTCGCTACCACCTTCCCGCGCGTGCGCGTCATGGCGCTCGGTCGCAATGCCGGGGCCGTCGCGCGCAACTTCGGGGCGGCCGTCGCCGAGACGCCCTATGTCGCGTTCGCCGACGACGACTCGTGGTGGGCCCCCGGTGCCCTGACCCGCGCCGCCGCGCACCTCGACGCGGCCCCACGCCTGGCGCTGCTGGCCGCGCGGACCCTCGTCGGGCCCGAGGAGCGGCTCGACCCGATGTCTCGGTTCATGGCCGCGGCTCCGCTCGGCGTCGCCGCCGACCTGCCGGGGCCGTCCGTGCTGGGCTTCCTGGCGTGCGGCGCGGTAGTGCGCCGCGGGGCCTTCCTGGCCTGCGGCGGCTTCGACCCCGTCGTGTTCTTCATGGGGGAGGAGGCGCGGGTCGCCCTGGACCTGCGCACCGGCGGGTCCGGGCTGGCCTACTGCGACGACGTCGTGGCCCACCACCACCCGCGGGCCGACCCGGCCACCCAGGACGCCAAGCGGCTCCTGGCCCGGCGCAACCGCGTCCTCACCGCCTGGATGCGCCGGCCGCTGCGTACCGCCCTGGACGAGACGGCGATGCTGCTGTCCGCCGCCCGCTTCGACCCGGCCGCCCGCCCGGCCGCGGCGCAGCTGCTGCGGCGTGTCCCGCGCGCCCTGGCCCGCCGCCGCCCGGTCCCGGTCGAGGTGGAGTTCGAACTGGCCGTCCTGGCCGCCGGTGAACGCACCGCCGGGTACGCCACCACATGAGCGGCCATGGCTTCGAACCGGGGTGGGGCGGGTAGGTGACGGGGCATGACGCTGCCGAACGACGACCGCGACATCGCCGGCTCCGGCGTGCCCGCGGACGAGCAACTGCCGCGCACCGACGACATCGACGTGGACCTCGGCCGCCAGGTCCGCGAGCCCGGCGCCACCGACCCCGACGGCGAGCCGGTCGACCCGCCGGACTGACCGCACTGCCGGCCCGTGGGTCGCCGAGCGCCAGGTGCTAGGATCATTTCGTGCCGCAACGAAATGATGTGCAGCAGCTGGCCCGGGCGGTCATGCAGCTCATCGACACCGGGCACCGCCGGATCAGCCGGCGCATCGACCTGCCCCGGGCCCAGATCCTCGGCCTGCTCATCGAGGCCGGACCGCAGCGCCCCCGCGAGATCGCCGCCGAACTGGGCCTGACCGCCTCGGCGACCAGCCGGCACCTGACGGCGCTGGAGCGCGACGGTGCGGTCGCGGCCGAGCCCGACCCCGCCGACGCCCGGACGTTCCTGGCCGCCGTGACCGACGCCGGCCGGTCCGAGCTCGACGGCGTGACCGGCGCCGGCGCCGCCGTGTTCGCCAAGGTCGTCGGCGACTGGCCGGACGAGGACATCGCCACCGCGCATCGGCTCATCACCGCCCTCAACGCCGCCTGGGCCCGGCATCACGCCACTGCGGCGCCCACCGCCGCGCCCACCCCGTCCCGACGCCGGCGACCCGGAGGCCGCACATGAACCTCGTCCAGTGCGGCCGTGCGTTGCTGGCCCTCATCGCCGCGAGCCACGTCGTGGTGCCGGTCGTCATGCTGGCCGACCCGGACCCGACGCGCCGCCAGGTGATCGCCGACCATCCGCAGTTCGACGCCGCCACGGTCACCGCGTCGGTGGATGCGGCCCTGGTCGCCGCCGCGGTGTTCCACGGACTGCTGTTCGCGCTGGCGGCGCTGCTGATCTGGCGCCTACCTACCGGCCGCCCGTGGACCCGCCGGCTGGCGACCGTCTCGCAGCTGCTGAGCGTCGCGTTCGGGGTGGTGTCGTGGTCGTCGTCGCCGCAGTTCCACGCGGTGATCCCGATCGTGAGCGCCGCCGAGGCCGCCGTGGTGCTGCTGCTCTGGCTGCCCCGATCGTCCCGCGCGTTCTTCGCCCGCCACCGCACGCCCGCCCCGGCCCTCACGACCACGGCGTAGCTCGCCGGCGCCAGCCGACGCCACGGACGAGGGCGGCGAGCAGCCCGCCCGGCGCCGCGGATTGCGGGGCCGGGCGGGTTCGTCGGACATGCGGTGCGGTTACGGGTAGCTGACCACGGTGTGCGGGGTGACGCTGCTCGGCAGGGCCGCGGTACCGGTGTCGTTGATGACGTGGGTGATGGAGCCCTTGCCCAGCGACACCGTCAGGATGTTGTGGAACTTGACGTTGGCGTTCACCGGTGCCTCGTACGAGTGGTACGCGGCGATGGACGAGTCCGTCGTGAAGACGCAGTAGCTGCCCATGCCCCACGCTTCGTGCGAGGTGACGTTGTTGGCGACCTTGTAGGCGGCGTAGCCGGTGATCCCGTCGTGGGACCAGGCGGCGGCCGACGGCGGGTCGTACGGCAGCTCGTTCTGGAAGAAGATGGTCTTGCCGCCGTTGCCGTTCCAGATCACGTTGTACTTCTCGAAGTGCTCGACGAACAACCCGTACGCGGTCACGTTCTGGCCGTTGACGATCAGACCGGTGTCGGAGGGGTTGGACGTCCAGCCGGCCCCGTCACCGTGGTCGGCCCGCCACGACCAGATGTGGTCGATGATGGTGTTGTTGTTGTTGACGACCATGGCGTTGGTGACCTTGGCCGCGCCCGCGCCGCCGACGCGCAGGAACACGTCGGAGATCAGGTTCGGGGCACCGGCGTGGTTGCCGGAGGCACCGTTCGGGCCGACCTGCAGCAGGGCCGGGGAGTTGGTCGGGCCCGCGTCGAACAGCAGCGACGCGATCTTCACGCCGTCGACGTCGCCGACGGCCATCGGCAGCGCGCCGTTGTCGGCCACGATCGTGGCGTAGCCGAGGCCGAGGACCACGGTGTTGGCCCGGTTGATGTTCACCGTGGAGTTCAGGTGGTACACACCCGGGGTGAACAGCAGGTTCAGGCCCTGCGCGACCGCCTGGTTCAGCGTCGCCGCGCTCACGCCCGGCTTCGCCACGTAGAACTGGTTGATCGACAGCGACGTGCCCGGGGTCTGACCGTTGATCCACGTCGCGCCCGACGAGTTCGTCCGCAGCGACGGCACGAACACGCGGTAGGCGCCCGAGGAGTCGGCGTACAGGTACGGCTTCTCCTGCGTCACCGGCGAGGTGGCCAGCGTGGTGTACGGCGGGTTCGGGAAGCTGTTCGCCGGAGCGCCCTGCACGCCGGAGAACACCATGTTCCACAGCGCGCCCTTCCAGCTGCCGATCGTCGAGTCGCGGGTGAACCACTGCTGCTGCGAGCACGGGCTGATCTGGCCGCTGACCCGGCTGTCGGCGATGTACCCGCCCGACGCCCAGCCACAGTTCGGGCTGGCCAGGGTCATGCCGCCGTGCACGTCCATCCGCCGGAACGGGGCCGCCTGCGCGACCGCCCAGCGGTCCGTGCCGTTCACCGGGTAGATGGACATGTTCTCGGCCGAGCGCCAGAAGTTCTGCGTCGCGTTGCCGGCCATCCAGCCCGCGTCGACGGTGATGTCGCCGTGGATCTGCACGTCCTGCGGGTTCTGGCCGAGGCCGTTGATCGAGGTGTAGAAGCCGATCTGGGCGTTCAGGCCGCTGTACGAGCCCGGCTTGAACAGCAGCTGGTACCGCTGCGTGCCGAACTGGTTCTTCTCCTGCTGGGTGAAGATCTGGTCGAGCCGGGCCTGGATGGTCGAGGAGGACTGGCCCGGGTCGAACACGACCACGTTCGAGCCGAGATCGCCGCCGCCGGGCAGCTGCTCGCCGGACGGGGTGACGCTGGGCGAAGGGCTGCTGTCCGGTCCGGAGCCGCTGTACACCGCGACCTCGAACAGGGAGTAGCCGTACTGGGTGGCGCGGGTCAGGCCGTACACGCGAAGGAAACGACCGGATCCGTTGACGGCCAGGGTCTCGGTCCCGCCCGCGCCGGTGGTGGTCGAATAGATCGGGCTCCAGCCGCCGGTCCCGTCGGCCGAGACCTCGACGCGGTAGGACTTGGCGTAGGAGCGCTGCCAGGTCAGCACCACCTGGCAGACCTGCGTGGTGGCGCCGAGGTCGATCTGGATCCACTGTGGATCGACGCCGTGCGCGCTGGACCAGCGGCTCGTGCCGGAGCCGTCGACCGCCTTGGCCGCGCCCAGGCTCGCGCTCTCCTGCGACGAGGCGGTGGCCGGACGGTTCAGGGCGACGTTGGTGGTACCGCAGGCCGTCGCGGCCAGCGCCGGTCTCGTGATCACGACGAGGGTGTACGCCAGCAGCGCCGCGGCGACGGCGGCTAAGGCGATGAACGAGCGTCTCATGGGCTCTCCCAGGGGGCGTGCACCATCACCGCGCGGCAATGGCGGGCAGCGCGGGGATGCGGGGCGGATGAGTGGACCGTAGAACCGCCGCCCAACCGTGGGCAACCGTTTGCCACGAGTTGCCAAATCGATCAACGCACGTCCAATGTGGACCTTGATTTGGCATGGCAACTCTTTGGCAAACGCTTTCCTGAGATCTTCGAACGCTGCTACGGTCCGCAGCTATCCATCGCCGATGCTCGATTCAACCGCCAAGGAGTCGACATGCGCATCCGCTCCACCCTGCCCGTCATCGTTGCGGCGCTCGCCCTGCTCGGTGCGGCCGCCGTCGCCGGACCGGCGCTCGCGGCCGACGATCCGCCGCGGGCGCAGTACCATGAGATGCACGCCAACTGCACCGTGAACCACACGCTCAGCGACGACCCGATCGTCTTCCCGGGCCTGCCGGGCGCCTCCCACAACCACTCGTTCATCGGCAACCCCACGGTGAACGCCAACTCCACCCCGCAGTCCCTGGTCGGCGGGGCCACCTCGTGCGAGGACACCCTCGACGCGTCCGGGTACTGGTTCCCCACCCTCCTGCAGCGCGGCGTGCCGCTGCAGCCGGACAAGCCGACCGTCTACTACAAGTCCGACGTGAAGGACTACCGCACCGTCAAGCCGTTCCCGGCCGGCTTCAAGCTGCTCGTCGGCGACGCGAAGGCGACCAGCAACGCCGGCTTCACGGGCAACTACCAGTGCACCGGCTACAAGGGCGTCGACTTCCCGGCGTCCTGCCCGTCCGGCTCGACGCTGCAGGTCCGCCTGACGTCCCCGTCGTGCTGGGACGGCGTACACCTGGACACGGCCGACCACAAGTCCCACATGGCGTGGCCGGTCAAGGGCGTCTGCCCCGCCGACCACCCGGTCCCGCTGCCGATGCTCGAGATCAAGCTCCCGTACCCGCTGCACAACGGCGACACGGGCGGCCTGGCCTACGCCTCGGGTGGCAGCTTCACCTTCCACTACGACTTCATGAACGGCTGGGACGCCGCCCGGCAAGCTCAACTTGTCGCGTACTGCATCAATGGCGGGCGTCAATGCAACGGGTTCGGCGAGGACCCGAAGAAGCCCTGACGCGCGTGTGTTCGAGTGGCTCGGGGACCGCGTTCGGCGGCCCCGAGCTGCGCGACCTGGTTGAGTACTGCGTGACCTCCACCGGCGCCGTGCGGCGGCGGTTGCCCGTCGTTGTCGACGGGTGGTTGGCGCTTCACGGACCGCCCAGCGGCGAGGTCTCCACGCCCGGTGACCGCAAGCCCTGCGGCCAGAATGTTCTTCGCCGCGTTGACGTCGGCGTGATCCCGATGCCCGCAGCGGACGCACCGGAAGACCGCCCGGCTCGGGCGGTTCTTCGCGGTCGCGTGCCGGCAGGCGCTGCAGGTCTGTGAGGTGTATGCGGCCCGGACCTTGACCACGGTCGCGCCGTGCCGGCGGGCGGCGTAGTGGAGTCTGGTCAGCAGGCCGCTCCAGCCCTTGTTGCGGATGGCTCGGTTGAGCCCGGCCTTCTGGAGAACCATGCTGCCGGGCCGGTCGATGGTGCCCTTGGCGGTGGCGGTCATGGCCTTGATCCGCAGGTCCTCGACCGCGACCATGCCGTGCGCACGGGTCAGGCGTCCGGCGACCTTGGCGGCGAAGTCGGCGCGGCGTGCACGGATGCGCGCGTGCAGCCGGCCGAGCGCCGCCCGGGTGGCGTCGCGGCGGTTGGACGGGTTGTCGAGGCCGTGGGTGCGCGCGGAGCGGGCGAGGCGCTGCTGGAGCCGTGTGATGCGGGCGAGTTCGCCGGGTGTGGCGAAGGTCTGGTTGTGCAGGTCGCCGTCGGAGGTGGCGACCGCGACCGTCACGCCGAGGTCGATGCCGACCGGTGGGTGCCCGTTGGCCGGGACGTCGGCGAGGTCGTCGTCGATGCAGAATGCGATGTACCAGCGGTCGGCGTCGCGGCGGACGGTGGCGTTGCGGATGGCGCCGCCGAGCGACCGGATCCAGCGGAAGCGGATCCAGCCGAACTTCGACAGGCGCACGGCGCCCCAGCGGTGGTTCAAGCGTCGCACGAGGATCTGGTTGGGGTCGGGGAAGCGGAACGTGGGTGCGCTGCGGGCCTTGGAGCGCCATCGCACGTTGCGGGTGCCGTGGAGTTTGCAGGCGCGGTCGAGGTCGAGGAGGGTCTGCTGGAGGCAGTGGGATGGTGCGGCGGTGAGCCAGGTGCCGGCCGGGTCGCGTTTCGCCTCGGCCATCTGCCCGGCCTGTTCGAGGTACGAGATGGGGGTGTTGCGCCGTTGGTATTCGCGGCGCTGTTCCAGTGCGGTGTTCCAGACTGCCCGGCAGGCGGCCCCGACGGTTTCGGCGTAGGCGGTCTGTTCGGTGGTGAGGGCGAGTGGGTATCGGCGGCCGGTCAGCATCGGACGGCTCCAGGCATGGCGTCGAATGTAGAGCCACAGGGCCGGAAGCTCGAAACTTGTATCGCGTTGGGGTGACGTAACCCCCGGCGAGCCGGCCCGCGGCGAGGGGCCGGCTCGCTGGTCACGCGCGGACTCTCGCCGGGCTGAGTCCGCGCGCTCCGTCGCGGTGGTGGTCCGGAGAGCCGCCACCGTTGGCCGGACGTCTCCTGCTACCGCAGTCAATAGGGCAGTACAGCGGCAGGGACTCATCGCGGCGTACCAGACCTACTTGTGCCGCGGTTCCGGTATCGAAACAAATAAGTCGGTGAATTCTCTACAGAGCGTGACTGAAGTGCCGGGGGGCATTGACTTTCTGCAACCTGCACGCGGCGGCGGGGGTTCCTTCCGGGTGGGTGGGGGCGTTCCAACCCCGCGCATGGTCGCTTGGAAGCATGAGCAATCCCGAGCGGGAGCGGATCGACGCCGTCGGCAAGCCGGAGGACGGGCTCGCGCAGGCCAGCCCGTGGTACCGGTGGGGACCCTACCTGAGCGAGCGCGCGTGGGGCACCGTGCGCGAGGACTACAGCGACGGGGGCGCCGCGTGGGAGGCGTTCCCGCACGATCATGCGCGCTCGCGGGCGTACCGGTGGAGCGAGGACGGGCTGGCCGGGCTGTGCGACGCCGAGCAGCGGCTGTGTTTCGCGCTCGCGTTCTGGAACGAGCGGGACCCGATCCTCAAGGAGCGCATCTTCGGGCTGACCGGCAACGAGGGCAACCACGGGGAGGACGCCAAGGAGTACTGGTGGTACCTCGACGCCACCCCCAGCCACAGCCGGCTCAAGTGGCGCTACCACTATCCGCAGGCGGCGTTCCCGTACGACGACCTCGTGGCCGAGAACCGGCGGCGGGGGCGGGAGGAGCCGGAGTACGAGCTGCTCGACACCGGGGTCTTCGACGACGACCGGTACTTCGTGATCGAGGCGGAGTACGCCAAGGCCGACCCCGACGACGTGTGCATCGTGGTGCGGATCACGAACGTCGGGCCGGAGACGGCGCCGCTGCACGTGCTGCCGACGCTGTGGTTCCGCAACACCTGGTCCTGGGAGCCCGGCGCGCAACGGCCACGGCTCAGCAAGCGGGGCGACGCGATCAGCACGGGCGAGATGGTGCTCCAGGCCGAGGGGCAACCGCCGCAATTGTACTGTGACAACGACACGAACGCGGAACGCCTGTTCGGGGTCCCCTCGACGGTCACCTATCCGAAGGACGGGATCAACGACCACGTCGTGCATGGTGCCCCGACCGTCAATCCGGCCACGGAAGGTACCAAGGCGGCCTTCTGGTATCGGCTCTCCGTCGCACCGGGCGAGATCGTCGAGCTGCGGCTGCGGCTGGCGCCCGAGGAGCGCGGCTTCGGCAAGGCGTTCCAGCAGACGCTCCGGCAGCGCGAGGCCGAGGCGGACCGGTTCTACGCCGCGCTGACCCCGGAGGGCACCAGCGCCGAGGACGCCATGATCATGCGGCAGGGCTTCGCCGGGATGATCTGGGGCAAGCAGTACTACCACTACGACGTGGCCCGCTGGCTGGCCGGCGACCCCGCGCAGCCGCCACCGCCACCGGGCCGGCGGCAGGGGCGCAACGCGGGGTGGCGGCACCTGGACGCCAGCGACGTGATGTCGATGCCGGACCCGTGGGAGTACCCGTGGTTCGCCGCCTGGGACTCTGCCTTCCACGCCGTCGCGCTGGCGCATCTCGATCCGGCCTTCGCGAAGTACCAGCTGCTGCTGCTCTGCCGCGAGTGGTTCCAGCACCCGAACGGCGCGATTCCGGCCTACGAGTGGGCCTTCGAGGACCTGAACCCGCCGGTGCAGGCGTGGGCGGCGCTGCAGGTGTACGAGATCGACGGGCGCCGCGACCGCGAGTTCCTGCACCGGATCTTCTCCAAGCTGGTGCTGAACTTCACCTGGTGGGTGAACCGCGAGGACGCCGAGGGCAACAACCTGTTCGAGGGCGGGTTCCTGGGCCTGGACAACATCGGGCCGATCGACCGCTCGCACCTGCCGCCGGGGTACTCCCTGGAGCAGTCCGACGCCACCGCCTGGATGGCGTTCTACTGCCTGAACCTGCTGGAGATGGCGCGCGAGCTCGCCGCGCACGAGCCGGCCCTCAACGACCTGGTGGTCAAGTTCCTGGAGCACTTCGCGCTCATCACCGAGGCGATGGGCGGCCAGGAGCTGTGGGACGAGGAGGACAGCTTCTACTACGACAAGCTGCGCGGCCCCGACGGCGAGGCGACCCCGCTGCGGGTGCGCTCCATGGTCGGCATCATCCCGCTGTTCGCCACCAAGGCGCTGCGGGAGGAGGACTTCCAGGCGGTCCGGCGGCTGTCCAAGCACCTGGCCGACATCCCCGAGGAGCACATCGTGCACGACGGGACCGGCGGCCGGTTCGTCGGCGTCGGGGTCGCCGGGGCGGGGCGCGTCCGGCGCATCCTGCCGCACCTGTTCGACGAGGACAGCTTCCTGTCGCCGTACGGCCTGCGCGCCCTGTCCCGCTGGCACGCCGAGCACCCGTTCAGCGTCGAGCTGCCCGGATACACCGCGTCCGTCGGCTACGAGCCGGCCGAGTCGACGACCGGGATGTTCGGCGGGAACTCCAACTGGCGCGGGCCGCTGTGGATGCCGCTGAACTACCTCGTCCTGCGCACGCTCGAGGACTACGACGCCAACCTCGGCGAGGGCGTCAAGATCGAATATCCGACCGGCTCCGGGCAGCTGCGCTGTGCCCGGGAGATCGCGGAGGACCTGCGGCAGCGGATGCTCTCGCTGTACCGGCGCGGCGAGGACGGCCGCCGTCCCGCCTACGGCTGGGTCGACAAGCTCCAGCACGACCCGCACTGGCGGGACAACCTGATGTTCTTCGAGTACTTCCACGCCGACAACGGCGCGGGCCTCGGCGCGACGCACCAGACCGGCTGGACCGGCCTGCTCGCCGAGCTCGTCGCGCGCCCGTCGGACCGCACGCTCCGGGAGGCCCGGCGATGATCACGTTCGGCCGGCAGCTCTGCGGCGACCTCGCCGCGGCCAGTGCGCGCGAGTGGCTGGTGACCGACGGCCTCGGGGGTTACGCCTCGGGTACGGTCTCCGGCCTGCGCACCCGCCGCTACCACGGCCTGCTCGCGGTGGCCGAGCCGGGCGGCGCCGCCCGGCACATGGGTCTCGCCGCGCTGGACCCCGTGGTGCGCATCGGCACACGGACGGTGCGGCTGGCCACGGACGAGTGGGCGGGCGGCACCGTCGACCCGGCCGGGCACGTGCACCTGGCCTCGTTCACCCTCGACGAGGGGGTGCCCCGGTGGCAGTGGGACCTCGGCGACGTGGTGGTGCAGCGCGAGATCGCCATGGGCCACGGCCGTTCCGTCGTTGGGGCCGTTTTCACGGTACTGCGGACGCCGGCCCCGATCACGCTCGAACTCACGCCGTTGTGCACCTGGCGCGACGCGCACGGCGAGCGCACGGCGGCCGGCGACCCGGCGGTGACCCCGGTCGCCGGCGGGTTCGTGTTCGAGGACGCGTACCGGGTGTCGGGCCCGGCGTGGCAGCCCGGCGGCGCCTGGTATCGCGGGGTCTACGCCCGCGAGGAGGCGGCCCGCGGCCTGAACCCCGTCGAGGATCTCTTCGCCGCCGGGTGCTTCGTGGCCGAGGTGGCTTCCGGGGGTACCGCCGAGGTCGTCGCCGCCGCGGCCCCGTTCGACGGCCCGCTGCCCACCGCGGCCGGGCTCGTCGTCGCCGCCCGCAAACGGGCCCGGAAGCTGGCCCGGCAGGCCCGGGCGAGCGATGCGGTGGGGCGGCACCTGGCGATCGCGGCCGACCAGTTCGTGGTGTCCACCCCGACCGGGCCGTCGGCGGTGGCCGGGTACCCGTGGTTCGGTGAATGGTCACGCGATCTCATGACGTCGTTCGAGGGGCTGTTCCTGGCCACCAACCGGCACGACGAGGCCCGGGAGGTGCTGTTGCGGGCGGGCGCCACCGTCTCCGAGGGGATGCTGGCCAACACCGCCGACACCGGGACGCTCGAATACAACACGGCCGACGCGGCGCTGTGGTTCCTGCACGCGATCTCGCGCTATGCGGCCGTCACCGGGGACCTCGACACCGTGTCGTCGCTCGCCGGGGCGATGGACGAGATCCTGACCCGGCACCGGGACGGCACCCGGTACGGGATCGCCGCCGACCCCGCCGACGGGCTGCTCACGCAGGGCAAGCCCGGGTTCGCGCTGACCTGGATGGACGCGCGGGTGGACGGGCGGCCGGTGACCGAGCGGCAGGGCAAGGCGGTCGAGATCAACGCCCTGTGGATCTCGGGCCTGGCCGGGACCGGGGCGCTGTTCGACCGGCTGCGGCGGCGGCACGACTGGGGCTCCGCCGCGTCGCGGGCCGGGGACGCGTTCCGGCGGCGGTTCGTGCGGCCGGGAGGCGCCGGTCTCTACGACGTCGTGGACGGGCCGGGCGGGGACGATGCCGCGGTCCGGCCGAACCAGCTCCTCGCGGTGTCGCTGCCGTACGGGCCCCTCGCGGGGGACCCGGCGCCGGTGCTGGCGTGCCGGGAACTGGTGACGTCGCTCGGGATGCGGTCCCTCGCGCCGTCCGACGGTGCCTATCGGGGCGTGCACCGGGGCGGGCCGTACGAGCGGGATCACGCCTACCACCAGGGGACCGTGTGGCCGTGGCTGATCGGGCCGTACGCCGACGCCTGCGCCTCCGCCGGCCTGGACACCGGTGGGCTGCTGGACGGGTTGGAGCTGCACCTGGCGGAGTGGGGGCTGGGGTCGGTGTCGGAGACGGCCGACGGCGACGCGCCGCACGGGGCCACCGGGTGTCCGTTCCAGGCGTGGTCGGTCGCCGAGGTGCTGCGGGTGCGCACGGCGTTTGCCGGTCCGGCGCGCGGGTAGGCGGGGGCGCATGATCGGTGCGCGGCTGCCCCGGCGCGAGGACGCGCGGCTGGTGCGCGGGGCCGGGCAGTACGTGGCCGATGTGCGCGTCGCCGGCTGCCTCGACTGCGCGTTCGTGCGCAGCCCGCACGCGCACGGCGAGCTGCGCGCGGTGGACACGTCGCCGGCCTGGGCGGTGCCAGGGGTGCACGCGGCCTGGTCGCACGCGGACCTGCCGTACCTGCCGGCGACGCCGCCGATGGGCGACCAGCGCTCGATCGAAGGCCGCCCGTGGCCGGCGCTGGCCTCGGATCGGGTGCGGTACTACGGCGAGCCGGTCGCGATCGTCGTCGCCGACGACCGGTACGTGGCCGAGGACGGGCGCGACGCGGTCCGGGTGCGCATCGACCCGCTGCCGGCGCTGCTCGACCCGACCGAGGCGGCCGCCAGCGACGTGCGGCTGTTCCCGGGGCTGAGCAACGTCGCCGCCGAGCGCGAGTTCGGGCAGGCCGCCGCCGCGGAGGTGTGGCACGGCGCGGCGATGCTGATCGACGCCCGGTACCGCCAGCAGCGGCTCGTGCACACCTCGATCGAGCCGAAGGCGATCCTCGTGCGGCCCGACTCCGGCGGCGGGCTCACCATCTGGGTGTCGCACCAGGCCCCGCACCGGCTGCGTACCGACCTGGCCGGGGCGTTCGGGCTCGACGAGCAGCGGATCCGGGTGATCGTCCCCGACGTCGGCGGGGCGTTCGGCGGCAAGAGCGAGACCTGGCCGGAGTACCTCGCGGTGGTCGCCGCCGCCCGCCGGCTCGACCGGCCGGTGCGCTGGCTCGAGGACCGCGCCGAGGCGCTCGCCGGTCCGCCGCACGGGCGCGGGCAGAACCAGCGGGTGCGGCTGGCCGCCGACGCCTCCGGCCGCATCCTCGCCTACGACCTGGAGATCGACGCGGACATCGGCGGCTATCCGCACACCGGCTCGTTCATGCCGATGGCCACGTCGATGATGGCGACCGGCGCCTACGCGATCCCGAGTGTCCACGTGCGCACCCGCGCGGTCGTGACGAACAGCGCGCCGACCGCACCGTACCGCGGGGCCGGCCGTCCCGAGGCGGCCGCGGCGATCGAGCGGACGGTGGAGATGCTCGCCCGGCGGCTGGGCCTCGACCCGGCGGAGGTGCGTCGGCGCAACTTCATCGCCCCCGACGCCTTCCCGTACCGCACGCAGACGGGGTTCACCTACGACAGCGGCGACTACGCGGCCGCCCTCGAGGTCGCGCTGCGCGAGGTCGACGTCGAGCACTGGCGCGGCGAGCAGTCCCTCCGCCGCGCCGCGGGCCTGAAGCCGATCGGGATCGGGCTGTGCACCTACGTCGAACGCTCCGGCACCGGCGAGGAGTTCGGCGCGGTCGAGGCGTGCCCGGACGGGACGTTCATCGCCGTGTCCGGCTGCTGCAGCACCGGGCAGGGCCACGAGACGTCGTTCCCGCAGGTGGTCGCCGACGTGCTGGACGTCGACCCCGGGCTGGTCCGGCTCGTCGAGAAGGACACCGCGGCGGTACCGCGGGGTGTCGGCTCCTACGCCAGCCGCTCGATGCAGATCGGCGGGGCGGCGCTGCTGCGGGCCGCGACGAAGCTCGTGTCGGCGGCGCGGCAGCGATCCGCGGAGCTGCTGTCCGTGCCCGTCGCCGAGGTGGAGTACCGCGCCGGTTCGCTCATCGCGGGCGGGCACTCGCTGACCCTCGCCGACCTGGCGCCGCTGCGCGCCGAGGACACGTTCGGCCCGCCGGAGGCGTTCCCGTTCGGCGCGTACGCGGCCGTCGTCGAGGTCGACCCGGAGCTCGGAGACGTGTCGATCCTGCGGCTGGTGGCGGTCGACGACTACGGCGTGGTGGTCAACCCGCTCATCGTGGACGGGCAGGGGTACGGGTCGATCGTGCAGGGGATCGGGCAGGCGCTGTACGAGGGGGTCCGCCACGGCGCGGACGGCGTGCCGGAGACGCTGAGCCTCCTCGACTACCTCCTCCCGACGGTGGCCGAACTGCCGCCGCTGCGGCTGGCCGAGACGTGCACGCCGAACCCGAACACGCCGCTGGGCGCGAAGGGCGCCGGCGAGGCGGGGTGCATCGGGGCGCCGCCGGCGATCCTCAACGCGGTGGCCGACGCGCTCGACCTGGTCGATCCGACGGCGTTGCCGATGCCGCTGACGCCGTCCGCGGGCTGGAGCGCCGCGCGATGAAACCGGCGCCGTTCGAATACGTCGTGGCGCGCACCGCCGACGACGTGGTGGCCGCGCTGGCCGACGGGAAGGCGCGGGTGCTCGCCGGCGGGCAGAGCCTCGTGCTGGAGATGAACTACCGCCACGTCCGCCCGCAGCGGCTGGTGGACATCAACCGGGTGCCGGCGTTCGCCTCGCTCGATCTGGACGGCGACGCGGTGCAAGTCGGGCCGCTGGTGCGCCATCGGGTGTTCGAGTCCGGTGCGGTGCCGGGGCCGCTGGGTGATCTGCTGCGGCGGGTCGTGCACCACATCGCGCACCCGCCGATCCGCGCGCGGGGGACGATGGCCGGCAGTTGCGCGTACGCGCACCCGGCGGCCGAGTGGCCGGCGGTCGCCGTCGCGCTCGGGGCCCGGCTCGACCTGCGCTCCGCCTCCGGGATCCGCACGGTCGAGGCCGCCGACTTCTTCACCGGGCCGTTCGCGACCGTGCGGCGGGCGGAGGAACTGCTGCTCGCGGTACACCTGCCGAAATTGCCGCCCGGAACACTGGTCGGCTTCGTGGAGCATCGGCGCACCCACGCGAGCTTCGCCGGGCTGGCGGCGGTGGTCGCGGTGACCGTCACCGACGGCCGGGTGCGCGCGGCGCACCTCGGGCTCGTCAACGCGGCCGACCGCCCCGTGCGCGCCGCGACGGCCGAGCAGGTCCTGGTCGACCGCCCGCTCGACGACGCCGTCATCGCCGAGGCCGCTGCGGCCGCGGCCGGCATCGACGCCGACCCGCACACCGATGTCGCCTATCGGCGCCACGCCGTGGGTGTGCTCGTGCGGCGCGCCCTGCACCAGGCCCGGGACGGAGGCTGACCGTGCGGCTCGCGTTGCACGTCAATGGTCGTACGCACGAGGTGGACGTGCCCGCGCGGCGCACACTCGCCGACGCGCTGCGCGAGGACTGCGGGCTGACCGGCACGCACGTCGGCTGCGAGCACGGCGTGTGCGGGGCGTGCACGGTCCTGGTCGACGGCGATGCGGTCCGGTCGTGCCTGATGTTCGCCGTGCAGTGCGAAGGTGCCCAGGTGCGCACGATCGAGGGGCTCGACCATCCGCTGCAGGAGGCGTTCTCGCGGGAGCACGCGCTGCAGTGCGGGTTCTGCACCCCCGGCTTCCTCATGCTCGCCGCCGGCGCGCTCGAGGCCGACCCGTCGATCGTCGACGACCCCGAGCGGCTGCGCGAACTGCTCACCTCCAACCTGTGCCGGTGCACCGGCTACGAGGCGATCCGGCGCGCCGTCAGAGGAAGCTCTCCCGGTACTGCGTCGGCGACCGACCGGTCAACTCCCGGAACGCCGCATTGAACGCGGACAGCGAGGTGTAGCCGACCGCGAACGCGATCTTCGTGACCGGGGCGTCGCCGGCCGCGAGCTCCTCGACGGCGCGCATGATGCGCATCCGGCGCAGGACCGCCCGCCAGGTCAGCCCGGTCTCGTCCTCGAAGCGCCGCGCGAGGGAGCGCGGGGCCAGCCCGATCGCGTCGGCGACGTCCTCGAAGCGGACCTGCCCGCCGAGCCGCTCCTCGGTCAGGCGAAGGGCCCGGCGCAGCTCCGCCGACCGCCCCGCCGGCACCACGACCGGGCTGGGGGTCTCGGCGAGCCGCCAGGCGACCGCGGCCAGCGCGGTGAACAGGGCCGCGCCATAGGGTGTCCCGCTGTCGGCGCAATCGGCGCACTCGGCGACCAGGGCTCGGGCGAGGGGGGTCAGGTCGAACACGGCCAGTGGGGCGGCGGGCGGCGGGCAGAACGCGGTGTCGAACAGCACCGAGGCGGTGGTGACCGGCTGCGGGATGCTGACCCGGATCGCCCGGCCGGCCTCGATGAGCGCCGCCCGCGCGGGTGGCAGCAGCCAGGCCTGGCCCTGCGCCTCCAGCCGGAGGGCCCCGGCGGAGGCGCAGAGCAGGTAGTGCCGGTCGACGCACAGCTCCCGTTCGGGCTCGGGCGCGAACGTGCGCACGAAGCTGTACGCCTGGGCGGTCATCAGGCCACGGTCTCCAGCAACTCGGCGGAGAAGCGCCGGCTGACCGGCGCCGCGGTCATGAGCGGCCGCAGCACCCGGCCGGAGCGGGCGAAGCAGTCGCTGTCCAGGTACGGCACGAACGACGCCTTGTCCCGCCACTCGTGCACGACGGTGACGGTGGTGTCGTCCTCACGCGAGGCGTACACCCGGAAGGCGACGTTGCCGGGCATGGCGCGGACCTCGTCCCGCTCGGCTTCGAGCTGGGCGAGGGCCGCCGGTCGGTCGGCGGGGCTGGTCTGAAAATCGAGAATCGCGATGAACATGCGTCGATCGTGGCCCGCCCGGCCCGCTGCGCGCCGCCGCCGGTCGGACAGCTTCACGCTCGTATCGGTCACGCCTTCAGCGGCGCACATCGGCCGGTTCGCGGTGCAGCGGGAGCCCGGCGCGTAGCCAGGCCTCGATCCCGCCCTCCAGGTCGGTGGCCCGGTGCAGCCCGACGCGGCGCAGGCTCTCGGCGGCGAGGCTGGAGCTGAAGCCCTGCCGGCACACCACGATGATTTCGACGTCGTACGAGACGGCTTCGGCGATCCGCACGTCGCTGGCCGGGTCGAGCCGCCATTCGAGAACGGTCCGGTCGATGACGATCGCGCCGGGCAGCTCCCCGGTCTCGGCCCGCTGCGTCTCCGTG
Organism: Dactylosporangium sp. CS-047395; assembly: GCF_050942185.1. Taxonomy (NCBI): domain Bacteria; kingdom Bacillati; phylum Actinomycetota; class Actinomycetes; order Micromonosporales; family Micromonosporaceae; genus Dactylosporangium; species Dactylosporangium sp. CS-047395. Next base: position 6,456,006 of record NZ_CP192015.1, on the reverse strand, counting down.
CGGGTGTCGACGACGATGGCGCCGCGCTGCCGGGCGGCCAGGGTCTCGTGCGGCGTGTAGCGGCGCACACCCCGGCGCGCCTCGGCCAGCACGGTGTCGACCCCCGGTCCTTGCTCAGTGATCACGCTCCCGATTCTGCCGGGTTCACAACTGCAGCCCCGCACTGGCCAGCCGCTTCCCGCGGACAACCACCACCAGGGCGCCCAGTTCGCGACCTTCGCGGCCGAGCTGTGTCCCGTGCACGAAGTACCACGGTTCGTCGTCGTATGGGATCGGGTCCTCCCGGTTGACGTGCTGCACCCGCAGGGTCAGGGCCCCCGTGCCGTACAGGTAGTCGCGCTCGGCGAGGACCAGGATGAGCCGGTCACTCACCCGACCGACCATACTGTTGTCCCACGGCAAACAAATCGGCGGACCGTCGCGGCCGCTGTGGCCATTCGGCCGTCACCCGCCCGGGCTACCGTTTCGCGGGCGAGCGGGCGGGTAATGGGCCGGGCCAATCGGGCCAAACCGGAGGGAAATACGCAATGCCGAAGCTTGCCGTCATCTACTACTCCGCGACCGGAACCCTGCACGGGATGGCCCGCCGCCTGGCCGAGGCCGGCGAGAAGGCCGGCGCCGAGGTGCGGCTGCGCCAGGTCACCGAGCTCGCACCGCAGGAGGCGATCGCCTCGAACGCGGCCTGGAGCCAGCACTTCGACCGGACCAAGGACGAACCGCGGGCCACCGCCGACGACGTCGTGTGGGCCGACGCGGTGCTGTTCGGCTCGCCGACGCGGTACGGCAACATCTCCAGCCAGCTCAAGCAGTTCATCGACACCCTCGGCCCGCAGTGGTCCCAGGGCCTGCTGGCGGACAAGGTCTACGCCGGCTTCACCGCGTCGATGACCGCCCACGGCGGCCAGGAGTCGACGCTGCTGGCCCTGTACAACACCATCCACCACTTCGGCGGCATCGTGGCCGCCCCGGGCTACACGGACCCGCTGAAGTTCGCCGACGGCAACCCGTACGGCGTCTCCCACGTCACCGGCGGCTCCAACGACGCCCCACTCGGCGACCCGCAACTGGCCGCCCTCGACCACCTGGCCGAACGCGTCGTCCGGATCGCCGCCAAACTCGCCGCCTAGCCCCGCCCGGCCGCGGCTCGCGTCCCGGCGGGCCGAGGCGGGAGCGTCACGCCGCCGTGATGGCTCGCAGGTCTTCCAGTGACGCGTCGAACAGTGGGCGGATCGCCCGCGGGTCGTCCTGCTGGACCCAGCGCGCGAACGTCACGTGGAAGACGGTCAGCCCGGCCTGCGCGGCCAGGATCGCGGCGTTCTCCGGGACCCCGCGGCGGATCAGCGCGGCCTTGATGGCACCCGCGAGGCGCTGCAGCTTGATCAGCTCGCGCTCCTGGAGTTCCGGGTTGGCCGCGATGACGCCGGCGCGCATCCGGGCGAAGCGGTGGCGCTCCATGAACATCTCCGCCACCGGCTCGAAGCCGGCCGTGACGGCGGCGAGCGGGGTGGCGTCGGCGGGGGCGGCCGCGATGCCCTCCAGCCACAGGTGTTCGAGTTGCTCGGAGCCCTTGAACAGGGCCTCGCGCTTGTCGGTGAAGTGGCGGAAGAAGGTGCGCTTGGTCAGCCCGGCGCGCTCGGCGATCTCGGCCACGGTGGTGGCGTCGAAGCCCTGCTCGTCGAAGAGTTCGATGGCGGCCTGCATGAGGCGGCCGCCGGCATCCGGTTTCCAGCGCGACATCCCGCCCAGCATAGCTTGACGGCACCCGGTGTCATAAAAGCCGAGCACGTCGTGGCCGGTGTCCCACAGGAGGGTGAGCAGGGCGCGGCGGGCGGACGGGTCCAGGGCGGGGGCGACGATCGTGGTGCCGGAGCGGACCGTGACGTCGCCGAAGCGGGCGCGGATCAGGTCGAGGACCGCGCGGGAGGGCGGGCCGCCGAGGTCGAGTTCGAGCTGGGCCATCCGGCCACGATGGGCGCGGGACGGGCGGCGGCACTACACCCGGGGGTCGGGTGCACCCGGGGTACCGGCTCAGATCAGCCCGAGCTCCCGCGCTACCCGGACGGCGTCGGCGCGGCCGGCCACCCCGAGCTTGCGGTACAGGCTCTTGTTGTAGGCCTTGACCGTGTTGATCGACAGGAACAGGGCGGCGCCGATCTCGCGCTGGGTGGCGGTGCCGGGCAGCATCCGCAGGATCGACAGCTCGCGGTCGGTCAGCTCCTCGGCCAGGGACGCGGTGCGGGCGGCGCTGCGGCCGGCGCGGGTCTCGGCCCGCTCCAGCCAGGATCGCACGAACGGCGGTACCGGCTCGTTGTCGACCACCTCGCGGGCCCGGATCAGGGCGGTGCGGGCGGCGGCGCGGTCGCCGGCCCCGAGTTCGGTGTCGGCGGCGAACAGGTGGGCCAGGACCACGTCGAGCACCCGGCCGGCGAACTCGGCCAGGCGCAGGCCGTGGGCCAGCCGCTCGCGGGCCCGGTCCAGGTCGCCGCGCTGGTAGGCGCGGCGGCCCTCGACGAGCCGGATCGTCACGACGTACCCGGCCGCGCCGTCGCCCCAGTCGCTCTCGGTGCGGTCGGCCGCCGGGACCGCCTCGGCCAGGTGCCGGTCCAGCTCGTCGTGGGCGTCCAGGGCCAGCAGGAACAGGGCGAGCTGCCCGGCGGCCTGCAGGTCCATGCCGGTCGCCCAGGGGCCCTGGCCGCGGGTGCGCCAGAAGCCGGCCAGGAGCGGCACCGCCTCCTCGAACCGGCCCGCCAGCCCGTAGGCCTCGCCGAGCGCGACCCGGATCACCGGGTGGTCCGGGTGGCCGGCGGCCGTCTCCAGGGCCAGGGCCCGCTCGACCACGTCGACGGCCTGTTCCGGCCGGGCCGGGTCGGTGCCGAAGAGCCCCCGGAGGCTGTACTCCGCGGCGCGCGCACTGGCCCAGCGCGGCACCACGGTGTGCTCGTCGATCTGCCGGGCGCACACGTCGATCCAGTGCACGATCCGGTCCCGGTGGCCGCTCGCGTCGGCGGTGTAGGCCAGTGCGAGGGCGAGCGCGGGCGGCACCGCGGCCTCCGGGAGCCGTTCGCCGAGGGCGAGCAGCGTGGCCGCCCACCCGCGGGCCAGGAACCACTGGTGGTTGGCGGCGAGCAGCCCGGCCGCGGCGGTGTGGTCGCCCGCGTCCTGCCGGCAGCGGACCGCGTCGTCGATGCGGCCGTGCTCCTCGAACCAGCCGGCGGCCCGGCGCAGCACCTCGCGGGCCGGTTCGCCGGCGGGCGCGCCCGGGGACCAGCCGAGGGCCTCGCGCAGCAGGCGGTGGCAGCGGAACCACTCGCGGTCGAGCGCGGTCACGAACAGGTCGGATCGTTCGAGCTCAGCCAGTACAAGAGCGGCGTCTTGCATGTCGAGAGCGGCGTCGCACAGCGATCCGGACAACCGCTCCAGCGGCGCCGCCCGCACCAGCAGGTCGCGCTGGCGCGGGTCGAGGGCGGGCAGGACCTCGGCGGTGAAATAGTCGAACAGGTGCCGGTCGGCGGCGGGGGCGGCGTGGCCGCGCAGGGACAGCCCGGCCAGCTGGAGACCGGCCGCCCAGCCCTCGGTGCGCTCGACGATCACGGCCAGGTCCGCCGGTCCGGGCTCGGCGGCCGCGACCGCCGTGAGTAGCCCCTTCGCCTCGTCGGCGGAGAAGCGCAGGTCGGCCGCGCGGACCTCGGTCAGCTCGCCGCGCACCCGCATCCGGGCCAGGGGCAGCGGCGGGTCGGCGCGGGTCGCGATCACGATCCGCAGGGCCGGCGGCAGGTACGCGACCAGGTACTCGACGCTCTCGTGGATGCCCGGGTGGGTGAGCACGTGGTAGTCGTCGAGCACCAGCACCTGCCGGGCCGACGCGGCGGCGAGCTCGTTGAGCAGCAGCGGCAGCGCCCGTGCGGCCGGACCATCGGCGGAGGCGAGCGCGTCGGCGACGGCCGGGGACACCTCGCCGCCGGCCCGGCCCAGCGCGGTCAGCACGTAGCTCCAGAACCGGACCGGCTCGTCGTCGCTCTCGTCCAGCGACACCCACGCGACCGGCTGCGCCACCGACCGGGAAGCCGCCCAGCGGGCCAGCAGGCTCGTCTTGCCCCAGCCGGCCGGGGCCGCGACCACGGTCAGCTTGGCCGCCGCGTCGAGGGCCCGTTCGAGACGGGCGCGGGGCAGGACCGCATCGCGTACCGGCGGCACGGCGTACTTGACCGCCAGCAGCGGGCTCGGCCGGCCGTCGAGGGTCACCCGCGCAGTCTGGCACCCCGGGTGCTTCCGGCCAACGGGTGCTGCGGCGGCACCCGCCCGGCGGCGACGGTGTCGGCATGCCCACTCACACTCGCCGGCAGGTGCTCACCGCCCTCGGGGTGGTCGCCGTGGCCGGGACCGGCGCCCTGACCTACCGGGTGCACGACACCGCCGCGCTGAGCCCCGGCCGCGGCGACGCCTACGACCCGTGGCGGCACTGGCGCGACACGCCCGGCCTGCCCGGCGCGGTCGCGGCCGCGATCCTGGCCCCGAGCCCGCACAACACCCAGCCGTGGGCGTTCGCGATCCGCGCCGACGCGGTGGACGTGCACGTCGACGCCGCGCGCCATACGGGCTCGGTCGATCCGTACCGGCGGGAGCAGTACATCGGCGTCGGCTGCGCCATCGAGAACCTGGTGCTGGCCTGCCGGGCCCGCGGGCTGCGGCCCGACGTGGCGTGGCAGCCGGACGGCCCGGGCGGGTCGCGGGTGGCCACGGTGACCGTGCGGCCGGGTCCGGCCGAGGGCGGTCCGCTGTACGACGCGATCGGCGACCGGCACACCAACCGCGGCCCGTACACGGCCGAGCCGATCCCCGCCGCTGACCTCGACGCGCTGGCCGACCCGAGCGGGCTGCCCGGCCTGCGGGTGCGCTGGATCGCCGGCCCCGGGCCGCGGGCGGCGCTCGGCCGGCTGCTGGTCGACGCGGCCGCGGCGCTGTGCGCGGACGAGACCCAGTCGCGGGACAACTTCGCCTGGTTCCGGGCCAACGACGAGGAGATTCAGCGGTACCGCGACGGGCTGACCCTCGGCGGCCAGGGCTTCGGCCCGCCCAAGCTCGCCCTGGCCAAGCTGCTGCCCGCGTCCTCCCGGGCCGACGGGGACAAGTTCTGGCTGCAGCAGACCGCGACCGTGCACACGGCGACCGCCGCCGCGTACGGGGTCATCACCTGTGCCACGCCCGACGACCGGGCCACCCAGCTCGCCGCGGGCCGCCTCCTCGAACGCATCCACCTCACCGCGACCGCGCGCGGGATCGCCCTGCACCACATGAACCAGATCACCGAGCGCATCGACCGGGAACGCGACGCCGGGCTCACCCCGGCGTTCGCGCCACGCTTCGCCGAACTGCTGCCGGCCGGGGAGCACCCGCTGCTCACGTTCCGGGTCGGCCGTCCCGTCCGCGCGGGGGCTCCGAGCCCCCGCCGCTCTCGTTAGGAGTCCGCTGATGACCACCGTTGCCATCGTCGGAGCCGGCCCCACCGGGCTGCTGCTCGCCGGCGACCTCGCCCGCGCCGGCGTCGACGTCACCGTCTTCGAGCGCCGCGGCGCAGAGTCGAACCTGACCCGGGCGTTCGGCGTGCACGCCCGTACCCTCGAACACCTCGACGCGCGCGGCCTCGCCGACGAGATCGTGGCCGGCGGCGCGCCCGTGCGCCGGTTGCGCCTCTTCGACAGCGTCCGCATCGACTTGTCCACGCTGCCGTCGCGCTTCCCGTATCTGCTCATCACGCCGCAGTACAACGTCGAACGGGCCCTGGAACGCCGGGCCCTCGCGGCCGGGGCCCGGATCGTGCGCAACGCGGCGGTGACCGGCCTGCGCCAGGACGCCACCGGCGTGGACCTGACCGTCGACGGCGGCACTGTCCGCGCCGAATATGTCGTCGGCGCCGACGGCGTGCACAGCACCGTCCGGCAGGCGCTCGGCCTGCCGTTCCCCGGCAAGTCGGTGCTGAGCTCGATCATGCTGGCCGACGTGCGCCTGACCGAGTCGCCCGGCGACGTGCTCGCGGTCAACGCGGTCGGCGACGCGTTCGCGTTCGTCGCCCCGTTCGGCGACGGCTGGTTCCGCGTCTTCGCCTGGGACCGCCGCCACCAGCGCCCCGACACCGATCCGGTGACCCTGGACGAGATCCGCGACGTCACCCGGCGGGTGCTCGGCACCGACTTCGGGCTGACCGAGGCTCGCTGGCTGTCCCGTTTTCACAGCGACGAGCGACAATCGCCACGGTACCGTGTGGGCCGCGTCCTCCTCGCCGGCGACGCCGCGCACGTCCACTCGCCCGCCGGTGGCCAGGGCATGAACACCGGCCTGCAGGACGCGGCGAACCTCGCGTGGAAACTCGCCGCCGTGGTGCGGGGCACGGCCCCGGACGGCCTGCTGGACACGTACGAGGCCGAGCGGCACCCGGTCGGCAAGCTCGTCCTGCGCTCCAGCGGCGCCATCATCCGCATGGCGATGGTCCGCTCCCGCCTGGGCCGCCTGGTCCGCAACCGGCTCGGCGCCCTGGCCCTGCGCCTGCCCCCGATCGCCCACAAGGCGGCCGGGACGATCTCCGGCATCGGCATCGACTACCCCGGCGCACCCCGGGCCGGGGACGTGGCGCTGGCGGACGGGCGGCGGCTGTACGAGGCCCTGCGCGACGGCAGCTTCGTGCTGCTCGCCCCGGAGCCGGCCGCACCCGCGCTGGCCGGCCTGGAGGCACAGGTGCGACTGGCCCCGCCGACCGACCCGTCGCTGCCGTGGACGCTGGTCCGCCCGGACGGGCACGTGGCCTGGCGCGGCGGCCGGGACGGGCTCGGGGCGGCGCTGGAGCGGGCGGTACGCAAGAATCCCCTGCATGTCGTATGACCTGGCGGTGACGTGGCGGCCGTACCCGGTTTTCACGGATGCTGACGGGGGACACTCGTGACGGAGTCGGTTCGGCGCGCCTGGATCGGCCGGGCGCTCGCGGCGGTCGTGGCGGTGAGCGCGGCCGTCGCCCTCGTGGGCCTGACGACGGGCGCGTGGGCCGCCGTCGCCTTCGTCGGCCCGGACTCCCACAACGGGGCCGCGCCGGCCGAGTACCTGCGGCTGGAGATGCATCCGGACGGGCGGCTCGACGTGCACTACGACGATCCGGACTTGCGGGAGCTGTACGACGCCGGCAAGAACAAGGGCTACCGGGAGGCACTGCGCCATGCCGTCCCGGACGTGCTGGACCACTTCGCGATCGCCTGCGTGGTCGCGGCCGGGCTGCTGGCGGTGGCGGGCGTGTTCCGGCGGCTCCCTGCGTACCTGTGGGCCGTTGGCTGCGCGGTGGTCATGGGCGCGCTGACCGCGGTCGCCGTGCTGCGCTTCGAGACGGTGTCCGCGCTGGCGACATACACGGACCAGATGAACCTGTCCGCGACCGTCCAGGCGCAGTTGCCCTGGGCCGGGCGTACGACGACCGCGCTGGTGGTGGCGCTCGTCGCCGCGGCCGCCTGCGCCCACCCGCTGCTGCACGACACACCCGGCAAGCTCGAGCCCTGACGGCAGGCCCGCACACCCGCGGACTTCCGGGCAGGTGGGCACCTCGATTGTCATCGCCCATATCCGGTGCCACGCTGCTGTCATGACCCGAGCGCTGGCGGTCCGTCCGTTGTCTGACGCATTGAGGCGCTTGCACGAGGTGTATGAGGAGACGGTCGCGCACGGCAAGTTGGACTGGGCCTCCGGCTCGCCCGCGCAGCTCGAGTCGACGATTGGCGACGAATGGATCGGTGACCGCGTCGAGGACGCCTACACCTTCGCCTCGAACCTGCTCAGTGTAGGTCTCGAACAGTTACGGGCACTCGCCGACCTGCTTGGCCACGATCATGGATTTTGGGCCACCGTCACGTTGTCGCGATCGGTGGCGGAGATGGCATCGCGAGCCGCGTACCTGCTGGACACGCAGGTCAGCGGGCGCGAGCGTGCGCGTCGGTTCGCCAATGAGCACCTGCTGAGCCTGCACGAGCAGGTCAGGCTGCACGTCGGGGGCCAGATGCACGAGGACGTGCCGGCGCTGCGCGCAGAGATCGCTGCAATCGAAGGGGCCGCGAGCAGTTGCGGCTTCACGGTGCACCGGCCGGGGAACCAGCAGGCGCCCTGGATCGGTGACCACCGGCCGGTCCGCGCCGACCTGCGCCCCGGCAACGCCGAGGTTCTTGCTCAGCAAATGGGTCGGACCGCCGACGGTTTCGACACCGGCAGGACGATGTACCGCGCATACTCCGCGATCTCACACGGCACGTGGCACGGCATCAACGAGGGAATGTGGTCGACCATCGACGGCGAGGCGACCCAGCGCATGCGAGACGACCCGTTCCTGCCCGCCACGCTGATCAGCCTCGCAGTGCTGTCTGTCCTTGACGCACTGGAGCGACGGCGCCTCCAGTATGGCGGTCAGCCAACATCGCTGGAGAGTGCCCGCAACGGGTGCTTGATCCTCCTCTCTGCATACCTGGGGGCTTGGCCGCCTGCGACGCCGGCCGAGGAGGGCCGCGCCGAGACGGTCCCGTCGGACGACGCCAGGACCTGAATCCGGCGACATCGCGCCGCATCTGGCGTCTCCGCCGGTGTTGCGGGGCGCTTTTCGGGTCGGTACCGCCATCACACTGGTCGGCGCGTGCCCGGGGGACTACGGCGCCGTTTTTTTAAAGGCAACGAAGGGTGAGCATGGGTACCGACGTCTACGTCATTCTCTCCACGCCGTTCTTTGCGGACGGGGGCATCGACTACGTCTCCTTCGACCGGCTCGTCGAGCACTGCGTGCAGGCGGGCGCCACCGGCCTCACCGTGCTCGGGCAGCTCGGCGAGGCGCCCAAGCTGGAGCACGCCGAGAGCGTGGCGATCGTGCGGCGGCTGTGCTCCCGGGTCGAGGTGCCGGTGGTGGTGGGCGTGACGGCGCCCGGGTTCGCGGCCATGCGGGCGCTGACGCGGGAGGCGATGGACGCGGGCGCCGCCGGTGTCATGATCGCGCCGCCCACGAGCCTGCGCACCGATGACCAGATCGTCACCTACTACCGGCAGGCGGCCGACGCGATCGGGGGCGGGGTGCCGATCGTGGTGCAGGACTATCCGCTGACGTTCGGCGTGCAGATGACGGCCGGGGTCATCGGGCGGATCGCCGGTGAGGTCGAGGGTGTGTACATGCTCAAGCACGAGGACTGGCCCGGGCTGGAGAAGATCAGTGCGTTGCGGGCGATGGAGGTGCCGTTGCGGATTCTCACCGGCAACGGGGCGCTGTTCCTGGACTTCGAGATGGAGCGCGGGGCCGACGGGGCGATGACCGGGTACAGCTTCCCGGAACTGCTCACCGGCGTGGTGCGGCTGTCCGGCGCGGGGCGGCGGGACGAGGCGCACGACCTCTTCGACGCCCACCTGCCGCTGATCCGCTACGAGCAGCAGCAGGGGGTCGGGCTGGCGGTGCGCAAGTACGTCCTCATGCGCCGCGGGCTGCTCGACTCCGATGCGCAGCGCGCGCCGGCCGGGGCGCTGTCGGCCACCGCCCGGCAGGAGGTCGACTACCTGCTCGAGCGACTCGCGCGGGCGGATCCGGGCGCGCGGCTGCGCCGGTAGCCGGGGCGAGCCGGGTGCGCAACGCAACGGTGCGTTGCGTTTCGTTGTAGACTCGCGGCCGTGAGCGAGGGGAGCGGGCCGCGGCGGGCGGCTGAGATCTTCGAGGCCACGCTGCGGCTGCTCGCCGAGCGGGGCTACGCCGGGCTCACCGTCGAGGGCGTCGCCGAGCGGTCCGGTGTGAACAAGACCACGATCTACCGGTGGTACCCGTCCAAGGCGGCCCTGCTCGGCGCGGCGCTGCTCGACGCGCCGGTGATGCGGGTCGCGGCGCCGGACACCGGGTCGCTGCGCGGGGACCTCACGGCGCTGGCCGAGACGCTGGTCACGCTGCTCACCGAGGCGCCGTCGGCGGCCGTGGCGGTCGCCGCGCTCGGGGCCGCCACGCAGAATCCCGAGCTGGCCGAGCACGCGCGGGCGTTCTTCGCCGACCGGCTCGCGGTCGAGCGGCCGATCTTCGAGCGGGCGGCCCGGCGCGGCGAGCTGCCGCCCGGGGCCGACCCGATGCTCGTCATGGATGCCCTGGCCGGGGCGGTGTGGGTCCGGGTCGTGCTGCGCCAGTTGCCGCTCGAGCCCGGGTATGCGGCCAAGCTCGCCACGGTCCTGTGTGCCGGGTTCCCCTGATTGAATCGCGGCGCGAATGGGAAAGGGGGGAGCCGATCGATCAACGGGTGCGAGCGCGAGAGGGGCGGCACATGCAGGACGGGAGGCATCCGGACGGGGTCGACCTCTTCGCCGTGGATGCCGAGGTCGGCCGGGACCTGGCCGCGGTGGACTGGGCGGCGACGCCGCTGGGACCGCCGGGCGGGTGGCCGCAGAGCCTGCGCACCGCGGTGAGCATCCTGCTGACGTCCCGGTTCCCGATGTGGATGGCGTGGGGTCCGCAGCTGACGTTCTTCTGCAACGCCGCCTACCGCCGCGACACCCTCGGCCGCAAGTATCCCTGGGCGCTGGGCCGCCCGGCCAGCGAGGTCTGGGCCGAGATCTGGGACGACATCGGGCCCCGGATCGACTCGGTGCTGACCACCGGCGCGGCGACCTGGGACGAGGCGCTGCTGCTGTTCCTGGAGCGCTCCGGGTACCGCGAGGAGACCTACCACACCTTCTCCTACAGCCCGCTCTACGACGACGGCGGCACGGTCAGCGGCTTCCTGTGCGTGGTCAGCGAGGACACCGAGCGGGTCATCGGCGAGCGGCGCATGGCCACCCTGCGCGACCTCGGCTCCGACCCCAGCGTGGTGCGCACCGAGCAGGAGATGCTCAACTTCGCCGCCGAGCAGCTGGTGCGCAACGGCCGCGACCTGCCCTTCACGCTCACGTACCTGTTCGACGACGACGGTGCCCGCCTGGCCGCCGCCACCGGGCTGCCCGCCGGGCACCCGGCCGCGCCCGCGGCGATCCGCCCCGGCGACCCGGCAGGCCCGTGGCCGGCCTCCGGCGCGCCCGCGCTCGTCGACGTCGCGACGATCCCCGGGCTGCCCACCGGCGGCTGGACCGAGCCGCCGACCCACGCCCTGCTCCTGCCGCTGCTGCAACAGGGCGCGTCCCCCTACGGCTTCCTGGTCGCGGGCCTCAACCGGTACCGGCTGCTCGACGAGGGCTACCGCGGCTTCCTGGAGCTCGCGGCCGGCCACGTCGCCACCGGCATCGGCAGCGCCCGCAGCTACCAGGCCCAGCAGCGCCGGGCCGAGGAGCTCGCCGAGCTGGACCGGGCCAAGACCGCGTTCTTCTCCAACATCAGCCACGAGTTCCGCACCCCGCTGAGCCTGATCATGGGGCCGGTGCAGGAGCTGCGCGACCGGCTGCCGGCCGGCGACCGGCGGGCCCACGACGAGGTCGAGGTCATCCACCGCAACGGGCTGCGGCTGGGCAAGCTCGTCAACACGCTGCTGGACTTCTCCCGCATCGAGGCGGGCCGGATGCAGGCCCGCTACGAGCCGGTCGACCTGCCGGTGTTCACCGCCGAGCTGGCCAGCGTCTTCCGGGCCGCGATCGAGCGGGCCGGGCTGGCCTTCGACGTGGTCTGCCCGCCGCTCGAGCGTCCCGTGTACCTCGACCGGGGCATGTGGGAGAAGATCGTCCTGAACCTGCTGTCCAACGCGCTGAAGTTCACGTTCGACGGCGGCATCCGGGTCGCCGTGGCGGCCGACGGCGAGCACGCGGTCGTGACCGTGGCCGACACCGGGATCGGCGTGCCGGCGGCCGAGATGCCGCGGCTGTTCGAGCGCTTCCACCGCATCACCAATGCCCGGGCCCGCTCCAACGAGGGCAGCGGGATCGGCCTGGCCCTGGTACAGGAGCTGGTCAACCTGCACGGCGGCACCATCTCGGCGGTCAGCGCACCGGGCGAGGGCACCACGTTCACCGTCCGGCTGCCGTTCGGCGACGGGCACCTGCCGGCCGACCAGTTCGCCGAGGCCACCGGCAGCGACACCGCGACCGAGACGGCCGAGCCCTACGTCCGTGAGGCGTTCCGCTGGCTGCCCGACGCCGAGGAGGACGGGACCGACGCCCGGCCGGTCGTGCCCGTCGCCGCCGCCGACGGACCCCGGGCCCGGGTGCTGGTCGCCGACGACAACACCGACATGCGCGAGTACCTGCGCCGGCTGCTGGCCGGGCGGTACGAGGTCAGCACGGTCGCCGACGGTACCGCCGCGCTGGCCGCCGCCCGGGCCCAGCCGCCGGACCTCATCGTCAGCGACGTGATGATGCCCGGAATCGACGGCCTGGCGCTGGTCGCGGCGCTGCGCGCCGACCCGCGCACCACCGGCGTGCCGGTCATGCTGCTCTCGGCCCGGGCCGGGCAGGAGGCGGCCGTCGAGGGCCTGTCCGCCGGTGCCGACGACTACCTGGTCAAGCCGTTCGAGGCGCAGGAGCTGCTGGCCCGGGTGCGGGCCAACGTGGACCTGGCCCGGCTGCGCAACCACCACGCCCGGTGGCGCGCGGCGCTGATCGACTCGCTGCAGGAGGGCTTCTTCGTCGCCGGCGCCGAGGGCACGATCGTCGAGGTCAACGCCGCCTTCGCCGACCTGCTGGGCTACCCGGCCGACGGGGTGCCCTACGCCGTGCCGCACCCGTGGTGGCCCGACCCGCAGGCCGACCCGGCCGCGTACGAGGAAGTCATGGCCCAGTACCGGCAGGTCGTCGCCGGCCGGCACGGCACCATGGTGATGCCGCTGCAGCACCGCGACGGGCACCGGCTGTGGGCGGCGGTGACCATCAACGCCGTGCACGACGACGCCGGCACCCAGATGATGGTCGGCACGCTGCGGGACATCACCACCGAGCGCTCGGCCGCCCAGCGCGAGACGGCACTCAACGCGATGAACGAGCGCCTCGCCGACGCCCGGACCGTCCCCGAGGTGCTGCAGGTGGCGGCCGAGCAGCTGCGCCGGCAGTGGCACGCCACCGGCGTCACCGCCCGGGCCGGCAGCCTCAGCGCCACCGACGCCGCCGAGGGCGCGGAACCGCCGGTGGTCCTCAACGACCTGCTCGACCTGGGCGCCTCGCGGATCCTCATCGAGATGGGGCCGGGCGGGCGGCCGACGGGCGCCGGGACGAGCATCGACTCGCCGCTCGGCCCGGTCGCCATCCGGCTGGCGCTGGATCCGGCGCGCGGGTTCGGTACCGAAGACCAGACCTTGCTCCTGCTCTTGTGCGGTTCGGTGGCGCAGGCGCTGCACCGGGCCTTCGCGTTCGACCAGGAGCGGGAGGTGGCGGTCACGCTGCAGCGCTCGATCCTCGGCCCCGCCGTGCTGCCGGCCGGGTTCGCGGTGCGCTACCAGCCCGCCACGCGGCCGCTGGAGGTGGGCGGCGACTGGTACGACGCCGTGGACCTGCCCGACGGCCGGATCGGCATCATGGTCGGCGACTGCGTCGGGCGGGGCCTGGCCGCGGCGACCGTGATGGGCCAGCTGCGCAGTGCCGCCCGCGCCCTGCTGCTGCAGGCGACCGGGCCGGGACAGGTGCTCACCGCCCTGGACCGGTTCGCCGCGCTGCTGCCGGGGGCGGTGTGCACGACCGCGTTCTGCGCGATCCTGGACCCCGAGGACGGCGGCCTGGTGTACGCGAGCGCCGGCCATCCGCCCGCGATCCTCACCCTGCCGGACGGCAGCAGCACCCTGCTGGACGGCGGGCGCGGACTGCCGATCGGCGTGCCGCGCGGCGAGCAGCGGGAGGAGTCCACGACGAGCGTCCCGCCGCGCGCGATCCTGCTCGTGTACACCGACGGGCTGATCGAACGCCGCCGGCGCCCGCTCACCGTGGGCATCGAGCACGCCGCCGACGCCGTGCAGTCCCACCAGACGCTGCCGGTCGAGCAGCTGGCCGACCTGGTCATGCAGCAGCTCGTCGGCGAGGAGGCGAGCGACGACGTGGCGCTGCTGCTGTACCGGCACCCGGCCCCGCTGGAGCTGTCGTTCGAGGCCAGGAGCAGCGAGCTGGCCCCGGCCCGGGCGGCGCTGCGGCGCTGGCTGCGCCGGGCCGGGGTCGGCACCCAGATGGCCCAGCAGGTGCTCGTCGCGGCCGGGGAGGCCTGCGCCAACGCGATCGAGCACGGCCACCACGACAGCCGCGGCTGGGTCCGGCTCCTCGTCAGAGCGATGGGCTCCACGTTGTACCTCACCATCACCGACAATGGCCAGTGGCGGCCCGAGCGGGTGGTGCCCGACCCGAACCGCGGCCACGGAATCAAGCTCATGCGGGCCCTCATGCAGCACGTCGATCTGCAGACCGGTGCCACCGGTACCACCGTCGAGATGTCCACGAGGATCACATCATGACCACGCCGCTGCACATCACCACCGCACGGAGCGCCGAGGGTGCCGGGCAGCTCAGCGCCGTCGGGGAGATCGACCTCACCAACGCGCCGGAGTTCGCGGCCCGCCTGCGGGAGGTGGTCGGCGACGGCGGTGGCCGGGTCGTCGTCGATCTCACCAGGGTCGACTACCTCGACAGCGCCGCCCTGGCCACCCTGTTCGTGCACGCCGACAAGCTCGACATCCGCATCAGCCCGCTCAACCAGGCCCTGCTGACCTTCAGCGGCCTGGACCAGCTGGCCGCGGTCGAGGTCGTCGGGGAGGACGCCGAACGGTGAGCGAACGGCGCGACAGCCGCGAGCAGCTGCGGCGACTGCAGCAGGTCACCGACGCCGCGCTGTCCAAGCTCGGGGTCGAGGACCTGCTCCAGGAGCTGCTGGTGCGCGCCCGCGAGCTGTTGCAGGCCGACTCCGCGACGGTCATGCTGCTCGACCCGGCCGGCACCGAGCTGGTCGCCACCGCCGCCAGCGGCCTGGAGCGCGAGGTCAACCTGGGCATCCGGGTGCCGGTCGGGCGCGGCTTCGCCGGCACGGTGGCCGCGCACGGGCGGCCCCTCGCGATCGACCACGTCGACGAGACCACCGTGGTCAGCCCGGTCCTCATCGACGAGCACATCGCCGCGATGCTCGGCGTGCCGATGATCACCGCGGGGCAGCTGATCGGGGTGCTGTACGTCGGCGCCCGCACCCCGCGGCAGTTCACCCCGGGCGACGTCGAGCTGCTGCAGCTGGTGGCCGACCGGATCGCCCCGGCGACCCAGGCGCGCATGCACAGCCTCGACCGGGCCACGGCGTTCGCCCTGCAGCGCAGCCTGCTGCCCACCCGCCCGCCGGACATCGCGGGCCTGGAGCTCGCCGTGCGGTACGTGCCCGGCGCCCAGGTCGGCGTGGGCGGCGACTGGTACGACGTGTTCGACCTGCCCTCGGGCAACATCGGCGTGGCGGTCGGCGACGTGGCCGGCAACGGGCTGCGGGCGGCCGTGGTGATGGGGCGCATCCGCTCGGCCCTGCGCGCATACGCCCTCGAAACCGACGACCCGGCCGACGTGCTGACCCGCCTGGACCGCAAGATCCAGCGGTTCGAGCCGGGCGCGATGGCCACGGCGATCTACGCGGTCATCGCCCCGTCGCTGGACACGGTCACCATGTCCACGGCCGGGCATCCGCCGCCGATGTTCGCCACTCCCGGTACCACCGGCCGGCTCCTCTCGGTGCGCGCGAACCTGCCGCTCGGCACCCACATGAGCCTGCCGCGCACCAACACCGCCGTCGCGCTGCCGCCGGGCGGGACGCTGCTGTTCTACACCGACGGGCTGGTCGAGCGGCGGGCCCACTCGATCGGGGAGGGCCTGGACCGCCTGGCCGGCGCGGTGACGGCCAGCCACCCGGACGACCTGTGCGCGACGGTGATGTCCACGATGCTGCGGGACCAGCCGGCCCCGGACGACGTCGCCCTCCTCGCCCTCCGGCGTTCTGTCAAGGATTGACAAATCATCGACGGTCGTCTTTGCTGAGCGACACGCATCGACAGGCGTTGGTTTGCTTGATGCTCGTGGCGTCCATCACGTGGGGGGACCGCCTCGACCGACGGCAACGGCTACCGCGAGGAGCTGCGCCGCCACCTCGCCGACGATGCCGGGATCGCGGTGGACTTCGTCGCAGGGTGCGCTCAACGTCGGCGGCTTCTGCTGCGGCCGGACCGGCATGGAGTCCGGCCGGCGCGCGGAGATCGCGCACGGCGGGACGTACGCGCTCATGTACTCGGGCAACGACCTGAGCGCTGCCGGCTCGTACTCGTACAACCGGCTCTACAACGTGCACCTCGCGCTCACCGCGGGCACCACGCTCACGTACTGGATCTACCCACAGTACGCGGGCGGCGGCTACGTCGCGCTGGACCTGTTCCTCACCGACGGGCGCAGCCTGCGCGACTCCGGGGCCGTGGACCAGCACGGGGTGCGGGCGCATCCGCAGTACCAGGGCCAGGGCGGGCATCTGGTCGCGAACCAGTGGAACCAGGTCACGGTGAATCTGACCCCGCTGGCGGGCGGCACCGTCGACCAGATCCGGATCGGCTACGACCAGCCCGCGAACACCGGCCTGTTCCGCGGCTACGTCGACGACATCGCCATCGTGCGCCCGGCAGTGTGACAATTGCGATTGGCGCCGCCCGCGGTGGGCATGGGTTCCACATGTCCGAGAACACCGAAGCACGGGAACAGGGGCGCACGGCCGCCGACGAGCCGCCACCGCAGCCGCAGAAGCCGACCGCGGACGACGGGCCGGACCAGCTCGGCGAGCTGCCCAAGCACTCATACATGCAGGTGCTCAAGCGCACCGTGAAGGAATTCGGCGACGACAACATCACGGTGTGGGCGGCGGCGCTGACGTACTACGGCGTGCTGTCCATCTTCCCCGGCATCCTGCTACTCGTCACCGTGCTGCGGCTGTTCGGGCGGGACACGGTGCAGCGGGTCATCGACAACATCGGCGACGTCGCGCCCGGCTCGGCCGGCGCGATCCTCGGCGACGCGGCGGACAACCTGCAGAACGGGCAGCAGGCCACGGCCGGGCTGCTCGCCGTGGTCAGCATCGCCGGCGCGCTGTGGTCGGCCTCCGGGTACGTGGGCGCGTTCATGCAGGCCTCCAACGCGATCTACGACGTGCCCGAGGGGCGCCCGGTGTGGAAGACGCTGCCGATCCGGCTCGGCGTCACGCTCGTCACCGGCATCCTGCTCACCGTCGCGGCGCTGCTGGTGGTCTTCACCGGCCCGGTCGCCGAGACCGCGGGCCGCTGGATCGGGGCCGGTGGGGCCGCCGTGACGACGTGGAACATCGTGAAGTGGCCGGTGCTGGTGGCGATCGTGGCGCTGCTGTTCGCGATCCTGTACTGGGCGTCGCCGAACGCCAAGCACGGCGGCTTCCGCTGGGTCAGCCCGGGCAGCCTGATCGCGGTCGTGATCTGGCTCGTCGCCTCGGCCGGCTTCGGCTTCTACGTGGCCAACTTCGGCTCGTACAACAAGACCTACGGCAGCCTCGCCGCGGTCATCGTGTTCCTCGTCTGGCTGTGGATCAGCAACATCGCGATCCTGCTCGGCGCCGAGTTCGACGCGGAACTGCAGCGCAGCCGGGCCATCCAGGCCGGGCACGACGAGACCGACGAGCCGTACGTGGAGCTGCGCGACGACCGCAAGCTCAAGAAGTTCAAGAAGGACCCGCACCCCGCGCGATAGGTTTCGGCGGCTCGGGCAACGCCTCGACGGGCGGTGGCGGCGGGATCGGCAGCTTCTGCGGCCGGCCCGCCGCCACGGTCGTCGCGGCCCCGTGATGGTGCACGTCGAGGGCCTGCCGATCCACGCTGTACGTCGCGTCGACGTGCGTGACGCGCACGCGCAACCGGATGCCGCGCACGATGAGCGTGAACGCGAGGTGCGGGATCTGCCGGGGGAGCCGCGGCGCGAAGTCCAGTCGTCCGCGCCCGTCCCGGAACCCGCCGAACCCGGCGACCAGCACGGTCCACACCCCGGCCAGGGACGCCATGTGCAGCCCGTTGCGCGACTTGTCGTCGACGTTGTGCAGATCCTGCCGCGCCGACTCCATCAGGTACGCGTAGGCCCGCTCCAGGTGCCCGACCTCGGCCGCGATGACCGCCTGGGGCGCGGCCGACAGCGACGAGTCGCGCACCGTGCGCCGCTCGTAGTAGGCGAAGTTGCGGGCCTTCTGCTCGCCGGTGAACGCGTCGGGGTCGCGCTGCATGGCCAGCACGAGGTCGGCCTGCTTGACCACCTGCTTGCGGTACAGCTGCAGGTACGGGTGGTGCAGCAGCAGCGGGTACCGGTCGCGGGCGGTGCCGGCGAAGTCCCACTCGGCGAGCTTGGTGAACCCGGCGTGCTGCTGGTGCACGCCGCGCTTGGCGTCGAACGGCAGGTGCACGCTCGCCGCGGCGTCCAGCCACCGCTGCGCCTCGTCGCCGGTGGCGTGTTCGGCGGCCGCCCGCAGGTTCCGGGCGGCCATCAGGTTCGTGTAGACGTTGTCGTTGCCGAGCGCGGAGTACTCGTCCGGGCCGGTGACACCGTCGATGTGGAATGCCCCGCGGTCGTCGAAGTGGCCGGCGGACAGCCACAGCCGCGCGGTTTCGGTGAGCAGTTCGGCGCCGGCCGCGCGCATGAACGCCTCGTCGCCGGTGGCCTGGCGGTAGCGGCGGACGGCGTCGGCGATGTCGGCGTTGACGTGCAGCGCGGCGGCGCCGGCCGGGAAGTACCCGGAGCACTCCCGGCCGTCGATCGTCCGCCACGGGAACGCGGCGCCGTCGAAGTGCAGCTGGCGGGCCCGGTCGACGGCGGCGGGCAGCGTGCGGTGCCGCCACAGCAGCGCGTCGCGGGCGGCGTCCGGGCGCAGGTACGTGAGCACCGGCAACACGTAGCTCTCGGTGTCCCACATGATGTGCCCGTCGTAGCCGTTGCCGGTCAGTCCCTTCGCCGGGATCGGCCCGACGCCGGTGTGCGCGGCCGCCTGCAGGACGTGGAACAGCCCGAACCGTACCGACTGCTGCAGCGCCGGATCCCCGCCCACCTCGACGTCGGCGTCCCGCCAGTACGCGTCGAGGTACGCCCGCTGCGCCTCGGCGAGCGAATCCCAGCCGGTCGACCGCGCGGTTGCCGCCGCCGCGCGGACGTGGGCCCGCACGTGCGGTACCGGCTGCTCGCTCGCGCACGTGAGCGCCGCGAACCTGGTGAACGCGAGCGGTTTCCCGGGCCGCACGACGGCGGTGATGCTCGCCCGCAGCAGGTCCGGCGCGGTCTCCCAGGCCACGCCCGTGTCGAACGCCACCGCGACGCCGACCCGGCGCAGGCTGCGGTGCGTCCGGTGGACCAGCACGCCGATGCCGTCGCCCGCCTCGTGCAGTTCGCCGCGCAGCGGGCGGGGCAGCACGGTCGCGGCGCGCGGGTCGCCGGGGTCGGCCGGCCGCTCGTGGTTCGCGCACGTCTCCGCGTGCACATGAACCCGCACGTCGCCGCCGGTCGCGGTGAGCACATGGCGGGTGGCGACGACGTCCGGCTGGGCGAACGACACCAGCCGCGTGCTCTCCAGGCGCAGCGTCGCCCGCGGCAGCGCCCACTCGGCCACCCGGTGCAGGGTGCCGGCGCGCAGGTCGAGCCGCCGCCGGTGGTGCCGCAGCCGCCCGTCGCGCGCGGTGAGCGGCTGGCCGTCGGCGAACAGCCGCACCGGCGTCGGGTCGGGCGCGCTCACCACGGTCTGGCTGGTCGCGGGTTGTCCGTACGCGCCCTCCGGGTAGTGCAGGTCGCGCTCCTCGAACAGCCCGGCGAGGTAGGTCGCCGGCAGCCCGCACGGGTCGCCCTCGTCGACCGAGCCGCGCACCCCGATCCGCCCGTTGCCGAGCGCGAACACGGACTCCCGCTCGTCCAGCGCCGACGGGTCGAACACGAGCTCCGTCACCGACCACGGCTCGACCGGGAAGCTCACGCAAGACCCCGCAGGTCCGGCCGGCCGCTTACGTGCCCGACGGTCGCACCGGAGGCGGCGACGGCCAGCCGGGCCGCTTCGGGCACCGGGTCGCCGCGCAGCAGCGCCACCGTCAGCGCGGCGATGAACGCGTCGCCGCCGCCGGTGGTGTCCACGACCGCGGTGTCGCCGAGCGGCAGGGTGAGCGTCTCGGTGTCCGGGCCGGGGCCGCGCCACGCGAACCGGTTGCCCTCGTCGAAGGCGAGCGCCACCACCCGCGGCCCCCGCTCCAGCAGGGCGAGCGCGGCCGCCGGGTCGTCGCCGGGCTTGCCGGTCAGCAGCCGCGTTTCCTGCGCGTCGGCGCGCACGACGTCGGCGAGCGCGAGGATCTCGGCGCGGATCGCCGGTGGGGGAGCGCCGTCGAGCACCACGAGCGCGCCGGCGTCACGGGCCCGGCGGGCGGCGGCCAGCGCGGCGGCTTCCGGCTGCTGCAGCTGTACCAGCACCGCCGCGGCCCCCGCGAAAGCGCGATCGGCGGCGGCGATGTCGGCCGCGCTCAGCTGCACCTCGTCGGGCAGGTGCTCCAGGTAGCGCCACCGGTTCCGCTCCCGCAGCAGCTCCACGATCAGGCCCGTCGGGACGCCCGCGCGGCGTACCACGGCGCTCACGTCGATGCCGTCCGTCCGGGCCTGGGCGAGCAGCGCGTCGCCGGCCGCGTCGTCCCCGGCGACCGCGACGAGCAGGGGCCGCGCGCCGAGCTGGGCGAGCGCGACGGCCTGGTTGGCGCCCTTGCCGCCGAGCTGTTCGCGGCGCTCCCGGACCCGTCCGGACGAGCCGGTCGGGGGCAGGTCGCCGTCCAGGACGAGCACGAGGTCGCGGGCGAGCTGGCCCACGACGGTGATCGGTTCGCTCATGCCACGACGCGGAAGCTGTCGAGCGTGGCGTCCGTGGCGTCCGGGACGACCATGCCAGCGGCCAGGCCCGAGCGCAGGTAGTCGACGAGCTCGGCGGTGATCCGCTCGCCCGGGATCAGGGCGGGAATGCCCGGCGGGTACGGCGTGAGCTGCTCCGCGCACACCCGTCCCACCGCGCGGGCGGCCGGCACCTGCTCGGCCGGGCCGAAGAACGCGTCGCGGGGCAGCACCACCGGTTCGGGCTCGAACTGCTCCGGCGAGGGCAGCGCGACCGGCGTGGCCCGCGGCAGCGCCGGGGCCGCCGCGACCAGGCCGGTCACCGCCGCGAGCAGCCGGTCCGCGCTCGCCTCGTCGTCGGCCAGGGACAGCGTCGCCTCGATCCGGCGGTGGTCGGACAGGCCCAGGTCGAGGCGGCACTGCTCGCGCACCCAGTCGGCCGCCTGGTAGCCGGTGATGCCCAGGTCGCTGACGTCCATGAGCACGTGCATCGGGTCGAGGTCGTGGCTGGCCTCCTTGGCCAGCAGCTCGTCGTGCAGCACGCGCACCCCGTCGAGCTCGCCCAGGCGCTCGCGGACCGTCGCGGTCAGGGTGAGCGCGGCGGACAGCAGCCGCTCGCCGTGCTCGGCCATCTGGCGGCGCCAGGCGTCGATGCCGGCGTAGACGATGACGTTCGGGCTGGTCGTCATGAGCAGGTCAGCGCAGGCCGAGAGGTGGTCGGGGTCGACCAGGCCGCCCTGGGTGTGGAACACCGAGCCCTGCTCGAAGCCGGTGCCCATCTTGTGCACGCTGACCACGCAGACGTCGGCGCCGGCGTCCATGGCCCAGGTCGGCAGGGCGTCGTGGAACGGCAGGTGCGCGCCCCACGCCTCGTCGACGATGAGCGGTTTGCCGCGCCGGTGGCAGATCTCGGCCAGCCGCTCGATGTCGGCGCAGGTGCCGTACGGCGTCGGGCTCACCACCAGCGCCCCGGACGCGTCGGGGCAGCGGTCCCAGGCCTCCTCGAACTGCTCCGGCGACGGCGGATGGGCCAGGTGCAGGTCCCGGTCGTAGCGCACCGGGATCCAGCGCGGCTCGACCCCGGCGAAGATCAGCCCGGCCACGACCGACTTGTGCGCGTCCCGGCTGAGCAGCAGCTGCCCCTGCCCGCCGGCCACGGCCAGCATCGCCGCCTTGACCGACAGGGAGCTGCCGGCGGTGGCGAAGAACGCCTGCTCCGCCCCGACCGCGTCGGCCATGAGCTCCTCGGCGTGCGACAGGTACCCGTTGGACGACTTGCGGTCGTCGAGCCCGGCGGAGGCGAGCACGTCGGCGCGGTAGGTGTCGGCGCCCAGGATCGCCCGCGCCCGCGGATCGGCGCCGCGGCCCTGCCGGTGCCCGGGCGGCGTGAATCCGTAGCGGTCGCGGCGGTGGTACTCCTCGAGGGCCTGCAGCAGGGGCGCCTGACGCTGATCCAGCCGATACTGTCGCACGTGACTGCCATACCACCCGCCGGGGCGCCGGAAACGATCAGGCCGGAACTGTTTCGCGAGCTCGTCGATCTGCGGCGGGCCCTGCACCGCCAGCCGGAGATCGGGCTCGACCTGCCGCGGACGCAGGCGCTGGTCCTCGCCGCGCTGGACGGGCTGCCGCTGGAGGTCAGCACCGGGCGGGGCCTGTCGTCGGTGACCGCGGTGCTGCGCGGTGCGCGGAGCGGGCCCGTCGTGCTGCTGCGCGGCGACATGGACGCGCTGCCGGTGACCGAGCTCGCCGATGTGGAGTACCGCAGCGAGATCCCGGGGGCCATGCACGCCTGCGGGCACGACCTGCACACGGCCGGGCTGGTCGGGGCCGCGCATCTGCTCGCCGAGCGCCGGGCCGACCTCGCCGGCGACGTGGTCTTCATGTTCCAGCCGGGCGAAGAGGGGTACAACGGCGCGGGTTTGATGATCGAGGAGGGCGTGCTGGACGCGGCCGGTCGGCCCGCGACGGCCGCCTATGGGCTGCACGTGCTGGCGACCGACTTCCCCCGCGGGGTGGTCGCGGCGCGGCCGGGCCCGCTGATGTCGGCCTCGGCCGGGCTGTTCGTGCGGGTCATCGGGGCGGGCGGGCACGGTTCGGCCCCGCACGACGCCGCCGACCCGATCCCGGCCGCGTGCGAGATGGTGACCGCGCTGCAGACCATGGTCAGTCGCCGGTACAGCCCGTTCGAGCCGGTCGTCGTCACCGTCGGCGCGTTCCACGCGGGCACCCTGCGCAACATCATTCCGGACGAGGCGGTGTTCGAGGCGACGGTGCGCACGTTCAGCGCCGCGGCCGGGGAGCGCATCGCGCGCGAGTCGGTGCGGTTGTGCGAGCGGATCGCGGATGCGCACGGGCTGCGGGCCGAGGTGCGGTTCGTGCCGGAGTACCCCGTGACGGTCAACGACCCGCGCGAGTACGACTTCGTCGCGGCGACGGCAAGCGAGCTGTTCGGGGCCGAACGGTTCACCGCCATGGAGCACCCCGATCCCGGCTCCGAGGACTTCAGCCGGGTGCTGGAGCGGGTCCCGGGCGCGTACTGCTTCCTCGGCGCCGCCGTGGCCGACGACCACCGCGGCCTGCCGAACAACCACTCGCCGCGGGCCCGCTTCGACGACAGCGTGCTGCTGGACGGCGCGACGCTGCTCGCGGAGCTGGCCGCGCGGCGGCTCAGTCCGGCGGCTCGCCCGCGCCCGGATCGGTCGTGACGTCCTCGTCGTCGGGCCGCCGGCCGTCGTCGGGGGCCGGCTCGTCGTCCGGCGCGGGTTCAGGCTCGGGTTCCGTCATGCCGCATCCTTACCCGGGGGTGGTTCAGGTATGCGCGGCGGCTTCCTCGGCGGTGCGAAAGCTCGGCAGGATCCAGCTCAGGTTGGTGAGCTTGAGGACGCTGCCGACCATCGGCTGCACGGCCGCCAGCCGCAACCAGCCGCCCGCGTCGAGCAGCGCCGCCCGGGTGCGGACCATGAGGTTCAGCGCGCTCGAGTCGCACATCGGCACCTGGCCGAGGTCCAGCACGAGCCGCGGGTGCTCGGCCGGGTCGAGCTCGGCCAGGGCCTCGGTGAGCGGGCTCAGCGTGTCGAACAGCAGCCGTCCGGCGACGCAGACGACGAGCGGGTCGCCGCCGAGCACATGCACCGTGACCTGGTCGGCGGGGTTGCCGCCGGCGGGGTTGCCGATGAATGAGGATCGCACGACTCCGAGCTTATCCGGGCCGGACGGCAGGCGGTCGGCCCGGATGTGCGAGATGGTGGTGGTGGCGTACCGACGTGGGGAGATCTCGTGAACGCAGCCGACGATCCGTGGCCGTGGCGGGCCGCGGTGGCCGACCTGCTCCAGCGCAGCCGGCTGGCCCAGCCCGACGAGCTGGCCGACGAGGTCGCCGCGGCCGCCGCGCCGCTGGGGCTGGACGTCACCATCCACCTGGTCGACCAGGAACAACGCAACCTGCGGCCGGTACCGCGGGCCGGTGTGGCCACACCGAAGCCGCTCGCCGTCGAGGACTCCCTGGCCGGCCGGGTGTTCATGACGGTGGAGCAGGCGGTGGAGCAGGACCGGCTGTGGCTGCCGCTGCTCGACGGCACCGAGCGGCTCGGCGTGCTGGAGATCGTCGGCGACGACCGGCTGGCCGATGCCGGGTTCCTGTCCGGTTGCGACCTGTTCGGGCAGCTCGTCGGGCATCTGATCGCGACCAAGGTGCCGTACGGCGACGCCCTGCTCAAGGTCCGCCGGGCCCGGCGCATGTCGGAGGCCTCGGAGCTGCTCTGGCGCCTGGTGCCGCCGCTGACGTTCGTCTCGCACCGCGCGGTGGTCTCGGCGATCCTGGAGCCGTGCTACGAGGTCGGCGGCGACGGCTTCGACTACGCCTCCGACGACTCCACGCTGTACTTCGCGATCTTCGACACCGCCGGCCACGAGATGCGCGCCGGGCTCGGCACCGCGGTCGTCATGTCGGCGATCCGGGCCGCCCGCCGCGCCGGCGACGACCTCGAGGCGATGGCCCGGGCGGCCGACCGCGCGCTGGAGGCCTACCTGCCGGAGCTGCGCTTCACCACCGCGGTGCTGGCCCAGCTCGATCTCGAGGACGGGCGGCTGCGGTACATCAACGCCGGCCATCCCTTCCCGCTCCTGCTGCGCGCAGGCCGGGTCGTCGGCGCCCTCGACGCCGGCCGTCGGATGCCGCTCGGCCTGGACGACTGGCACCAGCCGGTCGGCGAGGCGGTGCTGGAGCGGGGCGATCGCATCCTGCTGTACACCGACGGCATCACCGAGGCCCGCGGGCGCGACGGTGCCCATTTCGGCGCCGACCACCTGGCCGAGCTGGCCGAGCGCGACGCGGGGCGGCTGCCCGCGCCGGAGACCCTGCGCCGGTTGTGCCACGCGGCGCTGTCCCGCTACGACGGCCCCCCGGCCGACGACGCCACCCTGATGCTCGTCGAATGGTCCTACGACGCGGTCAGGGCGATGCTGCCGTCGGCCGGGCGCTGATCAGTCCTCGTCCGGGTCCGTCTCAGCGGGGATCGGCTCATTGTCGAGCCCGACCCCACCGGCCGCCGGCGAACCGTGGTACCGCTCGGTCGCGCCCACCGACTGCGGCGTCTCCGGCTCGGTCGCGGCCGGCACGTCCGGCACCGGCTGCGTCGCCTCGGTCAGCGGGTGGTTGGGCACCCGCGGCGCCTTGGCATGCTCCGTCATGGCCGCCTCGGCCGTGCCCGCGGTGTCGCGCACGGCCGAGCCGGCCGTGTCCATCGCCGCGCCGGCCTGCTCACCGCCGCCGTCTTCGTATGCGTGTTCTGCCATCTTGACCTCCATGGCTGGGGATAGGTCGCCGTCTACCCGCAGCCGGACAAGGCAAGCAAACCGGGTCGCATGTGTCGGGGGACGGCCGGCGGGTACCGGCTTCGCTATGCGCAAATCCCTCCTGGTGCTGACCGCCGGCGCGACCGTGGCGGCGGGTACGGCCACCGCCGTCGTGGCCCGCCGCCGGCGCGCCGCCGCTCGGCCCGACCGCTGGCACAGCGTCACCGTCAACTGCTCGCCGGAGACGCTCGACCCGCTGCCCGCGCCGCTGGACACGCTCGGCTTCCCGGTCGAGGTCCGCATCCGCCCGGCCCCCGGCGACAAGGGCACCGAGGTCGCGGCGCGCGTCGCCCCCGGCGCCGATCCCGAGCGCGTCCGGCACCTGCGGGCCGCGCTGCGCGAGATGCGCTCGCTGGCCGAGGTCGGCGAGGTGCTGCGGCCGGACTCGCCGCCGACCACGAAACCGACGCTGACCGGGGCGCCGCTGGCCCACGCCACGCGGCACGGGCGCGAGGAGGGCCGGCTGTGAAGGCGTTGTGCTGGACCGGCGTCAACAAGGTCGCCCTGGAGCGGGTGCCGGACCCGCGGATCCGCAACAGCGGCGACGTCATCGTGCGGGTCCGCCGGACCGTGACCTGCGGCTCGGACCTGCACCTGCTCGGCGGGTACATCCCGTTCATGCGCAACGGCGACGTCCTCGGCCACGAGTTCCTGGGCGACGTCGTCGAGGTCGGCCCGGGCGTGCGCAACCACGCGGTCGGCGACCGGGTCGTGGTGTCCTCGTTCATCTCGTGCGGGCAGTGCTGGTACTGCCGGCGCGAGGAGTACTCGCTGTGCGACAACGGCAACACCAACCCCGCGATCACCGAGGCGATGTGGGGCGCGGCGCCCGGCGGCTGCTTCGGCTACTCCCACGCGATGGGCGGCTTCGCCGGCAGCCACGCCGAGTACGTCCGGGTGCCCTTCGCCGACGTCGGCGCGTTCACCGTCCCGGACGGCGTCAGCGACGAGCGGGCCCTGTTCGCCTCCGACTCCGCCGCGACCGGCTGGATGGGCGCCGACCTCGGCGGCGTCAAGCCCGGCGACGTGGTCGCGGTCTGGGGCGCGGGCGCCGTCGGGCAGATGGCCGCCCGGGCCGCCATGCTGCTCGGCGCCGAGCAGGTCATCTGCATCGACCGGTACGGCTACCGCCTGGAGATGACCCGCAAGCACGTCGGCGCCGAGACCCTCGACTACTCCAGCACCGACGTGAGCGCCGAGCTGCTGGAGCGCACCGGCGGCCGCGGCCCCGACGTCTGCATCGAGGCGGTCGGGATGGAGTCCCACGCGAGCGGCCCGCAGCACGCCTACGACAAGGTCAAGCAGCAGCTGCGGCTGCAGACGGACCGCTCGGCCGCGGTCCGCTCGGCGATCTACAACTGCCGCAAGGGCGGCAACGTCTTCGTCCTCGGCGTGTTCGCCGGCATCGTGGACAAGTTCCCGCTGGGCGCCGTGATGAACAAGGGCCTGACCCTGCGGGGGGCGCAGATGCACGGCCAGCGGTACATCCCGATGCTGCTGGACCGGATGTCGCGCGACGAGCTGGTGACGGAGCACCTCGCCACCCACACGATGCCGCTGGAGCAGGGCCAGCACGGGTACGACATCTTCAAGGACAAGGCCGACGGCTGCGTGCGCACCGTCTTCACGCCCTGAGCCGGTTGGCGGCACCGGGTTCGGGTACCCCTCGGGGCATGCACACCGACGACTACCCGAACCCGGTCTCGGATCCCGAGGCCGCCGGCCTGCCCGACACCGCGGACGACGACTCCACCGCCCGCGCCGACGACGGCTCCGGCCGCATCGCCGACGGGCTCGACCCGGCCGCCCTGCCGCTGGACCGCGACGATCGGCCGCTCGGGCTCGACCATCACGGTACGACCCCGGACGAGACCGTCGCCGGCGAGCCGCTCGACGTGAAGCTCGACCGCGAGGTCCCGGACCTCGACGAGCCGGAGGTCGTGGTGCGGCCGGTCACCGACACCGGCTTCGACCCGGACGCGATCGCGGCCGAGGTCGACGCGATCGAGCGGCAGCCGGAGCTCGACCTGACGCCGGTCGAGCCCAACCTGGACTCGCCGGTCTCCATGTACGACACCGGCATCGGCGGCGGCGACCGCCCGGTCGGCCGGCTGGTCGAACCGGACGAGGGCGCCGGACCCGACCTGGAGAAGGACGCGATCGCCTACGACGCCGGTTCGGCCGGGGGCGGGGCGAGCGCGGAGGAGGCGGCGCTGCACGAGGTCGCCGAGCGCTGAGGCACGGCCGCGGCGACGAACGACGACGCGAGCGCGGCCACGGTCGCGCCCGCCGTCGTCACCGCGTTGTGCGCGGCGCCGGGCACCTCCGCGACGGCCGCCCGCGGGGTCAGCGCGGCGGCCCGGTCCAGCCAGCCGCGCGGGGCGATCGGGTCGTGCTCGCCGCGCAGGAACAGCACCGGGGCCGCGACCGCGGGCAGCCGCTGATCGATGCGGTGCTCGACGCTGCGGCGCAGGGTGGCCAGGATGCGGCGCGGCCCGGCGTCGCGCACGTCGCGGGCCAGGATCGGGATCTCCCAGGCCCGCTCGTGGACGGTGTCGCGCAGCCAGCGCCCGAACAGGCCGGCCGCGGTGGGCGAGGCCGGGTCGACCGTCGGGCCGACCAGGACCAGCGCCGAAACGAGGTCGGGGCGGCGTACCGCCAGTTCCACCGCGACCTGGCAGCCGAACGAGTTGCCGAGCACGCGGGCCGTGCGCAGGCCCTCCCGGTCCATCCAGGCCGCGACGACGGCGGCGTGCCGCTCGGTGCCGTAGACCGTGCGCGGCTTGCCGGAGCGGCCGAAGCCCGGCAGGTCGGGCACGTGCACCGAGTCCGGGCACAGGGCGGCGGCGGTGGGCATCAGATAGCGGTGCGAGACGGCGAGGCCGTGCAGCAGGACCCAGACGGGCGCACCGGCCGCGCGGTGCTCGCGGACGTGCAGGCGCAACCCATCGACCTCGACCATGCGGCTGACGAACATGGCCGTCCCATACCCGCTTCCGGCTGGTTGTCCCGGCGCCGGACGGGTAGCGGGACGGCATGGTCATTTCGGCGGTACGGCTGGCCGCCCGCGCCCGCGGCGCGCGGCTGCTGCATCCACGCGGCCGCACGTTCACCGGTGCGCTCGTGACCTTCGGGTCGCGGGAGCACCGATGGGGTGCCGCGCTGCTCGACGAACCGGCCACGCACCCGGCGACGGTGCGGATGTCGAAGGGCGCCCCGACCCCGCCCGGCTGGCCCGACGTGCTGGGGCTGGCGGTGCGGGTCGAGCTCGCCGGCGGCCCGGCCGACCTGCTCCTGTCGACCTGTCCGGCGATCCCGCTGCTGCGGCACCTGCCACTGCCCAGAAGAACCTTCGGCGGCCGGTACGGCACGTTGCTCGCCTACCGCGCCGGCGGCCGCCGGATCTTCCTGGCCACCCAGCCCGAGCCGGACCTCGGCCGGACCCTCGACGAGGTGGTGCGGGCGGCGACCGGGCCCGGGATCCAGCTGACGCTCGCCGCGGCGACCCGGTGGGGCACCTGGCGCTCGTTCGGCGCGCTGCGCTTCGGGCCGCTGCTGCCGGCCGGGACCGACCAGGGCATCGCGTTCGACGCCTGGACCAACCACGCGCCCGGCCTGGAACCGGTGGGCTGGGTGCAGCGGGCGCGGCACGGCGTGTACCGCGCGTCACAGCAGGGCCGCGGCGCCCGCCCGCCGGGTTTGTGAACGCCCATCGACGGGGATCATCTTGGGCATGAGGACTCGGGTGCCGGCGCCGGCGGTGCCCCTTGGCCGGAGGCGGTCAGCGTGTGCGGCGTCGATATCGGGGTATCCCTTCAACGCGTGGAACGATCGACCTGCCGGGGGAACCTGATGCACGACAGCGACGGTGAGCATCGCGCCGGGCGGGCCGTGCGCTGGCGGCCCCGCGACGGCCGCGACGTCTCGGTCGCCGCGGCCGCGCGCGCCTGGGTGCTCGCGGCGCTGCCCCGGGTGCTGACCCGGCCGGCCACGCCGCGGCTGTGCGACAACGTCGAGCTGCTGATCTCCGAGCTGGCCGCCAATGCGCTGCAGCACGCGGGCGGGGTCGAGCACATCGACCTGTACTGCAACGAGCACATCCTCGTCATCTCCGTCCACGACGAGCGGGGCGCGCCGGCCGTGGCCCGCAAGTCGCCGCCGCCGGACATGGACAGCGGCCGCGGCCTGCTGCTCGTGGAGGCCCTCGCCGCGCGGTGGGGCGTGCGCGAGCACCCCGGCGACGGCAAGGACGTGTGGCTGGAGCTGGCGCTCGATCGGTAGATCTTGCGCATTCGGAAGTTTGATTGCCGAATGACAAGGGAACTTGGACGGCGATTCAAGGAGGTGATCGCCGTGGCCGATACGCATGATCCGGGGTCGACGGCCGAGCTGGTCCGCCGGGCGGCGGAGCAGATCTCGACGCTGGTCCGCGACGAGCTGACGCTGGCCAAGGTCGAACTGGTCGAGAAGGGCAAGCGGGCCGGGATCGGCGGCGGGCTGTTCGGCGCGGCCGCGGTCCTCGCCTGGTTCGGCGTCGGGCTGCTGCTGACGCTCTTCGTGGTGCTGCTCGATCTGGTCTGGCCGCTCTGGCTCGCGGTGCTCGTCGTGCTGGTCGTGGTGTTCGCCGCGGCCGGGATCGCGGCACTGCTGGGCAAGAAGGAGTTCCAGCAGGCCACGCCGCCGATGCCGCAGCAGGCGGTCGACGGCGTGAAGGCCGATGTCGACGCGGTGAAGACCGCGGTCCAGGAAGGACGACGGGCATGAGCAGCGACCCGAGCCCCGACGAGCTGCGCGCGGAGATCGCGCAGACCCGGGCCGAACTGGCCGATACGGCCGAGCAGCTCGCGGCCAAGACCGACGTCAAGGCCCGCGCCAAGGAAGCGGTCGGCGACGCCAAGCAGGCGGCGGCCGACGCGGTCGGCACCGCCAAGGAGCGCGTCGGCGCGGCCGCGAGCACCGCGGCCGAGAAGACCAGCGCCGCGGCGGGCACCGTGGCCGACAAGGCGGGCAGCGCGGCGACCTCGGTGCGCCGGAAGGTCCGCGACACCGACTTCGCCGCCGAGGCGCGCAAGCCGCTGCCCTGGGCGGCGATCGCGGCGGGCCTGGCGACCTTCGCGGCGATCCTGTACGCCGTCCGCCGCCGGCGGGGATGAACGTCACAACGAGGAGGAGAACCGCATGCGTCTGCTGACTGTGGCCGCGGGAGTGGCCGTCGGCTATGTGCTCGGCACCCGGGCCGGGCGGGAGAAGTACGACCAGATCGTGGCCAGCACCGGCCGCCTGCGCGCCAACCCCACCGCCGGCCAGGCGGTCCAGACGGTGCAGGAGCTGTTCAGCTCCCCGGCGACCACCGCCACCCCGGCCGTCACCGACTCGGCGAGCGCCGCGGCCACGCCGACCCCGAAGCCGCGCAAGCGCGCCGCCGCCAAGGTCACCGGCACCCCGGCCGATCTCGACAACACCGTCTGACGTTCGAAGCCCGAAACCGCGCGGCCACGACTCCTCGTCGAGGCCGCGCGGTTTCGCGTGCTGTGTCGGTGGTGCCGAGCCTCAGGCGTCGAGGACCTTCTGGTCCGGCGCGGTGGTGGCGCCGGCGCCGACCGTGATCTTGCGCGGCTTGGCCCGTTCCGTGATCGGGATGCGCAGCGCGAGGACGCCGTTGTGGTAGGTCGCCTGGATGTTCGCGGTGTTCAGGGTGTCGCCGAGGAACATCTGCCGGGAGAACACGCCGAGCGGCCGCTCGGACAGCGTGGCCTGGGCGTGCTCGCCGAGGTCGATCGGGCGGCGCTCCGCGCGGACGGTCAGCACGTTGCGCTCGACGCTGATGTCGATGGCGTCCTGGTCGACGCCCGGCAGGTCGAACACGATCACGAACTCGTCGCCGTTGCGGTACGCGTCCGCGGGCATCCCCGCCGGGTGCGTCCACGTCCCGGTCGCCGGGGCGCCGAACAGCTGCTGGGCGAGGCGGTGGACCTCGGTGAAGGGTTCGCTGCGCATCAACATGTTGCACCTCCTGCACTCGACTGATGAGTCAATGCGCGATACCTTGTTTGTAGCATGTCATCGGTCCGATGACAACAGCTTCGTCAACGAAACGATGACAACGTAGCGATGACAATGTAGCGATGACAACGGAAACGATGACAAGGAGCCGCGCGTGATTCGGTCCGACGTCGCCGAGGCCGTCACCTCGGTCCTGGCCGTCGCCGCCCTGGCCGACGAGGCCGAGCCCGCGGCCCTGCTCGACGCCCTTGCCCTGCTCCGGGCCGTCCAGCAGGAGCTGGAACTGGTCGAGCCGGACCTGATCGCGGCAGCGCGCCGGGCCGGCGTCAGCTGGCAGGAGCTCGCCCCCGCGCTGGGCGTGGCCAGCCGGCAGGCCGCCGAGCGCCGCTTCCTGCGCGCCGCGACGGGCGCCCGGGCCGGCGACACCCGCGACGGCCGGGTCCAGGCCGAGCGCGACCACCGCGCGGGCATCCGGGCCGTCGCCCGCTGGGCCAACGACCACCGGGCCGACCTGCGCAGCCTCGCGGGTCAGGTCAGCGGGCTGACCGATCTCCCCGCGGCCGCGGGGGCGGACGTGGGCCGCCTGCACGACGCCCTCGGCGACGCCGATGCCACCGCCCTGCCGGCCCTGCTGGCCGCGGTCCGCCGGCACCTGGACCGCCACCCCGCCCTGGCCGGCCGGATCGACCGCGTCACCGCCGACACCGACCAGGTCCGCCGCGACACCCGGCGCGACCGCGAGACGTGACCGCGAGACGGGACCGGGACACGGGACCGGGAGGCGTGACCCGCGGCCACGCCTCCCGGTGCCGGCAACTACCTCGAGCTCTCCCGCACGAGCAGCCGATGTGCTACGACCACCGAGCGCGCCGGCCCCGCCGCCTCGCCCGCGGACAGCCGGGCGGCCAGGCACTGCAGGGCGGCGGCGGCGATCGCGGCCTTGTCCGGAGCGATCGTGGTCAGCGACGGCACGCTGAACCGGCCGTCCTCGATGTCGTCGAAGCCGACCAGGGCCACGTCCCTCGGCACCCGCAGGCCGCGCCCGGCCGCCGCCCGCAGCGCGCCCAGGGCCAGCTGGTCGGTGAAGCAGAACACCGCGTCGAACGGCACGCCGGTGTTGAGCAGCCGCTCCATGGCGAGCGCCCCGTCCTCGCGGTGCAGGGCCTCGACCGGCTCCTCCAGCACCGGGTGGCTGACGACCGAGCGGAAGCCGCGGTAGCGCTGCTCGGCGGTGCCGTTGGCCAGGTGCGGCTGCAGCCCGATGACGGCGATCCGGCGCCGGCCGGTGGCCAGCAGGTGCCGGGCCGCTTCGGCGGCCGCGGCGACGTTGTCGATCGCCACGCGGTCGAAGAGGCCGTCCGCGTCCTGCTCGCCCAGCAGCACGACCGGCGCGCCGCCCGGGCGGCGCTGCAGGTCGGCCGGGCTGAGCGCCCAGGGGCTGATCAGCAGCCCGTCGACGACCTGGCCGCCGGGGGCCCGGCCGCCGTCGAGCAGGCGCCGTTCGCGTTCGGGGTCGCCGTCGGTCTGCTCGACCAGGACGGTCCAGGAGCGCTCCTCGGCGGCCCGGGTGATCAGGGCGGCGAGCTCGCCGAAGTACGGCGAGGCGAGCTCCGGCAGCACGAGGCCGATCAGCCCGGAGCGCCCGCCGCGCAGGCTGCGCGCGGCGGCGTTCGGCCGGTACTGCAGCTCGTCGATGGCCCGCTGCACGCGCACGCGGGTCTCCGGCGCGACGAGCGGGAAGTCGTTGACGACGTTCGACACGGTCCGGATCGACACGCCGGCCCTGGCCGCCACGTCCTTGAGGCTCGCACCCACGGACGAATCCTAAGGCATCACTTGCAACGTTGCATGCCACGTTGCAAACTGGGCCCATGCAGGCATACGACGAGATATATCGAGACGGCATCACGGCGTGCAAGGGCGCGTTCCCGGTCGCGTGGGCGGACGAGATGCGCGAGGACATGGAGACCGCCCTGGCCGACGCGCTGGGCCGGCCCGGCGGCGCGGTCGGGCGCGGGCCGAACCGCTACTACGTCGAGATCCACCCGGAGCAGCTGCGCGGCTTCGTCGACCTGGCCTCCCACCCGTGGGTCGTGGCGGTGTGCGAGGCCGTGCTCGGGCCGCAGTACCAAATCGTGGAACTGGGCTTCGACGTGCCCGGCCCCGGCGCGGTCGACCAGCCCTGGCACCGCGACTTCCCGATGCCCCCGGTGACCCGGGAGACCGGCGTGCTCAACTCGCTCGCGTTCAACCTCACCGGCGTGGACACCACCGAGGACATGGGGCCGTTCGAGATCGCGACCGGCACCCAGTTCGACGACGAGCCGTCCTTCGAGCACGGCATGTTCCCGCCCAAGGAGCTCTACCCGCGCTACCTGGAGCGGGCGGTGCGCAAGTACCCGAAGCGCGGCGACATCTCGGCCCGCTCGGCTCTGACCATCCACCGGGGTACCACCAACCACTCGGACCTGTCCCGCCCCGTCCTGGTGCTCGGCGTCGACGCGCCCGGGGCCGGCAACGACGAGCGGCACGACATGGCGGTGACCCGCGACTACCACGCCGCCCTGCCGCCGGTCGTGCGCGAGCACCTGAGCTGCTCGGTCGTCGACAACCTGGTCCCGATCACGCAGAAGCACACCATCGAGGGCCTGGTCATGGGCGCAGCCTGACGGCACCGGCCCGGCAACCGGCCCGCCCGGGAGCCGGTGGACGCTGGAGCCCATGCGAGTTCCGGTGTGGTCGTGGCCCCTGCTGGCGGCCCCTGCGCTCGTCACGGCGTACTACGTCGTCAGCCAGGGCACCGGCAGCGAGTCGGCCCCGTCGCAGCTGCTGTACTCCGCCCCGTCCCTCATCGCCGTCCTCGGCCTGATCGCGGGCGCGTGGCGGCACCGGCGCACCGGCCGCGGCCCGTGGCTGCTGCTCGCGGCCGGCCAGGCCACGATGGTCGCCGGGGACCTCGTCTACTACGTGCTGTCGCAGCGGGGGGCGATGCCGTACCCGTCGGCGGCCGACGCCTGCTACCTGCTGGGCAACGCCGGGCTGGCGGCCGGGCTGTTCCTGCTGGTCCGGCGGCGCACGCCGGGCTGGGACGGGGCGAGCGCGATCGACGCCGCCGTGGTGGCCGTGGCCGTCGGGCTGGTCGGCTGGGTGTACCTGGTGCAGCCCTCGGCGGCCGGGGCGGGCGGGCTCGCGCAGGCGGTGACCGTGGCGTACCCGATGCTGGATCTCGTGCTGCTCGCGTTCGGCGTGCGGCTCATGCTCGGCACCGGCACCCGCCCGGCGTCGTTCTGGCTGCTCGGCGCCTGGGTGAGCCAGGTGCTGGTGGGCGACACGACCTATTCGGTGCAGGCCCTGCGCGGCTCCTACGACGGCGCGTTCGTCGACGGGCTGTGGATGTGCGCGGTGCTGTGCTTGGCCGCGACCGGCCTGCACCCGTCGATGGCCCGGCTCGACGAGCGCACCGCGGTCGCCGCCCCGGACGCCACCCGCTTCCGGCTCACGATGCTCGCCGCCGCGTCGATCGTGGCGCCGGTCGTGCTCGCGGTGCAGGACGCCCGCGGCGCCGCGCTGCACGTGCCGGAGGTCGTGGCCGCCTGCATCACGCTGTTCCTGCTGGTGCTCGCGCGGATGGCCGGGCTGGTCCGGGCCCAGCGGACGATGGCCGTCACCGACGGGCTGACGGGGCTGCGCACCCGGCGGTTCCTGGAGACGGCGCTGCGGGCCGAGGCCGGGCGCTCCCGCCGCACCGGGGCGCCGCTGGGCTTCCTGCTCGTCGACGTCGACCACTTCAAGCGCATCAACGACACGTACGGCCACCAGGCCGGCGACCGCGTGCTGGCCGAGCTGGCGCACCGGATGGGGGCGCTGGCCCGCCCGAACGACGTGGTGGCCCGCTACGGCGGCGAGGAGTTCGCGCTGCTCGCCCCCGGCCTGGACGGGCCCGGGCTGGCGGCGATGGC
The DNA here is from genome assembly GCF_050942185.1 of Dactylosporangium sp. CS-047395. Taxonomy (NCBI): domain Bacteria; kingdom Bacillati; phylum Actinomycetota; class Actinomycetes; order Micromonosporales; family Micromonosporaceae; genus Dactylosporangium; species Dactylosporangium sp. CS-047395. The sequence goes on along the minus strand of NZ_CP192015.1, from coordinate 6,420,394 downwards.
CGGGCGGCTGCACGCGGGGCTGGCCGCGCCCGGGGTCACGGTGTCGGTCGGCGGGGCCTGCCTGCCCGAGCACGCCGGCTCGATCGAGGAGCTGGCCCGCCGGGCCGACCAGGCGCTCTACGCGGCCAAGAACGGCGGCCGGGACCGGGCCGTCGTGGCCGGGTCAGGCACTCTCGCGCCGGGTCAGCCGGTGCGGGACCAGGCACTCGCGGGGCGGGTGGTCGGCGGCCCCGGTGATCCGCTCGGCGAGCAGTTGCACGGCGAGCGTCGCCAGCCGCGCGATGTCCGGCTCGACCGTGGTCAGGGTGGGAATCGAGAAGCGGCCGTCGTCGATGCCGTCGAAGCCCGCGACGGCCACGTCCCGGGGCACCCGCAGGCCGGCCTCGTGCAGGGCCCGCAGCGCGCCGAGGGCGAGGGCGTCGTTGAAGCAGAAGACCGCGTCGGGGCGTTCACCGGCCGCCAGTAGCGCCCGCATCGCCGCCGCGCCGTCGGCCCGGTGCCAGCGCTCGGCCGGGGCGAGCAGCGCCGGATCGGCGGGCAGGCCGGCGTCGGCGAGCGCGTTCTGGTACCCCTGCAGCCGTAATCGCGCGCTCACCCCTTCGGCGGTGTGCTGCACGCCCAGCGCCGCGATCCGCCGCCGCCCGAGCGAGGCCAGGTAGGCCGTCGCCTCCCGGGCCGCCGCGACGTTGTCCACGGCGACATGATCGGCGCCGGCGGCGCCCACCCGCTCGCCCAGCAGGACCGTCGGCGTCCCGCCGGTCAGCTCCGCCCCGGACAGGGCCAGAGGGCTGAAGATGAGCCCGTCGACGAGATGGTCGCGGATGCCGGCGGCCACCTCCCGCTCCCGGGCCGGGTCGCCGTCGGTGTGGTCGATGAGCACGGTCCAGTGGTGCGCGGCGGCGGCGGTCACCACGTGCCGGGTCAGCTCGGCGAAGTACGGGTTGTCCAGCTCGGGCACGGCCAGCGCGATCAGCCCGGTGCGGCCCTGGCGCAGGTTGCGGGCGCTCAGGTTGGGCCGGTAGTCCAGCGCCTCGATCGCCGCCTCGACGCGGGCCCGGGTCTCCGGGCGGATGTGGGGGTATCCGTTGACCACGTTGGAGACGGTCTTCACCGAGACGCCGGCCCGCTCGGCGACGTGTTTGAGGCTGTACCGCACCTGGAGGACTGTACCGCTTACCGAGCTCTTTACAACGTTGCCTACAACGTTGTAAAACCAGCACCATGAATTCCGCACGCGTCGTGATCGATCCCGCGTTCCGCATCGGCGAGGCCGACCGCCGGCTGTTCGGGTCCTTCGTGGAGCACATGGGCCGCTGCGTGTACGGCGGCATCTTCGAGCCCGGGCACCCCACCGCCGACGCGCTGGGGCTGCGCGGCGACGTGCTGGAACTGACCCGCGAGCTCGGGGTGAGCGTCGTGCGGTACCCAGGAGGGAATTTCGTTTCCGGGTATCGGTGGGAGGACGGCACCGGGCCGGTCGGGGATCGGCCGCGCCGGCTGGACCTGGCCTGGAAGACGGTCGAGACCAACCGGTTCGGCCTGGACGAGTTCATGGTGTGGACCCGTGCGGCCGGCGTGGAGCCGATGCTGGCGGTCAACCTCGGCACCCGGGGCGTGCAGGAGGCCCTGGACCTGCTGGAGTACGCCAACCACCCCGGCGGCACCCACCTGTCCGACCTGCGCCGCAAGCACGGCGCCGAGCAGCCCTACGGGGTGCGGCTGTGGTGCCTGGGCAACGAGCTCGACGGCCCGTGGCAGGTCGGGCACAAGACCGCCGAGGAGTACGGCCGCCTCGCCGCCGAGACCGCCCGCGCCATGAAGATGATCGACCCCGGGATCAGCCTGGTCGCCTGCGGCAGCTCGAACCGGGCCATGCCGACGTTCGGGTCCTGGGAGGCGACCGTCCTCGAGCACGCCTACGAGCACGTCGACTTCATCTCCGCGCACACCTACTACGACCCGTCCGACGGCGACCGGGCCAGCATCCTCGCCTCCGCGGTCGACATGGACGCGTTCATCGACGAGGTCGTGGCCACCGCCGACCACGTGGGCGCCAAGCTGCACAACCGCAAGAAGCTCAAGGTCTCCTTCGACGAGTGGAACGTGTGGTACCAGTCGCGGCTGCAGCACGACCTGGACCGCCGCGGCTGGGTCGAGGCGCCGGCGCTCATCGAGGACGACTACACCGACACCGACGCCGTGGTCGTCGGCGACCTGCTCATCACCCTGCTGCGCCACGCCGACCGGGTCGGGGTGGCGTGCCAGGCCCAGCTGGCCAACGTCATCGCCCCGATCCGCACCGAGACCGGCGGGCGGGCCTGGCGGCAGAGCATCTTCCACCCGTTCGCCCTCACCGCCCGCCACGCCCGTGGCACCGTCCTGCGCACCGAGCCGGTGACGCCGTCGCACGAGACCGCGAAGTACGGCAGCGTCCCGACCCTGTCCACCGTCGCCGTGCACGACGAGGAGACCGACGCCCTCGCCGTCTTCGCCGTGAACCGCGGCGAGGACCCCCTGAGCGTCGAGTTCGACCTGCGCGCCTTCCCGCAGCACCGCGCCCTGGAACACCTCACCCTCGACGGCCCGCCCCGCCGCCTCGAGAACGCCGGCCGGACCACCGTCCAGCTCGCCGGCGCGTCCTGGAACCTCCTAAGGAGCAGCTGAGATGACCCCCATCAGCAGACGACGTGTCCTCGGTTACGGACTCGGCCTCGGCGCCGCCGCGCTCGGCCTGGCCGCGTGCGGTGACGACGACGCCAACGACACCGCGCAGGCCGGCAACGGCGGCAAGGACTACACCGGCCCCAAGGTGACCCTCAACCTGTGGAACGGCTTCACCGGCGGCGACGGCGACATCTTCAAGAAGCTCGTCGACCAGTTCAACACCGAGCACGCCAACGTCGCCATCACCGTGGCCACGTACAAGTGGGAGGACTACTACGCCAAGCTGCCCGGTGCGGTGTCCAGCGGCAACGGCCCCGACATCGCCGTCATGCACATCGACATGCTGGCCACCTTCGCCGCCCGCAAGGTGATCCAGCCCATCGACGACGTGGCGAGCGCCCTCGGGCTGTCCGAGTCGGACTTCGCCCCGACGGTGTGGAAGGGCGGGATCTACAACGACAAGCGCTACGGCATCCCGCTCGACATGCACCCGGTCGGCCTGTACTACAACAAGGCCCTGTTCACCAAGGCCGGTCTCGACCCGGCCAAGCCGCCGACGAACAAGGCCGAGATGGAGTCCGCCCTCGCCGCGCTCAAGGGCGCCGGCATCCAGGGCTTCTGGATCAGCCCGTTCCAGTTCACCGGCGGGATGACCGCCTACTCGCTGGTGTACCAGTTCGGCGGCGCGCTCTACAACGCCGACGCCACCAAGGCCACGTTCAACGCCGACCCGGCGGTCGAGGCGGTCAGCTGGCTCACCAAGCTCATCGCCGACGGGCACTCGCCGGCCAACGTCGGCCAGGACGCGGACTATCTGGCCCTCAAGGACGGCAAGAACGCGTTCAACGTCAACGGCATCTGGCAGGTCAACGACCTCAAGAAGAGCCCCGATGTGCAGTGGGGCGTGGCGCCGGTTCCGCAGATCGGTACCAGAAAAGCCGTTTGGGCCAACTCCCACAACTTCACCATCGTGCAGCAGAAGAAGACCGACGCCAACAAGGTGGCGGGGGCCAAGGTGTTCATCAACTGGCTCAGCCAGCACTCCCTGGACTGGGCGGCCGGCGGTCAGGTGCCGGCCCGCAACGCCGTGCGCGACGACCCGAAGTTCAAGGAGCTCACCGAGGAGGCCACGCTCGCCGCCGAGCTGCCCGACGCCCAGTTCCCGCCGGCCGCGCCCGGCATCGGCGACGTGACCGCGCTGTTCTACACCGCCTTCAACGAGGCCGTGCTGGGCAAGAAGTCGCCGAAGCAGGCCCTCGACGACGGCGTGGCCAAGGCCGACAAGCTGCTCGAGGACAACCGGAAGAAGTACGGGAGCTGACCGGATGCCCGCCGCGACCGGGGTGGCGCACGGACGCGCCACCCCGTACCTCTTCCTGCTGCCCTACCTGGTGCTGTTCGGCGTGTTCGGGCTCGCCCCGATCGGGCTGGGCGTCTGGCTGAGCCTGCACCAGTGGGACTTCCAGCTGCCGAACAAGCCGTTCGTCGGGGCCGGCAACTACGCCGAGCTGTTCGATCCGGAATCGCTGGTGTACGGCGACTGGTGGGAGAGCGTGCGCGCCACCGCCATCTTCACCGTCGCCTCGGTGCCGCTGCTCGTGGTGCTCCCGCTGGGCATCGCGCTGCTGCTCAACCGGCGCTTCCCGGGCCGCACGTTCTTCCGGGCCGTGTACTTCGCGCCGTACGTGCTCGGCGTCGCCGTCATCGGCCTGCTGTGGCGGTTCCTGCTCGACGCCAACCTCGGCTTCGTCAACGCCGTGCTGGGCCGGCTCGGGCTGCCGGCGGACACCCCGTGGCTGACCGCGACCCCGTACGTGTGGGTGTCGCTGGTCGGCGTCACCGTGTGGTGGACGTGCGGGTTCAACGCCGTCATCTACCTCGCCGGGCTGCAGGACATCCCGGCCGAGCTCTACGAGGCGGCCCAGGTCGACGGGGCCGGGCTGTGGGCCCGGTTCCGCCACGTGACGCTGCCCGGGCTGCGGCCGGTGCTGCTGTTCGTCGTCACCACCACCATCATCGCCTCGGCCAACATGTTCGGGCAGTCGTACCTCATCACGCAGGGCGCCCCCGGCACGGAGACCCGCACCGTGGTCGCCTACGTGGTCGACCTGGGCCTCGGCCAGAACGACGCCGGCCGGGCCGCCGCGATGAGCGTGACCCTCACCGTCATGCTCGCCCTCGTCAGCGCGGCCAACTTCCGGCTGCTGCGGTACCGGGAGGAGTGACCGTGCGCCGCGTGCTGCTCTACACCGCCCTCGTCGCGCTCACCGCCGTCTTCATGCTGCCGCTGCTGTGGATGGTCGTGACGTCGCTCAAGACCTACCCGGCGGCCCAGCACTCCCCGCCGAGCTGGATTCCCGATCCGGTCTCCGGGTACGGCTACCACCGCCTCGCCGAGCCCGGCTCGCAGAACCCGGTGCTGCGCTGGTTCGCCAACAGCATGCTCGCCGCCACCCTGCACGCGCTGGTGGTGCTCGCGACCGCGTCGAGCGCCGCGTACGCCCTGGCCCGCATGCGCTTCCGGGGCCGGAAGCTGTTCTTCGGGCTCATCGTCGCGACCCTGTTCGTGCCGCCCGCGACGCTGATCATCCCGAACTTCCTCATCGCCGACACGTTCGGCTGGCTCGACACGCTCGTCGTGGTCGTGGTACCGGGTGCGGCGAGCGCGTTCGGGGTGTTCTTCCTGCGCCAGTTCTTCCTGTCGCTGCCCCGCGAGATCGAGGAGGCGGCGCTGCTGGACGGGGCGAACCAGTGGCAGGTGTTCACCCGGGTCGTGCTGCCGCTGTCCCGCCCGGCCCTGGCCACGCTCACCGTGCTGTCGTTCCTCACCAACTGGAACGACTTCCTGTGGCCGGTGTTCGTGCTGTTCAGCCCCGGCCGGCTGACCCTGCCCGCGGGCCTGGGGCTGCTGCAGGGCGCGTACGTGACCGACTACCCGGTCATCATGGCCGGCGCGGTGCTGGCGAGCGTGCCGGCGCTGGCGCTGTTCGTGCTGGCGCAGCGGTACATCATCGAGGGCGTCTCCCGCAGCGGGCTCAAGGGATGAGGTACGCCTGGGTTCTCTTGATGGTGCTCCTCACGGCGTGCGGCAAGGCGTACACCAACCCGGTCCACGCCGGTGACACGCCCGACCCGCAGGCGCTCCGGGTCGGCGACACCTGGTACCTGGTGCACACCAACGAGGGCGGCCGCAACGTCCCGGTGCTCACCTCGCCCGACCTCGTCACGTGGACACCGGCCGGCGACGCCCTGCCCCACCTGCCGGACTGGGCCGACGGCGGGAAGACCTGGGCCCCGGAGATCGCCGAACTGGCCCCGGGCAGGTTCGCCCTCTACGTGACCGTCGCCGACCGGGCCTCCGGCCGCCAGTGCATCGGCGCCGCCCTCGCGACCGGTCCCGCCGGCCCCTACGATGGCCTGCAACGGCTGGTGTGCCAGGCCGACCAGGGCGGCTCGATCGACGCGAGCCCGTTCCAGGACCAGGACGGCCGCCGGTACCTCCTGTGGAAGAACGACGGCAACGCGGTGGGCCAGGACACGTGGCTGTGGTCGCAGCCCCTGGCCGCCGACGGCCTGACCCTCACCGGCGCCCCTGCGCGGCTGCTGCGCCAGAGCGAACCCTGGGAGGGCCACGTCGTCGAAGCCCCGTTCCTGTGGCGCCACGGCGCGCGGCTGCTGCTGTTCTACGCGGCCAACGCCTACGACACCGCCGCCTACGCCGAGGGCTACGCACAGTGCGACTCCCCGCTCGGCCCCTGCCACAAGCCGCCGGGCAACCCGATCCTCACCTCCCACGGCCGCGCCTCCGGCCCCGGACACGCCTCGATGGTCGAGTTCAAGGGCAAGACCTGGCTCTTGTACCACGCCTGGCCCACCGGCGCCGAAGGCTCAACCACGCCGGGGCGCCAGCTCTGGCTGGACGAGGTGACCTGGAACGGCGACACCCCGGTGGTACACGGCCCCACCGACACCGAACAGAAGGTGCCTTAAGGCCTGTTTGGTAACTGAGGCAGGGCTGCGGCGGGCCCAGATTCCGCCTGCGCACACATCGCGAAGGCCCGGTTACAACACCGGTAGCCGGGCCTCCGCGCTGCGCACGCAGACGAAATCTGGACTCCGCCGCAGCACCTACCCCAATTACCAAACAGGCCTTAGCCCGGGCGGTTGGTGAGGACGTCGAGGAGGCCGACGATTTCCAGGACCTCGCGCACGATGCCTTCGGCGTGGCTGACCCGGAAGCGGACGCCGGACGTGCGGGCGCGGTTGCGGCCGGCCAGCAGCACGCCGACCCCGTACGCGTCGAGCAGGGTCACGTCGGCGAGGTCCACGGTCACCCGGCGGACGTCGTTGCGGCTGAGGACGTCGGCGAGGGCGTCGAAGAGGCGGTTGCCGGAGTCCAGGTCGACGACGCCCGAGACAGCGACCGCCGCCTCTTCGGCGCGGTGGTCGATGTGCACCGCGAACTCGTCGAGCAAGCCCCGCTCTCCCTCCGTTGTCCGGCACTCATGTGGGTACCCAGGAGGCCCGATCTTTGATCGTCGCCCGTGTGGGGTCGCCGGTTCGGCCGACGGGCTCGCGCATCAGGCGGCCGCCAGCCGGGCGAGTTGCGGGGCCAGCCAGGGTGCGACGACCGCCTGGACGCCGTCGGGGGTGAGGTGCAGGCCGTCGCTGCGGACGCGGGTGCCGCCGACCGTCCAGGTGAACGTGCCGGCCGGGCACAGGACGTGGTTCAGGTCGAGCACCGCCGGGTGGCTCGGGTGGGTCGCGGCGGCCCGGGTCAGCAGGTGGTTCCAGGCGTCGACCCGGCCGGGTTCGTCCTCCGGCCACAGGCCGCCGTCGGGGCGTTCGGCGCGCCGGGTGTACGGGGCGGTCAGCAGCACGATCCGCGCGCCGTGGGACGTGGTCGCGTCCAGGGCCCTGGTCAGCTGGCCGGACAGGTAGGCGTCGTAGTCCGGCTCGCCGACGTGGGTCCAGCGGCCGTCGAGTTCGCGGTCCATCAGCTCCCAGCGGTCGAGCAGGATCACCACCACGTCCGGATCGTCGGCGGCGACCGAGCCGGCCCAGCGGGATTGCCACGTTGCACAGTACGGATAGTTGGTGTGCAATGCCCCTCCGTAGCGTACGTCGGGCAGGGTGGCGATGCCGCAGCCCTGCACCGCCTGGTTGCTCAGCGTGAAGCCGGCGGCGCCGGGCCAGTACGCGCCGAGGGTCCACGCCACCGAGTCGCCGATCACGGTGACCCGCGGCGGGCCCGGGCGCCGGTCGGCGCGGTGGGACGGGGTCGCGGACGGCGACGGCGCCGCGACGGGCGACACCCAGGCGACCCGCCGCGGCGGGGCCGGGGGAGTGGCGCTCAGCGCGAGGGCGAGGACCGTGGCGGTGACGGCGATCGGGGCGGGGCGCAGCCGGCGGGCCGGTTGCTCCAGCGCGTAGAAGCTCACCGCCGCGACCGCGAGGGTGGCCGCGACCCGGAGCGCGAACAGCCGGGGGCCGGTCAGGCCGGTGCGGTCGGCGTTGAGGACCGCGAAGAGCGGCCAGTGCCACAGGTACCCGCCGTAGGAGACGCGGCCGACCCAGCGCAGGGCGGCGGCGGCCAGGAACGCGGGGGGTGCGGCGACGACGGCGGCCGCGGCGGCGGCGACTGCGAGGAAGCCTCCGTGGTACAACAGCGGCATCTGGCCTTTGACGAGCACCATGGCGGCGGCCAGAACGGCGGCTCCCGCCAGGCCGATGCCGCGGTGCATGCGCGGTGCGGTGGCGAGGGCACAGCCGATCAGCATCGCGGTGGCGCGGGTGTCACTGCCGAAGTACGCGCGGTCGGGCGCGTCAGGGTCGTACAGCAGCCAGCACGCCACGGTGGACACGGCCGCACCGGGCAGGCAGACGGCGGCAATCCAGCGGCGCGGGTTCGGTAGCAGCAGCGCGAGGGGCCAGAGCAGGTAGAACTGCTCCTCGATGGCGAGCGACCAGGTGTGCTGCAGCGGGGAGGCGGCCGCGGTCTGGGTGAAGTAGTCGCCGCCGCGCCAGATCATGCGCCAGTTGGCCCAGTACGTGAGGGCCGACACCGCGTCCAGGCGCAGCGGGCCCGGGTCCTGCTCCGGCAGCAGCCGCGGCCCGGCCAGCACCACGAACGCGACGACCGCCACGAGGGCCGGCAGCAGCCGCCGGGCCCGCCGGACCCAGAACGCGCCGAGGCGGATGCGGCCGGTCGACTCGTGTTCGTGCAGCAGCAGCGCGGTGATCAGGTACCCGGACAGCACGAAGAACAGGTCGACGCCCAGGAACCCGCCCGGGAGCAGGCCCGGCATCCCGTGCGCGACCAGCACCCCGCCCAGCGCGACCGCGCGGAGACCGTCCAGCGACGGCTGGTAGCGCAACGACACGCGCGGCGGCTACCCGGGGGCCCCGCGCGCAATCGTTTGACCGCGGGTGACGCGGGCATTCGGTCGGCATGGATCACGCTGCCTCCGTCACCCCCTGCGAAGACGGCCCGCTGCTGCTGCGCGGCGACTTCACCCTGATGACCCAGGACGGCGAGGTCATCGACCCGGGCCGCCGGACCGTCGCCCTGTGCCGGTGCGGGCGCTCGGCGATCAAACCGTTCTGCGACGGTACCCACAAGGTCGTCGGTTTTCAGGCCCCCAGCGCCCCGGCGACCTCCCGGCCCCTCGAAGCGACCTGACCCCGCAACGAGCTCTCGCCCGCCGCCCACCGGTCCAGCAGGTGGGCGGCGAAGCGCGCGTCGAGCGCGAGCCCGCACGCGGCGCCCCACAGCACGAGGGAGCTCTGTTCCGGGGCCGCCTCCGCGCAGTACGCGCCGCACAGGTCGTGCGCGGCCACCTGCTCGTGCACCGCGTCGGCCTCCACGTGCTCGTCGTAGAAGCGGGTGGCGTCCTCGCCGTAGCCGAGCCGGCGCAGCCCGTTGCCGTAGCGGCGGTTGGGCAGCGACGACGTCATCTCGTAGATCGCGAGGTGCCCGAGGATCGCGCCCAGCAGCCGGCGGTTGAGGCCGAACAGTGACATGAGGTTGTTGATGGCCAGCGTGACGGCCGGGGCGTCGGGCAGGTAGGCGCCGTAGGTGTCGTCGAGCCCCAGCTCGCGCATGGTGGCCCGGAACAGCTCGGCGTGCATGCGCTCGGTGCGCCCGCCGCCGTACTCGTCGGCCTGGATCTCGACCAGGGCCGCCTTGGCCCGCCCGCCCAGCCGCGGGATCGCCCACGTGTGCGGGTCGGCCTCGCGCTGGTGGTACACCGAGCGGTGCATGACGAACTCCCGGAACTGCTCGATGGTGGCCCGCCCGGTGAGGTACTTCGACAGCTGCGGCCCGTCGTCGGCCGCCATGATCGCGGTGAGCGCCCGCGGCACCTCGGCGGCCGGCACCGCGTCCGGCATCGGCACCAGGTCGCGCAGGGCGGCCTCGAAGCAGCGCTCGGCCGCCTGGTGCAGGGCCAGCCGGGAGGGCTGCCACTCCCAGCCGTCGTCGACGCCGTCGAAGCCGCGGTAGTGCAGCTCGTAGCCGATGTGCAGGGTCAGCTGGAGGTCCTCGTCGGCGAGGGGGTCACCCGCCGTGGTGACGGCCGGCTGCAGCATGAGGTGGCGCGGGGGACCGGCGAGCGCGTCGACGAGGGTGGCCGACATCGGTCCGCGTGGCTGGGGAAGCTCCATAGGGTGATCTCTGCCCGGCCTAACTTCGGTTAAGCATGAGATTTCGGGGAAGTCGCAGCGCATGACGTCCACCATCGACGCCCCGGCCGAGGCCGACGCCGCGCTCATGCGGCTCGGTGTGCGGCTCAAGGACGCCGGGTACCGGTTCACCACCGTCACCCCGGCGACCCACGAACGGGTGAATCGCCGCCCCGGCAACGCGCGCGCACGCACCGTCACCGACGTGCTCGGCTGGAGCCGCCCGTTCGAGCCCGGCGCCCTGCGCGACGACCTCGTGGAGCTGCTCGGCGCGGCCGGCGCGCTGCGCCGCGCGGACGACGGCTGGCACAGCCTGATCCGGGTCTCCAGCTACGACGACGAACTGTTCGTGCATTCCGCGTTCCCGCCCGCCGAGCCGGACGCGGTGTTCTTCGGGCCCGACACCCACCGCACGATCGACGCCGCCATGGCCCACCTGGCCCACCTGGCCGAGCGGGCCGAACCGCCGGCCCGGGTCGCCGACATCGGCACGGGCAGCGGCGCGGTGGCGATCACGCTGGCCAAGCGGCTGCCGGGCGCCGAGGTGGTGGCGGTCGACATCAACCCCCGGGCGCTGCGCTACACGCACATCAACAGCGCCATCGCCGGCACCGCCAACGTCCGCCCCGTCCACAGCGACCTCCTCGACGGCGTCGCGGGCGATTTCCACCTCATCGTGTCGAACCCGCCCTTCATGATCGATCCGGACGGCCGGGCCTACCGCGACGGCGGCGGCCGCCACGGCCACGACCTGCCCCTGCGGATCCTGGACACGGCGATCGAGCGGCTGGCCCCGGGCGGCTCGCTCGTCCTGCTCGCCGGCACCGGTATCAGCGCCGGTCACGACCCGTTGCTGGACGCGGCGACCGAGCGGCTGGCCGGCACCGACCTGTCGTGGACGTACCGCGAGATCGACCCCGACGTGTACGGCGAGAACCTGCAGGAATCCGCGTACACCCACGCCGACCGCATCGCGATCGTCGTACTCACCGCTGTCCGACCCGGGGGGAACTCCTGATGTCGCTCACCGCCCTGCAGCCCGCTGCGCTCGCCCGTTCGGCGTCGCGCCTGCACCTGACGGTCGGCGTCGAGGAGGAGTTCCTCCTGCTCGACCCGGACACGTGGCAGAACGCGCCGCGGGCCGACGCCGCCCGCGAGCGGATCCCGGCCGCCCTGCGCGAGCGCAGCCAGGTCGAGTTCCGGCGCAGCATGATGGAGATGGTCAGCCCGGTCTGCACGGACCTGTCCCAGCTGTACGACGCGCTGCGCGAGAACCGCACCGCCGCCGGCCTGGCCGCCGAGTCCGTGGGGGCCCGCCTGGTCGCGGTGGGTGCCACCCCGATCGGCGAGCCGGACCTGGAGGTGGTGGACACTCCGCGGTACCACGCGATCGCCCGCCACTACGGCCCGATCGCCTACGACCCGGCCCTGTGCGGCTTCCACGTCCACGTCGGCGTGCCGGACCGCGAGCTGGCCATCCAGGTCTGCAACGCGATCCGCCCCTGGCTGCCGCTGGTGCAGGCGCTGACCGCGAACTCGCCCTGGCACGCCGGCACCGACTCCGGCCACGCGAGCTGGCGCGGGATCGCCCTGGAACGCTGGCCGAGCCTGGGCCCGGCGCCGTACCTGCGCTCCTCGGAGGACTACGAGCGGGTGATCGCCGAGCTGGTGGCGACCGGCGTGATGCTGGACGCCTCGATGGTGCTGTGGTGGGCGCGGCCGTCCTCGCGCTACCCGACGGTCGAGGTCCGGGTGGCCGACGTCTGCCCGACCGCGGCCGAGACCGTCGTCGTGGCCGGCCTGGTCCGCGCCCTGATCGCCACGGCCATCACGGACATCGCCGCGGGCCGGGAGGCGCTGCGGCCGCCGGAGCACCTGCTGCGCGCGGCGCACTGGAACGCGGCCCACGCCGGCATGGGCGGGACGCTGATCGACCTGCGCACGCACGAGGCGCGGCCGGCCTGGGACCTGGTGGAGGACCTGATCGAGCTGGTCGGTGCGGCCCTGGACCGGCACGGCGACCGGGTCCGGGTGGTGCTGGGCCTGGGCCACCTGCGCGAGCACGGGACGGGCGCGGAGCGGCAGCGGCGCAACGGTACCGTCGCCGACGCGATGCTGACCGTGAGCCAGGCGACCGTCACGGGCTGACGGTGGCGGGCAGGGTGGGCAGCAGGTGCACCACGGTGGGCGGGCGCTCCGACAGGGCCCGCACCCGGTGGTCGACCTCGGCGTCGGCGCCGGTCAGCCGGCCGGTGTGCTGGCGCAGGTGCTCGTCCCAGCTGGGCACCACGTAGATCTCGACCAGCTCGCCCTCGGTCTCGCCGGCGCGGAACAGCCCCCACTGGACCGCGCCGGTGCGCATCCGGGTGCGCCGCAGCGCGTCGGACTCGGCCAGGAACGCCCGCTCGTTGCCGGGCGCGACGAGGTAGGTCACCTCGACCACGATCGGCCCGGCGAACCGCTCCGGCTCCACGGTCAGCCGCGGCTCGGGCCACGGCGTCGCCGGATCGCGGTCGAGGTGCCGGGTCTCGCGCAGCGGCCACAGCCGGATGGTCGCCGCGCCCGCCGCGGTCACCCCGGCCGCCGTCAGCATCGCCGGGACCAGGCCGAGGTGCTGGGCGATGAGCCCCCAGCCGAGGGCCCCGACCGCCTGCCCGCCGAAGAACGCGCTCTGGTACGCCCCGAGCCCCCGCGCCCGCACCCAGCCCGGCAGGAACAGCTGCAGCCCGGCGTTGGCGTTGGACAGCACCGCCATCCACGCCGCGCCGGCCGGGACGAGCGCGACCACGGCGACCCACGGCACCCGGACCACGGCCACGACGGCGAGCGCGGCCGCGTAGACCAGGCTTCCGGCGGCGAGCATCGCGTTGTCGGACAGGCTGGCGCGCAGCCGGGGCAGCACCAGCGCCCCGAGCACGGCCCCGACGCCGAGCGCGGCGAGCAGCAGCCCGTAGCCGCCGGCGCCCATGTGCAGCCGCTGACTCGCCAGCACCGGCAGCAACGCCCACAGCGCGACGGCGGGCAGGATGAACAGCTCGACGCGCAGCAGGAAGCGGCGCAGGGCGGGTGAGTGGCGCACGTACCGGCCACCGGCGCGCAGGGCGGCCAGGAACGGCTCGGGCAGCAGCGCGTCCTCGCCCGGATGGCGCCGCCACAGGAACAACACGATCGCGAAGCCGAGGAACGTCGCGGCGTTGATGGCGAACACCGCGGCGACCCCGGTGTGCGCGATGAGCACCCCGGCCACGGCCGGCCCGACCGCGCGGGCCAGGTTGACGCTGATCGACCCGAGCGCGGCGGCGCTGGGCAGCTGCGTGCGGGGCACCAGCTCGGGGATCATCGCCTGGTACGTCGGGTTCGTCACCGCCATCCCGCAGCCCAGCCCGAAGGTGAGCGCGAGCAGCAGCGGCGGCGTCATCTGCCCGGCCATGGTGAGCCCGGTGAGCAGCACCCCGACGGCGAGCATGAACAGCTGCACCCAGATGAGCAGCCGCCGCCGGTCGAGCGAGTCGGCGAGCACCCCGGCGGGCAGGGCGAGCAGTACCACGGGCAGCGTCCCGGCGGTCTGCACGAGCGACACGAGCGCGGCCGCGCCGGGGCGGTCGACGAGCAGCCACTGGGCGCCGACGGTCTGCATCCAGGTGCCGACCTGGCTGCCCAGCACGGCGAGCCACAGCACCCGGAACACGCCGATGCGCAGCGGGCTCCAGGTCGACGCCGGGGGAGGGGCGACGGTGCTCACCCCTGCGCCGCTACCCCGACCCCGATGCCGGAAACAACGGCGGCCGGTCCCTCGGCCGAGTCGCGACCGCGACGGCGACGCCGACGCACACCCCGATGGCGGTTTCGAGCAGCCGGGACAGGAGCAGCTCCCCGACGGGCTGCCGGTCGGCGAGCTGCCCGACGAGCAGCGCCAGCGGCGTGATGAACACGAGCGCCGCGGCGTAGTGACGCACCACGAGCAGTTCGGTGAGGGCCTGACAGCCGGCGACGAGCACGATGACGACCAGCGCGGGCAGCGGCAGCATCAGCAGGACCGCGGCGACGCCCAGCCCGACGACCGTGCCGGCGACCCGGTTCAGGCCGCGCGCCACCTGATGGTGCAGCCCGATCACGGCGAGCGGCACCACGGACGCGGTCATCGCCCAGTACGGGTGGCCGATCCCCGACGCCGTCGTGATCGAACCGGCCAGCGCGACCGCGATCGCGCAGCGCACGGCCGGCGTTGCGGTCGCGGCCGCCGGCGGGCCGTCGGTACGCCCGAGGAGGCGCGTCTCGAGCACCCCGAGCGCCACGGCGAACACCGCGGTGAGCGCCGCGGTCAGCACCGCTGGGCCGATGTCGCTCGCCCGGGCCGGAATCGCCGCGCACGTGGACACCGCGAACACCGCGAACATCGGCCCGGGCGGCCGCCACGCGAACCGGCCGGACAGCCACGCCGCCCCGGCCGCCCACGCCGCGGCGACCGGCACCGACAGCCAGGCCCGGTGCTCGAACGTCCCGATCACGGCGCCGCACCCGACGGCGGTGGTGAGCAGCGCCCCGATCGCCGCCTGCAGCCGCCACCGCGTGGAGGTGCGGGCGGTCCCGCCGTAGACGGAGGCGAACGCCCCGAACGTCGCGTAGGCGGCGTGGTCGAGCGCTCCCGCCCGCCACAGCACGGACAACGCGGTGAGCATGGTGAGCGCGGCCCGCGCGGCGACCCAGCGGCTGCCGGTGACCGGGGTGATGCGGGTGGCGGCGGCCAGCCACTCGCGGCGGGCGACCATCAGGTCGCGGCAGGGGACCGGCCGACCGCGATGCCGCCGCGGACGAGGCGGCGTTCGAACCGGTACGGGGTTTCGCGTTCCCAGCGGCGCAGCGTGCGCTCCTCACCGCGCCGGCCGATGTCGTCGAGGATGACGATCGCGTCCGGGGCGAGGGCGGCGGCGAAGTGGGGCAGCGCCGGGTAGCGGGCGCCGGGGTGCTCGTACGCGGGCGGGCCGTCGACGAGCAGCAGGCCGATCGGGCCGTGCCGCAGGTGCTCGAGGGCGCCCCGGTCGTACCAGCCGTCCCGGGCGAGGGGTGCGTGCACGACGGTCGCGGTGCCGGCGAGTCCCTCACGGTCGAGCGCCTCGCGGAGCAGGTCGGCCCATCGCGGGTCGTGCTCGACCGTGCACAGGTGACCGCCGCGGCGGTGCAGGAGCCGGGCGAGGTAGAAGGTGGAGACGCCGCCCCCGAGCTCGACGACGTGGCGGACGTCGTGGATGTAGACCTCGGCGAGCACGCCGGCGATCCCGCTCGGCCGCATCGCCATCGGCGACCACGGCACGTAGTCGGCGGACAGCGGGGCCAGGCTCTGCATCGCCAGGACGTCCATCCGGTGCCCGGCGAGCGGGCCGACGGTCCGTCGCGCGAGGCGGCCCACAGGACCGGACATTCGGTGCATTTCTCTACAGTACCGCCAGGTGGTCGGTCAGCCCATGATGTAGCCGACCTGCGGGGCGTCCTGGCTCACGCAGGCGGACGGGGCGAGGACCTCGGAGGTGTCGCCGCCGTTGACGCCGGTGCGGAAGGTGCCGGGGGCGCCGGTGCAGGAGGTGGCGGTGTAGGTGATCCGCACGCCGCTGCCGTCCCAGGCCGGGGTGCTGCCGGTGCGGTCGCTGACCTGGTGCTGGCCGCTGCCGTCGACGTTCATCACCCAGACGGTGTCGTTGTGCACGTAGGCGATCTGGGTGGCGTCCGGGGACAGTACCGGCTGCTTGTTGACGTCGTCGCTGGTGAGGCGGGTGGTGTGGCCGGCCTGCTTGACGTAGACGGCGCCGTGGCTGGCGTAGACGCTCGGGGTGGCGGCGGCCTGGGCGGTGGTGCCCCCGGCGAGGGCGGCGATCCCGGCGGCGGCGGTGAGCCCGGCGAGAACCAGCGTGCGCTTGATGGTCGTGTTCGTGGTCATCCCTGCCCCCAGTGTGTGTGTCGCTTCCGTGTGACGCTGAGACCATCGGCGCAACCGTCCGGCACCTGAAGAAAACCCGTTCCGAAATCCGATGAATCCGCGCGGGCCGGCTCGTCACAACGGGCATGACCTACGACTACGACATCGAGCCGCAGACGGCGGCGGGCAAGGTGCTCTGGCACTTCTCCATGTCCCTGGACGGGTACGTGGCCGGGCCGAACCACGAGATGGACTGGCTGGACGCGGGGATCGTGGCCCGGCCGGGGCTGGTCGACGAGTACGTGCGGACCACCGGCGCCGTCCTCGGCGGGCGCGCGGGCTGGGACGCGATGGTGGGCGAGGCCCGCCCGTACGGCGGCGCCTGGCAGGGGCCGATCTTCGTGCTCACCCACCACCCCGAGGACGCCACGCCGGCCGCGGACGTCACGTTCCTGAGCTGTGACGTGGCTGAGGCGGTGCGGATCGCGGTGAAGGCCGCCGACGGCAAGAACGTCGAGGTGCTGTCCCCGACCATCGGCGCCCAGCTGCTCGAGCGCGGCCTGATCGACGAGATCGACATCCACATCGCGCCGGTCCTGCTCGGCCACGGCCGCCGGCTGCTCGACGCCCCGGGCATCGCCCCGATCCGGCTGCACGCGGCCCGCGAGGGCGCCCCGCGCGCCGAGGTCAGCGTCCGGTACCGGCCCGAGCGCCCCTGACCCAGTACCGTGCACCGATGGACTACGACGCGGAACTGGGCCGATTCGACGCACCGCTCAGGCAGGCCTGGGCGGTGCGCCCCGGCGACCGTGTCCTGGACGTCGGCTGCGGCGGCGGCCGAACCACCCGTGAGGCCGGTCGGCTCGCCGGCCCGGACGGCAGCGCCTTGGGCGTGGACATCTCCGCCGCGGCGATCGAGCGGGCCGAAACCACCGGCAACGTCGCGTTCCGCTGCGCCGACGTGCAGACCGATACGTTCCCCAGTGGCGGGTTCGATCTGGTGATCAGCCGGTTCGGGACGATGTTCTTCGCCGACCCGGGCGCCGCGTTCGCCAACCTCCGGCGGGCGCTGCGCCCGGGCGGGCGGCTGGTGATGCTGGTCTGGCAGGCCGCCGAGCGCAACGAGTGGCACCAGGTCATCCGCGGGGCGCTCGGCCACGCGACCACCGACGGCCCGGACCCGTTCTCGCTCGGCGATCCGGCCACCGTCGAGGAGCTCCTGCGGACCGCGGGGTTCGGCGACATCGGCATCGAGGAGGTCGCCGAGCCCGTGTACTACGGCGCCGACCCGGAGGCCGCGCTCGACTGGGTGCGCCAATTCGCCTGCACCGCCCCGTTCCTGCGCGACGAGCGGGCGATGACCCGGCTCCGGGAGGCGTTCGCGGCGCACCGGACCGGGGACGGCATCTGGCTCGGGGCGCGCACCTGGCTGGTCAGCGCGCGGGTTCCCACCACCTGAGGTTCGCCTCGACCTGGGAGAGCGGCTCGATGATCTCGTTGCCCTCGACGATCAGGCCGTCCTCGAAGCGCCACAGCTCGATGACCGCGATCGCCGGGCCGCCGGGCAGCCGGCGCACGGTGTGCACGACGACGTGGTCGCCCGCCGGCAGCAGGTGGCGGATCTCGACCTCCATCGCGGTGAGCCGGGCCTGGGCGGCGCGAACGGCCTCCAGCCACTCGGCCTTCGACGCGTCGTGCCCGCCCGGGCGGCGGTGCACGAAGTCCGGGTGCAGGAACGTGCCGAGGGTGTCGACGTCGCCGGTCTCCAGGAAGCCGGACATGGCCCGCTGGACGGTCGCGGTGTGCTCGTTCGTCATGGTGTGCAGTGTCGACAGCGGGCCGCGCGGTTGTCGATGAAATGCGACTTCATGGACCTCGTCGGTACGCTCGATCGCGTGTTCACGGTGGGCGAGTCGCTGCGGCGGTGGCGGCAGCGGCGCGGGATCAGCCAGCTCGACCTGGCCATCGCCGCGGACGTGTCGGCCCGGCACGTGAGCCTCGTCGAGACCGGCAAGTCGCGGCCCAGCGCCGAGATGGTGCTGCGCCTCGCCGAGCAGCTCGGGGTGCCGCTGCGCGACCGCAACCGGCTGCTGCTCGCGGCCGGCCACGCCCCCCGCTACGGCGAGCGCCCCCTCGACGACGACGTGCTGCGCCAGGCGATCGGCCGGGTCCTCGGCGCCCACGAACCGTTCCCGGCGCTCGCGTTCGACCGGAGCTGGAACCTCGTGCTGGCCAACCGCGCCTTCGGCCGGTTCCTCGACCGCGTCGACCCGGACCTGCTGCGGCCGCCGGTGAACCTGCTGCGCCTCGGGCTGGACCCGCGCGGCTTCGCCGGGATGGTGGTCAACCTGGCCGACGTGCGGGCCATGTTCCGGGCGCGGGTCGGCCGGCAGCTCGCCACCGCGCCCGACCCGGAGCTGGCCGCGCTCTTCGAGGAGTTGCTCGCCGCCGCCCCCGAGGGCGTCGCCGGTCCCGCGGCCGACGTGGTGCTGCCGATGATCCTCCGCGTCGACGGCCGGGAGCTGCGGCTGTTCTCCACCATCACCACGTTCGGCACGCCGACGGACATCACCCTCGACGAGGTGGCGATCGAGTCGTACTACCCGGCCGACGACGACACCGCCGAGTACTTCACCGCCGGCCCGGCGTAGAACTGGCACTCACCATGCGGGGCCGCGGGCGAGGCGGATCGGCCCGGTCGCGGCGGCGATGTCGACGTCCTCGCCATGCTGGCGCACGACGATGGTCCCCCGGGCGGACAGCTCGGCGGCGACCTCCCGCGCCGTGGCCATCAGCGCCCGCCACGACGCACCGCCGGCCACCCGGGCGGCGTCGCTCGGGCAGATCGTGGCGTCCGGGCGGCGGTGCCGCAGCAACGCCCGCATCGCGGCGGCCAGCCGTGCCCGTTGGTCGCCGCGTGCCTCCAGGGCCACCTCGGCATCCCGCACACGGCACGGGCCGCGACCGGGTCGCTGTCCATGAGCCGGCGGGCCGCCGTGAGCTCGTCCACCAGTTCCCGGCGCAAGGATTCCGGCACGGCCGGATCGGTGGGATGCACCAGGCCATTGTCGCTCGGGCGAAGCCGCACTGCGGGTCGAGCACCTGCCGGGTCCTAAAATCGGGTGCCCGCGCGGCGGCCGCTCGTTACGCTGCCCGCCGTGCTGAGACGGCTGCGACACCTGCGCATGGACCTCCGGCCGCTGCGGCACCGGGACTTCCGGCTGCTCATGGCCAGCGGGGCGATCACGATGTTCGGCAGCTTCATCACCATCGTGGCGGTGCCGTTCCAGCTCAAGCAGCTCACCGGCTCCTACGTCGCGGTCGGCGCGGTCGGGGTCGTCGAGCTGGTGCCGATGGTGCTGACCGGGCTGTGGGGCGGCGCGATCGCCGACGCGGCCGACCGGCGGCGGGTCATCCTGTGGTGTGAGCTCGCGATGGCCGCGTGCACCGGGGCGCTGCTGGTCAACGCGCTCCTGCCGGACCCGGCGATCTGGCCGCTCTACGTCGTGGCCGGGTGCGTCGCGGCGCTCGACGGGCTGCAGCGGCCCTCGCTCGACGCCATGACCCCCCGGCTGGTACCGCGTGAGGAGCAGACCGCCGCCAACGCCATCTCCAGCGTCCGGTGGCAGGTCGGGGCGGTCGGCGGGCCGGCGGTCGGCGGCGTGCTGGTGGCGGTGGCGGGGGTGCCGGTCGCGTACGCGGTCGACGTGCTCACCTTCCTGGCCTCGATCGCGCTGATCTGGGCGCTGCGCCCGGTGCCGCCGTCGGCCGGGGCGGAGCGGCCGAGCCTGCGCGGGATCGCCCGCGGCGCCCGGTACGCCTGGTCGCGCCCGGAGCTGCTCGGCACGTACTTCGTCGACATCGCGGCGATGTTCCTGGCGATGCCGGTGGCGCTCTACCCGTTCGTGGCCGACGCGCTGCACGCGCGGTGGGCGCTCGGGCTGCTGTACGCCTGCATCCCGATCGGCGCGATGCTCGTCTCGCTCACCTCGGGGTGGGCCTCGCGGGTGCACCGGCACGGGCTGGCGGTGCTCATCGCGGCCGCGGTCTGGGGGCTGGCCATCGCGGGCTTCGGGGTCGCGCCGAACATCGGGATCGCGATCGCGCTGCTGATCGTGGCCGGCGGGGCGGACATGGTGTCGGGGCTGTTCCGCTCGACGATCTGGAACCAGACGATCCCGGACCACCTGCGCGGCCGGCTGGCCGGGATCGAGCTGCTGTCCTACTCGATCGGGCCGACCTCGGGCCAGCTGCGGGCCGGGCTGATGGCGCACGCGATCGGCCTGCGCGGGGCGATCGCCGCCGGCGGGCTGCTCTGCACGGGTGCGGTCGCCCTGTGTACCGTCCTCATGCCCGGCTTCACCCGCTACGACGAGCGGACGTCGCCCCACGCGCAGGAGTTGCAGCCGGCGGCGACGGCGTAGGGCTCGCGCCGCAGACGGCCGAGATCGCGTTGCCGGCGACGGCGAGGTTGACGGCCAGGCCGGGGCCGGTGAAGTGCACCACCCAGGTGCCGCCGGCCTCGGGCGAGCCGGTCAGCCGGACCCGATACCGGTCGATGCCGTCGGCCGCGGTGGCGTCCACGATCTGCTGGTAGCCGCCGTCGCTGAGCCCGGCCTTGAGCACGGCGAGCACCGCCGCCCGCTGCACGTCGCTCAGGTCCTCCAGGGAAAGCCCGCCGTCCTGGGCCGCCGCGGCCTGGTCGTCGTCGAGCGTGCCGAGCAGAGCCTTGGTGGCGTCCAGGACGTCCCCGGAGACCGCGCTGGAGGCCGGGGCGGGCGCGCACGACGGGGTCGGCGGCGGGGTGAGCCCGCTGTCGGCCGGCCCGCAGGCGGCGGTGGCGGCGGCCAGCACCAGGCCGGCCACGAAGCAACTGCGCACAAATCGCCACTTTAGCCCCGCAACGGCTCACCGTCCTGCTGGGAGCGGTGTGAATCGCGCACCAACCCCCAGACATGGGTGCGCAGCTCGGCGAAGCGCGGCGACGATCGGGTCCGCAGCTGGTCGCGATCCCCGGGGAGGTCGATGCGCACGTCCTCGAGCACCACGGTCGGCCGGTTGGACAGCACGAGCACCCGTTGCCCGAGGTACACCGACTCGTCGATGTCGTGCGTGACGAACAGGACGGTCACCCCGAGCCGGCGCCACAGCGTGCGGACGAGGTCCTCGAGGTCGGCGCGGGTCTGCGCGTCCACGGCCGCGAACGGCTCGTCCATGAGCAGCACGCTGGGCTCGTACGCCACGGCACGGGCGATCGCCACCCGCTGCTGCATCCCGCCGGACAGCTGCCACGGGTGCGCGTCCGCGCTCTCGCGCAGGCCCACGGCGTCCAGGGCGGCGCCGACCCGCGCGGTCCGTTCCGCCTTGCCGAGCCCCTGCTCCTTGAGCGGCAGTTCGACGTTGCGGCGAACCGTCAGCCACGGGAAGAGACTCCGCCCGTACTCCTGGAACACCACCGCCATCCCCGCCGGCGGCCCGGTCACCGGCTCCCCGTCGAGGCTGATCCGCCCGCCGCTCACCTCGAGCAGCCCGGCGATGCAGCGCAGCAGCGTGGTCTTGCCGGCCCCGGACGGCCCGACGATGCACACGAACTCGCCCTTGCCGACGCGGAAGGTCAGCTCGCGCACCGCCTCGACCGTGCGGCCGTGGCCGGTGTAGGTCTTGGCCAGCCCGTCGACGTCCAGCGCCACAGAATCGCTCATCACACTTCCCGTTCGGCTTGGCGCTGCCCGCGGTACCAACGCAGCGTCTTGTGCTCGACGAGCCGGAACAGCGCCGACAGCGCGACCCCGATCAGCCCGAGCAGGATGATGCCGGTCCACATCTGCGGGATCGCGAACCCGCGCTGGAACTGCACGATCGCCGCGCCGAGGCCGCGGTTGGCGCCGAACAGCTCGCTGATGACCATGAGGATGACGCCGATCGACAGCGCCTGGCGGGCCCCGGTGGCGATGCGCGGGCTCGCCGCGCGCAGGATGACGTGCCGCAGCGTGGACAGCCGGCCGAGGCGGTACGAGCGCGCGGTCTCGCGCAGCACCTCGTCGACCGAGCGCACCCCGTCGACCGTGTTGAGCAGGATCGGCCACAGGCAGCCGAGCGCGATCGTCACCAGCTTCGGCGTCCACCCGGTGAACCCCGCGAACAGCGCGATGACCGGGATGAGCACCGGCGGCGGCAGCGCGCGGAAGAACTCCAGGGCCGGCTCGGTGAGCGCGCGCAGCACCGGCGACGAGCCGATCGCGGTGCCGAGCAGCACCCCGAAGACCAGGGCGATCGTGTACCCCACGATGAGCCGCCCCAGGCTCGGCAGGACGTCGTGCACGATCGGATCGGCGGTCCACGTCTCCGGAAAGGCTTCGAGGATCGTGGCCAGCGGCGGCCAGAAGAAGTTCGTGCTGCCGGCCGAGGCGAACCACCAGGCGGCGACGAGCACCGCGGGCAGCCCGAGCGCGGTCAGGACGCGTCTCATGCCGGCTCCCGGACGGAGACGTGCCAGCGCAGCGCCCGCCGCTCGACCGCGCGGGCCGCGAGGTTGACCAGGACGCCGACCACGCCGACCACGATGACCAGCGCGTACGTCTCGGCCACCGCACCGGAGCTCTGGGCCACGCCGATCGCCTTGCCCAGCCCCGGCACGCCGATGATGAGCTCGGCGGTGATCTCCAGGATCAGCGCGACGGCGGCGGCGAGGCGGAACCCGGTGACCACGTACGGCAGCGCGGTCGGCCAGACGACGTGGCGCACCGTGCCCCAGCGGGAGAACCGGTACGAGCGGGCGGTGTCGCGCACGACCGGATCGACGTCGGCGACGCCGTACAACACCTGGACGAGCACCTGCCAGAAGGCCGCGTAGACGACGAGCACGAGCGCGGACTGCATGCGGCTGCCGTAGATGAGCACGACGAGCGGGATGAGCGCCACGGACGGGATCGGCCGCAGGAACTCGATCGTCGAGGCGGTCACCGCGCGCAGCACCGGCACGCTGCCGATGAGCACCCCGATCGCGATCCCGGCCGCCATCGCGATCGCCAGGCCGAGCGCCCAGCCGCGCAGGGTGTCGCCGAGCGCCGCCCAGAAGTCCGCCCCGGTCAGGACGTGGCCGAGCCGGGCGGCGATCGCCGTGAACGGTAGCAGGTAGGCGCGGTCGACGATGCCCAGCCGCGGGGCCGCCTCGACGGCGGCGGCGACTACGGCCAGGCCCAGCACCCCGAGGGCCGGTCGTTGCAGCGGTTGCGGAGGGGTTTGCGCAGGCATCACGGCAGCAGCGCGTCGAGGGTCAGCGGCTTGGTGATCAGCCCGTCGGTCCGGGCCAGGTCGCCGAGCAGTTGCACGGAGTCGCGGTCGACCGCGGCCGGCCACCTCGGCAGCGTCAGGTTGGCCTGGACCGTGGGGTCGAGCTTGGTGTAGGTGGTCAGGATCGCGCGGACCTCGTCCGGGTGCGCCCCGGCGTAGTCCATCGACTTCTTCATGGCGGCGGTGAAGGCGGCCACCACCTTGGGGTTCTGCGCGGTGAACTGCTGCGCGGTGAAGTACATGCCGACGGTGAGGTCAGGGTCGGTGCCGGCGTAGTTGGAGACGACCTGGCGGTACCCCTGGCCCATGGCGATGGTCAGGAACGGCTCGACGACCTGCCCGGCCGCGACGTCGCCCTTGCCGACGGCCGCGGTGATGTCGGGGAACGCGAGCTCGGTGAAGGTGATCGTGGACGGGTCGCCGCCGTCCTGCTTGACCACGTTGTTGATCGTCGTGGTGTTGATGTTCTTGAGGGTGTTGACCGCGACCTTCTTGCCGGCCAGGTCCTTCGCGGTCCGGATCGGGCTGTCGGCCTTGACGATGACGGCGCCGAAGTCCTTGCCGGGCGTGCCGGTGGAGGCGACCCCGGCCGCGACGACCTTCAGCGGCAGGCCCTGGGAGTTGGCCAGGAGCAGCGACGTGGTGTTGCTGAAGCCGAACTGGTACTGCCCGCTGACGACGGCGGGCACGATCGCCGCGCCGCCCTGGGCCGTTTCCAGGGTGACGTCGAGGCCCTGCGCGGCGAAGAAGCCCTGCTTGACGCCGAGGTAGATGGGGGCGACGTCGACGATCGGGATGACCCCGACCTTGATCTTCGTGACGCCGCCGGAGGTGGCGGCTGCGGCGCCACCTCCGGCGCCGCAGCCGGCGAGCAGGGAGACGGCGGTGATGGCGAAGAGGGAACGGCGGCGCAAGCGGGGCATGGGTCCTCCTTGGACACTCGCAGTGCCGACGCCGCGGATGTTACACAGATCGTCAACAATTGTGAAGTGGCTCCTAGCGTTGACATCAGTGATTGGCAGGTAGATTGTTGACAATCTAGATCCGAGCCCTGGGAGCTGAGTCCATGGCATCGCACCACGTCGTCCGGTCGATCGACCGGGCCGATCCCGAGGTCATCGCCGCCCTCCGCGCGGCGGGGGTCGCCACCGCCCACGAGGCCGCCGGCCGCACCGGCCTGCTCGGCCCCGAGATCCAGGCCCGCCAGGCCGGCGCGGTGATCGGCGGCTCGGCGGTCACCGTCTCCTGCCACCCCGGCGACAACCTCATGATCCACGCGGCGGTGGAGGTGTGCCGCCCCGGTGACGTGCTCGTCGTGACCACCACCTCGCCGTCCACCGACGGCATGTTCGGCGAGCTGCTCGCCACCTCGCTGCGCGCCCGCGGCGTGCTCGGCCTGGTCATCGACGCCGGCGTGCGCGACCTCGCCGAGCTGCGCGCGATGGGCTTCCCGGTCTGGTCCCGGGCCGTGCACGCGCAGGGCACCGTGAAGGCCAGCCCGGGCTCGGTCAACGTGCCGGTCGTGGCGGCCGGGCAGCTCGTGCGGCCGGGCGACGCCGTGATCGCCGACGACGACGGCGTCTTCGTGGTGCCGTGCTCCTTCGCCGGCACCGTCGCCGCCTCCGCCGCCGCGCGCACCTCCGCCGAGGCCGCGAAGCGCGAACAGCTCGCGCGCGGGGTGCTGGGCGTGGACCTGTACGGGCTGCGGCCGCTGCTGGAGCAGCTCGGCGTGCGGTATGTGGATCGGCTGCCCGAATGAGCGACGGGATTCGCTGCATGCTGCTGCGCGGGGGCAGCTCCAAGGGCGCGTACTTTCTCGCCGCCGACCTGCCCGCCGGCCCGGCCGAGCGGAACGAGCTGCTGCTGCGCGTCATGGGCTCGCCCGACGAGCGGCAGATCGACGGGCTCGGCGGCGGGCATCCGCTGACCAGCAAGGTGGCCGTGGTCGCACCCTCGGCGGACCCGGAAGCCGACGTCGACTACCTGTTTCTCCAGGTGGTGCCGGACCGGGCGATCGTCACCGCCGCCCAGACCTGCGGCAACCTCCTCGCCGGGGTGGGGCCGTTCGCGATCGAGCGCGGCCTGGTCCCGGCGGCCGGCGACCCGACCACCGTGCGGATCCGGATCGTCAACCCGGCGGTGAGCCTGGTCGAGGCGCGGGTGCGGACGCCGGGCGGGCGGGTGCGCTACGACGGCGACACGGTCATGGCCGGCACCCCGTTCCCGGCCGCGCCGATCGACCTGGCGTTCCCCGGCGGCCCGGACCCCGCCTTCCCCACCGGCGCGCGCACCGACCAGCTCGCCGGGCTCACCGTCACCTGCGTGGACGCCGGCATGCCGGTGGTGCTGCTGCGGGCCGCGGACCTCGGCCTCGACGGGACCGAGGACCCGGCCGACCTGGAGGCGCGCACCGAGCTGCGGGCCACCCTCGAAGCCGTGCGGCTCGCGGCCGGGCCGGCGATGGGGCTCGGCGACGTGCGGGACACGACGGTGCCGAAGCTGAGCATCGTCTCGCCGCCCCGGCACGGCGGCACGGTCACGACCCGCACGTTCATCCCGCACAGGGTCCACGCCGCGATCGGCGTGCTGGGCGCGGTCTCCGTCGCCGTCGCCGTGCGCACCCCGGGCACCGTCGCACCGTACGCGGGCGACCCGGTGGTGCGCGTCGAGCACCCCAGCGGCACGTTCGACGTCGGGGTGGAGCTCGAACCGGACGGCGCGGCGACCCGGGTGCGGCGCAGCACCGTGGTACGCACCGCGCGCAAGATCTTCGACGGGCTCGTGTGGCCCCGCAGCGGAAGGGCGACCGGATGACGTTCGCGCACGATCCCGACGGCCGGCGCGACATCGCGCACGTCGGCCCGATCGAGTTGTACACCCCGGTGCTCGACGAGTCCGCCGAGTTCTTCGTGCGGGTGATGGGGCTGCGGGCAGTACACCGGGATGCTGGTGCCGTGTATCTGCACACCTGGGACGACTATCAGTCCTGGACGGTCCGGCTCGTGCGCCGCGACCGCGCAGGCATCGGGCGCACCTATCTGCGCGCGGCCAGCCCGCAGGCGCTCGACCGGCTCACCTCCGGTCGCGCCTGCGAGGTCGTGCACGACGTCCACAACCTCGGCGAGGTGCGGGTGCTCACCGACCCGGACGGCCACGAGTTCGGCCTCTACTGGGACGTGGCCTGGTACGAGGCCGACGACACCGACCGGCCGGCGCTGAAGAACCAGGCCGCCGCGTACCCGGGGCGGGGCGCCAACCTGCGCCGCCTCGACCACGTCAACTACCTCACCGCCGACGTGCCCGGCACCGCCGCGTTCCTGCGCGACGTGCTCGGCGCCCGCTGCACCGAGCAGATCGTCAAGGACGACGGCCGCCCGCAGGCGATCTGGTTCTCGCTGGGCAACAAGACCTACGACCTCGTCTACACCGAGGACTGGACGGGCACCCGCGGCCGCCTGCACCACGTCGCGTTCGCCACGGACACCCGCGAGGAGATCCTGCGCGCGGCCGACGTCTGCCTGGACGCGGGCGTGCACATCGAGACCGGACCGCACAAGCACGCGATCCAGCAGACCTTCTTCCTGTACGTCTGGGAGCCCGGCGGCAACCGCATCGAACTGTGCAACGCCGGTGCGCGCCTGATCCTGGCCCCGGACTGGAGGACGATCAGCTGGACGGCGGCGGAACGGGCCAAGGGCCAGGCGTGGGGCCTGAAGACCATCGACACCTTCCACACCCACGGCACCCCGGTGATCGACCCGGAGTCTCCTGCATGATCATCGACTGCCACGGCCACTACACGACCGCGCCCGCCGCCCACGCCTCCTGGCAGCCCGGCGACACCTATCCGGAGATCTCCGACGACGAGCTGCGCGAGTCCGTCCAGGGCCAGCTCACCCTGATGCGGGAACGCGGCGTCGACCTGACCCTGTTCTCGCCCCGCGCCTCGGCCATGCGCCACCACCTCGGCCGCTCGTCCTGGTCCGAGCACTGCAACGACCTCGTGCACCGGGTTTCGCGGTTGTACCCGCGGCAGTTCGCCGCCGTGTGCCAGCTCCCGCAGTCCCCGGGCGTCCCGATCGCGGAGTCCGTCCCGGAACTGCGGCGCTGCGTGGAGCAGCTCGGGTTCGTCGGCTGCAACCTCAACCCGGACCCGAGCGGCGGCCACTGGACGTCGCCGCCGCTCACCGACCGCTCCTGGTACCCGCTGTACGAGGTGCTGTGCGAGCTGGACGTGCCGGCCATGGTGCACGTCTCGGCGGTCACCAACCCGAACTTCCACGCCACCGGCTCGCACTACCTCAACGCTGATACGGCCGTCTTCATGCAATTGGTGCAGGCCGACCTCTTTCGCGACTTCCCCGCGCTGCGGTTCGTCATCCCGCACGGAGGCGGCGCCGTGCCGTACCACTGGGGCCGGTTCCGGGGTCTGGCGGACATGCTCGGGCGCCCGCCGCTGCCGGAATCGCTGATGGGCAACGTCTCCTTCGACACCTGCGTGTACCACCAGCCCGGCATCGACCTGCTCTTCGCGGTCATCTCCCCGGACAACCTGCTGTTCGGCTCCGAGATGCTCGGCGCGGTCCGCGGCCTGGACCCGCAGACCGGCCACCACTTCGACGACACCCGCCGGTACATCGACGTCCTCGCCCTCAGCGCCGCCGACCGGTCGAAGGTCTACGAGCACAACGCCCGCCGCGTCTATCCCCGCCTGCAGCACCGTTAAGGCCTGTTTGGTAACTGGGGTAGGTGCTGCGGCGGAGTCCAGATTTCGTCTGCGTGCGCAGCGCGGAGGCCCGGCTACCGGTGTTGTAACCGGGCCTCCGCGATGTGTGCGCAGGCGGAATCTGGGCCCGCCGCAGCCCTGCCTCAGTTACCAAACAGGCCTTAGGCTTCAGGGATGCAATGGACCGGCCGTGCGGCGGCGTTCGCCGACAGTTACGCCCACCTGTGCGGGTACACCGCATCCGAGCTGCTCGATGCGGCCGGGGTCGCGGCGGGGGTTCGGCTGCTTGATGTGGGCACGGGTACGGGTACCGTGGCGGCCTTGGCTTCGGAACGGGGCGCGGACGTGGTGGCCGTCGATGCCGAGCCCACGATGGTGGAGCTGGCCCGGGCGGTGGTGCCCGACGTGCGGCTCGGGCGGCTGCCGGAGCTGCCGTTCGCGGACGGGTCGTTCGACGCGGTGGTCGCCAACTTCGTGGTCAATCACGTTCCGGACCCGGGCGCGGCGGTGGCCGACCTGGCCCGCGTTTCCCGGGGGCGGGTGGCGCTGACGGTGTGGCCGTACCCGGCGCCGCCGCTGCAGCAGCTGTGGTTCGACATCATGGCCGCCCTCGGCCTGGAGCCGTCGCCGCCGCTGGTGGCGCCGGAGCTGAACTTCTCCCGCGACGTCGAGGGCGTCACCGGGCTGCTCGAAGGGGCCGGGCTCAAGGACGTGTCGTGCGTGCGGCTCGAATGGAGTCACCGGACCGACCTGGACACCTGGTGGATCGGCCCGGCGAACGGCATGGGGGCCCTCGGCGAGGCCCTGGAACACGCCCCGCCGGCGACGGTCGCGGCGGCCCGGCGGGAGTACGAGCGGCAGGCCGCGCGGTTCCTGGACGGCGACGCGCTGGTGCTGCCCACGGCGGCGGTGCTCGGGTCCGGGGTGCGCGCGTGAGCCTCTACCCGGACGTCGACACCGCCGGCAGCCTGGCCGCGCTGCTACGGGCACTCGGCGTGGCGGCGGCGGTCGACGAGCGCGACCCGATGTACCGGGCGACCCTGCCGACGCCGGTGCCGTACCGCAACGACCTGGAGGTCAGCGCAATCCGGCACGAACGGCGGTGGTCGGTCGTCGGCGGGGAGTCGCACCAGCACCTGCCGCTCGTGGCCGGGTACACCGCCGACCCCCTCGACATCGCCGCCGTCGCCACCGCCTGGCACGACGGGGTCGCCCTGCCGGAGCTGTGCGAACTGGCGCCGTGGCTGCAACCGACGGGCCGCTTCGAGGTGCCCTCCGGCGACCCGGTGGCGCTGGGCCTGTCGGAATGGCAGAGCGTCCTCGCCGAGATGTCCGAGCCCGGGTTGTACCGCCTGCGCGCGATCACCCAGGCCGCTTATGCGTCGCCGGAACTGCGGGGGCTGTACCCGTACACGAGCCACTGGGTCCTGAAGTTCTCCACCACGACCCGGCCGTTCCTGCACGACGTCGGACTGAGCCTGTGGGCCGAGGCCGACGACGCGTACGTGGTCCGGTCCCGCTACCTCGGCGACGTGATCGGCTCCGCCACCACACCGGACGACGCGGTGGCGATCGCCGTGCGGCAGCTCCCGCCCGATTTGGGGCCGGTGACGTCCGGCCAGTGACATCCTCGTCATGCGCCGCCGGCCCGCGGCCGGTCCCAGCCTTCTCGGGGCAGGGCGCGGTCGGGCCGGAACATGTGCAGCACGTGCAGCCCGGTCCACGTCACTGGGGTGAGCCGCCACTCGACGGTGTGCCGCTGATCGAACGGAATCTCCCGCCGATCGCGTTCGTCGCTTCTCTGGGCTCACCCGTCAGCGAGTTCGTCGAGATCCTGGATCTTGTCTGCGGTGGCGGCCCGGCGGATCCAGGTGCCGAGTTGGACTGGATCGGTGCATTCGGCGATTCTGGAGCGCATCTCGTCGGGGATCTCGATACCGCGGGCCTCGAGGATGGCCAGGAGCGACGTGGCCTCGCCTTGGGCCTTGCCTCTGGCCTCGCCTTGGGCTTCGCCCTGGTCGAAGTACCGGCGGGCGAATTCGCTGTGGTACCTGTGGCTCGTGGCGGTCATGAATTCCTCCAGAAAGTCCTTGGCCGTGTCCGGCAGGACCGAGAATACGAGGTCAGTGTACAGGTCGGCATGGTATTCATCGATTACGTCGAGGGCCGTGAGCAGGGCTTCGAAGATCGGTGTGGGGTCGGGAACGGTGCCGTGGACCATGGCCGAAAGCACCGCGAGCTCTGGAATGCGGCGGGCGGTGTGAAGGTCCGTGACGACCGGGATCTGATCCGGGCCGAGCGCCATCGGCGTCACCACTGAACCGGGTCCCATCCGGATGGGTACCGCGGACCAGTCGGCCACCTGCCGGGACCGGCACAAGACCAGCACCACGACCGGGCTGTGGAGCCGGGCGTGCAGCGTGGTCAGATAGACGGGCCAGCTCAGCCGTTTGCGCGCATCGACCTTGAGCTGCACCTCGATGACGACCGCGAGCGCCGTGCCGCTGCGCGCGTCCAGCGTCACCACGGCGTCGGCTCGGTACTCGGTGGGTGCAACGGCGGTGAGGTCGGCGGGAGAAAGCTGCGCCTCCTCGAACGGCGGCACCATCATGTGGAGCGAGTCGGTCAGGAGGTCGGCCGCCAGCTGCGGCCGGCCTCGGAACATCTCGATGAGAATCTCGTGGACGTGTGAGGGGGGCACAGCGAGCAACGTAGCGGTGCCGATCACCATGAGCCAAACGTTGTATCACGCAGCGTGAACCAAGTTGACCTGGAGCTGCGCGGCTCCTCGTGCGACAGCTAGGGGTCCTCGGCCGGCGACGGCCGAGGACCCGCGGCGGTGTCAGCGGCTGCTGAGCGTCATGACGAGCAGGGGACGCCGTTGACCATGATGGCCGTCGGCGGGGCGGGGGTGGAGCCGGAGCGGGTGCCGTACATGCCGACGGTGACCGAGCCGCCCGGCGGGATGATGCGGTTCCAGCTCGCCGCGCTCAGCGTCGCGTTCGCGCCGGTCTGGGTGAAGGAGCCGTTCCAGGACTGGCTGATGTGCTGGTCGCCGCCGAAGGTGAAGGTGATGACCCAGTCCACGATCGGGGTGGAGCCGGTGTTCGTCACGGTGACCTCGGCGACGAAGCCGGTCGCCCACACCGAGCTGAACGTGAACGAGGCGCGGCACGACAGGGCCGGCGGGGCGGGGGAGGACGGGCTGGCGGCCGGGCTGCTCGGTGGGCGGGAGCCGCCCGTCACCGTCACCGAGTTGGAGGCGATCGACAGGTTGCCCGCCGCGTCGCGGGCGCGGACGTAGAACTGGTCGCGGGGTGAGACGACCGCGGCCTGGTACGTGGTGCCGGGGACGGTGGCGAGCAGGGTGGAGATGAAGACGCCGTCGAAGCGGTACACGTTGTAGCCCGTCACGCCGACGTTGTCCGTGGACGGCGACCAGGTCAGCGTGGTGCTCGGGCCGTTGGCGGGGTTCGCGGCCAGGCCGGTCGGCGCGGCCGGCGGGACCGTGTCGCCGGAGGTGGCGACCGGGGTCATGACGGTGATCTGGTTCGAGGCGCCGGAGCGGTGACCGAGGTCGTCGTGGGCGGTGACCCAGAACCGGTACTGCTGCCCGGGCTGGATCTCGGCGGTGATGGTGGCGGTGGTGACGTTGCCGACGCTCGCGTTCCAGCCGACGTCGTTGAACGCCTGCCAGTACGTGATGTCGTAGCCGGTCACCGCGCAGCAGCCGCGGGTCGAGGCGGTCCACGTCAGCGTGACCGACGTGGTGGTGACCGTGGTGGCCTGCAGGTTCGTGGGCGCGGACGGCGGGAACGGCGAGGTGTTCGGCGTGCCCGAGCTGGACGGGACCGGCGGCGCCGGGGTGCTGCCGCTGGCGTCGGTGACGGCGATGAGCAGGGCCCCCGTGATCAGGGCGAGCGCGGCGGCCCCGGCCAGCCGCACCGTCGACGCAAACGTACGAGTCCTGGACATGCGCCGACCCTCGCCGCGCCCGCCGCGCGTAGTCAAGTGATCAACATATATCGCCCGGTGAGCGGGGCGCGGGCGTGAAAGTTTCCCGGGGAAACCGGTTGCGGCGCCCGCCGGGATCGGCGAACCTGCGGTGTGCGGATGCATGACGACCAGCTCAGCGTGCCGGCCGACCTCGTGCGGGGCCTCATCGGCGACCAGTTCCCGCAGTGGGCCGGGCTGGCGGTCCGCGAGCAGCACCCCGGCACCGTCAACGCCGTCTTCCGCATCGGCGACGACCTGGTGGCCCGGTTCCCGCTGCGCCCCGGTGCGGCCGACGACATCCCGCGCGACCTGGACGCGGCGAGGCTGCTGGCCGCCCACACCCGCGTCCCGGTGCCGCGGCCGGTCGCGGTCGGGGCGCCCGGCCGGGGCTATCCGCTGCCGTGGTCGGTCCTCACCTGGCTGCCCGGCGCGCTCGCCGACGACACCGCCGCCGCCTCCGAGGCCCTGGCCCTCGACCTGGCCGACTTCATCGCCGACGTGCGCGGCATTCCCACCGACGGAAAACCATTCGCCGGTACCGGCCGTGGCGGGCGCATCGCCCAGCACGACGACTGGATCGAAACCTGCCTGGACCGCAGTCAGGGTCTGCTGGACGTGCCGCGGCTGCGTCGCTTGTGGACGGTGATGCGGGAGCTGCCCCGCGGCGCCGACCCCGACGTCATGTGCCACGCCGACCTGATGCCCGGCAACGTCCTGGTCGAGGGCGGCCGCCTCGCCGGGGTCCTCGACGTCGGCGGCCTCGGCCCGGCCGACCCGGCCCTGGAGCTCATCGGCGCCTGGCACCTGCTCGACCCCGGCCCGCGCGCCGTCCTGCGCGCACGGCTCGGCTGCGGCGAGGCGGAATGGGCACGCGGCCGGGCGTGGGCGTTCGTGCAGTCGATGGGCCTCGTCTGGTACTACGAAGCCAGCAATCCGCCCATGGCCCGCACCGGCCGCCGCACGCTCGGCCGCATCCTCGCCGACCCGGCCTAGCCCGTTGGGTCAGCCGGTGGGCGGCATCCCGCCGGGGCCGCCGGACGGGGGAGTGCCGCCGGGGCCGCCGCCGCCCGGGAAGCCCGAGGGGGGAGCGCCGCGCGGCGTGCCGTCCCCGCCGCCGCCCGGGGCCGCGCCGCCGGTCGGGGTGGTGCGGGTGTCGACCCTCGCGGTCAGCGCCACCTTGTAGCCGGCGCCCACGCTCCCGGTGACCGTGCCGAGCTGCAGGGCGCCGGCGTCGTTGCCGAACACGTTGTCGTTCTGCAGGGTCACCTGCGCGAGGTTCTGCACCGAGGCCGAGTACCCCGTCGTGGCGTACACCGCGTCGCAGGCGTCCTTGGGCAGCGCGACCTGGGAGGTGGCGATGGCCTTGGCCGAGTCGGTGATGCTCGCCTGGTCGGGATACACCTCGAAGTGGATGTGCGGCCAGCGGCCCGAGTAGCAGGCCGGGAAGATGCTCGTGTACGTCACCTTGCCCTGCGCGTCGGCGACCTGCACGCCGCGCAGGTAGTTCTGGTCGGTGACGCCCTGGGAGTACAGCGAGTAGCGCCCTTCGCGGTCGCAGTGCCAGACGTACACCGCGACGCCCGCGAACGGTTTGCCGCCGCCGGCCAGGTCCACGATGGACAGTTCGATGGTGAGCGGGATGCCTTCGGCGGTGCCACTGGCGGTACCGAAGCTGGATTTTATGTCGCTGCGGACGATCCCGCTCTGGTTGAGCACGTTGGGGCCGTTGGAGCCGTCGCCCGGGTAAGGGCCGGCGGTCTCGTCGGGGATCTCGCCGCTCGCGGAGCCGCCGCTCGTCGCGCTCGCCGACGGGGTCGTGGTCGTGGCCGAGTCGGTGCCGCACGCCGCGGTGAGGCCGACAACGGCGGCGCCGAGGCCGAACGCGCGCAGCAGCTGCCGGCGCCGCAGCATGGTGCCGAGGTCGAAGCCGAGGCCCTGGTCCACCAGCTCCTCGTCCGGCCGGGCGAAGGGCCGCCCCTCATACGTCGGGCGTCTGTCGTTGCTCACGTCCGGACCTCCTGCTCGGATTCACGTCGACCACTTGCTGTGGACCCAGGCTGGCGGGGGCGGCTGGCAGGGGGCTCTGCGCAACCTGTGAGCGGGCTGTACGTTCAAGCGGTGCTGGTGATTTTCGGGTTCCGGACCGGGCGCGTCGTGCTCGGGTGGGTTTCGTTTGTGTGCCGCGTTTGCGGGCAGCCGGGTCGGATGCCGCTCGTGCGCGAGGTCACCAAGCTCAGCCTCTTCTTCATCCCATTGTTCCCGATTCGCACGCGCCACCTGGTCGAATGCCAGAACCCGGCCTGCCGTGCCCGGAACCGGCTGAGCGGCGACGAGGCCGCATCGATGACGTCACGGTAAGCGCACTTGTCTTGACACCCCGCGCGTGACGCGGCTACAACCGTGCGGTGAGAGCGCTCTCAGGCGTTGCAAAACACCGGTGTCGAGGGGGCGGAGAGCGCTCTCTCATCCATCCGCGGGGAGAAGGAGAGTCATGGCCCGAGTGGTGTTCGTGCGCTGCCCGCATCCGATGACCGGCCCGTACGGTCTCGTCGTCGGGTCCATTGTGGAGCGTCTGGAGAGCCACGGCGCGGTGGCCATGCTCGGCACCGGCCCGGCGCCGGTGCGGGACTCGGTGTGCGGCGCGATCCTCATCGGCGGCGGTGCGCCGGTGCCGTACCCGGCGGTCGGGGTTCGCCTGCGACCCCCGCCCGACGGGGTGCCGGCGGCGGTGTGGGTGGACCGGGAGGCGGCGGCGCAGGCCCTGGTCGAGCACCTGCGCGGGCTCGGCCACCGGCGGATCGCCCGCCTGGACCGGGCGGCCGACACCGACCAGCTCGTCGACGCGGCCGAACCACCGGTGCGCGGGCACCGCCGCGAGCCCGACGGGGAGGGCCTGGTCGAGGCGGCGGCGTCGCCGAGCGCGCTGATCTGCGCCGACGAGATCCTCGCGGCGGGCGCCCTGCGGGTGGCCCGGGAGCGCGGGGTGGCTCTGGCCGTCGCGGCCTTCGACGACGCCGGGCTGGGGCCGCTCGCCCATCCGGAGGTGACGCTGGTGCGCCAGCCGTGGGCCGAGCTCGGGGCGACGGCCGCGACGGTGCTCATGCGCCTGCTCGACGGCCGCAACGACGGTCCGTTGCGAGTGGAGGTCCCCGCGAAAATCGAGTAGGGGCCGGTCACTCCCCGTGGTACCCCTCCGGCAGCAGTTCCGGGAAGTGCTTGCGGATGACGGAGGCCGCGGCCAGGATCTCCTCGGCCGCGTCGAGCTGGTGGCGCACCGTGCGACCGGCCGCGCCGGCCGCCGCCCGCTCGGCGAGGTGGCGGTGCACGTGGGCCTGCTCCTCCAGCATGCTCACGGCGGTCCACAGTGCCTGCTCGACCTTGTCGTGCTGCGCGGAGAGCAGCGTGTACGGCGACCAGGCGTGCCCGATGTGGCACAGGTAGTGGATCGCCGGGGCGGCCCCGAGCACGTGCATGCCGCCGCCGCAGTCGGGGCAGCCGATGCCGACCGGCCGGCCGGGGAAGGATTCGGCGCCGACGGTCGGGCGTTCACTCATGGCCATCTCGACCTCCGTGACCAGATCATGGTCGGGTTCTTCGGCCGCGGGCACCGGCTCCCGGACGAGCCTGACCACCGCCGCCCCGAGCGCCCAGGCGGCGGCGGACTCGGCGCGGGGCGTGATGGCGAGCGCGGCCTGCGGCATCCCCGCGTACACCGCGTCGGCCGGGTCCTGCACGAGCGCCGCCCCGCCCATCTGCACGATGGCGGCCAGCCCGGCGGCGCCGTCGTCGAGCGACCCGGACAGCACCAGCCCGACCGTCCGCGGCCCGTACCACCGCGCGGCACTGCGGAACAGCGCGTCGACGGCCGGCCGCGACCGGTTCTGCCGCGGCGCCCGGCTCAGCCGGATGGTGCCGTCGTGCACGAGCAGATGCCGATCCGGTACGGGCACGTAGATCCGCCCCGGTTCGATCGGTTCCCCGTCGCGGGCGGGCGCGGCCGGCAGCGAACCGCAGCGGCTGAGCACCTCGGCGGCGGCCGAGCGCGCGTCGGCCGGCATGTGCAGCACGACCAGCACGGCGGCGGGCAGGTCCGCGGGCAGCCCGGCGACCACCTGGCACATCGCCTCGAGACCGCCCGCGGAGCCGCCGATGACCACGAGGTCGCGATTTGCCATGGCCATAGCACTATCCGCTGATCGGCGGGGCAAACAACTCCATCACCCCCGGGGGATCTCCTCCAGCCGGCGCGGGACCCGGCCCGGCCTCAGCGGGGGCGGCGGGTGTGCAGTTCGCCGGTGTCGGCCAGGTGCCGGGCGACGTCGATGAGCTTCGTGTTCGTGGTCTGGCTGGCCCGCACCAGCAGGGCGAAGGCCTGGTCGGCGGTGACCCGGTGGCGTTCCATGAGGATGCCCTTGGCCTGGCCGATGAGGTCCCGGACGGTCACCGCCTGGCTGAGCTGCTCCTGCTGCTGGGCGCCGCGCAGGGCGACCGCGGCGTGGGTGGCGAAGAGCTGCCCGATGTGCTCGGAGCCGTCGTCGAAGGCGCCGGGTTCCTCGTTGTACAGGTTGAGCGCACCCAGGTTGTCGCGCTCGACGTAGACGCGCAGCGACAGCATGCTGCGGATGCCCAGGCTCGCGCCGCGCCGGGCGAAGTGCGGCCAGCGCCGCTCGGTGGCCAGGTCGGTGAGCCGGAAGGTCCGCTCCCGGAAGACGGCGTCGAGGCAGGGGCCCTCGCCCGTGTCGTACTGCGCCTGGTCGACCCGGCGCACCACGTCGTCGGTGGCCGCCCGGGTCTCGATGCGCCGCCGGCCCTCGACGACCATCACGCCCGCGTACTGCGCGCCCGGCACGGTGCCGACGGCCGCGGCGACGACGGCGTCCAGCGTCTCCTGCACGTCGGGCTCGTCGTGCAGCGCGCGGGCCAGGTCGCTGAGGCGCATCGCGAGGTCGGTCATCCCGGGTCACCCCCTTTCGCGACCACTGCCCGCCAGTCGCGCCGCGACGCATTTCACCGGGCGAGCAATACTTGCCACAGCCGGTCCTCGCTTTCGGCACTGGAGAGGACGCGACCGGCTTCGTTCGACGGAGACGCCTCATGGCGCTTGACCGATTTCCCATGTTGCTGCAGTCCTCGCACGACGTCGCCCTGCTGGAGATCGCGGTGCGGCCGGTCCGGCCGGGTGGCCCGGTCCGGGTCACGGTGGTCGGCGAGGTCGACGCGCTGACCGCGGGCAGCCTGCACGCCGCACTGGTCGGCGCGGCGCACGAGGCCGGACCGCGCCGCATCGAGCTCGACCTGTCCGGCGTGACCTTCCTGGGCTCGGCCGGCGTGCGGACGCTGCTGACCGGCCTGGTCGCCGCGCAGCGGGCCGGTTGCGACCTCGCGCTCGTCGCCGCCTCGCCGGTGGCGCACCTGGCGCTGGACCGCTGCGGCGTGCTCGACGCGTTCACGGCCCCGTTCGCGTCCGCGCAGTAGATTCCCGACGCGAGATTCCCGACGCGAAACGGCCCGGCGGGAAGTCCGCCGGGCCGCTCGTACGCAAGGTCGGTGCGCAGGTCGCCTAATGGCGAGTGGCGCGACGCGGTTCCAGCCGAACGGTATTCCGCGAAGGCATTTCTAGTTGAGGCCCTGGGACACAGGCACACCGACGCTCTGCATAACCAGGTGGTACCCCGGGACAATCCCGGTCCCGGCGTGACGACGGTCACGTGCCGGGCAGGCGCTGCCAGAAGGCGCACAGCGTGGCCGCGCCGGCGAGCAGGAGGTCGATGGCGGCGCTCTCGTCGCTGTCGTGCCAGGCGTCCTCGGGCAGGCCGGTCCCGAAGAACAGCACCGGAGCGGCGAGCTTGCGGGCCAGCAGGTCGGCCGGGCCGCTGCCGGCGTTGCCCATCCGGCCCACGGTACCGGTGCCGAAGCCCTCGGCCATCGCCGCGGCCAGGACGGCGACGGCCGGGTGGCCGGCCGGGGTGCGGTACGGGTCCGCGCTGATCCGCCCGGCCACGGTCAGCTCGTAGCGGACCCGGTCGGAGATGGTGGCGGCGACCCAGCGGCGCAACTGTTCGGCGACGACCTCGGCCCGCTGGTCGGGCACGGTGCGGATGCTGATCGTGGCGGCCGCCACGGCCGGGACGGCGCCCCGGGAAGGCCCGCCGAGGTCGCCGGCCACCAGCGAGAGCACCTCGGCGGCGGGCCGGGCCCAGAGCCGCTCCGGCACGGTGTACCCGGCCTCGCCGCCGATGCTGGCGGTGGCGGAGCGTTCCAGCCAGTCGGCGTCGCTGTAGGGGAGAGCGTCGTACCGGTCGATCGGCTCCAGCACGTCGTCGTAGAAGCCCGGCAGCGTGACGCGGCCCTTGTCGTCGTGCAGGCGGCCGAGCAACCGGCACAGCTCGACGGCCGGGTTGGGTGCCGGGCCGGAGACGGCGCCGCTGTGCACGTCGCGCGCCGGGCCGTACACCTGCAGGGTCGCACTGACCATGCCGCGCAGGCTCAGGCACACCGCCGGGTGCTCGGCGTGCCACAGCAGGGTGTCGGAGAACAGCACCAGGTCGGCCCCGACGCCGTGCTCGTCGAGCAGGCCGGCCAGGTGCATGGAGCCGATCTCCTCCTCGCCCTCGACGAGGACCTTGAGGTTCACCGCGGGCGCGGTCCGCTCGCCGGTGGCCAGGTGCGCGCGCAGGCCCCACAGGTGCGCGACGATCTGCCCCTTGGCGTCGGAGGCGCCGCGGCCGTAGACGCGCCCGTCGCGTACCGCCGGCTGGAACGGTGCCGTCTGGTCCCACTGCTCGTCCTTGGCCGCGCGGACGTCATGGTGGCTGTAGACGAGGACGGTCGGTGCGCCCGGGGCCGCGCACCACTCGGCGTAGACGGCCGGGCCGCCGCCGGTCGGCCACACCTCGACGGCCGGGAACCCGATCTCGCGCAGCCGGGCGGCGAGCCAGTTCGCCGAGCGGGCCAGGTCGGGGTCGTGCGCCGGCACCCCGGCGACCGACGGCAGCCGGATCCACTCCATGAGCTCGTCGATCAGCCGGTCGCGGTTGGCGCGCAGATACTCCTGAGGATTCACCCCCGGCCGACTACCCCGCCGGAGGTGGGGTTACTCGGCGTAGCGGGTCGGCGGGTACGGGTGGTCGCGGTCGATGTGCGCGTTCTCGCCCTCGGCCTCCTGCCGGGCGGCCATGCCACGGATGTCCTGGTCGATCTCGTCCTCGTCCGGGTCGTACGGCACCGGGTCGTCGGTCGCGGGCGGCACCGTGTCCGGGTCGTAGGCGGTGACGCCGGTGTCGGCGCGCTCGGCCGCGGTGCGCCGCTGCAGCTCGTCGTCGTCGGGGTGCTCGGGCGCGCCGCCGTGGAAGCGGCGGTCCTTGTGTTCGCTCATCGGGCCGACCTACCCGCGCTGCCGCCGAACCAACCCGCCGTTGTTTGACGGCTGCGCGGCCGGGAAGCGGGGCGCCATGGAACGCAGCAGCGATGCCGTTCTCGTCGGCGGCCCCCGTGACGGGGCCACGATCGACCCGGGCGGTTCAGCCGTCGTGGAGTACGAGATCGGCGGCTTCATCCACCGCTACATCCTCACCACCCAGCAGCGCGAGCGCGACAACCGCTCGTACCGGGTGTTCAACTACGACGGCGAGATCGACCCGAAGGGTGCCATGCCCGGCGCCGAGACCCCCGACGGCGGGGTGCACGACACCTTCCCGGAGCCGTGACGAAGCCGTCACGTTCGCGAATATGTTTCGGACACCCGTCGATGGATCATCTGGGCGTCCGTGCAGTTCTCGATCGGGACCGTACGGTTCGACGCGGCCGGGCTCGTGGTGGTGACCGTCGCCGGTGCGCTCGGCCGCGCCGCGCAGCCGCGGGTGCTGGCCGCGGTGCGCAAGTGCTTCGCTGACGGACCGGACGCCGTGGTGCTCGACCTGGCCGGCGCCCGCCTCGCCGACCCGGCCGGGCACGTCTGCGTCCTGGTCCTGCAGCAGGAGGCGGGCCGGGCCGGGGTGCCCTTCGCGGTGGTGGGCGACCGCGGCGAGCTCGCCCGGCGGCTGCGCGTGCTGTGCCCGACCCTTCGCCGGTACCGCACCCTCACCGACGCCCGCGCCGCCGCCCTCGCCGGCGACCTGGTGCCGCGCTGGGTGTTCCGGCGCGAACCCGCCGGAAGGCGGTTGCGCGCGACCGTGCGCGAGCTGGTGCAGCAAACCTGCGTGCAGTGGGACCTTGAGCCGCTCCTCGACCCGGCCCTGCTCGTCGCCGACCACTTGGTGTCGGCGGTGCGGGGCTGCGAGGCGGCGACGGCGGAGATCACGATCGCCGACCGGCCGCGGCACTGGCTGCTCGGAGTTCGCGCCGGGGACCGCCGGCCCTGGCAGGCGGCGGCCCGGGCGTCGCGGCCAGTGCTCGTCCAAGGCGTGCGCATCGTCGTCAGCCGCCGGAACGGCGGATGCACCATGTGGGCCGCCCTGCAGAAGCGCAGCGTCGCGGTGAGCCGGCGACCAGGCCGCCCGTAGGACTCGCCCCGCGACCCGGTCGCCGTCCCCCACGGGTGCGGCAGGCGGCGACGGGGGCGTCCTCGCCGCGTGCCGTGCGCACCGGGTCACCCGGCCGGCGCGCGAGTCTCCGCGCCGATGAGCGCCCCGGCCGGAAGGGGGGACGGACGGATGGATCCCGGCCGGAGCGCCCATCGGGGCGTACGACCCACCCCGCCAGGGAGGCGGCGTAGCGATCGATGGGCCGCACGCTGAGAGCTCGCTACCCCGCCACGCCGGCGGTCAACCAAACGATATTGACGGATCTTGACGGCGGTACCGTCGCGGCATGAACGACCAGGTGATCTTTCCGGACCGCGGGCTGCACGTCGGCGTGCTCGGCGCCCTGCTCGACCGGGGCCTGATCAGCCGCGCCGAGATCGTGGCCGGCTTCGACACGCTGACCGGCACCGGCCAGCAGCGGCTCACGGCCGCGCTCGACGGGCTGCACGCGCGGGCGCTCCCGGCCGGTGCGGTCGCCGCGATCGAGCGCCTCGACTTCGACGGCGGCAACTCGGTCTACATGGCCATCGAGGGCGAGCTCGACTACGACACCGGCGGCGAGACCGACGACCACAACGTGGGCTCCCTCGCCGGCCTGGGCGCGCTGGCCGCCCTGCGCGACCTGAGCCTGGAGGGCCACGGCTACCGCACCCACGTCCTCGACCTCGCCCCGCTCACCGGCTGTTCCCGCATTTCCCGGTTGTACCTCACGGGCTCCTGCTCCTCCGCGCAAGTCCTCGAGGCGCTGCCCAACCTGCGCGAGTTGAACGTGCGCTATGCGCGCCTCGACGACCCGGCCGTGCCCGAGCGCCTCCGGTCCCGCGGCGTACTTGTCTATGCGAAATAGCTATGTAACATAGGTAGCATGAAGCACGAGGAGGTCCGGCTCCTGCTGGAGCGGCTCGGCGCGCTGTGGCGCCGGCAGCGGCGCGAGCGCGTCCCGGTGGCCGGGCTGTCCCAGTCCGCGGTGCGCCTGCTCGCCGCGGTCAACCGCCTCGGCGGCGCGACCCGGCCCGCCCGGCCCACCCAGCCCGCCCGCCTCGCCGACGAGACGCAGATGACGAGCTCGAACGTCGCCGCCACGCTGCGCGAACTGGAGGCGGCCGGCCTGGTGGCCCGCGACCGCGACGAGTCCGACGCCCGCCGGGTCAACGTCAGCCTCACGCCCGCCGGCGCCGACCTGGTCGCCCGGAACCGCGGCCTGCGCGAGGCCTGGCTCGCCGCCGCCATCGACGACCTGCTCACCGAGCGCGAACAGCGAGTCCTGGCCGAGGCGAGCGACCTGCTGGGCCGCCTCGCCGCGTACGAGCCACCCCGATGAGACGCGCCACCGCCGCCCTGCGGGTGCGCAACTACCGCCTGTACTTCATCGGCCAGTCGATCTCGTCGGCCGGCACCTTCATGCAGACCCTGGCCCTGGCGTTCCTCGTCCTGCACCTCACCGGCAGCGGCACCGCCGTCGGCGTGACGGCCGCCGCCCGCTTCCTGCCCTTCGTCCTGCTCGGCCCCCTCGGCGGCGTCATCGCGGACCGGGGGAACAAACGCCGCATCCTGTACGTCACGCAGTCCGCCTCCGGCCTCGGCGCCCTGGTCTTCGGGGTGCTGGCCTGGACGGGCACGGCGACGTACCCCCTCGTCGTGGTGTTGTCGCTGGTCATCGGCGCCCTGGCGGTGCTCGACAACCCGGCCCGGCAGAGCCTGATCGCCGACCTCGTCCCGCGCGAAACCCTGGCCAACGCGGTCGTGCTGAACTCGGTCTCGCTCAACGTCGCCCGGATCGCCGGCTCGGTCCTGGGCGGGACGCTGGTCGCGCTGGTCGGCGTACCGGCGTGCTTCCTCATCAACGCCGCCTCGTTCGGCGCCGTCCTGGTCAGCCTGGCCCGGATGCGCCCCGACCCTTCGCTGCCGCCGCCGGTCCGCGCCCCACGGGCTCGCGGCCAGGTGCGCGAGGGCCTGCGCTACGCGGCGCGCACCCCCGAACTCCTGCTGCCGCTGATCATGCTGACGGTGACCGGCATCCTCGCGTACGAGTTCCCGACCACGCTGCCCCTCCTGGCCACGGACGCCTTCCACGGCACCGCCGCGACGTACGGCCTGATGGCCGCAGTCATGGCCGGTGGCGCGGTGGTGGGCGGGCTGGTCGCGGCGGCCCGCTCGACCCCACGGCGGCCGGCGGCGCTGAGCATCGCGGCTATCGGCTGGGGCGTTGCGATCCTGGCGGCGGGGGTCGCTCCGAACCTGCCGCTCTGCCTGGGGGCGCTGGCCGTTGTCGGGTACGGCAGCATCACGTTCAACGCGACGGCCAAGACGGCGCTGCAGCTGGCGGCTCGTCCCGAGATGCGGGGGCGGGTGATGGCTTTGTGGGCGCTGGCGTGGACCGGGAGCACGGTGCTCGGCGGGCCGCTGGTGGGGTGGATCGCTGAGACGTTCGGGAGCCGGTGGGGCCTGATCGCGGGCGGCGCTCCGACGATTGCCATCGGGCTCGCGCTCCTGCCCGCCCTGCGTCGCACCGGGGGTGGAGGTGGCGGCCCGGCCGATGCGCCCGCTGCTGAGACCGTTTCCCTCACCGCGACCGGGACCAGGTGAGCCGCTGACATGACCGTGGCAGCTTCGCCGTCAGCGCGGCGGCGGTTAGGCGGCGGCGTGCAGCGATGGCGACGCGGTGGTGCGGCGGCGGCGGTGGTGCGGCGGTGGTGCTGTGGTCCGCGGCCGTTGAGCGCGGATCGCTTTCGGAAAAATGTCGTAGGTGGGTGGTACGACTGTGGGGCGACGGAGGACCGGCGGTGATTCCTGGATAGCCGGATCGAGGATGAGCGGCCCGGTCTGACGCGCGGAGAGTGATGTTGGGGAAGGGAGGCCGTATCGTCGCAGGGTGCGTGTGGCGGTGCTGGGGCCGGTGGAGGTCGTCGACGACGGCGTGCTGGCCGATGCCGGGCCGCGCAAGCAGCGGGCCATTCTCGCGGCGCTCGCGTTGCACCGGCCGCAGGCGGTCGGGGTGGATTCGCTCGTCGAGCTGGTCTGGGCCGACGCGCCGCCGCCGGCGCCGTTGAGTTCGCTGCACGGGTACGTGGCCGGGCTCCGGCGGGTGCTCGAACCGGACCGTGCCGCGCGCGGGCGGGCGTCGGTGCTGGTGACCGTCGCACCGGGGTACGCGTTGCGGCTCGCGGACGACGACGTCGACGCCGCTCGGTTCGCGGGCGTGGTCGGGGACGTGCATCGGCGGCTCGCCGGTGGGGACACGCTGCCGGCGGTGCCTGCGGGCGTCGACGCCGGCGGACTCGCCGGGCGGCTCCAGGAGGCGCTGGCACTGTGGCGGGGCGAGCCGTACCAGGAGCTGGAGGACGCTCCAGCGGCCGTGGCGGAACGGGCGCGGCTGGCTGAGCTGCGGCTGCTGGCCGTCGAGGATCTGGCGTTGCTGCGCCTGGACCTCGGCGAGCAGGCCACGGTCGCCGCCGAGCTGACCGCGGTCGCCGGGCGGCATCCGCTGCGGGAACGGACGTGGGCGCTGCTGGCACTGGCCCTGGCCCGGGCCGGGCGGCAGGCCGACGCCCTCGAGGCGCTGCGGGCTGTCCGGCGCACGCTCGCCGACGAGCTCGGCGTGGACCCCGGGCCGGCACTCCGCGCGGCTGAGCAGGCGGTGCTGCATCAGACGTCTTCGGTCGTCCGCGCGCCGTCCGCCGAGATACCGCCGCCGTCCGTCGATCCCGGCGTCGACTTCGCCGTCGACTTCGATGACGAGGCGGCCGCTGTCGCCGCCGCGTCACCGTCCATCGTTCCGGCCGTCACCGTCGCGCCGCCATCCTCCGTCCCGGCCGT
Organism: Dactylosporangium sp. CS-047395; assembly: GCF_050942185.1. Lineage (NCBI taxonomy): Bacteria > Bacillati > Actinomycetota > Actinomycetes > Micromonosporales > Micromonosporaceae > Dactylosporangium > Dactylosporangium sp. CS-047395. The sequence goes on along the minus strand of NZ_CP192015.1, from coordinate 6,375,783 downwards.
CACCGTCGCGCCGCCGTCCAGCGTTCCGGCCGCCGCCGCTGTGCCGCCATCCGCCGTCCCCGTCGCGCCGCCGTCCAGCGTTCCGGCCGCCGCCGCTGCGCCGCCGTCCGCCGTCTCCGCCGTCACCGTCGCGTCGTCGTCCGTCGTTTCGGCCGCCGCGGTCGCCGGTGACGTGGGCACGAGCGGCGTGGAGGCGGTGGCTCGGCTGGAGCGGCGGGATCCGGGTAGTTGGCCGCTGGTCGGGCGGGACGGTCAGCTCTCGACGCTGCGGGAGATGCTGGCTCAAGCGGAGCGTGGGCGGACGCGGTTTGCGCTTGTCACCGGGGAGCCGGGAGTCGGGAAGTCGCGGCTCGTCGAGGAGTTGGCGCGCCATGCTCGCGACGGAGGGTTCACGGTGCTGGTCGGGGCCTGCTCGCCCGATGCGGGAGCGCCGCCGTTCTGGCCGTGGAGCCTTACCCTTGCCGGGCTTGGCGAAGGCAACGGCAACCGCGAAGGCAATGGTAACGGCAACCGCGAAGGCAACGGTAACGGCAACCGCGAGGGCAACGGCAAAGGCAACAGCAACCGCGATGGCAACGGCGAAGGCAACGGCAACGGCGAACCGCTGTCCGAGGTTGGGCTGGGCGGGTCGGTCGAGGCTGAGCGGTTTCGGATCAGTGATGGCATCGCGCGGCGGTTGGCGGCTGCGGCTGGGCGGGCGCCGGTACTGGTGGTGCTCGACGATCTGCACTGGGGGGATCCGTCGTCGCTGCGGTTGTTGGGGCATCTTGCCGATCGGCTCGCTGATGCTCGGATCGCCATTGTCGGGACTCGGCGGGCGCGGCCCGCGCCGGGTGGGTTGCTTGCCGATGCGGGGGAGCGGCTTGCGCGGCGGCATGCGGTGCGGGTTGACCTGGCCGGGCTTGATGTTGATGGGGTTGGGGAGCTTGTGCGCGCCGTCACCGGGGAGGTGATGGGGGGCGAGCGGGTGCGGGCGCTGCAGGAGCGTACCGATGGGAATCCGTTCTTTTTGGCTGAACTGTTGCGCGAGGACGAGCCTGGCGGCATTCCGCCCGCGATCAGCGATGTCATCGCCAGGAGGGTTGGGCGGCTGCCGGAGGTGACGCGTGAGCTGCTGCGCACCGCGGCCGTGGTGGGGCGGTCGTTCGCGCTCGGGGTGCTCGCGGCGGCCACCGCGTCCGACGTCGATGGGGTGCTCGATGCGCTGGAGCCGGCGCTCGACGCGGGGGTGGTGCTCGGGGAGGACGACGGTGAGCGGTTCCGGTTCGGGCATGCGCTCGTGCGGGACGTCGTGTACGCCGATCAGCCGGCCGCCCGCCGCGTTCGCCGGCATGCTGCCGTGGCCGCGGCGCTCGAGGGGGGCGGGGCCGATCGGGTGATCGAGGTCGCGCGGCACTGGCTTGCGGCGGGGCCGTCCCGCGCCGGCGTTGCGTGGCGGGCGGCGGAGCTGGCGGCGGGCGAGGCGCATCGGCGGCACGGGTACGAGGAGGCGGCCGGGCTGCTGCTCGACGCGCGGGCCGCGCAGGCCCGGGATGCGGCGGCGACGGCGGTGGAACGGTACGAGCTGCTCATGGCCCACGCGGCGGCCTGCCGGCGGATCGGGGACCGGCCGGGGCAGCTGGGGGCGATCGACCGGGCCTGTGCGGCGGCGGCCGAGCTCGGGGACGTGGAGCGGCTGGCGCGGGCGGCGGTCGGTACGCCGGACGGGTCGGTGTGGACGCTGCGCGAACACGGGATCGTGCACGAGCCGATCGTGGCGGCGCTGCGGCGGTGCCTGCGGGAGCTGCCGGCCGGCGACGGGGAGCTGCGGTGCCGGGCGTTGCTGGCGCTCGGGGCGGAGCTGTACTACGCCGGTACCCCGCGCGAGCGCGACGCCCTCGCCGGCGAAGGGCTGGCCATGGCCCGGCGGCTCGGCGACCCGGCGCTGTTCGCGTGGGCGGTGGCGGCCGCGGCGGTGGCGATCTGGACCTCCGCCAACGCCGAGCGGCGGCTGGCCTTGATCGACGAGGCGCTGACCGGCGGGGAGGCGATCGATCCGGCGCTGCGGGCGCACCTGCTCACGTACCGGATGATCGCCCTCATGGAGGCCGGCCGGGTGCCGCAGCTGCGCGAAGCCGTCGCCGCGGCCCGCGCGGAGGCCGAACGGCTGCGGCTGCCCTATCCGCTCGTGGCCATCAACGGTCTCGAAACGCCGCTGCGGGCGATGGAGGGGCGCGCCGCCGAGGCCGAAGAGCTGCTGGGCGAGTCGCACGCCCTCGCGTCCCGGACGTCGCTGCCCGCGCAGGACTTCTCGTTCATCGCGCCGATCTTCGTGCGGTTGTGGGAGGACCGGGTGGGGGACTTCGCGCCGCTGCTGCGCGAGGTGTACGCGTCCGGGCCGGTCTTCGCCACCGGGTTCTACCTGCTCGTGCTGCTGCACGGCGGCGGGCGGGCGGACGACGTCGCGGGGGTGCTGGACCGGCCCGGGTACGCGGTGCCCGACCCGCACACCTGGTCGGCGTCCTTCGACCTGTCCGTCGCGGCGCACGCGGCGTTCGTGGCGCGGCGGCCGCGGATCGCGGCGGAGGCGTACGCGCGGCTGGCGCCGCTGGCCGGGCACCTCGCCTCCGCCGGGTCGGGGGCCGTCATCGGGCCGGTCGACATGTACCTCGCGCTGGCGGCGGCCGCGACCGGCGAGCAGGCCCTCGCCAACCGGCACGCCGACGACGCGGTCGCGCTGCTCGGGCGGTGGGAGCTGCCGGCCGTCGCCGCCTGGTTCGCGCGGGTCCGGACGTTTCAGGCGTAGCGGAACGCCACGCGCTCCCGCCGGGTGAACGGGCCGCGCAGCATCGCCCGCCAGATCCAGCGCAGCGGCGGCGGGGCCGGAAGGCTTCGCACGGCCGGCGCCGGCAGCTCGTGCAGCACCCAGGCGAACAGCGCCCAGCGCCGTTCGAGGGCCCGCCACACCTCCCGGTCGGCGACCGGCGTGCGGGCCACGGCGGCGGCGAACCGGTCGAGGTCGCGCCGGAACGCCCAGTGCATCGTGAACATCCCGATTAGGTCGTTGGGCCCCTCGGCCGTGGCCGCCTGCCCGGGCAGGGTGATCTGTGCCATCGTCGCGCCTCCCGCACTCCGCGCCGCGGCGGCCTGTCCGCCTGGCCCGGGCAGCGTCGCGCCGCCCGCTTGGCCGCCACTGGGATTCCGCTCAGATCAGCGCGGCGGCGAGCAGGAGCAGGTTGACCAGGACGTGGCTGAGCACGGCGGCGGGCAGCCCGTTCGGCCGGCGGGCGGCCACGGCCAACGGGAGCGCGAAAACGGCCACGGTCAGCCACGTCCAGGGCTGCCAGAGGTGGTACAGCGCGAAAAGCCCCGCATTCGCCGCCGGCGCGCCACGCGCGGGCAGGCGGGGCAGGAGGTGCCCGCGGAAGTACCGTTCCTCGGCGATCGGCCCGACCACCACGAAGCAGACGATCCACCCGACGACGGTGAGGACATCGTCGCCCGGCGAGAGCTGCCACCACGACGGGCGGTCCACGGCCGGCTCCAGCCACTGCACCAGCCCCGGCAGCAGCAGCGCGGCAGCGAACGTCGGCAGCAGCAGGCGCCACGAAACCCGGAACGACCACGGCACCGAGCGGGCCAGGTACAGCTCCACCGGCGCGAGGACCAGCAGTACCGCGGCGAACATGCCCCAGACCGGCGGGAGCCCGGCCGCGTGCAGCGGCGGGGCGAGGGCGGCGAAGACGGCGAACCCGGCGGCGCCCGGCAGCAGGTGCAGGGCGATCGCGCGCGGCCACGAGAGAGGTGTCATGAGACGGAACGGTGCGGCCTAGGCTTCTCGATATGACAGGCCCGGATTCGAGGAGCCGCGAGGTGCTCACGGTCGCCGACGCGGCCGCCGCGCGGATGGTGCTGCGGCCCGACCGGCGGCGGTTCCTGGAGCCGTTCGTGGCCCGGCACTGCACGCCCGGCGAGGCGGCGCGGGTGCTCGGGGTGCCGGTCGAGCAGGTGTCGTACCGCGTGCAGGCCATGCTCCGCGCCGGGCTGCTGCGCGCCGTGGAGACCCGCGCCCGCGCCGGCCGCGCGGTGACCGCCTACCGGGCCCCGGACGAGGTGCGCGCCCCGCTCATGGTGCTGCCCGACGGGGACGTGCGGGACTTCTTCCGGCTGGTCGACGAGCCGATGCGGGAGCTGTTCCTGGGCTCGCTGGCCCGGCTCGCGGGGAAGGCCGGACTGGGGGACTGGGTCGTCCGGTTGTACCGCGACGACTCCGGCCGCATCCGCCTCGACCTCGCCCCCGAGGGCGGCGACTGGGACCCGGCCGCGCTGCTCGCCCCGCAGCAGCCGGCCGTGATGTTCAACTGGGTGCCGCTGCACCTCACCGGGGCCGAGGCGAAGGAGCTGCAGGGCGAGCTGATGGCGGTCCTCGGCCGGTACGCGGGCCGGGTCCCCGCCGACGGCACCGCACCCACGCACCAGCTCGGGCTGTTCCTCACTCCAGTGGTGTCCCAGTCGTAGCCAAGACCGGCGCCGCAGGCTGGGCGGCATGACAGTTCTCGTGGTTGGGGCCACCGGCAGCATCGGCCGGGAAGTGGTGGCGGCGCTGATCGGGCGCGGCGCGGCGGTACGGGCGCTGGTGCGTTCGCCGGAGCGGGCGGCGCACCTGCCGCCGGGCGTGGAGGCGGCGATCGGGGACCTCGGCGACGCCGGCTCGGTGGCGGCCGCCCTGCGCGGGGTGCGCGCCGCGCTGTACGTGTCGCCGCACGACGCGGCCGAGGAGCGGCTCGCCGCCGTCTTCGTCAGGGCGTGCGAGGACGCGGGCGTGCGGATCGTGTTCGCCGGGGTGTACCTGCATGCCGGTACCGCTGCCGCGCGGTTCGCCCTTCGCGCCGCGATGGGACTGATGCTGCCGCATTATCGGGGCAAGCTGCGGCTGGCCCACGCGATCGGGCGGTCGCGGACGGGCCCGGTGCTGCTGTCGGTGACGAACTACTTCCAGAACGACGAGATGGTCCGCGACGACATCCTGGCCGGGAGCTATCCGCTGCCGGTGCACCGCCGCGGGGTGAACCGGATCGACCTGCGCGACGTCGCGGCGGTGGCGGCGCGGGCGCTGTGCGAGGCGGACTTTCCGGCCGGCGGGTACGCGCTGGTCGGCCCGGCGTCGATCCCCGGCGCGCGGGCGGCCGAGCTGTGGAGCGCGGCGCTGGGGCGGCCGGTGCGCTACGACGGGCCGGGCTCGGACTGGCAGGAGCGGGTCGGGCGGCACCTGACCGGCCGGAAGCGCCTCGACGTGCTGCGCTCCTACGGGATGCTGGCCAAGGTGGGCGTACCGACCTCGGCGAAGCAGGTCGCCGCGATGACCGGACTGCTGGGTCGCCCACCGCGAACCTACGAGTCCTATGTGGACGAAGCGGCGGCCCGGCTGGTCACGCGGTAGCGGAGAGCCAGGCGGTCGACTGGCCGCTGCCCTTGAGGTCCACCTCGGCCGGTTTGAAGTCGGCGCGCCGCAGGTGCCGGGGCTCGTCGTGGATGATGTCGTCGTAGACCCGCTGGGACGCGGCCACGACCAGGTCGGTGCCGAGGTCGTCGCGGAGCAGGTCGCGGGCCGGCGGGCAGTCGCGCAGCCGGCACGCCTCGACGACGGCGGCGCCCGCCCAGCCGTTGGCGGCGTCGGCGACCAGGCCGAGCTGCAGGCCGAGCCGCAGCCGGATGCGCGCCTCGGGGAGCACGAAGCGGTTCGTCTCCTTGAGTGCGATGCGCAGTTCGTGCAGCAGGTCCGGCAGGTAGCGGGGCGCATTCAGGGTCGGCGGCAGCACGGCGAGCAGGCCGTCGCCCTGCGGCTGGTTCTGCCACAGGTCGCGGCTCATCCCGGCGTGCTCGGCCGCGAGGTCCAGGGCGCGCACGAGGCGGCGCTGGGCGTCGAGGTGGCCGGCCGTGGTGCGCCGGCTGTACGACTCGATGTCGGCGGCGACGCACAGCCGCTGCGTGCCGTCGCCACCGTCCACGGTGGACATCGGCCGGGCCGCCGCCGGGGCCAGGATCGGGACGGTGAACGGGAAGGGGTCCAGGGTGCGGGTGGGGATCGGGCGGCGGAGGCGGAGCATGGGGCGTACCAGAGCGGCTTGTGGAGCCAGATCGCCGGTGAAGACCGTGGCGGCGCGGGGGAGTTGCACGACGCCGGCGACCACGAACCCACCGGCCGGCAGGGGGCCGCCGCGCGCCGCCGACAGGGTCCAGCGCATGACGTTGAAGCCCTGGCCGCTGGTACCGACGGCAATCCCGGCCGGCAGCGCCCGTCCGTCGTCGCCGGGGTCGTAGGCGACCGGGATCGCGGTGGCCGCCAGCGCGCGGATCAGCCCGCCGCCGTCCGCGCGCCGGGGCGGTTCGAGGTCGAGGACGACCGCGCCGGGGCCGGGGCGCAGGATCGCGACGGTGGCGTCGGCGAACTCGGCCGGGCCGGCGGGCAGCTCGAACGGCACGACGACCCGCACGTAGCGCCAGTCGCCGAAGTCGGTCAGCGCGCGGAACGACGGCGGGAACAGCTCCGGCCGGACCTCGCGGGCCTGGACGTGGCCGAACCGGAGCTCGCCCTCGGGCGTCGAGCGGACCGGCGACGGGCCCAGCACCTGCTCGAACGAGCGCAGCTCGGCGGTCGCGAACACCTCGGCGTCGTCGCTCACGCGGGCCTCCCGAACAGCACGAATGGCGCCCAGGCGTGATGGTAGCCGCCGGTCAGGCCGAGCTGCGCGTGTCGCCACGCCGCGGCCAGGGTCCGGCCCTCGCCGAGCCAGTGCTCGTGCAGGCGCAACACGATTTCCAGCACGGCATCCTCTCGTACCGTGCCGAGCGCCGTGATCAGCGCCTGCGGCCCGGCGGCCAGGAACGCCCGGGCGAGCCCGACGACCCCGTCGGCGCCGGCGACGCCGTGGCCGCTGCGGCACATCGCGAGGATGACCAGGCCCGCGTCGAGGCGGAGGTCGGCGGCGCGCAGCGGGCCGTCGGCCAGCTCGATGTAGCCGTCGCTGCCGTCGTCGCCGACCACGGCGTGGGTGCCGAGATAGAGCACCCCGCCCGGTGGGGACGCCTGCCGCAGGGTCGCGGCGGTCGGTCCCATCTGGACGGTGGAGTGTGGATAGTGGGCGGTGAGGTCGGGAAGGTACTCGGCGGTCAGGCGGAGGCGGCGGTCGACGAGGGCGGTGAGGTGCTTGGCCGGCGGGCGCGGTTCGGCGAGTACGGACAACGCCGGCAGGATCGCGAGGGCGTGGCGGTGCACGAGGGCGCGGCCGCCGGGGCGCAGGGCGGGGAAGGGCAGGAGCATCAGCTCGCGGTGCGGCACCACCAGCACGGCCTCGTCCGGATCGTCCGGCAGGAGCCGCCGGTCGACCGGATCCCAGAGCAGGTTCCCGAGGCGTTCCAGCAGCCCGGTCAGTGCCGCCTCGGTGGACCGGTCCGGGTGTTCGGTCTCCAGGAGGTCCCGCACGGCGACGACGTCCGGCTCCACCGCGGGGAAATCCACTGTGGACATGGTGATCGCGCCGCGGCCGTCGCCGGTCCACACCGTGAGGCGGCCGGCGGCGCGGAAGTACGCGACGAACGGGCGGTCGACGGCCTCCACAGTGGACGGGGTGACCCGCGGGGTGCGGGCCGGGCGGTGCAGCAGGTCGGCGAACGCCCGGGCGCGGCTCTGCTCGGCGGCGACCAGCGCGGCCCGCGGATCGTCCAGGGTGGACACCAGCCGCTCGTACACGGGTGTGGCGAGCTCCAGGGCGGCGATCCGCTCCGGGTCGGTGGCGAGCATGTCGCGCCAGCTCTCCAGCAGCCCCGTCGCCGGGTCGTGGCCCAGCGCCTCGACGAGGGCCGGGTAGTCGCGGGTGCGATAGGCGCCGCGCACCTTCGCGCCCGGCGTGACGACCTCGTCGGGTGCGGCCGCGTACAGCGCCGCCGCGTCGCCCGCGCGCCCGGCCGCCTCCGCCTCGGCGGCCAGGAACCGCAGCGCCGTGTGCTCGTCCGCCGTCCAGCGGGGGCGTTCGCGGTGCAGGTGGATCTGCTTCCCGTCAGCGGTGAGCCCGACCGCCTCGTCGACGGTGGACCCCAGCCGGACGAACCCGCCGCCCGGCAGCGCGGCCCGCTCCCCGTCACCCAGTGTGACCGTGCGTGCGCCGGTCCACTCGCCGCGCAGCGACGGGCGGGCGATCCGCCGCCGCAGGGCCTCCACGCGATGGGCGCGGACCCTTCCCGTGTACGGCATGACCCAACGCGACCCGTCGGCGTCCACGCGCAGCGAACCGGCGACGGTCAGCCGCCGGCGGTCCAGCGCGAACTCGAGGACCGCCTGGCCCTGGGCCGCCCGCTCCCGGCCGGCGTACACCGTCGCCGGCCCGACCGGCCCGTCCGACGTCCACCACGCGCCGGTGGGCAGCACCATGAGCGTTGCGGACTGGGCCGGATGCGCGAATCCGTCCTGCCACGGGTGCACCGTCAGCTCGAACAGCGGCTCCAGCGGCTCCCCGACGTCCGGGTACGGCGCCGGCCCGGGGACCCCGAACAGCGCCGCGGCGGCCAGCCCCGGCGGCACCTCGTCCGCCGGTCGCAGCGGCAGATCCAGCCACGTGACCCCGGCGCCGACGTGCACGCCGCGGAACGTCCCCCGATCGGGTGATAGATAACCATCCACGGCCCGTCCGCCGCCGTCGAGCTGGATCAGCCGCGAGCCGCCGTCGCCGGCCCAGGCACCGGCCAGGTCGGCGTTGTCGAAGCGTCCGGCGGCGGTACCGTCGGCGCCGAGCACGAGCAGCACCCCGCCGGGCGCGCGCAGCGCAAGCACCCGGCCTTCATATCATCGGCGGGCATGGAGCTGCGCTCGCAGGCTGACCCCGACCTCACCGTGCGTGCCGGGTTCCGGCACACCGACCGGCTCGCGGCCCGCCTGCGTGGCGCGGCCTGGCACTTCGGTCCCGACGGGCGGCTCGACGTGACCGGCGACGGGGTCGCGTTCGCCGGGCGGTACCTGGAGCGGGAACCCGGGACGCTCATGGTCTCCGCCGTCGACGAGTCCGGCACGACGCTCATGGGCCGCCTGGTCGCCGATCCGGGTGGTGCGGCGTGGACGGCCGAGGTCACCTATCACGCGTTCGGCCCGACCGGCGAGCAGACCGTCGACGTCACGCACCGCCTCGGCGTCGGGGCCGCGGCCGCGCCGGACGTCGTCGCGGCGGCGTACCGGGTGGTGCTCACCGGCCGTACCGGTGCCGCGTCGTTCGGACCGATCGAACTCGACCTTTCCCTGGACCGTGCGCCGGCGGCACTGCTCATCAGCGGCGAGAACCTGTTCCGGGTCGGCGAGCTGATGTGGATCACCGACGGCGATGAGTGCACGGTGACGGTCTCCGGCGACGAGCTGATCGGCCGCGTCGACGCCCCGGCCGGCACGGCGACCGTCACGTTCACCACGCCGTCGCAGGCTCCGCCGTCGCTGCTCGCCTTCGCCGAGCTGGCGGCGACCCCGGTGCCGGCCACGGCGGCGGTGATCCGGCTGCGGGTCACCTCGTCCGGGCTGACCGGCTCGGTGACGGCGACGGGCCGGCTGCCCTCCGGCGACCCGGTCCGCTACGAGGCCACCGTGACCGGGCGGCTGGTGTGAATCACCGGCGGCCGGCGTCTTCCCAGGCGAGGGTCGCGTCGGCCCGGATGCCGCAGAACTCGCGAACCGGGTCGTCGAACCACTCCCACGGCTCGGCGCCGCAGAAGCCGCCGATGGCGTAGAACTGGTTCATCGACTCGCGGTACCGGCCGGCCCGGTACAGCTTCGCGGCGAGCCAGTGCCGCAGGAACGGCAGCTTGACGTGCGACTGGTCGGCCGCCGCGGCGTCGGCGATGCCCGCGCTCAGCGCCCGCTGCATCCGCTCGCCGCGGTTGAACGCGGCCCGCTCGTCGTCGCCGTCCGGCCGGAACTCCTCGTGCAGCATCTGGATCCGGCTCATTGTCAGCAGCGACCCCGGCGGCGCGGCCGCGACTGCGGTCTCGACGAACTCCTCCATCAGCTCCAGCGACCCGTACCAGCGCGGCCGCCAGTAGTTCCAGGCCCGGTGCGTCGCGGTGAACGAGTGCGGCGCCCGCGCCGACAACTCACGCCACAGCATCCGGTACTCGTCGTTGGACCACTGCAACCCCAGCGCCCCGGTCTGCAGCGCGATCCACGGTGCCGGATCGGCCGGGTTGGTGTCCATGGCCGCCGCGCACACGTCGGGCACTTCGCGCAGCAGCCGGAAGAACCCCGCCCACTGCTCCTGGGTGACGTTCTTGGCCCAGTCGCTCGACCGGATCGCCCACGCCCGGTTGACCAGCGACTCCGCGTAGACGCACAACGCGTCGACGCTGCGCGGGTCGGCCGCGAGCCACCGCCGCAGCCACGCGTCGTCCTTGGCGGCGGCGTTGCCGAGCCGGGTCAGCAGCGCGAACCGGCGCTCGGACACCATCGGCACGGTCCTGAGAAACCCGGCGAGCTGGGGCCAGTTCCCGGCCGCCACGAGCGGGTCGACGACGTCGACGTCCGGCGCGGGCCCGGCGCGGTCGGCGCGCATCCGGGCCTCGGGGACGTAGCCGTACGCCGCCGGGTCGATGGTGCGGGTGTCCGTCCCGCCCCGGCCGCGCCGGTTGAACAGTCCCATGGCTCACGTCCCCGTTCCGCGGGATCCTGACTGCAGACGGGGCATCGTAGCCGGACGACGACGACGTCGGGGGGCCGGTCTTCCAGCTAGGCCGCCATCTCCGCCTTCGTCCCCAGCGCGGTCCGCCCGGCCCGCTGCGCCGCGTACTCATCTCGGGACAGTCTCCGGCGACTCACGCAGGACACCGGCGGCGTAGCGCCGCGGACCGCGATCGCTGGACCAGTGGCTGCGCGCAGTACCGCCGCTGCGCCCGCTCCTGGCCGGGGCCGCGGAAGCCGCAGCGGTCGGTGCCGTGGTACCTCGCCGTGTCGATCTGGCGAGAGCAAACCACAGATGCGGCCGGGGCACGGCGGATGCTCCCGGCGCCCGCCAACTGGCCGGCCGCCATGTCGCCACACCTCGTCCGTTCGGCCAGTGCTTGGCGGCGACGAAGACCGATGGTGGGATTTCGAGCCGGTTCGCCGGAATGGCGGGAGTTGCCGATCTGCGGTCCCGCCGATCGAATGAGCCGCCATTGTCACGTTGATGGGAGTCGCATGACCCTGCGGGGGATCGCACGAATCGCGGCGGCGACCGCTGCCGTCGTACTGTCCATCGGCGGCCTCGGCTTGCCGGCCCAGGCCGAGCAGACGCCGAGTCCCTCATTGTCGCCCGCCTGGCCGCCGGCGAATCCGGGCAACCTGTACCTCGAGGTTCCCGCCGGCGGCATCCGCGCGGCCACCGCACCGGCGCGGGGCTGCGCGGGCATCGACACCGGCGTTGCGACACCGGGCACCGACGGCTGGCTCTTCGCCCCGCCATTTGTGTGGTACGACTGGATCACGTTCTGGTTCGGCTTCGTCGACGAGCAGGAGGGCACCCTCACGGTCCTGACGATGAGCCAGGACGGGCCCACGACGTGGGCGATCGACGGCGCGGACAAGCCGGCCGTGATCGACGCGTTCGCCAAGCACGACAGCGCGCTCGTCGTGAAACTGGTTGGCGGGCACAGCGCCACGAAATGGCCGGCCGGTTGGTCCGGCTACCTCTCCGCCAAGCCGTGGATCAAGTCGCCCGCCGGGCTGCTGCTCATCGGCGGCGTCGCGTTCACCACGCCGGGGTACTTCGAGGTGAAGGACACGCCGTTCCAGCTGCTGCGGGCGTGCGCGCCGGGCACCGTGGACGCACCGCCGACGCCGACGGCCGCGCCGTCGGCGTACCCTGGCGCCGGGCCGTCTCTTCCGGTGACCGGTACGAACGTCTGGGTGCTGACCGGGGCGGGCATCGCACTGGTGGCGGCCGGGGTGGCGCTGATCGTCGCGTACCGCCGCCGCCGGAACGTCAAGTTCGTCTCCTGACCCTCTGCGGCATGAGTGGGGAGCGCCGACAGTACGCTCAGTTCCCGTTCGTCCGCGGGACGGGATGCGCCAGGACGATGTCGGCCCCCTCCTCGCCGGACGGATCCAGACTCAGCAGGTCCTCGTACAGCCCGGCCAGGACGTCGCCGCGCGGCGGCTCGCCGGGCTGGGTCGCCACCAGGGCCCACGACGGGAGGTCGGCACCGTCGTCGAGGCCGTCGCCGCCGAGGTGGTACAGCATCGCGAACACGGTGTCGAAGGCGACCGTCCGCGCGAACAGGATCAGCTCCGCCGGGTCCGCGCCGGCGTCCAGCAGCCGCCGGCCGATCCGCTTCTGGTCGGTGTCGTCCCACCAGGTGTCGATCATTTTGGGCCAGAGGGCGCTGAGGAAGCGGTACCGGGCGACCTGAGGCAGTCCTTCGCCGGCCGCCGAGTCGAGCCAGAGCTCCAGTTCGTCCCCGTCGAGCCCGAGCCGCCGGAACGCGTTCTCGAGAGCGTCGTCATCGACCGAACCACCATCTGCCGGGTTTGTCATCCGGCGATAATGGCACAGGTGACCGCCCAGGAGTCGTTCCGAGCGATGCTGCGGGACAGCATCGGCCCCGTCCTGCGCCGCGCCGGGTTCACCGGGACGGCGCCCGCCTGGCGCCTGCGGTCCGGCCTCGGCGACTTCGCGGTGGTCCAGATGCGGCGCTCGCGGTGGAACACTGCTGACGAGGTCGAGTTCTCCGTCGAATTGGCGCTGGTGCCGCGGCCGTGGTGGGACTTCTGCACCCGGTTCCTGCTCGACCGCGCGTCGCGGACGCCGCGCTCCGAGGACGGGCTCTTCGCCAAGCTCTGCCAACCGGAGCGGCGGTACGACGGCTGGCGGCTTCCGGTCCTCGGGCGCGACGGCTGGGTGGTCCGGGATGCCGCCTCGGCCGAGGTGTGCGGCGCTGTGCTGCCCGCCGACGGCGGCGAGATCTGCGTCTGCGACCTGACCCCGGCGTTCGAGCTGTCCGGCCCCACGATCTCGCACCACCTGCGTGCCCTGCGCGAGGCCGGCCTGGTCGACGCCGACCGGCGTGGCACCTGGGTCTACTACCGCGCCCGGCCCGGCCTGCTGCGTCAGCTCGCCGCGCTGCTGGCGGTCGAGCAACCGGTCATCGAGGCGGCCGGCTGACCCGCACACAGGACTTCCTGAACCGTGATCCCAGCCCTGTGGCGGCGGCTGCTCGCCGAGTTCGCCGGCACCGCACTGCTCGTCACCGCCGTCGTCGGCTCCGGCATCATGGCCACCACGCTCTCCCCGGACGACGTCGGCCTGCAGCTGCTGGAGAACTCCGTCGCCACCGCCTTCGCCCTCGGCGCGTTGATCCTCACCTTCGGCCCGGTCTCCGGCGCCCACTTCAACCCCGTCGTCTCCGCCGCGGACTGGTTCCTGGGCCGATCCCGCGGCACCGGGCTGTCCGGCCGCGACCTCGCCGCGTACATCCCGGCTCAGACCGCGGGCGCGATCGCCGGTGCGATCCTCGCCGATCTCATGTTCGGTCTGCCCGCCGTCGCGTTCTCCGGCAAGGACCGCAGCGCCGGGCACCTCTGGGTCGGCGAGGTCGTCGCCACCGCGGGCCTGCTGCTGCTCATCTTCGCCCTGGCCCGCTCCGGCCGGGCGTCGGCGGCCCCGGCCGCGGTCGGGGCGTACATCGGCGCCGCGTACTGGTTCACGTCATCCACGTCGTTCGCGAACCCGGCCGTGACGATCGGCCGCGCGTTCACCGACACCTTCGCCGGCATCGCACCCGCGTCCGTGCCCGGCTTCATCGCCGCGCAGCTCGTGGGCCTCGCGATCGGGGTCGGACTGCTGCTCGCCCTCTACCCGTCCGTCGTCCGTACCGCAGAAGGAACCAGCCGATGAGGCCCACCGTCCTGTTCGTGTGCGTGCACAACGCCGGCCGTTCCCAGATGGCCGCCGGCTGGCTGCGTCACCTCGCCGGCGACACGGTGGAGGTCCGTTCCGCCGGTTCCGAACCCGCCGACCGGATCAACCCGGTCGCGGTCGAGGCGATGCGCGAGGTCGGCATCGACATCACCGCCAACACCCCGCGCAAACTCGACTGGGACACCGCCGAGTCCTCCGACGTGCTCATCACCATGGGCTGCGGCGACGTCTGCCCGGTCTTCCCCGGCAAGCGGTACCTCGACTGGAAGCTCGACGACCCCGCCGGGCAGGGCATCGACGCGGTCCGCCCGATCCGCGACGAGATCAAGCGCCGCGTGGAGCAGCTCATCACCGAGTTGCCGCTCATCACCGGCTGACGCCGAACCGGGCCGGCGTCATGCCGCGGTGAATACGAGGTCGACGTCGACCGGGCCGCCGTCGACCATGTCGTCGCGCATCGGCCGCTCACCGATGCCGTGGTGTGCGCGCTGAACCCGGACAGCACGTCGCGGAGCTGCCGGACGCGTCCGCCCGGAATCGGGTACGCGTGACCCTGGCTTGCCGCTCAACGCGCCACGGACGGCAGGTCCCCGCGGTCTCGTACGTCCGGCCGCGTCGGGTTGCCGTCACGGCGGGTGGGTCGAAGGACACAGACCGGGCGCATGGCCGCGGGTGGAATGCAGGGCAACACCCCAAAACCAAAGGAGCCTTCCGATGCGTACTCGTACCCTCCGCCCCGTCGCGATCGTCCTCGGCGCCGTGCTGTCCCTCGCCGCCGCGCACCCGGCCGCCGCCGGTGGACCGGTGCCGATCCAGGCCACCGACTGCTTCGGCAACCCGTACTTCCCGACGGCGCCCGGCATGCCCACCATCGGCAACGTCATCTACGCCAAGCCCGGCGTAGACACGTTCGGTACCAATGGCGACGATCTCATCATCGGCACGAGCGGCCCCGACCGCATCTACGCCCTGCTCGGCGACGACGTCGTCTGCGGCGGCGACGGCAACGACCTCATCTACAGCGGCGTCCCGACCCCGGACGGCGAGTACACCGACCGCGACCACGTCGACGGCGAGAACGGCTCCGACGAGATCCACGGCGGCGCCGACCAGGACGTGCTGCGTGGCGGCGCCCTGGACGACGTGATCTGGGGCGACGACGAGAGCGACACCATCTACGGCGGCCCCGGCAACGACTACATCCTGTGCAACGGCGGCCCCGCCGACTGGGCCGACGGCGGCACCCACGTGGTCGGCGGCGCCCCGGACGTCGACGGGCCGCTGTCCGGCAACGGCTGCGAGAACCTCTACAACGTGCCCTGAGTCGAGGTGACCCGCAGGCCGTGCCGGCGTGGTGGGCGAAGTCCTCGGGCGTCGGGAACGTGGCGACGTAGCGGCCGTGCTTTTCGCCCTCCCACCGTTCGTGAGGATCACGTCGGCGCCGGCGCGGTCGCGCAGTGAACCCCCAGCATCACACGGCGGCGCGGACACGGCGCGGGTCAGCCGCGGCCGCGTTCGCGCCAGGCTCGGGGTGACTGACCGTAGGCGGCGCGGAAGACGCGGCTGAAGTGGGCCGCGCTGGCGAAGCCCCAGCGGTGGGCAATCGCGGCGACCGTCACGCCCGGCGCGGCCGTGGCGAGTTCGCGGCGGCACTGTTCGAGGCGACGGGCGCGGATCCAGTCGCCGAGCACGATGCCGTTGCGGCCGAGGACCGTGTACAGCTGGCGGACCGAGATGTGGTGTGCGGCGGCGATGCGGGCGGGGGTCAGGTCCGCCTCGGCGAGGTGGGCCTCGCACCAGGCCATGATCCGGTGGTGGAGGGTCTCGTGCAGCGGCTCGCGGACCAGCGCCTCGCCGGGGAAGTGGGCCGCGACGGCGGCGCGGATGAGTTCGATGGTCGGGGTGGCGACGCCCGGCGGTGGGCCGCCGGCGAGCTCGGCGACGAGCCCCTGCAGGTACACCGACAGCAGGCGGGTCACCGGGTTGGCCCGGTCGAGCTGCAGCGCGACCAGTTCGGCGATGACGCTGTCGGGCAGGGCCAGCTCGCGCTTCGGGATGCGGAAGTAGTGGTGGTTCACCCCGACGTGATTGACCAGGACGTACGGGTTCGTCGAGTCGTAGACGGCCAGGTCGCCGGGGTGCAGCACGGTCTCCTTGCCGGCCTGGACGATGCCGCTGGTGCCCGCGCGCTGCAGGCCGAGGAAGACGGCCGGCTCGGCGTCGTCGCGGATCAGCCTCGCCGTGCGGCGGATCTCGGTGCAGTTGGAGACGGCGGTGCACACCGACAGCGGGCCGAGCTGGTGGATGCTGAGGTCGGCGTCGACCGGGGGCTCGGGGTCGAAGCCGAGCTCGACGCGCACGAGGGAGGACCACACGGCCGTGCGCAGCACCTCGAACCGGTCCTTCGGGGCGAACGCAGCGGTGCTGAGCGTCAGCGCCATCGGCTCCTCCTTGCCTGCCCGTGCGGACCAGTGTTCCGGCCGTGCGCGCCCGGGCCCGCGGGCTCGCCCCGGAACGGCCCCGGGCGGCATGCTGGCGATGTGACCGAACTTGTCGGACGACAAGAGCCTATCGGGGTGCTCGAGGCGTTGCTCAATCACGCCGCCGGGCGGCAAGGGGGCGCGCTGGTCCTGCGCGGTGAGGCCGGCATCGGCAAGACCTCCCTGCTGGAGTACGGCATGCGGGCCGCAACGCAACGCGGGATGCGGGTGCTGTCCGTGACCGCGGTGCAGGGCGAGGTGCACGTACCGTATGCCGGGCTCGAGTCGCTGGTGCGCACCCGGCTGGCGGCCGGGTCGCCGTACCGGGCCGCCCTGGACGTCATCGACCTGCTGGCCGAGCCGGACGAGCCGGCGCTGCTCGCGATCGAGGACGCGCAGTGGCTGGACGGCCCGACCTGGGAGACGCTCGCGTTCCTGGGCCGGCGGATCGAGTCGGACCGGATCGCGCTGCTCATGGCCGTGCGCGACGGCGAGGACATGGACCGCCGGCTGACCGCGGCCGGCCTGCCGGAGCTGCGCGTCGAACCGCTGGACGGCGCGGACGCGGCGAAGCTGCTGGATCGCGTCGCGCCGGGACTGGCGCCGTCGCTGCGCGGCCGGGTGTTGGACGAGGCGGCCGGCAATCCGCTCGGCGTGGTGGAGCTCGGCTCCGCGGCCGCCCGGTCCGGCGGGGCCGCGCTGCTGCCCACGTCGCTGCCGCTGAGCACCCGGGTGGAGCGCACCTTCGGCGGGCTGGTCGCCGAGCTGCCGCCGGTGACCCAGCTGCTGCTGCGCATCGCCGCGCTGGACGACCACGACGACCTGCACGAGATCGTGGCGGCCGCCGCCCTCGTCGAGGGCGCGCCGGTGGCCGCGGACGCGATCGAACCGGCCGTGGCGGCCCGGCTGGTCGCCGTCGACGAGCGGTACCACCTGCGGTTCCGCCATCCGCTGCTGCGCTCGGCACTGCGCCAGCAGGCGCCGGCCGGACTGCGCCGGCGGGTTCACGCCGCGCTCGCGCGGCTGGTGTCCGCCGATCCCGACCGCCAGATCTGGCACCGCGCCGCGGCCTCGCCCGGGCCGGACGAGGCGCTGGCGCGGGAGCTGTCCGACCTTGCCTTCCGCTCGCGGTACCTGGACGTGACCGTCCCGCTCGGCGCGATAGAACGCGCGATCACGCTCAGCGAGGATCCGGCGGAACGCGGACGGCGGCAGCTGTTCGCCGTCGAGATCCTGATCTCGCGGGGCGACCGGGCCGCGATCCGCGAGCTCCTGGCCACCATCGACCAAACCTCGCTGCGCGGGTCGGACCGCGCCGCGCTCGCCTGGTTCCGGGAGGCGCACGCCGAACAGGTCTGGCCGGGCGCGCCGCGACTGGGCGTCTACGCCGACCTGATCGACGCGATGCGCGACGACGGCGACCACGCGCTGGCGCTGCTGTCGCTGCACCAGGTCTGCCTGCGCATCTTCTTCGACCGCGTCGACGACGAGACCGAACGCCGCTTCCTGGCGGTGGCCGACGCCATCGACGGGCCGCCCGACCAGCCGACCCGGGTCCAGGCCGTGACCCTGATCGCGCCGGTCCGGCGCGGGGCGGCCGGGCTGGGCCTGATGCGGCAGGCGGTCGACCGGCTCGACCTCTCCTCGACCGAACGCGCCGACTTCGCCACCCCCGCCAACGCCCTGGGCGCGTTCGACCTGACGAAGACGTTCGCCGAGGCCAGCATCCCGGACGTGCGGGCCAAGGGCCGGATCGGCATCCTTGTACAGCTCCTCAACGCCGTGGCCTACGCGCACGCGGGTCTCGGCGACGCCCGGGCCGCCGTGCCGGTGGCCGCGGAGTGCGTGGCCCTGTCGGAAGAGACCGCGCAGTCGCAGTGGGCCCTGGCCGGCAGCCTGTCCCTGGCCCTGGCCGAGGCGCTGCGGGGCGACACCGACGCGGCACGGGCCCGTGCCGGGGCCGCCGAGCAGGTCCTGCAGGCGTTGCGCCGGTTCCCGATGCTCGCCCTGGTCCAACGGGTCCGGGGGGTCGCGGCCCTCGCCGACGGTCGCGCGGACGAGGCCTACCGCGAGCTCGCCCGGCTGTTCGATCCGGCGGATCCCGCCTACCACGCGCCGCTGCGCATGGTGAGCTTCGGGCACCTCGCCGAGGCGGCCGCGCTCGCCGGTCGACGCGACGAGCTCGCCGCGGTGACGGCCGAGATGGAACCGATCGCCGAACAGAGCCAGTCGCCGGCCCTCGCCGTCGGCCTGGCCTACGCCCGGGCGGTGCTGACCGACGGCTACCCGGCCGCGCTGGCCGCCGATCTGACCGAGTGGCCGTTCGACCGGGCTCGGCTGCAACTCGCGTACGGCGCGCACCTGCGGCGGACCCGCCGCGTCGCCGACAGCCGGGCCATGTTCCGGGCCGCCGCGGCCACGTTCGACGCCCTCGGCGCGGTGCCGTGGGCCGACCGTGCACGGACCGAGCTGCGGGCGTCCGGCGAGACCCGGCGCAAGCCCGTCGACACGCTGGCCGCGCTCACCCCGCAGGAACAGCAGATCGCCCGGCTCGCCGCCGACGGGCTGAGCAACAAGGAGATCGGCGAGCGGCTGTTCCTGTCGCCGCGGACGGTCAGCACCCACCTGTACCGGATCTACCCGAAGGTCGGCGTGAAGTCCCGGGCCGAACTGGCGGCCGTCATTACGTCATCCGACGTACGCTGACGGGCCGCCCGCGCCCATAGCGTCACCGGCATGGATGTCACCGCAACTGTCGAACACCAGATCGAGGCGGCCAACGCCTCAGCAAGACGCCCGGTCGTGTTCATCCACGGCCTGTGGCTGCTGCCCAGCAGCTGGGACCGGTGGGCCGCCGTGTTCGCCGAGAACGGCTACGCCCCGGTCTCGCCCGGCTGGCCCGACGACCCGGAGACGGTCGAGGAGGCCAACGCCCACCCGGAGGTGTTCGCCGGCAAGAGCGTCGGCGACGTCGCCGACCACTACAGCGAGGTCATCTCGCGGCTGCACCGCAAGCCCGCGATCATCGGCCACTCGTTCGGCGGGCTGCTCACCATGATCGTCGCCGGCCGGGGGCTGGCCGCCGCATCGGTGGCGATCGACTCGGCCCCGTTCCGGGGTGTGCTGCCGCTGCCGTTCTCCGCGCTCAAGGCGTCGTCGCCGGTGCTCGGCAACCCCTTCAACCGGCACAAGGCCATCCCGCTCACCTACGACCAGTTCCGCTTCGCCTTCGCCAGCGCGGTCAGCGAGGAGGAGGCCCAGCAGCTCTACAAGGAGTTTGCGGTGCCGGCCTCGGGCGAGCCGCTGTTCCAGGCGGCGGCCGCGAACCTGAACCCGTGGACGGAGGCCAAGGCCGACTACCACAATCCGGACCGCGGCCCGCTGCTCATCATCGAGGGCATCGGCGACAACACCTCGCCGCCCGCCATCAACCGCGCCGCGTACAAGCTGCAGTCGCAGAACCCGGGCATCACCGAGATCGCCTCGATCGAGAACCGCGGCCACTCCATCACCATCGACAGCGGATGGCGCGAGGTCTGCGACACCGCGCTGACGTTCATCCGGAGGTTTGCGTGAAGCGACCCACCCCCTGGCGCGAGGTCCGCGCCACCGCCCCGATGTTCAACCGGAGGTTCGCGTGAAGCGACGCACCCTCGCCGCCGTGGCCGCGCTGGTCACCGCCGGCGGCATCCTCGGCGGCACCGCCCAACCCGCCCTGGCCCACCAGAGCAAGCCGAAACCGACGATCGTCTTCGTCCACGGGGCGTTCGCCGACGCGTCGGGCTTCGCGGCCAGCATCGCCGCGCTGACCCAGCTCGGCTACCCGGTCGTGGCGCCGGCCAACCCGTTGCGCGGGCTCGCATCCGACGCCGCGTACCTGCGCTCGGTCCTGGCCCAGATTCCCGGCCCGGTGGTCCTGGTCGGGCACTCGTACGGCGGCGCCGTCATCACCAACGCCGCCACCGGCAACCCGAACGTCAAGGCGCTGGTCTACATCGCCGCGTACGCCCTCGCGGAAGGCGAGGCGGTGGCCCAGGCCAACGAGCTCGGCGGCGGGCACTCCACCCTGCTGGACAACGTGGAACTGCGCGACTACCCCGGCGCACCGCCGCTGCCGCCCGAGGTCGGCGGCGGCGCCGACAAGGAGGCCACGATCAAGCAGGCCACGTTCCGGCAGATCTTCGCGGCCGACGTACCGGCCGGCCAGGCGGCGGTGATGGCCGCGACGCAGCGCCCGGCCGCGCTGATCTCGCTGATCACCCCGTCCGGTCCGCCGGCCTGGAAGACCGTCCCGTCCTGGTACCTGGTCGCCCGCGACGACAAGGCCATCCCGCCGGCGGCGGAGCGGGCGATGGCCAAGCGGGCCGGGGCGCACACGGTCGAGGTCGCGTCGTCGCACGCCGCGATGGTGAGCCGCCCGGGCGCTGTGACCGCACTGATCCTGGCCGCCGTCCGCTGACCGGGACCGGCCCGCGTCCCGGGGGGTGGGGCGCGGGCCGGTACGTATCCGGCTCGTCAGTGGGTACAATAGCGGCGGGTTCGCGGGTTTGACGGACGAGCGGATCGACGTCGGCGCGCTGACCCGCTGCGACGCCCGATTCGCGCGGGACTGCTACCACTGGTTCTTCTTCGCCCAGCCCGACAAGCCCGAGCGGGCCCTCAACGCAGACCCGGACGCCCCGATCTGGCGCCCGTGGGCCCCGGACCTGCGCGGCGAGCCGATCGAGTCCGGCCAACACGTCGCCGAGGAGAACCCCGCGGCGCTCACCGGGGCGCTGCTGCGGTTCCTCAGCCCGGCGTGAGGTTGTCCTCGACGTCGCGCTGCAGGCGGCGGATCACGTCGGCCAGCAGCTGCCCGGTGCGGTCCGCGTCGAGGGCGGTGTCCGGCGCCTCGATCGTCACGTGCAGTTCCGTGCCGCCCGCGGGGGCGTCGGCGGCCCGGACGGTGCCGTGGACGCCCTCGTGGTCCGACAGGCGCCACTGCAGGCGCAGGTCGGCCGGGGTCAGGGTGATAGTGCAGTTCAGCACGGTGCCGGCCGTTCGGATGCGAATGGTGTCCGGGCCGGCCTGTTCGCTGCATACGCCGCGCGGGAGCCAGCGGTCGAGGCGGGCGGGGTCGGTGAGGGTGCTGTACACGACCTCCGGCGGCGCGTCGAAGCCGTACGCGCGATCGATGTTCATTCGCAGCCGCTTACCCGGCCGTTCGCGCGCAAAACACCGCGACAATGACGCAGATGCGACGGCTTCGATGTGACCGTGGTCGTTCGCGTGCAGGTCGAGCCGCGCCCGGTCTGATCATGCCGGACGACTTAGGCTACCCTCACCCCGGTGGTGATCTCGCACGCCGGACCCCTGCGCGCCCCCGGCATTCTGCGCCGTGCGCTGGCGCGCAACCGGCGGCACCTGGGTCTGGGCACCTTGCTGTACTGCTGCCACCAGGTCTGTGAATCGCTGGTGCCGATCCTCATCGGGGTGGGCATCGACCGCGCGGTCGCGCCGGGGGACGGGCGGGCGCTGGTGGTCTGGGTCGTGGCCCTGGCCGTGCTGTTCGGGCTGCTGTCGATGGCGTACCGGTTCGGCGGGCGGCACCTCATGCGCGCGATCACCGACGAGGCGTATTCCCTGCGCGACGAGCTTGCCGCGAAGATCCTGCATCCGCGCGGGCTGCGGACGCCGCTGCGGGCGGGGGAACTGCTCACGGTGGCCTCGACCGACGCCGACAACGTGTCGTACCTGCTGGATTACGTACCGCGCATCGCCGGGGCCGTCACCGCCACGCTCATCTGTGCCGTGGCGCTCGTGGCGTTCGACTGGCGGCTCGGGGTGGCCGTGCTGGCCGGTACACCCATCGTGCTCGGCGTGTTGCAGTTGGCCGGGCCCCGGATCGCGCGGCGGGTCGAGGCCCAGCAGGACCTCGCCGGGCGGGCCTCGTCGCTGGCGACCGATCTCGTCGCCGGCATCCGGCCGTTGCGCGGCATCGGGGCCGAGCGCGCGGCCGCCCGCCGGTACCACGCGGTCAGCCGGGCCTCGCTCGGTGCGTCGCTGCGCGCGGCCCGCACCCAGGGCGCGTACCTCGCCGCGGCGACCGCCACCAGCGGCCTGCTCGCCTGCGGGGTGGCGGTGCTCGCGGGCTGGTTCGCGCTCACCGGCCGGATCAGCGTCGGCGAGCTCATCGCGGTCATCGGGCTGGCCCAGTTCCTCATGGAGCCGCTGGCCATGCTCGCCGCGGTACCGAGCTGGATCGCCGAGGCCCGCGGGTCCGCCGAGCGCGTGGCCCTCGTCGTCAACGCGCCGCACGTGGTGCCCGAGGCCACGCTCGCGGCGGCCGGGGACACGACCCTGGAAGTCGCGGACGCGCGGCACGGCAGCCTCGACGGCCTCGATCTGGTCCTGCGGCCCGGCGAGTTCGTCGGGCTGGTGGCCTACCGCCCGGCCGACGCCGAGGCCCTCGTCCGGCTCCTCGCGGGCCGGGTGGCACCGGAGGAGTTCGGCGGGGCCGTGCGGCTCGGTGGAGTACACCTGCAGCACCTGCAATCCGCGCGGGAACTGCTGCACGTCGAACCGCACCACACGGACCTGTTCGCCGGAACGCTGGCCGCGAACCTGGCCGCGAACCTGGCCCCCGAGGGCGCCGGCCCGCAGCAGGTGGACGCCGCGCTGCGGGCCGCGGCCGCCGACGAGGTGGTGGCCGCGCACCCGGCCGGCCTCGAGCACGCGATCGACGAGCGCGGGGCGGGACTGTCCGGCGGCCAGCGGCAGCGGCTCGCCCTGGCCCGCGCGCTGCTCGCCCGGCCGCCGATCCTGGTGCTGCACGACCCGACCACGGCGATCGACGCGGTCACCGAGCAGTCGGTCGCGCTCGGCGTGCGGGCGCTGCGCAAGGACCTCACCACGCTCGTCGTCACCAGCAGCCCGGCCCTGCTCGCGGTGGCCGACCGGGTCGTGGTCGTCGACGCCGGCCGGGTGCGCACCACCGGCACGCACGCCTCGCTCGGCGCGACGGACGCGGACTACGCGCGGGCGGTGCTGCGATGACGCTGCCGACCGCGACCGCGCGCGAGTGCGCGACGGACGCGGACTACGCGCGGGCGGTGCTGCGATGACGCTGCCGACCGCGACCGCGCGCGAGTGCGCGACGGACGCGGACTACGCGCGGGCGGTGCTGCGATGACGCTGCCGACCGCGACCGCGCGCGAGACGTGGCGCTGGGTGCGCGGCCGGCTGCGGGAGCGTCCGGGCGAGGTGCTGTCCACGGTGACCGTCGGGCTGGTCGGGGCCGGTGCGGCGATCGTGCCGGTCGCCGCGCTCGGCGTGCTCGTCGACCGCGTCCGCGCCGGGGCGGCGCCGGCCACGATCGTGGGCCTCGGGGCGGTCATCGGGGTCGCCGCGCTCGTGGCCGGGTTGACGGGCGGGCTGGCGGCGTACCTGGTCGCCCGTACCGGCGGACGGCTCCTCGCCACGTTGCGCGAGGCCACCGTCGAGCGCGCGCTGCGCCTGCCGACCGCCACCCTCGAACGCGCCGGCCGCGGCGACCTCCTCGCCCGGGTCGGCCCTGACGTGGCCGCCGTGCACCGGGTGGTCGCCGAGATCCTGCCGACCATGATCTCCTCCGTGCTGCTGGCCGTCCTCAGCCTGGTCGCGATGGCGGGGATCGACTGGCGGCTGGGGCTGGCCGGCGCCGTTTCGCTGCCGTTGTACGTCCTGGGCCTGCGCTGGTACCTCCCGCGCTCGGCCCCGGGGTACCGCGAACAGCGGGTCGCGATCGCGGACCGGGCCCGGCTGCTGGTGGAGAGCATGCTCGGCCGCGCGACGGTGCACGCGTACCGGCTCGAGGACCGGCACCTGCGCGGCATCGACGTCGCTTCCGCGCGGGCGCGGGACGTGGAGTACTCGGTGTTCAAGCTCTTCACGCGCCTCGTCGGCCGGGTCAACCGCGCGGAGCTGGTCGGCGTCGCGGCGATCGTGGTGGCCGGCTTCTCCCTGGTCCGCGCGGGCGCGGTGACGGTGGGCGAGACGGCGGCCGCGGCCGTGCTGTTCCACCGGCTGTTCAACCCGATCGGCGGCCTGCTGTTCAGCGCGGCCGACATCCAGGCCGCGGGTGCCGCCCTGGCCCGCCTGGTCGGCGTGGTCGGCGTGCCGTCCGCCGGGGAGGTGGCGGCGGCGCCCGTCGAGGGTCCCGTGGAGCTGGCGCTGTCCGGGGTGCACTTCGCGTACGACGACGGGGAGGACGTGCTGCACGGCGTGTCGCTGACCGTCCCGGCCGGCACGCGGGTGGCGCTCGTGGGCGCGACCGGGGCGGGCAAGTCGACCCTCGCCGCGATCGCCGCCGGGCTGCTGCGCCCCACGTCCGGCACGGTCACCGTGGGCGGGGCGCCGCCCGGCCCGCCGCACGTCGCCATCGTCACGCAGGAGACGCACGTGTTCGCGGGGCCCCTCGTGGAGGACCTGCGGCTCGCCCGTCCCGACGCCACGATCGCGGAAGCAGAGGCCGCCTTGTGTACTGTCGGTGCTCTGACCTGGGCCACGTCGCTCCCGGAGGGCCTGGCGACCGTCGTGGGCGAGGGCGGCCATCCGCTCACCGCCGCGCAGGCGCAGCAGCTCGCACTCGCCCGGGTGGTGCTCGCCGATCCGGCGGTGGCGATCCTCGACGAGGCCACGGCGGAGGCGGGATCCCTGGGCGCCCGGGACCTGGAGGAGTCGGCGCTGGCCGCGACCCAGGGGCGCACGACGCTGATCGTGGCCCACCGGCTGACCCAGGCCGCGGCGGCCGACCTGATCGTGGTTCTCGACGGCGGCCGGGTGGGAGAGGCCGGGACACACGCGGCGCTGGTCGCGGCCGATGGCGCGTACGCACGGCTGTGGAGGGCCTGGGAAACGCGCTAACCTCGATGGCTGGTGAACGAGCTTCCTGATGTCGGTGCGGCGCTGTCCCTCGAGGAGCTGCTGTACCGCGCCTCGCTGCTGCTCGATGCCCGGCAGTGCTCCGCCGCCGCCACGCTGATCGGGGCCGCACTCCGGGACACCCCGGACTCGGTTCCCGCGCTGGCGCTGCGCGCCCGGTGCCTGACGCTCGCCGGCGACCCGGAACTGGGCCTCGAAGCGGCGCGCGCGGCCGTCCGCCTGGCCCGCCCGTCCGACGGCTCCCTCGCGCAGGACGTGCTGGGCGAGTGCCTCCGCGCGGTGGCGGCCGCGCGTCTGGAGACGGCCCGCTCCGCGCTGCGCCGTCACGATCGGGAGACGGCCTGGACGATCCTGCGCGGCGTCGCCGAGCTCGGGCAGCAGGACCGGCTGTTCGTGCTCGTCTGCGCGTACGCGAGCGGCCGCGACCTGCCGCCCGGCCAGCTCGACGAGGTGCTGGCGTGGCTGCTGGACGAGGAACTGGAGGAGGCCGCGGCCGCGCTGGAGCGCGCGGATGCGCGCGATGCCCGCACCGCCCTCGACCGGGCGGGTGCCATCGACTCGCGCAGCCGGCAAGCCGCCCTGCTGGAGGCCGACGCCATCCACCGCGCCATCGTCACCGGCCCACCACGCACGGGCATGGCCCTGCGGCCGGTGCTGGCCGATCTTCGGCGCGCCTCGGACCTGCTGCAACGCCTCGACGACGATGTTGAGTACCGCGACCGGGCCCGAGCGTTACGCGCCTCGATCGACCACCTGTCCCGCCGCGTCGCCGCCGACCTGCGCGTGCACCGCGCTCGCGAGCTCATCGGGCGGCACAACGCGATCGTGTCGACGTACACCGGAAGGCCCATCTCCACATTCGAGGCGAGCAACGCCCGGCGCTCCCTCGCCCCGCTCGCCGCCGACGTGGCCAAGCTGCGCCGGCAGTGCCCGCCGGGGTCGCCGGAGGCCCGCGCGCTGGCCGACCTGGCGGCGGCGATCACCGCCCTGCAACGCCAGCTCCAGCACTACGTCTGAGGCCGGCTCGCTCGCCCCTGGCGTACCTCCTCGGCGGACGCGGATTCGAAGACGTTGCCGTTGTGGGGGGCGACGCGTTCGCGGGACAGGCCGGCGAAGCGCATGAGCGGACCGACCAGGGCGTCGTACAAGCGGGGCGTGGCCACGAAGCCGAAGCGGATCAGCCGGCTCGTCGCGCCGACCGTGACCACGGGGCGGGGGTGGTCGGCGCAGCGCACGATGGCGCGGGCGACCTTGGCCGGGCTGTCCACCGGCGGCGGTGGGCGGCCGATGCGGCCCGCGAAGTTCGCCGCGTTGCGGTAGATCGGGGTGTCGACCGCGCCCGGGGCCACCAGGCTGACGTGGATGTCGCGGGCGTCGCGGGTTTCCAGCTGCAGGACGCGGACCAGGCCACGCAGGCCCCACTTGCTCGTGATGTACGCGCTCGTGTACGGGGTGGCGATCGTGCCCAGCAGCGAGCCGCCGAAGATGAGGGTGCCGCGGCGCTGGGCGCGGAATCGGCGCAGGGCCACCCGGGCCACGGCTGCGGCGCCCAGCAGGTCGGTGCGGACCACCTGTTCGAAGACGTCGGCGGGGACGTCCTCGAAGCGGCCGTACGCCATGACCGCGGCCGTGTCGACCCACACGTCGATGCGGCCGAACTCGCGCACGGCGGTCTCCTCGATCGCGTCCAGGGTCTCCGGTCGCGCGAGATCGGCGGGGATCACCTCGACTCGAGCGCCCCGCTCGCGGCACGCCGTGGCGACCGTTTCCAGGGCGGGGCGGGAGCGCGCCGACAGTACGAGATGGGCTCCAGTGGTTGCGAATGACAGCGCGGACGCCCGGCCGATGCCGCTCGAGGCACCGGTGATGACGACGACGCGGGGGCGGGTCGGAGGATCTTGCACGTTTTGTGGAGTACCCGGGATCTGGGCGGGTACTCGAACGGCGTACCCGAGAACGAAAGGTGGCAGTCGTATGGGTCTCCTCGACAAGGCCAAGGAATTCGCCGGTAAGCACGACGACAAGGTGGACCAGGGCCTCGACAAGGCCGGCGACCAGGTCGACAAGCGCACCGGTGAGCAGTACTCGGACAAGATCGACAAGGGCGTGGACATGGCCCAGGAGCGCACGGGCGAGGGCGACACCAGCCGTTAGCGCACCGCATGGCACGGAGGGGGCGGCCACCTGGCGTGGCCGCCCCCGCGTCATATCCGGCGATGAACCGGCGCGTCACTCTTCCGGGCGACCCGCGCCTCCTTGAAGGGATGTGGATCGGCTACCCGCGAGGTCGGCGGGCAACCAAAACGTTTGGTGCGGCAGCGCTCGGTAAGTGGGCCCCCCGAAATCGTCGTCGATGCGAGGAGGTCCCCATGGTCATGCTCGTCGGAGGGCTGTTCGTCCCCGGCGCCTGGTTGCATCTGGTGCTCGGACTCGGGATGATCGCGCTCGGCCTGCTCTGCTCCCCACGCACCCGGCCCGCGTCCAGATCGTTCGCCCGCTGACGGGCCGGGGGCAAGAGCGCCACATTCCCCCGGGATGTGCGCGGAGCGTAGCGGGATGTTTACCGATCTTTGGATGCGAAACAGGTCCACGGAGTTCGTTGGGCGTGAGGGGGCGGGCATGCCATCCGGCCGCGAGGGCCTCCGGTGCCCGGTCGTCGAGGACTTCCCGCTGGCCGTGCTGGAACCGCAGGGCCTGCTGAACCGGGCCACGGCTCCGGTGCTGCGGCAGGCGTTGCGCAAGGCGCTCACCGCGCGCCCCGACCTCGTGCTCATCGACGCGTCGCAGTTGCGCGCCGACGGCGATCTGGTGCTCGCGGTGTTCGCCGCGCTCAAGCACCGCTGCGAGCACGAGGGCGCGCTGCTCGTGCTGTGCGGGGCGACGCCGGCGATGGCCGCGGCCCTGTGGCGGGTCGCCGTCTGCCGCAGCATCGCCACCGCCCCGTCGATCCGGGCCGCCCTGGCCGGGGCCGCCGCGCATCCGGCGCCGCGGCGGCGGCACGCGTTCCTGCTGCCGCTGTCGACGTCGGTGGAGCAGGCCCGTTCGGTGGTCGAGGAGGCCTGCCGCGCCTGGGACGTCACGGCGCTGCTGGACCCGCTGCTCATGGTCACCGGGGAACTGGTGTCCAATGCGGTGCAGCACGCCGGTACCGAAATCGGCCTCTCCGTGGAACTCGGGCGCTTCTACGTCATCGTGGCGGTCCGCGACGGCAGCCACGACCTGCCCCGCATGCGGCTTCCGGACCCGGACACCGGCGGGCACGGCCTGTTCATCGTCGAGGGCTTCAGCGCGTCGTGGGGGAGCGCCCCGACCGCCACCGGAAAAATCGTCTGGGCCACCGTCCGCCGGCCACCGCTGCGCCCGGGGCAGCCGCGCATGCCGTGATCATCCGGCGACGCTGGGCAAGATTGATTGGCGCGGGTGGGCGCGGGGTATGAGGCGCGCCGTGCCTCACATCGTACGTGCCGACAGCGTCCTTGCCACCACCGCCGCCGAGCTGCTCGCGCGGCACAGCGCCGACTCCGGCCTGTGCCCCACGTGCGGCTGGCCCGCTCCGTGCCCCGCCGCCCGGCACGCCGACCTGGTCCTGGCGGCCGCCCCGGTTCCGGCCGCCGAGCCGTCGCGCGCCGCCGCCTAACCCGCGCGCAGCAGGGCGTCCGCTACGAACAGATCCTGCAGCGCGATCCCGGAGCTGTCGAAGACCGTGACGTCCCCGGGCGAGCGGCGGCCCTCGGCCCGCCCCGTCAGAACTGCTCCAAGCGCCGTCACGTGTACCGTTCCAGCCTCCACCAAACCCGCGACGTGCTGCAGCTCGCCGATGCGCAGCGACTGGACGGGCAGGTCGCAGTACAAGCGGGCCGTGGTGAGCAACGAAGGCGGCAGTTCCTGCTTGCCCTGCGCGTCCGACCCCATGCTCGCCACGTGCGTGCCCGGCCGGACCCAGACCGCGTCGAACAGCGGAGCCGTCGACGTGGTGGCGGTGACGATGATGTCGGCCGCGGCGCACGCCTCCCGCGCGGACGTGAGCGTCGCGCGCAGTCCCCTCGCCGCCAGCCGGGCCAGGAACCGCTCGCCGCGCTCCGGGTCGCGCGCGACGACCAGGATGGTGCTGATCGGGCGGACGCGGGCGAGCGCCGCGCATTCGTACAACGCCTGGTGCCCGGTTCCGAACACGGCCAGGGTCGCGCTGTCCGGGCGGGCCAGCACGTCGGCGGCCACCGCGTCGGCGGCGGCGGTGCGGTAGGCGTTGACCACGCCCGCCTCCACGACGGCGGCGATCCGGCCGGTGGCCTGGTCGAACAGCAGCACGATCGAGTTGTGCCGGGGCTCGCTGGCCGGCCAGTAGCTGCCGACCTTCAGCCCGGCCAGGTCCGGCGACGCCGCCGACTTCACGGTGAAGCGGTTGCGCGGGTCCGAACCGTGCGCGAGCACCGCCGGAAACACCTCGGCCCGATCGTCGACGGCCGCGATGAGCGCCGCGCGCACCGCGGTGAAGGCGAGCTGTTCGTCGATGAGCGCGGCCGACTCCGTCTCGGGCAGGAACCGCACGCTCACCACCCCCGCACGCGCGGCCACTCGGCGGTGAGCGCGCGGGAGCCGGGGTCCAGCACGTGGTACCGGTCGTGCTGCGCCGCCGTCGCGCACGCGTGGATCGGCAGGATGCGCACCCGCGCGCCGACCGGCAGATCGGGCAGCTTCGCGGTGCTGCCCGGCCGCAGCGCGAGGATCCCGTGCTCCTGGCTGGCGTCGGCCATGAGCAGGTCGTCGTACGGGGTGCCGTCGAGGTCGCAGACCAGGCCGTACGCCTGGTCGACCCGCTGCCGCCCGGTGCCCCGGTCCCGCGAGGTCGCCATCCAGCCGCCGTCGGTCATGATCCAGCCCTTGTCGGGCCGGTGCCCGATGACGGTGACGACCACGGACAACGCCAGATCGGCATGGGTGCACACGCCGATGCCGGCCATCACGAGGTCGAAGAAGACGAAGTTCCCCGCTCGTACCTCACTGACGCCCGTCAGATCGGTCGCGAAATGCGCGGTCGGTGTCGACCCGACGCTCACCATCGGCGCCGCGAAGCCCGCCGCGCGCAACGCCTGCGCGGCTCGCACGGCCACCGCCCGCTCGTGCTGGGCGGCCGCGCGCAGCTGCTCGTCGCCGTCGGCGAAGTACGACTCGCCCGCGTGGGTGAGCACCCCGCGCACCTCGCCGCCGCGGTGTTCCAGCGCCCGCGCGATGTCCACGAGCACAGGATCGCCGGCCGCGACGCCGCCGCGGTGGCCGTCGCAGTCGATCTCGATGAGCGCCGGGACGCCGGCCGCCGAGGCCTGCTCCACGCTGTCGAGGAGCACCACCAGGTCGACGCCGCGGTCCCGCAGCGCGCGCACCCGGCCGAGCTTCTGCGGGGCGATGCCGACGGCGTAGAGGATGTCGCGGTACCCGGCGGCGGCGAACGCCTCGGCCTCCGCGAGCGTCGACACCGTGATCGGACCCTTCGCGCCGCCGTCGACGAGCGCCGCCACGTCGAGCGACTTCGCCGTCTTGACGTGCGGGCGCAGCGCCACCCCGAGCCGGTCGAGGTGCCGGCGCAGCCGCCGCACGTTCGTGTCCACCCGGTGCGGATCGAGCGCGAGAAACGGCGTCTCCGGATGCTCGAGGGTGCTCATGTGCGCGGTGCCTCCTTGCGGCTCTCGGCCAGGTCCGCGTACACCGCGGAGCGGGACACCCCGAGCCGGTCGGCGACCCGGGGCACGGCATTGCGGACGCGGAACACGCCCCGTTCGTCCAAGGCGCGCAGCAACGCGATGCGCTCGGCCCGCCCCAGCCCGGCGGCGGGCCGGCCGCGCGCGAGCTCCTCGCCGCGCACCAGGGCGTCCACGACGTCGTCGAAGTCGTTGCTGAACGTGGTGTCGACCGGCTGCGACGGTACCGCACCGGCGAGCGCGATCAGCAGATCCCCCGCCTGCCGCAGCGCCGTCACGTCGAGGTTGATGCACAGCGCCCCGAACACCCGCCCGTCCGCGTCGCGCAACGGCATCGTCGAGGACTTCACGACCCGCCCGTCGGCGGTGCGCGACAGGTAGTTGAGGTCGTTCCCGGCCGCGTCCCCGCGCGCCAGCATCGCCAGCCCGATCTCGCTCATCGCCCCGCCGACGGCCCGCCCGGTCACCGCCCCCGCGACGGCCACGACGGACTGCTCGCCGAGCCGGTAGTCGTGCAGCACCACCTCGCAGGTCGGCCCGAACGTGGCCGCGATGCCCTCGATGACCGGCCGCAGCGCGTCCAGGATCACGTCAGCCATGCGCCGATAGTAACCGTCCAGAGCCTGGACGAAAAGTCCACGGCGGTGGTCGTGGCGCACGACACCCGCCGCCCGCGGGTGACGCGTTTTCACCTGGCCCGACCGGGTAGCGCCGGCGGATGAGGGCGATCGTGGTGACCGACCAGGCCGCCGGAACGGCCGGGATGACGCTCACGAAGCGGCCCGACCCGCAGGCGGCGATCAACGACGTGGTCGTCGAGGTGCACGCCTCGGGCTACGTCCCGACCGAGCTCGACTGGCCGTCGACCTGGACCGACCGGGCCGGCAGGCAGCGGGCGCCGTCGATTCCCGGGCACGAGGTGGCCGGCGTGGTCAGCTCGCTCGGGTACGGTACGACCGGGCTGTCGGTGGGCCAGCGGGTCTTCGGCCTCACGGACTGGCACCGTGACGGCACCCTGGCCCAGTTCGTGGCCGTCGAGTCGCGCAATCTCGCGCCGCTGCCGGGCGATGTCGAGTTCACGGTGGGCGCGAGCCTGCCGATCTCGGGCCTGACCGCGTGGCAGGGGCTCTTCGACCACGGGCGGCTGCGGGCGGGGCAGACCGTCCTCGCGCACGGCGCGGCGGGTGCGGTCGGGACCATCGTGACGCAACTGGCTCGCGAGGCCGGGGCCTATGTCATCGGTACCGGCCGGGCCGCCGACAAGCAGAAGGCGCTCGACCACGGTGCGCACGCGTTCGTCGACCTCGCCGGGGACGCCCTGGAGGAGGTCGGCGGCGTCGATCTGGTCTTCGACGTCATCGGCGGTGACATCCAGCGCCGCTCCGCCCGCCTGATCCGCCCCGGCGGTGTGCTGGTGACCGTGGTCGGGCCGGCCGAGGCGAAGCCCGCCGACGGCTCGGCGGTCGACTTCGTCGTCGAGTCCGACCGCGAGCAGCTGCGCGAGATCGTCCAGCGGGTGCGCGACGGCCGGCTGCGGACCAACATCGGCGACGTCGCGTCGCTCGACGACGCCGTCGCCGCGCTCAACCCGACCAAGCGGATCAGCGGCAAGACGATCATCCGCGTTCGTCCGTGAGGCCGGCGGCCGCGCGCCCACACAACGAACAGGAGACCACCATGTCCCAGACCTTCACCCTGCCCACCGAGGCCGACGGCGTCATCCCGGCGCTGGTCGAGCGGTTCAACTCGGGCGAGGTCAGCGAGATGATGTCCCTGTACGAAGGGGCCGTGCTCGTCGAGGACGACGGGCACACCATCACCGACAGCGGCGAGGTCGCCGCGGCGCTCGAGCGCGACATCAAACTCGGCCTGCCGCTGGCGGCCAAGGCCCGGCACGTCAACGTCAACGGCGACATCGCGCAGATCGTGGTGGACTGGGCGATCGACGGCACCGGCCCGGACGGGCGGCACGTGCACGTCGCCGGCACGGCCGCCGACGTCGCCCGCCGCGGGTCGGACGGCCGCTGGCGCTACGCGATCGACAACCGCCTCGGCACGGCGGTGCGCCGGCCCATGTGACCCGCGGCAGTTCCCGAAGGGGGGATGCGCCATGACGATCAAGTTGTACCCCGATGACGAGCACAACCGGCGCACGATCCGCCAGGGCCATCCACCCGGCTGGGTGAACCGCGACGGCGGGGACTACGACCTGGTGGTGCTCGGCGGCGGACCCGGCGGCCTCACGGCGGCCACGACCGCGGCCGCGGCCGGGCACCACGTCGCGATGACGGAGCAGCGGCTGACCGGGGGCACGTGCGTCAACTTCGGCTGCACCCCGAGCAAGGCGCTGATCCGGTGCGCACGTGCGGTACACGAGGCGAATCGGGGCGACGAGTTCGGCTTCCGGCTCGACGCCCCACCCGTGGTCGACTTCGGCGCGGTGATGGAACGGGTCCGCCGGATCCGCTCGCGGAGCAGCTCGACCGACGCGGTCGAGGCGGCCGAGCAGGCAGGTGTCGAGGTCTATCTCGGGCACTCGCGCTTCACCGGGCCGGACACGGTGACGGTCGACGGCCGGGAACTGCGCTTCCGCAAGGCGGTGATCGCCACCGGCTCGCGGCCGGCGGTGCCGGCCATCGACGGGCTGCGCGACGGCGGCTACCTGACCAACGAGACGGTGTTCGCGCTGACCGAGCTGCCGCGGCGGCTGGTCGTCATCGGCAACGGCCCGATGGGCTGCGAGCTCGCCCAGGCGTTCCGCCGCCTCGGCGGCGAGGTGGACCTGGTCAGCCACCCCACCACCCTGATGCCGCACGACGAGCCGGAGGCGGGCGAGGTGGTCCGCCGCCGGTTCGAGCGGGAGGGCATCCGCCTGCACCTGGGGTTCACGGCCGCCCGGGCGCACGCCGGCCGCCTGCTGACCCTCGGCCCCGGCGGGACGCACGAGCTGCCGTACGACGCGCTGCTGGTCGCCACCGGCCGCAAGCCGAACCTGGAGGGCCTCGACCTCGACGCGGCCGGGGTGCAGGTCGGCGGCGACGGCGTCGAGGTGGACGCCTACCTGCGCACCGGCAACCCCGACGTCTACGCCGCCGGCGACGCGTCGTTCCCGCAGAAGTACACCCACGCGGCCAACGCGACCGCGCGGCTCTGCGTCGCCAACGCGCTCTACGGGGCCCAGCGCCCGGCCCGCGACCTCGTCATCCCGCACTGCACGTACACCGATCCCGAGGTGGCCGAGGTGGGCCTGACCCCGCGCCGGGCCCGCACCGAGGGCGTCGCCGTCGACACGTACCGGCTCGACCTGTCCAATGTGGAGCGCGCCTTCATCGACGGCGAGGAGGAGGGCTTCGGCGCGATCCACACCCGCAGCGGCAGCGGCGAGATCGTCGGCGCCACGCTCGTGGCCGCGCACGCCGGGGAGATGATCAGCGAGCTGACCCTCGCGATCACGAACCGGCTGACCCTGCAGGCGCTCGCCGACACGGTGCACTGCTATCCGACCCAGGCCGAGGTCTTCCAGCGCATCGCCCAGCACGCCGAGCCGCAGCGGATCGGCGCGGCCCACTGAGCGCAGTATGGTTGCTACGGCACGATGAAGCTCACCGGCTGGCCCCGGGGCGAGGCGCCGCCCCGGGACACCGCCCTCGCCATCCTCCGCCGGGCCGTCGAGCTCGGCGTCAACCACCTCGACACGTCGGACTACTACGCCCGCGACGGCGTGGCGGCGAACGAGCTGATCCGGTCGGCGCTGCACCCGTACCGGAGCGATCTGGTTCTGGTCACCAAGGTGGCCCTCGTCAACCCGCCGGACGTCGGGCAGCTGCGCGGCGGGGTCGAGGCCAACCTGCGCTCCCTCGGCGTCGACCGGCTCGACGTGGTCAACCTGCGCCTGAGCGACCGCGGCCCGTCCGACGAACTGCTCGAGACCGCGCTCGAAACGCTCCAGGCGATGGTCGGCGAGGGCCTGATCCCGGCACCTGGGCATCTCCAACGTCACCGCCGCCCAGGTCGCCCGGGCCCGCGCCGCCGCCGGCATCGTCTGCGTGCAGAACCTGTACAACATCGGCGCCCGCGACGACGACCCGCTCGTCGACACCTGCGCGGCCGCCGGGATCACCTACGTGCCGTTCTTCCCGGTCGGCGGGTTCCAGCCGCTGACCGGCGCGGCCCTCGACGCGGTCGCCGCCCGGCACGGCGCCACGGTGGCCCAGGTCGCCCTGGCGTGGCTGCTGGCCCGGTCGCCGAACATCGCGCTCATCCCGGGTACCGGCTCGCTCGCCCACCTCGAGGAGAACCTCGCCGCCGCCGACCTGCGGCTGACGGCCGACGATCTGGCCCTGCTCACGGGTTCCGGGGCGCCCGCATAGGGGCCGCGATGCGCAGGGCGAAACTCACCTCGACGATGGTGTCCGTCGAGTCGAGCGAGGCGCCGGTGAGCTCCTCGAAACGCCGCAGCCGGTACCGTAACGTGTTCACGTGCACCGGAATGCTGCGCGCCGCCCGGGGAATGTTCCGGTCGCAGGCCAGATAGGCGGCGACGGAGTCCAGGACCATCGTGCCGAACGCGCCCTGCGCCTCCAGCGGCGCGAGGTAGCGCTCCCGGAGCAGCTCGTTCACCTCGCCCGCCCCGGCCGCGACGGCGCGCCAGCTCAGATCCTCCAGGGTGAACACGCCGTGCAGGCCGAGCGCGCCGGCCGCGGTCAGCACGGCCCCGGCCGAGCGGAACGAGCGGGCGAGCGCGGCCGGCCGGGCCGGCGGCCCGAGGGCGACGACGGCGTCATCCAGCAGCGGCTCGGGCCGGAACGCCAGCACGCCGAGGCACCGCGGGCCGATGGTCGCGAGCACCGCCGCGCCGGGCCGCCGCGAGGCCTGGTGCTGCAGCTCGCGCAGCACCCGCCCGACGTCGCCGCGGTCGGGCCGGGCCAGCAGCGTCCGGTACCGCGCCGCCGGGTCGAGGCCGAGCACGGCGCCCGCGGTGGCCAGGTCGGCGTCGCTCAGGCTGTCGTCGACGAGGCCCTGCAGGAACGTCTGCGCCCGCCGGGCCCGTTCGAGCGCGCCCTCGATGTCCGAGAGGCGGTACACGGACACGACGTTGGCGGTGTACGCGTCGCTGTAGGACCACAGCAGCGTCGTGAGCCGCACGGTGCGCGCGGCCGGCAGCCCCGCCTCGCCGGCGATGGCCAGCACGGTGTCGCGCACCCCGCCCATCGTGAACCGGAACGCCTGCATGATGTCGTGGATCGGCACCCCCTGCCGCGCGCGGGCCTGCGAGGACTCCTCGGCCTGGGTGATGTCGGGCGGCGGCGGCACCTGGCCGGTGCGCAGGACCGCGCACACGTCCTCGACGATCTGGCCGATGGACACCTCGAGGTCCTTGCGGGGCACCACCGCATACGTCGGGATGTTCGCGAAGATGCGCGCGATCACCCCGTCGGCGAGCGTCTCGGTGCGCCGGGCGAGCTCGCCGGCGAGCCGCTCGACGGGTCTGTTCACCCTGGCCATGGTACTGCCGGCGGCGTTGTACGAGGCTCCAACGGATCTCGCCTGGGCCTGGAGCCGGATACGACGACGAGGCCCGGTCGCGGCGGTTAGCGTCGCGGTCATGCCACTTCCCACCAACCCGTCGCGCAATCCCGCCTCGCCGTTCGCCTCGATGCGCGGGCACCACACCGGCATCCGGTACCCGAGCTTCGAGGACGCCCGCTCGTTCTGGGTCGACAAGCTCGACTGGCGCATCCTGCAGACCTGGCCGTACGGCAGCCTCACCCTCGCCTACGTCATGCCGCCCGACCAGGACGACTTCCACCTGGAGATCCTGGCCGGCCCCGGTGCGGTACCGCAGCCGCAGTTCACCGACGTCGACGAGAGCCTGCTGGTCAACGGCCTCAACCACGTCTGCCTGTCGGTCGACGACGTCGACGCCACCCTGGCCGAACTGCGCCGGCGCGGCGTCGAGATCGTCAACGCCCCGTTCGAGATCGACGACATCAGCGCCCGGCTGGCGTTCTTCCGCGATCCGTGGGGCAACATGTTCGAACTGTCGCAGCGCCTGGCCCACCCCCACCCGGCCGGGTGAACACTCTGGCGGCGCCCGGTGCGCCGCCACTAGCGTGCTTGCGATGTTGACCGAAACCGGTGTCACCTTGCGGCTGCGCATCGACGGTTCCGACGCCGACGCCGACGACCTGTGGCGGTGGATGCGCATCGAGCCGGAGCTGCGCGGCCACGTACGACTCGAACCGGGCCCGCCGCCGGCCGGGGCGATGGGCGGCGGGGCGGCCGAGATCGTGGTGGCCGCGGCCGCATCGCTCAACGCGGTGGTCATGAGCGTCATGGCGTTCCTGCGGCACCGCGAGAGCCAGCGCCACGCCGACTGGCGGGTCAGGATCTCGGCCGAGGGCGGGGCCGACATCACCGTCGATCGCCTGCGGTCGCCGGACGAGCTGGTGCGCGTGATCGAGGCGTCCCGCGACCGTGGCCCTGCCGGATCGTGAGCGTTCGCGGGCGGTGCTGGTCGGCACCGGCCGGTACCGGACGCTGAGCGAGCTGCCCGCGGTCCTCAACAACCTGGAGGGCCTGCGCGACGCCCTGTGCGACCCGGCGGTGGGCGGCTTCGCGCGGCGGCACTGCACGGCGCTGCCGGATCCGCCGGGGCCGCCGGTCGAGGTGCTGCGCCGGGTGCACGCGATCGCCCGGGAGGCGACCGACACGCTGCTGGTGTACCTCGCCGGGCACGGGCTTCCCGGCGCGGGCGGGCGGCTGCGGGTGGCGCTGCCCGGGACCCGGGACCGCGGCGACGTCTTCTGGGAGCACGGGACGCTCGCGTTCGACGACCTCGCGACGGCGATCGGCGACAGCACCGCGCGCAACAAGGTGGTCATCGTCGACACCTGCTTCAGCGGCCTCGCCATCCCCGGCCTGCACGCGATGGCCGCCGAGCGGCTCGCCGAGGACATCCACGGCGCGTTCACCCTCACCTCGGTCGGCCGCGGCGAGTACGCGTGGGCGCGGCCCGGCGAGCGGTACACGGTGTTCACCGGGCACCTCATCGATCTGCTCACCGACGGGGCCGAGGGCGCCGGCGCGCTGCTGACCCTGCGCGAGCTGGCCGTGCACCTGCGGGCCCGGGCGGCCGGTGCGGTGGAGATGTCCAAACCACAAAGCAGCGTCATCGGTACCGTCGGTGAGCTCGCCCTTGTCCGGAACCGCCGCCATCGCCGGGCCGTCCCGCCGTCGCCGGCCGCGACCGGCGGTGACCCGATCGCCGATTTCGTCGGCCACCTCGCCGCCGGCGACGGGTCCCGGGGCGGCTATCGCCCGCGCGCCGTCAACCGCGGCCTGCGCTCGGTCGTGGACCTGGTCGCCGACCCGGATCGCTGGGCGGGCACCCGGCCGCCCTACTTCCCGCGGGTCATCGCACCGTACCGCCGCGGCTACCACCGGCCCGCGGTCGACGCCTTCGTCCTCGGGCACCGCCCCGCGCCCCGCAACGACGAGGACCGGCTTCGGCACCTGTTGCTGGACGAGGGCTGCACCGTGTACGACCGGCACACCCCGTCCCGCGCCGGTACCGACGTTCTCGGCGGCACCCGGTGGGTCACGGTGACCGCCCGCGAGGTCCGGCTGCACGCCCGCGGCGGCCCGGTCGTGGTCGCCTTCGAGGATCTCGGCCGGGTCTGGACCAGGACCCGCACCGATCGCGTCGTCACCTTCAGCGACCTGGGCGGCTCGGCCGAGGACGTCGACGTCACCACCATGCACCTTGGTGACCGGGTGATCCCCCTCGGCGGCCACGAGCTCGCCGTCGCCGCCCTGCTGTGGCGGATGCGACGCGTCGCGGCGTGACCCGGGGAGGCGTCGGCGCGCTCAGCGGCGTCGGGGTGGGCGTCCCGGGCGGCGTCGTCGCCGGGCGGGCCGCCGGCCGGCCGCGGGCTGATCGGCCTCGACGGCGCGGACCGCTTGCGACACGACCTCGGGAACCTGGCGCGGGCGCCCGGCGAGGCCGCACAGCCAGGCCAGCGCGGCGAGCACGAGCGGGGTGACGAGCAGGCCGGTGGCCAGGATCTCGTCCAGCTCGACCGGCAGCCGCGGGTCGACGAGGCCGCCCGGGTCGCGTACGACGGTGACCCGCGCGCCGACCGCGCCCTCCGCGTCCTCGCCGGGCCAGCGGCCCAGCACGCCGGGGATGGGGGTGCCGGCGGGGTCGGTCAGGTGGTAGTACAGGTGGCGGTTGCGTTTCGTGGCGCCCTCGATCGCGGTCACCGTTGCCTCGACGCGCTCGCCGCGGACGCCGAGGACCGTGGCCCACAGCAGCGCCGGGGCGAGGAACATGAGCAGCGCGGCGACCAGCCAGGCGGCGGCGAGCAGGCCGACCCGCAGGTCGCCGCCCGGGCGGGGCAGCAGCGCGGCGGCGATGAGCGCGCCGATCCACAGTGGAGTGCCGACGACGACCACGGCTTGCGGCGGGACCCAGGCCGTGGCGACGACCGCGCCGAGCAGTGCCGCCCCGGTGAAGACGGCGAAATAGCGCAATCCGGCCCGGTTGACCAACGATCGCATGCCCGCACGGTACGGCTGCGCGTCAACCGACCGGGCGTGCGTCGACCGACCGGGCGTGCGTCGACCGACCGGGCGTGCGTCGACCGACCGGCGCGTGTCGACCGAGCGGCGTGCGTCGACCGAGCGGCGCGTGTCAGTCGAGCGGCGCGTGTCGACCGAGCGGCGCGTGTCAGTCGAGCGGCGCGTGTCAGTCGAGCGGCGCGTGTCGGCCGGGCGGCGCGTGTCAGTCGAGCGGCGCGTGTCGGCCGGGCGGCGCGTGTCAGCCGAGCGGCGCGTGTCAGCCGACCGGCTCGGACTCCGGGCGGTAGCCGTCGGCCTGCAGGTGGAACAGGCGCGCGTACTCGCCGTCCAGGGCCAGCAGTTCCGCGTGGGTGCCCCGCTCGATGACGACGCCGCCGGAGAGGACGACGAGGAGGTCGGCGTCGCGCAGGGCGCCGAGGCGGTGGGAGATCAGCAGGCTCGTCGCGCCCGTGCGGTGGGCCCGTAGGCCGTGATGGATTGCGTGCTCGGCCTCGGCGTCCAGGCCCGAGCTCGGTTCGTCCAGGATCAGCAGGTCGCGCCGGTCCCGCAGGTATGTGCGGGCGAGGGCCAGGCGCTGCCATTGGCCACCGGAGAGCAGTACACCCGCGGAATCCTCCTCGGCGAAGAGCCTCGACAGCATTGTGTCGTAGCCGTGGGGCAGGGCGCGCAGGACCGGGTCGATGCCCGCGCGCGCTGCGGCCGCCGGAGCGGAATCCAACGGGGCGTGGATATCGCCCAGCGCAATGTTCTCCGCCGCGGTGAGCTCGTAGGACATGTAGTCCTGGAACAGGGCCCCGATCCGCTCGCGCAGGCCCGGCAGGGACAGCTCCCGGATGTCGGTGCCGTCCCACAGGATCGCGCCGCGGTCCGGGTCGTAGAACCGGCACAGCAGCTTCACCAGCGTGCTCTTGCCGGCGCCGTTCAGCCCGACCAGGCCGACCGCCGAGCCGTGCGGGATGACGAGGTTCACGCCGCGCAGAATCCACTTGTGCTCGGGTGAGTAGCGGAACCACACGTCGCGCAGTTGGATTTCTCGCCGCAGCGGGGGCACCGGCGCCGCGGCGAGGGGCAGGTCGGGCTCAGAATCCAACACCGCG
The DNA here is from genome assembly GCF_050942185.1 of Dactylosporangium sp. CS-047395. NCBI lineage: Bacteria > Bacillati > Actinomycetota > Actinomycetes > Micromonosporales > Micromonosporaceae > Dactylosporangium > Dactylosporangium sp. CS-047395. The sequence continues at coordinate 6,335,122 of NZ_CP192015.1, read as the reverse complement.
CGGAAATGCCGGTACAGCAACAACGCGTGATGGATTAACGCCACCCGCGCGACGAGGGAGGCGAGGGTGGCCTGCAGCGCCGCGATCCCGGCCACGAGCGCGGAGATGTCGCCGACGGAGAAGGTGCCGGACAGCGCGGCCCAGGTGAGCGCCCCGCCGAGCACCAGCGCCGAGAGCACGCCCAGCGCGAACTGCACCCGCAGCGTGCGGGCGTCCAGCCGGCGGCGCTGCCCGTCGGCCGCGGCGAGCTCGTCGAGCATCCGCAGCCGGAACAGCTCCGACAGGCCGAGCAGCCGGACCTCCTTGGCCGCCGGCAGGCTGGTCTGCAGCTCGGCGTAGAAGAACTCGCGGCGCTCGTGCGGGCTGATGCTCCACAGCATCGCGGCCTGCTCGCGGCTGAGCCGGATCTCGGCCACCAGCGCCGGCACCAGGCCGAGCAGGGTGACAGCGGCGATCGCCGGGCTGATCGCGGCCAGCACGGCGACCAGGCCGGCCAGGGTGACCACGAGCTGGCCGGTGCCGAGCAGCCCGGCGATGACCTGGCCGGGTCCGGTGCGCCCGGCCGACTGGGCCATCCGCAGCCGGTCGTGGAAGGCGGGGTCCTCGAGGCGGGCGAGGCCGGTGAGGCGGGCGGTGGCCAGGTACAGGTCCGACTGGGCGCGCCGGCCGACCACCCGGCCGACCTCGTGCTCCAGGAACGTGGCGAGCGAGGGCAGGGCGGCGGCGAGCACGAGGACGGGCACGAACCAGGCCAGGGCACGGGCGGTACCGCCGCCGGGCAGCGCACGGGCGGCGCCGTCGCCGCCGGACAGCGCATCCAGCAGGCCGCGCAGGAGCCAGACGGTCGCGACCGGGACGGCCGCGGCGAGCAGCGTGACGGCCAGCCCGGCGGCGAGGCGCCCCGCGGCGGCCCGGACCCCGAGGCGGACCGCGTGCCAGGCGTCAGCGATCATCCGCGGACGGTATCGCGATCATCGTCGATGTGGTACATCGGTCGGCGTGCGTTGGATTCTGGTCCGGGTATCGGGCGACTCGATGGAGCCGGCATTGCGCGACGGTGCGCTGCTGCTGGCCCGCCGGTACCGCGGCCAGCCCCTGCACGTCGGCGACATCGTGGTGCTGCGCCGCCCGACCAGGCCCGTGGAACTTCCACCGGGCGTGCACGTCGAGGCGGGCCCCGTCGCCCCGCAGCGCTCGGGCCTGCTCGTGAAACGGGTGGCGGAACTCGTCGGTCCCGGTTCGATGGTGGTGCTGGGGGACAGCCCCGGGTACGACTCCCGGATCTTCGGCCCGGTCCCCGTCAGCAGCACCGTCGGCGTGGCGGTCAGTCGACGACCTGGACGTCCTTCCAGAACGCGACGCGGTCGCGAATCATAGCGGCGTCCGGCTTCGGCTCCGGGTAGTACCAGACGGCGTCGGGGCTGCGGATGCCGTCCAGTTCGAGGGAGTAGTACGAGGCCGTGCCCTTCCACGGGCAGACCGTGTGGGTGTCGGACTCGCGCAGGATGTCGTCGCGCAGCGCGGCGCGCGGGAAGTAGTGGTTGCGCTCGACGACGACGGTGTCGTCACTCTCGGCGATGACCGTTCCGTTCCAGACTGCTTTGGGCATGATCCCACCGTAACGCGCACGGGACCCGGGTGTGGCCGCGTCGGGCCCCGTGCGCGCACCGCGTCAGCCCAGCCGGAACCTCTGCGCCGCGGTGGTGTTGCAGTCCCAGATGCGCAGCAGGTCGCCGGCCGTCTGGTTGTTGTTGGGGTCGTCCATGCAGCGGCCCGACGGCGGGTTGAACAGGGTGCCGTCGGCCCGGGTCGTCCAGGTCTGCGAGCCGGTGCCGTTGCAGTCCCACAGCTGCACCGCGGTGCCGTTGGCGGTCCCGCCGTTGACGACGTCGAGGCACTTGCCCAGCGTGCGGATCGTCTGGTCGCCCGGGGCCGACCAGCGCTGGGCGTCGCTGCCGTTGCAGGTGTACAGCTGGACCGCCGTCCCCGACGCCGGCGAGGCGTTGGCCACGTCCGCGCACAGCCCGCCCGGCCCGGTCAGCGGCCCCGGCGGCAGCTTCCACACCTGCGCGCCGCTGCCGTTGCAGGCGTACATCTGCAGCTGCACCGCGCCCGGCGTGGGGTTGGAATTCGGCACGTCGAGGCATTGCCCGCCCGAGGTCAGCGCCCCGTTGGATTGATGCCCCCACTGCTGGGTCGCGGCCCCGCTGCAGGTGCTGATCGTGACGCCGGTCCCGGCGGTCAGGCACTTGCCGAGCACCCGCACGGTGGTGTCGGCGCCGTACGCGAACGTCTGCGCGGCCGTGTGGTTGCACCCGTACAGCTGCATCGCGGTCCCGTCGGTGGCCGTCCCGCCACGCACGTCCAGGCACAGCCCGCCGGTGCCGAGGATTTCACCGGACGTTGGATTCGCGGTCGCCGACCCGCTCAGCGACACGGTGTGCGCGGCGTTGAGCGGCAGCGCGGCCGTCGTGACCGTCACCACCCGGCGGTTGGCGTTCCACGCCCAGGCCGTCTCGGGCACCTGCACCCCGTCGACGAAGACCGCCGTCGGCGCGTTGGCGTTCGACAGCCGCAGCGTGTACTGCCGGGAGGTCGGCGCCCCGGTGAACGAGCCCGTCTGCGCGCCGATGGTCAGCGTGCGCGACGCCTCGGTCCAGCTCAGCGGCGCCGTGGTGGCGGCGGTCGAGGTACCCTCGCCGGCGTCGGAGTAGAGCGCGAAGCTGCCGTCGGCACCCGCGGTCACGTCCAGGGTGAGCTGGTTCAGCGGCCGCTGCCCGGCGTTGTCGACGTAGTCGGTGCGGGTCGGCATGATCCCGCCGGCCTTGATGAGCACCGGCATCCGGTCCAGCCCGGCCGAGACGGTCACCGTGGACGGTCCACTGTAGACCTGGCCGGTGAAGTAGTCGGTCCACGTGCCCGGCGGCACCCACATCGCGCGCGACCCGGTGCTGCTGGTGATCGGCGCGACGAGCACGTTGTCGCCGTAGAGGTACTCCGTCGGGTTCGTGTACGCCTCGTTGTTGCCCGGGTAGTTCAGGTACAGCGGCCGGGTGATCGGCACCCCGGTCGCGTTCGCCTGCTTGGCGAGGGTGTACGTGTACGGCACCAGCGCCTCGCGCAGCCGCAGGAACGACTCCGCGCTCGCCTGCGCCGCACCGGTGTAGTTCCACGGCAGCCGGTCGCCGTGGTCGGAGTGCAGCCGGTCGACGGGCTGGAACGTGCCGAGCTGGACCCAGCGGGCGTAGAGGTCGTCGGCGAGGTGCCCGCCGTGGAACGAGCCGATGTCGTGGCTGACGTTGGAGAACCCGGCGGCCGCCGCGTCAGGGGTGAACCGGGCCTCGAAGGCCAGCATGTCCCAGGTGGCCGGGGTGTCGCCGGTGAACTGCATCGTGTTGCGCCGCTCGGCCCACGGCCCGACGGCGAAGTTCGAGTCGTCGTTGCCGTACTCGGCGCCGCCGATCCGCCCGAACGAGAACCCGCGCAGCCCCCGCGCCGCGGCCGCGTCGGCGTACGCCTGGTTGATCCAGGTGTCGGCCGACACGTGCGGGTTCGACGCGATCGAGGCGCCGCAGGTCGTGCAGTAGTCCAGCCACCACGTGCGCACGCCCTGCTGCTCGAACGGCTTGTGCAGGTTCATGTAGGCGCTGAGCTGGGCCGGCTTCGACCAGTCGAACACGTAGTTGCTGCCGTCGGAGGCGAGCCCGCCGGCCTGGCTGTTGGCGGTGGCGAACTTCGGGTCGTTCCCGGCGATGCTGGTGTGAATATTCAACGAGACGTTGAGTCCCTGCTGCTTCGTCCAGTTCAGGAAGCCCTGCGGATCGGGGAACAGCCCGTTGTTCCAGTTCCAGCCGTTCCACTGGCTCGGGGATTTCCAGTCGGTGTCGATGACCAGCCAGTCGATCGGCGTGAACGTGCTGCGGAACGTCGGCAGCAGCGAGTTCTGGTAATCCGCGGTGCTGTAGCCGTAGTAGCGCGAATACCACACGCCGTAGGCCGACTGGGGCAGCAGCGCCGAGCCGCCGGTGAGCGTGTTGAGGTCCGCCAGGCCCTGCTTGTAGTTCTGCCCGTAGCCGAAGAAATATCCGTCCTGGTACGGCTGGCTGCCGTGCGAGGGCCGGTCGCTCAACGCGTGCGCGGCACTGAACAGTGCGGTGCGCGAGTCGTCGAGCAGGTACCAGCCGGAGCGGGCGAGAATCCCCGGGTGCTCGGGTACCGGAATGGTGCGCGGGTTGTCGAGCGAGCGCGACCAGCCGCCGAGCGCGTCCTTCGGCCCGGCCCCGTAGCCGGTGGTGAGCAGCGCCGTCGAGGCGGCCGGGAACGCGGTGGCGGACGTCGGCGTGAGCGCGATGCTGTCGATGTTCACGCGGCCGGAGTTGCCGGCGTTCTGCACCACGGTGACGGTGCTCGTCCCGGCCGGGAGGCTGACCGTGGTGGACGCCGTGCCCCAGGTGTCCCAGCTGCCGGTGCTGGGCAGGCTCAGCGCCGGCCCGGCGGTGGCATTGACCTTTGTGGACAGTGTCCGCGTGGTGTTCTGCCCGTCCCCGCCGGTCGCGTTGGCGTAGCGCACCTGCAGCTTGTAGTTCCCGGCCGCGGGCACCCCGCTGACGTCGACGGCGAGCCCCGATCCGGTCTTCTCGATCCCGGCGACGAAGGCGGATCCCGTGTACCCGCTGTGGTCGTAGGCGGGAGTCGCGTTCCCGGTCAGCAGGGCGTTCTCACCCTCGCACGCCGTGTTGTACGCGCAGTACGAGGGGAACGCCGGCTGCGCGGTCACGCCGGTGGACAGTGCGACGGAGAGGTTCGCGGCCGTGAACGCGCCGCTGCCCTGCTTGTACCGCAGCGTGAGCGCGCTCGTGCGGATCTCGCGGTACCCGTCGGCGGTCGCGCTCGTCGTGTAGGACGGCACCGGGACGTTCCGGTTGACCGCGTTGAAGGACGTCGCGTCCTGGAAGGCGCCGTCCCCGGCGTACTCGAGACGGACGAGGGTGGGGGAGAGGACTTCGAAGCGGGCATTGCCGTCGGTGACGACATTGGTCGCGGCCTGGGCGGCAGTGGCGCCGCCGAGCGCGACGAGGCTTCCGGCCACCAAGGCCAGGGCGGCGGTGTACGGCAGATGGCGGTGTCTGGGCACGCCATTCACTGAACGCTTTAGAAATGAAACCTGTCAATGTATGTTTTGGAAAGTGTTGACAGAACGCTTTCGGGTGTGGGTTCCGGCCGCTGTCAGGGCCAGGTTCGCGCCGACTCGGCGAACGTCGCGGGATCGCTGTGGATGGGCACCACGCAGAGCAGGTGGCCGCCCGGCGCGCGCAACGTGAACGCGTCCTTCCAGCGGGACACCAGTTCGGCGCCCAGCGCCGTCAGTCGGGCGACCTCAGCGTCCAGGTCGTCGGTCTCGATGTCGACGTGGTACCGCGGCGCGTCGTCGACCGCCTGCACCACGGTGAACAGCCCCGGTGGGGCACCGATCAGCGCCGTGAACTGCTCCTCGCCCGGCGCGGGATAGGGCTGGGCGCCCAGCGCGGCGGACCAGAAGTCCACCGCCGCGCCGACCCGCTCGGCGGGCGTGTCGATGAGGATCCCGACCAGCCGGCTGCGATGCATGACGCAGACCCTATCAGTGACGATCGATCACGAAGTTGATCTGCACCCTGGACAGCCGCAACCCGCTTTTGACAGGATGCGGTTCGGTCGATGTCAATCAACGGGGAGGCTGACATGCGCAACCGTGTCCTGCAGGCTGTCGCAACCATGATCCTGGCGCTCGCCGGCGCCGTAGGGCTGCCGGCCGTGGCCGCCCACGCAGCCGTGACGCCCGAGGGTCCGTACGAGATCATGGGCATCGGATCGCACAAGTGCATCGACGTGCCGCACGGCACCTTCGACAACGTCCAGCTGCAGATCTACACCTGCAAGGAGAGCGGCAACCAGCTCTTCTGGGCTCTGGAGGTCTACTCCGGGCAGTGGCAGATCTACAGCATCCAGACGGGCAAGTGCCTGACGGTGCTCAACGCCCGCGACAACGACAACCAGCCGATCATCCAGTACGACTGCAACCTGGGGCTGAACGAGCTGTGGAGCTTCCCGTCGGGGACCCACACCATCAAGAACGTCAAGAGCAAGAAGTGCCTGACGGTCAAGAACAACGGTACGGCCAACGGCGCGCTGCTGCTGCAGTTCACCTGCAACGGCGGCAACAACCAGATCTGGACCTTCGGCCGCGACCTCGGACCGGTGTAGTCCCGCACCACCGCACGACGCCGGCCTTGCCCGATCCGCGGGCGGGCCGGCCGCTCGCAACGGTGCCTACCCGTCGGCTCGGTGGACCTCCAGCAGCCGCTCGGCGCGGTCCGCAACGTCGCGATGTCGGCGTCCGGGCGGTGCCGGGCCGCCCAGATGTCGCCGTCGAGGGCGATCGCCGCGCGTTCCCATTCGCGCTCCGGGCCGTACCGTCCGCCATCTGCCGCAGCTCGTGCGTCACGGTAGATGCTGCGTCCCCACGCCTCGCGGGCCAGGCCGTAGGGACCGACGATGTCGTACCACGGCTGCTGCTCGGGGTCGACCACCGTCGGGCTCGGTTCGCCGGCATCGGGCAGCCCGAGGGCCGGCAGTAGGTCGAGCGGCAGCTCGTGGCCCCAGCCGAAGTCGCCGCGGTGGTCGTAGGCCGCGATGTTCCGGAGCAGTTCCGGCACAGCCGTCAGGCCGGCGGCACGGGCCCACGTTTCGAGGTCGGCGACGACGGCCTCGCTCGTTCGCGGTACAGGCTGCGGGCGATGCCGATACGGGCACGGCGCCTGGTCGACCGGCAGATGGAACGACGTGGTCCAGCCGTCGCTCGTGCGCCCGTACATGCCGATGCAGTCGCTGTCGTTCACGTACGCGGCCAGCACGCCGGTGCCCGTCGCGGCGACGAACCCCTCGGCGGCGACGGCGAAGTCCTGCGGATCCCGGATGCCTCTGGTCTCCAGCAGCTGCCATCCGCCGCCGAGTTCGTACAGCTGCTCGTGCTGGTACCCGAAACCGTGCGTCGCCTCGCCTGCGGTGAGGAGGCGGTCGGACCGCGCCAGCACGAATGTCCCGAAGAAGCCCATCGGCGTACGGTACGCGGACACGCCTCCGCGCTCCGGCTGCCTCGATTGACGTGTGTCGGTACGGTCAGAGCGTGGACAACCCGCTGCTGGTGCACCGCCTGCGCGCGCTGGTCGCTGTGTTCGTGTGCGGTTCGGCGCTGTTCCTGATTCATGCGATCGACACGTCCGGTCGCGTGGTGGTGGCGCGCACCGGGTGGGTGCTCGCGCTGGTCGTGGCGACGTACGCGGCCGCGGGCCTGGCGACCGCGACGGCGGCGTACACCTTCCTGCAACGCCGACCGGAACGGGCGAAGCGCTGGTCGAACGTCGCGACCGCCTTCGCGATCGTCGTCATCGTGGGCTTCAACACCGGCTGGTTCCTCGGCCTCGCGGTCGACGACACGCTCTGACCGGCCAACGGCAAGGAGACGGCATGGCGGCGCTGCTCGAACACACCGAGCTCTATGTTGACGTCGACTACCGGCTGTTCGCGATGGTCGACGACAGCAACGACCGGCGGGACGTGCTGCCCGCCCGGCCGAGCCGGCCTGAACCGGGAGCGCGGGTGTGGTCCCGGTCAGGAGTTCGGGATGTGGCTGACCGCCGTCTTGAGCAGCACACCGGCCGCCGCCACCGGGTCCTTCGCCGTGGACTGCACCCGGATCTCGATGTAGTACCCGCGCGCCCACGTGTCGCCGAAGCCGACGCCCGCCTGCTCCTTCGCCACGAACGCCGCGTCACCGACGCCCGGCAGGTCGGTCGCGGGGGAGTCCAGGCCGGCCTTGGCCGCGTCGACCGAGGCCTTCGTGTACGGCGCCCGCACCACGCTGACGTCGACGGCCTGGTTACCCTTCTGGTAGCTGCAGAAGGCGGCCGTACTCTCCTGCTGCTTCAGGCCACTCAGCCCGCTGGCGGAGGCCGCCTCGTCCACGCTCACGAGGACGCACGCGTCCTTGATCGCGCCGCCCGCGGCCGCCGCCGTGGTGGCAGGAGCCGGAGCCGCAGCTGTACTCGCCGTGGCACCACCGGACTGCGCGGGCGCCGACGCGTCGCCGCAGGCGGTCAGCAGCAGTATGCCGGCGACCAGGCCGACCGTCAGGGTGGTGCCCGTACGCAGGTTCATGGCGGCCAAGGTATCGACGCACGCGAACGCTGTCCGGCCTTGGTCCAATTCCAGACTCCCGAGCAACACACGCCAGGCCTCGTCCACGAGCCCACTGCGGGTCCGCACGTCGTTGCGGGCCGGCTGTATTTTCTGGGCGGCACGGGTCTCTGTCAGGAAGGAACCCGACCGGAGGACTGATCATGCAACCGTGGCAGCAGGCCCACCAGCAAGCCGCTCAGCACGCCCACAACCAGGCCGCTCAGCACGCCCAGCAGGCTCATCAGCACGCCATGCGCCAGCACCAGGAGTCGTCGCGGCGATTCCGGGAGACTGGCCGCGGGTACCCGGTGAACACCGGCTACCGGCCCCGCACTGCCGCCGGCCGCTTCGCCGCCGGGGTCTTCCGCGTCATCGGGGTGCTCTTTGCCCTCGCGGTGGTCGGCTTCATCGGCACCATCGCCTATCTGATCATCACCGGGCGCTGATCCGTCCGCCTGATCGCGCGACTCGCGGCCGACGCACGGATGGGCGGCAGCGCGGTGGGGGATCGGCGATGGTCGGCTGGTGCCCCGGCGCGCTTGCCGACCCTACCGGGTGAGGGTTCGCCAACACTTCTGGGCAGCGCTTCGTCACCGTGCGGTCGAAGCGGCTCGGGCACGGCCTTGCTATTGTCCTGTTCATCCCCCGTCGTCTGACATCTCACTCTGCGAGTCTTCTTGAATCCAGCAGACATCTCCCTGCGTGTCATCGCCCCCGGACTGGACGGCGAGTACGTGGAGCGGCTCACCCGCAGCTTGCGGACCGAGATCGTCGATCTCGATGTGGACGACGTCACGGCCGGTCCTGTCGCGATGGCTCCGGCGGGCACGAAATCTGCCGAGACGCTCGCCATCGGCGCTCTCGTGGTGGCATTGGCTCCCACGGTCGCGCAGAGTCTGATGGCAGTGATCTCGTCGTGGCTAAGCCGCCAGCCGGCGGAGATCGAGATCGAGATCGATGGGCACCGCATCACGGGGTCGTTCACCAAGGAAGAGCGCGACGGCCTGGTCGCCGCCTACCTGCGGCGGATCGAGGACAAGTCGTGACCGTGCCGGTAGCCGATGTCGAGCGGGTCTGACACATCGCCGACGACACGCCATGCGCTGATCATCGCGACCTCCGCGTATGGCGATCGTCAGCTGGCCCGGCTGCGCGCGCCGGCCACCGACGCGGTCGAGATGGCCGAGGTACTGGGAAGTCCGCACATCGGCGGGTTTGCCGTCACGATCGTGCAGGACGCCACGGAGGCTCAGCAGCGCCGGCGGATCGATCAGTTCCTGGCCGGCCGGAAGCCGGGCGAGTTGGTGCTGATCTACCTGTCCTGCCACGGGCTGCTCGACGAATGGGGAGACTTCTACTTCGCGGCCGTCGACACGGACAAGGCGATGCTCGACTCGACCGCGATCGCCTCGACGTGGCTGATGGGGAGGCTGCGGAAGTGTCGGGCCACGCAGCAGGTGCTGATCCTGGACTGCTGTTTCAGCGGCGCCATCGGGCGGATGAAGGGCAATCCCGAGATGCAGGTCGCGTCGTGGCTCGGCGGCCGTGGCCGGGTCGTGCTGACAGCCTCGGGAGCGGCGGAATACTCGTACGAGGGTGAGCCACTGCCCGGTGCCGACACGAGCCGATCGGTGTTCACCGCCGCCCTGGTCGACGGGCTGCGAAGCGGTGAAGCGGACCTGCGTCGCCGAGGTTATGTCTCCGTCGAGGACGCCTACCGGTACGTCTACGAACAGGTGCGGCGCGGCGGCACCGCACAGACGCCGCAGATCAACATGGATCACGGCGAAGGCGAGATCATGCTCGCCAGGAGCGGGCGACGGTTGGTCGTGGAGCCGGCGGAGCTTCCAGCCGACGTTCGGGCCGCTTTCGTGAGCACGGACCGGGATGTCCGGTTCGATGCGGTCGTCAAGATTTCGCAGTGGTTGGAGTCCGAGGACCCCGGCAAGCAGGCGGCTGCCCGGGTGGCGCTCAGCACGCTGCTTGGTGCACCCGTGCCCCGGGCAGAGGCCGAGAAGGCGCCGGCTGTGGGGCCGTACGATGAGACCGAGGCCCCCGCCGGGATCACCCAGCTCGACCTCGGCGCGCTGCTCCTTCCCGTCGTCGATGACGTCGAGGTACGGGTGCAGAGCGACGAGGAGGGACGCATCCAGCAGGTCGTACTCGTCAACGGTGAGAGTGCCCTGCAACTCGGGGTGTTCGCCGCGCCGCGCAACGAGGGCATCTGGGACGAGGTGCGCGGCGAAATTCATGCGCAACTATCCGAGGACGGCGTAGCGGCCAAGGAGGTCGAGGGCGTCTACGGGATCGAGCTGTACGCCCGGGTGCGCACACCCGACGGCCTGATCGACATCCGGTTTGTCGGCGTCAACGGCCCGCGCTGGATGGTACGTGCGGTCTACCAGGGCCCGGCCGCCGTGGACCCGGGCGTCGCGCCGGCCCTCGTCGAGTGCCTCGAGCACCTGGTGGTCGTCCGGGGCCAGCAGGAACTGCCGGTCCGGGAACCGCTGCCGCTACGGCTGCCCCGCGAGGAGCCGACCTCAAGCAGCCCTTGAGCGGCCTGCGTCGCCGCCCGGCGTGTCGGCGGCCGGTGGCGTAGTGGCGCGCCGGGGCCGGTGGTCGGCGTTCGCGGTGGGCAGGCCCGCCGAGGCCAGCAGCGCCAGTTTGTCGGCGTCGCCGGTACCGGCGTCGGGGTGGTAGACGACGAGCATCAGCCCGTCGGTCCCGTCGATGCGCAGCCGCTCGCGGTTCAGTGACAGGTCGCCGACCTGCGGGTGGTGCAGGCGGATCGGCGTCCCGCGCTGCCCCCGTACCTCGTGGCGGCCCCAGAGCTGGCGGAAGCGCGGGCTGGCCAGCGCGAGCTCGCCCGTCAGCTCGATGAAGCGGGGGTCGTCGACGTCGGTGCCCACCGCCTGGCGCAGGCTGGCGATGAAGCACTCGGTGACGTGCTGCCAGTCCGGGTACAGCGCCTGCTCGGCCGGGTCCAGGAACAGGTCGCGCAGCTGGTTGCCGCCCGCGGCCAGGCCGGGGGACAGGGCCCGGGCGAGGCTGTTCGAGGCCAGGATGTCGAAGTACCGGTCCTCGATGAACGCGGGCTGGACGAGCGACTCCATCAGCTTGAGCGCGCCGGGCGGCGGGGCCTGCCGGCGGGACCGGCTGATGTGCCGGCGGGGTGCCTCGCAGGCCAGGGCCAGCAGGTGCGCGAAGTGCTCCTCGTCCAGGTGCAGAACACGGGCGATGGATTCCAGTACCTGCACGGAGGGATTGCGGTTGCGGCCCCGTTCCAGCCGCAGGTAGTAGTCGGCGCTGATGCCGGCGAGCATGGCGACCTCCTCGCGGCGCAGTCCCGGCACTCGCCGTACGCCCGCGTCCGGCAGGCCCGCCTGCTGGGGCGTCACCCGTTCGCGCCGGGCCCGCAGGTACGCCCCGAGGGCGTTGGTCGTCGCACTCACCCTCCCAGCGTAAGACGCCGGACGCGGCACAGAGGGGGCCCTGACATACCCCTGGCACCGCAGTGCTCTGGTTCACGTCCGGCGGCGCTCCTAACGTCCACGACGGCCCGGTCCGGGCGATGTGATACGACAGGAGACGCAGACCAATGACCGTCACGCTGATCACGGGAGCCAACAAGGGCATCGGGTTCGAGACTGCCCGCCAGCTGCTGGCGCTGGGCCACACGGTGTACCTCGGCGCGCGCGACCCCGCGCGGGGCGAGCAGGCCGCGGCGACGCTCGGGGCGCGGTTCGTGCCGCTGGACGTGACCGACGACGCGTCGGTGGCCGGCGCCCTCGCCAGCATCGGCGCGGCCGAGGGCCGGCTCGACGTCCTGGTGCACAACGCGGGCATCCTGGCGAACGAGACGGCCGACGGCCCGGCGGCGCTGCGGGCGTTCGACGTCAACGCGGTGGGCGTGGTGCGGGTCACCGAGGCGGCGCTGCCGCTGCTGCGCAAGTCCGCGAATCCCAACGTGGTCACGGTGTCCAGCAGCATGGGGTCGTTCTGGGCGGTGACCAACCCCGAGCGGCCGGAGTACGCCATGCCGCTGGCGCTCTACGCGGCGTCCAAGGCCGCGGCCACGATGCTGACCATCCAGTACGCCAAGTCCGAGCCGGGCATCAGGTTCAACGCGCTGGAGCCCGGGACCACCGCCACCGACATGACCGCCGCCTTCGGCATCGGGCGGCCCGCGGCCGACAGCGCCGCGGTCGTGGTGCGGCTGGCCACGCTCGGCCCGGACGGCCCGACGGGAACGCTGCGCGACGAGCACGGCGAACTGCCCTTCTGACCCCGTCCCACCTGCGCTGAAGGAAACATGATGACCGATACCACCACCACGCCGGCCGACGCGCCGGCGGACAGCCGGCGCGCGTCCTGGGCCGGCGTCGTCTCGCTGGGCCTGGGCATCTTCGCCATCGTCACCTCCGAGTTTCTCCCGGCCAGCCTGCTGCCCCGCATCGCCGAAGGCCTGGACGTGTCGGCCGGTGCCGCGGGGCAGGCGGTCAGCGTGACCGCGTTCGCCGGTGCCCTGTCCGCGCTGCTCATCGCGACGGTCCTGCCCCGCGCCGACCGGCGGCGGGTGATGATCGGCTTGACCCTGCTGGCCGTACTGTCAAATCTGATCGTCGCCGTCGCCCCGAACCTGTTCGTCCTGCTGGCCGCGCGGCTGCTGCTCGGCGTCGCGCTCGGCGGATTCTGGGCCATGGCCACCGCGGTGGCCGCGCAGCTGGTGCCCGCCCATCGGCTCGGCCGCGCGCTGACCGTGATCAACTCCGGGGTGGCGGTGGCCACAGTCGCGGCCGTACCACTGGGAGCCTGGCTCGGCGACGTGTGGGGCTGGCGCGGCGTGTTCCTGCTCGGCGCCGGCCTCGGGGTGCTCGCGCTCGTCGTGCAGGCGGCGACGCTCCCACCGGTCGCGTCCACCGGGGCGGGCGGGCTGCGCGCGCTCGGCTCGGTCCTGCGCTCCGGCCTGGTCCTGGCGGGTCTGGCCGCGATCCTGCTGATCTTCAGCGGCCACTTCACCGGGTTCACCTACATCCGCCCGGCCGTCGACAGCCTGTCCGGCATCGACGCCGACGGTTTGGCGCTGTTGCTGCTCGTGTTCGGAGTCGCCAACTTCCTGGGCACGGTACTGGCCGGTCCGCTGGCCGACCGCGCGCCGCGGGCGGGCGTCCTGCTCTTTCCTGCGGTACTCGGGGCGGGCATGCTCGTCATGCACGTCACCGGGGCAGCGGTCGCCGGCCTGTTCCTCGCCGCCGCGCTGTGGGGCCTCGGGTTCGGCGGCGTGCCCACCACCGTGCTGAGCTGGGGCGCCCGCAGCGAGCCCGACCGGCTCGAACAGATCGGCGGCCTGATCGTGACGGTCTGCAACGTCGCCATCGCCCTGGGCGCCGCGGTCGGGGGCGTGGTGGTCGACCACGCCGGGGCCGGAACCCCGCTGATCGTCGGCGGCGTCGCGGCGGTCGCCGGCGCCGTACTCCTGGTGAGCCTGCGCCCGCGAAGCTGAGCCTACGGTTCGGGGTTCTCCCGCTGCGCACGCCGCTTCCAGGCGTCCTCGATCCCGGCGCGAACCGCGGCCCGGACCACGAGGTAGAGCGACACGCATCCCAGCACCCACAGCAGGACCGTGACGCCGGCGGCTCCCGAACTCGACATGCCGACGAGCATATAGAGATCCTCCTAATCCGCCCATCAGGGGATATCAGGGAGCGGACGGGAATACGCTCGTCGGCAGGGGCAACTCCGGGATGGTGCCGATGGACGATGAAGGCTGGGTCGACCAGACCTACACGTGGGTTTGGGTGACCGACCGGCCGTGGTCCGACGCCGACACCGAACGCTACGACTCGGGCCGGGACGGCTTCACCGGCATCAGGTTGATGTGCAGCCGCTCCGCGTACCGGGCCGCGAAGGTGGACCTGCACTTCCTCGCCCAGATCCGCCGCCCGGTCCGGTCGCTGCACATCGACGTGCCGATGTACGACGACACGGCGGTCTTCGCGCGACCGGAGATCGAGGAACTGGAACTCCTGACGATCTGCAAGAAGCCGCTGCGACTCGATCGGCTGCCGAACCTGTGGGGCCTGACCGTGCGGGCCCGGCCCGGCGTGGAAGAGGGCATACCCGGTGCAGTGGGGCTGACGCACCTGAGCCTGGTCAACTTCAAGTACCCCGACCTGCGCTGCGTCCGGAACCTGCCCCGCCTGCGCGCACTGCGCATCGACGCCCGCCGGGGCCGGTTCGCGCTCGACGGCATTGAGGACTGCGTCAGCCTTCGCTCGGTCATGGCGCTCGGCGCGACCATCGAGAACCTCGGCCCGTTGGCGGGCCTTGCGAAGCTGACGGACATCCATCTCACCGGCGTTCCGGGCGAGGCGAGTTCCGAACCGCTCGACCTGCGTCCCCTCACCGCCCTGCCGCGGCTGTACGAGATCCGGCTGGCGATGCAACGGCCGATCCGGTCCCTGGCGCCCCTGCTCGACATGCCGGCGTTGCAATCCGTCGCCGTCGGCGAGGACGTCCTCGACCGGGACATGACGCCGCTGGTCAAGCTGACGGAGCAGGGGGTCCGGGTCGGAAGCTTCGTCGACCACCCCGGATACACCCACACCAGCGACGAAATCCAACAGCTCCAAGCAGCGCTCGGTGTCATCTGAATGACGTTCACGGTGAACCCGGGCGAGTACCTGCTGTCGAACAGCGCCTGGCAGCCCGACGACACGCGACGGTTCGCCGACCGTGGATGTGACGCCGTCTACCTCTCGTTCGACAGCGCGGTCGGGCGCAGTCTCGACCTTGCTTTCCTCCGGGATCTGCCGGGCCTCGAACGCGTCTCGATCGTCGGGCCGATGCGGGACGACAGCGCCGTGTTCGAGGTACCGCAGCTGCGTGGGCTGCGGCTGCTGACGGGATCGAAGAAGCCACTTGCGGTGGAGCGGACGCCGCTGCTGGACGCATTGGTGGTGGGGGAGCGGCCCGGACTGGAGGGCATCGAAGTCCTGACGCGGCTGGAAACCCTGATCGTGGACCCCTTCCGCGGCAGCGACCTCACGTTCCTGGCGGCGGCATCCGCACTGCGGTCCTTCCGGGTCGACGGGCGCTACGGCGCGCTCGCGCTGCGCGGCATTGAGGGGGCGCCGGGACTACGGCAACTGGAACTCATCGACGTGAACGTCGCATCGCTGGAGGCGCTGCCGGCGCTGCCCGCGCTTCGTGTCCTGGTCGTGCCGAACGTGAGGATGACCGATCCGTTGTCCCTCGAACCGATCGCCGAGCTGGTCGAGTTGGAGGACCTGCGGGTCGGGCCGGTGCGGTCGGTGACGCCGCTGGCGGCGTTGAGCAAGTTGCGGCGAGTCAACGTCAGCGCGGTCGCGGACGACACCTGCGCCCGCTGATCGACCTGCCGAGCCAGGTGAGTGTCAGCATTCTCGACAACGTGCGGCAACGCCGCGAGGTCGCGTTGCATCGGTGACATTTGCCGGTACCGCCGTGGTGGCGGCCGGCGCGGTGCTGCTCGCTGCTGCCGTCGTGCGCGCCGTGCACGTCAGGCCGACCAGGCGGCGGACGGACGGCAGTACGACACCGTGACCTTGACCTGGTTGCATATCAGCGTTCCGGGAAGCCGATCAAGCCGATCAGCGTGCGGATTGCGATGAGCAACAGGATCGTGCCGAACGCGATGAAGGACGCGGCAATGAAGCGGACCAACCGCAGGGACTGGCGCTCCGTCATCGGCGGCGACGGTTGCCGCCCGGACCACGAGAACCGCGACCGGCGCAGCAGGCGGGCCGCCCACGACGCCAGCCCAAGGACGTCACCGAAGAGCACGGCACCCCACCCTGCGTACACCGCCCCGATCGCGATGGAGAGCACCGAATCCCGAGCGTCCACCGCAACATGGTCCCCCGAAATGTGGAGCCGGGCCAAAGTGGGGGAGATCGCCGGGCGTCAGGCGACCGGCGCGTGGCCCGCCTCGTCGAGGAGTACCTGGAGCCGGTCCCGGCACCGCAACAGCAGTCCGGCGATCTCGTCGAACGTCGTCGCGCTGACGATGCTGTGCTCCATCCACATCGCCCGGACCGCGGCGTGGCTCTGCGCCAGGTAGGTTCCGGCGGCGTCGACGAGGCCGACGAACTCGTCCCGCTGGTGCGGCGGCGCGAACTGCACCGAGCCGCGCGCGGCCCGCAACGGCTCTCCGGGTACGGCGAAGATGGCCGCCTGGTCGCCGCCCGCCTGATCGGCTCCGATCCACGCCAGGACGTATTCGAGCTCGGTCGCGGCCAGCGTCAGCCGGCCGACCGCCAGAACCGTCTCATCGTTGACCCGCCGCATCCGGCAACCGTATCGGAGACGCCCCGCGGGCGGCCGCTCGGAGCAGGATGCAGAATCGGGGGCGTGGCGGCTGAGGCGGTGTTCGGGCTCGTCGGTGTCCTGCTCGGGTCGGTGTCGACGTCGGTCGTCGCCGTGTACCAGGTGCAGCTGGCCGGAAGGCGGGAACGCGAGGCGCGCGAGCACGAGCGGGCCGAGGCGAGCCGCGCGCGCCGCGACGGCTTCCAGCGCGACAGCATCACCGCCCTGCAGGACGCGGTGGCCGACATGATCAAGGCGGTCTACGACGAGCAGGATCGGCAGCTGGAACTGATGGGGTCCACATCGGACTGGCCGGCGCGGCAGTGGGAGACGCCGACCGCGTTCGGCTGGTCGGGGGCCGAGATCCGGCTGCAGGTGGCCCGCGCGCGGGTCTACGACGACGAGCTGCGGACCCTGGCCCGGGAGACCCGCGCGACGGCGCGGGAGTGCGTGTGGGCGGCGACGCTGGAGGAGGCCAAGCAGGCGAACACCCGGCTCGACGGACTGTACGAACGCTTCAACGACCGGGTGGCGCAGGCGCTGCGCCAGCTTGATTGACGAACGATGTAACCCGTCGGCCGCCGGGCGGTGTCGTGTATGGGGACGGCGACCGATGGGAGAGCGTGTGAGTACCGGCGACGACGCCGCGTTCGAGGAGTTCGTGCAGGCCCGCGCGGGCGCGCTGCTGCGGTCGGCGTATTTGCTCACCGCCGACCGGCAGGCCGCCGAGGACCTGCTGCAGGACGTGCTGGAACAGATGTACGTGCGGTGGTCGCGGATCCGGGCCTCGCCCGAGGCGTACGCGCGGCAGGCGCTCGTCAACCGGGCCACGAACCGGTGGCGGTGGCGGCGGCGACGACCGGAGACGCCGCTCGTCGAGGGGATGGGCGCGCCGCAGCCGGACCACGCCGACCGGGTCGCCAGCCACGCGGCGGTGCTCGGCGTGCTGCGGGCGCTGCCGGCCCGGCAGCGGGCGGTGGTGGTGCTGCGGTACCTCGAGGACCGGCCCGAAGCCGAAATCGCGCAGCTGCTGGGGTGCAGCGTCGGCACCGTCAAGTCGCACAGCGCCCGCGGGCTGGCCCGGCTGCGGGCCGTCCTCGTTCCAGTCTCGCCCGATGGGAGCATCGCATGACCACCGACCGCGACACCGCCGTCGTCAGTGCCGCGCTGCGGGACGTGGCGGGCGGGATCGAGCCGAAGCCGGAGCTGGCCCGGATCGTCCGGCGGCGCGGGCGGGCCCGGCGGCGCCGGCGCACCGTCCTCTCCGCGGCGGTGGCGGCCGTGCTGGTGCTGGCCGTCGCCGGTGGGGCCGTGCAGTGGTACGGCATCGGCCGCGCGGAACGCGGGCCGGCCTGGGCCGTGGCGTGGGAGGGGACGCGGGGCGACCTGATCGGCGACCGGGCGTACGTGGACTCGGTGAAGGCCGCGTGGAAGGGCAGCCATCGCGCGTCCGACAACGCCAGCCGGGGGATCTTCGACGACCTGCGCGGCGAGCCCGAGGTCACATGGGCCGCCCGCACGCCGGCCGGGCGGGCGGCGGTGGTCACCCAGCGCGCGCTGCTGCACCGGCACGGGGATCTCGCGCCGAACGACGCCGGGCGGATGGCCACGCTGGTCGGGTTCGTCTCCGACATCGACGGGCGGCCCACCGTCCTCGACGACGACTACGGCCCGGGCGGGGCGCCGGAGGTCACCGGGTTCTTCGCCGGCGCCGACCGGTCCACGCTCGTCGTCATCGACTTCACCGAGACGATGCAGGTCTCCACCAGGCGCGAATACCACCCCGACGGTACCGTCACCCGCGACTGGCAACCGCTGCCGTTCCACGACGGGGTGGCGGTCGTGGCGGTGCCGAAGGACACCGACGCGACGCAGGTGCTCGCGGCCACCGACCCCGCGCAGCCCCTCCAGTACCGGCTGGCCAACCTCGCCGACGAGATCTGCTGCTCCGGACAGGACCGGCGCCTGCAGTGGAACGGCGGGTACCCGCTGACCGGACCGGACACGCCGCAGACCGACGTGGCCGGGTGGGACGTGTGCCGGACGCTGGCGGCGGACGAGTCGATCGGGGTCGACCCGGCCTTCCCCTCGTCCCGGCCGCTGTGGTGCGCGACCGGCACCACGCCCGACGGCCGGTCGGTGAGCGTCGGGGAGAAACAGATCGCCGACGATCCCAGCTATCTGTACTACGCGCTCGGCTCCGGCACCGCGATCCGCTACGGCAACGCCGGCTCGGCCGATGCCGGCAAGCCGCTGCCGGTACTGTTCGCGCTGCCCGACCGGCAGGGCTACGTCGCGGTGCGCAAGGACGCGACATTGCGGTACAAGATCGGCAATGGTCCTTGGCAAGGCGAGCGCCGCAACGCCGCGCTCCTGCCGCCGGAGGCCACGGAGGTTCAGGTGACCCCGGCGGGCGGCCAGCCGACGGTGGTGCCCCTCAGGTAGCGCCGTCGCGGGACAGCGCGTTGTCGATGAGGACGGCGGCGATGGCGGCGGCCGTGGCGAACGCGTCGGCGTCGAGGACCCGGCCGCGGGCCGAGGCGCCGTCCAGCAGCAGCGCCAGTTGCTCACCGAGCCGCTCGGGGTCGGCGGCGCCGGCCGCGCGGGCGGCGTCGGCGAACCGGGCGGCGAAGGCGAGTTTGTAGTCGCGGGCGAGTACCCGGGCCGGGTGGCCCGGGTCCGGGATCTCGACGGCCGCCGCGATGAACGGGCACAGCGGCGCGTGCACCTCGAACGCGGCGAGGAGCCGTTCGCGCGGCGTGAGATCGGTGCGGTCGAACACTTCCGGCAGGATGCCGGGGTCGAATCGGCGCAGACACTCGGCGATCAGCTCGTCCTTGCCGGAAAAGTGTTGGTACAGCGTCCGCTTGGACACCTCGGCCGCCGCGCACAGCTGGTCCATGCCGGTGCCGTTGATGCCCTGCTCGCGGAACAGCTGCTGGGACGCGCTGACGATGCGCTCACGCGCGCCCCGCCCGCGGCGCAGCCCGCGCGGCCCCTTCTCCAACTCCGTCACCAGCCGAGCATAACCCAGCCGGTACTGACCGGTGTACTTAGCTTGCGCCCCTCCCGGACGCCCGATACGCTAACCACACGGTTCGGTGTACTTAACTTGGGAGTGCGTTGTGGGCAAGCTCGATGGCAAGGTCGCGGTCATCACCGGCGCGACGAGCGGGATGGCGCTGGCCGGGGCCAAGCTGTTCGTCGAGGAGGGAGCGCACGTCTTCATCACGGGCCGGCGCAAGGACGCCCTCGACGAGGCCGTCGCGCACATCGGCCGGAACGTGACCGGCGTGCCGGGCGACGCGGCCGACCTCGACGACCTGGACCGCCTGTTCGACACGGTGCGGCGGGAGAAGGGCGCGCTCGACGTGCTGTGGGCCAGCGCCGGCACGGGCGAGCAGGGCCGGCTCGGCGAGATCACCGAGGCCCAGTTCGACGCCGCCTTCACGCTCAACGCGCGGGGCACGCTGTTCACGGTACAAAAGGCGCTGCCGCTGTTGCGTGACGGCGGCTCTATCCTCATGACGGGCTCGAACGCGTCGCTGCGGGGATATCCCGACTGGAGCGTGTACGCGGCGAGCAAGGCCGTGCTGCCCGCCTACGCGCGGGTGTGGGTGGCCGAGCTGCGGGACCGGAAGATCCGCGTCAATGTCCTGACCCCCGGCCAGGTCGCCACCCCGATGATGCGCGACGCCCTCGACGAGCGGCTGAAGGCCCAATTCGAGGCCGTCATCCCGCGACGGGAGATGGGCCACCCGGACGAGATCGCGTCGGCCGCGCTGTTCCTCGCCTCCGACGACTCCAGCTACGTCAACGGCATGGAACTCGTCGTCGACGGCGGCACCACGGTCATCTGACAAAATCCATCACGAGAGGGATTCCACGCCATGAGCACCATCAGCATCATCGGCTCGGGCAACATGGCCGACGCCATCGGCCGCCGCGCGGCGCAGCACGGCCACACCGTCGAACTCCTGAGCCGCGACCCGGCCAAGGCACAGGCGCTCGCCGAGCGAATCGGCCCCGGCGCCACCACTGCCCCGTTCGGCACCAGACCGGCGGGCGACATCGTGATCGTGGCCGTCCTGTACGCCGCCGCGGCCGACGTGGTCGCGCAGTACGGCGACGCCCTGGCCGGCAAAATCCTCGTCGACATCACCAACCCGTTCAGCGCCGACCTGAGCGGACTGGTGACCGGCCCCGGCAACTCGGTGACCGACCAGATCGCCGCCGCCGCTCCCGCGGACGCCCAGGTCGTCAAGGCCTTCAATACCATCTTCCGCGGTGTACTGGCGGCAGGCACACCCCTGGACGCATTCTTCGCCGGCGACGGCGCGGAGGCGAAGTCCCGCGTCGCGGAATTCCTGCAGAGCCTGGATTTGCGCCCCCGCGACGTGGGTGGCCTCGACATGGCCCACACCCTCGAATGGGCCGGCCTGCTCCTGGTCGGCGCGGCCCGCAACGGCGCCGGATTCGACGCCGCCCTGAGCGTGGAAAGCCACTGAAGCATCCGAACGGCGGCCCTGCGGGCCATTGCACCGCCCAGCGTCGTCCGCGGCCCGCTCAACGGCGGCCGGGTACGGCTGCGGGTGCGACCTGCGGGACTGTCCAACGCCTGGCGGCCGGTACTGCGCCCGGCTGGGTTGGCATCGGCTCGTCGAAATCTTCACCGCCGCGCTCGCCCTGGCCGGAGCCACCGCGGGCATGATGCTGCTGGGCGGAGCGATCGTCGGCACCGCGGCATGGCCGGGCCGGGACGAAGCCGGGACCCTCAACGCGGGTCGCCGAGGAGCTCGGGGCCGCCGGCTGAGGGCCCGCCCGCGGCTCGTCCTATTCGGTGCTGCGGAGGACGTTGAGTGCTCCGGTGGCCAGGACGCAGGCCGCCCGGCCGGCGGCGGTGGCGTCGGGGTCGGGGTCGTCCAGCAGGCCGGGGTCGGCGGCGGTGTCCCAGGCGACGATGTCGGTCGCGATCGCCAGGGCGTCGTCGTCGCGGCCCTGGACGAGAGCGTGCGCCAGGTTCAGGTAGGCCCCTGGCTGCGTTCCGGCGACCTGCCCGGCCAGATCGGCGATGTCGTCGCCGACGTGGCCGGCGTGGTCGGGGTACAGCGCGGCCAGGCACGCCAGGGCGTACCGGATCGCGGGTGGTTCGGCGTCCCAGCGGGCCAGCAGGGCCGGGAGCTGCAATCCAACGGTGCGGTGGACGTCGTCGGCCCATGCGCCGGTGCGGTCGGTCGCGCAGAACAGCACGTAGTACAAGTCGAGGCGTTCCTTCGCCGGTAGCGCCCCGGAGACGATCAGGCGGGTCAGGAACGGCAGCGCCGTAGCGGTCGCCGAATAGTAGGTGCCCTGATGCAGCAGCTTGCCGCCGACCAGTTCGTCCAGGGTCAGGTCCCAGTCGCCGTACGGGTCGGCCAGCGCCCGCAGCAGCTCCGGGACGTCCTCGGCGTCGCCCTGGGCGTGTTCCAGGTCCGCCCAGGCGATGTCGTCCAGCCCGGACAGGTCGATCGGGACGTCCTCGGCGTGGTCAGGCGTGAGCGGGAGCGTGGCGGGCGGCGGGGCGGGACCGAGGACGATCGTGGGGATGGGCGGCCGACCGCCGGGGTTGGTGCACGCGATCCGGCCTGCCGGCCGACGGCGTCGATCGTGCGGTGACCGACGACGTCGACCGGATAGGGGCCCTCGTCGACGGCCCTGACGGTCCAGCCGTCCGACATGCCCGCCGGCCAGGCGGTGACCAGGGGGAACCCGTACGCGGCGAGTTCCTCGGCCAGCGCTTGCGCGCGTTCCTCGTCCGGTACCAGGAAGTCGTGCGTCCCGGACAGCGCCGACCAACCCGCCATCGCACCGAATCCCTTCACGAAGCCCGGGTCACGCCGGAGGTACCGTACGCAGCCACATCGGTGGCGCTTCTCCCCGGCCCATCTGTTCGAGGTCGTCGAGCATCTCGACGAGCCGGGGTCCGGTGAGGCCGTCCTCGCCCCCGACGCTGAACCCGGCGTCGGGATCGTCGGTGCGGACGGCGGTGATGTCCACGTGCGGGCCGTAGAACAGGTGCACCTCGGCGTACAGCAGCGGCCCGGACATGCGCAGCATCCACGTCGGGTCCATGCCGGGGGCGTCGAGCGGACCTTCGAGCTCGAGGTCCATGGACGTCGCGTGGGCGTCGGCCCAGGACCGCAGGGCACGGCCGAGTGCGAGGTCGCGGCTCTCGAACGGCTCCTCGGCGGGCACCTCGCGTGGCGGCATACCGAGCAAGATAGCGGCCGGCCCGGTTCGGTGCCGCTGCGTTACCAGGGCGCCCGGGTGCCGTCCCAGGACCAGAGGGCGCCGGTGGGGCCGTCGTCGGGGAGCAGGGCGAGGCGCACGGCACCCGTGGCGGCCTCGGCCGGGTCGCCGCCGACGGACATGCCGGGGAAGAGGTTCGTGCGGCGCAGCCCCGGCGCCAGGGCGTTGACCTTGAAGCGGTCGCCGAGGGCCTGCGCGGTCAGCAGGGTGACGGCGTTGACCGCGGTCTTCGAGCTGCGGTACGCGAGGCCGCCGCCCCGGACGCGCTCCCAGTCGAACTGCGGGTTGGGGCCGCTGTTCCAGGTCAGTGAGCCGGTGCCGCTGGAGACGTTGACGACGCGCGGGTGCGCCGAGCGTTCCAGGGCCGGGAGGAAGGCCTGCGTGACGGCGATCAGACCGAAGACATTGGTCTCGTACGCCATCCGCAGCTGCTCGATCGTGGTGCCGGTGATGTCCTCGCCGCCCGGGTTGACGCCGGCGTTGTTGACCAGGATGTCGAGGGTGTCGAGCTGCTCGGCCGCCGCGGCGATCGAGGGCGGTTGCGTCACGTCGAGCTGGACGGCGCGGACGGCCGGGCCGAGGTCCTGCGCCGCCCGCCGTCCCTTGTCGAGGTCGCGCGCGCCGATCCAGACGGTCACGCCGCGCTCCAGCAGCTGCCGCGCGATGTGGAATCCGATGCCGCTGTTGCCCCCGGTCACCAGGGCCACCGTGCCCGGCTCGGGTACGCCGATCTGCTCAGTCATCGTCGCTCCAATCTCCAACTCCAACGTTGCAGTTGGAAATGTACCACCACCGAGCGGCGGCGTTGTTAGGCTTGCGCGGTGGCGTGGGACACCGAGGCGACGCGGCGCCGGTTGCGGGAGGCCGCGCTCGTGGAGTTCGCCGCGCACGGGCTCGAGGGCACGACGGTCGGCGCGATCGCGGCCCGGGCCGGGGTGAACAAGGAACGGCTCTACAGCTACTTCGGCGACAAGCAGGCGCTCTGGGACCTCGTGCTGTCCACCGAGCTGGAGCGGCTCGCGGCCGGGGTGCAGCTCACCGGGGCCGGGCTGGACGACATCGGCGAGTTCGCGGGCGCCACGTTCGACTACCACGCCACGCACCCCGAGCTGGGCCGCCTGTTGCAGTGGGAAGGCCTGCAGGACGGCCCGCCCGCGCAGGAAATGGCCCGGACCGCGCACTACCGAGAGAAAGTGGCGCGCTTCACGGCCGCCCAGCGCGACGGCCGGATCGACGGCGGCCTGGACCCGGCCCACCTCGTGTTCGCGTTGATCGCCCTCGCCGCGTGGTGGCAGACGGTGCCGCAGCTGGCCGGCATGATCACCGGCGCCGGACCGGACGACGAGCAGGAACGCGCCCGCCGCCGCCAGTTCGTCGTGGAGGCCGCCCGGCGCCTCGCCGCACCGCCGCGGGTCCGCTAGCCGCCGCGGCGGATACGGTCGTCGGATGCGTGAGGTGCAGCTGACCGGCGGGCGGATCGTGCAGTACGGCCACTGGGGCCGCCCCGTGCTCGTGTTCCCCTCCGAGGGTGGCACCGCGCACGAGTACGCCGACCGTGGCATGGTGCACACCCTCAGCCCGCTGATCGAGGCCGGGCGGATCAAGGTGTACTGCGTCGACTCCCGCGACGCCGGCGCGTGGTCGGCCCGCCACCTCCCGCTGGAGGAGCGGGCGCGGCAGCACGAGCGGTTCGAGGCCTGGATCGTCGGCGAGGTCGTCCCGTTCGTGCACGACGACACCGGCCCGGACATCATCGCGACCGGCTCGTCGCTCGGCGCGTACCACGCGCTGAACCTGGCCCTGCGCCACGCCCACCTGTTCCCGCAGGCGATCTGCCTGTCCGGCAACTACGACGTCGGCTCGTGGGCGGGGTGGGGTGAGCGCGGCGACGCGACGTACTTCAACAACCCGGCCGACTACGTCCCGGGCCTGCACGGCGCCCACCTGGACTGGCTGCGCTCCCGGCTGTCGCTGGTCCTGGTGTGCGGGCAGGGGCAGTGGGAGGACACCACCGGGTCGCTGGAGCAGACCCGCCGGATGGCTGGGATGCTGCACGACAAGGCGATCCCGTGCGAGCTCGACGTGTGGGGCCCGCAGTGGCCGCACGACTGGCCGTCGTGGCAGGCGCAGATCGCCAAGCACCTGCCCCGCTTCTGCTGAGCCCGGCGCGGGCCGCAGGCCGACGTGCGGGGAATAGTTGCCTGGCCAGGCCGGTTGCGCCGACCGTGACAACATTCGGAATCATCGGGGCAGGCAACATCGGCAGCCAGGTCGCCCGGGCGGTCATCGCGCTCGGGCACGACGTGGTGATCGCGAACTCGCGCGGGCCGGAGACGCTGTCCGCGCTCATCGAGGACCTCGGCCCGTCCGCTCGCGCGGCCACCGCGCAGGAGGCGGCCGCCGCGGGCGATGTGGTGGTCGTCACCGTACCGTTCGGCAAGTACCGCGACGTGCCCGTCGAGCCCCTCGCCGGCAAGATCGTGCTCGACACCAACAACTATTACTGGGAGCGCGACGGCCGGTTCGACGAGCTGGACCGTGGCGAGGC
The DNA here is from genome assembly GCF_050942185.1 of Dactylosporangium sp. CS-047395. Classification (NCBI taxonomy): domain Bacteria; kingdom Bacillati; phylum Actinomycetota; class Actinomycetes; order Micromonosporales; family Micromonosporaceae; genus Dactylosporangium; species Dactylosporangium sp. CS-047395. Next base: position 6,309,723 of record NZ_CP192015.1, on the reverse strand, counting down.
GACCACGGCTGGGCTGCTGCAGGCGCACCTGCCCGAGTCCAAGGTGGTCAAGGCGTTCAACCACATCGGTGCGGGCGACATCACCACCGACGGGTCACCCTCCGGTACGCCCGGCCGGCGCGCGCTGGCCGTGTCCTCGGACTACCCCGAGGCGGCCGCGTTCGCCACGGACCTCTACGACCGGATCGGGTTCGACGCGGTGGACGTGAGCCCGCTGAGCGAGTCCTGGCGGGTCGAGCGCGACCGCCCGGCGTACGTCGTCAAGCAGGACAAGGCCGAGCTCGAGACGAACCTCGCGAAGGCGCCCCGCACGATCTGATCGGGGTCGTCCGTGATGCGCCCCTCACCTGCCGCGGCCGTGAGCCGGGGCGGGTGAGGGCGCGGCGCGCTGCCGCCGTCAGCGGGACGCGGCCCCGCCTCCGGCCACGGCCACCGGCGAGCAGTCCCGCAGGCAGCGCGGGCACCGGTGCGGTCCCTCCGGGGCGCGCTCGCCGACCCAGCCGTGCCGGCTGAAGAAGCTCCACGCCAGGTCCCAGTTGTGCAGGTTCGCGGCCAGCCGGCCGACGATCAGGCCGCACTCGTCGCAGACCAGGCTGAAGTCCGTGCGCTCCTGCGCGTACATCGCGGTCATGTCCGTCCTGCCGCTCAGCAGGCCACGGGCTGCGCGGCGCGCAGCCACTCCAGCGCGCTGACCTGGTCGGCGTGCGCCGGCAGGACGTCGTGCAGGCACAACAGCCGCAGCGCCGCGGACACCGCCTCCGGCGGACCGACGAGACACGTCCGGCCGCCCCGTTGCGCCGCGCGTCCCGCCGCCCGGACGAGGACGTCGACGGTGGCGGAGGAGAGCCGGCGCATCCGGCTGACGTCGACCATGAGGTGCCGGCACGGCCCGGGGTCCCCGCTGAGCAGGTCCCAGAGCCGGGCGTCGTCCGCGCACAGCAGCTCGCCGCGCAGGTAGACCGCACGGACATCGGCCAGCAGTTGCACGACGAGGCGCGACGATCCACGACCGGCCGGCTGTACGGACGGTGCGTCCAACGACCGCGCGACGATCCCGCTCAGCGAGGTCGGCGGCCCGCACCGGCCACAGGCGTGCGGCCCGATCGCCAGCTCGCTGCCCGTCCAGCCGTCGAGGCCGAACAGCCTCCAGGCCACGTCCCAGCCGCCGGTCGAGCGGGCCAGATTCCCCACGATCGCCCCGCAGGCGTCGCAGACGAGGCTGAAGTCCGTCCCGTCCCGGCTGACCAGTGCCGTCATACTTGCGTCCGTACAACCATGTGCATCATGCAACTATGTGTCGCGCGTACGACGATCCGCCCGCAGCCGCATGACGGTTCCATGACGATCCCCCGAGGGAGCTACACCTTCCGCCGGGGCGGCCAGGGGACGAAGCCGCTGGTGCGGGCCACGTACGCGGCGTACCCCGGCCGGCGCTCGGTGAGATGGCGTTCGAGCAGCGGCTTGCCGGTCTTCGCGGCCAGCAGCCAGGTCATGAGCAGCGGCGAGAGCACGGTGAGCGGGCCGGGCCAGGCAGGGGCGGCCAGGGCGTAGAGGCCCCACCAGACGCAGGCGTCGCCGAAGTAGTTGGGGTGGCGGCTGTAGCGCCACAGCCCGGTGTCCAGCACGCGGCCACGGTTGGCCGGGGCGGCCCGGAACCGGTCCAGCTGCCGGTCGCCGACGGTCTCGAAGGTGAAGCCGACCAGCCACAGCGCGGTGCCGATCGCGGCCCAGGCGGTCAGGCCGCGGCCGTAGTACTGGGCGGCCTGGACCGGCAGCGACACGAACCAGAGCGTCAGGCCCTGCAGGAGGTAGATCGACCTCAGGGCGTACCACATCCGGCTGCCCTTCGCCTTTGCCAGCAACTCGTCGTAGCGCGGGTCCTCGGGGGCACCGCGGCTGCGGCGTCCGATGTGGACGGCCAGGCGCACGCCCCAGGCGACGGTGAGGGCCGTGACGAGCCAGCGGGTGCCGTCGGCGCCGCGGCCGTGCGACAGGAGCAGCCCGGTGGCGGCGACCGCGGCGAACCCGGTGCCCCAGGCCACGTCGACCACCCGGTGCCGGTCGGTGGCGGTGCCGATGGCGAAGAAGACCAGGACGACGGCGAGCGCGGCGCCCAGTGTCGCGGCGAGGAAGGCGAGCGGGTTCACCGCCACGCCTCGCCGAGCGGGGCCACGCCGCTCGCGCCGGCCGGGCCGGGGCGGACGGCGAGGATCTGGTCGACGCCCATCCGGCCCTCCTCGAAGGTGAGTGCCCCGCCGACCAGGTACAGCCGCCAGACCCGGGCGACCGGCTCGCCGACCAGGTCGACGACCTCGTCCCAGCGCCGTTCGAGGGTCTCCAGCCAGGCGGCGACGGTGCGCACGTAGTGCTCCCGCAGCGCGTGCACGTCGCGGATCTCGAGGCCGGCCGACTCGAGCAGGGACACCGTATCGCCGACCGGCCGCATGTGCATGTCCGGGGCGACATAGGCCTCGATGAACGCGCCGCCGCCGGGCGCCCGGCGGCCGCGGGACATCTGCTGCACCAGGAGCCGGCCCTGCGGGGCGAGCAGCCCGTGCAGCGCGGCGGCGAAGGCCGGGTACTGCTCGTCGCCGACGTGCTCGCCCATCTCCACGGTGGCCACGGCGTCGTACGGGCCGTCGGCGACGTCGCGGTAGTCCTGCAGCCGGACCCGGGCGCGGTCGCCGAGGCCGAGCGCGGCGATGCGGGCCGCCGCATAGTCGCGCTGCTGCGCCGAGAGGGTGACGCCGGTGACGTCGACGCCGTAGTGCCGGGCGGCGTGGACGGTGAGCGAGCCCCACCCGCAGCCGACGTCGAGCATCCGCATGCCGGGGCGCAGGCCGAGTTTGCGGCAGATGAGGTCGAGCTTGTCGCGCTGGGCGGCGGCCAGGTCGTAGCCGGGGGCGTCGGAGGTCCAGTAGGCGCACGAGTACGCCATGTTCTCGTCGAGCAGCAGCGCGTAGAACTCGTTGGACAGGTCGTAGTGATAGCTGATCGCGGCCCGGTCGCGCGCCTTCGTGTGGAGCCGGCCGCCGAGCTTGGCCTGCGCCTCGGGGGCCTTGGGGCGGGGCCCGAGGACGCCGAGCCGGACGGCGGTGCGCAGGGCCCGGAGCCGGTCGCCCGCCCCGACCTTGACGCCCCGACCGGCCAGGCCGGTGGTGCGGGCGTGCCGCCACACCTGGCGCAGCCCGTCGGCGAGGTCACCGTCGACGTCGATCTCGCCGGTGATGTACGCCTGGGCCAGCCCCAGCTCGTTGGGGTGCCACAGCATCCGGCGCAGGGCGGTGCGGTCCCGGACGACCAGGGTCGGCCCGCCGGCCGGGCCGGTCTCGCTGCCGTCCCAGGCGCGCAGCCGCACCGGGAGCGCGCCGCCGGCGACGTCGCTGACCAGGGAGCCGAGGCGTTCGGCGACCGTCATCGGGAGCCCCTTTCGAGGATGAGGTGGTGGACGTCGAGGTAGCCGGTGCGGAACCCGGCCTCGCAGTACGCCAGGTAGAAGTCCCAGGTGCGGCGGAAGGTGTCGTCGAAGCCGAGCGCGGACAGCTCGCCGGCGCGGGCGGTGAACCGTTCTCGCCACAGGCGCAGGGTGGCCTCGTAGTGCCGGCCGAAGGCGAGGTCGTCGGCGACGCCGAGGCCGCGGGCGGCGAACGCCTCCCGCATCGCGCGGACCGACGGGATGAGCCCGCCCGGGAAGACATATTTATGGATCCAGGTGTACGTCGAGCGCGTCGCCCGCATCCGCTCGTGCGCCATGGTGATCAGTTGGATGCCGGCCCGCCCGCCGGGCGCCAGGTGCCGCTCGACGGTGGCCGCGTAGTCGGGCCAGAACCGCTCGCCGACCGCCTCGACCATCTCGACGCTGAGCACCGCGTCGTAGCCGCCGGCCAGCGGCGCGATCTCCCGGTAGTCGCACAGCCGCACGTCGACCCGGTCGGCGACGCCGGCGGCCCGCGCCCGGCGCAGCGCGAGGTCGCGCTGCTCGACGGACAGGGTGACACTGTGGACGGTCGCGCCCCGCCGGGCGGCCCGGATCGCCAGCTCGCCCCAGCCGGTGCCGATCTCCAGCAGCCGGGTGCCGGTGCCGACCCGGGTCGCGTCGAGCAGCCGGTCGATCTTGCGGTCCTGCGCGGCCGGCAGGCACGCCCAGGTGGCGGCGGCCGGGTCCGCGTCGAAGAGGGCTGCGGAGTAGCTCATGGTCTCGTCGAGGAACAGCGCGAAGAGCTCGTTCGACAGGTCGTAGTGGTGGTGGATGTTGCGCCGGGAGCCCTCGGCGGTGTTCAGCGTCGCCCGCGGCGTCCGGGCGCCGTGCACGTGGCGCAGCACCTGCAGCGGCCGCGGGACGATCGTGCCGACGTGGGTGGCGAGGACCGCGAACAGGCCGGTGAGGTCGTCGGCGTCCCAGTCGCCGGCCTGATAGGACTCGCCGAGCCCGATGAGGCCGGCGGCGCCGACCCGCCGCCGGAACGCGTCCGGCCGGTGCAGGACGAGCGCCGGGCCGGCGGTGCCGAGCGTGGTGCCGTCCGGGTAGCGCACGCGCAGCGGGAGCCGGGCGACGATCCGGTGCAGCAGCGCCGCGGCGATGCGGGCGCGCAGCCGCGCGTCCGGTACGGCGGCCACGTCCGGCCAGCGGGCCGGGTCGATCGCCGGGCGAGACACGGTCGAGGTCATCGGACGTCCTCCTGGAGGTGGTGCCGGGGGCGCTGGAGCACCGGCAGGCCGCGCAGCAGCAGCCGGATGCCCTGGAGCCGGATTCGTGCGCTGACGGCCAGCGCGGTGAACGGGTGCCGCCGCACGGCCGGGCGCCGGACGCCGCGCAGGGTCGCGGTGAAGACCGGGCCGCCGTCGCGGTCGAGGGTGATGGCCAGCGCGAGGCGGTCGGCCGGCTCGGGCAGGCGCATCCGGTACCGGCCGCCGGTGCCGAAGAACGGCGAGACGTAGAACGCCTTGCCGGTCTCGGCCCGCCCGTCGGGATCGGTGTGCAGCAGGTAGCAGTGCCGTTCGCCGTAGGTGTTGTGCACCTCCGCGATGACGGCGGCCAGGCGGCCGGCGCGGTCGTGGCACCAGTACACGGTGAGCGGGTTGAACACGTGCCCGAGCGCGCGGGCGTTGGCGAGCATGAGGATCCGGCCGTCGGCGACGATGCCGCGGTGGGCCAGGAAGCGCTCCACGTTGGACCGGATGGTGGCGGCCGGGTCGCCGAAGTGGTCGCGGGCCCGGAACCGCCGGTCGGGGCGGTCGTCGAGGTCGACCAGCCACTGGTACGTGCGATACGCGAAGGCGTGCCGGACCGGCGCGGTGCGGGTGTGCCGCAGCGTGCACTCGTAGAGCGCGGCCCCGCTCACCAGGTCACCCCGAGCGACTCGGCGGCCTGCACGCCGGAGCGGCAGCCGTCCTCGTGGAAGCCCCAGCCGTGATACGCCCCCGCGAACGCGGTGGTCCCGTCGTGCAGCTCGGGCAGGCGGCGCTGCGCGGCGATCGCTGCCGGGGTGTAGATCGGATGGGTGTACCGCATCCGCGCGACCACGGCCTCGCCCGGCACGCGGTCACCGTTGAGCGTCACGAGGTACCGTCGCCGCGCCTCGAGCCGTTGCAGGCGGTTCATGTCGTAGGTGACCCGGGCGGGCCCGTCGGCCGGGTCGCAGCCGGGCAGCAGGTAGTTCCAGCTCGCCTGGGCGCCCGGCCGGTCGGGCAGGACCGTGGCGTCGGTGTGCAGCACGGTGTCGTTGACGCTGTAGGTGAACGCGCCGAGCACGGCCCGCTCGTGCGGGGTCGGATCGGCCAGCACCCGCAGCGCGTCGTCGGCGTGGGTGGCCAGCACGACCGCGTCGAAGCGCTGCTCGGCATCGGCGTCGTCGCGGACCCGCACGCCGTCCGGCCCGCGGTGCACGGCCCGGACCGGCACGCCGGTGCGGACGGTGCGCAGCTCCTTGGCCAGCAGCTCGACGTAGGTGCGGGAGCCGCCGGTGACGGTACGCCAGGTGGGGGAGCCGGTGACGGACAGCATGCCGTGGTTGGCCAGGAACGTGAACAGGTACCGGGCCGGGTACTCGAACACCGTGCCGGTCCCGCAGGACCAGACGGCCGACACCAGCGGCACGGCGAAGTGGCGCACGAAATGCGCGGAGTATCGCCCGCGGCGCAGAAACTCCCCGAGCGTCGGGTTGTCCTCGCCGGCCAGCAGCGCCCGGGCCCGGCGGTGGAACAGCGGGACCTGGGCCAGGGTGGCCAGATAGGCCGGCCGGGGCGGCTGCGCGAACAGGCCGCGGGCGCCCCTTGCCCCGGCGTACTGCAGCCCGCACCCGAGACAGCGCACCGACATGCTCATCTCGGTCTCCTGCGTCGGCACCCCCAGCTCGTCGAACAGCCGCAGCAGCCGCGGATAGGTGCGCCGGTTGTGCACGATGAACCCGGAGTCGACGGCGAGCGTCGCCGGCCCGTCGGCCACGTCGTGGGTGTGCGCGTGCCCGCCGAGGCGCGGTTCGGCCTCGAACAGCGTGACGTCGTAGGCGTCGCGCAGCACGTACGCGGCGGTGAGGCCGGCCACGCCCGCCCCGATCACGGCTACGGATCTCATACCGGTGATTCGGTCCCGCACGGCCGCCGGATTGGTGTGATCCACTTCTCACCCGTCCGGGTCGCGGCCGGTCACGAATCGCGGACATGGCGAATCGGCCCCATCTGGTCACCCACGGTCCCGCCGCGCCCCGCGCCGTGGTGCTGCTGTTGCACGGCGGCGGCGCGGACAGCCTCGCGGCCGCGCCCCGCGGCGTCGCGTACCTGCGCATGCTGCCGTTCGGATGGGCCGCCGCTCGGCCGGGGGTGGCGGTGTGGCGGCTGCGGTACCGGTACCGGGGCTGGAACGAGCCCGAACGGCACCCGGTGGCCGACACCCGGTGGGCGCTGGACCGGGCCGCCCGCGAGCATCCCGGCGTGCCGGTGCTCCTGGTCGGGCACTCGATGGGCGGCCGGGTCGCGCTGCACGTGGCCACCGACCCGGGCGTGGCCGGGATCTGCGCCCTGGCCCCGTGGATCGAGCCGCCCGACCACGGCCTGCCGACGAGACCGGACCGCCCGCTGCTGATCGCGCACGGCGACCGCGACCGCATCACCGACCCGGCCGCGTCGGCCCGGTTCGCGGCCGGGCACGGCGGCCGCTTCGAGCTGGTCCGCGGCGACGACCACACGATGCTGCGGCGCTGGCGCACCTGGAACCGCCTCGTCGCGGCGTTCGTCGCGGCGTTCGTCGCGGCACCGCTGTGACGCCTCAGCCGGAGGCGGCCGCCGACGGCCAGGAGGGTTGCGGTCCGGGGCCGGGCTGGGCCTGTTTGAGGTCGGCGAACGCGACGATGTTGTCGCGGTAGTGCCCGGTGGCGGCGTCGAACTCGCCGCCGCAGGTGATCAGGCGCAGGGCGGCGTGGTCGACCGGGCCGTAGACGGCGTCGGTCGGGAACGCGTTCTTCGGGTACCGGCCGACCTTGGTCACGGCGAAGACCGCGCGGCTGCCGTCGAGGCGGGTCACGCTGACCTCGTCGCCGGGGGCGAGGTCGGCCAGACGGTAGAAGGCGCCCTTGGTGCCCTTCCAGTCGACGTGGCCGGCGAGCACGGCCGGGCCCAGCGCGCCCGGGGTGGGGGCGCCGGTGAACCAGCCCACGGTGCTCGCGTCGTCGGGCACCTGCATGGTGCCGTCGGGCTGCGTGGCGAGGTCGACCAGGCTGCTGGTCACGCCGAGCTTGGGGATGCTGACGTTCTGCGGCGGCGAGGACTCCATGAGCGGTCCGGAGGTCAGCTCGCCCGGGTGGCCGGCCCCGGGCGCCGCCGCCGACGGGCTCGCCGCCGGCGGCCGGCTCGCCTCCGGGCCGGCCGCCGGTGGCGGGGCAGAACACCCCGCCACCAGAAGGGCCGCAGACACCGAGAGGACCACGACCCGACGGGTCATGCCCGCGCGCCCTTGCGGCGGCGGTAGAAGGCCAGCCCGAGGGTGCCGAACACCGCGGCGCCGCCCACCGAGTAGATCAGCGCCGGGTCCGGGCCGCGCTGCAGCGAGGAACCGTCGCCGGTGTTGACGCCGCCCGCCGGGACCGAGCCCGCGGCCGCACCGGACACCATGCCGCAGGTCGCCACGTCCGTTGCCTCCTCGGGGATGTTCGGCACGCCGAGGGACTTGGCGAACGTCGACTCGCCCAGCGCCTCCAGGTCGTACTTCCCGTTCTTGTTCGCATCGATGCCGTGCTGGACGATGTGCAGGTCCTTCAGGTGCGCGATGGTGCCGGCCGGCAGCTGTGCGGCCGGGATCGTGCGCTCGTAGGCCAGGTTGCCCTGCGCGTCGGCGGTCGGGAACCGGTCGACCGCGAGCCCGCTGGCCTTGGTGGTGTCGCCGGAGGTGGTCAGCGAGACGAAGATGTCGCCGTACATCGGCAGCCCCTCTTCGACGCTGATGTACCCGTTGCCGTTCTTGTCGTCCTTCATGGTCGGGCAGTGGAAGTCCATGCCGGCGGCGGAGCCGTGCAGGTGCTGGGCGTGCGGGGAGTTGGGGGTCATCCCGGTCGACTTGATGGCGATCTTCAGGTCGCCGTTGTCCATCGCGGTGAGCGTCGCGGTGCCCTTGGCGCCGGTGCTGCCCATCTCCTGCAGATCCACCGAGACGGCCTCGGCCGCGAACGCGGGCCCCGGTGCCACGAGCGGCACGGTCAGCGCGATCGCCGCGACGGGCAGGACCGCGATGGCGGCTCGTTTGAGGTTCATGAGGGGGTCTCCGTTCGTACGGGGTTGTGACAGGAGTGATTCGGGGCTGTCCCCCGTTCGGATGGGTGGCAATTTCCGAACGGGCGAATCAGCGCTGCTCGAAGCCGTCGAACACGGTGTGCAGACCCGCGAGGGCGGCATCCCAACCGGCGTCGGGCGCGGTCCAGGACACGACGAAGCCGGGGCCGGCCGCGGTGCCGAAATTGCGGCGCAGGGTGTGCCAGCGGGTGCCGTTCTCGTCGAACGTGTACTCCCAGTCCGCCGCACCGTGCTGGTAGAGCGCGACGCTGATGGCGATGCGCCGGTAGCCCACGGGCGCCGAAGGTCCGGCCAGCAGCTGCCGTTCCTGCTCGGTCCAGTACGCCACCCGATCGGCGTCCGGCGGCGGGGTGGCATCGACGGTGAACCCCTGCCGCCCGTCCGGGTCGAGGAAGCACACGACATCGCCGTCGGCGGCGCCGGCGAAGGTCCCCGGCGCCGGCGTGCTGAACTTGTCGAAGTCGTAGCGCCGCCAGCCCTCCGGCAGTCCGCCGGCCGCCCGGCCGGGTCCGGCATCGAGGGTTCCCGAGCATTGCAGTGGCGCGGGGAGGACGGGTCGCGCCGCGGACGCCGAAACCGAGGGTGCGGCCGCGGGGCCGGCGGCGCCGCGGTCCGCCGGGCGAGCGGCGGCCCACGCACCCACGCCGCCCGCGCCCAGGATTACCGCGGTCGCTCCGGCCACGAGCAGCTTGCGCCGCCCGTTCAGCACCGGCAGGCCCGCGGGCTTCCAGGCCACCGTGCGACCTCCGTCGTCGGGCGCGGTGCGCTGCCGCGGCGGGTGCCACTGCGGGTCGCCCGGCGGGTCTCGCAGCGCGGCCTCGAGCAGCGGGCGGGCCTTCGCGGCGGTCAGCCGCTCGCCCGGTTCCCGGCCCAGCAGCCCGAGGACGACCGGTTCGAGCGGCCCGGCCCGCAGCATCACGTCGGGTGGCTCGCGCATCAGCGCGGTCAGCTGCTCGACCGGCGTCGGGCGGGTGTAGGGCGGCCGGCCCTCGACGGCCAGGTACAGCGTGGCACCGAGCGACCACAGGTCCGTGGCCGGGCTCGACTCGCCGGCCGTCACCCGCTCGGGCGCGACATAGGCGGGGGAGGCGAGCAGCACGTCCTCCCGCGTCGCGTTCGTGCGGAAGCTCTCCTCGGCGAACACCGCCACCCCGAAGTCGCCCAGCAACGCCTGCCCGTCGGGTGTGAGCAGCACGTTTCGCGGCGTGACGTCGCGGTGCAGCACCCCTGCGGCGTGCGCGGCGGCGAGCCCGTCGAGCAGGGCCAAGCCGACCTTCGCCGCGGCCGCCACCGGCAGGGCCCCGTCGTCGCGCACGGTCGCGTGCAGGGAACGGCCCTCGACGTACTCCATGACGATCCACGGCCGCCCGTCGGCGAAATGCACGTCGTACACCCGGACCAGGCTCGGATGCCGCAGTCGTGCGGCCGTGCGCGCCTCGCGGATCGTGCGTTCCCAGATGTCGGTCCGCCCGGGCGCCACCCCGGCGATCGGCAGGATCTCCTTGACCGCCACCTCGCGGTCGAGGACCTCGTCGCGCGCCTGCCAGACCCGGCCCATGCCACCCCGGCCGACCACCCGCAGGAGCCGGTACCGGCCGGCGACGACCCCTTCCTCCGCTCCGCCGTCCACTGCCATGACCGGGATTCGGAGCCGGACCGCGCGCGGATGGGTGCTATGTGAGGGGAATCTTGGCCAGCATCGTGCCCTGCGGGGTCGCGACGCCGCCGGCCCGCTCCTCGGTCAGCGCCAGCGCCGCCTGCCCGCGTACGCCGCGCACGACCGTCTGGCCCGCGTTGGCCCCGGCGGCCAGGGTCCCGGCCGGGCGGGCCGTCGCGCCGTCGGTGAGCCACAGTTCGTAGGCGCGCGTCGCGTCGATCGCGGGGGCGGCCGTGACGTACACGACCCCCTGGTCCCGGCCGGCGGAACTGACCAGGGTGACGGTGCCGCCGCCGGGCAGCGCCGCCTGCCGCACCGTCGCGTCCGGAGCGCTGAGCACCAGTTCAACCGCCGAAGACGAAGCGCTCATCTCGTACGTCACGACGCTCGCCCCGGCCGCCAGCGCGACCGCGGCCGCTGCCGCCGCGGCGACCGTACGCCAGCGCGGCCCGGTCCGGGCGGCCCGAGCACGTATCGGCGGCCCGTCCTGGCGGGTCCGCGCCGCCCGATCGAGCACCGCGGTGCGCAGCCCGCGCGGCGGCGCCGACCAGGCGCCGTCGGCCAGGTGCGCGGCCGTGGCCCGGAACTCGGCGGCGTCGGCCGCGCACGCCTCGCAGCCGGCGAGGTGCCGCTCGAACGCGGCGCGTTCCAGGTCGTCGACCGCGTCGAGCGCGTACGCGCCGACGAGGCTGTGGATGTCGTCGTGCATCAGGCCACCTCCACGCCCAGGCAGTCGCGCAGCCGGATCAGTGCGTCGCGCATGCGGGTCTTGACCGCCGGGAGCCCGATCCGCAGCAGTTCGGCCACCTCCGGATATGAGCGTCCCTCGTAGTAGGCGAGCCGGATCGCCTCGCCCTGCAGCTCCGTGAGCCCGTCCAGGCACCGGCGCACCTGCTGCTGCTCGAGCCGGCGCCCGGCCGCCTCCGCGACCTCGTCGAACGGGGTCTCCACCGCCGCGGCCCCGGCCTTCGCCAGCCGCTCGGCGCCGGCCTGCTCGGACCGGACCCGGTCGACCGCCTTGCGGTGGGCGATGGTGAGCATCCAGCCGGCGGCCGTGCCGCGGGACGGGTCGAACCGCGCCGCCGAGCGCCACACCTCGACCAGCGCCTCCTGGGTCACCTCCTCGGCCTGCGCCGGGTCCCGCAGCACCCGCCGGATCAGGCCGTACACCCGGGCCGCGACCCGGTCGTACAGCCGTCCGAACGCGGCCTCGTCGCCCCGGCCGACCGCTACGAGGAGGTCGTCCTCGGTCGCGCGGGGTACGGGTTCCGGGACCGGCGACAGGTGCCGACGCCCCGGTTCCGGCTCACCCATGTCGCCCACTCACTGCTGCAGCCATACGGAGAATTCGAACCTGCGGGCCCATCGGATGGCCGCCGATCAAGGAATTTCCGCCGATCCGGTTGCGTGCCGGGGAGCTCAGCCGGCCTTCGGTACCTTCGGGTCGGCGGTGCGGGTGGGGCCCTTGTCGTCCGGTACGTCGCTCGTGACGTATCCCCACTCGGTGTTCGTCGGCTCGATGTAGCGCCAGCGGACCTCGTCGCCGTAGTAGATGCGGTACTGGTCGTCGGTGTTCGACCAGTTGCCGCCCGCGTCGCCGAGGGAGCCGAGCTGCTCCGGTCCGGTGCCGGCCGCGTACTGGCTGAACTGCGTGTCGTACCCGCCGCCGTGCTGATCCGGATGCGAGTCCGGGCTGCCGACCATGGCGTTGATGGAGTCGTGGATGAGTTCGGTTTCGTACACCCCGAGCTGGTTCAGCAGCGGCCGCTTGACCTCCTCGGGGTACTGGCCCGCGTCGTTCGTCGTCACCTGCACCCGGTTGCCGTGTTCGTCCGTGTACATGATCGGCTGCCCGGCGTACTGATGGGCCTGGATGGTCATGGTGAGCACGTTGCTCAGGCCGCGCGACTGGGCCGCCGCCTCGGCCGTCTGCGCGCCCGCCAGGTCCTGCACGTAGCCCAGCAGGCCGCTGATGTACTCGTCCTGGCTCGGGGGCGTCGGCGGTTCGAGGACGGCGCCGGTGATGAGGCCGAATGCGGTCGAGCCGACCTGGTACCCCACGCCGGCGTCGACCGACATCTCGATCATCCCGGCCACGCCGAGGAGCCGGTTGACGGTGTCGATGTTGCCCTTCTTGACGTTGTAGTCGGACATCGCCTGGGCGTACGCGAGGTCCTCCCGCAGCTTCGTGATCTCCTTGTCCCCGGCGCCCTCCTTCACCGCGTCGAGCAGGACGCCGGCGGCCGCGCCGTCGGTGGCGGCCGTGAGCCGGATCGCGTTGTCCAGGGCCTTCGCGTACGCCGGGTCGCTCGGGTCGGCATGCCCGTGCTCCAGCGCCATCTCCAGGTACTGGGTGCCCCGGACCAGCGTCGCCTCGCGGAAATGCTCGTAGATGTCCTTGTCGCCGGCCGCCACGAACTTCAGGAAGTTGCCGCGGGTCTCGGCGTCCATCGAGAAGCCGGAGACCTGCGACCCGTCCGGCAGCGTGATCGTGATGTACCCCTCGGTGCCGGGCGTGGCATTGTCGTGGCGCGCGAACGAGTCGAGGTAGAAGATGCCGACGTCGGCGATCGCGCCCTTGACCTTGCTGTTGGCCATGCCGGCGAGGCCGTTGTAGTCGGTGGCGGCGTCCTGCACGATCGCCAGGCCGGCCCGGGCGGCCTGCTCGTCGGTGAGCCCGTGCCCGCGCATGGTGGCCGCGAGGATGACGTCGGCCGCGCCCTGGCCGGACTGCCAGTTCATGCCCATGACCTGCCGGCGCTCGGCCGCGTTGTCGGTGATCCAGTGGTTGGTGAAGTCCCGGTTGCGGGCCACGACGCCGAGCGCGTCGGAGGCCAGCTCGTCCGGCATGAGCCGGTTCCACTCGGCCTCGGTCAGCTGCGGCCCGTGGTCGAGTCCGTAGCCCTTCGCGATCGGGTAGTCCGCCTGGTAGTTGGCGTACATGACGTTGAGCTGGTGCTTCCAGCGCAGCGACGCGTCCTTCAGGTGCGTCGCCAGCCCGTCACCGGGCGCCGCGGCATCGCTGGAGTAGTCGTTGAGCAGCCCGACGAACCCCGCCGCCTTGACCAGGTTCGGGTCGGTCTGCGGCGGCCACGGCTCGGCGAGGTGCCGCTCGCCCGGCGTGCGGAACATGCCGGTCTGGTCGGCCGGGTCGGTGACGCCGAGGTTGCTGGCCAGGATGTCCTGCGCCGGCTTCGGCAGTTCCTCGTACGGCACGCTCTGCGACAGCGCGAGGAACCCGTCGCCGATCCGGTCGACCAGCTGCACGAGGGGATGGTCCTGCGGCGGTTTCTGGCCCGGCTTCAGCTGCAGCTGCTTGTCGGCCCAGTCCTTGATCTCGCCGAAGTGCGGGGTCAGCTGCTCGTAGTACTGCTTGAGCCAGTTCTTCTCCGCCTCGGTGAGCTGCCCGCCGGCCTGCTGCTTGGCGTTGAGCAGGTCCAGGTACTCGGTGTTCGTCCGGAACATGGCCAGCGCCAGCTGCTGGTCGGCGGTCTTCGTCGCGGCCAGCGTCCCGTAGGCCGCCTGGGTCGGGTCCGGCACGACGATGCCGCCCGGCCCCTCGTCGAGCTCGGTCGGCGGCAGGTACCCGAGGTCGGCCATCGCCTTGATGTGGTCGGCGAGGAACTGCTCGTACTCGGTGATGGACGTGCTCAGCGGGCCCGAGTAGTCCTGGACCTTCTGCACCGCCCGCGCGACGTACTTCGCCTTGGTCGTCTCGTACTGCTGGTGGAAGTCCGGGTCGTAGGAGTGCTTCTTGGCCAGCGCGTTCCACTCCGCGATGATCCCGTTGACGTCCCCGACCAGCTGCGTGACCTGCGCGTTCGCCGTCGCGGTACGCTGGGCGAGGTCGCTGGCGGTCTCCGACAGCAGCTTCGCGATCTTCCCGAGCTTCTCGCCGTTGTTGCCCAGCGACCGGCTGACCTGGCTCACCTGCGCGTCGACGTCGATCGGCGTCGCGTTGTTCACCTTGTACCCGTCGCCGGCCGTTTCGAGGCCCTTGGTGGCCAGCGTGACGGCGTCGCCCTGCTGCGCCGCGGCCGCGTTGAACCCGCGCGCCATGGCGTAGATCTCCTCCGGATCACCGGTGGCGAACTGGTCCCGCAGCTTCCACGGGTCGACGCCGGCCGCGGCGACCAACGACTCCTGAGCGAACGAGCTCATGCTGACAGCACCCCTGATCCCGCCGTTACCTTTCAGTGCGCTTGAGCGAGCGCACGGTTGGTAGTCCTTCCTTGCGGTAGGACGGTCCCGGTCTGACCCACGTGTGTGGTGCCGGTTTCACGCTTCACGGCCACCTGCCCGCGTACGCGGGTCTTCCGGTCGGCTCCACGTGCTGCCACCGGGCCACTCCCGGCGGTGTCGAACTGCGCCGCGAGCGCGGCCAGGTTCAGGGCGGCGTTGCGGTCCCGCTCGATGACCAGGCCACACACCTCACATGTGTACGCACGCTCGGACAGGGCCAGCTTGGTTTTCACCGCGCCGCAGCCCGAGCAGGTTTTCGAGGACGGATACCAGCGGTCGGCCACGAGCAGCCGGCCACCGTTCCATCCGATTTTGTATGCCAGGTGGCGGCGGATTTCGGCGAACCCGGCGTCGGCGATGTGCCGGGCGAGGCGCCGATTGCGGAGCATTCCAGTGACGTTGAGGTCTTCGACCACGATCGTGGCGTACGTCGTGGCGAGGCGGGTGGTGAGCTTGTGCAGCCCGTCGCGGCGCAGGTTCGCCACCCGGGAGTGCGCGCGGCCGAGCCGGGCGGCGGCTCGTTCCCACCGTTTCGACGGCCGCTGCCCGGTGCGCCGGTCGGGGCCGGTCTTTCGCGACAGTGCCCGGCCGAGCGTACGCATCCGCTGCTGCGCGGCCACGAGGTGGCGCGGGTTGTCGACCAGCTCACCGGTGGACAGCACGGCAAGGTGTCTGATCCCGACGTCGACACCGACCACCGGCTGCGGCCGGGCTGGGGCAGGTTCGGCGCGTCGCACTTCGACGGTGAACGACACGTGCCAGCGTCCGCCGTCTCGCCGCACGGTCGCGGACATGATCCGCGCCGTGCCGTTGTCCAGGCGGCGGGCCAGCTTGCGGGCCGACTCGTGCAGCGTCAGGCGCCCCAGCCGGGGCAGGACCACGTGTATGCGGTCGGGCTCGACCCGGATCGCCCCTGTGGTGAACCGCACGCTGGGTGTGCTGCGGCGGCGGGACTTGAACCGGGGGAAGCCGAACGGCCGGCCAGTGCGTTTGCCGGTGCGGGAGTCGGCCCAGTTCTTCAACCCCCGGGCGAGAGCGTCGAGGCCGGTATTGAATGCCTCTTTCGACACCTCCGGCCACCACGGAGCGATATCGCCCTTTGTCTGGTTCCACGCCTTTCGCAACCCGGCCAGTGACCAGGACAGCACTGGCGTCAGCAGGTCCTCAGGCACGCCGTAGGAGCGTTCGGCGGTCCGCTGGTCCATGATCGCCTTGACCTTCGCAAGCGCCCAGTTGTGCGCCACCCGTGCCGCCCCGGCATGCGCGAGCACATCGCGTTGCTGGCGCGCAGTGAGGTCGAGAGCGAACCGGTACGCCTGGATCGTCTTCACGCCGCATCCTCGGTTGCGGCCTCGACGGCGCGGCGGGCACGGTTCGCAGCAACCCGACGGCCGTGGAGGCGTGCGCACAACGATGTCACGATCTCGGTCACGTCGCCGACCAGCTCGTCATCGACCTCAGCCGGGCCGACAATGAGCAGCCGACGACCCTGCGCGGTCAGCGCGGCCGAAACGTACTCGGCACAGAACCGGGCGAACCGGTCCCGGTGTTCGACCAGGATCGTCGACACCGCAGGGTCGCGGAGCAGGGCGAGGACCTTCCTACTGTGCCCGTTCAACGCGGACCCCACCTCGGTCACCACCCGGTCCACACCAGGCCTTCGCCCAGTGGTCCACTCGGTCACCCGGGCCACCTGCCGGTCCAGATCCACCTGCTGATCGGCCGACGACACGCGTGCGTCCACCACGATCTGCCCAGTCCCAGCCGTCGTGCCGGTCACCGGTTCCCCGACCATGATCAGACGGCCGAGCCGGTGGGCGGAAACAGGCAGCGTCCCGGACTCGTCACGCCGACGAGCCGTCGCGTACGAAATCCCACTGACTGCTACCCATCCCTTCAAATCACGACGCTGACCATAGCCGACCAGTGAGCACTATTGATGACAGATATGTCAGCAGCTGGCCCCCCGGCGGGCGTCCTGCCGGAGGATCACAACAGCGCCATTGTCCCGTGCCGATCGATATGCCGTTGCCCCGCGATGTCGAATGGTGACAAAGCGTGCGGGTCGGTCAGGGGCGCGGCAGCACGCCCAGGAGTGTCGCGGTCACGGCCAGCCTCAGGTACGCGTCCGGCTCCAGGTGGAAGCGGGCCAGGTCGGGCTCGGCCGCGTAGGCCGCCTGCAGGCTGGGCGGGGGTGTGCTGTAGGCCGACACCGCGCCGGCCGTGGCCATGGTCTGCAGGCTGAACAGCACCGCCTGCTCGCCCAGTTCCGGCAGGTACCGCTGGAGCAGGGCGGCCATGGTGGTCAGGCGTCCCAGTGAGGCGCGCTTGTAGCGTGCGACGACCTCCACGGACACGTTGTGTTCCAGCACGCTGTACTGCGCGCCGAAGAGCTCGCACAGCGTGGTGCGCCCGGACAGGGAGCGGCTCAGGATCTCGGCCACCGCGCTCGCCCGCCCGGCCAGGGGGAGCGCCTCGCCGACGCCGGCGGCCAGTTCGCCGGCCAGGTCCGCGAGCCAGTCCTGCAGGAAGCGGTCGAGGAGTTCCAGCAGGATCGCCTCGCGGGACTCGAAGTACCGAAGGACGTTGGGTTTCGCCAGGCCGGCCCGCCGGCTGAGCTCGTTCAGGGTCACGGCGGCCACGGGCATCTCGTCGAGCATGGACGACACCGTGTCGAGGATCGCCTGCCGGCGGATGTCGCGCTGCTCGTCGGTCCGGGCCCGCTGGAACGTCACGCCGCCAGCCTATCGCACTTTACGTACCCCCGGTACGTTGACAACGTACCGGGGGTACCTTAGCGTTTGGGGTACAAGATACCTTCGGTACTTTAGTGATGTGGGGGCGCGGCATGAGCACGACGTGGACTGCGGCAAGCATTCCGGACCAGGCCGGGCGGGTGGCCGTGGTGACCGGGGCGAACACCGGACTGGGATACGAGACCGCCAAGGCCCTCGCCGCGCGCGGGGCATCCGTGGTGCTCGCCGTGCGCGACGTCGAGAGGGGCGCGCAGGCCGCGGCCCGCATGCCCGGCGACGTGACCGTGCAGGCGCTGGACCTGACCGCACTCGACTCGGTCCGGGCGGCGGCCGGGGCGCTGCGGTCCCGGTTCGAGCGGATCGACCTGCTCATCAACAATGCCGGCGTCATGTATACCCCGAAGCAGACCACCCGCGACGGCTTCGAGCTGCAGTTCGGCACCAACCACCTCGGGCACTTCGCGCTCACCGGGTTGCTGCTGGACCTGATGCTGCCGGTACCCGGCTCCCGCGTGGTCACGGTCAGCAGCACCGGCCACCGCATCCGGGCCGCGATCCACTTCGACGACCTGCAGTGGCAGCGCTCGTACAGCCGGGCCGGCGCCTACGGCCAGTCCAAGCTGGCCAACCTGATGTTCACCTACGAGCTGCAGCGCCGGCTCGCCGTGCACGGCACCACCGTCGCGGTCGCCGCGCACCCCGGCATGTCCAGCACTGAGCTCGCCCGCAACACCCCGGCGGCCGTACGGCTGCCGCTGACCTGGGTCGCGCCGGTGATCACCCAGCCGCCGGCGATGGGCGCGCTGCCGACCCTGCGCGCCGCGACCGACCCCGCCGTGCTCGGCGGCCAGTACTACGGGCCCGGCGGGCGCAACGAGATCAAGGGGTACCCCCGGCTGGTCACCTCCAGCCCGGAGTCGTACGAGGTCGGCGTCCAGCAGCGGCTGTGGGCCGTCTCCGAGGACCTCACCGGGGTGACGTTCCCCGGTGTTCAGCCCGCGCGCGTTTCCTTCGCCGGCCCGGGGACAGGGTGGACAGCGTCGGCCTGACCGGCCGGTTCCGCATCATGTGTGGCGACGCGCCCGGGCGGGTTGCCGAGGACGGCGGTGGCCGCGGTGGCCGCCGCGACGGCGATGATGACCGCGGGGGCCGGGATGCCGCCGGCGCCCAGGGCCATCCCGGCGGCGGCGACGCCGGCGAATCCGCTCTGGGTCATCGCGGTGAAGCCGCCGACCGCACCGCGAACCCGGTCCGGGGTGCGCTGCTGCAGGCCGGTCAGGATGAACACCTGGGCCGCGCTGACCGCGACCGACCCGATGGCCAGCAGCGCGAAGGCGATCCACAGCCGGGGCGCGAGGGGAAACGCCACCAGTGCGCCGCCCGCGACGATGCCGCTGAGCAGGATGGCCCGGCCGGGGGAGGCGGGTTGCGGGCGCAGCGACAGGAACACCCCGGTGACGAGGGCGGCGATGCCGGGGGCCATGCGCAGCAGGCCGTAGCCGATCGGGCCGCCGTGCCAGCGGGTCTGGTCGAGCACGGGCAGCAACGTCTCGGTGCCGATCACCAGCGTGCTGGTGCTGAACAGCACCACGAGCAGCCGGAGGATCGCGGGGTTGCGGCCCGCGAACCGGGCTCCGTCGAACAGCCGCGGCGGGCCCGACCGGCCGTCGGCGGCGGCGGTCGCCGGTTGCCGGAGCCGGGCGGAGACCGGGCGGAACGCGATCAGCGCCAGCACGCTGCTCACCGCGTTGAGCGCGAACACCGGCGCCGGGCCGGCGACCGCCAGCAGGACGCCGCCCAGGGCGGGCCCGATCAGCGCGGAGGAGCTGTAGACCACCGAGGACAGCGACTGGGCGCTGTGCAGGTCGGCCGCCGGGACCAGGGTGGCGATCAGGGCGTTGCGGGCCGGGATGTCGAGCGCGAGCCGGCTCGCCTCCAGGGCGGCGGTGAGGTACAGCATCCAGGGCCGCACCGTGCCGGTCGCGGCCGTGGCGGCGAGGGCCGTGGCCAGCACCGCCTCGGCGGCCATCGTGGCCTGCAGCACCGCGGTGCGCGGCAGGCGGTCGGTGAGCGGGCCGGTGAGCAGCGGCAGCAGCATGATGGGCAGGCTGAAGCAGAGTCCTTCGATGCCGAGCGCGACGGCCGAGCCGGTGATCGCGTACAGCACCCAGGCCTTGGCGACGTTGCTCATCTGCGTGCCGACGGCGGACACGACGCCACCGGCCCAGACGCGGACGAAGAGGGGATGTCGCAGCGCGGGCGGCGCCATCATCGCGGTGCCCCCGCGGCCGGGCCGAAGGCGCGGTCCCACTCGTCGTGCCAGGCCAGTTCGGCCTGCGCCCGCAGTTCGCTGCGGCGGAACGCGGCCGCCTGCAGGGCGGACACCTCGGGCCGCAGGAAGCCCTCGGCCTCGCCCCGGGCCCGCTCGGCGGCGAGCCGGGCGAGCTCGGCTTCGACCGCGGCCCGATGCCGCGCGAGCAGGTCGCCGAGCGATGCGGCCGCGGTGGTGCCGGTGAAGACCAGCGCGGCGGCCACCGGATCGGTGGCGGCCTGCAGCGAGGTGAACGCCTGCTCCCGTAGCAGGTCCAGTTCGGCGCGCCCGGCTTCGGTGATCTGGTAGATCGTCCGTTCCGGCCGCCGCTGCACACGCTCGACGCGCACCGCCGCGATCAGTTCCTCGTCGGCGAGTTTGCGCAGCTCGCGATGCAGTGATCCGGCCCCGACGCCGGCCCATTCGTCGGCCTTGGTGAGCCGGATGTCGTGGCGCAGCTGGTGACCGTGCTGGGCGCCGCGCTCGGCCAGCAGTCCCAGGACGACCAGTCGGGTTAGATTCATGAATCTAGAGTATTGAAGCTATGCGAAAACGCAAGCCCAGACGACAGGGCCGCAGCGCGCGGCCGGGCGGGTCAACGTTCGCGGTGACCGGATGCGTCTGTTCGGGAGATGGACTTCCACGAGTACGTGTACGCCCGCGGGCCCGCGCTCCTGCGGCTGGCCGGCCTGCTCACCGGGGACCCGCACCGCGCCGAGGATCTGGTGCAGGAGGTGCTGGCCGGGGCGTACGCGAAGTGGAGCCGGATCAGCACCGCCGACCGGCCCGACGTGTACGTGCGCCGGATGCTCGTCAACGCCAACATCTCGTGGTGGCGGCGGCTCACCAACCGCGAGGTGAGCACCGACCACGTCCCCGACCGGCGGGGCGGTGCCGAGCACGAGCAGGCCGTGGCCGACCGCGACCAGATGTGGCGGCTGGTCGGCACGCTGCCGCCGAAGCAGCGCGCGGTCCTCGTGCTGCGGTACTACGAGGACCTCGGCGACGCGGCGATCGCGGAGATCCTGTCCTGCTCGGCGGTGACCGTCCGGACCCATGCCATGCGCGGGCTGGCGACGCTGCGGGCGCACTTCCCGGCCAATGCGACCTCGAGGAGCGCGACGTGATCGACGAGCTGCTGACCGAGACCTTCCGCGAGCGCGCCGAGCACCGGGCCGACCTCGCCGTGCTCGCCGAGCGCGCCGTCGTGCGCGGGCGGCGGAAGATCGTGCGGCGGAGGGTCGTCACTGGCGGTACCGCTGCGGTGGTGGCCTGTGTTCTTGTCGCCGGGATCGCGCTGAACCGGCCCGGGCAGGCGCCGCCGGTGGCCGTGTCGCCGCTCGAGGTCGTGGCCGGGGTGCCCGGCCTGCCCGTGACCGGCGCGGCCGCGCTGCCGACGCGGGCCGAGGTGACGGCCGGGGATCCCGACGAACTGTTCTTCGCGCTGGAGAAGATCCCCCAGGTGTACAGCCTGATCGACGTCCGGTTCGGCCAGGCCCAGGACATGATGCTCCGCGACGGCGGGGCGGGCACCGCACACCTCGAGCTGCTCGACCATCCGGAGCCGATCAGGGACGCGACCAGCACCGAGGCGATCGGCGTGGGACGGTGGCCGGCGACGCTGTACCGCTACAACGAGTTCCACCGGATCGTGTGGGAGGTCGGCGACGGGGCGTGGATGCACGTGACGGCCGGCAGCGACGAGCTCGCCATGGAGCTGGCCGCAAACGTGCGCTTCGACCGGCGTACCCACTGCGCCACCCCGGCCGCGCCCGTCACGCTGCCGGCCGGGTACGCGGTGCAGGCCTGCGACGTGGCGCTGCGACTCACGCCCGGGCAGCCGGGGGCGACCCTGGTCGGCGCGACCGTCGACTACGACCAGGCCGGCACCGCGCACCACGTCATCCTCATCGTCGCCCGGCTGGAGCAGGACGGGCAGCAGCTGTTCGCGCCGAAGGACCGCAAGGTCGCCGGCCTGCACGCGGCCCTGGTGCCCGCCGGGGACGGGATGCAGCTGCAGCTGGAGGAGGTCGGCGGCCTGCACGTGAGCCTGACCTCCTCGCGCAACGCGACCGAGGCCGAGGTGCTGGCGATGGGCGAGGCCGTCCGGTTCACCGCGGATGCCACGGCGTCGGACCGCTGGCTGCCGGCGACGCCGTAGGGTTGGCGGCATGCCGCTGCTCCGCCCGCTCGACGCGCTGCCGGGCCGGCCGCAGCGGATCCTCGTCGCCGGCACGTCCGGGTCGGGCAAGACGACCCTCGCCGCCCGGATCGGGGCCGCGCTGGACGTGCCGCACATCGAGATCGACGGCCTGTACCACGGCAGCGGTTGGATCCCGCGGCCCTCGTTCGAGGACGACGTCGAGCGGTTCAGCGCCGGGCCGCGGTGGGCGACGGAATGGCAGTACAGCAGCGTCCGGGCCCTGCTCGCCGAGCGGGCCGACCTGCTGGTGTGGCTCGACCTGCCCCGGCACCGGGTGATGCGGCAGGTCGTGCGGCGCACCGTGGACCGCAGCGTCAACCGGCGGCGGCTGTGGAACGGCAACGTGGAGCCGCCGCTGTTGACCATATTCAACGACCCCGAGCACATCATCCGGTGGGCGTGGACCACCCATGGCAGGAGCGCGGCCCGGGTGCGCGACCTCGCCGAGCGGCGGCCCGACCTGCCCGTCGTGCGGCTGCGCAGCCGGGCCGAGAGCCGCCGGTGGCTGCTCGGGCCGCTCAGCGAGGCGCGCTGACGGTGCTGCCGGGACGGCCGGTCATCTCGCGGTCGTAGGTCTCCTGGGCGTCGCGCATCGCTTCGGCGTACCGCGGTTCGGCGAGGCGGCGCATGCCCTCCTCGGGGTCGACCTGTTCGACGACGGCGCTGACCCACCAGATGTTGCCGAACGGGTCGCGGACCCGCCCGCCGCGCTGCCCGAACGCCTGCGTGGCCGGCGCGGTCACCACGCGGGCCCCGGCCGCCGCGGCCCGCTCGATCGCCGCGTCGGCGTCGTCGACGAAGACCCGCACCAGCGACGGCATGGCCGGCCAGTCCGGCCGCTGGTCGAAGGCCAG
The DNA here is from genome assembly GCF_050942185.1 of Dactylosporangium sp. CS-047395. NCBI lineage: Bacteria > Bacillati > Actinomycetota > Actinomycetes > Micromonosporales > Micromonosporaceae > Dactylosporangium > Dactylosporangium sp. CS-047395. The sequence goes on along the minus strand of NZ_CP192015.1, from coordinate 6,286,919 downwards.
CACGACGGTGTCGCCGACCCGGATCTCGGCGTGCCCGATCGTGCCGTCCTGCAGCGGCACCCGCCCCAGCTCGACCCCGCCGAACGCCGCGGCGATGAAGTCCAGCAGCCGCCCGGTGTCCGGGGTGACGATCCAGGGCGCGACGGTCGTGTACCCACTGGGTGCGTTGGTGTCCATGCCGCCGACGGTACGGCGGGTTGCGGTCAGGCCGCGTCCTGATCGGCCGGAGTCCGTCCCAGCCGGCGCAGTGGCGACAGGATCATCACCAGCGGGGAGATCAGCAGGCCGCCGGCCGAGATGAGCAGCGCGGCGCGCAGTCCGTGCTGGCCGGCCAGCAGGCCGCCGAGCAGCGCCCCGAGCGGGCTCATGCCCATGCCGGCGAAGCTGACGGTCGCGGCGACCCGGCCCTGCAGGAAGCCGGGGGCCACGGCCTGCCGGACGGCGATGAGGCCGACGTTGATCAGCTGCCCGCTGGCGCCGAACGTGACGTTGATCGCGATGAGTGCGCAGACGGTGGCCGGCGAGTCGCCGTGCAGCGCGGGCAGGCACAGCATGGCGCCGTTGCCGAGCACGGCGGCGGCGATGAGGACCCGGCCGTAGCCGAGGCGGCCGGGCAGGCGCGCGGCGAGCAGCGCGCCCACCAGCGCGCCGGGTCCGGTGGCCGCCAGCGCGAGGCCGATGACGGCGGCGGACAGGTGCAGCTCCCGCGGCAGGAAGAGCAGGTAGGCGGTCGTCGTGGCGGCCAGGGACAGCTGGAACGCCGCCGAGGCGAGGCTCACCGTGCGCAGGATCGGGTTGCCGGCGACGAAGTGGATGCCCTCGCGCAGGTTCTGCCGCATCCTGCGCGGAGCGCTCGGCTGCCGCGGGATCGTCTCGCGGTGCCGGATGCGCGTGATGGCCAGGAACGAGGCGCCGAAAAACAGCGCGCTGGACACGATGGCCGGCGGCGCGGACAGCAGCGACGTCAGCGCCCCGCCCAGGGCCGGACCCGCCAGCTGGGCGGCGGACCGGCTCGCCTCGATCGCGCTGTTGCCGCCCAGGAGCTGATCGCGCGGCAACAGGCGCACCAGCGACACCTGATAGGCCGTGTTGAACAGCACCGACAGCGCGCCGACCGCGAGGGCGGCGGCCAGCAGCATCGGCAGCCGCAGCAGCCCGGCCAGGGCGCAGGCGGCGACGGCGCTGAACACCAGCACGCGGCCGAGGTCCGACAGCGCCATGACGGTGCGGGTCTGCCGGCGGTCCACCCACACGCCGGCGACGAGCGTGAGCAGCAGTTGTGGTGCCTGCTCGACGGCACGCAGGGCGCCGAGCTGGCCGGGGCCGACGTCGAGGGTCAGCACGGCGATCAGCGGCAGGATGATGAAGCCGGACTGCTCACCGAGCTGTGAGGCCGTCTGCCCGGCCCAGAGACCGCGGAAACTCGGGTTGCGCCACAGGCTGGCACCGCTCGGCGGCACCGGGGTCGACGGCACCGGGGTCGATGATCCTCACTCGCAGTTGACGGTGGCGTCGGCGTGGACGCAGGTGTCGACGCCCGGGCCGCCGTCGGCCGTGTCGGCCGCGCCGGTCACGCCGTCGAGGATGTCGTTGCCCGACAGTCCGTACAGCGAGTCCGACCCGTCCCCGCCCGAGAGCAGGTTGTCCCCGGCGCTGCCGGTGAGCACGTCGTCGCCGCTGCCGCCGAGGATGCCCTCCACCGACGTGGTGATGGTGTCGCCCTCGCCGGGCTGGCCGTCGTCGGCGGCGTTGTCGATGTCGGCGGTGACCGCGGCGGTGCGGCCCGCGTAGTCGGCGAAGTCGATGCCGGTACCGCCGATCAGGGTGTCGGCGCCCAGGCCGCCGTCGAGCCGGTCGTTGCCGCCCTGCCCGTCGAGGATGTCGTCGCCGCCGGTCGTGCACGGGCCGAGCAGGGTGCAGACGCCCTGGCCGCCGGTCAGCACGTTGGTGCCGGCGTTGCCGGTCAGCGTGTCGTCGCCGCGGCCGCCGGTCAGGTTCTCCACGTCGGCGTGGATGGTGTCGCCCTCGCCGGGCGCGCCGTCGTCACCGTTCACCCCGTCGAGGTCGGCGACGACCGCGTCGGCGCGCCCGGCGTAGGTGACGGTGTCGAGTCCCTCGTCGCCGTGCATGACGTCCGCGCCGGTACCGCCGTTGAGCAGGTCGTTGCCGGGGCCGCCCTGCAGCGTGTCCGCGCCGCCGAGGCCGGTGATCGTGTCGTTGCCGGTGGCGCCGGCGAGATAGCCGTCGCCGACGATCTGGTTGTTGGCGGCGTTGCCGGTCAGGACGTCGTCGTGGGCCGTGCCGTAGATGGACTCCACGTCGTCGTCCACGGTGTCGCCCTCGCCGGGCTCGCCGTCGTCGCCCGCCGCGCCGTCGAGGTCGACGTGGACCCCGGTGGCGCGGGTGGGCTCGTTGTACATCGCCGCGTCGAGGCCGCCGCCGCCGTGGATGGTGTCGGCGCCCGGACCGCCCCAGATGCCGTCGAGGCCGGGGCCGCCGTTGATGGTGTCGTTGCCGTCGCCGCCGAGCAGGCTGGTGGTCACCGAGCTGTCGACGCTGCCGCCGATGGTGATCGTGTCGTTGCCGTTGCCGGCGTTGACGACGATCGCGGTGATGGGGGCGCTCGCGCACCGCACCTTGGTGGCGTCCATCGGTACCGCCGAACACCCGGCCCCGGCGGCGATGGCGTAGACGTCGTCGACGTAGGTCCAGCCGCCGGACTCGGTCACCGTGATCGCGTTGGTCTGGTGGGCGGCGGCCAGGTACTGCACGCGCCACGGATAGTCCATCGCGACCGTGCCGGGCACCGCGGCCAGGGCCGGCCCGGACATGCCGAGCACGGCCCCGCCCGCCGCGACCACCGCCGCCACCATCACCCTCACCAGGCGTCCCATGGCAGCACGGTGCCACGGGCCCGATGCGGGCGTACCGCCGGAGTCGGAAACCCGATGCGCGGCTGGGCGCGGACCGTCTCCGGCCCGCGCCCCGGCCGGTGGGTCAGGAAGCGGTGCAGCTCACCGTCGGCGTCGCCGCGCTGCCGTTCGCGGTGAAGCCGAACTGCGTCGAGGCGCCCGCGCCCAGTGCGCCGTTGTACGGCGCGTTGCGAACCGTGACGTTGCCGCCGCTGGTCGTCAGGGTGCCGTTCCAGAGCTGTGTGATCGACTGGCCGCCCGAGAAGGTCCAGGTCACCGTCCAGGTGCTGATCGCCGACGAGCCGGCGGTCACGGTGACGTTGCCCTGGAAGCCGCCCTGCCAGGAGCTGGTGGTCTGGTACGCCGCGCTGCACCCGCCGCTGCCACCGCCGGTCGAACGGCTCGGCGACGGCGACGTGCTCGCGCTGGGCGAGCGGGACGCCGACGGCGAGACCGACGCGGAGGGGGAGCGGCTGGCCGACGCGGAGGCGGTCGGGGACCCGGCCGGCGGGTACGGGGCGCTGGAGGCCAGGCTGTAGGCCAGGGCGGGGACGAAGTTACCGGCGGGGTAGTTGCAGCCGTCGGCCTCGCCCGGCGGCTTGATCCACAGGTACCCGTCGATGTTGCCGTCGCCCGTGTTCAGGGTCGGGTAGGTGCCGATGCGCCGGTCGGTGTTGTCGTCGGCGCACCAGTCGCCGGCCGCGCCACCGTTGCGGCTGGTGTCGATGACCTGGCGCTTGCCGCTGATGCCCCGGCTCTGCAGGTACGAGATGATCGACCGGCCGTAGGCCTGCTCGTTGCCCAGCGGCTGGAAGTTCGAGACGTTGGTGAAGAACCCGTCGGCGTACTGCACGCCGGCCGCCACCAGCCGCGAACCCTGCTCCGACGCGGAGTTCCACGCCGAGTGCCCGCCGTCGAGGTACACCTTGGCGTTGGGGTTGGCCGACTTCAGCGTCTGCACCGCCGTGCTGATCGCCTGCGCGCGCTGCTGCACCTCGCTCGAGCTCAGGCACGTCTGCAGCGCCAGCGCGTCGGTTTCCATGATCACGATGACGGTACGGCTGCCGAGGCCCCGGGCATAGCCGCCGATCCATTGCTGGTACTGGTTGAGGTCGGGCGCCCCGCCCGCGCTGGCCCCGCCGCAGTCGCGGTTCGGGATCGCGTAGCTCGTCAGTACCGGCACCTGGTTCACGGCGTTGGCCGCGCCCACGAACGACGAGACCTCGGACTGGATCGTGGAGATGTTGAAGTTCGCCATCCAGCGCGCCTGCGACTGGCTGGCGATCTTGTCGCGGATGACAGGCATGCGCGAGTCGCCCTGGTTCGCCGCGACCCAGCGGACGACCTGCGAGTCAGGATCGCGGTAGAGGGTGCCGGACAGCGTGCCCGCCGCCGCCGACCCGACCACGTACCAGCCGGCGGCGAAGGCGACACACGCCGCCGCGGCCGCGGCGGCCACGACTCGGCGCCGATGACGGCGTATGGACACGGGAACTCCTTCGTCGAGCGATGTGGATGGCGCCCATCATCGCCACCGCCCGCCGAACGGTCCATCACACCGGCCCGCGCGACCGCCCCGGCCGAGGCGGGCGCATGAAACATTCACCGGCGCCGCCCCATATTCGCGAATACCGTAAAGGCGCCGGTGTTGACCCTCTCCCCGGGAGAGCTTCTACGGTCGGCGTATGGATCTTTCTCCGGCAATCGCGACCTACCTGACCGCCCACAACGCCCGCGACACCGAGCGGGCGATCGCCTCGTTCACGCCCGACGCCGAGGTGGTCGACGAGGGCCACAGCCACCACGGCACGGACGCCATCCGCGAGTGGCTCGGCAGTGCCGCGTCCGAGTACACGTACACCACCGAACTGGTCTCGGCCATGCGCGTGGACGACGACCGGTACGACGTGGTGCAGCACCTCGAGGGCAATTTCCCCGGAGGTGTGGTCGACCTGCACTACCGCTTCACCATGCGCGGCGACGCCGTCGCCCGGCTGGTCATCGAGCCGTGAGCGGCGGGCTCACTTCCAGTACCACTTCTGGTTGTTCTTGCCGTTGCACGGCCACAGCTTGATGGCGCTGCCGGGTGCGGTCTTCTCGCCGAAGACGTCGGCGCACTTGTTGGACTGCTTGCCCACCAGGTCGTTGGAGCCGTTGAGGCGCCACTGCTGGGCCTGGTTGCCGCTGCAGCCGGCCACCTGGATCTGGGTGTAGTCGTCGGTGGAGGCCCAGGCGGCGTCCATGCACAGCGACACGGTGCGGATCGTGCCGTCACCGAGCTGCTCCCAGTGCTGCACCGCCGAGCCGTCGCAGCGGGCGATCGTCAGGGCGCTGCCGTCCTTGCCCGCGTTCGCGCTCAGGCACAGGCCCGACTGCACGCCGACGATGGCGCGGCCCGGGATGGTGGGGGCGTTCGTGGTGGCCGGCGGCGGCTTCTGGCCCTGGGCGCCCACCGTGGTCGGGGCGGCCTTCGTCGTCGCCGGCGCGGCCGCACCGCCGGTCTTGGCCGGGGGCTTGGCGGCGGTCGGCGTGGCCGACTTGCCCGGGGCGGGCGACGTCGGGACGGCGGTGGTCGCGCTCGGCGACGGCACCGCCTGCGTGACCGCGGCGGGGAAGGCGTACTGCGGCGGCTCGGCCACCTGAGGCCGATCGGTGGGGCGGCTCCACGAAAGCGGTACCGCCACCAGGACCGCCAGCACGGCCAGCCCCCCGGCGGCGATCCACACGCGGCGGTCCGGCAGCAGCCCGCGCGCCGCGGTCGCCGGTTTGCGCGCGTACGCGGCGGCGAAGGTGTCATCGGACTGGGGCACGGTCGCTCCTCACGGAAGGCAGGTCCTCGGGCAGCAGCAGCACGAGGTCGTCGGGGCCGGCGCCGTCGAGTTCGGCGACGCGCTGCGCCTGACGCTCGGTCAGCTCCTGGAACACCTGGCGGGCGAGGCGGCCGTTGCCGAACCCCTCGCCGCGCTCCAGGGCGTCGAAGTACGCGGACAGGCCGGTGGTGGCGGGCCCGGTGAGCTCGTAGCGGTGCTCGCCGGCCTGGTGCTCGACGATCGCCACCAGCTGGGCGGTGTCGTAGTCGTCGAAGTGCAGGGTGCGGGTGAAACGGGAGGCGAGGCCCGGGTTGGCGCCGACGAACCGGGTCATCTCGTCGGGGTACCCGGCCACGATGACGACCACGTCGTCGCGGTGGTCCTCCATCATCTTCACCAGCGTCGCGATCGCCTCGTGGCCGAAGTCGTCGCCGAAGCGGGGCACGAGGGAGTACGCCTCGTCGATGAACAGCACGCCGCCGAGGGCTTTGGTGACGGCGGCGGCGGTCTTCGGGCCGGTGTGCCCGACGTACTCGCCGACGAGCGCGGACCGGTCGACCTCGACGAGGTGGCCGCGGCGCAGCAGGCCGAGCGCCTTGAGGAGCCGCCCGTAGAGCCGCGCGACGGTCGTCTTGCCGGTGCCGGGGTTGCCGGCGAAGACGAGGTGCCGGCTCAGCGGCGGCGCGGGCAGGCCGGCCTCCTGGCGCATCCGGACCGTCTGCATGAGCTTGACGAGGGTGTGCACGTCGCGCTTCACGCGTTCGAGGCCGACCAGGACGCCGAGCTCGCCGAGCAGGTCGTCGAGGCTCTCCTCGTCCGGGGTAGGAGCCTCCGCCGGTACCGCTGCCGCCTTTTCGGCAAGGGTCGCGCGTTCGCCGACGTGGACCGCGGTGAACCCCGGTTCGGTGATGCGATAGTCCTCGATGGTGGCCGCGGCGTCGTCGGCGACGAAGACCCCGTTCTTGGCCACCCCGTGCACCCGCAGCCCGGTCACGACCGGCTTCGCGCCCGTCCACACCACCAGGCCGGAGCCGCCGCCCCCGGTCACCGTGGCGCCGTCGATGCGCACGTCGGCGGCGCTCTGCACGACGATCCCGGCCGCGCCCGGCTCGCGGACCGTGACGTCGGCGAGCGTTGCCGCGCCGGTGCCGGTGACCTCGAAGCCGACCTTCGCCGGGCGTACCACGGTGCAGTTGGTGACCGTCGCCGCCGCGGCCGAGGCGAGCTGCACCCCGATGCCGGCGCCGTCGACGCGGCAGTCCTGTGCGGACAGTCGCGCCCGGCCGGTGGCGTGGACGCCGCTGAGCGCCAGGTCGGACAGGTCGCAGCCGGACAGCTCGACGGCGGCGTCGTCGGCCGCGTGCACGCCGTGCTCGGCGCCGCCCAGCACCCGGCAGCGCTCCAGCCTCAGGACCGCGGTGCCGGCCCCGTGCACCGCGCCGAACGTGGAGCCGACGAGGTGGCAGCCGGTCAGCCGGGCCTTGGCCGCTCCGGTGACGAGCAGCGCGTTGGCGCCGGCGTCGCGGACCGTGCAGTCCTCGGCGACGAGCTCGCCGTCGTCGGCCACGACCAGGCCGCTGGCGCCCGGTCCGGTGATGCGGCACTCGGTCAGCTTCGCCCGCGACGCGCCATTCACCTGGACCGCTGCCGTCCCCGCTTCGGCGATGCTGCTCTGGTCGGCGAGGGCGGTGGCGGCGTCCTCGAGCAGCAGGCCGGTGCGCCCGGCGCGGTCGATGCGGCAGTCGGTGAGGGCGAGCCGCGCCGTGCCGCGCAGGCGGATGGCGGAGCCTTCGGTGGCGAACAGGCGCAGGCGGGTGGCGGAGAACTGGGCGTCGCCGGAGACCACGACCCCGGCCCCGTCGCCGATGCGCACGTCGGTGGCCTCGGCCCGGGCGGGGCCCGCGATGTGCAGGGCGGCGCCCTTGGCTCCTTCGATGGCGCAGTCCCGCAGCAGCAGGGCGGCACCGTCGCGGGCCTCGACGCGGCCCCCGTGCACGGTGACGCTCTGCAGGAGCAGCCCGCTGCCGTCCACAGTGGACACCAGGACCTGCGCCGGACTGGTACCGGCGATGGTGAAGCCGTGCACCGCACAGTCGGCCGTCACGGTCAGCACCGGCTCGGCTCCCGGCGGCGTGAGTTCGACGCTCCCGGTGCCCGCCTCCGGCTGGAGCGTGACCGCCTTGTCCAGGCGCAGCGACTCCGGGTAGCGGCCCGGGGCCACGACGACCGTGTCGCCCGGCGCGGCCGCCCTGAGCGCCGTGGCCAGGTCGCGGTGCGCGCCGCGGCGGCCGGGCGCCACGAGATGGACGGTCATGCCCAGCCTCCGGGTTGGTAGTACCACGGGTTGTCGCTGGCCCGGAATGCCTTGAGCAGCTCCGAGGTGACGACCTTCTCGACGACCTTCCACGGCAGCTGGAACCCGAACTCGGCCAGGCCCTGGCGGTGGAACGCCCGCCCGCCGAGGCCGGAGTTGAACAGCGTCTTGCCGATCGTCGTGGTCACCGCGCCGGTCACGCCGGACGCGGCCGCGAGCAGCCCGTCGAACGCCGCCGCCCCGCCGGACAGGTAGATGGTGTCGCCGTTCGCGTTGGTGATGCCGAACACCGAGGCGTTCATCGCGCCGTTGACGAAGCCGGTGAGCCCGGCGACCGGGACGTTGAACGCGAAGTCATACGTGCCGCCGCGCCAGCGGGTCGCCGTCTCGTTGCCGGCCCACTCGTTGCTCCAGTGCTTGTCGTGGTTGATCGGCTTGCGGAACCAGGACTTCCCGCCGTCGATGTTGCCCAGGCCCGCCTTCAGGTCGGCCGTGCGCTGCAGCGGCCCGAACCGGTTCTCGTGCATCAGCGAGCCCACCGCGCTCTTCACCGCCGAGCCGACCGCCGCGTTCGCGAACGCCTTGAGCGCGTCCTGGCCGTTGAACTGCTTGCCGGCGATGGCGTCGACGATCGCGTTCACGATGAGGTTCGCCGTGAACTCCAGCAGGAACTCCTGCGCGAACTCCAGCGCGATCTTCTGCAGGGCGTGCTGCCAGTACGGTTTGTACAGCGCCTCGTTGAGATTGCCGACGTGCAGCTCGCCGCCCCAGGCCATCCGGTTGCTCTCCCGGATGCGCCGGTTCCAGCCGCGGATCTCCGACGCCCAGCCGCGGTAGTCCAGCTCCCGCCCGGCCAGGTCCATGCCCCGCCCGACGCCCGGCACGTGCACCCAGCCCGCGTCGTCGCGGCTGGCCACGATGTTGCCGAGGTTGTCGTACTGCCGCCACTGCCCCCGCCACGCGTCGGTCTCCAGGAAGCCGACCCCGGGCAGCGGCTTGCGCTCCCGGACCACGGCGCCCATGTCGAACTCCTTCCACACGCCCCGGTCGCCGCCCCGGAACTCGCGAACCCGGGCGATGTCGCCGGCGGCGCTCGCGGGGATCTCGCGGGTCAGCACCGGCCCGGCCGCCGACGGCGTCAGGTCGCGGAAGCGGACCGCGCCCGGCGTCCACTGCGCCTGCCACGCGTTGCCGTGCCACCATTCGCGGGTCGCGCCGCCCGGGGCGGTGACGTTGCCGTGCTTGTCGACCCGCCGCCACTCCCAGGTGTGCCCGCCGGCCGCGTTGTCGACCCGCCACGCGTCCACATAGGACCCGCCGTCGACCATCCGGCGCTCCCGCACGAGCTGGTCGACGCCGTTGATGCGCTGGAAATCCCGGAAGCTGTCGTCGAACGTGGCGTGCGGGCCGTTGAAGTTGCGGCCCCAGTCGCGGGTGCCGGAGTTCGTGCCGTCGTTCCAGGTCCAGGTGCGGGTGGTGGCCCCGCCGGTCGCCTGGACGTGCACGTCCGGGCCGCCGCCGGGCGCCATCGCCGGGAAGTCGTCGGAGCGCCCGACGACCTCGCCGTGAATGTTGCGCTGCACCCACGGCCGGTTCGGCGCCTCGAACGCGTCGAGCCGCGACGCCTGCGCCCCGGTGGCGTTGCCGGCGGCCGGCGGCCGCTGGAACTCGCGCACGGAGCCGTCGGCGAACCCGGCCCGGGCCACCCGCACGTTACCGGCGTCGATGAACTGGTCCTGCCACACCCGCCCGTCGGCGTGCGCGCCCCGACCGAAGAACACCCGGGTGCCGCTGAGGTTGCCCGGCCCCTCCGACCACGGCACGTGCGCGCCCGGCGGCTGCGCGTGCAGGTCATGCCCGACGCTGAGCGCGTTGCCGTGTTCCAGCTTCCCTTGGTACCGCACGAAGCGCCCGTCCCGCGCCACGTCGTACACGGCCTCGTTCATCGACACGAACCGGAACCCGTCGTTGCGCACCCCGGCGGCGTCCACCCTGGTCCACGTGAACATCTGGAACTTCGTGTCGGTGCGCAGGAACTGGTTGCCGTGCGCGCCGAACACCGCGTCCGGCACCCCGGTCACGAACCGGCGCACCCACTGCGGCGGGCGCTGCTCGGACCAGCGGGCGGTCTCCAGCGTGCCGCCGCCGGGCAGGTTCTGCAGCTTCCCGGCGTCCTTGCCGTGCGGCGACTGCGACTTCCAGGTTGCCCCGGGATTGCCGCCGGCGAGGTCGTACTCCTTGTACATCCCGGCGCTGTCGGGCCCGTGCCACTTGCCGAACTGGCGCTGGGCGATCCCGCCGCCCGCCACCGTGTCGGTCCAGCCGCCGTCCAGGTCCAGGGTCCGCGCGCCGTTGCCCAGCGGCGCGCCGTTGGGGTCGAGCCGCGTCCAGGTCCACTGCCCGAGTGCGTCGCGAGTCGCGATGACCTCGCCACCGCCGAGCGACGTGCGGATGGTGTGCTTTGCCGCACCCGTGTGGCTGATGTCGCGCCACTGGACCGCGGAGTTGTCGAACCGCCGGATGCCGTGGTCGAGCAGCACCCCGTTCTGGTCGAACGTCGCCCACTGCGGACGCTGACCGCCGCGCAGGTCGTGGCCGACGGACCGGAACACGTCGAGGGTCTGGTTCGTGCCGGGCACGACCCGCCGGTTGAACATCTCCGCCTTGGTGTCGGTGAGCAGCTTGATCTGCCCGTTCCCGGCCCCGGTGAGGTCGGCGGAGCCGCGCTGGAAGGGGCCCGGATTCGGTACCGCGGCGCCGCCGTCGTGCAACCGCCACGACCCGCCCGGCACGTCGACGACGAACTGCCGGGTCGTCGGCGCCCCGTCGCGGATCACGTTGAACGCCTGCGAGCGGACCGCGCCGTCGGGGGTGTGCACCTTGTACTCGCCGTTGTGCAGCCCGCGCGTATCGGTCACCCGGAAGTCGTTGCCGGCCAGCCGCTGGACGGTGAGGTGCGGGAGCTGCGCCCCGGTGGCGAGGTCCTCGGCGTGCCAGGCCCCGCCGGCGGGCTGCACCAGGTTGTGCTCGACGGCGCCGGCGAGCCCGTCGGCCCGTACCCCGGTGTGGGTGAGGGTGCCGTTGACGTCGAACCGCTCGAAGTGCGCGACGTTGGTGAGGTCGTCGACCTGGAACCCGGTGCCGTGCGGATTGACCTGGAACCCGCCCGGCACCTCCAGACGCGGTGCCCCGCCGCCGGTCGGCGTGACGTGCGACCAGCCGTTGTGGCCCTGGATCGGCCGCCCGGTGTGGGTGAGGGTGCCGTTGATGTCGAAGCGTTCGAAGTGCCCGGCGTTGGTGAGGTTGTCGACCTGGAATCCACCGGCGTGAGGATTCGCTTGGTAGCCGGCCGGGACCTCCAGGTGCGGCGGCCCGCCGACCTGGTCGACGTGCGACCAGCCGGGGTGCCCCTGGATGGGCCGGCCGGTGTGGGTGAGCGTGCCGTTGATGTCGAAGCGTTCGAAATGCCCGGCGTTGGTGAGGTTGTCGACCTGGAATCCAACGGCATGCGGATTGGCCTGATAGCCGGCCGGCACCTCGAGGTGGGACTGGCCATTGTGGTCGACGTGCGACCAGCCCGGATGACCCTGGATCGGCCGGCCCGTGTGGGTCAGGGTGCCCTGGATGTCGAACCGCTCGAAGTGCCCGGCGTTGGTGAGGTTGTCGACCTGGAATCCAACGGCGTGGGGATTCGCCTGGTACCCGGCCGGAACTTCGAGGTGCGGCTGGCCGCCCGCCGGGTCGACGTGGGACCAGCCGGGGTGCCCCTGGATCGGGCGGCCGGTCGCGGCCAGATTGCCGGCATCGTCGTACCGGCGGAAATCGCCGCCCGTGCGTAGGTCCGTGATCTGGAAGCCCATGTCGCCGTGGGCCGTCGCCTGGAAGTGCGGGACCGGGGCGTCGAGCGCGTCGACGACCCGGAACGACTCGGTGCCGTTCGTCAGCTGGATCTCGACCCGCAGGTCGGACGCTGAACCGTCGGCGTTGCGCAGCGGGACGTGCGGGTCGAACGCCTCCGGGACCGGCTTGGAGAACGGCTGGCCGCCGCCGAGCAGCCGGGGACGGGCCTTGACCGACTCGGCGGTGAGCTCGGCGATGCGCAGGTCCATCGTCACCGGGTCGACGCCGAGGGTCTTCAGGTCCCGCACGATCCGGTCGACGCGGGTGATGGCCGCCGCGTACGTGCGCTCCGCCCGCACCTCGACCGCCGTGGGCCCCTTCGACGAGCCGCCGGGCCGGTCCATGAGGTCGTTCCAGGCCTGCTCGATCCGGCCGAGCTCGTTGCGGGCCCGCTGGTACTGCGCCCACGTCTCGATCTTCTTGCTGCGCAGCGGGTCGTCGACGCCGCCGAACAGCTCGCCGATCCGGTCGCTGTCCCGCCGCCAGGCCGCCTCGAGGCCGCTGCCCGGCAGGCTGACCGCCTTGCCGGGGCTGCCGGCCGCGTGGATGGCGTTGTCGAGCCCGGTCTCGGCCCTGGCCAGCCGACCGGCCCCCGCCAGCTGGGTCTGGACGAGGCCGACGACGGCGGTCGCGCTGATCGGATCGAGCGTGCCGGCCCCGGCGTGAACGTCGACGCCGGCGTTGTGGGCGGGGTTGACCGTCGGCGGCGTACGGTCGGCGGTCTTCGGGACGGCCGCCCCGGGCGCGGTGACGACGAGCTCGTCGACCTTCGGCGCCCCGGCCATGTGCGCGGGGCTGAAGTTCCCGGTGTGCACCGCGTTGATCGATCCCGTGTGGACTGTCGGCACGGATCCGGTGTGGACGCTGGGAACCGATCCGGTGTGGAGGGTCGGGACCGCGCCGGCGTTGAAGGCCGGCGTCTCGATGGCGTTGATCGGCGCTGGATGGGACGGGGCCGGGTGGGCGACCGTTTCGATGTGACCGGCGCCGATGGTGGGGGTGCGCTCGATCGGGTTCAGGTTGACGTGCACCGCCGGCGGGGTGGCGCCGACGTGCGCGGTGATGTCGCTGTGGGTGATGGCCGGCGGGGTCTGGACCAGGTGCGTGACCGGCGGCGGTGTCACGATCGCGTTGACCGCGGGCGCCTCGACGTGGACGGCCGGGGTGTCGAGGTGCCGGCCGACCGTACCGAGGTCCATGGAGACGTGCTGGGCGTTGACGGCCAGGCTGGTGTGGTCGGCGATCCGCGCCCCGGCCCCGTTGAGCGCGGAGGTCGGCATGCCGTTCATCAGGTGCAGCGCGGGCGGGGTGACCGTGGCCGAGCCGATCGCGTCGATGGCGTGCACCGGCGCCGGCGGGACCGCGCCGACGTGCAGCGAGCCGACGCTGCCCAGTGCCGGAGTGTCCAGGTGGACGTTCGGCATGGTCACCGCGTGCGCGCCGATCGCGCCGTTCGTCGCGGTGTTCACGTGCACGTTCGGCAGGTCCAGGGCGTGCAGCGTGTTGAGGTGGTTGACGCCGTTGGCCATCGGCGGCGTGTGCAGGTTGGGCAGGTCGAGCGCGTGGACGGTACTGGAGAAGCTTGTGCCTCCGGCGAGGTGGGCGACCGTCGGCGGCTGGAGGTGGACCGCGGAACTGATGCCCGTGATGTGGTCCACGTTGGTCAGCACCGGATTGACGGCCCGCTCCGCCCACGCCTCGATGCGCACCTTCGAGATCGTGTCCATCGGCGAGAGCAGCAGCGCGTCGAGGTTGCGCACCGCGTCGCCGCTGAAGTGCAGCGAGTCGCCGAACGAGGTCGGAATGTGCATCGTCGGCGGGGTGAAGTGCTGCCCGAGGTGCCCGAGGCCGCCGAAGTCCGTGATTCTCGGCATTTGCAGCCGCGGCGGTACGGCCAGATCCCCGGCCCGCAGCTCGGCCAGTTTGATCGACGGCAGGTCGACCCCGCGCTCCGGCAGCACCGGGTGCGGCTTGGGCAGGCCGAAGATGTGCTTGCCGAGCACGCCGCGGTCCCACACCGCGAGCTTCGTGGCCTGCCAGACGCCCAGGTGCAGCTCGTCGGCCTCGGCCGGCAGGAACAGCCGCAGCCACCGGTTCCCGCCGAACTCGCGGCCCAGGAACGCCCAGGTCGAGCTGCCGATCTTGGCCAGGAAGCTCGGCGTGGCGGCGACGACGTTGCCGATGCCCTTGACGCCGTTGACGACGAACAGCCCGCCCTTGCTCAGGGTGGTCGCCATGAACGAGGGCAGGTCCTTGATGCCGGCCTGCACCCACAGCCCGGCGCCCTTCACCCAGCTGCCGCTGAGCGCGACCATGTCGTGCAGGCCCGGGAACAGCACGAACGGGTGGGAGACGATTCCCTTGAAGGTGTTGCCGAAGAACTTGAACACCGCGAACGCGCCGGCCTTGAGCCCGTTCCAGGCCAGCTGCGCCCCGGCCTTGATCAGCTGGAAGATCGGCACCGCGCGGGTCGTCGGCGCCAGGATGCCCAGCGCGGAGAGGAAGAACTCGAGCGCGGAGGCCTTGCCCTGGGCGAAGTCGACCGCCGTCTTGATGAACAGCACCATGTTGACGCCGAGCGCGACCAGGGCGACGGGTCCGCCGAACACGAGCGCGGGCAGGATCAGCGCGATCGCGATCCACTTGAAGATCTCCCAGAACTCCTCACAGCCGGAGATGGGCTGCTTGATGTGCTCGTACGCGTCGACGATCTTGCTGGATGCGGTACCGGCGGCATCGGAAACCGCGGTGCCGGCGTTGTTGGCGGTGTCGGTCAGGCTCTGCCGCGCCGGATCGTCCTCGGCCATCCCGCGCCCCTGGCTCAGCGCGTTGTCGGCCCGCCACTGCTGGTCACGCAGCGTCGTGTTGTAGGTCGTGAGCGCCGTGACCGACCACTCGAACGCCTCGGCGAGACTCTGCACGAACCCGCGCAGCCGATCCGAGATCTTCTCCCGCAGCGCGTCGGCGGTCTGCCCCACGAACGCGTTCGGCCCGGCGGTCTCCAGCACCCCGGCCAGCCCGTCGTCCACGTCCCGGGCGACCTGCCCCAGCTCCCGGATGGACGCGATGACCTCGTCGATCCGCCCCGGGTCCCCCGGCGTCGGGTCCGATCCGAGGCCGACCTTGTCCCAGTCGGTCGGGCGAGCCACGGCCTCGCCTCCTTCGCATGTGCCCCGGGGTTGTCCGGCCTCAGCACGTCCACGATCGAACCCCATCCCCGGTTCACGGCCCCCACGGCGCCGTCCCATCCCTTGACAACCCGCTGCTGAGGCAGGTTAGGTAATGCTCCTAACTAACTGTCGAGGAGGGCCGGTGCCACTCGTCGCCGGGGTCGACTCCTCGACCCAGTCGTGCAAGGTCGTGATCCGCGACGCCGAAACCGGAGCGCTGGTGCGCGAGGGCCGGGCGCCGCACCCGGTCGGGACCGCCGTGCCGCCGGCCGCGTGGGAGGCCGCCCTCGCCGCGGCGGTCGAACGGGCCGGCGGCCTGGACGACGTGGCGGCGGCGTCGGTGGCCGGGCAGATGCAGGGCATGGTGTGCCTCGACGTGGACGGCGGCGTGGTCCGCGATGCCGTGCTGTGGAACGACACCCGCTCCGCCGGTGCGGCCCGTGACCTCATCGCCGACCTCGGCGGTGGCGAGGCCGGGCGGCGGGCGTGGGCCGAGGCCGTCGGCCTGGTACCGGTGGCCAGCTTCACCGTCACCAAACTGCGCTGGCTGGCCTCGGCGGAGCCGGACCACGCCGCTCGTACCGCCGCGGTGTGCCTGCCGCACGACTGGCTGACCTGGCGGCTGGCCGGAGCCCCGGGGCTGGAAGCGCTGCGGACGGATCGCAGCGAGGCCAGCGGGACGGGCTACTGGTCGGCGGCCACCGGACGGTACCGGCGCGATCTGGTGGGTTTGGCGTTCGGCCGCGATGACGTGCTGCTGCCGGAGGTGCTCGGCCCGACCGGCCGGGCCGGGCAGTTGCGCAGCGGGGCGCCGTTGGGGGCCGGCGGGGGCGACTGCGCGGCGGCGGCACTGGGGGCCGGTGCCGAGCCGGGCGACGTGGTGGTGTCGATCGGCACGTCGGGCATCGTGTCCACGGTGGCCGATGCGCCGGTTGCCGACCCGGGCGGGATCGTCGCCGGGTACGCCGACCTGACCGGCCGGTTCCTGCCCCTCGTCTGCACGCTCAACGCGGCCCGCGTGCTCGACGCCGCCGCGGCCATGCTGCGCGTCGACCATGCGGAACTGTCCGCGCTGGCGTTGTCCGCGCCGGCCGGTGCGGACGGGCTGGTGCTGGTGCCGTACCTGGAGGGCGAGCGCACCCCGGACCGTCCACATGCGACCGGAGCCGTGCACGGCCTGACCCTGCGCACCTCGACGCCCGCGCATGTCGCCCGTGCGGCCGTGGAGGGGATGCTGTGCGCGCTGGCCGATGGGCTCGACGCGATGGTCGCGCTGGGTACGGCGGTCAACCGGATCATCCTGGTCGGCGGCGGGGCCCGCTCGGCGGCGGTGCGGCGGATCGCGCCCAGCGTGTTCGGCCGGCCGGTGCTCGTGCCGCCGCTGGGGGAGCACGTCGCCGACGGCGCCGCGCGGCAGGCGGCCTGGGTGGTGTCGGGCGGCCCGCGGCCACCCGCGTGGGACGCCGGGCCGGTTGCGCGGCACGAAGCGGATGCCGTACCGGCGATCCGGGAACGGTATGCGGCCGCCCGCGCCCACACCCTTGACGCCGCCGGCCGCGCTGGCTAACTTCACAAGCATCATCTTGTACAAGAGAATGCTTGTGGAATTTGGAGGCTCTGATGGACGACTACTCGCGGGTCCTCGACCTGCCCATCGAACCCGCTCGGGCGTCGGCGCTGTTCACGTCCGCGGACGGGGTCAGCCGGTGGTGGGGGCCGACCGAGGGCGACGGCGCGGCGGGCGGCACGCTCGTGACGAGCTTCGGCCCGTACGGCGTCAACGCCATGCGGGTCCTGGAGTCCGGGCCGTCCCGGGTGGTCTGGGAGTCCATCGCCGTCGATGGGACGGAGCCGACCGGGCACACCCTGGAGTGGCTGGGCACGACGATGCAGTTCGACATCGCGCCCAGCGGCACCGGGACGCAAGTGCAGTTCCGCCACGCCGGGCTGACCCCGCAGATGCAGTGCTGGCAGGACTGCGTCGTCGCCTGGGACCAGTTCATGGACAGCATCCGCGCGTACGCCGAGACCGGCGCGGGCACCCCGTTCCGGGTCTGAGATCCTGAGCCGGTGGCCGTGCAAGGCAAAGAGCATGCCCCGGATGCGGTACTGCGCGCGCTCGCCGACCCGCACCGCCGGCAGATCCTGCGCCTGGTGCAGCACACGGAGCTCGCCGCCGGGCAGATCGCGGCGGCGTTCCCGCTCACGCAACAGGCGGTGAGCCAGCACATCGGCGTCCTCAAACAGGCCGGGCTGCTGCACGAGCGCCGGGAGGGGGTGCGCCGCCTGTACACCATGCGCCACGAAGCGCTCGAACCGGTCCGCCGCGTGATGAGCGAGTTCTGGCCCGACGCCCTCGGCCGGCTCAAACAGGCCGTCGAGTCCGCCCACCCCCAGCCACCGCAGAGGGAACCGTGACCGCCGAGCTCCACGGCGACGCCATCGTCGCGACCGTCCGCATCCAGGCGCCGCCGCACGTGGTCTTCCCGTACTTCACCGACCCCGCGCTCATCGTGCAGTGGATCGGCGAGCAGGCCGACCTCGACCCGCGCCCGGGCGGCCGGTTCTTCCTCGACTTCGGCACGATCGCGGCCGACGGGGCGTACCGCGTCGTCGAACCGCCGCACCGGGTCGTGTTCAGCTGGGGCATCCCCGGCAGCGACACACTGCCGCCGGGCGGCTCGACGGTCGAGGTGGTGCTGACCGCGGACGGCGCGGACACGGTGGTGGTGCTCACCCACCGGGACCTGCCCGAGAAGCACCTCGACGACCACCGCGCGGGCTGGGAGGAGCAGCTCGGACGCCTGGCCGCCGCCGGCGACCGGCGCCAGGGCGCGCCACCCGCCTGAGTTTCCGCGCCGGGTTGGTCGCCCCGGCCGGTGCGGGGTCAGGAGGCGACGAGCGCTGGGCTCGCCGCGTCCTTGGCGGCGCCGAGGCCGAGCATCTCGCCCGCGCCCCAGCAGTACAGGTGCGTGTTGCGGATGCCGCAGGTGTGGCTGAACCCGGCGGACAGGCCGGTCCAGGGGCCGTCGAACACCGCCGCGGGTGTCGTCCGGGTGGCCAGGTCGCCGACGCCGAGGGCGGGGTCGCCGAGGCCCCAGCAGTAGCGGACGCCGGCGGCCTGGCCGCAGGCGTGCCGGCCGCCGGTCGCCATCGCGATGCGGGTCCAGCTGGTGCGGCTGCTCACCATGACGGGGGTGAGCCGGTCGGTGGTCGTGGCGTCGCCGGTGCCGAGCTGGAACCAGGAGTTGTCGCCCCAGCACCACAGGGTGCCGTCGGTGCGGATGCCGCAGCCCGTCGGGTAGCCGTTGGTAATGGTCCGCCACGCCGGTTCGCCGAGCCAGCGCCGGGGTGCGGTGCGGCCGGTCGTGTCGCCGATGCCGAGCTGGCCGGTGTCGTTGGCGCCCCAGCAGTACCGGATGCCGTCGGTTTTGAGCGCGCAGGCCATGCGCTCGGCGGTGGACACCATCGCCCAGTTCGCCTGCGAGCCGACCTGCGCGGGCCGGATGCGGCCGGTGGTGTCGCCGACGCCGAGCTGCCCGTCGGTGTTGCGGCCCCAGCACCACAGCGTCGCATCGGTACGGATGCCGCAGGTGGCGTTCGTCGTGGCGGACACCGACAGCCACGCGGCCTCGCCGATGAGCCGGCGTGGTGCGTCGCGGTCGGTGGTGTCGCCGACGCCGAGCTGCCCGTCGGCGTTGCGGCCCCAGCAGTAGCGGGTGCCGTCGGTCTTGAGTGCGCAGGTGTGGTCCAGTCCGGTGTCGACCGACGCCCAGGCGGCCCCGCTGACCTGCGTGGGCACCCGCCGGTCGGCGGTGTCGCCGACGCCCAGCTGCCCGTTGCCGTTGCTGCCCCAGCACCACAGCGTGGCGTCGGACCGTACCGCGCAGGTGTGGGCGCTGCCGGCGGACACCTGCGTCCAGCCGGTCACCGCCGCCGCGGCCGGTGCCCCGGGTGCGACCGCCAGCCCGGCCGTCACGGCCAGTGCCACCAACCCGTGCCGCCACGAACTGCGCATGAGTGCTCCTCCGCATCCGCGGCCCGCCGCCGGCTCGCGAGCCGAGGATGCGCAACCGGATCCGGCCCCGTCAACGACGCTCGCCCCGTGCGCGGCCGACCTGGCGGCCGCGATGAAAGTTCCGCCGCCCGCGGGTCAGGGCAGCGCGGCGGCGAGTTCGGCGGCATTGTCGAACGCGGACGCCGCCCGTTCGGCTTCGTCGTGGGAGAGCGTGACGGACCGGGCGCGGGCCAGCATCGCGGCCGCGGTCGTGGGATCGTGCAGTACCAGCGCGAGTTCGGCGCGGTACACCAGCACCTCGACCTGCTCGACCGGGTCGTCGCCGTCCTGCGGGCGGGCCAGTGCGCTGTCGAGAATCCGGACGGCCTGCCCGGCGCTGCCCCGGGAATCGGCCTGCACGACCGCGTTCGCCAGGGCCTTGCCGAGCCGCCCGGCCGGCGGGGCGGCAGGCGCGGCGGCGGCGTGCCGGAAGACGCGGATCCAGTTGCCGCCAGGGTCGATGACGCTGAACCCGCCCACCCCGTCGGCGTTCTTGCGGGCCCGCGGCCGGGTCATCCGCGGCGTTCCGGACACCAGCACCTTGCCGTACGCGGCGCGCATGCCGTCCGCGAACGCCCGGTGCAGCCCCTCGATGTCCGCGGTGAGCACGAGACAGGAGCCGTAGGACTGCTCCGGATCGAACCCGGGGATCTCGAAGAACTGCAACTGCAGATCCTCCCGTTGTACCCCGACACACGCGTTGGGCTTGCGCTGCTTGTACGTGGTGCGGAACCCGAGGACTCCGTAGAACGCCTCGATGTCGTCGATGGACGCGCAGGGCAGCAGGGGAACGGTCACCTCGTTGGCCATGCCTCCTTCCTAGGCGTCGCGGGGTACCCGTCGCACATGGAAATGGCCGTTCAGCGCCCCCGGCTGTCCGATCGGCGGAGCCCGTCGAGCACGAGGGTGATGACGTCGCCGGTCTCGGCGCGCCACCCCGGCCGGTCGTGGGCCGCGCCGATGCCGTGCAGCGCCATCATCACGGCCCCGGCCCCCACGTCGGCGCGCACGGTGCCGTCCCGCACGGCCGCGGCCACCGGGTCGGTGACGGCCTGCTCCAGCGCCTGGCTGCCCTCGGCGAGGACCCCGGAGCGGCCGGCCATGAGCGTGGCGAGGGTCCGGGCCAGTCCCTTGTGGACATCCATGTGCTCGACCATGCCCCGCAGGAAGGCCGCCAGCGCCTCGGCCGCCGGCAGCGTGGCCCGGAGTTCGCGGGCGCGGTCGCACAGCGCGGCGACCTCCCCGTGGTACACCGCCTCGGCCAGCGCTTCTCTGGTGGGGAAGTGGCGGTACAGCGTGCCGGTGCCCACCCCGGCCAGCCGCGCGAAGTCGTCGAAGCGCAGCTCGAAGAACTCGCCGGCGTCGAACACCTCCCGGGCGGTGGCGAGCAGCGCCTCCCGGTTGCGCCGGACATCGGCCCGCATCGGCTTGTCGGCGGTCATGCGCCTCCTCGTGTTGACAAATGGAGATGACCTCCATATCTACTGCAAAGTGGAGACGACCTCCAAATCGATCGGCCACCGTGCTGGTGTTCGGCAACATCTGGACCGAGCCGCTGGCCGCGATCGGCGCGCTGCCCGTCGAGCAGGTCGCCTGGGGCTTCCCTCAGGGCGGCGGCGGTTTCGGCACGGACGGCGTCCTGCGGGGCGGGCTCCTGCCGTCCGTCCTCTTCGGCACCCTCGGCCGGCCCCCGACCGACCGGGAACGGGCGGTGCGCCAGGTGTTTCGCGAGGCCGGGCTGCGCATTAAGGAACAGTCCGACTTTCGCGGCTGGCTGTGGGTCCATTTTGTATCGGACGCCGGCCTGTTCTCGCAGGGCCTGCGTGTCGGTTCGCTGTCCAAACCCGCCGGGGCGCCGCGCGACTTCCGTGAGGCGCTGCTGGCCGGGCGCGAGCTGCTGCCGCTGCTGGAGGCGCGGGGCGTCGACCTGCGCCGGCACCGAGGTGGTGTGCTGCTGTTCCGGGCGCCCAGCTGGCTGATGGCGCCCGTGCTCGCCTGGCTGACCGCGCACGTCGCCCCGCTGCGCGTGAACTTCGAGGCGCACTCCGACCCTGACGCCGAGGAGCCGCCTGTGGTCTGCCGCGACACCCTCGCGGAGGCCCGGCGGCTGGGCATCGCGGCACCACGACTGGAGGCGGCGGAACCGACCTTCGCCCGCGTGGGGGAGCGTTGAGCCGGCGGCTACGGCGCTTCCTCGGTTACCTCCACGTCGGGCAAGGTTCACGCCAGGGGGTGGCGCTCGGGTTGCTGATCGTCGGTGCTGCCGTGGTCGTACTCGGGATCGTCGCCGCCGTCGACTGGTATACCGCTCCCGGCCGCCTGGTGCGGGAGGGAGTTGCCGTTCCGGCCGTCGTCGAGCAGGTCAGCACCTGGGGTGGTGCCCGGACCGGCGGGGCGTGGATCCGGATCCGGTACGAGGTCGGCGGTGTCACCCATCGCGTCGGGCTCGGCTCCATCGCCGATGACGCCGGTGTCACGCAGGGCGACACCATCACGGTGTACGTGGACCGTGGCGATCCCGAACGGGTCGTCACCGGGACCGGCCTCGTCAGCAACTACCGAAGCGGTTTGCTGCGGCCCTTGCTGGTGACCGCGGGCGCCGTGACGATGGGCATCGCCGGGCCGCGCGTGCGCCGGCGGGCGTCCCTTGTCGCTGTGCCCGCCGCGGCTGACGGTCGTCACGGCCGGGCGCGCCGCCGTCGACCTCGACCTCGCCACCTGAGAGGAGCTCAGCCGCTCGACCGACTTCCCGCCGGAGCAGCGATGACGAAGCCGTGATCGAGGACCGTACTGCGCTGATCGGCCGCCAGGACGCCGCGCGAACCGTCGGGGCGCTGGTCAGGCGGGTCCAGGCCGGGCACGGCGGGGCGGTCCTCGTGCGGGGCGACGCCGGGATCGGCATGTCGGCGGTCCTGGCCTGGGCCACCCGGCAGGCGGCCGCCGCCGGGCTGCGCGTGCTGACCACGACCGGAGTCGAGTCCGAGGCGCAGGTCGCGTTCGCCGGGCTGCACCAGCTGCTCGGGCCGGTGCTGGGGGAGGTCGACCCGCTGCCCGAGCCGCTCCTGGCCGCCTTCGGCCGGGCAGGGAAGTCGCCTCCGACCCGGCGCTGCTCGCCCTGGCCACGCTCGACCTGGTCGGGGAGCTCGCCGCCGACCGGCCGGTGCTGCTCGTCGTCGAGGACGTGCACTGGCTCGACCGGGCCAGCGCAGATCGCGCAACTGGCCGCGGAAGGGCTGACCAACCGCGTGATCGGGCAGCGGCTGTACGTGTCGCACCGGACCATGAGCACGCACCTGCAACGGATTTTCCCCAAACTCGGCGTCGGCACCCGGGCGGCGCTGCGCGGAGCGCTGGACCCCTCGCCGTATGGCTCGCGGGCAGCCGGCTCGCGGTCACGTACAGCGATCAAGGTTCGCTGTCGACGACCCACTCGGTGCGGGCAATCGAGGCTTAGCGAGGGCGGTCAGGCCGGTGAGTGCGGCCGCCGCGGCGACCACCGCGATGACCGGCGTGGGACCGGCACCCGCTGCGGCGAGGGCCATGGCCGCGGCGCCGACGCCCGCGAAGCCGCTCATCGTCATCGCGGTCAGCCCGCCGATCGCGCCGCGCACGTCGTCGGTGACGAGCTGCTGCAGCCGGGTCATGGTGTGCACCTGGGCCGCGCTGACGGCGATCGAGCCGAGCGTGAGCAAGACAAAGGCCACCGGCAACCACGGCGCCACCGGTACCGCGGCAAGGGCCACAGCAGCCGCCGCCACACACCACGCGATGGTCCGCCCGGGTGTCACCGGTGCGCGGCCGCGAGCCAGCACCAGCCCGGCGGCGATGGCGGCGAGACCGGGGGCCGCGCGCAGCAGACCGTACCCGAGCGAGCCGCCGTGCCACAGGGTCGTGTCGAGCACCGGCAGGAGCGTCTCGACGCCGATGACCAGAGCGCCGCTGGTGAGCAGGATGGCCTGCAGGGCGAGCAGCACCCGGTGCCGGGCCGCGAAGCGCAGACCGTCGCCGAGGCGCGGCAACGCGTGGCGCTCCCGGCCGGGACTGGGCATGCCCCGGAACATGGCCAGCGCGACGAGACAGCTCACGGCGTTGACGGCGAACACCCAGGACGGCTGACCGGCTGCGAGCAGCAGACCGCCGACCGCCGGGCCGACGAGCGCGGAGGCGCTGTACACCGTCGAGGACAGCGACTGCGCGCTGTGCAGCACCTCGGCCGGGACGACGGTGGCGATGAGCGCGCCGCGGGCCGGAATGTCGACGGCCAGGCGGGCGGCTTCGAGGGCGGCCGTGGCGTACAACAGCAGCGGTGTCAACGTCCCGGTCGTGGCGGTGACGGCGAGCCCGGCCGCCAGGCCCGCCTCGGCGGCCATGGTCCAGCGCAGCAGGCGGGCCCGGTCGACCCGGTCCGCGAGGGGACCGGTCAACAGCGGCAGGAGCATCATCGGTACCGAAAAACAGAGCCCTTCCATGCCAAGTGCCGCCGCCGACCCGGTCAGCGCGAAGAGCACCCAGACCTTCGCGACGTTGCTCATCTGCGTGCCGACGGCGGAGACGATCCCGCCGACCCACAGCCGCACGAACAGCGGGTGCCGCAGCGCCGGCCAGCCGGTCGCGGTCATGCGCGCGCCTCGTCGGCCCGGGCCAGGATCGCGTCCCACTCGTCGTGCCACGCCAGTTCGGCGCGCACCCGCAGCTCGGCCCGGCGGAACGCGGCCGTTTGCAGCGGGGAGATTTCCGGCCGCAGGTACCCTTCGCGCTCCCCGCGCTCCCGCTCCTCGAGCAGCCGCGCGAGTTCCTGCTCGGCGGCTCGGCGATGGCGCAGGACCAGATCGCGGAGCACCTCCCGCCCGACCGACCCGGCGAAGATCAGTCCAGCCGCCATCGGGTCCCCGGCGTCGTGCAGCGTGGCCATCGCCCGTTCGCGCAGCGTGTCGAGCTCGCCCCGGCCGGCGTCGGTGATCTGGTAGACGGTCCGCTCCGGGCGGCGGTCGACGCGCTCGACGCGGACCGCTTCGATCAGCGCCTCGTCGGCGAGCTTGCGCAGTTCGCGGTGCAGCGAGCCGGCGCCGACCCCGGCCCAATCGTCGGCCTTGGTCACCTGCACGGCCCGGCGCAGCTGATGGCCGTGCTGGGCGCCGCGCTCGACGAGCAGACCAAGAATCACGAGGCGCGTTAGATTCATGAAGCTAGTGTATTGAATCTATCTGGCTGCGCAACCCGGCCGTACTGCGCAGGTCAATGCACGACGGTCCCTCGCCGGTCGGGCCGCATCCCGTCCGGGCCCGCTCGCACACCCGCCGGCCCGCCGGTCAGCGGATCCGGACGAGGTGCTCAAGGTCCTGATTCAGCCTCCGGGTCAGGCGGCGGCGAGCCCTGGCCAGCTCGGGCGGTGGCACGACGATCACCGGGCATCGGGCGGCGCCCAAGCAGCGGCGGACCACCCAGCTCGGCCAGCGGCGCCGCCAGCCGCCGCGCCCGCCGACGATCAGCAGGTCACTCTCGTCGCCGGCCGCATCGAAAGTCTCGACGATGTAGCGGCGGGCCTCGGTGCGCGGTTCGTGCCGCCAGGCGTCGACCGCCGGTCCGTGCCAGTGTGCAGGCAGTGCCCAGGTGCGGATCGCGTGCAGTGGCGCCCCGCGCTGCTGCGCCTCCTGCACGGCGTACCGCGGGGCGGCGAGGCCCGCCAGGGACTGGGAGACACCGACGACCACGCGGCGTTCGCGCTCGAGCACAACCGTCACGTAGACGCAGCCAACCCCGCGTGCGGCGTCAAGAAAGCGGTGCCGAGCGTAGGGATTCCAGAAACGCAGGGGGGCGCGGTAGGGCACGATGCCGACCGTGCCACCGGCGCCGCCCGCTGCCTGCCGGCCTGCGGCCTGACGAAATCCGTACGCCGTCACGTGTAGCAATGCGTCAATGACCCTGTCCCGGCCGCGGCGGCGGTGCCACCGTTGGCGGCATGCCTCACCGAGGTCTTTTCGGCGCCGCGACCGGCGCTGCCGCCGCACGCAGGCGCCGATGTCCGGCACCGGTGACGTCCAGGCGGCCGTTCTGGTGCGCGCCGCCGACCGGGCGTGGCGCGGCTGCACCGGCTGCTGCGCCGCAGCCCGGCCGTCGGCACCGCATGGCTGCTGGCGGGCGACGCCGACCTGCTGGTGCTCGTGTCGTGCCGCGACCTGACCGGCCTGCAGCAACTGCTCGCCCGGCTGCGCGGGGAGGGCGGCGGGCCGGCGCCCGGTGAAAGCCCGGCGGGATCCGGTCGGCGACGGCGACCGGATCCACCTCGGTGCGTGGACCGTCGGGCGGCGTTCAGCCGGCGTGCACGTGCGGCCGGCGGGCGCGCTTGGGCTCGGCCTGGCGCAGGATCTCCCGGGTGACCGGCGCCACCTCGCCCTGGCCGAACGCCAGGTACCGCAGGAAATTCAGGGCCGGGTTACCCTCGGTCCACTCGAAGTAGATGTGCGGCCGCCGGCCGGTGCGGTCGCGGATGTGCAGCAGCAGCGCGGCCAGGGCGTTGGGGACCGAGGAGCTCTCCATGACCAGGACCCGGTACCGCTCGTGCCGGACCTCGCCCCGCACCCGCAGCGCCTCCTCGAACTCCGACGGGTCGGTGACCTCGACCTCGACGAAGATGACGTCGCGGCCGTCCGGGATGTCGTTGTCCTCGGTGATCTGGGCGAGCTTGGCCCGGTACTCCCCGGCGTCGCGGCGATCAGGCTCGTTGGCGATCAGCCGGATGCCGCGCCGGGCGCATTCGTTGACGAACCGCTCGGCGGCCGCGTCGGTGTCCACGTGCGTCACCCGCAGTTCGAAGGCGCGGTACAGCCGCGACAGCAGCGACACCGTGATGATGGCGCCGATGAAGCAGGCGGCGATCTTCACGCCGTCGGGCCGCTCGACCACGTTGGCCACGGTCGTGTACGCGAACACCGCCGTGATGGCCGCGAACCCGGCGGTCTTGCCGTGCTCGCGGCGACGGCGCGCCGACAGGGTCACCGCGACCGCCGCCGAGGTGATGAGCACCAGCACACCCGTGGCGTAGGCGCCACCCTGCGCGTCGACGTCGGCGTCGAACAGCACGGTGATGAGAAACGCCGTGGCGGTGAACACCAGCACCAGCGGGCGCACCGCGCGGGCCCACGTCGGAGCCATCCCGTAGCGCGGCAGGTAACGCGGCACCAGGTTGAGCAGGCCGGCCAGGGCCGACGCGCCGGCGAACCACAGGATGGCGATGGTGGCGATGTCGTAGACCGTGCCGAACGCACCGCCGAGGTTCTGGTGGGCCAGGAACGCCAGGGCCCGGCCGTTGGCGGCGCCGCCCGGCTCGAACTGGTCCGCCGGGATGAGCACGGTGGTGACGATGCTGCTGGTGATCAGGAAGACGCTCATGATCACGGCAGCTGTGGTGAGCAGCCGGCGGGCGCCCCGGATGCGTCCGGCCGGCCGGGACTCGGTGTCGTCGCGGTCGCCCTTGACGTGCGGCATGACGGCCACGCCGGTCTCGAAGCCGGACAGGCCCAGCGCCAGCTTGGGGAATACGAGCAGCGCGATACCGATCATCATGAGCGGATCGCCGTGCTGGGTGGTCAGGGCGCTGGTCCAGTCACCGACAGCCGCCGGGTGGCTGATCACCCGCCACAGCCCGTCGCCGACGACGACGGCGTTGAGCAGCAGGTAGATCCCGACCAGGCCGACGGCGATGCCGATCGCCTCGGTGAAGCCCTTGAGGAACACCGCACCGAGCAGCCCGACCAGCACGAGGGTGACGATGACCTCGTGGCCCTTGAGGCTCTCCGGCCAGAACGGGTTCTCGTTGATGTGCGCGGTGGCGTCGGCCGCGGACAGGGTGATGGTGATGATGAAGTCGGTGGCCGCGAAGCCGAGCAGCACCAGCACGAAGAGTTTGCCCTGCCAGTATGACAGCAGCCGCACGAGCATGGCGATCGAGCCCTCGCCGTGCGGGCTGTCGCGGGCCACCCGCAGGTACACCGGCAGTGCCCCGAGCAGCGTGACGAGTACCAGCACGGCGGTCGCGACCGGCGAGAGCACCCCGGCCGCCAGGGCGGCGATCCCGGGCTGGTATCCCAGGGTGGAGAAGTAGTCGACGCCGGTCAGGCACATCACCTTCCACCAGGAGTGCGCCTTGTGCTCGGCCGGCCGGGCGTGCGGCCCGGCGTGCTGCAGCGACTGCTCCGACAGTCCGGAGAGCAACCATCGGCGCACCGGCCGGCTCCTGGTGCGTTCCGGTCCGGTGGTCGTCGGGGCGCTCAACCGGGCTCCTCTCGGGTCCGCGATACGTCTCCTCAATTCAGCCATGCGGTACTGCGGGCGCGTGGTGCTGGAGGCGTTAAGAACGCGTCAAGAAGTGCCTGGCCGGCGGGCGTCGGGCGGCAGGCTGATCAGGTGAACGTCTACCTGGTCACCCGAGCCGGCCTCGAGCGGCACGACGCCGCTGCCGTCGCCGCACTGCGGCACCGCTCCGACGGCTTCGTGTGGGTCGACGTCCCCGCCGGTGACCCGGACACCGAGCACCTGCTGGCCACGCTCTTCGGCTTCCATCCCCTCGCGGTCAAGGACGCGCTGGAACGCAACCGCCTGCCGAAGATGCACGCGTACCCGGACTGCGTGCTGGTGATCCTGCACGGACCCGAACCCGGCGCCCGTGGACATGTGCACTACCTCGAGCTCGATCAGTTCATCGGCCACGACTACCTGATCACCGTGCACGGCCCGGTCAACCCGGCGGTGGACCCGGCCTCCGCCGAACGCGAGACCGTGGCCGTGCTCAACCGTCTCGAATCGGGCCGGCTCACCGTCGAGTCCCCGCTGGAGCTCTCGCACGCCATCGTCACCGCCCTGACCCGTACCCTGGAGGAGTACCTCGAGCAGGCAACGGCGGACGTGTGGCGGCTGGAGCAGCAGGTCACCGGCGGGCACGTCGGCCACCCCGAGCAGTTCCTGGAGGAGCTGTTCCGGGTCCGGCACGGCCTGCTCGCGGTCCGCACGATGGCGGCCCTCAGCGGCGCGATCTACGGCCGGCTGGCCGCGCTGGACGGCCTGCCCGACGGGCACACCCCGCTCGTGTCCGACAACGCGGACCAGTTCGCGCGAGTACGGCGTCTTGCCGACGGCGAACGCGAGTACCTGCAGGGCGTCATCGAGTTCTACCACGGCCTGCTCACCCTGCGGGCGACCACCGCCGCCGCCCGGCAGAGCGAGGAGGTGCAGCGGCTGACCGAGGCCAGTTACGCCCAGAGCGAGGAGGTCAAGAAAATCTCGTCATGGGCGGCGATCTTCTTCGCCCCGTCGCTGGTGGCCGCGGTGTACGGGATGAACTTCGACCACATGCCGGAGCTGCACTGGCTGCTGGGCTACCCGTTCGCGCTGGCCTTGATGGTCGCCTCGGGCGTCGGGTTGCACCGTGTGTTCAAGAAGCGCAGGTGGCTCTGAGCCTTGCTGCCGTTCGTTAGGCTCCCGGATGTGCGCAAAGCTGGTTGGTCGCTGACGGCGTTGGTGGCCGTGGTGGTCGTCGCGGGTGCGACCACGGCCGTGCTCATGCACCGCCACCAGCACCGCCTGGACACCCCGCCCTACCTGCTGCAGGCGGGCGACATCCCAGCGCCGGTGCGCTCGGTCTCACTCAGCGCCGACAGCAGCGGCGACCTCGACTACGGCATGTGCGGCCTGCAGAGCGGCCTGGGCCAGATGAACGTCTCGCCGGCCGGCACCCGGCATGCCGTGTTCACCCTCGACGACGGTGTGCGCGTGTACAGCGCGGTGTGGCCGACGGGCCAGGGCGTCAACCTGCTGGACCTCGCCCTCGACCCGGACACGGTGCGGCAGTGCTCGGGCGGCAACGAGCGGCAGACCCTGTCGTCCGGCCTGCCGGAAGGGGCTCGGGGCTTCGAGTCGGTCGGGCTGGCCGACGCCACCGCCGGCACCGCGTTCAACTTCCACATCGCCGTCGCCTTCGCCCGGGTCAACGACAACTGGGTCGTGGTCAACATTGCCCAGCCCGATCGAGGACCACTGCCGATCCCCATCGCGGCGCTCATCGCCCCTGCCGTCCGGCACGCGCAGACGTACCGCGGCTGAGCATGCTCGCAGCCACCGGCGTGCCCCGGCGCTGCCATGACGTCTTCGCCCGTCATTCGATCGGAGTTGAGGTTGAGGGAAGCGCCGGACCCGGCCGTGCTGTACCCGGACGTGGCCGCACAGGGCAGCCTTGCCGCCGCGCTCCGGACCGCGGCGGCCGAGCAAGGCCTGTCCCTCAGCATGATCGCCACCCCGTCCGACCCGGTGCGCCATGCGACCCTGCCCAGCGTGCTCCCGCATCGCGAAGCGCTGTTCGTGTCGGCCTGGAAGTTCGAGCGCAGATGGTGGGTTTCCGGCTCGGCGAACAACGGGATCCTGATCAGCGGGACCACGCCTGACCTGCGTCAGCTTCCCAGGGTGCTGCTGGGCTGGGCGGAGGGAGCCAGTCTCGACGAGATTGCCCGGGCGGCACCGTTCGACGTCCTGACCGGTCGTCTCGAGGTGCCGGACGGCAATGCCGCCGCCGTCGTCGCCGCGGAGTGGCAGTACCTGCTCAAGGACGCCCGGCAGGCGGACTGGCCCGAGTATTCGGCCCTCGTCGAAGCTGCCTACGCCGAGCCGAAGCTGCGCGTGCTCTATCCGTTCACCGACCACTGGGATCTGAGCTTCTCCGCCACCCCGTGGCCGTTCACGCCGCGCTTTGTGACGCTAGTGACTTCTCAGGACGGTGCCTACGCCGTCACGGAATGGCGGAGCGGCGCAGCCATCGCGCAGGTGAGTACCGCCGCCGAGGCCGTCGCCATCGCCGTTGACCTCTGGGAAGGCCGGCCCGCACAGGGCATCGGCTGAGCGACGGAACTGGGTCGCGACCCGTCAAACCGCTGCGGCGGGACTGGGAACGGGTCAAGGACGACGTGATGCGCCGCGCGGTGGCGGCAAAGTCCGCTAACCCTCGCTGTTGAGCATGTCGTACAGCGAGGCGGGGGCCTCGATGACGTCGGCGGCGGCCGGGGCGGTGGCGGTGACCGGCTGGCCGAAGCCGGCGAGCGTCACGGTCGTGGCCGAGGCGGCGTTGTCGGCGTAGGCGGGGACGCTGACGCTCACCTGCGTGAGGTGGCCGATCTCGTCGACCATGGCGGTGAACGGCACCGCCTTCGCGGCGTCGCCGAGGGCCTTGATCATGTCGGCGTCGTCGAGCTGACCCCAGGCCTTCTTGGTGAGATCGAGGGGACTGGCTGGCCCAGCCCGCGATCCAGGCGGTCGCGCTCGCGGCGGCGACCCAGCGCCACCCGTACTTCACGTTCCGGTTCCTGCTCGCCGACCCGGTCGCCACCATCGCCGGCGGCCGCGAGGCCCACCTGGCCCGCGCCGCCGCCCAGGCTCTGTCCACGTACGTCTACATCACGCTCACCGGCGACTGGTGCAGCGAGGCGACCGGCGACCGCGGCGCCGACGAGCACGCGCTGGCCCTCGAGGCGTACTTCGACGCGGCCGACCCCGGCACGCTCCTGGCGCGCGTGCGCTGTCATGCCTGAGGCGACAACACGGTACTGAGACAGGCGTTGACGCCGCACCCCGCCATGGCCAGCATGATGACGACGGAAGGGCTCAGTCCAGACGCCGTATGCGCCCCGATGTTGATCGAGGAGGGGACATGCACGTTCATCTCATCACCGCGGAAGACCCGCTCACGCTGCAGGCCCGGGACCGCGAGCTCATCCGCTTCCCGCAGCTGACCATGCCGCTGCTCGCCGCGCTCACGCCCGGGAGCTGGACGGTGACGCACACCGACGAAATCACGCACACAGCCGACCCCGGACAGCGCTGCGACCTGGTGGGTATCACCGCTGCCACGCCGGGTGCGCCGCACGCGTACGAGCTGGCCGATGCGTTCCGGGCGAACGGCGTCACGGTGGCGATGGGCGGTCCGCACGCCACGCTCATGCCGCTCGAAGTCGCCGAGTTCGCCGACATCGTCGTGGTCGGCGAGGCCGAGACGGTGTGGCCGCGGGTCCTGCACGACATCGAGCGGGAGACTCGGTACACCGTCGGCCGGCACACCATCGACGAGGGTACCGGTGCGAATGTCGAAGTCCTGCCCAACGGCGCCAGGATCTACCGGTGTCCGCAGCCGGCCAGCCTCGCCGGTCTGCCGTGGGCCCGGCGGGATCTGATCCGCCACGGCGGCTGGAACAAGCGGTGGGCGACCAGCGGGGCGATCATCGCCACGCGCGGCTGCCCGCACCGGTGCGACTACTGCACCATCCCGGTGCTCTACCCCGACGCCCGCCAGATGCGGTTCCGGCCGGTCGAGGAAGTGGCGGCAGAGGTCGCCGCCATCCCCGACAAGGGCATCGTCTTCTGGGACGACAACATCGGCGCCAATCCGCGGTACGCCAAAGCGCTCTTCCGCGCGCTGGCACCGCTCAACAAGTGGTGGACCAGCCAGACGACCATGGCCTCGGTCAGGGACGACGAGTTCCTGCGCCTCGCCGCCGAGAGCGGGTGCAAAGCGCTCTTCCTCGGCCTCGAGAGCGTCAGCCAGGAGAGCCTCGCCGGTGCGGACAAGGCCCACAACCGGGTCAGCGAGTACCAGCAGCTGCTGAAGCGGTTCCATGTGCACGGCATCGCGGTCCAGGCGGGCATCATGTTCGGGTTCGACAACGACACCAAGGACATCTTCGCCCGTACCGTGGACGTCATGGGCGAGATCGGCCTGGACAACGCGACGATCAGCCTGATGGTGCCCTACCCCGGCACCCCCGCCTACACCCGGCTGCAGGCCGAGGGCCGGATCGTCGACCGCGACTGGCGGCACTACAACGGCAAGACACACGTCGTGCACCGGCCGCTGCTCATGTCGCCCGACGAGCTGCTCGCCGGCTACGAGTGGGCCAAGACCCAGTTCTACGGTCCCCGGCACATCGTCAAGCGCCTGCTCAAGAGCCGGACGGGGCTGTGGTGGAACATCCCGCGCAACGTCGGCTACATGCGCGGCCTCACGGGCGAGGTCCGATCACGCGCGGCAATGCACCAGAGCGTGCCGGCGGCGCAATAGCAGGTACAAGCCGGCATTGACCGCTCCCTCGCCGGCGCACCAGGCGCGGGTGAGGCGGCGGGCCGGACGCGCGCACGCTGCTACCGTGACGACGGCGTTCTGCGAGCGGCCGCCAGGCTCAGGTCGAGGCGCCCTTCGGATGGGCGTTGCGGTTCGGTCCGAGCACGACGAACCAACGGATGCCGCTGTGCGGCCAGGACGCCGCACCGGCATGCAGCCAGAGCCTGTCCGCGTACGGCGCTCCGCCGATCGAGCCGCTGATGTCCGCGACTTTCGTGAAGGCCGACTCGGTGCCGGTCACGCGGCTGCCCGCGGCCACCAGGCGTCCGCCGCCGAGCCGTTCGAGCCGCCCGGTGATCTCACCGGCGGCGTCGTTCTCCGGGTCGGCGAGCCGTTCGAGCCGGTCACGATCACGCGCGTCGAGGGCCGCGAGGTACTCGTCGACCGCCGACTCGGGGCTGCCGGCGCCGGCGGGCGCCCGGCTGACGACGAAGACCACCAGCCCGGCCACCACCACCGCGGCGAGGCCGATCGCGAACTTTAGTCTGCGGCTCATGGCGACGGACCACACCTCCAGGTCACACCGTGCGGAGCGTTGCCCCGCATCCGAATAGCGTAGTCGCGTTGCGCGACCGGGCCGATCCATCGCCCGTGATCAGCGCTTCCGGCCGGGCTCGGCGGGGGAGCGCCGTCCGCCTGGACAAGCACGGGACCGCCACCGGGCACCGTGCACAGCATGCCCGGGCTGCATATCGAGAGCGGACGTGCCGGCGGCTGGGCGTCACGGACTGCGTCACGGAACTGGCGCTACTCCCGGAACGCCAGCCCGGCGGCCTCCATCGCCGCCCGCAGCTGCCGGACGGCGTAGGGCCCGACCCCGTGCAGCGCGAGCAGCTCACCCTCGGTGAGCCCGGCGACCTGCTCGAGCCGCACCACCCCGTGCGCGGTGAGCGCCCGGTTCGCCGCCGCCCCGATCCGCGGCAGCGGAAGCCCCGGCTCCGGTTCGGCCCGCCCGACGCTCGCCCGCGGATGCCCCTCGTGATCGAGCAGCGCGGCGCCGCGCGGCGAGAGCCGGTACCCGATGTCGAGCGACTCGGTCAGCCCCCGCTCCTTGAGCTTGCGCACGTTCTGCTTGAAACTCGCGGTGTCCCGCCCCATCTGCTCCGCGAGGTCAGGCGCCCGCCGGGCCGGCTGCGCGTCGATGAGCAGCAGCGTCGCCCGCGTCCAGGGCCCGCTCGCCGAGGCCCGATCGAGCCGATCGAGCCAGGCGACGAGCGCCTCGATCTCCGCGGCGTCGGGCACCGCCTCGCGCAGCGCGAGCCGCGGGTCGTCACCGGCGTACCGCATCCCGATCCGATACACCGGCCGCTCGGCGTGCACCCGGTCCAGCCCTTCCCGCAGCTTCGCGAGCGACCCGGCCCCGGCCCGGCGCGCGTCCTCGGCCGTCAGCGAACTCACCGCCACCCGGTCCACGGAGGTGATCTCAACCAGCCCGACGGCGGTACGCATCCGGGTGCCGACCTTGACCCGCGGCCGATCCCACCGCCGGAACGCCAGGTCGACCTCGCCGGCCCGGATCGCCGCCAACTCCACGGGACGCATCTGCATGCCGCAAGTCCAACACATCAACACCCCGCCGGGCCGGACTTCCACGCCCGGCGGCGGTCAGGACCAGGGCTGCCGGTCCACGTCCGCGCCGAGGAACGCGGCGCTCGCCCGGCACAGTGCCTCGCCGAAGTGCCGGTCCGAGTCGACGTCGACGGCCAGGACGCGGGCCGCCGTCCGGCCCAGCGCCGAGTACGAAAGACCTTCGAAGCGCCACTGCCGCGCCATGCCGGCCACGTCCTCGGTCACCTCGACGCCCCACGATGCGGCGGTGCGTACCGGGGCGAACACCGGCCGCAGCGCGTCGGCGACGGCTCGGGCGGCCTCGCGGGTGAAGGCCCGCGGCGACGCCGTGGCCTGGGCCAGCAAGCTGCCGTGGGCGAGTTCGTCCACCCGGTGGAACGCTCCGGAGGCCCGCAACGCCGCGCCGCCGCCGAGCCGGTCGGCCAGCTCGCGGGGCACGAGGGTGACCCAGTCGTACCCGCGCAGCGCGGACCGCGCCGGCCCGATCGCTGCTGCGGGTCCCGGTTGAGCGCCGCGTCGAGCCCGGGGTGGTACGGGTCCAGCCGGGCCGGCTCGGCCCCGAACGACACCTGGCCGTAGTCGAGATCCACGGCGCCGTCCACGGCCCGGACCAGCTCGACTGCGGCCGCGAGCACGGCGCCCTCACGCTCGGGCGGAAAGCTCGCGTGGGCGTCCAGCGTCAGCCGCCGGCGACTCACGAAGCGGTGGGCGAACGCACGCACGGTGAACGCGTCGTCCGGGCCGAAGTACCAGGTGCTGTGCAGTGCGTCGGCGTCCTCGGTGAGGCCCCGCTCCCAGTCGTCGACCTGCTGGTCGGCCGCCCACACCGACGCCGGGGGCGGCGCCGAACCGGCGGGCAGGCTCGCGTCCAGCAGCGCGCCGGCCACGGTGTCGTGCCACTACCGCAGCGCCGCGCGGATCGACTCGACGTCCTCGAGGTACAGCCGCACCGTGACACTGTCGGGCGTGGCCTCGTCGAATGTGGTCATCCGTACGGGTATACCGGCGGTGTGTCGAATCCGTTCGTGCAGAGCATGGGCCACAACTTCGAGCAGGCGCTGCGGCTGCTGGAGGCGGCCCTCACCGACTGCCCCGACGAGCTGTGGCAGGCGGACCTCTGGCCTGACGAGGCGCCCACCGCACCCACGCCGCACGGCGGCCTGCACGGCTCGGCACCCTGGTTCCTCGGCTATCACGCGCTCAGCACGCTCGACTACGACCTGGCCGGCGAGTTCGAGCCGTGGGCGCCCCCGCCGCCGTTCGACGACAACACCTACAGCTTCCCCAACCGCGTCTTTTCCAAGCCGGAGCTTCTCTGGTACGTCCAGTACTCCCGCAACCGCGTCCGCCAGTCCCTCGACGGCCTCACCGAGGACCTGGCCGCTCGCCCGCTGCCGGACGCGCATCGATACCGGGGCATGCTGTTCGGCGTCCTCGTCGGGAGCATGCCGCTGCACGTCGTGGAGCATGCCGCCCAGATCCGCCAGTTCCTCACCGCCGCCGGGGTGACCGTGCGGCCCATGCCGGGCGACCGCGGGTACACCGGCTGAACTTCAACAGAAGCGGGGCAGGTGCTTGGCGATCTGCGCCCGCCACGACGGCCAGTCGTGC
This sequence comes from Dactylosporangium sp. CS-047395, assembly GCF_050942185.1. Taxonomy (NCBI): domain Bacteria; kingdom Bacillati; phylum Actinomycetota; class Actinomycetes; order Micromonosporales; family Micromonosporaceae; genus Dactylosporangium; species Dactylosporangium sp. CS-047395. The sequence goes on along the minus strand of NZ_CP192015.1, from coordinate 6,251,423 downwards.
GGCCACCGTGGACCCCACACGTCGAGCTCGCACGGGATCCCCTTGCCGTGCAGCATGCCGGCCATCCGGCGGGTCTGCTCCAGCGACCCGGTGGTGTCCTCCCACTGGCCCTGGCCGCACACCAGCACCAGCGACAGCCGGGAGCGCAGCCAGTCCAGGTGCGCGCCGTGCAGGCCGGGCACGTAGTCGGCCGGGTTGTTGAAGTACGTCGCGTCGCCGCGCTCGCCCCACGCCGCCCACGAGCCGACGTCGTAGTTGCCGGACAGGCAGATCGCCTGCGGCACCAGGTGGGCGTGGCGCAGGGCCAGGTTCAGCGCGTGGTACGCCCCGAGCGACGAACCGGTCGCGATGATGTCCGGGCCGGTGTCGTCGTGCACGAACGGGACGACCTCGCCGACGATCCAGGCCTCGAACTGCTCGTGCTGCCGCGCCCGCTCCTCGATCGGCAGGTGGCGGGCCGACCACGCGCCGGCGTCGCGGGAGTCGACGCAGTACACCTTGATGCGCCCGGCCTCGATCAGCGGGGCGAGCGCGTGCACCATGCCCCGGTCGGCGTACTCGTGGGCGGTCCCGCCCTCGGACGGGAACACGAGCACGGGCCGGCCCCAGTGCCCGTACTGCACGATCCGGCCCGCCGACAGGTTCACCTCACGCATCCAGCGACCGTACCCGGTGCGCCGTACTGAACAAGGTCAATCGACCGGGCCGCCAGCCCCTCGTGGACGGTCGGAGGTGGCTGGCCGGGTCCGGGACGGGTGAGGATGGACGGGTGACTCCCGAGGAGATCGTCGGCGCCGCCATCGAGGCCGCCGCGGCCGGCCTGAAGGTCGGCGAGCTGCCCATCGGCGCCGTGGTGGTGGCCGGCGACGACGTGGTCGGCTGGGCGTACACCCGCGAACGCGGCCATGGCCGCCGGCTGGTCCACGCCGGCCTGCTGGCCATGATGGAGGCCGACGAGCGGCTCGGCTGGACCGACCACCGGGAGCCGCTGGTGCTCGGCGTCAACCTCGAACCGTGCGTCATGTGCCTCGGCGCGGCCATGGCCCTCGGCGTGCGCCAGGTGTACTTCGGCGTCGAATCCCCGGCCGACGGCGCCGCCGGCGTCGCCGCGACCTGGCAGCCGGGCGCCGGCACCCAGTGGCACCAGCCCCCGGCGGTGCGGGGTGGCATCCGCCGGGCCGACAGCCGCGAGCAGTTCCGCCGGTACACCGCGGCGGCGCCCGACTCGCCGCTTCGCGACTGGGCCCGCACGATCGCCGACCTGCCCGACTGACCGCGTTCGAGCTCCGTGACGTTCAGCGCCGGCCGCTGTCCGCGGGCGCGGTCCAGCCGGAGGAGCGGATCCATGCGGGCAGGTCCCAGACGGCCGGCTCGATCGCCCGCACGGCCGCGAGGTCGGCCGGGTACGTCGCCGCCTGCGCGAACCAGCGGAACATCGCCCGGTCCTCGATGTCGGTGACGGCGCTGAGCGGCAGCGCCTCGTAGCGGGCCGGAAACCCGGCGTGCGCGCCGAACGCGGCGGCGATCTGGGTGCCCGTCAGCTGGTCGGCCACGACCTCGATGGCGCCGCCGGGCACGTCCGCGGCGCCGACCAGGATGGCGGCGGCGACCTGCCCGATGTCCTTGAGCGCGACCAGCTTGAGGCCCACGCCGTCCGGCAGTGGCATCTTCAGCACGAGCTCGCCGTCCTCCACGGTCAGCGGCACGTGCGCGAAACTCTCCATGAAGGCGGTCGGGCGGACCACCGTGGCCCGCAGGCCGGACTGCCGCAGGTACTGCTCGACCCGGCCCTTCGACGCGAAGTGCGCGACGCCCGAGTCGCGCTCGGCCCCGCTGACCGAGTTGAACACGACGTGCGGCACGCGGGCGGCGACCGCCGCGTCGACGAGGGCGGCGCCCAGCCGGACCTCGTCCTCGATCTCCTCCGGGCTGCCGCTGTCCGGGGTCATGAAGGAGAACGCGCCGGCACCGTCCAGCGCGGCGACCTGCGCGGCCGGCTCGTCGATGCGGAAGGCGGCCAGCTCGACGCCGCGGGCGGCCAGCGCCTGCGCCCGGTCGGACTCGGGGGTGCGTACGAGGGCCCGCACCCGCGCTCCGCGGCTCAGCAGTCCGTCGACGACCGCCCCGCCCTGCTGTCCCGTCGCCCCGAAGACCACGATCGTGCCGCTGTTCTGCTGTTGCACAGTGACCACCCTTCATTGGTTCATGGCATGAACCATATTAGTTCACGCCATGAATCAATGCAACGGCCGGTCAGCTCAGGTCGAGGCGGGCCCCTCCACGCCGGACGCGTCCACGAGGGCGGTGACCACGCGTTCGAGGGTCTGCCGGTCGTCGGCGTCCAAGCCGGCCGCGATCTCGGGCAGCCGCTTGGCCGTCTCGGCGAACACCGCCTCGGCGAGCACCTTCCCCGCGGGCGTGACGCCGAGCATGATGACCCGCCGGTCCTGTTCCGAGCTCACCCGGCTGACCAGCTCGCGCCGCTCGGTACGGTCCACGAGCTGGCTCAGCGCGTTCTTGGTCATGCCGAGCGAGGTGGCGAGCCGCGTCATCCGCCCCGGCTCGTCCTTGATCGCGCACAGCAGCGTGGCCTGCATGGGGGTCAGGTCGAGCTCGGCGCAGATCTGCGCGTACCGACGCTGGATCAGGACCGAGAGCCAGAAAAGCTTGTCGCCGTAGTCCACGCCGTCGTCCATGGCCGCCTGCCTCGTCCGGTGCCGGGCCGCCAGTCTACCGCCGGTCCCGGCCGCGGGCCTGACTGCTCAGCCGGTCCGGCTCAGAGGTGCTGGGCGCCGCGGCCGGGCCGGAAGCCGTGCGCCTCGGCCATCCGCGCGGCATCGGCGAATCCGTGCGCCACAGCGGAGGGCGTCGCCGCCCTCCTCGTCGCCGACCGCGGTGTCCCAGGGCCACTCGCTGTGCCCATGGCTGTCGCCCGGCAACGACCCGGCCGCACCCGCATCGGTCCGCATCACCGTCGGAACGCTCCAGCGAGTTCGGCTAGCGCCAGGCGGCCGCCGCCGGTCAGCGGGTCATGGTGTCGACCACCTCGTCGGTGGACAGGACCGCGTGGGCGAGGAACCGGTAGTTGACGAGTGCGGCCTGGTAGCCGTCGCCCCAGTCCGGGTGGCGGGGCCCGGCGGTGGCGTCGCTGGCGACGGCGACCTCGAAGCCCTGCTCGAGCAGTTCACGCAGATGCGACTCGACGCACATGTTGGCGAGCATCCCGCCGAGGATGACGTTGTTGACGCCGCGCTTGCGCAGCTGCAGGACGAGGTCGTTGTTCTGCGGGCCGAAGACCTTGTGCGGGCTGACGACGACCGTCTTGCCGTCCTGGATGTACGGCTTGAACCGGTCCAGCCAGTCTGCCCCGGAGTTCGGGAAGCCGGCCAGTTCGAGCGGTCCGGACCGGTCGAACGTGTGGGTTTCGAGCTCGCCGGATTCGAGCGGACCGTTGAACTGCCAGGCGTGGTCGGCGGGGTAGAAATAGTGGGGTGAGATGAACACCGGAAAGCCGTTGTGCTGCGCGGCCTGGAAGATGCGTTCCATGTTGGCGACGGTGCCGTTCTCCGTCACGCTGGCACCGAGCATCGGCCAGCTGGTGCCGGTCTCGCTCAGGACGTCATTCTGCGGATCCGTGAACACGACCGCGGTATCAGCCTGCCGGAACTCCATCGCGCCGCGCTACCCGTTGTGGGCCGCTGTAATCCTTTGGGCCGGCTACGGCCATCGCGGGAGCTGTCTCGTCAACGATCGCCTGCGCGGTGCTTGAGCTCCATGCTCGAAACCCGGCCCTCGGGATAAGTGGCGGCGGCTGAGGCGATGAATGTCCATCCGACGAACCGTGCCGAAAGCTCCCCGTCCGTCAGGTCCAGGTCCCGCTTCGCTCGGGCCATGAAGGACCGGAGCATCTCGCGCAGATATGGAAGCTGCCGGTCTCGGGTGTACTTGGCAAGCAGGCGAGCCCGGCGATTCGGGCATGGCCACGGAACTGAGCACACCTCGCACTGCCAAGCGGGGCTCCTGAAGGTGTGACGAACGGTCTCGCTCATGCCGCCCCTCCGGCCTCGGACGTGGGGCGGGCGGCACCATGGCTCGCAGGACCTACGCCGCGCCGCCCACCGGTTCTCCAACCTATCTAGATAACCTAGGGAACACAACGTTCCCATAGTTTCTAGGCTGCCTAGAGGACACGATTGACTTGTGGCCGCAATTCCGATGTCCTCGTCGCAGATCGTGGAAGATCTCGCAGAGCGGATCAGGCTGGGCGAGTACCCGCCGGGATCGCAGCTGCCGACGTACGACTCGCTCGCGAATCTTTACAACGTGAGTCCTGCGACCATCGCGATCGTCGTTCGTATCCTGCGGGATCGCGGTCTGGTGGTCGGTGTGCCCGGACGAGGGACCTTCGTCCCCGAGACGCTTCCCGGACAGGCCTGATCGGTCGAGTCGCGGGCCTGGACGGCGTCGAGGCGATGTTGGTCGACATGGTGGCGGCGGGCGCGAACGAGATCAAAGGGCCGACTTCGACGTGACGGCGAAGCGCGAGCTGCGGGCGGCTGCGCGGCAGCAGGCGGTGGCGGCGGCGCGGGTCAAGGCCGAGGTGTACGCAGACGCCGCTGGGGTGCGGCTCGGGGCGGTCCTGCACGTCGAGGACGTCGACGCCGATTCGCCCCATGCGCAGCGGTTCCGCACGCACGCCAGTGCGGCCGCCGAGGCGCTCGCGGCCAATCTGGCGCCCGGCCATGTGATCGTGACGGCGGCGGCGATCGTCGGGTATGCCATCGCGCGCGACTGAGGGAGGTGCACGGACTTGGTCGGCGTCGACGACATCCGGGCGATCACGAGAACCCTGCCGCGCGCCTATGAGGTGGTGGTGCGGGACCGGATCAAGTGGCGGGTCGGGTCGATCGTGTTCGCGGCGTTGTCGCGGGACGAAGTCAGCCTGGGCTTCGGGTACCCGAAGGAAGCCCGGGCCGCGCTCGTCGACGGCGAGCCGGACAAGTTCTTCCTGCCGCCGAGTGGTGACATGCGGTACAACTGGGTCTGTGCCTGGTTGTCCGCCCTCGACCCGGAGGAGCTGGACGAGCTCGTCGTCAACGCCTGGGTCATGACCGTGCCGAAGAAGGTCTGGACGGCCTATCTCACGGGTCGACGGTGACGGTGACGGTGTGCCAGCCGGTGGCGCCGTCGGGGAACGGGGTGGCGCGCTGCTCCGGCTGGACCGCACCCGTGCCGTCGGTGGCCCGGACCCGGACGGTGTGCAGGCCGGGCTGGGCGGTCCAGGAGAGGCGCCACTGCACCCAGGTGTCCTGAGACGGTACCGGCAGCAGTTCGGCCCGGCGCCACGGTCCGGTGTCGACCTGGACCTCGACGGCCGAGATGCCGCGCCCCTGGGCCCAGGCCACGCCGGCGATGGTGGCCGGGCCGGCGGGCAGGTGGGACAGGGCGGCCGGGCGGTCGATGCGGGACGCGGTCTTGACCGGGCCGCGCGGGGCCCAGCCGCGGGCCACCCAGTAGGCGTCGAAGGCGTCGAAGGTGGTCAGTTCGAGCTCGGTGAGCCATTTGCAGGCGCCGGCGTAGCCGTACAGGCCGGGGGTGAGCATCCGGACCGGGAAGCCGTGTTCGAGCGGCAGGGGTTCGCCGTTCATGCCCAGGCACAACAGGACGTCGGGGGTGTCCAGGACGGTGCTCAGCGGGGTGCCGATGGTCATGCCGTCGACGGAGCGGGCCACGACCTGGTCGACGCCGGGCCGGATGCCGGCCTCGCGCAGCAGCGGGGCGAGGGGGACGCCGAGCCAGCGGGCGGTGCCGATGTACGGGCCGCCGACCTCGTTGGAGACGCAGTTGAGGGTGATGTGCCGCTCGGTCAGGGGCCGGTCGAGCAGCTCGGCGAAGGTCAGGTTGCGCGGGCGGTCGACCTGGCCGTGGACGCGCAGCCGCCACCGGGCCAGGTCGATCCGGGGCACGGTGAGGGCGGTGTCGACGCGGTAGAAGTCGCGGTTGGCGGTGATGAAGTCCGGCTGCTGCCCGGCCGGCAGGGGCGCGGCGGGGTCGGCCGGGGCGGGCAGCCGGATCGCGTCGCGGTCGCGGGTGGCGGCACCGCCCCGGGCCCGGCGTACTCCGGCGGCGGTGCCGCCGGCGACGGCGGCGGCCGAGACCAGCCCGGCGGCGATCAGGAACCGGCGACGGTCCACATCGGACGGTGCCGGTCGCGGGTCGAGCAGGATCAGCCCGGCCGCGGTGATCGCTCCGCCGACCACGGACGGGATGAGGTCGGTGGGCACGGCGGCCGGTCGGGACAGGGCGGCCGCGGCCCCGACGCCGGCGAAGAGCGCGGCGCCGGCGAGGCCGTAGGCGCGCCGCCGGGCGGCGAGCAGCCCGACGGCGACGGCCACCGCGGCCAGGGCGACGGCGATGCCGGTGAGCAGGACCGGCTTGTCGGCGGTGCCGAAGGTGCGCACCGCGAACGTCTTGACCGGGGTCGGGGCGGCGTCGATGAGCACCGAGCCGACCGCGACCGCGGGGCCGGCGGCCGGGTTGAGCAGAGCCGCGACGAGTTCGGCGACAGCGACGCCGGTCGCGGCGGCGAGCAGTCCGGACAGGCCGGCCCGTGGAACGTCGTGCACCGGTTTCACCTCCAGCGGGCCGGCCTGCGAACGGATCGGGTCAGCTCTTCGGCATCAGCACGGTGTCGACGATGTACACGGTGGCGTTGGCGGTCTGGACGTTGCCGCACACGACCATCGAGGTGCCGTTGACGGTGAAGCTGGTGCCGGAGCCGGTGACCATGAGGTCGGTGCCCTGCAGGGTCTTGTGGGTGCCGGCCAGCTGCTGCGGGGTGAGCTTGCCGGGCACCACGTGGTAGGTCAGGATCGACGTCAGCGTCTTCGGGTCGGCCATGACCTTGTCCAGGTCGGCCTTCGCGATCTTGCCGAAGGCGTCGTTGGTCGGGGCGAACACGGTCACCGCCGGCGCCGAGTTGAGCGAGTCGACGAGGTTCGCCTGCTTGACCGCGGCGACGAGGGTGGACAGCAGCGGGTTGCCCGAGGCGGCGGTGGCGACGGGGACCTTGGCCATCGCGTCGAAGCTGCCCGGATTGGCCGGATCCGCCGGTACGGCCGCGCAGCCCGGTCCGAACTGCTCGCCGCCCATCGCCGGGGCACTGGACGGCGCCGCCATGGTCGTCGTCGGGGCGGTGGACATGGCCGGTGCGGCGGTGCCGCTGTCGTCGTCGCTGCTGCCGCACGCGGCGAGGGACAGCGCGAGTGCGGCGGAGGCGGCGATGGCGACGAGCTTGGTGCGGTACATGCGTGATCTCCTCAGTTGGGTTCCGTCATCGGGGATTCGGAGCGCCGCGAGGTCCGGATGGGTGGGATTTGCCGGAATCTTCCTCACGTTGCGCCGGTCAGATCTGCGAAGACGACGACGTTGTCGCGGTAGTGGCCGGTGGCGTGGTCGAACTCGCCACCGCCACGTCGACCCGGGACGGCGTGAACGACAGCGCCGCCGGACGGGTGTCAGGTGAGGGGAATCTGGGCCAGCATCGTGCCCTGCGGGGTCGCGACGCCGCCGGCCCGCTCCTCGGTCAGCGCCAGCGCCGCCTGCCCGCGTACGCCGCGCACGACCGTCTGGCCCGCGTTGGCCCCGGCGGCCAGGGTCCCGGCCGGGCGGGCCGTCGCGCCGTCGGTGAGCCACAGCTCGTAGGCGCGCGTCGCGTCGATCGCGGGGGCGGCCGTGACGTACACGACCCCCTCGTCCCGGCCGGCGGAACTGACCAGGGTGACGGTGCCGCCGCCGGGCAGCGCCGCCTGCCGCACCGTCGCGTCCGGAGCGCTCAGCACGAGCTCAACTGACGAGGGCGAAGCGCTCATCTGGTACGTCACGACGCTCGCCCCCGCCGCCAGCACGACCGCGGCCGCTGCCGCCGCGGCGACCGTACGCCAGCGTGGTGTGGCCCGGGCGGCCTGAGCACGCACCGGCGGCCCGTCCTGGCGGGTCCGCGCCACCTGCTCGAGCACTGCCGTGCGCAGCCCGCGCGGCGGCGCCGACCAGGCCCCGTCGGCCAGGTGCGCGGCCGTGGCCCGGAACTCGGCGACGTCGGCCGCACATGCGGCGCAACCGGCGAGGTGCCGCTCGAACGCGACGCGCTCCTGGTCGTCCACCGCGTCGAGCACGTACGCGCCGACGAGGCTGTGGATGTCGTCATGCATCAGGCCACCTCCACGCCCAGGCAGTCACGCAATCGGATGAGGGCATCACGCATCCGGGTCTTGACCGCCGGCAGCCCGATGCTGAGCAGATCGGCCACCTCCCGGTACGAGCGGCCGTCGTAGTAGGCGAGCCGGATCGCCTCGCCCTGCAGTTCGGTCAGCCCGTCCAGACATCGGCGCACCTGCTGCTGCTCCAGCCGGCGGGTGGCGGCCTCCTCGACCTCGTCGTAGGGGGTCTCCACCGCCGCCGCCCCGGCCCGCGCCAGCCGCTCGGCGCCGGCCTGCTCGGACCGGACCCGGTCGACCGCCTTGCGGTGCGCGATGGTGAGCATCCACCCGGCGGCCGTCCCGCGCGCCGGGTCGAACCGGGCCGCGGAGCGCCACACCTCGACCAGGGTCTCCTGAGCCACCTCCTCGGCCTGCGCGGGGTCACGCAGCACGCGGCGGATCAGGCCGTAGACGCGGGCCGCGGTCCGGTCGTACAACCGGCCGAACGCGGCTTCGTCGCCCCGGCCGACCGCGATGAGCAGGTCGTCCTCCGTGCCGTTCGGCGCCGGTCCGGGGACCGGCGACAGATGCGGCCTGCCTTTTGCTGTGCGCGCCATATCTGCGATTCGGGGCCCCGGCCCGGACGGATGGGTGTGACCTGGCTTACCGGGGGTGGAGCGGTGCGGCAACCGGCGGCCGCCCGGCACCTGCGGAATGTCGCACGTTTGTCGGGTTCGGGGCCGGGTACGCGGCTCGTAGGGGTCGCGGTGTCCGCGAGCCGTCGGCCGTGAGGAGACACGCATGGAGCTGTCCTGCACGGCCTCGAGTGACGGTGACCGGCGCCTGCTGCGGTTCGCGGGCGTGCTCGACTTCGCGTCCGCGCCGTACCTGCGCCAGCTGGTGTTCCAGCACCTGGACGCCGGCGCCGCCGAGGTGATCATCGACCTCGCCGGGCTGCGGATGCTCGACGCCGCGTCGATCAAGGTCCTGTTGTACCTGCGGCGGCGCGGCGAGCAGGAGTCCGTCGACGTCCACCTCGCCGGTGTGCGCGGGACGGCCCTGGAGGCGCTGGAGCTCACCGGGGTCGCCAAGCAGCTCGGCGCCTACCGGACGGTCGACTGGCCGCAGGGGCGCCCGGGCGAGGCGGTACCGCTGGAGGAGCTGCGGCACGTCACCGGCCGCTTCCCGCCGCAGGCCACCGAACTCCTCGCCGCGCTGCACGAGCTCGGCCCGGACGACCCGGCCCGCGGCCGGGCCCGGGAGGCCGTCATCGCGGCATGCCTGCCCTGCGCCCACCGGCTCGCCCACCGCTATCACAACACCCGGGAACCGCGCGGCGACCTGGAGCAGGTCGCCGCGCTCGGCCTGGTCAAGGCCGTCGACGGATACGACCCGAACCTGGGCGTCGAGTTCGGCGCCTACGCGACCCCGACCATCGTCGGCGAGCTGAAACGGTACTTCCGCGACCGGACCAGCGCCGTGCGCCTGCCCCGCGCGGTGCAGGAACTGCGGCTCGCCGTCTACCACGCCCGCGACACGCTGCAGCAGACCCTGCACCGCGCGCCGGGCGTGGCCGACCTCGCCGCGCACCTGGGCATCGAGGAGCGACAGATCGCCGACGCGCTCGCCGCCGGCAACGTCGTGGAACCGCTGTCGCTGCAAGCACCGGGCGGCGGCCTGGACGACACCGCCGTCATCCTGGCCGACACCGTCGCCGACGACCGCGACGAATATGACCGCGTGGACCACCGCGAGGCCCTGCGGGTGCACATCGCCCAACTGCCGGCCCGCGAACAGCGGATCCTCGAGCTGCGCTTCTACGGCAACCTGACCCAGAGCGAGATCGCGCACCAGGTGGGCCTCTCGCAGATGCACGTGTCGCGGCTGCTGGCCCACGCGCTGGACTTCCTGCATCGCCGGCTCACCGCCTGAGTTCACGCGCGTCGCCCTCAGCGCGACCGCGGGCCGGTGCTGGCGATGCCGCTGGCCGCAACCCCTCGCGCACGCGGCCGGCCTGCTGCTCGGCTCGGCGTTTGCCGTGCGTACTGGCCGCGGATGGGCCGCGCCGCCTGGGACTGCTCGCCGCAGTGAGGCGCCGGGTCGCGGTGCAGGCCGCCGGGCCTCGGCCGGCCGCGCCGATGCGGGTCGAACGCCGCCCCCGGTGTCACTCAGCGCTGAGGTGGCGCCCGGAGGCGGTACGGATGGCGGGGACGACAACGGCGCCGCCGAGGCGGGCGTGCTCTCACCGCGGCTAAGCCGAGCTCATCGGCCCCGACCGGTTCACCGACGCCATGCGGACCCTGCAAGCGCTTCCAAAGGTGATGGGGCCTGCTCGCCGCCGCGATGATCGCCGGTGGGCTGCGGCCGGTTCGAAGTGCTTCAGCGTTCAGCCGCGCACGAGCGCGTCGTACATCTCGGCGAAGCGGCCGCGCCGGTCGGTGTAGTACTCGGCGTGCGCGGCCTGCGGCTCGTACGTCGCTCCGATCGCCCGCGGTGCCCGGGTGACCTCCGGGGCCAGCGTGTCGAGCGCGAGCAGGGCCGTGCCGTGCTGGGTGGCGCGCGGCCGGGTCACGTGGGTGACCGGGCGGCCCAGCACGTCGGCGAGGATCTGCAGCCACTCGGGCCGGTCGTTGCTGACCCGCCCGGCCGCCGCCACCTCCACGATCCCGGGCGCGGCCGGATACAGTTCGGCGGCGACCCGGGCGTAGGTCATGGCGACGCCCTCGATGATGCCGCGGTGCAGCGCGTCGCCGTCCGTCGCCGCCGACACCCCGCCGAACACGGCGCGGGCGCCGCCGGCCCACCCTGGGGCGCGCTCGCCGGTGAGATACGGCAGCACCAGCGGCGTCGCCCCGCTCGGCGGGGCGCTCAGCACGGCCGCCGGGTCGGGGCCGAGCCGCAGGGTGTCCTGCGCCCAGCTCACGGCCCGGCCGACGTCGTTGATGGCGCCGCCGAGCAGCGTGCGCCGGGCGTCGACCCGGTAGTTCCACAGGCCGGACGGCAGCGGATCGGCCGGTCCGTCCAGCAGCACCCGCAGGGCTCCGCTGGTGGCCGTGGCGGCCGTCAGTACCGTGGAATCGGTTGCTCCTGATCCGAGGTTGCTGGCCAGCCCGTCGGTGATGACCGGGAACCAGGCCGCCTCCGCGAGGGCGGGCCGTTGCGACGCGGCGGGCTCCGGCGTGTCCCGCGGCGCGGTGAGCTGCCCGGCGGTGATCCCGGCGGCGGCCAGCAGCTCGGCGTCGAATTCCCCGGTGCGCCGGTCGAGCAGCCCGGTCCAGGCCGCCGTGGACGTCCCGGCGAGCGGCCGGTCGATGAGCCGCGCCAGCACGTACTCGCCGAGCGACCACCAGCTCGCCGCGGCCCGCACGACGCCGGGCTGCGCGGTGGCGAGCCAGCGCAGGCGCGGCGCGTGATAGCTCGTGTGCAGCCGCGTTCCGGTTCGCTGTTGTACCGCGTGCTCGTCGAGCTCAGCACGCAACGCGCGCACGGCGCCGGCGCTGCGGGAGTCGGCGTAGGTCAGGCACGGGGTGAGCGCCCGCCCGGCGGCGTCGACCGCGATCAGCGAGGCGGCGAAGGTGTCCATGGCGACGCCGGCGATGCGGGTGCCGAGCCGCGACTTGCGGGTCACCGCGTCGAGCACCTGCTCCACTTCCGCGGTGACCTGGTCGGGATCGATGACCGAGGTGCCGTCCGGCGCGGCGGTGAAGGTGTGCGGCACTTTGTGCTGCAGCCCGTGCACTCGCCGGCCGGTCGCGTCGTGCACGCCGCCGCGGGTCGCGGTCGAGCCGATGTCGAGCGCGACGACCAGCGGGTCCCGCGCCGCGTCGAGGGCGACGTCATCGTCGTGGCGGCTCATCGCGGTTCCTTGTCATCGGCGGACGGTGCTGCGCCGACCTTAACCAACCGCGGCCGCACCCGCGCGGCGAAGCACGGGTGCGGCCGGCCTCAGACGAACCGCCACAGGTGGTCGTTGGTGCCGTTGTCGTCCCAGATGAGCACCTGGGCGCCCTGCGCGGTCGACGCGCCGTTCACGCCGAGGACGCGGCCGCCCGCGGATTGGATGCGGAAGTAGCCGTTGGTGCCGTAGCGCAGGCGCCAGCGTCGGTCGGTGGCGCTGGTGTCGGGCAGCTGGACGGCGCGGGTGCCGTTGGCGGTGCCGCCGTTCTCCACGGCGAGGACCTTGCCGCTGTTGGCGTTCTTGAGCCGGAGGTACCCGCCGGAGTCCACCACCGCCGTCCACAGGTGGTCGCTCGTGCCGTTGTCGGCCCACTGCAGGACCAGCGCGCCGTCGGCGGTGGACATGTTCGTGACGCCCAGGACGAGGCCGCTGCCGAGGTTCTGGATGCGGCGGGCGCCGCCGGGCAGGAAGCGCCACAGGTTGTCGGCGCTGCCGTCGTCGGGGGCCTGCACCGCCTGCGCGCCGCTCGCGGTGGAGTTGCCGGTGATGCCGAGGACCTTGGCGCTGTTGGCGTTGCGCAGTTTGTGGGTACCGTCGCCGTTGTCCACGATGGACCAGCGGTGGTCGGCGGTGCCGTTGTCGGTCCACTGCAGCACGGCCGCGTTGTCGGCGGTCGACATCCCGTTGACGCCGAGGACCTTGCCGCTGTTGGCGTTGCGCAGGCGCACGGCGCTGCCGTCGGTGACGAGTTCCCAGTCGTGGTCGGCGGTGCCGCTGTCGGCCCACTGCAGGGCGAGCCCGCCGTCGGCGGTGGACATGTTCTGGATGCCCAGCACCAGGCCGCTGGCCGCGTTGGCGAGGCGGAAGGTCGCGGTGCCCGTGCCGCCGCCCTGCCCGTTGGCGCTCCAGTAGACGGTGTAGTTGAAGCCCTGCGCGTCGTGGAACGGGCCCAGGCCGACCGTGGTGTTGTTGGCGGTGGCGGTGAACGCCAGCGATGTGGTGCTGGTGCGGGTCACCGAGGCGGTGTTCAGCGCCGGCAGCGCGGACAGGGCCGTGCTGCCGTAGTTGCCGGCCAGCACGACCGGGCCGTAGGTGAGCGCGACGACGTTGGCGTTGTCGTTCGCGGGCCGGGCCACCACGGCCATCGGCAGCCGGACCGTGACGGCGTCGCCGGACGTCCAGGTGCGGGTCAGCGCCGCGTACGTGCCGGGCGTGGTCGCGATCGACTGGACGGTGCCGTTGACGGCGATCGTCGCGCCGGTGGCCCAGGCCGGGATGCGGATGCGCATGGTCCAGGAACTGGCGACGCTGCCGGTGACGGTCAGGGTCGTGGTGTCGCCGGCCGGGTAGGTCGTGGCCTGGGTGACGGTGATGCCGCGGGATGTCCAGGTGAGCACCGAGGGGGTGAACAGGTTCACGGTCAGCGTGGTGTCGTTGTAGAAGTAGATGGAGTCGATCAGCTTCGTGTTGATCTCCACGCCGGTGCCCTGGCAGCACCAGAAGGAGTTGTAGTCGGTACTCCAGGTGCCACCGCCCCAGGCCGGCCCGACGCCGCGCCGGCCGCCGGGCTTCAGCGGCGTGAAGTAGGTGATGTGGCCGTGGCTGTCGGCCGGGTTCTGGGCGCCGATGACGTGGTTGAGCAGGGCGCGCTCGTAGAAGTCGAAGTACGCCGCGTTGTCCGGGTACAGCAGCCACAGCTCGCGCGAAAGTTTCAGCATGTTGTAGCTGTTGCAGTGCTCGCAGGTGTCGTTGGTCAGGTACCCCGCGATGGCGTTCGGCGCGCGGAAGTGCTCGGCCTGGCTGTTGCCGCCGATGACGTACGAGTGCGCGCCGACCGTCATCGCCCAGGCGTTGACGGCGATGTCGCGGTAGCGGGTGGTGCCCGTCGCCTTGTACTCGCGGGCCGCGCCGATCCACTTCGGCACCTGGGTGTTGGCGTGCAATCCGTTGAGCTGATCCGAGTTGGAGGCGAGCGGGTTGAAGACCGCCGCGTGGTCGAAGCGCTGCGCGGCGGTGAGCCAGCGGGCGTCGCCGGTCTGCTGGTACACGTCGGTGAGGACCGCGTTCATGCCGCCGAACTCGGTGCCGAGCACGGACTGCATCTGGCTCCCGCTGAGCCGTCCGGTGCGCCAGTCCACCCAGCCGCACAGGGCCAGGAGCACGTCACGGGCCTGGGTGCTGCCGATGAGCCGCCACGCGTCGAGCAGGCCGGCGAGGGTCTTGTGGATGCAGTACCAGGGGACGTTGCCGTTGGAGAGGCCACCGGATTCCAGGGCGGTGAAGTCCGACTCGGGGAAGCCCGACAGGTAGCCGGAGCTGAATCCGGCGGCGGCGTTGTTGGCCTGGCAGGCGGCCATCCCGGCGACCATCGCGGTGGCCTTGTCGCGGCAGGTGGTGTCGCCGAGCACGGCATAGGCCTGCGCCCAGGCGGTGAGCAGGTGGCCCTGCATGTGCGTGCGGAACGGGAACGACGGCGCGTCCCATCCGCCGGTCGCCGCGGCACCGCCCGTCGACACGCGGTGGTTGGCCCGGAAGTTGTACAGCATGCGGTTCACGTCCAGGTACCGCAGGTACGACAGCGTCCGGTTCTGGTTGTCCAGCCATCGTCCCGAGCTCAGCTGGACCTGCCCGAGGTCGAAGGCGTAGGCGCCGACACCGATGTCGGACCGGGCCGGCGCGACGGCGGCCTCGGCCCCGCCGGCGGCGAGCAGCGGCGCGGCGGCGGTCGCGACGGCGGCGGCACCGGTCGTCTGCAGCAGGCCGCGGCGGGAGAGTCTGGGTGAGGACATGAGGCGGCGTTCCTTTCACCGGGCGCAGCGGTGCCGGAGCGGAGGCAAGCCGGCGGAGCTTGCCCGGGACCGCGCGAAGTGAGCGCTAACATAGCAGCACCCAATGCCAGAAGTCGATGCGTGCGACCCGGGACGAAAACGGTTATGGGCGACGGCTCGGTGAGGTCTGGGCCGGCCGTGAGCGCTCACACGGTCGCGTGGGTGCGCCGCGCCGAGGCTCAGCGGGTGGCGGCCCGAATGCCGGCGATCAGCACGGCGACCAAGAGCCCGAGCAGGAGAACCACCAGGACGACGGCACCGAGCAGGAGCACCAGCACCAGGGTCAGCACCACAGCGATCTTCAGCTCGGTGCTCATCCCCGCCCAGGCACCCTTGATCGCGGCCCGGAACGGATGCTTGCCCAGCAGCTTGGCTCGCAGCCCCTCGAAGACCGCTCGCGTGGCCGGCCCCCGGCGTGCCACGTAATCGTTGAGACCGTCGGTCCAGTCCCGCAGCGTTCGTGACGCTTTCGCGGCGGCGTACCGCAGCGCCGCCGCTCGCAGGTCACGGAGCGCGGGTGCGAGGCTCGAAGCCACGTCGGCCCTCTTCGTTGCGCCGCTGTCGGTGCGAACTGTCGTCATGTCGCGGTCTCCTCAGCAAGCCTTTCCATCCTATCGACTGCGCCGGCCGCGCCGGCCCGGCGTGCTCGCGATAATGGCCGGATGGACCTGCGCCAGCTCGAGTACTTCGTCGCCGTCGCCGAGGAACGCAGCTTCACCAAGGGCGCCCGGCGGGTGCGGATCGTCCAGTCGGCCGTCTCGGCGGCGGTCCAGAAACTCGAGCGCGGCCTCGGTGCGGAACTGTTCGATCGCGGCGGCCCGCAGATCGAGCTCACCGACGCCGGCGCCGCGCTGCTGCCGGAGGCCCAGGCGATGCTCGCCGGCGCCCAGCGCGCCCGTGACGCCGTCGCTCAGGCCGGCGGCGGTCTGCGGGGCACCGTGACCGTCGGCGCGCTGTTGTCCATCATGCCGATCGACATCCCCGCGATTCTCGGCCGGTTCCATGTCGCGCATCCCGATGTCACGGTCCGGCTGCGGACCTCGGCCACCGGCACCGGCGGCCTCGTCGAGGCGATCGCCGACGGCATCCTCGACGTCGCGGTGGTCGCCACCATGGAGGCGGTCGCGGGGGTCCGCCTGCAGCACATCGCCGACGACTCGCTGCAGCTCGTCGTCCCGGCCGGTCACCCCCTGGCCCACGCCGGGCGAGTCAGGCTCCGGCAGCTCGAGGGGGAGCCGTTCATCGATTTTCCCACCGGCTGGGGCAACCGCACCGTCGCCGACCGGGCGTTCAGCGCGGCCGGAGTGTCGCGCGACGTCCGGTTTGAGGCGGCCGACGGCGGGCTTGCGGTCGGTCTCGTCCGCAACGGGCTGGGGATGGTCTTCCTGCCCAGTTCCGTGCGGGCCGAGTTCGGCGGCCTGCACACGGTCGAGATCGACGACGCGTCGCTCAACCTGCCGATCGCGCTGGCGACGCCGAGCGTGCGCACCCTGTCACCGGCCGCGTCGACGCTGGTCAACGATATCCGCCGCAGCGCGCCGGCCCTGCGGACCTGAGCGCCCCGTTCAGCGGCGCCCGGCCGGGCGCACGCCGGGCCGCCCGCGCAGTGCGGCCCGGCTGCGAAGCCGGCTCGGACGGCGGGCCGGCCGGTCGGCTGGGTCCGCGCCGGTCCGGGCGGTCACCGGCCGCCGGGCGAAGGCGCGCACGTAGGCGTCGAGCCGGTAGCGGCCCGGCGTGTCCGCGTGCTGCAGGAGGAACACCTCGACGAGGGCCTCCAGGGCGTTCCACGCCTGGTGCTCGGGCAGGTCCAGCAGGTCCGCGACGTCGGGCGCGGTGACCTCGGACCGGCCCGCGGCCGCCGCGGCGTGCAGCACCGCGGCCTGCAGCGGGCTCAGCCGGGCCCGGGTACGCAGCAGCGGCGCGTCGGCGGCCACACAGTCGTGGTGCAGCGGCCCGTGCCGGTCGTCGGCCTCCTGGGTGAGTCGCTCGGCGACCTCGGCGACGGTCAGCTGCTGCCGCTGGCGCAGCCGCTCGCCGATCAGCCGCAGCGGCAGCGGGTATCCGGCGCTCAGCGAGACCAGCCGGGCGATCGCGTCCGGTTCGAGGCCGGCGCGCTGCGGGCCGATCAGCCGGCGCAGCATCGTGCCGGCCTCGCCGGGCCGCAGCGGGCCGAGGCGCACCCAGGTGGTGTCGGCGGCCTCCAGCAGCTGGCGGGTGGCGGTGAACAGGATCGCGCCGTCGGGCAGGGCCCGGCGCAGCGCGCCGACCTGCCGGTGGTCCTCGACGTTGTCGAGCACGGCCAGGACGCGCCGCCCGTGCAGCGTGTCGCGCAGCCGCTGCGCGCGGCCGCACACCGAGGTGGGCAGGGCGTCATCGGCACCGAAGGTGGCCAGCCAGGTGGCCAGGATCTCGGCCTCGCCGGCGGCGCCGGCCAGATCGGCGTAGAGCAGCCCGCCGGGGTAGCCGGCGGACAGCGCCTGCGCGGCCCGGACGGCCAGGGCGGTCCGGCCGGTGCCGCTCAGCCCGGCGATGCCGACGACCGGCTCGGTCCGGGCCCGCAGCGCCTCGGTGATCAGGGCCAGCTCGGCGGTGCGGCCGACGAAGTCGGGCAGGTCGGCCGGGAGCTGCACCGGGCCGGCGGCCCGCGTGCCGACGCCGGCGAGCAGGTCCGGGTCGGCGCCGAGGATGCGCTGGTGCATGTGCTGCAGCGCGGGCCCGGGCTCGAGGCCCGCCTCGTCGCGCAGCCGGCGGCGGCCCTGCCGGTAGGCGGCCAGCGCGTCGGCCTGCCGCCCGGCCCGGTACAGCGCCAGCATGTACAGCTCGCGGAAGCCCTCCCGCAACGGGTACTGGCCGACCAGCGCGGCCAGTTCGGTGAGTCGCTCCGGGTCACCGTCCGCCGCCCCGGCCAGCTGCGCCGCGAAATGGGTCTCCACGGCCGCCAGGCGCACCTCGGCGAGCCTGGTGCGCTGCCGGGCGGCGTACTCACCCGGAATGCCGGACAGGGCCGTCCCGGGCCACTGCTCGAGGGCCTCGCGCAGCGCGGCCGCCGCCGCCGCGCCCGAACCCGCGCGCAGCAGCGCCTGCCCCCGGGCCACCTGTCGGCGGAACACGGCCAGGTCCAGTGCGTCGGGTCCGAGCCGCAGGGCGTAGCCGCCGCCGACCGAGACGAGGGCGTCGCCGACGATCCGGCGCAGCCGCGACAGATAGGTGCGTGCGGTGCCCACCGCCGCCGGTGGCGGGTCACGGTGCCACAGCGCGTCGACCAGCTCGTCGATCAAGGCGGGGGTACCTTCGCGCAGCAGCAACGCCACCAGCAGCGCCTGCTGCTGCGGTGAGCCGAGCTGCAGTTCGGCGCCGTCCCGCCAGCCGCGCACGACACCGAGGACGGTGAACCGCAGTGGCGGGCCTGGATGATCGAGTGCGATGTCCACCGGGCCAGCATGCGGACGCCGCGCGGTCGCCGCCAACGCAACATCGCGCTGACCCCCATAGCCAACGGCGATGCGCCCAGCTCACACGGCACCCGGTGGCGATCGCCGGATCGGGGGATCGCCACCGGGCCCGGTCCGCCGTCAGCGGCCGACGGCGACCGGGGCGGCACCGGCGGGTACGCCGGCCGCGGCGAACAGCCGGTCGCGCGAACGCTCCGCCCGCTGCCGGGCCGCGGCCGCGTCCTGGCGCACCAGGCGGCCGTAGCGCTTGCGGAACTCGCCGGCGACGAGCACGCCGTCGACGTCGCGGACGTCGCTGAACACCACGGCGGCCGGCGCGTTGTTGAGCATGCCGAACGGCGAACCGGCCACGTCGAGCAGGACGATGTCGGCCTGCTTGCCCGGCGTCAGCGAGCCGACGCGGTCCTCGAGGCCGAGGGTGCGGGCGCCCTCGATGGTCGCGAACTCGATAGCGTCCCGGGCGGTGAGCAGCTGCGCGGGGGAGGGCTCGCCCCGGTCGAGGTACACCTGATGCACCCGGCCGCGTTCGGCCTCCAGCATGCCGCGCATCTCGGCGAACATGCTGCCGGTCACCCCGCAGACCACGTCGACCGACAGGGCCGGGCGGATACCGGCGGCGAGCAGGCGGCCGGTCGCGGGCGCGCCGTGACCCATGAGCTGCTCCACCCGGGCGGAGACGGACGCGTGAGCGCCGCTGGCCGCGATGAGCTTCAGCTCGTCGTCGGTGCAGGTGTTGCAGTGCAGGAAGATGAGGTCGTCGCCGAGCAGCCCGTGAGTGTGCAGCTGGGTCACCCCGCGCTGCAGGCCCATCAGGCCCAGGCCGATGTGCATCGAGGAGCGCACGTCGAGGTCCCGGGCCAGCGCGAGGTCGTCGGCCGTCGCGCCGATGGTCGCCAGCTCCGGGCCGCGGACGGCCAGCGCCAGCGTCAGCAGCTGGTCCTTCGAGGAGAAGTCCCGCGCCGCGAGCCGACGGACGTCCTGCGGGTGGCGGCGGTCGCTGTTGTAGTACCAGGTCGGCTCGTCGGTTGGGATGCTGTGGCCGAAGACCGCTCGGATGCCCGAATCCCGCAACGCGGCCACCGCGGCATCGGCGTGCTCCGGGGTGTTGAGGATGTGCGACCAGTCGAAGATGGTCGTCACTCCGGAGTCCAGGGCCTCCAGCGCGCCGAAGTGGGTGCCGATGTGCACGTCCTGCGGGGTGAAGACCGGCGAGAAACCGCCGATCACCCGCTCGAAGTAGTCCGCGAGGGTCCAGTCGACCGCGATCTGCCGGAGCGCGCTCTGCCACAGGTGGCGGTGGGTGTCGACCAGGCCCGGCATGACGATCTTCCCGGTGGCGTCGACCACCTCGGCGTCGACGCCGTCCAGGTCGGGCGCCACGGCGACGATCCGCTCGTCCTCGATCAGCACGTCACCGGACGGCAGGTCACCGATCGTGGCATCGACCGAGACGACCGTACCGCCGCGGATGAGCTTCCGTGAGGCTGTCATGTCCGTACTCCCTCAGCTGGTTGTCGTGCCGGATCACCCGGCTCACGCATCGATGGCAGCACCGGCCCGTCGACGCCCGGTCGGCATCCGGTCAACGCGGGCCGATGCGTTGACCAGGTGTCAACGGCACGTCCACGGCCGCGGGCTCGACTGGTGGCGCCGGGCGAATCACCCGGCATGCAGAGCAGCGATCAGGAGTGGAACACCATGACAGACCCGAAGAATCCGGCGGTCGAGCTCGGCGCACTGGCCGAGCAGGTGCGCGGACCGGTGCTGACGCCGGACGACGCCGGCTACGCGGATGAGACGACCACGTGGAATCTCGCGGTGCCGCAGCGCCCGTCCGTCGTCGTCGGGGCCGCCGGCGACCTGGACGTGCAGGCGGCGGTCCGGTTCGCGGCCCGGCACGACCTTCCGGTCGCCGTCGTGGCGACGGGGCACGGCGCGGTCCACCACGCCGACGGCGGGCTGCTCATCAACACCCGCCGGATGCGCGGGATCACCATCGACGCCGCTCGACGGGCGGCCCGCGTGGAGGCCGGCGTCGAATGGCAGGAGGTGCTCGACGCCGCGGCGGCCCACGGCCTCGCCCCGCTGGCGGGCTCCTCGCCCAACGTCGGCGTCGTCGGCTACACGCTCGGCGGCGGCCTCAGCCCCGCGCTGGGCCGGACGTACGGGTTCGCCGCCGACCACGTCACCGCGATCGAGCTCGTGACCGCCGACGGCGTCCTGCGGCGCGCCGATGCCGACCACGAGCCCGAGCTGTTCTGGGCACTGCGCGGCGGCAAAGGCAACTTCGGCGTCGTGACGGCGCTCGAGTTCGACCTCATGCCCGTCAGCCGGCTGTACGGCGGCGGCCTGTACTTCTCCGCTGAGCACGTCGAGCCGGTCCTCGCGGAGTACCGCCGCCTGGTCGCCGACGCCCCGGACGAGCTGACCCTCTCCTTCGCCTTCCTGCGGCTGCCACCGCTGCCGTTCCTGCCCGAGCCGCTGCAGGGCCGGTTCTCCCTGCACGTCCGGGTCGCCTATCTCGGTACGGCCGAAGAAGGTGAGCGGCTCATCGCCGGGCTGCGGGCGATCGGGCCGAGGCTGCTGGACACGGTGGCGGAGATGCCGTTCACCGCCATCGCCGGGATCCACGCCGACCCCGTCGATCCGCTGCCGGTCCACGAGCGCGGCGTGCAGTTGCGGGACCTGCCGGCCGAGGCGGTCGCGGTGCTCGTCGCGCTCGCCGGTCCGCAGGCCGACCTTCCGGTGCTGATGGTCGAGGTCCGGCAGCTCGGCGGCGCGCTCGGCGTGGACCCGAAGGTCCCGAACGCCGTCGGCCACCGCGAGGCGCGGTTCAACCTGTTCGCGGCCACCCCCGGCGGGCCACCGGAGGCGGAGCTGTTCCACACGGCGATCGGGCGCGTCACCGCCGCGCTCGCACCGTGGGCGACGGGCGGGGCCCTGCTGAACTTCCTGACCGCCTCCGACGACACACCGCAGCTCGTCGCCACGGCCTTCGAGCCGGCCACGTATGAGCGGCTGCGCATAGTGAAGCGGGCGTACGACCCGGCGAACATGTTCCGCCTCAACCACAACATCGCCCCGTCGGAGGCCTGACAGGGTCCGGTGCTGCCGTCGACCCAGGCCGCGGCACTCAGGGCTGGACGAAGGTGTACCCGGCGTCGCGCAGTTTGGGCAGCGTCACGCCCAGCGCGGTCAAGGTCTGCTCCCGGTTGCCGCCGCCGTCGTGCTCCAGAATGATCGCGCCCGGGTGGGTCTGGGTCATGATCGTGGTCACGATGTGCTGCACGCCCGGCCGGCTCCAGTCGCGCGGATCCACGCTCCAGTCCAGCGGCCGCAGCCCCAGCGATCCGCACTGCTGCAGCACCGTCGGCGACCAGGCTCCGCCGGGCGCGCGGAACAGTGTCGGCCGGTACCCGCCGGCCGCCGTACTGATGGCGTCGGAGGCCCGTGCGATCTCCGCGTGCACCGCGTTCGCCGCCAGCTTGGCGATGTTCAGGGGATGGTCGTAGGTGTGGTTCGCGATGTGGTGGCCGCCGTCGAGGACCCGCTTCACGAGGTCCGGGTGGGCGGCGGCGCTGCGGCCGATCATGCAGAACGTCGCCCGGATCTGCAGCCGGGCGAGCAGAGCCAGCATCTTCGGGGTGTACGCCGGGTCGGGTCCGTCGTCCACGGTCAGGGCGATGTCGGTGCCGTGGCAGGGCAGATAGTGCTGCGGGCCGCCGGGCTGCTGGACGACGCCGTGGTTGGCCGGGCAGGTGCCAGCGGTCGGGGGGTTCGCGGGCGGTACGACCAGGGCGCTGCCGGTCGGCTCCGGGCCGGCGCTGTCGCCCGGGTGGGAGTCACCGGGGATGTCACCGCCGTGCCAGGCCGGGCGGTCGGTGCCGCATCCGGCCAGCAGCGCGGCGCCGCCCAGGGCGAGCAACAGCGACCGGCGGGGGATCGGGGCGCTCATCCGCGGCTCCCGCCGGCCGTGGTGTCGACCAGGTCCGGGTGGGCGGCGACGAACGCGGCGACCTGGTCCTGGGCGATGGCGGCGAGCAGCTGCTCGGTGGCGGTGTCGAGGATCTCGTAGGACTGGCCGTTGACGACCTCGGTGTTGAACCGGCCGCCGTTCGTCTTCACGGTGACCACGCTGCCGGGGTCGATGCCGTGCAGGGTGAAGATCCAGTCGGCGAGCGAGACGTCGTTGTTGTAGAACGACACCGCCTTGCCGACCGAGTCGAGGATCTGCGCGACCTTGTGCGGGTCGGTGATGACCCCGCTGCTGGACGCCTTGGTGAGCAGAGCCTTGAGGAACTGCTGCTGATGACGCTGGCGGCCGTAGTCGCCGTCGTTGTCAGCGAGCTTGTCGCGCTGCCGGACGTAGTCCAGCGCCTGCCAGGCGGCCATGTCGGAGCAGCCGACCTCGTAGACCTGGGGCCGCATGTTCGGCTTCAGGGTCGTGGGGATGCCGTCGGGCGTGAAGTTGTACGGCTCGCCCTCCTGGCCGGTGCGGGTGTTCCAGCCGATGTGGATGGACGTGGTGCGCTCGTCCACGCACAGGTGCACGCCGCCGAGGGCGGTGACCAGACCCTGGAAGCCGTCGAAGTTGACGATCGCCGCGCCGTTGAACTTCAGCCCGCCGGCGAGGCTGCTCACCGTCTCGGCCAGCAGGGTCAGGCCCTCGTCGCGGCCGCCGCCGCGCTGGTAGCCGAACTCGAAGGCCGCGTTGACCTTGTCGGTGCCGCCGCGGTACCCACTGATCCGGTCCGGTGGAATTGCCACCCGGGTGTCGCGCGGGATGCTGGTCAGATAGACCTGGTCGTGGCTCGCCGGGATGTGCGCGATGATGATCGAGTCGGCGCGGGCACCCATCGCCGCGTTGCCGGTCCGTTCGTCGATGCCGACGAGGAGCAGGTTGAGCGGCCCGTCGATGCTGTGGCCGGCCGCGGCGGCGTCGCCGAGGCCGCCGGGGTGGGTGATCTGGGCGCTGTAGTGGGCCAGCACCAGGTCGCCGCCGATCAGGGAGCCGGCGCTGCCCAGCACCAGCAGCGCACCGACGACCAGGCACAGCCGGGCCCAGCGGGGGCTGCGGTCGCTGACGCCGATGACGTGTCTCCTCCCGGGCGGTGTACGTGCAGCATCAGCGGTACCGGCGGCCGGCACGACCGCGCTGAACCGCACTTCCGCTACGGGTTTGCCGCAGTGCCGCGCGGCCCGACCGGGAGCTCGGCGCACAGTGTGGTGCCCCGGCCGAGCGGGCTGAGCACCTTGAACGTGCCACCGAGGGTCTCGACCCGGTCCTGGAGGCCGAGCAGCCCGGACCCGCCCTCCCGGTAGGCGCCGCCGACGCCGTCGTCGTGCACGGTCAGCGCCAACCGGCACCTGTCGGTCTCGATGCGCGCGTGCACCGTCTTCGCGTGGGCGTGCTTGGCGGCGTTGGTCAGCGCCTCGGAGATGATGTAGTACGCGGCGACCTCCACCGGTTCGGGCAGCCGCCGGTCGATGTGCAGGCGGAGGTCGACCGGCAGCCCGCTGCGCCGGGCCAGGGTGCGGATCGCCGAAGCCAGGCCGCCCTGCGACACGATCGCCGGGTGGATGCCCCGCGACAGCTCCTGCAGCTCGTGCGCGGCCGCGGTCAGCCCGTCGACCACCTTCCCGAGCTGGTGCCCGACGTCGCCGGCCCCGGGCGGGAGCCCGTCCTGCGCGGCCCGCAGTTGCAGGCCGAGCGAGATGAGCCGCTGCTGTACGCCGTCGTGCAGATCGCGCTCCAGGCGTCGGCGGGCGTCGTCGGTGGCGGCCACCATCCTGGCGCGGGAGGCGATGAGCTGGGCGCGGCTCTCCGCGTTGGCGATCGCGGTGGCGACGAGCTCGGTGAAGTCCGCCATGCGGCGCTCCGCGTCGGGCGGCGGCTGCTGCGGGCCGGTGGACACGACGATGGCCACACCCCACACCCGGTCGCCGACCAGGACCGGCACGCCGACCCCGGACCGGGCACCGACGCTGCGGGCGATGGCCGCGTTGGGTCCGGCCGCGTGCGCATAGCTGGTCATCCGCGCGGCCCGGCCGGTGCGGTACACCTTCGCCACGAGGCTGTCGCCATCGACGGGCACATAGTCGATGTCGGTGGGTTCACTGCGCCCGATGACCCTGGCGGCGGTGCCGTCCGGGTCGTAGCGGATGAGCATCACGGGGAAGCCCCGGCCGAGGATCCGGCCGAGCTCCTCGGTGACCGCGTCGAACACGTCGGCCGGATCGGTGCCCCGCGCGACGAGCGTCGCCACCCGCCGCAGCCCGGCCTGCGTCGTGGCCAGCGAGGTGGCCTCCTGCTGGCTGTCACCGTGCGAGCAGACCGCGGCGTGCTCCGCCGCGGCGCGCGGCACCGGGCCGGCCCCGCCGTGTGCGAGGGCGCTGACCGCCGGCGCTCCGGCCAGGAGGATTGCGACCGGCCACAGGTCGAAACCCTGGAAGAAGCCGACCGCAGCGATGCTCGCAAGCGCCGTGACGGCGCCGAGCCGGGCGCCCCACAGCATGGACACGGCCAGGACGCCGGCGAGGTACACCATGCCGGTCAGCTGCTCGAGGGCCCGGCCGGGCAGCGCGAGGAGCACGACCGTCTCCAGCGCGACGATCGCGACAGCCACGGCGACCCGGATCGCCATCGGCGGCGCCGGGCGCGCCGGCAGGCATCTGCGCATGAGCGGCCGTTCCCCTCGCGCGACAATCTCACCTCATTCGAACACCTTCCCGTCGCAACCCGCATCACCCCGGACCGGAGGCCGCCGATCGGAGCACCCGCAGCGTCAGCGGGCCCGGCCGCTGTACTGGGCGAAAAGCGTTATGGCGCGCCGGTCGGCGAGGTCGGCGGACGTGTTTCTTGACAACGTCTCCGGCGGTATGTCGAGATGGATACCCGGCTCCACCGATCGCGACGGCCCCCCGCTCCGCCGGCGCGGTGCCGGCGGAGTCGACCGACGGGCCGGTGATGGTGCTTGGGAACGAAAACGGGTCAGGTCTCGCTGGTCGCCGCGGCGAAGGCCGGCAACAGGCATGCCCTCGACGAGCTTCTCGCGGGGCACCTGCAGCTGGTGTACTCCATCGTGCGGCGGGCCCTCGCCGGGCATCCGGGTGCCGTGGACGACGTGGTGCAGGAGACGATGCTGCGCGCGCTGCGGCAGCTGCCGTCGCTGCGTGACCCGGAGCGTTTCCGCGTCTGGCTGGCGGCGATCGCGGTGCGGCAGGCCGGTACCTATCTGCAGCGGGCCCGGATCGCCGCGGAACGGCGGGCGCCGCTGGACGCGCTCACCGACGCACCCGACGCCGACGACTTCGAGGACCTCACCGTGCTGCGGGTCGAGCTGTCCGGGCAGCGGCGGCAGGTCGGGCAGGCAGTCGGCTGGCTCGACGCCGAGGACCGCGTGCTGTGGTCGCTGTGGTGGCTGGAGATCGGCGAGGAGCTGACCCGGGCCGAGCTGGCCGCCGCGCTCGGTGTCAGTGTCGTGCACGCCGGGGTCCGCGTGCAGCGGATGCGCAACCGGCTCGAACAGGCCCGGCTGCTGGTGGCCGCGCTCGACGCGCGGCCCCGCTGCCCGTGGCTGGACACCGTGGTCGCCGACTGGGACGGCCTGCCGAGCCCGTTGTGGCGCAAGCGGATCGGGCGGCACACCCGCTCGTGCGTCGCCTGCGCGCGGGCCGCCGAGGGGATGGTCGACACCGAGCGGCTGCTGACCGGTTTCGCGCTGCTGCCGGTGCCGGCCGTGCTCACCGGCGCGCTGGTTGCCCACGAGACGCTCCCGGCCGGCCTCGGCTCGACCTCCGCGCCGCTCGCCGGGCCGGCGGTGACCGGCGCGGCGAAGACCGGCTGGCTGGCCGGCGTGCCGGTCGCCAAGCTCGCCGTGGCCGGGTCGCTGGTCGCCGGGATCGCCACCACCGCGGCGCTCTGGCCGCAGCACGCGCCGCCGGCACCGGCCGAGGCGGCCCGGTCGGCACCGCCGTCGGCCTCCGCCCCGTCGCAAACGGCCGCTGCGGTACTGTCCCTGCACGCCGGACCGGTCTCGCTGGAGTCCGACGCCACGCCGGGCCGGTATCTGGGCACCGACGGACAGCAGCTCGGCATCCTCCTCACCGCCGGCGGCCCCGGGTCGCGGCAGCGGGCCACGTTCCAGGCGGTGCCGGGGCTGGCCAACGCGGGCTGCTTCTCACTGCGGTCGAGCGACGGGCAGTACCTGCGGCACTCGAACTGGCGGCTGCGGCTCAGCCGCGACGAGGGCACGGCGCTGTTCCGCGGCGACGCCACCTTCTGCCCGCTGGGCACCGGCGGCGGCGACGTGATGCTGGAGGCGTCGAACTACCGCGGGTACTTCATCCACCGCGAGGGCGACGAGCTGTGGGTGCGCCAGGCGGACGGCACCGCGCAGTTCCGGGCCGACAGCACGTTCCAGGTCCGCCCGGCATTGTCCTGACACGCCTGCTGCAATCGGCCTACGAGCCGGGCAGACTCCAGTGCCGCACGACGCCGTCCGCGCCGGCGGCGATCAGCGTGCCGTCGGTCCCGAACACCACGGCGTGCACGGCCGCGTCCCCGTTGTCGACGGCGTGCAACGGCGCCCGGGTCGCCGGGTCCCATAGCCTGACGGTCCGGTCGAGGCTCCCGCTGGCCAGCAGCGCACCGTTGGGGCTGAACGCCACAGCCGTGACCGACAGGCCGTGCCCCTCCAACGTGTCCGCGGTCGGCAACACCCTCGGTTCGCCGCGGGGCAGCTCGCGCAGGGCGTCCAACGCATCGATGTCCCACAGCCGCACGGTCCGGTCGTGACCGCCGCTGGCCAGCAACCGGCCGTCCGGACGGAAGGCCACGGCGAGCACCGCGCCGACGTGGCCCGGCATCGTGTAGTTGTGCCTGGCGACGTACACGCGGGCGAGGTCGTCGCCGTAGGCGTACTCGAGGTCAGGGCTGAAGGCAATCGCCCGGATGGAGCCGTCGTCTCCGAGCTCGTTCGTCTCGACGTCCACGTTGCGTCGCCAGTCGTCGGTGGTACCCACGCTGTGCTCGATCCCGTAAACCCGGCGCCCATCCGCGCCGGCGGTCAGTATCTGCCGACCATCGGGCCGGAATGCCACGGCGACCACGCCCAGGCCCTGCTGGCCGAACGCGCTACGGCGCCGGCCACTCGGGATGTCCCAGATGAACACGCACTCGCGTCTCAAGGCCTTGGCGGCGCCGCCCGAGACGAGGAACCGGCCGTCCGGGCTGAAGGCGACGGAGCGGACCGGGCCCTCGTGCCCGGTGAGGGTCGCGTGCAGGTAGCCCGTGGCCAGGGTCCGAGCCACACAACACCGTCGTCGATGCGCCGCTTGGGATTGGCTTCGAAGCCGCCGGGTGCGTGGAGGGCGGCGGCGGCAGCGGCCTCGCCGGTGATGAGCCGGCCGTCGGCGTCGCTGAAAACGCCCGAGCTGAGCAGTGCGCCACGGCCAACGATCAGACTGCGGACGGACGCGTCAGGGCCGGCCAGCGCCGCGACGGTGTTGGAGGTGCCTAGATCAACGCCCAGCCGGTACGCACCGTCGCTCAAGGCCCGACCGTAGGCGGTGCCTTGGCATGGCGGATCGGCCCACCGTCCGATCACGGCCGCCCGATTCGGCTGACCGCGATCCTCCGGGATGCCCCACTGCCGTACGACGCCGTCCACGCGGCCCGTCCGAGCGTCGAGTCGCCGTCGTCAACTTTTCGAGCTGGTACGTGCGCTTATGGTCGTACGGTCAACGGTGGGCCTGACCGGCGAGAATGGTGCACGCTCATGTCGCCGTTGGCGTGCGGGACGGCCGGCCAAGGCGCGTCACCGGTGGTGACCGGCTGGGGCTCACCATCGTGCCGATGTTCGGAAGCGTGATCTTGTGCTACTGCTGCCGACGATCCGCTAACTGTCCCTGGTCGAGTCAGAATAGGGTCGAAGCCCGCCAGTCTGATGGCTTACCAGCCGCACAAATCGCTTTTGCGAGTGTCAACGGACATTTAGTGGTCGGGGTGGGCGGACAGCGGGCCGCCGGGTCCGCGGACACGGTTTCTGGCTCCGGCACAGATTGTGTGATGTCAGTCGGCCAGGAGGATGCGCTGGCGGAGGAGGTCGAAGTTGGCGCGGCCGAACATGGCGCGTTTGATGGATTTGATCTTTGTGACGGCGCCTTCGACCTGGCCGGAGCTCCAGGGTTGGGTGAGTCCGTTGGTGACGGCGTCGAGGTCTCTGCGGAGTCCGGCTGTGTAGGCGCGTGCAGGTCGGGCAGGTCGTCGGCTTCGACGTCGGCTAGCCATTGGGGTAGTTGGGCGCCGCGAAGATGACAGAGCATGACGGCGAAACGCTGGACGTGTGCTGTGGCGGCGTGCAGGTGCGGGCAGCGTTGCAGGATGACCCTGAGCGCGTCGCGGTTTGCGGCGGTCACGTTGTCGGGGTGCCGGGCAATCCAGGAGACCACGTGGCGGACCTTCGGCGCCAAGGGTTGATCGCGGCGCGGCCCGAGGCGCGCAACGGTTCGAGGTAGCGGCGCACGGTTCGGTCGGTGCCGTGGTAGCCCAGCTCGCGGATCTCGTGGGTGAGCTGGACGGCGCCGATGCAGCCGTCGTTCCAGCGCTGGTCGAGGTAAGGCTTGAACGGGTCGAGTTTGCTGGACTGATTCCGGGCGGTGAGCAGTTCCTCGACGGTGGTGGCGTTGGCGTAGCGCGCGATGGTATCCGGGTTGAGGTTGAGCATCCGCGCCGCCGTGCCCCGTGCGACACGCTTGCTGAGTTCCCCCCGTTTCGACGGAGCGGTGGTTACCTGCTTCCGGTCGGGGCAGGGCTGAGGTTATCTGGCTCGGCCTGGGCGTGCCAGGCGGCCTCGTACTCGTCGGGGCTGCGGTAGCCGAGTTCGCGTTGGATGCGGCGGGTGTTGTACCAGGTGTCGATGTAGGTGAAGATCGCGTTCTCGGCCTCGTCGCGAGTCCGCCAGCTCGTTCGGTAGACGAGTTCGATCTTCAGAGTGGACCAGAAGTTCTCCATCAGGGCGTTGTCGAACGAGTCACCGACCGAGCCCATCGACGGCCGGATTCCGTTGTCCTGCAAGCGTTGCGAGAAGCGGAAGCTCGTGTAGTTCGACCCGCGGTCGCTGTGATGTATGAGCTGGCCGTCGCGGACGTCGCGGGACCAGATGCCGTACTCGAGAGCGGCGAGAATCAGGTCGGTGTCGCACCGGTCGGAGGTCTTCCAGCCGACGATGCGGCGGGAGAACACGTCGCGGACGGCGGCCAGCCAGAACACGCCCTCGCCGCAGGGGATGCGGGTGGCGTCTGCGACCCACAGCCGGTTCGGGCCAGCCGCGGTGAACTGCCGATTGACCAGGTCCGGTGCCGGCGTGTGCCGCGGGTCCTGCCGGGTTGACCCGCCACGCCAGCCGCGGCGCAGGAACGCCCCGTGCCAGCTCTGCTGCGCCATGAGCCGCTCGACCCGCTTACGGCCGACCCGGATGCCGTCACGGCGCAGTTGCCGATGCACCCGGTCCGCGCCGTAGGTGCAGCCGGAGGCTTCCCAGATCTCGTAGATGTTGGAGAGCAGGCCGAGGTCGACCAGGTCGCGGTCACATGGCTGCTCGGCTGCGCGCACCCACTGGTAGTAGGTTGACTCGGCGATGTTGAGGACCCGTAGCAGGAGCGCGACCGCGAAGCGGCCGGAGTGTTCGTTGATGAACCTCATGACCGTCGCCGGGCCGGGCCGAGCTCCGACGCGAAATAGCTGCTCGCAGCACGCAGGATCTCATTCACCCGGCGCAGCTCAGCGACCTCTTCCCGCAGCCGGCGGTTCTCCTGCGCCATCTCGGTCGTCGGCCGATCGTGTCGTTCACCTGCGTCGGCCTCAGCCTGGCGAATCCAGTTCCGCAACGCCTCGTGATGCACGTTCAGCTGCTCGGCGAGTCGCCGGATGGTCGGCTTCGGGTTCGACTCGCGATACAGACGCACGGCACGCGCACGCAGCTCGTCGGGGTACTTCTTCGGTGCGGCCACAGAACTTCCTCCCCATGATCAGTCGATCACGTTTGAGAAGCTCCGCCAAACCGGGGGGAACTCATGCCGTGCACGAGTTCGTGGACGGCGGCGAAGCGTTCACGGATCCGCTGTGCCGAGACGGTTTCGGAGCGTTCCCTGACGTGAACGCCCCCGCCCACTGCCGCCGGTTCGACGGCCTCGGCCGGTCCTGGGTCGGCCAGGCAGCTGCGGTGCCTGATCACCGTCTTTTCAACGGCTTCGACCAGGTTGTGCCACAGATGCCAGCGATCAGCGACCTGGACAGCTTGCGGCGCGCCCATGCGTGACCCTTCGGCGTAGGCGTCGGCCCGATCACGGCAGATCACCTCGACGCCAGGGTGCCGGCGCAGCCAGGCCGTCAGTGTGTCCGCTTCGCGGTCGGCGAGCACGTCGATCGGCCGGCGGGTCTCCAGATCGACCAGCACGGTGCCGTAGACCCGGCCGCGACGTAACGCGAAGTCATCGACTCCGATCACCCGCGGCGAGCCGACCGGGGGCACCGGGAGCGCCCGAATCAAGCGGATCAGGGTCATCCTCCCTGCACCGACCTGCAGCCGTTCGGCCAGCCGTGATCCAGGCCGACCACCCGCGGCCACCGCGATGTGCTGCAGCACCTGCCGGGCAAGATCACTGTGCCGGCTGTGGCGCGACGTCAGTCCCGGGATCTGCTCGACGAACGTCTGCCGAGCGCAGCCGACCTCGAGGCAGAAGAACCTGCGAACCGAACGAGAATCCAAACCCGCCGCCCCGCCATCGCCGGATCAGCGACGCGCCGCTGGTACCGACTATGAACCCGGCGCCCCGGCACGCCGCAGCCAGGACACGCCGCAACGCCGTCGACCGACTCCGCCTCGACCTGCACCACCCCGGACTTCACGAACACCCGGTCCACACGCACGCCGGTCAGATGCGGCAGGACCAACGGAACGAGATCCACTGCAGACACGGGTCATGATCCAAGCGCCATCACACAATCTGTGCCAGAGCCAGCATGCCGTGTCCGCTGGCATTACCGAAAGGGCGCGGCCATCGCTCGGATCGCGGCCAAGAGCGGATGCCAAGATCGGGAGTCAAAGGCGTCCCGCGCCTCCACATTTCGTGCGGCGCCGGGCAAATCGGCGAGCTCTTCGTCGGAGTACCCACTCGAACCGACTAGGGCCCGTGACTTCGACACATTAGGCAGCCGCACCGTCACATTCACGACCCGGCCGGCACGCGATCCCGCCTGCCTTCGCTAGATCGGCGTATTCCGCCCGCGTAGCGAGTCAAGGGCGAGTCGTTGTGGCGGGTTGGTCGAAGCCCTCGGCTGCCGACGATTGGCGCCTTGCCGTCTCGGTCAGACGTTGAGGCAGACACCGCTGCCCATTGCTGCACTCAAGCCCATCTCACGCACGTCGGCAGGCAATCGAGGCGCGCTACGCCCATCGGTAATATCTGCATTGATGGCGTTGATGCCGAGAGTGTCGAACTGCTCAACGAAGCGATCGAACTGCTTGGCCCTTTCGTCGAAGAAGGAGTAAAGACCGTCTAAGGGGTGGCTACCAGCCGGCTGCTCCACTCCAGCCAGCTGCGACCGAAGCGACCGCAGCATCGCGGCGTAGTCGGCCAGAGCCTGCTTCGACTCCCAGACTGTTCCTTCCACTCCTTGCGTGGACTGGTGGCTGCCGTCATATCCGTGACGGGCCTGGAGGCAAATCCTGGTGGCCTCACCGCCGAAGTCAGTGAAGGATCGGCCGATGGAGACCTTCATCTTCGTGGGGTCAAGGTTGGTCACGGCTTTGGTGGCGAGCGCGAGCCTAGCCTGCATCTCCTCCGGCGCATACTTTACGACGTCGAAGATCCTGGCCACCTTCTCGATGTTGCCCCGGTAAATCTCACCCAGGGCCTTTACGACGCAATTGGTAGCGATGTTCGCCAAGCTACGCGAGGTGGCCAGCCATTTTTCGACCGATTGCTCGTGATAGTCGATAGCAGCCGTGAGGTTGGTGGCAACACAGCCGAGGACTTCGATCCCTTTCAGTATCACCTCGGCTAGGGCCGACAGCTGGGCGACGTCAATTTGATTGTTGATGCTGGGATCACTTGCCTGGTGCACGATCTTGTCCGAAAGCAAATCGCCTGCCGGCGGAACATTCTCGTTCATCCGACGCAACGCCGACGCCTCAAGGCCCTCCGCTTCAGGCAGCAGCATGGTGAGTGCGTAGACTGCCATGTCGTACGCGAAGGTAGCCCACTCCAGATGGCCGGTCAGTTCAGCCGGAAGCTTCGCGTCCTTCGAAATATCGAGAGTGACGATGCCTCCACCATTGATCGCGATCGAGTGCGACAACCACATCATGAGCGCGTTGCGGAAGACCTCAACAATATCGGTTCCCTTGCCCAGCTCGCCCGGATCCACAACGAGTCCGTCGGGCATGCGAACGACGACCGGAAAGGCAAACTTGTTTCGGAGCTTGATTTTCCGCTTCTCGCCTTCGCTCACAACACAGCCGTCGAGCATACCAGACGGCGTGGTCTCGCCGATCACGACGTATTTGTCCATCTTGCCGTCACACGTCAGTTCCTGCGGGATCCCGAGAAGCTTCTTAGCGGTATCAACGACCACCGCATCGAAGGCGTCGGTGAAGCCTTTCCAGAAGACAGTCTTCGGGGGAAATGCGGGAAGCGGAAACCAGAAGCGACCGGTGCCGTTGATCGAGAAACCGACGGTGGCGAACCAGCTGAAATGGGGAGCTTCAGCCGCGACCTCCTTGCCGTCCGCGCCGACTTCCGTCCCGGTGAGGGGGGCCCACAGCTTCGCGTTGTTGTCGTAGACATAGATCTCCAGCGACGCTGGGTCGACATCGGCCGGTATGGTCGCATGGGTCATCTCGATACGGCCCTCTCGGATTGAACCACTGGTCACCGAGACATCAATCATGGAACCTACGACAACCGGACCGCCGGAAACAGTCGGAAACGGCGGCGGCGACTGCGTTCCGAACGACACGACAGTGTCGTTCGCCGCCGAACCCGAAGGTATGTCAAGCCTGACCCCAAGCCGGGCGTCCGAGACTACACCGCCCCGCGTGCCGACACACATGTCGCAGCTTGACCGGCGGAACCCGACCACAACAATCACCGCGGCCACCACGGATAGCAGAACACAGACCCCGCCCACGACGGCGACCGATCGGCGAGACCTTCGCATAGAAAACATCCTGATTGACTACCTACCGGTATCACTGGGCCGAAGGCATGGACCTCGACACCCGAATCGGCATATGTCGCCGACGTTGCGCGGTTCAGGGGTGCATACCGCTCGGCGAGGCGGCGCATCACGTCGACACCGTCTCCGACGATTTCGCTTGGCTTCCGCTCATCGGCCGGTCCGTGCGCGGCTTGGTTGCCCAGCGTTACCTCGCATGGCTTGAAGGCTCCAGGCGCGGGCCGTTGTCTGGTTGCCGACCGGCCCATCCACCGTCGATGTAGGCGGTCGGTCTGCACTTGCTGGCGTACGCGACTCTGCCACTGGAGCCCCTTCGCGGACGTTAGGTGACATGTAGCGCGCCTCGTCGGTGACAACAAACGCGCGTCGCTCAGTCCTCGACCCGCTCACCGCAGTCCGGATCGACATCGAACGGTAGGTGCGCTGGTTGCAGGATGTCCGCTGCTACCAGCCGTCCACCGTCTCCCGCCGCCTGTCGATCGTGACCGGCTTCTATCGCGTGTGCGTCATCGACGGCATCCTGCCGCACTCGCCCGCCGACTACGTCCGCCGGCCCACCGTCCCCGCTGAGTCACCAGCGCTCGGGCTTGGGCATCTGCAGTTCGAGGCCCTGATCACCACCGCCCGGCTCTCGGCCAACCCGAACGGCTTCGCGCTGATTGCGCTGCTCGGCCTGCTCGGGCTACGGATCTTCGAAGCCTGCGGCTCCAATATTGCCGACCTCGGCGAGGAGCACGGCCACCGCGTCCTGCGGGTCCGCGGCAAGGGTTGCAAGGTGGTCTTGGTACCGCTGCCGCCAGCCGTGGCCCGAGCACTCGAACGCGCCGTCGGCGACCGCGTCGACGGGCCGATCCTGCGCAACATGCTCGGTGGTCGCATGGATCGCCACGCCGCGTGCCGGCGGCTCCGGCACCTAGCCGCGGCGGCCGGCGTGCGGATGCCGAGGATGCATCCTCACATGCTGAGACGTACGTTCGTCACGACCATGCTCGACGCCGGGGTCAGCCTCCGCGACGTGCAGATCGCGGCTCGCCACGCGGACCCGCGTACGACGATGCGGTACGACCGAGCCCGCAACAACCTCGACCGCCATCCCAACTACATCCTCGCCGCCTACATGGCCTCCGGAACCTGACCCTGGATCACGACCATGCCGATGTGCGTGCCTCGGCCTATGTCGTGACGAGGACGTGTTTCCGGTGGGGCCACGTGCCCGCCGGGTGGTCGGGCCTGAACCTCAACGTCCACCGATCCAGCTCATGTCCGGCCATGGTCCGAACTCAAACTCCTCGATGATCCGGATCAGGGTGGGCATGACCTGTTCGCCGCCGGGTCCATCGTCGAGGTGGGCGGACACCTCCACGCCGTCGGGCAGCACCAGGAAGAGCTGTCCCATCGCTGGCACCTGCCAGCCGCTCCAGTCGCGGATTCGGACCGGTTCGCTGGTGAACGTGTTCGCCAGGCGCATCTCAGCGCTGGTCCCCATCCTGATGATGAGCTGCCGTCCGCCGGTGCCGCTCACCCTCACATCCTGAACCCAGTCGGTGCCGGCAAATCCGTCTGCCAGCCGCCAGGGCGCGGCAGCAAGGTCGGCCGGCAGCCAGCCGAAGCGCGGGCCGACCCACGTGACTCCCGGATCCGGCAGCACTGAGCGCGCAACCCGGACGGCCAGGTTCTGTTGGGCGTCCGCGTCATCATCGGTGTGTACGGTGATCAACAGCTGCGGCTGGCCAGGCGGCTGCCAGGTCAGGAACGTGCCGATAGTCTGATCGCCAACCTGGACGAGCCGGCCTTGCACTCCATTGACGTCGATAGTTGTCTGAGGACCGTTCGGCCGGTCGGGATCCAGCGATGAGTGCCAGCCGACCATCAACGAGATCCCCTGGCTCATGTCGCCTGTCTGCCAGCCCCGCGAGACCACGGGTGCCTGCGTCCCATCCACGACGACGCCACGCTGCCCCTCGCCGTACCCGCGGGGCAGCCAGGTCGGACCGAAGCGCAGGGGAACCTCCAGCCAGCCGCCGCCGGGACCGGCGTACAGCACCGGGAACCTCGACTCCGGCGGCCGGGTGAGGCGCCACACTCCAGCCGCCGCGACGCCGGTGGCGGCCGCGACCGTACCGGCGCCGGCGAGCCGCAGGACCAGCCGGCGCTGGCGGTGCCGGCGCGCGCGGACGGCCAGCGAAGCACGGATCCGCTCCGGTGGCGGGGCCTCGTCGGCGAGGGCAGCGAAGGCGCTTCGGATGGCATCGGCGTCGATCATTTGTCCTCCAGTACTGGTTGCGTCGCCGCCATCTCACGCAGTTTGGCCAGCGCACGCGACGCCTGACTGCGCACGGTCCCCTCGGTACAGTCCAGCAACGCGGCGATGTCGGCGTCGGACATGTCCTCGTAGAAGCGCAGCGCGATCACGAGGCGCTGACGGACCGGGAGGGCCCGGATCACCTGCAGGATCGCCTCACGCAGCACGATCACGTCGACGTCATCCCGGGCCGGTGCCGGCCATTGCACCCGTTCCCGGCGGAGGGCGGCAGCCACCCGCCGCCGGGCCGACAGCAGCTCATTCACGATCATCTTGCGCAGGTACGCGTCCGGTACGTCCAACTCGCAGATCCGCGCCCACCTCGGCTGCGCCTTGATGAGGACGTCCTGGACGATATCCTCAGCCACGTGCGGATCGCCGGCCAGCACCGTCGCCTGCCGCAGCAGCGCCGGCAACCGCGCCGCCACGTACTCCTCGAATGTCAACTCGCCTCCCTGCTCGCCCCCCTAACACGAAGCTGAGCGCCACCCGTGTTGCATGACAAGGCGGAATCATCGCGGCCTACGGCCTGATGGTCTTGCAGCTGCTGTCGGAGCGCGTCCGGTCGCCGCTTCAGATCTCGGTGAGCTCGGCCAGGCTGCGCAGGAACGCTACGGACTCCGTCGGCAGGAGTTCGTCGTATCGCGCTGTTGGAGGTGGCGGCGGCGTCTCGTGTACGCCGTACTCGGCTGGTGCCTGCTCGACCCGGCGTCGCAGTGCCGTGCGGATCGCGTCGTCGCCGTGCCATCCGCCCACCGTGGTGAGATGGATGTACTCGCTGTACGTCCCGGTGGTGAGTCCGAAGTCCGGCACGCTGGGGTCGAGGCGGCGCAGCAGGGCGGCCACGTCGGTCAGACCGAACTCGTCGCACGCACTGATCGCTTCGCCCCACGATTCCGCCGGCGTTTCGGTGAGGCGGAGCCGAGGCCACTGCTCATGGCCTTGTTGTAAAGGCCCAGCAGGTACGCCAAGCGTCGAACGCCGGCCGGCGGGTGGCTGGTCCTGTCCGCGTGTCCGGCGATCGTCATGAATTCATCGCCCGCCTGGTCCAGAAGGGCCTCCGGGATATCGCGGACCAGGTACTCACCGCGGTCGGCCACCCACGACGGGACCGGGCGCCAGCTGTGCGCGGTGCGCAAGGCCTCTGGACCGTCCGTCGCAGCCGTCCGCGCGATCTCCAGGCCGCGAGATCGTGGCAGGAGCGCGCCACGTGGAATGACACCGGCGATGTTCGCGATTGTCGTCCACTGCGGTTCGCAGTCACCGAAGGCCATGAGGTCGTACCATCGGGTGCCGTCTCGTAGCGCGATCGAGCAGTCCGCGGCGCCGTGCGGCGTTACGTCGACGCGCATGTCCGGATCATCCGGCCAGGACAGCGTCGCGGAGTAGGACCGCAGCGTTACGCGCACAGGTTCAGCCGACCGCTGGCGATTTCGTGCATCGCGGGCCCGGTCCGGCTAAAGCGCGGGCAGACGCTCGTCACCGATCGGGCCACGCCCGTTCTCGAGGAAATACATGTAGCAGCGAAGGTCTCTGGCCAGTTCGGAGTCGAGGTAGCCGAGGTAGTCGGTAAGGCCGGCCCCTTCGTGCTCGTCGGTCGGCAGGCCCTCGCTGCCCCATTCCTTCTGCTTTCGCAGGATCCATTCCCGTAGGCGACCGCGATCGCGCCACCACGCGCGCACCAGGTCAGGAGTCCACTGCGAGTCGCCGTCGCACGCCCACCCGGACCAGGGATCGTCACGCATCCCGGCGAGCACGTCGCGCAGCTCGTCCACAGTGTGTGGCTGCCGGTACAAGAACTCCGCCCCGTAGTCATCGTCGTCGCAGTACAGGATGTGCCTGGGCGCGCTCTGCCGACCGACCAAGCAGCTGTCCGTCATCGCGCCGTAGAAGGGGCCGGGGACGTTGCGCCAGTTCCGCTCCTCCCAGTTGCCGCAGAACACGTACTCGGGGGCCGGCCGCAGCTGCCGCGCCGGCAGGGAACCGAACACTGGAGCGATATGCGGAACGGGGTCCCAGTAGCGCGGACCGTCCGGAGGCTGCTGCATCCGGCCAGGGTACCGGCGCACAACATGCCGCTGTCAGCTCGTTCTGGCAGCCCGTCCTCGCCAACTGCACTCGTATGCGCTCGGTGCGATGCACAGGTTATAGATCAATCTGATAGTTGATCGTCCGGTGCGCAGGACCGGTGTACTCCGTCAGGACGAACCGGCCGCCTTCCCCGAGCGTGTGTACCGTCACGGGGATCGCGCTTTGGTCTTCGAATCTCAGCATGAAGACCGGATCGAGCTCGCCGAGAAACGCGAACCCCTCACGCTCCCCGGCGTCATCGCTGAGCAGGTGCCCCCTCGGCCTCCCAACCGCCGACGGTGGCGGCGATGACAACCGCGACCTCAGCGCCGCCGAGCAAGGTGGATGAGTTTGCCCACCAGTCCAGCCAGCACCGACCCTCGAAGCGATCCACACGCCTATTCTCTCCCACGGTCAAGACCCTGGCTTGGACATGCGCGCGGCGCTTGATCGGGCGCGCACATCCGCCGCCGCGGGCACGCGCCGGCCGCCCGGCGCCCCTCGCGGATGGTCACTGACTTGCCGATGCTGGGGCGTCCCCGTGCGGCCGATGAAGTGCAGCTGGTGGGCGTCGGCTATTGCGGCGGCCGAGCTGCCCGTCCGGATCTGGACGCTGGTCGCGCTGATGCGTTCTCGTTGCGATCGGCGTGATGGGGCTGCAAGGTGACCCGGACGCCTTCGGCGGTCAGGTGTTCCGCCAGGACCGACATCTCAGCGGGCGTCCCGGTGAGGCCAGGGCCGGTGAGGGCCGCGTACGCGTCGGCCACCTCGTGGATCGTTGCTCCTCGCCGGCGGAACACGGCGAGGGACCGCAGCCGTAGCGCCCGGTTCTCGTCCGGGTCGGCATGCAGCCGGGTGAGCCCGACCTGGGCAACGAGGGTCAGCCTGACGATGCCGGCAACGTCGTCGAACTCCGCCGGCGAGGCACGGTCCTGCTCGATGTAGCCGCAGCCGCCGCAGCGCGACGTGGCGGTCCACATGACCCGGCCGGCGTCAACGGCCTCCGCCACGTGGAACGCGACCGCTGCGCCGCAGCTCGGACACGGCCCGCCGAAGTCGCCGCACAGCAGCACTACCATGTTCACAGCCTGGACGGTACGACCTGTTCGGCGTCGGCGGCGTCCCGATTTGCAATCCCGGCGGCATCGCCCCCGCGGACCGCCTGTTGCCGCGACCCCTTCGAGCGCGGCGCCCACGACGCCAGGCGCCGCCGCCCTTCCGTTGATCACGGAGGACTGTCCCGAATGCTGAGCTCGAGGTGTCCGGTCGTGCCGGCGAGCGGATGGCGCCTGCCTCCTCGCTGGGAAGATGAACCGTGGCCTCCGATCAGGACGAAGAACGCGAGTCTCAGCTGCTCGCTACCGAAATAGATCCGCTCGCTCAGGCGATCCTCGATTCCGTACAGCCATGGGATGCGTACGAGGCCGCCCTCGAAATCCCGGGGCGCCTCCAGGGAGCGTTGGACTGGCTGCCGCACGGTGGCGCGCTCTACGGGGCCTGGGCGGATCTCGCAGACCTTTTCGAAACAGGCAAAACACCGATCGCTGACGCACACGGCGCCCTTCGGCAGGCAGCAACCGACTGGCTCGCAAGATCCGAGGATGACACCGGGGCGCCCGTTGAGACGTGGCTGGAAGGGGCGCAGACCTTGACGCACCGGCTCACTGACCGGGACGGCGACTTCTGGCACGGCCCCAGGTAAGCGACGCACGCTCATGCCGCGATCCGCGCGCAACGCAGCATGACGAACCGGGTCGACGCTCGGTATCCGCAACTGCCGAGTGGATTGCGGATCTTGAGGTCAGTCGCGCGGCACGTGTGCCGTTCGAGCGCGTACTGCGACGACACGGTCAATTCAATACAACGGCGACAGCTGCCGCGAGTGGTGCGTCTTCTAGGCGTCAGGTGAGTGCGAGCAGGACTGCCTGGCCGTTGGCCGCAGCGACACTGTAGAACGACCGGAGCTGCGCAAAGTAGGGCGCAAGGTAGGTGTCGAAGTCCGCGTCGGCTTGGTCCTAGATCGCCGGGTAGATGTCGGCGGCCGTCAGAGCCTCCGGCACGAAACGGTTCCGCAGTGTTGCAAGGTCGATCGCATCGAGGGCTGCGGCCACGACCCGAACCTTGTCCGAGCTGAGCAGCCTGGCCGGTCCGTACCCGTTGTCCTCGCCGATGTCGTCGCCGCCGAGCACGGCCGCGCCGGCGTTGTCGTCCACGTCCCATGCGGTTCCGGTAAGCACGTAATGGATGGCATGCCAGAATTTGTGCAGATCCAGCTCAGGTTCGGGCATCTCGGCTTCGTCGGTGTCGAGGTCGCCGTACAGCAGCGTGTCGACCGTTGCCGGATCGTCGAGCACTTGCCGTTCCTCGTCGGCCGACAGTCGGCGTCCGATCAGGACCATTCCCACCAGCGATTCTCCTTGTTCAAGACTCATGCGGTCAGGCCCGGCCCGGCCTTCTTCGCGCAGGCTGCCACAGCATAGGAGAGGCGGGTCATCGGGGGCGTCCGAAAGCGCTGAGGCATCCGCTCATGCCGCGTTGCGCGCCACTGGTCATGGTCATCCGGCCGATGCATACTCACTGCCCATGACGTACGACCTCGCCGTCTGGGAAGGCGATCGCCCTGACGAGCCGGATGCCGGCAAGGTGTTCTCGGCGCTGTACGACCGGTACATCGCCACAGCCGACTCGCCACCCACGCCCGCGATCAGAGCGTACGTGGATGCGCTGCTGGACCGGTGGTACGAGATGGGCGACCCGCGGGACGTCGACGACACAAGCCCATGGTCCGACGCGCCGCTGATGAACAACGCGTCAGGCCCGATCATCTACTTCGCCATGCGGTATAGCATGGCCGACGAGGTTTCCGCGGCCTGCGCCCGGATGGCCGCCGAACGGGGGCTTGTCTGCTTCGACGTGCAATGGGATCAACTCCGGCCCAGTGCCGACGAGACATAACACGCCGGGCTCATCAATGCGCTTGATCACGTGCGCATATCTGCCGCAGTCATCGCGCTGCGGTCGGCCATCTCAGCGTCTTAGGTGTCGTATTCGCCGTTCCACGGCTCGTGGAAGCCAAGCCTCTGCGGATAGAGCTCAGCCCGTGGCGCGCCGTGGCCCTCGTGCGGGTCGTCGGTGGTCTCATCGATGAGGCCGAAGACGACGTTGTAGGCGCCGGTGACGTCAGCGAAGAACTGCCCGCCTGCATGCCGCCCGATGTGGGCGGTACGGTAGTCGGGCTCAGCGCGGATCGTAGCCAGCGTCCGCTCATGCCGCAGACAACGCGCGGCCAGGCAACAGCCGTCGCGTGTCAGGCGAAGTAGGGGACTACGTTCGGTTACGGGTGGCGGTGACGTGGCGGCCGCGCCGGCGGCCGCCACATCACGTCCCTCGATCCCTCAGTTCAGCTGAGCAGAGCTCGGACGAGATCAGCTCAGGCTGAAGCGCTGGTTCGCCTGGCCGTTGCAGTCGTAGATCTGGACCTGCTGGCCGTTGCCGGTGCCCCAGACGTCGAGGCAGCGTCCGGACTGCACGCCGGTGATGGTGCCGTTGCTGTTGAGGTTCCACTGCTGGTTGGCCTGGCCGTTGCAGCTGTAGATCTGCACCGCGGCGCCGTTGCCGGAGCCGGCGGCGTCGAGGCAGCGGCTGCCGTAGACCTGCAGCTGCTTGCTGGAGGTGTAGGTCCACTGCTGGTTCGACTGGCCGTGGCAGTCGTAGAGCTGGACCCGGGTGCCGTTGTTCTGCGACGCGTTGGGCACGTCGATGCAGCGGCCCGACTGGGCGCCGACGATCCGGCCCGAGCCGCCGCCCCCCGAGGTCGGCGAGGTCGTGGGCGTCGGCGAGGTGGTGCCGCCGCCGGTCGGCGACGTGGTCGGGCTGGCGGCGTTGAGGGCGTTGAGCACCGAGGTGTACGCGGCCTTCTTGTTGCCGTTGCCGTCGAACAGCAGCGGGCTCTCACCGGAGCGCCACGAGTCGCTGTCCCGCACGCCCCAGACGGTGATGCCGACGCAGCGCGAGACGTTCATGCAGGCCTGGGTGAGCCCCGCGTACTGCGACGTCGAGGAGTTGGTGACGTCGACCTCGGTCAGCGCCACGTCGACGCCGAGGTTGGCGAAGTTCTGCAGGGTGGTCTGGAAGTTCGACGGCAGGGAGCTGCCGCCGGTGAAGTGGGTCTGCAGCCCGACGCAGTCGATCGGCACACCGCGGGACTTGAAGTCCCGGATCATGTTGTACACACCCTGCGTCTTGCCGTACGACCAGTTCTCGATGTTGTAGTCGTTGTAACACAGCTTCACCGACGGGTCGGCGTTGCGCGCGGTGCGGAACGCCACCTCGATCCAGTCGTTGCCGGTGCCCTGCAGGTTCGACTGGCGGCGGCTGCCGTCCTCGTTGAACGCCTCGTTGACCACGTCCCAGTAGGCGAGCTTGCCCTTGTAGTGCGACATCACGCCGTTGATGTGGTCGATCATCGCCTGGCGCAGGCCGCTGCCGCTGAGGCTGCCCCAGAAGCCAGGCTGCTGGGCGTGCCAGGCCAGGGTGTGCCCGCGGACCTTCATGCCGCGCTGGGTGGCCCAGTTGTAGATCTGGTCGCCGGAGCTGAAGTTGAACTGCCCGCGGTTCGGTTCGGTGGCGTCGGGCTTCATCTCGTTCTCGGCCGTGATCATGTTGAACTCGCGGCCGGCGATGGTGGTGTACGTCGAGTTGCTCAGGCGGCTGGCGGCGATGGCGGTGCCGAAGTACCGGCCGGACTGGGCGGCCGCGGCGCCGAGGGTGCTCGCCGCGGCGTTCGCGTCCGGGATCATCGCCATCGCGCCGACCACGGCGACGCCGGCGGCGAGGGCGCCGCCGATCAGCGCCCGGATGCGGGGTCTTGCTGCCACTGGGGCCTCCTTCTGATGCTCCGGCCGGGACGCCCGCCACCGCCTGCGGGGCCTGGCGGGAGCGGCCACGCAGTGCGGGGTGTCGGTGGAAGGCGCGACCCGGCCGGAGAGCGGTGGGGGTCGATGCGAAGCCATGCTGACACGCACCGGAAGAGGCGAGCAAGACTTTCCGGAATACTTTCGTAAAGTGCCTCCGCGCTGATCGGCCCGGAGGAGCCGATCAAGCCAGGTCCGCCGGGTGGTGCGGCTCCGGAAGTTTCGGAGCCGCACCGGCTGAAAATTTCAGCGGTAGCCGGCGGCCACGATGTTGGCCTGGACCGCATTCTCGGTGGCGTCGGACGGGTAGCCGGCGACCATCGCACCCTCGTAGAACGTGCCCGCGCTGAGGTTGGCACCCCCGCCGGGCTTGCAGCAGTCGCCGCCGCTGCCGAGGATGATC
The DNA here is from genome assembly GCF_050942185.1 of Dactylosporangium sp. CS-047395. NCBI lineage: Bacteria > Bacillati > Actinomycetota > Actinomycetes > Micromonosporales > Micromonosporaceae > Dactylosporangium > Dactylosporangium sp. CS-047395. Next base: position 6,208,118 of record NZ_CP192015.1, on the reverse strand, counting down.
GCCCCCTGCTTCTTCATCGGGCTGTAGCCGCCGGGCAGGCCGCCGTCCCAGAGGGTGTACAGGCTGCCGGACTGGGCGTTGCTGCCCTTCATCGCGAACCGCGAGGTGCCGTTGTTCTTCAGGGTGGCGGTCACGAACTTGCTGGTGAACGCCCGCTGGTTGGCGTTCCAGGACTGGCTGCCGCCCGGGTACAGGCCCCACTCCAGATCGGCCTGCACCCACGGGCCGGTCCCGGAGCAGCCGCCGAACCAGCACTGGGTGCCGAAGTTGATGGCATCCATGGCGCCGGCGGCGTCGGCCTTGCGGGTGGTCTCGCTGTTGCCGTAGTCGAAGCAGCAGCCGCTGTTGACGTGCGTGCCCGACGTGACCATGTACATGCCCTCGGGCGCCGAGCCGGTCGGGACGCCGGTGAGGTGCCCGTCGCGCCAGTAGCTGTTGCCCGGATTGATGTACAGCGAGTACGCCTTCGCCCCGCCCACGGTCAGCGACTCCGTCGTGGCCCGGGCCGGGCTGCTGGAGCTGGAGCCCGGGACCACCGACGAGCCCTGGTACCACAGGTCGTTGCCGTGGCCGGACTGGTCGTACACCACGGTGATGACACACGTCGTGCCCGAGCAGAACGCGTCCTGGGCGTTGCCGTCGGCCGTGCCTCCGGTGCTGCGCGTCGCGATGTCCCGCGTCGCGTTGTCCGAGGAGCGCCGGACCTGGTACAGCCGGCCGGAGTACGACCGCAGCAGGGCCCGGGTGGTGCTGTGCGCCGCGACGCACGGGGTGCCGCCGGCGGCGTAGAGGTCGCACGGCCCCGAACCGGACGGCGGCGGGGTCGTGGTGCCCGTCGACTGGCTCCAGCGCTGGTTCGCGCCGCCGTTGCAGCTCCACAGGATCAGCTTGGTGCCGTTGGCGGTGGCGGCGCCGTTGGCGTCGAGGCAGAGCCCCGACTGCACGCCGGTGATGGTGCCGTCGGCGTTGACGTTCCACTGCTGGTTCGTCTGGCCGTTGCAGTCCCAGATGATGACCGCGGTGCCGTTGGCCGTCCCGCGGTTGCTCGCGTCGAGGCACTTCGTGCCGTACACCTGCAGCTGCTTGTCGCTTGTCGCGGCGAAGGCCTGGTTGGCCTGGCCGCTGCAGTCGTAGAGCTGCACCTGCGTGCCGTTGGTCGTCGACGCGTTGGGCACATCGACGCAGCGGCCGGACTGCTGCCCGACGATCGGCGCGGCGGTGGCGGCCGCCGCGACCCCGGCCGCGACCAGCACGCCGGCGACGGTCAGCGCGGCCATGGCGAGGGCGGCGGTCCCGCGGCGGTTCATGCCCGGGTCCAGCGCTGGTTGGTGCCGCCGGTGCAGGTCCACAGCTGCACGAGCGAGTTGTTCGCGGTACCGCCGCCGCTCACGTCCAGGCACAGCCCGGACTGCACGCCGGTGATGGTGCCGTTGGCGTTCACGTTCCACTGCTGGTTGGCCTGGCCGTTGCAGTCCCAGATCTCCACCTTCGTGCCCGGCGAGGTCTGGTTGTTGTACGCGTCGAGGCACTTGCCGAGCACCTGCAGCTGCTTGGACCCGGTGTACGTCCACTGCTGGTTCGCGCCGCCGTTGCAGTCCCAGATCACCAGCTGCACGCCGTTGGTCGTGCTGCCGTTGGGGTCGTCGAGGCAGCGGCCGGAGCCCGTGCCGCGGATCGTGGTCGTGGAGCCGCCCGGGTTGCCCGTGGTACCGCCCGCGACCCGGTACATCACCACGCCGTGCCCGGGCACGCTCGCGCTGATCGTGCCGCTCGTGCTGCTGCTCGCCCCGCTCCACAGGTCGGTCAGCGCGTACGACGACGCGCCGGACTTGCCGATCGCGGCGGCCGTGGTGCTGATCGTCGCGGTCGTGGTGTTCTCGTTGAACAGCACCACCGACACGTCACCGTTGGCGAGCGGCTTGGCCAGCACGTCGAGCCCGCCGGAGGAGCTGACCATCCGGCCCTGCTTGCCGGCCGAATCCTGGTCGACCGCGATCACCGCCTTGTTGCCCAGGATCGACAGCGTGGTGGCGCTCGCGTTGACCAGGTTGTTGCCGGCCAGCAGCGGGGCGGCCATCTGCGCCCACAGGCTGAAGTGGGCCCGGTCCTCGGTGGCGGACATCCCGTTGCCGACCTCGAGCATGTCCGGGTCGTTCCAGGCGCCCGGCCCGGCGTACGAGGCCAGCCCGACGTTCTGGTGGAAGATGTTCAGCACGCTGCCGAAGTTGGCCTGGATGTCGCCCGTGGTCCGCCACAGGTTGCCGACGTTCGGCGCCCAGGTCCACGGCGCGTTGACGCCCCACTCGCAGATGCTGTAGACGATCGGGCGCCCGGTGGCGGCCAGCGCGTCGCGCATCGCCGAGTAGCGGGCGATGTACTGCTGGGTCGTGGAACTGCCGTTGTTGCTGCAGTTGTCGTACTTGAGGTAGTCCACGCCCCACGCCGCGAACGTGCGCGCGTCCTGCTGCTCGTGGCCGAGGCTGCCCGGGTAGCCGGCGCAGGTCAGCGTCCCGGCGTCCTCGTAGATGCCGAGCTTGAGGCCCTTGCTGTGCACGTAGGCGGCGGTGCCGGAGATGCCGTCGGGGAACTTGCCGAAGTCCGGCTGCAGGTTGCCCGACGCGTCGCGGCTGTGCTGCATCCAGCAGTCGTCGATGTTCACGTACTGGTAGCCCGCGGCCGCCAGCCCGCTGGACACGATCTTGTCGGCGGTCTGCTTGACCAGGGTCTCCGAGACGTTGCAGCCGTACGCGTTCCAGTCGTTCCAGCCCATCGGCGGGGTCAGGGCGAGGTTGTTGGGCAGCGCCTGGGCCGGCTCGGCGGTGCGCACGCCGATGAACCACACGGCGGCGCCGGCCGCGAGCAGCAGCGTCACCGTGCGGGCCAGCCAGGGTCTTGATCCATGCATCTGGTACTCCTCTGCGGTACCACATCGCCGCACGATATGTGAGCGCTAACAGTCCGGGCCTGGCGGGGCCGGACGCCGGCGGCGACGAGGGGGCGGGGTGTGGCGGGGGAGGTCCGCCACTTCGTGACGTTGCCACAATGTCCGGCGGCGTTCAAGAGGCCGTCCATCGACTTCCGTAGTAGCTCCTGGATAACGCAAAACCCGCCTTGACCTCGACCGGGGGGACGCGCATTCTGGCGCCGCTGGTCAATCGGTGACCGGCAATGGAATAACCGTCGCGACGGGAGCGTGGAATGCGCAAGTCGGTACGCTGGACACGGTTGGTAGCGCTCACATTGACAGCCGCCCTCGGGGCCGCGGTGCTGCACGCGCCCGCCGCTGCCGCGGAGTCCAACGGGGGCGTGCGGGTCATGCCGCTGGGCGACTCGATCACCGAAGGCACGCAGGTGCCCGGCGGGTACCGCATCGGGCTGTGGCAGCGCCTGGCGGCGGGCGGCTACCGGGTCGACTTCGTCGGCTCGCAGTACAACGGCCCCGCCAACCTGGGCGACCACGACCACGAGGGGCACCCCGGCTGGCGGATCGACCAGATCGACGCGAACATCACCGGCTGGCTGCGCACCACCACGCCGCGCACGGTGCTGCTGCACATCGGGACCAACGACATCCTGCAGAACTACAACGTCTCCGGCGCGCCGGGCCGGCTCTCGACGCTCATCGACCACATCACCGCGACGGCGCCGAACGCGGAAATTTTCGTCGCCACCATCATCCCGCTGGCCAACTCGGGGCAGGAGTCGGCGGCCCGCACGTTCAACGCGGCCGTGCCCGGGATCGTGCAGAGCAAGGCCAACGCCGGCAAGCACGTGCACCTGGTCGACATGCACAGCGTGCTCGGCACCGGCGACCTGATCGACGGCATCCACCCGACCGCCGGCGGCTACGACAAAATGGCGGCGGCCTGGTACAGCGCCCTGCGCTCGGTGCCCGGCAGCCTGGAGACGACGGGCGGCGGCGGTGGCACCGGTTCCGCGCTGATCGGCGCCGCGTCGGGGCGCTGCCTCGACGTGCCCGGCAGCAACACCGCCAACGGCACCCAGCCGATCATCTGGGACTGCAACGGCAACGCCAACCAGCGCTGGACCGCCACCAACGGCACCCTGCAGTCGCTCGGCAAGTGCCTCGACGCGCCGACCGGCGCCACGGCCGGCACCCGGGTGCAGATCTGGGACTGCAGCGGCGGCACCAACCAGCGGTGGAATTTCAACAGCAACGGCACGGTCAGCAGCGCCGCCTCCGGCCTGTGCCTCGACGTCTCCGGCGCCGGCACCGCCAACAACACGCCGGTGCAGCTGTGGACCTGCACGGCGGCCGGCAACCAGCGCTGGAGCCGGTGACGACCATCGATTGACAGTTTCGGGGGCCGTGGGCACACTGACTGGCGAGCATCGGGCGGGAGCCGTGCTTGTTCCATCGATCGGCCGGCGGGCCGCGGGGCGGAGACGTCCCGGCGGTCCGCCCGCCCCTGCCCGCCCACGGAGGATTCGGATGCCCGCATCCCGCTACCGCAGCAGCACCCTCATCGCCGGCGCGCTCGGCGTCGCCCTCGCCACCGGCGGCGCCGTCCTGGTGACGAGCACCGCCCAGGCCGCCGCCGGCTGCCGGGTCAGCTACACCGTGACCAGTTCCTGGCCCGGCGGCTTCGGCGCCGGCGTCACCGTCACCAACCTCGGCGACGCCGTCACCGGCTGGACCCTGACCTGGTCCTTCGGCGCCGGCCAGACCATCACCCAGCTCTGGAACGGCACCGCGACCCAGTCCGGCGCCCAGGTGAGCGTGGTGAACGCGGCCTACAACGGCGCGATCGCCAGCGGCGGCACCGTCGCGTTCGGCTTCAACGGCAGCTGGACCGGCGCCAACCCGAGTCCGGCCGCGTTCGTCCTCAACGGCGTCGCCTGCACCGGCGAGGTCGGCGGCACGTCGTCGCCGAGTCCGAGCACCAGCCCGAGTGCCAGCCCGAGCACGAGTCCAAGTGCCAGCCAGAGCCCTGGCACCGGATTGGGGTGCACGAACACGGGCACCGGCGGCGGATCGGGTCCGTGCCCGGCCGGCTACGAGACGTCCGGGAGCCTGCCCAACCACACCATCTACCGGCCGGAGAGCCTGCCGGCCCAGAAGATGCCCATCTTCGTCTGGGGTGAGGGCGGCTGCTCGGCCAACGGCACGGCCTCGCTGCCGTTCCTGCGCGAGATCGCCTCGCACGGCTTCCTGGTCCTGGCCAGCGGTAGCCCCAACGGCTCGGGCAGTACGACCGCGTCGATGCTGACCCAGTCGATGGACTGGGCGGTGGCGGAGAACAGCCGCTCGGGCAGCAAGTACTACGGCAAGCTGGACACATCGAAGATCGCCGTGGCCGGCTGGTCCTGCGGCGGGCTGGAGGCCTACGAGGTCTCCAACGATTCGCGGGTGACCACGACCATGATCTTCAGCAGCGGCCTGCTCGACGACAACAACGACTACCAGCTGCGCCGGCTGACCAGGCCGATCGCGTACTTCATCGGCGGCTCGGGCGACATCGCCTACGGCAACGCCATGGACGACTGGGGCAAGCTGCCCTCCGGGCTGCCGGCGTTCATGGGCAACCTCAACGTCGGCCACGGCGGGACCTACACCCAGACCAACGGCGGCGAGTTCGGCCGGGTCGCGGTGCTCTACCTGAAGTGGCGGCTGCGCGGCGACACGACGGCCGGCGCCAACTTCGTCGGCAGCACCTGCGGGCTGTGCCGCACCCAGTGGACGGTGCAGCAGCGCAACCTCACGCTGTAGGAAGGCTAGGCAACACCGACGCCGGCGAGGATCTCGGCGACCGTGTGCGCGCTGATGCCGGTCGCCGGTTCGTCGCCGTGCCGGGTCGCGACGGCGCGCACGTGCTCCTCGGCCGCGAGGGCCAGGCCGTCGTAGACGGTGGCGAAGAGGTCCCCGGCCGCCGGGCGGGGCCAGCCGGACGGGAGCAGCCGGATCGGCAGGCGCGGATCGAGCACGGCGAAGCGGCGGTACGTGTCCATCACCTCGGTGCGGGCGCGTACCGCCTCCGCGCCGCCGACCCGGCCGGCCGCGATGCGGGGCAGCAGGGGCCGCCAGTGCTCGATGAACGCGTCGTACTGCCCGGCGATCGCGGTGACGTCCCACGCCTGCATCGGCTCGCGCCGCGCCATCGCACCGAACCCGATGTGCCTCGCCCGGAACACGGTCAGCGACCCCGGTGCGATCGCGTCGAGCTGACCGGCGGCCAGGTCGGTGAGCGCATGCGGCGAGATCCACAGCCCGTCGTAGAGCGGGGCGTAGCCCAGCCAGCGCAGCCGCCCGCGCAGCTCCCGGCGCCGGGTGCGCTCGTCCTGGGGCAGCGAGAACGCGATCAGCGTCCACCACTCGTCCCACGGCTCCGCCCCGGCCGCCGACGCCACGATCCACTGCCCGCCGGCCGAGAGCTGACCGGCCGCGGCCGCGGCCAGCCGGTAGAAGCTGCGCCGGCCGTCGCGGCGGCCCTGCAGCACGCCCCGGCGGGCCAGCCGGCTGATCGCGGTGCGGGCGCCCGCCTCGCTCACCCCGGACTCGACGAGCAGCGCGACGACGGCGGCCGACGGAAGCCAGGCCCTGGTCCGCAGGGTGTAGTCGGCCATCAGGGTCACGGCCAGGCCCTGCGGCGCGGGCCCGGACTGCCGCCGGGGCAGCCGGACCGCGGCGTCGTCGTCGGGAAAGATCTCCTCGATGTCGAACGGGTCGGCCACCGCACGACTCTAGCGCCTAGTTCATTGACACTTTTATGTCCCAGGTACACACTCAATGCCACACGAAGGCTTGGGAGCCGCGCCGTGTCCGTCCCACCAGACGAGGAGTAACAGGCGCATGCGCTTCACCCGAACCTTCCTGCTCGGCCCGGTCGCACTGCTGGTCGCCGGGCTGACCCTCGTGGCGTTGCGGCCCGCGTACGCCGCGACCCTGACCGAGGTGACCAACTTCGGCGCGAACCCGGGCGGCATGCGGATGCATGTGTACGTCCCCGACGCGCGCCCCGCCCGCCCGGCGATCGTGGTCGCCATGCACGGCTGCGGCGGCTCCGGCCCCGGCTTCTACTCGGGCAGCGAGTTCGCGAGCCTGGCCGACCGGTACGGCTACATCGTCATCTACCCCAGCGCGACCCAGCAGGCCGGCTTCGGCAACTGCTTCGACACCTGGTCCGACGCGGCCAGGCGGCGCGGCGGCGGCAGCGACCCGGTGTCGATCGTGTCGATGGTGACCTACGCCGAGCAGCAGTACGGCGGCGACCCGAACCGGGTCTTCGCCACCGGCAGCTCGTCCGGCGGCATGATGACGAACGAGATGCTCGCCCTGTACCCGGACGTGTTCAAGGCCGGCGCGGCGTTCATGGGCGTGCCGTTCACCTGCTTCGCCAACGCCGCGGACTATCCGCCCGGCTCCAGCCGGTGCACCGGCGGCGGCATGGACCGCACCCCGCAGCAGTGGGGCGACGCGGTCCGGCAGGCCTATCCGGGCTACAGCGGGCCACGGCCGCGGATGCAGCTGTGGCACGGCACCAGCGACACGCTCGTGCCGTACTCGCTGCTGCAGGAGGAGATCGAGCAATGGACGAACGTCGCCGGGCTGAGCCAGACGCCGACGTCCACCGACACGCCGCAGTCCGGCTGGAACCGCCGCCGGTACGCGGATTCGAGCGGCACGGTGCAGGTCGAGGCGTACAGCATCCAGGGCGCCGGGCACACCCTGCCCTCGTCCGGCATGGCCGCCTACGCGCTCACGTTCTTCGGCCTGACAGGAACAGGTCCGTCGAGCCCGCCACCGTCGAGCCCGCCACCGTCCAGCCCGCCGCCGTCCAGCCCGCCGCCGAGTGGTTCCTCTTGCCGCGTGAGCGACACGATCAGCGCCTGGAACACCGGCCTGACGGCGAGCATCACGATCACGAACACCGGTAGCAGCGCGGTCAACGGCTGGGCACTGACGTTCACCCTGCCGGGCGGGCAGGCCATCACGTCGGGCTGGAACGCGCAGTACAGCCCGTCCTCCGGCGCCGTGACCGCCCGCAACGTGAGCTACAACGGCACGCTCGCCCCGGGTGCCTCGACGACGATCGGGTTCCAGGCCACGCACACCGGCAACACCGGCCGCCCGGCGGCGTTCGCGCTCAACGGCGCCGCCTGCACCCTGGTCTGAGGTTGCAGCAGCTCCGGCCGCGGCGAGCCGCCGCGGCCGGAGCCGGGTGCTACTGCAGTGAGGCGTCGTCCACCAGCAGGCCGTCGGTGCCGGCCGCCGTCTCGACGTAGAGCGTGGCGCCGGTCAGCGTGCCCGACCAGGACACGGTGGCGGTGCCGGTGAGCTGGGTCCAGCCGCCGCTGTTCACCGTGGCGGCCGGGGTCAGCTGGAGGTAGCTCGTCGTGCCGCCGGCGGTCACGGCGAGCGTCACCTTCGCGCTCGGGGTGCCGCTCTGCGAACGGACCCACACGCTCGTCGTGTAGCTCTTGCCGTTGGTCAGCTTCGACGTGACGTCCTGGGCCGGGCCGTTCCACGACGCGGTGCGCCCGGTCAGCGACAGCGACTGGCTGCCGCCGTGCGCCGTCGAGCTCGACGCGAGCGAGCCGGCGCCGAAGACCGACCAGCCGCTGGTGCCGCTCTCCACAGTGCCGTTGGTCAGCAGATTGCCGCCCCCGCCGTCACCGCCGCCGTTGCCGGCGAACTGCCACCAGTTCACGTTGAACAGGTTGCCGGAGCCGCCGGTGTACTTGAAGTACAGGTCGTGGGTGCCGCTCGCGCCGCTGACCGGGCAGGTGACGGTGGTCCAGGTCTGCCAGCCGCCGGTGCCGCCGACGGTGCACGTGCCGACGAGCGTGCCGTTGACGCTGTCGAGGTGCAGCTCGATGCGGCCGCCGCTGGTCGCCGAGGCCACCCGCGCGCTGAACGAGCTGGCGCCGGTACCGAAGCCGACGCCTTTGACCTTGATGTTGTCACCGTTCTCGATCCAGCCGACGTTCATCCCGCCCTCGCTCGCCGGCTCGGTCTCCACGCCGCTCTCCCAGGCGATCGTCTCGGCCTCCTGGCGCACGTACGGGTTCAGCGTGCCCACCTGCGGCGCGCCCGTCGTGCTCATGCTCAGCTGCGGGATGGTGCCGTCGCTGTTGTAGCTGAACTTCTCCACGGCCACCGAGCGGGTGTAGCCGCCGCCGCCGGGCAGCGCGCCGTTGTGGTAGAAGAAGTACGACCCGCCGTTGAAGTCCACGACGCCCGGGTGGTTCGTGAAACTTGCGCCCTGGGTCGGCATGACGGTGCCGCGGAACGTCCACGGCCCGGTCGGCGAGGTGGCGGTCGAGTAGGCGATGTACTCCGAGCAGCACTTCGCGGCGAAGACGTTGTAGTACAGCCCGTTGCGCTTGTAGACCCAGGGGCCCTCCTCGAACAGCGTCGGGCGGCTGGTGTTCCCGCTGCGGGTGCCGAAGCCGGCCGTGGTCAGCGGGATCTTCGCCGGGCTGCCGTTGAGTGAGATCATGTCGGCGTTGAGCTTCACGTACCAGAGGTTCGGGTTGCCGTAGTAGAGGTACGCCTGCCCGTCGTCGTCGATGAAGACCGTCGGGTCGATCTCGGAGCCCTGGACCAGCGGCCGGCCCAGGGCGTCGCGGAACGGGCCGGTGGGGCTGTCGGAGACGCCGACGCCGATCGCGTTGCTGCCGTTGGACATCCGCACCGGCACGTACCAGTAGAACTTGCCGTTGCGGTACACCGTCTGCCCGGCCCACGCGTCGGAACTGGCCCAGCTGAACGTGGACAGGTTCATCGGCGAGCCGTGGTCGGTCCAGTTCACCATGTCGGCGGAGGACCAGACCCGCCACTCGCGCATGGTGAAGTACGTCGAGTTGTCCTCGTCGTGGCCGGTGTAGAGGTAGACCCGGCCGTTGTACACCAGCGGCGCGGGGTCGGCGGTGTAGATCGTCTGCACGATCGGGTTGTCGGCCCGGGCCACGGCGGCGGGCATCAGCCCGGTCAGGCACAGCAGGCCGGCGGCGGCGGCGAGCGCGCGCCGGACGGAAACTTTCACGAGACGCTCCTGGGGTTGCTTGTTACCGCTCACAATGCGCGTGGCGGGCGCGGGAGCGATAGGCGGTGGGATTCCAGAAACACTCGCAGATTCGTTGCCCGCATTCAAGGAGCGACCATTTCGCCGAGGATCGCATAACCGTTTTGCCGACCCTTGAAATAGCGAGGACCCGTCTGGCACCGTCCATCGAAATCGCACCCGATTCCTCTTCGAAGGAGGGCCGCATGCGTCGCATGCTGCGTGCACTGCTGGTGGTGGCTGCCCTGCCGCTCATCGCCGCCGCCGTGCTGATCTCGACGCGGCCGGCCGCCGCCGCCGGCCTGACCCGCGTGACCGGGTTCGGCACCAACCCGACCAACCTGAACATGTACATCTACGTGCCGGCCAGTGTCGCGCCCAAGCCGGCGCTGCTGGTGCTGGTGCACTACTGCAGCGGCTCGGCGAGCGGGATCTTCAACGGCAACGGGCACGACTACGTCAGCGCGGCCGACCGGTACGGGTACATCATCGTGCTGCCCGAGGCGACCCGCAGCGGCAGCTGTTTCGACGTGTCCACCCCCAACGCGCTCAAGCGCAACGGCGGCAGCGACTCGACCGGCATCATGTCGATGGTGGCCTATGCCCGGTCGCACTATCCGATCGACGCGGGCCGGATCGTGGTGTCCGGGTTCTCGTCCGGGGCGATGATGACGAACGTCCTGGCGGCGCAGTATCCGGACGTGTTCTCGGCGGCGTCGGCGTTCTCCGGTGTCCCCGCGGGCTGCTTCGCCACGAGCGACGGGTCGCTGTGGAACAGCCAGTGCTCCGGCGGCAACCTCAACAAGAGCGCGCAGCAGTGGGGCGACCAGGCCCGGGCGATGTACTCCGGCTACACCGGCAGCTACCCGCGGATGCAGCTGTGGCACGGCACCACCGACACGACCCTCGCCTACCCGAACTTCGGCGAGGAGATCGAGCAGTGGACCAACCTGCGCGGGCTGAGCCAGACCCCGGCGTTCACCGACCATCCACAGTCCAGCTGGACCCGGACCCGCTACGGCAGCACCGGCACGCAGGCCACGGTCGAGGGCATCAGCATCGCCGGCGTCGGGCACCAGCTGCCGATGTCGGGCCAGCTCGCGTACGCGATCTCCTTCCTGGGCCTGGACAACAACAGCGGCGGCGGGACCGCCTCACCCACGCCGACGGGCAGCTCGAGCCGAATTCTCGGCACCCAGTCGGGCCGCTGCGTCGACGTGCCGAACGCGTCGCACAGCAACGGCACCCGGGTCCAGCTCTACGACTGCAACGGCGGGACGAACCAGGCTTGGACCAATACCACGAGCAAACAGCTGCAGGTGTACGGCACCATGTGCCTCGACGCCGCCGGTTCCGGCAACGGCGCCGCCGTGCAGATCTACAGCTGCAACGGCCAGGCCAACCAGCAGTGGAACGTCAACAGCAACGGCACCATCAGCGGCGTCCAATCCGGACGGTGCCTGGACGTCTGGGGCACCGGCAACGGCCAGCAGGTCCAGCTCTACGACTGCTGGGGCGGCGCCAACCAGCAGTTCCGCCTGGGCTGAGCTACCGCCGCAGCCGCTCGGCGTCGGTCGGGCCGCCCCGGCGGACCAGCCACGCATCCGTGATGTGGGTGAACATCGCCGCCGCGGCCCCCTCCGGGTCGCGGGCGGCGATGCGCTCGTAGACGCGCCGGTGCCCGAGGTTCGAGGCGATGCACAGCGTCCGGTCGGTGCGCCCGACGTACCGCGCGGTGTGCAGGACCTGGCTCACCAGCGACTTCACCACGGCGCGGGCGATCCGGTTGCCCGAGGCCTCCATGATCGCGTCGTGGAAGGCCCGGTCGTGCTCCTCGTAGGTCACGTGGTCGTCGACGAGCTCGTCCATCCGCTCGACGGTCGCCCGCAGCCGCTCGACGGTCGCCTCGTCGGCCAGCCGGGCGGCGACGTTGGCCATGTCCGCCTCGAGCAGGCGCCGGGTGACGACGAGGTCGTCGAGGATCGCCAGGCTCTCGTCCTCGGCGACGGCCGCACCGAGCACGAGTTCATCGAGCATGTTCCATCGCGACGACGGGGTCACGACGGTGCCGCTGCCCTGCCGGACCTGCACGAGACCCTTCTCCTGCAGCACCTTCATGGCCTCCCGGATCACCGTGCGGCTGACCGAGAACGCCTCGCACAGCGCCGGTTCGGGCGGCAGCGGGGTGCCGGGCGGGTGCACGCCGCGCACGATGCGCGTCACCAGCTCCGCGGTGACCGCCTGGCCGAGGTTGGCCGGGCGGTGCACCCAGGCCGGCGCCGCGAGGGCGCCGCCGGCGGGTTCGGCCTGGGATGTCGTCATGGATCCTCCGTCGGGCGCGGGCGTTCGATGGTGCTCGACCCGCGCACAGTGTACGGCCGCGTCCGCGATAGGTCTTGCAAACATCATACGTATGCTCTTACATTGCGTCCCAGTGAAATCTTGCGCAACTAGGTCTCACCGACAAGGACGTGCATATGTTGCGAATCAGACAGGCGGGCCGCCTCCGGTTCGCCGGCATCGGCGCCGCCGCACTGGCGATCGCCCTGACCCTCGCCGGCTGTGGCAAGTCCGGCGACACCACCGAGGGCTCGTACGGTTTTCCGCAGGTCGCGCAGGACGACAAGGCCGGGATCACCGTGTGGGTCGACGCCGACCGGGCGGGCGCGGTCGACGCGTTCAAGAAGGCCAACCCGGACGTGAAGGTCGAGGCCGTCACCTACGACGGCTCGTCCAACGGATCGAACTCGTTCCGCACCAAGATGCAGCTCTTCGACCGGGCCGGCAGCGGCTGGCCCGACGTGGTCTTCTCGTCCCAGAACAACGACGCCGCCTGGGCCAGCCAGGGCAGCAACGGCAAGGCCTTCGCCGCCGTGCTCGACCAGGGGCTCGTCGCCAAGGACACCCTCGGCAAGTTCACCGCCGGGTCGCTGAACCCCTGCACCGTCAGCGGCAAGGTGTACTGCCTGCGCAACGACCTCGCGCAGGTGGTGCTCTGGTACGACAAGACGCTCCTGCAGCAGTTCGGCTACACCCTGCCGACGACGTGGGAGGAGTACCAGGCCCTCGGCGAGAAGGTGGGCCGCGAGCACCCCGGCTACATCGTGGGCACCGTCGGCGACTCGTTCGCTCCGGAGATCTACTTCTGGAGCAGCAAGTGCCAGGCCAACGGCATCACCGGGCCCAAGGCGGTGACCGTGAACACCGGCAGCACCGAGTGCAAGCGGATGGCCGTCCTGCTCGACGTGCTCATCAAGAACGGCACCACCCCGAACGTCAGCGTCTTCACCCCGGAGTTCGTCAAGGCCTACACCGGCAAGGTGCTGCTCATGCCGGGCCCGGCGTGGTACTCGGGCGCCATCTTCAACAACCCGCAGTCGCTCAACGTCGCCAAGGGCGAGCTCGGGGTGGCCGCCCCGCTGCCGTGGCGGGGCGAGGAGGCGGTGACCGGCAACGTGGGCGGCGGCACCTGGTTCATCAGCAGCCACTCGAAGAACCTCAAGGCGGCCGCCAAGTTCGCCGAGTTCGTCACCACCGCCGACGACTACCAGGTCAACATCGCCCCCGGCTATCCCGCCTACGCGCCGGCCGGCGACAAGTGGATCAAGAAGCAGGAGTCGAGCGGCTACTACGCCACCGACCTGCAGCCGGTGATCAAGGCCGGTACGCAGATCTGGAGCGGCTGGGGCTCCGGCATCTTCAGCCAGGAGGCGATCTGGGCCAAGACCGTCACCCCGGCGATCGCCGGCGGCAAGAGCCTGGTGGGTGTGCTGCCCGAGTGGCAGACGGCCATCAAGAACCAGGCCCAGGTCGACGGATACACGGTGTCATGACGATCGTTCGCGAGGCCGCGCGCCCGGTGGGTGCGCGGCCTCGGCCGAGGGCCGGACATCGGGGGATGAGCTACGGGTTCGTGCTGCCCTACACGGTCCTGGCCGCCGTGTTCGGCGTGTTCCCGGCGCTGTATGCCGTGTACCTCGCGTTCACCGACGGCGCGGGCGGCTTCGCCGGGGCGGCCAACTTCACCAAGGTGTTCGACGACTTCCGGTTCCTGCCGGCGGTCGGGCACGTCGCCACCTTCCTGCTCACCTGGCTGGCGGCCCTGGTCGTGCTGGTCACGTTCCTGGCCGTCGTGGTGCACGCGGTGCGGGTCCGGTGGCTGAGCCGGACGCTGCGGCTGGTGTTCTACCTGCCGGGTGCGATCGCGGGCGCGTCCAGCGTGCTGCTCTGGCTGTTCGTGCTCGACCCCACCGCGAGCCCGGTGGCCGGGCTGCTGCGGCTGGCCGGGTTCGACCGGTTCAACGAGGTGATCGGGCCCGGGAACCTGCCGCCGATCTTCGCCATCATCGCGTTCTGGACCGGCGCCGGCGGGTGGATCGTGATCATGTACGGGGCGCTGAACAACATCAGCCAGGAGATGCTCGAGGCCGCCCGCATCGACGGCGCGAGCGCGGTGCAGATCGCCTGGCGCATCCAGCTGCCGCTGCTGCGCAAGTGGATCTCGTACATGGCCATCATGTCGCTCGCCGCGGGCACCCAGCTGTTCGTCGAGCCGCAACTGCTGTCCCAGGCGAGCAACGCCGTCGTGCCCAACGACTACTCGCTCAACCAGCTGGCGTACCTCTACGCGTTCCAGCAGAACGACTTCAACGCCGCGGCCGCCGTCTCGCTGCTGCTGCTGATCATCGCCCTCGCGCTGTCGGCCGTCTTCGTGACGCGCGGCGGGCTGTTCGAGAGGGACTGACATGTCCATGGCGAGTCCCCGGTCCGGCACGCAGACCGCGTCGGGCTGGGCCGGCCGGACGATCGTCTCGGTCGTGCTGGCGGTGTTCGTGCTGTTCTTCGCCGTCCCGATCGTCTGGTTGCTGCTGGCCACCACCAAGTCCGCCCGCGAGCTGCTGGTCGGCCACCCGTTCCTGCCCGGCACGCCGGGGGACCTGGCCGCCAACTGGCGGGAGCTGCTGGACTTCCAGGACGGGGCGGTCACCGCCTGGATCGGCAACTCGGCCCTCTACGCGCTCGGCGCCCTGGCCATCACGCTCGTGGTCAGCATCCCGGCGGGCTACGCGCTGGCGATGACCGAGTTCCGGTTCCGCCGGTCGCTGCTCGTGCTGACGCTGGTCGTGATGCTGATGCCGAGCACCGCGCTGGTGCTGCCGATCTTCCTCGAGCTCAACGTGGTCGGCCTGATCGGCAGCCCGCTGTCGGTGATCCTGCCGATGTCGTTCTTCCCGTTCGGGGTCTACCTCACCTACATCTACTTCTCCACCAGCCTGCCCCGCGACCTGCTCGCCGCCGCCCGCATCGACGGGTGCGGCGAGTTCGAGGTGTTCACCCGGGTCGCCCTGCCGCTGGCCGCGCCGGTCGTGGCGCTGGTCGGGTTCTTCAGCTTCGTGCAGAACTGGAACAACTTCTTCCTGCCGTTCGTCATGCTGCCCTCCAGCGACGGCTATCCGGTGCAGGTCGGCCTGACCGCCCTGCTCGCCTCGACCCCGGCGTTCAACCCCAGCTCCGCCGGGGTCCAGTCGGTCCAGCTGCCCACACTCGCCCTGGCGACGGTCGTGTCGGTGCTGCCGGTGCTGATCGTCTTCTTGTTCGCGCAGCGCTTCCTGGTCGCCGGCATGACGGCAGGCGGCACCAAGGAGTGAGCGCCGGACCGTACCGACCCCTGTTCAGCAAGGAGCCACAGTGAAAGTCACCGGGTACCGCAGCCTGACGACCCAGCACGACTGGGCCCGGCTGATCGGGGACGTCAACGGCGTGATGGCCGACAACCGCACCGACGTGCACGTGCTGATCGTGGAGACCGACGAGGGCCTGGAGGGCGTCGGCGTCGGCCCGCACGCCGACGTCGAGCGGGTCTTCGGCGCCGTGGAGGGCGAGGACCCGCGGGCGGTGCCGGCCCTCTACGACCGGATGCTCGCCCGGGTGTTCAAGACCGGCCACGCCGGCTCGGCCTTCGGCGCGATCGGCGTGCTCGACATGGCGCTGTGGGACCTCAAGGCCAAGGCGGCCGGCGAGCCGCTCTGGCGCACGGTCGGCGGCCGGGACCGGTTCGTCCCCGGCTACGCCTCCGGGCTGGACATCGCGCTGGGCGACGACGAGCTGGTCGCCCTGTACGAGCGCTTCGCCGAACGCGGCTTCCGCGCGGCCAAGCTCAAGGGCGGCCGCGACGTCGAGCACGACCTGCGGCGGCTGGAGGCGGTCCGCGACGTGCTGCGGCGCAACACGGCCCGGCCCGCGCTGATGTTCGACGCGAACGAGGCGTGGCACCGCTCGCAGGCCGTCCGCTTCGTGAGCGCCCTGGAACGGCGGGTCGACCTGACCTGGATCGAGGAGCCGGTCCGCCGCTGGGACGCCGCCGGGCTGGCCTCGGTGCGCCGCGGCGTGCGGGCCGCCGTGGCGACGGGGGAGAACCTGACCGGGCTGGAGCAGTACCGGCCGCTGCTGGACGCCGACGCGGTCGACGTCGTCCAGGTGGGCAACGTCTGGGGCATCACCCACTTCCTGCGGGTGGCCGCCGTGGCCCACAGCCGCGACCTGCCGGTGAGCCCGGTCGCCCACCACGCGAACCCCCTCGCGCACGCCGCCGTCGCGGTGCCCAACCACCTGACCTTCGAGGTCCAGGACCTGGTCGCGCCGATCGGCCTGCACGTCGACCAGGAGTTCCAGGACGGCGGCATCGTGCTCGGCGACGAGCCGGGCCTGGGCATCCGGGTCGACGAGGAGTGGATCACCGCCGCCCGGGCCGCCGAGCCGCCGGCCTTGGCGGCCGGCCCGCACGTCCGCCCCGCCCGGGCCGGCCTGCGCATGGTGCCGGAGGAACCGGACGGCCTTGAGGGCACTCTTGGATACCCTCGGATGTCCTGAAGAGCAGTGGGGGAGCTCCGCTCCACCCACACCCCCTCAAGACCGCACCGGGTGCTACGGGCGGCGGCAAGACCTCGACCGGATCGACTACACCGGATCGACTACACCGGATCGATCAGGCCGGCGGCGTGCAGGGCCGGCCAGAGCTCGTCCGGCACGGCGACGGCGGCCCGGCGGACGGTTTCGGCGACCTCCGGGCGGCTGCGCAGGCCGACGACCGTCGAGACCACCGCCGGGTGGCGGCGGACGAAGGCGAGGGCGGCCTCGGGCAGGGTCACGCCGTGCTCGGCGCAGATCGCCGCGATGCGCCGGGCCCGCCGCAGGAGTTCGGGCGCGGCCGGCCGGTAGTCGTACATGGCGCCGGCCGGCGGCCGGTCCTGGGCCAGCAGCCCCGAGTTGTAGACGCCGGCGATGACGACGCCGACCCCGTGCTGCCGCGCGGCCGGCAGCAGGTCGTGCGCGGCGCACTGGTCCAGCAGGGTGTACCGGCCGGCGCACATGACCAGGTCGACGTCGGTCTCCCGGACGAAGCGGGCGAGCATCGCGGCCTGGTTCATGCCGGCCCCGATCGCGCCGATGACGCCCTGGTCGCGCAGCTGGGCGAGGGCGGGCAGCGCCTCGGTGGCCGCCTGCTGCCAGTGCTCGTCGGGGTCGTGCAGGTAGACGATGTCGAAGCGGTCCAGGCCGCAGCGGCGCAGGCTGGCCTCGAGGGAGCGGCGCACGCCGTCGCGGCTGAAGTCCCAGATCCGGCGGTGGCTGGCGGGCACGTCGAAGCCCTCCGGGTCGCGCCGGCGGGCGGTGCCGGGGGAGGGCTCCAGCAGCCGGCCGACCTTCGTGGAGACCAGGTAAGACCTTCGCGGCCGGTCCCGCAGCGCCGCTCCCAGCCGCAGCTCGGACAGGCCGAGGCCGTAGTGCGGGGCGGTGTCGAAGTACCGGATGCCCGCGTCCCAGGCGGCGTCGACCGCGGCGGCGAACATCTCGTCGCTGGTGGCGTGGTAGAGGTTGCCGCCCTGGGCGGCGCCGAACCCGAGCGCGGTGAGCCGCACCCCCGGCCGGCGGGGAAGATCCGCAACGAGCACGGCCAAACATAACTCGTATGATGTTTGCCGTCAATCGCCGACCCGCGCACGGCGTCCGGGATAACGGAAAACGGCGGAGCAATTCTTTCGCGCATTTCAGTTATGCCGGGAACGTGCGCGAAGTCGATTTCGAAAATTACATTCCGGCACTGCGGAAATCGTCCGCCCGACTTGAATACGCAAGCCGGATCTGGCAATCTCATCGATCTCAATGCCTGACAGTGGTCCCGCTCCACCGCTGCTGTTAGCGCTCACAAATCGTGGGTCCCTACCGCCAGAAGGACTTACCGGATGCTTTCCCGCCTGCGCACCGATCCGCCCGCACCGACCCGCCGCCGCCGGGCCGCGGCCGTCTTCGCCGCCGTGCTGATGCTCGCCGCCGGCGCCGCCGTCGCGCTGCACATCGGCCCGGCCGCGGCCGCCACGGTCGACACGAGCGCGTGGTACGTCCTCGTCAACCGCAACAGCGGCAAGGCGATCGACGTCTACGGCTCGGCCACGACCGACGGCGCCCGCATCACCCAGTGGACCCGCAACAACGGCGCGAACCAGCAGTGGCAGTTCGTCGACTCCGGCGGCGGCTGGTACCGGCTGAAGTCCCGCTTGTCGGGCAAGGTCCTCGACGTCTACAACTTCTCCACCGCCGACGGCGCGAGCATCGTGCAGTGGGCCGACGGCAACGGCACCAACCAGCAGTTCCGGCTGGCCGACTCGGACAGCGGCTACGTGCGGCTGCTCAACCGCAACAGCGGCAAGGCCGTCGAGGTGCAGAACGCCGTCACCACCGACGGCGGCAACATCGTGCAGTACACCGACTGGGGCGGCACCAACCAGCAGTGGCAGCTCGTGCGCGCCGACGGCGGCGGCAGCACCCCGACGCCGACCACGCCGGCCCCCACGGGACAGTTCACCAACCCGGTGGTGTGGCAGGACTTCGCGGACGGCGACATCATCCGGGTCGGCGACGCCTACTACTACTCGGCCTCGACCATGCACTACTCGCCGGGCGCGCCGATCCTGCGCTCCTACGACCTGGTCAACTGGGAGTACGCCGGGCACTCGGTGCCGAACCTGGACTTCGACTCGAACGCCTACAACCTCAGCGGCGGCCGGGCCTACGTCAAGGGCATCTGGGCCTCGGCGCTGAACTACCGCCCCAGCAACAGCACGTTCTACTGGCTGGGCTGCACGGAGTTCAACCGCACCTATGTGTACAGCTCCACGGCGATCGACAGCGGCTGGTCGAAGAAGGCCCGGATCAACAAGTGCTACTACGACGCCGGCCTGCTCTTCGACAACGACACCCCGTACGTCGCCTACGGCAACACCACGATCAGCGTCGCCCAGCTGTCGTCCGACCTGACCGCCGAGGTGCGCTCGCAGACGGTGTACCAGACGCCGTCGAGCGTCGGCACGCTGGAGGGCTCGCGGATGTACAAGCGGGGCAGCTACTACTACATCTGGCTGACCCGCCCGGCCAACGGGCAGTACGTGCTGCGCTCGACGAGCCCCTGGGGGCCGTACGAGCAGCGCCAGGTCCTGCTCAACACGCCCGGCCCGATCTCCGGCGGCGGCGTGCCGCACCAGGGCGGGCTGGTGCAGACCCAGAACGGCGACTGGTACTACATGGCCTTCACCGACGCCTACCCGGGCGGCCGGGTGCCGACGCTCGCCCCGATCAGCTGGAGCGGCGATTGGCCGGTCCTGCAGACCGTCAACGGCGCCTGGGGCGTGAACTACCCGCGGCCGAACATCTCCACCACGAAGACCGTCAAGCCGATGATCGGCACCGACACCTTCACCGGCAGCACGCTCGGCCCGCAGTGGGAGTGGAACCACAACCCGGACAACACCAAGTGGTCGGCCGGCAGCGGCCTGCGGCTGCAGACCGCGACCGTGACCGGTGACCTGTACAACGCCCGGAACACGCTGACCCAGCGCATCCAGGGCCCGTCCTCGACGGCGACCGTTGAGCTGGACTACTCGGCGATGACCGACGGGGACCGCACCGGCCTGGCCATGCTGCGCGACTCCTCGGCCTGGATCGGGGTGCAGCGCGACAACGGCGCCACCCGGGTCACGATGGTGAACGGCCTGAGCATGGACGGCAGCTGGAACACCACCGGCACCGGTTCCGTGGCGGCCGCGGCCACCGTCTCCGGCGGCCGGATCTGGCTGCGCGCCACCGCCGACGTCCGGCCCGGCTCCGGCCGGCAGGCCCGGTTCTCCTACAGCACCGACGGCACGAACTTCATCGCGCTGGGCTCCGCCTTCACGCTCAACAACGCCTGGCAGTTCTTCATGGGCTACCGCTACGCCGTGTTCAACTACGCCACGAGGTCCCTCGGCGGCGCCGTCACCGTCCGTTCGTTCACCCAGACCGTTTAGGAGTATCCGTGCAACGCAAAGCGCTCGGCGCCGCGCTGGCGGCGACCGTCGTGGCGGCCGGGGTGGTGGTCGCCCTCAACGCGACCTCCGCCTCGGCGGCGACGGTCGACACCTCAGCGTGGTACACCCTCGTCAACCGCAACTCCGGCAAGGCCCTCGACGTGTGCGGGGTGTCCACAGCGGACGGTGCCTGCATCCAGCAGTACGCGCAGTCGGGCGGGCAGAACCAGCAGTGGCAGTTCGTCGACTCCGGCAGCGGCTGGTACCGGCTCAAGGCCCGGCACTCGGGCAAGGTCCTGGATGTGTACAACCTCTCCACCGCCGACTCCGCCAAGCTCGTGCAGTGGACCGACGGCAACGGCACCAACCAGCAGTTCCGCCTGGCCGACTCGGACAGCGGCTACGTGCGGCTGATCAACCGCAACTCGGGCAAGGCGGTCGAGGTCCAGGGCGCCTCCACCGCCGACGGGGGCGCGGTCGTGCAGTACACCGACTGGGGCGGCACCAACCAGCAGTGGCAGCTCGTCCGCGTGGGCGGCGGCACCACCCCGACCACGCCGGGCAACACCGGCGGGAGCTGCACGCTGCCGTCGTCGTACCGCTGGTCCTCGACCGGCGCCCTCGCCACCCCGCGCTCGGGCTGGGTGTCGCTGAAGGACTTCACCAACGTGGTGTACAACGGCCGGCACCTGGTCTACGCCACCACCCACGACACCGGCTCGACGTGGGGCTCGATGAACTTCGGCCTGTTCACCAACTGGTCGGACATGGCTTCGGCGAGCCAGAACGGGATGAACTTCGGGGCCGTGGCGCCGACGCTGTTCTACTTCGCGCCGAAGAACATCTGGGTGCTGACCTACCAGTGGGGCGGCGCGTCGTTCAACTACCGCACGTCCAGCGACCCGACCAACGCCAACGGCTGGTCCTCGGCGCAGACCCTGTTCACCGGCACCATCTCCGGCTCCGGCACCGGCCCGATCGACCAGACCATCATCGGTGACGGGTCGAACATGTACCTGTTCTTCGCCGGCGACAACGGCAAGATCTACCGCGCGTCGATGCCGATCGGGAACTTCCCCGGCAACTTCGGCTCGTCCTACACCCAGATCATGAGCGACTCGACCAACAACCTGTTCGAGGGTGTCGAGGTCTACAAGGTCCAGGGCCAGAACCAGTACCTGATGCTGGTCGAGGCGATCGGCAGCCAGGGCCGGTACTTCCGCTCGTTCACGTCCTCGAGCCTGAGCGGCTCCTGGTCCCCGCAGGCCGCGTCGGAGTCGAACCCGTTCGCCGGCAAGGCCAACAGCGGCGCGTCGTGGACCAACGACATCAGCCACGGTGACCTGGTCCGCAGCAACCCCGACCAGACCAAGACGATCGACCCGTGCAACCTGCAGCTGCTCTACCAGGGCCGGTCCCCGAGCTCGGGCGGCGACTACGGCCTGCTGCCGTACCGGCCGGGCGTGCTGACCCTGCAACGCTGATCTCCCCGGTGGTCGCAGGTTCCTGAGCCTGCGGCCACCATTTTTCACCGCTCAACACATATGACGTATTACTAATCGATCTTTGGAGAGGCTCGCCATGCCCTCTTTGTCCCGCCGCACGCTGCTGATCGCGGCCGCCGGCGCCGGTGCCGCCACGGTCGCCGGCCTGTCCCGCCCCGGCGCCGCGTTCGCCACCGCCGGCCCGCAGAGCTACACCGCGTCCTGGTCGTCGGTCGACCAGCACCCGCCCGCCCCGGAGTGGTTCCAGGACGCCAAGTTCGGCATCTACTACCACTGGGGCGTCTACAGCGTGCCCGCGTTCGCCAGCGAGTGGTACCCGCGCAACATGTACAACAGCGGCTCGAACGAGAACAACCACCACAAGTCCGTGTACGGCGACCCGTCCGTCTGGCCGTACCACAACTTCATCAACGGGGCGCGGGACAAGGCCGGCAACTTCGTGCAGTTCGCGCCGAAGCTCGCCTCGGCCGGCGGCAACTTCGACCCCGACGCGTGGGCCCAGCTCTTCGCCGACGCCGGCGCCAGGTTCGCCGGGCCGGTGGCCGAGCACCACGACGGCTTCTCGATGTGGAACAGCAGCGTCAACGAGTGGAACTCGGTCGCCAAGGGGCCGCGGCTGGACCTGCTGCGGCTGCACGCCGACGCCATCCGGGCCAAGGGCCTGCGGCTGTACGTCTCGCTGCACCACGCGTACAACTTCACCGGCTACTACCAGTGGGTCCCGCAGCAGTCCGACTCCAGCCTACGCAAGCTCTACGGCCAGCTCGGCTCGGCCGAGCAGCAGCTGTGGTACGACAAGCTGCGCGAGGTGATCGACGGCTACCAGCCCGACATCATCTACCAGGACTTCAACCTGGGCCAGATCACCGAGTCGCAGCGGCTGAACTTCCTGTCGTACTACTACAACCGCGCGGTCGCGTGGAACAAGGACGTGGCCGCCACGTACAAGGACGGCTTCAACAACCGCGGCGAGATCTACGACTTCGAGCGCGGCGGGCCGGCCGGCATCCAGACCCCCTACTGGCAGACCGACGACAGCGTGTCGAGCTCCAGCTGGTGCTACACCGTCGGGATCGGCTACTACTCGGCCACCGCGCTGCTGCACGCCCTGCTGGACCGGGTCAGCAAGAACGGCACCATGGTGCTCAACATCGCCCCGATGGCCGACGGCACCATCCCGTCCGGGCAGCGCAGCATCCTGCTCGCGATCGGCGACCACCTCAAGCGCTTCGGCGAGTCGGTCTACGCGACCCGGGCCTGGAGCGCGTTCGGGGAGGGCCCGACGCAGATGGGCGGCGGCTCGTTCCAGACCCCGCGCACCGGCACCGCCCAGGACATCCGGTTCACCCGCAGCAAGAACAACCAGGTGTTGTACGCCACGGTGCTCGGCTGGCCCGGCAGCACCCTGCACATCACGACCCTGAACGCCAACCGGATCAACCTGAGCTCGCTCAGCGCGGTGGAGCTGCTCGGCTCGACCGCCGGCACCGCGATCAACCTGCCGACCCGCAGCCAGGACGGCTCCGGCCTGCACATCACGATGCCCTCCGCCAACGCCCCGTACAGCGCCGGCGCCTACGTGGTCCGCCTGACGTTCTCCGGCCAGATCCCGACCCTGGGCGCCGGCGGCCTCCCGACCGGCTGGGTCCGCCTCACCAACGCCACCACCGGCCTGGTCCTGGACAGCGGCGGCAGCGTCGGGTCGGGCTCGGTGCTCAAGCAGTGGACCTGGGACGGCAGCAACAACCTGCAGTGGCAGCTGGTCGACCTCGGCACCGGCTACGTGCGCATCGTCAACCGCACCAACGGGATGGTCGCCGACAGCTGGGGCAACACCGCCAACGGGGCGAACGCGATGCAGGCGCCCTGGAACGGCGGCAACAACCAGCAGTGGCGGCTCAACAGCGTCGGCAACGGGCGGTACCAGATCATCAACCGCGGCACCGGGACCGCCCTGGACGGGGCCGGCAACGCCACCGTCGGGTCCACCGTCGTGCTGTGGGCCCCCAACAGCAGCACCAACAACCAGTGGAGCATCGCATGAGGAAGCTCGCCGCCCTGACCGCGGTGCTGCTGGCCGCGGCCGGCGTCGTCGTGGCCGCCGCCGGACCGGCCGCCGCCGCCACCTCCATCACCGTCAACGGCTCCTCCGGCGGCAAGACCTTCGACGGCGTCGGGGCCGTCAGCGGCGGCGGCGGCAACAGCCGGCTGCTGGTCGACTACCCGGAGCCGCAGCGCGGCCAGATCCTCGACTACCTGTTCAAGCCCGGCTACGGCGCCGCGCTGCAGATCCTCAAGGTCGAGATCGGCGGCGACACCAACTCCACCAGCGGCTCCGAGCCGAGCCACGCGCACTTCCGCGGCGACCTGAACTGCGACCGCGGGTACGAATGGTGGATCATGGAGCAGGCCAAGACCCGCAACCCCGGCATCAAGCTGGCCGGCCTGGCCTGGGGCGCGCCCGGCTGGATCGGCAACGGCAACTTCATCTCCACCGACATGATCGACTACCTGATCTCGTGGCTCGGCTGCGCGCGGCAGCACAACCTCACCATCGACTACTTGACCGCCGCCCAGAACGAGAAGCGCACCGACGCCAACTGGACGATCAGCCTGCGCAGCGCGCTCAACGCCAACGGGTACAGCGGCGTCAAGCTCATCTACGGCGACGACTACCCCGGTAGCTGGGGGCCGGCCAACGCGGTCGCGAGCAACGCCACCCTGCGCAACTCGATCGACGTGCTCAGCGCCCACTACGTGTGCGGCTACCTCAGCGCCCAGACCACGTGCACGGTGCCGTCCACGGCCACCAACACCGGCAAGACCCTGTGGAACAGCGAGGGCGGCTCGCAGGACTACAACGACGGCGCCAAGCCGCTCGCCCGCGGCATCAACCGCGGCTACGTCGACGGGCGGATGACCGCCTACCTCAACTGGGACCTGATCGCCGCGGTCACCCCGAACGTCCCGTGGGCCACCGTCGGGCTGGTGCTGGCCAACCAGCCGTGGTCGGGCTGGTACGCCGTGGGCAAGAACACCTGGGCCCTCGCGCACACCACCCAGTTCACCGCGCCGGGCTGGAAGTACCTCGACTCGTCCAGCGGCCTGATCGGCGGCAACCGCAACAACGGCAGCTACGTGAGCCTGAAGTCGACGAACAACAGCGACTACAGCACCGTCATCGAGACGATGGACGCGAGCGCCGCGCAGACGCTCAACTTCACCGTGGCCGGCGGGCTTTCCACCGGTACCGTCCACGTCTGGTCGACCAACCTCAACTCCAGCAACACCGCGGACCACTTCCGCCACGCCGCGGACATCACCCCGTCCGGCGGCGCCTACTCGCTGACCGTCCAGCCCGGCTACCTGTACTCGATCACCACCACCACCGGTCAGGGCAAGGGCACGGCGACCAGCCCGGCCCAGGGCTCGCTGGGGCTGCCCTACACCGACACGTTCGACAGCTACGCCACCGGCAAGCTGCCCAAGTACCTGCAGGACATGCAGGGCGCGTTCGAGACCGCCACGTGCGGTGGCGGGCGCTCCGGGGTGTGCCTGCGCCAGGCCTCGCCGCAGGCCCCGATCACCTGGAAGACCCTCGCCGACCCGAGCACCTACGGCGGCGGCCTGACCTGGTCCAACTACACCGTCTCGGCCGACGCGCTGCTGGAGAAGTCCGGCTACGCGCAGCTCGAGGGCCGCGTCGGCAGCCAGAACCTCGACCCGATCAGCCGGCAGAACGCCTACTACCTGCGGGTCACCGACGGTGGGTCCTGGTCGGTCCTGCGCAACAGCACCGGCGGCACCGTCACCACCCTGCGCAGCGGTACCGTCTCCGCGCTGGGCCTGAACCGCTGGCACAGCCTCGCCCTGGGCTTCTCGGGCAGCACCATCACCGCCTCGATCGACGGCGGCACGGTCGCCACCCTCACCGACGGCTCCTACGGCTCGGGCCAGGTCGGCTTCGGCACCGGCCAGGGCGTGACCGCCCAGTTCGACAACCTCTCCGTGGTGGCCGGCCCCGGCTCCGGCGGCGGCGCGACCGCCCCGCTGCGCAACCTGAACGCCGGCCGCTGCCTCGACGTCCCGTCGCAGTCGCAGACCAACGGCACCCGGCTCGCGCTGTGGGACTGCAACGGCGGCGCCAACCAGCAGTGGACGCTGACGAGCGCCAAACAGCTGCAGGTGTACGGCAGCAAGTGCCTCGACGCCGAGGGCGGCGCGACGGCCAGCGGCACCAGGGCCATCATCTGGGACTGCAACGGCCAGACCAACCAGCAGTGGAACGTCAACGCCGACGGCAGCGTCACCGGCGTGCAGTCCGGGCTGTGCCTGGACGCGAACGGCGCCGGCACGGCCAACGGCACCGCGGTGATCCTGTGGACCTGCAACTCCGGCAGCAACCAGCTGTGGACCAGGAGCTGAGATGTTCAGATCGCGATCGACGCTCGGGGCCGTCTGCGCCGTGGCCGTCGTCGTGCTCGCGGCCGTGGGGGTCGTCCTGCGGGGCGGCCCCGGCGGTGCGACCGACGCGCTCGCGGCCACGACCGCCGGCTGCGGCCGGGCGGCCTCGCTGAGCAGCGGCACGCACACCATCCAGAGCGGCGGCACGGGCCGGACCTACATCCTGCGCGTCCCTGACAACTACGACGGCGACCACCCCTACCGGCTGGTCTTCGGCTTCCACTGGAACGGCGGCACGGCCGGCGACGTGGACGGCGGCGGCACCAGCGGCTACCCGTGGTCCTACTACGGCCTGCGGGCCCTGGCCGGCAACACCACGGTCTTCGTGGCCCCGCAGGGCATCGGCAACGGCTGGGCCAACACCGGCGGCCGGGACCTGACGTTCGTCGACGACATGGTCCGCGAGCTCGAGGGCGGCCTGTGCATCGACACGACCCAGCTGTTCGCGGCCGGGTTCAGCTACGGCGGCGCGATGAGCTACGCGATCGCCTGCGCCCGCGCGACGGTCTTCCGGGCCGTCGCCGTGTACTCCGGCGGGCAGCTCAGCGGCTGCAGCGGCGGCACCCAGCCGATCGCCTACATCGGCCTGCACGGGCTGCGCGACCCGGTGCTCAACATCTCGCAGGGCCGGGCGATGCGCGACACGTTCGTGCGGGCCAACGGCTGCACGGCGCAGAACCCGCCGGAGCCGGCGCAGGGCAGCCTGACCCACGTCGTGACGACCTACTCGGGGTGCCGCTCCGGCTACCCGGTGGCCTGGGCCGCCTTCGACGCCGGGCACACCCCCGGCCCGGTGGACGGCTCGTCCGGCGACTACGAGCCGGGCGAGCGGTCCTGGACCCGGCCGGTGGTCTGGAACTTCTTCACCCAGTTCAGCTCCGGCGGCCCCACCAGCCCGCCGGTGAGCGGATCGCCGTCCACGCCCGGCGGTCAGCAGAGCGGCCCGATCCGGGGGCAGGCCTCCGGCCGGTGCCTCGACGTGCCGAACGCGTCCACCGCCAACGGCACCCAGCTGCAGCTCTACGACTGCAACGGCCGGACCAACCAGCGCTTCACCGCGACGAGCAACAGACAGCTCCAGGTGTACGGCACGAAGTGCCTCGACGCGAGCAACCGCGGGACGAGCAACGGCACCGCGGTCATCATCTGGGACTGCAACGGCCAGACCAACCAGCAGTGGAACGTCAACGCCAACGGCACCATCACCGGCGTGCAGTCCGGGCTCTGCCTCGACGCCAACGGCGCCGGGACCGCCAACGGGACGAAGCTGATCCTCTGGTCCTGCACCGGCGGCGGCAACCAGCAGTGGAACAGGAGCTGAGATGTCCAGACCCCGACTGACGCTGGCGGCCGCCGGGCTGCTGGCCGCCGGTGCGCTCGCCGTGCTCGCGCCGCCGGCGCGGGCCGCCGTCATGACCACCCTGTCGGTGTCGCCGAGCGGATCCGGCACGGCGTGCACCTCGGCCCAGCCCTGCTCGCTCACCCAGGCCCAGGCCAACGTCCGCGCGGCGGCACCCGGCATGACCGGCGACATCGTCGTGCAGCTCGCCGGCGGCACGTACACCCTCGGCGCGCCGCTCACGTTCACCGCCGCCGACTCCGGCGCGAACGGCTACACCGTCTCGTGGCAGGCCGCGTCCGGCGCCAAGCCGGTCCTGTCCGGCAGCCGCCGGATCACCGGCTGGACCGTCGCCGACTCGGGCCAGAACATCTGGAAGGCGAGCGTCGGCACCGGCTTCGACACCCGCCAGCTCTACGTCGACGGGCGGATCGCGACCCGGGCCCGCACCCAGGTGAACCGGGCCGACTTCGCGCTGTCCACCAGCGGGATGAGCTTCAGCAACGGGGCGCTGTCGTACCTCAACAACCTGGCGAACAAGAGCCGGGTCGAGGTCGAGTCGGTCGACTCGTTCACCGACCGCTACGCGCCGGTGCAGTCGATCTCGGGCAACGTGCTGACGATGCAGCAGCCGGCCTGGAACAACAACACGTTCGGCTACGACACGCTCAGCAAGCCGTTCCGGGCCGGGCCGCTGTACCTGGTCAACGCGCGCGAGTTCCTCGACAGCGCGGGGGAGTGGTATCTCGACACGGCCGCCGGGGTGCTCTACTACAAGCCGCTGTCGGGCCAGGACGTGACCGCGGCCGACGTCGAGCTGCCGCGGCTGGAGTCGCTGCTGCGGGTCGGCGGCAGCTACGGCGCACCGGCGCACCACCTGTCCTTCAGCGGCCTGCAGTTCTCCGGCACCAGCTGGCTGCAGCCCAGCACCGGCCAGGGGTACGCCGACCAGCAGACCGGCGCCTACCTCTACGGCAACCTGGGCCGGCCCGGCGACGCGCTGAGCTCCTGCCAGTCCGGCTGCCCGCTGTTCGAGGCGACCCGGCCCGGCTGGCGGCAGATGCCGGCCGCGGTGCAGGTCTCGGCGGCGAACACGATCACCTTCGCCGGCAACCGGTTCACCGACCTCGGCCAGGTCGGCATCGGCATCGGCAACGACGCCAACGCCCACGCCACCGGGGTCGGGCTCGGCGCCTCGAACGTCACGGTCACCGGCAACACGTTCGACACGCTGTCGGCCGGCGCGGTCGTCGCCGGCGGGGTCCAGGCCGACGCGCACCACCCGAGCGACTCGCGCATGACGAACAGCGCCATCACGGTCAGCAACAACGTCATCCACGACGTGGCGGTCGAGTACCGCAGCCACGCCGGGGTGCTGCTGACCTACACGGCGGGCTCCACGATCGCCCACAACGAGGTCTACAACCTGCCGTACACCGGCATCGCGCTGGGCTACGGCTGGGGCTCCAACGACCCCGGCGGCAGCCAGGACTACATCGACCGCGGGCTGTACAACTACCAGCCGCGGTACACCACCGCCACCGTCGCGGCGAACAACCGCGTCACCGCCAACTACGTGCACGACGTCGTGCAGCAGATGACCGACGGCGGCGCGTTCTACCACCTCTCCGCCAGCCCCGGCACCACCGTGGACCAGAACTACTTCCGCAACACCAACGGCTGGCTCGGCATGTACTTCGACGAGGGCTCCCGCTACGTCTCCGCCTCGAACAACGTGCTGGAGAACGTGGGCACCTGGGCGTACACCCAGGCGTGGGCCAACAACAACACCGGCAACACGACGCTGACGAACAACTGGACGACCAGCACCGCCACGAACGTCACGACCGGTTCGCGGGGCAACACCAACAGCGGCACGGTCGTGGTGAGCAACGGCAACTGGCCCAGCGGCGCCCGCGCCGTGATGGCCGCGGCCGGGGTCTCCGGCGGCAACACCGGCGGCGGCACGTTCGCGCTGCGCGGCCAGGCCGCGAACCGCTGCCTGGACATCACCGGGGCGTCCACGGCCAACGGCGCCCTGGCCGAGATCTGGGACTGCAACGGCGGGTCCAACCAGCAGTTCACCGCGACCTCGGCGGGGGAGCTGCGGGTGTACAACGGGGCCAAGTGTCTCGACGTGACCGGCCGCGGCACGGCCAACGGCACCGCGGTGGCCATCTGGGACTGCAACGGCCAGACCAACCAGCAGTTCCGGCTCAACAGCGACGGCAGCATCACCGCGGTCGGGGCGGGCAAGTGCCTCGACGTCAGCGGCGCCGGCACCGCCAACGGCACCAAGGTGCAGATCTGGGACTGCCTCGGCGCCGCGAACCAGCGGTGGTCGCGGGCCTGACCCCGCCGCCGTACCCACCCGGCCGGCCGCCTGGGCGACCCCGGCGGCCGGCCGGTCATAACGCTTTTGCCGTGGCCGCTCCCGTACACTGCGCGGTGTGATCGAGAGGCGTCCCTCGGCCGCGCGCGTGCGCTGGCGCGGTGAGCTGTCGGTGGCCCAGATCGCGCAGCTCGCGGGCGTCTCCCAGCCCACCGTCTCCAAGGTGCTCAACGGCCGGGCCGGGGTCGGCGACGACACCCGCCGGCGGGTCGAGTCGCTGCTGCGCGAGCACGGCTACCGCCGCCCGCCCGGCCCGCCCGGGACGACGGGCGTTGAGGTGCTGCTGTCCGGGATGCTCAGCTACATCGCCCTGGAGGTGGTGCGCGGGATCGAGGACGTGGCCGCCACCCGGGACCTGACCGTGAGCCTCACCGACATCCGCCGCCGCACGGCGGCCGGGCAGTCGTGGCTCGAGCCGCTGCTGCTGCGCCGGCCGGTCGGGGTCGTCGCCGGCTTCGCCGGGTTCACCGCCGAGCACCTCGACCTGCTCGACGCCAACGACATCCCGGTGGTGACCCTCGACCCGATCGGTGACGTGCACCCGGTGCCGTCGGTCGGGTCGAACAACTGGAGCGGCGCGCTGGCCGCCACCCGGCACCTGCTCGGCCTGGGCCACCGCCGCATCGGCGTGATCACCGGGCCGGTCAAGGACCTGTCCGCGCGGGCCCGGCTCGACGGCTTCCGGGCCGGGCTCGACGCCGCCGACGTGCCCTTCGACGAGACCCTGCGCCGCAGCGGCGTCTTCACCTTCGAGGACGGCCGGGACCTCGGCCTGGAGCTGCTGCGCCGGCCCGACCCGCCGACCGCCGTGGTGTGCGGCGACGACCTGCAGGCCCTCGGCGTGTACGAGGCGGCCCGGCTGTGCGGACTGCGCATCCCGGACGAGCTCAGCGTGGTCGGCTTCGACGACATCGAGCAGTGCGCGTGGGCCGGGCCGCCGCTGACCACGGTGCACCAGCCGTTCGCCGAGATGGGTGCGGCGGCCGCCCGGCTGCTGCTCGCTCTGGCCGCCGGGGAGCGGCCCGCGCAGAGCCGGGTCGAGCTCGGCGCCGCGCTGGTGGTGCGCGGCAGCACCGCCCCGCCCGCCGTTCGCTGAAAGTTTCAGCTCCGCCCGACCCCTGCGCCCGCGGCCGGAACCGCACGCATTGACGCCTGTCGTGTGAGCGATAACATTCGCGAAAGTCATTCGCTGCCCCGTCGCGCACCGCGCTGCGCGCGGAAAGGACGCACCCCCATGACCGGAACCATCCGACGCGCCCGTGTGCGCCTCGCCGTCTCGCTCGCCGCGGTCGGCGCCGTGGCCCTGGGCGCCGCCGTCGCCCTCGCCTCCGGCGCCGAGGCCGGCACCACGCTCGGCGCCTCGGCCGCGGAGAAGGGACGGTACTTCGGCACCGCCGTCGCCGCGGGGAAGTTGAGCAACAGCCAGTACACCGGAATCCTGGACCGCGAATTCAACATGATCACACCCGAGAACGAGATGAAGTGGGACGCGACCGAGCCCTCCCAGGGCCAGTTCCGCTACACCTCCGCGGACCAGATCGTCGCCCACGCACAGGCCCACGGGCAGCGGATGCGCGGCCACGCCCTGCTGTGGTACCAGCAGGAGCCCGGCTGGGCCCAGAACATGTCCGGCTCGGCGCTGCGCAGCGCGATGATGAACCACGTCAGCACGGTCGCCGCGCACTACAAGGGCAAGATCTACGCCTGGGACGTGGTGAACGAGGCGTTCGCCGACGGCGGCAGCGGCGCCCGCCGCGACTCCAACCTGCAGCGCACCGGCAACGACTGGATCGAGGCGGCGTTCCGGGCCGCGCGCTCCGCCGACCCGGGCGCCAAGCTCTGCTACAACGACTACAACACCGACGGGATCAACGCCAAGAGCACCGGTGTGTACAACATGGTGCGCGACTTCAAGTCCCGCGGCGTCCCGATCGACTGCGTCGGCTTCCAGTCCCACCTCGGCGGCCTGCCGCCCTCGGACTACCAGGCCAACCTGCAGCGCTTCGCCGACCTCGGGGTCGAGGTGCAGATCACCGAGCTGGACATCTCCGGCTCGAACCAGGCCACCGCGTACGCCAACGTCGTCAAGGCCTGCCTGAACGTGTCGCGCTGCGCGGGCATCACGACGTGGGGCATCCGCGACAGCGACTCCTGGCGCAGCGGCGAGAACCCGCTGCTGTTCGACGGCAACGGCAACAAGAAGGCCGCGTACACCTCGACCCTGAACGCCCTCAACGGCCCGGGCAGCACCGTGTCCACCCCGCCGGTCAGCACGCCACCGGTCAGCACCTCGCCGTCCTCGACGCCCGGTGGGAACACGGGCGGCGGCTGCACCGCCACCGTGTCGGTCAACCAGTGGAACGGCGGCTTCGTCGCCACCGTGCGCGTCACCGCCGGCGGCAGCGCGATCAGCGGCTGGACCGTGAACCTCACGGTGCCCTCCGGCGCGACCATCACCGGTATCTGGAATGCCAATCGCAGCGGCGACAGCGGTGCCGTCCGCTTCACCAACGTCTCCTACAACGGGCAGGTCGGCGCCGGGCAGTACACCGAGTTCGGCTTCCAGGCCACCGGCGACGGCTCGGGCCTGAGCCCGTCCTGCTCGGCCGGCTGACCCGCCACCCCGACGGTTGCCCGGCCGGCTGATGGCGGCGGCGCGGGCGGCCCGATTGCCGTGGCCGTGCGGTTGGCAGACCGCACGGCCACGGGCCTATTTTCCGAGGAGGTGCACGACATGCGTACCCGAACCTGGCTCCCGGCGCTGCTCGCCGGGGTCGCCGCGCTCACCGTGGCCGCGGCCGGCCTGCACCCGGCCGCCGCGGCCGGCGCCACCCAGCGCGGGCCGGACCCGTCACTGTCCTATGTGGCCGGCAACCGGGGCGGCTTCGCCACGGCCCAGCTGACCGTGCCGCCCGGCAACGGCTTCAACGGCGGCTTCATCTACTACCCGACGGACACCAGCCTCGGCACCTGGGGCGCGGTGGCGATCGTGCCCGGCTACACCGCCAAGTTCGCCAACGAGGAGGCCTGGATGGGGCCGTGGCTGGCCTCGTTCGGGTTCGTCGTGATCGGCGTCGAGACCAACAGCACCACCGACTACGACACGGCCCGCGGCACCCAGCTGCTCGCCGCGCTGGACTACCTCACCCAGCAGAGCCCGGTCCGCGACCGCGTCGACCCGAACCGGCTCGGCGTGATCGGCCACTCGATGGGCGGCGGCGGCGCGATCAGCGCGGCCGAGCGGCGGCCCGCACTCAAGGCCGCCATCCCGCTCGCGCCGTTCTCCCCGTCGCAGAACCTCGCCACGGACCGGGTCCCGACGATGGTCATCGCCGGGCAGAACGACACCGTGGTCACCCCGTCCTATGTGGACAACCTGTACGGCACGATGCCCGCCGCGACGCAGAGCGCGCTCGTGCAGATCGCCGGGGCCGACCACCTGTACTTCACCCACACCAACGCGCACGAGATGCGGCTCATCATCCCGTGGCTGAAGCTCTTCCTCGACAGCGATACGCGCTACGGCCAGTTCCTGTGCCCGGCGCTCGCGGATTCGACGGGGATCTCGGGGTACCGGAGCCGATGCCCTTATGGTCCTTCCAGCAGTCCGTCAGCCTCACCCTCGGCGTCCTCTCCCGCCCCGAGTTCGCCCGCCCCGAGTTCACCCGCGCCGAGTTCGCCGGGCACCGGTGGTGGCTGCACGGCGGCCTATCGGTCGGTCGGCTCGTGGCCGGGCGGGTTCCAGGGCGAGGTGACGGTGACCGCCGGAAGCCGCGCGGTGACGGGCTGGACGGTGCGGTGGACGCTCACCGGCGGCCAGAGCATCACCCAGGTCTGGAACGGCACGGTCACCACCAGCGGCTCGAGCGTGTCGGTCAGCAACGCCACCTACAACGCGACACTGCCCGCGGGCGGGTCGACGACCTTCGGCTTCCTCGCCGGCGGGAACGCCTCCACGCCGGTGCTGTCCTGCACGGCGGGCGGCGCCCCGTCCACCTGATCCGAACCTGGGCCGTCGCCGCCCGAGCCGGCGGCGGCCCGGGTCCAGTTCGCCGTCACGCGAAGGTCCTTGATCAACGAGTCGAAGGTGGGGGAGTCGGCGAACGGCTTCCGCTCCGCGATCTTCCGCCAGCCCCAGGCGAGATAGTGGGCGCGGGCCGGGTTCTCCGGCCGGACGAACAGGTTCGCCACCGGCTCACGGCGACCGGCGAGCAGGGCGTCGAGGATCGTCCGCCCGTACCCGCGATTTTGGTGGCCGGGGTGCACGGCGAACTCGTTGAAGATGAAGACCGGCTGCGGACCGGCCGGGATCGCCAGATCGGGCAGGGCGGCGCGGATCTCGGACCAGATCTCCGCCGCGCGTTCCGCCGAGCGGGTGCAGCCGAAGCCATAGCCGATCAGCCGGCCGGCGATGCTCCCACTGACCAGCACGAAGCCAGGCGCCTGCGCGTACATGTCGACCAGGCGTTGCCAGAACCGATCAGGGTGGGAGAACGGGTCCACCGCGATGCGGTCCGCGTGCGAGGCTACGTAAACCGGCTCGATGCCGGCTCGCATGCCGAGGGCCGCGGCCGCGTCGTGGCGCCGCAGGATGAGTTCGTGATGGTCCATGGACGCGAGCGACCTTCCTCAGCCGATGCCGGACGCCGTCGCGGTGGTCAGGCTGTGCGCGAGCTCGGAGTAGGCGGGCTGGCGGCGTTGCTCATGCGGCACCGCATGCAGGACGGTACAGGCACCGTCGAGCACCGGCCGAACATGGTGGGCGTGCGGAAGGTCCGCCAGGACAGTCCGGGCGTAGCACAGCCCCTGCGTGGTGTCGCCGGCTCTGACCATGCACAGCGCCCGGTGCAGCTTGATCTGCGCGGGAGCCCGCACATGCCCGGGCAGATAGTGCTCGAGCGCCTGCTCCTGCGCCTTGCTCGCCTCCTGCAGCGCTCCGGAATGGGCATGGACGTAACTCGCCGTGAACCAGAGTTTGGTCACCGGCCACTTCAGGTCGGACTCGCTGCCACGAACCGTCGTCATCTCGCCCGGCAGGCTGGCGTAGGTCCGCTCGAGCTGCCGAAGTGCGGTGCGGGCGTCGTGCGTCCGGCCCGCCAGCGCGAGCGCCTGGGCCTTGCCGCTCAGCAACGACGGCAGCATCGCCGCCGTCGCGCCGGCGGCACGTGCCTCAGCCTGGTCGACAAGAGGCAGCACCGCATCGACGTCACGCCCGTCGTACAGCGCTCGGATGATCTCCTGGCCACGGACCCACAGGATCGTCGCCAGGTCGCCGGACTCATCAGCTACGTTGTTGGCGGTCCGCCACCACCGTCGTGCCTCGTGAAGGTCGCCGACGTTGGAGGTCGTCTTCGCGGCGAACGCCGCCAGGACGGCCCCGATGCGACTGAGTTCCCTGCGCTGCGCGTCGCTGCCTGCGAGTGCCATGGCCAGCTGGAGGCTGACGATGTCGGCGGTGAGACGCCGCAACAGCTCCGGTGACGGCGTCGTCAGGTAGTCGGACCCATGGTCGAGGACGATCTGCTGCCACTCGTCGACATCGGCGGCGTGGCCGCGGTCGGTGGACGCCGACAGCAGCCCGTGCCGTGCGGTCTCGGCGCTGAGGAGGGACCCCAGCGGGCCGACGGCCGCGGAAGCGGCTCCGAGCACCGGTTCGCCGCCCGGGCCGGCGCCGGCGACGACGGCCATCGCCTGGCGGCCGTCCGGGTCGGCGGCGCGGACCGCGTTGAGCAGACGGACCCGGTCGGCCGCGGCGACGGTGAGGACCCGCTCGCCGCCGACCTCGACCGCGGCGCGCTCGTGCCGGGCGTGGCCGACCTCGGCCCAGCTCTGGGCGGCGAGCACGAGCAGGCAGCCGGCCGCGGTGAGCAGGGGCAGCATCCGGTACGCGGCGGCGCGCCGGGCCAGCAGCAGGGCCCCGAAGGCGGCCGTGACCCGGCCGTTGACCAGCGCCGACCGGCCCACCGCGGTCGCCGTGGGCACCAGCAAGCGGCCGGCCAGGATCGCCGCCGAGGCGGCCAGCAGGCCCGGGGCGAGCAGCTGCACGCCGATCGGGCTACCGCTGACGAGGCTCTGGTAGACGGCGGCCCCGGCGACGGCCAGCACACAGGCCTCGACGACGGCGGTGCCGAGCTTCGGCGGTCGCGGGGCGGCGGTGTGCAGGAGCCGTTCGACACTCAGCCCGGCGATGCGCCAGTCGGCCAGGACCGCGCCGGCCAGGGCGGCGGCCAGCACCCCGCCGGCGATCGGCAACCGGCCCGGCCCGTCGGCGAGGACCCCGACGGCCGCGCCGGCGAGCGTTCCAGCGGCCAGCGGTACCGCGGTCTGCCCACCGGTCGCCGCCAGCAGCCGCCACCGCCGGGCGCCGCGCAGGGCGAGCTGTGCGGCGTCGAAGCGGCGCTCCTCGGCGGCGTAGCGGGCGGCGACCGCCATCGCGAGCCAGCCCAGGACGGCCAGCTGGGCCGCGGCGAGGAACACGCCGCGGCGCACCACCAGCCGGTCGGCCGTGATCCGGTCCGCGAGGGCCCCGCCGGCCGCGTCGACCTGCAGCGGTACGCGACGCATCCGCTCGATCGCGGCGGTGAGCTCGCCGCCGCGGCTGAACACCGGCGGGCTGAGCATCGCGTCGTAGGTCGCCCGCACGGAGGCACCGGCGGCGGCCACCGTGTCGAAGGTGGTCCAGGCGGCGTCGGCGGCGGTCGTCCAGTACCACGACAGGGGATCGGCCGGGCGGTAGAGCCCGACGAGCCGCAGCTGCTGCCGGGGCGCGGCCGGTCCGGCGCTCGCCTCGAGCCGGTCGCCGACGCGCACCCCGAGCCGCTCGGCGCTCTGCGCGCTGAGGAGCACCTCGCCGGTCCCTTGTGGACAGTGCCCGTCGACGACGGCGTTGGCGCACAGCCCCTCGCGGTACCGCAGCGGCAGGGCGATGCCACGCTCACCGGCGCTGACCGTGGCGGCCAGTTCGGCGCCGACCGCCGCCCCGGTGACCGGCAGGGCCAGGGCGCGGCGGGCGGACGCCGCGAACGTCTGCACGACCGTCTCGCCGGCCAGGTCGACCGCGACGGTGCCGCTCGCCGAGACCGTCCGCTCGGCCTGCGGTGCGGCCGCGATGCGGGCGGTCGCGGCGGTGCCGGCCGCCCGTTGCGCGTACCAGGGAGCCAGGCTCAATCCGGTGCTGACGAGCACGGCGAGCAGGAACATCGCGACGGCCACCACGCGGCGGGCGAGCATCGCCCGCCAGATCAGCGCGATCATGCGCCGGCCCGATTCACCGGATCAGTGTAGGAGCGACGGCCGGCCGCCGGAATTGGGTTGCCGGCCGGCCCGGGGCCAGCTTGAATCGCGCCCGTGACAGCTGTCGGCGCGCTCGCCCGCCCGGACCGGTACCCGCGCTCGTCCCGCTACGACCCGGTCTGGCTGCTGGACCTGGACATGGGGCCGAACCCGTTGTGGATGCTGGAGGACCTGGCGAACGATCTCGACCTGCGCCCGGGGATGCAGGTGCTGGACCTGGGCTCCGGGAAGGGAGCGACGTCGGTGTTCCTGGCCCGGGAGTACGGCGTGCAGGTCGTGGCGGCCGACTGGTGGATCGCCCCGGACGAGGCCGCGCGGGTGTTCGCCGACGCCGGCGTCTCCGCCCAGGTGACCGCCGTGCGGGCCGAGGCGCACAACCTGCCGTTCGCGAAGGGCGGCTTCGACGCCATCGTCAGCATCGACGCGTTCGAGTACTTCGGCACCTCCGACTGGTACCTGCCGTACCTCGTGGGGTTCCTCAAGCCCGGCGGCCAGCTCGGCATGGCGACGCCGGGCATGACCCGGGAGATCCGCGAGCTCGGCGGGGTCCCGGCGCACCTCAAGGAACTGTTCGGCTGGGAGCCGATCGCCTGGCACACGCCCGAGTGGTGGCGCTTCCAGTGGGAGGTCACCGAACTTGTGACGGTCACATCGGCCCGGCTGCAGGAGGACGGCTGGCGGGACTGGCTGCTGTGGACCCGGGCGCTGGCCGAGCACGCCGGCGACGCGACCGGCCGGGAGCCCGACCGGCAGGCGGTCATCGACCTGCTGACCGCCGACGCGGGCGAGCTCCTCGGCCTCACCCTGGTGACCGCGAAGAAGCGCTGACGCTAACCACCGAGCGTCACGTACAAAATCCGCTCGTTGCTGTTGTTCGGGATGCTGTCCTTGTCCCCGGCGTTGGAGGTGGTGAGCCACAGCCCGCCGCCCGGGGCCGGCTCGATCGTGCGCAGCCTGCCGTACGTGCCGACGAAGTACTGCTGCCGGCCGGTCAGGCTGCCGTCGCTGCCGATCGCCGCGCGGTACATGCGGGTGCCGCGCTCGCAGGCGATGTAGAGCGCGCCGCGGACGGCGGCGATGCCGCTGCACGAACCCTGGGCGACGGGGTAGGTCGCCTTCGGGGCGATGAACCCGGCGCCGGTACAGCTTCCGGTGGTGCCCTCGCAGGCCGGCCAGCCGTAGTTGCCGCCGCGCACGATGAGGTTGGTCTCGTCCATGACGCTGTTGCCGAACTCCTGCTCCCACAGCCGGCCCTGGGCGTCGAAGGCGAGGCCCTGCGGATTGCGGTGGCCGTAGCTCCACACCGCGTTGCCGAACGGGTTGTCGGACGGGATCGAGCCGTCCGGGTTGATCCGCAGCACCTTGCCGTTGAGGCCGCCGGTCTTCTGGGCGTTGTCGCCGTTCTGCGCGTCGCCGGTGCTCGCGTACAGCTTGCCGTCCGGCCCGAAGCGCAGCCGCCCGCCGTTGTGGTACTTGTTGCGCAGGATTCCGCTCAGCAGGACCTGCTCGGTGGCGGTCACCAGCCGGTCGTTGTCGACCTTGATCCGCACGATGCGGTTGTCCGTGGCGGTCGTGTGGAAGATGTACAGCCAATGGTCCGAGGCGAACGTCGGCGCGATCTCGACGCCGAGCACGCCGCCCTCGCCGTCGGTGCCGGCCACATCGGGCACGGCGCCGAGCGAGGTCTTGGTGCCGGTGGCCGGGTCGAGGTGGACGATGTCGAACAGATCCCGGCGGGTGTACAGCACCGTGCCGTCGGGCAGCGTGAGCAGGCCCCACGGCAGGTCGAGCTCGGTGGTGACGGTGGTGACGCCGCACACCGGGTCGGTGCAGCCGGCGCCGGTGGTGACGGTGACGCTGCTGCTCGGCGCGGACGCGTTGCCCTGCGCGTCGCGGGCGAGCACGGCGTAGGAGTAGGTGGTGCCGGCGCCCAGGCCGCTGTCGGTGAAGGACACGGCGCCCTTGACCGTGGCGACCTTCGCGCCGTCGCGCAGCACGTCGTAGGAGGCGACCCCGACGTTGTCGGTCGAGGCGGTCCAGCCGAGGGTGACGGTCGTGCCGGCCGCCGACGCGGTCAGGCCGGTCGGGGTGGTGGGCGGCTGGGTGTCGGCCTGGCACTGCGGCGGCGTGATCGTCACCGTGGCGCTGGCCTGGGAGACGTTGCCGGCGGCGTCGCGGGCGTTGACGTACAGGCCCCACGTCACCCCGGGTGAGACGGTGAGGCCCGTGGCGAGGGTCGTGCCGCTGACCGAGGTCATCAGCTGCCCGTCGTGGTAGACGTCGTAGAAGGCCACCCCGACGTCGTCGGTGGCGGCGGACCAGGCGAAGGTGACCGAGTTGCAGGTCAGGTTGCTGACCCGCGGGTTGGACGGGGAGGTCGGCGGCCGGCTGTCGGTGCTGCCGACGCTCCACTGCTGACTGGCGCGGCCGGCGCAGGTCTGCAGGTTCGCCGGGGTGCCGCTGGTGCTCGCGCCGCCGCGGGTGTCCAGGCACAGGCCGGACTCGACGCCGACGATGGTGGTACCGCTGATCCGCCACCGCTGGTTCGCCCCGCCGTGGCAGGTGTAGAGCTGCACCTGCGTGCCGGACTGCGTGCCGTGGCCGACCGCGTCGAGGCAGCGGGCGCCGTCGAACAGGCGCAGCTCCCCGGCCGCGGTCGCCTGCCACGCCTGGTTCGCCGCGCCGGTGCAGTCGCGGAGCTGCACCTGGGCACCGGAGGTGGCGGTGCTGCCCGCGACGCCGAGACAGCGGTGCGACGTGACCCCGGTGATCGGGACCCCAGTGGCCGCGGCCGCGCTCGGGGCGCCGGCCACCACTGCGCAGGCGGCCGCGATCAGGAGCGTGGCCGCGACCGCGCGCCAGCG
This sequence comes from Dactylosporangium sp. CS-047395, assembly GCF_050942185.1. Classification (NCBI taxonomy): domain Bacteria; kingdom Bacillati; phylum Actinomycetota; class Actinomycetes; order Micromonosporales; family Micromonosporaceae; genus Dactylosporangium; species Dactylosporangium sp. CS-047395. Next base: position 6,167,899 of record NZ_CP192015.1, on the reverse strand, counting down.
TTGTGCCATGAGGATTCCTCCAGGGTTCAGTACGGGTTGCCGGGCAGGTTGAGCCGTACGCTGTAGATGCCGGCGCCGGACGACGGGGTGCCGGAGGTGATGAAGAGGGTCCGGCCGTCGGGGCCGCCGAACGCCGCGTTGGTGGTGGCGCGGCCGACGGAGATGCGGCCCAGTTGCGTGCCGTTCGGGGCGTACACGTGCACCGTGCCCTCGGGATTCGAGGCCCAGTACAGGTTTCCGGCGCAGTCGACCGTCACGCCGTCGGGGCCGCTCAGCGAGGTGAACAGGGTGCGCGGGCCGAGGCTGCCGTCAGTACCGACGGCGTATGTGAAAATTTGGTTGGTGCCCATGGCGGCGACGTAGAGGGTGCGCCCGTCGGGCGACAGCGCGATGCCGTTGGGCTGGCGCAGGCCGCCGTCGACGAGCTCGACCCGGCCGTTGCGGATCCGGAAGACGCCGGTCATGCCGCCCATGCCGTCGGCCCGGTTGCCGGGCTGGTAGTTCGGGTCGGTGAAGTACACGGTGCCGTCGGCGGCGACCGTGAGGTCGTTCGGAGCGTTGAAGACCTGCCCGTTGTAGCCGGCCGCGACCGTCGTGCGGCTGCGGTCGGCCAGGCTGTAGGCGGAGACGCTGCGCTGGTCGTGGGTGGCGGCGACGATCCGGGTGCCGTCGGCGGTGACGGCCAGGCCGTTGCTGCCCGCGTCGGTGATGAACCGCTCGAAGGTGGACTGCGGGGTGTACCGCCAGATCGTCGAGGGTTGCACGCCCTGCGCCCCGGTGGCCCGCTGCAGGTCCGAGAAGAGCAGGTACCCCGGATCGGCCACCCAGACCGGCCCCTCGGTGAAGGCGAAGCCGCCGCGCACCAGGGTCGCCGCCATCGATGCCGCCGGCAGCGGACCGGTCGCCGGACATGCGGAGGTCGACGGTGTGATCGCCGCCAGCGCCGGGGACGGGGTCGCTGTTGTCACGCCGAGGAGCACCAGTGCCGAGGCCAGGGCGGCGGTCAGCACCACCGGCCGGCGGCGCGTGATCGAACTGGTCATCGTGTTCCTTCGCTTTGAAGTTCGTCGATGGAAAATTCTGGTTCCAGGCGACGACCCGGGTCAATCGGTCCCATGCGGTCGCAGGTGTCGTCTTGCGGTCCGGGCGTGAAAATTTCGCCGCCGTCATGGCGGTTCGACGGCGGCGGAAATTGACGGGCGAAAAACCGTTATCGATGCATGATTCGCTGGGTCGTCGATGAAAATTGCGTCTTGGCGGACCGCTTTGAGCTGCGTAGACGCGTTTTCGAAAGGTGGGGTAGTTGATTGGGGTGAATACGTCTGGCAGCGTCGCGATTCTGGGTGCGAATCTCTGCCCGGCACCGCCGAGGACGGGCTTGTGAGCGCTCACGCAATCGGTTGTTTACCGGAAATCAGGAGGCCGATATGGCTGAACAACCCCCCGTCCGCCAGGGCGGGACCGGGCGCAGGAGATCGCTCACCATCCGCGGTCTGATCGCCGGCGCGGTCGGTGTCGTGGTGGTCGGCGCGGCCGCGGTGATGATGCCGTCGGCGAACGCGGCCGCCAGCACGCTCGGCGCCGCCGCCGCGCAGTCCGGCCGGTACTTCGGCACCGCGATCGCCGCGGGCCGGCTCGGCGACTCGGCGTACACGACGATCGCCGGGCGCGAGTTCAACATGATCACGGCCGAGAACGAGATGAAGCCCGACGCCACGGAACCGAATCGCGGGCAGTTCAACTTCAACTCGGGTGACCAGATCTACAACTGGGCGACGCAGCGCGGGATGAAGGTCCGCGGCCACACTCTCGCGTGGCACGGGCAGCAGCCGGGGTGGATGCAGAGCCTGTCCGGTTCCAACCTCCGGCAGGCGATGATCGACCACATCAACGGCGTCGTGGGCCACTACCGGGGCAAGCTCGCGTACTGGGACGTGGTGAACGAGGCGTTCAACGAGGACGGGAGCCGCCGGCAGTCGAATCTGCAGGGCACCGGCAACGACTGGATCGAGGTCGCGTTCCGCACGGCTCGGAACGCGGATTCGTCGGTGAAGCTCTGTTACAACGACTACAACATCGAGAACTGGTCGTACGGCAAGACGCAGGGCGTGTACAACATGATCCGGGACTTCAAGTCCCGCGGTGTGCCGATCGACTGCGTCGGGCTGCAGACCCACTTCACCGGGGGCAGTTCGCTGCCGTCGAACTTCCAGACCACGCTGTCGAGCTTCGCCGCGCTGGGCGTGGACGTGGCGCTGACCGAGGTCGACGTCACGAACTCGTCGACGTCGCAGTACGGCGGACTGACCCAGGCGTGCATGAACGTCCCGCGGTGCGTGGGCATCACGGTGTGGGGCGTGCGGGACAGCGACTCGTGGCGCTCCGGTGAGAGCCCGCTGCTGTTCGACGGCAACGGCAACAAGAAGGCGGCGTACACCTCGGTGCTCAACGCCCTCAACGCCGCGAACCCGACCACGTCGCCGCCCACGTCGCCGACCGGCGGCGGGACGCAGTCGCCGGGCGGTACCAACCAGATCATCGGTTCGCAGTCGGGCCGGTGCATCGACGTGCCCAACGCGACCCAGACCAACGGGACCAGGGTGCAGCTCTACGACTGCAACAACCAGTCCAACCAGGCGTGGACGTACACGTCGAGCAAGCAGTTGCAGGTGTACGGCGGCAAGTGCCTCGACGCGAACGGCGCGGCCACCGCCAACGGGACCGGCATCATCATCTGGGACTGCAACGGCGGCGCCAACCAGCAGTGGAACGTCAACAGCAACGGCACCATCACCGGTGTCCAGTCCGGACGGTGCCTGGACGTGTGGGGCACCGCCAACGGCCAGCAGGTCCAGTTGTACGACTGCTGGGGCGGGGCGAACCAGCAGTTCCGGCTCAACTCGCTGGGCGGCCCGACCTCACCGCCGCCGTCCTCGCCGTCGCAGTCCCCGTCGCAGTCCTGCTCGCTGCCGTCGTCGTACCGGTGGTCGTCCACCGGCGCGCTGGCGAGTCCGGCGAACGGGTGGGTGTCGTTGAAGGACTTCACGAACGTCGTCTACAACGGCAAGCACCTGGTGTACGGGTCGAATGTGAACAGCAGCGGCCAGTACGGGTCGATGGCGTTCAGCACGTTCACGAACTGGTCCGACATGGGCTCGGCCACCCAGGTCGGCATGAACTCGGGGACGGTGGCGCCGACGCTGTTCTATTTCGCGCCGAAGAACATCTGGGTGCTGGCCTACCAGTGGGGCCCGAACGCCTTCAACTACAAGACGTCCAGCGACCCGACCAACCCGAACGGCTGGTCCTCACCGCAGGCCCTGTTCACCGGCAGCATCACCGGCTCCGGCACCGGCGTCATCGACCAGACCCTGATCGGCGACAGCCAGAACATGTACCTGTTCTTCGCCGGCGACAACGGCAACATCTACCGCGCGTCGATGCCGATCGGGAACTTCCCCGGCAACTTCGGCTCCAGCTACACCACCATCATGTCCGACTCGCAGTACAACCTGTTCGAAGCGGTCGAGGTCTACAAGGTCGCGAACCAGAACCAGTACCTGATGCTCGTCGAGGCGATCGGCGCCAACGGCCGATACTTCCGCTCCTTCACGTCGTCGAGCCTGAGCGGGTCGTGGACGCCGAACGCCGCTTCGGAGTCCAACCCGTTCGCGGGCAAGGCCAACAGCGGCGCCACCTGGACCAACGACATCAGCCACGGTGACCTGGTCCGCAGCAACCCCGACCAGACCAAAACCATCGACCCGTGCAACCTGCAACTGCTCTACCAGGGCAAGAACCCCAGCGCCGGCGGCGACTACAACCTGCTGCCGTGGCGGCCGGGCCTGCTGACCCTGCAGCGCTGACCCGTCCCTTGACGGCGGGCGGCGACGCTCGCCAGCTTCACAAGCGGCTGCTTGCACTGAGCAGCCGCTTGTGAAGGTCTGCCGGCTCGACCGTCGAGATGAGAACGCGCCCTGTTTCATCGGCACGCGGGTCGCCGGTAACGTGAGAGTTTATGGCGCAGCTGGAGGCGTCGTCGGACAGCGGCGCGCAGGGTATGGAAGGTCGGGGCGTCGAGGTCGTGGCGCTGGTGACGTCGGCGGGCGGCCTGGAGGCGCTGTCGGGCGTCCTTCGCACGCTACCGCCGGACTTTCCGGCCGCGATCGTCATCGCGCAGCACCTCGGTGGGCAGGGCAGTGTGCTCGTCGACATCCTCGCGCGGCGGATCGTGCTCCCGGTCGGGTGGGCGCGCGAGGGCGGGCGGATCGAGTCGGGGGCGGTGACGGTGTGCCCGCCGCGGTCGGTGCTCGAGGTCTTGCCTGATCGGACATGCGCGGTGCGCCCGGTCGAGAGCGTGCTGGCGGATCGGCCGCTCGATGCGCTGCTGACGTCGGTCGGCGACAGCTTCGCAGGAGCCGCGCTGGCGGTGGTGCTGACCGGGATGGGTAGCGACGGGGTCGCGGGCGCCGCCGCCGTACGCGCCGCGGGCGGCTTCGTGATCGCCCAAAGTAGCGAGACGGCCGAGCAGCCGGCGATGCCGGCCGCGGCGACGGCGGCGGGTGCGGTGGACCTGGTCCTGCCGCTGCACGAGATCGGGCCGGCGCTGCAGAGCGCCGCGCTGGGCGGACAGCTGCCGTTGCCGCCCACCGAGGCGGAGGCCATCCGGGCCACCTTCGGAACCGAGGGCGTGATGGCCGGTCAAGCCGCGAAGCTCAACTGGAACCGCACGCCGTTGGGTCCGGTGAGCCGGTGGTCGCCGACGCTGCGATCGGTCACCCGCCTGATGATGGCCACTCCTGAGCCGAGCTACGTCCTGTGGGGGAGGGACTATCTTTGGCTCAACAACGACGGGGCCATTCCGATGGTGCCCGGCCGCGAAGCGGAAATGATCGGCCGGCCGCTCCGGGAGCTGATACCGGAGGTGATCGACGCCGTCGTCCCGGCGTTGGACGTGGTGATGACCGGAGTGTCGACGAGGCACCCGGCCGCCCACTACATCTACGTCCGCTCGGGCCGGATGCAGCACCTCTGGGTGAACCAGACCGACATTCCGATCTGGGAGCCGGACGGCACCGTCGGAGGGGTGTTCCGCACGCTTACGGAGTGCACGGCGGAAGTGCTGTCCGCCCGGCGGCTGACGGTGCTCGACGCGCTCGCCGGCGCGCCGCGCGCCGACAACCGGCGGGCCGCGCTCGCCGGGGCGATGGACATCCTGACCGGAGCGGCCGACATGCTCTTCTGCGTCGCCTACCTGATCGACGCGTCGTCCACGCGGGCCGGCTTGGTGGCCGCGGGCGGAGTCGAGGAGGGCGGCGCGCTGGCGCCGCGCGAGCAGCGGCTGGCGCCGGACGCCGCGTGGCCGTTGCACGAGGCGAGTGGGCCGCTGCTCGTCGATGATCTGGCCGCGCGCTTCCCCGGTCACCTGCTCGGTCCCGATCGGGTGAACCCCGAGGTCGCGCTGGTGTACCCGTTGCGCGACGACGCGGAGGACCGGGTGGTCGGGACGCTCATTCTCGGCGTCGATCCGTACCTGGCCCTCGACGACAGGTACCGGGAGTTCCTGATGCTGGTCGGCGACTCGGTCGCGGGGCGGATGGCGGACGCGCAGGCGCGGCACCGGGAGCGGCGGCGGTTGGAGCGGTTGGCGGAGCTCGACCGCGTCAAGACGGAGTTCTTCTCGAACGTCTCGCACGAGTTCCGGACACCGCTGACGCTGATGCTCGGCCCGCTCGAGGACCTCGCCCGCGACGGCGGCGACGGGCTCGCGCCGCAGCAGCGGGCCGACATCGACCTGATCCGCCGCAATGCGCGGCGCCTGCAACGCCTCGTCGGGACCATGCTCGACTTCTCCCAGATCGAGGCCGGGCGTCTGCGGGCAAGGTTCGCGCCGGCCGATCTCGCCGAGCTTACGCGGGAGATCGTGGCGCAGTTCGACAGCGCCGTGAAGCGGGCGGGGCTCGCGCTGCGCGTCGACGTCGAGGCGCTGCCCGCGGTCTGGGTGGACGCGGAGATGTGGGAGAAGATCGTCTCGAACCTCCTGTCGAACGCGCTGAAGTTCACGTTCGAGGGCGAGATCGAGGTGTCGTTGCGGGCGCTGCCCCGCCACGTCGAGCTCGTCGTCCGCGACACCGGCGTCGGCATTGCGGAAGCGGAGCTGCCGCACGTCTTCAAGCGCTTCCACCGCGTGCGCGGCAGCCGCGCACGGACCCACGAGGGTGCCGGGATCGGCCTCGCCCTCGTCGACGAGCTCGTCCGCCGCCATCACGGCCGGATCCGCGTCACCAGCACGGTCGGCGAGGGGGCCAGGTTCGCCGTCTGGATTCCCGTGGGCCGGCGCCCCGAGCAGCCGGAAGCACCGGCCGGGGTACCGGCGCCGACCGGATTCGCGGCGGCGATGGCCGAGGAGGCGACGCGCTGGTCCGAGACGCCCGAACCGGAGCTGTTCGCCGACGACGGCGCCGCCCGGGGAACGCTCGGCGGGTATGCGCCGACCGCGCGCATCCTCGTGGTCGACGACAGCCACGACATGCGCGAGTACCTGACGCGTCTGCTCGCTGCGCACTGGCAGATCGAGACGGCGTCGGACGGAGCGCAGGCCCTCACCCTCGCGCGCGCCAACCCACCGAATCTCGTGCTCGCCGACGTCATGATGCCCGGCCTGGACGGTTTCGCGCTGCTGCGCGCGCTGCGCGGCGAGACTGATCTGCGCTCCGTCCCGGTCGTGCTGGTCACCGCTCGGGCCGGGGAGGAGGCGGCGATCGAGGGCCTGCTCGCCGGCGCCGACGACTACGTCGTCAAGCCGTTCTCCGCCCGCGAGCTGATCGCCCGCGTCGGGGGACAGCTGGAACTCGCCCGTGTCCGGCTGCGCGCGGCGGAGCTGAACGCCTTCCGCATTGGCCTGTCCGACGCACTGCGGACGCTCGGCGACCCGCTGGCCATCCAGCAGACGGCCTGCCGGATGCTCGTCGAGCAGCTCGGGGCCGACCGGGCCCGCTTCGTGGAGGTCGACCAAGCCGCCGGTGAGCTGATCACCATGGGCGGCTACGCGGTCGACGGGATGCCCGGCGGATTCGGCCGCTACCCGCTCGAGCACTACCAGCCGCTGGCCCAGGCGATCCTCGCCGGCCGCCGGCTGGCGATCGATGACGTCCAGACCGACCCGCACGTCGCCGGCATCGGGCCGGCCCTGGCGAACCTCCAGATCGGCGCGCAGCTCGTCCTGCCACTCGTGCGTGGGCAAGAATCGAATGTCGCCCTCGCGGTCCACCAACGCACGGCCCGTTCGTGGACGGCCGAGGAGGTCGCGATCGCCGAGGAGGCCGCGGGACGCGCCTGGGCCGAGGTGCAACGGACCCGTGCCGAGACGGCCCTGCGCGCCAGCGAGGAACACAACCAGTTCCTGCTGCGGTTCTCCGACACCGTCCGCGGCGTCACCGACCCGCGGCTCGTGGCCGAGGCCGCGTGCCGCATGATCGTCGACAGGCTCGGTGCGCAGCGCGCGTACTGGGGCGAGACGGACTGGTCGACGCGCGAGTACGTGGTCGGCGTGGTGGTGCCCGCCGAAGACCGCGACACGTTCGGCGGCCGCTATCCGATCGACGACTGGCAGCCGTTCACGTCGAGGTATCTCGCCGGCGACACCGTCGTGCGCGATGACGCCACCGCGTTCGCGCACCTGCCCGACGTCGTCCGCACGGCCCGCGTGCCGCGCGGCCACCTGGCGAGCATCGGCGTCCCGGTGCTCGTCGATGGACAGTTGCGCGCGGTCCTCGGCGTCAGCCAGAACGCACCGCGTCGCTGGTCCCGGCACGAGATCGCCGTCGCCGAGGCACTCGCCGCCCGCGGCTGGGCCGAGATCGAGCGCGCCCGCGCCCAAGCCGACCTGCGCGCCGGCGAGGAACGCACGCGCATGGCCGTCCGCGCCACCGGCATCGTCACCTGGGAGTGGATCCCGTCCGAGGACCGCATCACCACCAGCGACAGCTTCGCCGACGTCTACGGCCTGCCCGCCCTCGCCGGCGCCGAGCAGGGCTTCGCCCTCGTGCTACCCGAGGACGCCACCCGGCACCTCGACAAGGTGCGCGCGATCGCCGCCGAGGGCGGCACCTACAGATCCCAGTTCCGAATCCGACGCCCCGACAACAACCAGATCGTCTGGCTCGAAGAGCGCGCCCAGGCTACGACCGGCCCCGACGGCACCGTCGAAAAGGTCATCGGGGTCACCCTCGACATCACCGCGTTCAAGCACCCCGAGCAGGAAACGCACCTCGGCACCGAGAGCGGTACGCCGCCGGCAGCATAGGAAACGGCTCATCGCGGGCAGGTATGGGGCACCACCTGAGCGCGGGTCGTGCGATCATGCGCGGGTGTCCGTCGATGCCTCGCACGCCGCGCTGCCGAAGGCACACGTGCATCTGCACCTGGACGGGGCGATGCGCCGCTCGACGTTGTTCGAGCTGGCCGGCCGGGCCGGGCTCGTCGCCACGCTGCCGAGCGGGTACGGCTCCTTCGCGGCCTTCACCGACACCATCACGGCCGCGGCCCGCTGCCTGCGCACGGCGGCGGACGCGCGGCGGCTGGTCGACGAGATCGCGCCGGCGCTGGCCGGCATCGAGGCGTGGCTGCGCCCCGGCCCGGCGTGACCGGCGCCGACGCTTCCCGGCCGCTGCGCTCGCCGTCCTTTCGCTGGTACTTCGCCGGCCGCTCGATCTCCCTCGCCGGCAGCGCCATGTCCCCGGTCGCGCTCGCGTTCGGCGTGCTCGCCCTGACCGGCAGTGCCTACTGGGTGGCCGCGGTCACCGGCACCGCGATGGTCGCCACGGTCGCCACCATGCTCGTCGGCGGCGGCATCGCCGACCGCTACCGGCGCTCCACCGTGCTGTGGCTGACGAGCCTCGGCGCCGGCCTCACCCAGGCCGGCGTCGCGGTTTTGCTGATCACCCACCAGCATCCGGTACTGCTGCTGCCGTTCGCCGCCGGCAACGGCGTCCTCCAGGGGCTCACCACGCCCGTCCTGCGCGGCATCCTGTCCAACCTGGCGTCGGGGCGCGGCCTGCAGCGGGCCAGCTCGCTGCTGGCCTCGGCCGGCAACCTCGCCCGGATCGCCGGGCCGGCCGGCGCCGGGCTGCTGACGGCGTCGGTCGGCGGCGGCTGGGCGATCGCCGCCGACTCGGCCTCGTTCCTCCTGGCCGCCGCGTGTTTCGCCCGGATCGCGCTGCCCGGCCCGGCGGAACGGGACGGCGGCCGGAGCATGCTCGGCGACCTGCGGGAGGGCTGGGCGTACTTCGCGTCGCACCCGTGGTTCTGGTCGGTGACCCTCGCGTTCGCCGTCTTCAACGCCACCAATCGCGGGGTCTGGGCGGTCCTCGGGCCGGTCATCGCCTTCCACACCATCGGCGCCGCCGGATGGGGCCTGGTGCTCAGCGCGCAGGGCGTCGGCGCGCTGCTCGCCAGCGTGGTGCTGGTCAAGGTGCCGCTGCTGCGCCGGCCGATGCCCCTGGCGCTCGCCGCGATGGCGCTGGCCGCCGTGCCGCTCATCCTGCTCGGCGCCGGCGCCGGGCTCGTCTGGCTGGCCGCGGCGACGTTCCTGGGCGGGGTGGCCGTCGAGCTGTTCACCGTCACCTGGGAGACCGTGAACCTCACCCACATCCCCGAACGGCTGCTGTCCCGCGTCGGCGCCCACGACGAATTCTGGTCGTTCGTGTCCTTCCCGCTGGGTCAGACCGCCGCGCCGGTACTGGCCGCAGTGATCGGAACGGCGCTCGTCGCACTGACCGGCGGTACCGTCGCGGCCTTGATGATGCTCTTGGTGGCCCTGCTGCCGATGTTCCGGCGCATCGAGCTCCACCACGTCGACCGTTGAACGGCACCCGTCCGGATGGAGCAGACTGGGACGCGTGGATGAGCAGGGCCGGGCGACGTTCGTGCTGCATGAGCACCATAAGCCGCGGCACCATTTCGACCTGCGGCTGGAGGAGGACGGGGTGCTCCGGTCGTGGGCGGTGCCGCGCGGCCTGCCCGAGGACCCGCGGCGCAACCGCCTCGCCGTCGCGGTGCCCGACCACGGCCTCGACCACCTGACCTACACCGACGCCGACAAAGCGATCGCCGACATCGGGTGGTGGGAAGAGGTGGACCGCAACGACAAGCGCATCGTCTTCACGCTGCACGGCCGGGGCGCTCCACGGACGTACGCGCTGATCAGAACCGACTCGGACTGGCTGCTCCACCTGATGAACAGCACCGCGGGCTGACCCCGACACGCCGAGAAAATCTGGGTCGGGGGTACTAGACATGCTCGGCGGCGGCGCTTAGTGTTTTTCAGGTCGAGAACAGAGAACGTACCATGACGCTGACGGGACGCCCCGACAGTTGGGCGTCGAGTTGGAACCGCCGGTGGGGCCGTGCAACGTGGGCCCTGCGTACGGCGGAGATCGAGGCACGACCGTACAGATGAAGCAGAGGAAAGGGAGGGCGGCACACCGTTGGATCGCCCGCACCGGCCGCAGGTTGGGCCCGGGTGCGGACACCGCAGGTTCCATCGAACGAGAGGTGGTCTCCGGTCACGCTTACGCGATCCTCGCACCCGGCATCGTCTGTGATGCCCGGGGCGGATACGACAAGCCGGCGTACGCGCCGGTAGATGGTGTTGAAACCCGATAACCCTTGGGCCCCGGCGCGGTTGCGCCGGGGCCCTCGACACGGAGGTCAGATGGCCCAATCCGACGACATGTTCGGCGACGAGGACTACCCCGCCTACACGATGGGCCGGGCCGCGGACATCGTCGGCGCCTCACAGGACTTCCTGCGCCGCCTCGACGAGCTGAAACTCATCACGCCGCACCGCTCCGCCGGCGGGCACCGCCGGTACTCCCGCTACCAACTGCGCCTCGCCGCCCGGGCCCGGGAGATGGTCGACCAGGGCACCGCGGTGGAGGCGGCCTGCCGGATCATCATCCTCGAGGACCAGCTCGAGGAGGCCCTGCGCATCAACGCCGCCCGGGAACAGGCCTGACTCGACAGCCGAGGGGCGGCAGACCGGCCGGAACCCGGCTGGACGGCGCCGCCACCCGTACGCTGAGCGGATGAACGCTCCGGTGGGCGGGCGCGCCGACGAGGCCCAGCCGTGGTTCGGCGCTCAGCCGGTCGACCTGCGACCCGATCCGTTCCCGGTCGGGTTCCCGGTCGTGGCGATCATCGCCTCGGCCGGCGGCGTCGAGGCGTTGCTGCGGGTGCTCGAGCCGCTGCCCGAGGACCTGCCCGCCGCGGTCCTGGTCGCCCTCCACCAGTTCCCGCATCGCGTCAACGAGCTCGCCCGCGTCCTGGGCCGCCGGACCCGCCTGCCGCTGACCCTGGCCGAGCCGGACGCCCTGATGCGGCCCGGGACGGTGCTGGTGGTGCCGCCCGGCCGGCATCTGATCGTGACGTCCCGCGCGCGGATCGGGCTGATCGAGACCGGCGCGCTGCCGCCTCCCCGGCCGTCCGGCGACCTGCTGCTCGCCACCCTCGCCGTCACCTGCGGACCGCGGGCGCTGGCCGTCGTCCTAACCGGGGGAGGACACGACGCGCAGGCCGGCGTACGGGCCGTCGTGCACTGCGGCGGCACCGTCCTGGCCCAGGACGAGGACACGTCGAAGGTCTTCGCGATGCCCGCCGCCGCCATCTCCACCGGCAAGGTCAGCCAGATCCTGGCCGTCGACGACATCGCGGCCGCGATCGTCGCCCACACCACGCGCTGACCCCGCCGCCCGGATCAGCCGCCACCGGTCCGCGCCGCGGCGTCGCGGGCGAGGCCGCTACCGGTCAGCGTCGCGGGCGAGGCCGCTACCGGTCCGCGTCGCGGGCGAGGCCGCTACCGGTCAGCGTCGCGGCGTCGCGAGCGAGGCCGCCACCGGTCAGCGTCGCGGCGTCGCAAGCGAGGCCGCCACCGGTCAGCGTCGCGGCGGCGCGGGCGAGGGCGGCCACCGCCGGGGACGTGCAATGCGTCGGCCAGGCGAGGACGAGGGCGACCGGCGGTACGTCCGCCATCGGCACGGCGACGAGGTCCTCCCGCAGCGGCCGGGTCAGCACGCGGGGCAGCACGGCGACCTTCCGGCCGAGGGCGATCAGGTGCATCAGCTCGCTCAGGGTGCGCATCTCGGCGGGGTCGGCGGGCCGCTGGTGCAGGGTCTCGCCGGCCAGGTCGGCCAGGTGCAGGCTCGCCCGCTGGGCCAGGGGATGGGCGCGGGGGAGCACGGCGACCGGCGCCTCGGTCAGCAGCGGCTCGGTGTCGAACCCGCGCAGCTCGTCCGGCGGCGCGTACAGCAGGGCCGCGTCCACCTGCCCCGCCCGCAGCAGCCGGGCGCAGTCGGCGTCGAAGACCACCTCGATCGGCGGGCCCTCGTAGGCGGCCAGGAGCGCCGGCAGCAGCCCGCCGTCGCCGCCGGGCTTCATGGCCAGCAGCAGAGCCGGATCGGGCGCCGCGGCCCGCCGGGTGCGCCGGGCCGCGGCCGCCACCGCGTCCAGGGCGACGCCGGCCTCGAGGGTCAGCACCCGGCCGGCGGCGGTCAGCGCGACCGCGCGGCTGGTCCGCTCGAACAGGGTGACGCCCAGGCGGCGTTCCAGCCGGCGGATCGCCTTGGACAGGGCCGGCTGCGCGATGCCGAGGCGGGTCGCGGCCCGGCCGAAATGCAGCTCCTCGGCGACGGCCACGAAGTAGGCGAGCTCCCGCGTCTCCAGGCGGTCCATGCCTCCAGGTTATCGATCGCGGCCGGACCGGTCTTGGACGATGCCCCGGTACCGCTGGTGAGCTGGACCCATGCCCACCATCGCACTTGTCGCCGCCGGGGACCGCCTCGGCCGGTCGCTCGCCAGGACGTTCGGCCGCAACGGCTACGACGTCGCCCTGATCGCCCGGTCGAAGGAGCGCCTCGACGCGCTCGCCGGGGAGCTGGCCGCCGAAAGGATGACGGCGGCCGCATTTGCGGCCGATGTCACCGACCGCCCGGGCCTGACGGCGGCCCTGGACAGGGCCGCGGCCCGGTTCGGCGGCATCGACGTGCTGCACTACGCGGCTCCGGCGGCCGGAAGCGGCGCGGCGGCCCACCGCACCGGAGCGCTCGACGTCACCGTGGACGCCGTGGGGCCGCAGTTGGAGACGATCTGTTTCGGGGCCATTGCCGCCACGCATGCGGTACTGCCGGGGATGCTGGCGGCCGGCACGGGCACCTTGCTGTACACGACGGGTGCTTCGTCCTTGGCTCCTGTGCCCGTCTTCGTCAGCACCGGCATGGCGGGCGCGGCGCTGCGCAAATGGGTCCTGACCCTGCACGACGCGCTGGCGGGGCGGGGGATCTACGCCGGGCACGTCGCGATCGGGGCCTGGATCGCCGGTACTCCGGGCGCCCCCGACGGCGCGGTGCTGCGGCATCCCGACGACCTCGCCCGCCGGTACTGGGAGCTGCACGTCAACCGCGGGCCGGCGGAGGACGTCATCGCGGCCTGAGGCCGTCCAGCAGGATGTCCAGCAGCCGGCCGGCCCTGGCCGCGTGCCGGGGCGTGGGGGCGACCGTGAAGACGCCGATGAGCGCGGCGGCGACGTCCTCGGCGGTCACGCCGGCGCGCAGCTCGCCGGTCGCGCGGCCGGCGTCGAGGATCGCGTCGATCGCCGCGAGCAGCGCGGTGCGGGTCTGACCGTGCGGGAGCTCGCCGGAGTCGACCATGGTGTGCAGCGTGTCGAGCATGCCGTTCTTGGCGGCGATCCAGGTGCCGAACAGGTCCATCCAGCGCCGTAGCGCCGCCGGCGGGTCGAGCTCGGCGAGCAGCTCGCGGGCGCCGTCGGTGAGGCGGGTGACCTGGTCGCGGTAGACGGCGTCGACGAGCGACTCGCGGGTCGGGAAGTGCCGGTACAGCGTGGCGATCCCGACCCCCGCCTCCCGCGCGATGGCCCGCATCGACGGCTCGGCCTCGGCGGACGCGAACACGCGGGTCGCCACCTCGAGGAGCTGGTTGCGGTTGCGCGTGGCGTCCGCGCGCAATCCGCGAGCCTCGTCGTCGGTCAAAACGGATCACGCTCCGGTTGTGCTACGGTGACGCTGGTAAGCGGAGCATAGTCCGTTTCAGTGGAGGAGACATGAGCCGTGCGGTCCAGTTCGAGTCGTTCGGCGGGGCCCTCGTGTTGCGCGAGGTACCCGAGCCGCACGCCGGCCCCGGCCAGATCCGGGTGCGGGTCGCCGCGGCCGGGCTCAACCCGATGGACTGGGTCATGACCTCCGACGCCGAGACCGCGGCCCGGTTCGGACTGAGCCTGCCGTGCGGGTTCGGCACCGACTACGCCGGGGTCGTCGACGAGGTCGGCGCCGGCGTGACCGGCTACGCGACCGGCGAGCGGGTCTTCGGCGGCGCCATGTCCCGGGCCGTCGCCGATCACGTCCTCATCGACGTGGACGGGACGATCGCCAAGGGCGGCGACGCGCACCGCACGCCGGAGGGCGTCGAGGACCGTACCGCTGCCGTCCTGACCATCGGCGGGTGCACAGCCGCCGCCGCCCTCGCCGTGGTCCGGCCCGGCCCCGGCGACACGGTGCTCATCGGCGGCGCGGGCGGCGGGGTCGGCGTGTTCGCCGTGCAGCTGGCGCGGCGCGCGGGCGCACGGGTGATCGGGACCGGATCGGCAGCGTCGGCCGAGGCCCTGCGCGCCCTCGGGGCCGAGCCGGTCACGTACGGCGACGGCCTGGTCGAGCGGGTCCGTGCCCTGGCCCCCGGTGGGATCACCGCGGCCCTGGACCTGTACGGCGCGGAGACGGCCCACGCGGCCCGCGCCCTCGGCGTGCCGGACGAGCGGATCACCACCATCGCCGGCGTCCTCCCCGGCATCACCCCGGCCAACGGCGCCAACGCGGCCCCCGGCGCCATCGAGGAGATCGCCGGCCTGGTCGCGGCGGGCGCGCTGCGGGTGCCGATCGCGGCGACTTTCCCGGTCGAGCAGATCCGGGCCGCGGTCGAGCTGCAGTCCGGCCGCCACGTCCACGGCAAGGTCGTCATCGACCTGTAGGCGGACCGCGGCGGCCGCGGACACCAAGATCGAATGTTCCGGCGCTGTACTACCATCGCCGGGTGAGCGCAGCGACACCTGTACCTGACGAGCGGACCATCTATTCGTCGCGCCGCGCCGGCGGTGTCGACGACCCGGCCTGGCCGGTGTTCAGCGAGCACGTCATGGGCCTGCTGCGGACGGCCGGTGAGGTGCTGCACCCGCGTGCGGGCGAGCTGCTGTGGGACGCCGGTGACCCCTATGACCTGAACCTGGTGCTCACCGGTGGCGTTCAGCTCGTCGACCGGCGTGACGACCGGGTCGTGTTCGTGGTCGAGGCCGGCGACTTCGTCGGTGAGCTGGGCATGCTGATGGGCCAGCGGGCCTTTCTCCCCGGCGTCGCCATGCCGGACACGACGCTGCTGCGCGTGCCGGTCGACGAACTGCGCCGCCTGGTGGAGATCTCGGGCGAGTTCAGTGACGTCCTGCTGTCGGCGTTGGACGCCCGGCGACGCCTGCTGACCCGGCTGGGCGAGGGCGGGCTGGTGCTGGCCGGCGACGACGATCGGGACCTGCACCAGCTGCAGGACTTCGCGCAGCGCAACCAGATCCCCTACCGGACGGTGCTGCGCGCCGACGCCGACGCGTGGGCCGAGCTGGCAAAGACCTGCGAGCTGCCCGCGGCGGGCGCGGCCGTCGTCACCGGGCAGCGCCGGGTGCTGGCCGCCCCGACGACCCGCGACCTGGCCACCGCGCTGGGCATCGACCTGTGGAGCGTCACCGACGGCTCCACCTGCGACCTGCTGGTGGTGGGGGCCGGCCCCGCGGGGCTGGCCGCCGCGGTGTACGGCGCCTCGGAGGGTCTGGACGTGGTGGTCGTCGAGGACGTCGCCATCGGCGGGCAGGCCGGCAGCTCCTCCCGAATCGAGAACTACCTCGGATTCCCCCGCGGGGTGTCCGGGGCCGAACTCGCGCGATCGGCGATGCTGCAGGCCGTCAAGTTCGGCACCCGGCTGGCCTCGCCCCGTGCGGTCACCGCGCTGGCCCGGGACGCCGACGGCCGGTTCCGGGTGACCCTGGACGGCGAGCTCGACGTGCTCGCCGCGGCCGTGATCGTCGCCGGCGGCGTGCGCTACCGGCGCCTGGCGCTGCCCGGCCTGGCCGACCTGGAAGGGCGCGGGGTGTACTACGCCGCGGGCCAGCTCGAGGCGCCGCTGGTGGCCGGGCGCAACGCGGTGGTCGTCGGCGGGGCGAACTCGGCCGGCCAGGCGGCCCTGTTCCTGGCCCGGCAGGCCAGCCACGTCCACGTCCTGATCCGCCGGGACGACCCGGGCGCCACCATGTCGAACTACCTCCTGCAGCGCCTCGCCCACCACGACCGCATCACCGTCCATCCGCGCAGCGAGCTGACCGAGGTGCACGGCACCGACCGGCTCACCGGTCTGGTCTGGCGCGACCACGCCGACGACCGGGACGTGCACCTCGACGCCGCCGCCGTCTTCCTGCTCATCGGCGCCGAACCCTGCACCACCGCGCTGCCCGCCGCGGGCGTCGAACTCGACGGCAAAGGCTTCGTCGTCACCCACGACGGCTACGCGACCTCGCAGCCCGGCCTGTTCGCCGTCGGCGACGTGCGCGCCGGCTCCGTCAAACGCGTCGCCTCGGCGGTGGGCGAAGGCTCCGTGGTGATCTCCGCGGTGCACGCCTACCTGGCCGGACTCGAAACGACCTGACCTGCGGGACAGCCGCGCGCCGGCATCGTCAAGTCGGCCGAGCTCGCGGCCGCCCAGCCGGTGCTCCTGGTCGTCGAGGACGTCCGGTGGCCCGACCGGGCCAGCGCCGACGTGCTCGCGTTCGTCGCCCGGCGCCTCTTTTTCGAACCCATCGCTCTGGTACTGGCGGTGCGCGACGGATTCCACGGCCCAGCGCATCTTCCCGAAGCTCGGCGTCACCACCCGCGCCGCGCTGCGCGGGGTGCCGGACCCGTCGTTCGTCACCGGGAGACGGCGACCGCGATGACGGAGACCCCGATGATGAGGTCGACGACCGCGCACCACTCCGCGAACGGCCGCGGTACGACCAGGTCGCGCCGGTGATGCCAGGCGTCCCAGCCGGCATGGAGGATCCAGCCGATCCCTACCAGGATCTGGCCCCATCGGGCCCCGGCGGCGGCCGCCGCGCCGAGCAGGACCAGGTAGCCGGCCAGCGCGCCGAGCTGGGCGAGGAGGACCGGCCGGGGCCGCAGCGTGCGCCGCGCCGCACCGATCGCCAGGTATCCCAGCGGCAGGATCATCATCGCCGCCAACGGGAGCGGCCGCGGGTCGAGCAGGTTGTCGGCGGTGGCGAGCAGCGCCAGGACGCTCGGCCAGCGGGCCAGCAGGCCGTGCCGCTCGACGTGCCCCGGCCGCCGCGCTCCGTACTCCCCGGCGCGGCGGAGCATGGCCAGAAGCATCGCGGGCAGCATCAGGAGGTGCCCGCCGAGCAGCACGGCCCCGTCCGTGACCAGGCCGGCCCACCAGGGCACCAGGAGGAGCAGGAACGGCACGTACGCGGCGGCGGTCATCTCGGCCACCGCCGCGCGGCCGTGCCCGCGGTGCCACATCCACACCGCCATCGCGATCGCCATGTCGGTGGCCGTGACCAGGGCGCTGACGTCGGTCCGGCCGGCGATCGCCGGCGGCAGCGGCCACAGCGGGTCGAGTACCACCATGCCGACCGCCATGGCGAGCACCATTTCGACGAAGTGGCGGACGAAGGTCCGCCGGGAGACTCGGGGTGTGACGAGTGTGGTCATGCCGTCGAGCGTGCGGCCGTCGCAACGCCGGCGACCCGTGACATGTTCACGGTCCGGGCGTGACGGGCGCCGGCCTACAGTCGGCCTCATGCAGCAGCGCCTGGACCGGGTCAGGGTCGTCACGTTCGCCGTGCTCATCACCAACGCGTCGGCGGCGTTGTTCCTGCCAGCGGTCGGGTTGTGGCGCGAACCGGAGCCGGCCCGGCAGGCCGTCGGCGCGCTCGGCATCGCGCTGTTCTCCGCGGCGCAGGTCGCCGTGCTGTACACGCTCGTGACGCCCTGGATCGGCGCGCGGGCCAGGCGGTGGGCGCGGCTGGGACTGGCCGGGGCGGCCGCCGCGTCGCTGCCGCTGGTGTACCCGGTCGGCGGTGGCTGGCCGACCTGGTCGTGGCTGGCCGCGTGCATCGTGGGACTGGTGCCGGTGCTCACCGGGCCGGTCCTCGCCGCCGGGCTGAGCGCGGTGACCATCGCGCTGGCGCTGCTCGTCACGCCGGGCCCGCCGGCCGACACGTTGATCATCACCGCCGGATTCGGTGCCGGTCTGGCGGCGATCAACGTGCTGCACGTGTGGCTGTGGGACATGCTGCTGCAGGCCGAGCAGGGCCGGGCGGCGCAGGCCCGGCTGATCACCGCGGAGGAGCGGTTGCGGTTCGCCCGGGACGTGCACGACCTGCTCGGGCACAACCTGTCCATCATCGCGTTGAAGGCCGAGCTGGCGGAGCGGCTGGCTGCCGTGGACAGTGCGCGGGCCGGCCGGGAGGCGGCCGAGGTGCGCCGGTTGGCCGCGGCGACGCTCGTCGAGCTGCGTGCGGCGGTGTACGGGTACCGGCAGGCGGGCCTGCGTGAGCAGCTCGCGGCGATCGAACGGGTGCTGGACTCCTCCGGGGTGCGCTGCACGGTGACGGTGCCCGACGGCGACCTGCCGGCGCAGACCGTGCTGGCCGCCGTGGTTCGCGAGGCGACCACCAACGTCCTGCGGCACAGCCGGGCCCGCTGGTGCACGCTCACCATCGAGCACGCCGCGGGCGTGGTGCGCCTGACCATCACCAACGACGGCGTACCGGCCGGAGCCGCGCCCGACGCGCACAGCGACGGCCTGCGCGGCCTGGCGGACCGGCTGGCCGAGTCCGGCGGCGTGCTGCGCACCCGGGCCGGGGACGGCGAGTTCACGGTCGAGGCCGCCGTACCCTCGACATCGTGATCCGGGTCCTGCTCGCCGACGACGAAGAACTGATCCGCGTCGCGGTGGCCGCCCTGCTCGGGCTGGAGCCGGATCTCGACGTGGTGGCCCAGGCCGCCGACGGCCGGGCCGCGGTCGAGGCCGCCCGGGCCCACCGTCCCGACGTGGCCGTGGTCGACCTGCGGATGCCGGCGTTGGACGGCATCGAGGTGGCGGCCGAGCTGGCGCGTGCGGTGCCGTCGTGCGCGGTGGTGATCCTGACCGGTCAGGGCCGCCCGGCGCAGCTGCCCCGGGCGCTCGCCGCCGGGGCCAAGGGCTTCCTGCCCAAGGGTTCGCCCGGCGGGGCGCTGGCCGACGTGATCCGGCGGGTGCACGCCGGCGGTCGCTACGTCGACCCCGGCCTGGCGGCGGACGCGCTGAGCCTGCCCGAGTGCCCGCTGAGCCCCCGCGAGCTGGACGTACTACGGCACAGCGAACCGGACGTTGCGGTGCCGGTGGTGGCCCGCCGGCTGCACCTGTCGCCCGGCACGATCCGCAACCACCTCACCGCGATCATGTCCAAGCTGGGCGTCGCCAGCCGCGAACAGGCGGCCGCCAAGGCGCGCGACCACGGCTGGCTCTGAGCACCGGCCCTGGTCCGGAACCGCCTTCCGGACCCGCTCAGGTACGGCCGCTCCAGCCATCTGCGGTGGCTACCCCGGCTTCGGCGTTGGGCTGATCGTCGTGGATCTGCCGCTGGGCGTGGCCGCCGGCCACCGCACGATCGCCGCGATCGGCTGAGCCCGCCGGACAATCACCCGGCGGGGTCACCCGGTGGGTGTCTAGCGTGCCGCGCATGCTCAAGAGCCGGGCCCCGTGGCTGGTCCTGTGCGGCGCGTACGCGCTGCTCGTGCAGGAGCTGGTCCGCATCTCCCTCAGTGGCCGCATGCACAGCATGGACAACCTGCTGGTCGTCGATGCGGTGCGGCGGCTGGCGGAGGGCGGCTCGCCGTACGAGTCGGCGCGGTTTCTCTACCCGCCGTCGAGTGTGCTGTTCGCGTGGCCGCTCACCGGGTTGTCCGACGCACAGCTGGAGCGGCTGTTCCCGTGGGGGCTGGCGGCGCTGCTGCTGCTCGGCTGGTGGGCCTCGCTGCGGCTGTTCGGGGTGGGTCTGCGCTCGTGGCTCGGGGTGGCCGGTGTCGCCGCGTTCGGCCTGTTCAACCCCGCGGTCAGCGTGGTCGAGCTGGGCAACTGGACGGCGCCGGTGGCCGCCTCGATGGCCGTCGCGCTGCTGCTGATGGGCCGGGGCCGCTGGGTCGCCGCCGGCGTGGTGATCGGCGTCTCGATCGCGGTCAAGCCCATGCTCGTACCAATTGGGCTGGTATTTCTGCTTGCCCGGCAGTGGCGCGGTCTGGCTGTCGCGGCGGGTGTGCCGGTCGCCGTCTGCGCGATCGTGGCGCCGCTGCTGCCGGAGCCGGGCCTGTTCTTCACGCGGACGCTGCCGTTCCTGCTCGGCGGGCAGGACGAGTTCGCCCGCCCGTACGACTCCTCGCTGCCGGCCATGCTGCCCCGCATCGGCATCGACGGCGCCCCGCTGGCGGTCGTCCGTATCGCGGTCCTCGCCGTCGCGCTCGCCACGGCCTGGTGGCGCTGGCGCACCGGCGGCGATGAGCGCCTGCGGCTCGTCGACACCTGCGCGATCCTGATGATCGGCACGTTCCTGGTGAGCACCCCCGCGTTCGGCTACTACCCGCTGGTGGTGCTCCCGCCTCTGGTGGCGAGCGTGCTGGTCCGCGGTTCGGCGGCCCGTTCGGTCTGGTTCTGGATCGCGTTGGTACCGCTGGTGCGCCCGATCCAGTTCATCGGCGTCGACTTCCTGGACGGCGGGCACGCGGGGTACCGGCAGGCCGCCAAGCCCCTCGCCTGGATGGCGGTCGCGGGCACCCTGCTGCTCGTGCGCACCTGGCGCGCCGAGCCGGCGGCGCCGCCGCCGGCTCTCGGACCGGGTCACGCGGCCGCGGCGCCGCTGCCGGAGCGCGACCTGGCGGCCCGGCTGCCGGTACACTGACGCGGCGTCGCTCCGGTGGGCGACGGGCCGCCGGTGGTGGCAGACTCGGGCCGTGATGGCCCTGCCCGCCGCCGTGCAACGGCTCGCCGACGCCGTGCACCGGGCCGGGCCCGACGACCTCGTGCCGCTCGCCGGTCAGGTGAGCGCCGACCTCGGGGCCCTGGGCATGACGGTCTACCTGGTCGACTACGCCCAGACCGCGTTCACGCCGTTCGGCGTGCCGGGGGAGCCGGTGCCGATCGACGGTACGCCGGCCGGGCGCGCCTACGGCACCGGCACGATCCAGCACGAGCGGCTCGGCGGCGTGTACCACGTGTGGGCGCCGCTGATCGACGGCGCCGAACGGATCGGGGTCCTGTACACGGTCACGGCCGCGGTTCCGGATGCGGTTTCGGTGGCGGCGTACGGTACCGTTGCCGCGCTCTTCGCCCAGATCCTGGTCACCCGCCGCCGCTACGGCGACGCGATCGAACGCACCCGCCGGCGGCTGCCGATGCAGCTCGCGGCCGAGGTCATCTGGACCCAGCTGCCCCCGCTCACCTTCGCCAGCCGCGACGTCGCGGTCAGCGCCATCCTCGAACCCTGCTACGACGTCGGCGGCGACGCCTTCGACTACGCGATCAACGACGGCATCCTGCACATCGCGCTGTTCGACGCGGTCGGCCACGGCATCGCCGCCAGCGCCACCACCTCGCTGGCGCTGAACGCCTACCGCAACGCCCGCCGGCTCGGCCTCGACCTGGCCGACACCTACCGGTCCATCGACAAGTGGGTCGCCGTCCAGCACCCCGACAGCTTCCTGACCGCGCTGCTGGGCGAGCTGGACACCCGCACCGGACGGTACCGCCGGATCAGCGCCGGCCACCCGGGCGAGCTGCTGCTGCGCGACGACGTCCTGGTCCACCCGCTGCCCGCGCCCACCGCCATGCCGCTCGGCCTCGGCCAGCTCACCGACCCGATCCCGGACATCACCGAGACCGTCCTGGAGCCCGGCGACAACCTGCTGCTGTACACCGACGGCGTCGTCGAGGCCCGCACCGCGGCCGGCGAGTTCTTCGGCATCGAACGGCTGGCCGCCTTCGTCGCCCGCGCGCTCGCCGACCACCTGTCCACCCCGGAGACCATGCGCCGGCTGGTGCACGCGATCCTCGACCACCAGCACGAGCAGCTGCAGGACGACGCCACCGCCGCGCTGCTGACCTTCCGCCCCCGGCACTGACGGGCCGGGTTCACGCGGCCGGCGCCTGCTCCTGCGCCGCCTCCGGGCCGGGCTCGGAGCGGCGCAGGGCCCGCACGACGCCGTGGCGGCGCAGGGCGAGCGCGAGGCGGCGGGCGTGGCGGTGCCGTACCAGCAGCAGCACAGCCGACCGGATCAGCGCCCAGCGCCGGCCCTCGGCCTGGTGCTCGACGACCTGCCAGACGACCGCCCGCAGCGGCGCGGACTCGAGGGCCTCCCGCAGCTCGGCGCGCACCTGCGGGTCGTCGAGCGCGGACCGGATCGCCCGGGCCAGGTCCGGCCGGTCGGCGAGGCTCGCGGCGATCCCGGCCGCGAGGTTGTGCCGGACGTCGTCGTCCTCGACGAGCAGGAGCGTCGCGTGCCGGATCTCGGCCGTGTCCAGGCCGGAGCGCAGCAGGTCCATCGCCCGGCGCTCGACCTCGTGGTCGTGGTCCTCGACGGACAGCGCGGCCAGCAGGCTCGTCACCTCGTCGAGGTCGATCAGATGCTGCAGGCCCTCCCGGAACTCGGCCCGGTCCCAGGCGAACAGCAGCGCCTTCACGAAATGACGGTCCATGCCTGCTGATGCCCGGTGACCGGACCGCCCGAAACGCATCCCGGACTTCGAAGGAACGCGATGGAACTCCTTGGGGGTGACGCGATCAACAAGAAAGGAGCGTCACCCATGCGCAGAGCAGTCATCCTGCTGTTCGCGGGCCTCATGGCCGCATTGCTGGGCTCCGTCGCGGTGGCCGGCCCGGCCGTCGCCGCCGGTCCCGCGGCCGCGCCGGCCTTCACCGTCGCGGTGCCACCGTCGGGGGTGTTCAGCGAGATCTTCCCGCCGTTCATCAGCGCGCGGTCGCCGATCTGCCTCGACGAGCCGGGCGGCAGCGCCAAGCTGTACCTGCAGATGCAGCTCTACCACTGCCACGGCTACGCGAGCAACGGCGGCCCGCAGCGGTGGTTCTGGCAGCCGCAGCCGGCGTTGGGCAGCAACGTGTACCGCATCCTGAGCGCCGACAACCACACGAACCCCTACCTGTGCCTCGGCGTGTTCTTCGGCAACCCGGGCCCGGGCAGCGCGGTGGTCCAGGCGGGCTGCACCAACACCACGGGCTTCGACTGGGTCCTGGTGCCCAGCGCGGTGGCCCCGCACTTCCAGCTGCAGCTGCTGAGCCGGCCGAGCCTGTGCCTGGCCGCGGCCGACACGTCGGGCGCCAACGACACCAAGGTCGTCGTGCACACCTGTGTGACGCCGACGGTCTTCTACGAGCCGCCGGACCTGACGTGGCAGATCGGCTGACGTGACGCGGCCGG
Source organism: Dactylosporangium sp. CS-047395 (assembly GCF_050942185.1). Taxonomy (NCBI): domain Bacteria; kingdom Bacillati; phylum Actinomycetota; class Actinomycetes; order Micromonosporales; family Micromonosporaceae; genus Dactylosporangium; species Dactylosporangium sp. CS-047395. The sequence continues at coordinate 6,144,332 of NZ_CP192015.1, read as the reverse complement.
CCCGGCGGGGACCCGCCGGGCCGGCCGTCGCCGAGGAGACCGGAGCCACGCAGCACACGCGCGAGTCCAACAATCAGCCAGTCGAACCGGCGTCTCGAAGTGAACGACGCACCGGGTGGTCGGCCGCGTCAACGGCACACAACCCCAATTCGTGCCAGGTGCCCGGACACGCACGTCGGGCGATTCTGAGCAAATCGCCGCGAGGGTGCTGACTAGGGTTTGGCCTTACGGCAGGCCACCCAGCGGCAATTCGGCGAGGTGAGGCCGCGTTTGCGGTCATCGCGAGACTTTTACCGCAATGAATATGTACGAGTATGCCCTTGAATTGATGCGGCATTATTTCCGCTAGGAAAACGGCTAACGCACGGCCGTCCGATATTGGGGAGGGCTGCGCGTGTTTCAGCGTGTCCACGAACAGGTCGAAGCGCAGGCGAGGCGCACGCCGGACCGGGTCGCCGTGATCGCCGGCACCGTCCGTACGCGCTACGCGGAGCTCGACGCCCGCGCGAACCGGATCGCCCGGGTGCTGGCGGCGGCGGGAGCCGGGCCCGGTGCGCTCGTGGGCGTGTGCCTGGGCCGCGACGAGCACCTGCTGCCGGCGCTGCTCGGCGTGCTGAAGACCGGGGCGGCCTACGTGCCGATGGACCCGGCGTACCCGGCCGAGCGGCTGACGTACATCGCCGCGGACACGCGGATGCGGCTCGTCGCCACCACCCGTGGCACGGCGCTGCCCGACCTGGACGCCGTCGCGGTGGCGGTGGACGGGATCGCCGCGGACGCCGACGCGACCCCGCTGGGGCGGCCCGGCAACGGCAGCGACGCGGCGTACGTCATCTACACGTCGGGCTCCACCGGCCGGCCCAAAGGTGTCGTCGTCGAGCACCGCAACACCATGAACCTGCTGCGGTACGAGGCCGGGGCGTACACCGCCGAGGAGCTCGCCGGGATGCTCGCCACCGCGTCGATCTGCTTCGACCCGTCGATCACCCAGCTCTTCCTGCCCCTGGCCACAGGTGGCACGGTCATCCTCGCCGACAACGTCCTCGCCCTGCCCGCGCTGCCGGCCCGCGACGAGGTGACGACCGTCTACGGGGTGCCGTCCGCGCTCGCCGCGCTGCTGCGGGAGCCGCTGCCGGGCGGGGTGCGGGCCGTGTTCGCCGGTGGGGAGCCGCTGACCCGGGCCCTCGTCGAGCGGATCTACGCCAACCCGGGGGTACGCCGGGTGCTGAACCTCTACGGCCCGACCGAGTGCACCACGACCTGCGCCATCGCCGAGGTCGGCCGGGACGACACCGGCGAGCCGCCGATCGGGGAGCCGGTCGCGGGCGCCGTCATGTCGGTGCGCGACGGCGACGGGCGGCCGGTCGGCGACGGCGAGCTGGGCGAGCTGTGGATCGGCGGGCCGGTGGTCGCCCGCGGCTACCTCAACCGCGACCGGGGCGGGTTCGGCGACGGCTGGTACCGCTCCGGCGACCTCGTCCGCGCCGACGGGCCCGTGCTGCGCTTCGCCGGGCGCGCCGACGACCAGGTGAAGATCCGCGGGTACCGGGTCGAGCCCGGCGAGGTCGAGGCGGTGCTCGCGGGCCACCCGGCCGTGCGCCGCGCGGCCGTGGTCGCGGCCGCCGATGCGGACGGGGTGTCGTACCTCGTCGGGCACGTGGAGGCTACCGGTCTCGACGAGCGCGGGCTGCGGGCCTGGCTGGGCCGCCGGGTGCCGGAGCATCTGGTGCCGACCCGGTTCGCGGTCAGCGAGCGGCTGCCGCTGAGCCCGAACGGCAAGATCGACCGGGCCGCCCTGCCCGCGCTCGCGGCCCGGCGGGGGACCGGGACCGCGTTCGTCGCGCCCCGTACGCCCGTCGAGGAGCGGCTCGCCGCGATCGTCGGCGAGGTGCTGGGCATCGACGAGGTCGGGGTCGAGGACCGGTTCACCGATCTCGGCGGGCACTCCCTCGCGGCGGCCCGGGTCTGCGCGCTGGCCGGGCGGGAGTTCGCGGCGGCGGCGGTACCGCTGGCCGGGTTTCTCGCCGAGCCGACCGTCGCCGCCCTCGCCGCACTAGTCCGGAAAGCCTCGGCCCCGGCCGCGGGTGGACCGGTGCGGCATGCGGGCGTCCTGGAGTACCCGCTGACGCCGACCCAGCGCGGCCTGTGGACGCTGCGGCAGCTCGGCTCGGTGCCGCAGGTGACCACGGTGGCGTTCCGGGCCCGGCTCACCGGGCCGGTCGAGGTGCCCGCACTGCGTGCGGCGCTGGCCGCGGTGGTGTCGCGGCACGAGGTCCTGCGCAGCCGGATCGTCGAACGCGACGGTGAGCCGATCGCCGTCGTGGGCGGCTGGACGGACGTTCCCGTCATCGAGCACGACCCGGGTGACGGGGATGCGATCGCTGAGGAGGCCGCCCGGCACGCCTTCGACCTGACCGGCACCGTGCCACTGCTGCGGGTGACGCTCATCCGGCTGGCCAAAGACCTCTCGGAGCTGGTGGTCGTCGCTGATCACCTGGCCTTCGACGGCTGGTCGACCGGCGCGTTCCTCACCGAGCTGGCGACGGAGCTGGCCGCGCCCGGCACCGTCGAGCCGCCGCCCGTCCAGGTCGGCGACCTCGCTCTGATCGAGCACGGCGGCACGGACGCCTGGCGGGACGAGCTGGCCGGGGCGTCGCCACCGAGCGAGCTGTTCCGCGGCGAAGGGACCGGAGGCTTCCACGGCGAGCGCGTCACCCGCGAACTACCGCCGGAGATCCGCACCGCCGCCTTCGCGGACTGGCTCAGCGCCCTCGGACTGCTCCTCGCCGGCCTCACCGCCCGCCGCGACGTGCTCGTCGGTGTGGTCGCCGCCCGCCGCGCCGGGCCCGAGCTGGACCGGGTCATCGGCCCGCTCGTCGACGTGCTGCCGATCCGCCTGCGCCTGGAACCGGCGGCCACGGTAAGGGACACGGTCGCCGAAGCGTCCGCAACGACGGCACGGGCGCTGGACCGGCCCCGGCCGTCCACGGACGAGCTGTTCGCCGCCGTCGGCTCGCAGTCGCGCGGGACGATGCTCACCCCGGTCGTCCTGTCCGTACAACCCGCCGGGATGCCGGTCAGGGTCGAGCGGGACGGAGTGCGGCTGGAGCTGCTCGGCGAGCTGGGCTGCGGCGGGGCGCAGAACCCGCTGACCGTCTTCGTCAACGAGACGGCCGGCGGGGTCGAGCTGCAGGTGGAGTACGACACCGGCCTGACGACCCGCGCCTGGGTGGAGGTGTTCGCCGACCGGCTCCTGCGCACGCTCGCCGAGGTCACCGCCGACCCGGACCGCCCGCTGCACCGCGTGCCGCTGGTCACCGCGGCCGAGGAGGCGCACCTGCTGGATCTGGCCGCCGGCCCGCCGATCCCGGACGGCGCGCCGGCCACGGCCGTCGAGGCGATCGAGCGGCAGGTGCGGGAGCGCCCCGACGAGGTGGCCGTCGTCGGCGCCGGCGGCGAGATGACGTTCCGGCAGCTGTGGGACGACTCGGCCGCGATCGCCGCGACCCTGCTCGACCGGGGCATCAAGCCCGGCGACGTCGTCGGCGTGTGCCTGCCCCGCGACCACCGCGTGCCGTCCACGCTGCTCGGCGTGTGGCGGGCCGGCGCGGCCTACCTGCCGCTGGAACCGGAACTCCCGCCCAGCCGCTTGGCGTGGCTGGTCGCGGACGGTGGCGCGACGACCGTGCTGTGCCGGTCGACGACCGCCGCCGCGGCCGGACCGGCCGCGCTGGACCTCGACCGTGCGCCAGCCGTGTCAGCCGCCACGCTCCCGAATGTCAGGCCCGGCGATCGGGCCTACCTCCTGTACACCTCGGGCTCGACCGGCAAGCCCAAGGGCGTGGCCGTCGCCCAGTCCAGCCTCGCCGCCCTCACCGAAGCCTTGCGCGTCGAACCCGGCCTCGGCCCCGGGGACCGGATGCTGGCCGTGGCCACGCTCAGCTTCGACGTCTCGTGCGCGGAGATCTGGTCCGCGCTCGGGGCCGGCGCCTGCTGCGTGGTCGTCGACCGGGACAGCGCCGTGGACGGGTACCGGCTGCGCCGCCAGATCGCCGAGCACCGCGTGAACGTGATGAACGTGCCGCCGACCATCCTCCGCACGCTGCTGGCGGCGGGCTGGACGGGCGGCGCGGACCTGCGCGTGTGGGCGGCCGGCGAGACCCTCGACCCGGCCCTGGCTCGCGAGCTGCTCCCGCTGGTCGGCGAGCTGTGGAACACCTACGGCCCGACCGAGGCCACCGTGCTGTCGACCGCGTACCGCGTGCGCGAGGTCGGCGACGCCGTGCCGATCGGGCACGCGATGGCCGGCGAGCGGCTGTACGTCATGGACGCGCTGGACCGGCTCGTCCCGCCCGGCGTGGCGGGCGAGCTGTGGATCGGCGGCGCCGGCCCGGCCATCGGCTACCACAACCGGCCGGACCTGACCGCGGCCGCGTTCGTGCCCGACCCCGTCGTGCCCGGCGGACGCTGCTACCGCACCGGCGACCTCGTCCACCGCCGCCCTGACGGCGAGATCGTGTTCGTCGGGCGGCGCGACCACCAGCTGAAGATCCGCGGGTACCGGGTCGAGCTCGGCGAGATCGAGGCCGTGCTGCGCGCCCACCCCGACGTCGAGCACGCGGTCGTCGTCGCGCGCGGCCAGGGCGCCGAGGCGCACCTCATCGGTTACGTCGCGGGGCGGGTCACCGCCGGGTCGGCCGCCGACCACCTGCGCGCGAACCTGCCCGCGTACCTGGTGCCGCACCGGTGGGTGGTGCTCGACGCGCTGCCGATGACGCCCAGCGGCAAGGTCGACCTGGGCGCGCTGCCCGAGCCCGGCGAGGACCGGCCGCACCGGCCGGCCGAGTCGGTGATGGAGCAGTTGGTCGCCGACGTCTGGGCGCAGATCCTCACCACCGACCGCATCGGCGCCGACGACAGCTTCTTCGGGCTGGGCGGGCATTCGCTGGCCGCGACCCGGGCCGTCGGCCGGTTGCGCGAGACGCTCGGCTGCGCGGTTCCCGTGCGGCTGCTGTTCGACCATCCGGTCCTCGCGAACTTCGCGGGGCAGCTCGAGCGGCTTGTCATGGACGAGATCGTGGCCGAACCGGCCACCAGTACATAGGGAAAACACGATGACCTTGTCTGACCAGGACACCTTACGGTCCCTCATGGAGCGGCGGGTCGCGGCCGCCCGCGCCGCCGCCCGGGCCGACGCGGAGATCCCGCGCCGGGCCGACCCGCACGCGCCGCAGCCGCTGTCACCGTCGCAGGCCCGGCTGTGGTTCAACGCGCAGTTCGAGAACAACCCGTCGATCTACCACGTTCCCTCGGTACTGCGCCTCACCGGACCCCTCGACGCCGGCGCGCTGCTGGCCGCGCTGCGCGAGGTCGCCGAGCGGCACGAGGTCCTGCGCAGCGTCATCGCGCCGCCCGGGCACGCGATCGCCGGCCCGGCCGACCGGATCGAACTGTCCATCGTGGACATCGACGAGCCGGCGCTGGACGCGGCGCTGCGCACCGAGGTGAGCCGGCCGTTCGCGCTCGACCGCGAGCCGCCGATGCGGGCCGTGCTGTTCCGGCTCGGCGCCGAGCACCACGTGCTGGCCCTGACCGTGCACCACATCGCCACCGACGCGTGGTCGCACGGCCTGTTGTTCGACGAGCTCGGCGCGCTCTACGCCGCCCGGCTCGGCCAGGGTGCGCCGCCCGCCGCGCCGCGGCTGCAGTACGCCGACATCACCGCCTGGCAGTCGACGCGGACCGCGGACGACCACGTCGGCTGGTGGGTCGAGCGGCTCGCCGGGCTCGCCCCGGTGCTGGCGCTGCCGGTCGACCGGCCCTACCCGGCGGTCGCCGACTGGAGCGGCGGCTACCTGCCCTTCGCGCTGTCCCCGGCGCTGGCCGAGCGGATCCGCGAGACCGCCCGCGAGTGCAACGCCACGGCCTTCATGGTGGTCCTCGCGGCCTGGCAGGCGCTGCTGAGCCGGCTCGGCGGCAGCGAGGACGTCGCTGTCGGCGTGCCCGAGTCCGGGCGCCACCACCGCGCGACCGAGAGCGTCGTCGGCTGCTTCATCAACACCCTCGTGATGCGCACCGACCTGTCCGGCGACCCGACCGGCCGGCAGCTGCTCGACCGCGTCCGGGAGACCACCCTCGAGGCGTTCGCGCACGCCACCGCGCCCTTCGAGCGGGTCGTGGAGGCCGTCGCGCCCGAGCGCTCCACCGCCACGACACCGATCTTCCAGTCGATGCTGTACCTGCTCGAGACCGCCCAGCACGACCCGGTGCTGCCCGGCGTGCGCACCGAGCGGCTCGACGCCCCGCTCGACTTCAACAAGTTCGACCTGAGCCTGTCGCTGCAGGCCGAGGGGGCCGGCTACGAGGGCGAGCTGCACTACCGCCGCGACCTGTTCGACCGGGCGACGGTCGAGCGCTGGTCCCGCTGGCTGCTCGCCCTGCTCGACGGGATGCTGGCCGAGCCCGACCGCCCGCTGTCGCAGCTCGAGCTGCTGGACGACGCCGAGCGGGCCGAGCTGATCGCCCTCGGCGCCGGCCCCGCCCTGCCCGAAAATGCCGCCGCCACGGTACCGCAGGCAGTCCTCGCCCAGGCCGCCGCCCGCCCCGCCGCCGTCGCCGTCGACGCCGCCGACGGCACCCTGAGCTACGGCGACCTGGCCGCGGCCGCCGCCCGGATCGCGACCGCCCTGCGCGCGCACGGGGCCGGGCCCGGCACGCCCGTCGGGATCTGCCTGCCCCGCGACCGGCACCTGCCCGCCGCGCTGCTCGGCGTCTGGCAGGCCGGATCGGCCTATGTGCCGCTGGAGCCCGACCATCCGGCGCAGCGGCTGCGGTACCAGCTCGACGACTCCGGCGCGACGGTCGTGCTGGCCGCCGCGGAGACCCTCGACGTGGCCCGCCCGCTCGTCGAGGGCACCGGCGCCGTCCTCGTCGACCTGGCCGACGCGCTGGCCACCGAGCCCGGCGAGCTCCCGGCGCCCGGACCCGACGACCTCGCCTACATCCTCTACACCTCCGGCTCCACCGGCCGGCCCAAGGGCGTGGAGCTCAACCACGGCGCCCTCGCGGCGTTCGTCGCCGCCAGCTGCGACCTCGTACCGGTGACCCCCGACGACGTGATGCTCGGCCTCACCGCGCTCTCCTTCGACGTGGCCGGCTTCGAGCTGTGGTGCGGCCTCGGCCGGGGCGCCCGGCTGGTGCTGCTGGAACGCGGCGTGGCCGTCGACGGGCACCTCGTCGCGGCCCGCATCGCCGAGGCCGGCGTGACCGTGATGACCGCGACCCCGACCACCTTCCGGATGCTCGTCGCGGCCGGCTGGCGCTCGCCGCGGGTGCGCGGGGTCGCCATCGGCGAGGCCCTCGACCCCGCGCTCGCCCGCGAGCTCACCGTCCGGCTCGGCGAGTGCTGGAACGGCTACGGCCCGACCGAGACCGCCGTGGTGTCCACGATGTACCGGGTCACCGCGCCCGTCGGCGACACCGTGCCGATCGGCACCCCGATGGCGGGGGAGTGGGTCTCCGTGGTCGACGCCGCCGGCCGCCTCGCGCTGCCCGGCACCATCGGCGAGCTGTGGATCGGCGGGGCCGGGCTGGCCCGCGGCTACCACGGCCGGCCCGACCTGACCGAGTCCGCGTTCGTGGCCGACCCGGTCCGGCCCGGCGAACGCTGCTACCGCACCGGCGACCTGGTCCGCCGGCGCAACGACGGGCTGCTGGACTTCCTCGGCCGCCGCGACCACCAGGTGAAGGTGCGCGGGCACCGGATCGAGCTCGGCGAGATCGAGTCGCAGCTGCGCGCGGCACCGGGCATCAAGGAAGCCGTCGTGACCGTCGCCGACCCGACCGGCGACGCGCACCTCGTCGGCTACGTGGTACCGCAGCCGGGTTCGGCACCGGACCCGCAGGCGCTGCAGACCCTGTTGCGGGCGACACTGCCCGACTACATGGTGCCGCAGCGCTGGATGACGCTCGACGCGCTGCCGGTCAACGCCTCCGGGAAGGTCGACCGCACGGCGCTGCCCGAGCCGCGGGACGAGGTGCAGCAGCGGGTCGCGCCGCGCACCGAGGCCGAGCAGCTGGTCGCCGAGGTGTGGAGCGGCGTGCTGCACCGGGAGGAGCTGTCGGTGTACGACAACTTCTTCGCCCTGGGCGGGCACTCCCTGTCGGCGACCCTGGTCGTGGGCCGGCTCCGCGACGCACTGGACTTCGCGGTGCCGGTGCGGCTGCAGTTCGAGCAGCCCGTCCTGGCCAACTTCGCCGCCGCGCTGGAGGCGCTGCTGCTGGACGAGGAGACGCTGGACGAGGAGACGCCGGCGTGACCGTCACCGACACCCAGCGCTCGGCGCTGCAGCAACGGCTGGCCGCGGCGCGCCGCAACACCGCGCGGACCGCCAGTACCATCCCCGCGTTCCCCGACCGGGACGCGCCGGCGCCGCTGTCGCCGGCCCAGACCCGGCTGTGGTTCCTGCACCAGCTGGAGCCGGACAGCGCCGCCTACCACGTGACGGGCACCGTGCGGCTGACCGGCCCGCTCGACGTGGCCGCGCTGAGCGCCGCGATCCGCGACCTCGCCGAGCGCCACCACGTGCTGCGGACCCGGTTCGTGGACCACGACGGCGTGCCGGCCGCGGTGCTGGGCGCCGCCGCGGACGTGCCGGTCGAGACCGGCGGGGAGCTGCTGGCGTTCCGGGCGCGGCCGTTCCGCCTGGAGCACGAGCCGCCGCTGCGGGCGCTGATCCGCCGCGAGGGGCCGGACGAGCACGTGCTGCTGCTCGTGGTGCACCACATCGCGTTCGACGAGTGGTCGGTGGACCTGGCGCTGCGCGAGATCGCCGAGCTGTACGCGCACCGCCTCGACGGCCGGGCGGCGCCGGACGGGCCCGGGCTGCAGTACGCCGACTACGCCCGCTGGCAGGCCGGCCGGGAGCCGTCGGCCGCGGCCCTGGACCGGTGGGTCGAGCGGCTGCGGGGCCTGGCGCCGGTGCTGGACCTGCCGACCGACCGGCCCCGCCCCGCGGTCGCCGGGCACGAGGCCGGCGAGGTGGCGGTGCACATCCCGGCGGCGCTGGCCGGCCGGATCGCCGGGCTCGCCAACTCCTGCGGGGCCACCCCGTTCATGGTGCTGCTCACCGCGCTGCAGGCCCTGCTGGCCCGGGTGTGCGGCACCGACGACATCCCGATCGGCGTGCCGGTCGCGGGCCGGCACCACCCCGACCTCGAGCGGATGGTCGGCTGCTTCATCGGTACCGTCGTCATGCGCACCGACTGCGCCGGCGACCCGACCGGCCGGGCGCTGCTCGACCGGGTCCGCGAGACGGCCATCGACGCGCTCGCGCAGTCCGAGACCCCGTTCGAGCGGATCGTGGAGCGGCTGCAGCCCGAGCGCAACCTCGGCCACACGCCGATCTTCCAGGTGATGCTCAACGTGCTGGAGCAGCCGGCCATGGCCACGCGCATGCCGGACCTGCGGGCGCAGGGCGTCCAGTTGCCCAACCACACGGCCAAGTACGACCTCGGCCTCACCCTGTCGCGGGTCGACGACGGCTACCGCGGTCCGCTGGTGTTCCGCGCCGACCTGTTCGACGAGCGGACCGCGCAACGCCTGGCCGACTGGTTCCTGGCCCTGCTGACCGGCCTGGTCACCGAGCCCGACCGGCCCGTCGGCGAGCTGGCGCTGGAGCCCGGGGTGCGGCCCGGGCCGGACGGCCCGCCGGTGTCCTACCCCCTCGATCGGCCGCTGCACGAGCTCATCGCCCGGCACGCCGCGTCGGCGCCCGACGCGACCGCCGTGGTCGCGGCCGACGGCCGGCTGTCCTATGTGGAGCTGGACCGGCGCGCCGGGGTGGTGGCGGCCCGGCTGCTCGCGGCCGGCGTGCGGCCCGAGGAGCCGGTCGCGGTCCTCACCGAACGCGGCACGGCGCTGCCCGTGGCGATGCTCGGCGCGCTCAAGGCCGGCGCCGCCTACCTGCCGGTCGACCCCGGCTACCCGGACGGCCGGGTGGCCGACATCCTCGACGCCGCGCAGGTCCGGTTCGTGCTCACCGAGGCGGCGTTCGCGGGCCGCCCGCTCGGCCGCGAGGCCATCGTGGTCGCCGACGTGACCGGCGAGCCGGCCGAGGCGGTGGCGGTGCCGGTGGACCACCTCGCGTACCTCATCTTCACGTCCGGCTCGACCGGCCGGCCCAAGGGGGTCATGGTCGAGCACCGCAACATCGTGCACTACCTGCACGCGGTGGCCGACCGCATCGGGCCGCACGGCTCCTACGCCTTGGTCTCCACCCACGCCGCCGACCTCGGCATGACGAACCTGTTCGGGGCTCTCGCCACCGGCGGCGTGGCGCACCTCGTGGACCGCGAGACCGCCACCGACCCGGAGGCGTTCGCGGCCTACCTGGCCGAGCATCCGGTCGACGCGATGAAACTCGTCCCGAGCCACCTGGAGCTCCTCGCTTCGCACGGCGACCTCGCCGCGCTGCTGCCCCGCGAGCTGCTGATCCTGGCCGGCGAGCCGTGCCCGTGGGAGCTCGTCGACCGCGTCGAACGGGTCCGCCCGGACCTCGAGGTGCAGGTCCACTACGGCCCGACCGAGACGACGGTCTCCGTGCTCGGCTGCGACGTGCGCGAGGTGCCGGCGCAGCGCCGCATCGGCACCGTCCCCATCGGACGGCCGTTCGCCAACGTCGAATGCCGGGTCACCGACCGGGCGGGCCGTCCGGTGCCCGCCGGGGTGCCGGGCGAGCTGCGCATCGGCGGCCCGAGCGTGGCCCGCGGCTACCTCGGCGTCCACGACGAGCGTTTCCAGCAGGGTTGGTACCGCTCCGGCGACCGCGTCCGCCTCGACGCCCACGGTCTGGTGCAGATCCTGGGCCGGGTCGACGACCAGGTGAAGATCCGCGGGTTCCGGGTGGAGCTCAACGAGGTCGCCACGGCGGTGCGCGGGGTCCCCGGCGTCGGCGAGGCCGTGGTCCTGCCGGTCGGCGAGGCCCACACCCGGCGGCTCGCCGCCTGGATCACGCCCGGCACCGCCGACCCCGGCGCGGTGCGGGCCGCGCTGCGCGACCGGCTCCCGGACTACATGGTGCCCTCGGCGTTCGTGGTCCTCGACCGGCTCCCGCTGACCGCCAACGGCAAGGTGGACCGCACCGCGCTGCCCGCACCGCAACCGCCGGGCGCCGCGACCCGCGTCGCGCCGGAAACCCCGACGCAGCTGCGGGTCGCCGCGGCCTGGGCCGAGGTCCTCGACGGGGCTGAGATCGGGCTCGACGACGACTTCTTCGCCCTCGGCGGCGACTCGTTCAAGGCCGTGCGCGCCGTGCGGGCCATCGACCCGCAGCTGCGCGTCATCGACCTGTTCACCCGCCCGACCGTGCGCGAGCTGGCCGCCTACCTCGACGGCGACACCGGCTCGACCGGGCTGCTGCACCGCCTCGCCGGCCCGGCCGACGCGACCCTGAGCGTCGTGTGCGTGCCCTACGGCGGCGGGTCGGCCGCGGCGTACGGGCCGCTGGCCACCGAACTCGCGGCGCGCCTGCCCGGTGCGGCCGTGCTGGCGATCGAGCTGCCCGGGCACGACCCGGCCCGGCCCGACGAGCCGCCACTGCCGCTGACCGAGCTGATCGACCGGGTGGTGGCGGACCTGCCGGCCGGCCCGGTGCTGGTCTACGGCCACTGCGTCGGCTCGGCCGCCGCCACCGAGCTCGCCCTGCGCCTGGAGGCCGAGGGCCGCGAGGTCGCCGGGCTGGTCGTCGGCGGCAGCTTCCCGGCCGCGCGGCTGCCCGGGCGGGTGTCGTCGTGGCTGCACCGGCGCTTCCACGCCACGTGGTTCACCTCCGACCGGGCGTACCGCGACTTCCTGCGCACCCTCGGCGGGCTCGACGACGACGAGGGCCTCGACGCCGAGGTGATCCTGCGCAGCCTGCGCCACGACGTGGACGAGTCGCAGACCTGGTTCACCCGCGAGCTGACCCGGCCCGACCGGCGGCGGCTGCGGGCGCCGGTGCTGTGCCTGATCGGGGCGCGGGACCGCTCGACCGAGCTGTACCAGGAGCGCTACGCGGAATGGGGCGCCTTCGCCGACCACGTCGCCCTCGCCGTGCTGCCCCGGGCCGGGCACTACTTCCTCAAGCACCAGGCGGCGGCCGCGGCCGACGAGATCGCCGGCGCGCTGCGGGAGTGGAACGCCGGCCGGACGCCGGAGGTGGTCAGCACCGCGGTCACCGGCGGCCGGGCCCGCCGCGACCTGCGCGAGTTCTACGTGATGACGGCCGGGCAGACCACGTCGCTGATCGGGGCGGCGCTGAGCTCGTTCGCGCTGGGGGTGTGGGCGTACCAGCGAAATGGCCGCGTCGCCGACTATGCCCTCGTCACCATGCTGGCCCTGCTGCCCTCCATCCTGCTGCTCCCGCTGGGCGGGGCGGTGGCGGACCGGATCGACCGGCGGCGCATCATGCTGGCCTGCAACGGGGCGGGCGCGGTGGTCATGTCCGCCGTGGTCACCCTGCTGGCGCTGGGCCGGCTGGAGATCTGGAGCGTCGGACTCCTCGCCGGGCTGCTGTCCGCGGTCACCGCCTTCCACCGGCCCGCCTACCTGGCCGCGGTCGCGCAGCTCGTGCCGAAGCCGTACTTGGGCCAGGCCAACGCGCTGGCGAACCTCGGCCCGGGCATCGGCATGCTCATCGCCCCCCTCGCGGGCGGCGCGCTGATCACCGCGCTGGGCATGCCGTGGGTGGTCGCGGTCGACGTGGTGTCGCTGCTCGTCGGCGTCGGCACGCTGCTGCTGGTGCGCCTGCCCGACCGGCTCTTCCGGCGGCAGGAGGAGACCTTCGTGCGCGCCATCGTCGGCGGCTGGCGGTTCCTCGTCCGGCGCCGCCCGCTCATGATCATGATCGTGTTCTTCGTGGTCGAGAACTACCTCGCGATGCTCGCCCTCGCCGTGACCGTGCCGACCGTGTACGCGTTCGGCGGCACCACGGCGGTCAGCGTCGTCACCGCGTTCAGCGGCATCGGGGCCGGTCTCGGCGCGCTCGCCATGGTGCTGTGGGGCGGCGCGCAACGCCGGGCCACCGGCATGGTCGGCTTCGTCATCGGGGTCGGCCTCGGCGCCGCGCTCGTCGGGCTGCGGCCCTCCACGGCGCTGGCGGCGGTGGGCAGCCTCATCTGGTACGGCTCGCTCACCGTCCTCAACGCCCACTGGCTCGCGATCATCCAGGTCAAGGTCGGCCTCGAACTGCAGGGCCGGGTGCTCGCCACGAACCAGATGCTGGCGGTGGCGATGACCCCGGTCGCGTTCCTGACCGCGCCGCCGTTCACCGACGCGGTCGCGCCGCTGCTGCGGCCAGGAGGGGCGCTCGCCGGCACGGTCGGGCGGGTCGTGGGGGTCGGCGATGCCCGCGGTACCGGCCTGATCCTGCTCGCCTGCGGCCTGCTGCTGGTCATCTGGGGCGTCCTGGGCCTGGCCTACCGTCCCCTGCACCGGATGGAGGACGACCTGCCGGACGCGGCGGCGGGGGCCGAGATCCCCGACTCCCTCGACGAGATCCAGGCCGCGGCTCTGCACACCCGTCCATCAACCGGTTGACCCGCGCGGCGTATGCATCGGCCACGATGGAGATCGTGACCGATGCATACGCCATCGAGGCCAAGGGCCTCCGCAAGACCTACGGCGCCAGCCACGCGGTCGACGGGCTCGACCTCGCCGTCGAACGGGGTGAGGTGTTCGCCCTGCTCGGGCCGAACGGGGCCGGCAAGACCACGACCGTGGAGATGCTGGAGGGCTTCCGCAAGCGCAGCGGCGGGCACGTCCGAGTGCTCGGCGTCGACCCGCAGCGCCGCCCGCTGGGCTGGCGCGCCCGCATCGGCATCGTGCTGCAGTCCACCGGCGAGTTCGAGGAGCTCACGGTGCGGGAGGTGGTGCGGCACTTCGCGCGGTACTACCCGGACGCCGACCGTCCCGACGAGGTCATCGAACGGGTCGGGCTGCAGGCCAAGCGCAACGACCGGGCCAAGGTGCTGTCCGGGGGGCAGCGCCGCCGGCTCGACGTGGCGCTGGGCATCATCGGCCGGCCGGAGCTGCTGTTCCTCGACGAGCCGACGACCGGCTTCGATCCGCAGGCCCGCCGCGAGTTCTGGGAGCTGATCCGGGACCTCGCGGCGGGCGGGACCACGATCCTGCTCACCACGCACTACCTCGACGAGGCGGAGACCCTCGCCGACCGGGTCGGCGTGATCGCCCGCGGCCGGGTGGTGGCGGTCGCCACGCCGGCGACGCTCGGCGGCCGGGGCACCGCGGCGGCGAAGGTCCGCTGGGCCGCACCGGACGGCCCGCAGGAGCACGACACCGACACCCCGGCGAAGTTCGTGGCCGACCTCGTCGCCCGGTTCGGCGGCGAGGTGCCCGAGCTGACGGTCACCCGGCCGTCGCTGGAAGACGCGTACCTCTCGATGATCCAGGAGACGGCATGACCCTCACGCTGCGACTCGGGCTGCTGCGCAGCGGCCTGGAACTGCGCCAGTTCTTCCGCGGCCGCGAGTCGGTCATCTTCTCCTTCGCGCTGCCGATCCTGCTGCTGGTCGTGTTCGGCTCGGTGTTCGGCGGCGACGACGTGGCGCCCGGGGTGACCCTGACGCAGTACTTCGTGGCCGGCATGATCGCCGCCGCGCAGCTCACCAACGGCTTCCAGACCCTCGCCGTCCAGATCCCGATGGAGCGCGACCGGGGCGTGCTGAAACGGCTCTACGGTGCGCCGATGCCGGCCGGCGCGTACTTCATCGGCAAGGTCGTGATGGTGTACCTCATCGGCGTGGGCGGCTGCGCCGTCATGCTGGCCATCGGGACCCTGTTCTTCGACGTGACGCTGCCCTCGACCGGCCGGCAGTGGTTCACCCTGCTGTGGGTCTCGCTGCTGGGCATCGCCGCCTGCACGCTGTGCGGGATCGCGTTCTCCTCGATCCCGCGGGAGGCCAAGCGGGCGCCGGCCGTGGTCACCCCGGTGGCGCTGGTGCTGCAGTTCATCTCCGGCGTCTTCTTCGTCTTCACCAGCCTGCCCGCGTGGATGCAGCAGATCGCGGCGGTGTTCCCGCTGAAGTGGATGGCCCAGGGCATGCGCTCGGTGTTCCTGCCGGACTCGTTCGCCGCGCACGAACCCGCCGGGTCTTGGGAACTGGGCCGGGTTGCCATCATGCTGGGGGCGTGGGTGATCGTGGGACTGGGGCTGTGTCTGGTGACGTTCCGCTGGACCGGCCGGGAGGACCGTTGACCGGAGCGCCGCCGGGCGGGCACGCGTGGGACCGGTTCCAGGCCGTCTGGCACCTGGTGGCCGTGGCGGCTCCGGCCATCACCGGCGCGCTGGTCTGGACCGACGACTCCCTGACCACGCGCGCCCGCCTGCTGGCGTCCCTCCTGCTTTGCCTGTTTCTGCTCTGGTACTGGCAGGTCGGCGCCCCCGCCGTCGGCCGGCCCGGCGAGCGGCGGGGGACCGTCCAGCTCGCCGGGGCCCTCGTGCTCTTCGCCGGGATCGTCATGGTGACGATGGTCGGCGCGGTGCTGGTCTCCGTGCTGTTCCTGCACCTGTTCCTGCTCCTCGGCCGGTGGCGCGACCGGCTCGTCGTCCTGGGGATCGTCGCCGCGCTGCTCGTCGCCGCCATGTTCGTCCACTTCGGACTGTCCGCGGGGACCGTCGCCGCGATCCTGCCGACGGTGGTCGTCCCGGTGCTGTCGGCCGGGCTGATCGGCGCCTACATCTCCGCGCTCATCGCGCAGAGCCGCGCCCGCAGCACGCTCATCGCCGAGCTGATCGAGACCCGCGCCGCGCTGGCCCGCGAACGGCACGCGGCCGGCATGACGGCCGAGCGGGAGCGGCTGTCGGCCGAGATCCACGACACCCTCGCCCAGGGCTTCACCAGCATCCTCATGCTGACCCAGTCGGCCCGGCTGGCGCTGCGGCGCGACGCCGCACCGGTGCCGGACCAGCTCGACCTCATCGAGCGCACCGCCCGGGAGAACCTGGCCGAGGCCCGCTCCCTGGTGGCCGCCCTGAGCCCACCCGACCTCAGCGCGCACAGCCTGGCCGAGGCCCTGGCCCGGCTGGCCGAGCGGCACACCCGCGACACCGGCACCCCGGTGGACGTCGAGGTCGACGAGCCTTCCGGCGGCGGGGCGCCCGAGCGGGACGCCGTGTTCCTGCGGGCCGCGCAGGAGGCCCTCGCCAACGTCCGGCGGCACGCCGGCGCCTCGGCCGTGCGCATCGCGCTCACCCCCGGCGCGCTCACCGTCACCGACGACGGGCAGGGCTTCGAACCCGGCCGCGGGCCCGGCGGCTACGGCCTGTCCGGGCTGCGCAACCGGGTGATCGCCCTCGGCGGCACCTGCACGGTCGTCTCGGCGCCGGGCGCGGGCACCACGGTCCGCGTCGAGCTGCCGGTCGTCGAGCTGCCACTGCCGCAGGACTCCCGGTGACGGTCCGGGTCCTGCTCGTCGACGACCACCCGGTGGTCCGGGTCGGGCTGCGCGGCATGCTGGAGCTGGCCGACGACCTGGACGTGGTCGGCGAGGCGGCGTCCGGCGCCGAGGCCTTGACCCTCGCCGCGGCGCTGCGACCCGACGTGGTCCTCATGGACCTGCGGATGCCCGGCGTCGACGGCACCGAGGCGACCGCGCGCATCACCGCACGCTGCCCCGGCGTCCGGGTCCTGGTCCTCACCACCTACGACACCGACGCGGACATCCTGCGCGCCATCGGGGCCGGCGCGGTCGGGTACCTGCTCAAGGACACCCCGCACGCGCAGCTGGTGGCCGCGATCCACGCCGCGTCCCGGGGCGAGTCGGTCCTCGCGCCCCCGATCGCCGCGCGGCTGGCCGGGCGCCGCGCGGCCCTCACCCCGCGGGAGGCCGAGGTGCTCGGCCTCGTCGCCAACGGACTGTCCAACCCGGAGATCGGGCGCGTGCTGTTCATCAGCGAGGCGACGGTCAAGACGCATCTGGTACGGGCATTCGTGAAGCTCGGGGTGAGCGACCGGACGGCGGCCGTGACCGCCGCCCTGTCCCGCGGGATCCTGCGCTCACCGCTTTAGCGCTTCAGGCCTTCGCGCAGGCCGTGCCGTTCAGGGTGAACCGCGCCGGTACCGCGTTCGTGCCGGTGTACGCGGCCTGGAAGCCGAACTGGGTATTGCCGCCCGCCGGGATGGTGGCGTTGTAGGGCATGTTCGTGGCCGTCATTGCCGTGCCCGACTGGGTGACGGTCGCGTTCCAGGCGTTGCTCAGCGTCTGGTTGCCGGCGAAGGCCCACTTGAGTGTCCAGCCGGTGATCGGCGTGGTGCCCGCGTTGGTGATTGTCACGGTGGCGGTGAATCCGGAGCCCCAGTCGTTGAGGGTGTACCCGACCTTGCACCCGGTCCCGGCGGGCGGCGGTGACACGGACCGCGACGCGGACGGGCTCGCGGATGCCGACCGCGACGCGGACGGGCTGGTCGACACCGGGGGATTGCCGCCGCTCTTGGCCACCATGGCCGCGGAGTGCGCCTTGAACACCGACAGCTCCGGCGCCCCGTGCTTGACGCTGTAGTTGTCGCCGCCGGCCTGGGCGTCCGGGAACCACCAGAAGGCGCTGCCGTCGGCGTCCCGGGTCTGCAGGTCGTTGTAGATCGCCGTCCACCAGGTGCCGCGGTCCACGCCCATGGTGTTGAACTCGCCGAGGAAGAACGGCTTGCCGACCACGTCGTGCGAGTCGGCCAGCCAGGCGTCGACGAGCGTGACCGTCTGCGCCAGCGTGAGATTCGCCCAGCCCTCGTTCGGGTACGGGTGCGCCGAGGTGAAGTCGATGTACGGCGACTGCTGGATCGCCACGAACGGGTTGCCCTCGTCGCCGCCGAAGCCGTACTTGGTGCCGTGGCCCTCCAGGCCCGCGTCGACCATGTGGTTGCCGTCGATGCCCTTGATGTAGGCGGCCATCGTGTCGACCCACTTGCGCAGGGTGGTGCCGTTGACGTTCTCGGCGGTGCCCTGGCCCTCGTACCGCGGCTCGTTCATCAGCTCCCAGGCGAACACGGCCGGGTCGTCCTTGTACTTGACGCCGGTGTAGTGGTTCGTCCGGTTCAGCGCGTACGACACGTAGTTCTTGTACTGCGTGAAGCAGCCCGGGCACGCCGACTCGTTGAAGAAGCGCCAGCGGTTGGCCTGCCCGGTGCCCAGGCCCTCCCACGACAGCCGGGTGTCGATGCCGCCGTACGCCTCCCAGTAGTTCTCGAGGACGGGGATGACCCGGATGTTGTGCTGCGCGGCCGAGTGGAGGATGTAGTCGAACTCGGCGAACTGCTGCTCGCTGTACACCCCCTTGCTGGGCTCGAAGCCGTGCCACTGCTCGTGGTCGAACATCCACGTGCGCAGCACCGTGACCCCGTCGGCGGCCATCTCGGCCATGTGGTTGTCGATGCGCGCCTTGTCCATCCACTGCGTCTCGGTGTCGCCGTAGCTGCCGCCGTACGTGAACGTGTCGTAGACGTTGGCCCCGGCGAAGTAGTACGGGTGCCCGCCCAGGCAGAAGTGGATGCCGCAGCGGCTGACGAAGCCGGCGGTCGCGGCGGACGCGCGCACCAGCGGCACCGCGACCGCGGCCGCGACCAGGGCGGCACAGACGGCGACGACGAGCGCGAACCGGGATCGATGCATGGGGGTGCGCCTCCTGGCGTGGGTCTGCTGAACCGCTTCAGTAGGCGCGGGCGACGAGCCCGGCGTCAATGCCCGGTGGTGTTCGGCGCGGCCACCGGCCCAGTGGGGCTGAAACTTACCCGGCCCCGCCGGCTGACCTGCGGTTTTCACCACGTTTCACGCCCAAATCCCCGCAAAACGGCACCCCTCCTTGTGTTGACCCCGGTCCATGTCTACGGTGCCAGGAAAGCGCTTTCCTGACCCCCCATCGACCCTCGGAAAGGTGAGCACGGATGAGACGAGCCCCAGTCTCGCTGCGGTGGCTGGCGGGCGGTGCGGCCGCGGTCGCGGTCGCCGCCGTCACGCTGGCGATGCAGATCCCCAACGCCGCGGCCGCCGACAATCTCAGCATCGGCGCCGGTGCGGACGGCTCCAGCAAGGCCAGCGGTACGAGCTACGGCAACGTGATCGACGGCAACACCGGCACGTACTGGTCGCCCAGCGGCAGTACCGGCCAGATCTCGGTCAAGTGGAGCAGCGCCAAGACGGTCTCCTCGGTCGTCATCCGCACCGCCTCGGGCGGCGGCTCCATCAGCGCCTGGCGCCTGCTCAACCACGATTCGGGCGCGGTACTGGCCAGCGGCAGCGGCACCCCGGCGACGATCACCTTCTCGTCGACGTCGCTGAAGAAGATCACGCTCGACATCACCGGCGCCTCGAGCGCGCCCCGGATCGCCGAGTTCGAGACCTACGCCGCCGGCGGCTCGAACCCGACCCCGACCTCGACCGGCGGTGGCGGCAACCCGACCCCGACGGCGACCGCGACCGGTGGGGGCGGCGGCAACCCGACCACCTCGTGGCCGTCGTCCGCGGGCAACGTGTCGCTGTCCAGCACCAAGAGCGTCTCCGGCACGTTCGACGGCGGGATGAAGACGTACTGCTGCATCGGCGACGGCAGCCAGTCCGAGAGCCAGGACCCGATGTTCGAACTGGCCAACGGGGCCACGATCCAGAACGTGATCATCGGCTCGCCGGCCGGCGACGGCATCCACTGCCTGGGCACCTGCACGATCCGCAACGTGTGGTGGAACGACATCGGCGAGGACGGCGCCACGTTCCTGCAGACCAACGGCGGCACGTCGTACGTCATCGGCGGCGGCGCCCGCTCCGGCAGCGACAAGATGTTCCAGCACAACGGCAACGGCACGGTCAGCATCAGCGGCTTCTACCTCAAGGGCACCGGCAAGCTGTACCGCGCCTGCGGCAACTGCACGAACTCGTACACCCGCAACGTGAAGGTCGACAACGTGATCGTCGACGACGTCGACTACGTGGTGGGCATCAACTCCAACTGGGGCGACGTGGCCACCATCACGCGGGTGCGGGTCCTCAACAGCTCCAGCACGGTGATCTGCGGCAAGTACAAGGGCGTCGCGAAGGGCAGCGAGCCGAGCTACCTCGGCGAGGGCTGGAACGACGCCAACTGCAAGGTCAACAAGAGCGACATCACCTACGGGTGACGTCACCCCACGCAACGGGCGCCCACCGGATCCGGTGGGCGCCCGGTCGACTTCCGGCGCGGCGGACCGGCCGGCCCGTAGGCTGGGGTCGTCGGAGCGGGTGCGGGTGACTGGAGGCTGGGCGTGGAGCTGTCCCTGACGACCCGGCCGGGCCGGGCCGGCCTCGTCGTACACCTCGCCGGTGACCTGGACCTGGGCGTCACACCGGCCGTGCGCGACCGGCTGCGGCAGGCGCTGGACGACGATGTCCGCAACGTCGTGCTCGACCTGGCCGGCGTGCCGCTGATCGACTCCACCGCCCTGGGCATGATCGTGTGGCTGCACAAGCACCTGCTGGAGCGCGGCGGGCGGGTCTGTATCGCCGCCGCCCAGCCCGTTGTGCGCAGCGTGTTGGACCTGACCTCGGTCGATCGTCTCATCGGGGTCTACGACAGTGTGGCGTCGGCCGAGGCCGGCCTGGCCGCCGGCGGCGAGGACTGAGCCGGTCCCGGGTGCCGGTCAGCCGGCGGGGGAGTCGCTGGCCCGGGCCGGGTCCGCGCCGGCGTTGCTGCGCCGCGCCTGTCCGTGATCGCCGTACCAGTCGATGATCAGGAGCGTGGCGTCGTCGGCCAGGGTGGGGCCGGCCACCCGCAGGACCGCGTCGGCCAGGGCCCGGGTCGCCTCCCGCGGGTGCAGGTCGGCGGCCCGGCGCAACTCGGCGGTCAGGTCCAGCTGCGCCGCTCGGCGCTCGCGCATCCCGTCGGTCACCACGACCAGCCGGTCCCCGGCCCGCAGGGTCACCTCGCCGGTCTGGAAGGTGGCGTCGGCCAGCATGCCGAGCGGGAAGTTGCGCGGCAGCGTCAACGCCTCGACCGCACCGTCGCGCACCAGCAGCGGCGGCAGGTGACCGGCGTTGATCAACGTACAGACGCCGCTGTTCAGGTCGATGCGGCCGAGCACGGCGGTCATGAAGGTGCTCTGCGGCCCGGCATGTCCGGCGACCGCGGCGTTGGCGGCGCCGGCCTGCTCGACGAGGCCCTGCCCGCGGCGCCGGCTGTTGCGGAGGCTCCCGACGCCGAGGGTGGCGGTCAGCGCACTGGCCACGCCGTGGCCCATCGCGTCGGTGACGCTGAAGTGCAGCTCGTCCCGCGCCAGCGAGTAGTCGAACGTGTCCCCGCCGATGCTCGCCGCGGGTTCCAGCCAGCCCGACAGCGTGAACGCACCCGCCTCGCACGTGAACGCGGCCGGCAGCAGGCGGCGCTGGATCTCCGCGGACAGGTTGAACGGCGTGGTCCGCTGCCCCCACTCGAACAGGTCGGTGTGCCGCCGGTTGGCGATCACCACGAACGCCAGCAGATGCGCGATACGGCCGATCTCCCGCAGCGCCCGGGCGTCCGGCTCGACCGGCAGGACCACCTCCAGCAGCCCGATCGCCTCCCCGCGCTCGGTGACCGGGGCGAGCACCGTCCACCGGTCACCGGCCGCGATCACCTGCAGCGTCTGGGTGCGCAGCGTCTGCTCCTGCACGCCACCGTCGAACGGCAGCACGGTGGCCACCTCGTCACCGCCGCGCCGCCCGGCCTCGCCGTGCACGGCGTCGGCGAGCGGGACGTACGCCAGCCGCACCAGCGCCCGGCCGCCGAGGTCGGCGATGAGGAACGACACCGACCGGGCGTCGAGCGCCCGGCCCAGCTCCCGCGTGACCGCTTCGACGGCATCGACCGGCGGCGCGTCCTCCGCGGCCGCGAGCAGCGCTGCCATCATCGTCGTGTCGCCGTGATCCATTCCGGCAGCTTAAAGCTTTCCCGCGTCCGTCTCAGCTTCCGCCGGGTGCGCATCGTCCCGGCAGGCGAACGTCCCGGGGGCGCCCACCGGATCCGGTGGGCGCCCGTCAGCTCAGCGGTGGACCAGTTCGCGGATCGGCTCGGGCTCGTCCAGCACCGTCTCCCGCAGGCCCATGAAGCCGTGCAGGCGGCGCAGCCAGGCCGGGGCCCACCAGTTCGCCCGGCCCAGCAGGGTCATCGTGGCCGGGACCAGGACACACCGGACCAGCGTCGCGTCCACCGCGACCGCGATCGCCAGGCCGAGGCCGATCTGCTGCACCTGGCCCATCTCGCCGGTCACGAAGCAGCCGAACACGATCACCATGAGCAGCGCCGCCGAGGTGATGATCCGGCCGGAGCGCTGCAGCCCGCGCCGGACGGCGACGTCGGTGGGCAGGCCGCGGTCGGTGTACTCCTTGATCCGGCCCAGCAGGAACACCTCGTAGTCCATCGACAGCCCGAACGCGAACGCGAACACGCTCACCACGGTGAACGGGCTCAGCCCGCCGACGGTCAGCACCCCGAGCGGGCCGGCCAGGAAGCCGTGCTGGAAGACGGCGGTCAGCACGCCGAACGTGGCGCCCAGGGACACCAGATTCATCAGCACGGCCTTCAGCGGTACGACCAGCGAGCCCGTCATCGCGAACAGCAGCACGACCATCGCCAGCAGCGTCACGCCGAGGGCCAGCGGCAGCCGGTGCACGATCTGGCCGACCACGTCGGCGACGAACGCGCCGCTGCCGGTCACCCACGACTCGCCACCGCCGGGACGGTCGGCGCGGATGCGGTCGACGAGGTCCTGCGCGGCCGGCCCCTCGGGGTCGCCGGTGGCCTCGATGCCGACGGTGGCCAGGCCGTTGCCGGCGTCCTCGGCGGGGTGGATCAGGGCGACCCCGGGGGTACCGGCGAATCGGTCGGCCCAGGCGTCGAGGGCGGCCGGCCCGGTGTGGGCCACGACGATGACGGCCGGCGCCGCGCTCTGCCCGTAGTTGCCGGTCAGCTCGCGCTCGACCTGCACCGACTCCATCTTCGGCGGCAGCGCGCCGAGGTCGTCGAGGTGGATGGCGGCACCGAGGGCGGGCAGGGCGACGGCGACCAGGGCCGCGCCGCTCAGGACGGTGGTGAGCAGCGGCCGGCGCTGCACGACGCGGGCCAGCCCGGCGAAGAACCCGGCGTCGGCGTCCTGGCGGGCGGCCCGCTTCGACGGCTTGATGCGGTTGCGGGCCAGGCCGAGCAGCGCGGCGGTGAAGGTCAGCGACACGAGCATGGCGGCGACGGCGACCGAGATCCCGGCCGCGCCGAGGGCGGACAGGCCGGTGATGCCGAACAGCAGCAGCCCGCTCAGGGCGGCGGCGACGGTGAGGGCGCTGAACGCGATCGTCCGCCCGGCGGTGGCCCAGGCCCGGCTCAGCGCGGCGGCGGGCTGGTGGCCGGCGGCGAGCTCGTCGCGGTACCGCGCGACCAGCAGCAGCCCGTAGTCGATGGACAGCCCCAGCCCCAGCAGCGTGACGATCGTGACCGCGTTCGAGTCGAGCTCGGTGAACTTCGTGAACACCAGCAGCATGGTCATGGAGAAGGCGATCGACACGATGGCGGCCAGCACCGGCATCCCCGCGGCGATGATGCCCCCGAAGATGAACACCAGCACGACCAGCGTGATGGGCAGCGACATCGACTCGGCCTTGGCCAGGTCCGCTCCCGCCTGCGCGTTGGCCTGCTGGTTGAGCACCGGCCCGCCGCCGACCCGGATCCGGGCCTCGGGCTGCCCGTCGGCGCGCAGGCCGGCGGCTCCGGCGTGCAGCGCGTCGGTCAGCGCGGTCGCCGCGGTGTCGCGGGCCTCGTCGCCGAGGTTGGCCAGGCCGACCTGGATCAGCAGGCCGCGGTGGTCCTTGGCGACCAGGCCCGCCGCCTGCTCGGCCGGCAGCCCCTCGTCGAACGGGGTCACCACCTGCCGCACCCCGTCGACCCCGCGCAGCTTCGCGGCCAGGGCGAGCACGTCGGCGCGTACCGGTGCGGCGGCCGGGTCGATCCCGTCGACGACACCGATCACCGTGCCGCCCTGCGTCGACTGCGTGGCGAGGACCTTCTGCCCCCGGAAGGACTCGAGGTCCTTGGGACTGTTGTCCCCGGCCAGCGCGGCGAAGACCGGCCCGGCCGCGAGGACGCCGAGCGCCACGGCGGCGAGCCACAGTCCGAGCACCCCCCACCGGTGCCGGAAGCACCAGTGCCCGACGCGCGCGATGAACCCGTGTGCCATAGCCATCCCCTTAGCCGAAGCGACCCGTATCAACGGGTTTCAGCCTCGTCACCGCGGCGCCCGGGCACACTGCCGCCGACCACCGAGTCGGCCCTGACGCCAGCCCCCGCCCGGCTGCGGGGGACAGCCCTACCCCGCCGCCGTGCCGGGAGCGCTCACGGCAGCTCAGGGTGGGGTCGGGATGGACATCGGCTCCCCGATGACCTCGACCGTGCCGGCCTCGACGGTGACCCCGCCGACCTCGGCCGCGCGGTCGCCGTGGTTGATCGCGACGGTGAAGGGCGGCCGGCGCACGACCTCGACCGTGTCCGGCAGGTCCGGTATCCCCGCCAGGCCGGTCCCGGCCAGCACCCGGGCCAGCAGGCGCTGCAGGCCGGCCGGGTCCGGGCGGGTCGAGACGTACCAGGCCGTCCCGCGCCCGTGCGCCCTGCGGGTCACCGCCGCCTGCCCGGCGGCGGGACCGTCCGCGTAGGTCAGGACGACCTCCGCCGGGTCGGCGGCGAGGTCCTCGGCCCACACGTCGGCCACCGTCCCGTCGGAGAGGGTGACCCGTTCGCCGCGGCGCAGCGGCAGGAACTCCTCGACGGTCACGCCGAGCAGCTCGCGCAGCGGGCCGGGGTGGGCCCCGGGGTGCACGGTGTCGTTGGCGTCGACGACCCCGGAGAAGTACGACACGAGCAGGGTGCCCCCGCCGCTGACGTACGTGTCGAGGTTCTCGGCCGCCGCGGCCGTCGTGAGGTACAGCGACGGGGCGACGACCAGCGGGTACCGGCTCAGGTCGGCCTCGGGGCGGACGAAGTCGACGGTCAGGTGGGCCTTCCACAGGGCGGTGTAGTAGGCCTCGACCCGTTCCCGGTACGCCAGGTCCACCGACGGCCGCCACTCCAGTTCGAGGGCCCACCACGACTCCCAGTCCCACACGATCGCCGCGTCCGCCCGCACGCGGGTACCCCGCAGCCGGTCCAGCCCAGCCAGGCGCTGCCCGAGCGCGGTGACCTCGCGCCAGATCCGGGTGCCGGTCCCGCCGTGCGGCAGCATCGCCGAGTGGAACTTCTCGGCGCCGGAGCGCGAGGCCCGCCACTGGAAGAACAGCACCCCGTCGGCGCCGCGGGCGACGTGCGCGAGGCTGTTGCGGGCCAGCTCGCCGGGGCGCTTGGCGATGTTGCGCGGCTGCCAGTTCACCGCACTCGTGGAGTGCTCCATGAGCAGCCAGGGTGCGCCGCCGGCCAGGCTCCGGGTCAGGTCGGCGCACATCGCCAGCTCGACGTGCGGGTCGGCCCGTTCGGCCTGCAGGTAGTGGTCGTTGGCCACGACGTCGACCTCGCCGGCCCACTTCCAGTAGTCGACCGCCTTGCAGTTGGCGATCATGAAGTTCGTCGTGATCGGGACGGCGGGGGACAGCCGGCGCAGGATGTCCCGTTCCCGCCGGTAGTTCTCCAGGTGGTTGTCGGAGCAGAACCGCAGGAAGTCCAGCTGCTGGGCCGGGTTCACCGGGGCCGGCGCGGCGTGCGGCGGCTCGATCTCGGCCCAGTCGCTGAAGCGCTGGCTCCAGAACGTCGTGCCCCACGCCGCGTTCAGCGCCGGCAGGTCGCCGTGCCGGGCCCGCAGCCACGCCCGGAACGCCTCGGCGCAGCGCGGGCAGTAGCAGTGCGCGTTGAGCCCGGCGTACTCGTTGTGCACGTGCCAGAGCGCGACGGCCGGGTGGTCGCCGTAGCGCCGGCCGAGCTGCTCGGTGATCGCGGCCGCGGCCCGCGCGTACTGCGGCGAGCTGGGGCAGAAGCTCTGCCGGGCCCCCTGCCCGAGCACGTGGCCGTGCCGGTCGACGAGCCGGGTCTCGGGATGGCGGTGGCTGAGCCATGGCGGCGGCGCGGCGGTCGGCGTGGCGAGGTCCACGCGGATCCCGTTGCGGTGCAGCAACTCCAGGATCCGGTCCAGCCATCCGAAGGTGTACCGCCCTTCGACCGGTTCCAGCATCGCCCAGCTGAAGATGCCGACGCTGACCAGGTTCACGCCGGCCGCCCGCATCAGCCGGACGTCCTCCGGCCACACGTCCTCGGGCCACTGCTCCGGCGAGTAGTCCCCGCCGTAGGCGATGGCGTCGAGGCCACGCGGGAAGCGCGGCGAACGGTGCGGCTGATCCATGGACCGGCTCCCGACTGTGAACGTACGCGGAAAGATGCTGCAACGACGCTGCAACGATGCTGCCCGATATGCTGCCGGGCGCCGTCAAGGGATGATCGGCCCATGACGAACGCGCGCGAGCCCCGGCCGCACCCAGCCCGCCGCCCCACGATCAACGATGTGGCGGCGGCGGCCGGGGTGTCGCGGGGTACCGTATCCCGGGCCCTCAACGGCGGCCGGGACGTCAGCGACGCCGCGCACGCCGCCGTCGAACGCGCGATGCGCAACACCGGCTACGTGGTCAACCAGCACGCGCGCAGCCTCGTCACCCAGCGCTCCGGGTCGGTGGCGTTCATCCTCTCCGAGCCGCAGGACCGCCTCTTCGAGGACCCGAACTTCAGCGTCCTGCTGCACGGCTGCACCGAGGCCCTGGCCCGGCACGACATCACCCTGCTGCTGACCCTGGCCGGCAGCGTCGAGGACGGCAGACGCATCGGCCGGTACCTCACCGCCGGCCACGTCGACGGCGCGCTGCTGGTGTCCACCCACCGCGGCAACCCGCTCATCCCCGAACTGCTCGACCGCGGCCTGCCGGTCGTCGCCTGCGGCAAACCCCTCGGCCACGAGCACCGCACCGCCTACGTCGCCGCCGACGACCGCGACGGCGCCCGCCGGATGGTCGACCACCTGCGCTCCACCGGCCGCCGCCGGATCGCCACCGTCACCGGCCCGCTCGACACCCCCGGCGGCACCGAACGCCTCGCCGGCTACCGCGACGCCCTCGGCGACGACGCCGACCCGGCCCTGATCGCCAACGGTGACTACACCCGCGCCGGCGGCGAGGCGGCCATGGTCCGGCTCCTCGAACAGGCCCCGGATCTCGACGCCGTCTTCGTCGCCTCCGACCTGATGGCCGCCGGCGCCCTCAACGCCCTCTACCGGGCCGGCAGACGCGTCCCGTCGGACGTCGCCGTCGGCGGCTTCGACGACAGCCAGGTGGCGGCCGGCACCCAGCCGCCGCTGACCACGATCCGCCAGCCGTACCCGCGCATCAGCGCCGAAATGGTCCGCATGCTGCTCGGCCTCATCGACGGCGGGCCCCCGGCGGCCGTCGTCGTCCCCACCGAACTGGTCATCCGCGAGTCGGCCTGAGCACGACCACACCGGCCAGGGCCGGGGCGCCGGGTACGCCGAGCGCGCTGACGGCCCGGACGGCCACGGTGTAGCGCACCCCGTTGCGCAGCCGGGTGAGGCTCGCCGCAACGGTGCCGTCGGTGTCCACCGCCACTTCAGGAGTCCGCCAGGTCGCGCCGTTGTCCAGGCTTATCTGGTACTGCATGTGCTCCGGATCCCCGCCCGTCGGCGCCCGGAACGTCACGGTGATCCGCCCGTCGCCCGGCTGCAGGCGCACCGCGGTCGGCGCGGCCGGCGGCACCATCCCGTAGGCGTTGATCGAGGCGTTCCACTGCAGCACCGGCCAGGCGGATGTCGACCAGTTCACCATCGACTGGAAATGCGCCGGCTCCCAGACGAGCACGCCGAGGCCCCGGTTGTCGGGCAGGTCGTTGGCCATCCGGAAGACCCGCAGCAGCGCGTCCTGCTGGCCCTGCACGGACACGGGGTACGGCGAGTTCGGAATCGGGTCGGAGAACGCCGACGGATGGGCGGTCTCCGCGATGTCGATCTTGTACCCGGGGTGCTCGGCGGCGAGGGTCTGCAGCTGCGCCTCGAAGACGTCCGGCGGGCCGTGCCACTCGGAGTAGTACGAGAAGCCCATCACGTCGATGTCCTGGCCCTTGGCGTGGAGGCGGTGCAGGTACTGCCGCCAGAACTCCCGGGTCCGCTCGAACTGCCCGTTGTCGATGATGACGTGCGTCTCCACGCCGATGCGCACGTGGTTGGCCGCGGCGACCTCCCGCACGGCCCGGACCCCGGCCGCCTGCACCGTCGTGAACCGGTCCCAGGAGGCCTCGTAGGCGGCCTGCCGGGCGGGGTCGGTGGACGTCCAGTCGTCCCAGGCGATGCCGCCGCCGGGCTGCGCGCCGTACGCGGGATCGTGGTTGAAGTAGCAGTCGTAGCACCAGTCGGCGGGGTCGGTGAACCACGGCCCGGGCCGCTCCGACCCCCACAGGAACCCCTTGATCAGCTCGTTGCCGATCGCGACCTTGTCGGGGACGGTGCCCTGCGCCACGAGCCGCTGGACCGAGTCGCGGGTGTAGTCGTGGACCGCGGTGACGAGCTGGTCGAACGGCAGCGCGGCCCAGGCGGCCGGCTTGGCCTGCTTGCTCGGGTCGGCCCAGGAGTCCGAGTAGTGCAGGTCGACGCCGAGGCCCAGGCCCAGCTGCTTGACCTGCCGGGCGACGGCGAGGGTGCGGTCGGGTCCCTGGTAGGCCGGGTCGAGGAAGGCGCCGGTCTTCTCGTCGCGCGGGGTGTTGAAGACGCGCAGCCGCACGTACCGCAGGCCGGCGTTGCGCGCGGACGTGAGCACGTCGGTCGCCGTGGCCGGATCGTCG
The DNA here is from genome assembly GCF_050942185.1 of Dactylosporangium sp. CS-047395. Lineage (NCBI taxonomy): Bacteria > Bacillati > Actinomycetota > Actinomycetes > Micromonosporales > Micromonosporaceae > Dactylosporangium > Dactylosporangium sp. CS-047395. The sequence continues at coordinate 6,115,479 of NZ_CP192015.1, read as the reverse complement.
ACGTAGTAGGTGAGGTGGTCCTGGTTGTCGTCCTGGTCGGCGTAGGAGATGTCGGCCCCGACGACGAGGTCCGGCCGCAGGTAGTTGTAGACCTCGACCTCGGCGATGCCGGCCGCCGGCCCGGTGAGTCTGACCCGCAGGAAGCGGATGCCGGGGCGGGTGAACCCGTGGCGGGTCTGGTCCGCGACCGTCGTCCAGGTGGCGCCGTCGGCCGAGGCCTCCACGATGTAGCGGTTGGTCGCCGTCGCGTTCGTGAACGTTACGCGAATCTGGCGCAGGTTGTCGTAGGCGCCACCCAGGTCCAGGCGCAGCCACTGCGGGCCGCGCCCGGTGGGCCGCCACGCCGTCGTCACGTCGGCGTCCGCGGCGAGGCGCGCGCTCGCCTGCCCGCTGCTGGCCGAGTACGTCACCCACGGCTTGCCGGCGATATTGCTCGCCACGGCCTCGACCGGCACGGTGTGGCCGGCGGCGGCGGGTTGCGCCGGGGCCGCGGCGAGCGCGGTGGCGGCGACGGCGACCGCGGTGATCCAGCGTCGTGATCGACCACGCATCAGCAATCCTTCGTTCGGAGAACTCGGGAAACTCACGAGGACGCGGTGGAACTGCGGCCATCATGCCCGACACGGCACACCACCGCCAGCGTCCCCGGGGAGACCCCTTGCGCAATGGTCAAGAATCGTTGACCATTGACCGCGTGCCTACCGACGATGTGCCCGAGACGTTTCACGTCACCACGGACGAGCAGCTGCGCGCCGTCTCCAACCTCACCCGTCACCGGATCATGGCGGTGCTCCGCTTCGAGCCGGCGACGATCACGCAGATCGCCGAGCGGGTGGGGCTGGCGAAGGGCAGCTCCAGCTACCACGTGCGGCTGCTCGAACGGGCCGGCCTCGTCAAGGTGGTCCGGACGCGGAAGGTGCGGGGGGTCGTCGAGCGGTACTACGCGATGGCCGCGCGGACGATCGAGCTGCCCGATCCGGGCGAGGGCGGCACGGACGTGCTGATGCGGCACGCCGTGGCGGACCTGGAGGCGTCACCGGCGGACGGCGAGCGGCACGTCCGGATGGCGCACCTGCGGCTCACCGAGGAGCAGTTCGCGGAGCTCGGAGCGCGGCTGCACGCGCTGGCCGACGAGTACCGCAAGCTGTCGGACCCGGCGCTGCCCGACGCGTCGCTCGTCTTCGCCCTGTTCCACCCGGCGCGGCGCGGCCAGGCCGGCGGGGGTGCCGCATGAGCGCCGACGCCCGGAAGCTGCCGGCCGGGTTCGCACGGCTGTGGAGCGCGCAGACGATCTCCTCCCTCGGCGACGGCGTGACGCACGCCGCCCTGCCACTGCTCGCCCTGACGCTGACCGGGACCCGATGGCGCTCGCCGTCGTCACGGCCGCCGGGACGCTGCCGTGGCTGCTCTTCGGCGTGCTCGGCGGTGCGCTGGTGGACCGCTGGGACCGCCGGCACACGATGTGGGTCACCGACGGCGCGCGGGCCCTGCTGCTCGCGGTCCCGGCCGGGGCGGCCGCCCTCGACCTGCTGAGCATTCCGCTGCTCGCGGCCGTCGCCTTCCTGCTCGGCCTCGGCGGCCTCTTCTTCGACACGGCCGCCACCTCGTACCTGCCGGACCTGCTGGGCCGCGACCCCGCACTGCTGGAGCGGGCCAACTCCCGCCTGCGCGGCGCCCAGACCGCCATGTCCGGCTTCGCGGGCCCGCCCGCGGGCAGTGCCCTGCTCGCCCTCGGCCGCGCGGTCCCGCTGCTCGCCGACGCGGTGTCGTTCGCGCTGTCGGCGCTGCTCGTACGGTCCCTTCCCGCCGTGCCCCGCCCCGCACCGCAGGCCCGCGAGTCGCTGCTGCGCCAGGCGCGGGCCGGCGCCGCGTACGTCTTCCGGGACCGGGTGCTGCTCGGCCTCGCACTGCGCCCGGCGGTCGGCAACGTCGCCTTCGTCGCCGTCGAGACCGTCCTCGCCCTCTTCGCCCACGACCGCCTCGGCATCGACACCTACGGCTTCGGCCTGCTCCTGACCGCCGAGGCCACCGGCGGCCTGCTGGGCGCGGGCATCGCCTCCACCCTCGGCCGGCGACTCGGCACCGGCACCGCACTGACCTGCACGGCCGCGATCGAGGGCCTCGCCATCGTGGGCCTCGCCGCCGCCCCGAACCCGTACGTCGCCGGCCTCGCCCTCGCCGTCTGCGGAGCCGGCATGGGCGCCACGATGGTGCTCGCACCCTCCCTGCGCCAGGCGATCGTCCCCGGCCACCTGATGGGCCGGGTCGCCTCCACCTCGCGCATGCTCGCCATGTGCGCCGCCCCGCTCGGCGCCTTCCTCGGCGGCTGGCTGGCCTCGGCGTTCGACGTGCGCACGCCGCTGTACGCCGCGGCCGGCCTGCTGCTCACCATGACCGCGGTCACGGCCACCATGACCAGCAACCGCCGCGTCGAAGCCGCACTGCGCGCCGCCGCTGATCCCGTCCGGGACAGCGAACCGGCACTGGTGTAGGACCGGACCTCGGATGGAACAGACCTTTGATAGGGGAGCGTCGATGTCAGCGGAGCTCGTGGACAAGGCACTGGAACTGTTGTGCGGCAACTACATTTTTCCGGATCGGGCTCAGGCGGCGGCCGAGGGTATCCGGAAACGACTGGCCGCCGGGGAGTACGACGGGCTGGACGAGGAGGCCCTCGGCCGGCGGCTGACGGCGGAGCTGTTCGAGGTGTGCCAGGACAAGCATCTGCGGGTGCGGCCGCGGACGGAGGACGCGCGCGAAGCGCTCAGCAAGGCCGAGATGGAGGCGGTCTGGGCCGAGCAGCAGCGGCTCACCAACTACGGGATCGCGCGCGTGGAGCGGCTGGACGGCAACGTCGGGTTGCTGGAGCTGCGGTTCGTCGCGTCGGCCGGGGTCGGTGGGCGCGCGATCGCGGCGGCCATGGAGCTGGTGTCACAGACGGATGCGCTGATCGTCGACCTCCGCAAGAACCGGGGTGGGTCTCCCGACGGGGCGGTGTTCTGGTCGAGCTACTTCTTCCCGGACGGGGAGACCCATCTCAACAGCATCTATGAGGGGTCGACCGGTCAGACCCGGCAGTTCTGGAGCCACGCGTGGCTGCCCGGCGCGCGGTACCTCGACCGGCCCGTGTACGTGTTGACCAGCGCATCGACTTTCTCGGCCGGTGAGGAGGTCTGCTACAACCTGCAGGCGCTGGGGCGGGCGGTCCTGGTCGGGGAGACGACCAAGGGAGGGGCGCATCCGACGGACGCCTTCCCGATCACCCCGACCCTCGAGATCACGGTGCCGGTGGCTCGCGCCGTCAATCCGGTCACCGGTACCAACTGGGAAGGCATCGGCGTGCAGCCCGACGTGGCCGTGGCGGCTCCGGAGGCGTTCGACGTCGCGTACCGGACCGCCCTGCAGCACGTCCTGGCCAGTACCACCGCAGCGTCGGTCCTCGCTGAGGCGCGTTCGGCGCTGGCGTGACGGCGGTCAGCGGTCGCGGGCGGCGGGCGGGCGGCGGGCCGGGTACAGCCGCGGACCGCGCGCCGACCGGGCCAAGCCGGCCACCGCCGCGAGCGCGATCAGACCGGCCGCGGGCCACCAGCCGAGCCGCCAGACGCCGTCGCCGGCCGCCACGGCGAGGTCGGTGGGGGAGGGCGGCGCCGACCAGCGGCCGTCGGTGAGCCGCCAGGCCGTCCAGTAGCGGACCTCGGCGACCGCGTGGTAGGCGAGGTAGGCGCCGGCGGTCAGGCACAGGCCGTACACCGCGCCGGCGAGGTACTGCCGCACGCGCGGCGGGCACAGCGCCACCGCCTCGCGCAGGGCCGACCCGGCGAACACCAGGGCGGTCAGCGCCACCGCCACGCCCAGCGCGACCGCCAGCCACAGGGTCGCGGCGGTCCAGCCGTCGGCGGCCAGGATCCGGTGGGCCACGTACAGCACCGGGTCGTCGGCCGGGCGGGCCACCTCCACGGCGATGCCCGGCTGTCCGGGCGGCGGGTCGGTGCCGGGCCGGGCGTACCAGTGGGTCAGGGCGGCGCCGCCCAGGACGGTGCCGGCCGCGGCCGCCAGCGCGTACGCGTCCGGGCCGGTCGAGCCGAGGACGTCGAGGGGGCGGCGGGTGGCCAGGCCGCGCAGGCCCGCGGCGACGACGGCGAGGCCGGCCGCGATCGCGACCAGGGGCAGCCAGCGGTCGGCGGCGGTCAGGACGTGGCGGAAGGCGCCGTGGCCGGGCCCGCCGGTGCGGCCGGACGCGCCGCTGTTGAGCATCGCGGCGCTGGTGAGGACGACCAGCAGCGCGGCGCTTGCCGTGGCCGCCAGGGCGAGCAGCCGTCCCGGCGGCGGTGGGCCGGTCCGCAGCGGTACGGCCGCCGCCCTGGCGGGCAACGCCAGCATCGCCACGAACGCGAGGGCGGTCAGGAAACCGGCCGGGCCGAGGGGCGTGCGCAGGCCGGTGCCCAGGGCCTCGGCGCCGTTGGCGGTGGCGATCGCCGGGATGACGACGACCACGAGCGCCATCGCCAGCAGGATCAGCGCCGGCCGCAGATAGTCGCGCGGCCTCGACCGGGGTGGCGCGCTTACCGAAGCGCTCACCAAAGCTGGACGAGGAGCGCTCACCAAAGCCGGAGGAGGCGGGCTCACCAGAACAGGTTCGGTCGCGGCGTGCAGGGCGCCCTCGGCGACGATGAGCTCGGGCTGTTCGATGACGACCGGGGCGAGGCCGGTGCTGCGGTGCACGACCGTGGAGACCAGCGGCATCCGGCTGGCTCCGCCGACCAGGAACAGCGCCGCGGGCGGGGCGGGCAGGTCGCGCAGCGCCGTGGCCACCGCGGCGACGGTCTCGTCGAGCACCGGGGCGGCCAGGCCGTCGAGCTCCTCGCGGCCGAGCGGCGCGTCCACGTCGAGCAGCGGCAGCCGCACGAACGTCGACGCGCTGCGGGACAGCATCTCCTTGCCGTCGCGGACGTGCTCGGCCAGGTCGAGCCAGGCGTCGCGGTGGGCCGGCTCGGTCAGCTGCTGCCAGGTTCCGGCGTGGTCGGCGTACGCGGTGCGCAGGTGCTCAACGACGGCGGCGTCGATGTCGAGGCCGCCGCGGTCGGCCAGGCCGGTGCTCGCCACCACCGCGAAGCCGTCGGCCGTGCGGGCGACCACGGTCGCGTCGAACGTGCCGGCGCCGAGGTCGTACACGACGAGGTGGGCGCCGACGGGCAGGTCGGTGCCGAGCACGGTGACGAAGTACGCCGCGGCGGCGACCGGCTCGTCGACCACCGCCGGGTGCGGCAGGCCAGCCTCGACCGCGGCCCGGACGAGCAGCTCCCGGCGGACCCGGCCCCAGCTGACCGGGCACGTCACGGTGACCCGCTCCGGTGTGCTCCCGGCGACGCGCCCGGCCTCGGCGGCGACCCGGGACAGCACGGCGGCGAACAGCTCGACGACGCCGACCTCGCGCTCGCCGAGCAGGACCGTGCCGTCGTCGATGCGCCGTTTCGGGTACGGCTCGAAGCGCTCCGGATGCCGCCGGGCCCAGTGCCGCGCGTCGCGCCCGGCGAGCAGCGGGCCGTCCGGATCGGCGTAGACGGCCGACGGCAGCAGCGGGGAGCCGTCGAAGGTGAGCGGGCGGGTCCGTCCGTCGGGCCAGGCGAGCACGGCGACGGTGTTCGACGTGCCGAAGTCGACGCCCAGCCGGTACCCCCCGCCGATCATGCCGTCACAGTAGAGCCCGACGCCGGGCCAGGAACGGGCCGAGTGGCTGTCCGATAGCTGACATCGCGGTGGCCGTTCCGGCGGCCAAGACGATCACCGAACGGTCGGACCGAACAGGCGAGCGCGGCCGCCTGAACATTCGGTTCGTTCTGGCTGCGTCCCGCGTACGTTCGTTGCCACCAAACCGTTTCCGCGCCCGTACCGCAGCCGCGCAAGCGAAAGGTTCGACCCCGATGCGTCCTTCCCAGCGCACCAGGCTCGCCACGGCGGCCGGGCTGCTCACCGCCGCGTTGTCCACCGTCCTCGCCGCGCCGCCCGAGGCCGGCGCCGCCCCCGCCGGACCGACCGCCGGCTGCGCCATCACCGGCGTCGCCGCCGGGTCCGCGGCCGACGCCGACCGGCTGCACCGGGAGCTGCCCAAGCAGCCGGCGCACGAGCTGGCCGGCGCCCGGCTGGACGGACGGACCACGTGGACGGTGCCGGGCGGCCGGCCGGTGCTGGTGGTCGACTCGACGACCGGGGCGGCCCCGGCCACGGCGACGGCGTCCGTGTTCGGGCTGCGGTTCGACCTGCCCGCCGCCGCGGGGGCGACCAAGGGCCGGTACCTCAACGCATCGCAGCCGCCGCTGTTCGGCGGCTTCACCCGCACCGTCGAGATCACCGTGGCCGGCACCGGCTGCAACACGACGCTGGTGCTGACGAGCGACCGCAGCGCGTACACCACGGTGGCGGGCATCGTCGGGCTGCTGCTGGCACTCGTCGGCGGCTTCTTCACGGTGCTGCTCGCGCGCCGCCCGACCGGTGGCTGGGCCCGGCGCGCGCTGCTGGCCGCGCCGCTGGGGCTGCTGGCCGGCGCCGGTGAGGGCATGGTGCTGCACGAGTCCGGCGCGCTGAGCCCGTCGAGCGGGCTGATCTGGCTGGGGCCGCTCGCCGGTCTGATGCTGGCCCTGCTGCTGCCGCTGACCCGCCGCCGCCCGCGGCACGCCGTTGCCGCACCGGTGCCGTTCGCGCCTCCGAGCCATGTCGACCTTGCCGGCCGTACCGTCGAAGCGCTCTTCACCCAGAGCGAGACCGAGGTCGTCTATCGGGCCGTCGAGCCCGACGGTGTCACCCGGGTGCTGCTCAAGGCGCCCCAGCCGCAGTGCGCCGGCGACCCGGCCGTGCTGGCCGCGCTGGCCCGCGACGCCGAGGTGATGCGCCTGCTCGACGACGAGCACTGCCTGCGGCTACACGGGGCCGCCGCGCCGCCCGTGGTGGTCACGCAGGACATCGACGGCGCCCCGCTGCGCCGGGTGCTCGCGGCCGGCACCCCGCTCACCCCGCAACAGGCCCTCACCGCGGTCGCCGGGGCGGCGAACGGGCTGATCGCCCTGCACCGCCTCGAACTCGTCCACCGCGACGTGCGGCCCGACACCATCTACCTCGACCGGTCCGGGCGTACCGTCCTGGCGAGCTTCGGCAACGCCCGCCCCGGCGCCGAGCCGGTGCCGGCGGCGGAGGGCTCGGCGCAGTACCTCAGCCCCGAGCAGCGCCGCGGCGAGCCGCTCGACGCCCGCTCGGACCTGTTCACGCTCGGCGTCGTCCTGGTCGAGCTGCTGACCGGCCAGGTGCCGGTCGTCGCCCCGGACGCGCCGCCCGCCGCCCCGGCCGGGCTGCACCCGCACCTCGCGGCCCTGATCGAGCGGGCCCTGGCGCTCGACCCGGCGGAGCGCCCGCCGAGCGCCGAGGCGTTCCTGGCCGAGCTGAGCGAGGCGGCCACCGCCGCCTACGGCCCGGACTGGATGACGATCGGCGCCGCCACCAGCGCGATCCTGATCCCCGGCGGGGCGCTCGCGGCCGCCGGCGCGGTCGGGGCCGGCGTCGCCACCGCGGGCACCGGGATCACCGCGCTCGGCGCCGCCGAGGTGGGCGCCGCGTCGGTCCCGGTGGCCACCAGCGCCGCCGGCCTCTCCGCGGTGAGCAGCGGTACCACCGCCACGGCCACGTCCACCGCCACCTCGGTGTCCGGCGGCTCGGCCGGCAGTCTCCTGCCGCTGGCCGGCGCGGCCACCGCCGTCCTCGTCGGCGTCGTGCTCGCGGTGGCCCCGTCGACGCCCGCCGCCGCCGCGCAGGAGGTCATCACGCAGGAGTCGGCCCGGGTCATCCTGGTGTCCACCTGGGACGAGGCCCGCGGCGGCAGCGACACGCACATCGTCACCGACGCGCGGCCGGTCCTGTCGGTCCTGCTCGGCATCCCGGGCGCCGCGGGCGGCGAGCTGAGCCAGATCGAGATCGGCGTGCCGCCCGGGCAGACCAAGTACCCGGCGTACTTCCTCGCCACCGCCCAGCTGAAACTCGCCGACGGCAGCATCGTCTACGTCTACGCCCGGTTCACCCGCACGTCGGCCGATCAGCCCTGGATGATGTCCGAGCTGATCGAGTCGAAGATCGCCGCCAACGTCCCCAAGCCGAAGATCAATGCGGACGGCAGCCTGCCCGCGGCGCCCGAACTGGTCGCCGACCCGTCGACCCTGCCCGCCCGCTACGTCGCCTGGGGCCAGCGGGTGACGGACAGCAAGGCCCTCGGTACCGACGACGTCCTGGCGCTGTCCACGAGCGGCACCTCGTTCCTGGCGGGCATCCCGGGCTTCGTCGGCGCCAACGGCCAGTTCTACAACACGCTCGTCTGGAAACCGGCCGGGGGCCTGACCATGCAGCCGGTACTGCTCGAGGACGGCACCGTCCTGGCCCGCTTCAACGCGAGCGCGGCCCAGACGCTGTACAACTCGCCGTCCCCGGCCAGCCGGCCGTGCGTGGTCGGCAACACCACGGTCTCCGTGCAGTTCGGCTTCCCCGGCTTCCCGACCGGCAAGTACCGGGAGGTGACGGTGGACTGGGCGATCGCGGTGACGGCGCACGTGCCGGTGAAGGGCGCGGCCGCGGCCAAGGTCACCATCGAGGACACGTCCCTGCCGACGAACCCGCGCAGCACGCCCTGCTGACCCGGTCCGGGGCCCGGCTTTCCGGCCGGGCTTTCCGGCCGGGCTTCCGGCCGGGCTTCCGGCCGGGCTTCTGCCACGTGGCGATGGATGGTTGCCGAAGTGGCGGCGCGGGTAACGCGTGGGGTTATGACGGAGTACGGCATCCATGCGTCGCACGAGCAGATCCCGCCCGCCGACCTCCTGGCCGCCGTGATCGCGGCCGAACGGCACGGCTTCCAGGCCGCCATGTGTTCCGACCACTTCGCGCCGTGGAGCAGCCGGCAGGGCCAGTCCGCCTTCGCCTGGTCGTGGCTCGGGGCGGCGCTGCAGGCCACGAACCTCACGTTCGGCGTGGTCAACGCTCCCGGCCAGCGCTACCACCCGGCGATCGTCGCGCAGGCCATCGGGACCCTCGGCGCCATGTTCCCGAGCCGCTTCTGGGCGGCGTTGGGCAGCGGGGAGTACAGCAACGAGCACATCACCGGCGGCCCATGGCCGCGCAAGGAGGTCCGCGAGGCCCGGCTGCTGGAGTCGGTGGAGGTGATCCGCGCCCTGCTGTCCGGCGACGAGGTCACCCGCGACGGCCTGGTCACCGTCGACCGGGCGCGGTTGTGGACCCGGCCGGCCGAGGTACCGCCGCTGATCGGGGCCGCGGTGAGCACGAAGACCGCCGCCTGGTGCGCGGGCTGGGCCGACGGCCTGGTCACCGTCAACGCCCCGACTGAGCACCTGCGCGCGATGATCGCCGCCTACCGCGACGCCGGCGGCCGCGGCCCGGTCTGCCTGCAGGTGCACCTGAGCTGGGCCCCGACCGACGCCGAGGCCGAGGCGATCGCCCACGACCAGTGGCGCAGCAACGTCTTCCGGCCGCCGGTCTGCTGGGACCTGGAGACGGTGGAGCAGTTCGACGTGATCAGCGAACACGTGCCGCTCGACCAGGTGCGCGAGGTGGTCAACGTCTCGGCCGACCTGGAGGCGCACACGGAGTGGCTGCGGGGGTATGCGTCGCTCGGCTTCGACCGCATCTACCTGCACCACGTGGGGCAGGACCTGATGCCGTTCGTCGAGACCTTCGGCGCCAAGGTGCTGCCGGCCCTGCGCTAGCGTGCGTGCTGGAGCGAGGCGACCAGCTCGCCGACCACCAGCGCCACGCAGACGGGAGGCGGGATGCCGGCGCTCAGTGAACACACGAATGTCTACACCACAGCGATGGCGGTCCTGGAACACAAGGGATTCGCGATTTGGTACGACCGGGAACGGGACACCTATTGCGCTCAGCGGGATGGCTGGGACTTCTGGGCGGACAACCCGATCTCCTTGCTCGGCCTGGTGGCGATATTCGAGTACAAGCATCCGACTGAGTACACGAGCCGTTGGTGGGAGAGCGAGGGCAGCATCCGCTACCCGGACGTTCCCGAGACCGCACCCCGATACACCCCGGCCTACGGGATCTCCCAGGACGAAACGCGCGCTCCACGCAATCGAAAACCCGGTCATTGAGGAGAAACGTCGACCGCGCACGCCGAGGACCGGATGCGGCTGGCCCACCGCCTCGCCGGGCGCAACCACCGCGAGGGCACCGGCGGCCCGTTCGCCGCCGTCGTCAGCGACGCCGGCACCGGCGAGATCCTGTCCGTCGGCGTGAACCTCGCGCTGGCCAGCGGTCTGTCCGGGTTGCACGCCGAGATGGTCGCGCTGTGCCTGGCCCAGGCCGGCGCCGGCACCTGGGACCTCGGTGGCGCCGGCCGGCTGCCGGTGGAGCTCGCGGTGAACTGGCGGCCGTGTGCGATGTGCTATGGGGCGGTGCCGTGGTCCGGCGTGGCGCGGCTCGTCATCGCCGGCGAGGGCGACGAGGTCGAGCACCTCACCGGCTTCGACGAGGGCCCGATGCGCGCCGACTGGAAGGAGCAGCTCGCGGCCCGCGGCGTGCAGGTCCACACGGCGTGACCGTGCACCAGTGGTCTGACCCTGTCGCCGGGCTGCGCGAGCTGCGGCGGGTCGCCCGCGGCCCGGTCGTCGTGCTCACCTCGACGGCGACGCCCTCGACCGCCTGTGGCTTGCCGAGTACGCACGCCGCGACCTCGACGCCGGCGCTGGGACGAACGCCACGGCCACCTGCGCACCCAGCCGACCTTCACCGGGTCGCTGCGCCTGCTGGTCGGCCAACCGTGACCGGCCATCCCGCAACCGTGCCGGCGGCCGCTGCCGTGTTCGGGTCCTGGACGCCGCAGGGCGTGGTGTTCGACTGCGACGGCTGCTCGTGGACACCGAACCCTGCTGGAGCGTCGCCGAGGCCGAACTGTTCGCCCGCCGCGGCCTGCCGTTCGGCGCCGAGGAAAAGCGGCTGCTGATCGGCAAGTCCCTCACCGCCGCCGGCCTCGTCCTCGAAGCGGTGTTCGGCGAGCCCGGCCGGGGCGCGGCGATCGGCGGCGAACTCGAGGCGCTCGTCGGCGACGTGATCGCCGGGCAGGCCGAGCCGATGCCCTCCTGCCCGGCCTCCACCACACCGGCCTGGTCGATTGGATCGCCGCCTGGCCACCGGCCGATCCCGGCGACGCCTGAGGTACCCGTCCGCCCCGTACGACGGGTGCTGCCCTCCCTCGGTTCGGGGCATCCGGCAGGCCGCCGGCGCGTGCGCCGAACGATCCTGCCCCGGCCGTCCCGGTGTTCGCATCCCGACCCACTGTCCACGCGGCGACGGGCGGATCACACCGACGCAGGCAGGCCCATCAGGTCCAGGACCGCACGGCTGAGCTCGACAGGCCGTACCTCCGGCAACCAGCGCGCGCCGGGCAGCACCACCGTCCGCAGATCATCCGCCCAACCGGACCACACCCCCGCCGGGTCGGGGAACGACCAGGTGTCGGCCCACACCGCGAGGGTCGGCGCCGCCAGCCGCCGCCCAGCCTGCCGATCGTCCTCGTCGTGGGCCCGGTCGACGGTCGCGCTCGCCCGGAAGTCGCCGCAGATCGCGCGGATGACCTCCGGCGAGGATGCCGTCAACAGGTACGCCTGCCGGACCGGCGCCGGCATCACCCCAGCTGTGTCGGCGTCCGCGCCGAGGACGTTCCCGAAGAACACCTCCGGCGCGGCGGCGACCATCCGCTCGGCCACCTCGCCCGGCTGGGCCAGGAACAGATGGTGCCAGTCGTCGCCGGCGAAACCGCCGACGGTAGCCCACCGGTCCACGCTCGGCACCGCCCCGACGACCGCGAGCCGGACCACCACGCCGGGGTGGTCCATCGCCAGCCGGAACCCCACCAACGCCCCACGGTCGTGACCGACCACCGTGAACCGGTCGAACCCCAGATCACCCATCACGTCCACCGCGTCGCGGGCCAGCACCCGCTTCGAGAACCCGGCACCCGCGCGGACCCGGCTCGCGCCGTAGCCGCGCAGATCCGGACACACCACCGTCGCCCGCGACACCAGCTCGGCCGCCACGAACCGCCACGCCAGATGCGTCTGCGGGAACCCGTGCAACAGCAGAATCGGCGGGCCGGCCCCACCCACTGTCACGAACAGCTCGGCGTCGCCGACATCGACCCACCGGGACCGGAACCCCTCGAACGCACCGAGATCGACCACGCCATCACGGTACCGAGGCTCGACCTCGACACGCTGCCCGACGCCAGCCTCGGCCGCCTCGGGACGGTCACGAACAGCGGCACCGGCGTCAACCTCACCGTCGGATACAACACGCTCAACCAGCTCGCATCGATCACCTACAACGGCGGCAACCAGCGCACCTTCGGCTACGACAGCCTGCACCGTCTGACCTCGGACACGCTGAAGACCTCGGCGTCGGCCACGGTCGCCTCGATCGGCTACGGCTACGACAACAACAGCAACATCACATCGAAGACCACTGCAGGCTTCGCCGGATCGGCCGCGAACACGTACACCTACGACTGGTCCGACCGGCTCACGTCCTGGAACAACGGCTTCGCCACCACCAACTACGGCTACGACGCGTCGGGCAACCGCACCCAGAACGGCGTGCGCACCTTCGCCTATGACGCCCGCGACCGGCTCACCACCGGCGGCGGCAACACCTACAGCTACACCGCCCGCGGCACCCTGAAGTCCACCGTCGCCGCCACCGGCACCAACACCACGACCTCCGACGCGTTCGACCAGGCCATCACCCAGGGCTCAGCGACCCGGACCTACGACGCCCTCGGCCGCCTCGTCATCGCCGGGCTGTCCTACACCGGCGCCGGCAACACCCTCGCCGGCGACGGCACCAACAGGTACACCCGCAGCCCCGACGACAGCCTGATCGGGACGAAGACCAGCAGCGCGTCGCTGTACTCGTGGACCGACCAGCACCTCGACGTCGTGGGCCAGTTCACCGCCACCTCCACGGTGCTGAGCGGCTCCACGAACTACGACCCGCTCGGCAAGATCAGCGCCTCGAACACGCCGGCCGGGAACCTGGGCTTCCAGTCCGGCTGGACCGAGTCGTCCAGCGGCCGGGTCAACATGGCAGCACGGTGGTACAACCCCGACACCGGCCAGTTCGACTCCCGTGACTCGGTGGCGAACAGCCCGAGCCCGAACTCGGGCGAGGCCAACCCGTTCGCCTACAGCGGCCACCCGCTCGGCGACACCGATCTCACCGGGCACACCCACGACCAGCCTGACAACTCCGACCCCGAACTCAAATGGTTCGGCGACCACTGGATCTCCAAGGCCGCGTTCGCGAGCATCAGCACCAGCGAACCGGCATGTGGTGCCCATGCGATTTACCGTGCAGGCAGCGCCGGCTGCGGTGCGAACAACGCTCCGCCCGGCCCGCGGGACGGGAAACCGGCAATGCCGCACGGCCAGCACGGCGAACAGCTCTACGAGCAGCAGTCCTGCCCACGAAACCCAGACGGCACGGCGAACTATTTCGCCAACTGCACCACCCTGATCGAGACCGACGACGGCTACGTCAGCATCGACGGGATCGTCATCAAGCGGGAGGTCCTGCAAGGCATCGACCCACGGGACGTCGCGCAGCAGATCGACGAGTCGAAGAACTCGGCGCACCCGGACGAGCTGGAGGACGTCGCCGCCTACACCGCGTCCAGGCTTGAGAAAGCGGCCCAGGACGCCGCCAACCACGAGCAGGACCTCAACGACCAGGCCAAGAAGCTGCAGTGCGACGCCAGCTGGACCTGCCGCAACGCCGGCCTTCTCGGCAACATCGCCGGCGCCGTCGTCGGCGTCATCTGCGAAACGGCTGTCACGGTCGCCTCCGGCGGTGCCTTGTCCGTTCCCGGTGTGATCGGCTGCGGCGCTCTCGGTGGTCTGGTGAGTTCACTGAGCACGAGTTACCTGCAGGGCAAGGACATGCTCAGCAAAGAGGTCTGGATCGACGCCGCCGTCAGCGGTGGCGTCGGTGCCCTGGCTGGTGGCCTCGGCGGTGCGCTGGGCGGCGCCGCCTCCAAAGTCTGCGGTGCGCTCGCCTCGAAAATCGTCGGCAACGGCGCCGCATCCCTCGCGGCCAAGGTCACCGCGGAGGCCATCCGCGAAGCCGTCGGCGGCGCGCTCACCGGCGGCCTCATCGGCGCAGCCTCGGGCGCGGCCGAGTACGGCTCAACCTGCGTCCGTGCTCATGACTGCTCCGCCGGCGGGTTCGCAGCCGCGGCCGGTGAGGGTGCCGTCGGCGGGGCGGTGAGCGGGGCGATCACGGGCGGCGTCCTCGGCGGGGCTCGAGCGGCCCGCGGTGCAAGAGGTTCGTCGGCGGCACCTGACGAGACGGCCGCGCCGGCGGAACGTCGAGGGTGCACAGCTCCCGGAAACAGCTTTGCTCCAGCAACGCCGGTGCTGATGGTGGATGGCAGTACGAAGGCCATCGAAGACATCAAAGTCGGAGACCGGGTCCTGAGCACGGATCCCGCCAATGACCTCACGGTGGGGGAGCCCGTCACCGATCTGCACCTGAACAAGGACACCGAGCTCACCGACCTCACCGTCCTCGCCGGCACTTGCGCGGCTGCGACCGGTGTTGTGGTGTCGGACGCCGGGCTCGCCGACGGGAGTGCCAGTGGATCTACCGCCATCGTGCACACCACTGCGCACCACCCCATCTGGGACGAAACCGCGGACGCATGGGTTTCCGCCTGTGACCTGATTGCGGGGCATCAGCTTCGGACGCCTACCGGATCGATAACACTCATAGCGGTCCATAGCTATGCCGGCAGTTCGTGGATGCGGAACCTCACGGTCGCGACCGTCCACACGTACTATGTGCTCGCCGGCACGACGCCGGTATTGGTTCACAACACGTGCCCCGAGGGCTTTGAGCCTCCCGGAATCACGGTCAATCGCCATGGCCAGCTCACGAACGGCACCTATACCCTGGACTCGGCAGGAATGGAGCCCCACATCAACGGAACGCCAGGCAAGAAGCAGTTCGGGTTCTACGTGAACTCAGGAAAGGCCACACTCGACGGCGCGGCGTACGCGGACGAGAATGGACTATGGGTTGGCAACAAAGGCGAAGGTTCCGGTCGCGAACGGAACCATCGGCTACACGGGTGACGGTACGCCCACGAGCTGGTTGAATATCTATCGAAACAGGAACGGATTTGTCCATGGCTCGCCGGGGAATGCGCCGTGATGAATATTAATAACCATCTATCAGCAGTGCGCGACGTTGCAGCTAGTTGGAACGCTTCCCTGGCAACCGAGTTTGCTCGCGGTCTCGATGTTGGAGGTGAGGGGGTGATTGACTGGGACGAAGGGGCGGGGGAGTCGTGGGTTCGACTCATTGTCGACAATGCTGTTGTTGCATATGTCTCCATCGTCCTGCCCTTGGTCATCCTCGAGCGCGACGCGACGCGGTTTAGCGAACCCGATTCGAAAGTCAAGAAGATAGTGGTGGAGGCTATGGCCAGCCGTGAATTGTCAAGCGCCAAGGAAGTACTTGTGGCTACCTTTGGCGATTCGCCTCGACTCGATACATTTAATGCCGAGCAGTTCTCTGCCGATGAACTTTGGTACGCGACAGTTTGAGTCTTAACTGGCGCCTCGCAATGTAGATGACTAACTGACTGCGACTGCCGAGCGACGTTGGGTGCTGGCGGGCGCCTCCGTGCACTAGGGTTGCCGTCACGGTTGCCGTCGGCAGGCGACCTGTATCTACCGAAATCGATGCGTTGTCGATGTACCAGATCATGGCTCGGATGCTCGGCGACGTGCCGTGGAGGGTTCTGTCAACTTAACGGCACCTGTCTGTCGCCAACCCCTTGACACAGAGAGGTGCCGTTAGTTCCAGTGTCACTCTTGATCAGTCCGTCGGGCTCGCCCTGCCGTTAGATGCCTTCGTGGCTGAGGTAAGTACTACGGCCCGGCGGACGTGAAGGACCGGCCGGCATGGCTTAAGAGGAGCGTGTCAGCGCCCGACTGGGATATGCCCACCGACCGGTCCGTGCCCCCTCGGTCAAGGAGACACAACCCCCATGGTGGTCATCGGCATCGACGCGCACAAGCGCACCCATACCGCCGTCGTCATCGACAGCAACGGCCGCAAACTCGGCATCAAGACCTGCGAGACGGCGACAGTGCGCCCGTCCTCGGTACGAACGACGTCTGCTCATTGTTCGACGCGGCGCTGCTCGATGCCGCTGTCCCCGGCGGCGTCGTCAGTGTCTCGGCGCTGACCACGTCCGACGATGCGGGATCCGGTGGCGTGTGCGAGGTCAGCAACGTCGGCCAGGGGCCGCGTCCGGCGCTGGCCCGCTCGGCGACGTCAGCCGCATCCGAGCAGTAGGCACGTCCACGAACCGGCAAGCGAACGAGTGAACCGGGGAACGAACCATTCTCCGCCCGGTGTTGACCGCGGGCGGCCCGGCCGTGCGCCATGGAACCGTGGACACTCCCTGCCCCGAGACCGACGCCGCCGGCGCCGGGCGGGCCGAGCGGCTCGCGGCGATCGTCGCGTTCGCGGCCGGCGCGCACCGGCGGGCCGAGAAGATGGCGCAGGCCGCGCGGCAGGTCCATGAGCGGGCCGCGGTCGCGCTGGCCTTCGCCGAGGAGGCGGGCGCCCGGCTCACCGGACGGCGCTGACGTCGGTTCGTGCGCTGCGCCACAGCACGCGCGGGCGAAGCACGCTAGGGTCGGCGGGAGCACACCGCCGGACTGACGCCTCAGGAGCCTCCACTGTGGACTCGTCGGTCGTCGCGCTGACCCTCGCCGCCGCGGTGCTGCACGCCACCTGGAACGCGCTTGCCCACGGGGTGAAGGATCGGCTGGTCGGGTTCGCGTTGATCGGCGTGGCCTATGTCGGGGCCGGGGGAGCGGGGGCGCTGCTGCTCGGGCTGCCGCCGGCCGCGGCCTGGCCCTACGTCGTGACCTCGGCGGCCGTGCACGTCGTCTACGTCCTGCTGCTGTGGGCCAGCTACGAGCTCGGGGACTTCAGCCAGTCGTACCCGATCGCCCGCGGTACCGCACCCTGGCTTGTCGCGGTTGTCGAGGTGGCGCTCGGGCACCGGCTGCCGCTCGTGCAGGCGGCCGGCATCCTCGTGGTGACCCTGGGTCTGCTCAGCCTGGCGCGGGGCGGGCGGCGCGACCGGCGCGCGGTCGGGGCGGCGGTGGCGACCGGGGTGGCCATCGCCGCGTACACGGTGATCGACGCGACCGCGGTGCAGGTCAGCCCGGTCCCGGTCTACGCCGCCTGGATGTTCCTGCTGCAGGGGCCGGTCCTGCCGATCATCGCCCTCGCCCGGCGGCGGCGCGAGTTGAAAGCGACCAGGCCGGGCACCGTCGCCATGGGAGTGGGCGGGGGGCTGGTGTCGCTCGTGGCGTACGGACTCGTGCTCGTCGCCCAGACCAGCGGGGCCACCGCGGCCATCGCGGCACTGCGCGAGACCAGCATCGTCATCGGGGCGCTGATCGGGGCCGTCTTCTTCCAGGAGGGCCTGGGCGCCCGGCGGGCGGTCGCGGCCGGCATCGTCGTGGCGGGGATCGTGCTGGTCAGCTTCTGAGGCCCGGGTGAACCGCAGGGCGGGCTCAGACGTGGTCGAGGCAGGACCACCGCTGGAAGGAGCCGCGCCGTGCCCGACTTCGCGATCGACTACGGGCTGCTGCACCAGGCCCGCAAGGACCTGCACGACCTGGCCGACCGGATCGGGCCCCGGCTCGGGGACACGGTCTTCTCGCAGGTCGGCAGCATCGAGTACGGCGACAGCGACTCGGTCTTCGGCAACGAGGGACTGGCCGAGAGCTTCCGCAGCCTGTACCGGCGGGCGCAGCACCCGATGAGCAAGGCCGAGGACGACCTGCGCGAGCTCGGCGACATCTTCGGCGCCGTGGCCGACGGGTACTTCGACGTCGACGCCCAGATCGCCGACGGCATGGGCATGATGGGCTCCACCCTCGACCTGGACCGGTGGAAGGACAAGAAGGCCGAGTGGGACTACCTGCAGGGCCACCGCGCCGACTGCGTCCCCGGCGCCGACGGCAAGATGCCGGACTTCTGCTCGGCGACCGACCCCGGGCCGCCGCCCACCGACATGACGATCGACACCGCCACCGGGTCGGTGCACACGCACCTGACGCTGGACGAGCACAACAACGTGATCAAGGAGGAGACGACGGTCGTCAACGGCGACCAGAAGTACACCTCGACGACCACGTACAGCGACGGCGGCAAGAACTACACCACCGACACCGTCTTCAGCGACGGCAGCACGACCCACTCGGTGACCACGACCGGTGACAACGGCTCGTCGACGACCGACACCACCGATCAGGACGGCAAGACGACGCACACCGTCATCGCGCTCAACGAGAACGGCGGCGGCACCATGACCGTCAGCGAGCCGGACGGCACGGTGACCGAGTACTCGCGCCCCGACCGCTACGCCAAGTGGGACGAGACGAGCAAGACCGAGCCCGAGGACGACACGTACTATCCGGCCCCGATGTACTAGGAGTCAGCCCAATGCCCAACATCTCCCTCGACTACGACAAGATCGAGGCGACGTCGACCCGCCTCGACGGCGCCGTCCGCGACATCCTGCCGATGCTGGAGTCGCTGCGCAGCGACGTGTCGAACCTGCTCGAGGACGGCCTGGTGTTCCAGCAGTCCAGCCCGGCGATGAAGGAGTCCTACGAGAAGTTCAACACCTCGCTGCTCGCCGCGATGAAGGGCATCAACGACTTCGCCAAGCAGTTCCGCGACATCCGCACCTCGATGGAGGAGATGGACACGGACATGGCCGGCAAGATCCGCAGCGCCGGCAGCTGACGGCGCTCAGCAGCAGGGCGCGGGGCGGCGCAGGCTGCGCACGCCCATCGTCACGGCGGCCCCGCCGACCAGCAGCATCAGGGTCGAGCGGGTGCCGCCGGCGAAGATCCGCCCGACGTGCGGCACGACGAAGACGGCCTTGCGGAACTGCCCGCCGTCCAGGGATACCTGCCACGGGTCCGCCTGCTGGTTCGCGTCGCCCTTGGTGGTCATGAACGGCTTGCCCGCGGCGGTGCCGATGCTCTGCACGCGGTGCATCACCGGGCGGCCGCCGTTGACGACGAACGGGGCCGGCGGGCGGAACGCGATCACGTCGCCGGTGTGGATCTGGGCGGCGTCGACCGGGACCGTCATCACGAGGGAGCCGGTCGGGGAGTACGGGGTCATCGAGCCGGTCAGGATCGGCAGGAACCGCACGCCGAGGAGGCTCGCGACGGCGAAGGCGGCCGTGGCGAGCAGCAGCAGGGCGGTGCCGGTGCGGCGGACGAGGCTCATGCGGCGCTCCTGTCGGTGGCGGTACGGGCGGCGGTGACGGTGTCGGCGGTGAAGGTGACGCCGCTGGCGACGCCGCCGCTGACGATCTTCAGGTAGACGTGGCCGCCGACCGGCAGGGCGGCCGGCGTGGTGTAGGCGCCGGTGGTGGTGCCGATGGTGACGGTGATGCCGACCACGGTGGACGTGCCCGGGCAGGCGCCGGTGGTCGTGTTCCAGGCCACCGAGCACACCGTCGCCGGGCTGGAGCCCAGGACCGTGGTCAGCGACAGCTTGAGGGCGAGCTTGGCCGGCATGGTCGAGGTGTTGACGAGGTCGACGTAGCTGTTGCCGCCGACGAGCAGGCTGGCGATCTGGTACAGCTTCCCGTCCGTGCTCACCGCCCCGCCCCCGGACAGCAGCTGGAACGCGCTGGAGAGCTGGGCGCTGGCCACCGACGCCGCACGGGCCGTCGGTGGTCCCCAGGCGGCGTGCGCCGGCCGGACGGGGCCGGCGCACATGACGGTGGCCACGAGGGCCACGGCGAGGAGCATCCGCGTCACGATCCCGCGGCGCGGCTCCTCACCGCCCCCGCAGGCACAGTCCGCCTGTCGCATGGCTGGGTCAGCCGCCGGTCCGGTCGCTGCCGCCGACGAGGGCGTTGCTCACCGACAGGCTGATCGAGCCGTTCTTGCCCTGCAGCGAGGCCGGGGCAGCGCTGGAGAACGTGAACTTGTACCGCACGTGCTGCGTCGCCCCCGCCCCCGGCGCGAGCGAGCCGTGGTTGATGGCGACGGGGCTGTTCAGCGCCGGCGTGCCGGAGCCGATGCCGGCGGTGGTGCCGGAGCAGGTGCTCACGCCGTTCACGGTCGTCCAGGTGGCGGTGCAGCTCGCCGCGTCGACCGCGATCTGCCCGGCCAGGTCCCCGGTGACGCCCACGCTGCCGGTGAAGGTGCTGGTCAGGGTGCCGTCGTTGCGCACGTCGACGTACCGGTAGAAGTAGTCGCCGGGCAGCAGGTTCGACACGGCGGTGACGAACTGCCCGCCGTTGGTGTCGACGAGGGTCGGGGTGCCGCTGGCCGTGGACAGGCCGCCGGAGTTGACCTCGGCGGTCGTGGTCCAGCTCGAGAACGCGCCGTTGCCGATCAGCACGGCGCCGCCGACGGCCAGCCCGAGCGCGGCGACGCGGCGGACCTTCTTGCCCATCCCGATCCGGGCGTGGCGGCCGGCGCAGGCGTTGGTGTGCTCGTGGGTCATGGTGCTCATCGGTCGGGTCCCCCGTTCGTGGTGTGGCGACCCGGCTGATGGGTCGACAGTGACGTCGGCGTGTCAGCCGATCGGTTGAGGGGGCGCACCCAGGTGCTGTACACCGGCAACCGCCCGGCAACCAGGACCGCCCCACCGGCCCCCACCCGCCACAGGCGTCACCCGAGGAGGGTGTTCGCCATCCGTGTCAGCCGGTCGTCAGCCGCCGCCGGGCCGGTACGCGCAGCGCGTCCCGGTCCGCACGGCCGCGTCGAGGTGGGCGCCGATCGCCGGGGCCCGCTCCCGGATGCGGGCGATGGCGGTGCGGATCGCCCGGGTCACGTTGAGCCGCGCCCGCTCGGTGTCGGAACCCAGCCGCCGGGTACGCCCGCCGAGCCCCGCCGCCGCGCTGATCTCCTGGATCAGGAAGTCCCGCTCGGCCCGCACCCGGGCGGCGCGCTCCTGGTCGTGCCAGTGCTCGGCCTCGGCGAGGTCGTCATCGAGCTCGGCGAGCCGCCGGCGATACTCCGCGCGGGCCCGAGCGTCGAGCACCTCGTCGCCGCGTCCACCACCGGCCGTTTCCAACCCTTCGCCGGTACCGCCAGTGCGTCCCCCCGCCGCCACCCGCACCAGCTCGACGGCGGAGAGCTCCCGGCCGGGACTGCGCACGAGCAGCGCGAGGTAGCGCAGCCCGAGACTGTCGGCCACCCGCACGGCCTGCCCTTCGAACGCCACCAGCCACACGTCCTGCTCCAGCCGCAGCACGAGCCGCGCGCCGGTGGCCGCCGGTGCCTCGCCGAGCCGTGCGAGCAGCCGGGTCATCCCGCAGGCCGCGGCGATCGCCCGCGCCTCGGCGACCTCCCCGAGCTCGGCGAGCGTACGGGCCAGCATCGGCCGCGCCCCGAGCGCCCGGTGCAGCCGCTCCGCCACCCGGTAGTGCCGCCCGGCGGATTCGGTGTCGCCGTCGAGCGCGGCGAGCCGCCCGAGGTAGAAGTCGGTCGCCCCGGAACACGAGACCGCCCCGGCCTCGACGGCGGCGCGCCCGGCGTAGGGCAGCAGCGCCCGGTACACCCGGCGGGCGTGTGGTTCCGCGCCGAGCACGCAGACGGCCTCGGCCAGCTGGGTCAGCGCCCAGACGAGCACCATGTCGGGCCGCTGCCGATCGAGGCCGTGCTCGACGAGGTCGTCGAGCCGCCCCCGGGCCTGCTCGACGTCTCCGGCGGCCGCCTCGAACTGCACGAGCGCGGGTGCGTGCGCGAACGCCCGATGCGAGTGCGCGACCAGGTCCCGCAGCGTCCGTACGGTCCAGTCGAGGTCCTCGGCCGGCACGTCGGTGTGCAGCCAGATGGCGTGGACCTGCCCCCACCGCACCGCGTCGGCGTCGGGCAGCCCCGCGCGGCGTCCGACCTGCCACGCCTCGGTCGCCGCGCGGGCCCCTTCGGCGAAGTCCCCGGCCAGTGTGGCGAGGGCAGCTTGCCGCGACAGCGCGACGAGCCGCGCCGAGGGATGCCGCAGCGTGTCCGCCAGCCGGTCCAGCTCGGGCAGCACCCGCCGCGCGGCGGGCCCGTCCCCGAGTTCGAGGAAATGCGTGAGGACGAGGACCCGCCCGTCCAGTTCGGTACCCGGATCACGAGCCCGCTGCGCCGCGTCGACGATGCCACTCGCATCGGCCAGCGCGCCGGCAGGCTCCTGCGTACCCCACCGCGTGTGGTGCCGCGCCGCAAGAGCAGCCGCGAGCGCCGCCGGTTCGGTCCGGGCGGCCCGTCCGGCCTCGGCGACGGCCGCGTCGGCGGTGATCCGCGCCGCCTCCAGATCGGGCGCCTGCACGAACGCGAGCCGTGCCAGCACCTGAGCCCGCAGCGCGGCCTCGCCGGTCGGCAACCCCTCGGCCGCCTCCCGCAGCAGCGCGGCGAGCGAGTCCCCGGGCGCATTGAAGTCTAGATGCCGCGCGGCAAGGAGGGCACCGGCGGCGAGCTGTCCGCTCTCACCGGTCCGCCGGGCGAGTTCGACTGCCTCGCCGATGACCGCGGCGGCCCCCGGATCGGCCGCCGCGTCGAGGGCGGTGGCCAGTCGCAGCAGGAGTTCGCCGCGCTGCCCGGGACCTGGTTCCGGGCTTCGGCCGAGCGCGTCGAGGGCATGCCGGAACTGCTCGGCCGCCTCCTCGGGTGCGAGCGCGGCGAGGGCCTCGTCCCCGGCGAGCGTGGCGTACCGGACGGCGGCGACCACGGTGGCCGGCCCGGTCGCCTGAGCGAGCCGGTAGTGCCGGGCGAGTTCTGCGGCCCCGGTCCGCCCCCGCCACGACGGACGTTCGAGGACACCCGCGATGCGCAGATGCCGCTCGGCGCGGGCGAGCGGCGTGAGGTCGGCCAGCAGCGCCTCGCGGATGAGCGCATGCCCGAACCGATAGCCCGCCGGTCCGGCCACCAGCAGACCGCTCTGCGCGGCACCGTCGAGCACCGCCCGCGCCGACTCATCCTCCAGGGCGGCGACCAGCGCTGGATCGACATCGGCACCGAGCGCGGCCGCCGTGGCCAGCACGCCGGCGGCATCCGGCCCTAGCGGCACGATCAGCCGGGCGACGGCCTGGCGGATCGAGGCCGGCACCGGAACCTCGTCGACGGTCGAAGCCTCCCGCCCCAGCAGCCGCGCCACCTGGGTCACGAACAGCGGGCTGCCCGCACCCCGGCGAGCCACCGCGTCCAGCACCGCGTCCCCGGCGTCCGGCAGCAGCAACCGGATCTCGGCCGCGTCCAGGCCGGACAGCGTCAGCACCGTCGCCGAGGACTCCAGGGCGCCGAGCACCGGCCGCAGCCCCGGGTCCAGTCGCGCCTCGGCCGGCCGCAGCGCCGCCACCAGCAGTACACCCGGAAGATTGGCCGCGGCGAACCGCAGCAGCAGCGCTGACGGAGGACCGGCCGCGTGCAGGTCGTCGAGGACCACCACCAGCGGCGCGGCGACCCGGGACAGCACCGCGCAGACCGCGTTGAACAGCGCGAAGCGGGAGCCGAACGCCGACCCGGTGAACGGCGCGTCGTCGCCGGCCTGGCGCAGGACCTGCATCCACGGCCAGTACGGCGGAGCGCCCCCGTCCTCCCACGCCCCGCCCCACAGCACCGTGGCGCCGCCGGCCCGGGCGCGGCGGGTGAACTCGCGCAGCAGGGCGGTCTTGCCCAGGCCCGGGTCGCCGCAGACGAGGACCGGGCGCGCCTCGCCCGCCGCCGCGGCCGCCCGCGCCGCCGCGAGCACCGCCAGCTCACGCGCGCGGCCCACGAACACGTCCACGAAGCCACCGTAGGCGTTCGGCGCGGTGTTCAGCGACGGTGAACGGCCCGATGAACGCCGGAGGAGGTAACCAACGATCGGGAGGTACCAGAGATGGACGAGAACAAGGCCGCCGAGTTCACCGGGCGCGTGCTGGCAGACACCGCCGCCTTCGCCACCGTGGTCCTGGCCGCGCTCGGGGACCGGGCCGGGCTGTTCAAGGAGCTGGCCAAGGGCGGCCCCGGCACCAGCGGCGAACTGGCCCGCCGCGCCGGCCTCGACGAGCGGTACGTGCGCGAGTGGGCCGCCGGCCTGCACGCCGCCGGCTATCTGCGCTACGACCCGGCCCAGCAGCGGTTCGAGCTGCCCGCCGAGCACGCCCCGACGCTCGCCGTCGAGCCCGGCCCGGCCTTCTTCGGCGGCGTGCACCAGGAGCTCGTCGGCGCCGTCCAGCGCTACGACACCGTGGCGGCCGCGTTCCGCGACGGTGGCGGGGTCCGCGGCGACGAGCTGCACCCCGACGTCGCCGAAGGCACGAGCCGGTTCACCGCCCAGTGGCACCGCAACCTGCTCGTGCAGCTCTGGCTGCCGCTCGTGCCCGAGGTCGAGGCGAAGCTCCGCGCCGGGGCCCGGGTCGCCGACGTCGGCTGCGGCACCGGGCAGGCCCTGATCGAGCTGGCGCGCGCCTACCCGGCCGTCACCGGCACCGGCTACGACGTGTCGCCGAGCGCCGTCGCGGCGGCCCGGGCGGCGGCGGAGGCGGCGGGCGTGGCCGACCGGCTCCGCTACGAGGTGCTCGACGCGTCCGGCGGCCTGCCCGAGCCCTACGACGTGATCACGACCTTCGACGTGGTGCACGACGCCGTCGACCCGGCCGGGCTGCTGCGCTCGATCCGCGACGGCCTGCGCCCCGGCGGGCGCTACCTGTGCCTGGAGATCAACTGTTCGGACCGGACGGTGGAGAACGTGGGGCCCATCGCGACCCTGCTCTACGGCTTCTCGATGCTGTACTGCATGACGACCTCCCTCGCCGAGGGCGGCGCCGGGCTGGGCACCCTCGGCCTGCCCGAGCCGGTCCTGGCCCGGCTGTCCGCCGAGGCCGGCTTCGCCACCTGCCGCCGCGTCGACATGGACAACCCGTTCAACACGCTGTACGAGCTGACCCGCTAATCCAGCTCGGCGGCGACCGAGCGGACGAACTCCTCCTCGCCCAGCGCCGCCACGAGTTCCGCGATCGTCATCGTCGGGCGGACGCCGGCCAGGTGGGCCACGAACCGCACGCCCTGCACCAGCGCGACCCGCACGCACCGGTCGACCGGCGCGTGCGGGCCGTCGGCGGTGAGCAGGCGCATGGTGTCGTGGTAGACCGGCTCGAGGCGCGGCGGGCGGTCGGCGAGCTCGCTGCTGGCGGCGCCGGCGGCCCGGTCCTCGCTGCGGCGCGCGGCGAGGCGGCGCAGCATCCGGCGGTGCCGGGCCCGCCAGTCGTGCACGTCGACCGTCTCGGCGGGCCCGGTCGGCTGGGTGAGGCGGGCGCAGGTGAGCACGAAGGCGTGCACGAACTCCCACGACGGGCGGGAGACGCCGGCCAGCTTGTCGCTGATCGTCGAGCGGGGGAACGGGTGACCGGCGTCGCGCAGCGCGACCTCGAGCTTGCGCACGCTCGGGTTCCCGCACGCCGCGCGCAGCTCGCGCAGCTGCGCGGCGAACTCCTCCGTCGGATCGACCAGGCTCACACCGGCCACGGTAGGAATCGACCGCGGTCGTCTCCCGTGACTGTCCGCATTCCGTCGCCCGCTGTCCGGGAACCTCGCCGGACACGCCGGGCGCCGTCCACCCTCGCTGCTATGCGAACCCGACTCTCAGGCACCCGACCCTTGCGCGTGGCGGCGGTGGCGCTCCTGCTCACCGGCGGCCTGGTCGCCGCCGGCGCGGGACCGGCCGCGGCCGCCCCGAACTGCGACGTCCCCAACCCGCCGCCGGTCTGCGAGACTCCCGGCGACAACGGCATCGAGCCGACCGTGGAGATCACGAGCTTCAGCCGCACCCCGGCCGGCTTCACCATCGCCGGCCGGGCCTACGACCCCGACGCGACCGGCCGGCTGACGGTCCGGCTCAGGGTCGGCACCACGTACACGACGACCTGGCTCGCCGGCACCACCGGCACCTTCGGCGGCAGCTACGCGGCCAAGGACGCCGCCTCGGTCTGCGCGATCGCCCTCAACCAGGGGGTCGTGGCCCCCGACGGCGTCGCCTGCCTGCCGGGGCCGCTGCGGGTGTCGCCGATGGGGTACCTCGACGAGGTGTCGGCGTCACCGGCCGGCGTCCGGGTCAAGGGCTGGGCCATCGACGAGGACACCACCGCGCCGATCGCGGTCCGCATCGCGGTCAACGGCACGGTCCAGCCCACGGTCACCGCGTCGGGCAACCGGCCCGACGTCGGCGCGGTGTTCCCGGTCTACGGCTCCGCCCACGGCTACGACGTGACCTACCCGCAGCCCCGCGGCAGCTACGAGGCCTGCGTCGTCGCGCTCAACGTGGCCGGCGGCGCCGACACGAGCCTGGGCTGCAAGACGGTCGTGCAGGGCGGCCCGCCGACGGCGCCGGTGCTCACCGCGTCCAACGGCGGCCTCGACGCCACGCCGTTCGCCCAGGTCCGGGTCACGACACCCGGCGTCGAGGCGACGGCCTGGCAGGTGCACCGCGCGCCGAGCGCCAACGGGCCGTGGGGCCTGCTGCAGGGCTTCACCGGCAACGGCGCCGGCCAGACCTACGAGGACCGCACCGCGACCGGCGGCCAGACGTACTGCTACCGGGCCACGGCCAGCAACGCCTACGGGGTCGCGACCGGGCCGGCCAGCTGCGTGCTCGTGCTGTACCCGGCCCTGCCGCCGGCCGACGCGGCGCGGGTCGTCGCCGTCACGCCGACCTCGCTCACCTTCGAGTGGCGCGACAACGCCACCGGCGAGGACCGCTACCGGGTGGCGTCGAGCCGGGGCACGCAGCTCGTCCCGGCCGCCGCCGGCACGGGCTCGTTCCTGAAGGCGACCTTCACCGGGCTGCCGTCCGACGCCGACTTCTGCGTCTCCATCTTCGCCGAGAAGACCGGGTACGCCGACCGCTACGTCAACGTCTGCGGGCACACCGACCCGCCGCCCCCGGTCGGCATCAAGACCCTCGACCTGTGGAACTGCAACGCGAGCAACGGCACCTTCTGGATGTTCAACTGGTCCACCGGCGTCTGGACCCGGCTCGGCGACGCGCCCAGCCGGCAGCGCTGCGGCCCGGGCGGCGAACCGCCCTCGATGACCACGAACCTGCCCGGCGGCCAGTACGTGACCATCTCCCTCGTCATCCTCAACGCCCAGTGCCCGGTCGAGGACCCGACCACCACCAACTGCGAGAAGTACCGCACCGACCTCATGCGCGGCGACGCCAAGGGCGTCAACGACTGGCGCATCCTGAAATAGCGGCCTCAGTCCTCGCGCAGCACGGTCAGCGGGATCTGGACCGCGATCGCCGCCCCGCCCGGCCCGCCGGTGAACGCGCGGCCGGGCGGGGCGGCGTTGCGGACCTGGCTGCTGACGAGCCGCGCGCCGATCACGTCGCCCTCGGTGATCGAGCGCGGCGTGAGCAGCAGGCCGCGGCGGGAGCGGCGGGCCGCGGTCAGCCAGCTGCCCAGCGCGATCGACAGCGCGTCGGCCGCCCCCGCGTAGACGACCGCCCGGCCCCGGTCCCGCCCGCCCGCGGCCACGTCGCGCAAGACCTTGTCGGCGGCGGGCGCGGTGAGCAGGTCGGCGTCGTCGACGAGGACGACGACGGGACCGCCGAGCTCGTCCATCGCCGCGGCGACCGCGTCGGCCGCCGGGTCCGGTTCGTCGAGCAGCCGTACCCGGGGCTGGCGGGCCAGGGCCCGCAGCGGCGAGTCGCGCGGGGTCAGCACGACCAGGCCGGTGCCGCCGGTCAGCAGCGACACGGCGATCGCGGCCAGGGCGTTGCTGCGCCCGGCGCCGGCCGGGCCGCCGACGAAGAACGACGACGTGGCGGTCAGGTCCGCGAGGACCGCGCCGCCCTCGTCGCCGCCGACGCCGAGCAGCGCCTGCATCGGCCGCTGCTGCGCGGCGGGGACGAGCGCGTACGCGTCGGTGAAGGCGACCCGCCCCGGCAGCGGCGCCACCGGGAACGGCCTCGTCCCCTGAACGGCGATGCTGGAGCCGATCCGGCGGAGCGCCTCGGCCTGGGCCTGGCCGCTCTCGTCGGCGTCCAGCAGCGCGATCTGGGTCTCGGTGCGGCTCAGCACGTGCCAGCCGCGGCCGGCGACGATCGTGCCGGGGACCTTGCTGGGCAGGATGCCGACGAGCTGGTAGTCGTTGCGGTCGGCCTGGCGCAGCAGCAGCTTGTGGTCGTTGTGCGCGGCGAGCCGGCCGCCGAGCAGGGCCCGCTCGGAGGTGGCGATGACGTGGATGCCGGCCGCGGCGCCCTCGCGGACCAGGCGGGTGATGTCGGTGAGCAGCCGGCCCTGGTCGTGCTCGTCGAGGATCGGGGCGAGGGCGTCCCAGCCGTCGACGAACAGCAGGATGTGCGCGGGCCGCTCGGCCGCGGGCAGCCGCCGGCGCAGCTCGACGATCCCGGCCGCGTTGGCGTTCGCGGCCCGTTCCTGGCGGTCGGTGAGCTCCCGGCCCAGCCGGCGCAGGAGGCGCTCCAGGCGTTCCATGTCGTGCCGGGACACCACCGCACCGCAGTGCGGCAGGGTTTCCAGCGCGGCGAGGCCGCCGCCGGCCGCGTCGATGCCGTACATGTGCACGTCCGCGACCGCCGCCCGCCGGGCCGCCGACGCCGCGATGGTCCGCAGCACCTGGGTCCGGCCGGAGCGGGGCGCGCCGACGACGTAGAGGTGCCCGAACGTGGCGAGGTCGACGGTGGCCACCCGCCGCTGCTGCAGCGCCGGCACGTCCTCGAGGGCATACGGGATCGGCGCCGGCACGCTCGGGTGCCGGTCTTTCGGCGTCGGTACCGCCGGCAGCTCCTCCAGCAGCACCTTGTCCTCGAGCGCGGCGAGCCACGGGCTGGGCTGGCGGACGAAGTCGTCGAGCCGTTCGGCCGCGGCCCGGATCGCCGCGACGAGGGCCTGCAGGTCGGTGGGGACGACCGGGCCGGGCAGCAGCGGGTCGACGTCCTCGACCGGCAGCTCGACCGGCCGGCCGAGCCGCTGCCAGGACAGTTCCGCGGTGCGCACCCGGTCCGCGACGACCGGCGCGGCCGGCTCCTGCGGGGTGGTGCCGGGCCGTTCGGCGCCGACCCAGGCCGCCTGGAACGGCACGGCGCTGCGGTGCCCGGCGCGGATGAGGGCGCGGCCCGGCGTACCGGGGGAGATGTGCACCGCCTCGCCGGTGTCGATGATGTCCTGGCTCTCGACGGTGTCGGTGACCCGCAGGGCGATGCGCAGGTTGGTGTTGGCCTTGATGTCGGGGGTGACCGCGCCGGCCGGGCGCTGGGTGGCGAGGATCAGGTGGATGCCGAGGGAGCGGCCCCGCTGGGCGATGCTGATCAGGCCGGGCACGAAGTCCGGCAGCTCCCTGACGAGGGTCGCGAACTCGTCGATGATGAGCAGCAGCCGGGGCAGCCGGGCCAGGGTCGGGTCGGCGGCCCGCTTGGCCCGGTACGCGGGCAGGTCCTTGGCCTCGGCCGCGGCCAGGATCCGCTCGCGGCGACGCAGCTCGGCGCCGAGGGAGTCCATCGCCCGCTGCACCAGGTGGGCGTCGAGGTCGGTGACCATGCCCAGGGTGTGCGGCAGCTGCGCGCACTCCCGGAAGGCGCTGCCGCCCTTGTAGTCCACGAGGACGAAGGTGAGCTCGTCGGGCCGGTTGGTGGCGGCGAGCGAGGCGACGAACGACTGCAGCAGCTCGGACTTGCCGGAGCCGGTGGTGCCGGCGACCAGGCCGTGCGGGCCGTCGCGGACGAGGTCGAGGCTGAGCGGGCCGTCGTAGCCGCTGCCGAGCACGAACGTGGTGGAGGCGGGCCGGCGCCGCCACCGTTCGAGGAGCGCGGCCGGGTCCGGGGGTTCCTGGTCGAGGAGGTCCAGCAGCCGTACCTCGCGAGGCAGGCCCGCGTCGTGCTCGGGGCTGACGTCCCGCAGCGGGGTCAGGGCGCGGGCGAGCCGGTCGCACCACGGCACCGGCACGAGGTCGGCGCGGATGTGTTCCAGGGGCGCGGTACCGGTGCGCTTGAGGGTCAGGCCCGTCGTGTCGGCGGCCACGACGGCCCCGCACTCCTCGGGCAGCAGCCGCTCCTGCTCGTCGAGGCAGACGCTGAAGATCCGCACCCGGGGGCCGTCGGCGAGGATCTGCACCATGCCGGGCACGTCGCGCAGGGCCCGCGCGCCGTCGACGACGACGAGCAGGTCGGGGTCGGTGAACATGGCCCGGCCCATCGACGAGCCGAGCGCCCGCTGGCGGGCCTGGACCTGGGCGACGAGTTCGGCGACGCGGTTGGCGATGCTCTCCGGGTCGTTGCCGATCGCCGCGTGCGCGCCGCCACCACCGGCCGGGCGCAGGTGCGGCAGCCAGCGGACCCAGCCCCACCCCTCGGAGCGCTCGGGCGTGGTCAGCACGACGACCCGCACGTCGCGGGGGCTGTGCAGGACGGCCGACTGGGCCACGAACCAGCGGGTCAGCGCCTGCACCGGTTCGGCCGGTCCGACGACGCCGAGGACGCCGATCTCGGGCAGTTCGAGGCCCACCGGTACGTCGCGGATCGTCCAGCGCACCGTGCGGTGGTTCTCGTCGCGGGCCGGGTCGTCGATCTCCTTGACCGACGGCACGTCCACGGTGCCGAGGCGCAGCAGCAGGTGGTCGGGGTCGCGGCGGCGCCGCTCCCACAGCCGGGCGCCGGGCCCGGTGGCGATCAGCCCGACGGTCGCCGGGTCCGGTCCGGTGATGCAGCGCACGTCGCGCTCGCGGCGCACCGCGGCGTCGATCTCACCGGCGAGGCTGCGCAGGCGCTGGTCGTACCGTTGCTGCTGCTCCTGATGCTGCTTGCGGTTGGTCTTGCGGCCGACCATCCAGTTGGTGATCGCCATGACCGGCGTGAACAGGATGAAGACCAGGTAGAAGTAGGAGTGGAAGACCCCGACGAGGACCAGGCCGAGCACGATCGGGGCGAGCAGGAGCAGCATCGGGAACGGCTGGCGGGGGGTGCGGCCCGGCGGCACCGGCAGCCGCACGCGTTCGGCGTCCAGGTGCGGGGCGATCCGCGGCGGCCGGTTGTAGTCCAGCCCGAACCCGTCGGCGGAGGCGGTCACCGCCGCGTCGGGCTCGACCGGAGCGCTCAGGCGCAGCAGGGCCGGGCCGACGCACAGGTCGGCGCCGTCGGCCCAGCGTTCGCCGAGGGCGCCGCGGACGGGCCGGACCGCGGTCGGCAGGCCGGTGACCGGGTGCGGGTCGGGCGGCGGGGTGATGCCGGCGGGTCGTACGCCGTCGTCGGGCCGGGTCAGGTGCCACCGGGCCCCGCCGTCGGCCGCGACCGTCACCCACAGCCCACCGGCCGGCGCCTCGGGCCCGCCGACGCGGATCGCGCACGCCGCGGCGGCGCCGATCTCGAAGCTGCCCGCGCCGAGCAGCCAGGTCGCCCCGGCGCCGGGCCCGGACACCAGGTGCACCTCGGCCAGCAGCGGCCCGCCGGACGTCAGGTCGGTCCGCACGCCCTTCGCGGCCGGGGCGGGGGCGCCGAGGCCGATGGTGCTGCCGGGCCGGATGCCGCTGCCCCGCACGGGCGCGTCGGGTTCGAGCCGCCGGTCGTCGAGGTAGATCCGCTGCCCGGCCGCGCCGAGGGGGCTCTCGACGGCCTCGGCCAGCCCGCGCACGGTGGCGCCGTCGGGCACGTCGACGAGGTGGTCGCGGGCGGCGCCCTCCTCGGCGTCGAACGCGGTGAGCATGACCTTCACGCGGTTCCCCCGGCTCGCCGGCCCACGGCCGCCTCGTCGAATTCGGGCTCGTCGAATTCACCCGAGGAGTCCTCCGGCGCCTCGACGATGGCCACCGTTGCCGTGTTCGCCGATACGCCGGTCACCGTCTCCGGCTCCTCCGGCATGAACTCCTGCACCGCCGGCGCTTCGGGAGCCTTTTCACCAGGCCGCGTTGGTACTTCCGGTGCCTCCGACTTCAGCAGTCGCGCGACGGCCCGGGGCAGGGCGGCGGTCTCGATGGTGAGCGGAACGCCCGCGATGCGCACGATGCCGCCGCGCTCCGTGCGCAGCAGCCGCGCCTGCCCGCGGGCGCCGCCGATGGCCAGGACCCGGGCGCCGACCGGCTGTTCGGGCGGCTCGGGGCAGACGACGAAGGCCGCGCCGGCGGTCGGTTCGGTGCCGGGGAAGCGCGGGTGCACGCCCGCCGTGACCTGGACCGCGCCGGGCTCCAGGACCAGGCCGAGCTGCGCGGCGATCGCCTGGATCAGGGCGCGGGTGGTGCGCGGGTCGCCGGCGCCGGCGGTCAGGCGGGGGCCGGTGTGCAGGTCGAGGTACACGACGAGGTCTTTCGCGGTCATGCCCAGGGCGACGGGCAGCTGGCCGCCGTCCACGGGCTCGGGCAGGTCGGCGCGCTCGGCCCACCACAGCCGCGGGTCGTGCTCGTCGGCCGCGAACGGCTCCGGGGGAGTGCCCGGGTCGCGCCCGGCGAGCAGGACGGCCGTGGACGTGGGCCCGACGAGCACCGCGTACGGCCGGCCCGGCCCGGTGTTCGCGGCCCGCAGCGCCCGGTCGGCGTCGGCGCGGGTGGCCGGGTCGGCGAGGGCGCGCGTGAGGCGGCGCAGGCTCAGGCGGTACCGGAGCCAAAGCCGAAAGGGGCGGACGAACGCGGCGCCGGTCAGTCGGATCTCGCGGCCGGCCCGCCGGAGAACGACCTTCCAGCCGCCGGCCCGGCGCACGGCCCGGGTGGCCAGGACCAGCGCGAGCACGAACAGCCCCAGCCCGCCGATGAGCAGGCTGATCGGACCCCGGTTCCGGGAGAAGAAGTCGATCACGCGGCCTGCTCCAGCGCGGCCCGCAGGGCGCGGACGGCGTGGTGGGTGCGGCTCTTCACGGTGCCCGGCGGGATGCCCAGCCCGGCGGCGACGTCCTCGCCGGCCCGGCCGAGCAGGTGGACGTGCACGAGGATCTCGCGCTGGGCGGCGGGCAGGCGGCGCAGCCCGTCGGTGAGCACCACCCGGTCGCAGACGGTGTCGGCCAGATTGCCGTGGTCGGGCCGGTCCGCGCCGAGCTCCGGGGCCAGGCCGGCCGGCACCGCGCGCCGCTTGCGCCAGGCGTCGATGACCAGGTTGCGGGCGGTGCGGAACAGCCACATCCGGATCGGGCGGGCGTCGCGGTCCAGGCGGTCCGCGTCCTGCCAGGCCCGCAGCAGCGTCTCCTGGACGATGTCCTCGACGTGGTGCGGGTCGGTGGTGACCAGCGACGTGACGTACCGGTGCAGGGCGGGCTGCTCCCGCAACAGTGCGTGGCCGAGACAGGGACGCTCGACGGTGCTCAAACGTGGTTCCTTCCGCGCGGTGCTGACTGGAATGTCATCGGTTGCCGGATATCAACAGGTGAACGCGGCGTGACCTGTCGGCCACCCACGACCGACAAGTCATCGCCGTCGATGCCCGGCGGGGCCGGTTTCCGCAAATATATTCAAATCGGACAAATGCCGATTAGAGTGCACTGGTGATCACCGCCGAGACCGTGCACGACCTGGACCGTGAGCTCATCCGGATCACCGTCGAGGGGCGGCTGACCCTGGCCGAGAAGCTGGACCTGCGCGTCTGGATCGGCAAGGCCCTCGTCGCCTGCCCGCGCGCGGTGATCGTCGACCTCACCGCCTTCGACGACCCGACCGGCACCGCGGCCTCGATGTTCCAGGCGGCGGCCGACAGCGCCCGCGAGTACTACGGCGTGCTGCTGCTCTGGGTGACCCCGGCCGCCGGCCCGCTGCGCATCCAGCTCGACGTGCCGTTCTGGCGGCGCAAGCTGCACCTGTTCGAGGATCTGGCCCGGGCCGAGGTCGCCGCCCAGGCCGGCCCGCCGCCGCCGGAGCGGTTCCGGCTGGTGCTGGAGCCCGACGGGCTGGCCCCGAGCCGTGCCGCGCTGCTCGCCCAGGACGCCTGCACCATGTGGTGCGTGCCCGAGGTGACCGCGGCCGCCCGCCGGATCGCCTTCGAGCTCGTGCACAACGCGGCCGTGCACGCCGGGACCGCGATCACGGTCACCGCCAGCCTCCGCGGCAGCTACCTGCACCTCGGCGTGCGCGACGGGCGGCCCGACGCCCCGGCCCGGCTGCTGCCGTTGCGGCGCACCGACCCGGTGCTGGCCGACCCGCGCGGCGACGGGCTGCACGTCGTGGACCGCAACGCCACCGCCTGGGGCTGCGCCGCCGACGGGCACGGCAAGACGGTGTGGGCCGTGATCCGGCTGCCCGGCTCGGTCGCGCCCTAGGCGTTGTTGAGTCTGGCCATGGCCTGCACCCGGTCGGCCGGGCGGTCCTCGTCGTGGCTGCGCCGGGCCGCGTAGGTGGCGACGAGGACGTGCAGCGCGAACCGGCCGCCGGGGCGGCACTGGATCAGGTGCTCGTCGGCCAGGCAGGCCAGGTGCGCCTCGGCACCCGCCCCCAGCAGTGCGGCCGCGTCACCGGCGCCGAGGTCCGGGCCGGGGTGCAGGGCCAAGCGGCGCAGGAGGAGCTGGGCTCGGGGCGGCAGCTTGCGGTACGACTGCAGGAACACGCTCTCGAGGCCCTCGTCGAGATCCAGGCGCCCGCGGCCCTCGTCGAGCCGGTCGGCGTGGTCGGTGACCGTCCAACCCGGCCGGGCCGCGATGTCGCCCGCCGCCCGGTCCAGCGCCAGGGGCAGGCCGCCGCAGTGGTGGGCCACCCGACGGTACGCCGACGGGTCCGGACCGACCGGCACGCCGGGCACCCTGGCCCGCAGGAACCGCTCGCCGTCCGCCGCCTCCAGCGGCCCGACCTCGACCGCGGGCCCGCCGAGCCGCCGGCTGGAGGTGATGATGGTCCGGGCGCCGGGGAACGCGTCCAGCAGCGGCCGGACCTGCTCGGCCGAGGCCGCGTTGTCCAGCACCAGCAACGCCCGGCCGGTGATCGCCAGCCGCAGCAGCGCGTCGAGGACCTGGCCCGGCTGCGCCGCCGGCAGCGCCGGGTCGGGGTGGAAGCCGCGCAGATCCGCGTACGCGGTCGCGTCGAACCGTCCCGCCGCCGCTTCGCGGTGCGCGGCCCGCACCGCCAGGGCGGTCTTGCCGGCCCCGGGCATGCCGGTCAGCACCGTAACCGGCCCGTCGATGCGGGCCAGCTCGGCCGTCCGCCCGACGAACGTGGCGAGGTCCGCCGGCAGCCGGTCGGCCACCCGGACCTGGGCCGCGGTCTCGGTGCCGACCCGCCCGTCGCGCAGCGCCTCCCGCCACCGGGCCAGGTACTCGGGATAGTCGTGCAGCGCCTGCACCACCGCGACCATGAGATCGGCGTTGATCCGCCGCCGGCCGGGCTTGAAGCAGTCCACGACGGTGCTGCGCCGCGCCAGCTCGTCCGCCCGCCGCCCGGCCGCCCGCCACCGCTGGTTGATCCGCCGCGTGATCGTCTCGAACGACGGGTCCCCGGCCCACACCTTCAGGCCGCGCAGGCAGCCGACCAGTTCGTCGAGGCCACGCGCCCGCGCGGGGTCGGGCGGCGCCAGCGCCATCGGAGACCCCCGTTTCGCTCGTGCGGGCATCCTACGGCTTCGAAGCGCTTGGTTGGTTCCGCCGCCGAGTCCACCGTGGGAAGTCCACACGATTCCGTACGGACAACCGGGCTCCAACCCATAGCGGCATCGAAACCCGTGCCCGTATTTTCTGGGGCGTAGCCAGGCACCGCGGCCGCTCACCCCCCGGGCGGCCGCGGGTTTTCACTGTCGTAGTAGCGGTACAGCAGGTACGCCGCGACCGCGCTCAGCACGTGCCAGACGGCGTGGCCCTGCAGCAGCGAGTGCGGGTCGCACAGCCAGGTCTGGGTCGCGTTCCACACCCCGAACGCGACGAGCATCGCGCCGATCGAGGCGTAGGCGAATCGCGGCCGGCCGCGGGTATCCCCACGGCGGATGATCGCCACCTCCAGGGCCGCCGCGGCGATGAGCAGCAGCCCGAAGGCGACGTTGCCGGCGTACATGACGACCGGGATCGGCTCGTGCCACAACCCGGCCAGCTCGCAGCCGGCGACCCCGGCCGCGAACGTCACGCCCATCGTCGCCCACCCCGCCCGCCGCCACCGCATCACCGCGTAGGCGAACGCGAACGCTGCGATCAGGTACATGCTGAGCACGTCGAGGTCGCCGCCGGCCGCGCTCTGGGTGGCGTGCATGGCCGCACTGCCGGGCCCCAGGAGTACAACAATGCAGGCCATTGCGGTTTTGATCGGCTTGCTGCCCCGGCCGGCCGCGATGAGCAGCCCCGCCACCACGAACCCCAGGTTGCTGAACGTGTTCGCCGGCTGTCGCACCAGCCCGGCCCGCGCCGCCTCGCAGAACGTGTTCCCGCGCCCGACGTCCGGCCCGAGCCAGCCCCGGGCGATCGCGAGCGTCAGGAGCCCGCACGAGACGACCGCCGTCAGCGCGGCGGCGATGATCGGGCGGCGATCGTTGCGAACGTTCATCGAGTGCCGATTATGCGGTGCACTACGCTGTGCGCGTGTCCACTGAGCGGATCGACACCTCGGTAGCCCATCCCGCCCGCCGGTACAACTACTGGCTGGGCGGCAAGGACCACTTCGCGGCCGACCGGGCCTCGGGTGACGCGATCGCGGCGGCCTGGCCGAGCGCGCCGGTCGCGGCCCGGGAAAACCGGCGGTTCCTGCAGCGCGCGGTGCGCTACCTCGCCGGCGAGGTCGGCATCCGGCAGTTCCTCGACATCGGCACCGGCCTGCCGACCGCCGACAACACCCACGAGGTCGCGCAGGCCATCGCGCCGCAGACCCGCGTCGTGTACGTCGACAACGACCCGATGGTCATGGTGCACGCCCGGGCCCTGCTGACCAGCGCGCCGGAGGGCCGCACCGCC
The DNA here is from genome assembly GCF_050942185.1 of Dactylosporangium sp. CS-047395. Taxonomy (NCBI): domain Bacteria; kingdom Bacillati; phylum Actinomycetota; class Actinomycetes; order Micromonosporales; family Micromonosporaceae; genus Dactylosporangium; species Dactylosporangium sp. CS-047395. Next base: position 6,078,551 of record NZ_CP192015.1, on the reverse strand, counting down.
TACCTGGAGGCCGACCTGCGCGACCCCGGCCGCATCCTGGCCCACCCGGAGGTCCGCTCGACCCTGGACTTCAGCGAGCCGATCGGACTCATGCTCGTCGCGGTCCTGCACTTCATCCACGGCGAGGGCGCCGGCCTGCCGATCGTGCGCGAACTGCTGGCCGCGCTGCCGCCGGGCAGCTACCTGGTGGCCAGCAACGCGACCAAGGACCCGTCGCCGCCGGAGGTCGCCGCTCTCTACGACCGGATGCTCGCGGCCGGCCAGACCGACATCTGGCCCCGGGACCGGGCCGAGTTCAGCGCCCTGTTCGAGGGCCTCGAACTCGTCGACCCCGGCGTGGTGCTGGTCAACGACTGGCGCTCCGAGGACGAGCCGCCGCCCCGCCCGACCGGCGCCGAGGTCGCCGTCTACGGGGCCGTGGGCAAGCTCGGCTGATTGGGGGCGGCCCGATCGGGGCATTCGGGGGTGATGACTCGCCCCGCCCCGCTGATCCGCCCGCCCGAACTGCGCGTCGAAGGCGAGCGGTCCGCGTCGCGGCTCGAGCTGTTCTTCGACCTGGCGTACCTGCTCGTCATGGCCGAACTCGCCACCGACCTGGCCAAGGACCTGACCTGGGCGGGCGCGGCCAGGTTCACCGGGCTGTTCGTGGTCACGTGGTGGTCGTGGGTCACCGTCACGCTGTACGCGAACCGCTTCGACACCAACGACGTCATCTACCGCCTGGCCAAGCTCGCCGGCACCGCCGCGGTCATCGGCATGGCGGCCGGCATCGGCGACGCGGCCGTGTTCGCCGGCTGCTACCTCGCCACCCGGGTCCTGCTGTTCCTTCTCTATCTGCGCGCGTGGCGGCACGTCGTCGACGCCCGCGCCACGATCCGCATCTACCTGGCCGGCATCGCCGCGGGCGCGGCCCTCTGGGCGGTGTCGCTGGCCGTCGACGGTACCGCCCGCTACGTCCTGTGGGCCGCCGGCATCCTCGCCGAGGCCGCCGCCCCGATCCTCGCCACCCGCTTCGGCGGCGGCGTGCCCCTGCACGTCGACCACCTGCCCGAGCGCTTCGGCCTGTTCGTGATGCTCGTCCTCGGCGAGTCCATCATGTCCATCGCCACCGGCATCCACGAGACCGAATGGCGGGCCGCTCCGGTCGCCGCGGCCGGCATCGCCTTCGTCGCCGTCTCCGCCGCCTGGTGGAACTACTTCGACCTGGGCGGCGCGGCCGGCAAACGCAAACTCGAGGACGAGGGCGACGACCAGGAGAGCTGGGTCCCCGACGCCTACATCTACGGCCACCTGCCGCTCACCCTGGGCCTGGCGATCTTCGCGGTCGGCGTCGAGCAGTACATCGTCCACCCCGCCGACGAACTCCCCGACGCGGCCCGCTGGGCCCTGCACGGCGGCATGGCCCTCTTCCTGGCCGGCACCGCCGCCGTCGTCGCCGGCACCTCCGGCCACTGGCGCGCCGCCTGGCCCTGGCCGAGCCTGGCCGTCCCCGCCGTCCTCGTCATCGCCGTGGCCGACGACGTGGTCGACGCCGTGCCCACCCCGCTCGCCGTGGCCCTCACCGGTTTGATCGTCGTGCTGACGGTCCTGGCCGGCGTGTGGCGCCAGCGCCGGGGCCGCCTGCAGACCGCCGAAACCTGATCATCTGCTCTTCAGGCACAGGAATCGGTCGTACCCGGTGTGCTGCCGCCCGGTCGCGCCGGCCGGACACCCCTTGGCGTCGTCGGCGAACCCGGCGAGCGGCACCACGTTCACGGCCCGCCCGCACTGGTCCTTCACGGCCGGCGTGTACTGGTTGGCGGGCAGGCTGACGCAGTCGCCGGGCTTGGCGATGAGCGCCTTGTCGTCGCCCTGCCCGAGGCAGATCGTGCCGCCCTGCCTGTCGGGGTAGCTCAGCCGGCTGATCGTCCCGTCCGGGCACCCCTGCTTGTCGGCGGCGCGGGCGAGGACCTTGCCGAAGTACCCGCCGGCGCACGGCACCTCGGGGATCTGGTCGTTGAGCGGCCGGGCCGAGTTGCTGCTGCCGACGTACACGCAGTCCCCGGCGACGAGCCCGCCCCCGCCACCACCCGGGTCGCCGGGGTGCGGGTCCTTGACGTTGCGGGTGCAGTACACCTGGCCCCCGGCCGCCGCCTTCTCCTGCACCGCGAGGTCGGTGTCGGCCGGGCAACCGTCATCGCCCTTGCTCGTCCCGGCCGCGCCCATCGCCGTGATCTTCGCGAGCGCCTTGGGGTCGTCGCAGCCGATCGGGCTGTACTGCTTCGACTGCTCGATGGCCCGCTTGATCTCCGGCGTCAGCGGACTGGGCGTGGGGCGGGTCCAGGTGTTCTTGGAGACGTAGATGCAGGACCCGACATTCCACCCGACGGCCGCCGCGGGCTTGCTCTCTTCCCCGGTGTCGCTGGTGCCGCTCGACCGCCCGACGAGCCACACCACTCCGCCGGCGACGGCGAGCAGCACGATGGCGGCAATGACCCCGACGACGACGAACAGCCCCTTCCTCCGCTCGCCCGGCACTGCTGGGCTCACCCCGTACGGCGGCTGGAACGGCTGCTGCTGCTGCTGCTGATACGGCGGCTGCTGATTGAACGGCGGCTGCTGCTGGTATGGCGGTTGCTGCTGGTACGGCGGTTGCTGCTGGTACGGCGGTTGCTGCTGGTACGGCGGTTGCTGCTGGTACGGCGGCTGCTGCTGGTACGGCGGCTGCTGCTGGTACGGCTGCTGGTGCGGTGATTGCTGCTGATTCGGCGGCGGCGGCGGTTCCTGCTGATTCGGCGGCGGTGGTTGCTGCTGATTCGGCGGCAGCTGTTGCTGATTGAGCGGCGGCGGCTGCTGGTATGGCGGCCGGTTCTGCGCCCACGGATCGGTGCCCGGCATGGATCCGGTGGCGGGAAACTGCCCGGTGCCGGGAACGTGCCCCGTCGGATCCCGCCCGGCCCACGGATCGATGGGCTCCTGCTGCGGCTGATTCGGCTGCATGGTCGTGTCCTCCCCGATGGTCACGATTCGCATTCACCGTAATGGATCGCGCACGGTCACCACCCGACTACGCCAGCCGGGTGCGACGACCGAAACCAGCAGCCCGGCCGCAACGACGACAAGCAGCACCGCCCACCGGTCATGCACCCTCGCCCAGGTGGCCGCCGCAGACGTGGCCGGAACGAACATCGCCGGTCGCACCGGCACCACCGCAACGGCGAGCGCTGCCGCGAGCGAAACGGGCGCGGCAACCGGCCCACCCACACCGCGGTCCATCCACCGGCCCACCGCTGCCGCGGCGAACAGGGCCAGGACCCCGATCGTCGCAACCTCCAACGTCACCCCGCCCACCGGCAGCTGCGGGTCCCGGGTGATCGCCACCGCCACAGCCCACCACGCCGCGAAGGTCACCGCCCCCGCCATCGCCCGGATCGCGGTCGGCAGCCACCCCGGAACCGGCACCACCACCGTCGTCGGCCTGGCCGGGTCGTCGAACACGAACGCGAGCCCGACCGCCGCACACACCGCCGCCAGCCGCATGAGGTTCGCGTGGTCGTCGGGGCCCAGGTCGACCCCGAGCACCACCGGCACGGCAACGACCAGCAACCCGGCCCCGGCCGCACCGAGCAGCGGCCCGTACCGCATGGCCCGCACGGTCGGCCGGACCAGAGCGACGGCAGCGGTCAGGTGGCCCATGTCGTCCGCTCCTCGGCCGGTGGCGCCGTCGGGACCGGGACGCCGAGCGCCGGCCCGCGGCGCATGGCTCGCATGGTCGGCCGGATCAGGGCGACGACGGCGGTCACGTGGCGCATGTCATCCGCTCCTCGGCCGGTGGCGCCGCCGGGACCGGGACACCGAGCAGCTCACCGAACCGCTCCAGGGGTGTGTCGGGCGCCGTCAGTTCCGCCCAATGCTCGCGGACCAGGACCGTCGTCGCGTCGCTCGGGCGGTTCAGCAGGGTCAGGGCGGGCGCCGCGTCCCGGTCGGGCACGGCGATCGAGGTCAGCAGGCTCTCATCGGACAGGGTCACCGCGCCCCACGAGGAGTCGTCCGCGGCCCGCAGCCCGCGGCCGGTCGCCGGAGTGGCCTGGCCGACCAACCAGATCAACAGTGCACCACGGGCACCACAGATCGGCCGCTGCGTCGCCAGTGCCGTTCCGGTCATCACGCGGTAGGCCACCGCCCCGGCGAAGGTGGCCGCCGCCCGGTCCGGTCCCCAGCCCGCCCCGATCGTGACCGCCCCGGGGAATCCGGCCGCGGCGTCGGCGTCCTGCCAGGCGGCGACGCGCTCCTCATCGGCGTCCGCGCTGCTGGTGAACGACCCGGTGGCGTCGGGCCGCCCGACGAGCCAGACCCGCTGCCGCACGACCAGCGCCGGCCCGGCGACGGCGGGGGCGGGACGGGTCGCACCGGCGACGACCGCGGCCCAGGAGGGGATCCAGGCCTCGAACTCGCCGAGGGCACAGTACCGGGCGTCGCCGACCTGCCGGCAGATTTCGGCCGGCGCCGGGTCCCGGGTCACCTCGGCCCGCAGCCGCTGCACGCCCGGATCGGCGCGGAACTGCACCACTCCCGCGACGACAGTCACCACCACGGCCACGGCGAGCGGCACCAGCACGCGCCGGGCCCCGGACCGCACCAGAGCGAGCAGCGCGACAACGGCGACGAGCCCGGCCACGTACACCAGGTGCCGCCCCGACGCCCGATCCACGAGCGCCGCCGGCAGCGGATAGGCCCGGTCCAGCGGCGTGATGGGCGTCAACCCCAGCAGCCACGGACGTCCCAGCGCCCCGGCGGCCAGCGCGGCGAACATCGACACCACGATGAGCATCAGCACGAGCGGCGCCGCCACCGCCGACCGCGCCAGCCGTCCCAGCAGCACCCCGACCGCCCCGAACAGCATCACCGCCACCGGCGTGGTCAGCACCTCGAACGGATCGGGCCGCCCCACGGCCCCGGGCTGCAACGCGAGGATCCCGAGCCGCACGCCGACCAGCAGCGTCACTCCCATCGCATACGGCCCCAACGCCAGCAGCACCGCCCCCACCCGCCACGCCGGCGGCAGGACGAGCGTCCCATCGAACTCCTCGGTACGGTGCCGATGCCCCCGCATCACCGCCAGGTTCGCCGTCATGAGCGCCCCGCTGCCCAGCGCGAACACGCCGACCAACTGCAGATCGACCGCGGCGTCGGACAACACCGGAAACCCGTCGGCGCTGCCGCTCACGAGCCCGTACACCCACGGCGCCAGAAACAGCACGACCGCCACGATCGTGAGCGGATGCCGCACCAGCCGCACCGCTTCGGCCCGCGCGAGCGCGACCATCGCCCGCCCATGCCCACGCCCAGCCCGCGCCGCGGCCGCAGCAGGCACGGGCGCGGCGATCAGCAGGTCAGCCACGGCCCGCTCCCTGGTCGCCGCGAGCCGAGCGTCCCGCAATATGCATGCTGTCGTCGCCGGCAACATTGACGAGCGTGGCCGTGGCTGGAGCTGCCGCGACGGTGGGTGGGCCAGCCACGGCTCGCGTCCTGGTCGCGGCCGGGTCTGGAGCTGATCCGACGGTGGGTAGGTCAGCCACGGCCATTACCGTCCGTGGGGGCGTCGACGAGCATCAGATAGCCGTCCTCGATGGTCGGCGCGAGGAGTTCGGCGCCCGGTGGTGGGTCGCCGACGTGGCGGAACAGGCCGGTGCCGGTGCGCCATGAGGCCAGGGCGGCCGGTTCGCGCGACGCGCTCGTCCATACCCGGCCCTCCGCGAGGGCGGCGAGGCCGGTCGGCGGGCCGGTGAAGCGGACGCGGCCGCGGTCGATGACGATCACGTCGCGGCACAGGGACATGACGTCCTCGGTCTGGTGGGTGGAGAGCAGCACGACGCGGTGTTCGCCCAGGTCGGCGAACAGCTCGCGGAACCGCATCCGCTGCTGCGGGTCGAGCCCGACGGTGGGCTCGTCGAGGATCAGCAGTTCCGGGTCGCCGACCAGGGCGGCGGCGAGGGCGACGCGCTGGCGCATGCCGCCGGACAGGGTGCGGATGCGGGCGCGGCGGTGCTGGTCGAGGCCGACCGCGGCCAGGACGCGGCGGACCTCGTTGTGGCTGCCGGCGGTCGGTGAGTTCCTTGAGGATCGCCACGTAGTCGACGAACTCGAAGGCGGTGAAGGCCAGGTGGAAGCCGGGGTCCTGCGGCAGGTACCCGAGGCGGCGCCGCACGCTCAGCCGCCCCGGCGCGCTCAGCGGGTCGTGGCCAAGCACCGACAGTTCGCCGGCGTCGGGTGTGACCGCGGTGGCGAGGATGCGCAGCAGGCTGGTCTTGCCGGCGCCGTTCGGGCCGAGCAGGCCGGTCACGCCCGTCGCCAGGCCGATCGTGACGTCGTCGAGGGCGACGGTCCGCCCGTACCGCAGCCGCAGTCCAGTGGCCCGCACGGCGACGTCGGCGCCGGTGCTCGTGGTCATGGGGCTCTCCTCGTCAGGCGCGGTGCGGTGTCAGCCGGGGCGGATCGAGGGCCGCAGCCGCCAGCCGGCCGCACGGTGGTGTGAGTGCCGGTGCTCGTGGTCATCGGGGTCTCCTCGTGAGGGTGCGGCGCGGGAACAGCCGGGACGGGTCGAAGGTCCGGGCGCGGTGGGCGAGGGCAACGCCCGCCACGGCGGCCGCGGCGGCGCTGGTCAGCTGGCCGGCCGGGGTGAACGGGGCGGAGACCGTGGCCGCGACGAGCACGGCCCAGCCGCAGCCGACCGCGATCGCCGCCGGGATCATGCCCAGCCGGGTGGCGAGCAGCAGGGCGAGGACGGTCAGGGCCAGGGACGGCAGGAACCAGCCGGCCGCGGCGAGGCTCAGGTCGGGCAGGGTCAGGCAGGCCGCGGTGCACAGGACGGTGTTCACGGCGACGACCGCGGCGACCCGCAGGAGCAGCAGCCGCAGGGCGCCGATCGGGGCGACCAGGCCCAGCTCGTACGTCGGGTCGATGCCCGGGCCGAACGAGGCCGCCACGCTCACCAGCGGCAGCAGCGGGGCGGCGGCCAGGAACAGCAGTGGTGCGGCGGCCCAGGCGAACAGGACGGTCAGGGTCAGGGTGAGGGCGATCGCCGCCAGCCACGACATCCGCAGCGCCGGGGTCGCGGCGAGCAGCCGGGCGGTCGCCTCGGGCACGCCGGCTCGCCGCAGCACCCGCTCGACCGGACCGGGCACGGGCGCGTCGAGGGCGGCATCGAGCGCGGCCCAGCCGTCGTCGAGCAGCGCCGGGCCGGTCGCCGCAGTGAGCCGGTCGCGGCAGCCGGGGCAGGCCAGTAGATGCGACTCGACGGACCACAGCAGCGGCGGCGCGCACCGGCCGTCGGCGTAGTGGTGCAGGTCGTCGTCGGGCAGGTGCCACGCGCCGGTCGCGGAGAAGGAGGTCATGTCAGCTCCAGGCGAGATTGGCGGCGGGTTCCGACCGAGCCGTGCGGACTGCCGAGCTCCGCGGGGAAACAGGTCATGTCAGCTCCTGGCGTAGTTGGCGGCGGGCGCGCAGGGCGCGGGACTTGACGGTGCCGGGCGGGATGCCGAGCAGGGCCGCAGCCTCGGCGGTGGTCAGGCCGTCCAGGACGGTGGCCTGCATGACGGCGCGCAGCTCCGGGGAGAGGCGGGCCAGCGCGCCGGCCAGGTCGCCGTGTTCGACGCCGGCCAGGACCTGTTCCTCGGCTGAGGGTTCGTCGCGGCCGCGCAGTCTGGCCAGGAGGCGGGTGAGGCGCTGCCGGGCGCCGTGGCCGCGCATTGCGTCGACGAGGCGGCGGGCGCCGATGCGCCAGAGCCAGCCGGCTACGTCGACGTCGTCGCGGTATCGGGCGGCGCCTCGCCACACGTCCAGGAAGGTTTCCTGGACGACATCGTCGACTACGGCGGGGTCGGGACATCGGTAGCGCAGGCGCATCGTGAGCCACACGCCGTGGCGCCGGTAGAAGGCCTCGAACGCCCCGCGGTCCCCGCCAGCGATCAGCAGGAGCAGGTCCCGGTCCTCCGTCACGTTCTCCCTCACACCCCCTCATCGGATCGACCGCCCGTTTCGGTTCACGCCCGACGAAAAAACTTACCGAGTGTCCGATCCGGACCACGCCCGACGAAGAAGTGCCGAGTGCCCGACCCGGTCCACGCCCAGACAGGGAAATCCACGCCCGGAGAGAGGAATCCACGCCCGGAGGGAGGAGGTGCCGAGTGCTCGATCGGTTCGCGCCAGGAGAAAAATCGTTGCCGCGCTCAGCCGCGCCCGCGTGGCGTCGATGACCACGGCATGACCGGATGGCTCAGGAGGCTCGCGCGCGCCCTGCCCAGCGGCCGACCCCTGCCGGCCCGTGAGTGGAACCTGCGGCACCGGGCGATTCTGTGGATTCTCGGGCTGCACATCGCCGGTCTGTTCGTCTTCGCGCTGGTCCGCGGGCACGGGGTGGGCGGGGCCACGCTGGCGGTCATTCCGCTCGGCGTCGCGTTCGCCGCCGCCGCGCAGCGGGTGTTCTCGCGCAATGTGCGCGCCGGGGCGGCCACGCTGGGGCTGATGGGCAGCTCGGCGGTGCTCGTCCAGCTCGGCGACGGCGTGATCGAGATGCACTTCCACTTCTTCGTCATGCTCTTCGTCATCACCTTCTACCAGCAGTGGCGGGCGTTCCTGATCGCGGCCGGGTTCGTGCTGGCCGAGCACGCGGTGGTCGGGGTGCTGGCGCCGCAGCTGGTGTACGACCACTCCGCGGCCCAGCACCACCCGGTGCAGTGGGCGCTGGTGCACACCCTGTTCATCGCCGGCGCGGCGGTCGCGGCCATCGTGAACTGGAGCTTCGCCGACCGGGCGCAGAACGCGGAGCGGCGCATCGCGGCCCGCCTGGAGTACGAGGCCGAGCGCGACCCGTTGACCGGCGTGTACAACCGGCGCGAGTTCGACCGGCGGTTGGACGCGGCTGATGACGGTACACATGCGATCGTGTTCTTGGATCTTGATCGGTTCAAGATTGTCAACGACAGCTGCGGGCACGCGGCCGGGGACACGCTGTTGTGCCAGGTCACCGACCTCATGCGGGACACGCTGCGGGCCGGGGACGTGCTGGCCCGGGTCGGCGGCGACGAGTTCGTGATCCTGCTGCACGGCAGCACCGCCGAGCAGGCCGCGGTTGTCGCCGAGCGGCTGCGCCGGGTGGTGGGCCAGCACCGGTTCCCGTATCAGGGCCGGGACTTCTCCGTCGGGCTCAGCGCGGGCGTCGCGGCGGTCCACGAGGGCGACGACCGGCAGGCCGTCATGCGGGCCGCCGACGCCGCCTGCTACGCGGCCAAGCATCACGGGCGCAACCGGGTGCACGTGGTCTCGGCCGGCGACAAGGACCTGGCCCGGCAGGGCGGCCAGGCACACTGGGCCGAGCGGCTCATGAACGCCATGAACCAGAACACCCTCGTCTTGTACTACCAGCCGATCGTCCCCACCGCAACTCCGACCGGCGCCCGGTTCGGCGAGCTGCTCGTGCGGATGCGCGGCGACGACGGCGGGCTCATCGGGCCGGGCGTGTTCCTGCCCGCGGCCGAACGGTACAACCTCGTCACCGCCATCGACCGCTGGGTCATCGGCGCCGCGCTGGAGCGGCTCGCCGAGCGGTACCGGGGCGCGGATCCGGGCGACGAGGTCTTCTCGATCAACCTGTCCGGCAGCTCGTTGGGCGACGCGAGCCTGCTGCAGTACATCCGCGACGAACTCGAGGAGCACGGGGTCCCGCCGCGCGCGATCTGCTTCGAGGTCACCGAGACGGTGGCGGTGGGCGATGTCGACCGGGCGGTCGCGTTCATCCGCGAGTTGCGGGCGCTGGGCTGCCAGTTCGCGCTGGACGACTTCGGCAGCGGGCTGTCGGGCTTCACGTACCTCAAGCAGTTCCCGGCCGACCTGGTGAAGATCGACGGCTCGTTCGTGCGGGGCATCGTGCGCGATCCGCTGGACCGGGCCGTGGTCGAGTCGGTGCACCGGATCAGCCACGAGATGGGGCTGCGCACGATCGCCGAGTTCGTCGAGGACGCCGAGATCCTCGAAGCCCTGCGCGCGATCGGGGTCGACTACGCGCAGGGCTACGGCACCGGCGTTCCCGTCCCGTTCGACGGGTGGCTGGCCGAGCACGCACTGGACGTACCGGCGGCGGCGTTTTAACTGTCGAACCCGAAGCCGATCCGGTCCATCGCGCGCAGCCACAGGTTGCGCCGGCCGCCGTGGGTGGCTGGCTGAGCACGCATTGGACGTACCGGCGGCGGCGTTTTAACTGTCGAACCCGAAGCCGATCCGGTCCATCGCGCGCAGCCACAGGTTGCGCCGGCCGCCGTGGGTGGCTGGCTGAGCACGCATTGGACGTACCGGCGGCGGCGTTTTAACTGTCGAACCCGAAGCCGATTCGGTCCATCGTGCGCAGCCACAGGTTGCGCCGGCCGCCGTTCGCGTCGGCGCTGATCATGGCCTGGCGGGTCAGCTGCACGCCGGCCCAGCGCACCGGTTCGGGCGGGAACGGCAGCGGCCGTTCGCGGACCATCCGGGTGCGGGTGCGTGCGGTGTCGGCCCCGGCCAGGAGGTCGAGCATCACCTCGGCGCCGAAGCGGGTGGCGCCGACGCCGAGGCCGGTGAACCCCGCCGCGTACGCGACCCGCCCGCCGTGCCCGGTGCCGAAGAACGCCGAGAAACGGGTGCACGTGTCGATCGCCCCGCCCCAGGCGTGCGTGAACCGCAGACCGTCCAGCTGCGGAAACGCGAGGAAAAATTGTTCCGCGAGTTTTCCGTACGTTGCCGGGCGGTGCTCGTAGGATTTCCGGACCTTGCCGCCGAAGTGGTACACCGCGTCGTAGCCGCCCCACAGGATCCGGTGGTCGCGGGTGAGCCGGAAATAGTGGAACTGGTTGCCGCAGTCGGACATGCCCTGCCGGTTGCGCCAGCCGATCGACTCCCGCTGTGCGGGCGTGAGCGGCTCGGTGACCAGCGCATAGTCGTACACCGGGACCACGTAGGCGCGGGTGCGGCGCAGCAACGACGGAAACACGTTCGTGCCCAAAGCAACTTTCCCGGCAACCAGTTTTCCGGCGCTGCTGGATTTTCCGCCGATTTTTCCGCCGAGTTTTCCGGGTTTTCCGCCGCCGAGGTGCAGAGCACCGCCGGTGTGCAGAGCGCCGCCGGTGTGCAGCGCGGCGCCGCCGTGCAGGGCGCCGACGGCGTGCGCGGCGCCGACGGCGTGCGCGGCGCCGCTGGCGTGCGGGGCGACTTCGGTGTGCAGGGCGACGCCGGCGCCTTCGCGGACCAGGCGGGTGACCCGGCTGCCCTCGAACACGCGCACGCCGAGCCGCTCACACGCCGCCGCGAGACCCCAGGCCAGGCGCGCCGGGTGCAGCAGCGCGGTCCCGTCGCGATCCCACATCCCGGCCAGGAACCGCGGCGAGTCGATCTCCCCGCGCAGCGCGTCGGCGTCAAGGAAGTCCACGTCGGCCCCCAGCCGCCGCGCCGCCGCGGCATGCGCGCGCAACTGCTGCACATGGTGCGGTTCGGTGGCCACGTCGAGCTCGCCGGTCCGCTCGAAGTCACAATCGATCTCGTACCGCCTGAGCGTCGCCTCGATCGCCGCCAGGTTCTCGGCCCCGAGCCGCTCCAGTTCGCCCAGCTCATCGGGCCAGCGCCGCAGCCCGTTGCCCAGGCCGTGGGTGAGGCTGGCCGCGCAGAACCCGCCGTTGCGCCCGGAGGCGGCGTGCCCGATCCGGTCGCCCTCGACGAGCACGACGTCCAGGCCCGGGTCGCGCTCCTTGGCGATGAGGGCGGTCCACAGCCCGCTGTACCCGCCGCCGACGACGGCCAGGTCACAGGTCAGCTCGCCGGTGAGTGCCGGGCGGGCGGCGGGCCGGCCCGGGTCCTCCAGCCAGTACGGCGTGAAGGTGACATCGGCGAGCGAGGCTATGGACATGCGCCTAATCATCACCGTTGTCAACGGCGTAGTCAACGGCGTTGACAACAGCGTTGAGCGTGAGGTTCCCGACAGGGCCCTACGATTGGGGGCGACCGCCGGATTGGGACAGGAGCCCTGATTGCGAACTCGCGCCGCGCTGACGCCCGAGCTGATCATCGACACCGCGAGCCGCCTGGCGGCCACCGCCGGCGCCGACGCACTCACCGTCCGCCGCCTGGGCAAAGAGCTCGGCGCCGACCCGACCGCGATCTACCGCCACTTCCGCGACAAGGACGAGATCATCCTCGAGGTCGCGGACCGCCTCGTCGCCGCCACCGTCGAGGCCCTGCCGCCCGGCCTGCCGTGGCGCGCCCGCCTGGAATGGCTCGCGAGGCAGACGGTGCGCACGTTCGTCGCGCACCCGGCGATCGCCCCGATCGTGGCCCTGCGCACCACCCGCCGCCCCGGCGAGTTCCGCACCGTCGAAGCGGTCCTCGGCGCCCTGCGCGAGGCGGGCCTGACCGAGCAGCAGGCCGCGTTCCAGCACCTCGTCTACTCGGAAACCGTTTTCTCGTACGCCGCGATGTGCAGCGCCTACGCCGCCCTCGACGAGTCGAGCCGCCAGGGCGACGAGGCCGCCTGGTCGCACGAGTACCGCTCGCTGCCGGCCCAGCGCTACCCGAACATCGCCGCATCAGCCCGGTACCTGGCCGGCATCGACGACGACATGGTCCTGGAGGGCATCGTCGAGGCGCTGCTGGACCGCGTCCAGATCCTCGCCGCCGCGAATGGATGAGCTCCTCGGCATGATCGCCGCCGAGCGCCGGGGGATCGCCGACCTGGTCGCGTCACTGACCCCTTCCCAACTCGCAACATGCGCCGGCCCCTGGACCTCCCGCACGCGCTGCAGCCCGACCGCCTCCTGACATCGCTGCACTTCCTGATGTCGGAGGCGGGCGCCGGGCTCCGTCCCGAAACGCGGCCGGATCGAGGGGCTCCGCTTCGAGACCACGGACCTGGACCGGACTTTCGGCGACGGCCCGGTCGTCCGCAGCCCGGCCGAGGCCGTGATGCTCGCGATCTGCGGCCGCCCCGCCGCCCCGCCGCCCCGCCGCCCTGCCCGACCTGGCCGGCGACGGCGTTGCGTTGCTAGCAGCGCGGATCGCAGCCTGAGCGGCACGGATCGCAGCCCGAGCGGCGCGATCAGCGGCGGCCGAACACCTCGTCCAGCCAGTCGTAGATGCGGGCGAACGCCAGCCGCTGCGCCCCCGACTGGCAGTGCGCCCCCGCCCCCTCCGCCGAGCTGAACGGCATGAGCGTCTTCTTGCACGTCAGGTGCTCGTGCAGGCGTTCCGGCTGGCCGCGGAAGAACAGGTCGTCCTCCGCCGAGCAGACCAGGGTCGGGCAGGCGATCTGTTCGGCGATGCCGTCGCGCAGGTGGTAGTCGAGGAAGGAGGCGCCGAAGGCCCGCGGTGACGGGGCGTCGAAGTTCCACATGCCCTGCTCCATGAGCCAGCGCACGGTCGGCTCGGCGGCCATCCGGTCGGCGATCACGCGGTCGAGGTCCTCGTCGACCGTGGCCCGCAGCCGCCGGTCCAGGGCAGGCCGGTCGACGGGGAGGGCGGCCGCGACCCAGTCGCCGAGGTCGTACACGCCGTCGAGGGCGATCAGGGCGTTGACCCGCGACTCGAAGGCGGCCGCGCGCGGCATGAGGTAGCCGCCCATGCTCACGCCCAGCAGCGCGATGTGGTCGCGGTCGACCTCCGGCCGGGACAACGCGTAGTCCACGACCGGGCCGACGACGTGCTCCCAGTCGGGGCGGAAGCCGAGGCCCTCGCGGTGGCGGGGGCCGGGCTGGCCGGGGCCGTCGAAGCTCAGCACGTGGTACCCGCGTTCGACCGCCGCCGCCGCGCCGTAGAAGTGCATCTCCTCGACGGTGCCGTCGAAGCCGTTGCACATGATGATCGTCGGACGGGGCTCGTCGGCGGCGCGGTAGAAGTACCCGGGAAGGGTGGTTGACTCGTAGCGGATCGCGATCGGCTCGATCGGTGGGGTCATGAGGCCCGCCGCGATGCGGAAGCACGTCACGCTGCGTTCGTAGGCGTGCGCGATCCGCGGGTCGTCGGGGTGGCCGTGCAGGAAGAACTCGGCGGACCGGTAGGAGTTGGCGGCGCGCAGGAACGCCTCGCGGGCGCTGACCCGGTGCCCGGCCGCGGCCGCCTTGTCGGCGACGGTCGCGATCCGGTCGGCGGTGGCGAGCCACTGGTCGTGCCAGCCGTCGTAGTCGCCGGCGGTGATGTTCTGGGCGGTGGTGACGACCTCGCCGAAGTCCGCCCCGCCGTATGCGGCGTGGCCGAAGTTGCGCAGCGTCTCGAACCAGAACGAGTCGTTCTCAGCGAAGAGCAGTGGGCGCATCGGATGCGGATACCCGGCCGCTGAAAAATAATCTGGGCGGAGGTGTCGATCGGGGCGGGTCGCGTTCGTAGCCCTGGTGAGAGGCCGGTACGGAGCCGGGCCGCACACCTGCTGGAGGGCATCATGACCACCACCGCCACCACGAGCCGCGCCACCACCTCCTACGCCGCGCTGATCGGCACCGGGGTCGCCGCCGCCGCCGTCGCGAGCGCCGCGACCATGGCCGTCGCCGCCGCCGGTCACGCCGCCGGCATCAGCCTCGACATGGCGGGAGCGCCGATCCCGGTCGCCGGGTTCGGCACCCTGACCGCCCTGTTCTCGTTGGTCGGGGTGGTGCTCGCGGTGACCCTCGCACGGTTCGCCGGGCGGCCGCGGCGGGCGTTCGTCCGTACCACCGTGGTGCTGACCGTGCTCTCGCTGGTGCCGGACGTGCTCGCCGACGCCGCGCCGGCCACGAAGGCGCTGCTCATGCTCACCCACCTGGTCGCCGCCGCGATCGTCATCCCCGCCGTCGCCCGCCGCCTCGCCGCCTGACCACGCCGAGAAACACCTTCAGGAAAAGGAGCACAACCATGAAGCAGTACCTGCTGTCCGTCTTCTCCGTCGACGGCGCCCCCGCGATGTCCGACGAGGAGACCGAGCACATGTTCCGCGAGACCGGCCGGATCAACGACGAGATGCAGGCCGCCGGGGCCTGGGTCTTCGGCGGCGGGCTCGTCTCACCCGACGTCGCCACCGTCGTGCGGGTCGGCAACGGCGGCACCACGATGACCGACGGGCCGTTCGCGGAGACCAAGGAGCACCTGGGCGGGTTCTGGGTGCTCAAGTGCGAGGACCTCGACCAGGCCCTCGCCTGGGCCGCGCAGGCGGCGACCGTCTGCGGCCCGATCGAGGTCCGCCCGTTCGACGAGCTGTCGCAGGCCTGAGCGGCGATGGATCTGGCGGGCATCTACCGCGCGGAGTACGGCCGCTGCGTCGCCACCCTGGCGCGCCTCCTCGGGGACATCAACCTCGCCGAGGAGGCGGTCCAGGACGCCTTCGCCACCGCGGTGGAGCAGTGGCAGGAGCCGCCGCCGAACCCGGGCGCGTGGATCGTGACCACCGCCCGCAACCGGGCCATCGACCGGCTGCGCCGGGAGACGACCCGCGAGGCCAGGCACGCCCAGGCCCTGTTGCTCTACGCGCAGGACGAACCCGAGGAGGTGGGACCGGTGCGCGACGACCAGCTGCGGCTCATCTTCACCTGCTGCCACCCGGCGCTCTCGCCCGACGCCCGCACCGCCCTGACCCTGCGCCTGCTCGGCGGCCTCGAGGTGCCGGAGATCGCCCGCGCCTACCTCGTCCCGGAGCCGACCATCCAGCAACGGATCGTGCGGGCCAAGAAGAAAATCCGAGAGGCCGGCATCTCGTACCGTGTACCGCTCGCCCACGAGCTGCCCGACCGCCTGCCCCCGGTGCTGACCGTGCTGTACCTGATGTTCAACGAGGGGTACGCGGCCACGGCCGGCCCGGAGCACATCCGCACCGACCTGTGCGCCGAGGCGATCCGCCTGGCCCGCGAGCTCGCCGCGCTGATGCCCGACGAACCCGAGGTCCTCGGCCTGCTCGCGCTGCTGCTGCTCACCGAGGCGCGCCGCCCCGCCCGCCTCGGCGCCGGCGGCGAACTGGTGCTGCTGGCCGACCAGGACCGCGCCCGCTGGAACCGCGCGCTCATCGCCGAGGGCCACGACCTGGTCCGGCGTTGCCTGCGGCGCAACCGCCCCGGCCCCTATCAGATCCAGGCCGCGATCAATGCCGTGCACACCGACGGCGAAGCCACCGACTGGCGCCAGGTGCTGGCCCTCTACGACCAGCTCCTCGCGCTCACCCCCACGCCGATCGTCGCGCTGAACCGGGCGGTCGCCGTGGCGGAAGTACACGGGCCGGGTCTGGCTCTTGCCGCTCTTGAGCACGTCGACCTGCCGGGCTATCACCGCCTGCCCGCCGCGCGCGCCGAACTGCTGGCCCGCCTCGGGCGCACCGGCGAGGCCGCGGCCGCCTACGCCGAGGCCGCGGCGCTCGCCACGAACGCGACCGAACGCGACTTTCTGCTGTCGCGCCACATCGAACTCACCGGGAGTACAAAATGACCGCCACCTACACCTTCGACGTCTTCTGCAGCCTCGACGGCTTCGGCACCGCCACCGGCGACTGGACCGGCTACTGGGGCAAGCAGGGCCCGGAGCTGCTCGAGCACCGCCTCGGCCTGTACCGCGACGACCAGCGCATGGTCTTCGGCGCGAACACGTACCGCGCGTTCGCCCAGATGCTCGCCGACAGCACCGAGGACGCCGACGTCCGCGACCCCTGGGTGACCCGCATGCGCCACCTGCCGGCCACCGTCATCTCCAACACCCTGGACGGCCCCCTCGACTGGCCCGACGCGACCGTGGTCCGCGGCGACGCCGTCGATGTCGTCGCCCGCCTGAAGCAGGAGTCGGACGTCCCGCTGCGCTCGCACGGCAGCCTGTCGCTCAACCGCGCCCTGATGGCGGCCGGCCTCGTCGACTTCATTCAGGTCTCGGTCTTCCCGGTCATCACGGGCCGCAACGGTACGGAGCCGATCTTCGCCGGCGCGCCCGACTTCGACCTCGACCTGGTCGAGACCCGCACCCTCGACGGGCGCACCCAGGAGCTCGTGTACCGGCCCACCCTGCACCCCTGAGCCCGCATCGCCGCTGCCGTAGCGTGTCCCGGCATGGGTGCCAAGACAGCGGTCCTGATGTACGCCGACGGCGATGTGGCCCAGGCGCTGCGCGGCGCGGTCGAGCCGGACCGCGCCGCGACCGCGGCCCTGGTGGCGCGGCTGCTGCCCGGGCTCGACGTGACGGCGGCCGAGGACGGCAACCTCGGCTGGCACATCAACCCGCCGGACGGCCTGCTGTACGCCGGCGTGTTCCCGGGTCTCACCGTCATCTGCGCGCGTGAGCTGGGCGAGCTGCGGCCCGGTGACCTCCGGCCGGGCTGGCTGGCCGAGGGCGCCGGCCGGCGCGTGCTCCTGCACTCGATGCACAGCGTCTCGGACTTCCTCGGCTTCGCGCTCTGGAGCCCGGACGGGACCCTCGAACGCGCACTGTGCCTGAGCCCCGACGACGGCATCGTCGAGGACCGCGGCGACCGGCTCCCGTTCGAGCAGCCGTACTGGGCCGGACTCACCGGTCGACGACGACGAGGACGACGACGAGCCCTATCCGCTGCCGTTCCATCCGCTGGAGCTCGGCGAGGACGCGCTCGCCGCGTTGTACGGGTTCGTCATCGAAGGCCGGCCGCTGGACGGGATGCCCGCGTGGGACCGGGTGCCGCTGGCCGGGTTCCGGGTCGGTGTCCCGCGGCTGACGCTGGAGCGCTCGCACGGCCGCCCGATCGCCCAGCCCTCGGCCCTCGACATCGCCACGCAGGTCCGCCGGCTCGGCAACGGCCTCGACTTCCTCATCGCCGACCGGGGCGGCGACAACTACCTGCAGGCGGCGGCCGGCGGGCGGTTCGACATCCCCGCCGGGGTGTTCCGGGTCGAGCGCCGCGAGGGCAGCCCGGACCTGCACTTCCGCTGCGACGTCGGCACGCTCGACGAGGTCGCGGAGATCTTCGACGGGTACCGCGCGAACCAGGACGGCTGGGGCGAGCGCGACTGGCAGCAGGTCTGGGTGTAGCGGCCGGGCGACGTCATCGGTCCGGCCCCGGGCTGACCGGCAGTCCGGAGCCGGACACGTTGCGTGCCTGAATGACCGAGTTCTCCGGCTGCGCGGCCTTGTTATGGTCGGCCAATGGCCAGCGGCGAGAGTCTGCAAGACCGGATCAAACGGCGCCGGGACGACCTGTTCGTGGGCCGCACGTCGGAGATCTCGCACTTCCGGCAGACGATCAACTTCCTCGACGCGCCCGACCGTTCCATCATCATCAACATCTGGGGCAACGGCGGCATCGGCAAGACCTCGCTGCTGACCCGCATGCGCACCGAGGCGTCGGCGCTGAGCGCGACGTCCGCGTTCACCGACCACGGCGCCACCGACCTGCTCAGCGCCATGCGCACCATGGCGGCGCAGCTCGGGGCCGGCGAGCAGATGAAGGGGTTCAACGGCCGGCTGCAGGAGTACCACAAGCACCGGCAGCGGCTCGAGTCCGACCCGAAGGCGCCCGACGGCGCGGCCGCGTTCTTCACCCGTACGGTCATCCGGATCGGGCTCGGCGCCGCACAGACCGTGCCGGTGGTCGGCGTCGTCACCGCGGCCGTCGATCCCGTCGCCCTGAGCGACCAGGCCACCAAGTGGGCGTCCTTCGTCAAGGGCCTGATCAGCAACAAGGACGACGCCGACCTCATGCTCTCCCCGGTCGACGCGCTCACCCCGCTGTTCGTGCAGGGCCTCAACAACTGCGCCGCCGCCGGCCCGGTCATCCTGTTCTTCGACACCTTCGAGAAGACCCACTTCTTCCTCGAGTCGTGGCTGCTGCACGTGCTCGACGGGACCTACGGCGACCTCCCGGCCGACCTGACGATCGTGATCGCCGGCCGGTACCGGCTCGACCCCAACAAGTGGGGCCCGTTCGAACCGGTCGTCAAGGACGTCGAGCTGCGCCCGTTCTCCACCGCCGAGGTGCGCGACTTCCTGCACCGCAACGGCGTGCGGCAGGAGGCGGCCGCGGACCGGGTGATGGGCCTGACCGGCGGGCTGCCGCTGCTCGTGGCGATGCTCGCCAAGGGCTACGGCGGCGACCAGGGCGAGGTCGGCGACATGATCAGCACCGCGGTGCGCCGGTTCCTCGGCGACTTCGACGAGGAGCACCGCCAGCTCGCGATCGACGTTGCCCTGCCGCGGTACTTCGACCTCGGCGTGCTGTCGGTGCTGTACCGCGACCGTGAGGCCGAGCCGCGCCAGGTGCTCAACTGGCTCAGCGAGATGCCGTTCGTCAGCGAGCACCCCAGCCGCGGCTGGCAGTACCACCTCGTCGTGCGTGCGGTACTGCTGCGGATGAAACGCAAGCAGTCGCCCGAGGACTGGATCCGCGACCACGAACGGCTGGCCGGCTTCTACATGGACCGGCAGCGGGCCGTGCACGGGGAGAGCGGCCGCACCTGGAGCAACGACATCTGGATCGAGGACGCCCAGGCCGAGGTGTACCACCGGCTCTGCGCGCGCCCGGCGGACGCCCTGCCGGAGTGCCTCGAGCAGGTCATCCGCACCCTGGAGCTGCAGCTGCGGCCGCTGCTGGCCTGGGGCGAGACGTTCGCGCAGGCCGCCGCCGACACCGAGGCCGAGGACACCGCCCGGTGGAGCCGCATGATCCGGGCCGCCGGCGAGAGCCCCGACGCCTACGTCGCGCTGCTCACCGAGGTGCTCGACTTCCCCGCGATGCCGCCGCTGGGCCGGGCCGTCGCGGCGGCCGAGCGCAGCGTCGTGCTCTGCCAGCGCGGCGACAACGACCGCGCCCTCGCCGACATCGAGCTCGCCTTCTCGATCGCGCCGGACGACGTCCAGGTGCGGGCCGCCCGCGGCTTCGTCTACCGCGAGCTCGGCCGCTACCGCGAGGCGCTGGCCGAGTTCGACGTGGTGATCAAGGTGCGCCCGGGCAGCCGGGTCCGGGTCCGGCGGGCCGAGACGCTGCGGCTGCTGGGCAACTTCCAGGACGCGATCGAGGACCTGACCCGCGCCCTCGTGCTCGACGTGAACCCGCAGACCTACCGCACCCGCGGGCAGACCTACCACGAGCTCGGCGACTACCAGAACGCGCTGGCCGACTACGAGCGGGCCGCCTCCCTGCAGCCCGGCGACCCCGAACCGCTGACCGGCATGGCCCGCGCCTACGCGCAGCTGCAGCGCCCCGCCGACGCGCGCCGGGCGCTCGGCCGCGCCGTGGACCTGGCGCCCGACGACCCGGAGGTCCGGCTGGCCGAAGGGATCGTGCTGCGGCTGATCGGCGAGCCGGAGGAGGCGCTGCTGGCCTACGACCGGGCGCTGCGGGCCGGCGCCCCGGAGTTCCGCGTCGTGGCGAACCGGGCCGACGCCTACGACGACCTGGACCGCTTCGAGGAGGCGCTCGCCGACCACGACCGCGCCCTGGAGCTCGAACCCGGGCACGCCCGCGTCCTGCTGGACCGGGCGCACACGCTGCGGGCGATGGAGCGCTTCGAGGACGCGATCGCCGGGTACGACGCGGCGCTGGCGGCCGGCGCCGGCGACTTCCAGGTCATGGCCAACCGCGCCACCGCACTGGACCGCCTCGGCCGCTACGAGGAGGCCCTGGCCGACCAGGACCGGGCACTGGAACTGGAGCCCGACCACGCCGGCGTCCGGCTGGCCCGGGCCCACACCCTGCGCGCCCTGGACCGCCACGAGGCCGCGATCGCCGACTACGACCTGGTCCTGGCCGCCGGCAACGACGACTTCCTCGCCGTGGCGAACCGGGCGCACGCACTGCACAGCCTCGGCCGCTACGAGGAGGCGCTCGCCGACCACGACCGCGCCCTGCAGTTCGAACCGGACCACCCCCGCGTGCTGCTCGACCGCGGGCACACGCTGCGGGCGATGGAGCGCTTCGAGGACGCCCTGGCCGCCTACGACGAGGCGCTCGCGGCCGGCGCGGGCGAGTTCGCCGTGGTGGCGAACCGGGCCGACGCCTACGACGGCCTCGGCCGCTTCGAGGAGGCCCTCGCCGACCACGACCGCGCGCTGGAGCTCGAACCGGGACATGCGAACGTCCTGTTGTACCGTGCGCACACCCTGCGGGCGATGGAGCGCTCCGAGGACGCGGTGGCCGGGTACGACGAGGCGCTCGCGGCCGGCGCCGACGAGTTCCTGGTCGTGGCCAACCGGGCCACCGCCCTGGGCCGCCTCGGCCGGCACGAGGAGGCGCTCGCCGACCACGACCGCGCCCTGGAGCTCGAGCCCGACCACGCCGGCGTCCGGCTGGCCCGGGCCCACACGCTGCGGTCCCTGGACCGCCACGAGGAGGCGATCACCGACTACGACCGGGTCGTGGACGGCGGCGACGAGTTCCTCGCCGTGGCCAACCGCGCGCACGCGTTCGACAGCCTCGGCCGGCACGAGGAGGCCCTCGCCGATCACGACCGCGCGCTGGCCCTGCGGCCCGGTCACTCCCGGGTCCTGCTGGACCGCGCGCACACGCTGCGGACCATGGGGCGCTTCGAGGACGCGGCGGCCGCCTACGACGAGGCGCTCGCGGCCGGCGCCGACGAGTTCACCGTCGTGGCCAACCGGGCCAACGCCTACCACAACCTCGACCGGTACGACGAGGCCCTCGCCGACCACGACCGCGCGCTGGCCCTGGAACCCGGCCACTCGGGCGTCCTGCTCGACCGCGCGCACACGCTGCGGACCATGGACCGCTTCGAGGAGGCGGCGGCCGCGTACCAGTCGGCGCTCGCGGCCGGCGCCGACGAGTTCGCCGTCGTGGCCAACCGCTCCACCGTCCACGAGGGACTCGGCCGCTACGAGGAGGCTCTGGCCGACCAGGACCGGGCGCTGGAGCTGGAGCCCGACCACACCGGGGTCCGGCTGGCCCGGGCGCACGTCCTGCGGGTCCTGGACCGGCAGGAGGAGGCGATCGCCGACTACACCCGGGCCCTGACCGACGGCGGCGCCGAGTTCCGCGCCGTGGCCAACCGGGCGCACGCCTACGACGCCCTCGGCCGGTACGACGAGGCCCTGGTCGACCACGACCGCGCCCTGGAACTGGAACCCGGCCACCGCGACGTCCTGCTCGACCGCGCCCACACACTGCGGGCCCTGGGCCGCTTCGAGGAGGCGGCGGCCGGCTACACCGACGCCCTCGCGGCCGGCGCGGGCGAGTTCGCCGTCGTGGCCAACCGCGCCAACGCCTACGACAGCCTCGGCCGCTACGACGAGGCCCTGGCCGACCACGACCGTGCCCTGGAGCTCGAACCGGGCCACGCGGGCGTCCTGCTGGACCGCGCCCTGCTGCTGATCCGGATGGGGCGGTACGAGGACGCGGTCGGCACCTTCGGCGAAGCCCACGCCGCCGGCGCCCCCGAACTGCCCGTGGTGGCGAACCGCGCCGACGCACTCGACGCCCTCGGCCGCTACGAGGAGGCCATCGCCGACCACGACCGCGCCCTGGAGCTCGAACCCGGCCACCCGGCCGTCCTGCTGGACCGCGCGCACACCCTGAACCGCGCGGAACGCTTCGAGGAGGCGGCGGCCGGCTACGACGCGGCCCTCGCGGCCGGCGTCGACGAGTTCGTGGTCGTGGCCAACCGGGCCATCGCCCGGGACCGCCTCGACCGCCCCGACGACGCCCTGGCCGACTACGACCGCGCGCTGGAGCTCGAACCGGGCCACGGCGGCGTCCTGCTGGACCGCGCGCATCTGCTGTCCCGGATGGGGCGCTTCGAGGAGTCGATCGACGCGTACGGCGCCGCCCTCGCCGCGGACGCGGGGGAGTTCGCCGTCGTGGCCAACCGCGCCACCGCGTACGACAACCTCGGCCGGCAGGAAGAGGCCCTCGCCGACCACGACCGCGCGCTGGAGCTCGAACCGGGCCACGAGGGCGTCCTGCTCGACCGCGCGTCCCTGCTGACCCGCATGGAACGCTACGAGGAGGCGATCGCCGCCTACGACGCCGCCCTGGAGGCGGGGGCGGCACCGGTGGAGGCGTACGCGTACCGCGGACGGGTCAAGGAGTGGCTGGGCCGGATCGATGCGGCGCTGGCGGACTTCCGCGCGGCGTACGAGCTGGACCAGGACGCACCGTACGTCATCCAGGGCCTGGCGGAGATGCTCGGCATCCTCGGCGCCGACGACGAGGCGCTGAACGTGCTGACCCGGGCGGCGGAGCGCGGCATCGAGGCCCCCGCCGAGCGCGCCCGCTTCCTGCTGCTCGCGAACCGTACGCCCGAGGCGCTCGCCGCCCTGGACGCCGAACCCGAGAGCAACCACAACGAGTGGTGGCACCTGTGGCGCGGCATCGCCCTGCTCCGCGCCGGCGACCCGTCCACCGCGCGCGCCCACTTCGAAGAGGCCAAGCTCCTGGCGGAGAACTCCATCGGCTGGCCGACGAACCGCGGCCTGGCCCACGTCCTCCTGGGCGACGCGGCGGCCGCCGAACGCGAGTACCGGCAGGCGCTCGCCTCGCCACTCGGCCCGGGCGCGTCCGTCGTCGCGGGCGCCGAGCTGGGCCAGATCCACCGGCTGCTGCCGGACCTGCCCCACGTGGCCGATCTGCTCGCCCTGGTGCGCGAGCCCCCCGGCCCGGCACCCCAGGACCCGGCGGTCCCGTAGCCGGCGCAGCGCGAGAGTTCGCCGGCGAGGCGGACGAATAGAGCCCGTCGGCGTGTGAACTTTGGTGCCTCCGCCGCCGTACCACTCAGGTGGACGACTCGAGGTTCTGGACCGTCGTGGCATCGCTGGTCGCCGTCGTGGCGGTCCTGGCCCTGACTCCGGCCCCGGCGCAGGCCCACGGGGCGCCGTCGAACCCGGTGAGCCGGGCGTACGCGTGCGGGGCGGGCACGGCGCAGCAGAAGGGCTCGGCCGCCTGCAAGGCCCTGGTCGCCGCCGGCTTCGACAGCGCCCAATGGGACAACATCCGGGTGGCCGGCGTGAACGGCCGGGACCGGCAGGTCATCCCCGACGGCAAGCTGTGCAGCGGCGGGATCGCCGCCTACCGGGGCCTCGACCTGCCCCGCGCGGACTGGCCGTCGACCACGCTGACCGCCGGGGCGGCCTTCACGCTGCGCTACGCCGAGCGTATCCCGCACAAAGGCAGCTTCCGGGTGTACGTGACCAAGGACGGCTACTCGCCGAGCCGGGCCCTGCGCTGGTCGGACCTGGAGACCGCTCCGTTCGCCACCGCGACCGACCCGGCGCTGCAGAACAACGCGTACACGATCAAGGGCACGCTCCCGAAGGGCAAGTCCGGCCCGCACCTGATCTACACGATCTGGCAGAACACCAGCACCGAGGACACGTACTACTCCTGCTCCGATGTGCTGTTCGCCTCCGCCTCCACCACCACGTCGCCGGCGGGTGCACCCAGTCCCACCCGCCCCTCGGCTGTCGCGACCGGTGATGCCGGGCTGGCGCCGTACGCCGCCGGGCCGGCACCTTCGAAGAGCGCGCCCCAGCTCACCGCCACGTCCGCGATCGCCTCGACACCCGCCCTCGCCGGGATCGGCGGAGTGTCGGTGCTCGCGCTGGCCGGGACCGCCTTCTTCCTGAGGCGACGCCGACGCGCTCCGGGATCGCCGGGCCCGACCAGGGGCTAGCCGGCGACGAGCTTGGTGGCGAGGGCGATGATGCTGATCGCGAGCGGCGCGACCTTCTCCAGGCCCTCCACCAGGCTGCGCAGGCCGCTCGCCACCGTCTCGACCAGGGGCTTGTTCGGCTGGTCCTTGGTGGCCTTCGCGACCAGGTCGCCGGTGGTCTCGGCGATCGCGTCGGCCCGGGCCTGCTGCTCGGGCGGCAGCTGCTCCAGCGCGGCGCCGAGCTGCTCGACGAGGCGGGTCAGCTCGGCCCGGGTCGGCTCGTCGAGGGTGGCGGCGGCGCCGATGGTCTGGGTCGTGTGGGTCAGGGTGGAGCGGAGGTTGACGTTGGAGTTGACGATGTTGCCGATCTCGATTCTGTCGCCCATCGTGACCTCGCTGTTGATGTACGTCTGGTGGAAGTGGATGACGTTCGCCGGTGCGTCCCGGGGTACCAGGTCCGCCTCGCCCGGGCGGGTCACCGACTCGACGATGAAGCGCCTGGTCGCGGTCTGCTGGAGGGGCTCCTTGGTGCTGCCGAAGCGCACCGACGCCTGCTGGACGTCGGCGACCAGTTGCAGGGCGGTCTTGCGGCTGAGCCGGTTGAGTTCGATGTGGGTACCGTCGGCGAACGCGACCGTGGCGTCGATGCCCTTGGTCTGCTTGTAGTAGCGGTCGACCGGGGTCCGCACCGCCAGGGCACCGGTGAGGAGCAGCGAGAGGCGTAGCCGACGGTGGCGGCGTCGAAGTACCGGCGGTCCGGGTCCGCCCAGCCGGTCGTGTGGCGGTCGACGGCGGCGCCGACCGCGGCGGCGAGCTCGTCCGGGCCGGCCGGCAGGGGTTGCCGTCCAGGTGCAGGTCCCGCAGCGGCAGGCCGGCGAGCGCGGCGGCGGAGGTCAGCCGGTTGCCGGACAGGTCGAGCTGCCGGATGCCGACCCCGGCCGGGAACACGTCCGGCAGCTCCCGCAGCCGCAGGCCCCGCAGGTCGAGCCGGCCGGACTCCGCCCAGCTACGCGACCGCAGCGCCTGCGCGACCGTCGAGCTCGTCCGCCGTCCTCCCGCGCGCCTGCCCGTACCAAATCATCGATCATCGTCTCGTGGCCGGCGGACCGCGCCTGGCCGGGCGGGGTCGTGCCGTCGTCCGTGGCGGCGTTGGGGTCGGCGCCGCGCTCCAGCAGCAGCCGCACCGGTTGCGCGTCGAAGCCCAGGCAGGCGAAGTGCAGTGCGGTCCAGCCGTGGCCGCTGGCCGCGTCGACGTCGGCGCCGGCGTCGAGGAGCAGCCGCATGCAGGCCAGCATGTGGTCGCCGAACGCGAAGTCGCGGCCGTGGGTCCACGCGTTGCGGCCGTCGGCGGCATGCATCAGCGGCGTGAAGCCGTCCACCGTCCGGGCGTCGACGTTCGCGCCGCGCTGCAGCAGCAGCCGTACGGTCTCGTCGTGGGCCTCCATCGCGGCGGCCATCAGCGGCGTGGTGCCCTCGTTGTTCTCCTCGTCCACGTCGGCGCCGGCGTCGAGCAGCGCGGTGAGCACGGCGATCCGGGCGTCCGCCGGGCCGGTCGTGGCCGCGAAGTGTACGGCGGCCTCGCCCTTGTCGGTCACCGCGAGGGGATCGGCGCCGCGACTCAGCAGCGCCCGCACCACCTCGGCGTTGCCCGACGCCGCCGCGTTCATCAGCGCCGTGCTGCCGGCGGCGTCGGTGGCCCCGGGGTCGGCGCCCGCGTCGACGAGCCGGTCGACGAGGGCGGCGCGGCGCGCGTGCATCAGCGGCGTCCGGCCGCTGCGGTCGGCGGCGTCCACCGCCGTGCCGCCGGCCACGAGGCGCTCCGCGACCTCGGCGTTGTCCCAGGCCGCGGCGTGGTGCAGGGCGGTGCGGCCCTCGGCGTCGGCGTCACCGGGTCGTGCACCGGCCCGCAGCAGCACGTCGACGACGTCGGCCCGGCCGCAGACCGCCGCGCGCATCAGTGCCGTGGTCCCTTCGCCGTTTCGATGGTGTACGCCGGATCCGTGCGCCAGCAGCACCGACGTCAACCGGGCACTGCGCCCGGCCGCGTCGAACAGCAGGGTGCCGTGGCCGTCCACGTCCCGGCCGGCGGTGTGGACCTCGCCGAGGGTCAGCTCGACATCGGCCCGGGTGGGGCCGGTGTACGTCACGCTGTCGTCGACGACGACGCACAGGCTCTCGCCGAGCCGGTCGAGGCCCAGGTCGCCGTCGTACCCGCTGGCGAGCGCGGCTCGCAGTACACCAGGATCGGCACAGGCGATCGCGGCGTGGACGACGGTCGCGGCGGTGAGGGCGCCGGGATCGCCGCCGTCGCGCAGCCCC
This sequence comes from Dactylosporangium sp. CS-047395, assembly GCF_050942185.1. Taxonomy (NCBI): domain Bacteria; kingdom Bacillati; phylum Actinomycetota; class Actinomycetes; order Micromonosporales; family Micromonosporaceae; genus Dactylosporangium; species Dactylosporangium sp. CS-047395. Next base: position 6,051,672 of record NZ_CP192015.1, on the reverse strand, counting down.
CGGCAGATGGTGAGGTCGCGCAGCGCCGCGTCGCCGGTGGGGGTGTCGACGGTGGTCGGACGCGACCCGGAGGTGAGCAGGCCGGGCTCGTCGCGCCCGACCCGCCCGGCGTCCTCCAGCGCGGCGAACCAGGCCGTGGCGCTGCCCTGCGGCACCGGCTGGCGGCGCGCGACGCGGAACCTGACCTGCATGGCACTCGGCACGCCGGCGAACCCGACGTGCAGGATCCCGCGCGGCGAGGACGCCGCCGCCAGCCCCGGCGCGGCCTCCTCGCCGAGCAGGGTCAGCAGCAGGTAGGCGCAGTCGACGGCGGTGTCGAGGTCGATCGGCCCGCCGGTGTGGGAGCACGACAGGCGGGTGTACGCGTCGTCGCCGTCGAGCGTGCAGACGATCACGATGCCGCTGTCGCGGACGGTCACCCGGCGGTCGTCCGCGCCGATGGGCTGCCCGCTGAGGCGGTGCGCCTCCCGCAGCATCCCGGCCACGGCCGCCGCCAAGGCACGGCGGGCGTCGCCGCCGAGCGTTTCGCGGCGGGCCGGCAGCAGGGCGTCGACGACGTGGTGACCGAACTCGTGGTACGCCGGGCCGAGGAACGCCTCCAGCGAAGGGCGGGACAGGATGAAGTCGCGGCCGACCTCGAACGTCGAGTCGATGCTGTCACCCGGGGATGACCCGGGCCGTCTCGATGACCGTGCGGAGCATGCGCAGCCGGACGTTGGGCGACAGCTCCGCCGTGACGGGGCCGGCCGCGAAGCCGGCGAACCCGGCCAGCAGCACGGCGGTGAGGACCGCGTCCTGGATCGGCGCGCCGCGGCGGACGGTCTGCTGCAGCAGGCGCAGGGCGTCGGCCCCGACGTCCGGGCTCCGGATGGCGTCGAGGTTGTCCACGAAGTACCGCGCCTCGTGCCCCAGGATGAAGATCTTGACCAGCGGGGGCAGGGCTGCGTGCAGTACACCCGCGGCATCTTTGGCGTGCCAGGCCTCGTCCGGGCACGACCGCCCGAGCTCGCCGGCCAGGACGCGGCCGAGGGCGACCGTCGCGTCGTGGTGCCCGTCGCCGGCCATCGCCGTGAGAACGGTGACGGCGCTGCGGGCGGCGGCCGGGCCAGGCGAGTCGAGGGCGACCGCCACCAGGTCGTCGAGTGTGGACTCCGGCATCGGCCGCTCCCTCCTGCCGCAGTCAGTGTCCCAGCCGGGGCGGTCGCGACGCGGGCGGACGAGCATCACCTATCCGACAGGCCGACGCCGCATCCCGGCCGACCATGGGCGTGCCCACGCGGCTGACATCGGGTAGGAGTAGGTGGTGGAGGTCTTCCAGGAGCTTCTTGCCCGGACGGACGCCGGCTACCGGCGGTGGCTCGCGTCGATCACCGACGATGTCCACGGCGAAACCGTGACGGTGTACTGCCTGGACGCCCTGCCGGAGCGCCACACCACCTACGGCATCGGCGAATGGCTCCCCGGCTACCTGATGATCGGTCAAGACGGCGACCGGGGCATGTTCCTCGAGTGTGCCGGTGGCGGCGGCCCGGTGTTCTGGGCCGACCTGGGCAGTCGCGGCCAGGCCGACCTCGGGGTGCTGGCTCCGGCGTTCGGCGTGTGGCTGCGTTCCGGCTTCGCGCTGCCGTCCGAACCGGCGGACGACCTGCCGCCGGCGGCCGACGTCTACGTGGACAGCGTTCCGGCCGACGCCCTGCAGCTGCTGGTGCGACTCAGGACGCTGCTGGGTGTGCATTGGCGGTTCGCAGACCTGAGGGGCTGCTCGCCGCCCAACCGTTCCTGGCGGTGCGGTCGGCTCCGCTGTGCAGGTTGCGGCACGGCTTGCAGCATGCTCCCGAGTTGCGGCCGTACGTGCACTACGCCACCGACCACGGCCTGGAAGCAGTATGGTCGCCCGGCGCGTGCTGAGGGACCGCCTGACCCTCGTGCTCGGTCGGTTCGGGACGCCTCATGCGCCCGAGCGGCCCGCCGAGTCCCCGGAGGCGAATGGGTGCCTTCGGCCGTACCAGCCGTGGGTGGGGGCTTTCGTGTTGCGTTCGTTGGCTGTGAGCGTGATCGGGATGGCGTCAGCTGGGCTGCAGGGTCTTGACGAAGTAAACCAGTGTCCACGACCAGCCGGGTTGGTGTTCGCGTCCGATCTCCTGGTAGCCCAGGCTCTGGTAGAAGGCGACGGCCTCGGGTTGGTTGGTGGCCGTGTCGAGATGCGCCTCGGGCAGGCCGAGTTGATGGGCGCGGACTTCCAGCGCGGTCATCAGGCGCCGTCCGATGCCGCGGCGTCGGGTGGCGGGGTGTGCGCGTACTCGCAGGATTTCGGCCTGTCCATGGCTGTTGGGCCGGATCCCACCCATGGCGACGATGTGGCCGTCGAGCTCGGCGACGAGGAAGTCGCCGCCCGCGTCGTGGAAGCAGCGGCGAATGTCGGCGAGGTCGGGGAAGCCGGCCGGTGGTTGCGCGGTCGGAGGCAGGGGCAGCGGGACGGTCGGGTCGGCGGTCGCACCGATGTTGGGGAGACTGTTGAGCGTCCACAGCGTCGGGGCGTCTTCGTCCCGGAATCCTCTGATGGCGACCACAGGGTGATGCTGCCGTCCTGTGGCGGTGGGCGGCGACATGTTTATGACCTGGCCGGCTGCCCCTGCACCGGCTTGACGCCGTCGGGCCTCGGCGCGGCTGCTCGCCGAGGCGACGCCGCTACTGGTCGCGGACCTGTGCGGCAGGCGAGTACCGCTCCCTGACGGCGGCGCCGGGCGCTACTCGAACCTTCCCGCCGGACCGGCGTCGTCACCGGGTCGCGCACCTCCGGGCGCCGGCCAGGCCGCGACGAGCGCGTCGACCTGTTCGGGCGGGACGAGGTCGCGCAGCACGACGTACAACGGCTCGCGGCGGTGGTCGCCGGCGCGGATCTGTGCGGCCGCCTCCCGGATCTCGGCGACGGCGGCCTCGGCGTCACCGAGCAGGAGATGCGCGATGGAGCGCAACTCGCTGTGCCGGAACGGCGTGATGTTGGGCTGAGCGGCGGCGGCCAGGCCTTGGCGGGCGAGTTCGGCGGCCTCGTCGGGGGCTTGCCCGTATACGGTCACGGCCAACAGAACGAAGGACTCGACGTCGTTGGCCGGGCCCAGGCGGATGGCCTCACGGAGCTGAGGTTCAGCGTCGGCGAGACGGCCACAGAGGATGAGGGCCTCGGCGTAGTTGGCGCGGCTGGCGCTCATGGCCGGGTCCAGTCGGACGGCCTCAGCCAACGCCACGGCGCTGTCGGCGTAGCGGCCGAGCGCGCTGAGCACGCTGCCGTGGACATCGTGCGTCGTCCCCTCAAGCGGGTCGATGGCGAGCGCCTCGGTGATTGAGGAGAGCGCGTCCTGCGGGCGGCCCGCCTCCATCTGGGCGTAGGCGAGGGAGTGCCGCAGGTGCGTCAACCTGGGTCGCACCTTGATCGCTTCGAGGAGCACCTCGACCGCGTCGTCCGTTCGTCCGAGTGCTCGCAGCAACATGCTGATGGTGACTGGGTAGTCCCGGTTGGTCGGTGCGAGGCGGCGCGCCTCCCGATACTCGGTGAGCGCCTCCTGGTGGCGACCCAACTGGAGCAGGATGTAACCGCGGGAGGAATAGGCAAGGTGGTCGTGTCGGTCGACCGTGAGCGCGAAGTCCAGCGCCGCCAGTGCCTCGTCGTGCCGTCCGACCTCGAACAGTGCGATGGCGAGGGCCCGGTGCCGTCGCGCGTCCGGCTCGAGCTCGGCGGCCCGCCTGTATGCCTCGACGGCGTCGGCCGGCCGGCCTGCCCGCTGCAGGGCAATGCCCAGGTTGAAATGGTTGACCGAGGAGTCCGGCTCGAACTCGACCGCCTGCTGGTACACGCTCAGCGGAGTCGTCTCCACACCCTGAATGTAGGCGGCAACCATTTCGGTGGCCACGTCATCGCTCCATTCCAGACTCAGCTGGAAATCCTCGAGCGTGTTCGACCCGTCCTGGCGCTCCGTCGGCGGGCGCGTCTGACCGGCGTTGCGCGCGAGACCGAGCGCCAGCTGATGGTCGCCCAGCTGTTCGGCGCCGACCGCCGCGTAAAGCCACGCGTCCTCGTGCTCACCGAAACGGATGGTCGCGTAGGTTCCGCCATAGAGCAGCTGTTCGTACACGCCCTCCTCGAGCTGGCCCTTCAACCAGTCGATGAGCTCCGAGTGTTCGAAGAGCATCCCGGCTTCGTCAGCGGCGAGACGATTGGCGGCGAATTGCGCCGCCTGGTAGCGGCCCCATCCCTGGTCGAGCTTCGCGCCGAGGACCAGTAGTTGCTGGCCGATCGGCGAGGCGATGAGCGTGGCGTTGCGGAGGGTGAGGTTCTGCCATCGGCCCCACTGGCGGGCGTCGGCGGCGGCGATCCACTCAGCCAGCACTGCGGCAACGTGCGAGATGTTCATCATGTGGACTGCGCCGCCCTGGATCGCGTGCAGGCGCGGTGGCCGGAGCGCACCGCTACGCAGTTGTTCCTTCATCTTCGCGAACGTCTCCCGTACCACAAGCGGGTACTCGGGAATCTCGTGTTCGAGGAAGCCTTGCGCGCCCGCGTTGTCCTCGGCGTCGAAGTAGACTTCCAGCTCCTCGAGCTGTTCGGCGAGCATCAGACCGGCCAGTCTCGCCCCGACCCGCGTCTCCAGAGTCTTGTAGATCCACGCGACGATCTGGCGGCCTTCGGCGTCGGAGCCGTACTCGATGCCGAGCTCGGTCAGCAGGTCGGTGTTGATGGCAATCCTGGAATCCGTGGTCGGCTCGTCCTGCCCCTCCAATTGGCGGGCAGTGGCCACCAGGTCTTCCACCACTCGCAGTTCGACTGCGGCCCGCTGCAGGAACTCGAAGATGATCCGGTAGCCGGCGCGTTGGTCTCGGGCGATCGCCACGAACTCGCCGAGATCGGGCGCCAGCCCGTTGCGGGCCAGGGCGAGCACCAGCCGGTTGTGCCACATCGGCGGCATCTGCGCGATCGTCGTATCGAGCGGGCCGAGCGCCGGCGCGGCGCCGGACGTCTTCAGGAGGGCGAGCACGGCGTCACACCGCACGTTCCACGCCAGGTCTGGGTCCTGGGCAACGGTCTCCAGGCATCGGCGGCCGACCCGGCCGGCCTCGGCCAGGCGTTTCGACATATCGGGCCAGGAGGTGACGCCGCCGCTGCGCTCCCGGAGCACACTCATCAGCGCCATCGCGGCCGATGGCCGACCGTGCCGGGCCATCTCCACGATGATCTCCAGCCGCTCCCGCTGATCTACCGACTCCATCGTGGACAGCTCGATGCACGAGTCCTCGTCGGCGAGCGAGGGATCGTGCCGTAACAGGGCGTCGGCCAGTCGGACCCGGATCCACGTCGGCACCCCGCTGTCGGCGTGCAGGCTCAACGCGTGGGTGAGGCCACGCTCGTCGTGCACCTCCACCAGCGCGCAGAGGTGACGGATCTTCACCTCCAGCTCGACACCGCCGTGGTTGAGCTGACCCACCAGGAGGTCCCGGCCCGCGTCGCCGTGGCGGGCGAGGGCCCGGGCAAGTGCTTCCCGGACGGTCCAGCTCACGTTGCGATTCGCCAGGGCCAGCGCCGCGTGCGAGAAGGAATCGGGGACCCCGTCCTCGATAAGCGCCAACGCGAGCTCGGCCCGGTCGTCGTACTTCGGCTGCTCAGTGGCCAGCAGTCGTAGGCTGCGCTCGACAACGTCCGGGACCGCCGCCCGGACCAGGTCGGCATAGAGCTGGCAGCGCAGGCCGACCGTCATGGTGCGGTCGTCGGCGGTGTCGCGGACCGCCTCCACGGCAGCCTGGCCGCACTCCAGAAGCGCGCGTCCGATCTGAACCCGCCGCTCGGTCCGGAATTGGCGGTTGCCCAGCAGCTTGATTGCGACTGCGACGGCAGGGTGCGAATGTGGTCGCAAGGCTGTGAGGAACGCGGTCAGCTCCTCCTTGACCGATACCTCACGTTCCAGCACGTCGCGGACCGCCTCGGCGGCTTGCGCGGTGTTGAGCGCGACCAGTCCCGAGATGAGCCGTAGCCGCAGCCGCGCCGGGCAGTTCTCCGCGGCGACGAGGGTCAGCGCGCGCCGCACCGCCGTTTCGTCGCCGGCGTCGAGCAGGCTGGACATGGCCACGTAGGCGATGTCGGTTTGGGCGTCCGCCTCCGCCCTCTTCTCGACCGGCTCGTCCAGCGCCGCCGCTTGCTCGCCGGCCCACACGCGCAGCGGGCGGACGGGCGAACGCAACAGGATGCCGAGCGCGTCGAGGGCGCGACGGCGCTCGAAGACGAGCGGCGACTGGGTGGCCGCGAGGATGGCGTCGCGCACCGCCTCGGCCGACGCCTCGTCCCGGTAGTGGCTCGCCTCGGCGACGACTTGGGCCGCCAGTGTGCGCTGGGTGACCCACGGATCGCCGTCCTCGGAGAGAATGTGCGCCACCAGCGCGGCCGGATCAGCGGCGAGGCTCGCCGCGGCCACGAAAACCCGGGTCCAGCTCGTATCCATCCAGCGGTGTCGGTCGATGCACTTGACCTGCTCGTCGAGGGTCAGCCCGGCGAAGTAGGCGGCCAGCAGCGTCTCCCGCAGGATCGGGTGGATGAAGCGGACGGTTGGGCGCAGCGACACGTCGGCGGCGTCCAGTAGGAGCCCGTCGTACAGCAGCTCCCAGAGGACCGGCTCCGCCACGTCAGCGATCGGATTGCGGGCTGTCTCGACTTGCGTCCGCATGCGCACCGCGGCCGTCGCCGCCACTGCCGGATAGTCGGGATGGCGGCGGATCTCGGCGCCCAGCTCGGCCTTCGCGATGTCCTCGACGCCGCCCCGCCAGCGGTCCTGGAGCCGGCCGAGCACCTCGGCCAGCATCCGCATGCGCAGGACCGCATCGGGCATCGCCTCCGGGCCAGCCGCGCTGCGCCCGCCGTGCCACCGTCCGGACAGCAGGTGCCGGACCACGTCGCCGTACAACTGGGGCAACGTCGAACGGCGGTAGTTCTCGTGTTTGCCCGGATCGGCGAGCCGGCAGAGGAACGACAGAAGCAGCGGCACCTCGGCCAGCTGGGCCAGTTCGGGGCGGTCGCCGAAGGCCGCCAGGAGCCCATCGGCGTCGTCCGGCCGGTCGCCGAGCCAGGCCCGCACGAAGTTGACCGTTTCCCGCGAGGAGAAGCCGACCAGCTGAAAGTCCTCGCGGTTGCCGACGGCGATGTCGTCGATGATCCCGAGGGAGACCGGACGGGAGGTCACCAGCAAGGTGTTGTTCAGCGACAGCAGTGTGATCAGGCTCTGCTTCAGCCGCGCGGCCAGGCCGGTCGGCATCTCGTCAAGGCCGTCGAGGCACAGCAGTACCCGCCCGTCGAGGAGGGCGCGCTCAACCGTCGGAACGTACCCGCGGCCATCGCTGTCGTCGGCCTGCGCCGGGGACAGCGTGGCGGCGACGAGGGTCTTGGCCAGCCCGAGTGGTCCGGCGCCGTAGCCGTTGTCGGACGCGAGCGTCATGCAGGTCAGCCGCAGCGGGATGGTGCAGTCGTCGACCGACTCGGCGGCCGCGAGCTGCTCCTTGGCCTGCCGGGCGGCGGTCAGGGCGTGGTAGCGCAGCAGCCAGGACTTGCCGAAGCCGGGATCGCCGCTGACCACGGTCAGGCTTGGCATGGTCCGATCGCCACGCCAGCGATGCCGGACCGGGACGTCCTCTTCGGTTGCACGGCGGCGCCCGGAACTGCGGCGGCGCATCCAGATGGTCTGGTGCAGCGCCTCAACGTCGACGCCGTCCGGCAGCGTGTCGCGCTGAAACTCCGCCTCGTGGATGACGGCGTCGAGGATCTCGCGAGTGGCGGCAACGGGGTCCGGTCCCACGAAATCGCCGGCCACCGCCGCGCGCCAGGCCGGGTTGTTCTTGTGGTGGATCTCGTGGCGGGCCCACACCGTGTGCTCGAGTTGCTGGAGCATGGTCGCGGCGACGACGTAGGCGCCGTGCGGTTTGCCGGCGCCACGGGTCGCCTTCACGATGCCCACGACGCGGCCGGCCTCGCGGTCCAGCACCGGCGCGCCGCTCATCCCGGGGTCGACGGCGCCCAGCTTGACCTTGATGAGGTCGACGCCCTGCTCCTGGAAGGTTCCCTCGAAGGTGAACAGAGCAACGTTCTCGCCGATCGTGGTGCGCGGATCGACGGGCCGGCCGTTGTACCCGACCGCGAGCAGGTCCGCGGTGTCTCCCACCCCGCCCAGCTGCACGCACGGGGTGTCCTCGAACTCGCCGTCGCGGGCGACGAGCACGGCCAGATCGGGCAGCGGATAGCGGTCCGGTTCGGTGCCGGGCGCGACGTGCTTCGGGTGCCTCGGCCCGATCTGCAGCGCGCGCAGCACCCCCTGCCGGTCCGGCGCGAAGACGGTGTCGTCCACCGCGTCGAACAGGACGTGGGCGGCCGTGATCGCGATGCCGGGGGCCACGAAGAAGGCGGTGCCGAGCAGCGCGCCGGCCGCATCGGTCAGCGGCACGGTCGCCGACCGGACGAGGGTCTCGAGCTTCGTGGCCATTCGCGTCGCCACCCATCCGATCCGAGATGCGGGTACGAGTGGCCGAAAGCCTACGGTGGCGGCCACCGCCCGGTCCGTGCATCGTCACATCTCGAACCGTTTGGCCGATCCGCGCCGGTCGAACGACGCCGCAGGTGTCCCGTTTCGACGGCGTCATTCCGGATGCGTCGACCGATCCGATCAGCTAAGAATTGTGCGGTCGATCGCACTCGCCACGATCGGAAAGGTGACCATGCAGATCCGCTCCGCTCGCCGCCTCCTGGGCACACCTGTCCGCTCGTCCGACGGCCGGCCGCTCGGCCGGGTGGGGGTCGTCTACATCCCCGAGGGGCGGGTCCAGCCGCTGCTGATCGCGCTGCCGGCCGAGCGATCGGCCCCGTGGGTGGTGCCGCTGTTCGGTGCCCGGCTCGACGAGGACGGCCTGGTGCTCGCATACCGGGCGGACCTGATCACCGCGGGGCCGACGGTCGACGCGGAGATTCCGCTGTCGCTCGGCGAGGTCGGTGCGGTGCTGACGCATTACCGGCCGGGCATCGCCATGGGGTTCCCGGTAACGCGGCGAGCGCCCGAGGTCGGTGACGTCGGCGCCGGTCTCGTGCATCGCATCCCGCCGGTTCCCGGAGTCGAGGACGACGACCTGCCGCCCATCGTGATCATCAACCCGGGCGCGACCGGATGACCGCGTCGGAGCCGGGCGCGTCGCCGCTGAGCGCGGCCAATCAACGAATCCGGGACACGGCGAAGTGGCTTATCGCCAGCGCCGCGGGGGTCGGTGCCGCGCTCCTCGCGGGGAGCCAGCTGTCCAACATCGGCCGGCTCGACGCCGGTACCGTCCGGTTCTGGGTGGCCGCGGCCGGCATCCTGCTGGGGCTAACCGGGGTGGTGCTCGCGATCGGCGCGGAGATGCGCGTGCTGCTGCCGACTCAGGTGCTGGTTTCAGACCTGGACCGGCACTGGGACCATCCGACGCGGGAACTGCGGCCGGTGGTGGCGTTCTTCCAACGGGACTCGAAGTTCCTGCAGGGCACTGCGAGCCCGGCCGAATTGATCAAGCGCCGCGACGATCTCGTGGCGAAGCTGCGCGAGCCGAACCCGCCCGGCGACCTCCGCGCACGCATCGAAGCGCTCGACAAGCGCATCACCGCAGTCGAGGACCTGGCCAATCACCAGGCGCTGAAGGCCGCCTTCGAGCGCGGACTGCACCGCCTGCTGCTGGCCGCCGTAATCGCCGGCGCCGGGATCGTCGCCTTCGCCTGGGCCGCGAATCCGCCGAACCAGTCGAGCGGCCCTGACCTGCGCAATGCGTCCCTCGTCGACGCGCGGCTGCGCGATGCCGACCTGCGCGGCGCGAAGCTCGACGGGGCCGACCTGACCCGGGCCGACCTGACTGGCGCCGACCTCAGCGGGGCGTCGCTGGTCAAGGTGACCTGGTCACGAACCGTCTGCCCGGACGGGACCACGAGCGACGCCGATGGCGGCACCTGCCTGGGGCACCTGAAACCCTGAATCAGGGATGTCCAGGCAGGCGAGCGCGTCCAGGACGCGGCAGTTGGTGCAGCTCGGGCCTTCTCACCTCGCACCCCAGTGCGGAACACACGGACGAGATCGACCAGGCCAGCCGGTCCCCGACGACCGTCTGGCCGGGCTCACCGCGCAACAGTCCATCACACCGCAGGTACGGCTCGACCAGTTCGTGGCCAACGATCATCACCTCGCTCACGGACGCCATCGTGGGCATCCGGCATACTCGGAACGCCAGACCGAGCACGGAATGCGGCATGTGCGCGCATGCTCGCTCGCGGGCGGAACGGCTGGGTGAGCAGCCTGTTGTTTCCGGGGGTCACGATCCGCGGCGACAGTCTGTCCTCGCGAGGACCGTCGATGCAGTTCCGACCGTGGTTTCTGAAGCTCGGCCCCCGCTGCCGCCGGCTGATGCGTGACGGTATGAAGGCCGAGGCGGTGGTGCTGGAGTCCGAGAGCTGGGGCTGGGTCAGCGGCGCTCTGCAGCCCAACACCAAGCTCAGGCTCAGGGTGCATTTCGACGACGGCACCACAGCGGAGGTCGAACGGATAGCGCGGTACACCGTCACCCTCGGCCGCCACACCGCCGGGTCGACGCTGCCGATGCGCTACGAGGAGAAGGACCGGTCCTATGTCGAGATCGACGCGGCCGAGCTGCGGCGGCGCGAGACGGCCCGGGAGGCGAAAATCCACCGGGAGCTCGTCGCGTCCGCCGAGAGGCGGATCGCCCGCGGCCGGTCGACGGCCGTCACACGGCTGGGCTTGCCGGCAACCTCCGGCGCCGGTGACGCGGTCACCGCGGCGAGTGCCAAGCTGAATGACGACGTGATCCGGCTGAAGGTCGACCATCAGGCCAACCGGATCGGCGACGACGACTACGCGGTTCGGCATTCGGTACTTGCCGCGCAGGTCCGCGAGCTGCCGGACACCGACGATCCCGACGAGCACCGGCTCGCGGTGCTGGGCCGGATCGTCCTCGGCGAGCCCAGCGGCGTGGACGAGGCGGAGGAGTCCGAGGTCCGGCTCGGCGCGAGCTTCCTGGAGCGGACCGTCCGGCTGAAGGTCCGCCACGAGCGCGGTGAGATCACCGACGAGACGTTCGGCCAGGAGGCGGCGACCATCGCGGCGGAGATCGCGGCCTATGAGGACGACGCCTGAGCACGGCAGCACGCCCCGTGGCGCTTCGAGCCGGACGGCCCGGCGGCGGACCGTCCGCCGGGGCCGCCCGGGCGAGAATCGCGCCACCACCGGCCGGCTGGCCGTGGGTCGTCACCGGCCGTTGGCGGCGGCCGAGCGTACGGCCCAGACCAGCGCCAGGCCGGCCAGGACTCCGGTGGGCGGGTGCGGCGGGAGCAGCGACACCACGGCGGCCAGGCCGAGCAGCGCGCAGGCGCCGCGCGAGATGGCCCGCCGGCGCCAGCCCGCGATCGCCAGCGCGGCGAAGCCGGCCACGCAGAGCACCATTTTCGGCAGCCAGAACAGGTCCAGGTAGGTGCCGGACCGGTTGACGAGCTGTTCGACCTGCTCGTCGGTCAACAGCACGAGCACATGGTTGGCGTACATCGTCATGGTCCATGCCCCGGCGGCGATGAACGCGCAGCCGGCGGCGGCGATTTGCAGGGCCCACCCGGGCAGGCGGGTCGCCGGGGCGAGTCTCGGCAGCGTCACCGCGAGGGTGACGAAGGCGGCGGTGATGCCGCTCTGGTACTCCTGGCGGTGCTGGGGAGCCTGCCGCTGGCCTTACGGCGGCGGTGGCCGTCCGCGGTGTTCGGGGTGATGCTCGGTGCCTGGCTGGTGATCGAACTGCTGCGGTGGAATCAGGGCGTGGTGCCGGCATGCGTGCTGTTCGCGTCGGCCTCCTGGCAGCCGCTGAAGGCCGCGCTGGCCTGCCTGGCGGCGTTGTACGCGCAGTCCGGCGTCCTGGCGCTGCAAGGCGGCCCGTTCGCCGATCCGCTGAGCGTGTTCACGCTGCTGGGGCTCACGATCGTCTGGGCGAGCGGGCTGTCGGTCCGGCACCTGCGGCAACGACAGCAGCAGGCGGTCGCCCGGGCCCTGGTGGTCCGGCTCGTGCAGGAGGCGCTGACGAACGTCCGCAAGCATGCTCCGGGTGCCCGGGCGTGGGTCGACGTCGCCGCGGACGGCGGCGACGCCCGGATCGAGATCGGCAATGACGTCCCCACGCCCGGTCCACGCGGCGGGAAGGCCGCCGGCACCGGTGGGTACGGGCTGATCGGCATGCGCGAACGGGTGGCGATGTTCGACGGCCGGCTCGACGTCGGGCCGAGCGCCGGCGGCGGCTACCGGGTGCGGGCGGTGCTGCGCGACACCAGCGGGCGGGCGGCGTTCGGATGAGGCCGGTGCGGGTTGTCGTCGTCGACGACCAGGACCTCGTCCGGGTGGGCTTCGTCGCGCTGCTGTCGGCCACCGCCGGCGTCGAGGTCGTCGGCGAGGCCAGGCAGGGCGAGGAGGCCGTCCGGCTGGCCCGTACGAGCCGCCCGCAGGTGGTGCTCATGGACGTCCGGATGCCGGTGCTGAACGGCATCGAGGCGACCCGCCGCATCACCGGCGACCCGGAGTGCGCCGGCTGCCACGTCATCATGCTGACCACGTTCGGGCTGGACGATTACGTCTTCGGCGCGCTGCGCGCCGGCGCCGTGGGCTTCCTGCTCAAGGACACCCCGCCCGAGGACCTCATCCGGGCCGTCCGGACGGTCGCCGCCGGCGATTCGCTGCTGTCGCCCTCGATCACCCGAAGGCTGATCGAAGCCTTCGCCGCCACGCCGCCACCGCCCACGCTCGACCAGCCGGCCACGGTACTACCCGCCCGGGAAGCCGACGTGCTCGTCCTCGTCGGCCGCGGCCTGTCGAACGCCGAAATCGCCCGTAGCCTGCACATCGGCCCGGCGACCGTGAAGACCTACATCAGCCGCCTGTTCAGCAACGTCGGCGCGACGACGCGGGTGCATCCGGTGATCCACGCCTACGAGACCGGACTGCTCGGCAGCGGCCCGGCCGGCCGCAGCCGGCTATCCGGGCGGTCGGAGCGTGGATGAGCGCAGGTACGCGAGCACCACGAGCACGCGGCGATGAGCGTCCGGATCGTCGGCCACGCCCAGCTTTGCGAAGGTCCGGGTGATGTGGGTCTCGACCGTGCGTTCGGCGATGTGCAGCCGGGCCCCGACCGCCCGGTTGGACAGCCCCTCGGCGAGCAGCTGCAGGACCTCGCGCTCGCGGGCGGTGAGCGTCCCGAGCGGGTCGTCGTGACGAGGCCGGTTGACCAGCCGGCTGACGATGGCCGGGTCGACCACGGTCTCACCGGCGCGGATGCGGACCAGCGCGTCGGTGATGACCGCGGCGTCGAAGATGTGCTCCTTGAGCAGGTAACCGACGCCGCCGGGGCGCACCTCGAGCAGGCGCAGCGCGTAGCTCGGCTCGAGGTACTGCGAAACGATCAGCACGCCGACGCCGGGCTGCCGGGCGATGATCTGCCGGGCGGCGACCAGCCCTTCGTCGGTGTGGGTGGGAGGCATCCGGATGTCGACGATCACCGCGTCGGGCGCGTCGAGCCACGCCGTGCGGAGCAGCTCCGCAGCATCGGCGGCCTGACCGACGACGTCGTGCCCGGCGGTGGTCAGCACCCGGACCAGGCCCTCGCGGGTGAGCATGGTGTCGTCGGCTACGACCAGTCGCATGGGAGCTCCGCCCGCAGCTGTTGCCCGTCCGAGGTGACCTGTCCGCCCAGCGCGAGGACCCGGTCGTGGACGTGCTCACCGGGCTCCCCGGTGACCCCGTCGACGGTCACCACCACCCGCCCGGCGACGCATGCGACGCGCACCCGGAATCGGCGGACCGGATCGGCGGGCGCGGCACCGGCGGTGTGCTGCACGACGGCGTAGACCGCCCGTTCGAGCTCGGTGGGCAGCCGTGCCGCGACCACCTCGTCGATGTCGATCACGGCGGCGGCGGTCTCGGCGAGCGTCAGGAGCGCCGCCTCCAGGCCAGCCTCTTCAAGGATGGTGGGAAATATGCCGTGGGCGATCTCGCGCAGGTCGGCCAGGGCGGCACGGATCTCGATCAGCGCCTTGTCGATCAGGGCCGCGTCGGCACCGGCGCGCGCGGCCGAACGGGCCAGGTGCAGTTCGGCGGTGACGGCGAGCACGCGCTGCTGCGCGCCGTCGTGCAGGTCCCGTTCGAGCCGGCGGCGGGTCTGGTCCGCCGCCATGACGATCCGGGCCCGCGATGCACGAAGGTCGGCCAGGCGGGCGAGGAGGGAGGCACGCAGGCGCTCGTTGTCGATCGCCAGCCGCGTGGCCGAGCCGAGCTGCGCCGACAGGTCGTGCTCGTCGTGCCGGGAGCGATCGTGGACCAGGATCGCGAGCGGCTCACCGTGCCGCCGGATCGCGGTGGTGGCCTGGCCGGGTCCCGGTGCCGGGTCGAACGGGCCGCCGTCGGCATCGACGTATCCGGTCGAGCCGGGCAGGCGATAGCCGATGTCGAGGTGCTCGTCCCGCAGCATCGTGGCCAGTGCCCTGCGCAGCGCACCCGGCGGCGGCGAGGCGCCCAGGTCGGTGATCAGACGGGCGACCGCGGAGCGGCTGCGGTACCGCCGCTGCAGCGCCCAGCCGAGGCCGAGCGCGATCAGCGAGCATCCGGCTGCCCGCACCAGGAACACCGTCATGAAGGGGGCCAGACGTGGGTCCTCGGCCGGGTCGCGCAGCAGGGCCGCGGCATACAGCGCCTCGGCCAGGCCGGCGGCGGTGGTCGCGGCGAGCACGCCGCCGAGCAGCCGTCGTCCGGCCACGGTCGCTTGCGACACCCGCCGGATCGCGGCGATCACCACGACCGCGGCGGCGGTGACGGACCCGACCAGCCCGGCCCGCGCGAACAGGGCCGCCGCGGCCGGCATGGAGCGCACCAGCAGCGTGTTGCCGGTGCAGTCGCGCCAGCAGTCGGGATCGAAGAACGGGTCGTAGACGAGGGCGTGGCCGAGGCTGACCGATCCCGCGACGGCGTAGCCGATCGCGACCAGCCGGCGCTGGGTGGGTGCGGTGAGACGACCGGCCGGCGCCGTCAGCGTCAGGTGGATGAGCAGGGGACCCATCATGGGCGGCAGCAGCATGGCGACACTGCGCACTGCGAGCGGGCCGGAATACCAGCCGGCCCACACGGGAGACAGCCACACCGTGCCGATCGCCGCGACGAGCACGGCGACCGAGCGGCCGCCGCGGCTGAGCCAGGTGACGGACCCGGCGACGAGCAACGCCCATCCGACGCCGAGCTCGGCGGTGGCGGCGACCGGCCCCGTCGCCGCATAGGTCGTGATCAGCCGGTCCGGTCCGGCGATCACCGTCGAGCCGAGCCCTGCGGCCAGCGCGGCCAGCGGCAGCGCCAACGCGGCCGCGGTACCGCCGAAAACAGCTCTCATATGCGCCGGCCGCCTTCACCGATGCGTCACCTGGTCATCGCGTCACCCGGCCGCTCAGCCGATCCGGGTCCACGGGTTCGTGCTCCACACGAACCGGTCCCCGGCGTCCATCGGCTCCATCGCCCGCAGGGTCAGCTTGCCGCCGTCGAACGCGTATGTGAAGAGCAGGACGCTGTGTTCAGCCGGCCAGTTGAAGGTGATCCGGTCGGCGGTCGCCCCGTACGTGCCGCCGTAGAGGTCCGAGGAGGTCGTCTGCTCCATCGACCATGTCCCGTTACGTAGCGTCACCGTCATGGTGCTGGGAAAGTCGTGCTCGAGGGCCGTCTGGGTCTGGTCGTTGGGAGTGCCGTGGGCCAGGGCGTCCTCATCGGTCAACGTCCACCGGTAGATCCCTTCCAACTTGCGGGTCGTGGCGTCCGGGCCGGTCGCCCCGGCCGCGGCCGTGGTGGCGACGACCGGCGCCGGGGCCGGGCCGCCGTCCGAACTGTCGCAGGCGGTCGTGCCGAGGACGGCGAGGGTGATGATCACGGCCAGCGGATGGTTCCTTCGATAGGTCGAGTTGGGCACAGCCGCGCTCCGTTCGGTCGGTCAGGCGGGACTCGGCGCGGCCGGTGCCGGGCCGGTGCAGCCCGGGGGGATGACGAGCGGCGGCTCAGCCGTGGTGGTCTGCCGCAGTTGCCGCAGCCGCTCGATCGCCGTCTTCGTCGTCGGGTCCTCGGAAAGTTCGCGGTACAACGGTTCGAAGGCCGATCGCAGCGCCTCGATGTCGGCCGCGGACGCGTCGGTGAAGCGGGCGCCCGAGGCGCAGGCCTCAGCCACGAGCTGGACGTCCCGGTCGGCCAGGGCGGCCGAGCCGGCGGCGGCGTCCAGGGCCGCCCGCTGCAGCCAGCCGCGCTGCCGGTCGGTCAGCCCGGCCAGCCGGTCCGGATTGGCCAGGAGCGCGACCGGCTGCGGCCAGAGGTTCACGTTGGCCGTCACGTACGGCACCCGCGGGGCCATCGCGTTGATCTGCAATGCGAGCAGGCTCTTGTCGAAGCCCTGGATCTCACCGCGCACGATCCCGTCATTGAGCGAGCCGAACGCGTCGCTCGGCACGGCGCCCAGGGCACTGATCGCCCGGGAACGTCCTCGGGAGCGAAAGGTCTGGAAGGTGATGCCCTGCCAGTCCGCGGGCGCCAGCAGCGGCCGCCGCACCGCGATCGGCTTGCGCAGACCGCCGGGCAGGACGGCGACGCCGACCACGCCGAGCCGCCCGAGATCGACGAGCATTTTCCGGGGTACTTCGCTGTCGATCACCACCTGCTCCAGCGCGTAGCTGTCCACCAGCAGCGGCGCCGTCAAGGCCTGGAAGCTGTCCACGCCGAGGGTGTCGAACACGCCGGTGCCGACCCAGCCGAGATCGGCCCGGCCCGACGCCACGTCCCGGGTGATCCGCTGCTCGAAGTCGGGGGCGTACCCGCCCCAGCCGTCGGCCGGACGGACCCGCAGCGCGCCATTGGAGACCTGCTCCACCCGCTCCACGAACCGCGCCACGGAAGGCTCGTACGACAGATTCGAGTAGCCGTTGGCCAGCGACAACACGACCGGCGCGCCCGGTCCGCCGGCCTTGTCCCCGCCCCAGCCGGTGCAGGCCGTCACCGTGCCGGCCACGGCGATCGCCACCAGCCGGCGCAGGCCTCGCCCCGTACGCGATGCCATGCTCGCCACCACCAGTCCTCGATGTGCGCGACCGCTCGTGCCCCGAGCGGGTCCGACGGTACGCAGCGCCGCCGCCGGGGACATCGTGGCCAGCCACGACGCGTCCGGCTAGGAAACGTGCTGGAGCGGAATCCGCGCGACCAGCCGGGTGCCGCGCTCCCGCGGCGACTCGACCGTGAGCCGGCCACCCAGCGCCTCGATCCGATCGACGAGGCCGGCGATACCGCGTCCCCGCGCGACGTCGGCCCCGCCGGCCCCGTCGTCACTGACGACGATCGCCAGGCCTCCGGCCCGCTCGTCGATCTCGATCACGGCCACCGAGGCCGCGGCGTGCTTCTCCACGTTGGCCACCGCCTCCGAGCAGAGGAAGTAGGCCGCCGCTTCGACCTCGGCGGGGAAACGTCCGGCCGGCACCCGCAGCCGCACCGGGACGCCGGACCGGTCGGCGAGCGCACGCAACGCACCGGCCAATCCGTCGTCCAACTCCCGCGGATACAGCCCGCGACCCAGGGCCGTCAACGCCTCCACCGCCTGCTCCAGCTGCCGCTGTGCGCGGTGCAGGGCCGGCGCCTGACCGGTCTGCGGGCCGGGGCCAGCGGTCCGCAGGAGTTCACGGACGCGTGACAGCCGCCACTGCGGCCCCGTGTGGAGGCGCTGTTCGAGCCGCCGCTGCTCCTCGTCGCCGGCCCGCACCAGCCGTCGCCTGGATGCCGCGACCTCGTCGGCCAGGGAGCGCAGCTGTGCGTTCAGCGTCGCGTTGGACGCGCTCAGCTTGATCGCCGCCTCCACCGCCGCCGACAGCGCCGGGTCGTGCAGTGCGGCCGGGTCGTGAATCAGCACCGCGAACGGCTCGGCGTTGCGGGAGATGAACCGTACGGACTGCTCGGCACCGCCGCGCGGCACGGCGATCGGTTCGCCGGCCCAATCCGCATACCGGCCCGGGCTGGGCTGCCAGTAGCCGAACTGCAACGACGGATCCCCGAGGGCCCGCGCCAACGCGTCGCGCAGCGAGCCGGGCCGACCCTCGGTGAGGTCCACGACGAGGTCGGTGACGGCCGGCCCGCCGCGCCACCGGATCCCGGCCGCCAGCCCGGCCGCGAGCACACCCAGCACTGCCTCGTAGGCCAGCAGTACCGGCACGGCGGCACCGCCGGAGGGCACCAGCAGCCGGGCCGCCGCCGCCGCGGCCACCACACCACCGAAGGCGATTCCCGCCCGCTGCGCCACGGCCCGCAGCCGCCTACCGGTGCGGGCCCGCTCCGTGACCATGACCAAGAGGAACAGGCTCGACAGGCCGATCGCGGCGAGGTCGTCGTGCCAGATCGGGCTGAGGGCTAACCCGTAGCCGATCACCACGACGGCCGCGGCGCCGCCGGTGCGCGGTCGCCAGCCGGGGTAGGTGATCAGGAGATGCATGAGGAAGCCGCGATGCCAGTACAGGGCCACCGATTCGACGCTGCCGGCGAACCAGCCGATCCCGGTCAACGCCAGCAGCGCGCCGGTCGCCCGCCGGGCCGGCCAAGCCCACAGCCCAACGCCGATGAGGACCAGACCGGCGATCAGATCCGAAACCCACATGTGGAGACCGTTCGACGTGGTCAGGGGTTGTTGAGGTAGGCGAGCACGGCGAGGACGCGGCGGTTGGTGGTGTCGTCGTCGTTCAGGCCGAGCTTGCCGAAGAGCGATGTCGTGTATTTGCTGATCGCGCTCTCGCTCAGGAACAGCCGCGCCCCGATGGCCTGGTTCGACAGGCCCTCGGCCATCAGCCGCAGCACGTCGAGCTCCCGCGGCGTCAGCCCGTCCAGCAGCCGCTGCGAGGAGCCGCTGCCGAGCAGCCGGGCGATGACCTGCGGGTCCATCGCCGTTCCGCCCGCCGCGACGCGTTCCAGGGCGTCCATGAACTGGTCGGCGTCGAAGACGCTTTCCTTCAGGAAGTATCCGATGCCGCCCACCCCGTCGGCCAGCAGTTCGCGGGCGTAGAGCTGTTCGACGTGCTGCGACAGGATCAGGATCGGCAGGCCGGGAACGGCCCGGCGAGCCGCGAGCGCCGCGCGCAGGCCCTCGTCGGACTGGCCGGGCGGCATCCGGACGTCGACCACGGCGACGTCGGGGCGGTGGGCGAGCAGCGCGGCCAGGGTCTCCTCGCCGTCACTGGCGGTGGCGACGACCGTGTGGCCGAAGGCCTCGATCAGCCGGACCATGCCGTCGCGCAGCAGGTACAGGTCTTCGGCTACGACGATTCGCATGGCACCGTCATTGTCGCACGGGTCGGTCCACCGGGCGGGCTGGCGACCTGGAGGGTCCCGTCGAACGCGGCGAGCCGTCGGCGCAGGCCGGCCAGCCCGCCCTCGGCCGGGATCGTGGCACCGCCGCGGCCGTTGTCGGTGACCTCCACGACGAGGGCCGCGGCGTCGAGGCGAAAGGCGACCGTGGCTGACTTGGCTCGGGCATGTTTGACGGCGTTTGTGAGGAGTTCGGCCAGGCCGAAGTACACCGCGGCCTCGATCGGCGGGTCCAGCCGGACCGATTCGGGGGCGTCGACGGTAGTCTCCAGGGGACAGTCGAGGGCGAAGGCGCGGACCGCGTCGACCAGGCCGCGCTCGTTCAGCACCGGCGGGCTGATCCCGCGGACGAGTTCGCGCAACTCGCTCAGGGACGTGGCGGCGCCGGCGCGGGCGTCGCGCAGTACCGCTGCGGCCTGGTCTGGATCGGTGCGCATGAGGCGCTCCGCGGTGGCCAGGGACAGGCCCAGGGCGACGAGGCGGGCCTGGGCTCCGTCGTGCAGGTCGCGCTCGATGCGGCGGATCTCGGCGGCCTGCGCGACCGTGGTGTCGGCGCGCTGGGCCGTGAGCTGGTCGACCCGTTCCGCGAGGCGCATCGCCGGCGTGGGGCCGAGGAACCGCCGGCCGACCGGCGCGGCGACCCGCCACGCGAAGGGGGCCGTGGCCGCGGCGACCGGCACCAGGAGCAGCCACCAGCCGCCGAGGAACGCCAGGCCCAGCGCGACCGGCGGGACGGCGCACACGACGCCCGCCGTGCAGGGCGCGAGAAGGGCGAAACGCAGGTCCCGTCGTACCGCCGGATCGGTCAACCATCCCCGCAAGCGCTGGTCCTGCTCGGCGCGGCGGCGGCTACGCTCGTAGGAGTGGCCGTTCCACCAGTAGCCGGTGGACAGGCGGGTGATGGGGGCCGGCTCGCGGTACCCCGGCGGGATGCGCGTGCCGGTCCAGCGTCGCACCAGCGTGCGGTACCAATGGCAGACAGGGCGCGACAGCAGGACCGTCCCGGCGACCGCCCACACCGCGGGGGCGAACCACGACCAGGGGCTCTGCCGCCACAGGAAGGCCACGAACACCGCACCGGCCCAGACCGCCGCGACGGGCAGCGTGACGGCGGCGACCAGGCAGGACCGCCAGAAGCCCACGATCACCTTCATGCGCCCTACTGTGCACCCGCCGGCGGCCACCGGACGAGTGGGGCTGGACCCACCACCGCTGCCCCGGGGCGTTTCACCGGCTGGTGCGCAACTCCAGGGTGCGGACCGCGCCCATGACATCGAGCGTGACCGTGCCGCCGTCGACGCGGTACGACCATGGGGGCTCCACGAACGTCGACCACAGCTTGCGGCCGTCGCACGTCCACGCGGCGAGTTCGAGCTCGGCGCTCATGAGCACGGTCTTCCCGTGCCGCCGCCACTGCCAGAAGCCGCCCTCGGCGCGGTCCTCCCACTGCCGCCGCCAGGTCCCGCCTCGTGCCTCATAGGCCAGGAGGCGGGAGCCGGCCCCGATGAACACCTGCCGGCGCTTCGGCACGAGCAGGACCCCGGGCGCGAATCCGCCCCCGGCAGGGGAGTAGCGCTGCGTGACGACGAGCCGCGGCCAGTCCCCCTCGTCGCGGACGGCGACGAGGCTGAAGCCATCGGTCTGGGCACCCGGGAAGTCCTCGACAAGTTCAGCCTGCCGCTTGTACAGGCTGAGGCTCGCCGGCGCCGCCCCTCCCACGACGACGGTGAGGCCGCCGGCTCCTACCTCGACCAGCCCGTCATCGCGCACAGCACCCACCCGTTGATCATGCCCGCCGAGGCCTGGTTTGCCACGTGATCAACGCCTCTTGGTGAGCTATTCGCGGCCGGCGCCGCACCAGTCGACGACGACGAGGTCGAGGGCGCGGGCCAGGCCGGCGACCGGCGGCGTACCGATCAGCCCGAGCACGGTGACCCGCTCGCGCTGGACGATGCCGTAGCAGACCGCGCCGGCCCCGTATCCGAGCGCGAACGACCCGGCGACGCGGTTGGGGGCGTCGCGGAACCGGACCCCGCCGAGCTCCCGCTCGGGCCGCGGGAGGTTCGCCTGGACCTGCGCCCAGGACGGCAGCGGCTCACTGATCGCGGCAATCTCCCGGAGGTGGATCTGGTCGAACCCGGCGCCCCGGCGGTGCTCGGCGAAGATGCGCCGGATCGCCGCGAGCTCGCCGTCGACCGCAGCGGCGTTCGCGCGGGACGCGAGCTCGACCTGCCGCCAGTCGTCCTCGTGCAACACCAGCGCATCGGCCCCGGCGGGTTGATCGGCGAGCGGCGGCAGCTCGGCGCAGAGCGTCGGCAGCGAGTACAGGATGTCCTGCGGCGCCATCATCTCGACCCGGCGCAGCGTGAGCACCATCCGCCCGCGGGCGGTCGCCTCGGCCCGGGTCTCGGGCTCGGCCCGCTCGACAATCCACTGGTCCTCGCCGAGCTGGAGCGTGGTCTGCGCCGCGAAGCTCTCCGGCAGCTGCCCCGCCGGCATCTCGGAGCGCGCGAACGGCTGGCCGCTGGCGGCATCGACGAAGGTTACCCGGACCGTGGCCACGCGCCGACTGTACCGCCGTGCCCGGGGCGGCTTTCCAGCACCGGCTATTCGTCCAGGCCAGTCAGGAGAGCTGACGCCCGCCCGGGCCTGTACTGCTGAGCGGAACCGGCGGGCGCACAAGGAGCGCCGAGGGCCCGCGGACTCGCACGGACGGTGAGACCTTCCGCGGACCACCGCGCGAGGCGTTACAGGTCGAGGTGAAGCCAGGCGGCGAGGGCGGTGAGCTCACGCCGTACCGCTGCGGCCTGGGCTTTGGAAAACGGCGCGTCCTCGTGGACCGCATCGACGCGCAACACCCCGGCGCGGTGGTCGGCGGCCGCGTCCAGCTTTCCGATGAGGCGGTCGCCGTGCAGGATCGGCAGGGCCCAGTAGCCCCAGCGGCGCTTGGCGGCCGGCTTGTACATCTCCAGCTGGTACTCGTACTCGAACAGTTCGGTCATGCGTTTGCGGTCGTAGACGAGGCGGTCCAGCGGGGAAACCAACGCCGTGCGGCCGTGGAAGGCGGTATCCAACAGTTCGGGGATTACCCGCCACTCGCCGCGGACGCCCTCCACCACGGCCGGTTCGCCGGCGGGGCCGCCGCGGGCGATGCCCAGCGCGCGCAGGCGGCGCTCGGCGCGGATCCGCCGGGCCTCGTCCAACGGGACGATCTCATCGGGGTAGATGCGTTCGGCCAGGTCCCAGAGGCGCTCCTGACCCCGCCGGCCGGCCGCCGCCACCTCGCCGCGCTGGACCATGGCGTCGAGCATCCGGCCCACGTTGCGGTTGTTGGACCAGCCCGAGGACCGCCACGGTACGTCGCAGGTGTCCGGCAGGTCGCGCACGGTCAGCGGGCCGTCGGTGCGCAGCCGGGACAGGATGTCGAGACGGCACCCGGTGTTCGCCTCGACCCAGACGCTCAGACCCTCCTGCCAGTCCTGCGTCGGCCACGCCTCCATCTCGGCGCGGTACAACGCCAGGTCGCCCGGCACCATGATCATGCCCTGCAACTCCAGCAGCGCCTGCTCGTCGAGGGCGTCGCGCAGGTCGGAGGGCTCATACGCGGAGCCGAGGCGGGTCCACAGGACGAGGTCGGCGTTGCGAGCCACGTACGCCGTCGGGTCGTTCTGCAATTCCGCCAGGTGATGGATGACCTCGAACATGTCGGTCGGGCGTTGGTTCTCCAGCAGTTGGGCCCGCACGGCCAGGCGGCGGGCGTCGGTGCGGGACAGGGTCAGCATCAGCGGTCCGCCCGGGCGTCGCGCTTGGACTTGATGAGCGAGGCGACCGTGGTCACGGCGAGGGTGCCGATGATGACGCCGAGGGAGAGCGGGATGCCGATGTGCGGCGCCCAGTGCACGGGCTCGCCGCCGTTGACGAACGGCAGCGAGTTGTCGGCCAGAGCCTCCAGGAACAGCTTCACGCCGATGAAGCCCAGCACCACGGCCAGGCCCAGCGACAGGTACACGAGGCGGTCCAGCAGCCCGCCGATGAGGAAGTACAGCTGGCGCAGGCCCATCAGGGCGAACACGTTGGCCGTGAACACCAGGTACGGCTCGGACGTCAGCCCGAACACCGCCGGGATGGAATCCAACGCGAAGATGAGATCCGTCGTGCCGATCGCCACCAGCACCACCACGGTCGGCGACAGCACCCGCCGTGACCAGCGGACGAGCGGGTTCTCCTTGAATCCGTCGCCGTCGGGCTCGCCGTCGGTGACCAGGCGCACCGCGGTGTACACGAGGAACAGGCTGAAGATGTAGAACACCCACGAGAACCGGCTGATGGCGGCCGCCCCGGCGGCGATGAACACCCCGCGCAGGACCAGGGCCAGCAGGATGCCGACCATGAGCACGCGCTGCTGCTGCTCGCGCGGCACCCGGAACCGGGCCATGATGATGACGAATACGATCAGGTTGTCGGCGGACAGGCTGTACTCGGTGAGCCAGCCGCCGTAGAACGCGCCGGCCGGGTCGCGGCCCCACTTGAGCAGCACGAACAGGCCGAAGAGCAGCGCGAGCGTGATGTACACGCTGACCCAGATCGACGACTCCCGGATCGAGGGCTCATGCGGCCGGCGGGCGACGATCGCCAGGTCGACCAGGAGCATCACGCCCACGCCGGCCAGCGTCACGGCCCAGACCCAGGCGGAGACGGTCACGACGCACCACCTTAACAGCGGATACTCCCGTCCTTGGATACCCGAGCAGCGCGCCCACCAGACCTCCTGCGCAGTCCGAGTGTCAGTTCCTAGTTTCCTAGGACACGAGGCGCGGTGTGACCTCCCCGACGTGCGCACCTTTGGAGTGCGCTCACGGCAATGGGATGCAACGACCGTTGCGCTGTCGTGTTACGTTCGTTGCGTGGTGGATGCCGAGCCCTTCCTGCTGATCTCGGTCTCGACCGCCGGCGGCACCTCCGGCCTGCGTGTGACCGTGTGGCGTAACCTGCGCGCGCTCGGCGCCCTGTACCTGCAGCAATCGGTGTGCCTGCTCCCGGCCCGCGAGGAGATCGCCCGCCAGGTGCGCCGCCTCGTGGGGCAGGTGCTGGCCAAGGGCGGCACCGGCCAGGTCCTCACCGTCACGTTCGCCGACCCGCGCGAGCTGGCCAGCGTCGTGGACCAGTTCAACGTGGCCCGCGACGCCGAGTACGGCGAGATCCTGGAACGGACTCCATCGCTGCTGGCCGAGCTGGCCGCCGAGACCGTCCGCGGCCGCGCGACGTACGCGGAGGTCGAGGAGTCCGAGGCCGACCTGGAACGGTTCCGCACCTGGATCGCCAAGATCGCCGCCCGCGACTACTTCGGCGCCACCGGCCGGGCGGAGGCCGAGGCCGCGATCGCCCAATGCGCCGAGGCCCTGGCCGAGTTCGAAGCCGCCGCCGTGGCGGCCGAGACCGGCGACGGCACCCGGCCCTGACCCGCCGGCGAGAGGAGACACCGGCATGGCGTGGTGGTGGCAGGTTCTGATCAGCCTGGGAATCGCGCTGGCGGTCATCTGGCTCGCGCTCATCGCCGCGCTGCTCCTCGCCAGGCCCGGCATGGCCCAGCTCGTCGAGGCGCTCCGGCTGCTGCCCGACCTGTTGCGGCTGTTGCGGCGGCTGGCCGCCGATCGGTCTTTGCCGCGTGGCGTGCGCGTCCGGCTTGGCTTGCTCCTCGTGTACCTCGCGATGCCGATCGACCTGGTGCCCGACTTCATCCCGGTGCTGGGGTACGCCGACGACGCCATCATCGTCGTAGCCGTCCTACGATCGACGGTCCGCCGCGCGGGCCTCGACGCCGTCCGCGCGCATTGGCCGGGCACCGACGATGGATTCGCGGCCGTATGCCGCCTCGCCGGCCTCCGCGAAGTCGGCTGACCGGCACGCGAAGAGCCGACGCAATCAGCTCATCTGTCCAGAGTGGACACGCTGATACGAACCGTCAATGCGACGCCAGGGGCCGGAGGTAGAGGCTGACGCCCACGGTCAGCAGGACCAGGCCAACGGCGATGGCCACGACCATGGCGAAGCGGGATTTCAGCATGCCGACCGATGCGGCCAGCCCGATGAGGATGAAGACGCCGCCGGCGATCATCAGCGTCAAGGACTGGACCGAGGGTTTCATGCGGGGGAGTATGGCACCGCGCGGTGCCGGAACATCAGAGCCAAACGGTGGCGAGCCAGGCCGTGACGGCGGCGGCGAGCAGCAGGCCGATGTTGAGGCCGATGAGCTTGGCCTCGCCGCGGCGCAGGTGGGTGACGATGCCGCCGACCTGGATCAGCACCAGGCCGACGGCCGCCGCGAGGGCCAGGGGCGGGGCGATGCCGGTCAGCGGGGGCAGGATCAGGCCGAGGGCGCCGAGCAGTTCGAGGACGCCGATCGTCCGTACCAGCGGCATCGGCATGGTATCGACCCAGCCCATCATCGGCAGCAGCTGCTCGCGGCGCTGCACGACCTTCTTGCCGCCGGCGTAGACGTAGAAGAGGGCGAGCAGTCCGCCGAGAATCCAGTACGCAAGCTCCATGGGACCGATGATGGGGCACGGAATCGGGGCGTACAAAAGGAACATGTATGTGCCCAACCCCAGCAAGCTGTGCCTGATCCGCGGCGACGGCGGGCGGACGATCCGCCCCATTCTCGACCAGATCTGCAACAAGTGGACGCTGCTCGTGGTCGCCACCCTCGATCAGCGCACGGTGCGCTTCACCGACCTGCAGGCGCAGATTCCCGGCATCTCCCAGCGCATGCTGACGCTCACGCTGCGCAACCTGGAGCGGGACGGGCTCGTCGCGCGGACGGTGCATGCCGAGGTGCCGCCGCGGGTCGAGTACAACCTGACGGACCTCGGCCGCAGCCTGATCGCGCCCGCCCTCGCGCTGGCCGGCTGGGCGAGCGAGCACGGGCCGGACATCGAGAGCAGCCGCGCCGCCTACGCGAGCCGGGCCAGGGCCTGAGCGAGCACCGGCCGCAGCTCGTCGTCGGGCTCGTGGTCGCGGCACCAGGTCAGGAAGTCCGCGGCCGCGGCGGCCGCGTCCGGTCCGAGCGCGCGGGCCTCGTCGACCAGGCCGGCGACGATGCGGGCCGGGTTGAGGGCGCCGGCGCGGACGAGGACGGTGCACGCGAACAGCCGTACCAGCGGGGGCGCCCCGTGGGAGGCCAGTTCGAGGACCTCCCGCGGGGTCCAGTCCAGCTCCGTCGGCAGGTGCTTGACGAGCAGCAGCTCCCGCAGGGCGGCCCGGTGGGCGTCGACCTGCATGCCGTGGTCGCGGCGGGCGAGGTCGTCGAGCATCGCCGGGGTGAGCCGCGGCCGGAGCCAGTCGCGCAGGGCGAGCTCACTCCCAGCACCGTGCGAGGTCACGGCAGGGCGGCGGTCAGGTCGACCTCGATCAGCTGGCCCTCGTAGCCCAGCGCGGCGACGCCGAGCAGGGTGCTGGCCGAGGTGAACGCCGGGCCGAGCGGGGAGTCGTTGAGCCGCCGCCACACCGCCGACAGCACCGCGCTCTCGGCGCTCACGACGTAGATGACGGAGCGGACCACGTCGGCCGGGGTGGCGCTGGCGGCGGCGAGGACGGCCAGGCAGTTGGCGATCACCTGGTCGGTCTGGGCCGCGTGGTCGCCGACGCCGACCACCGCGCCGTCGAGGTCCAGGGGGCACTGGCCGGCGAGATGCGCGAGCCGGCCGGCGGCGGAGACGGTGAGGTGGCTTTGACATCCTCTTCGCCCAAAAGGGCGGAGATTCCCTCGACGCTGTGCGTGGACCGCGCGGCGTCCGGGTGGGTTACCGTTTCGCTGCGCGGTGCCGGGACGAGTCCCGGTCTTACCTGCGCTCCACGGTCGTTTGGGTTGTCCGCCTGTCCGGCGGCCAACACGTTCTTCCCGGCGTTGACGTCCCGGTCGTGGGTGCTGCCGCACGGGCAGCTCCATGCTCGGACGTTCAGGGCCATCGTGCCGGTGATCCGGCCGCAGTCCGAGCACATCTTCGTGCTGGGAAGGAACCGGTTCACCCTGGCGAAGGTGCGCCCGTACCGGCTGGCCTTGTACTCCAGCATGGCTGTGAACGCCGCCCAGCCGGCATCGTGCACGGACTTGGCTAGGCGGGTCCGGCCGAGACCGGCGACGCACAGGTCCTCGACGTACACCGCTTGGTTCTCGCGGATCAACGTCGTGGACAGTTTGTGCTGCCAGTCGCGCCGGGTGTCGGCCACCCGCACGTGCGCGCTGGCGAGCTTGAGGACGGCCTTCTTGCGGTTCTGGCTGCCCCGCTGCTTGCGCGAGACTGCTTGTTGCAGCAGTTTGAGCTTGCGGGCGGCGCGGCGCAGGAACTTCGGCGCGGCGATTTTCGTGCCGTCAGACATGACCGCGAAGTGCGTCAAGCCCAGGTCAATGCCGACCTCGGAGTCGGCCGGTGGCAGCGGCTCCTCATGGGCGGTGTGCACGACGAACGAGGCGAAGTACCGTCCGGCCGCGTCCCGAATGACGGTGACCGAGCTGGCCTCGGACGGCAGGCCGCGCGACCAGCGCACCTCCACGTCCCCGACCTTCGGCAAGCGCAGCCGACCGTTTCCGAGGACCTTGAACTTGCTGTTCCTGGTGAAACGGATGGCCTGCCGGCCGTTCTTCCGAGACCGGAACCGGGGCGGTGCCACCCTGCGGCCCTTACGTTTGCCCGTAACCGAGGCAAAGAAGTTCCGGTACGCGGTGTTGAGGTCGGCGAGGGCCTGCTGGAGCACCACCGACGAGACGTCTCCCAGCCATGCCCGCTCCGTGGTCGCCTTGGCCCGGGTGATGACCTGCTTCGACAGGTCTCCGTCCGAGATGTACGGCAGTCCCTCGGCTCGCGCCTGCTGCCGTGCGTGCAGCCCGTCGTTGAACACCACCCGAGCACACCCGAACGCCCGCGCCAGCGCCTCCTGCTGGGCGGTGTCCGGGTAGAGCCGGTACTTGTAGCGAAGCTGCACCCGCGCACCGTACCAACGGCCGACAGCAGAACGCGAAACGTCCAGACCGACCGACAGATGTGCTGCGCTGCACGCCCAGGTGGACTACGGGACGAAGCTCCCGCACAAGGTGTTCAGCGATCGGCACCCGACCAGGATGGAAAGCGTCATGCGCGACCTGCGCCGTGACTTCGAGGCGGAAGTGGCCGGGTTCAACGGCGAGAACAACCATGCGCACCTCCCTGTCAACCTTCCGCCCAAGGCGGCCGCGACCCGGCCGGTCAACCCGCTCACAGACGACTGAGGCGTGTTTGGTAGGTCGCGTCAGAGCCACTCGTCGATCGCGCAGAGGATGACGGTGGCCTGGTAGCGCACGGCAAGCTTGATGCCCCTATGGATGTCAAGCGGTTGAGGGCTGGGTCCGGGTGATGAGTTGGAAGAGCTCGCGGGCGATGTAGCGCTTGAGGCACCGGATGGCTTCCCGGCGGGTTTTTCCTTCGTTGGTGCGTCGTTCAACGTAGGCGCGGGTGCGTTGGTCCCAGCGGAGTCTGGCGATGGTGATGGTGTAGAGGGCTGAGTTTGCGCGGCGGTCGCCGCCTCGGTTGAGGCGGCGGCGTTGGGTCTTGCCCGAGGAGGCTTCGATGGGGCTGACGCCGCAGAGGGCGGCGAAGGCGGCTTCGCTGGTCATGCGTTCGGGGTTGTCGCCGATGGCGAGCAGGAGCGCGCCGGCGGTATCTGGTCCGACGCCGTACTGCTGCAGCAGAGCCGGCGTGTGGGCGCTGATCGCTTCGCTGATGTGGGCGGTCAGCTCCTCGATCTGCGTGGTGAGTTGGGCCACGCGCGTGGCCAGCAGCTGCAGCGTGTAGGCCGCTGCTGAGGCTGGGTCAGTCGGTGTTCCGGTCGGCAGTTCACCGCATCGGCGGATGAGCTTGGCCAGACTGAGTCCGGAAAACGCGTCGCGCAGGGCTGGGTCGGCGCGGACGAGGACGGCCTTGAGCTGGTTGATCGCCTGGGTGCGGGACTTGGTTGCGGAGTCTTTGGCCAGTCGGAACATGCGCAGCATCTCCACTGGCCCGTCGCTGGACTTGGCCAGGGTGGTGGCTCGGCCGGCCAGCACTGCGCGGGCTGCGGCTTCGGCGTCGATGGCGTCGGTCTTGCCGCGCCGGCGCCGTTCGCCGTGGTCGGGCTGGTTGACCTCGATAACCTCGACGCCGTCCTGGTGAAGGTGCCGGGTCAGCGCAACTCCGTATGAACCGGTGCACTCAACACCAGCGCGTCGCACCGGCCCGAACGTTCGCGCCCAGCGCAGGAGTTGCTGGTAGCCGGACGTGGTCATCGGGAAGGTTCTGGTGCCGGCCAGAGCGCCCATCGTGGTCACCACTGCCGCGACGTGCACATCCTTGTGCGTGTCGACGCCGAGAATAACCTCAGCCGCGTGGGGATCGTGACTGACAGCGGTGCGGTCGGGCATGCTGGACATGGTCAGTCGGCTCCTGAGGGCTCGGGAACGGATGGGCCGTCACCGGGCCGGCAGGGCGGTCAGGACTGTGATGGTGCCTTGTTCGCAGCAAGGCCCCTATTGAGACACGTCGGCCGGTCCGGTGGCAGCGCGTCGCCTCGGAGCCTGGGCCGACAGATCAAACTCAGGGCACGAACGTTCCGGCCGGTCGAAGCGCGGGTCAGGCCAAGGCTCCGAGGCGACCCATCAATATCCTCACAGTCGAAGCGGGTGGCCATGCCACGGTTGCGTTTGAGCTGGTTGATGCCACACTCCACGGCGTGGCGCTGCTTGTAGCGTTCGGGGTCAAAGGGCGTGCGGACGGCCGCCCGACGCCGCAGGCAGCACCACGGCCAAGACCGCCCACTGCGCGTCGGTGAGATCGTGCCGCCTCGTCACCGCTACGCTGGCCACGAGGTTTCCGGTATGAAGGTTTGCTTGGTCGCTAACCCACTTACCGGAGACCTCCCCATCTATCGACCACCGCCACACCGACGATCAGATGGCTTACCAAACACGCCTTAGTCACGCCGACTGCGACAGGGCCCTCTGATCTCGTGCACAATCACTATCAGGCCAATAGACTCCGGCCGGGCCCGTACTTCGGGGACTCCGCTGGCGGGGCATCGCTGAGCATTGTGCAACAGGACATTGAGCAGCAGAACCGCCCGGGATACGGTTCTGCTCGGCCTGGCGGCCCCTTCCAGCATGGGTCTGCGCGCTCGGCCTAATGGCCAGGGCGCTCGCCCGCATTCCAGTAGCCGGCCGTCGCGTGCGCGCCCGGCGGATTGCGGCGTTCGATCACCGGATCAGTATTCACGCGCGGGAAACACGGCGGTGGTCCCATTACAGCCATGATCTGGATCAGCCGCCTCGGTCCCGCCGAGGTCGAGCGGCGGCGCAGGGACGCGCCCGACGGGCCGCTGCACGGGCAGGCGTTCGCGGTCAAGGACAACATCGACGTCGCCGGGCTCGCCACCACCGCCGCCTGCCCCGCCCTCGAGGACCGGGTCGCGACACGGTCGGCGGCCGCGGTGCGGCGGCTGGAGGCGGCGGGCGCCGTGCCGCTCGGAAAATCCAACATGGACCAGTTCGCGACCGGCCTGGTGGGGACCCGCAGCCCGTACGGGATGAGCGGTTCGGTCTTCAGCGCCGCCCATGTGAGTGGCGGCAGCAGTTCCGGCAGTGCCCTGGCCGTCGCCGGCGGGGAGGTGCCGCTCGCGCTCGGGACCGACACCGCCGGGTCGGGGCGGGTGCCCGCCGCGTTCAACGGGATCGTCGGGTTCAAGCCGACCCGGGGGCTGGTCTCCGCCGCCGGAGTGCTGCCGGCCTGCCGGTCGTTGGATTGCGTCAGTACGTTCACCCGCACCGTCGTCGCCGCCCGCCAGGCCCTCGACATCCTCGCCGGGCCCGACCCGGACGATCCGTGGTCGCGGGCCGCCCCGCCGCGGCTGCCCGCGCACGTCGCCGCCCGGCCGCGGGTCATCGGCGTCCCCGACGGGCCGATCGACCTCGACCCCTTGCACGCCGTCGCCTGGGAGGCCGCGCTCGCCCACGCGGCCCGGGTCGGGCGGCTGGTGCCGGTGCCGATCGCGGATTTCCTGGCCGCCGCCACGCTGCTGTACGGCGGGCCCTGGCTCGCCGAACGCTGGAACGGCTTCGGCCATCTCCTCGAAGCCGCCGGAGCACACGCCGACCCGATCGTGCGCGGCGTCGTCACGCCGGGGAGGGACGTCACCGGCGCCGAGGTGTTCGCGGGCCTCGACCGGCTCGCCGGGTTCCGGCAGGCGACCGAGCCGCTCTGGTACGGCATCGACGCCCTCCTGCTGCCCACCACCCCGGGCCACCCGACGTTCGCCGACGTGGCCGCGGAGCCGGTGGCGGTCAACGCGCGGCTGGGGACGTACACCAATTTCGTCAACCTGTTGGATTTGTGTGCGGTCGCCGTGCCCGCCGGTCACCGGCCCGACCGGCTGCCGTTCGGGGTGCAGTTCATCGGGCCCGCGTTCGCCGACCGGCCGCTGCTCGACCTGGCCGCGCGGTGGACCGGGGAGGAAATCCAACAGCGTGAGGAACCGGGCACGACGCTGGTGGCCGTGGTTGGGGCGCACATGTCCGGGCTGCCGCTCAACGGGGAACTCGCCGCGCTCGGGGCGGCGCTGGAATTCCGGGCGCGCACCGCCGCCGGGTACCGGCTGTTCCGGCTCCCCGGCCCCGGCGTGCCCCGCCCGGGTCTGGTCCGCACCGGCGACGGGCCGGCCGGCGGGATCGCCCTCGAACTGTGGCGGCTGCCCCGGGCGGCCGTCGGCGCGCTGCTCGACACCGTGCCCGCCCCGCTCGGCCTCGGCCGGATCACCCTCGACGACGGCACGGAAATCCTCGGCTTCCTCGCGGAGGAACACGGAATCCGCGACGGCACGGACATCAGCGCGGCCGGCGGGTGGCGGCAGGCCGTCTGACGAGGCCGAGGAAACACGGAATCCGCGACGGCACGGATATCAGCGCGGCGGGCGGGTGGCGGCAGGCCGTCTGACGAGGCCGCGGCTCACGGGACCGCCCGAAAGCGCGGGCCTTCTGACGGATTTCCGTCGGGCGCAGGCACGGGACCGCCGGGGTGCACGACAATCCCCGCCATGCGCTGGTACCGTGCGCTGGTCCCGGTGGTGGCCGCGGCCGGCGCCGCCGTCGGGGTCACCGGCCTGACCCTCAAGGCCGCCGACGGTTCCCACCCCACCGCCGACCTGGTGTTCGGCGGCATCACCGGGTTCGCGTTCCTCGCCGCCGGCCTCGTCGCCGACCGCCGCCGCCCCGGCAACCGCGTCGGCCTGCTCATGGTCCTCTACGGCACCGGCTGGTTCGCCGAGGACCTGCAGTTCTCGTGGGTACCGTGGATCTTCGCCGTCGGCGGCCTGTGCGCGCACGTGTCGACCGCGCTCGGCGCCCACCTGGTGCTCGCGTACCCGACCGGCCGGCTCACCACCCGCGTCCAGCGGACCCTGGCCGCACTGTCCTACGTGGTCGCCGTGGTGTGGCCCGCGTTCGGGATGCTGTTCTACAACCCGGCCAGCCGCGGCCAGACCAAACCGCCGAACCTGCTCATGGTCTGGGACAACCCCGGCTTCTGCCAGTTCGTCGCCGACAGCATGGAACTCGGCGGCGGGATCGTCGCGGTCGGCGTCCTCGTCGTGCTCGTGCGCCGCTGGTTCACCGCCGGCCCACCGATGCGGCTCATCCTCGCCCCGGTGTTCATCACCGGCGTCGGCGGCGCCCTCGCGACCGCGGTCGGCGGCGTCGCCGGCTACGACAGCCCGAGCGGCCAGGCGGTCCTGCTCGCGTACAAGGCGTGGTGCTGCCTGCTGCCGCTCGGCTTCCTCGCCGGGGTGCTGCGGCTGCGGATCGGCCCGACCCGCGTCGACGAACTCCTCGTCGAGCTCGCCACCCCGGCCGGCGCCTCGGTCCCGGCCCTGCGTGCCCTGCTGCGCCGCAGCCTGCGCGACGACACCGTCGAGGTCGGCGTGTGGGACCCCGCCTCGCAGCGCTACCTCGATGCCGAAGGATCCGCGTTGGTACCCCCTGACGCCGACGAACCCCGCACGTCCACCCGCATCGACTTCGACGGGCGGCCGCTCGGCCTGCTGGTGCACGATCCGGCGCTGCGGGAGGACCCGGTCCGGCTCGACGCTGTGGTCGCCGGGGCCGCCGTCGCGCTGGAACGTCACCGACTCGCTGGGGCGATGCTAGCCGAGGTCGAACGCTCCCGGGAGCGCATCGTGGCCGCCACCGACGCCGAGCGCCGCCGCTTCGGCCAGGACCTGCACGACGGCGCCCAACAAAATCTTGCCGTCGCCGCCGCTTACCTCAGTCAAGCCGTGCACCGCCTCGACGGTACCGCCGACGAGCCCGCCCTCGACGCCCTGCGCCGCAGCGACCAGGCCCTGCGCGACGTCACCCGGGAACTGCGGGAGATCGCGCACGGCCTGCGCCCCGCCGCCCTGACCGACCTCGGCATCGGCCCGGCGGTGCGCTCCCTGGCCGCGACCATGCCGATCCCGGTGACGCTGACCGGCTTCGACGTGCCGCGGCTGGCGCCGACCGTGGAGTACACCGTGTATCTGCTGGTCAAAGAGGCCTTCGCGAACACCCTCAAGCACGGAAACGCGAGCCGCGCCGAGGTGGTGCTGCGGCACACCGGCACGGCCCTGCACGTGCGCGTCACCGACGACGGCACCGGCGGCGCGGCCCCGGACGGCGGTCGCGGGCTGCTCGGCCTGCAGGACCGCGTCCACGCCGTCGGCGGCACGTTCACCGTCACCAGCCCGCCCGGTCAGGGCACGGCCGTCGCCGCGGTGCTGCCCGCGCCCGGAGCGTGACGTGATGCGCGTCGTCATTGCCGAAGACCATCACTTGTACCGTGAACTGCTCACCGTCCCCAGCCCGCCCGGCCGGGGCACGGCCGTCGCCGCGGTGCTGCCCGCGTCCGGAGCGTGACGTGATGCGCGTCGTCATTGCCGAAGACCATCACTTGTACCGTGAACTGCTCGTCGAACACCTCAAGCACCAGGGCGTCGACGTGGTCGCCGAGGCCCCCGACGCGCCGCGGCTCGCCCAGGCCGTGCGGGCGGCGAAGCCCGACGTCGCCATCATCGACATCCGGCTGCCGCCCGGACCCGGCCCGACCGGCCTGCACGCCGCCGTGGAGATCCGCCGCCGCGACCCCGGCATCGGGCTGCTGCTGTTGTCGCAGTACGTCGAGGCCGAGTACTTCATGACGCTCGTCGCCGGCGGCATGCACCGCGTCGGGTACCTGCTCAAGGAGCGCGTCAGCGGCAAGGACGGGCTGCTCGGCGCGGTCCGGCGGATCGCGGGCGGCGGCTGCGTCGTCGACCCCGAGATCTCCGCGCTGCTGCTGCGCGGCCGCGCCCCGGCCGGCCTCGGCGCGCTCACCGACCGGCAGACCGACGTCGTGGAGCTGATGGCCGACGGGCTGAGCAACAGCGCGATCGCGGCCAGGCTCGGCATCAACGACCGTACCGTGGAGACCCACACCCGCGCCGTCTACCGCGCCCTGGGCATCGAGGACGAGCGGGACACCCACCAGCGGGTGCTCGCGGTGCTCATGTACCAGCGACTCCGCCAGGCCCGCGCATGACCCTGTCCGCCGTGAATTCGTCCTTCGGTACGAAGCCGTCGGCGCCGCACTCGGCGTAGGCGGGACCGTAGTCGGCGACCGGGTGGACCGAGCACAGCACGACCCGCACCGCCGGCCGCAGCGCGCGGATCGCCCGGCAGACCGCGAACCCGTCGGCGTCGGGGAGGCGGATATCGAGCAGTACCACATCAGGCGAAATCGTCGCGAGCAACCGCAGGGCCTCGGCTGCGGTCGCGGCCTCCCCGGCGACCGTGCCGCCGGCGGCCTCGAGGGACGTGCGGGCCAGTAGGCGGAACCCGGCGTGGTCGTCGACGATCAGCACCCGGGGCCTCATCGGGCCACCATGACCGGGTCCGTGCGCGCTGTCATCCGTGCCAGCCCTGACGACAGCGACCGGCCGGGCCGCGATCGTGGGGCGCATGAAGGTCCGCCTCGCCGCCGCCGTGGCCGCCGTGCTCCTGCTCGGCTGCGGGTTCACGAGCAAGCCGCAACCGCAGACCCAGCCCGAACCCGAACGGCCCGCGCCGGCCACCACGGCCACCAATCCCCAGGCC
Source organism: Dactylosporangium sp. CS-047395 (assembly GCF_050942185.1). Lineage (NCBI taxonomy): Bacteria > Bacillati > Actinomycetota > Actinomycetes > Micromonosporales > Micromonosporaceae > Dactylosporangium > Dactylosporangium sp. CS-047395. Next base: position 6,016,077 of record NZ_CP192015.1, on the reverse strand, counting down.
AAGGCCACCACGCCGCAGGCCAAGGCCACCACGAAGGCCGCCAAGACCGGAACGCTGTCCTCGCGCAGCACCGCGCAGACCCGGCAGCGGGTGTCCTGTTCGGACATTCAGACCGAGCTGCAGCTGGTCGCGGCGAACGGATTGGTCACCTGGACCTCGCGGGTCGTCGAGCCGGGCGGCAGCGTGACCGTCACCCCGGCCACCGGCACCCTCGCCGCCGGCGCGAGCGTCGTGGTCAGGATCCGCGGCACGTACCCGGCGGACCGGCGGACCTTCAGTGTCAAGTTCGAGTACGAGACGAATGTCGGCTCGGCCGGGATCGACTTCGACATCAATTGCTGAGCCTGTATCAAACGCGGGCCGCGTTCATCCGTCACACGGTGGACGTCGTCTTGGAGGTAGAACGATCATGCAGACCGCCCGGCTCGGGATCGACTTCGGCACCTCGCACACCGTCGCCGTCCTGGCCCGCGACGGCGGCCGGGCCGACGCCCTGCTGTTCGAGGCTTCGCCGCTGCTGCCCTCGGCCGTGTACCTCGGCGCCGACGGCCTGCTCGTCGGCCGCGACGCCGAACGCAGCGCGCGGATCGAGCCCAGCGCGTACGAGCCGCACCCGAAACGCCGCATCGACGACGGCAGCGTGCTGCTCAACGGGCACGACGTGCCGGTGCCGCGGCTGGTCGAGGCGATCCTGCGCCGCGTCGCCGAGGAGGCCACCCGCACGCTGGGCGGCCCGCCGGGCGCGACGGTCCTGACCCACCCGGCCGGCTGGGGTGCCACCCGCCGCACCCTGCTCACCGACGCCGCCACCGCCGCCGGGCTGCCCGCGCCGGCCCTCGTCGCCGAACCGGTCGCCGCCGCCATGTACTTCACCGGCGTCCTCGGCCACCGCGTCCCCGACGGCCACGCCGTCGTCGTGTACGACTTCGGCGGCGGCACGTTCGACATCAGCGTGGTCCGCCGCACCGGCGACGGCTGGCACGTGGCCGCCGCCAACGGCCTCGACGACGTCGGCGGCATCGACCTCGACGCCGCCATCATCGACCGCATCCGGGCCGGGATCGCCACCGGCAACCCGGAGGTGTGGCAGCGCCTCGAACAGCCGGCCACGGTCGCCGACCGCCGCCACCGCCGGGCCCTGTGGGAGGACGCCCGCTCGACCAAGGAACTGCTGAGCCGTTCCACGACGGCGGCGATGGCGATTCCGCTGCTGGACGTCGACCTGTACCTGACCCGGCCGGAGTTCGAGGCCCTCGCGCGGCCGTGGCTGGACCGGACGATCGCCCTGACGACCGCGACGTTGTTTGCCAGCGACGTCACCGCGGGGCGGCTGGCCGGGGTGTTTTTGGTGGGCGGCGGCAGCCGGGTTCCGCTGGTCGCGACGCTGCTGCACCAGGCGCTCGGGATCGCGCCGGTGATTCTGGAACAGCCGGAACTGGTCGTCGCGCACGGCAGCCTCCTGGCGGAAGCCCCGGCCACCGCTGCCTTCGCTGTTGCGGCCGCCCCGGTGTCGGCTGCCCCGGTGTCCGCTGCGCCGGGCGGTGGGTTCGACGCTGGGTTTGAGACGACGCCCGCGGCTGGTCTCGTCTCGGTGTCCGGGAACGGTTCGGCGTCGCGGACTGCCGTTGCGGTGGCCGCGCCGGTCTCGCCGCCGCCGGCTGCTCCGACTTCGCCGCCGCCGTCATCGTCATCGTCATCGCCGGACGCTGAGGCTGCGGTGCCGGAGGCTGCGGTGCCGCGGCGGTTGCCGGGGTTGTGGGCGGTCATCGCGTTCGCGGTCGTCGCCGGGCTGGGGGCCCTGTCGCTGCTGCTGCGCGAGACGTACGATCAGGTGTCCCCGCCCTTCGTGTCCGGACTGCTCACCCCGCTGCAGCCGGCCTCCGTGCTGGTCCTGCTGGCCATGATGACGGCCGTGGTGGTGGGCGGGCGGCCGGGCGACCCGGGCGGACCGGCGTACCGGGCGCTGGGTCCCGCCGTGGTCGCCGCCGCCGGAGGCGTCCTCGGGCTGCTGGTGCTCGCCCTGACCCACGAACCCGACGACGCCCTGTCCATCGACGGCAACGGCAACTCCGGCGGCGACCACGAGTACGCCGGCGCCGGCCCATGGATCCTCACCGTCGCCGGCGTCCTGGCCCTCCTCGCCGTGCTGTACCGCATCGCCCGGCCGCACACCGCCGACCCGCTCACACCGTCCCGCCCCGGCCGGGCCCGCTGGTTCGCGACGTGGGCCGCGGCCGGGGCGGTGCTGGTGATCGCGAGCAACAGCCCGGTCCGCCTGCCCTACGCCGCCCTCGACGGCGACGGCATGGAGGACATGCAGCCGCTGGGCGGGCTGCTCGGCTCCGGCGGCGAGCTGGCCTGGTGGGGCGGGTTCCTGTTCGGACTCACCCTGATGCTCACCGCCGGCCTGGCCCTGGCCGCCCTGCTGCGCCCCGCCGTGGTGCGCGACCCCGCCGTCCACACGGCCGCGTCGCGCGTCGGGTTCACGCTGATCGCCGGGCTCACGGTCCTGCTGCTCGTCCAGGCGGCCTGGGAGCAGTCCGAGGATCGCATCGCGCCGATGGTGCAGAGTTGGTACTGGTACACCTTCATCGGCCTCGAACCTAACTCTAACGGCCACCCGTGGTTCTGGCTCGTCCTCGCCATCGGCGCGTCCGCCGGCGTCGTGGTGCCTTCACTCGTTCGCAATGCTCGCCGTAAGGGCACCGGGCAGCCGTGACCGCGCGCGCGGCGTTGTCGCGCCGATTCCTCATCCGCCGCGGTCGACGCGTGTTCGCCGCGTTCGCGCCGCGTTCGCCGCGGCGCCGTGGCCGCGCGCGGCGTCGTCGTGCCCATCCCTCATCTGCCGCGTTTGCCGTGCGTCCGTCGCGCCAATGTGACCGCGCGAATTTTCCTGGCGCCGCCGTGAACCGAATCGGCCGCTCGATCCGATGAGGGTGTAGGAGCGAGCGAAGGGGGACAGGATGGAACACGGCAGCGGATCAGCCACCGGGCGCGGATGCCGTCAGGAGCGCGATCGTCGCCTCCTGCTGGAAGTGCCGGGCCCAGTCCAGCGGGGTACCGTCGAAGCGGCGGTCGTGTAGGGCCGGGTCGGCGCCCAGGTCGAGCAGCAACCGGGCCAGGGCCACGTCGCCGTTGGCCGCGGCGTGGTGCAGGGCGGTCTCCCAGGCGCCGTCGGCCGGGGCGTCGCCGCGGCCGTAGGCGTTGACGTCGAACCCCAGCTCGGCGAGCAGCGCGACGACCGCGGTCGGGGCCACGGCGGCGGCTGCCGAGGCCGCCGCATCGTCGCCTCCGGCGTCCGCTGAGGGGCGGCCGGCGGCCCACACCATGAGGCCGGGGCGGCGGCGCTTGGCCTCGGTCGCGGCACCCGGGTGCGCGGCGGTCAGGCGCTCCACAGTGGACCGGTCGGCCCGGAACACCGCGGCGATCAGCTCGTGGGCCGGATCGGCGGCCGGCCGCGGCACGCCCTGCGCGACGAGGAAGGAGGCGATCTCCGAGGAACCGTACAGTTCGGCCAGCTCCAGCGGGGTGCGACCGTCGCCGGGGGCCCAGGGCGGGCCGTCGTCGGTGAACGGGGCGGCCACGTCGACGCCGTGCGCGGACAGCAGGCGGACCCGGGCCGCCTGGCCGTGCTCGACCGCCCAGCGCAGCTGGATGCGCAGCATCTGCGCCGGGGTCTGCAGGGTGTCGATCCGGGCCTTCCACGGGCCGCCGTCGCCGGTGCCGAGACCATACTCGAAGAGCAGTTCCAGGTGGCTGTCGTCAGGTTCGAACATCCGGTTGTACAGCGTCTGCGCGTCGTTCGGGTCCGCGCCCGCGTCCAGCAGCAGCCGGCCCAGGGCGCGCCAGTGCGGCTGCGTCGGCTGGCGGTGGCGGCCCTGTTCGCCGGAGCCGAAGACACCGGTGAGGAGGGTGAAGGGGGAGGGGAGGCCGTCGAAGAGGTACCCGTCGTTCGGGTCGGCGCCGGCGTCGAGCAGGGCCCGGGCCGCCGCCAGCACGTCGGCTTGCGGCACGCCGGGGTCGAACCGGGAGTACACGAGGCAGAACAGCGGCCGCCAGCGCAACGGGCCGCCGGGTGTCGAGGCCAGGTCGGGACGGTCGGCGAGCAGCCGGCGCACGTCGTCGGGGCGGGCCGCCGCGGCCGCCGCCCAGATGTGCCCGCTCGTCAGGTCGGGGTGGCGGGTGAGCAGGTCGCGGGCCCGGGTCCAGCGGTCGGGGCCGTCCTCGCCGCTGTACGTCAGGCAGGCCAACCGGCAGAACTCGTCCGCCGGGTCGGCGGCCGCGACCGAGCCGAGCCTCGTGTTCCAGCCGTGCTCGGCGACGGTCCGGATGTAGCGGGTGAGCCGGGGCCAGCTGGCGAACCCGTACTCGCGGGCCACCACGAGCAGGGCGGCGCTGAGTGGGAAGGTGGGCAGTGGGGGTACCGGAGAAGGATGGAGCGCGGTGATGCGCTGCACGGCGCCGGTCTCACCCGCGCGGACGGACCGCTGCAGGGTGCGCGCCAGGCGGCGGAATCGCTCCAGGTTGGGGCGTTCGGGCATGCCTCGGGTCGGCACGATGGCCTCCTCTCGTCTGCCTGTGTCCGCGTTCAGGCCGAAAGGAAGCGAGGGTGTTGCTAGGTGCTCGCACCAGGTGGGCTGCGCCCATTCCCGCGGACCGGCGGCTCCCTGGAAGCCGGACCCCAGTGTAACCGCACCCGCCGCGGAGCCGTAGCGCCACACCCCGGCCTTCACGCCACACCGGCCGTAGCACCCACACCCGCCGTAGCGCCAAACCAGCCGTAGCACCCACACCGGCCGTAGCGCTGCACCGGCCGCGGGGGCCGTAACGCCACGCGCGTCAGGGACCCTTAGCCGCGGGGGCCGTAACGCCACGCGCGTCAGGGACCCTTAGCCGCGCCCGCCGCCCGACCGCAACCGCGCGCCGTAACGCCACGCGCTGCCGGGCCGTAACGCCACGCGCGCTGCGGTGCCGTAACGCTGCGCGCGTCGCGGAGGCCGTAACCGCGCCCGCCGCCGGGCCGTGACCGCGCACTGCGGGCCGTAACGATGCGCGCTGCAGGGCCGTGACCGGGGCCGCGGTGGATCGCCGGGGACCGATATGCTGGCGGGCGTGTCCGTGCCCGACGGTGAGTTGCCCCGCACGACGTCCGAGGAGTTCGTGGCCGAGGTCTGGTCGGAGGTGCTCGGGATCGAGCGGATCGGGGTGCACGACGAGTTCTTCGCGATCGGCGGGCACTCGGTGCTGGCGGCCAGGGTCGCCGCGCGGTTCCGGGCCGCGCTCGACCTCGACGTGCCGCTGTCGATGCTGTTCGTGAACACCACCGTCGAGCAGGTCGCCGCCGCGCTCGAGGAGTTGCTGGCGGCCGAGGCGGGCTGAGCCGGTGTCCGGTTGGCGTCCGTGGTTGGTGTTGATCGCCGTGGTTGCCTACCGTCGGGCGGCATGACGAAGGTGTTCTCGATCGAGCATCTGCGCGCGCTGCTGCTGGTCGTGCTGGGCGGGTTCCCGCTGTTCGGGGTCGCGATGTGGGGGTTGCTGCGGCTGACGCTCGGCGACGACGGCGAGCCGGGGGTGGTGACGCTCGTGAACTGGCTGGTGCCCGGGACGATCCTGGCGCTCATGGTGCTCACGCTGGGGATCACGGCGCTGGTGATGAACCCGGGGCGGTACCTGCGCGACTACGCGCGGCTCGCGGACGGGCGGGCGTGGGCGATCTGGCCGTACAGCCGGGAGGAGTGGGCCGCGGCGAAGCAGGTCGAGGCGGCGCGGCTGCGGCGGAGCCTCATCGGGCTGTACGTGACCATCGGGCTCGCGGTGCTGCTGGCCCTCATCGGGCTGGCCGCCGGGGACATCGCGCTGGCCGGAGTCGGCGGCGTGTTGTTCGTCCTCGCCGCGGTCATGCTGGTCATCGCGTACCTGAGCAGTGTCTCGCTGCGGCTGGCCGACGACGACTCCGGCGAGGTGCGCATCGGGGCGCACGGGGTGTTGCGCAAACCCGGCCGGTACACGGCGCTCGCGGCCGGCGGCACCCTGCACGCGGTCGAGGTCACCGGCGCGCCGGCGCGGCTGGTGTTCACCAGTGCGGTCCGCGGCCGGTACGGCGTGCAGCACCACAAGACCGTCGACCTCCTCGTCCCGCCGGGGCGGCAGGACGAGGCCCGAGCGCTGGCCGAGCGGTTCGACGCCGAGGTCATCCACGGCTGGAAGCACGACATGGACTGAAGGGCTTGACCCTATGTAGAGCGGCGATATAGTAAGCGCATGCGGATCACCGTGCCGACGGCCAGGGTGCTCGCCGCCCTGCTCGCCCGGCCCGAGGACGACCACTACGGGCTGGAGCTGATGCAGGCGGCCGGGCTGGCGAGCGGCACGCTGTATCCGATCCTGACCCGGCTCACCGAGGCCGGCTGGCTGCAGCGGCGCTGGGAGGACATCGACCCGGTCGCGGCCGGGCGGCCCGCGCGGCGCTTCTACCGGCTCACCGCCGAGGGAGTGATCGCGGCGCGGCAGGGCCTCGCGGAGTTGCGTGCGCAGCTGGACGGGCCGAGCGTGACCGGCGAGACGCGGCCGGCGTGGTGACGTGGGTGCGTACGGCCGAGAGGGTCACGTCGGCGCGGCAGGGCCTCGCGCAGCTGGACGGGCCGAGTATGGAAGGCGTGGTGACGGGGGTGCGCACCGCCGTGGACGTGATCGCGGCGCGGCAGGGCGTCGCGGAGTTGCGTGCGCAGGTGGACGGGCCGAGCGTGACCGGCGAAGCGCGGCCGGCGTGGTGACCGGGCTGCTGCTGCGCCTCGCCGGCCAGCGCTGGCCGGGGGAGCTGCGCGGGGAGATGCTGGCCGAGTGGTCGGCCGAGGTGCACGAGCTGGCCGCGGCCGGGCGGCACTGGCGGGCCTTGACGTTCGCGTTCAGCCTGGCCGCGACCCGCCCCCGGGTACGCCGCTTCTCGCTCGTGCCGGCCGCCCGCCAGGCCTGGTCCGGGGTGCGGCTGCTCGTGGTGCTGCCGGTCGCGGCGGTCCTCGTCGGGCTGACGGCGACCTGCCTCCCGGTGGTCGGGCCGCTCGTCGGGGCGGTGTTCATGGCGGTCGTCGGCGGCCGGTTCGTGCCGCGCCGGGTGCCGATCGCGCTGCTGATTCCGGCGGTGACGCTGCCCGGCGGCGCGCTGTACGTCCTGGCCTACGACCTGGGTGCCGGTCGGCCGGTCACCTTCGACAAGACGGCCCGCGAGGTCATCGTGTTCGGCTGGCTGCTCATGATTGCGCTGGCCGTCGCCGCGCTGCTCGTCCGCGACGGCCGGCAGCGGTGGGCCTGGATCGCCGGCATCGGGGGCTCGCTCGCCGCCGCCGACATAGGCTATGCGCTGCGGTACTTCGGGGACCCGTTCTCGCCGTACGATCTGGCGGGCTGGCCGCTGTGGATGCCGACGTCGCTCGGTGTTGGCGGCTTGGGCCTCACCTGGTCGGACAGCTTCGGGATCCGCGATGACGTGAACCCCGACGCGCCGGTGTTCCTCGTCCTGGCCGCCTACGCGCTCGGCTCAGTCATCGCGGCCCGGCTGCACGCCCGGCCGCGACCAGCACGCTGACGGCAAGGCGCCGCGCCGTCGCTGTGCCGTCAAGGTGTCCCCGGTGCATGCTCGGGCGCGAGCAGCAGGCTGACCGCAGTCGCCAGGTCGGCCGCGGACTCCGAACCGTCCACAGTGACCACCCGATAGCCGGCGTCTCGCGCCTGGTCGGCCACAATGCACGCGAAGGTCTCGTCCCGCCGCATCCACCGGTCGAACGCGTCCTCGGGATCGGCGGTGGCGGCAAGGAGCGTCCAGACCCAGGAGCGGCGACGGTACAGGCGACGCTGAAACTCCGCCGTGGGCACGACGAACACGGCGCGGTCGCGGGGCACCCCGTGGCCGGCGAGCGACTCCGGCAGCAGGGCCGCACCCTCCACAATCGACGGTGCGGTGAGCTCGGCGAGGATTTGCGGCCACTGCTCGCGGTACAATTGGAACTGCTCTTCGACCTGGACCTCGATCGGCTGGGCCAGGCGCTGCCCGACGCTCATTGCCCGGACCCGGTCGAACGTCGGGCCGCCGTGCCGGTCGAACGCGTCGTCGCAGGAGTAGACGGGGCCGCCGAGCATGGCCGCGACCGTGCTCTTGCCCGAGCACGGCGAGCCGCCGATCCACCACATCGGCCCAGCTTACGGCAGCTTGAGCTCGCCGATGCGCTGATCCGGGTCGGCGAGCAGGGCGCTGAGCACGGCCGTGTAGCCCTCCAGCGTCGCGAGCATGTCCGCGCGCGGGTAGATGGTCGGGTTGTAGTTCATCGATGCGCCGCGCCGGTCGTGGCGGACGATCAGGCCGGGCTCGCCGCGCTTGGACCACAGCATCGTGGCCCGCTCGTCGAGGACGGTGCCCGCCGGTTTGCGCGCGCGGGAGCGGTGCTCGCGGCGGTCCGGCGGCGGGTCGGTGGTGGGCGCGGCCGACTGGAACCAGGAGTGGTACAGCAGCAGGAACGGCCACGGCCGCTCGCCGTCGAAGGACGGGTTGACGGCCCGCGCGATCTCGGTGAACGACGCGGTGTGCCGCACGGCGTCGTACATCGCGCCCCGGACGAGGCCGATCGCGTCCAGCAGCGTCGTGTCGGGGCCCATGCTCGTCGCGATGTAGACGTTGTTCGTGAACTGCCCGACCAGGTCCTCGGCGCCCGGCTCGTCGCGGCCCGCCGTCGCCGTGCCGAGCACCAGCCGCGGCTCCCCGGTCCGCGCGCCGAGCAGGATCCGGTACGCGGCCAGGTACAGCAGGAACGGCGTGATGCGCTGCGCCCGCGCGAACGCGTGCAGCCGCCCGATCAGGTCCGGCTCGATCGGCAGGCCCAGCGTCGCCTCCGCCGTCACGTCAGGTGTACCACCCGAGCGCGCGAACGGCCACCGCGACGGCAACGGCGACAGGGTGCGCCGCCAGAACTCGTCCCGGCGGCGCCGATCCGCCGGGCCGAGGTCCGGAGCCGCCGTCACCGCCGCGTACGACAGCTTCAGCGGCGGCAGGGCCGGGCCGGTGCCGATCCGCGCCCGGTACGCGGCCCTGAGGTCCCGCAGCAGCACGCTCGTCGACCAGCCGTCGGCGATCAGGTGGAACAGCGTCACCGCCACGGTGTGCCGGTCCGGCGCCTCGCGCAGCAGCACGACACTCCACAGTGGACCGGTCTGGAGATTGAAGGGCCGGCCGCGCTCGTACCCGAGGATGCTGCCGCGCAGCAGCCCGCGCCGCGAGGACGGCTCGGCGGTGAGGTCGGTGAACGCAACCGGCGGCTCGACGATGTCCGGAAAACGAATCGACGGTTCGATGTCGATCGAATCGAAAACCATTCTCAGGGCATCGTGACGCGCGCCGACATCGGCGACGGCAGCACGAAACGCATTGACGTCAACCGACTCATGCCAGGTCGTGATCTCGAAAACGTTGTAGCCCAGCACGCCCGGATCGGCAGGCGCGAAGCAGGACACGAACTCCCACAGCGCCTCCTGACTACGCGCCAGCCGAGAGGCACCCCGACTCATGGTCACAAAGCCTTGCCCGGCCCCGCGCGCATTGTCAAGGCCCGGGACAGACATTGAAGTTTCGAAAAAAGTCGAAGTGCCCGAAACCCTCGACGTCACCCTAATGGGTGATTTACCGTCGTCGGCGTGGCGATCGGGGGATGGCGCCTGCTCAGCAGTGCGTCCAAGGCACGGACCGTGGTGGCGGTCGACTTCACCCTGGCGAAGGTCCGGGCCCAGGCCAACTTCGGCGACCTGGCCCCGCACCTGCCGGGCGACTGCGCGATCTGGGGCACCGACGAGACCGGCTGGCCGACCGGCCCCGGCGACCCGCGCGAACACCTCGCCGCCTGGCGCGAGCGCAGCGCCGCCCTGGGAAACTTTCACACCGCGCTCGGCTTCTGCGCCGGCGGCGCCCTCGCCGGAGCCCTCGCCGGTCCGGGCGGGCGGCTGGTGCTGTTCGACCCCGTGGCCGTGACCGCCCGCACGATCGCCGAGCACTACGCCGACGCGGTGCGCCGGATGGGCGCCGAGCCCGAACCCGAGCCGGGCGGCGATGCGGACGAACTCGCCGAGCGCTACGGCGTCGTCGCGCGAAAGGTCCTCGGCGAGCAGGGCGTGCCCGACTCGATCGCGGGCGAGCTGTGCGCGCGGGTGGGCGCGAATCTGCGGTACCTCGCGATGTGCCGCGCCGCCGGCCTCGACGGGCTCGCCCCCGACCTGGTCGTGCTCTCCCGTGACCACGAGCTGCCCGCCGCGCTCGCGGACCGGCCCCAGCTGCGCCTCGACGTGCCGCAGGAGCGGCTGCTGGCCGAGCCCGGCGCCGCCCGGGCGGCGATGCCGCGATGAGTGCGCTGAGCCGCAAGGAGGAGGCGTTATGGCTCTTCCAGCGCCTTGCCCCGGGCGTCGCCGTCGACAACCAGCCGCTCGCGATCCGCACCTCCGCGCCGCTCGATCCGGCCGCGCTGACGTCCGCGACCGCTGAGATTCTTCGCCGGTACCCCACGTTGCGCACCCGTTTCCCCCAGCGCGACGGGGTGCCCTATCGCTCCGTCGCCGCCCCGCCGTCCGACACTGTTCCGGTCGCGGTCCTCAGCGCGTCCGCCGCGAAACTCGGGACGGTGCTCACCGAGCTGGCGCTGCGGCCGTTCGACCTCGAGACCGACCTGCCGCTGCGGGTGTACGGCATCGCCCTCGACGAGGGCGGCAGCGTCCTGTGCCTGGTCTCGCACCACATCGTCTTCGACGGCGCGTCGGGCGGCGTGGTGCTGCCGGACCTCGCGACCACCTACCACCGGCTCGCCAACGGGATCCCACTTGAACCGGCCGCGGTCAGCGAGGCGTTCTCGGAGTCGCCGGCGTCGGAAAAGAGTCTGCGGTACTGGCTGGATCGGCTCTCCGGCGTGGATCCCGCCCGGCTGGCGCTCGCCTCCGCCCGGCCGGAACCGGCCCGGCCCACGTTCGCCGGAGCGCGGTTCGAGCGCGACCTCGATCCGGCGCCGGTCGCGCGGCTGCGGTCGCGGTTGCGGGTGACCGACAACATGGTGCTGCTGGCCGCGTACGCGACGCTGCTCGCCCGGCACGGCGCCGGCCCCGACCTCGTCATCGGGGTGCCCGCGAACGTGCGGCGGCCCGGTAATCCAACCGCTGTTGGATATCACATCAACACGTTGCCGCTGCGGCTGACCGTCGACCTGACCGGCGGATTCGCCGCGCTGGCGGCGCAGGTCCGGGACCGGATGGTGGAGGCGATCGAGCACGCCGACGTGTCCTTCGAGCATCTGCTGGGGGAGGTGCCGGGCGGGACCTGGCGCTCGCCGCTGTTCCGGCACATGTTCAACTTCCTGCCGGCGGCGCAGAACGCGGCGCCGGGGGAGCTGCCGGACGCGTCCTGGGTGACCGTCGACCTCGGGGCCGATCGGCACGACGTGCAGTTCGTCGTGGTGCGCTCGGCCGGGCGGGTCGCGCTGCAGGCCGTCTACAGCACCGAGATTCACGACGACGCCACGGTACGGTCCCTCGCCGACCGGTTCGAGCTCCTCCTCGCGGGCGCGGCCGCCGATCCGCAGCGTCCGCTCGCTTCGCTGCCGATGTGGACTGCCGCGGAGCGGCTGGCGGTGACGCGTGCCGTCGTGCCGGTGCCGTCGGTTTCTGTGGCGGCGTTGATCGCGGGGCGTTCCAGTTCGGACGAGCCGGCGCTGATCGACGCCGATGGGACTGTCCACACGCGACGGTCCTTGCTGGCGCGGGCCGCCTCGGTTCGGGGCGGGCTTGTCGCGCGGGGCGTCGGCCGGGGAGATGTCGTCGCGGTGGCGTTGCCGCGCGGGCCCGACCTCGCGGCCGCGGTGCTTGCCGTCTGGTCGCTCGGGGCGGCCTACCTGCCCGTCGACCCTCGGCAGCCGCCGGCCCGGCTCGACGATCAGCTTGCCCGGGCGGGTGCCGAGGCGACGGTCGATGGCCGAATCGTCGTTCGCGAGTCCATTGTGGACGTTGACGCGGTCGTGGCGGGGTTGGAGAATGTGGGGGACGAAGACCTCGCCTACGTGATCTTCACCTCCGGGTCGACCGGCCGGCCCAAGGGTGTGCAGATCCCGCACCGGGCCCTGGCGAACCTGGTGCGCCACTTCGCCAGCGAACTGGACGTCTCGGCAACCGACAGGGTGCTGTGGCTGACCACGTTCGGGTTCGACATCTCCGCGCTGGAGCTGTTCCTCCCCCTCGCCTACGGGGGCGGCGCGGTGGTCGCACCCGACGAGGCCCAGACCGATCCGGCGCTCATGCTCGACCTCGTCGCCCGGCACGACGTCGCCATCGTGCAGGCCACCCCGACCATCTGGCGCCTCGCCGCCGGCTCGACCAGTCCGGCCAGCGGCGGGCTGCGGGGGAGAAGGGTGCTGTGCGGGGGTGAGCCGCTCAACGCCGCGCTCGCCGAGCGGCTGCTGCGGACCGGGTGCGTGCTCTACAACGTGTACGGACCGACCGAGACGACCATCTGGTCCTCCAGCGCCCGGATCGGCCCCGGCGTCGCCGACCCGGTCAGCATCGGCGCGCCCATCGCCGAGACGTCGTTCCACGTCATCGACGAGCACGGCCAGGACGCCCCGCCCGGCCTCGTCGGCGAGCTGTGGATCGGCGGCACCGGCCTCGCCCGCGGCTACGCCGGCGCGCCCGACCTCACCGCCCAGCGGTTCGTCGACGACCCGGACCGCGGCCGCCTGTACCGCACCGGCGACCTCGCCACCTGGCGCCCCGACGGCACCGTCACCCTGCTCGGCCGGGCCGACCGGCAGGTGAAACTCCGCGGCCGCCGGATCGAACCCGGCGAGATCGAGGCCGCCCTCGAACGCCACCCCTCCGTCACCGCCGCCGCCGTCGTCCTCGCCGGCGACCCGCAGGGCGACGGGCGCCTCGTCGGCTACCTCCAGCCCGCCGACGTGGACCTGAACGCGGTGCGGGCCTTCGCGCGCGAACACCTGCCGTACTGGCTGGTGCCCGCCGACCTCGTCCCGCTCGACGCCCTGCCGCGCAACGCCAACGGCAAGGTCGACCACAAGGCCCTCCCGGAGCCACCGGCCGCCCCGGTCGCGACGAAGGAACCGGCGCCCGACGCACCCGACGCACCCGACGCACCCGACGCCGATCCCGTCGTGGCGCTGTTCCGCGACGTGCTCGGCCGCGACGACCTCGGCCCGGACAGCAACTTCTTCACCAGCGGCGGGCACTCGCTGCTCGCGGCCATCCTCGCCGCCCGCCTCGGCGGGGGCGTCACCCTGCTCGACGTGTTCGACGCACCCACCCCGGCCGAACTGGCCGCCCGGCTGCGCGCCGGCGGTGGCGGCGGGCCGGTGTCGCTCCACACGCCAAATCAGGCCGAGCCGGCCATCCGACCGCGCGAGGAGGTCTCATGAGGACGGTGCCCGATCTGCTGCGCCAGTCGGCCCGGCTCGTTCCGGACCGGCCCGCCATCGTCCTCGACGGCGACTCGCCCGACGCCAGCGCCCGCACCCTCACCTTCGCCGAGCTCGACGCCCGCTCCGACGCGTTCGCCCGCGGGCTGCGCGAGCACGGCGTCGGCCACGGCGACCGGGTCGCGCTGGCGCTGGGCGGGGCGGACTGGCCGCAGTACGCCATCGCCTATTTCGGCACCCTCAAACTCGGCGCCGTCGCCCTGCTCGTCGGCACCCGGTTCGGCGCGGACGAACTGGCCCGGATCGCCGACGGCTACCACGTGGCGAAGGTGGTCAGGGCCGGCGACGACCTCGGTGCCGGCCAGCCCCGGGAACCCCTGGCGGCGAGCGTCGCACCCGAGGACGCGGCCGAGGTCGTGTTCACGTCCGGCACCACCGACCGGCCCCGCGGCGTCGTCGCCACCCACGCCAACCTGCTGCGCGCCCAGGTCGCCTGGCCGACCGCGAAGCGCGCCAACCAGCCGTGCGCGCACGCCCTGCCCGTCGGGTCCGTCGCCGCGCAGGCGGTGCTGCTCAACTGCGTCGGCGGCCAGCACACCCTGCTCGCCACGCCCACCTTCGACGTGGCCCGGTTCACCGCCATGGCCGCCCGCGAGCGGGCCGTCACCGTCTGCCTCGTCCCCGCGATGGGCCACTGGCTGGTCCGCGCCGCGCCGGGCGAGGCGACTCCGATGCCCACCGTCAAGGGCGTCAGCTTCTCCGGAGCCCCTTTGCCGGTACCGATCATGGCCGACCTCACCGCCCTGTTCCCCAGCGCGGCGTTCCACAACTTCTACACGTCGACGGAGACGTACCCGGCGCGCGTCGCCACCCGCTTCGACCCCGCCCGCCCCGAGGCCGTCGGCCGGCCGGTCGGTTCCAGTGCCATCCGCATCACCGGTATCGACGGCGACGAGTTGGATTCCGGCTCCCCCGGCGAGGTGTGGCTGCGCGCCGGTGGAGCACCGCCCCGCGAGCTGCTGGACGCGGGCACGGTCGACGTCAACGACGGCTGGACCAGGACCGGCGACCTGGGCTACCTCGACGCCGACGGCACCCTGTTCCTCACCGGCCGCGCCTCCGACGTCGTCATCGTCGGCGGGTTCAACGTCTCCACCGGCCGGGTCGAGCAGGTCCTCACCCGCCACCCGGCCGTCGCGGAGGCCGCCGTCTGCGGCGCCGACCACCCGGTCCTCGGCGAGATCGTGGCCGCGTTCGTCGTGCTCAAACAAGGACACGACGACGCAACGGTACGGGACCTGCGCCGCCACGCCGCCGAGCAGCTCACCCGCGCCGAGCTGCCCGCCGTGGTACGACTCGTCGCCGACCTGCCCCGCAACGAGGCCGGCAAGGTCGTCAAGCGGGACCTGCCGGCGCTACTGGACGAGCCCGGCGCCGCCGAATTCGTCGCCCCCCGCACCGAGCTCGAACGGGGCCTCGCCGCCGTGTGGGCCGAGGTGCTGCAGACCGGCGCGGTCGGCGCGGCCGACAACTTCTTCGAGATCGGCGGCGACTCGCTCGCCGCCACGCGGATCGCCGCCACCGCCCGCGAACGGCTCGGCGTCGACGTGGACACCATCGCCGTCCTGGAGGCGCCGAGCGTGGCCGAGCTGGCGCAGTACATCGTGGAAAGGGATTCACATGTCTGAGTTGGATAACGCCGTCAAACTGCTGCGGGAGCACCCGGGCGTCACCGACGTCGCCGCCCAGCGGGCCCCCGACGGCCGCCGCGTCCTCGCGGTCGTCCCCGGCCTCGCCGCCGCCCCGGTCGACCTGCGCGACCACCTGTGGGACGCGCTCGACCGGGCCGACCTGCCCGACGTACTCGTCGCCGTCGACGCGCTGCCCGCCGCCGACCCGGACCTCGACGGCCCCGGCAGCCACACCTTCCGGGCCCCGTCCACCCCGACCGAGGAGGACCTGGCCGAGATCTGGGCCGAGACCCTCGGACGGACCCGGGTCGCCGCCGACGACAACTTCCTCGACCTCGGCGGCGACTCGATGACCGCCGCGCTGCTGCTGGACCTCACCAACGAGCGCCTCGAGGCCGACCTGACCCTCGGCGACCTGCTGTCGGCCCCGTCCCTCGCGGCGATCGCCGAGACCATCGACAACGCGCGCCGATGACCACCGCCCGCGCCGTGTACGCCATCGTCGACGAGGTGCTCAAGCGCCCGGTCCTTCCCGAGGACGACCTGTTCGCCCTCGGATTCGACTCGCTGCTCATCGCCCGCACCGCCGCCCGGGTGCGGGAGCGGCTGGGGGTCGAGCTGCCGCTGGCCGAGTACTTCAACGCCGGCACCGTCGCCGACCTGGCCACCGCGGTGGATTCGCACGCCGCCGGCACTGCCGCGGTGGATTCGCACGCGGCCGGTACCGCCGCCGGGGTGGAGTCGCACGCAGCCGGAACCGCCGCCGGCGTGGAGTCGCACGCGGCCGGTACCGTCCACGACGCGGTGGATTTGTACGCAGCCGGCACCGTCGCCGACCTGGCCGCCGCGGTGGAATCGCATGCCGCCGGTACCGTCGCCGACCCTGCGGCCCCGGTGGAGTCGCACGCAGCTGGCACTGTCGCCGCCGTGGTGGGTTCGCACGCAGCCGATGCCGTCGCCGCTTCCACGGCCGCGGTGGAGTCGCACGGATGAGGGCACCCGTCACCCCGGCCCAGCGCCGCCTGTGGTTCCTGGCCCAGGTAGACCCGGACGCGCTGGACTGGCACATCCCGCTCGCGTACCGGCTGCGCGGCCCCCTCGACGCCCCGGCGCTCGCCGCGGCGCTGCGGGCGGTCGTGGCCCGGCACGGCGCGCTGCGGACCCGGTTCCCGCTCGACGGCGCCGGCCCGGTGCAGGAAATCCTCGACGACTGGCGCCCAGACGTGCCAATCCTCGACGCGTTGGATATCACAACACTGGCCAACACCCCGTTCGACCTGACGGCGGCGCCGCCGGTCCGTGCCGCGATCCTGCGCACGGCACCCGACGAGCACATCTTTGTGTTGGTACTGCACCACATCGTCGCCGACGCCTGGTCCCTCCGGCTGCTGCGGGACGAGCTGGCGGCCCTCTACGCCGGGTTGGATTTGCCGCCGCTGGTCACGCAGTACGCGGATTTGGCCGCACTCCCACGCCCGGACGGAGCGGCGACCCTCGCATACTGGACCGACCAGCTCGCCGGCGCGCCAGTCCTGGAACTGCCCACGGACCGGCCCCGCCCCGCCCGGCGCGGCAGCGAGGGAAGCTTCGACGGCTTCGAACTCGGCCCGGAGCGGGCCGCGGACCTGCGGACCCTGGCCATGGCGGGCCGGACCACCCCGTTCATGACCGTGCTGGCCGTGTATCTCGCGCTGCTCGGCCTCACCACCGGCCAGGACGACATCAGCGTCGGCTCGCCGGTCAGCGGCCGCGACCGGACCGACGCCGAGCCGCTCATCGGGTACTTCCTCGACACCGTCGTCCTGCGCGGCGACCTGGCCGGCAACCCCACGTTCCGCGAGCTGCTGGGGCGGGTGAAGGCCACGGCACTGGCGGCGTACCAGCATCGGGAGCTGCCCTTCGAGGACCTCATCGCCCGCCTCGACGTGCGCCGCGACCCCGCCCGCACCCCACTGTTCGACACCATGCTGGTGGTCCACAGTGGATCGCCGGACGAAGGCCTTTCGCTACCGGGGATTTCGTCGTCGTACGTCGACCCGGGCCACCGTGCGGTCAAGTTCGACCTCACGCTCGAATGCGTCACGGGTGCTGAGTTGAAAGTGGTCGCCCAGTACCGGCGGGAGCTGTTCGACGCGGACACCGTGGCGGTGCTCGTGCGCCGGTTCGGCGAGCTGATTCGTTTGGCTGCCAACGATCCTGGCGCCCGGCTGTCGGAGCTATACACTGGTCTTGCCGCCTCAGAACAGGGTTCCTGGGAATGTAGCCGGTCCACAGTGGACCGGCGATTGTTGGATCTCATCGACTTCTCTTCAACGTCGACCGCACTGGTATGCGGCGACGATTCGTTGTCCTACGCAGAACTCGACGCCCGCGTCCGCGCGATGGCGGCGCAGCTCGACGGACGCCTCACCGGGGTCCGGCTCAACCCCGGCATCGACCTCGTCGTCGCGCTGCTCGCCACCTGGCGGGCCGGCGGCGGATACCTGCCCCTCGACCCCGACGCGCCGGCGAGGCGGATCGAGGAGCAGCTCGCCGACAGTGGCGCCGGGGCCGTCATCACCGCCGACGGCATCGAACAACGCACCGGCCAGCACGTGCCACCCGTCGCCTACGCCATGTACACGTCAGGATCGACCGGCCGTCCCAAGGCCGTCGCCGTGCCACACGCCGCGCTCGCCGCGCGGGTCGAGTGGATGCGCGAACGGTACAAGCTCACGCCGGCCGACCGCGTCCTGCAGTTCGCGTCGCCGTCCTTCGACACCTTCGGCGAAGAGGTGTACCCATGCCTCGCCGCCGGCGCCACCCTCGTCATCCCGACCGGAAACCGGGCCGAGCTCCCCGACTTCCTCGCCACCCCGCAAGGGCAGGGCATCACCGTCCTCGACCTGCCCACGTCATACTGGCACGAGCTGTGCGCCGACCCCGCCACCGTCGCGTGGCCCAAAAACCTGCGGCTGCTCATCCTCGGCGGCGAACAGGTCCGCGCCGACGCCCTGCAGCGCTGGTTCGCCCACGTCGGCGAGGGCGTCGAAGTGCTCAACACCTACGGCCCGACCGAAGCCACCATCATCGCCACCGCCGCCCACCTCACACCCGCCGACACCCACGGCCGCCCGCCGATCGGCCACCCCATCGACGACACCTGCGTCCACGTCATCGGCCTCGGCAACGCCCCGGTGCCAGACGGCGTCGCCGGCGAACTGGTCATCGGCGGCGTCGGACTCGCCGACGGCTACCTGAACAAACCCGACCTGACCGCAGAACGATTCATCGACATCGGCGGCGTCCGGCATTACCGTACCGGCGACCGCGCCCGCCGCCGCCCACACCACAACGAATCCGATCGCACCCGCCCCCACGCCAACGACGCGACGCACCGCGACGGCGCGCACCACGACGGCGGACAGCACGACGGCGGACACCACAGCGGCGGGCACCACGACGGCGGACACCACGACGGCGGACACCACGACGGCGGACACCACGACGGCGGACACCACGACGGCGGACACCACGACGGCGGACACCACGACGGCGGACACCACGACGGCGGACACCACGACGGCGGACACCACGACGGCGGACACCACGACGGCGGACACCACGACGGCGCGTTCGAGTTCCTAGGCCGGATCGACGAGCAGCTCAAGGTCCGCGGCTACCGCATCGAACCCGCCGAGGTCGAGGCCGCCCTGCTCACCCACCCCGCCATCGGCCACGCCGTCGTGTCGGCCGACGACGGGCGGCTCGTCGCCCACCTCGTCGCCGCCCACGCCGCCACCGCACCCACCCCGGCGGAGATCCGGGCGCACCTGGACCAGCTGCTGCCGGAGTACCTGCAGCCAAGGGCGTACGCCGTGCTCGACCGGCTCCCGATGACCCGCAACGGCAAGGTCGACCGCGCCGCCCTGCCGCCCGTCGCCGCCGAAGCCGGCGAAGGCCGCCCGCCCGAGACCGACGCCGAGCGGCTCGTCGCCGAGGTCTGGCAGGACGTTCTCGGCGTCGACAACATCCGCGCCGGCGACGACTTCTTCGACCTCGGCGGGCACTCCCTGCTCGCCACGCGGGTCGTCGCGCGGCTGCGGGCGGGCGCCGGCATCGAGGTACCACTGCGGACGATTTTCACCGCAACAACCGTTGGATTACTCGCCGTCGCCGTCGAAGACCTCCTCCTGGCCGAGATCGAAGCGCTCGACGACGACGAGGTCCGCCGCCTCCTGGCCGAGGAAGCGGGCCGATGACCAGCCGCACCGAACCGGGCCCCACGACCCCGAGAAGCGACCAAACCACCGGCGTCACCGGCCCGGGCGCCAGGCCACCGGTGACCGACGATTCCACCGGCGTAATCGGCCGCGGCGCCCGGACGGCGGCGAGCGACGAGACCACCGGCTTCATCGGCCCCGGCGCCCGCCTGATCGACGCGGTCACCGGCACTCAGTACACCGGCGCCCAGCTCACCGCCGCCGCTGACCTGCCGAAACATGGCGTCGTCATCTGCCCCATGCGCGCCGACGCGCCCTCCGTGCTGCGCTACCTGGCCGCCCGCGCCGCCGGTCGGCCGGTGCTCGTCTGCGACCCGGCCGCCGCCGGCGAGCTCGCCGCGCGGTTCGGCGGCGCGGACGACATCCACCCCGACCTGGCCCTCATGCTCGCCACGTCCGGGTCGACGGGTGCGCCCCGGCTCGTGCGGCACTCCGGGCCGGCCGTCGTCGCCGCCGCCACGGCGATCGTCAAGGCGCTGCGCATCGGTGCCGAAGACGTCGCCGTCACCAGTCTGCCGCTGTTCCACACCCTCGGCCTCAGCGTCCTGCACAGCCACCTGCTCGCCGGGGCCACCGTCGTGCTCGAACCGCGCGGCGTCATCGACCCCGGCTTCTGGGCCACGGTCAACGAGCACCGGGTCACCGCCATCACCGGCGTCCCGCACACCTTCGAACTGCTGTCGCGACTGCCGTGGACGCCCGTGAGCAGCCCGTCCGTGCGCAGCATGTCGGTCTCCGGCGGGCGGCTGCGCGACGACCTGGTGCGGCAATTCAACACGGCGGTGCCCGCGTTCTACCCGATGTACGGCCAGACGGAAGCCGGCTCCCGGATCTGCGTGCTGCCGCCCGAGCACCTGCCGGCCAAGGTCGGCTGCGTCGGGCCGCCCGTCGACGGGATGCGCCTGAGCGTCACCGGCGGCGGCGAGGTCGTCTGCCACGGAAAATCCATCATGCTCGGGTACGCCGAGACCGCCGCGGACCTGGCCCGCGGCGACGACCTCGGCGGCGTCCTCGCGACCGGCGACCGGGGAAGGCTCGACGCCGACGGGCACCTGTGGCTGTCCGGGCGGCTCAACCGGATCGGCAAGGCCTATGGGGTGCGGGTCGACCTCGACGCCGTCGAGCACGCCGCCGCCGCGCTCGCGCCGGCCGCGGCCCTGGCCGGCGACGACCGGATTCTCGTGTGGTGCGAGGGCCTGCCCGCCGCCCGCGCCTCCGAGGTCGCGGCGCACGTCGGCCGCGCGCTCGGCATCCACCGCACCGCGGTGCGGGTGACCGCGATCGACCGGCTGCCGCGCCGGGCCAACGGGAAGGTGAACTACGATGCGCTCCCCGTATGAGGAGCTCGGGCTCGCGTTCGGCGACGCCTCGGTGCCGTACCTCTACGGCACCGGCTGCACCCCCGCGCTCGCCGACGCCGTGGTCGACCGGCTCGGCGACGTCGACACCGTCCTGCTCGTCCTCGACGACGGGGTCCGCGGGCACGCCGACGCCGTCGCCGCCGAACTCGGCCGCCGGGTGCGGGTCGAGCCCGTCGCCGTCGAGGCCCATGAGCGGCACAAGACCCTGCCGACCGTCCAACACCTGTTGGAATCCGCGGTCGCCCGCGGGCTGACCCGCCGCTCGGCCGTGGTGGCCATGGGCGGCGGCACCGTCGGCAACATCGCCGGGCTCGCCGCGGCGCTGCTGTTCCGCGGCACCCGGCTGGTGCACCTGCCGACGACACCCGTCGCCGCGTTCGACGCCACCGTCTCGCTCAAGCAGGGCGTGAATCTGAGCGCCGGCAAGAACCTGGCCGGCACGTACTTCGTGCCCGCCCTCATCGCCTGCGATCTGGCGTGGCTGTCGACGGTACCGAGGCATGACCTTCTGACCGGGCTGGCCGAGATGGTGAAGAACGTCCTGGTCGCCGCGCCCGCCCTGGAGGCCAAGCTGCTGCGGGCCCTCGACGACCTGACGCTCGACCCGGCGGCGGCGCTGCGGGCGCTGCTGGAGGTCGGGGTCGAGGCCAAGGCGCCGTACGTGGCCGCCGATCCGCGGGAACGGGGCGGGGCGCTCATCTTCGAGTACGGGCACACCGCCGGGCACGCCATCGAGTTCGTCAGCGGCGGCGCGATCCGCCACGGCGAGGCGGTCGCCTGGGGCATGCTCGTCGCGGCCGAGGTCGCCCGGCGCCGCCACGGCCTCGCCGACACCGACGTGGCCGCCCACCACCGGCTCATAGCCCCGTTGGATTTACCCGACGCCGCCGCCCGCCTCGACAGCCTGGACCGGGCCGCGATCCGCGCCGTGCTCGCCGCCGACAACAAGCGCGGCTACGGCCCGTGCGCGCCCGGCGAGGTCCTCATGGTGCTGCTCGACCGCATCGGCCACGCGGTACCCGGCCCGGCCGGCGGCCCGCCGCTCGTCCCGGTCGCGGTCGAGGCCGTCATGGACGCGTTCGAATCCGTCGCCATGAACGCATTGGAGGCCGTATGAGCGACAAGGGACTGTCCGTCGTCATCCCGGTCAAGGGCCGCGTCGCCGAAATGCGCCGGCTGTTGGAAAGCCTCGGCCCGGCCATCGCCGCCTGCGACGAGCCGGTCGAGATCCTCGTCGTCGACGACTCCGAGCCCGCCGACGCCCGCGCCCACCAGGAGCACTGCGCCACCTTCCAGGCCCAGTACCTGCGCGGCCCCCGGCACGTCGGGGCGAAACGCAACGACGGGGTGCGGGCCGCCGCGTACGACCTGATCCTGTTCATCGACTCCGACTGCCTGGCCACCGAGCAGCTGCTGCAGCGGCACGTGGCGACGCTGCGCGCCGCCGACGACAGCGTGGGCGCGGTCGCCGGGCCGACGTTCGTGCAGGGCGTCGACAACGCCGTGTTCCGCGTCATGTCCCGCTCCAAGCTGTTGAATTCCGCGTTCGAGTGGCCGTCGCAGGCGAGCCGGGTCGGCTGGGCCACCACCTGCAACCTGGCCGTGCGCCGGTCCGCGTTCGAGGCGGTCGGCGGCTTCGCCGAACGGCCGCTGACCGTCGTCGGCGGCGAGGACGTCGACCTCGGGCTGCGGCTCACCGAGGCGGGCCACGCCATCGTCTGCGACCGCGAGGCGCTCGTCGTGCACGACAAGAGCAGCATCGAATCCATCGGTACCGTCTGCCGCCGCCTCATCACCTACGGCAAGTCGGGCCAGTGGCTGCTCGACGTGCACCCGGGCCGCGGCCGGTTCAAGCTCAACCGGGTCACCACCCTGTCCGCCACCGCCGTCGCCGGCCCGCTGCTGCTGCCCGCGGTCGCCGCCGTCCTGCTCGCCGTCGACGCCAGGGAGCGCCTCGGCGAGGACGCCCCGACCGTGCGCTCGCTCGCCGAATCCATCGCCTGCGCGGGCCTGGACTGGTGCTTCGACCTCGGCGAGTTCCTGGCCGCGTGGCAGCTCGGCCGGCCCGACCGGCTGCTGACCGGGTTCGGCTGGACCGACGACCCGGCGTTCGTCTGGGACACCGAACCCGCCAAGCGGTACGGGGGCTGAGCGTGCGCTTCGACGGGCGGGTGGCCGCGGTCACCGGCGGTACCAGCGGCGTGGGGGAGGCCATCGCCCGGGCCCTCGCCGCCGAGGGGGTCGCCGGCCTGACGATCGCCGGGCGCGACGCCGGCCGCGGCGAGCGGATCGCGGCCGAGCTGAGCTCGAAGGGCTGCCCGACCCGATTCCTCCAGGTTGACCTGTACCGTGCGGAGGACGCGCGATCGGTGGTCCTGCGCACCGTCGAGTGGTTCGGGCGCATCGACGCCCTGGCGAACTGCGCGGCCAGCACCGAACGGTCCACACTGGACGAGACGACACCGGAGCTGTTCGACCGGATGATGGCCGTCAACGTCCGCGCGCCGCTGCTCACCATGCAGGAGGCGGTGCGGGACATGCGCCGCCGCGGCGAGCCGGGGGCGATCCTCAACATCGTGTCCGTCGCGGCGCTGGGCGGGCAGCCGCACCTCACCGCGTACGCCGCGTCCAAGGGCGCCCTGGCCACGCTGACCCGCAACGTCGCCCACGCGCACCGCTTCGACCGCATCCGGGTCAACGGCATCCTGCTCGGCTGGACCGACACCCCGCACGAGGACGAAATCCAACGCCGGGCCCACGGCGCCGGCGACGGCTGGCTCGCCGCGGCCGAGGCCGCCCAGCCGATGGGCCGGCTCGCCAAGCCGGACGAACTCGCCGACCTCGCCGTCCTCATGCTCTCCGAACGCGGCGGCATCATGACCGGCTCGCTCGTCGAGTACGCCCAGGACGTCGCCGGATGCACAGATTGACGGGGGACCACAGTTGACGACCGATATCGACCGCACCGCCCGCGCCGAGCTGCTGCGCCGCCGGCTCACCACGCGCCGGCCGGCGGGAATCCCGCGCCGCGAGGACGACGGGCACCCGCCGCTGTCGTTCGCGCAGGAGCGGCTGTGGTTCATGGACCAGCTGGTGCCCGACACCGCCGCATACATCGTGCCGATCGTGGTGCGGCTGCGCGGGCCCGTGGACCCCGACCGGCTCCAGGCGGCGCTCGACGCGGTCGCGGCCCGGCACGAGGCGCTGCGCACCCGGTTCGTCACCGACCCCGACGGGCGCCCGGCCGCGACCGTCGACGAGCAGGTCAGCGTCCCGTTGGAATTGCGGGCCGAGTCCGATGTGGACATCGTCGACGCCGTCGTGGCCGAGTTCGGCGCCCGCCCGTTCGACCTGGCCACCGGCCCGCTGGTGCGCGCGCTGCTCGTCCGCGTCGCCGACGACGAGTACGTGTTCAGCGTCATCATGCACCACATCGGCTCCGACGGCTGGTCCATCGACGTGTTCAACCGGGACCTGCTGCACGCCTACGCCGGCGGCACCCTCGACCCGCTCCCGGTCCGCTACGGCGACTACGCGGCCTGGCAGCGGGCCCGCTACACCGGCGAGCGGCTGGAGCGCGACCTCGCCTACTGGGCCGACCGGCTCGCCGGGGTGCCACCGCTGGAGCTGCCCACCGACCGGCCCCGCCCGCCCGAGCAGACGTTCAACGGCTCCGCCCACCCCCTCGAATTCGGCGAGGACATGGCGCGGGCCGTCGCCGCCCTCGGCCGCCGCTTCGGCGTCACCCCGTACATGGTGCTGCTGGCGGCGTACGAGACGCTGCTCATGCGGTACTCGCGGCAGGACGACTTCGCCGTCGGCTCGACCGTCGCCGGGCGCAGCATGCCGGAGCTCGAGGGCGTCGTCGGGCTGTTCGCCAACGTCCTCGCCCTGCGCGCCGACGTCGGCGGTGACCCGACCTTCGCGCAGCTGCTCGGCCGGGTCCGCGAGCGGGTCCTCGACGCGTTCGACCATCCGGAGACCCCGTTCGACCGGCTCGTCACCCGGCTGCGGATGCCCCGCGACGTGTCCCGCTCGCCGGTCTTCCAGGTCACGTTCACGGTGCTCAATTACGGCGGCGGTGCCCCGCCCGAGGCCGGCTTCGCGGTGTTGGATTACCCGGTCCCGGTCCGCCAGACCCGGTTCGACCTCGAGCTCTACATGTACGACCCGGACGCGGGCGGGCTCGAGGGCTTCGTCACGTACAACAGCGACCTGTTCGACCCGGCCACCATCGCGCGGATGGGCGAGCACTTCGGGCAGCTCCTGCGCGCCGTCGCCGCCGATCCCGAGCAGCCCGTGAGCCGCATCCCGATGCTCGGGCCCGACCAGCGCACGTTCGTCCTCGACACCGTCAACGCCTCCACTGTGGACATCGGCCCGGTGCGGCTCCTGCACGAGCTCATCGCCGAGCAGGCCGGGCGCACCCCGTCCGCACCCGCGGTCGTGTTCGAAGGGCAATCCATCTCGTACCGTGAGCTGCTCGCCGAGGCCGACACGCTCGCGACCGAGTTGCGGACCCACGGGGCCGGACCCGGCCGGATCGTTGCCGTGCACCTGGAACGCGGCCTCGACCTTGTCGTCGGGCTGCTCGCCGTGCTGCGGACCGGCGCCGCCTACCTGCCCCTCGACCCGGACAACCCGCCGGACCGCACCGCGTTCATGATTTCCGACGCGGCGCCCGTCGCCGTCGTCTCCGAGACCGGGGTCGAGCCCGCCGACGGTGGGTCGCTCGACCGCGACGACATCGCCTACGTCATCTACACCTCCGGCTCCACCGGCCGGCCCAAGGGCGTGCCCAACACCCACGCGGCCATCCACAACCGCATCGACTGGATGCAGCGGACCTTCGCCCTCGGCGCGGACGACGCCGTGCTGCAGAAGACCCCGATCGGGTTCGACGTGTCGGTGTGGGAGTTCTTCTGGCCGCTCATCACCGGCGCCCGGCTGGTCCTCGCCCGGCCCGGCGGCCACCGCGACGCCGCCTACCTGCGCGACCTCATCGCCGGCGCGGGCGTCACGACCGTCCACTTCGTACCGTCGATGCTGGCCATGTTCCTCGCAGAGGACGGCATCGAGGCGTGCACCGGCCTGCGCCGGGTCGTGTGCAGCGGCGAGGCGTTGCCCGTCGACCTGGCCCGCACCGCGCTGGACCGGCTCGGTTGCCCGGTGTACAACCTGTACGGGCCGACCGAGGCCGCCATCGACGTCAGCTTCTGGGAGTGCACGGCCGAGGCGTTGGCGGGCCGCTCCCGGGTGCCGATCGGCGCGCCGATCCAGAACATCCGCCTGCTCGTGCTGGACGCCGCCGGCGAACCGGTGCCGGTCGGGGTGCCCGGCGAGCTGCACATCGCCGGCGTCGGCGTCGCCCCCGGCTACCTCAACCGCCCGGAACTCACCGCTGAACGGTTCCGCGACGGGATGTACGCCACCGGCGACCTCGTCCTGCGCGACCCGGACGGCACCCTGGAGTACCTCGGCCGCCTCGACGACCAGGTCAAGTTGCGCGGCATGCGGATCGAGCCGGGGGAGATCGCCGCCGTCCTGCGTGCCCAGCCCGGCGTGCGGGACGCGGCCGTCGTGGTGCGCGAGGACCGGCCGGGGGATCAGCGGCTCGTCGCGTACGTCGTCGGCGACGGTCACGGCGACCTGCGCAGCGCGCTCAAGCTGGTCCTGCCCGACGCGATGGTCCCCGCCGCCTACGTGGAGCTGCCCGAACTGCCGGTGACGGCCAACGGCAAGCTCGACCGCCGCGCCCTGCCCGCCCCGGTCGCCGCCGCCGCCTCGTTCGCCGAGCCGGCCACGCCGACCGAGACCGCGATCGCCGCCGTGTGGGCCGACGTCCTGGCCCTGCCCCGGGTCGGCGCCGACGACGACTTCTTCGACCTCGGCGGCCATTCGCTGCTCGCCACCCAGGTCGTGGCCAAGCTGCGCACCGTGCTGCCGGTGCCGGTCAGCGTCATGGAGCTGTTCAAGAATCCAACGGTGCGCGGGCTCGCCGCGCTCGTCGACACCCCGGCCGAGGCCCGTGGTCCGAAGCGGCTCCTGCACGAGCTGACCCGACCCGTCGCCGGAGGACAGGCGGAGCTGACGCTGGTCTGCATGCCGTACGGCGGGGGATCGGCCATTGTATTTCAACCCCTCGCCGATGCGCTCCCGCCGCGGCACGCCCTGCTCGCGCTGGCCATCCCCGGCAACGACGTCGGGCTGCGGGAGGAGGGCAAGGAGTTCCACGCCCTCGTCGCCGACACCGCCGCCGAGATCCTCGAGCGGGTGCAGGGCCCGGTCGCGCTCTACGGCCACTGCGCGATCGGCGGCGCCCTGGCCGTCGCGGTCGCCAGCGCCCTCGAGGCGGCCGGCCGCGACGTCGAGACCGTGTTCGCCGGCGGCATCTTCCCGTTCGCCCGCCCCCGCGGCCCAGTCGCCCGGCTGCTGAGCCGCTTCGACCGGCTGCGCAGCGACCGGTCCTACTCCAACTGGCTCACCTCGCTCGGCCTGGACCTGAGCGACTTCGACCAGTCCCAGGTCCGCGCGATGGTCCGCCGGATGCGCAGCGACAGCGAGGCGGCCGAGGAGTACTTCACCGGCCTGTACCAGTCCGGCGCCACGAGACTCCGCGCGCCCATCATTTCCATCGTCGGCGAACGCGACGACGCCACGATGTATTACCAGGAACGCTACCGGGAGTGGCACTTCCTGACCGAGACGACCGCGCTGTACGTCCTCGACGAGGCCGGCCACTACTTCCTCAAGTGGCGCGCGGCGGAACTGGCGGCCATCGTCACCGCCCGCCGCCCCGTCCCCGACGGCGTCGCCGAGCACGCCACCGAGACCTGGCGCCGGCTCGGCGCCTCCACCCGGTCCACAGTGGAGCGGCGCGGTCCGGAACCGAGCATGCGCCGCTTCACCGTCATCGCCGCCAGCCAGCTGGTGTCCATGCTCGGCACGGCGATGACCGAGTTCGCGGTCCCGGTGTGGATCTATCTGGAGACGCACTCCCTGCTGCGACTCGCCCTGTTCTCCACGATCGCGCTGGTCCCCGGCATGCTCGTCCTCCCGGTCGCCGGCGCCCTCGTCGACCGCTACAGCCGCCGCGCGGTGATGCTCGCCGCCGACAGCGCGGCCCTGCTCACCCAGGGCGCGTTCCTGGCCCTGCTGCTCACCGACCGCCTGCAGTTCTGGCAAATCTATGTGCTGTTGGGTGTACTCTCCGTGTCCCTCACCTTCCAGCGCCTCGCCTACAACTCCGCGGTACCGCAGCTGGTGCCCAAGCGCTTTCTGGGCCACGCCAACGGCATGGTGCAGGTCGGCCTCGGCATCGCCCAGTTCCTCGTGCCGGTGGCGGCGGTGGGCGTGATGGCCGCCATCGGCCTGGACGGCATCCTCGCGCTGGACGTCATCTCCTACGGCGTCGCCGTCGTCGTCCTGGCGATCGTCAAATTCCCCGCGCTGATGGCGTACCGCCGCAAGGAGCCCATGGCGCAGGAAATCCGCAGCGGCTTCCGGTATGCCATGGGCACACCGGGCTTCCGCGCCATGTTGTTGTTCTTCGCGGTGTCGAACCTGTTCCTGGGCCCCGTGCTGGTCCTGGTCCAGCCGCTGGTATTGAGCGTCGGCGGCCTGCGGGCGGTCACCCAGGTCGCGGTCGCGGGCGGCGCCGGCGTCGTGACCGGCGGCCTCATCATGGTGTTCTGGGGCGGCCCGGCCCACCGCCGGATGCGCGGCGTGCTGCTGTCGGCGCTGACGTTCGCCGCGTTCGCCGCCCTGGCGGGCCTGTTCCACTCGATCCCGGTCATCGCCGTCGGCGTCTTCGGCATGTTCGTGGCCCTGACCGTGATGAACGCCATCTACGCCACGATCGTGCAGGTCAAGGTCCCGCCCCGGGCCCACGGCCGGGTCTTCGCGGTCAACACCGTGTTCGCCTTCGGCACCCTGCCGATCGGCTTCATGCTGATCGGCCCGGGCGTCTCGGCGGCCATCGGCCTGGCCCCGACCTACCTGCTGTTCGGCGCCGCGATCGCGGTGATCGCCCTGGCCGCGATGCGGTACCGCCCCCTGGCCCGCTTCGACTTCGACGTCCCCGACACCGAACCGGAGGACGCCATCGGCCTCGCGGAACTGAGGAGGCGCCATGCTTGACGTGTACACGACGGCCCCGGCCTCGGTCGGCCTCGACGGCCCGGCGTTCCGCCGCCGCCTGCTGGACATCACCGCCTGGACCGAGTCCGCCGGCGGTGTGGGCCTGCTGGTGTACTCGGACAACACCCTGATCGACCCGTGGCTGGTGGCGCAGCTGATCCTGGAGTCGTCCGCACGGGTCGCCCCGCTGGTCGCCGTCCAGCCGGTGTACGTCTCCCCGTACGCGGCCGCCCGCCTGGCAGCGACCCTGTCCTACCTGCACGGCCGCGTGGTCCACCTGAACCTGGTGACGGGCGGCTCCCGCCAGCACCTCGCCGCCCTGGGCGACGGCGTGGAGCACGACGACCGGTACGACCGGCTGTTGGAATACGGCACAGCCATCCAACACCTGCTGGATTCCTCCCGCCCGGTCACGTTCACGGGGGAGTACTACCAGCTCACGGCGGCGTCACTGCCCCACCGCCCGCCGCCGTCGCTGTCCCCGCGGCTGGTCCTGTCGGGCTCCAGCGAGGCGAGCACGCGGTGCGCGGCGGCGCTGGGCGTCCTCCGGTTCGCCTACCCGCGCCCGGTCTCCGACTACGGCCCCTCGGAGCTGGCCCGGGCGGGCATCCGGCTGGGCATCATCGCCCGCCCGACCAGCACCGAGGCGTGGAAGGCGGCCCACGACCGGTTCCCGGGCGACCCGATGGGCGAACGGCGCCACCGCATCGTGACCCGCCTGACCGACTCCCACTGGCACGCGCAGCTCTCCGCCGCGGCCGACGTGGGCGTGTACTGGCTGCACCCGTTCAAGACCTACCGCACCTTCTGCCCGTACCTGGTCGGCGACTACGACGAGGTCGCCGCCTACCTGGCCGCCTACCGATCCTGCGGCGCCGAGTCGCTGATCCTGGACATCCCGGCCGAGGAGGACGACCTGCACCACGCCCGCCAGGCCCTCACCCGAGCGGCGGCCCTGACGCCACGATGACGCAACAGCGTCCTGGATGGTCCCTCAGGACGCCTCCTCAGAGAGCCGGTACACCTTCGAGTCGCGCACCTGGAAGCCGAGCCGCTCGTACAGCCGGTTCGCCGCCGCGCGGGACGGGCGCGACGTCAGGTCGACGGTGCGGGCGCCCGCCGCACGGGCCAGCCGGACGGCCTCCTGGGTCAGCGCGGCCCCCACGCCCCGGCCCCGGGCCGCCCCGTCGACGACCACGTCCTCGATCCAGGCCCGCAGTCCCGTCGGGATCGGGAACGTCACCAGGGTGAGCGCGCCGACGATGGCGCCGTCGGCGCGGGCGATCAACTGATGGGTGCCGGGCCAGGTCGCCACGGCCTGCAGCGCTTCGAGGCTCGGCGGCTCGGCCGATCGGGACAGCTGCGGGAGCAGCCGCGCGAACGCCTGCACGATCTCATCCGTCACGTCCCGGACGACCTCGACCTCAACACCCATGCCCATGGTCGCGACTGTATCCATCGGGCGTGGAATTATGCTGCACCCGCCGGGCGGCCGGATGCGCCGGCGGCGGTCGGCAGCCGGCGCGCGTCCGTCGTCAGGCGGTGGCCGGGCTGATGACCTCCTGCTGGAGGACGCCCAGGTAGCCGTGGGCGGTGATCCGCTCGGCGCGGTCGGTGTAGAAGGCGGGGTCGTCCGGCAGGGCGGTGGCCAGGCCGTCGACGTAGCGGTTGAACATGCAGAACGCGGCCGCGATCAGCACCGTGTCGTGGATTTCCCGGTCGGTGGCGTCCTCGGCGCGGACGGCGGCGACCAGGTCCCCGGTCACCGACTTGCCGCTCTGCTGGACGGCGCCCGCGATGGCGAGCAGGGCGCGCATCTTCGGGGTGACCGGCGCGGTGTCGATGTCGTGGTGGACCTGCTCGACCAGGGCCATGCCCTCCGGCAGCTGCGCGGCGGCGTAGGCGGCATGCGCGGAGTAGCAGTAGCGGCACTCGTTGCGGCCCGAGACGTAGGCCGCGATCAGCTCCCGCTCGCCGCGGGTCAGGGTGCCGGGGCCGCACAGCAGCGCCTCGACCAGGCCGTTGAGGGGCAGGGCGGTCTCCGGGCGGTACCGGAAAAGGCCTCGAATCCCTGGCTCGTTGGAATTGAGCTCGATGTGCGGCATGCGCTCAGCCTCCGGGGCGGGTCGCGGGCCCGTCTACTTCCTGCGTGCGCAACCGGCGAACCGCCCGCGCGGCAGAAAATGATCATTTGCGCCTTTGATCAACCGGCGCAAAACGATCTTCCCGTGGGTACACATAGCTTGATATCAATCCGTGCGACACACTCCTTCCAGCACCGGAGTACGACGTGCGGAGATCCCGTCTCGTTACCCTCACCCTGGCCGTCGGTGCCGCGCTCGCGGTCGCGTTCGGTTCAGCCAGTCCCGCCGCCGCGGCCGCCGCCGACCGGTACGTGGCGCTCGGGGACTCCTACGCCTCCGGCGTGGGCGCCGACAGCTACACGTCCGAGAGCGGTTCCTGCCAGCGCAGCACCAACGCCTACCCCGCGTTGTACAACGCCAACGTCAAGCCCGCCGCCTACAAGTCGGTCGCCTGCTCCGGTGCCACCACCGCCGATGTCATCAGCGGGCAGCTGCCGGCGTTGTCCAGCTCCACGACGCTGGTGAGCGTGACGGTCGGCGGCAACGACATCGGGTTCACCAGCATCATGACCACCTGCGTGCTCATGGGCGAGTCCGACTGCATCGCCGCCATCAACACCGCCGAGGCCAAGGTCCGCGGCGAGCTGCCCGCCAAGCTCGCCAATGTCTACAAGGGAATCAAGGCGAAGGCGCCCTCGGCCCGCGTGGTCGCCGTCGGGTACCCGGTGTTCTACCAGCTCGGCACGGTCTGCGTCGGGCTGTCGGCCAACTCCCGGGCGAAAATCAACGAGGGGATCAACCTGCTCGACGACACCACCAAGGCGGCGGCGAGCGCCAACGGCGTGAAGTTCGCCGACGTCCGCTCGCAGTTCACCGGCCACCAGCTGTGCAGCGGCGGCGAGAAATGGCTGCACGCGTTGAATTACCTGACGCTCAGCAAGTCGTACCACCCGACGGCCGCGGGCCAGGCCGGCGGCTACTACCCGGTGTTCCGCTCGGCCGCCGGCTGAACAGAGCGGCCCGGTTGGATTACACCCGCGCCGCTCCGTGAGGCAGTCGGCCGAGCAGGCGCTTGGGGGCGTGGATGATCGGGTCGTGGTCGCGCCACGGCGGATCGTCCTCGGCCAGCTCCAGCTGCGGAAGGGCGTCGAGCAGAGCCGTCAGCGCCGCACGCGCGGTGAGGCGGGTCAGCTCGGCGCCCGGGCAGTAGTGCCGGCCGAGCCCGTACGACAGGTGCGGGTTGGGGCTGCGGCTGGCGTCGAAGCGGTCCGGGTCGGCGAAGCGCACCTGGTCCCGGTTCGCCGCGGCGGTCATCGCGACCAGGTCGGCGCCCTCCGGCAGCGCCACGCCGCCCAGCACGACCGCACGGGTGGTGCGGCGCAGCACGCCGAGGACCGGCGGCACCAGGCGCGCGCCCTCCTCCACGGCCCCGGCGACCGGCAGCGACGGGCCCCACAGGCCACGGGTGAGCAGGGCGTGCAGCGTGTTGACGATCAGGTTCTGGGTCGTCTCGACTCCCGCGAAAACCAACATGAGGCTGTGCGCGCGGACCCAGTCCGAGTCACCCCAAACTGCCCGCAATGCCGCCGGTACCGGTGCCTCGTCGACCGAGGACCGCAGCGCCGCCGTCGCCGCGGCGATCGCCTCCAGACCGGCGCGCCGGGCCGCCGGGTCGCGGGCGTAGGCATCGGCGTGCTCCAGCACCCGGGCCCGGGCCAGGAACGCCTCGGTCGGCGGGCCGGGCGCAACCAGCAGCCCGGCCACCACCCGCGCGGCGAGGGGGTGGGCGAAGTCGGCGAGCAGGTCGAACTGCGGGCCCCGCAGATCCGCGGCCAGCGACCGGGCCAGTTCCAGCACCGGCTCTGCCAGGAATCCAACGGACCGGGGATTCAGCGCCCGGGCGACCGGCGCCCGCCGGGTCGTGTGCTCGGGCGGGTCGAGGAAGAACAGCCACCGGGCCGACCACGCGGCGAAGTCGGCCAGCAGCGGCTGGTCGGCCGGCGGGACCGGCGGTGCCACGGCGGAGGAGTACGTCGCCGGGTCCTGCAGCACCGCGACCAC
Organism: Dactylosporangium sp. CS-047395; assembly: GCF_050942185.1. Lineage (NCBI taxonomy): Bacteria > Bacillati > Actinomycetota > Actinomycetes > Micromonosporales > Micromonosporaceae > Dactylosporangium > Dactylosporangium sp. CS-047395. The sequence goes on along the minus strand of NZ_CP192015.1, from coordinate 5,983,040 downwards.
CTCGGCGTGGCCCGACACCACGAATCGGCGCAGCGTTGGATTCCAGGCGACCGGCGCCGCGCCCGGGGGCACCGGGTCCGTCATCGCCGCCGCGGCGCCAGCAGGTCGCGGACCGCCTCCACGGCGCGGTCGAAGCGGCGGTCGAAGTCGCCGTCGAGCAGCACGTACTCGCGGCCGAGCCGGTGCAGTTCCCGCTCGCAGGCCTCGTGGAACGCGCGCCGCTCGGCCGGCGTGTTGCGCTGCTCGTCGCCGACGTATGCGACATCGGGTGCGCACAGGAGGTACAAATGCGGCGCCTGTTGGTTTGCCGCCTCGATCAGCCAGTCCGGGGCGCTGCCGAACAGCCGCTCGCTCCACAGCCGCACGGCGAGCAGGTCGGTGTCGCAGAACAGCGCCACACTGGCCCGCCGGGCGAGCGCTTCCTCGGCGGCGCGCTGACCGTGGGCCGCGAGGGCGAGGTCGGCGGGGCCGAAGCCGGGGCTCAGGGTCCGCAGCCGCTCGGGCACCCAGACGGTGCCGAACTTGCGGGCGAGGTCGCGGGCCAGGGTCGTCTTGCCGGTGGATTCGGCCCCGATGAGGCAGACCCGGCGGGCGTACCAGGCCCGCACCGGCGGCGGCAGGTACCGCTCGTAATCCCACGGGCCGTTGCGCACGGCGGTGCCGGAGACGGGGACGGCGAGGCGGTCGACGCCGACGAACCGGGCGCCGAGCCGGGCGGCGAACCCGGGACCCCAGGGCTCGGCGCTGAACAGGTAGTCGGGTTGCACCTCGGCCAGGATCCGCGGCACCCACTCGTCCTGCCCGCCGTCGATCGCGGTGACCGGGACGCCCGGGAACAGCTCGGCCATCCAGTGCCGGCGCACCTCCCACGGGATCGGATCGTCCGCGGCGATGCGGACGAAGATGTGCACCCGCTCGGCGTGGGCCTGGGCGAATTCAACAAGGTACCGGTGGCCCTCGTGGACCGGCAGGAACCGGCCGAGCACGACCCCGGTGCGCAGCTGCGGATCCGGTTCGGGTCCGAACTGTTCCGGCGTGGCGAGGCGGCGCTCCCGGGCCTTGGCGGCGGCGGCGTCGAGGTCCGCGTCGGTGGGTACCGGCTCGGGTTCGTCCTCGTAGTAGACGAAGCTCCCGCCGTACCACGCGATCGGCGGGGGGCTCGCGGCGATGGTCACACTCCGAAGGATAAGCACGAAACCCCGTGCCGTACCGTGGCGCGGTGCTGATCGACATCGGCGACGGGGGCCGCCTGGAGGTCGTGACCGTCGGACCCCCGCAAGGCCGCCCGCTGGTGCTGCATCTGCCCACCGTGCTCGGCCCCGGTGACCTGCCGCTGCTGACCGAGCCGGCGGCCGCGCGGGGGCTGCGGACGGTGATCTGCGGCCGGCCCGGGTACTCGTCCTCGACCCCGCGCCCCGGCCGGTCGGTGGCGAGCAGCGCCGCCGACATCGGTGCCGTGTTGGATTACCTCGGGCACGCCGAGTTCGTCACCGTCGGCTGGTCCGAGGGCGGCCCGCACGCCCTGGCCGGCGCCGCGCTGCTGCCCGGCCGGTGCGCGGCCGCGGCGTCGGTGAACGGTGTCGCGCCGTACGACGCCGACGGGCTCGACTGGCGGACCGGGATCGAGGACCTGCAGACGCTGCGGGCGGCGATGTCCGGGCCGGGGGCGCTGATCGCCGCGCTGGAGCCCATCGTGGACCAGTACCGGCTGGTCAACGACGCCGTGTTCGCCGCCGCCTGGGCGCGCATGTACGCCTCGGAGTACGGGCTGGGCGAGCTCGTCGGGGCCCTGGTCCGGCTCGGGCTGTCCCGCGGCGCGGCGGGCTGGCGCGACGACTATCTGGCCCTGGTCCGGCCGTGGGGGTTCGACGTGGCCGCGATCGGCGCGCCGGTGGCCATCTGGCAGGGGTTCGCGCTCGAGCACGGCGCCTGGCTCGCCGCGCGGATCCCCGGCGCCCGGGCCCGCCTCGACGCGGAGGCGGGCCGGCTCGGGCACCTCGCCGACTTCGGGGCCATCCTCGACGACCTCCTCGACGCGGCCGGGTGGTGAAATCCCTCAGCAGGTCCATTGCACGATGTCGTAGTCGCCGTTGCCGTCCTCGCGTGAGCTGGCCACGATCGTGCGGCCGTCGGCGGAGATCCCGGCGTACCGGATCTCGGGCTTCTTCCAGGACTTGAGCAGCGGCAGCTTCGTGACGGTGCCGTCGCTCCACACGGCCGGGCCGAAGTAGTCGGAGTACCCCGTCCCGACCAGCCGGCCGCTCGCGCTGACCGCCATCGTCTGGAACCGGCCCAGGGCGTCGGCGGTGCCGGTCCGCAGATTCCAGCGCACGTGCGGGAAGTACGGCGAAGGATTCCCCTTGTTGTTGGAAAAGAACTCCCGGTCGGCTCCGACGAGCCCGTCGCCGACCACCCAGTCGCCGGCCATCTGCAGGCCCTGATAGGCCGGGCCGTCGAGCACGGTGCCGGTGCCGTCGGGGTTCCACCGGTACGCCATCCGCCGCTTGTCCTGGAACACGTAGCCGATCATGACGCCGTCGTCGTTCATGGCGCTCGGCCCGGTCGGCCCGGTGGACTCGTCGGTCAGCTCGGGCGGCGACTGCAGCTTGACGACGCCGCCGGACGCCGGCCAGTACAGCGTCACGTGCCGCCCGTCGCCGCCGATGACGCCGAAGCCGAGGGCGTTGCCGCGGGCGTCGAGGCGCATCGCCTGGCTCTCCCCGACCTCCTCCGGCGTCGGCAGCCGGGTGATCCGGTTGTCCCGGAAGGTCGCGGCCGCCGTGCCGCCCTTGGCGAGCAGCTCGTACCCGGCCATCGTGCCGTTCGCGGCCACGGCGTTGGGCGAGAACCACCGGCCCCCGGACGGGGCGGTGACCTTGCCGTCCTTCCAGACCAGCGTCCCGGCGGAGGAGCTGCCGACGATCCACTTCCCGGTCGGGTCGATCGCCTGCACCGCCCGGTGCAGCGGATCGGTGCCGGCCAGTTCGGGCAGCGCCGTCGCCGTGCAATGCAACGCGGCGCCGGGTTTGGCGAACGCCGGTGGATATTCGCGCTCGGTCCAGCTCGGCGAAGGCGTCGCCGGCACCGCGGGCAGTCCCTTGTCCGGCTTGCGCGCCGGCAGCGCGAACGCCGCCCCGGCCACCACGAGCACGACGGCGATGCCGGCCACCACGGCGACCCGGGTCCGTCCCCGCCGGATCCGCGTCTTCGCCGCGTCGAGGACCTCGTCGGCGGAGCGGCGGGTGGGGGCGATGTCCTGCTCGGCGTACCGTTGCAGCAATTCCTCCGGGCTCACGCTGACCTCCTCGCCGGCAGCTCGGCGCCCGCGGACGCCTCGAACAGTTCCCGCAGCGTGCGCAGCGCCACGGACGTCTGGGCCTTGATCGTCCCCTCGGACCGCCCCAGCACCTGCGCGACGTCGGCGACCGACATGTCGCACAGGAACCGCAGCGCCACCACGAGCCGCTGCCGCTCGGGGAGCCGTTCGAGCGCCTGCCGCACCGCGAGCCGCTCATCGACCTGGCTCGTGCCGGCGTCCACCTCGGTGTCGGGCGGCGACCCGCGCAGGAACACTCTCGTCCACGGGCGCCGCTGGTCCGACAGGCAGGCCCGCACGACCATCGAGTGCACATACGCGTCGAGGTTGCTCACCTCGCCCCGTTTCGACCATCGCTTGTACAGCGTGGTCAGCGCGTTCTGCACCGCGTCCTCGGCACGGTCCCGGTCCCCGAGCACCAGCACCGCGACCCGGTGCAGCCGGGGCAGCTGGGCCCGGACGTACTCGACGTACTCCCGCTCTTCGTCGACCCGCACCCGCGCCGTCTCCCTCCCGTGGCCATGTCCGCCCAGTAGACGCCCGCGGCGGTCAGCGAGGTTTAGAGGAATCCAACTGGACCGCTCGCCCAGGTAGGTCGCCTCCTGCCGGTGCGCTGTCGTGCAGGTCGTGGTGGTGGACGATCCTGAGCACCCGCCGATATCCGGCCGTCCCCGATCCCCCGTGAGAGCATGGCGCATGCACTTCGGCGAGGTAATCCAATGGCGGCACGACCTGCATCGCATTCCCGAGCTCGGGTTGCAGGAGCATCGGACCTCGGACTATCTCGCCGGTGTCCTCGACGGGCTCGGGCTGCGCGTCACGCGCCATGTCGGCGGGACCGGGATCGTCGCCACGCTGCGCAACGGGGACGGACCGGCCGTTGGATTGCGGGCCGACATGGACGGGCTGCCGCTCACCGAGCGCGGCGACCGCGACTACCGCTCGCAACACGACGGCGTCATGCACGCCTGCGGCCACGACGGGCACATGGCCATGCTGCTCGGTGCGGCGGCGGTTCTGGTGGAGGAACGAGGCTTCGACGGTACCGTCGAAATGATCTTGCAACCCGCCGAGGAACACGGCCTCGGGGCGAAGGCGATGCTGGCCGACGGGCTGCTGCGGCGCTTCCCGGTGCGGGCGATGTTCGGCATCCACAACATGCCGGGGCACCCGCTCGGGCACCTGGCGACCCGCGCCGGCGGGCTGATGGCCGGCGAGGACAACTTCGAGATCCGGGTCGTCGGGCGGGGCGGGCATGCCGCGCGGCCGCAGATGGTGGTCGATCCGATCGTCATCGCGGCGGAAATCGTGCTCGCGTTGCAGACCGTGGTCGCGCGCAACGTGGACCCGGCCGCGCCGGCCGTCGTCTCGTGTACCGAGATCACGACCGACGGGGCCCGCAACGCCATCCCCGGCGAGGTCGTCATCCGCGGCGACACGCGCAGCTTCTCCGGCGAGGTGCGGGCGGTCATCGAGGCGAACATCCGGCGACTGGCCGAGGGGATCAGCGCGGCGCACGGTGGGCGGGCCGTCGTGCGGTACACCCACGAGTTCGAGCCGACTATCAACGACGCGCAGGCCGTGGCGGCCGCCCTCAACGCGGCGCGGATTACCGTCCCGCCGGAGCACGTCGACGGGGACACGCCGCCGTGGACGGCCAGCGAGGACTTCGGCGCGTTCCTGCGCGAGGTGCCCGGGTGCTTCATGCTGCTGGGCAACGGCGCGGACTCGACACCGCTGCACAGCCCCGACTACGACTTCGACGACGGGGCGCTCGAGGTCGGGGTGCGGTACTACGTCAACCTCGTCCGTGGCGTCCTACCAGGACCGTCAGCATCCTGACGAGTTCGGCCCGCTCGTCCGCCGACAGCGGGCCGAAGACGTCGTCCTCGGCCTCGGCGATGAGTTGGTCGAGGCGCTTGAACTGGCCGCGGCCGGCCCGGGTGACGGTGACGACGTTCTGGCGGCGGTCGGCCGGGTTCGGGGCGCGTTCGGCGTGACCGCGCTCCACCAGCTCGTTGACGACGGCGACGATGTCGCTGCGGAAGATGCCGGTCCGCTCGCTGAGCTGGGCCTGACTCACCGGGCCGTCCTCGATCAGCGTGGCGAGCACCGCGTAGTGCCACTTGCGCGCGTCGGCGCCGGCCAGGCCCTCGTTCACGCGCCGGTCGGAGTGCATGGCGGCCAACGACAACAGCCGCGTGGGAAGCGTGCGCACGTGCCGATCCTAACACTTGTGTTAGTGGGACTAACGGTCTAGGTTTGCGTTAGTGCCACTAACGGTTGGAGGAACCGATGACCACGTTCGACGCACAGCTGCTGGGCCGCACCGAGAAGGCGCTCAACGCGATCCTCGATCGGCTGCTGGCCGGGCCCGGCCTGACCGAGCACCAGTGGATCGCCCTGACCCTCACGGTCAACAGCGGCGGCGGGACCATCGCCCAGGCGCTGAAAGTCGGCGACGCGGAGGCCCGGCAACTGCTTGTTGGATTGGCCGGCAAGGGCCTGGTGACCATCGGCGACGACGGCACCGCCACGCCCACCGAGCACGGCGTCGCGCAGTGGCGGGAGCTGCGCGCGGCCACCGTCGACATCATGCACGACCTGTGGGGTGACCTGCCCGCGGCCGACCTGGACACCGCCGGCCGGGTGCTCACCACCATCCTGGGCCGCGCGAACACCCTGCTCCCGGCATAATCGCGGGATGCGCAACCGACACCGCGACCCCGCGTGGGTGTGCCCGCCCGCGCCGGCCGCGGTGCCGGATTTCCACCGCTCGCTGCCCGGGTACGCCGTCAGCCCGCTCGTGCCGCTGCCCGCCCTCGGCCGCGTATACGCCAAGCAGGAGTCCAACCGCTTCGGCCTGCCGGCGTTCAAGGCCCTGGGTGCCTCCTGGGCAATCCAGCAAGCGTTGAAATTCCACCGTCATGCCGGCCCGGTCACGCTCACCACGGCCACGGACGGCAACCACGGCCGCGCCGTCGCCCGCTTCGCCCGCGAGTTCGGCGTCGGAGCGGCGGTCTACGTCCCACGCGGCGTCTCCGAGGCAGCGGTCCAGGCGATCCGCGACGAGGGCGCCACGGTCACCGAGCTCGACGGCGACTACGACGCGGCGGTGCGTGCGGCCGCGGCCGCGGCCGCCGGCGATGGCGGCCTGCTGATCCAGGACACCGCCTGGCCTGGGTACGAGCAGGTCCCCGGCTGGATCGTCGACGGCTACTCGACCCTGTTCGCCGAGCTCGACACGCAGCTGCCGGCCGCCCCGGACGTGATCGTGGTCCCGGCGGGGGTCGGCTCGCTGCTGCAGGCCGCCCTGACCCACTTCCGCAGCATTCCGGCGACCACCACGGTGGTGAGCGTCGAACCGACGACGGCCGCGTGCGTGGCGGCCAGTGTCGCGGCCGGCGAACCGCTGAGCGTGCCGACGGGCACGACGGTCATGGCCGGCCTGAACTGCGGCACCGTGTCGTCGCTGGCCTGGCCGTACATCCGCGCGGGCCTGGATGTGAGCGTGACCGTCGACGATGCGGCGGCGTTGCGCGCCGCGTTGGATTTGGCGGCCGCGGGCGTCGACGCGGGCCCGTGCGGCGCGGCCTCCCTGGCGGCACTGCGCGTGCTGCGCGCCGAGGACCTGGTCGCCCCGGAAGCCACCATGGTGCTGCTCATCACCGAGGGCGCCGCCGCCAGTTAGGCGTGCCGGAGCACTGTGACGTACCGGCTGTAGCGCTGCCCGACCAGGTACACCCGGTCGCCCGGCTCGTAGTCCAGGTGGCGGGCGTCGGCGAGCCGGCCGAACACGTCGTCGTACCGGCCCTGCAGGCGCCGCAAGCCGCCCGCGCCGGCCAGGGTCCGGCTCACACGCCAGGGGGTCAGGCGGTCCGAGACGCCGTCGTCGACGACGAAGAAGTACGAGTGCGGCAGGTCGCGCAGGCCCTCCGTCTCCGACTGGACCTGGGTGTTCAGGGTGACGTCCAGCACCGTGCCGGTGAGGCGAACCGGGCGGGCCAGCTCGTCGACGGCGAGCACAAGACGGTACACGTGGCGCAGCAGCTGGAATCCAACGAGCGTCAGCAAAACCGTGCGCGGGACGACCGCAGTGACGTTGAAGGACACGGCGCCGATCGTGAGCCACACCGGCAGGGACAGGGCCGACCAGATCAGCCGGACCTTGGCGTTGACCCGGCCCAGCGGTTCCAGCAGGCGGTTGCGGCGCCAGTAGCGCACGCGGACCAGCCGCGGGGTGCCCGTCGCGGTCGACCACAGCTCGTCGTCGCGGCCGACGGTTTCCAGGTCCAGGGCGTCGGCGGCGTGCTCGAAGACGTCCAGGGCCACGCCGTAGGCGAGGTAGCGGTCCCACACCGCGACCGCCTCGGGCGGCAGGGCGCGCAGGGTCTCGTGGGCGCGCAGCCACGCGGCGACACCGAGCCAGTGGGCGGCGGCGGCCCGGCCGGCGGCGGTGATCCGGTCACGCTCGTCGATGACGACCGTCTCCAGCAGGAACAGCGGGAGCCACGCGAAGACCCCGACGCACGCCACGCTCTGCAGAGCGACCGCCGCCGGGACGACGAACACCGTTCCCAGGGCCAGCAGCAGGCCCGCCACGATCGCGGAGACCGGCATGAACCGCTCGGATCTGCGCACCAGGCCGCGCCGGCGGGCCTCCAGCCGCGCCTCCCTGGCGAGCCAGGCCGTCCAGCGTCCGCCGCCGCCGGCATGCCGGTCCAGAAGAGCCTGCATCGGTACCGGCCGATCGCCCGCCACCCGGCGCACGCGCTCGAACACGCGGCGTTCGAAGGCGGACAGGTTGGCGGGCTTCGGATCGCGGACGCGCACCAGGACGGTGTCGCCGGTGGAGAAGATTTCCAACACGTGTTGGGCGGCCAGGTCGAGCAGGGTCGCGCTGGCCGCGTGGGTCGGCTGGAGGCGGTGCACGAGCAGGTTCACGATCGCCGGCGGCTCGTCGCGCAGCTCCGGGGTGGCGGGTCCGGGCGCGATCGGGCGTGGCCGCGCGCGCAGCGTGGTCACGAGGCGGACGAAGCCCAGGTGCCCGGCCACGACGAGCGCCGCGTACCCGAGCCCGAGGAGGAGCCCGGGCATCGACGTCAGGGTAGGTGCAGCCGGCAAGCCATCGGCCACCCGGACGGCCGGGCTGGCCGAACGGTGCGAACTGCCATTCGAAACGGTTTGCCGCTCTTGTGACGGCGCCCGGCGATCCATAGATTGACCAGGGCTCCGGGCCTACGGAGTGTCGTGACCGAGCAACGGGGAGTTCCATGACTACGCAGGGCTGGGGCGGCGGGGGCGGCGAACCCTGGGACCAGGCGATGCACAACGTGCAGGCCGCCTACCGCAACGCGCGCGTCACGTACAACGACCCCGACGAGTTCGCGGACGACAGCGTCACCTGGAAGCAGCTGCGGCCGCACACCGTCCGCGCGGCCAACGTGGCCCTCGTGCTCACCATGGCGGCATTTGTCATCGTGTGTTGCACGTGCGGCATCTTCCTCAACATCGGCACGAGTTCCCAGGGCGACCTCAACACCGCCGCGGCGGCGACCAGCGGCGCGTTCATCACCCCGCTCATCGTGATCGGGCTGGCGTTCATCGCCTGGATCGTGTCGCTGTTCTTCCCCATCAAGGAGCCGATCGCGGAGTACGCGCTGCTCGTGGAGAACCGGGCCGGGGCCGCACCCGCCGTCTACGGGTACATGCTGCAATCCGCGGCGCAGCGGGCACTGCCGTTCCCGATGGCGCCGGTGCGCATCGCCGGGCAGTACCTGATGTCGTTCGGCGACACCCGGCTGCAGTCGCTCGTCGCGGTGCAGACCTACGGCACCGACCTGTACTTCGGCTGGACCATGTGGCGCTCCCGCTCGACCATCATCCTGATCGGGCACGCGCTGCGGGACGGCTTCCGGGCCCTCGCGGGCGGGGCGCAGTACCGCTCGGCGATCAACGGCGGCCGGACCCGGGCGCTGCGCGAGATCACGCACAGCATCACGCGGCTCGGCGTGCAGTCGGCCATCGCCGGGCTGTCGGCGACCGAGGAGACCAACCGGCTCGTCGCGACCACGCCGGAGGCGCCGATGCCGCCCGGGTCGCAGATCGCGCCGCCGACCATCGCGCCCGTCGCGACGGTGCCGGCCCAGGCCCAGCCGGTGACCGGCGCCTGGCCCCAGGTGCGGCCCGGATATCCAACAAGTGCCCCGCCGGTCAGCGCGCCGCCGGTCTCCGGGCCGCCGACGTACGACCAGCAGCAGCCGCCGGTCTCCGGTCCGCCGACGTACGGCCAGCAGCAGCCACCGGTCTCCGGTCCGCCCACCTACGGCTACGGCCAGCAGCCGCCGGCGACCCCGACCCAGTGACCCCCGACGCTGTGACCCCCGACCGTGTGACCCCGAACCAGTGACCGCGGCGCTCGTCCCCGCGCCCTACCTGCTCCCCGGGCCCGGCCGGGTCTGGGGGTGGGTGGCGCTGAAGGTCACCGCCGCCGTCGACATCTCCCGCCGCTCGGAGTACGCCCGCCTGGACGTCTCCGAGCGGCTCGCCCGTGCCGTGCGGGAACAGGCCGCCTATCTCGGGCAGTTCCTCGCGCTGCCGGAGAGCGAGTCCGTCGCCCTGCGCCTGTTGCATCTGGAACCGGGCCGCATCGACGTGTACCTGCTGGGCCGCGTCGAGCAGCCGACCGTCGAACTGGCCCTGCGGTCCGCGCAATCCCTCGCCGCCACCCTCGCCAATGTCCCCGACCACGTGCGGGCCGAGCCGTTGTTCGAGGCCGAACGGGTACGCGAGGTGCTCGCCCCGTTCACGCCCGCGCCCGGCGGCATCGCCCAGGTCCACAAGCGGGTGCGGCTGGCCCGGCCGGAACGGGTCGACGCCGGCGTGCCCGCGTACGTGGCCGTCGAGCCGTTCGGCCGGCAGCCGCACTCGTGGGAGGGGCTGCTGGAGGCGGTGCGGCTGCACCCGTCGCCGCTCGCGGTGTCGGTGGAGCTGACCGCCGGGGTGGTGCCGGCGGCGCTGCGCCGGATGCTGGAGACCGAGACGACCCGCTACCGGCGGCTGGCCCAGCCCAACGACATCCCGGCCGACGTGGGCGGGCAGATCCACGTCCCAGCCGACGGCGGCGCCGTGGTCATCGAGCCCTACTACCTCGATGCCCTCAGGCGGTACGACGGACGGGCCTTCCGGTTTTCCGCGACGGTGGCGAGCCCCGAACCGCTGCCGGAAACGCTCGCCGGGCACGTCGCCGCGACGCTCAGCCCGGCGCCGCAGGCCCAGCCGGACCGCGACGACCCGCAGACCGTCCTCAGTGGACACGCGGTGGCCCGCCCCGCGAACCAGGCCGAGCACGACGCGCTGGTGCGGGGATTCACCACGCTGCAGCCCGTCGAGTGGGGCGGCGGCGAGCTCGAAGCGGTGCTGCGGGCCGAGTCGGCGCCCGGGCGCCTCTCGCCGCGCTCGCCGCTGCGGCAGTTGCGGCTGCTCGTCGACCGGGACGAGGCGGCCAGCCTGTTCCGGCTGCCGCTCGCGCTGGAGGGGCACACGCCGGGCATCCCGGTCGTCGCGCCCCGCGATCAGGTCCGGGTCGTCGCCGCTCCGAGCGGGCCGGCGCTGCTGCTGGGCCGCCAACCGGGTGCGGGCGCCGAGGGCGAGGTCGGCTTCGCGGTGGCGGACCTGCCGCGACACGGATTCATCGTCGGTACGCCCGGATCCGGCAAAACCAACACCGCACTGCATTTGTGCCGGCAGCTCCGCGCCCACGGGGTGCCGTTCGCGGTCATCGAGCCGGTCAACGCGGCCCTGGACGACTACCGCTGGCTCGCCACGCTCCCGGAATTCAACGACCTGCTGGTGTTCACCGTCGGCGACGACGAGATCGCGCCGTTGCGGCTCAACCCGTTCCAGGTCCCCGACGGCGCCACGGTCAACGCCCACGTGTCCAACCTGCTCGCGTGCTTCGAGGCCGCGTTCGGCCTGTGGGATCCGCTGCCGTTCCTGTACCGCCGGGCGCTCGCCGAGACGTACCGGCGCCGCGGCTTCCACGCCACGCACCGCGCCCGCCCCGCCGACGGCGAACGGTGGCCGGTGCTGCCCGAGTTCGCCGGGGTGCTGGCCGAGGTCGTGGAGCAGCTCGGGTACGCCGGCGAGACGCACGCCAACATCGACGCCGCCGCCCGGCTGCGCGCCGAGGCCCTCGTCGAAGGCGCGTGCGGGTCGACGCTGAACTGCCGCCGCTCGTACGACATCGAGACGCTCATGCACCGCCCCGTTGTATTCGAGCTGGCGGGCGTCGGGGACAACGCCAAGGAGCAGTCGCTCATCACGCTGCTGATCGTGACGGCCATGCGCGGCTGGTACCGCCAGCACCGCCGCTCCACCGACACCCCGCACGTGGTGCTGCTGGAGGAGGCGCACCGGGTCTTCCCGCGGGCCACGCCGCAGAACGGCGCCGGCGACCAGAAGGAGGGCAACGCGCAGGCCCTCGCCGCGGAGCGGATCGCCCAGGGACTCGCCGAGGACCGGAAATACCGGCAGTCGTACCTCCTGATCGACCAACAGGTGGGCAAGGTCGCCGAGGACGCGTACAAAATCACGAACCTCAAAATCATGCACCGCACGGCGGCGTCGGAGGACCGGGAGCTGCTCGGCTCGACGATGGGCATGCACGAGGACCAGATCGCGTCGGCGGCCGCGCTGCGCCCGTTCGAGGCGATCGTGTCGCACAACGGGCTCGATCAGGCGGTGCAGGTGGCGGTACCGGATGTGCGGGCTCTTGATGCCGCGCAGCGGAACCTGCCGGAGGCGCCGCTGGCCGACGACGACGCCGTGCGGGCGCGGTTCGCGGCGTGGCGGGCCTCGACGCCCGGGGTCGACGACGCGCTGGCGCCGTTCGGGGAATGCTTCGAGTGCCGGCACCGGTGCGCGTTCCGGCCGCGCGCGGAGGCGGTGCTGGGCGGGGCAGCGGGCAAGGAGGCGGCGGGCCGGCTGCTCGGGTCGATGGGGACGTCGGCCTGGTTCGGGGAGCTGCGCTCGCGGCTGGACGCGGTGGGCGGGGAGGCGCCGCTGCCGCCGCCGGACGCCGATCCGGTGGCGTGGCGGGAGGACTATCGGGTGTGCGTGTTCGTGCATGCCTTCCGGCGCCGATATCCACCGGGCGTGTGGACGGACAACGACCGGCGGTCCTCGGTGAACTGGGCCCGCGACGTGCGGAGGGCGGTGTCGCGCGATGAGTGACCGGCAGGGTGATCTCACGCCGATGCAGCCGGTGGAGGCGGTGGCGACCGGCGGCGACACGGTTCCGCAGCGCGGCCCGGCCGAATCGGTGGCCGGCCTCGCCTCGGCGGGTCATGACGCGCTGCCGCAGTCGCCGGGCGATGGTGCGGCCGGGCTCGGTTCGGGCGCGGAGGCGGTGCGGGATTCCGTGCCCTCTTCGCCGCTGGAGGGTTCCGCGGGCCTTGGGGAGGCGGGCGGTGGCCTCGATACGGTGCCGTTCCGGGGCGATGCGACGCCGATGCCGGACGGGCCCGATCTGCAGGCGCCGCTGAACGACATGGCCTCGGCGTCGGCGGTGCTGGACGGGGGCGCGGGCAAGGGGCTGACCGAGGCGGCGCAGGGGTTCTCGCTTGACGGTGCCGGGTCGCCGCTGACCGATGCTGCGCAGGGGTTCTCGCTTGATGGTGTCGGGTCGTCGCTGACCGATGCTGCGCGGGGGTTCTCGCTGGACGGCGCCCAGTCGTCGCTGACCGAAGCGGCGCGGTCGGTTGAGGGCGGCTTCATGGACGGCGTCGGGTCGTCGCTGACCTCGATCGAGGGCGTCTTCGAGCTGCCGCAGGGATTGGAGCGGGCGCCGCTGGACGGGATCGGGTCGGCGTTGGAACAGGACGCCGGGGAGTTCGTCGACGCGGCCGGGCAGGGGTGGGACCTGCAGTCGCCGGCGGACATCTTCCGCTCCGGACCGAACGCGGGCGAGCGGATGCCGGACGGTCAGCCCGGGCGGTACGACGGGGACATTTTCGAGCAGCAATTGGACGGTGCGCTGGCCAAGGGGCTGAACGTCATCGTCGACACCAGCGGGCTGTCTCGCGAATCCAACGCCGACGCCCGCCGGCGCGCCGATGCGCATCCGGACTGGGCGAGCCGGGTGCGGTTCTCGTGATGACGTTCGGGCGTACGCCCGTCGCCTGGCCCGCCGACCCCCGCTCCCGGGCCGCCCTGGAGCAGTACGCCGCCGGTGCGGACCGGTTCGGCGGACCCAATGCCGACCTGCGGGGCGCCGACCTCACCGGCCTGGACCTGCGCGGCGCCGATCTGACCGGGGCGATCCTCCCCGGGGTGCGCCTCGTACGCGCCAACCTCGACCGCGCCCGCCTCTCCGGCGCCGACCTCACCGCCGCGAACCTCTCCGGCGCCGAGCTCGCCCGCGTCGAGGCCGACCGCATCCAAGCCGCGGGTGCCGCGCTCCGGGCCGCGCACCTGTTCGCCGCCGATCTCGTCCATGCCGTGTTGGCCGGTGCCGACCTCCGCGACGCGTTGTTGAATTCGGCCAACCTGATCGGGGCCGACCTGCGCGGCGCCGATCTGCGCGGTGCGTCTCTCCGGCACTGTGTCCTCGGTACCGTCGCCGCACCGCTGCGTCTGGCGGGCGCTCGCCTCGACGGTGCCGTCCTGACCGGCGCCGTCGGCTGCGTCACGGGCGCGGCGTCGGTCGGCGGCGAGGTGGTGTCCGGTCCCGGCCTGAGCGCGTGGTTGCGGGCGCGGGGTTGTGTGATGCTGGGCTCGTGATTGTCGAGTTCGAGGCTGAGCTGTGGCAGTGGGACGCGCGGCCGGGCGAGTCGTGGATCTTCGTCAGCCTGCCGGAGGAGCCGTCCGAGGAGATCCGGGAGTTGACCGCCGGGACGCGGCGGGGGTTCGGGGCGGTGAAGGTCCGGGCGCAGATCGGCGCCACGATCTGGAGGACGTCGATCTTTCCGGGGAGCGACGGGCCGTACGTGCTGCCGCTCAAGCGGGCCGTCCGCACCGCCCAGCGCCTGGAGATCGGCGACCGGGCCAGCGTTTCCGTCGAGCTGATTTAGCGTCTCCGTGGAGCTGATCTAGGACGCGCGGCGGCGCATGCCCTTTGCCAGCAGGGCGTCGGCCAGGTCCGGTCTAGGACGCGCGGCGGCGCATGCCCTCGGCCAGCGGGGCGTCGACCAGGTCCGGCAGGCGCGAGCGGACGGTCCGGGTGACCATCGCCGCGGCCAGCGACGGGAAGTGCCGGGCGATCGACATCTCCATGCGGCCGCGGAACGTCGTGGGCACGTCGCGCGGGGCGCGCTTGGCCGTGGCGGCGCGCAGGATCGCCGTCACCACGCCCTCGACCGGTTCGGAGCGGGAGACGCCCTCCAGCGACAGGCCGGCGGTGGCGGTCGCGTCGTGGATGGGGGAGGCGACCATGCTCGGGTACACCACGCTCACCCCGACATGCGTCCCGACCTCCAGGCGCAGGGCGTCGGCGTAGGCGGCGAGGGCGCGCTTGCTGACACCGTACGCGGCGGCCAGGGGGAGTGGCAGCACGGCCATCCGGCTCGCCACGAACACAATCCGCCCGCGCGTGGATTCCAGCGCCGGGAGCGCCGCGGCCGTGGTGCGCCACGCGGCGAGCAGGTTCACCTCCAGCTGGCGGCGGACCTCGTCGCCCGGCGGGAGCTCGGCCGGTGCCGGGCCGCCCACGCCCGCGTTGTTGATGAGCAGGTCCAGGCCACCGAGCAGGTCAAGGGCAGAATCCACCGCCGCTGGTACCGCGGCATCAGAACTCAGGTCGCATTGGATTATCGGCGCCGGGGAGGTGATCGCCGGGACCAGATCGAGCCCGACCACCTGCGCACCCTCGGCCAGCAGGCGCTCGGTCAGGGCCCGGCCGAACGTGCCGGAGGCGCCGGTCAGCAGGACGCGGCGGCCGTGCAGCTTCAGTGCCATGTGACGCTCCCGGGAGACGACAGCCGCCGGGCGCCCTGGCGGAGTTCGTGGGCGGCTTCGGCGAGGTACACGTCGAAATCGATGCGCATCGCGGGCCGGCGGTCGCCCCACCGGTCGCGGGCCGCCGTCAGCCGCCGGGCGCAGTCGGCGCGCTGCTCGGCCGGCGCGGGCAGCGCGTACTGCCGGGCCAGGAACGCGGCGACCAGCCTGGCCTGCGCCTCGACGACGGGCAGGGCGGCGCCGGTGGACTGCATCAGCCCGACGAAGAACAGGCCGGGGGCGTCGAGGTGGAAGATCCGCCGGTACAACGGGAGGCGGTCGGGCCCGGGTGCCAGCAGCGCCGGGTCGAGAAACGGCAGGTCGACGCGGTAACCGGTGCACCACACGACGAGATCGACAGCATCCCGAGACCCGTCAATGAAACAGACGTTGGATTCCTCGAACCGCTCGATGGCCGGCCGGACCCCGATCTCGCCGTGCGTGATACGGCCCAGCAGCCCGTCGGAGAGCGTGGGATGGTCCTGCAGGAACCCGTGCGCGGGCGCGGGCAGGCCGTACTGCTCGGGCCGGCCGACCGCCAGGCGCAGGAGCCGCTCGCTGACCCGCTGCCGCAACCGCCACGGCAGGCGGCGGGCCATTGCACCGTTCCAGGTGTCGGCGGGCCGTCCGAGCAGGTGCTTGGGGACGATCCAGACCCCGCGGCGCAGCGAGAGCAGCGTCGAATCCGCCACGTGCGAGGCGTCGACCGCGATATCCATCGCCGAGTTGCCGCCGCCGACCACGAGCACCCGCCGCCCGGCGAGCTGCTCGGGGCCGCGGTAGTCGTGGCTGTGCAGAAACTCGCCGGCGAAGGTGCCCGGATACGCGGGTTCAGGCGTCTTCGGTACGGCGTTGTGCCCGCTCGCCACCACCACCGCCGACGCCTCGATCGTCTCGCCGCCGGCCAGCGTGACCCGCCAGCCCTGCCCCACGGCCCGGCCCCGCGTGGACGACATTCCGCCCACCGTCGAAGGCCCGACGCTCGCGGCCGGCTCGACGCCCACGGCGGTGTCCACGGTCGGGTGGACGATGGTGATCGGTTCGACGGTGGCGGCCGACCCTGCGTCCGCGTTTGGGTGTGCGGTGGTGATCGGGTCGACGTCGGCTGCCGATTCGACGGTGGCGGCCGGGCTGACGGCCGCCGCTGGATGGACGGCGGTCGGATGGACGGCGGCTGGATCGAAGCCGGTGATCGGTTCGACGGTGGTGATCGGTTCGACGGCCGTGACCGTGACGCCGAAGCGGATCGCGTCGGTGAGGTCGTAGGTCGCGACGTAGGAGGCAAGGTAGTCGGCGATGTGCGTGTGCGACGGATAGTCCGGCCAGTCCGCCGGCATCGGGAAGTCGGCGAACTCGGTGCGCGTGCGGCTCGTGTTGAGGTGCAGCGTCCGGTACGCGGAGGAGTTCGGCGCGCCCAGCACCCACAGGCCGCCCGGGCGCTCGCCGGCGTCGAGGCACAGCACCGGCACCTGCCGGTCCCGCAGGGCCTTCACCGTGGCCAGGCCGGCCGGGCCCGCGCCGATGACGACGACCGGTTTATCCAACACGTGATGGATAATGCGCCGAGCGGTCGGCGGCGGTCAAGCGGTCGCGGTTTTCTCCGTCAGCCCGTGCCGTACATGCGGCGGAGCCAGCGGTGCGCGAACGCGCGGGCCTCGCGTTGGCGGTCCGGGTCCGGGCCCTCGTGCAGCACGTGCACGGCGTGGGCGTGCAGGGCCCAGATGAGGCTGCGCACGGCGGTGTGCGGGTCCGGTTCGTGCAGGATTCCCTCGTCGTCGGCGGCGGCGAGGATGTCGGCGACGCGGTCGTACAGCGGCGCGGCGTAGCGCTCGTCGAGCCCCTCGTGGCCGGTCGGGTCGAGCCAGCGCCGCAGCCACAGGCCGGTGTTCTCCGGGTGCTCCTCCAGGAAGTCGACGAACGTGTCGACCAGGCGGTGCAGGGCCGGCAGCACGGCGTCGGCGCCCTCCGGCAGGGCCAGGCGGGCATCGGTCAGCGTCGAGGCCAGGTAGCTGCGCTCGGTTTCGTAGATCAGGCCGAAGCAGGCGTCGTACAGGGCCGCCTTTCCTCCGGTGTGGTGGTGCACGGTCGCCACGTCGACGCCGGCGCTCTCGGCGACCTGGCGCAGGCTCACCGCGGCGAAGCCGTGCCGGGCGAACAGGCCCACGGCCACGTGCAGGATCGATTCCCTGGTGGCGGCCCGATCGGCCAGCCGGGGGCGGCCCGGGCCGCGTTTGGGGGTGTCGGTGCTGTGCATCATCGCCTAGTATCCATCAACCGTTGAATAAATGGGGGCGGCATGGCCGGCACGCGACTTCCCCGAACCGGGTTGGCGGCGTTCGCCACCGGATCGTTCGGCATGGGCATCTGGATCACGGTGCCGGGCCTGCTGCTGCTCTACTTTCTCACCGACGTGCTTTCCGTGCCGCCCCTCCTCGCCGGCACCGCACTGCTGGTACCCAAGATCGCTGACGTCGTCCTGCACCCGTGGGTCGGCACCGTCTCCGACGCCGGCCTGGCCCGCCACGGCAGCCGGCGCCGGCTGCTGTTGATCGGCTGCGCGCTCGTCCTCGCGTTCGTGACCCTGTTCGCGGTGCCGGGCGGGCTCACCGGGCCGGCCGCCGCCGCGTGGGTCGCGGTCGCGTTCGTCGCCGGGAACCTGCTGTTCGCCGCGTACCAGGTGCCGTATCTGTCCACGCCGGCCGACCTCGCGATCGGCTACCACGAGCGGACCCGGCTGATGGGCTTCCGCATGGTCGTGCTCACCGTCGGCATCCTGGCCAGCGGGCTCGCCGCGCCGCTGCTGACCGGACGCGACGAGCCGACCCGCGGTGGGTACGCCACCATGTCGATCGTGCTCGGCGTGCTGATGCTCGCCGCGATGCTCGTCGGCGTCGCCGGAGTCGGCCGCCTCGCCGCCGCGGCCCCGCCCAACCCGGAAACCCCGCCGCCCGCGGACCGGCCGGTCGCTGAGGTCCGGCGGCCTGAGGAAACCCCGCCGCCCGCGGACCCGCCGGTCGCTGGGGGACTGCGACCCGCGGAGGCGCCGCTCGCCGTCGCGGCCCGGCCGGAGCGTCGGCTGAAGGCCCACGGTCTGCTGGTGGCGCTGCGGGATCGGCAGTTCCGGTGGCTGATCGGCTCGTACCTGGCCATGTCGACCACGTCGCATCTGGTGCTCGCTGCCGTGCCGTATTACACCGAGTATGAGCTGGGGCGGCCCAAGCTCACGACCGTCCTGGTCGCCGCGTTCCTCGCCCCCGCGCTGCTGGCCACGCCCGGGTGGGTGGTGCTCGCGCGGCGGTACGGCAAGCAGCGCGGCCTCCTGCTCGCCCAGGCGGTGTTCGTCCTCGGCTGTCTGGTCCTCGCGGCCGGGGACTCTGCCGGCGTCCCGGTGCTGGTCGGTGCGGTCGCCGTGCTCGGGATCGCGTTCGCCGCGCTGCAACTGCTGCCGTTCTCGATGCTGCCCGACGTGGTCGCCGCCTCCGGAAGGGCGGAGAGTGCGGGCAGTTACACCGGCGTGTGGACGGCGACGGATTCGCTGGGTGGCGCGCTCGGACCGTACGTCTACGCGGCCTGCCTCGCGCTCGGTGGCTTCGTGGCCGGCGGCGACCCGGCCGATCAACCTGGCTCGGCCGTCACCTGGATCCGGCTCGGCTTCGGCGTGGTTCCGGCTGCCCTGATGCTGCTCGCACTGCTGATCCAGCGCCGCTACCGCCTCGACGGAACGGCGCAAACGGAACCCGCCACCTGAGCAAACCGGCAGAACGCAACAAATCGCAAACCGGCGCCGATGAAGCGACCAAACCGGACGCCGTAACCGACAAGCGCCGGCGCCGATCAAGCACACAAACCGGACACCGCAGAAGAAAAGCGCCGTGGCCGAGCAGCGCCGTGGCCGAGGAACACGCGCAAAGCAAAGTGCGCTGGCGGCGAAAAGCGCCGACAAAACGGTACAAGCGAAACACACTGCGTGACCGCAGGGCCAACAACCCGGGTTCGGGCGGACGGCCCGACCCGCCGCCGGTAGGCTTACGCCAGCGCGTCAGACTTGATTGATTCCAGAAACTGCACGAGACTCGGCCTGACAAAAGAGCGAACCAGGAAGAAGGACCGACGTGTCTGAGTACGACAAGGACGCGACCGAGAGCACCAGCGAGAGCGAGAACCCGGTCATCCCGGCGCCGACCGCGAAGGCCGGCAGCCCGCGGACGAACCGCGACTGGTGGCCGAACCAGCTCGACCTGTCCGTGCTGCACCGTCACGGGCCGCGCAGCAACCCGCTGAACGAGGACTTCGACTACCGCGCGGCCTTCCAGGGCCTCGACGTGGAGGAGCTCAAGCGCGACCTCACCGCGCTGATGACCGACTCCCAGGAGTGGTGGCCCGCCGACTACGGCCACTACGGACCGCTCTTCATCCGCATGAGCTGGCACGCGGCCGGCACCTACCGCACCACCGACGGCCGGGGTGGCGGCGGCAGCGGGGCCCAGCGCTTCGCGCCGCTCAACAGCTGGCCCGACAACGCGAGCCTGGACAAGGCGCGCCGGCTGCTGTGGCCGGTCAAGCAGAAGTACGGCCAGAAGCTGTCCTGGGCCGACCTGCTGGTCTTCGCGGGCAACGTGGCGTACGAGTCGATGGGGTTCCAGACGTTCGGCTTCGCCTTCGGCCGGGAGGACATCTGGGAGCCCGAGGAGATCTTCTGGGGTCCCGAGGACACCTGGCTGGGCGACGAGCGCTACAGCGGCGAGCGTGAGCTGGCCGAGCCGCTCGGCGCCGTGCAGATGGGCCTGATCTACGTCAACCCGGAGGGCCCCGGCGGCCACCCGGACGTGCTGGCCTCGGCGCGCGACATCCGCGAGACGTTCGGCCGGATGGCCATGAACGACGAGGAGACCGCGGCGCTGATCGTCGGCGGGCACACCGTCGGCAAGGCGCACGGCGCGCACAAGGCCGACCACCTCGGCCCCGAGCCCGAGGGTGCCCCGATCGAGCAGCAGGGCCTGGGCTGGAAGAACCAGGCCGGCTCCGGCGTCGGCGTCGACGCGCTCACCTCGGGCCTCGAGGGCGCGTGGACCAACTCGCCGATCCAGTGGGACAACGGGTTCCTGGAGAACCTGTACGCGTACGAGTGGGAGCTCACCGAGAGCCCGGCCGGCGCCAAGCAGTGGAAGCCCAAGGAGAACGCCGGCGCGGACACCGTGCCGGACGCGCACGACTCCTCGCGCCGGCACGCCCCGATGATGCTCACCTCCGACCTGGCGCTGCGCTACGACGCCATCTACGGGCCGATCACCCAGCGCTGGCTGGAGCACCCGGAGGAGCTCGCGGCGGCGTTCGCCAAGGCGTGGTTCAAGCTGCTGCACCGCGACATGGGCCCGGCCGCCCGCTACCTGGGCCCGTGGATCCCGGCCGAGCCGCAGCTGTGGCAGGACCCGGTGCCGGCCGCCCAGGGCGAGCCGATCACCGAGTCCGACATCGCCGCGCTCAAGGCCAAGCTGCTCGACTCCGGCCTCACCGCGAACCAGCTCATCTCGACGGCGTGGGCGGCGGCGGCGAGCTTCCGCGGCACCGACAAGCGCGGTGGCGCCAACGGCGGCCGGCTGCGTCTGGAGCCGCAGAAGAGCTGGACGGTCAACGAGCCCGCTCAGCTTTCGTCGGTACTCCCCGTGCTCGAGCAGATCCAGCAGGACTTCAACGCCGGCGGCAAGCACGTCTCGCTCGCCGACCTGATCGTGCTGGGCGGCACCGCGGCCGTGGAGCAGGCGGCCAAGGACGCCGGCCACGACGTCACCGTGCCGTTCACCCCGGGCCGCACCGACGCCTCGCAGGAGCAGACCGACGTCGACTCCTTCAAGGTGCTCGAGCCGCGGGCCGACGGCTTCCGCAACTGGGTCCGCGACGGCGAGAAGCTGCCGCCGGAGATCCTGCTCGTCGACCGCGCGTACATGCTGAACCTGAGCGCGCCGGAGATGACCGTGCTCGTCGGCGGCCTGCGCGCCCTCGGCATCAGCCACGGCCAGACCCAGCACGGCGTGCTCACCGCGACGCCGGGCAAGCTGACCAACGACTTCTTCGTCAACCTGCTCCGCATGGGGACCACCTGGTCGGCGTCGAAGGACGAGAACGTCTACGAGGGCCGCGCCGCCGACGGCAACGTCACCTGGACCGCGACCGCCGTCGACCTGGTCTTCGGCTCGCACTCGCAGCTGCGCGCCATCGCCGAGGTCTACGCGGCCGACGACGCCAAGGACAAGTTCGTCCGCGACTTCGCCAAGACGTGGGCGAAGGTCATGGACAACGACCGGTACGACATCTAAAAAAGCGCGAACCGAGAGCCGGATCTGCCCGAGGGCGGGTCCGGCTCTTTCGCATGTATCAGGCCGCCACCCGCGCGCGTCTACCCCTCAGGACCGGAGGGGGCGGCGATGGACGACTTCGACCCCGAGGAGACCCTCGGGCGCATCCGCGCAGGTGACGCGGCCGCGTGGGAGGAACTGACCGGACGGTACTCCAACCTGCTCTGGTCGATCGCCCGCAGCCTCGGCATGAGCGAGGCCGACGCCGCCGACGTCGTACAGACGAGCTGGCTGCGGCTGCTGGAGCACCTCGACGGCATCCGCAACCCCCGCCGCCTCGGCGCCTGGCTCGCCACGATCGTGCGGCACGAGAGCCTGACCATCCACCGCCGGGCGGCGCGGCTGCAGGTCGGCGCGCCCGACGAGCCGGAGGGCTGGGACGGCGTGGTGGCCGTGGCCGATCCGCTGGAGGACGGGCTGCTGCGCGACGAGCGCGACGCCGCCCTCTGGCACGCCCTGGGCCTGCTCCGCCCGACCTGCCAGCGGCTCATGCGGGTGCTGATGGCCGATCCGCCGCCGAGCTACGCCGAGATCGCGGCCGCGCTGGACATCCCGATGGGCAGCATCGGCCCGACCCGCCAGCGCTGCTTCGCGTGCCTGCGCGAGCTGCTCGACGGCGACCTGTTCGACGAGTCCCGCCCCGCCGACACCCGGAAGGGGTGAGGGTGATGTCGCCCGAAGACACTCGCTGGCAGCAGGACGTGCTGGTCGCGTGCCGGCGCATCGCCGCCGCCGTGGACCCGCCGCCGGGGCACCTGCTGCCGGCCGCCCGCGCCGCGTTCCTGCTGCGCGCCCTCGACACCGAGATCGCGCTGCTCATCGCCGACACCAGCGTGGAGCTGGGCGTGGACGCGTACGAGCCGGTGCGCGCCGAGCCGGAGACGGCACCGGGCCGGTGGCTGCTGTCGTTCGAGGGCGGCGGCATCGCGGTCGAGCTGGAGATCGAGACCCGCGACGGGCGGCTGCGGCTGATCGGGCTGCTGTCGGGCGCGGCCGCCGAGGACTGTTTCCTGGAGTCGGCGGGGGACTGCCGGCCGGTCGCCGTCGACGAGCTGGGCCGGTTCCTGGTCGAGGACGTCAGCCACGGCCCGATCCGGTTGCGCTGCCGGGCGGTGGACAGCGCCCGGGTGATCACCACCGCCTGGGTGACCGTGTGAACGGGTCAGTGGCCGGGTCAGTGGCCGGGTCAGTGGCCGAGCGCGACGAAGGCGAGGGCGGTGGCGAGAGCGACCGGTTCGCCGTCGCAGCCGGCCCGGGCCTCCGCCAGTGCCTGCCCGCCCGGCACGCCGGTCCGCAGGCCGGCGTGGACCCGCACCATCAGCGGGGCGGTCGCCGCGTCGTTCACCGGCACCACGCTGGCCAGCAGGCTCGTCGTGCCCAGCGGTACGAGCACGCTGATCATCCCGAGCAGCTCGTCGCCGGGCATCGCCGCGACCATCCCCGACTCGCAGCTGGACAGCACCAGCCGCCGCGGGGCCCGGCGCAGCCGGCCGAGGTCGTAGACGGTCAGCTTGCCGTCGGCCAGCCGCAGCGAGGAGAACAGCGGGTTGTCGGCCCGGAAGACGCCGTGGGCGGCGATGTGCGCGGTCGCCGCGCCGTCCACCGCCGCCAGGACGCGGGGCGCGGTCGCGGACTCGCCGTCGAGCACGACCGGCCGGCGGTACCCGGCGGCGATACGGGCCGCCTCCGCGCGCGTCCCGGCCAGCCCCGGGCCGACGACGATCACGGTGCGCCGGCGGGGGTCCGGCGGCAGCCGGCGGGCCCGCAGCCACAGCGCCGCCGACGGCGCGACGCACCAGGGCAGCCGGCGCAGGGCGGGCAGCATCCCCCACGGCACCGCGTGCAGCGGGCTCGGCGGGGCGATGACCACCGGCCGGCCGTCGACGTCGGCCGCGGCCGGGCCGAGCACCGCCCGCTGCAGGCAGTCGCCGGCCCGGTCCAGCAGGTCCTCGCTGCCGCGCGGCGGACGGCCCCGGGCCAGGCGGCGCAGCAGGAACCGGGCCAGCTCGACCTCCCGCACCGCCGCGGCGACCGGGCCGACCTCGTGCAGCCGGGTCCGGCCGTCCCGGGCGGTGACCGCGAACAGCGTGCCGTCGACGGCGACCAGCTCCACCAGCAGGTGCCCGTCGAGCCGGCCCAGAACGTCGTCCGGGTGCGCCCCGGCCGCGGCGGCGTTCCCGGCCCGGCGCTCGGCCGCCGCCCGCCGGGTCCGGGCCCGGATCGCGGCCTCGAGGCGGCGCCGGTCGTGCTCCAGCGAGCCGGTGCCCGCCCCGGACGCGCGGGCGCGGTCGATCCGGTTCATGATCAGGCGCAGCGCGGCCAGGTCGGCGGCCAGCTCGGGCTCGTCGGCCGGGCGCAGCGGCGCGGGGGCGAGGGCGCCGGCCCGCCACCGTTCGCTCCAGCGCAGCAGCATCCTCGCGTCATCGCGGCGTACCGCATGCCGCTGCCCGATCGCCGCCAGTTCCGTGCCGTGCGCGGCGGCGTGGATGCGCAACTCGACGGCCCCGAGGCGCTGCTGATGCTCGGCCGCTGCGGCGAGGCCCCGCCGGCACGCGGACAGCGCCGCCGCCGTCCGGCCGTGCGCGTCGGCCCGAAGCGCCCTGGCCAGCCAGCCCGCCGCGAGCCCGTACGGCGGCCCGCGCAGCCCCAGCCGCGCCGCCCGCGCCAGGTGCCGGTCGGCCTCGGCGAGCCGTCCGCCGGCCGCGGCGAGCCGGCCCGCGAGCATGTGCGCGGCCCCGGCCTCCTCGGCGTGCAGCGCGTCGAGCCGGTCGGCGATCCGCGCGGCGTCGGCCACGGTGCGCCCGTCGCGGCGTCCGGCGTCGTGGCGGGACTGCACGAGCACGAACGCGGCCCGGGCGGCCCACCACTGCCGGTGCTGGGCCTTGAACAGGTCGCGGGCGGCCCGGGCCCGTTCGGCGGCGTCGGCGGGGCGGCCGGCGGCCTGGGCGGCGCGGGCGGCGAAGAACAGCATCTCGGCCCGGTCGGCGCTGCGCTCCCGCAGCCGGGTCACCCCGCCGTCGGCCAGCGCCAGCGCCTCGGCGGCCAGGCCGGCCGCGACGAGCACCCGGCACCGGTCGAACACCAGGTCGGACACGGTGGCGCCGAGCCGGGTGTAGCGCTCCTCGGCCTCGTCGAGCCGGGCCAGGGCGGCCGGCAGGTCCCCGGCGAGCACGGCCAGCTCGGCCCGGTTGTGCACGGTGAAGGCCAGCTCCAGCTCCTGGCCGGTGCGGGCGAAGAGCCGCTCAGCGACGGCCAGGTCCCGCTCGGCCCGGGCGGCATCGCCGAACGTGACGTACACGCCGAACCGGTTGCTGCGCGCCCGCGCCTCCCACACCAGGTCGCCGTGGCGGTGCAGCAGCGGGATGGCGCGGTCGAGGTCGGCGAGCGCCTCCTCGCGCCGGCCGAGGGCGGCCAGGACACCGGCCCGCCGCAGCCGCGCCCGCCCGGCGGCCAGCCCCGTGCTGGCCACGACCGCCGCGTCGAGCGCCGCGAGCCCGGCCGCGGTCCGCCCGGCCAGCGCCAGGGTCGCGCCGAGCGTGCCCTGCACGTCGGCCACCCGTTCGGCGTCGCGGGCGCTGCGGGCCAGCCGTAGCGCCAGCCGCGCCTGTTCCAGCGCGTCCGGGAACCGTCCCGCGTCGCGCAGCACGATCGCGCGGGCCTGATGCGCCACCGCCGCGCGCCCCGGACCGGCCCCGCCGGCGAGCAGCCGGTCCGCCGCGGCCAGTGCGTCGGCCGGGCGGGACAATGCCAGCCGCAACAGCTCCTCGCCCTCGGGCACGCCTCTCAGTGTGTCCTACCCGCACGCCCAATCGAAGGAGTTTCATCCATGACGGCAACGAACTGGCCGAGCGCGAGCGAGCCGCGCTCGGCGGCCGAGGCCCAGTCCGCCGCGGTGCTGCGCGACTACGGCGATTACGTCGAAGCCGGCCCGCCGGACTGGCGGGAGCGCGGCGGCATCCGGTACTACGTCCGGCGCGGCTTCGTGCTGGTGCGCGACGAGTACACCGAGCGGGCCCGCGCGATCCTCGGCCAGGTCGACCTGCCGCCGGTCGAGGCGCCGGACCGCCCGCGCACGCAACGGCAGCACCGCCCGGACGGCGACCGGGAGCGGCTGCTGCGGCCCCCGGTGGACGGCGACGTCGTGCACGGCCTGCGGTACATCGGCATCGGCCGCGACCGCAGCGTGTTCGGCGCGCTGGCGGCCCTGCGCGCCGGGATCCGCAGCGGCGAGGACTTCACCCAGGAGCCGCTGAGCCCGGCCGACGTCGGCCCGGAGCACCTTATCCACATCACCGACCACAGCGGCATCTGCCCGGCCGACGAGCCGTCGTTCGTGCTGGACCAGACCCCGCCGGACCCGCCGCTGTGCGAGGACCGCGAGGCCGGGCGGGGCGTGCGCGTGCTCGTCATCGACACCGGGCTGGACCACAAGACGGTCCAGCGGCGGCCCTGGCTGGCCGGCGTCACCGGCGATCCCGATCCGGGCGTCGGCAACGGTACCCTCGCCCGGTACGCCGGCCACGGCACGTTCATCGCCGGCGTCATCCGCGCCGTGGCCCCCGCGGCCGAGGTGATCGTGCGGGCCGGGCTGCCCGCGTACCTCATCGCCGGTGAGACGAACCCGCCCGGCACCGCGTTCGAGCGGGACCTGGTGGCGGCGCTGCAGCACCACCTCGCGCACGACCACCCCGACATCATCAGCCTGTCCGCCGGATCGCAGACCGACGAGCCGGCCAAGCTGATGGTGCTCGAAGCGTTCCAGCGCCGGATTCTCAGCCAGTACAAGGGAATCGTGGTCGTTGCGGCGGCCGGCAACGACAGCGACCGCGCCCCGTTCTGGCCCGCCGCCGGCCCGTGGGCGGTCGGCGTCGGTGCGCTCGCCGCCAACTGGCGCTCCCGCGCCAGTTTCAGCAACTTCGGCGCGTGGGTCGACGTCTACGCGCCGGGCGAGCGGCTCGTGAACGCGTTCCCCAGCGGGACGTACAGCTATCAGGAGCCGCCGCGCAGCAACAACACGCAACGCTTCGACGGCATGGCCGCGTGGAGCGGCACCTCGTTCTCCACGCCGCTGGTCGCCGGGCTGATCGCCGCCCGCATGTCGTACACGGGGGAGAACGGCCCGGCCGCGGCGGCCGCGCTGATCGCCCAGGCCCGCCGCGACGCGATCCCCGGCGTCGGCGCCGTACTCCTGCCGCCCGAGCGCCGTATCAGCCGCCAGGGGTGCGACGTCTAAGCAGCGACGACTCACACTTGGGGGGATCCATGAGTTTGACGCAACAGTTCGGCGTCTTCGGCGCCCTCGGCCAGGCGGGGGTGAACAAGGCGCTGGCGACGTTCCTGACGGTCCGGCCGCGGTACCTGCACTACGCCTCGCCGCCGTTCGCCGGCACCACCTCGGTGGCGGTGACGGCGATGAGCCCGATCGCGTTCCCGGGCGTGCCGGGCGGCATCGCGTGGGCGGTCGACTTCACGCTGCCGATCGTCGACCTGTTCCCGGCCGACGCCGCGCTGCCCGCACCGCTGACCCTGCAACAAAATCAGCTGGCCGTCACCACCCAGGCCACCATCACCGTCGGCTGCCTGCGCGGCGACCCGAAGGACGACCGGCACCAGAGCGTGACGCCGGTGCGCACGACGCTGGACGTGGTGGCGCTCGGCCACCCCGTCAGCCGGTACTTCTCGCCCGGTGTCGGCGACGTCGGCCTCGTCGTGGACCAGGTGGCGATCGAGAAGGTCGAGCCGCAGACCCTGGCCGGGCTGCTCGAATGCCTGGTCCGCTCGCTGCTCAACGGCGCGCTGAGCCAGGTCCGGCTGCCGTTCGACGTGATCGACGGCGGGTTCTTCAAGCTCGTGCTGCAGTCCGGACCGGCCGTCGCCGACGACCAGGTCAAGCTGTGGGGAGGCGTGGCCTGATGCCCACCGACGTCATCACCGCCGTCGACGAGACCGCCGCCAACATCCTGCTCGCCCGCAGCGAGGCGGCGCTCGGTACGCGGACCGCCGCCGACTCGACCTCGTTCGGCCCGTTCGGCCTGTCCTGGAGCGCGAGCGCCAACCTGACGGGCGGGGTCATGTCGTTCGTGGCGCCCGGTACCGTCGCCGTCGACGACATCGCGGTCAACTACAACCTGTCGCTGAAGCTGACGCTCGACCTGAGCTTCCTCGACTTCTGCCTGCCGCGGATCTGCATCCCGACCCCGTTCGGCGATCTGTGCACGCCGAAGATCTGCCTGCATTTCCCGACCATCACGGTGCCGCTGTCGTTCAGCGGCACGGCGATCGTCTCGGCCGACTTCGGTCTGTCCGCCGCGCTCGTCTCCGGCGACTGGGTGGTCTCGATCGTCATCCAGCAGGTGCGCAAGCTCGATGTCGGGCTCGCCGCGACCGCCCTGGTGACCGCGATCGGCGCGGCGGTGGTGGCCGCCCTGGCCGCCGTGCCGTTCATCGGCCCGCTGCTGGCCCTCGCGGCCGGCGTCATCCTGGCCGCGTTCGGGGTGGCGGCGCTGACCGGCCTGCTCGACGACATCGTCAACCTGTTCCTGGCCGGGCTCAGCATCGAGCTGGCCCGCCGCCCGCAGGTCGTCGTGCTGCCCGCCAATGGGCCGAACGATCCGCCGGTACCGTTCACCGTCACCGCCCTCGCCGCCGAAGTCCAGTCCACCGACGAGGACGAGCTCGTCCTCAGCGCCGACATGTGAGAAGGGAGCGGCTTTCCGATGCACACCCTCGACAGCAGATTCCTCAGCCGGACCGACTGCTTCTCCTACCGCTTCGCCACCCCCGGCACGTTCTGCTACGACGTGTCGCCGCTGCCCACGCCGTCCACGATGGACGACTTCGCGGTCCGGGTCGCCTCGCGGGACGGCCAGTCCCAGCAGCAGCACCACGTCACCGTGTCCAGAGTGGACGGTGCGCTGACCGCGTCGCCGGCCCGTCTGGACGTCGCCCTCGGCGACCTCGTCACCTGGTCGGCGGACAGCTCGGTCGGCACCGGCTACGCGATCCGCGGCACGCTGGGCAAGGCCGCCGTCGACTCGGCGGCCCTGCACGACGACTCGGTCTTCACCCACGCCTTCGGCCTGCCCGGCACCTACGAGTGGGCCGACGCCAACGGCAGCGGCCTGCGCGGCGTGGTCCACGTGGCGGAGGCCAAGGCCCTGGGCAAGGCGGGCAACGGCCACCGCTCGGAGTGGCAGCGCGCCCTGGCCCGCGGCACCCTGATCCACGTCCGCGGCGCCTCGGCGGAGCCGGCCGAGGTGTCGATCCAGGTCGGCCAGACGGTGTTCTGGGCGGTGCAGGACGCGCCCGGCATCACCATCACCGACGTGTCGTTGCTGCGCTGAGCCTGCCGCGGCGGCCCGCGATCAGCGGGACCGCGGCCGTGAGGACGAGGGCGCCCACCAGGAACGCCGGGTGGGCGCCCGCCGTGTCCGCGGCGCGCGCGACCGGGTTCGGAAAGCCGAGCCGGTCGGCGAGCCACCCCGTCGCGGCGACGGCGGCCAGCGCGGCACCCGCCAGCCGGACGGCCCGGCGGTGGCGGGAGCGGGCGGCGACCAGCAGCGCGGGCAGGGCGAGCGCGACGAGCAGCAGCTGGACGAGCTCGATGCCGAGGTTGAAGCCGAGCAGGCTCACGATCAGGCTGCCCGCCGACAGGTGCAGCTCGGCGAGGGTGAACGCGAACGCCAGCCCGTGGACGAGGCCGAACAGCCCGGCGATGAGCGGCTCGCGGTCCGGGAACAGCGGCCGCGCGGCGTGCCCGGCGCCGACCAGGATCGTCACCGCGATGGCCGCCTCGACCGGGCGGGCCGGGAGTTCCAGGCGGGTCAGGGCGCTGACGGCCAGGGCGATCGAGTGCCCGGCGGTGAACGCGAGCGTGACGGCGCCGATGCGCCGGAACGCGGTCCGGCCCGATCTTGCCCGGAACGCGGCCGGGATCAGGAGCACCAGCAGGAACAGCAGGTGGTCGGTGCCCTCGACGATGTGCCGCGCCCCGAGTCCGAGCATCGCCGGGAAGCTGCTCCGGTGCCGGTCCAGCGTGACCGTCAGGTCCGGCACCGCCATCGTCCGCGGATCGACCGCGATCACGCCGAGGGCGTCGCCGGAGCGGGACGCGACGAACACGGTGTGCGTGACGACCTGGTGGACCACGGCGTCGTAGCCGAGCGTGAACCGGCCGGTGCCGGCGCCCGGCGGCGGGGTGAGCACGGCGTCGGCGCGCAGCTCCCGGTACGGGCCGGTGTCGGCCTGCTCGTCGCCGGTCACCGTGACGGCGCCGATCGCCACCGTCCACGGGGTGCCGTCGAGCGCTCGCGGGTGCAGGTGGTCGTGGAGGTACCGGCGGAGGCCCTCGAGGTCGGCCGGCCCGACGCCGCTGGCGAGCGCGAGGTCCTCCACCGGGACCTGCAGGCTCGCCGCGACCGTCGCGCCGCGCGGGTCGAGGGTGACGATCGAGTGCGGCATCGGGTGCGCCACCGCCCGGCCCGGGACCGGGACCGCGCCGCAGAGGGCGGCCAGGACGAGCAGGAGCAGCCGGCGGCTCATCCGAACGTGAACTCGCCGCCGTAGTCGCGGGTGTGGTCGCGGTACACCGTGTGGTAGTGGATCTGGTTCTGCAGCACCACGCCGTTCTGGCAGACGAACTCGACCCAGACGCTGGGGCCGTCGATGCGGACGTAGTCGGCGTGCTTGGTCAGGCCCAGGGTGCCGGACCAGGCGACGTAGGTCTGGTCGAGCTCCGACTCGTAGGTGCTCATGAGCGCCGCGGCCGTCGCGTCGTCGGCGTTGCCGACCCACGGCTCGATCGCGGCGAGCACGAGCTTGCGCTGGTCGGCGGTGAGCGCGCTGACCGCCACGCCCGCCTTCTTCGCCGGGAACTGGCCGTCCTTGCCGGGGCCCATGAGGACGTCGCTGTAGGACTCGGTGAGCTTGGCGTTCTCCTGCTCGGCCGTCGTCAGGCCGGCCTCGAGCGCGGCCATGGCGTCCTTCATGTCCCGCAGCGGCGCGTGTCCGGTGCCGTCGGCGTCGGTCCAGCTGGTCGGTTCGACGCCGACGAAGAACGGGGTCGCGCCCTCGACCTTGCCCGCCTTGTACGTGAGGTTCACGGCCAGGTGGTGGCCGCCGAAGTGCAGCTGCCAGGTGCCCGTGGTGCTGGGCTCGCCGAGGAACGCCAGGTAGTAGTTGCCGCTGTCGTACCCGCCGAGGCCGCCGCCCCCGCCCGGACCGCCCGACCCCCCGGGCATGCCGCCGCCAGGGCCACCGGAACCGCCGGGGCCACCCATACCACCGGACGGCATGCCACCGCCGGGGCCGGACGAGCCCTGCACGCTGCCGAGGTAGCCGTCGGCGGCGAAGATCTGCTCGACCCGCTGGTACCCGGTGCCGGTGCCGGTCCCGAGCGCCGTCGCCACGACGCTCCTGCCCGCCGCGACCTGCTCCGCGTCGAGGTCGCCGAACATCACCCCGGGCCGGCACGTCGAGCCGCACGGCAGGTTCGACCACGCGACCGCCTGGTCCTTGGCGAAGTCCAGCTGCGCCGACGCCTTCTCGTCGTTGCCGAGCGTGGCCAGGAACGCCTTCGCGGCCTCGACCACCCCCGCGACCGTCCTGGGATAGGTCTTCCCGCTGGCCGTGGCGGTCGGCGAGGAGCCGGTGTCATCGCCGGAGCCGCAGCCGGCCAGCACCAGGGCGCACGCGGCCAGACCGGCCGCGACGCGGAGTCGAGAGAGCATATACGCAGCGTAACGATCGACATGCGCACGTGGGTGATGATCTGATGGATTCCGTGAGTGACTGGAACACGAAGATCATCGAGGAGTTCCGCGCCAACGGCGGCAAGGTCGGCGGCCCCTTCGCGGGCGGCAACCTGCTGCTGATCCACCACCGTGGCGCCCGCAGCGGCACCGAACGCGTCAACCCGGTGGCCTTCCTCCCCGACGGTGACCGCATGGTGATCATCGCCTCGGCGGGCGGGGCCGACAAGAACCCGGACTGGTACCACAACCTCAAGGCCCACCCCGACACGACCGCCGAGGTCGGCACGGAGGAACTCGCCGTGCACGCGGCGGAGATCCTCGACGAGGACTACACGGCGACCTGGGACCGGGTGGTCGCCCGGATGCCCGGCTTCGCCGACTACCAGACCAAGACCAGCCGGCGCATCCCGCTGATCGCCCTGACCCGGCGCTGACCCCCGCACCCTCCCGACCTTCTGACCCCAGCAAGGCCCTGACCGCCGCCGCGCCCTGAGCGCGGCGGCGTTGTCGTTGCCGCCCCGGAGGGCCCCGCAGACGGGCTAACGGAAAACATTTACAAAACCCCCGGGCGTTGTTAGCTTTCCTTAGGGATCGACGAAGGTCGTTGGTCCGCATCTCGCCGCCGCTCCCGCCAGAGCGCATCCGCGGCGCAATACCCCTCACTCCTGGTCAGGAGGCGTATCGTCGTGCGTCCACATGCCCGAGGACGGGCCCTGACGGCCGCGGTGGCACTCGCCGTGGTGGTCGGGACCGTGCAGTTCAGCGCCGTACCCGGCGCCAGTGCCGCGGTGGCCGATCCCGCCGCCACCGTCAACACGCTCATCGGGTCCGCCAACTCCGGTGAGACCTTCCCCGGCGCCGACACCCCGTACGGCATGGTGCAGTGGAGCCCGGAGAACACCCGCGGCGACCAGACCCGCACCCCGCAGCCGGGCGGCTACGACTACAACGTGACCCGCACCCGCGGCTTCAGCCTGACCCACATGTCCGGCACCGGATGCGCGGGCGGCTCCGGCGACGTGCCGTTCCTGCCGTACCCCGGCACCGTCACCTCCTCGCCGTCGTCGGACAGCACCGACGCCACCTACGGGAGCAACTTCCAGCACGCGAACGAGACGGGCACCGCGGGGTACTATCGCGTCGGTCTCGACTCGGGCGTGAACGTCGAACTGTCGGCGACCACCCGCACCGGGGCCGGGCGGTTCACCTATCCGAGCGGCAAGACGGCGTCGCTGCTGGTGCGCACGTCCAACTCCGAGGTCGGCAGCAGCGCGGCGACGACCACTGTGGACAGTGCCAACCGGGCCATCAGCGGCTCGGTGACGAGCGGCAACTTCTGCGGCTACATCAACACCGAGGACCGGCGCAGCTACTACACGCTGTACTTTTACGCCGCCTTCGACAAGCCCTTCGCCAGTACGGGCACCTGGACCGACGGCACGCTCGCGGCCGGCTCCACCAGCTCCAGCGGCGGCACCACCTACGGCACCGCCGGCTGGCCGCCCGCGGGCAAGGGCTCCGGCGCCTACGTCTCCTTCGACACCAGCTCCGGGCAGGCGGTCGGGGTCCGGGTCGGCATCTCCTACGTCAGCGCGGCCAACGCCAAGGCCAACCTCGACGCCGAGAACCCGGCCGGCACCTCGTTCGACACCGTCCGGACCCGGGCCCACGACGCCTGGAACGCCGAACTGAACCGGATCGCCGTCACCGGCGGGACGAGCGCGCAGCAGGGCACGTTCTACACCGCGCTGTACCACTCCCTGCTGCACCCCAACGTGTTCAGCGACACCAACGGGCAGTACCGCGGCATGGACCAGCAGGTGCACACGGTCTCCGGCGCGCAGAAGGCCCAGTACGCCAACTTCTCCGGCTGGGACGTGTACCGCGACCAGGTCCAGCTCGTGACGCTGCTGCGGCCCGACGTCGGCGCGGACATCGCCCAGTCGCTGCTCAACCAGGCCAACCAGAACAACGGCGTGTGGGACCGCTGGACGCACAACCAGGGCGGCACGCACGTGATGACCGGCGACCCCGGCCACGCCGCGGTGGCGAGCATCTACGCGTTCGGCGGCACCACGTTCGACGCGAGCGGCGCGCTGAGCTCCATGGTGCACGCGGCGACCACGGTCACCGCGGCCGACCTGAGCCGCACCGGCTGGAACGTGATGGTGGTCGGCGAGCGGCCGTCCCTGGACAAGTACCTGTCGATCGGCTACGTCCCGTCCGACGGCAACGCCTGGGGCGGCGCGGGGGAGACCCTCGAGGACGTGTCGGCCGACTTCGGCATCGCGCAGCTGGCCGGGCGCCTCGGCGACACCGCGAACGCGGCCACGTTCCTGGGCCGCGCGCAGAACTGGAAGAACGTGTTCAACCCGGCGACCGGCTACATCCAGCAGCGCAACTCGGCCGGCGCCTGGCAGTCCTTCGACCCGGCGAGCTCGGACGGGTTCGCGGAGGGCAGCAGCGCGCAGTACACCTGGATGATCCCGTTCAACGTGAACGGCCTGTTCTCGAAGATGGGTGGCAACGCCGCGGCGGCCGCGCGCCTCGACACGTTCTTCCACAACAGCGACGGCAGCTGGGCGCTGTCGAAGGCGGGCGGCGCGAAGTCGGATCTGGCCAACGAGCCGTCCATCGGTACTCCGTGGCTCTACAACTTCGCCGGCCAGCCGTACAAGACGCAGCAGACCGTGCGGCAGGTCGTCAACACGCTGTGGTCCAACGGCCCGGGCGGCATTCCGGGCCAGGACGACCTCGGCGCGATGTCGGCGTGGTACGTCTTCGCCGCCGCCGGCTTCTACCCGCTCACCCCGGGCCGCGGCGAGCTGCTGCTCGGCAGCCCGCTGTTCTCCCAGGTCGTGGTCCACCGCGGCAACGGCGCCACGATCACCATCAACGCGACCGGCGCGGCGACCAACGCGCCCTACATCCAGAGCGCGAAGCTCAACGGCGCCACCACGACCAAGGCGTGGCTGGCGGAGAGCGTGCTGAGCGCGGGCGGTACCGTCGACCTCACCCTCGGCACGACCGCGAACACCTCGTGGGGCAGCGCGGCCGCCGACGCCCCGCCGTCGTGGGACTCGACCCCGCCGGCGTCGACGAACCTGGCCCTGAACAAGCCGGCCACGGCCGACTCCTCCTGCAACACCAACGAGGGCCCGGCCAAGGCCGACAACGGCAGCGTCTCCGGCGGCACCAGCGACAAGTGGTGCTCGACGGGCAGCAGCAAGTGGTGGCGGGTCGACCTCGGCGCCACGAAGACGGTCAGGACGGTGACCATCCGCCACGCCGGCGCCGGCGGCGAGTCGGTGTCGTGGAACACCCGCGACTACGACGTGCAGGCCTCCACCGACGGCACCACCTGGACGACGATCGTGCAGGCCCGGGGCAACACGGCGAGCGTCAGCACCCACGCGGTCAACACCTCGGCGCGGTACCTGCGGCTCAACGTGATCAGCGCCGAGCAGTCGGGGACCGGCGGCGCGGCGCGGATCTACGAGTTCGAGGCGTACAGCTGAGCCTTCTGCGGCATCAGCGAACGGCGAAGGGAACCGCCGGCGGCTCCGTGCGCGGAGCCGCCGGATGGTTCCACAGCCCGCGGGCGTGCAGGATCGGCAGGACGCCCTCGCCGAACCAGTAGGCCTCCTCGAGGTGCGGGTAGCCGGACAGGATGAACTCGGTGATCCCGAGCCGGTGCAGGTCCTCGATCCGGTCGGCGACCTCGGTGTGGCTGCCGACCAGGGCCGTGCCGGCGCCGCCGCGGACCAGCCCGACGCCCGCCCACAGGTTCGGGGCGATGGTCAGCGCGTCGCGCTTGCCGCCGTGCAGGGCCAGCATGCGGCGCTGGCCCTCGGACTCGCTGCGGGCCAGGTTCGCCTGGACCTGCTCGACCGTGGCCGGGTCGATCCCGTCGAGCAGGTGCTGCGCCTGTGCCCAGGCCTCCTCGGCGGTGTCGCGGGTGATGACGTGCAGCCGGATGCCGGACCGCACGGTGCGGCCGCGCTCGGCGGCGAGCTTGCCGATCCAGCCCAGCTTCTCCGCGACCGCGTCCGGGCGCTCGCCCCAGGTGAGGTAGACGTCCGACGAGCAGTTCGCGGACATCCTGCGATGACGATCCTCGACCGGCGCCCGCGGACGGCCACGGCGCGATGCTCGGCCTGCTGACCGACCTCGCACTGCGCTACGGCGAGAGGAGGCTCCTGGCATGGCACCGGGGACTGCGGGCCACGTGACCACCGCGACCGCGGTGCGCCGCGCGTTCGGGGCCACCGTCGTGCTCGACGGCGTCGACCTGACCATCGGGCGGGGCGAGGTGGTCGCGCTGCTCGGCGCCAGCGGCTCCGGCAAGAGCACCCTGCTGCGCGTCCTGGCCGGACTGGATGCCGAGGCTTCCGGGGTGTACCGCACGCAGGGCTCCACCGCCGTGGTCTTCCAGGAGCACCGGCTGCTGCCCTGGAAGCGGGTGGCGGCGAACGTCGCCCTCGGCGTGCGCGGCGCGGACCTGCCCGCGCGCGTGCGGGAGGCGCTCACCGAGGTGGGCCTGGAAGACCGGGCGGGCGCCTGGCCGGCCGAGCTGTCGGGCGGGCAGGCCCAGCGGGTCGCCTTCGCCCGGGCCCTCGTGCGCCGCCCCGACCTGCTGCTGCTCGACGAGCCGTTCGGCGCCCTGGACGCGCTCACCCGCCTCAGGATGCAGGCGCTGTTCGGCCGGCTGCGGGCCCGCCACCACTTCGCCGCGCTGCTCGTCACCCACGACGTCGACGAGGCACTGCTGCTCGCCGACCGCATCCTCATCCTGGAGGAGGGCCGCATCGCCGAGGACCGCCCCGTGCCGCTGCCCCACCCGCGCGCGGCCGACGCACCGGGCTTCGGCGCCCAGCGCCGCGCGATTCTCGCCCGCCTGAACGTGCCCGCCTCACCCGGGGAGGCCTGACTTCCCCGGTACCGTGGCCAGGGTGAGCACCGAGCTTTCGCTGCCCGAGTTCGCCGACCCGCCCGCCGACCCGGTCCCGCTGCTGCGCCGGTGGGTCGACGCGGCAGCCGCGCGGGGGATCGAGCTGCCGGCCGCCGTCGCCCTGGCCACCGCCGACGCCGAGGGCCGGCCGTCCTGCCGCACGGTGCTCGTGCAACACATCCGCGACAACGGGCTCGTCATCGGCACCCACACGGTGAGCCGCAAGGGCCGCGACCTGGCCGACCGCCCGTACGCGTCGGCCACGTTCTTCT
Organism: Dactylosporangium sp. CS-047395; assembly: GCF_050942185.1. Classification (NCBI taxonomy): domain Bacteria; kingdom Bacillati; phylum Actinomycetota; class Actinomycetes; order Micromonosporales; family Micromonosporaceae; genus Dactylosporangium; species Dactylosporangium sp. CS-047395. The sequence continues at coordinate 5,946,402 of NZ_CP192015.1, read as the reverse complement.
GGCGCGAGACCCTCCAGCAGATCCACGTCGCCGGCCCCGTGCACGTGCTGCCCGGCACCGAGTCCGACGCCCTGTTCGCCGAGCGCGCCCCGGTCGCCCGGGCCATGGCGGCCGCCTCCCGGCAGAGCGAGCCGATGCCCGACGAGCAGCTGCTGCGCGCCCGCGCGGCCGAGCTGGCCGCCGACGAGCCGGTCGAACGCCCGCTGATCTGGGTCGGCTACCGCCTCGCCTACCAGTCGATCGAGTTCTGGCACGACGAGCCCGACCGGCTGCACCGCCGGCTGCGCTACGACCGCACCGGCACCGGCTGGACCACCGTCCGGCTGCAGCCCTGAAGGCGGCATGCCGAGTTCATACTGATGTAGCCTGAACGGTATGACAACGGTCCGGTTCACCGTGTCCCTGCCCGAGGACGTGGCGGCCCCGCTGAAAGATCTCCCGCCGGGCCAGGTCTCGGCGTACGTGGCCGAGGCCCTCCGTCGCCGGCAGGCCCTGGAGCGCACGCAGGAGGCGCTCACCCGGGCCGGCCACCGGCAATTCGAACCCGATCCGGCCGATGCGGCCGCGCTGCGCGAGGAGCTGCGTGTTCCCGTGGATGTGCGGGACGAGACGATTGCGCGGTTGAAGGCGGACGGCATTCTGCCCGCCGGCTGGCAGCCCTACCAGTGATCGTCGAGGCCGTGCTCGACAGTGGCGCCCTGATCGCCTACGTGCATGGTTCGGAGCCGGTCGGCCGGCTGTTGTTCCGGGCGGCCGAGGACCTCACGGCGGTGGCCGTGCCGACCACCTGCCTGATCGAGGCCTACTCGGGCCTGCAGGGCGAGGAGGAGTTCGACCGGCTCCGGGTGCTGCGCCTGCTCCCCGCCATCCGCGTCGATGATGCACGGTCGAATGTCGACGGACCGGACGACCTGCCGCTCATCGGGGGCATGGCCGCCCGTACCGGCCGCGTCGGGGCGGCGCATGCGGCGCTCGTCGCGGCGAGTCACTCGGCCGCGGTCTACACCTCGCTCCCGCACCAGATCGAGAGCGTGCTGGGCAAGCGCTGGCCGATCGTCGAGGTCTGACCGGCTCCGTCTGGCCGGTCGGGCGAGGGACGCCCGGAGGAGGTTGGCGTCCGCAGGGTGGGAACGGGATGATGACGGGATGGTCGACGGGTCGGAGGTGCTGCCCTCCGCCGACGTGCTGGCGGTCCTCGACGCCGATCCGCAGGGGTGGGCGTTCGCGCGGGCGGTGCGCGCCGGTGGGGACATCGTCGACTTCGAGCTCGTCTACTGCAACGACGCCGGCGCCGGATACCTCGGCCAGCGGCGCGCGGAGCTGATCGGGCGGCGCTACCGCGAGCTGTGGCCCGACACCGTCAACGACACGACGCTGCAGTTGTACCGCAAGGTCGTCGAGTCGCGGGAGCCGGTCACCCGCACCGTGTACTACGACCGGCCCAGCGTGGCCGGGCACTTCGAGCTGTGGGTCGGGCCCAGCGGGGACGGGTTCGTGGCGCGGTTCGTGGACCTGCGGGCGGTCACGCTCGGGCCGCAGTCGGCGGGCGGGACGCGGCTCTACGAGGTGCTCGACGCCGCCTTCGACGGGTTCACGCTGCTGCGGGCGGAGCGCGGGCCGGACGGGGCGGTGCTCGACTTCGTGTGCGAGTACGTCAACAAGCCGGGTGCCGCGCTCACCGGGCGGTCCGTCGAGGAGACCATCGGGCGGCGGTGGAGCGAGCTGGCCGCGCCCGACGAGCGGGGGCACGGGCTGCTCGAACGGTTCCGCGAGGTGGCCGAGACCGGGCGGGAGTGGCAGGCGCAGCTGCGCTACGACGACCACGACCAGGTGTGGCAGATCGGCGCCGCGCCCGCCGGGACCGACGGCGTCGCCGTGTCGTTCCGGGACATCAGCGCGTTCGTCGGGCAGCAGGAACGCCTCGAGCAGAGCATGGCCGCCGCGCGCCGGGCCGCCGGGCGCAACGCCGCGCTGCAGGCGGTCACCACGGCGCTCGTGGCCGCGAGCACGGCCGCCGACGTGTACGCCGCGATCGGCGCCGTCCTGCGCCCGTCCGCCGGTGGCCAGGGCCTCGCGGTGCTGCTGCGCCGCGACGAGCACCTGGTGCTGCAGTACCACGCCGGCTACGAGGAGGCGGTGGTGGCGCACCTGCTGGCGGTACCGCTGCAGCATCTGTATCCGGCGACGGAGGTGGCGCGGACCGGCCGGGCCCGCTATCTGAGCAGCCTGCGGGAGTTCGTGGCGGCGCAGGCGGGCGAACCGGACCCGATCCCCAACGGCGGGCGGCAGGCGTGGGCGTTCCTGCCCCTCGCCGCGGCCGGTGACGTGCTCGGCACCCTGGTCATCGGCTACGGTACCCCGCGCGAGTTCGACGAGGGCGAACGCGCGAACCTCGCCGCGTTCGCCGCGGTGTGCGCCCAGGCGATGCAGCGGGCCCTGCTCTTCGAGGCGCAGCGCTCCATCGCCGGCGAGCTGCAACGCGCCCTGCTGCCGGCCGCGCTGCCCCAGGTGCCGGGCCTGCGCCACGCGGCCCGCTACCTGCCGTGGACGCACGGCGCCGACGTCGGCGGCGACTGGTACGACGTGATCCCGCTCGGCGACGACGTCGTCACCGTGGTCATCGGCGACGTCATCGGGCACAACGCCGCCGCCGCGGCGATCATGGGCCAGGTCCGCAACGCGCTGCGGGCGTACGCGGCCGAGCGGCACAGCCCGGCCGTGGTCATGCAGCGGGTCAACCGGCTGCTGCTCGACCTGCAGCCCGACGCCGTGGCCACCTGCTGCTACCTGGAGCTGCACCTCGCCGAGGGCACCGCGACCGCCGTGCTGGCCGGGCACCCGCCGCCGATCATGCGGGCCGCCGCCACGACCGACATCCTGCAGCTGCGCTCCGGGCCGCCGCTCGGGGTCAGCAACGACGTGGTCTTCAACGAGACCACGTTCCTCGTGCCGAGCGGGGCGGATCTGCTGCTGTACACCGACGGCCTCGTCGAGGACCGCCGCTACCACCTCGACGACGGCCTGGCCGACCTGCGCCGCGCCGTGCGGTCCGCACCCCCGGCCGACCCGGCCGCGATGCTCGACCACGTCCTGAACGCCGGCGTCGGCCCGCAGCCGCGCACCGACGACGTCGCCGTGGTCTGGCTGACCGTCGACGCGGCCGCCGGCGGGGCGGGCATCGCCCAGCGCCGCTTCCGCGGCGACGCGGTGAGCGCCTCGGCCGCCCGCCGCTTCGCCGCCGACGTGCTCATCGCCTGGGGCGAGCGCCGCCTGGTCGACGACACCCTGCTGCTGCTCGACGAGGTCATCACCAACGCCATCCAGCACACCGTCGGCGCCGTGGTGGTCCGCCTCGACCTCGTCCCGGACCGCCTGCGGGTCACCGTGGCCGACCGCAGCGAACGCCTCCCGCACCCCCGCCGCGCCGGCGCCGACAGCGAGAACGGCCGCGGCCTGCTGATCATCTCCTCGATCGCGGCCGCATGGGGCAGCGAGGCCCTCCCGGCCGGCGGCAAGGAGGTCTGGTTCGAGGTCGCGCGCACCGGTTAGCGGGCGCTACCCTCGGTGCAGATCGATCGACCATGGGGGATGGTGCGGTGATCCGGCGGCAGCAGCAGGGGCGGGCGCGGCTCGCGCAGGAGCGGGGCTGGCGGTACGCGCGGCGGGGTTCGCGGCCCGGCTTCGGGGTGGTCGAGGCCCGCTGGCGGGCGGCCGGTGCCGAGGTCGACGAGCTGGATCCGGCCGATGAGCTGACCGGGGCGGTCGCGCCGGGCGGGCGGCCGTTCACGCTGTTCGACACCACGGTCCTGGGGTCCTCCGCGGGGTACCGCACCGTCAGCGTGCTGCACCTGCCCGTCGCCCTGCCACCGGTGGCCGTCGTGCCCGACCCCGACAACGGCGAGCCCCTCGCTGAGGGGCGGGTCGGGCCGGTGCCGCCGTGGGCCGCGCTCGCCTTCCAGCATCCGCCGGAGCTCGACGGGGCGCCGCCGGCCGCGCATCCCGGGTTCGCCGAGGAGCTCGTCACCGGGGAGGTGCTCGACGTGACGCGGCGCTTCGGGCTGCTCGGGTGGCGGATCGCGGGCAAGGACCTGGTGTGGGTGTCGCGGCCCGGCGACCGGCTGGTGCCCGAGCGGGTCGTCGCCGTCCTGCAGGCCCTCGCCGCCCTCGCCGCCGCGCTGCCGGCTCCCGTGGTCCACCGTTACCGCGTGGAGTAGATCAGCAGCGTCGCGATGACGCCGTCGCGGATCGTGAACGCCAGCACCGCGGTGCCCGGCACGTCCAGGCCGGCCGAGCCGTTCACCAGCACCGGCCGGGCCCGTTCGGCGCGGGACGCGAACAGCGCCGCCTCGTGGGCCACGTCCGCCGCGCCGTGCAGGACGCGCAGGCCGGCCGGGGTCGCGGCGCGCAGCTCGATCCGCGGGTCGAGGACCGCGAGCAGGCCGCCGAGGTCACCGTCGCGGGCCGCGGCCAGGAACGCGGCCAGGACCGTGCGCTGCCGCGCCAGGTCCCGGTCGGGGACCGGGGCGGCGCGGGCCCGGCGGCGGCCGCGGCTGGCCAGCTGCCGGGCGGCCGTGACCGAGCGGCCGAGGATCGGGGCGAGCTCCTCGAACGGCACCCCGAACGCGTCGTGCATGACGAACGCGACCCGCTCGGCCGGTGTGAGGGTGTCGAGGACGACGAGCAGCGCCAGCCCGACGGCGTCGGCGCGCACGGCGGCGCTTTCCGGGTCGTCGTCGGCCACGAGCGGGTCGGGCAGCAGCGGAGGACGGCGGGCCCGCAGCTGGTCGATGCAGATGCGGGCCACCACGGTCGCCAGCCACGCCTTCGGGTCGCGCACGTCCTGCGCGGTGCGGGCCCGCAGCCAGGTTTCCTGCACGGCGTCCTCGGCCCCGGCCCACGAGCCCAGCAGCCGGTACGCGATCGCCTGCAGGTAGCTGCGGTGCTGCTCGAACTCCACGGTCACATCCTCGGCCCGGTCCTCGTCCTTCTGGAACAAGACGAAACCCGGAGGATCACCGTGACAGCGACCACCATCGAGATCGACCGTCCACCCGCCGACGTGTACGCCTACGCCACCGACCCCGCCCGCTTCCCCGAGTGGCAGGCCGACGTCCGCCGGGTCGAGGTGCACCCCGACGGGCGGTTCACCACCGTGCGGCGCATCGCCGGCGTCGACCGGCCGATGCTGCAGGAGATCACGCTGGCCGAGCCGCCGGTGCGCTGGGCGGCCGGGGCGGTCGGCGGCGCGGTCCGCCCGGAGGCCACCATCACCGTCGAGCCGCTGGACGACGGCCGCCGCTCCCGGGTCACGTTCACCCTGGACTTCACCGGCCACGGCCCCGCCGACCTGCTGGTGCCGGTGGTGCGGCGGATGGCCGCGAAGGCGGCGCCGCGGTCCTACGCGCGGCTCAAGGAATTGCTGGAGCGGCGCTGACCGCCGGCTGGTCGAGCCCGGTGATCATGGCGGCCAGCCGGTCGTTCGCCTCCGGTACCGTCAGCAGGTCGGCCATCGCCGCGCGCAGCGCGTCGACCTGCGGGCCGGGGCGGGACAGCGCGACCTGGGCCCGGGTGTTCGCGAGCACCCGGGCGGCGACCGGGCGGCGCTCGGCCTCGTAGGTGTCGAGCAGCCGCGGGTCGGCCCCGCGGATGGTCGCGGCGAGCTTCCAGCCCAGGTTCGTCGCGTCCTGCAGGCCGGTGTTCAGGCCCTGCCCGCCCGCCGGCCAGTGCACGTGCGCGGCGTCGCCGGCCAGCAGGAACCGGTCCCGGCGGTAGGTGGCGGCGAGGCGGGCGGCGTCGTGGTACCGCGAGATCCACTGTGGACTGTGCAGGCCGAAGTCGGTGCCGGCCATGGCGGTGAACAGCGCGCGGAAGGTCGCCAGGTCCAGCGGCGCGTCGCGGGGCGCCGGGTCGTACTGGTTGATCATCAGCCGGTGGCAGCCCGCCTCCAGCTGCAGGACGGTGTAGTCGCCGAGCGGGGTGCGCCGCTGGAAGATCGGGCCGTCCGGCGGGTCGGCCAGCTGGACGTCGGCCAGCATCGAGGAGACGGTCGGGTCGGTGCCCTCGAACGGGATGCCGAGCAGGCCGCGCACGGTGCTGCGGCCGCCGTCGCAGGCCACCACGTAGTCGCCGCGGAAGGTCTCGCCGGCGGCGGTGCGCACCTCGGCGAAGTCCGCGCCCTGGTGCACGGCGGTGACCTCGGCGTTCCAGCGCACCCGGTCGCCGTATCCGTGCAGGTGCTCCTCCAGCAGCGCCTCGACCCGCGACTGGACCAGGCCCAGCACGAACGGGTAGCGGGTGTCGAGCCGCGACAGGTCCAGCCACAGGCCCGCGAAGTGCGCGTTGGGCACCCGGCGGCCCTCGGCGAGGAACCGCTCGGCCAGGCCGCGCAGCTCCAGGATCTCCAGCGAGCGCGCGTGCAGGCCGCCCGCCCGGGACTCCCCGGTCCGGGCCGGCCGGCGGTCCAGCACCTGCACCGCGATGCCGGCCAGCCGCAGCTCGCAGGCCAGCCAGAGGCCGGTCGGGCCGCCGCCCACGATGATCACCATGACAATTCCTCCCCGATCCCTCTAACGTCGTTAGAGACGACCCAAGGATGGCTCTAACGTTGTTAGAGTGTCAAGTCATGGCCATCAACCCGGGTGTGATCGCCCGCACCGGACTCGAACTGCTCGGCGAGGTCGGGCTGGACGGGCTCACCATGCGCCTGGTCGCCGAGCGGCTCGGGGTGAAGGCGCCGACGCTGTACTGGCACGTCAAGAACAAGCAGCACCTGCTCGACGCGATGGCGGCGGTCATGTTCGCCGACGCGATCGAGGGCCTGGACGCCGACGGGGCACTGTGGGCCGAGTTCGTCGCCCGCCGCGCCCGCACGCTGCGCAAGATCCTGCTGCGGTACCGCGACGGCGCAAGAGTCTTCGCCGGCACCAACCTGTCGGGCCCCGACCTGCCCCGCGCCATGGAGCAGACCCTCCAGCTGCTGGTCGACGCCGGGTTCTCGCTGCCGACCGCGGCCCGCGGGTTCGCCACGGTGCTGCACTACACCGTCGGATACGTCATCGAGGAGCAGGCCCGCGCCGGCACCGCCTACGACGACAACCCCTACGACCCGCAGGCCCTGACGGCGGCCTTCCAGCCCGGCCGGTACCCCCTCGCGGCCCGGGCCGCGACCGAGGTCTTCTTCTCCCCGGACCCCGACACGGACTTCGACGCGGGCCTCGGGTTCATCGTGACCGGCCTGGCCGCGACCCTGCCGGACCCGGCCGGACTATGATTCCAGCCGCACGGGACGTCCCTGGATGGAGGCTGCCGTGGCATCGGACTGGACCGGCCGCGCCGGCACCGACCTCGCGCACCCGGCCCGCCGCTACGACTACTGGCTGGGCGGCAAGGACAACTACGCCGCCGACCGGGAGTCCGGCGACGCCATCGCGGCCGCCTTCCCGGCGATCCGCACCGCCGTGGTGGAGAACCGGGCCTTCCTGCGCCGGGTGGTGCGCACGCTCGCGGCGCAGTACGGCATCCGGCAGTTCCTCGACATCGGCACGGGCATCCCGACCAGCCCCAACGTGCACGAGGTGGCGCAGGAGGTGGCGCCCGCGGCTCGGGTCGTCTACGTCGACAACGACCCGATCGTGCTCGCCCACGCCCGGGCGCTGCTGACCGGCGCGCCGGAGGGTGCCACCGCCTACGTCGACGCCGACCTGCGCGACCCGCACCGCATCGTGGCCGATAAGGCGCTCAAGGCCACCCTCGACCTGACCCGGCCGGTGGCGCTCATGCTGGTCGCGGTCGTGCACTTCCTGCCGGACGACGACAAACCGCACGAACTGGTCGCGGACCTGCTCGCCGAGCTCGCGCCCGGCAGTTTCCTGGTCATGTCGCACGCCACCACCGAGGGCCTCGACCCGGAGCTGGCCGCGCAGATCCAGGAGGGCCGGCACGGGCCGGGCCGGCTGCGCGACCGCGACGAGTTCGCCCGGTTCATGACCGGCCTCGACCTGCTCGACCCCGGGATCGTCTCGGTCGCCGAGTGGCGCGCGCAGGACGAGCCCCGGCCCCGACCGGCGTTCGAGGAGGTGGCCGTCTGGGGCGCGGTTGGGCGAAAAGCGGCTGGGTAACTGGTACCGCATGAAGGACTCGATGGGCACGACCGGCACCCCCGGCAGCGACGGGGCGTCGGTCATCGACGAGGAAGACAAGGTCAACGGCTCGGCCGAGGGCGTGCCGGTGGTCTCGCTCGGCGGTGAGGTCGACGACCCGCTGATGCCGTTCGACGACAAGGTCGACGCCGAGGGCAAGCTGCACCTGCCCCGCGACGGCAACTCCACCCAGCGCGGCTGACGGCACCGCGCCATCGACCGCGCGCGGGCAGCGACCCCGGCGCGGCTGACGCCACCGCGCCGTCACACCGCGCGGGCAGGATCCAGCGCGGTCAGCGGCGCAGTTCGGCGTACCGGCGCAACAGCAGGCCCTCGCGCAACGCCCACGGGCAGACGTCCAGCGAGCGCACGTCGAGGGCCTCCATCACGGTGACGGCGGTGACCGCCCCGGCGAGCAGCTGCCGGGCGCGGGCCGCCGCGACCCCGGGCAGCTGGGCGCGCTCCCGCGGGTCCATCGCCGCGAGCTTCGGCACCCACCGGCGAAGGGCCCGCCGCTCGAGCCGCTCCCCGTCCCCGGTGAGCCGCGCCAGCTGCTTGAACGTCTTCGAGGTGCCGACCACCCGGTGCGGGTGCGGCCCGCCCGCCAGCTCCCGCGCGACCGGCTTGACCAGGGCGCGCACGTGCCGGCGGAGCCGCTCGACGGCGTCCCGGCCGGCCGGGTGCTCGGGCAGGTAGCGGCGGGTGAGCAGGCCCGCGCCGGCCGGGAGCGACACCGCCACGTCGGGCTCCGGGCCGGTCCCGGCGGCGATCTCCATCGACATGCCGCCGATGTCGAGCAGCCACAGCCCGTCGGTGGCGGCGTGCAGGCGGCGGACCGCCTCGAACGTCACGCGGGCCTCGTCCTCGCCGCTCAGCGAGCGCAGCTCGACCCCGGTCGCCTCGCGGACCCGGCGGCGGATCTCGGCGTTGTTGGTCGCGTCGCGGATCGTCGCGGTCGCCAGGGGGATGAGGTCGGTCGCCTCGTGCGCGCGGAACGCCTCGACGGTCGCCGCCACCGCCTCGACGACCCGGTCCACGCCGCCGGGGGAGAGCGCACCCTCCGGGGTGACCTCCTCGGCGAGCAGGGTGGGGGCCTTCAGGCGGTACACGAGCAGCGGTGGTCTTCCCTTGCGCGCCTGCACGATCTGCAGGTGCGCCGAGTTGGACCCGACGTCGAGCACGGCGAGCAGCAACGGGCGCCTCCCATCAAACCGAACACGCTACGGCATGAAAGGCGCCCGTTACCCTTGATTGTCACCGAGCAAACACACCGGCGGGCGCGGGTGCGTACCCGGCCGGGCGCGTGGTCAACACGCCGCGGCCCTGCGTGCGGCTGCGCAACCGGGTCGCGTAGCCGAACAGCTCGGCCAGCGGTACCGTCGCCGTCACCACGACCGTGTGCCCGCGCGCCTCGGTGCCGCCGACCTGACCCCGCCGGGCCAGCAGGTCGCCCAGGACGCCGCCGACCATGTCCTCGGGCACGGTCACGGTCACCTCGGCCACCGGCTCCAGCACGGCCATCTGCGACTCGCGCAGGGCCAGCTGCAGCGCCTCCCGCCCGGCCAGGCGGAACGCGAGCTCCGAGGAGTCGTGGTCGTGCATCCGGCCGTCGGTGAGCACGACCTTGACCCCGACGACCGGGTGCCCGGCGACCGGCCCGGCCGCGAGCGCGTCGCGGCAGCCGAGCTCGACGGCCCGGATGTACTCCCGGGCCACGTGCCCGCCGACCACAGTGGACTCGAACACGAAGTCCTGTCCGTCCACTGGGGACACGTCGAGCTGGACGTGGGCGTACATGCCGGGGCCGCCGTCCTGGCGGACGTAGCGGTGGTAGAAGCCGCTGACGCCGCGCACGAGGGTCTCGCGGTAGGCGACCTGCGGGCGGCCGACGGCGATGGCCAGGCCGTTGTTCGCCGTGCGCATCTTCTCCACCGCCACCTCCAGGTGCAGTTCGCCCATGCCGCTGAGCAGGGTCTGGCCGGTCTCCGGGTCGGAGCGCACGACCAGCGCCGGGTCCTCCTCGACCAGGCGCGCGAGGGCCGTGGCCAGCCGGCCGGAGTCGGCGCGGCTGCGGGCCTCGATCGCCACCGAGACCACGGGTGCGGCCCGGTTCGGCGGTTCGAGCACGACCCGGTGGGCCGGGTCGCACAGCGTCTCGCCGACGCGGGCGTGCTTGAGCCCGACGAGCGCCACGATGTCGCCCGCCCCGGCCTCGGGTATGTCGGTGTACCGGTCGGCCTGGATGTGCAGGATGCGCGCGACCCGCTCCTTGGCGTCGGCGTTGGGCTCGTACACCTCCGCTCCCTTGCGCAGCGTGCCGGAGTAGACGCGGGCGTACGCGTACCGCCCGGTCGTGCTCGCCTGCACCTTGAACACCAGCGCCGCGAACGGCTCGTCCGGGTCGGCGGGTGCCGGCAGGTACGCGACGACCGCGTCGAGCAGTTCGGTGACGCCGATGTCGCGGTAGGCGGCGCCGCACAGCACGACGACGGCCTGGCGGTGCAGCGTCAGGTCCCGCAGCGCCCGGCGCAGGGTGTCCTGGCTCAGCGTGCCGGTCTCGACGTACTCCTCCAGCGCCCCGGTGTGCAGTTCGGCGACCCGCTCGACGAGCTCGAGCCGCTCCGGGCGGTCCGACGGCACCGTCAGGTCGACGACGCCGGTGAAGCCGGACTCGGAGCCGATCGGCGCCTGCACGACCAGCGGGACGACGCCGAGGCGGTCGCGGATGGACGCCACGGCGGCCCCGAGGTCGGCGCCGGCCCGGTCGAGCTTGTTGACGAACGCGATCCTGGGCACGCCGTAGCGGTCCGCCTGCCGCCACACCGACTCGCTCTGCGGTTCAACGCCGGCGACGCCGTCGAACACGGCGACCGCCCCGTCGAGCACGCGCAGGGCCCGCTCGACCTCGTCGGCGAAGTCGACGTGGCCGGGCGTGTCGATGAGGTTGATGCGGTGACCGTCCCAGTCGACGCTGACCGCGGCGGAGAAGATGGTGATGCCCCGGTCGCGTTCCTGCGCGTCGAAGTCGGTGACGGTGGTGCCGTCGTGGACCTCACCCTGCTTGTAGGTCGCGCCGGTGGCGAACAGGATCCGTTCGGTGGTCGTGGTCTTGCCCGCGTCCACGTGGGCGAGAATGCCGATGTTGCGGACGCGATCGAGTTGCTTGCGCACTGTTGCCCCTTGGGCTCGTCACTTTGGACAGGACAGCGCGATTCCGCCCGCTCTCGCTACGGCAGAGCGGGACGTCCCAGTGCCGCCGCGCGAGCGGACACCGGAGGCAGGGAAGACACGCGGATCACTTCGTGCTGCACGGCGGTCTCCCTCCACTCTCGACGGACGCAACTACGCCAACAGTAGCGTCGCCGCGCAAGCGTATATTCCCGCCATGCGCGCTCTGGTCGTCGGCAACACGGACGGTATCGGCCTCGCCCTGACCCGTCACCTGCTGTCCGAGGGCTGGACCGTCGCCGGCATCTCCCGGCGGGCGGCGTCGCTGGACCACGCGGCCTACGAGCACTTCGTGGCCGACGTTGCCGTCGATCCGCTGCCGGCCGTCGGCGAGGTGGACCTGTGCGTCTACGCGGCCGGCATCGGCGAGCCGCTCGACCTCGCCGACCTTGGTGAACAGACCGCCGCGCTGCGGGTCAACCTGCTCGGCGCCGCGCTGGTCGCCGAAAGCGTGCTGCCGGGGATGATCGCGCGGGGGAGCGGCCACTTCGTCGGGCTGTCGAGCCTGTCGGACATCCTGGTCACGCCGGCCGCGCCCGGCTATGCGGCCTCCAAGGCGGGGCTCACGTCGTACCTGCTGAGCCTCGGCAAGGCGCTGCGCCCGCACGGGGTGGCGGTGACCGCGGTCCGGTTCGGGTTCGTCGACACCAAGATGGCCAAGGCCCCGGTCACCCCGCTCAAGATCTCCGTCGAGCAGGCCGTGGACGTCCTCATGCGGGCCGTCGACAAGCGTCCGGCCGTCGTCTCCTATCCGCGCCGGATGGCCGTGGCCGCGCGGCTGCTGTCCGGGTTCAGCCGGCGCTAGCCCGGAACCGCAGCCGGTTCTCCCGGGCGTCGACCCGCACCTTCGTGAACCCGGCCGTTTCCAGGCGTTCCGGCAGCGTCGCCGGGTCGAGCGGCACCATGACGTCGCCGATGTGCAGCAGCCGGAACCGTGGCGTGGGCAGGCTGTCGCTGCCGGCGAACACCCCGCCCGGCCCCAGCACCCGCCGGGCCTCGGCGAACAGCCGGTCCTGCTGCTCCACCGACGGCACGTGGTGCAGCATCGTGAAGCACACGACCGAGTCGAAGCCGGCGTCGGGCAGCGGCATGGCGGCCCCGTCGCCGTCGAGCACCGTCACGTTCCCGGCCACGTGCTGCCGCAGGCGCGCCGCCAGCTTCGGGTTCACCTCGATGACGGTGATTTCGCCGGTACCGCGGGCAAGAACCCGGGTCGTCGCCCCGAACCCGGGCCCGATCTCCAGCGTCCGCGCGCCCAGCGGCACGTCCTCGAGGGCCCACGGCAGCATGTACCGCTCGACCGTCTCGAACCACTTGGCCGACTTGCACAGCCGGTTGTGCAACAGGTTCATGCCTCGACGCTAGCGATCCCGGCCGATGGCGGCGAGATGCTAGCCTGCCACGTGATAGCGAATTCCGGACATCCCGTGATGCTGGTCGGCGAGCGCATCATGGGCCACGGGTCCGGCTTTGCCCCGCACACCCACCCGGTGCACCAGATGGCCTGGGCCGCCTCGGGCGCGGTGTCGGTGACCACCGCCGACGGGGCCTGGGTGCTGCCGGCGACCCGGGCGCTGTGGATTCCGGCCGGCGTCCCGCATTCGGTTGACGTGACCACCTCCGCGGTGTTCCGCAGCGTCTACCTGGACCGCAACCCGCACCGGTGGGCCAGGCCGACGGTCGTCGCGGTGACGCCGCTGCTGGACGAGCTCGCGGTGTACCTCATGGACACCGCCCTGCCCGCCGCCCCTCGCCGCCGCGCGGAGGCGGTGCTGCTCGACCTGCTGCGCCCGGTGACCGCCGCCGCGCTGTCCGTGCCGATGCCCCGCGACGAGCGCGCCCTGGCCGTGGCCCGCGCGCTGCTGGCCGACCCGGCCGACGGGCGCGACCTGGACGCCTGGGGCCGCCAGGTCGGCGCGAGCGGGCGGACCCTCGCGCGGGCGTTCGCGGGGGAGACCGGGCTCAGTTTCGGCCGGTGGCGGACCAACGCCCGGCTGCGGGCGGCGCTGGTCCTGCTCGCCGCGGACACCCCGGTCGCCGTGGTGTCGCGCCGGGTCGGCTACTCCACGCCCAGCGCGTTCATCGCCGCGTTCCGAGCCGCCCTGGGCGTCCCGCCCGGCTCGTATTTCGGAACTTGAATCCACTCGTTAGGGTGAATGTCTACGGACGGGGGGAGTTCGCAGATGAGCCGACTGGGCTTCGGGGTGCTCATGTTCCCGATCCACCGGCCGACGCACAACCCGACGCTGCAGCTGGAGGGCGACCTCGAGCTCGCGGAGCTGTGCGACAAGCTGGGTTTCGACGAGTTCTGGTTCGGCGAGCACCACTCCGGCGGCTGGCAGATCATCGGCTCGCCCGAGCTCATGGTGGCCGCGGCCGCCCAGCGCACCAAGCGGATCCGGCTCGGCACCGGCGTGAGCACGCTGTCCTACCACCACCCGCTGACCCTGCTCGACCGCATCATCCAGCTCGACCACCTGACCCGCGGCCGGCTGCTGTTCGGCGTCGGCGCGGGCGCGCTCGCCCTCGACTCGACGATGATCGGCCACGACCCGATGCAGGCGCGGCGGATGATGGAGGAGTCCCTCGAGACGATGACCGAGCTGCTGGCGTTCGCCGGGCCGGTCAGCCGCAGCACCGACTGGTTCGAACTGCGCGACGGATATCTGCAGCTGGCGCCGTACAACGGAAGCCTCGACATCCGCGTCGCCGTGTTCCGCTCCCCGTCCGGTCCGCGGCTGGCCGGCCGGTTCGGGGCGGGCATGCTGTCCTTCGGCGCGTCGGCCGCCGTCGGGCTGGGCTCGGAGAACCCGATGACGACGGCGTGGCAGATCGCCGCCGAGCGCGCGGCGCGGTTCGGCCAGACCATGGACCGGCGCCGCTGGTCGGTGATGAGCCCGATGCACCTGGCCGAGACCGAGGCCCAGGCCCGGCGGGAGGTGCGCTGGGGGCTGCCGGCCTACATCGGGTACATCCGCCAGATCCTGCCGATGAACGTGCCGGTCGACCTCGACGACGCCGACGCGGTCGTCGACGTGCTGCACACCGTCGGCCACGCGGTGATCGGCACGCCCGAGATGGCCATCGAGCACATCGAGCGGATGCAGCGCATCAGCGGCGGCTTCGGCACGTTCGTCATCGAGCACGCGGACCTCGCCGACCCCGAGGCCACCCGCCGCTCCTACGAGCTGTTCGCGCGGCGGGTCATGCCGCACTTCACCGGCGCGCTGCGGCCGCGCCTCGCCGCGTACGCCCGCGAACTGGAGCACGACGGCCTGACCCGGCGCACGATGGCCGCCGCGCAGGCCAAGGCCGGGGTGGAGCACTCGCGCGACCGCGCCGCCCATCTGGAGAGGACACACAGTGACGACCCACGTTGAAGTGATGGTGCTGGGCAGCGGGATCGGCGGCAGTACCGTCGCGGCGATTCTGGCCCGGCAGGGCGTCTCGGTCGGCATCGTCGACGCGGCCCGCCACCCCCGCTTCGCCCTCGGCGAGTCGACGATCGGCGAGACCTCGTTCCTGCTGCGCCTGCTCGCCGCCCGCTGGGACGTGCCGGAGCTCGCCCAGGTCTCGACCAGCGCCGGCATCCGCGACCACGCCAGCCACCGGTGCGGCATCAAGACGAACTTCGGCTTCGTGTACCACCGCCCCGACATCGACCACGACCCGTACGAGGTCACCCAGTGCTCGGTCTCGGAGGGCCCGTTCGGCCCCGAGTCCCACCTGATGCGGGCCGACATCGACAAGTACCTCTTCGAAGCCTCCGTCCGCCACGGCGCCGTGGCCCGCGAGGGCGTGCGGATCGCTGATGTGTCGTTCGGCGACGTGGTGTCGATCGCGCTCGACAACGGCGAGATGTTCACGGCCGACTACGTCATCGACGCCACAGGTCGTACGTCGGTCCTCGCCGACAAGTTCGGCCTGCGCGACGAGCCGTGCCGCTTCCGGACCGACTCCCGCACCATCTTCACCCACATGCGCGGCGTCAAGCCCTACGACGCGGTCGAGGAATCCAGCGGCCAGCCCAACCTGTGGCACGAGGGCACCCTGCACCACCTCTTCGACGGCGGCTGGCTGTGGGTCATCCCCTTCGACAACCACGACGCGTCGGAGTCGGACCTGGTCAGCGTCGGCCTGAGCCTGGACACCAAGCGCTTCCCGAAGCCCGACGGCGCGACGCCGGAGGAGGAGTGGAACGCCTTCCTGTCCCGCTACCCGGCCATCGCCCGCCAGTTCGAGGGCGCCACCTCAGCCTTCCGCTGGATCTCGACGGGCCGCACCCAGTTCTCCTCGTCGCGGACCGTCGGCGACCGCTGGGTCCTGATGAGCCACGCCGCGGGCGCGATCGACGCCCTCTTCAGCCGCGGCATGGCCAACACCATGGCCGTCATCGAGGCGTTCGTACCCCGCTTCCTGGACGCCCGCCGCGACGGCGACTACAGCGCCGCCCGGTTCGCGTACATCGACACGCTGAACCAGAACATCCTGGAGAACAACGACAAGCTCATCGCCGGCTCGTACATCGCCTTCCGCGACTTCGACCTGTGGCGGGCCTGGTCGAAAATGTGGTACCTCGCCTGGAACCTGGGCGTCATCCGCATCGCCGGCACCTACTACCGCTACCTCGAAACCGGCGACGACGCACTGTTCGACCGCCTGCACGCCGGCCCGGTGCCGGGTTCGTTCGCGCCCGACCTGCCGGTGGCGCAGGCACAGTTCGAGGCTTGCTACGCGTTGATGGAGCGGGTGAAGCAGGGGACCCTGACGCCGGAGGAGGCGGTGACGCAGCTGGCGTACCTCCTCGGCGACGGCGAGGCCTCACCGTCGCCGCTGAACCTGCACGATGTGCTGCGCCGCTGGCACGACGGGTCGATGGAGACGCAGCGCCTGATCTACCAGTGGGGCAGGACGGCGGGACCGGCGGCGCTGCGGCAGTTCTTCGAGTACGACCGCGCCACGATCCCGATCGCCGCGGAGAAGGTCCTCACCGCGTGACCCTGGCCGCCGCCGTCGCCGTGGCCGACCGCCTCGGCCCGGTCCGGTCGTTGGTGCTGCACGGCTCGCTGGCCTCGGGCGACTTCCGTCCGGGCCGCAGCGACATCGACCTGCTGATGGTCGTCGACAGCCCACCCGACGCTTCCGTCGTCGAGCAGGTCGTGGGTTCGGCTGACCTCGGCGCGGCGGCGGCGCTCGACCTGCACGTCGTGCTGACCTCGGCCGCCGCCCGGCCGGTCCCCGCGCCGCCGCTGGAGCTGTACGTGCGGCGGCATGCGGGCACGCCCGGCCTGGACGTCGAACGGCGGGCCGCTGCCTCGCCGGATCTCATCCTCGAGCTGTCCACTGCGCGGTCCGGGCGCGTGCTGCGGGGCGAGGCGGTGATCGGGGCCGTGCCGCCGGCGTGGGTTGTCCAGCGGGGGCGGTACTGGCTGCGGGCGTGGCAGGCGCTGACCGACGACACGGCGCACGCCGCGTTCATGGCGCTGACGGCGTGCCGGATCTGGCGGTTCGCCCACTCGCACGGCCACTCCTCGAAGCTCGCCGCCGCCCGGTGGGTTCTCGAGCGGGAGCCGTCGCTGGCGTCGGTGCGGGGGGCGATCCGGCAGTACGAGGGCGACGCGACCGCGACGATCGACCGCCGTGACCTGGCCGAGCTGCTCGCCACGGCCCTGCGAGAGACCGACCGCTGACGGGCGGGGCCGACCAGGCGTTGGACGCCGCCGAACGGGCCATCAAGGCGTTTTCGTCGATCACCGATCGTCCCTGTCCGTACAAGGTCGCCGTCCTCGAGCCGAGCCGGCGCGCCCGCCAGACGTTCAACTGAGCCGCGGAGCTACAGCCGGCAGGGCACCCAGAACACGTAGTCGGCGGTGTAGGCGACCGCCCGGGGTGCGTCGGTCCCTGGGTTGCACGCACCCGTCGGGCCGACGCCGCCGGTGGTGTTCACGCGGCTGATGAACTGGACCGGGTCGAGTTCGCCGCGGGTGGTGTTCTCGTGGGCGGCCACGTGCAGCAGCAGCCACGCGATGGTGCCGTCCTTCGGGACCGTTACGTCGACCGCGCCCAGGATGATCGAGTGGTCGCGGTCGGACTCCCAGCGGGGGCCGGCGTAGTGGTGGATCGTTGTGGCCGGGCGGCCGTAGCGCTGCAAGCGGGCCTCCGGCGTCGACTTCGTCGCCCAGGTGGTGGTGCCGTCCGGGTTCGTTGTGCAGGCGTACGTCTGGGTGCCCGTCGTGACGCGGTACGCCGAGCCGATGCGGAAGTCGCTGCCGGGGGTCGGGGCGCCGGGCGGGAGGTGGAAGCGGGTGCCGGCGAACCCGTCCGTGGCGGCGGACGCGGTGCCGGCGCCGGGCGCGATCAGGGTTGCCGTCGCCGCCAGTACGAGCGCGGCCTTCTTGGATGCACGCATGCCGGCAGCCTATGGCCGTGCCCGAGCTATCGGCGCTGACGAATATCCAACAGGGCTGCGGTCGAACCCGGCGGGGCTGGCATCCGTAAGTGGTCAGGCTGGGCGGTACACCTGGATCGTGACGCCCTTCGCGTCGGTGCGGGACTTCAGCAGGTCGAGGGGCAGCTCCGGGCCGTCCGGCGGGAACAGGCGGGTGCCCTGGCCGAGGATCACGGGGACGATTACGAGAGTCAGCTCGTCGATCAGGCCGTGCGCCAGCAGGGCGCGGATCAGGGTGCCGCTGCCGTGCACCTGCAGTTCGCCGCCGGGCTTCGCCTTCAGGTCGGCGACCGCCGTGGCGAGGCCGGCGGGCAGGACGGTGGTGCCGGACCAGGACGGGGCCGTGAGCGTCGACGAGGCCACGTACTTCGGGCGCGTGTTCAGGGCCTCCCAGGTGCGCTCCCAGCCCGGCACGTCGGCGGCGGACAGGGTGCCCCAGGAGGACTGGAACAGCTCGTACGTGCGGCGGCCGAACAGGAAGGCGTCCGCCCGGTGGTACGTGTCGTCGATGTAGCCGGTGGTGTCCCGGTCGCCCTTGCCCAGCGCCCAGCCGCCGCGGGTGAAGCCGCCCCGGCGGTCCTCGTCCGACGTGCCGCCGTTGCCCTGTACGACGCCGTCGACGGTGATCTGGGTCATGGTGGTCAGCTTCATGGTCGTGTCGCCTCTCGTCCGGACGGCCTCTGGTGGGCGGTCGCACCCCTCCTACGAACGCCCGGGGCCCGATCCGACACCCGCTGCGGAAAATTTCCGACAGGGCCGGGCCGGGGCGCACAGTACGGTGCCGCCCATGAACACCCTCGCGCGTCAGGTCGTCAGCCTCGTGGTCGGGCTGGCCGGGATCGTGCTGCTCGGGATCGGGATCAACACCGTGCTCGACATCGGCAGCTGCTCGTCCGGCGGCCCGTACGTGAGTGTGCGGCCCTGCCCCGAGGGGACCGGCACGGTGTTCTGGCTGATGATCCTCGGCGTGTTCGGGTGGGTCGCGGGGATGCTGCTCAGCCCGCGGCAGTTCTTCGCGCCCGGGGCCGGGCAGGTGCTGTGGACCGTGGCGTTCGCCGGCGGCGGCGTCGCACTGTTGGTCAAGGTGCTCACCCAGCCGATGCCGCCGGACGCCAAGCTCGGGGCGTCGATCATGGCCGCGGTGTTCGTGCCGATGGGGCTGGGCGTCGGGATCGTCGGGGTGGTGCAGCTGATCCGGCGGCGACCCGGAAAACCGAGCAAGAAGGAGCCTGTTTCGACGGTACCGGTGGATGACGCCTGGTCGCGCATGAAGGCCCTCAACGACCTGCGCAGCACCGGGGCGCTGACCCGCGCGGAGTTCACGGCGCTGCGCGACGCCCCGGGTGACTCGGCGGCCGGGCGGGTCGCCCTGATCCGCGAGCTGCAGCAGCGGCGGGAGCGCGGCGCCCTGAGCACCTCGGAGTTCGAGTCCGGCAAGCGCCGGGTCCTCAGCGGCGAGACCGTCGAGTGAGGAGCGTCCTGCTGGTTGTGGCCACCGCGCTGGTCTGGCTGGTCGCCGGGATCGCGGGCGCGCTCGGCGGCTGGATGTGGTGGGCCGTGGCCGCGCTGCCGACCGCGGCGTTGCTCGCGGCGCCGATTCCGCTGTTCAAGCTCTCCGGCGGGCGGACCTGGCCGACCTGGGTGGCGTACGGCTTCGTGTTCGTGCTGCTGCTGACCGCCTACGCCGCGCCCGGCGACTGGTACATGCGCGCCGCCGGAAGCCGCGTCACCGCCACCGTTCGCGCGGCGGCCTGCATGGAGACGAGCCAGGACCGCTGCCTGTACCACTACACGCTGCACGACCCCGCCGGCGCCCCGCTGCCGGGGGTGTTCCGCGACACCGTCGAGTACGAGTACGGCGCGCCGATCGACGTGGTCGTCGACCCGCGCGGGCTGCTCGCGCCGCGGCTCGCCGCCGATCTGGACAGCCGGGTCTTCGACGTGCTGACGCTGGTCGCGTTCGCGGGGTTCGCCGCCACCGTGGCCGCCGCCCACCTGGTCGGGCGGCGGGCCTTGCCGCCCGCGCGAGCACACCGGTAAAACCGGTGGATGGGGTTCACGGCTCCGTCTGCCGCCGCGGTGTACGGGTACCTGCTCGGCGGCGGCCCGTCCCCGGCGCTGACGGACCGGTTCGGCTGGAGCATCCTGCTCGTCAACGACTCCTCGCGGGTCTGCGCGGACCTGCTGGACCGGCACGCCGAGGAGCTGTGTGCGCGTACCGGCGGCCGGGTCCGGTTCGGGTTCTTCACCGGCGTGCCCCAGGAGCGGCTGGACTACCTGGCCAAGCGCGGCGGCGCGGCCCAGACCGGCTCTTCGTGGCTGCGCACGGTGCTCGACGTGGTGGCCCGGCCACGGAGCGGGCTGCGGCCGCCGGCGTATTCCCGGTCCGGCCCCCAGATCGCGCTCGACCGGTCGCCGGACACCCGGCTGCGGGCGGTACCAGGGGCGGATGCGGCGGCCCGCTTCGCCCGGCGGCTCGGGATCGGGCCGTTCGTGCCGTGCCTGGTGATGGTCACCGACGCCGGTGAGCGGCGCATCCACGTGCTGCGGCTGGCCGGGCGGGGCGCCGACGCCGTGCACGCGCGGGTGCTGAGCTGGATCGACGCGTACCACGAGCAGAACCGGGCGGTGCTGGAGCGGTGGACGGCGGTCGAGGAGGCGATCGCGGCCTGCGCGCGGGCCGCCCGCACGTCGCTGAGCACCGTGCGGACCTGGCCGGAAAGCCGGCGCGCGGATCTCGCGTGGCTGGCCCGCATCGCCGGGCTGCTGCTCGACCTCGAGGGCGGCGGGCGCGACGGGATCCGCCGGATCCGCCAGGTGTACGGTGCGCCGGCGCCTTTGCGGCACGTGCTGATCGACCTGGAGACCGCGCTCGGGCGCAGCGACCAGCAGGAGCGGGCGGCCCGCGCGTGCGCCGCCCTGTCCGCCGAGATCGACAGCGCGCCCGACGACCGGCTGCGCGCGGTGCTGGGCCGGATGCACGCACAGTGCCCCGACGACGTGCGGCGGCGGCTGCGCGAGGCGGCGGCGACGCTGGGCCGCTCACCCAGCCCCTGCGGCGCCGCCGACGAGCTGGCCCGCTGGTGGCGCAACGCCGCCCTGCCGCTGGTGTCGCGGCGCGAGTTCGGCCGGTGGACGCGGGCCCTGCCCCGGCCGCTGGCGGCGCCGGTCGACGCGGCCGCCTGGCACGTGGCGTACGCGGTGTTCCGGCGCGCGCTCGGCGCCCTGCCCCTCGCCGGGTCACCCGGGGATCCGGTCACGCCGGTCGTCGACGCGCTCGCCACGTGCGCACCGGCCGAGGTCTGGCGCGACGGCGCCCGGGCGCTCGCCCCGCCGATCGGGGCGGCGGTCCAGCGGCTGCGCTCGACGGCCCCGCCGTGGCTGGCCGACCGGGCGCCGGCGGCCACCATCGGCGACGTGGTGCCGATCGGCGCCTCCTACGACCGGGAGACGTTGCGCGCGTTCGTCGCGTCGTCCCCGTTGCTGGCCGGGCTCGTACGGCTGCGGCCCGACCCGGCGGAGCGGGTCCGGGCCACGGTCGGCGCGGCGCTGCTGGACGCCGCCGGGCGGCTGCCGGAGGAGGCGCGTACCGGGCGGCGGGCCGCCTACGCCGCGGCGCGGACCGCGCTGGAGCGGGTGCATGCCGAGCTCGCGGCCTCGCTGGAGCGTTCGGTGGCCGCCGGTCCGCCGCCGGGGCCGGGCCGGCGGGAGACGGGGGCGCTGCTGGCCGCGCTGGACGAGTACGACACGGCGGTCGCCGCCATCCGCTACCCCTACATGCGCGATCCGGAGGTCATCGAACTCACCGCGGACCTCGACCCGTTCACGGCGGCGGACCTGGGACACGGTGGCGGCGCCGCCACGACGGACCGGCTGCGCCGCGAGCTGGCCGCGGCCGAGGAGGCGGCGGACGAGGCGGAGCGGTTGCGGGAGGCGGCGCGGGCGGCCGGGGCCCGGTACACCCCGCTGGCCGAACTGCGCGCCCGCCTCGAGGCGGCGCTGCCCGGCGGACGGGTCGAGGAGCTGCTGGCCGCGGGCGACGCGCTGGCGGCCGCCGCGGCGTTGCGCGAGGCTGAGCTGACGCTCCTGGGCGGGGAGGGGCCGCTGAGCGTCGAGGAGCGGCGGGCGCTGCTGCTGGCCGAGATCGGCGTCCTGCCACCCCGCGCGGAGGACGGCTGACGCCGGCCCGGGTCGCCACGCCGCTGCCGGCGGGCGGGGCTCAGGCCAGCGCCGCCGGTCGGTGCGTGGCCAGCCGGACCACGCCGGCCGTGATCGCGGCCAGGCACAGCGCGAACACCGCCATGTCACCCGGGCTGTGCGGGATCTCCTCGTGCAGCAGCAGCGCGCCGAGCAGGACCGCCGTGATCGGGTTCGCGATCAGGTCCGCCGGATAGCCCACGCCCAGCCCGTCCGCGGCGAACGCCAGCTGCAGCAGGATGAAGCTCGCCGCGGCCGCCGGGGCCAGTAGCACCGTGGCCACCATGGCGTCCGCGTCGGTCAAGGCGCCCCGGCCGAGCTGGTGCCAGGCGGCCGCCACCGCGTCGAGGAGGACCGCGGCCAGCCCGGCGCTGCAGCCCGCGACCAGGCCGAACGCGGTGGCCCGGGCGCGGCTGGGCCAGCGGCGGGCCAGGCTCAGCACGACCGCGCCGCCCACCAGCAGCGCGCCGGCGGTCGCGATCGTCGTGCGCAACCGGAGCGGGTCGGCGTCGCCCGGGTCGCCGACCAGCAGGAAGAACGCGGCGAGGCCGGCGGCGATCAGGGCGCAGGAACCGTACTGCACCCCGCTCGGCCGCGCCGCCCCCAGCCGCCACGCGGTCAGCAGGGCGACCGGCAGGGCCAGGACCAGGCACGGCTGCACCAGGATGACCGGGCCGGTGGCCAGCGCGACCGCCTGCAGCAGGGCGCCGGCGCCGTCGAGGATGACGCCGGTCCGCCAGCGCGGGTCGCGCCAGGAGCCGGAGGAGGCGGCCGCGTGCTCCAGGGCCGTGGCCGCGCCGTAGGCACCGGCCGCCGCCAGGGCGCACGGGATCGCCACTTCGAGCATCATCGGATTTTTCCACGCGCGCGCCGAACTGTTAAGAACATTGACAGTCGTCTTACCAAAGGGCTTAATACAAGTCCTGAAGTTAAGGAGGCGCGAACATGGTCCCAACCCGGCCACTGTCCGCACTGCTCGTGGCGGCCGCCGCGGTCGCCACCCTCGCCTACGCCCAGGTGCCCGCATCCGCCGCGGCCACCAGCGTGCAGGTCTACTGGAGCTCCGAGTCCCGCACCGCGGGCTACGAGCCCAAGAATGCCAACTGGTACAGCAACCCCGCCACCGGCCTCGCCGGCACGCCGTACCAGCTGTCCCGCCAGTCCGACCTTCCGATCACCGCCGCGAGCGGGAGTGCGGGCATCGTTGTCGATACCAACACGCGGTACCAGAGCGTGCTTGGCGTTGGTTCTTCGCTGGAAGAGTCGACGATCTTCAACCTGTCGAGGATGAGTGCCGCGGGCCGCGACCGGGCGCTGCGCGCGCTCGTCGACCCGTCCGCCGGCGCCGGCTTCAACGTCGCCCGGATCACCTTCGGCACCAGCGACTTCACCTCGCACGACTTCTACACGTATGACGACGGGGCCGCCGACCCGTCGCTGTCGCGGTTCTCCATCCAGCGCGACATCGACTACAACATCATCGCCACGCTCAAGCAGGCGCTGGCGATCAACCCGAACCTGAAGATCTTCGCCAGCGCCTGGTCGGCGCCGCCGTGGATGAAGACCAGCAACAACATCATCGGCGGCAGCCTCAACAGCACCTACATCCCGACCCTCGCCACCTACTACCGGCGGGCGGTGCAGGCGTACGCGGCCCAGGGCATCCCGATCTACGCCCTCACGCTGCAGAACGAGCCGCTGTTCTCGCCGGCCGACTACCCGGGCATGCTGGTCAGCGCCGACCAGGAGCGGCAGCTGGCGGTGGCGCTGCGCACCGAGCTGTCCAACGCATCCCTCGGTACCGTGAAGATCTGGGCCTTCGACCACAACTTCAGCGAGGGCGTCTCCTACGCGAACGGCGTGCTGAGCGGGAACGGCTACGCGGCCGTGGACGGGATCGCCTTCCACGACTACGCCGGTGACCCCTCGGCGATGGCGACCGTCAAGGCCAGCTATCCGGCCAAGGACGTGCTCATGACCGAGCGTTCCGTCTGGGGTACCGCGGGCGCCGACCGGATCGTGCAGTACTTCCGCAACTCCGCCACCCTGTACGAGGGCTGGGTGAGCATGCTGGACCAGAACCGCTCGCCCGAGCGCTGGTCCGGTTCGCCCGATCCGACCATGCTCGTGCAGAGCACCACGAACCGCGACACGTTCTGGGCGCTGCCCGACTACAACATGGTCGCCCAGTTCTCGAAGTTCGTGCAGGCCGGCGCCCAGCGGGTCAGCACCGGCTACGGCTCCACCGGCAGCGTCACCAACGTGGCCTTCCGCAACCCCGACGGCACCCTGGTGACCGTCGTGGTGAACCAGACCTCGGCCGGCCAGGCGTTCACCCTGCGGGTCGGGTCGCAGCAGGTCAGCAGCACCCTGCCGGCCAAGACCGTCGGCACCTACCTGTGGGCCGGGGCCGACAGCGGCACGCCGACGAGCCGGACCGGGCGGATCAGCGGGTACGGCGGCAAGTGCGTCGACGTCTCCGGCGCCAGCAGCGCGAACGGCGCCAAGATCCAGCTGTGGACCTGCAACGGCACGACGGCCCAGCAGTGGACCGTCGGCAGTGACGGCACCGTGCGGGCGCTCGGCAAGTGCCTGGACGTGGCCGCGGCGAGCTCCGCGAACGGGACGAAGGTGCAGCTGTACGACTGCAACGGCACCACCGCCCAGCAGTGGACCGCCGGCCCGAACAACAGCCTGGTCGCGCTGGGCAAGTGCCTGGACGCCACCGGCCCGAGCTCGGCCGACGGCACCCAGCTGCAGATCTGGTCCTGCACCGGTTCGGCCAACCAACAGTGGATCTTGCCCTGACAGGTTTTGTCGTACCCGGTTGATAGTGTCCCGAGCCGTGAGGACGTACACGGCACTGGCGTTGATCGAGGCGGCGGCCACCATCGTCGGCAAGTCCGTCGACTGGCCCCGCCTCGTCAGCGGCCTGCGGACGGGTCTGCCCACCCTGCTCCGCTACAGCCGCCGCCTGCCCCGCCCGTTCGTCGAGGCCGCCCTGAACCTCGGCGACCCGGCCCTGCTCGACGAGCTCGCCGAGAACGACCAGCTGCTCGCCGACCTGCCCGACCTGCGGGAACGCGTCGCCCGCTCCGGCCGGCACCTGGTCGCCCTGCGCTCGCTGCGGGCCCGGTGGGACCTGCGCTCCCAGCGCCTCGCCCTGGCCGCCTACCCGCCCGACGGCCCCGGCCTCGACGGCTGGCTCGACCGGCAGCGCGCCGCCATCGCCGGACCCACCGCCGCCGGGGTCCACCAGGCCCTCGAGGCGCACGCCGCGCAGCTCACCACCGCCGAACGCTGGCGGGCCATGGCCACCCTGCGCCGCCTGCAAGGGCCCGATGTGGTACTGCCCGAGCCTGGCCTGCACCTCCAGCTCGACGAGCTGGAGGCGACCGCCGCGGCGTGGGAGGGCACCGCCGGCGCGCTCGCCGAGCTGCGCGACGGCTTCACCGACCACCTCGCCTTCCGCGCCGAGCTGGACTGGTCCGCGGCCGCCGCCGCCCACGCCGAGGCGCCGTTCACCGGACCGGCCGCGGCCGCCCTGGCCGCCCGGCCCGACTGCCCCGACGACCTGCGGTTCGCGCTGTTCCTGGCCGACCCGGCCGCCGTCGCGCCCGCCGTGCCGGTGCTGACCGAGGCGATGGCCCTCGCCCCGCCGCCGAAGAAGGGCGCGGCCAAGGCGGCCAAGGTGATCGCCAGGCGCGCGGTCGCCGACGGCCTCGACCCGGCCCTGCTGCTGGAGCGGATGCGCCCCGCCGTCGCCGTGCTGGAGACGATCGAGTCCGACGCCCTGGCCAAGCTCGTCGAGACCCACCTCGGCACCGACCCCGGCAAGTGGTGCTGGGCCCGGGCGAAGCTCAACGCGTTTCGGGGCACCGTCACCGAGTTCCTGGAGTCGGCCGGCAGCGCGCCCTGGCCCGCCTCGGTCACCAGCGCCCGCCAGGCGTTCCTCACCCTGCTCAACCACGCCCCGGCCGGCGCCCACCTGGCGCTGCTGGAGCGGATGGACGACGGTACGGTCACCGACCTGTTCGCCAAGGGCACCTGGCGCGCCGAGTGGCTCGAACGCGCCCTCACCGACCCGCGGCGGCTGCTGCGGGTGGCGCTCGCGTCCCGCCCGTCGATCGACGCGGCCTCGATCGAGCGGCTGGCCGCCCTCGACGACCCGGAGCTCAACGGGCTGCTGTTCCGGCGGACGGCGGTGCCGTACCGGCTGCGCACGTCGCTGCTGTCCGGCCGCCCGTTCGACCCGGCGGTGCGCGAGCAGCTGCTCACCTTCACCGCCGGCTGGCACGGCACCGACGCCCTCGACTGCGCCGACCCCGACCTGCAGCGGCACATCATCCGGCACGTGCGGGTACGCGGCAACGCGGCCCAGTTCCGCCTCCTGATCAACGTGTGGCACCGGCACGGCCAGGCCGCGGCGGCGGAGCTGCTCGCCGCCGACCTCAAGCCCGCCAACTACAGCGCGTCGCCGTTCAACCCGCCGGTGCGCAAGCGCTTCGGCCAGATCCTGGGCATCGCCGACGAGACCGAGCGGCTCGCGGCCCGCGACGCGCTGGAGGCCGAGGTGGCGGCCGAGGAGTCGCCGGAGGGCCAGTTCGCCCTGCTGCGGGCCGAACGCACCGACCACATGCTGCTGTTCAAGGAGACGCGGCTGTGGCACTGGGACGCGATCCTCGCCGAACACCGCCGCCTGCCACTGCCCGACCCGATCCTCGCCACCATCGCCACGGGCCGCGGCGTCCCGCCCGAACTCGTCGAGGCGGGCCGCGACAAACTGCGCCCCTGGGAGAGCCCGGCCGCCGAGGAGTACGTCGCCGGCCGCCCCCTCGCCGACATCCTCGCCACGCCGCGCGAGGGTCACGACACCAGCTGGATCCTCGCGTTCATCGCCGCCGGCATCGTCACCTGGCCGGAGGTCCTGCGCCAGGTCGTCCCGGCCGCACACGCCCTCGACCTGATCGGCGGCGGCGGCTCTTCCCCGGCCGCGCGCGGGGCGCTGCTGGACCTGATGGCCGCGACCTGGGACGGCAACCTCGACGCGATCGTCCTCGCCGGCGAGCTGGCCACCACCTTCCCGGGCCCGGCGGCGGAACTGCTCGCCGTCGCCACCGCCGCGGTGGCGCCGTGACGCTCGCGCCGGGCCGCCGCGACCGGGGTCTCCTGCGGGCCGTCGACGGAGCTTCCGACGGTTGCCCGGTGGTGGACGCCGGCGTCGCGCCGGGCCGGGTGGCGGGCGTGCTCAAGACGGCGACAGCGGCGGTGGCTTGATGGCGCGTGTGAAGGTCTCGTTCCAGGCGCGGCCGGTGACGGTGGCGCGCGGTCCGGCCCTACTGTCGGGCTTGCCGGTGGCGAGCGCGCTCGGGACTGCGACGGCGGCGGTGGCGGGTGATGCGCACGGTGGCGACGCGGTGGCGCCTGTGCTCGCCGGGCTGGGTAGCGGGCGCGCTCGGTTTGGCGATGGCGCCGGTTGCTTGATGGCGCGTGTGAGGGTTCCGTCGGTGGCTCGCCCGGTGTTCGTAGCGCGTGGTCTGGCCGCGCTGCCGGGATCGGCGGTGGCCGGTGCGCACGGTGGCGATGCGGTCGCGCCGTGTCCACCGGGCTCGGCGGTGGCGGACGCGCTCGGGTTGACGATGGCGGCGGTGACTTGATGGCGCGGCTGATGGTTTCGTCGGTGGCTCGCCTGGTGTTCGTGGCGCGTGGTCCGGCCGCGTGGCCGGGCTCGGCGGTGGGCGATGCGCACGGCGGCGACGCGGTCGCACCCGTGCCCGCCGGGGCGGGTGGCGGGCGCGCCCGGGACGGCGATGGCGGCCGTGGCCTGATGGGTTCGGCGGTGGCGGGGTGACGTTCGAGAAGTCGCCGGGGCCGTGGGCGCTCATGGAGGCGGCTGCGGGGCCCGGCGTCGACTGGGAGCGGCTGGTCAGCGGGGGGAGGGACCTGCTGTACCGGATCGTGCGGTTTCAGGACCGGCTGCCGTGGCCGTTCATCGAGGCGGTGATCGCGCTCGGCGACGGGGAGCTGCTCGGTGGGCTCGCCTGGAACGACGCCGCGCTCGCCGGGCACCCCGGACTGCGCGAACGGCTGGCTTCAACCGGGGCGCGGCAGGTCGCCGATGCCGCCGCGCCGCAGGGGTTTCAGCGGCGGGGGTGGGAGCTGCGGCTGCGGCGGCTCGTCATGTCGCGGCTCACCGAGGCGCCGGGGGACTGGGCCGCGGGAGACAGGGCCGGGGTCGTCGCGCCGGTCGCGTTCGTCGCGCGGAAGGCGACCAACAACGTCGGCGAGCGGCTGACGATCGCCGAGCGGTTGCGGGCGATGCTCAGCCTGCGGCGGGCGGAGGGGCCGGACACGGCCTTGCCGTATTGGCTGCCGACCGTGCCCGCCTCGCCCGCCTCGCTGCTGGAGGGCCGTGTCGCCGAGGAGGAGGGTACGGCCGGGGCGATCGCCGAGCTGCTCGACGGGTTCACCGACCACCTGGCGCTGCGCGAATCGCTCGACTGGTCCGCGGTGGCCGCCGCGCACGACGAGATGCCGTTCGCCGGGCCGGCCGCGGCCGCGCTCGCCGCCCGCGCCGACTGCCCGGAGGAGTTCCGGTTCGCCCTCTTCTTGGCCGAACCCGCCGCGGTCGCGCCCGCGGTGCCGGTGCTGACCGAGGCGATGGCCCTCGCGCCGCTGCCCAAGTCGGGCGCGGCCAAAGCGGCGCGGATCATCGCCCGCCGCGCTGTCGACGACGGCCTCGAACCCGCCCTGCTGCTCGAGCGCATGCGCCCCGCCGCCGCCGTCCTCGAAGCGGTCCGGTCAGCCGCCGCAGCTCGATCGACCGTCTCACCATCGCCGCCGGTCTCCTCTGCGCCCGCGATTCGATCGGCGCCCGCGGTCTCCTCTGCACCGGCGATTCGAACGGCGCCCGCGGTCTCCTCTGCGTCGGCGGATGCATCGGCGGCGGTCTCAAGTGCGGCGGCGGTCTCATCTGCGCCGGCATCGGCGGCCGCGGTGATCGACGTGCACGGGTCGGCCGGCGCCCTGGATGCGGCGGGGGTCGTCGAAGCGGTCGGCAAGCTCGTTGACGTGCAGGGGCAGGCCGACGCAATGAATAAGGCGGCGGTCGTCGAAGTGGTCGGCGAACTCGTCGACGTGCACGGGTCGGCCGGAGCCCTGGATGAGGCGGGGATCGTAGAAGCGCTCGGCAAGCTAGTCGACGTGCACCTCGGGGCCGATCCGGGCAAGTGGGCGTGGGTGCGGGCGAAGGTCAACGCGTTCAAGGGCACCGTCACCGAGCTGCTGGAGTCGGCCGGGAGCGCGGCGTGGCCGGCGGGTGTGACCGGAAGCCGGGCCGCGTTCGTCGCGCTGCTCGACCTCGCGTCCGATGAGACGCAGCTGGTGTTGCTGGAGCACCTGGACGACAGGACCGTGCACGAGCTGTTCGCGCAGGGCGGCTGGCGGGACGCCTGGGTTGAGCGGGCCGTCACCGTTGTGCGGCCGGCGTTGCGGCTGGCGCTCGCCGGGCGGCCGGCGCTTGACGGGGCGGTGGCGGAGCGGCTGGCGGCGCTCGGGGACGCGGGGGTGAACGGGGCGCTGTTCCGGCGTACCGGCACCTCGCACCGGCTGCGGATGCGGCTGCTCGACGGGCGGCCGTTCGATCCCGAGGTGCGCGCGCATCTGCTCACGCTCAGTGCCGGGTTCCACGGTACCGACCCGCTCGACTGCGCGGATCGGGAGTTGCAGCGGCACCTGTTGCGGCATGTGCGGGTGCGCGGGAAGACGGCGCAGTTCCGGCTGCTGCTCAACCTGTGGCACCGGCACGGGCCTGAGGCGGTGACCGAGCTGCTGGAGGACGACCTCAACCCGGTCACGTTCACCCGGGCGGCCATCACGCCGGCCGTGCGCAGCCGGGTGAAGAAGGTCCTCGCGGCGCGCGATCGGGCGGCCAGGCTCGCCGAGCTCGAGGCCGAGATCGCCCACGCCGAGTCGGCGGCGGGGCAGATCGAGCTGCTGCGCTCCGTCGGCGTCGACTTCCAGAAGGTGTACGGCGAGACCCGCCTCTGGCACTGGGACGCCACCCTCGCCGAGCACCGCCGCGACCCCCTGACCGGCCCCGGGCTGACCAGCATCGGGGAGGCCCGCGGCTGCCCGCCGGAGCTCGCCGAGGCGGGGCGGACCCAGCTGCGCCCGTTCGCCAACGCCGTCGAGGCCGCGCTCGCCGCCGGGGCGCCGGTCGCCGAGGTGATCGCCGCGCCGCGGGAGGCGCCCGGCTGGATGTACCGGGCCACCCGTTCCGGTGCGGTCACCTGGGAGCAAATCCTGCGCCACACGGCACCGGCCGCCGAGCCGCTGACCTTCATCGGCGGCGACGACTCCGACCCGGCCGGCCGCGCCGCGCTGGCCGCGCTCGTCGCCGACACCTGCGGCGGCAACCCCGACGCCGTGCTGCTCGCGATCCGCCTCGCGCCCGACTTCCCCGGCCCGGTCGCCGAACTGCTCCAGGTCGCTGCCGCAGCGGTCAGCACATGACGACGGCGGCTTCCGGCCCCAGGGAGTCCGCGGTCAACGACGGGCGAGTGGTGGTCCTGTTCCCCGGCCCGGTCGCGACCTGCTCGCCGGGCTCGCGCACGAGTTCCCGCCGGCCGCCCGGACTGCTTCAGGTCGCTGCCGCGGCGGTGAGCACATGACGACGGCGGCCCCCAGCCCCGGGCATGCCGGCGGTGCGCACATGACCACGGCGGCCTCCAGCCCCGGAGAGTCCCCGGTCGACGACGGGCACGTGGTCATCCTGGGCGTGCCGACGGTCGACCTGCGCGATCGGCGGGCGCTCGCGGCGGTGGCGCACCCGGATCCCGAGGTCACGGCGCGGGCGGAGCGGCTCAAGGAGGCGGCGCTGCTGGACTTCGGGGTGCGGGACAGCGTTGTCGGGTCCTGGATCTACGCGAAGTGCCGGCATCAGATCGCCACGATGGCGGTGCCGACGGCGGCGGTGGTGGCGGGCGGGGACGGGGTGTGCAGCCTGCTGTACAACCCGGAGTTCTTCGCGCGGCTCGGGCCGTCGGGGGTCAAGTTCGTGCTGTTCCACGAGGCGCGGCACCTGATGCAGCGGCACCTGTATGCCGAGCGGGAGCTGGTCGGCGACCCGCTGTTCGTGCTCGCCACCGAGGTCAGTGTGAACCATGTGGCGATGCGGCGGCTCGGGATGGGGATGCCGCAGGTCGAGGGGGAGACCGTCGGGGTCGATCCGGTCGCGGTGCACCGGCGGTACGAGGCCGACCTGCGCGGGCAGGGGCTGGAGCCGCTGTCGTACGCCTCGTTCGTCGAGACCGACCTCGGGCTGTACCGCGAGCTGCGGCGGATGGCCGAGCCGCCGGTGCGGGTGGTGCTGTGCGTGCACATGGGGGCGGGCGGGGTGCCCCTCGACGCCGAGACCGTCGAGCGCGTCGGCGCGGCCGTCCTCGAATCGCTCATGCGGCAGGCGCGCGGGGGCAACGCGGCGGCGCGGGCCGAGCTGCTGGAGCTGGCCGATCGCAGCGGCGGCGGCGGGGAGCGGCTCAGCCGGATGTGGGGCGACCTCGGCCTGGGCGCCCTGCGCGGGACGACGCAGAAGACCCGGCGGGTCGAGTGGTGGCGGCGCTGGCTTGCCGACGTGCTGGCGGCCCGGCTGCAGCCCGGTGAGCGTCTCGTGTACCCGAAGAAGCTCGGCGCGGTGCTGCTCGCCCTCGGCCACGAACCGATGCTGCATCGGCGGGGCGACACACGGTACAAAACCGTGCTCATCGCCTTTGACACCTCGGGATCGATGCCGGACTCGGTGGTGGGGTGGCTGACCACGCTGGTCGGGCAGATCGACGGGGTGCGGGCGCACTGGCTGAGCTTCGACGCGCACGTGATGCCGTTCAAGCCGGGGGAGCGGGTCCTCGGCGGCGGCGGGACGAGCTTCCAGGGGGTCGTCGACTATGCCGAGGGGCGCCTCGAGGTCGGCGGGAAGCGGCTCGAGGACACCGTCGACGCCGTGATCGTGGTGACCGACGGCTACGCGCCGGAGGTCCGGCCGGCCGAGCCGGAGAAGTGGATCTGGCTCATCACCGACGGCGGGTCGACGTGGCCGGAGACCCAGGACCCGCCGATGGCCTGCCATCGCGTGCGCACGGGAGAGGACTGACGGAGTTGGGTACGTCGCTGCTGGAGCGGTTCATCGACGGCATGATCGCGGCCGGGATCACCGGGCAGGTGTTCGGCGAGCACGGGATCGGCAAGACGTCGACGTTCCTGTCGTACGTGCCGCGCGAGCACGACCT
Organism: Dactylosporangium sp. CS-047395; assembly: GCF_050942185.1. Lineage (NCBI taxonomy): Bacteria > Bacillati > Actinomycetota > Actinomycetes > Micromonosporales > Micromonosporaceae > Dactylosporangium > Dactylosporangium sp. CS-047395. The sequence continues at coordinate 5,914,105 of NZ_CP192015.1, read as the reverse complement.
CGACGTCGTGCTCGTCCCGGCGGCCAACCTGACCCCGGACGACCTGCTGGTCAACGCGCCCGTCCGCGACGCCGACACCGGCGAGCTGGCCCTGCACCAGCTGATCATGAAGCAGCTCAGCCCCGGCCGGCGCTTCATCCTGCTCATCGACGACTCCCTGCAGGCCGGCGACACCATCCAGTCGCAGCTCATGCAGGTCGCGTGCAACTGGACGCTCGGCGAGCACGACCTGCGCGCGCTCGGCTGCGTCGGGGTGTTCCTCACCGACAACGAGTCGGCCGCGGAGACCTCGGCCCGGCGCACCGACCTCGCCGTGCTCGACCGGATGGCCACGCTGCACATCGGGGCCAACGACACCTCGTGGCGGGAGAGCCTGGTGCGGCGCTACCCGCGCTGGGACCTCGACGGCGTCTTCCGGGTCTGGGCGGCGCAGACCCCGGAGGTCCGCAAGCTGCTCTCGCCGCGCACCCTGCAGCACATGCTGGACTGCGCGGCCGAAGGGCTGCCGATGCGCTGGGCGGTGCCGCTGCTCAATGGCGCCCGCCTCGACGTCGACGACGCGATCCTGGCCCAGGTCGCGACCGAGCTGGGGATCACCGACCCCGGCACCGTCCCCGACCCGGTGCGCCGGCTCCTGCGCACCGCCATCGCCCGCCGCTGGGCGGTGCTGCTGCAGGGGCCGCCGGGGTGTGGCAAGACGGAGATCGCCAAGCAGATCGTCCGGGAGGAGACAGGGCAGGATCCGGTGTACTTCTCGTTGCCCGTCACCAACGTCGAGGACCTCTGCGTGCCGGTGCCGGCCGCCGACGGGACGCTCGACACGCTGCTGACCCGGGCGCTGCTCGGGCCGCGGCCCAAGGTGATCGTGTGGGACGAGTACAACCGGCCCAAGGACCGGGCCGCCTTCGCCCGGCTGATGGAGATCACCCAGGAGTGGTCGCTGGCCGGGCGCCCGATCGAGGCGCTGCGGGCGCAGTTCGCGCTGCAGAACCCGCCGTACCACGTGGGGCGCAAGCTGCAGGTGACGCCGAACAACCTGGCCCAGGCGAGCCGCTTCACCGCCGCCCTGGAGGTCGGCCCGGACGACATTCCGGCCGGCCAGTGGCTGCTGGACACCTACGGCCGCCCGGCCGAGGCGGCGCTGGACTGGTGGAAGTACGACCTGGACGACGAGGGCCGCGACTGGGTCTCCAAGCGTACCCTGGAGCGGCTCATCAAGCTGCACCTGCACGACCAGCCGCTGCAGGCCGGGCTGATCTACCTCGGCGACGGCGAGTTCGCCCCGGTCGCGCTGTCCGGCCTCGAGGCCCGCCTCGCCGGGGAGCGCCGGGTCGGCCTGCACGAGCTCGCGGCCGACCCGGCGGGCTGGGCGGCCCGCCTCGCGCGGGCGGTCGCCGACTGCGACGAGGGCACCGACGACACCGACCTGGTGCACCAGGTGTTCTCCAACGCCGAGGTCTCCCAGCTGCGCGAGCACACCGCGGTCGTGGTCCAGCTGCTGCGCCACCTGCCGCCGAAGCTGCGGGCCACCTACCTGGTCGGGCAGACGCCGGAGCGGCAGCGGTTCTGGATCGACGCGGTCAAGGCGATGGCCGCCCCCACGGTGGTGGGGGCGGCCGGCGGTCCTGCTGCTACTGGATCACGAACGTCGTGAAGTAGATGTCCATGACCTCTTTCTTGTCGTCCTCGGTGTAGGCCTTGACGACCTTCTCGACGAGCTCCTTCTTGGTCCGCTCGCGCTCGGCGTTGCTCATGAGCTCGTCCATCTTGCGGCCGCTGTACTCGTTGATCGCGATGTCGAGGGCCTTGCTGCCGTCCGGGGCCTCGGCGGCGTCGGTGGTGGCCTGCAGGGTCATCTTCAGCTTCAGGTAGTGCCCGTCGGCCAGGTTGATGGTGACCGCGTCCAGCACGGACACGACGCCGGGCGTGGGCTCCGGCTCGGCCTCGGCCGTCTTGGGCTTGAACATCATGTACCCGCCGGCGCCGCCGCCCAGGACGACCAGCGCGATGACGATGATCATGATCAGCTTCTTCTTCCCACCCTTGGCGGGGGTCTCCTCGGTGGTCTTCTCATCCTTGGCCATGATGGTTCCTCCTCGTCAATCGGTGGTCTGGGTCAATCGGTGGTCTGGGTCAGCTGGTGGCGGAGGCCGAGGGCAGCAGCGCCCGGGTGTCGGCCGGTAGGTTGGACAGGACGATGACCTCGACGCGGCGGTTGAGGGTCTCGGCCCGGGGGTCGGTGCTGGGGTACAGGGGTTTGGTGTCGGCGAAGCCGGCGGCCTGCAGCCGGTTGTCGGCGATGCCGGCGTCGGTGTGCAGCATCCGCACGACCGCCGAGGCGCGCGCTGAGGACAGTTCCCAGCCGGAGGGGTAGTTGCCGGTGCCCCCGGACAGCTGGTTGGTGTGCCCGTCGACCTCGATCTTGTTGGGCAGGGCGGCGATGGCCGGGCCGACACCGTCGACGATCTTCTTGCCGGCGGCGAGGAGGTTGGCCTCGTTGCCGTCGAAGACGATCCCGGTGGTCACGATGGTGACGACCAGCCCGCGTTCGTCGACGGAGTACTTGACCTGGTCGGCCAGGCCCTGCTTGGCCAGTTCGGCGTCGATCTGCTCTTTGATCTTGTCGTAGTTCTTGACCTCGTCGGCCGCGGCCTGCTGGCGCTTGGAGGCGCTGGCGCGTTCCTTGGCCTGCACGGCGTCCTGCACGGCGGTGGCGTCGGAGGTGGTGCCGCCGATGCCGGAGGACAGGTCCATCGGCGAGTTGGAGTCGGAGGACTCCATCAGGCTGGCCTCGCCGCCCTCGAACGCGACGGACGGGTTGCCGAAGCCGACCGCGAGGCCGTTCTTGAGTTCCGCGAACTTCTTCTGGTCGACCTGGGAGATCGCGAACAGCACGATGAACAGCACCATCAGCAGGGTCATCATGTCCGCGTAGGACACCAGCCACCGCTCGTGGTTCTCGTGCTCCTCCTCGTCGTGGCCGCCCTTTTTGTGCTTCGTGTGCGCGCCGGCCTTCGCCGCGTGTCCACCACCACTCATTTGGCGGCCCCCCTCCAGGTCGTTGTAACGCCGTCAGGGGTTACATCGGACCGACCGGAGGACACAAGAGTTCCGGGATGGTGCCTCACGGGTGCGCGCAGGTTGACCGCTCACCGCCCGGAACGTCACTTCGCCGGCGAAACCCGGCGCCCGTCGCGGGTGTAGAGGGCGGCGAAGCCGGTGCCGACGCACAGCGCGGCCGAGCTCAGCGCCAGCGACCAGTGCACGCCGATCGCCTGGCCGAGCACGCCGACGGTGAGGCCGCTGCCCGCGCGCAGGCCCGCCGAGGACACGTTGTACACGCCGATGACCCGCCCGCGCTCGTCCGGCGGCGCCAGCAGCTGCGTGACGGTCTGGCCGATCGACATCGAGGCCAGGTTCGCGATGCCGCCGATGAACAGCAGGGTCACCGCCAGCCACAGCTGTCCCGCGACGGCGAAGAACAGGCTGCTCACCCCGTACAGCAGGGTGGTGCCCACGGCCGCGCGGACCGTCGGGCGCAGCCAGCCCGTCGCCTCCAGCAGCAGGCCGCCGACCACCCCGCCGGCGCCGGCGGCGAAGAGCAGGATGCCGTACACGTCGGTGCTGCCCGGCCGCAGGTCCTCGGCGAACGTGGGCATCGTGGCCTGCATGGCGGTACCGACGAAGAACGACGCGAGACCGGCCAGGATGATCATGCTGATCAGGGTGTGGTCGCCGGCCACGCGGCGCAGCACCTTGAACGTGTCGAGCAGCCCGACGCGGGGGCCGCGGGGGCCGGCGTGGCGGGTGTGGCCGGTGAACTTCGTGCGGAACAGGAACAGCGTCAGCGGCAGGTAGAACGCGATGTTGGCGAAGATGCCCGCGGTCGGGCCGAGCCACAGCAGCAGCGCGGAGCCGACGGCCGGGCCGAACAGCACGCCCAGGCTGCGGAAGGTCGCGTTGAGCCGGACCGCGGAGACGAGGTCCTCGTCGCCGACGAAGTCGTGCAGCATGAGCTGCTCGCCCGGGCCCCACAGCGACCCCGCCATGCCGTGCAGCACCAGCAGCACGCACGCCTGCCAGATCTGCAGCGAGTCGGTCAGGAACAGGATCCCCCACAGCAGCGAGACCAGCATGAACAGCGCCTGGGCGGCCTGGATGACCCGGCGGCAGTCGTGCCGGTCGGCGAGCCCGCCGAACCACACCGAGAACAGCAGGAACGGCACCCAGTGACTGATCACCTGGAAGCCGGCCAGGGCCTCGGAGTGGAACTTCTGCCACAGCACCCAGTACGTGATCACGTGCTCGACGTTGTCGGCCATCATCGACAGCGCCGCGCCGAAGAGGTACGGGCGGCAGTCGGGGTTGCGCAGCGCGGCGAAACGCCGGGCGGCCGGGGCGGCGGCGGTCATCCCATAACCCTCTAATGCTCCTTACACGCGGGCGGCGGCGCGGGCGCCGGAAGTGACGACTGCAACAAACCTGCAAACGCCACGCGTTGACTCCGGTCACCGGCCGGTGCCACCGTGGTCGCCAGGAATGCGCTTTCCTGACTCCTGGAGGACTCCATGCGCGTAGGGATCCGGGCCGGCCTCACCGCCGCCACGGTGGCCGGGCTGGTCGCGACCGGCGTGGTCTTGGCCGCCTCGGCGAACGCGGGCGGGCCGGCGGTGCCCGCCGCCGCGCGCCAGACCCTGGCCGCCAACGACGGCTGGGGCTCGGCGGGCGCCGGCACCACGGGCGGCGCGGCCGCCGACGACGCCCACGTGTTCGTGGTGCGCACCCGCGACGAGCTGGCCGCCGCGGTGACCGGCAGCACGCCGAAGATCGTGCTGGTCGCGGGCACGATCGACGCCAACGAGGGCCGCTCCTGCGCCGACTACGCGGACCCGGCCTACGACCTGCAGGCGTACATGACCGCGTACGACCCGGCGACGTGGGGCAAGGTCGCGCCCAGCGGCCCGCTGGAGAACGCCCGCGTGCAGTCGGCCAAGAACCAGGGCCTGAAGATCAAGATCGAGGTCGGCGCCAACACCACGGTCTACGGCCTGCGCAACGCCCGCATCAAGGGCGGCAACCTGCTCATCACCAACCAGAGCAACGTCATCATCCGCAACATCGCGTTCGAGGACGCCTACGACTGCTTCCCGGCCTGGACGCCGACCGACGGCGCCGACGGCAACTGGAACTCCCTCTACGACAGCGTCACGCTCAGCGGCGCCACCAACGTGTGGCTGGACCACAACTCGTTCACCGACGGCGCCAACCAGGACGCGAACCAGCCGATCTATCTCGGCCGCCCCTACCAGGTGCACGACGGCGCGGCCGACATCATCCGCGGCTCCGACTACGTGACGGTGTCGTACAACAACCTCTTCGAGCACGACAAGACCATGCTGATCGGCTCGACCAACACGCCGGGCGTGGACGTGGGCAAGCTGCGCGTGACGCTGCACCACAACCGGTTCGCGGGCGTCGGCCAGCGCGTCCCGCGGGTCCGCTTCGGCCAGGTCGACGTCTACAACAACTACTACTACGCCACCGACGAGGACACCTTCGTGTACGCCATCGGCGTGGGCGTGCAGTCGCAGGTGTACGCGGAGAACAATTTCGTCCTGCGCAGCGCCGACACCCCGCTCAACGCCTTCGTCTACAACTGGGGCGGCGTGCAGATGACGGAGAAGGGCACCCTGGCCCGGGTCGGCACCGGCCCGATCGTCGCGGTGAACCTGCTCGACGAGTACAACAAGGCGTTCGACCCGGACATCGCCACCGACGCCGGCTGGACCCCGGTCCTGCGCGCCGGCCTCGATCCGGCGGCGAACGTCCCCGCCCTGGTCACCGCGAACGCCGGCACCGGCAAACTCCCGGGCTGATCACTTCAGGACCGACGCGACGAGCTGGTCGAGCCAGGCGGTGAGCTTGGCTCGGCCCCAGCCGCGCTGCTCCACCAGCAGCGCCACCGTGTGCCACGTCACCAGCGCCCACAGCGTGTCCGTCGCCCGGCCGACGGACAGCCCCTCGCGCAGCCGGCCCGCGTCGGCGTAGGCGCGCACGAGCGTCTTGAGCCCGGCGCGCCGGGCCCGCTCGTGCCGCCGCCACGCCTCCCGCAGCGTCGGCTCGGCGTGCGCGGCCTCCTCGAACGCCCGCTCGACCGGGTAGCGGCGCAGCAGTGACCCGGCGAGGTCCTCGGGCACCGGCGCCGCCCCCGCGCGCCGCACCGCGAGCAGCAGCAGGCCGGGCTTGTCGGAGAGCGCGTACACGGATTTCGGGGTGACGCCCGCCTCCTCCGCGACCGCCGCGATGGTCGTCCCCGCGTACCCGTGCCGGGCGAACAGCCGCTCCGCCGCGGCCGCGATCGCCTCCTTGGTCGCCGCCGCGGCCGCGATCCGCCGGGGTGCGTTGTATCTCCTCGGCATGTTCAGTGCAGTCATGGTCACCTCACTTCACGATGACTGTACCGAACGTCGAAGGACTGCTCACGGCGCAGGATCAGACGGTACAAGTGCCGCCTCTTGCTCTTGCAGTGCCCACAGTGGACGGTGCGCGACCCTTGGGGGATAACTGGAAATGTCTCGGAAACCCTTTGTTCACCGGCTGTTTGGTCGTAGTCTCGGTGTCGTTGCCGACGCACTGGAGGTGATTCCCATGGCGAAGAAGTCCAAGAAGTCGAAGAAGGACAAGAAGGGCAAGAAGAAGTAGTCCTGCCCGGACGGTGGCTCGGGTCGAGTGACCACTCGACCCGGCACACCCGTCTCAGGCGGCTCCGCCGTTGACGAACAGCGTCTGGCCGTTGACCCAGCGGGCCGGCCCCGCGAGGGCCGCGACCACCTCGGCGATGTCGTCCGGCCGCCCCAGCCGCCCCATCGGGTTCAGGCTCGCCGTGCGTTGCACGGTCGCCGCGTCCTTGCCGTCGAGGAACAGGTCGGTCTCCGTCGGCCCCGGCGCCACCGCGTTGACCGTGATGTCCCGCCCGCGCAGCTCCCGCGCCATGATCATGCTCAGCGCCTGCACCGCGGCCTTGCTCGCCACGTACCCGGCGTAGGTCGGATGCTGCAGCCGCGTCTGCGACGTCGAGAAGTTCACCAGCGCCCCGCCCGGCCGCAGCCGCCGCGCCGCCTCCCGCGACACCACGAACGTGCCGCGGATGTTCGTGCGGTGCATCCGGTCCAGCTCGTCCAGGTCGATCTCGGCCACCGGCTCGAGGACCATCCGGCCCGCCGCGTTGACCACGACGTCCACCCCGCCGAACTCGTGCTCGGCCAGGTCGAAGAGCGCTTTCACCGCACCCTCGTCGGCGACGTCCGCCCGGGCCGCCACCGCCGGTCGCCCGCCCGCCGCGCCGATCGCGTCCACGGCCTCCTTGGCCGCCACGTCGTTGCCCGCGTACGCGATCGCGACGGCCATCCCGTCGCCGGCCAGCCGCTCGGCCACGGCCCGCCCGATCCCGCGGGAACCACCGGTGACCACCGCCACTCTGTTCACGGTTGCACCCCCTTTGCGCAGGAATAGCCGGACTACCCCGGGGCGGCGCGCTCACACCGCGGGGCGTTACAACTGTGCGGTGAGCTCACTCGACGGGTACCTCGGCGCGGTCGTCGGCCGCCTCCAGGGCATCTTCGGCGGGCGGCTCGTCGGGGTGTACCCGGCGGGCTCGCTCGCGCTCGACGCGTACCTCCCGGGCCGCAGCGACATCGACCTGGTGGCCGTGGCGTCCGCTCCTTCGACCGACGAGATCGAGGCCGTCATCGCCGCGCTCGACCACGGGTCGCTGCCCTGCCCGGCGCGCGGCCTCGAGTTCGTCCTCTACGACCGCGAGGTGCTGGCCGGCCTCACCACCGAGGCCGGGTTCGCGCTCAACCTGAACACCGGGCGGGACCTGCCGTACAAGGCCGAGATCGGCTACTCCGAGGGCCTCGCCTTCTGGTACCCGATCGACCGCGACATCGTCCGCCAGCAGCGCCGGGTGCTGATCGGCCCGCCGTTCCCGCAGCTCGTCACCCGGGTCCGCTCCCGGCAGCTCATGCCGGTCGTCGCCGAGTCCGTCGCCGCGCACCGCGCCATGCCCGGCCCCAACGCCGTGCTCAACGCGTGCCGGGCAATGCGCTACCACGCGGAGCACACCTGGTATCCCAAGCGCGCCGCCGCCGCGTGGGTCCTCGACACCGTCCTCCCGGACGCGGCCGTGATCCGGGCCGCCCTGGACGGCGCCGCCCTCGACCCGGCCGCGGTCGAGAACTTCCTGGCGAAGGTACATGCGATCGTCACATCACCTGCGTAGGGTGTTGCAGTGCATGTCGCCGACAGTCATGACCTCATCCAGGTACACGGGGCTCGCGAGAACAACCTGAAGAACGTCAGCGTCGAGATCCCGAAGCGCCGCCTCACCGTCTTCACCGGCGTGTCCGGCTCCGGCAAGAGCTCCCTCGTCTTCGGCACCATCGCGGCCGAGTCGCAGCGGCTCATCAACGAGACGTACAGCGCGTTCGTGCAGGGCTTCATGCCGAGCCTGGCCCGGCCCGACGTCGACCTGCTCGAAGGCCTCACCACCGCGATCATCGTCGACCAGGAGCGGATGGGCGCGAACTCGCGCTCGACCGTGGGCACCGCCACCGACGCCAACGCCATGCTCCGCATCGTGTTCAGCCGGCTCGGCTCGCCCAGCGCCGGGCCCGCGTTCCACTACAGCTTCAACGTGCCCGCCGGCGCCTGCCTGCGCTGCGAGGGCATGGGCACGATCAACGACATCGACCTCGACGAGCTCTTCGACGCCGGCAAGTCGCTGAACGAGGGCGCCATCACGATCCCCGGGTACACCCCGGACGGCTGGCTGGTGCGCATCTTCTCCGCCTCCGGGTTCCTCGACGGCGACAAGCCGATCAAGGACTACACCGAGCAGGAGCGGCACGACTTCCTGTACAAGGAGCCGGTCAAGGTCAAGATCGAGACGATCAACATGACCTACGAGGGCCTGGTGCCCCGCGTGCAGAAGGCGTTCCTGCAGAAGGACAAGGAGGCCCTCCAGCCGCACCTGCGCGCCTTCGTCGACCGGGCCGTCACGTTCACCGCCTGCCCCGAGTGCGGCGGCACCCGGCTCAACCAGGCGGCGCTCGCCTCCCGCATCGGCGGCATCAACATCGCCGACGCCTGCGCGATGCAGATCAGCGACCTCGCCCAGTGGGTCCGCGGCATCGAGGACCGCTCGGTCGCCCCGCTGCTCGGCACGCTGCAGCGCACCCTCGACTCGTTCGTGGAGATCGGCCTCGGGTACCTGTCGCTGGACCGCCCCTCGGGCACCCTGTCCGGCGGCGAGGCCCAGCGCACCAAGATGATCCGGCACCTCGGCTCGTCGCTGACCGACGTGTCGTACATCTTCGACGAGCCCACCGTCGGCCTGCACCCGCACGACATCCAGAACATGAACGGCCTGCTCCAGCGCCTGCGCGACAAGGGCAACACGGTCCTCGTGGTCGAGCACAAACCGGAGACGATCGCGATCGCCGACCACGTCGTCGACCTCGGCCCCGGCGCGGGCGGCGCCGGCGGCACCGTGTGCTTCGAGGGCACCGTCGAAGGACTACGCCGCAGCGGTACCCTGACCGGCCGCCACCTCGACTACCGCGCGACCCTGCGCTCGCCGAGGTCGTTCTCCGACGTGCTGCCGATCCGCGGGGCGAACACCCACAACCTGCGCGACGTCGACGTCGACATCCCGCTCGGCGTCCTCGTCGTCGTCACCGGCGTCGCCGGATCGGGCAAGAGCTCGCTCATCCACGGCTCCATCCCGAAGAGCGCCGGCGTGGTCTCCGTCGACCAGGGCGCCATCCGCGGCTCCCGGCGCAGCAACCCCGCCACCTACACGGGCCTGCTCGACCCGATCCGCAAGGCCTTCGCCAAGGCCGGCGGGGTCAAGCCCGCCCTGTTCAGCGCCAACTCGGAAGGCGCCTGCCCGAACTGCAACGGCAACGGCGTCATCTACACCGACCTCGCCATGATGGCCGGCGTCGCCACCGTCTGCGAGGAGTGCGAGGGCAAGCGCTTCCAGGCCTCGGTCCTCGAGTACCGCCTGGGCGGCCGCAACATCGCCGAGGTCCTCGCGATGCCGGTCTCCGAGGCCCGCGAGTTCTTCGCCACCGGCGAGTCCAAGATCCCCGCCGCCCACACCATCCTGTCCCGCCTGTCCGACGTCGGCCTCGGCTACATCAGCCTGGGCCAGCCCCTGACGACCCTCTCCGGCGGCGAACGCCAGCGCCTCAAGCTCGCCATCCACATGGCCGAGAAGGGCGGCGTGTACGTCCTCGACGAACCCACCACCGGCCTGCACCTGGCCGACGTCGACCAACTCCTCGCCCTGCTCAACCGCCTCGTCGACGCCGGCAAGTCGGTGATCGTCATCGAGCACCACCTGGCCGTCATGGCCTCCGCCGACTGGATCATCGACATCGGCCCCGGCGCCGGCCACGACGGCGGCCGGGTCGTCTTCACCGGCACCCCCGCCGACCTCGTCGCCGCGCGGGCCACGCTGACCGGCCAGCACCTGGCGGACTATGTTGAGCGCTCATGAACGCTCTCGACGCGGCCTACTTCGACCAGTGGTACGCGGACATGGCCACCTCACCCGCCCGTGACGCGATCCTGTCCCGCACCCTGCACGTCCCCACCGCCCTCGGCCTCCCGGGCGTCCTGACCGGCCCGGCCCTGGACGAACTCGCCGCGGCCCTGAACCTTCCCCACGACGGACTGCTGCTGGACATCGCCTGCGGCCGCGGCGGGTACGGCATCGAGCTGGCCCGCCGCGCCACCGCCCGCCTGATCGGCGTCGACTTCTCCGCCGTGGCCCTGTCCTCGGCGGTCCCCCTGGCCGACTCGCGCCTGCCCGGCCGGGCCTCGTTCCAGGTGGGGACGCTGGACGCGACCGGCCTCGACTCCGCCATCGCGGACGGCCTGATGTGCGTGGACGCCGTGCAGTTCGCGGCACCGCCCCTGGCTGGGCTTCATGAGTTCCGCCGCCTGCTGAAGCCGGGCGGCCGGCTGGTGGTGACCTGCTGGGAGGGTTCGTCACCGGCCGTACCGGCCCGCATCCAGGCGGTCGACCTCGCGCGGGACCTGCCGCTGGCCGGATTCGTCGACGTCGTCGTCGAGGACCGGCCCGGGTGGCGGGCAGCGGAGCGTTCACTGTGGGAGGAGGCGCTCGCGGCACCACCGTCCGACCCGGCCGTGATCGCGCTGCAGGACGAGGCCCGCTCGTCCCTGGCCACCTTCGACGTCATGCACCGCGTCTACGCCACCGCCACCGCCCCCTGACTCCCCACCCTGCGCCCCGGCCCGTCCGGGCGTAGCGTGGATCTTGAAGGAGTCGCACATGGATCCACGTGATGTTGTCTTCGCCGCTCTGGTGGCACTGGTCCTCGGCAGCGCCGCCCGGCTGCGCTCCCCGGCCGGCCGCTGGTGGTGGTGGGCCGCCGCCGGCACCGGCACCTCAGCCCTGCTGGCCGGCATCTTCGGCAGCACCTTCGGCGCCGGCGACACCCATGGCTTCGAATGGGACGAACGGCTGCTGCAGCTGGCGTTCGCCCTGGCCTGCCTCGGCGAACAGGGCTGGTTGATCCGCCGTTCGCCCCCTCCCCGGACACCGCCGCCGGGGGACCACAGCCTCGTGCACTAGCGGGTGGGTTGTCGCACCAATTTTGACTGCACGACGGCCCGGCTCCCGCCTGCGCCGCGTATGAGGCACGCCGTCGGTGTCACTGCTCGGGCAGGAAACCCCGGCGGTGGTCTCGACGGCAGGGAGTCGTGGCCAAGGCACCGCGTGCGGCCAGGCTCAAATCATTGTTTTTCCTCCTCTGAAATTTGATGGCTCTTCGTTTTTCGCTTGTGGACTGGCGTTTGGTGGGACTGCTGCCCGCTGGGAGATCGACGTCTCCGGCGGCATTGCGCCCGGCGACCCGCTCGCCGACGTGCTCGGCGCTCCCGCCTGCGCCGCGTGTGAGGCACGCCGCCGGTGTGACTGATCGGGTAGGCAACCCCGGCGGTGGTCTCGACGGCTGGGAGTCGTGGCCAGGGCACCGCGTGCGGCCAGGCTCAAATCATTGTTTTTCTCCTCTGAAATTTGATGGCTCTTCGTTCTTCGCTTATCGACTCGCCTTTGGTAGAACCGTTCGGCCGCCGGGGCGCGCCGGTGCTTGACCCGCGCCCGTACGACTGTTGGCGGCGAGGGTGGGTAGTGCGAGCCCCCAGCTGTCGGCGTAACGCTCCAGAAGCCGAACAGTCCAAGCGGTGCGCCGGGCCGACCCCGACGGGGCGCCACGGTTCGGTGCGGGGTTGCCTTCAGGCGCAGCAAGCCGCGAAGCGGCTACCTCCGCTCCGCCCCGAGTCTCCGCGCGGCGACTCTGCTCGACCGCCGGGGCTCCGTAGCGCTTTGTGCCGCGTCCCAGTGCTCCGCGCGTCGAGCGCACCGGCCTCCGTGCGGCCTTGTCGACGGCGGCCTAAGACTGACCCTCTGGCGGCGGATTGGAATTGACCCCTCTCCGTAAGTCTGGAGGGGTGATCAAGTTGGAGGAGTGGGCTGAGCTGCGGCGGTTGCACCTGGGCGAGGGTGTGCCGATCAAGGAGCTCGCTCGGCGGTTCGGGTTGTCGCGGAACACGGTGCGGTCGGCGGTGCGGGCGGTGGAGCCGCCGCGGCGTGAGCGTGGGCCGCGGGGTTCGTCGATTGATGTGTTCGAGCCACAGATCCGGTTGCTGCTGACGCAGTGGCCGTCGATGCCCGTGCCGGTGATCGCGGAACGGATCGGTTGGACGCGGTCGTTGACGGTGTTGAAGGACCGGGTTCGGCAGTTGCGGCCGTTGTTCGTGCCGCCGGATCCGGCGGACCGGATCGAGTACTCGCCGGGTGAGGTCGCGCAATGCGATCTGTGGTTCCCGGAGCCGCAGATCCCGGTCGGGGCCGGTCAGCGGCGGGTGTTGCCGGTCCTGGCGATGACGTGCGGGCATTCGCGGGTGACGGACGCGGTGATGATCCCGTCGCGGCAGGCGGGCGACATCCTGGCCGGGATGTGGGAGATCATCGGCGGGTGGGGTGCGTGCCCGCGCACGCTGGTCTGGGACCGGGAATCAGCGATCGGCGGGACCGGGAAGCTGACGGCCGAGGCGACGTCGTTCGCGGGAACGCTGGGCGTCGGCATCCGGCTGACACCGCGACGGGATCCGGAATCCAAAGGTCTGGTCGAGCGGCGCAACGGCTACTTCGAGACGTCGTTCCTGCCGGGCCGCACGTTCACCTCGCCGTTCGACTTCAACACACAGATCGGTGACTGGCTCACGACCCGGGCGAACGTCCGGCACCTGCGCGCGATCGGCGCTTCCCCAGCCCAGCGGTGGGACGCCGACCGGGCCGGCATGGTCGGCCTGCCGCCGGTGGCGCCGGCGATCGGGCTGACCCACCGGGTCCGGCTGGGCCGCGACTACTACGTCCGGGTCGACAGCAACGACTACAGCGTGGACCCCCGCGCGATCGGCCGGTTCGTCGACGTGTTCGCCAACCCAGTGCGGGTCGTGGCGTCCTGCGCCGGTCAGGTCGTCGCCGAACACGCCCGCTTCTGGGGAGTCCGGCAGACGATCACCGACCCGGCCCACCGCGACACTGCCCGGCTGCTGCGCGCCGAGCTGGCGCACCGCCGGCGCGAGCTCGAGCGCGAGACGACCAGAAGCCACGCCGACGGGCATGTCGTGGCCATCCGCGCCTTGCCCGACTACGACGACCTGTTCGGCGTCGACTTCGATCCGCACCCCGTCGAGCACCCACCCGCATCCACCATCGCTGAAGGGATCTCATGACCACCACAGCAAGCACGCGAAGCAAGGCCGCGACGCAAAGGCCTGCCGCGGCCCGGCCGGACGGGCTGACGTCGAAACTGGCCTACCTGGCCCGGGTACTGAAGACCCCCACGATCGGCCGGGTCTGGGAAGACCTCGCCGAGCAGGCCCGCGACGCGAACTGGTCCCACGAGGAATACCTCGCCGCCGTCCTGGAACGCCAGGTCGCCGACCGGGAATCAGCCGGGAACATGATGCGGGTCCGCACCGCGCACTTCCCGGCCATCAAGACCCTGGACGACTTCAACCTCGAGCACCTGCCCAGCCTCCGCAAGGACGTCCTGGCGCACCTGGCCACCGCCACGTTCGTCCCGAAGGCCGACAACGTGGTGCTCCTGGGCCCGCCCGGGATCGGCAAGACCCACCTCGCGATCGGGCTGGGCATCAAGGCCGCCCAGGCCGGCAACTCCGTGCTGTTCGACACCGCCACGAACTGGATCACCCGGCTCGCCCGGGCCCACCACAGCGGCGCGCTGGAGGCCGAGCTCAAGAAGATCCGCCGCTACCGGTTGATCATCATCGATGAGGTGGGCTACATCCCGTTCGACACCGACGCAGCGAACCTGTTCTTCCAGCTGGTCGCGTCCCGCTACGAGCAAGCCTCGATCCTGGTGACGTCGAACCTACCGTTCGGCCGCTGGGGCGAGGTCTTCGGCGACGAAGTCGTCGCCGCGGCGATGATCGACCGGCTCGTCCACCACGCCGAGGTCCTCACCCTCGCCGGCGACTCGTTCCGCACCCGCGCCCGCCGCGCACTCCTCGCCAAGAACCGCGACAAATAGACCAAGCCGACCTGACGGGGGGTCAATCCCAAACCGCCCGAGGGGGGTCAGTTCTAATCCGCCGTTGACAGGCCTTCGCGTGCCGCGTTGCGCGCTCGCGCTGCATGCTTCGCCCCGGTCGCGCTTGGCCTCGCGCGTCTAGCTCCGCGCGTCTGGATCCGCGCGCCCGGTTCCACGCGCGCCCGGTTCCACGCGCGCCCGGTTCCACGCGCGCCCGGCTTTACGCGCCCGACTCCGCGCGACTGGCGCCGCGCGCCCGGTTCCACGCGCGCCCGGCTTTACGCGCCCGACTCCGCGCGACTGGCGCCGCGCGCCCGGTTCCACGCGCGCCCGGCTTTACGCGCCCGACTCCGCGCGACTGGCGCCGCGCACCTGGCTCCGTGCGCCCGACTCCGCGCGAGCTCTGCGCGCCTAGCTCCGCGCGGCCTAAGGGTCAGCGGAACGTCACGGTCACCCTGAGGCCACCCCCTTCGCGCGGCGTGGCGGCCAGGTCGGCGCGGTGCGCGTCGGCGATGGCCCGCACGATCGCCAGCCCGAGCCCGTACCCGTCCTTCGTCGTGCGTACCCGCTGCCCGCCCAGTCGCTGGAAGGGCTGGAAGAGCCGGTCCAGCTCGTCAGGCGGTACAACAGGACCCGTGTTTTCGACGACCAGCGTCGCCCGGCCGTCCGTCAGTCCCGTCAGCACGGTCACGGTGCCGCCGGGCACGTTGTGCTTTTCGGCGTTGTCGATCAGGTTGGCGACCAGGCTCTCGACCAGGTCGGCGTCGCCGGTGGTCGGGGCGTCGTGCAGCGTCGGCAGCAGCCGGGGTCCCTCCAGCGCCCGGAACGCGAGGGCGCGGGAGACGACTTCGGCCAGGTCGAGCGGCGCCGCGTGCTCCACGCCCTGTTCGCCCGTGGCCAGCGTGAGCAGCGAGTCGATGAGCCGGGCCTGGTTCTCGCCGAGCGCCAGCACCTCGTCGGCGGCCGCACGCAGCTCGTCGCTCGAGGCCTCCGGGTCGGCCAGGGTGACCTGCAGCAGGGCCCGCTGCGCGGTCAGCGGCGTGCGCAGCTCATGTGAGGCGTTGGCGACGAACCGGCGCTGCGCCGCGAACGACGCTTCGAGCCGCGCGAACAGGTCGTCGAGGGTGTCGGCCAGCTCGCCGAACTCGTCGCGCCGCCCGGTCGGGCCGAGGCGGCGGTGCAGGTTCGTGGCGGAGATGTCACGGGCCGTGTCGACGATGCGCCGGATCGGGCGGAGGAAGCGGCCGGCGATGAACCAGCCGAGCACCACGGCGACCACGGCCATCACCGCGAGGGAGGCGCCCGCCAGCGGTACGGCGTTGGAGTGCGTCTCCACCATGACGTGCGGCTCGGGGGTGCCGGGGAAGTCGCCGGCGGGGACGGTCTGGCTCGCGCCCAGCAGCGGCACCATGAGCAGCACCGCACCGGAGATGAGGAACGGTCCCGCGTACAGCAGGGTCAGCTGCCGCCGCAGCGTCCAGCGGGTGCTCATGCCGCACCGAGCCGGTAGCCGGCCTCGCGGACCGTGTGGATGACGGGCGGGTCGCCGAGCCGGGACCGCAGCCGTTTCACCGTCGTCTTCACCGCCGTGGTGAACGGGTCGGCGGCCTCGTCCCAGACCCGTTCGAGCAGCTCCTCCGCGGACACCGGCCGGCCGCCCGCGGCCATCAGGCACTCCAGCACGCCGAACTCCTTGGGGCTCAGGTCCAGGCGGTGCCCGTTGCGGCTGGCGACGTGCCGGGCCGGGTCGAGGGTGATCCCGGCGGCGGTCAGCACCGGTGGCAGCGCCGCCGACGGGCGCCGCAGCAGCGCGCGGATGCGGGCCACGAGCTCGTCGAAGTCGAACGGTTTGGGCAGGTAGTCGTCGGCGCCGAGGCCGAGCCCGTCGATGCGGTCGCGGACCGTTCCCGAGGCGGTCAGCATCAGCACCCGGCTGGTCGGATGCTCGGCGACGATGTGCCGGCACACCGTGTCACCGCCGACGCGGGGCAGGTCGCGGTCGAGGACGACGACGTCGTACCGCGTGCTCGCCAGCCGCTCGAGGGCCTCCGCGCCGTCGGCGGCGACGTCCACGGCCAGGCCCTCCCGGCGCAGTCCGGTGCCGATGGTCTGGGCGAGAATTTCGAAGTCCTCCACGACGAGCACGCGCATGGGCCCACTGTGCCAGCCCGAAGGTGTCAATGAGGTGTCAGCCGTTGACACCGGGATGACACCGGCCGCGGCGTAGAACTCGACCCATGCATGACGCCACCATCACCGTCGAGGGGCTGCGGAAGCGGTTCGGCCCCACCCTCGCCCTCGACGCCATGACGTTCGCCGTACGGCCCGGGCTCGTCACCGGGTTCGTCGGCCCGAACGGGGCCGGCAAGTCGACCACCATGCGCGTCGTCCTCGGCCTCGACGCCGCCGACGAGGGCACCGCGCTCGTCGGCGGGCGCCCCTACCGCGGCCTCGCCCGCCCGCTGTGCCACCTCGGCTCGCTGCTCGACGCGGCGGCCCTGCACCCCAGCCGCACGGCCCGCAACCACCTGCTCTGGCTCGCCCACTCCCAGGGCCTGCCGTCCCGCCGCGTCGGCGAGGTGCTGGAGCTGACCGGCCTCGGCGGCGTCGGGCGGCGTCGGGCCGGCGGCTTCAGCCTCGGGATGCGCCAGCGGCTCGGCATCGCCGCCGCCCTGCTGGGCGACCCGCCGGCGCTGATGCTCGACGAGCCGTTCAACGGCATGGACCCCGAGGGCATCATCTGGATGCGGACGTTCCTGCGCGCGCTCGCCCGCGAGGGCCGCGCCGTCCTCGTCTCCAGCCACCTCATGAGCGAGCTGCAGGACGCCGCGGATCACGTCGTCGTGGTCGGCCGCGGCCGCGTCATCGCCGATGCGAGCGTCGCCGAGCTGCTCGCCGGGGCCGCCAACGGACGCATCGTCGTCCGGTCCTCAGCAATAGAAAAGGCCGCTCTTGTACTGCACGATCAAGCCGAATCCGTCGTCCCCAACGGCGACGGGACGCTCACCGTCACCGGCCCGCCCGCCGAGCAGGTCATCGCCGCACTGACCGGTGCCGGGGTGCCGTTCTCCGAGGTCGCCGCGCACCGCGCCACCCTCGAGGACGCCTACCTGGACCTGACCCGCGACGCCGTCGAGTTCCGCGGCACCGCACCGGGGGAGGACCGATGAGCTTCCTGCGGCTGATCCGCGCCGAATGGACCAAGCTGCGCTCCGTGCTCGGCTGGGTGCTGGGGCTGCTCGCCGGGGCCGGGATCATCCTGGCCATCGGCCTCACCCCGAGCCGGATGGGCTCCTGCGGCCAGCACGGCCCCGCCTCCGACTGCACCCCGCTGCACGGGCCGGAGGGCCAGGAGGTCGCCGACAGCTTCACGTTCGTGCACCGCACGCTGACCGGCGACGGCACCATCACCGCCCGGGTGGCGAGCTTCACCGGGCAGCTGCCGACGTACGACGGCGACACCATGCGCGACGGGCTCGCCCCGTGGTCGAAGGCCGGCCTGATCGTCAAGGACGGCACGAAGCAGGGCTCGGCGTACGCGGCGGTGATGCTGACCGGCGAACACGGCGTGCGGATGCAGCACGACTACGTGCACGACCAGGGCCGCCCGGCCGACGCCAAACTGGCGCCGCAGCCGGTGTGGCTGCGCCTGACCCGCACCGGCGACACGATCAAGGCCGAACAGTCGGGCGACGGCAGCGCCTGGACCGAGGTCGGCACGGCGACCCTGCCGGGCCTGCCCGCGACCGTCACCGCCGGGCTGTTCGCCACCTCGCCCCAGTACGACCAGCAGGTCAACCAGTCCGTCGTGCTCTCGGGCATCCAGGGCGGCCCCAGCATCGCCACCGGCACCTTCGAACGGCTCGCGACCACCGGCACGTGGTCGGCGGACTGGGAGGGCGAGGCGATCGGCGGCCGGATCGGACCGGCCGAGCCCACCGGCGGCGGCGAGGGCGGCACCACCACCCGGGCCGTCGGCCCGCAGCCCCACTTCGAGCCGACCGCGGACGGCTGGGCGGTGACCGGAACCGGCGACATCGCCCCGTCCGGCCCCGGCACGACGATCAGCCAGACGCTCGTCGGCACCTTCCTCGGCCTCATCTTCTTCGCGGTGATCGGCGCGATGTTCGCCGCCGCGGAGTACCGCCGCGGGATGATCCGCACCTCGTTCGCCGCCGCACCGCACCGCGGCCGCGTCCTCGCCGCGAAGGCCCTCGCCGTCGGCGCCGCGGCGTTCGCGGCCGGCCTGGTCGCCGCCGCCGTCGCGATCACCTTCGGCCCGGACGTGCTGCGCGACGCCGGCGTCTACGTCACCCCGGCGTCGGCCGCGACCCAGCTCCGCGTCGCGGGCGGCACCGCCCTGCTCCTGGGCGGCTGCGCGGCGCTCGCGGCGGGCCTCGGCATGCTGCTGCGCCGGGGCGTCACCGCGGTGACCGTGTCGGTGGTCGTGGTCGTCCTGCCGTACCTGCTCTCGGTCACCGTCCTGCCGTTGCGGGCCAGCGACTGGCTGCTGAGCGTGACCCCGGCCGCCGCCTTCGCCCTGCAGCAGGCCGCGCCCAGGTATCCGCAGGTCGACGCCGTGTACTCCCCGGCCGACGGCTTCTTCCCGCTCAGCGCCTGGGGCGGCCTGGCCGTCCTCGCCGTGTGGGTCGCCGTCGTGCTGGGCGCCGCGTGGTACCGCCTGCGCCGGAGCGACGCATGACCCCGGCCGCCGCCCGCTCGGCAAACGAGGCGGCGCCGGCCGGCGGGCCGCCAGTCGGGACATCGTGGGCACGGGCAGGCGGGGATTGCCGGGCGCACGCGGACGAGGCGGTGCCGGCTGGCGGGTCGCCCGCCGGGACATCGTGGGCACGGGCGGGCAGGGATCGCCGGGCGCAGGCAAATGAGGCGGCGCCGGATGGCGGGCCGCCCGCCGGAACATCGTGGGCACGGGCGGGCGGGGATCGCGGGGCGCACGCAAGGGAGGCGGCGCCGGATGGCGGGCTGCCCGCGGGGACATCAGGCGCACGGGCGGGCGGGGATCGCCGGGTGCACGCAACGGAAGGAGGACGGATGAGGGCGGCGCTGCACGCGGAGTGGACGAAGCTGCGGACGTCGGCGGGGAACTGGTGGCTGCTGGGCGGCGCGGTGGTGGCGACGGTCGGGCTGAGCGCGTTCGCGGCGGCGAGCATTTCGTGCGTCGCGGGCTGCACGTCGGACTTCACGAAGGTCTCGCTCACCGGGGTACAGCTCGGGCAGGCGGTGTTCGCGATCCTGGCCGCGCTGCTGATCGGCAACGAGTACGCGTCGGGGATGGTGCGGGTCAGCCTCGCGGCCGTGCCGAGCCGGACGCGGCTGCTGGTGGCGAAGGCGGCGGTCCTGGTGGCGGTCACGGCGGTCGCCGCGGTGGCCGGGGTCGCGGGGTCGCTGCTGGCGGGGCGGATGCTTCTGCCGGCGCATGAGTTCGTGTGGCGGCCGGCGGTCGGGTCGGTGCTCTACCTCGAGCTGATCGCGCTGCTGAGCCTCGGGCTGGCCACCGCGGTGCGCAGCCCGGCGGGGGCGGCGGGGATCGTGCTCGGGCTGATGTACGCGTGGCCGCTCGTCAGCCGGGCCGTCGGGGACAAGACCTGGTCGCGGCGGCTCGACCAGATCGGGCCGGTGACCGCCGGTACCGCGGTGCAGGCGACGAAGGATCTGGCGGCGCTGCCGATCGGGCCGTGGCACGGGCTGGGGGTGCTCGCGCTGTGGGCCTTGGGCGCGATGCTGCTCGGATGGGGGGTGTTGCTGCGCCGCGATGCCTGAGGACCGCACCGGACCGTTGCGCCCCGTCGGGGTCGGCCCGGCGCACCGCTTGGACTGTTCGGCCCCTGGAGCGTTACGCCGACAGCTGGGGGCTCGCACTACCCACCCTCGCCGCCGGCAGCGAGACGAGCGCGGGTCGAGCACCGGCGTGCTCGGCGGCCAGCAGTCCCGCCGGAAGCCGGTCGACAAGCGAAAGACGAAGAGCCGTCAAATTTCAGAGGAGGAAAAGCAATGATTTGAGCCTGGCCGCACGCGGTGCCTTGGCCACGACTCCCTGCCGTCGAGACCACCGCCGGGGTTTCCTGCCCGAGCAGTCACTCCGGCGGCGTGCCTCCCACGGGACGCAGCCGGCAGGGGATGGTTGGTGTGCACTGGCCGTCCCCGTTGAGCCAGACGTTGCGGTGCCGGTCCGGGTAGTTCAAGACGAGCGGCAGCGCGGCCGGGTCGCTTCGCGGTCAGGCTCGGTCCTGCCGATCCCGGGGTGGCCGGGTGACCGCGAAAGGTCGGCCACACCGAGATCGGCGGGGCGGGTCGTCTGCGCCGGGGTTGCCTACGCCAGGTGTTCGGTGAAGAAGGCGGCCGTCGAGCTGGTGGCTGCGGCGACGTAGGGCTCGTTGTCGTACAGGTCGATGTGCAGCTCGCAGTCCAGCCACTCGATGTGTTTCGGGCCGGTGGCCGTGTCGTGGAGGCGGGCGGCCAGGTCGGGGGAGCAGTACGCGTCGACCTTGCCGTGGACCACCAGCAGCGGGGTCTGGCCGAGCAGCGGGGCGGCGCCCAGGGCGTCGAACGTCAGCAGGCTGTGGACCGAGCCGCGGGTGACGCGGTTCTCCCAGGTGGGGGCGGCGGAGCGGGCGGTGCCGTAGTACGCCCAAGGCTCGTCGCCCGGCATCGCCGCCGGGCCGCCGTCGGGGGCTACGGCCGGGATGTAGTCGTCGTAGCCGTCGAGGAAGGTGGCGAGGGCGCTGCGGTAGCCGGCGGAGAAGGACGGGCTGTTGTAGCCGCCCGCGATGCCGGCCACGGCGCGGACCCGCGGGTCCTGGGCCGCCGCGCGGACCGCGTAGCCGCCGCCGAGGCACACGCCGAGCAGGCCGATGCGGTTCGGGTCGACCGTGTCCAGCGCGGCGAGGGCCGACACGGCGGCGCGCAGGTCGGCGAGTTTGCCCTGGGTGTCCTCGTGGGCGCGGCGGCCGCCGCTGGCGCCGAAGCCGCGGTGGTCGAAGGCGAGGGTGACGAAACCGGCCTCGGCCAGGCGGGCGGCGTAGGTGCCGGCGACCTGTTCCTTGACGCCGGTGAAGGGGCCGGTGAGCGCCACGGCCGGGAAGCCGCCGGCGGGTGCGGGGCCGGACGGGGTGCGCAGGTGCCCGCTGAGTTCTATGCCTTCGGTGACAAATGCCAATGCATCGACGTGTACTGCCATGCGCCCGACAGTAGGCTTTGCCCGCGGTACAAAACAGAAGGCACTTCGCGGTGCCCATGGCAGCGGGAGGGCCTGATGGCGCTGGTGATCCCCGATGTGCTCGACGCATCGTGCGCGACGCGGCAGGCGTTGGAGCGGCTCGCGGCGAAGTGGCGGGTGCTGCTGCTTTATGCGTTGGCGGCGGGGCCGCAGCGGCACGCGGAGTTGCGGCGGCGGGTGCCCGGCATCACGCAGAAGGTGCTCACCGAGACCTTGCGCGGCATGGAGGCGGACGGGCTGGTCGAGCGGCGGGTGCTCAAGGCCGGGGCGCCGCAGCACGTGGAGTACACCCTGACGGCCCTCGGCAAGACCCTGGAAGGGCCGCTGCAGGCCATCTGCGAGTGGGCGGCCGTGAATGTTACACCGTCACCGGCGCCCTGACCTGGACACTTCCACGCCGGTCAATGGTTCCACCCGAAACTGTCGTACCCCCCGCCTAGTGTCCCTGGCATGCGCCGCCCCGTCCTCATCACCGCCCTCGCCGCCCTCTCGGTCGCCGCCGCCACCCTGGTGCACGTGCTGCCGGCCGCGGCCGCCGAGCCGTATCTCGACCCGAGCCTGCCGGTCTCGCAGCGGGTCGCTGACCTGATGTCGCGGATGAGTCTCGACGAGAAGCTCGGGCAGATGACGCAGGCCGAGCGGGCGTCGGCGTCGGCGGCGGACGTGACGCAGTACCGGCTGGGGTCGATCCTGTCCGGCGGCGGGTCCGCGCCCTCGCCGAACACGGCGTCGTCGTGGGCCGACATGACCGACACCTTCCAGCGCGGGGCCCTGGCCACGCCGCTGAAGATCCCGCTGGTGTACGGGTCGGATGCCGTGCACGGCCACAACAACGTGGTCGGGGCGACGCTGTTTCCGCACAACATCGGGCTCGGCGCGACCCGTGACCCGGCGCTGGTGCAGCAGGTCGGCCGGGTGACCGCCGACGAGGTCCGCGGCACCGGCGTGCAGTGGACGTTCTCGCCGTGCCTGTGCGTGGCCCGCAACGACCGGTGGGGGCGCACCTACGAGTCGTTCGGGGAGAAGCCGGAGCTGCCGGTGTCGATGGCCACGATCATCGACGGGTACCAGTCCGGAGGGGTCCTGGCCACGGCCAAGCACTACGTCGGCGACGGCGGGACGACCGGCGGCGTCGACCAGGGCGACACCCAGATCTCCGAGACGGAGCTGCGCGCGATCCACCTGCCGCCGTTCCAGGAGGCGGTCCGCCGCCACGTCGCCTCGGTGATGGTGTCGTTCTCCTCGTTCAACGGGCAGAAGCTGCACGGCAACGACTACCTCATCAACGGGGTGCTCAAGGGCGAGCTCGGCTTCGACGGGTTCGTGGTGTCGGACTGGAACGGCATCGACCAGATCGAGGGCGGCACCGGCTTCACCGCCTCCGAGGTGCGCCGGGCCGTCAACGCCGGCATCGACATGGTGATGGTGCCGACCGCGTGGAAGCAGTTCATCGACACCCTGCGCGGCGAGGTCCAGGCCGGGCGGGTGCCGCTGGCCCGCATCGACGACGCGGTGCGCCGGATTCTCACCAAGAAGTTCGAGTTCGGGCTGTTCGAGCGGCCGTTCGCGGACCGGAGCCTGACCGGCACCGTCGGCAGCTCGCAGCACCGGGCGGTGGCCCGGCAGGCGGTGCGCGAGTCGCAGGTGCTGCTCAAGAACACCGGCGTGCTGCCGCTGGCCAAGAGCGGCAGGATCTTCGTGGCCGGCAAGAGCGCCGACAACATCGGGCTGCAGAGCGGCGGCTGGACCGTCAGCTGGCAGGGCGCGGCGGGCAGCACGACGCCGGGCACCACGATCCTGCAGGGGATCAGGGCGGCGGCGGGGTCCTCGGCGACGGTGACGTACAACGCGGCCGGGTCCGGCATCGACCGCAGCTACGGCGTCGCGGTGGCCGTGATCGGCGAGACCCCGTACGCGGAGGGTCAGGGCGACCGGCCGAACTCGCTCGGCCTGGACGCCACCGACCTGCAGACGCTGAGCACGCTCAAGGCCTCCGGCGTCCCGGTCGTCGTGGTCCTCGTCTCCGGCCGACCGGTGGACATCGCGGCGCAGCTGCCGGACTGGAGCGGCCTGGTCGCGGCCTGGCTGCCCGGCACCGAGGGCGCGGGCGTCGCCGACGTGCTGTTCGGCGACTACGCGCCGACGGGCAAGCTGCCGATGACCTGGATGCAGTCGGCGTCGCAGGAGCCGATCAACGACGGCGACGGCAAGACGCCGCTGTTCGCCTACGGGTACGGCCTCACGTATGCCACGACCCCGCCGCCGGACGGCCCCGGGACGCCCGGCACCCCGGTGGTGTCGGCGGTGACGAGCACGTCGGCCACGCTGACCTGGACGGCGCCGGCGAGCGGGACGGCGGCGGTGTCCTACCGGGTGTACCGGGGCGGCACGCTGCTGGCCACGGTCGCCTCGACGAGCTACGCGCTGAGCGGGCTGACGCCGAACACGACGACGACGTACACGGTGGTGGCGGTCGACTCCGCCGGGCGCACCGGTCCGGCCTCGGGGGCGGCGACGGTGACCACGCCGCCGACCACGACCAGCCCGCCGCCGTCGAGCCCGCCACCGACGGCCGCGTGCGCCGTGACGTACTCCGTCAACGACTGGGGCGGCGGTTTCACCGGCACCGTGGCGCTGAAGAACACCGGCTCGACGACGCTGAACGGCTGGACGCTGTCGTTCACGTTCCCCGGCAACCAGAAGGTGTCGCAGGGCTGGTCGGCGACCTGGTCGCAGTCGGGCGCCGTGGTGAGCGCGAAGAGCGAGGCCTGGAACGGCACCCTCGCGCCGGGGGCGACCCAGTCGGCCGGGTTCAACGGCACCTACAGCGGCTCCAACCCGCGGCCGACGGCGTTCACACTCAACGGCGCCACCTGCACCGTCGGGTAGACAGTCCTGCCCCGGGAGCCCGCGCTCCCGGGGCAGGTGGTGTTGTCAGACGAGCAGGCGGGCCTTGATCGCCGCGATGTCCGCGTCGGTCAGCATCAGGCCGCTGTGCAGGTACGCGGTGAAGGTGCCGTAGATGTGGTAGAGCTCGGCGAACGCCGCGCGCAGCCACGCCACCTGCACCGCGTCGGCGCGGCCCAGGTAGGTGTTGCTGAGCAGGAAGTCGGCCTCGACGGTCGCCATCGGCACGCCCAGCAGGGTCAGCAGCACGGCGGTCGCCCAGCCGGTGCGGTCCTTGCCGGCCGAGCAGTGGTACACCACGCCGCCGGAGGTGTTCGTCGCGATCGCCTTCAGCGTGTCCCGGAAGGCGTAGTCCGCGCCGACGAAGTTGACCATGAACGGGTAGCCGATCGACTGGCCCAGGTCCGACGAGCCGGACAGCAGGCCGGCCGCGATCGCGGCGAGCAGGGTGACGCCCGCGTTGTCGTGGAACCGGATGCCGTGGCTGAGCGAGGCGACGTCGGCGACCTGGTAGGCCACACCCGCCGGGGCGTGGTCGGGCTCGTCGCCGCGCTCCTGGATGTTGCGCAGGTCGACGTCGCGGTTGATCCCGTGCGCGGTGACGACCTGCCACTCGGCGGCGGTGAGGTTGGACAGCTTGTTGGAGCGGAACACCACACCGGTGCGCACGGTGTGCCCGTCGGCGGTGGTGTACCCGCCCACGTCACGGAAGTTGGTGGCGTTGGCCAGCCCGAGCGACCGTTCCCAGGTCGCCGCGGGCGCGGCCTGGGCCGGGGTGGCAACGGCGGCGCCGGCGAGCAGCGCCGCCGTCAGGGCCAGGGCGGCCCGTCGAGTGATCGTCATGGCGCTGACCCTCGGCCGTCACAATGACAGGCGTCTATCGGCAGGTGAACGTCCTGATGACGGTCAGACGACGCAGAACTCGTTGCCCTCCGGGTCGAGCAGGACGACGTGGTCGTGGCGGCCGTCGATGTCGACCACGACCTGCTCGGTCGCCCCGGCGGCGATCAGCCGGTCGGCCGTGGCCCGCACCCGCTCCCAGCGCTCGTCCCACGGCGTGGCCCGGCCGCCGCCGACCTGCAGGTCCAGGTGGAGGCGGTTCTTGGCGGTCTTGGGCTCGGGGACCTTGAGGAACGAGATGCGCGGGCCGACGCCGGTCGGGTCCTCGATCGCGGCGCCGTCGTCCCACTCGTCCTCGGGCACCGCGAGGTCGCGGAACCACTGCTCCCAGCTGTCGAACCCCGCCGGTGGCGCCGCGGGCACGTAACCGAGCGCGACGCACCAGAAGGCGCTCAAGGTACCGGGGGAGGCGCAGTCGAACGTGAAGGAGAACGGCGTCGTCATAGCTCAGCAGTGTGCCGGGCTTGATAGGCAAGCCGTGACTTGCATATGCTGGCGGGCGTGACGATGCGAATTCACCTTGCCAGCGTGTTTGTCAGCGACCAGGCCGCCGCCCTGCGCTTCTACACCGAGGTGCTCGGCTTCGTGAAGAAGACCGACGTCCCGCTCGGGGAGAACGTCAGCTGGCTCACCGTGGTCTCCGCCGACCAGCCCGACGGCGTCGAGCTGGTCCTCGAGCCGGCCGGGCACCCGGCCGTCGCCCCGTTCCGCGAGGCCCTCGTCAACGACGGGATCCCGTGGACGTCGTTCGCCGTCGAGGACGTGCAGCGGGAGTACGACCGGCTCGTCGCCGCCGGCGTGGTCTTCACCCAGCCGCCGACCGACATGGGGCCGGTCACCACCGCCGTCTTCGACGACACCTGCGGCAACCTCATCCAGATCGCGGCCCAGAAGTGAGCCGGGGGGTGTCCCTATGGGTTTCGTCAAGCGGCAGCTTGACGGGCTTGGTAGGGCGTCTGGTCTCGGAGCATGGCGAACAGGACGTCGCAGCGGCGGCGGGCGAGGCAGATGAGGGCGGCGTTGTGGCGTTTGCCGGCGGCGCGTTTGCGGTCGTAGTAGGCCCGTGAGGGTGGGTGCGAGAGGCTGGCGAACGCGGCGAGGAAGAACGCGCGTTTCAGCTGCTTGTTCCCGCCCTTAGGTGGGTGTTCGCCGCGGATGCTGCTGCCGGAACGGCGGGTGACCGGGGCCAGGCCGGCGTAGGCGGCCAGATGTCCGGGGGTCGGGAAGGCGCCTCCATCGCCGACCTCGAGGAGGATGCGGGCTGCGGTCCTGACCCCGATGCCCGGCATCGACGTCAGGACCGAGGCAAGAGGGTGCGCATCAAGCATCCCTTCGACCTCCCGGGCCACCTCGTCACGCTGGCGCAGCACCTCGCGCAGACTCTCAGCGAGTTTCGGCAGGATCTTCTCCGCCGCAGCGGTGCCTGGAACGGTCACCGTCTGCTCGCCCAGGGCGGCGACGAGCTGCTCGACCAGACGTTCGCCCATGCGGGGTGCGTGCGGACGGACGATCTCGGCGAGTTTCGACCGGCCCGCGCGACGCAGACCGGCCGGGCCGCCGCAGCGTGACAGCAGTTCCAGCACGGCTTTGTGCTGGACTTTCGGCCCGAGGACCCGCTCGAGGGCGGGGTGGATCTGGGTCAGCAGCCCGCGGAGGCGGTTGCTGATCCGGGTGGCTTCACCGGCGAGGTCGTCGTCGAAGCCGACCAGGACCTCGAGCTCGGCCAGGGTCTCGTCGCCGACGTCGACGCGGCGCAGGGTGTGCGGCAACGTGCGGGCGGCGTCAGCGATGACGTAGGCGTCACGGGCGTCGGTCTTCGCTGCACCCGGGTGCAGGTCCGCGATGCGGCGCATCGCCAGTCCGGGCAAGTATGCGACCTGGTGGCCGCCGTGCCGGGCGACCGCGACCGGCAGCGCCCCGATCGAGGCCGGCTGGTCAACCACCACCAGAACCCGGCCATGCCGGGCGAGCCGGTCGAACACCTGCCGCAGCTTCGCCTCGGTATTGACCAACGCGGCGTCGTGCAGCCGCTTGCCCTCCCGGGTCAACGCCACCGCGTGATGGCCGTCCTTACCGACGTCAAGCCCGAGAAACACCTGATAGTCGCCGTGCACATCGCCTCCCCGCGACGGTCCCAAGCCTCGATCGCGAACTTGGCGTCGACTGCCGGCAGCCACGTTACGAAGAGACCTACCCAGGCACATCAGGTGGTCGTGTCCCTATCAGCGGTCCGTCGACGCCACCCAGCCCGGCGACAACACCCCCCGGATCATGCCGACGACAGGGGCAGTAAGTCATACCGAACCAGGCGACCGAGCGCCCCCAACGGGGACCTAAAAAAGGTAACGGGCGCCGCGCGGGCGCCCCCCGAACCATCACGACAGCGTGATCGCGTCCAGCTCGGCGTAGCCGGTGCCGCCCGCGAAGAACGGCGCGCCCTTGGCCAGCCGGATGGTGTTGAACCCGGCGTTGAGACTCACCGCCACGCTGACCGCCGCGCCGAACGAGCCCCAGGCCCCGGTCGGCGGATAGGTCACGGTCGTCCAGCCGCCGCCGTTCCAGGCGAGCCCGTGGGTCGCGGTCGCGCCCGTCCCGTTGGCATAGCGGATGCTCATCGTGTACTGCCTGGTCTGCGGGACGTTCACGATGAAGTCCACGAACGCGTCGGTGCGGCTGTTGGCCGAGCCGTCGATCTGGCCGACGTAGCCGCCGCCGGACGCCGACCCCGACGAGACCGGTTGGCGTTGACGACGGCCGCGTTCTCCGCCTCGTACCGCTGCTGCCAGCTCGCGATCCCGCTGGTCGGCGTGATCAGCAGCTGGTAGGCGGCCCAGGCGTCCATGCCGGTCACCGGGACGCTGATGCTGCCGCCGGAGACGGTGTAGGTCGCGGTGGACACCGTCGTCGGCGCCGGCTGGTTCGTGGTGCGCCCGGTGGTGCCGGTACGCGAGAGCGTCACCCGCACCTGCGAACCGAGCGCGCCGAGGCCGTTCACCCGCACCGTGTTGGTGCCGCTGTCGCCGCCGAACACCACGTTGACGAACCGGCGGGTCGGGTCGTAGGCGGCGACCCCTTCCAGCCACGAACCGGGCACGGTCTGCACGACGTTGCCGGCCATGTCGCCGTACCACTTGTACGCCCAGTAGGACGCCGTCGGCGCGTTGTTGTACAGCAGCCCGTTGAGCGTGCCCGCCTCGTACCAGTAGGCGCGCTCGGCGTCGCGGATGCCGTAGCGCTCGAACACCGCCATGTAATGCACGGCGACGCTGGGGATGTCGACCTGGCCCGGCGACGCGTACTCGTTGATCGAGATCGGCCGCGGCGCGATGCCCAGCGACGACTCGATCGCCCGGTAGTCGGCCACGTGCGCGCCGACGTTGAGATAGTCGTCGTTGCCCAGCTCGTGCCAGACGACGACATCGGGCACGGTGCCGGTGTTGCGGGCGTTGGTCAGAAAATCGACCATCCAACCGTGGTTGTACTGCGAGTGGCTCGGCCCGACGATCGGCGTCACGCCGTCCAGGGAGCGGACCAGCTGGAAGGTGCGCGTCCAGCCCGCGTTGAACGAGCCCGCCGCCGAGGTGTTCCAGGTCCAGTCGGGCTCGTTCCACAGCTCGTACCCGTCGACGTTCGTGACGGCCGCGGCGTTCACCCGGGCCGAGACCATGGTGCGGACCTTCGACTCCCAGTCCGCCCAGCTGACCCAGCGGTACGGGAAGTTCGGATAGATGTCCGGCAGCCGGTAGAACTGCCGGGCGCCGGCGCTGGTGACCTTGCCCGCCACCTGGAGCCCGTCGCAGCAGGGCTGGGTGGCGCCGTTGCCCAGCTGCTGCCCGCCGGGCGGGGGCTGGGTGAAGTGGTTCATCCGCAGCGGGTACAGCTGCGCGAGCGGCGGCTTGCCGCCGGTGTCGACGCCGTAGAGCCCGCCGGACGCGACCTGCGTGACGGGTCGTACGACGGTGCCGACGTTGACGGTGAGGGTGTTGCCGGCGGCGTGGGCCGGCGCCGCGAGGACGCCGGCGGCGGCAACGGTGGTCAGCGTGGTCAGGACCGCCGTGGCGGCGGCGGATCGGATGCGCATGGCATCACCTCGGGGGAGTTGTAGGGACGAGCGGGATCCAGACCCGCATTGGTCCGGGCCCGCGGTTGGCCCACAGGAAATACGGAACGGCGGGAAGGTCTTCGTTGACGACGAGCGCGACCGGCGCGAGCGGATGGTCGCGCCGCACGCCGATCGGGACGCCGGGGTCGAGCCGGATGTCCTCGAACGCGACATCCGGAGCGTGCTCGAAGTCGCCGCCGGCGGTTTCGGCGGCGGTGGTTCGAGCGTGCTCGAAGTCGTGGCCGGGGAGGCCGGTGGTGGTGGTTCGAGCGTGCTCGAAGTCGCCGCCCGAGACGTCGGCGCCGGTCGTTCGAGTGTGCTCGAAGTCCTGGCCGGAGGGGTCGGCGCCGGTGGTTCGAGCGTGCTCGAGGGCCGCGGCGGGGAGGTCGGCGTGTTCGAGGCAGTAGACGAGCGGCCCGCGGGCCAGGGCGGCGGTGCCGCGCACGGCGTCGACCCGCGGGTGCGGCGTGATCAGGCGGGGCGGCATCGGCAGGACGAGCTCGACCCGGTCGCCGGGCCGCCAGACGCGTTCGAGGCGCACCCAGCCGTCCTCCACGAACGACCCGGGCACGCCGTTGACGCTCACCCGGGCGTCGGCGCACCAGGCCGGGACGCGCAGGGTCAGCGTCCACGGGTCGTCGTCCGACGCGGTGACGGTGATCGTGACGGTCTCGTCCCACGGGTACCCGGTGGCCACGTCGACCGCGCGGCCGGCGGAGGCGAACGAGCCCCGGCCGTACAGGTGGAGCTGGAGTCCGCTCGACGTGCCGGTCGCCGCGTAGGTGTGCAGCGACGCCATCAGCCGGGCCAGGTTGGGCGGGCAGCAGGCGCACTTGTACCAGGGCAGCCGCTCACCGGGCGCGTCCTCGTCCGAGCCGTCGTGCCCGGTGCGCAGCTGCAGCGGGTTGGAGTAGAAGAACGAGCGCCCGTCGAGCCCGATGCCCGAGGCGATCCCGTTGTACAGCAACCGCTCCAGCTCATCGGCGTAACGCGACCGGCCCGTGGCCAGCAGCAGCCGCCACGTCCACTGGAACGAGCCGATCGCCGCGCAGGTCTCGGCGTAGGCGCGGTCCGGCGGCAGCTCGTACGGGTCGCCGAAGGCCTCGTCGCGGTGCCGGGAGCCCTGCCCGCCGGTCAGGTACGTCTTCGTCGCCTGCGCCGACTCCCACAGCCGCTCGGTGGCCCGCAGCAGCTCGCTGTCGCCGGTCTCGACGGCCACGTCGACCGCGCCGGCCAGCAGGTACACCTGGCGCACGACGTGCCCGGTGACCTCGCTCGCCGCGCGGACCGGCCGGTGGTCCTGGTAGTAGGCGCGCTGCCCGAAGCGGCCCTCGGGACCCAGCAGCCCGTGCCCGCGCAGGGCGACGAACCGGGCGGCGAGGTCCAGGTAGGGGCGGTGCCCGGTGACCCGGAACAGCTCGACGAGCGCGGTCTCGATCTCCGGGTGGCCGTCGATCGCGTCCTCGCCGCCGGCGCCGAAGCGCTCCACGAGCAGGTCGGCGAAGCGCCGCGCGATCGCGAGGAGCTGCTGGACGGCCGGGTCGCCGGGGGCGGTGCGGGCCCCGGCCACGGCGGCCTGGATGAGGTGGCCGGCGGTGTACATCTCGTGGCTGGACGGCAGCTCCCGCCACTGCCGGTCGCGGTGGCCGGCCTGGAAGTAGGACACCAGATAGCCGTCCGGGTCCTGGACTTTCTCCAGCACCTGCACGGTTTCGGCAACGAACGAGGAAAGGTTTCCGGCCGTCGGGGCGGCCTCGGACGAGGCGACGTTCCCGGCCCACAGGGCGGCCTCGAGGGTTTTGTGCACGTCGGTGTCGGCGAACCACCAGCCGGTGAACGGCCCGTCGAACTCGCCGGTGACCCGGTGCAGGTTGGCGAGGTTGCCGTGCTCGTGCAGCCGCTCGACGCAGTGCGGCAGCGTGGCGGTGCGGTTGCGCTCCTGCCAGGCGCCGAGCAGGCCGGTGGGGTCGAGCCGGACGGCGGAGGCGGGCAGGGGACGCAGCGCCGAGATCGCGCGGTCCGTGGGCACGACGGGGCCCAGAGGCGTGTTGTGCATGGAGTTTCCTCAGTCCTTGACGGCACCGGCGGTCACGCCGGCGGCGACGTAGCGCTGGGCCACGATGAGCAGCAGCGTCGCGGGGATGGACGCGACCACGGCGGTGGCCATGATGGCGTTCCACTGCTGGTTGTTGTTGCCGATGTAGTGGTAGATGCCGAGCGTGATCGGCTGCTGGGTGCCGCCGCCGTCGAGCGTGCTGGCGAACACGAAGTCGGACCACGCCCACAGGAACGCGAACAGGCTGACGGTGACCACGGCGTTGCGGCTCACCGGCAGGACCACCGACCAGAACGTGCGCAGCGCGCCC
Organism: Dactylosporangium sp. CS-047395; assembly: GCF_050942185.1. Classification (NCBI taxonomy): domain Bacteria; kingdom Bacillati; phylum Actinomycetota; class Actinomycetes; order Micromonosporales; family Micromonosporaceae; genus Dactylosporangium; species Dactylosporangium sp. CS-047395. The sequence goes on along the minus strand of NZ_CP192015.1, from coordinate 5,881,939 downwards.
GCCCCGTCGACCCGGGCCGCGGCCATCAGCTCGGCCGGGATGCCGGACATGAACGCGGTGAAGATCAGCACGCCGAACGGCACGGCGATGGTCGAGTCGGCCAGGATCAGCCCGGCGGTGCTGTTGAGCACGCCGAGGCGCAGGTAGATGGCGTAGAACCCCATCGCCATGATGATGCTGGGGATCATCTGGGCGACGAGCAGGACGAAGCTGAGCGCCCGGCCGCCGCGCGGGCGCAGCAGGGCCAGGGCGTAGCCGGCCGGCGCGGACAGGGCCACGGTGAGTGCCACGGTGCCCAGGCCGATGGCCAGGCTGTTGCCGAGGTACGGCAACTGCTGGTGCAGCACCGCCCGGTAGCCCTCCAGCGTGCCGTGCAGCGGAAGAAGCGGCGGCGGATCGCGGCGCATGTCGGTGTCGCGGGTCAGCGAGACGTTGATCATCCAGTACACGGGAAACAACATGAGGGCGGTCAGCAGTACACCCGCGGCGGTTTTGACTTTCATCGCTGGGTCCTGATGTAGACCAGGCCGGACAGCATGGCCACGATGATGAGCAGGTTGCCGACGGCCGCGCCGGGCCCGAACGCCGGCAGCAGGTTGCCGAAGCCGAGCCGGTAGGACCAGGTGGCGAGGGTGGTGGAGGCGTCGGCCGGGCCGCCCTTGGTCATGATCCAGATGATGTCGAACACCTTGAGCGTGTAGATCAGGCCGAGCAGCAGCGTGATGGCCGAGACCGGCCGCAGCAGCGGGAACGTGATGCGCCAGAACGTGCGCCACGGCGTGGACCCGTCCAGCGCCGCCGCCTCGTAGATCTCGGCGGGGATCGCCTGCAGGCCGCTGTACACGACGACGAGGTTGAACGGGATGCCGATCCAGATGTTGGCGATCGTCACCGACGCGAGGGACCACGTGGGCGAGGTGAGCCAGTTGACCGGGTCCAGCCCGGCCAGGCGCAGCGCCGCGTTGACGATGCCGGAGTCGCTGTTGAGCATCCACGACCACGTCGAGGCGGAAACGATGAGCGGCAACAGCCACGGCACCAGGAACAGCGCGCGCAACGTTGCGGAAAGCGGAAAATGCTGGTGGAAAAACACGGCCAGTGCCATGCCGAGGGAGAACTGGAACACCAGCGAGACCCCGGTGAACACGGCGGTGTGCCAGACCGCGGGCCAGAACGTCGGGTCCGCGACGACCGTGTCGTAGTTGTCCAGGCCGGTGAACGGCGCGCCGCCCTGCACGAACGAGCGGACGGTGTACCGGTGCAGGCTCAGATCGAGGTTGCGGTACAGCGGGTAGGCGTAGAACGCGCCGAGGTACACCACGACGGGCGCGAGGAACGCCCACCCGCTGACCGACTTGAACCGCATCGTCACTTGATGGCCGCGGCGGCGCTGGTCTGGGCCGCGGCGAACGCGTCCTGCGGCGACTTGCCCCCGGACAGGGCGGCCTGGAAGCCGGTCCACATGGGCTGGGAGATCTTCGGGTACTTGGTGCCGAGGTTGTCGCTCGTGCGGCCCTTGGCCGCCTTGACCGCCTCGACCCAGACCTTCAGCTCGGCGTTGCCCGCCACCTGCTTGGTCTGCACGGCGTCGGTGGCCGCGATGTAGGACAGCGTCGTGTCGGTCGTGTAGGCGTTGTCGGCACTGGACAGGCAGCTGATGAGCTTCTGCGTCGTCGCGTACCGCTTGGTCTCCTTCTGCACCGGCGCGGTCACGAACTCGCCGCCGGTCGGGGCGGGCGCGGTGCCGCCGGCCTTCGAGGGGATGGGGATGATGCCGTACTCGAAACCGGTTTTCTTGGCGTTGCCGAGTTGCCAGGTGCCGTTTTCCGCGAACGCGAACTGCCCGGTCGCGAACTCCTGCCAGCTCGTGGTCTGGGTGTTGCCGATGACGGAGTTGGGCGCGTAGCCGTTCTTGAGCCAGTCGGTCCACAGCTGCAGCGCGGCGACGCCCTCGGGGGAGTCGAGCTTGGTCAGGTTCGCGCCGGAGCCCCAGAACCAGGGCAGGAACTGGAAGCTGCCCTCCTCGGTACCGATGGCGGAAAACGTGATGCCTTTCTTGCCGGTCGCCTTCACCTTGCCCAGGGCCGCGGTGAGGCCCGCCCAGTCCTTGACCGTCGCCGGGTCGACGCCGGCCGCGGTCAGGACCGCCTTGTTGTAGTAGAGCGCGAGGGTGTTGGCGCCGATCGGGATGCCGTACGTCTTGCCGCCGAGCTGCCCGGCCGCGAGGAGGTTCGGCGCGACCGCGGACGTGTCGACCTTCATCTCCTCGGTGGTGGTGAGCACGCCCGCGTCGGCGAGCGTGGAGACCACCGGGTTGTCGACGATGAGCACGTCGGGGGAGTTGCTCTGCTGCGCGGCCAGCAGGGCCTTGCTGGTCAGGTCGGTGGTGTCGTACCCGGTCCGCTTGACGGTGACGCCAGCGTCGGTGCCGCACGTGCGCAGCAGCTTGACCCAGTCGGAGGAGTCGTCGAACTGCGGATACGGGTCCCAGACCTGGTACGTGTCGGTGCTGCCGGTGCCGCCGCTCGCGCCGGCGTCGACGTCGCCGGTGGTCGAGCACCCGGCGGCGGCCAGGCAGGCGGACAGGGCGACGACAGCCGCTTTGAAGCCTCTCATGGCGGTTTCCTCGAGGGGGTGTAAGGAAAACTCGGAAAACGATTGCCTTGACGCTAAAGAGCGGCTTGAACGGCTGTCAAGGCGATGTTACGGTCACAGCCGGAGTTTCCGAGTTTCCTTCCCCGGAGGTCGTTCTGAGCAGGATCGTCCGACCCGCCACCATCAGCGAGGTGGCGGCCCTGGCCGGGGTCTCGACCGGCACCGCATCGAAAGCGCTCAACGGCCGCGGCTCCCTGCGCGCGGAGACCCGCCAACGCGTCCAGCAGGCCGCCGACCAGCTGGGCTTCATCGCCAACGCGGCCGCCCGCGGCCTGCAGACCGGCCGCACCTACACCGTCGGCATGATCACCACCGACAGCATCGGCCGCTTCAGCATCCCGCTGATGATCGGCGCCGAGGACGCCCTGGGCGCCGGCCAGGTCTCCGTCCTGCTGTGCGACGCGCGCGACGACGTGATCCGCGAGCAGTACTACCTGCGCACCCTGCTGAGCCGCAAGGTCGACGGCATCATCGTCACCGGCCGCCGCACCCAGGCCCGCCCGCCGATCGCCGCCGACCTCCCCGTCCCCGTCGTCTACGCGTTCATCAGCTCCTCGAACCCCGACGACTGCTCCGTCGTACCGGACGAGGCCGACGGCGCCCGCCGCGCCGTCCTGCACCTGCTCGGCATCGGCCGCCGCCGCATCGCGCACATCACCGGCCCGGAACACCACCACTCCGCCCGCGTCCGCGCCGGCGCCGCCGCCATCACCCTCGCCTACGACGACCTGGTCATGGTCACCCCGACCCTGTACGGCGAGTGGAGCGAAGCCTGGGGCCGCCAGGCCGCGGGCATCATGCTGTCCGGCGGCCGCGACTTCGACGCCGTGTTCTGCGGCAGCGACCAGATCGCCCGCGGCGTCGCCGAGGCCCTCCGCGAGGCGGGCAGGACCATCCCGGACGACGTGGCCCTGGTCGGCTTCGACAACTGGGACGTGATGGTCGAGGGCTGCCGCCCCCAACTGACCAGTGTGGACATGGACCTGGAGGGCATCGGCCGCACCGCCGCCGAGCTGCTGCTGGACGCCATCAACGGCGAACCCATCGCAGGCCAGCACGCCCTGCCCTGCCGCCTCGTCCCGCGCGCCTCCACGGAGGTCCCGGCCCTGCAGTAGCCCGGCTGCACTCGGCATAATCGCTGCACTCGGCATAATCTCGGTGTGGTCGCGCTCCGCATCACCATCGGCGCCATCGTCCTGGGCGAACTGCTCCAAGCGCTCCGCCTGCGCCGTGGGGCGACGCGCATCGATCTGGGCGCGGAGGTGCTGTTCCGCGCCGTCCTGTTCGCCGGCATCCTGCTGCTGCCCGCCGCACGTGCCTTCCTGCCCGAGGCGGGCATCCCGCGGCCGTGGGCGCTCGGGGCCGGGGTGGTCGTCGCCTGGACCGGGCTGCTGTTGCGCTGGTGGTCGTTTCTCACCCTCAGCCGGTACTTCACCGTCGTACTCAAAACCGCCGCCGACCAGCCCGTCGTGGACCGCGGCCCGTACCGGGTGCTGCGCCACCCGAGCTACACCGGCCTGCTGCTCGCCATCGCCGGCTGCGGCCTGATGCTCGGCACCTGGCCCGGCACCCTCGCGGCGGTCGCCGTCATGACGGCCGCCCTCATCTACCGGATCCGGATCGAGGAGCGGGCGCTCACGGCAGCGCTGGGGGAGCCGTACCGCGAGTTCGCCCGCACCAGAGCGCGGCTCGTGCCGTACCTGTGGTGACCGGAAGGACGGCCAGTAAGGTCGGCGGCGTGATCGAACTGACCCGCCCCGACGCGCGGTGGCACGAGGCCTGGCTCGCCGCGTTCGCCGAGTGGCCGGCCGGCTCCCACCTGGACGGCGCCGGCCTGCGCCCCGGCGACGACGTGCACACCCCAGCCGGCTTCGAGGCGTGGGTCGCGAAGCTGCTGCGCTGTGAGGACCCCACGCTGCCGCCCCCGCCGGAGCACGTGCACTCCACGTACCGCTGGATCGTCGACGACGGTGCCTGCATCGGCGGCATCGAGCTCCGCCACGCCATCGACCACCCACTCCTGCGCGAGGCGGGCGGCCACATCGGCTACCACGTCCGCCCGTCCTACCGGGGCCGCGGCATCGCCGCGTGGGCGCTGCGGCAGACACTCCAGCAGGCGCAGTCGATGGGGATCGATCGCGTACTGCTCACGTGCTCCCCGGACAACGCCGCGTCCGCCCGCATCATCGAGGCCGCGGGCGGCGTGCTCGAGGACGTGCGCGAGACGGAGATCGGCCCGAAACGCCGGTACTGGATCACCGTCGGGCCGATGACGAAGGCCGAAGTCGAGGCGGTCTTCGACGCGGCGCTCCGGGAGGACGACGAACAACGCCAGTGGGACCTGGTCACGCGGGCTGCATCGGCACGGCGGCGCCGAGGCGCTGAACCTGGCCTCGCGGCTGAAGGGCCACCCCGACCCGGCGTACCGAACCCTGATCGCCAACGTCCTCGGCCAGCTCAACGGCGCACCGAGCCTGCCGCCGCTGCTCACGATGATCGAGACCGAACGCGACCCGGCCGTGCTCGCCGCCATCGCCGTCGCCTTCGGCCACATCGGCGACGAGCGCTGCGTCGAACCACTGGTCCGGCTGCACCCGCACCCCGACGCCGACGTCCGGATGGGCGTCGTCTTCGGGCTGCTCAAGCGTCCGGAACCGGCGGCTCTCGACGCGCTGATCACCCTGTCGGCCGACAGCGACGCCGGGGTACGCGACTGGGCGACCTTCGGCCTGGCCCGCCAGACCACGCAGGACTTCCCGCGCCTGCGCGCCGCCCTGGCCGCCCGCCTCGCCGACGAGGACCCGGACGCCCGCGCGGAGGCGATCCACGGCCTGTCCGTCCGCGGCGACGCCCGGGCGCTGGAGCCGCTGCTCGACGCGCTGCGCTCACCGGAGCCGATTAGCGACTCCTTCGTCATCACCGAGGCGCTGTACGCGCTGGCCGCCGCGACCGGGGACCCGCGCCTGCACCAGTACCTCATCGCCGACCGCGAGGACCATCCGGACGACGAGGTCCCGGAAGCTCTGACGGCGGCCCTCGCCCGTTACGCGTAGCTGTCGAGGGGGCAGCCCCAAGATACAATCCTGCCCGATGCGAGCAGACCACCCGATCGACCGCCTGGTAGCCACGGTGCAGGGCACGCCCCCCGACTCCCTGCGGGCGCTGGCGACGCAGCTGCCCGGCCGGCGGCGGTGGATCCTCGGCCCGCCCGAATTCGTCGGTGGATCGTCGTTCGTCCTGTCGATCCATACCGCCCGCCCGCCGTGGGACGAGGCCCTGGACGCCGCGACCGACCGGGCCCACCTGGACGAGGTCAAGGACCTGCTCGGCGAGCTCTGCCGCATCTCCGCCGAGCACGGTACCGAGTTCGCCGTCGACTTCGCCGGCGAGATGATCGGCACCGTCGAGGACGGCCAGATGGACACCTCGCTCGAGGTCGGCCTGCTCGCCGAGTGGCAGCGCGTCCTGGACGACCGCCGTGTCGTATGACCTCGCCGTCTGGGAGGGCGACCGCCCCGCCGACGACGCCGCCGGGGCCGCGGAGTTCCAGCGCCTGTACGGGCGGCACGCGGGAGACGAGCCGACCGCCCGGATCGCCGCGTACGTGGCCGCCCTGCTGGAACGCTACCCGGACATCGACACGGACGACGGTGCCGACAGCCCCTGGTCGACCGGCCCGCTGATCGGCGAGGCACGAGGCCCGCTGGTGTACTTCCCGATGGTCTGGAGCGCCTGCGAGGAGGTCTCCGCCTGGGCCGCGGACCTCGCCGCCGAGCACGGCCTGCAGTGCTTCGACCCGCAAGAGAATCGCATGCGAACCCCCGCCAACCGCCCCGCCACGGTTCCCCGCGTCGCCAAGGTGACGCCCGAGGACATCGCGCTGTTCGACGCAAGCTTCACCGAGCACGGCTGGACCGGCACCCGCCGCCGCAAGGACGGCCGCCAGACCCTGCGCGACTACCAACGTGACGCCACCCCGGACTCACGAATCGTCGCGCGGCTGACGTTCAACCCGACCACTCGCGGCGTAGAGGTCTCGGCAACGATCGGCGTCGAGCACGACGCGGTGAACGACCTCTACCTCCGGTTCCTGGGATCCACGCCAGGCGGCATCTGGACCTACGGCCGCAGCGTCGCCGATCTGGTGCCCCGCGACGGCGGGCACGACCCGTGGACCCGCTGGAAATAGACGGACCGCCAACCGGCGGCCGAGGTCGCCGCGGTCCTCGCCGACGACGTCATCCGGTACGGCCTGCCCCAGGTCCAGCCCCTGCTGCCGCTCGACGGCCTCATCGAGCGCATGTCCGCGGTGCCGCGCCACCAGGCCTGGGACGGCATCCTCGCCACCGCCTGCGGGTTGGCCGGACGGATGGACGAGGCCCGCACGCTGCTCGAGCGGTACGCGGCCCAGGCCGCCGAGCAGAACGGCGGCATGGCGGAGCAGTCCTGGCGTTTCGTGCGCGCGTTCACCGCGCGCTTCGAACTGTCGAACCTGCCCTTCGAGATCCCTGACGCCCAGGACAGGGCCTAGCGACCGCGCCGGCGCACGAGGCCGATCCCGCAGGTCACAATGCCGACGAGCCCGAGCCCGCCCCAGAGGCGCTGCAGCGATTGCGGAGTGCGGGCGGGCAAAAGTCGGTCGCCTGTCGTGCACGGGACTGCTTGACTGCGATGCGTGATCGACGATGGGCTGCTTCGCGAGGCCCTGGCGGGCCTGTGGGGGCTGGACGGGGTGGCCGTCGAGGTCCACAACGGCGGCATGAACTCCGCGACCTGGTTCGTCACCGACGGCGGCCGGCGGTGGGTTGCCAAGGCCGTCGTGCCCGCCTCGCGCCGCTCGTTCGCCGGTGGCCTCACGGTCGCGGCCGCGCTCGAGAACGCGGGCATCGCGGCGGGAGCGCCGGTGCCGACCCGCCACGGAGACCTCGTCGCCGATGTCGGCGGCGTGCCGATGACGTTGCTGACCTGGGTCGCCGGCGAGGAGCTGGCGGACCCGGCGATCCTCGGCGCAACGCTCGCCCGAGTACACCGCGCGTTGCGAGGCGTTTCGGTGCCCGACGCCGAACGGTTCCACTGGGTCGATCCGCGTGCCGAGCACCTGGGCATCCGGCCGTGGGTGCGGGCCTCCGTCGCCGGGGCCGTCGCGGCCTACGAGCAACTGGACCCGGCGACGCTGACGTGGGGCCTGCTGCACACCGACCCCGCGCCCGAGGCGTTTCGGATGGACCGTGCCGGGAACGTCTGCGGGCTGATCGACTGGAGCACCGCGATGGTCGGGCCGCTGGTGTACGACCTGGCGTCCGCTGTCATGTACGCGGCGGGGTCGGGAGCACTGGTCGATGCCTACCTGGAGCAGGGAGTCGTGTCGCGGGCCGAGGCCGGGCGGGCGTTGGGTGTCATGCTGCGCTTCCGGTGGGCGGTGCAGGCCGACTACTTCGCGCGCCGCATCGCCGCCGACGACCTGACCGGGATCGCCGGCGCCGCGGACAACGAGCGCGGGCTCGACGACGCGCGGCTGGGACTGGAGGGGTACTGAGCGATGCACCACGTACGCGCGCAAGCGGTCCGGTGGGTCGAGGAGGACTGGCCCAGATGGGTCGAGGTGCACCTCGTCGAGGCGGACGGGACCGTCGTGTCGATCGTCGAGAAGGTGCCGGTCGTCGACGACACCGATCGGATGGTGCCCGGCTGTGCCTTCCCGGTCGAGCTGGAGATTCCCTGCGACGTGGTCGACGGCAGCGACGAGCGGGCCGTCGCGATCCGGCTCCACCACGGCATCGAGGACCAGCAGGGCCGGACGCTGTTCCATGTGGACGCGCGCTCGCTGACTACAGCGTGAGGCGGAGGATGAAGTTCAGGCCGAATTCGGTGTCGGAGGTGCGGACGTCCGTGTAGCCGAGCCGGTGGTAGAAGTCGTGGGCCGAGATGCTGGCGCCGGTCTCCATGTACTCGCGGCCCTCGCGGGCGGCCAAGTCCTCGATGTGGCGCATCAGCGAGCGGCCCAGGCCCTGGCCGGCGGCGGCCGGGTGGACGAACATGGTGTACACCTTGTTGCCGTCGCGGGAAACCGTGCCGACCACGCCGTCGACGTCGGCGACGTACATTTCGCGTCGGCCGGCCAGCTCGCGGATGCGGGACTCGGTGAAGTGGGCGCACATCCGGTCGATGATGTGGGGCGGGTAGTCGCGGCTGTTCACCTCGCGCAGGCAGGTGGCGATGAGCGTGGCCACGGCGGGCGCGTCGGCGTCGGCGAACCGTCGGATCGTCACGACGCCGCCGCGGTGAGGTCGTCGAGGTCGATGGTGTACCAGGTGGAGCGGACGAAGGCGTGGGCACGGTCGGCGCGGGCGAAGTACCGTACGCGCTGGGTTTCCAGGCCGTCCGGGAACACGATCCGGCACTGGGCGCCCTGTTGCACCACGCCGCCGGAGCCCAGCCTCAGCAGGGTCGCGACGTCGTACTCCGCGCCGTGGCCCCTGATCAGCGCCAGCTCGGGGCCGCGGCGCAGGAGGGTGTGGGCGTAGCGGTACGGCGACTCGCCCCAGTCGGTGACCCGGTCGCCCGTCGCCGAGAGGATGTGGAAATCCGTGTACGGGCAGAAGTACGCGGTCTCGCCGGTCAGGTTGAGCGTGTAGCAGTCCACGATGTCGCGACGCGGGTACAGCCAGTCGACGCTCAGGTCGTCGTTGAAGCGCGCCAGGCCGTGCCCCTCCGGGCCGGGGCCGCCCAGGGCCTCGTCGAAGTAGCTCGCCCACACCTTGCCGGCCGCAGTGGTGAACAGGTCCTCGATGGCGTCGCCGAGGTGGGCGCGTCGCTCCAAATCGCCGGCTGCCGTCCACACCTCGGCGTTCGGTTCGCCGGGCCTGGCTCGCGCGGAGGCTACGAGCACGCGGCCCTCCGGCAGCGGCTGGACGAAGCTCAGCCGCAGGTCGGTCGCGATGTCCACGGCGGCGACGGCGTGGCGCCGATCCAGCACGTGCCAGGTGACCTGTTGGCGCCCCGGAGCATCGCGGTACGGCCACACAGCGACGGCGGTGCCGTCCGGGCCTACGCCGGCCACGCCCGGAACGTCCACGGTGGCGGCGGGGTCGGAAGGGGCCAGGACGCCGTGGCGGCGCAGCGGGGCGACGGGCAGGCGCAGCACCTCGAGGCGGCGGCGCAGCTTGTCGGCGTCGTCGGTCACGGGGCCAGGCGGGCGGCGAGTTTGCGCAGGTACTCCTCGACCTGGGCCCGGTCGTAGCCGCGCATGACGACCAGCAGTTCCGGCTCGGCCAGCGCCGCCCGCACCTCCGCGCGCTCCGCCTCGGAGCCGGAGACCAGGGCGTCCTGCGCGCGGCGGATCAGGCGGTCGATGCGCCCGGGCTCATAACCGCGCAGCACCGTGTCGAACGAAGGCTTGTCGGCGCGGCGGGCGAGGCGGTCCTCGAAGCGGTCACCGGCGAACTCGTGCAGAGCAGCAACAAGAGCATCCTGCGACTGTCGTACGTCCTGCAGCTTCAGCACGATCCGCCCGCCCGGTTCCAGGAGCAGGTGGGGGCCGGACATCGCGGGCGGCACCGGCTCGTCGAGGACGACCTTGTCGATCGTCGACCAGGGCTGCAGCCCGGCGGTCGTCGTGATGCCGTCCGAGGCGATCCGGAAGACGAACGGGCGGAACTCGTCGCGGATCAGGACGGCCGCCATCACCAGGGCCAGCAGGCCCCCGGCCGCCAGGATGAGGCGGCCGGGGCCGTTGTCGCTGCCCCAGGCGCAGGCCAGGGCGGCGACGGCGAACACGGCGACGAGGAGAGCGAAGCCGAACGAGCGGCGTCTGCGCTGCAACTCCATGCGCCGGAACACTACTCGGTGCGCAGGGCCTTCGCGGTACTGGTCCGGGCCGCCCAGCCCGCCGGCAGCAGGGCACCGGCCACGGCGATGACGAGGCCGCCGAGCGCGAGGGGGGCGAGGACGCTCAGGGAGTACACCTGCAGGATCTTCGGCGGGAAGCGGGTGCCGGCGGCGTGGCCCATGGCCGGCAGGACCCAGTCGTGCAGCGCCATGCCGGCGGGGACGCCCAGCACGCCCGCCACCAGGCCCAGTCCGGCGACCGAGGTGAGGACCATGGCCACGGTCTGCCTCGGTGCCATCCCCAGGGCCTTGAAGACGCCGAGCTCGTGGACGCGCTCGCGGGTGTCCAGCACGACGGTGTTGAGCACGCCCAGGCCCGCCACCGCCATGAGCATCAGGGTGAGCGTGAAGGCCAGGGTGTCGATGACGACGACCGTCTCGCCGATGTCGGCCACGTTGACCTCGGCGTGGCCCTTGTCCCCGAGGGCCGCGTTCAGATTTTTCGTGTACTGCCCGAGGTCCGTCCCGTCCGTCAGCAGCACCTCCCACATCTTGAACCGGTCCTCGCCGAGGCGCATCCCGTCCAGCGAGCGCGTGTCGGTGATGAGCTTGCGGCCGTCGCCGCTCAGATCGAGGGCCTCGCCGACGATCGTGAGCTTGGCCGAGGTGCCGTTGCTGGACACGGTGACGGTGTCGCCGACGTGCACGCCGGCCGCGTCGAGGAAGCCGCTCGGCACGACCGCCTCGCCGGGGGCGGCGAACCAGCGGCCGCTGATCATCTCGTAGCTGGCCCAGGAGGCGTCGCCGTCGAACAGCACGGCGCGGGTGGTGCCGGTCAGGCCGGCCACGGTCACCTCGGTGTCCTGCATGGCGAAGTACCTGGCGGTGCCGGGCTGGGCCTTGATGGCCGCCTCGATCGCGGCCGTGTCGGGTCCGGACGACGACGGCGGCGGCGAGCCGGGGGACGGCGGGGCGATGCCGACCTCGACGTCGCCGGCGGTGCGCTTGTTCATCGCGGCCTGGACCTCGCCGACCGACAGGGCCAGGCCGGTGCCGAACGTGACGCCGAGCGCGCCCAGGGCGACCGCGGCGGCGATCGTCGCCGAGCGGCCGGGGCGGGTGAACGGGTTGGCCAGGCCCAGGCTCACCGGGCGGGGCAGCGGCAGCCGGCCCAGCAGGTGGCGGGCGGCCCGGCCGCGGCCCAGCGACGGGGTGCGGCCGACGGCGAGGGCGTCGACGGTGCGCAGCCGCCCGGCCCGCAGCGCCGGCACGAACGCGGTGACGGCGACCGCGGCCAGGGTGGCGAGCGGTACGGCGAGCGAGACCCACCAGTCGATGGTGTTGACGCCGGTGCCGAAGGCCTCGCCCTCCTCGTTGAGGATCGGCACGGCGGCCAGGTTGCCCAGCGGCACCCCGACCAGCGCGCCGATGGTCGCCGGGATCAGGGCCTGCATGACGTAGGCGCGGGCGACCTGGCCGGGGCTGTAGCCGAGGGCCTTGAGGATGCCGATGCGCCGGGTCGCCGAGCCGACGGCCCCGCTGACCACAATGCCGATGATGAGCACCGACATGACCAGGCCGAGCACGCCGAACGCGACGACGAACGGGGCGAAGGTGGCCGCGATCCGCTCGGTCTCGGTCTTCACCGTGAGCCACGACGTGCCGCCCTGCAGGGCACCCTCCGGCACCGTGGCGGCGACGGCGTCCTTGCCGGCGTTGATGCCGGCGTCGGTCGTGGCGCTGGCGAAGCGGTACAACATCTGCAGTCCGCCCTTGCCCTCGGGCGTGAGCGCGGTGACGGTCGCCGGAAGGGCCCAGACCTGGCCGGTGCGGCCGATCGAGCGGGCCAGGCCGACGACGGTCAGCACCGGCTGCCCGGGGGCGGACTGGACGCGGAACCGGTCACCGACGGAGAACGGGCCGCTGTCGTCGAGGAACACGATCTCGCCGGGCCCGGTCGCGTACCGTCCGGCGGTCAGCTCCAGCCGGTCCAGCCCGGTGCCGGCGTCGGGCCGGCCGACGAGGGAGAACGCCGGCAGTTCGACGCCCTCGGGCACGCCGAGCTTGTTGCTCACCACGGTCGGCACGAGCTCGGTCGTCGGGTACGGCCCGGCCGCCTCCGTCACCCCGCTCGCCGTCCGGGTGGCGTCGAGCTGGGCGGCGGTCACCTTGCTGGCATCGAACTGGGCGGCCAGGTGGGCGCCGTGCTGGCGGTCGAAGGCCCGCGCGAACGGCTCCGAGGACGCCACCAGCAGCCCGACCGCCAGCACCGACGCGGTCACGGTGAGCAGCGTGGTGAGGACCATGACGACGGTCTGCACCCGGCGCCGGCCGACGCCGGAGCGCACGATCCCGCCGATGCCCGCGCTCACGCGGTCACGCCCAGCGGCGACCCGGCCAGCCGGCCGTCGACGAGCGAGATGGTCCGGGTCGCGCAGGCCTCGGCCAGGGCCAGGTCGTGGGTGACCAGCAGCAGCGTCTGGCCGTCCCGGTTGAGCTCGGTGAGCAGGTGGCGGACCTCCTGGCCGGAGGCGGTGTCCAGGGCGCCGGTCGGCTCGTCGGCCAGCAGCAGCGGCGGCCGGTTCATCAGCGCCCGGGCCACCGCCACCCGCTGCCGCTCGCCGCCGGAGAGCCGGCCCGGGAACGCCTTCGCGTGCCGGGCCACCCCGAGGTACTCCAGCAGTTCGTGGGCGCGCTTCTGGGCCGGGCCGCGGGCGGTGCCGGACAGCTGCGCGGGCAGCAGGACGTTGTCGGCGACGGTCAGATCGTCCAGGAGGTTGAAGAACTGGAAGACCATGCCGATCCGTTGCCGCCGGTACTGCGCCGAGCCCGCCTCCGACAGCCGGTCCACCCGCACCCCGTCGACCGTCACCGTCCCCGACGTCGGACGGTCGAGCCCGGCGATCAGGTTGAGCAGCGTCGACTTGCCGCTGCCGGACGGTCCCAGCACCGCGAGGGCCTCCCCGCGCCGCACCCGCAGGCTGAGCCCGGCCAGGGCCGCCGTCCCGCCCTCGTACTGCTTGGTCACATCGTCGAACTCGATGAGCACCGCTGATTCGGTCATGCCGCGGACGCTATGGCCGCGCCCGGTGCCCGGGCGTCGGCCGCCGTGCGGGTTTCGGGTCGGCCGCGCGGCGTACGGGCGGCGGGGTCATCCTTGCGATGTACGCACCGGTCGGGACGCGCGCCGGGCCGGGCGTCGGCGAGACTGGGCGGGTGAAGCTGCGGGAACTCGCCGCCCGGCCCTGGGGGGCCGCGGTGGCCTGGCTGCGCGCGGAGACGCCGAACCAGCCGCGGCCGACCGCGTGGGCGTGGGCGGCCGACATCATCCTCGCCGTGCTGCTGGCCGTCGGCGCGGTCAACGGCGCCACCGAGCCGGTCGGGCACGACGCCGACGTGCCGATCGTCGTGTACGGCCCGTTCGGTCCCTACGACCCGGACCCGCCCGACCGGCCGGATCTGCCGGATCTGCCGGATGCGCCAGGCGCCCCGCAGGACCGGTACCGCATGCCGTTCCCGCCGCCCGAGGACAGCGAGCCGGCCGGTGCGCTGCTGATCGTCGCCGCGCTGACCGCGCTGCCGCTGGCCTTCCGGCGCCGCTACCCCCTGGGCTCGTTCCTGCTCATCGCGGTGTGCGCGTTCCGGGTGTACCGCATGGACGGCGACCCGACCTGGACCGTCGTCGCCTCCGTGATCGCCGCGTACAGCGCCCCGATGTACTCCCGCTACCGCAACCTGGCCCTGGCCAGCGTGGTCGTCGCGGCCGCGATCGCGGTGAGCGACCTGCAGGAGAACGTGCCGAGCCTGCCGCAGGGCCTGCTGCTGTTCCTGATGTTCTCCTCGGTCGGCCTCGCCGCGAACGCCATCCACACCTGGCGGGTCCGCGCCCGCGCCGCCGAGCGCGACCGCGAGTCCGCAGCCCGGCTCGCCGTCGACCGTGAACGGGCCCGCCTCGCCCGGGAGCTGCACGACGTCGTCACCCACAACGTGAGCGTGATGGTCGTGCAGGCCGGCGCCGCCCGCAAGGTCATGGACGCGCAGCCGGACCAGGCCCGGGAGGCGCTGCTGGCGGTGGAGGCCGGGGGCCGGGCCGCGCTGACCGAGCTGCGGCAGGTGATCGGGCTGCTGACCGTCGACGCCGACGGTGCCGACCTGGCCCCGCAGCCGGGCCTCGACCAGCTGGAGACGCTCGTCGCCCGGGTCCGCGAGACCGGGGTCCCGGTGAGCCTCGCGGTGGCCGCGCCGGCGGTGTCGCCGGGGATCGGGCTGGCCGCGTACCGGGTCGTGCAGGAGGCGCTGACCAACGCGGTCAAGCACGCCGCCGGTGCCGCCGTCGACGTCGTGGTGTCGGCCGACGGGCGGGTGCTGACCATCGACGTGGCCGACTCCGGCGGGGTCGCGGCGCCGGGCGCGCACGGCAGCGGCCGCGGCCTCGCCGGGCTGCGCGAACGGCTGACCGTGTACGGCGGTACGCTCACCGCCGGCCCCCGCCCGACCGGCGGATTCCGCGTGGTGGCCGAGATTCCCCTGGAGGCGTCCCCTTGACCGCACCGCTGCGCGTGGTGATCGCCGACGACCAGGCCCTCGTCCGCACCGGCTTCCGGATGATCCTCACCGCCGACGGGATCGACGTCGTCGCCGAGGCCGCCAACGGGGTCGAGGCGGTCGAGGCGGTCCGCCGCACCGTGCCCGACGTGGTGCTCATGGACGTGCGGATGCCGGAGATGGACGGCCTCGAGGCGACCCGCCGCATCCTCGCCGACGAGGCCGCCACCGCACCCCGGGTCGTCATCCTGACCACGTTCGACCTGGACCGGTACGTCTACGCGGCGCTGTCCGCCGGCGCGTCCGGGTTCCTGCTCAAGGACGTCAGCCCCGAGCAGCTCGTCGCGGCCGTCCGGCTGGTGCGGGCCGGGGACGCGCTGCTCGCACCGGCGATCACCCGGCGGCTCATCGAGCGGTACGCGGCCCGCGACGCCCGCACCGCCACACTGCACCGGGACCTGTCCACGCTGACGCCCCGCGAGGTCGAGGTGCTGGCGCTGCTGGCCCGCGGACTGTCCAACGCCGAACTCGCCGAACGGCTGTTCCTGTCCGACGCCACGGTCAAGACGCACGTGGCCCGGATCCTGTCCAAGCTCGGTCTGCGCGACCGGGCCCAGGCGATCGTGGTCGCCTACGAGACCGGGCTCGTCACGCCGGGAACTTCGGGGCCGGCGGCGAGCTGAGCGCGATGCCGAAGCGCTCGCGGTACACCTGAAGGATTTCGGGCTCGGAAAGCACGCGCTCGTCGCGCCCGGCGGCGGTGGTGTGGATGAGCTTGTCGCCGGCGAGCGTGAGCCGGCCGTCGCCGGTGAGCCGGGAACAGGTCAGCGACCGGGTGAAGTGCGACTGCGGCGAGGTCTGGTGGAACCAGCACGTCGGCCCGAAGTCGCTCAGCGCATAGGAGCGGGAGTCGATCCGGTACTCCGGGCCGCCCGGACCGGCGACATCATGGCCCTCCGGGTGCGGGGTGACGGTGTAGACGCCGCCGGGATCGTCCTGCGGCCCGGTGCCGCCGAGGCGCAGCGGGTGGTGCGCGAACTTCCCGAACCCGACGTCGACCAGCCAGTCCTCGCCGTCGAGGCGGACCTTGAGGGCCAGGTGGTCGAACGGGAACCCATACCCGGAGCCGTTCCAGGTGCGCGCCGAGTGCAGGCTCACGTGGTACCCGAGGTCGCGCAGCAGCAGCGCGAACGCCCCGTTGACCTCGTAGCAGAACCCGCCCCGCCGGCGCCGCACGATCTTGTCGAGCAGCCCCTCGTCGTCGAGCCGGACGGGTTCGCCGAGGCCGATGCTCAGATTCTCGAACGGTACCGTGCCCAGGTGCGCCCGCTGCAGCGTGCGCAGCGCCGCCAGGTCCGCCGCGGCCGGCCGGGCGGCGCCGATCCGCGCCAGATAGTCGTCCACACGCGCGAGACTAGCGCGCCTCGAGCGAGACGTAGTCCAGGTCGCCCGCGTAGTAGTCGCAGCCGACGTCGCGCTGGTCGCAGTCGGTCTTGCCGCCGACGGACAGCGGCCAGCCGTTGGCGATGTACCCGGTCCAGCCGGACGCGCGCGCCTCGGTCCGCCCGTCGACGACGAGCGCGATCCCGGCCTGCGTCCGCTCGCAGCGGACCGTGTGCCAGCGCCCGTCGTTGAGCCGGCTGCGCGAGGAGACGATGAGCGAGCCGTGGTCGCCGCGGAACAGGCACTGGGCGACGCCGCTCGGGATCTGCAGCTTGTAGTTCCCGCCGTCGACCGTCGCCTGTCCCTTCTGGACGATGTTGCCGAAGTGGTACTGCGTGCGCAGCCGCACCGTCACCGCGAAGTCCCGGTTCCCGGGGTTGAGGTCCGGCGCGCTGCGCACGGTCGCCAGGTGCCGCGGATGCGTCGGCGGGGTGTCGGGCTCGAGCCGCTCGAAGCGGTACCCGGTCTCGCCCTGCACCCGCACGCCCGTGCGCACCTCGGAGCCGACGGCCCCGTCGAGCCCGTGGCCGGAGCCGTCGACCATGGTGCGGGCATGCTCGCCCTCGTTCATCTCGTACCGCGCGACGGTGTGCCCGGCCGCCGCTTCCGTCACCGCCCCGGCGCCGGCGGCGGTGGCCACGAGCGTCGCCGCGGTACTGAACGTGACGGCGACGACGTACCGCCCTCGATTGTGCATAAATTCCCCCGCTCGATCATGCCTGCTGTCATCCTAAATGCCCGAAACATCCTCTGATGCGGTTTTCTGCGTCGGAGATCATGGTTTCGTGCAACGCATCGACCTCCACCGCGACGACGTCGTCCTGTCCTGCCTCGTGCACGGTCCCGCCGCCGCCCCGCCGGTCCTGCTACTGCACGGCCTGGCCGGCGCGGCCGCCGAGCTCGCGCCGACGGCCCTGGCGCTGGCGGACCGCTTCCGCGTCGTCGTCCCGGACCAGCGCGGCCACGGCCACAGCACCCGCCGCCCCGCCGACCTGTCCCGGCACGCCTTCGCGGCGGACGCCGCCGCTGTCATCGCAGAGCTGTGCGGCGGCGGCCCGGCCGCCGTGGCCGGCCAGTCGATGGGCGGCCACACCGCGCTGCTGCTGGCCGCCTGGCACCCTGCCCTCGTCAGCCGGCTCGTCATGCTGGAGGCGGGCGTGGGCGGCATGGCGCCGGACGACGACTATCCGGCCCGGCTGGGCCGCTGGTTCGCGGGATGGCCTGCGCCATTCGCCTCCCGCGCGGCGGCGGAGGAGTTCCTCGGCGGTACGGCGACGGCGCGGGCCTGGGCCGCGGACCTGGAGCCGACCCCCGACGGCCTGCGCCCGCGCTTCGACGCCGACGTGATGGAGGCGGCGATCCGGCCGGTGGCAGCGGAGGCGCGGTGGGACGAGTGGTCCTCGATCACCGCGCCGACGCTGCTGATCCGCGGCTCGCGCGGCACCTGCCCACCGGAGGAGGACGCGCGGATGCGTTCGCTGCGGCCGTCGGTGGGCTACGAGGTCATCGCGGACGCGGGGCACGACGCCCACCTGGACCAGCCGGCCGCGTGGCTCGACCTGCTCAACCGGGAACTCCGCCCGTAGCCGCCGCAACCGGACGGCGGCGACCACGGGGCGGCGCCCGGCCGCCGGCCGTCGAGATGACGTGCAGGTCGGTGTGACGCTCGAACCTCGATGGTGACTCGCCGTGCTGGTGCTGGGCGCGGTGGCTGGACCGGGACGCGGCCCGGGGTCAGGATGTGGACGGCCGCGGACTGGCGTTGCGGCGGTCCTGCTCGGTCTGCCCGAGGTCGTAGGCCTCGATGTCCCAGGCGGTGATGGTGGCCGGCCGGTCGATGGCGATGGTGAACGGGCCGTGGTCCTGGTCAGCGGCCTCGATGCCGTACGCCGGGAACCAGGCGTCCGAGAACTCCCACCGGCCGGTGCAGGGCCCGTGCACGGTCATCCTGAACGGGTGCGGGGTGCTCACGACGATGCTGAGCTCGCCGGTGCCCGTGCAGCGGACCCGGAGGTGGAGGTGAAAGCCGCTGGGTATCGAGACCTCGGCGTGGCCGGCGCCGTAGACCGTCGAGCTCCATGCGCCGGCCGGGTGGTCGTACGAGTCGGGCGTCTGGTCGGGCTCGGGTGTCGAGGCGGTCGTCCGGTTCGGCCCGGGTATCGACGCGGCCGCATGGTCCGCCCCGGATTCCGGGTCAGGCCGGGAATCGCTGGTGCAGGCGGCCAGCCCAAGGAACACTGCAAGAGCCCCTGCGTACCACCGGCCAGTGCAATGCCCCCGCATGGTGGCAGGGTACAGAGGCCCGGCAACGCGCGGCGGGCGGCAACTGCCGGTCGGCAGGTATCGGGGGCGCCGGTCACGGCAGGAGGCCGCGGTCGCGGGCGTACACCGCGGCCTGGGTGCGGTCGCGCAGGCCCAGGCGGGTCAGGATGCGGGAGACGTGGTTCTTCACCGTGCCCTCGCTCAGGAACAGGCGGCCGGCGATCTCGCGGTTCGTGGCGCCCGTCGCGACCAGGCGCAGGATCTCCAGTTCGCGGCCGGTCAGGTCGTCCGGGGTGTCGGCCGCTCGGGTTGCGGCCAGGCGGCGGGCCACCGACGGGTTGAGCTGGGCCACGCCCCGGTGGACCAGGCGTACCGCGTCGGCGAGTTCGGCCGCGCCGAGGTCCTTAAGCAGGTAGCCGTCCGCGCCCGCCCGCAGCGCCAGGGCCACGTAAGCGTCGTCGTCGAAGGTGGTGAGCATGATGACGCGGCAGGTGGGGTGGGTGCGGCGGATGGCGCGGGTGGCCTCCACGCCGTCGAGGCCGGGCATGCGGACGTCCATGAGGATCACATCCGGTACCAGAGCGGCAGTTTGCGACAGCGCCTCCTCGCCCGACGCGGCGGTGCCGGCGATCTCGATGCCGGGCTGGATGCTCAGCAGTGACGCGATGCCGTCGCGGACCAGTTGCTGGTCGTCGACGACGAGGACGCGGACCGGGGTCATGCGGGGATGCTCACCCGGACCCGGACGCCCGTGCCGGTGGGGGCGACGGAGAGGGTGCCGCCGAGCTGTTCGACGCGTTCGCGCATGCCGCGCAGGCCGAACCCCGTGCCCGGTTCGTCCGGCAGGCCGGTGCCGTCGTCGGTGACGGTCAGGGTGGCGGTGCGGCCGCGGAAGTCGGCGACGACGGACATGGTGCGGGCCCGGCCGTGGCGGCGGGCGTTGGTCAGGGCCTCCTGCGCGGCCCGGTACAGCGCCAGCCGTACCGGCGCGGCCAGGGTCTGCTCGTCGCCCGCGATGTCGACCGTCACGTCCGCGGCGTGGCGGGCCAGGTCGTGCAGGGACGGCGGGTCGTCGCGCAGCTGGCGGACCGAGTCGCGGACCTCGGCCAGGGCCTGCCGGGCCGACCAGCGGGCGTCGGTGACCGCCTGCGCGGCCGCGTCCTCGTCGCGGTCGCGGAAGGCCTCGGCCTTTTCCAGCTGTACGGCGATCGCGGTCAGATGGTGCCCGAGACTGTCGTGAAGGTCGCGGGCGACCCGGATGCGTTCGCGGGCCGCGGCCAGCTCCTCGGCGCGTCGCAACCCGCCGGTGGCCAGGGCCGCCGCGGTCAGCGCCAGGGTCAGGCCGACGGCGTACATCACGAGGTCCCGCGGGTCGCCGCGGCCCGTCAGCGCGTAGCCGGCCGCGAGCACCGCCGCACCCACGACGCCGAGGGCGATGGCGGTGCGGCGGCCGGCAGTGAAGTACGCCGCGAAGGGAACGGTGATGAACAGCGCGCCGGTGAGACCGTCGGGGTCGAACGGCACCACGGCTGCGAGCGCCGCCAGCCGGGCGAGCAGCCACGCCCGATGCCCGCGGTCGAGGGCCTCGACGACGGCGAGCGCGAGCACACCGGCGGCGAACCCGGCCGTGGACGCGCCGACGGGGTGTGCGGCCAGCCCGGCGACGAGCACCGCCCCGCACAGCACGAACGGCACCCACCGCACCGGCAAGGCCCTCACAGCCGTCAGGCTACTTGCACCAGGGCCCGCCGCGGCAGCGCGACGAGCGACAACCAGGTCACGGACGCGCCCGCCGCCACATGGACGAGGCTGGTCCACGCCGTGTCGTCGAGCGGTGCGAGCGCCGCGAGGAGGGTGAGCGCGAGCCCGTACCCGGCCGCGGGCACCCTCGGGAACACCCCGGCCCGCAGCAGCGACGCCCCGAACAGCAGCGTCCCGGCCACGAACACCCCCGCACACGCGAGCAGCGCCGGCCCGGTCGGCCCGTCCTTGACCGCCGCCACGGTCGCGGGGTCGAGATAGAAGAGCACGACGTTGAGCGCGAAGGCGACACCCGTGAAAAGCCCCAACCCCAGCAGGTGTACCGCGAACGCCACCGCCCCGAACCGCCCCGCCCTCGGCCGCTGATGCAGGTACAGCGCGGTGGCGGTAGGTGCGGCGAGCGCGGTGCCGAGGCCGAGCACGAGACCGGTCGCCGCGGTCTCGCCGGTGAACGCCTCGACGGCCCCGGGCAGGGCGATGGTCAGTCCGAGCAGGACGCCGCAGCCGGCGCCGAATCGTTGCAGCCACATGCCCGGGGACGCTATCGACGGTGACCCGGCCCGGGGGAGTGCCGACCGGCCAATCCGGCACCGCCACTCGTCACTGGATCAGCTCGCTGAGCCACCCGGTCCGCAGGTGTGTGATGTCGCCGCCGCTGTCGAGGGCGGCGTCGAGCAGCATCGCCAGCGACGTGCCCAGCACCGGCACCTCGGCCGGATCGTCGGCGAGAAAGTAGAGGCCCCAGTCCCCGTCCCCTTCCTTGCGTACGCGGCCCACGATCCAGTAGGTGATCCCGGCCTCGATGTCGGGCGCCCCGATGATGCTGCGGCCGTCGTCGAGGTCGAACAGCCGCTCCGCCGCCCACAGCCGTGCCGTGAGCCCGTTGAGGCCGCGATGCTCGTCCACCGGCCGCAGCCGCCACCGCCCGCCGAACAGCGAGGCGGTGCCGAGCCGGCGGTAGAGCCCGATCACGTCCGCGGGCGCGTCGGCGGGCAGATCCCGCCCCGGCGTGGTCTCGTGGCCGGCCACGATCCGGTCGATGACGTCGTCGATCTCGAGGGCCTTGGCCGCCACGTGCCAGCCGGCGATCGGCTGCAGCGCACCGCCGGCGTCCTGGGCCACCCCGATCAGGCCGCCGTGCAGCGCCACCTGCGAGTTGACGCCCCGGGCGCGGTCGTTGAGGTTGATGGTGACCTTGGACAGCGTCGCGGGTACGGAGTCGCTGCGGATGCCGGGCGGGTCCTCCGCGACGTCGCTGGGCTCGCCGATCGGCAGCTCCAGCATCGGGTTCCGGCACGTCGACGGCCGCCGCGCCGAGGTACGGGTAGAAGCGCGTGACCCAGCCCGTGATGACATCCCCGCCGTAGGCGTCGACGGGGCTGTAGATCCGTTGCCAGAAGGCGATGTCCGGGTCGCCCTGAGCGGCCCGGACGAACTCGTCGGTGATCGGGCGCAGCGAGCGGCACCACTGCTCCAGCCCGAACGTCGCGACGGCCTCGACCCGTTCGCGGATCCGGGTCCAGTCCTCGACGGTGCCGGTGAGCGTGACGGCCGGGATGCCGCAGACACAGACGAGCCAGTACGAGAAGTACGGCGAGTACGCGTCCAGCAGGACCACCCGCCCGACGGTCCGCTCGAGCTCCGTGCTGGTGGAGAAGTCGCAGTCGAACAGCGCGGCATCGTCGATCTCACCGGCGAGCAGCTTCGCGAACGAGTCGGTCAGGTACGACCACTCGTCGGCGGTCACGGGCAGCGCGAGCACCTCGACCGAGAGGGGCTTCTTCTCCTCGTGCCGCACCAGCAGCGCCCGCAGTTCCTCGGCGTGCAGCCGGATGTGCTGGGCGAGGCCCTGCGTGATGGTCAGCCACACGGCGTCGGGCGACAGCACGAGCGGCCGGTGGTCCGCGAACGCGCGGGAGACGGCGCTGAGCAACGGATGCACGCCGTCGGGTTCGAGGACCTGCCGGTCGGTCACCCCCGATCGCGAGGGCCTCAGGGAACAGGGATCGGACGGTCCGGGTGGGCAGAAGCGCATCGGCGGGCGTGACATCATCGACCGCGAAGGTGACCATGGACGGACCTTAGCGGCGTTGACAAGCCCTGCACCATGTACCCATGGCGAGTAGCACGGACCTCGGCTGGTGGGGCCGGCACCCGTACTTCTACGTGAGCTTCACGACGAGCATCGCCCTGGTGTTCTGGGCGGCACTCGCCTTCGCGGCGCTGGTCGACCTCGAGATGGCCTTGGCCGTGGGCGGGTGCGGCGGCGTGCTCGGCGTGCCGATGACCATCGCCGCCGTGTACGCCTGGCGCTACCTGCTCAAGGACCGCCACCTCGACGAGCGGGACCGGTGGAACTGGGACCGTCCACTCGGGACGGTCGCGCGGGTCCTGGTGTGGGTGGGGTTCGCCGCGATGCTGGTGGCGACCGTGGACGGGTTCTACGACGCGTACCGGTTCGACCGCTACGGCCGCACCGCGGAGGCCGTCGTGACCCGCGTCGAGCCGGGCAGCACCTTCGTGACCGTCGCCGGCCGCGAGGCCGAGCTGTCGCCGGGCCGCGGCGACCCCCGCCCGCAGCCGGGCGAGCGCATGCGGGTCCTGCACATCCCCGGTACCGCCGACGTGGACTTCACGGATCGCTGGCCGTACCGCTACGCGTTTCCCGCGGCGTTGATCGCGGCGGTCCTGGGCGTGTTCGCGCTGGCCCGGCGGCCCGGCGGGGCAGCGGCAGGGCGAGGACGGCGGCGAGCAGCGCCAGCAGCGTGAGGATCAGCCCGATCTCGTGGAAGCCGGCGATCGGCCCGACCCGCACCGCCCGCGTCGCCAGCAGCGAGCCCAGCACCCCCACGCCCAGTGAGCCGCCGAGGCGTTGGGCGATGTTGAACAGGGTGTTGCCGTCGGCGAGCTGGTCGTCGGTCAGCGGGTCCAGCATGACCGACAGCAGCGGCGTGATGCCGAAGCCGAACGTCCTGCGCGTGCCGGGCCAGCTCGTGCAGCGACGGCGGGTCGTCGCGCAGCTGCCGCACCGAGTCGCGCACCTCGGCCAGGGCCTGGCGGGCCGACCAGCGGGCGTCGGTCACGGCCCGCGCGGCCGCCTCCGGGTCGCGGTCGCGGAACGCGTCGGCCTTCTCAAGCTGTACGGCGATCGCGGTCAGGTGATGCCCGAGGCTGTCGTGGATGTCGCGGGCGACCCGGTTGCGCTCGCGGGCCGCGCCAGCTCCTCGATCCGGTCCATCGCGCCGACCGCCAGGGCCGCGGCGGTGAGCGCGAGCGTGAGCCCGACGGCGTACATCACCAGGTCGCCCGGGTCGCCGCGCCCGCTCAGTGCGAAGCCGGCCGCCAGCACCGCGGCCCCGCCGGCGCCGAGGGACGAGCACGGCCAGGCGGGCGAGCAGCCAGCCCCAGTGCCGGCCCGCGACCGCCTCGACCGCGCGGCGAGCGCGAGCACCCCGGCGGCGAAGCCGAGCGACGACGGGCCGAGCGGATGCGCGACGAGACCGGCGACGAGGACCGCCCCGCACAACACGAACGGCACCCAGTGGACGGACATGGCGTCAGGCTACTTGCCGTGTTGGGGGCGGCGGGAGTGCCGGTCGGCCACGGTACCGCCGCCGAACGTCACCGTGCGAGCCCGCTCAGCTTCCCGGTCGTCGAGGTCGAAGGCCGTCTGCACCCACCGGTTGCCGGGCAGGGACTGCACGTAGCAGCGCTCCTCCACCAGTGACCATGCCGAAGACCGTAGCGGCGCCGGCAACCCCGTTACGGCGTCCGTCGTGGCGGTCAGGCTACGTGCACCACGGCCCGGCGCGGGAGGGCGGCGAGCGACAACCAGGTCACGGAAACCCCGGCCGCCACGTGGACCAGGCTCGTCCACGGCGTGTCGTCCAGCGGGGCCAGTGCGGCGAGCAACGTGAGGGCAACGCCGTACCCGGCCGACGGCAACTTCGGAAACGCCCCGGCCCGCAGCAGGGAAACCGCGAAGCAAAGGTTTCCGGCAACGAACACCGCCGCGGAAACCAGCAGCACCGGCCCGGTCGGCCGGCCTTCACCGCGGCCACCGTTGCCGGGTCGAGGGAGAACAGCACCACGTTGAGCGCGAATGCGACGCCGGTGAACAAGCCGAGGCCCAGCAGGTGTACGGCGAACGCGGCCCGCCCGAACGCGCCGGTCCGGTCGCGCTGGTGCAGGTACAGGGCGGTCGCGGCCGGGGCGGCCAACGCCACCCCGACGCCGAGGACGAGGCTGGTCGCGGAGGTTTCGCCGGTGAAGGCCTCGACGGCCCCGGGCAGGGCGATCGCCGGGCCGAGCAGGACGCCGCAGGAGGCGCCGAATCGTTGCAGCCACATGCCCCGGGACGGTATTGGCGGTGCCGCGCCGGCCGGGAGTGCCGACCGGCCAGTCCGGCACCGCCACTCGTCACCGGCCGACCTGGTCGAGCCGCCCGGTCTCCAGGTGTGCGATGTCGCCGCCGCTGTCGAGGGCCGCATCCAGCAGCATGGCCAGCGACGTGCCGAGGACCGGGACGTCCGCGGGGTCGTCGGCGAGGGTGTTCAGCTCGTACCTGGTCGCACCCATGGCGATCCGGCCCGCGATCCAGTACGTGGTCATCGTCCGCTCGTCGAACGCCCAGGCGATGCTGCGGCCGTCGTCGAGGTCGAAGACCGTCTGCGCCCACAGGTTGCCGGGCAGGCGCAACACGTAGCAGGGCTCCTCCACCGGCACCAGCCGCCAGCGCCCGCCGAACAAACTCGCCGAGCCGATCTTGTGGTAGAGGGCCACCACTTCCTGGGGCGAGTCGTCGGGCAGCCCCAGGGACGGTCCGGTCTCGTGCCCGGCGACGAGCCGGTCGAGCACGTCGCCCATGTCGATCGGCGCGGGGGCCACGTACCAGCCGGCGACCGGCCGCAGCGCCCCGCCCGCGTCCTGGGCGACCCCGATCAGCCCGGCGTGCAGGGCCACCGCGACGTTCTCGCCGGCGGCCCGGTCGTTGAGGTTGACGACGACCCGCGACAGCGTGGCCGGCACGTCGGTGCTGGTGAGGCCCGGCGGCGTGTCAGGACCGGTGTCCCGCGGCTCGCCGATCGGGAGCTCCAGCATCGGGTTCGGCCGATCGGGCACGGCCCCGCCGTTGAGGTACGGGTAGAAGCGCGTGACCCAGCCCGTGACCACGTCTCCGCCGTAGGCGTCGGCCGGGCTGTAGATCCGCTGCCAGAACGCCACGTCCGGCGCGCCCTCGGCGGCGCACACGAACTGGTCGGCGATCGGCCGCAGCGACCGGCACCACTGTTCCAGCCCGAACTCCTCGATCGCGTCGACCCGCGCCCGGATGCGCCGCCAGTCCTCGACGGTGCCGGTGACGGTCACCGCAGGAATCCCGCAGAGGGCCGTGAGCCACAGCGAGAAGTACGGCGAGTAGGCGTCGAGGAGCACCACCCGCCCGGCCGTCCGCTCGATCTCGGTGCTGGTCGAGAAGTCGCACTCGAACAGCGCGGCGTCGTCGATCTCCCCGGCGAGCAGCTTCGCGAACACCTCGGCCGTCTCGGCCCACTCGTCGGCCGTCCCGGGTCGACGGTTCGCCACGACCTTGAGCGCCTTCTTCCCCGCGTGCCGGACCAGCCGGGGCCGCAGCTGCTCGGCGTTGAGCCGCACGTGCTGCGCTACGCCCTGCGCGATGGTCAGCCACACGGCATCGGGCGACAGCACGAGCGGCCGGTGCTCCGCGAAGGCCGTGGCGACGGCGCCGAGCAACGGATGCACCCGGTCGGGCTCGAGCACTTCGAGGCCGGGCTCGACGCCGACCGCGAGCGCCTCGGGAAACAGCGTGCCCGCCGGCCGGGTCGCCAGCCTGGTATCGGCCGGCGTGACGTCATCGACCGCAAAGGTGACCATGCCGAAGACCTTAACGGCGCCGGCAACCCCGTTACGGCGTCCGCGGCGGACCCGCCTCGCCGCTCCACCACGCGACCAGACGCTCGGCCATCGCGCCGGTGCCGTTGCGCGCGGGGTCCATGCCGAAGTGGCCGCGCAGCTCCGCGTCGAGCAGCGCCCGGACTCCGTCCGCGTCGGCGCCGCCCGCGAGGGTCTCCAGGAGCGGCGAGAGCATGCAGTCGTACTCGTCGGTGTTGGTGACCGGATCGGCAACGCCGATGAAGTCCCAGTCGTTGAGCAGCGAGCGCAGTTCGTCGGCCCGCTCGTACGGTGACATGGCCTCAGGATGGCACGTGGATCAGCCTGATCCTGCCGCGGCGGTCAGCCGCGGGAGGGCGGCGAGCGACAACCAGGTCACGGAAACCCCGGCCGCCACGTGGACCAGGCTCGTCCACGGCGTGTCGTCCAGCGGGGCCACGGCGGCGAGCAACGTGAGGGCAACGCCCGTCAGCGGCCGACCTGGTCGAGCCGCCCGGTTTCCAGGTGCGCGATGTCCCCGCCGCTGTCGAGGGCGGCGTCGAGCAGCATCGCGAGGGACGTGCCCAGCACCGGCACGTCAGCCGGATCGTCGGCCAGCCGGTCGCCGTCGAACTCGTCGACGCCCGGCCGGATGCGGCCCACGACCCAGTACGTGGTCCCGGTCTGGAAGTCGACGGCCGAGATGATGCTGCGCCCGTCGTCGAGGTGGAACAGCGGCTGCGACCACAGCCCGGCGACGTCGGCGAGGTACGGCCGCTCACGGGCCGGCACCAGCCGCCAACGCCCGCCGAACAGCGAGGCGGTACCGATGCGGTGATAGAGCGCGACCACCTCGGCGGGCGCGTCGTGGGGCAGCTCCTGGCGCGGGGTCGTCTCGTGGTCGGCCACGATCCGATCGATGACGTCGTCGATCTCGAGGACCGCGGGCGCCACGTACCACCCGGCGACCGGCCGCAGCCCGCCGTCGTCGTCCTGGGCCACCCCGATCAGCCCGGCGTGCAGCGCCACCCTCGTGTTCTCGCCGGCGGTCCGGTCGTTGAGGTTGACGTTGGCCCGGGAGAGCGTCGCGGGCACGACGTCGCTGCGGATGCCCGGCGCGCCCGCGCGGACGTTGCGCGGCTCGCCGATCGGCAGCTCCAGCATCGGGTTGGGCGTGTCGACGACCGACGCGCCGAGGTACGGGTAGAAGCGCGTCACCCAGCCCGTGACGACGTCCCCGCCGTACGCGTCGACCGGGCTGTAGATCCGCCGCCAGAACGCCGGGTCCGCATGGCCCCGCGCGGCGAGCACGAACTCGTCGGCGATCCCCCGCAGCGAGCGGCACCACAGCTTCAGCCCGAACGCCTCGACGACATCGATGCGCTCGCGGATGCGGGTCCAGTCGGCCACGGTACCGGTCAGCGTCACGGCCGGAATCCCGCAGACGCACGTGAGCCACAGCGAGAAGTACGGCGAGTACGCGTCGAGCAGCACCACCCGCCCGGCGGTCCGCTCGACCTCGGTGCTCGTGGAGAAGTCACACTCGAACAGCGCGGCGTCGTCGATCTCCCCGGCGAGCAGCTTGGCGAACGACTCGGCCACCGCCGCCCACTCGTCGGCGGTCCGGGGCCGCGCCTCGACCTCGACCGACAGCCGCCGCTTGCCCTCGTGCCGCACCAGCAGCGGCCGCAGCTCCTCGGCGTGCAACCGGATGTGCTGCGCGAGCCCCTGCGCGATCGTCAGCCACACGGCATCGGGCGACAGCACCAGCGGCCGATGCTGCGCGAACGCCCGGGCGACGGCACTGAGCAACGGATGCACCCCGTCGGGCTCGAGCACTTCGAGGCCGGGCTCGACGCCGACCGCGAGCGCCTCGGGAAACAGCGTGCCCGCCGGCCGGGTCGCAAGCCTGGCATCGGCCGGCGACACGTCATCGACCGCGAAGGTGACCATGCCGCGCACCCTATCGGCGTTGACAAGCCCCGCACCATGGGCACATGGCGAGCGGCGGCACGGACCTCGGCTGGTGGGGTCGGCACCCGTACTTCTACGTGACCTTCACGACGAGCATCGCCCTGGTGTACTGGGTGGCGCTCCTGCTCACCGCGCTCGCCGCCCCGTCGGCGCTGCTCGCGGTGGCCCTGTGCCCCGGCGTGGTCGGCGTCCCGATGACGTTCGCCTCGGTGTTCGCCTGGCACCACCTGCTCGTCGACCGCCACCGCGACGAGCGGCAGCGCTGGAACTGGGACCGCCCGGTCGTGGGCGTCGTGCGGGTCCTGCTGTGGGTCGGCTTCGCCGTCATGCTCGCGGTGACCGTGACCGCCGGCTGGGACGCGTGGCGCTTCGACCACCACGGCCGCATCGCCGAGGCCGTCGTGACCCGCGTCGAGACCAATGCCATCTTCCTGACCGTCGCCGACCGCGAGGCCGAGCTGTACCGCGGCCGCGGCGATCCCTGGCCCGCGCCGGGCGAGCGCCTGCAGGTGCTGCACATCCCCGGTACCGCCGACGTCGAGTTCGCGGGCCGCTGGCCGTACCGGGACACGCTGCCCGCCGTCCTGCTCACCGCGGTCCTCGGCGCCTTCGCGATCGCCCCCAACCCCGGGAAACGGCGGCGGCGTCCTGCCTGAACGGCGGAAGGCGCTCAACGTGTGACCGAACCCGCCGGGATGGTCTCCGGGCGGTGCACTAGCGGATTGTCCGCGCTCCTGGGCAGCATCGTGGCGTGCAACCTGCTCCGGCCGGCACCGCGCTCCCGCCACCCCGGAGCCGGGCCACCACGCTGCTCGCCTGCTTCGCCGTCGGCGGCATCCTGTTCGCGGCAACTATGGTGTTCCTCGCGTATCGCGGCGCCGGCGTGGAGGTCCCCGGCCTGTCGGCCGAGCCGCGAACCGTCGAGGCGGCCAGGACCGCGCTGCAGCATGCGATCGACAGAAGCGCGGCCGGCGATGCCGGCGGCGCTTGGGATCTGCTGTCGAAGCGTGGCCAAGCGGCGGTCAGCCGAGCCGACTACATCGCCTATGCCCAGGCCTGTCCAGGAATCCGCGGCCTCACCGGCGAGGTCACCGACGTTCGCCTCCTGACCTCCGACCGCGCCGTCGGAATTCTGAAGGTCCTCACCTTCGCGGTGCAGATGGTCGCGGTCTACGAGTCGGGGCACTGGAAGTGGGAGCCCGACGCTGAGCAGGTCGAACGGCGGTCGCGGCCGCTGGCCGAGCAGATCGCGGCCGCACACGCGGACGGTTCCTGCCAGCCAGGTACGTCGTAACGAGGCCTCATGAACCGGCAACGTCACCACGCCGGTCGCGGGCCGCAGACCACGCACCCTGCGCGCATGCGCCGTCAACCCGCGAGCAGTTGAATCCGCTCGACCGCCACCCATTCGGTGTGGTCGGTGAAGCCCAGGCGCAGATCCCGGCCCCGGACCAGGACCGTGCCGCAGCTTCCGTTGCCGCACCGGACGACCTCAAGGCCGATCTGATTCGAGATGCGCTTGCTTGCCTGCGTCGACTGGGCGTTCACCCGGCGACTGCACGACGGGCAGACATTCTTCTCCGGTACATCAGCCACCGATTGATGGTCGCCGTCTTCGACGCCGGAATGCGATCGTCTTTCGGCTGACCTTCCATCGACGAAGGCCGCGTCGTGGGGGTCGGGGGGCGGCTACTTGAGGGCTTCGAGCAGGGCGGGCGGCGCGGGCTGGGCGCCGGGCGGGGCGGTGATGGTCACGGGCTTGCCGAAGTCGGTGAAGCGCAGCGTCGTGTCGTACGCCGGCGACTGGATCGCCTGCGGCACGGTGATCAGAAGGGTGACGAGGTAGCCGTCGCCGACGGTGGCCTGGAAGGCGATCTGCTTGGCGGCGTCGCCGAGTTGTTGCATGGTGGCGCGGCCCGCGTCGGTCTTCGTCATGTCGAGGACGCCCTTGAAGTTGCCGGGTCCGGTCTTCTCGGCGCTGACCAGGCCCGCGGTCAGGGCGGACAGGTTGGCCGGGTCGTCGCCGTTGATGCCGAGCTTGGTCAGCGGGCCGGACTTCGCGCCGTCGACGTGGATCCAGGTGCCGGCGGCGAGGCCGGCGATCGGGGTGGCGGACTTGAGGTACAGGTCGGTGCCGATGCGGACCATCTCGAAGCCGTCCATGGCCGCGGTGCTGGCGTTGCGGGCCGCGTCGATCTTGCCGGTGACCTTGTTGTCGAGGCTGGCGGAGACGGACGTGGTCTCGGCCGTGTACGCGGACGTGGTGCCGGCCGTCTTCGCGGTCGCGGCCAGCAGCTCGGTCCGCGCGTCGGCGGGCGGCGGCGCGGCGGTCGTGGCGGTGGCCGCGGTCGGCGCGCCGGCCGGTTGGGCGACCGGCGTCTTCGGCTTGGCGCAGGCGGCGGTGGTCAGCACCGCGCACACCGCGAACCCGATCAGGACAGCACGACGTGAACCCATGCGGCGTTCCTCCCCGTATTCGATCGCCACCGGAGCGACGATCATAAATCAGACGGCGAGCCGGCGGGGAAGTGGCAGGGCCAGGAGGGCGGCGAGCAGGGCCAGCGCGGTGAGGATCAGGCCGATCTCGTGGAAGGCGGCGACCGCCCCCACCCGCACCGCCCGCGTCGCCAGCAGCGAGCCCAGCACCCCCACGCCCAGCGAGCCGCCCAGGCGCTGGGCGATGTTGAACAAGGTGTTGCCGTCGGCGAGTTGGGAGTCGGTCAGCGGCTCCAGCATCACCGACAGCAGCGGCGTGATGCCGAAGCCGATCGCCGCCGCGCGGCCCGAGAGGATCGCCGCCGTGGCCCACAGCGGGGTGGCCGGGGTGAGCAGCAGCAGGGCGCAGCTGGCCAGGGCGAGCAGGAGGAAGCCGGCGCAGACGAGGAGGCGTACGCCGTAGCGGTCGGCGAGCCGCGCGCCCGCCGCGGTGCCGAGGCCGGTGATGAGGCCCTGGGGAAGGAGCGCCAGGCCGGTGGCGAGGGCGGTGTGGTGCTGGACCGACTCGGTGAAGATCGGGAGCAGGAAGACCGCGGCGAACGCGACCACCGACGACACGACGCTCAGGACCAGGGCGAGGGCCGAGCGGCGGTGGCGGAGCAGGGCCAGGTCGACGGCGGGGGTGGCGGTGTGGCGGGCCCACAGGACGTACAGGAGCAGCGGCACGGCGCCGAGGACGACCGCGTGGGCGAGGGCGGCGACGAGGCCGGTGGCGAGCAGGAGCAGGCCAACGGGGTCGGGGCGGGCGGCGGGGGAGCCGGCCGGGGCGAGCTCGGGCGGCACGCGGCGCAGGCCCAGCAACGCCAGGAGACCGATCGGCAGGTTGACGAGGAAGATCCAGCGCCAGCCGCCGGCGGCGATCAGCAGGCCGCCCAGGGACGGGCCCAGGGCCGGGGCGAGGAAGAACAGCAGGCCGGCGGCGACCGGGATGCGGCGGGCGGCGCCCTGGCCGAGCAGGACGCTCATCGCGAGCGGGACCAGGGGAGCGCCGGCCAGGCCCTGCAGCGCGCGGGCGGCGACCAGGGCCCAGATTCCCGGGGCGGCCGCGCACAGGACGGAGGCGGCGACGAAGCCGGCCAAGGCCCAGGCGTAGACGCGCATGGTGCCGAAGCGGCGGGCCAGGTACGACGTGGCGGTCAGCCCGGCGGCCAGGGCGAGCAGGTAGCCGCTCACCACCCATTGCGTGTCGGCGAGGCCGGTGTGCAGTTCGGTGGCGATGTCGGGGGCGGCGACGTTGACGATCGACGAGTCGACCATCGTGAGCAGGGGCCCGGCGAGCAGGCCGAGCTGCATCAGGCCGGTGAGCTTCATGCCTCGGCCGCCAGGGTCGCGATCCAGGCCAGTTCGCGGTCGACGCGGTCGGTGAGCTCGGTCACGACCAGGCTGCCCCAGCGGTGGTCCCGGGACTTCTCGGCCAGGGCGCGCATGTGCCCGGCCTGCGTTTCCAGCGCCGTGGTACGCGCGGCCAGCACCCGCCGCCGCTCGTCCGTCGTGAGGTGCTCGAACTGGCCGAGACGGGTCAGGAACTCCGGCTCGTCGGCGGCCCGCTCGGCGGGCAGGTCGGCCAGCATGTCGTGCAGCAGTTCGCGGCCGAGGTCGGTGATGGCGTACACGTGCCGGGGCGGTTTGCCCTCATGCTGCTCGGCGGTGCGGGTGACGGCGCCGGACTCCTCGAAGCGGCGCAGGGCCGGGTAGAGCGTGTTGTTGTGCAGCGCGTACGCCGTGGTCGCGGACACGTTGCGCTTCAGCTCGTAGCCGTGGACGGGGCCGCGCTGCAGGTGGCTGAGGATCACGATGTCCATGTACATGCCGTCCAGGGTGACATAGGTACAACTGGACGAGCAAGCATCCGGGACAATGATCGGCATGGACGAGGTGCACGTCGTGGTCGCGCACTCGGAGCGCACGACCCTGCGCGTCGGGGACGTCTTCGTGAAGGTCGACGCCGACCCGGCGCGGCTGGAGGTCGAGGCGGCCGCGATGGCCCTCGCGCCGATTCCGACCCCGAAGCTGCTCTGGTACCAGCCGCCGGCCCTGGCCATCGCCCGCCTCCCCGGCCGGGCGCTCGGCAAGCTCGGGGAGCCCTCGACCGCCTCGTCCGCCGCGTGGGCCGCCGCCGGGGCCGTCGTGCGGGCGCTGCACGAGGCGCCGCTGCCGCCGTGGGAAGGGCCGGGCCGCGACGCGCTCGCCGCCGAGCTGGAGACCGAGTGCGCGCTGCTCGTCGCGAACGGCATCCTGCCCGCCGAGCTGGTCGAGCGGAACCGGCGGATCGCGGAGCGGGCGCTGCGGCCGTACGAGCCGGTGTTCGTCCACGGCGACCTGCAGCTCTCGCACGTGTTCGTGGACGGCGACGCGGTCACCGGGGTGCTCGACTGGTCCGAGGCGGCCCGGGGCGACGCGATGTTCGACCTGGCCACGCTCACGCTCGGGCACGAGGAGCACTTCGCTGCCGTCCTCGCCGGGTACGGCACCGAGGTGGACCTCGACGCGATCCGGGCCTGGTGGTCGCTGCGCAGCCTGTGCAACGTGCGCTGGCTCGCCGAGCACGGGTTCGACCCGGCCGAACCCGGCTGCGAGGTCGACGTGCTGAAGGCCCGGATGAAGGATTAGCGGTACCGCTCGACGCGCGCCCGCAGCCGCTCCTTGACCTGCGGCCACTCGGCGGCCGTGATCGAGTACATCGCCGAGTCGCGCAGCCTGCCGGTCTCGCCCGAGGCCCACGACTGCGACCAGTTGCGCAGCACGCCCTCGAAGGTGGCGCCGACCGCGGCGATCGCGGCGCGCGAGCGGGCGTTGCGGGCGTCGGTCTTGAGGTCGACCCGGGCCACGTGCCACGTCTCGAAGGCGTGCGTGAACAGCAGCAGCTTCGCCTCCGCGTTGATGCCGGTGCCCTGGGCCGCCGGGCCGAGCCAGGTGAAGCCGACCTCGACCGCGTAGGGGTCCGACGTTCCGGGCAGGAAGCGCGGGTCCCAGAACGACGTGCCGCCGACGGCCTTGCCGGACGCGCGGGAGATCTGGGCGTACGACATCATCCGCCCGGCGTCCATCCGCGCCCGCATGTCGGCGTAGTAGGCCGGCAGTTCCTCGGGGCGCGGCACCCACGTCCAGCCGAAGGAGTCGCGGTCGCCGCCGCCGGCCTCGGCCAGGTCGGCGGCGTGCCGGTCGTCGAGCGGTTCGAGGAGGACGAGGCGGCCCTCGAGGGCCGGCGCAACAAGTCGAAACGTCACCGGGCGATTGTGGCGTTGACAATAGGCAGGCAAACACCTGCATAATGGGGGCCATGGAGCTCGTGTTCAAGGCGCTCGCCGACGAGACCCGGCGCACCGTGCTCGACCGGCTCCGCGCGCGCAACGGCCAGACGCTGCGGGAGCTGTGCGACGAGCTCGGCATGGCCCGGCAGTCGGCCACCCAACACATCGACATCCTCGTGCGGGCCAACCTCGTCACCGTCGTGCGGCGGGGGCGGGAACGGCTGCACTACCTGAACCCGGCCCCGATCCACGACATCGAGGAGCGCTGGATCTCGGGGTTCGACCAGCCGCGCCTGCGGGCGCTCGGCGCGATCCGGCGCCAAGCCGAGGAGGAGTTCGCCATGACGACGACAATCCCGACCTATGTGTACGTCACCTACATCCACGCCACCGCCGAGCAGGTGTGGCGGGCGCTGACCGACGCCGACCTCTCCGCCCGGTACTGGGGCCACCCCGCGGTCTCCGACTGGGAGCCCGGCGCGCCGTGGGAGCTGCGCCGCCCCGACGGCAGCGGCACCGCGGTCACCGGCACGGTGCTCACGACCGAGCCGCCGACCCGCCTGGTGATGACCTTCGAGGACTCGCCGGACGAGGAGCGGGAGCCCTCGACCGTGACCTTCCTCATCGAGCCGCACGAGTCGATCGTCCGGCTGACCGTCACGCACGAGCGGCTGGCGAACGTGGACCAGTACCAGGGGATCGCGGCGGGCTGGCCGGCGGTGCTGGCGAACCTCAAGTCGCTGCTGGAGACCGGCGACGTGCTGCCGGCGGCGCCGTGGGCGATGGGCCGGGCCCATGGCTGAGCGCTTCGACGCCACCGGGCTGCGGCAGGCCTTCGCCGCGCTGCTGAGGACCGAGCCGCGCCCCGAGCCGCCGCCGGGGGAGTGGGACACCGGGCAGATCCTGGCCCACGTGTCGCTGGTGACGGCGGCGACGATCACGGCCGTGAACGGGGCCGCTTCGGGTGCGATCGCGACCTACGACAACCGCCTCGCCCAGGACCCGTGGACCCTCGCCCGCGTCGCCGGGCTGGCCGGCGGCCCCGACGGGCTGCGCGCGCGGATCGCGGCCCAGGGCGAGGCGCTGTGCCTGCTCGCGGAGGGGCTCAGCGGGGCCGAGCTGGCTTCGACGGTACCGTCGCTGCTCCTGTCCAACGGCCAGTGCCTCGTCGACGCGTCGATGTCGATCGCGGACATCCTCGGCGGCCTGGCCACGGCCGAACTGCCGGGGCATGCCAATCAGCTCTGAGACTATTGCCAGTGGGTATACTCACCGGGAATAGTGAGGGCCGTGACGATCGCCTATGCGCTGCTGGGACTGCTCGAGGCCACGAGCCGGCACGGCTACGACCTCAAGCAGTCCTACGACCGGCGCTTCGGCGGGGCCCGGCCGGTGCGCTTCGGGCAGGTCTACCGCACCCTCGCCCAGCTGGAGCGGGACGGGCGGGTCACGGTGCTCGGCGTCGAGGCGGGCGGCGGGCCGGACCGCCGCCGGTACGCGATCACCCCGGAGGGCGTCACCGGGCTCGGCGCCTGGCTCGCCGAGCCCGAGGACCCGCAGCCGCAGCTGCAGACCGTCCTGTTCACCAAGGTCACCCTCGCGCTCATGTCCGGGCGGCCCGCCGCGGCGTACCTCGACGCCCAGCGCGCCCGCCACCTCGCCGTGATGCAGGAACTCACCGCCGCCCGCCGCGCGGCCGCGTCCGCCGCCAAGCACGGCATCGACGCCATGCTCATCGACTACCAGCTCTTCCACATCGAGGCGGACCTGCGCTGGCTGGACCACGCCGAGTCGCGCCTGCCGACGCTGGCCGAGGAGTGCCGCGATGACCCCGATCCTCGCCGGGCATGACCTGCACAAGTCCTACGGGCTGACCCCGGCCCTGCGCGGCGCCGCCGTCGAGGTGGCGGCGGGCGAGATCCTGGCCGTGATGGGCCCCAGCGGCTCGGGGAAGTCGACGCTGCTGCACTGCCTGGCCGGGGTCCTCGCGCCCGACCGCGGCCAGGTGTACTTCGCCGGCGCCCGCCTCGACCGCCTCCCCGACCGGCGCCGGGTCGAGCTGCGGCGCACCGCGTTCGGGCTGGTGTACCAGTTCGGGCAGCTCGTGCCGGAGCTGCCGGTGGTCGAGAACGTCGCCCTGCCGCTGCTGCTGGCCGGCCGCCCCTGGGGCGCCGCGGTCACCGAGGCCCGCGGCTGGCTCGCCCGGCTCGGCCTGGCCGGGCTCGACGAGCGGCGGCCCGCCGAGCTCTCCGGCGGCCAGGCTCAGCGGGTCGCGCTCGCCCGGGCCCTCGTCGCCCGGCCGAAGATCGTGTTCGCCGACGAGCCGACCGGCGCCCTGGACTCGGCCGGCGCCGACGACGTCATGGAGATCCTCGTCGCGGCGGCCCGGGACCTCGGCACCGCGGTCCTGATCGTCACCCACGAGTCCCGGGTCGCCGGGTTCGCCGACCGGGTGGTTCTGCTGCGCGACGGCGACGTCCGGTGAACGCCCTGCTCCGCCTCGCCCTGCGGCTGGCCGTCGGCCGCGACGGTCGCGCCCGCACCGTCCTCACGGCCGTCGGCACCGGGCTCGGCCTGGCCCTGCTGCTGCTCAGCCTCACCGCCCCGGCCGCCCTCGCCGGCCGCTACGCCCGCGTCGACTGGCACGACGCCGCCTACTCCGCGCTGAGCCCCGACACCGGCGACGGCCCGGTCGCCGACACCGCCGACGGCGCCCTGTTCCTCGCCGTCACCGACTACAACAACGGCAACCGCATGACCCGGGTGTACTACGCGGCGCTCGGCCCCGACGCGCCCGTCCCGCCCGGCCTCGACCACGCGCCGGCGCCCGGCGAGGTCGCCGTGTCCCCGGCCCTGCGGCGCCTGCTCGCCGCGACCGCCGACGACGAGCTCGACGACCGTTTCCCGGGCCGGGTCACCATGACGATCGGGCCCGCCGGCCTCGCCCACGACCGCGAGCTCGTCGGGGTCATCGGCCGTACCCCGGAACAGCTCGAACACGTCCGCTCGGTCGGCCGCGTGCACGGCTTCACCGGCGTGCGGCCGACCGCCTGGGCCATCACCGCCGCCCTGTCCGGGTTCGTGCTCGCCGGCGCCCTGCTGGTGCTGATCCCGATCGTGCTGCTGGTCGCCACGGTGGCCCGGGTCGACTGGCGCCGCCGGGAGGCCCGGTTCGCCGCCCTCCGGCTCGCCGGCGCCACCCGGGGCCAGGTCGCGGTCCTCGCCGCCGGGGAGGCCGGGGTCGGCGCCGCGGCCGGGACGGTGCTCGGCTGGCTGCTGTACGAGGCGGGCCGGCGGGTCCTCGCCGCGACCGTGGTGTTCCAGGGCGGGCACTTCTGGCTCGACGACGTCGCCGTGCCGGGCCGGTGGCTGGCGGGTGCGCTGCTCGCGGTACCGGCGCTGGCGCTGCTGACGTGCCTGCTGTCGCTGGGCCGGATGCGGGCGCACCGGCCCTCGCCGCGGCTGGGCGGGTTCGTGGGGCGGTGGCTGCGGCGGCTGCCCGTGGGGGTGGGCGTCGTGCTGGCCGCGCGCCGGATCGCCCACGACCCGCGCTCGGCGTTCTCCCCGGCGGTGGTGGCCGGGCTGGCCGCCGGCGGGCTCGCGTTCCTGGCGTCCCTGGCCCCGGTCGCGCCGGCCGCCCCATCCGGCGTCGTCACGATCGACACGGGCGGGGTGGCCCCCTCGGTCATCGAGCAGCTGCGCGGCCCCGGCGTGATCGTCAAGGGCAACCTCGTGATGGTACCGACGGACGGTTCGCTCGCCGCCGAGAACCGCGTCCGCACCCGGGTGGCGAACCTCGTGCCCAACGCGATCATCAACAGCGGCCGCGACCCGATCGACCACCACCTGGAGACGTTCCTGGCCGACCTGGACCGGCTGGCCGCCGTGGCCGCCGCGTTCGTGCTGGTCATCGGGGCGTTCGGGGTGGCCGCGGGCACCGCCGGGGCGCTGCTGGACCGCCGCCGGCCGGTCACGCTGCTGCGCGCCGCCGGGGTGCGCTGGGGCGAGGTGCGCCGCGCGGTGCTGCTGGAGACGGCGGCCACCATGACCGTGGCGTCGGCCGCCGGGGTCGCGCTGGGCCTGCTGGTCGCGCAGGTGTCCGGCCCCGCGCGGCAGTGGCCCGGGATCGGCCTCTACGCGACCGTCGCCGCCGGGATCGTCGCGGCCGTGCTCTGCACCGCGCTGACGCTGCCGCTGCTGCGGCGCAGCACCCGGCCGGAGCGCGCGCGGTTCGCGTGAAGGGTCACTGCTCCACCACGGTGCCGTGTTCGTCGACGACCTTCGTCTGCCAGTAGCGGTACCACTCGTCGTCGATGTAGACGGGTTCCTGGCCGGCCGGGTAGCGCACGTAGCCCGACGGCGGCTGCTGGTCCTTCGGCACGCACGCGGCGCCTGTCCGGTTCCCGACCGCCTTGACCGGGTACTCCTGCGAGCGGCAGACCCGCTCGCGGGTGTTACAGCCGGTCACGGGCAGGAGCGTGAGGGCGAGCACGGCCACGGCGGAACGGATGCGGACGCGGTGCATCCCACTATGGTGTACCACGATGGCGCTGAATGACCGGCTGCGCGACGCGTTGCGCGACCCGAACGCCGTGGTGCGGCTGGACGCGGCGCGCGCGGCCGCCGGCACCGGGGACCACCGGCTGGTCGAGCCGCTGCTGGAGGTGGCGCTGCGCGACACGGCCGAGGTCCGCGTGTCCGGCGGCCTGGGCGAGACGTTCGAGCACGTCGGGGACGCGGCCGCGGTCGCCCTCGGCGAGATCCTCGGGCGCCGCGGCGGCATCGACACCCGGGTCGCGCTGGCCGTGGAGGACCTGCGCTGCGACGACGACCGGGTCGCCACCCTGCTGTACTACCTGGGCCCCCGCTACGAACCGCTGCGCCAGCGCCTCGAGCACCACGAGCAGCCCCGGCTGCGGCTGCGGGCGGCCCGGGCGGTGCTGTCCATCAACCGGACCGCCGAGTTCGCCGCGCGGCTGCTCAACGACCCGTCGCCGCTGCTGCGCCTGGAGGGCCTGCAGGCGCCCGCGCACGTCCGCGACGACGGGGTGTGCCTGCGGCTGATGCGCCTCGACGCCGACCCGCGGGTGCGCGCCGAGGCGGCGATGCTGCTGCGGTTCAGCGGCGCCGGCGTCGAGCCGTTCGCCACCGCCGCGCGCACCGAGCGTGACCCCGCGGTGCGGGCCGCGCTGGTGGCCTGCCTGGCCCACCGCCGCCGCGACCCGGAGGCGGTGCGGG
The DNA here is from genome assembly GCF_050942185.1 of Dactylosporangium sp. CS-047395. Lineage (NCBI taxonomy): Bacteria > Bacillati > Actinomycetota > Actinomycetes > Micromonosporales > Micromonosporaceae > Dactylosporangium > Dactylosporangium sp. CS-047395. The sequence goes on along the minus strand of NZ_CP192015.1, from coordinate 5,842,598 downwards.
CGATCGCCGGGCTGCTCGGCGACCCCGGGGTGGCGGTCCGGCGGGCGGCCGCCGAGGCGTTGCGCGACGCCACCGACCCGGTCGCCGGGACGGCCATCGGGCTGCGGGTCCTGGCCGAGCCCGACGACGAGACCCTGGCCGCCCTGCTGCGCTACCGCGGCCTGCTCGACGACGCGCCGGAGTTGCGGCCCCTCATCGAGCGCCTGCACCGGTACGCGAACTTCGACGACGACCGCCGCGCGCTCGGCGCCCTGCTCAACGCCCGCACCCGCGCCACGGAGCCGGCCGGGTTCAGCGCCGACGGCCGGATGCTGCGCGCGGTGCTGCGCCAGGCCGCCGACGCGCTCGGCTCCGACCCGCTGCGCGACTGGCTCGACGACCCCGCCCGGCCGCTCCCGGTCGGTTCGCCGGAGGTCGAGGAGTGCGTGCAGGCGTGGTCGTCGCTGGACCCGGAGCGAGCGCTGAACGCGGGGGAGCACGCGGCGTACACGGCCGCCATCGCCGACCCCGCCTACGCCGCCCCGGACCCGGTCCGCGGCCCGACCACCGCCGCCCGCCGCGCCCTGGAACTGACCCGGATCGCGCACGTGCTCACCGCCCGGCTGCTCGCCGCCGGGGCCGAGCCGCCGCCGGCCGCGCCGATCCAGCGCCTCGTCCTGCCGGGGGAGAACCCGATCGAGGCGCTGCGCTCGGTGCTGTCGGTCGCCGAGTGCCGGCGGGCGAAGAACGTGGCCTGGCTGCGGCTGCTCATGCGCCCGGCCGACGAGACCTGGTACCTGGAGCAGCTGCGCGGGGCGGGCCTGCCCGAGGACCAGGTGACCGACTGGCACGTCGAGGTGGCCGCGACCGCCGCCGAGGGCCGCCGCACGACGGGCTACCGCTGACCGCTCGCTCTACTGTGGACGCCGGGGTCAGTCGGCCACGCGGGGCATGACCGGGCGCAGGCGCTGTACCGTGGCGGCCAGGGCTTCTCCGAAGAGCGGGTCGGTCCAGGCGGCGTCCTCGAGGGCCTGCACGATGCGCCGCCGGGTGCCCACCGTCGGTGTCGGTGACGCGGCGGACTCCCGCTCCAGGGTGACCAGCGCCGGGTCGTCCTCCAGCTTCGCCCGCACCAGGCCGGCCAGTCCCCGCAGCTGCTCCTCGATCGCGGGCTCGGCCTCCTGCGCCTGCCCCCGGTCGAACAGGTGCGACGCCAGCCAGCCCACCGCGAGTTCCACCATCGTCACGACGAATACCTTCGCACATTCACCGGCCGTCAAGAATGGCCGCGAACCGCTCCTCGGCGAGGTCGAGGTGGCGAGCGATGTGTTGTTTCACCAGCCGTGACAGAGGTGTGTCGGGCCGCGCGACGAGTTCGCGCAGCACGGGGACCATGGGGCGATATTTGGTGGCCAGCCGCTCGACTTTCGGTCCCGTGGTATGGATCACACCGACGCCGTTGTCGGTGAAATCGGACAGCTTGATGACCCGCGCCCACGGCTCGCCGTCGAGACTGGTCCTGACGTGCTCGCGGTACTGCTCGTGCTTGTCGTATGACGGGTCGTACTCGGGGTTGGTGACGGCCTCGACGAGCCGCGCGACGCGATCGCCGAACCGCTTCGCGAGCTCCGCGACCGCCTCCTCGGTGCTCGCGCCGTCCTTCCCGGCGAGGGCGTCCGGATGGTCCTCGACCGTGTCGTGCAGGACGGCGGCCGCGATCACGTCCACGTCGGACACCTCGTAGTGGTGCATGATGCGGATCGCGACGCGCAGCAGGTGGTTGACGTACGGCTCGCGCACCCGCCGGTCCTCCCGGTGCAGCTCACCGGCCAGGTCCAGGGCGGCGGCGAGCCGGTCGCGGTCGGGCGGGGCGAAGCGCTGGATCTCCAGGCGGTAGCGCTCGCGCAGGCCGGGCTCGCCATAGATCTCGGTGATCGCGTGCAAGGGCATCGTGCCGATGTACGTCGGGAACTCCATGGACAAGCATTATCAGCCGCTACGATCCCGGACATGAACCGCCGTCACCTTCGCTGGATCGTGCCCGCCGCCACCGTCGTCGTCGCCTCGGTGGTCGCGGTCGTGCTCGTGACCCAGGTCGGTGGCAGCGCGGCGTGCGCGGCCGGCGGTTCCGCCTCCTACTACACGGCCGGGCGCAACGGGATGTGCAACCTCGGCACGCCGGCGGAGGGCGCGTACGCGGCGGTCGGGAAGGCGGAGTACGCGGGCGGCAAGGGCTGCGGCACCCTGCTCGACGTGACCGGCCCGAACGGCACCGCCCGCGTGCAGGTGGTGGACCTGTGCCCGAGCTGCCCGGCCGGGAAGATCGACCTGGGCAAGGGCGCGTTCCAGCGGATCGGCTCGCTCAGCGCCGGGGTCATCTCGGTCTCCTACACCACGGTCCGCGACCCGGAGGTCGGCCCGCTGCGCGTGAAGGTCAAGGGCGGCCAGGGCTACTCGTCGCTGAGCGTGGTCGTCGACCATCACGGCAACCCGCTGTCCACTGTGGAGCTGTCCCGGGGCGACGGCTTCGTCGCCTTGCGCCACGGCGAGGACAACACCTGGACGGGGCCCTCGGGCCTCGATGGCACCGTCGCGCTGAGGATTGCCGATGTGTACGGCCATCAGGCGCTCGTCTCCGGCCTCGCCCTCGGCCAGAGTGATTTCCAGCAGACGACGCAGCTGCTGTACGGCGGGCCGTCCCCGTCGCCCTCGGTGGCCCCGTCCACTGTGGAGTCCTCGGCCGCGGCCTCGGCGGCCCCTTCCGTGGTCCCGGCCGGCGTGGGGACCACGGCACCTCCGGTGCGCTGCTAGATCGCGCTCTCGATCAGCTTGACGGTCGCGCGCGGGTCGTCGACCTCGATGACCAGGCGCGCATAGCGCTCGTCGGCCAGCTCGATCACGACCGCCTTGCGCGCGTCGTGCACGTCCCAGAACACCTTCTCCCCGTCGAGGTGGAACGTGCCGGCGGTGATGACGTTCGGGATGTACGCCCCCGGCGTCCGGATCCCCTTCGGCTCGTGCGCGATCCCGGCGTCGGCGGTCGCCCCGCGGACGTTGGCGAGCGGTATCGCCAGGCGGCTCTTGAGCGCCCAGAGCTTGTCGAGCCCCTCGATCTCCACGACGAGGGTGTCCCCGTCGATGTTCACGGTCGCCATCTACTGCTCCCCGGTGTCGATGCGGGCCCGCAGCCGCGCGCCCAGTGTCCTGTCGGTCTCGTCCGCCCCGAGCTCCTCGTCGAGCCGGGCCAGCGCCCCGCTGATCAGCGCCCCGACCTCCGCGTCGAGCGGTGCCTGCTCGGCCGCGGCCAGCAGCAGCAGGTCGAGGCGGTCGCCGTCGAGGAGCGCCCGGGGGTCTTCGAGATACTTGCGCAGCGCGGCCAGGTACAGCCCGCGCTTGCTGCCGAACGTCTTGTAGAGGCTGTTGCGGTGCACCCCGAGCCCGGTGACGAGGTCGTCCACGGAGAGCCCGTCGTAGGCCCGCCGGGCGAACAGCGCCACCGCCGCGCGGACCACCGCCTCCTCGTCGAATCCTCGCGGCCGTCCCATGCCCCTCACGCTAGCGCGTTCAGGAACGAACAGTCAAGAACGAACGTTCCTGTTTGAGGACGGCGAATATTGGTTACGTTGCATGGGATGGACCCCGAGGAGGCGGCCCGCGCGGCCCGCGACCCGATCGTCCGCCTGGGCGCCGAGTTCGGCGGCTCGAAGGCGTTCGGCGAGGTGGGCCGCCGCTTCCGGCTGCAACCGCTGCCGCTGTACTTCGGCGGCCGCTGCGCCGTCCTGGGCCCGGTCGACGCCGGCGTGGTGGCGGCCGCGTGCGGCTTCTTCGCCCCGCCGATGGTCCGCGAGGCGTGGCGCGACGTGCTGGCCACGCACCGCCTGCCGGGCCTGGTCGCGGCCGACGCCCGCTGCTGCGCGACGTGGGCCCGCGAGCACCTGCGGTGCCCGGATCCGCTCCGCGCCGCCGAACTGACCACGCGCGCGGTGACGGCCGCTCCCGCGCACGGCCGGGTGTTGTTCGCCGCCTGGCGCGCGGTCCCCGACCCCTACGACGACCCGATCGCCTGCCTCGGCGTCAACCTGCTGCGCCTGCGCGAACACCGCGGCGGCGGCCACCTGCTGGCGGTGCTGTCGGCCGGCCTGACCCCGCTGGACGCGATCCTGACCGGCCCGGGCGGCGAGGCGAAGGCCCTCGCGAACGGCTGGCTGCCCCCGTACCCGCCGCCACCCGCGGACGCGGTCGCCCGCCTGGCCGAGGCCGTGGCGCGCACCGATTCCCTGGCGGCGGGCGCGTTCGCGGTGCTCTCCGATGCGGAGCGGAGCGAGCTGGTCCGGCTGCTGGCCGCCACGACCGTTGCGCGGTAAGCGTTTGGTGGCGATATGTCGGGCGCTGGCGCGCCGCGACATATCGGACTTATACCCCGACGGGGGATTTGCCGATTCGTGCGCGGGCCGTGGCCGGTGCATGATCGTTTCAGCGCCACGTCAGGACCGGGTGGCACCGTCATCGGCAGCACCGCGATGCGCCCCGGGTCGGCAACCCGGCCAGCTGCCCAAATCACGGACCCGCCCGGGTCGTGTCGCGGTGCTTCACCAGCCCCGGGTGCCGGGGCCGCCCTTGATCGGGCCGGTGATGTCCGACGTGAGCCAGCCGCCGTAGAAGTCGCCGGGCTGGGCGATGACCGGCTCGCCGTCGACGGTGCACTCGTCGAGCAGCGCCGGGTAGAACGCGAGCCGGCCGCGCAGCGCCTCGTACCCGTGGGCCGGGTCCTCGTACGACCAGGCGGCGTCCGGCACGGTGAGGCCGGCGACGCCGAGATCCCAGTACGACGCGAAGCCCTTGAACTCGCAGACCGTACGCCGATGCGCCAGCGTGAGCGTGCCGTGCACGTCGTCGCGCGGGACGTAGTACACCGGCGGATGGGACGTCTCCAGCACGCGCAACGCGGCGCGGGTGTCGAACACGGTCTCACCACGGTGGCGGGCCACGATGTGCCGATCGGTCGGCTCGACCCTGGGCGGCCGCGGATAGTCCCAGACGGATTCGACGGGGCGCTGCATGCCCCCAGTCTTGCACCCGGCGGTTGTAGGGTCGCCCGACATGGAGACCGTGATCCTCGTTCCGGCCCTGGCCACCACCGCACGGCTGTGGCGGCCACAGATAGAGGCCCTGGCCGGCACCCACGAGGTCGTCGTGCCCGCGCTGCCCGGCCACGGCGCCGCCCCCGGGCCGTTCACCCTGGCCGCCGCCACCCGGACCGTCACCGCCGCCATCGACGCCGCCGCCGGCCCGGTCCTGCTCTGCGGGATCTCGCTGGGCGCGACCGTGGCCGCCCTGGCCTGCCTGGAGCGCCCGGGGCGGGTCGGACGGCTCGTGCTGTCCGGCGGCGTCGCCCATCCGCCGCCGGCCCTCGCGGTGCAGCGGGCGATCTCGGCGGTGCTGCCGATGGCCGTGCTCGCGCGGATCGCCGGGGCGCAGCAGGGGCCGGACGGTGCGGCGGACCTGCGCGCCGTCGGCAAGGGCACGTACCTGGCGGCCCTGCGCGAGCTCGCCCACCTCGACCTGCGCCCGCGCCTGGCCGGGATCGACGCGCCGACGCTGGTCGTGTGCGGGGAACGGGACCGGGTAAATCTGCCGCTGTCGCGCGAGCTGGCCGCCGGCATTCCGGGCGCTGAGCTGCGGATCATCCCCGGGGCCGGGCACCTGTGGAACCTGGAGCAGCCCGCCGAGTTCACCGACCTGTTGCGTACGAGATAGAACGTTCGGTCTTGACACTCGCGGCACGGCGAGGCATTGTCGAGTAGACAGAACGTTCTACCTCGACACGTTCTACCTCGACGCAGTACCGAAAGGATCGCCATGACCACCGTGGCCGCCCCAGGCTTGTCGACGACGGCGTCCGCCCTCCGGCGGCTCTACTTCGTCCGCTTCGGCTTCGCGATCGTCTGGGCGGCGGTGATGATCCCGCTGGCCAAGGATCTCAACCCGCTCACCACCGCGCTGCTCGTGCTCTACCCGCTGTTCGACGTGGCCGCCGCCGTCGTCGACGCGCGGGCGTCGCGGTCCACCGGATCGCCGGTCCTGCTCTATGTGAACATCGCGATCAGCCTGCTCGCCGCGATCGGCCTGGCCTTCGCCGGCGCCTCCGGCGTCCCGGCCGTCCTGCGGGTGTGGGGCGCGTGGGCGGTCGTGGCCGGCCTGGTCCAGCTGGCGGTGGCCCTGCCGCGCCGCCGGCTGGGCGGGCAGTGGCCGATGATCATCAGTGGCGGCATCTCCGTGCTGGCCGGCGGATCGTTCATCGCGGCCGCCGCGGCCGACGACCCGGCGCTGACCAACGCGGTCGGCTACGCCATCCCCGGCGCCATCTTCTTCCTCATCGCCGCCATCCGCCTCGGCCGCGCCGCGAAGGGCAACTGACATGGGAACCACCTACGACGTCGTGGTCATCGGCGCGGGACCGGTCGGGGAGAACGTCGCCGACCGGGTGGTGCGGGGCGGCCTGACCGCCGCGATCGTCGAGCGCGAACTGGTCGGCGGCGAGTGCTCCTACTGGGCGTGCATGCCGACCAAGGCGTTGCTGCGCAGCGCGAGCGCACTGCGGGCGGCCCGCGCACTGCCCGGCGCCCGGGAGGCCGTGACGGGCGAGCTCGACGCGGCCGCCGTGCTGCGCCGCCGGGACGGGTTCGCATCCGGCTGGAAGGACGACGGACAGGTGGCCTGGCTCGATTCGGCCGGGATCCATTTGTACCGCGGGCAGGGCCGGATCAGCGCCGCCCGTACCGTCGAGGTGACCGGGGAGGACGGCACCGCCACCACCCTCACCGCCCGGCACGCGGTCGTCGTCGCGACCGGCAGCGGCGCCCTGCTCCCGGACGTCCCCGGCCTGCGCGAGGCGGCCCCGTGGACGAGCCGCGAGGCGGCCGCCGCCCGGGCGGTCCCCGGCCGGCTGGCGATCATCGGTGGCGGGGTGGTGGCCGCCGAGATGGCGACCGCGTTCGCGAGCCTCGGCGCGGCGGTGACGGTCCTGGCCCGCGACGGCGTCCTGCACCAGGCCGAGCCCTTCGCCGGCGAGCGCGTCACGCAGTCGCTGCGGGACGCCGGGGTCACCGTGCACATCGGTGCCGAAGCCGCATCGGTACGCCGGGACGCCGCCGGCACCGTGCACGTCACGCTGACCGACGGCACGGCGGTCGAGGCCGACGAGGTCCTGGTGGCGATCGGCCGCGTGCCGAACACCCAGGACATCGGGCTCGACCGGATCGGCCTCAAGCCCGGCGGCTGGCTCACCGTCGACGACACGCTGCGGGTCCTCGGCGAGGACGGCGCGCCGGTCGGCGACGGCTGGCTCTACGCGGCCGGGGACGTCAACCGGCGGGCGCTGCTGACGCACCAGGGCAAGTACCAGGCCCGCGCGGCCGGCGACGTCATCGTGGCGCGGGCCGTGGGCGGGACGGTCGAGGACGGCCGGTGGGGCCGGCACGCCGCCACCGCCGACGAACGGGCGGTACCGCAGGTGGTCTTCACCGACCCGGAGGTCGCCTCGGTCGGGCTGACCGCGGCCGCCGCCGAGGCCGCCGGGCTGCGGATCCGGGTCGTCGACCACGACCTGGCGGGTGTCGCCGGCGCCGCGCTGCACGCCGACGGCTACCAGGGGCACGCCCGGATGATTGTCGACGAGGACCGGCGTGTCGTCGCCGGCGTCACCTTCGTCGGCCCGGACGTCGCGGAACTGCTGCACGCGGCCACGGTCGCGGTCGCGGGTGAGGTTCCGCTGGACCGGTTGTGGCACGCCGTCCCGGCGTACCCGACGGTCAGCGAGGTCTGGCTGCGCCTGCTCGAGGCGTACGGCCGCTGACGGGCCCGCCTCTCGCGGGCCCGCACACAACACACGAGGAGAGCTTCATGCCCACCAAGATCACGCTCATCATCGGCAACCCCGCCGACCCGGACGAGTTCGAGAAGGCCTACGCCGAGGTGCGGCGGGCCGCGGAGACGTTTCCGAAGCTGCGGCGGGTCGAGTCGGCCAAGGTGTGGCCGAAGGAGGACGGCACCGCCACCCCGGCGTACCGCACCCTCGACCTCTACTTCGACAGCTACGAGGACGCCTCCGCCGCCGTCGCCACCCCGGCCGCCGGCGCCGTCTTCGGCGGCCTCCAGGCGACGGAGGTGACGCTCACCGGGCTGTTCTCGGACATCGAGTAGCCCTCGAGGGTCATCTGACCGATGCCGGACCGGCGGCCGCCGCACACGATTGATCGTGGCCGCCGGTCCGGCGGCCGTGGAGAGCGAGGACGGACAGCATGCGAGTGGTCATGATCGCGCCGCCCGGCGCGGGCAAGGACACGCAGGGCGGCCTGGTCGCCGCCCATTTCGGCATTCCCCGGGTGGTGATCGGCGACGTGCTGCGCGGTCACGTCGCCCGGCGCACGGACCTGGGCCGCGCGATCCGGGCCCACCTCGACCGGGGCGAGCTCGTCCCCGACGAGATCGTCCTGCGGCTGGCCCGCGAGGCGCTGATCGACACCAGGCGCCTGGGCGGCGGGATCGTCATCGACGGCGTGCCCCGCACGGTCGCGCAGGCCCAGGCGGGCTACGAACAGGCGCGGGAGCTGGGGATGGCCGCGGACGTCGCCCTGCACCTGGAGGCCGACGACCGGGAACTCACCCGGCGGCTGCTGGCCCGGGCGGAGCGCGAGCACCGCAGCGACGACACCGAACCCGTCATCCGGCGCCGGCTGGAGCTCTACCACGAGGTGACGCACCCGATCGTGGAGTGGTACCGGAAGCGACGCATCCTGATCTCGGTCGACGCGATGCGCCCGATCCCGGAGGTCGGCCGCGACGTGCTCGCCGCCCTCGAAGCGGCCTGACGCGCCGCCCGTACCATGGCGGCCTTTTTCCGTCAGGAGGACGGGCGGGCCGCGTGCGTCTCGACGAGGCCGTCGACGCCGCGCAGGAACGTCTCGCAGATGCGGTCCGGGTCGAAGAGGCACCCGGCGGCCATGGCGCCGTCGCGGAGCATGACGAAATGCTGCGCGGCCGGCCCCGCCTCGCTCGGGTGGATGCGCGCCATCAACGTGTGGATGGTGTCGAGGAACCACTGCCGGTGGGCGAGGACGGCCTGGTGCACGGGGTTCGCCGGATCGGGGTACTCGGCGACGGCGTTGAGGAAGGCACAGCCCCGGAAGCCCGGCGTCCGGATGTTCTGGGCGATGCCCGCGGCGATGGCCCGCACGATGTCCGTGGCCGGCCGCTCGGCGGCCACGGCCTCGTCGACCTGGCCGCGGATGGCCTGGTCGACGCCCTGCAGGTAGGCCAGGACGAGGTCCTCCTTGCCGGGGAAGTGCCGGTAGAACGTGGCCCGGGTCACCTGCGCCTCGGCGATGACCCGGTCGACGCCGACCGAGTGGATGCCCTCGGCGTAGAAGACGGCGGTGGCCGCGGCGAGCAGCCGCTGCCGCGCCTCGGACGGCCGGGTCTCGGTGTCACTGGGAGCCATCCGACCATCGTAGCGACAGAACGTTCGGTCTCGCACCCCCGAGTGCAGCGCGGCACCGGCAGCGGTCAGGAGCCCAGCGCGTCGCGCAGCGCGGCCCGGGAGGCGATGCCGAGCTTCGGGAAGATCCGCCGCAGATGGGCCCCGACGGTGCGGTGGGACAGGTGCAGCCGCTCGCCGATCTGCTTGTTGGTCAACCCGGTCGCGGCCAGCGTGGCGATCTGGCGTTCCTGTCCGGTGAGGGCGCTGCCACCGCCCGCCGCGGGGCCGGCGGCGATCCCGGTCGCGCGCAGTTCGTGGTGCGCCCGCGTGGCCCAGGGCCGGGCGCCCAGCCGGTCGAGGGTCTCCGCGGCCGCGCGCAGGTGCAGCCGGGCGCGGGCGGTGTCCCGGCCCCGGCGCAGCCACTGGCCGAAGGCGAGCTGGATGCGGGCCTGCTCGAACGGCCACCGTCCGGCCTCCGGCAGCGCCAGCGCCGCCTCGAACAGCCCGCCGGCCCGCTCGTCGCCGGCCGCCAGCGCCGCGGCCCCGGCCGTGATGAGCGCGGTCCGGGTGGAGATCCGGTCGATGCCCGCCCGTTCGGCGGCGGCGACGTGCGCGCGGGCCTCGGCGGTCCGCCCGGTCCGCACGGCCGCCTCGACCAGGTCCAGCAGCGTCCAGCGGCCCGGAACGCCGGCGTTGGGGCCGCCGGGCGGGGTGATCCGGGAGGCCTGCGCGTACGCCGCCTCGTAGTCGCCCCGGCCCAGCGCCATGAGCACGCGGGTGTGCCCGGCGGACTCGTGGGTCATCCCGACGCGCCGCGGGGCCGCCCAGGTCGTGACCTCGTCGAGGATCCGCGCCGGCTCGGCGTTCCCGCGGCCGGCCGCGATGTACGCCAGCGAGACGCGGTGCTGGCCCTCCAGGAGGTGGTAGCGGTGCGCCGTCGCCAGGTCCAGCCCTTCCCGGGCCATCGCCTCGGCCTCGTCCCACTGCCCGCGCCCGTACGAGTCCAGGCAGAGCAGCAGCAGCCCGGCGACGACCAGGGTGACCGCCCCGCCGTCGCGTTCGCGTTCGACCATCCGCCGTACCACATATCGGTATTCGGCCAGGGCATCCATCGCGGCGGCCGCGTGCGCGAGCGGCAGGACCTGCCAGGGCGGCACGTCGGCGGGCAGCGCCGCGAACGCGTCCGCGAGGCCCGCCCGCACCGTGCCGGCGGTGCGGGCCGGGTCGACGAAGGCCTGGTGGCAGAGCCGGAACGGGGCGACGGTGTCCGCGGCGAAGCGGTCCAGGGCCGCGTCGAGCAGCGCCCACCGCTCGGGCCGGGCGCCGTACACCCCGATGAGCAGCAGCGTGAGCAGGATCCCGTGGGCGTCCCAGGTGCCGGGGGCCTCGCCGACGTCGTCCAGCGCCCGGGCCAGCAGGTGGTTGGCCGCGTCGACGTCGCCCTCGACGGCGCTCAGCAGGTGGGCGGTCGCGGCGAGGACGAGGCCGGAGGGGCGGTCGGCCGCGGCCACCAGCCGCGGTACCTCGTCGAACTGACCCGTCATGGTCGCCAGGAACGCGGCCTCGGCCAGGCGGCGGGACCGGTCGGCCGGGTGCGGGCTCAGCTCACCGGCCCGGACCAGCGCGGCCACCGCGACGGACAGCGCCTCGTGCCGCCAGGCGGCCAGCGCGGCCTCGTGCAGCGCGCCGGCGACGCCCTCGTCCGGCGCCGCCGTCGGCACGACCGCCGAGCGCAGCAGCGGCAGGCCGGCGTCGGCGTCGGCGTGCAGGGCGGCCAGCAGCAGCTGTTCGCGGGCCGGTGCCGGCAGGGCCCGCAGCCGTCCGGTCACCCAGGCCCGCAGCCGCCGGTTGAGGGGCAGGAACGCCGGGAGCGGGTCCCGGCCGGAGCGCTGCCCCTCGGTGAGCGACGCGGGCAGTTCCTCCAGCACCAGCGGGATGCCGGCCGCCTCGGTCAGCACCCGCCGCCGTACGGGCGGGGCCAGGTCCGGATGCCGGGTGTCCAGCAGCCGGGCGGCCGGCTGCTCCGCGAGGGGCCCGATCTCCCGCTCGGGCAGGCCGGCCTGGTCGAGCGGGCCGCCGGCGCCGGTGCGGGCGGCGGCGAGCCACCGGATCGGATCGTCGCCGGTACGGCGCACGCAGAACCCCAGGACGGTGGCGCTGGCCGGGTCGATCCACGGCACGTCGTCGAGCAGCACCAGCAGCGGTCGCTCGGTGGCCGCCGCGCGCAGCAGGGCGTGCACGGCCGCCGCGATGACCAGCGGCCGCGGCGGCGGTCCGGCCCCGAGCCCGAGGACGTGCGCGAGGGCGTCGCGGTGCCGTCCGGCGAGACGATCGCCGAGGAGGCGCAGCGGGGAGACCAGTTGATGCAGAGCCGAGAAGCTCATCTGGTACTCGAACGGCGCCCCGGACACCCACAGCACCCGCGTCCCGGCCGCCCCGGCCCGCGCCGCCGCCGCCCGCAACAGGGCGGTCTTGCCGACGCCCGGGTCACCGCGCAGCACCAGGCCCGGACCGCCCCGGCTCCGCCCGGCGAGCAGCGCGTCGATCCGGTCCAGGTCGCCCGCGCGGACCTCGATGTCCACGGCATCAAGCCTGCCACCTGCGCGAGTAGACAGTGTCTACGCCGATGCGGTAGACACTGTCCGTGCATGACGAAGCGGGGCTGCGGGAACGGCTGGTGCGGGCCGGGGCCGAGCTGGTGGCGCAGGAGGGCTCGGCCGCCGTGTCGCTGCGGGAGATCGCGCGGCGGGCCGGGGTGTCGCACGGGGCGCCGCGCCGGTACTTCCCGGCGCACGTCGACCTGCTCTCCGCCATCGCCCGGGTCGGGTTCGCCGACTTGACGGCGCGGCTGCGGGAGGTGGGGGAGGACGGCCCGGCCCGGGAGCGGCTGGCCGGCCTCGCCCGGGCCTATGTGACGTTCGCGCGGGAGCACCGCGGGATGTACGAGCTGATGTTCCGCCACGACCTGCTGCGCTCCGACCGGCTCGGGCTGCGCGAGACCAGCCTGCCGCTGTTCGGGACCCTCGCGCTCCTGCTGGCCGAGGCGCGCGGCGAGACGACCCCGGCGGTCACGGCGGCGGGCGCGTTCTGGGCCAACCTCCACGGGATCGTGCAGCTCTGGCTGTGGGGCAGCCTCCCGCTCGCCACCGGCCAGGACGACCTCGGCCCCCTGGTCGACGCCGCCCTCGACGCCCACACCACCCGGCGGGACGCATGACGCCGGTGCTGTATCGCTTGGTCCGGGCGACCGCCGGGCGGGCCCTGCGCGTCGGGTGGCGGCCCACCGTCCACGGCCTGGACCACATCCCGGCCGGCGGGGCGGTCCTCGCCGGCAACCACCTGTCGGTCGCCGACGAGCTGTTCCTCGGCGCCGTGGTGCCGCGGCACATCGCGTTCTGGGCCAAGGCCGAGTACTTCCGCGGCCACCGCCTCGCCGGCGCGCTCGTCCGGGGACTCGGGGCCATCCCGGTCGAACGCGGCGGCGGGCGGGCGGTGCTCAGCGCGTTCGACGGGGCCGTGCCCGTGCTGCGCGCCGGTGGGCTCGTCGCCGTGTTCCCGGAGGGGACCCGGTCACCGGACGGGCGGCTGTACCGGGGCCGCACCGGCGCCGTCCGCCTCGCCCAGCAGGCCGGGGTGCCGATCGTGCCGTTCGGGGTGACCGGGACCGACGCCGTGCAGCCGATCGACGCCCGCTGGCCGCGCCGGGTGCCGGGGGCCGAGATCACGTTCCGGTTCGGCGCCCCGGTCGACGTGGCCGGCGGCTCGGTACGCGCGGCCACCGACGAGGTGATCCGGCACATCGCCGCGCTCAGCGGGCAGGAGTACGTGCCCGCCTACGCGCCGCTGCTCCGTCTCGGGCGATAGCCGGCAATCACAGACGGCGGACGGTTTCCGCGTCCTCGGCGCCCGAGTAGTAGCGGTCCAGGACCCGGGCGAAGCGGTTCTCCGCCGGGTCCGCGTGCGCGAACAGCGTCATCGACGAGCGCAGCTTCATCGCGTCCGTCTCGCCGAAGATGCCCACGGCGGTGTGCGTCCCGTCGCCCAGCAGCGCGTCGGTGCACTCGAGCAGGCGCGGGCCCAGCACCGGATGCTGCAGGTAGGCCCGCGCCTCGTCGAGGGAGCCGATGGCGTACCGCTGCGCCATCGAGCTGCGCCCGAGGCCCTGGATCTGCGGGAAGACGAACCACATCCAGTGGCTGCGCTTGTTGCCGTCCTTGAGCTCGGCGAGCGCGTGGTCGTACGAGTGCTCCTGCGCCTCGACGAACCGGGACAGCTGGTACGGATCCTCCATGAACCCAGCTTAATCGTCGAACTGCGCGGTCAGCTCGGCGATCCGCCCGGCCGACCAGCGCAGCCGCAGCGAGCCCGAGCCGCCGGCGGTCCACGCCACCCGGGCCACGTCCTCGTCGCCGTCGGACTCGACCGAGGTGACGGTGAGCGTGTCGTTGGGCGGCGCGACCGCGTACGCGGCCTCGATGGCGGCCCGGCCCTCGTACGGGCTGCCGGGGTCGCCCTCGATGCGCATGGTCGCGCCGTCCGCGAACCGGTCCAGGTAGCCGGCCCAGTCGCCGGTGCGGACGCCCTCGTTGAACAGCCGGCACTGGTCCAGCACTCGTTCAGCCATGCCGAAGGTGTACCACCGCCATCGACGAAAGTCACTCCGAAGGGGCCGGCGGCGGCTGGGTGGGATCGACACCGGCGAGGAAGTTCCGGCACTGCCCGGCGATCCGCCCGGCACCGATCGCCTCGGACCAGCGCAGCACCTCGGTCGCGAGGGCCACCGCGCCCGCCTCGTCGCCCGCGTCGCGGGCCAGCACGGCCAGCAGGATCTGCTGCGACAGCGTCCCCGCCACCATGCCCATCGCCGCGCCGGCCGAGGTCGCGTCCCGCCACCGGGCCAGGGCGTCGGCGTGGTCGCCCGCGTCGTGGTCGTGGTCGCCGAGGTGCCGTTGCGCCTCGCGCCGCAGCAGCGGGTCGTCGCCGGAGTTGGCCAGCGCGATCTCGTAGTGGGCGGGGGCGTCGACCCGTTCCTCGAGGACGTTGTCGTACACCAGCCCGAGGTACATGTGCGCCCATCCCAGCCGCCGCGCGTCCGGCGCCGAGTCCACGAACCGCTGACCCTCCTCGCGCAGGAAGGGCGCGTGCTGCCGGAGGTGGGCATAGTAGGTAGACCGGAAGCGGGCGAACTCCAGGTCCCACCGGCCCAGGTCGTCCAGCGCATCGGCGTCCACCTTGGACAGCCGGGCGGCGCCTTCGTCGTTTCCGTTGTACCACACGGAATCCACGGCGATCTCGGCCGCCGCGAGGGCGATCCGCGCGCCCGCGCCACGGCCCTCGGCGGTCTGCGGCAACCGGGCGGCGGCCGCGTCGAGCAGCCCCGTGGCCTGCTCCCACCGCGCCCCGAGGGCCAGTCCCCGGGCCGCCCCAACGAGCTCATCCAGCGTCATCATGCGGCCGACGGTAGTAATCCCAAAAACTATCCACAAGAAAACTACTTTCGGACCGATGTCGGGCCGGCGGAGCGCCCGACATGTCGTCCAACTGGCAGAGTAGGCAACCGTGGAAGACGAAGCCGATCGGCACGTGGACGTCTGGACCCGCGAGCTCGACACCCTGGATCCCCTGGCCGAAGCCATCTTCGTCCGGCTGGCCATCCTCGCGAGGCACCAGCAGCAGCGCCGGCGCGAGGTCCTGGCGGCCGGCGGCATGCAGCGCTGGCAGTTCAAGGTCCTGCTCATCCTGCGCCGCCACGGCCCGCCCTACACCGCCAGCCCGTCGGAGATCGCCGACCACCTGGGCCTGACCCGCGGCGCCCTGTCCGCCCGCCTCGCCGCCATCGAAGCGGCCGGCTGGATCGTGCGCGACGGCGACGAGCAGGACCGGCGCCGGGTCCACGTGCGGCTCACCGACGCCGGTCACGAGCAACTGCTGCGCCACCTCGGCGACGAGGAGCGCGGCGAGTCGGTCCTGCTCGCGCCGCTCTCGCGGCGCGAGCGTCAGACCCTCGCGAACCTGCTGCGCAAGATGGTGCTGGCTACCGGAATGGCGGCTAGTGCACCCGTTTCCCGGGCGGGGGTGAAGACGAGCGGGGGAAGGACGCCAGGCCCGATCGTGCCGTAGCGTCGGTTCTGCTGCTTCCTGACGCCCCGGGGCCGCGCCGCTAACGGAGCGAACGAAGTACGAGCCCCGAACTGGGCTTGGCCCGGCAATAGCCTGCCGTATGTCGGGAACTCCAGCCGCAGACCGAGGTCATGAGAACCAAGCGGGTGCGCAGGACGAATTCTACCGGTGCTGATGCCTTCGCGTGCTGCCATGTCAATTGGTACGGTGCGCCGGTGCAGCTCCGTTACAACTTCCGGATGTACCCGAATGCCAGTCAGCGCGCAGCGCTGGCTCGGGCGTTTGGATGTGCTCGGGTGGTGTTCAACGACGGGTTGCACGCACGGCAGCAGGCGCGGGCCGAGGGACTGCCGTACATCTCGGACGGAGACTTGTCCAAGCAGGTCATCACCCAGGCCAAGGCGACCCCGGAGCGGGCGTGGCTGGGTGAGGTCTCGTCGGTCGTGCTGCAGCAGGCCCTCGCTGATCTGAACATGGCGTACCGCAACTTCTTCGCCTCGATCACGGGCAAGCGCAAGGGCCGCAAGGTCGCGCCGCCCCGCTTCCGGTCCCGCAAGGACGGCCGGCAGGCCATCCGGTTCACCAGGAACAGCAACTTCAAGCTCCTCGACGACGGTCGGCTGCGGCTGCAGAAGATCGGCAATGTGGAGGTGCGTTGGTCCCGGAGGCTGCCCTCAGACCCGTCCTCCGTGACGGTCGTGAAGGATGCAGCCGGGCGGTACTTCGCCTCGTTCGTCGTGCAGACCACGGACGAACCGTTACCTGAGGTGGATTCCGAGGTGGGCATCGACCTTGGGCTGACGTACTTCGCGGTCATGTCGGACGGTACGAAGATCGCGGCGCCGAAGTTTCTGCGCCGCGCGGTGCGCAAGCTCAAACGGCTGCAACAAGCCGTCTCGCGCAAGCAGCGGGGCAGTCAGAACCGCGCGAAGGCCGTGGTGAAGGTCGCGCGGATGCACGCGCGGGTGGCCGACACCCGGCGGGACTGGCAGCACAAGCTGTCCACGGCGATCATCCGCGACAACCAAGCGGTGTATGTCGAGGACCTGTGCGTCGTCGGTCTCGGCCGGACGCGGCTCGCCAGGAGCGTCCACGACGCGGCGTGGGCCAGCTTCACCGCGATGTTGCAGTACAAGGCCGCCCGCTGGGGGCGGACCTTCGCGAAGATCGACCGGTTCGCGCCCACGTCCCAGAGGTGTTCGGTGTGCGCCCGGCTCGACGGACCCAAGCCGCTGTCCGTCCGGTCGTGGACCTGCCTTTGCGGGGCGGTCCACGACCGGGATGTCAATGCGGCGCTCAACGTGTTGGCCCAGGGACGCTGGGACAACTCAAACGCCTGTGGAACGCGGGTAAGACCGGCACGTGTGCCGGCGCCTCGGCCGGCCTCGCGCCGAGAAGCAGGAATCCGCCCCCACGCCGCGTGTTCCACACGCAGCGTGGGGGGAATCTCCGTTCTCTAGTGCGGAGCGAACGTCAATTCCACGTCGCCGTGATGGTCTGCGGCGACGTACCGGTGTTCAGCGTCCGGTTCGCGCCGCTCTCCCAGGTGATCGAGCCGTCGGTGTTCTTCTTGATGAACTTGTACTCCACCGCGGTGTTGGCCGGCATCGCCACCGTCGCCGACCAGATCGGGTAGTTCGCCGACGACAGGGCGACCGCGCTCGCCGTGTTCCACGAGCCCAGGGCCGGGATCGAGCCGACGACGAACACGTTCTGCCCGAACGTCGTGGTCACGGTGGCGTTGAACGTCACCGACGGGCTCGACGTCGACGAGCCGTTCCAGGTCGTACTGACCGTGCCGCTGCCCGACGCCGGCACCGTGTACGTGTGGTTGTTCCCCGGCTCCCACGTCACCGTGCCCGAACCGGTCCTGGTGATGAACTTGTACTCGATCGCCGTACCGGCGGGCAGGGAAACCGTTGCCGTCCAGTTGCCGCCGCTCGCCGTCATGGGCACCGCGTTCGCCGTGTTCCAGGAACCGAGCTGGGCAACCGAGCCGACCAGGTAGACCGGGTTGCCGGTGGGCGCGCCAGAAACCGTGAAGGAAACACCGGACGGGTTTGCCGTGGGGGTTGCCGTGGGGGTTGCCGTGGAGCCGCCGGAGACCCGGGCGCCGGCGTGGATGGCGACCGCGTCCTTCGCGCCGACGCCGACCGTGGCCTGGCCGCTGCCGTTCACCGTGACCGTCGGGCCCGAGCACGTCGCGGCGGCCGCGTTGTAGTCGCCGTGGATGACGTCGCAGTAGACGCCCGCGGGCAGGCCGGTGCTGAAGGTGCGCGACCCGACCGCCGAGCCGCCGTTGTTGATGGAGATCCAGCCGTTGGTACCGCGGGAGAAGGCGATCGCGTTCGCCCCGTCCGACCACCAGTTGCCGACCGTGGTGTCCGCCCGCGTCGCGTTGTGGAAGCCCACCATGTTCTTGATCGCGCGCTGCCGGTGCTGGCACTCCCAGCCGCTGCCGCACGTGACGGCGCTGACGTAGCCACTGGCGTTCGCCGGCGGCGAGGCGTCGTTGTTGGAGAACGTGAACGAGCTCATGACGTTCGGGGTGCCGAAGTTCCAGGCGAGCATGAACACGCTCGCGAGCGTGTCGGTGGCGCCGTTCTTGTAGGACAGCGTCGATCCGTTGCGCTCGGTGTCGTGGTTGGACACGAACGCCGTGGACTTCGCGCTGGGTTCCAGGCCCCAGGAGGTACCGAACGATTGCAGGTTGGCAATGCTCCCGGTGAACTGGTTCTTGAGGTTGGTGGCGTAGTTGAACTCCAGCACGCCGCCGACGCCCTCGTAGGCGGCCGGGGCGAGGCTGCCGGAGCCGCCGGGGATGACCTCCTGCGCCCAGTAGACGCTCTGGTTGGTCAGCTTGCCCTTGATGGCGGCCAGGTCGGCGGGCGGCATGTGCTTGGCCGCGTCGACCCGGAACCCGTCGACGCCGACCGAGATGAGGTCGTTGAGGTAGCCGGCGATCTTCGTGCGCACGTAGTCGGTGCCGGTCTTGAGGTCCGACAGCCCGACGAGCTGGCAGTTCCAGACCTCGGTGGCGTTGTTGTAGTCGTGGATCTGATTGTCGGACTGCGGGCAGTCGGCCGGGTTGAAGTGGAAGTCCGACGAGCTGTAGCCGGCGCTGGGGTAGCTGTAGTTGTTGGTGAAGGTCGCGCCGCCGTACGAGGTGGTGCTGGCCTGGTTGGCGCCGGTCATGTGGTTGACGACCGCGTCGACGTAGACCTTCACGCCCGCGTTGTGGCAGGCCGTGACCATGCTCTGGAACTGGGCGCGGGTGCCCATGCGGCTGTTGAGGTCGTAGGCGGCGGGCTGGTAGATGTCCCACCACGGGTGGCCGGCGACGCTGATCGAGTCCTCCGGCGGGGCGACCTGCACGGCGCCGTAGCCGGCCGGGCCGAGCACGTTCGTGCACTCGGTGGCGATCGACGTCCAGGGCCAGAGCCAGAGATTGGCGATGACATCGTTGCTGCCGACGGCAGCCTCGGCCTTGCGGCCGCCCGTCAGCAGCGGCACGGTCAGCGCCGCACACAGGACGAGGCCGCCGACTGCGGCCAGGGTTCTCTTCAGGGACACGCGCACGAGGGCCTCCGGAATGGCGGTAGCGGAGCCGGGCGGGAATGGAATTGACGCTGAGCTTCGGCCCCGCTGAAACCCTCTGTCAAGGACCTTGCAAAGATTGCCCGGAGACAACCGTTCACAAGGCCCTTGAACTGCGGAAATGATTAGGAAGATCTGGCAGTTCTTGCAAAGATCCACACGGCGGTGTCGGCCGGAAGCGCACCGCCGTCGATGGGACGGCTGGCCAGGACGACCTCGGAATCGGGCATGTCCGGCAACGTGCAGGCCGTGCGTGAAAGGTTCACGACGCAGCGCAGCCCGTCGCGGGAGAAGTCCAGCACGCCGTCGGGGCTCTCGTGCCAGCGCAGCGGTCCGGTCAGCGAGCGGCGCAGGCGCAGCGCCTCGCGGTACAGCTCCACAGTGGACGACCGGTCGGCCGCGAGCTCCGCGAAGGCCGGCGGCTGCGGCAACCACGCGGCGCCGGTGGGGGAGAAGCCGAACGCGGGTGCCGCCGCCCGCCACGGGATCGGCACGCGGCAGCCGTCGCGGCCCGGATCGGTGCCGCCGGAGCGGAACCACACCGGGTCCTGCCGGGCGTCGTCGGGCAGGTCGAGCACCTCGGGCAGGCCCAGCTCGTCGCCCTGGTACAGGTACGCCGACCCCGGCAGCGCCAGCATCAGCAGCGCCGCCGCGTTGGCCCGCTCGAGGGAGCCCAGGCGCGTCACGTGCCGGCGCACGTCGTGGTTGGACAGCACCCACGTCGTCGGCGCGCCCACCGACTCGGCGGCGTGGATGCACGAGTCGATGCTCGCCCGCACGGCCGCCGGGTCGGCCCAATTGGCCTGCAGGAACTCGAAGTTGAACGCCTGGTGCAGCTCGTCCGGCGCGGTGTAGCGGGCCAGCCGCTGCGCCGTCGACGCCCAGGCCTCGGCCACCGCCATCCGCTCGCCCGGGTACGAGTCCAGGATCTTCCGCCACGCCTTGTGGATCTCGTGCACGCCGTCCTGGTCGAAGTACGGCAGCACCCGCCGCCCGAGCAGCCCGATCTGGCCGGTCAGCCCGGCCGCCGGGTATCCGGCCGCCTTGACCATGCCGTGCGCCACGTCGACCCGGAAGCCGTCGACGCCGCGGTCGAGCCAGAACCGCAGCACGTCCTCGAACTCGACCCGCACGTCGGGGTTGTCCCAGTTCAGGTCCGGCTGGGCCGGGTCGAACAGGTGCAGGTACCACTCGCCGTCCGGCACCTGGGTCCAGGCCGGGCCGCCGAACACGGACTCCCAGTCGTTCGGGGGCAGACCGTCCGGGGTCGGCGGGCGGAAGTGGTAGCGCTGGCGGGCCGGATCGCCTGGAAGACTTTGCAGCGCTTGCGTGAACCAAGCGTGTTCGCTCGACGTGTGGTTCGGTACCACATCGATGATCACCCGCAGCCCGAGGGCGTGCGCGTCGGCCAGCATCGCGTCGAAGTCGGCCAGGGTGCCGAAGCTCGGGTCGACGTCGCGGTAGTCGGCCACGTCGTAGCCGCCGTCGACCATCGGGGAGCGGAAGAACGGGGTTAGCCAGATCGCGTCGACGCCCAGGTCACGCAGGTGCGGGAGGCGTTCGCGCAGGCCGATCAGGTCGCCGACCCCGTCGCCGTCGCCGTCGGCGAAGCTGCGGACGTAGACCTCGTAGATGACGGCGGTGCGCCACCAGGTTGCAGGCATGGCAAAGGAGCCCTTCAGCGAGGGTTTGTCGGATTTGAACCGGGCTACCGGGGTGCGATCCCCGTGGAGTTGCGCACCACGAGCTCGGGCGCGAACACGAACTCCGAGTGCGGCGACGGCTGCCCGTTGATCGCGTCGATCAGCGACTGGGCGGCCGCGTTGGACATGGCCAGGACCGGCTGGCGCAGGGTGGTCAGCGGCGGGTCGGTGAAGGCGATGAGCGGCGAGTCGTCGTAGCCGACCACCGACACGTCCCCCGGCACCGACAGGCCCCGGGCCCGCGCGGCCCGGATCGCGCCCAGCGCCATGAGGTCGGAACCGCAGACCAGGCCGGTGATCCCGCGGTCGAGCAGCCGGCCGGTGGCCGCGTGCCCGCCCTCGACCCCGAACAGCGACAGCTCGATCGCCTCGGGCAGGCCGTGGCGGCGCATCGCCTCGCGGTACCCGGAGATCTTGCGCTGCACGGGCGTGAACCGCTCGGGGCCGGAGATGAAGCCGATGCGGGTGTGCCCGAGCGAGGCCAGATGGTCCACGGCCAGCTCGGAGGCCCGGGCGTCGTCGCAGGAGATGCACGGCGCCTCGAGGTCCGGCACCGGCCCGGTGACCATGACGATCGGCAGCGGGCGGTCGATGAGCTTGCGGTACCGGTCGTGGTCGGCCGTGGTGTCCGCGTGCAGGCCGGAGACGAAGATGATGCCGGCGACCGCGCGGTCGAGCAGCATCTCGATGTACTCGTCCTCGGTCACCCCGCCGGGCGTCTGCGTGCACAGCACCGGCGTGTATCCGTGCCGGGACAGCGCCGACTCGATGACCTGCGCGAACAGCGGGAAGATCGGGTTCTCCAGCTCCGGCGTGACCAGGCCGACCAGCCCGGCGCTGCGCTTGCGGAGCCGTTCGGGTCGCTCGTAACCGAGCACGTCGAGCGCGGTGAGCACGGCGTGCCGGGTGTCGGCGCTGACCCCGGGCCGGTCGTTGAGCACCCGCGAGACGGTGGCCTCGCTGACCTCCGCCTGCTTGGCGATGTCGGCGAGGCGGGCTCGGGGAGCGTCCATGGCCATGCGACGAGAGTAAGCGGCTCTTGGCCGAAATTGAAAGTCGCTTGGAAACTCTTTCATTAGTTGCAAGTCCTTGCTACGGTTCCGAGCCATCGGCAGATCGACACCCCTTGCACGTCTGGCCGACCCACCTTCCCCATGCCTCCATCAGGAGTCCCCATGCGCATGCCCCTGCGCGCCTTCGGCGTGCTCGCCGTCGCCGCGTTAGCCCTGACCGCCTGCAGCGACGACACCAAGACCCCCGAGGCCGGCAACACCGCGCCGAAGGCCACCCTCGCCATCTGGGCCGACGACCAGCGTGCCGCCGCGCTCAAGCCGTTCGCCGAGCAGTTCGGCAAGGCCAACAACGTCGACGTGCAGGTCCAGGCCGTCTCCAAGGACCTGCAGACCAACTTCGTGACCGCCGCGCAGTCCGGCAAGGGCCCGGACATCGTGGTCGGCGCCCACGACTGGATCGGCAACCTGGTGCAGAACGGCACCATCGACCCGATCCAGCTCGCCGACTCCCAGAAGTCCGCGTTCGCCGAGGTTGCGATGAAGGCGGTGACGTTCAACGGGCAGGTGTACGGCGTGCCGTACGCGATCGAGAACCTCGCCCTGATCCGCAACACCGACCTGGCCCCGAACGCCCCGGCCAGCATCGAGGACCTCGTCGCGACCGGCAAGGCGCTCAAGGACGGCGGCAAGGTCACCAACATCATGTCCCTGCAGGTCGGGCAGAACGGCGACGCGTACCACGTGTACCCGCTGTTCACCTCGGCCGGCGGCTACCTGTTCGGCACCAAGCCCAACGGCGACTACGACCCGGCCGACCTCGGCGTGAACAAGCCGCAGTCGGTCGAGGCGTTCAAGAAGATCGCCGCGCTGGGCGAGAAGGGCTCCGGCGCGTTGACCCGCTCCGTCAACAGCGACAACGCCATCCCCACCTTCACCGGCGGCAAGACCCCGTTCCTCATCTCCGGGCCGTGGGCGGTCGCCGACATCAAGAAGGCCGGCATCAAGTACGACATCACGCCCGTGCCCGGGTTCGCCGGCGGCAAGGCCGCCCAGCCGTTCGTCGGCGTGCAGGCGTTCTACGTGGCCAGCAAGGGCAAGAGCAAGGCCCTCGCGAACGAGTTCATCACCAACTACCTCACCAAGCCCGAACTGCAGGTCGCGCTCTACCAGGCCAACCCCCGCCCGCCCGCGCTCATCGCGGCGATGGACCAGGTCAAGGGCACCGACCCCGACATCGAGAAGTGGCTCGCGGCGGGCAAGGGCGGCGCCGTCCTGCCGGCCATCCCGGCCATGGCCGCGGTCTGGGACCCGTTCGGCAAGGCGGAATCGGCGATCGTCGGCGGCGCCGACGTGCCGTCCACCCTCGCTGGTGCGTCCAAGACGATCACCGACGCGATCAGCAAGTAACGTGAAGATTCCGGTCCTCGGGCTCGCCCTGGCGCTGGCGGTGTACGCCGCCTTCCCGCTGGCCGAGGCCCGTGCATGGGGATGGCTCGCGGTGCTCGTCGTCGTCACAGGGCTGATCTTCGCGATCTACCTGTCGCCGCGGGCCGTCCCGGCGAAGTACCTGGTCCCCGGTGTCCTGTTCCTGCTGGCGTTCCAGGTCGTCCCGGTGCTGTACACCGCGGCGACCGCGTTCACCAACTACGGCGACGGGCACCGGGGCGGCAAGCAGGAGGCGATCACCGCCATCCAGAGCGCGTCCGTGCGGCAGGTGCCCGGCTCGGTCGAGTACACCCTGTCGGTCGCGCTCGACGGCGGCGGTCTCAAGTTCCTGCTGCTCGCCGCGGACGGCAAGGCCTACGTCGGCGACGGGTCCGGCCTGCAACCACTGCCGGACGCGGAGGTCACGGCCGGCCGGATCACCGCGGCAAACGGTTTCCGGCTGCTCAACCTGGGCCAGGCCACGCTGCGCAACGACGAGATCCTCGCGTTTGCCGTGCCGACCCAGGGCGGTGCGATCCGCGCCTCCGGCCTCACCCGCGCCTACACCGGCCAGGCGACCCGCTTCTACGAGGCCGGCTGCGACTGCGTCACCGACCGGGCCACCGGGCGGCAATGGTTTGCCGACGAGAACACGGGCGCGTTCGTGGCCGCGGACGGCGAGCACCTCGCGCAGGGCTGGAAGGTCAACGTCGGCCTGGCCAACTTCGCGCGGGTGATCACCGACTCGCGGATCGCGGGCCCGTTCCTCAAGACCCTCGTGTGGAATCTGGCCTTCGCGGTCGGGTCCGTGCTGGCCACGTTCGCCCTGGGACTGCTCTGCGCCCTGGCGCTCAACGCGAAAATGCGCGGGCGCAGCTGGTACCGCGTGTTGCTCGTGCTGCCCTACGCGATGCCCTCGTTCGCCATGCTGCTGGTCTGGCGGGACCTGTTCAACCAGGACTTCGGCCTCATCAACCGGCTGACGGGGCTGCACGTGGACTGGTTCGGCACCCCGTGGACGGCCAGGCTCGCGGTGATTCTGGTGCAGTTGTGGCTCGGGTACCCGTACATGTTCCTCGTAGCCACCGGCGCGCTGCAGGCCATCCCGCGGGAGATGGGCGAGGCGGCCGCGATCGACGGCGCGACGGCCTGGCAGCGCTTCCGCCGGGTCACCCTGCCGCTGCTGCTGGTCGCGCTCACCCCGCTGCTCATCTCGTCGTTCGCGTTCAACTTCAACAACTTCAACGCCATCTACCTGACCACCGAAGGCGCGCCGTTCCCGCCCGGCAACTCCAGCATCGGCGCGACCGACCTGCTCATCACCTACACCTACCGGCTCGCCTTCGGCGGCTCCGGGGCGCAACTGGGCTTCGCCGCGGCCATCTCGGTCTACATCTTCGCGATCGTCGCCATCATCTCGGTCGCCGGCTTCCGCCGTAGCCGCAAGCAGGAGGAGGTCTACTCGTGATCGCCTGGGTCCGCCGGTCCGGCTGGCGGCACGCGGCCGGGCTGCTCGCCGTCGCCTTCTCGCTGTTTCCGATCCTGTTCGTCGTTTCCGCGGCGCTCAACCCGCTGGGCTCGCTGAGCTCGACCCAACTGCTGCCGCGGGCGGCCGGGTTCGGAAACTTCGCCGACCTGTTTTCCCGCACCGAGTTTCCGCGTTGGTACCTCAACTCGGTCCTCATCGCCGGCATCGCCGCCGCGGCCGGGGTGTTCCTGTCCATCCTGGCCGCCTACGCGTTCTCCCGGATGCGGTTCAAGGGCCGGCGGGTCGGCCTCGTCTCGCTCCTGGTGATCCAGATGTTTCCGCAGTTCCTCGCGGTCGTGACCATCTACCTGATCTTCGCCGCGGTCGGCGACTACTACCCGGCGATCGGGCTCGACCGGCCGTGGGGGCTGATGCTGCTGTACCTCGGCGGCGCCCTCGGCGTGAACACCTGGCTCATGAAGGGTTTCCTGGACACCGTGCCCAAGGAACTCGACGAGTCCGCGGTCATGGACGGCGCCAGCCACGCCCAGATCTTCTTCCGGGTCACCCTGCCGCTGGTCGCGCCGATCCTCGCCGTGACGGGCCTGCTCGGCTTCATCGGCACCATCAACGAGGTGCTGCTGGCCAACGTGTTCCTGCACTCCGACGACGCCAAGACCCTCGCCGTCGGCCTCTACGGCCTGGTCGCCGAGCAGCGCAACGCCAACTTCGGCATGTTCTGCGCGGGTTCCCTGCTCACGGCCGTGCCCACGGTCGTCGTGTTCCAGGTCCTGCAGCGGTACATCGTGTCGGGCCTCACCACCGGAGCGGTGAAAGGATGACGGTGCATCACGACGGCTCGGCCCTGTACGTGCCGGACCAGGCCCCGCGGCTCGGCTCCACAGTGGACGTCTGGCTGCGCACCCCGCGGGACGTCCGCCGGGTCCACGTCCGCTCCGTCGAGGACGGCGAACCCCGCTTCACGGCGGCGGTGCCGGAGCGGCGCGGACCGGAACTGTGGTGGCGGGCGAGCGTGCTGGTCCGCAACCCCGTCACGCGGTACCGCTTCCTGGTCGACGGCGACTGGTACACCGTCCTCGGCCGCTTCGCCCACGACGTGCCCGACGACACCGACGTCCGCCTCGTCGCGCACCCGGCCCCGGCCCCGTGGACCCGCGAGGCAATCGTGTACCAGATTTTCCCCGACCGCTTCGCCCGCTCGGCCACCGCACCGTCCACACCGGACTGGGCGGTGCGCTGCGAGTGGGACGACCCGGTCCTCGCCCGCGGCGACGACGCCGCCCGCCAGTGGTACGGCGGCGACCTCGACGGCATCGCCCGGCGCCTGGACCACATCCAGGACCTGGGCGCCGACACGGTGTACCTGACCCCGTTCTTTCCCGCGCGGTCCAACCACCGCTACGACGCCGTCGCGTTCGACCGCGTCGACCCCCTGCTGGGCGGCGACCGGGCGCTGCGCCGCCTCTCCGACGCCCTGCACACCCGCGGCATGCACCTGATCGGCGACCTGACCACGAACCACACCGGCCTGGACCATCCCTGGTTCGACGAACCGGACTGCTACTACACCGACGGCGCGGGCGGGTACGAGTCCTGGCTGGGGGTACCGACGCTGCCGAAGTTGAACTGGCACTCCGCGCGCCTGCGCGAACGGTTCGTCACCGCCCCCGACTCGATCGTGCGCCGCTGGCTGCGCTATCTCGACGGCTGGCGGGTTGACGTGGCGAACATGACCGGCCGCCGCGCCGCCGACGACCTGACCCACGAGGTCGCCCGCCTGATCGCGGCGGCCGTCCGCCCGGACGCCCTCCTGGTCGCCGAGCACGCCCACGGCGCCGGCCCCGACCTGGACGCGGCCGGCTGGCAGGGCACCATGAACTACGCCGGCTTCACCCGTCCACTGTGGACCTGGCTGCGCGACCCGGCGCTGAACCTGCCGGACTTCCTGGGCGTCCCCGGCGGCGTCCCGGCCCGCGACGGCCAGGCCTTGGTCACGACGATGCGAGCAATGATGGCCACGATGTCCTGGCGCAGCTGGACCCACTCCTGGAACCTGCTGGGCAGCCACGACACCGCCCGCATCGCCACCGTGACCGGCTCACCGCAGCGCATGGAGGTCGCGGTCGGCCTGCTGGCCACCCTCCCCGGCGTCCCGATGGTCTTCGCCGGCGACGAGTTCGCCCTGACCGGCACCACCGGCGAGGAGTCCCGCACCCCGATGCCATGGCGCAACCGCGAAATACTTCCCTGGTACGGCCGGTTGCTCGCCCTCCGCCGCAAGCACCCCGCCCTGCGTGGCGGCGGCCTGCGCTTCGCCCACGTCTCCGCCGACGCGATCGCCTTCTGGCGCGAGACCGCCGACGAACGGCTGCTGGTCCTGGCCCGCCGCGCCGCCGGCCCCCCGGTCGCGCTCCCGGGCGTCCCGGAGGCCCTCAACCTGTACGGCGGCGCGACCTGGACCGGCGCCCTGCCCGGCGACGGCCCGACCCTGCAGATCTGGTCCTGCCCGGCGTGAGCCGTCCGCGCGGACATTCGCCCAGGTGCCACCCTTACAGAAGCGGAACCGGCGGGGCGGGGCGCGGTTTTTTGTCGTACCCCGGGACTACGGTCGACGCATGGACGAGCTGGAGTTCTACACACGACAGACCGCCATCACCGACCCCGGGCGGCAGACCGGGCTCCCCGCCGACCCGGCCGAACTGGCCAAAATCGTCGGTGGCGTGCTCATCCACCGCGACTGGGCCTGGCAGTTCGGCGTAGGCGTGACCGAGCAGCGCCGCCGCGAGGAGGCCAACATCCGCTTCGTCGGCGCGATGCTGGCCCGCCTCGGCTCGCTGGACGCCCGGCCACCCGCCGAACGGCTCGCCGTCACCTGCCGCGACTTCGCCGTCCTGCTGGTGTCCCTGCTGCGCGCGGTCGGCGTACCGGCCCGCGCCCGCGCCGGCTTCGCCGGCTACTTCACTCCCGGCTTCCACGACGACCACTGGGTCACCGAGGCCTGGTCCGACACCCGCGGCTGGTACCTCATCGACGCCCAGGTGGCCGGCGAGCCGAGGGACACCTACGGCACCGGCGACCTCAACCCCCTGGACGTCCCCCGCGACCAGTTCCTGGTGGCCGGCCAGGCCTGGTCCGAATGCCGAGCGGGCCACCGCGACCCGGAAACGGTCGGCATCAGCTCGGCCAACCTGACCGGCCTGTGGGAGGTCCAGGGCAACGTCCTGCGCGACCTGGCCGCCCTGTCGGGCGTGGAGGCGCTGCCCTGGGACAACTGGGGCCTCATCCCGGTCCACTACGACAAACTCCCCGCCTCGGACCTCGCCTTGCTGGACACTGTGGCGGCGGTGAGCGCGGCGGGCGGCCCGTTGGAGGCGGCCTGGAAGGCCACCGCCCTCGACCCGCGCCTACCGGCCCCCGACGAGCTGCGCGGCCCCGCGGCCTGACCACCGGCCGCCCCGTACGCCCCGCACGCCCCGCACGCCGGACCACCGGCCATTCGGCACGCTCAGCACGCCTTACGGACTGCGCCGCCCCCACCACCTGACGACTGGCCGCCCCGCACGCTCTGCACGACGGACCCGCAACGCTCCGCCGCCTGACCACCGGCCACCCGGCACGCTCAGCACGCCTCACGGACTGCGCCGCCCCGCCATCTGACCGCCGGCCGCGCCGTACGGCGGACGACTTGCGATGCGAGGCCAACTGACCGCTGGCCGACCCGCACGACGGAGGACATGCAGCGTCCACCCGCCCGCCGGACCACACGACGACCGGCGCGCACGCACCAGGCCCCGGCGAACAGGCACCGCGCTGGGCAGTTCCGGAATCTGGGGGCTGCCGCACGACCATTCGCGGGCCGAACAGCACGGCGATTCGCGTGACTGTGCGGCGACCCGCGTGCCCGGGCGATGCCGGTCCGTGCGGCGATTCGTGTGACCGTGCGGCGACCCGTGAGCCGTACGACGGTCCACGCTGTCCGATCACCCGCGTGACCGCGCGGCAGCGGCTCGTGCGCGCCGCGCGGGACGGCTTTGGACGTGCGGCGCCGGTTACTCTCTCCCGCGTGAATGGCGATGAGCTCGAGGCGGCTGCGGGGACCTACGTGCGGACGGCGGTGGCGTGCGGGCGGCTCACGTGTACGCAGGTCGTCGAGGGCGTCGTCGATCACCTGCACGGATATGCCGGGCCGGGGGAGCTGCGGGCCCTCGGGTGGCGGCTGGCCGGGCCGGAGTTCGCGGCGCATCTGGTGGCGCAGGCGGGGTGGTCGGACCGTACCGACAGCGAGCGGCTCACCGATGCCTTCCGGGCGCTCGATGCTGCGGGGATCGTGGCGCGGGAGGACTTCGCCTGCTGCCAGAACTGCGGCACCGGCGAGATCGGCGGGGAGGTGTTGCCGGACTTTCCCGCGCGTGGGTACGCGTTCTATCACCTCCAGGACGCCGATCGCGCCGCCGGTGGTGGTGAGTTGTGGATCGCTTGGGGGCGGTTCGACGCGCCGCCGGACGCTGAGCTCGGGGACGAGATCGCGGCGGCGCTGCGGGGGCAGGGGCTCGCCGTCGACTGGGACGGTGACCCGGGGATGCGCATCCGGGTGCCGATGACCTGGGCGCGGCGGCGGGTGGGGCAGATGGCGGCGTACGTTGTGCCCGACCCGGACGAGCGTGAAGTCGTGTTCGAGCCGCCGGGCGGGCGGATGGCCGTGCCGATGCCGGTCTCCGCGGTGGCGGCGGTGGAGCTGCCGTGGCTGCCGGCCGGTCGGGCCGCACGCGTCGACGGCGTCGAGGTGACCCGGCGGCAACATCTGCTCGTGCTGAGCGACGGGCGCCGCGCCGGGCGGTTCGACGGTCTGCGGCTGCTGGGCGGCGCGGAGTCGCAGCCCGCGCCCGGCGATGAATCCGTGCCCGAGGATGAATCTGGACCCAGCCGTGAATCTAAACCCAGCGGTAAATCCGGACCCGGCGGTGAATCCGCGCCCGGCGGCGGTGAACCCCTGCCCGGCGGCGGTGAACCCGTGCCCGGCGGCGGTGGACCCGTGCCGGCCGGTGAGGCAGGGCTGATCGAGGTGACCTACGAGATCGGGCCGGGCGGGCCGATCGAGGCCGACGGGGTGCCGATGCCCTGGGAGGCGGCCGCCGAGATGGTGCGCCGGATGCCGACCCGGACCGGGTCGTGGCTGTCGGCGATCTCCCCGTCCGGCAGGATCGTGCAGCTGGCGCTCGACGACGGGCGGCTGTGGCTGGAGTCGCCGCAGCCGGACGACGAAAGCTCGACCGGCAAGCACGCGACCGTGGAGGAGGCCGAGCTGATGCTGCGCATCCTCGCCGAGGAGGACCGGGTGGCGATCGCCGAGCTGCCCGGTGCGGTCCGCCGCCCCTGGTAGACCGCCGCCACCGCAAACGCACCAGTCGCCGCCGGGCCGGTCACCGCGCGGCCCGCCGAGGACGGATGACCACCCAGCGCTCGGCCCAGCCGCGCGCAGCGGCCGGCCCGTCGAGCGGCGGGCCGGCCGTTTCGCGTTCGCCTGGGTCAGCCGGCGACCGGGGTCAGTTCCGGGTCGGCCTGCTCGGCCGCCGGGTCGATGTGGGTGCGCGTCTCGCTGGCCGGGGCCTCGGTGCGGTGCCGCGGAATGAGCAACGCCACCAGGACCGACAGGGCGGCCGCCACGCCCAGGGCGATGAACGCCGAGGTGTACGCGGACTCCGTCGGCAGGCCGTCGGCGCGCAGGTCGCTGGTGACGATGGAGCTGACGATGGCCGTACCGATGGAGGCTCCGATTGTCCTGATGTTGGCGTTCATCCCGCTGGCGGCGCCCGTCTGGGCCATCGGGACGCTGTGGACGATCAGGGAGGTCATCGACGCGTAGGCCAGGCCGATGCCGGCGCCGAAGACTGCGGCGGCGGTGGCGACCTGCCAGGGGTGGGTGTGGGCGAAGGCGAAGGCCGCGCTTGCCGCCGTGGCGAGCAGGGAGCCCACGATCACCTGGGCGCGGCTGCCGAACCAGGATGCCATGGGGCCGCTGAGCATGCCGGCGACGGCCATGGTGGCCAGCATCGGGACCATCAGCAGGCCCGCCTCGCCGACCGAGGCGCCGAAGCCGTAGCCGGTGGCCGAGGGGATCTGCATGAACTGGGGGAGGAACGCGTACACGCCGAACATGCCGGCGCCGAAGAGCAGGGCGACGATGTTGGTGGTCCACACGGCGGGCAGCCGCATCATGCGCATGTCGATGAGCGGGTTGCCGGAGCGCATCTCGGTCGCGACCCAGGCCGCGGCGAGGAGTACCGCCGCCGCGAGCAGGGCGATCGTCAGGGGCGAGGACCAGCCCCACGCGTTGCCCTTGCTCAGGGGGAGGAGGAGGGCGACGAGCCAGGCGGAGAGCAGTACCGCGGCGAGCCAGTTGACCTTGCCCCGGGTGCGGGTCGGCGACGGCGGGACGAAACGCCAGGCCAGCAGGCCGGTGACCACGACGACGCCGAGGGGAATCCAGAAGAGCCAGCGCCAGTTCAGCGCGGCCACGACCGGGCCGGCCAGGACGATGCCGAGGCCGCCGCCCAGGGCGATGACGGCGGACATGGCGCCGACCGCCGAGATGACGCGGGCGGGCGGGAACTCGTCGCGGATGATGCCGAACGAGAGGGGGAACAGGGCGCCGCCGAGGCCCTGGATGACGCGGGCCACGATCAGCACGGCGACGTTCGGCGCGAGGGCCGCGAGCAGGCAGCCGACCGCGATGGCGGCCAGTGCCACGAGCAGCGTGCGCTCCTTGCCGATCATGTCTCCGATGCGCCCCATGAGCGGCGTGGCCACGGACGCGGCGAGCAGCCAGGCGGTGAGCACCCAGGTGACGGTGCCCGCCGAGGTGTGCAGGTCGCGCTGCATGACCGGGAGCACCGGGCTGACCAGCGACTGCAGCATCGAGAACGCCGCGGTCGACGCGGCGAGGACGCCGAACGTCAGCCGGTACGACGACCGACGAGAAACTTGAGGCATGCCTCCACAATAGCGGAGGCCAGCCTCCGGACAATCCTTCCCGCGAGTGACGGGGGTCGCATTGGCAGATCCACAGGAAAACTTGGTAGGTTGCCTACATAAATGCCGAGGCCGTCGCCCGTGACCTGATCGACCTGTTCCGGACCCTGCGCGCCCGTATGCGGGATGTGCCGTCCGGCGGGCTGACGCCGTCGCAGGCGGCGGTCGTGCACCGGCTGCACCGCGACGGCGCCTCGTCGACCACCGTGCTCGCGCTGGCCGAGGGCGTCCGCTCGCAGTCGATGACGGCCACCCTCAACGCCCTCGACGCGCTCGGCCTGATCGAGCGCACGCCCGACCCCGAGGACGGCCGGCGGCACGTCATCACCCTGAGCCCGGCCGGTCGCACCCGGGCGCTGGCCGACAAGCAGGACCGCAGCGCGTGGCTCGGGCGCGAACTCGACCGCCGCTTCACCGCGGACGAGCTGGCCACCATCAATGAAGCCCTGGCCCTGCTGCAGCGCCTCGGAGACTAGAAAGGCCCCACCATGTTGCTCGCCATGGACTTCCAGAACGCCATCGTCGACCGCGCCGACGGCGGACCCGCCGCCCTGGCCAACGCCGCCCGCGCGATCGAGGCCGCCCGCACGGCCGGCATCCCGGTCGGCTACGTCCGCGTCGCCTTCCGCCCCGGCTATCCCGAGATCGACCCGGCCAACCCGATCTTCGGCGGGATGACCCAGGCCGGCGACGCCATGACCCAGGACGCCCCGCCCACCCAGCTGCACCCCGGCCTGCCCGTGCGGCCCGGCGAGCCGGTGATCCTCAAGCGCCGGGTGAGCGCCTTCGCCGGCAGCGACCTCGACGTCCTGCTGCGCGCCAACGGCGCCCGGGAGCTGATCCTGTGCGGCATCTCGACCAGCGGCGTGGTCCTGTCGACCCTGCGCCAGGCGGCCGACCTCGACTTCCGCCTGACCGTCCTCGCCGACGCCTGCGCCGACCGCGACGAGGAGGTCCACCGCGTCCTGCTGGAGAAGGTCTTCCCCCGCCAGGCCACGGTCACCACCACCGACGAATGGATCAAGTCCCGCTGAGGAACCGGGACCGCGCCCGGCGCGTCGGACCGGTGTGCTGAGACGGAACCTCATGGGTGCGCTGCTCGTGGCGGCGATGCTGAGCGGCTGCAACGCGACGGCGACGGAGGCGGCGGGCGGGCGGCCGGCCGGGGTCGAAAAGGAAGCGGCCGGGGACTGGCCCGCCGGAGTCAAGGAGGCCGAGGTGTACTCCGCCGTCCTCCGCCGATTCCTCGGCAACTCCTCGGAAAACACGTTTCCGGAGATGACCTTCCCGACCGTCTACGTCCTGGACCGCGACGACGCCGGCGGCCCCATCGCCGCGAACACGCGCGAGCAGCTGACGGCGGCGCTGGCCGGCGTGACCAGCGTGCAGTTCATCGCCGACCGCGAGTCGGTCCTGGAGACCGTCGACGGCTGCCCGCGGGTGCGGAACGGCGGCCTGCTCATCGAGCTCGGCCGGGTGCAGGGCGACGACAACGAGGTCACCGTGTACGTCAACGGCTTCGTGGCGTGCCTCGGCGCGAGCATGCTCACCTACGTGGTGCGCCACAACGATCCGGGGCCCGGCTGGACCGTCACCGGCACGACGGGCCCGCGCGCCGTGGCGTAGGGCCGGACTCAGCCGCCCTCGGCCTGGCGGATCTGGGCGGCCATGTCGGCCGGGGTCAGGTTGGCGTCCAGGAACTGCTTGGTGCGCGGCAGCCGCAGGTGCAGCTCGGAGCGGGCGCCGACCTCGACCGTGCCCTCGTCGAGCCGGAACCCCAGCGCGTGCCCGCCGTGCGCCCCGTCGTCGGCCAGGAAGTGCAGGTGGTACCCGGCGACGGAGATGTCCTGCTCGAACGACGGCGTCCGGAAGCCGGCCAGGGTGCCGTGCACGTCATGCATGACGGTCTCGGCCTGCCCCAGGGTGGCCTCGGCGAGCGGCGGGTACGGCGTGGACTGCTCCCGTACCGTCCGCGTGCGGATCTCGCCGAACGTCCCGGTGATCCGCACCGCGTAGACGAGGTTGGCGCTCGGCACGGCGTCGTCGATGGTGGTCATCACGGTCTCCCGGTCGCTGCCCGGCGCCACCGGCACCGACGCCCCGGCCTCGAACTGCGTGACGACCGCGAACGGTGTGCGCTCCTGCTCCCCGGCGACCCGGGCGCTGCCGTCGGCCCGCAGGTGGTGGCAGACCCCGTCGAGCACGAGCATCTCCCCGTCGAGCCGGTTGAACGTGCCGAGCCCGAAGTCCCCGTGCTGGAGCAGTTCGGCCACGGTCACGTCACCGTCGTACGCACCCTGGATCATCGCCCCGATGGTGGACGTCTGATAGATCTCGCCGTTCATGCGACCAACGGTGGCCCGGCCCGGGCGGAGCGCACTCACCCGGGCCGGACGGGCGCGTCAGGCGTACAGGTTCAGCTCCGCCACCGACCACCAGCTCGTCGACGTGCCGGTCTGCACGATCCGGACGTACCGCACCGTCTGGGCCGGGAACGTGGCGGTGACCAGGGCGCCCGTGCCGGTACCGGTGGCGATCGGGGCGCTCCACGTGGTCCCGTCGGCGGAGGTGAGGATCTGGTACCCGCGGGCGTAGTCGGCCGCGCTGCCCGCCGAGTCCATGCGCAGCTCCTTGAACGTGCGGGCGGCGCCCAGGTCGAGCTGGAGCCACTGCCCGTTCGCCATCGGGGTGCCGGTCGACCAGCGGGTGGTGGTGTCGCCGTCCAGGACGCGGGACGGGACGTCGGTGCCGCCGGTGGGCGAGGCGGTGGCCGTCCAGCCGGTGCGGGACAGGGGGCCGGTGGGCTGGGTGACGGTGCCGGAGGTGTCCAGGTTCAGTTCGGCCACCGACCACCAGCTCGTCGAGGTGCCGGTCTGCACGATCCGCACGTACCGGGCGGTCTGGGCCGGGAACGTCGCCGTGATCAGGGCGCCGGTGCCGGTGCCGGTGGCGACCGGGGAGCTCCAGGTGGTGCCGTTGGCGGAGACCAGCACCTGGTACCCGCGGGCGTAGTCGTTGGTGCTGCCGGCGGCGTCCAGGCGCAGGCGGTCGAAGGTCTGCGCGGAGCCGAGGTCGACCTGCAGCCACTGGCCGTTGGCCATCGGGGCGCCGGTGGACCAGCGGGTCGCGGTGTTGCCGTCGATGGTGCGGGCCGGGACGTCGGCGCCGGCGGTCGAGGAGGCGGTGACGGTCCAGCCGGTGCGCGGCAGGGGCGTCTCAACCTGGGTGCTGCCGCCCAGGGTGAGCTGGCCGGTCAGGCGCAGGTCGCGGGAGGAGGAGCCGACGGCGAGCTGGTGGGTGCCGGGGGTGGTGGTCCAGGCGCTGCCCCAGGTCTGGAAGCTGCGGGCGTCCAGCGTGACGGTGACCCGCTGGGTCTGACCGGCGGCGAGCGAGACCTTGGTGAAGCCGCGCAGGTTGCGTGGGGGCTCGCCGGCGGCGGCGGGCTGGCCGACGTACACCTGCGGCACCTCGGAACCGGCCCGTGATCCCGTGTTGGTGACGTCGAAGGCGACGGCCACCCGGCCGTTCGTGTCCGGGGCGGCGACGGTCAGGTTGGCGTAGCCGAAGGTGGTGTAGGACAGGCCGTGGCCGAAGGGGAAGAGCGGCGTCACGTTCTGGGCGTCGTACCAGCGGTAGCCGACCTTGAGGCCCTCGGAGTACGACACCTGGCCGTTCTGACCGGGCCACTGCGCCGTGGTGTTCGCCGGGACATCAGCCAGGCGCGCCGGGAAGGTGACCGGGAGCTTGCCGGTGAAGTTGGCGTCGCCGTAGAGCAGGGCGGCGAGGGCGTTGCCGTCCTCCTGGCCCGGGTACCACGCCTCGACGACCGCCTTGACGCTGCCCAGCCAGGGCATGGTGACCGCCGAGCCGCTGTTGACCACGACGACCGTGTTGGGGTTGGCCGCGGCGACGTCGGCCACGAGCTGGTTCTGGGCCGCGGACAGGTCGATGCCGGCCAGGTCGGAGCCCTCGGACTCGAAGTTGTCGACGAACACGAGCGCGGTGCCCGCGCCGCGGGCGGCGGCGACGGCCTGGTCGTGGACCGACTGGCCGGGCACCGCCCAGCCCAGGGTGAGGTTGCTGGCGCCGCCGCCCTGGAAGTAGTCGACCTCGAGGCTGACGTTCTGCCCGGCGGTCAGGGTGACCGAGCCGGTGCGGGTGGTGCTGCCCTGGTTGAACCAGTTGTTGATCACCTGCTGGCCGTTCACGAGCAGCCGGCTGCCGTCGTCGCTGGTCAGGGAGAACTGGTAGGTGCCGGTGACGGTGGGGTGCAGGGTGCCGGTGTACCGCGCGGACCAGTTCGTCGCGTTGACGCCGGGGGCCGGGGAGGCGCCGCCCCACACCTTGTCGATGGTGCTCTCGGCGCGGCTGAGTACGGCGGGGCCGGTGAGGTCGGTGCTGTTGTGGTACTCCGCGCTCAGCCCGGTGACCGCGCTCGCCGGCACCGGCGGCAGCGCGCCGTCGGCGGCCGGGATGCCGGGGGCGTAGACGGCCGAGGCGCTGCGGGCGTGGATCGCGTCGAAGGGCGTCACGAGGTACGGCGCGTTGACCGCCGCGCTCCCGCCGCCCTGGACCATCGCCCGGGTACCGCCGCCGGGCCCGATGACCGCGACCGTGGACCCGCCGGCCAGCGGCAGCGCGTTGCCGGCGTTCTTGAGCAGGACCGCGCCGTCGCGGGCGACCTGGCGGGCGACGTCGGCGTGGGCGGTGGTGGTCACGACCGCGCCGGTGTTGACGGTCTGGGTCCTGTCGAACAGGCCGCGGCGGAACATCGACAGCAGGATGCGCCGCACGTGGTCGTCGATCGTCGCCTGGGAGACCTGGCCGTTCTGCACCGCGGTGGTGAGGGCGGCGCCGAAGTACTGGCTGCCGGGCATCTCCATGTCCAGGCCGTTGTTGGCCGAGGCGACCGTGGAGTGGGTGGCGCCCCAGTCGGAGGTGATGAAGCCGGTGAAGCCCAGGTCGCGCTTGAGCACGTCGTTCTGCAGCGGCCCGTTCTCGCAGGCGAAGGCCCCGTTGACGGCCGAGTAGGAGCACATGGCCGAGTCGGCCTGGCCCTGCTGGACGGCCGTCTCGAAGGCCGGCAGGTAGATCTCGCGCTGGGTGCGGGCGTTGACGATCGCGTTGTCGGCCAGGGTGTTGCGGTTGGTCTCCTGGTTGTACGCCGCGTAGTGCTTCACCTGCGCCATCGGGCCCTGGCTCTGGATGCCCTGGATGTCGGCCGCGCCGATCTGCCCGGCCAGGTAGGGGTCCTCGCCGAACGACTCGAACGCCCGGCCCCACCGCGGGTCGCGCACGATGTTGATGGTCGGCGCGAGGACCACGTTGGTGCCCTTGCCCCACTGCTCGGCCCCGAGGACCTCGCCGTACCGGCGGGCCAGCCCGACGTCCCAGGTGGCGGCCGAGGCGACCGGGGCGGGCAGCTGCGTGACGCCGGTGAACCCGTCGCCCGCGCCGACCGGCCCGTCCTGCAGGCGGATCTGCGGGATGCCGAGCCGGGTGTTGGCGTCCACGCAGCCGGCGAAGCCGCAGCCGGCGCCGCCGTGCAGCATGGTGAGCTTCTCGGCCTGGGTCATGGCCGCGAGGAGCTCGTCGGCGCGCTGGGCGGGGGTCTGCGACGCGTCGCGCCACGGTTGGTCGGCCGCCTCGGCGGCGCGGACGCCGGCGAGGAGGCCGGCGGTGAGCGCGGCGACGGTGCCGGCGGCGAGCAGGGCACGGCGAAGTGACGGCATCGATACTCCGAAGGTGATCATGGCGGTGATCGGGAGAGCGCTCTCCGAGCCTGAGGCCCGCCGTCCGGACTGTCAAGGCCTTCAATTCGAAGGACACTTCGACCAGCACCGATGCGTCGCACATGCACGTGCGACATTGCGTTACGGCAGCATCACGCGACCCACCGTCACCGGGGCATCGGTCGGCAGGGCAGATGCCGATGAGCCGAGTGTCTGAAACCCGCGTCGAAACGTGCGTCGGAAGATCTACTTGTGACAGGCTCACGAACGTTCCACTTGTGCTTTGGAGGCAGGCTTGACCAGCAATCTGGATGTCGCGCTCAAGGGCGCGATGAACATCGACGGCGCCATCGCCGTCGCGCTCGTGGACTACACCAGCGGCATGACGCTCGGCACGATGGGCGGCGGGCCCGACTTCGACATCACCGTGGCCGCGGCCGGCAACACGGACGTCGTGCGGGCCAAGCTGCGCACCATCGAGATGCTCGGGCTGCCCGACAAGGTCGAGGACATCCTGATCACGCTCGACCACCAGTACCACATCATCCGCCCGCTGAGCGCGCTCGGCGGCCGCGGGCTGTTCCTCTACCTCGCGCTGGTCAAGTCCCGCGCGAACCTAGCGCTGGCCCGGCACCAGCTGCGCCAGATCGAAGAGGGCCTCGAGCTGTGACCTTCTTCGGGACTGCGACCCCGACCGGTGCGGAGGGGCTGCCCCGCCGCGCCGGATCGGAGCAGGCCTGGACCGGCACCACGCCGGCGTTCGGCACCAGGATCGATCCGATGGCCGCCGCGCTCGCGGCGGTCCGCTCGGAGCTGACCGACCTGCGGCTGCGGGTGCCGGGCGTGCGGGGCGCGGCCGTCGGCGGGGTCGACGGCCTGCTCATCACCCACGACCTGCCGCCCGGCCTGGAGCCGGCCGACCTGGCGGCACTCGCCGCGACCACCTACGGCCTGGGCCGCCAGACGGCCATGGTGCTCGGCCAGAGCCCGTTCCGCGACGCGACCCTGCGCAGCGAGGGCGGATACTTCACGGTGTACTCGATCAACCCGACCAGCCTGCTGGCGGTCCTGGGCGACGACGGCATCAACGTCGCCCGCCTGCACCTCGAGGCCCGCCCCGCCGTGGCCCGCCTCGCGCCGCTCCTGCCGTAAGAACCACCGGCGGCCGATTGGCTCCAGCGTTGCCCGGACGACGCGAGCCATGATGACGCCGTGGAAGCCTTCGAGGATCTCAGCACCCCGCTCGTCGCCGACGCCTGCGTGCGCGCCGGCATCCCGCCGCGGATCGCGCCCGCCGGCATCAGGCCCGTCATTCCCGGGACGCGCCTGGCCGGACGGGTGCTCCCGGCCCGCCACGCCGGCAGCGTCGACGTCTTCCTGGAGGCCTTCGAGGCCGCCGAGCCGGGCGACGTGCTCGTCGTGGACAACGGCGGGCGCACCGACGAGGCCTGCATCGGCGACCTGACCGTGCTCGAGGCCGCCGCGGCCGGGGTGGCCGGCCTGGTGGTCTGGGGCCTGCACCGCGACACCGCCGAACTGGTCGAGATCGGGCATCCCGTGTACAGCTACGGCGCCCTCCCGCTCGGCCCGCTGCGCGTCGACCCGCGCGAGCCCGGAACGCGCTTCG
Organism: Dactylosporangium sp. CS-047395; assembly: GCF_050942185.1. NCBI lineage: Bacteria > Bacillati > Actinomycetota > Actinomycetes > Micromonosporales > Micromonosporaceae > Dactylosporangium > Dactylosporangium sp. CS-047395. The sequence continues at coordinate 5,803,406 of NZ_CP192015.1, read as the reverse complement.
GCCCGTACGAGATCAGCCGGAACGACCTGGTCCTCGCCGACGACGACGGGGTGCTGTTCCTGGAGGCCGGGCAGGCCGCCGCCGTCACCGGGATCGCCAGGACCATCCGGGACACCGAGCGTGAGCAGGCCCGGAAGATCAAGGTGGGGGAGACGCTGCGGCGGCAGACCGCGTTCGCGGAGTACCTCGCGCGCCGCGAGGAGGACCCGCAGTACACGTTCCGCATGCATCTGCGCCGGGTCGGTGGGGCCATCGAGGAGTAGACGCAGGGCCAGGCAAAGGGTTTGCCTCGTTGACGGGGAAGTTCGTCGATGTGAGGGTGCGAATCACATTGACGGGCGGCTACGCGTGCCGACACGACCGCCGCGCGTACCCCGACGAAGGGATCCCCCATGCGCAAGAGACGGACACTCGCAGTCGGCGCGGCCATCCTCGCCGTCGCCGCGAGCGTCGTCGCCGGCCCGGCGCCCGCCCAGGCGCTCGCGGTCACCGGCCTGGGCTCGACGATCGCGCTGAACAACTGCTCCGGGTCGCTGGTGCGCTGGCCGCAGTCGGTCGACTCGGACCGGGCCATGCTGCTGACGAACGGGCACTGCTACGAGAACGGGTTCATCCCGGCCGGCCAGGTGTACACCAACCGCACGAGCAGCCGCACCGGCACGCTGCTCAGCGACACCGGGGCGTCGCTGGGCACCGTGCGCGCCGACAAGCTCATCTACGGCACGATGACCGGCACGGACGTCTCGCTGTACCAGCTGACCGACACGTTCGCGCAGATCAAGTCCAAGTACAACAACACCACCGCGCTGACCGTGGCCGCCTCCCGTCCGGCCGACGGCACCGCGATGACGATCCCGTCGAGCTACTGGAAGCAGGTCTGGACCTGCTCCATCAACGGGTTCGTGAACACGCTGCGCGAGGACACGTGGACGTGGAAGGACTCGATCCGGTACAACACGGGCTGCCAGACCACCCATGGCACCTCGGGCTCGCCGATCATCCGTTCGTCGGACCGGCAGATCATCGGCATCAACAACACGGGCAACGACGACGGGCAGCAGTGCACCCTCAACAACCCGTGCGAGGTCGACGCGAACGGCACCATCACCGTCCACCAGGGACAGTCCTACGGTGAGCAGACGTACTGGTTCACCACCTGCCTGAACTCCTCGCGGGCGATCGACCTGACGGTGTCCGGCTGCATGCTGACCGGCGCGACCACGCCCGGCAACCGGGTCACCGTGACCAACCCGGGCGCGCAGACCGCCACCGTCGGCACCGCGAAGTCGCTGCAGATCACGGCGACCGACTCGGCGTCGGGCCAGACCCTCACCTACTCGGCGACGGGGCTCCCGGCGGGCCTGAGCATCAACGCGAGCACGGGCCTCATCTCCGGTACCCCGACCACGGCCCAAACCACCACCAGCACCGTGACCGCCCGCGACACCACCGGCGCGACGGGCAGCGCGAGCTTCACGTGGACGGTCAGCGGCGGGGGCGGCGGCACCTGCAGCGGCCAGAAGCTGACCAACGGCGGCTTCGAGTCCGGCGCGACCGGCTGGACCGGCACGACGGGCGCGATCGGCCAGTGGTCCTCGCAGGGCCAGGCCGCGCACGGCGGCACGTACAGCGCCTGGCTGCTCGGCTACGGCTCGACCCACACCGAGAGCGTCTCCCAGTCGGTGACGATCCCGGCCGGCTGCTCCGCGACGCTGACCTTCTGGGTGCACATCGACACCGCCGAGACGACGACGTCGACGGCGTACGACAAGCTGACCGTGACGGCCGGCTCGACCACCCTGGCGACGCTGTCGAACCTGAACAAGGCGAGCGGCTACGTGCAGAAGTCGTACAGCCTGAACGCGTTCGCCGGCCAGACGGTGACGCTCAAGTGGAACGGCACCGAGGACTCCTCGCTGCAGACGTCGTTCGTGATCGACGACGCCGCCGTGACCGTGAGCTGACGCAGACCGGGGTGGGGGCCGGCACCCGGAGCCGCCCCCACCCCACCCTCACGAGTCCTGGGCCTTGCCCGTGGTCAGCCGGGCGAGCACCAGCGCGACCAAGATGATCAGGCCGTACACCGCCTGGATCCACTGCGCCGAGATGCCGGCCAGGGTCAGGATGTTGGTGATCAGGCCGAGCACGAGCACTCCGCACAGCGCCCCGAACAGGGTGCCCTTGCCGCCGTTCATGCTGACCCCGCCGATGACGGCGGCCGCGAACACCTGGAAGATCATGCCGCTGCCCTGGGCGGAGGCGATCGAGCCGAGCCGGCCGGTCATGAGCAGCCCGGCGAGTGCGGCCAGCGCCCCGGCGATCATGAAGACCGCGTACATGACGCGGTCGGTGCGGATGCCGGCCGCCCGGGCCGCGTCGGCGTTGCCGCCGATCGCGTAGACGGCGCGGCCGTGCCGGAACCAGCCGAGCACCCCGATCCCGGCGGCGAACAGGGCGGCGCAGATCCAGATCGACAGCGGCAGCCCAAGCCAGGCGGTGTTGCCCAGGTACATCACCGACGGCGGCAGCGTGAACAGGCTCTGCCCGCCGGTGATGCCGATCTGCACGCCGCGTGCGGTGATGAGCATGCCGAGCGTCACGATGAACGCCGACAGCCCGAAGCGCAGGATCAGCAGCCCGTTGAGCCCGCCGATGGCCACCCCGGTGAGCAGGATGAGCGGCACCGCGAGGGCGGCCGACCACTCGGTGCCCAGGCCGTGGTCGGCGACCGGGATGACCAGCGCCACCCCGAGCGCCGGGGCGAGCCCGACGGTCGACTCGAGGGACAGGTCGAACCGGCCCCCGATCAGGATCAGCGTCTCGGCCAGCACCAGCAGCGACAGCTCGGTCTGCTGCTGCAGGACGTTGACGAGGTTGGCCCGGGACAGGAAGACCGGGTCGATCACCGCGCCGACGATGAGCAGCACGATGATGGCGGGGACCAGCGCGAGGTCGCGCATGCGGCCCAGGCGCACGGAGGGGCGTACCAAAGCGGTGGTGGTCATGCGGCGACTCCTTCGACGGCGGCGACCACGTCGGTGTCGCTCCACCCAGCGGGCAGCTCGGCCGTGACCCGGCCGTGGAACATGACGAGGACCCGGTCGCAGTGGCGCAGGTCGTCGAGCTCGTCGGAGACCATGAGCACCGCGGTGCCGGCGTCGGCGGCGGCCCGCACGGCGCCGAGCAGCGACTCCTTGGAGCGCACGTCGACACCGGCGGTCGGGTTGATGAGGACCAGGACGCGCGGGTCGGCGGCCAGGGCCCGGGCCAGGACCACCTTCTGCGCGTTGCCGCCGGAGAGGCTGGCGACGGGCGCGTCGGGGCCTTCGGCGCGGATGTCGTACCGCTCGATGAACTCCTCGGCCTTGGCCCGGCGCCGCGCGGGGACGATCACCCCGCCCGGTCCGAGCCGGTCCGCGATCGGCAGCGTGGCGTTCTCGCCCACCGACAGCAGCGGAATCAGGCCCTCCCGGTGCCGATCCTGCGGCACGAGCCCGATCCCGGCGGCGAGCGCGTTCGGAACGCCGGAACGAACGTTGACGTCGCCGACGCGCACGGTTCCGGAGCTCGGCGCGAGGAGACCGCCGACGGCCTCGGCCAGCGCCACCTTCCCGCTGCTGCCCGACCCGGTCACACCCACGATCTCGCCCTCACCCACGTCGAGCGAGACCGGCCCAAAACGGTCGACAACCGACACATCGTGCAAGGCAAGAACAAGATCAGAAGAGCGAGGCTGCCTTGGTACTACCGAAGTCAGCCCGACGGCCTCGCCCGTCATGGCCGCGACCAGGTCGTCGTGGCCGAGCGACTTGACCGGCGACGTCAGCACCCACCGCGCGTCGCGCAGGACGGTGACGGTGTCGCACACGTCGTACACCTCCTGCAGGTGATGGGAGATGAACAGCATCGTGACGCCGGCCGCGCTCAGCGCGCGCAGCCGCTCGAACAGCCGGTCGATGGCCGTCGCGTCCAGTCGGGCGGTCGGCTCGTCCAGGATGATGAACCGGGCCCCCTGCGACAGCGCCCGGGCGATCTCGACCAGTTGCCGCTGCTCGACGCCGAGGTCCCCGGCCAGGGCCCGCGGGTCGACGTCGACCGCGTACTCGTCGAGCAGCTCCGCCGCCCGCCGGCGCAGCGCCGCCCAGCGCACGACGGTGCCCTGCCGGTTCAGGAACAGGTTCTCGGCCACCGTGAGGGTGGGGATGATGGTGGAGCGCTGGAAGACGCAGGCGACCCGGGCCCGCCAGGCGCCGCGGTCGGCGACTGGCGGGGCGGGCTCGCCGCCGAAGCGGATCTCCCCGCCGTCGGGCTTGTGTAGCCCGGTCAGCAGCGAGACGAGGGTGGACTTGCCGGCGCCGTTGCGCCCGACGAGCGCGTGGGTCTCGCCGGGCGCGATGCGCAAGGAGACTTCGGACAGCGCCGTGGTGGCCCCGAAGCGTTTGGTGACGCTCGAGGCCTCCACGGCGGGGTGTGCTGCGGTCATCACTTCCCGATCTGGTTGCCCCACAGGGCCTTGTCGTCGACGTTCTCCTTGGTGACCAGCGGCGCGGGCAGCTGGTCCTCGAGCACGCCGTCACGCACCTGGACGATGGTGCTGTCGTGGTCGGTCTTGCCCGGCTGGAACGTCTTGCCGTCGACCGCGGCCTTGGCGTAGAAGAGCGCGTACTTCGCGTACAGGTCGGCGGGCTGGGAGACGGTGGCGTCGATGTCGCCCTTGCGGATCGCGTCGAACTCCTGCGGGATGCCGTCGTTGGACACGATGAAGATGTGCTTGGGGTCGCTCGGCGGGACGAGCAGGTTCTTGGACTTCAGCAGCTGCAGGGTCGGGGCCAGGAACACGCCGCCGGCCTGCATGTAGATGCCGTTGATGTCGGGGTGCTGGGCGAGGCGGGTCTGCAGCGCGGCCGAGGCCTTGGCGCCCTCCCAGTCGGTGGGCTCGGCGAAGACCGTGATGCCGGGGAACTTGCTCTGCATGCAGGCGGCGAACGCCTCGGACCGGTCGCGCCCGTTGACCGAGGACAGGGCGCCCTGGAACTCGACCACCTTGCCCTTGCCGCCGAGCTTCTGGCCGAGGAACTCACAGGCCTTTTCGCCGTACGCCTTGTTGTCGGCGCGCACCACCATGTAGACGTTGCCCTTGTCGGGCCGGGTGTCGACGGTGACCACGGGGATCTTCTTCTGCTCCAGGGTGGTGAGCGTGGTGGCGATGGCGCCGGTGTCCTGCGGTGCCATCACGATGGCCTTCGCGCCCTGGCTCGTCAATGCCTGGGTGTTGGCCACGAGCTTGGCGATGTCGTTCTGCGAGTTGGTCGGCGTCATGAGGTTGATGCCGGACTCCTTGGCGTACTGCGGGATGTACTTCGCGTAGGAGTTCCAGAAGTCGGAGTCGGCCCGCGGCAGGTCCACGGCGATGGGGGAGCCGGCACCTCCGGAGGCCGAGCCGCCGGGGGTCGCGTCGTCGGAGCAGGCGGCGAGGGAGATGAGCAGGGTGGCGGCGATGAGCGGCGGGAGCATTCTCATGGCGTGGCCTCGTTCCAGATCGGTCCGTCGGGGTAGGCGAACTGAGCGCGGCTCTCGGGCCGCATGGTGGAGCTGAACCCGGGCGCCGTCGGCGCGAGATAGCGGCCTGCGCGTAGGCGGACCGGGTCCGTGAAGTGTTCGTGAAGGTGGTCGACGTACTCGATGACGCGGTTGTGCATGGAGCGGGAGACCGCCACGTAGTCGAACATCGACAGGTGCTGGACGAGCTCGCACAGCCCGACCCCGCCCGCGTGCGGGCAGACCGGGACGCCGAACTTGGCCGCCAGCAACAGGATCGCCACGTTCTCGTTCACCCCGGCGACGCGGGCGGCGTCGAGCTGGACGAACGAGACCGCGCGCAGCTGCAGCAGCTGCTTGAACACGACCCGGTTCTGCACGTGCTCGCCGGTGGCGACCGGGATCGGCGCGATCCGCCGGGCGATCTCGGCGTGCCCGACGACGTCGTCGGGCGAGGTGGGCTCCTCGACCCACCACGGGTGGTACTGGGCCAGGGCCCGGACCCACTCGACGGCGGTGCCGACGTCCCAGCGCTGGTTGGCGTCGACGGCGATGCGCACGTTGGGCCCGCACACCTCGCGGGCGATGCGCATCCGGCGCAGGTCGTCGCCGAGGTCGGCGCCGACCTTGAGCTTGATCTGGGTGAAGCCGGCCGCGACGGCCTCGCGGCACAGCCGGGTCAGCTTCTCGTCGTCGTACCCGAGCCAGCCGGGCGAGGTGGCGTAGCCGGGGTACCCGTCGGCGAGCAGCGCGGCGACCCGCTCCTCGCGGCCCTCGGCCCCGGGCTTGAGGATCTCCAGGGCCTCGGCGGGGGTGAGCGCGTCGGTGAGGTACCGGAAGTCGACGAGCTCGACCAGCTCCTCCGGCGACATCGCGGACAGCAGCCGCCACAGGGGCAGCCCGGCCCGCTTGGCCTTGAGGTCCCACAGGGCGTTGACCACGGCCGAGATGGCCATGTGCATGACGCCCTTCTCGGGGCCCAGCCAGCGCAGCTGCGAGTCGTGCACCAGCTCGCGCCACAGGCCGCCGAGGTCGCCGAGCACGTCGGCGACGACCCGCCCGACGAGGTACGGGCGCAGGGCCAGGATCGCCGTGGTCTGCACCTCGTTGCCGCGCCCGATGGTGAAGGCGAACCCGTGGCCCTCGTGGCCGTCGGCGGCGTCGGTGCGCAGGACGACGTAGGCGGCCGAGTAGTCGGGGTCGGGGTTCATCGCGTCGGACCCGTCGAGCTGGCGGGACGTGGGGAACCGCACGTCGTAGGTATCCAGGGACGTGAACCGTTCGCTCATACATCGGATGTTTAGCAGGACGCGGCGGCCGATGCAAGGCTCGATACGGTATTGACGTGATGAGAGATCGGATGTTCACTATCGAATCGAGGGTTGCCCATCGGTTCGTTCGGGCGGAGCCACCGCCGCGGACCGGGGTGACACCCGGGTGTCGTGACGCCGACGCGGCACCACGGGACAGGTGCCGGCCGCGGAGACCCGCGGCCGGCACGCTCCGGTCAGGACGTGACCAGGTCGAACTTCTCCCACGGGCCGATGGCGTCCCGGTTGGCGATGAGCGGCGCGGCGCCCGCGCTCTCCGCCGTGACGTACCGGCTGTTGACCGTGGCCTGCAGGCTCACGCTGTTGTCCGAGTTGCGCAGCAGCCGGAAGGTCTCCCACGAGCCGGCCTGGGCCCGGTTGGCCACGAGCGGGTTGGCCCCGGCGTTCTCGGCGCAGACGAACTGGCCGTTGACCCGGGCCCGCAGCGCCACGAGGCCGCCGCCGAGGTCGACGACGTCGAACTGTTCCGCGGTGCCGATCGATGTCTTGCTGGCGATCAGCGGGCTCGTGCCGCCCGCGTCGGCGGTCACGTAGCGGGTGTTCACCTGGGCCCGCAGCGCCGAACCGGCCGGCGGCTGGGTGGTGCCGGTGGTGATCCGCAGCGCGTCGACCATGCCGACCGACGTGGTCTTGTTGACGATCCGGATCGTGTGGGTGCCGTTGGCCAGGCCGGTCTTCGTGTATACGGTCTGCTGGGCCTGCCGGGCGCCGGTGGCGTACAGGTTCACGTTGGCCTGGAAGACGTTGTCGATGTACACGTCCAGGTTGCCCATGTCGCTGAAGCGCTCGGAGAGCACCTGCACGCCGGTGCCCGTGAACGTGTAGCTCGCGGCGGCGCCGACCGTGGTGCTGTGGTGCGTGTCGTCGTTGTAGTCGCCGTAGCCGCGGGCGGTGGTCAGGAACCAGTTCGCGTCGTACGTCAGGGCGGTGTCGTTGACGAGCCCCGGCTGGCCGGCGCCGGGGGTGCCCAGCGTGGACGCCGTACCGGACAGGGTCTTCTGGCCGTTGTTGGCGGTGCCGGTCAGGGTGGCGCGGGTGTAGGACGTCAGCGGCTTGGCGGTGCGCTCGACCACGTAGACCGTGTTCGCGGCGGTGCCGAAGGTGACCTCGCCGGCCGTGCTGGTGGCCAGGATCGCGTTGTCGGAGACCCGGCGGACCCGGACCTCCTGCGTGCCCCACGGGTTCACGACGCGGGCCTGCTTGCCGTACAAACTCTTGAGCCCGACGTATTTCGTCTCGTTGCCCTCGCGCTCCGACGTGACGAGGAACCCGTCCTTGGCCAGCAGCGTGAACTTCCCGCTGAAGTTCGCGTCGTTCGGGGCCGCCGGGAAGACCCGGATCTTGTCATTGTAGGACTGGAGCAGCGACTCGTTCATCGCCGCCAGGTGCACGCCGAGGTACTCGAACACCCCGTTGGTGTTGTTGGTCATGCCGTTGGGGTAGTTCTGGTACCGCTGCAGCATCAGCTTCATGCCCGCCAGCGCCTGATCGCCCAGGCCCAGCCGCGCGGCCTGCACGGCGTCGTTGGCCCACACGTTGCTGTACGGGTTGGGCCGGCCGTTCCAGCTGTCCAACGCGGTCTGGTAGTCGGCCGCGCCGATGCCGGTCAGGTCGTAGGGCCAGATCAGCTCGGCGGTCACGTTCTCGCCGTTGCGCTGCTGGACCGACGGCGGGTCGTGCGGCAGCCAGGCGCCGTTGCTGACCTTGTACGGCTCGATGTTGGTGAGCACGTCCTGCCACCCGGCCCGCAGGTTCGCGTCGACGCCGAGCTGGTTGCTGACCGCGATGGTCAGCGGGAACAGCAGCCGGACCGCGGCCAGGTCGGTGATCGCGTTCTTGACGTCCCAATAGGTCTCGTGCGCGTTCGACGAGGCCATCTGGTACTTCCCGGTGCTCGCGTCCCGCGTCAGTTTCGCCTGGTAGAACTTGACCACCTCGCGCATGAACGGGTACGCGGTGCTCTGCAGGTAGGCGGTGTCGTTCGTGTACCGGTACTGCAGGTACATGTTGTAGGCGGCCTCGGTGCCGGTCGAGTAGATGTCGTTGACGAAGTCCGAGCCCACGGTGCCGCGCGCGTTGCCGTCCCAGCCCATCGTCTCCGGTGTCCACAGCCCGTCGATCGCGTACCGGGTCTGGGTGTAGGCCTTCAGCGCGATGTAGTTGCGGCTGTAGAGCCGGTTCTCGGTCGCGAACAGGTCGACGTGGTTCGAGGCGAGCATCGAGTTGTACAGGTCCCGCTGATTCCAGTACCAGTAGCCGTTGCTCCACTTCGTGTTGTCCTGGGTGGCCCGGAACACGCCGTTGATGAAGTGGAACGGGTAGGTGCCGAAGCCGCCGGCGGCGATCATGTAGGTCGCGAGGTAGTACACGTTCTCGAGGTAGTCGCCGGTGCCGGCCGCGCCCGAGTACTGCACGAACGACCTGGCCCAGAACGCGTGCCAGAAGTTGCGGTAGTTGTTGAGCGTGGTCAGGTAGCCGGCGCTCTTGGCCGCGGCGAGCTGGCTGCGGGCGGCGGCGACCGAGTCGCGGTTGGCCGCGTTGATCCGGCTCGCGACCGTGAACCACACTGTGTAGCTGGCGGTCGGGGTGATGCTCAGCCGCACCTGGCGGCCGCCGACGACCTGGGTGGAGTACGCGGCGCCCTCGACCGTCGCGGCGAGGGTGTAGCCGAACCCGCCGGGATCGTTCTGGCCGCGGCTGAACCCGGCCGCGGTGCTGTCGGCGAACGTGCTGATCTGCCGCCACGTGTCCAGGTTGGGTACGTCGGCGCTGTTGCCCACCGTCGCCGGGTCCCACATGCTCAGGTCCAGGGTGGTGGTGCCGAGGCCGGTGCGGGAGTCCTCGACGTGGATGCCCATCACCTCGGAGCCGGGCACGCCGAGCACGGTCACGGTGCGGTTGTTGTCGTACTTCGTGGTCAGCGTGCCGTCGTAGAGCGAGAGCCGCTGCTGGTAGGTGCTGTACCCGGAGTCCAGGGCGGGGCTCGTGTTCAGGTTCACCAGGCCGGCGGCGTAGGCCGACTGCTCGGACGCGTCCACGTTGGACGCCTGCATGGTGATCCCGTTGGCGCTCCACGCCATCGCGCCCGTGCGGCCGTTGCCGACCGTCAGGCCGTACAACGGATTGGTCTGCGGGCTGTTGTAGACGACGTCGTGCTTGGACAGGTAGCCGGCGTAGTCGACGTCGAGGGCGCCGGTGGCCGGGTTGAACGCCTGGTCGGTGGTGGCGGCGGTGGCGGCGTCGCCGGGCAGGACGGCGACGAGCGAGCCCACGAGGGCGGTGGCGGCCGCCAGGAGGGCGAGTCGGCGGGACACGGTTGCTTCTCCTTCTGCAGGACGTTGGGCGACCGCCCGCGGCCCACACCCGCCGAACGCGGGGCCGCGGACGGTCGTCCGCTAGATGCCTGCAGTCAACATGGGAGGTATCGGCTTCGTCAATGGCCGCGGTGCGGCATATGCCAGCCTTCATGCTCCCAGAGGTTGGATGATTCAGTCGCCAAATCCGGAACCCGTCTCCAGCACGGACTTCATGTCGCTGAGGATCCAGGCCCAGCCGCCGCCGGCCCCCATCTCCTCGAACGCGCCCGCCATGACCTGGGCCATGCCCGGGGCGTTGTCGAGCTCGTGGGTCACGGTCAGCGCGGTGACGCCGTCCTTGCCCTCCTTGAGCTCGTACGTCAGCTTCGTGAAGCCCTCGGCCGCGACGTTCGGGTCCATGAGCATCCGGAACGTCTGCACCAGCTTGTTCGGCGGGTCGACCTCGAGCACCTCGCCGTCCGTGCCGACCTCCGGCGCGCCCATGGCGATCATGCCGGCGTTCGACCGCCCGACGATCTTGCCGCCCGGGCGCAGGTCCATCTCGGTGGCGCCGCGGTAGCCGTAGCGGTTGTTCCACTCGGGCGAGGTGATGGCCTCCCAGACCTTCTTCGCGTCGGCCTTGATGTAGACCTTGTACACCTGCGTTCCGCTCATGTGTCGTCCTCCAGAGAGTGCTTCAGGTCGAGCAGTGCCGCCGCGGTGTCCGACGTGTACTTGTCGATCCACCGGTCGTGGATCTGCCGGATCGGCACCGCGTTGAGGAAGTGCAGCTTCTCCCGGCCGTTGCGCCGGGTCACCACGAGGTTCGCCTCTTCCAGGACCTTCAGGTGTTTCATCACCCCGAAACGGGTCATCTCCAGCTCGGACTCCAGCTCCGTCAGCGTGCGGCCGTCACGCGCGAAGAGCAGGTCGAGCAGGAACCTCCGGGTGGGGTCGGCGAGGGCCTTGAAGACGCGATCGTCGTCGTCCACCGGCCCAAGTTATGTGACCATTCGGTCACGTGTCAAGCGAGGTCACCCGCCGGGCGGCGATCGCGGCCTGCATGCGGCTCTGCAGCCCGAGCTTGGCCAGGATCCGCGACACGTGCGTCTTGGTGGTCGCCTCGGCGATGCCCAGCCGGGCGGCGATGGCGGCGTTGGACAGCCCCTCGCCGAGGCACTCGAGCACCTCGCGCTCCCGGGCGGTGAGCAGCCCGACCGGCACCGGCAGCGGCACCTGCGCCTCGGCGACCGGCCCGGCGAAGGCGCCGAGGACCCGGCGGGTGACGGCCGGTGCGACGACGCCCTCGCCGCGGGCCACCGTGCGCACCGCCGCGACCAGTTCCTCGGCCGAGGCGTCCTTGAGCAGGAACCCGGCGGCGCCCGCCCGCAGCGCCCCGAAGAGGTACTCGTCCAGGTCGAACGTGGTCAGCGCCAGAACTCCGGTGACGCCGCCGGCGACGATCTCGCGGGTCGCGGCCACCCCGTCCAGGCGCGGCATCCGCAGGTCCATGAGCACCACGTCGGGGCGCAGCCGCAGCCCGATCTCGACCGCCGCCGCGCCGTCGGGTGCCTCGCCGACCACGTCGATGCCGGGGTGACTGCGCAGGATGAGCACGAGCCCGGCGCGTACCGCCGGCTGGTCGTCGGCGACGAGCACCCTGATCATGCCGTCGTCTCCCACGGCAGCCGGGCCTGGACCACCCACGTGTCGTCCTCTTCGCCTGCTCGGAGTTCGCCGCCGAGCAGAGCCGCGCGCTCATGCATGCCGATGAGGCCCGCGCCCTCGTTGCGCCGGTGTCCGGCCGGGAGCCGGGATCGGACGTGGATACGGGTGGCCTGAGGGCCACACGCCACCGAAACCGTGACCGTCCCGCCGTCGCCGTGCTTGAGCGCGTTGGTGAGGGACTCCTGCACGATCCGGTACGCCGCCAGATCCACGCTCACCGGCACCTCCTCGACCGCACCGCGCACCTCGAGGCGGACCGGCAGCCCGGCCCGGGCCACGAGGTCGTCGAGCGCGCCGAGCCCGCCGGGCGCGTTGTCGGGCAGCGCGGCGGGGTCGCGCAGCGTTTTGGGGTCGCGCAGCGTTTTTGGGTCGCGCAGCGTTTTGGGGTCGCGCAGGAACCCGACCATCCGCCGCATCTCGGCGAGGCCCTGCACGCTGTTCTCCCGGATGGCGGTGAGCGCCGCCCGGGTCCCGTCCGGGCCGAGGTCGGCCGAGAGCGCGGCGGTGGCGTGGATGGCGACGGCGCTGAGATGGTTGGCGATGACGTCGTGCAGCTCCCGCGCCATCCCGGCCCGCTCGGCCGCGACGGCGTTGGCCCGGTCCGCCTCGGCCAGCCGCGCGACCTGCTCGGCCGACCGGCGCGCGGCGGCGGCCTGGTCGCGGTGGTGGCGCACGTGGCTGCCGGTGAGGATCGGTACGACGGTGACGAGCGCGAGCAGCAGCCCCAGCCCGACGGCCCGGAAGTCCCGCAGCACGACGAGGCAGGCCACGGCGGTCACCACGCTGCCGACGACGGCGGTGGCGAGCAGCACCCGGGCCAGCCGTGCGGTGCCGTGCAGGCAGGCGTCGTAGAGGACCTGGGTGTACACCAGCGGCGTCGCGAGGGACGGCCCGATCACCACGTCCCCGGTCACCGCCGCGGTGCCGACCAGCACCGAGGTGAGCGGCGCGGTCCGGCGCAGCAGCAGGGCCCCGCAGCACACGACGAGCGGCACGAACAGCCACCGCGGGTCGACGTGCGCCTGGTACTGCCCGGTGAGGTACATCAGCGCACCGACCCCGAGCCCGCTGCCGGCGAGCACCAGATCGACCGCGCGTCCCCTCACCCGACCGATTCCACCATCCGGTCGCGCCCGCGCTCAATGCGACTTTCGATTTACGCCGGCGTCTCCAGGCGCGGGCAGGTGCAGCGGGCCACGGCGAGCAGGCGGTGGTCGAGGCGCCGGCCCAGCGGCAGCTCGACCCGCCCGAGCAGGTCCGTCACCCCGCCCAGCGCGGCCAGGGCGGCACGGCGGCCCGGGCCGGCGGCGCCGAGGTGCTCGACGACCGCGGCGAGGATCTGGTCCGGGTCGACGAAGGTCAGCGCGGCGGCCAGGGCCGCGTCGGTGCACGGCTTCTCCGGCAGGTCGGCCAGCACCGCCGGCCCGGCGCCGGCGTGCCAGGCGGCGACGACGGCGCCGATGCGGTCGACCGCGACCGCGCGCGCCCTGTCGGTGCGCTCGGCGGTGACCAGGGCGGCCACGAACGCGTTGATCAGGCCGCGGAAGGCGATGTGGTCGAGGTACCGCAGCGGCCCGAACCGCACCGGGAACCAGGCGTCGTCGAGGGTGGCGCTCAGCCGCTCGGCGAAGGCCCGGGCGTCCTCGCGCTGCCCGGGGGTGACGCCGGGGCGCGGGCGCGGCGGGGCCTGTTCGGGCCATCGGATCAGCAGGTCCGCCGCCGCCGCACGGACCGCCGGGTCCGGGTCGGTGCCGGCGATGCGACGCAGTTCGGTGCTGCTGGCGCGCGGGTCATCCATGGCGGCCGCCGATTGTCATAGCGATTGTGGTCAATGAGATTACCGCCGCGGGCGCCCGGAGCGTCATCGGCCGAACCGGTCGGGTCCGTCCAACGATGTACGCGAACCGTCGCCGGTGCCGACGCGATCGGCGCGGCCGGCGGCGAGGCTCGAAGCCATGCTGATCGCGTGGATCGTCGGATGTGAGATCGCCTTCTGGGTACTGCTCGTCCTCGGCCTCGGCGCCCGCTACCTGCTGCGCCGGCGGCGCACCGGGGCGGTGCTCCTGGCCGCGACGGCGCTCGTGGACCTGGTGCTGCTGGTGGTGGCGGCGATCGATCTGCGCGGCGGGGGAGCGGCCGGGCGCACGCACGCCCTCGCCGCGGTGTTCGTGGGCTTCTCGGTGGCGTTCGGGCCGTCGATGGTGCGCTGGGCCGACGTGCGGTTCGCGCACCGGTTCGCGGGCGGGCCGCCGCCGCGGGTGATCGCCAAGCGCGGGCCCGAACGGGTCAGGTACGAGTGGCGGGAGTGGGGCAAGGCGCTCCTTGGCGGGGCGATCGCCGTGGCGCTGCTGGAGGGTGCGAGCTGGTGGATCGGGGGCGGCGAGCGGACCGAGGCGTTGCGGGGGATGGCACGGTTCGTGGTGTTTGCCCTGGTGGTCTGGTTGCTGGGGTGGCCGGTGTGGGTTTCTGTGGTTCAACTCTTGACTGCCCACACAAACGGGCGTAAACAAAACACAAGCAAATCGAAACGGCGGTGAAACCACATCATGTACGCCGAGGAGCGGCAGCAGGCCATCGTCAGAATCGCCCGTGAGCAGGGGCGGGTCGAGGTGGCCGGGCTGGCCGACGAGCTCAACGTCACGTCGGAGACGATCCGCCGCGACCTCACCACGCTCGAACGGGCCGGGGTCCTGCGCCGGGTGCACGGCGGGGCGATCCCGGTCGAGCGCATCGGCTTCGAGCCCGCCCTCGCCACCCGCGACGCCGTGCTCGTGGAGGAGAAGGAGCGCATCGCCAAGCTGGCCCTCGGCGAGGTCCCCGAAGAAGGGGCGATCATCCTCGACGCCGGCACCACCACCATCAAGCTGGCCAACCTGCTGCCCGCCGACCGCGAGCTGACCGTCGTGGTCAACTCGCCGGTCATCGCCACCGCGCTCGGCACCCGGACCAACCTCAACGTGCTGCTGCTCGGCGGCCGGGTCCGGGGCAAGACCCTGGCCACCGTCGACGACTGGTCGCTGCGGCCCCTCGCGGACCTCTACGTCGACGTGGCCTTCGTCGGCACCAACGGCATCTCGGTGGAGCGGGGCCTCACCACCCCCGACCCGGCCGAGGCGGCGGTCAAAAGAGCCATGATCAAAGCCGCCCGTCGTACTGTCCTGCTGGCCGACCACACCAAGCTCGGCAACGACTACCTGGCCCGGTTCGGGGAACTCGCGGACGTCGACCTCATGGTCACCGACTCCCGCGCCGACTCCGACCTCGTCGGTGACATCGAGGCCACCGGGGTCAGGGTGGTCCGCGCATGATCGTCACCGTCACGCTGAACCCGAGCCTGGACCGGGCCATGGACGTGGGCCGGCTCGCGCGGGGCGAGGTCATCCGGGCCACCGCGGCCCACCTCGACCCGGGCGGCAAGGGCGTCAACGTCTCCCGGGCGCTGCTGGCCAACGGCGTGCCGTCGGTCGCGGTGCTGCCCTGCGGCGGCGACGAGGGCGGCCAGCTCGTGCGGCTGCTCAAGGCCGAGGGCGTCGAGGTCCTCGCGGTGCCGATCTCCGGCCGGACCCGTTCCAACATCACCCTGGCCGAGCCCGACGGCACCGTCACCAAGGTCAACGAGCCCGGCCCGGAGCTGGTCGGCACCGAGTTCGCCGAGATCACCGAGCGGGTGCTGGCCCGGGCCGGCTCGGCCGACTGGGTGGTGCTGTGCGGCAGCGTCCCGCCGGGCCTGCCCGCCGACGCCTACGCCCAGCTCTCCCGCCGCCTGGCCGGGGCCGGCATCCGGGTCGCCGTGGACACCTCCGGTCCCGCCCTGCGCGAGGCCGCCGCGGCGGGGGCGACGCTGCTCAAGCCCAACCGGGACGAGCTGGCCGAGGTCGTCGGCGCATCCCTGGCCGACCTCGGCGACGTGGTCGCCGCGGCCCAGCAGCTGCGCGGGTGGGGCGCGCAGACCGTCCTGGCCAGCCTCGGGGCCGACGGGGCCGTCCTCGTCGACGCCGACGGCGTGGTCACCGGCACCTGCCCGGTCGCCCGGCCGCGCAGCACCGTCGGCGCCGGCGACGCCCTCCTGGCCGGGTTCCTCGCCGCCGGCGCGCGCGGAGCCGCCGCGCTCGCCGAGGGCCTCGCCTGGGGCGCCGCCGCGGTCAGCCTGCCCGGCAGCAGGATGCCCGGCCCCGCCGACCTGATCCGCCACAACGTCACCATCCACCCCCGACCGGACGAGCTCCGCCCACTGCTGTCCGGACCTTCCTCCTGAAGGAGACACCCCGTGTCGAGCTACACACCGCAGGTCACCGGCTCGGGCTTCCGAGCATCCGTCCAACGCGTCGGCGGGTACCTCGCCGCGATGGTCATGCCGAACATCGGCGCGTTCATCGCCTGGGGTCTCATCACCGCGCTGTTCATCCCCACCGGCTGGATCCCCAACGCGCACATCGCGGAGCTCGTCGGCCCGATGATCACGGTGCTGCTGCCGCTGCTCATCGGCTACACCGGCGGCCGGCTGGTGCACGGCCAGCGCGGTGCCGTCGTCGGCGCGGTCGCCACCATGGGCATCGTCATCGGCGCCGACGTGCCGATGTTCCTCGGCGCCATGATGATCGGCCCGCTGGCCGCCTACGTGCTGAAGCTGTGGGACGGCCTGGTCGAGAACCGCATCCGTCCCGGCTTCGAGATGCTCGTGGACAACTTCAGCGCCGGCATCATCGGCGGCGCGATGGCGATCGGCGGCCTGTACGGCATCGGCCCGGTCGTCGAGTGGCTGACCAAGCAGGCCGGCAAGGGCGCCGACTGGCTCGTCGGGCACGACCTGCTGCCGCTGACCTCGGTCGTCGTCGAACCGGCGAAGGTGCTGTTCCTCAACAACGCCATCAACCACGGCGTGTTCGGCCCGCTCGGTGTCGCGGAGGCGGCCGAGAAGGGCAAGTCGATCCTGTTCATGATCGAGTCGAACCCCGGCCCGGGCCTCGGCCTGCTGCTCGCGTTCTTCCTGTTCGGCCCGCGCAACCTGCGCCCCAGCGTGCCGGCCGCGATCATCGTGCAGTTCCTCGGCGGCATCCACGAGATCTACTTCCCGTACGTGCTCATGAAGCCGAAGCTGATCCTCGCCATGATCCTCGGCGGCGCGGCGGGCGTCGGCACCTTCATGATCACCGGCGCCGGACTGGTCGCGACCCCCTCGCCGGGCAGCATCTTCGCCTACATGGCGGTCACCCCCAAGGGCGGCTACTTCGGCGTCCTGCTCGGCATCATCATCGCCGCCGGCGTCACCTTCGCCGTCGCCTCGCTGCTGCTGGGCTTCGGGCGCAACGAACCGGCCGAGGACGAGGCGATCGGCCCCGACGAGGAGACGGTCGTCGACCCCGACGAGGCCGAGAACGTGCAGGCCAAGCTCAGCCGCCAGGAGGCTTAGGAACCCATGCCGAGCATCAACGGTACGGACATCAAGAAGGTCGTCGTCGCCTGCGACGCGGGCATGGGCAGCAGCGTCATGCTGGCCAGCCAGCTCAAGCGCCAGCTCAGCAAGAACAACGTGACCGTGGAGCACACCCCGGTGAACTCGATCCCGGCCGACGCCGACGTGGTGCTGTGCCACCAGGGTCTCGCCGCCCGGGCCCGGGTCAGCGCCCCGGACAAGGTGATCATCCCGTTCCAGGTGTTCATCGGCGACCCGGCCGTGACCAAGGTCGTCCAGGTGGTGCAGCGCGGCGGTGAACTCAGTGGGTGACCTGCTCGCCCGTGACGCGATCCGGCTCGGTGAACGGGCCGGATCGCGGGACGAGGCCATCCGCCGCTGCGGCGAGGTGCTCGTCGGGATCGGGGCGGTGACCCCCGCCTATGTCGAGGCGATGCTGGAGCGCGAGCAGAGCATCTCCACGTACATCGGCGAGGGCGTCGCGATCCCGCACGGCACCCTCAACAGCAAGGAGACCGTCACCCGCGACGCGCTCGCGGTGCTCTCCTTCCCCGACGGCGTCGACTGGGGCGGCGAGGACGTGCGCGTCTGCGTGGCGATCGCCGCCGCCGGCGACGGGCACGTCGACATCCTCGCCGCGCTCGCCGACGTCCTGATGGACCCCGACCAGGCGGCCCGGCTGCGCGCCGCGGCCACCCCCGACGAAGTCCTCGAGCTGCTAGTACTGGAGCGATCGTGAGAGTTGTACGGTTCCACGCCCCCGGCGACGTCCGCATCGAGGACGCGCCCGAGCCGTCACCGGGCCCCGGCGACGTGAAGATCCGGGTGCGGGCCTGCTCGACATGCGGTACCGACGTCAAGATCTTGAACTTCGGACACCACCACATCGTGCCGCCGCGCGTCATGGGCCACGAGATCGCCGGCGAGGTCGTCGAGGTCGGCGCCGACGTGAGCGGATGGGCGCCGGGCGACCGGGTGCAGGTGATCGCCGCGATCCCGTGCGGGGTGTGCGGCGAGTGCCGGCGGGGCCGGATGACCGTCTGCCCCAACCAGGTGTCGATGGGCTACCACTTCGACGGGGGGTTCGCGGAGTACATGATCGTGCCGCCGAACGTCCTGAACGTCGACGGCCTCAACCGCATCCCGGACGGGCTGACCTTCGCCGAGGCCTCCGTCGCCGAGCCGCTCGCCTGCGTGCTCAACGGGCAGAACCTGGCCGGCGTCGGCGAGGGCGACGACGTGGTCGTGATGGGCTCCGGCCCGATCGGCTGCCTGCACGTGCGGCTGGCCCGGGCCCGCGGCGCCGCCCGGGTGTTCCTCGTCGACCTCAACCGTGAGCGCCTCGACCTGGCGGCCGGCCTGGTGCATCCGGACGCGGCCATCTGCGGCTCGGAGACAGACGTGGTCGACGCGGTCCTGAAGCTCACCGAGGGCCGGGGCGCCGACGTCGTCATCACCGCCGCCGCCGCGGGCGCGGCCCAGGAACAGGCGGTGCAGATGACCGCCCGGCAGGGCCGGATCAGCTTCTTCGGCGGCCTGCCCAAGGACAAACCGGTCATCGCCCTGGACTCCAACCTGGTGCACTACCGGGAGCTGACCATCGTCGGCGCCAACGGCTCCAGCCCCGGGCACAACAAGGAGGCGCTGCGGCTCATCGCCGAGGGCGCCGTCCCCGTCGCCGACCTCATCACCCACCGGCTGCCCCTCGAAGGGGCGCTGGACGCGTTCGGCATCGTCGCCCGCGGCGAGGCGATCAAGGTCACCATCGAACCCTGAGGAGGCAGTCGTGCCCATCCGCACCGTCGTCGTCGGTTCCACCAGCGGCCTGCACGCGCGCCCCGCCGCCCTGTTCGTCGCCGCCGCGGCGAAGCAGCCCGTGCCCGTGACCATCAGCACCGAAGGGGCGAAGAAGCCGGTGCCGGCCCGTAGCATGCTCGGTGTGCTGTCCCTCGGCGCCAAGCAGGGCACGGAAGTGACCCTGGAGGCCAACGGCGACGGGGCGGACGCCGCCCTGGACGAGCTCGCCGCGCTCCTGGCCAGCAACCTGGACGCCACCGATGGCTGAGCTGCACGGCATCGGCGTCTCACCGGGCCGCGCGGCCGGCCTGGTGCTGCACCTCGCGCCGCCCCCGGCCCTGCCACCGCAGCCGGCGGTGATCGACGCGGAGCGGGAGAAGGCTTCCGTACGCTCCGCGGTCGACGCCGTGGCCGCGGAGCTCACCCGCCGGGCCGACGCCGCGGCGGAGGACACGGTCGCGGAGGTGCTGCGGGCGCAGGTGCTCATGGCGACCGACGAGATGCTGTCGGACGCTGCATTTGAGCTCATCTCCGGGGGCTCGTCGGCGCCGCACGCTCTGGCCGGGGCCCTGGCGGAGCATCGGGCCGCTTTTGAGGCCGCGGGCGGGTACCTCGCGGAGCGGATCGCCGACCTCGACGACCTGCGGGACCGGCTGATCGCCGCCTGCCTCGGGTTGCCCATGCCGGGGATTCCGTCGCCCGGCCACCCGTTCATCCTGGTCGCGCGGGATCTGGCGCCGGCTGATACCGCGGGGCTGGATCCGGCTGTGGTCTTGGCGCTGGTGACCGCTGAGGGTGGGCCTACCTCGCACACCGCGATTTTGGCGCGGACCCTCGGGATCCCCGCCGTGGTGCGATGCGGTGCGGGCTTGGCGGATATTTCGGATATGTCGGTTATTTCGGTCGACGGCGCCTCGGGGGTCGTGGTCGCCGGGCTGTCCTCGGCGGAAGCCGACGCCGTCAACGCCGAGGCCGCCGAGCTGCTGCTGCGGCGGGCCGCGTCGTCCGGGCCGGGGCGGACGGCCGACGGGCATCCGGTGGCGCTGCTGGCCAACATCGGGTCCGCGCGGGACCTGAGCGCCGAGGTCGAGGGGGTGGGGCTGTTCCGGACCGAGCTGCTCTACCTCGACCGGGCCGACGCGCCGTCCGAGCAGGAGCAGGTCGCGGCGTACTCGGCCGTCTTCGCCGCGCTGCCCGGCAAGAAGGTCGTGGTCCGCACCCTCGACGCCGGGGCCGACAAGCCGCTGCCGTTCCTGCGGATGGCGGAGGAGCCGAACCCGGCCCTCGGCGTACGCGGCCTGCGGGTCGCCCGGCGCACCCCGTCGGTGCTGTCGACCCAGCTCGCGGCGATCGCCACCGCCGCGGCGGCCAACACCGCCGAGGTGTGGGTGATGGCCCCGATGGTCGCCACCGCCGCCGAAGCGTCCGAGTTCGCCGCGCAGTGCCGCGCGCACGGCCTGCCCTCGGCCGGCGTGATGATCGAGGTGCCGGCGGCGGCGTTGCGGGCCCCGTCGATCCTGCGGGACGTCGATTTCCTGAGCCTGGGGACGAACGACCTCAGCCAGTACACCTTCGCGGCGGATCGCATGTGCGGGGACCTCGCGGAACTGCTCGACCCGTGGCAGCCGGCGCTGATCGCGCTGATCGCCGCCTGCGCCACGGCCGGCCTCGAGGCGGGCAAGCCGGTGGGGGTGTGCGGGGAGTCCGCCGCCGATCCGGATTTCGCTCTTGTACTGGCCGGGCTCGGCATCTCCAGCCTGTCCATGGCGCCGCGGAGCATTCCGGCGGTGCGCGACTCGCTCGCGGCGCACACCCTGGAGGAGTGCCGGCAGATCGCGAAGCTGGCCCTGGCCGCCGACACTCCCGAAGCAGCACGCGCGGCGGTCCGCCGGGCCGGCTGAGGTTCGCAGTTCTGCTGTCTCGCGGTCTCGCGGTCTCGCGGTTCTGCTGTTTGGCGGTCTCAAGGTTTGCGCGGTTTGCGCGGTTCTAGCGGTTTGCGCGGTTCTAGCGGTTCGTTTCGCGGTTCGGGTTAGTGGTGGCGTTTTGTCCGCTTTTGTCGGGCCGGCTAGAGCTGCACACCCAGGGCGACGAACTGCAGCCCGCGGGACTGCAGGGCGGGGATGACCGTTTTCAGCGCCGCACAGGTCTGGGAACGGTCCCCGCCCCCGTCATGGCACAGCAGAATGTCCCCGGCCTTCGCGGCCAGCAGCTTGTTCGTGATGTACGACGTCCCCGGCTTCGTCCAGTCCCGCGGGTCCCGATCCCAGTTCACCGGCACCATCCCCGCCTTCGCCGCCGCCTCGAACACGGCCGGCGAACAGGTGCCCCCAGGTGCCCGGAAAATCGTCGGCGTGCGCCCGGTGGTCTCATGAATCTTCTCCTGCGCCCGCTCCACCTCCTGCTGCACCTTGTCCAACGGCATCGTGGCCAGCTGCGCCGGATGGCTCCAGGTGTGGTTGGCCACCTGATGCCCGGCATTCACCACACTCCGGGCGACCGCCTCCTGCCCGAGGATCTGATTGCCGATCATGCAGAACGTCGCCGGCACGTGGTACTTCTCCAGCAACCGCAGCACCTGCGGCGTCCACCCACCGTGCGGCCCATCGTCAATCGTGAGCGCCACCGCATTGTCGGGAAACTCCGGCCCAGGCACGATCTGCCGAAACTCTTTGAGCGTGTACACCGGCCGAGTCAACACACTCCCGGAAGGCGACACCGACGGCGACGGCGGAGGAGCCGGACGCGGCGGCGGAAGGAGCAACGGAGGCGGTGTCCGCGCCGGATTGTTTGGCACCGTCCGCGGATGGGCAAGGGCATCCCGGCCCAGTGCGGCCACACTCGCGGCAACAATGCCGGCACCAATCAGGCGGCGGCGGGACAAGCTCGTCAAGGCTCCTCCGTCGGGGGTTGTGCGCCGATGCACTGTCCAGACGTGACGCGCCGATTATCCGTTGCATCCGTTTTCGCCACGCCGTCACCCCGACAACTCACCACCCCGATCACCCACGCCCAAAACCGCTCCCAGCTCGCCGCCAGGCGTTCCCAAGCCCTTCCCGACCGGTCTTCACACGCCGTGTTAATTCGCCATGACGTCACAAACGCCACGCCCCTCGGCGACACAGGGTGCTCCCAACGGCACAGATCGTCCCCCGGTCACGCGGCACGCACCCCGACAGATCGTCCCCCGGTCACGCAGAACCCACGCCGACGCGCGGCATGTTGGTGCTTACACCCGGTCGCCGGAGCGCCCTGTTTCGCGACCTCGCTCGTGCGCCCCGTCCCGCGACCTCCGCTCGTGCGCCCCGTCTCGCGGCCTCCGCTCGTGGAGCGCGACTCCGCACTGCGCGGCACGGCGGGGTGGAGGCCCAGCGGGCGACTCGCCATCCCGCCCGTGCGGCGCGACTCGCACTGTGCGGCACGGCGGGGTGGGCGCTCAGAGGCCAAGCTGCCCGACGTGGTGGCCGAGCCGGTTCTCGACATCGCCCGGTTCCTGCAGACCCTCGTCCAACAGCCGCTCGATCCGAGCCTGCGCGGCGGGACGCTGGACCGAGGCGAGGAACGCATCCCATCCCGGCGCGAGGTCGCCGTCGACGGGCAGGCTGGCCCGGTCGACCAGGCGCTTCGTCGCGGCGATGGCCTGCTTGTCAAAGGAGGCGATCCGACTGGCGAGCGCGTCCACGAAGGCATCGAGATCGGCGTCGGGCAGTGCGCGGTTCACATACCCGTACCGCTCGGCCAGCTCCCCATCGATGTCGTCAGCACCCAGCAGCACCTCCAAGGCGCGGCCCCGGCCGATGAGGCGGGGCAGGCGCTCCAACGGACCGCCGCCCGGCACCAGGCCCGCCCCGACCTCCCACTGGGACAGCAGGGCCCGCTCCCGGCTCGCGAACCGCATGTCGCTCGCGAGCGCGAGCTCACTGCCGACGCCGGTCGCCCGCCCCCGGATCGCCGCGATCGACACCACCGGAGCCCGGCTGATCCGGGCGAGCAGATCGGGCAGAGCCGGCAGCCCGGTCGGCCCAGCGGGCAGCTCGGTC
Source organism: Dactylosporangium sp. CS-047395 (assembly GCF_050942185.1). Classification (NCBI taxonomy): domain Bacteria; kingdom Bacillati; phylum Actinomycetota; class Actinomycetes; order Micromonosporales; family Micromonosporaceae; genus Dactylosporangium; species Dactylosporangium sp. CS-047395. The sequence continues at coordinate 5,780,266 of NZ_CP192015.1, read as the reverse complement.
GTGTCCCCGAGCGGCGCCCGCAGGTCGTAGTGGGTGAGGAAGAAGCCGTCAACGGCACTGTCGAAGACCACCACCCGCACGTCGCCGTCGGTCTCCAAGGCCCGCACCACCCGCTCCAGCTGCGGGATCATGCCCGGCCCGAAAAATGTTCAACGGCGGATGGTCGAACGTCACCCGCCACCGAAACGGCGACAGACGCTCGAGACGGATGTCCACGGACTCACTCATCGCCGAATCGTGACCGCCGTTTCCGCCTGTTGCCTGCCATTGCCCCGCCGACCGGCCCGGTTTCGCCCCGCATCTCCCTCGAAGCGCCCGACGTTGGCAGCGCCCGCCCCCGCAGCGCCCGACCTCCGCGGCGCCCGACGCTGGCGGCGCCCGACCCCCCGCAGCGCCCGACCTCCGCGGCGCCCGACTCGCGCGGTGCCCGACTCGCGCGGTGCCCGACCTCCGCGGCGCCCGACCTCCGCGGCGGTCGACGTTGGCAGCGCCCGAGTTCCGCGGCGCTCGACGTTGGTGGCGCCCGACGTTGGTGGCGCCCGACCTCCGCAGCGCCCGACGTTGGCGGAGCCCCATGTTGGCAGCGCCCGACTCCGCAGCGACCCTCCTCGAACGTCACGGCCGTGGCGCCGGTGAAGCCGGTGCCGGTGATCGGCGCCGTTTCCTCTGGGCTGCCCCGCTGTGGCGGCAAACGTTCCTCGGTGTTTCCGCCCTCGCCGGCCCGTTTCCTCTCGAGTTGCCGCTGTTGGCAATGACTTTCGCGGCGTGGGCTCAGGGGCGGTCGAGGTCGGCGAGGCGGGCGGTGAGGAAGGCGCGTTCGGGCTCGTTGGCGGTCAGGGCGAGGGCCTCCTCGTACGCCAGGGCGGCCTCGGCGCGGCGGCCCAGCCGGCGGAGGAAGTCGGCGCGGGCGGCGGCGAGGTAGCCGTAGCCGGCGAGGGTGGGCTCCGACAGCAGGGGTTCCAGCGCGGCCAGGCCTGCCTCGGGACCGTCGCGCAGGCCCAGGGCGACGGCGTGGTTGAGGGTGACTACGGGGGAGGGCCAGAGGTCGGCCAGCACGGCGTACAAGCCGCAGATTTCGGTCCAGTCGGTCGTCTCCCAGCTCGGGGACTCGGCGTGCACGGCGGCGATGGCGGCCTCGACCGCCCAGCGGGTCGGGGGGCGGCGCAGGGCCTCGCCGAGCAGGGCGGTGCCCTCGGCGACCTTCGGGCCGTCCCAGCGGGTGCGGTCCTGTTCCGAGAGCAGCAGCAGGCGGCCGTCGGGGGCGGTACGGGTCGCGCGGCGGGCGTCGATGAGCAGGAGCAGGGCCAGGAGGGCGGCGACCTCGGGGTCGCGGGGTAGCAGCAGGCGCAGCATCCGGGCCACCGCGATCGCGCCGTCGGTGAGGTCCGTGCGCTGCAGCTGGGGGCCGCTCGGGGCGGTGTGGCCGGTGGTGAACACCAGGTGGACCACCTCGCAGGCGGCCTGGACGCGGGGCGGCAGCTCGTCCGGGCCGGGGACGCGGAACGGGATGCGGGCGGTGGCGATCTTCCGCTTGGCTCGGGTGATGCGGGCGGCCATGGTCGGCTCCGGCACCAGGTACGCCCGGGCGACCTCGGCCGTCGACAACCCGCACACCAGCCGCAGGGTCAGCGCGACCTGGGCGTCGCGGGACAGGGCCGGGTGGCAGCACATGAGGATCAGGCCGAGCCGGTCGTCGGCGGGCGGGGCGACCTCGTCGGTGACCAGCAGGGGCAGCATCCGTCGCAGTGCGGTCTCGCGGCGCAGGCGGTCCACGGCCCGGTTGCGCGCGACGGTGGTCAGCCAGGCGCCGGGGCGGTCCGGGATGCCGGCGTCCGGCCAGGTGCGCAGGGCCTGGGCGAACGCGTCCTGGACACACTCCTCGGCGAGGTCCAGGTCGCGGGTGAGGCGGACGACGGCGGCCAGGACGCGGGCCCACTCCTCACGGTGGGCCCGCTCCACGGCCTCAGCGACGCTCAAAGCCGCCACTCACAGCACGGCGACCGGCAGCAGCGCGCCCGACAGCAGCGCGACCGGCAGCAGGGCGGCCGGCAGCAACGCAACCGACAACACGGCGAGCGGCAGCAGGGCAACTGACAGCAGCGCAACTGACATGAGGCCAATCGGCAGAGCTGCCGTTCGCAACGCTGCAGCTCATGGCACTGTCGATCACCGAAAGGCGCATATACGAAATGTCCGAAATGTCGCGGCGCGCCAGCGCCCGACATTTCGTGAACCAGCCCGAGGTGAGCCGGGCCGCCTGCGACAGGGTCACGAGTGGTCCACGATCGGGCGGACCTCGACGCCGCCGTGGCCTGCGGACAGTTCGGGCAGCCGGCCCGCCAGGTGCAGGGCGGCGTCCAGGTCCGGAGCCTCAATGACGTAGAAGCCGCCCAGGGCCTCCTTGGTTTCCAGGAACGGGCCGTCCGTCGGGGTCGGGCGGTCGCCCGTCGTGGAACGCAGGGTGGTCGCGGTCGACGAGGAGGCCAGCTCGTGGCCGGTGAGCATGTTGGCGCCGAGGGCCTCGGCGAAGGCCCGGTGGCCGGCGTCCTTCGCTGCGCGGTCGGTCGGGGTCTCGGCGTCCCAGCGCTGCTCGTCGCCGTAGATCAGCAGGAGGTACTTCGCCATGGTGGGCGTCCAATCGCTGGTTGGGTTCCGTCATGGGGACGACGAACGGGGTGACGCCGTTTCGACACGTGGGCCGCCGTACGATTCGATCGCATGACGACCTGCGAGGGCCGATGAGGCGCCGGACGGTGCTGCGGGCCGGTGGGGCCGCGGCCGGGGTGGTTGCGGCGGGGGGTCTTGCCGCGTGGTTCGGGCTGCGGGAGGACACCACCGTGCCGGGGGCCACCGCGTCGGGGCGGCGGTGGCGGGTCCAGCTGGGCGATCAGCCTGATGTGCTGCAGCTCGACGGGGACACCCTGCTGGCGCTCGGGAGCGGGCTGACCGCGTTCGGGGCCTCCGACGGCACTGTGCGCTGGCGGGACGATCTCGGCCGCAACACGCTGCAGACCGCCCGGGCCGGGGACCCTCCCGTGCGCATGGCCGGCGATGCGTTCGTGTTCCGCACCCAGGATCGCGCCGCCACTCCAGGAAACTCGGCAAACCCGCAAGGAAACCCGGCAACGCCGCAAGGCAACGCGGCAACACCCCAGCGCAACTCGGCAACCCCGCAAGGCAACGCGGCAACGCCCCAGGGCAACTCGGCAACCCCGCAAGGAAACCCGGCAACGCCGCAGGGAAATCAGGCAACGCCGCAAGGAAACTCGGCAACGCTGCCGCCGGGGACCGCTGCCCAGGTGCGGGTCGCGGGGCTCGGGGACGGCAAGGACCGGTGGTGGCGGGCGTTCACCGGATACCTCGGGGACATCGCGCTCATCGACAGCAAGACCGTCGTCACGGTCGCCGACGGCACCGACGGCCGCGCGCTGACCTGTTTCGCCGGGCCGACCGACACCTGGCGGCAGCCGGTCCAGGCAACCAGCGGCCCGTTCGACCTCGCCGTCGCCGCCGGGACCGTGTTCGCCGCCGCCCAGGAGCTCGCCGCGCACGACGCCGCGACCGGGACCCGCAAATGGGCGGCCACCGCGCCCGACGGGCAGGTGTTCGGGCGGCCGGTGGTGCTCGGAGCGCTCGTCGTGGCCCTCGGCATGCGGTACGTCGACGACGATTACTTGTTCCGCAACGAGTCCCTGCACGCCTTCGACGCCGCCACCGGCCGGCCGAAGTGGAGCTGGGACGCGCCCGACGGGTTCCTGGCCGACGGTGCGCCGCTGCTCACCGGGCGCGGGATCGTCGCGGTGCACGAGAGCGGGCGGCTCACCGGGCTCGACGGAGGCACGGGCGCCGAACGGTGGCACTACGACTGGGACTTCGCCGACATCACGAGCCTCGGCGACACGGTGTACGTCGCGACAACCGACGGCGTCGCGTTCGTCGACCCGGTCACGGGGGAGCGCACCCGGCTGCTCGACGAGCCCAACGCCTACAAGCTGGCCGGCTCCGGCAAGCGGCTGTGCGTCGCCGCCGGCGAGACGCTGTCCGGCTACGACGTCTGATCCGCGGGCTTGGGGCGGTCGCGCTTGGGCAGCTTGGACACGACCCAGCGGTACGACTCCTCGATCGCCTCGAGAATCTCCTCGTCGGGGATGGCGCCGCCGATGGACAGCGAGTTCCACCCGGACCGTCCGATGTAGGCCATCGCGGCGGCGTCCGCGGGGTACCGGTGCAGCCACTCGTCGGCCGCCTCCCGCGTCGGGGCGCACTTCACCCCGACCGTGTCCGTGCCGACGAACGCGAAGATCTTCGGCCCGACCTTGGCCACCACGTCGCCCTCCCACGGCTGGTCCTCCCAGGCGCCGGGCTTGGCCAGACACTGCGCGAGCAGCTCATCACGATTCACGAGCGTCCCCCCAAGGAAAAGCGTCCCCCAAGAAAGAAGCGTCCCCCAGGAAAGAAGCGTCCCCCAAGAACGGGCGTCGCCCAACGAAGCACAGGAACCGGGTCTGCGCATCGGCCCCGGCCGGCGGCGTCACCGGCGGGTCGAAGGCCCCGGTCGCGAGCAACCCCGCCGCGAACGGCTCGGCCGCCGCGTGCACCCGAGCGACCTGCGCCGCGTCGAGCGTCTCGTCGCCGCCGGTGGCCCGGGCGAGGTCCCAGGTGTGCACCAGCACCTCCACGCTGCCCACGACGGACACCGCCTGCGGGATGGGCACGGCGCCCATCGGGCCGCCCGGCAACCGGCGGGCGGTGCGCTGCGGGTCGGCGAGCATGGCCAGCATGTCGTCGCGGACGCGCCCGAACGCGGCCGCCAGGTCGGCGCCGGGCTCGATCGGCGGCGCCCCGGCCATCGGGCCCGTGCCCACGCCGTCGGCGGGGGCCGGGGGCGGGCCGCCGGCCAGGAACAGGAAGCCGCGGTGGCCGTTGACGAGGTGGCCGACCACGTCCCGGGCGCTCCAGCCGGGGCAGGGGCTCGGATTCGCCCAGGCCCCGGCGGGCACCGCGCGGATGCGGGCCAGGAACCCCTCGCTCACGACCGCGTAGTCTTCGCGCACGTCGGTGGACATGTCACGCAAGATAGGCCGGGCCGTTCTTGCGCGTCAAAGGGGGCGCCCCGCCCGTGGACGGGGCGCCCCTTCGATCAGGAACCGATGAGCAGACCGTAGTCGGCCATCGCCATGGCGATGTCGGACTGGGCCCAGAAGCGGTGGAACGTGAACGTCGGGGCCGAGCCGCCGTCGAGGTAGGACTGCACGGCCGGCCAGTTCGGGTCGTTCTTGTAGAAGGAGCGGATGTCCAGGAAGGACTTGCCGGGGGCGATCACGTCACCGTTGGGCATGACGCCGTTGTACCCGGACGGGATGTACAGGCCCTGCTGGTTGGACGAGGACCACACGTCGTCGAAGCGGTTGTAGTCGGCCCGGGTCTCCGGGATGCCCACACCCTGCGAGTCGGTGTGCAGCCAGATGCCGTCGAGCAGCTTCTTGGCCGTGGTCTTCGCCGCCGTGTTGTTCGCCTTGGCGCCGTAGTAGGTCAGCAGCCGCGCGTACGCCGCCGCGATGCCCACGTCGGTGCCCTTGTTGACGACCGTCACGTGCAGGTTGGTGTTCGCCTGCGGGTTGGACGGGTTCCACGTGTTCGGCGCGCCGCTCCAGGACAGCGTGTCCGGGATCTGGAAGTCGCCGTTGGAGCTGAACGTGGTGTTGGCGATCGCCCAGGTGACCCACTTGTCGAGCATGGCCTTGGCCTTGGTGTCGCCGGTGGCGTAGTAGTACTCCGCGACCCGCTCGATCGACCACGCCTGGAAGCCGAACCACTGGTTCGACGGCGGGTCGTGGTAGACCGGCTGGACGTCGTAGAACAGGCCGTAGAACGTCGGCGTGCCCGACGGCGGCTGCGAGTAGCTGCCGCCCCAGCTGTTCGTCGCCCCGCCGGCGAAGGCGCCCTCGGAGGACTGCAGCCACTGGTAGAACTCGAGCTGGCGGCCGAGGCTGGTCTGCCAGTCCGCCTTCGCCGAGGACGACTTCGGAGTCAGCGCCGTGACGTTGGACAGCGCCCACGCCGCGAGCGGGTTCTGGTACCCCTGGTGGTTGTGGCTGGAACCGATGCGCCACGACCACGCGCCGCCCGCGTCGCCGCCCCACGCGAAGTACCACGACAGCAGGTAGTTCGCCGAGTCCTTGCCGGTGCCGGCCGCGCACGCGGTCGAGGTGCAGCCCGGCTTCTTGAAGTACTTGTCGTACATCGCGTAGCGCAGGTAGTCACCCATCTTGGCCGCCTTGGCGACGGTCGCCGCCACGTCGGCCTGCTTGCCCTGGGCCGTGGCCCACTGCAGCGCCCAGTAGGCCGCCTCGACCGCGCGGGCGTCGGCGTCCGGGGCGTCGGTGTAGCGCCACTGCTTGGCCGGGGAGCCGTCGATGAACAGCGGCAGATACCCGCCGTTCTGCTTGGCCCCGTAGGCGAACGTCTCGCAGGACGGGTGGGCGACGGTCTCCCACACCGACTCCTGCGGGCCGCGCTGGTAGGTGTTGATGAACGACACCTTCGAGCCCGACACCGGCGTGCAGGAGCTGTAGCCGTAGACGTTGTCGACGTCCTCGATCCAGTGCATCGCGTACATGTCGGTGTTGCCGTAGGTCGAGGTCAGCTCGCTGTACAGCGGGTCGGCACCGACCTTCACCGACGAGTCGAGGTGGCCGCCCTGCTGCGGGTACAGGCTGGGCTGGTCGGCCTCGGGCGCGTAGTCGGCCGGGTCGCTGGCGTTGTAGCCGCCGGTCGTCTGGTTGGCGTGGGTCGGGATGATGTACTTCTCCATCGTGTCCCAGGCCTTGTTGAACGGGGCCCAGTCACCCTTCACCCGGCCGTACTGCGCCTCCATCCAGATCCAGAAGCTGAACGCCTCGGACGTCGTCTCGTGGCCCCAGTCCGGCGCCTCGACGACGAGCGTCTCGATCGCGTGGTACGGCACGCCCTCGGACGAGAAGTACCCGTTGCTGTGGATCTTGTTGTACTGCTCCAGGAAGCGCTGCACGTACACGCCCCCGGCCACGTCGTCGTCGCTCTCGTTCAGCGTCACGGTCGCCGACTGCCAGCCGCTCGCGCTGAGCGTGACCGTCGCCGTGCCGTTCGTGGTGTCCGAGTCCTGGGCCGCGGACGCCGTCACGTTCTGCGCCGTGTTCCAGTTCGACGTGGTGAACGTCAGCGACGTCGGGCTCACCGAGAGGTCCGCGTCGCCCGACTTGCTCACGGCCACGGTGGTGGTCGCCGTGGGCGCCTGGTTGAGCTTCACCGCGAACGTCGCGGTGCTGCCCTCGGGCACGCTCACCGAGGTGGGCGTGGCGACGATCGACGGCCCGGTGACCGGGTCGACGAAGACCGGCACCGCGGTGGAGGTGCCCACCGCGCCCTTGCTGTCGTACGCCTTGGCCTGCAGGCTGTACGCCGCCGACTGGGCCGGCACGCCCGTCCAGTTGTAGGTGAACGGGGCGCTGGTGTCGGTGCCCAGCAGCAGGCCGTCGTGGTAGAACTCGACCTTCGCGATCGAGTCGCCGGTGTCTGGGTCGCTCGCCGAGGCCGTCATCGGGATCGTGGCCGGCGCCGAGTAGCGCGTGTTGGCCGCGGGCGCGGTGAGCGACACGGTCGGCGCCTGGTTCGGGCCGGTGCACGGGGTGCCGTTGAGCGAGAAGGCCGTCGGGTTGGTGTTCGTCCCGCTGTAGTTCGCGTTGAAGCCCGGGTTGACGGTGCCGCCCGAGGGCAGGTTGCCGTTCCAGGCCGCATTGCGGATGGTCACGTTCTTGCCGGACTGGGTGAAGTCGCCGTTCCAGCTCTGGGTCAGCGCCTGGTTGCCGGCGTACGTCCAGCTGACGTTCCAGCTCGACACGGCGTCACCCAGGTTGGTGACGACCAGGTCGCCGGTGAAGCCGGTCGGCCACTGGCTGCGCACGGTGTACGTCACCGAGCAGCCGGTCGCGGCATGGGCGGTGCCGGCCGGCAGGGCGACGAAGGCGCCGGCGATCAGTACGCCGACGGCCAACGCGCGGAGCCGGCGTTTCGGCCCGCGTTGGGGTGTGGACATCTCGCTCCTCGTGAAAGTTACGTACCGGGGAACGGGCACCCACCAGCGCAATGGCTTCGGTGTGCAAGGCCATTGCTGGCAGTGCCCCGGCGGCTCCCATCCGCGAGGTGACGAGGATTCTGGCATGGGAGCGCTCCCGGGACAAGCGGCGCTACGGTCTCGGCACCCATCGATCTCCATGGAGGTGATGCCGAACCCCCACTCGCGGCTCCCACGCGAAACCCGCCGGGCGCGGCGATTCCGTCGCGCCCGGCCCCTGCAGAGTTCGGCCACTCCAGCGGGTTAGTTCGAGCCGATTTGGGTTAGTCCCACCCTCATCCGACCGGAAGGGGGTCGTCATGGTCCGACCCATCGCAGACCTCGAGGGGCATCCGGACATCGTCGAGATGCGTGCCCGGTACGACACGGTCTCGGAGACGCCCGCGGCGCGCATCACCGACGGCGCCTTGGTGCTCGCGGGGCTCTACCTCGCGGTGTCACCGTGGATCGTGGGGTTCCCGCCCTTCGAGGCGAACCTGTCCGTCAACAACTTCATCTGCGGCATCGCGATCGCCGTCCTCGCGGGCGGGTTCGCCGTCGCCTACGGCCGTACACACGGCCTGACGTGGGTGCCGGTGGCGCTCGGCGTGTGGACGATCATCGCGCCGTTCGTCATCCAGCGCGGTTACGCCTCGGGCGGCGCGATCTGGAGCAACATCCTGATCGGCATCGTCACGGTAGCCCTCGGGCTCGTCGCGATGCGGCCGGCGATGATGGCCCGGAAGAGGTGACGGACGGTGGCCCGGCTGGGCCCCGCTGCGGGCTCAGCCGGTCTCGCCGTCGATGCGCTGGCGCAGCAGGTCGGCGTGGCCGTTGTGCCGCGCGTACTCCTGGATGAGGTGCAGATACATCGCCCGCAGCGACATCTGGCCGCGCAGCGAGTCCTCGAACGCGTCGTCCAGCGCGTTGCCGGCCACGGCCTCCCGCGACGCGCGCCACTCGTCGATCAGCCGCTGGTAGTCCCGCTCGGCGTGGGCGGGGTCGACCTCGTCGAACGCGGCGTCCTTGGCGTCGGGGCGTTTGTAGGTGTACTGCACCGAGCGGCCGTGGAAGCGCGCCTGGAACCACTCGCGCTCGACGTCCGTCACGTGCCGGAGCAGCCCCAGCAGGGAAAGCGTCGACGGTGGTACCGCCGGTGCGGCGAGCTCAGCGCCGGTCAGACCGGTGCACTTGCCGACCAGCACGGCGCGCTGCCAGTCGAGGAAGCCCTCCAGCAGCGTGCGTTCGTCGGCGACGAGCGAGCCCCCGAACGGCGGCGGTGGCGGTGCGACCCAGGTCATGAGGCGATCCTAAAGCCGGTCCACTGCGCATGTTGCCGGGGAGCATGGCAACGTATGCAGCATGTCCGTCCATCCCCGCGCAGGGCAGCCCGCGCAGCGCTCCGACCTCGTCGACGTGCCGCGGCTCATCACCAGCTACTACGCCGTACACCCCGATCCGGCCGACCCCGCCCAGCAGGTCGCCTTCGGGACCTCGGGTCACCGCGGATCGTGCCTGCGCGGCTCGTTCAACGAGGACCACATCGTCGCCACCAGCCAGGCCATCTGCGACTATCGGGCCGGCCAGGGGTACACCGGACCGCTGTTCCTCGGTCGTGACACCCATGCGCTGTCCGAGCCGGCGACGGTGAGCGCGCTGGAGGTGTTCGCGGCGAACGGGGTGACCGTGCTCATCGACAGCCGCGACGGGTTCACGCCCACGCCCGCGGTGTCGCACGCGATCCTCGTCAACCGCCACCGCGGCGCCGACGGGGTGGTGGTGACGCCGTCGCACAACCCGCCGGACGACGGCGGCTTCAAGTACAACCCGCCCAACGGCGGCCCGGCCGACACCGACGTGACGAAGTGGATTCAGGACCGCGCGAACGAGCTGCTGCGGGCCGGCCTGACGGGCGTCAAGCGGGTCACGTACGCGCAGGCCCTGGCAGCCGACACCACGCAGCGGTACGACTTCATGGCGTCGTATGCCGACGACCTCGGCTCGGTGATCGACATGGCGGCGATCGCGGGCGCGAAGGTGCGCATCGGCGCCGACCCGCTCGGCGGGGCGAGCGTGGCGTACTGGGCGTACATCGGCGAGCGGTACGGCCTCGACCTGACCGTCGTCAACCCGCTGGTCGATCCGGCGTTCGGCTTCATGACCCTGGACTGGGACGGCAAGATCCGGATGGACTGCTCGTCACCGAACGCGATGGCCTCGCTCATCGGGCGGCGCTCCGAATACCAGGTCGCCACCGGCAACGACGCGGATGCGGACCGTCACGGGATCGTCACGCCGGATGCGGGGCTCATGAACCCGAATCACTTCCTGGCCACGGCGATCGATTATCTGTACCGCAACCGCTCCGGCTGGTCCGCGCAGGCCGCGATCGGCAAGACGCTCGTGTCGTCGTCGATGATCGACCGGGTGGCGGCGGACCTGGGGCGGACCCTGATCGAGGTGCCGGTCGGGTTCAAGTGGTTCGTGCCGGGGCTGCTGGACGGGTCGGTGGCGTTCGGCGGCGAGGAGAGCGCGGGGGCGTCGTTCCTGCGCCGCGACGGGTCGGTGTGGACGACCGACAAGGACGGCATCCTGCTGTGCCTGCTCGCCTCGGAGATCATCGCGCGGACCGGGCGGACGCCCTCCGCGCACTACGCGGATCTCGTGGCGCGGCACGGGGAGCCGGCGTACGCGCGGCTCGACGTGGCCTCGACCCGCGAGGAGAAGGCGGTGCTGGGGAAGCTGTCGCCGGAGCAGGTCACGGCGACCTCCCTGGCGGGGGAGCCGATCACGGCCAAGCTGACCGCGGCCCCGGGCAACGGGGCCGCGATCGGCGGGCTGAAGGTGGTGACGGAGTCCGGGTGGTTCGCGGCGCGGCCGTCGGGCACCGAGGACGTCTACAAGGTGTACGCGGAGTCGTTCCAGGGCCCTGATCACCTGGCGCGCATCCAGGACGAGGCGCGCGGCGTGGTGTCGGCGGCTTTGACGGCCTAGGACAGGGCCGTGTGGTGCCGGGTCAGGCCACTGCCTTGTCGGCGGTGGCCTGACGGGCGGCGCTGACGGCGTGGGTGTTGGGGCGCTTGAAGGCCCGCTGCAGCTGCACGATGATCGACCAGGTCACCTCGGAGACCGGGCGGGCCCCGTTGACCTGCAGGAGCAGCTCGCGGGAGGCGTAGTACTCCAGCAGCGGGCGGGTCTTCTCCTCGTACACCTTGATCCGGTGCCGGATGACGTCCTCGGTGTCGTCGGCGCCGCGGGCGCGGGCCAGGAGGCGGCGGATCAGCTCCTCCTCGGGCACTTCCAGGTGTACCGCGATCTGGACGCCGACGCCCAGGCTGCCGGCGGTGCGGTAGGCGGCCTCGGCCTGCTCGACCGTGCGCGGGAACCCGTCGAGCACGTAGCCGCCGGTGTCGCTGGCCGCCATGACCGGCTTGCGCAGCATGTCCATGATCACGGCGTCCGGGACGAGTTCGCCCTTGTTGACGATGTCCTCGACGGTCTTGCCGATGGTCGTGCCGTCCGCGATGTGCTTGCGCAGCAGATCGCCGCTCGCGATATGCGTGATGCCGAACTGCTTCGCGATCGCGTCGGCCTGGGTGCCTTTTCCGGCGCCCGGTGCGCCAACCATCAGAATCCGCTTCGACCGCGGTGCCGCCGACTGCATCGTCATCTGCACACCCCTTCGTATGCCACGCTGAGTTCGGCGCCGCCGCCGATGGTCCAGCATCGCATCTCGATCTGGTGCGTGGGCTGTGGGACGACTGTGAATTTGCACATGCCCGGCTGAAGGAATTGTTTCCCGCCAGCCGGGAATGAGCGTGCTTCTTGAGGCGTTGACCACCTGGTTCGGAAGATTTTCCCGTCCCGCGATGTGGTCGGCGCCGTTTAGTTGGTGCCCAGGAGATCGACGACGAAGACGAGGGTCTCGCCCGGCTTGATCGCGCCGCCCGCGCCGCGGTCGCCGTAGCCCAGGTGCGGCGGGATGACCAGCTTGCGGCGGCCGCCGACGCGCATGCCGGCCACGCCCCGGTCCCAGCCGGTGATGACCTGACCCCGGCCCAGGCCGAAGTCGAACGTGCCGCCCCGGTTCCAGGACGCGTCGAACTCCCGGCCGGTCGACAGGGCCACGCCGACGTAGTGGACGCTCACCTGCTGCCCCGGCACGGCCTCGGGCCCGTCACCGACGGTGATGTCCTCGATGACGAGGTCGGCCGGCGGCGGCCCGTCGGGCAGCGTCACTTCAGGCTTGCTCAGCGCCATGCGCTTGACTCCTCTTCGTTACGAAACGTCGGCTCCATCCTGCCCTATCCCGTCGTACGGTCGGCGTGTGCATCCCGTCCGGGTGGCGTTCTGGTCGGTGACGGCGTGCGCCGTGCTGGAGCTCGGCCAGGCCGCGACAGCCGGCTGCCTGGTGCTGCGCTACGAACGCCTGGTGGACGATCTCGGCCCGTGGACCCGGATCGAGGCCATGCTGGTGGAGACCGTCTACGTCCACCTGACCGGCGCGTTGATCCTGGCCACCGGCCTGGGCATGATCCTCTCCGGCGCGGCCCTCGCGGTGCCCCGGCGCAACCCGTACACGCGCACGGTGGTCGGCTGGACCCTCCTGGTGGTCAACCTGTCGCTGCTCCTCGGCGTCGTCTACAGCCCGGACTCGGTCCTGCTGCCCGACAGCCAGCACCAGCTCGATCATCTCCAGCCGTTGCTGCCGCTGTGGTACACCGCGCAGCAGGGCCTCACCGTCACGGCGGTGATCGCCTGCTCGGCGGTGGCGATGGTGCGCCTGGGCGGGGAGGCGGCGAGCGAGTACTACCAGCGCCACGACCCGACCGCCACCTGGCACGGCTTCACGTCCTGGCTGGACGTCCGCTTCCAAGACTGACGCCGGGATGTCGAGGGCGGGGGAGCGGCTCCGACCGGTTGGCATGAAGCAACGCTCGCCCTGGCTCGGCCTCGCGGTCCTCGCGCTGCCCGCCCTGCTCGTCTCGATCGACGTGTTCGTGCTGCTCCTGGCCATGCCCCGGATCGGCGCCGACCTGCATGCCAGTAGCACCGAGCAGCTGTGGATCCTCGACGTCTACGGGTTCCTGCTGTCCGGCTCGATGATCACCATGGGGACCCTCGGCGACCGGATCGGGCGGCGGCGGCTGCTGCTGATCGGCGCGGGCGCGTTCGGGGTGGCGTCGATCGTCGCCGCGTACAGCAACGGGCCGGTCATGCTCATCGCCGCCCGCGCCGTGCTCGGCATCGCCGGTGCCACCCTCGCCCCGTCGGCGCTGGCCCTGATCAGCGGCCTGTTCCCCGACCCGCGGCGGCGCGGCCTGGCCATCGGCGTCTGGATGGTCTGCTTCATGAGCGGCGCCATCATCGGCCCGGTCGTCGGCGGCCTGCTGCTCGAGCACTTCTGGTGGGGCTCGGCGTTCCTGCTGGGCGTACCGCCGATGCTGCTGTTGCTCATCCTCGGCCCGCTCCTGCTGCCCGAACAGCGCCACCCGGGCGCCGGCCGCTTCGACCTGCCCAGCGTCGGGCTCTCGCTCGCCGCGATCCTCCCCGCCGTGTACGGCATCAAGGAACTCGCCCGCGCCGGCTGGCACCCGCTGCCGGGCGTGTCCCTGCTGCTCGGCCTGGTCCTCGCAGTGGTGTTCGTCCGCCGCCAGCTGATCGTCGGCAACAGCAATCCACCGGCAACGCCGGCCGAACGGCCCGCGGCCGCGATCGATCAGCCCGGCACCGCCGATCCCGAGCGCGGACGGAGCGGTTCGGCCGAGGTGACAGCGGCGCTGGCGACCGAGATTGATCAGGGCCAGAGCGTCCGGAGCGGCCGGGTCCGGGAGCCGCTCCTCGACCTGCGGCTGTTCCGCAACCGGGCGTTCGCCACGGCGCTCGGCGGGATGTTCGCCGGCACCATGCTCACCGGCGCCATGATGGTCTTCATCACCCAGCACCTGCAGCTCGTCGACGGCCTCTCCCCGCAGTCCGCCGGCCTGTGGATCCTGCCCGCCGCCGTCGCCAGCGGCATCAGCTTCCAGGTCTCGCCGCTGCTGGCCCGGCGCGTGCCGCAGGGCCGGCTCATCGCGGGCGGCCTGCTGCTGTCCGCGGCCGGCGCCGCCCTCGTCATCCTCGTCCCGGCCGGTGCGGGCCCGCTGCCGATCGTCACGGCGTTCGTGATCAGCAACCTCGGCATGGGCCCGATGGTCACCCTCGCCACCGGGATCGTGCTCGGATCGGCCCCGCCGGAACGGGCCGGGTCGGCCGGGGCACTGTACGAGGTGTCCGGCGAGTTCGGGTACGCGCTCGGCATCGCCCTGCTCGGCAGCCTCGGCGCCGCCGTGTACCGCGCCGTCGTCGAGGTCCCCGCCGGCCTGCCGGGCGCGGCCGGGGTCCGGGACACCGCCACGGCCGCGACCGCGGTGGCCGCGACCCTGCCCGGGGACCTCGGCGACCGGGTGCTCGCCACCGCCCGCGACGCCTCCACCGCCGGCCTGCACGTGGTCGCCGCCGTCGCCGCGGTGGTGCTGGTGGTCCTGGCCGTGGTGACGTACCGGATGCTGCGCCACCTGCCCCCGCTGACCTCCGCGGAGCCGGCGGAGACGGCGGACCGAAGCTGACCCACGCGCGGGTGCGGCGGCCGGCCCGCGGCCGTCAGGTTCGCAACGCCGGCCGGTGCGGACAGGCCGGCCGCCGCCGCAGGTGGTACGCCACCGCCGCCGCACCCAGCGCCACGGCCCACACCGTCCACAGCACCCCCGGCCCCGCCACCGCCCACGTCGACCACGTGATCGACAACCGCAGGTTCATCAGCCCGGCCGGCACCAGCACCACCGCGACCAGCAGCGCCGGCACCACGGCCAGCATCGGCGGGACCGGCCGCCCGGAACGCCCCGGCACCCAGCGCGGGAACCGCTCACCCCAGGGCGCGACCAGCCCGTGGGTCAGCACCCCGCCCGCCATCGACGCCACCGCGCACCCCAGCCCCACCTCGAGCATCCCGGGTGTGGCCTGCATCATGGCCAGAAAGTCCCGCGGGATCCCCAGCGGCACCCCCAGGTACCAGGCGATCCGGGTGACCTCGTAGGGCAGCGGCGCCAGCAGCGCGACCAGCACGGCGCGCCGCCCGAACCGCAGCAACGTGGGGCGCGGCACCGCCGACCCGCCCCCGCACCGCAGGCACACGCCCCGGGCGCGGCGGGACGCGACCAGCGCGGCCAGCGCCCACAGCACCCCACCGGCGAACAGGATCAGCAGGTTGGTCCGGTGCCAGTACATGATGTCGCCCAGCCCGTCCTGCGGCCCCGGCACCCCCGTGAACGCGAAGACCACCAGGAGCGGCGCGAAGGCGAGAAAGGCCAGCAGCGAGTAGTCGGGCAGCAGCAGCGCCAGCACGGCGGCAAGCCCCCAGGCGGCGATCAACGCGGCCCGGCCGGCCCCGCCGCGGGCCAGGTACACCGCGAGCGCGACCCCGCCCAGGCACACCCCGGCCAGGACCGGCGCCACCACGCCCACCGGCGCGCCCTCCAGCAGCGACGCCGACCGGTGATCGTCGTCGACGGGCCCGAACGGATACGAGCCGCCACCCGCCCACCAGACCACCGACAGGACCCCGTACCCGGCGGACCAGGCCCCGGCGCCCCACGCCGGCCACTTCCACAGTTCCATGGGGGAGATCTTCGATATAACAGCCTGTGATGGTACTGAGCGATGCTGAGCCCGTTGCCAGATTGCGGGAGCCCACGCGAACCGGGTGAGGCGAGATAGTGTTCGGAGACGTGACTGTGACGCCAGACCAGCCCCTGGACCTTCCCCGCACGGCAGGCGAGCTCCGGGCGAGCGGCCACCGGTTCCGCACCGTGAAGGAGGAGCTCCGCGAGAACCTCCTCGACCGGCTGCGCTCCGGCGAGCCCCGCTTCCCCGGCATCGTCGGCTACGACGACACCGTCCTGCCCGAGCTGGAGCGGGCCATCCTCGCCGGGCACGACGTCGTGCTGCTCGGCGAGCGCGGCCAGGGCAAGACCCGGGTCATCCGGGGCCTGATCCACCTGCTCGACGAGTGGACGCCGATCATCGCCGGGTCCGAGCTCAACGAGCACCCCTACGAGCCCATCACGCCCGCCTCGCGCCGGCTGGCCGCCGAGGCCGGCGACGCGCTGCCGGTCGACTGGATCCACCGCTCCGTCCGGTACGGCGAGAAGCTCGCCACCCCCGACACCAGCGTCGGCGACCTGATCGGCGACGTCGACCCGATCCGGGTCGCGCAGGGCCGGACGCTCGGCGACCCGGAGACCATCCACTTCGGACTCGTACCGCGCACCAACCGCGGCATCTTCGCCGTCAACGAGCTGCCCGACCTCGCCGAGCGCATCCAGGTCTCGCTGCTCAACGTCCTGGAGGAGCGCGACATCCAGGTCCGCGGCTACCAGCTGCGGCTGCCCCTGGACATCCTGCTCGTGGCCAGCGCCAACCCCGAGGACTACACCAACCGCGGGCGGATCATCACGCCGCTCAAGGACCGGTTCGGGGCCGAGATCCGGACCCACTATCCGCTCGATCTCGAGCTCGAGATGGATCTGGTACGGCAGGAGGCCCAGCTCGTCGCCCAGGTCCCCGACCACGTCATCGAGGTGATCGCCCGCTTCACGCGCGCGGTCCGCGAGTCGCCGTCCGTGGACTCCCGCTCCGGCGTGTCGGCCCGGTTCGCGATCGCGGCGGCCGAGACCGTGTCCGCGTCGGCGCTGCGCCGCGCGGGGCTGCTCGGCGAGGAGCTGCCGGTGGCGCGCATCGGCGACACCGAGTCGGTGACCTCGACGCTGCGCGGCAAGGTCGAGTTCGACAGCGGCGAGGAGGGCCGCGAGATCGAGATCCTGGCCCACCTGCTGCGCACCGCGACCGCGGAGACGTTCCGGGGGCGGCTGGCCGGGCTGGACCTGTCCGGGTTCACCGACCTCGTCGCCGAGGGACAGGTCATCGAGACCGGGGAGCTGGCCGCGGCGGACGAGATCCTGCGCCAGGTCGGTACCGTGCCGGGTCTCTCCAAGGTCCTGGATCGTCTCGGGCTCGGCGACGCGCCCAGCCGGGGCGAGGCGGCCGCCGGCGTCGAGTTCGCCCTGGAGGGCCTGCACCTGACCCGCCGGCTGTCGAAGGACCTCACCGACGACGGCCGCACCGTGTACGGAGGCTGATCTTGCGCCACAACAGGTTCCGCTACGGGGCGTGGCGCGGCGGGCCCGACCCGCTCGCCCCGCCCTACGACGTGCGGGCCGCCGTCGACCAGGTCGGCAACGAGGTCCTCGAGGGCGGCAGCCTGCGCGACGCGCTGCGCAACCTGCTGCGCCGCGGCCCGCAGGGCGGCCGGGGCCTCGACGACCTGCTCGCCCGGGCCCGCCGGATGCGCCGCGAGGCGATGCGCCGCGGCCAGCTCGACGGGGCCGTGACCCGCGCCCAGCAGCTGCTCGACCAGGCGCTGGCCGAGGAGCGCGACACCCTGACCCGGCTCGACGGCGACGACGCCCGCTTCGCCGAGGCGCAGCTCGACGCGCTGCCACGCTCGACTTCGCGGGCCGTGTCGGAGCTCAGCGAGTACAACTGGCGCTCCGAAAATGCTCGTCAGCTCTACAACCAGATCCTCGACCAGCTCCGCCAGGAGGTCGTCGAGCAGCGCTTCCAGGGCATGCAGCAGGCCCTGCGCGACCCCGAGGCCCAGGCCGCGATGCGCGAGATGCTGCAGGACCTCAACGCGCTGCTGGCCAAGCACGCCCGCGGCGAGAACACCGACGACGCGTTCGCCGAGTTCATGAACCGGCACGGCGACTTCTTCCCGGAGAAGCCGAACAACGTCGACGAGCTCATCGACGCCCTGGCCCGCCGGGCCGCGGCCGGCGAGCGGCTGATGCGCTCGCTGTCCCCGCAGCAGCGCGCCGAGCTGCAGGACCTGATGGCCCAGTCGCTCGGCGACATGGCCGGCGAGTTCGCCGCCCTCACCGACAACCTGCGCGCGCTGCGCCCCAACCTCAACTGGGGCCGGGGCGAGCGGGTCCGCGGCGAGAACGAGCTCGGCTACGGCGACGCCGCCGGCGCCCTGGAGGAGATCGGCGACCTCGACGACCTGCTCGACCAGCTCGGCCAGGAGCACCCCGGCGCGACCCTGGACGACGTCGACGTCGAGGCGGTCGAGCGCCAGCTGGGCCGGTCCGCCGCCGACGACGTGCGCCGGCTGCGCGAACTCGAGCAGCAGCTGCGCCGCCAGGGCTGGGTGACCCGCGGCGCCGACGGGCTGACCCTGAGCCCCAAGGCGCTGCGCCGGCTCGGCGGGACCGCGCTGCGGACCGTCTTCGCCCAGCTGCACGCGGGCCGACAGGGCCAGCACGACCTGCGTGACGCCGGCGCGGCGGGCGAGCTGACCGGGGCGTCGCGGCGCTGGCAGTACGGCGACGAGCAGGCCCTGGACGTCGTGCGCACGATCGGCAACGCGGTGCGCCGGCAGGCCACCGGGGGAGCGGCGACCCTGCCGATCGGCCTGGACGTCGAGGACTTCGAGATCGCCGAGACCGAACGGCGGGTCTCCGCCGCCGTCGCGCTCTGCGTCGACCTGTCCTTCTCGATGATGGCCGACGGCCGGTGGGGCCCGATGAAACAGGCCGCCCTGGCCCTGTCGCACCTGGTGGCGACCCGCTTCCCGCAGGACGCGCTGCAGATCATCGGCTTCGGGCGGTACGCGAGCACGCTCAGTCAGGAGCAGCTCGCCGCGGTCGAGCCGGACATGGTGCAGGGCACCAACCTGCAGCACGCCCTCAAGCTGGCCGCCCGCCACCTGCGCCGCCACCCGGCCTCGGACCCGGTGGTCCTGGTCGTGACCGACGGTGAGCCGACCGCCCACCTGCTGGACGACGGCAGCTCGTTCTTCATGTGGCCCTCGACCCGCGAGACGGTCCGCGCCACTGTGCACGAGGTCGACCAGCTCACCCGGTACGGCGCGGTGCTCAACGTCTTCATGCTCGGCGAGGACCCGGGCCTGCGCCGCTTCGTCGACGCGGTGGCCCGCCGCAGCGGTGGCCGGGTCTTCACCCCCGACGCCGATGACCTGGGCCGATACGTCGTTTCGGACTACATGCGGGCGAGGAGGGGACGCCGCGGCTGAGGATTCCCCCTCATGGCCATGTGGCTATACAATCATGTGGTCCCCAGCCCTTCCGGGCTGGGGACCACATTGCGATGCGGCTACAGGACGGTTCCGAATGCGAACGCTGCAGGGATACCGGTACGCGCTGGACCTCACCCCGAGACAGGAGCGGGCGATCCTGCAGCACGCCGGTGCGGCCCGGTTCGCGTTCAACTGGTCGCTCGCAAGGGTTGTCGCCGTCATGGGGCAACGCGCGGCCGAGCGCTCGTACGGCATACCCGACGCCGAGCTGACACCCGCGATCTCCTGGTCCTATCCCGCGATGCGCAGGGCATGGAACGCGGCGAAGGCGACGGCGGCGCCGTGGTGGCCCGAATGCTCGAAGGAGGCCTACAACACCGGCCTGGAAGCTCTCGCGCGGGCGTTGAAGAACTGGTCCGACTCCCGGTTGGGAAAGCGGCGGGATCGGCCGATGGGATTTCCCCGGTACAAGTCTCGCCACCGAACCGCGCCCTCGGTGAGATATACGACGGGCCCGATTCGGATCGAGCCTGACCGGCGGCACGTCGTGCTGCCACGACTGGGGCGGCTGAAACTGCATGAATCGGCCCGCAAGCTGGCCCGGCGACTGGAGGCCGGCACCGCGCGCATCCTCTCCGCCGCGGTAAGGCGCAACGGCGGGCGATGGTACGTGTCGGTGTGCGTCGAGGTTGAGCGGGCTGAGCGGGCTCCTGCCCGGCCCCGCTCCGTCGTCGGCATCGATGTCGGCATCACGAACCTCGCCGTTCTGTCCACCGGCGAGGTCGTGGCCAACCCTCGGCATCTGCAACGATCACTCCAGCGACTCCGGACCCTGGGCCGAGGCATGTCCCGGAAGTCGGGTCCCGCTTGGGCGGCCGGGCGGCCGCCGTCCAACCGTTGGCGGCGGGCCCGCGGCCGGCTCGCCGCGGCCCACGCGCGGGTCGCGAACCTCCGGCGTGACGGTCTGCACAAGCTCACCTCGCGGCTGGCCCGGACGCACGGGACGATCGTCGTCGAGGACCTCAACGTCGCGGGCATGCTCTCGAATCGCCGCCTGGCGCGGCATATCGCCGATGCGGGATTTGCGCCGCTGCGGCGCCAGCTTACGTACAAGACCGAATGGAACGGCGGCCGGTTGATCGTGGCCGACCGCTGGTATCCCTCCTCGAAGACCTGCTCAGGCTGCGGTGCGGTGAAAACCAAGCTCACCCTGTCCGAGCGCACGTACGCCTGCGAAGCGTGCGGTCTTCGGCTGGACCGGGATCTGAACGCCGCACGGAATCTGGCCGCGCTCGCCGCGGCCGCAGTATCGACAGCCGGGAGCGGCCCGGTGTCAGGACGCGGAGCCGACCGGAAGACCCCGAACCTGGGGCAGGTGGCTGTGAAACGTCAACCCGGCACTGCGCAAGCAGGCAAGACCGGGACCGTCCCTCTGCAAGGGGGGCCTCCGTCTCACACTTTCGAAGAAGTGGGTGAGACGGGCCTGATCCGTGTTTGAGGATCATGGTCTGGCGGTACTTCAATCAACGTAGATCGGTTTCGGTACCCACTCCTCCCGGGAGCTGACAAATGATCGTCCTTGGTCTGATCCTCTTCCTCGTCGGCCTGTTCCTGCACGTCGGCATCATCGAGACGATCGGGATCGTGCTGCTCATCGTCGGCGCGGTGCTGTGGATTCTCGGCGCGGTGGGCCGTCCGATCGCCGGCCGCCGTCACTATTGGTAACCAGCGAGCGCAAAGAAGGGCCGGCCCGGTGCCGGCCCTTCTTGCTGTTCAGCGGCGGAACCAGCGGCGTTTCTTCCCCGGGTGTACCGGCGGTTGCTCGGGCGTGCTGAGCAGGTCCCGCGCCACGCTCGTCACGGCCGGCGCCATCTCCGGTGTGCGCAGCGCCAGCACGGCCAGCGACTCGGCGATAGTCACGCCCCGCGTGCGGGCCTGCTGCACGGCGTCGAGGAAGCGTTCGGCGACCGTCGCGCGCACCTCGGCGCGGCAGGCGGGGTCCAGCCACGCGGCCACGACCAGCGCGAACACGGCCGCCTCGGTGGTCCAGTCCTCGACGCCGAAGACGATTTCGGTCAGCAGCCGCCGGGAGCGGGCCGTGTCGCCCGGTTCGGTCCCGGCCCGCAGTTCTTCGCAATGCAACAGGCCCAGGCAGGTGTACGCCTGGCAGGCCCGCTCCCACACCCCGTCCGGCAGCCCCGGGTCGGTGCCGGCCGGGGGATGCACCAGCAGCGCGACGAGCTCGGCGGCGGGCAGCTGGCCCAGCGGCAGCGCATGGTCGTACGCCGCGACCGGGTTGGGCCAGTCGGGCCGGACCACGCCGCGCAGCAGGTCCACCGCACGAGGTGTCGGCGGCGGTACCGCCGGTGCCGCCGACATCCCCGCATACGTCCACAACACGCGGCCGAAGGGCCGCTGCGGCGCGACCATGTCCGGCGGCGGGGCGCCCTCGATGGTGAGCGACAGGCCGGGGACGTCGCGGTGGACGAGGCGCAGCGCGCTGGGCACCTCCAGGGCGGTCAGCGTGGCCACCCCGCCCATGTCGCGCTGGTCGCGGGGAATCTGGCGCAGCAGGTTCACCACCGATTCGGTCGGCCCGGCGACGCGCCCGAGCCAGGGGCGGCCGCGGCAGGCGCCGTCGAGGTCGGTGTGCTCGTGGCTGGTGACCGGGTGCTCGCGCATGAAGTCGACCAGCGCGACCAGGTGCCGGACGTCGCCGTCGCGCTGGAACCGCAGCCGGGCGGCGGTGTGCACGGCGCAGTCGTAGTCCGGCACCCGCCTGATCGCGCTGTCGAGCAGGTCCAGGGCCTCGTCGAGGCGACCGGCCTCGGCCAGCCAGTTGGCCATGTCGGCGCACAGGTCGACCTCGTCGGGCTGCTGCTGCCAGGCCTGGCGCATGACCTGGATGGCCTGCTCGAACCGGCCGTCGGCCTTGAGCGCGTACGCGTACCAGACGGCGGTGAGCTTGTCCGGGCGCAGCCGGTGGCCGTGGGCGCCCCAGCGCACCGCCTCGGCGAGGACCCCGGGGGCGAGGGCGGTGAACCGCCGCCCGAGCCCGGCCGCGGCCCCGTGCAGCAGGGCGCTCGCGGGGTGGGCGGCGCAGGCCCGCCGGGCCAGGTCCAGGTAGACCTCGTTCGCCCGGGCCACCGCCGGCTCGGCCGGGTCGCCGAGGCCGGGCATGACCGCGACGAACAGCCGGGCCAGGTCGTCGGGGTCGAGCCGGCGCGGTTCGAGGGCCCGCACCCAGCTGACGTCGGCCCACGGCTGGGCGGGGTCGAACCGGGTCGCCTGGGCCAGCATCCGCAGCCCGCCGAGCGGATCGTGCCGCCCCTGCAGGTGCGCCCGGGCCACGACCGAGCCGATGAACGCCGGCTGCTCGATCGGGAACAGCGCGATGGCACCCTCGTCCCCGGCCCGCGCGACCAGGGCGGCGAGCAGTTCGTGCACCTCGGGCAGGCGCGGCGCCCAGGCCACGGCCCCGGCCACGTGACCGGCCGCGTGCTCGAGGTCGCCGTCGGCGAGCGCGATGCGGGCCAGGGAGAGTTCCCCGTGGGCCTGCGCGATCGGGTCGTCGCGCTGCTCGTCGGTCACTGCGTGAGCGTATTGCGTTCCGCCCGCTTTCGGTGACCCGCCCCGTCCGCCCGATTTCGCGGCCCACCCTCGCCGTCACCGGCCCGACCCTCGCCGGATTCCCGCGCCCTCCGGCCCGTCGCCCCGTTTCCCCGGCCCGCCCGTGGGCCGGTGGCCGCGGTGGCCGGCGCGCGCCGTCATGGCGCTGCCCGTCGCGGCCGACCGGTTCGGCCACCGGCGCGCGGTCGTCACCGGCGTGCTGCTGTTCGTCGCGGCCGGTCGCCGGCGCCGGGCCGGCCCTCACAGCCGCAGCCGTGAGGGCCAGGGTCGTCCTGGTGGGGTTGAGTATCTTGCTGCCGCGCCACATGGCTTGATGCACGGTATGTTGCCCGGCATGAGCGATGTCAGCGCGCCGCCCCCGGTCCGGCCGTTACGGGAACTGCTGCCGAACCTCGTCTGGGAGGCCGTCCTCCTGCTGGTCGCGATCGGGATGACCATCGCGCTGTACAACCGGGCGGAGGTCCTCTACACGTCCGGCGGGATCTGGCTGTCGATCGCGTCGCTCGGCTTCGCGACGAGCGGGCTGGCGCTGTCGCTGCGCACCGGCACCCCGAACCTGGCCGTCGGGCCGCTCGCCGGGCTGGCCATGTTCCTGTTCGTCGACCAGAACATCGGCGTCGCGCTCGTCGCCGTGCTCGGGGCGGGCGTGGTGCTGGCCCTGCTCGTCGGGCTGACCGGGGTGCCGGCGTGGGCCGTCACGCTCGTCGGCGGCCTGCTGGTGCAGGGCATCGGGCTCGGCCTCAGCGACGCGCAGACCCACCCGCTGAGCGACCGGCCGGAGACGTTCTGGACCTGGGGCGCCGGCTTCATCGTCGTGTCGATCGCGGGCGGCGTGGCGTTCGCGATCCCGCCGGTGCGCCGCTATCTCACCGCGAACCGCCCCGGCGGCGGCGAGGCGGGCGCGTTCAGCGGTTCCCGGTTCGTGGGCGCGCTGGTCGGCGTGGTCGGCTCGAGCTTCCTGGCCGGCATCGCCGGCGTCGTGCTCGCCCTGCAGGTCGGCGCCTCCACCCCCGCCGACAACGGATTCACCCTGGCCGCGCTGGTGGCGGCGATGCTGGCGGGCGTGAGTCCGTTCGGGCGGCGGGCCGGCATTCTCGGCGTCGTCCTGGCCGTGGTCATCCTCGACGCGGCCCGCCGGTTCGTGCAGCTGGAGGGCGGCGGGGCCTGGGTCGTCTTCACGCTGCAGGGGCTGCTGGGCCTGCTCGGCGTGCTCGTGGTGTGGATCATCGAGCTGATCGGGCGGCGGGCGTCGCCGTTCGTGACCGCCGTTCCCGCACGCCCGGCTCCGCAGTTCGGGGCGGCACCGGGATTCCCGCCGCCGGCGCCGTTGTACCCACCCCCTGCCCAACCGTGGGGCCCGCCCACGCCGGTGAGCCCAGCGGCGGCACCGCCGCCCGTCTCGGCTCCTCCGACCTCCGCGCCGCCCGTTTCGGCGCCGCCCGCGTTCCCGCCGTTGCCGGGTTCGGCGCCGCCGCCGCAGCAGGGCCCGAGCTGGCCGTCGACGCAGCAGCAGCAGCAGCCCGGGCCGAGCTGGCCGCCGGCGCCGTAGCGGTTCAGACGGAGTCGCGCGGCCCGAGGGCCGGATGCGCCGAGCCGGGGGCGATGAACCACGCCTCCGGCTCGTCGCGCAGCGTCTGATCGATCCGCAGCCGCGCGAACGCCTCCATGTCCGGCAGTTCGGACACGGCGAACCAGCGCATGTCCAGGGACTCGTCGTCGGCGACCTGCGCCTCCCCGGAGACGTGCCGGCAGCGGAACCACACGTTCATGTAGTCGCACTGGTCGCCGTTCGGGTACGTGACCGCGTGCATCGCGACCCCGGCGATCCGCTCGACCGCGATCTCGATGCCCGCCTCCTCGCGGACCTCGCGCACGATCGCGTCGGCCGGCTGCTCGCCCGGGTCGACCATGCCGGCCAGCAGCGACCAGCGCCCGGTGTCGCTGCGCCGGCCGAGCAGCAGCTCCCCGGCGTCGTTGAACACCACCGCCGACACGCCCGGCAGCAGGATCGGGTCGTGGCCGACGTGCTTGCGCAGGTTCCGCAGATACTCAGACATCGCCATGAGCCGCGACCCTACCGGTAGGTGCCGAGGACCCGTTCCACCGTGACGACGATGACGACCCGCGCCGGGTTCGGGCGCGGAACCTTGTACCGGCGGGCGTAGAGCTCCTCGGCCTGCCGTACCAGTGCGGGGTCCGACTCGACCGTCGCGGTGCCCTCGATGGTGCTCCAGCGCCGGCCGTCGATCTGGCAGATCGCGATGCGCGGATTGTGGGCGAGGTTGCGGACCTTCTGCGAGCCGCCCGACGTGATGATGCGCGCGAGGCCGGCCGCGGGGTCGTAGGTGGCGCCGACCGGGACGCTGTGCGGGGTACCGTCGCGGCGGATTGTCGTCACGGTGCACAGATGCCGTTCGGTCCAGAAGTCCGCGAGCTCGCTCACGCCGCCGTCACCTTGCCGTCCTCGACCTGGATGTGCCGGTTCGTGTGCACCGCCTCGAGCATCTGCCGGTCGTGGGTGACCAGCAGCAACGTGCCCGGATAGCCGTCCAGCGCCGACTCCAGCTGCTCGATCGCCGGCAGGTCGAGGTGGTTGGACGGTTCGTCGAGCACGAGCAGGTTCACGCCCCGGCCCTGCAGCAGCGCGAGCGCGGCGCGGGTGCGTTCGCCGGGGGAGAGGCTCGCGGCGGGACGCAGCACGTGCCCGGCCCGCAGGCCGAACTTGGCCAGCAGGGTTCGCACGTCCGCCGGATTCTGCTCCGGTACCGCCTGCCGGAACGCATCCAGCAGCGAGTTCTCGCCCTCGAACATCCGCCGCGCCTGGTCCACCTCGCCGACGACCACGCCGGGGCCGAGGTGGGACCGGCCCTCGTCGAGCGGAATACGCCCGAGCAGCGCGGCCAGCAGGGTGGTCTTGCCCGAGCCGTTCGCGCCGGTGATCGCGACCCGGTCGGCCCAGTCGATCTGCAGGTCGACGGGGCCGAGGGTGAACGTGCCGCGCCGCACCACCGCGGCGTTCAATGTCGCCACGACCGCCCCGGCCCGCGGCGCGGCGGCGATCTCCATCTTGAGCTGCCACTCCTTGCGCGGCTCCTCGACGACGTCCAGGCGCTCGATGAGCTTCTCGGTCTGGCGGGCCTTCGCGGCCTGCTTCTCGGTCGACTCGATCCGCTTCGACTTGCCGATCTTGTCGTTGTCGGGCTGCTTGCGGCGGGCGTTCTTGACGCCCTTCTCCATCCAGGCGCGCTGCATGCGGGCGCGCGCCTCGAGGTCGGACTTCGTGTCGGCGTACTCCTCGTAGCGCTCCCGCGCCTGCCGCCGGGCGATCTCGCGCTCCTCGAGGTAGGCCGCGTACCCGCCGCCGTACAGGCGGATCTGCTGCTGGTGCAGGTCGAGCTCGAGGACGGCGGTGGCGGTGCGGGTCAGGAACTCCCGGTCGTGGCTGACGATGATCGCGCCGGTCCGGAGGTCCTGGGTGAAGCGCTCCAGCCGCTCCAGCCCGTCGAGGTCCAGGTCGTTGGTGGGCTCGTCGAGCAGGAACAGGTCGTAGCGCGACAGCAGGAGGCTGGCCAGTCCCGCGCGGGCCGCCTGGCCGCCGGACAGGGCGGTCATCTCCAGGTCGAGGTCGACGGCCAGGCCCAGGTCGGCCGCGGTCGCCTCGGCCCGCTCGTCGAGGTCCGCGCCGCCGAGCGCCAGCCACCGTTCCAGGGCGATGCTGTACTCCTCGGCGGCCCGCTCGTCGTCGCCCAGCGCCTCGGCGGCGGCGTCCATGCGGGCCTGGGCCTCGGCGACGCCGGTACGCCTCGCCAGGAACGCGCGCAGCGTCTCGCCGGGGCGGCGGTCGGGCTCCTGCGGGAGGTACCCGATGGTGGCGGTCGGCGGGCTGAGCTGGACGGTGCCGTGCTCGAGGGGCACCAGGCCGGCGATCGTGCGCAGCAGCGTCGACTTGCCGGCGCCGTTGACCCCGACCAGGCCGATCACGTCGCCGGGCGCCACGACCAGATCCAGCCCGCTGAACAGGGCCTTGTCGCCGTGCCCGGCCGCGAGTTCCTTGACCACCAGGGTTGCTGCCACGTCGGTTCGATCCTCCGGAAATTGTCGTACCCGATCGTTAGTCTGCCTGGTGCGTGTTCGGGGTGGTCGCCGCGCCCCGGTAGGGATCGAGGAGTAGCGTGAATTCTGAAACGCGACCGGATCGAAACGGCTTGCTCTAACAGGAGAGACGCCTTGAGCACAACAGCACCAGCGGCCACGGGGGACGACACCGCGCTGACCCACCGCCAGATCGTCACGATCCTGGTGGGTCTGATGATGGCGATGTTCCTGGCCGCGCTGGACCAGACCATCGTGTCGACGGCGATGCGGACCATCGCCGACGACCTCGGCGGCTTCTCGTTGCAGGCATGGGCGACGACGGCGTTCCTCATCACCTCGACGATCTCGACGCCGTTGTACGGCAAGCTGTCGGACATCTACGGCCGCAAGCCGTTCATCCTCTTCTCGATCGGCATCTTCATCGTCGGCTCGGTGCTGTGCGGCACGGCCGGCTCGATCTACCAGCTGGCCGCGTACCGCGCGGTGCAGGGCATCGGCGCCGGCGGCCTGTTCTCCCTGGCCTTCGCCATCATCGGCGACGTGGTGCCGCCCCGCGAGCGGGCCAAGTACCAGGGCTATTTCCTCGCCGTGTTCGGCACGTCGAGCGTGCTCGGGCCGGTGCTGGGCGGCTTCTTCGCCGGCACCGGTGACATCCTGGGCGTGACCGGCTGGCGCTGGATCTTCTACATCAACGTGCCGATCGCCCTGGCCGCGTTCCTGGTCGTCATGCGCGTGCTGCACATCCCGCACCGCCGCCAGGACCACCGCATCGACTGGCCGGGCGCGCTCGCGCTGATCGTCTGCCTGGTGCCGCTGCTGATCGTGGCCGAGCAGGGCCGCGAGTGGGGCTGGGGCTCCGGGCGCTCCCTGCTGTGCTACGGCATCGGCTTCGTCGGGCTGATCCTGTTCCTGGTCGCCGAGACCGCGTACAAGGAGGAGGCGCTGCTGCCGATCCGCCTGTTCCGCGGCCGCACCTTCTCGGTGGCGTCGATCGCGAGCTTCGTGCTGGGCATGGCGATGTTCGGCGGGCTGCTGACCCTCCCGCTCTACCTGCAGATCGTCAAGGGCGCCACCCCGACCGAGGCCGGCCTGATGCTGCTGCCGCTGGTGCTGGGCATCATGACCGGCTCGATCGTGTCGGGCCAGACCATCGCGCGCACGGGCCGGTACCGCATTTTCCCGATCGTCGGCTCCGTGCTCATGCTCGCCGCGCTGTTCCTGTTCTCCCGCATCGGCGCCGACACCCCGCTGTGGCGGACCATGCTCATCATGGCGCTGATGGGCCTCGGCCTGGGCGGCAACATGCAGCCGGTGATCACCGCGGTGCAGAACGCGGCGAACCCGCGCGAGATCGGCGTGGCCACCTCGACGGTGACGTTCTTCCGCTCGATGGGCGGCACCCTGGGCGCCGCGGTCTTCCTGTCGGTCCTGTTCAGCCTCCTGCCCGACAAGATCAAGTCCGCCTTCACGTCGGCCTCGACCGCGCCGGAGTTCCGCGCCGCGGTCCAGGCCCACCCCCAGGACCTGCAGAAGATCCAGGGCGCGGCGACGTCGGGCTCGGCCAGCAGCCTCAACGACACGTCCTTCCTGGACTCGGTGAACGCGACCCTGGCCCACCCGCTGAAGGTCGGCTTCTCCGACTCGATGAGCGTGGTCTTCATGGTGGCGGCCGGCATCATGGTCGTCGGCTTCGTCATCATCCTGTTCCTGCCGGAGATCCCGCTGCGCTCCATGTCCGGCGCCCAGGCCCGCGCCGCGGAGGACGCCGCCGCCTCAGGCTCCCCGGCCGCGACAACCCCTCCGGCGAACTCGTCGTCTCCGAACGGCGGCTCCACCGCGGCTTCGTCGTCTCCCAACGGCGGCTCCGCCGCGGGTTCCTCGTCCCCGGCGGTTGCCGCGTCCTCGAACGGCGGGAGTCCGGCGACGGCCGCGCTGGAGACCGCGGGCGGGGCCCACGAGGCGGC
Organism: Dactylosporangium sp. CS-047395; assembly: GCF_050942185.1. Lineage (NCBI taxonomy): Bacteria > Bacillati > Actinomycetota > Actinomycetes > Micromonosporales > Micromonosporaceae > Dactylosporangium > Dactylosporangium sp. CS-047395. Next base: position 5,751,351 of record NZ_CP192015.1, on the reverse strand, counting down.
GGAGACGGCGCCTGCGGTGGACCACACCCCGGCGCACGCCGTGGAGGCGGGCGCCCACGAGGCCGACGGCGAGGCCAGCCCGACCGACGTGCCTCCCCGCCACGCGCGCTGACCACTGTTCGCTCAGGCACGTCCGCGGCGGCTCCTGCACGGGGCCGCCGCGTTCGTGTTTTCCCATCTTGGCGCCTCGCCGACTTGACCTAGCATCCTAGGACGTCTTAGGGGAAGTGCCCGTCACCGCTCGTGGCCGGCGGCCAGCCAGTCGAGATAGTCGGCGACGGCCCGGTCGAGCGGCCACTCGGGCGCCCAGCCCGCTGCCCTGAGCCGCGTCGTGTCGAGGTAGGGGACCGGCCCGTGGCCGCCGTCGGGCAGCGCCGGCCGGACCTCGGGCCGCACCTTGGCGATGGCCGCGACGACTTCGCCGTTCGTGGTCGGCCGTCCGCCCCCGACGTTGTACACGCGATGCTCCAGCACCGGCGCGGTGGCCAGCATCGCGAGGGCGGCACCGCAGTCCCGCGCGTACAGGAGGTCGGCCCCGCTGGTGTGCACCGCGGCGGCGCGGGTGTCCGATGTGGCGGCGCCGGCCCGGATCTGGGCGGCCGCCGCGTGCACCAGTCCCGGGGCGGCCATGAACGGGCTGGACGGGCGGCCGCCCGGCCCCCAGATGCCGCCGATCCGCGCGACCACCACCTCGAGCCCGGACGCGAGCGCCAGGATCTCGGCGATCTTCTTGGACGCCGGAATCGGGTGCGGCGAGGCGAGGGGGAGCGGAGCGTCCTCCCGCCACGGGAGGTGCTCGACCCCGGCGTACACCCCGATCGTGCTCGCCAGCACCACCCGCTCCACCTGCCAGCCGGCCGCCGCCCGGAGCACCGCAACGGTCGCCGCCGTGTTGTGGTCCAGTTCCTCGAGCGCCGTCCCGCCACCGAGCGGGGCCGCGGCCAGGTGCACGATCGTCGTGATGTGGTGCCGCCGCCCGAGCCCGGCGAGGGACTGCGGGTCGGTGCAGTCGAGGGTCGTTGCCGCGACCTCGGCCGGGAGCAACGCCGACAGCCGGGGGTTTCGCGAGGCGGGCAGCGCGGGCGCGCCGAGGTCGAGCAGTGCGCGGGTCGTGTGGGCTCCGATGAAGCCGTACCCGCCGGTCACCAGGATCATGGCGCGGATCTCCCCAGCCGGCAGCGATCGATAGCGTGCTAGCGAAATGTAGCCGCAAAACTCGTTAGCATGCAAACGTGGCTGACGTGATCCGGCTGCTGACCCGGGCCCAGAAGTTGCTGCGGACGGCGGCCGACGAGGCGATGAGCGCGCACGGCGTGCGCATCGGTCAGAACCTCGTCCTGGAGGTCCTGTGGGCCCGGGACGGCCTGTCGCCGGGCGAACTGGCCACCCACCTGGGCGTGACCACGCCCACCATCGTGAACACCGCGACGCGGATGGTGAACGACGGCCTGATCGAACGCCGCCCGGACGCCGCCGACCGCCGCCTGGTCCGCCTGTACCTCACCGAGAAGGCCCGCGCCGCCCGGTCCCCGATCGAGGACGCCCGCCGCCGCCTGGCCGAGCACGCCCTGGCGACCCTGACCCCCGAGGAACTCGCGGCGCTGGAGACCGCCCTGCAGAAGATTATCGACCGCATGCAGACCCCGCCCCTGCCGTAGCGACCCGCGACCGCAACCGCCGCAGTCGCTGCTGCTGTTGCGGTCGCGGTCGCGGTCGCGGGAGGGTCAGTTCGCGGCGCGCCAGTTCTGGCGGGTGATGAGGACGCGGGCCTCGTCGGCGACCTCGCGCTCGACCGTCACCGCGTACTCGCCGGCCTGCAGGGAGCTGCGGGACGTGAAGTCGCGGCGGCCGCCGGTGAGGGCGTGGGCGATGGCGCCGAACACGCCGCCCCACAGGGCGCCGATGAGGATCGTCGCGAGCAGGATGCCCAGCCAGTTCGAGTTGCTGAACAGCGTGAAGAGGATCCCGATGAACAGGCCGAACCAGGCGCCGCTGGCGACGCCGGCGAGCGCGGCGCGGGCGACGGTGAGGCGGCCGAGGACGTTCTCGACCAGGCGCAGGTCGGTGCCGATGATGGCGGTCCGCTCGACGGGGAACCCGTTGTCGGACAGGTAGTCGACGGCCTGCTGCGCCCCGGCGTAGTCGGCGAAGCGGGCGACGGTCACGGTGCTGCGCTCGAGTTCGACGAGGTCGCCGACGTTCGGGTCGGGCTCGGGGTCCGGGGCGGGAACCGGCGGTTCGTCCACGGGAGGAGGGGTCGTCATGCCGGTCAGGGTAGGGCTGTCGGGGCCATCCCGCCCGCAACGCAACGGCGAATTTCCGGGTGACCGCCGGCAACACGTCCAAAATGACGCTGCCGGCCGCGACCGCGCCCGAGACCGGTAGCAGGAGGTCACCGCTCGGTCACCCAGTGCGTCGAATTGTCGGGGTGCGGGACTCAGGGGTACTTCCGGGCGTCACCCGAGGTCGTCGGGGCATTCCGGCGGGCAACCTTGCAGACATGACCGACATCAAGCGTCTCCGCCGGTCGCGGACCGACCGGACGGTCGCCGGTGTGCTGGGCGGCCTCGCCGAGTACCTCGGGACCGACCCCACCATGGTCCGCGCCGTGTTCCTGTTGTCCATCCTGCTGACCGGGGGCGTGGCCGTCCTCGCGTACCCGATGCTCTGGATCGTCATGCCCGAGGCCCCGCCGGCCCCCGTCAGCCCGGCCCCGAACGATCACCTCACCTTCGGCGCCTGACCCCGCCGGGGTTCTCGACTCCCTGCGCAGGCCGCCGCCGGAGCGAACGCTGCGCGCGGCGAGAAGTTGACCTATGGTGCGTGAGTGGCCCGTGACTCCCGCGTGACGATTGAGTCGCGGATCGTGGCGCCGTCGGCACGGCCGGGCAGTGGGCTGGTGCTGCTGGTGCATGACGGGCCGGAGTTCGAGCGGGTGGCCGGCGTCGTGGCGCGGTTCCCGCACGAGCACGTGGTGCTGCTGTCGCCGGGCAGCCGCAACGAGTGGTACTCGGCCAATCCCGCCTACGCCGCCGCGCTCGTGCGCGAGGTGTTGCCGTCGTTGCCGCCCGGGCCGGTCGTCGGGCTCGGGGCGAGTCTGGGTGCGCTGGCGCTCCTGCACGCCGAGAGCCGCCATCCGGGCAGTTTCGCCGGGCTGTTCCTGCAGTCCGGGAGCTATTTCACCGCTGAGCTGGACCCGCAGGAGTCCGGTTTTCCGCGGTACCGCCGGATCCTCGCCTTCGTCCGCCGCGCCCGACCGGTCGCGTCGCGGGTGGTCTTGACGTGCGGGCGGGACGAGGAGAACCTGCTCAACAACCGGGCGATGGCCACGCGCCTCGGCGTGCCGCTGCTCGAGGTGCCGGGCGGTCACTCGATGACCACCTGGCGCGACGCGCTCGATCCACACCTGCACCGCCTCTTGCAGGAGGTCACCGATGACCACGCCGGAACCCAACGCGACGACCCCGCTGCCGGGAAGCCAGTCCCCGGCAGTACCACCGCCGGCTGAACCCGCCGGCCGATCGAGCGGGCCGGCCGCCGCCGCGGGCCTCGGCGAGATCCCGCAGCAGCGCGCCGCCGAGGCGGGTGTGCGGGACCATCTCGTCGGGCTGCTGCTCGGGACCGAGCAGGACTGGCCGCGGGCGTTCGAGACGCTGGTGGCGCGGCTCGGGACGGTCACGGCCGCGGACGGGAGCCGGCACCGGCTGCGGACCGAGCGGGTGACCATCGAGCCGTTCAGCCTGCGGGACCGGCCGGCGCACCAGCTCGTCATCGATCGGCTGGCGTACTGGTACTACCACCCGCGGGAGTGGCTCAAGAAGATCGCGTTGATGGATGACGTGTACCTGCTCAACAGCCCGTTCACGTTCCAGTCCATGGAGAAGCACGCGGCGTACTGCGCGATGATGCGCCTCGGCCTGCACGTGCCGGAGACGGTGCTGGTGCCGTACAAGAATCCGGTCGATCATGCGAAGTGGGCGTACACGGCGGACCGGTACAACCAGCCGTTCGACCTTGACGCGGTGGCCGAGCGGCTCGGGTATCCGCTGTTCATGAAGCCCTACGACGGCGGGGCGTGGGTCGGGGTGTCGCGGGTCGCCGACAGTGCGGCGTTGCACGCCGCGTACGACCAGTCGGGTGAGCGGTTGATGCACCTGCAGCAGTCGGTCGAGGATTACGACGTGTTCACCCGGTCGCTGTCGGTGGGGCCGGAGACGATGGTGATGAAGTTCCGGCCCGCGCTGCCGATGCACGAGCGGTACGAGGTGTCGCACGGCTTCCTCAGCGACGAGGTCGGCGACGAGGTCGTGACCATCTCGCGGCTCGTCAACGCGTTCTTCCGGTGGGAGTTCAACTCCTGCGAGTGCCTGGTCCGCGACGGTGTGGTGTACCCGATCGACTACGCCAACGCGTGCCCGGACGTCGCGCTGACGAGCCTGCACTACTACTTCCCGTGGGCGATGACGGCGCTGCTGCGGTGGTCGGCGTTCTGCGTGGTGACCGACCGGCGGGCGAAGCTGGACATGGACACGGCCCGGTACTTCGAGATCGGCGACTCCGGCGCCGACTACCGGTCGAAGCTGCGCGGCTACCGGGCCCTCGCCGACGAGTACTTCGACACCGACCGGTACCGGGAGTTCTGCGACACGACCCTGCGGCACGTGCCCGAGCTCGTCGCGGAGTGGGTCGCGTCGGCGGACTTCGACGACCTGATCGTGAGCACGGTCCGGGCCACGTATCCGGCGCACGAGCACGAGCGGTTCGTGGCGCATTTCCGGGGACTCGTCGGGCAGTGGCGGCACGAGAACGGATCGTGACAAGCCGGGGCGAAATCGCCGTACTGTAGCGGCGCCGGGCAGGTGCGGCGAGGGTCGTGACGCGGTTCACGAGGATCGTTCGCCCGAACCGGTGACGTCGTGGTAGCCCGCGTCACAATCCGTAGTTCGGGCTGGTAGACGTGCGTACCGTCAATGGTGTCAATCGTTGGCGATCGTTGGAAGGCGGTACTGCATGGGTCCGTACGACCACCCCGCATGGTGCGCTCGAGGGCACCGTTGCAACCTCGGTGAGCACCGGGCGCACCCGGCGGTCATGGAGATCGACGGGGTCGGGAAGGTGCTGATCACCCGCGTGCTCGGCCGGAACGGGCGGGAGCGGATGGAGGTCACCGGGTCGGCGTACCTGAGCACCACCGGGCAGGCGGCGAACCGTCAGGTCGACCGCACCCTGCGCGGCTTCGCGCACGTGATGGCGAACGCGGCCGCCCGCTGAAAAAGCAGGGACCTCAGCGGGGCCAGTCGCGCAGGCGGAGGCGCAGGGCGGCGATGCGGTCCGCGTCCAGGCCGTAGAAGGCGAACCGGCCGTCGTCGAGGCGGTCCAGGTAGCGGCCGGCGGCGAGGACGTCGGCGAACTCGAGGGCCGGGTCCTGGCGGCGGGCGAGTTCGAGCAGTTCGCCGAGGGAGTAGCGCTCCATGGCGGCGGCGACGTCGATGTAGTCGCGGACCTCGCGGCGGTTGATCAGGGCGGCGACCTTCGTGGCGATGAGGTCGTCGAGGTGCATGACCGGCCCGACGTCCATCATCACGGGGCTGTGCCGGCGGTCGAGGCGGGACAGCGTGAGGCGTACCGTCTGCGTGCCGTCGCCGACCGTGAACTCCCGCTGGTCGAAGCCGGCGAACAGTTCGAGGAGGTCGTCGGCCTCCTCCTCGTGGACGGTGTAGCCGGCCGCGCGCAGGGCCGCGCAGACCGCGTCGGCGGCGGCTCCGGCGGCGCCGTCGGTGTCGGTGAAGAGGTCGACGTCCTCGGTCGGGCGTTCGACGAGGCCGTTCATCAGCCAGGCGAAGCCACCGCCGAGGACGAAGCCGTGCTCCTCCGCCACGGCCAGGGCGACCCGGGCGACGTCGGTGTAGAAGGGGATCACCGCGGGCGCAGCGCCGGGTGCCGGACCTCCCAGGCGCGGCGGACGCCGTGCGGCAGGTTCAGCTCCGGCCAGACCCGCACCAGGATCTTCTTGTTGAGGAAGCGGCGCAGCTCGTCGTGGCGGATCGCCTCGCGCAGGACGTTCTCGTACATCCACAGCAGCAGGTCGTGGTTGTCGAGGTCGAAGGCGCGCTGGGGGTTCCACATCAGCCGCTGCGGCAGCTCGACGACGCCGCGGACCGGGCCGCGGAGCTCTTCGAGGGTGCGGGCGACGAGCGCAGGGCGGTGCGGGCGGGCCAGATAGGCCACGCGTCCGTGCGCCGGCTCGTCGTGCATGAGGCGAAGTGTACCTGTCATCCCCATTCTGAGAACCTCACCGCGCGTTCTGCCGGGGAATGACGACCTCGCGGAAGATGAGCTGAATCGCGGCGACGACCGGAATGGCGATGAGCGCGCCGACGACACCCATGAGCGCGACGCCGATGAGGACCGAAAGGATCGCGGCGAGGTCGGAGACCTTCACCGCGCGGCGCATCACGGTCGGGTAGATGAGGTAATTCTCGACCTGCTGGTAGATGACGAAGAAGATGACGCAGGCAATGCCGGCGTGCAGCGAGGTCGCGAAGCCGACAATGGACACCACGACCGCGCCGAGGGTCGCGCCGATCTGCGGGATGAGGTCGGTGATGGCGACGAGGACGGCGAGGGCGTACGGATAGGCGACGCCGATGACGAGCAGGAACACGAACGAGGACAGGCCCGCGACGACCGCGATCGCCAGCGCACCGCCCAGGTAGGCGCCCACCTTGGTGAGGATCTCGTCGCCGAGCAGCCGGACGCGGTCGCGGCGGCTGGCCGGGATGAGCCGGTACCCGCCGTCCTTGAGCCGGTCGAAGGCCGCCATGAAGTACAGGGTGAGAATGATGACGGTGAAGATGTTGAACAGCGCCGAGAACGCGACCTGGACGCCGCCCCACACCCCGCCGAGGGCCTTGGTGACATTGCCGGCGGTCGCCACGTTCTTGAGCTGATCGAGCAGCTGGTAGTCGTCGTTGAGCTTGTTCAGCTGGTCGTTGCGCTGCAGGTTGTCGATGTAGCCGGGCAGGTTCTCGATGAGCGCGTTGCTCTGCTGGACCAGCGGCGGAATGAGCGCGACGATACCGCCGCAGAGCACCAGCATGGCCCCGATGCCGACGATGGCGACCGCGAACCCGCGGGGGACGCCCCACTTCACCAGCCGTACCACCGCGGGATTCAAACCGATCGCGAGGAACATCGCGATGAAGATGAGCACGAGGATCGACCGGACGTTCTGGATCGCGAGATAGGCGCTCCAGGCCAGCAGCAGGCCGAGGCCGGCGGTGAAGCCGATGATGAGCGGCGAGCGGCGCATCGGCGGCCCGGGTTTGCCGAACCGGGGCGACTCCTCGACGATCACGATGTCCACCTCGACGTCGGGGGCGGCAGTGGCGTCAGCGGCGTCGGGGGCGTCGGGTCTGGGTCGTTGCGCGGCCGGGGCGGGCTCCAGCACCTCGTCCTGCACTGTGAACTCCCTGGGAAGTCAGATGGTCTTGAGGCAGGGTACCGGGTGCTCGCACGGGAACACCGTTAGCGTGAGTACATGGCAGATCTCGTGTACCCCCCGGTCATCGCGTTCGCGAAGACCATGTTCCGCGCGCTCAACATGAAGATCACGATCGAGGGCGAGGAGCATGTGCCGGCGAGCGGGGGTGCCGTGATCGCCTGCAACCACATCTCATATCTCGATTTCATCTTCTGCGGCCTGGGCGCGCGGCGCTCGAAGCGGCTCGTGCGGTTCATGGCCAAGGAGGAGATCTTCCGGCACTCGATCGGCGGCCCGCTGATGCGCGGCATGCACCACATCCCGGTCGACCGCGACGCCGGCATGGGCTCCTACAAGGCCGCGCTCACCGCGCTGAAGGCCGGTGAGGTCGTCGGCGTGTTCCCGGAGGCGACGATCAGCCCGTCGTTCATGATCAAGGACATGAAGAGCGGGGCGGCCCGGCTCGCCGCGTCGACCGGCACGCCGCTGGTGCCGATGGTCCTGTGGGGCACCCAGCGCTTCTGGACCAAGGGCCGGCCTCGGGATCTCACGAAGCGTGGCGTCGCCGTCACGATCGCGATGGGTGAGCCACTGCACCCGCAACGGCGGGACCCGCAGGACGCCGTGATGGCGGAACTACGATCGCGGATGACGGTCCTGTTGGATCGGGTGCAGCGGTCCTACCCGCAGCAGCCCGCCGGACCGGACGACGCTTGGTGGCTCCCGGCCCACCTCGGCGGCACCGCACCCGAGCCGGCCGTCCTCGAAGCGGAGGCCCAGTGACCTCGACCGAACCCACCGACCTGCTCGTCCAGCTGCGTGAGCTGGAGCCGGTCGTCGAGGAGAACCTCAACCGGCACCTGAGCACGGCCAAGGAATGGTTCCCGCACGAGTACGTGCCGTGGAGCGAGGGCCGCGACTTCGACGGCATCCTCGGCGGCGAGGCGTGGGAGCCGGGGCAGTCGAAGCTGTCCGAGGTCGCCCGGATCTCGCTCGTGGTCAACCTGCTCACCGAGGACAACCTGCCCAGCTACCACCACGAGATCGCCACGGTGTTCGGCCGGGACGGGGCGTGGGGGACCTGGGTGCACCGGTGGACGGCCGAGGAGGGCCGGCACGGGATCGCGATCCGGGACTACCTGCTCGCCACGCGCGCGGTCGACCCGGTGGCGCTGGAGCGGGCCCGGATGGCGCACATGGAGGGCGGCTTCGCCAACGCCTACGAGGGGCTGTTCGAGTCCGTCGCGTACGTGTCGTTCCAGGAGCTCGCGACCCGCGTGTCGCATCGCAACACCGGCACGGTCTCCGGCGACCCGGTGTGCGAGCAGCTCCTGGCCCGGGTCGCCGCGGACGAGAACCTGCACATGATCTTCTACCGGAACCTGCTCAACGCGGCGTTCGACCTCGCGCCCAACCTGGCGATGCGGGCCGTGACCCGGGTGGCGACCTCCTTCCAGATGCCCGGGCACACGATCGAGAACTTCGGCCGCAAGTCGGTGCAGATCGCCAAGGCCGGCATCTACGACCTGCGGCTGCACCACGACGACGTGCTCACCCCGGTCCTGCGCCAGGTGCGGGCGTTCGACCGGCCGGTGTCCGGCGACGGGGACGCGGCCCGCGACGAGCTCGCGGCGTTCATGGCCGACCTCGACGCGCAGGCGTCGCGGTTCGTGGAACGCCGCGACGCGCAGCGGGCCCGGGCGGCGGCCTCGGCGGCAGTCTGACGTTGTGTCATCGGCCGGATCCGCTGCGTCGCTCGCGGCGGGTCCGGCCTTTCGATGTGGGGACCGTCACGTTGCGTCGACGGCTGGAGTGCTCCGCGTGCTGTCCGTGCTCGTCAGAGGCGCTGCGCCTGTCGAGGGCCCCGGTTGCCTTCCGTGAGCGTTGCAGTAGGCTGCGACGACCGTTCCGTGCCTTCGACTGCCCGTCTGACCGATTTCACCGGGTCTTACGGCGGCGTACTGGCTGCGGAATTTCACTCCCCGTATCGGAAGGCAGCATCGCCATGGCCAGACGCGTGATACATGAGCTGATCGACGACCTCGACGGCGGCCTCGCCGACGAGAGCCTCAGCTTCGGCCTCGACGGCGTGCAGTTCACCATCGACCTATCCGCGAAGAACGCCGCCGAGCTGCGCGACGTCCTCGCACCCTTCGTCGGCGCGGCCACGAAACTGGGCCGCGTCCAGGCGGCGGCGCCCGTGGTCACGCGCGGTGGCCGGGTCCGGCCGGTGCTGTCGGCGCGGGCCGAGCGGGAGCAGAACCGGGCGATCCGCGAGTGGGCGCAGGGCAAGGGGCTCGAGGTCTCCGACCGCGGCCGCATCCGCGCCGACATCGTCGAACGGTTCCACGCCGAAGCGGGAAGCTGAACCGGGGGCGCCCGATCGCCGGGCGCCCCCTCTGTCCTCCAGCCCACCCGTCGCGCCCGTCGGCCGGGCTACTGGTTCGCCTCGGTGCGCGCGAAGCGCTGGCGGGACAGGACCACGAAGGCGGCGCCGGCCATCAGCATGCACAGGCCGAACAGGGCGATGCTGCTGATCGGGTCGCCGGTCACCGGCAGCGACGTGGTGGTGTCGCCCGTCTCACTGCCCGTGGTGTCGCCGTGGCTGATCGGCGCGGCCGGGACGGCGGCGTGCTGCTCCAGGATGTCGACACCGAGCGTGAGGTACCGGGCCGTGCCGTTGCTGTCCACGCCCGAGGCGACCAGCGTGTGCTGGCCCGTGTAGCCGGCCGGCACCGTCACCGCGACGCTGAACGCCCCGCCGCCGTCGGTCGTGGCCGTGGCCAGGGTCTGCGGCGCCGAGTAGATCACCACGGTGATCGTCGTGTGCGGCGCGTACCCGGTGCCGCTGATCGTGATCATCTCGCCGGGCGCGACGTCGGTGCCGCTGGAGCTGTCCACGTGCCCGGCGCTCGGCGGCACGTCGGCCGGCAGCGTCAGGCTCGCCGGCGTCGCGGTGCTCGCCGCCGACCACTCCGAGTCGCGGCCGTACTGCCCGAGCGCCTGCACCCGCACCTCGTACTCGGTGCCGGGGGTCAGGCCGGTGATCGCGCAGCCGGTCGCCGACGCCACCGCCTCGCAGCTCATCGTGGTGCCGTGACCACTCGCCGTCGCGCGGAACTTGGCGATGCCCGTGCCCGGGTCACCGGCGGTCCAGCCCACCCAGATCGCCTCGATCCGGGCCGCCGCCGTCACGTGCGACGGGGCCGCGGGGGCCTTGCTCGGCGTGGCCGGCGGCGCGCTCACCCACGGCGAGTCGCCGGTGTCGCCGGTGCCGTTGGCCGCGACCTGCACCGTGTACGCGGTGCCGTTGCTCAGCCCGGTGATCGTGCACTGCTCCGCGGTGCCGGCGACCGGGCCGCAGCTCAGCGCGTGGTCGGCGGCGGTGCGCACGGTGTAGCCGGCGATCCCGGAGCCCGTGTGCATCGGGGCCGTCCAGTGCACGAGCAGCGTGCCGTCACCCGGCGTGACCGTCACCCCGGTGGGCGGGTCCGGCGGGCTGGCCACCACGACCGGTGCCGACGCCGTCGACCAGCCGGAGTCGCCGCTGGCATTGACACCCTTCGCCTGTACCCGGAACGCGTACCCGGCCCCGCCGGCCTGCAGGTGGTCGATCTCGCAGTACGTGCTGCCGCCGTCCGTCGTGTCGCAGGTCTTCGTCGGGTCCTCGACCGCCGTCGCGACGTACTTCGCGACCCCGGCCCGCGTGGTCGCCGGGGCCGTCCAGCTGATCCGCAGCGTGTTCGGGCCCGCCGGTACCGCCGTCACGCCCGTCGGCATGTCCGGCGCGCCCGGGGTCACCGGGTCCGACGCGGCGCTCGGGTCGGAGTCGCCGTTCTGGCCGGCGCCCATGGCCTTGACCGTGAACGTGTACGCCAGGCTGTCACTGAGGGTGTCGACGAGACAGTGCAGCGTGGCGGCGTCGATGGTGCTGCAGCCCTTCGAGGCGTCCTGGTCGGCGGTCACCTCGTAGTGGTCGATGCCGCTGCCGGGGGTGCTCGACGCCGTCCAGGAGACGGTGACCGCGGTCGGGGTCTGGCCGACGGCGTGCACGCCGGTCGGGGCCGACGGGGGACCGGGGACGACGGCGCCGGAGGTCACGACGGCGGACGGCTCGCTCTCGTCGGCGGTGCCGAAGGCGACGACCTTGACCCAGTACGCGGTTCCGGCGTTCACACCGTTGACGATGTCGCAGCTCATGGCGGAGGCGTCACCGCCGAGGCAGCTGCCGGCGACGGCGCCGTCGTGGTCGTAGGCGGTCGCGGTGTAGTGGTCGACGTCGGCGCCGGAGTGGCTCCAGGAGACGTGGATGCCGGACGCCATGGCCTCGACGCTGATGCCGGTCGGGGCGTCGGGGGTGGCCTCGATGCGGGCGCCGAAGCCGGGGGCGGAGACGCCGGGGACGTACACGCCGGTGCCCGGGTTGTCCGTGTCCTTGGCCGCGCCGCGCTTGTCGGTGGCCGTTGCCGTGTCGTCCGGGACGTAATCCAGCGGCTCGGCGTCGTCGGTGGTCGCGTCCGGGGCGGTGGTCTGCGGGTGGTGGGCTGCCTGGGCGCTTCTTGTCGGGACAGGCCGGGTCGCGGTGGTGGAAGCGGTGGTGGAAGCGGTGGCGGTGGCTGAGGGGGCGGCGGCCGGGGATGCCGCGGGACTCGCGGACGGGCTGCTCTTGGGCTGGGCGTGTTTGGAGCCCCAGCCGCCGTTGGTGTCCGGGTCGCCCTGGCGGCCCCAGCCGCCTTTGTCGTGCTTAGCGTCCGGTTCGGCGCACTCGTTCGCCGACTTTGCGGAGGTGGTTTCGGCGTCGCACCGGGACGACTCCGCGGTGGGCGTGAGCGGGTCGCCGTCGGTCATGGCCGCGAAGGCCGGGCCCGCCGCGCTGCCGAGGACCACCAGGCCCGCCGTGAACGCGGCCAGGCCGGTTCTCAGTGAGCGGCGTGTGACCCGTGGCCGGCGTTTGGGCCTCGGCACCAACCTGGACTGCGCAGCCATCCCGTCCCCCGTCTCGGAGCGGTCGCACCCGAAATCGAACGCGACCAACGAACGCGAACACGTCTCGCAATCTAGTCATCACGGACAGTGAAGGCGCCCGGAATGACGATTCCGCGCCCGAGGAACCAGGGGTGCCGGGAGGGCGCGCGAGGGCCGGGGCCGCCCGAACTTCCGCACCGGGGACGAACGGGCGGCGAACGGACACAACCGGACACCACGAGACACCAGGGGGACGGGAAGCGCAGGCGGTGTCCGCCGGGCGCACCGGCGGCACACCCGTCGATCCGCAACCCACCAGCGGAAACGTGAGTTATGGGTGCGGGACGGTTGCCTGCCGGGTAGGCCGCTCAGTTCGTCCGGCCGCGACCCGATCAGTGCGGCACGCGACGCGGAACCACTGATCGGGGGGCACGATGGCGAGCTGGCCGTACAGCCTGCTCCGGGCCGCCGCGCCCACCCGCGGGTACGCCCTGCTCTGCGCGGGTGCGGCCGCCGTCACCGCGGCGCTGTTCACGGTGTTCGTCACCGGGTTCGGCGGCGAGCTGGTCGGCCAGAACGTCTCCAACATCGTGCTGTTCGTGGCCGCGCTGACCGCCGGCATCGCCTGCCTGGTCCGGGCCTGGGGCGAGCGGCAGCCCGGGACGGTCGCCGGCAGCCGCCGGGTGCGGTGGGCGTGGGCGCTGGCCGGGGCGGGCTCGGTGTCGTGGGGCATCGGGCAGGCGTTCTGCATCTGGTACGAGACGGTGCTCCGCCAGGAGGTCCCGTTCCCGTCGCTGGCCGACGCCGGCTACTTCTGGATGATGCCGTTCACCGCGGCCGGCCTGCTGCTGCTCCCGGTGAGCCGGCAGTCCCTCGCGCAGCAGTTCCGCAGCATCCTCGACGGGCTCATGATCGCCGTCTCGCTGCTGCTCATCACCTGGGTGCTGATCCTCGGCCCGCTCGTGCGCCAGGGCGCCGACAGCAAGCTCGGGCTGCTCATCACGCTGTGGTACCCCGGCGGCGACGTCGTGGTGCTCACCATCGTGCTGTTCATGGTCGCCCGGCTGCGCCGCGGCGGCCGCCGGCCCCTGTCGCTGCCGCTGGTCGGCGCCGGGCTGGCCGCGTTCACCGTCTCCGACTCCGGCTACGCCTACCTGACGCTGCTGGACACCTACGGCTCCGGCAACGTGCTCGACCTGGGCTGGTTCACCGGGTTCGCGCTCATCTTCCTGGCCGCGCGCCGCCCCGAGCCGGCCTTCGCCGAACAGGACGAGCACGCGCTGACCCAGCCGCTCGGCGTGATGCTGCCGTACCTCGCCGTCCTCGGCGCGCTGCTGACCAGCACGTTCGAGGTGCTGCGGCACGGTACCCACGACATGTTCATCTCGTGGAGCCGCTCCGCGATCATCCTGCTCATCGTCGGCCGGCAGCTGCTCACGCTGCTGGAGAACCGCTCGCTGACCCGCGGGCTGGAGGCGCGCGTGCAGGAGCGCACGGCCGAGCTGCGGGCCAGCGAGCAGCGGTTCCAGGCGCTCGTGCAGCACAGCTCCGACGTGGTGACGGTCATGGACGCGGCGGGCATCGTGACGTACCAGAGCGAATCGATGACGCGCGTGTTCGGCTATCTGCCGGAGGACATCGCCGGTCGCAACCTCACCGAGAGCATGCTGCCCGACGCCGCCGCGTTGCTCGCGGCCGCCATCGAGTCCGTGTCCGGGACCGCGTACGCGACGCGGACCGTCGAGGTGCCGATGCTGCACGCCGACGGGCACCGCTGCCTGGCCGAGGTGACCGTCACCAACCTGCTCGAGGACCCCAGCGTGCGCGGCATCGTGCTCAACTCGCGCGACATCAGCGAGCGCAAGGAGCTCGAGGACCAGCTCGTCCACGAGGCCTTCCACGACGGGCTCACCAAGCTCGCCAACCGCGCCCTGTTCAAGGACCGCCTCGAGGTCGCGCTGCGCAAGCACGAGCACGTCGCGATCCTCTTCCTCGACCTCGACGGGTTCAAGGAGGTCAACGACAGCCTCGGCCACGCCGCCGGCGACGTGCTGCTCATGCAGGTCGCGATGCGGCTCGGCGAGGCGGTGCGCGACGGCGACACGGTGGCCCGCTTCGGCGGCGACGAGTTCGCGGTCCTGCTCGACAGCGTCGCCACCCCCGAGGACGGCGACGAGCTGGCCCGGCGGATCATCGCGGCCCTCGACGAGCAGTTCGTCATCGAGAACCAGGAGATCCACGTCCAGGGCAGCATCGGCATCGCGCTGACCGGCCCGGACGCCCGGGACGCGGACCAGCTGATGCGCAACGCCGACCTCGCCATGTACCGCGCGAAGTCGGCCGGCTCCGGGCAGTTCGCCCGCTACGACCCGGCGATGCACTCCGGTCTCGTCGAGCGCCTGCAGCTCGCGGCCGACCTGCGCCGCGCCCTGGAGGCCGGCGGGGAGCTGGAACTGCACTACCAGCCGACCATCGAGCTGCGCACCGGCACCATCGTCGGGTTCGAGGCCCTGGTCCGCTGGAACCACCCTTCCCGCGGCATGATCAGCCCGGTCGACTTCATCCCGCTCGCCGAGGCCACCGGTCTCATCCGGCCGCTCGGGCAGTGGGTGCTCGCCGAGGCCTGCCGGCAGGCGGTCGCGTGGGGCGCCGAGCATCCCGAGCGCGAGCTGACCATGGCCGTCAACGTCTCCGGCGTGCAGTTCGACCAGCCGGACCTGCCCGCGATCGTCGCCGGGGTGCTCGCCACGACCGGGCTGCCGGCCGAGCGGCTGTGCCTGGAGATGACCGAGAGCGTGCTGATGACCGACACCGAGGAGAACCTGGCGGTGCTGCTCAGCCTCAAGGACATCGGGGTGCGGCTCGCGATCGACGACTTCGGCACCGGGTACTCGTCGCTGGCCTACCTGCGCCGCTTCCCCGTCGACACGCTGAAGATCGACCGCTCGTTCGTGGAGCGGCTCAGCGGGGCGACGCCGGACGCCGCGCTGGCCCGCACGATCGTGCAGCTCGGGCAGAGCCTCGGGATGTCGACGGTGGCCGAGGGCATCGAGCAGTACGCGCAGTTCCTGGCGCTGCGGCGGATGGGGTGCGACCTCGCGCAGGGGTACTACTTCTCGCGGCCGCTGCCGGCCTCCGACGCGGGGCTGCTGCTCAAGGACAAGGCGGCGCTGGCGGCATAATGGTCCGCGCCTGCTTTTTGGCGTCGAGCGGCACGCTGGGTGACGGCCCCGGAATTAGCGAATTCCGGTAATCAGTAATCCAATAATTCGGTAATGCGGCCCGCGCGGATCCTCGATCCGCGCGGGCCTGCCTGTATGCGCTCCGCGCTCGCGAGAGTGTGACCTGATCGGTGTTACCGGCCGGCACCCGGCGGCGCACCCGTGCGGCTCCTTGCGACCCCGAACCTGGTGGCTGACCAGCAGACGATCAGCCCGCGTTAGGAGCCCGCTTCGATGACGGCCGCCCTCGCCGACCAGGCCCGCCTCGACCTGCCCGGGCACTGGCCCGCCGCGCTCGGGCCACGCGCCCTCGCCAAGCTGGACGCCGCGACGCCGTTCCTGGCCATCGACCTGTCGACCGTCGCCGCGCGGTACACCGCGTTCACGGCGGCGATCCCCGGCGTCAACACGTTCTACGCGATGAAGTGCAACTCCGCCGAGGACGTGCTCGGGACGCTGGCCGCGCTCGGGTCCAGCTTCGAGGTCGCCTCCATCGGCGAGCTGCGGATGCTGCAGGAGATCGGCGTCGACCCGGCCGAGGTGCTGTACAGCAACCCGATCAAGCCGCCGCAGGCGATCGTCGAGGCGCGCCAGGCCGGCCTGTGGCGCTTCAGCTTCGACTCGGAGGGCGAGCTGCACAAGCTGGCCCAGTACGCGCCCGGCGCCGCGGTCTACATCCGGCTGCGGGTCGACGACTCGACCAGCCTGTTCCCGCTGTCGCGCAAGTTCGGGGCGGAGGCCCACGAGGCCCGCGCGCTGTTGCTGCTGGCGCGGGAGCTCGGGCTGCGGCCGTACGGCCTGACCTTCCACGTCGGCTCGCAGTGCGCGACGACGAGCGCGTGGCGCCAGGCGATCGCCGCCGCCGGACGGCTCATGGCCGCCCTGCAGGAGGACGGGGTACACCTGGAGATGCTCGACATGGGCGGCGGCTTCCCGTCCCGCTACGTCGAGCGGGTGCCGCCGCTGGACCAGATTGCCGGCACCATCAATGCGGCCCTCGAGGAGCTGCTGCCGTACCGTCCGGCGCTGCTGGCCGCCGAGCCGGGCCGGCACCTGGTCGCCGAGAGCGCCGTCATGGTCACCACGGTGCTGGGGCGCGAGGTGCGGGCGGGGGAGAACTGGCTGTACGTCGACGTGGGCGCCTACAACGGCATGATGGAGACGCAGCAGACGGTGCAGCAGTGGCGGTTCCCGCTGTGGACCTCGCGGACCGACCACGCACTGGTGCCGCACCTGCCGTTCACGGTGACCGGGCCGTCGTGCGACAGCTCGGACACGATGTTCTACGGGGTCAACCTGCCGGCGACGATCGAGGTGGGGGATCGGCTGTACATCGGGTCGGCCGGGGCGTACACCCTGAGCTACGCCAGCCACTTCAACGGGTTCGCGCCGCCGGAGCCGGTGTTCGTGGGCGGCGCGACGGGGGCCAACGCCACCGTGCAGCGCACCCCGGAGGCGCCCGTCCAGGCCGGGACCGCGGCGGATTCCGCCTGATGGCCGCGACCGATGCGGCGGCACCGCACCGGTCGCGCCACCGCACCGAGAGCGCGGGCGGCCGGCGCCCGACCGAGCACGCACCCGGCCGCGGGCCCGCATACGCGAGCCCTGAGCACGTGAGCGCTGAGCACGTGAGCGCCGAAGTCGCGAGCAGCGTGGGGCACGCGGGCGGCGCCGGGCATGCGGGCGGCGTTGCACACGCAAGCGCTGCGCCGGCGGGCGCCGGTCATGTGCCCGGTCGTCGTCGGGCCGAGCACTCCGGGGGTCGTCGCCGGGCCGGGCGGCTGCGCGAGCTGCTCGTCTCCGGCGTCGTCGACTCGTTCGGGCTGTCGCTGGGCTGGACGCTGTTCAACCTGATCGCCACCCAGCGTGGCGGGCTCGCCATGGCCGCATTGTTCAACTCGGCAATGCTGCTCGGCGTCGTGCTGTCCGCGCCCGTCGTGGGGCGGCTGGCGCGGCGGTTGCACGGGCGTATGTTGCTGCTGCTCGCCGGCTGCACCGAGGCCGTCCTGCGGGTGGCCACCCTCGCGGCGCTGCTGCACGGGGTGGACGCCACCGTCATCGCGGCCGGCGTGGCAGTCATGCACATCGCGGCGTACACGGGGTTCGCGGCGATGCGGGCCGAGGTCGCCGCCGTCGACGCGCGGCCGCGGGCGATGACCCGCTACGCGCTGTCGATCGCTGCGGTCGAGGCGGCCGGGGCCGGGGTCGCGGCCCTGCTGCCGTTGCACACCGCGTCGCTCGCGGTGGTCTTCGCGGTGTACGGGCTCAGCCTTTTGCCGACCATGCTCACCGCCCGCCGGGCCCGGACCGCGCGGAACGTGCCGCCGCCGCGGCCGCCTGCCGGGGCGTACCAAAGCAGGGTTGAACGACGGCGCGCCGAGCACGAGGCCCGGGGCGTGCGGGTGCCGCTGCCCGTGCTCGTGGCCGGGGGCGGGATCACGCTGCTCGCCGCCGGGCCGACGCTGCTGTCCGTGGCCCTCGCGACCGAGCTGCACGGCCAGCACGCCGTCGCCGGGGCCGCCGCCGCGTTCAGTGCCGGCTGTCTGCTGTCCTCGTGGGCCGTCGACCGGGTCGGGCGGCTCCGGCTGCCGGCCGCGGTCACCTGGCCGCTGTGGGGGGTCGGCATGCTGATCGGCTGGCTGCTCGCCCCGGCGCACCTGGCCGGGCTGTTCGTGGCCCAGTTCCTGTCCGGGCTGAGCCTGACCGCGTTCGAGGGCGGCATGGACGCCCGGCTCGCCCAGGCGGCCAGGCCCGGCACGGTGACGACGGTCCTCGCGTGGAGCGCCTCCACGCGGGCCCTGGGCAGCGCGATCGCCGTCCGCACCCTGCCGCTGCTGGTGGCCGCGCCGGCCGTCGGGACCGCCGCCGGTGCCGCCGCCGCGGTGCTGGCGTTGATCTCCCTCAGCGTGCTGGTCCGCGCAAAAACCGGCAGATCCCCCGTCGGGGTATAAGTCCGAAATGTCGCGGCTGAGGTACGAAGCCCGACATTTCGTTCAAGCAGAGTCGAGCGGGTCGGCGAAGAGCGGCTCGAACGCGAGCTCCGCCGCCCCCAGCAGCGCCGCGTCCTGACCGAGCTGCGGCGTACGCAGCCGCACATGCTCCCGGCACGCCGGCAGGCCGTTGCGGTTCAGCCGGGACCGGACCTGGGCCGCCGACGCGAGGTACACCTCCCGCAGCGTCCCGCCGAAGATGACCATCTCGGGGTTGAAGATGTTGACCAGGTTGGCCACGCCGAAGCCGAGCCAGTCGCCGACCTGCCGCATCGCCGCCTGCGCGGTGTTGTCGCCGCGGGAGGCGGCGTCGACGACCGCCAGGATGCCGTCGCGGCCCGCGGTCGCGTTGCGGCCCGCCGCGGTCAGCAGGGCGTGCTCGCCGATCTCGGTCTCCCAGCAGCCGTGGGAGCCGCAGCTGCACGGTTTGCCGTTGGGGTTGACGACCATGTGGCCGACCTCGCCGCCGTACCCGCCGTGGCCGGTCACCGGACGGCCGGCCGCGATGATGCCGCCGCCGACGCCGGCATCGCCGTAGAGGTAGACGAGGTTGTCGCAGCCCGCCGCCGCGCCGCGTGTGTGTTCGGCCAGGGCCGCCAGGTCGGCGTTGTTGCGGACCGCGACCGCGCGGCCGTCGCCGACCAGGGCGCGCAGCGCCTCGCCGAGGGGCTGGTCGGCCCAGCCGAGCTGGGGGCCGAGGCGCACGAAGCCGTCGTCGCGGCGGACCATGGCCGACACGGCGGCGCCGGAGCCGATGAGGCGGGCGCCGGCCGGGGCGGTCTGCCGCATCTTGCGCACGAAGTCGGCGATCGGGGCGATGACGGTGGCGGCGTCGTGCTCGCCGCGCGGGCGGGCCGCCTCGAAGCGGTCGAGCAGGACGCCGCCGAGGCCGACCCGGGCGGCGACGATGCGGTCGACCTCCACGGCGAAGGCGAAGACGCAGACCTTCTCCGACTCGGGCCGCACGACCAGCGACGGGCGGCCGGCGCGGCCCCGCTGCTCGCGGGGGACGCCCTCGCTGACCAGGCCGGCGGCGGCGAGGTCGGCGGTCAGCGCGCCGATGGTGCTGCGGTTGAGGCCCAGGCTCGTCGTGAGGTCGGCGCGGGACATCGCGCCGTGGAGGTGCACGGAGCGCAGGAGTGCTCCGAGGTTGCTCCGCCGGATCTCCTCCTGGCTGGGGCCAACGCGCATGCTCGGCTTTCTTCGATGGTGGTCGCGGTCAGCAGACTACTCAGCGCAGGCCCGCCGCGGCCGCCCGCCTTCGGGTCAGCGCGTCGATGCCGGCGGCGAGCAGCAGGACCACGCCGGTGACGACGTACTTCGTGCCGGAGCTGTATTCCATCAGGCCCATCCCGTTCTCGATGACGGCCACGACCGCGCCGCCCAGCACCGCGTTGAGGACCCGGCCCTTGCCGCCGAAGAGGCTGGTGCCGCCGATGACCGCGGCGCCGACGGCGTAGAGCAGCACGTTGCTGCCGCCGGTGTTCGGGTTGACGGAGGCGTCGCGGGACGCGGCCACGATCCCGCCGACCGCGGCCATCGTGGAGCAGATGACGAACACGGCGATGCGGATCGCGTCCACGTGGATGCCGGCCCGCCGGGACGCCTCGCGGTTGCCGCCGACGGCGTAGACGTGCCGGCCGAACGTGGTGCGGTTGAGTACGAACGTGCACAGCCACAGCAGCAGCCCCAGGATCGCCACCACCATCGGCACGCCGCGCTGGGAGATGGCGTCGTTCTTGGAGCGCTCCAGGTTCAGCGTCCACACGGCCGCGCCGAGCAGGACGGCGACCGTGAGCACCCGCAGCGCGATCACCGAGATGGGATCGGCGGTCAGGCCGTGACGGACCCGGCTGGAGCGCTTCCACAGGTGCAGGGCGAGCATGCCGGCGATCGTCACGCCGTACAGAATCCAGCCCTGCAGTGGCGTGAAACGCCCGTCGAAATTGATCTTCTTGATCGTCGGGTCGTCGACGGCGACGATCGTGCCGCCCTTCATGAGCAGCAGCACGGCACCCTGGAAGGCCAGGAACGCGGCGAGGGTCACCACGAACGACGGGATCCCCAGCTTGGCGACGAGCAGGCCGATCACGAGCCCGATGACGGCTCCGGTGGCGATGGCGCCGAGCACAGCGACGTACCACGGAAGCCCGAAGTTCGTCAGTAAGACGGCCAGGACGGAGGCGCAGACGCCGCTGGCGAACCCGGCCGACAGGTCGATCTCGCCCAGCAGGAGCACGAAGACCAGCCCCATGGCGATCACGGTGACGGCCGCGCCCTGGTGCAGCAGGTTGGCGAGGTTGCCGGCGGTGACGAACTCGGGCCGGGCCACGGAGAACGCCACCACGAGGGCCAGCAGGCCCAGCACGGCGGGCAGGGCACCCATGTTGCCCCCGCGCACTTTCGCCAGATAGTCCCGGGTGTACGCCCCGAGCCCCGACGACGGATGCCCGCCGGCCCGCTCCTCCAGCAACGAGAGGCTCATACGTTCGCTCCTAGGCCGAGCGTGCCGCTGCGGCCGGTGGTGATGAGCTCGACGACCTGGGAGTGGGTCACGTCGGTCGCGCGCACCTGGGCAGCCATCTGCCCGAGGTACAGCGCGGCGATGCGGTCGGCGACGGCGAACACGTCGTTCATGTTGTGCGAGATGAGCACGACCGCGAGGCCGTTGTCGGCCAGCCGGCGCACGAGCTCGAGGACCTGCGCGGTCTGGGCGACGCCGAGCGCGGCGTTGGGCTCGTCGAGGATCACGATCCGGTTGTTCCACAGGACGGCCTTGGCGATCGCCACCGTCTGCCGCTGCCCGCCGGACAGGCTCGAGACCGGCTGGCGGACCGACGCCACGGTGCGCACCGACAGGCTGGCGAGGGTGTCGGCGGCCTTCTGCTCCATGGTGATGTCGTCCAGCACCAGGCCGCGGCGGATCTCCCGGCCGAGGAACATGTTCTGCACGATGTCGAGGTTGTCGCACAGCGCCAGGTCCTGGTAGACGATCTCCACGCCGAGGGCGGCGGCGTCGCGGGGCCCGTGCACGGAGACCGGCCGGCCGTCGAACAGGTACTCCCCGGCGTCGATCGAGTAGATCCCGCCGACGCACTTGACCAGCGTGGACTTGCCGGCCCCGTTGTCGCCGACGAGGGCGGTGACCTGTCCGGCGTGGACCTGGAAGTCCACGTCGCGCAGCACCTGGACCGGTCCGAAGCTCTTGCTGAGCCCCCGGATCTCCAGCAAGGGTCGTTCGGTCACGTTGCTCCTTCAGGCCGCCGGCTCCCCAGGCGAGACCGGTACCTTACTTGATACCTGCCGCGGCGCATTTCGCGGCGAAGTCCGGCGTACAGACCTCGTCGGCCGACACGTAGCCGTCGTCGATGACGGCCCGGACGTTGTCCCTGGTGATCGCCTTGGGATCGAGCAGGATGGCGTCGACGTCGCGCTTGCCGACCCGGTCGTACACCTTGGTCGTGGTGACGCCCGTCTCACCCTTGGCCAGCGCGATGGCGAGTTTCGCGGCCGCCGCGGCCTCCCGCCGGACGTCCTTGTAGACGGTCATGCACTGGTCGCCGTTGAGGATGTTCTGCAGGCCCTGCGCGGTGGCGTCCTGGCCGGTGACCGGGATGTGGCCGTTGAGGCCCTGCTTCTTGAGCACGTTGATGGCGGCGTTGGCGAGGCCGTCGTTGGCCGCGATGACCCCGCCGATGTTGGGCTGGGCGGTCATCATCTGCTCGAAGGCGGTGCCGGCGCGGGTGTTGTCCCACTCCTCGATCCACTGGTCGGGGCCCTTCACGTACTCGCCGGAGTCGAACTTCGGCTTGAGCACGTTGTCGTAGCCCTCCTTGAACAGCGTCGAGTTGTTGTCGGTCTGGGAGCCGTTGAGCTCGGCGACCACCGGCCGGTCGATCTTGGCGTCGGCGAGGCAGCGGACCAGGCCCTGGCCCTGCAGCGTGCCGACGGCGGTGTTGTCGAACGAGACGTAGTACCGCGCGGAGCCGCCCAGCGTCAGCCGGTCGTAGTCGATCGTGGCGACGCCGGCGTTGCGGGCCTTGTCCAGCACCGCCTTGCCGGTCCCGGAGTCCAGGTTCACGATCATGAGCACGTCGACGCCCTGCGTGATCATCTGCTCGGCGAGGGTGGTGAAGGCGCTCTTGTCGTTCTGCGCGTTCTGGATCTCGTAGTCGACGCCGGCCGCCTTGAACGCCGCGGCCAGGTACTTGCGGTCGGCGGTCTCCCACCGCGCCGAGGACTTGCTGTCGGGCAGGATGACCCCGATGCGCGGCTTGCCCCCGTGCCCGCCGGTCCCGGACACGTTCGCGGTGCAGGCGGCGGTCCCGCTCGCGACGAGGGCGCCGGTGGCCAGCAGGGACAGGATCCCTCTGCGCATTGCTCGGGTCCTTTCGGCTGATTGTCGTGTCGGGGAACGTATGGCGTGCCGTTCACCGAGACCAGTCGCGGCCCGTAACAATTGCGCAATACCTTCTGCGGTACCGGCGGCGCTACCCGGCGGACAGGGCGTGCACGGCACCGGCGCGCGTGCCGAAATACAGCGAGCCCTTCCACACCGCGGGCGTCGCCTCGATGCAGCCACCGATCTTGAGCTCCCACAATAGCCGCGGATCGGCGTGCGTGTCGCTCACGTCGTAGGCGTGCATCACGCCCGAGCAGTCGCCCATGAACAGCGTATCGTCCACGATGACCGGCGACTGCCAGGTCTCGCCGCCGGGCAGGTGGAAGCGCCACCGCACCGCGCCGCTGGCCCGGTCGATGCCCAGCACGTCGCCGCCGGCCGTGTCGTAGACGGCGATGTCGCGGTACAGCGCCGGCGTGCCCCAGACCCCGCCCGGCCGCTGTCCGGCGGTGTCCTTGACCGCCCACACCACGGGATTGTCCGGTTTGGACGGGTCGAGCTTGAGCATCTGCCCGACCTCCTTGGAGCGGGCGTTGCCCTTCTCGTACTCGGAGCCGACGTACAGGAAGCCGTCGGCGTCCACCACGACCGACGCGTCGGTGTCGTCGCCGGTCCAGAACCGGAACGTGCGCGTCGGCTCCTTGCCCGCCTTCAGCCCGGAGAGGTCCCAGCCCTGCACGAGGCCGCCGGAGTTGGCGAAGTACACGGTGTCGCGGAACACGGCGACCGAGTTCTCGATCGACACGTTGTTGTCGCCGGCGTCCTTGAGCAGCTGCTCGTCCCAGCCGGGCGTGTGCCACACCAGCTGCGGCGCGACGGTGACCTTGCCGTCCGGCCCGTATCCGCGGTTGAGCTTCACGACGTGGAACTGGCTGTTCTCGCCGCCCTCGAACAGGTAGTCGTCGATGATGAGCCCGGAGCTGTCCCAGTCGTCGTTCCACAGCGTCGGTTTCACCGCGTCGGCGGAGAGCTTCCACAGCTCGGTCGGGGTGGCCCGGTCCATGGCGATGACCCGGTAGTAGCCGTCGCGGGACCCGGAGTAGAGCAGCGGGAACCCGTCGGGGTCGACGGTGACGCTGCCTTTGATGATGTCGCCGGTCTTGAAGTCCGGCAGGATCCGCTCGCCGGTGGCGGCGTCGAGGAAGTGGATGCTGCGGTCGTACGCGCCGAACACCACCCAGGTCCGCCCGTCCCGCTCGAACACGGCGGGCTGGCCGGTCCAGCCGGTGCCGCACCACTCGCGGGTCTCGCCCTTGTCCGACGACATCGCGCACAGCCCGCCGCTCTTCGGGAACTGCCAGCGCTGCACCGGGGTCGTGCGGGGCACCGGGCCCTCGCCGTAGTACGTGCGGGTCGGGTTGCCACGGAACGTGAGCAGGCCGTTGACTTTCGTGCCGTACGGCTTGCCGACCAGCGCCGGGTCGGACCAGCCGGCGAACGGCGGCGGGGCGGGCGAGCCGGACGCGGACGGCGGCACGGACGGGCCGGCGCTGGCGGCCTGGCTCTCGGCGCCCGGCTCGGCCAGGGTCTCGGCCCGCCGCAGCGCCCAGGCCGTGGTGGCCACGCCGCCGACGATCAGCACGAGCATCCCGGCGATCAGCAGCCGGAACACGCCCATCCGCGATTCCATGCCGGACAGTATGGCGACGGTGATCTCGGCGCGCCGCATTGTGACGCGAAGCGGATTATGCTTTCTCGAAGTGCTGGTAGTCGGTGCCGTTCTTCCAGGCCCCGCCCCAGACGAACCCCTGCGCCCGAAACGCCTTCACGGTCGCGTCCCCGGCGACGATCATGCCCGGCCGCACGTTCCCGCGGTCCAGGAACGCCTTCCCGGCCGGCGGCATGACCTGCCCCTTCGGCAGGTACGGGTTCTCCACGGTGTTGACGTCGATCGCCCGCCCGTACGCGTGGTTCGACCAGTGACTCGTGTTCGGCACGTTGCGGCAGTTGAACGCCGACGTGTTGTCGGCGGCCATCGACGCGTCGTCACTGCCGCCGTACTGCTCGATCAGGTGCATGCTCCGGATCGGGAACCGGGCCGCGCGCAGCTGCTGGAACACGCGCAGGGCGGCCTCGGCGATCGCCTTGTGCACGACCAGCTGCCCGGCCTGCAGCTTCCCGTCGAAGTCCACATACGACACCTGCACGAGCCGCAGGTCGTCGAGGCTCACGGGGCACCCGGGCCGCCACGACACCCCGGTCATCGTGGTGCGCAGCGCGGCCGGGAGCACCTCGATCGAGTCCTCCGGGATCGTTTCCGCTTCTGGTGTACTCCCGGTGCTCGCATCGGCCCGCCCGCTCGCCGCGCTCGACGTCGTCGCGGAGGCGGGCGTGGTGACCGGGTCCCCGCCGCACGCCCCGGCGAACAGCCCTACGGCAACGATGAGTGCGGCAATCCGGCGTGTTGCCGGATTTGTCGGGAACGTTGCGGGCATGGGCTCGATACTATGTGGTGTGCCGGACGAGCAGCCCGAACACGTGTTCCCCTTCCCCCGGACGCGCCGAATTGTCCGCCTCCTTGCCTTTCAGGCGCTTCCCGCACTGCTGATCGCGGCCCTGGCCGGGTGCGGCGGCGCGGACCCGGACGCCACGGCGGCGCCGGCCTCGGGGGTGCCCGCGTCACAGCCGGTCACGGCGTCAGGTTCCGATCCGGCTTCCGCCGTCGCGGCCCCGTCCTCGCCGGCCGGGGTGGCCGCTCCGACGACGGCGGCGACCCACCCGACCACGGGTGCGCCGCCGAAGCCTCCCGGCAACGGCGGTGGTGGCGGGACGCCGGGCAAGGAACAGACCCCGGCCAACGACGCGGCCAAGCTCAAGTCGCTGCCCGCGAACACGACCCAGGTCGTGATCGTGCAGTCGGCGGGCGTGTCGGCGACGACCGCGACCCTGCAGGCGTACGCGAAGTCGGCCGGTGCCTGGCAGCCCGCCCTCGGCCCGATGGCGGCGCGGCTGGGCTCGAAAGGGTTCAGCGACGCGAAGCGGGAAGGCGACCGGACCACGCCGGCGGGGATGTTCGCGATCGACGGCACCATGTACGGGATCGCCGCCGACCCGGGCGTGCGCTACCGCTACCACCAGGTCGGGCCGGACGACTGGTGGAACGAGAACAGCGACTCGCCGGGGTACAACACGTTCAGCCACGGCCCGAACCCGGGCGGGCCGAGCGAGGCGCTGTGGGAGATCAGCCCGCAGTACACGCACTTCGCGGTGATCCGCTACAACATGCCGGCCACACCCGGCCGCGGCAGCGGGATCTTCCTGCACCAGTCGAACGGGAACAGCACCCTCGGATGCGTGAGCCTGGCCCAGTCCGACCTCACGGCGGTCCTGCGCTGGCTGGACCCGTCCGCGAACCCGCGCATCGTGATGGCGCCCACGGCCTGGCTCGGCCGCTACTGATCCACGGTCGGTTCCTAGCATCCTAGGACGCGCTAGGGAGCGTGGCGGAGCCACGCCAGAAGAACCGGCCGCTACGCGGCAGGGTCCCGTCCGGGGACCGGATACACCGCGGCCGCCAGCCCCCGGGTGAGCCCGGGCTGGACGAGCACGTCCGTGTTGTCGACGAACTGGTCGATCGCCCCGACCCGCGACACGCCCGGCGCCAGGGCCTCCGCGAACCGGGCCGCGTCGATGACGGGGAAGGGGCGGTCGAAGTACGGCCGGCGGCTCGCGTTCACCGGGTAGGTCAGGCGCAGCCGGTTCTGCCAGGCACCCACGGCCTCGTAGGCGTCGCACAGCGCCGACTGCCGGTCCTGCGCGTCCGTGGCCGCCAGCGCCTCGGCGAGGGCGTCGCCGATCGGGGCGCTGTCGGGCAGTGCGGCGAAGGCGGTGCCGAGCCATTTGGTGTACGGGGGGTAGCGGCGGGCCAGCAGCAGGCACAGCCGCATCACGTCGCGGCTGAGGCGGGCGGCGGTGATCCGGCTGCCGAGGTCGTCGTCCATTTCCGCGGCGCGGCCGACGAACGCCTCCTCCTGGGCGATGCGGATCCACTGCGCGGCGAGGATGCGCTTCCACAGCGGCTCCGGGTACCAGGCGAGGTTGGTTCGCAGCGCGGTGAGCTCGCCCAGGTCGTCGTGGTACACCGCGCCGGCGGTCGCTTCGGCGAGTCTCTGGGTCGGGGTGGCCAGCCAGTCGGTGTCGGTGACGGCGGACCGGGCGTCGAAGCCGAGGTGTTCCCGGGACCAGGTGGCGACGTCGGTGATGACGACCCGGTGGTGGACGGGGCCGGTGGTGGTCGCGGCCATGACGCGGATGCGGCCTTCGGGCGGTTCGAAGCTGGTCGGCCAGCCGTGGATCTCCCGTGGCAGCCGTTCGCTGAGCAGCGCCGACAGGGCCGCCGGGTCGACTGTGGCCGGGTCGACGAACAGGTCGAGCCGGGGGCCCCAGTCGTGGTCGGCGGAGCGTGCGGTGTCGAAGCCGAGCACCTCGGAGCCGGGGCCGATGCGGGCGGCCGCGTGCGGGACGGACCCGAGGAGGGGCCGCACGCCCTGCTCGTAGAAGTCGCGGCAGAGCTGCAGTCCGGGTACGAAGGTAGGCGCCACCCGCGACAGGGTAGGCGGCCGGCCCCGGAAGAGCCGACCGCCTTTCCCGGAAAGCTACTGCTTCAGGCCGCGGGAGACCGCCTCGATGATGGCGGGGCGCAGCTGGGCGGCGCTGATGATGGCGTCGACCGAGCCGACCTCGACGGCGCGCTGGATGCTGTGGACGCGGTCGAATTCGCTGGCGACGGCGCCGAGCATCTCAGCCCGTACCGACGACTGCACTTCTGCCAAGCGGGCGTTGAGGGCTGCCCGTGCGGCGCCCGATGCGGCCGACACCTGTGCCTGGAGGTCGGTGACGCGCGGGTCGGTGCTGGTGCGGTTGTTGACCTCGCCGGCGAAGACGACCGCGGCGGCGGGGGCGCCGCCGAGGACCGACGCGAACGAGCCTTCGAGGGCCAGGACGGTCATGTTGGGGTTGAGGGCCTTGGAGAACACGACGAACGCGCCGCCGTGGTAGCGGGAGATGACGCAGAAGACGATCGGGCCGTCGAAGTTGACGATGGCGCGGCCGATTTCGGCGCCGTACTCGAGCTGGAGTTTGCGCATCGACTCGGGGGAGCCGTCGAAGCCGGACAGGTTGGCCAGCACGACGAGGGGCCGGTTGCCGGAGGCGGCGTTGATGGCGCGGGCGACCTTCTTGGAGGAGCGGGGGAAGAGGGTGCCGGCGGTGTAGGTGTCGGGGCCGTCGGTGGGCGGGAAGCCGGTGCGGGGCACGGAGCGGGATTCGATGCCGACGAGGCAGACGGGCCAGCCGCCGAGGCGGGCGTCGGTGACGACGGCGGTGTCGGCGTCGGCCATGCCGGCCCAGCGTTCGAGGACGGGGTGGTCCTGGTCGGCGAGGGCGCGCATGACGGTGCGGATGTCGAAGGCCTTCTTGCGGTCCGGGTTGTGGGCCGTGGAGAAGATCTGGCCGACGGTGGTGAAGTCGCTGCCGGCGACGGTGTGCGGGAACGGCGACACGTCGCGGTCGGCGGGGTCGCTGGTCGGGGCGCGGCGGGGGCCGGGTTCGCCGGGGACGATGTAGGTGTGGTCGTAGTGGGCCATGAGCACGTCGCGGGCGCCGGGGAGGTTCGGGGCCCAGTACTGGGCCTGGCCGTTGGGGCCCATGACCCGGTCGTAGCCGCCGATGCCGTAGTTGTCCTCGGCGGAGACGCCGCCGGAGAAGTCCAGGGCCTGTTTGCCGGTGAGGACCATGGCGGAGTCGGGGGTCATGACGAGGATGCCCTTGGTGTGCATGAGCATCGTCGCTTCGGCGTTCCAGTACGGCTGGGCGCCGACGTTGATGCCGGTGACCACGATGTTGATCTCGCCGCCGGCCTGGGTGAAGGTGACGATGCGTTTGAGGGCGGCGGCGACCCAGTCCATGTTCTCGGTGCCGGAGGACATGGAGATGCGGGCGCCGGCCGACAGCGCGAACCATTCGAGCGGCACGTGGAGCTGTTCGGCGAGGTCGAGGGCGGCGATGACGCGGCTGCATTCGGGTTCGGACAGGGCGCCGAGGGCCTTGGTGGGGTCGCCGAGGAGCACGACGCGGGTGACGCCTTCGGGGTGGCGGGGGGTCGGGGTCGACACGACGCCGGCGATGATCGCGGCGCTGTTGCGGCCCTTGGGGCGTTGCACGGGCACGAGGACGCCGTGCTGGTCGAGGTCGTGTTCGGTGAAGCTGCCGCCCGGTCCGGCGAGCAGGCCGGTGAGCTCGTACGGGTACACGTTGCCACGCCGTGCCGCCCGGAGCACTTTCTGCCGGTAGTCGTCGAGCGGCTGGACGGGTTCGGTGGAGGGTTTGTCGACGGTGAGGGTGGCGCCGTGGCCGGGGTCCAGGGCGATGCGGACGGCGACCTCGGACAGTTCACCTGCGGCGTTGCGCTGGCGGGCGAGGAACTGGACCTCTTCGAGGCCGGCGCCGGCGGTGGTGGGCAGGAGCCGCTGGACGACGGTCTCGATTTCGTCTTGGGTCAGTTCGGTCGCCGGCCAGACGTACATCATGATCCGGTTGGTGTCGAAGCGCTTGTTCTGGGGCCGCTGGGCCTGGATGTTGCGGATCGCGTCGAGGCAGCCGGTGGTGATGTCCTCGAGGGCGGGGAGGGCGACGAGGCGGCCGTCAGCTTCGCGCAGGGCGGTGAGGTCGCGGACCTGGCCCATGGCGATGAGGCGTTCGTCGGCGGGGTTGGTCTTGGCGACGGCCTTGAACAGGTAGATCTCCTCGTCCGCGGACGGGAGGCGGGTGAGGTCGAACTCGCGCAGCCGGTAGAGCTGCAGGCGGTTGGCGATCTGCGGGTGCAGGCCGCGGATGAGGCGGTCCTCGGCGAAGGTGCCGCCGTCGGGGCGGAACGTGAAGTGGTGGTGCATGACGGCGCCGGTGGTGCCGGCGACGGTGATCGTGACGCGCCGCACGCCGGTGGGCTGCGGGTGGGCGGCGAGGAGGGCGCCGAGCCGGTCGCCGATGGTGGCGGCGTCGGGCTGGTCCTCCCACGCGACATAGATGTCGGCGACCACGCCACGATCAAAGGCGGCTGCGTCGGTACCGTCGGATCCTCGGGTCTGCGGCCCGTCGCCCGGTGTGGTGGCGAAACCGTGCTCGGCGTGCTCGGTCGCGAACGCGGCGACGGTGTCGAGGGCGGCGGGCAGGGTGGCGATGTCGACGGCGGTGGTGACGACGCGGGTGCGCCCGGTCCGCCCGGCGTGGTCGGCGGTGACGAACCGGCCGCCGGCGGTGTCCTGGGCGGCGACGTTGGCCAGTCCGCGGTTGCCGTAGTAGCGGCGGGTGAGGACTTCGAGCAGGGGTGCGTGGTCGCGGCCGGGGCGGCCGATGCGCTGGCCGATGAGGCGGACGAGGGGTTCGGCGCTGGCGACCATGTACTGGATGCGGTCGGCGCGGTCGGCGGCGTCTGGGTGGCGGTCGAGGTGGCGCAGGTGGGTGCGGACGGTGACGTACACCTCGGCGCGGTTGCGGCGCAGCAGCGGCTGGGCGAACCAGCGGAAGACGATGCCGCGGGCGAGGTCGGACACGGCCGGGAAGCGGACCTGGGTGGCTTCGATGAGGTGTTCGAGGGTGAGGCCGGCGGGTTCGGCGAGCGCTTCGACGGGCAGCGGGCCGGCGAGCCATTGGCGCAGCAGTTCGGAGACGATGGCGACGTCGGTGGCGGTGCGCTGCTGGGCGAGGAAGATCCGGAAGACGGCGGCTTCGAGTTCGGGGGTCCGGTCGAGGCTGTCGATGCCGTAGTGGGCGAGGACCTTGGTGAGGCGGGCCTGGAAGGTGGCGGGGACGCCGGCGCGTTCGACGTCGAGGCTGCCGAGGTAGCGGTGGAAGTATTCGCGGGGGGAGTGCACGGCGGTGTTGGGTTCGCCGCCGATCTCGCCGCCGGGGGTGTTGCGGGTCAGTTCGGCGAGGTCGGCGAAGACGGTGAGCAGTTCGACCTCGCCGGGGGCGGGGCGGGCGCCGTTCTCGCCGCGGGCCTGCAGGTAGCGGGCGAGGGTGCGGCCGCGGTCGTGCGGGTCGGTGTCGAAGCCGAGCAGCAGGGCGCGCAGGTCGGCGAGGCCGGCGGCGAGGCGTTCGGTGACGGTGGCGGCGGTGTCCTCGGGTGGCAGGTCGATGTCGACGGCGGCGCCGGCGGGGCTGTCGGCGGCCTGGTCGTCGTCGTCGCCGAGGGGTTCGAGGCGCATGAGGGGTGCGCCGGTTTCGACCTGGCTGCCGACGGCGACGGGCAGTTCGCGGACCCGGGCGCGGAACGGGGCGCGCAGCGCGGTCTCCATCTTCATGCTTTCCAGCACGAGGATGGGGGCGCCGGCTTCGACCTCGTCGCCGACGGCGAGGGGGGTGGCGACGACGAGGGCGGGTGCGGGGGAGCGTACGACGCCGCCTTCGTCGCGGCTGATGCGGTGGGTGACGCCGTCGACCTCGATGGAGTGGATGGGGCCGTGGGTGGCGGAGACGAGCCGGAAGCGGCGGCCGTTGACGGTGATCTGGCCGCGGTGTTCGTCGAAGCGTTCGAGTTCGACGTCGGCGGGGTGGGTGTCGGCGCCGGCGGTGATGCCGACGCGGTAGCGGGTGGGTCCGACGCGGGCGACGGCGACGCGGTAGCCGGCGCCGCGGAGTTTGAGGTCGAGGGGGCGGCCGGATTCGTGCTGGACCTGGGGGCGGCCGCCGTGGGCGGTGGTGAGCAGCCGGCCGCGGGCGATCTCCTCTTCGTCCTGGTAGGCCTCGATGGCGGCGGCGGCGAGGGCGATCGCGGAGTGGCGGTGGTTGACGAGGCGGCCTTCGGCGCGGACGCGGTCGATCCAGCCGGTGTCGGCGGTGGCGTCGATGACTTCGGGCTGGTCGAGCAGGTCGATGACGAAGCTCTTGTTGGTGGCGCCGCCGTCGATGATGACGGTGGTTTCGGCCATGGCGCGGCGCAGCCGGCCGAGGGCCTCGTCACGGTCCCGCCCGTACGCGATGATCTTGGCGATCATGGAGTCGAAGTCGGAGGGGATGCTGTCGCCCTCGCCGACGCCGGAGTCGACGCGGATGCCGGGCCCGGCGGGCAGCACGAGCCGGGAGATCCGGCCGGGGGCGGGGGCGAAGTCGCGGTCGGGGTCCTCGGCGTTGAGCCGGGCCTCGACGGCGTGGCCGAGTTCGGCGGGGCGTTCCCCGTCGAGCTTGCCGCCGGAGGCGACGTGGATCTGCAGTTTGACGAGGTCGGTGCCGGTGGTGATCTCGGTGATCGGGTGCTCGACCTGCAGGCGGGTGTTGACCTCGAGGAAGGCGAAGAGTTTCTCGGTGGGGTGGTAGAGGAATTCGACGGTACCGGCGCCGCGGTAGCCCACGGCGAGGGCGAGGCGTTCGGCGGCCCCCTTGAGCTCGGCGGTCTGCTCGGGTCCGAGGACCGGCGACGCCGACTCCTCGATGATCTTCTGGTTGCGGCGCTGGACGGAGCAGTCGCGCACGCCGAGGGCCCAGGCGGTGCCCTGCCCGTCGGCGATGACCTGGACCTCGACGTGGCGGGCGCCGGTGACGAGGCGTTCGAGGAAGACGATGCCGGAGCCGAACGCCCGCAGGGCCTCGGCGCTGGTGCGTTCGTAGGCGTCGGCGAGCTCGGCGCCGTTCTCGACCTTGCGGATGCCGCGCCCGCCGCCGCCGGCGGTGGCCTTGAGCATGAGCGGGTAGCCGATGCGGTCCCCGGCGGCCAGGGCGTCGTCGAGGGTGGCGACCTCGCCGCGGCTCCACGGGGCGACGGGGACGCCGACCTCCTCGGCGATGAGCTTGGCGCCGATCTTGTCGCCGAGTTTGCGCATGGCGTCGGCGGACGGGCCGATGAACGTGATCCCGATCCGGTCGCAGAGTTCGGCGAAGGCCGGGTCCTCGGCGACGAAGCCCCAGCCGACCCAGGCGGCGTCGGCCTCGGTGGCGCGCAGGGCCTGTTCGAGGAGGGCGTGGTTGAGGTACGGGCGGGCGGCGGCGGGGCCGAGCGGGTAGGCGAGGTCGGCCTCGCGGACGAAGGTCGCGGTGCGGTCGACGTCGGTGTAGAGGGCGACCGTCTCGATCCGGGTGCCGGTTTCGGCGGACAGGTCGCGCACGGCATGGATGAGCCGCATCGCGGCTTCTCCGCGGTTGACGATGGCGATACGACTGAACACCGGTTGAGCCTCCTGGTTGACCCGCGACTTGCCCGCACATGTGCCGTACGCCCCGTGTTGCGGAGGCGTCCGGCCTACACCCTGCTTGATTACTGCCGAGTACACCAATGCGGCTGTCGACGCATCCTAGGCCCCTCCTCTTGTGGGGTTCCTACAACATTTCTTGCTTGTATCGGAGCTTAGATCCTAGCGTCCTAGGATGCCTTAAGCAGCGTGCCTTACGGCACGCCAGAACCATCAACGTTCGGCGCTCCGCGCCGACCTGCACCAATACAAACAGGCGCGGCCCGCGGGCCGCGCCTTCCTGGTTGCTTGCTGGTGGCTCTGTGGTCAGGCGGCTTCGCGCAGGGGGAGGACGACGGTGAAGTGGGTGTTGCCGGGCTCGGAGGTGACCCGGATGTCGCCGTGGTGTTTCTTGACGACGATGCGGTAGCTGATGTCGAGGCCGAGGCCGGTGCCCTCGCCGACGGGCTTGGTGGTGAAGAACGGTTCGAAGATGCGGGGGCGGACGTCGGGCGGGATGCCGGTGCCGGTGTCGGCGATGTCGACGGTGAGGCAGTCGCCGGTCGGGTCGAGGGCGGTGGTGATGGTGAGGGTGCCGTCGCCGTGCATGGCGGAGACGCCGTTGTCGATGAGGTTCGTCCACACCTGGTTGAGCTCGGCGGCGTACGCGGGGATGTTCGGCAGGCTGCGGTCGAAGTCGGTGACGACGCGTACACCCTGGGGGATTTTGGCGTTGAGCATGATGAGGGTGGCGTCGAGCAGTTCGTGGACGTCGACGACCTGGAAGGGGCCGCGGTCGAGCTGGGAGTATTGCTTGGCGGCGGAGACGAGGCCGGAGATGCGGCCGACGGCGTCGTCGATCTCGCCCATGAGCAGTTCGGTTTCGATGGTGTAGCAGAGCCAGCGGACGGCGGGTTCGAGGTCGAGGTCGCCGATGCCGTCGGCGACGCCTTCGAGCCAGGGCAGTTCGATGCCGCCGGCGACGAGGGTGGGTGCGATGTCCCAGGCGCCGTTGACCTGGTGTTCGTCGAGCCAGTCGCCGATGGCGTCCTCGGCGTCGGAGATGTCCAGGGCGCTGCGTTTGGTGACGTTCTGGGCTTTCTTGACGGCGGCTTCCTGGAGTTCGACGAGGGTGTGGAGGCGTTCGCCGTCGAGGCGGCCGTCGGCGATCATGGCGAGTTTGTGGCGCATGCCGGCGACTTTGTCGCGCAGGACGGCGGTGGCGCGCACGGCGGCGGCGGCGGGGTTGTTGAGTTCGTGGGTGAGTCCGGCGGAGAGGCTGCCGAGGGCGAGGAGGCGTTCGCGTTC
This sequence comes from Dactylosporangium sp. CS-047395, assembly GCF_050942185.1. Classification (NCBI taxonomy): domain Bacteria; kingdom Bacillati; phylum Actinomycetota; class Actinomycetes; order Micromonosporales; family Micromonosporaceae; genus Dactylosporangium; species Dactylosporangium sp. CS-047395. Next base: position 5,716,822 of record NZ_CP192015.1, on the reverse strand, counting down.
GGCGACGGCGTTGTTGCTGTTGCGCATGCCGAAGAAGAGGCCTTCGAGCAGGTGCATGGCCATCGGGAACCATTGCCGGATGACGGGTCCGAATTCGGCGGCGGGGACTTCGAGGACCTCGGCGTCGGTGATGGCGTGCATGGTGTTGTTGTAGACCTGGGCGACCTGTTCGCCGAGGTAGGCCTGGGTGGCGCCGCCGTAGACGCCGGACTGGTCGGTGCGGGAGAGTTCGACGTCGTCGCCGCGGATGTTGCGGCTGAGGGAGACGGTGCCGGAGAGCAGGACGACGAAGCAGGTGGCGGGTTCGCCTTCGGTGTAGATGGCGTCGCCGGCGGGGTGGGTGACGGCCCAGCCGCGGGTGGAGATCCAGTCGAGTTTGTCGTCGTCGAGGGCTTCGAAGAGGAACAGTCCGCGCAGTTCGTCGGGGCTCAGGCGGCGGCCGTTGGTCATTGGGACTCCAGGAGGTACCGGTGGACGAGCGAGACGGCCATGGCGCCTTCGCCGACGGCGGAGGCGACGCGTTTGACGGAGTCGGCGCGCACGTCGCCGGCGGCGAAGACGCCGGGGATGGACGCTTCGAGGTGGTAGGGGTCGCGGGTGAGGCGCCAGCCGGCGGGTGGGCCGTCGCCGGTGAGCAGGTCGGGGCCGGTGAGGACGAAGCCGCGGGGGTCGCGTTGGACGGTGCCGTCGAGCCAGTCGGTGCGGGGTTCGGCGCCGATGAAGATGAACAGCCAGGAGGCGTCGACGGTGTGGCCGTCGCCGCCGTCGAGGGGGCGGAGTTCGAGGCGTTCGAGGTGTTCGTCGCCGTGGGCGGCGGCGATTTCGGTGCAGGGGTGGACTTGGATGTGCTCGACGTTGTCGATCTGGTCGATGAGGTATTGGGACATGGAGGCGTTGAGGTTGGGGGCGCGGATGATGAGGTGGACGCGTTTGGCGTAGCGGGAGAAGAACATGGCGGCCTGGCCGGCGCTGTTGGCGCCGCCGACGATGTAGACGTCCTGGTCGGTGCAGGAGGGTGCTTCGGTGGCGGCGGAGCCGTAGTAGACGCCGCGGCCGTGGAGGTCGGCGAGGCCGGGTGCGGTGAGGCGGCGGTAGGAGACGCCGGTGGCGAGGATGACGGCGTGGGCGGCGATGGTGGTGCCGTCTTCGAAGTGCAGGACGCGGGTGTTGCCGGCTTGTTCGAGGCGGGTGACGCGGCAGGCGGTGAGGAGTTCGGCGCCGAATTTGACGGCTTGGCGGCGGGCGCGGTCGGTGAGTTGGGCGCCGGAGACGCCGTCGGGGAAGCCGAGGTAGTTTTCGATGCGGCTGGATTGGCCGGCTTGTCCGCCGGTGGCGCGTTCTTCGAGCAGGACGGTGCGGAGGCCTTCGCTGGCGCCGTAGACGGCGGCGCCGAGGCCGGCGGGGCCGCCGCCGACGACGACGAGGTCGTAGAAGTCGTTGGTGGGGGTGGTGGTGAGGCCGACGTGGGTGGCGAGTTCGGCTTCGGTGGGGTTGAGGAGGGTTTTGCCTTCGGTGGTGATGACGAGGGGGACGTCGTCGGGGCTGACGCCGGCGGCGGTGAGGAGGCGTTGGCCTTCGGCGTCGTCGGTGGTGTACCACCGGTAGGAGATCATGTTGCGGGCGAGGAAGTCGCGGACCTTGAAGGAGGGTGCGCTCCAGCGGTGGCCGATGATTTTGACGTCGGCGGAGGGCCGGTCGGGGGCGGCTTTCCAGGCTTCGAGCATGGCGTCGATGACCGGGTACAGCTTCTCTTCCGGCGGGTGCCAGGGTTTGAGCAGGTAGTGGTCGAGGTCGACGATGTTGATGGCCTGGATGGCGGCGTCGGTGTCGGCGTAGGCGGTGAGCAGGACGCGGCGGGCGCGGGGGAAGAGGTCCATGGCGGCTTCGAGGAATTGCAGGCCGTTCATTTCGGGCATGCGGTAGTCGGCCAGCAGGACGGCGACCTGTTCGCCGCGGAGTTTGAGTTCCTTGAGGGTGTCGAGGGCTTCGCGGCCGGAGTCGGCGCGGACGATGCGGTACTCCTCGCCGTACTGCCGGCGCAGGTCGCGGGCGACGGCGCGGGAGACGGCGGGGTCGTCGTCGACGGTCAAGATCGCTGGCTTGGCCATGCGGTCAATCCAACCACGCAATGGGCTGCTCGACGAATGTGACGGGGTTTACGGTGGTGCGATGCAGAGTGGTTGTACGCATGTGGACATGGTGGCCGAGGTCGAGCCGTCGGCGGACGGGTGTGAGGACTGCCTGGCGGTGGGTGGGCGGTGGGTGCATCTGCGGTTGTGCCTGACGTGCGGGCATGTGGGGTGTTGCGATTCGTCGCCGGCGAAGCATGCGACGGCGCATTTCCGGTCGTCGGGGCATCCGTTGGTGCAGTCGTTCGAGCCGGGTGAGGAGTGGGTGTGGTGTTACGCGGATGAGGCGATCGTGCCGGTGGCGGGGTTGCCGTCGCGGGCGCACAGCTGAGGTTGCCTCGCACTGAGGTTGCCTCGCACTGAGGTTGCTGAGGTCCTGCTGAGGTCGTTTCTGGCCGGCCCGTCGTGTCATGCCTAGGGGTGTGGTGCGGTCGTGGCCGGCTTTTTGCTGCCGGCGTTGGGTGCGTGGCCGCTGCCCGCATTGATGCCGCACGCCGATCTGGTTCGCGCCTAACGGACGCGACCGGGTGCGTCTGGTGACTTTCTGCCGCCCGCGTTCTTACCGCACGCTGTTGTGGTTTGCGCTCTGCGGAGGCGTGCGGCGGTGTCTGCTGCTGGGCGGTGGCGTGCGTCCCGTGGCGGGGTTGCCATCGGCCAGGGCGCTGCTGGTCGCGCGCCGGGCGGTACAAATGCGGCGTTTTATGGTAGTTCGACTTCGAGGCTGCCGTTGACCTGGAGTTTGCGGCGGGCGCGTTCGTAGAAGGTGGTGTAGCCGAGGCGGACGACTTTGGCGGCGGCGGGGGCGGCGGAGACGGTGAGGGTGTCGCCGGGGTTGAGTTCGCCGAGGACTTCGCCGTCGACTTCGATGACGAGGCGGCCGCTGGAGGGGAGCAGCTCCAGGTCGAGGTCTTCGTTCGGGGAGAGGACGAGGGCGCGGTTGAAGGCGGAGTGGGCGGCGGCGGGGACGACGAGGATGCCTTCGACGGTGGGGGAGACGATGGGTCCGCCGGCGGAGAAGCTGTAGGCGGTGGAGCCGGTGGAGGTGGCGACGATGAGGGCGTCGGCGGCGTAGCGGACGAACGGGTAGCCCTGCATGGAGATGGCGATGGCGGCGAGGCCGTGGCCGGGGGTGCGGACGAGGGCGATGTCGTTGAAGGCGGTGACGGCGGTGCCGTCGGGCAGGGTGGTGCGGATGGCCATGCGGGGTTCGACGGTGAAGCGGTGGGCGTCGATGGCGGAGAGGGCGTCGGGGAGTTCTTCGACGGAGACTTCGGCGAGGAAGCCGAGCCGGCCGAGGTTGACGCCGAGGACCGGGGTGGGTTTGCCGGACAGCAGCCGCATGCTGCGCAGCATGGTGCCGTCGCCGCCGAGGCTGACGACGAGGGAGGCGCGGCCGACGAGTTCGTCGGCGGATACGGCCACGGCGGTGCAGTCGATGCGGTCGACTTCGTCGGGCAGGCCGAGGACGGTGGTGTCGCGGCTGCGGGCCCAGTCGATGACGGCGTCGATGGCCGGTTTGGAGTCGCGGCGTGGATGCAGGACGAGTCCGACGGTGTGCACCATCCCCATTGGTGCCACTTTACGGGGTGCGGGCGGGTTCGGGTCTGGGGGTGGCGCCGGCGCGGGTGCGGGTCTTGCGGGGTGGGATGGCGCGCAGGACGACGGCGGCGGCGACGAGCGCGACGGCGGGGAGCGGTCCGAGCCAGGGGATCTTGTCGAGGAGGAGGGCGGCGCCGGCGGCGCCGAGGGGCATGGCGATGAGGGGTGCGCCGTCGCCGGCGAGGTGGATGCGGCCTTCGGCGACGCGGATGAGGGGGCCGGTGAGGTAGCCGGTGGGCGGGTCGCCGTCGCGTTGGGCGGCGGCCTGCAGGGCGGCGGCGATGACGGCGAGGACGAGCAGGGGCAGCTGGGCGGTGCCGTGGGGGTCGTGGTGGACGGCGGCCCAGGCGCCGGTGAGGGTGCACAGGGCGGCGAGGCCGGCGACGAGGCAGCGGGCCGGTGGCAGGTTGCGGGCGAGTGCGACGGTGATCGTGTAGACGGCGACGGCGAGCGCGGCGCGGGCGGCGGTGCCGGTGAGGTGGTGGGGGTCGGTGGCGGCGGTGATCCCGACGAGGAGCAGGTTGCCGGTGACGACGCTGGCGAAGACGCCGCCGAGGTACAGCAGGGCGAGGCCGTCGACGTAGCCTGCGGCGAGGGCGAGGATCCACACGGTTCGGCGCACCGTTGTCCGCTTCCCTGCCGGCGGGGTCCGTCCCTCACCCACCCCGGGTGACTGTGGGGTTCATCCTGGGTACGGGTACGTTGACGGTGAGTTCTGGCTCGCGCGGGAGGGGGTCGGGTGTCGATCGCGTTACGGCTGGCGTTGCATTTGCCGCGGGATGCGGCGACGGTACCGGTGGTGCGGCGGCTGCTCGATCAGGCGCTGCGGACGCTGGGGGTCGAGCCGGGGTGCCGCGACGATGTGGGGCTGATCCTGACCGAGGCGTGCGCGAATGTGATCGAGCATGCGCTGCAGATCCACGACTATGAGATCACGATCGACGTGTCGGGGGAGCGGTGCGTGATCCATGTGATCAATGCTGGGGCGGTGGTGGATCCGGCCCGGCTGGCGCCGGTGCCGATGGGGGTTTCGCAGGGGGCTTCTTCATCGGCGGGTTCTTCGTCGGTGGCTCAATCGGCGGCGGGTGCTTCGGCGACGACGGCTTCGGTGGCTGGCCCGGTGGTGCCGTCGGCGCGGCCGGCCGGTGATGGGGTCGGTGGGCGGGGCACGTTCGGCGATGGTGGTTCAGGGTTGTCGTCGGCGTCGGCTGCGGCAACTGTGTCGGCTGCGGCGGCGGTGGGTGCTGGGGACGGGCATGCCGGGTTGGGTGACGGGCACGATGAGCATGCCGGCCCGGGTGATGGGCGTGCCGGTGACGGGCAGGCGGACCCGGTGCTGGACGAGCACGGGCGAGGGTTGCACATCATTCGGTCTCTGGCGGACGAGCTGTACCTGACGCCATCACTGTCCGGTGGGCTGGTGTTGCAGGCGGTGACGACGCTGCGGTGGACGGCGGACGCCGAGGTGTGGCAGCGGCGCTGAGCGGATTATCGGATTACTGGATCCGGTAATCCGCTATTTGATAATTCGCATCCAGGTGTTGATCGCCTGCGCGGTGTGGGAGACGTGGAGCTGCTCCAGCCGCACCGGCCCCGCGCTGCGAGCGCGGCGGCCACCATGGCCAGCGCCGCGCTCGGATTCTTCTCGATATTCTTCTCGGGATTCGTCTCGGGATTCGTCTCGCGGGTCGTCGTCGGACTGGGTGAACGCGAGTAGGCGGGTGCCGCCGCCGAGCAGGACCGGGGCGGTGATCGCGAGGATCTCGTCGAGCTCGCCGAGGGCCAGGCACTGACGGGCGATGTCGGCGCCGATGATGTTGACGTACCGGTCGCCGGCGGCGGCTTTCGCCTCGCGGATTGCTGTTTCGACGTCGGCGACGAACGTGATGCCGTCGCCGTGCGGGCGGGGATGGTGGGTGACGACGAACTGCGGGCCGTCCCAGCCGCCGCCGAACGGTTTCCCGGCGCCGTCGGTGCCGCGGTGCGGGTCGTCGCCGCCGAAGGTGCGGTTGCCGACGATGATCGCGCCGATGCGGGGGATCAGGTCGTCGACGAGCGGGTTCGGGGCGATGTGCGGGGTCAGCCAGCTCATGTCGCCGCCGGGCCCGGCGATGTAGCCGTCGAGGGACATCGTCGCGGAATAGAGCATGATCGCCATCGGTGTACCGCCGTTCGCCGTCGGGTGGGTCGCCGCCCATGTCGCCGCTTCAGCTGTGTCGCTTCAGCTGTGTCGCTTCATGTGACGAGCGGCGGATGGCTGAATCATCGCTGCCGCCAATCCGGCGTGCCTGCATGTGGCGCGCTGGCACTTCCGCGCGCGGCGTCGTGCCTCGAGCAGCCCGGTGACGGAACTCCCGGGGTGACGGAACTCCCGGACGGAACTCCCGGACGGAACTCCCGGACGGAACTCCCGGACGGAACTCCCGGACGAGACTCCCGGACGAGACTCGCGTCGGAAGGGGAGACCCGGACCACTCCCGTCGGAACGGGGAGACCGGAACGGGGAGACCGGAACGGGGAGACCGGAACGGGGAGACCGGAACGGGGAGACCGGAACGGGGAGACCGGAACGGGGGACAGGACCGGGGGAAGAAACGCGCCGCGAGCCGGGGCGGTGGCCTGGCTCGCGGCGCGAGGGTAGTGCGGGATGGTACAGGTCGTGCGGGATGGTGCAGGTCGTTCAGGTTGTGCAGGGTGGTGCGGGGTCACGCGGGATTGTCAGTAGCGGTAATGCTCCGGCTTGTACGGGCCGGCGACGTCGACGCCGATGTACTCGGCCTGGTCCTTGGTGAGTTCGGTCAGGCGCACCCCGAGGGCGTCGAGGTGCAGCGCGGCGACCTTCTCGTCGAGGTGTTTGGGCAGGCGGTACACCTGGCGGTCGTAGGTGTCGGGCTTCGTGAACAGCTCGATCTGGGCGATCGTCTGGTTGGTGAACGAGTTGGACATGACGAAACTCGGGTGGCCGGTGGCGTTGCCGAGGTTGAGCAGGCGGCCCTCGGACAGCACGATGATGGACCGGCCGTCGGCGCGGACCCATTCGTGGACCTGGGGTTTGATTTCGTGTTTGGTGATGCCGGGCAGCTGGGCGAGGCCGGCCATGTCGATCTCGTTGTCGAAGTGGCCGACGTTGCCGACGATCGCGTTGTGCTTGAGGCGGTCGAGCTGGGCGGCGGTGACGATGCCCTTGTTGCCGGTGGCGGTGATGACGAGGTCGGCGGTGTCGATGACGTCGTCGAGGTGGACGACGGGCAGGCCGTGCATGGCGGCCTGCAGGGCGCAGATCGGGTCGATCTCGGTGACGGCGACGCGGGCGCCCATGCCGCGCAGGGCCTCGGCGGCGCCCTTGCCGACGTCGCCGTAGCCGCAGACGACGGCGAGTTTCCCGGCGAGCATCACGTCGGTGGCGCGGTTGATGCCGTCGAGCAGCGAGTGGCGGATGCCGTAGGTGTTGTCGAACTTCGACTTCGTGACGGAGTCGTTGACGTTGATCGCCGGGAAGAGCAGCTCACCGGATTCGGCGAGCTTGTAGAGGCGCTTGACGCCGTTCGTCGTCTCTTCGGTGACGCCGCGGACGGCGGCGGCGATCCGGGTGAACCGCTGCGGGTCGCGGGCGAGGCTCGCGGTCAGGGCGGCCAGGATGATCCGGTACTCGGGGTCGTCGCCGTCGGCCGCCTGCGGGACGGCGCCGTTCGTTTCGGCCGCGACGCCCTGGTGGAGCAGCAGGGTCGCGTCGCCGCCGTCGTCGACGATCATGTTGGGGCCGAGGATGTCGCCGTTGTCGGCGGTGAACTGGAAGAGCTGGTCGGTGCACCACCAGTACTCGGGAAGGGTTTCGCCTTTCCAGGCGAAGACCGGGGTGCCGGTGGGGTTGTCGGCGGTGCCGTGGGGGCCGGCGACGACGGCGGCGGCGGCCTCGTCCTGGGTGGAGAAGATGTTGCACGACACCCAGCGGACCTGGGCGCCGAGCGCGACCAGGGTTTCGATGAGGACCGCGGTCTGCACGGTCATGTGGAGGCTGCCGGCGATCCGGGCGCCGCGCAGCGGCTGGGCGGCGGCGTACTCGCGGCGGGTCGCCATCAGGCCCGGCATCTCGTGTTCGGCGAGGCGGATCTGGGTGCGGCCGACCTCGGCGAGGGACAGGTCGGCGACGGCGAAGTCGAGGCCGTCGCGTCGCTGCAGGTACGGGTGGCCGTGCTCGACGAGCTGCTGCAGGGTGTGTTCGGTTGCGTGGGACATACCTGAGGTCACCTCCCGGTGACAGGAGGCGCCCTTGGGGTCAAGGGAGGTCAGATGCTGGCCGAGCGTGGCGGACACTGGAGGTCCGTCGCAGCGCCTCTCGGCCCTGACCGCGGCGTCGGAGCGCCGCTGGGATTCGACGTTACCGGCTGTGGCGGCGCTCCGGCAACCCCGGGTCGCGCTGTGTGACGGTGTGATAGGCGTCGCGGAGCAGGTCGGTGACGTCGTACCGGCCGGCGGTGAGCGGCAGCGGGTCGAGCTGTTCGAGGATCGCGTCGGCGCGGCGCAGGGAGCCGGGGACGTCCGGGTCGGGGGGCTGGCGGCGGGGTCCGGCCTGCCAGAAGGTACCGGCGACGGGGGTTAAAGAAACGGGCTCCGGGTGCTGGTGGCGGGCGATGTGGGACAGGGCGGAGACGCGGTGGGCGCGCAGGGCCTCGAGGAGGTCGTCGCGGCCGCGGCCGCGCCAGGCGAGGATCGCGAACGGGTCGGCGTCGAACTCCTCGGCCAGGACGTAGCAGGCGGCGGTCAGGTGCCGGCACGGTTTCTGCCAGCCGGGGCACGAACAGTCCAGGACGATCTCGGCCAGGGACTGCGGGAACAGCGACAGGCCGAACCCGGCGAGGATCGTCTCGAGGTTCTCCGGCAGGTGCCCGGCGAGCAGGCGGGCGGCGTGGATCGCCTCGCCGGCCAGGGCACGCTCGATGCGGGCCCAGTCGGCGGCGGTGAACGCGGCCACCCCGATCCTCGCACGGTACGTCTCCCCGTCCTCATCGACCACCAGCGCCGTCACGATGGAGGTTGAAATCGTCACGGAGCGTACGTGTCCGGCGCGGGCGTAGCGGCGGCCCGCCGAAAATGTCGTACCCATCCGCAAGGATTCGAGCATGGCCAGAAACTGGTGGGACCATCTCGTCTCAGGCATCGCCCACCGCCTCACCGACCGCCTCACCGACCGCCTCACCGACCGGCTCACCGACTGGCTCACCGACTGGCTCACCGACCGCTTCCGGCGCGAGCGACATCAGGTCCAGCAGGTCGTTCGTGGACAGCCCGGTGAGCCAGCCCTCGCCGGAGCCGACCGCGACCCCGGCCAGGTCCCGTTTGCTCGCCATGATCTCCTCGACGCGTTCCTCGATCGTGCCGATGCACACGAACGTGTGGACCTGCACGTCGCGGCGCTGCCCGATGCGGAACGCCCGGTCGGTCGCCTGCGCCTCCGCGGCCGGGTTCCACCACCGGTCGACGTGCACGACATGGTTCGCGGCGGTCAGGTTCAGGCCGGTCCCGCCCGCCTTCAGCGACACCAGCAGCACCCCCGGGCCCGACCCGGACTGGAAGCGGTCGACCATGCGGTCCCGGGCGCCTTTGGGTGTACCGCCATGCAGGAACTCGACCCCCACCCCGAGCTGCTGCGCCAGGTGCGGCACGAGCAGGTGCCCGAACCGCGCGAACTGCGTGAACACCAGGGCCCGGTCGCCGGCCTGGACCGCCGCGGACAGGATCTCCTCCAGCCGGGCGAGTTTCCCGGACCGGCCCGGCAGGGGTGTGCCGTCGCCCATGAGGTGCGCCGGATGGTTGCACACCTGCTTGAGTTTCGTCATCGCCGACAGCACCAGGCCTTTACGCGCCGGACCGGCCCGGCCCTCGCGGAGCTTCACGAACAGTTCGTCGACGACCGCCTTGTACAGGGTCGCCTGCTCCAGGGTCAGGGTGCACCACTGGCGGCGTTCGACCTTCTCCGGCAGGTCCGCGATGACCGCCCGGTCGGTCTTGACCCGGCGCAGCAGGAACGGCCGGGTCACCTGCCGCAGCCGGCGGGCCGCGTCGTCGTCGCCCCAGCGTTCCACCGGTACCGAATAGCGGGCCCGGAAGATCGACGCCTCGCCGAGCAGGCCCGGGTTGAGGAAGTCGGCGATCGACCACAGCTCGGTGAGCCGGTTCTCGACCGGGGTGCCGGTGAGCGCGACCCGGTGCCGGGCCGGCAGCCGCCGCACGGCGCGCGCGGTGACCCCGGTGGCGTTCTTGACGTGCTGGGCCTCGTCGAGCACGACCCGGTCCCAGCCGATCCCGGCGAGGGTGTCGATGTCGCGGGTCGCCACCTGGTACGTGGTCAGCACCAGATCCGCGGCCACCCCACCGGTCTGGGCGTTGGCCACGCCGCCGGTTATGCCGCCGGTCGTGTCAACGCTCGTGTCGCTGGTCGGGCCGCCGCGGGAGCCGTTGGTCAGGTCGGCGGCGGTGAGGCGGGCGGCGCCGTGGTGGACGCGGACCGTCAGGCCCGGGGTGAACCGTTCGATCTCCCGCCGCCAGTTGCCCAGCACCGACAGCGGGCACACGATCAGCGTCGGCGGCCGCGGACCCTGCGCCCGCAGGTGCGCCTCCAGCGCGAGGACCTGCACGGTCTTGCCCAGGCCCATGTCGTCGGCGAGCAGCGCCCCGACCCCGACCGCGTCGAGGAACGCCAGCCACGACAGGCCACGGCGCTGGTACGGGCGCAGCGTCGCCGTCAGCCCCGCCGGCGGGTCGAGCAGCTCGAGGTGCTCGGCGGCGCGGCCGGTCAGCAGGTCGGCGAGCCAGCCCTCCCCGTCGACGCCGGTCACCGGCAGCGGCAGATCCCCGTCGGGGACGAGCCGGGTCAGGCGCATCGCCTCCCCGGCGGTCATCTCCCCACGCCCGCCGCGGCGCAGAAACGCCAACCCGGCCCGGAGCCGTTCCCGGTCCAGGTGCACCCACCGGCCGCGCAGCCGCACCAGGGGCACCTTCGCCCGGGCGAGTTCGGCGAGGTCGGCCTCGGACAGGAACTCGTCGCCGATCGCGAGCCCCCACCGGAACGCGACGATCGCCGCCCGGTTCGTCGTCGTGTCCCGCAGCACCGGCGCCGCCGGCTGCCTGGCGCGGACCGTCAACGTCAGCCCGAGCTCCTGCCGCCGCTGCCACTGCGCCGGCAGCAGCACCCCGAACCCGGCGTCCTGCAGCAGCGTGGCGTGGGTGAGGAACCGGTACGCGCCGATCGTGTCCAGGCGCAGCGACTCCGGCCGGGCCGCCCACAACGCCACGTCGAGGTCCGCCCACAGCCGCGCCGCCCGGCCCAGATCCGCCAGGAGCACGTCCTGCGGATAGTCGACCCACTTGAACAACGGCGACGCCGCGTCATGCCACACGTCACCGGCCGGGACGAGCAGGCCCGGCTCCTCGGCGGGCTGCAGGAGAAACTCGACGAGCCACGACCCGCCGTCCTCATCGACAGCGGCCGGCCCGGCGGTGTCCGGCAGCTCCGTGGCCCGCCCGCCGCGGTGTCCGGCGGGCGCCGGTTGCGGGAGTCCCGGACCGCCGCGGGTGCCTCGGCCGCCGCGGGTGCCTCGGCGGCCGCGGGCGGCGGGCTTCGGCGCTTTGGGGATCAGGTCGCCTTCGGGCGCTGGTGCGAGGTCGTCGTCCTCGTCGCCGCCCTCGACGTAGGAGAGCCGGAAACACAGCCGCACGGGCGCGGGCCGCCCGCTGTCCGCCCACCGCTCGAGCACCTCCCGCAGCCGCGCGACCTCGGGACCGTCGGCGATGAGCGGCCCGCGCACTTCGGCCGCTCGTGACGGCTCGGCCGCTGCTGGGATGTTGCCCAGCGCGGGCGCGTCGAACGTGGCTGGTGCCGACGCCGTGGGACCGGGACCCGTGCGTGGCCGGCGCGTCTCGACGGTGGCCGGTGCCTGGAGTGCGGCCGGCCTCTCGTCCTCCGCCGCACCGAGCGACTTGGGCGACTTGGGCGATTCGGGTTGCACGGCGGCTGGCGCAGCACCGGTCATCGGCTCGTCGTCCACGGCGGCGCCGGGCGATTCGGGTTGCACGGCGGCTGGCGCGGCGACTGGCGCGGCGACTGGCGCGACACCGGTCATCGGCGCGTCGGTAGCGGCCTCAACAGTGTCTGGTGCCGGGAAAGCACGACCAGCGGACGACGTTGAGGCGGACGGACCAGCGGGCGGTGCCGAGCTGGTGGCGGAGGTGCGGCGGGCGGCGGCCTCGGCGATCGCGCGGGCCTCGGCTCGGGCGGTCAACGCCGCGGGACTGAGGCCGCGGCCCGCCAAGCCCGCCATGCCCGTCAGGCGACTCGGGCCAGTCGCGTCGGTCCGGCTAGTCGAGTCGGTCGGGTCGGTCGCGTCGGTCGGGTCGGTCGCGTCGGTCGGGTCGGTCGGGCCAGTCGCGTCGGTCCGGCTAGTCGAGTCGGTCGCGTCGGTCGCGTCGGTCGGGTCGGTCCCGCCGGTCGGGTCGGTCGGGCTAGATGGGCCGGTCGCAGCGGTCGCGGCGGTCGGGTCCGCCGGGCCGGTTGGGTCGGTCAGCGCGGTGGCCGTTGTCGTCGAAGCGGTGGTGGAGGTGGCAGGAGGGAGGGTGCGCAGGCGAGGGTCGGCGGTGGTGAGCGCGGCAAGCCAGGCGTGGACGGCGCTGGTCTGCCGGGACTGGGTGTCGGTCAGCAGCGGCCGACCCCGCAGGCGGGTGCGGACCAGGTGGTCGACGACCGTGTTCAGGGCTTGGCGGGCGGCGTCGGCGGTGGACCAGGTGAAGGTCCGGGTTCGCAGGCGGGCCGCGGCCGGGGGCGGCTCGGGGACGACGGCGGCGGTGACCCCCGGCATGGAGCCGCACAGGGTGTCGAACGCGGCGGCGTCGGCGCCCCACAGGACCGGCAGCCAGCGGGCGGCCGGGCCCCGGCCCGGCGACGACGGCATGGACGACGACGGCATGGACGACGACGGCATGGACGACGACGGCGCGGACGACCAACGCGCGGAGGACGACATGGACGACGACGGCGCGGACGACCAACGCGCGGAGGACGACATGGACGACGACGGCGCGGACGACCAACGCGCGGAGGACGACAGCGCGGATTCGGTGGTCAGGGCAGGCAGGAACCGGCCGCGGTCGACGAGGGAGGTGGCGAAGGACAGCAGGTCAGCGAGGTAGCCGATCGACGAGCCCGGTGAAATGTCCGGGTCGCCGGTCAGGAGCTGCTCCGGGTCGGTGCCCGGCGGCAGGATCACGACGGGAACCGTCCACACCGTCTGGCGGCGGGCGGCCGGTTCGCGGTGGCCAGCCGGCAGATGTGCCGTCAGCTCCGGCGATGCGCCCGGCCGGGTCGGCGTCGACGGCAGCAGCAGGTCAGCGGTCACCACCGTCCCGGGCACCGGCGGCAGCACCGCGAACGGATGCACACCCGGCCCGGAGTCGGCGCCGCCGGGCACGACAGCGGCATGCGCGCCGGGCGGTGGGGGAGTGGACGGTGCCGGCAGCGCCGCGGCGGGAGACTCGGCCCAGCAGCCGAGCGTTCCGTCCGGCAGGACGAGGCCGTGCACGACGATCACCGCACCGACCCTACTGCGCACCCCGCCAACACGCGGCCAACGGCGCACCGCCCAGCACCACCCAGATCAAGCACCACCCAGATCAAGCACCAGCCAGAGCAAGCACCGGACGAGCGAGGTCAGCAAAGGACGAGCCGGGTCAGCGCCACTGCGGGGGTTCGCCGGTGTCGACGAGCTTCCAGTCGCCGTTGTCGTACAGCACGTTGTCGTAGTAGAAGACCGTCCGCGGCAGCAGGTCCGGGGCCGTGAACGCCTCCCGCGCCGCCTCGTGCAGCGACGACGCCGGCACCCGCCACCGGGACGCGGCCAGGGCGGCAACATAGGACAGGGCGTGGTGGCCCATGAAGCTGTCGTACGTCAGCGAGAACACCTCATCCGAGGCGAGCGGCACATCGCGCGGGATGACGTTCGCGGGCGGCAGCGACGGTGGCAGGCCCGCCGCGGCTCGTAGGGCGCTGTCGACGTAGATGGCGCAGTCGCGGTACAACATCTGCGTCTGGGAACCGGAGAACGCGAAGAGCGTGTTCTGCCCGTGGGTCTCCAGCGGGCACCCCGTCGCGCGGGCCGTCGACGACCACATCCGCACCATCGGCGCCACGATCCGCTGCGCCACATAGTCCAGGGGCGCCTCGCCGGACGCCTCCACGAGCTGCTCGAGCAGCGTCGGGTCGGACGGGGCGCGCAGGTCGCCGCCGTACAGGGCGAACAGCGGCACCGTACACGCGGGGGACGGTGTCACGGGGCGGGCGGCGCGGATCAGGAACCCCCACGCCTCGTCGCCGAGGCCGGGGTCGAACCAGCCGCCGCCGACCTCCGGCAGCACCGGCGTCCCGACCCGCAGCAGCTCGTCGGAGACCCACAGTTGCAGCTCGATCACGGGGCGGCGCAGGCGGCGGGTGAACCGCGACAGCCGCCGCGGGTAGTGCAGTTTCACGAAATGCGGTTCGACGGCGGCGCCGTCGACGGCGGTGACGAACACGGTCCGGGCGTTCGCCGACGGGACCACCGTCAGGAACGGGCCCGGCTCCAGGCCGAGCAGTGTGGACCGGCCGGCGAGGTCGGGGCTGTCGAGGGTGTTCGGGTGCACCGGCAGCAGCAGCCCGTCACCGTCGGTGTACACGTCGGGGAGCCCGGACGGTGTCCCGGCCCGCCGCACCGTGCCGAGGGAACCGGGCACCCGGAAGGTCGGGAGCTGGAACGTCGCCGTGCCGCGCTGCGGGTGGTAGGCGTCGGCGATGTCCAGGTCGCCGGCGTAGGGGCTGTAGGTGCGGGTCCCGACCCCGAGATACCGTTCCGCGTACTGCCACAACGCGATCGGGTCGCGGACGTCGATGAGGCGCATCGCCGTGAGCTTACTGTGCGTGCCCGGCGCCACCGTGAACGGAGTACAGGGTGACCGTCGACCCGCGGGTCCGCGAAACCGTCCTCGGCGGGCCGCTCCCCGCCTACGTCTACGACCCGGCGGTCGTCGGCGCCCGCATCGGCGCCCTGCGCGACGCGCTGCCGGCGGGGACGCGGATCGCGTACGCGATGAAAGCCAACGGCCACCCCAGCATCGTCGAAGCCGCCGCACACGCCGCCGACGCGATCGAGGTCGCCTCCGCCGGCGAACTCGAAGCGGCCGCCGGTACCGGGAAACCGCTCATCCTGTCCGGGCCGGCGAAACCTGACGCGCTGCTGCGGCGGGCGGTCGAGCGCGACGCGGTCATCAACGTCGAAAGCCTCCACGAGCTGCGGCGCATCCCCGGCCGGGCGAGGATCTGCCTGCGGGTCAACCGCCGCCACCCCGCGCTGCCGGGCCGGCACCACATGTCCGGCGTCCCGACCCAGTTCGGCTTCGCCGAGGAGGACCTGGACGAGGCCCTCAACGCCGCGAACCAGCACGAGGTGCTCGGGGTGCACCTGCACGCCGTGTCGAACAACCTCGACGCGGCAGCGCACGCCGCCTACATCCAGGACTGCCTGGACTGGGCGCGAACCAGAGCGGCCATCGGGCACGTCGTCAACGCCGGCGGCGGGTTCGGGGTCGACATGACCGGCCGGCAGGCGTTTGACCTGGACGCCCTTCGTGATCTTTCTCTCCCGGCGGGCCGGACGCTTATCGTCGAACCGGGCCGGTACGTCGCCGCCCCCGCCGGCTGGTACGCCGCCGAAGTCCTCGACATCAAGCACAGCCACGGCACCTGGTTCGCGGTCGTCAAAGGCGGCACCCACCACTTCCGGCTCCCCGCCTCCTGGGGGTACAGCCACCCGTTCACCGTCCTGGACGTCGACGCGTGGCCGTACCCGTGGCCGCGCCCCGAAGTGATCGACGCGCAGGTCACGGTGGCCGGTGAACAGTGCAACCCGCGCGACGTGCTCGCCCGGGACGAGCCGGTGACGCGGCTGCGGGCTGGGGACGTGCTGCTGTTCGCGACGACCGGCGCCTACGGGTGGGAGGTCGCCCACCACGACTTCCTGCGCCTCGACCCGCCGGCGTTCCGAATCGTGACCTGAGCAGGGCCGGGGCGGCGGGGACCGGGGTTGACGAGGGCCTACACTATGCCGACTTCCCACCCCCGGAGGCACACCCATGGCCCACCCGGCCGACCGGGCAGATGTGCGGTCACACCGCCGCAGCCCAGCTCAGGACCGCTTTCGATTCACCCCGTGGATCATCGGCGGGCTCGTTGTCGTGCTCGCCGGCGCCGGCGGCGTCTTCGCGTACGGCAAGCTGACGAAGACGACGTGCACCGGGTCCGTCACCGCGACCGTCGTCGCCTCCCCGGCCACCGCGACCCTCCTGGAAGACCTCGCCACGAAGTGGTCGGCGACCGACCCGGCCGTCGCCGGGCAGTGCGCGCACGTCGCCGTGTCCGCCCGGGACACCGCCGTCATGGCCCAGGCCCTCGGTACCGAATGGGACGCGAAGGTCGGACCCCAGCCCGACGTGTGGGTCCCCGACTCGTCCGCCTGGGTGCGGCGCGCCTCCACCGCCGCGATCGCCGAACGGATGATGCCCGACCTGCAGCCCAGCCTCGCCCGGACCCCGTCCGTGCTCGCCATGCCCAAGCCGATGGCCGAGGCACTCGGCTGGCCCGACGGGGAGATCTCCTGGCAAGACATGATCAACAAGGTGGCGGCGGACCCGCAGGGCTGGGCGAAGTACAACAAGGCCGACTGGGGCAAGTTCAAGTTCGGGATGTCCGACCCGCTGCAGTCCACGTCCGGGCTGCTGGCGCTGATGGCGATCCTGGACGGCAACGACGACGGTGAGGTCACCCCAGACGAGCAGGCGACCCTCGCGAAACTCAAACAGGAACGGGCCGTCTACACCGACACCACCGCGCAGCTGCTCGACGGGCTGTCCAAGGCCGACAAGACCGGCGCCGAACAGGGCCTGCAGTACGTGTCGGCGTTCCCCGCCCTCGAGCAGGACGTCCTCACCTACAACAAGTCCAACCCGCACACCCCGCTCGTGGCCGTGTACCCGTCCAACGGGTCCGCGGACGCCGACAACCCGTACCTGATCCTCGAAGCGCCGTGGGCGTCGAAGGACAAACAGGACGCGGCCAAGGCGTTCCTGGCCTACGCGCGCGGCCCCGAAGGACGCCAGGTGTTCCTCGACGCCGGGTTCCGCGACCCGAACCGTGTCGGCGGCGCCGCCCTGGCCGGGTCGACGTTCGCGGCGCGGATCAAGACCGTGCCACGGGCGGTACTGCTGCCGGAGTCCGTGAAACAGTCCATGGACACCTGGACCGCGCTGACCCGCCCCACGAACGTCCTGCTCGTGCTCGACGTGTCCGGCTCCATGAACGAGCAGGTGCCCGGCACCGGCAAGACCCGCATGCAGCTGGCCAAGGACGCCGCCCGCTCCGCCGTCGAGCTCTTCGACGGCGACGTCGACGCCGGCCTGTGGGTGTTCTCCACGAAACAGGCCGGGACCACCGACTACAAGCAGCTCGTCCCCATCGGCCGGGTCGGCGACCCCGTCGGCGGGAAACCGCGCCGGGACCAGATGACCGCGGCGATCGACAAGCTCGCCGCGACCGGCGACACCGGCCTCTACGACACCGCGGCCGCCGCCCAGCAGGCCGTCGTCGACGCCTACCAGCCCGGCGCCACGAACCTCGTCGTGCTCATGACCGACGGCAAGAACGACGACTCCACCGGCGGGCTCAACCTCGACCAGCTGCGGGAGAAACTCCAGGCCAACGCCGGCAGCGACAAGAAGGTCCCGATCGTCACCGTCGGCTACGGCAACGACGCCGACTTCGCGTCGCTGCAGGAGATCTCCCGGGTCTCCGGCGGCAGCCTCTACACGTCCAAGACCGCGTTCGACATCAACGAGGTCCTGCTCACCGCCATCTTCGGCAAGGTCTAACGGCGCAGCGGGTTCGGGATCCGGCACCAGCGATCGGTGAGCGGGTCCCGGGCCACGCGCATCGCCGTCGTCGCCTTCACCGGCCACGGGTTTTGCAAAATCCAAGAGCCGTCGCTTGTACCGCCTGTGCCCGCCACCACCGCCGCCACGTCCTCCCACAGTCCGTCGCCGGCGATGCTGGACAGCACCGTGGCGAACAGCGACGCGACCAGCTTCGTGCGCAACGCGTCCTCGTCGCGGGTCGGCAGCGCCCCGATCAGCGGCGGCATCGTCCGGCCGGCCCGGGCCAGGCGCTCCGGGTGCACGTGGATACCGCCGAGATCCCGGTAGTACACCCGGATCGGTTGTTTATTTGTGTCGAGCTCGACGAGGGTGTTCTGGCCGTGGGCCTCCAGGGCGACCCCGTCGTGCAGCAGCCGCAGCATCGGCGGCAGGACCAGCTCCACCAGGGCCTTCCGGAACGCGCGGGTGGCGAGGTCGGGGCGGTGGGGCAGCAGCGCCAGCGGCAGCACGTCCGCGCCCGGCGGGGGGGCCTCCCGCCACACCGCGCCCAGCGTCCGGTTGTCCAGGACGGTCCCGGCGCTCACCTCCCGCAGCACCCGCAGCCCGCCGGTGGCCAGGGACGCGACCAGGTCGGAGGCGAGCGGGCCGTTGTGGATGGCGGCGGGGGAGAGGGTCCGCACCGCCGACGTCATCTGCACCTCGACCGCCGTCTTCACATGCCCGCCGGCCGTTTCCAGGGTCCGCAGCGACATCAGCGGCCGCGCCGGGACATCGACGCCCGTGTCCCGGACGAGCCCCGTGGCCAGGGCCCGGGGGAGCTGCCACGGGTGGACCGGGAAGCGGGGCGGGACCGGTACGCCGGCGGTGCGCCAGTCACCGGGGTCGGCCTCCACGATCCGCAGCGCCACCTCCGGATGGTGCTCCGGGGCGTAGGCGAGGACGTCGAGGGTCGACATGCCGATCCTGGTGCGGCAGCACGGATGCAGCGGGTGGCCGTCCACGATGGACTGTTCCGCGCCGGCCAGCCCGCCGAACGGCGGCGGCGGGGCCGTCATCGCCAGCGCCAGGTTCGCGACACTGTTGTCGAGCTCCCGCCTGAACGCCGGCGCCATGTCCAGGGCGGCGGCCAGGGCGCCCGGATCGTCGAACGCTGTTCCGTCGACGACCACCTCCGGCCGTGGCGGGCCGAACAGCGGCGGGGGAGGACCGTCGAGGCGGGCCGGGTCGACGAGGCCCTCCCGCCACAGCGCACCCCACAGCCGGCTCATCACCGCGGCCCGCGCATCCGGGACGTTCGCCTCGAAAGCGGACACGAGGTGCGGGCGGTGCTGCCGGAGCGCCGCGGCGGTCTCGGCGACGTCGGGTGCGCTCACCGGCCCGATTTTAGAGTGGCCGCTGCGACCGATGTGATCGACGTCGTCCGTTCGGCCCAATTTGTCCACGCCGACCACCCGGCTGCCGACCTACCTGCGGAAATGCTGTGATGTACGCGAGGATCAGCTTGGAGCACGGACGCTTCGGGAGGCCAACATGGAGATCAGACAACTGACGGCCAGCACGCCGGCCGCCGCCCAACCGCCGGCACCGCCGAAAACGGTGCCGGGTGCGGCGACGAACGCCGCGGTGGAGGCACCCGCCCCGCCGCCGAAGGGCGGACTGCCCGCATCGCAGCAGGTGCTGAGCAAGCTCACGCCCGGCGACCGCGCCGCTATCGCCGGCGCCACCGGCTACCACCTGTCACCGACCGGTGCCGTCACCAACGCGTCCGGGGCGGTGCCGCCGTGGTCGTTCATCATGGCGTTCGCGGCCTCCCGGACCGCCGTACCCACCGACGACGCCGCAGCGGCCAAGGCCGACCCGGCCGACGGCGGCAACCAGATCGACGTCACCGTCTGAGCATCGCCGTGTTGAAGATGCGCCGGCACGCCGACCGCCGGCGCATCCCTCCCATCAGTCTGCGCGTTACGGTCCCGTTTCGCGTGTAAACATCGGCCTGCGGGGCGTTGACCGCGCCGCGGCCGGGCCGTTGCATGGACGCATGAGCGACGCGCCGGCACTCATCGCGACCCTGCTCACCGTCATCGACCGCCGCGACTGGGCCGGGCTGTCCGGCCTCGTCACCGACGACGTCGTCTACCACCGCCCCGGCTGCCCGCCGATCGAGGGCGCCGAGGCGTTCGTCGGCTTCTACCGCCGGCGGTGCATCGTCTCCGCCGGCCGGCACCAGGTCGACCGCTGCCTGTCCGGCGACGGCGAGGGCTTCTGCTGGGGCCGCTTCGACGGCATGTCCCACGCGGGCGTGCCCCTCAACGAGATCTTCGCCGACTGGTACGAGTTCCGCGCCGGCCGCATCGCGCGGCGCCGGACGTTCTTCTACCGGCCGGCGATCTGATTGTTCTCGGGCTCTGTTTGTTGAGGTTCTGGCTGCTGTCGGCCCGCGACTTGCGGGAGTGGCTCCCGGGCCTGGACCCAGTCCGGTGGCAGCGCCGGGTCGTGGGCGGCGAGGATGCCGCCGGTGATCGCCGCGGTCGTGTCGATGTCGCCGCCGGCGGTGCAGCACGCCTCGATCCCGGCCGTGAAGTCGCCGAGGAACCGGTTCGCGACCCAGATGGTGTACGGGACGGTGTCCTGCGCCGTGACCCGCTCACCGGTGCCGAGGACGCTCGCCGCCTGCTGGACATTTCGGATATTTCGGGCCTTGCGGAGCAGTTTCGCGACGGTGGTGGCCGGGTCGACGTGCTGCAGGGCGGCGGCGAGCAGGTCGGGCCGGGCCCCGGTGAGCCGCGCGTACGCGGCGGTGCTCGCGGCGACCGCCACCGCGACGGCCCCGGCGACACCTTCCGGGTGGGCGTGCGTGACGACCGCCTGCGCTTGGGCTTGTTCCGCGGCCCGGGCCGGGTCGCCGGCGTGGTAGGCGCCGAGCGGGGCGACCCGCATCGCGGCGCCGTTGCCGTAGGAGCCCTGCCCTCCGAACCCGTCCCGGGCCGCGTCGGGCCAGGGTGTGCCGGCGACGATGGCCTGCAGGGTCAGGTAGGCGCCGACGCCGTACCCGCGGCCTGGTTCGCAGGCTGTTGCCCACGCCTTGGCGAGCTTGTCCTGGTCGACGGTGTCGCGGGTGTGGAGGTGCGCGACGAGGACGGCGGCCATCTGGGTGTCGTCGGTCCACGGCCACGGCGGGGTGCGCAGCTCGGGGCGGGTGAAGTGCTGCGCGCCGTACGCGTCGCCGGTGGCGAGGCCCTCGAGCGCGTCCCTGGCGAGGGCCCGGCGCGTCTCCGGGTACAACACTGGCCGCATGGCTCTCAGCATAGTCTGGTTGACATAATGTGCATTATCGACCATGGACGGGTTGGTCGGTCGGAGGCTCGAGCGCGTGGTACGGCTCGCATGGCACTGGCCCGGTGACCCCGTCGAGCACAACGCCGGCCCGGTGCACCTCGTGTTCGACGACGGCCGCGGGCTCGTGCTCGACGGCCGCAGCGACTGGACGCTCAGACTTACCGAGACCGAACCCGGCGACGACAGCTGGCTGCGCATGTACGACTACGATTTCGACGGCGGGCGCTGGCTGCCCCGCGACGCGACAAGCGAGCCGCCGTTCGCCGCGGTCGTCACGCGCACCCTCGACGGCGCCGAACAGCTCCGCAATCAGTTCGGCGAGCTGGACGGCCTGCGGCTGCACTTCGGCGGCCGGACGGTGACGTTGCGGACCGTCGAGGGTGAGATCACAACCTGACCGGGCGGGACATCCGGGGCGGAACATGGTCACCGTCGGTTGCGGTTTTCCGGACGAGCAGGCATGGACGGCGCAGGTGGGCATGAACGGGGCCCCGTTCGGGTGAGGCACGCTAGGTGATCGACGTATGCGGCGGCTACCCTGTGCGTATGCGTGAGATGCGCAAGGAACGGGTGACGGTGACGATGCCCGCCGATGACGCCGCGGCCGTGCGCCGGTTCGTGGACGCCGGCGGCGCGGAGTCGGTGTCGGCGTACGTGGCCGAGGCGGTCCGTGGCCGGCTCGCCCGGGACCGGGCGCTGCTGACGCTCAACGAGCTTTATGCACAGCGTGGTGTACGGCTGGACCCGGAGCATCACGCGTGGGCACGCGAGGTGCTGGGGGTGGCGCCCGCGAGCGGTTCGGTGTCGTGACCGCGGTCGGGGGAAGAATCCTGGACAGTTCGGCGATCCTGGGATTCGTAGCCGGGAAGCCGTACAGTTCCGCGATCGTCTGGCACGCCGTCGACCAGGGCGTCGTCCTGGCGGTGCCGGCGGCGGCCCTCGCCGAGGCGTGGGCGCAGACGTCGCCGAAGGATTACGACGTGCTCAAGGTACTGCTGAGCCTGCCGGTGGTGGTCGTGGACGACCTGACCGCGGCGGACGCGATGGACGGCGGCGCCATGTTCGCCGGCGACGGCGGCCCGGCGACGGTGGCGGCCGCGCACGTGGTCCGCCGGGCGCAGGCCCGTCCCGGCTGGGCGATCGTCACGGACCGCGCCGACGTGCTGCGGACCCTGGACCCGCAGGCGGAGATCGACGAACTCCCCTGATCCCTGTTCTCTGCGTCTCGCTCCCCGCCCTCTGCGTCTCGCTCCCTGTTCTCGCTCCCTGTTCTCGCTCCCGTTGCCGTCTCGTGCTGTCGTACGGTGTGTCGCGTTCGGAAAATGTCGTAGGTGGCTGGTATGACTGTTCCGACACATGTTCGATTGACGGGTTGGGGAGGGTGCGATGGTTGCCGCGCGGACCGCGGCCAAGGGCTTGTCGACGGTGGATCTGGAGCAGATCCGGGACACCCTCGCGGCCGGCCGGAAACCGAAAGTCGTATTCACCGAGCAGGCCGGGCAGATCGCCGGGCAGCTGGGCCAGATCGTCGCCTTGACGGACCCGGAGCTGTCCGACGAGTGGGTCGTGGTCCGCTTCGGCCGCGACGAGCTGCCCTTCTCCCCCACCGACCTGGCGATCGCCCCGAAGACCGCGCCGGCGAAGCGTGCACCGGCCGTTCCCGCACCTCGTGAGGAGAGCCCCGTGCCAGCCCCTTCCGTAGCCGACTCCCCCGCCGCCACCGCGGCCCCGGACTCCTCCCCCGCCGCCGGCAAGTCCGCAGCCACCGACGCCGCCGCCGGCTCCGGCTCCGGGTCTGGCGGCTCGTCGTCCGCCGCATCCAAGTCCACCGGTTCGACGGCCGGCAACGCCTCTGGCACCTCCGGCTCGCCCACCGCGGGCGGATCGTCCGGCGGCAGCTCAGCCGCCGGCGGTTCGGGCGCCGGCGGCTCGAGTGTCGGCGGTTCGGGCGCCACTGGTTCGGGCGGCAGCGGTTCGGGCGGCAGCGGTTCGGGCGGCAGCGGTTCGGGCGGCAGCGGTTCGGGCGCCGGCGGCGCGGCCAGTGATGAGGGCGGCGATTCGTCCGATTCGTCGGCTTCGGCAGCGAAGCACACGCCCGGAAAACCGGCCGCGAAGAAGGCCGCCCCGAAGCCCAAGCCGGCGCCGGGCCTGACGGTGACCCTGGCCTACGCCGACGGCGAGTGGACGGTAGCCGCGAACCAGGGCGCGAAGGCCCTGGCCAAGCCGTACGTCATCAAGGCCGGCGAAGCCCTGAAGATGGTCGCGATGCTCGACGTCCCCGGCGTCCACGAGGCCGTCGAGGAGATCGTCTCCGCCGCCCGCGCAGAGGCCGAAACCCAGGCGGAGCGCCTGCGGGCCGAACTGGCCGAAATCGAGGCCCGCCTGGCAGAACTGCGCGAGGCCGAGTAGCAAGCACGCGCCTCGGACAGTGGGCCACCGCCACCTCGGCCGTGGCCCACTGCGCCGGGTCTTGGGCCCGCCGTCCCCGCCGTGGTCGTTGTGCCCGCCGGTCGCCGCATCGTGCACCGTGCTGGTCCGCGCTATCCACGCCGAGACCTCGCCATCGGACGTGAGTATGGTGCACCGCGCCGGTCCGCGCCCCGGGTCGCAGCCGCAGGTTCGCGCTATCGACGCCGAGACCTGCCGTCGGACGAGCCGTCGGACGCGAGTATCGAACACCGGGCGGTCCGCGCCGGCAGGTCTGCGCCATCTACGCCGAGTTTGCCGGCAGACGAGCGTGGAGGGCGCACTGCCCGCCCACGGGTGTTCGGTGGCGACCTCGGTCGGCGTGACGCTGGCAGGTCGGATGAGCGGAACACCGGCTGACGGTATGGTTGCGCGTTCCGGATACGGCGCTACCGTGTCCGGATCGGTAGCCAACCACCAGCAGCCAGAGGACACGCGTACGTGAGCGACGGGGAGCCAGCCGGGCGTCCGGCCGACGACACCACCATGACCGCGTCCCGGTCCGCGGCTCCCCCGTCGGCGAACGTCCCGTCGGCGAACGTCCCGTCGGCCAACGTCCCGTCGGCGAACGTCCCCACGCGGGAAGGCGGCGCGGCGAACATCCCCACGGCGAACGGGCCGACGACGGAAGCCCCTGCGGGGGAAAGCGGCGCGGCGAACGTTCCCACGGCGAACGTTCCCACGGCGAATGCCCCGACGACGGAAGCCCTCGCGGGGGAAGGCGGCGCGGCAGGCGGAGGGCGGCCGGACGACTTGGCGGGCGCGCTGGACGGGGCCCGGGGCGGGGTGGGGGTTGAGGTGTGGCGGGTTCCGCGTACGTGGCGGTTCCTGCTCGTCCTCGCCCGGGTGGTCGTGGCGCCCGTTGCGCGGTTGCGGGTCACCGGAGGGCTGCCGGCGGAGTTGCGGGGCGGGCCGGTCATTCTCGCCGTCAATCACATCGGGCCGTTTGATCCGGTGGCTGTCACGGCTGCTTGTCAGGCGGCTGGGCTTGCGCCTCGGCTGATGGCTACCGGGGGGCTGTTCCGGGCGCCGGTTGTCGGGGCGGTGATGCGGGCGGCGGGGCATATTCGGATCAACCGGCGGCAGGCGAATGTCGCTGCGGCCGTTGATGATGTGACGCGGGCGCTTGCGGCTCGGTCGCAGGTGCTGGGGTATCCCGAGGGGCGGATCACGCTTGACCCTGGGATGTGGCCGGAGCGGGGTAAGACCGGGCTGGCTCGGATTGCGTTGGCTACCGGGGCACCTGTGGTGGCGGTTGCGCAGTGGGGCGCTCATGAGGTGGCGGCGTGGGGTGGGTTCGGGCCTACTGTGCGGACCCTTGCGCGGGCCTTGGTGCGGCGGCCTGTAGTGCGGGTGCATTTCGGGGCTGTGGTTGACCTGTCGGGGATTGACGCGGGGGTGCCGGGGGCGGCGCAGCGGGCCACGGATCGGATCATCGATGCGATCACCGAGGAGTTGCGGCCGTTGCGGGTGGATGAGCCTCGGCTGCCGCGGTACGTCGATCCCGTCCGGCCGTTGACGCTGCAGCGCCGGCATCGTTCGGCCAGAGCGGTGAGCGGCCGGCCGTCCGCCTGACACGGCGACGGCGCGGTCCGAGGCCGCCGACGAAAGCCGGCGGGACCAACCTGGCCAAAAAGGCAGCCAGATCAGCCCGGCGAGCCAACTCAACCAACGCGACCAAGCACCTCGAGCATAAATCGAGCACGGTGTCAGCCAGGTGTCACCTAACCTCGACGCGAAGCGCCGCGACCGGGCGCGCAGCAACGAGCAATGAAGCGCGAGCGCCAGAAGGAGAGCACGACTCGTCGGGGAGCGTAGGGTGCGGCTGTCCGGCGGGCAGCGGCAGCGGATCGCGCTGGCGTGGGCGTTCTACCGGGATGCGCCGGTGCTGGTGCTGGACGAGGCGATGTCGGCGTTGGGAGCCGAGGCGGAGGCGGCGGTGTACCTCGCCTGCCGGACGTGCATCGCGATTTCGCACCGGCTCGACCCTCTCGCGGATGGACCGGATCGTGGTCCTCGACGCGGGCCGGATCGCCGAGGAGGCACCCACCAGGAGCTGCTGGACCGGCGCGGCTGGGACGCCGAGCTGTGGGGCACGCAGCACGGAGGAGCTGCTGCAGCGGCGCGGCTGGGACGCCGAGCCGTGGCGCCGGCAGCGCGGTCAGCTGCCCTCGCGGCGCATCCGCAGGTAGGCGAGGACGGCCTCGCGGGTTGTGCGCACGCCGAGGACCTCGCGGGCCTCGGCGATGCGCCGGTTCGCGGTGCGCAGCGACAGGAATTCGGCGGCCGCGGCAGCGGCGATGGTCTCGCCGCCGGCGAGGCGTTCCAGGAGGGCGCGTTGTTCGGGGGCGAGGACCGGGCCGCCGCCGTCGTCGGACGGGTCGGTGCCGAGGTCGGCGTCGGGGTCGGTGGTGACCGGCCCGATCCGGCCCAGGTCGGCTAGCAGGGCGCGGCCGATGTCGGCGGCGGTGTCGCTGATGGCGACGATGCCGGCGCCGCGGGCGGCGGCGAGCAGGGCGAGTTCGGCGGTGTCGCCGTCGGCGACGCGGCCGAACAGGGCGAGCCGGGCGTCGGAGACGTCCCAGCCCTGGTCGGTGAGGGCGAAGCCCTCGCGGGTGGTCCAGCCCGCGCGGGCGAGCCTGCGCAGCACGGCGGTGGCGTCGGCGCCGTTCGCCACGACGTACCGCGGTGCGAGTGCCGGATCGCCCGTCATTCAGCGGCCCCTGGGTGAGAACATGCGCCCACCATGCGATGAAGGGGCCTTCCCGCACAAGACCACAGCGCTACTCATCCACGTTCCTCTATGTCCGCGAATCCGTGCCCATTACCCGGGACGGCGGACTCGTGAAACAAAAATCTCTCACTGGCCGAGCTCCTCGATGGCCAGCGCGGCCGCTTCGGTGCGTGTTCTGGCTCCGAGCTTGCGCATTCCGGACCGGATGTGCGTTTCCACGGTCTCCCGGGAGATGCCGAGCTGCCCGGCGATGCGGCGGGTCGGCTCGCCGTTGGCGACGAGGCGCAGCACGTCGCGTTCCCGGTCGGTGAGCTCGTCACCGGCGCGCCGGCCGCGGGTGTCGCGCCGGATCGAGTGCCGGCGCAGGGCCCGGCGGGCGCGGCCGAGGAGCACGACGAGACCGGCCTCCTCGGCGAGGCGTTCGGCTTCCAGCAGTGGTGGTACCGCCTGCTGTGCCTCGTCCTCGAGCAGCCCCTGGGCGAGCAGGCAGCGCACCTCCTCCCGGCGGGCCAGGGCGTGCCAGGCGGCAGCCGCCTCGGCGAAGCGGTCCGGGGCCTTCCACGCCTCCAGGGTCGCCTGCACCGGGGCGAGCGGCACGAGGTCGTCGCCGGCGGTGACCGCGGTGCCGGCGTCGTAGGCGGCCCAGCGGGCGGTGATCCGCCGCAGCCCGTCGACCAGCGGCGTGGACACCGCCCCGTCGGACGGGTCGAACGCCTGGTCGGGGCGGCCGTCGAGCCATGCCGCCTCGCGGGTCACCCAGTCCAGGACCGGCCCGGCCGACGCGGGACGGTTCTGCAGCGCCTCCAGGCGGGCCCGGGCCGGGGCGAGCAGCCCGCCGTCGGCCTCGGCCAGCGACGCGGCGGCGACGGCGTAGCCGCGGGCCAGGGCGGGCAGGGTCCGGTCGGCGAGGTCCCCGGCCCGGCGCACCACCTCGTCGATCTGGTCGCCGCGCAGCGCGTCGCACCACAGCTGCGCGGCCAGGAACCGGGTCTGCCACGAGTAGGCGAGGTCCCCGGCACAGGCGGCGGCGGCCGCCGCGGCGGCCTGGGAGGCCTCGGCGAGGCGGGCGTCGGCGGTCAGGGTCTCCACGAGCAGCCACGCCGACCAGCGCGCGGCGAGCGCGTCACCGGCCTGCCCGGCGGCGGAGGCGGCGGAGGCGAGGCCGTACTCCCAGCCGGGCTGGCGGGTCCCGGCCCGCACCGCGGCGATCGCGGCCCGCAGCCCCGGATGCGCGGGCGCGTCACCGTGCACGCCCAGCAGCTCCTCGGCCCGGGCCAGGGCGCCGCCGGGGTCGGTGGTGAGCATCGACAGCAGCCGGATGCGGTCCCGGCCGCCGAGGACCTCGGCCGGCACGTCGTCGCCCACCGACGCGACGGCGGCCGCGGCGGGCACAGGGCTGCCCTGCTGCAGCAGCGCCTCGCCGCGCAGCACGGCCGCGACCGGGTCGGCGCCGTTCGCGTCGAGGACCCGCAGGCAGGAGCCGGGACGGCCGGCGGCCAGGGCGGCGCGGGCGGCGGCGATGCGCACCTGCGGCTCGGCGTCCACGCCCGGCAGGTCGCAGGCGAGCAGCAGGAGCTCGGCGCGGTCGCCGGAGGACTCGGCGGCCGCGGCGGCGGTCACCGCGACCTGGTACGCCTCCGCGGCGGCTCCGGCGGCGGCGAGGTGGCGGGCCGCCTCCCGGGGCGGGACCAGGGTGGCCAGGCGGCGGTGCAGGGCGGCGCGCTCGGCGGCGTCCAGCAGGCCGGCGGCGACCTCCGCGGTGTACGGGGAGACCGGTGCCGCCACCCCGTCGGCCAGCTCGACCAGGCCGGTCTCGACCAGCTCGGTGAGGCCCTCGCCGAGGACGGTCGCGGTCACCGGGCGGCCGAGCAGGCCCAGCGCCGCCATCGCGGTGCGGGCCGGACGGGTCAGGTCGGCCAGGGCGCCGGCGACGGTGTAGGCGAGGCCCTTGTCGAGGCCGTCGTCGCGCGGGGTCCCGCCCTGCGCGACGTGCTTGGCCAGGGCGACGACGGCCAGCGGGACGCCACCGGCCCGGCGGACCAGGTCGGTGACGACGGCGGCCGACGCGGACGGGGCGAGCTGGCGCACCAGCGCGGCGGCGGCGTCGGCGGGCATCGGCGGCATCGACAGCCACGCCCCGGACTTCGCCGCCGCCTCGCGCAGGGCCCGCTCGGCGTCGCCGGGGAGCCGGTGCGGGGTCCGCAGGGTGACAACTATCCGACAGTGCTCGGCGATCGCCGGCAGGGCCGCCATCGTCAGCGGATCCGCCCACTGGAGGTCGTCGAGCAGTAGCAGGCCGTGACGGACCCGGGAGCGGACGGCCTCGGCGAGCAGCGGCGCCTCATGTGACGGGAGTCGCACCCGCACCGCCCGGGACAACGCCAGCGCCGGTACCCCGCGCAGCATGGCGAGGGCGCCCCCGCTGAACACGGGACCGCGGAAGGACTCCCCCAGGCGCTTGAGCACCCCGGTGCGGCCCGTGCCCGGAGCACCGGAGATGACGACCAGACCGGGGTTGTGCAGGGCCTCGACGGCCGAGGCGAGCAGGTCGGCGGGCGGCCACACGGCAGGAACGCTCGCCCGGCCCACGACCGCCGACGCCACCGCCGGCCCGGCCGCCGGGCTGGCCGGCTGCTGCACGACGGGCTCATCAGTCGGTGCCTCAGGCACGGGAAGCCTCCATTCCTGGCACGAACATGGGATCCTGCGCGCGCAGGATATTCGTAATGTGTGTGCCGTACGTGCGTGACATGACGGTACTGATCTGCACCCAGGAGCGAATAATGAGCGAGGTCCACCCCTTGGACACCCGAGGGTACGTCGGCATTGTGGCTGAACCCACCGGCCTCGCGCAGTCGGTGATCAGTCTGTGGCCGACGTCGAAGCGGGGCTGAACCCGTGCCGACAGGACCACTCAGCTCCCGTGTGGGTGAACTGTGCGCCGAAGTCGGCAACCGGCTCGGCGGCGCCGCCCAGGCCCAGGTCGTCGACGTGCGCCGCCGCCTCGGCGAGCCGCTGCGGGTCGCGATCGCCGGGCGGCTCAAGTCCGGCAAGTCCACCCTCGTCAACGCGCTGATCGGCCGGCGGGTCGCGCCGACCGAGGTCGGCGAGTGCACCCGGATCGTCACGCAGTTCCGCTACGGCACCTCCGACCGCGTCGACGTCGTCAAGCGCAACGGCAACCGGGTCAGCCTCCCCCTCGACGAGGCCGGCATGATCCCGCAGCGCCTCGGCGTGGCCCGGCACGAGGTCGCCTACGTCGACGTCACGCTCACCAGCGACCACCTGCGCGACCTGACCGTCGTGGACACCCCCGGCCTGTCCAGCGCCAACACGTCCGTGTCCGACCAGGCCCGCCGGTTCCTGTTCTCCGAGGCCCCGATCGACGACGACCTCGACTCCGACTCCGCCGGGGCGCTGTCCGGCGCCGAGGCCATCATCTACGTGTTCACGCAGTCCGTCCGCGACGACGACGTGCAGGCCCTGGAGGCCTTCCGGTCCATCTCCGCCCGGCTGTCGTCCAACCCGATCAACTCCCTCGGGCTGTTCAACAAGGTCGACAAGCTCGCCGGCGGCGGGCAGGACCCGTGGCCGATCGTCGCCCCGCTCGCCAACGACCAGTCGAAGGTCCTGCGCCGCGTCGTCTCCGACGTCGTCCCCGTCGTCGGCCTGCTCGCCGAGACCACCGAGGCGGGCCGGCTCACCGCCGCCGACTGCGAGGCCCTGCGCCAGCTCGCCGCCCTCGCCCAGGGCGAACGGACCGTGCTGCTGGCCTCCGTCGACCTGTTCACGACCCGCGACTGCCCCGTCAGCCGCGAGTCGCGGGAACGACTGCTGCGGCTCCTCGACCTGTACGGCATCAGCTTCGCCATCGCGCAGCTCGTCGCCAAGCCGACCCTGGCCACCGGTGAACTGGTCCGGATGCTGTTCCAGGCCTCCGGGTTCCCGCGGCTGCGCCAGACCCTCGACCACGCGTTCCGGTGGCGCACCGACGCCATCAAGGCCGGCTGGGCGCTGTCGAGCCTGGAGAAGATCGCCAGCCACGCCGAGCGGCCGCACGACCGGGAACTGCTCCGCGACGCCATCGAACGGGTCCTGCAGCAGCCCGAGTCGCACCGGCTGCGGCTGCTCGAGGTGGCGCAGCTGGTCACCACCGGCGCCGTCGACCTGCCCGACCAGATGGAGGGCGAGCTGACCCGCCTGGCGCTGTCCAACGACCCCGGCTGGATCCTCAACCTGCCCAGCGCCGACCGTGACTCGATGGTCCGCGCCGCCCTGGACGCCGCCACCCGCTGGCGCGCCTACGCCGTGGCCGGCGCCAGCCCGTCGCAGTCCCGCGTCGCGCTCGTTGCACACCGTGGCTTCTACCTGCTCTCCCAGCGCATCCGCGGCGGTGGAGCAAATGTCCGATAATCACAACAGCACCACCTTCTCCGGTACAGCCAATACCCGAGGCCCCCACCCCCAGGAGCCGAAGATGTCCTCCAACAGCCTGCGTCTGCTCGCCGTCGGCGTCGCGCTCGTCATCGCGGTGCTCACCGGCGTGGCGACCGGCCTGCTCGGCGGTGCCCCGAACTGCCCCGCCCAGACCGCGACCGCCGGCGCCACCCCGACACCGACCCAGGTCGAGGGGGCCGGCGCGGCCGGCGGCGCGGTCAAGGCCGGCGGCAACACCCCCGAGCAGCCGGAGAACACCGGCGCCGGCACCACGCAGGCGCAGACCCTGCAGACGAAGGCCTGCACCGCGCAGGAGGGCTTCGGCGTCAAGCCGGCCCTGGTCGCGTTCGTCGGCACCCTGTTCGTCGGCGCCGCCCTGCTGCTGTTGCTGCTGCTGGCCTCCCGGGGCGGCGGCCGCGGCGCCACCGCCCCCGTGTCGGCGCCCCCGGGCGGCCGCGGCGGGCAGTCCGACGCCGACCGGCGGGCCCTCGTGCAGGCCTCCATCTACGTGCGGGACCGGGTCACCAGCAAGGCCCTCGGCGACCGGCTCGGCGCCGCCCTGCACGAGGCCGGGGTCACCACCCTGGAACCGGCCGGGGTCCGCTTCGACCCGGCCCACCACGAGGCCGGCGGCACCACCCCGACCAACGACCCGAACCTCAACGGGCAGATCTCCGGCGTCGAGGTCCCCGGCTACGTCGACCGCGACGGGCGGGTCCTGCGGGCCCCGATCGTCACCGTGTACCAGTCGGCGCGCACCGCCGGCGGCCCGACCGGCGCCCACCCGACCGTCGGCCGCCCCGCGCAGGCCGGCGGCCAGACCGGCCAGCACCCGGTCGTCCAGCCGAGCCAGCCCAGCCAGCACACCACGCAGCAGCCGCGCAGAGAGCAGCCACGATGACCCAGACCCCGAACGCACCCGCCGGAGCGGCGCCGAAGAAGCCCGCCGACGCCACCGCGGCGCTGGGCAAGCTGCTCAAGGCCGGCGTCGACGGCAGCCTCGCGTACCTGCGCAAGATCGACCCGGACGCGGCCGCCGACATCGACACCGAACGCCGCCGCGAGGTCGTGCGCCCGAAGGTCGTCGTCGTCGGCGAGACCAAGCGCGGCAAGAGCTCGCTGACGAACATGCTCATCGGCGTGCCGAACCTGTCGCCGGTCGACGCGGCCGTGGCCACCGCCTCCTACCTGGAGTTCATGCACAACCCGCAGCACGGCGCCCGCGCCTACATCCCCGGCCGCGAGGACCCGGTGCCGATCGGCCTGGGCGACCTGCGCGACTGGGGCACCGTCCTGGGCCGCATGCCCGACGGGATGCGCCCGCCGCGGCGGATCGAGATCCACCACTCGGCGCCGCTGCTGCAGTACCTGACGCTCATCGACACCCCCGGCACCGGCGGCCTGGACTCGATGCACGCCGAAGTCGCCATGGACGCCGTGGAGAAGGCCACCGCGCTGCTGTTCGTCGTGGACTCCTCCAGCCCGTTCTCCAAGCCGGAGATGAACTTCCTCATCGAGGCCAGCAAGAAGGTCAACTTCGTGCTGTTCGCGCTGACGAAGGTCGACGCCTACCCCGGCTGGCGCAAGATCCTCGACGACAACAAAGGACAGCTGCAGACCCACGCGCCCCGGTTCGCCTCCGCACCGTGGTACCCGGTGTCGGCCCGCCTCGCGGAGCTGGCGATGCAGATGCCGAAGGACGCCGCCGGCGAGCTGATCCGCGAGTCGCGCATCGCCGAGCTGCAGCACGCCCTCATCGACCTGGCCTCCAAGGGCCACCTGCTGCAGCAGGCGAACGTGCTGCGCAGCGTGCGCTCCGAGTACATCCGCGTCGACCAGGAGATCGGCGACCGGATGAAGGCCACCGACCCCGACCCGGCCGACGCCGAACGGGCCAAGGAGGAGCGCCAGCAGGTCGCCACCCGCAAGCGCACCGAGTCCCGGCAGTGGTCCCTGGCGCTGTCCACGGAGACCCAGCGGGCCCGGGTCGAGGCCACCACGCGGCTGCGCAACTACATCACGCAGCTGCAGGAACAGTTCATGGAGAAGATCGACAAGGGTGGCCGCGGCGACATCTCCGAGCTGCCGGCCGAGCTGGACAAGGCGCTGTACGCGCTGTCCGTGCGGCTCTCCCACGACCTCGAGTTCCGCTTCCGCAAGGTCGGCGAGCGGGTCCTGGCCCAGGTGTTCCACCCCAACGAGCTGCAGCACGTGCTGCGCGGCCTCAACGCCCGGCTGCGCCACGCGCTGGGCACCAAGCCCCGCCGCGAGCAGTCCGGCGACGGCGCGATGGTCGTCATGTCCTCCGCCGGTATGGCAATGATGGCCGCCCGCATCCCCGGCATGGTCGGCGGTGGCGCCGCCCTCGGCGCGATCGGCCTGGCCGGCGCCGGGCTCGTGCTGCCGGTCGTCGGGGTCGGCCTCGGCCTCGCCGCCGGCGCCTACATGATCTTCAAGCGCAAGAGCATGGCGGACAAGCAGCAGGCCCGCCAGTGGCTGCGGGAGGTCCTCGGCGAGGCCCGGGCCGCCCTGTCCGACGAGATCATGCACCGGTTCACCGACCTGCAGTACGCGCTGACCCTCGCCCTCGACGAGGCCATCGAACGGCGGGTCAAGCAGCTCGACGCGCACATCGCGCAGATCGACAAGTCCCTGGGCGAGGACAAGGCCGAACGGGCCAAGCGCAAGGCCGCGCTGAACACCGAACGGGAAGGTCTGCGATCCCGCATCAAGCAGGTCGACGAGGTGCTGGTGCGCATCCGCGCGCTCACCCCGTCCGGCCCGGCCGATGCGGGTGAAGCGGCCGCCGAGGCGTAGGGGGTTGACCGATGGACGGGCACTGGCAATGGTCCGAGGGCGACGACGCCGACACGGCTGACCTCGGCGCCGACGACGGCGGGCACGACCTGCACGGCGGCTTCGGCGAGGACTACGGCGCCGGCTACGACGACGCCCACGACGCCCACGACGACGCGCACAGCGCCGGCGGGTACGACGAGCACGACCTCGGCGAACCCGGGCAGCACCTCAGCGACGGGCACCTCGGCGGCGACCACGACCTCGAGGAGCCGCTCGGCACCGAACACGCCACCGCCGAATACGACGAAGCCGTCCACGACGACGGCGGCGACGGCAGCGACGGCGGGGAGCCGGCCGACGACGGGCAGCTGCACCTGAGCGACGGGCACATCGACGGCGCCGAGGACAGCCACGAGATCCAGGACGGGCACGAGGCGGCGTTCGGGACCGATCCCGACGTCGACGCGTCCGCCGACGACCCGGGCTGGCACGAGGTGCAGTTCCCCGAAGAGCTGCACCTGAGCGACCCGCCCGCGCCCGTCGACGGCTTCCCGTGGACCGACGCCGACGTCCTCGGCGGGCCCGACCACAACCTGTCCGCCGCGTTCGACCCGGCCGTGCACGAGCCGGCCGAACCCGCCGGGCTGGCACAGTACGAGCATCTCGACCTGCCGGCCGGCACCGACCCGTGGAGCCTGCTGCTGGGCTCCGACGACCCCGGCACGAGCAGCCTGGCCGCGTTCTGGGCGCCTCAATAAAGAAGCAACCGCAGACAAGCGCGGCTCTGGTACCTCAGTGGGGTACCAGAGCCGCGTTTGTGGTTCTTGGTTAGTTGAGGGCCGTCCAGAGCAGGATCACGAACAGGATCGCGACCAGGACCAGGACGACGACGATCACGGCGATCCAGTTGCGCTCCGCCGCCTCGCCCTGGTTGGCGGGGGCCTGACGGGCGGCCTGCGGCGGGAACGGGCCCGGGCGGGCCGGGACGACCGGCTGCTGCACGACCGGCTGCGGGGCCGGCTGGGCGCGGAACACCGGCGCCGGGGTCACCGGCTGCTGGACCACCGGCGGGCGCTGGACGACGGGCTGCGGGGCGAGCACCGGGGGACGCTGCTGCACCTGCGGGACGACCGGCGGGCGCTGGACCGCCGGGGAGACCGGGACGCCCGACATCGGGGCGTTCGTCACCCGCGCCGGGGCCTGCTGCGGCATCGGGCGCTGCTGCGGCGGGACCGTGCGCGGGGTGCCCGAGGTGCCGACCGGGGCGACGGCGGCGCCGATGCACAGCGCACCCTCGACCACGACCGTCTCCGGCTGTTCCAGGGTGGTCGGGGCCACGCCGAGCTCGGTGTGGATGAGGTGCGCGGCCAGCGGGATGCGCGACGAGCCGCCGACGAGGAAGATGCCGACGAGGTCCTTGGGCTGCAGCCGCGCCGACTCGATGGCCCGGCGCAGGCAGGCGACGGTGCGCTCCAGGTACGGCCGGACGAGCGTCTCCAGCTCCTCGCGGGTCAGGTGCGCGTCGATCTCCATGGACGGCAGGTGGATGTCCGTCGACGCGGTGCGCGACAGCATCTCCTTCGCGCCGCGGACGTCCTCGTAGAGCATCCGGCGCAGCCGGCGGTCCGAGGCGTCGGTCGGGTTCGCCAGGGCCGCCCACTTCTCGGCGTGGGACTCCTGGTACGTCTTGCCCAGGTGCTCCACGATCGCGTGGTCGAAGTCGAGGCCGCCGACGTCGGCGAGGCCGTCCTCGGCGAGCACCTCGAAGCCGGACTGGGTGCGGCGGACCACGGTCGCGTCGAACGTGCCGCCGCCGAGGTCGTAGATGGCCAGGCTGCGCCCGACCGGCACCGCGGAGCCGAGCACGGCGGTGAAGTACGACGCGGCGCCGACCGGCTCGGCGATCAGCCGCGGGGTGCCCAGCCCGGAGATGCGGCAGGCCTCCATGAGCAGCGACCGGCGCCGCTCGCCCCAGCGGGCCGGGTGGGTCAGCCGGACCTCCTCCGGCGCCCCGCCGAGCTGCCGCCGGGCCTCCGCGTTGACCTGTGACAACACGTGCGCGAACAGGCGCGGCACCGGCATCGAGTGGTCGCCGATGAACACCTCGCCGTCGTCGATGCGCCGCTTCGGGTTGGGCTCGAAGCGGGCCGGGTCCAGCCGCGCGTTGCGCTCGGCGTCCCGGCCGACGAGGACCTTCCCGTCGGTGTTGAAATACAGGGCAGAGGGCAGCAAGGGAGAACCGTCGAACAGCAGCGGTCGCATCCGCGTGTCCTGGGTGCGGACCATCGCGACCGTGTTCGACGTGCCGAAGTCGATGCCGAGCACGCGCATGTGCGTCACCATACCTTTGCCGTTCCGCGCTCTGCGTCGGCCGTCAAGCCTGCCGTAACCCGCCGTTGCGCGAAGTTGACCCATGATCGCTGCATACTGGCCGCGTGAAGCAGGTGCCCTACCTCGACGCTCCAGGACCGCTGGGCTTCGCCCACCGTGGCGGGGCGGCCGCCGGTGACGAGAACACGACAGCGGCGTTCGCCCGTGCCGCCGACCTCGGTTACCGCTACATCGAGACCGACACGCACGCCACCGCCGACGGGGTCGCGGTCGTGTTCCACGATGACACGCTGCAACGCCTCCTGGGGCGCCCGGGTCGGATGATCGACTTACGGTGGTCGGATCTGGCCACGGAGCGGGTCGGCGGGGCCGCGGCCGTGCCCCGCCTCGACGAGGTCCTCGACGCGCATCCGGACATCCGGTTCAACATCGACGCCAAGACCGAGCCCGCCGTGGCCCCCACCGTCGAGGTCGTGCGGCGGCTCAACGCCCACGACCGGGTGCTGCTGGCGTCGTTCTCCTCCGCCCGGCTGCGCCGCCTGCGCCGCCTCGCCGGGCCCAGTGTGGCCACGTCCATGGGGATGCGTGAGGTCGCCGGGCTGTGGGCCGCCTACCAGGTCGGACGCCGCTACCAGCCGCTGGAGACGGTCGCCGCGATCCAGATCCCGCCACGGTACGGCCGGATCGCGCTGGCCACCCGCCCGTTCGTCGACTACTGCCACCGCGCCGGGCTGCACGTGCACCTGTGGACGATCGACGAACCGGCCGAGATCGAGCACTTCCTCGACCTCGGTGTTGATGGCATCATGACCGATCACATCGAGGTGCTGCGCGACGTCTACATCAAGAGGGGCATCTGGCCGTGACGGGTGTTCGGGAAGAGTCCACAGTGGAGTACAGCTCCCGTCGTGAGCGCGTCGGCTGGTACTTCTACGACTGGGCCAACTCGGCGTTCCCGACCACGGTCGTGACGGTCTTCCTCGGCCCGTACCTGACCGCGATCGCCGAGGCGGCGGCGCACTGCCCCGACTCGGGCTGCCCCGACGACGCCGCCGTGCACCCGCTGGGCTTCGCGATCGCGCCCGGGGCCCTGTTCCCGTACTCGGTGTCGCTGTCGGTGTTCCTGACGGTGTTCGTGCTGCCGGTGGTGGGCGCGATCGCCGACCGCTCGCCGCGCAAGAAGGAACTCATGGCGCTGTTCGCCTTCATCGGCGCCGCCGCCACGATCGGCATGCTGTTCCTGACCGGGGAGCGGTACCTGCTCGGCGCCGGGCTGTTCCTGGTCGCGAACATCAGCTACGGCGCGTCCGTCGTGGTCTACAACTCGTTCCTGCCGCAGATCGCCGACGAGCAGGACCGCGACAAGGTCTCGAGTTTCGGCTGGGCCTGGGGCTACCTCGGCGGCGGCACGCTGCTGCTGCTCAACGTGGCCGCGGTGCTCATGAAGGACAGCCTCGGAATGAGCACCGGAGAGGTCGCCCGCTACAGCATCGTCTCCGCCGGCATCTGGTGGGCCGGGTTCACCACCATCCCGCTGCTGACCCTGCGCAACCGGCCCGTCGCCGACGAGCACCTCGGCGTCGACGTGCGCGGCAACGTGCTCACCGACGGGTTCCGGCAGCTGTGGGGCACCCTCAAGGGCCTGCGGGCGCTGCCGCTGACACTGTTCTTCCTGGTCGCGTACCTCATCTACAACGACGGCATCCAGACCGTCATCAGCCTCGCCAGCGTCTACGGCACCGAGGAACTGCAGCTGCCCGACGACGTGCTGGTGCCGACCATCCTCATGGTGCAGTTCCTGGCCTTCGCCGGGGCGCTGCTGCTGGGCCGGCTCGCCAAGGCCATCGGCGCCTGGAAGACCGTCCTGGTCAGCCTGGTGCTGTGGACGGTCGTCATCGTCGTGGCGTACTTCATGCCGGCCAAGCAGGCGGTCCTGTTCGTGATCCTCGGCGGCGGCATCGGCCTCGTCCTCGGCGGCAGCCAGGCGCTGTCCCGCTCGCTGTTCTCGCAGCTGATCCCCAAGGGCAAGGAGGGCGAGTACTTCGGGCTGTACGAGATCTCCGACAAGGGCACCAGCTGGCTCGGGCCGCTCGCGTTCGGCCTCGCCCTCGACCTGACCGACAGCTACCGGGTCGCGATCATCGCCCTCGTCGTGTTCTTCGTCGCCGGGTTCGTGCTGCTGCTGTTCGTGCCGATGCGCCGGGCCATCGAACAGGCTGGCAACACGCCCCCCGCCAAGCTCTGACGTCTCGCTGACTGGTGGGTGTCGTGTACGTGACACCCTGCGTTACTGTTCGGTTCGTGCATTACCGGCTGCTCGGTCCGCTGGAGGTCGATGTCGCCGGCCGGCGGCTGGAGATCTCCGCGACCCGCGACCGGGTCCTGCTGGTCATGCTGCTGCTGCAGCCGAACCGGGTGGTGACGCTGCCCAGGCTCGTCGATGCCGTCTGGGGCGACGCCGCCCCGGTCACCGCCCGGGCCCAGCTGCACACGTGCGTGTCGCGGCTGCGCCGGCAGTTGCCGGGCGCGATCCAGACGGACACCGCCGGGTACCGCGCCGTCGTCGCCCCCGACGAGCTCGACACCCTCGTCTTCGGCCAGCTCGTCGCCGACGGGCGGGCCGCGATGGCCGGCGGGGAGCTGCACACCGCCCGCAAGCACCTGCGCGACGCCCTCGACCTGTGGCGCGGCCCCGCCCTGGCCGGCGTCGACTCCCCCAGCGTCCAGGCCGCCGCCGTCGCCCTCGAGGAGCGGCACAACAGCGCCCTGGAGGACTGCCTCGACGTCGAACTGCAACTCGGGCTGCAGGCCGAGCTGATCAGCCAGCTGACCGGCCTGGCCGAGCAGCACCCGCTGCGGGAACGCCTGCACGGCCAGCTGATGACCGCCCTGGCCCGGGTCGGTCGGACCGCCGACGCGATCCAGGTCTACCTGCGCCTCGCCGACGCCCTCGACGAGCAGCTCGGCCTCGCCCCGAGCGCCGCCCTGCAGGAGTTGTACCGGGGGCTGCTGCAACCCGCACCCGCCGGTCAACCGGCCCCGCCCGGCCCGCCCGCGCTGCTCGGCGCCGCACCGGCCACCCGGGCCATGCCGGTCCCGACCCCGTGGACGCTGCCCCGCGACATCGCCGACTTCTCCGGCCGCGACGACCTCGTCGCCCGGCTCGTCGCCGCCGCCCGGCCCGGCCGCGGCGACGTCCCCGTCGTGCTCACCGTCGACGGCATGGCGGGCGTGGGGAAGACCAGCCTGGCCGTACACGTGGCGCACCTCGTCGCCGACGGCTACCCCGACGGACGGCTCTTCGTCGACCTGCGCGCCCACGGCGAACGCCCGCCGCTCGCCGCCCACGACGCCGTCGGGCTGCTGCTGCGCCACCTCGGCCTCGACCCCGAACGCATCCCCGCCGACCCCGACGAGCGCGTCGCCCGCTGGCGCAGCGAGCTCGCCCAGCGCCGGATGCTCGTCGTGCTCGACAACGCCGCCGACCCGGCCCAGGTCACCCCGCTGTTACCGGGGGCGTCGGCGAGCCTCGTGCTCATCACCAGCCGCCGCCGCCTCGGCGGGCTCGACGGCGCCCACTCCGTGTCCCTCGACGTCCTCGACGACGC
This sequence comes from Dactylosporangium sp. CS-047395, assembly GCF_050942185.1. NCBI lineage: Bacteria > Bacillati > Actinomycetota > Actinomycetes > Micromonosporales > Micromonosporaceae > Dactylosporangium > Dactylosporangium sp. CS-047395. The sequence goes on along the minus strand of NZ_CP192015.1, from coordinate 5,677,436 downwards.
CGAAGCCGTCCGGTTCGTCACCACCGTCATCGGCGAACGCGCCGAGCACGACCCGCGGGCCGTCGCCGACGTCGTGCGCCTCTGCGGCGGGCTCCCCCTGGCGCTGCGCCTGGCCGCCGCCCGCCTCGCCCACCGCCCCTCGTGGAGCGTCGCCGACCTCGCCGACCGGCTCCGCCAGGCCAACCCGGCCCCGATCGACCTCACCGTCGACGGGCGGTCCCCGCACGCCGCGTTCGCCCTGTCGTACCGTGCCCTCGACGACGCCGCCCGCCGCCTGTTCCGGCTCACCGGCCTGCACCCCTCCGGCGAGTTCGCGGTCCCGGTCGCCGCCGCCCTGGCCGACCTTCCGCTGCGCGACGCCGACGAGCTGCTCGGCCGGCTCGTCGACGCCCACCTGCTCATGGAGCCCGTCGCCGGCCGGTTCCGGCTGCACGACCTGCTGCGGGAGTACGCCGCGCAGCTCGCCGCCGACGACCCCGAACACGACGCCGCCACCGACCGGATGCTCGACTTCTACCTGCAGGCCGCCGCCGCCGCGACCCGCCCGTGGGAGCACGGCCGGGCCCGCGGCGCGATCGACGTCGGCGACGTGCAGGCGTGGGTGCCGCGCTTCGCCGACCTCGCCGACACCCGCCGGTGGCTCGACGCCGAGATCGGCAACCTCATCGCCGTCACCCAGCTCGCCGACCGGCTCGGCCGGCACCGGCACACCGTGCTGCTGCCGCGGGCCGTGTGGGGGTACCTGTTCCGGCAGTCGATGAACGACGTCTCCATCGACCTGCACCACCGCGCCCTGGCCGCCGCCGAGGCCCTCGCCGACGACGACCTCGTGGCGATGACCCGCAACTACCTCGCCTCCGCCTACGCCCGCGAAGGCGACCAGGAACACGCCGCGCACCACCTCAACCTCATCGGCGAGCACCCGAAATGGGGCGCCCGGGCCCGGTCCAACCTCGCCGCCGTCTACCACTTCTCCGGCCGCTTCAGCGAGGCCCTCGACCTGCTCGAGCAGTCGCTGCTGCCGATCTATCCCGCCGAGGACACGGTGTACGCCGGGCAGTGGCCGACCCTCACCATGATCCTGCGGCTGCGGGGCCGCATCGACGAGGCCACCGTCGCCGCCCGGCGCACCCTCGCCGCGGGCCGGGTCAGCCGCGCCGCCGGCACCCAGCTGGCCATCAACGGGGCGATCGAGCTCGCCGTCATCCGCCAGCTCCTCGGCCAGCACACCCTCGCCGAGCTGCTGCTGCGCTGGACCGTCGAGCGGATCCCGCCCGAGGCCGGCACCGCCACGATCTGTGAGGCCCGCAGCTACCTCGGGGTGAGCCTCATCGCGCTGGGCCGCCTCGACGAGGGCCTGACCCTGGTCGAGGCGGCCGCCCGCGACTCCGAGCACCTCGAACCGCACATCGCCTGCCTGGCCGCCAGCAACCACGGCGCGGGCCTGCGGGCGGCCGGGCGGCTCGACGCGGCCAAGGCCGAATACGCGCGGGCCCTGGAACGGGCGATGCGGGCCGGGTACCGCTACGAGCAGGCCCGCGCCTACCACGGCCTCGGCCTGTCCACCGACGACCCGCGGCTGTCGCGGCAGCGGCTGCAGGCGGCCGCGGACCTGTACCGGGCGATGGGCGTCACCGAACTCGCCGAGGTCGAAGCCCTTCTGCACGGCACCGACAAGTAGGCTTCCTCGCCGTGACGCCAACCGACGACGACCCATCCGCCTGCGTGGCCGCCGGAGACTCCCGCACCCGCCGCGGCGGCCGGCTGAAGTTCTTCTACGGCCCGATGGACTGCGGCAAATCCACCCTGGCCCTGCAGATGGACTACAACCACGCACGGCAGGGCCGCCACGGCCTGGTCCTGACGACGATCGACCGGGCCGGCCCCGGCCGCCTGTCGACCCGCATCGGCCTGGGCAAGGACGCCGTCGACGTCGCCGGACTGGATCTGCGCTCGCTGGTGCGCGACCGCTGGGCCCGCGGCATCCGCGTCGACTACCTCATCTGCGACGAGGCCAGCTTCTACACCGTCGAGCAGATCGAACAGCTCGCCGACCTGGTCGACAACTCCGACGTCGACGTGTACGCCTTCGGCCTCGCCACCGACTTCCGCACCTGCCTGTTCCCGGCCGCGCAGCGCCTGTTCGAACTCGCCGACGAGGTGACCCGCGTCCAGGTCGAGGTCCTGTGCTGGTGCGGCCGGGCCGGGACGCTGAACGCCCGCGTCGTCGACGGCCTCATCGCCCGGGAGGGCGACCAGGTCGTGATCGGCGACACCGCCGCCGACGACATGGTCTCGCCGTCCCCGGCCGACGTGCACTACCAGGTGCTGTGCCGCCGCCACCACCGCGCCGGCAACCTCGGCCCGGCCGCCCGCGCCGAGGGCCAGCTGCGCCTCGTGTGACGGTCCCGTGCCACCGGGTCCGGGGCTGTCTCGTCGTCGTGGCGGGCTGTCACTCGGCGGTGTTCACCCCCTCGTTCCGGTCAATGACCACGCCGGGTGTCACGTCGTAGGGTGCGCTCGTGATCACTGTCGGGTACCGCCTCGGGATCGACTACGGCACCTCCAACACCGCGGCCGTGATCCAGGAACCCGGCGGCCGGACCCGGCCCCTGCTGTTCGACGGCTTCCCGCAGCTGCCGTCGTCGGTGTGCGCGAGCGGCGAGGGCCTGCTCGTCGGCCGCGAGGCGGCGCACGCGGCGAGGGTGCGCCCGGAGTGCTTCGAACCCCACCCGAAGCGGCGCATCGACGACGGGACGGTGCTGCTGGGCGACCGGGAGTACCCGGTGCCGCAACTGATCGCCGCGGTGCTGGCCCAGGTCCGCGCGGAGGCGATCCGGACCATGGGCGGGCCGCCGGCGGGTGTGGCGCTGACGTACCCGGCGGCGTGGGCGGCGCCGCGCCGGGCGGTGCTGCTCGAGGCGGCCGCGCAGGCCTCCCTGTCCGGCCCTCCGGACCTGGTGCCGGAACCGGTCGCGGCCGCCACCTGCTTCGCCCAGGGCACCGGGGCCGACGTGCCGGTCGGATCGTGCGTCGCCGTGTACGACTTCGGGGCCGGCACGTTCGACGCGTCCATCGTCCAGCGTACCGATAGTGGCTGGGACGTCACCGCCAGCGACGGCCTCCCGGACGGGGGCGGCCTGGACGTGGACGCGGCGATCGTCGCGTATCTGGGCGCGGTGTATGCGGAGGGTCACCCGGCCGAGATCCGCCGCCTCGACCAGCCCACCTCCGCCGCGGACCGCCGCGCACGGCGCAACCTGTGGGAGGACGTGCGGACCGCGAAGGAGATCCTGTCCCGCTCGGCCTCGACGTACGTGCACCTGCCCATCCTGGACGTGGACGCACCCCTGGGCCGCGAGCAGATCGAACGCCTGGCCGCACCGGTCGTCGGGCGGACCGTGGCGCTGACCCGCTCGGTGATCGCCGCCGCCGTACCGTCGGGCCGCCTCGCCGGCCTGTTCCTGGTGGGCGGTTCGAGCCGGATGCCACTCGTCGCCACCCTCCTGCACCGCGTCACCGGAACCGCACCCACCGTGATGGAACAGCCCGAACTGGCAGTGGCCCAGGGCAGTGTCGCGGCGGTGACGGCACCGTCACGGATCGTCCGCCCACGCGCCGAGATCCGCTCCTGGGCCGCGGTCCTCGACGCGCCCGCGGTCTCGGCGGAAACGGCCGCGATCGTGGCCCGCCCCTTGCCGGGCCCACCGCAGACTCGACAGCCGGAGGCGCCACCCGAAGCTCCGTCGGAAATGCCATCGGATCCGCCCGTTGCTGCGCCGGCACGGACTGGAGCTGGGGCCGCGGCCGGCATCGTCGACGCTCAGCCCCGCGATGCCGCGGCGGGCGCGAGCCGGGGCGGACGGTCACTGTTCGTGGCGGTGCCGTTGCTCGCCGGGCTGATGGTGATGACGGGACCGGCGCGTGAGCGGGTGCCGGAGTGGGAGTTCTGGCTCGGCGACGCGTTGCTGTACCCGGGGTACGCGATGTGGCTGGCCTACCTGTTCGCCGCGGCTGGGCCCCGGCTGTTCCGGCGGCTGGCCTGTCATGTCGGGGTACTGCCGGCCGGATGTCTCGTCGGGTACCTCGGCGTCGGCGAGATCTCGTCACGGTGGGGATCCGTGGCGGTACTGACGGTGCTCGGCGTGACGGTGCTGACCGGTGCGGCAATGGCATTCGCGAGACGTACGGAGCGTCACCGCGTACGCGCCGGCTTCGGGGTGGCCGACCTCGGCGGGCTCAGCCTCGCGCTGGCCGGGTTCGGCGCCGCCCACGGGCCCGACTTCACCGCCCGTGTTACGCCGGGGCTCGCGCTGGCCGGGCTGCCCGCTGTGGTCGCGTTCGTCGGGGCGGCCGCCGCCCTCGGCCGGTACGTGGCCGGCCGCGAACCCGGGGCCGTGCGCTGGCTGCCCAAGACGGCCGCCGTGCTGCTCGCCGCCGGCGGCATCGGCACCGTGGTACAGCTCATCCGGTGACGGCGAAGCGCGCCGGGACTGCGGTGGCGCGGCGGCCGTGACAGCATTCCCGGATGCGTGCGTCCGTCGCGGTCGTTCATGGCCTGGTGTCCCGGCTCGCACCGGTCGACAGGCTCGGCGCCGAGCACCGCGCGGCGGCGCTGGACTGGCTGGCGCGTACGGACGACGTGTTCCGGCGGGTCAAGCCGGCCTCTCCGCCGCAGCATCTGGTGGCCTACGTGGTGCCGGTCGCCGCGGACGGACGGATCCTGCTCGTCGATCACGTCAACGCCGGGCTGTGGCTTCCGCCGGGTGGGCACGTCGAGGTCGACGAGGACCCCGCCCAGACCGCGCGGCGGGAGATCCGGGAAGAGCTCGGCCTGGGCGATGCGGGTCTGTCGCGGTCGCCGATCTTCCTGACCATCACGCGTACGGTCGGGCAGGACCACGGCCACACCGACGTCAGCCTCTGGTACGTCCTGACCTGCGCCGGCGACGAGGAAATCCGCCCGGACGCCCGCGAGTTCCACGCGGTGCGGTGGTGAACCCGGGACGAGCTCGCGGCGGCTGACCCGGCCCGCTTCGACCCGCACTTCATCCGCTTCCTGGCCGCGCTCGACGCCGCGCGCGCCGCCGCGCTCGACCGGGGTGGCCTGGCCGGCGAACTGCACCGGCGGACCGGTCTCGAGCGGCTGCGCGGCGGCTCGGACCGCTTCGGCCCGGTCGCGGCCCAGCTGCTCACCTCCAGTGGTCACATCAGCGTGCGCGCCGGTTGTGGCGGTGGCTATGAGGTGATGGTGTGGAGGTACCTCGGCGACCCGGCCGCGGCGGGCCGGACCGGCGACCTGGACGAGATCGCCGGCACCATGCTCGACCTGCACGACGGGCGTACCGCCGAGGAGCTCGCCGAACGTCACCCGTACCTTGCCGTCATCGACCCGGCGGCCGCGATCGAAGCACTCTGGCACATGCTCACCGAGCACAACGACGACGACACGGAGGTGCCGCCCGCCCGTGCCGCCGCGGCGAACCCGGTGCTCCGCCGTGCGTGGCCGTGGATCAGTCACGGCACCCTCAACCTGTACGATCGCCGCGACCGGCCCAGCCTGGTCAGCCGCGGCCTGGCGTTCCACCCAACGGTCGGCGGGTTCATGGTGCGGCCCTACGGCGGCGAGCTCTCCGCCGCCCTGCCGACGCCGGCCGCGATCGCCCGCGCGGCCGAGATCGTCGCCTCGTGGGCGGACTGAACTGGCAGGCTGACGCCTCCTCCGGCGCCGATCTCGCCGCCGGTGCGCGGGTCCTCGTAGATTAGGCCGGGACGGGCGGCGTGGTTCGCGACATCGATTCGCACGGCGGGCCGCCCAACAGCTAGAGTAGAGCGTTCGGGCAACAAAAAAGACGCCACCAGGGCGTCGACATGCTGAATGTTAGCCGACTGGAGAGCGGATTGTCAAACCCATCCGACACAGCCGACACCGTCGAGGAACAGGCGCATCTCGACACGCTCTACGAGCACCTCGATCGCCTGCGGGAGGAGGCGTCGCAGCAGCTCACCTCGACCCTGTTGCAGGGCGGCGGGACGCCGGCGGACCGGTCGCACCGCGATTCGCAGACGGCGTTGTACTCCGACCGCATCGCGCAGTACAGCGCGGTCGAGAACGGGCTGTGCTTCGGCCGGCTCGATTTCGCGAAGGACGAGGTCCGCTACATCGGCCGGATCGGGATCTTCGACGAGGACAACGACTACGAGCCGCTGCTGATCGACTGGCGGGCCCCGGCGAGCCGGCCGTTCTACCTGGCGACCGCTGCAGCACCGGACGGGGTACGGCGCCGCCGGCACATCCGCACCGAGCGGCGCACCGTCACCGGCCTGGACGACGAGGTCCTCGACCTGAGCGAGGCGCACGCCACCGGCCGCGGCGCGCACGACGGGGTGACGGGCGAGGCGGCGCTGCTGTCCGCGTTGAACGCCACGCGTACCGGCCGGATGCGCGACATCGTCGAGACGATCCAGGCCGAGCAGGACCACGTCATCCGCGCCGACCTCAACGGCGTCCTCGTCGTGCAGGGCGGGCCGGGCACCGGCAAGACGGCGGTGGCGCTGCACCGGGCGGCGTATCTGCTGTACACCCACAGGCAGATGCTGTCCTCGCGCGTCGTGCTGATCGTCGGGCCCAACGCCACCTTCCTGCGCTACATCTCGCAGGTCCTGCCGTCGCTGGCGGAGACCGGCGTGCTGCTGGGCACGATGGGTGACCTGTTCCCCGGCGTGGTCGCCGACCGCGAGGAGCCGGCCGAGGTCGCGGCGATCAAGGGCCGGGCCGAGATGGCCGAGGTCCTCGCCGAGGCGGTGCGGGACCGGCAGCGGGTGCCGGCCGAGCCGCTGCGGCTGCGCCTGGACCTGCTCGACGGCGCCGAGGTCGTCCTCGAGCCGGCCGTCATCGAGGACGCCCGGGAACGCGCCCGGCGCGGCGGGAAGCTGCACAACCTGGCCCGCCCGACCTTCGACACCGAGATCATCCACGCGTTGTCGCTGGTGGTGGCGGACACGATCGGGATCGACCCGTACGCCGACGATCCGCTCGGCGGCGACGACGCGCCCGGCGACGCGCAGCTGCTGGAGGAGGCCGACCTGGCCGAGATCCGGCGGGAGCTGCGCGGCGAGGCCGAGGTGCTGGGCGCGCTGGACTGGCTGTGGCCGATCCTCACCCCGCAGCAGCTGCTGGCCGCGCTGTTCGCCTCCGACAAGCGGCTCGCTGCGGCCGGGGCCGACCCGCGGCTGAAGCGGGCCCCGCGCGAGGGGTGGACGCCGGCGGACGTGCCGCTGCTGGACGAGGCCGCGGAGCTGCTCGGGGAGGACGAGACCGTCCTGGAGATCCTGGCCGAGCGGCGGCGCCGGCAGCAGGTCGCGTACGCCGAAGGGGCCCTGGAGATCGCGTTCGGCTCACGGTCGATCGACGTCGAGGACGAGGACGACCCGGAGCTGCTGTCGGTCACCGACCTGCTCGAAGCCGACCGGCTCGCCGAGCGGCAGGACGAGGGCGAGGCGCTGACCCCGGCCGAGCGGGCGGCCGCCGACCGCAAGTGGGCGTTCGGGCACGTGATCGTCGACGAGGCGCAGGAGCTCTCGGCGATGGCGTGGCGGCTGCTGATGCGCCGCTGCCCGAGCCGCTCGATGACCGTCGTCGGCGATGTCGCCCAGACGGGTGACCTCGGCGGGGCGTCGTCGTGGGGCGAGGCGCTGACCCCGTACGTGGGCGCGCGCTGGCGGCTGCGGGAGCTGACCGTCAACTACCGCACGCCGGCCGAGATCATGTCGGTGGCGGCGGGGGTGCTGGCCGGCATCGACCCGGACATCCAGCCGCCGCGGTCGGTGCGCGAGGCGGGCGTGGAGCCGTGGGTGCGCGGCGTGGCCCCGTCCCGGCTCGGCGACGCCCTGGCGGAGGCGGTCGAGCAGGAGGCGGAGGCGGCGGGCGAGGGCCGCCTCGGCGTGATCCTGCCGGCGGGGATTTTCGAGGATCTGGTACCGCACGTGCGCAAGGCCGCCCCCGACTGCGCGCTCGGCGAGGAGCCCGACCTGACCACCCGCGTCGTCGTGCTCACCGTGAAGCAGGCCAAGGGTCTCGAGTTCGACGGTGTCGTGGTCGTGGACCCGGAGCGGATCGTCGAGGAGTCGCCGCGCGGCGCCAACGATCTCTACGTGGCGCTGACCCGGGCCACCCAGCGCCTCGGCATCCTGCACCCGGGCTCGTTGCCGGACTCGCTGCACGCGGTGGTGGGGATGTAGGACGCGGGTTCTGGCCGGGAGCGTGATGGGTCGGACTCCAGCACGCTCACCGAACCGAGGGTGACTCTAGCAACCCCCGTTCGGGGACTTGTCAGAGGTGCCCGGTGTCGTTCGCGCAGACCAGCAGGGGTGGGCGTCCGGGCTCGTACCGCACGATGTTCAGCCCCGTATTGGCCTGCTCGATGACGAGCCAGCGCCACTCGGGCGCGCCGAGGACGTGCCGCACGAACCAGGCGGCGACGAAACGGTGGGTGACGACGAGCTCGTGCCGGTCGCCGTCACCGACCCGGGTGAGCCGGTCCACGGCGTCGGTGAGCGCGGCGGCGTCCTCGTCGCGCTCACCGGCCGGGACCGCGTCCAGCCACGGCAGGTACCGGGTCGGATACCGGGAGCGGCGGCCGGGTGACGGCACCGGCGTACGGTCCGCGGCCAGCTCGCACGGGTGCGGCCCGGCCCCGGCGGTCAGCGTCCCGGCGATGATCGCGGCGGTCTCGGCCGCCCGCGGCAACGGACTGTGGTGGAAGCCGGTGAACGGAATGCCGGCCAGCCGCCGCCCGACGAGCGCGGCCTGGGTGGCGCCGAGCGCGGAGAGCCCGTCGCCGCCGGTCGCCTGCTCGGCGTGGCGCACGAGGTAGACCGTGGTGCTGCTCATGCACCCAGCTTTTCAGGCATCGTCCTTGCGGCGCCACGAATCGACGTACAGCAGGATCAGGATCAGGGCCACCACCGCGAGCCCGAGCATGATCCAGACGAATACGGCATCTCCGCCCATGTTGCGACGGTACCGAAGTGCACGTGCACGGGGCGTCGCACGCAGGAGTGACAGCCCGCCTGGTACGGTCCGCTCCGATGACCGCACAGTTCGTCCTCGACAACACCCGCCTGGTGCCCGTGCCGCTCGCCCCCGAGGTCCGGCTCCGGCTCGCCGACGAGGCCATTGAGCTGTGGGAACGCACCGAAACCGATCAGGGCGGGCAGATGCCGCCGCCGTTCTGGGCGTTCGCCTGGGCGGGTGGGCAGGCCCTCGCGCGGTACGTGCTCGATCACCCCGACCTGCTCGCCGGCCGCACCGTGCTGGATCTCGCCGCCGGCTCGGGCCTGGTCGCGATCGCCGCGATGAAGGCCGGCGCCGCGCACGTGACCGCCGTGGAGATCGACGAGCTCGCGGTGGCCGCGATCGCCATCAACGCCGAGGCGAACGGCGTGGCCGTCACCCCGCTGCTGGCCGACGTCCTCGAGCAGGAGCCAGACGCCGCCGTTGTACTGGCGGGAGACGTCTTCTACAGCCGCGAGATGACCCGCCGCATGCTCGACTACCTGCGCCGGGCCGCCCGCAACGGCGCGACGGTGCTCGTCGGCGACCCGGGCCGCGCCTACCTGCCCCGGGAGCATCTGACGCTGCTGGCGGAGTACGACGTGCCGGTACCGCAGACGCTGGAAGACACACCGATCAAGCGCACCACCGTGTGGGCGGTCAACCCGTCACCATGAGCAGCCCCGAGCGCCTCCCGCCGCCCGCCCTGCCCGCGATCGCCGACGGCGCCACCGACTTCACCGAGGCGTGGCTGGCCAACCGCAGGCTCTCGGCCCACACCCGCGCCGCGTACCGCCGCGACGTCCAGCAGTTCCTCGTCTGGTGCACCACCCGCGACCTGGACCCGTTGCGCACCTCGTTCCTGCACGTCAACGCCTACGCCCGGGACCTGGAGTCCACGGTCGATTCCCGGACCGGCAAACCCCTGGCTCCGGCGAGCGTGGCGCGCAAGCTGTCGGCACTGTCGAGCTGGTACCAGTTCCTGCTGCGCCTGGAAGCGGTGACGGCCAACCCGGTCGGCGGCGCGGACCGCCCCCGGGTGGATCGGGACGTCTCCGCGACGGTCGGCCTGGCCGCCGCGGAGGTCGACGCGATGCTGGCCGCGGCCGCGCGACTGGACGGCCCGACCGCCGCCCGCGACCGGGCGATCCTGGCGCTGCTCGCGGATCTGGGGCTGCGGGTCGGTGAGGTGGTCGCCCTGGACGTGGACGACCTCGGTTCGGAGCGCGGCCACCGCACGGTGCGCTTCACCGGCAAGGGCGGCAAGTCCCGCCGCCGGGCGCTGACCCCGGGCGTACTGCGGGCACTGGACGACTACCTGGCGTCACGCGGCGATCTGCCGGGCCCGTTGTTCGCGACGGCTACCGGCGGTCGAGTGGACCGTCACGCGGTGTTCCGGCTGGTGCGCCGGCTGGCCCGGGACGCGGCCGTGCCGGCCTGGGACCGGTTGAGCCCGCACTCGCTGCGCCACGCGTTCGCGACGGCGGCCCGGGACGAGGGCGTGCCCCTGGAGGACGTCCAGGACGCGATGGGGCATGCGGACCCGCGCACAACCAGGCGTTACGACCGCGACCGGCACAACCTGGACCGCGACCCGGCCTACACCCTCGCAGCGGCCCGCGCCCGGCGGGGAAGAGCCTGAAAACGCCGCTCTTGTACCGCCTGTGCCGCTCTTCGGATCCCGCCCGTCCGAGAGTCGCTTCGGCCTCGCCCGTCGCGTCGGCACCGGCCGCTTCTCACCGCAGCCGTTCCTGACGCACGCAGCCATTCCGGACGCCCGCGGCCGTTCCTGACGCACGCAGCCATTCCGGACGCCCGCGGCCGTTCCTGTCGCCGCACGGCCCTGAGCGGCGGGCGTTTGCCACGTTGCATGGCGCGGGCAGCATGTGGTCACGGCGCCGATTCGCCTGGCCCGCACGCCGGTAATGCCAATCCGCCCGGCCGGGTTCGCTGACGACGCCGGGCGGATCGAGCGGCGGGCCTTGCCACGTTGCACAACCGCAGTCGCCCCGGGCATCCGTGCGTGCTGTTACGGGGCGGTCACCAGCTGATCGAACCCGGCATGCAGGTCGGCCGAAATGTCGGCATGCCCGAGCCGGCGAAGAATCCACAGCGACGCCAGCAGCGCCGGCCGCTCATCCCCGCGCTCGGCCGCCCACGCCGCGTGCTCCAGCAGCAGCCCCGCCGTGTACGCGTGCCCGAGCCGCAACGCCAACTCCCGCGCCCCCGCCACCACGCGAGCGTCCCGCGGATCGCCGGCCGCGGTCGCCACATCCCCGGCCAGGCGCGTCGTCGCGGCGGCCAGCGCCTCCGCCACGCCGGGCAGCCGGTGGGTCGCGGCGTCGGCGGCCGCGGTCAGCCGGTGCAGCAGCGGCCGCCCGCCGTCCGCGGACAACGCCCGGAGCACGTCGATCGAGAGCACGTTCGTGGTGCCCTCCCAGATCGGCAGCACCTGAGCGTCCCGCAGCAGCCGCGGGATCCCGGTGTCCTCGACATAGCCGGCCCCGCCGAAGCACTCGAGGTACTCGCTCGCCGAGGCGACCGCCAGCCGCCCGGTCGTCAGCTTCGCCAGCGGAGCCGCCAGCCGCAGCTCGGCCGCCGCGTCGGCGTCCCCGTGCTCGGCCCGGCCCAGCAGCGCGAAGGAGTGCGAGGCGAGCGCGAACGCCCCGGCCGCGTCGACCGCCAGCCCGCCGAGGGTGGCCCGGTGCAGGGGATTGTCGGCCAGTAGCCCACCGGCAACGGTCCGCTCGGCCGCGTACGCGAGCGCGTACTCCAGCCCGCGCCGCATCCCCCCGGCCGCCGCGGCCGCATTGTGCAGCCGGGTCACGACCACCAGCGTCATCATCGCGGCCAGCCCCGGCTGCGCGGGATCGGTCAGCGGAAACGCCTGGGCCCCGTCGAGCCGCACCTCGCCCGTCGGCACCGCCCGTGTTCCGAGCTTCTCCTTCAACCGCAGCACTTGTACGCCCCGAGCCGGCAATCCCCCCTCGCCCGCGTACCGGGGCACGAGGAACGGCACCAGGTTCCGGCTGCCGGCCCCGGCACCCTCGGGCCGGGCCAGCGCCACCGCCATCGCCGAGTCGATGGCGGAGCAGAACCACTTGTCCCCCGTCAGCACCCACCCGCCGGCCCCGTCCGGCTGCGCCGTGGTGGTCGACCTGGCGATGTCCGACCCGCCCTGCGACTCGGTCATCCACTGCCCCGACGTGACCGCGACCGCCGGATCGGTCGACACGAGCCGGGCCAGCCACTCCCCCTGCGCCCCGGTCTGCGTCAACAGCGCGGCCGCACCGTCGGCCATGGCGACCGGACACGAGAAGGTCGCCGACTCCGGCCCCCACAGGTGCAACAACGCCTGCTGCACGACCCGGGCCCCGGCCCCCCAGGTCGCCCGGGCCTCGGCCAGGTACGGCAACGCCACCACCCCGTGCCGAGCCGCCGCCGCCCGCTGCGCCTGCCACCCGGCCGACGTGTCGACGCGCTCGATCCGCTCGCCCCAGGCGTCGAACCGCGTCAGCGTCGGCGGATGCGTCTCGGCGTCGTGGTGCGCGGCCCGCAGCGGCCCGAGCACCTCGGCGGACAGGTCCGACAGCCGCTGCTCGGCCGCCGCGTGCCCGTCCTCGCCGAGCAGCCGATCGAGCCACCCCCGCAGCTGAGGGTCAGCGGTGTACGGGTCCCGCAACGACGGCCCGGTCTGCACGAATCGCGTCATGCCAGCCAGGTTACCGACTGGTACGCCCGCGCTCCCGGGCCGGTCCTCCCCGCATTACCGATTATTGAATTACCGATAATCGCAATACCGGTAATTCGGCGCCGCCCACAGCGCACCGCAAGACCGGTAACCCGGAGCCGGTCAAAGCGCGCCGACCTCAGGCCCCGGCCGGGTCGGACCCACCCGAACGGGGCCGCTTGGTGGACTTGGTGGCCTTCGTGGCCTTGCTCGCCCGCCCGGCGCCGCGCGGCCCCCTGGACTGCGGCGGAGCCGCGGCCGGCGCCGGCGAAGCGGGCGAAGCAGCGGACGCCGGCGCCGCGGGCACCGGAGTCGTCGGAGCTGACCCAGGCTCGTCGTCCGCCGGCTTCGCCTGAGCCGGTGCAACCACCGACTCACCAGCAGCCGACTCGCCCTCGCCCGGTCCCGCCCCGTCGTCACCCGCGGACTGGGTCAGCTCGCCATCGCCACCGCTCGTGGACGCGACTGGCCCGGGGCCGCCGTCGCCGCCATCGTCAGTGGTGTCGTCGGAAGGCACCGGCGAGACGGTGGTGTCGTCGGAAGCCGCCGGCGAGACCGTGGTCCCATCGTCGGCCGGCTCACCCGTGTCGGCCTGCGACGAGGCGCCGGCCGCCGCGGTCCCGGCCGTCCCGCCACCGGCCAGCAGCAGCGCGCGACGCTGACGGCGGGACCGGATCACCGCGAACACCCCGACCGCGATCATCACCAGCCCCACCACGCCGATGCCGGTCACGATCCGGGTGATGTCCTGCAGCGTGAGGCTGTCCAGGAACGAGCGGTCGGCGGTCTTCGGGGCCTGCGCCTGCGCCGCCGGCGACGGGGCGGCCGGGGCCGGCGGCGCATACGGGGTGTAGCGCAGGATCGTCGTCGGCTTCGGCTGGTCGGAGGTGGTCAGGAACTCGGTGCCGTCGCGGCTGTAGGTGATCGCCTCGCCCTGCGGCTCGCTCGGCAGCGGGGTGATGCGCGGGGTCGTGCCGCCCGTGATGGCCTCGGCCAGGTCGCCGTCGGCGAGGTCGAACTCGTACGCGTCGGACATGGTGCGCACCACCGCCCGCTTGCCGTCCGGGCTCATCGCGGCGCCGGTCACGACGCCGGTGCCGAGGATGCCGTACGGGTTCGCGGTCCCCGTCGCCAGCGGTTTGAACGACCCGGCCCGCGACAGGGGCGCCGGGTTCGCGTTGTTGGCCGGCAGCGGCTCGGTGACGGTGTACACCTCGCCGACCGGGTCCTTCGTGATGATGACCGGCCGGCCCTCGGCGTCGATCAGCAGGGCCTCGGCGTCGCGGGCCTTGCCGTCCGGGTACGCCAGGCGGTGGATCACCGGGGCGTTCGCGCCCGGGGCGAGGCTCCACAGCGCGATCGACGAGCGGCGGTTGCCCGAGCCGCCGGTCAGCGTGGTGTTGTCCCCGATGTCGGCGACCCACAGCGTCCCGTCCTTGGTGACCGCGAGGTCCTCCGGGTCGAAGGCGCTGCTCGGGTAGCTCACGGTCCGGGTCACGCGGCACGCGTCGTCCAGCAGGAAGATCTTCTCGCGGCTGCGGTCGACGTTGCTGTCGTTGATGACCGCGTACCCGTCCGTGGTCGCGACGAGCCCGGAGATCTCGGTCAGCTGCGGGTCACTCATGGTGCACACGGCGCTACCGCTGATCGCCGGTCCGAGGTTCGGGTTCGCCGCGCCCGAGGCGGTCGGCGACGGGCTGGGCGCCGCGGCCGCGATCGACGGGACCGCCAGGACCGTCACCAACACCATCGACGCCCCGAACGCGCCCCCGACCCGCTGCCGCATGCGCGACAGTGTTGCAGACACCGCTGAGAAACCGGCCACAGCCCGCCCCGAATCCGATCATGCCCACCCGAGCCGCCACCCTCGGGGCGACGGCATCAATCCGTGACAAAGACGGACCCGGGCCCCCATTCGTTGCAGCAGAACGAGAGTAGTCGCCTCATCACTCGCGGTGCGCCTCGACCCGGCCCGCCGAATCCGCGCCCGCCGCGTCGGAGCGTGCCGCCGCGGTGACAGCATCCGTGGTGGCGGCGCGGGCCGGGGACCGCAGCAGCACCGCCGAGCCGGCGATCGACATGGCCAGCAGGACGGCGCCGATGGTGAACGCCAGCCGGTAGCCGTCGGTGAGCGCCACCGCCTCCGAGGCGCCGGTCCGCAGCTGTGCGGACGTCCGGGCGGCGGCCACAGTGGACAGTGCGGCCACCCCGATCGCCATGCCCAGCTGCTGGGTCGTGTTGAACAGCCCCGACGCGAGCCCGGCATCGTCCGGCTTCGCCCCCGACATCCCCAGCCCGGTGATCGCCGGCAGGACCAGGCCGCCACCGGCGATGAGCACCATGACGGGGAGCAGATCGGCGACGTACCGGGCGTCGGACGGCAGCCGCGTCAGCCACCCGAGCGCCGCCGTCAGCAGCACCAGCCCCGCGATCAGCACGACCCGCTCCCCGAACCGCTGGATCAGCCGCGCCGACACGCCGAGCGACACCGCGGCGATGCTCAGCGCGGCGGGCAGCATCGCCAGCCCGGTCTGCAACGCCGTGTAGTGCAGGACCCGCTGCATGTACAACGCGATCAGGATCTGGAACGAGAACATCGCCCCGATCATCAGCACCTGCAGCGCGTTGGCCCCGGCGACCTGCCGCGACCGCAGCACCCGCAACGGCATCAGCGGATTGCGCGCCGTCGCCTGCCGCAGCACGAACCCGCCCAGCAGCACCACCGCCACGCCGGCCGTGACGAGCCGGTCACCCCGGGTCTGGACCACGGCATAGATTCCGGTCATCAGCCCGGCCGTCACCAGGAGCGCGCCGAGCACGTCCGCGCCGGCGCGCAGCCCCAGCCCGCGATCCGCCGGCAGGTACGGCACGGCCAGGGCGAGGGTCGCCACCCCGATCGGCACGTTGATCAGGAAGATCCAGTGCCAGCTCAGCGCGTCGGTGAGCACCCCGCCCAGCACCTGGCCGAGCGACGCGCCCGCCGCGCCGGTGAACGAGAACACGCCGATCGCCCGGGAACGCTCGCCCTGCGCCGGGAACAGCGTGACCAGGATGCCGAGGCTCACCGCGCTGAACATCGCCCCGCCGACGCCCTGCAGGAACCGGGCCGCCAGCAGCATCGCGGGCCCGTTCGCCACCCCGGCGAGCACGGAGGCGGCCACGAACACGGCGGTACCCGCGATCAGCACCCGCTTGCGCCCGAGCAGATCCCCGAGCCGCCCCGCGAGCAGCAGCAGGCTCCCGAACGCGATGAGGTACGCGTTGATCACCCAGGTCAGCGCCTCGGGCGTGAAGCCCAGGTCGCGCTGCATGACCGGCATGGCAACGGTGACGATGCTCCCGTCGAGGATGACCATGAGCATGCCGGTCGCCAGCACCGCGAGCGCGACCCATCGATTCTGTCCCATAGGACCGACCGTAGCAGATCGTCCGCTACGGAACTATCTCTGACGGGACCAAATTCTTTACTGCCGGGCGCGCCGGACGCCCTGGGCCTCGACCGGCGTCGCGAGGTGCCCCTGCGCCAGCCGGGTCAACGCCCGGACCAGCACCGAGCGCTCGTCGGCGGGCAGCGCGTCCAGGACCGCCGCATGCACCGAGTCGGCGATCTCCTGGCTGCGTGCGGCCATCTCCGCCCCCGACGGGGTCACCGCGATGATCCGCGCGCGGCGGTCGGTGCTCGACGCCCGGCGCTGTGCGTAGCCGGCCTTCTCCAGGGCGTCGACGGTCACCACCATCGTGGTCTTGTCCATCCCGCCGATCTCCGCGAGCTGGATCTGCGTCCGCTCCTCGCCCAGCGCGTGCACGAGCACGCAGTGCATCCGCGGTGTGAGGCCGATCTCCGCGAGCGCCGCCGTCATCCGCGTGCGCAGCACGTGGCTGGTGTGGTCGAGCAGGAACGACAGGTCAGGCGTCAGCGGGGCGGCCATGTCACCCAGCATAGAAGCCCGCGGGCAGCACCAGCTCCGCCACGACGGGCCGGTGGTCGCTCTCGCCCGCCGGCCGGGTGCCGTATTCACGCACCCCGATCCGGGCGTCGATCAGCACGTGGTCGAGCGTGATCGGCGGGGTCCAGAAGGGCAGGGTCTCCGTCTTGTACGGCCACGTCGCCGCCAGTCCCCGCCCGCGCTCCGCCGCCGCGTCGCGGTAGCCGGCCCGCAGCAGCTGCCGCAGCGCCGCATGATCGAGGGTGGCGTTGAAGTCGCCGAGCAGCACCCGCGGCGGCCCGAGCGCGGACGGCACCGCCTGCGTCGCGATCTGCTGCTGCCAGATCCGCACCCGGCCCTGCCGCGGCGGATACGGGTGCGCGGACTCGATCAGCACCGGCCCCGCCCCCGGCACGTGCACCGTCGCCGCCGTCTGCTGCATCGGGATGTCGTCGAGGCTGCGCGCCGCCGGGTCCTCGATCGGGTGCCGGCTGAACAGCCCGGATCCGCCGCCGCCGGGTGCGGTGGACACGACCCGGTGCGGCAGGAGCGCGTCGATGCCGGCGTCGTCGAGCGCGGCCAGCCCCTCGTCGGTGAGCTCCTGCACCGCCAGCACGTCCACGTCGTCGATCTTCAGCTGGTCGACGAAGGCGAGGGTGGCGTTGCGCCCGAACAGCAGGTTCGCGCACATCACCCGCAGCCGCACCCCGTCGCGGGGCACCGGCGGCGGGACCAGCCGCGGCACGACCAGCGCCGCGAGGACCGCCCCGCAGGCGAGCAGCACCAGCCCGGGCAGCAGCGCGAGGAACGCGACCGCGGCACCGGCGACGAGCGCGGCCAGGGCCGCGTACGGCGTGTACGAGACGAGCTGCACCAGCGGCGTCCCGCGCTCGGCACCCAGGACACGCACGACCGTGAAGGCGGCGGCGAGCGCGGCCGCCGCCCAGAACACCGCGGTCACGCCACCGGCTCCGACCCCCGTGCAACCGTCATGGGACGACCGTACCGGCGACGTCTGACAGTTTTCGCTCAAGTGGGGCCCGGAACCTGGGAGTCACCCGCACGCCGCCCAGCCAGCCCTGCAGTTCATCCGCGGCGCGGGCGACGGCCTTGCGCACGGCGGGCGTGACGTCCTCGGTGAACTCGGTCGCGACCCGGCCCGATGCCTGCTGGCCCCAGCCGCCGACGATGCGCCCGTCGGACCAGATGGTCGGTCCGGCGTTTCCGGTGCGGTCGAACAGGGCGGGTGCGTGCGGCCCGAGGTACCAGAGACGGCTCTGAAACCCCATGACCGTCGGGTCGAGGCCCGGCAGCAGGGCCACCCACGGCCCGGGGTCGTCGACCGGGCCGGTGTCGTCGGGCAGCACCCAGCCGGTCTCGCCGCCGTCCAGGGACACGTCCACGGCGGCCAGGTCCCGCAGCGCCGCCTTCGTGTGCGTCATGGTCCAGCCGGTCCACCATTTCAGGTCCGCGGTGGTACCGGGTCCGAAGCGCGCCAGCCACGCCCGCGCCAGCTCGGCCCGGGCGGCGGCGGGGTCGAGCTCCGGCAGCGGCTCGGGGAGCCAGTCGGGCAGGCACGACCACGCGTACTGGCTGCTGATCCACGTCCCGACCGGCCGCCCGCGCACGATCCGCCCCTCGGCCGCGAGCAGGAACAACACCCGGCTGGTGACGTACTGGTTGCCCTGCGGGAACACCATCAGGGTGCGCAGCCGCGGCTCGTCGCCGGCCAGCTGCGCGGCGGTGGCGCTCCCCCGGCGGCGCAGCGCCTCGTACGTCGACTCGGAGACGTCCTGCAGCCACGCGGCGTCGCCGACCCCGGTCTCGGCGAGGTGCTTGAGCAGCAGGCGGCGCTGCTCGGCGGCGACCGCCCGGGTCGCACCGGCCTGCACGACCGCGGCGAACCCGGCCGGCACCACGAACATGGTGCGGCGCATGCCGAGCATCCGCAGCAGCGACCGCCGCTCGTACAGCGCCGCTTCCAGGTCCGCGACGAGGGGGCGGTGCAGCCGGGCGGCGACGGACAGGTGCACGGTCGCCGGGTCGGTGGCGTGCAGGGCGACGAGGTCCGCGGCGACCTCCTCCGCCGTTTTCCCCGGGTGTACCGCACCGGCCAGGCCGTGCCGCACCGCCAGCCGGGCGCGCCGCTGGGCGGTGTCGATGTGCAACGTCACACGCACCACGATGCCGCTCACGGTCGCCAACTTGTACGATCGTACTAGTTGCCGCGTCTGGGGAGGTCGTCGTGGCGTACGTCATGCTCGGATTCGCGATCGCCGTCGAGGTGGTCGGCACCAGCCTGCTCAAGGCCACCGAGGGATTCACGAAGCTCTGGCCGACGGTCGGCGTGCTGGTCGCCTACACGCTGGCGTTCCTGTTCATGGCCCAGTCGGTGAAGCAGGTGCCGGTCGGCGTCGCGTACGCGATGTGGTCCGGCCTCGGGACCGCCGCCATCGTCGCGATCGGCGCGGTCTTCCTCGGCGAGCCGCTCAGTGTGCTGAAGGTGGTGGGCGTGAGCCTGGTCATCGCCGGTGTCGTGGTGCTGAATCTCGGCGGCGCGCACTGACGTGGGTACCAGCAAAGATCCCGAAGGCCGCAAACGGGCGCTGGCCGAGGCCGTGGTCGCCGTCGTCGCCGAGGTGGGCGTCGGGCGGGTCACGCACCGGATGGTGGCGGCCCGGGCCGGCGTGCCGCTCGGCGCCACCACCTACTACTTCCCGACGCTCGCCGACCTGATCGCGGCCGGCCTGGCGCTGGTCAGCGACTCGACCACCGGCGACCTGGACGAGTGGCGGGCGGCGATCGAACACGCCGGCGACCTCGCCGCGGTGCTGAGCCGGCTCGTCGCGGAGTACCTGGCGGACCAGCCGAAGGCGCTGCTCGAGTACGAGCTGTACCTGGCCGCCGCCCGCGTGCCCGAACTGCGGCCCCTCGCCCGGGCCTGGCTCGACGGGGTGCACCAGCTCCTCGCCCCGCGGACCGGCGACCGCGCCGCCCGGGCCGTCAGCGCGCTGATCGACGGTGCGATGCTCCAGGCCGTCGTCACCGGGGATCCCCTCGATGCCGGCGGCCTGGAAGCCGCGATCCGCTCGCTACTGGAACGTTGATCCCTCGTCGGCCATGCGCAGCAGCAGCGGCGGCGGGGTGAAGCGCTCGCCGTACCGCTCGGCCAGCTCGTTCGCCCGGGCGATGAAGCCGGGCAGGCCGCCCTTGTACTGGTTGACGTACTGCAACACGCCGCCCGTCCAGGCCGGGAACCCGATGCCGAGGATCGACCCGACGTTGGCGTCGGCGACCGAGGTCAGCACGCCCTCGTCGAGGCACTTCACGGACTCGAGCGCCTCGGCGAACAGCATCCGCTCCTGCATGTCCGCGAACGGGATGCCGGTGCTGTTCGCTCCGGGCTTCGCGAAATGCTCCTTGAGACCGGGCCACAGGCCGGTGCGCTTGCCGTCCGTGTACTCGTAGAAGCCCGCCCCGCCGGAGCGTCCCGGCCGGCCGAAGTCGTCGACCATGCGGTCGATCAGGTCGTCGGCCGGGCTCGGGGTCCAGGTGCCGCCGCCCGCGACGATCGCCGCCGCCGTCGCGTTGCGGATCTTCTGCGGCAGGGTGAGCGTGAGTTCGTCCATCAGCTGCAGTACCGGAGCGGGATAACCGGCCTGCAGGGACGCCTGCTCGATCGACGGGGCCGGGACGCCCTCGGCGAGCATCCGCAGGCCCTCCATGGTGAACGTGCCGATGACGCGGCTGGTGAAGAAGCCGCGGCTGTCGTTGACCACGATCGGGGTCTTCTTCAGCAGCCGGACCACCGCCAGGGCCTTGTCGAGGGCCTCGTCGGAGGTGTCGGCGCCGCGGATGACCTCGACGAGCGGCATCTTGTCGACCGGGGAGAAGAAGTGCAGCCCGATGAAGTCGGCGCGGCGGCGGACCCCCTCGGCGAGCATCGAGATCGGCAGCGTCGAGGTGTTCGAGCACAGCAGCGCGTCGGGGGCGACGACGTCCTCGATCTCCGCGAACACCTTGTGCTTCAGGCCCGGGTCCTCGAACACGGCCTCGATGACCAGGTCGGCGCCGGCCAGGTCGGCGACGTCGGCGGTCGGGGTGATCCGGTCCAGCAGCGCCTGGTCGTGGCGGCGGCTCTCGGCGTACGCCTTGCCCTTGCGCGCGCCTTCGAGGGTGACGTCCTTGAGGACGACGTCGAGCCCGTTCTTCGCGCACACGTACGCGATCGCGGCGCCCATCATCCCGGCCCCGAGGACCGCCACCTTGCGGAACGCGACCTTCCCGCTGCCGCGCGAGTTCGCGGCCTGCAGGTCGAAGAACAGCGCCTTGATCATGTTCTTGGCGGTCTGGCTGGTGGCGAGCTCGGCGAAGTAGCGGCCCTCGATGACGAACGCGGTGTCGAGGTCGACCTGGGCGCCCTCGACGGCGGCGCAGAGGATGTTGCGCGGCGCCGGATACGGCGCGCCCTTGAGTTCCTTGCGCAGGGTGGCGGGGAAGGCGGGGAGGTTCGCGGCGAACTTCGGGTTGCTGGGGGTGCCGCCCGGGATCTTGTACCCGGCGACGTCCCACGGCTGCACCGCGTTCGCGTTGCCGGCGATCCACTCGCGGGCCCGGTCGACGAGGGCTTCGGCGGGCACGAGCTCGTGGACGAGGCCGACGTCGAGGGCTTTGGCCGGGCGGTGGCGCTGGCCTTTGAGCAGGACCTGCATGAGCGCCTCGGTGATCCCGAGCAGCCGCACGGTGCGCACCACGCCGCCGGCACCCGGCAGCAGGCCGAGGGTCACCTCGGGGAAGCCGATCTCGATGCGGCTGTCGTCGGCGACGATCCGCCGGTGGCAGGCCAGGGCCAGTTCGAGCCCGCCGCCGAGCGCGGACCCGCTGATCGCGGCGACGACCGGCCGGCCGAGCGTCTCCAGCCGGCGCAGCAGCGACTTGAGGTGCGTGGTGGACGCCATGATGTCGGCCGCCTGGTCCGGGCCGATGCTGCCGAGCAGGTCCAGGTCGCCGCCCGCGAACCAGGTCTTCTTGGCCGAGGCGAGGACGACGCCGGTGATGTCGACCTTTTCCGCGTACAGCCGGTCGACCACGGCGCCGAACGCCTCGGTGAACGCGGCGTTCATGGTGTTGGCGGACCGGGCCGGGTCGTCCATCGTGAGCAGCACGACGCCGTCCTCGCCGCGCTCGTAACGGATGATCTCCACGTCGCTCCCCCGGTTCACAGTCGCTCGACGATCGTCGCGATGCCCATGCCGCCGCCGACGCACATGGTGGCCAGCCCGTACCGCTCGCCGCGCCGTTCCAGCTCGTCGACGAGCGTGCCGAGCAGCATGCCGCCGGTCGCGC
Source organism: Dactylosporangium sp. CS-047395 (assembly GCF_050942185.1). NCBI lineage: Bacteria > Bacillati > Actinomycetota > Actinomycetes > Micromonosporales > Micromonosporaceae > Dactylosporangium > Dactylosporangium sp. CS-047395. Next base: position 5,655,379 of record NZ_CP192015.1, on the reverse strand, counting down.
CGAGCGGGTGGCCCATGGCGATCGCGCCGCCGTTGACGTTGACCTGGTCCAGCGAGAAGCCCATGTCCTTGGCGAAGTGCAGGACGACGGCGGCGAAGGCCTCGTTCATCTCGACCAGCGCGATGTCGTCGACGGTGAGCCCGGCCTTGGCGAGGGCCTTGCGGCTGGCGGGCGCCGGCCCGGTGAGCATGATCAGCGGGTCGGCCCCGCTCACGGCCGCGGCGACGATCCGGGCCCGCGGGGTGAGCCCGTGCTCCCGCCCGGCCGCCTCGCTGCCGACCAGGACCAGCGACGCCCCGTCCACGATCCCGGAGGAGTTGCCGGCCGTGTGCACGTGCTCGATGCGCTCCACCCAGTGGTACTTCTGCAGCGCCACGGCGTCGAACCCGCCCAGCTCGCCGATCATGGCGAACGAGGCGGGCAGCGCGCCGAGCCCGTCCATGCTCGACTCCCGGATGTGTTCGTCCCGGTCGAGCACGACGAGCCCGTTGCGGTCCCGCACCGGCACGACCGACCGGTTGAAGTACCCGCCGGCCCACGCCTTCGCCGCGCGGGTCTGCGACTCCAGCGCGTAGGCGTCGACGTCCTCGCGGCGGTACCCGTCCATGGTCGCGATCAGGTCCGCCCCGATGCCCTGCGGCACGAACCCGGTGGCCAGGTTCGTCTCGGGGTCCATCGCCCACGCCCCGCCGTCGGAGCCCATCGCGACGCGGGACATGGACTCGACACCGCCCGCGAGGACGACGTCCTCCCAGCCGGCCCGCACCTTCTGCGCCGCGATGTTCACCGCCTCGAGCCCGGAAGCACAGAACCGGTTCAGCTGTACCCCGGCCGCTGTCTCCCCGAGGCCGGCGGCGATGGCGGCGATGCGGGCGATGTCGGAACCCTGGTCGCCGATGGGCGAAACGACACCCAGCACCACGTCGTCGATCCGTTCGGGATCGAGCCCGGGATTGCGGCGCCGCACTTCGTCGATCAGCCCGACGACCAGCGAGATGGGTTTGACGCCATGCAGCGAGCCGTTCTGCTTACCCCGGCCGCGCGGTGTGCGAATGGCATCGAAAACGAAAGCCTCAGTGCTCACCTACCGAAGAGTAACCAACGGGGTCGGGCCTCCACCAGACCGCCGGCGCGTCACGCTCCGGCGCGGCGGGCGGTCAGCAGCAGGTACTCCCACTCCATCGATCCGTCGGCGGCCCGGAACCGGCCGGCCACCTCGTCCAGGGCGGCGTCGAGCTCGGCGGTGCGCTGCGGGTCGTCGGCGTGCAGGCGGTACACGGCGACGGTCGGCCCGTAGTTGTGCTTGAAGTACTCCCGGAACCCGTCCGCCGCCGCGAACCGCTCGACGCGCACCGTCCGGGTCTGCGCGCGCACGTCCGTGACCCGCTCGCCGAGCAGCGCGCGGACATGCGCCTCGTCGCCCCACAGCGGCCCCGGCTGCGCACCGGGCGGCGGCGGCGCCGCGAACGGCTTCATGGTCGCGAACAGCTGCCCGACGAACCCGGCCGGCGTCCAGTTGATCAGGCCGATCGTCCCGCCGGGCCGGCAGACCCGGGCGAGCTCGTCGGCGGCCGGCTGGTGGAACGGCGCGAACATGACCCCGACGCAGGAGATCACGCAGTCGTACTCGCCGTCGGCGAACGGCAGCGCCTCGGCGTCGGCCTCGGCCCAGGTCAGTTTCGCGTCCTGCTCGTCGGCGAGCTGCCGCCCGATGTCGAGCAGCCGCGGCGTGAGGTCGCTCGCGGTGACGTCGGCTCCGGTGAGCGCGGCCGGGATGGCGGCGTTGCCGGTCCCGGCGGCGACGTCGAGGACCCGCTGCCCCGGCCCGATGCCGCAGGCCTCGACGAGCACCGGCCCGAGGCTCGGAATGATGTCGGCGGCGACGGCCGCATAGTCGCCCGACGCCCAGATGGCGCGGTGTTTGTCTTGCAGTGGTGTGGTCATGCCAGCACGCTAGGTTCGCGCCGGTGTCGGGAACTAGTACACGATCTGTACTGGAGCGCCGGGTCGCCCGGGTTCTACCCTTCCGGCATGGGAGCGGGCTACTACCAGTTCTGCCCGGTCGCGAAGGCGATGGAGCTGCTCGACGAGCGCTGGACGATGCTGGTCCTGCGCGAGCTGATGGCGGGCAGCGGCCGCTTCAACGACCTGCGCCGCGGCCTGCCGCGGATGTCGCCGGCGCTGCTGTCGAAGCGGCTGCACTCACTCACCGTGGCGGGCCTCGTCCGCAACGACGACGGCCGGTACGTGCTCACCGCCGCCGGTCTGGAACTCGCCCCGATCCTGGAGGCGATCGGCGTCTGGGGCGTGCGCTGGATCGGCGAGCTCGGCGACGCCGACCTCGACCCGAAGCTGCTGCTGTGGGACATGCACCGCCGGGTGGACCACGACGCCGTACCGCCGGGCCGGTCGGTCGTGGCGTTCGAGTTCACCGACGTGCCGAGCGCGCTGCGGCAGTGGTGGCTGGTGATCGCCGCCCGCGAGGCCGACGTGTGCGACGCCGATCCCGGCTTCGACGTGTCGGTGACGGTGCACGGCTCGCTGCGCCGCCTCACCGAGGTCTGGCGCGGCGACGTCAGCTGGCAGCACGCCCAGCGGGACGAGGCGCTGCGGGTGCGCGGCCCGGAACACCTGCGCCGGGCCCTGCCGGCGTGGTTCACGCTCGCGCCGTACGCGACGGCGGCCCGCCCCAGCTGAGCCTCTTTCCGCTGCGTGCAGGACCAGGTGCGGTTTTGAGGGGGCGTGGGTGGAGCGGAGCTCCCCCACTGTTCTTCAGGACATAACGGCGTAACCAACCGTGCCAGGGCGCCCATACAGTGCAATACCCTTCGGCCGGAGACGCACCGTACGCAATTCGGGGTGTACGGGCGCTTGTGGCAGGGGGATCGCACGTGATCGACGTGATCGTCGCCGGTGGTGGGCCGACGGGTCTGATGCTGGCCGCGGAGCTGCGGCTGCGCGGCGTGACGGTGGTGGTGCTGGAGCGCGACCCGGAGCTGACGAAGGTCGTACGCTCGATGGGCCTGCACGTGCGCAGCATCGAGCTCATGGACCAGCGCGGGCTCCTCGAGCGCTTCCTGGAGCACGGCAAGCGCCACGACAACGGCGGCTTCTTCGCCGGCATCGCCGGGTCGTGGCCGGACCGGCTGGACACCGCCCACGGCTACGTCCTCGGCATCCCGCAGACGATCACCGACCGGCTCCTCCACGAGCACGCGGTGTCGGTCGGCGCCGAGATCCGCCGCGGCTGCGCGCTGACCGGGCTGCACCAGGACGGCGACGGCGTGACCGTCGAGCTGGCCGACGGCGGCACCCTGCGGTCGCGGTACCTGGTAGGCTGCGACGGCGGCCGCAGCACCGTCCGCAAACTGCTGGGCATCGGCTTCCCCGGCGAGCCGAGCCGCGTCGAGACCCTGCTGGGCGAGCTGGAGCTGACCGCGCCGCCGGAGGAGGTGCTGGCGGTGATGACGGAGGTCCGCAAGACGCAGCTGCGCTTCGGTGCGGGCCCGATCGGCGACGGCGTGTTCCGGGTGGTCGTGCCGGCGGCGGGACTGGCCGGGGATCGCGACGTACCGCCGACGCTGGACGAGATGCGCCAGCAACTGGTGGCGACGGCCGGCACCGACTTCGGCGCCCACTCCCCCCGCTGGCTGTCCCGGTTCGGCGACGCGACGCGGCTGGCCGACCGGTTCCGGGCGGGCCGGGTGTTCCTGGCCGGCGACGCCGCCCACACCCACCCGCCGGCCGGCGGGCAGGGCCTGAACCTCGGCCTCCAGGACGCGTTCAACCTCGGCTGGAAGCTGGCCGCCGCGGTCGCCGGCTGGGCCCCGCCGGACCTGCTGGACACCTACGAGCCCGAACGCCGCCCGGTGGCCGCGTCGGTGCTGGACAACACCCGCGCCCAGATGGAGCTGATGTCGCTGGAGTCGGGCGCCCAGGCGGTGCGGCGCCTGGTGACCGAGCTGGCCCAGTTCGAGGACGTCCGCCGCCACCTCATCGAGAAGATCACCGCGATCGGTGTGCGCTACGACTTCGGCCCCGGCCCGCAGCTGCTGGGCCGCCGCCTGCGGGACCTGCCCCTGCGGGACCTGCCCCTGCAGCACGGCCGCCTGTACGAGCTGTTGCGTACCGGCCGCGGCCTGCTCCTCGACCAGACCGGCCGGCTGTCCGTGTCGGGCTGGGCGGACCGCGTCGACCACGTCGTGGCGGTGACCGGGCACCTCGAGCACCCGGCGGTCCTGCTCCGCCCGGACGGGCACGTGGCATGGCTCGGCGACGACCAGCAGTCACTCACCGCGGCGCTCCCGACATGGTTCGGTCCGGCCGCACCGCTCCCACCGGGTGTGACCGCCCAACGCCGCTGAGCCCGTTGCCGCGCTCGTGGCGGCTCTCGTAGCGGTGGAACAGCGCCCAGCACACGGTGAGGACGGCGGCGAACACGGGCAGCCACAGCAGCCGCGCGAACAGCCACGACGGCCCTTCCGGTGCGGTGTGCAGCCCGGGCAGCGGACCGGGCGTCAGCAGCGTGACCGCGAGCAGCGCCGTCTGATGCCACAGGAAGATCGTCATTGCGGAGCGGTTCACCGCGGTCACCGTCCGCCACGGCCGGTCGCGGCGCATGAGGCGATGCAACACCGGCATCAGCAGCAACGCGGCGCCGCACTGGGCGATCCCGAACGTGACGGCGGCGAGGGTCGGCGGGTTCAGGTTGGAGATGCCCTGCCCGGGGACGCCGACCATGGACACCGGGTAGCCGAACCACCGGGTCAGCGCCACCGTCGCGGCCGCCCCGCCGAGCAGCATCAGCCACGCGCTCGCCCGGGACCGCAACCGCCCCCGCGACCAGGCGGCGCCGAGGCAGAACGGCACCAGCCAGCCGGCCGCCAGGTTGACCCAGCCGATCCAGCCGGGCGCGCCCAGCCCGAACCGCCCGAGATCGACGGCCGCGACCACGGCCAGCGGCCAGCCGGGGTGCAGCCGCGCGACAAGCGGCCGGGCCATCGTGAGGGCCGCGAACACGAGCAGGAACCACAGCGGCGACGCGACCAGCTTCAACACGGTATGCGACCGGACCGCCGCCAGGAGGTGATCGACCACTCCGGCGCCGCTTGACGCGGCGGGCACGTACGACCACAGCGTCGCGGCGATGACCAGCGCGCTCCAGACGGCGACCAGCACCAGGACCGGCCGGAACAGCCGCTCGAGCCGCCCCGTCAGCCACCGCCCGTAGCCGCGCCCGACCCCTCGACCACCCCGACCGCCACGGTCGCCGGCGGAACCGTCCGTCTGATGCGGCGCCGGGCGGGGGCGGGCGGCGACGAGGCCGCCGACGAAGAAGAACAGGGCGAGGGTCTGGAACAGCCACGACGCCGGCGCGAGCCAGGGCACCGCGCGCAGCGGGCTGGCCACCCGGATCGTGTCGCCGTCCACGACGACGGCGGTGACGAGCCAGTGCCCGAGCACCACGCCGCAGATCGCGATCGCTCGCAGGGCGTCGACGGCGCGGTCACGGTCGGTTGACGGTGCGGTGGTCATGGCGGGACCGTACGAGCGCGACACGCACCGTCACGTCCCACCACGGAGCGATCTGCGGCTAGCTCTGCGGTATTACTGATGCCCATGGCGCGAATCCTGATCACCGGAGCGACCGGTTCCCTCGGCCGGCGCGTGGCGTTGCTGGCCAAGGCGGCCGGGCACACCGTGCTGGGCACCCATGTGCGGCCGTGGATCGAGGCGGTCCAAGGCCAGCCGGGCATCAGTACGACGAACAGCACGGGAACCAGCACGGGGATCGGCGCGGATTTCGCCGCGGCGATCAGCCCGGTCCGGCTCGACATCCGGGACCGGGAGGCCGTCGCCGAGGTCGTCGCGGCGGTCCGGCCGGATCTCGTCATCCACACCGCCGCGGGCCGGGACCGCAACGACTGGGTCACCAACGCCGACGGGGCCGCCAACATCGCCCTCGCCTGCGGCGACCGGGTCCGGCTGGTGCACGTGTCCAGCGATGCGATCTTCTCCGGGCGGGCCGGCCGGGAGTACACGGAGCAGGACCTGCCCGACCCGATCTACGCGTACGGGGCGGCGAAGGCGGCGGCCGAGACCGCGGTGCGGGCCATCGCACCCGGCGCCGCCGTCGTGCGCACCTCGCTGATCATCGCCGACGGGGCCGGCGGGCACGAGCAGCTAACGTACGACCTGCTGGCGGGCCGGATCGACGGCGCGCTGTACACGGACGAGATCCGCAAGCCCGTGCACGCCGACGACCTCGCGGACGCGCTGCTGGAGATCGGGGCCGGTGACTTCAGCGGGGTGCTGCACGTGGCCGGGGCGGATGCGGTGAGCCGGTACGACCTCGGGGTGCTCGTCGCCGAGCGGGACGGGCTCGACCGGGGCCGGCTCCGCTCCGCGTCCGGGTCGGGCCGCCCCGGCGACATCCGGCTGGACATCGGCGTGGCGAGCAAGATGCTGCACACGCGGCTGCGTGGCGCGTACGAATTCATGCGCGCGAGTGCGGTACCGAATTAGGGTGATCTTCCGTGAACGGTGTCCAGCTGCTCCTGATCATCGTCGGCGGAATCGCGGTCTCGGCGGTCGCGCACCGGAGGGGGGTGCAGCCGGGGCTCGTGGTCGTCGTGCTGGCGGCCGCGGCGTCGTTCCTGCCCGGGGTACCCCGGCTGGAACTGGACTCCGAGCTCATTCTGGCCGTCGTCGTGCCGCCGCTGCTGTACTCCGCGACCCGGAACGCGTCGTTCTCGGGGTTCTCGCAGAACCTGCGGCCGATCCTCACCCTCGGCGTGACGCTCGTGGTGCTCACCATGGGCGTGGTCGGGCTGGTCGGGAGCTGGTTGATGCCCGCGATCGGGCTGCCGGCGGCGCTGCTGCTCGGTGCGGTCCTGGCGCCGCCGGACACCATCACGACGGTGTCGCACGGTGACGAGCTGGGGCTGCCGCGGCGGGTGTCGGCCATCCTCACCGGGGAGAGCCTGGTCAACGACGCGACGGCGCTGACGCTGTTCGGGGTGGCGGCGGCCGCGGCGGGCGCCGAGGAGACGCTGATCGACAACCCGTTCCTGCTGTTCGGGTACACCGCGGTGCTCGGCGTGTTCGTCGGCGGCGTGTTCGCGCTCATCGCGCTGTGGCTGCGGCCGCGCCTGCACAATCCGGTGCTGGAGACGTCGCTGGCGCTGCTGCTGCCGTTCACCGCGTTCCTGACCGCCGAGCAGATCCACGCCTCCGGCATCCTGGCCGTGGTCAGCTGCGCGTTCATGTTCAGCGCGAACACGTTGCTGGACCCGAAGTTCCAGTACCCGACCGCGTACCGCACCCGGCTGCAGGAGGACGCGGTCTGGCCGGTCTTCGACTTCCTGCTCGAGACGTTCGTCTTCGCCTACATCGGGTTGCAGCTGCGCTTCGTCGTGTCGGACCTGTCGCACACCACCGCGAAGCCGGGCCTGACCATCACGTTGATTGCCGCGGCGGTACTGCTCGTGACGGTCATCGTGTTCCGCCTGGGCGCGGTGTGGCTGATGTTCTGGTGGTGGGACATGCGCCGCCGGGCGTTCATCCACCGGATGGATCAGGACCCGCGGTTCCGGGAACGGATCAAGCGCCGGGCGGAGTCGCGGATGGCCCGCCGCCGCCTGCAGCAGTCGGCCGGCGAGTGGCGGGGCCCGCTGGGTGCGCCGACGCCGCGGGAGTCGCTGATCGTCGGGTGGACCGGCATGCGCGGCATCCTGACGCTGGCCGCGGCCGCGGCGATCCCGCCGACGCTGCACAACGGCGAGCCGTTCCCGGGCCGCGACGCGATCCAGGCGATCGCGCTGTTCGTCACCCTCGGCACGCTGCTGCTGCAGGGCACCACGATCCGGACGCTGGTCCGCCGCCTCAACATCGACACGCACGGCGAGCGGGAGGGCGCCAACCAGTTGCTGGAGCGCGGCGAGTCGATGATCTGGGCGACGGTGACCCACAGTGGCCCGCCGGCTCCGGAGGACTTCGACCGGCAGCGGTCCGCGGTCGTCGGCGGCGTCGTGCGCGGCGAGCTCGACGACGACACGGCCCGCATCCTGGTCCACGACGTCGACCTGCACCAGGCGGCCGAGACGCACCTGACCCGGGAGGAGACGGCGGGTGTCGACGAGCCGGTGCGGCCGCCGCGCCCCGAACACCCGGGACAGCCGGAACACCCGGTGCCGCCCGGCTTCGACCGCATGTCGCCGCGCAACCGCGAGTTCGCCCAGCGCTACCGGGACCGGGCCCGCCGCGGCGGGCCGGGCCGCCTCGGACCATCCGGACCATCCGGACGATCCGGCGGCCGGTAGTTCGTGGCACGTACTACATGCCGTACGCTGGGCCGGTGACCACCGACGACGACACCGTGGACGCCCTGGTCCAGCTGTCCTTCCAGATCCAGCGCATCCTGGCCGCGGCCGGCGCCCCGCACGACCTGTCGGTCGTGCAGATCCGGCTGCTGGGCATCCTGCGTGACCGGCAGGTCGGCATGCTCGAACTCGGCGGCCACCTGGGCCTGGACAAGTCGTCGATCACCGGCCTGGTCTCCCGCGCCGAGAAGCGCGGCCTGGTGCGCCGCTCGCCGTCACCGTACGACGGGCGGGCCGTCCTCGTTGCGCTCACCGACGAGGGTCGCCGGCTGGCCGCGGACGGTGAGCGGGAGATCGGCCGCCGCGTCCTGGACCTCGCCGCGCACCTGTCCCCCGAGACCCGGGCGACCCTGACCAGCCTGGCGTTCTCCCTCGTCCGCGCGGGCACGGGCCAAAAACCGTAGACAGCGGGTGTACCGCACTGCCACGGTCACCCGCATGGACGTACTGCGCGCGCACGAGATCGCCGAGGCCGGGCACCGGATCCTGAACCCGCTCACCGAGGACAAGCTGATGCTGCTCGGCGAGCTCTGCCGCCTGCGCCCCGGCCGGCGCCTGCTCGACCTGGCCAGCGGCAAGGGCGAGATGCTGTGCCGGTGGGCGGACGCGTTCGGCATCGAGGGCCGGGGCGTCGACATCAGCACCGTGTTCGTTCCCGCCGCCCGCGAACGCGCGGCGGAGCTGGGGGTGGCCGACCGCGTGACGTTCGTGCTCGGCGAGGCCGCCCGGTCCGTCGACGCCGCGGTGGAGTCGGGCGAGCAGTTGGAGTACGACGTCGTGGCGTGCATCGGCGCGACCTGGATCGGCGGCGGGCTGGCCGGCACCGCGGACCTGATGCGCCGCGCGCTGCGCCCCGGCGGGCTGCTGCTCATCGGCGAGCCGTATTGGGCCGACGACACCCCGGACGAGGCCTACGAGGCGCTGTCGATGCCGCGCGGAGCGTTCACCACCCTCGCCGGCACCGGCGACCGGCTGCGGGAGGCGGGCCTGGAGCTGGTCGAGATGGTGCTCGCCGACGGTGACAGCTGGGACCGGTACGTGGCGTCGCAGTGGTGGACGGTCGACGAGTGGCTGCGCGCGAACCCGCAGTCCCCCGACGCCCCGGCGATGCGCGAGTACCTGGTGACGGCGCGTCGGACGCACTTGCGGTACCAGCGAAGGTATTTGGGTTGGGGCGTTTTCGTCTGCCGGGTGATCGACCGGTAACTTGCTCGCATGAGCGAAGGACCGCTGCGGGGCCTGCGGGTGGTGGAGCTGGCGGGCATCGGTCCCGGCCCGTTCGCCGCGATGCTGCTGGCCGACCTCGGCGCCGACGTGGTGCGGGTCGACCGGGTCGGGCCGGGCTCGCCGATCGCGCCGCCGCCCGCCGGCGACCTGACGAACCGCGGGAAACGCTCCGTCGCGGCGGACCTGAAGACGCCGGAGGGTGTCGAGCTCGTCCTCGCCCTGACCGAGCGGGCCCAGGTGCTCATCGAGGGGTTCCGGCCGGGGGTCGCCGAGCGGCTCGGGGTCGGCCCGGAGCAGGTTCTGGCCCGCAACCCGGCGCTGGTGTACGGGCGGATGACCGGCTGGGGCCAGGAGGGTCCGCTGGCCGCGCGGGCCGGCCACGACATCACGTATCTGGCCCGGACGGGCGCCCTGCACGCGGTCGGCCGGGCCGGCGGGCCGCCGCAGGTGCCGGTGAACCTGCTCGGCGACTACGGCGGCGGCGCGCTGTACCTGGTCGTCGGCGTCCTCGCCGCGCTGCGGTCCGCCGAGGCGACGGGCCGTGGCCAGATCGTCGACGCGGCGATCGTCGACGGCGCCGCCCACCTGTCCATGATCCTGCACAGCCTGCTCGCCGCCGGCCTGTGGCGCGACCAGCGGGGCGTGAACCTCATCGACACCGGCGCGCCGTTCTACGACGTGTACCGCACCGCCGACGACCGGTACGTCGCCGTCGGCGCCCTGGAACCCCAGTTCTACGCCGAGCTGATCGCCACCCTCGGCCTCGACGACGCGCCGGAGCAGTTCGACGTCGCCCGCTGGCCGCAGCTGCGGACCCGGCTGGCGGAGACGTTCGCGACCAGGTCCCGCGACGAGTGGGCGGCGCTGTTCGACGGTACCGATGCGTGCGTCGCTCCGGTCCTGTCCCTCGCCGAGGCCCCGGCCGACCCGCACCTCGCCGCCCGCCGCACCTTCATCACCGCCGGCGACAACGCGGCGGTGCAGCCGGCCCCGGCGCCGCGGTTCTCGGCCTCGGCGCCGCCCGCCACGCCGGGTGAGCCGCCGCTGCCGGGCCAGCACACCGCCGAAGTCCTGGCCGAGTGGGGCGTCGCGTGAGGCTGCGCCGGGCCTGGCCGCCGCTGCTGGTGGCGGTGGCCGCGATCGGGTTGTTCCTGGCGTACCTGCGGATGGCCCGCGCGGTGACGGTGAACAGCGACGGGGCGAGCAACGCGCTGCAGGCCTGGGATTTGTTCCACGGCAACGTGCTGCTGCGCGGCTGGACCTTGTCGGACGTGTCGTTCTATCCGACGGAGCTGGTGCAGTACGGGCTGATCCAGCTCTTCACCGGCGTCACCACGGACCAGATCCACATCGCCGCGGCCCTGTCCTGGACCCTGGTGGTGCTCCTCGCCGGCCGGCTGGCGTGGGAGCGCCGCCTGGACAGCACCCTGCACGGCTGGCTCGCGGCGGCGATCGCGGTGGCGATCCTGCTCGTGCCGGCGCCGGGCGTGGGCTACCAGACGCTGCTGTCCTCGCCGAACCACACCGGCTCCGCGGTCCCGCTGCTCATCGCCTGGCTGCTGATCGACCGGGCCCGGGACCGGGTGTGGCTGCCGTTCGCGGTCGCCGCGGTCCTCGCCTGGGGCGCGATGGGCGACCCGCTGATCACGTTCGTGGGTGCGGCGCCGCTGGTGGTCGTCGGCGCCTACCGGGCACTGCGGGACCGTTCGTGGCGCGGCACCGACGCCCGGCTCGCCGCGGCCGGTCTGGCCTCGATCGTCGCGTCCCACACGGCGCTGTGGCTGATCGAGCGCCTCGGCGGGTTCCGCGCCCCGAAACCACCGATCCAGCTGTCGCCGATCGAGCAGTGGCCGGACCGCGCGCGGATGGTGGCCCGCATGGCCGGCATCCTGTTCGGCGTGACCCGCCCCGGCGTGCAGCCGCCCTGGGTCGAGACGCTGCTGCAGGTCGTGCGGGTCCCGGGCCTGCTGCTGGCCGTCGCCGCGCTGATCCTCACCGTGGTCGCCGTGCTCCGCGGCACCGCCGACCGGGTCGACGCGATCCTGGCCGTGGCGATCGTCGCCGACCTCACCGCGGAGATCGTCTCGACGCTCCCGATCGACCTGCTCGCGACGCGGGAGGTGGCGCCGGTCCTGCCGATGGCCGCCGTCCTCGCCGCCCGGGTGAGCGTGCGTCTGCTGCGGGCCGGCCGGATCGTCCCGGTTGCGCGGGCACTGACCGCCGCGGTCCTGGCGGTCCTGCTGGTGTCGCTCGTCGCCTACGTCCCGCCCCGCGCCGAGCCGGTCGAGGGCCAGGAGGCGGCCGACTGGCTGGAGAGCCGCGGCCTGCGCTACGGGCTCGGCTCGTACTGGGTGTCGAACAACATCACCGTCGGCACCGCCCGCCAGGTCACCGTCGTGCCGACGCTCAGCGGCAACGGCCGCATCGTCGGCATGTGCTGGCAGACCCACACCGACATGTACGACCCGGCCACCCACGACGCGCGGTTCGTGCTGCTGGAGAAGCAACGCCCGATGTACGGCACCCCGGCAGACGTCCTGGCCCAGTACGGCACTCCCGTGACCCGCCGCGACTTCGACCTCTACGTGATCTTCGTATACGACCGGAACCTGCTGCAGGGTTTCGCCACCACCTGCTGAGGACCAGGCTGCGGGCGCGATCTTCTCGCATCGAGCCTCACCTCCCGCATCGCGACGCGCCACGCTGTCTGGACGGACGTTCGCCGGAAGGTCGTCCGGGTTTCGACCGGCGGCGATCGCGTGCGCCCGCCTCAGTGCAGCCGAGACGGGACCGTCGCACCGCGGGGGCGATCCTGCCGCACGCCTCGACAGCGCCTGGGATCGCCGAGCCAACGCTGCGCGCGCATAACTGACATTATGGTGTACCGCCTTCGGCGGCTTTCCGACGCTCCCAGCGCCCCTCCGGCCCGAATTATCGAATTATTGGTAATAGCAATTCAATAATTCGGCGTGTCGGGCCGACCAGCGGCGAACTTCTTCTCTACGCTGTGCGCCGTGACAGAGTCTCGGATCGACGTACGGCTCGACGGCGACGGCGCCGTGGCCGGCGAGTGGATCGTGGACGAGCTCGGCGGCGAGCAACGCCCGTGCGCGTACTGCGGCCGACCCGTCCCCCAGCGCAGCGCCGCCGGGCGCCCGTTCCGGTACTGCCGCGACAACGACGGCGAGTGCCAGCGCAACGCCCGCAACGCCCGGATGCGCCAGCGCACGTCACCGGGGCTCACCGGGCAGGTCGCGCGGGCGTTCGAGATCGCCGAACGGCTCGACCAGTCCCTCGCCGATCTGGTCGAGGCCCTGCACGCCGAGGTGTCCACGTCCGGGATCGAACGGCAGGTCGCCGAGGCCCGCGCCGAGGCGGCGGCGGGACTGGTCACCGCGCACGCCGAGCGCGACGACGCCCGCGACGAGGCGCGCCGGGCCCGGGCGGCGATGGAGGAGGCCCGCGCGGAGGCGGCCCGGCAGCGTCTCGAGGCCGACGATGCGCACAACCTGGCGATGGCCAAGCACGGCCAGCTGCTCGAGGAGCAGGCGCAGCGGCAGGCGGCCGAGGACGAGGCCGCGTTCGTGCACGGCCAGAGCACGGCCCGCATCGCCGAGATCCAGCAGCGCCTCGACGCCGCGGAGGCGACGTCCCGCCGGATCGCCGAGGACGCCGCGGAGCACGGCCGGCGGGTGGCGGCGGAGGCCGACGCCCGGGTCGCCGCGGCGCGGGAGGAGGCGGAGCGGCGCATCGCCGACGCCAACCGGGCGGCCGCGGCCCGGGTCGCGGAGCTCAAGTCGTCGGCCGAGCAGGCGATGGTCGCGGTGCAGGCGGACGCGGAGGCGACGGTCACGGAAGCACGATCGGCGATGGAACGCACCCTGGCCGACGTCCGCGCCGGCGCCGAACGTTCCGTGCAGGACGCGCGTGCGGACGGTGACCGGCGGGTCGCGGAGATGCAGGCGGCCGCCGACGAGACGATCGCCGCGGCGCGGGAGGCGGCGGAACGGTCGATCGGGCAGTACCGCGAGGCGGCCGAAACGGTCGCCGCCGAGCGCGACGCGGCCCGGCGTGAGGCCGCGACCGAGGCGGCGCTGCGAGCGGAGTCCTATCGCGAGCGTGACGCGGCCCGAGATCTGGCCGGCAACGCGCTGCGGGAGCGTGACATCGCGCACACCGCCGTGGAACGGGCGCTGCGGGAGGGTGCGGAGACCGAAAGCCGGCTGCAGCGGCGCCTCGACGCGGAGGGCGCCCGGGCCGCCGGAGCCGAGGCGGCGCTCATTTCCGCACGTGAGGAGCTGGTACGGTTGCGCGCCGAGGCGGATCGCGCGCACGCCTGGGCGGACGATCTCCGCGACCAGGTGACCCAGCTCACGTCGGCTCTCACCCGGCTCACGGTGTCGGGAAATGTGCCACCACACGGCGGGTGAGAACCGTCAACCTGCAGGGTGACCTGCCGAAACTACCATCGGTGAGCCGCGCGACGCATCGCACGATGTGGTCGATGATTGAAACCCAACGTAAAATCAGGGTACCGACCCGGCGACGAACCTACCGCAGTCCCGGGTGGGTCGTGTAATCTGCCCGCCCGCGGTGGGAATCGTCAGACCACGTGGCGTCGTTGATTACAGCGAAGCGCAACACGATTCGAAGGGGAAGACCGACCATGGGCGAGCGCATGCTGCGCGGCAGCCGTCTCGGAGCCGTCAGCTACGAGTCCGACCGCAACACCGAGCTGGCTCCGCGTCAGACCCGCGAATACCTGTGCGCGAAGGGGCACCAGTTCGAGGTACCGTTCGCCGTCGATGCCGAGGTCCCGATGACCTGGGAGTGCAAGTTCGACGGGAGCGTGGCGCGGCTGGTCGACGGCAGCGAGCCCGAGCAGAAGAAGGCCAAGCCGCCGCGCACGCACTGGGACATGCTCCTGGAGCGGCGCACGATCGCCGAGCTCGAGGACATCCTCAACGAGCGTCTCGAAGAGGTCCGCCTGCGCCGCGGCCGTTCCGCCTAGGCACCGCGACAGCTGACGAGAAGCCCCGGCCGACCAGGCCGGGGCTTCTCGCCGTCCACGGTGGAGTACCGGCCGACCAGGCCGGGGCTCTTCGCCATCCGTGGTGGGGGTACCGTCGTCCGCGGACCGGGAAGGGATCATGGACACCGAGCTACGAGCCGATTGCTCCAAGTGCTTCGGCCTGTGCTGCGTGGCCCCGGCGTTCGCCCGCTCCTCGGACTTCGCCATCGACAAGCCCGCCGGCCACCCCTGCCCGAACCTGCGCGACGACTTCCGCTGCGGCATCCACACCCGCCTGCGCGACCGCGGCTTCACCGGCTGCACCGTCTACGACTGCTTCGGCGCGGGCCAGCACGTCGCCCAGGTCGTCGCCGAAGGCCGCGACTGGCGCCAGGCCCCCGCGACCGCACCCCGCATGTTCGAGGTCTTCGCCGCCGTCCGCATTCTTCACGAGCTTCTCTGGTACCTCACTGAAGCCCGCACCCTCCCTCAGTGCCAGCCGCTCCACGACGCCCTCGAAGACGCGCTGTCGACCACCCGCGCACTCAGGGACGCCTCCGACGACCTGACCCCCGATCGCGCCGAACGTCACCGAGCGCAGATCGCCCCGCTCCTCCGAGAAGCAAGCCACCTGGCCCGCACCAACCCCAACCCGGAGCCCTCCCAGCCACCGGACCGGCACACGCCCGCCGCATCCAGCCCAACCGCTCACACCGCCCCAACTCCTCACACCGCCCCAACTACGGACGCCGACACAACCACGGGCGCCGGCAAGACCCGGCATGGCGAGGGTCCACGGCACGGCGAGCAGATGCGCTCGGATGGCGCCGCACGAACGCGAGGCCGCGGCAAGACCCGCCGGCAGACGGCGCCCGGCAGCCGCTCGAAGGCGCCGGTGACGCTCGGAAGGCCGTTGATCGGGGCAAGATTGCGCGGTACCGACCTGCGCAACGCCGACCTCCGCGGAGCCCTGCTGATCGGGGCCGACCTTTCCGGTGCGGACCTGCGCAATGCCGACGTGATCGGCGCCGACCTCCGCGGCGCGAATCTGTCCGGCGCGGACCTCAGCACCACGCTGTTCCTGATCCAGTCCCAGCTCGACGCGGCCGTGGGCGACGCCGCAACGAGACTGCCGCCGCGACTGCACCGTCCGGCGCACTGGCCAAACTCCCGATGACGGTCCGGTGCACTGGTTCACGGCACGCTCCTGGCCACTTCCGGTCCGCCCGGCCGCGTCGACGACCGTTCCTTGCGCGCGCGGCCGCATTCGCCGAGGTCCGGTGCACTGCGTCACGGCACACTCCCGGCCACTTCCGGTCCGCCCGGCCGCGTCGACGACCGATCGTTCCGAGCGCGGCCGCATTTGCCGAGGTCGGGTCGATCTGCGCCGTCGGGTTGATCTGCGCCGTCGGGTTGATCTGCGCCGTCGGGTTGATCTGCGCCGTCGGGTTGATCTGCGCCGTCGGGTTGATCTGCGCCGTCGGGTTGATCTGCGCCGTCGGGTTGATCTGCGCCGTCGGGTTGATCTGCGCCGTCGGGTTGATCTGCGCCGTCGGGTTGTCAGCCCAGGGCGCGGCGGCGGTCAGGCGGCGGTCAGGGCGGCGGTCAGGCGGCGGTGGCCTCGTGGAGGGCGTCGGTGACCGTCGGGTGCACGGGGATTGGGCCGGTCAGACCGACCGTGGTTAATAACCGTGACAGGAACGGTGAGGGCGCGGCCAGGCGTAAGAAGCCTCCGGCGGCGGCGCAGTGATTGCGGGTGTAGGCGAACGTGCCCAGCCCGATGGAGTCGCAGAAGTCGACGCCGGCGAGGTCGACGACGATGCGGGTGCGCCCGGCGTTCAGGAGCTGGTGCATCGTGTCGCGGAGGGCGGGGGCCGTGTTGATGTCGATCGCGCCGTGGATGCTCACCAGGGCGATGTCACCGTCACGGTTGGTCACTGCAACATGCATGCCCAAATCCTGCCCTTGATCTCTGCGTTCCGCAGCCTGGCAGGCACCCGATCGGGTGACGGGCGGTGAGCGCCCTACGGCTGCTCGCCGCCGCGGCGCTGGCCCGGACCGCCGACGCGGGAGCCGGGGTGGTGCTGGTCCTGGCCTCGATCCGGCAGTTCGGCGGCCCGGCCCAGGGGTCGATCGTCCTGGCCGTACTCCTGGTGCCGCACCTGCTGGCCGGTCCGCTGGTCGGCCTGGTCACCGACCGTGCCCGGCGGCCGGCGCTGGTGCACGCGGCGTTCGTAGCCGGGTTCGGCGCCGCGATCGGTGGCATCCTGTCGCTGCTGGGTCACGTACCGCAGCCACTGGTGCTGCTGCTGGCCCTGATCGCCGGCTGCTGCGGGTCGATGATCTTCGGCGGGCTGTCGGGACGGCTCGATGACGTCGTCGCCGAGCCGAGCCGGGCACGGTACCGGGGGCTGGACGCCGCCACGTACAACGTCGCGGACATCTTCGGCCCGGCAGCTGGGGCGGCCCTGGCGGTGTCGATCGGCGTCCCGGCCGCGGCGGCGGTGATCGTGGCGGTGTGCCTGTCCGCCGCCGTGCTGTTGCTGACCGTGCGGCCTCTGCCGGACACCGCGGACCCGGACACCGCGGACCCGGACACCGCAGACCCAGACTCCGCGGGCCGAGGCTCCACAGACCCAGACTCCGCAGATTCAGGCTCCGCGGACCGAGACTTCGCAGACTCAGACTCCGCGGCCCGAGACTCCGCAGACGCAAACTCCGCGGACCCAGACTCCGCAGACCGGAACCCAGCGGAGACGAGCGGTGGGGGCTGGGGTGCAGCGGTGGGCGATGAGACGCGACCAGCCGATGCGGCAAGTGGCGCGCTGGTCACGCGGTTGGCCGACGGAGAAGTGCCGACCGGCCCGGCCGATGCGGCCCTCGAGACCGCGACGCGCGACGGAGCACCGACGACCTTCGGTGAGGATCTGCGGGACGGGTTCCGGGCGATCGTCGTCTCGCCGCGGTTGTTCGCGGTGACGGTGGCGACGGTGGTGGGGACGTTCGGTACCGGGATGATGCCGTCCATCGCGGTGCTGCTCGGTGTCGCGCACGGGCGTCCGGCCGGTGGTGGGCTGCTGGTGGGGGCGATCGGGCTCGGCGCCCTGGCCGGGTCGTTGCTGATGGCGCGGCGGCCGGTCGCGCAGCCGCCGCATCGGGTGGTGTTCGGGTGTCTGCTCGTCACCGGGGTGTTGCTGGCGGTGGTGCCGCTGGTGCCGAGCTGGGCCGGGGTAGTGGCGTTGTTCGCGGTCGTGGGGGTGTTCGACGGGCCGCTGTTCACGTCCGTGCTGCTGGTGCGGTCGAGTGAGGCGCCGGCGAGGGTGCGGACGCAGGTGTTCACGCTCGGGTCGGGGGTCAAGCTCACCGCGGCGGCGGCCGGGGCGGCGGTGTTCGCGAGTGTGGTCGGGTGGCCGCTGTGGGTGCTCGTCGTCGGGCTCGGTGCGACCCAGGTGGCCGCCGCGGCGGTCGGTGTCCTGCTGCTCGCCGCCCGTGGCCACCGCACCACCCCGTAGCGAAAACGACAAGCCGAGGCCACCGTGCCGCCCCGTGGCGAAAACGAGAAGCCGTGGCCACCGCGCCACCCCGTTGCGAGGAAGACAAGCCGTGGCCGCCGCGCCGCCCCGTAGCGCAGACGAGAAGTCGTGGCAAGCGCGCCGGCGTAGCAGGAACGAGGAGCCGTAGTCGTGGCAAGAACAGCAAAGCCGTACGGGCGGCCCCCGGAGATGGGTGGCCGCCCGTACGGTGCAGAGCTCTCCTAGCGGTGACCGCGCCGGCCGTAGTCGTGCGCGATCAGCAGCCACGTGCCGCGGCGGCCGTTGAACGCCGGGACGCAGCGGCCGTCGTCGAAGCGGCCGCGGTGCTCGCCGACCCAGGCGAAGAACTGGCAGGTCTTGCGGCTGTTGTAGCGGCCGTCGACCCAGGTGCGGTCGCGGTCGTTGTGGCGGCCGTTGAAGTTGCCGTTGTGATCGTCGTGGCGATCGTGCGGCCCGGGCTGCGCGGCGGTGGCCTGGCTGCCCTGCTCCGTGGACGCGGACGCGGCCGTGGCGGTCATGCCGAGGACCGCACCGGCGGTCAGGGTCATGGCGCTCAGGGCCAGGATTCGCTGTGCGTTTCGCATCTTGACTCCCCCTCGTGTCGTGATGACGCGATTACACTATGTAGCCGAAAGCCATAAATCTGGCAAAACGCGTCAACCTTTCAGCCAAAGGCTGACGGACATATGGCTCCCGGCAACCGCCGACCGGTGTGGTGGGTTCTAGGCGAAATGTCCAGCCTAAAAGTCAGACAGAACGCACCAGAACGGTCCCGCCGCTGGTGAACGGCTCGCGGCTGGTCGGGGTGAACCCGCAGCGCAGGTACGCGTGCATCGCGGCGGTGTTGCCGCAGGCGATCTCCAGCTCGACGGTGTCGTGGCCGCGCTCGCGGGCCCAGCCGGTGACGGCGTCGGCGAGCAGGACCGCGATCCCGCGGCCGCGGCAGGAGGGCACGACCCACATGCTGATCAGGTGGGTCGTGCCGGGGGCGCTGGCCGCGACCCAGGACCCGGCGATCCCGAGCGGCACCGCGTCGCGGAAGGCGGCGAAGAACGCGCCGCCGGCGGGCCAGGTGCGCCAGTCGGCCTCGGAGCGTTTCACTTCCCGCGCGTAGGTGCTGGCGAAGGCGTGCGGGCTGTCGCGGAGCGCGGCGAGGCGAAGGTCGCGTTTCAGGGACCATTCGTCGCCGGTCAGCGGGCGCACCTCCACGGGAGGAACATTCCCAAATCACCCGCCGAAGGGCAAGAGGGAATGAGCCCTACGAAAGCGCCCGCCGAAGGGCAGGGAGCGGAACCGCGCTACGAGAGTGCCCGGTCGGTGTCGAGCTGCTGCACGACGGGCCCGACGAGGTCGGCAAGGTCCCGGACGAGGACGGCGACGGCGCGGGACGCGGCGAGGGCGAGGTCGTCGGGGCCGGTGTCGGGTTCCGGGGCCTCCGGCAGCCCGTCGAGGGGCAGCGGCGCCTCGAGCAGCAGGGTGGTGCGCAGGTGCGGGTTGCGGCTGAGGTCGCGGTCGGTGGGCTGGACGAACTGCCCGAACAGTTCGGGCCAGCCGCGCCAGCCGCGGTCGCGCCACCAGGCGCGGGTAGTGGTGAGTTCGGCGGGCAGCGGGGAGACGAGTTCGACGCGGGCGGTGAGGCCGCCGTCGAACGGGTTGCGGCTGCAGGTCGCGGACAGGACCCGCCGGTGCCAGCGGACGTAGCCGGGGTCGAGGATCGGCGGGGTCGCGAACGTCCAGGCGGCGCAGGCGAACGCGACGGGTGCGATGTCGCCGAGGGTGTACGTGAAGCCGCCGGCGTGGGCGCGGACGAGGTGCTCGTACCGGTCGTGATCGCGGTCCACCCAGAACGTCTTCACCGCCCCCACGCTAGTCCGTGATCACCGCCGTGCCCGCCCCGTCCGCTCACAGCGCAGTCACGAGCGCGGGATGCACCGGATCATCGGCCCGGACAACCAGATCCGCCTGATATTCGGGCATCACTTCGTCCCGGTACCGCCCGTACGCGGGCAGCGTCCACGCGAGGTCCGCAGGCAGCCGCCGGGCCACGGCCGCGTCGCTCTGCATGAGGTGTACGGCGACGTCGAACTCGAGTCCGGCCCCGAGCAGGAACACTCCGGACACGATCAGCACCCCGTGCGGCGGCAGCGTCACATACGCGGCCCGGGTCGCCCGGTCCGTCGCGGCGTCCCACAGCGACGGCAGCACCCGCCCGGTGCCACCCGGCCCGGCCGGCCCCAGCACTTCGCGGGTCAGGGCCCGCAGGTCGAGCCAGTCCTCGTAGTAGGCGTCGGGGTTGGTGCGGCCCCGTTCGAGGCGCAGCGACGCCGCCCGGTAGAACCCGTCGGCGGGGGCGTGCAGGACGGGGATGCCGGCGTCGCCCAGTACCGACAAAACCGCCTCGGCCAGCACGGATGGTCCGGCGGTCGGGGCACCGTCGAGGGCGACCCGGGCCGGGTGCGCACCGGCGGCGGCCCGGGCCCGTTCGGCGACGTCCGCGGCGAGCGCGTCGACGGTGACGGGGACGGCCTTCACCGGGCCGGCGGGTCGATGATCTCGCCTTCGACGATCTCGCCGGGCTGGCTGGTGCCGACGGTGGGTTCGGCGGTGGGGGTGCCGCGTTCGGCGCGGACGATCCGGGGGCCGAAGAGGTCACCGGCGGCGGCCGGGGAGATGCGGCGTTCGGCGACGCGGCGGACCTGCCGGCCCGCGAACGCGCGGACCGGCGGGGCGAGCAGCAGCAGCCCGGCGGCGTCGGTGAGGAAGCCGGGGACGATGAGCAGCAGGGCGCCGAGCAGGCCGGTGAGGCCGTCGGAGACCTCACCGCCGGCCGGTCGGCCTTCGCCGAGGGCGGTGCGGAACCGCCGCCAGGCGCGGACCCCTTCGCGTTTGACGAGCATGAATCCGAGGGCCATGGTGGCCAGGCCGATGAGGATCGCCCAGCCCCAGCCGATCTGCCGGGCGACCAGCACGAACACGGTGATCTCGGCGATCACCAGCAGGAACGCGCCGATCGCGGCCCAGCCGAGCCCTCGCATGTCGTCCGCCCCTTTCCGTTGCCGGCGCCCTGTCAGCGCCGGATCAGCGCCGGATCAGCGCCCGGGTTCGCCCTTGGCCGGGCCGTTGCCGGCGACGGCCTTCTTGAGGGCGTTCCAGCGGGCGGCGGTGCCCCACACTGTCACCTTCCACAGTGCCTCACGAACGATGGAGGAGCTCATCTTCGACTGGCCGCGTTCGCGTTCGGTGAACGTGATCGGCACCTCGGCGACCCGGAAGCCGTCCTTGTGGGAGCGCCACGCGAGGTCGACCTGGAAGCAGTACCCGTGGGAGGCGATCGTGTCGAGCTCGAGCTTGCTCAGCACGGGGATGCGGTAGGCGCGGTAGCCGCCGGTCGCGTCCCGCAGCGGCATGCCGAGGGCGAGCCGCACGTACACGTTGCCGGTGCGGGAGATCGCCTGCCGGTGGAACGGCCAGTTGACGGTCTTGCCGCCCTTGACGTAGCGGGAGCCGAGCACGACGTCGTTGTCGGCGAGCGCGTCGAGCAGCTTCGGCAGTTCCTCGGGGGCGTGGGAGCCGTCGGCGTCCATCTCCACGACGGCGTCGTAGCCGTGTTCGGTGCCCCACGCGAACCCGGCGATGTAGGCGGCGCCGAGGCCCTGCTTGCCGGCGCGGTGCATGACGTGCACGGCCGGGTCGGCGGCGGCGAGCTCGTCGGCGATGGCGCCGGTGCCGTCCGGGCTGTTGTCGTCGGCGATGAGGATGTCGACGGCCGGGGTGGCCTTACGGACCCGGTCGACGATGATCCGGATGTTGTCGGCCTCGTTGTACGTGGGGATGATGACGAGGACCCTGCCGACTCCGGGGTATTGGTTCACGCCTCGGTCGGGTGTACTCACAGGTCCTCCTTGATGCCCGGCTTCATGCCTGGTTCGATGCCTGGTTCGGCGGTCTGGGTGGTCTTCTGGGTGGTTTGCGGTATTTCGACAACGGTGGAGACTACAGAATCGTCCAGCTGCCGCCGCCGCAGCCGTGCGGCGGCCAGCCCGGCGAGGGCGAGGACCACGATCACGTATTCGGGGATCGCTCCCAGCCGTGTTGCAAGCGTACGGTCTTCGCCCAGGTGCAGCTCGGCGAGGATGACCGCCTGCTGGTCGAACGCGGTCTCTTCGCTGGTGGCGCCGGTGGTGTCGGCGAACGCGGAGATCCCGACGGTGGAGGCCATGAGCGCGTCCCGGCCGTGTTCGACGGCCCGGAGGCGGACCATGGCCAGCTGCTGGCGGGCCTCGGACTCGTTGAACGTGGCGTTGTTCGTCTGCACGGCGATGAGCTGCCCGCCGCCGGTGACGGTGTCGCGGACGAGCCCGTCGTAGGCGACCTCGAAGCAGATGACGTCGCCGACGGTGGCCGGGCCGACCCGCAGCACGCCGGGGCTGGTCCCGGCGGTCATGTCGGAGACCCGGTCGACCTCTTTGGACACCAGCCGGGCGATGCCGCGCAGCGGGATGGTCTCGGCGAACGGCACCGGGTGGCGTTTGACGTATTTCGGGACGGGGTCGCCGAGGCTGCGGCCGGGGTTGAACACCAGCCCGGCGTTCTCGACGCCGGTCTCGGGGCTGTAGAGGACGCCACCGACGAGGATGGGCGCGCCGACGGCGTCGGCGGCCTGGTCGATGAGCAGCCCGGCGTCGGCGTTGCGCAGCGGGTCGATGTCGCTGGAGTTCTCCGGCCACACGACGAGGTCGGGCCGCCGGGCCCCGGCCTTGACCTGGTCGCCGAGGGCGATGGTGGCTTTGACGTGGTTGTCGAGCACGGCGCGGCGCTGGGCGTTGAAGTCCAGGCCGAGGCGGGGCACGTTGCCCTGCACGACGGCGACGTAGACCGCTTCCCCACCGGGTTGCTGCGCCGGTACCACCTGTGCCACCCCGGCCACCGCGACCCCGGCGAGCACCGCGGTCAGGGACGGCACGGCGCGGCGGGCGTCGGTGCCGGCGCTGATGCCGCGCAGCACCGCGTAGGCGAGCAGGCCGCCGAGCAGTGCGACGGCGAACGTGACGAGCGGGGCCCCGCCGGCGGCGGCGAGGCGCAGCAGCGGCGAGGTGTCCTGGCTGAAGGCGAGCCGGCCCCACGGGAACCCGCCGAACGGGGTGCGGTCCCGCAGCGCTTCCTGCCCGACCCACAGGGCCCCGACGGCGACCGGCCACATCCAGCCGCCGCGGTTGACGGGCCGGTGCCCGGCCAGCAGCGGGCTGATCCCGGCGCCGGCCGCGCCGAGCAGGCCGAGGTACAGCGCCTGCAGGATCGACAGCAGCAGCCACGGGACCATGCCGGTGTGCAGGTTCGTCCACGCCAGCAGCGGGGTGAAGAACAGCGCGCCGGTGGCGGCGCCGAGCCAGAACCCGGTCCTGGCCCGCCGCCCGTGCACGGCGATAGCGAGCAGCGCCACGGCAGCGGGGGCGGCCCACCACAGCCCGTACGGCGGGAACGCGACGAGCATGGCGCCCCCGGCGAGGGCGGCGGTGAGCAGCGCGGCCCACAGCGGCAGCGGGGGGCTGTCCCCGGGCGGCGCCGCGGGTGCGGCGGCCGTGTCTGGTTCGACCAACGTCACCTGCGCCATCCCCGTGTCGTAACCGAGCGAGCCCTGCGGCGCCCATTATGCGGGGTGGGTCGCCCGATCGTGGAATCGCGGGGTCGATGCCGGTGTGCCGGCGGGCGGGCGCGCCGATCCGTGTGCGGCGCATCACCCAATGATCATGAGTTGCGCTCCCGGGAAGCGCGCAGGCACCTGCATGGCGCGCTGGACCCCGGCCGCTGGCTGCGGCCGCGGCGTGTCCAACGGGTGCGGCCTGACGGTGGCGCCGGTCCGGCGCGAGGCCCCCATGGCCGGCAACGGCGCCCGGGCTGAAATGGGGGCGCGACTGGTTCCAGTCGCGCCCCGCGCTCCCAGGCCCTGTGTCCGGCCGGTGCGGCAGTGACGTTCGTGCGCGGCCTTCGTTCCAGCCCGGCACGGTGCTGGCTGCCCGTGCGCGTGCCGTTGTCTACTGGTCGCGTGATCCCCCCTGCCCTGACACCGGTGGATGCCCGTTCGCAGCCCCCGCCGACCCCCACCGGCTGTGGCCGGGGTCGTCTCGTCGGTTGACGCAGACGTCCGGCCGAGCTGGCGTTGGGAGGTAGCGAACCGCGGTCATCCTTCCCGAGGTAGGACGCAAAGACGGTACGCGCCGCCGCGGGGTGCCTGTCAACCGCCTCCGGGGATGGATTTGGCCGGGGCGGCGTGTCGTCTGGGCGTGTCGGCCCCGGTTCACCCCCCAGCACACGCTGTGTCGCTACCCGATCACGCTGTGAGTGTTCTACAGAGCGTGAGGGCGGCGTCGGGGTGGTCGCCGGCGAGGAGGCCGGCGGCGGCGAGGATGTAGGTGGTGTCGATCGTGGTGCGGGGTGCGCGGGGCAGGGCCCAGCCGCCGGCGTGATCGGTCAGCGCCGGGGTCAGGGCCGCGCGGGCCGCGGCTGGTTCAGCATGCCGGAAGACGCCGCCGGACGCCACGACCGTGGCGACGTGTCGCAGGTCCCGTCCGCCTCGGGTGTGCCGGCGCACGGCGACGGTGACCGCGGCGGCGGCGAGCCCGAGCGGCCCGTCGCCGACCGCGATCCGCTCCCGGGCGGCGGCGGCGCGGATGCCGTCCACGTTCCACCGCACGCCGAGATCGCCCTCGACGGTCCTGAGGTGCCACAGCACCCCGGCGACGGCGTCCTGGGGCGTCTCACCGGGCTGCAGCGCCGAGTACACGTCGGTGGTCGCCCCGCCGACGTCGACGACGAGCAGGTCCCCGCCGGCGGCCCGGGCGAGGACCCCGACCCCGGTCAGCACCGCGTCCGGGGTGGCGGCGCTGACGAGCCGCCCGAACCGGGGCCCCTTCGACAGCCGCTTGCCGCCGATGACGTGCCGGATGAACTGTTCCCGGATCGCGGCCCGCGCCGGGGCGGGGTCGGTGACGCCGATGCGGGGCAGGACGTTCCCGGCGGCGGCGACGGGCAGGCCCCGCCCGGCGAGCAGGCCGACGATGTCGTCGCGGGTGTCGGCGTTCCCCGCGACGACCACGGGCACCTTCCAGCGGGCGGTGGCGAGGCGGTGCGCGTTGTGCCGGATGGTGTCGGCTTCTCCGCCGTCGGTACCGCCTGCCAGCAGTACCACATCCGGCTTGGCGTTCTTCAACGCGGCGACGGCGGCCGTGGTGAGGGCCCCGGTCGCGATGTGCACGACCCGGGCGCCGGCGGACAGGGCGACGCGGTGGGCGGCGTCGGCGGAGACGAGGGCCTCGAACCCGATCACGGCGAGCCGCAGCCCGCCGCCCGCGGACGAGCAGCAGTAGACGTGGTCGACGGGCCCGGCCGCGGCGAGGAGCGCGTCGACGCCGTGCAGGACGTCGGTGCCGAGGGTCGTCGGGTGGGTGCCGGTGGACAGCAGGTCGCCGGTGCCGGTGTCGACGACGGCGAGTTTCGTGTCGGTCGACCCGACGTCGAGACACGCGGCTTTCACGGTTGCGGGACGACGACGGTCCCGGTCGCCGACACGGCCAGGATCGGCTCGGCGAGGACGGAGGCCGCCGAGGGGCCGCGGGCGGGGTCGGCGCGGCAGGTGACGTGGCAGGTGAAGGCGACGGTCCGGGACCGGGTGCCCTGCCGGGTGACCGTGGCGGTGACCTCGACGACGTCGCCGGCGTGGACGGGGGCGTGGAACGTGACGGTGCTGTAGCCGGCGAAGAGGCCCTCGTCGGCGTCGGTGCGGATGCACAGTTCGGTGGCGGCGTCGCCGAACAGGGCGAGGCTGTAGGCGCCGTCGACGAGGTTCCCGCCGTAGTGGGCGTGCCCGTACGGCACGTACCGGCGGTGGGTGACGGTCACGCCTTCCAGGCTGCTCACGGGCGGCTCCTGACGGTGTGGGCGAGGCTGTGGGCAAGATACGACGCGACCTCGCGGGGGGTGGTGCCGCGGCCGAAGATCCGGTCGACGCCGAGCTCGCCGGTCATCAGCTCGTCGAAGCGGGGCCCGCCGGCGACGAGCAGCGGCCGTCTGGCGGCGGGGAACGCTTCGCGGAACGCCGCCGACATGGCTTTGACGTTGTGCAGGTGGGCGTCGCGCTGGGTGACGACCTGGGAGACGAGGACGGCGTCGGCGTGTTCGTCGGCGGCGGCCTGGACGAGGTCGGCCACGGCGACCTGGGCGCCGAGGTTCACGACCCGCAGTTCCCGGTAGTACTCGAGGCCTTTCTCCCCGGCGATGCCTTTGAGGTTGAGGATGGCGTCGATGCCGACGGTGTGGGCGTCGGTGCCGATGCAGGCGCCGACGACGACCATTTTGCGGCGGAGCCGGTCGCGGATGGCGGTGTTGACGTCTTTCGGGGACAGCAGCGGGTAGTCGCGTTCGGCGACGACGACCTTGGCCGGTTCGACGAGGTGGTTGACGCGGCCGTAGACGACGTAGAAGGTGTGCCCGTCGCCGATGGGCCGGGCGTGCACGACCA
This sequence comes from Dactylosporangium sp. CS-047395, assembly GCF_050942185.1. NCBI lineage: Bacteria > Bacillati > Actinomycetota > Actinomycetes > Micromonosporales > Micromonosporaceae > Dactylosporangium > Dactylosporangium sp. CS-047395. Next base: position 5,628,712 of record NZ_CP192015.1, on the reverse strand, counting down.
TGGCCGGGTCGACGCCCATCTTCCCGGCCAGCTGCAGGGCGGCGCCTTCGCCGCGTTTCCCGGCGGGCAGCGGCAGCGTGAACGACAGCTGGATCATGCCGTCGCCGGTGGTGTCCCCGTACGGCCGCACGACCTTCGGGTCGGTGATTGGTTCGCTGCTCATGACGCCTCCCCGGTGAGGAGCTGCTCGGCCGGGTTCCAGTAGGTGTCCTCGCGCCGGGCGACGCCGTCGAGGCCTTTGCCGCGGTCGGCGGGGCGGCGCATGATCCCGAACGTGCCGTCGCCGATGGCCTGCAGGAGTCCCCGCTGCCCGATGTGCTCGAGGAGTTCGACGGCTTCGTGCAGTACCAGGGCGGCCCGGTCCTTGATGAAGGTGCCGGGGGTGAAGTCTTCGTGGAGGTTGCCGGCGGCGCGCAGGACGTAGTGGACGTTCTGCAGGGCGATGTCCCGGTCGGACAGCCACGGGGTGACGACGGCCTCGGTCATCATCCCGACGAGGAGGATGCCCTGCCCGGTCAGCGCCCCGGCGAGGTTGAAGAACCCGTCGAGGAGGTTGCCGCGGAACACGTCGCCGGTCATGTGCCGGGTCGGCGGCATCCATTTCAGCGGGGCGCCGGGGAACAGTTCCCGGGCGAGCAGGGCGTGGGCGAGTTCGAGGCGGAACGATTCGGGCAGCTCGGGGTTGATCTCGAAGGCGTGGCCGAGGCCGAGCTGCCACGTCTGCAGCCCGGCCTCGTCCGCGAAGTACTCGTTGAGCAGCTGCGACACGGTGACGGTGTGGGCGGCGTCGACGGCGTCGGCGGTGGTGAGGTAGTTGTCCTCGCCGGTGTTGATGATGATCCCGGCGCGGGCGTGGATCTGGCGGGAGAACCGCTGGTCGACGAAGGTCCGGATCGGGTTGATGTCGCGGAACAGGATGCCGTACATGGAGTCGTTGAGCATCATGTCGAGCCGTTCGAGCCCCGCGAGGGCCGCGATCTCCGGCATGCACAGCCCGGACGCGTAGTTCGTCAGGCGCACATACCGGCCCACCTCCTTCGACGTCTCGTCGAGGGCGGCCCGCATCAGCCGGAAGTTCTCCTGGGTGGCGTACGTGCCGGCGAACCCTTCCCGGGTGGCGCCTTCGGGGACGTAGTCCAGCAGCGACTGGCCGGTGGAGCGGATGACGGCGATGACGTCGGCGCCGGCCCGGGCGGCCGCCTGCGCCTGCGGGATGTCCTCGTAGATGTCGCCGGTCGCGACGATCAGGTAGATCCACGGCCGCTGCCGCGGGTCGCCGAGGCGGGCGATGAGCCGGTCCCGTTCCCGCCGCCGCCGGTCGATCCTCGCCACCCCTCGCCGCACGGCCGCGGTCGCGGTGCGCCGGGCGGCCGGCCCGGTCGGGACGTCGAAACGCACGCTGCCGGCGGCGGCTTTCTGCGCGAGGAGGGTCAGGTCGGCGTGCCCGTCGCGGCGCAGCGCGTCGTAGACGGGTTGCAGGACGCCGTGGCCGAGGCCGATGTCGGCGGCGACGGCGTCGACGAGCCGGTTCACCCACGGGATGCCGTCGGGGTCGGCGCCTTCGATCCCGGCCAGGCGCAGGGTGGCGCGTTCGACGGCGACGGTGGTGTGGGTCCGGGCCAGGTCGACGACGGGCCGCCCGGCCGCCGCCGCGAGCCGTCTCGCCGTGGCGACCAGGTCCGGGTCGAGGCCGAGTTTGCCGGTCACACCACCGCCTCCTTCACGTCACAGGGTCCAGATGTCGGTGCCGGCCAGGACGGTGGTCCGGGCGGCCGGGGTGTCGTCGCCGGTCAGCACGGCGGTGAGGGTGGCGGTGGTGTCCCAGACGGTGAACGTCGCGGTCCCGCCGGGGTTGAGGACGCCCTCGTCGTCGTCGCCGACGGCCCGCCAGCCGCCGCGGGTGTGCGCGGCGAACGCGGCCTTCGGCCCGATCCGCTGCACCGGGTTGTGGTGGCGCATCGCCGCCCGGCACGACCCCCACGGATCGAGGGGGGTGACGGGGCTGTCGGAGCCGAACGCGAGCAGCACCCCGACGCCGGCCATGGACCCGATCGGGTTCGCCGACAGCGCCCGTTGCGGGCCGAGCCGCTGCGCGTACATGCCGTGCTCGCCGCCCCACCGCCGGTCGAACGCCGGCTGGATCGAGGCGACGATGCCGTACTCGACGAACTTCGCGATCGCCGCCTTGTCCAGCAGCTCGGCGTGTTCGATGCGGTGCCGCCCGGCCCGCAGCCGTTCGACGCCGACGGCCCGGGCGGCGTGCCCGAACCCGGCCAGGACGGTGCCGATGGCGGCGTCGCCGATGGCGTGGAACCCGCCCTGCATACCGTGCTCGACGCAGCCGACGAGATGTTCGCCGATCTGTTCGGCGCTGAGGTAGCCGTGCCCGGCGGAGCCGTGGTCGTCGAGGTAGTCGTGGGACAGGTGCGCGGTGCGGGCACCCAGCGCCCCGTCGGCGTACAGGTCCCCGGCCGCGCCCCGCGCCCCCAGCTCCCGCGCTTTCGCGGCGGCGCCGGCTTCGCCCCACAGGCCGTACACCTTCGGGAACTGCGGCCCGTGGGCGAGGGCGGCGGTGAAGTCGTCCTCGCCGGACGTGCCGGGCCCGCCGCATTCGTGGATGGCGGCGATGCCCAGCGACGCGGCGTGGCGCAGGGTCGCCTGCTGCGCGGCGTGGATCTGCGCGGCGGTGATCGACCCGTAGGCGGCGGCGCGGGCGGTGTGGTGGTCGTCGCGGGTCAGCCACCCCCGCCCGTCACCGCGCACCCCGCCGGTCAGCAGCTTCGACGAGACGAGCGCGGCGTGCACGCAGGTCCGGGACAGGTAGACGGCGCGGCCGCCGCCGGCCCGGTCGAGCTCGGCGCTGCTCGGCGTCGTCTGCTCGGCCCACCCGGACTCGTCCCAGCCGTGGCCGATGACGACCGCGTCGGGCGGGAGCGTGGCGGCGTGGGCGGCGACGGCGTCGAGGACGTCGGTCGCGGAGCGGGTGGCGGTGAGGTCGAGGCCCTGCAGGGTGATGCCGGTCGCGGTGGTGTGCACGTGCGCGTCGACGAACGCCGGGGTGAGCAGCGCCCCGGCGAGGTCGACGACCCGGTCGGCGCCGGTCGGGGCGTCGGCGTCGGGCCCGAGCCAGGCGATGCGGTCGCCGTCGGTGAGCAGCGCGGTGGCGGAGGGGTCGGCCGGGGTGTGGACGCGGCCACCGCGGTACAGGGTTCTCATGCCGCCCAGTCTGCCAACCGGGGTGCGAGGCGCGCTTCGAAGATGGCCCGGACGGCGGGTTCGGATCGCAGCAGGCCGATGGCGTACTCGGCGTGGCCGGGGACGTAGCCGTTGCCGATGAGCATGGTCACATCGGCGGCGAGGCCTTCGGCGCCGAGGGCGGCGGCCGGGAACGAGGTGGCCATGGAGAAGAAGATGACGGTACCGCCGGGCCGGGTCGCCAGGATGGCGGCGTGTTCGCAGCCGGGGACGTCGACGCACACCACCGTCAGGTCGGCCGGGTCACCGATCGCTTCGCTGAGGCCGACGGCGTCTCTGGCGTCGGCGACGACCACGTCCGTCGCGAGACCGCTTGCGGCGATTTGTGCGCGTTCTCGTTCGTCGCGGACGACGGCGACGGTGTGTCTCCCTTTCGCCGCGGCCAGGGCGAGGCTGCCGGACTTGCCGGCGGCACCCAACACGGCCACTTTTCGGACATCAGCCGAAATATGGCGCTTGACCAGTGCGGGTGCGCCGCAGACGTCGAGCACCGCGAGGGCCAGCTCGGGGGCGAGGTCGCCGGGCAGCACCGCGGCGATCGACCGGGCGAACAGAATCGCGTGACCCTCGCACGGCACCTGCTCGCTCAGCCCGTCCCAGTCCCGCAGCCCGTCGGTGATGGCCAGGGGCGTCAGGGTCAGCGACACCAGGGTCGCGATCCGGTCGCCGGGGTTGAGGCCCAGGGGCGAGTCCGGGCCGGCCGCGTCGACGGTGCCGATGAGCATGCCACCCGAGCCGGTGACCGGGTTGTGCATCTTCCCCCGCGCCGCCACGATCTGCAGCACCGCGGCCCGGATCGCCGCTCCGTCACCGCCGTGCGCGTCGGACAGCTGCCGGTACGAGGCGGCGTCGAGGTTCAGCCGCTCGACCCGCACCCGCACCTCGTCGGCCCCGATCGCCGGTGACGCGTCGAGCCGCTGCGCCGCCTGCGGCAGCACCCCGGCCGGGGCCAGCACCCGATGCAACCCGATCGAAGAGCTCATTTTCCCGCACCACCCCACCGTTGACCGAAGATTTTCCGGCACAGTAACGCGATGACAGGATATCTTTCAAGACCGGGTCAGGGTGAGGACATGTTCCACCAGGCCGATCAGCACCGCCTTCGACGACTCCCGATCCCGCGCGTCACACAACAACAGCGGCACAAGACCATCCAGGTCCAGGGCCTCCCGCACCTCCGCCTCCGAATACGTCACCGCATCGTCGAAACAGTTCACCGCCACCACGAACGGCGTGTTGCGCCGCTCGAAATAGTCGATCGACGGGAAACAGTCCGCCAGCCGCCGCGTGTCCGCGAGCACCACCGCCCCGATCGCCCCCAGCGCCAGCTCGTCCCACAGGAACCAGAACCGGTCCTGCCCCGGCGTCCCGAACAGATACAGCACCACCTCCGGCCCGATCGTGATCCGGCCGAAGTCCATCGCGACCGTCGTCGTCGACTTGCGCTCCACCCCCGTCACATCATCGGTGCCGACCCCCGCCGACGTCAGCGACTCCTCCGTCGTCAACGGCCGGATCTCACTCACCGCCCCGACCAGGGTCGTCTTGCCGGCCCCGAACCCGCCGGCGACGAGAATCTTCACCGCCGTCGGCACCCGCGGCAGCTCAGAGCGCCCGGAGTCCATGGATCACCGCCTTCAACACACTCGCGCTCGGCAGCCCGCCGGTGCCCTGCGGCTCGTACAGCTCGATCAGCCCCTGCCCCAGCAGGTCCCCCAGCAGCACCCGGACCACCCCGAGGGCCAGATCCAGATGCGAGGCCAGCTCCGCCACCGCGAGGGGCTCCCGGCACGCGGCGAGGATCGCCCGGTGCTCCGGCTGCAACCCCCATCCGCCCGCACCACCCGCGACGGCGACGACCATCGCGACCACGTCGAACTTGTCCGACGCCGGCACGACCCGACCGCCCGTCATCGCGTACGGCCGCACGACCGGGCCCGCGTCCCGGTCCGCCCACGTGTACTCCGCCCACGGCCCCTCCGGCGGGTGCAGGTCCTCCCGCGGCGGCTCCGGCCACCGGTACGAGCCGCCCGGAGCGTCCTGCCGGCCGTCCTGCCGGCCGTCCTGAAGGCCGTCCTGCCAGGCGTGGCGGCCAGGCTCGGTCATGTCCCGTCCTCCGCCGGCCGCGCCGCCGCCGTCAGGTTCGCCCCGACCCGCTGCACGAGCATCGCCATCTCGTACGCGATCAGCCCGATGTCCGCGTCCGCCGCCGCGAGCACGGCCAGGCACGCACCCCGCCCCGCCGCCGTCACGAACAGGAACGCCTCATCCATCTCGATGATCGTCTGCCGTACCGCGCCGCCCCCGAAATGCCGGCCCGCCCCACGCGCCAGCGACTGGAACCCGGCCGCGACCGCCGACAGATGCTCCGCGTCCTCCTGCGACAGCCCCGCCGACGCACCCAGCAGCAGCCCGTCCACGGACAGCACCACCGTGCGCTGCACCGACGGCACCCGCCCCACCAGATCGTCCAGCAGCCACGCCAGGGCACTGTTGCCGCCCGCGCCGCTCACCGCTCGTCCCCGTCCTCGTCGGCGCGGGCCTCGTGACGGCCGCGGGCCGTACCGGCCTGGAACGACGTCATCATCCGGCGCAGCTCATCCGGCGAACGACCCGCCGGCGCCTCCATGACCACCGTCTCGTCCTGCTGCAACTGCGGCGCCAGGGACCGCTGCCGGACCCGCTTCGGCAGACCGCCCGGCGTCGTGGTCCGCGGCTCCTCCACCTTGGGAAGCTCCGCCTTGGGACGCTCCGCCGGCCGCAACGGCACCGGCTCCGGCCTTGGCTCCGGCCTTGGTTCCGGTTCCCGCTTCGCCGGCAGTTCCAACACGGGCGCCGGCAGCTCCGGCGCCGCCACCACCAGATCCGCGGGCAGCAGCACGACCGCCGTCACACCCCCGTACGGCGACGCCCGCAGCACCACCCGCACCCGGTGCCGGGCCGCCAGCTGCGCGACCACGAACAACCCCAGCTGCGCACTGTTGCCCGGGTCGAACACCGGCGGCTCGGCCAGCCGCCGGTTCGCGACCTCCAGCGCCTCCGCGCTCATCCCCAGCCCGCGGTCCTCGATCTCCACCACGAACCCGTTCGGCACCGCCTGCCCGGTGACCTGCACCTTCGTGTGCGGCGGGGAGTACGACGTGGCGTTCTCCAGCAACTCCGCCAGCAGATGGATCACGTCACCGACGGCCCGGCCCGTCACCGCACCGTCGCCGATCGCCACGACCTGCACCCGCGCGTAGTCCTCGACCTCCGACACCGCACCCCGCACCACGTCGATCACCGGCACCGGGTTGCGCCACCCCCGGCCCGGCGTCGACCCGGCCAGGATCACCAGGTCCTCCGCGTGGCGGCGCATCCGGGTCGCGAGATGGTCGACCCGGAACAGATCCGCCAGGTCGTCCGGCTCGTGCGTACGCCGCTCCATGCCGTCCAGCAGCGACAACTGCCGGTGCAGCAGCGTCTGCGAACGGCGGGCGATGTTCAGGAACACCTCGTTCATGCCCTGCCGGACCGACGCCTCCTCCACCGCCGACGCGACCGCAGTCCGCCGCACCGAGTTGAACGCCTCCGCCACCTGCCCGATCTCGTCGACGCCGAGCCGCAACGGCGGCGCCTCCGCCGCCACATCCACCTGGTCACCCTGCCGCAGCCGGGCCACCACCGACGGCAGCCGCGTCTCGGCCAGGTCCCGGGCCGCCCGCGCCAGACCGTCGAGGCGCCGCGCCACCGACCGGCCGATCCGCACCGACAGCAGCACCGACGCCGCCACCGCCAGCAGACCCACGAACCCGGCCCCGACCAGCTGCCACACGATCCGGTCCGACGCGTCCGACGCGTGCCGCACATTGAGCTTCTGCACGTCGGAACGGAACTTCGCCAGCGCCGTGTTCACCGGGTCGAACGCCGCCCGCCACTGCCCCAGCTCGATCCCCGACGTCGTGCCGGGCGTCGTGCCGATCAGCCGGTTCTCCAGATCCTGCAACGCCTTCAACGCGGGTGTACCGCCCAGCTGCTGCTGATACTGCGCCTGCTGCTCGGCCCGCAGCTGCGTCGCCGCGTACGGCAGCAGCAGCCGCGCCTGCCCGACCAGCGTCACCATCTGCGCGTAGTCCTCGACGGTGTAGTCGCCCTCGGTCGTGAAGTCCCCGACCAGCGCGTCCTCCTCCGACAGCAGCTCACGCACCATCGACAGGACGAACACCCCGCGGGCCTCGGCCGCCACGCCGGCGTCGGAGTGGTTCGACGCCGCCTCGAACACCCCGTACGTCGTGTTGACGATCAGGCTGATGCCGTTGCGGGCGTCGTCGGGCTCGCCGCCGCCGTCCGCGGCCGCCCGGATCGGCGCCAGGCTCGTCAGCGCCTTCATCGTCGTCTCCAGCGCGACCTTCAGCTCGTCGGACGCCGCGTCCTGGGCCGGGCCGCTGGACGACTGCCGCTGGAAGTTCGCCACCGCCAGGTCGGTCTTCTGCCGCGCCTCCACCATCAGCGCCTGCCCGCTCTTGCGGCCCGACGCGAGGAAGGCACCGGTCAGCTGCCGCTCCGACTGCAGCGCCGTCACCATCGTCTCGGCCGGCTCCCCGACCCGGTCGGCGATCGTCGACGCGCCGCGCAGATCCAGCGCGGACGGCAGCGTGATACTCACCGCGAACAGCCACAGCGCCACGAGCATGACCAGCGGCACGGTCATCATCGCGGTGATCTTGGCGCGGACGGACCAGCGACTCTTCATCGTTCCTCAGCGGCAGGCAGTGGAGCACGGGACAGGGTGCAGAACGGTTGCGGGCAGGTTGCCGCCCAGCTCAGCCACCGTATGCACCAAGATCCCGATCGACGTCGGGCGTTCGGGCGAGTTTTGCCTGCTCACCGGCTTGTACACGACAAACAGCACTTTTTGGTCTTTCCGGACCGCCCCGAGAAACCTTCCGGCCAGGGGATCGCCTGCCGGATAATTTCCCGATAATCTGCCCTCAGGACACAAAACCTTGAGGAGCGCAGCCGTGCAGCCATACGTCTACCAGCGCCACGCCCTCCACGAACCCGACTGGCGCCGCTACCCCGGCTGGCACGACGTCACCCGCGACCAGTGGGAAAGCGCCCAATGGCAACGCGCCCACTGCGTCAAGACCATCCCCCAGCTGCGCGCCGTCCTCGGCCCCACCGTCACCGACGCCTTCTACGCCGACCTCACCGAAGACCAGGCCCACCACGCCACCATGTCCATGCTCATCCCACCCCAGATGATCAACACCATGGTCCCCGGCGCCACCCCCACCGACGACACCCTGCGCGCCGACCCCATCCGCGCCTACATGCTCCCCATCGCCACCGACCGCCGCCCCGACTTCCCCTCACACCCCTACGCCACCCGCGACTCCCTCCACGAACACGACATGTGGGTCGCCGAAGGACTCACCCACCGCTACCCCACCAAAGTCCTCGCCGAACTCCTGCCCACCTGCCCGCAGTACTGCGGCCACTGCACCCGCATGGACCTCGTCGGCAACAACACCCCCACCGTCACCAAACTCAAACTCGCCAGCAAACCCGCCGACCGCCACACCGCCATCCTCGACTACCTGCGCACCCACCCCGGCGTCCGCGACGTCGTCGTCTCCGGCGGCGACGTCGCCAACCTGCCCTGGCACCAACTCGAGACCTTCCTCATGGCACTGCTCGGCATCGACACCATCCGCGACATCCGCCTCGCCACCAAAGCCCTCGCCGGACTCCCCCAGCACTGGCTGCAACCCACCGTCGTCGAAGGCCTCGAACGCGTCGCCCGCACCGCCGCCCGCCGCGGCGTCAACCTCGCCATCCACACCCACGTCAACCACGCCCAGTCCCTCACCCCACTCGTCGCCAAAGCCGCCCACACCGCCCTCGAAGTCGGCGTCCGCGACGTACGCAACCAGGGCGTCCTCCTGCGCGGCGTCAACGCCACCGCACCCGACCTGCTCGACCTCTGCTTCGCCCTGCAAGGAGAAGCCGGCATCCTCCCGTACTACTTCTACATGTGCGACATGATCCCCAACGCCGAACACTGGCGCGTCGCCGTCTGGCAGGCCCAGCAACTCCAGCACGACATCATGGGCTACCTGCCCGGCTACGCCACCCCACGCATCGTCTGCGACGTCCCGTACGTCGGCAAACGCTGGGTCCACATGGTCACCGAATACGACCGCGAACGCGGCATCAGCTACTGGACCAAGAACTACCGCACCAGCATCGAGGACGACGCCACCCAACTCGACCGCACCTACCCCTACTACGACCCGATCGACACCCTCCCCAAGACCGGCGCCGACTGGTGGCGCAAAGAACACGCCGCCTGACCCCGCGCGCGATGGCGCAAAACGGGCACCGAGCGCAGCCGGAGAGCGCACCCTGAGTACGTGCGCCGCCGCAACTTCCTCCGCCTGCTCGGCATCGCCATCGCCGCTGCGGCGCTGATCTCGTACGTCAACTGGGCCGGCGACCGGGGAACCCAGTTCGACCCGGCCGCCCAGCTGCACTGCGCCCGCGGCACCGAGATCGCCGGCGCCCGGGCCACCGCCGCACCGACCAGCCAGGAGACCCGCTCCCCCGACCAGCTCGCCGACGCCTGGGCGAACGCCCGCAATCCCGAGCTCGTGGCCGGCAAGCACCGGGTGTTCGACAGCGCCGACCGGATCGACATCGGCTTCGACCGCAAGGCGCAGACGGTCGCCGTGCTCACCTTCCTGCGCTCCGACAAGGCGCTGGGCTGGCACCTCGACGCCGTCGTCGCCTGCCAGGCCCAGGTGCGCCGATCCGCCGCCCCCAGCGCCAGTCCCTCATAGCTGCGGGCCGAATCCCCGAACCCTCGGACCGTGGGATGCCGACGGGCCGGAACCCAAAAACCTAAGTCAGCCGCGCAGCGGCTAGGAAGTTCGTTTTTCCTGACGTGGCGTAGCCACGTCCTCTAAGGCGTCCTAGGACGCTAGGATATGGCCTCGGACCCGGTCAAGGACTGGCTCGGCACCGCCTCTACGGCGTCCTAGGACAGTGGGATCGGCGCGTCGGGGCGCGGGGGTCAGGAGCGGGCGAAGCCGCCCTGCTCGCCCAGGCGTTCGACCTTTTCCGTGGGGCCCGAGACGATCAGCATGTCGCCGGAGCCGATCACCGTCTCCGGCACCGCCGTCTCCGCCTCGGTGCCCGGGCGTTTCACCGCGACCACCGTGATCCCGTGCCGGCTGCGCAACCCCAGCTGCGCCAGCGTCGAACCCGCGAACTCGTCGGGCGGGCAGACCTTGGCGATCGCGTACCCGTCGTCGAGCTCGATGAAGTCCAGCAGTTTCCCCGTCACCAGGTGCGCCACCCGCGCGCCCATGTCGGCCTCCGGCAGGACCACGTGCCGGGCGCCGACCCGCTCCAGGATGCGGGCGTGCTTCACCGAGATCGCCTTGGCCCAGATCTCCTCGACGCCCAGCTCTGTCAGCGCCAGCACGGTCAGCACGCTGGCCTCGATGTCGGTGCCGATGCCGACCACGGCCCGGTTGAACTCGGCCACGCCGATCTGGCGCAGCGCCTCCTCGTCGGTGGAGTCCGCCTCCACGACGTGGGTCAGCGTGTCGGCGAGCTTCTGCACGATCTCGGCGTTCTCGTCGATGCCGAGCACCTCGTGGCCGAGTTCGGTCAGCGACTCGGCGACCTGCCCGCCGAAGCGGCCCAGGCCGATGACGACGACCCCCCGCGCCGAGGCGTCCTTCTTTCCCACAGCAACTCCAAAGGCAGAGGGCGGTCAGCCGATGATCGGGCGTTCCTCGGGGCGGCGGAAGCGCAGCTTGCGGTGCCGCAGCGCCAGGGCCGAGGCCACCGTGATGGTACCGACGCGGCCGACGAACATCAGCACGACGAGGACCACCTGGCCCACCGGCGGCAGCGACGCCGTGATGCCGGTCGACAGGCCGGCGGTGGAGAACGCCGCCGTCGCCTCGAACAGCACCCGGTCGAACGGCAGGTCCGTGACGAGCAGCAGCACCATCGTCCCGGCCGCGACCGCCGCCACGCCCAGCAGGGCGACCGTCACCGCCTGGCGCAGGGTGTGCGGGGAGACCCGGCGGGAGGCGATGTTCACGTCGTCCTCGCCGCGGACCTCGGCCCAGATGACGTACGCGAGCAGGAAGAACGTCGTCACCTTGATGCCGCCGGAGGTGCCCGCGCTGCCGCCGCCGATGAACATCAGCACGTCGGTGAAGGCGAGGGTCTCCGGGCGTACCGCGGCGTAGTCGATGCTGTTGAACCCGGCGGTGCGCGGGTTCACGCCGGCGAACACGCCGCCGACGAGCGTCTCGCGCCAGTTCAGCGGGCCCAGCGTCGCCGGGTTCGACCACTCCAGGGCGGTGACGGTCACGATGGCGGCCACGAGCAGCAGCGCCGTGCCCCACACCGTGAGCCGGGTGTGGATCGACCACAGGCGGGGGGTGCGCCATTCGCGGTAGAGCTCCAGTACGACAGGGAAACCCAGACCGCCGAGGACGACGGCGACGGCGACCGTGCCGCAGATCCACGGGTCGCCGACGAAGCGCACGAAGCTGTCGGAGAACAGGGTGGTGCCGGCGTTGTTGAAGGCGCTGACGGCGTGGAACACCCCGTGCCAGGCCGCGGTGGCCAGGGATTCGTCGTAGGCGATGCGGAACCGCACGGTCAGCACGACCGCGATGAGCAGCTCGAAGCCGACCATCATGGCCAGCACCCGCAGCAGCAGGTTGCGGACCTCGCCGAGGTTGATCGCCCGGGTCTCGGCCTGGGCGACGAGCCGGGTCTGCAGCGCGAGCCGGCGCGAGACCATCAGGCCCAGCACCGTCGCGAACGTCATGATCCCGAAGCCGCCGATCTGCACCAGCGCGAGGATGATCCCCTGGCCCAGCGGCGACCAGTACGTCGCGGTGTCCACGGTGCTCATGCCGGTGATGAACACCGACGACGCGGCGGTGAACAGGGCGGTCAGCGGCGGCGCGGACTCACCGGCGGTGCGCGCGGCGGGCAGCAGCAGCAGGCCGGTCCCGACCAGCAGCGCCGCCACGAACGCGGACGGCAGCAGCCGCGTGGGATGCCGCAGGGCCCGGAGCATGCGGAGGATCTTAGTCGGGCAGCAACGGTACTGTCGGACCTTGCCGCCGTCCGATCAGCGACGCGCGCATCAGGGCGGCCGAGCCGAACCGGTCGCGCACCTTGTCCATCGCCGTGTCCAGGCCGTCGCCGGAGGTCACGTCGAACGGCAGCTCCAGCTGCGCGGTCCCCTCCCCGTCGAGGTTGGTGACCGCCAGTCCCACCAGCGTCAGGCCCCGGTTGACGATGTCGGAGACCGCGGCGGTGTGCAGCCGCAGGACCGCATCCAGGATCGTCTGCGTGTGCGACGTCGCCCGCGGCATCGTGTGCGAGCGGGTGACCCGGGTGAAGTCGGCGAAGCGCAGCCGCAGCACCACCGTGCGCCCGGACCGGCCGGCCGCCCGCATCCGGCGGGTCACCCGGTCGGTGAGCTCGGAGAGGACCGCCTGCTGGAACGGCAGCGGGTGCGGGCCGCGGCCGAGGGCCCGCTGCGCCCCGATCGAGCGCCGCCGCTGCCCGACGACCACCGGCCGCGGGTCGCGGTTGTGGGCCAGGGCGTGCAGGTGGCGGCCCTGGCCCTCGCCGAGCATCGAGATCAGCGTGGCCTCGCCGAGCCTGGCCACCTGCCCGACGGTGGAGACGCGGTGGGCGTGCAGCTTCGCGGCGGTGACGGTGCCGACGCCCCACAGCCGCTCGACGGGCAGGCGGTGCAGGAACTGCAGTTCCCCGTCCGGCGGTACCAGCAGCAGCCCGTCGGGTTTCGCGACCCCGGAGGCGACCTTGGCCAGGAACTTGGTCCGCGCCACGCCGACGGTGATGGCCAGGCCGACCTCGGCCTTGACCCGGGCCCGCAGCCGCTCGGCGATGCCCAGCGGCGCCCCGGCGATCCGGAACAGCCCGGCGACGTCGAGGAACGCCTCGTCGATCGAGAGCCCCTCGACCATCGGCGTGGTGTCCCGGAAGACCGCGAACACGGCCTTGGACGCCTCGGAGTACGCGCGCATCCGCGGCGGGACGACGATCGCCTCCGGGCACAGCGCCCGCGCCTGCCGCCCGCCCATCGCCGTGCGCACCCCGCGCCGCTTCGCCTCGTAGCTGCAGGCCAGGACCACGCCGCCGCCGACGATCACCGGCCGGCCGCGCAGGCGGGGGTCGTCGCGCTGCTCCACCGAGGCGTAGAACGCGTCGAGGTCAGCGTGCAAGATGGAAGCCCCGTCCGACACGAACATATGTTCGCACAGGACGGGGCCACCAGGAAGAACTTACGCGCGCAGGGCCCGGATCGTGTCGCGGTACCAGTGCGCGGAGCGCTTCGGGGTGCGCTCCTGGGTGTCGTAGTCGACGCGCACGATGCCGAAGCGCTTGTCGTAGCCGTACGCCCACTCGAAGTTGTCCATCAGCGACCACGCGAAGTAGCCCCGGATGTCGGCGCCCTGCTGGCGGGCCAGGGCCACGGCGCCGATGTGCGAGTCGAAGTAGGCGACCCGGTCGGCGTCATCGACGTAGCCGGTCTCGTCGGGCACGTCGTCGAAGGCCGCGCCGTTCTCGGTCACGTAGATCGGCAGCCGGTAGTCGGTGTAGAGGCGCACCAGCAGCTGGGTGAAGCCCTCGGGGACGATCTCCCAGCCCATGGCCGTGATCGGCCGGCCGGTCGGGATGACCCGGCTGACCGGCAGCCCGGCCGCGTCGGTGGTGTTGCCGTCCTCGTCGACGCCGGAGACCGTCTCGGAGAAGTAGTAGTTGACGCCGAGCACGTCCAGCGGCGTCTTGATGACCTCGAGGTCGCCGTCCCGCACCGGCAGCTCGATGTGCTGCTTCGCGAGGTCGTCGACGAGGTCGGCCGGGTAGCGGCCGTGCACCAGCGGGTCGAGGTAGATCCGGGTGGACAGCGCGTCGGAGCGGCGGGCGGCGTCGCGGTCGGCCTCGGAGTCGGTCTGCGGGGTCGGCACGCCCATGTTCAGGGTGATGCCGAAGGTGTGCCGTCCGTCCGACGCCTCGCGCATGCGCTGGGTGGCCAGGCCATGACCGAGCAGCAGATGGTGTACCGCCGACATGCTCGCCGCGAAGTCGCGCCGGCCGGGGGCGTGGGCGCCGTAGGCGTACCCGAGCATCGCCGAGCACCACGGCTCGTTCAGCGTCGTCCAGGTGGTGATCCGGTCCTGCAGCGCCTCGAAGACGAGCATGCTGTAGTCGGCGAACCGGTACGCGGTGTCCCGGTTCGGCCAGCCGCCGGCGTCCTCGAGCTCCTGCGGCAGGTCCCAGTGGTACAGCGTCAGCCACGGCTCGACGCCGTTGGCCAGCAGTTCGTCGGTGAGCCGGTCGTAGAAGCCGATGCCCTCCGGGTTCACCGGGCCCCGGCCGCGCGGCTGCACGCGCGGCCAGGCCACGGAGAAGCGGTACAGGTCGACGCCGAGGTCGCGGATCAGCGCCACGTCCTGCGGCATGCGGTGGTAGTGGTCGCAGGCGACCTCACCGGTGTCGCCCTTGTCGATCGCGTCGGGCACGTCGCAGAACGTGTCCCAGATGGACCGGGTGCGTCCTCCCTCGTCGACCGCGCCCTCGATCTGGTAGGCCGAGGTCGCCACACCCCAGCGGAACGAGGGTGGAAGCGTGGCGATCGGGTTGCTGCGATCGAGGGGTGTCACGGTCGTGTCCATGGTTCTCCTGGGATGTTCAGCGGTTGTGTGTCGGAGGCCTGCTGCGGCTAGCCGGCGGTGACCGGGTGCAGGTGACAGGCGACCGTGCGGGCCCGCCCGACGTGGTCGTCGGGCTTGCCCAGGATCGGCAGCACGGTGTCGCACGGCTCGAATCGCTTCGGGCAGCGCGGGTGGAACGAGCAGCCCGACGGCATGCCGCGCAGGTCCGGCGGGGAGCCGGGGATGCCCGACAGCTCGCGCCGCTCGCCGCGCAGGGCCGGGAACGAGCGCAGCAGGCCGCTGCTGTACGGGTGCAGCGGCTCCCGGTAGATGTCGGCGGACGGCGCCTCCTCGACGATCCGGCCGCCGTACATGATCGCGATCCGGTCGCTGAACTCCACCAGCAGCGACAGGTCGTGGGTGATGAACAGCACCGAGAAGCCGAGCCGCTCGCGCAGCTCGACGAGCTGGCCGAGGATCTGCCGCTGCATGACGACGTCCAGGGCGGTCGTCGGCTCGTCCATGATGACCAGCTGCGGCTGCAGGGCCAGCGCCATGCCGATCATGACGCGCTGGCGCATGCCGCCGGAGAGCTGGTGCGGGTAGGCGTCGAGGCGGTCCTCGGCGATCCCGACGAGCCGGAGCATCTCCTTGGCCCGGTCCAGCCGCGCCGCCTTCGACAGGCCCGGCTCGTGCGCCTTGATCGCGTCCATCATCTGTACGTCGATCTTGTGCACCGGGTTGAGCGAGTTCATCGCGCCCTGGAACACGATCGACGTCTCGGCCCAGCGGAACTTGCGCAGTTCGGCGTCGGACAGGCTCAGCACGTCGTACGGCTCGCCGGTCGGCGGGTGGTAGGTGACCTGCCCGCCGGACACCACCCCGGGCGGGGGCAGCAGCCGGGTCACGCCGTAGGCGAGGGTCGACTTGCCGCTGCCGCTCTCCCCGGCGAGGCCGACGACCTCGCCGCGGTGGATCGTCAGGTTGACCTCGCGGACCGCGTGCACCGCGTCGTCGCCGAGGCCGTAGTCGACGTTGAGGTTCTTGATCTCCAGCAGGGGCCGGGTCAGGACCTGGGTCATCGCGCGGTACCGTCCATCTCGATCTTCGCCGCCGGCTCGACCGGGCGCGTCACGGGCGTGAAGCCGACCTTCATCCGCACCTTGCGCCCGTCCGGGCCCTTGGTGTTGCCGGCGCCGGAGGTGCGCAGCCGCGGGCTGACGAACTCGTCGATGCCGAAGTTCACCAGGCTCAGCGCGGTGCCGAGGATGGCGATGGCGAGGCCGGCCGGGACGAACCACCACCAGGCGCCCTGGGCGAGGGCCTGCTGCCCCTGGGCCCAGAACAGGATGGTGCCCCAGTTCCACGACGACACCGAGGAGATCCCGATGAAGGCCAGCGTGATCTCCGAGAGCACCGCGAAGATGACGGTGCCGACGAAGCCCGACGCGATGATCGCGGTCAGGTTCGGCATGATCTCGAAGAAGATGATCCGCCAGGTCTTCTCGCCGGTGGCCCGGGCCGCGTCGACGTAGTCCCGCCGGCGCAGCGACAGCGTCTGGGCTCTGAGCACCCGTGACCCCCACGACCAGCTGGTCAGGCCGATCACCAGGGCCACCGTCAGGTCGTTCACCCGGGGCAGCGACGTGCAGATGATGATGACCAGCAGCAGGCCGGGGATGACCAGGAACACGTTGGACAGCACCGAGAGGATCTCGTCGGCGACGCCGCCCAGGTAGCCGGCGGTGACGCCGACGAGGATCGACAGGACTGTGGCGACGATCCCGGCGACCGCGCCGACGAACACGACGCTGCGGGTGCCGGCCAGGATCTGGCTGAAGATGTCCTGGCCGAGGTGCGTGGTGCCGAACCAGTGCTGGGCCGACGGCGCCTGGATCGCGTCCTTGGTGATCGCGTCCGGGTCGTACGGGGCGACCCACGGGCCGATGATCGCGAACAGCACGTAGATCGCGAGGATGACCAGGCCGGTCGCGGCCTTGCCGTTGGCGATGAACCGGAACCGCTTGCGCTTGGCCTTCTTGGCCACCGCCGGGTCCGGCTGGGCCATCGCGCCCTGGCCGGGGATGACCTGCTCGATGCTGGAGGGCGTGACGGTCATGTCAGCCGGCCTTTCGGGTGCGCGGGTCGAGCAGCGTGTACGCCACGTCGGCGAACAGGTTCGCCACCAGCACCGAGATCGTGATGACCAGGAAGATGCCCTGCATCAGCGGGTAGTCGTGCGCCCCGACCGCCTGGAAGAGCTGGAAGCCCACGCCCGGGTAGGAGAACACGATCTCCACCAGCAGGGTGCCGCCGACGATGAAGCCCAGCGACAGCGCGAACGCCGAGATGTTGGGCAGCAGCGCGTTGCGGGCGGCGTAGCTGAACGCGACCCGCCGCTCGGAGAGGCCCTTGGCGTGCGCGACGGTGATGTAGTCCTCGGCGGACACCGTCACCATCATGTTGCGCATGCCGAGGATCCAGCCGCTCATCGACGACAGCAGGATCGTGCACGCCGGCAGGACGCTGTGGTTGATCGCCGAGCCGATGAAGGTCGAGTCCCAGTACGGCACCAGGCCCGGCGTGTAGCCGCCGGAGGACGGGAAGTAGCTGCCGTTGCCGGTGAACAGGGCGATGAAGACCAGCCCGAGCCAGAAGTACGGGATGGAGGACAGGAACGTGGTCGCCGGCAGCAGCCCGTCGATCCAGGTGCCGCGCCGCCAGCCCGCGCCGATGCCCAGCGTCGTGCCGATCATGAAGCTCAGGATCGTGGTGATGCCGACCAGGCCGATCGTCCACGGCAGGCTGGAGGAGATGACCTCGCTGACCGTGGACGGGAAGAACGTGAAGGACAGCCCGAGGTCGCCGTGGAACAGCTGGCCCCAGTAGTCGAGGTACTGCTGCCACAGGCTCTGCTGCTTGTCGAGCCCGAACAGCACCTCCAGCGAGTGGATCGAGTCCGACGACACCGCGCCCTGGTTGCGGGCCAGGAACGAGCTGATCGGGTCGCCGGGGATCATCCGCGGGATGAAGAAGTTGATGGTGATCGCGGCCCAGGCCGTGAACAGGTAGAAGGCGAGGCGTTGCAGCAGGAACTTCATGATGCCTCCTCCGGCGCGTGCAGGGCCGGCGGCGTGGGGATCGACGGATCGGCGACCGAGCCGACGCCCTCCTTGGCGACGGTGTCGGCGTCGTACAGCCAGCAGGCGGCCCAGTGCCCGGGCTCGCCGCCGACCTCGAGGCGCGGCGGCAGGTCCACGGTGCAGCGCTTCATGGCGTGCGGGCAGCGCGGGTGGAACCGGCAGCCCTGCGGGGGCCGGATCAGGCTCGGCGGCTCGCCGTTGCCCCGGTCCTTCGCGGTCGCGTCGGCGATGCCCGCGATGCGGTCCGGGTCCGGCGCCGACTCGATGAGCAGCCGGGTGTACGGGTGCGCGGGGTTCTGCGTGACCGACTCGCTGTCGCCGCCCTCGACCATCCGCCCGGCGTACATCACCATCGTCTCGTCGGCGAAGTACCGCGCCGAGGCGATGTCGTGCGTGATGTACAGGATCGCGAGGTTGAGGCGCTCCTTGAGGTCGCGCAGCAGGTTGAGGATGCCGAGGCGGATCGACACGTCCAGCATCGACACCGGCTCGTCGGCGAGCAGGGCCTCCGGGTCGGCGCCCAGGGCGCGGGCGATCGCCACGCGCTGGCGCTGGCCACCGGACAGCTCGTGCGGGAACTTGTCGATGTAGCGCTCGGGCGGGGTCAGCGCGACCCGGGTGAGCAGGTTGGCCAGGGCCGCCTCGAGCTCCTCGGAGGTCCGCCCGGCGTTGCCGTGGATCTTCAGGGCCCGGGTCAGGTGGTAGCGCACCGTGTGCACCGGGTTGAGCGAGCCGAACGGGTCCTGGAAGATGAGCTGGACCCGGCTGACGTATTCGCGGAACCGGCGCCCGCCGCCCACCCGGGTGGTCTCGCCGTGCAGACGCAGGTCGCCGCCGGTGCGCGGGTACAGCTGCGCGAACAGCCGGGCGACCGTGGACTTGCCGGAGCCGGACTCGCCGACCAGTGCGGTGACCCTGCCGCGGCGCAGGGTGAGGGACACGTCGTCCACGGCGTGGACGACCGCCCGCTTGCCGGTGAAGATGTCGCTCAGCTTCCGCCGGACGGGGAAATGCTTGGTCAGGCCCTCGGCCTCCAGCACCACCTCGCCGACCGGCGCCGCCGGGCTTTCGCTCAACGTCATGCCGAATGGTCCTGTCTTGGGGGTGTCGGTGTCGTCACGGGGTACCGCTCCCCGGGTGGCCAGTATCGCGCCACCCGGGGAGCGGTGTCAGTACGATCCGGTCGTCAGGAGCCGGCCGGCTTGAGGTGCAGGATCACGTCCAGCGCGTTGGCCTGGGTCGGCTGCGCGGCACCGTACGGGTTGGCGTCGTCCGGCCAGCCCGTCCAGTTCTTGGCGCTGTAGGCCGCACCCACGTTGTCGGCACCGACCGGGATCATCGGGGCCTGCTCGACGAAGATCTTCTGCAGCGTGGCGAGCGCGGTCTTGCGGGCCGCGTCGTCGGTGGCGGAGGCGTAGGCGCGCAGGGCGGCCGTGGCGTCCTTGTTGTCGAAGCGGCCGAAGTTCGCGGCCGGGGACGCGGTGCCGATCGGCTTGAGCTGGTCGCCGTCCATCACCGTGCGGTAGATGTCGTACGGGGTCGAGCCGCCGTCGGTCCAGCGGAACGTCGCGTCGAAGTCACCGGCCTCGACGTTCTTGAACCACGCGTCCTGGTTGGCCTTGTCGACCGTGGCCGCGATGCCGATCTGGGCCAGGTTCGCCTTCACGATCTCCAGCGACGTCTGGTAGTCCGACCAACCGGCCGGGTCGGTCAGGGTCAGCGTGACCGGCTTGCCCGACGGGTCCTTCAGGGTGGTGCCGTCCAGCTTGTAGCCGGCGCCGGTGAGCAGCGTCTTGGCGCCCTCGACGTCGACCTTGTAGTCCTTGCCCTTGTACTCGTCGGAGATGAACGCGTCACCGGCCGGCGAGGGCAGGCCCGTCACGCTCTTGACGAGCGGGTGGAAGTAGCCGGCCTCGGCGGTGGTGAAGATGTCGTCGCGGTTGATGACCATGCCCATGGCCTGGCGCAGCTTGGCGTCGTTGAACGGCGCCTTGGTGGTGTTGATGTACAGGCCGTGGATACCGAGCACCGGCGGCGCCCAGATCTTGTGGCTGGCCGCGTCCTTGTCGATGAAGACCGTCTTCACGTTGGGGATGAAGACGAAGCTCCACTCGCACTCGCCGTTGGCCAGCGCCGTGGTCTGCGCGTTGTTGTCGTTGTACGACGTGTACCGCAGCTCCTTGACCTGCGGCAGCGTCTGCCAGTAGCCCTTGTCGCGGACCGTGAGGGTCGTGGTCTGCGGGGTGAAGGACTTCAGCGTGTACGGGCCGGAGCCGATCGGGTTCTTGTTCGCCTCGGTCTTCGGGTCCGCGACCTTCGACCAGATGTGCTCGGGCACGATCGGGATCTGGGCGATCGCCTTCTGCTGGCTGACGTACTGCGAGGACTTGAACGTGATGGTCACGTCCGAGCCGGTCGCGGTGGCGTCGGTGATCGGCACACCGCCGGAGTTCAGGGCCTCGTTGTCGCGCACCAGCTTGTAGGTGTAGACGACGTCGTTGGCGGTGAGCTTCTCGCCGTCGGACCAGGTGGCGTTGTCGCGGATGTTGAGCTTGACCGAGGTGTAGTCCTTGTTCCACTCCGCCTTGGTGGCGAGCCACGGCTTCATGGGGTCGGCCGGCTTGACCGGGTTCCACATCATCAGCGGCTCGTACAGCACCCAGCGGTAGCCGTCCTTGGCCCCGGCCGAGGTGGTCAGGAACGGGTTCTCGTTCTCGGTCAGCGGGCCGTTGGGCATACCGACGGTCAGGACCGTGGTCTTGGCGCCGTCGCCCTTGTTCTCGTTCGGCGAAGAGCCGCACGCGGCCAGGCTCGACGTGGCCAGCAGACCGGCCATGCCGAGCAGTACGGAGCGTCTGGTCAACACGGGGGTGTCTCCTTTGGTACCTGGATCGACAGGTGGGGCGGACAGGAACTTTTCTGCGGTATGACGACGGCGCCGGACGTTCGGTGGCGCCGCCCGTGGTGCGTGAGGCGTCAGGTGGTGCGCTCGGGCTGCGCCGTGACGGTGGAACCGCGCACGACGAGCGTGGTGGACAGGATGTTCGGCTCGGCCGTCAACGGCGTGCCGTCGAAATGCGCGATGAGCCGGCGGGCCGCCATCTCGCCCATCTGGCGCATGGGCTGGCGGACGGTGGTCAGCGGCGGCTCGGTGTGCGCCGCGTGCAGGATGTCGTCGAACCCGACGAGGGCGACGTCCTGCGGGACGGACTTGCCCGCCAGCCGCAGCGCCTGGAGGGCGCCGGAGGCCGACAGGTCGTTGTGGGCGAACACGGCGTCGAACTCGATGCCCTCGGCGAGGGCCCGCTGGACCGACAGGATGCCGCACTCGTAGGTGAAGTCCCCCTCGATGACGAGGCGGGGGTCGATGGGCGCGCCGGCCGCCGCGAACACGTCGGCGAAGCCGCCGAGGCGGTCCTGCGTGCAGCCGAACTTCTCCGAGCCGGTTATCACCAGCGGGCGGCGCCGGCCGATCTCCACCAGGTGCCGGGCCGCGAGGGAGCCGCCGGCCCGGTTGGTGGTGGCCACCGACGGCATGAGCGGCTTGTCGCCGCGGTCGTCGATGAGCACCACCGGCAGCCCGCCGGCGTAGAGGTCGGCGAGGTAGTCCAGGGTGCCCTCGGGCTCGATCGCGAGGAGCCCGTCGAAGGACTTGCCGGAGACCTGGGCGGAGAACTGGCGCATGGACTCGGCGCCGCGGTTGCACGTGAACAGCAGCAACCCGTACCCCTCCGACTCCACGACGTCCACCGCGCCCTGCACGACCTCGCCCATCCAGGGCCAGGTCAGCGACGGCACCAGCATGCCGATGACCCGGGTGTGCCCCCGGGCCAGATTCACCGCCCGCGCACTGGGCACGTAGCCCAGCTCGTCGATCACCGTGCGTACCCGTGCCGCGGTCGCCTCGTCGACCTCGCCTTTGCCGTTGAGCACCCGGGAGACGGTGGTCTTGCTGACCCCCGCCCGGGCCGCCACATCGGCGATGGTGATCGGCACGCCGCATCCTTCCGGTGAGAGCGCTTTCTGGCAAGAGAGCGTGTTCTGGAACCGGTTCCGCAACCGGTTCCGGCACACTAAATCCGATCGCGGACTGTGGTGTCAATAACACGGTGGTAACGAAACTTAACGTCCTGGCAACCCTTGCCAACGGGCTGTCCATGGTGTTTGCTCGGGATCACCGTCGATGCGACCGCGGTCCCACCGGCCACCCCGGCGCGACCCGCCCGGAACCGCTCCCATGGAGCGCTCTCACACCTCAGCGGAGCTTGATCGCGGAGCTGTCGCCGCCGACGAGCCCCGACTTCACCCGCAGCTCGGTGAACGTGAGCCCCTCCGGCACGTCGTAGACGAGCGTGCCCGTGACCGAGTCCCCCGGCCCGATCTCGTTGAACAGCGGCCGCGCGTCCTCGTACCAGAGCCACGCCAGCTCGTCCGGCCCGTACTCGTGGCCGTCGCTGTCGCGCAGCTTCTGGTTGCCGACCCAGATCCGGCCCTTGCTGTCGCTGGTGTTCTCCACCTTGAGCTCGGCCAGGCAGTACTGCCCGCCGGCCTTGCGGGTCAGCGGCCAGTCCCCCAGCTCCTGCTTGCCGCAGCTGAACCCGGCCAGCGTGAAGCGCATCTTGCCGTCCCCGGCGACCGGGCTGCGTTTCGGCGTCGGCGACGGTGTCGGGGACCTCGTCGGCTCGCCCGGCTGCGCCCCGGCCCCGCCCTTGCCGGCCTTCTCGGCCAGTCGCAGCCCGCCGAGCAGGCACCCGAGCAGCGCGACGAGCGCGATCCCGGTCGTGATCGCCCGCCCGGTCCGCCGCGGCCGGCGACGCGGAGGCGGCGGCGGGGGTGGCAGCGGCCGCGAGAACCGGGGCGGCCCGGCGGGGTCGACGCGGGTCCCCGGCAGCGGACGGAGGTGCTGGGTCGGTGGAGGCTTCGACGGTACCGATGCCGCGCCCTTGGAAAACGCGGCCGTGGACTGCCGTGCGGTGCGTGGCGCCGCCGACGCCCGGACGGTGGCGGCGACCTGCGCGGCCGCCGGGTCGTCCTGCCCGACCTGCGCGAGGAGCACCTGCCGGGCGGTGGGACGGGCCGCCGGGTCGCTCGCCAGAGCCTGGCGCACCACCCGGGCCAGCGCCGGCTCCAGGCCGGTCACCTCCCCGTCCTGCGGCATCCGGCCGGTGCCGGCCCACGCCACGAGCAGCCCCCACGCGTACACGTCGGAGGCCTGCGACGGCGGCCAGCCCCGCACCTGCTCCGGCGCCAGCCAGCCCGGCGTGCCGAAGTTCGGCCCGTGCGCCGCGGCCTGCCCGAGCAGCCGCGCCACCCCGAAGTCGATCACCTTCGGCCCGAACGGCGACAGCAGCACGTTGCGCGGGCTCAGATCGGCGTGCACGAGCCCGACGGCGTGGATCGCGGTCAGCGCCGCCGCGACCCCGACCGCGACGGCCTCGACGTGCCCGGCGAGCGGCCCGTGCTCGGTCGCGTACTCGTGCAGCGACGGCCCCGCCACGTACTCCGTGACCAGATGCGGCACGTCCCCGTCGAGGGCCACGTCGAGCACCCGCGCCGTGCAGAACCCGGCCACCCGCGAGGCGGCGGCCGCCTCCGCCGCGAACCGGTGCCGGAACATCGGATCGTGGTAGAACGCCGGATTGATGACCTTCAGCGCGACCTTCCGCCCGTCGCGCGCCTCGGCCAGGTAGACGGTCCCCATCCCGCCCACGCCCAGCACACCACGCAGCACGTACGACCCGACCGACGCCGGATCGCCGGCACGCAACGGCGCGGGCGAATCCCCCATGCCAGCCATGGTGCCTCACCCACGCACATCACCCGAAACGAACCCCGGATATCCAAGACATTCCGGGACACAACCGCAACGCATGATGCCCCGCACGTGCTCGGGGTGGACGGCACCCTGCAGGGTCCGGGCTCGCGGGAGGCGGAGCGGCTGCGGCGGGAGCGACGTCCGTCCACCTGAGCGGGCGGGGGGCGGCTATGCTCCCGCGGTGCGGAGGATCTCGGGGGCCGCGGCCCTGCTCGCGGCGTGCACGCTCGCCGGCTGCAGCGGGGTGACCACGAAGTGGGTCGGGCCCTACTCGTCGCCGATGCCGGGCGCGGCGGCCGCCAACGGGCAGCCCGCGCCCGTCGACTCCACCAAGGTCACGGCCTATCCGTCCGCGTACCCGCTGGTGTCCCCGGCGCGGCCGACCGCCAAGCCGGCGCCGGGCGGGAACGGCGGCAAGGTCAGCAGCGTGACGGTGTCCCTCGCGCAGCCGGGGCAGAGCGGGTTCTGCGCGACCGACGGCGTGCAGGCCGAGCTGCGCTGGGTGGTGAAGGTCGACTCCGACGCGCGCACGCCGGTGCGGATGGACATCCAGTCGACCGACGGGCTGCTGCTGGGCAGCGAGAACATCGAGTACGTCGTGGAGAACGGGCTGCTCGCGGGCAGCCGGCGGCACACCGTCACCTGGGACAAGGCGCATCCCAGGCGGACGGTCGAGTACTGGATTCAGACGACCTCGCCGAACCGGGTGCAGTCCAGCCGCGTCAAGTTCACGATCGACTGCACCACGGCCGGATAGAAGCTCAGACCACCTTGGCGTTGCGGGCCGCGAGCAGGGCGGCGCCCGCGATGCCGGCGTTGTTGAGCAGGGTGGCCGGGACGACCTTCGTCGGGACGTCGACCAGGTGCAGCCACTTCTCGGCCTTCTTGCTCACCCCGCCGCCGATCATGATCAGGTCGGGCCAGAGCAGGGCGTGCAGGTGCCGCAGGTACGTCTGGACCCGCTCGGCCCAGTCCGGCCAGCTCAGCTCCTGCGCCTCGCGGATGCGGTCGGAGGCGTAGTCCTCGGCGTCGCCGCCGTGCAGGTGCAGGCCGCTCATCTGCAGGTGCCCGAACTCGGTGTTCGGGACCAGCACGCCGTCGTTGAACAGGGCGGTGCCGATCCCGGTGCCGAAGGTGACCATCACGACGAGACCCGGCACGCCGCGGCCCGCCCCGTACTCCAGCTCCGCCACCCCCGCCGCGTCGGCGTCGTTGAGCACCGTCACCGGCCGGCCCAGGGCCTCGGAGAACAGCCGCTCGGCCGGCGCGTCGACCCACGACGCGTCGACGTTCGCGGCGGTTTTCGTGACACCGTGCAGTACCACGGCGGGAAAGGTGATCCCGATGGCGTCGGCGGCCGGGAACGAGCCCGCGACGGCCACGACGGTCTTCACCACGCTGGCCACGTCGGCCGGCTGCGGCGTCTCGATGCGGACCCGCTCGCTGGTGAACGCGCCGGTGGCCAGATCGACCGGAGCCCCCTTGATGCCGGATCCACCAATGTCGATTCCCAGGACGACCACAGCTGCTCCTTCACGCGCGGGGCTCCCACATTGCCTGCGGGTTACCCAATCATGACGGCCGAACGCGATGATCACCGGGGGAACGCGATCACCCCGGGTACGCCCCCACCGCGTCGCGCACCTCGAGCCCGATCGGCGCGTCGGCGGTGCGGGCGCAGTGCGCGCAGCAGTAGAACCGGCCCGACACCTCCGCACCGTGCCCGACGATCCTGGTCCCGCAGTGCTCGCACACCGGCGCCAGCTTCTGGATCGCGCACTCGAACGAGTCGAACGTGTACGAACCGCCGCCGACGGTCCGCACCTCGAACGCCATGTAGTAGTCGTTTCCGCAGGTCACACAGATAGCCATAACCCCGAAGGATGGCCCGGCCGGGCGGCCGCCGCCACCGGTTCGGCGCTAAATCCCCCGCCGGATCACCAGCATCGCCTGGTCGTCATCCGACTCGTCGCCCAGGCCGAGCAGCAGCGCGTCGCAGAACGCCTCCAGGTCCCCGTCGCCGCCGTCGGCGCCCAGCCCGCCCGCCAGGGCCGTCTGCAACCGCTCCAGGCCCTCGTTGAACGTCGACCCGCGCCGCTCGATCAGCCCGTCGGTGACCAGCACCAGCGACTCACCCGGGTCGAGGGTGAAGATCGTCTCGGCGTCGTGGACGGTCGGCACCCCCAGCAGCGCCACCCGGCCCTCGACCGGCACCGCCCGCCCGGCCGCGACCCGCAGCGGCGGCGGATGCCCGGCGTTCGTCAGCCGGATCTCCCCCGACGCGAGCTCGATGCGCAGCAGGCACATCGTCACGATCTCCTCGGGCAGGAACCGCAGCATCATCCGGTTGAGCCGCTCCAGGGTCAGCCCCGGCGCGTGGTCCTCGGCCAGGTACGCCCGCAGCGCGTGCCGCACCTCCGCCATGATCGTCGCGGCGCGCAGCGAATGCCCGGCCACGTCGCCGATCGCCGCCACCACGTGACCCGGGACGGCGACGATCTCGTAGAAGTCCCCGCCGACGTACGCGTGGTCGCTGGCCGGGCGGTAGCGCACGGCGATGTCGTAGCCGGGCACCGGCGGCAGCGACGCCGGCAGCATGCTCTGCTGCAGCGTCAGCGCCGTGCGCCGCTCCTCGTCGTAGGAGCGCAGCGCCTCCACCGCCAGGGCGATCGCCTGCCCGAGCTGGCGCAGCACGTCGTGGTCGTCGTCGGTGAACCCGTCGGCCGGCACCGCGATGTGCAGCGGCTCCCGGCCCGCCTTGGCCCGGGCCACCACCCGGAACACCGGCCGGCCGCCCCACCACGGCCCGTCGTCCTGCCCGAACAGCGACGCCCCGACCGCCCCGTCGAGCGGGTCGGTCTCGAAGTGCTCCCGGTGCGCGGCCCGCATCAGCGGCACCGCCCCGGCCGCGTCGACCTCCACGGCGAGGGCCCCGGTCTCCGGCGACGCCGCGGCGACCGCCGCGGCCCCGCCGAACACCTGCGACGCGCCGACCGCGGCCAGCCGCAGCAGCTCCGGCAGGCTCGTCGCCGAGTTGATCGCCTGGGTCGTCTCCACCAGGCGGGTCAGCCGCCCGGCGAGCCGCTCGGCACGGTGCCGGGCCCGGGAGTAGCGCAGCAGTGCCCCCACCGTGGCCAGCAGCTCGTCGGGGTCGATCGGCTCGGCCAGGTAGGCGTCGGCGCCGCGGATCAGCCCCTGCGTGCGGTCCACCGCGTGCACCGCCGTGGCCGAGATGTGGATGACCGGGATCGCGGCCGTCCGCGGATCGTCCTTGATCCGCTCGGCGACCTCGAACCCGTCGATGTCGGGCAGGCGCACGTCCAGGACGACCAGTTCGGTACCCGGCGCCCCGTCGTGCAGCAGCGCCAGGGCGTCCTCGCCGGTCGCCGCCTCGATCACCCGGTGCCCTTCGCGGCGCAGCCAGCTGGTGATCACATAGCGTTTCGACGGGCTGTCGTCGACGACGAGGATGTCCGCCGCCGCGATCGTCGTCACGGCTCGAGCCCCGCGACGAGCTCGACCACGGCCCGGCGGGTCACCTGCTCCTTGGCCAGCACCGAACGGGCGTGGGCCAGCTCGTGCGGCGCGAAGTCGGACAGGTCCGCCGCCGTCACCACGAACACCGGAATCCCGGCCACGTCCGGCAGCGCGGCCAGGTCGGCCAGCATCTGCGTGCCGTCCCCGCCTGGCATCCGCAGATCCAGGAAGATCACCGACGGGTGCTCCCGGACCGCGATCGCCAGCCCCGACCGCACGTCGGCGGCCTCGCTGACCTGATCGGCGACCCCGGCCAGCAGCTGGCGCAGCAGGTGCCGCGCGGCCGGGTCGTCGTCGACCACCAGGGCCCGGTCCACCTGCGGCAGCGGCCCCTCACCCTCGTGTGCGTCGTCGGGCACCGCCGGGCGCAGCGGCAGCGACAACGTGAACGTGCTGCCCTCCCCCGGCTCGCTGACCATCGTCAACGCCCCGCCGAGCAGGGTCGCCAGCCGCCGCGCGTACGGCAGCCCGAGCCCCGTCCCGCCCGCCTGCCGCGCCCCGCGGACCTGATGGAACTCCTCGAACACGCGGGACTGCTCCGCGAACGGGATACCGATGCCGGTGTCGGCGACCGCGATGTACAACCGGTCCCCGTCCACCCACCCGCCCATCCCGACCGTGCCCCGATCGGTGAACTTCAGCGCATTCGTCAGCAGGTTGCGCAGGATCTGCGTCAGCAGCAGCTCGTCGCTGACCAGCCCGCCGGCCGGCGGCTCCTCGACCTCCAGCGCCACCTCCGGCCGCGCCAGCGGCCGCAGCGTGCCGCGCAGCTGCCCGAACACCGCCGCCAGGTCCACCGGCGCCCAGTTCGGCTCGATCCTTCCCGACTCCGCCTTGGCCAAATCCAGCAGGTCGTTGACCCGGGCCAGCAGGTCGGCCGCCGAACCCTGCACCAGCTCCAGCTGATGCGTCTGCTCCCCGGTCAACGGCTCCGAACGCGGGTCCAGCAGCAGCCGGCTCAACCCGATGATCGCCGTCACCGGCGCCCGCAGCTCGTGCGACACGTTGGCCAGGAACCGGCTCTTGGCCTCGTTGGCCTCCCGCAGCTGCGCCGAACGCTCGTCGAGCTCCGCGTACAGGGCGACCACACCCTGGTTGGTCTGCTCCAGCTCCTCGGACAGCTGCGTGTACAGGGCCATCACGCCCTTGTTCGTCTCCTCGAGCTCCGCGTTGAGCCGCAGCAGCTCGTCGCGGTGCGCCTGCACGTCCTCCAGCGCCGTGACCAGCTGCCGGTTCTGCACGCTCAGCTCGTCCAGCGCGGTCGTCGGCGCACTTCCGGCGAGCTCCCGGCGCGCCTGCTCGAGCCGCTCCGGGTCGACCTGCCCCGGTAACCGCCGCGTCAGCACGATCCGCTCGTCGTCCACCCGCACCTCATCCATCAACCGCCCGGCCGCCCGGACGCCGTCGAGGTTTCTGGTACCCACGGCCGCTGATGTCACAACAATGACCAGGTGGGGGCGGGGTTCCAAGGCCGTCGCGAAGGTCACCTCCCCCTCGGCCACGTCCCGCCCGACCTCGCTCAGGGCGGTCGCCACGCGCACCTGGTCCTGGTGCTCCATGCCGAGCGCGGCCGCCACCTCCCGCCCACGCTGGCGCAGCACGAACACGTCGTGCTCCTCCCGCAGCACCATCCGCAGCAGCACCGGCTCAGGGCCGGTCACGTCGGCCCCGCACCCGTACGCGCCACCGCCACACACGCATCGTCCCGCCGTACCCCCGCATCGCGCAGCAGCGTCGCCGCCACCAGCAGCGGGTCCTGCCGCGACAACCCCGGGTAGTCCCGCAGGTTCCACCGATCCGACACCCCGTCGGAGTGCATGACCACGATCGCCTCCGGCGGCAGCTCATAGGTGAACTCGCGGACCCCGCGGGCCTGGTGCCCGACGATGCCCGGCATGCTCACCATGCCCCGCCGATCCCCGTTGGGAAACGCGATCGTCCCCGCGACATTGCCCAGCCCCGCGAACACCGCCGACCCGTCACCCAGCCGCGCCACCGACACCGCCGCCCCACGGGTGTGCGACACCACCCGGTGCACGTGATCCACGATCTGCCCGGGGGCCTCGGACGCCGTACCCAGGAAGGCATCCACCACCGCCGCCGACGCCGCCGCGGCCAGCGACCCGTGCCCCAGCCCGTCGGCCACCAGCACCAGCAGACCCCCGTCACCGGTCGACCGGGCCGCGTACCGGTCCCCGCACACCTTCTCGCCCGTGATCGGCCGCGACAACCCCGCGACCCGCCGCGCCGGCGCCACCCCACGCCGCTCCGCCGGCCACAACTGCGCCGTCAGCACCGTGCCCTTGCCCGGCAGCGAATAGCCCGCCGCCACGTCCGACAGCCGCTGGACCGCGCCCAGACCGATGCCGAGGGTACCGGCCGTCGAATGCCCGTCCAGCGAGCTGAACGGCAGGTCCCGCATCCCCGGTCCGGCATCCACCGCGACCAGTTCCACCCCGCCGACATCGCCGCGGCGCAGGCAACGCACCGACAGCGCACCCCCGTCGGCGTGCCGGTGCAGGTTCGACGCCAGCTCGGCGGCGACAATCGCCACCTCACCGGCCCGCTGCTCACTGAAGCCCAGCCGGTGCGCGCAGTCGACCGCGACCCGGCGGGCGACCCCCGCCGCCCCCGCGTCCTCGACCGCGACCCAGCCCAGCTCCTCGACCGTCGGCGGCGCCGCAGCGGCCGTCACCGGGCCCACTTCGTCACCGCGATGCGCGTACCCGCACCCGGCGTCGAATCGATCTCGAACTCGTCCACCAGCCGCCGCGACCCCGACAGGCCCAGTCCCAGCCCGCTGCCGGTGGTGTACCCGTCGGTGAACGCCAGCCCCAGGTCCACGATACCCGGGCCGGTGTCGATGAACTCGGCCCGCACCCCGCCCCGCCGGCCGTTGTGCACCGCCGCGATCGTGGCGTAGCCGCCGCCGCCGTGGATCAGGGTGTTGCGGGCCAGCTCACTGGCCGCGGTCACCAGCTTCGTCTGAT
Organism: Dactylosporangium sp. CS-047395; assembly: GCF_050942185.1. Classification (NCBI taxonomy): domain Bacteria; kingdom Bacillati; phylum Actinomycetota; class Actinomycetes; order Micromonosporales; family Micromonosporaceae; genus Dactylosporangium; species Dactylosporangium sp. CS-047395. The sequence continues at coordinate 5,598,264 of NZ_CP192015.1, read as the reverse complement.
CCACCAGCGGCAGCTTGGCCTCCACGGCCAGCACGCGGACCGCCTGCCGGACCCGCACGACGTCCTTGTCATCGCCGATGTCCAGCCTGAGCGGCTCCTGCCCGGCCCCGGAGTCAGGCACCGTCGTCCTCGGTCACCGTCAGCATGCCGACCCCGTGGATGTGCTTCGACGCGGCCAGGATCTCCAGCGCCTTGTCCACGTTGAGCGCGGTCCTGACACCGTTGAGCGACAGGCCCAGCTCGACCAGTGTGATCGCCACCGCCGGGCGCATCCCGACCACCACCGTCTCGGCGTCCAGCACCCGCGACACCGCCGCGATCGTGGACAGCATCCGGCCGATGAACGAGTCGACGATCTCCAGCGCCGAGATGTCGATGACGACACCGTGCGCGCCGGTGATGACGATCTGGTCGGACAGGTCCTCCTGCAACTGCATCGCCGACTCGTCGTCGAGGTCGATCTGGATCGACACCAGCAGGATGTCGCCGATCTTCAGGACGGGTACCCGGTCCATCAGGCGGCCCGGCCCCGCTTGAGCTCGACCCCGCTGGCCCGCAGCGCGTGCACGAGCGCGTCGGCGAGCGTCGCCTTGGTGGCGATGTCGCCGAACTCGATGCCCAGCGCCACGACCGTCTGGGCGATCTGCGGCCGGATGCCGGAGATGATGCACTCCGCGCCCATCAGCCGCGCCGCCACCACGGTCTTGAGGATGTGCTGCGCGACCTGCGTGTCGACCGCCGGTACACCCGTGATGTCCACGATCGCGTAGGCCGATCCGGTGTCGACCAGCGTCTGCAGCAGCTTCTCCATCACCACCTGGGCGCGGGCCGAGTCCAGGGTGCCGACCAGCGGGACGGCCACCACGCCCTCCCACAGCTTCACCACCGGCGTGGACAGCTCCAGCAGCTGCTCGGTCTGGTCGGCGATGATCGACTCACGGGCCTTGGAGTAGGCCTCGAACGTGTACAGGCCCATCTCGTCGACGAGCAGCGACAGCACCAGGAAGTCGGCCAGCACCGAGTCGGCCTCGGCGGACTGCGACAGCTCGAGCACGACCTCCTTGACGGTGAAGACCAGGTTCGCCGTCTCGGTCGGGGTGAATCCCTGCCGCGCCCAGTCCTTGGACAGCTCACCGAGCGCCGCGCGGGACTCCCCGCCGTGGGACCCGGCCAGCTCGCCGTCGCCGTTGCCCTCGAGCATGCCCAGCAGCGCGGCGTAGACGTCGCGCACCTGGCGCAACAGCTCGGCCTCGGTGAGCCGGCCCCGCAGCGAGCGGGACGCGATCTCCGTCCAGCGCTTCAGGACCTCGTCCTCGTGCGACCGCAGGAGCGCACTGAGCCGCTGCCTCGCCTCGGCGTTCACCTTCACCCGTCCACTCCCCCTACAACGCGTTTCGCGATTCGGAGTGGACGGTACCGCCCGCCGCGCAGCCAAGCGAACGCGGACACCTGTTTGCCACCGGACAAATTTCACACCCGGTTGTCCGCGGCGGCGCGACACCTGTCACCGGTGCCACGCCGCGTTGGCCGTCCTAGGATACTAGGCCTGTACGGTCAGACCTCGACCGGGAGCTCGTACACCTCGGTCGTGGGGTGGCCGGCCTTCTCGTGCACCCGCATGACCGCCTCCTTGCTCGGCCCGCTCGACAGGCAGAAGACCTTGCCCGCCTCCGGGTCCAGCCAGGCCCGCTCGAAGTGCACCCCCTCCTCGCCCTCGACGGCGAGGTCGGCCTCGTGCGCGGCCGCCAGCTGCTCCGCCGTCACCCCGACGAACCCGTCGTGCACATCCATGAACTTGGCCATCGTCCGTCCCCTTGCGATCCAGGGGCACGCTCCGCACCCCGCTGCGGACCAGCCTCGCCGAGGGGCGGATGAGCACGCATCGGTAACTCTGCCGACTGAGGCGGCCCGGCGGCGTTATAGCGTTGCGAGGCGGGTCTCGCGCTGGGCAGACTCGAGCGCCTCGCCGCGGGTGTCGCCGAGCCACGAGATCGGGCCGACCGGATGCCCGACCCGCATCAGCTGGCCGGTCTCGTCGGTCCACGCCACCAGCGGCACCGGCTCGATGTGCTCGGTCTGCCACCCGATCACCCGGCCGGCCTGCACAACCTCGTTCTCCGCGGTGGTGGCCAGCCACAACGGCGTGTTCTGCGGAATGATCGTCATGCCTGGGTGATGCCCCGGCAACGGAGGGTACAACCATGAACAGGCTCGACGACCTGCTCGACGAGGCCGCCGCCGCCCCCGTCGAGGGCTGGGACTTCTCCTGGTTCGCCGGGCGCGCCACCGAGGAGCGCCCGCCGTGGGGCTATGCCCGGCTCCTCGGCGACCGGTTGCGCACCGCGGCCGCCGCCCTGGACGTGCAGACCGGCGGCGGGGAGGTCTTCCGCGAGGCCCTTTCCTCCGCTTGTACCGCCGGTGCGTGCCCGGCCACCGTCGCCGCCACGGAGTCGTGGCCGCCCAACACCGCCCTCGCCCGCGCCGCGCTGGACGAGTTCGGGGCGAGCGTCGAACAGGTCGAGGACGACGCGCCGTTGCCCTTCGCCGACGGCGCGTTCGACCTGGTCTCCAGCCGCCACCCGGTCGTCGTCGGCTGGCCGGAGATCGCCCGGGTGCTGGCCCCCGGCGGCACGTACCTCGCCCAGCACGTCGGGGTCGGCACCGCCGCCGCCCTGACCGACTTCATGATGGGCCCGCAGCCGCTCGGCGACGGCCGCAGCGTGGCCCGCGCCCGCGCCGGGGCGCAGAGCGCCGGGCTCGACGTCGTCGACGTGCGGGAGGCCACGCTGCGGCTGGAGTTCCTCGACGTCGCGGCGGTCGCGGTGTACCTGCGCAAGGTGATCTGGATCGTGCCGGGCTTCACTCTCCAGCGGTACCGCGACAAGCTCGCCGAGATGCACGAGCGCATCGAGCGGGAGGGCCCGTTCACCGCCACCGTGGCCCGGTACCTGATCGAGTGCCGTAAGCCACACGGAGTGGACGGAAGGTGAACGGCCGATCGGGCGGCGAGGATAGTTTGGGGGCAGAAGCATACCCGCCGTTGCTGCCAGGAGACTTCTCATGAGCGATTCGTCCGTCAACGTCACCGTGACCGGCGCGGCCGGCCAGATCGGCTACGCGCTGCTGTTCCGCATCGCCTCCGGGCAGCTGCTCGGCGCGAACACGCGGGTCAAGCTGCGGCTGCTGGAGATCCCGCAGGCCGTACGCGCCGCCGAGGGCACGGCCCTGGAGCTGGAGGACGGCGCGTTCCCGCTGCTCGCCGGGGTCGACGTGTTCGACGACCCGAAGGCCGCCTTCTCCGGCGCCAACGTGGCCCTGCTCGTCGGTGCCCGCCCCCGCACCAAGGGCATGGAGCGCGGCGACCTGCTCGAGGCCAACGGCGGCATCTTCAAGCCGCAGGGCGAGGCGATCAACGCCGGCGCCGCCGAGGACATCAAGGTCCTCGTGGTGGGCAACCCGGCCAACACCAACGCCCTCATCGCCCAGCGCCACGCCCCCGACGTGCCGGCCGAGCGCTTCACCGCCATGACCCGCCTCGACCACAACCGGGCGATCTCCCAGCTGTCGCGCAAGCTCTCCGTGCCGGTCTCCGAGATCCGCAAGGTCACCATCTGGGGCAACCACTCCGCCACGCAGTACCCGGACCTCTTCCACGCCGAGGTCTCCGGCCGCAACGCCGCCGAGGCCGTCGGCGACCAGCAGTGGCTGGCCGACGAGTTCATCCCGCGGGTGGCCAAGCGCGGCGCCGAGATCATCGAGGTCCGCGGCGCCTCCTCGGCCGCGTCCGCCGCCTCGGCCGCCATCGACCACGTCTACGACTGGGTCAACGGCACCGCCGAGGGCGACTGGACCTCGGCCGGCATCGTCTCCGACGGCTCCTACGGCGTGCCCGCCGGCCTCATCTCCTCCTTCCCGGTCACCTCGGCCGGCGGCAAGTGGGAGATCGTGCAGGGCCTGGACATCGACGAGTTCTCCCGCGCCCGCATCGACGCCTCGGTCGCCGAGCTGGAAGAGGAGCGCGACGCGGTCTCGCGCCTGGGCCTCATCTGATCGCGTCCTTTCGTGGGGCGGCCCGGCGACGGGCCGCCCCATCGTTGTATCCGCAGTAGGCTTCCGGCGTGACTCCAGCGGCAACGGCTCTGCCCATCGCGGAGACCAGACGGGCCCGGCGCATCCTCAAGCTCCTGCTGGCCCGCTACCCCGACCACCGCCTCGAGCTCGACTTCGCCTCCCCGCTGCAGCTGCTGGTCGCCGCCACTCTGGCCGCGCAGACCCTCGACGAGCGGGTCAACGCCGTCACCCCGGTCCTGTTCACCCGCTACCCGGCCGCCGCCGACCTGGCCGCCGCCGAGCAGGAGGAGATGGAGCAGATCCTGGTCCCCGTCGGGTACTACCGGCAGAAGACCCGCAACGTCATCAAGCTCGCCGCGACCCTCGTCGAGCGGCACGCGGGCGAGGTCCCCGCCACGCTGGACGAGCTCGTGGCGCTGCCGTGGGTCGGCCGCAAGACCGCGAACATGGTGCTGGGCAACGCCTTCGCCGTCCCCGCCGTCTCCGTCGACACGCACACCGGCCGCGTCGCGCACCGCCTCGGCTGGTCCCCGGAGAAGGACGTGGACGCGGCGGAGGCGGCGATCCAGGCGCGGTACGACAAGAAGGACTGGGTCACCGTCAACCAGCTGCTGATCCTGCACGGCCGGCGGACCTGCCACTCCCGCAAGCCGGCGTGCGGCGCCTGCCCCCTGGCCAAGGAGTGCCCGTCATCGGCCCTGGGCGAGCAGGACCCGGAGAAGGCCCGCGCCCTGCTCAAGTGAGCCGCCTGCGCTCCGCCGTCAGCTTGGCGGCGGGAACCTTGTCCCAGAGCGTCTCCCCGTCGCCGTCCCAGGTTCCGGCGATCCTCCCCCGGTACGCGACGACCGGCGAGATCCACCCGCCCGCCCGGCTCACCTCGGCGCGGTGCTCCTTCGGCAGCGTCCGCTCGTCGGCGGTGCCGGGCCCGAGCACGAACTGATCGAACGCCGGCAGCAGCCGCACCTCGTCGAACCGGGGTTTCGCCGCCAGACTGTCGACGTCCTCGGTGCGGGCCCACAGCCGCTCCCCCTCGACGTCCACCTCGGCGATGAGCCCGTCCTCGTGCAGGCCGGCGAACCACTGGCGGAGCATCGCCTTCTTCGACTGCCCGCGGATCAGCCACTGGTCGAACGTCTCACGCGACGCCGGCCCATACGCCCCGAGGTACGCCGGCACCACCACCCTCGCCGCCTCGCCCGGCTCCGGGATCTCGAAGGACGGCCGCGTGAACGTGACCCGGTTGTCGTCGCTGTTCGGCCCGTACACCAGCAGGCCCTGCCACGACAGCGGCTTGAGCACCGCCCCCCATCCGGACTTCAGATGCTCCGCGAGCGACGGGTCCCCGGCGTGCTCGACGATCGCGGCGGTGAGCTGCTCCCGCGTGAGGACGTGCCCGTCGAGCGCCTCCCGCGCGGCCTCGGCCATCGCGTCCATCTGCGCCACGGTCACGAACGTCCGCTGCCACACCCCCTTCTCCCACGTGCGCGCCGCCCCGAGGAGCGTGAGCTGGGCGGCGGCCTGCGTGGGCGTCAGCAGATGCAGGGTGCCGCGCACCGACCACGTTTTGACAAGCTTCTGCTCTTGTACCGCCTGCCGCACCGACCCGGGATCAGGTCGCGCCTGCCGCGCGGCGACGGCCTGCTCGGCACACGACGCCACCTGCGCCTGCACCCCCGCGAGCCGCTCGACCACGGCCACCGGATCGACGGCCTGCGCCGGGCGGTGCAGCCACTGCTGCCGGCACCGCCAGTGCAGCACGTCGTCCCAGCTCAACGAGAGCGTCACGCGGCCACGCTACCGGCTACCGGCGCCGGCCACGATCCGTCGCCCGCCGTCGCCGTCCTTGCCCGGCATGAGCACGACGCGAGGCGACGGCGCGGGGTGGGCATCCGACATCGCCGGACCTGACGCGGCGCCACGCCCGGTGTTGCCGGACATGACGCGGCGCCGCACCCGGGTTCACCGGATACGGCGCCGCGTCTCCGCTACCACCCCCACGCCCCGGGTCCGGCGCGCCCCGCCAGGCGCCTTGCCGGACCCGCGGTGCGGTCCTAGATCCCGGCCGGGACGTAGTCCGGCACGGCCGGGCCGTCGCTGCCCTCACCCTCGGCGGCCGGGCGCAGGGCCAGGGCGAGGACGTCGGCGACGTCGGCCAGGGCGTGCACGGTCAGCTGCTCGCGCACCTCCTGCGGCAGGTCGTCCAGGTCGGGCTCGTTGCGCTTCGGGATGATGACCTCGGTCAGGCCCGCGCGGTGGGCGGCGAGCAGCTTCTGCTTCACGCCGCCGATCGGCAGGACCCGGCCGGCCAGGGTGACCTCGCCGGTCATGCCGAACTCCGGGCGCACCGGGCGCCCCGTGGCCAGCGACGCCAGGGCCGTGACCATGGTGATGCCGGCGCTCGGGCCGTCCTTGGGCACCGCACCCGCGGGGACGTGCAGGTGGATGCGCCGCCCGGCGAGCTGGTTGGGGTCGATGCCGAGCCGGCGCCCGTTCGAGCGCAGGTACGACAGCGCGATGTGCGCCGACTCCTTCATCACGTCGCCGAGCTGGCCGGTCAGGGTCAGGCCGGGCTCGCCCTCCATCGAGGTGGCCTCGATGAACAGCACGTCGCCGCCCGCCCCGGTCACCGCCAGGCCGGTCGCCACGCCGGGGACGGCGGTGCGCTCGGCCGACTCGGGCGTGAACCGCGCCCGGCCCAGGTACTTCGCGACCTCGTCCACCCCCACCTCGACCGGCGCCGGGTCGCTCGCCAGCGCGACGGCGACCTTGCGCAGGATCTTGGCCAGGGCCCGCTCGAGCTGGCGCACGCCGGCCTCGCGGGTGTGCTCGCCGGCGATGCGGCCCAGCGCCTCGTCGGTGACGGTGACCTCGGAGGCCTCCAGCCCGGCCCGCTGCAGCTGCCGCGGCAGCAGGTGGTCGCGGGCGATGGCGACCTTCTCCTGCTCGGTGTACCCGTCCAGCTGCACCAGCTCCATCCGGTCCAGCAGCGGGCCGGGGATGGTCTCCACCACGTTCGCGGTGGCCAGGAACAGCACGTCGGACAGGTCCAGGTCGACCTCGAGGTAGTGGTCGCGGAACGTGTGGTTCTGCGCCGGGTCGAGCACCTCGAGCAGCGCCGCGGCCGGGTCGCCGGCGTAGCCGACGGCCAGCTTGTCGACCTCGTCGAGCAGCACGACCGGGTTCATCGAGCCGGCCTCACGCAGCGCCCGCACGATCCGGCCCGGCAGGGCTCCGACGTACGTGCGCCGGTGGCCCCGGATCTCCGCCTCGTCCCGCACGCCGCCGAGCGACACGCGGACGAACTTGCGCCCGAGCGCCCGGGCCACGGACTCGCCGAGGCTGGTCTTGCCGACCCCGGGAGGGCCCGCGAGCGCCAGCACGGCACCCGAGCCGCGCCCGCCGACGACCTGCAGGTTCTTCTCGGCGCGACGGTTGCGCACCGCGAGGTACTCGAGGATGCGGTCCTTCACGTCCGCCAGCCCCGCGTGGTCGGCGTCGAGCACCGCCCGCGCCGCCGCCAGGTCGGTGTTGTCCTCGGTCCGCTCGCTCCACGGCATCTCCAGCACCGTGTCGAGCCAGGTGCGGATCCACCCGGCCTCCGGCGACTGGTCGCTGGCCCGCTCGAGCCGCCCGACCTCGCGCAGCGCCGCCTCCCGGACGTTGCCGGGCAGCTCGGCCGCCTCGACCCGGGACCGGTAGTCGGCCGACCCGTCGGGCTCGTCCTCGCCGAGCTCCTTGCGGATCGCGGCCAGCTGCTGGCGCAGCAGGAACTCGCGCTGGGTCTTCTCCAGCCCCTCGCGCACGTCATGGTTGATCTTCTCGTTGACCTGCTGCTCGGCCGCGTGCGCCCGCGCCCACTCCACGAGCAGCTCCAGCCGCGCGGTGACGTCGGGCGCCTCCAGCAGCTGGATCTTCTGCTCCAGGGTGAGCCACGGCGCGTACCCGGCGGAGTCGGCCAGCTCGGACAGATCACTGATCTTCTCGACGGTGTCGATCACCTGCCACGCGCCGCGCTCCTGCAGCACGCCGATGACCAGCGCCTTGTACTCGCGCGCCAGCTCCCGCGCCTTGCCGGCCGGGACGGGCTCGCTGACCTCGGAGGCCTCGACCCAGAGCGCGGCACCCGGCCCGGGCACACCGGCCCCGATGCGGGCCCGGTCCAGGCCGCGGATCACGGCCGCCGGCTCCCCGCTGGGCAGCCGCCCAACCTTCTCGAGCACGGCGATCACACCGAACGACCCATAGGCGCCGTCGACCCGCGGGACGGCGAGCACCCGCTTGTCACCGGCGGAACGCGCCGCGTCGACAGCCGCCTGCGTGGAGGCGTCGAGCGTCACGGGAATGACCATGCCAGGAAGCAGGACGTCGTCGTTGAGGGGTAGAACTGGAAGTGTTGCCATCAGGACACACCTGCCATCAGTAGGTTGAGCGTGTCAGGCTTAAGTTACAAACGGTGCCCCTTGTTCCCGCCGGCACCTGACGTGTGACCCAGGCCACTCGCGCGCTTGGTGCTGCCGCCGCGCTCAACCGATACGGGCGACCACGGTGCGCTCCGCAGGCACGCCGGCCCCGAGCACGGCCGCCGCGTCGACCGCGGTCGAGTCGGCGGTCCCCGCGATGTGCGCCTCGGCGAGGATGGCCTGCACCGGTGCGACGGCATCGCGGCCGGCGATCAGCAGCAACGGGCGGTCACCGCCCAGCGGCGCCGGAGCGCCGGCGGGGAGCCACAGCTGGACGCGGTCGCCCACCTCGGCCCGTTCGACCAGGGCGACGCCGACCGGGTCGTCGTGCTGGACGGCGACGTGCAGCTCGACGACACGATCGGCGAGCGGCGGCGTCAGGAGGTTGCCGGAGTCAGCGCCGCCGCCCCCGTCACCGCCAGCACCCCGTCGAGCGCCGTCCGCATCCCGAAGCGGTACGCCCCCGCGAAGTCCGCCGAGGGCAGCGCGCACCGCAGCCCCGACTCCGTGGCCGACCGGCCCGGGCGCTCGCACAGCGGGGTCGGCGCCGAGATCTCCCGCCGTACCACGTCCGCCGCCCCCAGCAACGCGGCCGCGTGCGCGGGATCGCCCAGCCGGCGGCGGCACTCGGCGAAGGACTCCAGCACACTCGCCGTACGCCAGCGGTCGCCCACCCGCCGGTGCAGGGAAAGACTGGCCCGCAGCCGCTCCGCCGCCGCCGGCAGCCGGCCCTCCGCCAGATCCACCCGGGCCAGCAGCTCCTGGGCCCAGGCCACGCCCTCGGGGAAGGCCAGCTCCGTGAAGCCGGACAGCGCGTCCTCCAGCGCGGCCCGCGCGGCCACCTGGTCGCCCCGGTAGTGCGCCACCGCGCCCAGGTGTGTCAGCGACGAGGCCGCCGACTCCGCGTCGGCCAGGTCCCGGAACGCGGCCAGCGACGCCGCCAGCAGCCCGTCCGCGCCGTCCAGGTCGCCTGACAGCCAGGCCGTCGCGCCCGCGAGCTGGGTCGCGCGGCCCTCGCCCCAGGCGTCACCCGACGCGCGGTACAGCTCCCGGGCCTCCTCCAGGTACGCCCGTGACTGCGGGTACCGGGCCCGCTCGCGCTCCACACCGCCCAGCAACGTCAGCAGCGGCCCCCGCGCGGCGGCGAAGGGCAGCGCCTGGTGGGCCAGCGCGTAGGCGGCACCGTAGTCGCAGGCGAGCATGGCCAGGGTCGCCGCCGCCGAGGCGGCCGCCGCGCGGGCCGGGGCCGGCGCGCCGGGACGGCGGGCGAGGGCGGCGGCGAGCCAGTCGCGGCCCTGGGAGTACCCACCGATGAAATGCTGGAAGGGCGCCATCGCGGTGGCCAGGCGCAGGTCCGCGTCCTCGGTGCCCCCGGGACGGGCGGCGAGCGTGGCCAGCGCCGCCCGCAGGTTGTCCTGCTCCAGGGTGAGCGTGCGCAGCCACGTGCGCTGCTCCGGCCCGCGGATCCCGGCCGCCGCCCGCTCGGCCAGGTCCAGGAAGAACGCGGCGTGCGCGGCGGTGGCGGCGTCGTGCTCGCCCGGCGCCTCGGCCAGCCGCGCGGCCGCGTACGCGGTGACCGTCTGCAGCATCCGCCCGCGCCCCGGCGACGACGTCAGCAGCGAGCGCTCCGCCAGCGCCTCGAGCAGCTCCGGCCGGTACCCCGGCAGGACACCCACCGCCGCGGCACTCCACCCGCCCTGGAACACCGCGAGCTGCCGCAGCAGGGTCTGCTTGTCCGCCGACAGCAGGTGATACGACCAGTCCAGCGCGGCCCGCAAGGTGCGGTGGTGCGAGGGACCGGGCGCCTTCGCGTCGGCGAGCACGCGGAAGCGGTCGGCCAGCAGCCGGCGTACCTCCGGCACCGACAGCAGCGCCGCCCGCGCCGCGGCCAGCTCGATGGCCAGCGGCAGCCCGTCGAGGGCGGCGCAGATGGCCGCGGCCGCCGCCGTGTGCTCCGGCGGCAGCGCGCGCCCCGTGCGCTCGAACATGCGGGTGGCGAACAGGCGCAGCGCCGTGTCGGGATCGAGCGGCGGCACGGCGAGCACCGTCTCCGCGGCCAGCCCGAGCGGCTGCCGGCTGGTCGCGAGGACCCGCAGGTCCGGCCGGGCCGCCAGCAGCCGCCCGGCGAGCGCCCCGACCGCGGCCGCGGCGTGCTCGCAGTTGTCCAGCACGAGCAGCCCGGCGTCCAGGGTCTCCACCAGCGTGCCGAACGCGTCCAGGTCCGGGCGCCGGGTCACGCCCAGCGCGTCCAGGAGAAAGCCCGCCACGTCCGGGTCGTCCATCGTGGACAGATCGACGAAGTGCACCGGCCCGGGAAAGGAGGAAACGACGGCGATCGCGATGCGGGTCTTGCCGCTGCCCGCCGCACCCACCAGGGTGACGGGGCCGGAGGCGAGCAGGCGGGCCGCGAGACGCACCTCGGCATCCCGCCCCACCAGCGACGCCGCGGCATCCATCCGGCGACTGTACCGCCAAGCCGCCCGCCGCCGCGGGTAGCGTGGAACGCATGAAGATCGGGATCATCGGGTCGGGGAAGATCGGCGGGACGCTCACCCGGCGGCTGCGCGAACTCGGGCACGACGTCACCGTCGCGAACTCGCGCGGACCTGGTTCGCTGGCGGGCCTCGCGGCCGAGACGGGCGCGTCGGCGGGCACGGTGCGGGAGGCGGCGCGGGGCGAGATCGTCGTCATCGCGGTACCGATGAACGCCGTTCCTGATCTTCCGGCCGAGGACCTCGCGGGGCGCGTGGTGGCCGACGCCGGCAACTATTATCCGGCGCGCGACGGGCAGATCGCGGCGCTGGACAGCGGCACCACGTCGAGCCGGTGGACCGCCGAGCAGCTGCCCGGGGCCCGGGTCGTCAAGATCTTCAACACCATCCGCGCCGATCACCTGCTCACCCACGGGCGACCGGCGGGCGGCGACGGGCGCATCGCGCTGCCGGTCGCGGGCGACGACGGGGCGGCCAAGGAGCTCATCATGGGCCTGGTCGACGAGCTCGGCTTCGACCCGATCGATGCGGGCGGCCTCGACGACAGCTGGCGGCAGGAGCCGGGCGCGCCGGTGTACGGTGCGGACCTCGACGCCACCCGCCTGCGCGCGGGCCTCGCCGACGCGACCCGCTGAGGCGCGCGCGGTGGCGTTTCTGGTGGAGATGCCCGACGGCGGGTACCTCGAGGTCGAGGAGCGCGACGACATCGCCGACCCGCGGGTCATCGGCATCCTCGGCGGCTCGCCGCTGGCGGGCACCGGCCTGATCACGTTCGGCGCCGCGGTGCGCACCGGGCTGTCCGTCGACGAGCAGGACGACTTCGCCGACTGGCTGTACGACCGCGTGGTGATGTTCGCGGAACTCGGCGGCGAGATCGACGGATGGTCCCAGCGCGACGACGGCACCTGGGAGATTCGGGCGTTCCGTGCGGACGGGAGCGACGAACGTCACTGATCGACGCTGAACGGTGGATGAATACGGGGCCACCCGGCCACCCCGGCAACGGTTACCCTGACCGTCGATGGCGATGACGATCGAGGTCCAGGGCGCGGGGCGGCTGCTCAGCGTCGGGGCCGCCACGGACATCGGCCGGCGGTATCCGGCCAACTTCGACGTGCTGCACGCGGCCGAGCTGCAGCGCCGCCCCGGTCTGTGCGCGGTCGTGGCCGACGGCATGGGCGCCGGCGAGGGCAGCCGCACCGCCGGTCGGATGGCCGTCGACGTCTTCACCTCCGCCGTGCAGGACCACCGCGGCCCGTTCGAGCCGACCCCGCTGTTCGCCGCGATCGCCGACGCCCAGCGCCGGGTCCGCGCGGCCGGGCAGGAGCTGCGCGAGCTCACCGGCTGCACGCTGACCGCCCTCGTCGCCGACGCCACCGGCGCCTGGGTCACGCAGATCGGCGACAGCCGCGTGTACCGCCTGCGCGGCGGACTCCTCGAGCTGCTCACCGTCGACCACACGGCGGCGTGGCTGGGCGCGGTGCACGGCTGGTACCCGGCCGACTCACCCCAGGCGGCCGCCGCGCGCTACCAGCTGCACCGCTTCATCGGCCATCCCGGCCTGCCCGAGCCCGACGTGCTGAGCGTGACCATGTTCCCCGGCGACGTCTACTGCCTGTGCACCGACGGGATCGCGGAGCAGGTGCCGTACCAGCTCATGGAGCGCACCCTCGGCTCCGGCGCGTCCCCCGACGTCATGGCGTCGGCCCTGGTCGCCGCGTCCCTGGAGGCGGGCGGCCGGGACAACGCCACGACGGTCGTTGTGAAGGTCGCCTAAACCGTTGCGGTGACCACGGGACTGCTCACCGCCCCCGTTGCCGATCTTGGCGCAAATCCACCCTAGTGGGGACGGGTCCTCCAGACACGAGCCGTTCGGCCCACCCATTCCGGCTAATCCCGCGCGATCGTCCGGGGCCGCCCCGCCAGCACGGCGAACACCGCGATCAGACAAGACACCAGAACCAGAGCCGTCACCGGTACCGTCCAGGCCCCCGTCGCATCCCGCAGCGCCCCGATGAGCACCGGGCCGGCCGCGGCCAGCAGATACCCCACCGACTGCGCCATCGCCGACAGGGCGGCGGTCTGCGCGTCGTCGCGGGTACGCAGGCTGAACAGCGACAGGCACAGCACCAGCGCCATCCCGGCGCCGAACCCGTTGACCAGCACCGCGACCAGGGCCCAGCCCGCCGTCCACGGCAGCCACTGCAGGCCCGCGATCCCGGCCCCGATGAGCACCGCGCACACCACCCCGACGAGCCGCTGGTCCGGCAGGCGGCGGATGAGCACCGGCACGGTCAGGTTGGCCACGACCGACGCGGCGAGGCTCGCGAACAGGTGCCAGCCCGCGATGCCCGGGGCGATCCCGTGCTCGCGTTCCAGCGTCGGCATCCACGCCACCAGCACGTAGAAGGCCAGCGACTGCAGCCCCATGAACAGCGTGACCTGCCAGGCCAGGGCGCTGCGCCAGGGCAGCGGCGCGCGGCGGGGCGGTCCGGCGGCGGCCGGGCCGCCGCGCAGTTGCGGCAGCCAGACGACGATCGCGACCAGGACGAGCAGGACCCAGGCCCCCATCGCGTACCGCCAGCCGCCGATCGCCGCCGCCAGCGGTACCGCGATCCCGGACGCCACTGCCGCCACGACCGCCTGAGCGGCCGAATAGCCCCCGGTCAGCTGTGCGACCCGGTCCGGGAAGTCGCGCTTGACCACGCCCGGCAGCAGCACGTTGAAGCACGCGATGGCCGCGCCGACGGCGAGCGTGCCGGTCCACAGCTGAGTCGGCACCGACCGCACCACGATCCCGCCGGCCAGCAGCGCCAGGGCCAGGGCCAGGCTGCGTTCCAGCCCGATCCGCCCGGCGATGCGCGGTGCGACGAGCGAAAACACCCCGAAAGCCAGCAATGGTACGGCCGTGAGCAACCCGGTCGCCGCGGAGCTCAGACCGAGGTCGTGGCGGATGTCGGCGACGAGCGGCCCGACCGACGTGATCGGGGCGCGGCCGACCGCCCCGATGAGCAGCACCCCGGCCACGAGCTGGCTGCTTCTCACCGGCCCGCCGCTCCTCGCGGGCCACCCGCGTTCACAGGCCCGCCGCTCCTCGCGCGGCCGCCCGCGTTCACAGGCCCGCGGCTCCCCGTGGGGCCGCCCGCGTTCACAGGCCCGCCGCTGCTCGCGGGGTCGCCCGCGTTCACGGGCTCGCCGCTTCTCGCGGGTGACCCGCGTTCACAGGCCCGCGGCCACGAACCGCACGGCGGCGCTGAGGTCCTGGGCGGTCGGGGCGTCGTGCTCGTCGATGAGGACCTGGGTCAGTACGCCGCTGACCAGGGCCTGATAGAACGAGCCGAGCTGCGCCGCGCGGGCCGGTTCGACCTCGGGATCGATGCCGTGGAACACCTGCGCCCACAGCAGTCTGGCGTCCCGCATGCCCTCCACGAGCATCCGCCGCACCTCGTCGTTCTGGTCCAGCTGCACGAACGCGTCGTACGTCGCCATCAGCAGCCGGCGGTGGGTGCGGACGCTGTCGATCATGTACTCCCAGTACCGCTCGAAGCGCTCCGCCCCGCTCAGCCCCTCCGCGCCGGCGTTGCCGATCGCCTCCGCGAGCGACAGGCCCCAGTTCTCCATGGCCCGTTCGAGCGCGGCGGTCATCAGGTTGGCCATGCCGCCGTAGTGGTAGCCGATCGAGCCCAGGTTCGTGCCCGACGCCTCGACGATGTCGCGCGCCGTGGTGCGCGCGAACCCCTTCTCGTAGATGCAGCGAACCGCGCCCTCGAGCAGGTCCTCGCGATGTCCCATGAAGCCCGATCTTACTATACGGACGTGTTATACGGCCGTTCTATACAAACGTGTAGCACGGGCGTATGGTTCCCGGCATGGACATCCTGATTTCGGGGGCGAGCGTCGCGGGACCGGCCCTGGCGCTCTGGCTCAGCCGCTACGGACACGACGTCACCGTCGTGGAGAAGGCCCCGGCCCTGCGCGGCGGCGGCTACGCGGTCGACTTCCGCGGCCCGGTGCACCTGGCGACGCTGGACCGCATGGGCCTGCGCGCCGCCCTGGAGGCCAAGGCGACGCACATGGGCGACATCGCCGTCGTCGACGGCGCCGGCGAGCGCCTGACCGCCCTGCCGTCCGCCATCTTCAGCGGCGACGTCGAGGTGCTCCGCGGCGACCTGGCGGAGGTGCTGTACGCGGCGACGAGGGAGCGCGTCCGGTACCGTTTCGGCGACCAGATCACGGCCGTGGACCAGGACGAAACGGGCGTCGACGTCCGGTTCGCCGGCGGCACCGCCGAGCGCTACGACCTGCTGATCGGCTGCGACGGCGTGCACTCCGGCGTCCGCCGCCTGGTCTTCGGCGACGACCCCGAAACCCGCAAACCCCTCGGCGTGTACGGTGCGATCTTCACCATGCCCGGCACCCTCGGCCTGCACCGCAGCGGCATCATGTACTCCGAGCCCGGCCGCTCCGTCACCGTCTCGTCCCCCCACGGCGGCAACCAGATCGTCTCGCTGAGCTTCTACGAGCCCGGCCTCGAGTACGACTACCGCGACCCGGACCAGCAGCGCCGGATCATCGCCGCCCGCTTCGCCGACGCCGGCTGGCGCACCCCCGAACTGCTGGCGGCCATGGAGCACGCCGACGACTTCTGGTTCGACTCGACCACCCAGATCCACCTGCCCCGCTGGTCGCAGGGCCGGGTAGCCCTCCTGGGCGACGCCGGCTTCGCAGGAGGCCCCGGCGGCAACGGCACCGGCCTCGCCATCGTCGGCGCCCACGTCCTGGCCGGCGAACTCGACCGCGCGCGGGGCGACCACCGCGTGGCGTTCGCCCGCTACGAGGACCTGATGCGCCCGTACGTCGCGACCTGCCAGAAACAGGCCGACGCCGGCCCCGACTTCCTGGTCCCGCTGACCTGGAGGAAGATCGCCCAGCGCAACCGCTTCTTCAAGATGATCCGCTACATGCCGATCGCGCCCCGCCTCATCAGCCGCCTCGCCAGCCGAACAGCAGCGGCGTTCGACCTGCCGACATACGAACTCCCGGCGCTGCGCTGACCGCCCCCGACGCCGCGCTGAACTCGGCGGCGCTGCGCTGCGCTCCCTGGCGCGGCGGTGCTGCGCTGCCCTCTTCGGTGGCGCGGCTCTGACCCCAGCGCTGCGCCGACCCCGGCGGCGCTGACAACCGCCCCGGCGCTGCGCTGATCCCGGCGGCACCGCGCTGATCCCGGCGGCGCTGACGGCCTCGGGTGCCGCCGTCACCGCACCCGGCCACGCCACCAACACCCACCGCCGCCGCGCTGCCGCCGCGCTGCCGCCGCCGGCCGCCGCACTGTGCTCGCAGCGGCTATCACCATCAGCGCAGAGTCCGAATCTGTCGTGGACCGACCACTCACCACGCCACACCACCACCGCCACCCGCCGCATCACCGCAACGCATCTCGCCCACCGCCGCACCGACTGCTGCGTCGCTGCGTAGCCGTTGTTGGCACCACCTTCAGGACACCCACCGTGGCGTTCGCATCACTCATCCGGGTGAACTTCGGGCGGTCTTCGCGCGTGGGGCAGGCGCTTCATAGCGCAGAAACGGTGCAAACACGCGGTTTTGCCGATATTCGGGCCGCAAATCCGACCAACCCGTACTTTCAGGCCATCTGCCCTACTTCGTGGAGGTGAGATGGGATTCCGAAAGGGTCTCGCCGTTACGCTCGTCGCCGGTGCGGTTGCGGCGGGCGCGGCGGTTCAGGGCGGGCCGGTGTTCGCGGCCGATTCAGGCATGACTCGCGGCGTCGTCGCCCTGACCAACAGCGTGCGCGCACGCGCCGGATGCGGGCCGGTCTCGGCCAGCCCGCGGCTCGGTTTCGCCGCGTGGCAGCACTCGCGGGACATGGCCGGTCGCGGCTACTTCTCGCACGGGTCGCCCAGTGGCGGCTCCCCCGGTAGCCGAGTCCGGGCCGCCGGGTACCACTGGTCCTCGTACGGCGAGAACATCGCCTGGGGCCAGCCGGACGCGCGAACCGTCATGAACGCGTGGATGAACAGCCCCGGCCACCGGGCCAACATCCTCAACTGCCGGTTCCGCAACATGGGCGTCGCCGTCGCGTACAACTCACGCGGCGTGCCCTACTGGACCCAGGACTTCGCCAGTCCCTGGTGACACGCCCAGGCCCGGCTCCGCGGACGACGAACCCCGGAGCCGGGCGGCGGCACCGAAATTTCTCGGTTCAGAATGTGTCGACGGAGTGTAGCCAGGGAAGTACGCGCCGGAAACGCACCGGCGATATGCCGGGCGATTCGCCACTGGGCACTCTCAGTAGTTCATTGACTACTCCATCCGCACTCGCACCGCCGTGGCGCACCAGGATGCGGTGCGGGGCCGGGCTTTGCGTCACGCGATCGACACACTCCGCTGCACACCCCGAAGAAATCGAACGGAAAGCCACCCCGAGCGCGACGCCGGGGTATTTCTCGTGATCATTCTCGAGTTCGTCCGGCGCGTGGGTGCGACAGCGGCCGTACCAGAGAAAACGCTTTCATCGATGGTCCGGAAATCGCTTCCGGAGACCGATAAACATCGATCTTGATGGCCTTTGGAGCGCGAATTCGCGGCTGGCGCCAAAGGTGACTCGGCGGGCGTGCGGGGGCGCTGACCCGGCTGACTTCCAGCGGCTTCCCATCGGAAGTTCATCGCGCGTTGTCCTCGGACGCTGGACAGAACGCCCCGCTGACCGCCTAATTGAATGCACCTCGCCCGGCACCCCGCCGCCGGTCGGGCCCGCCGCCGCACCGTGCACCACCCCGCCGCCGAGCACGACGCACCTGAACGATCACTTTTCCCATCCGCAACACCACCCTGGGTAGCACGCACCCTTCTTCCGGGAGGCCGCCGTGAACGACACGACATCCGCCATCCTCCTCACGGAGACCACCGCTTCCGCGTATGTGGCCGCCGCCGGGTTCCGGGTCGGTCCGGTGGGTCGCGTCGGGGTGGAGCTGGAGTATTGCGTGCGCGATCCGCGCCGGCCGCTGCATCGCCCGGCGCCGGACCGGCTGCTGGGCCTGGTGGCGCACCTGGGCAACCCGTTGCCGGGCGGCAGCGCGGTGACGATCGAGCCGGGCGGCCAGCTGGAGCTGTCCAGCTCCGTGGGCGGGTCGCTGGCGGAGTGCCTGGCCGCGCTGGCGGGCGACCTGGCGCTGGTGCGGGCGGCGCTGGCCGAGCACGGGCTGTACCTCGACGGGACCGGTCTGGACATGCTCCGCCGCCCGCGTCTGGTGACCGACCACCCACGCTATGTGGCGCTGGCCGAGTACCACGACCGTGCGGGCAACCGGGGACGCACCGTGATGACGAACTCGGCCTCGATCCAGGTCTGCCTCGACTCCGGCACCGATGAGGCGGAGGCCGACGACTGGTCGCACTTCACGCGGCGCTGGTGGCTCGCCGACGCCATCGGCCCGGTGATGATGGCCGCGTTCGCCAACTCCCCGCACGTCACGCGGGCCGGGCGCCGCTGGGCGTCCTACCGCCAGGCACTGCGCTTCGGCACCGACGCCAGCCGCACCCGCGCCCCGAAGCGGACCGACGACCCGCGCCAGGCCTGGGCCCGCTACGCGCTCGCCGCGAAGGTCGCGATGGTCGCCCCGCCCGGGGACGACCCGGCCACCGGCCAGGACGGGCGCTGGCACGTCCCGCACGGGCTGACCATGCGGGACTGGCTGCGCGGGTACGGTCCGCGCCCGGTGACCCTGACCGACCTCGAACGGCACCTCGGCACCCTGGTCCCGCCGGTGCGCCCGCGCGGCTACCTGGAGCTGCGGATGATCGACCAGCAGGCCGGCGACGACTGGGTGGTGCCGGCCGCGGTGGTCACCGCGCTGCTCGACGACCCCGAGGGCGCGCAGGCCGCCGCCGACGCCACCGAGCACCTGCGCTCGCCCCTGCGCCGGCACCGCGACTGGCTCGCCGCCGCCCGGGACGGCCTCGCGGACCCGGCCACCGCCGCCGCCGCGCTCGCCTGCTTCACCGCCGCCCAGGCGGTCCTGGCGCGCAGCGACGCGCCGCTCACCGTGCGCGATGCCGTTGCCCAGTTCGTCGACCGCTACGTTCTGCGAGGACGCTGCCCGGCAGACGACGCGCCGCAGGAGCGGGCGCGCGGGATGCGTGTGGTATCAACGGGATGACCAGACCCCGGCTTCGAGGAGTCCCGCTCGTGCGCGACATCGCCGTGTTCAGTGGTAGTGCGCATCCCGCGCTGGCGGAGGAGATCTGTGCGCAGCTCGAGGTGCCGCTCCTGCCCGTGCGGGTGGATCGGTTCGCCAACGACTGCCTCGAGGTGCAACTGCAGGCCAACTGCCGTGAGCGCGACGTGTTCCTGATCCAGCCGCTGGTGCCGCCGGTGCAGGAACACCTCGTGGAACTGCTGCTCATGCTCGATGCCGCCCGCGGCGCGTCGGCCGCGCGGACCACCGTCGTCATGTCGCACTACGCGTACGCGCGCTCCGACAAGAAGGACGAGCCGCGCATCTCCATCGGCGGGCGGCTCGTCGCCGACCTGCTCTCCGCCGCCGGGGCCAGCCGCGTGCTCACCCTGACCCTGCACTCGCCGCAGGTGCACGGCTTCTTCTCGGTGCCGGTCGACCACCTGCACGCCCTGCGCGAGCTGGCCGGGCACTTCCACGGCACCGACCTGTCCAACGCCGTCGTCGTGTCGCCGGACCTGGGCAACGCGAAACCTGCTTCGGCCTTCGCGCGCATGTTGTCGGTACCGGTGGCCGCCGGCGCCAAACAACGCTTCTCCGACGACCGCGTCGTCATCAGCACGGTCATCGGCGACATCGAGGGCCGCGACGTCATCGTCCTCGACGACGAGATCGCCCGCGGCAGCACCGTCTTCGAGCTCATCGACCGCCTCCGCGAACGGGGCGTGGCCAGCATCCGGGTGGCGTGCACGCACGGGCTGTTCACCGGCGACGCGCTGCGCCGCCTGCAGGAGCAGGACGACGTGCTCGAAATCGTGTGCACCAACAGCGTCCCGCTCCCGAAGGACAAGTGGGTCCCGAAGCTGCGCGTGCTGTCGATCGCGCCCGCCATGGCCGAGGCGATGCGCCGCATCCACAACGGCGAGTCCGTGAGCTCACTCTTCCACTGACGTCACCAACGAGTGACGCCACCACGCACCGGCGGGTGAATGGTCAAGCGTGGTGTCCGATGTCCGCATCGCGGTTGTCGGCACTCTCCGTTCATGATCAGATGCCGGGAGAAGCACTGTCCCCAGTTCTGACGTGAGTGAGCCCCGATGTTCGTGACTTCCCGTGCCTGACACCGCACGCCCAGGTGCCGGCCGCGGCGATCCACACGCGGGCTCCGGCACGGCGACCCCCGGCGACGGCCCGGCCACCGTCCGCGTCGGCGTCCTGGGCCCCCTGCGGACCACGGTCGGCGGCGCACCGGCCGACGCCGGCGGCCCCCGGCAGCGCGCGGTCCTGGCCCGGCTCGTCGCGGCGGGCGGTCACGTCGTGCCCACCGACCGCTTCATCGACGACCTGTGGCAGGGCGAACCACCGCCGAAGGCCCTGGCCGCCCTGCAGGTGTACATCTCCAACCTGCGCCGCGCCCTGGAACCGGGCCGGGCCCCCCGCACGGCCGCGACGGTCGTCGTGTCGGTGGCACCCGGCTACGCGCTGCGCCTGCCCGACGAGCAGGTCGACGCCTGGCGGTTCGAGACGCTCCTGCGGCAGGGCACCGACCTGGCCGGCCCCGACCCGCGCACGGCCGACCGGCTGCTGCGGGCGGCGCTGGACGCCTGGGCCGGCCCCGCGTACGCCGAGTTCGCCGACGAGGCCTGGGCCACCCCGGAGGCGGCCCGGCTGGAGGAGCTCCGCCTGGCCTGCGTGGAGGCGGCCGGACGGGTGGCGCTGCGGCTGGGACGGGCGGCCCTGGTCGTCCCCGAGCTGGACCGGCACGTGCAGGAGCACCCGCTGCGCGAGGGGGCCGTGCACGTCCTGGCCTCGGCGCTGTACCGGGCGGGACGGCAGGCCGACGCCCTCGCCGTGCTCCGCCAGGCCCGCGAGCGCCTGGCCGACGAGCTGGGCGTCGACCCGGGTCCGGCGCTGCGCGCGCTGGAGGCGGACGTCCTGGCGCACGCCGAGCACCTCTCCGCCGACGCGCCGCCCCCGCCCCCGGCCTCGTCGCCGGCGGCGGCAGCAGGCACCAGCCGGGCCGACGAAGAACCCGGCCGCCCCGGCACCCAGCCGGCGGTGCGGACCGCCGAGACCCGTGGCGGCGAGGCGGTGGGACGCGAAGCCGAACTCGCCGCGCTGACCGAGGTCGCCGACGCGGTACAACGGGATGGTCTGCGCATCGTCTGGGTCGGCGGTGAGGCGGGCGCCGGCAAGTCGACCCTGGTGCGGGCCTTCTCGGCAACGATGCCGGCGCGGGGCTGGCAGGTCGCCTGGGGCCGCTGCCCCGAGGTCGACGGCGCGCCACCCGCCTGGGCCTGGACCGAGGTCCTCGCCGACGAACCGCTGCCGCAGGGCGGAGCCGCGCCGTCCGACCAGCGGCTCGCGGACCAGTTCCAGCTCGCCCAGGCCGTCGGTGAGCGGCTCGGGTCGGGCGGACCGTTGCTCGTGGTGCTCGACGACGTCCACCGTGCCGACGGCGAGACCCTCCAGGTGCTCCGGCACGTCGCCGTCGCGCTGGCGGGACGGCCGGTGCTGGTGGTGGCGACCTTCCGGACCGGCGAGGACCACCCGCAGCTCGCGGCCGCACAGGCGGCGCTGGCCGGGCCCCGCTCCCGCGAACTGGTGCTCGGCGGCCTCGAACCGGACGCGGCGGCGCGCGTCCTCGCCGACCACCTCGGCGCCCCGGTCGACGCCGCCGTCGCCGCCGTCGTCCACGAGCGCACCGGCGGCAACCCGCTGTTCCTGGCCGAGACCGCCCGGCTGATCTCCGCCGAGGGCACGGGCAGCGCCGTCCGCGCGATCCCGTCCGGCATCGGCCACGTCCTGCGCCGCCGCCTCGCCCGGCTGCCCGCGGCGGCCCAGACGGTCCTGCGCCACGCCTCGATCCTCGGCCGCGACGTCGACATCGACGTGCTCGCCGAGGCGTTCACCGAGGACGAGGACGCGGTGCTCGACGGCCTCGAGGCGGGCGTGCTCGCCGGCCTGCTGGAAGAGCCCGCCCCCGGCCGGGTACGGTTCGGTCACGCCCTGTTACGCGACGTCCTGTACGACGACATGCCCCAGCTCCGCCGCCGCCGGTTGCACGAGCGCGTCCTCACCGTGCTGGAGCGCACCAACCCCGACGACGTCGCCGCGCTCGGCCATCATGCCCTGGCCGCCGCCACCCCGGCCACGGCGGTGCGGGCGGCCGGCCACGCCGTGGCGGCGGCCCGGCAGGCGGCCGGGCTGTCCGCGCACAGCGAGGCGGCCCAGCTGTACGCGGCCGCCCTCGACGCCCTCGGCCTGCGCCGCCCGGCCTCCGCCGACCCCGGCGAGCACCCGGGGGCGCTGCGGCTGGACCTCCTGTGCGGCCTGACCTCGGCCCGCGCCAACTCCGGCGACATGCTGGGCGCCCGCGCCGCGCGCTGGGACGCGGTCCGCGCCGCCACCGAACTCGGCGTCCCTGATGCGGCTGGTGCGGCCGGGGCGGCCGGGGCGACTGGTGCGGACAGGGCGGCCGACGTCGAGCCGCTGGCCCGGGCCCTGGCCGCGTTCGACGCGCCGGTGGCCTGGTCGATCCGGGTGGCCCGGGTCATCGACCGGCCGCTGGTCGGCCTGCTCGAACAGACCCTGGCCCGCCCCGGCCTGCCGGCCCGGTTGCGGGTGCGGATGCTCGTGGCCCTCGTCTACGAGCTCGAGGGCGACGAGCTGACCCGGTGCGACGAGGCGAGCGCGGAGGCGCTGCGCATCGCCCGCGCCGAGGGTGACGCGCTGTTGCTGTGCCAGGCCCTCAACGCGCGCTACTTCGCGGTGCTCAACCCGCGACGCCGCCACGAGCTGCCCGCGGTCGGCGCCGAACTGCTCGACGTGGCGGAGCGGGCCAAGTCGCTCGGGTTCCAGGCGCAGGCGCACCACATGCTGTACCAGGCGGCGCTGGAGCGCAACGACCTGCGGCTGGCCCAGGAGCACCTCGACCGCGCGCTCGAACGGTCCACCGCTGGGCAGCTCGGGGTGACCCTCTCCGTGATGGCGATCCTCGGCGCGATCCGCGCGGTGTTCGCCGGGGACAACGCCACCGCCGAGCGCATCTACACCGAGCTCGGCCGGCGGATCGAGGCCGCCGGGCAGCCCAACGCCAACCTCGTCAGCCTCGTCGGGGTGTTCTTCGTCCGGCTCACCCAGGGCCTCGGGCACACCTGCCTGCCGGTGCTGGAGCCGCTGCGGACGCTGTCGACCGCCGAGGCCGAGGCCGGCGAGTTCATCGCCCGGGCGCACGTCGACGCGGGCCGGCTCGACGAGGCCCGCGCGGCCTGGCGGCCCGGCGTGCCGGTCCGCGAGGACTACTACTGGCTGGCGATGATGGGACTGCGCAGCGAGAACGCGGCCGCGCTCGGCGACGTGGCCGTGGCGGCCGACTGCTACGAGCAGCTGCTGCCGTGGGCCGGGCAGTTCGTCGGCCTGGCCAGCGGTACGGTCCCCGGTCCCCCCGTCGATCTGGTGCTCGGCAAGCTGGCGGTCGCGCTCGGACGGCCCGCCGACGCCCACTTCGCGGCGGCGAAGGCGTTGGCCGCCCGTACCGGTGCGACGCCCTGGATGTGACGCCCTGGATGTGATGCCGGTCAGCCGAAGATGAGCTGTTCGCGGCGCAGGAACCCGGGCCGGACCGCGGCCAGGAGCAGGCGCAGCACCGGGCCCGCCTGGCGGTACAGCGCGACGAGTTCCTCGGGCGTCGCATAGCGCTCGATGCGGGGCAGCTCGAAGCTCATCTTCCCGCCCTTGCGCACCGCGTCCTCGACCTTCTGCCACTGCTCGCCGGACACGTACCGGACGATGACCGGGAAGACGGTGCGCTCCTCGTCGTCGATGTGCTCGTCGAGCAGGTCACGCAGCGTCGCCAGGGAATCGGCGAGCCGCGCGGCCGCGGCCGGGTCGCCCGGCGCACCGGCGAGGGCGGCGGACTGTTCGCGGATGCGGTCCAGCAGCGGGTCCAGCTGCGCGTGGTCGTCGGTGAGCTCGGCCAGGTCGACCTCGGCGCCCGCGGTCGCCTGCAGCACCGGCCACAGGATGTCGTCCTCGGCCTGGTGATGGTGGTGGATGCCGTCGCAGAGGCTGGTGAGGTAGCGGTGGATGGCCTTGGCGCGGGCGGGCGTCGCGGGAATCAGCCCGTCGGCCAGGGCCCGGGTGACGTCGGCGAACCGGCGGGCGTCGCCGCGCATCGAGCGGTGGTTGATGGTGATCCCGAGCAGGTCGGGTGCGGAGTGCTTCATGCCGTACAGCAGACCCGGCAACGGTTGGCGGCCACTTAACAGCCGCTTGGCGCCACGCCGGTGGTCCTGCCACGTTCGAGCCGGAGGTACCGGCCGGCCAGTCCGATTCGTTACCGTTGATGCGTGACGTCGCAGCTGCAGTTCACGCCGGAATTCTGGAACAACCCCCATCCCGTGTACGCGCACCTGCGGCAGGAAGCGCCGGTCCACCCGGTGACGCTGCCCAACGGCATCGAGGTCTGGCTGGTGACGCGGTACGCCGACTGCAAGGTGGCGCTCGCCGATCCACGCCTGTCGAAGCGGCAAGGTGCCGGGGACAACGCGAGGTCGCTGGCGCGGCCGGTGAGCACCCCGCTGACCAGGCACCTGCTCGCCAACGATCCGCCCGATCACACCCGGTTGCGCAAGCTGGTGGCGAAGGTGTTCACGGCGCGCCGGGTCGAGGAGCTGCGGCCCCGGGTCGGCGAGCTGAGCGCCGCGCTGGTCGGGTCGCTGCGCGGCCAGGAGGAGGCGGAGCTGGTCGAGGATTACGCGGTACACCTGCCGATCCAGGTCATCTGTGAACTGCTCGGCGTGCCGGTCGAGGATCAGGCCGACTTCCGGCGGTGGACCTCCGTCATGGTGTCGGCGTCGGCGGGCGGGCCCGGCGTGCCGGAGGCGGCCGCGGCGTTCGTGGGCTATCTGCTGGGGCTCATCGACCGCAAGCGTTCGGCGCCGGCGGGTGACCTGCTGAGCGCGCTCATCGCGACCCGGGACGAGGGCGACCGGCTCAGCGAGGACGAGCTCACGTCGATGGCGTTCCTGCTGCTGCTCGCCGGGCACGAGACGACGGTCAACCTGATCGGCAACGGGATGTACACCCTGATGACCCATCCGGACGCGCACCGCCGGCTGCGGGCGGATCCCGCGCTGGTTCCGGCCGCGATCGAGGAGTTCCTGAGGCTGGAGAGCCCGGTGGAGACGGCCACGTCCCGCACCGCCATGGAGCCGGTCACCTACGGCGGCGTGACGATCCCGGCCGGCGCGATGGTGGCGATCTCACTGCTCGCGGCGGATCGGGACCCGGAGCGTTTCCCCGCGCCGGACACGTTCGACCTCGACCGCGCCGACAACCAGCACCTGGCGTTCGGGTACGGCATCCACTACTGCCTCGGCGCGCCCCTCGCCCGCCTCGAGGCGCAGATCGCGTTCACCGACCTGCTCACCGCGTTCCCCGGCATGCGGCTCGCGGTGCCGGCGGCGGAGGTGCGGTGGCGGCCGGGCGTGCTGATCCACGGGCCGGTCGCGCTGCCCGTGCGCCTCTGAGCGTCAGTCCTCCGGCATGTGGCCGCCCGCACCCAGGAAGAAGGCGGACAGTCCCAGCACCGCCACGATGAGGGCGGCCAGCTTCGTGAACAACCCGGTCGGGTCGGCGACCGTGACGTTGAACCAGCCGCGCGGGTCCTTGCGCACCCGGACCACGTCGCCGACCTTCGGCTCGGTGCTCATGAACCGCAGCCGGCCCAGGTTCTCGCCGGTCTGGCGGTCGGCGACCTGGTAGGCGGGGAAGCGCTTCTCGGAGACCTTGCTGATCGCGCGGACGACCTGCGTGACCTGCGCGTCGGTGGGCACGCCCTCGCGCGACATGTACACCGGCAGGACCAGCAGCGTGCCGAGCACCGAGCCGGCGATCAGCGCCAGCAGCATCACCACACGGTTGCCGGCCGAGTGGTCGGGCGCGCCGAGCCGGTACAGCAGGTAGCCGGGCACGGCCGCGAACAGCGACAGGATCAGGCCGGCGGCGAGCCACTTGAAGCTCGGACCGCCGGCCATGATGCCGCACACGATGACGAACGCCGTCGTCACGATGAGTGCGAGCAGCGTTCGCCAGATGCCCTTGAGCAGTGCGCGCCACGGATAGTGCCTCACGAGTGAGCACCGTAGGCGATCACCGCGCGAAGCGCTGCCCCCGGGTTGGCACCAATCCGCTCACCTGCTCAGACCTTGCCCTCCACCCGTTCGACGGCGGTCGCGTAGTCCGGGACCGCCGACATCGCCGCGGCCAGGCGCAGGAACGGCAGCGCGTCCTTGGGCCGGTTCTGCCGCTCCAGCGTGCGTCCCAGCAGGTGGCACGCGTAGTGGTCACTCGGGTCCCGATCGACGAGCGCGCGCAGATGCGTCTCGGCCCGGTTGAGCTGCGCGGAGGCGAAATAGGCGCGCGCCAGCCACAGCCGCACCTCGGCGTTGCCCGGCTCCTCGTCCAGCACGGTGGACAGGATCTTGGCGGCCTCGATGGGATCACCGGCGTCGAAGTAGAGGACTCCCCTGCGGTACTCGGCGATGGCGTCGTTCATGGTCAGCCACAACGCACGGACGGTACGAAAGCTTCCCTAGTGCTGCCGCAGCCACCCGATCAGGTCATCGAGCACGCGCTCCTGCTCGGGTTCGTTGTACACCTCGTGGTGCAGGCCGTCGTACACGTGCAGCGTGAGGTCCTTCGAACCGGCACGTTCGGCGATCAGCCGGCTCGATTCGGCGTCGACCAGGCCGTCCTCCGACCCGTGCAGCACGAGCGCGGGCAGCGTCAGCTCGGGCAGCCGGCGCTGGAACTCGACCATCTGCGAGAGCATCGCGCCGCCGAGCCCGGCCGGCACCTTGCCGTGATGCACCAGCGGATCGGCGTCGTACTTCGCCACCACCGCCGGGTCCTTCGAGATCAGCCGGGACGGCAGCGTCTGCACGGGCGCCCCGGGCGCGATGCGGCCGAGCACCTTGGCCACCGCGATCGCCGGCTTCGGGATTCCCTTGCCGGGCAGCACCGGCGTGCCCGACAGCACGAGTCCGCGCAGCTCGGCCTGGTGATCGAGGGCATACGCGAGCGCGATCATGGCCCCCATGCTGTGCCCGATCAGAAACGGCGACTGCCCCGCGTGCCGGTCGCGCACAGCCGCGAAAAGCAACCGCAGATCGCTCGTGTACTCCCTGATGCTCCGGGCCAGCAACCGCTTGCCCGCCGACCGTCCGTGCCCCCGGTGGTCGGGCGCGTACACCGCGAGCCCGATGTCGCCGAGCCGCTGCACCACGTGGTCGTAGCGCCGGGCGTGCTCCCCCATGCCGTGCGAGAGCACGGCGTAGCCGGTCGCGCCGGACTCGGGCACCCACGCGTCGTACACGATCCGGACGCCGCCACCGCCGGTGAGGGCGAGTTCATCGCGCTGCATGGCAGCATGGTCCGCCGACCGCCCCCGCCGCGCAAGCACCACCGGGCATACTCGTGACGACATGGTCACGCTACGCAGTCGCCGCTTCTCCCGCCGCAACGTGCCCGCTCCGCGCGCCTGTCGGATCGGTCACGCGAGTGCGCGATCCGGTCACGCCGTGCGTTCGGAGGGCGGCGCGGGGCACGGCGGCAGGAAACGGTCACCCGGTGCGTTCGGCCGGCGACCGTTCGATGCAGAACTCGTTGCCCTCGGGATCGGCGACGACAACCCAGCCGGTACCGTCTGGTCGTCTGAAATCGTCGACTTGAGAGGCGCCCAGGGCGAGCACCCGCTCCAGCTCCTCGTCGCGCGTCGCGTCCAGCGGCTGCACGTCGAAGTGGATGCGGTTCTTCACGCTCTTGGGCTCGGGGACGCGGATGAACAGCAGGCCGGCAGAGCCGTCCGGAGCCAGGATGAGCGCCTGATCATGCGTTGGCAGGTTGGGGTCGTTGGGTGCTTCCTGGTAGCCGGTCACCGCACTCCAGAAGAGGGACAAGCGGTACGGGTCGGCGCAGTCGATCGTGATGTGCCTGATGCGGACGGTCATTGCGTCAAGGTATATGTGACAACGGTGTTGCCGCCGAAGGGAGCCGAAGGTTGCTGACAGCTGGCCCGGCGTGGACGGCTCCGGCCGAGCGCCCGCAGACTCCCGCGCCGCTGCTCAGCGGCGCCGAAGAGGTGCTCGTCCTGACCGGCCGCGCGGATCTCGGCTTCGCCGAGGCCTGCCTGCGCCAGGCGCGCGCGGCGGGGGCGCGGACCACCGTGCTGTTCGACGCCCGCGCGGAGGCGACGCTCGGTGCGGGCACGACGGCGGTGCGCGAGGTGCTGCCGGTGCCGGTGGTGTGCCGTTCCGGCGGCGCGTTCCGCGCCCGCGTGGTGATCGCGGTCTCACCGACCGCCGCCACGGTGTCGATCGGCTCCGGCGACGCCACGCCCGGCGGATGGGGCCCCGACGCGGAGGTGTGGACGCACCTGACGGCGGACGGCCCGACGGTACCGACGCTGATCACCGACCTGGCGGAGTGGCTGCGGCGCCTGCCCGGCCAGCTGTGGATCGAGCCGATCGGGGTGGAGCGCCTCGAGTCGGTCGCGGCCCTGCTGACCGCCCGCCCGCACGAAGGCGAGCACGAAGGCGAGCACGACGAGCCGATGCTGCTCGCCAACGACCAGGTGCCGATCGTCGAGCAGCTGCCGTTCTCCCCCGGCGCGGACCGGCTCAGCGTCGCCGCGCCCGCGTTCGACCCGGCCGGACGCGCCTTCGGCGAGCTCGCCCGCGCGGTGCGCGCGTTGCAGGTGCGCCTGCTGGTGCCGTCCGGGGTGCGCTGCGACGCGGCCGGCCTGACCGCCGCGCTCGACGAGGTCGGCGGCTTCGACGAGACCGGCGAGGTGCTGGTGCAGACCGCGAGCGACGGGCGGTACCGCGGCGCCGGGGTCATCGAGTGGTGGAACGGTGACGCCGGCGTGCTCGTGACCGGTGGCCTGGACTGCACCCCCGAGTCGCTGCTGGTGACGAGCGCCGACCCGGGCGGCAACTGCGAGCTGGCGCTGCTGCAGGAGGTGACGGCGTCGCTGCTGGACCCGGTCGACGGGCGCGAGGTCGCGCTCGGCGACCCGTCCCTCGCCGTTCGTACCCCCGAGCCGGTCCCGCCCGCCGCCACCCGGGTCCTCACGCTGCGCGTGCACGCCGATCGCGTCGAGGCGAACCTGGTCGCGGCCGGTTCGAGCGCGCCCGACGGCCTGGTCGCGACGGCCGGCGAGACGTCGCTCAAGCTGCCGTGGACGGCGGCGGAGGGGCGGCTGCACACGTACGTGGCGGAGGGCGCGCGGCTCGGCGGCCGCTCGGCCCAGGTCCGGGCGGCGGACGGCACCCAGCTGGGCGAGGCCGTGATCAGCGACGTCGCCGTGGCCGTGACCCGCTACACGCACCCCTCGCCGCTGGAGGTCCGCGAGCTCGGCGACGTCTTCGGCGACGCCGGCGACCTCGAGGCGCTGTTCGCGGCGGTCTCGGCGCTGGCCTCCGGGCGCACCGCACGCCACGGCGTCCCGGTCGCCGAGCGCCGCGCCGCCGAGGAGGAGCGGCTGCGCGCGATCGTCGGCCCGGCGCTGCTCGACTTCGCGTTCGGCCGTACCGCCGTGGACGCCGCCGACGGCCTCGGCATCGCCGTGGTCGGCATGGACGCGGGCCAGATCGAGCGCCTGCGCCAGCAGGTCCTGCGCCTCGGCGGGGCGGCCGCGGGCTGGCCGCTGCCCGCCCGGCTGGCCGCGTTCCGCATCGTGCTCGTGCTCGCCGCCGCCGGCCTGTGGCCCGCGCCGCAGGACTGGACCCCGCTCCTCGCGGCCGGCCTGGACGCCCTCATCGCGGCCGACGACGAGGCCTTCGCCGAGGAGCAGGCCGCCCTGGCCACGGTCGGTCTCGCCGCGGTACACCACGGCCACCTGCTCTCACCGCTCGGCGGCTTCGAGGACCTCCGCGCGCAGGTACGCCTCGACGCGGCCCCGCCCGCCGACCTGGTCGCCCGCTTCGCCGACGGCCTCGCGGGCGACATCCTCGGCACCGACTTCCGCGCCGAGGGCATCGCCGCCGACGCCGGCGAGCTGCTCGTGCGCTCCGCGTTCGACGACGCCGTCGACGCGATCCCGGACTCCATCGGCACCGTCCAGCGCTCGGACCACGGCGGCGTGCTCGTCGACACCTCCAAGGACCCGCGGCGCACCACGCTGCTCGTCCTGGACCTCCTCCGCGACTTCCCCGACACCCACGTGACCGTCCGCGGCGCGGCGGGCACCGAGACCCACGGCTGGTGGAACGGCCGCCGCCTGGTGCTGCTGACCCCGTTCGGCGGCCGGTGGCGCGGGTCGCTGTGGCCGGGCCTGATGACGGGCATCGCCACCTACGCGAAGGGCGCCTCCCAGCTCCCGACCGCCACCCGCACCTGGATCACCGAGGTCGCGGAGATGGACGAGAGCTGACCCGCCGCTCCGCTCGCGTCGACCTGGTGTCAGGCTGCGGACTGCAGGGTCTTCAGGCCGGCCTCGACCTGGTCCAGCACGGCCAGGGCGTCGCCGTAGCCGCCGGGCAGGAAGTCGGGGATGGGGACGAGGCGGTTGTTCTTCGCGGCCGGGAGGTTGGTGAAGGCCGGCTGCGCCCACAGCTTCGGGCCCTCGTTGTTCGGCTTGCCGTCGTACCCCGCGTAGAAGCCGATCACGTCGCCGTCGGCGAGGGCGTCGATGCGCTCGTAGGACAGGGCCTGGTTGCCGGGGCCCGGGACGGCGGCGCTGGCCGGGGCGAACTGGATGCCGGCGGCGGCGAGGATGGTGCCGACGTCGGAGCCCGGGCCGTACACCCAGTACTGGCCCTGGTCGAAGCCGCCCTGCAGGATGCTCCACTTGTAGCGGCCCAGCACCGCGGCGTAGGTGGACTTGATGGTGTTCGCGCGCTCGGTGATCTGCTTCTCGAGGTCCGCGATCCGGTCGCGCTTGCCGACGGCGTCGGCGGTCGTCCTGGCCGTCGCCTGCCAGGTGTCGGCGGTCGCGATGACGGTCGGGGCGAGGGCGGACAGCTTGTCGTACACGTCGGTGTTCCACGGGTAGTCGACGCCGATGATGACGTCGGGCTTCAGGGCCGCGACCTTCTCGAGGTCGATCTGGCCCGCGGTGCCGATCTTCGGGGCCGGGGTCCAGCGGTCCTTGTACCGCGGGGAGATGTACTCCTCGCCCTGGTCGTACACGCCCACCGGCACGACGCCGAGGTCGTACAGGGTCGCCGAGGCCGACGGCTGGATGGTGACGACGCGGGCCGGCTGGGCCGGAATCTCGATCGGGCCCTTCGCGGTGTCGATCTTCCGGGTACCGGCCGCCGCCTGGGACCCGCCGCCCGCCGACGGGCCGTCGTCGTCCGTGCCGCAGGCGGCGAGCCCGAACAGCGCGGCCACGCCGAGGCCACCGGCGAGCAGACCGCGGCGGGACACCGTGCGGTTCGAGGGCGTATTGCTGGCAACGGGCTGATGGTTGGCGCTCATGCGGCGTGGCTCCTGCGGGTGGCGATTAGCTTAGGCTTGCCTAACGATCGCCAGGCTAGGAGTCAGGCCTTTGGCGGGACAAGGCCGGGCCGCGCCAGGTGATGTCGCCTACTCGCCGCTGTCACGCCGATCCGCCACCGTCAGCCGGCCGCAGACCATCGGGCGAAAGACGACCGGACGCGGATCAGAGGGTCGGCAGGCGCGAGAAGTACGCCGCCGGCGTGTGGCCCGTGACGCGGCGGAAGGCGGCGACGAATGCGCTGGCCGTCGCGTACCCCACCTGCGGTGCGACCCGCGCCACCGGCTGCCCCTCGGCCAGCAGCCCGATCGACGCCTGCAGCCGCGCATGGGCCCGCCACTGCGTGAAGGTCAGGCCGGTCTCGGTCAGGAAGAGCCGCAGCAGCGTACGCGGACTCGAGCGCGCCACCCGCGCCAGCTCGTCGAGGCTGCGGTGGTCCGTCGGGTCCGACAGCAGCAGGTGGGCCACGTCCCGGGCCCGCTCGTCGGCCGGGAGCGGCAGCTCGATGGTGGCCTTCACGACCGGCCGTAGCACCTCCAGCAGCACCGTCTCGGCGTGCAGGCGGTGATCGTCGGCGAGGGTGCCCGCCAAGTATTCGATCAGGTTGCGCGCCAGCGGGGACACCGCCATCACCGTCGGGTCGCGCCACGCCACCGGGCAGTTGTCGGGGTCCAGGTAGATGCCCTGCATGACGGAGGTGCGCAGGGCGATGGTCGCGTGCCGGACGCCGCCCGGGATCCACAGGGCCAGGGCGGGCGGGAGGACCCAGTACCGGTCGTCGACGTCGACCATCAGGACGCCGGCCGGGGCCCAGACCAGCTGATGCTCGCGGTGCACGTGGTGCTCGAACCGCTCGCCCCGCATCATGTCGAACCGGGCCAGCCCGA
Source organism: Dactylosporangium sp. CS-047395 (assembly GCF_050942185.1). Classification (NCBI taxonomy): domain Bacteria; kingdom Bacillati; phylum Actinomycetota; class Actinomycetes; order Micromonosporales; family Micromonosporaceae; genus Dactylosporangium; species Dactylosporangium sp. CS-047395. The sequence continues at coordinate 5,565,654 of NZ_CP192015.1, read as the reverse complement.
TCGCCGCGGTCTGGATCGCCACGCGCCCTCCACCCTGATGGACCACTCATGGCGAACAGCCGACACCGGTTGGCGGGCTACGCCGTTTACGCCGAACTTAGGTCAGCCTAACGTAGCGATCATGATGATTGCCCCTGGTCACCTGCTGCGCGCGGCGTTGTGGGCGCGGCGGCGGGACCTCGTGCTCGCCACGGTGCTGTACAGCAGCCACCAGCTCGGCGAGGCCATGGTGCCGGTGATCATCGGGGCGGCCGTGAGCGGGGCCGTCGACCACGGGAGTCCGGCCGGCCTCGCGCTCTGGCTCGGCGTGCTGGGGGCCGACTTTCTGCTGCTCTCGATGTCGTACCGCTTCGGCGCCCGGGCCAGCACGCGCGCCAAGCAGTACACCGGTCACACCGTGCGCCTGTGGCTGACCGAGCGCGTGGTCCGGCCGGCGGGCGGGGTTCGCAACACGCCCGGCGACCTCCTGAGCCGGGCGAGCAGCGACACCACGCGGGTCGGCGCGTACGCGGGGCAGGTTGCCGCCGCCATCGCCGCCGCCGTCGTGCTGCTGGTCTCCGTCGTCCTGCTGCTGCGGTTCTCGGTGCTGCTCGGCGCTATCAGCCTGGCCGGCGCCGCGACCCTGCTCGCGGCCCAGCACGTCGTCGGCCGGCTCGTGCACGCCCGCAGCCTCACCGAGCAGCACGCGCAGGCCCGGGCGACCGCGCTGGCCGAGGACACCGTCCGTGGCCTGCGGGTGCTCAAGGGCATCGGCGCCGAGGACGGTGCGGTGACCGAGTACGCGAAGGCCAGCCGCCGGGCCATCGCCGCCGCCCGCCACGCGACCTCGTCCGGCGCCGCGCTCGCCGCCGCCGGGGCCCTGTTGAGCGGCGGGTACCTCACCGTCATCGCCGGCACGGGCGGCTACCTGGCGCTCACCGGCCGCATCGGGCTCGGCGCGCTGGTGTCGGCCCTCGGGCTGGCCCAGTTCGTGATCGGGCCGATGCAGGTGCTCGCCGGGGCCGCCGTCGCCCACGCCCGCGCCGCCGCCTCCGCCGCCCGCGTCCACGAGGTGCTGACGCAACCCCCGGCGGTCGAGGAGGGCGGCGGCGCCGCATCGGGCACGACGGTGCGCTTCGAGCGTGTCCGCCTGGCCGCGGGCCACACCGAGCTGACGGTGAGCACCGGGCCGGGCGGCCTCACCGGGATCACGTGCGCCGACCCGGCGGCAGCGGCCGCGATACCGATGCTGCTGGCCCGCGAACAGGACCCGGCGGAGGGCCGCATCCTGCTCGCCGGCCGGGACATCAGGGACTCCGGACTGGCCGGGCTCCGCGCGCACCTCCTGGTGTCACCGCACGACGCGGTCCTGATGCCGGGCACCATCGCCGAGAACCTCGCGGCGCTCACCGGAACGCCGGCCGCACCGGCCGACGCGATCCGGGCGGCCGCCGCCGACCAGGTCGTCGAGGTCGCCGCCGACGGGTTGCACACCGAGGTCGGCGACCGCGGTGAGGCCCTCTCCGGCGGCCAGCGCCAGCGCGTCGCCCTCGCCCGGGCACTCGCCGCCGATCCCCCGATCCTCGTCCTGCACGACCCGACCACCGCCGTCGACGCCGTCACCGAGGACCGTATCGCCGAGCGTGTCAAGCAGCTCCGCGGAGCGCGACCGACGATCGTGGTCACGAACAGCCCCGCCTGGCTCACCCGCTGCGACCACGTCATCACGGTGCAGCCGGCGTCATGAGCGACCCGATCCTCCCCGTCGCCACCGGCGCCGAGGTCCGGCACGAGCTGCGCACCCTCCTCGACGGACACCGCGCCACACTCGCCGCCGCCTTGGGCGTCCTGCTCGCCGGCAGCGCGGTACGGCTCGCCGGACCCGCCGCCATCGGCGCCATCACCCAGGCGATCGCCGACCACCGCGGTACCGCAGCGCTGGCCGGACCCCTCGCGCTCCTCGCCGCCGCCGCGCTCGCCGGCGCCGGCACCACCTGGGCCGGCACCGCGCTCCTCACCCGCGTCGTCCTGCCCGCCCTCGGGCGGCTCCGGGAACAGGCGCTCGGCGCGGCGGTCAAGCTTCCCCTCGAAGCGGTCGAACGGGGCGGCACCGGCGACCTCGTCGCCCGCCTCGCCGGCGACGTCGAGCAGGTCGGCGACGTCGCCCAGGGCGTGCTCGGCCGCTTCCTCAGCGCCGCCCTCACCATCGCCGCGACCCTGGCCGGGCTGGCCGTCCTGGACTGGCGGTTCGCCGTCGCGGGGCTGCTGGCCGTACCGGTGCAGGCGACCACCCTGCGCTGGTATCTGCGCACCTCCAGGCCGATCTACGCGGCCGGCCGGGCCGCCGACGGCCGCCGGGCCGCCGCCCTGCTCGCCGGGTTCACCGCCCTGCCCACCCTGCGCGCCCTCGGGCTGGGACAGCGGCAGCGGGACGCGATCGACCGGGCGTCGCGGGAGTCGATGGCGTACGAGTTCCAGGCGACCCGGGCCGCCACCCGCTTCTACGGCCGCCTCAACGTGGCCGAGTTCGTCGGGCTGGGCGCCGTCCTGCTCGTCGCGTACGTCCTGGTCCGCAACGGCTGGGCCGGCATCGGCGCCGCCACCACCGCCGCGCTGTTCTTCGCCGGCCTGTTCGACCCGGTCAACGCCGCGCTGGGCGTGTTCGACGAGCTCCAGCAGGCCGGCGCCGGCCTGGCCCGCCTGGTCGGCATCACCCGGGCCCGGCCCGAGCCGCCGCGAAGCAGCCATCCCGGCCGGGAGCTGCGGGCCGAACACCTGCGGTTCGGCTACGGCGCCGGCCCGGACGTCCTGCACGACGTCAGCCTGCACGTCCCGCCGCGGCACCACGTCGCGATCGTCGGCGCCAGCGGCTCCGGCAAGTCGACCCTCGCCGCCCTGCTCACCGGCCTCCGGCAGCCCCGCCGGGGCACGATCCACCCCGGTGGCGTGCTCGTGACGCAGGAGACGCACGTGTTCGCCGGTACCGTCGCCGACAACCTCCGCCTCGCCAAGCCGGGCGCCACCGACGAGGAACTCGCGCAGGCGCTGCGGGCGGTGGGCGCGCACCTGCCCGAGGACGGCCCGCTCACGGCGAGCCAGGCCCAGCATCTCGCCCTGGCCCGGGTCATGCTGCTCGACCCGGACATCGTGGTGCTCGACGAGGCGACCGCGGAGGCCGGCAGCGACGCCGCGAAGAGCCTGGACCGGGCCGCGGCCGCCGTCCTGCGGGGCCGCACCGCGGTGACCATCGCCCACCGCCTCGAGCAGGCGATGGGCGCCGACCTGATCGTCGTCATGGAGGCGGGCCGGATCGTCGAGCGCGGCACCCACGACGAGCTGATCAGGAACCGGCGGACCTACGCCGAGCTCTGGGCGAAGCGCGATGCATGGGCACGATCAGCGGCGTCCCGCTCTGCGGGTCGGTGATGATCTCGCAGCGCAGGCCGAAGACCTCCTCGACCAGCGCGGCCGTGACGATGTCGGCCGGCGGCCCCTGCGCCGCGATCGCCCCGTCCCGCATCGCGATGAGGTGGGTCGCGTACCGGCACGCGTGGTTGAGGTCGTGCAGCACGGCCACGAGGGTGTACCCCTGGTGCTCGTGCAGGTCCGCGCACAGGTCCAGCACGTCCGTCTGGTGCGCGATGTCCAGGAACGTGATCGGCTCGTCGAGCAGCAGGATGTCCGTCTGCTGGGCCAGCGCCATCGCGACCCAGACCCGCTGCCGCTGCCCGCCGGAGAGTTCGTCGACGTAACGGTCGGCGAGTTCGAGTACACCCGTGGCGGTCATCGACTCGGTGACGATGCGCTCGTCGTCGCGCGACCACTGGCGCAGCAGGCGCTGGTGCGGGTAGCGGCCCCGGGCGACCAGGTCGGCCACGGTGATGCCGTCGGGCGCGGTCGGCGACTGCGGCAACAGGCCGAGCCGCCGGGCCAGCTGCTTGGCGGGCATCCGGGTGATGTCGCGGCCGTCGAGGTAGGCCGCGCCCCGGGTTGGTCTGATCATCCGGGACAGGGCGCGGAGCAGCGTCGACTTGCCGCAGCCGTTGGCGCCGACGATGACCGTGAAGGAGCCGTCGGGGATGACCACGTCCAGGGCGGTACTGATGATCCGCTGGTCGTAGGCGAGCGTCAGATCCTCGGCGTGCAGCCGGGCGGGCGGGTTCATGAGCGTCCGGACCTCCACTCGCGGGCCAGCAGCCAGCACAGGTACAGCCCGCCGAGCGCCCCGGTCAGCACGCCCACGGGCAGCTGGCCGGAGGGGATCACCCGCTGGGCGGCGAAGTCGGCGGCGAGCAGCAGCGCGGCGCCCATCGCCCCGGCCGGCACGAGCTGCGCGCCGGGGCCGCGGGTCAGCGGGCGGCACAGCTGCGGCGCGGCCAGCGCGACGAAGGTGATCGGGCCGGCGGCGGCGACGGTGACGGCGGCCAGGGCGGTGCCGGTGAAGATCAGCAGGTACCGGCTGCGCTCGACGGGAAGCCCGAGGCCCTTCGCCGTCTCGTCGCCCAGGGCCAACCACCCCAGCGCCCGCCCGCCGACGACGGCCAGAGGCGTGAGCAGGGCCACGGACACCGCGAGCGGCGTGACGGTGCCCCAGCCGACCGCGTTGAGGCTGCCGATGAGCCACACGGCGGCGCTCTGCGCGTCGGTGAGCGTGGCCTTGGTGAGCAGCCACGTGGTCACCGACTGCAGCATCGCGCCGATCCCGATGCCGATCAGGATGAGCCGATACCCGGTCAGGCGGCGGTGCCGGGCCGACAGCAGCGTCACGACGACCGCGGTGACGAGGCCGCCGCCGACCGCCGCGATCGCGAGCTGCGCCGGGCCGCCGCGCAGGACCACGATCTCCAGCACCGCACCGCAGGCCGCGCCGGCCGTGAAGCCGATGATGTCGGGGCTGCCCAGCGGATTGCGCGACAGGCCCTGAAACACGGCCCCGCTCAGGCCCAGCGCCCAGCCCGCCAGGATCGCCGTCAAAACCCTTGGAAGCCGCAGTTGTACCACGATGAAGTGCTCGATCCGCGTGCCGTGCCCGAGCAGCGTGGCCCAGACCCGATCCAGCGCGACGGGGTACGTGCCGGTGGTGAGGCTCAGCGCCCCCACCGCGACGACGATCGCGAGCAGCACCCCGCAGACGGCAACGGTGCGCGGGTGCCAGCGCACCGAGAACCGGTCGGCGCGCGTGCGCAGCACCCGGCCGGACCCGACGCTCACAGCTCGGGCACCCGGCGGCGGCGGACGAGCGCGATGAACACCGGCGCGCCCAGGAACGCGGTCACGATGCCGGCCTGGATCTCGGCCGGGCGGGCGAGCAGCCGGCCCAGCAGGTCGCTGCCCAGCACCAGGATCGGGCCCAGCACCAGCGCGTACGGCATGAGCCACCGATGGTCGGGCCCGGTCACCGCGCGGGCGATGTGCGGCACGGTGAGCCCGACGAACGCGATCGGCCCGACGGCGGCGGTGGCGGCCCCGCACAGCAGCGTGACCGCGACGGCGCCGAGCACGCGGGTGCGCCCGACCCGGTTGCCCAGCGCCCGGGCCGTCTCGTCGCCGAGGGCGAGGGTGTTGAGCGCGCCGGACAGCCCGGCGGCCAGGACCGCTCCCACCGCGAGGAACGGCAGGACCTGCCAGATGACGGCCCGGTCGACGGCGGCGAGGGAGCCGACGCCCCAGAACCGGAACCCGTCGAAGACCTTCGGGTCGAGCAGCGTGATGAGGTTGATGAGCGCGCCGAGGACCGCGCTGACCGCCGTGCCAGCCAGGGCCAGCCGCACCGGGGTGGCGCCGGAGCGGCCGCGGGAGCCGAGCAGGTACACCAGCACGGAGGCGATCCCGGCCCCGGCGAACGCGAACCAGACGAACTCGGTCAGGTCGGCGAAGCGCCAGATCCAGATGGCCACGACGACCGCGAACGCGGCCCCGGCGTTGACCCCAAGGAGGCCGGGATCGGCGAGCGGGTTGCGGGTCAGGGCCTGCATGAGCACGCCGGCCGCGGCGAGGGACGCCCCGGCGGCCACGCCGAGCAGCGTGCGGGGCAGGCGCAGGTCGAGGATGACGCCGGCGTCGGGGCCGCGCCCGTGCAGCAGCGCGTCGAGGACCTGGCCGAACGGGATCGCCTTGACGCCCACGGCGAGGCTGCCGAGGACGACGAGCAGGAGCAGGGCGAGGGCGGCGGCCAGGCCGGCGGCCCGGACGGCACGCATGTGGTTCTCGTTCGCCCTTCGCCTCAGGTAAGCCTTGCCTAAGGAACCTAGGGCGAGCGGCGGCCCACGACAAGATCCGCCACCCGCCATCCCGTGTCGCCGAACCGCCAGCCGTGACCGGGAGTGACGCAAAGGCGTCCGAACGCGTACGTCTTTCGACACAGACGGCGCCCGCCCGGGCGGCGACGCTGCGTGCATGAAGCAGAACGCAGTCGTCCTCGGCGGCAGCGTCGCCGGGCTCCTCGCGGCGGCCGCCCTCGCGCCGCGCTACGACACCATCGAGATCATCGAGCGGGACGACCTCCCGTACGGGCCCGAGGCCCGGCGGGGCACGCCCCAGGGGCGGCACGTGCACGCCCTGCTCCCCCGCGGGCTCCAGGCCGCCGAAGGCCTGCTGCCCGGGCTCACCGACCAGCTCCTGGCCGCCGGGGCGCTCCCCGGCGACGTGCTCGGCAACGCCCGCTGGTACTTGAACGGCCGGCCGCTGGCCCGCCGGTCCATCGGGCTGGCGGCGCTCACCGCGAGCCGTCCGCTGATCGAGCACACGATCCGGGCCGCGGTCCGGGACCTGCCCAACGTCACCATCACCGACGGCCACGACGTCGTCGGCCTGCGCGCCGAGGCCCAAGGGGTTCGGGCGGTGCACATCACCAGCCGGTACGGGCACGGCTCCCGGGTCGTCCCGGCCGATCTTCTCGTCGACGCCACCGGGCGCGGCTCGCGGATGCCGCAGTGGCTGGCCGGCCTCGGGTTCGCGGCGCCGGCCGAGGACGTGGTGCCGATCGACGTGCGGTACGCGTCGCGGATCTTCGAGGGCGACCTGCTCGCCGACGACCGGGTGGTGATCACCGCCCGCTACCCGGGCCTGCGCCGCAGCTCGGTCATGCAGCGCCTGGAGGGCGGCCGGGTGCTGGTCACCCTGGCCGGCGTGCACGGCGAGCGGCCGCCGGCCGACCTCGACGGCTTCGCGGCGTACGCGGGCAGCCTGCCCGTCCCGGACACGGCCAAGGTCATCGCGGGCGGCACCCCGGTCGGGGACGCGTCGACGTACCACTTCCCCGCGTACGTGCGGCGCCGCTACGAGTCCGCGGCGCTCCCGCCGGGCCTGCTCGTGATCGGTGACGCCGCGTGTGCGTTCAACCCCGTCTACGGGCAGGGCATGTCGACCGCCGCGATGTCCGCGGAGCTGCTGCGCGCGGACGACGACCCGGCCCGGTTCCACGCCGGGCAGGCCGAGCTGCACGAGGCGCCGTGGACCCTGGCCGTCGGGGCCGACCTGGCCCTGGACGGCCGGTCGACCGGCGGACCGGCCGCGACGATCCGGGCCATCCAGCTGGCCGCGGTCGAGGACGGCGACCTGGCCGAGGCGTTCATCCGGGTCACGTCCCTGGTGGACCCGCCGCGGTCGCTGTTCGCGCCCTGGATCGCCGAGCGGCTGGCCGCCACCGCATGACGAAGCGGCTGGTGTCCCCGGTGCGGGGACACCAGCCGGGAAGAGAACCTAGAACCCGCGGGCCAGGCGGTAGTAGGCCGCGTTCCAGCGGACCTCCTTGGCGAACTCGCGGGTGGTGGTGTCGGCGTCGATGACGAGCAGCTCGGTGCCGACCATCTCGGCCAGGTCGTGCAGCTCCTCCACGCCGACCGCCTGTGACAGCACGGTGTGGTGCGGCCCGCCCGCGGTCAGCCACGACTCCGCGGACGTGGCGAGGTCCGGGGCCGGCTTCCACACCGCGCGCGCGACGGGGAGCCTGGGCAGCGGGGCGGATGGCGGTACCACGTCGATCTCGTTGGCGACGAGGCGGAACCGCTCCCCCAGGTCGGCCAGGCCGAGCACCACGGCCCGGCCGGGCGCGGCGTCGAACACCAGCCGGACCGGGTCCTCGCGGCCGCCGATGCCCAGCGGGTGGATCTCGCAGGAGGGGGTGTCGGCCGCGATCGACGGGCACACCTCGAGCATGTGCGCGCCCAGGATGACCTCGTTGCCCGGGGTCAGGTCGTAGGTGTAGTCCTCCATGAACGACGTCCCGCCGCCCGGCGCCATGGCCTTGAGGGTGCGCACGAGGACGGAGGTCTTCCAGTCGCCCTCGCCGCCGAAGCCGTAGCCGTCGGCCATCAGCCGCTGCACGGCCAGGCCCGGCAGCTGCCGCAGCCCGCCGAGGTCCTCGAAGTTGGTGGTGAACGCCTTGTAGCCGCCCGCCTCCAGGAAGGAGCGCAGGCCGAGCTCGATGCGGGCCGCGTAGCGCAGCGACTCCGCGCGCTCGCCCAGCAACGCCGAGGCGACCCGGTACGTGTCGGCGTACTCCTTGACGAGCTTGTCGACCTCCGAGTCCGCGGCGGCGTCCACCGCTTCGACGAGGTCGTTCACGCCGTACGTGTTGACCGAGACGCCGAAGCGCAGCTGCGCCTCGACCTTGTCGCCCTCGGTGACCGCCACGTCGCGCATGTTGTCGCCGAAGCGGACCAGCTTGAGCGAACGCATCTCGCTGTAGCCGGCGGCGGCCCGGGCCCAGGCCCCGATCCGCTGGGCCACCCGCGGGTCGCTGACGTGCCCGGCCACCGTCTTGCGGGCCACGCCGAGGCGGGACTGGATGTAGCCGAACTCCCGGTCGCCGTGCGCGGCCTGGTTGAGGTTCATGAAGTCCATGTCGATGTCCGCCCACGGCAGCGCCACGTTGGCCTGCGTGTGCAGGTGCAGCAGCGGGGTGCGCAGCGCGTCGAGGCCGGCGATCCACATCTTGGCCGGGGAGAACGTGTGCATCCAGGCCACGACGCCGACCACGCCCGGGTCGGCGTTGGCCTCCAGGCACACCTTGAGGATGTCGCCGGCCGAGGTCAGCACCGGCTTCCACACCACCCGGGGTCCGACGGCCGGCGACTCGTCGAGGGCCGCGGCGATCTGGCGCGACTGCGACGCCACCTGCTCCAGGGTCTCCGGTCCGTAGAGTCCCTGGCTGCCGGTGAGGAACCAAATCTCGTGCGACGTCATCGTGCGCCCTTCTGGCCGTATACGTTCTGATAGCGGTCGAACAAGGAGTCGACGGCCGCGCCGGGCAGCCGCTCCACGGGACCGAGCTGGCGGGCGAGGTGCATGGTGCGGGCCACGTCCTCGCACATGACGGACGCCTTGACGGCGGCCTTGGCGGACTTGCCGATGGTGAACGGCCCGTGCTGGCGCATGAGGACCGCGGGCGAGCGGTGCCCGGTCAGCGTCTCGACGATCCCGCGGCCGATCGCGTCGGAGCCGATGAGCGCGAACGGGCCGACCGGGATGTCCCCGCCGAACTCGTCGGCCATCGCGGTGATCGAGCACGGGATCGGCTCGCCGCGCGCGGCCCACGCGGTCGCGTACGGGCTGTGCGTGTGCACCACCCCGCCGACCTCGGGCATGTGGCGGTACACGTAGGCGTGCGCCTCGGTGTCGCTGGACGGCGCGTGCTCGCCCTCCACCAGCTTGCCCTCCAGGTCGCACACGACCATCGTCTCCGGGGTGAGCTCGTGGTAACCCACCCCCGAGGGCTTGATGACGAGCAGGTCCTCGCCCGGCACCCGGGCCGAGACGTTCCCCGCCGTCCACGTCACCAGGCCCCAGCGGATGAGCTCCGCGTGCAGGGCGCAGACCTCCTCGCGCAGGCGGCTGATCACCGGGCGACCTCTTCGCGCAGCGTCCGCAGCCGGTGCAGCACGTCGTTCGTGCCCCTTCCGAAGTAGTCGTGCAGGGCCACGTACTCGGCGTACAGCCGGTCGTAGACGTCGGCCGCGGCCTCGTCGGGCACGTACACGTCCCGCTCGACCCGGCCCATCGCGGCCGCCGCGGCCCGGATGTCGGGGTAGACGCCCGCGGCGACGGCGGCGTGCATCGCGGAACCGAGCGCCGGGCCCTGCTCCGAGCCGATCACCGAGATGGGGCGGCGCAGCACGTCGGCGTACACCTGCATCAGGAAACGGTTCTTGAGCAACCCGCCGGCGGCGATGAACTCCGTCACCGGCACCCCCGACGCCTCCAGCGCGGCGATGATGGTGCGCGTGCCGAACGCCGTCGCCTCGACCAGCGCCCGGTAGACGTCCTCCGGCCGGGTGTGCAGCGTCTGCCCGACGATGACCCCGGACAGGCCGTGGTCGACGAGCACCGAGCGGTTGCCGTTGTGCCAGTCGAGGGCCACCAGTCCGTGCGCGCCGGGGCGCTGGGCGGCGGCGAGCTCGGTCAGCTGCTCGTGGGTCACGGCGCCGCCGAGGAGCGTCTCGACGTACCAGGCGAAGATGTCGCCGACGCCGGACTGCCCGGCCTCGTAGCCCCACAGGCCGGGGATGATGCCGTCCTGCACCACGCCGCACATGCCGGGCACGTCGGCGAGCTCCGCGCCGCTCATCACGTGGCAGGTCGAGGTGCCCATGATGGCCACCAGCTGGCCCGGCTCGACCGCCTTGGCGGCCGGCGCGGTGACGTGCGCGTCGACGTTGCCGACCGCGACGGCGATCCCGGCCGGCAGCCCGGTCCAGGCCGCCGCCTCGTCGGTGAGCGAACCGGCCCGCCCGCCGAGCGGGGCGAGCGGGCCGTCCACCTTGGACACCCAGTCGCCGAAGCCGGGGTCCAACGCCTCGAGGAACGCCTTCGACGGGTACGCACCGTCCTGGTAGACGCCCTTGTAGCCGGCCAGCCCGACCATCCGCGTCTCCACGCCGGCCAGCTGCCAGACGATCCAGTCGGCCGCCTCGATGAACCGCTCGGCGCGGGCGTAGACGTCGGGCGCCTCCTGCAGCACCTGCAGGGCCTTGGCGAGCTGCCATTCCGAGGAGAGCTTCCCGCCGTACCGTGGCAGCCAGGGCTCTTGCCGCTCGGCGGCCAGGGCGTTGATGCGGTCGGCCTGGCCCTGCGCCGCGTGGTGTTTCCACAGCTTCGGGTAGGCGTGCTGCTCCGCGGGCAACACGTCGCAGAGCGGCGTGCCGTCGGCGAGGACGGGCAGGAAGGTGCACGCGGTGAAGTCGGTGGCGATGCCCACGACGTCGCCGGGGTCGATGCCGGCCTGCGCGACCGCCTGCGGGACCGCGGTGCGCAGCACGTCGATCCAGTCGGACGGGATCTGCAGTGCCCAATGTGGAGGGAGGGGGTCCCCGGTCGCCGGCAGCGTGCGCTCGACGGCGCCGTGCCGGTACTCGTGGACGGCCGTGGCGACCTCGGCCCCGTCGTCCGCCCGGACCACGAGGGCGCGTCCGGACAGGGTGCCGAAGTCGACGCCGACTACGTATTGCGTCATCTGGTTCTCCGCGCGGTCTGTTTCCTGGTCACCGTCCGCTGCAGCACGATGAAGACGAACAGCAGCGCACCGATGACGATCTTGGTCCACCAGGAGCTGAGGGTGCCCTGGAACGTGATGATGGTCTGGATGAGGCCGAGCACGCCGACGCCGAGGACGGTGCCGAGCACGAAGCCGGAGCCGCCGGTGAGCACCGTGCCGCCGATGACGACGGCCGCGATCGCGTCGAGCTCCATGCCCAGCGCGTTGAGGCCGTAGCCGGAGGGCGTGTAGAAGGTCAGCAGCACCCCGCCGAGGGCCGAGCACAGGCCGCTGATGGTGTAGACGCCGATCTTCGTGCGCCCGACCGGCAAACCCATGAGCAGCGCCGACTGCTGGTTGCCGCCGAGGGCGTAGACGTTGCGGCCGAAGCGGGTGTACGCCAGCACGTACGCCGCCGCCGCCACGACCACCGCGCTGATGACGACGCTCCAGCCGATGTGGAAGCCGCCGAAGCGCAGCTTGTCCGAGGCGACGCCGTTCCACCACTCGTTGGTGATCGGGATCGAGTCGGTGCTGATGACGTAGCAGGTGCCGCGGGCCAGGAACATGCCGGCCAGGGTGGCGATGAACGGCTGGATGTCGAAGAAGTGGATGATCGCGCCCATGCCCAGGCCGATGACCCCGCCGACGGCCAGCACCACCAGGATGACCAGGCCGGGATTGAAGCCCTTTTCCAGCATCGTCGCCGCGATCATCGTGGTCAGGGCGACCACCGCGCCCACCGACAGGTCGATGCCGCCGGTGAGGATCACGAAGGTCATGCCGACCGCGACGACGAGCAGGAACGCGTTGTCGATGAAGACGTTGAGCACGATCTGCGTGTCGTCGAAGCCCTCGTAGCGCACGACGCCGACGCTGTACATGATGACGAGCAGGATGCCGGTCGCCATCACCGGCTTGCGCAGCCAGGTGACGGCCACCTGCTGCCACGACCGGGCCCGCGCCTGCGCCGCGGTGTCCACTGTGGTCACGCGCCCACCTGCACCTTCTCGTCGGTCCGGGCGGCGACCGGCACCGGCCGGCGCCGCTGGAACATGGCCCGGAACTTCGCCGACTGGGCCAGGCACAGCACGATGACGACGATCGCCTTGAACAGCAGGGTGACCTCGGGCGGTACGCCGACGGTGTAGATGGTGATGTCGAGCGTCTTGATGATGACCGCGCCCAGCACGGTGCCGGCGATGGAGAACCGCCCGCCGGACAGCGACGTGCCGCCGATGACCACGGCGAGGATCGCGTCGAGCTCGATGAGCAGGCCGGCGTTGTTGCCGTCGGCGCTGGACACGTTCGAGCTGATCATCAGCCCGGCGACGGCGGCGCAGACCGCGGCGAACACGTAGACGCCGAGGATCAGCCAGCGGGACTTGATGCCCGCGAGCCGGGACGCCTCCGCGTTGCCGCCGACCGCCTCCAGCAGCATGCCCAGCGCGGAGCGGCGCACGAACAGGGCGGCCAGGCCGATGACGGCGGCCGCGATGAGCACGCACAGCGGGAGCGAGAGCCAGTAGCCGGCCCCGATCATCTTGTACGGCCCGCTGTTCACCGTGATGATCTGCCCGTCGGTGATGAGCTGGGCCAGCCCGCGCCCGGCCACCATGAGGATCAGGGTGGCGATGATGGGCTGGATGCCGATGGTCGCGACCAGGAACCCGTTCCACGCCCCGAGCACCAGCGCGAGCACGATGGCCAGGCCGACGGCGCCCAGGACGCCGCCGACGCTGGCCTGGTCGCCGAGGTCGCTGATGCGCAGGCAGGCGATGGCGCCCGCGATCGCCACGACCGCGCCGACCGAGAGGTCGATGCCGCCGGTGGCGATGACGAGCGTCATGCCCAGCGCGACCAGGGCAAGCGGCGCGGAGGCGCGCAGGATGTCGATGAGGCTGCCGTACAGGTGGCCTTCACGCAGCTCGATGCTGAAGAAGCCGTGCGAGCGGAAGACGTTCGTGACGAGCAGGATCGCGAGGACGGCGAGCGGCCAGACGAAGCGCTTCACGCGGGATCACCTCCCTTGGCGATGGCGGCCATGAGCCGGTCGGTGTCGACGTCGTCGGTGTTGGGCAGCTCGGCGACGATGCGCCGGTCCCGCAGCACCGCGATCTTGTGGCTGAGCCGGAGCACCTCCTCGAGCTCGGCGGAGATGAACAGCACCGCCATGCCGCCGTCGGAGAGCTCGGTGACCAGGCGCTGGATCTCGGCCTTGGCGCCGACGTCGATGCCGCGGGTGGGCTCGTCGAGGATGAGCAGCCGCGGTTCGGTGATGAGCCAGCGGGCCAGCAGCACCTTCTGCTGGTTGCCGCCGGAGAGGTTCCGCACGGGCAGGTCGGGGTTGGCCGGGCGGATGTCGAGGGCCTTGACGTACTTGTCGACGAGCTCGTCCTTGCGCTGCCGGGACAGCGGCCGGGACCAGCCGCGGGCCGCCTGCAGCGCGAGCACGATGTTCTCGCGCACCGACAGCTCCTCGACGAGTCCCTCGGTGCGCCGATTCTCCGAGCAGAACGCGATGTCGTGCTGCATCGCCGTGCGCGGGCCGTGCATCGCGATCGGCTTGCCGTCGACCGCGATGGTCCCGCTGTCCGCGCGGTCCGCGCCGAAGAACAACCGCGCCGCCTCGGTACGCCCGGAGCCCAGCAGCCCCGCCAGTCCGACGACCTCTCCCTTGTGGATGGTCAGGCTGAACGGCGCGATGGCCCCGCTGCGGCCCAGATCCTCGGCGGCGACCACCGGCTCCGCGTTGTCCAGCCGCCGCTTGGGCTGGTCGTCGAGGCGCTCGAGGAGCGCCAGCTCCTTGCCGATCATGAGGCTGATCAGCTCCAGCTGCGGCAGGTCGGCCACGGCGTGCTCGCCGACGAGCCGGCCGTTGCGCAGGATCGTCATCCGGTCGCAGATCTCGTAGACCTGGTCCAGGAAGTGCGAGACGAACAGGATGGCCATGCCCTCGCCCTTGAGCTGGCGCATGACCCGGAACAGCTGGGTCACCTCACCGGCGTCGAGGCTGGAGGTCGGCTCGTCCAGGACGAGGACCTTGGCCTCCACGTCGATGGCGCGGGCGATGGCCACCATCTGCTGCACCGCGATCGAGTACTCGGCCAGCGGCGCCGAGACGTCGAGGTCGAGCTCGAGGCGGTGCAGCAGCTCGGCGGCCCGCTTGCGCATGGTGCCCCAGCGGATGTGCCCGAAGGTGCGCGGCTCCCGGCCGATGAAGATGTTCTCGGCGACCGAGAGGTTCGCGCAGAGGTTGACCTCCTGGTAGACCGTGCTGATGCCGGCCTGGGTGGCCTGCAGCGGCCCGGTGAAGCTCACCGGGGTGCCGTCGAGGACGATCTCGCCCGCGTCGTTGCTGTAGACGCCCGTGAGCACCTTGATCAGGGTGGACTTCCCGGCGCCGTTCTCGCCCATGAGGGCGTGGACCTCGCCTGGCGACAGGCGGAAGTCCACGTCCTGCAGGGCCATGACACCCGGGAACTGCTTGGTGATGCCGGTCATGGTCAGCATGGTTCAGTCCGGTCTCTTCGGGCCCGCTCGATCAGTACTTGCGATCCGGCAGCGCGGCCTTGGCCTGCTCCTGCGTGAACGTGGTCTCCACGGTGAGGATGCGCGGCTCGACCGTCTCGCCCTTGACGACCTTCTTGGCGAGGTCCATGAGCTGAGGGCCGAGCAGCGGGCTGCACTCGACGATGTAGTTGATCTTGCCGACCGACAGCGCGGTCATGCCGTCCTTGACCGCGTCGACCGTGATGATCTTGATGTCGACGCCGGGCTTCTTGCCGGCCGCCTCGATCGCCTCGATCGCGCCCAGGCCCATGTCGTCGTTGTGCGCGTAGAGCACGTCGATCTTCGGGTTGGCCTTCAGGAAGGCCTCCATGACCTCCTTGCCCTTGGCCCGGGTGAAGTCACCGGTCTGCGACGCGATGATCTTCAGGTTCGGGCTGGCCTTGATCGCGTCGGCGAAGCCCGACTTGCGGTCGTTGGCCGGGGCGGAGCCGGTGGTGCCCTGCAGCTCGACGATGTTCACCGGGTCGGTCTTGCCCGCGTACTCCTTGACCAGCCAGTCGCCGGCCTTCTTGCCCTCGACCACGAAGTCGGAGCCGAGGAACGTCTTGTACAGCGAGGTGTCCTTGGAGTCCACCGCGCGGTCGGTCAGGATGACCGGGATCTTCGCGTCCTTGGCCTCCTTGAGGACCGTGTCCCAGCCCGACTCCACCACCGGCGAGAAGGCGATGACGTCGACCTTCTGCGCGATGTAGTTGCGGATGGCCTTGATCTGGTTCTCCTGCTTCTGCTGCGCGTCGGAGAACTTCAGGTCGATGCCGGCGGCCGCGGCGGCGTCCTGGATCGACTTCGTGTTCGCGGTGCGCCAGCCACTCTCGGCGCCGACCTGCGCGAAGCCCATGGTGATCTTGCCGTCGTCCTTGGCGGCTCCGGGAGCGGAGTCGCCCTCCTTCTCCCCACCGCACGCGCCGAGCGCGCCGAGCAGGAGCACGCCGCCGAGTACGGCAGCGGACCATCTCTTCAGCACTGCGTCTGTCCCTTCGAGATAGCGTGAACGTTCACATCTACAAGCAGATGGCCACACGCCAGGGGTGTGAGGCGGTGACCTGATCCCGCGTGCGGCCCCAATGCATTGGCCGTCGCGGTTGTATTTCAGGAGTGTTAGCGTTCTCATCCCGGGCGTCAAGTAGCGGCGGCCGAGATGTTGCCGGAAGGAGACACTCCGTGGCTGCAGCTGTCATCGGGCCGGACCGCGGACGGCCGGGTCCCGTCGCGCACACGGGCACCGGTCCTGACCTGGACGCCGTCGACCCGCCGCTGCGCAAGGTCGGCATGCGCGACGTGGCCCGGCTGGCCGGCGTCTCGCACCAGACGGTGTCGCGGGTCCTCAACGACCTGCCGAACGTGAGCGCGTCCACGCGGGAGCGGGTGCTCGACGCGGTCCGGGTGCTCAACTACCGCCGCAACCTCGCCGCCCGCACCCTGGTCACGTCCCGCTCGCGGACCATCGGGCTGATCGGCTTCGAGACCACCCTGGCCGGCCCGGCCTCGATGATCTACGGCATCGAGAAGGCGGCCCGCGAGGCCGGGTACTACGTCAGCATCGCCACCGTGCGCTCGCTGGAGCGCCACGCGGTCCTCGACGCCGTCGAGCAGCTGTGCGCGCAGGCCGTCGAGGGCATCATCGCCATCGCCCCGAAGAACTCGGTCGCCGACGCGCTGACCCAGGTCCCGGCCGGGACGCCGACGATCGGGGTGGGCGGGGCCGACGACGGCTACGTGCCGATGCTGCGCGTCGACAACGTCCGCGGCGCCTGCCTGGCCACCCGCCACCTGCTCGAACTCGGCCACGAGACGGTGCACCACGTCCCCGGTCCGGCGGACTGGCCGGAGGCCCGCGACCGCATCGACGGCTGGCGGCAGACCCTGCACGCGGCCGGCGCGCCGGTGCCGCCGATCGAGCCGGGCGACTGGAGCGCGCGGTCGGGGTACCTGCGCGGCCAGCACCTGGCGGCCGACACCCGGGTCACGGCGGTGTTCGCCGGCAACGACCACATCGCGCTCGGCGTGCTGCGCGCGTTCCACGAGGCCGGGCGGCCGGTCCCGGCGCGGGTCAGCGTGGTCGGCTTCGACGACACGCCGGAGTCGGGGTTCTTCCTGCCGCCGCTGACCACGATCCACCAGGACTTCGCGGAGCTGGGCCGGCGCAGCGTGGAACTGCTCGTGGCCGGGCTGGCCGGGGAGCGGGCGCCGGACCCCGGGCCCGTGCATCTTTCACCGCACCTGGTGGTGCGAGCGTCCGCGAACGCGGCGCCCTGACCGGTCGCGGCCCGCTGACCGGTTGCGGTACCCGGAGTGGTCGCGGTGCCGGGTCTCAGGCGCTGGGCGGGGCGGTGCTGGCCCGGACGATCAGGGTCGGCTCGACGCGCGGGTCCGGGGACGGGCGGTCCGGGCCCTCGCGCAGGTCGGCCTCGATCACCCGCAGCAGCGCGGCGATGCACCGCCGGCCGACCTCGTCGAAGTCCTGCCGGATCGTGGTCAGCGGCGGTGACAGGAACTCGGCCTCGGGGATGTCGTCGAACCCCACGATGCTGATGTCGTCCGGGACCCGGATCCCGCGCTCGTGGAAGGCCCGCATCAGGCCGAGCGCCATCTGGTCGTTGCCGGCGAACACCGCCGTCACGTCGTCCCGCCCGGCCAGTTCCAGGCCCGCGTTGTACCCCGAGCGCGCACTCCAGTCGCCCGTCATGAGCGGCGGCGCGGCCAGCCCGGCCTCCTCCAGCGACGTGCGCCAGCCCTCGATGCGCCCGTGCGTCTCCAGCCAGTCCCGCGGCCCGGACAGGTGCCAGACCTTGCGGTGGCCGAGCTCCAGCAGGTGCCGCACCGCCATCCGGGCCCCGGTCACCTGGTCCACCGAGATCGCCGGGATCTCCCCGCCCACGTCCGACTCGACGGCGACGGCGGCCATCCCGAGCGGCATGTTGTGCAGCGCCGCCGCGGCCGCGGTCTGCGGCGCGATGACCACGACGCCGGCCACCGACTGGTCCGCGAGCGCGCTGAGCGCCGACACCATCCCGGTGTGGTCGACCCGCTCGAGGGTCACGATGCTGACCCCGTAGCCGGCCGCGCGGGCGGCGTGCTCGATGCCCAGCAGCGTGGACGCCGGCCCGTAGAGGATGGTGTCGAAGGAGACCACGCCGACCACCCGCGACCGCCGCCCGGCCAGGCCGCGGGCCATGGCGTTGGGCCGGTAGTTGAGCTGCCGGACCGCCTCGAGGACCCGCTCGCGGGTCGCCGGGCTGACACTGGGGTGGTCGTTGAGGACGCGCGACACCGTCTGATGCGAAACGCCGGCGAGCCGCGCGACATCATTCATCACGGCGGCCCGATTGTGGCTGGTTGCCCTCATGTCACCCCCGATGATGATGTTAGCGCTGCCACGATATGCCCGCGTGCGACGGGCGGCGTGGTGCCGGTCACGGGTTTGCCCGTTCGGTGGATGCGCCCTCGGGCCTTTGCTGGGCAACAACGAGTTGGTACCGCTCCCAGCCGCTACACCGGCCACAGCTGGACGAGGTAGCGCTCGATGCCGTCGAGGTCGGCGTCCGGTTCGTCCTGGATGGCAAGCAGCTCCGCGCGGCCGGCGACGTACGCCCGCACGCCGTACGCGCCGGGCTCCACCTCCAGCGACTCCTCGTCCTCGCCCCCGTCGACCAGCGGGTTGACCTCCACCAGGCCGGAGTCGAACCGGGCCGCGCCCTCCTGACGGTCGGCCCAGGTGTCCTCGGGCGGCGGCGGGCCGTCCCAGACCTCCAGGCGCAGGCCGCCGACGTGGGACCAGGCGGCCGGGCTGTACACGGTCACCGCGTTGGCGCCGGTGCCCAGCCAGCGCGCCGGGCCGAGGCCGTCGGCCGCCGGGTGCTGCGGGCCGCCGTCGTCGAGCAGGTCGAAGGTGCCGTGGTCGACGAGGACCGTGGTGTCGAGGGCGCCGACGAGCTCAGGCATGCGCCGTGCCGCCGTCGGCGGCCAGGGTCGCGGCGAGCTCGTGCAGGACGGCGTGCCAGGTCTCCTCGGGCTGGCGGGGCAGGATGTCGTCCCACAGCACGAGACACGAGCCACGCAGCTGCATCAGGCCCTCCGGGCGGGCCACGAACCACCAGTGCATGTGGCCGGCGCCGTCGCCGACCTTGGAGATGTGCACGCGGGCGATGCCGCCGAGCGCGTGGATGGCCCGCTCGACGCGCTGCTGCAGCGGGACGAGCTCGGCCGCCAGGCCGGCCGGGAGGTCGGCGAAGTCGTGGTGGGCACGCGGCCAGAGCAGCACGACGACCGGGACGGCGGTCGGGCCGCCGGCGTGGCGCAGGACCCAGTGCTCGTCCGACCAGATCGCGCCGTGCATGGGGTCGGCGCAGGTGCGGCAGGTGTCCGGGCCGTGCTCGCCGTCCCGGGGAGGCTCGGGCAGTACCGGAGGCTCGAGGGTTTTGATCCGCAGGTCGCCTTCGAAGGGGAAGATCTCCCAGCCGGGGATGCCGCTGCCGTCGAACGGGACGGGCTCGGCGCCGATGGGAAGGTGGGCGAGGAAGCGATCCATCCGGGCATCATGCCACCGTGCGGAACCCGGCGTTGCCCATCGACGAGTCGGGGGTGTTCGAGGAGCGGGCGCTGTTGCGGTACCGGTTGCAGTAGGAGTCGTGGCACAGGTAGGACCCGCCGCGCAGCACCCGGCCCGGTCCACCGGCGGGGCCGGTCGGATTGTCCACTGGGGACCGCGCGTACCAGCCCGGGTCGAACCAGTCGGCGCACCACTCCCACACGTTGCCGACCGGCTGCCACAGGCCGTAGCCGTTCGGGGCGTAGGTGCGCACCGGGGCGGTGGCCGCGTACCCGTCGTCGCCGGTGTTCTCGGTCGGGAACGTGCCCTGCCAGATGTTGCAGCGGCCCGCGTCGAGCTCGTCGCCCCACGGGTAGCGCCGGCCGGGCAGTCCCCCGCGGGCGGCGCACTCCCACTCGGCCTCGGTGGGCAGGCGGCGCCCGGTCCACGCGCAGTAGGCGCGGGCGTCGTTCCAGGAGACGTGCACGACCGGGTGGTCCTCGGCGCCGTCCACGGTGGACCCCGGGCCGAACGGGTGGGCCCAGTCGGCGCCGCGCACGCCGAGCCACCACGGGGTCTGCGGCGGGCGGCCGAGCACGTCGGCGTCGTCGGCGGCGAGGAAGAGGTGGAAGACGGCGGAGTACCCGAACGTCTCGGCCTCGGTGCGGTAGCCGGTCGCCGCCACGAACCGCGCGAAGTCGGCCACGGTCACCGCGGTGGCGTCGATGCTGAACGCGTCGAGCCGGACCGCGTGCACCGGCGTCTCGCCGTCGGGTCGCGCGCCGTCGCCGTGCGCGTCACCCATGGCGAAGGTCTGCGCCGGTACCGCGACCTGCTCGACCAGGTGGACGCCGCCCGGGTCCACGATGGAGGGCGTTGTCTCCCGGGCCGGCTCGCCGGGCTGGCAGCAGGCGGCGCTCATGTCCCGGCCGGCCGGGGCTGCGACGGGTGCGGGGTGTCGCCGAGGCGGGCCTGCTCGCGCCACATCGCCGCCGTCAGCTCCTCGCGCACGGCCTGATAGGCGGGGTCGTGGTACACGTTGTGCGTCTCGGTGGGGTCGGCGATCAGGTCGTACAGCTCCCACTCCGGCGGATAGGTGAACGATCCCGTGCCGGGCAGCCCGAGGCCGTCGTTGTAGAAGTAGATGAGCTTGTGCGTGGCGGTGCGGTAGCCGTAGTGCGCGGGCGCCTTATGGAACACGTCGTCGTGCTCCCAGTAGCGGTAGTACATGCCGGTCGCCGGCGGCTCCTCCGGACGCCCGAGCAGGTCCGGCCAGAAGCTGCGGCCCTGCATCCGCGGGTGGTGGCCGACCCCGGCCGCGTCGAGGACGGTCTGGGCCCAGTCCACATTGGTCACGATGTCGCCGAACACCCGCCCGGCGGCCAGTTTGCGCGGGTAGGACAGCACGAGCGGCATCCGCAGCGACTCCTCGTACATGAACCGCTTGTCGAACCAGCCGTGCTCCCCCAGGAAGAACCCCTGGTCGGAGCCGTACATCAGCAGGGTGTCGGCGAACCGCCCGCGCTCGCGCAGCCAGTCGACGACCCGGCCTACGTTGTCGTCGACCGAGGCGACACAGGCGAGGTAGTCCTCCATGAACCGCTGGTACTTCCACGACGCCTCGTCCGCATAGGACAGTCCGGGCGGCGGGTCGGTCTTGAGGTCCTCGCGGCTCAGGTGCTCGGCGATGCGCATCGCCGCCCGCCGCGCCGACGACGTGCGGGTGGCGTAGTCGTCGAAGAACGTACCCGGGACGGCTTTCGGGCTGGTGTCGACGGACCCGGGCGGCTCCCAGGGGCGGTGCGGGGCCTTGTGGTAGATGAGCACGCACACGGGCGCGTCGTCCACCGTGGACATCCAGTCCAGGGCCAGGTCGGTGACGATGTCCGTGGCATAGCCCGCGACGGTGCGCAGGCCGTCCTCGGAGAGCAACCGCGGATTGTGGTACTCCCCCTGCTCGATGAACACGTCCCAGTAGTCGAAGTCCTGGGGGTCGTGGCCGGGACCGTCGCCCATGTGCCACTTGCCGACCATGGCCGTGCGGTAGCCCGCCGCCCGCAGCAGCGACACGAACGTCGGCTGGCTCGCGTCGATCGGCGTGACCAGCGTCGTGACGCCGTTGACGTGGCTGTACGTGCCGGTGAGGATCGACGCCCGGCTCGGCGAGCACAGCGCGTTGGTGGCGAAGCAGTGCTCGAACCGCCAGCCGAGCCGGGCGATCTCGTCGATGCGCGGGGTGGCGTTGACGACCGAACCGTACGCGCCGATCGCGTGCGCGGCGTGGTCGTCGGTCAGGATCATGACGATGTCCGGCGGCGGTTCAGGCATTGCCGGCATACGTCGACTCGTCCAGGCCGCTCAGCGTCGGGTCGTGGTCGAGCTCGCCGACGTCGTACATCGAGGCCATCCAGTGGTGGAAGTTGTCGCCCCGGTCCCGCAAAAGCGTGTACAGCCGGCGCAGCAGCGCGCTCCTGACGTCCGCCAGCTCGGGCAGGGTGTACAGGTTCAGCAGCTCGTCGGGGTCGAACGTGAAGTCGTAGAGCTCGTTGGTCGAGTCCGGATTCACCACCAGCTTGTACCGCTCGGTGCGCAACATCCGCTGCGGGTACGGGAAGTGGTGGCCGTGGAACTCCGCCACGACGTCCGGCGGCCAGTCCGGCGACTCCCCCCGCACCAGCGGCAGCAGCGAGCGCGAGTCGACCGGCTCGTCGGCCGGGATCCCGGCCAGCTGCATGATGGTCGCGGTGCAGTCGGTCAGCGACACGAACTCGTCGCGGACCTGGCCCGCCGGGGCGCCCGGCACCCGGACGATCCCCGGCGTGCGGTAGATGTCCTCGTACATCGCCGGGCCCTTGTCGTGCAGCCGGTGCGCGCCGGTGAACTCGCCGTGGTCGCAGGTGAAGAAGACCGAGGTGTCGCCGGTCAGGCCCAGCTCCTCCAGCGCGCCCAGGACCCGGCCGAGCTGCTCGTCGATGAGCGTGACATATCCCCAGTAGACCGCGATGAGCTTGCGCGTCACCTCGATCGGCATGGTGTCGAAGGTCCAATGGGCACTGTAGTTGCGCTGCACCGGCGGCTTGCCCTGGAACGTCTCGGCGATCGAGCGCGGAAGCTCCACGGTGGACGGATCCACCAGGTCGAAGTAGGCGTCCGGCACGATGTAGGGCAGGTGGGGACCGAAGAAGTGCAGGGCGAGGAAGAAGGGGGCGCCTTCGTCGCGGTACCGGTGCAGCATCTCGATCGTTCTGGTGGCGAGGTAGTGCTCGAACGTGGCCTCGACCGGCTGGTGCAGCCGCGCCGCGAGCAGGTTCCCGGGCTGGCCGTTGGGCAGGGTGCCGCGGATGCGATCGCTGATCTCATACGGCGGCAGGCCCCGCTCGGCGAGGTAGGCCAGATAGTCGGGGTGGTCCACCGGGTTGTGCCAGCCGGGCAGGTGCACGCCGTCCAGGCCGTAGTCGGCGGGAGTCTTGGCCGTGCCCGCGTGCCACTTGCCGACGAGCCCGCAGTTGTACCCGCGGTCGCGCAACGCCTGCGGGAACGTCCACGTGCCGTCGGGGAGGTCCTCGGAGTACCCGACGTTGCGCTCCTGGTTGGCCAGCAGCTTGTGCCGGAACGGGGCCTGCCCGGTCAGCAGGCTCGCCCGCGCCGGGGTGCAGATGGCGGTCGGGGTGTACCAGCGGTCGAAGCGGGTCCCGGTGCGGGCGAGCTCGTCCAGCACCGGGGTCCGCGCGAGCGGGTTGCCGTAGGCGCCGAGCGTGTCCACCCGGTGCTGGTCGGTCATGAGGAACAGGATGTTGCGGGGACTCACTTCGCGGCCGTCCATTGGTCGCCCAGGTAGTACGACTTCGGGTCGGCCTTCTCCTTGAGCTTGCCGGCGCTGAGGAAGAACTCGCCCATCGCCTCCAGCCACTTGCCGACCGTGCCGTCCGCGGTCTGCGCGTCGAGCTCCTGCGTCGTCATCGCCTTGTTCAGGTCGGCGTCGGCCTTCACCGCGTCGACCGGCTGCTTGGTGAGCTCGGCGACGGCGGCGATGACCTCGTCGCGGTGCGCGGCCCGGTAGTCGGTCGCCTCGCGCAGCACCTGGACGACCTTCTTGACCACGTCGGGCCGGTCGCTGACCGCCTTGTTGCCGGCCACGTACGCGTTCGGGAACTGGACCTTGTCCTTGAACGTGTCGTCGTTGGCGAGCTCGACGAGGTTCGGGACGGACTTCTTGATGGTGGCGATCGCCGGGTACCAGAAGCCGGCGCCGTCGATCTGCTTGGCCGAGAACGCCGAGGCGAGGGTGGCCGCGTCCATCGGGGTGCGCTGGATGTCCTTGTTCGTCATGCCGGCCGCCTGCAGGGCGAGGGTCAGGATCATGTCGCCGGAGGTGCCCTCGGGTACGCCGACCTTCTTGCCCCGCAGCTGCTCGATCGAGGTGATGCCGGGCTGGGCGATGACCCGGTCGGCGCCGCCCAGCGTGTTGATCGCGATGATCTTCGCCTGGCCGGACGCCGGGAGCCAGAACGCGCCGGGGCCGATGTAGCCGAAGTCGAGGTCGCCGGTCTGCATCGCCTGGATCTGCACCGGGCCGGTGGTGAACACCTTGAGGGTGGCCTCGAGGCCGTGCTTCTCCCAGAGCTTGAGCTTGTTGGCGATCGCGGGGAGGCTGCTGCCGTTGTAGTCGCCGATGTAGCCGAACGTGACTTTGGCTGTGCTGCCGCTTGTCTCGTTCTTGTCATCCCCGCAGCCGGCGAGCGTGGCGACGGCTGTTCCGGCGAGGAGGCCTATGAAGGCGCGGCGGGACGTCATGAGGGGGTTCCTTTCTGGTGGTGGACCGCGCTCCACACGCGGTTGCGCAGGGCGGCGAACTCCGGGCCGAGCCGGACGTCCTCGGTGCGCGGATAAGGCAGGCCGACGTCGACGATCTCGACGATCCGGCCCGGGTCGGCCGCCATCACGACGACCCGGTTGGCGAGGAAGACGGCCTCGTCGACGTCGTGGGTGACGAACATGACGGTGCGCTGGTCGCGGCTCCAGGTCTGCAGGAGCTGCTCCTGCAGGCGGACGCGGGTGAGCGAGTCGAGGGCGCCGAACGGCTCGTCCATGAGCAGGATCTGCGGGTCCACGGCGTACGCGCGGGCGATGGCGCAGCGCTGCTTCATGCCACCGGACAGAGTCTTGGGCAGGGCGTCGGCGAACTGGCTCAGGCCTACGAGCTCGATGAAGTGCTCGGCCTTCGCGCGGCGTTCCTGCTTCGGTACCCCGGCCGTGCGCAGGCCGAACTCGACGTTCTTGCGCACGGTCAGCCACGGGAACAGGGCGAACTGCTGGAAGATCACGCCGCGGTCCGGTCCTGGGCCTTGCACCGCTTTTACGCCGACCCTGACGTCGCCGCTCGTGGGTTGCTCCAGACCCGCCACGATATTGAGCAGGGTGCTCTTGCCGCAGCCGGACGGGCCGACGATGGCGACGAACTCGCTGGCGTTGACGGTGAGGCTGACTTCCTGGAGCGCGGTGAAGGCCCTATCCTTCAAGGGGAAGACCTTGGCTACGTTGGTGATCGCGATGTCGCTGCTCATCGGCGCTTCTGGTTTTCTGTGCTGACGCTGGTCATCGGCGCTCCTGGTTTCTTGCTGACGCTGGTCATCGGCGCTCCTGCCAGGATGTTGCGCGGCGCTCGACCAGCAGGAGCACGCGGTCCATCAGGAGGCCGAGCACGCCGATGCAGATCAGGGCGGCGAAGATGGTCGGCCGGTCGACGTAGATCTGGGCGTTCTGCATCCGGTAGCCGAGGCCCTCCTGCGCGGCGACCAGCTCGGCGGCGACGAGCGTGCCCCAGGCCGAGCCGAGGCCGACCCGCATGCCCACGAGGATGTACGGCATCGACGCCGGCACCACCACCCGCGCGAAGATCGTCCGGGTCGGCGCGCCGAGCACCCGGGCCGCGTTGATGAGCGTCTTGTCCACGTCGACGACACCCTGGAACGTGGCGATGACGCAGGACAGGAACGCGGCCACGTAGATGACGAAGATCTTCGGTTCCTCGCCGATGCCGAGCAGCACCACGACGAGCGGGATCAGCGCCAGGGGCGGGACGGTGCGGAAGAACTGCACCCACGGCTCGAACACCGCCCGCGCGGTCGCGTACCAGCCCATGAGGAAGCCGACCGGGATCGCCACGGCACAGCCGAGCGCGAAGCCGATGAGCACGCGCTGGAGGCTGGCGAGGATGTCGGCCTCGAGGGTGCCGTCGGCGAACAGCTCCCCCATGCGCTTGGCCACCTCGGCGGGGGTGGGGACGTTCTCGGCGGTCGCGGACCACAACCACCACACGCCTAGGCCGGCCAGTGCGGACGCTATGTTCAGCGCGAGCAGGCGGCCACGCCTTCGGGCGCGTGGCAGCGCTTGTACTGCGCTCATCTGACTCCTTGCGGGGGGTGTCATGTTCCGCGCCGTCTGTCCGCGCGGACGTCTACCTGGTCGGGGTGGTGTCGCCTTCTGCGCCGCGTCGCGTTGCCGCGGCTTTCCTCCGCGTTTCCGCGGCCTTCCTGCTCGTTTCCGCGCCTAGGCTGCGGGTTTCCTTGGCTTTCCGCGCTTTCCTTGGCTTTCCGCGCTTTCCTTGGCTTTCCGCGGTTTCCTTGCTTTCCGCGGTTTCCTTGCTTTCCGGGTTTCCGCGGTTTTCCGTCTTGTTGCCGCGGTCGTTGCCGTCGTTGCCTGGGTTTTGCCGCAACTTTCCGTCTCGTTGCCGCGGCTTTCCGGGTTGTTGCCGAGGCTTTCCGGGTTGTTGCCGCGGTCCTTCAGCGGGCGGGTTCGGGGTAGCCGTCCAGGAGCGGCGATTGCCGGAACAGCGCGGCGATCGCCCCCAGCGCACCGTCGTCGTCCCCCAGGCGGGCGGCCCGGATCGCGGGCCGGGCGCCCCCGACTGGACACAGCTCACCGGCGAGGATCTCCTCGACCCGCCGGACGAACGCGGGCGCACCGCGGGCCAGCCGGCCGCCGATCACGATCTGGGCGGGGTCGAGCACCACGGCGGCGCTGGCCACCACCCGTCCGACGGCCGCCGCGACCTCGTCCAGGACCCGCACGGCGACCGGCTCGCCGCGGCTGAGCGCCGACTCGAACTCGTCGATGGTGGCGGTGGGCAGGCCGCCTTTGGTGCAGCTGCGGAGTACGGCCGGGATGGAAGCCACCGTTTCCAGGCAGCCGCGTTTGCCGCACCGGCACGGCTCGCCGCCGGGCTGGGCGGTGACGTGCCCGAACTCGCCGGCCAGCCCGCTCGCCCCGGCGACGAGCCGCCCGCCGACGACGAGCCCGCCCCCGATGCCGTCGGCGAGCCGGATGTACAGCACGTCGTGCACGTCCGGCCCGTCGGTCATCGCCTCGGCCAGCCCGGCGAAGCGCGTGTTGTTGTCCACGACCACCGGCGCGGCGAACCGCTCCCCGAACGGCTGCGCGAGCTCCGGCGCGGCCGCACGGGGCCCGGCCACCCCGACGCCGACGCCCTGCAGGGCCCGGAAACTCACGCCGGTACGCGCGCCGACCCGGTCGATCAGCGTGAACGCGGCCGCCACCCGCTCCTCCCAGCCGGTCTCGGCCGGATAGGCGGCGTGCCCGGACGCGATGATGTCGTGTGCGGCGTCGGCGACCGCGATGCGGACCCGGGTGTGGCCGAGATCGACGCCGAGGAACTGCCCGGAGCTCGGATCGAGGGTCAGCAGCTCCGCCGGCCGCCCGCTGCCGGCCCGCTTGGCGGCGTCGGTATCGACGACCACCACCGCGCCGCGGGAGAGCAGGTCGCCGGTGATCTCCGACAGCGTGGTACGCGAGAGGCCGACCTTGATCGCGATCTGGCCGCGGCTCAGGGCGCCGTGCTCACGCAGGACGCGCAGGACGCGCGCCTCGTGCGTGCGCCTGACCAGCGCGTGGACTCCCTGAACGGACACGTTGACACGGTAGGCATCGGCGAATTTTTCCGTCAACACTCCGACAGAATCATTCTCTGCTAATGAGATAGGTATTACATGATTTAGGCCGCCGAACGCAACCGTGCCGCGACCCTCATCGGGCCGCGGCACGCGGTGCTTGCTCTTGGACGTGCTGCGCTCGGACTCGATCGCGCGCGGGACGGCGGCCGGGTCGAAGCGGCGTTACAAAGGGTTGCTACTTGGTCGAGGGCGAGGTCGCCGGGGTGGCGGCGTCGTTCGCGACCAGCTCCGGGTGGGCCGCGACGTACGGTCCGACCGTGTCCGTGCTGTACGCCTTGAGCAGGTCGACCGCCGTCTGGTCCAGCACCTCGAACGACTGCCCGTTGATGATCTCGGTCTTGAACTGCCCGTTGTTCGTGCGCAGGGTCATCATGCCGTCGGGGTTGACGCCCTTGAGCGTGAAGATCCAGTCGGCGAGCGACACGTCGTTGTTGTAGAACGACACCGCCTTGCCCACCGAGTTGAGCATCTCGTTGACCTTGATCGGGTTGGCCAGCACGCCCGCGCTCATCGCCTTCTTGGCCATGGCCTTGATGAACTGCTGCTGGTGGCGCTGCCGGCCGTAGTCGCCGTCGTTGTTGGCGAGCTTGTCGCGCTGCCGCACGTAGTCGAGGGCCTCCCACGCGGCGAAGTCACGGCACCCGACCTCGTAGACCATCGGGCGCATGTTCGGCTTGAGGCTGGTCGGAATGCCGTCCGCGTTGAAGTTGTACGGCACGCCCTCCGCCCCCGTCTTCGTGTTCCACCCCGTGTGGATCGACGTGGTCTTCTCGTCGACGCACATGTACACGCCGTCCAGGGCCTTCACCAGCCCCGAGAATCCGTCGAAGTTCACGATCGCGGCACCGTTGAACTTCAGCCCGCCGCCGGCCAGCCCGCTGACCGTCTCGGCCAGCAGCGCCAGCCCGCCGTCCCGCCCGCCACCGTTCTGGTACCCGAACTGGAACGCCGCATTGATCTTGTCAGTCCCGCCGTTGTACTTCGTCTTCTTGCTCGGCGGAATCGCGGCCTTCGTGTCCCGCGGGATCGACATGAGGTACACAGCGTCGTGCGACGCCGGCACGTGCGCGACAATGATCGAGTCGGCCCGCGCCCCCATCTCCTCCTTCTGAACACGCTCGTCAATACCGACGAGGAGCAGGTTGATCGGCCCGTCGATGGTCGCGCCCGAGGCCGCCGCATCGCCGAGGCCGCCCTCGTGGGTGATCTGGTCGCTGTAGTGATTCAGCAACAGATTGCCACCGACGAGCGAACCCCCGCTGAGCAGCAGCAGGAATGCCCCTCCGATCAGGGACAAACGCGCCCACAACGGGTCTTTCTTCCCACGCTTCTTCGCCATACCACTCCCCGGCACCAACAGACCCTCGGCGGGCCACAATATCCCCCCGAAGTGTGCGTCCGTGTTTCGTACCTGAAGACGGATGCAGGACAGCGGATGGTTGCAGTTTCAGGCTCTTCTCAGAATTTCTGGCAGATCCGCCCCGTCCTCGCCGCTTGCGACCGCCCTGTCACCCACTGTCCGATTTCCGCGACGTCGTGGCCGGCACGGCTCCGTCGTGGCCAGTGGGATGTCTCCGGGTCGGGGTTCCGCTCAGCGGTCAGGGTTCGCCGTCGAGGAGGGCGAGGCCGAGGTCGGTGCACAGGTAGTACACGGCGCGTCCTTGGCGGTTGCGGCCGACCAACCGGGCGTCATGGAGCAGGCCGAGCTGCTGGCTGACCGCGCCGAGGGACAGGCCGGTGCGGTGGGCGAGGTCGGAGGTCGTTCCGGGGGCGCGCAGTAGTTCGAGCAGCTGGGCCCGCGCCGGTCCGAGCACGGCGCCGAGCGGGTTGTGGCCGGTGGTCGCCGTCCGGCGGCCCTCCCACAGGGTGCCGACTGCTCGCGCCGGGTACACGGCTCCGGGCGCGGAGTCGTTGGAGCACGAGATCAGCGGCGCCTTGTCCGCGAACACCGACGGCATCAGCGGAAAGCCACGACCACTCACGGACAGTGACTGTGTCCATCGATCGGCGATCACGAGGCGGTCCCGGTCCCACCGTGCCGCCGGGTGCAGGGTGTCGAACAGCAGCCGGGCCCCGCCGCCGGCGAGTTGCCGTGCCCGGTACGCGATGTCCGCCTCCAGCAGTGCCCGCATCCGCGGCCAGTGCCGCGCGATGGCCGCGTCGTGCCAGGCCTGCACCGCCTCGACGAGCTGCGGCAGCATGACGTCGGGCTCGTCGGCCAGCCGTTGCGCCAGCGGGTCGAGGGGTCGTGACGCAGCGGTGATGAGCACGTCCCGCCGCACCTCCTCCCCCGGCGTTGCCCGCACGGTCGCGAGCTCCTCACCGATGGCCACGAGCGGCGACCCGGGCGGCGGCGTCAGAAAGTCGGGTATCCAGGACTTCGGCCGCGCGAACGCCGTGAGCAACCGCACATGCCCAGCCAACTCCCTCCGCCGCGCCACGGTCTGCGCCCCCTTGATCCACGGCAGGTGCAGCGCATGACGGCCCGGCTGGGCGAGCGCCCACAGGCTGGCGACGGTCTCCCACAGCGGCGAGACACAGAACCGGATCTCCGCCACGTCGGCGACCTCGAACCGCACCTCCGACATCGCACCCCCTCCGTCCGCTGCGCACTGCCCTGCCACCGGCCAAACTCAACTACGCACGACCACGCACGACCACGCACGACCTGCTGGACATTGCGCGGCCGATGTCACCGCGAGG
The DNA here is from genome assembly GCF_050942185.1 of Dactylosporangium sp. CS-047395. Taxonomy (NCBI): domain Bacteria; kingdom Bacillati; phylum Actinomycetota; class Actinomycetes; order Micromonosporales; family Micromonosporaceae; genus Dactylosporangium; species Dactylosporangium sp. CS-047395. The sequence continues at coordinate 5,535,428 of NZ_CP192015.1, read as the reverse complement.
CCTCCTTTGGCACCGCGTGGCCGATCGCCGTGTCCGGTTTGCCGACGTCCTGCACGACCGACGAGACGGCAAGGGCCGCCTGCCGCCACGTGGCGCGGCGCCATTGCCGGCACTGCCGTTGTCTCGCGAGTCCGCCGGTATTGCGGTGGCGTCTGTCCACATGCGACGTTTTGGCGCAGTCTAAAACTTTCGCGGCGGCGGCGCATCACGCGGTGGACTGTCCGGCATGAATTTCTTGCCACCTCGGGGAGTGGCCCGATCACTGTGCGTGCAGTCGCTGGTTTGGGCCGCGGGTACCGGTGTGTTCGCTACGGGCAGTGCCGTCTTCTTCCTCAGCGTCACCGGGCTCACGCCGGTTCAGGTCGGCATTGGGCTGTCCGTGGCCGGAGCCCTGGCCCTTGTGCTGGCGGTGCCGTTGGGGCGGATCGCGGATCGGATCGGGGGACGGCGCGCGTGGGTGGTGGGGGTGCTGGCCGAGGCGGGCGTTCTGGCGCTGTATCCGGTGATTCACGGGTTTGCGGCCTTCCTCGCGCTGGTGCCGCTGGCCGCGGTTGCGGAGGCGGTGGCCGGCTCCGGTCGTGCCGTCTACCAGGCGGAGGTGTTGCCGCGTGAGGACCGGATCCGGAGCCTGGCGTTCGTGCGCTCGGCGACGAACATCGGCTTCTTCGCGGGTGGCGGGGTGGCGGCGGTCCCGCTGGCGGTGGGGACGCACTGGGCGTACCGATGCATGGTTTTGGGTTGTGTCTTCGGGTTGCTCGTCAACGCGTTGATGATCGCGCGGATGCCGGAGCCGCCGGAGTCGGTGCGGGTTTCGCGGGCGGAGGCTCCGGCGCGACGGGGTGCGGTGTGGCGGGACCGGCCGTTTCTGGCGCTGGTTGCGCTCTGTAGTCTCCTCAGTGGGTATTCGTCACTGACGACCGATGTGATTCCGCTGTGGCTGGCCGCTAGGACGGATGCACCGAACGTAGTGCTGGCGGTACTCTTCGCGGTCAACACCGCGATGTGCGTGGCCCTGCAGGTGCCGGCGAGCCGGGGCGCCGACACTCCGGCTGGGATCGCCCGGCTGCTCCGGCGCAGTGGGCTGGTGGTCGCGGTGGCGTGCCTGCCGTTGGCGGTGTCCGGCGCGACCACCGGCTGGGTGACGGTCGCGCTGCTGCTGGTCGGGGCCGCGCTGGTCACGATGGGTGAACTGTGGCAGTCGGCCGGGTACTGGGGTGTGACCACCGAGTTGCCTCCGCCGGCGGCGCGTGGCGAGTACGTCGGGGCGGCTCGCATGTCGTTCGGGCTGCAGGGGATGTTGGGGCCGGCGTCGCTGACGTTTCTGGCCATGCACGGCGATGGGGTGGGCTGGGCGATCGTGGCGGTGCTGTTCGTGATCGGGGCCGCCCTGACCGGGCCGGTGATGCGGCGGGTTGTGGCGACCCAGCCGGGCCGGGTGGCTCAGGGCAGCGCCGAAGTGCAGAGCGCTCCCGTGGCTTAGGTCGGACGCGGTGACCTAAGCGGGACGTGGCCGGGATCCGACGTGGCCGGGATCTGACACTGTGCCTGAGATCCGCGGTAGCTCGGCTGCGGCACGGCTCCGCCGGCGTGCCGCAGACGTTCACCGGCTGGATGCGAGGGCTGGCGGTGTCGATCTGTAGTGGCGCTGGTCACGGACGGTTGCGGCGGGGCGTCGTGGGCACGACTGCGGGGGTACAACCGTCGTGATACACAGTCTGTGCCGGATCAGTTTGAGGGGGACGAGTTGGGCGCGCTGCAGCGGTTCGAGAAGCGGCTGGAAGGCATGGTGGAGGGCACCTTCGCCAAGGTCTTCAAGGGCGTCGTGCATCCCGTCGAGATCCTCAACGCCATGCAGGGCGAGGCGAACGCCAACCAGACGCAGATGACGGGCGGGCGGATTCTGGTGCCGAACCGGTACCTGATCGCGCTGGCGCCGGCCGACCATTCGCGGCTCGCGCCGTTCGCGGCGGCGCTGGCGCAGGAGCTGGCCCAGTCGCAGGCGGAGTACGTCGGCGAGCAGGGGTGGGCCGTCTACGGCGACATCGTGGTCGAGATCACTCGCGGTGACGACCTGGATACGGGGCTGTTCCGGGTCTCGGCTCAGGTGTACACGGGCGGGCAGGTCGCTCCCGGTGAGGGCAGCGGCGTGCGGCTGGTGACCGAGGACGGGCAGAACTACCCGCTCACACAGGGTGCCGTGATCATCGGTCGCGGGGAGCAGGCCTCGTTGCGCCTCGCCGATGTGGGGGCCTCGCGGCAGCACGCGCGGGTTGACTACGACGGGCATCGGGCGGTGCTCACCGACCTCGGATCCGCGAACGGGTCGATGGTCAACGGGCGGCGGGTCGACACGGTGATTCTGGCTCCGGGCGACGAGATCGTCATCGGTACGACCCGGCTGTCGTTCCGCGTCTGACGTTCGGGCAGCTGGGGTTCAGCAGTTGCGCAACAGGCGGTCCAGGACGCGTTCGCCGAATTCGAGGCCGTCCAGGGGGACGCGCTCGTCGATGCCGTGGAAGAGGGCGGTGAAGTCCAGGTCCTTGGGCAGGCGGAGCGGGGCGAAGCCGAAGTGGCGGATTCCCAGGCGTTGGAAGGACTTCGCGTCGGTACCGGCGGAGAGCATGTAGGGCAGGAGGCGGGCGCCCGGGTCTTCGGCCTCGATGGCGGTGGCCATGGCGTCGACCAGGTGACCGTCGAAGGTGGTGGCGACCGGGGGCAGGAGGTCCCAGTCGAGCTCGACGTCGGGGCCCAGGACGTCGGCCAGTTCGCGTTCGAAGGCGCGCTCGCGGCCCGGGAGCATGCGGCCGTCGACGGTGGCTTCGGCTACGGACGGTACGACATTGGCTTTGTATCCGGCTTTGAGCATTGTCGTGTTGGCGGTGTCGCGCAGTGTGGCGCCGATCATGCGGGCGAGTGAGCCGAGGCGGGCGACCGTCTTCTCCGGGTCGTCGGGGTCGAACGGGACGCCGGTCAGGTCGCTGACGCCTTCCAGGAACTCGCGGGTTGCCGGGTGCAGGACCAGCGGGAACTGGTGCTCCTCCAGGCGGGTCAGGGCCTTGGTGAGCTTGGCGACCGGATTGTCGGCGTGCAGCATCGAGCCGTGGCCGGGGGTGCCGCGGACCTTGAGGCGCAGCCACATGACGCCCTTCTCGGCCGTCTCGACGAGGTAGGCGCGCACGTCGTCGCGCACCGTGTAGGAGAAGCCGCCGACCTCGCTGATGGCCTCGGTCACGCCGTCGAACAACTCCCGGTGCTGGTCGACCAGGAAGCCCGCGCCCTGCCGGCCGCCGGCCTCCTCGTCGGCGACGAAGGCGAAGACGATGTCACGTGGGGGTACCACATTGTCACGCTTGAAACGGCGGGCGACCGACAGGGCCATCGCGACCATGTGTTTCATGTCGATCGCGCCGCGGCCCCAGAGGTATCCGTCGCGGATCTCGCCGGCGAACGGGGGGACCGACCACTCGGAGGCGTCGGCCGGCACGACGTCGAGATGGCCGTGGATGAGCAGGGCGCCGCGGGTCGGGTCGGCGCCGGGCAGCCGGGCGACGACGTTGGCGCGTTTGGGGGCGGATTCGAGGTACACCGGCTGGAAACCGACATCGGCCAGCTTTTCGGCGACGAACTCCGCCGCGGCCCGCTCGTTGCCGGTGGCGCCGTCGTCGCTGGCGTTCGTGGTGTCGTACCGGATCAGGGCTTGTGCCAGCTCGACGACCTCGCTCATGATCGTCACCCTATCGGGGCCATGTGCATTGACCGTTACCTGGCTTCGGCGATTCACAGTGACCTGACAGGTCTGTGGGATTGCGGTGCCAGCTATCGGGCGCACGGTCGTCTGGACAGGACCGACTTCTCCGCAGGAGTGCGCCCGATGAGCTCGACCCACGACAACGACCCGACCGCGCCGCAGCCGGTGGTACCGCAAACGCCCTCCTGGCAGGCGCCGGCCTCGCCAGCGGCGGAGTCCGTGACAGCGCCGCACGTGGATGCGCCGGCACCTGGTGTGTCGCAGCCCGTTTCGGGGCCGTCTGGAGCTGCGACCACGCCGATCTGGGCGGCCGGGGCGCCGGCCGGGCCGGTCGGGGGTGTTGACGGTGGGCAGCCTTCGGCGCCTGCTCGTTCGTCGCGGTTGAAGCTCGGCATCGTCGCCGCCGTGTCCGCCGTCATCGTGATCGGCGGTGGGGTGGCGGTGGCGCAGGCGGCCAGTGACAGCGGGTCCGGGCAGAGCCAGAGCGGCGGACCGGGCGGTGGGCGTGGAGGCGGGCAGGGATTCCCGGGCGGCGGACAGGGTGCGCCCGGCGCGCAGAACGGCCAGAACGCGCAGGGTGGCCAGGCCGGTCAAGGCGGCTTCCCCGGCGGCGGGTTCGCCCGCGGCGGCAACGTGATCAGCGGAGCGCTGCACGGTGACTTCGTCGTGAAGGGCAGCGACGGGCAGTACGTCACGCAGCGGCTGCAGACCGGTACCGTCACCGCGGTCAGTGCCACCTCGATCACGGCCAAGAGTGAGGACGGGCACGCCACGACGTTTGTGGTGGGGGCGGATACCAAGGTCGACAACGGGGCGTCGAAAATTGGCGACGTGAAGGCCGGGGACACGGTCACGGTGATCGGCCTGGTCTCCGGCGACACCGCCACGGCGACCACCATCACGGACACCGCCCTGATGCGCCAGCGGAATGGGAACAATGGCGGCGGCAATGGGCAGCGGCAGGCCAGCCCGCGTCCCACACAGACCACCTGACGCCGGCGCACCGAAGTTCGATGGTCGGCGGCGGCGCCGGTCGGTGCGAGACCTAAGTGCGTGTTTGGCGAAACGTTCTCAAACGTGCGCCAACACGGCCCGGATACGCGCGCCCAAATCGGCGAACTGCTGCGGTACATAGGGCAGGACGCCGTTCTCGGCCATGAGCGCGTGGTACTGCTGCCGCTCATACGGCACGCCCGGCGGCAACGGCGCGACGTGCCAGTGCACATGCGCGTTGCCCTGCATACTGCCGAGCGAGAGCAGGTAGGTGCGCTCCGGCTGGAGCACCTCACCGACGGCCCGAGCGACTCGGTGCACCACGGCCTGCAGGCTCAGATACCCCTGAGGCGTGAAATCCCGGACCACGTCCTCCACGTGCCGACGGGGAACAACGAGCGTGTAGCCGGGCAGCGTCGGATATCGACTGAGGAACGCGACGTGGGCACCGTCGTCATAGAGCAGTTCGTGCTCGAACCCCGGTTCACCGTCGAGGAAGGCGCAGATAAAGCACCGTCCCGCACGAACCCGCCGCTCGTATGCATCGAGGTCCAACGGCACTCGATCACCAAGGCCACTCATCCACGCACCGTAGTCGTTGCGCATCCCGCCCGCATCGGACACTTCTCAACACGCTCTTAGGCCAGGCCCGAACCCCGCGAATCGTGACCTGGCATGTCACCGCGGGCGCTACTGGTGGTGACGCAACTTGGTCAACATCGCCAACCCAGGGAACCCGTCGAGCATCACCTGCCGCCGCACCCCGGCCGATACCGGAGCGCAGCAACGAACGTAAGCGGCGGGAACGCGGGACGTCAGCGGCCGGGCGGGAGCTGTCGCGGCGGGTGGAAGGCCAGCGGCGCGTGCTGAGGCATCGGCGGCCGTCGGTACAAGCCGATTGCCCGTCCCCCGAGCGCCCGCGTCGCGTTGCCGTTCGTGACGCCGCCCAGGATGATCGCCAGGCCCGGGATGACCTTCGCCGCCATCTTCTTGACCGCCCGCACGCCGGCCATCTGGGCGAGCTTGAGGCCGAGGCGCATCAGGACCTTGCGCACCTCGGGGCGGTCCGCCGGCATCAGCGCGTCGATGCTCTCGCGGCCCCGGGCCACGGCCAGCGCCGTGCGGGCGGTCTGGGTGTACTTGTGGATCCCCTGCAGCACCAGCAGGTCCACGGCCCGGTCGGGATGGGCCGGGTCGAGGCCGTAGTTCGCGGCGAGCATCAGCACCATCCGCGCCTGCGTCCAGGCCAGTACGCCCACGTCGAGCAGGGCACCGGCGACCGGCACCGCGCCGCCGACGGCGCCGGAGAGGCGGGACTGGTTGACGTACCGATAAATGATCATGTCGGCGAGGGCGTCGGCCGGGGCGCCGGGGTTCTGGCCCTTGAGCTTCTGCAGCTCGTTGGCCATGCGCGGGCCCAGGCGGGTGACCGCCTCGAGGGCAAGGTGCTCGGGCGCGTACTCCGGGTCGGCCTTCATCTTCGCCCACAGCCCGGGCGGCGGACCCTCGACCCTCGGCGCTTCCGGATCGCCCGGCCCGGCGAACGCCGACGCCGAAGGCTCCGCCGGAGCAGCCGGCCCGGCGAACGCCGACGCCGACGGCTCAGCCGAAGCAGCCGGACCAGCGGGCCCGGCGAACGCCGACGCCGGCGGCTCAGCCGGAGCGGCAGGAGCAGCCGAAGCAGGCGGTGCGGCAGGAGCGGCAGGAGCAGCGGGAACGGTGAAGGAGGGCTCGGTCACGACAACAACGGTAAGGACAACGTGCCACGTTCCAGTAGCCTGACATCAGATCGTCATATTTACCGCCGGCGGCTACCCTCGATCCGTGAGCCTGCCCGAGTGGGCGCCCGAGGGCGTCGATGTGAGCGTTCCCAATGCGGCCCGCGTCTACGACTACGGGCTCGGCGGGTACCACAATTTCGCCGTCGACCGGGAGTTCGCCGAGCAACTGATCTCCGCCTGGCCCGGCATCCTGCAGGTCGCGCACACCAATCGCGCGTTTCTCGGGCGGGTCGTGCGGTGGCTTGCGGGGCAGGGCGTGCGGCAGTTTCTTGACATCGGCTCCGGCATCCCCACCCGCGGCAACGTGCACGAGGTCGTGCAGGCGATCGACCCGGCGGCGCGCGTGGTGTACGTCGACGTGGACGACGTCGCCGTCTCGCACGGGCAGGCCATCCTCGCGGGCGACCAGCACGCCGCGGCCATCGGTGGCGACCTGCGTGATCCGGCCGCGATCCTCGGCGACGAGCGGGTGCGGGCGCTGCTCGACTTCGACCGGCCCGTCGCCGTGCTGCTGGTCGCGGTGCTGCACTTCCTGAGCGACGCGGACGACCCGCCCCGGCTGGTCCGCGAGCTCACCACCGCGCTCGCACCGGGCAGTTTCGTGGCCGTGTCGCACTTCACCGCCGTCGAGGACCTCGGACACGAGCACGAGCAGGTCACCAAGTTGTACGACCGGACGCCCACCACCGTGCGCACGCGCACCCCCGATCAGGTGGCCGCGATCCTCGCCGGCCTCGACCTGGTCGAACCGGGCATCGTGCCGATCACGAGCTGGCACCCGGACGACCCGGCGGAACCGGAGCAGCGCTCGGTGCTGGGCGCGGTGGCACAGAAGCGTTAAACAGCACCGACGACGACGTCCATCCCCTGCCGCAGCGTCGCCACCACCAGGCAACCCCGCGACGCGACCTCGACGAGATGCGCGAGCTCGTCGGCCGGCAGGGAGGAGCACGCCACGTCGATGCGCAGCGATCCGAAGCGGCGCGGTGAGGCGGCGAACGTACCGGAGACCGTGCATGTCGCGTCTTTGACGTCGATCGATCGAGCGTTCGCCGCCGCATAGAGGGTGCTCATGAGGCAGCCCCCGACCGCGGCGAGCAGCGTCTCGCCGCCCATCGGGCCGGCGTCGGTTCCGCCCTGCGCCTCCGGGCGGTCCATCACGATGGTGTGCGCGCGAATCCCGGCCACGGTCGCCGTGCGGCCCGACTGCTCCAGCGTGACGGTCAGCTCATCCATGCCCGCCACTCTGCCATGGCGCGGCACGCCGTTTCACCCGCGATATTGCTGCATCCGCACTGATGAAGTTGAACGGGCCAGGGGCACCGGCAAGACTTCAGCAATGCGCCGACCGCGAATCCTCATCATCGGCTCCGGCCTGGCCGGCACCGCCACGGCGATCCGGCTGCTACGGTTCGCACGCGCCCCGCTGGAAATCGTGTTACTCGAGCGCCGTCCGGATTACCGGTACGCCGGCGTGGCGTACCACCGCGACGGCAATCCGTGGGATCACGTCTTCAACATCCAGGCCGGCCGGATGTCCGCGTTCCGCGAGGACGTCGACGACTTCGTGCGCTGGGCCAACGACGAGGCGGACCGGCGGCACTGGCCGGCGCCGTGGACGGATTTCGACTTCGTCGAGCACGGCCCGGCCCCGCGGCGCATCTACCACGATTATCTGACGGCTAGGATCGCCGAGGCGCGCCGCGAGGCATATCCGGACGTCGATCTGATTGAGGCCGAGGGCGAAGCGGTCGATCTGGCCATCCGCGGCGAGCAGGCGGAGGCGACCATTCGCCACGCGGCCGGGCACACATCGACGCTGACGGCCGATCACGTGGTACTGGCGACGGGTCTGGAACTGAAATCGCCGGCCTTCGCCGCCGAGGTGCTCGGGCACGACGCGTTCATCCGCCAGCCGTACTCCACCGACGGCGTGCGGCGCCTCCTGTCCATTCCGGCCGGATCGAGCGTCGTCATCGTCGGTACCGTGCTGAGCGCATTCGACTCGGCGGCGCTGCTGCTGCGCCAGGGCCATACCGGCGCCATTCACCTCGTTTCCCGGTCCGGCACGACCCCGCGCACGTACCCCGACGACCACCAGCACGGCGTCATTCAGCTGCCGGCGCCGGCTCGGCTGCTGGAGCCGTACCGCAATCGCGACGAGTTTCTCGCCCGGGTGCACGAGGAGTGGAAGACCGCGTGCGCGACGGTGCGCGCCGAGCACCCCGGCATGGCGGAAACGGTCGTCACCGAGCGGACGGCGAAGGCGTGGGAGCCGTACCTGCCGGAGATCATCGACCTGATCCCGACGTACGAACTGCGCCAGCTGCTCGACGAGTTCGGCACCCAGATCGCGGCGCTGCGGGTCGGCGCGGTGCCGTACACGACCGCGATCGTCGAGGACGCGATGACCTCCGAGCACGTCGAGGTCGTCCTGGGCAAGGTCCAGCAGGTCGAGCCGGTCGGGCCGGTGCAGCTCGCGGTGACCGTCGCCGCCCCCGCGACCCGCCGGGTGATCCTGGCCGACCTGGTCGTGTGCAACTTCGGCCGGGAGGCGGACTACACGCAGGTCGGCTCCCCGCTGTGGAAGAACCTGCTCGCCAAGCACCTGGTCACGGCCCACCGCCGGACCGGCCGCGGGATCGAGATCGACGAGCAGGGCACCCCGCTGCGCCCCGGTGGCGAGCCGATCGCCCCGCTGTCGGCGATCGGCGTGATGCGCGAGGGCGACGAGATCGTGCGCAACGGGCGCTCGGGTGCGTTCGCGTTCAACCTGGCCGCGATCAAGAACCATTCGATCGTCGTCGCCGCGCACGTGATCGAGCGCTTCGAGCTGCGGTGCGACGGCGAGGCGCGGCTGGCCGCGGCCGACTTCGGCGCCACCTTCGAGCAGGACGAGGCGTTCGAGGCGGCGGTCGCGCTCGAGGTGCGGCGGCTGGCCGCGCGCTCGCGCAACGAGCGCCGCCGGCTCGACGACCGGCTGGAGGCGCATCTGCGCGCCACGGCCACCTTCCGCGCGCCGCTGAGCGACGGCCGGGGCCACCTCGTGCGGGCGGCCGTACATCAGGCCGCGGTCGAGCGACTCACGGACATCTCGGTGACACCGCGCCAGCTGCGCCACCAGCTGCGCATCACAACCGAAGAAGCGGAGATCACGTGACCGACGGACCGATCCGCGGCGTCCTGCTCACCCCCGGCACCGCGCCGACGGTGAGCGGGGCATGCAATCACACCGGCCAGCCGATCGAAGGCTCCATCCTCGTCACACCCGTCCTGAGCCCCAACTTGTACGACGCGATGCTCGCCGCCCGCGCGATCGTCTGCAGCCGTGGCGGCGCCACCGGGCACATGCAGTCGCTGTGCCGCGCGAAGAGCATCCCGGTCCTGCGCGTCGACCCGGCCGACCTGGACCGCCTGTTCGGCGAGGTGACGCTCGACCTGCACGCGCAGACGGTCACGCCCGGGCCGCCCGCCGCGCACGACGCGCCCTCGCGCACCGCCGGCCCGTCGCCGGACGTGCTCGGATCGGCCTGCGCGGTCATCGCGGACGCGGACGACATCCGCGCGCTCAACGCCGTCGCGCCGGGCGGTGTGGAGTCGTTCTTCCTGCGCGAGGAGTTCCTGTGCCTCGCCGCCGGCCTCAGCCCGATCGACTCGCTGCACGGCGGCCCGGCGAGCGTCGACGCCTACGGCCGGGCGGTGGCCGAGCGCCTGCGGTCGTACGTCGAGCTGCTCGCCCCCGGCCAGCGCCTCGTCCTGCGCATGCTCGACCTGCGCTCCGACGACGCCGCGCGCATCACCGAGCGCACCCCGATCCACACCGAGCCGAATCCGGACATGGGTCTGCACGGCACGCGGTGGTTGCTGCGCTCGGACGCGTACCCGCACGCGCTGCACGTCGTCCTGGACACGTTGCACACGAGGCTGGGCGCCGAGGCGGGACGGATCAGCCTGTCCGCCCCGTTCCTCAACGACGCCGAGGAATTCGCGAAGCTCCGGCCGCATCTCGGGCTGCCGCCGGAGACGCCCTTGTCCGCCTTCATCGAGACCCCCGCCGCGGTACACGCCACGTCGGCCATCTGCGCCGCCGGTGCGGACGAGCTGTTCGTCGGTACCAAGGATCTCGTGCAGTTCTACCTCGCCGCCGACCGGAGCAATCACCTGGTCGCCGAGTCGTATCGGACCCGCCACCCGGCGGTGCTCGACGGCCTGCGCAAGGCGGTCGAGGACGCCGCGCGCACCTCCACGCCGACGCGCGTGTTCGCGCTCGCGGCCGACCTCGAGCACTACGTCGCGCACCTGCCCACCCCGACCGGTTACATGATGTGCGTCGGTGAATTGCGCCGGCTGCTGCGAAATGCCGTTGACAGCCATGTGAATCTTGGCGCGTGACCTCGGACCCCATCGCCGTCACCGGCGCCTCCGGCGCGCTCGGCCGCCGCGTCGTCGACCGGCTCCTGCTCCTCGTCCCGCCGCGCCGGATCGTCGCCGTGGTGCGCGACCCGGACAAGGCCGCCGACCTGGCCGCGCGCGGCGTGCAGGTCCGCCACGGCGACTACGACCAGCCGGCCACCCTCGACCGCGCGTTCGCGGGCGCCGGCACGGTGCTGCTGATCTCGTCCCCGGAGCTGGACACGGCCCGCCGCTTGGCCCAGCACCGAAACGTGACCGCGGCCGCAATTGGCGCCGATCTGCTCGTTTACACCAGCTTCCTCGGCGCGGACCGCCCGGGCCCGGGTGTCACCGAGGCCCACCACGCCACGGAGGCCGCGATCCGCGCGACCGGCCGCCCACACGTGTTCCTGCGCAACCCGTTCTACACCGACGCGTTCGTCCACAGTGGACTGCGCACCGCCGCCGAGGCGGGCGAGCTGACGAGCGGCACCGCCGGCCGCACCCTCAACACCGCGACCCGCACCGACCTCGCCGGCGCCGCCGCCACCGTCCTGACCACCCCCGGCCACGAGGGCCGCGCCTACGACCTCACCGGTCCACTGTGGACCTTCCCCGAGCTCGCCGAGGTCCTCGCCGCGCATTTTCAGACGCCCATCTCGTACCGCGAGCAGCCTCCACCCGGCCCCATGTCCTACCTGCACCACCTCGCGGCCACCGGCGCGCTCGAGCAGCAGACGAGCGACCTCGAAACCCTGCTGGGCCGCAAGCCGACAACCATCGCCGACCTCGTCGCCGCGCTCTGACCGCCCAGCGCTCAGCGTTCAGCGCTCAGAGGCGCCGGCCGAGCATGTCCGGCGGACTCATGCGTTCGGCCATGTCCGGTGGGCCCATGCGTTCGGCGAATCGGCCGGTCGGCGAGGCGTCAGTGACCTCGTCGCCGCGCGCTGACCGCCCGGCGCTCAGCGGCGCCAGACGAGCATGGCCGGCGGGCTCATGCGTTCGGCGAATCGGCCGGTCGGCGAGGCGTCAGTGACCTCGTCGCCGCGCGCTGACCGCCCAGCGCCCAGCGCTCAGCGCTCAGGGGCGCCAGACGAACATGTCCGGCGGGCCCATGCGCTCGGCGAACCGGCCGGTCGGCGAGGCCTCGGCGAGCAGGCGGCGCAGGTCCGACTCGAACGCGGCGCGGCGGTCGGCGAAGAAGTGCGGGGTGGAGTAGGACATCGAGTACACGGAGGAGATGAGCTCGTCGGCGGAGCGCTCGACGACGTCGCCCGGCCACGGGGTCAGGCGGACCGGGCCGTGGAAGCCGGCGGCGCGCATGACGTCCTGCTCCCCCGACTTCGTGGCGGGGCGGTCGCGGCCCAGGTAGTTGCGGACGAGCTCGTCGATCGCGGGCCAGGGCGGGCGGGGCAGCGGCAGGGGGCCGGGGTCGTCGACGCCGCGGTGGGTGTTGCCGCCGACGTGCACCCAGGCGCCGCCCGGCTCGATCATGGCGCGGACCCGGCCGGCCACGAGCGGCTGGTCCATCCAGTGGAACGACTGCGCGAACGTGACCACCCTGAACGTGCCCAGGCCGGCCGGGAGGTCCTCGCCGCGCAGGACGTGCCACTCGAGGCCGGGGAACTCCGCGCGCGCCTGGGCGATCATCTCCGGGTCGGCGTCGACGCCCACCGCGCGTTCGAACAGAGGCGCGAGCAGCCCCGTGAGCGAGCCCGGGCCGCAGCCGACGTCGAGCAGCCCGCCGGTACCGTCGAGGCCCAGCTCTTCTCGCAGTGCCGCCCTGAACTGCTGCGGATAGGGGCGCCGGCCGGCGGAGTAGTGCTCGGCCGCGCCCGCGAAACGGCTCATGCGACCTTTTTGACGAGCGTCTCGAACGCGAGGTCGGGGCGGCGGGGCACGCCGAAGCGCTCATCGCCGTACGGGAACGGGGTGACCTCGCCCGTGCGGGTGTAGCCGTGCCGCTCGTACCAGGCGATCAGTTCCTCACGCTGCACGATGACGGTCATGCGCACCTCGGCCGCGTCCCACTCGGCCCGCGCATGGCGTTCGGCCTCGGCGAGCAGGGCCGCGCCGAAGCCGCCGCGCTGGCGGGAGGGGTCGACGGCGAACATGCCGAAGTACGCGTAGCCGTCGCGGCGCTCCAGCTGGCAGCACGCCACCACGCCGTCGCCGGCCTGCGCGATCAGCACGACGCTGTCCTCGGCGGTGATCGCCTCGGCGACCATCGCGGGGTCGGTGCGCTGGCCGTCGAGCAGGTCGGCCTCGGTGGTCCAGCCGGCGCGGCTGCGGTCGCCACGGTACGCCGACTGCACGAGCTCCACCAGCGCCGGCACGTCGGCGGCGGCGGCCGCGCGGAAGGTCAATGCGGACATCGGCCCATGATGTCACTACTGCTGGCCCTACCATCGGGCGGCAAGCTGGCGGGATCGATTCCGCGCGGGCGGGTTGCGACGCTGGTGAGCATGCGGGAGTACACCATCGGCACGGCGCACGGCATGCTGCAGGAGGCCCTCGACGACCTGGTCCGGCTCGGGGCCGGCGGGGCGCAGGGCCAGGTGCGCGCCGGTGGGCGGGGCGTCACCGCGTGGTCCGGGGTGGGCATGCCGGCCGCCGGGCGCTTCCGGATCGGCTGCACGACCGCCGCCTTCACCGCCACGGTCGTCCTGCAGCTCGCGGGCGAGGGCCGCCTGTCCCTGCGCGACCCCGTCGGGTCACTGCTGCCCGACCTGCTGCCCGAAGCCACTTTTTCGGTACGGTCCGTGCTCCAGCACACCACCGGCCTGCCCGACTACCTGGGTCGTCTTCCCGCCGGTGCGCTCGGGGCCCGCCACGAACCCGCGGACCTGGTGCGTCTGGTGCGCGACGAGCCCGCGCCGCGCGAATGGCGCTACTCGAACACCGACGCGCTGGTCGCCGGCCTGATCGTGCGCGCGGTCACCGGGCGGTCGTGGGCGGAGCAGGTGCGCAACCGGATCGCCCGGCCGCTCGGGCTGCGCGACACGTACTTCCCGTACGACCACCCGTCGCTGCCCCGGTCCTCGGCCCGCGCGTACCAGCAGCTCGTCCCCGGCGGCCCGGTGCTGGACGTCACCGAGCTCAACCCGACGGCGCTGGACGCGGCGGGCGGCCTGGTGAGCACGACCGAGGACCTGACCCGGTTCTGGTGCGCGCTGCGCGGCGGGGAGCTGCTCGGCCCGGCCGAGATGGCCGAACTGGACCGTACCGTGCCGGCCGGGGCGTACCAGGACGTGCGCGCCGGGCTCGGGTTCGGGCTGGGTGCGTTCCGGGTGCCGACGGCGTCCGGCGGGTTCTGGTCGCACCCGGGGGACGTGCCGGGCACCGCGACCTGCAACGGCGTGAACGACTCGGGGTCGTGTGCGGTCGTGTTGTACCGCACCACGACCCCGGCGGACCCGGTCCGGCGCGGGCTCCTGGACGCGCGGGCGCTGCGGCTCGTCGAGGAGACCCTGAGTTTCGCGGAAGCGACCCTGACGGCAACGGTTTAGCGACCCGGCAGTCCTCATCCCGGGGTCCGGGCGGGCGATGTCTGAGGCAACGGCGCCAAGGACGGACGCCGGTCGGAGCCCTTCCAAGGAGGACATCATGGGTCTTCGCATCAACAACAACATCGCCGCCCAGAACGCGTACCGGAACCTTTCGGTGACCGACAGCCAGATGAGCAAGTCGCTCGAGAAGCTGTCGTCGGGTTACCGGATCAACCGGGCCGCCGACGACGCGGCCGGCCTGTCCATCTCCGAGGGTCTGCGCTCGCAGATCGGCGGCCTCAAGGTGGCAGTCCGCAACGCGCAGGACGGCATCTCCGTCGTGCAGACCGCTGAAGGTGCGCTGACCGAGACCCACTCGATCCTGCAGCGCATGCGTGACCTGTCCGTGCAGGCGTCCTCCACGGGCTCGCAGGACTCCGACGCGCGCTCCGCCGCGCAGACCGAGTTCTCGCAGCTGGGCAAGGAGCTCGACCGGATCGCGTCGACCACGGCGTTCGGCGGCCAGAAGCTGCTGGACAGCACCACGGCGTACACCGGCACCTTCCAGGTCGGCGCGAACGGGTCGTCGTCCGACCAGATCGCCGTCAGCCTGGGCTCCTCCGCGTTCGGCAGCGGCGCCGGCCTGTCCGGCTTCGACTCGGCCGGCCTCGGCCTCGGCTCGCTGGACCTGACCAGCTCCGGCACCGCCGCGATCGACGCGATCGACAAGGCGATCAAGGGCGTGTCGACGGCCCGGGCGACGCTCGGTGCGTACCAGAACCGTTTCGAGCACACCATCAACAACCTCAACGTCGCGGTGGAGAACCTGTCCGCGTCGGAGTCGCGCATCCGTGACACCGACATGGCCCAGGAGATGGTGTCCTACACCCGCTCGCAGATCCTGACCCAGGCCGGCACCAGCATGCTGGCCCAGGCCAACCAGGCGCCGCAGAACGTCCTGTCCCTGCTGCGTTAAGCCTCTGCACGGGTGGTGACGGGGAGCGGACAGCGGCGTCCGCTCCCCGTCCTTTTACCCCGAGCGCGCGATCCCGCACAGCCCCCTCTGTGCGCGATCGCGCGCTCCTTTGTGCGTGCGATCGCGCGTTCCTTTTCGTGTACGGCCGGGCGCCTCTTTCGTGTCCGAACGCGCGCTCCTTGTCGGGTGCGATCGCGCGGTCCTTCGTGCGTGCGATCGCGCGAGGGTTCGTGAGTGCGATCGCGCGCTGCATCGTGAGTGCGATCGCGCGCTGCATCGTGCGTGCGATCGCGCGCTGCATCGTGCGTGCGATCGCGCGCTGCATCGTGCGTGCGATCGCGCGCTGCTTGGTGCGTGCGCGAATGGGCTTGGCCGTCACGTGGTGCGGGACTGGGCGCGGCGTTCGCTTGCGTGGACGAGGACCGAGCACCACATGCGGTAGGGCCGCCACGGTTCGGCCATGCGGGTCATGTCGGCGTCGGTGGGTTCGTGGCGCAGACGGTACAAACGCTGAAGGCCCTGGCGCGTGAACCCCTCGGCCGGGATGGCGTCGCGGCGGCCGGCGCCCCGCAGGACGATGCCGGTGGCGAAGAAGTCGCCGACTCCCCGCAGGCGCTTGACGTCCGCGTAGGCCTCGTCGAGCGGCATCGCGCGCAGCCGGGCCCGGTCCAGGCGGCCGGCCAGGGCCGCGTCGGCGATGCCGTGCAACCGCGTGAGCTTCTCCGCGTCGAGGCCCGGCAGCTCGCGCAGGCCGCGCAGGACCTGCGGCGACGGGAACGCGTGGACGACCTGGCCGCCGACCTCGATCGCCGCGCCGTGGGTCTGGGCGATCCGCGCGCGGATGGCGCGTTGTTGCGTGATGCGCAGGCGGTGGCCGATCACGAACGCGCAGGCCGCCTCGTACGCGGAGTGGAACAGCACCGGCCGCAGGTACGCGTGCTCGCGTTGCAGGGCGCCGATGACCGGGTCGCGCTCGCCGACCTCGGGCCAGCCGGTGCCGTCCTCGTCGAGCGAGAGGGTGGCGAGGGCCTGGTCCCAGGCCTCGGGCGGGCCGGTGACGTCGCCGGTGACCGTGTCGCCGTCCTGGCGCAGCAGGACCGCGGCCGACTCCGGCCGGCCCTCGACCGGGAACGCCATGAGGATCGAGCGGGGGTCGTCGGCGGGGCGGACCCAGCCGCCGAAGAACTCGGCCTGGCGGCCCATGTCGTACGGCCCCGAGATGCGTGTCTGCATGCGAACGAGCATGCGCGCCGAAACAGGACACGTGTTGTCATGTTTTCGGCGGTACCGTCGGAGGCATGCGCGGCGATCGTCTCCTGTCCCTCGTGCTGCTGCTCCAGGCCCGGCCCGGCGCGGTCGCGCCCGAGCTGGCCGAGCGCCTGGGCGTTTCGGTGCGCACGGTGCTGCGCGATGTCGAGGCCCTGAGCGGCGCGGGCATTCCCGTGTACACCGAGCGCGGCAGGAAGGGCGGGATCCGGCTGCTGGACACGTACCGGGCGGGGCTGGCCCACCTGAGCCGGGCCGAGGGCGCGGGACTGGCGGTCGGCCAGGCGCGCCTCGCGGGCGACCTCGGCCTCGGCGACGCCCTCGACACCGCGCTGGAGAAGCTCACCGGCGCGGGCGGCGGGGCCCTGCGCGGCGGCCTGACCGAGGGCCGCAGCCACGTCCTGGTCGACGTCGACCCGTGGATGCGCTCCGGCGAACCGGTCCCCCACCTGCCGGCCCTGCACGAGGCGCTGCTGCAGGGCCGGCGCATCGAGGTCGTGTACCGCGACAGCGAGGGTTCCCGCACGCGCCGCCGGCTCGATCCCGCCGGTCTGGTGGCCAAGGCGGGCGTCTGGTACCTGGTCACCGCCGAGCCGGTGCTGCTCCGGGTCGCCCGGGTGGAGGCGTGCACCGTCCTGCCCGACGAGGCCGCGCGCCCGGACGGGTTCGACCTCGCCGCGACTTGGGCGACGCTGCGCTCGGCGGTGGAGTCGCGGCCGCGCGAGCTGCGGGTGGTCGCGCTGGTCGAGCCGGCCGCGGCGCCGCTCGCCCGGCGGGTGCTGGCCCGGCACCTCACCGCCTCGGACGGTTCCCGGCATCTCACCGGATCGGAGGGGGAACGGCTCGAGCTGTCGTTCAACGGCGTCGATCACGCGGTGGGGAGCCTGCTGGGGCTGGGGGCGCGCCTCGAGGTGATCGAACCGGCCGCGGTCCGGGCCGCCCTGCGGGAGGCGGCGCTGGCGGTGGCGGCCCGCTACGCGTAGCCCACCGCAGTCTGGGCCGCGCTGCGGGAGGCGGCGCTCGCGGTGGTGATGGTGGTGGCGGCGCGGCGGTGGCGGCGCTGGCGGTGGTGGCGGCGGCTGTGGTGGCGGTGCGCGAATCCTTACGGCGCGCGAACGGGGATTGACCGGCCGGGCGGGGCAGGAGGAGGCTCGGGCCATGCGTTGGGTTTTCGTCATCGTGGGCGTGCTGCTGGTGCTGGCCGGGGTCGTGTGGACGCTGCAGGGGCTGAACGTGCTCGGTGGCAGCGCCATGAGTGGGGCGACGGTGTGGGCGATCGTCGGGCCGGTCGTCGCCATTGTGGGGCTGGTCCTGCTCGTGCGGGGGGCGCGGCGCTGAGCGTGGGCGGTGGACAGTACCGTTGCGAATTGTTTGAAACGAGTGTGAGGCGGGTGCACTCAAGTCGCTGTTCCAGGCGCCGATAGCGGGGTGACCGAGGCGTCTGGAACTGGAGTTGACCATGGGTAGCGGATGGCTCGCCAACCGGCGGATGCGGACGAAGATGCTGGTGGGCCTCGTGGCGATGGCGCTCACCGCGATCGTCACCGGGAGCCTGGCGCTGGCCCGGATGACCTCGATGGACCAGACGGTCGAGCAGATCAAGACCGAGAACGTCCGCACGCTCTCGCTCATCAGCGACATTCGCGGTGACCTGGCGATGATCGCGCACAATGCGGCGCGGATGGGCAACGCCGGCGGGAATCTGAGCGAGATCGCCAGTGCCCAGCAGGACACCGCCACGGCGTCGAAGGCGCTCGATGCGGCGCTGGTGCGGTTGGGGCAGCAGCCGATGACGAGCGAGGCCGAGCAGACCGCGAGCACGTTCTCGGAGCTGTGGAAGCAGTTCAACGCGGCGATGGGTGAGATCGCGGCGGGGCGGGCGCCGACGGTCGACTTCAATGTCGTCGTACCGGGCATGGAGGCGGCGATGGCCAAGCTCGCCGGGCTGCAGTCCACCGCGGTCGACGTGGCGGTCGCCGGGGCGCACGGGCAGCTCGACACGGCGCGGCTGCAGGTGCTCATCGCGCTCATCGTCGGGCTGGTCGTCGCGACCGCCCTGGCGCTCGCGGTGGCGGCGTCGATCACGCGGCGGCTGCGGCCCGTCGTCGCGGCGATGGATGCGATGGCCGAGGGAGATCTGAGCGTGTCGGCGGAGGTCGGCGGCAGCGACGAGATCGGCGCGATGGCGCACGCCGTGGAGCGGGCCACGGCCGGGGTGCGCGAGACGGTCGGGGCGCTGGCGCGCAGCGCGAACCTGGTCGCGCACAGTTCCGGGCAGCTCGACTCGGTGACCGCGAGCGTCGCCGGCAGCGCGACGTCCGTGTTCGAACGGGCCCGGACGGCCGACGCGACGGCCGGGCGGGTGTCCGGCAACGTGCAGACCGTCGCGGCCGCGTCGGAGGAGATGTCGGCCTCGATCCGCGAGATCGCGCGCAGTGCGAGCGAGGGTGCCCGCGTCGCCGAGCAGGCCGTGGTCGTCGTGACCGCCACGAACCACACGGTCACCAAGCTCGGCGAGTCGTCGGCCGAGATCGGCAACGTCGTGCAGGTCATCACGTCCATCGCCGAGCAGACGAACCTGCTCGCGCTGAACGCCACGATCGAGGCGGCGCGCGCGGGTGAGGCGGGCAAGGGGTTCGCGGTCGTCGCCGGCGAGGTGAAGGAACTCGCGCAGGAGACGGCGCGGGCGACCGAGGACATCGCCGCGCGGGTACGCACGATCCAGTCCGACACGGCCGGTGCGGTCGCCGCGATCGAGCAGATCAGCGGGATCATCGGGCAGATCAGCCAGTACCAGACGACGATCGCGTCGGCCGTGGACGAGCAGACGGCGACGACCGGCGAGATGACCCGCAACGTGGCCGAGGCGGCGGACGGCACCCGCTCGATTGCCGACACGGTGGCCGAGGTCGCGGCGGCCGCCGAGGAGACCAGCCGCAGCGTCGAGGCCGGACGCCAGGCCAGCGGCGAGCTCACGTCGCTCTCCGCCGAACTGCAGCACCTCGTGGGCCGGTTCCGCAGCGTGTGATACTGCCCGGATGAGGCTGGTGCAGGTCGCGCAGCACGCCGAGGATCTGGGGCGGGCCGCGCGCTGGTACGCGGAACTGCTCGGCACCGGACCGCTCGCCACGTTCGATCCGCCCGGGCTGGTCTTCTTCGACCTCGGCGGCACGCGGCTGCTGCTCGAACGGGGTGCCCCGCCGGCGCTGCTGTACCTGGCGGTCGCCGACATCGAGGGCACAGTCGCCCGGCTGCGCGACGCGGGCACCGAGATCCGCTCCGAACCGCACGTCATCTTCGCGCATCCGGACGACACCCTCGGGCCGGCCGGCACGCAGGAGTGGCAGGCGTTCGTGGTGGACAGCGAGGGCAACCTCGTCGGCCTGGTCGAACATCGCGCTTAGGCGGACCGCTGCGTCCTCGGCGCGGCTCGGGTCGCGCCGGGCGCGCTCATCCGGCCCGGGCCGCTCGGCGTGCGCTGTGACGGTCACCGCCGTCGACGCAGTCTGGCGCGGCCGGCCTTCCCGTCCGCGGCGGTGGCTGGAGCCGCGGCCGGTCACACCGCGGCGCGGGCCTCCAGGGCGGACAGGACGTCGGCGCTGACCACCTCGACCGGTCGCATGGCGTCCACGCTGAGCAGGATGCCGCGCCGGGCGTAGAAGGCGAGCACCGGCTGGGTGACCTCGCGGTACAGCTTCAGCCGTTCGCGGATCACCGGCTCGGTGTCGTCCGGGCGGTGTTCGATGTCCGCGCGTTTGAGCAGCCGGCGCATCAGCTCGTCGTCGTCGGCCTCGAGGTGCAGGGCCACGTCGACGGTCATGTTGATCGAGCGGGCGACCCGGTAGGCGGCGAGGGCCTGCGAGACCGTGCGCGGAACGCCGTCCAGCACGTAGCCGCCGCCCGCCGCCTTGGCCTCCAGCAGCCCCTGGCGCAGCAGGTCCAGCACGACGTCGTCGGGCACCAGATCGCCGTGTTGCAGGAGCGGTTCGACGCGCCGGCCGAGTTCGGTGCCCTCGGACACGTTGCGCCGTAACAGGTCGCCGATGGCCACGCGCTGGATGTGGAAGTGCTCGGCGATCACGGCACCCTGCGTACCTTTACCCGCGCCGGGCGGCGCAACCATCAAGACCCGCACGCGACCACGCTAACGCATGTCACTGCTCAGGCAACCCGGGCAGGTTCGCAGTGCCGACTCACAAGGAGTCCGTAAGATCCACCGTCGCCGTCACGCGGGCCGGTGCTGCCCGGGCCGGCCAGCTCTCCGGCCGGCTCCCGGACCCGCTCGACGGGCAGGCGAAGGTGCCGCCGGGGAGCATCTCGCCGGGTGCCGCCACGCACGGTGACGTCTTCGACCGCCACTCCCCCGTCCGCACGACGCGGGGCCTGGACACCGCAAGATGGGCAACTTCACCCATGTCGGGGGTGGCGCGGGCGGCCTAGCGTGCCCGGCATGTCGTTCCTTGCCGACCCGCCCGCGCACGACCCGGACGTCGAGCGCCTCTACGCCGCCGATCGGGCCCGCCTCGGGTACGTGGCCAACTACACCCGCGCCCTCGCCTGGCGCCCCGCCGCCGTCGATGCCTGGGCCGGGCTCAACGGCGCCGTCCGGTCCACCATGGACCCGCACCGGTACGAGCTGATCACCCTCGCCGCCGCCCGCCGCCTCGGGTCCGCCTACTGCAGCCTCGCGCACGGCAAGCTGCTGCGCGAACGGTTCCACGACGCCGGGACCGTGGCCCGCATCGCGAAGGACCATCACGATGCGGGCCTGGACCCGGCCGACGCGGCCGTCATGGACTTCGCCGAGCGGGTGGCCGACGACCCCAACGGCATCACCGCCGCCGACGTCGACGTGCTGCGCGGCCACGGGCTGAGCGACCCCGAGATCCTCGACGTCGCCCTCGCCGCGGCCGCCCGCTGCTTCTTCAGCACGGTCATCGCCGCCGTCGGCGCGCGTCCCGATCCGGCCTATGCGGCGACGCTCGATCCCGCCCTGGTCGCGGCGCTCACCCCAAACGCCCGGACCGCGGCGTAGTGCGCCGGGAGCGCGACCGCTCAGACCATCGCCTCGGCGGGCCGGTCCGGTGCGGTCGAGCGACGGACCGCCAGCAGCACCGAAGCGGTCGCGAGCCACAGGGGCAGCACGAGGTACACGACGATCGCCAGCGGTCCGAGCACCCCCACCACGGCGAGCACCACCGTGGCGGCCGCGAACCACTTCGGCAGCGCGGCCGTGCGCCACCCGCCCAGCCCCACGCCGAGGAACGCGGCGATCAGCCCGGCCAGCGCGGGCAGCCAGCCGATCAGCGCGAGCTGCCCGAGGGTGGCGGTCGCGGCGGCGTCGTGCGCGCGGGCCGCGTTGGTGAGGGCGATCTGCACGACGCCGAGCGCGCCGAAGCCGCCGGCCGCGACGAGCAGGCCGCCGTGCGCGACGGAGGAGTACGTCGACTCGCCCGCCTCCCGTGAGCGCAGGCCGCGGCGGGTGGCGGCGGCGAAGAGTACCAGGAAAAGAACGCCGGCCAGGAGGGCGAATCCGGCGGCGTAGTTCGCGACGACGGCGTCGCCGATCACGGTCACCGCGCGCGGGTCGGCGGGGTCGTCGGGGGTGGTGGCGGCGAACAGCTGGACCGCCCAGGCGGCTCCGGCCAGGACACCGGACCAGGGCAGGAACTTCTGCATGGCTTGCTCCTCTCGGTTGGGGCTTCAGCAGACGCGTCCCGGCGCCCCGGCCGCACGATCCCGGCGTCCCGGGCGGGCCGGGAACCGTTCCCGGGCGTGCTGACAGGACCAGCGCGGCGCGGCCACAATGGCGGCCATGCAGCCAGTGCTCGTCGCCGCCGGCGCGGCCGTTCCGATCGTGATCGGCGTGCTCGTGGTGCGCGGGCGGGCCCGGCACCCGGCCGGATGGCTGCTCATCGCGCACGGTGCGGCGTTCTTCGTCCTGCTCGCCTTCCCCGGTACGGCCACCACTCCCGCCGGCCGCGTCGCCGACCAGCTCGGGCAGGGGCTGTGGGTGCTGCTGTTCCTGTTCCTGGTGCTGGTCGCGTACCTGCTGCCGGACGGGCGGTTCGGCAGCCGGTTCTGGCGCTGGTGGGTGCGCGGCGGGCTGGCCGGCGTCGTCGCGTTCGTGGTCGGGGCGGCCGGCGACCGCGAGGGGTACGCGGCCGCGCACGCCGGCGCCGCGCCGCCGCTGCCGTGGCTGCCGGCGCCGGTGTCGGGCCTGCTCGGGGCGGCCGGTCTGGTGCTGGTGGCGCTGCTCGTGTTCGGCAGCGTCGCGGCGGTCTGGTGGCGGCTGCGCCGGGCCCGCGACGACGAGCGGCTGCAGCTGCTGTGGCTGGTGTGGGGTGCGCTCACGATCCCGGTGACGCTGCTGACCGGGTGGGTCGACCACTTCCTGCTCGGCGGGGGGCGGCTCTTCGCCGCGGCGCTGGGCCTGGTCGCGGTCGGGCTGCCGGTCACGATCGGGATCGCGATCCTGCGCCACCGCCTGTTCGACATCCGGCTCGTCCTGTCCCGCACGCTCACCTACCTGCCGCTGGTGGCGGCGGTCGTCGCCGTCTACGCGCTGCTGCTGTTCGGCACCGACCGGCTGGTGGGCAACGGCACGGCGGGCGGGCTGCTCGCGGTCGGCGTGGTGGCGGTCGCCGTGCACCCCGCGCAATCAGTGCTGCGGGCCAGGATCGAGCGCTGGGTGTACGGTCTGCGCGCCGATCCCCGCGCGGCCCTGCAACTGCTGGCGGCCCGGGCCGAGGCCGCCGATCCGGACGGTCTGCGGGTCGCGGTCGCCGCGGCGGTGGCCGACGCCCTGCGCGTCGACGGCGTACGCCTCGTGGACACCGCACAGCCCGGGGACACCGCGCCGTCCGGGGACACCGCACCGTCCGGGGGCGCCGGCGAGGCCGTGCGGGTGCCGATGATGCATCGCGGCGCGCGCGTCGGCGTGCTCGAGGTCGCCGCGCCGCTCGACCGGGCGGCCCTCGACCTGCTCGGCGACCTGGCCCGGTACGCGGCGATTTTGGTGCGCGCCGAGCAGCTCAACGACGAGCTGCGCGACTCGCGGGCCCGGATCGTCGCCGGCCGCGAGGAAGAGCGCCGGCGGCTGCGCCGCGACCTGCACGACGGCGTCGGCCCGGCGCTGGCCGCGGTGGTGCTCAAGCTCGACGCCACGCAGTCCCGCCCGGACGCGGAGCAGCGCAACGCCCTCATCGCCGAGACGCGCGACGAGGTGCGGGCGGCCATCGCCGAGGTACGCCGCCTCGTCGACGACCTCCGCCCGCCCGCGATCGACGAGGTCGGCCTGCTCGACGCGCTGCGCCAGCGGGCCGCCTCGCTCTCCGGCACCGTGGCGTTCGAGGTGACCGGCCCCGGCGACGTCCCGGCGCTGCCGGCGGCGGTGGAGGTCGCCGCGTACCGGATCGCGTCCGAGGCGATGACGAACGTGGTGCGCCACGCCGCCGCCGCGCGCTGCCGGGTGCGCCTCGAGGTGGCCGGCGGCGGGCTGCGGGTGAGCGTCGAGGACAACGGCCGCGGCCCGGGCCGGGCCGCGCCGGGCGTCGGCTGGACGTCCATGCGCGACCGCGCGGCCGAACTCGGCGGCACCTGCACCGTCGCCCCGCGCCCCGAGGGAGGCACACTGGTGCGTGCCGAACTCCCGCTCGCCGTCGGAGGTACCGCGTGATCAGGCTCCTCGTCGCCGACGATCACCCCGCGTACCGGCGCGGGTTGCAGCTGATGCTCGACGGCAGCCCCGACATCGCGATCGTCGGTGAGGCCGCGACCGGCGAGCAGGCGGTCGAGCTGGCGCGCTCGCTCGGCCCGGACGTGATCCTCATGGACATCCGCATGCCCGAGCTCGACGGGATCGAGGCGACCCGCCGGCTCGCGCACGCCGGCTCGGCGGCCGCGGTCGTGGTGCTGACGATGTTCGAGGACGACGACTCGGTCTTCGCCGCCATGCGCGCCGGCGCCCGCGGGTACCTGCTCAAGGGGGCCGACCAGGCCGAGATCGAGCGCGCGATCCGGGCCGCGGCGGCCGGTGAGGCGATCTTCGGGCCGCAGGTCGCGCAGCGGGTGATCGCCCACTTCGCCTCCGGCGGCGGCTCGGCGGCGGCGGCGTTCCCGGCCCTGACCGAGCGCGAGCGCGAGGTGCTCGAACTGGTCGCGGCGGGCAAGGGCAACGCCACGATCGCGCACGAGCTGATGATCAGCCTCAAGACGGTGCGGAACCACGTCTCGAACATCTTCGCCAAGCTGCAGGTGTCCGAGCGTGCCCAGGCGATCGTCAAGGCCCGCCAGGCCGGTCTCGGCGGGGCCTGACGTGCGTGCCACCAGCCGGCGCCGCGACGGCGGGATGCTCGTCGCGATCCTCCTCTTCGGCCTGGCCCTGTTCCTGGCCTGCAACGGCCTGTGGTTCGGCTGGCACTGGGCGAGTGTGGAGTCCCGGGCGGACGGCATCTGCGCCGCCGGCTCCCGGCTGTACGCGGCCGACAACCCGTGGGGCCGGGTGACCGGCTGCCGGGTGCTCGACCGCAGCGCCTATCTCTACGACGGCGACGACCGCGACGGCAGCGTCACCGTGCTGCTCGACACGGACCGGGGCCTGGCCGCGATCCGCGTCGACTACTGGGAGATCTCGGTGGGCCACCCGCGGGCGACCGCCGTCGAGCTGGCCGTCGACGACACCCCGGGCCTGTCCGAGGCCACCGTGCGCCGGTTGCGCAGCGACGTCATCGACCGCGCCGGCCCGCGCCCGGAGCCCTGGGTCATCGAGGGCTGAACGTCTCGCGGATCGCGCCGCCGAGGTCGCGGCCGGTGGCCGGTTCGACGTAGAGCTCGGCGAGGAACAGCCCGGCGGCGTGGCCCACGTTGACGCCGGATTCCTTGCCGCCCAACGCCTGCAGCGCCCCGCCGAGCCCGGTGGCGGCGCGCACGACCCCGCCGGGCAGCCGGCGCACGGGCCGCGGGCGTCCGGCGGCCAGGGCGATCCGGGCGAGCAGGTCGCGCCAGGTCAAGTTCTCGTCGGCGGCCGGCAGGTCGGACCCGTCCGCGCTCTCGAGCGCGTCGGCGGCCATTTCGGCCACGGTACGCACCGACACGGCCGCCGTCCCGCCCGCCGGTGCCAGCATCGGCGTGGCCGAGCGGGCCCACCGCTCCAGCGCCGGCGCCCAGTTGGGCAGGCGGTCGCCGGCCGCGCCGAACACGAACGGCAGCTCGATGACGGCGACCGGCAGGTCCGGCCCCGCCGCGGTGCGCGCCTGCGCGGCCTGCTCGACCCGGCAGCGGATGTAGGTGTGCCGCTCGGCCAGCCGCCACTCGGGGTGCAGGCGGTCGAAGTACGTGTAGTAGGAGCCCATCACCACGCCGCGGGTGAGCCCGGCCGTGCGCGCGGCGGTGAACAGCCGCGCGACCGGTTCGACCATGTCGCGGCGGAACGCCGGCAGGATCGGCTTGCGCAGCGGGCGCTGCTCGTCGGTGCGCGCGGCGTACACGATGCCGTCGTGTCCTTGCAGCCTTTCCCCGAGCTCGCCGACCGACGCCGCGCCGAGGTCGAGCACGTGGTCCACGCCGTCGCGGGCGGTGCGCGCGAGCGAGGTCACCTCGTGTCCCCGCTCGCGCAGCACCGCCCCGACATGCGCGCCGATCAATCCGCTGCCACCGACCACGAAGATTTTCACGCGATCGATTGTCGATGATGCTAGGCCGACGGAGCCAGGTGGGCGTACGCGTCCGTGGTGAAGAACGGCGGCAGGTACTCCTCCAGCATCGCGCGTTCGACCACCCCGGCCGCCGCGACCGCGCGTTCGAGCTCGGCGCCGGTCCGCGACTCGCTCAGGGCGGCCAGTTCCTCGGCCAGCAGCGCGCGCACCGTCGGCTCGGTGACCGTGCCGCCGCCGGCGAGGGGGGTGCGGTGGTGCAGCCACTGCCACACCTGGCAGCGCGCGATCTCGGCGGTGGCCGCGTCCTCCATGAGGTTCGACAGCGCCACCGCGCCGGTGCCGCCGAGCCACGCGTCGATGTACCGCAGCGCCACCGCGATGTTCGCGCGCAGCCCGGCCGCCGTCACCTGGCCCGGGGTCTTGTCCACCGCGAGCAGATCGGTGGCGGTCACCTCGACGTCCTCGCGCAGCCGGTCGAGCTGGTTCGGCCGCTCGCCCAGCACCCGGTCGAACACGTCGCGGCAGACCGGCACCAGGCCCGGGTGGGCGACCCAGGAGCCGTCGAAGCCGTCGCCCGCCTCGCGCTGCTTGTCCGCCTCGACCTTGGCCACGGCGGCCGTGTTGACGGCGGTGTCCCGGCTCGGGATGAACGCCGCCATGCCGCCGATGGCGTGCGCGCCCCGCTTGTGACAGGTCCGCACGAGCAGTTCGGTGTACGCGCGCATGAACGGCACGGTCATCGTGACCTCGGCGCGGTCGGGCAGGACGAAGTCCGACCACTGGCCGAAGTTCTTGATGATGCTGAAGATGTAGTCCCACCGGCCCGCGTTCAGGCCGGCCGAGTGCTCGCGCAGCTCGTAGAGGATCTCCTCCATCTCGAACGCGGCGGTGATCGTCTCGATGAGCGTCGTGGCCCGGATCGTGCCCTGCGGCAGGCCGAGGTACTGCTGCGCGAACACGAACACGTCGTTCCACAGCCGCGCCTCGCGGTGGTCCTCGAGCTTGGGCAGGTAGAAGTACGGCCCACCGCCCGTGTCGAGCTGGCGGAACGCGCAGTGGTAGAGGTACAACCCGAAATCGACGAGGCTGGCGGAGATCGGGCGGCCGTCGACGACGATCCACTTCTCGACCAGGTGCCAGCCGCGCGGGCGGACCACGATGGTGGCGAGCTGCTCACTTTCGCCGAGCGCGTAGCGCTTGCCGCGCTCGTCGGTGAAGTCGAGGTTGCGGTCCAGCGCGTCCATCAGGTTGAGCTGCCCGCCGATGACGTTCTCCCAGGTCGGCGCGGTGGCGTCCTCGAAGTCGGCCAGCCACACCTTCGCCCCCGAGTTCAGGGCGTTGACCGTCATCTTGCGCTCCGGCGGCCCGGTGATCTCGACCCGGCGGTCCTCCAGGCCCGGCGCGGGCGGCGCGACCCGCCACGTGGGATCGGCGCGCACGGCCGCGGTGTCGGGCCGGAAGTCGGGCATCTGCCCGGCGCTGAAGCGGGCCCGGCGGGCGCGGCGGGTGTCGAGCACGGCCACGCGGCGGGCGGCGAACCGGTCGTCCAGCGCGACGAGGAAGTCCAGGGCGCCGGGCGTGAGCACCTCGTCGAAGCGCTCGTGCATCGGACCATTGATCTTGTACCTCATGCGAACTGCTCCGTCTCCGTCGAGCCGCGCAGCGCCGTGGTCTCCCCCGCGGGGTTCAGCACGGTGCTGATCAGGTCGAAGTACCCGGTGCCGACCTCCCGCTGGTGCTTGACCGCGGTGTAGCCCTGCGCCTCGGCCGCGAACTCGCGCTCCTGCAGCGCCACGTACGCGGTCATGCCCTCGTTCGCGTAGCCGCGCGCGAGGTCGAACATCGAGTAGTTGAGCGCGTGGAAGCCGGCCAGGGTGATGAACTGGAACTTGTAGCCCATGTGGCCGAGCTCGCGCTGGAACTTCGCGATGGTGGCGTCGTCGAGGTGCTTGCGCCAGTTGAACGACGGCGAGCAGTTGTACGCGAGCATCTGCTCGGGGTGCTCGCGCTTGACGGCCTCGGCGAAGCGGCGGGCGACCTCGAGGTCGGGGGTGCTGGTCTCCATCCAGAGCAGGTCGCTGTACGGCGCGTAGGCCACCCCGCGGGCGATGCACGCCTCGACGCCGTTGCGGAAACGATAGAAGCCTTCGCCGGTACGTTCACCGCTCACGAACGGCGCGTCCCGCTCGTCGATGTCCGTGGTGAGCAGCGTCGCCGCCTGCGCGTCGGTGCGCGCCACGATCAGCGAGCGGACCCCGGCGACGTCGGCCGCCAGCCGGGCCGCCTGCAGCGTGCGGATGTGCTGCCCGGTCGGGATGAGCACCTTGCCGCCGAGGTGGCCGCACTTCTTCTCCGACGCGAGCTGGTCCTCCCAGTGCACGCCGGCCGCGCCCGCGACGATCATGCCGGTCATCAGCTCGTACGCGTTGAGGACGCCGCCGAAACCGGCCTCCGCGTCGGCGACGATCGGGGCGAGCCACTCGGTGCCGGTGTCACCCTCGGCGGTGGTGATCTGGGCGGCGCGCAGCAGCGCGTTGTTGATCCGCCGCACCACCGCCGGCACCGAGTTGGCCGGGTAGAGGCTCTGGTCCGGGTACGTGTGACCGGACAGGTTGGCGTCGGCGGCCACCTGCCAGCCCGACAGGTAGATGGCCTTCAGCCCGGCCCGGACCATCTGCACGGCCTGGTTGCCGGTCAGCGCGCCCAGCGCGTGCACGTAGTCCTCGTCGTGGATCAGCTGCCACAACCGCTCGGCGCCCCGGCGGGCCAGGGTGTGCTCCTCCTGGATCGCCCCGCGCAGCCGCACCACGTCCGAAGCGTCGTAGTCGCGCCGCACCCCCTGCCAGCGCGGGTCGGTGTCCCATTCCTGCCGCAACTGCTCGACTGCGTCGCTCATCGTTCGCTCCCTAGTGTGCCGTGCTTCTCCGCAAACGGTCACACGAGGTCAATGGGGCGGTCGAGGGGCGGAAAAAGCCAAGTCTTGCCAATTTTCCGAGCGGTTTTGCTAACTTGCGAAAACACAATTTGACATTGGTGCTATTTCTAAGTGATGGCGAAAGTGTTCGCGGGCGCCCGGCTGCGGCGGCTGCGCGAGGAGCACGGCCTGAGCCAGACCGACCTCGCCCGGCACCTGGCCATCTCGCCGAGCTATCTCAACCAGATCGAGCACGACGTGCGGCCGCTCACCGCGCCGGTGCTCATCCGCGCGACCGAGCTGTTCGGCATCGACCCGGCCGTGTTCGCCCAGCACGACACCCCGCAGCTGGTGGCCGGGCTGCGCGAGGCCCTGGCCGGCGCCGGGAGCATCGCGGACCTGAGCGAGCTGGCCTCCCGCCTGCCGGAGCTGGCCGAGTCGATCATCGATCTGCATCGCCGGTACCGTCAGGTCTCCGACCAGCTCACCGAGCTCGTCGGCGACCGCGGCCAGCTCGGGCGCAGCCCGCACGACCAGGTGACGGAGTTCTTCTACCGCCGCCAGAACTACGTGCCGCTGCTCGACGAGGCGGCCGAGGCCCTGGCGGTGCGGATGAACCTGCGCCGGGGCGAGGTCCGCCCGGCCCTGCGCGACCGCCTGAGCGAACGGCACGGCGTGCGGATCGTGCGCGAGGAGGCCTACGGGGAGCTGCACCGGTACGAGCCGCGGACCCAGACCCTGCACCTGTCCACCTCGCTGCGGGCCGGGCAGGAGGCGATGCGCATGGCGGCCCAGCTCGCGCTGCTGGAGTACGCGGACGTGATCGACGAGATCGTCGAGGAGGAGCACTTCGACGACGTGCAGACCCAGATCCTGACCCGGGTCGGGCTGGCCAACTACTTCGCAGCCGCGCTGATCCTGCCCTACGAGCAGTTCCTGACCGCCGCCGAGGCCCGCCGGTACGACATCGACCTGCTCACCGAGCACTTCGCGATGGGCTGGGAGACGGTCTGCCACCGGCTGTCGACGCTGCAACGCCCGCGCGCCCGCGGCGTGCCGTTCTCGTTCGTGCGCGTCGACCGGGCCGGCAACATGTCGAAGCGTCAGTCGGCGACCGGCTTCCCGTTCTCCCGCACCGGCGGCACGTGTCCACTGTGGAACGTGTACGAGGCGTTCTCCTCCCCCGGCCGCCCGGTCACCCAGGTCGCGGCGATGCCCGACGGCCAGCGATACCTGTGGATCGCCCGCACCATCACCCGCCACCACGGCGGCTACGGCCAGCCCGGCAAGGTCTACGCGATCGGCCTGGGCTGCGAGATCCGGCACGCGGCGCGGCTGGTGTACTCCACCGGCATGGACCTGCACGACGCCGACGCCGCGATGCCGATCGGGCCGGGCTGCAAGACGTGCGAGCGGGCGACCTGCCCGCAGCGGGCGGCGGCGCCGATCAGCCGGCAGCTCGATCTGGACGAGAACCGCAGCACGTTCGTGCCGTACCCGCTCAAACTCCGGTGAGCGCGCGGTAGCCGGGGTTGTCGCCGGTGTGCATCGCCGCCGGGCGGCCGTCGAGGGTGCCCACGAAGTGCCCGTAGCCGTAGCCGGTCACCGCGAGGCGGCCGGCGCAGCCGAGGTCCGGCTCGTCGAACGTCGTGTGCGCGGTGCGCATCAGCGCGAGCGACGCGCGCGACACGAGCCGGCCCGCGTCCAGCGCCTCGGCGTAGGTGAGCAGGTCGGCGACGGTCGAGCAGACGTCGCCCGCCGCCACCATCGAATCGACCGACCACGACGGGACCGGCACCCCGGCGCGGTGGCCCGCGACCACATCGGACGGCCGGCGGCCGCTGACCGTCGCGTGCAGGCCGAGCGGCTCCAGCACGCGTTCGGCGAGCACCTGCGGGTACGGCCGGCCCGCCGCCCGCTCGATGACGACGCCGGCGACCAGGAAGCCGGGGCTCGAGTAGTGGAAGCGGCCTTGCGGGGAGGTGCGCGGCGCACCGTGTCAACGCTTGGGATCTGGGGCCAGTGCCCGATCCCCGAGCTGTTGCTCAGCAGGTGGTGCAGGGTGATGCCGGCCCAGTCCGGCGGCGCCTCGGGCAACCGGCGCGCGATCGGCTCGTGCACGTCGAGCCGGCCGTCCTCGGCGAGGAGCATCGCCAGTACCGCGGCCAGGTTCTTCGTCACCGAGGCGACCTGGAACCGGGTCGCCGTCGTGCAGCCCCCGCCGCTCGTCACGCGCGGCGGCGCACCCGGCCGGGCGACCGCGAGCACACCGGACAGCTCCATGTGTTTCATCCCTCCAGCGCCGGGCAGGTGAGGCCGATGGTGAGCCGATTCGCGCAGTGGACGCTCGACGTGCACGACGTGCAGAAGATGGCCGGCTTCTGGTCGCAGGTGCTCGGGTACGGCATCGAACCGGACGACGACGGCGACGGCGCGCATCTGCGGCCGCGGAACGGTGCGGGGCTGAGCGTCTGGCTGCAGCCGACGGACGCGGCGAAGTCGGGCAAGAACCGCGACCACCCCGACCTGGTGGCCGACGGCGACGTGAACGCGGAGATCGAGCGCCTGCTCGCGCTCGGCGCTACCCGGGCGGACGTCGGCCAGCAGGGGGACGAGGGGTTCGTCGTGCTGCGGGACCCGGAGGGCAACGAGTTCTGCCTGCTCTGCTGACTCACCCAGCGCGTGCGGGGCAGACCGCGGCAGCGCCTCACCCGGCGCGCGCCGGGCAGACCGGGGCGCTGACTCGCCCGGCGCGCGCCGGGCAGGCCCGGGCGCTGCCTCACTCGGCGCGCGCCGGGCACGCAGGGGCGCTGACTCACTCGGCGCGCGCCGGGGCGGGCCTGGGCCAGCAGGCGACGACGACGGCGGCCACGATCGGGAGCAGCGACAGGATGGCGAGCGGCTCGGCCCCGTAGATCACGAAGCCGCCCCAGTACACCGCCGGGCCCGTGCCGTTGCGGCCGGTGTTGGCCAGCCAGGAGCCGGTCGAGGTCGGGATGTTGCCCAGGCACGCCGGGGCGAGCATCAGCAGCGCGACCACGCACAGGATCCGGTACGCCCGCCGCCGGCCGCGTTCCTGCCCGCGGACGCGGTTCGCGGTGAACCAGCCCAGGCCCGCCCCGAGCAGCGCGCCGGCCAGGCCGCCGAGCACGGTGTCGCGCACATGCCCGGGCGGCTCGGCCCACATGACACTCAGCTGCGCCGCCGTCGGGTTGTACGCGTCGCCCTCGGTGACCTCCACCGCGGCGAGATATCCGGCCCGGGTGCCGGTCACCTCCGCGTGCGCCGACGGCGAGGTGTGCGGCGGGTAGCGCTCCACCGTGAGCCGCACGTCCCGCCAGCCGTTCGCGCGCATCTTGTCCCGGACGGCCGCGGCGAACTGCTCGAAGGTGGTGCCGGCGGGCACGGTGCCGCCGACGCCGGCCCGGCCCGCCCGCACGCCGGTCCCGCCGTGCAGGGTGTTCTCGCTGTACGGGTTCCAGAAGGTCTTGTGGATGTAGTAGGTGACGCGTTCGTCGAACGGCTCCGGCAGCACCGTGTGGGCCAGGCCGACCGTGGTGGCCTCGTCGGGCAGCGTCGGTTCCACGGCCTGCCACGCCAGCCACGAGCCGAGCGCGATGCCGCTGAGGCCACCGAGCACGGCGGCGATCGCGGCGACCACCACACCGGAGCGATTCATGCCGTGCATTCTGCTCTGCCGGCTTCAAAATCGGGGGTAGCTAAGCTAGGTTAGCTATCGTGACGCTCGCGCAGGATCTGCGGCTCGCGGTGGGCCGCTTCGCGCGCCGGCTGCGGCAGCTCTACGCCGACGGCGACGACAACCTGTCCTTCCTCGAGCTCGCCGTGCTCCAGCGCCTGGAACGCACCGGCGCCGCGAGCCCGGGCGGCCTCGCCGGCCAGGAGAACGTGACGTCGGCCGCGATTGCTCCGGTCCTGCGCCGCCTCGACGAGCAGGGGTTCATCAGCCGCACCCCCGACCCCGCCGACGGCCGCCGCGCGGTCGTCACCATCAACCCCTCCGGCCGCACCGCGCTGCGGACCCGCGAGGCGGCGAGCATCACGCGCATCCACGACGCCCTCGAAACCCTCACCGCCGACGAACGCCGGCGCCTCGCGGACGTCATCCCCCTGCTGGAGAAGGTGACCGCTCAGCTATGACCTGGACCCCGCTCGACCCCGACGTCGCCGCCTTCCTCGACGCCTACGACTCGGGTGACCCGCTCGCCCTGTTCGCCGCCACGTTCCTGGCCCTGGACCCGGCCCGCGCCGTCGCGATCACCCCGGCCCAGCTCGCCGCCGCCCTGCCCGCCCGCCGCGCCATGTTCGACCGCGCCGGCGTCGGCCCACTCACCCGCGCCGCCGCCCGCCAGCTGCGCCTCGACGACCGCCACCTGCTCGTCGGCGCCGACTGGACCGCCCCGCGCACGGGCGGCGAGCCGCTGCACACGACATCGACATTCCTGCTGCGGCGCGAGGGAGATTCGTTCCAGATCATGGTGTACCTCAACCACACCGACCTCGCCGCCGCGCTGGCGCCCTGACCACACCCGCCGCCGCGCTCGCGGCCCGACCACACCCGCCGCCGCACTCGCGGCCCGACCACACCCGCCGCCGCACTTGCGGCCCGACCACACTCACCGCCCCACTCGCAGCCCGATCACACTCGCCGCCGCGCTCGCGGCCTGACCACGCGGAGGGCCCGCCGCACGCGCGACGGGCCCCCTGCGTACGGGTCAGAGGATGCCGCGGGCGTGGAAGGCGGCGCGGACCTTGTCGGCCGCCGCGGCGCCGTAGAGCACGCGGGCCGTGTTGACGGTCGCCTTCGCGGCGGCCGGCATCGTGGTGTTCGGGTCGAAGCGGAAGTGCGCCTCCAGGATCACCCGGTTCGCCTTGGTACGGCCCAGTGCTCCGTTGATGTCGAACAGCGCCCGGGACCAGATCTCCCCGTCGGCGTGCACCTCGCCCTCGAGGTCGGCCGGGTACATCTTGGTGCCGTCGACGCGGCGCAGGCAGTGCGGGACGTCGTCGGTGTAGGAGGTCGAGTCCCAGTCGGCGATGCAGGCCAGCGGGGTGCGCCGGGTGTCCGGGCTGGTCGCCTGGGACATCGTGAACGCCCAGTAGTCGCCGAAGCCCTCGCCGATGGAGCCGGCCTCGATCTCCTCGCCGAAGCCGGGGACCTGGTCGTCCTGGATGGCGTGGCCGTACTCGTGCCAGATGACCTCGTTGTCCTCGGCGTCGTCGACGCCGCCCGTGCCGAAGGTGATGCCGTCGACGTCCGGGTCGTAGAAGGAGTTGTCGTCGGTGAAGCCGGTCGTCTGGTAGTCCTGCGGCTCGTTGTTGACGTCGCGGAACCCGAGCTGGTGGATGTACTCCTGCGCCGAGGTGATGCTGTGGTACCCCATGACCTGCTCGAATCCGGCCTGCGAGCGGTTGTAGTCGTAGACCCGGCGGGGTGAGCGGACGGCGTCGGCGCTGATGTTGTTCGCGAAGTCGCCCTGCAGCGTGGTCTTGCGGGCGTCGAGGTGGGTGAGGGTCACCTCGCGGTACGCGGCCCGCAGCGCCGGATAGTTGGCGTCGTCGCGGTCGGTGAGCGACTCGTTCTGCAGCCGCACGACGGGGTTGGGGTCGAAGACGGTGCCGCTGCCGGTCGCCTCCCGGGCCAGGTTCTTCTCCTGCAGGGTGGCGCCGGTGCCGGCGTCGAGCACGGTGCGGACCGTGCCGCGACCGGTGCGCGTGGCCAGCAGCCAGGCAAGCTTGGCGGGCGACCCCGGCAGGATCACCAGCTCGGAGCGGGCGACCTGGCCGCCGGTCCGCCCGGTGACGGAGGCGCGGGCGTGGTCCGGGGCGACCGCCGGCGTCTCGGTGGCCAGGCCGCGCACGTCGAGCCGGCCGTCCTGGACCGTGACCTCGCCGGTCGCGCTGTCGGTGTGGGTCGCGTACCAGCCGCCGAGCACGGGCATGCCGTGGTACAGCTGCTGGTACCACGTGTGCGTGCCGGTCAGCGACTCGCGCGTCTGGATCTGGCGCAGCCCGTCGGGCACGGCCGGGGCGGCGTGCGCGGTGGTCCCCGCCATCGTCGCGATCAGGGTGCCGGCGGTCATGGCCGCCAGCCATCGGTACCCGCGTCGACGCATCATGAGCCGACCCTAGGCCCGGATCTTGATACATCCGCATGTACAGATGCGCGGCGAGGGGGTCGACGAGGGGCGCTACGAGATGCCGGTGTGCACGCGGCGGATCAGCGTCTCGATCTTCTCGGCGAGGGCGGGCGGGCACAGCGACGTACCATGGCCGCCGATGGACGGCGTCGCACCGGGACGCAGCAGTTCGAGCCGCTGGTGAGCGTCCTGCAGCGCAGCCGGGTCGTCGTCGCGCAGCGCCCGGTCGACGCGGGTGGCGAGCCCGTCGAGCAGAATCCAGGCAGCCGCAGGCAACCGCCACCGCCGCGTGTCAGCAAGCGTGTCCACAATCCCGCGCGGCGTCCGCTC
Organism: Dactylosporangium sp. CS-047395; assembly: GCF_050942185.1. Taxonomy (NCBI): domain Bacteria; kingdom Bacillati; phylum Actinomycetota; class Actinomycetes; order Micromonosporales; family Micromonosporaceae; genus Dactylosporangium; species Dactylosporangium sp. CS-047395. Next base: position 5,499,726 of record NZ_CP192015.1, on the reverse strand, counting down.
AGCCCGCGACGTGCCCTCCGCGCGTGACGTGCCCTCCGCGCGTGACGTGCCCTCCGCGCGCGGCGTCGGCTCGGCTCGCGGCCTGTGCTCGGCGGGCGTCGGCTCAGGGCGCGCGCTCGGCTCAGCTCGCGGCGTGCGCTCGGCGCGTGACCTACCCTCAGCTCGCGGCGTGCCGTCCGCGCGCGGCGTCGGCTCGGCTCGCGGCGTGTGCTCGGCGGGCGTCGACCCAGGGCGCGCGCCCGGCTCAGCTCGCGGCGTGCGCCCAGCGCGTGACGTGGCCTCAGCTCGCGGCATGCGCTCAGCGGGCGGCGTGCGCTCGGCAGGCGGCGTCGACTCAGCGCGCGGCGTCGGATCGGCGCGCGGCGTGTGGTTGCCGTGCGGGGGGCGGTCAGCCAAGGCGGTCCGCCGGGAACAGTACCTGGACGCTCAGGCCGCCGTCCGGTCGTGGGCGGGCCTCCAGGGTGGCGCCGTGCACGGTCGCGATGGCCCGCACGATCGACAGGCCGAGGCCGTGGTGGCCGTCGTCGGCGACCCGGCGCAGCCGCTGGAACGGCTCGAACAGCCGCTCGACCTGGTCGGGCGGCACCTGGGGGCCGGTGTTGGTGATGATCAGCCGAGCGTACCCGTCGAGCTGGCGCGTGCCCACCTCGACGGTGCCGCCGGGTGTGTTGTAGTGGATCGCGTTGTCGAGCAGGTTGGCGACGAGCCGGGCCAGCAGGGTCGGGTCGCCGAGGATGCGGGCCGGGCGGATGGTCGCCGTCACGGTCAGGCCGGGCGGGGCGAGGCCGTGCAGGGCGTCGCGCAGCACCGCGTCGAGCTCGACGGGCACGCCGGTCTCCCGGGCCGACTCGCTGCCGGCCAGGGTGAGCAGCGACTCGAGCAGGGCCCCGCGCTGCCGGTTGACCGCGAGTAATCGCTCGAAGTTGGCCCGGTACTCCTCGACGCCCGCCTCCGGGTCGATCAGCGGCTCCTCCAGCAGGGCGTGCTCGACGGTGAGCGGGGTGCGCAGCTCGTGCGCGGCGTTGGCGACGAACCGCTTGTGCCCGTCCAGCGCCGTCTCCAGCCGGCCGAGCAGCGCGTCGATGGTGTCGGCGAGCTCCTTGAACTCGTCGCGCGGCCCTTCCACGGCGAGCCGCTCGTGCACGTTGCGGCCGGAGATGCGCTGCAGGCGGCCGGTCATCGTGCGGACCGGGCGCAGCATCCGCCCGGCGATCAGCCACCCGACGCCCAGCGAGATCGGCACCATGATGAGCAGGGCGAGCCCGGGGGTGATGAGCACCCGTTCCTTGAAGTTCTGGGTCTCGCTGTCGGCGATGCCGATCCGCACCCCGGTGTCGGCGCCGGGCGGGCGGGGCAGGCCCATCGAGCGCGGCGTCTGGGCGACGTCGGTCGGCGGCAGCCCGGCCGACAGGCTGATCACGATGAGGATCAGCACCGCGCCGGAGACGAGCGTGGCGAGGCTGTACAGCAGGGTGAGCCGCCACCGCAGCCGGTTGGACGCGGGCATGGCTAGATCCGGTACCCGGCGCGGGCGACGGTCTCGATCAGCGGCGGGTCGCCGAGCTTGGTGCGCAGCCGGTTGATGGTCGCCTTGACGGTGGTCGTGAACGGGTCCGCGGCCTCGTCCCAGACCCGGTCGAGCAGCTCCTCCGCGGACACCACCCGGCCGCGCCCGGCCAGCAGGTGCTCGAGCACCGCGAACTCCTTGGGGCTCAGCGGCAGCCTGGCCCCGTCGCGGGTGGCGACCCGCTGGGCCGGGTCGAGGCGCAGGTCGCCGTGGACGAGGATCGGCGGGACGGCGGGGCGGGACCGGCGGCCGAGGGCGCGGATGCGGGCGACGAGCTCGGCGTAGGCGAACGGCTTGGGCAGGTAGTCGTCCGCGCCGAGGCCCAGCCCTTCGACCCGCTGGGCGATGGTGCCGGAGGCGGTGAGCATGAGCACCCGGCTGGGCGCCTCGCGGGCGACGAGGGCCCGGCACACGTCGTCGCCGTGCACGCCGGGCAGGTCCCGGTCGAGGACCACCACGTCGTACTCCACGACGTCGGTCCGTTCGAGCGCCGCACCCCCGTCATAGGCGACGTCGACCGCCAGTCCCTCGCGGCGCAGCACCCGCGCGACCGAGTCGGCGAGCTGCCGCTGATCCTCCACCACCAGCACCCTCATGCGGCCGACCTTAGTCCCGGCCCGGTGACAACCAGGTCACAACGATTGACACCTGGCTGACACCGACCGAGGACTACAACATCCCCATGACGACAACGGTCATCGAGACAGAACGGCTCAGCAAACGGTACGGCCGGCGCCCGGCCCTCACCGACTGCACGCTCGCCGTGCCGGCGGGGCGGATCGTCGGCCTGGTCGGGCCCAACGGCGCCGGCAAGTCGACGCTGCTCGCGCTCACCTGCGGGCTGATCGCGCCCAGCGAGGGGCGCATCACGGTGCTGGGCCACGCCCCGGCCGCCGATGCCGCGCAGCTGGCGCGGGTCGGGTTCGTGGCACAGGACGCTCCGGTGTACTCCGGGCTGTCCGTCGCCGACCACCTGCGCCTCGGCGCCCGGCTCAACCCGGGCTGGGACGACGGCCTGGCCCGGCGGCGCATCGAGCGGCTCGGCCTGGACCCGGCGCAGAAGGCCGGGCGGCTCTCCGGCGGGCAGCGCGCCCAGCTGGCTCTGACGATCGCCGCGGCCAAGCGCGGCGAGCTGCTCATCCTCGACGAGCCGGTGGCCTCGCTGGACCCGATCGCGCGCCGCACGTTCCTCTACGACCTGCTCGACTTCGTCACGGAGCTCGGGGTGACGGTGGTGCTGTCGTCGCACCTGCTGGGCGACCTGACCCAGGTCTGCGACCACCTGATCGTGCTGGCCGGCGGCCGGGTGCAGGTGGCCGGGGACGTCGCCGACCTGCTCGCCGTGCACCACCGCGTCGCGGCCGGCGCGGGCGCGCTGCCGCCGGGGGCACGGGTCGTACACACGGAACGCAACGGACCCTCGGTGGTGCATTCGGCCGAACCGCCGGAGGGCGCGGAACACACGGACCTGGAGGACGTCGGCATGGCGTACATGATGGCGGCGGAGGCGGCCCGATGATCTGGCTCACCTGGCGGCAGTTCCGCACCCAGGCGATCGTGGCGGCGGTCGCGCTGACGGCGCTGGCTGCCTACCTGCTCTACCTCGGCGTGCAGATCCGCCACGACTACACCGCGCAGGTGATCAACTGCGTGCCCGAGGACTGCCTCGTGACGAAGCGGGAGTTCCTCAACCGGTACGAGGTGCCGGTCGGCATCGTGGGCCTGCTGCTGATGGCCGTGCCCGGCCTGATCGGCGCGTTCTGGGGCGCCCCGCTGGTCGCCCGGGAGCTGGAGTCGAAGACCGATCGCCTGGTCTGGAACCAGAGCGTGACCCGCGGGCGCTGGCTGGGGGTGAAGCTCGCCGTGCTGGGCCTGGCCGCGCTCGCCGTCGCGGGGCTGCTCAGCCTGCTGCTCACCTGGAGCGCGAGCGACTACGACCAGTACGTCGGCAACCGGTTCGCCGCGGCCAACTTCGGCGCCCGCAACGTGGTGCCGTTGGGCTACGCGCTGTTCGCGTTCGTCCTCGGCGTCGTCGTGGGCCTGCTCGTGCGGCGCACGGTGGCGAGCATGGCGATCGTCGTCGCGCTGTACGCGGTGCTGCAGATCCTGGTGCCCAACGCGATCCGGGCACATCTCATGCCGCCGGTGACCACGGACGTGGCGCTCACCCCGGACGTGCTCGCCCACGCCAACGGCTTCGGGCTCAATCAGACCTCGGCGCGCATCATCGGGTACACGATGGCGGGCACCTGGCCGGAGGACTCGATCCACCAGATCTACAACGCCGACGGCACGCCCTACACCGCCGAGCAGAACCGTTCGTGCATGACGGGCAGCATGGACAAGGACTTCGGCTGCCTGGCCACGAAGAACCTGCATTTCGCCTACACCTACCAGCCCGGCAGCCGCTACTGGCCGTTCCAGTGGATCGAGACTTCGGCGTACCTGGTGCTGAGCGCCGCCCTGGCCGGGTTCGGGCTCTGGTGGGTGCGGCGGAAGGTCAGCTGAGGGTCACGTGGAAGAGCTTCTCGTCGCTGTTGTTCGGGACGCTGTCCTTGTCGCCGACGTTGGACGTGGTGAGCCACAGCCCGCCGTCCGGGGCCGGTTCCACGGTGCGCAGGCGGCCGTAGGTGCCGTTGAAGTACACCTGCGGGGTCTGCAGGGACGACCCGCTGATCGGGGCCCGGTAGAGGCGGGTGCCGCGCTGGCAGGCGATGTAGACGACGTCCCGGACGACGGCGAGCCCCGAGCAGGAGCCGTCGGCCGTCGGGTAGGTGCGCTTCGGCGCGATGTAGCCGGCGGTCCCGCAGGTGCCGCTGGTGCCCTCGCACGCGGGCCAGCCGTAGTTGCCGCCGCGGGTGATCAGGTTCGTCTCGTCCATGACCGAGTTGCCGAACTCCTGCTCCCACAGCCGGCCCTGCGAGTCGAAGGCCAGGCCCTGCGGGTTGCGGTGCCCGTAGCTCCACACGTAGTTGCCGAACGGGTTGTCGGAGGGCACCGAGCCGTCCGGGTTGAGCCGCAGGATCTTGCCGTTGAGGCCGCCGGTGTTCTGCGCGTTGTCGCCGTTCTGGGCGTCGCCGGTGGCCGCGTAGAGCTTGCCGTCGGGGCCTAAGCGCAGCCGCCCGCCGTCGTGGAACTTGTTGCGCAGGATGCCCGAGAGCAGCACCTGCTCGCTGGAGGTGTCGAGCCGGTCGCCGTTGAGTTTGATCCGCACGATCCGGTTGTCGGTCGGCGAGGTGTGCATGATGTACAGCCAGTGGTCGCTCGCGAAGCCGCCGCTGATCGCGAGGCCCATCAGGCCGCCCTCGCCGTCGGTGCTCTGCACGTTCGGCACCGTGCCGACGGTGGTCCGCGCGCCCGTGGCCGGGTTGAGCTTCACGATGTCGTGGGCGTCGCGGCGGGTGTAGAGGATGCTGCCGTCCGGCAGCGTGGCGATTCCCCACGGGATGTCGGTGTCGGTGCCGACCTGCGTCACCGCGCACACCGGGCTGCCGCAGGCCGCGCCGGTGGTCACGGTCGCGGTGCCGCTGTGCGGCGACACGTTGGCCTGGGCGTCGCGGGCCACGACGTAGTACCGGTAGGTGGTGCTCGCCGCCAGGCCGCTGTCGATGAACGTGGTCGCCGGGGTGCTGGTGGCGGTGCCGGTGATGGTGCCGACCTTGCCGTCGTTGCGGAAGACGTCGTAGGCGCGCACGCCGATGTTGTCGGTGGCGGCCGTCCAGGCGAGGCTGACCGAGGTGCCGGAGACGCTCGCGGTCAGCCCGCCCGGCGCGGTCGGCGCCTGGCTGTCGGGCTGGCACTGCGGCGGCGTGATCGTCACGGTGGTGCTGGCCTGGGAGACGTTGCCGGCGGCGTCGCGGGCGTTGACGTACAGGCCCCAGGTGGCTCCGGCGACGACGGTCAGGCTGGTCGACAGGGTGTTGCCGGGCACGGACGTCATGAGCTGCCCGTCGTGGTAGACGTCGTAGAACGCGACGCCGACGTTGTCCGTCGAGGCGTTCCAAGCGAACGTGACCGCGTCGCACACGAGGTCGCTGACCCGCGGGTTGCCGGGCACGGCCGGGGCCTGGGTGTCGCCGCTGCCCAGCGTGCTGCGCCACTGCTGGTTGCTCTGCCCGTTGCAGGTCCACAGGTTCACCGGCGTGCTGTTGGCTGTCGCGGCGCCGGTGACGTCGAGGCAGAGCCCGGACTGCACGCCCACGATGGTGCCGTCGGCGTTGAGGCGCCACTGCTGGTTGGCGCCGCCGTTGCAGGTGTAGAGCTGCGCGGTGGCCGGCGACGTGGTGTCCTGACCGGCGACGTCGAGGCACTTCGGCTGGTCGTACACCCGCAGCTCACCGGCCGCGGTGTAGGTCCAGGCCTGGTTGTCCTGCCCGTTGCAGTCGTAGATGTTGATCGCGGTCTTGTCGGTGTGCGACCGCCCCGTCACGTCGAGGCACCGCCCGGACGCCACGCTGACGATCGTGGCGCCGCTGGCGGCCTCGGCCGGCACCAGCACGGCGGCCCCGGCTCCGACGACGATCGCGGCCAGCACCGCACCGCCGAGAACGAACCTTGCGCGCATGCGGGGCCTCCACCGGTGACGCGGGTGCAGGGCGGCTGGCGGACCGCCCCACACCTCGGACATGCATCATCGAAGATGCGCGTTCGTCACCTGTCAAACGCTCGCGCCGACTTAAGGAGCATTTTCAGTTCACTTGAAACACCGTCAAGACCGCGGCATGATCCGACGGCCACGCGTTGCCCGCCGGGTTGCTCTGCGACGGCGTCCCGACCCAGAGCGCCTCCGACGACACGACGCTCAGCGGCCCGCGGTAGTGCACGAAGTCGATCCGGTCCTGCGGCTCGGCCTCGCCGGTGTGCGAGTCGTACCCGTACCCACCGGCGAACGTCTTGTCGACCGGCGACCACGTGTTGCCCGGGCTCTGCGCCGGGTTCGGGTGTGCCGCCCGATACGAGTCGGTGAGCCCCGCGTTGGCCGGCGCGGTCGACGACGGCCACGGCACCGCCCCGTATCCGCAGCGCGGGTTCGCCGCGGTCCAGTCCAGGTGCGACGGCGCGTTGAAGTCCCCGGTGAGCAGCACCGGCGTGCTCGCCGACGCGGCCAGGTCCGACGCCATCGCCGAGATGATCCCGTTGATCTGCCCGGTCCGCCCCGACGACGCCTCCCGGTCGAGCAGCTGCTGCACCGAGAGGTGCCCGAAGCACGCGTCATAGGGGCCATAGGGGGTGTACCCGAGGTGTGCGCTCCACAGCTTCAGGCTCCGCGACCCGAGGTCGATCTTCGCCGCGACGGCGACACCGGCGGTGGTGGGCGTCGTGGCGGTGATCGGGTACCGGCTCAGCACGGCGACGTCGCTGTTCTGGTAGTACGACCAGCCGAGCGCGCCCGCGAGCTGCGCCGCCGCGCCCGAGTTCTCCTGGATGCCGACGACGTCGACGTCCTGGTCGAGCAGGAACTTCAGCTCCTTCTCCAGCCCGTTGCTCACAACGGTCCCGCCGTGCCACAGGTTCCAGCTCATCGCGCGCACTTGCGGTACAAGTGCGGCAGTTTGAATCTTGATGCTGACGGTGGCGTCGGCGCTTCCGGTGCTGGTGGTGGCCCGGATCCCGACGGTCGCGGTCCCGCCGGCGGTGGGCGTGCCGGTCACCGCGCCGCTGCTGGACACCGAGACCCACGCGGGCCCGGACGTCTTCGCGAAGGTCAGCCCGGCCGTGTTGCCCTGCACGAGCCCGCCGACCGACGCCGAGTAGGCCGCCCCGACCTTGGCGTTGCGCAGCGTGAACGCCCCGGTCGGGAAGTGCGGGGTGCCGCTGCCGGTGATGCGCAGCGTGACGGGTTGCGCGAGCCAGGTGTACCCGTCGTTGTACAGGTAGTACAGGATGTAGTCACCCGCGGTGAGCCCGTCGGTGGGGATCGCGGCGGTGCCGCTGGAGCCGGTCGCGTAGGCCCACTGCTCGGAGGCGCCGACGAACGCCTGGTTCACCGGCCCGTTGCCCGGGTTGTGGTAGAGGCCGAGCCAGTTCGTGCTGCTCACCTTCGACGTGGCGTAGGTCGCCTGGATCGGCGTGCCGGCGGCGACGGTCGCGGAGGCGATCTTCAGGCTTCCGGAGGATGCGCTGGTGAGCTGCACCTTGACCGGCTGGGCGAGCCACGTGTACCCGTCGTTGTACAGGAAGTACAGCACGTACGATCCGGCCGCGAGCCCGCTGGTCGGCAGCGTGCCGGAGCCGCTGGCCGCGCTCGCGTAGGCCCATTTGGTCGACGCGCCGACGTAGACCTGGTTCACCGGCCCGTTGCCGGGGTCGGTGTAGAGCCCGACCCAGTTCTTGGCGTTCGGCCGGGGCGTCGAGTACGTGAACCGGAGATCGCTCCCCACGGCAACGGACGAGGCGGTGAGCGTACCGTCAGCGGCGGCCGAGGCCGCCCGCACCGGTACGACGGCGCTCAAGGCCCCCACAAGCAGGGCGAACACCAGGGGCAGAAGTCTGCGCATCGCTGCTCCACAAATCGAAGGTCGGCGATCGAGCCTGCCACCTTCCAGTGAAACGAAGCGGTGCATGGAGCAACCGCCATATGTCGCCGAGGTGTGGAGATCCTTGTCCCCGGCCCGACTGCGTCGCGGGCTTGGCTGTGATCGGCCACGTCGGTCCCGGCGAGACGGAGGTTCTGATCGGCGCTTCAGAGCGGATTGCCACGGCCGCCGGGCAGCACGCCGCAGTTCCGGCAGGCTCTGAGCGGGCGCCGATCGTCGTCGCCACAGACGAGGCATCTTCCCGCCGGGTCAACCCCGGCGACGCACGCGTCGAGCACCCGGCGCACCACGACGGGAAGCGGTTCGGGCGGATGCTTTCGCGGATCAGGGCAGTAGGCGATGGCGCTGCAACCCCATGAGTCCCACGGATGCAGCGTTGCCGGGACGCGCCGCCCCTCCCGCTTCTGCAGGCGCCGCTGGGCCGCAAACTCGGCCGCCCTCGGCAGCACCAGCGCACGGGCCGCCTCGAGTTCGCCGAGCGCCCGAACCAGCGATGATGGATCGACCTCGATGCTTCCCGGGATGCGGTGTGTGGTTGCCAGGTGATCCCAGGTGGCGCGGAAGCCATACGGCGCGAAGTGGAAAAGGCAGTTCCGCAGCCGCATCCGGCGTTGTCGAGGGTCGAGGCTCTCGTCACGAACCCGGCGAGCGATCGCGGGGAAACTGGTCACACCCTAATGATCACGAGTCGGCCCGCCACCCATCAACGCCATTTCCCTCAGCCGCCTGTCGTTCGGTGGGCTTCAGCCTGCGGCGGGCTCGCAGCAGCGCTGCGCGACAGTCCGTGACGGTGCCCGCAGCCCGCGCCAGCCCCTGGCGCGCTGGGCCAGGCCTGGCGCGCTGGGCGGCCATGGCCTGGGCTAGGCCCGCAGACCACCTGGGCAACGACGGGACGGTCGGCGTGAAGCTCCGTCAGCCGCCGGCCCCCTTCCCGGTCGGCACGATGCGCCCGGTCTCGTACGCCCACATCGCGATCTCGACCCGGTTCCGAGCCCCGAGTTTGGCCATCAGACTCGCCAGGTGCGTCTTGGTCGTACTGAGGCTGATGAACAACGAACTCGCGATGTCATGGTTCGACAACCCCTGCGCCACCGCGATCAACACCTCCTCCTCCCGCGGCGTCAACGGATCCACCGGCTGCACCGCGATCCGCCCGGCCGGCACGCTGGCGAACGCCTCCAGCAGCCGCACCGTCACACTCGGCGCGATGAGCGCCTGCCCGTCTGCCGCCGCCCGCACCGCCTGCGCCAGCAGTTCGGGCCCGGCATCCTTGAGCAGAAATCCCCGCGCCCCGGCCCGCAGCGCCCCGTACACGTACTCATCCAGGTCGAACAGCGTGATCACCACGACAACCATCGGCTCGGCGACCCCAGGCCCCGCCAGCATCCGCGTAGCCTCCAGCCCGTCCAGCTCAGGCATCCGGATGTCGAACAGGCAGACGTCCGGCCGCAACTCCCGCGCCAGCCGAACCGCCTCAGCCCCGTCCTCGGCCACCCCAACGACCTGGATGTCCGGCTGCGCCTCCAACATGATCCGCAGCCCGTTGCGCATGATCGCCTGGTCATCGGCAATGAGCACCCGAATCGCCACCACTCACCGCCCCTCGTCCAACGACGGCTGCCCGCCCCTCGAAAAGTGCTGCCCCTCGCCCGGCAGACCCAGTTCTCCGCCCACGCGATCCTCACTATCACCCGACGACTCGCGCTCTCGGCGCTGAAGCAGTGGACCCCGCTCCCCGCTCAAGCGACGCTGCCTGTCGCCCGCTGGCTCGCGGTCCCGGCGCTCACGCATCGGACCCTGCTCTCCGCCCAGGGCGACGCTCCCCATCGCCCGACGGCTCGCCCTCCCGGCGGTCATGCATCGGCCCCTGTTCTCCGCCGAAGCGACGCTCTCTATCGCCCGACGGCTCCCGCTCCTGGCGCTCGTGCGCGGGGCCCTGCTCGGCGCGGGCAGAACGTCGCCCGTTCCCCACCGTGCGCGGCAGCTCGGCCTCGACCAGCCATCCGTGTCCAGGGCAGGGTCCCGCGCTCAAACTGCCGCCCAGCAACGACGCTCGTTCCCGCAGCCCGGTGAGCCCGTACCCATCCCGCCCTCTGCCCCGACCCCGCCGGACCGCCGACCCGTCATCGCGCACCGTCACCCGAACCCGATCCGCCGCGGCCGAATCGACCCGGACCTCGACCCGAGTCGCGTCCACCGCGTGCCGGGCCGCGTTGGTCAGCGACTCCTGCACAATCCGGTACACGGCGGCATCCACCGCGGCCGGCAGCCGCTGCGCCGACGGCGAGATCCACAGGTCGACCGCCAGCCGCCGGCCCGCCGGGCCCCGGGTCAGACGTTGCAGATCAGCCACTCCGGCTACCGGCGTCATCTCGGCCCGTGTGTCCTCGTCCCGGAGTGCCGCGACCATGGCCCGCATTGCCTCGAGCGTGCGTGCGCCCTCTTCCTCGACGCCTTCGAGGGTCTCCCGCATCACCGCCCGCAGCGCCTCGGTCCGACTCGCCTCGGGACCGGTAGCTGCACCGCGGTCCGGCACCGCACCTTCCTCGGCACTGCCGCCGGTCGTGTGCCCCTGGAGGGCGTCGCCCCTCTGATCACTGGCGATCGCAGCAACGGCCCGGTCGTCGTTGTCCGCCGGGTGCTTCTGGCCGACGTTGTGGTCCATGAAGCGCTGGTCGTCATTGCCCGCTGCGTTCTCCCGGCCGACGTCATGGCCTGTGTCGAGCTGATCGTTGTCGTTCGCCGGTTCGTCCGGGGCGTCGGCTTTCGGGTCGATTCCGCCAGGGTCGGTGGCTGCGGCCAGCACTCGGCCGGCTTGGGCTCGGACCACGATGGCGGCAACATGGTGCGCCACGGTGTCGTGCAGTTCGCGGGCCAGCGCCGCCCGTTCGCGGGCCCGCATCCGGTCCAGGTCGCGCTCGCGCGAGGTCGACCACATCCGCACCGACAACCCGAGGATCGCAGGCAGGGCCAGGAACACCAGGCTGCCGAGTACGTCGGACGCCGGAAGCTCGTCGACTGTCAGTGACAGTGTGAAGGATGCGAGGGTCACCGCCCCGCCGAGGATGATGTCGCGGCCTGAGCCCCACCTTGTCAGGGAGTACACCAGGATGAGCACGACCATGCCGGAGTAGAGGCCGAGCGGGCGGTCGTGGTTGGCGGCGACGTCGACGAGGGTGAGCACGATGCCGGTGCCGAACGCGAGCGCCACCATCGCCAGCGGATGCGTGCGGCGCCACAGGGTCGCCGCGTAGAGGACGAGCGTCACGAGCAGCGAGACCGGCCACAGCACGACGTCGCCGCGCAGGGCCGTTTCGAGTCCTGCGCCGACCAGGCCGGCGGCGAGCAGGACCCAGTCCCGCCACACTCGCACCGGTGGGTCGGTCGCTCGCGGCTCGGTCCACAGCCGCCGCAGGTCGTCTCGGAACACGGGTCAAGCCTCGGCCACTGCGGGCCGCCCGTCATCGGCCGAAAGAACGAGCGGCGAACCGGTCCGCAGACCGAGGAAATCGCTGGCTCGCAGGCCGATGTCCGAACGCCGGACACCGACGAGGCTCATCGGCCATGAGAACCCCGAACTCACCGGCCCGAGCGGCCGGCCTCCTGTTCATCTTGGCTTCGGCCACCGCCATTGCCGGCGGATCGCTGCTGCTGCCGATCACCGGGACACAGTTCCTGACCACCGGCGGGAGCCGACCTCTTCTGGCCACCGGCGCGCTGTTGGAGATCGTCCTCGCTCTGAGCGTCGCCGCCATCGCCGCCATGCTGTGGCCGGTCCTGCGCCGGGTCAGCGAACCGGTCGCGGCGCTGTATGTGGCAACGCGGACGCTGGAGGGCGCGCTGATCGCCGGCGGCACCCTCGCGGCGCTGGTCATGACGTCGCTGGCCGGATCTCATGCGCCGCCGGCCAGCGGTGACGCGCTGCTCGATGGTCGCGACTGGGCGATTCGCATCGGCACCCTGGTCGTGTTCGGCGTGAGCGCGGTCATGCTCAACGCCCTGCTGCTCCGTGGTCGGCTGGCCCCGCCGTGGCTTGCCTGGTGGGGGCTCATCGGCGGCGGGTTGCTGGTGCTGCGCGGAGTCCTCGAGACGTATGGCATGACGTTGCCCGCTGCCGTCCAGGCCGTCCTCGCCGCGCCGATCGGGCTCCAGGAGATGGTCTTCGCGGTGTGGCTGCTCGTGAAGGGCCTCCGCGAGCCGGGTGCGGTGAGGAACGAGGCAGGCACGAACATGACAGCGGCCATGAGGGGCTAGGGCGGACGCCGGAAGATCGGTCAGAGGGAACGCACGACAAGTCCAGGCCGGCGCGGGGGCTCACGACAAGTCGGAGCGAACCATGGGGAGTGCACGGCGCGTCAGAACGTGTGGCTGGATGGGCACGAAGCGTCCGAACATGTGGCGGGCACGGCGAATCCAGCGGGTAGGTACGTCGTGCTCCTGCGTCGGGGTTGGCGCCGCTACGCGGCCTGCTTCGCACGGCTGCAAGACCGCGGCGTTCGGTGCGTCCGTGGGGGTCAAGAGATTATGGCCCGCTTGGACGGCACGCTTCTGAACAATTACGGACGGATCCGTGGTTCCCGCTCGGGCTGGTTCCGCACCGAGCAGTCCCTCTGAGCGTGCGTGGGGCCGCGGGTGCTCGAAGCGGCCGACAGTCTCACGAAGCGTCGGTCGAAGAGCGAAAAGCCTTTATCTTCAAGGGGAGGAAGAACAATGATTTGAGCCTGGCCGCACGCGGTGCCTTGGCCACGACTCCGTGCGGTGGAGATCACCGCCGGAGTTGAACTGATCGGACCAGCGGCACCGACAGCGGGCCTCACATGAGGCGCGGGCAGGAGCGGGCACGATGCGCGTCAGCAGTTCTTGGCGCGCGGCTGGAACCGGCGTTGCTGTGCGAGCCGTCGCCGCCGGACGGGTGGGGCGGGCCCTGGACCGGTTCCAGAGGCCATGACCCGCCCCGCAAACCACGTCGGACGATCGGCTGCGGAATCCGGTGGTGGCGCGACAACTCGGCCAACGAACCGGGGTCCGGCTGCGAAGTTCGGTGTCGGCGCGGCGGGTCAGCCGCGGCCGGTTTCCTGCTGCAGTTCGTCGATCATCTCGGACGCCTCGGCCTTGGTCAGGTCCTCCGGGACGTCCTGTCCGGCCTCACGGGCCAGGGTGCCGAGATAGGACTCCTGCGGGCCCGTCATCGGCTCGTCGCCGGTCACCCAGTCGGCGGGGTCCTTCTCCGGATTGCGATCAGTCACGGCCAGCTCCTCAACGAATGCTATTCGAACACCCGTTGCATACCCATCCGCGCGGGACGCAATCATGATCCGCCGGCGGGCAACTCGATCGGGGACGGCGCCGGGGTCCATACCTGCAACACACGGGCGGGGAGCGGCGGCGGGGGCCGTACTCAGGTGCGGTTGAGTACGTGCACGGATGATCGCCGGCCGGCGGGGCCGTAGGTTTCCGATGTGGACGAGCTGCCGGTACGGCGGATGGTGTGGGGCGGCCTCACGGTGGCCGGGCTGACGGCGGGCTGGCTGGTCGGGCTCGCGATGCTGGCGTTGACGTATTTCGCGCGTCTGCTCCTCGGCCCGAACGAGAACCGGCCGCCGGACCCGCATCTCGGGTGGCTCGGGTTCGGCACCGTCGCGGTGCTCGTCGGGGGGCCGCTCGTCATCGCGCTCGCGGCGTGGGTGCTGCGTCTGGATGGGGTGCCCAAGGCGTACCTGGTGATCGCCGTCCTGCTCGTGCTGCCCGCGATCTACGGCTCCTGGATCAGCTGGAACGACATGCATCCGCGCAACGCCGAGCCGACCGCACCCTGGACTCCGCCGACGCACTGCGTGGCGTACAGCGGCGGATCCAACAACTGCCCCGGCGGCTGACCACCGCACCGAGCCCGCGCCGCGAAAACCGCGAACCGGCAAGCCGCCGCACCGCCAAGCCAGCACACCCGCAAAGCGGCACACCCGCAAACCGGCGTGCGGCAAAACCGGCGCGCGGGGCAACACCAGCACACGCGGCAAGGCCAACGCAGGGCAAGACCAGCGCGCGGCAAGACCGGCGAACCACCAACCGCGCCGTGGGCTAAATACTAGTTTTCCGATAGGGATTGACAAGTTACGGCCGTCTCCCTAAGTTGCCCTGTAAGCGGATGCGATGAGCGACATCCGCGTCGACGGAGGGCGATCCCGATGAGCAGCGCGCGCGTACCCGCGACCGGGTACTTCTACGCGCGCCGGTACATCGATCTCGTCCGCGTCGGCAGTGCGCAGTGTCGCGCCACGTCGTCCTGACCGACGCCGAAACACCGACGCCGAAACACCAGGGCCGCGCCGTACCCAGGCGGCCACAGCGAAACGATCCCAATCCAGCATGAGGCCGCGCCGTGATGGTGTGTGCCTGCGGCCGTCCGGATGGAGCCAATCCCATGACCGCGACCCTGGAGTCACCCCAAGTCGGCGGGCTCGACCCGCGGATCGCCGAGCGGCGGGTCACGCCGCGCCTGCAGCCGTGGCGTTGGCTCGTCAGTGCCGTCGTGCTGGTGGTGCTCGCCCAGTTTGTCATTGGCGTCTTCACCAACACCCACTACGAGTGGCAGAAGTTCTGGCCGTTCTTCACCCGCGAGTCGATCCTCGACGGCGTCCTGGTCACGCTGAAGGTGGTCGCGCTGAGCGCGGTCTTCGGGCTGCTGCTCGGCGTGGTCGTCGCGCTCGGGCGGCTGTCGAGCAATCCGCTGATCGGCGGGCTGGCCTGGGCCTACGTGTGGTTCTTCCGGGCCCTGCCGCTGCCGTTGCTGCTGATCATCACGTTCAACTTCTCGTACTTCTACCCGCGGCTCGGCGTCGGCGTTCCCTGGGGGCCGGTCTTCGCCGAGGTGCAGACGAGCAGCCTGACGCCCCTGGCCATCGGGGTGATCGCGCTGAGCCTGAACGAGGCGGCGTACGCGGCGGAGGTCATCCGCGGCGGCATCCTGTCGGTCGAGCACGGGCAGATCGAGGCGGCCACCGCGCTCGGGTTGTCCAAGGCGCGGCAGCTGCGCCGGGTGGTGCTGCCGCAGGCGTTGCGTTCGATCGTCCCGGCGTACGGCAACCAGCTCGTCGGCCTGGTCAAGGCGAGCTCGCTGGTCTACTACGTGTCGCTGCTGGACCTGTTCGGGGCGGTGTTCGTGCTGGAGTCGCGCCACCCCGAGTCGATCGTGCCGATCCTGATCGTCGGCGCGGCCTGGTACCTGCTGATGACCGCGGCACTGTCGGTCGTGCAGTTCTACGTCGAACGGTACTTCGCCCGCGGCACCGCCCGCGCCCTGCCACCCACCCCGATCCAGCGGCTGCGCGCGTTCACGAGGGGCCTCCGATGAGTACGCCGGCGTTGGAGATCCGCAACGTGCACAAGGCGTTCGGCCCGCACGAGGTGCTCAAGGGCGTCGACCTGACCGTCCGGCCCGGCGAGGTGGTCGCGATCCTCGGCCCCTCCGGCTCGGGCAAGTCGACCCTGCTGCGCACGATCAACCACCTCGAACGCCCGGACCTCGGGTACGTCGCGGTGCACGGCGAGCTGATCGGCGTCGAGGTCCGCGGCACGCACCTGCATGAGCTGTCCGAACGCGCCGTGCGGCGGCAGCGGACCCGCATCGGGTTCGTCGCGCAGAGCTTCAACCTGTTCCCGAACCTGACCGCGCGCGACAACGTCGCCGAACCGCTCATCGCGCACAAGCGGCTGCCCCGCGCGGCCGCCCACGAGCGGGCGATCGAGCTGCTGGGCAAGGTCGGGCTGAGCGAGCGCGGCGACGCCTACCCGCGGCGGCTGTCCGGCGGGCAGCAGCAGCGCGTCGCGATCGCCCGCGCCCTGGCCCTCGAACCGGGCGTGATCCTGTTCGACGAGCCGACCTCCGCGCTCGACCCCGAGCTCGTCGGCGAGGTGCTCGCGGTGATCCGCCGGCTGGCCGCGACCGGCACGACGCTCGTGATCGTCACCCACGAGATCGGGTTCGCCCGCGAGGTCGCCGACACCGTCGTGTTCATCGACGACGGGGTGATCGTCGAGCAGGGCCCGCCCGCCGACGTCCTCGACCGCCCGCACCAGCCCCGCACCCGCGAGTTCCTCTCGAAAGTCCTCTGAAACCGCTTTGGAGAAACCATGAAAAAGCCCGCGTTGGTACTGCTCGTGCTCACCCTCCTCGCCGGCTGCGGCACCGACGCCGCGGCGGACGCCGGCGCCGCCCCCGACGGCAGTGTGAGCATCGGCGCGCAGGCGAAGGGCATCGGCCGCCCCGCCGAACTGAAGGTCGAGAAGCAGCAGGGCATCGCCGACGAGGTACCGGATGCGATCAAGTCCGACGGCAAGCTCACCATCGGCCTGGGCGCGCTGCCGACCGGATTCCCGCCGCTCGCCTTCATCGGCGACGACGACAAGACCCCGACCGGCGCCGAGCCCGACCTGGGCCGGCTCGTCGCCGCGGTGCTGGGCCTGAAGCCCGAGTTCAACAACGACACGTGGGACAACCTGTTCGTCGGCATCGACTCGGGCAAGAACGAGGTCGGCTTCTCCAACATCACCGACACCGAGCAGCGCAAGGAGAAGTACGACTTCGCCTCCTACCGCCAGGACAACCTCGGCTTCGCGGTGAAGGAGGGCAACTCCTGGAACTTCGGCAAGGACTACAAGAACCTGGCCGGCCTCAAGGTCGCCGTCGGCGCCGGCACCAACCAGGAGAAGATCCTGGTCGCGTGGCAGGAGAAGCTCAAGGCCGAGGGCAAGACCCTGGACATCAAGTACTTCGCCGACACACCGAGCACCTTCAAGGCCATCGTCTCGGGCCAGATCGACGGCTACTTCGGCCCGAACCCAGGCATCGCCTTCCAGATCAGCCAGACCCAGGGCACCCCCGACGCGGTACGCAACGCCGGCGTCTACTCCGGCGCCGGCGAGTCGCTGCAGGGCCTGATCGCCGCGACCACGAAGAAGGACAACGGCCTCATCAAGGCCATCGCCGACGCGATCAACTACCTGATCCAGAACGGTCAGTACAAGGCGTGGCTGGCCGCGTACAACCTCGACACCGAGGCCGTGGCGACCTCCGCGGTGAACCCGCCGGGCCTGCCCAAGTCCAACACCTGACCGGAAGCGGTGCGGCCGGTCATCCGCCGGCCGCACCGCCGGCGTCAACCGCGGCGAGCGCGGCTTCCGCGCAGGCGTCGTCCTGCCCCGGCGCCGTGCCGCCGCTGACCGCGAGTGCGCCGACGATGGTCCCGCCGCGCCGGATGAGGGCCGCGCCGGCGCCGGCCAGGATCGGGGTCCGGACGGCCCGGTCGAGCTGGGCGAAGAAGCCGGGGTTGGCCTCCTGCATCTGACGCAGGGCGGCGCCGTCGCGGCGGAAGAGGGCGACGCTGGCCGCCTTGGTCTGCGCGATCTCGGCCGAGAGCGGCGGCGCGCCGTTCATGCGGCCGAGGGCCTGCAGGTGCCCGCCCTCGTCGACGACCGCGACCGTGACCAGCGCGGCAATCGTACCGGCGTGCTCGTGCGCGCCGGCGATGACGGTCTGAGCCTCTTGCAACGTGAGCGGCATGGCAATCTCCCCGCGTTATGAGGACAGCTGTCCTTGCATGGACGAGCGTATTGCCAGCGATGGCCCGACGCAAGGGTGCAAGGGCGCACGGCGCACGGCGCACGGGCGCAGGGGCAAGGGCGCACGGCGCACGGCGCACTGCCCAAGGGCAAGGGCGCACGGCGCAGGGGCGAGGGCGCAAGGGCGCAAGGCTAGGATGATCGGGCGATGGACGACACCAGCTCGCCGGACGCTCCTACCGGCCCGCGCCGGCCCAACGCGCGCGGGCAGGGGGAACGGCTGCGGGAGGAGATCGTCGCCGCGGCCGTGCGGATGCTCGGCGAGCTGGCCGACGACGAGGCCCTGTCGCTGCGCGCGGTCGCCCGGGCGGTGTCGATCTCCCCCAACTCGGTCTACCTGTACTTCCCCGACCGTGACGCGCTCGTCGCGGCGGCCATGGAACGCTGCCACGCGGAGATGCTCGCGGCCGCGGACGGGGCCGAGGCCGCGCAGCCGGACCCCGCGCTTGGCCTGCGCGCCCGGATCCTGGCCCAGGCGGCCTGGGTGCAGGACCATCCCGGCATCTACAAGGTGATGCACGAGAGCAAGGTCGGCATGCCCTTCAAGGAGGTCATGTTCACCCGTACCACGGCCGCGGTCCAGCGCTGCATGGACGCCGGGGTCGCCGCGCCGGGTGACGCCGCCACCGTCGCGCTCGACCTGCGTACGGCCGTCATCGGCATGCTGTCGCTGCGGATCAACGAGCCCGACCTGCCGTGGCCGCCCTTCCCGGAGCAGGCCGACCGCTTCCTCGCCAAGCTCGTCGGGCTCGCGCCGCCGCGCTCCACCTGAACGGCACCGCGGCCTCCGCACCTGACCGGTACCGAGACCTCAGGACGCGGGCGCGCTCGGCGGCAGGTGAAACCAGTAGTTGACCGTCGGTCCCTGGGTCGCCAGGCCGGCGCCCATCGACTCGTACAGGCGGCGCGCGGCCGCGTTGTCCGCGCCGGTGAACCGCTGAGCGGCCGTTTCGAGTAGGTCCGTGGTGGCCGGCGAGGCGCGAAGGATCACCGCAGCATCCTGCCCCGGCGGGCGGTCGGGTGGGTGGCACGTTTCCGGGATTTGTGCGGGTCGCGGTCGCCCTAACGTTCTTGTCAACAGGCAAGCAACGGTTGAGGGAGATAAAGATGAGCGACGTCGACTACGGACAGTACGAGGCCGGCCAGGAGAGCGGCGAGCTGGACCAGCTGCACCAGGCGGAGGGCTCGGAGTACGACGCCCAGTCGCAGTTCGGGGTGTACGAGCAGGACCACCACGCCCAGGAGTCGACCGACTTCTCGACCGGGCAGCACGTCGAGTACGACGCGCCGGGGGCCGTGCACTACGAGTCCACCGACTACACCAACTACAGCCACGACGCGTCCGAGGACGACCACGTCTTCGCCGCGCAGGGTTCGGAGTCCGTCCACCAGGCCGAGTTCTCCGAGCTCGACGCCCTGCAGGAGCGCTTCGCCACCGCGTTCGAGCGCGGCACCGTGTTCAGCGGCTCCGACGCCCAGCTCGAGGCCGCGAACTGAGCCCCCGCGGACAGCAGCACGGCCGGTCTCCTGTGGAGGGGTGACCGGCCGTGCTGCGTGTCCGGGTCCTCACGCGCAGGTCACGCAGGTGCGGGCCGACGGGCGGGCCAGCAGCCGCTCGGGCGGGATCGGGCGGCCGCAGCGCGTGCACACCCCGTAGGTCCCGGCGTCGACCCGGGCCAGGGCATCGTCCAGGTCGGCGAGGCGCCGGCGGGTGGCGTCCAGCACGGCCGTGAGCTGCGCCCGTTCGTACGCGATGGTGCTGCCCTCGGGATCGTGCTCGTCGTCGGCGTTGGACTCGCGGGACGCCTCGAAGACCGCGCGCAGGTCCGACTCGAGGGCCTGCACCTCGGCCGCCGCCTCGGCGCGCAGGCGCCGGAGTTCCGCTCGCAGCGCGTCCATGTGTCAACAGTAGGCATCACGGAATCCAGCGGTACTCGACCTCCGGGCGTCCGGTGTTGCCATAGCGGAGGTGCCGGCCGGCCGCGCCGCGCTCCGCGAGGTACTCCAGGTAGCGGCGGGCCGTCACCCGGGAGGCCTGCAGCGACTGCGCGACCTCCGCCGCCGACAGGCCGCCCGCCGCCGATCGGATGAGACCCGCCACCGCGGCCAGGGACTCGGGGCTCATGCCCTTCGGCAGGTGGGTCGGCGACTGGCCGCGCAGGGTGGCGAGCAGGCCGTCGACCTCGCCCTGGTCGGCGACCGAGGCCGAGCGTTCCAGCTGGGTGCGGTACTGCCGGTACCGCTCCAGCTTGTCCCGCAACGCCGGGAAGGCGAACGGCTTGAGCAGGTAGTGCACGATCCCCTGGGACACCGCGGCGCGGACCACGTCCAGGTCCCGGGCCGACGTCACGGCCATCACGTCCGCGGGGTGCCCGGCCGCCCGCATCGCCCGCACCAGGTCCATGCCGTGCATGTCGGGCAGGTTCATGTCCAGCAGGACCAGGTCCACCGGCTGGCTGGTGAGCACGCGCAGCGCTTCCGCGGCGGTCGTCACCTGGGCCGTCACCGCGAAGCCGGCCACCCGCGAGACGTAGAGGACGTGCGCGTCCGCCGCGATCGGCTCGTCCTCCACGACAAGAACGCGGATCATGAAGTACCAACCGGGGAAGACAACGGCAGCCGCACGGTGAACGCCGCCCCGGACACATCGATGGCGCCCCCGTGCCGGTGCACCGCCTGCCCCACCAGCGCCAGCCCCAGGCCGCGCCCGGCGAGGTTGCCCGCGGCCGGCTTCGTCGACCAGCCCCGCGAGAAGGCGTGCGTGACATCCGCCGGATTCAGGCCCGGCCCGCTGTCGGCCACGCACAGCAGCAGCTCCTCCGCGTGCCGGACCGCCGCGAACTCGACCCGGCGCGGCGGCGGGGCGGCGACCGCGGCGTCGATCGCGTTGTCCAGCAGGTTGCCCACGATCGTGACGAGGTCGCCGGGCGGGAGGGCCGCCTCCGGGACCTCCGCGTCCGGGGCCACCTCGAGCTCCACCCCGCGCTCCGCCGCCTGGGACGCCTTGGCCAGCAGCAGCGCGGCCAGGACCGGTTCGCGCACGGCGCCGACCACGCGGTCGGTGAGGCGCTGGGCCACGGCGAGCTCCTTGCCGGCGAAGTCGATCGCGTCGTCGGAGCGGCCGAGTTCGATCAGCGACAGTACCGTGTGCAGGCGGTTCGCGGCCTCGTGGGCCTGGGCCCGCAGCGACTCGGCGAAGCCGCGCACCGAGTCGAGTTCGCCGGTGAGGGCCTGCAGGTCGGTGTGGTCGCGCAGGGTGACCACGGTGCCGAGCGGGGCGCCGTTGCTGCCGGCGGCGGCCGGGGCCTGGTTGATGACGAGGACCCGGTCGCCGGCGAGGTGGATCTCGTCGGTGCGGGAGCGGCCCTCGGCCAGGGCGCCGCCGAGCGCGGCGGGCAGGCCGGCCTCGCCGATCGGGCGGCCCAGCGCGGCCTCGTCCAGGGCGAGCAGGCGGCGGGCCTCGTCGTTGGCGAGCAGCAGCCGGCCGTGCCGGTCGAGCAGGAGCAGCCCCTCGCGTACGGCGTGCAGGACCGCGTCGTAGAACTCGTACATCCGGCCGAGCTCCTCCGGGCCGAGGTCGTGGGTGCGGCGGCGCAGCCAGCGGCTGACCAGCCAGGAGCCGGCGCCGGCCAGCAGCATGGCCAGGGCGGCGGTCACCAGCAGCGACGGGATGCGGGCGCGGACCTCGCGGGCGACCGAGGTGAGCCGGATGCCGACCGAGACCAGGCCGACGATCCGCTCCCCCGCGCGCACCGGCACCACGGCCCGCATCGAGGGGCCGAGGGTGCCGGTGTAGGTCTCGGTGAGCGGGCGGCCGTGCACGGCGGGGTCGATCGTGCCCAGGAAGTGCCCGCCGATCTGTTTCGGGTCCGGATGGGTGTACCGGATGCCACCCGGAGTCATGATCACCACGAAGTCGGTCCGGGCGTCCCGGTTGAGCTGGTCGGCCAGCGGTTGCAGGACGGCCGTCGGGTCGGGCGCGGCGAGCCCGTCGCGCACCGCCGGGGAGTCGGCGACGCTCCAGGCGATGCCGAGCACCTTCTGCCGGGCGGCGTCGAGGCTGGCCCGGTCGGCCTGGACGTACGCGCCGACGAGGGTGCCGGCCACCAGTACCGTGATGACGGTCAGCTGCAGGCCGAGCAGCTGACGGGCGAGGCTCCAACGCCGGGGCGACATGTACGCAATGTACAGAACAGTGACGCAGGTCACTGCGACTCCCATGCTTCCGGTATGAGCACCCCCGACACCGCGCCCGCCCCGCGGCGCGACCGTACCCATCTGCTGTATCTGGCCGTGATCGTGGCGGTGGTCCTCGGCGCCGCGTTCGGCCTGCTGTTCCCCAAGACGGCGCTGGAGATGAAGCCGCTCGGCACCGGCTTCGTCAACCTGATCCGGATGATGATCAGCCCGATCATCTTCTGCACGATCGTGCTGGGCATCGGCTCGGTGCGCAAGCTCGCCCGGGTCGGCAAGGTCGGCGGCCTGGCGCTGGGCTACTTCCTGGTCATGTCGACGGTGGCGCTCGCCATCGGCCTGGTCGTGGGCAACATCCTGCAGCCCGGCGCCAACATGCACCTGACCGACGCGGCCAAGGCGGCGGCGGAGAAGCAGGCGGCCAGCGGCTCCGGCTCCACCACCGACTTCCTGCTGGGGATCATCCCGACCACGTTCTTCTCCTCGCTGACGTCCGGGCAGGTGCTGCAGGCGCTGCTCGTGGCGCTGCTGGCCGGATTCGCGCTGCACTCCATCGGGGAGGCCGGTCAGAAGATCCTGGTCGGCATCTCGTACCTCCAGAAGCTCGTCTTCCGCGTCCTGGCCATGATCATGTGGCTGGCCCCGATCGGTGCGTTCGGCGCGATCGCGGCGGTCGTCGGCGCGGGCGGCTGGAGTGCCATCGAGAGCCTGCTGCAGATCATGGCCGGCTTCTACCTGACCTGCGCGATCTTCGTCTTCCTGGTGCTGGGCGTCATCCTGCGCACGGTGGCCGGCGTGAACATCCTGCTGCTGCTGAAGTACCTGGCGCGGGAGTTCCTGCTGATCCTCGGCACCTCGTCGTCGGAGTCGGCGCTGCCCCGCCTGATCGCGAAGATGGAGCACGCCGGCGTCTCGCGCACGGTGGTCGGGCTGACCGTGCCGACCGGGTACTCGTTCAACCTCGACGGCACCGCGATCTACCTGACGATGGCGTCGCTGTTCATCGCCGACGCGCTGGGCCAGCCGCTGAGCATCGGCCAGCAGATCTCCCTGCTGCTGTTCATGATCATCGCCTCCAAGGGCGCGGCGGGCGTGACCGGCGCCGGGCTGTCCACGCTGGCGGGCGGGCTGCAGGCGCACCGCCCGGAACTCGTCGACGGCGTGGGCCTGATCGTGGGCATCGACCGCTTCATGTCCGAGGCGCGGGCCCTGACCAACTTCGCCGGCAACGCGGTCGCCACGATCCTGGTCGGCAAGTGGACCAACGACTTCGACCGCGAGCGCTGCGACGAGGTCCTCGCCGGCCGCCTGCCGTTCGACGAGCGCACGATGGTCGACGACCACGCCCCGCGCGACCCGGGCGACGACGACACCGCCCCGCCGGCCGGCCCGCCGACACAGCGCGAGGCGGCGCCGGCGTCCTGAGTCACCCGTCCTGTTCAGTGGTGGCGTGCCGGACGCCCACGAGGGTCATCACCGATCGAGGCGCGCGCCACCGGCCGGGCCGCAATCCGCGGCGTGAGCGCCGGCAGCGCGTCGAACGCCGCCGGCGCTGCCCCGGCGTCGGTGGCGAGGTCGGCGGCAGGCAGCTGTGCGGCCGAACGCCGGTACGCGGAAATTGTTTGGCCGCGCACGGGCCGGGGCAGACGCTCACCATCGATCGACGAGACGCGCGGACACCGGCCGGGGCGAGCGCACGGCGAGCCCGGGCCGCGTGCCGCTGCCCGGACATCGGCCGGTCGCCGTGATCGGGCACGCCGTCCTGCTGTACGACGATCCGCTCGACCTGGCCGATCGCCTCGCGGCGACCGGCGCCGGTGGCGGGCGCCTCGCCCTCGCCTGCGACCCCGCCCACGCGGCCGTCCTCGCCGCCCGGCTCGGCGGTCCCGTGCTGCGCCGCCTCGCCCGCCCCGACATCCACACCCGCCCGGCCGCCGCCCTGGCCGCCTGCCACCGGCTGACCC
The DNA here is from genome assembly GCF_050942185.1 of Dactylosporangium sp. CS-047395. NCBI lineage: Bacteria > Bacillati > Actinomycetota > Actinomycetes > Micromonosporales > Micromonosporaceae > Dactylosporangium > Dactylosporangium sp. CS-047395. The sequence goes on along the minus strand of NZ_CP192015.1, from coordinate 5,475,847 downwards.
GGCCGGACCACGGACCGCACCGGACCAACCCGGAAGCCGACCCGGAGGCGGACGCGGATGCCGGCCGAGAGGCGGACCCGAAGCTGGGCGGCCCCGTCGTCGCCGTGCTGGAGCCGGAACCGGGCACCAAGGACGAGGACTGGGCGCGGGCCGCGCGGTTCGAGGCCGCGCTCGACCTGACCGTGCCCGGCAGCGGCCTGACCGCCGTGTGCACCTATCCCGCCCGCATTCCGGAGCCGCTGCTCGGGTACGTGCTGGCCACCCACCCGTTCCTGCTCACCCGGGCCGGGCGGGCGCTCAATCCCGGCCACGTCGACCCGGCCGGGCTGCTCGGCGACCTGGGCCCGCACCGCCCGACCGCGGCCCCGCCCGGCGAGCCGCGGCTGCACCTGGACGGCTCGAGCACCCTGCGCGACCTCGAGCCGATCCGCCGCCGGGTGGTCGCCGCCCTCGACGACGTGGCCACGCTGGTGCGCACCGACTTCGTGGCCGCCGTCAACGAGATCCTCACCAACGCGTTCCTGCACGGGCGCCCGCCGGTCGAGCTGACCCTGTGGGCCGGCGAGGGCGCCGTCGAGTGCCGCATCACCGACCGCGGCGACGGAAGGCCGGACCCGACCGCCGGGTACCGCCCGCGCCCGAGCCCCACCCGCGCCGGCGCCGGGCTGTGGCTGGCCCGGCAGGCCTGCGACGACCTCGACATGTGGCGCACCGACGACGGCCTCACCGTGCGCGCCGCCACCGCCACCGACCGGCCCCGCCAGCACGCCGGCGCGATCGCCCGTGCGGAGACCGCCCGCAGCCGGGCCGACCTCTTCACCCGCCGGGCCTCCGTCCACTGAGGACACCCATTACCCATTAAGTCGATAGGTATTGACGGACGGGATTGCCATTGTCTACCGTGACGGCATGAAATCGGTCCGGTTGACCTGTCGGCGGTACGTCGACTGCTGCCGGACCTGCGCGTGCCTGTGTCCGGCCGCCACCGCCTGACCGTCACCCGCCGTGACCGTCACCGCCTGACCGCCGGCGCCTGAGCAGCGCGCCGAGCACCGCTCCCAGCCCCGCCGACCCGGCCCCCGCCGGGCGCTTCGCCATACCCCCGAAACCCCGGAGTTCCCATGCCCGAAGAGCGCCAGCGCGTCTCCCTCGACTGGATCGCGGTCGCCGTGGCCGCCGTCTTCGCCGTGCTCGCCGCCGTCCGCGTGCTGCCCGCCATCCCGTGGGACAGCGTCACCATCCCCCTCATCAAGTAGGGCGGCGCCGTGACCACCGTGACCGCCGACCCGCCCGCGAGCCGGACCGAGCGCTTCACCGCGATCCCGGTCCTGCGCTACGTCCCCGGCGTGCTGCTGCTCGTCGCGATCGGGCTGGCCGGCAAGTGGGCCCAGGCCGAGCTGAAGATCATCGCGGCGAACACGCACACGCACCTGCCCGACATCGAGTACGTCCTGTGGGCCATCGTCCTCGGCCTGATCATCGCCAACACGGTCGGCCTGCACCCGATCTTCCGGCCCGGGGTCGGCACCTACGAGTTCTGGCTGAAGATCGGCATCGTGCTGCTCGGCGCCCGGTTCATCCTCGGCGACCTGGCCAAGGTCGGCGGGGTCAGCCTCGGCCTGATCCTCATCGACGGCACCATCGCGGTCACCACCGTGCTGCTGCTGAGCAAGCTGTTCGGGCTCAAGGGCAAGCTCGCCTCGCTGCTGGCCATCGGCACCGCGATCTGCGGCGTCTCGGCCATCATCGCCGGCAAGGGCGCGATCGACGCCGACGACGAGGAGTCCGGCTACTCCATCGCCGCGATCCTCACCCTGGGCGCCGTCGCGCTGTTCACGTTCCCGGCCATCGGCCACGGCCTCGACCTGAGCCAGCACGCGTTCGGGCTGTGGGCCGGGCTGGCCGTGGACAACACCGCCGAGACCACCGCCACCGGCGCCATCTACGGCCCGGAGGCGCAGAACGTCGCCGTGCTCGTCAAGAGCACCCGCAACGCGCTGATCGGCTTCGTGGTGCTCGGGTTCGCGCTCTACTGGGCCTCCCGCGGCCAGGCCAAGACGATCGAGAAGGGCAGCCGGGCGCGGTTCCTGTGGGAGAAGTTCCCCAAGTTCGTGCTGGGCTTCATCGCCGTCTCGGCCCTGGCCACCTGGGGCGTGTTCACCAAGGCCGACATCACCAGCCTCGGCAACGTCTCCAAGTGGGCGTTCCTGCTCACCTTCGCCGGGGTCGGCCTGAACACCGACTTCCGCGCCTTCGCCAGGAGCGGCTGGCGGCCGTTCATCGTCGGCGCCCTGTCCCTGGCCGTCGTCGCCGTCACCTCGCTGCTGCTGGTGCTGGGCGCGACCGCCGTGTTCGATCTCGGGTGACGTGCCGCATGACACTCCGGGGCGATATTCCGGTCGATCCGATCGGATTTGGGGAATAGAGGTTGCCATGGCCCTTCCCGACTTCCTGATCGCCGGGGTACCCAAGGCGGGCACCTCGGCGCTGCACGCCGCGCTGGCGCCGCACCCCGGGCTGTACCTCTCGGCCGTCAAGGAGCCCAAGTTCTTCCTCACCGACGGGCCGCCGCCGCGCCGGGGCGGCCCCGGGGACGTGCAGACCTACCAGGAGCACGTGTGGCGGCGCGAGGACTACGAGGCGCTGTTCGACCCGGCCCCGCCCGGCACCCTGCGCGGCGAGGCGACCCCGTTCTACCTGCACGACCTGGACTCGCACGCGCGGATCGCCAAGCTGCTGCCCGCGGTGCGGATCATTCTGGTACTGCGGGACCCGGTGGACCGGGCCCACTCGAACTGGGCCCACCTGTTCGGGGCGGGGCTCGAGTCCGAGTCCGACTTCCTGCGCGCGGTCGAGCTGGAGCCGCGGCGCAAGGCCGCCGGGTGGGCCGCGTTCTGGCACTACACGGAGCTCGGGCAGTACGGCAGCCAGCTCGAGCACCTGCTCCGCCACGTCGACCGGTCGCGGGTGCTGCTGCTGCGCTACCGCGACCTGCGCGACGCCCCGGCGACCACGCTGGACCGGGTGTGCGCGTTCCTCGGCGTGGCCACCGGGCTGCTGGCCGAGGCGCCGCCGGAGAACGTCCGGCGGTTCGTCGACGACACGCCCGCGAACGCCGTCATCCGGTTCGCGCTGCGCACCGGCGGGCGGATCGGGCACCACTTCCCGGTGCCGGTGCGGGTCGCGGCCCGTACGCCGCTGCTGAACCTCCTGCACCGCCGGCACGGCAGCCGCCCGCGGGTGACCCCGGCGGAACGTGCGGCGCTGCTGCCTCGTTTCGCCGAAGAGATCCGCAAGCTGGAGAATGTCAGCGGAGAGTCGTACGCCGACTGGCTGAGCCTGGAGCACGCCAGCCGGTACACGCCGAAGGGAGCCACCTCTTGAACGTGCCGCCACCGCCACCACTCCCCCGCCTGCACGACTCCGCCGTGGCGGTCGCCCCGCCCGACGGCGGCACCGGCACCTGGGCGGGCGCCCCGAGCGCGTGGCGGCACGGCGAGGACATCTACCTCGCGTACCGGCTGCGCCGCCCGATCGGCGAGGGCCGCGGCTACGCCAACGTGGTCGCCCGCTCCGCCGACGGCGTGCGGTTCACCCCGGTCGCCGAGGTGCACAAGGACCGCTTCGGCGGCGCCTCCCTGGAGCGGCCCGCGCTCGTGCGCACGCCGGAGGGCCGGTGGCGGCTCTACGTCAGCGTCGCCACCCCCGGCACCAAGCACTGGCGGGTCGACGTCCTCGAGGCCGGTTCGCCGGACGAGCTCACCGACGCGCCGGCCAAGACGGTCCTGCCCGGCGATCACACGGTCGGCGTCAAGGACCCGGTGGTGTACTGCGACGGCGCCCAATGGCACCTCTGGGCCTCCTGCCACCCCCTCGAGACCGACGAGCACGCCGACCGCATGTCCACCTGGTACGCGACCAGCCCCGACGGCCTCGCCTGGCAGTGGCGGGGCGTCGCGCTGGCCGGCCGCCCCGGCGCCTGGGACGCCCGCGGCGTGCGGGTCTCGGCCGTCCTGCCCACCGCCGGCGGGATCGTGGCCACCTACGACGGGCGGGCCACGGCGGAGGAGAACTGGGAGGAGCGCACCGGCGTCGCCACCGGCACCTTCGCCGCCCTCACCGCCACCGACGGCGAGCCGCTCACCTCCCCGCACGCCCCCGGCGGCCTGCGCTACCTCAGCGTCGTCGCCCTGCCCGACGGCCGGCACCGGGTCTACTACGAGATGACCCGCGAGGACGGCGCCCACGAGCTGCGCACCGAGCTCGTCTGATCATGTCCTGCTACGTTTGCGGAAGGTGAGCCGGGAAGTCTGGTCGGCGCTGGCCCGACCGACCCCGGAGGAAGACCTGTATGGCCCGCCGCATCGCCGAGATCCTGCGCACCGAGACCGCGGGCGGGGTCCTGCTGCTCATCGCCGCCCTGGTCGCCTTCGGATGGGCGAACTCGCCGTGGGCGGCGTCCTACAAGACGTTCGGCGGGCTGCACCTCGGCGGCCTGACGCTCGCCGAGTGGTCCGCCGACGGCCTGCTCGCGATCTTCTTCTTCGTGGCCGGCCTCGAACTCAAGCGCGAGTTCGTCGCCGGTGACCTGCGCGAACCGCGGCGGGCCGCGCTGCCCGTGGCCGCCGCGGTCGGCGGGATGATCGTGCCGGCGCTGCTGTACACCCTGGTCAACGCGACCATGCCGGACGGGCAGCCGCGCGGCTGGGCGGTGCCGAGCGCCACCGACATCGCCTTCGCGCTCGCCGTGCTGGCCGTCGCCGGATCGCGGACCCCGCCCGCGCTGCGCACGTTCCTGCTCACCCTGGCCGTCGTCGACGACCTGCTGGCCATCCTCGTCATCGCCGTCGCGTACACCGCCGGCCTGGCCGTGCTGCCCCTGCTCCTCGCGGCCGTCCCGCTCGCCGCGTTCGCCTGGGTGGTGCGCCGCGGCGGCCGGGGCACCCGCTGGCTGCTCGCCCCGCTCGCGCTCGCGGTGTGGGTGCTGGTGCACGCTTCGGGGGTACACCCGACCGTCGCCGGCGTCGCGCTCGCCTTCACGGTGCCCGTCGCCCGGACCGACGGCGACGACGACCCCGCCGGGCGCCTGGAACACTGGTGGCGGCCGGTGTCCGCCGGGTTCGCCGTGCCCGTCTTCGCGTTCTTCGCCGCCGGTGTACCCCTCGCCGGCGCCGCCGCCCTCGCACCCGCCCTGCGCGACCCGATCACCATCGGGGTCCTCGCCGGGCTCATCCTGGGCAAGCCGATCGGCGTCCTGGCCACGTCCTGGCTCACCGCCCGCGCCGCCGGCACCGGCCTGCCCGAGGGCCTCACCTGGCGCGACCTGACCGCCGGCGGCCTGCTGGCCGGCATCGGCTTCACCGTGTCGCTGCTCATCGCCGAGCTCGCGTTCGGCCCCGGCACCCCCGCCAACGACCACGCCCGCCTGGCCATCCTGCTGGCCTCGTGCGTCTCCGCGGCCGCCGCCACGCTGCTGATGCGGATCCGTCCCGCCGGACGCTGAACACCAGCGTCCCGGACACCTCAGCGCCGCGGCCGTGCCCGGTCGCCGAACGCAGAGTGCCGAGGTGGCCGACCGCGGCGGTGCCGTCGTTCCACGCAGCGGCGCCGACGACGAACCTGCCGGCCCGCCGGTCGTCGCCGGCCGATCGAGTCGCGCCCGGGCGGTCAGGCGCCGCGCGTCAGCTTGCCGCGGGCCACCAGGTGCTGGTGCGGGGCATGGTCGCCGCCGGGATGGTCGGGCAGGTCCTGGTCGGCGTGGTCGGCGTGGAACAGCGCCTCGGCGAGCAGGGCGCGCACGTGGGTATCGGCGGCGGAGTAGTGCACGAAGGTGCCTTCCCGGCGGCCCTTGACCAGCCCGGCGAGGCGCAGCTTGGCCAGGTGCTGGCTCACCGCGGTCGGGGCGGCGCCGACGAGCTCGGCCAGGCACGCCACCGACGACTCGCCCTGCAGCAGCGCCCACAGGATCTTGATCCGGGTCGGGTCGGCGAGCAGCCGGAACCCCTCGGCGGCGAGGTGGACCTGCTCGTCGTTCGGCATCCGGAAGTCGGGCAGCTCGGTGTGCACCCGACCAGCGTAGCGGCATCCTCGACCAGCTGTCTGCTCATCTGCTTGGCTATCTGCATGCCTACGCAGGTATGGTTGCTTCTCGTGACCCTGACCTCGACCCAACCGGCCACCCCGGCGACGGCCGCACCGTCCCCGGCCCGGCCGCGCCGGCTCGGCGCGCGCATGTGGGCGTTGGCGGAGATCCGCTGGGCGGCGATCGCCGCGGTGCTGTTCGCCGCGGGCGGGCTCGCCCAGCTGTCCGGGGCTCCGGCGGCGGTGTGGTGGAGCCTCTACCTGGCCTGCTACGTCACCGGCGGGTGGGAACCGGCCCTGGCCGGCCTGCGCGCCCTGCGAAGGCGCATGCTGGACGTCGACCTGCTGATGATCGTCGCCGCGATCGGCGCGGCGTCGATCGGGCAGGTCTTCGACGGGGCGCTGCTCATCGTCATCTTCGCCACCTCCGGCGCGCTCGAGGCGTTCGCCACCGCCCGCACCGCCGACTCCGTCCGGGCCCTGCTCGACCTCGCCCCGGACCAGGCCACCCGCCTCGACCCCGGCGGCACCGAGACCGTGGTTCCCGCCGCCGGCCTCGTCGTCGGCGACCTCATCCGCGTCCGGCCCGGGGAACGCATCGGCGCCGACGCGGTCGTCGTGACCGGGGACAGCGACGTGGACCAGGCCACCATCACCGGGGAGCCGCTGCCGGTGGCGAAGACGGCCGGGGACGAGGTGTTCGCCGGCACCCTCAACGGCACCGGCGCGCTGACCGCCCGGGTGCACCGCGCGGCCGGCGACACGGTCATCGCCCGGATCGTCGCCATGGTCGGGCAGGCGTCCGCGACGAAGTCCCGCGCCCGGCTGTTCATCGAACGCATCGAGCAGCGGTACTCCATCGGCGTCGTCGTGGCCACCCTCGCCCTCTTCGCCGTCCCGTTGCTGTTCGGCGCCGGCCTGCAGCCGACCCTGCTGCGGGCGATGACGTTCATGATCGTCGCCTCGCCCTGCGCGGTCGTCCTCGCGACCATGCCGCCGCTGCTGTCCGCGATCGCCCTCGCCGGCCGGCACGGCGTCCTCGTCAAGTCCGCCGTCGTCATGGAGCAGCTCGCCGGCACCACCGTCGTCGCCTTCGACAAGACCGGCACCCTCACCACCGGCGCGATCCGCGTCACCGGCGTCCACCCTGCCACCGGCGCCGGCCTCGACGAGGCGAGCCTGCTGCGCCTCGTGGCCGCCGTCGAAACGCACAGCGAACACCCGCTCGGCGCCGCCATCGTCACGGCCGCCCGGGAACACGGCCTGCGGATCCCGCCCGCCGAGCACTTCCGCTCCGCCCCGGGCCACGCCGTCGCGGCGACCATCGGCGGCCGTCACGTCCGGGCCGGCAAGCCCACCCTGTTCGACGCGGTCGACCCGGCCGAGGCGGACGGTGCGGTCCTGGCCCAGGTGCGCCAGGTCGTGACCGACGCCCAGGACGCCGGGCGAACCGCGGTCGCCGTCGTCGTCGACGGCCGACCGGCCGGCGTGATCGTCCTCGCCGACCAGGTCCGGGCCGAGGCCGCCACCACCGTCGCCGCCCTGGCCACCGTGACCGGTACCGCGCCGGTGCTGCTGACCGGCGACAACGCCGGCGCCGCCCGGCGCCTCGCCGCCGCCACCGGCATCGTGCAGGCCCACGCGGGCCTGCTGCCCTCGGACAAGGTCGAACGGGTTCGCGCCCTGCAACAGCAGGGCGGGCGGGTGATGCTCGTCGGCGACGGCGTCAACGACGCCCCCGCGCTGGCCACCGCCGACCTCGGCGTGGCCATGGGCCGCCACGGCTCCGACCTCGCCCTCACCAGCGCCGACCTGGTCCTCGTCCGCGACGACCTCACCACCCTGCCCCCGCTCATCGCCCTGTCCCGGCGAGCCCGCCGCGTCGTCGTGGCGAACCTCGTCATCGCCGGTGCGTTCATCGCCGTCCTCGTCGCCTGGGACCTCTTCGCCGACCTGCCGCTGCCGCTCGGCGTGGCCGGGCACGAGGGCTCCACCGTGATCGTCGGCCTCAACGGCCTGCGCCTGCTCACCGGCGCCGCCTGGCGGCGCGCAACCCGCGATGCCGCGCCCCGAGCCGCCGCGGAACTGCCGGATCGACCGGCCGCGCGAACCGCCGGCCTATGCTGAGATCGCCTCCGCGATGCTCGGGAACGTCGGCAGGTACTTGGCCGCCCGGGCCGCCTCCAGCACCGCCTGTGCCTCGGCCGACGGGCCGGCCAGCCGCAGGGCGCCGCCGCCGGTGACGGCCACGGCCGCCGCCGCGCGCAGGACGGTCAGGGCGGTGAGGTCGCACGGCCGGGCCTCGGCCAGGTCGACGACGATCGTCGCGCCCCGGTTCTGCAGCAGGCTCTCCAGGGCCGCGTGCAGCGTCATCGCGTGCGCGGCGATCATCGGCCCCCGCACGGTGAGCACGTCGGCGTCGCCCACGCGGCTCACGTGCAGGTGCAGATTGGACATGCAGGCACGCTAGCGGCGCGCCCATCCGGACGGGATCGTCCGTGTGACCGCTACCGGGGGTCGATCCGGATGAGCGTCTGCTGGCCGGCCGCGACCAGGGTCCGCCGTTCGCCCCGCTCGGCGAAGACGTCCAGCCGGCACACCGTGAGCGTCCGCCCGGAGCGCAGCACCGTGCCGACCGCCTCGAGGAACTGGCCGTCCGCGGGCGCCAGCAGGTTCATCTTGTACTCCACGGTCAGCACCTCGCTCCCCGCCGGAAAGACGGTCAGCGCCGCGTACCCGCCGGCGCTGTCGGCGATCGCGCTCGTGGCGCCGGCGTGGAAGTACCCGTGCTGCTGGGTCAGTTCCTCCCGCGCGTCGAGCCGGATGTGCACCGTGCCCGCGCCGACGTGGGTGATCCGGGCGCCGAGGTGGCGCATCAGGCCCTGCCGGGCGAAGCTCTCCAGAATCCGCTCCTCCACGTGCCGATGATGCAGCATGTAGGGTGCGACGGGTGACCACGGGTGGCTTCTCGGCGCGCCGGCTGACCAGACTGCGGAATCTCCTGGAGCGCTGGGTCGAGACCGGCTTCGTGCCCGGTGCGGTGGCGGTGCTGGCGCGGCACGGCGCCGTACACGTGGAGCAAACAGGAACGCTCGCCTTCGCCGGGCCTGGATCGTCGGCCCCGATGGGGACCGGGACGATCGTCCGGCTGGGCTCGATGGGCAAGCCGCTCGCCGCCGCCTGCCTGATGACCCTGGTCGAGGACGGCACCCTGCGCCTCGACGACCCGGTCGACGACCTGCTGCCGGAGCTGGCCGAGCGGCGGGTGCTCGCCGACCCGGGCGGGCCGCTGGCCGACACGGTGCCCGCGCACCGGGCGATCCTCGTCCGGGACCTGCTGACGTACACCCTCGGCATCGGCATGGTGCCCGCCGAACCGGGGACGGTGCCGATCGCCGACGCCATCGACGCGATCGGTCAGCCGGAGCCGGACGAGTACCTCCGGCGCCTCGGTGCCCTGCCGCTGGTGCGGCAGCCGGGCGACGCGTGGATGTACGACACGGCCGGCGACGTGACCGGGGTGCTCGTGGCCCGCGCGACCGGCCAGTCGTTCGGCGCCGCGCTGCGGGAGCGGATCTGCGAGCCGCTGGGAATGTCCGACACCGGGTTCAGCGTCGCCGCGGCGGGGCTCGACCGGCTGGCCACGGCGTACGTCCCGGTCAGCGGCCCGGAAATCGAGGACGGCCCCGACGGCCGGTTCAGCCGTCCGCCCGCGTTCGAGTCCGGCGGCGGCGGGATCGTGTCGACGGCCGCGGACTGGCTCACCTTCGCGTCCTCGCTGCGGTCGTACGGTGTGCTGTCGCGGCCGGCGGTGACCCTGATGACCAGCGACCAGCTGACGCCGGAGCAGAAGGCGAACGGCGGGTTCGGGCCCGGGTACCTCGCCGCGATCGGCTGGGGCTTCGGGATGTCGGTCCGCACCCGCCGCACCGACCTCGGCCCGTCCGTCGGCAGCTACGGGTGGCACGGGTTCTACGGCACCGCCTGGTACACCGATCCCGCCGAGGACCTGACGACCATCCTCATGATCCAGCGCGCGCACGCGGGCAACCAGCAGCTGCCGCACGCGCGCGACTTCTGGACCGCCGTGTACCAGGCGATCGACTAGCCGTTGGGCTTGAAGATGGCCTTGCCGCGGAACTTCGCCGCGACCGTCAGCGCCTCGGCGTGCTCGCCCAGCCCGAACTCCCCGGCGATCGGGTACGGGGTGCTGGCGGCGGCGCACTCGCGGTACAACGAGGCCACCTTCTCGACGCTGGTCTGCCGCCGCAGCCAGGTGACCACCCAGAACCCGCGCAGGCACTGGCTGGTGTAGACCAGGTTCGGACTGGACACCCGGGCCGGTTCGCCGCTCATGCCGGCGTAGACGGCGACGGTGCCGTACGGTGCGATCGCGTCGAGCAGCCGCTGGGTCGACTCGCCGCCGACGCCGTCCAGCGCGAGCTCGACCGGCGCCCGGTCCGTCGCCGCCGCGATCCGCCGCGCCAGGTCGGGGCCGTCGACCAGCACGACGTCGCCGCCGAGCGCGGTGAGCTCCGCGACCACCTCCGCGCGGCGCACCACGTTGACCGTGCGCAGGCCGCGGGCCCGGGCCAGCGCGATCACGGACCGCCCGACACCCGAGTTCGCCGCGTTCTGGATCACCCACTCGCCCGCCCGCGGCCGCACGAACTCGGTCAGCAGCAGGCACGCGGTCGGCGGGTCGATCCCGAGCATCGACAACTGGCCGACGTCGCCCTTCGGCAGCGGCCGCAGCCACGGCACGTCCGTCTTGACCCGCTCGGCCCACGCGTTGCTCAGCAGCGGCACCAGGGTCCGGTCCCCCTCCCGCACGTAGTCGACGTCCCGCCCGACGGCCGCGACCCGGCCGACCCCCTGGGCGCCGAGCAGGTGCGGCAGCGGCGGGAGGTAGCCGTAGGTGCCGGCGATGATGGCCAGGTCGGTCGGCTCGACCGGCGACGCCTCGACGTCGATGACCACCTCCCCGGCCCGCGGCGCGCCGACGTCGGGCACCTCGACGAGCCGGACCACTTCGCACGGATCGCCGCGCGCGGCAAGCTGCAGCGCCTTCACCGGGACGCTCCCCTCGCCGGTCCGGCAAGCACCGCCCACGCGACGCGGGCGGCACCGGTGACGAGCGTGAGGTGGCGAATCACTGGACGGCCCTCCAGTTCGCGGATACTTGCGCTGCTGTGCTGCGACATCTCCACAGGCCTGGAATCTCCAGCCTACGTCGCCGAACGGGGCCGTGCGGTGGGCGCGGTTGTGCTCTACTGCTGGCGTGCAGCGACGTGCCAGGCGGCTGTCGGCCGTGGCGATCCTCCTGGCCGTGGCCGCGGCCGCCGGGGTGGCTGGGTGGAGGTGGCACGAGCGGCCGCCGTACGGGCCCGGCGCGCTGCACGCCCAGGCGACGCTTGAACAAGTCGGATCTTCGTCGGGCGGGTGAGCTCGACGCCGCCGGGCGGGGTGCGGGGCGGGGGCTCGCTGCGCATCGTGGTGCTGGACCAGCGGCGGCATCGCATGCCCGGGTTCGTCGCCGTGCACGCCGCGCGGCCCGATCGGGTTGCCGCCGGGACCGACGGGGCGCTCGACCGGGCGGAACGGCGGTATCCGTGGCTGCGGGGCGTGACCACGGGCAGCGCCGTCTCGGTGTGGGCGGTCGATGCCTCGCCGGTGACGATCCAGGCTGTGCTGCGCGACGTGGCCGTCGAGGATCTGCTGGTCGCGCTCATCGGTGTGGGGCCCGGCGGGCAGGTGTTCTGGGCGGAGCGGCTCCTGCACTGACGGGCGATGTATCAGAACGCCGCCTCGGACATCTTTCCTGTGTCCGGACCATCAGCTGGGGGCGGCGATGACGTTCAACATCGGCAATCAGCGTGCGGCCAATATCAACAACGTGGCCGGCAACCAGTACAACGCCGGGGGTCAGCACGCGAGCGTGACGATCGGCGAGGCGCATGCCGCGGTGCGGGCGTTGCAGGCTGCCGTGCAGCGGCTCGCGGTGCCGGAGGACCTGCGCGGGCACCTGTTGCGGGACGCGGCGGCGGTGGAGCGGGCGGTCGTCGCCGGTACGGCCGACAAGCCCGAAGTGGGGGGCCGGCTCGAGCGGGTCACGCGGGCGTTGTCGCATGCCGGGGCGCTCGCCGCGGCCGGGGCCGGGCTCGTCGGGCCGCTCACGACGCTCGGGCAGTGGCTCGGGCCGGCCGGGTCCGCGCTCCTCGCGCTGTTGCGGTGAGTGCCGTGTTTCTCGAGGTGATGGGGCACGGCGGGAACGGGCTCCGGATTCCCGTCGGGGGCGGGCCGACGACGATCGGGCGGGCCACGGTGCTCAACGATCCGTCGGTGAGCCGGGTGCACGCGGCGATCGAGGTGCACGGCGGGCGGCTCGTGGTGCGGGACCTGAACTCCAGCAACGGCACGTACGTCAACGGGCGGCGGATCACCGGGCCGGTGCCGGTCGGCGAGGGCGACATCGTGGCGTTCGGGCACGTCGAGACCCAGCTGGTGATGGCCGCGGCGCCGGGGTACCGGCCGGTGTACGACGTGCGCGACCAGCACGCCGGCGGGAGCATCCACAACGTCGCCGGCAACCAGTACAACAACTACGAGGTCCAGCGGGAGAGCTTCCTGGCCGAGATCGCGGCCCGCAAGAGCTGGGGGCGCTGGCTGGTGTGGCTCGGCATCGTGGCCAACGTGGTCGGCTTCGGGATGTTCGCCTACGGGGTGCTCGGGTTCATCCAGGCCATCCCGGACGTCACCATCGACACGCCGCAGTCCGAGGTGCCCTCGCCGTTCGGGCCGGACGCGGGCGGGGTGCCGCTGGGGATCATCGGGTTCGCGATCGCCGGGGTCGGCGGGTTCCTGCTCATCATCGGGATCGTGTTCCACGTCAGCGCCGCCGCGCGGCGGCGGAAGATGGAACAGACCCTCAGGCCTCGCCGGTACTGATCCGCGCCCCGACCCCCGCCGGCAGCGGATAGGGGCGCTCGACCGGCAGCCGGGCGGCCGCCTCGTCGTCGCGCCCGGCGTCGAGCAGCGCCCGGATCTCCCGGACGGTTCCCGTGATGTCGGTGATGGCGGCGGTCCACTCGTCCACGTACCGGTCGACCGCCGCGCCGGACAGGCCGACCTGCAGCGAGCGGTACGGCAGCGCCTGCAACCGCAGCGACCGCTCCGGGTCCCACTGCACCCGCACCGGGCTGGTCCTGAGCTGCTCGGACCACGCCGCCCGGTCCGGGTGCAGGTCGCGGTCGTAGTGGCTGAGCGCGGCGTTGGCGAGGGCCCACTCGAAGCCCGCCCGGGTGAGCTCGATCGCCAGCACCCGCTCCTGCCCGGGCTTGGCGGCCCAGCCGCAGCGGTACATCATCCACAGGAACGACGGCTTGATCCACGTCATCCGCTCGCGCCGGAACGGCGGCCCGAACCGCCCGGCCGCGACCGCGGGCCCGGCGATCTCCGGTGGGTACGCCTGGTACACCGTGATGGTCGCGTCCGTCCAGGCGGCGCGGATCTGGCGGGCGGGCACGGCGACGGGCGGGGACACGGACGGGGACACGGCACCGATCATAGGAGCCGGTGCTCGTGGGCCAGCACGACGGCGCCGATGCGGTCGCGGACCTGCAGCTTGCCGAGGATCCGGCGGACGTGGGTCTTCACCGTCGTCTCGCCGAGGTGGAGCCGGTCGGCGATCTCGAGGTTGCTCAGGCCCCGCGCGATCAGCCCGAGCACCTCCCGCTCGCGCTCGGTGAGCCGGCCCAGCCGGGGGTCGCGCGGGGACTCGGTGGCCACGTGCCGGTCCAGCAGGCGGCGGGTCACCGACGGCGCGACCATCGTGTCGCCGCGCAGGACGCCGCGGATCGCGACCAGCATCTCGGCGGCGGGCGCGTCCTTCACCAGGAAGCCGTCGGCCCCGGCGCGCAGGGCCCCGAACGCGTACTCGTCCAGGTCGAACGTCGTGATCATGAGGATCCGGGTGGCGGGCACAACGGCGCGCATCCGGGCCGCCGCGCTCACCCCGTCCAGACCCGGCATCCGTACGTCCAGCAGCACCACATCCGGCCGGTGCGCGACGACGGCGCGGACCGCCGCCGGCCCGTCCGCCGCCTCGCCGACGACGGTCAGGTCGGGCTGGCTGTCCACCACCATGCGCAGTCCCATCCGCATCAGCTCCTGGTCGTCGCAGACGAGGACGCGGGACGGTGCGCGGTCGGTCATCAGCCCATCCTGTCGGCACCCGCCTGTGGATCCGCTGTGACGAGCGGCAGCGTGGCGAGCACCCGGAAGCCGCCCTCCGGCCGCGGCCCCGCCTCGAGGGTGCCGCCGAGCGCCGTGACCCGCGCCCGCATCCCGGCCAGGCCCCGCCCCGACGACGGCAGCCGCGGCTCGGCATCGCCTGCACCGCCGTCGCGAACCTCGATCCGCAGCACCCGTCCCGGCCCCGGCTCCCCGAGCGCGACGAAGGCCTCGACGCAGACCCCGGCCCCGCCGTGCTTGACCGCGTTGGTCAGGGCCTCCTGGACGATCCGGTACGCGTGCTCGACCACCCCGGCCGGCACGCCCGACGCGCTGCCCGTGATCCGCAGCGTGGCACCCGGGATGCCCGCCGTCAGCCGGTGCAGGTCCGGCCAACCAACAGCTTCCCCGTCCAGTACCGTCAGCAGCCGGCGCAGGTCGGCCAGCGCGGCCCGGCCGGTGGTGCTCACGAGGTCGAGCGTCCGGTCCACCACGGCCGGGTCGGTGTGGCGCATCAGCCGGGCCCCCTCGGCGTTGACGACCATGACGCTCACGCTGTGCGAGAGCCCGTCGTGCAGCTCCCGCGCGATGCGGGCCCGCTCCTGCGCGGCCGCCGCCCGCACGAGGGCCCGCCGTTCGGCGCCGAGGTACGCCCGGCGGGCCCGCACCAGCTCGGCCAGCAGCCAGACGGTGGCGAGCGACAGCGCGTAGGTGAGCACGCTCCACCGGGCGTCCACCCCGGTGCCGAGGGCCCAGACGGTGAAGAAGGCGCCCGCGGCGACGGCGGCGGCGGCACCGGTCCGGCGGCGGCCGCGCACGATCAGGGTGTACAACATGATCTGCATCGATAGGTGCGCCAGGGGCAACCGGTCGGCCCAGACGTGGCCGAGCAGCCCGGCCCAGGCGGCGGCGAGCACGACGGCGGTCATCGCGCCCGGCCGGCGCCGGCGCCACAGCAGCGGCAGCACGAGGCCGCTCAGGACGGCGACCTGCACCCAGAAGGGCCTCCCGGCCGGCGGGTCCACGAGCGCGGGGAGCACGAGGAGCAGGGCGAGCACGGCGTCGACGGTACTCCCGCGGGAGGACCACGACGGCCCGCCGGGACGACGACCGGTGACGCCCGCCGCTCCTAGCGTCGCCGCCATGTCCATCCTCACCGAGTTCCTGCGCCGGCCGTTGACGACCGGGGCGATCGCCGCCAGCTCACCCGCGCTGGCCCGCCGGATGACCGACGGCCTCGGCCTCGAGCGGGCCCGCACCGTGGTCGAGCTGGGCCCCGGCACCGGCGTGGTCACCGACGCCATCCTGGGCCGGGTCGCGCCGGGCACCCTGGTCGTCGCCGTCGAGCTGAACGGGCGGCTGGCGGGGCGGCTGATCCGGCGGTACCACGGAAGGCCCGTCGAGATCGTGCACGGCTCCGCCGCCGACCTGGCCCGGCTGGTTTCCGGCCCGGTCGACGCGGTCGTGTCGGGGCTGCCGTGGACCGTGATGGCCGCGCCGGTCCGGGCGCGCATCCTCGACGCCGTCACGGCCGTGCTCGCCCCGGACGGCTGCTTCGCCACCTTCGCCTACGCGCACGCGGCCTGGACGCCGCCCGCCCGCCGGTTCGCCGGCGAGCTGGAGCGGCGCTTCGCGGCCACGACGACGAGCCGGCTGGTGTGGGGCAACCTGCCGCCGGCCTTCGTGCACCGAGCCGCCGGCCCGCTGCCGGTCAGGACGCCACGAGCCGGCGGCGGAACTCGGCGTACGCGGACTGCATGACCTCGTTGAGCCGCTCCAGCTCCGCCTGCTGCGGCTCCCGGGACAGCTCGACGTTGACCCGGAAGTCGCCGCCGGTCACCTCGACGTGGACGTCGGCCAGCAGGCCGCGCGGCACCTTGCTGAGCACGAACTCGCGGTACGCCCGGGCGATCGTGTCCGGCATGTCGCCGCAGCCGCAGGTGCGGCCCTCCAGCACGGCGCCGAGGTGGCTGCGGCCGATCATCGCGTCGGGGTGCACCGGGTCGAGCACGGCCAGGCCCTGCTCGATCACGCCGCGGGCCTCGGCGAGGCGGTTCTGGTGCTGCAGGAACAGCCCGAGCGCGATCCGGCCGCGGCCGAGCAGCTCGTAGTCGGCGCCGGTCTCGGCGGCCCGCACGGCGTCGGCCAGGGCGCGCTCGGCGTCGGCCGGGCGGTCGGCGTCCCGCAGGGCCAGCCCCCAGTTGCGCAGCACCTGGCTGACCAGCTCGGGGCGGCCGAGGCGGGTGGCGCGCTCGTACGCCGAGGAGTACGCGCGCAGGCCCGCCTCCTGGTCGCCGGCATCGCCGTGCGCGAGGGCCAGGCCCAGGGCGACCTGGAGCGCCGCCTCGGCCTGGCCCTGGCGGTCGTGGGAGGCCAGGACCCGCTGGATGGCCTCGATCCGGCCGGTCTGGTCGCCGCTGTCCCGGCCGAGGTTCGCGATGCGGGACAGGGTGGCGAGGGTGGCCCGGTGGTCGGGGCCGAGCCGGGCCTCGAGCAGGGCGACGAGCTCGGTGAGCAGCGGCCGCCCGGCGCCGGAGCGGGCGAGCACGGCCCCGGCGAGGTCCTCGATCAGCTCCGCGGGCAGCCGCTCGGCGCCGGCGAACGCGGGCTCCGCCGGGCCCTGGGCGCGCACGATCTCGGCCCGCAGCGCCATCGCGACCACGACCCGCGGGTGCCGGGCGGCGTCGAGGTTGGCCACCATCTCCTCGGCGACCGCGCGGGCCCCGGCGAGGTCGCCGCGGTCCAGCAGCAGCTCGGCGAGGGGTTCCAGGCCGAAGCCGAAGCCGGCGTGGTCGCGCCCGTAGAAGGCCGCCCGTTCCTCGGCGCCGCGGCGCAGCTCCGCCTCGGCCTCGTCGAGCCGCCCGGCCAGCCGCAGCGCCCCGCCGAGGTTGCTCACATAGGTCAGGTGGTCCTTGTGCAGCTCCGGGAAGTCGCGCGGCGACACCGAGACGGCGGCCCGATAGCAGTCGATGGCGCGGGGCACCTGGTCGGCGTTGATGAGCACGTTGCCGAGGTCGCACTGCACAGAGGCCCATTCCGGGGTACCGGCACCGTGCCGGGCGGTCACCGCCTGCACCTCGCGCACCATGAGCGCCTCGGCCTCGACGAGCCGCCCGTCCTGCAGCAGCGCGACGGCGGCGTCGAACGGCGTGGGAGTGATGGTCACGACGCGGCAGTCTACGCAGGGCGGGGGGTGCGGAGGCGTTGGCGGTACCGCAGCGGGGATTCACCGATCTCGCGCTTGAACGCGGTGCTGAAGGCGCTCTCCGAGCCGTAGCCGAGCTCGGCGGCGAGCGCTGCGACCCGCACGTCGGGGTCGCGCAGGGCGCGCTGGGCGAGCACCATCCGCCAGCGCGCCAGGTACGTCAGCGGCGGCGTGCCGGCGACCGTGCGGAACCGCGCGGCGAAGGTGGTCCGGGACATGCCGGCGGCCCGGGCGAGCTCGGCCAGCTCCCAGGCCCGGCCGGGCTGCTCGTGCAGGAGCCGCAGCGCCGGGGCCAGGGGCTCGTCGGCCAGCAGCCGCAGCCACCCGGTCGGCGGCTGTTCCTGTTCGAGGTACGCGCGCAGCACCTCCAGGAGGATCAGCTGGCCGTTCTGCCGGATGGCGAACGCCGAGCCGAGCCGGCCGCTGGAGGCCTCGACGAAGTGCTGCGCGACGAGGGCGGCCAGCCGGGACGCGGCCGGGGTCCGGGCCCGGACGTGAACGAGGCCCGGCAGCGCGGTGCGGAGCAGTTCCAGCCCGGCCGGGTTGACGCCGACCCAGCCGCCGACGAGCACGTCGTCGGTGGCCAGGTCGGCCGCGGCCAGCGCCAGGGAGTCGAAGCCCAGCTCGGGGATCAGCTCCCGCGGCGGGCCGTCGCCCCGGCCGCCGCGCATGTCCAGGGAGGTGCGGTGGTTGAGCAGCACGACGTCGCCGGGCGCGAGGTCGACCGGGCCGTCCGGGCCGCCGGGCCCGTCGACGCTGAGCCGCGCGGATCCGGCGACCAGCGCGGCGAGCTTCAGCGGTTGCCCGATCGTGTGGCGGGAGGCCCAGGGCCCGCGCACCGCGAACCCGCCGGTGATCACGCTGCGGACCTCGACCTGGTCGAAGACGTCGGACAGCGCATCCGTGGCAGGCATGGTTCGTACTCTGACGCAAGAAATCCGGACTCGCAATGATTCCGCGTCCGGCCGGCGAAGATCAGACTGGACGCATGACACGTTCCCAGGCACCGCTGCCGACCCCGTTCACCGCCGCCTCCACCGCGACCGACGTCCTGGCGGGCGTCGACCTCAGCGGCCGGAACGCGATCGTCACCGGCGGGCACGGCCGGCTCGGCCGGGAGGTCACCCGCGCGCTCGCCGCGGCCGGCGCCGCCGTGACCGTCGCCGCCCGCGACCCCGAGCGGGCCTCGGCGGCCGTCGACGGCATCCCCGGCGTGCGGGTCGAGCGGCTGGACCTCGCCGACCCGGCCTCCGTCGACGCGTTCGCCGCGCGCTGGATGGACTCCGGCGTTGCGCTGCACATGCTGGTCAACAACGCGGCGCTGATGTTCGGCCCGCAGCGGCGGCTCGACGCCCGCGGCCACGAGCTGCAGTTCTCGACCGCGCACCTCGGGCACTTCCAGCTCACCCGGGCGCTGCTGCCGGCCCTGCGCGCGGCGGGCGGCGCGCGGGTGCTCAACGTGACCTCGGGGGCGGCCCGGTTCGGCGAGATCCGCTGGGACGACCTGGACTTCGCGTCCGGCTACGATCCGGCGGCCGCGTACGGGCAGGCCAAGCGGGCGAACGTGCTGTTCACCGTGGAGCTGGACCGGCGCTTCGCGGCCGAGGGCATCCGATCCTTCGCGGCGCACCCGGGCGTCATCGTCGGCCCGGGCCCGCACACCGGGGAGCGGCTGGCATCCCTGCGCGCGCAGGGCCTCGTCGACGAGCACGGCACCCCGGTCATCGACCCGGCGGCCGGCAAGAAGACCATCGAGCAGGGCGCCGCGACCCTCGTGTTCGGCGCGGCCAGCCCGCTGCTCGCCGGGGTCGGCGGCGTGTACCTCAAGGACAGCGACGTGGCCCCGCTCGACGACGAGGTGCGCCCGCTGACCGCCGACAGCATCCCGTCCGACGCCAACTCGGCGATGCTCGACCCGGCCGACGCCCGCCGCCTCTGGGACCTGAGCGAGAAGCTCCTCGACTGACCCGAGGGCTTAGGTTAGGCTGCCCTTACTCAAGGGACTGGGGGTGGCCGACGTGGGGCCGACGCTTTTCGAGATCGCGCGGACGCTGGCGTTCGGGCGCGTGGCCGGGACGGTCAAGGCGGCCGCCTCGTTCGACGCGCTGCCGGTGCCGCACGCCGCCGACGAGCAGGGGCGGCCGCTGCTGCTGGCCCGCACCGGCAGCGGGGCCGACCGGGACCTGGCCGGGCTGGCCCGGCGGCAGGTGCCCGTGGTGCTGACCGTCGACGACCACCCGCCGCTGCTGGGCTCGCCGAGCCTCGGGCGGGTCCGGATCACCGGGCGGCCGGTGCGGCTCGACCCGGTCGCGGGCCGGGCCGCCGCGCACGTGTTCGCACTGGCCAACCCGGTCGCCGACCTGCTCGACGTGGGGGTGAGCGCGGCGCTGTACCGCGTCGAGGCCGACCAGGTCCGCGTCCGCCATCAGCACACCTGGCACGTGCTCGACCGGGCCGGGTACGCCGCCGCCCGGCCCGATCCGCTGCACGAGGACGAGAAGCACCTGCTCGCCGACCTGGCCGGGCACCACGCGGCCGAGATCGGGGCGTACCTGCGGACCCGGCTCGCCGCGGCCGGCACGCCGGTGAAGCAGGCGGTGCCGATGCGGCTGGACCGGTACGGGTTCACGGTGGCGACCGGGGCGGGCGTCTGGCATCGCGTCGACTTCCCCGCCCCGGTGCACGACGCGAGCGAGCTCTCCACGCTGCTGCACGGCGTGCTCTTCCACGGCGACCGCTAGCACCACGCGCTTCAGAACCACGCGTCCGCGAGGAGTTCGAAGGAGCGGATGCGGTCCGCCGGGTCGTGGGTGATGGTGGTGACGAGCAGCTCGTCGGCCGCCGTGACCCGGCGCAGCGTCTCCAACTGCGCGACCACCTGCGCGGGCGTGCCGACGAACCGGGTGTCGAGCCGGTCCCGGACCAGGGCCTGGTCCTCGTCGCTCCACGGCAGCCCCGCCGCCTCGGCCGGGGTCGGGTACGGGATGGCGCCCGTGCCCGTGCGGATGCTGCGCACCCAGTGCCGGTACGGCGAGGCCAGATGGTGCGCCTGCGCCTCGGTCGGGGCGGCCAGCACGTCGGCGGAGACGAGCACGTACGGCCGGTCGAGCACCGCCGAGGGCCGGAACGCGGCCCGGTAGGACTCGACCGCCTCCAGCACGTTGGACGGGGCCACGTGGTAGTTGGCCGCGAACGGCAGGCCCCGCTCCCCGGCCACCCGCGCGCTCTCCCCGCCGCTGGAGCCGAGGATCCACAGCTCGGTCTTGGCACCCTCGCCCGGGGTCGCGTGCAGGTCGAATCCGTCGCGGGTGAGCGTACCGGCGATCAGCGCCTGGATGTCGTCGACGATCTCGGCGAACGGCGCCGGCGTGGCCCCCGGCTGGCGCAGCAGTGCCCCGTAGGCGGCGAACCGCGGTCCGCCGGCCAACGTCGAGAAGTCGAACGGGGCCGGGATCAGCAGCCCGTCCACGACCCGGTCGGCGGTCTCGGTGACCGGCGTCGGCTTGCCGCCGGAGCGGCCCAGGCCGAGGTCGACCCGGCCCGGGTACACCGCGTCGACGAGCCCGAACCGCTCGACCACCGACAGCGGGGTCTGGTAGCCGACCTGCACGGCGCCGGAGCCGACCCGGATGCGGTCGGTCGCGGCCGCGATGAGCGCGATGAGCACGGCCGGCGCGGCGCTGGCCACGCCGGCGGCGAAGTGGTGCTCGGCGACCCAGTACCGGCTGTAGCCGGCCGTCTCGGCCCGCCGGGCGACGGCGACGCTGGCGCGCAGGGCGGCCCCGGCGTCGGAGCCGGAGCTGATCGGGGCAAGGTCCAGAATGGACAGTGGAACGCTCATGCGGGCACCACCGGGGCGGGGAACGGACGGCTGGGAATCTCGCGGCGCAGCACCGGCGTGACCTCGGACTGGAACAACTCGAGGGACGCGCGGTGCTGCTTGTCGGTGAGCCCGTCGGCGTCGGCCTGCACGTGCATCACCTCATGGCCGAGGCGGCCGTGGTACCGCAGCACCTTGTCGATGATCTGCTGCGGGCTGCCGACGAGCGTCGAACCCCGCTCGATGGCGTCCTCGAGCGACGAGAAGACCGCCGGACCGTACCGGCGGCGCGCCTCGAACACCGGCCGGTAGGCCTCGATCGCGTCCTGCGAGCGCTCGGCCACGTACAGCCCCGCGGAGCCGGCCCCGACGAGTGCGGTGGCGGGGTCGTGGCCGTGGAACGCCAGCCGCTCGCGGTAGTGGCGCGCCAGTTCCTCGTACGGCTCGACCGGGTTGGTGACGTTGGCCGAGAACAGCGGGTCGCCGTACTGCGCGGCCAGCTCCACCGACGCCTTGCTCGTCGCGCTGCCGTGCCAGATCCGGATCGGCCGCTGCAGCGGGCGGGGCAGCACCTCGGCGTCGGTCAGCGACGGGCGGAACCGGCCCGACCAGGTGACCTTGTCCTCCCGCCAGAGCCGGGTGAACAGCTCGTAGCCCTCCCGGTTGCGGTCCCACTGGTCGTCGGCGGTCACGTGGAACAGCTGGGCCTGGGCGGCGCCGTTGCCCTTGCCGACGATGAGCTCCAGCCGCCCGTCGGAGAGGTTGTCGAGGGTCGCGTAGTCCTCGTAGGCGCGGACCGGGTCGAGCAGGCTCAGCGTGGTGACGGCGGTGAACAGCCGGATGGTGCGGGTGCGGGCCGCGATGTGGCTGAGCACGACCGGCGGCGAGGAGGAGATGAACGGCCGCTCGTGCCGCTCGCCGACGCCGAAACCGTCGAAGCCGAGCTCCTCGGCGAAGACGGCGTTGTCGACCACCTCGCGCAGCCGGTCGCGCGGCGACTTCTGCCCGTCGTGGACGATGAGGGTGATCGCGAGGAATTTCATGACGCCAGCCCCAAATGCCCGCGCAGGGTCGTGGTCTCGTATTCGGTACGCAGGACGCCGCGCTCCTGCAGCAGCGGCACGACGGTGTCGACGAACTCGTCGAGGCCGCCGGGCACGATGTGCGGGACGAGGATGAAGCCGTCGGCCGCGTCCTGCTGCACGAAGTCGTCGATGGTGGCGGCGACCGTGGCGGCGGTGCCGATGAAGGTCTGCCGTCCGGTGACCTCGATGACGACCTCGCGGAGACTCAGCCGCTTCTCCTCGGCGAGGGCGCGCCACTGCCGGGCGGTGGCGACCGGGTCGGCGAACATCCCGGCCCGGCCCTTGATGATGGAGTCCTGGTCCGGGACAGGGTCGAAGGCCGGCAGCGGGCCGTCCGGGTCGTGGTCGCTCAGGTCCTTGTTCCACAGCTGCTCGGCCAGCAGGATCGCGGTCTGCGGGCTGACCTGCTGGCGGCGGATGTGGTGGGCCTTCTCGCGGGCGTCGGCCTCCGAGGTGCCGAGCACGAAGGTGCTGGCCGGAAGGATCTTCAGGTCGTCGGGCCGGCGGCCGTGGCGGGCGAGGCGGCCCTTCACGTCGGCGTAGAAGGCCTTGCCCTCCCCGAGCGTGCCGTGCCGGGAGAAGATCGCGTCGGCGTCGCGGGCGGCGAACTCGCGGCCGGCGTCGGAGTCGCCGGCCTGCAGGATGACCGGGCGGCCCTGCGGGCTGCGCGGGATCGGGAAGTGCCCGGCGATGTCAACGTGCTGTCCCTTGTGGGCGAACGCGCCCGGCTCGGCGTGCCTTGACCACACGCCGCTCGCCCGGTCGGCCACGATCTCGTCGGCGGCCCAGGTGCCGAACAGCTCGCGGACGGTCTGCAGCACCTCGGCGGCGCGGGAGTAGCGGTCGGCGCGGTCGAGGTACCCGCCGCGGCGGAAGTTCTCGCCGGTGAACGCGTCCCAGGAGGTGACCACGTTCCAGCCGGCCCGCCCGCCGGACAGGTGGTCGAACGAGGCGAGCTTGCGGGCCAGCTCGAGCGGTTCGTTGAACGTCGAGTTGAAGGTGCCGGTCAGCCCGAGGTGGCTGGTCACCGCGGCCAGCCCGGCCAGCACGGTCAGGTTGTCGGGCCGCCCGACGACGTCGAGGTCGTGGATGCGGCCCCGCTGCTCGCGCAGCCGCAGCCCCTCGGCCAGGAAGAAGAAGTCGAACCGGCCCCGCTCCGCGGTCTGCGCGAGGCGGCGGAACGACTCGAACGCGATCTGGCTGCCGGCCGCCGGGTCGCTCCACACCGTGGTGTTGTTGACGCCGGGGAAGTGCGCGGCGAGGATCACCTGCTTGCTCATGCGGCCGCCTTCGCGTAGCGGTTCTCGGGTCGGTCGAGGCCGAGGTGGCCCCGCAGGGTGTCGGCGGTGTACGCGGTGCGGAAGGCGCCCCGCGCGCGCAGGATCGGCACCAGGTCCGCGACGATCGCGTCCAGGTCGGCCGGCAGGACGCCGGGCCGCAGCCGGAACCCGTCGAGCCCCGCGGCCTGCCACGCGAGCAGAAGATCGGCGAGGCCGGCGGCGTCACCGGAGTACACCACGGCGTCGCTCTCGAAGGCGGCCAGGGCGTCCAGCCGTGCCTTGCGGCCGGGGTCGAGGAACACCACGAGGTCGGCGAAGATCAGCAGCCGGTCGGAGAGGGCGCGGACCTCCGCCACGATCGCACGGGCGTGGTCCACATCGGACGGTGTCACGTAGACGAGGTCGGCCGAGGAGGCGGCGAACTCGTAGATCGGCCGGGCGTGGGCGAGCGCGGTCACGAGCGGCTGGCCCTGCGGCGGCCGGGGTGTGATCGACGGGCCCTTGACGCTGAAGTGCTCGCCCGTGAAGTCGATGTAGTGCAGCTTGTCCCGGTCGACGAACCGTCCGGTGGCGGCGTCGCGGATGACGGCGTCGTCCTCCCAGCTGTCCCAGAGCCGCCGCACCACCTCGACGTGGTCGGCGATCTCGGCCAGGCCCTCCACAGTGGACACCCGGGCCCGCCACCCGGCGCGGCCGGTGCTCACGTGGTCCAGGGTGGCCAGCTGGGTGGAGACGTGGAACGGCTCGGTGGTGTCGGTCAGCACCGTCGGGACCAGCCCGATGTGGCTGGTCAGCGGGGCCACCCGGGTGGCGATGAGCAGCGCGTCGAGGTGCCCGCGCACGCCGCCCGGGGCCAGGCCGTGGCTGTCCTCGATGGTGACGAAGTCCAGGGTGCCGGCCTCGGCCCGGCGCACCAGCCGCACCCAGTAGTCGGCGGAGAACAGCTCCTCGGTCCGCGCGGACGGGTCGCGCCACGCCGCCGGGTGCCAGCCGGCGCCGTCCAGCGCGACGGCGAGATGCAGGGGTTCGCTCATGCCAGGGACCAATCCGGGTGGGGGTACGTGCTGAAGTCGGTCGTGTCGCGGAACGCCGGGATGCGGTAGAGGTCGCGGGCGTAGCGGTGCAGGTTCGGGTACTCGGCCAGCCGCGGGCCGAGCCGGGCCAGGTGCACCCACAGCCGGATGTCGGCCTCGGTGAGCTCGCCGCCGACGAGGTACCCGCGCCCGGCCAGCCGCTCGTCGAGGGCGGTCAGCTTGGCGGGGGTGTCGATGGTGACGTCGGTGGCCTCGATCTGCGCGCGCAGGTGCTCGGGGTAGGTCGCGACCACCCGGGTGGCCACCTTGCCGAACTTCGTGGCCAGGTCGATGCCGATGCCGGCGAAGTCGTTGCTGACCACCCGGGCCAGGTCACGGTCCCACAGCGCCGGCACGCTGACGTGCCCGTCGAAGCCCTCCTCGGTCGCCTCGTACGCGTGGCGCAGCAGGGTGAAGCCGTTGACCGGGTCGGGGCCGTAGCGCTCGCGGAACGCCCAGCCGCGCCCGTCGCGGACGTTGTCGACGTACGAGACCGTCACCACGTCCCGCAGCCCGGCCAGGGCGTGGGCGATGGTGACGCGCTGTGACCACGGGCAGAACCAGCCCGCGTAGATGTGGTACCGGCCCGGCTGGGGGTCGTCGTCGACGTGACCGGTGAACCGGTACAGCGGCCGGGGGTCGTCGGGGCGTCGGACTATGCGGTACTCGCCGTGCGCCTCGGTGTCGACCGGGCTGGCCAGACGGCTGGAGCGGGGCAGCTTGGACATGGGACCTCCGTCGTGCCGGAGTGCAATAGCCGACTAATCCTACGTGCAAGATATGGTTTTGGCGAGACCCCAGTGACATGGCCGACAGAGAGCACCGTCGAACATTGACAGTCACGCTCGGCCACTGTTGCACTGGCCGACACCACCCGGGCCGATTCGGTTTCCCCGCACCGGGATTCGCCACTCTCCGATCGAGGCATCGCTATGCGTAGATACTTGCTGTCCCTGGCCGCCGTGACCCTGCTGGCGGCCGGCTGCGGTGGGACCGCGGCCGGCGATCCCGGGGCGGCCGCCGGTGCGCCCGTCGCCGGCGGCCGCCTCACCTGGGCCGTGGAGACCGAGCCGGTCACCTTCAACCCGCACCAGTACGCCCAGGCCAAGGCCCGTCTGCTGGTCTGGAACAGCTTCGAGGCGCTGCTCACGCACGACGACAAGGGCGGCTACCTGCCCTGGCTGGCCAAGTCCTACGAGGCCTCCGCCGACGGCCGGCAGTACACCTTCAAGCTGCGCGACGACGTCACGTTCACCGACGGCGACAAGTTCGACGCCGCGGTCGTGAAGGCCAACCTCGACCAGCTGTTCGTCCCCGGCTACGCCCCCGGCGTGACCTCGACCCAGCTGAAGAACTACGCGGCGGCGAAGGTCGTCGACCCGTACACCATCGAGGTCGACCTCAAGCAGCCCGACGTGCAGATCCTGGACTTCTTCGCCTCGCCGCAGGGCGCGCAGATCTCGCCGAAGTCGCTCAAGAGCCCCGACCTCAAGGCCGGCGGCCCGGACGTGGCCGGCACCGGGCCGTTCATCCTCGACCGCTACAGCAAGGGCCAGGAGGTGCACTACAAGAAGAACCCGAACTACAACTGGGCGCCGGCGAACGCGGGTCACCAGGGCGCGGCCTACCTCGACGAGCTCACGTACCGGTTCCTCAAGGAGTCCTCGGTGCGCGTCGGCGCGCTGACCTCCGGCCAGGTCGACGTCATCGAGGGCGTCCCCGCGACCGAGCAGGGCCTGGTCAAGGCCGACCCGAACCTGCAGTTCGCGCAGCACCTCAACAGCGGCACGGCGTACAACTACTACTTCAACCAGACCCGCGCGCCGTTCGACGACATCAAGGTGCGCAAGGCCTTCCGCGACGCGGTGGACGTCGACGGCGTGCTGCAGGGCGTGTACCGCGGCACCGCCACCCGCGCCTGGAGCATCCTCAGCCCGTCCGGCCCGTACTACGACCCGTCGCTGGAGAAGACCTACGGCAACAACCCGGCGGAGGCGAACAAGCTGCTCGACGAGGCCGGCTGGGCGACGAAGGACGCCGAGGGGTTCCGGACCAAGGACGGCAGGCGGCTCACCGTGCGCATCGTGCTCTCGGCGCCGTTCGTGCGCGACAAGCGCGACATCCTGGCCCAGGCCGTGCAGGCCGCGGTGAAGCAGTCGGCCGGCATCGACCTGCAGGTCAAGGTGGTCGACCAGGGCACCGCGAACGACGCCCTGGCCAAGAACGAGTTCGAGGTCTTCGACAACTCCCGGGCCGACACCGACGCCGGCGCCGCGCTCACCCTGATCGTGCCCAAGGGCGCCCCGATCAACCGGCACGGGTTCACCAGCCCGGAGCTCGACGCGCAGGTCGCGGCGGGGGCGGCCACGGCCGACCAGGCCAAGCGCAAGGAGATCTACACCGGCATCCAGCGCGAACTGACCGACAACGCGACGCTGCTGCCGCTCTACGCCCCGGCCGACCAGCTCGCGGCCCAGAAGAAGATCGGCGGCCTCGGCTTCGAGCCGACCGCGGGCGTGCCCGGCAGCGCCTACAACGTCTGGATCGGCAAGTAGCCATGTGGCGAGCCGTACTCCGGCGCCTCGGCAGCGGGGCGGTGGTCCTCTGGGCCGCCGCCACCGCCGCCTACCTGGCGCTGCACCTGGCGCCCGGCGACACCGTCGACACGCTCGTCGGCGACGGCCCGGACACCCCGCAGATCCGCGCCCAGATCGCGGCCGACCTAGGCCTGGACCGGCCGGCGGTCGTCCAGTACGTCGACTACCTGTGGCGGCTGCTGCACGGCGACTTCGGCCGCTCGTACGTGCTGCAGCGCCCGGTCCTGGACATCATCGGCAGCCAGGTCTGGCCGACGGTGAAGTTGACCCTGGCCGCGTCGGCGTTCAGCGTCGTCATCGCGGTCGGCCTGGCCCTGGTGAGCACCGGGCGGGCCCGCTGGATCCGCGGCCTGACCTCCACCCTGGAGCTGTCGCTGGTCTCCGCGCCGGGCTTCCTCATCGGCATCCTGCTGCTGAGCGTGTTCTCGTTCCGGCTCGGCTGGTTCCCGGTCTCCGGCGACCGCGACCTGTCCGCGCTCGTCCTGCCCGCCCTCGCCCTGGCGCTGCCCATCGGCGGCCTGCTCAGCCAGGTCATCCGGGAGGGCCTCGAACGGGCCCTGGACGAGCCGTTCGCGGTGACCGCCCGGTCGCGCGGGCTGACCCGGCAGGCGCTGCTGTGGCGGCACGCGTTGCGCCACGCCCTGCTGCCCGCCGTCACCCTGGCCGGCACGCTGATCGGCTTCCTGCTCAGCGCGGCCGTCGTCGTCGAGCGGGTGTTCGGCCGGCCGGGCCTGGGCCAGGTCGCCACCGACGCGGTCAGTGCCAAGGACATCCCGGTCGTCCTGGCCGTGGTGATGCTCTCCGCCGCCATCTACGTCGCCCTGAGCACCGCGGCCGACCTGACCTATCTTGTCGTCGACCCCAGGCTGCGGCGGAGCTGAACATGGCGTTCCTGCGCTGGGCCTGGATTCCCGCCCTGCTCCTGTTGGCCGCGGCCGTACCTCACCTGTTCACCGGGGCCGACCCACTCGCCGCGAACCCGCTCGCCGCCCTGCAGCCGCCGGGCCTCGGGCACTGGTTCGGCACCGACCAGCTGGGCCGGGACGTCTTCACCCGCACCGTGTACGGCGCGCGGTACTCCCTGGCCATCGGCGCCACCGCGACGCTGCTGTCGGTCGTGGCCGGCGGGCTCGCCGGGTTGCTCGCCGGGCTCGCCCCGCAGCGGGTCGACGAGATCCTCAGCCGCGGCCTCGACGTGCTGTCGGCCTTCCCGGAGGTGCTGCTGGCGCTGCTGTTCATCGCGTTCACCGAACCCGGCACGCCCAGCCTGGTGCTGGCCATCGCGCTCGCGTTCGCGCCCCGCTACGGCCGGATCGTGCGGGCCCAGACGCTGCTCGTGCGGCGTTCCGGATACGTCGAGCAGGCGGTGACGTTCGGGATTTCGCGGGTACGGCTGGCGGCCCGGCACATCCTGCCCAACGTCCTCGGGCCGCTGCCGATCCTGGCCACCATCGGCCTCGGCACGGCGATCGTGAACGCCTCGGCGCTGTCGTTCCTCGGCATGGGACCGCAGCCGCCGACCCCGGAGTGGGGCGCGATGCTCTCGGAGAGCCGCAACTACCTGCGGGTGGCCTGGTGGTCGGCGATCCTGCCGGGCGCCACGCTGACCCTCACCGTCATCTCGCTCACCGCCCTCGGCCGGCGGCTGCAGCGCTGGTTCGAAGGCAGGCACTGACATGGCGCCGCTCGTCGAGGTCGAGGACCTCCGCGTCACCTTCCCCGGGCCGGTGCACGCCGTGCGCGGGATCAGCTTCACCGTCGAGCCGGGCGAGTGCGTCGCCCTCGTCGGCGAGAGCGGCTCGGGCAAGAGCGTGACCGCCCGCACCCTGGTCGGCCTGGCCGGGCCCACCGCCGACGTGCGGGCCGGCGCGCTGCGCCTCGGCGGGCGCGACACGACCGGGTTCACCGACCGGGACTGGCGGCGGCTGCGCGGCCGCATCGCCGGGCTGGTGCTGCAGGACGCCCTGGTCTCGCTCGACCCGCTCAACACGGTCGGGCAGGAGATCGGCGAGGTGCTGCGGGTGCACGGCATCGGCACCGCCCGCGAGCGCCCCGGGCGGGTCACGGCGCTGCTCGACGCGGTGCACGTGCCCGATCCGGCCGAGCGGGCGCGGCAGTACCCGCACCAGCTCTCCGGCGGCCTGCGCCAGCGCGCGCTCATCGCCTCGGCCATCGCCGCCGACCCGCCGCTGCTCATCGCCGACGAGCCGACGACGGCGCTCGACGTGACGGTACAAGAGCAGCTGTTGCGGCTTTTGGAAGAACGCCGGGCGGGCGGGTCGGCGCTGCTGCTGGTGAGTCACGACCTGGCCGTCGTGTCCTCCCTCGCCGACCGGGTGCTGGTCATGCACGACGGGGTGATCGTCGAGCAGGGTCCGACCGGGCAGGTGCTGCGGGAGCCGCGGCACGAGTACACCCGGCTGCTGCTGGCCGCGGTGCCCACCGCCGCCTCCCGGGGCCTGCGGCTGAGCAGCACCGGACGGGAGCCGCTGCCGGCGCGCCACCCGGAGCCGGAGCGGATCGTGCTGCGGGCCGAGGGGCTGCACAAGCACTACGGCGCCCGGCACGTCGTCGACGACGTGAGCTTCACCCTCGGCCGCGGCGAGACCCTCGGCATCGTCGGCGAGTCCGGCTCCGGCAAGACCACCGTCGCCCGCATCGCGCTCGGCCTGGTCGAGCCCGAGGCCGGCACCGTCAACCTCGGCGACGTGCGCTGGAGCGGGGTCCGCGAGCGGCACCGGCGGCCGCTGCGCCCGCGGGTCCAGGTCATCGCGCAGGACCCGCTGAGCTCCTTCGACCCGCGGTACACCGTGGAGCGACTCGTCGCCGAACCGCTGCCGCTGCGCGGGAACGAGCGCCGGGACCGGGTCGTGGAACTGCTGGAGCGCGTCGGCCTCGGCCCCGCCCACCTGCGCCGGCACCCGCGCGAGCTGTCCGGCGGGCAGCGGCAGCGGGTGGCGATCGCCCGCGCCGTCGGTCCCCGCCCGGACGTGCTGGTCTGCGACGAGCCGGTCTCCGCCCTCGACGTGTCCATCCAGGCCCAGGTCCTCGACCTGCTCGCCGACCTGCAGGCGGCCGACGGCACGGCGCTGCTGTTCATCTCCCACGACCTCGGCGTCGTGCACCATCTCGCCGACCGCGTCCTGGTCCTGCACGACGGCCGCATCGTCGAGCAGGGCCCCGTCGGCGACGTCTTCCACCGTCCCGCCCACGACTACACCCGGGCCCTGCTGGCCTCGGTGCCGACCCTGGAACCAGAGGTTGCCCGGTGACGAAGCATCCGCTCGACAATCCCGCCTGGCACGCGTTGCACGGGCCGCACAAGCGCTTCGCCGAGGGTGTCGGCAACGCGGTGCGCTACCAGGTCGACGTGGCCCCGTTCCTGACCGTCCACCCCGACGCCGGGCCGGAGGTCTGGCCGGACGTGGCCGCGCTGGCCGGGCCGGGCGCCGTCATCGCGGTCACCGGCGACGGGCCGCCGCCCCCGTCGCACTGGGCGGTGGTCGAGGACGCCGGCGGCGTGCAGCTGGTCGACGCCGGGGTCGAGGCCCGCCCGGAGCCGGAGGCGGTCGTGCTCACCGCCGACGACGTACCGGAGATCCTGGACCTGATCGGGCGGACCAGGCCGGGGCCGTACCGGCAGCGGACCATCGAGCTCGGCACGTATCTGGGCATCCGGCGCGACGGGCGGCTGGTCGCGATGGCCGGGGAACGGCTGCACCTGGACGGGTGGACGGAGATCTCGGCCGTGTGCACCGACCCGGGGTTCCGCGGCCAGGGCCTGGCCACCCGGCTCGTGCGCGCGGTCGCCCACGGCATCCGGGAGCGCGGCGAACAGCCGTTGCTGCACGCGGCGGCTACGAACGTCAATGCGATCCGGTTGTACGAGTCGATCGGCTTCGTCCTGCGCCGGACCACCGCGTTCCGGGTCGTCACGGTGGGGGCGCTGTGACCGGGCTGCTGTTCGCCGCCGAGGTCGACGCGCCGGACCTCGCGACCCTGGAGCTTCGGGTGCGGGCGGCCGAAGAGGCGGGATACGCCTTCGTGACGCTGCCCGACGATCCGCTGCGCGGCGGGGTGGAGGCCGGCGTCCTCGCCGCGTTCCTGGCCCGGCGCACCGCGCGCATCGGCCTCGCCCCGACGCTGCACACCAGCACGACCGAGCCGTTCCACCTCGCCACGCAGCTGGCCAGCCTCGACCACGCGTCGCTGGGCCGGGCCGGCTGGGTCGTCGGGGCCACCACCGACCCGGCCGCCCTCGCCACCGTCGGGCGTTCCGGCGTCGACCCGGCCGAGGTCGCCGACGTCGTCGAGGTCGCGCGCGGGCTGTGGGACTCGTGGGAGGACGACGCGGTCATCAAGGACGTGGCCACCGGCCGGTTCCTCGACCCGGCGCGCGTGCACCACGTGCACTTCGAGAGTCCCCGGTTCTCGGTGGTCGGGCCGCTCATCACGCCCCGCCCGCCGCAGGGCCAGGTCGTGGTCATCGGCCCGGCCGCGCTCGGGATCACCGATCGGCTCGACGTCGTGCTGGCCGACCCCGCCCAGGGCCGGCCGGCGGGCGCACCGCTGGTGTTCGCGTCGGTGCGCGACGTGCGGGCCGTGCCGCCCGGCTTCGACGGCGTGCACCTGCTCGGCGCCGGCGACGACCTGCCGCCCGTCCAGCGCCGCGCGGCCGGGCCGACCCTGCGGGAGACGCTCGGCCTGCCCCGCCCCGAGAACCGTTTCGCGCTCGCCCGGAGGACCGCATGAGCCGGCAGTTGCATCTGGGTGTGTTCTTCACCGGCGTCGGGCCGAACCTGCTGTGGACCCGGCCCGACTTCGCCGACCACACCCACATCGACACGTTCGTCCACGTCGCCAGGACCCTCGAACGCGGGCTGTTCGACGCGTTCTTCCTCGGCGAGGGGCTGCGGGTGCGGGAGAACCGCGGCACCGTCTACGACCTCGACGTCGCCGGCCGCCCCGACGCCATCACGCAGCTGGCCGCCCTGGCCGCCGAGACGACCCACATCGGCCTCGTCGCGACCCAGAACACCACGTACAACTACCCGGCCGACCTGGCCCGCCGGCTCGCGAGCCTCGATGCGGTCTCCGGCGGCCGGGCCGGCTGGAACATCGTCACCACCGACAACGCCTGGACCGGCGAGAACTTCCGGCACGGCGGGTGGCTGCCGCACGAGCGTCGCTACGAGCGGGCCACCGCGTTCGTCGAGACCGCCAAGGCCCTGTGGCGCGGCGAGCGGGTCACGGCGGCGACCGACCTGCTGACCCTGGACGCGACCGGGGCGATTCCCGCGCGCCCGGTGCTGTTCCAGGCCGGCGACTCCCCCGGCGGCC
Source organism: Dactylosporangium sp. CS-047395 (assembly GCF_050942185.1). NCBI lineage: Bacteria > Bacillati > Actinomycetota > Actinomycetes > Micromonosporales > Micromonosporaceae > Dactylosporangium > Dactylosporangium sp. CS-047395. The sequence goes on along the minus strand of NZ_CP192015.1, from coordinate 5,443,134 downwards.
GCGAGCTCGCCGCCCGCCACGCCGACGTGGTGTTCTCGGCCAACACGAGTTACGTGAAGGCGGCCGCATACGCGGCCGATCTGCGCGGCCGCCTCGCCGCGCACGGCCGGGCCGCGGACGCGGTGCGCATCCTGCCCGGCGCCTCCGTGGTGCTCGGCGACACCGAGTCAGAGGCGCGGGAGAAGGCCCGCTGGATCAAGCAGGAGCAGACGACCGGGCCGCGGGCGATCGCATACCTGGAGCAGTTCTGGGGCAAGGATCTCTCCGGCTACGACCCGGACGGGCCGCTGCCGGACATCGACCCGACCGAGCATGAGCTGGACCCGTCCCGCGGCACGCTGCCGGTCGAGTTCCGCACCGGCAAGCTGGCCCGCATCGCGTCCTGGCGCGAGCTGGCGGCCGCCCGGAACCTCTCGATCCGGCAGCTCGTCATCGAGGTCAGCCCCGGCCACGACAGCTTCGTCGGCACGCCGGGCCAGGTCGCCGAGGAGTGGGGCCGCTACCTGCACGACGGCGTGGTCGACGGCTTCAACCTGCTGCTCCAGCAGCTGCCGGGCACCGTCGAGGACGTGGTCGACCGGCTGGTCCCGGAGCTGCAGTCGCGCGGCCTGTACCGCACCGCCTACACCGCGTCCACGCTCCGAGGCCACCTATCCCTATCGGATTAGTAGGACTTAGGTTAGACTCACCATGACCGGTACACCCGCGGAAGGCAGGGCCGAACCGATGACCGCTCCCGCATTGCTCTCCCCCACCGACCTGCGCCGCGTCTTCGGGGCGTTCCCGACCGGCGTGACGGCGATCGCCGCCGTCGTCGACGGCGTCCCGGCCGGCCTCGCCGCCAGCTCGTTCACGTCGGTGTCGCTGGACCCGCCGCTGGCCTCGGTGTGCATCGCGCGGACGTCGAGCACCTGGCCGATCCTGCGCCGCGCCGGCCGGCTCGGCGTCAGCGTGCTCGCCGCCGACCAGGAGCGGCTCGGCCGGCAGCTGGCCCAGCGCGGCGGCGACCGGTTCGCCGGGGCGACCTGGCGGGCCAGCCGCGACGGGGAGATCCTGCTCGACGGGGCGTGCGCCTGGCTGGACTGCAGCATCGAGCAGGAGGTGCCGGCCGGCGACCACGTGATCGTGCTCCTGCGCATCCACGACCTCGACGCCGATCCCGATGCCGCGCCGCTGGTCTTCCACCGCAGCACATTCGGCCGTTTGCGCAGCTCCGTGTCGGGTACGCCCTCTTGAGTAGGTCCGTACCCGCCAAGGAGAGTCGATGTCGACTGACGCCATTGTGCTGCTCAAGGAAGATCACAAGACCGTCAAGGGGCTATTCAAGCAGTTCCAGGCGGCCGAGGACGGCCCGGCGGCCGCCAAGGCGAAGATCGTCGAGCAGATCCTGCGTGAGCTGACCGTGCACACGTACATCGAGAACGAGGTCATGTACCCCGAGGTGCGCAAGCTCCTGCCCGACCTCGAGGACGACGTGCTCGAGTCGTACGAGGAGCACCACGTCGCCGACGTGCTGTGCCTGGAGCTCTCCACGATGGACGCCGACGACGAGCACTTCGACGCCAAGGTCACCGTGCTCATCGAGAACGTGACGCACCACATCGAGGAAGAGGAGCAGGAGTGGTTCCCGAAGGTCCGCGAGGGCCTGGGCCGCAACCAGCTCCAGGAGATCGGCGCCCGGATGCTGGAGCTCAAGCCGAACGCGCCGACGAAGCCCACCCAGCCCGCCGCGCTGAAGAAGGCGCTCGACGCCATCCGCGCGTAACGGTTTTTTCCGCAGGGCCGGTCCGGTTTTCCGGGCCGGCCTTGTTTGGTTTCGGCCTCGCGTGGAACCGGACCGTTGTGGTGAATTTCGGATACACGTTGATGACCGAGCAGAGCGGGCCCAAGGACCTCGTCCGCTATGCCGTGCAGGCCGAAGAGGCCGGGTTCGACTTCGAGGTCTGTAGCGACCACTACTCGCCGTGGCTGACCGAGCAGGGCCACGCGCCCTACGCCTGGTCGGTCCTCGGCGCGGTCGCCCACGCCACGAGCCGGGTCGAGCTGGCGACCTACGTGACGTGCCCGATCCAGCGGTACCACCCGGCGGTCGTGGCCCAGAAGGCGGCGACCATCCAGCTGCTGTCCGACGGCCGCTTCATCCTCGGCCTCGGCGCCGGGGAGAACCTCAACGAGCACGTCACCGGCGAGGGCTGGCCCCCGGTCGCCCAGCGCCAGGACATGCTGGAGGAGGCCGTGCAGATCATCCGCGAACTGCACACCGGCGACCTGGTCACCTGGGACGGCGACTACTTCCGGGTCGACTCGGCCCGGATCTGGGACGCCCCCGAGGGCGGGGTCCCGATCGGCCTCGCCGTCTCCGGCGACAAGTCGGTCGAGCGGTTCGCCCCGCTCGGCGACCACCTCATCGCCGTGGAGCCGGACGGCGACCTCGTCAAGGGCTGGAACGGCGCGCGCCCGAAGGGCGCGGCGAAGTCGCGGGCCATCGGGCAGATCCCGATCTGCTGGGCCCCCGACAAGCAGCAGGCGATCGACCTGGCCCACGAGCAGTTCCGCTGGTTCGGCGGCGGCTGGTTCGTCAACGCCGACCTGCCGACCCCGGCCGGCTTCCAGGCCGCGAGCCAGTTCGTGCGCAAGGAGGACGTGGCCGGCTCCATCGCCTGCGGCCCGGACCTCGACGAGCTGGCGGAGAGCGTCCGTCCGTACCGGGACGCGGGCTTCACCGACATCGCGCTCGTCCAGGTGGGCGACGCCCTGCAGCAGCGCTTCCTCGACGAGGCGGCCGGTCCGCTCCTGGACCGCCTGCGGAAAATCTTCTCGTGATCTGAGGCCGGGCACCCGGGCCGCACCCGGGTGCCCACCTTCCCGGTTCCGCGCGTCCCTACGCTGGTCCCATGACGTCCTCCGCCCCCGACCCGGCCGACTCCTGGCGGCTGGCTCCCGCGCGCGAGGTCCTGACCAACTACGACCGGCTCGACCATGCGGGCCTGGCCGCCCTGGCCCGGCACACCGCCGAGATCCTCGGCGCGCCGGTCAGCGCCATCAACGTCATCGTCGGCGGCACCGCGGTCCAGATCGCCACCCACGGCCTCGGCGACACCCCGGCCGACCTCGCGGGCGTCCCGACCGACTGGCTCCCCTGCCACACCGTCATCACCGGCAACGCCCCGACCCGCATCGACGACCTGCGCACGCACCCGTCCGGCGACGGCCCGCTGCTGCGCGGCGGCCCGTTGCGCTCCTACGCGGGGGTGCCGCTGGCGCTACCGCTGGGCCGCTCCATCGGCACGCTGTGCGTCCTGCACGAGTTCGTCGGTGCCTTCTCCGCCACGGACCTGCGCGTCCTGGCCAGCCTGGCCCGCGACGCCACCGGCCTGCTGCAGGGCCCCGCTCCCGCGTGAAGGTCACGTTCGCATCGTCGCCGGCCCCGGGCCGCCGGACCGAACACGCCCGCGCCGGCACCACGACCCGCCGGAAACGCCACGACGACGCCACCGCGGCCCTCTGCACCTTCGCCGCCGAGCGCTGACCGGCATCGGTTCAGGCCAGGTGTTGCTCGATGCCGTCCGTCATGCGGGCGAACTCGGTGACCAGGTCCACGTCGTACCGGCCGGCCAGGACGAGCACCGCCCACAGGCAGTCGGCAAGCTCGTGCCCCAGCAGCTCCCGGGCGTCGGGGATCTCCCGCCGCCCGTCGACGGCCATCACCAGCTTGGCCAGGTCGCCCACGTCACCGGCGAACCCCAGCGCCAGGTCCCCGGTGCTCCAGGCTCCGCGCCCGGCCGCGATGTTGTGGCGGTCGTACAGTTCCGCGATGGCCAGGGCCCGCGCCTGCAACGCCTCGATGTCCATCGCCGCAGCCTAGGGCTTCACAGCTGCGGTACCACCCGCAGGACGATCCCGGTCGCGGTGTCGATGACGACCAGGAGGCCGCCGCCGCGGGCGTAGCGCGGGTCGCTCAGCAGGACCTCCGCGATCGGCCCGCGCGTGCACACCTCGGCGTCCAGTGCCGCCGGGCGGCCGCGGCCCGACTCGGCGGCCCGCGCGATGGCGATCAGCTCCGCATCCGTCACCGGCACCACTATGCCCCGTCGCCGGCGTGCAGGGCACGGGTCATGCTGCGCAGCAGCCGCAACGCCGTCGCCTGCTCGGCCTCGGTCAGGCCGGCCAGCATCCTGAGCTCGACCGACCGGACCGCGACCGTCGCCTTGTCGAGGCTGCGCCGGCCGCGGGGCGTGAGCCTGGTGGGCAGCACCTTGCCGACCGGGGCCTCCGCCGGCCGGGTCACGAGGCCCTCCCGCTCCAGCGACTGCAGCAGCACGTTCATCGACTGGCGGGTCACGAACGCACCCCGGGCCAGGTCAGAGTTCGACAGGCCGGGCCGCTGGGCCAGCAGTTCCAGGCACGAGTACTTCGTCACGTTCATCCCGAGCGGCCGCAGCACCTCCTCCATCGCCGCACGCAGCGCGCTCGATGCCTCTTTCAGCAGGTACCCCAGTGACGTGTCGAGGTCGACACCGGCTTGACTCATGTCAGCATTCTGACATACGGTTGGCTGTGTCAGTTAACTGACATCGACCAGAAGGAGCGCACCATGCCCGTCACCGGACCCGACTTCATCTCGCTGCAGGCCCGCGACCTGGCCGCGTCGCAGGCGTTCTACGAGCGGTACCTCGGCCTCGTCCGCTCCCCCGCCGGCCCGCCGCACGCCGTCGTGTTCGACACCAAGCCGATCGCGTTCGCGCTCCGCGACGTGCTCCCCGGCACCGACCTCACCTCCGTGGCGCAGCCGGGCATCGGCGCCGCGATCTGGCTGCACGCCACCGACGTGCAGGCGATTCACGACGCCCTGGCCGCCGACGGCCACACCATCGTCGCGGACCCGATCGACGGCCCGTTCGGCCGGACCTTCACCTTCGCCGACCCGGACGGCTACCGGATCACGCTGCACGACCGCGCCTGAATTGGGCGGCTACCGGCGAACCCGCGGATCGATGAGCACGGCCGCGATTACGGCCGTCATCCCGTTTCTGCACAGCGTCGGCGCGGCGACGACGAACTCCTCCCGCTCGACCCACTCCACGGCCAGGACTCCCGGCATTTCGCGAAGTCCGTCGTCGAGCCGCAGCGGCGCCCGGTCGTGGTAGTGGCCGCGCGCGGTGTCGCCGACCCACAGCGACCAATGGAACGCGCCGCCGGTCGCATGCCGGGTCGCCGGTAGGAGCGGATCGGCCTTGAGGTCGCCGGAGTCCAGCAACTCGGCGACGGTCATGGCCGGCAGGCCGGGATGCGCCGCCGGTACGACCACCGTCAGCAGCTGCTCCAGGTGGATCGTGCAGGTGCACCGCCCGCGCTCCGGAGGCGTCCAGTCATCGACCATCACCGCACTCTACGATGGCGGCAGGTAGCGGTCGGCGACCGCGGCGGGCTGTTCGACGATCCGCCCGGCGGCGATGCCCCACGCCAGCCGGATGTACTGCGCATGCGTCCAAGCCAGCGGCGTCGCCGAGAACGTCGGCGTGCCGGGAGCGAATCCGGGCCTCCCCGCCGGCGGCCGGTTGTCCCACACCTGCTCCGGCAGCATCAGCCCGGGCCCGGCGGCCCGGCCCATCGCCGCGAGCTGCGCCCGTGCGCCCCGCGGGTCGCCGGCCGCGACCAGGTATTCGCCGCGCTCCCCGTTGAGCAGCGGCCAGGCGCGCCCGAGGGTCTGGAACGAGTCGGCCGGCAGCGGGAACGACCACGCGGCGCCGCTGCGCTCCTCGCCGTACCCGTCGAAGGAGGCGCGGTGCCAGTACGCCCCGGTGCCGAGCTGCGCGTCGACCACGGCGAGGGAGTTGACCACGGCCGGATCGCGCGCCGGCAGCACGCCGAGCCGGACCAGTTCGAGGAAGCTCGGATCGACAACGCGCCGCTGGTCGACGGCTGACGGGCCGCTGTCGCCGATGCTGTACGTGGTGCCCGCGTCCGGGTTGCCGTCCTTGGTCAGGCGCAGGAAGTACGGATCGCGGGAGTACGGGCCGGTCGTGGTCACCGTCCAGCCCTTGACCCGCGCCGCCCACTCGTCGGCGGCGCGCTGGTACCGCGAGGCGGAGGCGGCGTCCGGGGCCAGGGCGGCCGCGCAGACGAGACCCGCGATCTCGGCCGCGATCGTGGCCGGGGAGTAGCCGGACTGGTTCTCCCAGCGCTCCTGCGGCGTCGCCGGGGCGCCCGGGAACGACAGCAGGAACTCGGCCGCCGCCCGCACGTGGGTCCAGGTGGCGGGGTCGGTGCGGCCCAGCTGGTACGCCAGGACGATCGGCAGCGCGACCTCGTCCAGCTGCAGGCCGGTCCAGACGGGCGTGCCGGCCACGTCGGAGTTCTGCGGGAATGAGCCGTCGGGACGTTGCTGCACGGTGAACAGGAAGTCCAGCGCGCGGCCGGCGCCCGCGGTGTCACCGGCGGCGATCAGGGCCGTGGCGATCTGATACAGATCCCGGGACCAGACCAGGTGGTACGGCCCGGAAGGCTCCTCCGACCCCCAGATCCACGGCATGTTCGGCGCGGCGACGTAGGCACCCGGATGCGCCTTGTCCTCGCTCGCGGCGAGCACCATCGCCGACACCCGGTACAGCCGGCGGTCGGCGACGGCCGGCGCGGGGTGCAGGCCGGCCAGGTAGCCCCGCCAGCCCTGGGCGTAGTCGCGCGCGGTGCGGTCGAACCCGGCGCGCAGCGAGGCGCGCGCGGTGGCCAATGCGGCCGGACCGGTCGAACCGAAGCCGAGTGCGATCGTCGTGTGCGCGGCGGCGAGGCGCGCGGTCTGCACGAGGTTTCCGGCCGCGGCCGAGGGATAGTGCCAGTCGAGGCGGCCGTCGCGGGCGAGGTCCGTCCAGCCGTCACTGGTACCGCGGAAGCCGTTGGACGTCGCCGCGAAGCCCGGCTCGGCGGCGAGGGCGCTGGCCGTGCTGGCGTCGCGGGCGATGAGCGCGTTGCCGTCCGTAGCGCCGGCGTCGTCGTCGCGGGTGTCGCCGAGCGCCGGGTCGTAGATCGCGTACAGGTCCCGGCCGGGACCGGTGAACCGCACGTCGAGCAGGACCGTGGCCCGCGCCGGGTCGGTGACGTAGGTGACGGCGAGCCGCCAGCGCCCGCCCCGGTCGCGGAACGTCTGCCGGAAGGTGACATCGTCGTCGACCGTCGTCTCCACGACGGCGTCCTGGGCGCGGGTGGCGTGCCCGTGCCGGTCGGCCACCGCGAACTGCAGCGCCCGCGCGCTCGGCGTGCCCAGGTCCGGGTAGTAGATCTCGCCCAGCCCGCCCTCCCGCTGCACCGTGAGCCAGACGGGGCTGGTGGCGGCTCGGGCGGTACCGAAGCCGGATTTGTCGGCGGGGAGGAACTGCTCCGAGATGCCGGGCCCGCCCGGTGCCGCGCCGGCGGCCAGGGCCACCGACGGCGTCACGACGAGCAGGACCACGACCAGCACGGCGGCGAGCAACGGCGAGCGCATGCACCGCCCACTTCCCCGCCTATAGATCGACTAACGTCGAGCTCATGCGGAAAGCAGGCCGCCGTCGACGGTGATCGACTGGCCGGTCACGTAGGCCGCGCCCGGGCCGAGCAGGTACACGATGAGCGCGGCCACCTCGTCCGGGTCGCCCTGCCGGCCGAGCGGCACCCGGGCCTCGATACCCTGCCGGGCCGCCGCGGTGTCGGCCTGGGCGTTCCAGTACGGGTCGTTGAACGGCGTGTCGATCCAGCCGGGGCACACGCTGTTGACGCGCACGCCGCGCCCCGCCAGCTCGACGGCGAGGGAGCGGGTCAGGCTGATGAGCGCCCCCTTGGAAGCCGCGTAGGCGAACGTCCCCGCGCTGCCGCGGTGGGCGGCGGTGGAGCCGGTGAACACGATGCTGCCGCGGGTCTCCGCCAGGGCCGCGACCGCCGCCTGGGCCAGCAGGAACGGCGCGCGGACGTTCAGCGCCATGGTCGCCTCCCACGCGTCGACGGCGAACGACTCCAGCGGCGCCACGACGTGCAGGCCCGCCGTCACGACGACGCTGTCGAGCCGGCCGAACGCCGCCAGCGCGGCGTCCACGGCGGCGCGTGGCTCGTCGCGCAGCGTCAGGTCGTGGTGGCCCACGACGAGCCGCCCCGGCTCATCCGACGCGGCGGCCGGCTCCTTGACGTCGGCCAGGTAGACGTCGGTGCCGGCGGCCCGCAGCATCCGGACGGTCGCCCGTCCGATGCCCGTCGCGCCGCCGGCGACCAGGGCGACGGTCACTCGCCGGCCACCGCGTACGCCCGGTAGTTCGCCGAGCCCGGTCCGGCCGCGCGGTTCTTCACGACGGCCGCCGCGCGGTACACGGCGGAACTCGGCTTCGAATCGTTGACGACGGCCGCAACCGGGCCACCGGGGGACGAGCTCGCGGCCAGGGCCTCCAGGATTCGGGCGAGGAAGAACGGAAGGTCGTTCGGCAGCTGCGAGGTGATCAGGTTGCCGTCGACCACCACCGCCTCGTTGCGCCAGTCGCCGCCGGCGTGGATGACGTCGTCCTTGATGACCGGGACCGACGTGACGGCCCGGCCCTTGACGATGTCCGCGGTCGCGAGGAGCCAGCCCGCGTGGCAGATCGCCGCCACGGGGGCGGCCCGGTCGTTGAGGGCGCGGACGAAGTCGACGAAGCGCGGCTCGCGGCGCAGGTACTCGGGCGAGAAGCCGCCCGGCACGATGACCGCGTCGAAGTCGTCGGGGGTCACGTCGCCGATGCCGACCTCGGCCACCGCGGGGTAGCCGAGCTTGCTGGCGTACACCTCGCCGGCGCGGGCGCCCACGATCGTGACGCGCACGCCGGCCTCGCGCAGCCGCAGGACCGGGTACCAGAGCTCCAGTTCCTGGTAGAGGTTCTCGGCCAGGACGGCGACCCGTGCGTTCTGCAGTTCCATCCAGTCCTCCGTCAGACCGCGATCGACAGGATGCGGCGGGGGTTGTGAATCATGATCTGGTCGAGCTGCTCGTCGGTGACGCCCTTGGACTTCAGGCGCGGCACCCAGCTGGTGAACATGTAGTTCAGGTTGACCTTCTCGTTCTCCAGCTGCGGGTCGGAGTCGGTGACGGCCGCCCGCGGGTTGAAGAACCAGCGGTCGAAGGACAGCACGATCCGGTCCAGGTAGCCGTCCTCGATCAGCTCGATGAGGGCGTTGGCCATCGCCTCGTCGAGCTCCTCCGCGCTGCCGACCCGCCAGGGGATGCCGATGTGGTCGAGTTGGACGTTCGCGCCCATCTTGAGGATCTCGCGCATCATGTTGACCTGCGGCGGGACGAAGGCGTGGCCGATGATCACCTTGGACAGGTCCATGCCGACCTCGTCGAGGATCTCCAGCTGCTCGCGGCCCGGGTTGGTGACCTCGAAGTCCATCGGGTCGATGTGCGTGTTGATGCCGCAGCCGACCTGCATGGCCGCCCGGCCGGCCGCGCGGATCACGCGGTCCTCGACCTCGTGGACGTGCCGGCCGTACGCGCCGACCGGGCTCGGCTTGGGAAAGACGCTCTCCTGCCCGGTGGCGATCTTGATGGCGCCGGCCTTGTAGGGCGTCTGCTGCCAGGCGAAGACCATGCCCTCGGTGAGGTCCTTGACGAAGAACTCGGTGAGCTCCTCGATGGTCTGCCGGCGCCAGTAGTACGGCACGCCCATGCGCTCGGGGAAGAAGCCGGTGATCGCCACGACGTTGATGCCGGTGCGGCGGGCGCAGTCCACCATGAACTGCGGGTGGCGGCCGACCTCGGGCGGGGTCATGTCGATGAGCGTGCGGTACCCGTTCGGGATCATCCCGTCGACGATCTGCGCGCTGACCCGCTCGACGGCGGCCGGGTGGTCGAAGACCGTGCGGTGGTCGAGCTCGGCGCCCGGGTAGCCGTACAGCAAATGCTCGTGGGTCAGGATGCGGCCCGACTCCTCGGCCGGGACGTCACCGAGAACGGTGCGAAAGATCTGCATGGAGCACGCTCCTTAACCGGGTGAACAGGGACGGGAGGGCGTCGGCGTCGGCCGCGACGTGGTCGGGATCGACGTCGAGCACGAGCTCCCGGACCAGGTGGGCGCCGGAGCCGCTGGCGAAGATCGGCACGTCCGCGGCGCGCAGCCGGCGCAGGAGCGTCACCTGCTCGGCGCTGATCGCCGGGCGGCCGGCCACCGTGCCCGGCACGACGAGGGCGTCCACGTCCTCGGAGACGACCTCGGCCGCGACCGTGTCGCCGAGGACCGGGTAGCCCAGGTGGCTCTCGCACGGCCCCTCCCCCGGGCCGACGACCTTCACCTCGGCACCTTCCTCGCGGGCGCGCAGGACCGGGTACCAGAACTCGAGTTCCTGGTAGCCCTCGAAGGCGAGGACCACGATCGAACGGTTGGACAACGTCATGAGGACCTCTCATGGGAAACTGGTCTACAAAGCAGACCAGTTGGAGTCTGTCACAGCTGCGGCCGAACCGCTACAGCCGGTCGAGCGCGTACGCCGCGGCCCCGAGCAGCGCCGCGTCCTCGTCGTCGCCGGCGTGGTGCAGCTCGGTGCGGGCCCAATGCGGCCGGATGCGGTCCCAGTGCGCCCGCACCGCCCGGCCGAGCCAGGTGTCCGGGGCCAGGGGCGCACCGGCGAGCACGATGCGGTGCGGGTCGTGCGCCGCGACGATCGAGCGCACGCCCGCGGCCAGGGCCAGCGCGGACCGGTCGAGCACGCCGGCCGCCCGCTCGTCGCCGCGCCCGGCCGCCGCGACCAGGGCCGCGGCGTCCGGCAGGCCGAGCGCATTCGCGGCCGACGCCAGCACCCGCCCCGACACCAGGGCCTCCAGGCAGCCGGTACCGCCACAGGGACACCGCGGGCCGCCGAGGTCGACCACCATGTGCCCGAAGTCGCCGGCGCCGCCGAGGCCGGGATCGAGCGCGCCGTCCCGGATCACCGCTCCGCCGATGCCGGTGCCCATCGTCAGGACCGCGGTCGTCCCGTGCGGCCAGCGCGCGGCCAGCCCCAGCGCGGCCGCCTGCGCGTCGTTGAGCAGCCGGACCGGCACCGCCAGCAGCGGACGCAGGGCCGCCGCGACGTCGGTGCCGTCGGTGAAGCCGAGGTTGGCGGCCGTCCCGACGAGGCCCTCCTGCACCACGCCGGCCAGGCCGACGCCCACGGCGCTCCCACCCACGCGGCGGACCAGCTCCGCGACGGTGGCGTACTGCTCGGCCAGGCTCGCCGGCTTCGCCCGCCGCTCCCGGCGCAGGATCCGGCCGTCCGCCACCGCGGCCGCCCGGATCCAGGTGCCGCCCCAGTCGACCCCGGCGACCGTGACGGTGCCGGTGACCTCAGGCACTCGGGCCCGGCAGGTAGTCGCCGGCCACCGAGAACAGGCACGTGGCGGCCTCGTGGCTCATGTTGTAGAACGAGTGCGGGGTGCCGGCCGGGATGCGCACGCCGTCCCAGGCGTCCAGCTCGACCCACTTCTTGGTGCCGGTGAGCTCGACGTGCAGGTTGCCCGACTCGACGAAGACCACCTTGTCGGCGGCGTGGGTGTACACGTCGCTGCGCTGCCCGCCCAGGAAGGACATCTTGCCGGCGGTGAGGTGCTCGGTGCTGGCCAGGATGCCGACGAGGATTTCGCGGCCCCGGGTCTCGCCCTCCATCCGCCACAGGATGTCGGCCTCGCGGATCATCCAGGTGGTCTGCTCGCGCGGGGTGTCGCGGGCCATCGGCCAGTTGCCGATCAGCTCGTCCTGGCCCTGCTTCGGCGGCCCGGGAAGCGGCGGCTGCGCCCGGGCATACGCGCCGCCCGTGCCGGACTTCGGCGCCGGCTGGAAGAACTCCAACATCCGCAGTTGTACGTTGCTGTGGTTCCACTGGTAGTGCCAGGTGTCCTTGCGGAAGAAGATGGCCTCACCCGGATTGACGACGAACACCTCGCCGGTGACCGGGTTGCTCTGCACCATCCGCCCCTCGAGCACGTAGAAGAGCTCGTCCGCGCCGAAGACGGTCGGGTTGGCCGGCGAGGAGATGGCGGAGCCGTTCGGCGGCATGCCGACGATGTTCAGATTCATGGTCGCGTCGTCGGCGTAGAACCAGTCGCACAGCCGTCCGGTGGTCTCGTCGCCCCACGTGCGCCGCTCCAGGTCCCGGTAGCGAAGGACCTGCGGCTCACGGTTGCTCTCGTTTGTCATGTCGACCTCTCGTGGCACTAACTGGTCTGTAATATGGACCAGTCTGGCCGACCCGGGCGAGGACAGTCAAGGCATTAGGATGCTGCGCATGGTGAAGGCACTCGACCTGAAGGTCTCCCCGGCCCGGGTGGAGGGCCGCAACAACGCCGTCGAGGCCTACCGCGCGCTGCAGGAGGCGCTGACCGTCGGGCAGTTCCCGGCCGGCACCCGGCTGCCGGGCGAGCGCAGCCTCGCCGCCGATCTGGGCGTCAGCCGGGCCACGCTGCGCGCGGTGCTCAGCGCCCTGGCCGAGGCCGGCCGGATCGTGCCGTCGCCGCAGCGCGGCTGGTTCGTGGCCGAGAACCGGCTCGTGCACGAGCCCAACCGGCTGCGCGGGCTCAGCGAGGTCGCCCGCGAGCGCGGCATGGAGGCCACCTCGCGGGTCATGAAGGCCACCGTCCGCCCGGCCACCCTGGCCGAGGCCGAGGTGCTGGGCATCGGCACCGACGCGCCGGTGGTCGACCTGCGCCGGGTCCGGTTCCTCGACGGCGCGCCGCTGAGCATCGACCAGTCGTGCCTCGACGCCGCGCGGGTGCCCGGTCTCGAGGACGTCGACTTCGCCGGGCAGTCGCTCTACGACGTGCTGCGCGACCGCTACGACATCGCGGCCAGCCGGTGCGACTACGAGCTGGCGGCGGAGGCGGTGAAGGCGCGCGAGGCCAAGCTGCTCGGCCTGGCCGCGGGCGATCCGGTGCTGGTGGGCTACCAGCGCACGTTCGACCAGCACGACCAGTGCTTCGACGTGGGCCGGCAGCTGTACCGCGGCGATTCGTATCGTTTCCAGGCGTCCCTCTTTCGCTTCTAGCCCTTCATCGCCCCTGATGCCATCCCTTGCATCAGGCGCTTCTGCACGACGAGGAAGAAGATGACGACCGGGATCGTGAACACCACGCTGGCCGCCATCACGCCGCCCCAGTCGGTGTAGTAGCTGGAGAAGTACTGCTGCAGCGCCACCGGCAGCGTCTCGACCGCCGGCCGTTGCATGTAGGTCGCCGAGAACATCAGCTCGTTCCACGACGTGATGAACGCGTACACGGAGCTCGCCGCCAGCCCCGGCCACGCGAGGGGGAACACGATCGACCACACGGCCCGCAGCCGGCTCGCCCCGTCGACCAGCGCCGCCTCCTCCAGCTCGAACGGGATCTCCACCACGAACGAGCGCAGCATGAACGTGCACAGCCCGACGGTCAGGGCCAGGTGGCTCAGCGTCAGGCCCTGGAACGTGTTGAGCAGGTCAGCGTTGCGGAACAGCGTGAACAGCGGGATGACGAGGATCGTCTGCGGCAGCAGCTGCGTGACGAGGATGACGACGGTGAGGATGTGCCGGGTCCGCAGCCGGTACCGCGCCAGCGCATACCCGGCCAGCAGCGCGATGAGCCCGGTGAGCACCGTGGTGGCGATCGCGACGATGAGCGAGTTGCGGAACTGGGTGGGGATGTTGCCGTCGAGCAGGTGCGTGTACCGCTGCACGGTCGGCGACGTGACGATGAACCGCGGGGTGCGGGTGAACAGCTCGCTGTCCGGCTTGACCGACGTCACCAGCATCCAGAAGAACGGGAACAGGCTGCTCACCACGATGACGGCGACGAGCAGGACCAGCGCGCCGCGGCGCAGCAGTGACGTCATCGGACGTCCTCTCGGTTCAGCCGGACGTAGAGCACGCTCACCGCGCCCAGCATGAGGAACAGGACCACGGCCATCGCCGCGGCGGAGCCCTGGTCGAGCTGGGCGAAGGCCTCCAGCCAGGTCAGCAGGGACAGCACCTCGGTCGAGTGGTCCGGGCCGCCGGGCGGGGTGGTCATCACCAGGAAGTGGTCGAACGACTGGTACGCCCAGATGGTGGAGATCGTGGTCATCACGACCAGCAGCGGCCGGATCATCGGCAGCCGGATGCGGCGCAGGATCTGCCACGCGCTCGCCCCGTCGACCCGGGCCGCCTCGACCACCTCGCCGTGCGTGCCGCGCAGACCGGCGAACAGGGAGACGGCGACGAACGGTACCGAATGCCACACCACCGCCACCGTGATGGCCACCATCGCCGGGGTGCCGGTGCTGAACCACGAGTAGCCCTGGAACCGTTCGAGGCCGAACCAGTGCACCAGCAGCCAGTTGACCACCCCGTACTGGTCGTCGAACATCCACTTCCAGACGATGCCGGACGCGACCCGCGGCATCGCCCAGGGCAGCAGCACGATGACGCTGAGCACCTTGGCCGCGCGCGGGGCGGCGTCGAGCACCAGGGCGATGGCCAGGCTCAGCAGGATCGTGGTGACGACCACCGCCACCGCGAACACCGTTGTGCGCACCAGGGCGGCGACGTAGTTCGGGTCGGCGAAGATGTCCTTGTAGTTCTGCACGCCGACGAACGGGCCGCTCTGCAGGTACTCGCCCTCGTGGAACGACAGCCAGACGGTGCGCACCACCGGATACCCGACCACGCCGGCCAGCACCGCGAGCAGGGGCGCCAGAAAGGCCCACGGCAGGAATCGTTTCTCGAAGCCTTGCAGCGCCCTCGGGGTGACCGAGGACGCTGCGCGGCGGTTCGTGGTCTTCACGTTCTCAACCAATTGCCTGGTTCACCTGGTCCGCGAGGTCCTTCATGGCGGCGTTGGCCGGCTTCTTGCCGCTCATGATCGATTGCATGGCGTTCACGATGGAGTTGGCCCCCTCGACCTTGCCCCAGCTCGCCACCGGCGGGATGGAGCGGGTGTGGTCGGCCTGGTCGGCGAAGGCCTTGAACAGCGGCGCGGAGAACGAGCCGGAGGCCTTCTCCTGGGCGAGGGCGTCGTTCGTGGCCGGGAGCAGCCCCAGGTTCGAGGTGATCGGCACGAGGTTCTCCTTGCTCATCGCGAACTTCACGAAGTCGTTCGCGACCGCCTTGTTGTTGCACTCGCGGAACACGGCGAGGTTGCTGCCGCCCGCGAACGTGTCGTTGTTGCCGCCCGGGCCCTTGGGCAGCACGGCGGTGCCGAGCTTGCCCTCCAGATCCGGGCTCTGCTTGAGGATGGTGCGCAGGTCCCAGGAGCCGCCGACCATCATCGCCGTCTGGCCCAGGCCCATGGACTTGTCGACGTCGGCCGCGGTCCAGGCCGAGGCGCCGGCGGGCGAGAGCTTGTCCTTGGTCAGCAGGTCCGAGTAGAACTGGAAGGCCTGCACGGACTGCGCGGAGCCGGCCTCGGAGACCCACTTGTCGCCGCTCTGCTTGGCGATCTCGCCGCCCCAGTTCCAGATCAGCGGCAGGTAGTACCAGTGCGCGCCGCCGATGATGCCGAACCCGTTGACGCCCTGGTTCTTGGCCTGGATGGCCAGGGCGTCGGTGCGCAGCTCGTCCCAGGTGGCCGGGGCCGCGCTCTTGCCGATCCCCTCGAGCATGTCCTTGCGGTAGATGAGGGCGCGCACGCCGGTGTCGTAGGGCACCGCGTAGGACTTGCCCTTGAAGATGGTGGACTCGATCATGCCGGGCACGTAGGTGCCGTTCATCGTCTTGGGGTCGGCGGCGTACACGTCGAGGGCGTTGAGCGCCGCAAACTCCGGGGTCCAGGTGTTGCCGATCAGCGCGACGCACGGAACGCTGCCGCCGGCGATCGAGGTGAGGTAGGTCTGGTGTGCGTCCTTGCCGAGGAACCGGAGGTTCACCTTGGTTCCCGGGTGGGCGGCCGCGTAGTCGTCGGCCAGCTTCTGCATGATCGGCTGCTGGGCGTCCCCGATGGGGTCGCCCATCCAGAAGTCGATGGTTCCCTTGATCTCGCCCGAACTGTTCGCCCCCGAGTCGTCCGACCCGCCACAGGCGGCGAGGGCGAGGACCCCGGCCAGCCCGACGGCCACGGCGACACGGCCGCGCCATAACTTCCTTGCACGCATCGCTTTTCTCCTCTGCTGGGGACCGAAGACCGGCCAAGCGCGGGGTACGCGGGTGCCTCCGGACCTGTCCACCTGCCCGGCTGTCTGACAGCCCTATAGGTTGCCCATCAGGGTGCACCGTGGCCGGTTGGACCGCAAGGGTCTCCGCTCGGTTCGTTACCAAGAATCCTTGCGCTCCGGTACCGGTGTTTGGTACACACGCGTGAGCAGTAGGTCGAGGATTGTGCTGGTCAGGGGCTCGGAAGGGGCGTTAGTTGTAGTAACACGAGGCAGTATGTTGACCTTGCGCCGAGAGGTCAAGGATGGTTTGGTCGCAGGCATGTTCCTGCGGTTCACGTCGCGGACCAACGCCGACGGCGCGGTGGTGCGCTATGTCGCGCTGGCCCACAACCGGCGCGTGGACGGCCGGGTCAAGCCGGACGTGCTGATGAGCCTGGGCCGGGTCGACCAGGTCGACGTGGCCGCGCTGCACCGCCTCGCAGCGTCCATCGGCCGGCACTTCGGGCTGCCCTCGGCGGAGGTCGTGGACGTACGCTCCATCGGTGCCACCTGGCTGCTCGACGGGTTGTGGCACCGGCTCGGCGCGGGCGCGGCGGTGCGCACCGCGGTCGGACCGCGGCGCTTCACCGCCGGGCTGGAACGGGTGTCGTTCGCGCTGGTCGCGCACCGGGCGGTGGCCCCGCGGGGCGGGGTCGCGGCGGCGGAATGGGTGCGCACGGAGGTCGCGATCGCCGGACTGTCCACAGTGGATGACGCGCAGGTCCGCCGGGGGCTGGATCTGCTCGCCGACGACCTGATCGGGTCGCTGGCGCGGCTGCTGACCCGCACGGCCGAGCACGGCTGCGGGGAGGACTGGCCGGCCATCAGCCGGCGGCTCGGGCGGGTGGCCCAGGTGACGCTGACCGGCCCGGCCGGCACCGTCACCCAGACCACCCCGCTCTGCCCCGAGCAGGCGGCCGTCTATCGGGCCCTGGAGGTCCCGCCGCCGCCCCGGATCACCGGGCCGGCAGATCGCCGAGCAACGCGCGGGCGTTCCCGCTGAGCACGGCCTGCCGGCGCGGGGTGTCGCCCAGGTACTCGCGCAGCAGCTCGAACCGCTCGGCCACCTCGTCGAGCGAGGAGAACGGGAAGTCGGTGCCGAGCACGATCCGCGAGTCGTCGAGGTACGTCAGCAGCGCCCCGAGGTCGGCCGCGGTGTGGGACAGGGCGGTGTCGTACCGGAACGCCCGCAGCGCCGCCAGCACGCCTCCCTGCTCGACCACGGCCGCGAGCTGCGGCATGCCCTCGGCGAGCGCCATCCGGGGCGCCACGACCGGCATCGCCCCGCCGCAGTGCGAGAACACCCAGCGCAGCCGCGGGAAGCGCCGCGGCACGTCGGTGAGCAGCAGGTTGGTGATGAGCCGGGTCGAGTCGAACAGGTACTCCAGCACCGAGGGCCGCAGCGGGATCTCGCCCTCCGGCCACCAGGCGGGCAGCACCGGGTGGACGTGGATGAACGCACCGCGCTCGTCCAGCGTCTCCAGCAGCGCGTCGAACTTCGGGTGCCCGACGTACCCGCCGGAGTAGCTCGTGAGCAGCCCGACGCCGGAGAACTCGGGCCGGTCGAAGACCCGCTCGACCTCGGCCAGGGCGGCGTCGACCGAGGGCAGCGGCAGGCAGGCGACGGCCGCGAACCGCCCGCCCCCATCGCGGACCACCTCGGTCAGCTCATCGTTGGTGTCCCGGCACAGCTGCGTGGTGAAGGCCTGGTCGCCGAACCAGAATCCGGGCGAGGCGACCGACAGCACGGCCAGGTCGATGCCGAGCCGGTCCATCATCCGCAGCGAGTCCGCCGGTTCCCACACCGGGAACGGCGCGCCCGGCTGGGCCTGGATGCCCAGCGCCGTCAGCCGGCCGACGTAGGACGCCAGGGGCGCGTGGTGGTGGAAGTCGACGATGGTCATGACACCAGCTCTCGTACGGCGCGAATGGTGCGCAAGAGGTCCTCGGGCCCGCCCGCCTCGTGGCCGTTGTACGGCCAGACGGTCAGCTCTTTCGGCCCGGCGTAGGCATTGTAGGCGGCGAACACGGTGGAGGGCGGGCTCACGACGTCGTGCAGCGCGACACAGAACCGGCCCGGACAGGTGGCGCGGCGGGCGAAGGAGACGGCGTCGAAGTAGGCCAGCGTGGCGAACGCCTCGTCGGCCGACGTACGGTGGGCGGCCAGCCACTTGAGGATCTCACTGTGCGGGCTGTGGTCGGTCACCTCGACCGCGCGCCGGAACGCCGACAGGAACGGCACGTGCGGCACCGCCAGCCGGACGTCGTCCCGCAGGCCGGCCGCCACCAGTGCCAGGGCGCCGCCCTGGCTGCGGCCGGTGACCGCGATCCGGTCGCGGTCCACGGCCTCGTGGGTCGCCACGGCGTCGACGAACCGGTACGCGTCGGTGTACAGCCGGCGGTAGTAGTACCGCTCGGGGTCGAGGATGTCGCGGGTCAGGAAGCCCGGCGCGGACGGCCCGGCGCCGTGCGGGTCCGCGGTGTCCCCCGGCCGCACCGAGCTGCCCTGGCCGCGGGAGTCCATGACGGCGTGCGCGAACCCGGCGCTGGCGTACGCCAGGGACTCGATCGGGTGCCCGCGGCCGCTGCCGTAGCCGAGGTACTCCACCACGAGCGGCAGCGGGCCGGTCCGCTCGCGCGGGAGCAGCAGCCAGCCGCGCACGTCGTCGCCGGCGTAACCGCGGAAGGTCAGGTCGTACACCTGGAGCGTTGTAATAAGTGCGTCCACGGGCTCGAAGCGCGGCTCGAGGGGGTGGCCGGCCTGCTCGCGCAGGGTCCGGCTCCAAAAGGCGCCGAAGTCCGCCGGCTCGGGATGCGGGTACTCGAACCGCTGCAGTTGCTCCAGGGGAAGGTCCACCCGCATGCACACACTCCTGTCCGACAGCCCGACAGGAGTCTAACAACTTGTCGGGCAACCTGATAGCCTGCCAGGCGGGCAATGCCAGGCGTGAGAAAGTGAGGTGCGGGCATGGCGCGGTACGACATCGTGACCGTCTCCGGCGACCCCGAGGAGCGGGGCTACCGGTACGGGCTCGCCGCGAGAACCCGGATCGAGCACGCGCTGCAGACCTACGCCGGCGTCTTCCGGCACTACGCCGGGTGGGACTGGGCCACCGTGCGGCGGCACGGGTCGCGGTTCGCCGCCCCCATCGCGGACTTCTCCCCCGCCTCCGCCCGCGAGATCCGGGGCATCGCCCGCGGCGCCGGCGTCGAGGAGGCCGACATCCTGGCCCTCAACACCCGCAGCGAGATCATGTTCGCCGCGCCCGGCCGGGCCCGCGCCGTCGCCTCCACCGAGTGCACGTCGTTCGCGCTGACCCCCGAGCGCACGACCAGCCGGACCCCGCTGATGGGGCAGAACTGGGACTGGATCGAAGGAGCCAGAACGACCGCACTGGTACTGCGCGTGCTCCGCGACGACGGCCCGGACTTCGTCACCGTGGTCGAGGCCGGCATGCTCGCGAAGGTCGGCCTGAACTCCAGCGGCGTCGGACTGTGCACCAACACCCTCATCTCGGACGGCGACGAGGGCCGCTTCGGCGTGCCGTACCACGTGCTGCTGCGCTCGGTCCTCGACAGCGACAGCGGCGCCGAGGCGGTGCGGCGGATCCAGTCGGCGTCCCGGGCCAACTCGGCCAACTACCTCATCGCCGACACCACCGGGTTCTGCGCCGACCTGGAGACCGGGCCCGGCGACGGCCCCTGCGGCGTCATCGCGCCGGAGGGCGGCGCGGTCACCCACGCCAACCACTTCCTGGTCGACGGGCTCACCGGCGTGGACAAGTACCTCGAGCGCAAGGCGCACACCCGCAACCGGCTGCACCACCTGACCGAGCGGGTCCGCGCGCGCGACACCCACACGGTCGCGAGCCTCCAGGCGGCGCTGGCCGACCACGCCGACGCCCCGTTCAGCGTGTGCCAGCACCCGGACGCGGCCCAGCCGGACGCCGAGCGCACCTGCACCATCGCCGGGATCGTGCTGGACCTCGCCGATCGCTCGATGGTCTACGCCGCCGGCAGCCCCTGCGAGTCGGCGTGGTCGGAACCGGTGCGCGTCGATGCCTCGTTCTGACCGACCGGCTGCCCGACAGGCTGTTAACCTGGCAGCCGTGAAGGTTGTCCCCGTCGCGCAGCGCACCGCCGCGGAACACGTGCGATCGCAACTCATCGAACTCATCGAGTCCGGCGAGTTCGCGGTGGGCCAGCGGCTGCCCTCCGAGGCCGAGCTGGCCAAGTCGTTCGAGGTGAGCCGCTCGGTGATCCGCGAGGCGCTGCACAGCGTGAGCGCGCTCGGCCTCACCCGCTCCTACGCCGGCAAGGGCACCTTCGTCGACGCCCAGTTCGCGCCGTCGCAGCTGCTCACCGGGCAGTACCTCCCGCGCGACCTGCACGAGGTGCGCCGCACCCTCGAAGTGCCGCTGGCCGCCCTGGCCGCCGAGCGCCGCTCCCGCACCGACCTCAAGACGATGACCGCGCTGCTGGTGCGCTTCCGCGCCGAGCAGGACCCGTCGATCCGGGTCGGCATCGACGCCGACTTCCACGTGGCCATCGCCACCGCGACCGCCAACCCGCTGTTCCCCCGGCTCGTCTCCGAGCTGCGCTCGGTCCTGCAGGAGCAGGCGATCGCCGCGGCCGCCGTCTCGGGCCGGGCGGTCCAGGCGGCCGACGAGCACGACGCGATCCTCGCCGCCATCTCGAAGCGCGACGCCGAGGGCGCGGCCCAGGCCATGCGGCTGCACCTGGCAGCCGTCGAGGACACCGTGACCGCACCCAGCCGCCGCCGGTAACTTACCGGCGGCGGCCGTTTGACCCGGTGCGGTTTTGAGGGGGTGTGGGTGGAGCTTGCTCCCCCACTGTTGTTCAGGACATCCGACGGTAGACCCCGCTGCCCGTACCACCATCCGCCACTAGGCCGTTGCCGGGAACCGCTCCCACACGCGGTGCAGGGCCATCAAGGGCTGGAGCGCCTCGAGGGCGGCCGCGCCGCTGTCGGCCGTGACCACGCCCGGAGTGCCGGCCACGCCGACCTGGGCCAGGGCCTCCGCGCCGGCGCCCCACGCGCCGATCGCCTTGGCGTGCCGCCAGGCCTCGTCGACGAGCAGCAGGACCCGCGGGTCGACGGTCGCCGAGTCGGACGCGCCGGCCTTCGAGTCGCGGGCCGGGATGGCGTCCGGTGACGGCGCCGGCGCGGCCGCGAGCAGCAGGGCGTCGAACTCGACCGAGCGGGCGTTGGCGAAGGTCCGGTTCACCGTGAGATCCCCGATGACGCCGCCGCGCGGGCCGATCACCAGCGGCACCATGCCGGCCGAGAGCACCGAACGGCGCACCGCGTCGACGCCCTCGATGTCCGCCGGGTCCGGGCCGACCACGATGCCGACGGTCCGACCGTCGCCCGGCCAGGCCTCGCCGACCTGGGACAGCGCCGGGCTCGGGTCGAGGTCGACCAGCTCGATGGTGGGCTCCGGCGCGGGCAGGCCGAGGCCGGTGGCGACCTCCGAGCACAGCACCGGGTCGATGTTGGCCAGGCTCAGCAGCTGCCGCTCGCGGATCTCCTGGTGGTAGCACTTGGACAGCTCGAACGTGTATGCGTTGATGATGTGCTGGCGCTCGACCGGCGTCATGCTCAGCCAGAACTGCCGGACCTGGCTGTAGTGGTCGTCGAACGAGGCCGGGTTGGCGCGGATCTTCGGCGCCTCGGTGACGATCACCGGCGCGTCGATGAAGGCCCCGTCGTCCACGGTCGCCGTGAACGGGTTGCCGGCGTCGAGGGAGTTCGGCCGGTACGGCGCGACGCCCCCGTGCACCGCCTGCTGGTGGAACCCGTCGCGCAGCATGTCGTTGACCGGCACGTGCGGGCGGTTGATCGGGATCTGGTTGAAGTTCGGCCCGGCGAGCCGGGTGAGCTGGGTGTCGACGTAGGAGAACAGCCGGCCCTGCAGCAGCGGGTCGTTGGTCACGTCGATGCCGGGCGGCAGGTGGCCCAGGTGGAAGGCGGACTGCTCGACCTCGGCGAAGAAGTTCGTCGGCGTACGGTCCAGGGTCAGCCGCCCGACCGCCTGCACCGGGGCGAGCTCCTCCGGCACGATCTTGGTCGGGTCGAGCAGGTCGATGCCCGCGAAGGTCTGGTCGGGCGTGTCGGGGAAGACCTGCAGGCCCAGCTCCCACTCCGGGTACGCGCCGGCCTCGATGGCGTCGTAGAGGTCCCGGCGGTGGTAGTCCGGGTCCATGCCGCTGATCAGCTGGGCCTCTTCCCAGGTCAGCGAGTGCACGCCGAGCTTGGGCTTCCAGTGGAACTTGGCCAGCGCGGTGCCGCCGGAGGCGTTGATCAGGCGGAAGGTGTGGACGCCGAAGCCCTCCATCATCCGGTACGAGCGCGGGATGCCCCGGTCGGACATGTTCCACATGGTGTGGTGCTGGGCCTCGGTGTGCAGCGACACGAAGTCCCAGAACGTGTCGTGGGCGCTCTGCGCCTGCGGGATCTCGCGGTCCGGGTGCGGCTTGCCGGCGTGGATGATGTCCGGGAACTTGATCGCGTCCTGGATGAAGAACACGGGAATGTTGTTGCCGACGAGGTCGAAGTTGCCTTCGGAGGTGTAGAACTTCGTGGCGAAGCCACGGGTGTCGCGCACCGTGTCGGCCGAGCCGCGCGAGCCCAGGACGGTGGAGAACCGGACGAACACGTCGGTGCGCACGTCCTTGGCGAGGAAGGCCGCCTTGGTGACGTCCTCCGCGGTGCCGTACGCGACGAAGAACCCGTGCGCGCCGGTGCCCCGGGCGTGCACGACCCGCTCCGGGATCCGCTCGTGGTCGAAGTGCGTGATCTTCTCGCGGAAGTGCTGGTCCTGCAGGAGAATCGGGCCACGGGGGCCGGCCTTGAGCGAGTGGTCGGTGTCGTAGAGGCGCGCGCCGTACGAGGTGGTGAGGAACTCACCCTGCTGCGCGTTGGCGGTCGCCGGCCCGCCGGTCGGCACGCCCGTCGGCGTCACCGCGGCCGGGGTGCCCTGCTCGTCGGAGGGGGGCGGCGGCGGTACCGGCGTCGTGGGCTCCTCCAGCGCCGGCGTGACACTGCCGGGCTTGCCGGGCACATCCGGGGTCAGCGCGTCGGTGACCTTGGCGGCGGCCGCCTCGACGACGTCCTTGACGACCTCGGTGGGCTTGCGGGAATTCATGCGGGCGGTCCCTTCGCTCCGGATTACTACCTTTTGGCGGCTACCCGAGCGGCCGGTGAGGAAACAAACACACCCGGCAATGTCGATCACGTTTGACGCGGTGCCGCCGCTGGTCGTAGCGTCAGCGCGAATGACGGTGACAGGAAGCCGGTGCAAGTCCGGCACGGTCGCGCCACTGTGAGCCGGGAGACCGGCGAGTCAGACCCTCCGCCGTCAGCCGCCACTACAAGAGGGACGCCCGATCCCTGAAGGAGGCTCCACGTGAGCGTGTCGTCGTCGTCCAACCCCGGCGCAGTCGCGACGCCGGTCGTCATCCCGCTGTCCCGCTCCCTGGTCTGGCTGGTCGGCACCGCCGCGCTGGCCGCCCTGCTGTACTACTTCATCGGCATCGACCAGGGCGCCGTGTCCGTCTTCGGCAGCGACACCCACGTGCACGAGTTCGTGCACGACGGCCGGCACTTCCTCGGCTTCCCCTGCCACTGAGCCGGGCGATTACGTGGAGAAGCGCATCATCTTCCGCGGCGCGCTCGCCGGCGCCGTCGCCGGCCTCGTCGCGTTCGTCTTCGCGCGGATCTTCGCCGAGCCGCTGATCCAGCGGGCCATCGACTACGAGGGCGGCCGCGGCGAGGCCCAGGCGGCCCTCGACCGGGCGGCCGGCCTGGCCACCGACGACCACGAGCACGAGCTGTTCAGCCGCGCCGTGCAGGGCAACCTCGGCATCGGCGCCGGCATGGTCCTGTTCGGCCTGGCCATGGGCGCCCTGTTCGCCGTCGCCTACATGATCTGCCTGGGCCGCGTGGGCAACCTGCGCCCGCGCACCCTGGCCCTGCTGCTGGCCGGCGCCGGGTTCCTGACGCTGTACTTCGTGCCCTTCCTCAAGTACCCGGCCAGCCCGCCCGCGGTCGGCCACGAGGAGACCATCGGCCAGCGCAGCGCGTACTACCTCATCATGGTCCTCGCCTCGGTGCTGTTCCTGATCCTGGCCGTCATCCTGGGCCAGCGCCTCAAGCCCCGCTTCGGCACCTGGAACGCCACCCTGCTCGCCGCGGCCGCGTTCATCGTGGTGACCGGCGCGCTGATGGCCCTGCTGCCGGCCTTCGGCGAGCTGTCCACCAACGTCGCCGACTACGGCAGGCACGCCACCGAGACCCCGCTCCCCCTGCGCAACGAGGCGGGCGACATCATCTACCCCGGCTTCGACGCCGACCTGCTCTACGACTTCCGGGTCTACTCCCTCGCGGCGCAGGGGCTGCTGTGGGCGGTCATCGGCCTGATCTTCGCCCCGCTGGCCGAGCGCCTGCTGGGCAACCGCCCGATCCGCGTCGAACCCGCCGCGGAACAGGCCGCCGTCTGAGTCACGGCCGGGCGATCCAGGCCGCCGCGGCCGCCAGTGGATCGGTACCGCCGGCATCGTCTACCGGGAGTGGACCCCGATAGACGGTGCGGCGGTGGTCGGCGAACCAGGCCACCGTGAGGTACAACCGGGCCCCGTCACGCAGCTGGTGGGTCTCGTTGGCGCTGGTGAAGCCCTCGGTCGGAGCCCCGAACACGCGGACGTCCGGCCGACCGCGCAGCGCCACCGCCACCGCCTCGCCGGAGCTCGCCGTCTTCCCGCCGGTGAGCACCGCCAGCGGCCGTCCGGGCGTGCGGATCGCCGGGCGAGGGGCACGCGCCAGTTCGCGGCCCGCGAGCCGGATCCGCCCCGCCTCCAGGGTCCAGGGCTGCTCGGCGCCGCCCGGCGGGACGAAGTAGCCCAGCACCCCGTCGGGCAGCAGCGGCGCGAGGACGGCCAGCATCGGCCACATGTTGCCGCCGCGGTTGTCGCGCAGATCCACGATCCACCCGGTGGGCGCGGCCGCGGCCAGGTCACGCACGAGCGAAGAGCCGATGTTCTGGTACTCCCGGTGCCCGCTGCCCGGCAACCGTACCCACGCGACGGTGCCGTCGACGAGCCCGCCGGTCGGCGGTTGTGGCTCGGGCATCGCCGAGGGCCGGCCGCGCGCCCGCAGCCCGCTGTGCGGCCCACCGGCGCGGCCCAGCACCTCGGCGAGCACCGGGTGCGTGTCGGCATAAGTCCGGGCCCCGGCGCAGCGCTCGGCGGCGTCGGCGCGCACGGCCGGCCAGTCCAGTTCGGACCGGAACAGCGCGCTCGCCTCCATCAGGTCGAGGGCGTGCGACAGGTACCGCCGGACCCGCCACGCCCTCATGCCGATTGATGTTAGCGGGCGGTGTACTCCTCGTCGGTCACCTGCTCCAGCCAGTCCACCGCCCGCCCGCCGGCGACGCCGCTGAGCGCGAGGTGCGTCATCGCCGTTCCGGGGGCGGCGCCGTGCCAGTGCCGGACCCCGGGCGGGCACCAGACCACGTCCCCGGCCCGGATCTCCTCGACCGGACCGCCCTCGCGCTGCGTGCGGCCGACCCCCTCGGTCACCACGAGCCGCTGCCCGGCCGGGTGGGTGTGCCACGCCGAGCGCGCGCCGGGCTGGAAGGTGACATAGGCCCCGGTGTACTGCGCCGAAGGCTCGGCCCCGAACAGCGGCTGCACCAGGACCTCCCCGGTGAAGTTCTCGGCCGGGCCGCGGCTGGACGGCTGCGAGCCGCCGCGGGTGATCATCGGTCCGCCCCGGCCGGCAGCGGCGCCTCGCGGTTGGTCATGGCGTCCTGGGCCGCGGGGTAGCGGGCCCCGACGATCTGGATCTGGTCGGCGGCGGCGCGCAGCTCGGCCAGTTGCTCCTCGCTGAGCTCCACCTCGGCGGCGCCGGTGTTCTCGGCCATCCGCTCGGGGTTCTTCGTCCCGGGGATGGGCACGATCCACGGCCGCTGGTCGAGCAGCCACGCGAGGGCCAGCTGGGCCGGGGTGGCCCCGGTGTCGGCCGCGATCCGCTTGAGCACCTCGACCAGCGCCAGGTTGGCCGCGAGCGCCTCACCCTGGAACCGGGGCGTCTGCCCGCGGAAGTCGCTGTCGGCGAAGGTCGTCGTGGCGTCGATCGCGCCGGTCAGGAACCCCTTGCCGAGCGGGCTGTACGGCACCAGCCCGATCCCCAGCTCCGCCAGCACCGGAATCGTGTCCTGCTCGCGGTCGCGCCACCACATCGAGTACTCGCTCTGCACCGCCGCCACCGCCTGCACCGCGTGCGCCCGCCTGATGGTGCCGGCGGCCGCCTCGGACAGCCCGAAGTGCAGCACCTTGCCGGCTTCGATCAGCTCCTGGACGGTACCGGCGACGTCCTCGATCGGCACCTCGGGATCCACGCGGTGCTGGTAGTAGAGGTCGATCCGGTCGGTGCGCAACCGGCGCAGCGACTGCTCGACGGCGCGGCGGATGCTCTCCGGACGGCTGCACAGGCCGCCGGGCTCCACCCCGTTCTCCGCGAAGGCGAACCCGAACTTCGTCGCGATCCGCACCCGGTCCCGCACCGGCTCGAGCGCCTCGCCGACGATGTCCTCGTTGGCGAACGGCCCGTACACCTCGGCGGTATCGAAAAACGTCACCCCGAGCTCCACAGCCTGCCGGATCAGCGCGACCGCATCCTCCCGCGCGGGTCCCCCGCGCTGTCCGTAGGCTCCGGTGAGACTCATGCATCCGTAGCCGATCTCCGACACCGTCAGCCCGGTGCCGAGCGTGCGTTGCTTCACCCTCGTCTCTCCTCCGCGTCGGCCGATCCCACGGCCCCCACTACCCCTGCGTGGCCCGTCCAACCGACGCTACGGCCACCGGGCGCGGTCTGGGAGGCTCTGTCAGTACCTCCATGGGCACTACCTACTCGGCGGGTACGGCGCGTCGGCGAGCAGCCTGGCCAGGTGGGCGGCGTTCGCGGCCAGGGTCTTGGTCGCCGCGCCGGTGGTGTCGGGCTTCGGGCCGGCGTCGCTGTAGTCGACCTTGCCCATCGCCTCGCCGACCCAGTACGTGCCGCCGGCGGCCGGGAGGGTGAAGCCCACGTCGTTCAGGGCCTGGTAGACCTCGGCGGTCACGTGGTGGGCGCCGTCCTCGTTGCCCACGACCGCTACGACCGCGACCTTGCCGTACATCAGCGGGCGCCCTTGATCGTCCATTTCGGACAGTTCGGCGTCCAGGCGTTCGAGGACGACCTTGCAGACCGAGGCGGGCTGGCCCATCCAGATGGGGGTGGCGATGACCAGGATGTCGGCGCCGAGGAGTTTGCGACGCAGCTCCGGCCAGGCGTCGCCGTCGCCCTCGTCGGTGGAGACGCCGAACTTGACGTCGTGGTCGGCGACGCGCACCACCTCGCCGTCGACGTCGTGGTCGGACAGGGCGGTCAGCACCTCACGGCCGAGCAGCTCCGAGCTGGACGGGGCGGGCGACTTCTTGAGCGAGCAGACGAGCACCAGGGCACGCAAAACACGGTCTCCTTACAGGAATTCCTTGCGGTACAGGTCGATGAGCTCGGCGTAGTGCGGGCCGATGTTGGCCACGTACACCTCGTCGAAGCCGGCGTCCTCGTAGGCCTTGAGCTGCTCGGCCTGCTTGGCCGGATCGGGGCCGCAGGCGACCGCCTTCGCGACCTGCTCGGGGGTGACGAGCTGGGAGGCCTGCTCGAAGTGCTTCGGCGAGGGCAGCACCTGCGACAGCTCGCCGGGCACGCCGGAGTTCGGCCAGATCCGGTGCGCGGTCGCGACGGCCTCCTCCTCGGTCGGCGCCCACGAGGCCTTGAAGCCGCCCTGCACCGGCTTGTCGCCGCCGCCCGCCTCCCGGAAGGCCTTGACGAGGTCGCCGTCGGGCATGGTGAGGATGTAGCCGTCGGCGATGCGGCCGGCCAGATCGACCGCCTTGGGCCCGAACGCGGAGACGTACACCTTCGGCGGCTCCGCCGGCCGCGTGTACACTTGGGCCTGTTCGACGTTGTAGTAGCGGCCGCGGTGGTTGACGAACCCGCCGTCCCACAGCTCGCGCATGACGGCGACGGACTCCTCCAGCATCTCCAGCCGCTCGGCCGCCGAGGGCCACCGCTCGCCGGTGACGTGCTCGTTGAGCGCCTCACCGGTGCCGACGCCGAGCACGAAGCGGCCGTCGTGCAGCACGGCGCTGGTCGCGGCGGCCTGGGCGGTGACGGCCGGGTGGATGCGCTGGATCGGGCACGTGACCGCGGTCGTGACGGGAATCGTGACGACCTGGCTCAGCGCGCCGATCATCGACCAGACGAACGGGCTCTGCCCCTGCTCGTCGTTCCACGGATGGTAGTGGTCGGAGATCCACAGCCCCTGGAAACCGGCCTCCTGGGCCAGTTTCGCCTGCTCGATGAGCTGGGCCGGGGTGTACTCCTCGCACGACAGGAAATACCCGATTCGCATGCGGGCCTGTTACCCACCCAGCATTGCCCGTACCATTGCCGCGTCCTCGTTGGCCCCGAACAACGCGGTCCCGGGCTCCATCCGCACGCCCGCGGCGAGCGGTCCGGCGAGCACCGGGTCGAAGCCGAGCGCGTCCACGATCGCGGCGACCGCGGCCAGGTCGTCCGGGTCGTCGCCGGCGACGGCGATCGCGCGCCGCCCCGGGCTGCCGGGCGGGGCGGCGCCGTCCTCGAGGTCGTGGTACCCCATGTGGTTGAACGCCTTCACCACCCGCGAGTCCGGCAGGAACGCCTGCACGAGCGCGCTGGAGTTGCCGAGGTCGTCGCGCACCCCGTCGACCTCCCACCAGTAGTTCATGGCGTCGATGACGAGCTTTCCCCGCAGTTCCTTCGCCGGTACGGTCCGGTGCTTGCCCAGCGGCAGCGCCAGGATGACGACGTCGGCGCGCGCGGCCGCCTCGGCCGCGGTGACGGTGACCGCGCCCGGGGCGAGAACCTCGACGATGAGGGCGATCTTCGCCGGGTCGCCGGAGCCCGCGAGGAGCACCTCGTAGCCGGCGGCGACGGCGAGGCGGGCCAGGACCGTGCCCACCTTGCCGGCGCCGAGGATGCCGATGACCACGGCTCAGCCCGCCAGGATGTCGCGGACCATCGGCGCGACCTTGGCCCCGAACAGCTCGACGGCGCGCATCCGGGCCGCGACCGGCTGGGCCCCGGACGAATAGATCATGTCGAACCGGCCGACGCCGAGCGCCTTGACCGTCGCGGCGATCTTGCGGGCCACGGTTTCCGGGCCGCCGATGTACATCGAGCCGTGCGCCACCTCCGCCTCGAACTCGGCCCGGCGCAGCGGGGGCCAGCCGCGCAGGGCCCCGATGCGGTCCCGGATCACCTTGTACGGCTCGTAGTACAGCTCCTTCGCCTGCTCGTCGGTGTCCGCGACGAACCCGGGCGAGTGCATGCCCACCGGATGCGCGAGCGTGCCGAGCTGGTCGGCGGCCCGGCGGTACAGGTCGATGTAGGGCTTGAACCGCTCGGGGTTGCCCCCGATGATCGCCAGCATGAGCGGCAGGCCGTGCCGGGCGGTGCGCACCACCGACTGCGGGGAGCCGCCGACGCCGACCCAGGTGGCGAGCCGGCCGGACTCGGTCTTGGGGAACACGTCGGCCTCGTGCAGCGGGGCACGCACGGTGCCGCTCCAGGTGACCGGCCGCTCGTCGAGCAGCTGCACGAAGAGCTCGAGCTTCTCCTCGAACAGCTTGTCGTAGTCGGCCAGGTCGTAGCCGAACAGCGGGAAGGACTCGGTGAACGAGCCGCGGCCCAGGATCACCTCGGCCCGGCCGCCGGAGATGGCGTCGACGGTGGCGAAGCGCTGGAACACCCGGACCGGATCGTCGGAGCTGAGCACCGTCACGCCGGAGCCCAGCTTGATCCGGGCGGTGCGGCCGGCGATGCCCGCGAGGACGGTCTCCGGGGTCGAGATCGAGTACTCGGGCCGGTGGTGCTCGCCGAGCGTGATCGCGTCCACCCCGAGCTCGTCGGCGAGGACGGCCTCCTCGACGACCTGGCGGATCGCGGCGGCGTAGGACAGCGGCGCGCCGGTGTGGTCGACCGGGACGTCGCCGAAGGTGTCGAGCCCGAGAACGAGGTCGCTCATGGTGCACTCCCTCACGTTGATTGACGCGTCAATCATGCCGTCGATATGATTGACACGTCAATCAGCTTGGAGGTGACGCCGATCATGCCCCGTCGACTGCCGTACCGTGACGAGTTGCGCACGTGGCGTGAGTTCCTGGAGACCGTCGAGGCCCTGCGCACCGAGCTCGCCGCCAGGTTGCAGCGGGACACCGGGCTGTCGCCGAGCGATTATGCGGTACTGCTGGCGCTGAGCGAGGCCGACGGTCACCGGCTGCGCTCGTCCGACCTCGCCGTGGCGTGCGGCTGGGAGCGCAGCCGCCTGTCGCACCATCTGGCCCGCATGGAACGCCGCGGGCTCATCCGCCGCGAGGAGTGCGTCACGGACAGCCGCGGCGCCGAGGTGGTCCTGGACAGCACCGGCGCCGACACGTTCCGCAATGCCACGATGCCGCACCTCACCGCCGTGCGGGAGCTGTTCGTCGACGCCCTGACGCCCGAGCAGCTCGCCGCCGCCGGCGACATCGCCGCCGCCCTGCGATCACGATTGGGTTGATCCGTTTGGCCGGGTTGCGCCGGGGGTCGACAGTGAAGTCATGTCGATCGATCGCAGGAGGCTCGCCCGGTTCACCGTCGCGGCGATCGCCGTCCTGATCCACCTCATCGCGATCGCCGCCCTCGGCTTCAGCGCCTGGATGGTCATCCGCGACTTCCCGAGCTTCACGCTCCTGCCCGGCGTCGTCCTGCTGGCCTTCGGCGTGCTGCTGCTCCCCCGCCCGCCGGGACTCCCCCGCTACGCGACCCGGCTGCGCCGCGAGGACGCCCCGCACCTCTTCGCGTTCGTCGACACCGTAGCGGGCGCGGTCGGCGTGCCGTGCCCTGCCCTGATCGTGCTGGACGACCGCTTCGACGCCGACGGCGCCACGACCGGCCTGCTGCGGCGGCGGTACCTGCGCCTCGGCGTCCCGCTCTTCGCCGTCCTCGACCCGGGCCAGCGCACCGCGCTGGTCGCCCACCAGCTGGCCCACTTCACCACCGGCAACCCGCTGCGCAGCGGCCTCGCGGGCAGTGCCGACCTCAGCCTGGCCAACCTGGCCGCCATGTTCGAACCGCGGTCCGACACCGCGCTGCGGGCCTTCCAGGACGAGCAGATCGTCAAGGCGTCCCTGAACACCGCCGGCGCGGGCGGCATGCGGGTGAGCGGGAACGTCGCCAACGTCTGGTACGCCGAAATGCTCATCCGCCCGTTCCTGTGGGTCCTGCAACAGATCTCCTCGCTGGGCCGCCGCGCCCTGGTGACCCTCGCCCGCCCCGACGTCGAACGCGCCGAGTTCGCCGCCGACACGGTGGCCGCCCGCACCGCCGGCTCGGCCGCGGCCCTGGAGATGCTCGACATGCTCGCCCTGGGCGAGCCGGTGGTGACGGTCCTGCGCCGGCACATCCGCGCGACCCGCTCGGACACCCCCGACCCGGCCACCTGGCAGGCCCTGGCCCGCGAGATCCGCGGCCACGCGACGACGGCCGACCCGCCACCGTTCGAGGGCCACCCACCGATCACCGACCGCGTCCGCGTCCTGGAGGCGCAGCCGCCCTTGAAACCGGCACTGTCCGCGGCCACCGACGCCGCCGAGGGCGTGGACGCCGAGCTGGCCACCGCGTACCGGCGCCTGGCCCGCGACCTGCGCTACGGCTGAACCGTCACGCGGTCCGGTCGAAGCGGTACAGCTCGCAGCTGTCCGGATCGCCGTCGTACCAGTACAGCCACGGCTCCCGCGCGGTGCCGGAGATGTACAGCGACGCGCTGAAGGAGCCGGGCCGCCCGTCCGAGGTCAGGGACAGACGGATGTCGCCCTGGCTTCCGGTCTCCGGCTGCAGGTGCCATTCCCCCGGGCCGGACAGGTCCATGAACCCGTCCATGAAATCAGTGCTGAGCGCGGTCGCCACGAGCGCGTCGCCCGCCCGCAGTTCGAGCCGGGCCCCGTCCTGGGTCACGTAGGTCCCGATGAGATCGGCCTCGGCGATGCGATCGGGCCGCCCGGCGCCGCAGCCGAAGTAGTTCACCGGGCCGAACAGCACCCATCCCCCGGCGCAGCAGGCCAGCACCGCGCAACAGGCGGCAACGAGCCCCGCCACCGTGACCCCGACCGCCGCGACACCAACCTTCTTGAACACGTTCAGATTCTCGGCCGCGCATGGCCCCGCGGGCAAGACCGGACACGGCGTGACGGTGGACTCATCGGCGGCGATCTTCGACCGCGGCCCGGAGCCGCGGCGCCGGGTCAGGCCGAGGCAAAGTCCCGCTGGTCGGCCAGCAGGCGGGTCATCGCCTCGGCCGGCATCGGGCGGGCGAGGTGGTAGCCCTGGCCCAGGGAGTACCCGAGGTCGAGGAGCCGGTCGACCTGGGCCCGGTTCTCGATGCCCTCGGCCACCGTGTCCAGGCCGAGGGCCAAGGCCAGCTGCATGACCGCGCGGGCCACGGCCTGGCGGGCGTCGGCCTCCGGGGAGCCGGGCTCGTCGAGCTCGATGCCGTCCACGAACGACTTGTCGAGCTTGATGATCGCGGCCGGGAACGAGCGCAGCAGGCTCAGCGAGGACTCGCCGGTGCCGAAGTCGTCGAGGGCCATCCGGACGCCGAGTTCGTGCAGCTGGTACAGGGCGCGGGAGACCTGCTGGCCGCGCAGTACGGCGGACTCGGTCAGCTCCAGCACCAGCCGGTCGGCGGGCAGGCCGGACTCGGCCAGGACGGCCTGCACGTCGGCCACGAAGTCGGGGTCGTGCAGCTGGCGGGCGGAGACGTTGGGGCCGAACTTCTGCAGCGCGTCGGGGCCGAACTCGGCCAGCCAGGCCGCCGCCTGCCGGCACGCCTCGCGCAGCACGAAACGGCCCAGCGGGACGATCAGGCCGGTGCTCTCGGCGGCCGGGATGAACTCGGCCGGCGACACCATGCCGCGGGTCGGGTGCATCCACCGGGCCAGGGCCTCCACGCCGACGATGCGCCCGGTGTGCAGGGCCACGATCGGCTGGTAGTGCACCGTGAACTCGCCCGCGTCGAGTGCCCGCAGCAGCTCGCCGCCGAGCTGGGCGTGGTCGGCCACCGGCTGGGCCATGCCGTCGTGGTACCGCACCCAGTTCGCCTTCCCCCGCTGCTTCGCCGCGTACATGGCGACGTCGGCGTCGCGCAGGAGGCGGTCGAGCGTGGTGCCGGCCGGGGCGGTGGCGATGCCGATGCTGGCGTGCACGAGCAGCCGGTGGGTGCTGAGCGGGCCGGCGAACGCGTCGAGGATGCGCTGGGCGAGGGTCTCGCCGAGGATCGTGGGCTCGCTGATGAGCACCGCGAACTCGTCGCCGCCGAGGCGCACCGGGAGGCCGTCGGCGCCGGTCGCGTCGCGCAGCACGGCCGCGACCGCCATCAGCAGGTCGTCGCCGACGTCGTGGCCGAGGGAGTCGTTGATGGTCTTGAAGTCGTCGAGGTCGACCAGCAGCACGGTGGCGCCGCCCCGTTCGAGCTGCTCGCCGAGGCGCCGGCGGAACAGCGCGCGGTTGGCCAGGCCGGTGAGCCCGTCGTGGGTGGCCTCGTGCTGCAGGCGCTCCTCGGAGGCGCGCTTCTCCCGCAGCAGCCGGGCGTTCTCCCGGAAGACGACGAACTGGCGGACCGTGACCAGGCCGGTGACGAGCACCGAGGCGACGATGACGAGCTTGTCGGTCCAGGTCAGCGCGCCCGGGATGACGGCGATGAGCGGGACGTCGACGGCGGCCACGGCGAGGTACGGCAGCCAGGTGTTGGCCCGCCGCGGTGCGGCGCCGGTGAAGCGCCACTGCCGGTACACGGCCAGCGTGCCCAGCACCGGCGCGATCGGCATGGCCACGGCCTGCGCCGGAATGGTGCCGGGGTCGCCGCCGAGCACCATCAGCAGGGCCACCGCGGCGCCCACCGAGCCGGTGAGGCCGATGAGGCGCAGCGCGGTGCGGTCGATCGGGCCGCCACGGATGTACGAGACCTTGGTGATCCCGCCGACCGCGAGCGTGAACGACAGGCCGAGCAGGACGAGCGCCTGGATGCTCCAGATCCGCTCGCCGCCGATCATCGGG
Organism: Dactylosporangium sp. CS-047395; assembly: GCF_050942185.1. Lineage (NCBI taxonomy): Bacteria > Bacillati > Actinomycetota > Actinomycetes > Micromonosporales > Micromonosporaceae > Dactylosporangium > Dactylosporangium sp. CS-047395. The sequence goes on along the minus strand of NZ_CP192015.1, from coordinate 5,408,829 downwards.
GCCAGGCCGAAGTGGAACAGCACGGTGCTGCCGCCGAGGAAGGCGATGGCCCGGTCCAGCAACTGCCGCCAGCGCTCGCCGGCGCTGCCGATGCCGAGCGGCACCCGGCCCATCGCCCACATCGCGATGAGGAACCCGATCCCGGCGAACACGGCCGCGGCCGTGGGCATCACCGGCAGGATGGAGGTGTCGCGGAAGCCGGCGACGGCGAGGATGGAGTAGCCGACGCCGATCCCGGCGAAGGCGGCCGTCAGGGACCGCCAGAACCGGCGGGCCGGCACGGACAGCGGCGCGCGGCGCAGCAGGTCGAAGGCGGCGAACGCGGTGATCGCCGCGCCGAGCGGCAGCGCCAGGAACGACACGGCGGCCGGTCCGATCCCGGTGATCGCCCACCCGGCGAACCACAGCGAGCTGACCAGCGCGACCACGCCGGTGGCCACGACATAGCGCAGCGGGGCTCGATGGTCGGCGGTCACGGATGGACAGATCGGCCGCGCCGGGCCCGTTTCAAGCGATTGGACGCATCTCACAGCGGGTCCGGAAGTTTCATGCCTCATCCGGTACTTTCGGCGCCGTTGTTCCAGGTCGCGCCCGGACCACCCTGTTCAGGCCGGTGCGTCCCTTCCGGAACCGGTTGACAATCGTCGGCTAGATCGATGAGCGTCGAGCCAAGGAAGGGAGACTTCATGAACCGTATGAGGCTGGTCATCGGGGCCGCCTGCGCCGCCGTGCTGGCCGCCGGGTCGCTGGCGCTGGCCGGCACCGCCCACGCCGAGGCCGACCGGACGGTCACGTCGAACACGACCGGCACCCACAACGGCTACTTCTTCAGCTACTGGAAGGACAACGGCAACGTCACCATGAACCTGGGCGCCGGTGGCAACTACAGCGTCCAGATGAACGGGGTCAACAACTCCGTGGTCGGCAAGGGCTGGAAGCCGGGCTCGAGCCACACGGTGAACTACTCCGGCTCGTTCAACTGCGGTGGCAACTGCTACCTCGCGCTGTACGGCTGGACCACCAACCCGCTGATCGAGTACTACGTCGTGGAGACGTACGGCAACTACAACCCGAGCAACGGCACCCAGCGCCTCGGCTCGGTCACCACCGACGGCTCCACCTACGACGTCTACCGCACCCAGCGGGTCAACCAGCCCTCGATCATCGGCACGGCGACGTTCTACCAGTACTGGAGCGTCCGGCAGAACAAGCGCGTCGGCGGCACCATCACCACCGCCAACCACTTCAACGCGTGGGCGTCGCTGGGCCTGCAGCTCGGCTCGCACGACTACCAGATCCTGGCCACCGAGGGGTACCAGAGCAATGTCAGCTCGAACATCACGGTGACCGAGGGCCCTGCCCCGACCACGAACTCGCCGCGCCCGACGACCCCGGGCCCGACGACTCCCGGTCCGACCACCCCGGGCCCGACCGGCGGGAGCGGTGCCTGCCAGGTGACCAACGCGCTGAACCCGTGGAACACCGGGCTCACCGACAACATCACCATCAAGAACACCGGCAGCACGGCCATCAACGGCTGGCAGCTGAAGTTCAACCTGGCATCCGGGCAGAGCATCACCTCGGGCTGGAACGCCACGTACTCCCCGTCGAGCGGTGCGGTCACCGCCACGAACGCGAGCTACAACGGCTCGATCCCGCCCGGCGGCTCGACCACCATCGGCTTCCAGGCCAACCACACCGGCAACACGGCCGCCCCGAGCGGCTTCACCCTGAACGGCGCCTCCTGCAGTAGCTAGCCGGCGTGCTTCGGGAACGGCCGGCGCCGGGGTTGCGGCGCCGGCCGTCGCGCGGGCGCGTCGCGCTCCTCGGCCGACACCGTGTGCATCGCCACGAACGCCAGCACGATGACGGCGGCCGAGGCGGCCAGGGTGATCGGCAGCTCCAGGCTGATCGGCGTGACACCCTCCACCGGGCCGAGCCAGGCGTCGTCGAGGTGCACCCGCACGGCGGTCATCGCGGTGTAGTGCATCGCGCACACCGCGACCGCCATCACCGCCCCGGCCACGAGCACCTGGGCCCGGCCGCGCACGACCACGGACAGCCACAGCGCCACGATCGCCGCGACGATGGCGACGAGCACGGAGGCGAGCACGAGGTTGGCCTCGTAGGTGAGGTACCCGTTGACCCGCACCGCCGCCATGCCGGTGTAGTGCATCGCCGACACCCCGAGGCCGGTGAACACGCCGCCGGAGATGACCCGCACCGGGCGCGGGCGGCCCGTGCCGGCCACGAACAGCCCGACGAACACCACCCCGCCGGCGAGGACCGCGCTCACGGCGGTGAGGCGCACGTCGTACCGCAGCGGCGAGGCCGGCACGTCGAAGCCCAGCATCGCGGTGAAGTGCATGAGCCAGATCCCGCCGCCGAGCGTGATCGCGGCCAGGGTGAGCCAGCGTTGGCGGTGCCGGGAGCCGGCCGCCCGACCGCGCGCGGCGCAGGTCAGGGCCAGCCCGCTGGCCAGGAACGCGAGGGCGAAGGCGAACGCGGGGTTGAGCGCGCCGTGGGCGAACATGTCCGTCGGGGTCACCGGGGCATTCAGCGGCCGCGGGCGGTGCGCCGACCGCACACCGTGTGCGTCGTTCACCCGTTCGGGTCGGCCTGCGGGCGGTCCGGGCGCGGTTGATCCGGTGCGGACCGGGAAGACTGCCAGCCCCAGCGTCGAAGGGAGACGGCAGTGGCCAAGCGACGCAAGCTCGTCCGCACCTCACCCGATCGCGTGTTCGCGGTCCTGGCCGACGGCTGGACGTACGCCAGCTGGGTGGTCGGCGCGTCCCACATCCGCGACGTCGACGAGGGCTGGCCCGCGACCGGGACCCGCCTGCACCACCAGATCGGCCCGTGGCCGCTGCACATCAGCGACGTGACCACGGTCGAGTCGGTCGTCCCGGGCCGGATGCTCGACCTGCACGCCCGGGTCTGGCCGCTCGGCGCCGCGACGGTACGGCTCGATCTCGAACCCGTCGAGGCCGGCACCCGGGTGACGCTGACGTACGAGCTGACCGCCGGCATCGCCAAGTACATCCCGCGCCGGGTCCAGGCGGCGCTGCTCGGCCCGCGCAGCGCCGAGATGCTGTCCCGGCTGGCCGACATCGCGGTCCGCCGGCGGGTCCCGGCCGTCTACTGACCGGGGAGCAGCGCGAGCTTGCCGACGGTGGCCCGGGCCTCCAGGTCCGCGAGCGCGCCGGGCCCGTCGGCCAGCCCGAACACGGTGGGCTGCTCCGGGCCGAGCACGCCGGCCGCGATCAGGCCGGACAGTTCACCCATGAGCTCGCCGAAGAGCTGCGGGGCGGCCTGGACGATGGTGCCGATGTTCAGGCCGGCGAGGTGGACCTGATGGCGGTACACGAGATCCCAGTTCGTGATCGTGGCCTCGCCGGCGGCCAGGCCGAACACGACGACCCGGCCGGTGACCCGCTTGGCCGCGGCCAGGCTCGCCTCGAGGGTGGCGCCGCCGACCGACTCGAGCACCAGGTCGACACCGCCGGTCAGGTCCAGCACCGCGGCGGCCAGGCCGGGGTCGCGCGAGTCGAGGACGTGGTCGGCGCCGAGGGCCCGCACCGTGTCGTGCTTGGCCGGGGAGGCGGCCGCGATCACGGTCGCGCCGTAGTGCTTGGCCATGCGCACCGCCGCCTGCCCGGTCCCGCCGGCGGCGGCGTGGATGAGCACGGTCTGCCCGGCGGTCAGGCCCCCGACCGGCCGGAGCGCGGCCAGCGCGGTCGGCCAGTTCACCAGCAGGCCCAGCGCCTCCTCGTCGGCCCAGCCCTCGGGTACGGGCATTACGGCGGCCGCGGGCAGCACCATCCGCTCGGCGAACGCGCCGCCGGCGACGCTGACGCCGGTGACGCGGGTGCCCGCCGTGGGGCCGGTCAGCACCTCGCCGGCCGCCTCGATCCCGGCGATGTACGGCGGCTGCGGCCCGCCCGCGAACGTCCCGCGGGCCTGTGAGACGTCGACGAAGTTGACCCCGGCGGCGGTGACCCGGATCAGCACCTCGCCCGCGCCCGGCGCCGGCTCCGGCGCGTCGGTGACCAGCCGCAGGTCCGCCGGCCCGTGCAGGGATGTCTGCCGCAGCGCGCGCATGAAGGTCCCCCTCGTGGTTTGTTTGTCGATCGCCCAACAATTACCCCACGCCCGCCGGAGGCCCGTCAAGGTAAACTTGGTCGATCGCTAAACAAACTACGGAGACCGGATGCCACCCCGCGGCCGCCCGCGCACCTTCGACCCGGACGTCGCCCTGCGCCAGGCCCTGAACGTGTTCTGGGCGCGCGGCTACGAGGGCACCTCGCTCAACGACCTGGCCCAGGCCATGGGCATCGCCTCCGCGAGCATCTACGCCTGCTTCGGCAGCAAGGCCGACCTGTTCAAGAAGGTCATGCGGTTGTACGGCGCGACCTTCGGCGAGCCGCCCCGGCGCGCCCTCCGCGAGGTGCCGGGCGCCCGCGAGGCGGTCCACGCCATGTTGCGCGCGACCGCCGACCAGGTCACCGGCCCGGACACGCCGCACTACTGCATGCTCGTCCTGGCCGCCCCGACCGGCGCCGTGGAGAACCACGAGATCCGCGAGTTCCTGGCCGAGCGCCGCCGCGACCAGTACGCCACGATCCGCGACCGCCTCGCCCGCGACCTCAAGGCGGAGCCGGCCCGGCTGGACGCGGTCGCCCGCTACTACACGACGATCGTCCAGGGCCTGTCCGTCCAGGCCCGCGACGGCGCCACCCGCGCCGACCTGGAGACCGTCATCACCTGCGCGATGGCCGCCTGGGACGCGCTGTGAACGGCGCCGGGGCTACCGGAGCCGGCCGGTGCGGCGGTACGCGAGCAGGCCGACCAGCAGCCCCGCCAGGCCGAGGACCGCGCCGGCGACGCCGAGGGTGATGGCCGTGCCGTCGGTGTTGTCACTGGCATCGTCGGCCGCGCCCGCCGCGTCCTGCGCCGCGGTGTTCGTCGCGGTGCTCTGGGCGGCGCTGCCCGCCTTGGCCAGTTTGAGCACTGGGGCGGGGTGCTCGGCCTCCGCCCCGGCGGCCGGCTCGTCGATCCAGCGCACGACGTCGCCGTCGGAGTACGTCTGCAGGGCCTTGAAGACGATCTGGTCGGTCTCCGGCAGCGGGCCGAGGGAGACGTCGAACTCCTGGAACTGGTGCGGCTTGATCTCCGCGCCCGGGTCGGCGGTCCACGTCACCTTGGCGACGGCCTCGGTGAGGTCGCCGTCGTCGGTCTTCACCGGGGTGGCGAGCTTCGCGACCTCGGTGGTGGCGGTCCAGCCCGGCACCGGCTTGAGCGACACCGAGGCGATCGGCTTGTCAGTCGGAATGGCAATCTCGACCTTCGTCGTGCTCGCGGCGTCCTTCTCGTTCGGGACCCGGAACGTGACCTTGGTGTAGCCGCCCTGGGTGGCCGTGTTCGGGTTCACGGTGACGTGGGCGCCGGCCGCGGCCGGGAAGGCGAGGACCGCGACGGCGGCGACGACGAGCGCGACGACGGGAGTCAAGCGCATGGGGTGGTGATCCTTTCCAAGCGGGAACTTCCGGGGCGGTTCCACCGACCAACTCAGTGATGCTGAAGCGTAATACCTACCAGTCATGATTTTTTCTGACATATCCGTCCGGCGGCTTCTGACCGTCCTCGGCGGCCTGCTCGCCCTGGTCGCGGCCCTCGTCGTCGCGCTGCGCTGGGGCGGCGGGGTGTCAGGCCGCACGATCGCCGGCCTGCCCGACGCCGGGCCGGTCACGTCGTGGGGCCTGCCGCTGGCCCGGGCCGCGGCGGACCTGTGCGGCGTGCTCTGCGCCGGCTGGTGCGTCACCGCCGCGTTCCTGCTGCCGGGCACCGGCGACACCGGGCGGCACGGCGCCGGGCAGCTGCTCGGGCCGGCCGGGTACCGGCTGCTCAGACACGCCGGCTGGTGGGCCGGCGGCTGGGCCCTGGCCGCCCTCGCCCTGCTGCCGCTGACCCTGTCCGACCTGCTCGGCCAGCCCCTGGGCCAGGTCACGTTCGGCGGTGTGCGCAGCCTGGCCTGGTCGGTGGCGCAGGGCCAGTCCGCGCTCACCCAGGCCGGGCTCGCCGTCGTCGTACTGGTCGCGTCCCGGTTCGTGCTCACCCGTACCGGCGCAGCGGTCGTCGCCGTCCTCGCGTGCGCGGCGCTGGTGCCGCCGGCGCTGACCGGGCACTCCGCGGGCGCCGGCAACCACCAGCTCGCGGTCACCAGCCTCGCGGTGCACATCCTGGCCGCCGCGCTCTGGGTCGGCGGCCTGGCCGCGCTGCTCGTCCTGCGCAACGACACGACCCTCGCCGTCGCCGCCCGCGGTTACAGCCGGCTCGCGGCGGGCTGCTGGATCGCCGTCGCGGCCAGCGGGGTCGCCAACGCCGCCGTGCGCCTGGGCGCAATCGAAGAGCTCTGGCTTTCCCGGTACGGCCTGCTGGTCCTCGCCAAAGCCCTCGCCCTCGGGATCGCCGGCGTGCTCGGCGCCCTCCACCGCCGCCGGACCCTGCCCGCCCTCGACGCGGGCCGGCCGGGCGCGTTCCGCCGGCTCGCCGCCGGGGAGCTGATCCTGCTCGCCGCCACCGTCGGCCTCGCCGTCGCCCTGTCCCGCACGCCGACCCCGGTCCCGTCCAACCCGATCGAGACCGACCCGGTGACCGATCTGCTCAGCTTCACCGCTCCCCTGCCGCTGTCGGCCGCACGGGTCTTCTGGCCGCCATTGCTCGACGGTTTCTTCCTGGCTTCCGTGGTACTGCTGGCCGCCGCCTACCTCACCGGCGTGTACCGCCTGCACCGGGCCGGCCACCGCTGGCCCCCGGCGCGCACGGCGAGCTGGCTCGGCGGCGTGGCCCTGCTGGCCGCGTTCACGCTGTCGGGCTTCGCGCGCTACGCGTACGTGCTGTTCTCCGCGCACATGGCCCAGCACCTCGTCCTCGCCATGCTGGTGCCGATCCTGCTCGTCGGCGGCGCCCCGGTCACCCTGGCGCTGCGGACCCTGCGCCCGCCGCCCGGCCCGCGGATGCGCGGCGCCCGGGACTGGCTGCTGCTGGCCGTGCACAGCCGGGTCCTGCGCACGCTGTCGCATCCGGTGGTGGCGCTCGGGATCTACGTCGTGAGCCTCTACGGGTTGTACTTCTCGAACCTGCTCGGGGTGCTCATGCGGTACCACATCGGGCATTTGGCGATGCTCGTGCACTTCGTGCTGTCCGGATACCTGTTCTTCTGGGTCCTCATCGGCGTCGACCCCGGCCGCCGCCCGGTCGCCCCGCCGATCCTGGTCCTCGTGCACTTCGCGGGAATGGCCTTCCACGCCTTCCTCGGCATCGCGCTCATGCAGTCCCGGACGGTGATCGCGCCGGACTGGTACGGCTCCGTCCACCCCACCTGGGCCGCGAGTCTCCTGAGCGACCAGCACGTCGGCGCGGGACTGGCGTGGGGCTTCGGCGAGATCCCGGCCGTGGCGATCCTGCTGCTGCTCGTCGTGCGCTGGATCCGCGCCGACGAACGCGAACAGCGCCGCCTCGACCGGGCCGCCGACCGCGCCGAGGCGGCGGGTGAGGAGGACGAGCTGGCCCGCTACAACGCCTTCCTGCGCCGTGCAGCAGAAACCGCCGAGCGCCGCTGAAAGGTCAGACGGAACTTTGCCGGAGTGTGGGGCGACTACCGAACATGTCCATCGCCACCGATGTCTCGCCGCCGGCCGAAGTCTCGCCGGACCGGCCCGCCGCCACGGGCCGCACCTGGTCGATCGTCCCACTGCTGACCCGCCTGCACTTCTACGGCGGCATCCTGGTCGCCCCGCTGCTGGCCACGGCCGCGCTGACCGGGCTGCTGTTCGCGTTCACCCCGCAGCTCGACGCCCTGGTCTACGACAAGGAACTGCACGTCGAGCAGGTCGGCCCCGGTCTGCCCAAGCCGCTGTCGGACCAGGTCGCCGCGGCGATCGCGGCCCATCCCGGCGGAACCCTCGCGGCGGTCCTTCCGGCCGCGGCCCCCGACGCCACCACCCGCGTCGTGTTCTCCGTGCCGGAGCTGGGCGAGAAGCAGCACACTGTGTACGTCGACCCGTACACGGGCGTGGTGCGCGGTCAGCTGACCACCTGGTTCGGCGAGACGCCGCTGATGACCTGGCTGGACGACCTGCACACGGGCCTGCACCTGGGCGAGGCGGGCACCCTGTACTCCGAGACCGCCGCCAGCTGGCTGTGGGTCCTCGTCCTCGGCGGGCTGATCCTGTGGTGCAACCGCCAGTGGCGACGGCGCGCCGAAACCCGCCGCACCCGCGGCCGCGTGGACGCCACGCTGTTCTACGACCTCAAAGCAGCCAAGGGTGTACGCCGCACCCGTGGCTTCCACGCCGCCACCGGCATCTGGCTCGTCGTGGGCCTGCTGTTCCTGTCCGCGACGGGCCTGACCTGGTCCACCTACGCCGGCGGCAACTTCAGCGCGGCCCTCGACCAGCTCGACGCCGGCCGCCCCGCCCTGGACACGTCCCTGACCGGCGGCGCCGCACCCGCCGCGAGCGCGCACCACGGCGAGGCGCCGGCCGCGGGCGCCGCCGATCCGGCCCAGGTCGACGCGGTGCTGCACATCGCCCGCGAGCACGGGATCACCGGGCCGATGGAGCTGTACCCGCCGGCCGACGCCGCCTCGGCCTGGTCGGTGGTCGAGAACGACAACGTGTGGCCGGTCCACTTCGACAAGCTCGCCGTCGACCCGGTCGCCGGCACGGTCGTGCACCGCACCGACTACGCCGACTGGCCGTTGCTGGCCAAGCTGAGCGCGCTGGGGATCCAGGCCCACATGGGGTACCTGTTCGGCCTGGCGAACCAGCTCCTGCTCGCCGCGCTCGCCATCGGCCTGCTCTGCGTCATCGTGTGGGGCTACCGCATGTGGTGGCAGCGCCGCCCGACCCGCGGCACCCGCCGAGCCGTCGTCGGCCCGCCGCCGGCCCGAGGGGCGTGGCGCCGGCTGCGTCTTCCGCTGCTCGTCGCCGGAATCCTGGCCACCGCCGCGGTCGGCTGGGCGCTGCCCGCGTTCGGCATCACCCTGCTGGCGTTCCTCATCCTCGACGCATCGTTCGGCGCCGCCACAGCACTGCGCCGGCGGTGAGCACCACGACCGCGACCACGCCGGCGACGACCCAGGGCAACCCGCCCGAGCCGTCGCCGGCCGCCGTGTTCCGCGTCGGGGCGGCCTGAGTCGCGACGGCCGGCGACGCCACGGCCGGCGACGCGACGGCCTCGGTCGACGGCGCGGCCGGTGTCCCCGCGGCGTTGGTGAAGGTGAACCGGCCCTCGATCGGATGCCCGTCGGCCGAGACCGTGCGCCAGGCGACCGTCACCGCACCGGCCGGCAGCGGTTGCACCGCCTGACTGAGCGTCTTGTCCACGACCCGCGGTGTGCCGTCCACATAGGACTTTCCGTCGGCCCCGGTCACCACGATCGTGCTGAATCGCTGTTTCACGCCCTCGTTGAACGTCAGCGAGACGGCGGTCAGCGGCGTGCTCACCGTGGACCCGTCGGCCGGATCGCTGCGCAGCAGCGTCGAATGGGCCCACGCCGGCCCGGGCACGAACAGCACCAGCACCGCCGCGGCGAGGACACCACCGATTGTCGAACGCAGTCGCATGCCGGGAACTTTAGGCCATCCGGCGGCGACTATCACGATGACTGTCCACACAGTACGGAGGCCTGCTCGATGCGCTTCACCCTGCCCATTTCCGGCGCCCTACTGATGCTCGCGCTCACCGGCTGCGGCACCGGCGCGGCCACCCCGGCCACCCCGGCCACCCCGGCAGCGCCGCCGTCCGCCGCTCAGCAGCCGGCGCTCATGATGCGGGACCAGTGGGTGAAGACCGCCGACTCCGGCATGTCGGCCGCCTACGGCACCCTGCTGAACACCACCGACAAGGACGTCACCGTCGTGGCGGCGACGTCGACGGCCTCGCCGCTGATGGAGCTGCACGAGACCACGATGGTCGACGGGAAGATGGCCATGAAGCCCAAGGAGGGCGGCTTCACGATCCCGGCCAAGGGCAGCCACGAGTTCAAGCCCGGCGGCGACCACCTCATGCTCATGGACGTCAAGACGCCGGTGAAGCCCGGCACCGAGGTGACGTTCACGCTGACCCTCAAGGACGGCGGCACCGTCCGGTTCACCGCGCTGGGCAAGGACTTCGCCGGCGGCAACGAGTCCTACCAGCCGAGCATGGGCTCGATGGGCTGACATGACCGACCGCACCCCACCCCCGGTCAGCCGGCGCGCCCTGCTGACCGGGGGCGCGCTCACCGTCGGCGGCGCCGTCGCCGGTGCGGCCGTGACGGCGGCGGCCCGGCCCGGTCCGGCCGCACGCACCCCAGCCACGTCCACTGTGGACTATGGCACCGAAGTGGTGCCGTTCCACGGTACCCATCAGGCGGGCATCGAGACTCCCGCGCAGGCGCACGCCGCGTTCGTCGGGCTCACGCTCAGGCCGGGCGTCGACCGGGAGGCGCTGGGCCGGCTCATGCGGCTGCTCACCGACGACGCCGCCCGGCTCACCCGGGGCGTCGCGCCGCTGGCCGACGGGCAGCCCGAGCTCGCCGCGGTCCCGGCCCGGCTCACCGTGACGTTCGGCTTCGGGCCGGGGCTGTTCGACGCGGCCGGCCTGACCGCGCAGCGCCCGGCCTCGCTGCAACAGCTGCCGCCGTTCGCGATCGACAAGCTCCAGCCGCAGTGGTCCGGCGGCGACCTGCTGCTGCAGCTGTGCGCCGACGACCCCGTCACCGTCGCCCACGCCCAGCGCATGCTCGTCAAGGACGCCCGCGCGTTCGCGACCGTCCGCTGGGTGCAGCGCGGGTTCCGGCGGGGCCGCGGCATGCAGGACGACGGCGTGACCCAGCGCAACATTCTCGGCCAGGTCGACGGCACGGCCAATCCGCTCCCCGGCACCCCAGTGTTCGCCGGCGCGGTGTGGACCGACGACGGCCCCGGCTGGCTGCGGGCCGGCGGCACCACGCTCGTCCTGCGCCGCATCCGCGCCGAGCTCGAGACGTGGGACGCCGCCGACACCGCCGGCAAGGAGTTCTCGGTCGGCCGCCGGCTGTCCGACGGCGCCCCGCTGACCGGCCGGGCCGAGCACGACCCGCTCGACCTGAAGGCCGTCACCGCCAACGGCTTCCCGGTCATCTCGGAGTTCTCGCACGCCGCCCGGGCCCACGTGCTGGACGACCGGCAGCGCATCTTCCGCCGCCCGTACAACTACGACGAGCCGCCCGGCCCCGACGGCAGCGCCGACGCCGGGCTCGTCTTCGCCTCGTTCCAGCGCGACATCGCCCGGCAGTTCCTGCCCATCCAGCGCAACCTGGCCGAGGCGGACCTGCTCAACGACTGGATCACCCCGATCGGCTCCGCCGTGTTCGCGATCCCGCCCGGCTGCGACGACGGCGGCTGGATCGGGCAGGGCCTGCTCGGCTGACGACCACCTGACCCGACGCACACCGCGAGCCGCCCTCACCCGGCCCGACGCACACCGCGAGCCGCCCTCACCCGGCCCGACGCACACCCGCGAGCCGCCCTCACCCGGCCCGACGCACACGGCGCGCGGCCGGCGCCGCTCAGTCGTCGGGGGTGAGGCCGGTGCACGCCCGGAACGAGCCGTCCATCGCGAACGGCACCGACTCGTGTTCGTGCGTCACCAGCCACCGGCCGTCGATGCGGCGCAGGCCGAGCGTCACGCGGTACCAGAGGGTGAATGGCTCTGATCCACCGCGCGGGACGGCGCTGAGGCGGTCGAGGCTGGTCGCGAAGGCCACGTCGCCGTCGGTGGTGATCTCCAGCCGGGTGACCTCGTGGCGGGGCGGCGTCTCGAAGGTGGCCATCCAGGCCTCCAGCGCGGCCGGGTCCTCGCCGTCGCCGGGCTGGCGCAGCGGCGGGGCGAGGTTGAATTCCACGTAGCGCGGCGCGTAGTGCGCCAGGATGGCCTTGGCGTCGCCCTGCTCCTGCAGCGCGGCCTTGGCCTCGATGACTTCCCGGATCTCGTCCATGCCGGTACGTCGAAGCCGGGGTGGCCGGTTTCGACGTACCGGGTGAGCGAAAGGGAGATCGCATGAAGTACCTGATCCTGATCCAGTCCAACCCGGAGTCCCTCGCGGTGTGGGAGACGCTTTCCGACCAGCAGCGCACCGACTTCGGCCTGGGCCACCTGCGGCTGACCGAGGAGATGCGCGAGGCCGGCGTGCTGGTGGTGAGCGAGGGGCTCGGCGACCCGGCACTGGCCACCCAGGTGTCGGTCCGCGACGGCCGGACGATCACCTCCGACGGCCCGTACGCCGAGGTCAAGGAGCACCTGGCCGGCCTGTACCTGATCGACGTGGCCGACCTCGACGAGGCGGTCGCGTGGGCCGCGAAGGCGCCGGACGCCGCGTACACGCGGGTCGAGGTGCGGCCGGTCCTCGACATGAGCACGTGGGACCTGTAACGGGGCTGCCGGACCTGCTGCGCGAGTGCGCGCCGCAGGTCCTGGCGGCCGTCTTCCGCCGGTACGGCGACTTCGAGGCCTGCGAGGACGCGGTGCAGGAGGCGCTCATCGCGGCGGCGCGGCAATGGCCGCAGACCGGCGTGCCGGAGCAGCCGCGCAACTGGCTGATCACCGTCGCGAGCCGCCGCCGGGTGGAGCTGCTGCGCACCGAGACGGCCCGCCGGCGCCGCGAGGAGTCGGTCGGGCACGAGTCCCCGCCGCCGGCCCGCGGCGACGACGAGCTGGCGTTGCTGCTGCTGTGCTGCCATCCCGCGCTGAGCGTGCCGGCCCAGGTCACGCTCACCCTGCGGGCGGTCGGCGGGCTCAGCACGGCCGAGATCGCCCGCGCGCTGCTGCTGCCGGAGGCCACCGTCGGGCAGCGGATCAGCCGGGCCAAGCAGCGCATCCGCGACACCGGCACCCGCTTCGACCTACCGGCGTCGGACGAGCGGCTCACGGCGGTACGACAGGTGCTGTATCTGATCTTCAACGAGGGCTACACGGCCAGCTCCGGCGACGCGCTCAACCGGGTCGAACTGACCCGCGAGGCGATCCGCCTGACCCGGCAGCTGCACCGGCGCCTGCCCGACGACGGCGAGGTGGCCGGCCTGCTCGCGCTGATGCTGCTCACCGACGCCCGCCGCCCCGCCCGCACCCGCCCGGACGGCACCCTGGTCCCGCTCGCCGAGCAGGACCGCGGCCGGTGGGACGCGGCCGCCGTCGCCGAGGGCGTCGCGCTCATCACCCGCACCCTGACCAGCGCCCGGATCGGCCCGTTCCAGCTGCAGGCGGCGATCGCCGCGATCCACGACGAGGCCCCGCGCGCCGAGGACACCGACTGGAAGCAGATCCTCATCTTGTACGGCCTGCTGGACCACCTCGCCCCCAGCCCGATGGTCACGCTCAACCGCATCGTGGCCCTAGCGATGGTCGACGGTCCTGCCGCCGCGCTGGCGGAACTCGAGTCCGTCGCCGCCGACCCGGCGCTCGCCCGCCACCACCGCACCGCGGCCGTGCGCGCCCACCTGCTGGAGCAGACCGGCGACCGGGAGGGCGCGCGGGAGCAGTACCGGCTGGCCGCCCGGCAGACCCTGAGCCGCCCCGAACAGCAGTACCTGGAATCCCGCGCCGCCCGCGCTTGACAACCGTTACTCGCATGAGTAAAAAGTTACTCATGCGAGTAAACGACTCCGTGACGGCCGGCGCCCGGCGCGCCCAGATCGTCACCGCCGCGATCGACACGATCGCCGAACTGGGCTACGGCAACGCCTCGTTCGCGCGGATCGCCAAGCGGGCCGGGATCAGCAGCACCCGGCTCATCTCCTACCACTTCGACGACAAGGCCGAGCTGGTCCGGGCCGTCGTCGGGGCCGTGCTCACCGATGCGGCCGAATTCATGCAAAAACGGCTGCGCGCCGCCGAGGGCCGCCAGGAGCTCCTCACGGTCTACATCGAGTCGAACCTCCAGTTCCTCGCCGAGCACCCGACCGCCATCCGGGCGGTCATCGAGATCGCGGCGAACGCCCGCGCCGAGGACGGCACTCCCCTCGTGCGCCCGGACGATTTCGACGACCCGACCACCCGCCTCATCGTGCTGTTCCGCGAGGGCCAGCAGGCGGGCGACTTCCGCGAGTTCGACCCGGCCGTGATGGCGGTGACGCTGCGGGCCGCGATCGACGCCGCCGCCTCGGTCCCCGACCTCGACCCGCACGCCTACGCGGCCGAGCTGGTCGCCCTGTTCACCCTCGCGACCCGGAAGGTGCAGCCGTGACCGAGACCGCCACCCGCAGTGGGCTGGCCAGGCAGCTGTTCCTGGACCTGGCCCTGCCGCTCATCGTGTACTACGGCCTGCGCGCCGCCGGCGTCGACCAATGGTGGTCGCTCCTGCTCTCCGGCGTCGTGCCGGTGGTCTCGGTGCTGATCAGGTTCGTCCGCACCCGCACCGTCGACCTGCTCGCCGTCTTCGTCATCTCCATCGTCGCGCTCAGCCTCGTCATCTCGGTGATGACCGGCGACGCCCGGACCATGCTCATCCGCGACGCCTGGCTCGGCATGGTCTTCGGCCTCGTCGCGCTCTGGCTGCTCGGCTCGGTCTGGATCGGCAAGCCCGCCCCGATGTACATCTACCGCGCCTTCGTCCTGGCCAAGGTCGGCCCGGAGGGGCTGCGGGCGTGGGAGTCCAAGTGGGACACCGACCGGGAGTTCCGCCACGGCATGCGGGTGCTCACCTTCGTCTGGGGCTGCGCCGGCCTGCTCAATGTCGTCGTCACGCTGATCGGCGCGTACCTGCTGCCGCTCGACCTGGCGCCGGCCGTGCTCAACGCCAGCTGGCCGGTGATCGTCGTGCCGACGGGGATCTTCCACCTCTGGTACAGCAAGCGCCGCAACCTGCGCGCCTGAACGGGAGAGCACCGTGCAGACCGATGTGATTGTCGCTCTTCCACCACCGGCCCACCGAGCGCCGCAACCTTTGCGCCTAAACAGGAGTGCACCGTGCGGACCGATGTGATCGTCGCTCTTCCACCTCTGGTATGCCGAGCGCCGCAACCTGCGCGGCTGAACAGGAGCGCACCGTGCAGACCGATGTGATCGTCGCCGGGGCCGGACCGACCGGGCTGATGCTGGCCGGCGAACTGGCCCTCGGCGGCGCCCGGGTCACCGTCCTGGAGAGCCTGCCCGCCCGCAGCGGCCAGTCCAAGGCCCTCAACCTGCAGCCCCGCTCGGCGGAGGTGCTCGCCTCCCGCGGGCTGCTCGACGACCTGCTCGCCGTCGCGCCGGCGCTACTGCCGCGCGGACACTTCGCCGGCATCCCGCTCGACTATGCGGGGTTGAGCACGCCGTACCCGTACCAGATCGGCATTCCTCAGGCCAAGGTCGAGCAGCGCCTCGCCGAGTGGGCCCGCGGCCTCGGCGTGGACATCCGCCACGGCGAGCCGGTCATCGAGTGCACTCAGGACGCGGACGGCGTCACCGTCAACGGCCGCCGGGCCGGCTATCTCGCCGGCTGCGACGGCGCGCACAGCGTCGTGCGCAAACAGGCCGGCGTCGACTTCGCCGGCCGCGACGGCCGGATGTGCGCACTTGTCGCCGACGTCACCCTAGCCGGCGACGGCCCGTCCACGTGGGAGCTGCCCGCGCCACGGGGCGACGGCATGCTCACCGTGCTGCCCCTCGGCGCCGGCCTCTACCGGGTCCTCGCCGCCGGCCCGGTGCAGATGGCAGCCGGCCGCGACGCGCCGATCCCCGACGCGGAGATCGCCGACGCACTCGCGGCCGACGGGCTGCGCCTAGGCGAGGTCCGCTGGGCCAGCCGGTTCACCGACGCCACCCGCCAGGCCGTCCGGTACCGCACCGGCCGCATCTTCCTCGCCGGCGACGCCGCCCACATCCACTCCCCCTCCGGCGGGCAGGGCCTGAACCTCGGCCTGCAGGACGCCTTCAACCTCGGCTGGAAACTCGCCGAGGTGATCCGCGGCGAGTCCGGCGACGAACTGCTCGACACCTACCACGCCGAGCGCCACCCGGTCGCCGCCCGCGTCCTGCAGTCCACCCGCGCCCAGGGCATCCTGTACGTGCCGGACGAGGACGTGCACGCGCTTAGGGCCGTCTTCACCGAATTGGTGGACCACCGTGCCTTGGCCGCGCGGATCGCCGGCCTCGACCACGGGCACCGGCTGCCTGGCCTCGACCTCAGCCTGCTGCACGACGGACGGCGGCACACTGTGGACACTCCGGCCGGCCCGGTCCGCGTCCGGCCCGACGGATTCGCCGACGCGCCCTACTTGTAGCAGGTCGGCTGTGGCGCGCCAGGCGTCCCGAGATCGCCCTACGGGCCGGTCGGGCCGGTCGCGCAGTCACGCCAGTCACGCAGTCGGACCAGTCACGCCAGTCGGGCCAGTCACGCCAGTCGGGCCAGTCACGCTCGTCACGCAGTCGGACCAGTCACGCCCGTCACGCCCGTCACGCCCGTCACGCAGTCGGACCAGTCACGCCAGTCGGGCCAGTCAGGCCCGTTACGCCCGTTACGCCAGTCACGCAGTCGGACCGGTCACGCCAGTCGGACCGGTCACGCCAGTCGCGCCGGTGTTGCCGTCCGGGCGTAAGACCAGCCGGTCGACCGCCCGCCGGATCCGCTCCGGGTCGATCGGGTCGGTGGAGAGCGTGGCGTGCAGTATTAGCCCCTCCATCATGGCGTCGAGCACCTCGGCGGTACCGGCGTCGAAATGCCGCCGCAGCGACCGCCGGGTCCGGTCCATCCAGCCCTGAGTGATCACCCGCAGGGCCGGGTCACGGGCGGCCGCGGCGTACAGCTCGTACGTGAGCACCGCGCTGCGCTGGTTGCCGGCCAGGTCGTCCAGCATCGCCGCAACGACCTTGGCCGGGGCGCCGGCCCCGGGCTCGATGGCGGCCATCCGCGCCTCGAACGCTTCTGCGGCCGTCAGCGCCAAATGCGTGAAAGCGGCCCCAAGGAGTTCGCCGAGACTGCCGAAGTGGTACGTCACCGACCCCAGCGGCACGTCCGCCGCTCGTGCGACCTGCCGGTGGGTGGTGCCGGCCACCCCGCGCACGGCGATGACATCCAGGGTCACCTCGATCAGCCGCTGCCGCCGATCCGGGTCATACCGCCGTTTCGGCCGCTCCGGCGGTTCCGGCGGTTCCGGCGGTTCCGGCGGTTCCGGCGGTTCCGGCCCGCCGCTCACCTGCCGTTTCGGCTGCTTCGGCTGGTCCGGGCCGCCGGTCACGTGCCGCTCCGGTCGCTTCGGCCCGCCGTTATCGTGCCGTTTCGGCCGCTCCGCGTGCCGTTTCGGCCGCTCCGGCTGGTCCGGGCCGCCAGTCTCGTGCCGTTTCGGCTGCTCCGGCTGCTGCTCCGGCCCACCGGTCACGTGTGGTTCCGGCCGGTCCGGCCCGCCGGTCATGTGCCGTGGACGGAACGCACGACGCGCGCCGGGTTGCCGACGGCGACGACGTCGGGCGGAATGTCCCGGGTGACGACCGCGCCCGCGCCGATCACCGAGTTGGCCCCGATGGTGACGCCGGGGCAGATGACCGCCATTCCGCCGATCCACACGTTGTCGCCGATCGTGATCGGCCGCGCTGCCTCCCACTTGGCCCGCCGCGGCTCCGGGTCGATCGGGTGGGTCGGCGTCAGCAGCTGCACGTTCGGCCCCAGCAGCACGTCCTCGCCGATCCGGATGGTGGCCACGTCCAGAGCCATCAGCCCGAAGTTGATAAACGTGCGCGCCCCGACGTACAAGTGGCTGCCGTAGTCGACGTGCAGCGGCGGGCGGATCTCGACGTCGTCGCCGATGGAGCCGAGCAACTGCTCCAACAGCTCCCGCCGCCGCGCCGGGTCGGCCGGGTCGCTGTCGTTGAACGCCTTGGTGAGCACCATCGCCTGGCGCATCTCGGCTTCCAGCTCCGGATCGGCCCCGCGGTACAGGTCGCCGGCGAGCATCCGCTCACGCATGGAGCGCGGATCGCCTTCGGCAGAATCGGCAAACGGCATGCGTACGATCGTACACATCGCATCCGCCGCCCCTAGTGGCCAATCGCCCGTCCGGGGTGGCGCCGCCAGCTCGGCCATCATGGATACAGCTTCCGCTGAATACAGAATCCGCTGTACTGTTGTGTGATGGAGACCGTGACACACGGGCAGGTCCTCGCCCGCTTCGGTCATGCCCTGTCGGACGCCACCCGGGCCCGGCTGCTGCTCGCGCTGCGCGACGCGCCCGGGTACCCGGCGGAGCTGGCCGACCTGCTGGGCGTGACCCGGCAGAACCTGTCCAACCACCTCGCATGCCTGCGCGGCTGCGGGCTGGTCGTCGCCGTCCCCGAGGGTCGGCGTACCCGCTACGAGCTGGCCGACACCCGCATCCGGCACGCCCTGGACGACCTGCTGGGCCTGGTCCTCGCGGTCGACCCGGCGGCCTGTCCCGACTCGGCGGGCAAGGGCTGCTGCTGATGAACCTCCCGCTGATCCCCGTCGCACCGGCCGGTCCCAGCGCGGACCGCCGCGCGGTGCTGGGCCGCCGGATCAGGCTGCTGGTCGCCGCCACCATCAGCTACAACGTCGTCGAGGCCGTGGTCGCCATCGGTGCGGGCGGCGCCGCGGGCTCCACCGCGCTGATCGGGTTCGGCCTGGACTCGGTGATCGAGGTGTCCTCGGCCGCCGCGGTGGCCTGGCAGTTCGCCGGCCGCGATCCGCAGCGCAGGGAGCAGACCGCCCTGCGGATCATCGCCATCTCGTTCTTCGCGCTCGCCGGCTACGTCACCGTCGAATCCGTACGCAGCCTCCTCGGCAGCGACCACGCCGAGCACTCCACCGTCGGCCTGGTCCTCGCCGCCGTGTCGCTGGCCGTGATGCCGGGCCTGTCCTACGCCCAGCGCCGCGCCGGCCGCGAGCTCGGCTCGCGCACCGCGGTCGCCGACTCCAAACAGACCCTGCTGTGCACCTACCTGTCCGCCGTACTGCTCGTCGGCCTGGGCCTCAACAGCCTGTTCGGCTGGAGCTGGGCCGACCCGATCGCCGCGCTGGCCATCGCCGCCGTCGCCGCCAAGGAAGGCCGCGACGCCTGGCGCGGCGACACCTGCTGCGCACCGCTCGCCGGCGCCGCCAACCCCGGCGCGAACGTCAGCTGTACCGACGACTGCTGCACGTCACGAAGTTCGGCCGACGACCGCTGAAGGTGGCGGCTTCGGAACGCACGCGGCGAAGTACCGATGGCAAAGGGGTTGAATGCACGGCCACGGACCCAGCCATCCAGGCGATCGTGGCCCCGCCCGGAGCCGCCGCCCAAGGCGGATGTCGGAGATGCGTGCAGCAGTCCGCTGCGCTCGGCGCCGGTGGGCCCCGCGTCGAGGGCGGAGTCGAGCCGAGACGCGGACGACCAACGCGGACGACCAACGCGGACGACCAACGCCGACGACCAACGCCGACGACCAACGCCGACGGACCGACGGACCGACGGACCGACGCCGACGCGCCGGCGTGGTCAGGCGTTGAGGGGCAGCTCGCTAATGAGCTGCTCGACGCGGCGGCGGATCTCGTCGCGGATCGGGCGGACGGCGTCGATGCCCTGCCCGGCGGGATCGTCGAGCTGCCAGTCCAGGTAGCGCTTGCCGGGGAAGACCGGGCAGACGTCGCCGCAGCCCATGGTGATGAGCACGTCGGAGGACTCGGCGGTGTCCCAGTCGAGTTTGCGCGGGGTGCTGGCGGTGATGTCGATGCCGACCTCGCGCATCGCCTCGACGGCGACCGGGTTGATCCGATCGGCCGGTTCGGAGCCGGCGGAGCGGACCTCAACGGTGTCGCCGGCGAGGTGGCGCAGCCAGCCGGCGGCCATCTGCGAGCGGCCGGCGTTGTGCACGCACACGAACAGTACCGTTGGCTTCGCGCTCATCTGGTGGTTCCTCCGGAGCTGGCGTGCGGTCGGGTGGTTCAGGAGTGGACGGACTCGTCGTCCGGGTGGGCGACAGTGACGTCACCGGCAGCGCCGCCGGCCGACGGGTAGAGCGCGAGGAGTAGCCCGACGCCGACGGTGAGCCCGACGAGCTGCGCCGCGATGAATCCCGGAACGGAACTCGGGGCGATGCCGGCGAACGTGTCGGTGAAGGCCCGGCCGATGGTCACGGCGGGGTTGGCGAACGACGTGGAGGACGTGAACCAGTACGCGGCGCCGATGTATGCGCCGACCGCAGCCGGCGTTGCGGATGCGCGGCCGGAGCGGGCGAGGGCGAAGATGAGCAGCAGCAGGCCGGTGGTGGCGACGACCTCGCCGAGCCACAGGTCGCCGCCGGTGCGCGCGGTACCCGCGAAGCTGAGCGCAGGCAGCTTGAACATCAGGTCGGCCAGGACCGCGCCGCCGATGGCACCGAGAACCTGTGCGACGACGTAACCGGCGAGGTCGCGGGCGGTCAGCCCGGTGCCGGTACGGCGGCCGAGAAACCAGTCGGCGGCGGAGACGACGGGGTTGAAATAAGCGCCGGAGACCGGGCCGAAGGTGAGCATGAGCGCGCCGAGGGCGAAGGCGGTGGCGACGGAGTTCTCGAGGAGCCGCAGGCCGACGTCGCCGCTGAGGCGGGTGGCCATGATGCCGGAGCCGACGACGGCCGTGACGAGTAGCGCGGTGCCGGTGCACTCGGCGAGCAGGCGCCGCCACAGGTTCGGGTTCACGAAGGCGCGGTCCTGTCAGAGCTGGTGTTGCCAGTGGGGGCGATCGCGGACGCCGGGCGGGCGATGCGGTGGTCGGCCGGCCGTCCAGGAGGCGATGGGTCAGTCCGACGCGGGCGGCGCGTCGATGGCCAGCAGCGCGGCGAGCTGGCGCAGGACACCGGCGCGGGCGCGGTAGTACACCCAAGTTCCGCGCCGGTCGGCGTCGACCAGGCCCGCCTCGCGCAGCGTGCGCAGATGGTGCGAGATGGTCGGGCCGGACAGCTCGAACGCCGGGGTGAGGTCGCACACGCAGATCTCGCCGCCGTCAGCGGAGGCGATCATCGACATGAGCTGCAGCCGGACCGGGTCGCCGAGCGCCTTGAACGCGGGCGCGAGCACCGCGGCCGTCTCCGCGGGAAGGCGCTGCCGCGTCAACGGGGTGCAGCACGGCTCACCCGCGTTGAGGTCGCTGAGGGTGAGCACCGGCGCCTGTTTCGACATGTCTCTAGGTTGACAGATCTCGAATCAGCGTGCAACCGTCTGATTAGACAGACGTCGAGACAGGGCTGGTGTCGGCAAGGAAGTCGTCAGATTTCGCGGGCCGCGCCGCGCCGCGCCGCGCCGCACGGCTCGAGGCCTATTTCACCGACCTGGCCGGCCCACGCCGACCAGCCTTCGCCGCCCAACAAAGGAGCACAGCCATGAGCGAGACCACCACCCAAACCGGGCCGACCGCGGCCGGCGGGTTCGCCGGTGACCCGGCCGCCGCGCTGAGCGTCGCCGGGACCGGTGGCTGTTGCGGCAACCCGCCCGCCGCAACCCTTGCCCTGCCCGAGCCCGCCGCGGCCGGGTCGACGTGCTGCGGCAGCACGGCGAAGGCCGGCGCCGTCGCGTCCGGTCAGGGCTGCTGCGAATGACCACCCCCACCCGCCCACCGCAGAACGCCGCCGCCGTCGCCGACCGGCTCCGGGCCGCGCTCGGGCGGATCAGCGGCGCGCGGATGGCCGCGACGGTCGACGCTCTCGCCGGGGACGCGTTTGCCGGGCGGCGGGTCGGCAGCGCCGGCGGTGCGGCCGCCCGAGCCTGGCTGGCCCAGCACCTCGCCGACGCCGGCGCGGTGGTGACCCTGAAGCCGTTCACGGTGCCGCACGTCCCCGAGGTCTACACCACGCCCGCGGTGTCGTGGTCCGGGGACGAAACCGAGCGGCACTTGACGTTCGGTCAGCAGGTCGCCGTGCACCTCGCGTCCGCGGACGAGCCGCTGATCCGCCGTGGCGCGCTCGCGGTCGCGGGCGGCGGCGCCCCAGCCGGGCGGTGGCTGGCGGTGCCGGCCGGCATGACCCTGTTCGACGCCTACGGCAACGCCGAGGGCGCCCTCGGGCTGCTCCTCAGCCGCGGTGTCGACGCGGACGGCTGGCAGTACACGATGCTCGCCGGCCCGGGCCCCGGCCCGCTGCCGATCCTCACCCTTGACACCGCGACGCACACGGCGGTGCTGCACGCGGCGAGCACCGGTGGCGGCCGGTTCGCCGGCAACACGCCGATCCGCCGCCTCGAGGTGCCCGCGACCAACGTGCACGCCCGGTGGCGGCCCGCCGCCGGAGGTCTCGATCTGCTGCTGGCCGCGCACTACGACGGCGTCGGCGACCACCCGGGCTTGCGCCAGCCGGCCGCGGCGGACAACGGCAGCGGCGTCGCCGTCGTCCTGGAAGCCGCCGGCGTGCTCGCCGAGGTCCTCCCGGACACGGTGGGGCTCGCCGTCGCGCTGCTCGACGGCGAGGAGGCCGGGGCGCTCGGCTCCGCGCATCACGCCGCCCAGTTACGCGCGACCGGGGCGGCGCCTACGGTCGTCAACGTCGACGGCGCCGGGCACCTCCACGCCGCGGCCGCGGTCGAGGCCGGCGGCCCCGCGCACGCCCTGCTCGCCGCGCTCGACCAGGCCGGCCGGCACACCGGAATGCCCCTCGTGGCCGGGCCGGTCGCCTCCGACAACCGCCGCTACGCCGCCGCCGGCCTCGCCTCGGCCGGGATCGGCGCCGGAATGGCCGGGTACCACAGCCCCGGCGACACGCCGGACCGCGTCGAGACCGGCACCCTGGCCGCCGTCGCGCGGCTGGTCGTGGCGACCGGGTTGCTCCTGTCCGCCGGCCCGGCTACCGTTTCATCGTAGATCGGCGATAAACGATGAAGTTGGTGGATGGTGACCGAACTGCTCAACCGGGCGGTGGCGGAGACATACGCGTCGTGGTTCCGCGCTCTGGCCGACCCGTCGCGGGTGCAGATCGTGGAGTACCTCGCGCGGCAGGGCCGGCCGATGAGCGTCGGCGATCTCGTCAAGGCGGTCGGTCTGGCGCAGTCGACGGTGTCACAGCACCTGAAGATTCTCACCGAGGTCCGGTTCGTCCTCGTCGAGCCGGTCGGCACGGCACGGCACTACCGGATCAACGAGCGCTGCATCGCGTGCTTCCCGTCCGCCGCCGACGTTGTCATGGGCCGCCCGGCCCCGACCCCGATCGGAGGTTGCGAGTGACCGCCGCACCCGCCCGCGCCGCGTTCCTGATCCGGCCGATGACCGTCGCCGACGCCGACGCCGTCCTGGCGATCTACCAGGCGGGAATCGACGGCGGAAACGCCAGCTTCGAGCACACCGCCCCCGACTGGCCGGCCTTCGACGCCGGCAAGCTGCCCGAGCACCGGTTCGTTGCCGTCGACGGCACCGGCTCGGTGATCGGCTGGGTGGCCGTCTCCCGCGTCTCGGCCAGGGCCGTGTACGCGGGTGTCGTCGAGCACTCCGTCTACGTCGACCCGGCCGCGCAGGGCCGTGGCGTCGGACGGGCGCTGCTCGACACGCTCATCGCCGCCGCCGACGCCGCCGGGATCTGGACCATCCAGTCCGGAGTGTTCCCAGAGAACACCGCCAGCCTCGCGCTGCACCGCGCGGCCGGGTTCCGTACCGTCGGCATCCGCCAGCGCATCGGCCGCCACGCCGACCAGGGCAACCGGTGGCGCGACGTGGTCTTCATCGAACGCCGCAGCCCGCACGTCAGCTGACACCGACCCACCCGCGGCCCGTCCACACCATGGGCATGGTCCGCCCGGTTGATTCGACACTTCTCTAGACAATCGAAGGAGCACCCGATATGACCAACCAGCTCGACGGCCTGCCCGTCGTCGTCATCGGCGCCGGGCCGGTCGGCCTCGCCGCCGCCGCCAACCTCGTCGAACGCGGGATCGCATGTACCGTCCTCGAGGCCGGCGACCGGCCCGCCGCCGCCGTCCGGCAATGGGGCCATGTCCGGTTGTTCTCGCCGTGGCGGTACAACATCGACACCGCCGCCCGCCGCCTCCTCACCGATGCCGGCTGGGTCGAGCCCGACCCGGAGGTCCTGCCGACCGGCGCGCAGCTCGCCGCCGACTACCTGCAACCGCTCGCCGACCTGCCCGCGCTCAAGCCGCATGTGCGCTACAGCGCGCGGGTTGGGGCCGTCACCCGGTACGGCGTGGACCGCCTGCGTACCGCCGGCCGCGACACGGCACCGCTCCTCGTCCGCCTTGACAGCGGCGAGGACATCCTGGCCCGGGCGGTCATCGACGCGTCCGGCACCTGGACGACGCCGAACGTTCTCGTCGCGTCGGGCATCCCCGCGCGTGGCGAGCACGCCGCCGCGGCGTATGTCGAGCAGGCGTTGCCCGACGTGCTCGGCGCCGACCGGGACCGGTTCGCCGGGCGGCGGACACTGGTCGTCGGGGCCCGGCACTCGGCCGCGAACACGCTGCTGTTCCTCGCCGAGCTCGCCACCCAGGAGCCGGGGACGTCGGTGGTGTGGGCGATCCGCTCGGACAGCGCCGCCCGCACCTACGGCGGCGAGACCGCCGACGCCCTCCCGGCCCGCGGTGCGATCGGCACCCGCCTGCGCGAGCACGTCGACGCCGGTACCGTCGAGCTCGTCACCGGCTTCGCCGTGCAGGCCCTCACCACCGCGGACGGGCGGGTCGTCGCCACCGACGGCACCCGCGAGATCAGCGCAGACCGGATCGTCGCCGCGACCGGGTTCCGGCCCGACCACACCATCGCCGCCGAACTGCGCCTCGACCTCGACCCGATCCTCGGCGCCACCCGCGCCCTCGCCCCGCTCATCGACCCCAACGAACACTCCTGCGGCACCGTCCCGCCGCACGGCGTCGACGAACTCACCCACCCCGAGCCCGGCTACTACGCCGTCGGCGCGAAGTCCTACGGCCGGGCACCAACCTTCCTGCTCGCCACCGGCTACGAGCAGGCCCGCTCCGTCGTCGCCGCGCTCGCCGGGGACTGGACCGCGGCGCGCGACGTACGGCTGAACCTGCCGGCGACCGGAGTGTGCAGCAGTAACGTCCCGCTCGAATTGGCGACCATCACCAGCAGCGGCGGGGAGCAGCGGTCCGGCGACACCTGCTGCGGCTGACCGCAGCGCGGATGGACACCACCACGCCGCCGGCCGCGACCACAACCGGTCGCGGCCGGCGGGCGGGATACCACGGGTGGCGGATCGTCGCCGCGTTCGCCGTCACCCAGACCATCGGCTACGGCTGCCTCTACTACCCCTTCGCCGTCCTGCTCCAGCCCATCGCCACCGACCTGCACACCGGCCCGGCCGCGGTCACCGGCGCCCTCACCACCGCGATCCTGGCCTGGGCCGCCGCCGCGATCCCGGTCGGCCGGTGGCTCGACCGGCACGGCGGCCGTGCCCTCATGACCCTCGGCTCCGCCACCGGAGCACTCCTCCTCGTCGCCTGGTCCCGGGTCGAGGCGCTGTGGCAGCTGTACGCCGTCTTCGCCGCACTCGGCGGCGCGATGGCCATGGCACTCTACGACGCCGCCACCGCCGTCATCGTCGCCTGGTTCGACACCGACCGGCGGCCGCGCGCCGTGCTGGCCATGATTGTCGTAGCCGGATTCGCCTCCACCATCTTCATGCCGCTCACCGGGCTTCTCGAGCACCGCCACGGCTGGCGTACCACCCTGCTCGTCCTCGCCGCGCTGTACGCGGCGATCGCCGTACCGCTGCACGCCGCCGTTGTCCGTGCACCGGCCTCCCCGGTCGGCCACACGGCGCGGCCGAGCGTGGCACAGCGCACGGCGGCGGTCCGGGCAGCCCGCCGCGACGGCCGGTTCTGGTGGCTCACCCTCGCCTTCGTCGCGCACAGCGCCGCCATGAGCACCATGACCGTGCACCTCGTCGGCTTCCTCGTCGGCCGCGGCCACCCGGCCACCTTCGCCGCCACCGCCGCCGGACTCCTCGGCGTGCTGTCGGTCACCGGCCGCCTGCTGCTCACCGGCGCCCGCCGCCGCATGCCGCTGGCCGCGGTCGTCGCCGCCGTGTTCGGCGTCCAGGCCGTCGCCGCCGCCGCGCTGCCGTTCATCGCCGGCAGCAGGGCCGGCGCGGCCGCGGGCGTGATCGCCTTCGGGATCGGGTTCGGCGTGGCGTCGCTCGCCTCCCCCGCGCTGCTCGCCGACCGGTACGGCACCATCGCCTACGCCACGATCGCCGGCACCCTCAGTACCCCGGTCACCCTCGCCAAGGCCGGCGCCCCGCTCGCCGCCGCCGGTCTCACCACCCTCACCGGCTACCCCGGAACGCTGTACGCGATCGCCGCCGCCTGCGCCCTCGCCGCCGTCGGCATTCTGGCCCGCGCCGCCACCCCACCGCCCTAGCGCGACGAGGCCACGTCGCGGTCGGCCCGCAGGCCGCGCCACGAAGGGCGGCACAGCATGCGGGCCGCGCCACGACGGGCGGCACAGCATGCGGGCCGCGCCACGACGGGTGGCGCAGCATGCCGCCGAGGGCTGCGGTCGCAGAACGGGACGTTGCCGGCGACGACCGGCTCGACCCAAGCGGCGGCGCGGCACCACCGGGTGGCGCCGCGTCCTAACCTCAGCGCGCCAGTGCCTTCTCCAGCTCGGCCTTGCTCATGCTGGACCGGCCCTTGATGTTGCGCTGCTTCGCCTCGTTATAGAGCTGTTCCTTGGTACGCCCCTGAGCCCCGCTGTGCGACCGCTTGCCGCCCCGGTGCCCCGACGACACGTCCTGCAGCGACGAGCGGCTGGCGGTCCGCGACTCCCCGGCCCGCGCCCGCTCCTTGTTCACGGTGCGGGCGGCGATCTCCTCGGCCCGCTTGGTGGAGCCGCCGCGCTGCTTGACGCTGTCCCTGATGTGCTCGTACTGCCGTTCCCGCTTGGCATTCGATCCAGCCGGCATCGTGTCCTCCTTCGGCCCATCGCCATCCCTGCACTGTGGTGATGCCCCGCACGCGATCGGGTACACCAAACGGCCGTTTCCGGCGGACATGTGTCGAGACCTCCGGTAACGGGCAAGGGTCGGACGTGAAGATCAGGCTGCTGCCCGCGGCGATCCTGCTGCTCGCGGTGGCGGGGTGCGGGGCGACGCCCGGCTCGGCCGCGGCCGGTGACGCCGCGGAGGCGCTGCTACGCGCGCACCAGGACGGCGACGGGTCCGCCGCGTGCGCGCTGCTGGCCCCGGAGACCGCCGCCGAGGTGGCCCGCTCGGCGGGGCGCCCGTGCCCGGAAG
Organism: Dactylosporangium sp. CS-047395; assembly: GCF_050942185.1. NCBI lineage: Bacteria > Bacillati > Actinomycetota > Actinomycetes > Micromonosporales > Micromonosporaceae > Dactylosporangium > Dactylosporangium sp. CS-047395. Next base: position 5,381,610 of record NZ_CP192015.1, on the reverse strand, counting down.
CCATCACCGGCGAGGACCTGCCGGCCCCGGCCGCGGTGACCGGCGTGACCGTCGACGGGCAGTGGGCGAAGGTGGTCGTCGGCGCCGACGCCGGCACGCTGTTCCTGGCGATGTTTCCCGGCGGGTGGCGGGTCGCCGCGGCCGGGTGCCGTCCGCGCGGCGAGCGGCCATACGACTGTACGGTCCACGGAGGTTGAGATGCGGACCCAGTTCGCGCTGTGCCTGACCGTGATCGGGTTGGGGCTGCTGTACTTCATCACGATCGGGCTGCTGCACCGATGACCGCGGTGCGCCGGTGGCTGCGCGGCAACTCGCTGGGCCTGGTGTTCGGCGGGCTGTTCCTGCTCGCCCTGGCCGGGCAGGCGGTCTCCGGTCACGCGCAGTTCAACGCCGACCAGCTCACCGACGGCCTGCCGCCGGTGTCGCTCGGCCGTTACCTGACATCGGCCTCATTCGCGGCCGATGTCGCCGAGAACTGGCAGTCGGAATACCTGCAGTTCTTCCTGTACATCGTGCTCACGGTGTGGCTGGTGCAGCGCGGCTCGCCCGAGTCGAAGCCGCCGGACAAGGCGGGCGGCGAGACCGACCAGGAGCAGAAGGTCGGCCCGTACAGCACCTCCGAGTCACCCCGCCCGGCCCGCCGCACGGGCTGGCGCCGGTCGCTCTACGCCAACTCGCTCGGCCTGGTCATGGGGACCATCTTCCTGCTGTCCTGGCTCGCCCAGTCGATCGCCGGCGTGGTGGCGTTCAACGAGCGGCAGCTCAGCCAGCTGCAGGATCCGGTATCGTGGCCGCGGTACCTGACCGAGCCCGACTTCTGGAACCGGACCCTGCAGAACTGGCAGTCCGAACTGCTCGCCGTCGCCTCGATGGCCATCCTCTCGATCTACCTTCGCCAGCGCGGCTCGCCGGAGTCCAAGCCGGTCGGCGCGGCCCACACCACCACCGGCGTCGAGGGCTGAGCGGCACCCGCTAGTGTCGTGAGTCGTTAATGCGTGTGCAGTAGCGGGCGATGGATTCGAGGATCTGGTCGGCGGTCTTGGTCCAGACATAGGGCTTTGGGTTGTTGTTCCAGGCCTCGATCCAGGCGCGGATGTCGGTGTTGAGGGCGCGGACGGTGCGGTGAGTGCCGCGTTGGAGTTTCTTGGTGGTCAGTTCCCCGAACCAGCGTTCGACGAGGTTGAGCCAGGATGCGCTGGTCGGGACGAAGTGCAGGACGAACCGCGGGTGGGCGGTCAGCCAGCGCTTGATGGTCGGGGTTTTGTGGGTGGAGGCGTTGTCCAGCACCACGTGCACGTCCAGGTCCGCCGGGACCTGCCGGTCGAGGGTCTGGAGGAACTTCTTGAACTCGATCGCGCGGTGCCGGGCATGGAGGGAGCCGATCACCTGGCCGGTGGCCAGGTCGAGGGCGGCGTAGAGGCTTGAGGTGCCGGCCCGGACGTAGTCGTGGGTGGCGCGGGCCGGGGTGCCGGGCAGCATCGGCAGGACCGGGGCGGTGCGGTCCAGTGCTTGGATCTGCGACTTCTCGTCCACGCACAACACCACGGCGCGTTCCGGCGGATCGAGGTACAGCCCGACGACATCACGGACCTTGTCGATGAACAGCGGGTCCTTCGACAGTTTCCACGCGTCCTGCCGGTGCGGCTGCAATCCGAACGCCCGCCAGATCCGTGAGATCGCGGTCTGCGACAGACCGACCTCAGCAGCCAACGAGCGGGTCGACCAGTGCGTGGCGTCCTTCGGTGTCGTCTCGAGGGTTGTGGTGATCACCCGCTCTACATCAGCGTCGGCGATCGTGCGGGGCCGGCCGGGCCGCGGCTCGTCCAGCAGGCCGTCGAGCCGATCACCGGCGAACCGGTTCCGCCACTTCGTCACCGTGCTACGCGAAACGCCGAGTTCCTCGGCGATCTGCCCGTTCGCGGCCCCGCCGGCAGCCGCGCAGGCAAGGACCACCCGAGACCGCAACGCCAGGGCCTGCGCACTCGAGGGACGACGCGACCACGCTAGCAACTGCTCTCGCTCGTCATCAGTAAGCACGATCGGTACTGCTGTCGGCAACGGCATAACACACCTGTACCCACTGACGACGATTTAACGACTCAGGACACTAGGGCGCGGTGAGCTCGTTGTAGGCGGCCACGCCGTCCGGGTCGGCGTAGCCGCCGGGCGGGACCGTGGACGAGCCGAGGTACCAGTTGTCGTGCTGCCAGTAGCAGATGACCGTGAACCCGTGGGTCGCCAGCCAGGTGCGCGAGGCGCGGATCGCCCGGGCCGCGGGACGCCCGCACACCCTGATCGTCGTCGATACCCCACTCCGCGAGGGCGAGCGGGCGGCCGAGGGCGCCGAATGCGGCGTACCAGCGAATCATGCGCGGATCGAGGCCGACGCTGACCGGGTCGTCGGGCTCGCTGCCGCGGGTGCTGGCCTGCCAGTAGAGGTCGAAGCCGTACGCGTCGGCATAGCCGGACGGCACGATCCAGTCCTGCACCTCGCGGTCGCCGCCGGTGCCGTTGTTCGTGACCTTCGTCGAGCCGGGGCGCCACTGGTAGGACATGTAGACGGGCACCACCTTGACGGCCGGGTTGGTCAGTTTCGCCAGCACGTAGACCCGGGTGAAGGCGGCGACGAACTGCACGCCGGTCATGTCGTCCTCGGGCTCGTGGAAGTACGTGAGGTAGCTCCCGGACGGCATCGCGGCCGCGATCGTCGCGATCTCGCCGTCGCACAGCCCCGCGGCCACACCGGCCGGGGTGCAGGAGGTCTTGAACGAGTACCAGAGGGTGCCGCCCTGCACCAGTTGGCAGTTGACCGCGTCGGCGTTCGGCGGCGAGCCGTTCGCGGTGAACACCCGGCGGATGGCGAGCGGCCCGAGGTGGGCCCGCTCATCGAGGAAGCCGGCGCAGGTGTTGCCGCTGCCGACGGTATCGCTGACGGAGGTGGTGGCGCCGACGGTGAACGGCGCCACGGCGGCCGCGGGCTCCAGTGGATAGACCACCAGGCCGGCTACGAGCAGAGCCGCGACAAGCATGCGTCCAGCCATACTCCGAGACTACGATGGGTATCGATTGAATGCCCGTGAGTGAACATTCGACGGCCTGGCCCGTCCCGCACGTGGCGGACCGCTGCGACACTGACGCCATGCGGAGTCTCGGGCTGACGGTGGCGACTGCGCTCCTCGCGGTGGCCATCGCGTTGCTCACCGGATCGCTGGAGGATCAGATCCGGCTGCCGCCGGCCGTCGCGTGGACGGGACTGGCCGTCGCCGTCGCCCTGGGCGTGGTCGTCGCCCGCGTCGACCGCAGCCCCGACCCGTATCGGGCGCGGCTCTCCTGGCGGTGGGCCCTTCCGTCGATATCGTTCCGGGCCGGGATGCTCCTGACGTGCCTAGCGCTCGTCGGCGTGTGCGTGGGAAGCCTTCGCGCGTACTCCTGGTGGAACGAACGGATCGTGGCCGATCTCGCGGCGCCGGTCAGGGCGACCGTCGGGACCGCCACGGTGACGCTGGAGCGGGTCACCCTCTCGCGCACCCGGCTCGACGTCACGTTCACCGTGCAGAACGCCCACGACAGAACCGAGATGATTTCGGTACGCCACGTGTGCGCGATCAGCGACGCTCGCGGACGCGACCTCTGGCGCGGCACCTGCAACCCACAGGAGTCGGCGCTCGAGCGCGTCGTCGGCGGCGTGGCCGGCGTGAACGTGCCAGCAGGACAGACCGTCCGGCTCGTCACGGGCCCGGACATCGACGACGGCGCGGACGCCACCCACGTGTACATGGAATTGCACGTCGGCGGGGCGAACGTCCTGCTGCCCAGCGCCGAGCTCAAACGGGCATAGCCCGCCACCGGTCGGCGGCACGGCGATTCCGCGCGCGGGGGCACCCGGCCGCAGCACCACGGGCCTATGATCGGCGCGTGCCCACGACACGCCGTCGTACGAATCGCCGCACCACCCGCATCGTCCTGGCGTTCGTGGCACTCGGGTTCACCGCCGGGCTGATCCTCGGCGGCTGGCGTGCCGTCAACGACGCTCGCGGATCGACCGCCGACGCCGAGATCACCGCCATCCAAGCGGACTACCCTGGCCGACGGGTGTACGACGTCCGGTTCGTCACACGGGCCGGCCGCACATGCAAGTCCACAGTGGACTCCGGCTCCGAACCCGAACCGCGCGACATCCACATGGGCGGACGGTCGCTGGTCCACTATCCGGCCTCGAATCCGTGCGACGGGCTGTACATACGGGAGATGCCGTCCACCGGGCCATGGCCACCCCTGATCCCGCTGGCGATCGCCGATGCCGCATGCCTGGCCGCGATCTGGCGTCTGCGGCCGCCGGCCTGAACGCCTTTCAACTCGCGCGGATCAGGGCGTCCTCGATGTGGCGGAGCATGTCGGCGGCCGCCGGGGCCCACGTCGTGTCCCGGTGGCAGGCGAGAGTCAGCAACGCCGCGCCCGGGCGGTGTTGCACGTTGAGGATGTAGCGCGAGCCTCCAGGGCGGTCCGGCTGCTCCATCACCCGGTCCTGCACCGCGGGATCCGTGAACGGAATGGCCTCCGCGCCCAGTGAGCGGCTGTTCGCGGCGCTCCCCACGATCGACGCATCGATGTAGTTGAACCGCGCCGCCGTCGCACCCGTCGCGGCCAGCTCACCCAGAATCTCACGGTCCAACGCAGCGGCCCGGTACGGATCGAGGTTGGCGAACCGCTGCCCGTGCAACTGGTTCCCGGCCGTCACGGCCAGGTCAGCTCCGCGCGGGACGAGCACCGGCACCGGCATCACCGCCTTGCGCACCGACGCCTGCGTTCCGGCCGACAGCCGGTTCGCCGCCAGCGCGCGGATCCCGGCGCACGGCGAGCCCTCCACCTCGCCGATAGCCGAGCCGAACGCGGTCAGGTAGGCCGCCGAAACCGGTACACCCGTCCGCTTCGCCACGGACTCGGCGGATCGGGCCGCACGCGCCGAGGCCAGCCAGCGGGACTGCAGCACCGGCGAGGCGACCGGCGCGCCACCAGGCGGCCGCCAGTCCGACAGGCCGTCACGCAACGCGGTGAGTTGGCGGCGCCAGTGGGACTCCGCCCGCTCCGCATACGCCCGGCCCGGAGCCGAGGCCTCCCATGAAGCGGTTTCCAGAGGCTGCTCCGGTACCGGCCAATCGGTGAACGCCCCACGCCCGCGCAAAGCTTGCAAGAAGTCCGTCCGCAGGACCCGCATGCCCCAGCCGTCCACCGCGGCGTGGTCGATGACGATGCCGATCCGGGCGACAGCGCCTCCCGTCGATTCCAGGACGAACAGGACCGGTGGCTGCTCCGACAGGCGGAACGGGGTCGCGGCCGCCTCCGCGAGGGCGTCGGAGCCCGGCGGGGCGATGCGCACCATCTCGTCCAGGCGCTCCGCCACCGGGAGCACGTGCTGCTCACGCAGGCCATCCGACCGTACGGGCAGCAGCGTGCGCAGGCCCTCGTGGCGCGACAACACGGCGGCGATCGCGGCCCGGACGTCGTCGACGCGGGAGCCCGAGCCGTGCAGGACGCCCGTGAAGTTGGCGGCGTGGGACCACGGGGTGTCCGCGTCGATGCCGACGTCCAGGAACCACTCACGTTGCGCGCACGTGAGCGGCCCGCGTCGAGTCGAGTTCATTCGCGGTCCCGTCATGTTTCTAAAGTCGATGAAGTGAAATATTGCAAGACATGAGTGCGCCGTGCAACCCTGGCGCCGTGGTTTTGCACGGGGTGCCCACGACGGTTCCACGTCTCCTCGCTGACCGGGCCTTATCGGAGCCGGACCGCGAGGCCCTGGTCGTGGACGGGGTCGGGGCGCTGAGCTTCGGGGAATGGCAGCGCCGGGCCGCAAACCTCGCGGGACGGCTGCACGAGGACGGCGTGGGGCCGGGCGACCGGGTCGGGCTGCGGTTCGCCGCCGGCAACTGGCTCGACTACGCGGTGGCGTACGTGGCGGTGCAGCGGCTGGGAGCGGTCGCGGTGCCGATCGCCGCCGACGCGGCCCCGGCCGAGGTGGAGCACGTACTCGCCGACTGCGGGGCGGTCCGCCTCCTGGAAGAGAGCACCGGAACCGCGGGCGAGGTCCCCGACGACCGTTCGGCGCCGAACGGGTTGGCCCAGATCCTGTACACGTCCGGCACCACGGCCCGGCCCAAGGGGGTCGCCGCCAGCCACGCCAACGTGACGTTCGGGGCGGGCGCCCGGCACCGGCCGTTCCGGCACTCGCGGCACCTGCTGCACGCGTTCGCCATCGGGACCAACGCGGCCCAGGTGATGCTCCTGAACGCGCTGCTGGCCCACCCGGCCGTGGTGACGCTGCCGGTGTTCACGCCGCTGCGGTTCGCCCGCACCATCACGAGATGGTCCGCCGGTACCGTCTTCGTCGTCCCCGCCATGGCCATGGAACTGCTCGCCGTGGCCGACGGCCTCGAGCTCGGCTGCGTGCGGCTGCTCGGGTCGGCCGCGGCGCCGCTGCCGGGACCCGTCGCCGCCCGGCTCGCGGCCGCGCTGCCCAACGCGACGATCGTCAACTACTACACGTCGACCGAGGCCGCCCCGGCGCAGACCGCGATGGCGTACGACCCGGAGCGCCCCGGCAGCGTCGGCCGGCCGATCGCCGGCGGCGGGGTCCGCGTGCTCGACGACGACGGGCGGGCCTGCGACCCCGGCGAGGTCGGCGCGGTCTGGATGCACTCCCCCGCCCCGGCCCGGTCCTACCTGCACGACTCGGCGAGCGCCACGTTCCGCGACGGCTGGGTGCGGATGGGCGACGCCGGCTACCTCGACGGCGACGGCTACCTGTACCTCGTCGAGCGCGACTCCGACGTGGTCAAGACCGGCGCCCACCGGGTGTCGACGCTGCAGATCGAGGCGGCCATCCACGAGCACCCGGCGGTCGCCGACGCCGCCGTCGTCGGGGTGCCGCACGAGGTGCTCGGCGTCGAGCTGGCCGCGGTCGTCGTGGTCCGCGGCGGCGCCGAGCTGTCCCCGCCGGCGCTGCGCGCGTTCCTGGCCGAGCGCCTCGCGCCGCACGAGATCCCCGCCCGCGTCCACGCCGTCGACCAGCTGCCGCGCAACCGGGGCGGGAAGGTCGACAAACGATCCCTGCGAAGGAGCCTGACATGATCCAGGCATCCGCGGTACAGCACGGTATGTGGCTCGCCGCCGCCCGTGTCGCCCCCGCCGCGTACCACATGCCGCTGGTCGTCACGTTCGCCCGCGACCCCGATACCGGGCTCCTGGCCAAGTCCTGCGCCGCGGTCGCCGAACGGCACGGGCTGCTGTCCAGCGCGATCGTCGAGCGCGACGGGATCACCTACGTCGTCCCGGCCACGTTCCCGGCGGCCCTGCGGGTCGCCGGACCGGACGAGAGCGTCGAGGAGGAGATCGCGCGGCCGTTCAACCTCGCCGAGGGCCCGCTGATCCGCTTCGCGCTGTTCGGCCGCACCCTCGTCGTCACCGCCCACCACCTGGTCTTCGACGGGCAGTCCAAGGAGGTGCTGCTGCGCGACCTGGCCGCCCTGTACTCCGGCGCCGTCCCGGAGCCGCTGCCCACCACCGCCGCCGACGACCTCGCGGCCGACGCGGCCAGGCTGGCCGAGCGGCGCGCCGCGGCCGAGGAGTTCTGGACCGGCCGCTGGTCCGAGCCGCAGCCGCTCGTCGTCGCCGGCTTGGAGCTCACCGGCCGCGATCACGGCCCCGGTCACGCATACAGGTTCACCCCGCCCGTGCCGGACCTGCCGGGCCTGACGCGGTTCGAGACGCTCCTGGCCGCGGTGCACGCCACCCTCGCCGCGTACGGCAACCCGCGCGTCACCACCGGCGTCGATCTGTCCACAAGGGAGCGCGGCCCGGCCGGCATCATCGGCCCGTACGCGACGGAATTCCCCGTCGACTCCGAACCGGGCGCGGCGTTCACCGAGCTGAGAACCAAGCTGCGCGAGATGTACCCGCACCGCGCGGTCCCCCTCGCCCGGGCGGTCCGCCGGATCAGGCCGCACGCCGCCCTGGCCCCCGTCTCGGTCAGCTACCGCCGCCTCGGCGAGACCCCGCACTTCGACGGCGCACCGGCCGAGGTCGACTGGCTCGCCTTCGCCGGCGGCGTCCGCGGCGACCTGCAGCTGCAAGCGGTCGACGACGGCACCACCGTCACCGCGAGCCTGCGCTACTCCCCCGCCGCCGCGCCGGTCGCCGAGCGGCTCGCCCGGGACCTGTGTGCCCTGCTGACCCGGACCGCGGTCCTGGCGATCTGGCGCGACGTGTTCGGCAACCCGCAGATCGGCCCCGACGACGACCTGTTCGACCTCGGCGGCGACTCGCTCACCGCGACCCAGATCATCGCCCGGATGCGCAAGACCCTCGGCCTCGACGTCGACATCGACACGTTCTTCGACCACCCCACGGTGAACGGAGTCGTGCATGCCACCGACGCCGACTGACGCATCCGCGATGCTGCTCATCCGCCACTTCGAGACGGCGCTGCTGGAACTGTTCGCGCGGGGCGAGCTGTCCGGGACCACGCACACCTGCCTCGGCCAGGAGTACGTCCCGGTCGCCGTCAGCGGCCTGCTCGAACCCGACGACCACGTGCTGAGCAACCACCGCGGCCACGGCCACTACCTCGCCCGGTTCGACGACCCGGAGGGTCTCCTCGCCGAGATCATGGGCCGCAAGGGGGCCGTCTGCCAGGGCGTCGGCGGCAGCCAGCACCTGTACCGCCCCGGCTACCTCTCCACCGGCGTGCAGGGCGAGAGCCTCCCGGTGGCGGCCGGCCTCGCGCTGCACCTGCGGCGGCAGCGGCCCGGGGCGCTCGCCTGCGCGTACATCGGCGACGGCACCTGGGGCGAGGGCGCCGTCTACGAGGCGCTGAACATCGCCGCCCTGTGGCAGCTGCCACTGCTGGTCGTCGTCGAGCACAACGGCATCGCCCAGTCCACGCCGACCGCGCGGGCGATGGCCGGCACCATCGCCGGGCGGGCGGCCGCGTTCGGCATCGCCCACACGCTCGTCACGACCACCGACCCGGCGCGGATCCGGGCCGGGCTGGCCCCACTCGTCGCCCGGGTCCGGGCGGGCGAGCCGCTGATCGCCGAGTTCCGCGTGCCCCGCCTCGGCCCGCACAGCAAGGGCGACGACACTCGCACCGCCGAACAGGTCGCGGCCATGCCCGACTGGTACCCGGCCGCCGCCGCCGCCGACCCCGCGCTCGACCGCGCCCAGCGGGACCGCGTCGCCGAGGTCGTCGCCGAGGTGTCCGCGCGGCCGCTCGCCGAATGGACCCACGGGTGAGGGTCGCCGAGAACATCAACGCCGCGCTCCACACCGTCCTGGCCGGCGACGAGCGCGCCTACCTGATCGGCGAGGACCTCCTCGACCCGTACGGCGGCGCGTTCAAGGTCGCCAAGGGCCTCTCCACCGCCTTCCCGGACCGCGTGCTGTCCACCCCGATCAGCGAGTCGGCCCTCACCGGCATCGCCGCCGGCCTGGCCCTGGCCGGGGACACGGCGATCGTCGAGTACATGTTCGCCGACTTCCTGACCCTGGGCCTCGACCCGCTCGTCAACTTCGCGGCCAAATCCGTCTCCATGTACGGCGAACGCCTCCCGATGCGCCTCATCGTGCGCTGCCCGAGCGGCGGCGGGCGGGGCTACGGGCCGACGCACAGCCAGACGCTGACCAAGCACCTGATCGGGGTGCCCGGCCTCAGCCTGTACGAGATGACGCCCTTCCGGGACGCGGCCGAGGTCTTCGCCGAGATGCTCAGCCTCGCGCGGCCCTGCGTCTTCGTCGAGGACAAAATCCTGTATACCCGCCGGATGCACGCGGTGCCCGCACCGTTCTCGGTCGACGTGCGCGACGGCGTGGCCCACGTCGGCACCGGCGAACGACCGGCGGTGGTCGTCGTCGCGCCGGGCGGAATGGCCGAGCGCGCCCTGACCGCGGTGCGGACGCTGCTCATCGAGGACGAGATCGCCGGACTGCTGGTGGTGCCTTCCCGGTTGTACCCCGTGCGCCTCGACCTGCCGCCGCACGTCCCCGTCGTGGTGGCGGAGGACGGCACCGCCGGCGGGACCTGGGGCGCCGAGGTGGCCCGGCACGTCGCGGCCCCGGTGACGCTCGTGCACGCCGCCGACACCGTCGTCCCGGCGGCGCCGCACCTGGAGCGCCAGGTGCTGGTGAGCGCCGGCTCCATCTACGAGACGCTGGTGAGGACGGTTCGTGGCTGAACTCGCGGTACCGAAGCTGAACTCCAACGACGACCGCTACCTGCTGCTGGCCTGGCTGGCCCCGGACGGCGAACCGGTCGCCGAGGGCACGCCGGTGGCCGAGGTCGAAACGTCCAAGGCGGTCGAGGAGCTGACCGCGGCCACGGCCGGCGTGCTGCACCACCGCACGCCGAGCGGCGCCGACATCGAACCCGGCCAAGTCATCGCCGTCATCGCCGCCACCGGCGACACGTTTACCGCCGCCGTCACGCAACAAACGCAACCCGGCCCCACCATCACCACGCCCGCCCGCACCGCCATAGCCGAGCTAGGCATCGGCGAGGAAATCGGCAACGAAATCGGCACGGAGCTCGGCGACGCGATTGCAGCCGCCGTCACGCAACAAGCGCAAACCGGCCCCACCATCACCACGCCCGCCCGCGCCGCCATGGCCGAACTCGGCATCGGCGAGGAGCAGGTCGCCGCGCTCGGGTTGGCGATCGTACGCCGGGCCGATGTCGAGACCCTCGCCGGCGGACCGGCCGCAACTGCCGCCGAGGGCAACGTGCTGTCGCGCAACCAGCGGGCCGTGGCGCGGACGGTGAGCCGCTCGGCCGCCACCATCCCGGCCGCCTACACGGCGATGACCGTCGACGTCGGCGCCGCCCTGGCCCGGGCACCCGAACTGGCCCGCGCGGTGCGGCGCCCGGTCGGCCTGGCCGAGCTGTTCGTCGCCGCGATCGGCCGGGTCCACGCCGCCGAACCGATGTGTTTCGCGCGGATCGACGACGACGGCGTGACCCTGCATCCGGCCGCGGCCGCGCACGTCGGCGTCACCGTCGACGTCGGCGAGGGCCTCTACGTGCCGGTGGTCCGCGACGCCGGCACCGCCACGCTCGCCGACATCGCCCGCACCCTGACCCGGCACCGGGTGGCGGCGGCCGGCGGCACGTTCCGCGAGGCCGACCTCAACGGCGCAAACATCACCCTGACCCTGCACCTCGACGCGCATGTGAGCCTGGCCATCCCGATCGTCTTCCCCGGCCAGACGTGCGCCGTCGCGGTGACCGCCCCGCGCCCGGAGCTGTACCTCGACGACGACGACCGCCCGGCCACGCGAACCGTCGTCCAGGCCGGCCTCGCCTACGACCACCGGGTCGTCAACGGCCGCGACGCGGCCCGCTTCCTGTCCGCCCTCGCGACCGCGCTGGAGCCGCGATGAACCCCGCCCAGGAACGCCTCTTATTCCTGCACCAGCTCGACCCCGCCGACGCCTCCTACCACCTGCCGATCGTCCTGCACTTGCGCGGCTCCCTGAATAGAGCCGCCCTCACGCATTCGCTGGACGCGTTGGTGCAGCGGCACGAGACGCTGCGGGCCGTCGAGCTGGAGTCCGCCGCCGCGGACAGCCTCGAGGACGCCCGCACCCGGGTCGCCACGTTCGTCACGCGGCCGTTCGACCTTGCCGAAGGCCCGCTGCTGCGCGGCCTGCTCATCGAGCTCGGCCCCGGCGAGCACGTCCTCGCGCTCGTCACCCACCACTTCGCGGCCGACGGCTGGTCGCTGCAGGTGCTGCGCCGCGACCTGGATGTGCTGTACCGGGGCGGCGAACTCGCCGACCTGCCCCCGCTGCCGGACGCGGCCAACGACGGGGCCGGCGACGAGGCCCGCGATGAGGCACGCGATGAGGCACGCGACAGGGCCCGGAACGAGACCCACAACGAGACCAGCAACGAGACCAGCAACGAGGCCCGCGACAAGGCCCGCAACGAGGCCGAGCTCGGATACTGGACCGACCGCCTCGCCGGCGCTCCCGTGCTCGACCTGCCAACCGACCGGCCCCGCCCGCCGGTGCGCCGCGGCCACGGCACCTCGATCGTCTTCGACCTGCCCGTCGACCTGCTGCACCGCCTCGAAACGGTGGCCCGGGCCGAGCGCACCACCGTCTACACCGCGCTCGTCGCCGCGTTCTCGGTGCTGCTCGGCCGGATGAGCGGCCAGCAGGACATCTGCCTGGGCACGCCGGTCCTCGGCCGCGACGACCCGGACCTGAACGACCGCGTCGGCTGCTTCGCCGAGACCCTCGTGCTGCGCACCGACCTGTCCGGTGACCCCACGTTCCGGGCGCTGCTGCGGACCGCCCGCCGGACCGTCCTCGGCGCCCTGACCCACCCGGCGCCGTTCGAGCGGGTGGTGTCGGCCGTCGGCGCGCCGCGCGACCGCAGCCGCACTCCACTGTTTCAGGCCATGCTCATGTATCTGCGGCAGGACCACGACCGCCCGCGCCTCGGCGACCTCGACGCGGAGCTGCTGGACCACCCGTTCGACGTGGCCCGCACCGACCTCTCCCTCGACGTGATCCAGGGCCCCGAGGCGGCGCTGGGCGTGCTGACCGTCGACCGCGATCTGTTCGACCCCGACACCGCCGAGCGGCTCGTCCGCCGCCTGCTGGTCCTGCTCGCCGACGCCGCCGACCGGCCCGACACCGCGATCGGCGACCTGGCCTGGTTCGACGCCGACGAGCGCGACGAGGCCGTGACCCGCTGGAACGACACCGGCCCCGGCCGGCCCACCCCGCACGTCGCCGACCTGTTCCGGGATCGGGCCCGGGCCACCCCGGACGCCGTCGCGGTCACCGGCGCCGACGGGGCCGAGCTCACCTACGGACAGCTGGACGCCGCCGTCGACCGGCTCGCGGCGCGGCTGCGCGGGCGGGGTCCGCTGATCGGCGTCGCCCTGTCCCGCGGCCCCGCGATGGTGGTCGCGCTGCTCGCCGTGTGGCGCGCTGGGGCGGCGTACCTGCCGCTCGACCCGGCGTATCCGGCGGACCGGATCGCCTTCGTCATCGCCGACGCCGCCGTCACCACCGTCCTCACCGAGCCCGCATTCGCCGACCAGTTCGGGACGGCCGCGCTGCTCATCGACGGCGACGGCGACGGCGCCGACGACGTTGCGGGACCCGCGACGCAGCCAAACGAAGCAGCCTACGCGCTCACCGAGCCCGCGTCCGCCGACCGGTTCGGAACGGCCGCGCTGCCCATCGACGGCGCCGACGACGACGACGTTGCGCGGCCCGCGACGCAGCCAAACGAAGCAGCCTACGCGCTCACCGAGCCCGCGTCCGCCGACCGGTTCGGAACGGCCGCGCTGCCCATCGACGGCGCCGACGACGACGACGTTGCGCGGCCCGCGACGCAGCCAAACGAAGCGGCCTACGTGCTGTACACCTCGGGAAGCACCGGAAAGCCGAAGGGCGTCATGGTGCCGCACGGAGCGCTCGCCGCCTTCGTCGCCGCCATGGCCGACATCCTCGGCCCGCAGGACGGGCGCACCTGGCTCGCGCTCACCTCGCTGTCGTTCGACATCTCCGGCCTCGAACTGTTCCTGCCGCTCAGCCGCGGCGGCCGGGTCGTCATCGCCGGCGACGCGCAGACCGGCGACGGCGCTGCCCTGCGCGCGCTCATCGCCGCTCACGGCGTCACCGACGTGCAGGCCACCCCGTCCGGCTGGCGGATGCTCATTGCGGCCGGTTTCAACCAAGACGTGCCGTCCGCGCTCGTCGGCGGCGAGGCCCTCCCGGCGCAGCTCGCCGCGGAGCTGCGCGGCAAGGTCGACCGCCTCACCAACGTGTACGGCCCGACCGAGACCACCATCTGGTCCACGTTCTGGCCCGTCCCGGCGACCCCGGCCGCGGTCGCGATCGGCGGCCCGATTCCCGGCACCCGGGTCTACGTGGTCGACGACCGACTGCGGCCCGTCCCGGCCGGGGTGCCCGGCGAGCTCGTCATCGCCGGCGCTGGCGTGGCCCTCGGCTACCTGCGCCGGCCGCGGCTGACCGCCGACCGGTTCGTTCCCGACCCATGGGGACACGGCACCCGGTTGTACCGCACCGGCGACCGCGTCCGCCGCCGCCCCGACGGCGTCCTGGAGTTCCTCGGCCGGCTCGACACGCAGGTGAAGGTGCGCGGGCACCGGGTCGAGCTCGGCGAGGTCGAGACCGTCCTCGCCGGCTGCCCCGGGGTCGCCGCCGCCGTGGCCGCGGTCCGTGACGACGCCCTCGCCGCGTACGTCACCGCCCGCCCCGGCGCCGTCCTCGACCCCGCGGTGTTGCGCGACGCGGCCCGGGCTGCGCTGCCCGGGTACGCGGTGCCGGGCACCATCACGGTGCTCGAAGCGCTGCCGCTCACCCCGAACGGCAAGGTCGACCGTAACGCCCTGCCCGACCCGCGGCCGCGGACCGCCGCCGCGTACCTGCCGCCGCGTACCCCGACCGAGGCCCGCGTCGCCGCCGTGTTCGCGGAGGTGTTCGGGGCGCCTCAGGTCGGTGCCGGCGACGACTTCTTCGCCCTCGGCGGGCACTCCCTGCTGGCCGTCAAGGTCGCGGCGCGGCTGCCCGGCCTGACCGTCCGCGACCTGTTCGACCACCCGACCGTCGAGGCCCTGGCGGCGCGGCTCCCGGACGACGAGTTCACGGCCGTCGATGGGGAGTCGGACGAAACTGCGGAGGTCTCAGAAGCCCAGCGGCGGCTGTGGTTCCTGCAGCGGCTCGACCCGCACGACGCCTCGTACAACATGTTCATCGTCCTTCGCCTGCGCGGCGAGCTCGACCGGGACGCGCTGCGACGGGCCCTGGACGCCCTGGCCGCGCGGCATCCGGCGCTGCGCTGCTCCTATCCGGAGATCGACGGCCATCCGACGATCGCGCTGGGACCGGCCACCGTGCCGTTAGAGGAATTCGGCGTCAATTCCGAGACGGCGGCGCGGGCGGCCGTCGCCGAGCGCACCAACGCGCCGTTCGACCTGCGGGCCGGCGCGCCGGTGCGGGCGTCGCTGCTGCGGCTCGGGGCTGGCGACCACGTCCTGTGCCTCATCGTCCACCACATCGCCGGGGACGGCTGGTCGCTCAACGTGCTGCGGGAGGACCTCGCCGCGCTCTATGCGGGCGAGTCGCTGCCGCCGCTGCCGCCTGTGCCCGTCGTGCGGCACGCGGCGGCGGTCGAGCTCGACGACCCGACCGTCCTCGATCTGCCCACCGACCGGCCCCGGCCCGCCGCGCCCACGCACCGGGGCGCGTTCCACGGGATGAGCCTGCCCGCCGACGTCGTCGCGCGGCTGGACGAGCTGGCCGGGCGGCAGCGGACGAGCCTGTTCGCGGTGCTGCTCGCCGCCTATCAGGTGCTGCTCGCCCGGCACACCGGGCAGACCGACATCCTGGTCGGTTCGACGATGGCGGCGCGGGACCGGGTCGAGCTGGAGCGGGCCGTCGGATACTTCGCCCGTACCGTCGTGCTGCGCAACCAGGTTGCAGCCGGCGAGCCGTTCACCGGGCTGCTCGGCCGGGCCCGCGAGTCGGTGCTCGACGCGCTCATGCACCCCGATGCGCCGGTGCCCAAGTTCCAGACCATGTGCATCCTGCACACCCAGGACGAGGGCGGCACCCCGGCCTTCGCCGGCCTGGACGCGTCCTTCTTCGAGTCCGGCTACCAGCAGTCGAAGTTCGATCTGATGCTGGAGGCGTGGCGGATCGACGGCGGGCTGACCCTCGTCTTCGGCTACGACACCGACCTGTTCGACGCGGCGACTGTCGAGGCCTGGGCCGCCCGGTTCGCGGTGCTGTGCGCGGGCATCGCCGACGACCCGTCCGCCGCCGTGGGCGACCTGCCGTTGCTGACGCCCGACGACTCGGCCGTGGTCGACGCACTGGCCGCTTCGGAAAAGGACGATCCGGCCCCTTTCGCGGCCGAATTGGTGCGTCTCCCGGACCCGGACGCGGTCGCGCTGCGATGCGGGGCCGAGTCGCTGACGTACGGCGAGCTCAACCGCCGGGCCGACGCCCTCGCCGCGACGATGGACGCGGACGGGCGGGTCGTGCCGGTCGCCGCGCACCGGACCATCGACACCGTCGTGACGATGCTGGCGATCTGGCGGGCCGGCGGGGCTTATCTGCCGGTCGACCCCGCCCAGCCCGCCGGGCGTACCGCCGGGGCCGAAGGCGCACGCGTCGACGGGGCGGCGTATGTGCTGTACACCTCGGGAAGCACCGGCGAACCGAAGGGCGTCGTCGTCGGGCACGAGGCCCTGGCGGCCCGGATCGCATGGATGCGGCGCGAATACGGGCTCGGGCCCGGCGACACCATCGTGCAGTTCGCGCCGCTGGGATTCGACACGCACGCCGAGGAGCTGTGGCCCGCCCTGACGTCCGGCGCCACCGTGCGGCTGCTCCCGGACGGCCCGCTCACGCTCCCCGAAATGCTCGCCGGCGTCACCGTGCTGGATCTGCCGACGGCGTACTGGCACGACCTCGTCACCGCCATCGACACCGTCGCCTGGCCGCCCGGGCTGCGGCTGGTCATCCTCGGCGGCGAGGCGGTCCACGCGGCCGCCGTGGCCCGCTGGCACGAGCGGTTCGGCGGCACCGTCCGCCTTGTCAACACCTACGGCCCCACCGAGGCCACCATCATCGCCACCGCGACCGACCTCGGCCCGCCCGCCACCGACGCCCCGCCCCCGATCGGCGTGCCACTGCCCGGCGTCCGCGCCGCGATCGTCGACACCGCCCTCAACCCGGTCCCGCCCGGCGCCTACGGCGAACTGCTGCTCGGCGGCACCGGCCTGGCCCGCGGCTACCTCGGCCGCGACGACCTCACCCGGGACCGTTTCATCACAAGCCAAAGCACGCGTTGGTACCGCACCGGCGACCGCGTCCGCCTCCGCCCCGACGGCCACCTCGCCTTCGCGGGCCGGCTCGACGATCAGCTGAAGGTACGCGGGTTCCGGATCGAACCGGCCGAAGTCGAGCATTCACTGCTCGCCGTCCCCGGTGTCACCGGCGCGGCCGTCACCGCCCACAACGGCGCCCTGCTCGCCTACGTGGCCGGCAGCGTCCCGGTCGACGACCTGCGGGCCCGGCTCGCCGCCAGGCTCCCCGCCCACCTGGTGCCGGACCGCTGGATCGCCCTCGACGCGCTGCCGCTCACCCCGAACGGCAAGGTCGACCGCCGCGCCCTGCCCCCGCCCGGCGACGCCCGCACCGGCCCGTCGACGCCACCGCGCACCGACGCCGAACACCTCGTCGCCGACGTCTGGGGCGAGGTGCTGGGCCTGACCGGGCTCGGCGTCGACGACGACTTCTTCACCCTCGGCGGGCACTCCCTGCTCGCCGTGCGCGTCGCCGCCCGGCTGCGCGCGCTGACCGACCTCGACCTGCCCATCCGCCTGCTGTTCACGCACCGCCGCCTGGCCGACCTGGCCGCCGCGGTCGAACAGCGGCTCCTGGACGACCTGACCGCCCTGAGCGACGACGAGGTCGCCGCGCTCCTGGAAGCGGAGGCTCGATGACCGTCGACGACACCCGGCAGGCGCTCCTCGCGCAACGGCTCTGGCGGCGGACCGCGACGCCGACCGTGCCGAACCGTCCAACCGGGACGGTACCCAACCGTCCAACCGGGACGGTACCCAACTGTCCAACCGGGACGGTACCCAACCGTCCAACCGGGACGGTACCGAACCGTCCAACCGGGACGGTGCCGCCGCTATCGTTCGCGCAGGAGCGGCTGGGGCTCCTGGATGACCTGGCCGCCGTCAGCGACGACGAGGTCGCCGCACTCTTGGAAGCGGAGGCTCGATGACCGTCGACGACACCCGGCAGGCGCTCCTCGCGCAACGGCTCCGGCGGCGGACCGTCACGCGGACCGTGCCGAACCGTCCGGCCGGGACGGTGCCGCCGCTGTCGTTCGCGCAGGAGCGGCTGTGGTTCATGGAGCAGTACGCGCCCGGCAATCGCGCCTATCTCGTCCCGGTCGCGCGGCGGATCCGGCGGGCCATCGACGCCGACCGGCTGGCGGCCGCCCTGCGCACCGTCGTCGGGCGGCACGAGGCGTTGCGCACGCGGTTCCCGGCGCGGGATGACGGGGTACCGACGCTGGAAGTTGATGAGGAGCCGGCCGTCGCACTGGACGTCGTCGAGGTGGACGGTGAGGACGCCGCCCGGGTCGCCGTCGAGGCGCTGCACGCCCGCGGCTTCGACCTGGCGCGCGAGCAGCCTTTGCGGGCCGTGCTCGTCCGGCTCGCCCCCGACGACGCGATCCTGGCGCTGACCGTGCACCATATCGCCATCGACGGGTGGTCGGTGCCGCTGCTGCTGGGCGAGCTGATGACCGCGTACGACGGCGGCGCGCTGCCCGACCTGCCGGTGCAGTACGGCGACTACGCGGCCTGGCAGCGCGACCGGCCCGCGCCCGACATCGCCCGCTGGGCCCGGCGCCTGGACGGGGTCGAACCCCTGGCCCTGCCCACCGACCGGCCGCGCCCGCCCGAGCTCACCTACGACGGCGGCAGCATCGAGTTCGCCATCGACGCCGAGCTCGCCAACGGGATCAGGGCGCTGGCCGACAATCACGGCGCGTCGCTGTACATGACGATGCTGGCCGCCTACGCCGCGCTGCTCGGCCGGCACGCGCACCAGACCGACCTCACCATCGGCTCCCCCGTCGCCGGCCGCGGCGCCCCCGAGCTCGAACACGTCATCGGCTGCTTCGTCAACACGCTCGTCATGCGGGTCGACCTGAGCGGCGACCCGACCTTCACCGACCTGCTGCTGCGGGTGCGGGAGACCGCGCTGAACGGGCTGGCCGAGGCCGACACGCCCTTCGAGCAGGTTGTGGCCGAGCTCAACCTTTCCCGTGACGTGTCACGTTCTCCGCTGTTCCAGGCTTTGCTCGCCGTGCAGAACTACGGATCCGGGGGTACCGGCGACGGGCTCGACGGCTACGAGATCCGCGCCTGGGCGACCCGGTACGACCTCGAGCTGTACGTCAGCGACAGCGCCGGCGGCGGCCTGTGGGGGCAGTGCATCTTCAGCAGCGCGCTGTTCGACGCGGCGACGGTACACCGGCTGATCGAACGGCTCGTGGCGCTGCTGCGCGGGGCGGTCGCCGACCCGCTGAGCCCGGTGGCCGCGCTCGACCTGCGCGACGACGAGGAGCGCGCGGCCGCGGCCGGCTGGAACGCGACCGCGGCCCCGTTCGACACCGACGCCACCCTGCCCGGCCTGTTCGCCGCGCAGGTGGCCGCCACCCCGGACGCGCCGGCGGTGACGTTCGAGGACGCCACCTGGAGCTACGCCGAGCTCGACCGCTACGCCGGGCGAGTGGCCGCCGCGCTGCGGGCGATCGGCGCCGGGCCGGGGACCCGGATCGGCGTGTGCGCGCCCCGCTCGCTGCAGCTGCCGGGCGCGCTGCTCGGCGTCATGCGCACCGGCGCCGCGTACGTGCCGCTCGACCCCGACTACCCCGAGGAGCGGCTGGCGTTCATGGCCGCCGACGCCGGCCTGCTGACCGTGCTGACGCTCGACGAGGACCTTCCCGCCGAACCGGCCGAACTCGCCGAACCGGCCGCGTCGCCCAGGTCGCCTAAGTCGCCCAGGTCGCCCGGGTCGCCCGGGTCGCCCACATCGCTCACGTCGCCCGCGTTGGCCATGTCGCCCGCGTCGCCAATGTCAGCCGCGCCGCCCACGTCGCCAATGTCAGACGCGTCGCCCGCGTCAGCCGCGTCGCCCACGTCGCCCGCGTCGGCCGGAACGCTCGCGTCGCCCGCGTCGGCCGGAACGCTCGCGTCGCCCGCGTCGGCCGGGTCGCTCGCGTCGGCCGGGTGGCTCGCGTCGGCCGAAACGGCCGAATCAGCCGAAACGCAGCCGGTCACCGTTTCGGCCGGCGACACCGCGTACGTCATCTACACCTCCGGCTCCACCGGCCGCCCCAAGGGCGTGCCCAACGGCCACCGCGGCGTCGTCAACCGGCTCACCTGGATGCAGGAGCGGTTCAGGCTCGGCCCCGGCGACGTGGTGCTGCAGAAGACCCCGGCCGGCTTCGACGTGTCGGTCTGGGAGTTCTTCTGGCCGCTCATCACCGGCGCCCGGCTGGTCCTCGCCAAGCCGGGCGGGCACCGCGACGCCGCCTACCTGCGGGCGCTGATGGACCGCGAGGCCGTCACCGTCGCGCACTTCGTGCCGTCGATGCTGGCGGTGTTCCTGGCCGAGGAGACGCCGTACGGCGGGGCGGCGCTGCGCGCGATCGTCTGCTCCGGCGAGGAGCTGCCGGCCGACCTGGCCCGTCGTTGCCTGGCCGCGTTCCCGGCCGAGCTGCACAATCTCTACGGCCCGACCGAGGCCGCGATCGACGTCAGCGCCTGGCATGTCACCGCCGAAGCGCTCGGCGACGCGCACCGGGTGCCGATCGGCGGCCCGGTCGCCAACACCACCCTGCACGTGCTCGACGAGCGGCTCCGGCCGCAGCCGGTCGGCGTCCCGGGCGAGCTGCACATCGGCGGCGTCCAGGTCGCCGAGGGCTATCTCGGCCGGCCCCGGCTGACCGCCGAACGGTTCATCCCCGACCCGTTCGGACCACCCGGTTCCCGGTTGTACCGCACCGGCGACCTCGCCCGCCGCCGCCCCGACGGCACCCTGGAGTTCCTCGGCCGCATCGACGGCCAGGTGAAGCTCCGCGGGCAGCGCATCGAGCTCGGCGAGATCGAGGCGGTCCTGCGCGAGCAGCCCGGCGTGCGCGACGCGGCGGTCGTCGTCCGCGAGGACCGCCCCGGCGACCAGCGCCTCGTCGCCTACGTGGTGGGCGAAACCCCGGACCGCGCCGCGCTCAAGCGGATTCTCCCCGATTACATGATTCCGGCCGCAATCGTCCCGCTGGGCGCCCTGCCGCTGTCGGCCAACGGCAAGCTCGACCGCCGCGCGCTGCCTGCCCCGGTCCGCGCGGCGGGCGGTGGCACCGCGCCCGCCACCCCGACCGAGCGGCTCGTCGCCGACATTTGGGCCGCCGTCCTGGAATTGCGGTCGGTCGGCGCCGAGGACGACTTCTTCGACCTCGGCGGCCACTCGCTGCTGGCCACCCAGGTGGCGGCCCGGCTGCGCAAGGCCGGCGCGGCGGTCGGCGTCGTCGACCTGTTCCAGCACAAGACGGTGCGCGAGCTGGCGGCCCTGATCGACCGCCCCTCCACCGAGCCGCGGTCCCTGGTCCGCCGCCTCACCCCCGACCGGCCCACGGACCTGTCGCTGGTGTGCGTGCCGTTCGGCGGGGGCAGCGCCGTGGTGTACCAGCCGGTCGCCGACGCCCTGCCCGCGCACTGTGCACTGTGGTCGGTCGCGATCCCCGGCCACGACGTGGGCGTCATCGAGGACCGGCTCGACTTCGCCGCGCTCATCGACCGCTGCGTCGACGAGATCCTCGCCAACATCCGAGGGCCCCTGAGTTTGTACGGCCATTGCGGCGTCGGATCCGCGCTCGCCGTCGCCCTCGCAAGGCGGCTGGAGGCGGCCGGTCGCGAGGTGCGGACCGTCTACATCGGAGCGATGTTCCCGTTCGCCGAACCCCGCGGCCGGCTGGCCCGCGCCCTGTCCCGGATCGCCCGGATGGAGGGCCTGCGCGGCGACCGCGTCTACCACAACTGGCTGACGTCGATCGGCGCCGACCTGGGCGGCCTCGACCCGGACGAGGCCCGGCACATCGTGCGCAATTTGCGCCGCGACTCCGTCGACGCCGAGCGCTACTACACCGAGATGTACGCCGCCGGCGCCGAGCGGCTGCGGGCGAAGTTCGTCACCATCGTCGGCACCCGGGACCCGGCCACGGAGTTCTACGAGGAGCGCTTCCGGGAGTGGCACTTCCTCTCCGACGACAGCGCGGTGGTGGTGCTGAAGGAGGCGGGGCATTTCTTCCTGAAGTACCGCGCCGCCGAGATCGCCGCGATCATCGATGCCGACCTGTTCGCGGACGACGGCCCGTCCGCTGCCGGCTGGTACCGGCACGCGGTCTCGCACGGCCGCGAGGTCCGCACAGGCCCGCAGCCGAGCCTCGGCCGGTTCGCCACCGTCTCCGCCGGCCAGCTCGCGTCGATGCTCGGCTCGGCCCTCACCGAGTTCGCGATCCCGGTCTGGATCTATTTGACCACCGGCTCGGTCGCCCAGTTCGCGCTGTTCGCCGTGCTGGGCCTCGTACCCGGCCTGCTGACCCTCCCGATCGCCGGCGCCATCGTCGACCGCTACGACCGCCGCCGCATCGTCCTCGCCGGCGATCTCGCCGCCGGCGGCGTCCAGGGCGTGCTGGCCGCGCTGCTGTGGACCGGCCACCTGAGCGTCGGCGTCCTCTACCCGGCGACGGTGGCGCTGTCGATAGCCCTGGCGTTCCAGCGCATCGCGTACACCTCGGCGATACCCCAGCTGGTCCCCAAACGGCTGCTGGGTCACGCGGCGGGCATCGGCCAGCTCGGCGCCGGCCTGGCCCAGCTGCTCGCCCCGCTGCTCGGCGCCGGCCTGCTGGCCACCATCGGCCTGCGCGGCATCCTCACCCTCGACGTGGCGAGCTACCTCATCGCGGTGGCCATCGTCCTCGCCGTCCGCTTCCCGTCCACCATGCCGTGGCGCCGCCACGAGACCCTGCGAGCGGAAATCGCGGGCGGCTTCCGGTACGTGTGGGGCAACCGGAACTTCCGCCGCATGCTCCTGTGGTTCGCGGTGCTGAACATCCCGCTCTCCGCCGTCTTCCTGATGCTCTCCCCGCTCGTGCTGTCGTTCGCCACCCTGCGCCAGGTCGGCCAGATCTCCTTCGTCTCCGCCCTCGGCGTCTTCCTGGGCGGCCTGATCATGGCGGCGTGGGGCGGCCCGCGGCACCGCCGCATGTTCGGCGTACTGCTCGCGACCCTGGCCCTGGCCGCCTGCGCCCTGCTCACCGGCCTGCGCGAGAACCTGATCCTGATCGGCGCCGGCGCGCTGGGCATGGCCCTGGCGCTGACCCTGCTCAACGGCGTGTACACGACGATCATCCAGGTCAAGGTCCCGCAGCGCCTGCACGGCCGGGTCTTCTCGCTCAACACCCTGATCGCCTGGTCGACCATGCCGCTGGGCTTCGGCATCGTCGCTCCCTTCGGCGCGGAGCTGTTCCGCCCCCTGCTCCACGACGGCGCCCCGCTGGCCGACGCGCTGGGCCCGATCTTCGGCACCGGCCCCAACCGCGGCCTGGGCCTGATGTTCGCCGCCTTCGCGCTGGCGATCGCCGTCATCGCCCTGGCCGGCCTGCGGGTCCTGCGCCGCTTCGACGACGAGGTCGCCGACGGCCTGGCCGACGACCTGGTCGGCCTGGCCGTGCTGGAATCCCCGACCGCCACCGACGACGGCCTGGACGCCGCCGCCCTCGCCATCAGGAGCGCCTCATGAGCCACCGCGTCGTCCGCAACGCCGACGAGCAGTACTCGGTCTGGTCCACCGCCGACGCCCTGCCGCCCGGCTGGATCGCCGAGGGCACCACCGGCACCCGCGACGAGTGCCTGGACCACATCGAGCGGGTGTGGACCGACCAGACCCCGGCCCGCACCCGCATCCGCACCTGGCTGACCACGGCCGTCGCGGAGGCCTCGGACGGCCTGCTGTCCCCCGCCGACGTGGCGAACGCCGGGTGCTCGTTCCTCGCCATGGGGGTGTCGTCCCTGGCCACCGTCCGGCTGGTCGACGCGATCGAGCTGCGGTACGACGTGACGATCGACTTCACCGGCGGCGCGCTGCAGGACCTCGACTCGCTGACCGACGCCATCGCCACCGAACGCCTCCACCGCCGGCCGTGAACGGCTCGTTACCGGCAGCTGATCAGCGAATGGCCGTGACTGTTCGGACGTGCTGATCCGAATGCGGACGGTGCTTCGATGTCTCGGGTAGAGAATCCCTTTCCTCTTCCCATTACGACGTCCGAAGGGCCATTGATATGGCAGCGCGTCGAACATTGCTTTCGCTGCTCGGAATGGTGCTGGCCGCCGCGACGATTCCGATCGTGGTGCTCGCCCCGAACGCGGCGTCGGCGGCCGTCGCCGGCGTGCCGAATTGGTTCCCGCTCCGCGGCAATCACCTGATCGGCTGCTCGTACCTCAGCTCGGACGGCAATCCCAGGAACGCGATATGCAGGGGGAACTACCACCCGAACTGGGCCATCGACATCGGGGCGACCGTCGGAGAAACCATCTACGCCGCCGGGAAAGGCACGGTGTCCCAGGTCGTGCGGAACCAGGGCGCCAACTGCGACCCCGGCACGCACGACAGCTACGGCAGCTGTCCGGACGGCGCCAAGGGAAATTCTGTGCTCATCGATCACGGCAGCGGGGTCTTCAGCTACTACCAACACCTGCAATCGGTGGCGGTGGACCCGGGCAAGGACGTCGACGAGAACACGCCGATCGGCGCGGCCGGCGTCAGCGGCTACACCACCCCGTCGTTTCCACATCTGCATTTCGAGCGGCGGCCGAGTGCGTCCGGCAAGTCGGTCGATCCAGGTCCGTTGAAGGCCTGCAAAGGCACGAAACTGGTCACCTACCCGCAGGACTTCGGGGCGGCGAGCTGGCAAGGACTGCCCGGACACAAGTTCATCGCGACCAGTGACGGCACCGCGTGTGCGGGAGCGCCCGGTGGCGGCACCGGCAAGCCGAAGGTCGACCTGGTCTTCGCGATCGACACGACGGGCAGCATGGACCCGTACATCGCGGGCGTTTCGGCCTCGGCGCGGTCCATCACCGCCGGCCTGTTCACCAGGGCCGACGCGCGGGTGGCGCTGGTGGACTACAAGGACCTGCACGCCTGCGCCGGCGACGGCTACGCGGCCCGGGTGGATCTGCCCTTCGCCACCGACCCGGCGGCGTTCGACACCGCCGTCGGCAAGCTGACCGCGGCCGGCGGGTGCGACACCCCCGAGTCGGTCTACTCCGGCCTCATGGCCGCCATCGGGCTGCCGTGGCGCGACGGGGTCAAGAAGGCGGTCATCCTGATGGGCGACGCGCCGCCGCACGATCCCGAGCCGGTCACCGGGCTGACGCTCGCGAAGGTCACCGCGGCCGCCAAGGCGGTCGACCCGGCCACGATCTACGCCATCAACATCAACGGTGCGGCGTCGCCGTTCTTCGACGACCTCGCGGCGCAGAACGACGGGCAGGTGTACGTCGCGGCGGACCCGAGCACCGCGGTCGACCAGATCACGGACGCCATCACGTCCATCACCACGGTGATCGCGGACGCCGGCGGCCCGTACCGCGGCGCCGTCGGCGAACCGGTCACGTTCGACGCCAGTGCCTCGAGCGCGACCGGCGCCTCGATCGCGCAGTACCAATGGGACTTCAACGGCGACAACACGTATGACGAGACGACGACGCTGCCGAGCGTCACGCATGTCTTCACGGCACCGTATTCGGGGGTCGTCGGCGTGCGCATCACGACGGACGGGGCAAAGCCGCAGAGCGCGACCGCGAGCGCGCCGACCGAGGTCCTCGTCCCGACGACCCTGCGGTACACCGGCGACCGCACGGGCGTCGTCGGCAAGCAGCTGCACCTACGGGCCACGCTGACCGGCCCGGACGCGGCCCCGATTGCCGGCGTGCCGGTCACGTTCACCGTCGGTACGCAGTCGTGCTCCGGCACGACGAACGCCACCGGGCAGGCCGAGTGCCAGCTCGTGCCGGCGCAGGCGGCCGGCGCCTACCCGGTGGCGGCCGACGCCAAGCCGGCCGGGCACTACCTGCCGAGCAGCACCGTGGAAGATCTGCAGCTGACGGGCGCCGGCGGTACCCCGGACCCCACCGCGACCAGCGCGGGCCCGACGCCGTCCGGGTCGGCGACGTCCGTCGCGCCGACACCCGCGAGCACCGCGACGCGGGGAACCGGCGGTCCGCTCCCCGTGACCGGCGTCGCGCTGGGCGGGATGGCGCTGGCCGATTCCGGCCTCGTCGGCGCCGGTGCCCTCCTGCTCCTGCTGGCGCGCCGGCGGCGCAATGCCGGGCGCCACTCGTAGCGGGCGCAGCCCCGAACGCCCCGGGCGGCACGCGGCCGCCCGGGGCACCTGTCAGCGGCGGGCGACCAGCAGCAGGCGCGGGCTGCCGAGCCCGAACGGCGTGCCGTCGGGGTCGCCGTACAGGTCGGTGCCGGTGAAGCCGGCCTCCCGGACCAGGCGGACGACCTCGGCGGCGGTGTAGACGTGCTGGACCGACGTGCCGTGGTGCTCTTCGGCGCCGCGGCGGAACGTGAAGGTGGTCAGCCAGCGGCTGTTCGTGGCGTCGTACTCGTTGATCGACGTGGCCTCGATCCCGCCGATGGTCATCGGGGGTTCCTCGAGGTGCAGGCCCGGGAGGAGGGACTCCGCCACGAAGCCGTAGTCGAGGACGAGGTGGCCGCCGGGCTGGACCACGTTCGCCAGGTCGGCGAGGTACTGCCTGGTGCCGTCGTGGTCGAGGTAGCCGAACGAGTTTCCCATGCAGATGGCGAGGTCCGCGTGCAGGTCCTGCGGTACCGCGGCCATGTCGCCGACTCGGAAGTCGACGGTTTCCGCGTGGGTGCTGTGCCGGGCGAACGTAATCGCCTCTTGTGAGACGTCGATGCCGGTGACCCGGAAGCCGCGCCTGGCCAGGGCGAGGCTGTGCCGGCCGCTGCCGCACGGCAGGTCCAGCACGTGCGCGCCGGAGGGCAGGCCGGTGGCCCGGACCAGGAAGTCGACCTCGGCGGTGGTGTACTCGTCGGTTACCGCGGCCCGCCAGAAGGCGTTGGGGAGCTCGGTGAAGAACGTGTCGTACCAGTGACGCATGTTGGTTTGCTCCAGTGCTCGAAGGAAGGCATGACGAAGCCCGGGTTCATCCGCCCCGGGGCTGCCGGGCGGGCCACCATGGCATCGCCTTCTCTGTCGAACTGGAGCCCGCAACCTATCAAGCGCGCGGCGCGGGCGCACCGGGTTATTAGGCTGGCGATCGTGATCTTCTCCGTGGACGCGATCCTGTTCGACATCGACGGCACGCTGGTGGACTCGACGCCTGTGGTGGAGCGGACCTGGCGGACGTGGTCCGCGCGGCACGGGTACGACGCCGATGAGATCCTGCGCGTGTGTCACGGGCGGCGGACCCGGGACACCGTCGCGCTGTTCCTGCCGCCGGGTGAGCGGGCGGCGGCGGTCGCCGAGCTCGAGGAGCTGGAGCGGCACGACTTCGACGGCGTCGTACCGTTGCCGGCCGCGGACTCCCTGCTGCGCGCCCTGCCGCCGGAGCGCTGGGCGGCGGTGACCTCCGGCACGCACACCCTGATGCGGGCCCGTCTCGCCGCGGCCGCCCTGCCCGTGCCGAAGGTCCTGATCGCGGCCGAGGACGTCGCCGCGGGCAAGCCGGACCCGCAGGGCTACCGGATGGCGGCCGCCGCGCTCGGCTTCGACGTGCGGCGCTGCCTGGTCGTCGAGGACGCACCGGCCGGGCTGGCCGCCGGGCGCGCCGCGCCGGCCTCGACCCTCGCCGTCGGCACCTCGCACGACCTGGCCGCGCTGACGGAGGCCGACGCGGCGGTCCCGGACCTGCGTTCGCTGACGATGGAGGTCACGCCCGAGGGCCTGGTGTTGACCGTCGGATAGTGCTAATAATACTAGTACTATGAGATGGACAGTCGATCACGCGTCGCGGGAGCTGCTGCCGGACCAGATCGCCGCCTCCGTGCGGCGGGGGGTGGCGTCCGGCGAGCTGGAGGTCGGGGAGCAGCTGCCGCCCGCGGCCGAGCTCGCCGCGGCGCTGTCGGTCGACCGCAACACGGTGCTGGCCGCGTACCGGCAGCTGCGCGACGACGGGCTGCTGGAGTTCCGGCGCGGCCGCGGGGCCCGGGTGGCGTCCGCGGTCACCGAGCCGCCGCCGGTCCTGGAGGCGGCCCGCGCGCTGGTCGCGGTGGCCCGCACGCACGGGCTGACCCGCACCGAGCTCGTCCGCCTCGTCGAGAAGCTCGCCTGAGCCCGAGGGAAGGAACCGCCATGACGGCCTTTTCGATCTACACCGGCCGGGTCACCAACTGGCCGATCGTCGTGACCAGCGCCGTGCTGGCGGTACCGCTGCTGATCGCCGGCGGCACCTCCGACGGGCCGGCGCGCGACCTGGTGCTGCCGCTGCTCGTCGCCGGCCTGGCCGTGCTCGGCAATGTGCTGACCGGGACCAGCATCCGCACCTCGGCCGGGCCGAACGGGGTGGCCATCCGCTTCGGCGTGCTCGCCTGGCCGCGGTGCACGTACCCGCTGGACACCATCGCGGCCGCCGAGGTGGTCGACGTCCAGCCGTGGCAGGTGGCGTTCGGCTTCTGGTGGACGCCGCGGCACACGTACTGCACCGTGCGCTCCGGCCCCGCCCTGCGCCTCACCCTCCGCAGCGGCCGCCGCGTCACCGTGACCGTCCCGGACGCCCCCGCCGCCGTGGCCGCGTTGCGCGAAACAGGGCTTAGGCTGTGACGCAATCGGTGAGCGAGGTGAGCGATGCCGGCGTCGGAGCGGGACGGCACCAGGCGCATGAACGTGATCGCCCTCGTCACCTCGGCCGGCGGCCTGGACGCGCTCAGCGGCGTCCTGCGGATGCTGCCGGAGGACCTTCCCGCGGCGGTGGTGATCGCCCAGCACCTCGGCGGTCAGGGCAGCGTCCTGGTCAGCATCCTGTCCCGCCGCATCAGCTTGCCGGTGGTGTGGGCGCAGCCGAACGAACCCCTCAAGCCCGGCTGCGTGACGGTCTGCCCGCCCCGGTCGCGCCTGGAGGTGCTGCCCGACCTGACGTGCGCCGTGACGGCCCGGGACGGCGGCCTCGACGAGCGGCCGCTCGACGCGCTGCTGCAGTCCCTGGCCGACAGCGTCGGTGAGGCCGGCGTCGGCGTCGTGCTCACCGGCATGCTCAGGGACGGCGCGCACGGGGCGAAGGCCCTGCACGACGCGGGCGGCCTGGTCATCGCCCAGAGTCCCGACACGGCGGAGCACGCGGCCATGCCACAGGCGGCGATGGACGCGGGCGCGGTCGACCTCGTCCTGCCGCTGCACGAGATCGGCGCCACGCTCGTCGACGCCGTCCTCGGCCGCCGGCTCCCGCTGCCCGCCGCCGAGCTGCAGGCGATCCGCGACGTCTTCGGCACCGAGGGCGTGACCGCGTCGATGGCGGCCGAGATCGACTGGAGCCGCACGCCCGTCGGACGGGTGACGGGCTGGTCGCCGGTCCTGCGCACCGGGGTCAGCATCGTCATGGCCTGCCCGGACGTGGCCAACCTGTGGTGGGGCGACGATCTGCTGTTCTTCAGCAACGATGCCGCGCTGACGGTGCTCGGCGGGCGCGAGCAGACGGCGTTCGCGCAGCCGTACCGGGAGACCTTCGCCGACGTCTGGGACCAGGTCGCGCCGGCCATCGAGCGTGCGCGGCGGGGGAAGGCGGCGCGCCATCTTGCGGTACCGTTCCGCTACGTCCGCGACGGCCGCCTGCAGGACATGTGGACGGACCTCACCGACACGCCGATCAAGGACCAGGACGGCCGGGTCGTCGGGGTGATCCGGGTCGCCCACGAACGCACGGCGGAAGTGCTCGCGGCGCGGCGGCTCACCACGCTCAACGCGCTCGGCCGCAAGGCGCGGGCGGGCAGCCGGCGGGAGGCCCTCGGCGCCGCCGTCCAGGTGCTCAGCGAGGCCGCCGACGTGCCGTTCGCGGCCGCCTACCTGCTCGACCCGTCGGGCCAGCGGGCCGGCCTGGTGGCGGCGAAGGGCCTCGACGAGGGCGGGACGCTGGCGCCGCGCGAGCTGCACGTGACGGCCGACGGCGCCTGGCCGGTGCACGCGGCCGTGACGAGCGGCCACGCGGTGGTGGTGGACGACATCGCCGCCCGGTTCCGGGGGCATCTCGCGGGCGCCGACCGGGTGCTGGCGCGCTGCGCCGTGGTGCATCCGCTGCGCGACGACGCCGAGGACCGCATCACGGGCGTGCTCATCGTCGGCGCCGACCCGTACCTCGCCTTCGACGCCCCCTACCGCGACTTTCTCGCGCTCGTGGCGGACACCGTCGCCGCCCGGGCCGCCGAGGCGCACGCCCGCCAGCGGGAACGGGAGCGCCTCGAGCGGCTCGCCGACCTCGACCGGACCAAGACCGAGTTCTTCTCGAACGTCTCGCACGAGTTCCGCACGCCGCTGACGCTGATGCTCGGGCCGCTCGACGCCGCCCTCGAACGGACGGACTCGCTGCCCGCCCGGCTCGTGTCCGAACTGGAGCTCGCGCGGCGCAACGCGCAGCGGCTGCTGCGGCTGACCGGCGCGCTGCTGGACTTCTCGCAGGCCGAGGCCGGCCGGTTGCGGGCCCAGCCGGCCGCCACCGACCTCGCCGCGCGGACCGGGGAGATCGTGGCCCAGTTCGCAAGCGCCGCCGAGCGGGCCGGGCTGGCGTTGCGCACCGCGATCGAGCCGATCGGCCGGCCGGTGTGGGTCGACCCGGAGATGTGGGAGAAGATCCTCGCCAACCTGTTGTCCAACGCGCTGAAGTACACCCTCGAAGGCTCGATCGAAGTCGAACTGCACGCCCGGACCAAGCACGCCGAACTCGTGGTGCGCGACACCGGCGTGGGCATTCCCGAGGCGGAGCTGCCGCACATCTTCAAGCGCTTCCACCGGGTGCACGGGGTGCGGGGCCGCACCCAGGAGGGCGTCGGGATCGGTTTGGCGCTCGTAGACGAGCTGGTCCGCCGGCACCACGGCCGGGTCCGGGCCGCGAGCGCGGTGGGGTCCGGGACGGCGATCACCGTGTGGATCCCGTTCGGGCGCCGCCCCACGGGCACGACGGGCGACGGGCCGGCACCAGTCGAGGCGACCACGGCCGTCGCTGCCGGGCTGGCCGAGGAGGCGGCCCGCTGGGACGGCGCGGACGGGGGCGAGCGGGCCTGGGCGGGTGACGCGCGGGCCGACGGCTCGGCGGGCATCCACGTGCCCGGCGCCAGGCTTCTGGTCGTCGACGACAACCAGGACATGCGCGATTATTTGTACCGCCTGCTGGCCGGGGACTGGACGGTCCAGCTCGCCCGCAACGGGGCCGAGGCCCTCGACCTCGCCCGGCGCGAACCGCCCGACCTGGTGCTGAGCGACGTCATGATGCCCGGCCTCGACGGCTTCGCGCTGCTCTCCGCGCTGCGCGACGACCCGGTCCTCGCCGACGTGCCCGTCATCCTCGTCACCGCCCGGGCCGGGGAGGAGGCCGGCATCGAGGGAATGCTCGCCGGCGCCGACGACTACATCGTAAAGCCGTTCGCGGCCCGGGAGCTCGTCGCCCGCATCGGCGCCCAGCTGGAGCTGACGCTGATGCGCCGGCGCCAGGGCAAGCTCGACGCGTTCCGGGTCGCCCTCACCGACACGCTGCGCAGCCTGCCGGACCCGGTGGAGGTGCAGGCCCGCGCGGCCGCCCTGCTCGGCCGGCACCTCGGCGCGAGCCGCGCCTACTACCAGGAGTTCGACCGCGTCGCCGGCACGTTCACCGTCCACCGCAACTACACCGACGGGCTGCCGTCCCTGGCGGGCACCTACAGCCTGGCCGACTACAACGACGAGCTCGTCGACGAGTCGCACCGCACCGGCCGCCCGCTGGTCGTCCCCGACGCCGCCGACCTCGACCCCAAGGCCGCCGCCGCGTGGGCCGCGCTGTCCGTCCGCGCCGGCGTGGCCGCCCCCAACATGCGATCCGGGGTGTGCGTCGCCGCGCTCGGCATCACCAGCGCCGAGCCCCGGGACTGGACCGCCGAGGAGATCGCCCTCGTCGAGGAGACCGCCGAACGGACCTGGGCCTACGTCGAGCGCGCCCGGGCGGAGCAGGAGCTGCGCCACTCCGAGGAGCGGTTCCGGACCGTCGCGGATGCCGTACCGGCGCTGATCTGGCAGAACGACGCCGACGGCCGCAACGTCTTCGTCAACCGCTCCTTCCGCGACTACACCGGCCTGACCGACGCCGGGATCAGCGGCGACCGCTGGCAGTCGCTGATCCACCCCGACGAGGCGGACGACTATGTCGCGGCCTACCTGCGAACCGTGCGCGAGCGGGCGGACTGGCGCCGCCGCAACCGGCTGCGGCGCCAGGACGGGTCGTGGCGCACCTTCGACAACTACGCGACACCGCTGTTCGCCGTCGACGGCTCCTACCTGGGCCACGTCGGCGTCTCGGTCGACGTCACGGACCGGCGGTGAGCCACTCCCGCAACGGCGACGCCTGCGCCCAGGACGGTTGCGCCACCGCGATGCCGGCGGCGAACGCATGGGCGAGGTCTCGCATCATCCGCTGGAGGTCGACCATGGGCGCGACCTCGTCCGGTTGCGCCGGGCTCCAGTTCGCGTTGGAGCTGCAGTGCAGCAGCACATCCGGCGTGCCGGGCCGGGGCCGCATGGTGACGGTACGGTCGATGCCCTGCTCGAAGAAGTCCAGCTCGGCCTCGCGCGCGCCCTCGAGTGCGGCCAGCAAGTCCGGCAGCTGCGGGATGATCGCGGCCAGATCGAAGCGCACGTCGACCGGCCAGCGCTCGTCGCCGAACCCCCCGGCGGTGAACCTCCAGCCCGCGTCCTCCATCCGGGCACAGCCGTGCAGGGCGATCGCTTCGAGGCTCCCCTCGGCCGCGACGGCCGGGTCCAGGTCAAAGGGTGCGCCGGCGTGCAGCGCGAGGTGGAAGGTCATTTCGTTTCCAAGGTGGGATACGCGACTCTGATGATGCCGCGGCGGTTCGGAACGATTCGAGCCCGTGGCGCGGGAACCCTGGTGCCGTCCGGCATGATCATCAGCCCGAGGCCCGCCGGGAGGTCCACGACGTACCGCTCGGTCGCCGCCGGATCATAGTGCTCCCTCAAGAAGACGGCAGCGGCCTGATCGTCCAGCCATTGCCCTTGGGCGTCACCGGTTCCCGCCGCACGACCGACGAGTTCCTTCGTGTTGGCCCGGCCGTGGAGGGTGAACGTGTGCCCGAAGGTGGGCACGCTCCTATGGTTCCAATTTATCTCCCGCTCGCCGCGGGCGGGCAGATGGGTGGAGAGCCCGACCGACAGGTCGGTGATCGTCTTGATGGCCGAGAAGTACCGGTACGCGACCACGCCCGCGGTGACGGCGACGGTCAGCCCACCCACCACCGCGGCCGCGATCAGGGCCGCCGACTGGCAGCCGTCGCCCTCGCCGCCGGTCTCGTAGCTGATGCCGCCGCAGGTCGCGCCGGTCTGGAGCGGCAGGAGCAGGGTGAGCCAGGCGATGGTGAGCGCCGTACGGAACGCGGCGCGCCAGGTCATCGCGGTGCTCCCGTGGTCAGGGCGGCATGCAGCTGTTTGTGGTGCCGGACCCGGCGGCGTGACCGGGCCAGGTCGGCGCCACGGTCGGCGCCGCGCTCGGTGGCTAGGTCGGTACCGCGCTCGGTGGCTAGGTCGGTACCGCGCTCGGTGGCTAGGTCGGTACCGCGCTCGGTGGCTAGGGCGAGTTCGGCGGCGTGCAGGCGGCGGAGGTTGCGGTAGGCCGGGATGCCGTACCGGCGCAACGCCGCGATGCGCAGCGCTCGTCGCTTGTGGGGGTCGAGCAGGATGGGCACCTCCGGCGGGGTGATCGCGGCGGACGGGTCGGCGGTCTCGGCCTGCAGCCCGGCGGCGAGGACCGCGGCCTGGGTGCGCAGCCCGCGGCGCAGCAGCAGGGCCTGCAGCACGATCAGCGGGCCCTGCAGCACGACGATCGACAGCGGCAGCACGACGAGCAGCTGCACCGTGTCGCTGACGGCGGGCAGCAGTGCACCCTGAACCGCCGAATAGGTGTTGTACAGCGCATGCCCACCCGCCGCCGCCATTACCCCGCACAGGATGGCGGTGCGCCGGAGCCGGGGGTCACGCAACTGGACGGCGGCTCCGATCGCGGCGCCCAGCACCGCCGAGAACGTCGTGTGCGCGGCGAGCAGGCCGAGGATCTGCCGGCCCCAGTACTGCGCGCCCGCCCCCGACCCGGCGCCGGTCATGTAGACGACCGTCTCGTTGAGGTTGAAGCCGAGGCCGACCGCGGCGCCGAGGACCGCCCCGGAGACGGCGCCGTCGATCCGGCGGCGCAGGAGCAGGCAGGCGATCGCCACCCCGGCCCCCTTGGCGAGCTCCTCGACGAGACCGGCGTGCATGCCCCGCAGCGAGCGGGCGGCCAGGGCGGCGTCGAACGGGTTTTCGGTGAACAGTCCCGCATATGCGGCCGCATACCGCACGAACAGCTCGTTGAGCACGCCCGCGAGGCCGGCGGCGACGAGTGCGCCCCAGGCGAAGACCGCGAGGTACAACCACATCGGCACGCGGCGGAAGCGCTGCACGGCGAACATGGTCCACAGGCCGAACGCGGTCGTCGGCACGCAGGCGAGCAGCAGCAGAGGCTGCGAGCCCAGGTTGATCACCGGCTGGATGGTGAGGGGGACCAGCACCGCCGCTGTGCCCGCGACGGACACGCCGACAGGCAGGATCCGGCCGGGGTACTGCTCCCGGTGCACCCGCCGGATCAGCAGCAATCCGAGCCAGACGGCCGGGAGTACCACGATCAGCAGCCGCAGGACGGCCGGCTCCTCGGCGAGGAACGGGCCCGGTCCGGGCGCGAGAAAGAACACCACGACGGCGGCGGTGACCCCGCCCGCCATCACGACCGCGATGCGCAGCACCCGCTGCCAAGCCTCGGCACTCACCGCGCGCTCCGAGCCAGGCTCGGCACATCGACAAGCAAATGGTCGGCGCCGAAGCCCGGCACTCGCGGCCACGCCCCGGCGCTCACCGCGCGCTCCGGGCCGGGCTCGGCACGTCGACGGCCGGTTGGTCGGTACCGAAGCCCAGCACGAGCGCCCCGCCGCACATCAGTACGCCGATCAGGCCGCCGACGAGCAGGAGCCGGAACTCCGGGCGGCCCGGGGTCAGCCCGGCGGCGATGCTCTGCCCGACATCGTGTACCGCCCGCCACGTGCCCTTCGCCGCCCGCACCACGAGGACGGGGCGCCGGCGTGGGAGCCGCGGCAGCATGGCCGTGCCGACCGTGGCGACGGTCGCGCAGCCGGCGGCGGCCACGCAGACGAGCGCGAAGGTCCTTGGCGCGCCGGTGGGGTGCACCTGGCCGCCGGCCTCGAGGGCACCCGACAACGCGCTCGATCCGGCGAGGGAGTACGCCGCGACGGCCGCGTAGAGCAGGGCCAGCATCGCCGAGTACACGGTGTGCAGCCGGAATAACAGGAAAACGGCCGCAATCGCCAGATAGCCGTAGACCGCCGCCGCGACGGTCGGCGTCTGGTGCAGGACGGCCACGTCGCGGGCGTCGTCGATGTTGCGTTCCCGGCCGCCGACGTTGTCGCTCGCCGCCCCGGCCAGCACGGCGCCGGCGATGAGGGGCAGCAGCGCGGCGTACCACCGGGAGGAAGGGCCGCGCAGTCCCACCGTGACCGCAGTCGCGGCGACGACCGCCCCCCACGGCAGCGCCGCGACCATGAAGAAGCGCACCAATTGGCCGGCGTCGGCCGGAAGCTGATCGGTGTACAGCAGCATCGCCGCGGGCTCGCCCCAGGTCACGGCCGGGCCGCCGATCCAGTCGGCGCCCTCCAGCCGGGTCAGGACATAGCCGCAGACGACCGCGCCGATCATGCCGGCCCAGCGCAGCACTTGCGCGACCATGCCACCCCCGTGTCTCCGCGCCCGCCAACAACATACCGGCAAACGTCGATGCGTGGGGACCCGGCTACCCTACGCTCGCGCCGGGCGGGACGAGCTGGGCCGGGACGGCGAAGACCGCGAGGTACCACTCCGCGACGACGCACGCGGTGTCCTCGCCGCCGGTGAGCGTGGCGGTGATCTGCTTCGATCCCAGGGCGATGGTCGCGCCGTCGTTCTGGCAGCCGGGCCGGACGAACGCGAAGATCCGCACGTCCGGGCGGGCGTGCTGGGTGACCGCCGTCCGGGCGCTGTCGATCGCCGCCGCCGGGCCGGGTGCGAGCCGATCGATCTGGTCGGGCGCGGAGATCTCCACTGCGCCGCCGGTACCGGCGTCCTGCACCATGACGAACGCGATGAGCTCCGGCGCCGGTGCGGCCGGTGCGGCCGAATTCCCGCAACTGGTCGCGATCAGCACGATCAGGCCCAGCGCCGCCGTCGCAATCCGTCCCATGGCAGTTGGACGCGCGGCGCGCCGGGCCGGTTCCACGACCCCTCACCACGCCCCTCGCATCGGGACGCGCTCTTGCCCCGACCACCGGCAAGGAGTATCCACACATTTGAATTCATGCACGTCCACGGCAGAGGAGGAATCGATCGTGGACAGACCTCGAAGGACGAGCGCCGCCCTGATCACCGTCGCGGTGATCGCGGGCCTGACGGTGACGGCGGCCCCCGCGTGGTCGGCCCCGCCCCGGGATCCGGTCTCATCGCCGAGCGCCAATGACTTCCTCGGCGACGGGCCCGGCGCCCGCGACGCCGACAACCGCAAGGGCACCCTCGCGCCGAGCGCCCAGCAGCGCTCGCTGGCCGGCAAGTTCGGCGCGGTGCAGTTCAACAGGCTCGGCACGCCCCGAGCGCTCGGCCCGGCGGCGCCCGGGAAGGCCGCGCTGACGGCCGGGCTCGCCGCCGACCCGGAGACGGCTGCCCGCCAGTTCCTCGTGCAGAACCAGGCCCTCTTCGGCCTCGACGAGCCGTCGGTCGCCGCCATGGACGCGGTCCTCGTGCGGCCGATGGGCAAGGCTTCCGTGGTACTGCTCCGGCAGCGCTTCGGCGGCCTGCGCGCCGGGCACGACGGGCTCGTGTCGGTGCTCGTCAGCGGCGGTACCGTCGTGCGGGTCACCTCGTCGCTCTCCCGCGACACCCGCGCACCGCAGCCGGCCACCATCCCGCCCGCCAACGCGATCACCGTCGCCGTCCGCGACGCCGGGCTGACCGCCGCCCAGGTCGGGAGCGTGGACGTCGACACCGTCGCGGTGCCGACCCCGTCCGACGGGCCGCGGGCCGCGTATGCGGTGACGCTGAACGGTACCGACGCGAACCGGCCGGTGGCGTTCACCACCTATGTCGACGCCCGGACCGGCGGCGTGCTGGTCCGCGAGGACCTCGTCGACTTCGACTCGGACAACCCGCGCTGGGCGGTCTTCCCGGCCACCCCGACGAACACCGTCGGCCTCGACTCCCGGCAGCGCTGGTGCTTCAGCCCGATGCCGGCCTGCGTGCGGACGGTCCGCGACCCCAACAGCGGCCAGGCGTGGGACGTCGACCTGACCACCGGCCAGCCGACCTTCACCTCCAGCGGCAACGCGGCGAACAACGTGGTGCTGTGGGGCGCCGGCACGACACCCACCCCGGCGACGGCGAAGCCCGACCGCAATTACGTGTACCCGTTCACCGACCAGTGGCGGGCCGCCCGCTGCAACCCCGCGGGGTTCACCTCGGCGCAGCGCAACGACGCCGACGCCGCGGTGACGAACCTGTTCGCCATGCACAACCGGATGCACGACTGGGCGTACAACCTCGGCTTCACCGAATCGGCTTGGAACATGCAGGTCGTGAACCTGGGCCCGGACGGCCTGGGCGGCGACGCCGAGCAGGGCCGCGCGCAGGCAAACGCGCTCGGCGGCAGCCGCAACAACGCCAACCAGGGCACCGGCCGCGACGGTCTCCCGCCGACCACCAACATGTTCCTCTGGCAGCCGGTCGCGGGCGCGGCCTACCCGCCCTGCGTCGACGGCGACTACGACATGACCGTGATAGGTCACGAATATACGCACGCCATCACCAACCGCATGATCGCCGGTCCGGACACCGGCATCGGCTCGTTCCAGGGCGGCTCGATGGGTGAGGCGTGGGGCGACCTGCTCGCCGGCGAGTACCTGTACGAGAACAACCTCCGCGCCCAGGGCGACACCCCGTTCGTGACCGGCGCGTACGTCACCGGCAACAACACCACCGGCATCCGCGACTACGACGGCAGCAAGAGCCCGCTGAACTACTCCGACATCGGCTTCGACCTGACCGGCCCGGAGGTCCACGCCGACGGCGAGATCTGGGTCGCCACCAACCTGCGGGTGCGCACGGCGTTCCTGCAGCGCTACGGCGCCGGCACCCCGTCGCTCCAGCAGCGCTGCGCCGACGGCCAGGTGACGGTCGACGCCTGCCCCGGCAACCGCCGCTGGGCCCAGCTCACCTTCGACTCGTTCCTGCTCCAGGCGTCGAGCCAGGTCAGCATGGTCGACATGCGCGACAACATGCTCGCGGCCGACCTGGTCCGCTTCGGCGGGGCCAACCAGGACCTGATCTGGAACGCGTTCGCCCAGTCGGGCCTCGGCACCGACGCGTCCGGCGACCCCGCCGACACCGACCCGACGCCGAGTTTCGCCTCCCCGTACGCGAACAACGCCACCGTCACCCTCCAGCCCCTGGGCGACTCGGCGGGTGCGGTCATCCGGCTGTATGTAGGTGACTACGAGGCCCGCGCGGTCCCGGTCGCCGACACCGACCCGGAGACCGACCTGCCGGCCACCTTCCAGATCATGCCCGGCACGTCGTTCTCCTTCACGGCGGTGGGCGCCGGCTACGGCCACAAGAAGTTCACGTCCCTGTTCCTGCCGGGCCGGTCCCAGGACCTGAAGCTCAACCTCCCGCGCAACCTGGCCTCGACCTCGGCGGGCGCCGTGCTCACCGGCGACGGCGTCAACGTCGACAAGCTCGGCGACGACACCGAGGCGACCGACTGGGCCTCCCTGGACGGCGTCTCGGGCAAGAAGGTCACGGTCGACCTGGCCGGCGACCGCCCGGTCACGGTCAACACGGTCAACGTGAGCGCCCTGCTCCGCCCGGCCATCGACGGCGACGTGGACCCGCTGGGCCAGAACCGCTTCTCGGCCCTGCGCCAGTTCCGGGTCCTGGCCTGCGACTCGACGAGCGCCGATTGTTCGTCCGACTCGGGCTACCGCGAGGTGTACCGCAGCGCCGCCGACGCCTTCCCCGCGGAGGCCTTCCGGCCGGTCGCCTCGCAGCTCAACCTGCGCACGTTCCACTTCAACCCGGTGCGCGCCACGCATCTGCGAATCCAGGTGCTGACCAGCCAGTGCACCGGCAACCCGCGGTACGCCGGTGAGCAGGACAACGACCCGGCGGCGGCCACCGACTGCGCGACGGCGAGCCCGTTCGCCGCGCAGGTCCGCATCGCCGAGTTCCAGGCCTTCTCCCGCTGACCGTCTGACGCGTTCCCGGTGCCGGCTCTCGGGTCCGGCACCGGGACCACCGCCTCGCCGGCGCCGGGAAGGCCCCGAGCATCGTCCGCAAATACGTGACATGACCACCAAGGACAAAGCCGGCCGGCAGCCGTTGCATCGGCTGAGCTGGGCGGCGTCAACGGCGGCCGTCTCACCCGCGCTCGATGGCCTCGAGCAGCCGGAACGCGAACGAACGCCCGGCGTCTCGGCCGATCCCGCACGGGTGGGCGCAACCGTGACAGATCACGGAAATGCGGTGCTGCGGCGCTGCACGCGGCAGGACGAGTGAGCCACCTCGCGATGCGGCAAGGCGGGCCACGCGTCGGCATCGGCCGTGCAGTGGCATCGGCCGTGCAGTGGCATCGGCCGTGCAGTGGCATCGGCCGTGCAGTGGCATCGGCCGTGCAGTGGCATCGGCCGTGCAGTGGCATCGGCCGTGCAGTGGCATCGGCCGTGCGGTGGCGGCGCCGGCGGTAAGGCCGGCGTACGCCAACGCGTCGGCATCGACCGTGCGGTGGCGGCACCGGCGGTCAGGCCGGCGTGCGCCACTCGACCCGGCGCGACATCATCCCGGCCGACAACGACACAAATGAGCTCAGTGCTAGAAGCGGAACCGATCGACGACGGCCTGCAGGTCCCGCGACATCTGGGCGAGGTGCTGGGCCGACTGCGAGTTGTCGCCCGCCCCGTCCGTAGTGCGGCCCGCGGCCTGGGCCACCGTCGCGATGCTCCCCGCGATCGCCGCGCTGCCCTCCGCCGCCGAGGTGACGCTGCGTGACATGTCATCCGTTGTGGCGCGCTGTTCCTCCACGGCCGAGGCGACCGACAGCTGCAGGTCGTTGATGCGGCCGATGATCTCGCCGATGCGGCCGATCGCGTCGACGGCGCCGCGGGTGTCGGACTGGATGGCCTCGACCTGGCGGGCGATGTCCTCCGTCGCGCGGGCGGTCTCCTGGGCCAGGTCCTTGACCTCGCCGGCGACCACGGCGAAGCCCTTGCCGGACTCGCCTGCCCGGGCGGCCTCGATGGTGGCGTTCAGGGCCAGGAGGTTGGTCTGCTCGGCGATCGCGGTGATGGTCTTGATGACGTTGCCGATCTGGGCCGAGGAGGCACCCAGGTTCGTCACGATCCCGTTCGTCGTGTTGGCCATCGTCACCGCCTCGGCGGCCACGGTGACGCCCTCGGTCGCGCTGTGGGCGATGTCCTCGATGGACGTGCGCATGTTGTGGGCGCCGTCGGCGACGGTCTGGATGTTCGCCGAGACGCGGCCGGCGCCGTCAGCGACCGTCGCGGCCTGGCGGGAGGCCTCCTCGGCGCTGACCGAGATGCCGGCCGAGGTCGACGCCACCTGGGCGCCGCTGTCGGCGAGCTGGCGGGCGCTCACGCTCAAAGTTTGCACGGCGCCGCGGATGTGCTGGGTGCCGCGGTTCAGGGCGAGCGCGGTGTCGCCGACCTCGTCGCGGTACCGGACGTCGAGGTGCTGGGTCAGGTCGCCGTCGGCCAGGGCGATGGCGACGCGGCGCATCTCGCGCAGGGGGCGGGCGATGACGCGGATCGCGCCGGCCGCCACGAGCGCGGCCAGGAGCAGGCCGGCCAGCAGGACCACGACGACCACGTTGCGCGCGGTACGGTACGTGGCCTCCGCGTCCTGCGAGACCGTCCGGGCCGTGGTGGCCTCGTAGTCGCTGAGCTCGGCGATGATCGTCTGGGCCTTGTCGGTCGCCTGGTTGGCCTGCAGGCCGAGCTGCTGGATCTGCGGGTCGTTGGGCGGCAGGTTCAGCATCTGCGCGAGCAGCGACTGGAAGCCGGACCAGGTCTCGCCGAACGTGCGCGCGAACGTCTGCTGCGTCGCGTTGGCGCCCGGGACGTCCGCGTAGGTCTTGGCCGCCGCCGTGATGTCGTCGATCGCGGCCTGGTAGTCGGTGGTGGCCTGGGCGACCAGCGCCTGGTCCTGGGCGGCGTTGCGGGTGAGGGCGGCGAGGAGCATGCGGCTGAACGCCTGCTGCATGTCCGAGGCGGCGGTCAGCCGGGCGATGCTGCCCCGCTGCAGCTCCCGCGCGTTGTCGCGGACCTGGCCGAGCTGCACCAGGGCGGTCACCGCCACGGCGATGGTGGTGAGGAAGCTGACCGCCAGGACGAGGCCGACCTTGGCCGCGACGCTGCGGTCGCCGAACCAGCGCCAGGTGCTGCGCCGGCCGGACCTGCCGGTATCCATCGCCATCGCCATCCTCGACCGTTGCCGTCGTACCCCCTTCGGCAGGCGGGCAAGGCACCTGAGAGGAATTGCTACAGCCGCGGGTCGACCGGCTCCGACTCCAGGGCCAGCACGGCGAAGACCGCCTCGTGGACGCGCCACAGCGGTTCGCCCGCGGCGGCGCGTTCGAGGGCCTCGAGGCCCAGCGCGTACTCCCGCAGCGCCAGCGACCGCTTCCGGCCCAGGTTGCGCTGGCGCAGCCGGTCGAGGTTGGCCGGTTCGGTGTAGTCGGGGCCATAGATGATCCGCAGGTACTCGCGGCCGCGCACCTTGATCCCGGGCTGGGCCAGGCCGCGGTCGGTGTGCACCAGGTTGGCGTACGGCTTGACCACCATGCCCTCGCCGCCGGCCGCGGTCAGCTCCTCCCACCAGGCGACCCCGGCCGCGACGGACTCCGGGTCGGTGGTGTCGACGCGCAGCCGCCGGGTGGTCCGGATCAGGTCCGGCGCCGCCTCGGCGAGCCGGTCGGCGATCGCCAGGTGCCAGCCGTGGTCCCGATCGTGAAATGTCACCGAAGTACCGGCGAGCAGCTGGAACGGTGCCAGCCGCACCCCGTCGAGGCCGTCGGTCGGCCAGCAGTAGCGCCGGTACGCCTCGGTGAAGGCCTCCGCGTTCGCGGCCCGTGCCCGGGTGCGCTCCAGCAGCGGAGAAGGGCCGGCCGCCGCCAGGACCTGCACGGCGGCCGAGAGCGTCGCGCGGGCGGCGGCCCCGACGGCGGCGTACTGCGTCCGCAGCAGCTCCGAAGCCTTCGCCGACCATGGCAGCAGTTCGCAGTCGAGCAGCAACCGGTCACCGGCAAGGTCCCACAATCCGGCCGCGGTCACGGATGAACGGACGCGGTCCAGCAACTGCTCGGTGCGCGACGCGTCGAAGAACGGCCGGCCGGTCCGCGTGTACACGGCGCCACCCGCAACGGCATCGACGAGCACGACGGCCCGCGAGCCCATGTGCTTCTCCTCGCAGATGACCTCCGCGATGCCGTCGGCACGGTACGCCGCGAACGCCTCCAGCGGGTGCTCCAGGAGGTCCGGAAGCGACGAGGTGGCGCACGGAGCCATCGTCGGCGGCAGGTACGGCAGCCGCGCCGGGTCCAGCGCGAACCGGCTCATCACCTCCAGCGCACCGGCCGCCTGCTCCTCCCCGACCGTCAACCGCCCGTGGTGGCGCGTCTCCACGATCCGCTTGCCCAGCACGTCGGTGATGTCGAGGCCGTCATCGGCCCGGGGCGGGGGAGCCGACTCCAACGGCCGGACCGGGGTGTACCAGACCTGCGAGGCCGGCACCGCCACGATTTCCTTCGTGGGGTACCGCAGCGCCGTGAGACTGCCGCCGAACACGCACCCGGTGTCCAGGCACATGGTGTTGTTGACCCATTCCGGCTGCGGGACGGGCGTGTGGCCGTACAACACCATCGCCCGGCCGCGGTAGTCCTGTGCCCACGGGTAGCGCACCGGCAGCCCGAACTCGTCGGTCTCGCCGGTGGTGTCGCCGTAGAGCGCGAAGCTGCGCACCCGGCCCGAAGCGCGGCCGTGGTAGGCCTCCTTGAGTCCCGCGTGCGCGACGACGAGCCGGCCGCCGTCGAGGACCAGGTGCGAGACCAGGTCGCGGGCGAACACCTCGGCCTGCTTGCGGAACTCGTCGCTCTCCCCGGCGAGCTGTTCGAGGGTCTCGGCCAGGCCGTGGGTGACCTGCACGTTGCGCCCGGACAGCGCCCGGACCAGCTTGTTCTCGTGGTTGCCGGGCACCGCGAGGGCGTGCCCGGCGGCGACCATGCCCATCGCCAGGCGCAGCACGCCGGGCGAGTCGGGGCCGCGGTCGACGAGGTCGCCGAGGAACACGACCTTGCGCCCGTCCGGGTGGGCGGCGTCGACGGGGCGGCCGGCGTCATCGCGGGCGATCGCGTACCCGAGCCGGTCGAGCAGCGCCTCCAGCTCGGCCCGGCAGCCGTGGATGTCGCCGATGACGTCGAACGGGCCGGTCTCGTGCCGGAAGTCGTTGAGCAGCCGCTCCCGCACGATCTGCGCGGCGTCGACCTCCTCGGGGCTGGCCAGGATGTGCGTCTTGCGGAATCCCTCCCGGGCCAGCCCGCGCAGGGAACGGCGCAGCTGGTCGCGCTGGCGGCGGATGACGTGCGCACCGAACGTACGGTCGGCGCGGGTTTCATTGCGTTCGAGGCAGAGCTTCTCGGGCAGGTCGAGCACGATCGCGACCGGCAGCACGTCGTGCGCCCGGGCCAGCTCGACGAGCTTGCGGCGGGCGTCGGGCTGCACGTTGGTCGCGTCGACGACGGTGAGCCGGCCCGCGGCCAGCCGCTTGCCGGCGATGTAGTGCAGCACGTCGAACGCGTCCGTGGTGGCCGCCTGGCCGTTCTCGTCGTCGGCGACGAGGCCCCGGCAGAAGTCGCTGGAGATCACCTCGTACGGGCCGAAGTGCCGGCGGGCGAACGTCGACTTGCCCGAGCCGGACGCGCCGACGAGCACGACGAGGCTCAGCTGTGGAACGGCAAGCGAAGTCACGACGCCTCCAACGCGAACACGGCCATCTGGGTGGGCGGGCCGACCTCGGGGTCGTCGGGCCCGACGGGCACATACCGCACCCGGTAGCCGTGCGCGGCGGCCACCCCGCCGGCCCACGCGCGGAACTCGCCCCGGGTCCACTCGAACCGGTGGTCGCGGTGGCGCATGGCGCCGGCCTGCAAACCTTCGAAGCGGATGTTGTACTCCACGTTGGGCGTCGTGACGACCACAGTGGACGGTCGCGCCGCGCCGAACACGGCGCGCTCCAGCGCCGGCAGGCGGGGCGGGTCGACGTGCTCGACGACCTCCATGAGCACCGCCGCGTCGAACCCGGCGATCCGCTCGTCCCGGTACGTCAGCGACGACTGCACCAGCCGCACCCGCTCCCGCTGCCGCTCCCCCAGTCGCTCCAGCCGCAGCCGCCGGGCCGCGATCTCCAGCGCGCGGTGCGACACGTCGACCCCGAGCACCTCGCGGAACGCCGGCTCGGCCAGCAGCGCCCGGATCAGCGCGCCCTCGCCGCAGCCGAGGTCGACGACCCGGGCCGCGCCGGCCTCGCCGAGGGCGGCGAGCACGGCCGCGATCCGCTGCTGGACGAGGGGCAGCGGCCGCGGGGCGGGCTCGTCGTCCGGCTCCTCCGGCACCCGGTCGTCGAGTTCGGTGAGGCGACCGACGGCGGTGGCCACCAGCTCGCGGCGGTGGGCGAGGTACCGGCGGGTGATGAGCTCCCGGTCGGGGTGGGTGCCGAGCCAGCCCTCGCCGGCCCGGATCAGCTTCTCGACCTCGTCGATGCCGATCCAGTAGTGCTTGGCGTTGTCCAGCACCGGCAGCAGGACGTA
Organism: Dactylosporangium sp. CS-047395; assembly: GCF_050942185.1. Classification (NCBI taxonomy): domain Bacteria; kingdom Bacillati; phylum Actinomycetota; class Actinomycetes; order Micromonosporales; family Micromonosporaceae; genus Dactylosporangium; species Dactylosporangium sp. CS-047395. Next base: position 5,336,767 of record NZ_CP192015.1, on the reverse strand, counting down.
GAGGTGGTTCAGGGCGTCGGCGAGCCGCAGCTCCCCGGTGAGGCGCAGGTCGACGTAGCGGGAGTCGCCCCAGTCGGGTACCGCCGGATCGAGCGGCAGCGGCGTCGCCCGCACCTGCCAGCCGAGCGGGGCGAACAGCCGCACCGCGATCTCGGCCCCGCCCGCGCACGGCAGCGCCGGGACGTGGATGTCCAGCGGCAGCGGCCGGTCGGGCAGCTCGGGCCGCGCGGCGCACCGGCCGGCCATGGCGCTGCGGAACACCCGGGAGATGGCGACGGCGAGCATCGACGACGCCGCGTACGGACGGTCGTTGACGTACTGCGCCAGCGAGAACCCGTCGGCCCCGCCCGGCCGCCGGCCCCGGACCAGCTCGACCGGATCGACCTCGACCAGCAGCACGGCGGTACAAACGCGATCTGTTGCTTCTGGATAGAACACGTGCGCCCGCCCGACCGTCACGTCGAACTCCTGCACCTTGCCCGGATGCTTGTGCAGCAGGAATCCGAGGTCGGTGGCCGGGGTCGCGGTCGTGGTGATGGTCAGCAGCACCGCCGCAGTATGCCCACCCGGCGCGCCCGCGCGCCTCCGGATTTCGGGCCTGCAGCGGACCTGCAGCGAATCTGCAGCGGCCCCGGTGATCGTCTCCCCATCGAAGGGAGACAATGTGAAAATCACGCGTGTGCTCGCGTCGCTGACCACTGTGGTCATGGCGAGCTTCGGCGCCGTCGCCGTCGCGACCACCCTCGACGTCTCGCCGGCCGCCGCGGCCAGCAGCATCGACGGTCAGATCACCCGTTCCGAGGTCATCGCCCGCGCCACCAACTGGTACAACCGCCGCAACGACTCGGACATGACCTACGACCAGGACGACAAGACCTGGGACGGCACGCACTCCCGGCAGTACCGGACGGACTGTTCCGGCTATGTCGACATGGCCTGGCACCTGGGCAGCGACCCGAACACGACGGGCCTGATGGACAGCGACCTGACGGTGTCCATCACCCGCGCCCAGCTGCTGCCGGGTGACATCCTCGACGACGTGGTCCGCCACTCGGACGAGTCCTCCGACCACGTCATCATCTTCGGCGGCTGGGAAGACACGGCGCACACGCATTTCTGGTTCTACAGCTTCGGTGGTACGCCGATCGTGAAGTACACCGGCATGTCCTTCAGCGACGACAAGTTCGGCAGCCACCCGGTCTCCGACTACGTCCCGCGCCGCTACAAGAAGATCGTCGACGACCCGACCGGCCCGACCGCCCAGCCGGGCCGCCAGCTCGCGGACCTCAACGGCGACGGCCGCCCCGAGCTGATCGGCCGGACGAGCGCGGGCGCGCTGATGGCGTACCCGCACAAGGACACGTCGGCGATCGCCGGCACGTCGTGGGACACGGCGGTGCAGATCGGCTCCGGCTGGAACGTCTACAACCAGTTCATCTTCGCGGATCTGGACAAGGACGGCCTGCCAGAGATTCTGGGGATCAACCCGACCGGCAACGGCACCCTGATGGTGTACCCGCACAAGCACGGCGTGACCGCGATCGCGGGTACGTCGTGGGATGCCCCGTACCAGATCGGCTCGGGCTGGAACGTGTACGACCAGGTGTTCGTGGCGGATCTCAACAAGGACGGCCTGCCGGAGCTGCTCGGCCGTACCACCGCGGGGGCTTTGATGGCCTATCCGCACAAGGCCGGCGTGACGGCGATCCAGGGCACCTCCTGGGACACGGCGGTGCAGATCGGCTCGGGGTGGAACGTGTACTCGATCGTCGCGCTGTCCGACCTGAACGGCGACGGGTTCCCGGAGTTGCTGGGGATCACGACCGCGGGCAACGGGCTGCTGAAGGCGTACCCGCACAAGGCCGGCGTGACCGCGATCGCCGGCACCTCGTGGGACGAGGCGTTGCAGATCGGCTCCGGCTGGAACGTCTACGACGCGGTGCTGACCGGCGACCTCAACAAGGACGGCCTGCCGGAGCTCATCGGCCGCACCACGTCGGGCAACGGCCTGCTGAAGGCCTACCCGCACAAGGCCGGCGTGACCGCGATCGCCGGCACCTCCTGGGATGAGGCGCTCCAGATCGGCTCGGGCTGGAACGTCTACACCCTGCTCGACTAACGCTCACCCTCCCGGGATGACCGCGCCGCTCTGGCGACGACGGTGGCGCCGCTCGTCAGCGCCCGTCGCCAGGGCGGCGCCCCGTCGATCTCGATCTGCAGCGAGAAGCTCAGGAACGTCCGGATGAGCACGATGAGGCCGAGTACCGCGACATTGGTGATGGTCGGCGCAACCGCCACGGTCCGGATGAGATCCGCCGCGACCAGCACCTCCAGGCTCAGCAGCAGCACCCCGCCGAACGACTCGCGCAGCGCCTGATACGCCCGCCGCCCGCCCCCGCGGCGCCAGGCTCCCGCGGCCAGCACCGCCGACCACACCAGCCCGACCACGAGCACCAGGGCCCCGAGCACATCGAAACCCTGCGCGGTGTGGTCCATCAGTTCCGTGAACATCGATCCGACGGTACCAACTCAGCCCGCTCATCGGCGCTGGAACGCCGGGAACACGGCGGGCGCCGGGTCGGTCGCGTCCGGCCAGCGCGCCGCCATCGCCGCGGCGAGCCGCTCGAACCACCCGGCCAAGCGAGGCAGCGCCCCGGCCTCGGCGGCGAGCCGGGTGAACACCCCGATCTGCTGCACGAGCTGCGCCCGCCGCCGCCACCGGATCGCCGCGGGCTGATCGCCGGACGCCAGCAATTGCAGCCGTTGTACCCGCACCGCGAGCGCCGCCGCCGCTCCCACCACGATCGCCTGGTCGAGGCCCTCACCCTCCAGCTCGCCGCGGTACGCCCGATCGGCCGCGCGCACGACGCTCGGCGGGAGGGTCGCCCAGTGCGCGCTGTACGTGGGGAACGGGAAGTGCAGGAAGGACGCGTCGAACCCGAGGTGCCCGTGGTCCGCCCCCTCGAAGTCCACCAGCCGCACCCCGCCGGGCGTGACGATGGCGTTGCCCGGGTTGAGATCGTTGTGCGCGAGCACCCCGAACGGCCCGGGCTCGGCGAACTGCGCGGCAACGAACGCCGCGTCCCCGGCCGCGTCTCGTGCATCGGGCAGGCCCAGGTTCGCGCAGGCGGCCTCGACGTCCTGCCACCGCTCCGCACCGGGCCAGGGCAGCTTCACGCCGACCTGGCTGCTCGTCCCCGCGTGCAGCCGCCCGACGGTCGTCCCGAACGCGATCAGGGCCTGAGCGGCGGCGTCGGCGTCGTCGCCGAGCAGCAGGGCCTCCAGCGTCGGCCAGCTCCCGAGGTCGGCGGTGACCACGACTCCCACGTCCTGGTCTGCCGCAATCAACCGCGGCGCGACCCCGAGGTGAGCGACCGCGCGCAGCGCCGCCTCCTCCCGCCGCAGGTAGGCGGGCCCGCCGTGCCCGTCACCCTCGACCCGCCGCGTCTTGACGACCACGGTCCGGCCGACGCCTTCCACCTCCCGATCGAACGTCAGCCGCGTCACCGGCGCAGCCAGGTGCCCGATCGGCTCCTCGCCGACCACCGTCGCCTGGTTGCCGAGCAACGCTCGCACCGCGTCCCGCCGCCGCGCCGTCAAGGGAAACTGCACCCTGCCTTTCTAGCGGAACCAGCCCCCTCCTCGCTGCGCCCCTCCAGGCGGGCGGCCGCTACTGTGCCGGATCATGGACCGCCCTGCGCACCGTCTGCGCGCCTTCGCGCACGGCGAGCCGGCCTGGCGACTGACCCGGCTGCTCCGGTCCCGGGCGGGTCACTCGCGGCGCCGGTCCGCCCCGCTGCTCCGGCTGGTCGAGCACCTCGCGGACCGCCTGCGCGCCGACGGTGTGCCGGTGCAGGGGTACGCCCCGACGGTGTCGGACCTCGATGTGTGGGACCTGCTGGCGGCCGAACGGATTCCCGTGGAGTACCCGGGGGCTCAGTTTTTCGACCTCGCGGCCTGGTTCGACGACCCGCGACCGGGGCGGCGGACGCTCACCGCGCTGGCCGCACATCCCGCGTTCCGCGACCCGTTCCCGCGCGAGTGCCTCACCTTGATGGGCAGCCACACGTTCGGCGCCGACCGTGGCGGGGAGCTGCATCCGAACCTGCTCGCGCTCGCCCTGTCCGTGCCCGGTGTCGCCGCCGCCCTCGACGCCGAGGTCGACGCGGTGACCGCACACGCGGCGGCCGAGCCGGACGCGGCCCGGCGGAGGGCCCTCCGCCGCCTCGAGCCGCTGCGCTCCCCCGCCGGGTACGCGGCGTTCGGCCCGTACCTGGATCGGGTGGCCGCCCTGGACGCGGGATTCGCGGCGCTGCCAGGCGAACCGGCGCCCGCCGCGGTGTCCGTGCACGCCCACGACCACCACATCCGCAACGGCCTCTTCCGGCTCGTCGCGCAGAACCGCCGGTTTCGCGAGCAGCTCATCGAGGACCCGCGCGCGAGCAGCGGCTACGGCACGATCAGCTACCTGGCCACCCTTCCGGCCGCGCTGCGCAACCCCGGGACCGCGCAGCAGCGGCACTGGCGCAAGTCAGGCTTCCGCGTGCCCGGCTGGACGCAGGTGCTGCCGGGGCTCGGCGCCGTCGCCCTGCGCGCCGGCCTGGCCACGACACCGGAGCCCGAACGGGCCGCCCTCGCCGCGTTGCTGCTCGCCATCGCCGACGCCGGCCTCGCCGACGACACGGCCGGCCTGACGGTGGTCACCGTCGTCCTGGAAGGCGAGGAGGCGCCGGATCCCGCCGTGGACCTCGGCTGCCCGGCCGACCTCGCCGAGGGCATCATGAGCACGATCGGCCTGTCCTGCGACCGCATCATCGTGGCCGGAACCATGCCGGCCCACGACCGGTACCAGGTCGTCGAACGCGTGCCACTCGGCGGCTGGGGCGACACCGCAACCGTGCGCCGGTTCCTGGCCCTGCTCGGCGAGCGAGGCCCGATCGCGTGGCGCCCGCAGTGGGTGCCGGCCGCCGTCGCCGCGGGCCTCGACCTGCCGGCCGACGCCGCCTCGGCGTTACTGGACGGCGGCCGCAATCTCGGCCCTTGCAACCGATGGAAGGGCGAGGCCCGCACGGCACCGCCCGAGGTCGCCGACCTGCCGCCCGAGCGGCTGCTGCAACTCCTGAACGCGGCGATGCCGGCCGACCCGGAACGCTGGTGGACGGCCGGCCCGGACGTCGCCGCCCTGGCGCGGGCCTGGCGGTCGGCGCCGCCCGATCCGCCGTTCGACCTCATCTCCTGGCTGATGCTCCGCTGACGGCCCCACCACCCGTGCTGCGGCGCGCCACCCACCGATCGTTCAACATCAGGTCGAACGAGGGAACGCGATAGACGCCAATGGCAACCGCGCGGGGTCTACCCTGGTCGGCATGGCGAGCGAGCCGAAGACGACCAGGACCGATGCGAGCGTGACCGAGTTTCTCGCGGGCGTGGCCGACCCGAGGCGGCGGGCCGACGCCGAGGCGGTCTGCGCGCTCATGCGTGAGGTGACGGGGCTGGAGCCCGCGATGTGGGGGCCGAGCATCGTGGGCTTCGGGCAGTACCACTACCGCTACGCCACCGGCCGTGAGGCGGACTGGCCGGCGGTGGGGCTGTCGCCGCGCAAGCAGGCGTTGACGCTGTACCTGTCCGACGGGTACGAGCGGTACGCCGAACAGTTGCAACGCCTCGGGCCGCACTCGACCGGGCGGGCCTGCCTCTACATCAAGCGGCTCGCCGACGTCGACGTCGAGGTGCTCCGCGAGCTGATCCGGGAGGGATTTCAGCACATCAACGGGCGTACCGTCACGACCGGCGCCTGATCGGATCGGACCACGGCGATCGGGCGCGAGGTGCCGGTGCTCGGCGAGGCTTGTCCGTGAAGGGAGGGCCTCATGATCTCGGCACTCAACCGGCTCGCCGATCTGGTCGAGAAGCAGCTCGTCCCGGAGCAGACCGCCACGGAGCTCGACGTGGCCGCGCTGGCCAAGGCGGCGGGCACGACGGAGTACCACCTGCGCCGGATGTTCTCCTCGCTCGCGGGCATGCCGCTGTCGGAGTATGTGCGCCGGCGGCGGATGACCGTGGCGGCGGCGGACGTCGTGCGCGGGCAGGACGACCTGCTCAGCATCGCGGTCCGGCACGGGTACGGCTCCACCGAGGCGTTCGGCCGCGCGTTCCGGGCGGTGCACGGCGCCGGGCCGGGTGAGGTGCGCCGCGACGGAGGCCCCCTTCGCACACAACCGCAGATCAGGTTCCGCCTGACCGTCGAAGGGAGCATCCCCATGGACACCCGCATCGCCGACCGGCCCGCGTTCCGGCTCGTCGGGCACGCGACCCGCGTGCCGCTGATCCACCACGGCATCAACCCGCACATCCAGCGGTTCGTCGCCGCCCTGCCGGCCGAGGTGCACGCCCGGCTGAAGGCGCTCAGCGGCACCGAACCGGCCGGGCTGCTGCAGGTCAGCGACGACGTCGACCAGGACGCGGCTGAGGGCACCGAACTCACGTACCTGCACGGGGTGGCCGTCGCCGCGGGCACGCCGGCCCCGGACGACCTCGACGCCATCGAGGTGCCGGCCGGCCGGTGGGCGGTCTTCCGCACCGCCGGGCCGTTCCCGCAGACCCTGCAGCAGGCGTGGGCGGCGACCGCGACGGAGTGGTTCCCGTCCAACCCGTGGCGGCTGCGGCCGTGCCCGTCGATCGTCGCGATCCTGGAACGCGCCGACGACTTCAGCACCGCGACCTGCGAACTGTGGCTGCCCGTCGAACCGGCGTGACCGCCCGGTCCGGGATCTTTTCCGGTCGTCGCATCCGTCGACGGGCTTGTATGCTTCGCGGCGGCAATCGCACTCGTGAACGAACGGGGAGACGATCACATGCGATGGAAGATCCCGGCCGGCGTCGTCCTGACCCTGGCTTTCCTGGCCCCGCCCGCCTCGGCGGCAGCGGCCCCGCCCGCGGTGAACGCGGCCACCACCTGTCCCACCGTGTTCGTGTACGCGGACTTCCGCGACCGCATCACCATCGACCTCGACACCGCCTCCGACACCGAGGTCCGGCTGCTGGCCAACCAGCTGCAGGCCGAGGCCAGGGCGGAGAAGCTCACCACCTCGCCGGGCCGCTTCCAGACGGCCCTCGACGGCACGCCCGAGAACCTCCGCACGTACCTCAAGTCCGGCTGGCAGACCTCCTGGCGCATCGACCTGCGGGTCGCGGTGAACCAGACCATGTCGGCCGGCGGCCCCAACGTCAAGGCGGCGGCGCAGATCGTGCTTGATGACGGTACCGTCGAAGCCTTCCTGGCTTTCCAGAACGACGGCCGCTATCTCGCCCGCGCGGCGGACGCCGGCAACCTCAAGCTGTTCGCCGATTTCCGCTCGCTCATCACCATCGACCTCGACACCGCCTCGGACCTTGAGGTGCGGCTGCTGGCCAACCAGCTGCAGGCCGAGGCCAAGGCCGAGAAACTGACGACGCTGCCGGGCCGCCTGCAGACGGCCCTCGACGGCACGCCAGAGAACCTCCGCACGTACCTCAAGTCCGGCTGGCTGACCTCCTGGACCATCGACCTGCGGGTCGCCGTGAACCAGGCCATGTCCGCCGGCGGGCCGAACGTGAAGGCGGCCGCCCAGGTCGTCCTCGACGACGGGACCAGGGACGTGTTCCTGGCCTTCCTGAACCACGGCCTGTACGTCGCCCGCGCGCAGGACTGCGTGTAACTCCTTCCGAGCCGCCCGCGCCGGGGTACCGGCGCGGGCGGTCCCGCGCGCTCTCGGCCGGGCAGCCCGCCGGCCAGTGCACGATCGCGCATCGTACCGATCGGACGACAGCCGATCGGACGGGTCGCCCTGCCGGGGAAGGTGCCGGAATCGACCGCACGCGGGTGGGCAGCGTCCGTCGGCACTGGGACCATATCGGCATGAGCCCAAGGCGACGGCCGGCGGCCTGGCAGGGTGCCGCCATCGCCTCCGGGCTGGCGGCGCTGCTGAACGCGGCGGTCGCCTTCAACACCAACCTGCTGTCGGCGCTCGTACCGCAGAGCGCGGTCGCGGCGCACCGGTACTGGTTCATCGCCTCGACCGCCGTGCTGCTCCTCGCGGCCGCCGGTCTGGCCGCGGTCGCGGTCCGCCCGGCTCGGGCGGAGACCCCGTCCCGGGATGAGGCGCCGCTCGTGACCGCGGACGGCGGGGCGGTCATCGTCCGCTCGCTGCAGGATCACGGCCCGCAGTTCCAGCAGCTTCCCGGCAGCACGAGCGACTTCACCGGCCGGGACGGCGAGCTGGCGGCACTCCACGAGCGGCTGACCGCGGGCGGTGTCGCGGTCGTGGCACTGTACGGGATGGGCGGTGTGGGAAAGTCGGCCCTCGCGCTCGCCGCGGCGCATCAGGTCAAGCAGCATTTCCCCGACGGTCAGCTCTTCGTGAAGCTGACCGACGGCGCGACGCCGGTGCCGGTCGAGGTGCTGCTCCGGCAGGTGCTCATCTCGCTGGAGGCGCCGCCTCCCCCGGACGCCGGCGAGCAGGCGATGCTGGCGTTGTACCGCTCCCTGGTGACCGGCAAGCGCCTCCTGATCGTCCTCGACAACGCCACCGACGAGCGCCAGGTCCGGTGTCTGGTGCCGACCGGCCCGGTCAGCGCGATGCTCGTGACCGGCCGCCGCCCGCTCGACGCTGTCGAGGGAGCGCACGTGGTCCCGGTACTGCCGATGGACGACGACGACGGCCTGCACCTGCTCTGCCGGTTGGCCCCGGACCGAACGGACGACGCTTCGCTGGCCGCGCTGCTGGAGCCGTGCGGTGGCCTGCCGCTCGCGATCCGCATCTGTGCGGGCCTCCTGCGCCGCCGTCCCCATGATGCGGCCGGGGTCCTCGCCCAGTCGCTGAAGGAGGAGCAGAGCCGGCTCCTCGTCGCCGCGGTCGGTGATCTCGAAGTCCGGGCCTCGCTCGCCCTCAGCTACGCGACGCTGCCGCCGGACCTGGCCCGGCTCTTCCGGCGATTGGGTTGCGTCGGCTCGACGGACTTCAACGCCGAGATCGCCGCTCCGGCCGCCGAGCTCGAAGCCGGCGCGTGCGAGCCGCTCCTCGACGAGCTCGTCGAAGCCCAGCTGGTCATGCACTCACCGTTCGGCTTCTCGTCGTACCGGCTGCACGTCCTGGTTCGCGCCTTCGCGATCGACCGGCTGGACGCGGAGGAGGACACCGCCACGATCAACCGGGCCCTCATCGCCTACGTGAACGGATTCGCACTGGCCGTCCGGCGCATGTCGATGTTCGCTGACGCCACGCGTTTCAACGTGGCCGACGACGAGGACGAGGACGTCAGGCCGGGAACAGTGGCCGGCACCCACGTCTGGTTCCGCATCCAGATGCCGCGCGTCATCTCCGTGACCCGCTGGATGGTCGGCTACGAACAGTTCACCAACGCGCATCAGGTGGTCGCCCTCGCCGAGCCGTACCTGCTCACGTCGGGTGACGTCCGCGGCCGGGAGCTGTTCGGCCTCGGTCTGGCGGCGGCGCTGGCCGCGGGGGCCGACGCGCCGGCCGCGCGGTTGGCCGTCGCGACCTGCGAGCACGAGATCGGCCTGGCCGACAGGGCGGACTGGCCCCGGATCGAACAGCTCGCGGCCCAGTTCCCCGGTGACCTTCCGCCGGACCTGCCGGCCGAGACGAGACTGCGGTGGGATGTCGTCCGCGCCCATCTCGCACTCCACGCGGGCGACACGGACGGGGCGCTGCGCCTGGCCGCCGCGGCGGAGGCCGAGGCGGCCGCGCTCGAGCTCTGGACGATCCGCAACAGCGCGCTGGCGTTCCGGTCCCGGTGCCTGCTGATCAGGGGCGATCGCGGCGCGGCCGAGCTCCCCGCACGCCAGGCGTTCGCCGATCAACGCCAGCGCGGGGACTACTTCGGGCTGCTCCGCACCGCAGAACTGATCATGCTCGCGGCCCACCCCGACCCGGAGCGCGACGAGGACCTCCAGTACGGCCACCGCATGTTCGACCGGTTGATCGAGACACCGCACAACGTCCGGTACTACGCCATCTGGGCGGCGTGCCTCGAAGGCAGCGGGAAGTGGTGGACCGCCCTGCAACAGTACGAAGAGGTGCTCCGGATCGCGCGCAACCGCCGCCTGCTGGACGAGCTGCCGAAGGTCACCGAGGCGATCGAGCGCTGCCGCCCGAACGCGGCCCGGTGGGAGACGGCCAGGGCACATTTCCGGGAGACGAATCTCAGGCTGGGCGAGGGCGCCATCACCCCGGAGTTCGCGATCGGCGAGTTCCGCGCCATCGGCGACGAGATGCGTGCGCTGCATGATCTGGACGCCGTGGCGACGACGCTCGTCTCGCTCGGTGTGGCCCTCATGCACGTCGGCCGCCTCGACGAGGCGTGGGAGGCCCAGACCACCGCGCTCGGCATCGCCACCGACGTCGACGAGGGCTTCCTCATCGCCGCGGCCAAGGACAACTGCGCGGACATCGCCACGGCGCGGCGGGACTGGGACCTGGCGGCCCGCCTGTACGACGAGGCCGAGGCCGAGGCCCTGCGGCGCGGGCTGGACGACCTCGTGGAGACCGTCCGCCGGGATCGCGCCGCCTTCGAGCAGCAGCGAGCGGCGTGGCAGTCGGCGAACTGAGCAACCGCAAGAGTGGCGGCGCGGCCCCGCGGTTCGTTGCGGGACCGCGCCGGTGACCGTTCGTCAGTCGAGCAGCGTGTAGACGTTCCAGCCGGAGCCGATCTGCACCGCCGGGTCCCAGGAGTTGCCGGCGATCGCGGTCACGCCGGCCTTGTGCGGGTAGGCCTTCAGCAGCCCGTTCCCCGACGTCGTCCGCCCCAGCAGTTCCGGCAGCCCGTCCTTGTCCAGGTCGCCGGTCATCACCGCGTCGTAGACGTTCCAGCCGGAACCGATCTGCAGCGCCTCATCCCACGAGGTGCCGGCGATCGCGGTGACGCCGGCCTTGTGAGGGTACGCCTTCAGCAGCCCGTTCCCCGCGGTCGTGATCCCCAGCAACTCCGGGAACCCGTCGCCGTTCAGGTCGGACAGCGCGACGATCGAGTACACGTTCCACCCCGAGCCGATCTGCACCGCCGTGTCCCACGACGTGCCCTGGATCGCCGTCACGCCGGCCTTGTGCGGATAGGCCATCAAAGCCCCCGCCGTGGTACGGCCGAGCAGCTCCGGCAGTCCGTCCTTGTTCAGGTCCGCCACGAACACCTGGTCGTAGACGTTCCAGCCCGAGCCGATCTGGTACGGGGCGTCCCACGAGGTACCGGCGATCGCGGTCACGCCGTGCTTGTGCGGGTACACCATCAGGGTGCCGTTGCCGGTCGGGTTGATGCCCAGGATCTCCGGCAATCCGTCCTTGTCGAGGTCGGCGAAGATGAACTGGTTGTAGACGTTCCAGCCGGAGCCGATCTGCACCGCCGTGTCCCACGACGTGCCGGCGATCGCCGACGTGTCCTTGTGCGGGTACGCGAACAGTGCGCCCGAGCTGTTGCGGCCGATCAGTTCCGGGCGGCCGTCGCCGTTGAGGTCCGCGAGCTGGCGGCCCGGCTGCGCCGTGGTGGTGATCGGGGCGTCCAGCTGCACGTCGAGGTAGTCGCTGTCGATGTTGATGGTGACGCCGCCGTAGGTTTCGTTGTGGCCGCCCGTGTACTGGTGGATGCGCTGGTGGTCGGACCAGCGGTTGGCCGGGATGTCGGGGTCCGAGGTGTTGGCGGCGGTGCCCCAGTGGGCGAAGTCGATGATGTCCGGCATCTCGTAGTCGTCGTAGTGGGCCACCAGGTCGCCGATGCCGGAGGAGACGCTGCTGTACATGCCGGAGCTGTAACCCTTGGCGTGCAGCTCCTTCGTCCACGCGGCCATGAACTGCAGGACGGTGGTGGTGGAGCTGGACGAGTACGACTCCATGTCGAAGATGATCGGGCTGCCCTTGCCGAAGCCCAGGGCGCTCGCCTTCGCCACGGCGTCATCCGCGGCCGCCTTGCCGTCGGCGGCCGGTGCGGTGATCTTGCTGCAGTCGCAGCTGGTGGTGGGGGCCTGCTTGCCGACGTACAGCAGGAAGAAGTGCCACCCGGCCGCCACCTGCGTCGACACGTAGCTCGCGGTCAGGTTGGGCTGCGAGCAGCTGCGGTTCTCGCCGCCGATGTAGACGCCCAGGGCCCGGTACGGCGAGGCCTTCCACGCGTTCATCGTCGACGCGCTCGGGGCGGCGCACGGGTCGAAGCCCTTGCCGGTGTAGTTGGTCGCGCCGATCGGCACGGCGGCGAGGGACGGGGCGGCGGTGCGCGGCGACACCGCGGCGCCGGTCGACGACACGCTGGACAGCACGGCGGCCGCGGTGGCGCGGTCGCCGCCGAAGGTGGCCTGGACGTGGACCGCGCCGGCGACCCGGTCGAACTGGCCGGGCGTCTCGCCGTCGGGCGGGGTGGCCGCACCGGCCGGTTCGAGCAGGACGGCCTCGGTCCGGCCGAACAGGTGCGACGGGCAGGCCTGGTCGGCCGCGGGGGTGCCCAGGTACACGGCGTGCACGTCGAAGCGGACGCAGGTGCCCTTCGTGGCGGCGAGGTCGATGACGGGCCAGGCCGCCGGTACGGTCACCGAGGTGCCGTTCCAGGTGATCCGGCGCTCGCCGGACGGGGCCGCCTGCGCGGGATGGGCGGCGGTCGCGAGGACCGCGAGGCTGATCACGCCTGCGGCCAGCGCGCGCAGCGTGACACGGACTGAAGCCAACGTCGGCTCCTAACTCATCGAGGATCTTTTACTCCCCGACATTGACCACCTCCGCTGCAATGGCGCTGGAGGTCTGCTGTAGGTGCTCCAGCGCGAAGCGCCGGGTGAGCGGGTGCATGCGCAGGCGCGGGCCGGCGAGGTCGAGCAGGTGGGCGTCGACGAGCCGGTCGAGGCCGGCCAGGTGATCGAGGGCGTGGCGGGCTTCGGGGTCCAGCAGGCCGTACAACTGCTGGATCTTGATCTTGAAATCGCCGGCGAGGTCGTCGAGCCCCAGTGCCGCCAGGGGCCAGCTCGGGTGGGCCGCGAGCCGCTCGCCGGCCGGTCGCAGCGCCAGGGGCAGTCCCCCGCACGCCTCGACGATGGCGGCGGCCGCGACCGGCTCGGCCCGCAGCCGCTCGGCCCCGACCATGCGCTCCAGGAACCGCAGCGAGGTGCCGGCGTCGAACGGGCCGAGTCCGGTGCGGGTGGCGCCCGGTGGACCGACGCGGCGGTACCGCGACGTGACCAGCACCGCACAGCTCGGCGACCCCGGCAGCAGCGGGGCCAGCTGCTCGTTGTCGAAGGCGTCGTCGAGCACGAGCAGCATCCGCCGGCCGGCGAGCGCCTCCCGCAACCGCACCGCCCGGTCCGCGGCGCCGTAGGGCACGGTCGCGCCGAGCGCGCGCAGCAGGTGGTGCAGCACGGCGGCCGGGTCGGCGGGAGTGTCGCGGCCGTGCAGGTCGACGTGCAGCTGCCCGTCCGGGAAGCGGTCGGCGACGGCGTGCGCGGCCCGGTTTGCCAGGGTCGTCTTGCCGGTGCCGACGGGCCCGGCGATGACGTGGATCGGCACCGCGGGCACCGGGGCGGTGGCGGTGAGCTCGGCGATGATCCCGTTGAGTTCCCATTCCCGCCCGGTGAAGTCCGCCGGTACCGCCGGCAGCTGCGCCGGCCGCCGCCCGCCCGACCGCCGCGGGGTGACCCGGACCGGCCCGAGGACCGCGGTGTCGTCGCGCAGGATCGCCAGGTGGGTCGCGGCCAGCATCGCGCCCGGTTCGACGCCGAGCTCGTCCAGCAGCACGGCCCGCCCCGCGACGAAGGCGGACAGGGCGTCGGCGCGGCGGCCCAGGCGGTACAGGACGGTCATGAGCAGCGCCAGGAACCGCTCGCGGGCCGGGTAGCGGGCGACCAGCGGGGCCAGCTCGCCGGCCAGCCCGTCGAGCCGGTCGGCGGCCAGCGCGGCCGTGAAGCGCTCCTCCAGCACGTCGAAGCGCAGCTCGTCGAGGTGGACGGCGGTGCCGCGGAAGTACCGGTTGTCGGTACCGCCGAACGCCGCCCCTCGCCACAGCGCCAGCGCGCGGTCGAAGGCGTCGACCGCCTCGGCCGGGCGGCCCGCGACCATCGCCTGCCGCCCCGCCCCGGCGTGCCGGATGAACGCCTCCCGGTCCAGCGTCCCGGCGGGCGGCCGGGCCACGTACCCGGCGCCGTTGGTCACGATCGCCGGCTCGGCGCCGTGCGGCCGCAACGCCCGGCGCAGCTGCGAGACGTAGGTCTGGACGAGCGCCCGCGCGGTCGGCGGCGGCTCGTCGCTCCAGACGGCGTCGACCAGGCGGTCCAACGGGACCGTCCGGCCCCGCTCGGCCAGCAGGGCGCCGAGCAGGAAGCGCGGCTTGGGGCCGCCGAGGTCGACCGGGCCGGCCCCGTTCCAGACCTCGATCGGACCGAGAATGCGGAACTCCAGCATGGCGCGAGGGTCGCAGCGCCGCGCACAGGTCCGGGTATAGATTCATCACAGGTCGATGACCGCCTATATGAATACACGGGGAGCACGGATTCGCGATGGCGGACGTACCAGCCTTCGGGCTGCTCGGACCCATGACGGTGACGGTCGGCGGACAGCCTGTCACCGTGCTGGGTCAGCACACGCGGGTACTGCTGGCGGCACTGCTGCTGGAGCGCGACCACGTCCTGCCGCTGGACCGGCTGATCGACATCGTGTGGGGCGAGACACCGCCGCGCACCGCCCGGGTCCAGGTGCGCAACCGCACCGCCGGGCTGCGGCAGGCCTTCGCCCGGCACGGCATCGCCGACGTCATCAGCACCCGCGGCAGCGGCTACCTGATCCCCGGCGACCGGGCCGAGCTGGACCTGGACCGCTTCGACGAGCTCCTCGCCGAGGCGGAACGGGCCGGGGACGCCGAAGCGGTACGGGCCCTGGACGCCGCCCTCGCCCTGTGGCGCGGCCCGGCGCTGGACGGCCTCAGCGACTCGGGCCTGCTCAGCGACGCGCAGCGGCTGGACAAGCGGCGCACCGACGCCCGCATCCACCGGGCCGCACTGCTGGTCCGGCTCGGCCGCGCCCCCGAGGCCACCGGCGAGCTCACCCGGCTCGCCGAGCAGCACCCGTGGGACGAGCGGGTCGCCGCCCAGCTCATGACCGCGCTGCGCACCACCGGCCGGCAGGGCGAGGCACTGCTCGCGTTCGACCGGTTACGCCTCGCGCTCGCCGACGAGCTGGGCGTCGACCCCGGCGCCGAGCTCACCGGCCTGCGCGACCAGATCCTGCGGGTCCGCCCGGCCGCACCGGCCCGCCAGGTGCCCCGCGAACTCCCCCGCGACATCGCCACCTTCATCGGCCGGACCGGCGTGCTGCACCAGCTCGACGCGGCCCTCGCGGCCGACGGCGCCGCCCCGCGCATCGCCGTCCTGGAGGGCACGGCCGGCATCGGCAAGACCACCCTCGCCGTGCACTGGGCCCACCGCGTCGCCGCCCGCTTCGCCGACGGGCACCTCTACCTCGACCTGGCCGGCTTCGCCCCGGGCGGCACCGCGGTCGACACGGCGCGAGCGGTCCGGCGCCTGCTCGAGTCCCTCGGCGTCCCGGCCGCGCGGCTGCCTTCCGAGAAGGAGGGGCAGATCGCGTTGTACCGCAGCCTCGTCGCCGACCGCCGCCTGCTCCTCGTCCTCGACAACGCCCGCGACGCCGAACAGGTGCGCCCGCTGCTCCCCGGCTCGCCCGGCAGCATGGTGGTCGTCACCAGCCGCAACCAGCTGCTGAGCCTGGCCGTGAAGGACGGCGCCCGCCGCCTGCGCCTGGACGTCATGCCGGAGCCGGAGGCGTCGGCCCTCTTCGCGGATCGGGTCGGCGCGGACCGGGTGGCCGCCGAGCCGGACGCGGCCGGCACCATCGTCGCCCGCTGCGCCGGCCTCCCCCTGGCCCTGGCGGTGGTCGCGGCCCGGGTCGGCACCCGCCCCGACTTCACGCTGGAGGGCCTGGCCGCCGACCTCGGCGACACCCGCGCCGGCCTCGACCCGTTCGACGTGGGCGCGGCCGACACCGACGTCCGCGCCGTCTTCTCCTGGTCCTACCGCACCCTCGGCGAGCCGGCCGCCCGCCTGTTCCGCCTGCTGGGCCTGCACCCGGGCCCGGACGTCTCGCTCGGCGCCGCCGCGGCCCTGGCCGGCCTCCCCGCCCGGGCCGCCCGCCAGGCCCTGACCGACCTGTCCCGGGCCAGCCTCGTCGGCCCTCGCGACCCCGGCCGGTTCGCCCTGCACGATTTGCTCCGGGTGTACTCCACTGAGCTCGCCGCCTCCCACGACTCCGACGCCGACCGGCGCGCCGCGATCGTCCGCCTGCTGGAGCACTACCTGTGCTTCGCGTACGCGGCGGCGGTCCGCTTCCGCCCGCACCGCCGCCCCATCGACCCCCCGCCTGGTCTGCTGCCCAGATTCGCCGCCCGTGACGAGGCCGCGGCCTGGTTCACCGCCGAACGCCGCGTCCTGCTGAACATGCTCCGCCTGGCCTCGGAGGCCCGCTGCTGGGACCACGGCTGGCGCCTCGCGTGGTGCCTGGCGGACTTCCTGGACCACCGCGGCCACTGGCACGACCTGCTGGCCGCCCAACTGGCCGGCTGGCGCTGCGCCCGGCACACCGGCGACCCGCGCGCCCAGGCCCACGCCCGGGCCGGACTGGGCCGCGCCTACGCCCGCCGCGGCCACCCCGAACGCGCCCTGCGCCACCTCGACGGCGCCCTGCAACTCTTCGGCACGGCGGGCGACGAGGCCGGCCAGGCCTACGTGCACCGCGGCCTGGCCGGGAACCTGGAGGCCCTGAACCGCCTGCCGGAGGCCCTGGAGCACGACACGCGCGCCATGCACCTGTACCGCCGGGCCGGCGACGAGGCCGGGCAGGCCAGCGCCCTCAACGGCCTGGGCTGGTCCAACGCCCAGCTGGGCCGTCTGGAGCCCGCCCTGACCGCGTGTGGCGAGGCCCTGCAACTGCACCGGCGCACCGGCAACCGGCATGGCGAGGCTTCGGCCCTGGACAGCATCGGGTATGTCCACCACCGCCTGGGCGACCCCCGCGAGGCGGCGCGGCACTACGGCCTGGCCCTGACCCTGTTCCGGGAGCTCGGCGACCGGTTCTCGGAGGCCGACACGCTGACTCACATCGGCGATCTGCGCTCGGCCGAGGGCGACCATCCCGGCGCCGAACGCGCCTGGCGCGAGGCCCTCACCATCCTCCAGCCCGCCGGCCACCCCGCCGCGGCGGCCGTCCTCGCACGCCTGGCGAGGTGACCTCTGGGCAAATACCTGAGCAATGCCAGGATGCCCTGGGCGCCGGCGACGCGGCCGCCTTCACCCGGCTGGAGTGCACGAAGTACGGCTACTGACCATCCATTCGGAGCGGTTCACCTGCACGACACGGAGCCGCAACGCGGTCGCCGTCAGCAGCACCACCACCGCCGCGCACGAGCCGCTCCCCGCTGCCGCCGGTATGGTCGAGAGGTGTCCGGTCCTGGTGACGTGCCGCCCGAAGTGCTGGACCGGCTGCGCGCGATCTGCCGGCGACTGCCCGAAGTGTACGAGGAACCGGCCTGGATCGGGGTCCGCTGGCGCATCCGGGCGCGGACGGTCGCGCACGTCTACACGCCGGACCCTGGGCGGTTTCCGGTGTACGCGCAGTATGTCGTCGACGGTGAGCCGCCTACGGTGATGACGTTCCGGGCGCCGCTGGAGGATCTGCACGGGCTGACCGTGGGCGGGTTTCCGTTCTTCCGCGCGCCGTGGGGGGCGAACGTCGCCGCCGCCATCCTCGGTGCGGACACCGACTGGGCCGAGATCGGCGAGCTGCTCACCGACAGCTACCGCGAGATGGCACCCAAGTTCTTGGCCGCCCGCCTCGACGTTGGTGCCGAATCGGCCGACTGAGTGCCGAACGCTCAGCCGGCCGGTCGCGCTGTTCAGGCCCGGCGCCGGCGGCGGGCGGCGGCGCTCGTAATGCGGCCGGTCGCCGTTCAGCCACGGTGGCGGCGGCGCTCGTATTGCGGCCGCGGCCGGTCGAGGTTCAGGCGCGGCGCCGGCGGCGGGTGGTGGCGGCGATCAGGGCGGCGCCGCTCGTCGTGAGGCCCAGGCCGGTTGCCAGCATCATCGCGAACGCCGGGCCGGTGACCGGGAGGCTGCTGCCGCCGCCGACCGACGGGGCGACGGTGATGGCGAGCGACATCGCGCGGACCGTGCCGTCGGGCGCCACGCCCTGCGCGACCGCGGTGTGGTCGCCGGTCGCCAGGCCCGCCGGGATCGTGACGAGCTTGCTGAAGGAGCCGGTCGCGTCGGTCACCGCGGTGCCGAGCACGGTCGGCGTCGAGTAGATCGTGATGATCGCGGTGGAGTAGGGCGCGAAGCCGGTACCGATGAAGGTGATCTGCTCGCCGGGTGCGGCGCTGCTGATGTCGCCCTGGTCGGTGGTCAGCTGCAGGTTGGTCTGCGGCGGCGCGGCCGGCGGCTCCGGCGCGAGCGGGGTCGCCTCCGCCGACGGGGTGCTCGGGGCCGAGTCACCGGCGGCGGACTTGGCCACTACGGTCACCGTGTACGTCGTGCCGGCCGTCGCACCGAGCACGCACGTCAACGCGCCGTCGGTGGTGCAGGTGGCGGGGCCGGGGCTGGCGGTGGCGACGTACCCGGTCACCGGCGAGCCGTTGGTGGTCGCCGCCGGCCAGCTGACCGTGATCGACGAGGTGCCGGAGACGACGGTCACCGACGCGGGCGCGGCCGGCGGGGCGGTCACGGTCAGCGTCGCGGCGGCACTGTTCGCCGTGGTCACGGAATTGGTGAAAACGGCCCGAAATTGCGTCGCGTCGTCGCCAATCGTCACCGTGAACGTGTAGGTGGGGCTGGTCGCGCCGGCGATGGCGGTCCACGCACCGGTGCCCGCCTTCGACTCCCACTGCACGGTCGGCGCCGGGTTGCCGCTCGCCGCCGCCGTGAACGTCACCGACTGGCCGGCGTTCTTCGTCTGCGCCTGCGGTTCGGTCGTCACGGTCGGTCCGAAGTGGACGGTCAGGGTGGCCGGGTCGGTCGTGGCCGGGGTGCCGATGCCGTTGGTGAAGGTGGCCCGGTATTGCGTGCCGTCGGCCGCGGCTGCCGCCGTGACCGTGTAGGTGGCGTTCGTCGCGCCGGCGATGGCGGTCCACGCGCCGGTGCCCGCCTTCGACTCCCACTGCACCGTGGGCGTGGGCGATCCGCTGGCCGCCGCAGTGAACGTCACCGAGTCGCCGGCGTTCGCCGTCTGCGGCTGCGGCTGGGTCGACACCACCGGCGCGTCGGTGATGGTCAGTGTGGCCGCGGCGCTCTGAATACTGCCGATGCTGTTGGTGTACACCGCGCGGTACTGCTTGGCGTCGTCGTTCGCCGACGTGGTGAACGTGTACGTGTCGGTCGTCGCACCGGCGATGTCCGCCCAGTTGCCGCCGGTCGTCTTCACCTGCCACTGCACGCTCGGCGCCGGGTTGCCGCCGGCGGCCGCCGTGAACGTCACCGACTGGCCGGCGTTCTTCGTCTGCGACTGCGGGGCCGTGGTCACGGTCGGTGCGAAGTGGACGGTCAGGGTGACCGCGTTGGTCGTCGCCGCGGTGCCGACGCCGTTGGAGTACACCGCCCGGTACTGCTTCGCATCATCCGCGGCCGCCGTCGTGAACGTGTAGGCGTCACTCGTAGCGCCGGCGATGTCGGTCCACGCGCCGGTGCCCGCCTTCGACTGCCACTTGACGGTCGGCGCCGGCGTCCCGTCGGCCGCGGCGGTGAACGTCACCGACTGGCCGGCGTTCTTGGTCTGCGCTTGCGGCTGCAGCACCACAGTTGGGGCCGCCGTCACGTTCAGCGTCGCCGCGTTGCTCTGCACGCTGCCGGCGGCGTTGGTGAACTCGGCGCGGTACTGCATGCCGTCGTCGTTCGCGGAAACCGTGAAGGAAAGCGTCGGGTTCGTTTCCGCGGGCATGGCCGTCCACACGCCGTTGCCCTGCTTCGACTGCCACTGCACGGTCGGCGCCGGGCTGCCGCTCGCCGCCGCCGTGAAGGTCACCGTGTCGCCGTCGTTCTTCGTCTGGGACTGCGGCTGGGTCGTGACCGCCGGCAGCGTCTGCACGGTCAGCGTCGCCGCGTTGCTCGTCGCGCTGCTGACGGAGTTGGTGAACACGGCGCGGTACTGCATGCCGTCGTCACCGATCGCCGCCGTGGACATGTACGTGGTGCTGGTCGCGCCGTTGATGTCGGTCCAGCTGCCGCCGGTCGTCTTCGACTGCCACTGCACCGTAGGCGTCGGGGTCCCGCTGGCCGCCGCCGTGAAACTGACCGGCTGGCCGTCGTTCTTCGTCTGCGACTGCGGCTGCGTGGTGACCGCCGGGGCGGTGTTGGAGGCGGCGAACGTGAACTGGACGTCCGCGTTGGAGGTGCCGCCGGGCGACGTGACGACCACCGGCACCGCCCCGGCCGCGTGCGCGGGCGTGGTGGCCGTGATCTGCGTGGCGCTGTTGATCGTGTACCCCACCGCGTCGGTGCCGCCGAAGGTCACACCCGACGCGCCGGACACGCCGGTGAAGCCGCTGCCGGTGATGACCACGGTCGTGCCACCCGCGTCCGTGCCGCTGCTCGGCGCCAGGCTCGTGACCGCCGGCGCCGCGATGTACGTGAACTCGCTGCTCGCCGAGGTGGCCGAGTCCATCGGCTCGGCGCTGGCACCCATCTCCACGTCGTTGATCGTGACGACCACGTCGACCACACTGGCGGGGTTGGCCGGTACCGTCACGGTGAGCTGGGTGTCGCTGTCGATGGTGAGGTTCGTCCCCGGAGTACCGCCGAAGGTCACCACATCCACGAGGTTGAACGCGGTGCCGGTGATGACCACGCTCGTACCGCCGGCGACCGGCCCGGAGCTGGGACTCATCCCCGTCACGGTGGGCGGCGCCAGCCAGTGCACGGTCGTCGACTCGCTGCCCACCGTCGCGGTGGTGCCGTCGTACACCGTGTAGACCTCATCGGTGCCGGCCGGCTTCGCGCTGGCCGGCTGCACCACGATGTCGCTGCCCTGAACGCTCCAGGTGTTGCCCGCGATCGCCACACCGTCGGCCCGCACCTCGGTGACGTCCGCAAGGTTCGTGCCGCTGATGGTGAACTGCGGGGACGGGTTGCTAGCCGCGAACTTCCTCGGGAAAACCGAGGTGACGGTCGGCGAGCCGCTCTCCAGGATGCCCGGCCCGGCCGCAAACGCGATCGCCGGCGCACCGATCAGGCCGAACAGCAGCCCCAGGACCATCGCCAGCCCCACGCCGCCCCGCCACGACTCGCGCCGCCGGTGCCGACCGCGAACCCCGAATGCACCAACCACGTCAACCCCCGCGGACGCTCACAATGTGTCACCGAACATAAGCGCACGGCTCTTCACCTGATGGCGGAATGCGGAGATTCGCGGCCGTCGGACCGCATTGCGAACCCCCCGGGGCTGCTGTGACGCACGGTTCCCACGGCGGCGCCCCGACACTCAAGGCGGTGAGGTCTTGCGCCCCGCGATTGATCATGAGTGGCCGCGGGCCGGCCGGAGTTGGGGCAGGCTGGAAACGTGGTGGCGGCGGAGGACTACGCGTGGGCGGTCCGGTCGCACGCGCTGTCGACCAACTACTGCCTTACCTTTGTGCGCGGGCGGACGCCGGACGAGGTCGTTGCGCGGCTCGGCGGGATGCGGCCGATTTCAATCAAATCCGGGGATGCGGCGTTTGCGGCGCAGCAAGTCGTGCAGCACCGGATCGACGAGGACGGGGCCGCACAGCCCAGCCGGCTCGGCTACGTGGCGGTGACGCAGGCCGGGGAGTGGGCGATGGTCGTCGAGCCCAACGGCTTCGGGTGTACGGGCGGCGAGTGGCTGCGGGCGCTCGACGCGGAAGTGTTCTCGTTCTTCGCCGGCGAGTACTCCGATCCGCAGTTCGTCTGGGCGCGGCGAGGCGAGATCCTGGTCAGCTTCGACCCTGGGTACCCGGACGAGCAGCGCTGGGGGTCGGAGCCGAACCGCCTCGACGCGACGTTGCGGGAGCTGGGGTTCGCACGCTGAGGTGCAGGACACGCTCGCCGCGTCGGTCGGCGATCCCGACGACTGGAGCGGGCAGCGTACCGTCCGGTGGTTCGACTTCGGGATCTTCGATCGGCGGGTCATGGCGCTCGGCGAGGCCGGTCGGATCATCCACCAGTACGACCCGGATCTGGCGTTGCTGGTCGCTTGTGCGCCTGACGAACTGCGCGAGCGGGTTGTCGACCGGCTGCGGGACAGCCCGGCGTCGGAGCTCCGGCGGGCGTTCCCTGAGCTGGACGCCGTCGTCGTCGGGCCTGCTCCCCCGCTGTCCGACCGGGCCGACATCCGGCGCAAACTGGAGGCGTTGCAGCGGTAAACCGAGCGGTACCAGCGGGCCGCTTTCAAGCTTCCGTGACGAGAAGCCACGTGACGAGAAGAGCCGCGTTCAAGCCGACGTGACGAGCAGCCGCATGACGAGAAGAAGCAATGTTCAAGCTGTCGCGTGACGAGAAAAGGCCGTGTTCAAGCTGCCGCGGGACGAGAAAAGCGCGGGATGAGAAAGAAGGCGCGGTCAGGCGGCCGGGGCGAAGGGGCTGCGGCCGATCCAGTTGGGGAAGGCGGCCCGAAGTGGGGCCGGGCCGGTCAGGTCGATGCGGCCGTCGCGCACGGCCGTCCGCGCGTCGAGGCGGCCCAGGAAGACCTCCGCCAGCGCGCGCAGGTCGGCCTCCACGAACAGGTCGACGTCGTGGCCGGGATCGCTCGTGCAAAGGTCGCACAGCGGCGGTTGGACGACCAGCCAGAACGCGGGCGGGCGGCTGCGCGGGCGGAACCGGAAGTGCAGCACGGTGCGGCCCGCCGGGAGGTGGTCCAGCCGCAGGCGGCGGCGGAGGAACCACATGAGCAGGCCCGCGTCCAGGTGCTCAGCTTGGAGGTCGGTCGCGGCGTGCTCGTAGCCCCAGCGGCCCAGGGCCTCGATCACCGGGCGCACCGCCAGGCCGGCCGCGGTGAGGTGGTATTCGGGGCCGGGGCGGCGTTCCAGCAGGCCCATGTGTTCCAGGCCGGCCAGGCGCTGGGAGAGCAGCGCGCGGGAGATCCGGGGCACGCCGCGGTGCAGGTCGTTGAAGCGGTGACTGCCGGCGAGCAGCTCGCGCAGGATCAGCGGGGTCCAGCGCTCGGCGAACATCTCCGCGCCGAGGGCAACGGGACAGAACTGGCCGTACGTGGTGTGCACGCGGCCATCGTCGGCCTGCCGGGCGGTACCGGACAAGTGCTGTTTTTGAACCTCAACCGGCGTGCAGAAGCTGCACTATGCGCGGCCGGCCCCGGCGCGCACGGTGGGCGCATGTCCAGACTCACACATGGTTCACTGATCGTCCTGACCGCCGTCGTGCTGGGTGCCTCGGGGGCGCCGGCCGGGGCCGACACCGCCGCGCCGCCGGTGCGGCTCGTCGGGCAGCAGACCGCGGTCACGCAGCTCGATCTCGGCGCGGCCGGGCCCGGTCAGGGTGACGAGGTCGTGTTCACGGGGCTGCTGTTCGACGTGCAGCATCGCCCGCTCGGCCGGTTCCACGGGGTGCTCGTCGCGGTCGACGCGGCCGGGGATCGCAGCCAGGCGCAGGTGACGCTGGTGCTGCCGGGCGGCCAGATCGCCGTGCAGGGCGAGGTCGACTTCGCCGCGCCCGATCCGGTGGTGCACGCGATCACCGGGGGCACCGGGCGGTACGCCGGGGCGGGCGGCACGTTCGCGTTCCGGCACACCGACCAGCCGGGCGTCATCGACATCTCCCTCGATGTGCGGTGATGTCATGTATCGCCTGTTGACGGTGCCGTTGCTCGTGGTCGCGGCGGCCGTGCCGGTGGCCGCGCACCCCGCCGATGTGGTCGTGGGGTGGAACCGCGCGCTCGTCGAGGCCATCACCGTCGCCCAACTGCCTCCACCACCGGCGATGCGGGCCGGGGCGATCGTGGCAGTTTCCGTGTACGAGGCCGTCACGCAAAACGGCCGCATGACTCTTCCGCGCCTGCGGCGGCGGCCGGGGCCGCGCATCGGGAGCTCGTCGGGCTGTTCCCGGCCCAGAAGGCCGCGTTCGACGCGCGGCTCGAAGCGTCCCTGGCGGAGCTGCCGGATCGCCACGGGGCGGTGCAGCGCGGGGTGGCGTGGGGCGCGTCGGTCGCCGACGGCGTGCTCGCGCGCCGGGCCGATGACGGATTTTCCGCGGTACTGCCGCCATACGTGCCCGATCCGGCATCCGGGCGGTGGCGGCCAACCCCGCCGGGGTTCCCGGCCGCGCCCTCGTTCCGGCAGTTCGCGGGCATGACGCCGTGGACGCTGCGGTCGCCGGCGCAGTTCCGGCCGCCTCCGCCGCCGGCCCTGGACAGCGCCCGCTACGCGCGGGATCTCGCCGAGGTGCGGGCGGCCGGGCAGTCGACGAGCGCCACCCGCGGCGCGTTCGACACGCAGACGGCCCAGTTCTGGCAGTCCGCGACGCCGATCGCGCTGTGGGACCCGGTCGCCGACGAGCTCATCGTCCGGCACCGCCTGGGGCTGACCGAGGCGGCGCGGTTGCTGATGAAGGTCAACGTGGCCATGGCCGACACGGTGATCGTGGTCTGGAACGCCAAGAACTTCTTCGACACGTGGCGGCCGGTCACCGCGATCCAGGCCGTCGACCCCGCGTGGCGGCCGCTGCTGGACACGCCGACGTTCCAGGAGTACCCGGCCGGGCATCCGGCGGTGAGCCAGGCCGCGGCGGCCGTACTGGCGCACCGGTTCGGGGATCGGACGCGGTACACGCTGACGTCCCCAAGTATGGCCGGCGTCACGCGAACGCTGCCGAGCTTCTCTGCCGGTGTGGCGCAGACGAGCGATGCGCGGGTCTTCGGCGGCATCCACTTCCGCTTCGCCTGCGAGGCCGCGACCGAGATGGGGCGTAGGGTCGCGGCGCACGTCGAGGCTCACGTGTAGACGGTGGCCGGACGGGAGGTCTGGCGGATGCCGTCCGGGCCGTCGAACACCCGCCGGCCCCACCACGTCAGGGCGGCGGCGTCGAACTCGCGGACCATGTCGAGGTTGCTGACGTCGCCGCTGTTGCCGCTCCAGGACCAGGCCAGGTAGCCGATGTCGTGGATCCGGGCCTCGGACATCACGGCGTCCTCGTCGACCTCGCCGTCCTGGTGGGTGTACGCGAACTCGGTCACCGCGATCGGCAGGCCCGCCCGCAGGAACCGGTCCAGGTAGTCGTGGATGGTGGTGGCCCGGCTGAAGGCGCCGTACACGTGGATCGAGAAGACCGTGTTGTGCTGCGGGTCGGCGGCGAAGACCCCGGCCGCATCGTCACGCATTGTGAAGGACACATCTTGGCCCCAATCTGGAGCGTCGACCATGAGGGTGTGGCGGAGGCCGGCGCGGCGCAGGCGGGCGATCGACTCCTTCGTGTCGGCGGGCCAGGTGGCGAAGTTGTCCAGCACGTACGGTTCGTTGGCGACATCGATGATCGCGTACTTCTCCTGGCCGATCAGGGCCTGGCGAATGCTGATCCAGTAGTCGACCGCCTTCGCCTGCGGGATGGCCTCCGGGCGGTACCCCCAGCCGGTGGTGTCGTTCACGACGAGCACGCAGATCAGACGGTTCTGCCGGCACAGGCCGATCACCCGGGCGACGTCGGCCGCGTCGTTGCGCCGGGCGACCACGCCCGCAGACAATTCCACTCGTACCGCGTTCGCGCCCATCGCCTTCACGTCGCGGAACATCTGCGGCGTCCGGTCGGGGTACACGGCGTGGTTCTGTCCTACGCCCCGGATGACGAACTCGTGGTGGTCGGCGTCGTACAGCCGGCCGTGCCGCACGTAGAAGCCGTCCGCGGGCAGCCGGCGCGCCCGGATCGTGTCGTCCGCGGGGTGCAGAAGCCCGGGGTGCACAAGCCCGGAGTGCAGGAGCCCGGGGCGCGGGAGTCCGGGGTGCGGGAGTCCGGGGTGCGGGAGTCCGGGGTGCGGGAGTCCGGGGTGCGGGAGCCCTGGGTGCGGTAGCCCGGGGTGCAGGAGCCCGGCGATGAGGGCGAGCGACAGTGCCGCCAGGCGGGTGCGCACCGCCTAGCACTGCCCCGGCACCGGGCCGTCAACCCCTCAAAAGGAGCCGTCATCCCTTAAGACGAGCCTCATCCCTGAAAAGGGGGCCGTCATCGCTCAAAAGGGGCCGTCGACCCCTAAACAGGGCCGTTGTCCACCAGCACGAAGGCGGTCAGCGCGGTGGCGTCGCCCGGCTCCTCCGCGATCACCCCGTTGGTCTTGGACACCAGCAGGTACGCGCCGCTCACGCTGATCGTGTAGGTCGCCGGGTCGCCGCTCGCCGGCGGCTGGATCGTGAACAGCTGGCCGTCGCGGGCCGGGTCGCACTGGGTGGCCGCGATCGTCAGCGGTTGACTGCCGTTGTTCTTCAGCCCGAGACAGGCCTTGTCGCCGGTGGCGGTGCGGATCTGGTGGCGGGAACCTTGCGGTACCAACACGAAAAGGCCCTTGTCGGTGGGGCCGTCGGTGACGTTGAGGCGGCCGGTGTCATCCACGGCCAGGATCGACTCGCCGGCCTCGGCGGGGCGGATCACGAGCCGCCGCTGCCCGAGCAGCATCGGCGCGTCGGGCCCGGTCACCGACGGCTGGGGCGCGGCCTGAGCGGGTTGCGAGGCGGGCGGCGGCGGGGCGGCACTGGAGGCCGGGGCCGACGGGCTCGCGACGATGGGGTTCGCGGCGGTACCGCAGCCGGCCAGCGCGGTGAGCCCGGCCACGACGAGCAGAGCGGCGTTTCCTCGCATTCGTCCTTGATACCCATTCGTGCCCCAGCGCGCACCTCACAGCGGCCGGGGCAGAGTGCCGCGGGCACCTCACCGCGGCCGGTGCAGGGTGCCGCGGGCACCTCACCGCGGCCGGGGCAGAGTGCCGCGGGCACCTCACCGCGGCCGGTGCAGAGTGCCGCGCGCACCTCACCGCGGCCGGGGCAGGATGCCGCGCGCACCTTACAGCGGCCGGGGCAGGGTGCCGCGGGTCAGCACGTTCTCATAGATGTGCTCCAGGGCCGCGCCCAGCGGCGCTTGCAGTTCGGCCGGCAGCCCGTCGAAAAACAGGTCGTGGATCAGGTCGACGTGCCCCGGCGCGGCCGCCTCGAGGGCGTGGCGGCCGCGCGGGGCCAGCGACACCTCGGTCACCCGCCGGTCGCGCTGGGCCGGATCGAGGCTGACCAGGCCGCGCTCGGCCATCCGCCTGGCGTGGTGGGACAGCCGGCTGCGCTCCCAGCCGATGTTGGTGGCGAGCGCGGTGATCGTCAGGCACGACGCCGGCGCGACGCTCAGCGCGGTCAGCACGTCGTAGTCGGGCATCGACAGGTCGTGCTCGGCCTGCAGCTGGCGGTTGATCTCGTACGTGAGGCGGAGCTGGAGCCGGATGTACGCAAGCCAGGTACGCTGCTGGTCGCCGTCGAGCCAGCCCCGGGCGGGACG
The DNA here is from genome assembly GCF_050942185.1 of Dactylosporangium sp. CS-047395. Lineage (NCBI taxonomy): Bacteria > Bacillati > Actinomycetota > Actinomycetes > Micromonosporales > Micromonosporaceae > Dactylosporangium > Dactylosporangium sp. CS-047395. The sequence continues at coordinate 5,309,262 of NZ_CP192015.1, read as the reverse complement.
CTTGGGGGTCATACCGCCATCGTGCCAGTCACGTGAGGCGTTACGGACGCCCGCAACGCTCAGTTACGTGAAATGTCACGAACTTGCCCAACGCTCGATCTCGTGACGTGTCACGGAATCAGAGCTGCTCGGCCCCGCCGTCCACGAACAGCTCGGCGCCGGTCACGAAGCTGCTGTCGTCCGAGGCCAGGAACACCGCGGCCGCCGCGATCTCCTCCGGGCGGCCCAGCCGGCCGAGCGGCACCCCGGCCACGAGCTGCGCGAACAGCGGCTCGACCCCGGCCGGGTCGCCGGCCAGCCCGGCCAGGCCCGGGGTCTCCACCGGCCCCGGGACCAGCGTGTTGACCCGCACCCCGCGCCCGACGAGCTCGGCCGCCCAGGTCCGCCCGAAGGAGCGGATGGCCGCCTTGGTCGCCGCGTAGAGCCCGAACGCGGGCGTGCCGTTCGACGCCGCCGTCGACCCGGTCAGGATGATCGACGCACCGGGCCTGAGCAGCGGCAACGCCCGCTGCACGGTGAACAGGGTGCCGCCGACGTTGCGGTCGAAGGTGGCCCGGTAGTCCTCGGCCGTGATGTCCTCCAGCGCGGCGAACGAGCCGCCGCCGGCGTTGGCCATCAGCACGTCGAGGCCGGCCCCGCGCTGTTCGATCGCCGCGAAAAGCTGGTCGAGGTCGGCCGGGTCGGCGATGTCGCCGGCCACGCCCGTGGCGTCCGCGCCGATCAGCGCGACCGCCTCGTCGACGGCCTCCTTGCGCCGCCCGGTCACGAAGACGTGCGCGCCCTCGTCGGCGAAGCGGCGGGCGACCGCCAGGCCGATGCCCGAGGTGCCGCCCGTGACCAATGCCGTCTTGCCCTGCAGCCGTTCCATGTTCGCGCTCCTCGCTCGTGCTGCCGTACCTTCCGCCCCGTGCAACTTACGTGACATGTCATGCATTCCGGCTCGTGACCGCCGACACTCGCTCATCCCGGCGCCTCACCCGGCGGGTCCGTAGGATCTCGCCGTGGGTGAGGATGCCGCGCAGTTGCGAAACGACCTGGAGCACCGGCTGCGGCCGATGGCCGGGCGCGATCCCGGCGAGCGGGGCCGCTCCACTACCCCGGTCGAGCTGCTCTATGACCTGACGTACGTCATCGCCTTCGCGGCCGCCGCCGACCAGCTCGCCGAGGCGGTCAGCGACGGGCGGGTCGGGTCGGGGCTCGGGGCGTACGCCTTCGCGATCTTCTCGGTGTCCTGGGCGTGGCTGAACTTCACCTGGTTCGCCTCGGCCTACGACAACGACGACGCGCTGTTCCGGGTGGCCACCCTGGTGCAGATGATCGGCGTGGTCATCCTGGTCTTCGGGCTGCCGGTGAGCTTCGAGGCGGCCGCCGGCGGGCACAGCCCGAACAACCTGCTGCTGGTGGCCGGGTACGTCGTCATGCGCGTGCCGCAGATCGGGCTGTGGCTGCGCGCGGCCCGGCAGGACCCGGCCCACCGGCGGATCGCCCGGGCCTACGCGGTCACGATTGCCGTCGTACAGATCGGGTGGGTCCTCTCGGCGCTGCTGCCGCTCCCGCTCGGCGTCACGATCGCCGTGCTCGCCGTCCTCGCGGCCGGGGAGATGGCGGCGCCCGTCGTGCTGGAGCGGCGGCTGGGCGCACCGCCGTGGAACGCCGGGCACATCGCGGAGCGGTTCAGCCTGCTGACCCTGATCGCGCTGGGCGAGGTGATCGCGGCGACCGTCAGCGCCGTCGCCGCGCTGATCCACGCTCGGGGCTGGAGTCCGGCCGCGGTGGTGATCGTCGCGTCCGGGCTGGTGCTGGTGGCGGGGCTCTGGTGGGCGTACTTCCTGATCCCCGCCCGGTCGATCCTCGAGCGCTTCCCCGGTCGTACCTTCGCGTGGCGCTACGCCCACCTGCCGATCTTCGGCGCCGTGGCGGCCGTCGGGGCCGGGCTGCGCGTCGCCACCAACGCCGTCGAGGAGCAGGAGCTGTCGGTCCTGCGGGTCGCGCTCGCCCTCGCCGTTCCGGTGGCGGTCCTGCTCGTGCTGATCTTCGCGACCTGGAGCGTCCTGCTGCACGCGTACGACCTGACGCACGTACCACTGCTGGCTTGTGCTCTTGTCCCTCTCGCGGCGGCGGTGGCGGTGCCGTTCGCGCTCGGCGCCACCGGGCCGGTCGACCTCGCGGATTCCTCCAGCGTGGCCGCGCTCGTGGCCGCGATCGCGTTGGTGGCGCTGTCGGCGGTCGTCGAGGTGGTCGGGCACGAGCTGGTCGGCTTCAGCCACACGATGCGGGTGCTCCGGCGGTCGGGCCGTAGGTGAGGTGCGCGACGCCGGTCGGGCCGTAGGTGAGGTGCGCGACGCCAGTCGGGCCGTAGGTGAGGTGCGCGAAGCCGGTCGGGAAGGTCTCCGAGGCGAGCAGCCGCAGCGGGATGCGGCCGCCCACATCGTAAAAGAGCCGTTTTCCCGCACCCAGCACCACCAGTGCCTCGAGCGGGGACGGGCCGTTTCGACACAAAGGGCCGGCGGGATCCATCGGGTTGCCGCGCGGGTGCCGGGCAGGGCGGGGGCTCAGCATGGCGGTACCGCCGCCGAACGGTTGACGCGAAAGACGCACGCGACACCGGAAAGGCTGCCATGACCACCACCTCCCTGGAACGGGCCCGCATCGCGGAGGCCCAGGAGTCCCACCCGCATCACGCCCGGCGGTGGGCCATCCTCGGCGTGCTCGGCCTCGCCCAGCTCATGGTGGTGCTCGACGCCACGATCGTGAACATCGCGCTGCCCTCGGCGCAGCGGGCGCTGGGCTTCTCCAACGACAACCGGCAGTGGATCGTCACCGCGTACGCGCTCGCGTTCGGCGCCCTGCTCCCCCTCGGCGGCCGCGTCGGCGACCTGATCGGGCGCAAGACGACGCTGCTCGTCGGCCTCATCGGGTTCGCCGCCGCGTCCGCGATCGGCGGGGCCGCGGAGGGCTTCGGTCTGCTGGTCTCCGCGCGCGCCGCGCAGGGTGCCTTCGGCGCGCTGCTCGCCCCGGCCGTGCTGTCGCTGCTCACCACGACGTTCACCGACGCCAAGGAGCGGGCCAAGGCCTTCGGCATCTACGGCGCGATCGCCGGCGCCGGCGGCGCGATGGGCCTGCTGCTCGGCGGGGTGCTCACCGAATACCTCGACTGGCGCTGGTGCATGTACGTCAACATCGTCTTCGCCGTGCTCGCCACCTTCGGCGCCCTGAGCCTGCTGCACAACCAGCGCGCCGAGGGGCCGGGGCACCGCCTCGACGTGCCCGGCACCGTGACGGTCTCGGCCGGCCTGTTCTCGCTGGTGTACGGCTTCGGCAACGCCGAGACCCACGCCTGGGGCGACGCGGCGGTGTGGGGCTGGCTGGTGGCCGCCGTGGCGCTGCTGACCGCGTTCGTCGTCATCGAGACCCGGGTCGCGCACCCGCTGATCCCGCTGCGCGTCCTGCTGGACCGCACCCGCAGCGGCGCCCTGCTGAGCGTGCTCACCCTCGGTGTGGGCATGTTCGCCGTCTTCCTGTTCCTCACGTACTACCTGCAGCAGAACCTCGGCTTCAGCCCGATCCGCAGCGGCGCCGCCTTCCTGCCCATGATCGCCGCCCTGGCCGTCACCGCCACGGTCGCCACCAGCGTCGTCGTCCCGCGCGTCGGCCCGCGCCCGCTCGTCCCGGCCGGGTTCCTGGTCGCGGCCGGCGGCATGCTGTGGCTGACCCAGCTGAACGTCCACTCGAGCTACGCGGGCAGCATCCTCGGCCCCCTGCTGGTCTCCGGCGTCGGCATCGGCCTGGCCATGGCCCCGTCCATGACCGCCGGCACCTCGGGCGTCCGCGCCGCCGACGCGGGTGTGGCCTCGGCCCTGGTCAACACCGCCCAGCAGGTCGGCGGCTCGGTGGGCACCGCGGTGCTGTCCACGATCGCCTCCAGCGCGCTCACCCACGCCCTGGCCGGCAAGACCCCGACCGCGCAGGCGACCCTGGCCGCCGCGATCGACAGCTACACCACCACCTTCACCTGGGTTGCCGCCTTCTTCCTGGCCGGCGCGGTGGTGAGCGGCCTGCTGCTGCGCTCCGGCCCGCTCTCGGTCGACCCGGACGCCGCCCCGGCGGCCCACATGTAGGCCGCGCGCTCGTACCCTCTGATGGTGGACGACGGCCCTGAAAGCATGACGTTACGAGCGACCTTCGACGAGGACGCGGCACGGTACGACCGTGCCCGTCCCGGGTACCCGGCGCGGATGTTCGACGATCTCGCCGCGGCCGGGGCAGCGCCTGGGGCGACCGTGCTGGAGATCGGCTGTGGCACCGGGCAGGCGACCGTGCCGCTGGCCGGGCGGGGCTACCGCATCGTGGCGGTCGAGCTGGGCGCGGAGCTGGCGGCCGTGGCCCGGCGAAACCTTGCCGCGTTCGACGCCGTGGAGGTCGTCACGGCGGCGTTCGAGGAGTGGCCGCTGCCCGGTGAGCCGTTCGACGTGGTGTTCTCCGCCACCGCGTTCCACTGGATCGACCCGGCGGTGCGGGTGCAGAAGTCCGCCGACGCGCTGCGCCCGGGCGGCCTGCTGGCCACCGTCGCCACCCACCACATCGCCGGCGGCTCCTGGACCGAGGACTTCTTCGCCGAGATCCAGCGGTGCTACGCGCGCTTCGATCCGTCGACCCCGCCGGGGCTGCATATGCAGACCGCCCGGGACATCGCCGAAGACGATCGGGAGCTCACCTCGTCGGGACGGTTCGGGCCCGCGACGTTCTTCCGGTACGAGTGGGAGCTGCCGTACTCGACGGCCGAGTACCTGGATGTGCTGCTGACCTACTCCGGGCACCGGGCCCTGCCGGACGCGCAGCGGAGCGGACTGCTGGACTCCATCGCGCGGCTGATCGACGTGGGCCACGGGGGCCGGATCGTCAAGCGCTACCTGACTGAGCTGAGGATCGCCCAACGGGTCCGGTGAGGCCGGCCGGCTCAGGCGGAGGCGGGCTCGATCGTGAAGACGCGGTCGAGTCCGGTGATCTCCAGCAGCCGGGTCACGTTCTCGCTCGGGGCGCGGATCACCAGGCTGCGGTGGGCCAAGGCGGCGGCACGGTAGAGCCGGACCATCGCGGCGAGGCCGGCCGAGTCGCAGAAGTCCACGCCCGCCAGGTCGAGGACGATGGTGGCGAGGTCGGCGGACTCGTGCTCCGCGACGGTCGCCGCCAGGCGGCGGTTGTTGGACAGGTCGATGTCGCCGTTGGCCGTGATGGTCAGCGTGGTGCCGTCGGTGTCGCCGGTCAGCGTGAGCATGGCGGTGCAACGCTACCCCGGCCGCCTCCCGGCCGCCTCCCGGGACGGAACCGTGGTCACCCTGGCGCGCGGGCCGGTACAGTTCGCGCGTGTCATCCGGTCTTTCGGCCAGCCGGTCGAGCGCCGCGGCCCGCACGGGGAAGGTGCCGGGCGCCACGGCCCGCACGGGGTTGGGGGCGTCGCCCGATCCGGTGTTCGACCGGTTCGCGGCGATGGTCCGCACCGTCCTGCGCGTGCCCGTCGCCCTGGTCTCGCTGCCCGGACCCGGCGGCCGGGTGTTCCCGGGCGCGGCCGGACTCGCCGAGCCCTGGCGCACCGAGCGGCGGGCCGCAGGGTACGTCGCCGATGCGGACGAACCCCTGGCGATCCCCGACGCGCGGGTGCGGCGCGACGAGCGGGTGCCGGGCGGGCTCGGGATCGTCGGGTACGCGGGCGTGCCGTTGACCGATGCGGACGGTACCGTGCTGGGCACGCTCTGTGTGATCGACGCCGTGCCGCGCACGTGGACCGGCGAGGAGCTCGCGCTGCTGGCCGACCTGGGGGCCGCCTGCTCCGACGGCCTGCGGCTGCGCATCGCCACGCGGCGGGCCGAGGCCGGGCAGGGCGCGGCGCTCGACCGCGGCGACCGGCTGCGCGGGGCGTTCGACCGCAGTCAGGTGCTGCTGAACGCGAGTGTGGCGCTCACCGGCACCACGACCATCGACGACGTCGTCGCGGCGGTCGGACGGCTGGTCAGCAACGTTCTGGAGCCCGCCGACATCGGCATCGCGCTGTTCACCGGGGAGCCGGAGCTGGCCACGTTCGCGCCGCTCCCGGCCGACCTGGCCGGCCGGTGGGCCGGGTTCGCCGCGTCCGCCCTGCACCCGGCGGTCAACGCGGCGCGCGCGGGCCGGCTGTACGTGCTGGCCAACCCGGAGGCGATCCGCGCCGCGTTCCCCCAGCCCGCCACCGACCTGGGCCGGCTCGGCTGGCAGGCGGTGGCCTGCGCGCCGCTGCTGCACGGCGACGGCGCGCTGGGCGTGCTCACCTTCGCCTGGCGCCAGCCCCGCGACGTCGACCTGGACGAGCAGGCGGTGATCCTCACCATCGCCGGGTACGTCACCCAGGCCCTCGACCGCGCCGACCACCTCCTGCACGAGCACACCGCGGCCGCCACCCTGCAGCAGGCCCTGCTCACGCCGCTGCCGGCGATCGAGGGGCTGCACCTGGCGGCCCGGTACATCCCGGCCCACGAGGACGACCACGTCGGCGGCGACTGGTACGACGCGATCGCCCTGCCCGGCGGCCGGCTCGCGCTGGTCATCGGCGACGTCTGCGGCCACAGCCTGGAGGCCGCCGCCACGATGAGCGAGCTGCGCAGCATGCTGCGGGCATTCGTCGCCGACCGGGACGAGCCGCCCTCGGCCACGCTGCGCCGGCTCGACACCGCCTGCCGGGCGCTGCGCCAGGAGATCTTCGCCACCGTCGTGCTGGCCCGCCTCGAGCCCGCGCCCAGCGGCGGGTTCACGCTGCTGTGGTCCAACGCCGGCCACCCGCCGCCGACCCTGCTCGTCCCGGGTGCGGCCCCCCGCCTGCTGACCGAGCACGACCTGCTGCTCGGCGTCGACCCGGCGACGCCGCGGCACGATCACGTCGTGGACATCGCGGAGGGGGCGACGCTTTTGCTGTACACCGACGGGCTCATCGAATCGCGCACGAGCACTGTCGACGCGGGCCTGGCCCAGCTGCACGAGACGCTGCGGGAGCGCCCCGGCGACGGCGCCCGGCGGGTCGCCGACCACGTCGTCACGCACACCGACACGCACCGGCACGACGACGACATCGCCCTGCTCACCGTGCACGTCAGGCAGCGGCCGGCCCCGCGGGCAGCGCCGGAAGGATCGTGAAGATCTGGTCCAGCGCGGTCAGCCGGAACGTGCGCAGCAACCGCTCGTGCGGACTGATCAGCGTGAGCCGCTGCCCGCGCCCGACCAGCCGCTGATAGATGCTCACCAGCACCCCGAGCCCGCTGGAATCGATGAACTGCACCGCCGCGACATCGACGTACAGCTCGGAGTCGTGCTCGTCGAGCACCGCGTGCAGGTAGCGCCGCAGCTCGTCCGAGGTGGCGATGTCGAGGTCCCCGGCCGCCGTCACCACCGTCGCGCCCGCTCCGGGCAGCACCGACAACTCCACGAGGTCCCCACATCCACCAGCACGGACCGACGTGGGCCGTGCCAGCGATGGTAGCTCGGGCGCGCACCGAAGTACGTCACCGGCGCGACCCGGTTACGCTCGGTCGAGTGGCCCGCGGAATCCCCCGGCTGGACGACAGCACCGGCACCGGCCGGCCCGCCCCGGCGGGTGCCCTGCTGTTCGACACCATGCGCCGCCGCGATGTCCCCGCGGTGTCCGCCATCGAGCGGGTGAGCTTCCCGACCCCGTTCACTCCCCGGGTGTACCGTGCCGTGCTCGCCGACCCCACCGCCCGCTGGTGGGTCGCGCGGTTCGTGGACCGCTCCGCCATCGCCGGCTACGTCGGCTATTTCCTGGCCCCCGACAACCGCGCCCACCTCGCCAAGATCGCCGTCGCCCCGGCCTGGCGCGGCCGCCACGTGGGCGATCGGCTCCTGCGGCACACCCTGACCGCCGCCGGCCGCGAAGGCGCCGAGCTGGTCACCCTGGAGGTCCGCGTCACCAACACCGCGGCGCTGGCGCTCTATCGCAAATGGGGCTTCGTGGAGCTGTACCGCTCTCCGGGTCACTATCCGGACACCGGCGAGGACGGCCTGATCCTGGCCCGCCTACCCTGAGGGACGTGGCTTCGACGCTGCCGGTGATGCTGCTCGACCTCGACGGTGTGCTCAATCCCTTCGGCGCCGCGGTGGGCGAGCGGGCCGCGCCCACGCTGCTCGTGGAGATCGACCCGGCCGTCGGGTGGACGCGGCCCGACATCGATCGGGTGCTCGCGTGGTGTGGTGCCTTGCGGTGACGCGGAGTACCCCGTACCCGCCCTCGTCGTCGTGGATCCGCACCTGGTTGTGTGGCGTGCATCGTGCGCCGTTACCTGTGTGCCGTGCTGGGCATGCGTTGTGCATCGGGGAGTCGAACCCCGGCGCCTGCCCCTAGGCGCACCAGGCGTGGGCCGAGATAACCCGTCGGCCCTCGGGTCGGTGCGCGCCTCCAGCGACGACTACCTGCTCCGCGTCCTCTAGTCCAGGAGGTCGGCCTCCCAGTTCGTACGCTGGATCAGCGTGTCCACCTCGCGCAGCTCCCGCGCCAGGTCGTCGGCCTCGCGGCGCAGCTCCGCGACCGGCAGGGCGGCGATCATCCGCAGCTCCGAGCGCAGCTGCCGCACCCCGCGCTGCCCCTCACCGGCCGCCGCACCCGCGGCCGCGGTGACCAGCTTGTGGCGGAAGCGCAGCACATCGCGCCGCGCCAGGGCGTCGGTGAGCGTGCCGCCGCCGGCGAGCTGGGTCGCCGAGTTCGTGCGGTTGATCCGGCGCATGAGCATCTCCAGCTCGCCCAGCCGCGAGGCCGCCTCGGCCAGCAGGGCCGCCGCGTCCTCGGCCGGCTCCTCGCCCTCCTGGTACCGCGCGGACGCCGTGATCCGCGCCTGCAGCTGGTTCACCTGCCGCGCCGCGTCCGCCCGCAGCGCCAATGCCTCGGCGAGTTTCATGGTCAAAGTTGTATCAAACCCTTGAGATGAAATCATGGGCGCATGACGGCTTGGCGGGACGTTGAGCAGGCGGCGCCGGAGTTCGCGCAGCGCGTGCGGGAATTGTTCGATGCGCACAAGCACAAGACCATCGCCACGGTACGGGCCGGCGGCGGGCCGCGGATCTCCGGTATCGAGGCGGCCTTCGAGGGCGGCGAGCTCACGTTCGGCTCGATGAGCGGCGCGCGCAAGGGGGCCGATCTCCGCCGGGATTCGCGATTCGCCTTGCACAGTGCGACCGTCGACCCGGTCGAGGGGTCCGAGGCGCAGTGGCCCGGCGAGGCCAAGATCTCCGGCCGGGCGGTGCCGGCGGCGGCGAAAGGGGAACCCGGCGAGGGCGACCGGTTCCACGCGGACATCGCCGAGGTCGTGCACACCCACCTCAACCCGGAGGCGACCCTGCTCGTCGTCGAATGGTGGACGCCGGAAGGCGGACTGCACAAAGTGGAACGGGAGTAACAGCCGGAAACAAGGCACCGACCGGACATCCAGTTCGGAATCTCCGGAGGTGCCCCGGGGTGGCGCCGGCACGGTACTCATTGGACGTGAGGACTTGCCGATGACCGAACCGGTCCTCTGCGTCGATTTCGGGACCAGCACCACCCAGGCCTCGCTCGTCACCGGGGCCGGCACCCAGCCGCTGCACGATCCGGCCAGCGGCTCCACGAGCTGGCCCACCGCCGTGTTCGCCGACGACGACGCGCTGCTCGTCGGGCGGGCGGCGGAGAAGCGCAAGCGGGTGCGGCCCGGGGCGTACCGGCACGAGTTCAAGCGCGAGCTCGGGCAGGCCGCGGCGCTCGTGGTCGGCGGGGCGGCGTTCGACGCGACCCAGTTGCTCACCGTGCTGCTGCGGGCGTTGCGCACCGAGGCCGAGCGGCTGCACGGCGCGCCGGTCGGCAGCGTGCTCATGACCATGCCCGCGTCGTACGGGCCGGACGACCCGCGGCGGGCCGCGCTGCTCACCGCGGCCGGGAACGCCGGGCTGGGGATCGCCGAACTGCTGCCCGAGCCGGTCGCGGCCGCTCTCGCGCCGGCCGCCGGGAGCGGGTTCGAGCCGGGCGAGCTGGTGCTCGTGTACGACCTCGGCGGCGGCACCTTCGACACCGCGCTGGTGCGGCTGGGCACGGGGCAGCACGAGATCGTGGGGTTCGAGGCGGTCGAGGACTGCGGTGGAAGGGATCTGGACGCCGCGGTGTACGCCGCCGTGCTCGACAAGCTCGGCCGGCCCGACCCGCTGCGGGCCGAGCACGCCGACCGGGACGCGGCGCTGCGGGCCCGGCTGGACCTCATGGACCTGGCCGTCGAGCTCAAGCACCAGCTCTCCGACGGGCCGGCGGCCGGCGAGTTCACCCGGGACGACCAGCTGGTCGAGATGACCCGCGAGGAGCTGGGCAAGCTGGCGGTACCACTGGTGGAGCGCACCCTGGCGTGCTGCCGGGCGCTGCTGGTGCGCTGCGAGGTCGGGCCGGACGAGATCGCGGGAGTCCTCGCGGTCGGGGGCAGCACCCGCAGCCCGGTCGTCGCCGCCGCCGTGGCCGCGGGGCTCGGGCTGCCCGTGCGCCAGGCCGAGGACCCGCAGCACGCGGCCGTGCGCGGGGCCTGCGAGTGGGCCCGCCAGACGCCGCACCGGACCATCGCCGGCGCGCCGCCCGGGCCCGGGGTCAACCCGCTGGCGTGGACGCTGCCCGGCGGGCGGGCCACGATTGTCGAGCGCCGCCCGGAGGGCACCGACTTCGCGGCCGGCGAACCGCTGGCCCGGGTGCGCACCGCCGACGGCAGCCTGCACCAGCTCGTGGCCGGCTCCCCCGGCCGCATCCTGCACTGGCAGGCGCTGCTCGGCCAGCGGGTGCTCAGCGGCGACTGGCTCGTCACCACCCGGTCCGCCGTCGCCACCGCCCCGCGCCTGGTCGCCGGCAAGCCGCGGCGGTTCGCCATCGGCTCGAACCGGCTGCGCGCCATCGCGTTCAGCCCGGACGGCCGGTACTTCGCGGTCATCGGCACGGGCGGCTGCACGCTCTACGCGGTGACCGGGCCGGGCCGGCTGATCGTACGCGGGGCCGGGATCCCCAAGTGGCTGGCCTTCGGCTCCGACGGCACGACCCTGTTCACCGGCGGCGCCGGAGGCGTCAAGGCGTTCCGCGTCCTCGTGCCGACGCCGGACGGGCTCGCCCTGGCCGGCGCGGTCACCGAGGTCACGGCGCCGGACGTCACCCCGCAGCCGGCGCCGGACGTCGTCTCCGCCCTTGCGCCCGGGGCCCGGCTGCTCGCGGTCGTCATGCGCCGCAAGATCGTCGTGTGGTCGCTCGACGCCGGCACGACCGTGCTCAACCTGGCGACGGAGGGCCCCGTCGATGCGATCGCGTTCAGCCGCGACGGCGCCCGGCTCGCGGTCGGCACCAGCGAGAGCGGCTCCGTCGACGTGTACTCCATCACCACCGTCGTCCAGGAGGAGTGAGTCGCATGAGCGGCGCGGTGCTCGCCATCGACTTCGGCACGACCAGCTCGGCGGCGACGCTGACCGACGGCGTGCGCCGGGTCCAGCTGCGCGAGCCGGGCAGCGGGGTCTGGACCTGGCCGTCGGCGGTCTTCTTCGACGGGCGCCGGCCGGTCGTCGGCACCGCCGCGGTCAGCCGGCGCCGGCTGCGGCCGGGCGGGTTCCGCGACGAGCTCAAGCGGCACCTGGGGCAGGGCACGCCGCTGTACCTCGCTGAGCGCCCACTGCGCACCGTCGACCTCGTCACGCTCATCCTGCAGGCGATCCGGGAGGAGGCCGAGCGGGTCCACGGCGCCCGGGTCGGCCGCGCCGTCATCACCGTGCCCGCCTCCTACGGCCCCGACGACCTGCGCGCCCGCGACATGCTCGAGGCGGCCCGCAACGCCGGGCTGCCCGCCGCCGAACTGGTCGCCGAGCCGGTCGCGGCCGCGCTCGCCCCGGTCGCCGGCGAACCGCTGCCGCCCGGTGCGACCGTCCTCGTGTACGACTTCGGCGGTGGCACCTTCGACGCGGCGCTCGTCCGCCTCGGGGCCGGCGACGGGTCCCCGCACGCGGTGCTCGGCGCGGCCGCTCTCGACGACTGCGGCGGCCGCGAGCTCGATGCGGCCGTCATCACGCATTTACGTGCGGCCGGCGGCGCGGCCCTGGCCGGGGTGCTCGACGCGGCCGAGGACGCCGACGACGAAGCCCGGCTCTCCGCGGCCCGCGACACGATGGAGTTCGCCGAGTTCGCCCGGCACCTCAAGCACCGGGTCAGCGCCGAGAACGCGGCCGACGACTACTTCCGCGCGGCCGGGCTGGTGCTGCGCCTGGACCAGCAGCGGCTGCGGATGCTGGCCCAGCCGCTGCTGGAGCGCACCACCGACTGCTGCCGGCGGCTGCTCGACGACGTGCGGCCCGGCCCGGTGGCGGCGGTGGTCCTGGTCGGCGGGTCCAGCCGGCTGCCGGGCCTGACCGACCACCTGGCCCGCACGCTCGGGCTGCCGGTCCGCCAGGCCGAGGACGTCGAGGTGGCCGTCTCGCAGGGCGCCGGGGTGTGGGCGAGCGGCGGTGCGGTGCTCACCGCCACCGCGCAGGCGCCGCGGCCCGATCGCCAGCCGCTGTCGTGGACGCTGCCGGCCGGTCCGGCGACGGTGATCGAGTGGCTGGTGGGGCCCGGGCAGCGGTACACGACGGGGCAGGTCCTGGGAAGGGTGCGCGCGGCCGACGGGTCGCTGATCGATCTGGCCGCGGCCGCGCCGGGGCGGGTCCAGGTGCAGCACGCGCACCAGGGCGACGCCGTGCTCACCGGCGACTGGATCGTCACGGTCGACACCACCGGCTGACGACGCGCGAAGAGAAGACGGAGCGATCGTTTGGACAAGGACAACCGGCCGGTGCTGGTGGTCGACTTCGGCACGTCGGCCTCCTCGGCCGCGCTGGTCGACGGCGGCGGGCGGGTGCGGCTCATCAAGGAGCCGGCCAGCGGCCTCTACTCCTGGCCGTCCGCGGTGTTCCGGCAGGGCGACCGGCTCCTGGTCGGCTCGGCCGCCGCCGGCCGCAAACGAGGCGCACCGGCCGCATTCCGGGCCGAGTTCAAGCGCGACCTGGGCCAGAGCGCGCCGGTACTGCTCGGCGAGCACCCGTATCGCGCCGGCGAGCTCGTCGCCGCCCTCCTGCGCGCCTACGGCGAACTGGCCGCGGACATCGCCGGCGGGCCGGTCGAGCGGCTGGTGCTGAGCGTGCCCGCGGCGTACGGCCGGCGCGACCCGCGCGCCGCCGAGATGATCGCGGCCGGCGAATCGGCCGGCTTCGCCGAGGTCGAGCTGGTCGTGGAGCCGGTCGCGGCCGGGCTGGGGCCGCTGACCGGCCCGCCGTTCGGCGACGGGGACGTGGTGCTGGTCTACGACTTCGGGGGTGGCACGTTCGATGCGGCGCTCGTGCGGTACGGCCGCGAAGGCCACCACACCGTGCTCGGCCACGCCGCCCTGGACGACTGCGGCGGCCGCGACATCGACGGGCTGATCGCGGCCCGGGTGTCCGCCGAGTCGGGCGAGGACCTCGGGCTGACCGGCGACGCGGCGCTGCGGGCCCGGCTGCACCTGGCCGACTTCGCGCGCGGGCTCAAGCACCAGCTCAGCGCGTCCGACGAGGTCGAGGACTACCCGTCGCCGACGGCCGCGCCGGTGGTGCTGCGCACCGAGGACCTGGCCGCGCTGGCCGGGCCGCTGCTGCGCCGCACGCTGGAGTGCTGCCGCGGGCTGATCGCGCGGGCCGGCGAGGCGCCCGGCGCGGTCCTGCTGGTCGGCGGGACGACCCGGATGCCGCTGGTCGCCGCGGCGGTGGCGGCGGAGTTCCGGGTGCCGCTGCGCCGGGCCGAGGATCCGGAGCTGGCCGTGGTACTGGGGGCAGCCCTCCTTGCCGGCCGCTCCCACGAACGCGACATCACCGCGGGGCGCCCGGTTCCCAACCGGCAGCCGCTGAGCTGGGACCTGCGGGGTGCCGCGGCGACGCTGGTGCGCTGGCTGGTCGCGGAGGGCGCCGCCTTCGAGGCGCGGCAGCTGCTCGGGATCGCCCGCGGCGACGACGGGTCGCTGTGGCGGCTGCGCGGCCCGGAGGATCCCGGCCGGATCGTGGCCCAGCAGGCCCGGCCCGGCACCGCGTTCGCCTCCGGCGACTGGCTGCTCACCGTCGACCTCGCCCGCGAGCGGGTCCGGCACGTCGCTGAGGACCCGGGTTCACTTGCGGTGTCCCAGGAAGGGCGATACAGGCGTCGGCGCGGCAGGGAAACGCTCGCAACCGGCGTCGACGTCGACGACGACTTCATCTGAAGGGAAACGCCATGACCGACGACGAGGCGCTGCACGACGCCGGCGAGGCGTTCGAGGTGCTGCGCGACGAGGCCCTCGGCCTGTTCGAGGTGCTCGCCGGGGCCGCCGCCGGGACCGGGGCCGGGGAGAGCACCCGCCGCCTCGGCGCGGCCCGCGAGCGCCTGGCCGCCGGGCGGCTGTCCGTGGTCGTCTGCGGCGAGTTCAAGCGCGGCAAGTCCACGCTGCTCAACGCGCTGCTCGGGGAGCAGCGGCCGCTGCTGCCGGTCGACACCGTGATCGCCACGCGGCTCGTGACCACCGTCGCCTGGGCCGAGACCGAGTCGGTCACCGTCGTGCTGGAGGGTGCCGACGGCGGCCCCGAGCAGCGCCGGGCGATCAGCCGGGAGCAGATCGCGGAGTACGTCACGGAGCTCGGCAACCCGCAGAACGTCAAGCGCGCGCTGCTGCTGGAAATCCTCACCCCGAACCCGCGGCTGCGCTCCGGCATCCGCTGGGTCGACACGCCCGGGGTCGGCGGCATGTTCGAGGAGCACACGGCGGCGACGATGGCGTACCTGCCGACGGCCGACGCGGTGCTGTTCGTCGCCGACACGACCAAGCCGCTCACCCAGAGCGAGCTGACCTTCCTGCGCAGCGCCACCACCGCCGCGCAGGTCGCCGACGACCCCGACGGCCAGCTGTACGTGCTGACCCGCACCGACACCGTCGGCGACGTCGCCCCGCACGTGCAGGACATGCGAGCCAAGGTCGCCGCGGCCACCGGGCGCCCGGCCGGGTCCGTCGAGGTGGTCCCGGTGTCGGCCACGGCGCAGCTGCACTGGCTGGCGTCCGGCGACGAGCTCGACCGCGAGGTGGCCGGGTTCGACCGGCTCGAGGCCGTCATCTGGAGCACCCTGCACCGCCGGCGCACGACGCTGCTGCTCGGCGGCGCGCTGGCCGAGCTCGACGTGACCGCGCAGGCGCTGCTCGGGCCGGTCGACACGGCGATCGAGGCGCTGCGCAAGGACGGTACCGCCGAACTGGCCACCCTCCGCGAGCAGATCGCGGCCAAGCAGCGCCGGCTGCAGGTGTTGCGGCAGGGCTCGGGCGCGTGGACGGGCGAGCTGCACCGCAAGGTGGCCGAGCTCGGCGGGCTGCTGAAGCGGCGGGCGACGGCCGGGCTCAACGAGGTCTGGCAGCGGGTGGCGACCGACTACATGTACCGCAACGAGTTCCTCGACGACACCAAGCGGCTGGTCGGGCAGATCACCACGGACGCGTCCATGGTCGTCGGCGGGCTCAACGACCTCGCGGCGCGGGAGGCGTCCCGGGTCCTGGCCGAGGTTGCGGCCCGCAGCGAGCTGCAGCTGACCCGGCCGCGGCTGGCCACGCTGCCGAACCCGCCGGTGCCGACCCTCGCCGTCACCGGCGGCCTGGGCGCGGCCGACCGGCCCAACCGGATGCCGGCCCGGCTGCGCGAGATGGGGTGGGCGTCGAGCACCGGCGGCACCCTCGGCGGGGCGGTCGGCTACACGGTCGGGGCGATCATCGGCACGCTCGTCGCGCCCGGCCCCGGCACCGTCGCCGGCGCGCAGTTCGGGGCCTGGATCGTCGGCGCGATCGGCACGCTCTGGGGCGCCTCGATGGGCTGGCAGCACTCCCGCAACGAGGAGGCCAAGGCCGACCGGGAGGCCCGCCGGCGCAGCCTGACGCAGGAGCTGGCCGCGCTGCGCCAGGGCCAGCAGGCCCACATCGAGCAGGAGCTGGCCGAGCTGCAGACCGGCCTGACCCAGGCCCTCGCGGCCGAGCTGACCAGCCGCATCAAGCAGGAGCTGGAGAGTGCCGACGAGACGGTCAAGCGGCTGGAGCGCCAGCGGGAGGGCAGCGTCGCGGAGTCCGAGCGGCGCCTCGGCGAGCTGCGCGCCGAACGGGAGCCGCTGCAGAAGGCCGCGACCCGCATCGCCGAGCTGACCAAGAGCGCGGCCACCCTGGCGGGCCGGTGAACCGCAAGCCCGCCGGAGTCGCCGCGGCCGCCTTCGCCCGGGCCGGCGCCGTCCTCGACGGGGTGCCGGGCGACGAGGCCGCGCACGCCCGGCGGATCCTCGGCGAGGTGCGGGACCGGCTCGGCGAGCGGCTGCGCGTCGCGCTCGTCGGGCGGATCAGCTCCGGCAAGTCCACGCTCGCCAACGCGCTGCTGCGGGCGCCGCTCGCGCCGACCGGGGCGCTGGAGCTCACGTTCAACGTCAGCCGGTTCCGCCACGCCGAGCAGCCGTCGCTGACCGTGCACTTCACCGACGGGGCCGAACCGGAGCGGCACGACCTCGGGCACCTCGACCGGCTGGCCGCGCGGGCCCGCGCGCGCGACGCGGACCTGCGCCGGTTCCTGCTGCGCATCGACCACCTGGAGGTCGGCCTGCCCAACCCGGGGCTCACCGACTACGACCTGGTCGACACGCCGGGGCTCGACTCGTCGCTGCAGGACGACTCGGCCAACGCGCTGCGCTGGCTGGGCCGCAGCGGCGACGACATCACCGACCTGTCCGCCCGGCACGCCAGCCGCGCCGACGCGCTCATCATGGTCTTCGACCGGGGCCTGGCCAAGAGCGACGCGGAGCTGCTGGCCGACTTCACCCGGGCCGGCCTCGGCGGCTCCGGCCCGGTGACGACGGTCGGGGCGCTGACCAAGGTGGAATACTACTGGCCGGAGCACCCCGACCCGATCGCCCAGGGCCGCCGGGTGGCCGACATGATGATGCGCAGCGCGGGCGCCGACCGGCTGCTGTTCGAGCTGCGCCCGCTCGCCGGCCTGGTGGCCGCGGCGGCGAGCACGTTCACCGAAGAGGACCGCACAAACCTTCAAGCCCTCGCTCTTGTACGTCCAGAGCTCCTCCTCTCCCGCCTGCGCCTCGGCCCCGCATTCGCCGGACGCGACCTGCCCGAGCTCCCCGTCGAGCGGGACCGCCGCGCGGCCCTGCTGGACCGGTTCGGCGGCTGGGGCGTGTGGCTGGCCACGGAGCTCACCCGCGCGGGCTGCACCAGCACCGAAGAGCTGCGCGCCGCGCTGCTGGAGCGCAGCGGCCTGACCGGCTTCCGGGAGCTGCTGCTGGGCCACTTCGCGGCCCGGGCCGAGGTGATCGGCCTCGACCGGGTGGTGCAGGAGGTCCGCTCCCTCGAACGCCCGATCCCGCCAACGACCCCGGCGCCGCACACAGCGGACCCCAGCGCGCCGGGCACCACGGAGGGCACGGCGCAAGGCACTACGGAGGGCACGACGCAGGGCGCCACGGCGGACGCGGCGGCGGTTGCGAGCCGGCGGGCCGTGAACCGGGCGGTGGCCGAGGTGACCGGGCTGGCGGTGACGGTGCACGCCTTCGCCGAGCTGACCGTGCTGCGCGACCACTACGCGGGGCGGCTGGCGTTCGGGGCGGCCGAGACCGAGGAGTTGCTGCGCGTCCTCGGCGAGCGCGGCCGCACCCCGGCCGAGCGGCTCGGCCTGCCGCCGGACGCCGGCCCGGACGCGCTTCGGGGCCGGGCGCTGCGCCGCGTCGAGCACTGGGCCACCACCGAACTGACCCGCGTCCACAGTGGACGCACCCGGGTCGCGGCCGGCGTGATCCGGCGCGCCTACGAGGTTCTGCTCGACGAGCTGCGGGTGGAGGAGCACGCATGAACGACGAGGCGGTTCTCGTTCTCGACATCGGCACGTCCACGTCGGCGGCGGCCCTGGTCGTCGGCGACACGGTACGGCTGGTCAAGGAGCGCTCCGGCGCCTCCTGGGTCTGGCCGTCGGTGGCCGCCTGGGACGGCCGGGAGCTGCTGGTCGGCCGGCGCGCCGAGCTGCGCCGGCCCTCGCGCCCCGACATCGCGCGGATCGAGTTCAAGCGCGACCTCGGGGCGAGCGTGCCGCTGCGCCTCGGCGACGCCGAGCGGCGGCCCGAGGAGCTGATCGCCGCCCTGGCCGCGGCGATCCGCGACGAGGCCGAGCGGCTGCACGGCGCGCCGATCACCCGGGCCGTGCTGACCTGCCCGGCCAGCTACCGCGCCGGGGACCCGCGCCGCGAGCTGCTCATCGCGGCGGGCGAGGCGGCCGGGTTCGCCGTCGTCGACCTGCTGCCCGAGCCGGTCGCGGCCGCCCTTGCCCCGATCGCCGGGGCGCCGCTGGCCGCCGGGGACACGGTGCTGGTCTACGACTTCGGCGGCGGCACGTTCGACGCCGCGCTGGTCCGCCTGGCCGCCGACTCCCGCCACGAGGTGCTCGGCCACGCCGCCCTCGACGACTGCGGCGGCCGCGACGTCGACGTGCTCATGCGCCGCGAACTGCTCGCCCTGGCCGGTGAGCCGCTCACCACCTGGCTGGCCGGCGACGGCTCGCCCACCGCCCGGGCCCGCAACGAGGTCGAGTTCGGCGAGTTCGCGGCCTCGGTCAAGCGCTGGCTCAGCGACGAGGAGGAGGTCGAGGCCCGCTTCGCCCCGGCCGACCTGTTCCTCGACGTCGAGCGGGACCGGCTCAGCAAGGCCGTCGACCCGCTCGTGGTCCGCTCGCTCACCCTGTGCCGGGACCTGCTCGACCGCTGCGGGCTGCGGCCCGAGGACCTGTCGGCCGTGCTCCTCACCGGCGGTACCACCCGCATGCCCGCCATCCTCGCCGCCGTCACCCAGGCCTTCGGCGACCGCGTCCGCCGCGTCGAGGACCCCGAGCTCGCCGTCGCCCAGGGCGCCGCCGCCTGGACCCGCACCGTCACCGACCGCTTCAGCGTGGCGACCCCGCCCGGCCCGGACCTGCGCCCGCTGACCTGGGACCTGCCCGGCGGCAGCGGCACCCTCCTGCGCTGGGAGGTCGCCCCCGGCACCGACGTCGCCCCGGGCGCGGTGCTGGCCCTGCTCCGCCTGGCCGACGGCGGCCTGTGGCAGCTGCGCACCGGCGACCGCCCGCTGCGCGCCCACCGCCTGCACGCCACCGTGGGCCAGCGCATCGCCACCGGCGACTGGCTCGTCACCGCCGCCCCACCGGGCCGCACCCCGCACCGCGCGACGGCGGCCCGCCGGCCCGTGCTCGTGCCGCCGGACGACGTCGTCGAGGTGCCGGCCGGACTGGTGCGGCTGTCGCCGGACGGGGAAGGCGTCGCGGTGCGCGCCGCCGGGACGCTGCAATACCTGCGGCGCGCCGAGCCGGCGTGGAGCGCCGAGGCCGGTGGCGCCGGCGAAGCGGGATTCGCGCCGGACGGGTCGCGGATCGCGGTCTGGGACCACGACCCCGGCCGGAACGTCCGCAACGTCCTGCTGGTGCTGGACGCCGAGTCCGGCGAGGAGGTGTCCCGCACCGCGTTCGAGCCGCTCGGCGTGCCCAACGGCTCGGTGCTGCTCCGGCCCGCCTTCGCCGACCCGCAGACCGTCGTCGCGCTGGTGAACGTGGGCGGCCAGATGCAGTCCTGGCGGCTGCGCGACGGCGCGGCGCCGGTCGGCCGGCAGATCGGCCTGGCGGTCACCCCGCCGATCGCCGTCTCGCCCGCCGCCGACGTCGCCATCTGCGGGGCCCAGCGGCACCTCATCGACCTGCGCACCGGCTCCGACTTCGGGCTGATCGGCAACGTCAGCCCGTCGGCCCTCGCCTGGGCGCCCGGCGGCGGCCGGCTGGCTTTGTCCGGGAGCAACACGGTCCGGGTCTTCGACGTGCGCAGCGGCGAGATGCGCTGGGAGGTCACCCCGGCCGCCGCCCACACGGCGCTCCAGGTCAGCCCGGACGAACGCCTCATCGCCGCGGCCGACGGCCTGGGGCAGGTGTGGGTCTGGGAGTTCGACAGCGGCAAACTCGTCGATCGGCTGCTGCACCAGGCGGTCATGGACCCCGCCCCGGCCGGCCCCACGCAGGCGATCACCTTCGCGCCGGTGCGGGACCTGATGTTCACGCCGGACAGCGCGGCCGTGCTGCTCGCGACGCAGCGGACGGTGGCTCGATGGAATCTGGGAGGGCTCGGTGGCTGAGTACGACGTGCTGCGGCAGGAGATTCTGGCGCAGTTCGAGCGGGTCACACCCCTGGCGCACGGGCGCGGCGCCGAGGTGACCGTGGACCGGCTCTTCGGGGCCCAGGAGCGGCTGCACGGCGGGCGGCTCACCGTCGTCGTCTGCGGCGAGTTCAACCGCGGCAAGTCCAGCCTGCTCAACGCGCTGCTGAACCAGCCCAACCTGCTGGCCACCGACGCGTTCTTCGCCACCCGCCTGGTCACCACGATCGGGCGCGGGGACCGCGAGGAGGTGTGGGTCTCGCTCGACGAGGACGCGCCGCGCCCGGCCGAGCGGCGGCGCATCCGGCGCGACCAGATCGGCGAGTTCACCGCCCAGGGGACTACCAACCCGGACGCCGAGCGGGCCCGGCTGGTCGAGATCACGCTGCCCGACGAGCGGATCGCGGCCGGCATGCTGCTCGTCGACACCCCCGGCGTCGGCGGCGTGTTCTACGAGCACACCCGGGTGACCAAGCACTACCTGCCGGCCGCCGACGCGATCGTGTTCGTCGCCTCGGCCGAGGAGCCGTTGAGCAAGTACGAGGTCGACTTCCTCACCGAGGCGGCCCACGCGGTGCGCGGCAGCGACAACCCCGACGCGCTGCTCGTCGCGCTGACCAAGGCCGACCTCGTCACCGACATCGACGTGTGGATCGAGGGGGTGCGCCGGCGGGTGGCCGACGCGACCGGGCGGGACGGGGCGGCCGTGCGGGTGTTCCCGGTGTCCAGCCTGGCCAAGCAGGAGGGCCTGGCCATCGACGACGCCGAGCTCATCGAGCAGAGCGGGTTCCCGCGGCTGGAGGCGGCGCTGTGGGCCCAGCTGGCCCGGCATCGAGCGAAGGTCATCCTCGGCGGCGCGCTGGCGGAGATCGATGCGGCACTGCGGGTTCTGCTGCAGCCCTTGCAGTCCGAAGCGGCGGCCCTGCAGGACAGCAGCCGCGACCGCCTCGCCGAGCTGGAGCGCGAGACCGAGCGGGAGTCGGCGCGGCTGGCCGAGCTGGCGGCCGGCGCGGCACCCTGGCGGCTGCGGCTGGACAAGTCGGTCGAGGCGCTGCGGCGGACCCTCGCCGAGCGGGCGGCGGGCGAGTTCGACCGGGTCTGGACGCGGGCCGAGCAGGAGTACGTCAACGAGCGGGAATACCAGGAGCAGCCCGACCGGCTCGGCGCCCGGCTCAACGGCGACCTGGACATGGCGATGACCGCGGTCGGCGAGTGGGGCGGCAAGCAGGCGGCCCAGCTGCAGCGCGACCTCGCCGCCGAGATCGGGCTCGAACTGGGCAACAGCGCGCTGGGTGCCCTGCCGCCGCCGGGCCTGGTCGACCTCGGCGGGCTGGGCCGGCTGCAGCGCCCGACGCGCACCGAGGAGCGGTACGAGCCGGCGGAGTACCGCACCGTGCGCGAGACCGTCACCCTGGAGCGCAACGCCGTCTCCCGCGGGCTGCGCTCGGTGACCGGGTTCCTGTTCGGCAAGAAGGGCCAGGAGCGCTACGACGCCTTCATCCCGCCCAAGGTGAAGGTCGTGGAGCGGGAGGAGCTGGTGCGGGCCGAGCGGCGCTGGACCGTCGAGGTGACCGAGGAGATCCCGGCCCACGTCCTCGCGGAACGGCGCGAGCAGCTGCGGGCGGCCGTCGCCGACGGGCGGCGCAACCAGACCCGCACCATCGAGGCGGCCGTCGAACGGGTCGTCGGCGACTACACCAAGGACATCGCGGCCGAGCTCGACAGCCGGATCAACCGGGAGCAGGAGCGGATCACCGACACCCTGCCGCGGCTCAAGGCGGCCGCCGCCGCGACCGCCGAGCAGGCCCGGGCCCGCCTGGCCGAGCTGGCCGTGGAGCAGGCCCCGCTGCTGGAGCTGCGCGACGGCAGCGCCGCGCTGATCGAGCGGGTCACCCACCTGTCGAGCATCGGCGAGGACGGCCAGTGACCGAGACCCTGGAGCGCCGCCTGGCCGACGCGTTCGCCGAGGCCGACCGCATCCTCGCCCCCGGCGCCGAGCGGACCCGGCTGCTGCGCCAGGCCCTCGGCGCGATCCGCGAGCGCTCGCGGGCGCTGATGAGCGTGGCCGTCGTCGGCCGGGTCAGCTCCGGCAAATCCACGCTGGTCAACGCGCTCATCGGCGAGCAGCGGGTGGCCACCGGCTCGCAGGAGCTCACCTACAACGTCAACCGTCTCCGGTACGGCACCAAGCCCGGCCTGATGGTCCACTACAAGGACGACCGGCCCCCCGTGCCGTACAGCCTGGAGGCCCTGGAGTCGCTCACCGCGCGCCGCGAGGAGCACATGGAGCAGCTGCAGGGCATCCGCGAGGTGGTGGTGGAGACCACGGCGAAGTACCTGCGCAGCTTCGAGCTCATCGACACGCCCGGCCTCGACGCGGTGTTCGGCGACGACTCGCTCAACACCCTCGAGTTCCTGCGCATGGTGCCCGGCGAGATCCGCACCTCGACGCTGCAGCACGCCTCGACCGCCGACGCGCTGCTGCTCGTCGTGGGCATCCGCGGCCCGGCCGAGGCCGACACGCAGCTGCTGGACAACTTCCTCGGCGGCGAGCGGGCCGACGCCACGCCGCTCAACGCGCTCGGGGTGCTGACGAAGTGCGAGCACCGGTGGCGGTACGGCGAGGCGCACCCGCTCGTCATCGGCCGGCAGCTCGCCGACCGCACGCTGCGCGAGGCGCCGAACATGCACCGGCGCCTCTACGACCTCACGCCCGTGTGCAGCCTGGTCGGGCTCGGCGCCAGCGTCCTGGACGGGCCGACCCTGGAGCAGCTGCGCGAGCTCGCCGCCCTCCCGCCCGAGCGGCTGCGCGGCCGCCTGGTGATGGCCGACCGGTTCACCGCCGGCAACGCCGAACTGCCCCTCGAACCGGCCGAGCGGCGCCGGCTGTGGGACCAGTTCGCCGCGTACGGCCTGTTCGCGGCCACGACCGCGATCCGCGCCGGGATCGACACCCTGGAGCCGCTGCGCGCGCACCTGCTCGCCGACAGCGGGATGGAGGACCTGCGGGCCAAGCTCGTCGACCACTTCGGGCACCGCGCCGCCCTGCTCAAGTTCCACGCCGCGACCGAGCGCATCGGCCGGATGCCGCACAAGCTGGCGGCCGGCCTCGGCCCGCGCGAGCGCACCGCCCTGGACGAGGCGATCGGGGTCTTCACCGGGCTGTCGCTGAACGAGCCGGGGATCGATCAGCTGACGGTACTGCGCAATCTCTACACGGGCCGGCTGAGCCCGGGCAGCGACGAGGAGGCCGAGGAGGTGCGCCGCGTGCTCGGCGAGTTCGGCCGGCGCCCGTGCGACCGGCTCGGCGCCCCGCCCGACACCCCACCGGAGCGGCTGCAGCAACTGGCCCGCGAGCGGCACGCCTGGTGGAGCGTGCACTGGATGTCCGGCATCCTGTACGGACCCGACCGCGAGGCCGCCCGCATCGTCGTGCGCGCGTACGAGTACCTCATCCACGAACTGAACGCGGTGAGCCCATGGTGAGCGCGGATCCCGTCCTGGCGATCGATTTCGGCACCGTCACGACCTCGGCCATCCTCATCGCCGACGGCGCCGAGGAGTTCATCGAGGACCCGAGCAGCCACAGCCGGGCCTGGCCGTCGGCGGTCTGCCTGGATGGCGACGAGCTGCTCACCGGTACCGCCGCCGAGGTCCGCAAACGCCGCCGCCCGGCCGAGTACCGGGCCGAGTTCAAGCGCGACCTGGGCGAGACGGTGCCCATTCCGCTGGGCGAGCGCTCGTACTCCCCGCTGGACCTGGTCACCGCCATGCTCGCCGCGGTGCGCCGCGAGGCCGAGCGCGCCGCCGGCCGCCCGGTCACCCGCGCCGCCCTGACCGTTCCCGCGTCCTACACCGGGCACGACCCGCGGCACGCCCTGATGATCCGCGCCGGTACCGACGCCGGCTTCGAGGCCGTCGAGCTGCTCCCCGAGCCGGTGGCGGCCGCCCTCGCCCCGATGTCCGGCCCGCCGCCGCGCGACGGCTCGCTCGTGCTGGTGTACGACTTCGGCGGTGGCACCTTCGACACGGCCCTCGTGCGCACCGGCGCCGGCGTCCTGGGCCACGCCGCGCTCGAGGACTGCGGCGGCCGCGACATCGACCGCGCCCTCATCCAGACCCTGCTCGACACCGAGGCGCGCCTCGCCGGCCACCTCACCTCGCCGCGGGCCCGCATGCAGCTCGACGCCCAGGTCGTGGCGCTCAAGCACCAGCTGAGCCAGGCCACCACGGCCGACGACGACTTCGGCGACACCGACGTGGTGCTCGCCCTGGACCGCACCGTCGTCGACCGCGTCGTCGCCCCGTTCGTCGGGCGCACCATCGGCTGCGTCGAACAGTTGCTGCGCCGCTGCGAGGTCCGCCTCGACGAGGTCGACGAGGTGCTGCTCACCGGCGGCGTGACCCGCATGCCGGCGGTCGAGGCGGCGGTGCGCGCGGCGCTGGGCCGCTCGGTCCGCTTCGGCCGCTCCCGCGACCTCTCGGTCGTGCAGGGCGCGGCCGCGTTCGCCGCCGCCGCGGCCACCCGCAGCTGCGCGCCGGTCCCGCCGGAGCCGGGCGAGACCCCGCTGCGCTGGGCCGTTCCCGGCGGCACGGCCACGTTCGTGCGCTGGCTCGCCGGCGACGGCGACCAGATCTTCCCGGGCACGGCACTGGCCGAGGTCCGGGCCGGCGACGGCGCGATCTGGCGGCTCACCGCGGCCGGGGACGGCGTGCTGCGCCGGCGGCACGCGCAGCCGGGCGCGCACGTGCACGCCGGTGACTGGCTGGCGACGGTCGACCCGCCGGTCGCTCCGGCGGAGTCCGCGCAGCCCGGGGCGCAACCGGCCTTCATCCGGCTCGGGCACGACGGCCCGGTCGTCGCCGTCGCCTTCAGCCCCGACGGGACCCGGGTGCTGACCGGCAGTCACGACGAGACCGCCCGGATCTGGGACGCCGGGACCGGCGAGGAGCTCGACCGCCTGGACCTGCGGGGCGGCAGCGGCGCCGTGGCCTGGAATCCGGCCGGCGACGTGATCGCCGTGACGCTCGACGACGAGGTGACCGGCCGGGTGGACGCCGAGGACCTGTACGGGGACGACGAGACCGATCACGAGTCCGAGGTGAACCGGATCGCCTGGGCGCCCCGGGAGGACGATCCGGTGTACGCGGTCGCCTGCGCCGACGGGAGCGTGGATCTCGTGGACGCCGACGCCGAGATCGTGCTGACCCTGACGGGCAACAGCCAGGCCGCCCTGGACGTGGCGTTCGGCCGCGACGGCCGCCGGCTGGTCGTGGGCGGCACCGACGGCGACGCGGTCGTCTTCACCGACGACGGCGAGGAGGTCCTGCGGGTGTCCCTCGGCGCCGCCGTGCACGCGGTCGCCCTCAGCCCGGACGACGCGATCCTGGCCACCGGCGGCGCCGACCACGTGGTCGGGCTGTGGGACGCCGGGACCGGCGACCCGCTGGGCGCGATGCGCCACGACGGGCCGGTCACCGCCGTCGCGTTCGCCCCGGACGGCACCTGGCTGCTGTCCGGGGCGACCGACGCGACCGCGCGGGCCTGGCTCGTCGAGACCGGTAAGGAGGTCGCCCGGCTGCGCCACGGCGGCCCGGTCAACGACGTCGCGATCAGCCCGGACGGCGAGCGGATCGCGACCGCGGGCGAGGACGGGTCCGCGCGGGTCTGGAGCGTCTGAGGGTCACTTGGCCAGGAACTGCTCCAGGAGGCCGGGGACGGCGGTGCGGGCGACCCGCAGGGCCTCGGCCTCGGGGACGTCGAGGACCGAGTAGCGCTGCCGGCCGCCGGCTGTCGTCGCGGTCAGGGTGGTCAGGCCGGCGCGGCGCTGGAACAGGGACGCGGTCAGGTTCCAGCCGATGACGGCGTCGGTGCGCAGGACGTACCGGCGGCGGACCAGGCTGCCGTGCCGGGTCACCAGCCAGTCGGGCAGCAGCGCGTGGCCCAGGGAGCGGGCGCGGTCCCAGGCCAGCAGGGCGGCGACCGGCAGCAGGGCCAGGGACGTCCAGAACGCCCACCACGGGGCGCCGGCCAGCAGGACGAGCGCCAGCACGATCAGGATCAGCACCGTGGTTACGGTCAGGGCGCGGGTCAGGCGGCGCCGGCTCGCCCGCGGGCCGTGCCTGGTCAGGGCGGTGTGCAGCGGGTCGGCGGTGCCGATGACGGTGCCGGCGACGTCGGCCGCGATCGCCCGGGGTGCCGGCGGCAGCAGGATCGAGCCGCCGCGGTCGGCGCCGCGGCCGACACGCAGGCCGGTGGCGATGGCCAGGACGCGGGCGCCGCGCACCGAGCGCAGCAGCAGCGGCTCGCTCAGCTCCACCCCGCGCAGGCGGCGCTCCTCGATCGTGGTGTTGCGGGTGGTGAGCAGGCCGCGGCGGACGTGCAGGGTGCCGCTGCCGTGCCGGCTCAGCCGGAAGTTCCAGAAGCCCAGCACGTAGCCGATCGTCGAGGCGACCGCGGTGAACACCACGACACCGGCCGCCACCAGCAGGATCGCGATCGGCAGCGGGCGCTCGCGCAGGTAGTCGAGCACGGCGCGGACGACGCTGACCCGGGTGAGGTCGACGTGGCTCTCGTTCACCAGGCGCGAGCCGATGCCGAACAGCACACCGATCGCGACCAGGCCGGACAGCGTGAACGGGCCGTAGCGGATCCAGGCCGGGTCCAGTACCGCCAGGGGAACCTCGGCCGGGGCTGCAACCGGCTCGGCACCCGGGACCGGCGCGGGCGCGGGGCGGTGCAGCAGCTCGCGGTGCAGGTTCTCGGCCGCGGCGGCGCTGAGCCCGTCCAGCTTCACGCCGTCGTTCTTCTTGTCGGTCTGGCCGGTGCCGACGGTCACCCGGGCCAGCCCGAAGATCCGGTGCAGCACGTGCGAGGTGACGTCGACGGTGCGGATGCGGTCCCGCGGCACCGTCAGCGTCCGGCGGCGCAGCAGGCCCCGGCGCACCTGCACGTACTCGGGCGTGATCCGGAAGGAGGTGGTGAAGTACCGCAGAAACCCGAGCACGATGCCGATGCCGCCGATGCCGAGCGCCCACCAGCCCCCGTCGCCGCCGTTGTTGCTCTGCACCCCGACCGCCAGCGCGACCAGCGGAAAGATCAGCCGCCGCAGTTCCATCACCGGGTGTACGGCCAGCATCCGCGGACTCAGCCGCCGCCACCCGCCCCCGGCGTCGACCGCCGGGCTCACGGTGGTCGTCACGTCGCGTCTCCGGTGGTCCGCCCGACCCGCTCGGTCAGGTCGGCGACCAGCTGGTCGGCGTCGCCCTTGGCCAGCCCGTCGATCTTGATCGGCCCGGCCGCCGACGCGGTCGTCACGGTGACGTTGGCCAGCCGGAACAGCTGCTCGATCGGCCCGCGCTCGCTGTCGACGGTCTGCACCCGCGAGATCGGCGCGATCCGCCGCTCCTGGCTGATCCAGCCGGTCTGGGTGTACACCGCGGTCTCGGTCGCCTCCCACCGGTGCACCCGGTAGCGCCACTGCGGCATCACCACCATGTGCGCGACGGCCAGCAGCAGCCACACCGCCGCCACGACCAGGTGCTTCGCCCGCCCGCCGCCGTCGGCGATCCACCAGATCACCTGGGGCACGACCAGCACGAGCCAGAGCACCACCGCCCGGGCCGCCCAGTACCACAACGCGCGCGGGCTGACCCGGTGCGCGGGCGGCCGCAGCCGCACCACCTCTGCCGTCATCGTCACGCCTCTCACCATCGCATCCCCGAGGCCTTCATGATGGGCCCGTCCGTCGCCGAACGGCCGGGACAAATGTCACGGGTGCCGGGTATCCGCCGTTTGCCGCGAACGCCGACAATGGGCCCCGTGTTCAAGCGTCGGGTGCTGTCCGTACGGGCGTCGCTGGCGGTCCTGGCCCTGGGCTGGCTGGTGGCGGGGGTGGCGCTGATCGCCCAGCGGCAGGCCGAGGCGCAGCTGCGCCGGGCCGAGCAGGCCCCGGTCTGCGCGCCGGACCAGGTGTTCGCCGGCGACGCCTGCCGCGCCGGACTCGACGGCACGGTGACGGCGCTGAGCACCCGCGCGGCCGAGGTCGACGCCGGCGGCCGGCACCTCACGTTCGCGGTCTCGCTGCACCGGATCGACATCTCCGCACCGGGGACCCCGGTCCAGGTGACGGTGTACCGGGGCGTGCCGATCCGCATCGACGGCGACCGGATCCACGTCGACGCGGAGGACTCCCCGGCCGACCGGGTCGACGACGCCCGCGAGTTCGTCCGGGCCGCGATCTACCTCGGCACGGTCCTCGGCGGCCTGAACCTGATCATCTCGCTCGCCACCCGCTGGTTGCGGCGCCGCCGGCCCGCGGCCCGCTGATCCGGCCGACCGGCGGCGGCGGGCCGCGTTCGGGTGGCGGCACCCCTACCACCAGCCCTATCACCGGGTTCGATTCCCCGGAACTGCCATAGGGTTTACACGCCGTTCAGGCTTCGTCTGCCGACCGTCGCATCCGGGCGCCTAACGTCCGCAGGTCGGCCTGCGGGCCGGCGGCACATCCAAACCGACCAACGGAGGTCCGGGTCTATGTCCCGTGCGCTCGTCCGGCGGGTCACCGTCGCAGTATCGCTGTCCACGGCCGGGCTGGCCCTGCCGTTCGTCGCCGGTCCGGCGGCCGCGAACCCCGCGGGCACCGGCCTGGTGATCAGCGAGGCCTACGTCAACGGCGGCTCGTCGGGTGCGAGCTTCCTGAACAAATTCATCGAGTTGTACAACCCGAGCTCGAGCCCGATCTCGCTGAGTGGGGACACGCTGCAGTACCGTGCGCCCACCAGCACCGTCGTGCCGAGCGGATCCCAGGTGTTCACGCTGACCGGGACGGTGGCCGCCAAGGGTCACTTCCTGATCCAGCTGCCCGGCAACAACGCGACCACCAACCCGGGTGCGCCGCTGCCGACGCCGGACCTGAGCACCGGCACCAGCATCAACCCGGGCGCGGGCGGCGGCACGCTGTTCATCGCCGCCAGCGCCACGGGCGTGCTGCCGACCGACGCGTCGGTCATCGACAAGATCGGCTGGGGCACCAGCAACTCCCCCGAGGGGTCCGTCACGTCCGGGAACTCGCTGGTGCTGAGCTACCAGCGCGGCTCGGCCGGGGCTGACTCCGACAACAACGCCGCCGACTTCACCGTGGCGACGCCGACCCCGCAGAACGCGGCGTCGGACGGGGGCACCGGCAACCTCGCGGTGACGAACCCGGGCGCCCAGAGCGCCACGGTCGGCGTCGCGATCGCGCCGGTGACGCTGGCGGCTTCGGGCGGCACCGCACCGTACACCTGGGGGGCTTCGGGTCTTCCGGACGGCCTCGCGATCTCTTCGGCGGGGGTGCTCACCGGCACGCCCACCGCGGCGGGCTCGTCGTCGGTGACGGTCACCGCGACCGACGCCGGCGGGGCGAGCGCCTCGGCCACGTTCACCTGGACCGTGAACGCCGCGGCCGAGGTGCTGGCGATCGCCGCGATCCAGGGCACGAACACGGACACCTCGCCGTACGTCGGCCAGCCCGTGACGACGGAAGGCGTTGTGACGGCGGTGTACACCACCGGCGGCTTCAACGGCTTCTTCCTGGAGACCGGCGGCGCCGGGGGTACCGAGGCGGACGACAGGACGCCCGGGGCCTCCGACGCCGTCTTCGTGTTCGGCTCGATCTCGGCCGCGCAGGTGAGCGTGGGTGACAGCGTGCGGGTCAGCGGTACCGTCCAGGAGTTCCAGGGCGAGACCGAGATCTCGTCGCCGTCGGTGACCAAGCTCGCCACCCCGCTGCCGGCGGTCGTGCCGGGTTCGTTCGCGTGGACGAGCCTCGACACGGACGCGGAGAAGGAGGCGCACGAGGGTGAGCTGATCGCGCCGCAGGGCACGTTCACCGTGTCGGACAACTACGACGCGAACTGGTACGGCAGCTTCACCCTCGCCGCGGGCGACAAGCCGCTGCGGCAGCCGACCGACGCCGGCAGGGCGGGCAGCGCCGAGGCGGAGGCCGTCGTGGCCGACAACGCCGCCCGGATGGTGACCCTCGACGACGGGGCCAGCGTCAACTACAGCACCGCCGCGAACGCCGGCACGCCGCTGCCGTGGCTGACGCCGACCAACCCGGTCAGCATCGGCTCGAAGGTGGCGTTCCACCAGCCGGTGATCCTGGAGTACCGCTTCTCGCTGTGGAACTTCCAGCCGCAGCACCAGGTCACCGACGACGGCGCCGCGGTGGCGACGTTCTCCGACACCCGCACGGCCAACGCGCAGCCCGCCAACGTCGGCGGCAACCTGCGCCTGGCCACGTTCAACGTCGAGAACTACTTCCCGACGACGGGCGAGAAGTACGTCGCGGCGGGTCTTGGCACCTGCTCGTACTACGACGACCGGGCCGGCAACCACATCGCCGTGCGCACCTGCACCGGTCCGAACAACGCCGCGGGTCCGCGCGGTGCCGCGAACGACGTCAGCTTCCAGCGGCAGCAGGCGAAGATCGTGACCGGCATCAACCGGCTCGGGGCGAGCATCGTGTCGCTGGAAGAGGTCGAGAACTCGGCGAAGTTCGGGCAGAGCCGTGACGCGGCCCTGGCCCAGCTCGTCGACGCGCTCAACGCGGCGGCCGGCGCGAACGTCTGGGCGTACGTCCCCTCACCGAGTGCCCTCCCGGCGCTGGGCGACGAGGACGTGATCCGCTCGGCGTTCATCTACAAGCCGGCGGACGTGGCCCTCGTGGGAACGTCGCAGATCCTGCTGACCTCCTCGGGTGCCGGCCAGCCGTTCTCGATCGCCCGCGAGCCCCTGGCTCAGGGCTTCAAGAAGGCGGACGCCCAGGACGCCGACGCGTTCCTGGTCGTCACGAACCACTGGAAGTCCAAGGGCGCGGGCGACCCGCTGTACGACGGCGACGCCCAGGACACCTCGTCCCCCGCGAAGGACCAGGGCGCGTACAACGCGACCCGGGTCCGGGAGGCGCAGGACACCGTGGCGTTCGCCAACTCGGCGGCGTCGACCATCGGCACGAACCGGATCTTCCTGGTGGGCGACCTCAACTCGTACACCCAGGAAGACCCCATGCAGGTGCTGTACCAGGCCGGCTACACCGACCTGGGCTCGGCCCTCGACCCGGCGGAGTCCACGTACTCCTTCAACGGGCTGCAGGGCTCGCTGGACCACGTCCTGGCCAACGCGGGCGCGCGCGCTCTCGTGACCGGGGCCGACGTCTGGCAGATCAACGCGCAGGAGGCGATCGCGTACTCCTACAGCCGGTACAACTACAACGCCACGCTGCTGTTCAACGGCTCCGACCCGTTCGCGGCCTCGGACCACGACCCGGTCGTCGTGGGCATCAACGCCCCCGTGACCCCCGTGGTGCCGGCCTGGAACCCGTCGAAGGTGTACAACAACGGCGACACGGTGTCCTACAACGGCTCCGTGTGGCAGGCGATGTGGTGGACCCAGAACCAGCGGCCGGGCGACCCTTACGGCCCGTGGCAGCAGATCGCCACGGCGCCCGACGGAACCGCCCTGTGGACGCCGTCGCGCGTCTTCACCGCCGGTGACGTGGTCGTGTACCAGGGCAAGAAGTACGTCGCCAAGTGGTGGACGCGCAACCAGACCCCCGGCGACCCGTGGGGACCCTGGCAGCTCGTCTGATCGCTGTTTCGCAGTACCGGGGCCGTCCTTCTCCTGAGGGGCGGCCCCGTCCTCGTCTACAGTCATGATCATGCGCGGTATTTCGTCGCTGGCCGCCGCATTGGTATTGCTGGCCGCCTGCGCACCTGACGTCCCGGCGGCGTCACCGTCGCCGTCACCGTCACCGTCGCCCTCAAGTTCGGCCCCGCCGGCGCGCCCGGTCGTCGGGGGTTGCCTGAGCACGACCGGGCGGGTGCAGTACGGGGGAAAGGGCGACCCGATCGCGAGCCCGATCGACTGCGCCGAGCCCCACCAGCTCGAGGTGGTGAAAACGGCCGCTTTTCCGGCCGGGGCCGCCGTGCCGAGCTGGGGCAGTGCCGACCTGCGGGCCGCCTACGCCGACTGCGCCGCCGCGGCCTCGGCGTACGTGGGCATCGACTTTCACCTGGGCTGGCTGTTCGTGCACGTCGGCCGGCCGGACAGCACCGCCTGGGCCGCGGGCGACCATGCCTACGTGTGCGGCGTCGCCGAGACCGAGAGCACCAACTGGCTCGCCGTGGTGTTGCCGCGCAGCGGTTCGCTCAAGGGCGCCCGGGCCACTGGTTCCGGCCTGGTGTTCTCCCGCTGCGCCCAGGTGAGCGGCGACCAGCCCGACGCTGACGGCTTCTACCAGACCATCACCGGCGAATACCGCGTCGACTGCGCCACCGCCCACGACGCCGAACTGGCGGGCGTCATCGAGCTGCCGGACGGACCGTTCCCCGAGTGGCAGGCCCAGGCCGACTACGCGGAGCCCCGCTGCATCAAGGCGATCGCGGCCCGGCTGGGACTGTCCGAGTCCGCCTTTCTCAGACGTGGCGACATCGCGAGGTACACCACGACGCTGGACAACGAGCACCAGTGGTCCGCCGGCGATCGTGTGCTCCGCTGTTACGCCGTCGTCCCGTCCGACCACCTGTTCACCGGCACCCTGGAGGGCCTGGGCGCCAAGCCGCTGCCCTAACGCTGTTCGAGCGGGTCAGCGCTCCAGGAACTGCAGCAGTGCGGCGTTGAAGGCGTCGGCGTGGCTCACGTTGCAGCCGTGCGGGGCGCCCGGCAGGACGACGAGGTCGCTGCCCGGGATGGCGGCGTGCGTGCGCTTCCCCGAGCCTTCGAACGGTACCGTCGCGTCGCCGTCGCCGTGCAGGACCAGGGTCGGCACGGAAACCTTCGCGAGGTCCTCGCGGAAATCGGTGTTGCCGAATGCGGTCAGGCACTCCAGCGCCGGCACCTTGCCCGCCTGCCCGGTCAGCGCGAGGGCCTCCTGCCGCTGCTGCTCCGACACCTTCAACTGCCCGCCGACGGAGAAGAACTCGGTGATGAAACCGTCGTAGAACTTGTCCTGATTGGCGGTCAGCGATGCGGTCATCTTCGCCGCCTCGCCGGGCTGCAGCGGCCCGTCGGGATTGTCCGGCGTCTTCATCATGTACGGGGTGACGGCCGCCGCGAACACCGCGCTGCGCACCCGTTCGGGGCCGTAGTTCGCGAGGTACCGGGCCACTTCGCCGCCGCCCATCGAGAAGCCGACGAGGGTCGCGTCGCGCACGTTCAGCTCGACCAGGACCTTGTGCAGGTCTTCGGCGAGGGAGTCGTAGGAGTACCCGGTGAGCGGCTTGTCGCTGCGCCCGAACCCCCGCCGATCGTAGGTGATAGGCCGGTACCCGGCCTGCCGCAACGCGGGAATCTGCGCCGCCCACGACGCCCCCGACAGCGGCCAGCCGTGGATGAGCACAACGGGCCGCCCGATACCGCCGTAGTCGTCGGCGTGCAACTTGACGTCCTTGAGCAGCCCGTGGTGCGCGGTGATCTCCGTCATCACCCCCGAATTCCCCGGCACGGTCGGCTCACACAATTACCCCTTGCGCGCGTGCAGCCGCTCGATGGTCCCCAGCTTGAGCCGCTCGGCCTCGACGACCTCGAATCCCGCGCCCCGCACCAACGGCAGCTGCCGCCGCGTGAAGTGCTCCCCCGCCGCCCGGATCGTGAACCGTTCGAGCACCCACTGCCCGGCCCGGACCGGCGGCCACGAGCTGCCGATGTGGTCGAGCAGCAACAACCGCCCACCGGGCACCAGCACCCGGCGCATCTCCCGGATCGCCACGGCGGGCCGCGGAATGGTGCACAGCGAAAGCGCACACACCACGGTGTCGAACTGTTCGGTACCGAACGGCAGCGCTTCAGCATTCCCCAGCACCAGCCGCGCCCCGGTCCCCCGCCGCCGCGCAATGTCGAGCATCGCTGGACTGAGCTCGACTCCGGTGACGTTCCTCGTGTCGGCATAGCACGGCAGATTGAGCCCCGTTCCCACGGCGACTTCGAGAATCCGGCCTTGCGCCCGCGCGGTGAGCCATTGACGTCCACCGCCGAACCAGATGCGTTCGAGCAGCGCGATCTGCCGGTCGTACGTCGGCGCCTGGGTGTTCCACGCCCGCAGCACCTTCGCGGTTTCCTCGTCCTCCCCCACACCAGAACTCTACGGCGCGGCGGCGGGCAGAATGGGTCCCATGTCGGACCGCAGCATCACCGTCGTCGGGGCCGGCATTGTGGGCGCCTCGATCGCCTATCACGCCGCGCGGGCCGGCGCTGCCGTGACCCTCGTCGATGCCGGGCGGCCGGGGGGCGGCGTGACGGCGAACTCGTTCGCGTGGATCGGCGCGTCCGGCGTCCACCGCGGCCCGGCCGCCGCGCTGCGGTCGAGGGCCATCGACGAGTACCACCGCTTGGAGGGCGAGCTGCCGGACCTTCCGGTCACCTGGTCCGGCTCGCTGACCTGGGGCCTGACCGACGCCGCGCCGGAAGCGGGGCCGGGCCAAGAACTGGTCGACGCGGCCGCCGTGGCGCGGCTCGAACCCAACGTGCGCCGGCCTCCGGAGTGGGCGATCTGGGTCCCCGGTGACGGCGCCGTCGACCCGGTCGGCGTCACCGGACGGCTGGTCGAGGGCGCCCGCGCCCACGGCGCTGAAGTGCACTCGAACATGCCGGTGACCGCGGTCCCCCGCGACGGCACGGTCGTCGTCCTCGCGGCCGGCGTGGCCACGGCCGCCCTCGCCGCGCCGCTGGGTGTGCACGTCCCGGTCGGCCCCTCACCGGCGACGCTCACACGGTTCAGCGCCCCGGAAGGCCTGGTCAACACCGTTGTCAACACCGCGGACTTCGACCTCCGCCAGGTCGCCCCGGACCGGCTCGTCGCCGCCGCCGACTCGCCGGAACGGACCCTGGCCGCCATCCGGTCCACGTTTCGCGGCGCGGAAACCGTCGACCTGCTCGGCAGCCGGACCGCCGCCCGCCCGATGCCGGTCGACGGCGAGCCGATCGTCGGGCCCGTCGCCGGGGTGCCCGGCCTCTACGTGGCGGTGCTGCACTCCGCGATCACGCTCGCCCCCGCCGTGGGGCGCCTCGTCGCGCGCGAACTGCTCGACGGCACCGCCGAGCCGTTGCTCGCGGGGTGCCGCCTCGACCGTTTCGGCGGCTAGCCTCGCAGGCATGGCGAGCTTCGAGATCACCCCCATCGGTACCGTCCACAATGGCCGCACGGACATCCAGCACACCGACAACTGGGGAGCCGTCCGCAGCACCATCGTCGTCGACGAGCGCTTCGGCGACGCGTGCCTGCAGGGCCTCGAGGACTTCTCGCACGTCGAGGTCCTGTTCGTCTTCGACCGGTTCGAAGACGGGGGCGACTACCGCGAGCCCCGCCCGTACCGCGGCCGCGAAGACCTCCCGCCCGTCGGCATCTTCGCCGGCCGCGGACCCCGCCGCCCGAACCGCATCGGCGTCACGTGCTGCGCCATCGAGTCGGTACGCGGCCGCGAGCTGACCGTGCTCGGCCTGGACGCGGTCGCGGGTACCCCGGTCATCGATCTCAAGCCGGCGATGACCGAGTTCCTGCCGTCGAACGTCAAGCAGCCGCACTGGGTCAGCGAGGTGATGGCGCAGTACTTCCAGCCGTGATGTCCTCGATCAGCCGCACCGCGGTGCGCGCCGCATCGCCGGCGACCGGCCGGCCGAAGCGGTATTCGGTGCGGAACAGCCGCGTTCCCTTCCGTGCCCCGAAGTGCACCGCGGTGACGGCGTCCGCGGCGCCGTCCTCCCGCGAGCACGATCCGTCCGCCGACCGGGTCGCCGGCCGGACCACGGCTCCCGCGAGGACGTCCCGGCAGTAGCTGTCGAGCTCACGCGACGCGCGCGTCTCCGCCGGGTCGAGTCCGGCACCCACCTCGAGCACCACTTCGACGTCGATCCGCAGGGAACCGGCGCTCGAATCGACGGCACAGTGGCCGCTGTTGCCCTTCGGATGCCCCGACAGATCCAGTTCCGACGAGCGGCCGGTCGGGTCGGGCACCGCACGGTCGAGCAGGGTGCCGTCGAAGAGCGAACAGACGTCGGCGGTACCCAGCACGGGGCGTTCGGGCATCGCCGCCGGTCGTTCCGCGATCCGGTCGATTTCCCAGTACACACCGATACCGCAGAGGATTGCCACGGCGCCCGACACCGCCAGCACAGCCAACAGTCGCTGCCGCTTCATGACATGACCATACCAATCCACATTCTACAAATGCCGCGCTGTTACGGGACCCTCATTTGCTGCACGAACATGTCGCTTTCGCCGGCGAAGGCGTAGTCACGCGCGAGGCCGTACTCGTGCAATGCCGTGAACGGGGCCACGTTGTAAGGACCGGCACCCGGAATGTTGAACGAGTCACCCGGATCAAAATTCCAGGACTTATAGACACTGACCGTGTAGGTCGCATTGACCACGCGGTTTCCTTGCGCATCGAAGCCGACCGACATGTAGCCAGCCACCCTGAACATCACGTGCCCTACCGCGTAGTGGTTGTCGGCATCCTTCAGATCGACCGAGTGCCACAGAGTGTCACCCCAGACGACACACTGGGATTCGCCTCCACAACTCTGCACCACCAGATCGCGGAGTTCCTGGAGCTGGCCGGCGACAGCCGGCGCCAATGCCTCGTCCGCCAGCAACAACTTCATGTACCGGCCCGCGTCGAACGTCGTGCCACTGCGATCGAGCCAGTGTCCCCAAGTGGCGCACGTCAGGAAGAGACCGGCCGCACAGGCGAGGTCCTTCAGCGCCGTGGCCTTGTCCAGGGCACGCTTGTTCGCCTTTTCCTGTTCCTTGTCCGCCTTCTTGGAGTTGAACGGCGCGCTCCCGTTGTTGTCCGCCGGCGAGCTGGTACCGCCCTTGGTCTGGACCTGCCGCTTCGGGGTCGGTGGCTGCGCCGGGAGTAGCGACGTGCCCGGCCACTTCTCGTCCGGTTCGTGGCGCGTCCCAGTCGGGTCGCTGGCACTTACCGGATTGTTCGCGGAGTACGAGTACCCGTTCATCTGTCCGGCGTCGTGCACATCGGTCACCGGGTCGTCGGAGATGAAGCGGCCCGCGGACGGTTCGTATTCCCGGGCACCGAGGTGCGTGAACCCGGTGTTGTCCTGCGTGCCGTTCAGGAACCCGCGCGATGAAGGCCACGCGACGCCGCCGACCGCTCGAGGATTGCCGAACGGATCCAGCCGCCGACGCGTCGCGGCAAGCGTGTCCGCCTTGATGGCCAGCTGGCCGGTGCCGTGCGTGTCGCTCATGAGCCAGGTCACCCCGTTCGACGCCGTCCGTACCGCGACGTCGCCGTAGTAGCGCGTGCCGGTCGTGACCCCGCCCTGGCGGCGCAGGTCGAGGCCCGGCAGGTACACGGTCACGCCCTGCGGGTCGGTGCCCAGGAGCCGGGCACCATCAGCGTCGTACACATAGCCGGTCGTCCCCGAGGCGTCGCTGACACTCTCGAGGTGCTTCTCGCGATCCCAGACCATGGACTGGTTCTGGCCGGCGGCGAGACCACGGCTGCTGGTGCTGCCGCTGTCGTCGTACGTGTAGCTGTCAGTGCCCGCGCCCACCCCGGCGATGTCGACCCGCGTGACGGCATGGGGCCGGACGCTCGATGAACCCGACGCCGGGTAGACGTACGTCCGGGTGGTGTTCCCGCCCGGGCCGTGCTTGATCTCCGTCGCCCGGTTTCCAGTGCTGAGGTCGTACTGCAGGCTGGTCCAGTAGGAGTCCTGACCGCCGAGCGACGCGCCCGGCGTGGTGGGGCACGCCGCCAGCGACGTGGTCCACGCCTCGGTCAGCTCCCGGAGGCCGTCGAACGCGAAGCATTCATTGGCGACGACGCTTCCACCGCTTGTCTCCTTGATCGCGGTGACGTTTCCCGCCTCGTCGAAGCTGTAACCCAGGTTCAGCCGCTCGTCCCACGTCGCCGTGTTCGACTGGTTGGTGCTCTCGGCCAGATAGTTCGTGAGCCGGCCGGTCCGCTCGTCGATCGTCCTGGTGCTGCGTGCCTGCTTGGTGCCGGTGCCGAGCACCTGCTGACGCACGGGTCCCAGACCGTAGTAGCTGGTGTCGGCGACGTAGGTGTCCAGGCCCGTCATCGACAACGTCCTGCCGCTCGCGTCGTACCCGACGGTGACCGTCTCCTGCGGCAGGCCACCGATCGCGGGGTACGCGGTGGACGCGAGTGACCCGTCCGCGTTGTAGGTGTATCCGACCGTGTAGGTGGTGGCCGGCAACGAGGCGGTGGCCGGAATCGTCGTCGTAGTGCTCACCGGGCGGCCGGCGGCGTCATAGCTGTCGATCGCCGTGGTGTAGGCCTGCGACCCGGCGAATCGCGTGGAACTCGTCAGGGCACCGATACGGACGGTGTCATAGTCCCATTGCGCACGCTTGACCCCACTGGTGCTGCCATCGAACACGGCCGTCTTCCTGTTGAGGTCGTCATAGGTATAGGCGAGCGTGACGCCGCGGTTGTCGGTCGAGGTGGTCCTGCGTCCGGCGGCATCATACCCATACTGCTCGGCACCGGTGTCCGGATCGGTCGTGGCGGTGACGCGCCCGAGCCGGTCGTAGGTCGTCGACCACTGATTGCCGGCCGGGTCGGCGACAGTCCTGAGCCGCCCGAGACGGTCGTACTCGTACGTCGTCGCCTGCGATGCGCCGCCGATGGACCCGGCGGTGTACTGCCGCAGTTCGATCACGTCCCCGGCCGCATTCGTGGTTCGCCGGACCGGGGTGTCCCCGGACGGCGGAACCACGGTGGTGCTGTTCCCGTCGTAGGCCGTGGTGGTCTTCCACTGCAGTGCATCCGCCGAGTACAGGCCGGCGACGGTCACACGTTCGCGGCTGTCGAACGAGTTTCGGGTCTGCTGCTGCACGTTGGCGTTGCTGAACCCGGCGAGCTGGCCGGTCGGAGCGGAACTCGAATCCCAGAAGGTACTCTGCTGCCAGGCCAAGCCGCGCGCGTCGAACTGGGTGTCGGTGACGAGGCGTCCGCCCTTGGCGACCGACGCGGGAGCCTGCGTCTGGCGCTTGCGGAGCCGGCCGTCATAGAGCTCGACGGTGACGATGCGGCCGCCGTTCGGCCCGAGTTCCGAGGTCGTCACCGCGTTGGCGGCGGCGTTGCTCAAGGCGTACGAGTACTCGTAGGTGGGCGTCAGATTAGTGGCACGGCCGGGCATCCAGACCTTGGTGCGTTGTCCGAGCGGGTCGTACTGCGCCGTCACGGTCTGGTTGTTCGGATCCCGGACCGCCGTGGCAACACCGTGACCTGGCTCGATGTCGATGACCTGTTGACGCAGCAGCGGATCGGTGATGGACGTCGAGGTGACCGGGCCGCCGCCGGGCGTGTAGCTCATCGTGGTCTTGTGGTCGAGGGCATCGAACGCGTCCAGAACCCGGCCGTACTGGTCGTAGGTGGCACGGCTCTGCTTGGTCCAGGTGATCGCGGTGCCGGACACCGTCGTCATGGCGTTGGTCTGCGTCGCGAGGCCCTGGATGGGCGGTGCGCCGACGGTGGTACTGCCGTCGTACAGCGTCTGGGTGCCCTTGAGGTAGTTGCCGTCGTGCGGCCCCGCGGCACAGTCGGTGATGACCGCCTGCGACGGGAGGTCGATCAGGTATGCCGTGGTGTTGCGGGCGTAGTCGGTGTGGGCGCAGGTGTCGTCGGCGGTGGTACTGATGTCGCCCGAGTTCTTGACGTCGGCGGGCAGGCCGTAGCTGTCGAAGGTGGTGTCGGTCTGGGTCCAGCGCCATGACGAGGTGGCGGCGATCCAGGTCGCGGTCTTCGTCTGGGCTTCGCGGGTGATCCAGGATTCGACGGTCGCGCCGGGCGTGGTGAACGCGGCGCGGGTGGCGGACTGGTTGAACCAGTAGCCGTGGACGCTGTAGTCGGCGACCGCACCGTTGTCGTAGGCGTAGCTGGAGCGGACCTGGCCCTTGAGCGGTAGGTAGTCGCGGCCGCGGCCGATCCAGCGCTGGCTTGTGTGGTCGGTGCAGGTGCGGATGGTGAGCGTCTGGCCGGCGATGGCGAGGTCGCCGGCGTCGAGGCAGAGGCCGGTGGCCGGGTTCTTCAGGGTGCCGTTGGCCTGCGGCTGCCACTGCTGGGCGGCGCCGGTGCCGCAGGTCCAGATCCGGACCGGGCTGCCGCTGGTGGTGCCGTTCGCGTCCAGGCACTTGCCGCCATACCCCCAGCTGGCCACGGTGCCGTTCGGCTGGAGCATCCAGGTCTGGTTCGGGTTGTGGTCCATCACGCCGCAGGTCTGGTTGACGACCGTGGAGCCGTCGGTGCTGCCGGACGCGCCGGCGCAGCGGACGTTCTGGCTCATCACCAGTTCGCCGCGGTTGGTTGGCATCCAGATCTGGTTCCAGGTGCCGGCGCAGTCCCACAGGTGCGCCACGCCGTTGTCACCGATGTTGTAACTGTCGATGTCCAGGCACCGGCCCGAGATCGGGTTCTTCAACGTGCCGTCGGGCTGGCGCAGCCACCGCTGGTTCGTCGCGTTCGTGCACGTCCACTGACGGATGCTGGCCCCGTTGGCGGTCCCGTACGCCTCGATGTCCAGGCACTTGCCGGTCGCGGTGTTCTTCAGCACCTGCACCCCGTCGGCGGGGATCTGCCGGGTCCACTGCTGACGCGGATCGCCGGTACAGGAGGTGGTCCGCAGCGGCGCGCCGTCGGCGGTGTTGGCGCCGGTGACTTCCAGGCACAGCCCGCCGGCGGTGTTCGTGCCGCCACCGGCCAGCCCGACCGCCATCTGCGCGCCCGCCTGCAGCGGCTCGACCGTGAACGCCGGCCGCTGACCGAACGCGACCGCCGTGTCCGTGCCGTTCTTCTTCGCATCACCGGACATGCCACGCTGGTAGATGGTCCTGGAGACGCTCTGCTGCCCGGCCACCGCGCCGTGGGTGACGGTCACGGTCGGATAGCCCCGCCAGTCCGCCCACGACGTCTGCGCCACATTCGCGACGTCGACGTCGTCATGCGCCCACAGCGACGTGTCACTCGAACCGTCCGCCGAATAGCTGTAGGAGGTCACCTCATCCGGGGAACCGCCGGTCAGGTCCTTCTCCGTGACCTTCCCGACCACGTACTTGTTGAAGTACATGAACGCGGCCGGCGCGCTCGGCGGCTTGACGTACTGCGGGAAACACCGGAACGGGTTGCTGTCACCGTTCATCTTCGACTGACCGTTGACGCAGTCGGAGTCCAGATAGTCGACGAGGGTCTCACCGCCGACGCCGTTGCTGACCTTGTCGACCCGCCAGTGGATGAACGGCGCCGTGCCGGCCGTGGGGCTCCAGTCGGTCCGGTTCGCCTTGTCGACGTAGCCGAACGTCACCTTCGGCTCGGCCTGCGTCGTCACGCCGTCCGCGGCGAACCCGGTGTGCGTCAGCCCCATGAGGGCCAGGTTCGGCGCCGTGTCATCGACGTGGTCGCCGTTGCTGTCCCCCGACGTCAGGAACGTCTGATCGAGGTCCCACTTGTCGACGTTGCGGTACACCGAACCCGTGTACACCTGCGTCCGCACCCCAGCCAGCCGGGAGTGGGTGAAATGGACCGGCGCCAGGACGTTCGAGCAGCTGCTCGCCGCACAGTACAGATCCGTCGGGGTGTCGGCGAAACCGCCGTGCCCCGACGACGGCGGCCAGCTGCACGGGTTCGGGGCGAAACACCGCTCCGCGTAGTCGAACACCACCCGCATCGGCGCCGCCGAACCGGCCTCCGAGCCCGACCGGGTGCCGTACTCGATCCGGTTCAGCGTCGCCGACAGGTCATAGGCCGCACCAGCCGGCCCGTACTTGCCGGTCAGCTTGTCGTAGAAGTACGTCATCGTGTTCCCGCGCGGGTCCACGACATAGTCGAGATTCCACCGGTACGCCTGCAGGCACCAGTTCGGATAGCACGGCTCACCCGCGTTGTTCCCGAACACCGGCTCGAACAACACCGACGCCGTATCCGGATTCACGTTGTCACTCGTGTACCGGCGGACCTTGCCGAAGAAGTACTGCGTCCCGTCCTGCGTCGTGACCTTCCAGTACTCCCCGTTCGGCGCGTTGTTGCTCGCCCCCGTCGGGTTCTCGATCTTCAACTTGTCGTCAGAACCGGCATACCAGCCGCTGCCGTTCCAGATCAGCTTCGTCGACTTGCCGCCGAACACCATCGTGATCGTGTTCTTGTCCACCCAGCACTGATCCGGGATGTTCAGTCCGTCGTCCGAGCAGGTGCGGTACGTCCGCTCGATGTAGCCGCCGCCAGCCAGGTCCCAGCCCTCGCCGACGACCGAGGACTGACCGGTCTTCGACGCCGTCTTGGCATCCACGCTGCCCGACGAGTAGCCCAACGCCAGCTGCGGCGCCGGACCGCCCAGCGACGCCGGCGCCTTCAACGGATAGTTGAGGGTGAAGTCACCACCGGACGTACCCGAGGCCCACGAGTACGCCATCGACAGGTCGGTCGCCTTCCAGTCCGCCTCCGGCGACGACCCGTCACCCGCGGACGCCAACGCCACCACCGACGACGAAGACGCAGCACCACCCACCGACACCGTCGACGCGGTCACCGTCCGGGCCACCGGATCGTTCACCGACTCCACCGGCGACTGCATCTGACAATCCTTCGCCGACGGCGTCGTCAGCACACAGTCCGGCAGCGACACCAACCGCAACCGCGACCCGTAGCTCGCCCCGTACCCCGCCGCGAACTTCGCGTAATCCACCGACAGACCAACACCGGCGCGACCCACGCGACCATCGGTACGCGACACCTGCAGCAGGACACCGCGCACCCCCGCCGCCGCGGCCACCGCGGGATCAACCACCGTCACCCGCACCGGCACCCGCTGCTGCGCCGACGCCGACAACTCCTTACGGGTCCGCGGCGCCGCATCCGCCGAAGCATCCCCAAGCGCCCGCACCGGCAACCCACCCGGCGCCACAGCCGACGTCGACGCATCGCTGTCCGCCGAACCCGCCGACGGCCACGACACCGGCGGCAACGCCTTCAACACACCATCGTCTGATGTGGACTTCGTCGGCGCCTTCACCGGCACCTTCGACACCGGCGTCGACTTGTCCGGCGCCGCGGCCGCCCTACCCGCACCAGGACTCGGCGCCGCCTTCGCGGGAATAGCGACCAGACTCGATGCCACCAACGCCACCGCCGTGGCCGTCGCCACGACGCCGAAGCGCCGCATCCGGACAGCACGCAGCCACTCGCGCCCAGGCACCATCGAAACCCCCGCGTAGGTCAATGCCAAAATGCAACGCGCACGCTACGGCCACACCGAATCGCATGGATAGACGTCAACGATGGAGATCACCTCGGGTGACAAGACGTCCGCGTTGCGGAAGGGCCGCATTCGGCATCGAAGCCGTTTCCGCGTGACCCAAATCACCGTCGATATCGACACACGGTGATGCCGGAAATGTCTGATGCCGGCGGTGGCGCGCTAGGGCTCCGGCAGGAGGGGGCGCATGAACGTGCGTTCGTAGCGCAGGACACAGCCGCTCTCGTCGCGGATGCGGTCGGCGACTACGAACT
This sequence comes from Dactylosporangium sp. CS-047395, assembly GCF_050942185.1. Classification (NCBI taxonomy): domain Bacteria; kingdom Bacillati; phylum Actinomycetota; class Actinomycetes; order Micromonosporales; family Micromonosporaceae; genus Dactylosporangium; species Dactylosporangium sp. CS-047395. The sequence goes on along the minus strand of NZ_CP192015.1, from coordinate 5,265,475 downwards.
CGGGATCGACGCCGAACAATTGGCGGTACTGTTCGTACGCGGCCAGGCTCGGGAAGCTGAACAGGGCCAGGGCCTTGTCGCTGGCGCCCTCGGCGGGCAGGAAGTAGCCGTGGTGCGTCCCGCCGTGCTGGTCCACCAGGGCCATCCAGCGGCGCGCGAAGGACTCGAAGGCTTCGGTCTTCGCGGGGTCGATGACGTACTCGACGACGCACGTGATCACGGCTCGACCTTACCTACCCCGAGTGCCGGTTCGTCAGATGGCGCTGGAAGAACCGCAGGGCGTCGTCCAGCTCCGCGCGCGGCACGTCGCCGTGGTCGCCCGGATTGGCGTGCAGCGTCTTGACCGGCGCGGCGAATGCGTCGTAGAGGGCGAGGGCACTTTCGCGCGGTACGAAACGGTCGGACCACTGCACGAGAAACTGCACCGGGACCGTGATCCGCGCGGCGTCCGCTTCGAGTCCGAGCGGGCCGCACAGGCCCAGCACCGCGGCGCGCACCCGTGGGTCGGACGCCACGAATGGCACGCCGAGGCCGCAGCCCATTGACAGTCCACGATAGCCAACGGGTCCTTCGCCGACGTTTTCCTGTGTTTGTACCGCACTCACGACGCTTTTCCACTCGCGAACGCTCGTGGTCGCGAGGTACGTGTGCAGCGCCGCCAGTCGCGGTGCCACCTCGGCGCCGGTGGCCATCGCGGCGCGGTTCTCGGCGGCCATCCGGGCCAGGGTCTCGTCCTGCGGGCGGTCGCCGTGGCCGGGCGCGTCCATCGCGACGACGGCGAAACCGCCGGCGATGACGAGGTGCCTGGCCGGGCCGACGACGCCGGGTGCTCGTTTGTGCTGGCCGCCGCCGTGACCGAGAACGATGAGCGGGCGCGGGCCGGTGGCGTCGGCGGGCGTGAACAGTACACCCGGGACGTCGTTGCACGTAAATGACTGCTCGGTGACGCCTTCGAGCGACGTCGAATCGGTGATGCGCATGCGGATCAGGGCCTTTCGATGCCTGTCCGGGCGCTCCCTAGGCCATGCGCTGGAGGGAGGCCCGGTCATCGGTAACAGCGTTGATGGGTCTCACCTCCTCGAGTCGCAGCACTGCACGGCGGCGCCGAACATACCATCCGGCGCCGCCGGGCGTGACGTCAGGGTTTGACGAGCTCGTACGAGTACAACCACTGCATTGCAAGGCGATCGATGCCCGGCGAGGGGCGCGTGTCGATGACGCCCGGACTCGGCGACGGTCCTGCGCCGCCGCGTTCCAGGACGGCGAGCCCGACCACGTGGGCCGTCCCGGGGTCGAGCATGAAGACCTGGAGGTTGCGGCCCATGACGCGGGCGATGGCGACGGTCTCCTGGCCGCCGATCGTCACCGACCGGAAGGTCACGCCGTCGAGCCCGGCCAGCAACCCGAGCAGCCCGACGCGGGCGTCGCCCGGTAACAGAGGGTCAGCGAGCGCCCACAGCTGGGTGCAGATGCCCCACGCGTTCTCGTCGCCCGGACCGGTGACGCCGAGTTGCTGCGCGAGTGCGGTGGGTTCCGACTCGAGGCCGGCCAGCCACTGCGGCGTCGGGTGCCGCGGGCCGGGCCCCTGCTCGCGGAACTCCGCGCGGTCGAGGTCGGCCAGGCTCTCACCCTTGGGGCCCTCGTCGTCCGGCCGGCCGTCGCTGAGGGCACGGACGGTGACGAAACCCTGGATCTCGTACCACGTGTCGTGGACCTGCGGCACGATCCCGCCGTTCGGGCCGCCGGCGGGGACGAGCATGTCGGCGCGGACGTGCAGCTGGTCCTTGTCCTTGGCGGCGAGCGGCTCGGTGGTGGCGGCGACGCGTTGCAGCTCGGCCAGGGTGGCCTGCGGGTCCAGCGTCGCGCCGAACGTGACGCTGCCCGACGGGGCCGGACTCAGGCCGGGCGACCGGCTGCCGCCGTCGCGGTTCAGCGCGATGCCGACCCCGGCCAGCACCGCGAGCGCGACGACGGCGGCGGCCGCGGGGGCGAGCCAGGCGCGGACGTGACTGCGCGTGCGCGGGGCGTCACTGCGGAGGATACGGTACCGGAGGCGGGCCAGCTCCTCCGGCGTGGTCACGGTGCGTGGTTCGGCGAGCGCGCGCAGTGCGTCGAGGTCGGATCGGTCGTCGGTGGTCATCGGTCCCCCTTGGCGCTGGTGTTCCCGGTGGCGGCGAGGGCGGCGCGCAGTTTGGTGCGGGCTCGGAACAGCGCCGATTGGACTGTGCCCAGCGGGATGCCGAGCGTGCGGGCGATGGTGTCGTAGTCGAGGTCGGCGAGCGCGTACAGGAGCAGGACGTCGCGCTGCCGGGCCGGTAACCGGGCGAGCACCGCGGCCAGTTCCCGGCTCACCGCCGACGCATCGGCGCGGGCCACGGCGCGGTCGGCCACGTCGGGCACGAACGGATCCCGGCCGGTACGCGCGAGCAGTCGCAACCCCCGCGTCTCGGTGCGGCGGTGGCGGCGCAGGAGGTTGGACGCGATACCGTACAGCCACGCCCGCACCGGCCCGTCGAGCAGCCGATCCCGGCGCTGGTAGGCGATGAGGAACGTCTCGGCCACGATGTCGTCGGCGAGGCTGGCCCCGACCCGGCTGGCGCAGTAGTGCCGCAGCTCGGGCCCGTACCGCTCGAAGAGGTCCGCAACGTCGGGCGGGCGCTCTTGCGAGTCGGCCATGAAGTGCAACATACCGATGTCTGCCCGCACGCCTGGGCTGTGTTCCCGGCTGTTTCAGGCTTTTCGCCGGCCGGTCGGCGACTTCAGGCTTTCAACAGCAGGCCGGCGAGCTCAGGCTTTTGCTAGCAGGCCGTCGACGAAGGCCCGCACCCCTTCCGGGTAGATGTCGCGGGCGGCGATCGGAGCCCACCGCTCACCGATCGCAGCCAGATGCGGATGCTGCGAGGCGGCCAGCCCCCCGGTACCGAGCGTGACCCCCCGTGACCGTGCGCGCACGAGGACCTCGCCGACCGTGTAGTACCACAGGTGGCGGAACACATCGACGGACCGTTCCGGTGTGCAGCCGTGGTCGGCCGCGCCGGCGACGATCGCCTCGACCATCCACAGCGCCGAGTCGCTGAGCCGCGCCACGAACCCGTCGGTCGTGACCACCTCGACCCCCCACGGCCACGCGGCGAGGGCGTCACGCATCGCGAGCGCCGCCACGACGATCCGGTCCCGGGGCACGGCGGGCAGCTCGGGCCGCGCCAGGTTTTCAACATGCTCGTTCAGCAGTTGTACCAGCAGATCCTCGCGATCCCGCACATGGTGATACAGCGTCATGGTCCCGACGCCGACCTCGGCCGCGAGCCGCCGGATGGTGAGCTTCTCCCACCCGTCGCGATCGATGACCGTACGCGCCGCGGCCAGGATCTGCGCCCGCGAGGTCCGCGGCGGCCGCCCGGTCCTCCCCGGCGCGGCGTTGCCTTCAGCGTTGCCTTCCTGCACGCCTCCATCCTGCCGTGCCTGGACACGGTCGCGTTCGGAAGCTAATTTCGGTACATGTACGAAAACTCCTCCGCGCGGCCCGGGCTGCTGCTCGCCACGGTCGCCGTCGTGCAGTTCATGGTGTCGCTGGACCTGTCCGTGGTGAACGTCGGCCTGCCGCAGATGGCGGCCGGCCTGGGCTTCAGCGCGCTCGGCGTGACGTGGGTGATCCACGCGTACGCGCTCACCTTCGGCGGATTGCTGTTGCTCGGCGGCAAGGCAGCCGACCGGTACGGCCGCCGGCGCGTCCTGCTCCTCGGCCTGACCCTGTTCGGCGTGGCGTCGCTGCTCGGCGGCTTCGCCCAGGAACCCGGCCAGCTGGTCGCGGCCCGCGCCGCCCAGGGAGTCGGCGCCGCAGCCCTGGCGCCCGCCGCGCTGGCCCTGCTGACCTCGGCGTTCCCGTCCGGCAAGGCCCGCATCCGCGCGTTCGGCGTCTGGAGCGCGATGAACGCGGCCGGCGGCGCGCTCGGCGTGCTGGCCGGTGGACTCCTCACCGAGTACGCGAGCTGGCGCTGGGTCATGTTCGTCAACGTCCCGATGGCCGCGATCGCCCTCGCCATGGCGTGGCGCGGCGTGCCGGCTTCCTCGCCCGGCGCGCGGACGGGCCGGCCCGACGTGCACGGCGCGCGAACGGGCCGGCCGGACGTGCTCGGCGCTCGGACGGGCCGGCCGGACGTGCCCGGCGCTCGGACGGGCCGGCCGGACGTGCCCGGTGGGACGGGCCGGCCGGACGTGCCCGGTGCGCGGACAGGCCGGCCGGACGTGCCCGGCGCGCGAACGGGCCGGCCGGACGTGCTCGGTGCGGTGCTGGCCACGGCGGGCATGGTCACGCTGGTGTTCGGGATCGTGCGCACCGACCGGCACCCGTGGACCTCCGCGGCTACCCTCACCACTCTCGCCGCGGCGCTGCTGCTCCTGGCGGTGTTCGTGCTGGTCGAACGGCGTACGACACGGGAACCCCTGCTGCGCCTGGGACTGCTCGCCAACCGCTCGGTCGCGGGCGCCAACGCCTACAACCTGCTCGTCGGCGCGGCGATGGCTTCGGCGTTCTACTTCGCGTCGCTGTACCTGCAACGGGTCCTCGGCACCGGTCCCGCCCTGACCGGATTGCAATTCCTGCCATTCGCCCTGGGCGTCGTGGTCGGCGCGGTGCTGGCGATCCGGCTCGGCTACCGCTTCCCGGCGCGCACCCTGCTCATCACCGGCGGCCTGCTGACCGCGGCCGGGTTCGCGTGGTTCGGCCTGATCAGCGCCGACGGTACCTTCCTGACCGACATCCTGGGCCCGTCCATCGTGACGAGCATCGGCTTCGGCATGTGCCTGGGCCCGGTGGTTTCGGTGGCGACGATGGGCGTGGCGCCTTCGGAGACGGGCACGGCGTCGGGGCTGCTCAACAGTTCGCGGCAGATCGGTGCCTCGCTGGGCCTGGCGGCGCTGGGGACCGCGGCCCACGATCGCACCGGGTCCTCGGTCTCGCCCGCGGCCCTGAACGACGGCTACGCACTGGGCCTGACCTTGGGCGCGGCGCTGCTGTTCGCGGCGGTGGTAATCGCGGTCGTGGTACTGCGCCGCACCGAGACCCCGGCACCGACGCCGCAACCCGCCGCCGAACCGGTCACGTCTTCACACTGACCGCCCCTGTTCACGAGCCCGCCATGTCATCGCGCTGGCAGCCTTCTAGATGAGCCCGCCAGTGAACCGATCATGCCCCCGCCCCGAGGGCCTTCTCGACGAGCCCGCCCCGTGAACCGGTCCCGTCCTTGCGCCGGCGTCCTGTCTGCGAGCCGGCCAGCGAACCGGTGCCGTCCTTGCGCCGGCGGCCTGTCCACAAGGCGGCCAGCGAACCGGTGCCGTCCTTGCGCTGGCGGCCGGCTCAGATGCGTTCGCGCTGGCGGCGTAGTGCGACTGCCGCGATGCCGCCGATCGGAATGAGGATCCAGGTCGAGAGCACCCGGTACACAAGCACGGCCGCAGCGGCTCCGACCCCGGTGGCGCCGGCGGCGGTCAGGCCGGCGATGAGGGCGGCCTCGACCACGCCGACGCCGCCGGGGGTGAGCGGGACCTGGCGGACGATCTGCACACTCAGGTAAATGGTCGCCATGCCCGCGACGCTGACCGGCAGGTGCAGGGCCTCGCCGACCGCGACTAGGCACAGGACGTCGGTGAGCCACTTGACGGTGGCGTACACCAGGGCGAACACCCAGTCGCCGGCCTTCAGCTCCGCGCCGGACCGCCACGCCTCGCCGGCCGAGCGGAGCAACGACCGCAGCGCCCGGGTCACACGATTACCGGCAACATCCTCGGTAACCGGTTCCGCGCTCGATTGGTCGCCCGGGCTCGCGCTCGATTCGGCGCTCAGGTCGACGCTCGGTCCGCTACTCAAAGCCACACCCGGCCCACCGCTCAAAGCCGCGCCCGACCCACCGCTCAGAGCCGCGCCCGACGCAGTGCTCAGGCCGGGGCCAGCACCGGGACCGCCATTCACGCTTGCGCTCGACGCGGTGCTCAGGCCGGAGCCGGCACCCGGACCGCAATCCAGGCTCTCACTCGACGCGGTGCCGAGAGCCGAATCTGTTCCGCCGGCCGGGCCCGCAGTCGACGTGGCGTTCGGACTGGTGCCAGGCTCGCCGTTCGAGCTCGTGGTAGAGCCGGTGCTCGCGGTAGAGCCGGTCCTCGGGGCGGGGTCGGGCCGGCGGGCGAAGCGGCGCCCGGCCATGATGGCCGCGGTGGTGACCAGCGCCATGGCGACGACCACGGCCAGCGGCCGCCAGTTGAGCAGGCCGTCCGGATTGCGGGCCAGCAGCGCGAAGGCCAGCCCCGCATAGAGCAGCGCAAGACCGCCGATCGAGGCCAGACCCGAGACGATCGCGGCGGCGGCGGACGCTTCGCGGGTGGCGCCGCCGCGCTGGTACTCGCGGATCGTGAACGCCGTCGACACCGCCGGACCCGCGGGCATCGAGATCGACAGTGCTGTGCCGGCGAGAGTGATGGCCATGACGTGGCCGCGGGTCAGGTGGGCGCCGAGGCTGTTGAGCAGGCGGCGCTGCTGCAGGGCGAAGGACTCGATCGAGGCGGCCTGCAGCAGGACGGCTACGGCAATCCACCCATAGTCGGCGCCGGCCAGCGCGGACAGGATTTCGTGCGGCGCGGGCAGGCGGCCGTGCAGGCCGATGGCGGACAGCACGATGACGATGACGGCGATGACCGCGAGCCGTACCCATCGCCGGCGGCGGCGCGGCGGATCTGCCGGCGGCGCGAGCTGGGGTGTGGTAGGCGCGGACACCGTGAGATTGTCCCAAACCCCTGCCGGCGGCGCGTCGCCCGGCCCGGTGGCCAGGATCTCCGCCACTCTCGCAACCCCACGGAGCCCGTCGGAACGTCCGCTGGATTATCGAATTATCGGATTACCGGTAATCGTAATACCGGTAATCCGGCTCCGGTCACAGAGCGTGTCCGCCACAGCCACCCCGAAACGCGGCGAGCGAGGCCGTGACCGGCGCGGTCAAGCCGCCGGGACCACGGCGCACGAGGTCATGACCAGCGCGGTCAAGCCGGCGGGACCACCGCGAACGAGGTCGTGACCGGTTGAGCCGGCGCGTACGTGGTCAGGTCGCCCTGCTGCAGCGCGGTAACGGTACACGTGCCAGGGGCGAGCAGGCTGACCGTATCGCCACGCACCGTGCAGATCGCCGGGCTCCGGGTGATGTAGGTCAGCGGCAGACCAGACGTCGCGGAGCCGGACAGCGCCGTGGTCGCGGCCGACAGCGACACGGCCCCGAACGGTCCGAACGTGATCGTCTGCGCGGTCAGCGGCGGCGTCACCGTCAGGGACGTTTCCAGCAGTGCGCACGGCTCGCAGTTGCCGATCGCGCCGACGTCCGTGATCTGCGACGGGACGTTCGTCGCGTGGCTGAGGGAGATGCCGGTCGCCGGGTATGTGCCGGGCGCGTCGACGACGATCGGGACGATGACGCCGCAGCCCTCGAGGCCGAGCGTCGGTTGCGCGGTTCCGGCGGCGGCCACCGTGCTCCCGCCGGCCGGTGCGGAGCTCGCGGTCACGCACGGGCTCTGGGCGATCTCCCGGCCGAGGTCCGCCACCCGCATGTGCGGCGGGAGGGTCGCGGTGAACGCGAACGTCACGCTCGCCCCGGTCGGGTTGATCACGGCGATGCCCAGCGCGGTCGGTACGCCCACCGCGGTCTGCGCCGGCGGCTGGTAGAACGCCACCACGTACGGGTGACGGCCATCGGCCGCAGCGGCGGGCGGGGCTGCCACGGTCACGGCCGCGAATCCAGCCATCACGGAAACGAGCAGAGCCGTCACCGATTGTCGACATACCTTCACGGCTCCCCCGACCCCCGTACGTCGCTACCGACAGTGATCCTTCGGTCGCAATATACGAAGGCGAGGTCGCAATCCTGCGCGAACCGGCGAACTCAGTCGGGGTACTGCGTGCCCGGGCGCGCCGCGATCAGGACTTGGGCGGCGGGGGTCCAGCCCAACATGCCGTACACCCGCTGCCCTTCCTCGCTGGCGACGAGAATGCCCTGGTCGGCGCCCCGTTCAACAGCCGCGGCGGCCAGTTCGCCCATCACTGCGGCGGCCAGGCCCCGCCGGCGGTGGTCGGGGCCGGTGAGGATCCTGTCGGCGACGGCGATGCGGCCGGCCAGACCCGCGTGACCGCGCGCGGCCCAGGCGTCGCCGGAGCCGAACACGGCCACCGACACGCGGGCGTCGGCGGATTCGAGCACCAGGCGGTACGTTGGCGGGACGGCAGGCCGAGGGTGCGTGCGCAGATCGATCGTCATCATCTGCTCCGACGTCCTGAGCAGCACCAGGCCCGCCGAGGTGAGGGCAGCAGCGGCGCGGTCGGGGTCCGTGGTCGGCACCGTCAGCCAGGTGGCGCCCGGCTCGGCCAGGACCCGCGACGCCAGGCCGGACAGGACGGCGGGGTCGTCGTCCAGCGCGAAGTACTCTGTGTCACGGCCCAACTGCCGGCTGTCAACGCGTAACCCGCCGCCCGCATGCTCGGCGGCGGGCAGGTCACGCGAGGCCGCCCAGCCCTGTTCCCAACCGGCGATCAGCGCGCGCAAGTCGCTCATGCGCTCCAGTAGATCATCAATGTCCGGTGGCGGGTCGGCCGCGCCCGCCGCCGTCGCCCAGCAGGTCGGCGAAGAGTGCTCGATAGTGCATCAGCGCCTGGCGCAACTGCTCGGTTGAAGCAAGACCCTTTTCGTTGTACTGGCTGATCTCATGCGCCTCGCGATAGTGCCCGATGGTCTCGGCGTGTTCGACGCTCAGGTCCTCGACCCGCGTGTCGTAGTCCTCGGTCGGGTAGCCCCGCTCGGCCATCACCCGCGTGACGAGTTGGTCGGCCTCCCGGGTGGCGGCCTGCGGTTCCTCGGCGAAGTGGGCCTGCGTCTGCTGCCACTGCTCGGCGTACACCTGGCGCTGCCCCGGGTCGAGATCCTTGAGCTCCAGCCGGTCGTGCCGTTCCTCCCGGTGGCGGAGATCGCGCTCGGCGGCACGGCGGTTGGGCTGCTCCTCGACCGCGCGATCGTACTCGGGCCCGAAGCGCCGGCGCAGTTCCTTCGAACGCCGGAAGCGCCCCACCGCGACCGCGACGGCGGCCACGACGATGAGCACGAGCACGATGACGGCGATGGTGTTGGCGGTCGTCGACATACCACCGACGCTAATTCGGCCCGGGTCGCCCCGGCCTCACCCAGGATGATGGTGGGCAGAGCTTGGAGTCAGCTCGAAGTGCGGTCCGCGAGTTCCGGAGCGCCGGTGTCGAGCGGAACGGCGTTCTTGTCGACCAGGCCCAGCGAGATCCCCGGCCGGGACGTCGTTGCCGTGAACAGCCAGTCCGCCGTCGTCCGCAGCCGGTTGGAGGGCAGCGCCGTGAGGTGGTAGCCGCGCGTGACCGCCCGCGCGAGCGGTCCCGACAGTGGCACGTGCAGCGGGTTCGCCACGGCCTGCCAACCGCCGAGGTCGACGACGAAGCCGAGGTCGCGATGGCGGTACCGGCGTAGCTGCCCGATCCCGTAGGACGCCGCGATGTTGTGCGCCACCACCCGTCCCTGCCGGACGGCGTGCTGGGCGGTCATCGGCGTGTAGCGGCCCGGATTGTGCAGGTCGGGCACTGCGGCGCCGTCCCCGCACGCGTACACGTCCGGGAATCCGGGCACCCGCAGGTGCGCGTCGACGCGGACCCGGCCCTCGTCCATCGGTAGGCCGGCGTTCTCGACGACGGGATCGGGGCGTACGCCGACGCACCAGATGAGGGTGCGCGAGAGCACGCGGCGGCCGTCGGTGAGCGTGACGCCCTCGGCCGTCGCCTCCTGCACCGAGGTGCCGAGCCGGACGTCGATGCTCCGTCCGCGCAGCACCTTGTCGGCGCCGGCGGCCATGCGTGCGTCCATGCCGGGCAGCACCTGCTCGGCGGTGTCCAGCAGCAGCCAGCACGGCGGCGTGTCGCGCAGGCGCGGGTGGCGGGCGGCGATCGCGGCCGTGAGCAGCTGGCCCTGGGCGGCCACCTCGGTGCCGGTGTACCCGGCCCCGACCACCACGAAAGTCATCCGCGCGCGGCGTTCCGCCAGGTCCTCGGCCGCGTCGGCGAGCTCAATCTGGCGGATGAGGTGGTCGCGCAGGTACAACGCCTCCGGCACGCCGCGGAAACCGTGTGCGTGGTCGGCCACACCCGGGATGGGCAGCAGTTTCGTGACGCTGCCGGCGGCCAGGACCAGCCGGTGGTACCCGAGGTTTCCTTTGTTTCCTTCCGGCCCCGTGTACGACACCATGCGAGCGTGCGGGTCGACGCGATCGACTTCTCCGAGCACGAGGCGTACACCCGGAAGCGTGTCCTGCAACGGCACGCTGACGTCGCGCGGGTCGAGGGCGCCGCCGGCCACCTCGGGCAGCAGCGGGAGGTAGAGGAAGTAGTCGGTCGGGTTGACCACCACGACCTCGGCGGCGCCCCGGGACCGGCGAAGCAGCGTGCGGGCCGCCTGGTATCCGGCGAATCCGGCACCGACGATGACGATCCGGGGGCGCGCCACGTCAGCGGCCTCCGAGTGCCTGGACCAGCTCGGACTTGTTCATTGCCGAACGACCCTTGATGTTGCGCCGCTTTGCCTCCGCGTACAGCTCGTCGCGCGACCGATCGGCGCGCGGCTGACTGCGCACGGACTTCGTCGGGGTGCGCGGCTTGTCCGAGGACTTCATGGTGCGGCTCGGCTTGCCCAGCTCCCGCCAGCTGGACTCGGTCATCTCCACGCCGTGGCGCTTCGCGGCGCGCTTGATGCGCTTGAACGCCTCGTCGCGCTCGGCGTCGCTGGCGTCGCGAACCTGATCGAACCGCGCGATCGCGTTGCGCACGTGCGAGGCGTCGTTGAGCGGCTCCTTACGCAGCCGCGGAAACGCGAACGTGCTGTCCGACATGCTGTTGCGCTCGGCGGCGTCAAGGGTGCCGGAGCGCTTCCTGATTGCAGCCATGCACAACGCATACCCGCAGACGGATCATCTATGCCCGCACGCGAGCCGAGACCCCACCGCCGTAGGGCGACCCGAGACCCCGCCGCCGCAAGGCGCGCCGAGACTCCGCCGACGCGACGCGAGCCGAGACCTCGCCGCCACAACGCGAGCCGGACGTGCGGCGGAAAACGCGCGGGAAAACCGGACGGCAAGGATGCCGAACGCTCGCGGAAACCGGCCGGCAAGGATGCCGCGCGCTCCGGGAAACCGGCCGGCAAAGAGGCCGAACGCGCGGGCAAACGCGCCCGAAACGCGAGCCGCACGAGCAGGAGCGGGCTCGCAAGACGGGCCGGACGCACGCCGGAAACGCGACGACGGGCGAGCTCGCGCGAGCCAGGTCGGGCCCGTCCGCAGGGCGAGGTGGACAAAAGGCCACCACACCCGGTGCGGAGCGGACGGGCCCTGGATCAAGAGAGCCGACGGGCCCTGGATCGGGAGACCGGATGGGCACCGGATCAGGAGACCGGATCATGAGACCGGACAGGCCCTGGATCAGGAGACCGGCTCAGCCGCCCCCGCGGACCTTGTCGGGCTTCTGCTCCTCGGCAGCAGGCTTCCTGGGCGCCGGATCGACCGGCCGGGACGGCGGTGCCGAGCCGGGACGCCGAGGTTGGAGTGGACTCAAACCGTCTGAACTCATACCGGCGTTAACTACCCCGTTCGTCACCCGGTAAGCAAATTCACCCCCGCGCCGCCACCTCCGCGAACACCCGGTCCGCGCCGGCCGTGAACGCCTCGCGCAGCTCCCCCGCCGCCGGCGACAGCGCGGCGGCCCGCAGCCGGACGGCCACGCTGACCAGCTCCTGCTTGTCGAGCACGCCGCCGTCCTCCTCCCAGTGCGGCGGGATCGGGATGACGACCACGTGCCCGTTGATGACGACGACGATCGTGCGCCCCGGGTACGGCGTGACCCCGTCCCCCACCGGCGAGCCGAGCCGGCCGTCGGTCGCGCCCAGCATGCCGTCGGTGAACGCCTGCAGCTCGGCCGCGTTCGTCGCCGTCACCGCCTTGGCCGCGTCCGGTTCGAGCTGCGCGACCAGCTGCTGCCGGGTGAGCAGCGCATCGACGGTCGCACTGGTGGCCAGCACCGCCCACTGCGCCCGGTTCAGAGCCGGGACCTCGGGCGGCGCGAATGACTCGTCGACCGCTTCCTCGGCGGCGAACGGCACGAGCACCGTGCCGGGCTTCATCTGCAGTTCGAGCCAGTGCGCCATCATCGTGACGTCGTAGATGTACCCGCGCTCCGGCCCGAACGGCGAGAGGTACGCGGCGGTGATGTCCTCGGGGCTCATGAAGACGACCTGGCCCATGACGGGCCCCCTTCCCGAATGGCGATGTGCATTGTCACCATCCGGATGCGCGGACCCGTCCCCTGATACAGCCGTTTTCACGCACGGGTCAGTTGCATGCTCCAGTTGTACTCCCAGGTGGCCCCGCCGTCCGCGGAGAACTCCTGCTCCCACCGGGCGGAGTCGGCGGTGATGTGCGACCAGATGAAGTGGGCACGGATCGGGCGCCCCTCGTGCACGTCGTCGCCGTAGAAGTCGCCGCGTCCGTCGGCGAACGTGCCGACCACGGGCGGAAACAGTGTTCCGGTGCGGCTGCTGGCCCAGTAGATCGACCAGGTCTTGCGCTCCACGTCGAACAGGCGCAGGGTCAGGCCGCTGCTGCCGAGCGTCGGAAACTCGATCTCGTCGAGGTTTCCGCCGTTGCCGAGGATCGGGCGGCAGGTTGCCTGGCCCGGAAACTCGTACCAGTCGTCGGCCCCCGCGAACAGCGTGCGCAGGCGGCGGTTGACGACATTCCAGGTTCCGAAGAGAAAGTCGAAGTCGTTCACGCGCCCATCGTCGCCACCCACCCCTGACATCTTCTGTCAGACTCATCAGTCAGACTCGTCCCCATGCGCGCGAGCCGGCTCGTTTCCCTGCTGTTGCTGCTGCAGAACCGCGGCCGGATGAGCGCGACCCGGCTCGCCGCGGAGCTCGGCGTCACGCCCCGCACGGTGTACCGCGACGTCGAAGCCCTCGCCGCCGCCGGTGTCCCGATCTACGCCGAGCACGGGCCGGACGGCGGATACGAGCTGATCGACGGGTACCGCACCCGCCTGACCGGACTGACCGCCGACGAGGCCGAGTCGCTGTTCCTCACCGGCATGCAAGGACCGGCGGCCGAACTGGGACTCGGCGCGCAGGTCGCCGCGGCCGAGCTCAAGCTGATGGCGGCGCTGCCCACGCCGTACCGTGACGCATCGATCAGAATCCGCGAGCGTTTCCATCTCGACGCACCCGGCTGGTACCGCGAACCCGACACGGTCCCGCACCTCGTCGCCGCGGCCGAGGCGCTGTGGCAGGACCGGCGCATCGAGATCAGGTACCGCCGCTGGAGCCCCGAACCGGCCGAGGTGACCCGCCGCCTGCGCCCCCTCGGCCTGGTCCTGAAGGCCGGCGTCTGGTACCTCGTCGCGCAGGGCAAGGGCGACCCGCGCACGTACCGCGTCGCCTCCATCAAGTCCCTCAAGCCGCTGCCGGACACCTTCGCCCGCCCGCCCGGCTTCGACCTCGCCGAGTTCTGGCGCACCCACGTCGACCGCTACGAGCGCGCCGACGCCGCCGGGGAAGCCGTGGTGCGCCTCTCCCCGGCCGGCCTGGCCGCGCTGCCGGAGGTGCTCGGCCCGCGCGCGACCCGCCAGGCCCGCGCCACGCTGCGAGAGCCCGGCCCGGACGGATGGTGCGAGGCGACGGTACCGCTGGAGAACCTCCCCCACGCGGCCGCCGGACTCCTGCGGCTCGGCCCGGAGGCGCGGGTGGTGGCCCCGCCGGAACTCGTCGCCCACATGGCCGCGACCATCGCCGAGATGGCGGCCCTGTATACGTGAAAACAGCCGTGAAGGCTCCGCCCATGTCGATCTCGCGACTGGTGGCTGCGGAGGAGCCGGAGCCGCGCGTCGTGGCCTCGCCGGAACTGCTCGCCCACATCGCCGCGACCATCACGGAGACGGCGGCCCTAAATACGTGAAAACAGCCGTTAAGGTCGTGCCCATGTCGATCTCGCGACTGGTGGATGCGGAGGCGCTCGCGGCGTACCCGGCCGACCGGCTGCTCGACGTCCTGCGCGCCGTCACCATGATCCTCACCCTGCCGTCCGCGGCCGCCCAGCGGGCCGAGGGGCTCGCCGTGCTCACCGGACAGGGCGAGACCTGGCGGCTGACCCACGCGATCGCCGACTGGGAGGCCAATCCCGGCCGCCGCCACCTGCTCATCGCCACGACCAACGAGGCCGAGCGCACCAGCGCCCCGGTCACCCTCGACACCCTGCGCGCCCTCGGCCTGCGCCGCACCGCCGGCGTACGGATCCAGCCCGTGCCGGCCGCGCACACCGCCGTCCAGGCCGAGTGGCTCGCCGGCCAGGTCGACGCGCACGGCATCACGGCCCTCGCGCTCGCGGTGTCGCCGTACCACCTGCCCCGCGCGTACCTCACCGTCCTGCGCGCCTGCGAGCGGCGGGGCCTGCACGTCCCGCTGCTCCCGGCGCCCACTGCGGTCCCGCCCGCCACACCGGTCCCCGAGTCCGGCGCCACGGCGTGGGACCTGGTGCCGGGCGAGGTGCGGCGCATCCTGGAGTACACCGACCGCGGCTGGATCGCCGCCCCCGACGAGCTGCGCCGCTACCTGGACCGGCTCTGGACCACCTGGACGCAGACATGAACCGCCGCCGCCGCAAGAAGCTGCACGACCGGCTCCGGACCACCTGGACGCAGACATGAACCGCCGCCGCCGCAAGAAGCTGCAGGACCGGCTCGTCGTCGCCGCCGGGTTCGGCACCCCGGGCCAGGTCGCGGCCATCCTGCGCGCCGGCGCCGACCCGAGCCTTCCCAACAGGAGCCAAACGACGCCGTTGTACCGTGCGAGCGTCCAAAACCGCGCCCTCGCCATCGAACTGCTCCTCGCGGCCGGCGCCGACCCGGACGCCGAGAGCGGCACCGGCGACGAGGGCCTGCCACTGTGCGCCGCCGCCTGCTGGGGCCACGACGCCGCGGTCCGAGCCCTGCTCGCCGCCGGCGCCGACCCCACCCGCCGCGAGGACGGCGGCACCGGCCACACCGCCCTGGAGTGGGCCGAGTCAGGTGGCCACACCACAACCACCGAACTGCTCAGAGCGCCCCAATGACCGACAACGAACGGCAACGAACGGCACCAGGTCACCAAGAGCCCGCAATGACCGAGGACGGCCGAACTGCTCAGAGCGCCCCGATGACCGACAACGACCGGCACGACCGGCAACAAACGGCACCAGGTCACCAAGAGCCCGCCATGACCGAGGACGGCCGGTACGTCGTCATCAAGGGCCGCCGCTGGCGCGCGACCGACCCCGCGATCCCCGAGGACGTCGCCGCCGAACTGCGCAAGGTGCTCATGTCCGCGCGCCGCGACGTCGGCCGGGCCAAGCGCGCCGGCGAGGACACCGCCCCCGCGCGCGCCCGCGTCCAGGCCGCCAAGGAGGCCCTCGGCGAACGCGGCACCCCGTGGTGGGAGCAAACCCTGGACGAGCGCCGCAAACGCTGGGAACGCGGTCTACCCGCCGGATGAAGCCGTGCCGCGCAACCCAGAGCCCCGCACACGTTGGGAAACAGACCAGAGACCACGCACACGTCGCGGAAAGCGGCCTACCCGGCGGATGAGGCCGTGCCGTGCAACCCAGAGCCCCCGCACACGTCGGGAAAGCGGCCTACCCGCCGGATGAAGTCGTGTCGGGTCCGGATACGCGGGTAGTGGGGTCTGATGGAGACTTCGGCCACGTTCATCGGCACCGCGACCGTGCTGCTCCGGCTGGGCTCGTTCACGCTGCTCACCGACCCGAACTTTCTGCACCGGGGGCAGCGCGCGTACCTCGGGCACGGGCTGTGGAGCCGCCGGCTCACTGAACCCGCGCTCGGCCCCGAGGACCTGCCGCCGCTGGACGGGATCGTCCTGTCGCACCTGCACGGCGACCACTTCGACCGGGTCGCCCGCCGCCACCTGCCCCGCGACATCCCGGTCCTGACAACCGTGCAGGCGGCCCGGCAGCTGCGCCGGTGGCACTTCGAGGACGCCGTCGGCCTGGGCGCGTGGGACGACGTGGTCCTGCACCGCGGCGGCGAGCGCCTGCACATCACCGCGGTCCCGGCCCGGCACGGCCCGACCGGGGTGCACCTGGCCATGCCGCCGACGATGGGCAGCATCCTGGACTGGGAGGTCGACGGCGTACGCCGGCTGCGCCTCTACATCAGCGGCGACACCCGCTTCAACCGCCGCATCCTGCGCGACATCCCCCGCCGCTTCCCGGACATCGACACGATGCTGCTGCACCTGGGCGGCACCCGCGTCCTCGGCGCGCTCGTCACCATGGACGCCCGCGACGGCGTGGCGCTGACCAACCTGGTCCGCCCGGACCGGGTGATCCCGATCCACTACGACGACTACGGCGTCTTCCGCGACCCGCTGTCGAACTTCCTGCAGCCCACGGTCACCGCCCACGTCCCGGCCGAGGTCACCCCGATCCTGCGCGGCGAGACCGTGGACCTGGCACCGCAGATGGTCACCGCGTTCGCCTGAGGAAAACGTTTGCCGTCACCGGCCCGACAACCGCCCGCTGTCCCGCGACGCCGGCGCCAACGCCCCGCCGCGTGGTCGTCGGGCAACCCGCTCGAGCCGGCCGCGAGAACGGTCGTGCCCACACCGCCATGCCGCCACGCCACCAAGCCACCACGCCACCAAGCCACCACGCCACCGCGCCGTGACAGCGGACGTCATCACATCGGCCGGTCGGGCGCGGAACGCGAGGCCGACCTGACGTTGTGCCGCCCGTCGGAGCACCCGAGCGGAGCTCCCCCACCGCTCCTGGAAACCCAGCGCAAACGTTTGCTTTCGATGCCCGTGGGGGAACACGCCTGGGCATGGCCGGTCGGTGGTACCGCAATGCTGTCATCTACTCCGTCGATGTGCGGCTGTTCCAGGACTCGGACGGGGACGGGATCGGCGACCTGCCGGGGCTGATCGACCGGATGGACTATCTGTCGCGGCTCGGAGTGAACACGCTCTGGCTCAATCCGATCCATCCCTCGCCGTTTCGCGACGGCGGGTACGACGTGACGGACCACTTCGCCGTCGACCCCTCGCTGGGCGATCTCGGCGACATGGCGCTGCTGCTCAGCGAGGCCGCCGAGCGCGGGGTGCGGGTGATGCTCGACCTGGTGGTGAACCACACCAGCGACGAGCACCCGTGGTTCAAGGCCGCGTGCGCCGGGTCCCGGTCGCCGCGGCGGGACTTCTACGTCTGGTCCGACACCGAGCCGGCCGATCGGTGGGAGGGGCAGGTGTTCCCGGGCGCGGAGCGGGAGACGTGGACGTTCCACGAGGGCGCCGGCGCGTGGTACCGGCACCGCTTCTATCGCAGCGAGCCGGATCTGAACACGGACCATCCGGAAGTACAGAAGCAGATCTTCAAAATCGCGGAGTTCTGGTTGCGCCTCGGCGTGTCCGGGTTCCGCATCGACGCCGCGCCGTTTCTCGTGGACCGGGTCGCGGGTGGCGGGCCCGACTACACGTTCCTGCGCGAGATGCGCGACGCGGTGTCGTGGCGGGCCGGGGACGCCGTCCTGCTCGCTGAGGCGAACGTCGAGAACGACGAGCTGCTCGAGTACGTGGGGCAGGCCGACGGCACCGCCAGCCGGGCCACCATGCTGTTCGCGTTCCGGCTCAACCAGGCGATGATGCTCGCCCTGGCCCGGTGTGACGCCCGGCCGATCCGCGACGTCCTCGCCGCCCTGCCCGACCTGCCCAAGCACGCGCAGTGGGCGACGTTTCTGCGCAACCACGACGAGGTCGACCTGGGCCGGCTCACCCCGGCCGAGCGGCGGGACGTGTTCGCCGCGTTCGGCCCGGAGCCGGAGATGCAGCTCTACGACCGCGGCATCCGGCGGCGCCTGGCCCCGATGCTGAACAACGACCGGCGCCGCATCGAGCTCGCGTACAGCCTGCAGTTCACCATGCCGGGCACGCCGGTCATCCGGTACGGCGACGAGATCGGCATGGGCGAGGACCTCCGGCTGCCGCAGCGCGAGGCGATCCGGACCCCGATGCAGTGGACCGACACCGCGAATGCGGGATTCTCCACGGCCAACCCGTCCGCGCTGGTGGCGCCGGTGATCGACGAGGGCCCGTACGGCTTCCGGACGGTGAACGTGACCGCCCAGCGCCGCGACGAGAAAAGCCTGCTGGTGTGGTTCGAGCGGATGCTGCACACGCTGCGGGAGTGCCCGGAGGTCGGGCGGGGGCACCACGAGGTGCTCGACGCGGGCTTGGACGGCGTGCTGGCGCACCGCGCGACGCTGCCGGAGGGCCGGATGCTGTTCCTGCACAACCTGACCGCCGAGCCCTGCGAGGTGCGGCTCCGCCCGGACGCCGTCGACGGGGCGCAGGCGGTGGACATCGCCGCCGACGGGCCGTACGACGGGCCGGTGGACGTGCGCGGGATCGGGCTGAGCGGCTACGGGTACCGGTGGATCCGTTTGCGCTCTTAATCCCCGGCCATGCGTTCCAAGGCCGGGAGTGCGGCCGCGATCAATGCCTGGTCCTCCTCGGACATGTCCTGCATGAGCGCGGCGAGGTGCTCGGCGCGGACGGCCCGGCGGCGCTCCAGCAGCTCGATGCCGGCCGGGGTGACCTCGATGAGCACGACCCGGCGGTCGGTCGGGTCGGCCGAGCGCACGACCAGGCCCTCGCGCTCCAGGCGCTGCACGAGTTGGGTCATGGCGGGCTGGGTGACCCCCTCGGCCAGGGCGAGGTCGGTGAGCTTGCGCGGGCCCTCGCGCTGCAGCCGCCAGATCGTGGAGGCGGCGGTCAGGCTGATGTCGTTGGGCGGGTTCCCCTGCCGCAGCACGCTGAAGACGCGCTCGACGGCGACGGTCAGGCGCGCGGGGTCCAAGCTCGCAGTCAGTCCGGCCATACCCACGATTGGACCACGACGGGTTCAGGCCGAGTCGAGCAGCTCTCTGACCTGCCGTTCGGTGCCGGCGGTGTCACCCTCCTCGTACGCCTCGACGACCCGCGGGTCCACGTAGGAGGCGCGGGCGACGGCGGGGGTGTTGCCGAGCTTCTCGGCGACCTCCTTCATGGCGCTCGCCACGGCCTTGCGCCGCTTGGTCTGCGTCGGCTGCGGGCCGGCCTCGTCCAGTGCCAGGGCCGCGGTCACGGTGCCGTGCCAGGTGCGGAAGTCCTTGGCCGTCATCTGCTCGCCGCTGACGTCGCGCAGGTACTCGTTGATCTCCGCCGCGTCCACCTCGTGCCACTTGCGGGCGGCCGGGTCCCAGTACGCGAACAGCCGGTCCTCGCCCTTGCGGCGCTTGCGCAGCTCGCGCAGGACGGCGCAGATCTCGCCGTCGTCGACGCCGGAGGCGTGCTCGATCCCGGACTTGCCGGTGAACTCCAGCAGCACGCAGCCGCCGCTGCAGCGCACGTGGTCGGGGCGCAGCGTGGACAGGCCGTAGGAGGGGTCCTCCTCGCGGTTCGCCGAGGCGGCCCCGCCGACCCGGAACATGCCCAGGTCGAGCAGGCCGGCGATGGCCGCGAGGACCCGGTCCCGGCTCAGCCCGCGGCCCCCGGTGAGGTCGGCGCGGATGCGGTCGCGCATGCCGGGCAGCCGCTCGGCGACCTCGAGGACGTGGTCGAACTTGACCCGGTCCTGCTGCTCGCGCCACTGCGGGTGGTACAGGTACTGCTTACGCCCCGCCGCATCGACCCCGATCGCCTGGATGTGGCCGCGCTCGTCGGGACTGATCCAGACGTGCTGCCAGGCGGGCGGGATGACGAGCTCCTTGATCCGCTCGACGGCCCCGGCGTCGCGCAGCGGCTTGCCGTCGGTGTCGAGATACGTGAACCCTTTTCCGGAGCGGCGCCGGCCGAGGCCGGGTTTGTCCAGGTGGCTTCGCCGCAATCGCATGGCGTCGCCGGTACCCCTCGCCCCACCCGCAAAACGCGCAAGTTCTTGCGCGGCCAGCGACGGTTCTTGCCGGACGGGGTACGCTGCTCCCGTGACGACGAGGCTCTCCGAGGTGGCGAAGTACGCCGGGTACAGCGAGGCGACGGTCAGCCGTGTCCTGCGCGACGTGCCCGGGATCGGCGCCGACACCCGCAACGCGGTGCTCACCGCGCTCGACGTGCTGGGCTACCAGCGCCCCACCCGGCACCGCCGCGAGCAGGGCAGCCTGGTCGGCATGGTGCTGCCGGACTGCACAACCCGGTCTTCCCGGCGTACGCCGAGGCGATGGCCGGCGCCCTGGTGCGCCGCAACCTTATCCCGGTGCTGTGCACCCGCACCGCCGACGGGGTCTCCGAGGCGCACTACATCGAGATGCTGCTGGCCCGCAAGGTCGCCGGGATCATCTTCGTCGCGGCCAGCTACGTCGACGCCGGCCCCGAGCAGACCAAGGCGCTGCGGGCCCGCAAGCTGCCGATCGTGCTCATCAACGAGGCCGACGAGAACCTGGGCGTGCCCCGGGTCGCGGTCGACGACGCGGTCGCGGTGGACCTGGCCATGGCCCACCTGCGCGACCTGGGCCACCAGCGGATCGGCCTGATCGTCGGGCCGCGCGGGCACGTGCCCTCGGAGCGCAAGCTGGCCGAGTTCCGCCGCCTCGGCGGCACGCTCGTCGCGCACACCATGTTCTCCATCGCGGGCGGCCAGACCGCGGTCGCGCCGCTGCTGGAGGCCGGGGCGACGGCCGTGGTCTGCGCCAGCGACACCCTCGCCCTGGGTGCCATCCGCGGCGCCCGCAAGCAGGGCCGGCGGGTGCCGGAGGAGCTGTCGGTGGTGGGCTTCGACGACTCGGTGTACATGCCGATGATGGACCCGCCGCTGACCACCGTCCGCCAGCCGATCGCGGCGATCGGGGTGGCCGCGGTGAACTCCCTGGTCGCCCAGATCGAGCGGCGGCCGGTCCCGCTGGACGAGGAGCTGTTCGAGCCCGAGCTCATCGTCCGGTCATCGACGGCCGCCGCCCCGTAACCGTTTGCGATCTAGGCGATGCTTTTTGCGCTCATCAGCGTGAGGGTGTCGACCACCCGGTTGGCGAAACCCCATTCGTTGTCGTACCAGCCGACGACCTTCACATGCCGCCCGTCGACCCTGGTCAGCGCGGCGTCGAAGATGCACGACGCCGGGTCGCCGACGATGTCGCTGCTGACGATGGGCTCGTCGCAGTACGAGATGATGCCCTTGAGCGCTCCGGACGCGGCCTCGCGGTAGGCGTCCAGGACGGCCTCGCGGCTCACCTCCAGCTCGACGGTCGCGTTGAGCTCGACGAGCGAGCCGACCGGGACCGGCACCCGGATCGAGTCGCCGGACAGCCGCCCGGCCAGGCCCGGCAGCACCAGGCCGATCGCCTTGGCCGCCCCGGTGGTGGTCGGCACGATGTTGACTCCGGCCGCGCGGGCCCGGCGCGGGTCGCGGTGCGGGCCGTCCTGCAGGTTCTGCTCCTGCGTGTACGCGTGAATCGTGGTCATGAACCCGTGCTCGATCCCGGCCAGCCCGTCGAGCACGGCCGCGAGGGGCGCGAGCGCGTTGGTCGTGCAGGACGCGTTCGACACGATCGTGTGCCGGTACGGGTCGTACGCCTCGGTGTTCACCCCGTAGGCGAGGGTGACGTCGGCCCCCGCGGACGGCGCGCCGACGAGCACCCGCTCCGCCCCGGCGTCCAGGTGCGCGCGGGCGGCGTCGGCGGCGGTGAACCGGCCGGTGGCCTCCAGCACGATGTCGACCCCGAGCTCGGCCCACGGCAGCTTCTGCGGCTCGCGCTCGGCCAGCGCGCGGATGCGGCGCCCATCGACGACCAGCGCGTCCGCCTCGGCGCTGACCGGCCGCCCGAAACGACCAAGCGTCGTGTCGTACTTGAACAGCTGCGCCAGCGCCGCCGGCCCGGCGAGGTCGTTGACGGCGACGACCTCGAGATCCGCGTCCCGCTCCACAATCGCGCGCAGCACGCTCCGGCCGATGCGACCGAAGCCGTTGATGGCAATTCGTCCAGTCATGTACTGATGGTCGCGAATGTGGGGGTTCAGCCGACAGCGGGCCGCTCGCCACTTCCCGCAAGGTTCGCGCCAAACGTCTTGCGGTACTCGCTCGGCGACGTGCCCAGGATGCGCTGGAAATGCATCCGCAGGTTCGCCCCGGTGCCCAGCCCGACCTGCGCCGCGATCTGCTCGACGCCGAGCCCGCTGCGCTCCAGCAGCTCCCGCGCCCGGTCGACGCGGGCGCGCAGGATCCACTGCGTCGGCGTGTACCCGGTCTCCTCCACGAACCGCCGCGACAGCGTCCGCGCCGACACCCGCGCGTTGCGGGCCAGGTCCTCGAGCGCGAGCGAGTCGCCGAGCCGTTGCAGGGCCCACTGCCGGGTCGCGGCGAAGTGCTCGCCGACCGCCTCGGGCACGCTGCGCGGGATGTACTGCACCTGACCCCCGCTGCGGTACGGCGCCGCGACCAGCCGCCGGGCGACGACGTTCGCGAGGGCCACGCCGTGGTCGCGGCGTACCAGATGCAGGCAGAGGTCGATCCCACTGGCCGCACCGGCCGAGGTGAGCACCTCCCCCTCGTCGACGAACAGCACGTCCTCGTCGACCAGAATTCCGGGATGCCGCCGCGCCAGCTCGTGTGTGTAGTGCCAGTGCGTCGTGGCCCGCTTGCCGTCCAGCAGCCCGGTCGCGGCCAGCGCGAACGCCCCCGTCGAGATCGCGGCCAACCGTTTCCCGCGCGCGTGCGCGTCCCGCAGCGCGCTCACGACCTCGCCGGGCGGGTCCTCACGATCCGGATGCCGGTACCCCGGAATGAAGATCGTGTCCGCCGCCGCGAACGCGTCGAGCCCCTCGGCGACGTGGTACGCGAGCCCGTCCCCGCCCGCCACCAGTCCCGGCGCGGCTCCGCAGACGTGCACCTCGTACGGCATCCCGGGCCGGTTGGTGAACACCTGCGCCGGAATCCCGACGTCGAGCGGCTTGGCCCCGTCCAGCACGAGCACCACGACCCGGTGGATCCCTCTCACCCCTGCAGCTCACACCCTCCGCGCGCCGCACGGAAGTGTCTTGAAAGCCACGTACCGCAAGTTTCTCGCCAGCGTAAGCTTGTTCCTCATGCCGGAGCTGGATGACGAGACCCTTGCGTTCGCCCACCGCATGTTCGACCTGGCCCGCTCCGGCGCGGCCGACGAGCTCGCGGCCAACGTCACGGCCGGCGTGCCGGTGAACCTCACCAACGACAAGGGCGACACCCTGCTGATCCTCGCCGCGTACCACAACCACCCGGCGACGGTGGCCGCCCTGCTCTCCCGCGGCGCGGACCCGGACCGGGTGAACGACCGCGGCCAGACCGCACTCGCGGCCGCCGTGTTCCGGCAGAACGCGGAGACGGTGACGACGCTGCTCGCGGCGGGCGCCGACCCGGACGGCGGGACGCCCTCGGCGGTGGCGACGGCGGACTACTTCAAGCTGCCCGAGATGACCGCCCTGCTGCGCGGTGAGGGCTGAACACGCCCCGAAAGCTGGGCACTTGTCGCAACCAAGCGACGTCGAGGCACTACCGTACTGCACAACGAGCGACTAACCTGATCGAACGTGCGTTCGAAGGAGGGGGAGATGGGCGACCACGCGGCAGAGCAGGCCGCCGTGCTTGCGCTGACCAAGGCTTCCCCTCGCGACTGGTACCGGACGGCGGCGGCGATCTCCGAGGCCGGCAGCGCGCTCCGGCTCCTCGACGGGCACACCAAGGCCCTGGCCGCACCGAATCAGAAGCTCGCCGATGAGCTGGTGGCTCGCATCGAGCCCGGCGACCTGGCCTGGGCCCGGGACACCATCGAGCAGACGGCGGCCAGGGGTGGCCGGCTCTACACCGTGCTCGATCGCGAATACCCCGCCAATCTTCAGATGATCTACAACAAGCCGCCGTTCATCTGGGTTCGGGGCGAGCTGCGCGAGAGCGACTTTCGCGCGATCGCCGTGGTCGGCACGCGGGACGCGTCACCGGGGGGCGTGCGACGCTCGACCCGCCTCGCCCGCGACCTCGCAAGCGCGGGGGTGACAGTGCTGTCGGGCCTGGCCCGGGGTATCGACACCGCCGCGCACACGGCGGCGCTCGGCGTGGATCGCGGCAGGACCGTGGCGGTGGTCGGACACGGGATCCTGACGCCCGCGTATCCCAGCGAGAACCGCCGGCTGGCCGAGGAGATCACCGCCCGGGGTGCATTGGTCTCCCAGTTCTGGCCCGACGCGCCGCCACGCCAGGCGCACTTCCCGATGCGCAATGTCGTCATGAGCGGCATGGCGATGGGGACCGTCGTCATCGAGGCCTCCGCGACCAGCGGCGCCAAGATGCAGGCCCGGCTGGCCCTGGAGCACGGCAAGCGGCTCTTCCTGCTCGAGTCGCTGGTCGAGTCCCAGGAGTGGGCCCAGCGCTACGCCGAGCGGCCGGGCGTCCTGGTCGTGCGACGGCTCGACGACGTCCTGGACGTACTGGTCAAACTGGCCTCCGTGCCGGAGCAGCTGACCCTGAGCTTCTAAGCCCGCACCGACGTTTTCTGAACCGCACGGACGCTTCTCGACCTCACGGATGAGGCATGACGGCCGCCGAGGATTACACCGATCCGTACATCGCCGCATTCCGGCGCGTGCCGCCGATCGGCACCGGCATCTGCGCGGTGTGCCGGCGCGGCATCCAGTCCACCGACCGGCTGTGCTACAGCTGCAAGGTGACCACCCGCCAGGTGGTCTTCCCGGTGGCACCCGCAGGTCAGGCGACATCTCGGCGCCGTGGTCGCGGCGACGCTGGCGCGGTTCCTGGCGTCCCACTGGGCCTGCGTCACCGAGCTGATCAACGGCGAGCCGACGGTCGTGACCACGGTGCCGAGCACCGGCGGCCGGCTTGGGGTGCATCCGCTCGTCACCGCCGTCCACCGGGTGGCGGCCCTCGGACCGCTGCACCGCGAGCTGCTCACCCTCGGCGACGCGCGGATCGAGCGCCTCCGAGCCACCGACCGCGGCTTCGTGAGCGCCGGCGATCTGGCGGGGCAGCGGGTCCTCCTCATCGAGGACACCTTCACCAGCGGCGCCCGCACCCAGAGTGCCGCCTCGGCCCTGCGCCGTGGTGGTGCCCGATCCGTGGGCGTCCTGGCCGTCGGGCGAGTGGTCGAGCCGGGACACTGCGGTGGCTGCGAGCGCGTCTGGCGGTACGCCACCGCGGAGCCGTTCCGCTTCAGCGCCTGCTGCCGATGCACCACCGACCGTCAGTGAGGCGCCGCGCGGTGGAAGAGCATAGGGCCGCCCTCGCCGGTGGCGGCGCCGACGTGGAACAGGTAGGCGGTGACCACCAGGCCCGGCTCGCCCGACGGCAGGTCGAGCACGGTGATCGACGGGTTCGCGATCGCGGCGCTGCCGCCGTGCGTGAGGATCGGCAGCGGCCAGGCGGACTGTTCGGCCACGTCGTAGAGGTACGTCCGCCAGGTGTGCCAGCCGTGCACCTCCGTCTGCCCCTCGACCAGCAGGTACTCCCGGTCCTCCCAGCGGAACGCGTCGCGGCCGCCGATGTTGCCGCGCACGCCCCAGCGCTCCAGTGCGCTGTCGATGTACGGCTCGGGCGTGGCCGACCACTCGCTGAAGCCCTCGAGCACGCCCCGCCCCTGCCGGTCCACCCGGCCCCGCCGGAAGTAGTGGAAGCCGACCTCGATCCGCTCGCGGTCGGCCGAGGCCGAGTAGATGTTCGGCGTGCCCTCCGCGTACTTCCGTCGCGGCACCAGCGTGTGCGGCGCGTCGAAGGTGCGGGCGGCGGTACCGGCAAGGAGGTCGTCGCGGCTCGCGTAGTCCAGCAGGCGCAGCCACGGCGGGGTGCCCGCGCCGCCCGCCTCGATGGCGACCAGGAACCCGCCGTCGTCCAGCCCGATGATGTGTGGCTGCGAGGCGAACGCGTCGAGGCGGGCCCGCGAGGTCCAGGTGGCGAGGTCCGGCGAGGTCGCGACGTGCACCTCGAACATGCCGCGCCCGACGCCGCAGTGGTACACCGCGATGTAGCCGCCGGCCGGATCGGCGATCACCTTCAGCGTGTCCATCGTGCGGCCCCGGTCGTCGCGGACCTCGTAGTGCACGGTCGCCCCGGTCACGGCACAGAGCAGGTCGATGAGCGCGGGATCGGGCACGGTCAGTGCGCCGTCGGCCGGTACACGAGCTCCTGGATGTGCCCGTCCAGCGTGCGCTGCTCGAGCAGCTCCAGGTCGAAGTCCCCCGCGCCGCCGAGGATCGGGCTGGTGCCGGTCCGGCCCGAGATCACCGGAAAGATCGTCACCTGCAGCCGGTCGACCAGCCCGGCCGCCAGCAGCGACCAGTTCAGCGAGAGGCTTGCCTGAGATCGCAACGGTACATCCGAAGCCTCCTTCAAGCCCTTCACGATCTCCACCGCGTCGCCCCGCGCGATCGTGGCGTCCGGCCAGCCCAGCGTGTCGGTGAGCGTCGACGAGATCACCGTCGCCGGTGCCCGCATGGTCCGCAGGTTCCACTCGTCCAGCGCGTTGGGGTCGATGCCCGACGTCATGATCCCGGCCATCTCGCGGAACGTGGTCGCGCCGTACACCATCCGCTGATCGGTGCCGAACAGCGCGGCACGGTGGGCGAGCAGCTCAGGCCCCTGTTTGCTCCAGTAGCCGCCCCAGTCGCCCGGCTCGGCGTACGAGCCGTAGCCGTCGAGCGTGGAGAATACGTCCCAGGTGTACACCGCGGTCATGCCCGTATCCTTCCCAGCCGGACCGGATTTCACCCCGCCTATCGACAACGGGGTGCGGTTCCCGGCCTAGGCTGGGCGACATGGTGCGGTTTACGGTGCACACGGCGTGAGCGGCCCACTGACCGGCCAGACCGTCGTGCTGCTGGGCGGCAGCGGCGGGATCGGCCTGGAGACGGCCCGACTGGCCCACACCGAAGGTGCCGCGGTTGTACTGGTAGGTCGGGACCCGGACCGCCTCTCCCACGCCGCCGCGGACGTGGGGGCGACGCAGACGGCCGCCTTCGACGCGACGGATCCCGAGGCCCTCCAGCGGTTCTTCGAGGACCTCCCGTCCCCGGTCGACCACGTCCTGACCACCGCGGGCGGCAACTACTACGCCCGGCTGGCCGAGCTCGACCTCACCCGCGCCCGCCGCCTGGTCGAGGAGCACCTCTGGCTCCCGATCGCGCTGGCCCGCACCGTCACCGGCCGCATCCGGCCGGCGGGGACGCTGCTGTTCATGAGCGGTACCGGTGGCCGCCGCCCCGGCCCCGGCATGGTCCTGCCGGGCGCCATGACCGCGGCGAAGCCGGCCCTGATCGCCAACCTGGCCATCGAGCTGGCCCCGATCCGGGTGAACGCCATCGCCGCCGGCTTCGTCGACACGCCGCTCTCGGCCCAGCTGCTCGGCGACGACCTGGACCGCCGCCGCGACGAACTGCGCCGGACCCTGCCGATCGGCCGCGTGGTCGGCCCGCAGGACGTCGCCGCCCTGGCCGTCCACCTCATGACCAACACCGCCCTGACCGGCGCCACCTACGACATCGACGGCGGCCAACAACTCGTCTGACGCGGCCGCACCGGTCGTTTTCCCTGCTCGGGGTGCGTCGGCTATGTGATTGTCGCGGAACAAATGCCATCGATACCGTCCAACGGGTGACCGCGGACCTGGAGCAGGTCGAGGCGGCCGTCCGGACCGGACGGGCCGACGAGGCACTGCGCCACCTCGCGGGCCTGCCGCCGGACCTGCCGCTGCCCGCGGCGCTCGCGTGGCGGCTCGGCCGCGCGCTGCACCTGCGCGGCGAGTTCGACGCCGCCGACGCCTGCTACGCACGGGCGGTGCCGGACTCGTCTTCGCAGGCCGCATCCGCGCCGGGCTTGTCTTCGCAGCCCGCATCCTCGGCGGGCTCGTCTGCGCAGGCCGCATCCGCGCCGGGCTTGTCTTCGCAGCCCGCATCCTCGGCGGGCTCGTCTGCGCAGGCCGCATCCGTGCCGGGCTTGTCTTCGCAGGCTGATTGGGCGCAGGTGCTTGCCGGGTGGGCCTCGGTGCGGTGGGCGACCGGCGACCAGCCGGCGGCGAGACGCTTGGCCGCGGATTCCGTGCGGATCGCGGAGGGGTGCGGCGACGACCAGGCCATCGCGGCGGCGTACGTGGCCCAGGCGCTGGCCGCCTTCAGCGACGGCGATCGGGCCGGCAACGAGCACGCGTACGCCCGGGCCCTCGCCGCCCGCCGCGCCGGTGACCTCGAGCAGCAGCTGCGCATCCACTGCAACGTCGGCTCCCGGCTGATCGAGGAGGGACGATACCGGGCGGCCGTCGAGGAGTTGGACGAGGCGGTGGGGTTGGGGGCACAGACGGTACACCCGACGCTGTTGGCTCTGGCTCTGATCAACCGGGCCGAGGCCTGGCTGGGCCTGTGCCGGTTGGAGCGGGCGCGAGCCGACGCCGACCAGGCTGTGTCGCTGTGGCAGCGGGCGCGCTCCCCGCTGGCCGCGTTCGGCCACACGCTGACCGGGCGCGTGCATCTCGCCCGTGGGGCGATGCATCAGGCGACGGCCGCGTACCAGGCCGCGCTGGCCGTGGCCGAACCCGAAGGAAACGCCCAGGTCCTGACCGAGGCCCACGCCGGCCTGGCACGCATCCGGCACGCCGACGACCCCACCGCGGCGGCGCGGCACCTCGAACTGGCCATGCCGGGCGCTGAGCTGGCCGCCGGGTGGGTCGCGCTGTGCTCGGGCGACCCGGCGACGGCCCGGCAGCACGCGGACACGGTACGCGTCCGAGCAGGCCAGCGGCGCGACCCGGCTGCGCTCGCGGCGGCGCTGGAATTGGCCGCGCTGGCCGATCGCTCACCGCAACGCACGACTTCGAGTGCCCTCTCACCGACCCCGCCCGCGAGTTCGAGCGCCCTTTCGCCGTCCCGGCGCACGGGTTCGAGTGCCCTTTTGCCGGCCCCGCGCGCGAATTCGAGTCAGCCCGAACGCGGCTCACGGGCGAGTTCAAGCCATGTCGAAGCGGGTGGGCGCTCGACTTCGAGTCAGCTCAAAGCGGGCCAGGGCGCACCTTCGAGTCAGCTCGAAGCAGGCCAGGGCGCACCTTCGAGTCAGCTCGAAGCAGGCCAGGGCGCACCTTCGAGTCAGCTCGAAGCGGCCCAGGGCGCACCTTCGAGTCAGCTCGAAGCGGCCCAGGGCGCACCTTCGAGTCGGCTCGAAGCGGGTGGGCGCGCGATCTCGAATCAATTTGAAGCGGGCGGGCACTCTTCGTCGAGCCATCTCCACGAGGGCGGACGCGCACGTTGGAGTCAACTCGAAGCGGGCGGCCGTGCTGGTTCGAGCCTGCTCGAAGCCGCGGTGATCTGGGCGGAGCTGGGCAACGAGCTCGCGCTGGCCGTCAACGCGGTGCTGCAGGCCCGGGTCAAAGGTGACCGCCTGGCCGAGGACATCGCCCGCGAGCGGCTGCTCCAGCTCGGCGTACAGGGAGGCGCATGGCACATCGCCGGTCCCCTGGCCGCGATCGGAACCCTGCCCGCAGCCGAGGTCGAGGTGCAGGTCCTCGGAAACTTCCAGGTACGACTGGCCGGAACAGCCGTCCCCGGCAGCCGCTGGCAGTCGCGCAAGGCCCGCGACCTGCTCAAGGTGCTCGCCGGCCTACTCGGGCGACCGGCCGCCCGCCCGGCACTGGCCACCGCGCTATGGCCGGACGTGCCGGCGCCCATCGCGCTGCGCCGGCTGTCGGTGCTCATCTCCACGGTCCGCGGGGTGCTCGACCCGGACCGGCGCTACCCCACCGACCGGTACCTCGTCACCGACCCGGCCACGGTACGCATCAACCCGGAGCACGTCGCGCTCGACACCCTGCGATTCCACGACGCCGCCCGCGCGGTGATCGCCGCCGACGCCGCGACGGCCGCCTACGCCAACTCCAACGCCAACGTCCGCAGCCGCGGCGGCCACAGCGACGGCGGCGGCCACAACCACAGCAACAGCGACGGCCACGGCCATAGCGACGACCACGACGGCGGCCAGGAACACGACCACGAGGGCGGCCACAGCCACAACAACGACGGCGGCCACGACCACAACCACAGCCACGGTGGCAGCGGCGGCGACGAGTTGTTGGCGGCGCGGCTGGAGGCGGTCCTCGCCCTGTACACCGGCGACTTCGACGACACCGGTGACATCGCCGGTGACTGGTTCGAGCGCCCTCGAAGGGTCCTCGCCGGGCTGCACCGCGAGGTGATGCGGCGGCTCGCCGCGCGGTGTCTGCAGGCGGCGATGGTGCCGGGCGGGGCCACGCCGGGCGCGATCTCGGCGGGGCGGGCTGAGGCGGCCGTCGGGTGGTACCGGCGGCTCGCCGACGACGACCGGTACGACGAGCCGGCGCACCTCGGGCTTGTTCGTGCGCTCTCCGCGGCCGGGCGGCACGGTGAGGCGGCTCGGCACTATCGGGAATACGTCAGCCGGATGCGCGAGATCGACGTGCCTCCGGCCGCGTTTCCGGCCGCTTTCTGAACATTTCCCGAACGCCTCCCGAAGGTTGCCGACCAGGCTGTTCATCCCTGACGTCGGACGGGATGGGCGGTACCTCATGAAACGACGGAAAACGATTGCCGCGCTGGTCTGTGTCGGCATGGTGCTGG
This sequence comes from Dactylosporangium sp. CS-047395, assembly GCF_050942185.1. Classification (NCBI taxonomy): domain Bacteria; kingdom Bacillati; phylum Actinomycetota; class Actinomycetes; order Micromonosporales; family Micromonosporaceae; genus Dactylosporangium; species Dactylosporangium sp. CS-047395. The sequence continues at coordinate 5,234,768 of NZ_CP192015.1, read as the reverse complement.
GCACGCAGTCGGCCGTGACGCCGAACTCGTGGGCTTCGAGCACGGTCAAACTGCGGGTTGTCGTCGAGCATGTCCAGCAGCAGGGGTGCACCGACAACGGCTCCGGATCGGACTTCTTCTCGACGATCGCGATCGAGGGCCAGGAGTTCAAGTTCGGGGAGATCACCGACGAGGACTCGATCTCGCCGAACTGGACGGCGGAGAAGGAGTTCGACGTCGACCAGACCTCGGAGGCCTGGGTCGTCATCAAGCTCTACGACGAGGACGACGGGCTCAACTTCGACGACGACGTCTGCGACATCTCCAGCGCCGACGGCACCGAGCTCGATCTGCACGTCACGCTGCTCCCCTGTCACGTGGCCGGCGAGGCGCCCGGCAGCTGCGTCACGGCGATCACCAGCGGCGGCAGCCAGGACGGCGACGGCAACGCGGACCTGCGTTTCCGGGTCGAGGTCGACGTACCGGCCGCGACCGACGGGCTGGCGGTGCGCTGCACCCATTCCCCGCTGTGGCCGAAGGCCGGCGACGACGTGACGATCACGATCGAGGCGCTGGACGGGTCGGTGCAGGTCGGCGACACCGTGGAGGACTTCTCCGACGGCTCACCCGCGCCGCCGCTCGTGGACCACAAGAAGATCGCGGACACGCTGCAGATCTGGGTCGGCGACCAGGCCGCGGCCGACCTCGACGTGAGCATTAAGTCGAGCACGACCTTCGTGGTCGAGGACATCCCGGGCGGCAACCTGGTGTACGGCTGCCTCGCGAAAGCCGACGGCGAAACAGTCTTCACCGGCTGGCGCCGAACCGGACTGGGAGCCGAGACCGAGAGCCCGGGCATCCCGGTCATCTACACAGGCGCCCGAGTCAACAGCGTTGACGTGGTCTTCATCCCCGACGAGGACAGCTACAAGGGCGCCGACGACCCTGATTTCCAGGATGACGTGGCCAACGTGATCAAGGGCGCCTACTACGGGCAGGACTGGTTCCTCGCCAACCAGAACCGCTTCAACTTCTGGCTGGCCGACGACACCGGTGACGCCGACCGCGTCTCCGCGCCGACCCGGGAGGACCCGGGCGCGACCGAGTGCGTGCTGACAACACCGAAGAACTGGTTCATGTACGCCTGGCGAGACGTCGGCGCGATCCTGCACACCGACAACTTCCGCGACTGCGCCACCGGCGACTCGGTCTTCTCCGCCGAGCCCGGCTCACTCGGCACGGTCCTGCACGAGACCGGCCACGCCCCGTTCGGCCTGGCCGACGAGTACTGCTGCGACGGCGGCTACTTCGAAAACCCGCCCTTCCCGAACCTGTGGGACTCACGCGGCGAGTGCCAGACCGACGCCCCGGACCTGGGCCGCACCCCCGCCGACTGCCGCACGATCACCGACTCCCGCCCGAACCCGGCCCAGAACTGGTCGCTGTCCGAACCCGACAACACCGACCTGATGAACTCCGACCGCCGACCACCACAGGCCGCCGACATCCGCCGCATGGACTGGTTCATCGCCAACTGCGTCGCCGGAAAGTGCTGAGGGAGGCCACCATGAGAACCCTTCGACGCGCCCTCGCCAAGCTGCGATCCAACCACCGCGCCCCCACCACGACCGCCGGACCGGACACGGCACGCCCCACCACAACGCCATCCAACCACCACGCCCCCACCACGAACGCCGACTCGGGCACGGCACGCACCACCACCACAACGCCATCCAACCGCCACGCCCCCGCCGCGAACGCCGACTCGGGCACGGCACGCAGCACCACCACAACGCGATTCAGCCGACATATTCTCGCCGCTGTCTCCGTTCTGGCCACGGCTTCCCGCACCGCACTCACGGTTCTGAGCACTGCGCTAACGACCGCTGTTCGAGCCGGGCGGCGTGTACAAAACACTGCGCTCCCGACCGCTATTCGAGCCGGGCGGAGTGCTCGCAACGCTGTTCGAGCTGAGCGGCGTGCGCACAACGCGGTTCGTGCCGGGCAGCGTGCACTCATCGCGGCGCGAGCCGGGCGGGGCGCTCGCAACGCGGTGCGAGCCGGGCGTGCCCACAACACTGCGCTCCCGACCGATGTTCGAGCCGAGCGGCGTGCGCGCAACGCGGTCCGAGCCGGGCAGAGTGCACGCAACGCGGTGCGGGCCGGGCGGCGTGCCTTGGTCGCCGTTGCCGTTGTTGCCGTCGCGTTGTTTGCGGTCACGCTGACGGTGCGGGCCACGTCGGCCTCGAGCGGTGGGCCGACGAATCCGGCGACGGCGCCGCAGCCCCAGTACGACTTCGATGACCCGGCCAAGGCGTTCGCGGTCGAGCTCGACTTCGGGGCGTCAGCGGCCACGCTCGTGCGCGCCACCGTGGTTGGCGAGCGCTCCTACTCCCACCTCGGCGATCCCCCGCTGCTGCGGCTCTTCCTCACCGACGAGGGCGGGGCATCCGCTGGATCCTTCAATGCCTGGGATCCGCGTTGGTACTTCGAGCAGACTCCAACCGGCGCCGAACGCATGGTGCGTCGCGACGGGCCGGGGACGCTCTTCCTGCCGTTTGACGCCGACACGGCCGCGTTGCGGGTGCACGATCTGAGGGCCGGGACTGACCTCGCCACCGTCGACCTGCGTCCGGCGGTGCATGAGTTCTGCCTGGCCAATCCGGCGGATGGCGAGTGTGTGCAGGCCGACCTCGCGGTGACCTCGGCCACGGCCGCCGGCGATCCGCTCGGGGTGCTCGGCAAGCCGGTCACGCTGCACGCGGCGGCGGGCGTGGCGAATCTTGGGCCGGCCGGGCCGGTCGATGCGGTCGTGACCCAGACCGTTGCCGCCTCCCCGGGGCTGACGGTGACGCCGGCGAGCCGGACCTTTGCAAGCAAGGATCTGAAGGTCAGCAAGGACCCGAAGTCCCCGAACATCGTCACGTACGGCGGCGACTACGCCGTCACCTGCACCTCCCCCGGCACCCGGACCGTGACGGTGACGACGTCCGTCGCGCCGGTCAAGGCCAAGGTCGCCGACGTCAAGCCGGGCAACGACGGCAAGCCGGTGACGTTCACGATCGACTGCGCTGTCCCGGTCGCGGTCAACGTGCTGCCGGGCAGTCTGACCAACCCGGTGCAGGTCGTGCCGCAGGGCGAGCTGCCGGTGGTCGTGTTGACCACCAACGCCGGCGAGTACGGCAATCCGGTTGCCTTCAACGCCGGCTCGATCCAGGCTCCGACGGTGCGCGTCGGCGTACGCGGGCCGCTGGTGGCCGCCGGCACCGGTAGCGCCGAGGTGCACGGCAAGGTTCACGGGGAATATGCGCCCGAGCTCGACGAGACCACCGTCGACGGGGACCGTGATGCGCTGCTGCACGCCAGTCTCACCGAGCTCGGCGTCCAACCGGGAACTACCGAGATCTGTGTTCGCGGTCGCTTCGGGCCCGGCGCTGGCACGTCGTTCTTCGGCTGCGACCACATCACCGTGATCCCCTGACCGAGATCCCCTGACCGAGTTCCCCGACAGAGATCCCCGACCGCCCGGGAGTTTCCGAACGCATGCCGAAAAGCACGGAAACTCGGCAACACCGGCGGCAAGGTTTCCGGGCGCTTGCCGAAACGCGCGGAAACGCGGTAAAACCGGCGGCAAGGTTTCTGGGCGCTTGCCGAAACGCGCGGAAACGCGGCAACACCGGCGGCAAGGTTTCCCGGCGCTTGCCGAAACGCGCGGAAACGCGGCAACACCGACGGCAAGGTTTCCGGGCGCTTGCCCAAGCGCCCGGAAACTCACGGCAACAACCGGCAACTACGCGGCTGGAGTCAGACGGCCAGCCAGGCGCAACCATCGGCCGGCAGCAGCCCGTCGACAACGGGCTCGCTGGACAGCAACACCGCGGCATGCTCCGGCAACCGGGCCGGCGCGGCGGTGAAGTTCACGACGCAAGCGAAGCCGTCGCCACGCCGGAAGGACAGGACGCCGTCGTCGCTGGTGAGCCAGGTGATCTCCTCCGGAAGCGAGACCAACCGGGCGTTGCGGAGGGCCAGCGCCGCACGGTACAAGTGCAGCATTGACGAGGCATCGGCTTCCTGCGCCTCGACCGTCAAAGCCGCCCACGACGCCGGCTGAGGCAACCACGGCTCCTGCGAACTCGGCAAAGACGACGAGCCCGGCGACGACAAGCCGGCCGAAGACGAAGAGTCCGCCGAAGACGAAGAGTCCGCCGAAGACGACAAACTCGGCGAAGACGACGAGCCCGGCGACGAGAAGCCGAACGGCGAAGCGTCCCCCGACCAAGGCAAGGGCACCCGGCACCCGTCCCGCCCGCGGTCCGTGTGGGACGACCGCTCCCAAGTCGGGTCCTGAATGCGATCGAGCGGAATATCCTCCACTTCGGACAGTCCAAGCTCGTCACCCTGGTAGACGTACACGCCGCCAGGCAGGGCAAGGGTCAGCATCGCCGCCGCCCGGGCCCGCCGGACGCCAAGAACCGGGTCCGTGAACGCGCCATGCCGGCGGTTGCCCAGGTCGAAGGTGGTGTCCTCGCGACCGTAGCGGGTCACGTGCCGGATGGTGTCGTGATTGGACAGCACCCACGTCGGCGGCGCCCCGACCAGGCGATGCGTGTCCAGCGTGTCGTCGATCGTCTTGCGGATCGCGTTCGGCTCCCACGCGCAGCACAGGAATTCGAAGTTGAACGCGGAGTGCAGCTCGTCCGGGCGAAGGTACCGCACGAACTGCGCCGTCGTCGGCAACCATACCTCGCCCACGAACACGCGCGGGTCCTCGTAGCTGTCGGCGATCGCGCGCCAGGCGCGGTAGATCTCGTGGACGCCGTCGTGGTCCTGGTAGGGCAGGTCGGCCGGGTCCGGGGCCGCGCCCACGTCCGGCAGGCCCGGGGTTTTCATGAGGCCGTGCGCGACGTCGATGCGGAAGCCGTCCACGCCGCGGTCGAACCAGAAGCGCAGCACGTCCTCGAACTCGGCTCGGACGCCGGGGTGCTCCCAGTTCAGTTCGGGCTGCTGCGGGGCGAACATGTGCAGGTACCATTCGCCGTCGGGCAGGCGGGTCCAGGCCGGGCCGCCGAAGTAGGACGTCCAGTCGTTGGGCGGGAGTTCGCCGTCGGCGCCGCGGCCGGGGCTGAACCAGAAGCGGGCGCGGGCCGGGTCGCCGGGCGGCGCGGCGAGCGCCGCCCGGAACCACGGATGGGCGTCGGAGCAGTGGTTGGGCACGAGGTCCACGAGCACCCGCAGGCCCTGCTCGTGCGCCTCGGCCAGGAACCGCTCGGCGTCGGCGAGGGTGCCGAAGAGCGGGTCGATGTCGCGGTAGTCGGCGACGTCGTAGCCGCCGTCCGCCATCGGGGAGACGTTCCACGGCGTCAGCCAGAGCGCGTCGACGCCCAGGTCCCTCAGGTACGGCAGCCGCGCCCGCAGGCCGGCGAGGTCGCCCACGCCGTCCCCGTTGCCGTCGGCGAAGCTGCGCAGGTAGATCTGGTAGATGGCGGCGGTGCGCCACCAGCCGTTCGAACGCATGGAGCGTCTCCCCAGTGGTTGTACGGGTTTACCAGCCCGAGTTGCCCGGGCCGCGGGTGATCGAGTAGCCGCCCGGGTTGTTGAGCCCGCCGGAGGCGGCGCCGGTGACGGTCACGTAGTTGGCGGTCATCGCGCCGGTGACGTTGTAGACGTCGATGCCCCAGGTGCCGGCGCCGCTGACGGTCACGTGGTCCAGCAGCAGGTTGCCGATGCGGTGGCCGTAGCTGAGCAGCACCGCCTGATAGGTGCTGTCCAGGATGGTGGTGTCGGTGACGGTCACCGGCGTGGTGATGTCGGACTGGTCGGCGTAGATCCACAGCGCGCCGAGGTTCGACGCCCAGTTCGGCTCGTAGCCGCCGGTGCGGGTCAGGGTGTTGCGGGCGACCGTGGTCGGGCCGCTGAACGGGATGCCGAACCTGCTGCTGACCGCGATCCCGGCCGCGCCGGTCACCGTGTCGGACAGCAGGTTGTCGGCGACGACGTTGCCGTTGCCGCCGTAGATGCCGACCGCGTTGGCCAGCAGCGGCGTCTGGACGGTGTTGAAGGTGTACTTCGAGTTCGTCACCGCATGCGTCTGCGAGAACATCGCCAGGGCGTCGTCGCCGGTGTTGCGCACCGCCGACTGGTCGATCCGGGTGTTCTGCACGACGCCGTCGCGGGAGTTGAGGTTCACCCCGTCGGCGAACGTGTTCCCGATCCGGATCGCGGCCGCGTAGAGCCCGTCGGTGCCGGCGGAGATCCACATGCCGGTCTTGGTGTGCTCGATCCGCACGTCGAACAGCAGCGAGCCGGTGCCGAAGTTGCCCTCGATGCCGGTGTCGAAGTTCGTGTCGTCGCGGTAGGTGACGTCGCCGGACATCGTCAGGTCGGCGATGGTGACGCCGGAGCCGGTCGCGAAGAAACCGCCCTTGCCGTTGCGGCCCTTGATCGTGCTGTACCACTGCCCGGCGCCCCGGATCGCCACGCCCTGCACGTTGATCCGGCCGGTGATGTCGAACGTCCCGGCCGGGATCCACACGCCCTTGCCGGCCGCACGCGCGGCGGAGATCGCGTTGCCGAGCGCGCCGGTGTCGTCCGAGCCGTCGCCGGACGTGGCCCCGTAGGACGTGACCGACACGAAGTTGGCCGGCATGGTGTACGCCGCCGCGACCTGCTCGGCGTCGACCACGTCGATGGTGTAGGAGCCGGCGGTGTCGCTCGCGTCCTTCTGCAGCTTCAGGACCGTGCCGGCCGGGAAGTCGCCGATGGTCGCGCGAATCTCGTCGAAGAAGTGGTGGGCCGAGCCCTGCGACGGGACGTTCGTGTACGGGTAGGCGCCGTACACCCACGAGTACCGCGAGGTCAGCGTGATGTCCTTGACGTGCGTGCCGTTCGCGTACAGCGAGATCGGCGCGCTCGCCCCCGCCCCGTCCGCCGAGTCGGGGATCGAGTAGCGGATGGTCAGCGCGTTGGCCGGCTTGCTCAGCGTGAACTGCACGTACTGGCCGGTCGCGGTGAGCTGGACCGCCGAGCGGCCGGTGGCCTCGCTGGCCATCGTCAGGTAGGTGCGGCTCGCCGCGAGCTTGGCGCCGTTGGTGGCCGCGTCCGCCGCCCGGTACTCGGTGTACGGCATCGTCGCCCCGCGGGACGCCAGCGCCAGCCCGCCGTCAACGGTGATGACATCGACGTTGACCCCGCCGTTGTCCCCGCTGTCGACCTGCCAGCCGATGAGGTTGACGCCCGCGCGGAGGGTCACCGTCTGCGTGGCGGTCAGCCACCCGCTGCCGGCCGGCAGGCTCACCTGGCCGATCTTGATCCCGTTGACGTACTGCGACAACGTCCGCGAGGCACCCGCCGCGTTGCCGTAGCGGAGCCCGACCTGGCGCGCACCGGCGGCCGGGGCGTTCACGGTCACGATGACCCGCGCGCCGACACCCGTGAAGCCGGTGAGGTACCCGCTGCCGCTGTAACCGCCGGTGCTCGTCGCCACACTCGGCCCGCTCGAGAAGAACGCGGCCTCGGCCTCGTAGGAACGGCCGGACCCGGTCGGCGGCGGCGAGGTGGAGGACGTGGGAGAGGCGGACGGCGAAGGCGAAGCCGCCGCACCCACGGAGAGGTTGTCGAGGTTGACGTTGCCGGAGTCGGTGGCGTCGAACCGGTACGCGACCGTGTTCGACGCCCCCGTCAGCGACACGCTCTCGGTCGCCGTCCCCCACGTGTCCCAGTTCGCCGTCGCCGGCAGGCTGATCTGCCGCAGCCGAGCGCCGTTGACATACAGCGACAACGTGCGGGCGGACCCGGTCCCGTTCGCGTACCGCAGCGTCAGCGACGACGTCGCCGGCACCGTGAACGTGGTGGCCGCGGTGCCCTTGTTGCCGTCGGTGTACCCGCCGACGAACCCGGTCCCGGTGTACCCGGAGTGGTCGCTCGCCACCGCGGCGCCCCCGGACAGCACGGCGTTCTCCGCCTCGAGTCCACTCGAGGCCGCCGACGACACGGTGAGGCTGTCGAGGTTCACGTTGCCGGAGTCGGCGCTGTCGAACCGGTACGCGACCGTGTTCGACGCGCCGGTCAGCGAGACGTTCTCGGTCGCGGTCCCCCACGTGTCCCAGTTGGCGGTGGCCGCGAGGGTGATCTGGCGGAGCCGCACCCCGCCGACATACAGCGAGAGCGTCTTCGGCGAGCCGGTCCCGTTGGCGTAGCGCAGGGCGAGCTGGTTGCCGGCCTGGACCGTGAACGTGGTGGCGGCCGCGCCCTTGTTGCCGTCGGTGTACCCGCCGACGAAGCCGGCGCCGGTGTATCCACTGTGGTCGGTCGCGACCGCGGCGCCGCCGGACAGGGCGGCCGACTCGGCCTGGTAGGTGGCGGTGGCCGCGTCGGCGGGACGGGCGGCGAGGGCGATGGCGGCGCCCCCGAGCACCACGGCGATGGCGGCCGCCGCGGTGATCAATCGTCGATGCATGGAACAAACCCCCTCTAGTGGGCGTAGACCTCGAGCTCCGACAGCTGCGCCGCCGGCCACCCGGTGTTGCCGGTGAACGTCAGCGTCAGCGTCCGGAGCGCCGTGGCCGGAAAGGTGATGGAAACCGCGTTGCCGGTGTCGGGGTCGAGCGTGTAGTCGGTCGCGGGCACGAGGCCGGAGACGGCGATGGTCTCCGTCCGCGCGCCCCAGTTCGCCGGCAGCTTCAGCACCAGCCGGGAAACGGTCTGCTGGGAGCCGAGGTCCAACGTGACGGTCTGCGGGAACGCGTTGTTGGCCGACTCGAAGTAGGTGCCCGGGTCCCCGTCGATGAGGTTCGCCGGCCCGGTCCAGGACAGCGCCTGCGAGCTGGACGTGATCTGCTGCCCGAGCGCCAGGTTCCCGTCCGGGTCGAACCCGACACCGCGCACCGCGACCACGTACGGCCCGGCCGGCGAAGTGGTGTCGACCATGATCCGCTCGGCGAAGACCCCGGCGTGGTCCGGGTCGAACGTGACCGTCACGGTGCACGACCCACCGGCCGGAATCGTCGCGCACGCCGACGAGACCGCGTACCCGGCCGGCGCCCGCAGCGCGTTGACGGCGATCGGCGCCGGCCCCGGGTTGGTGATGGTGAACGACTTCGTCCCGGCCGTGTGCAGCGCCTGGTTGCCGAAGTCGAGGCTGTCCGCGCTCAGCCGCAGCGCCCCCGCCGGCGGGAATCCGCACCGCGTGCCCGTCCACCCGAGGTTCCCCGCGCCGCGGTCGAGGACGAAACCCGAGCCGCAGTCGTACCGCCCGGCCGCACCCAGCCCCGCCGCGACGACCCACGACAGGCGGGCCGACCCGGGCGCCTGCAGCTGCAGCGCGAACGTCCCGGCCCGCACGATCGCGACCCGGTCGAGGCGCACGTTGTCGATGCGCTGCCCGAAGAATTGCACCGCCGCGAACGGGCTGTCCACGATGGACACGTCATGCACGTCGACCGCACCGGTCATCGGCGCGTCGGCGGCGTAGAACCACAGCGCCCCGATCTCCTCCGGCGGGTTCGGCACCAGGTTCCCGGCCCGCAGGATCACGTTGCGCGCGATGGTGGTGGTGCCGGCGAGCGGCACGGCGCCGAACCGGTTGCCGGCGTGGATGCCGCCGCCCTGGGTGACGGTGTCGGCGGCCACGCTGTCGGTGACCGCGTTGTCCCGCCCGCCGTAGATGGCGAACGCGTTGGCGAGCAGCGGCGCGATCACGGTGTCGTGCACGAACGCGTTGTCGTGGTCGGCGTTGCCGTCCGACCACATGGCCAGCCCGTCGTCGCCGGTGTTGCGCACGAACGTGTCCCGGATGACGGTGTGCGCGACCCCGTTGTGCAGGTTCACGCCGTCGGCCATCGTGTCCTGGATGCGGGCGTGGCTGACGGTCAGCCCGTCGCTGGGCCCGTCGAACCACATGCCGACCTTGGTGTGCTCGATCCACACGTTGTCCACGGTGGACCCGCCACCCATGGTGCCGCCGAGCCCGCTGTCCGATGTGGAGTCGTCGCGCACGACGGTGTCCCCGGCGATCGCGAAATCCGCGAGGTGCACGGCCGCGGTGCCGGCCCCGAACACGCCCACGCCGGCCCCGCGCAGCACGGTGTGCCACGGCCCGGCGCCCCGCAGCGTCACGTTGTTGACGGTCAGGTGCTGCTGGACCCGGAACACCCCGGCCGGAAGCCACACGCCGCGGCCCTGCTGCGCTCCGGCGTCGAGCGCGGCCTGGATCGCCGCCCCGGAGTCGGCCGCGCCGCTCGGATCGGCGCCGAAGTCCACCGCGCTCAGGAACCCGGCCGGGCGGGCGGACGGGCCGCCGGCGAGCTCGAAGTCGGCCAGGTCGAGCACGACCGGCGCGGTGGCCGTGAACCGCACCTTCGACCCGGCGGGCAGCGTCCGGCCGAGCAGCGCGTGCACGTCGTCGAAGTAGTGGTGCGGCCCGCCGTCGGCCGGGTCGTTCGTGTACGGGAAGTTGCCGTACACGTGCGACCACCGCGCGGTCAGCGGCAGCTCCACGCCGGTGGAGACGCGCAGCTTCGAGTCGGGGCTGCCGTCGGGTACCGAATAGCGCACATTGACCGCGTCGGCCTTGGACTTCAGCGTGAACTCGACCCACTGCCCGGCCCGCAGGCTGACCGCGCGCCGCCCGGAGGCCTCGGCGGCGAGCTGCGTGAAGGCGAACGAGGGCCCGACCCGGCCGCCGTTCGACGCGGCGGACTCGGCCTCATAGGTGGTGAACGGGACGTCGGCGCCGGGCTTTTCGACAACCGAAGCGGAGGCGGAGGCCGGCGTGGGGTACAGAATGATGGCAGCGACAATCGCCGCCGCGAGCATGCGACGTGACATCAGCAGATTCAGCCCTTCAGGCTGCCGGTGGTGAGGCCGGACATGATGTTCTTCTGGAAGATGAGGAAGAACACGACGGTCGGCACGGCGGCGATGACCGCGCCGGCGATGACGACGTTCTGGGTGAGACCCTGCGAGAAGGCGTAGATGCCGACGTTGACCGTCCGGGTGTCCTGTGACGGCTCCACCAGCAGCGGCCACAGGAAGTCCTTCCAGATGGCGGTGAGCGAGAAGATGGACACCACGCCGAGGATCGGCCGGGAGATCGGCAGCACGATCGACCACAGGGTGCGCAGGGGTCCGGCGCCGTCGATCGCGGCCGCGGCCATGAGGTCCGCGGGTATCGAGTCGAAGAACCGCTTGAGCAGGAAGATGTTGAAGGCGTTGGTGACCGCCGGCAGCCAGATCGCCCACGGGGTGTCGATGAGGTTCCAGTGCAGCAGCGGCAGGTCGATGGCGGTGACGTACTGCGGGATCACCAGCACCGTCGACGGGATCATCAGCGTGGCCAGCATCAGGCCCAGGAACACGTTGCCGAAGGCCGGGCGCAGCTTGGAGAACGCGTAGGCCGCGGCCACGTCGAAGACCAGCTGGAAGACGAGCGCGCCGAACGCGTACCAGACGGTGTTGAGCAGCAGCCGCCCGAGGCTCAGGGCGGTCCATGCCTCGGCGTAGTTGCCGGGCTGGGGGTCGTGCGGGAACAGCGTCGGCGGGATCTGCGCGACCTCCGGGCCGCTCTTGAGCGCGCCGGTGACCATCCAGTACAGCGGGCCGATGAACACGACGGTGAACAGGACGATGACGAGCGCGACGACGAGCCAGTAGACGCGGCGGGCACCGGGGCGCTGCAGCCGGGCGGTGGAAATCAGGGTGCGCATCTGGTACCGCCTAATCCTGCTTCGGGCTCAGTCGCGCGTAGGCGACGGAGAATCCGGCCAGCACGACCATGAGCATCACGCCGAGCGCGGCGGCGCCGTTGAGGTCGTTCTGCTTGAACGCGTGCTGGTACATCAGGTAGACCACCGACGTCGCCGAGTCCTCCACACCGGCGCCGCCGGCCAGGATCAGCGGCTCGATGAAGACCTGCATGGTGGCCACCACCTGCAGCAGGAACATCAGCGACAGGATCAGCCGGGTCTGCGGCACCGTGACGTGCCAGAGCCTGCGCAGCAGTCCGGCCCCGTCGAGCTCCGCCGCCTCGTAGAGCTCGCCGGGGATGTTCTGCAGCGCCGCGAGGTACACGAGAATCGAACTTCCGACATTCATCCACGTGGACGCGATGACGAGCGAGGGCTGGGTCATCGCCGTGGACTGCACCCACTGTGACGTGGGCAGGTGCAGGGTGTGCAGGAGGTAGTTGAAGATGCCGGACTCGCCCGGGTCGTAGGCCCAGCGGAACAGCAGCAGCGCCGAGGCGGGCGGCAGCATCACCGGCAGGTAGACCAGGGCCCGCAGGTAGCCGCGGGCGTGGCGCAGCTCGTTGAGCAGCACCGCGATGAGGAACGGCAGCGCGTAGCCGATGACGAGGGCGAGCACCGTGAACATCGCGGTGTTGCGCCAGGCGGCGGCGAAGCTGGGGTCGTGCCACAGCCGGACGTAGTTGTCCCAGCCGACCCAGGTGGTGACCCCGCGCCGGGTGCGCTGGAAGCTCATCACGATCTCGCGCACCATCGGGTACCACGAGAAGAACGCGAAGCACACCACCGCCCCGGCGAGGAAGCCGTGCCCGGTCAGGTTGTGCACCAGGCGGCGTTGCCGGATGCCCCGGGCCTTCGGGACGGCGCGGGCCGGTCGCACCGCGCCGTCGAGCCGGACCGCGCCGTCCACTCAGGACTCCTGGGACAGGATCGTGTTGACCTTCTGCTCGGCGGTGGCCAGCAGCGCGTTGATGTCGGCGCCGGGCTGGGTGAGCACGGCGGACATCGCGGCGTCGAGCACGGCGTAGATCGCCTGGGCCCGCGGCGGCTCGGCCTTGATGGTGAGCGGGCTGTTCGCGTACGGCGCGTAGTCGGCCAGGTTCAGGTTGCTGTTGGCCTTCTTGAGCTCGTCGTCCTGCTTCTGCACGTCCGAGCCGGGCTTCCAGATGAGCGGCTCGGGCAGGCCGACGGGGACGCCCATGCCCTTCTGGGCCACGTAGTTGAACTGGCCCTGGCCGGGCGTGAACTCCTCGAAGGCGAGCCACTGCAGGCCGGCCTTGATCTGGGCCGGGGTGAGGCCCTTCTTGAAGAAGTACCCGCTGCCGCCGCCGAGGGTGGACTTGGCCGGGCCGTTGTCGCCGGGCATCGGGCCGATCGCCCAGTCCTCGTACTGGCCCTTGAACTGGGTCACGATGGTCTTGATGGTGTCGGGCGCGCCGACGTACATGCCGACCTTGCCGGCCCCGGCGTTGGTGAGCAGGTCGGCCCACTGCAGCAGCTGCTTCTCCCCGACGCTGTTGTCGGTGAAGCGCATGTCCTTGAGCTGCTGGAGCACCGCCTTGCCCTCGGTGGTGTTGAAGGCGGCCTTCTTGCCGTCCTCGCTGACCACGGAGCCGCCGCGGGAGTACAGGGCGGCGGAGAAGTGCCAGCCGCCGGTGTTGCCCGCGCTGTACTCCTGGTAGCCCGCGATGCCGTTGCCCAGCGCGCCGATCTTCTTGGCCGCCGCGGCGACCTCCTGCCAGGTGGCCGGCGGCTTGTTCGGGTCGAGGCCGGCCTGCTGGAACAGCTTCTTGTTGATCACGAGGCCGAGGCCGTAGCCGGCGTAGCCGATGCCGTAGAGCTTGCCGTCCTCGATGAACGGGTCCTTGATCGCCGGCAGCACGTTGTCCCAGTTCGGGATCGTCTCGGCGGTCACGTACTTGGTGATGTCCTCGACCGCGTTGGCGTCGAGCACCTGGTCGAGGTCGGTCATGTAGCCGTAGAAGACGTCGGCCTGGGTGCCGCCCTGCAGCCGGGCGGTGAAGTCCGGCGGGTTGTTGCACTGGCTGCCGACCGAGATGGTCTTGACGGTGACGCCGGGGTGCGCCTTCTGGAAGGCGGCGACATCGTCGTTCCACAGCTGCAGCGACTTGCCGTCGTTGTCGGTCTTCTGCGGCGGGCAGTCGACCGTGATGGTCGTCGGCCCCCCGGCGGCGGCGTCGTCCTTGCTGTCACCGCACGCGGCGAGCGCGGCGGCCCCGAGCGCGACGACGAGCGCCACCCGGACTGCTTTTATCGACATCGATCTATCCCTTCAGGCGGACGGGATGCGGGAGAGGAATGTGTTTCGTCTTGGTGTCGGGAACAGTACGACCGCATGTGGCAGAAGTCCAGCGTTTGTTGCAAAAACTCGACTTCAAAGACGGCCTTCTCCGAGGCTTGCCAACGCGTTTGTCCAGGCAGTTCGCCCTCGGCCCAAATCGCGGCGCAATTTCGAGCAGCAATTCCGGTCGCTATCCCCTGCAATTCTTGACGCCAAGATCGCAACCGCTTGCAAGGCACACAAAAGCGCCCCGGCCGCGTGCTGCGGCCGGGGCGCTGGTGCCGTCCTGGATCAGCCGGGCCAGTACCCGGTGGCGCGCCGCACGCCGACGGCCCCGGCGCGGTCGACCGCCGCCTTGACCACCGCGAAGATCGCGCCCTGCAGCGCGGCCGCGGCCAGGATCTCGCCCCAGCCGCGGTCCTCGTCGGTCGCGTTGGGCGCGTCGTCGTCACGCCCGGCGACCTTCCACACCTGCTTGAAGACGAGGCCGGCCACCATGCCCGCCCCGGCGCCGAGCAGAATCCCGACCGGCTTGTACGCCAGCTTCGCCATCCGCCCGCTCATGTGTCCCTCCCGATGTCTCATCGACCGGTTTCCCGGCCCGCGGACCGGTCAAACGCCCTGTTTCCCCCTTCCGGGTACGGGTAGCCGCAACGGCATGCCGAACCGGTTGGGAATCGCCGACACCGTGCGCTGCGCCGGGCTCGTCCTCGCGCCGATGCTCGCCCAGGGCGTGATCCGCCGCCGCGACCGGGTGGTCCGCCTGGCCGAGCGCCTCGACCTGGACCGGCGCGGCGCCCGGGTCCTGGGCGAGCTGCGGGACCGGCACGGCGACGGCCCGCTGCGCCTGGCCGTCCCGGGCCGCTCGGTCGCGGTCGTGCTCAGCGCCGACGGCGTGCGGCGGGTGCTGACCGGGACGCCGGAGCCGTTCTCTCCGGCCACCACCGAGAAGGTCGCCGCGCTGCGCCACTTCCAGCCGCACGGCGTGCTGATCTCGACCGGCGCCGTGCGCGAGGAGCGCCGCCGGTTCAACGAGGCCGTCCTGGACACCGGGGCCGAGCTGCACCACGCGGTCGCCGGCCCGCTCGCCGAGATCGTCCACGACGAGGTCAAGCGCCTCGATCCCGGCCGTCTGCTCGTGTACCGCACGTTCGAGGCGATGTTCAACCGCATCGTGCGCCGGATCGTGCTCGGCGCGGCGGCCCGCGACGACACCGGCGTCACCGCCGAGCTGAACCGGCTGCGGGCCGCCGCCAACTGGGCCTATCTGCGCCCGCGCGACGAGCAGCTGCGCGGGCGGTTCCAGCGGCGGATCGAGGCGTACGTGGCCCGGGCCGAGCCGGGCAGCCTGGCGGGGGCGCTGGCGGTGGCGCTGGCCGGGGCGCCGGCCGGCACCCCGGCCACGGCCGGCCTCGACCCGGCCGGGCAGATCCCGCACTGGCTGTTCGCCTACGACGCGGCCGGCATCACCGCGTTCCGCACCCTGGCCCTGCTCGGCTCCGACCCGGACCGCCAGGCGACCGCGACCCGCGACGAGGCCCCGGTCCTGCCGTTCCTGCGCGCCTGTGTCCACGACACCGTCCGGCTGTGGCCGACCACCCTCGTCGTCCTGCGCGAGTCCACAGTGGACACCGACTGGCCCGACGGCACACTACCGGCCGGGACCTCGTTCGTGCTGCCGAGCTCGTACTTCCACCGGTCGGACAACGACGCGTTCACCCCGGAGTCCTGGCTGTCCGGCGCGGCCCAGGACAGCTGGTCGACGTTCCCGTTCAGCGCCGGCCCGGGTGTGTGCCCGGGCCGCAACCTCGTGCTGCTGACCACGAGCACCCTGATCGCGGCGCTGCTGGACCGCTTCGCCCCGCTGCGCACCGTGCACCCGCTGCGCGCCCCGCTCCCCCGCACCCTGGACCACTCGAAGCTGCGGATCGAGCTGCGGGCCTAGAGAATCGGCTTGCCGCCGGTGACCGGGACGATCGCGCCGGAGATGTAGCTGCCCTCGTCGGAGGCGAGCAGGACGTAGGCCGGGGCGACCTCGGCGGGCTGGCCCGGCCGGCCCAGCGGGGTGTTCTTGCCGAACTCCTCGACCTGCTCCGGCGGCATCGTGGACGGGATCAGCGGGGTCCAGATCGGGCCGGGCGCCACGGCGTTCACGCGGATGCCGCGGTCGCCGAGCATCTGGGCCAGGCCGGCGGTGAAGTTCGCGATGGCGCCCTTCGTCGTCGCGTACGGCAGCAGCGTGGGCTTCGGCTGGTCGTAGTTCACCGAGCTGGTGTTGATGATCGCCGAGCCCTGGGGCAGGTTGGGCAGGGCCGCCTTGACGAGCCGGAACATGGCGTGGATGTTGATCTCGAAGGTGCGGGTCCACTCCTCGTCGGAGATGTCCTCGACGCTCTCGTGGGTCATCTGGTACGCCGCGTTGTTCACCAGCACGTCGATGCGCCCGAACTCCTCGACCGCCCGGCGCACCACCGTCTGGCAGGTGGCCAGGTCGGCCAGGTCGCCGGGGACGAGCACGGCCTTGCGGCCCGCCTCCTCCACGAGCTTGGCCGTCTCGCGGGCGTCCTCGTGCTCGTCGAGGTACGAGATGAGCACGTCGGCCCCCTCGCGGGCGAAGGCGATGGCCACGGCCCGGCCGATGCCGCTGTCGCCGCCGGTCACCACGGTCGCCTTGCCCACCAGGCGGCCGCTGCCGCGGTAGGACTCCTCACCGTGGTCGGGCTTGGTCGCCATCGCGCCGATGGTGCCGGGGGGCTGCTGCTGAGGTTCAGACATGGGCGGCCCGTTACCCGGCACCCGCACCACCAAACGGTTCGGCACCGAGGTGGCGCACGCGCAGGTCGGCCATGAGCTCCTCGATCCGCGCTGGGCCGGCGATCGGTTCCTGCTCCCCGGCGTCGCCCGGGCGGAAGTCGTGGCCCCAGTCGCCGAGGGCGCACAGGATCGGCAGGGTGCGGATGCCGGCCTCGGTGAGGTCGAAGCGGGCGCGCTGGCCGCGGGCCGCCGTGCCGCGGGTCAGCAGGCCGGCGTCGAGCAGGCGCTTGAGCCGGTCGGCGAGGATGTTCGAGGCGATGCCCTCGGGCGATCCGGTGAGCAGCGCCCGGAAGTACCGGCGGTCGGCGAAGATGACGTCGCGCAGGACGAGCAGCGTCCAGCGGTCGCCCAGCACCTCGACGGCGGCGGTGATGGGGTCTGCGGACCGTGGTTCCACGACGCCTCCTTGACACGGGTTCGGCCCCCAATATAGTAGTTGCAGATCGCAATCACTATGGGGGGCGAGGGGCACCGATGGGCCGCTTCACGTACTGGATGAACGTCTCCGTCGACCTGCGCATCGAGCAGGTGCCGGGCGACAACGGGGCCGGCGAGTGGCTGCGCATCGACGAGGAGCTGCACCGGGAGTTCAACGCGCGGGCCAAGGGGCTCGCCGCCATGGTCCAGGGGCGGGTCGTCTACGAGGTCATGGAGGAGTTCTGGCCACGGGCCCGCACCGACGAGTCGCTGCCCGAGGTCATGCGGGAGTACGGCCACATCTGGACCGACGCGCCCAAGGTGCTCGTCTCCCGGACCCGCCGCGAGGCCGGGCACAACACCCGGGTCATCGGGGCCGACGGCGACGCCGTCGAGCGGCTCGCCGAGCTGCGGGCCGGGACCGACGGGACCATCGGCGTGGGCGGCGCGACGCTCGCCACCCAGCTGCTGCGCGCCCGGCTGCTCGACGAGCTGCTGCTGTTCACGCACCCGGCGATCCTGGGCTTCGGGCGGCCGCTGTTCGACGACTACGACCGCCCGATCGAGCTCGACCTGCTCGAGCAGCGCACGCTCAGCCAGGGCGTGACGATGCACCGCTACGCGATCCGGGACGCCGCACCGGCGTGAGGCTCAGCCCCGCCGGCCCTGGGTGGCGATGCCCTCGGTGAAGTACCGCTGCGCCAGGAAGTAGGCGATGACCATCGGGATCGTCGTGATGACCGCGCCCGCCAGCACGACCTCCCACCGCGACTCGCCGTTCTGCCCGAACTGGTCGAGGATCGCCTTCATCCCGCGCGGCATCGTGTAGAGGTTCGGGTCGCGCAGGTAGATGAGCGGCTTGAGCAGCTCCGACCAGCTGGCCCGCAGCTCGAACACGAGCACCACGACGAGCGCGGGGCGGCACAGCGGCACCGCGATCTTCCGGAACATCCGCCAGTAGCCGGCCCCGTCGACCCGGGCCGCCTCGAACAGCTCGCGCGGCAGGCCGAGGAAGAACTGGCGCAGCAGGAAGATGTAGAACGCGCTGCCGAAGAGGTTCGCGGCCCACAGCGGCACCTGCGTGGTCGCCAGATGCAGGTGGTTCCAGATGAGGTACGTCGGAATCATCGTCACCGCGCCCGGCAGCATCATCGTGGCCACGACGAGCCCGAAGAGCAGGTTGCGGCCGGGGAACCGGAAGTAGGCGAACCCGAACGCGACCACGGCGCTGGAGGCGGTCACCGCGACGGCCGCCGCCACCGCGACCACCACGCTGTTGAGCAGCCAGGTGAGCACCGGGGCGGCCGACCAGATGGCCACGTAGTTGTCCAGCTGCACGTGGTGCGGCACGAGCGCGTTGTCGAACACCTCCGGCCGTGGTTTGAGCGAGGCGCTGACGAGCCAGAGCAGCGGGTACAGGAAGACGACCGACGCCAGGCAGAGCGCCGTCCAGACGAACACGCGCTTCACCGCGGCTCCCCCTCGTAGTAGACGAATCGCCGGCCGAGGCGCACCTGGACGAGCGTGACGATGACGATGACGACGAACAGCAGCCAGGCCAGGGCCGAGGCGTAGCCCATGTGCAGGAACTGGAAGGCCTGCTGGAACAGGTAGACGACGTAGAACAGCGCGGCGTCGTTGCCGTACTCCTGCTGGTTCGCGCTGCCGTAGAACGCGGTCCAGGCCTCGTCGAAGGTCTGCAGCGCGTTGATGGTGTTGACGATGAGCGTGAAGAACAGCGCGCCGCTGATCATCGGCAGCGTCACCGCGCGGAACCGGGCCCAGGGCGAGGCGCCGTCCATCGCCGCCGCCTCGTAGAGGTCGCGGGGCACGTCCTGCAGCGCCGCGAGGTAGATCACGACGGTGCTGCCGAGCCCCCACGCGGTCATCAGCACCAGCCCGGGTTTGATCCAGGCGCTGTCGACCGTCCAGTTCGGACCGTCGACGCCGACCAGGCCCAGGGCCCGGTTCACCACCCCGACCTGGCCGTTGAACACCAGCAGGAACAGCACGCCGACGGCCACCTTCGGGGTGACCACCGGCACGTAGAAGATGGTGCGGAAGATGCCGGACGAGCGCCGCCCGGCCCGCAGCAGCAGCATCGCCAGGGCCAGCGAGACGGCCATCGTGAGCGGCACCGACAGCACCGTGTACACGAGCGTGTTGGCGA
Organism: Dactylosporangium sp. CS-047395; assembly: GCF_050942185.1. Lineage (NCBI taxonomy): Bacteria > Bacillati > Actinomycetota > Actinomycetes > Micromonosporales > Micromonosporaceae > Dactylosporangium > Dactylosporangium sp. CS-047395. The sequence goes on along the minus strand of NZ_CP192015.1, from coordinate 5,215,345 downwards.
GGCTGTGCCGGACCTTCGGATCGGTGAGGATCGCGCGGTAGTTCTCCCCGCCGACGAAGTCCGTCGACGTGAGCGCGTCGTAGTCGGTGAACGACAGCACGAGGCTCACGACCATCGGCCCGGCCATGAAGACCACGAAGCCGATCAGCCAGGGCGAGATGAAGCTCAGCGCGGCCCAGGACTCCCGCCGCCTCACTTGGTGTTCGCTTTGTCCAGCGCGGACTGGGCCTCCTTCTGGGCCTGGGCGAGGGCCTCGGTCGGCTGCTGCTGGCCGTTGAGCACCCGGTTCACGGCGCCGGTCCAGGCCGCCTTGAACTCCTCGCCGGCGGCCAGGGCCGGGGCCGCGAACGCGCTGTCCTGGGTCTGCAGGACGACCTTCACGGCGTTGTCGAACGCGGCGTTGCCGGTGGGCTTCACGATGTCGCGGAAGATGGTCTCGTCGGCCTTCTCGTTGCCGGTGAAGACGCCCACGAACGGCTTGCCGTCCTTCTGCCGCGCCTCGGCCCGGGCCTTCGCGGCGGCGATCCAGGAGTCGGTGGCGGTCGCGGTCTTGATCCAGCGGCAGGCCTCGGCGGCGTGCGGGGCCTTGGCCGGGATGGCCCAGGCGTTGCCGGTGACCCAGTCCACGGGCTTGCCGTCGCGGCCGAGGAACGGCGTCACCACGAGCTTGACCTGCGGGGAGTTCTGGGCCAGGGAGTTGATGTACCAGTCCTCCATCGGGAACGCGCCGAGCTGGTCGGAGGCGAACTCGTTCTTGGCGCCGAAGAAGTCGAACGAGTCGCGGAACGACTTGAACGCCGACCAGCCGCCCTGGGCCTTGACGAGGTCCGTGGTGTAGGTCAGCGCCTCGACCACCTTCGGGTCGTCCAGCTGTGCCGTCCTGCCGTCGGCGGCCACCAGGTCGGCCCCGTTGGCCTTGGCCCACATGGGCAGGAACTCGGGGATCTTCGGGTCGAAGCCGATCCGGGCGAGTTTGCCGTCGGCCCCCTTGCGCGTGAGGCTCGCCGTCGTCGCGGCCAGGGCGGTCCAGTCCTCGGTGCGCACCTGGGTCTGCTCGGTGGCCATGAGCAGGCGGTTGTCGTAGAACTCGGGCAGCCCGTACACCTTGCCGGCCAGGGTGACCTCGGCCACGGCGGCCTTGCGGTACTGCCCCATGTCGATCTTCTCGTCCTTGATGCACGAGTCGAGCGGGACGATGGCGCCCTTGGCGGCGTAGGTGCCGATCAGCTGGCGGTCCATGTAGACCAGGTCGGGGGCGGTGCCGGAGGCGACGGCGGAGAGGAACTGCTGGGCGTTGAACGCGCCCTCGGCGGCCTTGGCGGTGCCCGGGGCGATCGCCTTGGTGGCAAGGTCGAAGCGGGTCTTGGCGATCTCGTCGCCGGTGGCGAAGCCCATCATGGTGAGGCTCACCGCGCCGCCGCCGGGACTCGCGTCCGACCCGCCCACGCCGCCGCAGCCGGCCGCCAGGGCGAGCACGCCGGCCAGCGCGGCCAGCCGGGTCAGTGGGCGGTGATCGATCGCCGTCATCGGAGGTCCTTTCCCCGTCATCAATGGAGCGGACCTGCGACTACCCCGTTGCGAACGAGGGCTCACAAACTGGTTTGAAGTATTTGTCGCACGGCAACTACGGAGGCCATGGATCTGCAGGTCGCGCTGTCCTCGCGCCGGGACGAGACGCTCATCGAGGCGTCGGGCGTGCTCGACTACGCCTCGACGCCGTACCTGCGCCAGGTGGTCTACGAGCGCTTCGACGCCGGCTCGCACCTGATCACCATCGATGCCTCCCGGCTCCGGCTGATCGACGCGGCCTCGATCAATGTGCTGATCTACCTGCGGGAACGCGCCGAGCGGGCGGGCGGCGAGCTCCGCCTGACCGAGGCCCGGGGCACCGCCTTGGCGGCGCTGGAGATCGCCGGCGTGGCCAAGGAGCTCGACGCCTACGGCGAGCCCGGGTGGCCCGTCGAGCAGCGCCAGAGCGTCCCGGTCGACCTGGGCACGCTGCACATCGGGCACGGGCACTGGCCCGTCGGCGCCACCGAACTCCTCCGCGAGTTGTACTCCCTGAGCCCGTCCGATCACCGCCGGTCACGCCTGCGCGAGGAGGTCATCGCGCTCTGCCTGCCCGCGGCGAGGAACCTGGCCCGCCGCTACGCCGGGGCGGGCGAGCCGGTCGGCGACCTCGCCCAGGTGGCCGCGCTCGGGCTGGTGAAGGCCGTCGACGGCTTCGACCCGGAGCGCGGCATCGAGTTCGGCGCCTACGCCAACCCGACGGTGACCGGCGAGCTCAAGCGGTACTTCCGGGACCGTACCGGCGCCGTGCGTATCCCCCGCCGCCTGCAGGAGCTGCGGCTGCAGCTGAACAAGGCGCGCGAGGAGCTCAACTCCCGGCTGGGCCGGCCGCCGACCGCCCAGGACCTCGCCGCCCATCTCGACGCCTCGGTCGAGGAGATCGGCGAGGTCGAGCAGGCCGCGCACCTGCAGCGGCCGATGTCGTTCGACGCGCCGGCCGGCGCGGACCAGGACGAGGTCACCCTGGCCGACCTGATCGGCGGCGAGGACCCCGGCTACGAGCTGGCCGAGCTGCGCGCCTCGCTGCCACCGGCGATCGCCGGGCTGCCGGAGCGCGAGCAGCGGATCATCGCGCTGCGCTTCTACGGCAACCTGAGCCAGAACGAGATCGCGGCCCGGCTGGGCCTGTCGCAGATGCACGTCTCGCGGCTGCTCACCCATGCCCTGGGCTTCCTGCGCCGCCGCCTGTCCTGAGGGGCCGCCGATGTTGCACGGTCGGGCCGAGCGGGCGCGGGCGTCCCTCGCCTACGCGGCCCGGGCGCGCGCCCGGCTGCGGGAGGCGGTGCAGGCCGCCGAGAAGTCCCGCGAGCGTTCGGTCAGCGCCCGCGAATACGCCGAGCAGGCCGCGGATCGGGTCCGCGGCCTGCGTACACGCTGAGCGTCAGGGCTTGAGCAGCACCTTGACCGTGCCGTCCTTCTTCTGCTGGAACGCCTCGTAGGCGGCCGGCGCGTCGGCCAGCGGGACCCGGTGGGTGGCGAAGGTGTCCACCCCGAGCGGGTCGGCGTCGCCGGTCAGCAGCGGCATGATGTCGCCGATCCAGCGCTTCACGTTGGCCTGGCCCATCCGCAGCTGGATCTGCTTGTCGAACAGCACCAGCATCGGCAGCGGGTCGGCGGTGCCGCCGTACACGCCGGACAGCGAGATCGTCCCGCCCCGGCGCACGGCGTCGATGGCCAGGTTGAGCGCGGCCAGCCGGTCCACCCCGGACTTCTCGATGAGCTTCTGGGCCAGCGCGTCGGGCAGCAGCCCGGCCGCGGTCTGGGCGAGCTTGCCCGCGGGCGAGCCGTGCGCCTCCATGCCGACCGCGTCGATGACCGAGTCCGGGCCGCGGCCGCCGGTGCGCTCGCGCAGCCAGCCGGCCACGTCGTCGTGGGCCTCGACGTCGACCACTTCGATGCCGTGCGCGCGGGCCCGGGCCAGGCGCTCCGGCACGATGTCCACGCCGATGACCCGGTAGCCGCGGTAGGCGGCGATGCGCGTGGCCATGTCGCCGATCGGGCCGAGGCCGAGCACGGCGACGGTGCCGCCGGGCGGGACGGCCGCGTACTCGACCGCCTGCCAGGCGGTGGGCAGCACGTCGGAGAGGTACACGAAGCGGTCGTCGGACGGGCCCTCCGGCACCTTGATCGGGCCGAACTGGGCCTCCGGCACCCGCAGGTACTCGGCCTGGCCGCCGGGCACCTGGCCGTACAGCTTCGTGTAGCCGAACAGCGCCGCGCCCTTGCCCTCGCTGCGCACCTGGGTCGTCTCGCACTGGGTCATCAGCCCCTGCTCGCACATCCAGCAGTGCCCGCAGGAGATGTTGAACGGGATCACGACCCGGTCGCCGGGGCGCACGTTGGTGATCTCGGCGCCGACCTCCTCGACGATCCCCATCGGCTCGTGGCCGAGGATGTCGCCCTCGGTCATGAACGGGCCGAGGACCTCGTACAGGTGCAGGTCCGAGCCGCAGATGCCGCTGGAGGTGACCCGGATGACGATGTCGTTGGGCTTCTCGATGACGGGGTCCTTGACCTCGTCGACGCGCACGTCCCGCTTGCCGTGCCAGACCACCGCCTTCATTTCGCGGACCCCGGCTCGGCCATCTTGCGGTGCATCTCGGCCTTGGCCGTGTCGGGCACGAGCTTGCCGGCGACCGCCTGGACCTTGTTCTTGAACGAGCCCGCGACCACGTGGTCGTCGCCCTTCATCAGCGCCTCGAAGCCCTGCTCGGCCACCTTCGCCGGGTCGTCCTTCTCCCCCGCGCCGACCTTGGTGTCCATCATGTCGGCCCGCTCGAAGAAGTTCGTGTCCGTCGGGCCGGGCATCAGCGCGGTCACCGTGACCCCGGTGTCCTTGAGCTCGTTGCGCACCGCCTCGGAGAACGACTGCACGAAGGCCTTGGAGGCGTTGTACACGGCCTGGTACGAGCCGGGCATGGTGGACGCGATCGACGAGGTGAACAGCACCCGGCCCTGGCCGCGCTCGACCATGCCGGGCAGCACCCGCTTGGCCAGGTGCACGGTCGAGGTGACGTTCACGTCGATGATGTCGAGCTCGTCGCGCAGGTCGGTCTCGCGGGCGAAGTCCCCGCCGGCACCGCGGCCGGCGTTGATGGCGGCCGCGTCGACGGGCCGGCCGGTGTCCTGGATCGCCTGGCACAGCATCTCGACGCCCTCGTAGGTGGCGAGGTCGGTGCGGCAGGTCAGCACCTCGGCGCCACCGTCGCGGCGCAGGTCGGTCCCGGCCGTCTCCAGCCCGGCGTCCTCGGCCGCCAGCAGCACGTCGTACCCGTGCTGGACGAACTGTTTCGCGAGCTCGTATCCGATGCCGCTGCTCGCGCCGGTCACCACCGCGAACGGGCGTTGGGTCGTCTGGGTCATACGTGTCGGCTACCCCTCGTCCTCACCCGAAAACAAAGACGCCGACCGCCGCCGATTTGAACAACGGCTGCTTGGACACCGGATCCAGCGCGGTCGCGGTCAGCTCGTTGGCCGCCTGGGCCGCGTAGTGGAACGGCACGAACACCACGCCCCGGCGGATGCCGCTGGTCCGCGCGGCCACCTTGATCCGCCCGCGCGCCGACTCGACGCACACCAGGTCCCCGTCCGCCACGCCGAGCGCGGCGGCGTCGTCCGGGTGCAGCTCGACCCACGGCTCCGGCGCGGCCGCGTCCAGCTGCGGCGCGCGGCCGGTCTTGGTGCGGGTGTGGAACTGGTAGATCGTGCGGCCGGTGACCAGCGACAGCGGGTACCGGCGGCCGGGAACCTCCGGTGCCGCGCGGTATTCGGCCGGGCGCAGAGCGGCCCGCCCGCCCGTGGCCGGCTGGTGCTCCCGGCCGAGGTCGGCCCCGGTGGCCAGGTCGTGGCCGTAGGTCTCGCAGTAGTCGGGGTCGGTGGCGAAGTGGCCGCCAGCGTAGAGCCGCTCGACGCCGAGGGGCCACTGCACGCCGCTGTCGCCGCGCAGCCGCTCGTAGGTCAGGCCGGTGTAGTCACAGGGCCGCCCGGCCGAGCAGCGCTGCCAGGCGGCGTAGGCGCCCTCGGCGTCCCGCCACGGGATCAGCGGCCGGCCCGAGCGGGTGCGGAAGTCCATGGCCCGGGCGTACGCCAGGAAGATGTCGAGGTCGGGCCGGGCCTGGCCGGGCGGGTCGGCGGCCCGCTCGGACAGGTGCACGGTGCGGTCGGCGTTGGTGAACGTGCCGGTCTTCTCGCCCCAGCCGGCCGCCGGCAGCACGACGTCGGCGAACTCGGTGGTCTCGGTCGGGAACAGGTCCTGCACGACGAGGAACAGCTCGTCGCGGCCGAGAATCCTCCGGATGCGGTCCAGCCGCGGCATGGAGACGGCCGGGTTGGTGGCGCTGACCCACAGCAGGTCGATGTCGCCGCGCTCGCAGCCGGCGAAGATCTCCAGCGCGTGGGTGGGCGGCCCGTCGTGCGGGATGCGGTCCTCATCGACGTCCCACAGCTCGGCCAGGTCCCGCACGTGCGCGGGGTTGGCCCAGTTGCGGAACCCCGGCAGGTCGCCGTCGGCGCCGGTCTCGCGGGCGTTCTGGGCGGTCGGCTGGCCGTTCATCTGCAGCACCCCGGCGCCCGGCCGGCCGATCATCCCGCGGATCAGGTGCAGGTTGTTGACCTGGACGGCCGCGGCGGTGGCCTGGTTGGACTGGTACACCCCCTGCAGCACGGTGGAGACCAGCCGCTCGGCCCCGCCGAGCAGGTCGGCCGCCCGCTCCAGGTCGCGCACCTCGAGCCCGCAGATCGCGGCCGCGACCCGGGGCGGGTGGTGCCGCACGGTGGACATCAGCCCGTCGAACCCGCTGGTGTGCGCGGCGACGTAGGCCGGGTCGTACCGGCCGGTGGTCAGCAGCAGGTACAGCAGCCCGTTGAGCAGCGCCACGTTGGTGCCCGGCCGCAACGGCAGGTGCACGTCGGCGGCGCGGGCCACGGGCGTGTCGCGCGGGTCGGCGACGAGCATCGCCGGCGGGTTCGGCCCGCACCGGCGGTCCAGCATCCGCATCCACAGCACCGCCTGGGTCTCGGCGACGTTGTGGCCCCACAGCGCGATCGCGTCGCACAGGTCGATGTCGCCGTAGCTGCCGGGCTGGCCGTCGGCGCCGAAACTCTCCTTCAGCGCGGCCGCGGCGGTGGCGGTGCACAGCCGCGTGTTGCCGTCCAGGTGCGGAGTGCCGATTCCGGCGCGGGCGAGGACGGACAGCGTGTAGTACTCCTCCAGGAACAGCTGCCCGCTGGTGTAGAACCCGAACCGGTGCCGGCCGCCGGGCCGGGCCAGCAGCGCCCGGGACCGTGCGGCGATCAGGTCGAGCGCGGTGTCCCAGCCGGTCTCGACCAGCCGGCCGTCGCGGCGTACCAGCGGCGTGGTGAGCCGGTCGGGGCTGTTGCTCGCCTGCCAGCCGTAGACGTCCTTGGGGTCGAGGCGGCCCCGGTTGATCCGGTCGCCGGCCCGGCCGCGCACCCCGGCGATGCGCCCGTCGCGGACCGCGATGTCGATGCCGTCGCCGTTGGAGTGCAGGACCGACGCCGAGCGCACCCAGCGGTCGGGCTCGCCGTGCCGGGACGGGTCCGGCCAGGCGTCGACGCGGACCGGCCAGGGCTCGCCGGGGCCGTACGGCGTGCGGGGTCCCCATGGATCGGTGATGCGGTCGTCCATGAACGGGTCTGCTACCCGCCGGAGGGTTTGTTACGCATCGCGCGGCAGGGGTAATGGCCGCGTTCACCGGCGAGAGGGAAGACCGTGGCCGAGGTACCGCAGCGGGACGTCGTGGACGTCCTGGTGGCCCAGCACGCCGAGATCCGGGCGCTGTTCAACCGGATCGCGGTCACGCAGGGCGAGGCGAAGCGCGAGCTGTTCCACGATCTGGTGCGGCTGCTGGCCGTGCACGAGAGCGCCGAGGAGCAGATCGTGCACCCCGCGGCCCGCTCCGCGCTCGGGGACGGCGGGGACCGGGTGGTGAAGGCCCGGCTGGACGAGGAGGCGGCGGCGAAGCGGGCGCTGTCCGCGCTGTACGACCTCGGGGTGGATCATCCCGCGTTCAACGAGCGGCTGGCGCTGTTCGCCGAGGAGGTGGTCGTGCACGCCGCGCTCGAGGAGGCCGAGGAGTTCGCCGAGCTGCGGCGCACCACCGACCCGGACACGCTGCGACGGATGGCGGACGTGTTCATCGCGGCGGAGCAGCTCGCGCCCACCCGGCCGCACCCCGCCGCCGGGGAGTCGGCCCTGGTGAACATGCTCGCCGGGCCGCCGGCCGCGGTCTTCGACAAGATCCGCGACGCGCTGCGGAGGTAAATGCGGCAACGCGAAGGCCCCGCACCTCCGGAGCGGAGATGCGGGGCCGCTGCGTTCGGGCGATCAGGCACCCGGGCGCGGTACGTCGCCGCGCCACGCGCCGGTGCTCTGGCCGCGCTGCTCGATGAACTCCTTGAACCGCTTGGTGTCGGCCTTCACCTGCATCGAGTCGGCGCCCACGGCGCTGCCCGCCTTCTCCACCACGCCCTGCGGCTGCCAGTCCAGCTGGACGGTGACCCGGGTGTCGGTGTCGCCGAGGCGGTGGAACGTCACGACGCCCGCGTGCTGGGTGTCGCCGTCCGTGCTCTTCCAGGCGATCCGCTCGTCCGGGTGCTGCTCGGTGATCTCGGCGTCGAACTCCCGCCGCACCCCGGCGACCTTGGTCACCCAGTGGGTGTGCCGGTCGTCGAGCTGCTGGATGGACTCCACGCCGCTCATGAACTGCGGGAAGGACTCGAACTGGGTCCACTGGTCATAGGCCGTGTGCACCGGGACGTGCACGTCAACGGACTCGGTGACCGTGCTCATGTCAACCTCCTTGCCGGTTTTTTGCTGTACGTCATTCGAGTGCCCGGCACACGGCGAGGAAAACGTGCGCGTTTTCACGAACTTCGGGCGCATGGGTCCGTCGATGCCCCGCCACCCGCTCGGGTACAGGGCGTTTGCCCAGTTCGCAATGGGGGTAGCTGGGCCGCCCGTGACATCGGTTGATGACCTCATCCTGCGCGATCCGGTGCGCGTGGCGGCGGTCGCGCGGGCCCGGCGGCTCGCGCCGGCCCTGCCGATGCCGCTGGACGCGCTCGCCGGGCTGGCCGCGCGGCTGCTCGGCGCGCCGATGGGCCTGGTGACGTTCGTCGGCGCCGACGAGGAGCACGTGGCCGGCGCGTACCGGCTGCCGTCGCCCTATCCCGCGGGCCGCTACGTGGTGTCCGCGGACGGCCCGGTCAGCGCGCCCGATCTCGGCGACGACCCGCTCGCGGCGCAGTGCGGGGTGCGCTCCTATCTCGGCGTGCCGCTGCGCGACGGCGAGCACCGGGCCGTCGGCGCGCTCGCCGTCCTCGACGGGGCGCCCCGGGACTGGACCGCGCAGCAGCAGGCGACGCTGGCCGAGATCGCGCACCTGCTCAACCCGGTGCCCGTCGACACGGCGCCGGGCAGCGAGCGGGTGGCCGGGCTGGACAGCGCGGCGCTGCTGGACAGCGTGCAGGAGGCGTTCGTCGCGGTCGGCCCGGACGGCAGCGTGGCCGCCTGGAACCGCGCCGCCGAGGAGCTGCTCGGCTGGCCGGCGGCGGAGATCTGCGGCCGGTCGCTGGCCGCGACGGTCCTGCCGCACTGGGGCGAGCACGCGGTCGGCGAGGCCCTCGACCGGCTGTTCGCGACGCCCGCGGGCCCGCCGCTGGAGCGGGCCGCGACGGTGCGCCACCGCGACGGTCACGAGGTGCCCGTACGGCTGTCGCTGTCGCTGCTGCGCGGGGCTCGGGGCGCGCTCGCGTGCGCGTTCGTCACCGACCGCAGCGGCGAGGTCAGCGCGGCCGGCGACGCCGAGCGGGAGCGCGGGTTCGCCGAGGCGCTGCTGGACAGCCTCCAGGTCGGGGTGCTGGCGTGGGACGCGTGCGGGCAGGTGGTGCGCTGCAACCGCGCCGCCCGGGAGCTGTTCGGGCTGCCGTCGGGGCTGCCCGCCACCGGGTTCCTGCAGGAGGCGCAGTCGCGGTTGTACCACCCGGACGGCACCCCGGTCGCGCCCGGCGACTTCGGCCGGCGCGCGCTGAGCGGCACGGAGGTGCGGGACGTGGAGCTGGTCGTCGGGTATCCGGGGACGCCGGTGCGGTACCTGTCGGTCAACGCGCAGCCGCTGCGCGGGTCCGACGGCCGGCCGGTGGGCGCGGTCGCCGCGGTCTGCGACGTCACGCAGCAGCGGCGGACCGAGCGCTTCCGGGCCTGCGAGCTCGACGTGGCCCGGACCCTGGCCGGCGCGGCCGACTTGACCGAGGCCGCCCCGGCGCTGCTGGCCGCGGTCGCGGACGCGCTGGGCTGGCCGATGACCGAGCTGCGGCTGGTCGACGGGGTCAGCGACTCGCTGCGGCTGACGGCCCGGCACACCGCCCCGGACGTCGACGCCAGCGCCATCACCGACGGGCCGCTGCGCCGCGGCGAAGGGGTCACCGGCACCGTCTGGGCCACGGGCCTGCCGGTCTGGGTGCCCGACCTGCGGCGCAGCCCGATGCTCGCCGATCCGCCGGCCCGGGCGCGTGCGGAGGCCTACCGCGACGCCGGGGTACGGGCGATGCTCGGCGTCCCGATCGACGACGGCACGACGGTCGTCGGCGTGCTGTCCGGGTTCGCCGACACCAGCGAGCACGACCAGCCCCTCATCACCGGCCTGCTCGCCGGGGTCGCCGGGCAGCTCGGGCTGTTCCTGGCCCGGCAGCGCGCCGACGCCCTCGGCGGGGAGCTGGCCCGGACCCGCGACGACTTCGTGGCCCTCGTGGGGCACGACATGCGCACCCCGCTGACCACCGTCGCCGCGTACACCCAGCTGCTGCTCGACGATCCCGCGCCCCGCCCCAGCATGGACCTGGAGCTGCTGCACGGCATCGAGCGCAACAGCACCCGGCTCCGGGCGCTGGTCGACGGGCTGCTCGACCTGGCCGCGCTGGAGGCCGGGCACCTCTCGCTGAGCACCCAGGACGTGGACCTCACGGCCGCCGTCGCCACCGCCCGGGACGGCTGCGCCGACGTGGCCGAGGCGGCCGGGGTCACGGTGCGGGCCGAGCTCGCCGCGGACGTCCGCGTGCCCGGCGACGCCGGCCGGCTGCGCCAGCTCGCGGCCCGGCTCATCACCCACGCCATCGGCTACAGCCCCTACGGCGGCGAGGTGCGGGTCGAGCTGAGCGTCACCGACGGCGCCGCCCAGCTCGCGGTCACCGGCACCGGCACGCTCTCCGGTTCCGACGAGGTCTTCCAGCGCTTCTCCTCCGCCAACACCACCGGCGTGGGCGACACCGCCACGGGTGTCGGGCTGGCCGTCGCGCGGATCATCACCGAGCGGCACCGGGGCACCATCGGCATCGCCGAGCACCACCACAGCGCGACCGGCACCACCGTCACGGTCCGGCTGCCGATGCACGCCATCGGGTCGACAGCATGACCGGCCATCGATCCGGCGGGAGACACCATGGCCACCGTCCTCATCGGTGAGAACGTGCCCGACCTCGGGCAGGCGCTCCGCCTGATCTTCACCCGGGCCGGTCATGAGGTCCGCGCCACCGTCACCGGGGACGAGACGCTGCGCAGCGCCTGTGCGGAGCCGCCCGACCTCATCGTGATGAACCCGACCCTGCCCGGCTTCGACGGCCTGGAGGTCTGCCGGATGCTGCGCGCCGACCCGCGCACCAGCCGGGTGCCGATCCTCATGCTGTCGGTGCACCAGCAGCCCGGGGACCTGGCCGCCGCGCACGCCGCCGGGGCCGACGAGTTCCGCGGCAAGCCGTTCGACAACCGCGAGCTGCTCGCGTGCGCCGAGGGGCTGATGGCCCGCACCGCCTGACCCGGTAAACCGCTTCTCATGACCGGTAAAGTGGCGGGCATGACGAGCACCCCCCGGCCGCCGCGGTCCGGTCTGCGCGGGCTGAGCCCGGCCCTGATCCCGCTGGGGGTGATGTTCCTGGCGGTCGGCATGTCGACCGCCGTGGTCTACCCGTTCCTGGCCCTGTTCCTCAGCAAAGAGGTGCAGGCCGGGCCGGCCCGGGTCACCGCCTTCCTGTTCGTCGCCCCGCTCGCGGGCGTGCTCGTCACCCAGCTCATCGGGCGGTTGTCGGACCGCGGGCCGTACCGGCGCCGGATCCTCGTCGCCGCGGCGCTGGCCGGCATGGCGGGCACCGGGCTGACCGCCGTCGTGCGGGACTACTGGGTGCTGCTGGGACTGACGGTGACCGCGACCGCGCTGTCGGGCTCGCTGTTCCCGCAGACCTTCGCGTACGCCCGGCAGGTCCTCGAGCGCGACAGCCCCGGCCGCGCGGCCCTGGGCATCAGCGCCATGCGCACCGTGTTCTCGCTGGCCTGGGTGGGCGGGCCGGCCCTGGCCGCGGTGCTGCTGGACGTCGGCGGGTTTCGGCTGCTGTACGCCACGGCGGCCGGACTGTTCCTGGTCGCCGCACTGGTCGCGGCGCTGCGCCTGGAGACGATCGGGCCGCCGCCGCGGCTGGACGACGCCGGGCCGGCCGCGCCGCTGCAACTTTCCCGGGTGCTGCTGGTCGCCACCGTGGTCGCGTTCGTGCTGCTGCAGACCCCGATGACCCTCGCCGTGCAGGCGCTGCCGCTGTTCATCAGCGAGGACCTGCACCGCGACGCCTCCGCCGCCGGCCTGATCCTGGGGCTGTGCGCGGCCCTGGAGATCCCGCTCATGCTCGGCCTGGGCGTGCTGACCACCCGCATCCCGGTGCGCACCCTGATCCTGGTGGGCTCGGCGGCCGGCGTCGTCTACTACGCGCTGGCCTGGACCGCCCCCAACCTGTGGGTCCTGGCGGCGGCCCAGCCGGTCAACGCCGTGTTCATCTCGGCCGTGTCCGGGGTCGCCATCACCTACATGCAGGACCTGATGCCGGACCGCCCGGGCCAGGCCACGACGCTGTTCACGAACACGTTCCCGATCGGGGCGACGCTCGCCGGGCCGCTGCTGGGGCTGTCGGCGCACTTCGGCTACCGCACCGCGTACGGCATCACGACCGTCGTGTGCGCGGCTGGCCTGGTGGTGCTGCTGCTGGCCCGCCCGGGGCGCCGGGTCAGTCCGCCCGCCACCGGGTCGGCGGCTGCAGTGTCGGATGACGCACCGGCGGTACCACGGCCGTGATCGTCGCATAGCCCTCGCCCAGCAGGGCGACGTCCGAGCCGGGGATGCGCTCCTCGCCGCGCTCCTTCAGAGCCGTGCGCACGAAGTCGGAGCCGTGCTCGGCCAGCGTCATCTGGACCTGGCCGAACGGGGCGAGGGTGGCCGGGCGCAGCCCCGCGATCGCCTCGACGGGCCGGTCGGGAACGTTGAGATTCAGCGCGGTACCGGCGGGGGCTTCAAACAGCCAGTCCAGCAGCCCCACCGCGATCGTGGCCGCCGCCGGCCAGTTGCGCCGGTCGTCGTCGACGCTCGACAGGGCGTTGAGCGCGACCTCGCCGAGGATGTCCAGCGACACCGCCATCCCGCGCAGCCCGTCGCCCGCCCCGGTCAGCACCGCGCCGACGGTCCCCGAGTGCAGGATCGCGTGCCCGGCGTTGGCGCCGCGGTTGATGCCCGACAGCAGCACGTCGGGCCGCTCCCCGAAGGCGCCCAGCCCGGCCAGCACCGCGATGTAGGCCGGCGAGGCGGGCACCGAGTACGCCGGCACCCCGTCCAGGCCGTCCAGGCCGTCCAGGGTGACGGTCTCGTACAGCAGCCGCCCCTCCCGCACGGTCGCGGTCAGGGCCGCGCCGGCCCCGCTGACCTCGGTGTGCGGGGCGGCGACGACGACGTCGTGCCCGGCCTCGCGGGCGTGCCGGGCGAGGTGCCGGATGCCCGGCGCGGCCACCCCGTCGTCGTTGGTGATCACGATTCTCACGACTGCTCCAGCGGTTCCAGCCGGGTCCGCCCGACGAGCTCGCGGACGGCGTCACCGCGCCCGCTGCCCAGCCCGTGCCGGGTCACGTTGAGCGCGCCGGCCGCCGCCCCGGTGCGGATGGCCTCCTCGAGGTCGCCGCCCCGGGCCAGCACGGCGGCCACCCCCGCGCTCATCGAGTCGCCGGCCCCGCGATGATCCACGACCTGCAATTTCGGCACGTGTACCGTCGCCACGCGGTCGTCGCCGAACAGTGCCAGGGCCGGGTCGCCCGCCCGGCTCACCAGCACCGCCTGCGCCCCCTCGTCGCGCAGCTGCCGGGCGGCGTCCACGAGCGCCGGCACGCTGTCGTCCTTGGCCCGCCCGTCGTCGATGAGCTCCTCGTGGCTGACCTTCACGACCGCGACCCCGCCGGCGACGACCGCGGCCAGCAGGTCCCCGGACAGGTCGGCGACCACGGTGCCGCCGTTCGCGCCCAGGTCGGCGGCGAGGCGCCGGTACGCGTCGGCGTTCACGATCGCATGGTCGGCCGGCCCGCTGAGGATGCTGACGTCGGCCCGCAGCCCCTCGATCAGCGCCGTGTTGTACAGCTCGTCGAGGTCGTGGCGGGTCATCGGCGGGCCGGGGTGCTCGGCGATCTCGGCGCGCTGGCCCTTGCGGCGGTCGTGGACGTACCAGCCGCTCTCCTCGCCGCGGTTCACCGCGTGCAAGGTGATCGACGGGTCGAGCCGGCCGATCACGTCGGTCAGCACCTGCCCGATCTCGCCGCCGACGCTCACGCACAGGCTGACCTCGCAGTCCAGCGAGGCCACCATCCGCGCCTGCCACACACCCTGCCCGCCCGCGTGGACGTGCAACTCCTCCTGCCCGGCCTGCCGCTCGATCGTCACCGTCAGGACCGGGGCGGGGGCGAACACCATGACCTTGCCGTTCATCCCCGACCTATGCCCTCCTCAGGGGCGCCCGAACCAGGTTTCCAGCGCCTTGTCCAGCCCGCTGAGGTCCTCGCCGCCCCAGGCCACGATTCCGTCCGGGCGGATCAGCAGGCTCTCCGGCCCCCGCTCCACCCGCACCCGGCCCTGCGCGATCCGGCCCGCCGCGCCGTCCGCCGTGGCGTCCAGCAGCAGCCCGCCGGGCGTGCGCAGCAGCTCGTAGAGGCGCGCCGCCCCGACCGGCCGGTCCGCCACGACCCGCCCGGCCTCCGGGTGGTCGCTCGCCATCGGGTACGGCCGGTCGACGCCCGTCATCAGCCGCGAGACGTGCACGTTCGGCTCGTCGTAGGCCAGCAGCTCGGCGAACAGCTCCCGCAGCGCCGAGGTCTGCGGGTCGGGCCGCATGACCGCGATCTGGGCCCGGGTGTTCGCGAGAGCGGCCGCCGCGACCGGGGCGCGCTCCTCGAAGTAGGTGTCGAGCAGGCCCGCGGGCGCCCGGCCGGTGACCGTGGCGGCCAGTTTCCACCCGAGGTTCGCCGCGTCCTGGAAGCCCAGGTTGAGGCCCTGCCCACCGAACGGCGGGTGCACGTGGGCGGCGTCACCGGCGAGGAGGACGTTGCCCATCCGGTACGAGACGGCCTGCCTGGTGTTGTCCGTCCACCGGGTGCCGGTGAGCAGCCGCTCGACGACCACGTCGGTGCCGGAGACCCGGCGCAGGCTCGCCTCGATCTCCGCGCGGTCCAGCGCCCGGTCCCGGTCGGCGGGCGGCCCGTCGAACTCGACGGTGAGCACCCGCTGCGGCCCCGGCCCGTGCACGACCATCCCGGTGTCGGTGCGGTTCCAGCCCTTTTGCAGCGGGTTGGGCTCGGCGAGGTCGACCAGCGCCTGCCGGCCGGTGATGGTCGCCTCGGTGCCCTCGAACCCGAAGCCGGCCAGGCGGCGGACGGTGCTGCGGCCGCCGTCGCAGCCGACGACGTACCGCGCTCGGACGGTCGTGGTGCCGCCGTCGTGCTCGACCGTGACCCGTTCGCCGTCGAGCCCGGTGACCTCGCAGCCCCTCACGACGGGGACCCGCAGGTCGGTGACGTAGCGTTCCAGGACCGCCTCGACGTCCGGCTGCGGGGCGAAGATCGGCATGGTGCGCAGCTCGGGGGCGCCGCGCAGGACCCAGAGCCCGGCGAAGTGCCCGAGCGGCGGCGCCCCTTTGAACATGCTGAGGTCGGGCTTCGGGAAGGCGTCGAGGAGGCCGCGCTGGTCGAACACCTCGGCGGACGACGGCCCGACGGAGCCGGCCTTGATCTGCTGCGAGCGCTCGCCGAGCCGCTCCACCACGACGACGTCCACCCCGCCACGGCGCAGTTCACCGGCGAGGAACAGCCCGACCGGCCCGGCGCCGACTACCATCACGTCGTACGAATCTTTGAGTTCCACAAAATTTAGGGTAACCCAAAAATGCTGCGCGAGGAAAAAAAGGCACGCGCCCGGACCGCGATGGCCGACGCCGCCGCCGGGCTGTTCGCCGCGAACGGCTACGACGCGGTGGCGATGACGCAGGTGGCCCGGGCGGCCGGGGTGTCGGAGCAGACGTTGTACAACTACTTCCCGACCAAGGAGTCGCTCGTCTTCGACCAGGCCGAGCTCTTCGAGACCACCATGCTGCAGATGCTCGCCACCCGCGACGGGGACGTCCTGTCGGTCTACCGCCGCTGGCTGGACGCCTTCCTGCTCGGCCCCGCGGCGCGCCGCGCCCTGGAGAACCCCGGCGGGATGGTCCGCCTGGTGGCCGGCAGCGACACCCTGCGCCGGGTCCTGCTCGACCTGGCCCACGGCGTGTCCACGACGCTGGCCGAGCGCCTGGTCCGCGACGAGTCCTATCCGCGTCCGGCCGCGACCGCGTTCGCCGATGCGCTGCTGGGAGTCTTCGTCCGTACCGTCCTTCGCCTGGGCACCGCCGGCAACGCCCGCGCGATCCCGGCCATCACCCGCCAGGCCCACGATTCCCTCGAGGCGCTGCGGCCGCTGGTACGGTCGTGACCATGGAGCAGCGCATCACGCTCATCACGCTGGGCGTCACCGATCTGCCGCGGTCCAAGGCCTTCTACGAGCAGCTGGGCTGGACCGGCCAGGAGGCCGAGGAGACCGTGTTCATGCAGGCGGGCGGCTCGGCCCTGGTCCTGTGGAGCCGCGCCAAGCTGGCCGCCGACTCGGGCGTCGCGGACAGCGCTTCCACGGGGTTCGCCGGCTTCACGCTCGCGCACAACGTCCGTTCCTCGGCCGAGGTCGACGACATCATGACCGTGGCCGCCGCGGCGGGCGCTACCGTCACCCGGCCGGCGTCCTCGACCTTCTACGGCGGCTACGCGGGGTGCTTCGCGGACCCGGACGGGTACATCTGGGAGATCGCGCACAATCCGGGGTTCACGCTTGCTGCGGACGGGTCTCTGACGCTGCCGGAGTTCTGATTTCCATCGCTTGCACTCGCGCGCCGCTGAACCGATAGACGTGGGTGACCATCTGGTCGGCCAGGAGCGCGTCGTCCTTGCCGCGCACGACTTGGTGCACCGTGACGGCGATCCGGCCGTCGGGCTCTTCGGCGAATCCTTCGGGCGTGACCGTGGGGTTGATTTCGGCCCACTGGCGGAGCCAGTAGTCGCGCACCTGCTCCCTTCCGTGGACGGTGCCGCCCTCCCAGCCGTTGGGCCACTCGACGTTCTCGGTCATGGCGTCGAGGAGAGCGGGGATGTCACGGGCGTTGAAGGCAGCGTAGAGCTCCTCCAGGAGGGCTTGCTGCGGCGAGTCCATGGGGTCAACCCTGCTACAGGGGCGCGCCTTGCGGAAGGCCGTTCGCCCTGCCCTCGCCGCTCGCACTTGCGGCGTGCCTCCCACGGTGCACGGGTGACGAGCGGGCCGGGCACGGTCAGGCGCCGGCCTGGGCGGTGACCGCCGAGGTGTCGAGCAGCTTCGACAGCGCGGCGAGCTGGGCCGGGACGACCCAGTAGTAGACCCAGGTCCCGCGCCGCTGGCAGTCGACGAGGCCGGCCTCGCGCAAGACCTTGAGGTGGTGCGAGATCGTGGGCCCGGTCAGGGTGAACGCGTCGGTCAGGTCGCACACGCAGACCTCGCCGCCGGCGCGGGCGGCGATGAGCGACAGGAGCCGCAGCCGTACCGGATCGCCGAGCGCCTTGAACCCGCGGGCCAGATCGACCGCAGCCGTTTCGCTCAGCGCCTCGCTGACCATCGGCAGTTCTTGTCTCGACACTCGTCTAGTTTGACATCCGTCTAGACAGCGGTGCAAGCTTTGTTTAGATGGATGTCTAGGCAGAGGCGAGGTCATCTCATGTCGCGTGTACAGCTGGCGCTGCGGGTCGCCGACCTGGAGGGTTCGGTCGCGTTCTACTCGAAGCTGTTCGGGGTCGAGCCGGCCAAGCGCCGCCCGGGCTACGCCAACTTCGCCGTTGAGCAGCCGCCGCTGAAGCTCGTCCTCCTCGAAGGCGAGGCCGGTCAGGACACGGTGCTCGACCACCTCGGCGTCGAGGTGTTCGCCGCCTCGGAGATCACCGCCGCGACGACGCGCCTGACCGAATCCGGGCTGATCACGTTGGAGGAGAACGACACCGAGTGCTGCTACGCCTTGCAGGACAAGGTGTGGGTCCGCGGCCCGGGCGACGAACGCTGGGAGGTCTACGTCGTCAAGGGCGACGCCGACCAGCTCGAGAAGGCGCCCGACAGCGCATGCTGCGCCGAAGCGGCAGCCGTGAGCGACGAACAGACCCACAGCGCACCGTGACGTCCGTGGTGCGTCAAAGCTCACGTGGTGTGCGAGATGGCCGCGAGCACAAGGTCGTGCGGCCACTCATCGTGCAGCACCCGGTCGAGCTCCACCGACGAAGAGCTGTCGCAGTACGGCGTCTCGTCCGGATCGCGCACGATCGCCCGTACCGGCGCGGCCAGCAACCCCCACGGCGGCACAGCATTCGCGAGGTACCCAGCCACCACAAGGTCCCGATACTCCGGCGCGAACCAGACTTTCGCGATCGTCTGCAGGTCGGCCGGATCAACGCCCAGCCAAACCCCGAACGTCACCATGTGCCCGCCGGTCAGCCGCACCGGCAACAAAGCGCGCACAAACGCGCCCACGCCCGGGATCTGCATCAGCACCGACGATCGGGCGGTCGCGCCGGTCATCCACGTGCCCGGAGTGTGCTCCTGCTCAGGCAGGTCGAGCACCGGATCCGGCAACGTGAAGCGGACATGCCGGTCGTGCGCGTCAACGGGACGGCCGCAGGACGGGCAGTCGGGAGTCACGGACAGCAGTGTGGCAGGTCGGCTGTTCGAAGATCAACCTGTGCTGTAGCTTGCCGTCGTGATCAATGGGGAGCGCAGCGAGCTGCGGCCCGTCGAGGTGGTCGGCGTGCGTGGGTCGTTGCTGCCGCCGGCGCTCACGCCGCTCGAACCCGAAGGGCCGCCGGCGAAAGGGCGGGGGCTGCTGTTCGGGTTCATCGGCGCTTGTTTGGTCGGTGCGCTGCTCATCGTCGGCTTCCGGGGCGCCCGGCCGGAGTCGCCGGCAGCCGCGCCTTCGTCCGAGCCGGCCGTCAACCTTGTCACTCGCGCGCTCGCCGAGCAGAGCAAGGCGCTGCTCGCCGGGGACCTCGGCGGCTTCCTCGGCCCGGTGGCCTCCCACCTCCGCAGTGAGTTCGTCCTCCGCTACGCGTCGCTGCGCGAACTCGGGGTCGCGGCGTGGACCGCGAAGCCCGACGGCGCACCCCAAGATCTCGGCGGTTATCACTGGAAAGTCAAGGTCGCCATCTCGTACTGCCTGGGCGCCGCCGACTGCGTGCCAGTGCAACTGCTCCTGCCCAGCACCTGGCTCGTCGTGGAGGGCAAGGCGCTCATCGCCGAGTTCCAGCAGACGGTCCTGCCGTGGGAGATGACGCCGCTGCGGGCCAAGGCCGGGCAGCGGGTCATCGTGGCGGCGCCGTTGGAGTTCGAGGGGCGGATCGCGCCCGTGCTCGCCGCGGCGGAGCGGGCCGCCGAGGTCGCTGATCGGTTCGCGCGGTGGAACGCGCCGCCCAAGCGGTACGTCGTCTTCATCGCCGGCGGCCACGAGTGGCAGCAGTGGTGGAACGGCGAGTCCGACGAGGAGGTCGACGGGTACTCCGAGGGCTCCTACGGCGTCGCCATCAAGGCCGACCTCGCCGACGAGCAGCTGCCCGGCCTGCTGGCGCACGAGTTCACGCACGTCGTGAGCCTCGGCGACGACTACGGCGACGCGAACACCTGGTGGCTGACCGAGGGCCTCGCGGAGTACGCCGCCGAGCGTGGGGGCTGGCCGCGCGGGCGGGTGCCGGCCGTGCGGGAGTACGTCAAGGACGGCTGGGACGGCTCGTTGACGCTCGGCGCGATGCCGAAGGACGTGCCGGCCGAGGAGTGGCAGGCGCGGTACGGCATAGCCCTGCTCGCCGTGCAGTGCCTGGCGAAGCGCTTCGGGGAGGACCGGATGCTCGACTTCTTCGCCGCCGTCGTGCGCGGGCGGTCCACCCCGGAAGCGGCGTCCCCCAAAGCGTTCGGCACGGACTGGGCGGCGGTCGCGGCCGGTTGCGTCACCCAAGTCAGAAATGCTCGCGGCTAGGTTTCGACGACGAAGTCGGCGCGCTCGGCCGGAGCCACGCGAGCGAAGTACAACCGCTGCGCCGGAATGTACCGCTCCCGCCAGCGCCGTTCGACCTGCGCCCGCGAGGAAATCGCCTGCTCGCGGAGCACCGCGCGGTCCACGGTCTTGTCGAACGCGACCGACAGGAAGACCCGCAACTCCCACCGGTCGAACAGTTCCGGGCGTTGCAGGAAGACCCCGTCGAACACCAGGACCGCGTCGACGGAGGCGGAATTTCGAGGCGGGGACAGTACGATATCGGCTTGGGGATCGTAAACGGCGACCTGGAACCGCCGGTCCCCGCCCGGACCCAACGGATCGAGCAGCACCCGGTTGAGCGATTGATGGTCGTGGGTGTCGAAGTAGCAGCCCTCGGCCGAGAACTCGCCGCGCCGGTAGCGCCGGGCCCGCGGGAAGAGAAAATCGTCTATCGATGCGCGGATGACCTCGCGGCCCTGGGCGCGCAGGACCGCGGCCAGTTCGTCGGCGAGCGTAGTCTTGCCCGCTGCGGGCGGTCCGTCGATCGCGACCCGCGTCGGGTGGCCGGCGTCGATCGAACCGACGGCCGCGGCCAGCCGGGCGACCACCTCGTCGCGGGTGCTCATGGGCTACGACAGTATCCGCAGTTCGACCGGAATGTTGCCGCGCGTGGCCCGGGAATACGGGCAGACGGCGTGCGCGGCGTCCGCGAGCTCCTTCGCCGTGCCGGGCGCGACGTTGGGCAGCGCGACGACCAGCGTCACCGCCAGCCCGACGTTGCCGTCCTCCTCGTTGCCGATGCTGACGTGCGCGGTCACGGTCGACCCGCGCACGTCCGCGCCGGCCGGGCGGGCGACGAGCCGCAGCGCGCTGTGGAAACACGCGGCGTACCCGCACGCGAACAGCTGCTCCGGGTTCGCGCCCGCGCCGGTCCCCCCGAGCGCCGGCGGCATCGCGAGATCGAGGTCGATCCGCCCGTCCGACGTCACGACGTGACCGTTGCGCCCGTCCCCGCTGGAAAGAGCCTCGCCGGTGTACAGGATGTTGATCGTCATACCGCCAGCCTAGGAACGCTCGCGCCCCGACTGCATGGCTCGACGTCTGCGATTCATGTCCCATCGTCTCGTGGCAGTCATCTCGCCGATACGATCGGGAAAATGGACGTCCTCAGCGACGCGATCGGCGTCATGCGTACGGGCCGCCCGCACTCCAGCGAGATCCGCAAGCGCGCCCCGTGGGGCGTGCGCGCCGAACCGTTCACGGGCGCGGGTTTCCACGTCGTCCTGGAGGGCACCTGCTGGCTGATCCCGCCCACCGGCGAGCCGCTGGCGCTGAGCCCCGGCGACGTCGTGTGCCTGCCCCACGGCTGCGGCCACGCACTCGCCGACACCCCGTCGACGCCGCTCGTGGGCGTGCCCTCGGCCTCCCTCGCGAACGTGCGGCCGACCACCGACAAAGGCGAAGGAGCGGCAACGGTACTGCTCTGTGGCGCGTACACCCTCGACCGCACCCGCCCCCATCCGCTCTTCGCGGAACTGCCCGACGTCATCCACCTGCCGGCCCGCGCGGGCCACCGCTCCCCGCTGCACGCGGCAGTCAACCTCCTCGGCGACGAGGTGGCCAACCCCGAACCCGGCTCCGCGGCCGTCGTGGCGGCCCTGCTGGACATGATGCTCCTGTACATCGTCCGCGCCTGGCTCGCCGACGCCCCGCCTACGGGATGGGCCGCCACCCTGAGCGACCCACCCATCGCCACGGCCCTGCGCCACATCCACGACCAGCCCACCGAACCGTGGACCGTCGCAACCCTGGGCGCGCGGGCCGGCCTGTCCCGGGCGGCGTTCGCCCGCCGCTTCACCGCCCTGGTCGGTCAGCCCCCACTGGCCTACCTGACCTGGTGGCGCATGACCCTGGCCGCACGCCTCCTGCGCGACACCGACAAGCCGATGCAGACGGTGGCTCAGCGCACCGGGTACACGTCGGAGTTCGCCTTCGCCAAGGCCTTCAAACGCGAACACGGCCTGGCGCCGGGCCGCTACCGCCAACAGTCGAGAAGCTAGCCACCACGGACCCAGATGACCTCGCCGGCCAGCCCTTCGACGTCGTGCGCACCATCCGCGACGACATCGAGCAGACGCCCACGCTGCGGCACCATGGCGAAGGCGCTCCCGGTCGCGCATTGTCGACGCTGCTCGACACCTCGACCGTCACCGCCGAGGCCGGCGCGTGAACCGTGCCCGGCCCGCTCGTCACCCGTGCATCGCGGGAGGCACGCCGCAAGTGCGAGCGGCGAGGGCGGGAAACCTCGACGGTGATCTCACCGGCCACGAGTCGTGGCCAAGGCACCTCGTGCGGCCAGGCTCAAATCATTGTTCTTCCTCCCTGAGAGATAAAAGCTTGTCGCTTTTCGCTTTTGACTCTTCGGGCTCGCACCGCGCAGGACCGTCGGCGGCCGGACCCGGCCTCAGCGGAGACCACGGATCCGCCCGTAACGGTTCTGGACCATCGCGCGAAGAGACTTCGCGGACGTGGACTGACGCCGGCCCCGCGAACCTGTACGGTAGCCGCCGGGATCTTGGCGTGAGAGGAACTGCCGATGGGCGCGTCCGGCTGGCACTACACCGTCGACTACCGGGACGACATCAACGCCGCGCTGCAGCAGTTGCGGCGGGAGGTCTACGAGCGGGGCGAGTACTACAAGCAGCAGCCCAGCGAGGATCTCGACATGACCGAGGCGGAGTTCCGGGCGAGTCTCGGCGAGCCCGATGAGGACGATGACGGCCGGTACGAGTTCATCATCGAGGACTGGCTCGACCGCAAGTCGCGGCCTGTGGCGGTCGATCCGGACACGCTGCTCGCCTCGCAGCCGGAATCCGGGACGCACTCGATCATCGACATGGCGAACGGGGTTTCGGCGGAGCCTCGGTTCGCGACGGTGTCGCCGTTGCCGGTGGACGGGCTCGTCCACACGTTCGGGACGGCGACACCGTCGTCCGAGCAGGTGCAGGCGTGGATCGTGAACTGTGGCGACCGGGAGCGGTGGGTCGGCACCTATGTTGTCAGCTTCCGCGACGGTACGCCCGACCGCCTGCATTTCTGCGGCTTCTCCGGCGACTAGGCCGGCACTGTCGCCGGTACGGGCGCCGGTGCCCGGGTGAGCCGCCGGGTGCCCGGGATGAGCAGCTGCGACAGCGCCGCGACGAACAGCACGGCCGCGCACACGGTGAGGACCCGGTCGATGCCGTACGCGTGGGACAGCGGCCCCGCCAGCACGTTGCCGATCGGCATGGCGACGAACGACGTCACGGTGTCCCAGGCGCCGACGCGGCCGAGGGCGCGGTGCGGGACGTTGTCCTGGATGGCGGTCTCCCAGGCGACGTCGAAGTAGATGAGGCCGGCGTACCCGATGACGGCGCCCGCGAGGACGGCGACCAGCTCGGCGGGCCACACGTAGGCGAGGGCCCACAACGGCATCAGCAGCAGGGTGAGCCAGCCGGCCCGCAGCAGGCGGCGGGGCTTGAGGCGCATCGCGACGGCCGCGCCGATCAGGCCGCCGAGCCCCTCGGCCGACGCGATGAACCCGGGCGGACGTGGCGCCGCCGAGGCGTTCGATGGCGACGACCTGGACCAGGACGAGAATGACGCCGTTGGCGATATGGTACAGCGTCGCGCCGAACAGCCCGCCCACCAACCAGTCGCGGCCGCTCACCTCGCGCCATCCGTCGGCCAGCTCACGGAACATCGGCGCGCGGGGACCCCGCTCGGCGCGCACGCGCAGCAGCAGCGCGGCGGCCATCGAGGCGAGGAAGCTGGCCGCGTTGACGGCGAAGCCGGCCGGGGCGCCGAGCGCGGCGACGGTGAGCCCGCCGAGCGCGGGGCCCGCCAGCGCACTGCCGGTCTGCAGCATGCTGAACGTCGCGTTCGCCGCCTGCCGCCGCTCGACCGGGACGAGCAGCGGCTTGAGCGCGATCATCGCCGGGCTGAAGAAGCTGCCGGCGCCGGCCGAGACGGTGGCGAGGGCGCACAGCAGGAGCAGGTGGTAGCCGCCGGCGGCGAACATGACCGCCATCCCGGCCGCGCAGAACAGGCGGACCAGGTCGGAGACCACCATGACGCGCTGGGGCTGCAACCGGTCGGCCCAGACGCCGCCGAAGAGGGTACAAGCGAGCATGGCCATGACGGAGCAGGCCATGACCAGGCCGAGGTCGCGTGCGCCACCGCCCGCCCGGACGACGGCGACCGCGAGCGCGACGGTCTGGAAGCCGTTGCCGACCCAGGAGAGGGTCTGACCGGCGGCGAGCAGCCGGAAGTCGGAGATCCGCGTCATGGCTCCAGACGCTAGTTCATCGTTTAACTATTGACCAATGAATAATCAAGCGATGGCAGAATGGCCGCATGACGGAGGCACGGGACCAGGTCGACGACCACGTGGCGCGCTGGGCGGTGTTCTGGCACGACAACCCGGCGTTCGTGCCGGAAGTCGAGGGCGCATTGGTACGGATGGGCCAGATCCTCCGCCACATGCGCCGCGCCGACGCCGTGGCGTTCGCCGATGCCGAGGACTTCACGCAGGAGGACTACCGGACGCTGCACGCGCTGATGGTCCAGCCGTACCCGATCGAGGCGAGCCCCGCGCAGCTCGCCGACGCCACCCACGTGACCCGCGCCGCCATGACCAGGCGCCTCGACCGGCTGGTGGCCGCCGGCCTCGTACACCGCGAGGTCGACGCGACCGACCGCCGCCGGATCATCATCCGCCCGACCACCGAGGGCCGCGCGGCCTGGAACCGCTACATCTTCGAGGGCATGGCCCGCGACCAGCAGCTGCTCGCCGCCCTCTCCCCCGACGAACTCCTGCAGCTCAACGCCCTGCTGCGCAAGGTGATGGTCGCCCTGGACTGAAAACCGGCCCGGGCCTCGAGTTCAACGGGCGGCGGCGCCGACCGGGCCGACGGGGCACGCACTTGTGATCGGCGGGGCCCAAGCGCCCGAGCCCGAGCCCGAGCCGGAGCCCGAGCCGGGCATGGGCGGCCGGACTCATCGGCGCCGACCGGGATGGCGGTGCCGACGGCGGACCTGCGGACGCCGCGGCGGCCGACGCAACGACGCAAGCTAAAACGGCGACGCAACCCGAAGCAGCAGTGCGACGGCAGATGCGGTGGGCAGTCAGGCCGGTGGGTCGTCGCGGAACAGGTGGTCCCGCACGCCGCGGCCGCCCCAGCGGGTTGCCGTGAGTTCCGGGCGCGGGCGGTACGGTTCCGGCGCCCAGCGTCGCCACTCGCTGTCGTCCGGGGCGTCGTCCCA
Source organism: Dactylosporangium sp. CS-047395 (assembly GCF_050942185.1). NCBI lineage: Bacteria > Bacillati > Actinomycetota > Actinomycetes > Micromonosporales > Micromonosporaceae > Dactylosporangium > Dactylosporangium sp. CS-047395. The sequence continues at coordinate 5,190,046 of NZ_CP192015.1, read as the reverse complement.
GTCGGCGATCGACGCGAACGGCACCGGGCCCGGAACGTTGTCGGCGCGCGGTTCCCGGGTCACGGCGGCGGGATGGAAGCGCGTCTCCTGCGCCACGCAGCAGTCGTCGGTCCGGAACGCGACCGGGGCGCCGCACCGCTCGCAGGCGATACAGAGGGTCGAGCCCGCCAGGGACCAGCAGCCGATCTCCACCAGGTCGTGGACGAACCGCGTGCCGCGCAGGTCGCCTGGGGACAGGACGAAGGTGCCGGTGATGCGCTCCCGGCGGTACGGGGCCTGGTCGAGCGCGTACGTGCCCGGCGCGAGCAGCGGCGGGTTCACGCCGTGGTGGTCCAGGCGCGACCAGTGCGGCGGCGCAGGCAGCTCGACCAGCCGCACCGGCACGCTCAGCGCGTTGTCGCACGCGGTGCACCGGAACACCTCCACCCACGCAGGGTGACCCGACCGGGATGGTCTTGACAACCGTATTCGCGCGGCCATACGTTTAACGAGATTGTTAAATGATGGAGGTACGGGTGGCCGGCACCGATCAGCTCAGCCTGGTGTTCGCGGCGCTCGCCGATCCGACGCGGCGGGCGATCCTCGCCGGGCTGGCGGAGGGTGACGCCACGGTCACCGAGCTCACCGCGCCACTGGCGATCTCGATGCCGGCGGTGTCGCGGCATCTCAAGGTGCTCGAGCACGCTTCGCTCATCTCGCGGGCGCGGTCGGGCAAGTGGCGGGCCAGCCGGCTCGAAGCGGCGCCGCTGCGGGAGGCGGCGGACTGGATCGAGCGGTACCGGCGGTTCTGGGACGTCTCGCTCAACCGGCTCGACGCGCACCTCGCGGCGATGCAGGAAACCGCGCCGGAAACCGCGGAAACTGCGGAAACCGCCACGTAGGAAGCCCGGCAAGCGCAACAGGAAGCGCGGCAACGCGACTCGGAAACCGCGGAAACGACGGAAACCACGGAAACCGCCATGCGGGCACGCGGAACACGGAAACCGCCATGCGGGGAACGCGGAACACGGAACACGGAAACCGCCATGCGGGGGACCTGGAACACGGAACCTACGGCGCCGGAATCCACGGAAACTGCGCAACTGCGGAAAGCCAAGGAAACTGCCGGAAACCGCGGAAAGCCGAGGAAACCGCGGGAAGACGCGATATGAGAGGACGGCCGAGTGCGACAGTTGCGCATCTCCCGCGTGTTCGATGCGCCGCGAGCGCTCGTCTACCGGGCCTTCACCGAACCCGAGCACCTGGCCGCGTGGTGGGGACCGATCGGCAACACCCTGCCGCCCGAGGACATCGCCTTCGACGTGCGTACCGGCGGGTATCAGCGGTGGGTGGAGATCAACGCCGACCAGCCCGGCCTCCGCGTGGAGGTCCGGGTCGAGCTGACCGACGTCACCGACGGTGAGCTGCTCGAGGGCGTGATGCACGTCGGCGGGCGGCTGCCGGACGGGTTCGGGCCGCACGTGACCCGGCTGCGGGTCGAGTTTCACGACGAGCCCGGTGGGCGGACCCGGCTGGAGATCCGCCAGTGGGCCGGCGACGACCTCGTCGAGCCGGCCCGGGCGGGATGGGACCAGGCGTTCACGAAGCTGGACGCCTCTTTGCAGAAAGCGAGAACATGGCCAACCTGATCTACCTGACGAACTGCTCGCTCGACGGGTACATCGAGGACGAGCAAGGCGAGTTTTCCTGGTTTCCGCCGGACGCGGACGTGTTCGCGTTCACCACCGAGCAGATGCGCTCGGCCGGGACGCTGATGTACGGGCGCCGGCTGTACGAGGCGATGTCCGTCTGGGAGACCGACCCGTCGCTCGCCGCGCGGTCCGCGGAGATGGCGGAGTTCGCGAGCGTCTGGCGCGCGCCGGAGAAGGTCGTCTACTCCACGAAGCTCACCGCGGTGTCCACGGCGAACACCCGGCTCGTGCCCGAGTTCGATCCGGCAACGGTACGGAAACTCAAGGAAACCGCCGACCGCGACTTCCTGATCGGCGGGGCGAACATCGCCGCGCGGGCGTTCGAGGCCGGCCTGGTCGACGAGTGCCGGCTGCTCGTCTGGCCGGTGCTCGTCGGCGGCGGCAAACCGGGGTTGCCGCGCGGCGTGCGCACGAATCTCGAACTGCTCGAGGAGCGCCGGTTCGGCAACGGCGTCCTGTACGTGCGCTACGGCGTGGGCTGACCGTTCGGGCGACGCCCCCGTGCGGCCGCAGACCGGATGATGGCGCCATGTTCACGAGCTCCCCGGCCCGCCTGGCCGCGTACTTCGCCGTCGCGGCGGTCGGGGTCTGGCTCAGCGTCGCCCTGGTGTTCGGCACCGTATCCGCCCTGGTCGGCGGGTCGATCGGGCGCGCCGCCGGCTTCTGGCTCGATCCGAGGGCGCTGCTCGTGGCGGGCCTTGCGCTCGTGGTGCCGTTCGTGCGGATGGTCCGCCGGCCGTACTGGGTCACGCTGAGCCCCGACGGCGTGGCCATCGGCGCCGGGAACCGCCGTACGGTGCTGCTGCCCCGCGAAGGCGTCGAGTCGGCCACCGTCCACGGCCGCTCGGTGTTCGCCACGGTGCATGTCGTGCTGCGCGGGAACACGTTTGCCGTGGAGGAGCCGGGGCCGGGTCGCCCGCCGGTGACGCGGGTCTGCGACGGGCGGTTCGGCTACCAGATCCCCGCCGGCCTCTTCCCCGGCGGCGCCGAAATGGTGCTCGCGAGGCTGCGCGCGGAGGGTGTCCCGGTCGCCGGTTGACGGCGATGAAACGCCGCACCCAGAGGACAGCCCGGCAACCGGTTGACGGCGATGAGACGCTGCACCCCGAAGGTAGCCCGACAGCCGGTTGACGGCGTCGACGGCGATGACGGCGATGAAACGCCGCACACGGAAGGTATCCCGGTTGCCGGTTGCCGGCGATCATGATGGGGTCGAGGACGTGCTCTGGACCGGAAACTTCACGCGGTACTTCCTTGCCCGCACCGTTTCCGTCTACGGCGACGCGATGCTCGTGGTCGCCTCCGCGCTCGCCGTCGGGCACCTGTACGGCGCGACCGGCGTCGGCTTGGTGCTCGCCGCGTTCACGGTCCCGTTCGTGGCGAGCGTCCTGTTCGGCGGGGTGTTCGCCGACCGCATCGGTGCGCGCCCGCTCATGCTCGGCGCCGACCTCGTCCGCCTGCTCGCGCAGGGGGCGGTGGCGGTGGCGTTTTTCACCGGTACACCCGCGCTCTGGCTGTTGCTTGTCTGCTCGGCCGTGCACGGCGTGTCGTCGGCGGCGTTCCAGCCCGGGGTGAACGGCATCATGCCGCTCGTCGCGACCGATCTGCACCGTGCGAACGCCACCATCAAGGTTGCGCAATCGATTGCCCAGTTGCTCGGACCGGCGACGGCCGGCGTGGTGTTCGGGCTGTTCGGGGCCGGACCGCTCTACGCCACGGATGCGGCGACGTTCGCGGTGAGCGCGGCGTGCCTGGCCACGCTGCGCCTCGGGGTGTTCCCGCGCGCCGACGGGTCCACGTCGCCGCTGCGCGATCTGGTCGGGGGCTGGCACGAGTTCCGGGCCCGCACCTGGATCTGGAGCGTCATCCTGGTCTGGATCGTGTACGGCGTGCTGCTCTTCGGCCCGCTCATCCCCCTCGGCTCGGTGCTGATCAGCGGCCGGCTGGGCGCGGCCGCGTACGGCTGGACGGAGACCGGCCTCGCCGCCGGTGCGCTGCTCGGCGGGCTGCTCGCCCTGCGCCTGCGCCCCGCCCGGCCGCTCACCGCCGGCGCGATCGCGATGTTCGGCTACGGCCTGCTGCCACTCGCGATCGCGCTGCACGCCGGCCTGCCGTTGCTGCTCGCGTCGGCGGCGGTGAACGGCGCGGCGTGGGCGTTCTGGTCGGTGATGTGGCAGACGAGCGTGCAGACGCACATCGCGCCGGCGATGCTCAATCGCATCACGTCGTACGAAATCTTCGGTTCCGACGGCAGTCTCCCCGTCGGGCAGGCCCTCGCGGGACCGGTCGCGGCGCTGCTCACGGCCGAGGCGGTGCTCGGCTTCTCGGTCGCCGTCAGCGTCGCGGGCTGCGTGGCGCTGCTGCTCATCCCCGCGGTGCGCGGCCTGCGCCGGGTCGAGCCCTCACTCGTTGAACCACGCCCAGACGTCAGTCTTGCCCGGCACCCCGGCGGCGCCGAATAGTTGCGCCACGGCGTTGCGGTTCGCCTCGATCCCCTGCCCGTCGCCGAGCACCCCGCGCTCGACCAGCGCCTGGAAGCACGCGGCGAGACGGTCGGCCGGAGCGCCTCCGGGTTCGATTTCCAGAAGAGCCCGCAGGTGTACCGTCAGCGCCTCCAACGACGCGAACGGCGTCTCGACGCTGTAGGCGTACTCGCGCCCGGGATCGCCGGCCCGCGCGTGGTAGTCGTAGAACTCCCGGAACGCAATCTTGTCGTCGATGGCGGACACGAGCAGCGTGAGCGAGAACGTGCATCCCGCGCCGGCGCGGAACGTCGACAACAGCTGGTACCGATGCTCGATCCGCTCTTCGAACTCGATCCCCAGGGCGCGGTAGAGGCCCATAATCCGCTCGATCTGGCCGCCCGTCGCCTCGGTGAACGCCGCGACGAACCGTCCGATCCGGTCGTCCTTGGCGCCGGACGGCCCGGCGAGGTGCGCGGTGATGCGCTCCAGCGCGTCGTACTCCACGACGATGTGCCGCTTCGTCTCACCCGGCTGGTACACGGTGACCGCTATCTGCGGCGCCCGCCCGTCCGGCGTCACGACGAGATGGACACCGGCCGCGAGCGGCACCCACGGCACGCTGCTGGACCGCCGCACCGGCAGCCCGGCCGCCGCGAGCAGCTCCGCGACCCGATCCCGGGCCGCCATCGGCGGCAGCTCGAGCCGGCCGCGGTTCGCGAGGTCGGCCACGGCCGCGACGATCGGCCCGGGATCGGTGTCGAGCCGCGCCTCGGCACGGAACGACGCGTAGCGCCCCAACCATCCGGGCCCGTCCCCGGCGTACTTCTCGAGGAAGACGAGCCGGCTCGGACCGTCGTGAATGGACACTGTGAGCGTACGCACCCGCCCGTCCGTGCCCGTCGAGGTGTGCAGAACCTGCTCCGCGCTCATGCCAGTACGGTAGACAGGGTGCGCCAGAGTGCCCGCGCGATCCTGCTCGACGACCGGTCCCGCCTGCTGCTCATCCGCCGCACCCGCGCCGACCGCCCCGTCTACTGGAGCACCCCCGGCGGCACCGTCGAGCCGACCGACCCCACCCTGGAGTCCGCGATGCGCCGCGAGCTGCTGGAGGAACTGGGCGCCACGGCGGGCCCGGCACGACTGGTCTTCACCACGACCCGCACCTTCGACGACGGCACTTCGGCCCGGCAGCACTTCTTCGTCTGCCGCCTGCACACCCTGGACCTGTCCCGCCGCTGCGGCCCCGAGTTCGCCCGGCCGGACCTCGGCGGCTTCGACCTGGAGCGGATCGTGGTGGGCGGGGACGGTACCGTCGGCGTCAATCTCCAACCGCCGGCGCTGCAAACCTTCATCGCGGCGAACTGGCCGGCGCTCGCCACCTGAGCCGGACGCCTATGCTGGCGCCGTGATCGAGCGACTGACCCACCGCTGGCAACGCGAACGGTCCGAGCAGGAGGCCGCAGTTGCGGCCGGAACGCTGCCCCGCGACGAGGCCTACGCCCTGACGTCTTTCCCGCCGGCGTTCGTGGCCGCGGTCGACCAGGCCCTGGCCGCGTACGAGCGGGAGATCGCCGCCCTCGACCCGCCGGCCGACGAGGCGGTGTGGGCCGCGGTCGAGCGGGTGGTGCTCGCCCTCAACCACATCGACGAGGCCCACGGCCACCCGATCGAGACCATCTCCCGCGAGGAGCTGAGCGAATACATCGAGGACGTCCTGACCGAGGCCGGCCTCGACGTCGTGGCCCTGCTGGACAGCCGCCGCGTCGACGAGGCCGCCGCCGGGTGGCGCGACTGGTAGAAAAAGTTCCGGACGAGGTGTCGGATCGGGGGCGGGGCGTTCGTAGGAGCGGTGAAGGTACCCGACCACAGGAGATGATCCGGATGCGCACCGTCCGCCGCCTGCACCAGCTCGTCGAGCCGATTCACCTCGTCGCCTACTTCGCCGAGGAGCCCGACGAGGCGCTGCTGGCGCTCGGGCTGCGCAACACCTGGGACGCGTACTTCGCCGGGCGGGCGGCGCCGCTCGGGCGGGCGCCGGCCGCCGTGGTCGACGCGATCTTCTACAACTTCGCGCCCGGTGAGGTCGCCCGGCACATCCCCCGCATCTGGGATCTCACGACGCCCGAGCGGGCGATCGCGGCCCGGCAGCGGGGTTGCGTTGCGGCACTTCGGCGGAGCATTGGTGACATGTCCACCATCGCGCGGGCGGCCGAGCTGGCCACGAAGGCGGCCATCAGCGCGCCGATTCAAGGGCGGCCGTTGTACGCCGCGTTGCGCGCCCTCCCCCTGCCCGCCGAACCCCTCGCCCGGCTGTGGCACGCGGCCACGTTGCTGCGTGAGCACCGCGGCGACGGGCACAACGCCGCGCTGGTCGCCGCCGGGATCGGCGGGACGGAGGCGCATGTGCTGCACGCGCTGTCCGAGGGGATGCGCCCGGAGCAGTTCGGCCGGGTCCACCACCTGCCGGCCGAGCAACTGGCGGCGGTCGTCGACGGCATGCGGGCCCGCGGGCTGGTCGACGACGACGGGCTGCTGTCCGACGCCGGCCGCAAGACCAAGGACAACATCGAGGCGGTCACCGACGACCTGGCCGAGCCGGCCTACGCGGCGCTGACGCCGGGCGAGGTCGATCAGCTCATCGCCGACCTCGAACCCATCGCCGCCAAGCTCACCGGCGCCGGCCCACGATAGCCATGCGCGCCGGCCGCAAAGTGTGGCGGATGCGCCGGGCGCCCAGCACGGCCGCCATCGCCCCGGCCGGCCCACGATAGCCATGCCCACCGGCCGCAAAGTGTGGCGGACGCGCCGGGCGCCCAGCACGGCCGTCATCGCCCCGGCCGGCACCCGACCGACCACACGCGCGAGGGCGGCCGCCACGCGCACGGCTCAGCCCGGATCGGCTCGCCGGTACGGCAGGCGCATGCCCTGCTGTGCGAGGGCCGACTCGTAGAAGCGCAGCATGCCGGCCATCTCGTCGACCACGTCGCGCAGGGTGTCCAGCGCCTCGGCGTCGGCGACGTCGCGGAGCCGTCCGGTCGCGTCGGCGAGGCGGTGATGCAGCGTGGAGAAGGTGTCACCCTGGACGTGCAGGCCCGGGAACGCGCGGCCGTCGAGCCAGGTCACCGCGATGTTCCCGCCGCGCTCGAGGACCCGAGCCTGGTCATCGGTCACCCGGTGATCATCGCATTCGGCGGCTGGTGATCCGGCCCGAGGAGCGCTCCCTCGCCGAGCGGTCCGGCCCGGCGTACGCGGACTGCCGCTCGCGGGGTGCGGCGTCGGCTTTCAAAGACATGACACTTACATTTAATAATGTTAACTGATAGCGTACCGATCCATCGATACATCGATGGTGAGGAGTTCAATGAGATCTCGTCGTCGTACATTCGCACTGGCAGCGGGCGCGGCACTGACCATCGTGAGCACCATGATCCTCGTGCCCACGCTCGCGCAGGCGGGCAGTACTGCCATTCTCGCCGCCTGCACCGCACCGACCTGGGCCGAGGGCAACACGTACACGGCCGGCACGCAGGTCACCTACCAGGGGCACACGTACCAGGCCCTGCAGACGCACACCGCCTACCCGGGTGCGGGCTGGACGCCGTCGAGCACGCCGGCGCTGTGGCGGGACCTCGGCACGTGTACCGGAGGCGGCGGGCCCACCACGCCGCCGCCCACCACGCCGTCGGGGGTGCCGTCGGCGCCCGGGAACCTGCGGGTCACCGGCACCACCAACAGCAGCCTCGCGCTCGCCTGGAACGCGTCCACCGGCACCGTGACCGGGTACCGCGTCTACGAGGGCAGCACGGTGCGCGCGACCGTCACCGGGACCAGCACCACGATCTCCGGGCTCGGCGCGGGCACGACCCACACGTACACCGTGAAGGCCTACAACGGCTCGGGTGAGTCGGCCGCCTCCAACAGCACCACCGGCACCACCACGGGCGGGACGACCCCGACCGGCGGCGGCACCGCGGCGCCGTACCTGTACATGGGCTGGGGTGACCCGCCGAACCCGCAGACCGTGCAGCAGGCCACCGGCATCAAGTGGTTCACCATGGCGTTCGTGCTCTCCAGCGGCGGGTGCACCCCGGCCTGGGACGGCAGCCGGCCGCTCACCGGCGGCGTCGACCAGACCGCGATCAACCAGATCCGCGCCGGCGGCGGCGACGTCGTGCCGTCCTTCGGCGGCTGGCAGGGCAACAAGCTCGGCCCGAACTGCTCCACCCCGCAGGCCCTGGCCGGCGCCTACCAGACCGTGATCAACGCGTACGGGCTCAAGGCGATCGACATCGACATCGAGAACACCGACGAGTTCGAGAACGACACCGTCCGCAACCGGATCGTCGACGCACTCAAGATCGTCAAGCAGAACAACCCGTCGATCAAGACGATCGTCACGTTCGGCACCGCGACCACCGGCCCCGGCTACTACGCCCAGCAACTCATCAGCCGGGCCCAGTCCACCGGCGCGAACATCGACGTGTTCACGATCATGCCGTTCGACTTCGGCGGCGGCGCCAACATGTACCAGAGCACGGTCAGCGCCTCCGAAGGCCTCAAGACCATGCTCAAGTCGTCGTTCGGCTGGGACGACGCCACCGCCTACCGGCACATGGGCATCTCCGGCATGAACGGCCTGTCCGACCAGCAGGAGAACACCAGCCCGGCACAGTGGCAGCAGATCCGCGACTACGCACAGAACAACCACCTCGCCCGCCTCGCCTTCTGGTCGGTCAACCGCGACCGGCCCTGCCCCGGCGGCGGCGTGGTGTCCAACTGCTCCGGCGTCGCGCAGAACAACTGGCAGTACACCCAGATCACGGCCACCTTCACCGGCTGACGTTCTGACGGCGGGGGCCGGTGCTGCGGCGCCGGCCCCCGCACTGTGCGGTTAGCCAGGTGGTCACGGGGCACCATGGCAGGATGCGCGAGCTCGTGGTGACCGAGAACATCACCGTCGACGGGGTGATCGACGCCGGCGGGGACTGGTTCAGCCCGGCCTCCTCCGCCGACACCGAGGATCTGAACGCGGCGCTGCGCGAGCACATGGCGGGCGCCGACGCCGTGCTGCTCGGGCGGGAGACGTTCGAGGCGTTCCGGGAGTACTGGCCGAAGCAGACCGGCGACACGACCGGGGTGTCGGAGTACCTCAACCGGGTGCACAAGTACGTCCTGTCGGGGACGCTGACCGAGCCCGGGTGGGACGGGAGCACGATCGTGCGCAGCCTCGACGAGGTCGCGCGGATCAAGGAGCAGCCCGGCGGGACGATCGTGGCCACCGGCAGCGTGCGGATGGTGCAGGAACTGGCGCGCTCAGGGCTGGTCGACGAGTACCGGTTGTTCGTCTACCCGGTCGTGCGGGGCGAAGGCCGCCGGCTGTTCGACAACCCGCACAAGGACCAGCAGCTCGCAACCGTGGAGGTCCGACACTTTGTGAGCGGCATCATACTCGTGAGGTACCGAACAGTTTAGCCCGGCTCCTGATTGGGTACACGGGCAGCCCGTGGGTGGGCCATGGACAGCGTAGAATTATCGAGCATGACCGAGCCTCGGGGGATCGTCGTCGTCGGCGCCTCCGCCGGCGGCGTTGAGGCCCTGCGCGCATTCACCGCCGGGTTGCCCCCGAACCTGCCGGGTGCGGTCTGCGTGGTGCTGCACGTGCCCCGGACGGGGACGACCGCGCTGCCCCAGATTCTGAGCCGGTCCGGGCCGCTGCCCGCGGTGCACGCCACCGACGGCGCGGCGATCGAGGCCGGGTACGTCTACATCGCCCCGCCCAACCACCATCTGCTGATCCGCGACGGCCGCCTGCGCCTGTCGCACGGCCCGATGGAGAACGGCCACCGGCCGGCCGCGGATCCGTTGTTCCGTTCGGCCGCCCGCTGGTGGGGTGCGGCCGCGCTGGGCGTGGTGCTGTCCGGCAACCGCGACGACGGCGCCTACGGGCTGGCCGAGATCGCGCGGCAGGGCGGCTCCGGGATCATCCAGGACCCGCAGGAGGCGTTGTACCCGTCGATGCCGCGCCACGCCGCCGCCCAGGTGCCCACGGCCCGGTCGCTGCCGGCCGGGATGATCGGCGCCGCGCTGGCCGAGCTGCTCGGGGGATTGCCGGGGCCCGCGCCCCGCGAGAGCGTGGAGCGAGCGGAACTGGATGCGGAGGACGCCATGGCGGCACTCGAGGACATCACCGCCGACCGGATCGGCGCGATGCCGGCCGGGTTCGGATGTCCGTCGTGCCACGGGGCGCTGTTCGAGATGCCCGGCACGCCCGGACGGTTCCGCTGCCGGGTCGGGCACGCCTGGTCCGCGGCCGGGCTGCTCGACGAGCTGGGCGGGTCGCTGGAAGGCGCGCTGTGGATGGCCCTGCGCAGCCTCGAGGAGAAGGCGGCGCTGAGCCGGCGGCTGGCCGCCTCGGCCACGGTCCGGGGCAGCGGCTCGATGGCCCGGCACTACGCTGAGACGGCCGGCGAGGCCGAAACCGCCGGCAAGACCATCCGGCAGCTCATCGAGCGGCTCGGAGCTTTGGAGAACGACGTGCCCGAGGACGCCGTGCCATGAATCTGCACACCGATGAGCTGACCTGCACCCACGAGCCGGACCTGCCGGTCGCTGTGCTGCGCCCGGTCGGGCGGCTGACCTTCGCCACCGTGCCGGGCCTGCGCCAGGCGGCCCAGAAGGCCCTCACCGACCACCCCGAGGTGCTGCTGATCGACGTCGCCCAGCTCGACGCGATCGACGACATCACCCTGACCGCGTTCCCGATGCTGGCCCGCCAGGGCGTGGACACCGGCACCGACGTGATGCTCGTCGGGCCGGACACGCACCTGCGCGATCAGCTGGAACGGCTCGGCGTGGCCCGGCAGGTGCCGGTGCACCACGACGCCGCCGGCGCCCTGGCCGCCCACGCCCGGCTGCCCGGCCCGCGCCGGATGGAGGTGGCCCTCGCCGCTGAGCCGGACGCCACCAGTTCCGCCCGCGAGCTCGTCGACCGCGCCTGCACCCAATGGAAGATCACCCACCTGGCCGACACCGCGGCGCTGATCGTCACCGAGCTCGTGGCCAACGCGGTCGAGCACGCCGGCACGCCGATGCAGATCAGTGTCGTCCTGCGCAATCGCCACCTCCACCTGGCCGTTCGCGACGAGAGCCCGCTGCCGCTGGAGCGCTCCGGGGGTGAGGACGAGGAGCCCGGGCGGGGCTTGTTGATCGTGGAGGGCATGTCGTCGGCGTGGGGCTGTGTGCATACCGCCGACGGAAAGGTGGTGTGGGCGACACTGCGCCTCCCCGTCAAGCGGTAACGTGGCGCGGTGACGCAGACCGACCCGGACTTCGAGGCCCTCCTGGTCTACCTCAAGGAGGCCCGCGGCTTCGACTTCACCGGTTACAAGCGCTCCAGCCTGATGCGGCGGGTCGACCGGCGCATGTCGCAGGTGCCGCCGGAGAACTACGCCGAATACCTGGACTACCTCCAGGTGCACCCGGACGAGTTCACGGCCCTGTTCAACACCATCCTGATCAACGTGACCGGGTTCTTCCGCGACCCGGACGCCTGGACCGCGCTGAGCCGCGAGGTGCTCCCCCGCCTCGTGGACGAGCACGACGGTCCGCTGCGGGTGTGGAGCGCCGGCTGCGCGTCGGGCGAGGAGGCCTACACCCTCGCGATCGTGCTGGCCGAGACGATGGGGCCGGACTCGTTCCGCGACCGGGTCAAGATCTACGCCACCGACGTCGACGAGGAGAGCCTGGCCCACGCCCGGCAGGCCACCTACACCGACCGCGATCTCGCCCACCTCGAGCCGGAGCTGGTCGAGCGCTACTTCGAGCCGGCCGGCGCGCGGTACACCTTCCGCAAGGATCTTCGCCGCTCGATCATCTTCGGCCGCAACGATCTCGTGCAGGACGCCCCGATCAGCCGCATCGACCTGCTGGTGTGCCGCAACGCGCTGATGTACTTCAACGCCGAGACGCAGACCCGCATCCTGTCGCGGTTCCACTTCGCGCTCGCCCCGGGTGGGGTGCTGTTCCTGGGCAAGGCCGAGATGCTGCTCAGCCACGCCAACCTGTTCACCCCGCTGGACCTCAAGCGGCGGATGTTCCGCAAAGTGTCCCGGCCGGTGCTCAACGGCGGGGCCTACCTGGCCGAGCCGCCGCAGACGCCGCCGCGCACCGAGCTGTTCGGGCTGGACCGGCTGCGCCACGAGGCGTTCATGGCGAGCCCCGTGGCCCAGGTCGTGGTCACCGCCGACGGGCTCGTGGCGCTGACCAACCGGCACGCGGAGACGCTCTTCGGGGTCTCGCCGCGCGACATCGGCCGGCCGTTCCGCGATCTCGACCTGTCCTACCGCCCGGTCGAGCTTCGGGGGTACATCGAGCAGGCCCAGGTGGAGCGCCGGGTCACCCGCATCGACGACGTCGAGCTCGCGACCGGTGCCGCGGAGAAGCAGTTCCTCAACATCCAGATCCATCCGCTGATCGACTCGGATGCCGGGCTGCTCGGCGTCGTGGTGATCTTCCAGGACATGACGGCGTCGCGGCGTCTGCAGGACGAGCTGGAGCACGCGAACCGCCAGCTGGAGACCGCGTACGAGGAGCTGCAGTCCACCAACGAGGAACTGGAGACCACGAACGAGGAGCTGCAGTCCACGGTCGAGGAGCTGGAGACCACCAACGAGGAGCTCCAGTCCACGAACGAGGAGCTGGAGACCATGAACGAGGAGCTGCAGTCGACCAACGACGAGCTCCAGTCGATCAACGACGAGCTGCGGGAGCGCACCACCGAGCTCAACGACGCCAACTCGTTCATGGAGGCCATCCTCACCAGCCTGCAGGCCGGCGTGGTGGTGCTCGACCGCGAGATGCACATCCTGGTGTGGAACCGCCGCTCCGAGGACCTCTGGGGGCTGCGCCCGGACGAGGCGGTCGGCCAGCACTTCCTCAACATCGACATCGGGTTGTCGACCTCCCAGCTGCGCCCGGCCATCCGCGAGGTGCTGGCCGGCCGCTCGGACCGGGAGGAGACGGAGCAGACGGCCGTCAACCGCCGGGGTCGCACGATCGAGCTGCGCGTGGTGTGCTCCCCGCTCACCAGTGAGACCGCCGGGGTGATCGGGGCGATCCTGGTGATGGAGGTGGGCCCGGGTGCGAATTCTGGCGCTCACGGTGCGCCGCCGCCCACATCGGCATAGCGTGGGCATGAGGGGGCGTGCTCATGGACTTGACGATCAAGGTGTCACAGCGCCCGGACGCGACCTTGCTCGAGTGCGCCGGGGTGCTGGACTACGCCTCGGCGCCGTACCTGCGCCAGATCGTATTTGAGCAGTTCGACGCGCGGACGTCCGAAATCGCGATCGACGTGACCGGGGTCCGGCTGATCGACGCCGCGGCCATCAAGATCCTGCTGTACCTGCGGCGGCGCGGCGAGCAGCTCGACGCCGAGGTGCACGTCAGCGGGGCCGCCGGGGTCGGCCTGTCCGCGCTGGAGATCGCCGGCGCGGCCAAGGCGCTGCGCGCGTACGACCGGCTGGAGTGGCCGGTCCCGCAGCGCGAGCGCCGCCCGGTCGATCTGGAGTCGGTCGAGCTCGGGCACGGGCAGTGGCCCGCGGGTGTCACCGAGCGGCTGCTGCGGATGGCCGACATGGACCCCGCCGACCCGGCCCGGTTCCGGGTACGGGAGCAGGTCATCCGCCAGTGCCTGCCGGCCGCGCACCGCCTGGCCCGCCGCTACGAGGGCGGCAGCGAGCCGTCCGCCGACCTGGCCCAGGTCGCCGCGCTCGGCCTGGTCAAGGCGGTCGACGGGTTCGACCCGCAGCACGGCACCGAGTTCGGCACCTACGCCACGCCGACGATCACCGGCGAGCTCAAGCGGCACTTCCGCGACCGGGCGTCCGGGGTACGGCTGCCGCGCCGGCTCCAGGAACTGCGGATGGCCGTCAACCAGGCCCGCGACGCCCTCACCCAGCAGCTCGGGCGCTCGCCGACGGTCGGCGACATCGCGGTGTACACCGACCTCGCCGAGGAGCAGGTGATCGAGGCGGTCGGGGCGGCCCAGGCGTACCGCCCGCTCTCCCTCGACGTGCCCACGCCCGGCATGGACGACGACAGCACCATGCTCGACACCCTCGGCGGCGAGTCGCCGGAGTTCGGCCTGGTCGAATACCGCGAGTCGCTCAAACGGGTGATCGCCCGCCTGCCCGAGCGCGAGCAGCGCATCCTGTCCATGCGCTTCTACGGCAACCTCTCCCAGCTCGAGATCGCCAAGCAGGTCGGGCTGTCGCAGATGCACGTCTCGCGCCTGCTGGCCCACGCCCTGGACTTCCTGCGCAGACACCTGCAAGAAGACTGAGGCTGCTCAAGCACCCTGCAGGTTGACTGAGGCTGATCAAGCACCTCGCAGGAAGACTGAGGCTGATCAAGCACCCTGCCGGAAGTCTGAGGCTGATCAAGCACCGGAAGGTCGAACCCACTGTATGGGCGCCCTGGCAGCGGGGTTTACCGTTCGATGTCCTGAAAAGCGGTGGGGGAGCAAGCTCCACCCACACCCCCTCAAAACCGCACCGGGTCCTACGGGCCATCACCAGCCCCCCGGCGGCGCTTCCAAGTGCACGACCTTGGTGGCCGTCATCTCGTCGAGCAGTTCTGGGCCGTAGCCGAAGCCCTGGCCGCTGCCCCTTCGCGGGTGGGCGGCGCCGCCGGGCGCGCCGCCGAAGACCGCGTTGATCTTCACTGTGCCGGCCTCCAGCTGCTGCGACGCCCAGTGGGCGTTGCTCATCGAGCCGGTCAGGACGGTGGCCGCCAGCCCGTACGGGGAGCGCGCGGCCCGGCGCAGCGCCTCGTCGAAGGACGGCACCTCGACGACCGCCGCCACCGGCCCGAACGTCTCGCTCTCCACGACCCGCATCTCGTCGGTGCAGCTAGCCAGCACGGTCGGCGGGTACCAGGCGCCGGGCCGGTCCGGCACGACTCCCCCGGCCAGCAGCCGGGCGCCGCGGTCGAGGGCGTCGACGACCTGCCCGTGCACGCCCGTGCGGTGCCGCACGTCGACCAGCGGGCCGATCTCGAACGCGGCCGCCTCCTTCACCAGCGCGGCCAGGAAGTCCTCGGCCACATCCTGATGGACGTAGATGCGCTCCACGGACACGCAGATCTGCCCTGCGTTGGCGAACGCGCCCATGGCGGCCTGCTGGGCGGCCCAGGCCGGGTCCACGTCGCCGTCGACGACGAGCGGATCGCAGCCGCCGTTCTCCAGGAGAACCTTGGCTCCGGTACGGGCGGCCGCGGCGGCGATCGCGCGGCCGGTCGCGGTCGAACCGACGTGCGCGACGACATCGACGGCCGACTCGGCCAGCGCGGCACCGGTCGGGCCGGCTCCGGCGAGCATCGACAGTACCGACGGCGGAAAATGCGGCTCGAGGACCTTGGTGAGCAGCCAGCCGGTGGCCGGGGTGCGCTCGCTGGGCTTGTGCACGACCGCGTTGCCGGTGACCAGGGCGGCGCCGAGCAGCCCGCAGGCGATCGCCACCGGATCGTTCCAGGGCGTGATCGCGGCCACGACGCCGCGCGGCTCGCGCAGCATCAGGTCCAGCGCGCCCAGGTCGCCGCCGAGGGTGCGCCCGCCGTGCAGGGGGCCCAGTTCGGCGTACTGCCGCAGCGTCCCGACCCCCGCCGCGATCGACGCCGCCGCCTCGTGCTCGGGCTTGCCCATCTCGGCCGACATCGTCCGGGCGAGGGCGCCGGTGGCGTGCTCGACGGCGGTGGCCGCGGACCGCAGCGCGTCCGCGCGGGCGTCGGGAGCGGTCGCCGCCCAGTCCGGCTGCGCACCGCGGGCCGCCGCCACCGCCAGCGCGACCTCGTGCGGTGTGGCGGCCGGCACGGTGGACACCGGCGTCCCGTCGTGGGGATCGATCACGGTTGACGTGTCCCGCCCGGCCGTCCACGCGCCGGCGATGAGGTGCTCGACGATGTGCATGGGCAGGCCGAGTTCCCCGTTCGAGCGACTTCAACCGTTCCCACCAGGCGGGATCGGTTCTGCCCGAGAACCGTTTTGGTTGGGCCAGAACAGCGGGGGTAGTCGGCCGGGGCATGAGAGTCCTCGGCATCAACGCGATCTTCCACGACCCCGCCGCGGCCCTCGTCATCGACGGACGCACCATCGCCGCCGCCGAGGAGGAGCGGTTCAGCCGGCGCAAGCACGGCAAGCGGCCGGTACCGTTCTCCGCCTGGGAACTGCCCGAGCTCGCGGCGGCCTGGTGCCTGCGCGAGGCGGGCCTGCGCCCGGAGGACCTCGACGCGGTCGCGTACTCCTTCGACCCCACCCTCTGCGGCGACCTCACGGCCCTCGGCGTCGACGACCCGGCCGACGCGATGCGGGTCGACTACGCCCGCCGGGCCCCGAAGTTCCTCGCCGAGGCGCTGCCCGGCCTCGACCCGCAGCAGGTCCGGTTCGTGCCGCACCACGTCGCCCACGCCGCCTCGGCCGGGCTGGCCGCGGGTGGCAACGGCGCGGTCCTGGTGCTCGACGGGCGCGGCGAGACCGCCAGCCACCTCGCCGGCGTCTACCGCGACGGCGAGCTCACCACCCTCGCCGCCCAGAGCCTGCCGCACTCGCTGGGCCTGCTGTACGAGGACCTGACCCGGCACCTGGGCTTCCTGCACTCCAGCGACGAGTACAAGGTGATGGCCCTGGCTTCCTACGGCCGGCCCCGGTTCCTGCCCGAGCTGCGCGACCTGGTCTACCCCACCGAGGGCGGCGGCTTCGCGGTCGAGCCGATCGACTGGCCGTCGCTGGCCAAGGCGCGCGCGGCCGACGGCGAGCTGACCGCCGACCACGCCGACCTGGCCGCCTCCGTGCAGACCCGGCTGGAGGAGGTCCTGCTGGACCTGGCCCGGTGGACGTACGAGATGGCCGGGCGCCCGCCGACGCTCACCATGGCCGGCGGGGTGGCGCTCAACTGCGTGGCCAACGCCCGCATCGCCGCCGAGAGCCCGTTCCGCCACGTCTGGGTGCAGCCCGCGGCCGGGGACGCCGGCACCGCGCTCGGCGCCGCCCTGCACCTCGCGTCCGCGGCCGAGCCGTGGCTGGAACCCATGCGCGGGGCCGATCTGGGGCGGGGCTGGAGCGACGAGGAGCTCGAGGAGGAGCTGCGCCGGGCCGCGCTGCCCTACTCCCGCCCGCCCGACATCGCCGGCACCGCCGCCGACGTCCTGGCCGCCGGTGGGATCGTGGCCTGGTTCCAGGGCCGCAGCGAGTACGGCCCGCGCGCCCTCGGCCACCGCTCGCTGCTCGCGCACCCCGGCGACCGGGCGATGACGGCCCGGCTCAACGACGTGAAGGGCCGCGAACAGTTCCGCCCGATCGCGCCGATGGTGCGCGCCGAGCGGTTCGGGGACGTCTTCGACGGGGTGTTCCCGAGCCCCTACATGCTCTTCGTGCACCGCGTCCGTCCGGAGTGGACGGACCGCATCCCGGCCGTCGTGCACGTCGACGGGACCGCGCGCGTGCAGACGGTACACGAGCAGGACGAGCCGCTGGTGGCGCGGATGCTGGAGGCGTTCGAGGCGCGCACCGGCCTGCCGGTCGTGGTCAACACGTCGCTGAACACCGCCGGCCGGCCGATGGTCGACACCCCCCGCGAGGCGATGGAGCTGTTCGGCTCCGCCCCGGTCGACCTGCTGGCCATCGGGCCGTTCGCCGTGCACCGGGCCGGCTTCGCGACCGCCTCCGGTGGCGGACGGTGACCGGGGTCAGCCTCGTGGTGCCGACGCTGGGCCGCACCAGCCTGCGCACGCTGCTGGACGCGCTCGGGACGCTGCCGCCCGACGCCGAGCTGATCGTCGTCGAGGACCGCGCGCGGCGGGGCCCGGCCGTGGCCCGCAACACCGGCTGGCGCGAGGCGACCGGTGAGTGGGTGGTGTTCCTCGACGACGACGTGGTGCCGGAACCCGGCTGGTTCGCCCGGCTGCGGGCCGACCTTGCCGTCGGGGCCGACGTCGGCGGGGTGCAGGGCCGCATCCACGTCCCCCGCCCGGCCGGGCGCCGCCCGACGGACTGGGAGCGGGTCACGATCGGCCTGGAGAGCGGGGCGTGGCTGACGGCCGACATGGCGTACCGGCGAAGGGTCCTGCAGGAAACCGGCGGCTTCGACGAGCGGTTCCCGCGGGCGTTCCGCGAGGACGCCGAGCTCGCGCACCGGGTCCGCCGGGCGGGCTGGCGGCTGGTCCGCGGCGAGCGCGCGGTCACCCATCCGGTCCGGCCCGAGAGCCGCTGGGTGAGCCTGCGCACGCAGCGCGGCAACGCCGACGACGCCTTCCTGCGCCGCCTGTACGGGCCGGACTGGCGGCTGCTGCTCGGCATCCCGCGCGGCCGCCGGGCCCGGCACGGGCTCGTCACCGCCGCGGGGATCGGCGCCCTGGCCGCCCTCGCGCTGCCCGGCCGGTGGCGGCGGCTCTCCCCCGCGCTCGGGCTGGCCTGGGCGGCGGGCACGGCCGAGTTCGCGGCCGCGCGCATCGCACCCGGCCCGCGCACCCCCGCGGAGGTGGCCACCATGGCCCTGACCAGCATCCTCATCCCCCCGCTGGCGGTCGGGCACTGGCTGGCCGGCCTGCGACCCCGGCGGGCGGCATGAACCTCTTCGACGCCGTGCTCCTCGACCGCGACGGCACCCTGGTCGAGGACGTGCCGTACAACAACGAGCCGGTCCTGGTCCGCCCGCTGCCCGGCGCCCGGGCCGCCCTGGACCGGCTGCGCGCCACCGGCCTGCGCCTCGGCGTCGTCACCAACCAGTCCGGGCTGGCCCGCGGCCTGGTCACCGCCGAGCAGCTGTGGCGGGTCAACGCCCGCATCGAGGAGCTGCTCGGGCCGTTCGACACATGGCAGGTCTGCCCGCACGACGAGCTGGCCGGCTGCCCGTGCCGCAAGCCGAAGCCGGGCCTGATCCAGCAGGCCGCCCGCGAGCTGGGCACCACGCCGGAGCGGTGCGTCGTGGTCGGCGACATCGGCCGCGACATGGAGGCCGCGCTCGCCGCCGGTGCGACCGGCATCCTGGTCCCGACCAGCGTCACCCTGGCCCGCGAGGTGGGCGCGGCCCCGGCCGTCGTGGCCGACCTGCGCCAGGCCGTCAACCTGATCCTGCGCCGCGACGAGCTGTTCCCGTCGGGCGAGCGGGCCCCGCACACCGCCGGCACCGTTCTCGTGGTCCGCCCCGACTCGGCCGGCGACGTGCTCGTCACCGGCCCGGCGATCCGCGCGGTCGCGGCCTCGGCGGCCCGGGTGGTGCTGCTGTGCGGGCCGCGCGGCCGGGCCGCGGCCGAGATGCTGCCCGGCGTCGACGAGGTCGTCGAGTGGCGGCTGCCGTGGATCGACCCCGAACCCGACGCCGTCGACCCGGCCGCGATGACCGAACTCGTGGCCCGGCTGGCCGCGGTCGGCGCCGACGAGGCGGTCGTGTTCACCTCGTTCCACCAGTCCGCGCTGCCGACGGCGCTGCTGCTGCGGATGGCCGGCGTGGCGCGGGTCAGCGCGATCAGCGACGACTACCCCGGGGCGCTGCTCGACGTGCGGCACCGGGTGCCGGGCGGGGTACCGGAGGCGGAACGCGCCCTTTCCCTCGCGTTCGCGGCCGGGTTCCCGCCGCCGCCCGGGGACGACCTGCGGCTGCGGATCGTCGAACCGCCGCCGCCGGTCGCCGACGAGGGCCCTTACGTGGTCGTGCACCCCGGCGCGTCGGTCCCGGCCCGCGCCGCCCCGCCGCAGGTCTACCGGGCCGTCGTCAAGGCCCTCGCCGCGGCCGGGCACCGCGTGCTCGTCACCGGCAGCGCGGCCGAGAAGGAGCTGACCGCCGAGGTCGCCGGCGACTTCGGGACCGACCTCGGCGGCGCCACCGGCCTGGCCGGGCTGGCCTCGATCGTGGCCGGCGCCGACTGCGTCGTGGTGGGCAACACCGGGCCGGCGCACGTCGCCGCGGCCGTCGGCACCCCGGTGGTGAGCCTCTACGCGCCGACCGTCCCCTTCGGACAGTGGGGCCCGTTCCGGGTGCCGGTCGTGCGGCTCGGCGACGCCACCGCCCCCTGCCGCGACACCCGCGCCGCGCTGTGCCCGATCGGCGGCCACCCGTGCCTGGCGGAGGTCGACCCGGTCGCGGTCGTCGCCGCCGTCGAGCTGCTGCGCTCCGGGAGGAACTCGTGAACATCCTCCTCTGGCACGTGCACGGCTCGTGGACCACCGCCTTCGTGCAGGGCAAGCATCGGTACCTCATGCCGGTCACCCCCGACCGCGGGCCGTGGGGCCGCGGCCGGGCCCGCACCTTCGACTGGCCGGAGACGGTCGAGGAGGTGCCGTACGAGCGGCTGGCCCGCGAGGAGATCGACCTCGTGCTCCTGCAGCGCCCCGAGGAGCTGGACCTGCTGGAGCTGTGGGCCTCCTGCGCGCGCCTGCCGAAGGTGTACGTCGAGCACAACACGCCCCGCGCCGACGTGCCCGACAGCCGCCACCCGCTGGCCGACCGCGACGACGTCCGCATCGTCCACGTCACCCACTTCAACGACCTGTTCTGGGACTGCGGCCGCACCCGGACCACGGTCGTCGAGCACGGCATCGTGGAGCCGCGGGCCCGCTACACCGGCGAGCTGGAACGGCTCGCCGTGGTCACCAACGAGCCGGTCCGCCGCGGGCGGGTCACCGGCACCGACCTGTTCCCGCGCTTCGCCGCGGCCGCGCCCCTGGACGTCTTCGGGATGGGCGTGGCCGGGCTGGCCGCCGAGCGGATCGCCGTCTTCGACGACCCGCCCCAGGCCGCCATGCACGCCGAACTGGCCCGCCGCCGCGCCTACCTGCACCTGTGCCGGTGGACGTCGCTCGGGCTGAGCCTGATCGAGGCGATGACCATCGGCCTGCCGGTGGTGGCGCTGGCCACGACCGAGGCCGTGGCGGCGGTGCCGGCCGGGGCCGGCGTGCTGTCGACGAACGTCGGCGCGCTGACCGAGGCGGCGCTGTGGCTCATCGAATCACCCGACGAGGCCCGCCGCCTCGGGGCCGCCGGCCGGGCCGCCGCCCTGCGCCGCTACGGCCTCGACCGGTTCCTGGCCGACTGGGATCGACTGCTGGAGGAGGAGCTGTGCGCATCGCGCTGATATCCGAGCACGCCAGCCCGCTGGCCGCGCCGGGCATGGAGGACGCCGGCGGTCAGAACACGCACGTCGCCGCGCTGGCCGCGGCCCTGGCCGAGCTCGGCCACGACATCCGCGTCTACACCCGGCGCGACGGCCCGGGCCGCCCGCACATGGTGGCGATGCGTGACGGGGTCACCGTCGTGCACGTCCCGGCCGGGCCGCCCGAGCCGCTGCCGAAGGACGCGCTGCTGCCGTACATGGGCGACTTCGGCCGCTGGCTCGGCGACCGCTGGGACCAGGACACGTGGACACCGGACGTGGTGCACGCGCACTTCTGGATGAGCGGGCTGGCCGCGCTCACCGCCGCCAACCCGCGCGGCATCCCGGTCGTGCAGACGTTCCACGCCCTCGGCGTCGTCAAGCGCCGCCACCAGGGCGCCGCCGACACCAGCCCGCCGCAGCGGATCGGCTTCGAGCGGCGCATCGGCCGGCTCGCCGACCGGGTCATCGCCCAGTGCCGCGACGAGGCCCGCGAGCTCGTCCGGATGGGCGTGCCCCGGTCCCGCATCGCGCTCGTGCCCTCCGGCGTCGACCTGGACCTGTTCACCCCGGACGGACCGGCCGTCGAGCGGCTCGGCCGGCGGCCCCGCATCCTCTCCGTCGGCCGGCTCGTCGAGCGCAAGGGCTTCGCCGAACTGATCCGGGCCCTGCCGTACGTCCCCGACGCCGAATGCGTCATCGCCGGCGCCGCGAGCACCGGCGAGGCCCGGCGGCTGCGCTCGGTGGCCGAGGCGTGCGCCGTGGAGCACCGGGTCCGGCTGATCGGGCAGGTCGCGGTGGCCGACATGCCGGCCTGGTACCGCTCGGCCGACGTCGTCGCGGCGGTGCCCTGGTACGAGCCGTTCGGCCTGACCCCGCTCGAGGCGATGGCGTGCGGGCGCCCGGTCGTGGCCACGGCCGTCGGCGGGCTGCTGGACACCGTGGTCGACCGGGTCACCGGCGACCTGGTGCCACCCCGCGACCCGCGCACCCTCGGCCACGCCCTGCGCCGGCTGCTGCGCAGTGACATGCGGCGGTTCGGGTACTCCTCCGCCGCCCTCGACCGCGCCCGCACCCGCTACTCGTGGCAGCGCACGGCCACCCAGGTCGAGGCCGCCTACCGCACGGCGGTCGGGGCCCGCGTCGAGGCGGTGACCCGATGAGGGCCCTCGAGGCGCATCTCACCGCGCTCGCCGCCGCGATCGGCCCGTTCCGCCAGGCGTCGGCGCACCTGGAGCGCTGGGGCGTGCGGCTGGCCGCGACCCTCGGTGCCGGCGGCCGGCTGCTGGTGTGCGGCAACGGCGGCAGCGCGGCCGAGGCCCAGCACCTCGCGGCCGAGCTCACCGGCCGGCTGCGCGACGAGCGCACGCCGCTGTCGGCGATCGCACTGGGCGCGGACGCCGCGGCGGTGACGGCGATCGGGAACGACTACGGGTACCGCGAGATCTTCGCCCGGCAGGTGCGCGCCCACGGCCGCCCGGGCGACGTGCTGCTCGCCCTGTCCACCAGCGGCCGCAGCCCGAACGTCCTGGCCGCGGTCGACGCCGCGCGCTCGGCCGGGCTGTCCAGCTGGGCGCTGACCGGGCCCGGCCCGAACCCGCTCGCGCTGGCGGCCGACGAGGCGATCTGCTGCCCCGGCGACGGCCAGGTGGTGCAGGAGCTGCACCTCGTGGCCGCGCACGTGATCTGCGAGCACATCGACGCCCACATCAACACCCACATCGTGCCGCGGCGGCACGTGGTGGCGTACTCATGACCGCCGCCCGGCTCGTCGTCATCGGCGACACCCTGCTGGACCGCGACGTCGACGGCAGCGTCCGCCGGGTCAGCCCCGACGCGCCCGCGCTCGTGCTCGACGAGGAGTCCACTGTGGACCGCCCCGGCGGCGCCGGGCTCGCCGCGCTGCTCGCGGCGGGCGACGGGCTCGACGTGACGCTGGTGACCGCGCTCGCCGACGACGCCGGCGGGCTGCGCCTCGCGGAGCTGCTCACCGCGGCCGGGGTGCGGCTGCACGCGGTCACGCTGCCCGGCCCGACCCCGGAGAAGGTCCGCCTCCGCGCCCGCGGCCAGGTCCTGCTGCGCCTGGACCGCGGCGGCACCGACCCCGCCCCGCCGACCGACCCGGCCGGCCTCGCGGCGCTGCTCGACCAGGCCGACGCGATCCTGGTCAGCGACTACGGCCGCGGCCTCACCGGCCGGCCCGGCCTGCGGGCCGCGCTGGACGCGACCAGGACCCCGTTCGTGTGGGACCCGCACCCGCGCGGGGCCGCGCCCGTCCCCGGCGCGAAGCTGGCGACCCCGAACGAGGCCGAGGCGGGCCTGTTGAGCGAGGACGCGGGCGGCGGGGGCCGGATCGCCGCCGCCACCCGGGCCGGGCACGAGCTGCGCCGGCGCTGGCGGGCCGCGGCCGTCGCCGTCACCACCGGCGCGAGCGGGGCGGTGCTCTGCCACGCCGGGCCCACCCCGCTGATCGTCCCCGCGCCGCAGGTGTCCGAGGGGGACACCTGCGGCGCCGGGGACCGCTTCGCCTCGGCCGCGGCGGCCGCGCTGGCCCGGGGCGCGCTGCCCACCGAGGCGGTCACGGCGGCGGTCGGCGCGGCTTCGGCGTACGTCGCCCGGTCCGCGGCCGATCCGGCCGACAGGCGGCCGGTCGAGCATCGGACGGTCGCCCAGGTCCGGGCGGCCGGTGGCACCATCGTGGCCACCGGCGGCTGCTTCGACCTGCTGCACGCCGGGCACATCGCCACCCTGGAGGCGGCCCGGGCCCTCGGCGACTGCCTCGTCGTCTGCCTCAACTCCGACGCCAGCGTCCGCGGCCTCAAGGGCCCCGAACGGCCCGTCGTGCCCGCCGCCGACCGGGCCCGGCTGCTGGAGGCGCTGGGCTGCGTCGACGCCGTGGTCGTGTTCGACGAGCCGACCCCTGAGGCGACCCTTTCCTGGCTGCGACCCGACATCTGGGTCAAGGGCGGCGACTACGCCGACGGCGGCCCCGAGCTGCCCGAGGCCGAGCTGGTCGAGCGGTGGGGCGGGCAGACGGTCATCGTGCCGTACCTGGAGGGCCGCTCCACCACCAGTCTGATCGGAGGGATCCGGGCATGAGCCGAGCCATTCTCGTCACCGGGGGCGCCAGCGGCCTCGGTGCCGCCGTCGTGGAGGCGGCGATCGACATGGGGCACCGGCCGTACGTCATCGACCGCCGCGACCCCGGCGGGGTGCCGTGGATCGAGTGCGACCTCGCCGACACCCGGGCCGCGGAGGCCGCCACCCGCAAGGCGATCGAGGAGCTGGGTGGGCTCGACGCCGTCGTCACCGCGGCCGGGATGGACGTGCCCGGCCGCCTCGCCGACGTGCCCGCCGAGACGTGGGAACGGGTCGTCGCGGTGGACCTGCTCGCCCCGGCCGCGGTCATCCGCGCCGCGCTGCCGGCCCTGACCGAGACCCACGGCCACGTCGTCACCATCTCCTCCACGCTGGGCGTGAAGGCGGTCAGCGACGCCACCGCCTACTGCGCGGCCAAGTTCGGCGTGGTCGGCTTCACCCGGGCCCTGGCCGCCGAGCTGGCCGGGCAGGTCGGGGTCACGCTGGTCGTCCCCGGCGGGATGCGCACGCGGTTCTTCGACGAGCGCGACGCGCGGTACAAGCCGGGCCCGGAAGCGGTTCTGAACGATCCGGCCGATGTTGCGGCCGCCGTCATGTTCGCCATCGGCCAGCCCCGCGGCTGTGCGGTGCGGGAGCTCGTCGTGTGCGCCGAGACGGAGAGTTCCTACCCGTGATCCTGGTGCTGCGGGCGTTGGGCGTCGGCGACCTCGCGACCGGGGTGCCGGCGCTGCGGGCCCTGCGCCGCGGCTTCCCCGGCGAGCCGCTGACCCTGGCGGCCCCGGAGTGGCTGGCGCCCCTGGCCGAGCTGACCGGGGCCGTCGACGCGCTGCTGCCCTGCACCGGCCTCGACGACGAACTGCCCGAGCTGCACCCGGCCGTCGCCGTCAACCTGCACGGCCGCGGACCGCAGTCGCAGTGGCTGCTGGAGTCGGCGCGGCCCGGGCGGACGCTGGGCTTCGGCACCGGCGGCCCCCGGTGGCGCCCCGACGAGCACGAGGTCCTGCGGTGGTGCCGGATGCTGCGATGGTACGGCCTGAGCCCCGATTCGGACGACCTGTCCCTGACCCGTCCGCCATCCCCGCGGCCGGGTGCCACGATCGTGCACCCGGGGGCCAAGTCGGGGCTGCGGCGCTGGCCGGAGGACCGGTTCGCGGCCACGGCCCGGGCCCTGACCGCCCTCGGCCACGACGTCGTCGTCACCGGCTCGTCCGGCGAGGCACCGCTCGCGCATCGGGTGGCCCGGGCGGCGGGGCTGTCCCCCGGCGCCGTCCTCGCCGGCCGCACCGGCCTGCGCGACCTGGCCGGGCTGGTCGGCCACGCCCGGCTACTGGTCAGCGGCGACACCGGGATCGCCCACCTGGCCACCGCCTACGGCACGCCGTCGGTCGTGCTCTTCGGCCCGGTCCCGCCGCGGCTGTGGGGCCCGCCGCCGGACCGCCGGCAGCACGTGGCCATCTGGCGCGGCCGCGCCGCCGAGCCCGGCGACACGCCCAGCGAGACGCCGCATCCCGCGCTGCTGGCCGTCGAGGTCGGCGAGGTGGTGGCGGCGGCCCGTAGGATCTGCGGGTGGAGACCTTCACCGCGTTCGATGGCACCGTCCTGGCCTATCACGCTGTAGGCGGCGTGGATCCGGTGCTCTGCGTGCCGGGCGGGCCGATGCAGGACTCGTCCTATCTGGACGGTCTCGGGTCGCTGCGCCTCGACCTGCGCGGCACCGGCGACTCGGCCGTACCGTCGGATCCTGCGACGTTCCGGTGCGAACGACAGGCCGACGACCTCGAGGCGCTGCGCCTGCACCTGGGCCTGGACGCGCTGGCGCTGCTGGCGCACTCGGCGGGCGCGGCGATCGCGGTGCACTACGCCGCGCGGTTTCCGGATCGGGTCGCCCGGCTCACCCTGGTGACGCCCTCACCCCGCGCGGTCGGCATCGAGGTCACCGACGACGACCGCCGCGCCATCGCCGTGCAGCGCCGCGCCGAGCCCTGGTTCCCGCCGGCGTTCGCGGCCCTGGAGCGCATCTGGGCCGGAGCGCCCACCGATGAGGACTGGGCCGCCATCACCCCGTTCGTGTACGGCCGGTGGGACGACCGCATCGCCGCCTACGCCGCCGAAGGGGAGCGCCGGACCAACCGGACGGCCGCCGCCGCGTACTACAGCGGCGACTTCCTCGTCGGGTCCGGCCTCGACCGGGTGACCGCCCCGGTGCTGGTGGTCGGCGGCGAGCTCGACATCCAGCTCCCGCCGGCCCACGCGGCCCGCTACGCCGCGCTGTTCCCGAACAGCTCCCTCGTCGTCGCCCCGGCCGCCGGTCACTTTCCGTGGCTGGACGACCCCGACTGGTTCGCGGCCACGGTTGGCGTCACACTGAAGGGAATCCGGGGCTGAAGCGCCGCACGGCTTCTGGCAAACTGCCCGAATGCAACGACCGGCGAATGGCTGGACCGTCGGACCTCTGCCACCCTCCGTGTACTGGCGTCGGCGCGCCATGGTCGCGGTCGCCGTCGTGGGTGTCCTGCTCATCGTATGGATCTTCGTCCGCGGTGGCGACGATGGTGCCAAGCCGTCCGCCGTGAGCAGCAACCCCGCTGCTCCGGTGAGCAATGCGACTGCGCCCACGTCGGCCGCCGCGGAGCCGTCGGCGCCCCCGCAGATCGTTCCCGCCACCCCGGATCCCACCTCGACCCCCGCGGCGGAGCGCAGCGCCCCGCCCGCGAACGTCGCCCCGTGCACCGACGACCAGATCGCCGTCACGGTCACCACCAGCCCCTCCCCCGGCGTGGTGGGCGGCACCTTCACGTTCAACATCAGCATCGCGAGCAAGTCGGCGGACTGGTGCTCGCGCGACCTCGGCCCCGGCGCCCAGGAGGTCCAGGTCCTGCACGACGGCAACCTGCTGTTCTCCTCGGACGACTGCGACACCAAGAAAACCACCGACGTGCGGGCGTTCGCGGCGGGCGACGCGGTGCGGTACCGCTTCGTGTGGAGCAGCTACCGCACGACCCCGCACACCTGCAACCCGGCCGCGACCCCAGCGGCGGCCGGCACCTACCAGGTGATGGCCCGCGTCGGCACGAAGACCAGCGGCCCGGTCGACTTCACCATCAACCGCTGACGTCAGTCGGTCTTGGCCACGCTCAGCAGCGCGGCGGATTCCTCTACGGCCTCCAGGCTGTGCCGGCCGGGCGGGATGACCAGCAGGTCGGTCCGGCCGCCCTCCCAGGACTCCGCGCCGCTGCGCAGCACGACCCGGCCGCACAGGACCAGCAGCGTCGCCTCGCCGGGGCTCTCGTGCTCGGCCAGGGACGCACCCGCCCGCAGCGCGATCAGCGTCTGGCGCAGGGCGTGGCCCTGACCGCCGTAGAGCGTCTCGGCACTGCGGCCGGCGGACGACGTGGCCGCGCGCTCCAGGTGCACGCCGACCCGCTCCTTCAGCGAAAGCTCCATCCGTCCACGCTAGCGCGGGGGCCAGGCCGTGCCGGCTAGCGCGCGGGGCGGGGGCGGAAGACGCGGTACGAGCTGGCGGTGGCGGTCACGACGGCGGCGATCAGCACCACCCAGACGACGGTCGGGCTGAAGCCGCTGCCCGCCTCGGCGCGGCCCTGGGCGGTCTGCACGAGCGAGCCGGCGTTGGCGATGTCGACCTCGGGCAGGGCGATCGGCGGCAGCTCGCCGTAGCGGACCAGGTCGGTGCTCTCCAGCATCGACAGGTGGCCCTCGACGACGGTGTTGGCCTCCTGGGCGATCTTGCGCACGATCTCGTTGCGCGTGCCGGAGCGGACGGCGGCGATGATCGGGAAGATCTTGCCGTGGGCGGCGCGCAGGCGGGCCACGAAGATCTGGTCGAACTCCTGGTTCGAGGAGGCGCCGCGCATCTCGTTGAGCCAGCCGGTCTGCTGGTCGGTGGGCTGGGTCGGCAGCGTGACGCCGAGCTGGTTGGCCGCGTCCACGACGTCCTGGTCGAGCTTGACGTGCTGCTGGGCGATCGTCGCGCCGATCTGCCGGACGATCGGGTGAGCGCCGCGCTCCGCGGCCATCTGGCCGGCCGGCATCTCCCACAGGCCGGCGGTACGCACGCCGTTGAGCAGGGTCAGGTCGGCGTTGCTGAGCTGGGTGGGGATGTTCGGGCCGGCGAGGGCCACGGCGGGCGCGGCCAGGGCGGCGAATCCGGCACCGAGCAGTACGAACAAGGCCTGCAACAGACGTCTCACACCCTGCTGTTCGGATGGCGGCACCCGTTGGGTTCAAATTCCGGGAAATTTGTGTCCTTGCAATGAACCACACCCCGCAGCCGGTCCGTACCCGCGAGTGAGAGCGGTACGGGCGAGAGAAGGTGGGCGTGCGCGACGAGCTGAGGCTGACCAGGAGCAGCCGCGAAGGGCGGCCGGCCCGGCGC
Source organism: Dactylosporangium sp. CS-047395 (assembly GCF_050942185.1). Classification (NCBI taxonomy): domain Bacteria; kingdom Bacillati; phylum Actinomycetota; class Actinomycetes; order Micromonosporales; family Micromonosporaceae; genus Dactylosporangium; species Dactylosporangium sp. CS-047395. Next base: position 5,161,256 of record NZ_CP192015.1, on the reverse strand, counting down.
CGCCGCTGGCCGGTGGTGGTCGCGGTCCTCGGGGCCGGCGTCCTGCTGGCGGCGGCCGGGTACACGCACGTCGGCCGCCTGGCGACCGCCTACGTGTTCGTGATCCTGCACTTCTACGCCGGCGTCGTGGCGCTGGTCGCGCTGTCGCTGACGGTCATGATCGGCCTGGCCTCGACCGACCGGCTGCTGCTGGCGATCGGGCAGCGGGTCCTGCTGCAGACCGTGCACCGCGCCACCGCCGTCCTGGCCGTGGTCGCCCTGGGCGTGCACATCGCCGTGAAGGTCCTCGAGGCCCACGCGGCGATCGGCGACGCCGTCATCCCGTTCTACTCGCAGGGCCGGTCGCTGTTCATCGGCTTCGGTACCATTGCCGCCTACCTCATGCTCGTGACGTACTGGTCCGGCCTGGCCCGCACCCGCTTCGCCGGCAAGGTGCGGCCCTGGGTGTGGCGGCTGGTGCACGGCTGCGCGTACCTGTCGTGGCCGATCGCGATGCTGCACGGCCTGAACGCCGGTCGCCAGGCGGCCACCTGGGTCGCCGTGAGCTACCTGGCCGGCCTGGTCCTGGTCGGCCTGGGCCTGATCGTCCGCATCATGTCCCGCTTCGGCCGCTACGCGATCGGCGCGCGGCCCACCCCCACCGCCGGTGTCCTGCCGCCACGTGTCCCGGTGCAGCGCTCGTCCCCCCGCAACCCGAACCAGCGCCAGCTGACCCAGGGCCGGCGCAATGCATGATCCCGGCGCCCTCGAACTGAGCAACGAGCCCGTCATCAACCTGGGCTGCCACGGCCCGGCACGACTGATGGCCGGCGTCCGCGAATACGGCCGTCTCGACCTATGGGCCCAGACGAAGGTGTACGGCGAGCCGGTACCGATTCCGCTCCCGGCCCTTCTCGACCTGGCCACGCAGATCCGCCTGGGCGGCCGCGGCGGCGCCGGCTTCCCCTTCGCCCGCAAGCTCGAAGCGGTGGTCAAGTCCTCCCAGCGCCGCGCCCTGCCGGCCATCGTGGTGGTCAACGGCACCGAGGGCGAACCCGCCGCCTGCAAGGACAAGATGCTTTTAAGCATGGTTCCCCATCTGGTACTGGACGGTGCCGTCCTGTGCGCGAGCGCCCTGCGCGCCCCGGAGCTCATCGTGGCCATCGCCGACGACGGTGTGGCCGAGGAATCCCTCATCGACGCGCTGGACGAGCGCAGCGGCACGTCCATGCCCACCCGCGTCGTGATGGTCCCGCACCGCTTCCTGTCCGGCGAGGCCGGCGCCCTGGTCCGCGGCATCAACGGCGAGGCGCACATCCCACCCGGCCGCAAGGTCCGCGCCAGCGACACCGGCGTGGCCGGCTGCCCCACCCTGGTCTCCAACGCCGAGACCTACGCCCAGCTGGCGGTGGCCGCCGCGATCGGCCCGTACGAATACTCCGCGGTCGGCACCGACGAGGAGCCCGGCACCGTCCTGCTCACCGTCACCGGCGCCGTCCGCCGCCCGGCGGTGATCGAAACCCCCACCGGCACCCCGCTCAAGGAAATCCTCCGCGTCTGTGGCGCCCCCACCGGCCAGGGCGTCCTGACCGGCGGCTACCACGGCAGCTGGATCACCCCGGAGGAGGCCGGCCAGGCCGAGATCTCCCGCCGCGGCTTCGAGGAGGTCGGCGGCTCCCTGGGCGCCGGCATCATCGTGCCGCTGCCGGACAACACCTGCCCCCTGGGCGAGGTGGCCCGGGTGACCCACTACCTGGCCGCCGAGTCCGCCGGCCAGTGCGGCCCGTGCCGCCTGGGCATGCCGGAGATGGCCCAGCTCCTGACGGGCATCCTGTCGGGCGGCACGTCCCCGGAGGCGGTCCGCGCCCTGTGCGCCGCGATGCGCGGGCGTGGCGCGTGCAGCCATCCGGACGGCAGCTCCCGGTTCGTGCTGTCGGCCCTGGAGGTCTTCGCGGACGACGTGAACGCCCACCTGTACCACCACGGCTGCGGCCGACCGGTCCGCGGCGTCCTACCCATCCCGGAGGGCCCGGACGAGCCGGGCGCGGGACGGCTGACGGTCGACTGGAGCAGCTGCGACGGGCACGGGTTGTGCGCCCACATCCTGCCGGAACTGGTCCGCCTGGACGAGAACGGCTTCCCGACCATCCCGGACGGGGCGGTGCCGTCCTGGCTGGAGCCGCAGGCCCGCCGCGCCGTCGACATGTGCCCGACGATGGCGCTACGCCTCGGCCGCCCCACCCACTGACCACTCGGCCCGGTAGGCGTCGTCGAACTCGTCGACCAACACATTGCCCCGGTACGGCCCGAGCGCCCGATGCACCGCGCCGACCCGGCCGGTCGCCCGCGAGGAGTGTGCGAGCCGGGCGAGCCGCAGTGCCCGCAGCGCGGCGTCGGCGGCCCGATCGACCTCGCCCGCCTGAATGAGCGCGACGGCGAGCCAGGTGAGGTAGAGGGCCGTTTCGCGCGCCACATCGTCGCCGTACCCGGCGGTGGCCCGCTCCAGGATCGGCACCGCTCGCAGTGGCCGCCGCAACTCCGTCCAGCATCGGCCGGCCATGATCTCCACCTCGCCGGCACTCAGCCAGTACACCCAGACGGGGTCCTCGTCCGGCCGGCGTTGCTCCAGTTCTCGTTCGACGGCGCCCAGCGTACGGTCGCACGCGGTGCCGTCCCCGGCGCGGGCCTGCGCCCACGCGACCCGCTCCAGCAGCAGCGCACGGGTCGTGGCCGAGGCGTGACCATCGGCGCCGCACGAGGCCGACCGGGCCAGCACCAGCGCGTCCCGGGGATCGCCGGCGTTCGCCACCTGGTAGCTCAGGCTGGAGAGGTTGTTCGCGGCCGCCGCCCGGTCGCCTCCGGCGTGCGAGGCGCGCATTCCGGCCAGGTACAGCCGCTCGGCCTCGCGGAGCCGACCCGCGTCCGAGGCGACCCACCCGGCGACCTGGCACAGCTCCCCGAGGGCCACCAGCAGCCGACGTCCTACCTCCTCGGCGTAGGCGGCGGTGCGCAACAACCCGGCGGTGGCCTCGACCTCGGCGGTCAGCAGCGCGTACGTCTCCTCGCCGCCGACGTGGTCATCGAGGAGCCGCAGCTGATGGACCCGCCGCTCCACCTGCTCGACCGTGGCGGCACCGATCCGCCGCCCGGAGCGCACTTCGAACACCTGCGGCGGCTCGGCGATCAGCCACTCGTGCGCAAGCCGCAGCGCGCTGCCCGGCGTGGGCGGCGCGGCGACGAGCGAGGCCGCGAGCACCTCGGCGTCGTCCCGGCTCCAGCTTCCGTCGTCGAGCCGCCATGCCGGTCCCCCGCCGCGCCTGCCGAGCGCAATGAGCGCACCCCCGGCGTCGAGCGCCTGATCGACGGCCTCGGCAACCGCCGCCGTCGGCGGTCGCAGGCCCGCCTCGATGCGGCTCAGATGTCCGGGGTCGACGTGGGCCTGCCGGGCGAGCGCGCGCAGGCTGAGCCCAGCGGCCTCGCGCCGGGCGCGCATCGCTTCGCCGAAGGTCACCAGCACCGCCTCGGTCGTGGTGTTGCCAGGTGTTGCCGGACGCCCCGGCAACACGGTCACCCCTGTCACACCGTGTGCCGATGTTCAACGCTACCGGTGATGGACGTCAGAGGAAATCAACAGCTTTGGTTGCCGTCGACGAGTGGAGGCGCGAGATGAGCGGGAAAGTCCGGCACACGTTTGTGCGGCCGTCGTGGCGGTGCGCGGGCTGCGGTGAGGCGTGGCCGTGCGCGGACCGGCGTCGGCGGCTGCTGGATCGGTACCAGGGTGAGGCGCTCCGACTGGATCTGCGCACCATGCTCGGCACGTGGATGGTGCGGGCGAAGCGGGACCTGGCTCTTCCCGAGGAGCAGGCGGAGGCCCGGTTCATCGGCTGGACGTACGACGCCGCCGCCTAGCTCCGCAGGGCGTCCAGCTCGTGGAAGCGGACCCGCTGTCGCCGCGTGGACGTCGTCGGCGGTCAGGGTTGGTGGCGCAGGGCCGGGAGCAGGACGTACTCGACGAGGTGGGTGGCGGTCTGCGGGTCGATGGCCTGGCGTTGCAGCACGACGCTGCGAAACGCGGCGGCCGGGACGATGCCGGCCAGCAGGGCGGTCGGGGCCGGTGAGGTGACCTCACCCCGGGCGCGCCAGCGGTCGATGACGGTCGCGAAGGCCACGGCGGGTGGGCGGCCTATCGCGGCGTAGGCGGCCGCGCGGAGGTCGGGGTTGCGGCCGAGTTCTTCGAGGAGGCCGGCCAGCACCAGGACGGGGCGGCGGTCGGGCAGGACGAAGTGCTGGGCGCAGGCGAGCAGGTCGTCGCGGAGCGAACCGGTGTCGGGCACGACGGGCGGGCGCTGCAGGGCCTGGACGGCCGCGACGACCAGGCCCGTCTTGGTCGAGTAGCGCCGGTACACGGCGGCCTTGCCGGTGCCGGCGGCCCGTGCGACCGCCTCGACCGTGGTGCCGGTGAAGCCGTGGGCGATGAGCTGGTCCTGGGCCGCGGCCAGGATCGCCGCGTCGAGCGCCGGATCGCGGGGGCGTCCGGCGGCCGGGCGGCGGTCGTCGACGCTCTCAGGTGCCACACAGCAAGGATACGGGACTATTGGGTTCCGTAACTTGCGGGACCGAACGGTCTCGTAATCCGCTGGAGAGGGGTGTGTCATGGTGCGACGTACCGTGCTGATCCTGCTGGGCGCCGTCGTGGGTGCCGTCGCCGTCAACGCCGTGGTGGCCGCCGTCGCGGTCGGGGCCGGGGCGAGCGCGTCGTACGGGCCGCTGCAGCCACCGGTCTACGCCGTCTTCACCGCACTCGGCGTCGTCGGCGGCTGGTTCGGGTGGCGGGCCGTGCAGCGCCGCTCGGCTCGGCCCCGCGCCACGCTGAGGGTACTGGTGCCGGTGGTGACGCTCGTGTCGTTCGTTCCGGACCTGGCGCTGCTCGGGCTGCGGTTCATCCCGGACACCGACGCGGCCGGCGTCGTCGCCCTCATGGTGATGCACCTCGTCGTGGTCGCCTTCGCGGTGCCGGCCTACCTCGTCGCCACGCCGGTGCCGGCCGGATCCCCGCAGCCGGCCCACTAGTTCGGCGGCGGCGCCGTCGGGCAGAGCACCGTGCCGCTGGCAATCGGCTGAGGACGGCTCAGCCCGCGCACAGCGGCCACCGACCAGGATCGGCGCATGTCGTTGCGCCGCATGTGTACGGCCGCCTGTGTGCTGTTCGTCGCCGGTGAGGTGGTGCTCCGGCTGTCCTGGATCGCCGGTGGCCGCTGGGGATACACCGCCTGCGACCGTACCGACCTCGGGGATCATCCGGCCGGCGGGTGTGGCGCCGACCGGGTTGCCGCGGTGTCGTTCGCGGACGGGTGGGGCGCACTCGGGCTCTGCGTCGCCCTCGCGGTCGTCATCGCCTGCGCGGATCGCTGGAAAGCCGCCCTGACCTGGGCCGCCGCCGTACTGTTGCTGATCCTGGCCTTTCCGCTGCACCTGCTCTTCGAGATCCCGGCGGGAATCGCCGGGCATCCCACCGACTGGCGGGACATCAGCGGCCGGGTCGCGATGCTGGCCGGCGGCATCGCCTTCGCCGGGCTGGCGAACGCGGTGGGGCCGCCCCGCGGACCGGCGCCGACGGAGTTCCGGCCGGCGCCGGGGTGGGCGCGACGATGGGCGTACGTGGCGGTGGCGCTGCCGATCGTGGGCTGGGCCGTACCACATGGGCTCTGGGTTTTCGGTGTGCCGTTCGGAATCTCCGAGCAGAAGCTGCGCGACGCCGAAGGGGATCTGTCGACGGCGACCGGGGTGGCGATCACCGTGGTGCCACCCCTGGCCGGGCTGCTCGTGCTCGGCCTGGTCCAGCGGTGGGGCCAGCAGTTCCCGCGGTGGGTCCCGGGGCTGGGCGGCCGGCGGGTTCCACGGCAGCTGGCGGTACTGCCGGCCGGCACTGTCGCGATCACCCTCGTCACGTACGGCGTGTTGAGCTTCGGGGTACTCGTCCGGCAGGTCCTCGACGGCGAACAGAGCTGGGCGCAGGTCCGCGAGAGCTGGGCCACGGTCGCCACGCTGCTGGTCTTCCTCGGCTGGGGCGTGGCGGTGGGCGTGACCACCGCCGGATACGTCGTCGCGACCCGCCGGCCGATCTCCGCCCGGTCCTGAACGTCACGCTCCGGCTTCCCGGCTGCGGATGTACGCCTCGATCTCCTCATCGCTGGGACCCTCGAAATAGTCGTACGGGGCAACCGCGACCCCTTCGCAGACGTCGCGCGGGTCATCCTCGGACGCGTCCGGGTCCAGATCACGCGCCGACCGCGAGCCCATCGAGAAGATCGCGAACCCCGGCTCGAAGCGGTGACCGATGTCGATCGGCTCGTGCTGATGGCCCTTCGCTTCGAGATCGGCGACCACGTCGTCCATGAACCGGAACGTCAACTGCACCCCGTCGAAGAACGCCTCCTCGCCGCCGCCACCGGAATAGGCGACCTCGACGACCTCGACGGTGTCCTCGTCGGTGTAGGTCAGCACGAGCAGCGGGCTCGTCTCGTACACCGCCCTGCTGTGCAGTCCGGCATGGACGGGCGGCCCGAGGCGGCTCTCGACCACGTCGCGGCGCTCGCCGACCTTCGCCGAGGCCACGCCCTCGCCCGGAATGATGTCCATACGGCGCATGATTCCACGCCCGTGCCGCCGTCGTACCCGACCTCGTCCCACGCCGAACTCCCGCCGAAGGTGCGGGCTCGTCCGGCCAGATGTCAGTCCGAACTGTCCAGCATGGTCGACAGCTCGGCGGCGTTGCGCTGGGCGTAGTCGGCGTAGCAGTTGTTCATCAGCACGTGGGTGCTCGACGTCTCCGCGGCCAGCTCCTCGATGCGCGGCGTCCAGGCCTGGAGTTCACTCGAAGAGTACAAGTAGCCGAACTTCTCGTGGATGTCCTTGCTCGTCCACTTGGTGCTGTGGCCGTGGAAACGGACCACCGACAGGTCCGACGTGGCCTCGACGACCGGCGGGATGCTGGACTTGTGGCCCTGCGGCATGTCGACGACCACGAACGGCAAGTCGTGGTCGCGGAGGAAGGAAAGAGTTTCCGCCGAGTTGCCTTCGGTGAACCACGAGGCGTGCCGGAACTCGATCGCCACCCGCAGGGGTTTGCAGCGCGAGGCCACCGCGAGCAGGGTTTCCTTGTTCGAGCGGCGCAGGGTGAACCACGGCGGAAACTGGAACAGCAACGCGCCGAGTTTTCCGGCGGAAACCAGCGGCGAGAGTGCGGAAAGGAAACGCGTCCACACGTCCTCGAGCGCGGGACCAGGCAGGTCCTTCGGGTAAACGTTTGTCTTGTCGACGGAGGGGCGCAGGTCGGACGGCAACGCCGAGACGCGCGTCGGGTGGCCCGTCAGCAGGCTGAAGGCCTTGACGTTGAAGGTGAAGCCGGGAGGAGTCCGCGACGCCCACAGGGAAACCGTTTGCTCAGCCGGCGGGGCGTAGTACGTGGAGTCCACCTCCACCAGCGGAAACTGTGACGCGTAGTAACCGAGCCGGGCCGCGGCGGAGTCGGCGGTCGGGGGGTACCAGCCGGACTCGAGCAGCGTCTTGTCGGTCCACGACGCCGTGCCGACCTTGACCTCGCCCATGACGGTCCCATCCCCGCGGCGAGAAAAATAAAACGGGTCGCGAAATACTGTCGAGAAGCCGGGCCCGGTTCCGTCCCCGGGGCAGAAGCAAGCAACCGAGGAGGACCCACGATGGCGAAGTACCTGCTGCTCAAGCACTACCGCGGCGCCCCCGGCGCGAAGAACGGCGCGCCGATGGAGGAGTGGACGCCGCAGGAGATCACGGCGCACATCCAGTACATGCGGGACTGGGCGGCGCGGCTGGAGAAGACCGGCGAGTACGTCGACGGGCAGGCGCTGCTGCCCGAGGGGACCTGGGTGCGCTACGACGGCGAGGGGCGGCCGCCGGTCACCGACGGGCCGTTCGCCGAGACGAAGGATCTCATCGCGGGCTGGTCGATCGTCGACGTGGACAGCTACGAGCGGGCGCTCGAGGTGGCCGGCGAACTGTCGGCGGCCCCGGGCAAGGGCGGCGCGCCGATCCACGAGTGGCTGGAGCTGCGCCCGATCATGAACGTGCACTTCCCCGTGGACGAGTGAACGAGACCACGGCCGAAGGCACGAGACCACGGCCGAAGGCACGAGACCACGGCCGAAGGCACGAGACCACGGCCGAAGGCACGAGACCACGGCCGAAGGCACGAGACCACGGCCGAAGGCCCGAAACCACGGCCGAAGGCCCGAAACCACGGCCGCAGGTACAGGACCACGGACAAGCAAGCGACGGAAACCGTTTGCCGAGTGAACGACGAACCAGCGGGCGAGTGAACGAAACCGTGGACACATGAACGAAACCGCGCTCCGGAGCCTCACGCCGGGCGTCATCGGGGTCCTCGTCCGCCGCGGAGCAGACTTCGCGGCGGCCGAGGACGCCGTGCAGGACGCCCTGGTCGAGGCGGTCCGCGCCTGGCCGGCCGACCCGCCCCGCGACCCGAAGGGCTGGCTCGTCACCGTCGCGTGGCGCAAGTTCCTCGACGCCGCGCGCTCCGACGCCGCCCGGCGCCGCCGCGAGGATCTCGTCGACACCGAGCCGGTCCCTGGGCCGATTCCGGAAAAGGACGAGACCCTCCAGTTGTACTTCCTGTGCGCCAACCCCGCGCTCACCCCCTCCTCCGCCGTCGCCCTGACGTTGCGCGCGGTCGGCGGGCTGACCACGAGGCAGATCGCCGAGGCGTACCTGGTCCCCGAGGCCACGATGGCCCAGCGGATCAGCCGGGCCAAACGCACCGTCGCCGGGGTGCGCCTGGACCAGCCGGGCGACGTGGCGACCGTGCTGCGCGTGCTGTACCTGGTGTTCAACGAGGGCTACTCCGGCGACGTCGACCTCGCCGCCGAGGCGATCCGCCTCACCCGCCAGCTCGCCGCCGTCATCGACCACCCGGAGGTCTCCGGCCTGCTGGCGCTGATGCTCCTGCACCACGCCCGCCGCGCCGCGCGGACGGCTCCGGACGGCGCCCTCGTCCCGCTGGCCGAGCAGGACCGCACCCGCTGGGACACCACCGCGATCGCCGAGGGCGTGGTGATCCTGCAGGCGGCGCTGGCCCAGGACCGGCTCGGCGAGTTCCAGGCCCAGGCCGCGATCGCCGCCCTGCACGCCGACGCGCCGAGGGCCGAGGAGACCGACTGGGTGCAGATCCTCGAGTGGTACGACGAACTGCTCACCCTCACCGCCAGCCCCATCGTCCGCCTCAACCGCGCCGTGGCCCTCGGCGAGGCGGACGGCCCGAACGCCGGCCTGGCCGCGCTGGCGGCACTGGACCACAACCTCCCCCGGTACACGGCGGTCGCGGCCTACCTCCACGAGCGAGCCGGCAACCTGACCGAGGCGGCGACCCTGTACGCCGACGCCGCCCGCCAGGCCCCGAACCTCGCCGAGCGCGACCACCTGTTCCGCCAGGCCGCCCGGCTCAACTCCCGAGCGCGCTGACCGGTTGGCCTACCTGACCGTCCTGCGCATCCCCGGCGCCGCCGCCTTCTTCGCCACCACGGCCCTGGGCCGCCTCGGCGTGTCGATGTACGGCCTCAGCGTCATCCTCGCCGCCGCCTCCGGCTACGCCGACTACCTCCGCGCCGGCCTGGTCGGCGGTGCGTTCGCGGCCAGCGAGGCGGTCGGCGGCCCCGTCGTCGGCCGCTTCGTCGACCGCGCCGGCCAGCGCCGCGCCCTGCCGCTCATCGCCGTCGCGCATCTGGCCGCACTTACGGGACTTGTCACCGTTCTGGCCACCGCCGCCCCGGTCTGGCTCGCCGCCCTGGTCGCGGTGGCCGCCGGCGCGAGCGTCCCGCAGCTCGGCGCCCTCGCCGCCGCCCGCTGGAGCCACCTGCTGCACGGCGACCCGCGCATCGACACCGCGTTCTCGCTGGAGTCCCTGGCGAATTCGGCCGCATTCATCGCCGGCCCGCTGGCCGCGTCGGGCGCCGTGGCCCTGCTGACCCCTACGGCGGGCGTGGCCGCCGCCTGCGTCCTGGTCGTCGGCGCCACCCTGGGCCTGTCCGCCCAGCGCGCCACGATGCCCGCACCGCAAGAACCGAGGGGCGAAAGACCCGTCTGGCGTACCGTCGCCGCGCTCGGCGTCGCCAACGTCCTGCTCGGCCTGCTGTTCGGCACCACCCAGCTCGCCGTCACCGCCCTGGCCCGCGAGCAGGACCGCGTCGCCCTGGCCGGCGTCTACTACCTCACCATGAGCGTGGGCAGCCTGGTGGCCAGCGCCCTGTACGGCACCATCCGCTGGACCGTCCCGCCCTGGGCGCGCCTCGCCGGAGCGGGACTGCTCGCAACCATTGGGGCCGCCATCCTGCATTCGGAGCCGTTCACCGGGTTGTTCGTCATCGGCCTCGGCGTGGGCCCGGTCATCATCGTCATCGGCACCCTGCTCGAGGCCCGCGTCCCCAAATCCCGCCTGACGCAAGCCTTCGCGCTGATGTCCGCCCTGAGCGCCGCCGGCATCGCACTGTCCGGCCTGGCGGGCGGCGCGGCCGTGCAAGCGCACGGTCACACGGGCGGATTCGCGCTCATCATCGCGTACACCTGCGGCCTTGTGCTGTTGCCTTTGCTCTTGCGGCGCGCCGCATAACGGTCCGACGTCGATGTGCGAGCCGGGGGCGGCGCTGCGGGAACCGGCTCCCTTACCGTGGCGACGTGACTGACGCCCCCGCGCCGGAAGAACCCACCGAGACGCCGGAACCCGCGGCGGCGGACGAGACCGTCGAGCACGAGGACAAGGCCGCGGACAACGAAGCCGCCGCGGACAACGAAGCCGTCGAGCGTGACGACGAAGCCGCCGCGGACAACGAAGCCGTCGAGCGTGACGACGAAGCCGTCGCCGTTCCGGTCGTGGCTGAGCCGGAAGCTCGGCGGAGCCGGCGCCGGATCGCCATCGCGGCCGGGGTCCTCGCCATCGCGCTCGTCGCGGTCGGTGGCGTGGTCGTGTGGCGGATGCTCACGCCGAATCCGCGGTCCGTGGCGCAGGAGTACTTCGCCCGCCTCGCCGCCGGGGACGCGAGCGGGGCGTTGCGCACCATCGACAAGGCCTCCATCGCCGCCGACCTGCCGACCGCGTCCCCGCTCCTGAGCGATGCCGCGCTGCAGGATCCCGCGCTGCGGCCGCAGGACATGACGATCACCAAGGTGACGGAGGCGGGCGACACGGCCATGATGGAGGTGCAGTACCGGGCGGCCGGCTCGACCGTCACCCAGACGCTCAAGGCCCAGCGCCAAGGCCGCAAGTACCTGCTGGAGGCCCCGCTCGTCCGGCTCGTCTTCCCGGGCACCGGGCCGGCCAAGGCCACCGTGAACGGGACGCACATCGATCCGGCCAAGGGCGGGCCCGCGTTCCCGGGTGCGTACGCGGTCGCCGTGGACGGCAACCTGCTGTTCAACGGTCGCACCGCCACAGCCGTGCCGGGCCCCCTCGGAGCGGCCACCGTCAACCTGGGTCCGCTGAGTCTGTCCGTGGACGGGCAGGCCAAGGCCGACGCGGCGATCAAGGCCGCGCTCGAGCAGTGCGCGCAGCAGCAGTTCGAGCCGCAGCCCACCTGCCCCGAGATCAGCCTGTTCGGGCGGCCCGAATTCATCCCCGGGCCGCCGGCGGACGCCGAGCCGGTCGAGATCCCGGCCGGGGCGACGGTCACGATGCTCGCCGGTGACCTCAAGGTCTCGCTCGCGAAGGCGCCGGCGTGCACGTACACCGTCGACGGGGAGCGCGTGGCGTTCACCGGCGCCGACGGTGTCGTGCACTGGGACATGAAGCTGTCCAAGGTGGACGGTACGCCGGTGGCGAGCAACTCCGGCGACACGCCGATCGCGCCCAAGGGCCGGGTCGAGCTCACCAGCGACGGCACGCTGCAGGTCAGCTTCGCCTGAGCACGCCCTCCTGGGCGAACGGGGCCGGGGTCGGCTCGCTGATCGGCACGTCGCCGAGCGCGGCGTCGATCTGGGCCAGGATGTCGTTGCTCAGCTCGACGCCCGCCGCGGCCGCGTTCGCGTGCACCTGCTCCGGCCGGGACGCGCCGGTGATGGCCGAGGCGACCTCGGAGCGGCGCAGGACCCAGGCCAGGGCGAGGGTCGGCAGGGTCACGCCGAGCCCGCCGGCGATCGGGACCAGCCGCTGTACCGCCTCCAGGAACTCCGCCCGCAGCACGAGCTCCTTCGACCCGCTCATCGAGTCGCTCGCGAACCGGGAGCCCTCCGGGATCGGCTGCCCCGGCTTGTACTTCCCGGTGAGCACCCCCTGCGCCAGCGGCGACCAGACGATCTGGGAGATGCCGTTGGCCGCCGACAGCGGGAAGACCTCGGCCTCGGGGGCCTGCCACAGCATCGAGTACTGCGGCTGCGACGACACGAACAGCTCCGGCCCGGCGATGTCGACGGCCGCCCGGATCTGCTCCGGCGTCCACTCGCTGAAGCCGAGGTACCGCGCCTTGCCCTGCTCCACCACCTGCTGCAGCGCCTCGATGGTCTCCTCGATCGGCACCGTGGTGTCGAAGCGGTGCGCCTGGTACAGGTCGACGTAGTCGGTCCGCAGCCGGCGCAGCGACGCGTCGATCTGCTTCGCGATCTGCTCGCCGGACAGCCCGCGGTCGGTGTCGGACATCTGCCCCCACACCTTGGTCGCGAGGATGTACGACTCGCGCGGATGCTTGGACAGGATCTCGCCCCACGCCTCCTCGGCCGCGCCCCGCCCGTACACGTTGGCCGTGTCGAAGAAGTTGATCCCGGCGTCGAAAGCGGCCTCGGTGCAGGCGCGGGTCTGGTCGGCCTCGATCCCGCCCGCGTACGTCAGCCAGGAGCCGAGCGAGATCTCCGAGACTTCGAGATCGGAGCTGCCGAGTCTGCGAAAACGCATGAAAACGTCCCTTTCGTCGAGCGCGGGTTCACCACGAAGCCTTACCCCTTCGGCGGCGGCCCAAGCCTGAGGCGCGCCGTGACGCGGTACCCGCCGGTGCCGGTCGGTCCGGCCGCGAGCGTGCCGCCCAGCGCCTCGACCCGCGCCCGCAGCCCGTCGAGCCCGCGCCCGCCGCCGGTGCCGGCCGCGGGGCCGGGCCGCCCGCCGGTGTCGGTGACCTCGACGGTGACCCCGTCCGCCGCGAAGCGCACCTCGACGTCCGCGGCGGCGCCGGCGGCGTGCTTGGCGGTGTTGGTGAGCGCCTCCTGCACGACCCGGTACGCGGCGAGCCGCACCGGCTCGGGGAGGTCGCGGGGGACGCCGATCGTGCGGTACGAAACCTGGATCCCGGTGCTGCGAACACCTTCGACCAGCGTCTCCACCCGCCCGCTCAACCCGGACCGCGGTGCCGTCGGCGCGGCGAGCAACCCCATCACCTGCCGCAGGTCGGTCATCGCCTCCCGCCCGCTCGCCTCGACCGCGAGCAGCGCCTCGGCCGCCTGCTCCGGCGCCTTGGCCAGGCTGACCCGCGCCGCCCCGGCCTGGATGACCATCATGCTGACGTGATGCGTGACGACGTCGTGCAGTTCCCGAGCCAGAAGAGCCCGCTCTTGTACCTTCACCCGCTCGGCCTCCTCGCCCGCGCGCAGTCGCCAGGCCCGCCGCCCGTTCGCCGCGAGGATGATCGGCACCAGGATCGCGAACGGCACGTACTCGTTCGGCACCGTGGGCAACGACGAGTCCGGCGCCGCGGCCGCCAGCAGGGCCACGGCGGCCAGGCTGCCGAGCGCCGGGATCCGGTACGGGCTGTACGCCGCGGCCGAGTACGCGGCCACGACGGCGGCGTAGAACTCGGGCCGCAACTGCTCGGCCGGCGCGACGACGAGCGTGGCCGCGACGACCCAGAGCACGCCGAGCGGGTACCGCCGCCGCACCGCCAGCACCGCGCCCGCGACCACCGCCACGGCCACGGGCCCGGCGGCCCGGCTCTGCTCCCACGCGTACTGCACGCCGACCGCCCCGACCACGACCGCGAGCGCCGCGTCGAACGCCCACTCCCGCCGCGACGGCCGGGGCAGCGGCCCGGTCGCCGCGATGATGCGCATCGAGCCATTCTCCCCGCCCGGATCATGGCGCGACCATCGGCTCGAATGACGACGTCGCATACATCGCAGTGATGACTACCCGGCCCGGCGCAGCCCCCGCCGGCTGGTGACGACCCGATAGCCGTCCTCGAACTCGATGAGCACACTGTTCCGGCTGCCGGCGGCGAGCACCCGGCACCGCCGCCCGGCCCGATCGACCCCGTCCCCGAACCACGCCACTTTCACCGGCGCCGACACGGGATAGGGCGGCCCGACCGTCCGGTGCCGCCAGATCCACACGTAGTCGAATGCGCTCATCAGCGCGCCTCCGATCGCGGAGAGGTTCCCGTCACCTCGACTGTGACATTTGAACCGCCGCCGATGCAGCACCGTTTATGCGGGTCGATCCCGGGCATTACTACAAGCACAAGACGCGAACCTGGGAGATGACGATGAGCTTCGGGGACAAGGTCGAGCACGCGGCGGAAGAGGCCAAGGGTCACGCCAAGGAGGGCTGGGGCACCGCCACCGGTGACCCGGACCTGCGGGCCGAGGGCCAGGCCGACCAGGACGAGGCCAACGTGAAGCAGGCCGGTGACAAGGTCAAGGACGCCGCGCACGACGTCAAGGACGCACTCAGCTAGAGCGAACACCGCGCAAAAGGGGCCCCCGTCGCCGGGGGTCCCTTTTGCGTTTGAACTCTTCGCGGGCGGGTCCCGTACAACGAGACATGCGGCGGGCTGTGTGGTGGGTGCTGGCAGTGGCGTTCGGCCTCCTCGCCACCCTGGTCGCGCCCGCCCGGCCCGCCGCTGCCCATGCCGTGCTGACCACCACCAGTCCGATGGCCGGGACGGTGTTGCCGGCGCTGCCCAAGGAGATCCGGCTCGCGTTCAACGAGGCGGTCCGCGTGGTGCCCGGGAAGACGCAGGTCGTCGGGCCCGACGGCAAGCGGCGCAACGACGGGGACCCGGCCGCGGTCGACGGTGGACTGCTCATCAAGTTACGTGACACCGATCCGCCGGTCGGGACGTACGTGGTCAGTTACCGGGTCGTCTCCGGGGACAGTCATCCTGTTGCGGGATCCTTCATGTTTTCGGTCGGGGCGCCCTCGCAACCGGCGGCCGGCACCGAACCGGTCGGGACCGATCCGATCGTCGCCGTCGCCGTTCCCGTGGCCAAGTACGCCGGGTACGCCGGCCTGGTGCTGCTGATCGGGCCGGCGGTGATGCTCGCCCTCTGGTACCCCCGCCGCCTCAACCGGGAACCGCTGCTGCGCCTGGCGCGGGCCGGGATCATCGCGATCGGGGCCGGAACCGTGGTCTCCATCTGGCTGCAGGCGCCGCTCGCGTCCGGGGCGGCGCTGCTGAACGTCTCCCCCGGCGAGCTCGGCCAGGTGCTGACAAGTCCATTCGGGATCACCCTGCTCGCAAGGTTGGCCGCACTCACGGCAATAGCCACACAAATCCGACGAATCGGCCGAGGAACCAGACAAGTCGCACTCACCACGGCCGTCGTCGCCATGCTCGTGACCTGGCCCCTCACGGGACATCCAAGAGCGTCGCCATACACCGCCGTCGTCGTCGTGGCCGACGTCGTGCACATCGCCGCCATGGGCCTGTGGATCGGCGGGCTGATCTGCCTCTGGGCCGTCCTGCTCCCCCGGGCCGACCAGCGGGAACTCGCCGTGATCCTGCCGTCCTGGTCGAAATGGGCGATGGCCTCCGTGTACTGGCTGGTGGCCGCCGGCGTCCTGCAGGCCCTCATCCAGGTGGGCGGCTGGGCGGCGATCACCGGCACGCAGTACGGCGAAATCCTCCTGGTGAAGGTCGGGCTGGTCGCCCTGATCCTGCTCGCCGCCGCCTGGTCCCGCCGGATGGTGCACAAGGGACGGACCGCCCGGCTGCGCACCACGGTCGGCCTGGAGGCGGGCGTCGCCGCGCTCGTGCTCGCCGTCAGCGCCGTGCTGGTCCAGCTCAGCCCCGGCCGCTCGGCGGACCTCGAGCCCACGGCCGCCGTCCAGGCGCAGGGCTTCGCGGCCACGCTCAACAGTCCGCTCTACGCGGTGCAGTTCGAGGTGTACCCGGCGGTCGTCAGCGAGTACAACAGCTTCCACGCCTTCGTCTTCACGCCCGAGGGCAAGCCGCTGCCCGTGGAGCAGTGGACGGTCACCGCGGCGCTGCCCGACCGCGGGGTGGAGCCGATGGACAACCCGGTCTACACCGTCACCGGGAACCAGGGGCTGGGCAACATCACGTTCCCGCTGCCGGGGACCTGGAAGCTCACGATCACGCTGCGGGTGTCCGAATTCGATCAGGCGACGGTGATCGCGGAGGTGCCGGTGCGCTGAGGCGCCTTGCCCTCCAGGAGTTCGACCGTCACCTGGTGGCCGTCCCACTGGACCATGACCCGGCTGTGCAGGGTGGTGCCCGGCCAGAGGATCTCGGCCCGGCCGACCACGACCTGGGGCAGGGCCAGGTGGCTCGGCTTGGGCAGGAAGCTCTTCACGTTGCCGGCCACGATGTTCATCAGCTCGCCGGTCGCGTCCTGGATGTCGTCGGGCTTCACCGCGGACAGCTCCAGCATCTCGGCGGCGATCGCGGCCGCCGCGCCCAGGCCGCCGCGCAGCACCACCATGCCGAGCCACGCACCGGCGACGCCGACGCTGGCGGTGATCTCGGCGTCGGTCCCGGGCGGGTCGTCGATGCAGCTCACCGTCGGGCTGGTGCCGAGGTAGGCGGTCCAGACCTGCCAGATGATGCCCTCGAGGTCCTCGGGGGTGAGCGGCGGCGGTTCTTCCAACAGACCCCCTACACCAGCTGGAACCGGGAGACGATCTGCTGCAGCTCGCCGGACATGCGGGCCAGCTCGTCGGCGGCGGTGCGGGCCTGCACGACGCCGTCGTTGGTGATCTGGCTGGCCCGGGCCACGCCGGTGATGTTCTCGGCGATCTGCCCGGCGTTGCCGGCGGCGAACGCCACGCTGCGGTTCATCTCGCCAGTGGTGGCGCTCTGCTCCTCCACGGCGGCCGCGATCGTGGTGGCGTACATGTTGGTCTGGTCGATCACCTCGGCGATCTCGGTGACCGCGGCGGCCGCGGCCGCGGCGTCGCGCTGGATCGCCTCGATCCGCCCGGCGATGTCGCCGGTCGCCTTGGCCGTCTCCTGGGCCAGGTCCTTGACCTCGCCGGCCACGACCGCGAAGCCCTTGCCCGCGTCGCCGGCCCGGGCCGCCTCGATGGTGGCGTTCAGCGCGAGCAGGTTGGTCTGCTCGGCGATCGCGGTGATGGTCTTGAGCACGTTGCCGATCTCGGCGCTGGAGCGGCCGAGGCTGTCGATGGTGTCGGTGGCCGACTGGGCGGTGCTGACCCCGTTGCCGGCGACCCGGGCGGCGTCGGCGGCGTTGCGGGCGATCTCGCCGATGGCCGCGCCCATTTGTTCCGTACCGGCCGCGACCGTCTGCACGTTGCTGGACACCTCGTCGGCGGCGCCCGACACGACCGAGGCCTGGCTGCTGCTCTCCTCGGCGCTGGCCGCGATCTGGTTCGACACCGCCGAGAGCTCGTGGGCGGCGCCGGCGAGCGTACTGCTGCGCGCCCCCACCGCCTCGACCGTCTCCCGCAGCCCGGCGATCGCGGTGTTGAGCGCGCCCGCCATGGTGCCCAGCTCGTCGCGGCCCCGCACGTCGGCGGTGCGGGTCAGGTCGCCGGTGGACAGCCCGGTCACCACGTGCCCGACCGCGGTGACCGCGCGGACGAGCTGGCCGGCGACGGTGAGCGCGAAGAGCACGGCCAAGAACAGCCCGGCGCCGAGCAGCGTCCAGGTCCAGGCGAGCGCGTTGCGGTACGCCTGCTGGACGTTGTGCTGGCGGGCCAGGCCGGCCTGCCGTTCGGCCTGGCCCAGCTGGTCGATCAGGTTGAACGTGGTGGTGGCCAGGGGCGCGGTGACCTCGTCGCGGATCCGCTCGACCTCGGCCG
The DNA here is from genome assembly GCF_050942185.1 of Dactylosporangium sp. CS-047395. Lineage (NCBI taxonomy): Bacteria > Bacillati > Actinomycetota > Actinomycetes > Micromonosporales > Micromonosporaceae > Dactylosporangium > Dactylosporangium sp. CS-047395. The sequence continues at coordinate 5,143,252 of NZ_CP192015.1, read as the reverse complement.
TGTTCCCGGCCCGGCCGGCCGGGACGAGCTGGTTCATGATCGCGTCGTTGTAGACCTGGAACGCGGCCCGCAGCTTGTCGGCCGTGGCCGGGTCGCTGCTGGCGGCCCGGTATTTCGTCAGATCGCTGCCGAACTGCTCGGCCACCGCCGCCGCGGCCTGCTCCCACTTGGCGCCGGCGGCGTCGTCGCTGGTGATGACGCTGTTGAGCACGTTGATGCGCACGCCGGCCACGTCCTCGCGAATCTCGCTCAGGTACGCCACCGGCAGCAGCCCGCGATTGTAGAGGTTCTCCGCCTCGTCCTTGACCTGGTGCAGGCGCGCCGACGCGACGGCGCTGCCGGCCAGCGCCACCACCCCCAGGACCGCGACCACGAGCAGCACCTTCGTGCGCACCGCCCGGTTCGCCAGCCAACCGATCATGCCTGCCAAATCGGTTGCAGGCCGGTTGCCTTGAGTGTTCTCCTCGGCCGAGTGCGGGACCGGAACTTCACCTTGCTGTGGATCGGGCAGGCCACGAGCGCGGTCGGCTCGGCGGTCACGTCCGTGGCGCTGCCGCTCGTGGCGGTCTCGACGCTGCACGCGGGACCGGCGCCGGTCGCGCTGCTCACCGCCGCGACCTGGGTGCCGTGGCTGCTCATCGGGCTGCCGGCCGGGGTCTGGGTGGACCGCTGGCCGCGCCGCCGCACGCTGCTGATCGCCGACCTCGCGTCCGCGGCCGTGCTCGTCGCGGTGCCGATCGCCGCCGCGACGGACCGCCTCACCATGCCCGTGCTGCTGACGGCCGCGCTGCTGGCCGGGGTCGCCGGGGTGTTCACCGGCGTGGCGTTCAACGCGTTCCTGCCGCATCTCGTCGGGCCCGAGCACCTCATGGCGAGCAACGCCCGGCTGCAGACCACCGCGTCGATCGCCTTGGTGGCCGGGCCGGGCCTCGGCGGGCTCCTCGCGCAGGCGGCCGGCCCGGTCAGCGGCGTGCTCGTCGACGCGCTGACGTTCCTGGTGTCCGCGGGCTGCCTGCTCGTCCTGCGCGCCCGCCCCGAGCCGCCCCCGGAACGACACCGGCGGCAGATCGCCGAGGCCCTCCGCTTCATCATGCGCGGGCGGCTGCTGCAGACCATGCTCGTGGTGGCCGCGGTGACGAACTTCGCGATGCTGGGCCTGACCGCGCTGCGGGTCGTGTTTCTGGTACGGGCCGAAGGCGTCGCCCCCGGCACGGCGGGACTGGCGATCGGGGCGGGCAGCCTCGGCGCGATCGCGGGCGCCGCCGTCGCCGCGCGGACCGCCCGGCGCTTCGGCAGCGCCCGCACCTACCTGGTCGCGAGCCTCGCCGCCGCGCCGTTCGTCCTGCTGCTGCCGCTCGGCGGCCCCGGCTGGCGGCTGGCCCCGTTCGTCGTCGGCTCGGTCGTCGCGCTCGGCGGCGCCACCATGGCCAACGTCATGACGATGACGTTCCGCGGCACGTTCGTGCCCGGGCACCTGCTGGGCCGGGTCACCGCCGCGTCGCGGATCTTCGTGTTCGGCACGGTGCCGTTCGGCGCCGCCACCGCCGGCCTGCTCGCCGGCGCGCTCGGGACGAGGACGGCGATGTGGGTGCTCGCCGCCCTCTACGTCCTCGCGCCGCTGCCGCTGCTGGCCACCGAGGCCCGCACGCGGCGCGACTTCCCCGGCTCACCAGGAGTGCATGGTGCCGTCCAGGAGACGGTTGACGGGTAGCGCGGCGGGCTTGTACGGGTACTGCGCGGCCAGTTCCTCGTCGATGTCGACGCCGAGCCCCGGCTCCTCGGACGGGTGCAGGTAGCCGGCCTCGAAGCGGTACCCGTGCGGGAAGACGGCGTCGGTCTCCGGGGTGTGCCGCATGTACTCCTGCAGCCCGAAGTTCGGCACGGCCAGGTCGAGGTGCAGCGCGGCGGACATGCACACCGGGGACAGGTCGGTCGCGCCGTGACTGCCGGTGCGGACGTGGTACAGCCCGGCGAGGTCGAAGATGCGCCGCAAATGCGTGATACCTCCCGCATGCACGACGGTGGCCCGGATGTAGTCGATGAGCTGCTCGCGCACCAGCTGCTCGCAGTCCCAGACGGTGTTGAACACCTCGCCGACCGCGATCGGGGTGGTGGTGTGCTGCCGGATGAGCCGGAAGCCCTCCTGCAGCTCGGCCGGGACCGGGTCCTCGATCCAGGTCAGCGCGTGCGGCTCGAGGCTCTTGCCCAGCCGGGCCGCCTCGATCGGGGTGAGCCGGTGGTGCACGTCGTGCAGCAGCTTCAGCCGCGGGCCGAACTCGGCGCGGACGCGGGCGAAGACGGACGGGACGTGGTTGAGGTACGCCTCGGTGGACCAGGTGGCCTCGGAGGCGATGGCGGCGTCGGCGGGCTCGTAGAACAGCTTGTCGCCGCTGACGCCGTAGGTGGTGTCGAGGCCCGGCACGCCCGTCTGCACGCGCACCGCCTTGTAGCCCAGGTCGGCGTAGCGGGCCACCTCGACGAGCACGTCGTCGACGGTCTCCGCGTTGGCGTGGCCGTACACCGTGACGCCCTCCCGGCTCCGCCCGCCCAGCAGCTGGTAGACGGGCAGCCCGGCGACCTTGCCCTTGATGTCCCACAGGGCGGTGTCGACGGCGGCGATGGCCGACATGGTGACCGGGCCGCGCCGCCAGTAGGCGCCCTTGTAGAGGTACTGCCAGGTGTCCTCGATCCGCGCCGCGTCCCGGCCGATGAGCGCCGGGACCACGTGCTCGGTGAGGTAGGCGGCCACGGCGAGCTCGCGCCCGTTGAGGGTGGCGTCGCCGACCCCGGTGACACCGTCGTCGGTGACGATCTTCAACGTCACGAAGTTGCGGCCGGGGCAGGTCACGATCACTCGGGCGTCGGCGATGCGCACGTTCAGTCGACCTCTTCCTGGACACGGGCGACGAGCTGGGTCGGGTTGACGATCCGCAGCGCGAGGACGAGCAGCACGAGCATGGTCGCGGTGTACACCACGGCCATCGCGTCGATGGACTGCTGGGCGCGGATGCCCGGCGAGGCCATCTCCGCGTAGAGCTTGACGACGAGCGTCGAGGACTCCTCGTCGGCGGTGAGGAAGGTGAGCTCGAACATGCCGATCGTACGCACGAGCACGAGAATCGACGCGGCGAGGATGCCGGGCACGAGCAGCGGGGCCAGGATGCGCGTGAACACCTGGCGGGTGCCGGCGCCGCACATCCGGGCCGCGCGCTCCACGGCCGGGTCGATCTGCTCGATGAACGGGGTCATGGTGAGGATGACGAACGGCACCGAGGGCACCAGGTTGGCCAGGATGACCCCGGACAGGTGCCCCGCGAGGTCGTACTTGTACAGCACCGTCGCGAGCGGGATGCCGTACGTCATCGGGGGCATGAGGATCGGCAGCAGGAACGCGAGGTAGACGATGCGCTGCCCCGGGAAGCGGCGCCGGGCCAGGACGTAGGCGGCGGGGACACCGATCAGCAGGGACACCGCGACGACGGCGAGGGAGACCTCCAGGGTCACCAGCAGCACGTGCAGCAGGCCGAACTCGTCCCAGGCCTGGGCGTACCACTGCGTCGTGAAGCCCTGAGGCAGCCAGGTGTCGAACCATTGCTTGCCGAACGAGCTGACCAGCACCGAGCCGACGACCCCGGCCAGGTTGAGCATGAAGAAGACGACGACGCCCCACACGAGCCAGGCCGCGGGGCTGGCCACGATCCGCCGGCTCATCCCTTGCCTCCCGTCGGTCCGGTGTAAAGCAACGAGCGCGCCCCGAGCACCGCCCCGATCACGACGAGCTCGACCAGCCCCATCACGATCGCGATGGCCGAACCCTGGGCGAAGTCGTAGTGCTGGTAGCGGGCCTGCCAGGCGGCGAAGGCGATGACCCGGGTCTCCCCGGCCGGATCGCCGACCAGCACGGCCGACGGGAACACGCTGTAGGCCAGCACGAACGTCAGGCAGAACGTGGTCGCGAGCCCCGGTGCCAGCAGCGGCAGGGTGATCCGGCGGAACCGCTGCCACCAGCCGGCGCCGAGCGTGGCCGCCGCGCGTTCGAGGGTGGGGTCGATGCCGGACAGGTACGACAGCACCAGCAGGAACGCGAACGGGAAGCCGGTGATGACGAGGGACAGGAACACGCCCCACGAGTTGTGGATGAGCCGGATCGGCGCGTCGATCAGCCCCGCGCCGAGCAGCACGCGGTTCAGCCAGCCGGTCGGGCCGAGGTAGTTGAGCAGGCCCTGCGCGGTGAGCACGGTGCCGAGCGTGATGGGCACGACGAGCAACGTGGTGACGGCCCGTTTTCCGTGAAAACGGCCGCGCATGCGGTACGCGATCGGCACCGACGCGGCCACGTTGACGATCGCGGCCGGCAGCGCGATGCGCAGGGTGATCCAGATCGTGTCGCGCTGGTAGGCGTCGGCGAAGAAGCTGCGGTACGCCTCGAGCGGGCCGCCCTTGTCCGGCTGGAACGACAGGCCCACGCCGTAGGCGAACGGGTAGATGAACAGCAGGACCACGAAGGCGGCGGCCGGGGCGAGCAGCCACAGTTGCCGGTCGACGCCGCGCTCGGCCAGCCGGTGCTTGAGGGCGACCATCACGTTGCCTTGTAGATGAGGAGGTTCTTGAACGTCAGGCCGATCGGGTCCTCCGGGGCCAGCCGCGCGGTGGTGCGCAGGTGCAGCAGGAGACCGCCGCCGGTCCGCGCTTCAACCGCCATTTCCCTTCCTTGGTACTCCACGACCTCCACCACGCACCGCAGCCCGTCCTCGGCCGGGGTGAGGTCCTCGGGGCGGGCCGCCGCGATGATGTCGTCGCCGGGATTGACGGGGCTCATGGCGGTACCGGAGAAGGTCTGGTCTTCGATCCTGATCCGGACCTGGTCTCCGGCGACGTGCTCGGCCCGGGCCCGGGCCCGGAGCAGGTTGCGGAAGCCCATGAAGTCGGCCACGTGCGGGTTGGCGGGCCGGGTGTGCAGTTCCTCGGGTGTACCGATCTGCTGCACCCGCCCGTCGCGCAGCACCACGAGACGGTCGGCGAGGGACAGCGCCTCCTCCTGGTCGTGCGTGACGTACACCGTGGTGAGGCCGAGGCGCTGGTGCAGCCGGCGGATCTCGGTGCGCATCTCCAGCCGCAGCTTCGCGTCCAGATTGGACAGTGGCTCGTCCATCAGCACCAGCGACGGCGAGACGACGACGGCGCGGGCGATCGCGACCCGCTGCTGCTGGCCGCCGGAGAGCTGGCCGGGCAGCTTGGCCGCGTGCTCGTCGAGGCGCACCAGGCGGATCGCCTCGTCGGTGCGCCGGCGGATCTCCTCGCGCGGCAGCCGGCGCATCTGCAGCCCGAAGGCGATGTTGCGCCGGACGCTCAGGTGCGGGAACAGCGCGTAGTTCTGGAACACCATGCCGAAGCCGCGCCGCTCCGGCGGCAGCGTGTCGAGGCGGCGCTCGTCGAGCCAGATGCTGCCGCCGGACAGCGGCAGCAGCCCGGCCAGGCAGTTCAGCGCGGTGGACTTGCCGCAGCCGGACGGGCCGAGCAGGGCGATGAACTCGTGCCGGCGGATGTCCAGGTTCAGGTCCGCCAGGGCGGCGTGCCCGGCGAAGCGCCGGGTCACGCCGTCGAGGCGCAGCAGGTCGAACTCGCTCACTTGTTCACCTTCGCGCCGCCGATCTCGCGGTCCCACTTGTCGAACGCGGCCACCAGCGCCTTGGCGTCCAGCGGGGTTTCGAGGGGGTTGTTCGCGATCAGCGACTCGTACTCGGGCCGGCCGAAGTCGGCGATCGCCTTCTGGCTGTCGGCGGGCGCGAGGGACAGCGGCACGTCCTTGACCGCCGGGCCCGGGTAGAAGTACCCCTTGTCGTACGCCTTGGCCTGCTGCTCCTTGGTGAGCATGGACTTGAGCAGCAGCAGGATCGCGGACTGCTTGTCGGCCGACACTCCCTTGGGGACGGTCACGTAGTGCGCGTCGGTCACCCAGTGGAAGCCCTGCAGCGAGCCGATCGCCGCCTCCTTGGGCACCTGGCCGAGCACGCGCGGGTTGATGTCCCAGCCGGTCGTGCTGGCGATGATCTTCGCCGAGCCGTTGGCCAGGCTCTTCATCGTCTCGCTGGTGGTGGACGGGTACAGCGTGACGTACTTGTTGAGCTCGGCCAGGTAGGCCCAGGTCTTCTCCCAGCCGGCGGTCGGGTCCCTGGGGTCCTTGTCGCCGAGCAGGTACGGCAGGCCCATCAGGAACGTGCGGCCGGGGCCGGAGTTGGCGGGCCGGGCGTACTGCACCGCGCCCGGGTTGGCCTTGGCGTACTCGAGCAGCTCCTGGGCGGTCTTCGGCGGGTTGGGCACCTTGGCCGGCAGGTATTCGATGAGCGGGCCGGACGGGTAGTAGGTGACGGTGACGCCGAACTCGCCGGCCAGCTTCTGCATCGCGGCCGCGCCGGGCAGGTAGTCGGCGCTGGTTCTGCCCGCGATCGGCAGCCACAGGTTCTGGTCGATGCCGGCGGCGAGGCCGTCGACGCCGGTGAGGACCAGGTCGATGTCGACCCGGCCGGCGTCCTGCTGGGCCTTGATCTTGCCGGCGAGCTCCGGGGCGGTGGCCTTGGAGTAGGTGACTTTCTCGATGACCTTCGGGTTCGCCTTCGTGAACTCGTCGATCATGCCCTGGGTGAGCTGCAGGTTGCCGGCCACGTCGAGGATGTTGAGGCTGACCGGGGCGCTCGGGGTGTCGGGGACGGTGCCGCCGCTCTCGGCGGTGGTGCCGGCGGGTTTGTCGGGGGCGCCGCAGGCGGCGATGAGGCTCAGTGCGGCGATGAGGACGACGGCGCGCTTCTGCAGGGACATGGCGGATTTCCCTTCAGTGAGGGGCGGCTCCGGTACTGTCGCGGACCATCAGGTGGGAGTCGAGTTCCCGGCGCTGGACCGGGTGGGCGGGATCGTCCAGCAGTTGCAGGAGCAGGTCGACGCCGGCCTTGCCGGTCTGCTCCTTGGGCTGGGCGAGGGTGGTCAGCGCCGGGCTGACCATCTCGGAGAGCACGATGTCGTCGAAGCCCATGACGCTGATCCGCCCGGGCACGGCGACGCCGCGCGCCGCGAACCGGCTGAGCATGCCGATCGCGACCAGGTCGTTGTAGCCGAAGACGGCGGTCGCCCCGGTCGCGAGGACCTGGTCGGCCGCGGCGACCCCGCCGGCGAAGCGCGGCGGCACGTTGCCGGTCTCGATGAGCTCGACGTCGGCGGCCGCCGCGACCTGGCGCAGCGCCCGCAAACGTTCCCGGTTGGACCACGAGTTCTTCGGTCCCGGCACGTACGCGACGCGCCGGTGCCCGAGCGCCGTGAGGTGCCCGACGGCGTGCCGCAGCCCGTCGACGCTGTTCACGGTGACCGACGGCATCCGCCCGACCCGGCGGTTGAGCAGCACGATCGGGGTGTCCCCGGCGAGCGCGCGGACCTCGTCCTCGCCCATCCGCGGCGAGCACAGGATGAGCCCGTCGACCTGCTTGCTGAGGTTGCGGACCAGGCCGGCCTCGGCGGTCGCGTCCTCGTCGGTGTCGGCGAGGAAGACGGCGTAGTCGAACTCGCGGGCCCGGGCCTGCACGCCCTTGACCACGCCGGGGAAGAACGGATTGGCGAGATCGGGCACGAGCAGCCCGAGGTTGCCGGTGCGCCCGGTGATCAGCCCGCGGGCGGCCCGGTTCGGGTGATAGTCGAGTGCGGCGACGGCCTGCTGCACGCGCAGCCGGGTGCCGGCCCGCACCAGGTCGGGGGTGGCCAGGGCCCGGCTGACCGTGGACGCGGACACCCCGGCGGCGCGCGCCACATCCTTGATCGTTACCGGCATCGATGCCTCCCATCGAATACCGCGATTCTGCAAACCTTTTCAGAATCTTGTCAAGGAGGGTCGGCGCGCCGGTTTCACCCCGGCGCCGGATCGCCGTCCCGCGCGGGGCGGGTAGGGCAGCGCGCATGACCACGATCACGAGGGCGGACATCGGCCTGGACACCGTCGCCGAGCTCGCGGCCCAGCTGCGCGTCGACGCGATCCGCGCGTCCACCAGTGCCGGCTCCGGCCATCCCACGTCCAGCATGTCGGCCGCCGACCTGCTCGCCGTGCTCGTCGCCCGGCACCTGCGCTACGACTGGGACCACCCGGAGGACCCGCGCAACGATCACCTCATCTACTCCAAGGGCCACGCGTCCCCGCTGGCGTACTCGGTCTTCAAGGCCGTCGGCGTGGTGGGCGACGAGGAGCTCATGCACGGGTACCGCCGCTTCGGCCAGCGCCTGCAGGGCCACCCCACGCCGATCCTGCCGTGGGTCGACGTGGCCACCGGCTCGCTGGGCCAGGGCCTGCCCGACGGCGTCGGCGTGGCCCTCGCGGGCAAGTACCTCGACCGCGAGCCCTTCCGCGTGTGGGTCCTGTGCGGCGACAGCGAGATGGCCGAGGGCTCCATGTGGGAGGCGCTGGACAAGGCGTCGCACTACCGGCTGTCCAACCTGGTCGCCATCGTCGACGTCAACCGCCTCGGCCAGCGCGGCGAGACCGACCTCGGCTGGGACCTCGACGCGTACGCCGCCCGCGCCGACGCCTTCGGCGCCCGGGTCATCGCCGTCGACGGGCACGACCTGGCCGCCGTCGACGACGCCCTCACCGAGGCGGCCGACCCCGGCGACGCCCCGACCGTGATCCTGGCCCGGACCGTCAAGGGCAAGGGCTTCCCCGAGATCGAGGACCGGGACGGCTGGCACGGCAAGCCCCTGCCGCCGGACATGGCCCGCCGCGCCATCGACGGGCTCGGCGGCGAGCGTGACCTCACCCTGCGCGGCCCCCGCCCGTCCGGCGACGGCGGCCGCGGCGGTCCCGGCGCCGCTCCGGCCGGGCCGCGCGACCCCGTCGTCTACGAGCCGGGCACGAAGGTGGCGACCCGCAAGGCGTACGGCGACGCGCTCGTGGCCCTCGGCGCCCGCGACCCGCGGGTGGTCGCCCTCGACGGCGAGGTGAGCAACTCGACCTACGCCGACGAGTTCGCGGCGGCCTACCCCGGCCGCTACTTCGAGATGTACATCGCCGAGCAGCAACTGGTCGCCGCGGCCACCGGCCTGGCCGTGCGCGGCTACAAGCCGTTCGCGTCGACCTTCGCCGCGTTCTTCACCCGCGCCTACGACTTCATCCGGATGGGCGCCGTCAGCGGGGCCGACCTGCGCCTGGCCGGCTCGCACGCCGGCGTCGAGATCGGCGCCGACGGCCCCTCGCAGATGGCCCTCGAGGACCTCGCCATGTTCCGCGCCGTGCACGGTTCGACGGTGCTCTGCCCTTCCGACGGCACGAGCGCGGTCGCGCTGACCAACGCCATGGCCGCCAATCCGGGGATCAGCTACCTGCGCACCACCCGCGGCGCCTACCCCGTCCTGTACCGCGACGGCGAGACGTTCCCGATCGGCGGCTCCAAGGTCCTGCGCCAGACCGACAACGACCGGGTCACCCTCGTCGGCACCGGCGTGACCCTGCACGCCTGCCTGGCCGCGGCCGACCTGCTGAACGGGGCCGGCATCGCGGCCCGGGTGATCGACGCCTACTCCATCAAGCCCATCGACGTCGACACGCTCGCCACGGCCGCCCGCGCCACCGGCGGCCGTCTCGTGGTCGCGGAGGACCACCACCCGGAGGGCGGCCTGGGCTCCGCGGTGATCGACGCCCTGGTGGTCACCGCGGGGCTGACCGACCTGCACGTCAGCCACCTCGCGGTGCGGGAGATGCCGGGCTCCGGGACCGGCCCCGAGCTCATGGCGTGGGCCGGCATCGACGCCGACCACATCGCCGCCGCCGCCCGAGCACTGCTCGTCTAGACCTGTCCAGCAAGGACTTGCCGCCGCCAGCGGAACCCGGTGCGGTGTTGAGGGGGTGTGGGTGGAGCGAAGCTCCCCCACTGCTTTTCAGGACATCGAGGGGTAGTCAACGGTGCCAGACTGACCATCCGCTGCAGCAGCCGGGCCGTGCATCGCGTACGCGATGTGGCCGCCTAGATAGGCGCTGATGCCTGCCACGCCCAGGCCCGTGTAGGACAGCACGCGGCCGCGGGCGTGGTCGCCGCGCAGGCGGGCGGCGATCGAGGCGGCGAAGAACCCCATCGCCACGCCGTTCGCGGTGAAGTGGGCCAAGGCGACGCGCCGCTGCGGGCGGGTGAGGGTGACGTACTCGGACAGGCCGGTGGCGGCGGCCGGCACGGCCCCGGCGGTGCCGACGGCCAGCAGGGTGGTCGCGGCGTGCTCGGTGCCGGGCAGCGCGTCGAGCACCGCGGTGCTCATCCAGGCGCCGATCGGCAGGTGCACCACCGCCGGGTGCACCGGGTGGCCGATCAGCCGGCGGTGCAGCAGGTCGGCGAGGCCGGGGCGGCCCCAGGTCTTGCGGGCGAGGCGGCGCAGCGCGTCGGCGGCTCCGTCGAGCTTCTGCGCGGCCTCCAGGCGGGCGAGCAACGTAGGCATGTGCACCGATTGCCCCGCACACCCGCAGTGAAACGAAGTGGAAACCGTTCCGCGCTCAGAGATCTCGGGCCGTCCGCCGATGGGACGACGTTGCTCTGAGTGGGATGGTGAAGACGGATGGCCGGCAAGAGGCTCGACCGCGCGGTGCTCGGATCGGTGCTGCTCGCCGTGTGGTCCGCGGGCGCGTTCGCGGTGAACTGGGGTGAAGCGCGGATTCCGCTGTGGCTGACGTGGCTGCCGGCGGTGCTGTCGATCGTGCTGCCGGTGCTCGCCGCGGCGCAGGTCGCGCGGGCCCGGGCGTTCGCGGCGCCGACCCGGCGGTTCTGGCGCGGGCTGGCGCTCACCGCGGTGCTGGCCGGGCTCGGGATCCTGCTCAACGCCCGGGACGCGATCGGCGGCCCGGTGCCGAGCCAGAGCCTGTCGCCGTTGACGGTGACCACGTACGGCTGCGCGGTTCTGGTGCTGCTGTGGTCCCTGTGGCGCCTGCCGACCGGTGCCTCCGGTCCGGAGGAGCGGCTCCGCGTGGGCCTGGACGCCTCGACCGTGATCGTGGCGGCCGCGGTGTTCATCTGGCACTACCAGACCCGGCCGCTGCTGGAGAGCACCGGCTACGAGGCCGGTTCCCTCGCCGCCGCCGGCCTCACGCTGGTGCTGGAGCTGGTCACCGTCTTCGTGATCGTGAAGGTCGCGCTGTCCGGGCACTCGTTCGTGGCCAAGGGCGCGCTGCGGCTCTTCGGCGGCGGCCTGGTCGCCGGTGCGCTCAGCGGGGTCGCGCAGCGGTTCATCATCGACCAGCCGCACCTGAGCCTGCCGCAGATCACGGTGCCGCTGGTGCTGGCGGTGGTGCCGATCGCGGTGCGCCGGCAGTTCCGCACGCTCGCCGCGCCCGACACGGCGCTCGCGGTGTCGCGGCGGCCGTTCAGCGTGCTGCCGTACCTCGCCGTCGGCGCCATCGACGCGCTGCTGCTGGGCTCCATCGCCAACGGCGCCGACGACCTGGCCGTCACCGCGATGGCCGCCGTGGTGCTCACCGGGCTGGTCGTGTGGCGGCAGGTGACCGCGTTCCGGGAGAACACCGACCTGCTCGAGCAGCTGGACTTCAACGCCACCCACGACGCGCTGACCCGGCTGCCGAACCGGGCACTGTTCAACGAGCGGCTGGCCGGCGTGCTCGGCGGGAGCGCGGTGCGGCCGGTGAGCGTGGCCCTGGTCGACCTCGACGACTTCAAGATCGTGAACGACACGCTCGGGCACGGCGCGGGCGATGCGCTGCTGGTGGCCGTCTCCGCGCGGCTGGCCGCCGGCGTGCGCCCCGGCGACCTGGTGGCCCGCCTGGGCGGGGACGAGTTCGTCGTGCTGCTCGACGCCATCGATCCGGCCGAGGCCGAGCTCGTCGCCCAGCGCATGGTGGCCGCCCTCGCCGAACCGGTCCTCGCCGACGGCCACGAGCTGCTGGTGCGGGCCAGCATCGGCATCGCCGACGGCCGCACCGGCGACGAGCCCGGCGAGCTGCTGCGCCTGGCCGACATCGCCATGTACGCGGCGAAGCACGACGGCGGCAGCGGGTACCGCCGCTACGTCCCCGGCATGTCCGGCGCGGTCGCGGGCTCGGCGGCGCTCGGCGCCCAGCTGCGCCAGGCGATCGTCGGCGGCGAGCTCTTCCTGGAGTACCAGCCGATCGTGACCCTCGACGAGGGCCGGCTGAGCGGCGTCGAGGCCCTCGTGCGCTGGGAGCACCCGACCCGCGGGACCGTGCCGCCGATCGAGTTCATCCCGGTCGCCGAGCGCACCGGCCTCATCGTCCCGCTCGGCGAGTGGGTGCTGCGCGAGGCGTGCCGGCAGCTGGCCGCGTGGATCACCGACTTCGGCCCGGACGCGCCGCGCGTGGTGCACGTCAACGTCTCGGGCCGCCAGCTCGCCGCGGCCGGGTTCACCGACATGGTGGCCGCCGCCCTCGCCGACTTCGGCGTGCCCCCGCACCGGCTCACCGTCGAGATCACCGAGAGCGCGGCCATCGCGCTCGGCCCGGCCGCGGTCCGCCTCGAGGAGCTGCGCGCGCTCGGCGTGCGGGTCGCCCTCGACGACTTCGGCACCGACCAGTCCTCGCTGACCTTGCTGCAGGACCTGCCGGTCGACGAGCTCAAGCTGGACCGCTCCTTCGTCCAGCGCGACGAGACCGGCCGGCGCGGCACCATGCCCGCCGCCGTGCTGGCCCTGGCCCGCATCGTGGGGCTGGACATCGTGGCCGAGGGGGTGGAGCAGCAGGAGCAGGCCGACCGGCTGTCCGCGCTGGGCTACCGCACGGCCCAGGGGTACCACTTCGCCCGTCCGATGTCCCCGGGCGGGATCGCGGGCCTGATCGAGGCGGGAGCCCCGGCCGGCGCGCGCTAGTCGTCCAGATCGGACAGATCGAGCACGAAGCGGTACCGGACGTCGCCCTTCTGGAGTCGCGCGAGCGCCTCGTCGACCCGGGAGGACGGCAGGACCTCGACGTCGGCGGTGATCCCGTGCCCGGCGGCGAACTCGAGCAGTTCCGCGGTGTGCTTCGTGCCGCCGGTGCCGGACGAGGACAGGTTCTTGCGCCCGTACGTCAGGTGCATCAGCTGGAGCTGCACCTCGCGCGGGTAGCCCACGACGCTCAGCGTGCCGTCCAGGGCGAGCAGGCGCAGCAGCGGCGCGAGGTCGTGCGGGGCCGGGATGGCGTCGAGGACGAGGTCGAAGCGGCCGGTCGCCTTGGCCGGCTCGGCGTCGTCGGTCGTCGCGAGCAGATCGGCGGCGCCGAGCGCGCGGGCGTCTTCGGCCTTGTCCCTGGTACGGCTCAGGACCGTCACCTCCGCCCCCAGCGCGACGGCCAGCTTGACCCCCAGGTGCCCGAGCCCGGCCGAGTCCGGCGATCGCGACCCGGGAGCCGGCGCCGATCCCGGCCGCGCGCATCGGTTCCCACATCGTGATGCCCGCGCACATGAGCGGGGCGGCCGCGGCCGGGTCCAGGGCGGCCGGCAGCGGGTAGGCGAACGCGGTGCGCAGGACGTACTCGCGGCTGTAGCCGCCGAGGGTGATCGAGCCGTCGATGCGGTCCGTCCCGCCGTAGGTGCTGGTGGCGCCGCGCAGGCAGTAGTTCTCCTGGCCGGCCGCGCACATCGCGCAGTCGCCGCAGGAGTCGACGACGGTGCCTACGGCGACCCGGTCGCCCGGGGCGAAGCCGGTGACCGCGGGGCCGGCGGCGGTGACGGTGCCGGTGAACTCGTGGCCGGCGACCATGCCCTCGACGGGCTTGCCGATGGCGCCGCTGAGCGCGTGCAGGTCGCTGTGGCAGACGCCGCAGTAGTCGACGCGGACGGCGAGGTCGTCGTCGCGCAGGTCGCGGCGCTCGATGGCGGCCCGTTGCAGCGCGGCGCCCGGGCCGGAGCCCTGCCAGGCGGTGGTGGTGCGCATGGGATTTCCTTCCGGAGGGGAAGACAGACCAGTCGGTCTGTTTCGACCGTAGCACGCGGCAGACCAACCGGTCTGTTTGTTATCGTGGGCGCATGCCGGAACTCCCCACCACCGCGCGCGGCACCGCCACCAGCCGCCGCATTCTCGACGCGGCCACCGAGGAGTTCGCGGAGCGGGGCATCGCGGGCGCCCGCATCGACCGGATCGTCGCGGCGGCCCTGACGAACAAGGCCCAGCTGTACGGCTACTACGGCGGCAAGGACGGCCTGTTCGACGCCGTCGTGGCCGACCGGGTCGACCGCCTGATGGAGGCCGTGACCTTCGACGCGCGGGACCTGCCCGGGTTCGCCGTCGCCATGTACGACGAGAACCTGCGCCACCCCGAGCTGATCCGCCTCACCACCTGGCTGCGCCTGGAGCGGCGCTCGGAGGGGCGGCTCGGCGACGACCGGCCCGAGGACGAGCCGAAGCTGCGCGCGATCGCCGGGGCGCAGGCCGCCGGGCTGCTCCGGCCGGGCGACCCGAGCGACCTGTTCGCGCTGGTCCTGGCGATGGCGTGCGCCTGGTCGCCGGCGAGCGCGTTCTACGCCGCGACGCCCGCGGAGCCGGCCGAGGATCACGAGCGCCGCCGCGCCCTGCTGCGCGAGGCGGTCCGCGCGGCCGTGCAATTGGACTAAAAAGCGGTACGAGCGGGCAATGGGACGGACATGACGACCATCACGGCAGACGACATCCGGGCTCTCGCGCAGTCCACGCACACCGACCCCGCCCTCGCCGTGGCGCAGGACGGCATCGTCCTGGTGCCGCAGGCGGAGGACGCCGACGGGCACATCGTGTACACGAAGGCGGAACTCGTCCGCGACTACGGCGAGGAGATCACCGACGTCCAGGCCGAGGTGCTCGCGGCCGGGCTCACCTCCCAGCTGCCCTGAACCGCGGCGCGGGCGCGTTCGGCGCCCGCCCGGGCCAGCTCCGCCGACAGGCCGAGGTGCCGGGTCGGGTCGAGCAGCGCCGCCAGGTCGCCGGCGGTGAGGTACGTGGTCACCCGCGGATCGGTGTCCAGCAGCGCCGCGAACGTGCCCTCGCCGGCGGCCGCGCGGTGTGCCGCCTCCGACACGACCCTGTGCGCCTCCTGCCGGCCGATCACCTTGCCCAGCGCCAGCATCACCGCCTCGGAGACGATCAGGCCGCCGGTCAGGTCGAGGTTGGCGCGCATCCGGTGCGGGTCGAGCTCCAGGCCCTCCAGCACGACCGCGAGGCGGGCCAGCTGGTCGCCGGCCAGGACGCAGGCCCGGCCGACGGCGTCGTCGAGCATCGCGGTGTACGCCCCGTCGGCCTCGTGATCCTGGTGCATGGCTTCGAGGGCCTGCGGCACCAGCGCCCGGATCTGCGCCGAGATCGTCATCATGTCCTGCGACAGCTTCGGGTTGCGCTTGTGCGGCATGGTGCTGCTGCCGACGTCGCCGGGCAGCGCGGGCTCGAGGACCTCGCCGTACTCGGTCTGCATCAGGGAGTACAGCTCCCGCCCGATCTTGCCGCCGGTCCCACCCAGCAGGGCGAGCACGCACACGTATTCCGCGAGGCCGTCGGACGTGCTGCGGGCGGGGACGTCCATCGGCCACAGCCCCAGGCGCTCGGCCAGCCGGGCCTGGACCCGCGGGCCGTCGGCGCCGAGGGCCGCGTGCGTGCCGACCGCGCCGCCGAGCATCGCCACGAAGACCGCGGGCTCGCAGCGCCGCAGCCGGGCCACGTGGCGCAGCAGCTCGTCGATCCACACGGCGGCCTTGAAACCGAATGTCACCGGTACCGCATGCTGCCCATGGGTGCGCCCGGCCATCGGCATCTCGGCGCCCCGCTCGGCCAGTTCCCCGGCCGCGGCCAGGACCCGCCCGAGCAGGCCGAGCAGCCGCTGATGGGCGTCGCGCAACAGCAGCGCGTCGCCGGTCTGCGTGATGTTCTGGGTGGTCGCGCCCCAGTGCACCCAGCCGCCGTAGTCGTCGCCGAGCACCCGGCTCAGCTCGGTGATGAGCGGCATGAGCGGGTGGCCGGTGGCCGCGATCCCGGACCGGATGCGGTTCTTGTCGAGCAGGTCCAGGCGGGCCGCGGCGGCGATGGCCTCGGCCGCGTCGGGTGGCACCACGCCGGCGTCGGCCTCGGCCAGGGCGAGCGCCGCCTCCACGTCCAGCCATCGCTGCCAGTGCCCCGATGTGGTGAACAGCTTGCGGATGCCGGTTTCGGGGACGCTGTCATCGGTGAAACGGGACGGGCTCATCACATTGGCTTGCCCACAAACATCCCGATCAATCCTCGGCGGCGAGGACCCGCAGCACCCCGGTGATGTCCAGAACCCGGTGCACCATGCCGGTCGCCCCGGTCGTGCGGAGCCGGACGTCGACGGTGGCGCCGCGCCGGTACGCGTGCAGCAACGTGGCGATGCCCGTGCTGTCCAGCAGGGTGAGCCCGCCGAGGTCGACGACGATCTCGCCGACCTCGCGCACGGCCAGGGCCTCGTCCAGAGCCTGTTCGAGGATGGGCTGCGTGCCCAGGTCGACCAGCCCGCGCAGGCGGATACTCACCCGCACCCGCCCCGCGGCGTCGCGGCCGAGCTCCCGGTCGGCGGTCAGGTCGCTGCGCATCACCCCTCCGCCCCCACCACGCTGTTGGACGGGGACAATATACCGTTGCCCGACGGCAACCGAACCGGGTCGATGTTTCAGATCGCGTCAAGTTCCCCCAGCGCGTCCTCCGGCAGCTCCAGCGCGGCGCCGGCGACGTTCTCCCGCAGATGTGCCACGGAGGATGTACCCGGAATCAGCAGGATGTTCGGCGAGCGCTGCAGCAGCCAGGCCAGCGCGACCGCGAGCGGGGTCGCCTCGAGGCGCTTGGCCACGTCCGCCAGGGTCTCCGACTGCAGCGGCGAGAAGCCGCCCAGCGGGAAATACGGTACGAATGCGATCCCCTGCGCGGCCGTCAGCTCGATTAGCGGGTCGTCGTCGCGCCGGGCGATGTTGTACATGTTCTGCACGCACACCACCGGCGCGATCGCCTGCGCCTCGGCGAGCTGCTCGGCGTTGACCGTGCTGAGGCCGAGGTGGCGGATCAGGCCCTGCCGCTGGAGTTCGGCCAGGGCCCCGAACGGCTCGGCGATGGAGCCGGCCTCGGGCGCGTCGAGGCCGCCGACCCGCAGGTTGACCACGTCGAGCGCGTCGAGCCCGAGCCGACGCAGGTTGTCGTGCACCTGGTCGCGCAGCTGCTCGGGACTGCGCGCGGGCGGCCAGCCGCCCTGCTCGTCCCGGTACGCCCCGACCTTGGTGACGATGTGCAGCTGTTCGGGGTACGGCGCCAGGGCCTCGCGGATGATCTCGTTGGTGACGTGCGGGCCGTAGTAGTCCGACGTGTCGATGTGGGTGATGCCGAGCTCCACCACCTCGCGCAGCACGGCGATCGCGGCCGCGCGGTCCTTCGGCGGCCCGAAGACGCCGGGGCCGGCCAGCTGCATGGCGCCGTAGCCGACGCGGGTGAGGTCGAGGTCGCCGGTGCGGTACACGCCGCCCGGAAGGTCGTTCGTTGCCATGCCCCCACCATGCCCGCCGCGGCCGGCATGAGACTGCGCATCGGTTTTCCTGGTACCCCGGATACCAGGACGGCCCCCGGGCGGCAGCCCGAGGACCATCCTTCAAGCGGGACGTGGGTTACTCGTCGCGGTAGCTGCGGGTGTAGTAGTCCCCGACCTGCTGCCGGTAGTCGTCCGTGTCAAAGGACCGCTCGTCGTACTCCGGCGAGCTCTTGATCTGGTCCTTCGTCCGGTCCACGTACACCTTGCGCTCCGCGTGGTCCACGTTCTGGACCGTCCCGGCGGGCAGCAGCACCTTCCGGCCGAAGATCCACGGCCCGGTGTCGACGACCAGCCAGGAGTTGTCGATCTCGTAGCTGGCCGAGTCGATCGAGCCGATGTGGCCGTCCAGGGCCTCGACCCGGTACCCGCTGAGGTCCAGGTCGTTGCGGCGCTCCTCCGGGAACCGGGGGTCGGCCGCGTCCGGGTTGTACGTGTCCCTCCACGCCCAGGGCAGGAACGTGATCGGCTGCATGGCTGCCTCCTTTCACAGCGTCCTGCATAGACGGTTACCCACCTGATCCGCTGCCAACCATGAATGCCTAGGCCCTGTCCTGCCGAGCTTGTCGAGCCGAGACGGAGTCCAGATTTCGGCTGCGTGCGCAGCGCGGGAGGTCGGTTACCGGGGTTGTAACCGGCCTTCCGCGATGTGTGCGCAGGCCGCCTTGGCCGGGCCGGCCGGCGTAGCGGCCGGGCCGGCCTTGGCGTTGGAATCTGGGCCCGGTGCAGGCCGGCAAGATCGGCAGGACAGGGCCTAGGATGCGTGCGTGGCGTTACGAGTGGGAATCGGCTTGCCCCAGCTCAAGGAGTTCGACCCCCGCACCGCGGTCGTCCGCGCGGCCCGGGCGGCGGAAGAGATCGGGTACGACAGCGTCTGGGTCTTCGAGCGTTTCCTGCTCCCCGAGGACCAGAGCGGTGCCCACGGGCTCTACAACATGCCGGATGTGCCGTGGCCCGTGCGGTACGGCGGCGTCCTCGATCCTGTGATCGCCCTGACCGTGGCCGCGGCGGTGACCGAACGGGTCGAACTGGGCACGTGCGTCCTCGTCGCACCGCTGCACGTCCCGGCCCGCCTGGCCCGCACCCTCGCGAGCCTCGACGCGGTCAGCGGCGGCCGCCTCATCGCCGGTGTCGGCGCGGGCTGGAGCATCGACGAGTTCGCCGCCCTCGCCCCGCGCCCCTTCACCGAACGCGGCGCGGCGCTGGACGAGTTCCTCGACGTCGCCGACGCCATCTGGGGCAAGGATCCCGTCTCGTACCGCAACGAGCGCTGGACCCTTGCGCCCGCCCAGGTCGGCCCGAAGCCGGCCCGCCGCATCCCGCTGTTCGTCGGCGGCTTCTCGGACGCGGCCCTGCGCCGGCTGGCCCGCCGCGCCGACGGCTGGCTCCCGACCGGCCTGCCCGCACCGGCGGTGGCCGCGAACATGGCCCGCGTGCGCGAGCTGGCTGCCTCCTACGGCCGCGACCCGTCGTCGATCTCGTGCACGTTCCAGGTCGGCCTCGCCCACGACCTGAACGAGCTGCCGGAGGAGGGCCGCCGCCCGTACACCGGCAGCATGGACCAGATCGTGCGGGACATCGCGGCCCTCCCGGACGCCGGCGTCGACCACCTCTTCCTCACGGTCTCGAACCTGGTGACGGACATCGAGGAGTACGTCGACCTGGCGGCCGAGTTCCACGCCCGCCTGACCGCCGCCGGCCTCGTCGCGTGACCGTCAGCGCGGCCGCCGCGCTGGTGGCCGAAGCCGGGCGCCTGGTGGTGTTCACGGGCGCGGGGATGTCGGCGGAGAGCGGCGTACCCACGTTCCGGGACGACCTGACCGGATTGTGGGCCCGCTACGACGCCGAGCGGCTGGCCACCCCGGAGGCCTTCCACGCCGACCCCGACCTGGTGTGGGGCTGGTACGAATGGCGCCGCTCCCGCGCCCGCGCCGCCGTGCCGAACGCCGGCCACCGCGCGGTGGCGGCGCTGGCGGCCCACATCCCGGCCACCACGGTGGTGACGCAGAACGTCGACGACCTGCACGAGCGGGCCGGGAGTACGGCCGTCGTCCACCTGCACGACAGCCTGTTCGCGCCGCGCTGCATCGGCACCCCACCGCATCCCGCCGTGTTCGCCGGCTCGGACGAGCCGGAGGAGGGCCGCCGCCTGGCCCCGCCGCGCTGCATCGGCACCCCACCGCATCCCGCCGTGTTCGCCGGCTCGGACGAGCCGGAGGAGGGCCGCCGCCTGGCCCCGCCGCGCTGCTCCTCCTGTGGGTCGCTGGTGCGGCCGGGCGTGGTGTGGTTCGGGGAGCAGTTGCCGGAGGATGCGCTGGCCGCTGCGGTGGAGGCGGCCGCGGACTGCGACGTGCTGCTGACGGTGGGGACCTCGGGCGTGGTGTACCCGGCGGCGGAGGTCCCGCGGATCGCGGCCCGGTTCGGCGCCGCCGTCATCCAGGTCAACCCGGACCCGACGCCGCTGGACGCGGTGAGCACCCTGAACCTGCGCGGCACGGCGGCCACGATCCTGCCGCAACTCGTTCCTCAGGGCAGCACCGGCTCCTGATAGGTCGTTCCCGGCACCATGTTCTCGTACAGCAGCTGCGCGACGGCGTCGAGCGTCGCCTCGGACAGGCCCGTCCGGTCGATCACCGCCGACCGGACGCGCAACGGCAGGACCCATCCGGCGATCCAAACGGCGACGAAGTCCTCGGGCCCGAGCCGCAGGAGTTCGGCCGCCGCGACGATCTCACTGATCGTCTGGAGCCCGTCGGGCGTGCAGCGGAGCCGTTTCCGGCGGATGTCAGCGATCAGCCGCTGGACGCCGGTGTCGGTCCGCAGCGTCCGGAAGACCGACTGGATCGCCGCACGGTCGAGCTCGTGGCCGTCGGGCAGCGCGCGGAGCGAGCGCAGGTCGGCCCGGGAGTCGGCGATCCGCAGGGCCACCGCCACCACCGCCACGACGAGCAGCAAGGCGCCGCCCACGAGGCCGACGTACCGCCCCGCGACCTCCCAGCTGTGCGGCAGGTGGAACTTGCCGACCACCACGGCCGCGAACACCGCGGCCCCGCACGCGACCACGAGCACCAGGACGGCCGCGGCCGCCCACCAGACCTTCAGCTCCCCGAGGCCGATCCGCCGCAGCTGCCGCCCGGCCACCAGGGCCGGGATCCACAGCGGCAGGACGAGCCAGTGCCGGGCGCGGACGTCCGCTCCCGATTCGATCGCCCACACCACGAACAATGGCCAGATGAGCGCGTACATCGACGCCACCGAGGCCAAGGCGGTCCACACGGACGGTCCGTGCCCGCTGAACAGCAGCGCCGTCGGGAACACGCCCAGGAACCGGCAGAAGGCCGACACCCCGGCCTGCACCTGCCAGGTCTCCGCGCGGATCGGCCTTCGCTTGCGCTCCTGCGAGAGCAGCCAGATGCTGCACGCCTCGGCGGCGCCGATCCCGGCCGCGGCCGTGAGGGGCGCGGCCAGCAGGTAGAGCGCGGCCGCCGGTCGCGGATCGGCCATCGACGCGAAGCAGGCGGCCAGCACCAGCATCAGCACGGCCGCCGGCGGCGACCAGCGCAGGAGCCGGGCGGCCTGCACCAGCGGCTCCGGATCGCTCAGCCGGGCCAGCTGGGCCTTGACCGTGCGCCACTCCAGCAGCAGCCGCCCGCGCATGGCCTGGTCGATCAGCGCGAGGCGCATCGGACGCCGCAGTCCGGGATGGACGCTGACGAGGCGGCCGACGGTGCGATAGGCGGTGCTGCGCAGCAGGGCACTCTGCGAGCGGAACGCGGCCTCGAGGATCCGGGCCGCCGTCGCGGGTTCGGCCAGCAGTACCGCCTGCACGGCCCAGATCTGATAGTGCCGCCGGTCCGTCGACCAGGCCGCGTCGAACAGCGGGTCGACGGTCGACCGGAGCGTCGCCGGGACCTCGTCCGGGCGGTCCGCCAGGCCGCTGTCGAGCAGGCCCAGGAGGTGCAGGCTGTTCGGCGGCCAGGCGAACCCGGCCGGGTCGTCCACCGTCCCCGCGGCCAGCAGCCGTTCGGCCTCGGTCAGCAGCGCCGACACGGCCGGGGCGTCCTGGGTCTGCAGCATCGCCACCGCCGTCTCGCGCCACTGGCCGTCGAGCAGCAGGGCGTCGACCGAGACGCGGCCGGGCTCGCGCAGGGCGACGCAGGTGGCGAAGTACTCCTGGAAGCGGCGGTGCACGAACGAGAACCGGTGCTCGGCACCGTCCTGGGGCTTCGCGAGCTTCACGTACTCCAGTGCGTCCAGGTGCCGGTCGAGCCAGGCCACGTCGACGGTGAGCAGTGCGGCCACCTCGGCCCGGGTGGGGCTCAGGCCCGCGTCGGGGCGGCCGGTGAGCTGGAAGGCCAGCATCTCGGCGAGCTGGCGCAGCTCCTGCGGGGTGACGCCGAAGCGGCGGTCGAGGCGCTCCCGGTCCCGGCGCAGGCGGCCCTCGACGAAGGCCTCGAACACGGCGTGCGCCGAGGCCGGGAACGCGTGCCGCTCGCGGACGTGTTCGCACAGCAGGCCGAGCAGCATCGGGTTGCCCGACAGCTGGGTCACCGTCGGGGTCGCGGTCGCGAGGCCGGCGTGCACGATCGCCTCGGCGTCGGGTTTCAGGGCGGCGCGGCGGACCAGGTCGCGGCGCTGACGGTTGGTCAGGCGCTGCACGGTGAACGTCGGCCAGCCGAACCGGCGCGGGCCTTTGAACTCCCGGGAGGCGATGACGCCCGGGCAGGTGGACATGCCGTGCAGGAAGTCGAACAGGGCGTCCGCGTACCGGCCGACGGTCTCGTCGGACTCGACCGAGGTGAGGATCTCCGGGATCTCGTCGAAGGAGTCGAACAGGAACAGCCAGGTGCCCTCGCGGCGGCCCCGGTCGAACTCCTCGTCGAGGAACGCCTCGACGTCGCGCGAGTTGGCCTGGTTCAGCTGCTCCAGCACGAAGCGGCGGACCGCCTCGGCGTCGGGCCGGCCGCCGGGCGGCCGGAAGTCCTTGAGGTTGATGTACAGCGGGATGCGGGTGTCGAGCCGGGCCCGGCGCGCCTTGCGGGCCAGGGCCTGGGCCGCGTTGCGCAGCGCCACGCTCTTGCCGGAGCCGGGCGGGCCCTGCAGCACGACCAGCCGCTCGCCGGTGCGCTGCAGGGCCCGCGACAGCGACTTCTCCCGCCGCAGGCGTTGCCGCGGCCGCGGGGTCCAGTGCGGGAACCGCCACCGGCCGCGCCCCTCGGTCTCGACCTCGGCCTCCAGCCGCGCGAACCGGTAGTCGCTCCACTCGTCGAGGTCGTCGAGGCGTTCGAGCTGGCTCTGCACGTGACCGGCGAACCGCCTGCGCTGCTCCGCCCGCCACGGATCGCGCCGCGCGGCCAGGGCGCCGCGGACCTTGCCGCCGGCGAAGGCCACGAACTGGAACAGCGGCGCGAGCGCACAGAGCAGCCCGACCGCGACCACGGCGACGAACGACCACCGCACCACCGCCGGATCGTGGACGCCCAGCCAGGACAGCAGCTGCGCGAAGTACCGGTAGAGGCTGGCCGAGCCGCCGGGGTCGGCATCGGGACCAGGGGGACTCATGGGGCGGATGGTAGCGATGCGCGGGCGGCCGTCATATCGCCCGGGAGAGGTACCACCCCGGTCCGGGGGCGGCGTTTGGGCGGATGTCCGCGGGTAGGCAACCCCGCATGGTGGAGATCCGGCATCGGCGCGCCGAGGTGAACGGGGTCCGGCTGCACTACGTGACCGCGGGGCACGGGCCCGTGGTGCTGGGGATGCACGGGTGGCCGGAGTCGCATCGGCAGTACCGGGGGCTCATCGAGCGGTTCGGGGACCGGTACCGGTTCATCGCGCCCGATCTGCGCGGGTTCGGGGACAGCGACAAGCCGTTCGAGGGGTACGAGCCGCAGACGATCGCGCGGGACATGCTCGGGCTGCTCGAGGTTGAAGAGGTGGAGCAGTTCCACGTCGTCAGCCACGATCTCGGGGGGCCGCCGGCCGTGGCGCTGGCGTATGCGGGCGGGGAGCGGGTGCTGTCGCTCTCGACGATCGAGACGCCGTTCTTCGGGCTGGACTACCCCGGCTACGTCGACCCGGTGGTGCACTACTGGCATCTTTCCATGCACATGCGGATGGACGTCACGCGGATGCTCGTCGAGGGGCGGGAGGAGCAGTATCTGCGGCACTTCTTCCGCGACTTCGCCTACGACCCGGAGGCCATGCCGGAGGAGGAGGTGCGGGCGTACGTCACGCTCATGCGCCAGCCCGGCACGCTCCGCGGCAGTCTCAACCTCTACGGGTCGATCCCGCGGCAGGCGGTACAACTGCGGGCTCTGACCAAGGAAAAGCTGCGCGTGCCGATGATGGCGTGGGGCGGTGCGGTCTCCTTCGGGTCGCACTGCATCGACAGTGCGCGGGCCATCGCCGAGGAGGCGCACGGCGGGGTCATCGAGCACTGCGGGCACTGGGTGTTCCAGGAACGCCCGGACTTCATCGCCGACAAACTCGACCGATTCTGGGCCGGAAAAGAGGTGTGACACCGGATGGACAAGACGACGACCGACGCCGGAAACCCGGTTTCCAGCGACGAGCACTCGCTCACCGCCGGGCCCGGCGGGCCGAACCTGCTGCAGGACGTGTACCTGGTCGAGAAGCTCGCGCACTTCGTCCGGGAGCGGATCCCGGACCGGGTCTACCACGTGAAGGGCTTCGGCGGCTTCGGCACGTTCGAGGTGACGCACGACGTCACCGGGTTCACCAAGGCGGCGTTTCTCAACGCGGTCGGCAAACGGACCCCGCTGCTTGCCCGGATTTCCCTCGTTGCCGGCGAGGAGGGGTACCCGGACACCGACCGTGACGTGCGCGGGTTCGCGCTGAAGTTCTACACCGAGGAGGGCAACTACGACCTCGTCGGCAACAACACGCCCGTGTTCTTCGTGCGCGATCCAATGAAGTTTCCCGATTTCATCCACTCGCAGGAGCGACGGCCGGAAACCGGTTTGCGCGACAACAACATGCAGTGGGACTTCTGGACCCTCTCCCCCGAGTCGGCGCACCAGGTGACGTACCTGATGGGCGACCGGGGCACCCCGCGCACGCTGCGGCACATGAACGGGTACGGCAGCGACACGTACATGTGGCAGAACGCGGGCGGCGAGCGGTTCTGGGTGAAGTACCACTGGAAGACCGAGCAGGGTGTGGAGAACCTCAGCGACGCCGAGGCCAAGGCGATGCGCGGCGCCGACCCGGACTTCCACCGCCGCGACCTGCACGACGCGATCGCGCGCGGCGAGCACCCGGCGTGGCGGCTGGAGGTGCAGCTGATGCCGTACGCCGACGCGCCCGGCTACCGGTTCAACCCGTTCGACGTCACCAAGGTCTGGCCGCACGCCGACTATCCGCTGATCCCGGTCGGCCGGTTCGTGCTGGACCGCAACCCGACGGACTTCTTCGCCGAGGTCACCCAGGCCGCCTTCGACGTGGCCAACTTCGTGCCCGGCATCGGGCCGAGCCCGGACCGCATGGTGCTCGGGCGCATGTTCGCCTACGCCGACTCGGCGCGGTACCGCAACGGCGCCAACTACATGGAACTGCCGGTCAACCGCCCGCTGGCCGAGGTGCACAACTACCACAAGGACGGCCCGATGCGCCACGGCCTGCACAGCGGGCCCGTCTACGCGCCGAACAGCTACGGCGGCCCGCAGGCCGATCCGCGCTACCCCGACGCGAGCTGGTCCTTCGAGGGCGGCGAGATCGTCCGCGCCGCCTACGAGGCCCACCGCGACGACGACGATTTCATCCAAGCCCGGATGTTGTACCGCGATGTGCTCGACGCCCCCGCCCGCGACCGCCTCGCCGGCAACATCGCCGGGCACCTCGGCGACGGGGTGGAGCGGTTCATCCAGCAGCGGGCGATCGACGGGTACTGGAGCCGCGTCGACGCCGACCTCGGCCGGGACGTGGCGCGCCGGCTGGGCCTGGCGGTACCGGCCATGGCGGGCTGAGCCTCACGACGTGGCGAGCTCCCACTCGCCCGTCTCGTCGGCGAAGCCGCTGTCCATGGTGAACTGGACGGTGGCGATCCGCTCGTTCGCCGGCACCGCGAAGGTCACGAACCCCTCCGCGCTGGCCCCGGTGGCGATCTTGCCGCCGCCGGGGAAGGCCGGGCCGGCGGTCGTGGCCGTGAACCGCGCGTCGAAGCGCTCCCCGCCGGCGTCGACCAGCGCGGTGCCGTCGTCGGGCAGGTCGTCGTAGACCAGGGTGCCGGTGTTCGCGATGCGCAGCTGCACCGCGACGAACCGGTTGCCCTCCCCCGGCCCGCACACCCCGTCGGCGGCCCGCACCGGGTCGGCCACCCGCAGCACGGTCACCGTCACCTGCTCCCCGTCGCGGTTGCCGTGCAGCGTGAGCGACCCGCCGACGGCCACCGGCGCAGGTGCCGTGCCGGTGGACTCCACGACGACCGCGGCCGGCGCCGGGGCCGACCGCACGACCGGGACGATCAGGCCGATCGCGCCGACGACCGCGACGGCCGCGCCGGTCCACGTCCTCTTGTCGAAGTCGCGCGCCGGCCGCGGGTACATGTTCGGTTGCATCCGTGTCCCCCCACGACGGGTGTGTGTACGAAAAGCGCACGGTGTATCGGCGATTTCGCGCCGGAGGTGAGTGGTTGTGTGAGCGGGGCTCGCGATGGGCAAAGACGAGCCATGCCATGGGTCCTGTGGGTGTTCGCCGGTGCCGTCGCCCTCCGCGGGCTCGCGGGGGTCCTGCTCTTCTGGGACCGCCGCCAGCTCAAGCGCTGACAGCCTCAGATTTGCCCCACTCCCGCCGATAGTCCGACTGGCGCGGTGCGCCACACGGAGCGGCCAGGGGAGATTTCGGTGGCACAGCGGGACGTACGGGTCACGGTCGGGCGCGGATGGCTGACGGCTGCGGTCGCCGACCGCGGGGTCATCACCAAGGCGTTCCTGGCCGCCATGCTGGTCACGGTCGTGGCGGCCGCGGTCGCGGTGCTGTCGCTGAGCAGGATGTCGCGGCTCAACGCCGACCTGCACGACATCAAGACCCGCCACCTGGAGAGCGCGCAGCAGCTGACCGAGATGCGCGCGGGCATGGCCGACATGTACCGCAACATGCTCATCTTCTCGCTGTTCGTGGCCAACGGCGCGGAGAGCCAGGCCGGCCCGTACCGCGCCGCCGCGACCACCGCCGACCAGCGCGTCGACGCCGCCGTCACCGCCTACCGCAGCCTCGCGGCCGGCTCCACCGCCCGGCTGGCCCAGCTGGGCGAGGTCACGGACAACCTCGGGCAGTACCGCACCCTGCGCAACGTCGTCGTCTTCCACGAGGCGCCGCCGTCCGGCTACACCCTCCCCGCCCAGGATCAGCTCGTCGCCGCCTCGACCAAGCTGGAGAACGGGGTCGCCGACGCGCTCAACAGCCTGCAGAAGCTCGAGGAGCAGGAGGCGACCGCGACCGAGGCGCAGGCCGGCCAGGAGTACCGCAACGCCCGCCTCTACATCATCGTGCTGCTGTTCGGCGGCCTCGCCCTGGCCCTCCTCGCCGGCATCTTCGTCGCCCGGATCGTGCGCCGCCAGCTCGGCAGCGTCTCCGGCGCGCTGCGGGCCCTGGCCGGGGCCGACCTGACCAAGCCCGCCGAGGTGTACGCCCGCGACGAGCTCGGCGAGATGGCCGCCGCCGTCAACGACGCCCGCGAGGGCCTGCGCGGCACCGTCGCCGCCATCACCACCGGCTCCCGTACCCTCGGCGACAGCTCCCAGCAGCTCACCGCGGTCAGCGGCCGGATCGCCGCCAACGCCGTCGAGGCCGCCCGCCAGTCCGACGTGGCCGCCGGCGCCGCGAGCGAGGTCTCCCACAACGTGCAGACGGTCGCGGCCGGCGCCGAGGAGATGGGCTCCTCCATCCGCGAGATCGCCCGCAACTCCGGCGAGGCCGCCCAGGTCGCCGCCGAGGCCGTCGGGGTCGCCCAGTCCACCAACGACACCGTGTCCAAGCTCGGCGAGTCCTCGGCCGAGATCGGCAACGTGGTCAAGGTGATCACCTCGATCGCCGAGCAGACCAACCTGCTGGCCCTCAACGCCACCATCGAGGCGGCCCGGGCCGGCGAGGCGGGCAAGGGCTTCGCCGTCGTCGCCAACGAGGTCAAGGAGCTCGCCCAGGAGACCGCGCGGGCCACCGAGGACATCTCCCGCCGCGTCGAGGCGATCCAGGCCGACACCGGCAACGCCGTCGACGCGATCGGCGAGATCAGCCGGATCATCGCCCGGATCAACGACTACCAGCTCACCATCGCCTCGGCGGTCGAGCAGCAGTCGGCCACCACGGCCGAGATGACCCGCAGCGTCGGCGAGGCCGCACACGGCGCCACCAACATCGCCGGCAACATCGCGGGCGTCGCCCAGGCCGCCCAGGCCACCACCTCGACGCTGACCGAGGCCGACACCACGGTCACGGAGCTCTCCCGCCTGGCGGCCGACCTCCAGCGCGAGGTCGGCCGCTTCAGGATCTGACGCTTCCTACTTTCTTGCCCGGGTCTTACTTCTGGCCGGGTCGGAGCAGCACCTTTGTCCAGCCGGCCTCGCGGCGGTCGAAGTGGTCGTAGCCCTCGGCCGCCCGCTCCAGCGGCAGTTCGTGCGAGACGAGGAACGACGGCTGCGCGCGGCCGCTGACGATGAGGTCGCGCAGCTGCCGGTTGTACCGCTTGACGGGACATTGACCGGTGCCCATCCGCTGCCCCTTGGCGAAGAACGTCCCGTAGTCGAACCCGATCCGCCCCTGCCGCGCCTGGTCCGTTTTCGCGCCCGGATCCTCCGGCACGTACACCCCGACGACCCCGATTCCGCCGGTCGAGCGGACAACCTTGATGAGATTGTCGAGTACCAATTCCGGATGCTCATCCCCGCTGGGATCGTGCGCCTGGTAGCCGACCGCTTCGACCCCGCAGTCGACCCCGCGCCCGCTCGTCGCGTCGAGCATCTGCTCAACCGGATCGCCCCGGCCGAAGTCCACCGGCGTGGCCCCGATCTTCACCGCCAGATCCAGCCGGTCCTTCTCCTTGTCCACCACGAACACCTCGGACGCGCCGCGAATCATCGCACTGTGCGCGGCCATGAGCCCGACCGGCCCGGCCCCGAACACCGCCACCCGGTCCCCGGCCCGCATCCCGGCCAGCTCGGTGCCGTGCCAGCCCGTCGGGAAAATGTCGGACAACATGGTGAAGTCGTTCTCGTGCTCGGTCCCCGGCGGCAATTCCAAAAGATTGAAGTCCGCATATGGTACCCGCAGCAACTCCGCCTGCCCGCCGTCGTACGGACCCATGTTCGCATAGCCGTACGCGGCACCATCCATGCCGTCATTCGGATTGACGCGCAGGCAGAAGCTCGTCCATCCGGACGTACAATTGCGGCACGTTCCGCAGGCGATGTTGAACGGAACCGACACGCGATCGCCGACCTTGATCCGGCTCACGCCCGGCCCCACGGCCTCGACGATGCCCATGTTCTCGTGGCCGAGGACCTTGCCCTCCTCGACCGAGGTCCGGCCTTCGTACATGTGCAGGTCGGAACCGCAGATATTGGTGGTCGTGATGCGCACGATCGCGTCGGTCGGCGCCTGGATCGCCGGGTCCGGCACCTCGGTCACCTCGACCTCGCGCGGACCCCTGTAGAGGACTGCCTTCATGAAGTACCTCCGATCAGTCCCTTTTCGCCTACCCGCCCCCGGCGCGGCGTAACGGTTATGGTCGGGGCATGGCGCACTTCACGGTGTCGGTCGAGGTCGGGGCGCCCGCGGCGCGGGTGTGGGAGGCGCTGACCGACTGGCGCAACCACGCGCGGTGGGCGCCGCTGACCACGGTGCGGCTCACGACCGATCGGATGGACGGGGTCGGAGCGGGGTTCGTGGCGCACTCCGGGCTCGGCCCGCTCGGGTTCGACGACCCGATGACGGTGTCGCGCTGGGAGCCGCCGGTCGCCGGGTCGCCGGGGCGGTGCGACGTGGACAAGCACGGGCGGGTGCTCAAGGGCAAAGCCTGGTTCCTGGTTGTACCGCTCGATGCCACCCGCTGCCGCGTGGACTGGTCCGAGGACGTGACCGTGGTGCCGCACCGCCTCGATCGGGTGACCGGAGGCGTTGTCGGACTGGTCGGCCGGGCCGGGTTCGGGCAGGCACTGCGGAAGATGGCACGCGAGGTCGAGCAGGCACGCTGATCGTCCACCGCTGACGCTCCGCCGTGGCGGCCTCGTGCCTGCCGCCGCCCGCACACGACCGGTCGACCGCCGCTCACGTATGGTCGCGTGACCGCCGCACGCGTCCGCCCGCGCACGGCTGCGTGACCGCCGCTCGCGCACGGTCGCCTGACTGCCGCTCGCGCACGGTCGCCTGACTGCCGCTCGCGCATGGTCGCGTGACCGCCACCCGCGCATGGTCGCGTGACTGGCGCGCGCGCCGGGCCGGGGTGGACGCCTCTGGAGTTCGGGCTGCGCGCGGTTCTGGGCAGAGCCGCTTCGACCAGCTGAAAGTGCAGGCCGCAGGGTATCAGGTGGGCGGAATCGACGCACAAATCGACGCAATAGTTGTCGTGGCGCAAGAACCGGGCTACGGTCGGGGAGCACAAGGCGCTCAAGCAGCGGGCGTCCGGTACCGCATCCGGGTTCTTTTCTGCTGCCGTGAGGTCTGCCTTCATGACGATCCAAATCAACTCCCGCCGCCGCGCCGACGACGCCGAGGCGCTGGCGCTGCTCAGTTTGCTTGCCGACCTGCCCGAGGGCGCCGACCGCCGCCGCGTGCGGGGCCGGATCATCGAGCTGTACCTGCCGCTCGCGCACCACCTCGCCGGCCGTTTCCGCAACCGCGGCGAGCAGCAGGACGACCTCGACCAGGTGGCGATCGTCGGGCTCATCAAGGCCGTCGACGGGTTCGACCCCACCAACGGGGCCGCGTTCGTCGGCTACGCCATCCCGACGATCACCGGCGAGCTCAAGCGCCACTTCCGCGACCGGTGCTGGGACGTACGGGTACCACGGCGCATTCAAGAAACCCGCCTGCACATCAACCGCGTGACGGGCGAACTGACGCAGCGCCTGGGCCGCTCCCCCACCGTCGCCGACCTCGCCGCGGCGCTGGAGGTGAGCGAGGAGGACGTCATCGAAGCGCTGGACGCCGGCCGCGCGTACCGCACCCTGTCGCTCGACGCCCCGTCCGGCTCCAACGAGTCCGACGGCCCGACCGACCTGGGCAACCTGCTCGGCGCGCTGGACGACGACATGGAGCAGGTCGAGGCCCGCGAGGCGCTGCGCCCGCTACTGGCCCGCCTGCCGGAGCGCGAGCAGAAGATCATCGCCATGCGCTTCTTCGGCAACCGCACGCAGTCCCAGATCGCGGCCGAACTGGGCCTCTCCCAGATGCACGTCTCGCGGCTGCTGACCAAGTCCCTGGGCGTCCTGCGCGGCCAGCTCAGCCGCGGCTGACGCCCGGCGGACCGGCGGCCGCGCACGGAGCCGGTCCGCCAACACCCGGAATCGGCAGGTCAACGGTTGACGCCCGGCTGGCCGCGCGGTTGGACGGACCGTACGGGCGGTTGAACCGTCGGTGACATCGGTCGATCGACAATGGCTGGAGCTGTCGCCCAGCCGTCGAGGAGACCCCATGCCACGCACCGTCGTACCGCCCGCGCGATTCCGGGACGACGGTGCACCCCCGGTCGGCGGTGACAGCTTCCCGGAGCGGTTGGTCAAGTACGTGCCGGGCGAGACGCTCGCGTTCTTCGTGCCGCTGGCCGCCTTCGTCGGCGACGGCCGGGAGATGCTGCTCGTGGTGGTGGTCCTCGCCGGCCTGATCGGCACGGTGGGCTACCTGTGGCTGGCCGGTCAGCGGGCGGAGGAGGACGAGCGCCCGCTGCCGCATTTCTACGTCCTGGCCGCCGTCGCGTACCTGTGCTGGGCGGCCGGAACGGCGAGCAACGTCGCGGACCTCGCCGGCCTCGACGCCATCGCCGCCGCGGTCGTGCTGGGCATCGCGGTGTTCATCGTTCCGCTGCTCGACGAGGTCGGCAACCGGCTACTGCGTCGCGCCACCTGAGCGGCGGTAGATCTCGGGCCGCTTGCGGTCGGCGATGAGTTCGGTGTCGCCGTGCTGCACGTACACGAGCCCGAGCGGGTTGCGCGTGTCGCGGAGCATGTCACGACGCGCCTGCACCATGGCCTCCCCCAGCGGCCGCTCGCCCTGCAACAGCCGGCCGTAGAGCGCGTCGGCGAAGGTGCCCGCCACCGCGTCCGGCACCACGCTCAGCGTGCCGATCACCGCTCGGTGCCGGTGGCTCAGGAACCACCTCGGGAACGACATGGCGGTATCGGGGTCGGTGCGCGAGCTCGCGCACGCGTTGAGGAAGACGACCGCTCGGGCGGGGGCGCCGCTGCCGTTGCCGTACAGGCGGCCGCTGTACTGCCTGCGAAGCTCCCCGAGCGTGATGGTCCGGTTTCTGCGGTTGCTGGTCGTGAGCCGCAGGGTGTAGTCGTCGTCGTCCTCGGCGGTGGTGTCGCAGTGACAGGCGAAGTGATGCACCTGGACCGGCGGATCGCCGGCGGCCGCCCCGTCGAGGCCCCGGCCGTCGTGCAGCGCGTCGACGATCGCGGCCCGGAAGGCCGACTCGCTCTCCGCCTGCGGCCAGGGTCCTTCGAGCGCCACGGCACCGTCCAGCGCGCCGAGCAGGCCAGGGTCGCGCTTGCCCCCGAACCACGGCCGGTGGCGCAGGAACTGCACCGGCAGGCGCGGATCGGTGCGCAGGATGTGGTTGCCTGGCACCGGCGCCGACGTCACCCTGCGGACGACCGCACTGAAACCGAGGAACCGGGCCGCCACGCGCCGCAGATCGTCGTCGACATGGATCGCCGGCAAGGGGCCGAAGTCGAACAGCGGCAGCAGCTCGAGCGGCAGCGCGGCGTCGCGGCTCTTGAACTCCACCACGGGGATCGGGGCGTCCACGTCCCAGTCGGCGGTCTCCTCCCACGTCGGCCAGGCCGCCCGAAACTCGTCCTGGAGCGACTGCACACGCTCGTACCCCAGGTCGGCCAGCATCTCGGTCAGCTGGACGCCTTTGTGGAACAGGATGCGCAATGCCGTCTCGGCCTGCCGGAGGCTCGGTCGGCGCCGGACGACCGTCTGCATCGCGCGTTGCAGGTCCCGCCCGGCGGTCCTGCGGGCGGCCGACAGCTGCTGCTCGTTCGTCGGCAGGGAGATGCTGCGGCCCGACGGGAACGTGAACTTGATCTCGACACCCGGGCGCCCGGCGCGGGTCCGGGCCTCCACCTCGGCGATGACCGTCACGCCGTCGCCCGTTCGGTGCCCGCCTCGAGGGTCAGTTCGATGCTCTGCAGGGTCCGCCGTCCCTGGGAGACCCGGATCCACAGCCACGGCGGTGCCGGGAAGTCCACGGCGCCCAGTGCGTACGCGAAGCGCACCTCGTCGCCGCCACGTGCCGGCATCACCAGCACCGGCCTTGCCTCCCGGCGCAACTCCGGCCGGTCGCTGTCGACCTCGACGTCGAAAGGCACCGGCCGCCGGTCGATGCCACCGGTCACCACCAGCTGCTCGGCCAGCGGCCAGGCCCGCTCGGCCGCGATACGCACGACAAGCTCGAACGCACCGCCCTCGCCGATCGCGAACGTCCCATCCGCGGCGACCTCGACGTGCTCGTCGTCGGCCACGATGTCGACGTTGATCCAGCCCTGGTAGTTGACCCTCGGCGGTCCCTGGATCACGGACTCGAAACCGGCCCGGACATGATCCTGGATGCGCTCTTCGAGCATGGTCCGCTGATCGGAAAGCTCGCGTTCGAGCCGGTGGACCTGCCCGACGGTCTCCTTCGACGCCCGTACCTCCTCGGTCAGCCTCGCCACCGCCTCGTGCAGCGCCCAGTCCGGTTCGGCGCCACGGACCTGCATGTGGTTCACGACCTCCGGATTGATGTTGGTGACGACTTCCTGCGCGCGCCGATGGACGAGCTCGTCCATGACCACGAGATCCTGCGGTTCGAGTTCGTCGGGTCGCCCCATGAGGGCGCCGGCCAGCGCGACCGGCGCGGCTGGGTACGCGGGAACGGTGAGCCCGATCCGGCGCAACGCCTCGACCTGGTAGATGTCGACGGCGGCGGCGCGCCGGTCGTAGCCCCGCACGACGTCTGCCCGGGCCCGCTGCAGCGCGACCACGGCGCCGAGCATCGCCACGGCGGCCAGGAGGAACGTCCGCTCCGTCCACGACGTCCAGACCGCTGCCACCAGCGTGCTGCCCACTGCGCAGAATGCGCTCGCGGCCAGTACCCGCCAGCCGGCGATCGCCGCGTCGGTGGCGGCCACCGCCCGCCGCTCCCGCGGAGGCACCACGAGCGCCACTCGCGGCCAGGCTTCATCCAGTACCAGTCCGGTGCGGACGGTCGCCTGCCGGTTGGCCCGGACCGCTGCGCGCGAGTCGACGGGAGCCAGAAGCCGCACACCGACGCTGCCGGCGGCGAGCGACTCCTCGACCTGCAGGACGCGCGTCAACCGGTCCCATGCGGCCCGTCCGGCCCGGTACGACTCCTCCTGCTGATCGGGAAGCGCCGGCGAGGGTCTGCGACCGGACGAGCGTGCGCCGGCGGCGTCCCGGTTCAGCGCCTCCTCTCGCGCCGCGGCGATCGCATCGAAACGTCGCTTGTGATACGCGTACTGGTCGGCGTCGAGGGACTGGAGGAGTCGCAGCCGCTCGGATGCCGAGCGGTGCCACGCCGAGTGCTCCGCCCGGCGCAGTTGCAGATCGTGCGCCGTCTCGGTCGGGGGTCCGGTCCCCGGGCTCGCGATGCCGCGAAGCGCGGCCAGTGCGTGCAGCTCGTCGACGGCCGACCGGCGTACCTCCGCGGCGACGAGATCGAGCTGGGCAAGCAGCCGGCCGGGTTTCCACCAGACGAGCACCGCGTGCTGCACGACGGCCACCGCCAGGACGACGGCGAGCAGCCGCAGCAAGTCCGTGCCTCGCGGCGCGGTGCCAAGCGGGTCCGGACCCGCCCACAACAGGGGCAGCAGGGCGATCGCCAGGCCCGTCAACCGGGCCACGAGTGGCGTGCCGGTGCCGATCCGCCATGTCCGCCGTACGCTTCGGAACCCTCGGACGGCCGGTCCGGCCAGACGCCACACGAGCAAGGCGCCCACCACGCCGACAAGCGACCAGTTGTGCGCCATCGCGGCGAAGGCCACAGCGGTCGCGAGCAACCCAGCGCCACTCACCACAACATGGCACGCCAGCGCCGCAACCGCACTGTCGGAAGCGGGCGAGCCCGAGTCGACCAAGGCCCCCAGGGCTATCAGCACCGCTCCAGGAATGACCGTTCCGAGCACCAGACCGCCGACGACCAACCAGAGGCTCGCCTCCGACAGACCTCGCAGTACGACCCAGGTCCCGTACCAGCCGGCGGCGGGCAGACTGGCGATCGCGGCGACACCCGCACCCAGGCGCAACGCCCGGCGGAATCGGGTGCTGCCGGTCGCCGCCCATGCGATCGATGGTTGCGTGGCCACAACCGCGACGACGGTTGCCAGCGTGAGCACGCCGGCCTGCACGTAGAGCTGCTCACGAAGGCCGAATACGAGCAGCACCCCGTCGACAGCTGCGAGCAGCGCCCAGAACATCGCAGTTGATCGCCAGCGCATGCACACATCGTGACGAACATGTCAGCGGACGACTTCCCCCGAACGGTCACGGCACGAACGCCCTCGTCGGACGCGGTCTCGCATGATCGTCGGGCGATTCCGGTACCGTGCCGGTCATGAAGGTGGCCGAGGTCGTCCGGCGGATGGGGCTGGCCGAGACCTACCGCGACCGCGGCTGGGACAAGGCGGTCAGGGTCACCGACACCGAGGTTCAGCGGGCCGGGCCGGAGTGGCTCGCCGAGCTGATCGAGGCGCTGCTCGCGGTGCCGCGGCCGACCTATCCGCAGCGGTTCGGCTTCGAGGTGGCGCTGCGCCGGCTCGCGACCACGCCTGGCGATCCGGGCCGGGTCACGTTCGTGCGCCGCGCGGCCGCGCGGGGGCCGGCCTGGGGTGCGGTGCGCTACGACCTGCCCGAGGTGGCCGCGTACCTGGCCATGGCACAGCGGGAGCAGGACCTTCTGCCGGTGTTCGCCGACGCCGAGCCGAGCGATGAGCTGGCCGCGTGTCTGTGGCAGGAGATGGTGCTGCGCACGGACGCCACCGAGGCCGCGGCCGGCGGGTTCGCCGACCGGCTCGCGGCGGCCGGGCATCCGCTGTCGGTTCTGCCGCGGACCCGGACGGCGCTCGAGCGGGAAACAGCACCCGCGAAGAAGCTGCGGGTCGGCGGGGCCGTGCGCGTGACGTGCACGGCCGAGCGCGCGCTCGGCGTTCACCCGTGGCCCGGCGTGGACGCGGACTGCGCGGACGCGCGGTTGTTCGAGCTCGAGCGGCCCTTGGACGGTTTCGGCGCGGCCGAGTTACGCGCGCTCGGGCCGCGCAGTGCCGGGTCGTCGTTCGTGCACGTCGCGCGCGTCGGCGGCGGTGACGTCCTGCGGAAGCTGCACGAAACTGCCGCCTCCGGGCCGGTGTACGGGCCGCGCAAGTTCGCCGCGTACGGGAGGCTGACCGCCTGGGAGTGCCTCGGCGCGCTCGTCGGGGTGGCCGGACTGGACGTCGCGGCGATCGAGTCGGCCGCAAAAGCATGCACGTTCCTGTCGTACGTGTCGGACTGGCACCTCCAGCTGACCGACTCGCTCGACACCGGACTGGCCGCGCTATGGCCGGACCGGCGCACGGTCACGCTCATCGCGGCCACCGACAGCGACTGATCAGCGGTTCACGGGCGGAAGTCGACGGCGTGGTCGGCGGCCCATTGCCCGAAGCTGCGCGCCTCGTGGCCGGTCAGGTCGCGCACCCCGCCGGCGACGGGCTCTGGATTGTCCACAAGGGACGCCCAGTACGGCAGGGCCGCGTCGGCGAAGCCCGGGTCCATGCCCGCCCGCGCCTCCTCGGGCGAGATTTCCTCGGCCACACCGCCCAGCAGACGGACCTGTTCGGCCTGGGTGACCGCCGACGGTCCACTCAGGACATACGAGCGGCGGCCGTGGGCCGGGGACGTCAGCGCGGCGACGGCGGACTCGGCCAGGTCGCGTTCGTGGATGAGGGAGCGCGCGGCGCTCACGTACGGGATGCGCACCGGTTCGCCCGCGCGGATCGCCGCCGCCCACTGCAGGGTGTTCGTGGCGAAGCCGCTCGCGCGCAGGAGCGTCCAGTCGGCGCCGGTCGCGCGGACGGCCGCCTCGACCTGGCCCCACACGCCGTTCTGCGCCGGGGTGCGGTCGTCGCGGACGTGCATGGCCGACACGTACGCGATCCGCCGGCCCGGGCGGCCGAGCACCGGGGCCACGTGCTCGATGCCGGCGGCCTCCATGAACGGCCAGATGAGCAGGACCGCGTCCACGTCGTCGGCGGCGGTGCGCCACGCGCCCGGGTTCCGTACGTCGGCGCTGACCGCCTCGACCCCCGCCGGCAGGCGCCGCGCCTCGCGGGCCAGGGCGCGGACGTGCACGCCCCGCCGGTGCAGCAGGTCGACCGCGATCCGCCCGATGTTGCCCGTCGCCCCGATCACCAGGGCGCGCTCGATGTCCGTCACCCCGGTACTGGACAACATGAACCCGACTTGAGGTCAAACCGGCATGAGCAAAGACCTCAAGCCGCCATGCCGCGCCGCGTGAGCAAAGAGCTCAAGCTGGCATGCTGGGCCGCATGAGCGACGAGGTCATCGTGGTCAGCCCGCCCGACGAGCCGCCGTCGTGGTGGGACGCGGCGCTGTTCCTGGCCGGCCCGACGCCGCGCAAGCCCGAGGTGGCGAGCTGGCGGCCGGCTGCGATCGAACTGCTCCGGCAGCGCTGGAGCGGCGGGCGGCTGGTGGTGTTCTCGCCCGAGCCGGCGAGCGGGGTGGTGCCCGACTACCTGGGACAGATCGGCTGGGAGGAGGCCGGGCTGCACCTCGCGGACCGGATCGTCTTCTGGGTGCCGCGCGAGCTGAGCACGATGCCGGCGTTCACGACCAACGTCGAGTGGGGCACCTGGCATCGCAGCGGGAAGGCGGTGTTCGGGGCGCCGCCGGAGTCGCCGCGCAACCGGTACCTGGTCGCGGGGGCCGCATCCGAGCACGTGCCGGCCGCGCAGTCGCTCGGCGACACGCTCGGACTCGCGCTCGACGGGCTGGCGCCGGGTGCGCGGCGTGCGCACGGTGAGCGCGAGGTCCCGCTGATCGTGTGGCAGACGAGCAGTTTCCAGCAGTGGTACCGCGCGCAGGCCGACGCCGGCAACGAGTTGCTCCATGCGCGGGCCGAGTGGGTGTACCGGCGCGGGCCAGGCAAACGCCAGGTCGTGTACTGGGCGCTGCGCACCGACATCCGCGTGGCCGCCGAGGACCGGGTCAAGGCGGGCCAGATCGTGCTGTCGCGCCCGGACATGTCCAGCGTCGTGCTGTTCCGGCGGGCGCCAACACTCGACGAGACGCTCGTGGTGCTGGTGCGCGAGTTCCGCTCCACCGCGTCGACGCCCGACGGGTTCATCCATGAGCTGCCGGGCGGCGCCGGCCCCGAGGACGTCGCACCGCTGGAGCAGGCGGCGGCCGAGGTACGCGAGGAGACCGGTCTGTCCATCCCCGCCGCCCGGCTGCGCGCGCACGGCCACCGCCAGATCGCCGGCACCCTGTCCGCTCACCGCGCGCACCTGTTCTCGGCCGAGCTGACCGCGGACGAGGTGGACACCCTGCGGGCAACGGCGGACACCCCGTTCGGCGAGGAGGGTTCGACCGAGCGCACCTGGGTGGAACTGCACACCTGGGCGGCGATCCGGACCGGCGAGCTCGTCGACTGGCCGACCCTGGGCATGCTGACCCAGGTGCTCACCGACCGCGTCCACGTCTAGCGCTCGATCAGCCCGCCGACCCAGGCCCACGTCGACCAGCGATGACCGGCGCAGCAGCGGCACCGCGGCCAGCGCCGTCCACGAGGCCCCGGCGGTGAACAGCGAACCACCCGTGGTGCGGACCTCGTAATAGACGCCCAGGCGGGTGACCACCGCGCGGTGCAGCCGGTCGCCTTGGCCACCTCCCCGGATGACCGCGTCGAACGGGTCCTCAGGGGGGTTCGACCTGCCCGCCGGGGCAGGGTCCACACGGGCTCACATCGGGCGAGCAGCACCCGGTCGTCCGCGATGCACACGGCGTACGCCGCCAGTCGGAAAATCACCCGTGGAAGTTTCACACACAGTTGCCGAAAAGGTTTTCGGCGCGCAGAGTGGCGGGTGCCATGGCATCGGAGATCGTTGATGAGAGGAGACGTAGCGTGCATCGTCATCAGCTCCGAGGTGCCGCCATCGCGGCTGCCCTGGTCGTCGCCGCCGGTGGTGCGGCGGCGCTCGCCACCGGCTCGGCCAGTGCGGCCGCGGCCGGGTGCCGGGTCGGGTACACGATCGCCTCGCAGTGGCAGGGCGGGTTCGGCGCCAACGTTGCCGTCACCAACCTCGGCGATCCGGTCAACGGGTGGACGCTGACCTGGACCTACGCCAACGGCCAGACCGTCACCCAGGCCTGGAGCGCGACCGTCACGCAGAGCGGCGCGAACGTGTCGGCCACGAGCGTGTCCTACAACGCCGCCATCGCCACCAACGCCACCGTGTCGTTCGGCTTCAACGGCGCGTGGAGCGGCACGAACGCTGTCCCGAACGCCTTCAAACTCAACAACGTCGCTTGTACGGGCACCGTAGGCCCGACGGCCAGCCCGACAAGAAGCGCAAGCCCGAGCGCCAGCAGTTCACCCGCCGGGCCCGCCTTGAAGACCGTCAGGGTGTTCTGGCTCAAGCCCACCGACGTGGCGTTCGACCAGCGCTACCCCGACGGCATCGCCGCCGTCATGCGCGAGGCCCAGCGGTACTACAAGCAGGAACTCGGCAGGACGTTCACGCTCAACGCCACCGTGGTCGAGGTGGTCAACGGCGAGCACGACCGCAACTGGTACATCAACACGAACTGCGACCCGAACGGCGACCGGTACTGGTGCGTCGTGGGCAACATGCACCAGGAGCTGATGCGCCGGTTCGGCATCGCCAACCCGGACAGCCGCTGGCTGTGCGTCGGGGAGATCAGCGCCGAGGACCCCGGCAAGTCCGGCGGCGGGGCGAGCCCCGGCTGGGTGACGCTCAGCGGCCACGACGCCGACGGCGGGGCGGGCCTCAACGGGCCGATGAACCGCTGGTACGGCGGCATGGTCCACGAGCTCGGGCACGGCTTCGGGCTGCCGGACTCCAGCTCGACCGATGGCACCCCGATGTCGGCGTCGTTCTACAGCTACCCGAACACGCACTTCAGCCAGGCCCAGAAGACCGCCATCCTGAACGGGCGGTACGGCTCTTTCCTCGCCTGACTACCCTGGCAGGGTGAACCGACGCATCCTGGCCGTCTGCTCCCTGCTCCTCCCGGCGCTCGCGATCGCGGGCTGCGGCGGGCCCGACCAGCAGCACAAGCCCCAGTCGAAGCGCACGACCGCCCCGGCGAAGTCCCCGGCGGCCCGGCCGACCGCCGGGCCGCCGGTCGCGCTCGGCCAGTCCGCCCGGCTGTTGAACACGGTCAGCGCCACCGTCTACGACTTCAAGCTGCCCAGCGTGACCGGCGGCCCGAACGCGGGACCGGCCGGCTACACCTGGGCCTCGGCCGACGTGCAGGTGTGCACGCTGGACTCGGCCAAGCAGAACGTGACCGTGGACTGGAAGACGTGGTCGCTGCACTACCCCGACAACTCGGTGGCCCCGGCGGCGGAGAAGAACGACGACGCCTTCCCGCGCCCGCAGTACCCGTTCACGTCCCGCTCACTGGCCAACGGCACCTGCGTGCGCGGCTGGATCACCTTCTCCGCCCCGGCCGCCACCCGCCCGGCCACCGTCGACTACACCCCGCACGGCGCGGTGCAGAGCTGGATCGTCCCGGCGGCCGCCGCCCCGTCCGCGTCCTAGGAGTTCGAGCAGGCCCAGCAGCGAGTCGGTCGCCTTGCCGATGAGCGCGAGCAGCAGGATGGCGAGGAGCATCACGTCGGTACGGCCGGTGTTCTGACTGTCGATCAGCAGGAACCCGAGTCCCATGGAGGACGCGATGAGCTCGGCCGCGACCAGGAACAGCCAGCTCTGGGCGAGGCCGAGCCGCAATCCGCTGAGCACGGCGGGCAGGGCCGCGGGGAACAGCACCGTCCCCAGCAGCGACAGGCCCGACCGGCCGTAGGCGCGGCCCACCTCGACCAGGTGCGCGTCGACGCGGGCGAGGGCGGCGGCGACCGTGGTGTACACCGGGAAGAACGCCCCGATCGCCACGAGCACGATCTTCGGCGTCTCGTCGATGCCCAGCCAGAGCAGCAGCAGCGGGACCAGGCCAGCGACGGCACCGCCCGCAGCGCCTGCACCGTCGGGCCGAGCAGGGCCTGGGCGACCCGGGACAGTCCGACCAGCCCGCCGAGCGCGATTCCGGCGGCCGAGCCGGCGGCGAAGCCGATGAGGACCCGCTGCAGGCTGATCGCGATGTGGTGGCCGAGCTCGCCGCGGCGCAGCAGCTGCCCGAACGCGGCGAGCACGTCGGCCGGCGGCGGCAGCTGGCTGGCCGAGAAGACCCCGCCGCTCGCCGCCGCCTGCCAGGCCGCGAGCAGCAGCACGGGCACCACCAGGCCCACGGACCAGAGGCCGGCGCGTCTCATTTCGTGCGGGCCTGCGCGTACTTGGGCTCGAAGAGCGAGTCGAGCGCCGTGCGGCCGTCGTCGGCGGTCTTGATGTTCCCGTCGGCGACGAGGACCGGCAGGATCGTCTCCAGCACGGTGCGCTGCGCGGCGCCGGGGACCGGGTCGACGTCCAGCGCGGTGCGCTCGGTGAGCACGAGCCGGGCCACCGCCGGGGAGACCTTGGACTCGCGGGCGAGCAGGTCGACGGCCTGGTCCGGGTTGGCCGCGATCCACGCCTTGGCCTTCTCGTAGGCGTTGACGACGAGCTGGGCGACGGCCGGGTACTTGGCCAGGAACGCCTCGCGGGCGTTGAGGGTGCCGTAGGAGTTGAACGCCTTGTTGCGGTAGATGAGCTTGGAGCCGCTGTCGACCTGGGTCTGCGCCATGATCGGGTCGAGGCCGGCCCAGGCGTCGACGTCGCCGCGCTCCAGGGCGGCCTTGCCGTCGGCGTGCTGCAGGTTGACCACCTCGACGTCCTTGCCGCTCAGCCCGGCCTCCTTGAGCGCCTGGAGCAGGAAGAAGTACGGGTCGGTGCCTTTGGTGGCCGCCACCTTCTTCCCTTTGAGCTGGGCGACGGTGCTGATCGGGGAGTTCTTGCCGACCACGATCGCGGCCCACTCCGGCTGGCTGTAGATGGAGACGACCTTGATCGGGGTGGCGTTGGCCCGGGCGAGCAGCGCAGCGGCGCCGGCGGTGGAGCCGAAGTCGATGGCCTCGGCGCGCAGCGACTCGTTGGCCTTGTTGCTGCCGGCCGAGAGCACCCAGGTGACCTTCGTGCCCTTGGCCGCCAGCTCGGTCTCCAGGAACTTCTGCTCGCGCAGGACCAGGCTGGCCGGGTTGTAGTAGGCGTAGTCGAGGCGCAGCTCGGCGGGCGCGTCCCCGCCCGAGGCGGCGGCCGGCGCGGCCGGAGTGCTGCTCTCCCCCTCCACGCAGCCGGTGGTGAGCAGCACGGCCGTGGCCGCGGCGAGGGCGAGGACTAGGCGCTTCATCGGGGATCCTCCGTGATCGGTGGTACGCCCAGGCGGGCGAGCAGGTCGGCGCGCAGGCCGGCGAGCGCGGCGGCGCCACGGTCGCGCGGGCGCTCGCCGGGGACGTCGAGGGTGTGCACGACGGTGGCACCGGGCCGGCCGGGTTCGGTGCCGAGCAGCACGATCCGGTCGGCGAGGCGCAGCGCCTCGTCGACGTCGTGGGTGACGAGCAGCACGGCGGTCCCGGTGCGCCGCTGGACCCCGTCCACGAGGTCCTGCATCCGCAGCCGGGTCAGCGCGTCCAGGGCGGCGAACGGCTCGTCGAGCAGCAGGACGTCCGGGTGCCGGGCGAGGGCCCGGGCCAGGGCGGTCCGCTGGGCCATCCCGCCGGAGACCTCGCGCGGCCGGTGCCGCGCGAACCCGGCCAGCCCGACCACGTCGAGCAGGCCGGCGACCTCGGCCCGGCCGCGCCCACGAGGAGTGCCCCGGGGCAGGCCGTAGGCGACGTTGCCGGCGACGGTCCGCCACGGCAGCAGCCGGGGCTCCTGGAACATCACGGCGCAGCGGGCCTCGATGCCGCGCACGGGCCGCCCGTCGACGGTGACGCTGCCCGCGGTCGCCCGGTCGAGGCCCGCGACGAGGCGCAGCAGCGTGGACTTGCCGCTGCCGGACGCGCCGAGCACGGCGACCACCCGCCCGGCCGAGAGGCGCAGGTCGATGTCGCGCAGCACCACATGCTCGCCCCACGTCCGGCCGATGCCGGTCAGCGCCACCGCCGCCGGGGAATCGACGATCATGGGCGCATATTACAGATAAACTCGGTAGGATTACTAGTGAAGGTAGCCGAGCTCCGGGAACGCGTGGCGGTAGGCGGCGAGCAGACGTCCGGCCACCGCGTCCGACGGAACGAGCGGGTGCTGGGCGAACGCCCGCAGCGCCGCTTCGGCCGAGCCGGTCGCGGCCGCCTCGAGGACCGCCCGCTCGCTCAGCTTCACGGCACCGGTCAGCGCGGCCTGTTCCAGGCTGAGCGGCGAGACGGGCCGGGGATGCGCGCCGGTCGGGTCCACGTCGCACGGCACCTCGACCACGGCGTCGTCCGGCAGGTGGGCGAGCGTGCCGGCGTTGCGCACGTCGAGGATCAGCCGCGCGGGTCCCTGGCCCAGCAGGGCGCGCATCAACGCCAGGGCGATGTCCTCGTACCCGCCGGCCGGTGCGCCGGGCACCGCCCCGAAGTAGGTGGCGTCCCGCTCGGCGCGCACGGCGTCCCAGGTGACCAGCG
This sequence comes from Dactylosporangium sp. CS-047395, assembly GCF_050942185.1. Classification (NCBI taxonomy): domain Bacteria; kingdom Bacillati; phylum Actinomycetota; class Actinomycetes; order Micromonosporales; family Micromonosporaceae; genus Dactylosporangium; species Dactylosporangium sp. CS-047395. Next base: position 5,099,732 of record NZ_CP192015.1, on the reverse strand, counting down.
GGTCGGCGTGCGGGTCGGCCAGCCGGCGGTAGAACGCGGCCTGCTGCTCCCGCAGGAACTCACCGCGGGTCGGCCCGTCCGGCGCGGCGAACGGTTCCTCGTAGTAGTGCACGTACTCGTTCGCAACGACCTCGCCGCCGGCGCGCAGCCAGCCCAGGTGGTTGAGGCCCGCGTAGTCGGGGTCGGCGAGGCCGCGGACCAGGCCGGCCGGCGAGTCGCAGATGCCGATGACCCGCCCGCCGAGGTGCGCCGACATCGCCTCGGTGACCAGGCCGGCCGGGTTGGTGAAGTTCACCACCCAGGCGCCGGGGGCCAGCTCGGCGATCCGGCGCGCGAGCTCGGTCACGACGGGCACGGTCCGCAGCCCGTACGAGATCCCGCCGGCCCCGACGGTCTCCTGCCCGAGCACCCCCTCGCCGATCGCGATGCGCTCGTCGAGCACCCGCCCGGCCAGCCCGTGCACGCGAATCGCCGAGAACACCACGTCCGCGCCGCGCAGTGCGGTGTCGAGGTCGGTCGTCGCCGTGACCGGGGGCCCGCCGGGCCGCGCGGCGAGCACCCGCGCGATGGCCGCCAGCCGCCCGGCGTCGAGGTCGTGCAGCACGAGCGAGTCGATGAGCGGGTCGCCGAGAAGGGCGCGGTGGATGAGCGGCACGCGGAACCCGCCGCCACCGAGGATGACCAGTCTCATGCGGCTTCCGGCAGGCGGGTGATGGTGGCGGCGGCCCGCCGGGACCGCGGCGGCTCCCCAGCGCTGACCACCGCCGGGATGAGCTCGTCCAGGAAGCCGTAGCCGGGCGCCCCGCGCCAGGCCGCGATCTCGCTCCAGCCCGGGGCCGACAACGAGCCGCCGAAGTGCCGCACCGACAGGGCGGCGACCAGGTTCGCGAAGGCCAGCCGCTCCCCCAGCGGCCGTCCCCACAGCGTCGCGGCGATGAAGCCCGCCGTGAAGACATCGCCCGCACCGGTCGGATCCAAGGCCTCCACGTGTACCGCCGGTGCGCTCACGATCTCGCCGGTCGCCGCGTCGATCGCCAGCGCGCCCTCCGAGCCGCACGTCACCACCGCGACCGGCACCCGGTCGGCGAGCCGGTGCAGCGCCGCGCGCGGGCTGTCGGTGCGCGTGTAGTGCATCGCCTCGACCGCGTTGGGCAGGAACGCGTGACAGTCCTCGAGCGCATCCAGGGCGGCCGCCGGCCACACGGCGCTGTCGTCCCAGCCGACCCCGGCGAACAGCAGCGTGCCGGACCGGGCGGCCCGGCGCACCCACGGCAGCCGCTCGCCGGTCAGGCTCACCGACGCGGCGCGGGCCGCGGGCAGCTCGCCGACCAGGCCGTCCGGGCCGACGGGGGCCGGGTGGCCGTGCGTGATCATGCTCCGGTCCCGCTGGTACGCCAGCGAGACGGTCACCGGGGAGTGCCAGTCCTCGAAGCAACGCGACGGGCCGAGGTCGACGCCCTGCTCGCGCAGAACGCCGCGGCAGAACTCGCCGTACGGGTCGGTGCTGAACGCCGCGCCCAGCCCGGTGTCGAGCCCGAGCCTGGCGGCGGCCACGGCGAGGTTCGCGATGCCACCCGGCGAGGAGCCCATGCCGGGCGCCCAGGTCTCCTCGCCGGGGCGGGGCAGGCGCCGCAGCCCGGTGAAGACGATGTCGAGGAACACGTCACCGGAGACGAACAGGTCCATGCCCGCACAATATGCCGGTTATCCCGATCGGCCTAGTAGAGATCTGGTGAGATCCTCGACCACCTCACGGGCGTCGTCCTCGATGCCGTGGATGAACGTGGACTTGCGCCGGCGCAGGACGGGCAGGCCCAGCGCGTACAGGCCGGAGACCCCCTCAACCACGCCGCCGTCGTGGCGCAGCCGGCCCTTGGCGTCGAGCACGGGCACGTCCAGCCAGGAGTAGTCGGGCCGGAAGCCGGTCGCCCAGACCACCGTGCGGATCTCGCCGCTGGTCAGGTCGAGCTGCAGCCGGCTCTTGGCGGGCACGCGCGTCGGTTCGGGCCGCTCGTCGCTCCGGTCGCCGGCCCAGGCGTCGAAGGTTTCCAGCAGCCGCACCAGCTTCAGGTCGGCCAGGGCGAACAGGTTGCGCAGGCCGCCGGAGAACAGCGCCCGGCCGTCGCGCAGCCCGGCCCACCGCCCGACGAGCTCGACGCCCATCTCGGTGAGCGCGTTGAGGTCGAGCGTGCGCCGCTTCTCGTCGCCGATCAGCTGCGGCGAGGAGAGCTTGCGGGCCCGCTCCAGGTCGTCGATCTGGTCGTGGCGCTGGTCCCACACCCCGGCGGCGTCCATCCACCACAGCACGTCCTTGCCGCGGTACAGCCGGGGCATGCGCACGTGCTCGCCGACGGACAGCGTCACCTTGCGGCCCGAGCGGTGCAGTTCGGCGGCGAGTTGCACGCCGGTCGCGGAGGCGCCGACGACGAGGACGCCGCCCTCCGGCAGCTCGGCCGGCCCGCGGTACCGGTGCGGCGTGATCTGCGCGATCCCGTCGGGCACCCCGGCGGCGAGGGCCGGCACGACCGGCACGTTGCAGGCCCCACTGGCGATCACGACGCTGGCCGCATGGATCCCGCGGCCGGGCGTGTCCAGCGCGAACCCGTCGTCAACACGACGCAACGCCGTGACCGGCGAACCGGTCCGCACGGGCGCGGAGGCGGCGAAGCGCGAGATGAACGCGGCCACCTCGTCGCTGGTCATGTAGCCGTCCGGGTCCGGCCCGTCGTACGGCTGGCCGGGCAGCCGGGTCAGCCAGTTCGGGGTGAGCAGCCGCAGCGAGTCCCAGCGCTCACGCTTCCAGGAGTTCGCGACCTCGCCGCGCTCGAGCACGACGTGGTCGATCGAGCGTTCGCGCAGGAAGTGACTCGCCGCGAGGCCGGCGTGACCGGCCCCGATGACGACCGCGGAGTACCGCTCAGGCAACTTCGACCGTGACGTCGGTCGGGTTGGTGAGCGCGTCGAACACGGCGGAGCGCTTCTGCGACTGCGCGACGAGCGCCTCGATCTCCTGGCGGGAGGCGTCGGCGTCGATGTTGAAGGTCACCTTGATGCCCTCGTAGCCGTTGCGCACGTCGCTGTCGGCGCCGAGGATGCCGCGGATGTCGTGCTGGCCCTCGACCTGCGCCTCGACCGAGCGCAGCTGGATGCCGCGGTTCTGCGCGACGCTCGCCACCCCGGCGGTCAGGCAGCCGGCCAGGCCGACGAGCAGGTACTCGATCGGGGTGATGCCGTTGTCCTCGGCCGCGAACACGGCCGGGTGGTCGGACGGGAACGTCGAGACGGCCTTGTGGGTCTGCTCCTGGCCGAGGCCGAAGAACTTCTCGATCGTGGTGGTGCTGTGCACGCCGTTGTCCCAGCGGGAGGAGGCGCGCCAGGTGAACTGCGCGGCCTCAGGGGCGTCCTTGAGCGCCTGGCGCGCATCGAGCAGTGCCTGAACGTTGACACCGTTGTCGGCGGAAGTCATATCGTGTTCTCTCCTTCGCGCTGCCTATAATCCTGGTCCGATTACCTATAACACCCACTAGGGCGATGGACAATACACCTTCAGTCGAGACGCGGTACATCGACCTTCCGGCTCCCGTCCAGCTTGACTGCGGCCGCGAGCTGCACCCGGTCCGAGTCGCGTATGAGACATACGGCAACCTTGCTCCCGCACGGGACAACGTCATCCTCGTGTGCCACGCCCTGAGCGGCGACGCGCACGCGGCCGGCCTGTCGGCGAGCCCGTCCGCGGCCGGCACCCGCGACGGTTTCGCGGCCGAGGACCGCGACGGCGCCGCCGGGAAGGCTCTCGGATGGTGGGACGGCATGATCGGTCCCGGCAAGGCGTTCGACACCGACAAGTACTTCGTCGTGTGCACGAACCTGCTCGGCGGCTGCCGCGGCACCACCGGCCCGTCGTCGATCGACCCGGCCACCGGGCGCCCCTACGGCTCGGACTTCCCGGTCGTCACGGTGGCCGACATGGTCCGCACCGAGCGCGCGGTCCTGCGCGAACTGGGCATCGAGCGGCTGGCCGCGGTGGCCGGCGGTTCGCTCGGCGGCATGCAGGCCCTGCAGTGGGCCGTCTCGTACCCCGACGAGGTCGACGCGATCGTCGTGATCGCCAGCACGCACGCGCTGCACCCGCAGGGCGTGGCCTGGAACGCGATCGCCCGCGAGTCCATCATGGGTGACCCGGCGTGGCAGGGCGGTCACTACCACGGGACCGGCCGCGCGCCCGAGGCCGGGATGGGCGTCGCGCGGATGGTGGGGCACATCACCTACCTGTCCGGGCCCGCGCTGGAGGACCGTTTCGCGCGCCGGCTGCAGTTCGCCGACGACGTGCGGTACACGATCACCGAGCCGGAGTTCCAGGTCGAGAGCTACCTGCGGCACCAGGCGAACTCGTTCGTGCGCCGGTTCGACGCGAACACCTATCTCTACCTGTCCCGCGCGCTCACGTACTTCGACCTGGCCCGCCAGCACGGCGGGTCGCTGACGAAGGCCCTGTCGGCGGTACAGGCGAAGACCTTGCTCATCGCTTTCAGCTCCGACTGGCTCTATCCCCCGGCCGCGTCCCGCGACATCGAGGCGGCCCTGGCCGAGCTCGGCAAGGCGGTAGAGTTCCACCTGATCGAGGCGCCCTACGGCCACGACTGCTTCCTGCTGGAAGAGGCCCGGCAGACGCCCATCATCCGCCGGTTCCTCGGCGAGGAAGGCGACAGCGAGTGAGTGACAGTTTCCGCACCGAGCAGGACCGGGACTTCGGCTTCGAGACCCGGCAGCTGCACGCCGGGCAGCGGCCCGACCCCAACACCGGCGCGCGGGCGGTGCCGATCTTCCAGACGACGAGCTACGTCTTCGAGGACCCGGAGTCCGCGGCCGCGTACTTCAACCTGCAGGAGTACGGCAACACGTACTCGCGCATCATGAACCCGACGGTCGCCGTGCTCGAGGAGCGCATCGCCAACCTGGAGGGCGGGGTCGGCGCGGTCGCGTTCGCCAGCGGCATCGCGGCCCAGGCGGCGGCGCTGTTCACCCTGCTGCAGCCGGGCGACCACGTGGTGAGCTCCTCGGCGCTGTACGGCGGGACGGTCAACCAGCTCAAGCACCTCCTGCGCAAGATGACCGTCGAGCTGACCTGGGTCGACCCGGACGACGTCGACGCGTGGCGGGCCGCGGTCCAGCCGAACACCAAGGCGTTCTTCGCCGAGACGATCGGCAACCCGGCCGGCAACGTGCTCGACATCGCGGCCGTCGCGGCGGTCGCGCACGAGCACGGCGTGCCGCTCATCGTGGACAACACGTTCGCCACGCCGTACCTGTGCCGCCCGATGGAGTGGGGCGCGGACATCGTCGTGCACTCGGCGACCAAGTTCATCGGCGGGCACGGCACCAGCATCGGCGGCGTCGTCACCGAGGCGGGCACCTTCGACTGGTCCAACGGGCGCTTCCCGGTGATCGCCGACCCGTCGCCCGCCTACCACGGGCTGCAGTTCCACGAGACGTTCGGCACGTACGGGTACCTGATGAAGCTGCGCGCGGAGACGCTGCGCGACCTCGGCGCGGCCATGTCGCCGTTCAACGCCTTCCTGTTCCTGCAGGGCCTGGAGACGCTGTCGCTGCGCATGGAGCGGCACGTCAGCAACGCCCTCGCGGTCGCCGCGTTCCTGGAGGAGCACGAGCTCGCGTCCAACGTCACCCACCCCGGCCTGCCGGGCAGCCGGTACAAGGCGCTCGTCGAGCAGTACCTTCCGCGCGGGGCCGGCGCGGTGTTCTCCTTCGACTGCGCGGGCGGCCGCGAGGGCGGGCAGAACCTCATCCGCGGCGTCTCGCTCTGGTCGCACCTGGCCAACGTCGGCGACGCCAAGAGCCTGATCATCCACCCCGCGAGCACCACCCACCGGCAGCTCAGCGACGCCGAACTGGCCGCGTCCGGGGTCGGGCCCGGCACGGTGCGGCTCTCGGTGGGCACCGAGTCGGTCGAGGACCTGCTGTGGGACCTCGAGCAGGGCTTCACCAACGTCTCCAAGGCGGCCTGATGGACCTCTTGCACTACCAGAACACCGAGACCATTCAGCGTGTACTGCATACAACGCGCACCATCGCGATCGTCGGACTGTCCGCGAACGAACTGCGCGCGTCGTACTTCGTCGGCTACTACCTGAAGCGGCACGGGTACACGGTGATCCCGGTCAATCCGCGCGAGCGGCAGATCCTCGGCGAGACGTCGTACCCGTCCCTGGCCGACGTGCCGGTGCCGATCGACGTGGTGAACGTCTTCCGCGCCCCGGCCGCGCTGCCCGGCATCGCCCGGGAGGCGGTCGCGGCCGGCGCGAAGGCCCTCTGGTGCCAGTTCGGCGTCATCAACGAGGAGGGCGCGAAGATCGCCGAGGACGCCGGCCTCGACGTCGTCGTGGACCGCTGCCTGAAGATCGAGCACGCGCGGTACGTCGGGCGCATGCACTGGCTCGGCTTCAACACCCAGCGGATCACCTCCGTGCGTACCGGGCTGCAGTGACCGCCTTCGCGTACGTCGACGTGTTCGCGTCCGCCCCGCTCACCGGCGCGCCGCTCACCCTCGTGCCCGACGCGGACGGGCTCAGCGACGCGCAGCTGCGCGCGATCGCGCGCGAGTTCAACCAGTCGGAGACCACGTTCGTCGTGACGCCGACCCGCCCGGGGGCCACCCGGCGACTCCGCTCGTTCACCCCGACGGGCGAGGAGGTCTTCGGCGCCGGCCACAACGCGCTCGGGGCCTGGCTGTGGCTGGCCGACACGCTGCTGTCGGGCGACTCCGACACGTTCCACCAGGAGATCGGCGCCGACGTCCTGCCGGTGTACGCCACCCGCGCCGCCGACGGCCGCATCTCCATCGCCATGGAGCAGTCCCCGCCGTTCTTCGGCGCGGCGGCCGAGGACCGGGCCGAACTCGCGGCCGCCCTCGGGCTGGACGAGTCGTCGCTCGTGGCCGGCCGCGACGCACGGGTGGTGTCCACCGGCGCCGGGCACCTGCTCGTGCCGGTCGGGTCGCGCGCCGACGTCGACCGCGTCGCCGTGCACGCCGACCGGCTCGTGGCCGTGCTGCGGGGCTGCGGCGGCGAGGGCTGCTACGTGTACACGCTGGAGGGCGGCGCCTATGCGCGGTTCTTCAACCCGGCGATGGGCATTCCCGAGGACCCCGCCACCGGTACGGCCGCCGGCCCGCTCGCCGCGCTGCTCGTGTCGGACGGGCTGGCCGAGTCGCCGGTCGTGATCGAGCAGGGCCACGCGATGGGGCGGCCGAGCCGGATCACGGTGACCGTCACCGGCTCCCGGGTCGTCGTGGAGGGCTCGGGCGTGGTCTCGGCGACGGGGACGCTGCACCTGTCTTGACCCCGACCTCGCCCCGGACGATCATGCACCTCGACCTCGATGCCGCCTTCGCCAGCATCGAGCAGCGGGACAAGCCGTCGCTGCGCGGCCGGCCCGTCGTCGTGGGCGGGATCGCCGGGCGCGGGGTGGTGTCGACGGCGTCGTACGAGGCCCGTGCGTTCGGGGTGCGCTCAGCCATGCCGATGGCCGAGGCCCGGCGCCGGTTGCCGGCGGGAGCGGCGTATCTGGTGCCGCGCTTCGAGGCGTACCGGCGCACCAGCCAGGTCGTGATGGAGCTGCTGCGCGAGGTGTCACCCCTGGTCGAGCAGGTCTCGATCGACGAGGCGTTCGTCGACCTCGCCGCCGGCGGCCACGACTGCGCCGGGCCGGCCGTGACCGCGCTCGCCCGCGACATCAAGGCCCGCATCGCCACCGCCACCGGCGGGGTGACCGGCTCCGTCGGCGTCGGGTCGTCGAAGCTGGTCGCGAAGATCGCCTCCGACCTCGACAAGCCGGACGGCCTGACGGTCGTCGGGCCGGGCGACGAGCTGACGGTGCTGCACCCGCTGCCGGTGACCAAACTGTGGGGCGTCGGCCCGGCCACCGCCGAACGGCTGCGCCAGGCCGGGGTGCGCACCATCGGCGACCTGGCCGCGCGGGAGCTGATCGACCTCGTCGCGTGGTTCGGCCAGGCGCACGGCAACGGGCTGTTCCGCCTCGCCCGCGCCGACGACGACCGGCCCGTCGTCCCGGAACGCGACACGAAGTCCGTCTCGGCCGAGGAGACCTTCGGCACCGACGTGGCCGACCGCGCCGCCCTCGGCCGGGAGCTCGACCAGCTCGCCGACCGGGTGGCGAAGCGGCTGCGGGGGGCGGGGCTGTCCGGGCGTACCGTGACGGTGAAGGCGCGGTACTTCGACTTCACCACCATCACCCGCTCCGCCACCCGCGACCAGCCGACCGACGAGCCGGCCACGATCCTCGACGCGGCCCGGCGCCTGCTCGCGGACATCGACGTGACGAGCGGCCTGCGCCTGCTGGGCGTGGGCGTGTCCGCCCTGACCGAGTTCGCCCAGGACGGCCTGTTCGCCATCGACACGTCCCCGGCGGCGTTCGTCGCCGACGACGTCCCCGAGCAGGCCCCGGCGCCCGACCTCGAGTGGCGCACCGGCCAGGACGTCCGCCACGACGAGCACGGCGCCGGCTGGGTGTGGGGCGCCGGGCTGGGCCGGGTGACCGTACGCTTCGAGGGCCCCCGCACCCCGCCCGGCCCGGTGCGCACGTTCCGGGCCGACGATCCGTTGATCCACCGCGCCGACCCCCCGGCGTGGCGATAGCTTGGTCGCCATGACCGACTGCCTGTTCTGCGGAATCGTGGCCGGCACCGTGGAGTCCAGCACCGTGTACGCCGACGACGCGATCGTCGCCTTTCTGGACCTCCAGCCCGTGACCCCCGGCCACCTCCTCGTGGTACCTCGCAGCCACGCGGCCGGCCTGTCGGACCTCGCACCGGACCTCGGCGCGCAGCTGTGGACGGTGGCCCAGCGCCTCGCCGGTGCCCTGCGCAGGTCGTCGTTGCGCTGCGAGGGGATCAACCTGTTCCTCGCCGACGGGGAGGCGGCGTTCCAGGAGGTCTTCCACGTCCATCTGCATGTCTTTCCGCGCTTTCCCGGCGACGGCTTCACGATCGACGCCGACTGGCGGGTCCGGCCGCGTGCGGAGCTGGATGAGACGGCCGCGGCCATCCGCGCGGGGCTTGCGTGACGGGCCTCGCGGTGTCAGTGGGGTGACTCGGGCCGCAGGTAGATGTGCCGGGCGGTCGGCACGAAGTCCTGGATGTGGGCGCGGGCGCGGTGCAGGGTGGCGGGCACGTCGGCGCCGGCGGGGAGGCCGACCCGGGCGGTGACCATGAGCTCGTCGTGGGCGAGGTGCACGACGGTGAGCTGGGCGACCGAGCGGATGTCCGCCGCCAGCAGGGCCAGCTCGATGCCGTCGGTGTCGACCGGGCGGGCCGGGGCCAGGGTGGCCAGGCCGACCAGCCTGGCCGCCAGGAGGAGGTCCACGGCGGCGATGGCGGCGGCGACGGTACCGGCGGCGACGGTGTCCAGCAGCCGCGTGTGGCTCAGGTGGCAGGCGGTCGCCCCGGCCAGCACGGCGAAGGTCGCCGCCGGCGCGGCCAGATGGAGGGCGACGGCCAGGGACGCCGCGATGCGCGGGTTGAGCCGCAGGTAGGCCCGCCACGACGCGCCGCCGCGGTCGCGGTTCGCGGCGCGCAGGACGACCCCCGCTGCCACGAGCTGCGCGGCGCAGGCGGTGGCCAGGCCGAGGCGGGCGGCGCTGGACGGGCCGACGCACGGGATCGGGCCCTCGGGGGTGACGGCGGCCCACACCACGTACAGGGCCGCGAGCGAGGACAGGGCCACGCTCGCCGCCAGCGGCAGGAGCATCCGGTCGCGGCGCGGGGCGGTGCCGGACAGCTGGGTGAGGACGCCGGCCAGGGCCAGGGCGGCGACCGCGACGATCATCGTGGCGGCGGTGGCCGCGTAGGCGGCGGCGAGGAGCGCGACGGCGGCCAGCCCGCAGCCGACGGCGACGCGGCGACCGGACGCTGTCATCCCCACGCCGCCATATTGACCGATCCGAGCCATCCGGCCAACCGGCCTGGGTGAGGCGGCCGATCGGCGCAGTCGCCTCGCGGGGGATACAACGACGGCCGGGCGGGCGCGTTGCGCCATCGGCGGGGTGGCCATGCCATCGGGCTACCCCGATTGGTCGAACTTGCGCCGGGCGTACGCCGGTCGATGCGGTCCGGGTGTCTTGAACCGGTTGCGACCTATACGGTCGCCGTCATGCCCTTGGCCCGATTAGTCCGGAACATCGCCCCTCGCTGGCGTCGCCTGCCCGTGCTCGCGGGCGCGCTCGCCGTCCTCGCCGCCGTCCCCGCGGTGGCGTCCGTCTCGTCCGATCCGCTGCCGGCGCCCTCGTTCGACGGGCCGGTCTACGCGGTGGCCTACCGCGACAGCACGGTCTTCGTCGGCGGCGCCTTCACCGCCGCGGTCGTCGACGGGCACCGGGTGCCCCGCCAGCGGCTCGCCGCCTTCGACGCGCGGACCGGCAAGCTGCTCCCCTGGGCGCCGAGCGCCAACGCGACCGTGCGGGCGCTCGCCGTGGCCGACCGCACCGTCTTCGCCGCGGGCGACTTCGGCACCGTCGGCGGCGCGGCCCGGCCGCGCCTCGCGGCGGTCGACGCCGAGAGCGGGGCCGTGACCGCGTTCCAGCACAAGATCTCCGGCCAGCCGGCAACGATCGCGACCGGGCACGGCCGGCTGTACGTCGGGGGGCACTTCTCCGGCGTCGACGGGGTCACCCGCAACAACCTGGCCGCGTTCACGCTCACCGACGGGCGGCTCGACACCGGGTGGGCGGCCGGCGCCGACGACGCCGTGGCCGGGATCGCGGTGACGGCGACCCGGGTGTACGCCGGCGGCGGCTTCCACCGGATCAACGGGACCGGCATCCTGCGCCTGGCCGCGCTCGATCCGGCCACCGGCGCGCTGGATCGCGGGTTCCGGCCCAACCCGCCGGCCGAGGTGCTCGCCGTCGCCGCGGCCGACGCCCCGGCGGCCGCGCCCTCCCCCACCGTGCCCGGAGCGGAGGCCGGCGGCGCGTTGATCGCGGTGGCGATGGGCGGGCAGGGCGGTCGGGCCGCCGCGTACGGTACCAATGGAGGAAACCGCTGGCAGCGGGTCTTCGACGGGGACGTCCAGGCGGTGACCGTGCTGGACGGCATCACCTATCTCGGCGGCCATTTCGACGCGGCCTGCACCACGGCGCGCAACGGGGCGCACGGGATCTGCCGGGACGGGGCGGCCAAGCGGGTCAAGCTCGCGGCCGTCAGCTCGGGCGGGAAGCTCACGACCTGGGCACCGCAGGCCAACGGCATCGTCGGGGTGCGGGCGCTCGCCGCCAGCGCGCTCACCGGCACCGTCACGGCCGGCGGGGAGTTCACGACGGTCGGCGGGATCGTGCAGAAGCGCGTCGCGGTCTTCGGCTAGCCACACACACGAAGACGGTGCGGCGGCGGAGCCGAAGCTCCGCCGCCGCACCGGACTGTCACCGCAAAGCGACGAGTCAGCGGACGCCGCGCCGGCCATAGAAGCCGGCCACCGCCCACACGCCCAGCGCCGCGAGGACGACCTGGATGACGATCTCCAGCCAGTCCACGCCGTTCGTGTCCGCCCAGCCGGCGCCCCGCGCGATGGCGGTGCCGATCAGGGCGGCGATGATGCCGATGACGATGGTGAGCCAGATCGGGATGTTCTGCTTGCCGGGCACGACCAGGCGCCCCAGCGCGCCGATGATCAAGCCGACGACCAGTGCGGAGATGATGCCGCCGACGGTCATGTCACGCCTCCATGTTCCGGGGTTGTTCTCGTCAACGTGGATGCCCCACTGCCGCGAAAACCAAACCAGAGTCGATGGGGGCCCCGGCGTGTTGATGATCTCGTTAGAGTAGGGATTCAGCCTGCCGTGAACGAGGAGTTCGCCCGTGAGCAAGAGCCTGCCCGGACGCGATCCGCGGTGGGCGCGCCTGCTCATCGCCGGCGGCGTCGCGCTCACCCTCCTCGCCGCCGTCGCGTTGATCAGCAAGCAGGTGCTGTTCTCGTACGCCACCCGCAGCGTCGCCCAGCAGAACCTCCTCGGCGACAGCGGGCGGCAGGCTCAGCAGAAGGGCCACGTCGACATCACCGGGGCCAAGAACATCCTGCTCATCGGCATCGACGCCCGGCCCAACCAGGACCCCAACGAGCTGGTCCGGGCCGACTCGATCATCATCCTGCACATCCCGGCGTCGCACGATCAGGCCTACCTGGTGTCGATCCCGCGGGACACGTGGGTGAAGATCCCGGAGTACGACAACGGGGCCAAGGTCTACGAGGGCGGGCACGACAAGATCAACGGCGCCTACGCCTGGGGCGGCAACGGGCTCACCGGGGCCAACCAGCGCGCCCACGCGGTCGAGCTGCTCGCGCTGACCATCAAGACGCTGTGGGGCATCACCTTCGACGGCGCCGCGATCGTCGACTTCACCGGCTTCCAGCAGGTCGTCGAGGTCCTGGGCGGGGTGGACATGTACGTCGACGAGGAGACCACGTCGATCCACATCGGCCACGATGCCAAGGGCGACTATGCGGTGCCGTTCCGGCAGTACACCCGAAGCGACGGAGGACAGGGGCTCTCACCGGTGCCGGGCGTGACCCCCGAGGTCTACCACGTCGGCTATCAGCACCTCGAGCCGTGGCAGGCGCTCGACTTCGTCCGCCAGCGCGAGCTGCTGCCCAACAGCGACTACGACCGGCAGCGCCACCAGCAGCAGTTCCTCAAGGCGCTGTTCAAGAAGATGCTCAGCCGCGACGTGCTCACCGACCCCGGCAAGCTCAACTCGGTCCTGCAGGTCGTCGGCAAGGCGATGACCATCGACAGCGGCGGCCTCGACCTGGCCGACTGGGTGTACGCCATGAAGGGCATCAGCGGCGACGACCTGCTCACGATCAAGACCAACAACGGGACGTTCCACAACGATCCGGACGTGGCCAACGCCGAGCTGCTCGACCAGACGACGCTGGACCTGCTGGAGGCGATCCGCACCGAGCAGGTCCAGACGTTCGTCGCCGGTCACCTGGACCTGGTCGCCCCGAGCTGAGCCGCGTCACCAGGGCAGGTCGGGGCCGTCCAGCGAGACGAACCGCGGCGAGGTCCGATCCGGGCTGTCCAGGAGCCGCACGAGCCGGGCCGCGGCGGCTCCGGGCGGGGTGCTCGCGCCGGCCGCGCCCATCGCCGTCGTCAGACTTCCCGGGTGTACGGCCCAGCAGCGCACCCGCCCCGCCAGTTCCTGCGCCAGCGCGATGGTGAGCATGTTCTGGGCGGCCTTGGCGATCCGGTAGGCGTAACTGGTCGTCCGCCCCCGGAACTCCCCCGCCGCCTGGGCGCCGAGCGACCCGAGCCGCGACGACACGTTGACGATCAGTGGCGCCGGGGCGGCGAGGAGGTTCGGCAGCAGCGCCTGCGCGAGCCGCAGCGGCCCGGCCACGTTCACGTCGACGGCGTGCAGCACGGAGTCGGGGTCGACCTCGGCCAGGGGCCGCCCGGGCGCACCGACCCCGGCGTTGTTGACCAGCGCGTCGACCGGCCGCCCGGCGACGGCCGCGAGCAGCTCGGGCCCGACCGGGTCGCGCACGTCCTGGATCACCCCGGGCCCGGTGCGCACGCACGGCACGACGTCCCAGCCCGCTTCGGTGAGCGCGTCGACCAGGGCGGCGCCGAGCCCGCGGCCCGCCCCGGTGACGACCGCGAGCCGGCTCAGGTGCTCGTCACGGTCGTCGCGGCGGTGGTGGCCGCGGTCACGGCGGCCATGGTGGCGATCAGCGCCTGGATGCGGGCGATCGCCTGGCGGACCGCCTCGGCCGCCCAGTTGCCGGCCGCGATCTCGTCCAGGCGGGCCTTGAGCTCCTTGGCCGGGCGGTCCGGGAACACCTTGCGGGCCAGCCCGACCGCCTGCAGCAGCCCGAGCAGCGCGGCGGTGCGGGCGGACACCGGGCCGGCGCCGTCCAGGGCCGCGGCCAGCTCGCGCCGCACCTCGGTCTCGGCGGCGGGTTCGGCCCCGGTCGCCGACGCGTACCGGGTGCGCGGGAACACCCACAGCACCCGATCCTGGTCGCGGCGCAGCACGCCGGCGGCCACCTGGCGGTCGAGCAGCTCGGCGCGCAGGCCGTCGGTGAGCGGCTGGATCCAGTCGTCGGGCTTGCGCGGCTTGCCGGCCCCGGCGATGCGGGTCAGCGCCCCGTCGGTCACCGGGTCGCCGGTCGGAGCCGGGTCGGTCACCGTGACCCGCTGCTCGGCCAGGTCGAGGCGGCCGGCGAGCATCAGGTCGAGCAGCACGGCGCCCGCCAGGCCGTAGTCGAGGCCGGGGTCGCCGGCCAGGTTGTTGCCCTTGTCGTCCAGGGCGAGCAGCAGGAAGTCGTCCGCCAGGCCGTTGCGCATGATCCCACGGTAGGGCCGGGCGGACGACTCCGCACGCCGGTGCTACTCCGGGCGGGTCTCGCCGGCGTCGTGGTACTCCTTGTCCGTCTTCACCACCGTGCCCGGGTGCCCCGGCGTCGCCCCGGGCACCGTGACCGGCGCGCCCACGGCCAGGAACGCCAACGCGAACAGGACCGCCAGCACCTTCTTCTGCATTCCGTCCCCCATCTCGACATAGGCGCGGGTGACTGTACCGGCTGTCACCCGCGAAGGACCATGCGCCGGTGCGGTCCCGGGGCGGACCCTTGCGGCATGGCCAAGATCCTGTTCGTGCTGACCGGAGCCAGTTACTGGACGCTCAAGGACGGCACCCGCCACCCGACCGGCTACTGGGCGGAGGAGTTCGCCGCGCCGTACTCCGCGCTGTCCGAGGCCGGCCACGAGATCACCGTCGCCACCCCGGGCGGCGTCGTCCCGCACGTCGACTCCATGAGCCTGCGCCCCGCCATGGCGGGCAGCGAGGAGATCGCCCTGCGCCAGGAGGGTGTGATCCGCGCCGCCGAGGAGCTGCGCCGCCCGATCCAGCTCGCCGAGGCCCGCCTGGAGGACTACGACGCCGTGTACTACCCGGGCGGCCACGGCCCGATGCAGGACCTGTGGGAGGACCCCGACTCCGGCCGCCTGCTCACCGCCGCCCTGGCCTCGGGCAAGCCGCTCGCGATCGTGTGCCACGCGCCGGCCGCGATGCTCGCCACCCGCGACCATGGGATCTCGCCCTTCAAGGGGTACCGCGTGACGGCCTACACCAACGATGAGGAGGACGCCGTCGGCCTGGCCCGCAAGGCCCGCTGGCTGCTCGAGGACGCCCTGAAGGAGCTCGGCGTCGAGTTCAGCCGCGGCGAGGTGTGGAAGCCCTACACGGTGGTGGACCGCAACCTCTACACCGGCCAGAACCCGGCCTCGGCCGGCCCGCTCGCCCAGGAATTGCTGAAGGTCCTGAACTGACGAGCCGTATGGTGGGTCGGTGCCGGAGCTGGTTCTGCCCACCGCCGATGTCCATCAGTCGTTCCTGGCCGCCATGGCCGAGTTTCGCGCCGAGGGGCGTGGCGGGCAGGACGACGGCAGCATGATCGCCTGGGAGATGCAGGACTACGGCGGAAGTTGGGGGACGGCGGCCGGGTTCGCGGCGTACGTCAGCGATCTGCGCGCGCAGGCCGTGGAGGACTCGCCCCGCAAGGAGGGGCTCGTGCCGTCGACGACGCTGTGGTTCGTCGAGGGCGCGGAGTACCTCGGGCGGCTCGCGATCCGCCACCGGCTCACCCCGTACCTGCTGGAGGAGGGCGGGCACATCGGCTACGACGTGCGGCCGTCGGCCCGGCGGCGCGGCTACGCCACCGCCATGCTGCGGGCCGCCCTGCCGCTGGCGCGCGGGCTCGGGATCGAGTCGGCCCTCCTGACGTGTGATGTCACCAATGACGCCTCGCGCCGGGTGATCGAGGCGAACGGCGGCGTGCTGGAGGACCGGCGCGCGGACAAGTTCCGGTTCTGGGTACCGACGAAGTCCTGAAGGTTGCATCGATCCACTGTCGGATTTGTCAACTTGAATGCGAGTTGCGCACCGCCTAGCCTCCCCTGCATGGCTTGCCCGGATTCGCCGGGCTTGCCCCGCTGCACGGGGAGGACACACCATGGGTATGAGTCGTCGCGCCGCACTCGCGGCCGGGACCGGGGCCGCCGCCGCGCTGGTCGCCGGCGGAACCGCAGCCGCCGCGGCCGGGCCGGACGACCTGGCGAAGCTGCCGCCGAACGAGAAGATCCGCCGGGTGTACGCCCGGCAGAAGGCCAAGGCCGGCGGCACCTGGTACTCCCACGTCACCCGCGTCGGCGCGGGCGGCACGTTCGAGAACGTCGTCGAGGACGACGCCGACCACGTGGTCAACGGGTACAGCGTCCAGAAGCTCGCCGTCGCCACCGCCGTCATGGACAAGATCGACCGCGGCCAGCTCCAGCTCGGGCAGAAGCTCGACCTGCAGGCCGACATCATCCTGGGCGGCAGCGGCATCTACTTCCTGCACACCGTCTGGGGCGACGACATCACGGTCGCCAACTTCCTCACCGCGATGCTGCTCGTCTCGGACAACACCGCGGTGCGCATGTGCGGCCGCGTCGTCCCCGCGCTGGAGATCAACGACATCCTCGCGGCCAAGGGGTTCGTGCACACCCGCGTCGAGCCGGTCGCCAACCCGAACCGCTTCTTCCTCGGCACCACGACCCCGCACGAGATCACGAACCTGCTGACCCGCCTGGCCGGCGGCACGCTGCTGTCGCCGAGCTCGTGCACGTTCCTGCTGGGCATCCTGCGCTGGATCAACGGCTACCACGACGGCATCCGGCGCAACATGTCCTCGGAGGAGCGCAGCCGGATCGCCACGAAGTACGGCGCCGACTTCAACACCCTGGGCGCGGCCCGGCACGAGGCCGGCATCATGTTCGGCGCCGACGGCGCACCGGCGCTCGTCTACGGCTTCTTCGCCGAGGGCCTGGCCGACCTCGACAACTACGGCGCCACCCACCCGGCGGTCGAGGCGCACTCGGTGCTGGGCCGCACCCTGTTCGACTCGATCGCCGGCACCACGGCGCCGGGTGCCCGCCTCAAGACGGTCATCCCGAAGTTCCAGCCGAACCACGGAGGCTGACCGCCGTCGGCAGCGGCTGCAGGGTCCACTCCACGGTGACGGTGACGGTCAGCCGCTGCCGGCCCGGCTCGATCGGGATCGGCGCGTCCATCCCCGACCGGTAGTCCGGGCCGCCCGCGGGGACCGGGACCAGGTCGCCGACCGGCACCTCGCGCACCGAGACGAGCGGGCCGAGCTGTCCGCCTGCCGCGCGGGCGTACAGCTCGGCCTTGGCCCGGGCGTCGGCGAAGGCCTTCCCGCGCGCCTCGGCGAGCAGGGCGGTGTCGTCCTCGATCGCGTACCAGACGCCGTTGAGCCGGGCCGCTTCGCCGCCGGCCGCGACGGCCGCCGACAGGATCGCCCCGGCCTTCGGCAGGTCCCGGATGGTCGCGGAGACGCCCTGCGTGACCGTGTAGCCGGTGACCGTGCCGTGGTCGTCGCGTTGCGCGGCGACGCTGACGTTCGAGGTCTGCAGGTCGGCCTCGGCCAGCCCGGCGTGCAGGAGCGCGTCGCGCATCCGGGTGGCCGCCGCGGTCGCCAGGCTCATCGCCTTGTCCACTGTGGACTCGTTGGTCTCGGCCGCGAGGTCGGCGGTGAGCGTGTCGGGCCGGCCGGAGACCTCGCCCGTCCCGGTGACGACGATGCTGCCGTCGAACGGGATCTCCGCGGCGGCGGCCGGACGGAGCCCGGGCAGCGCGGACGAGAGCACAACGAGAGCCGCCAGCGCGACGGCACGTGATCGGAACATGATGCACCTTCGGAGTCGTGTTCCTCCTAGTGAAGCGCCCGAACCCGCAGTTCAGCGGGGCTTTCGCGGATCTTGCCCGGATGGGTGAACGGCACGACCGGTCACGCCGGCGGCGCTTCGAGGACGAGCACGTCGCTGTCCATGGTGATCGGTCCGGCGATCTCGCCGGCCGCGACCGCCTCGTCCAGGGCGGCGAACCCGCGCTCGAGCTCCTCGTCCGTCAGGTGCTCGAACGTGGAGATGGCCCGCAGCCGCAGCCGCTCGGCATAGGCGGCGAGGTCGGGGGCGGGTGTCTCGGTGACCCGGTCGAGGCCGAGGACGGTCAGGCCGGCCGCCTCGAACGGGCCCGTGACGTCCGCGACCGCGGGGAAGATCTGCTGCTCGAGCGTCCGCGCGCGGGGAAAGTACCGGTGCCACAGCAGATCGGGCATGCGGTCGGAGAAGGCGCTGCGGATCAGCAACCGGCCGCCGGGTGCCAGCACGCGTACGATCTCCGCCACCGCGGCCGGGCGGTCGGTGACGTGGTGGAACGAGAGGAACATCAGCACCAGCCCGCAGGAGCGGTCCGGCAGAGGGATCGCTTCGGCGCGGCCCGCCAGGTACGTGACGTCCGGGTGCGCCGCGGTCGCCTCGGCCTGCTGCCGCATCCGCTCGGACGGTTCGACGCCGTAGACCGGGCCGCCGAAGGTCTCGGCCAGGATCGGGGTGAAGCGGCCCGTGCCGGAGCCGAGGTCCAGGGCGGTCAGCGGCCGGTGTGCGCCGCCCCACTTGGCGAAGACGTCCGCCCAGAGTCGCGCCGTCTCCGTGGACAGCGCGCGGCCGGCCGCGTAGACGGTGTGTTGCCGGCCGTCGTAGTCAACTCGCTGCAACATGGCGCCCATTCTCCCGCCCCATGGACGGGGCGGCTGACCCGCCATGTTCGAAAAGCCTTGACTCGGCGGCGGAAATCCTGAGTGAACATGGTGGTTTACGTTTAAACATGTCCATGTTACGGTCTCGGGACTTCGCGCTCCCTTGCCCCGCCATCAAGGAGTCCCATGCGCCGCACCCTCGTCGCCTCGGCGGCGGTGGCCGTGCTGCTGGCCGCCGGCATCGTCGTCGCCCAGCAGGTCTCGGCCGCCGTCTCGCCCAAGGCGCCGCCCCTGACCACACCCTGGACCAGCCAGGTCTCGACCACCAACCCGCTGCCGGAGTACCCGCGGCCGCAGATGACCCGGCCCGACTGGCAGAACCTCAACGGTGAGTGGGAGTTTCTCAACCCCGCCACCGACGGCGCCGGCAACGTGAACCGCAACGCCGCGCCGCCCATCGGGCAGACGCTGCCGGAGCGAATTCTCGTGCCGTACCCGGTGGAGTCCGCGCTGTCCGGGATCATGCGCAACGACAACCGCGACCTGATGTTCTACCGTCGCACGTTCACCGTGCCGCCGGCGTGGGCCGGCCGGCGGGTGCAGCTGCACTTCGGGGCGGTCGACTACGAGGCCACCGTGTGGGTCAACGGCCAGCAGGTCACCACGCACAAGGGCGGCTACGACCGCTTCGAGGTCGACATCACCCCGCAGCTCAACGGGGGGACCAACGAACTGGTCGTGCGGGTGTACGACCCGAGCGACGGACGCGGCGAGAAGCAGCCGATCGGCAAGCAGGTCAACAGCCCCAGCGGCATCTTCTACACGCCGAGCTCCGGCATCTGGCAGACGGTGTGGCTGGAGCCGACGGCCACGTCGTCGATCTACTCGGTCGACATCTACCCGAACATCGCGAACAACACGGCGCGGGTGCGCGTGTTCACCCGCGGCGATGTCAGCGGCCACACGGTGCTGGCCGAGGCGATGAACGGCACCACGGTGGTGGGTTCGTCGACCGGTGGATTCACCGATTTCACGGTACCGGTGCCGAATGCCCGGCGATGGTCGCCCGACGATCCCTTCCTGTACAACCTGCGCGTCTCCCTCCGCAACGGGTCGGGCTCCACAGTGGACCAGGTGGTGAGCTACTTCGGGATGCGTGAAATCGGCACCAAACTCGTGAACGGGGTGCTGCGCCCGACGCTCAACGGCGAGTTCGTGTTCCAGATCGGCACGCTGGACCAGGGGTTCTGGCCCGACGGGCTGTACACCGCGCCGACCGACGCGGCCCTCGCCTCCGACCTGCAGAAGCACAAGGACCTCGGGTTCAACATGGTCCGCAAGCACATCAAGGTGGAACCCGCCCGCTGGTACTACCACGCCGACCGCCTCGGCCTGCTGGTGTGGCAGGACATCCCGTCGACACAGGCGTTCGACGCGAACCGGTCCCCCGCCCAGATCGCCGAGTTCGAGACCGAGGCCCACGAGATCATCGACGAGCACCGGTTCTCGCCCGCCGTCGTCACCTACGTGCCCTTCAACGAGGGCTGGGGTGAGTGGAACCTCGCCGACACGCGCCGCGTCACGACCGATCTGAAGAACTACGACACCACGCGGCTGGTGAACGCGCACAGCGGGTACAACTGCTGCGCTTCGAAAGGTGATCCAGGAACCGGCGACATCATCGACTGGCACGTCTACACCGGCCCGGACGCGCCCCGCCCATCGGCGACGAGGGTCTCGGTGCTCGGCGAGTTCGGCGGGCTCGGGCTGCGCACGCCCGGCCACGAGTACAGCCCCGACGGGCAGTTCTTCGCCTACGAGCAGATGGGCAGCGCCGCGCAGCTCAACGACCGCTACACCGGCATGGTGCGCGACGTGCAGCAGCTCATGACGACCAAGGGCGTCTCCGCGTACGTCTACACGGAGATCACCGACGTCGAGGGTGAGTACAACGGGCTGTTCACCTACGACCGCCGGGTGCAGAAGGTGGACACCAACCAGCTCCGGGCGGCGCACGCGGCGCTCATCAACGCCTCGCGCAACCTCAACGCACCGGTCGTGCTGACGCTCGGACACGTCCGGTCGTTCAAGGTGACGACGAGCGGACTGACGAACCGGTACCTGCGGCACGCCAACTCGTTCGCCCGCACCGACGTGCTCAGCACGGCGAGCGGCGACGGCCCGCGCCAGGACGCGTCGTTCCGCACCGTGGCCGGCCTGGCCGATCCGCGCTGCTACTCGTTCGAGTCGGTCAACTTCCCCGGCCGGTACCTGCGCCACGCCGACAACCGCGTGCGCATCGACGCGGACACCGGCGGCCCGTTCGCCGCGGACGCGACCTGGTGCAGCCGCCCGGGCCTGGCCGCCGGCGGCACGTCGTTCGAGTCGCTCAACTTCCCGGGCGCGTTCCTGCGCCACTACGCCGACACCGTGTACCTCGCGCGCAGCGGCGGCCCGAACGCCTGGGACACGGCGGCCGGATTCGCGGCCGACGCGACCTGGGACGTGGCCTCGCCGGCGCTGTGGCGCAGCTCGGTCCTGCTCGCCACGGACGTGCGCCAGTCGCTGCGGGTCACCACGTGGGGGCACACCGACCGGTACCTGCGCCACGCCGACAGCCTCGCCTGGACCGAGGTCGTCAACGCCGGGAGCAGCGCGCTGCTCAAGGCCGACGCGACGTACACGGTGCGGCGCGGGCTGGCCGACTCCTCCTGCTACTCCTTCGAGTCGGTGAACTTCCCGGGCCAGTTCCTGCGGCACGCCGACAGCCGGGTGCGCAACGCCCCCGACGACGGCTCGGCCCTCATGCGCGCCGACGCCACGTTCTGCGCTCGCCCCGGCGTGGGTGGCACGGGGGTGACGTTCGAGTCGCTGAACTTCCCGGGTTCGTACCTGCGCCACTTCGAGTCCCAGGTGTACATCGCCAACGGTACGGGTGACGGCGGCTTCAACCGCCCGCAGACCCTGACCGCGGACAGCGGTTGGGCCCTCGCGGCGCCCTGGGCATAGCTAGTCTCGGCTGGTGCGAGCCGCATATCTGCACCAGCTGGGAGGCCCTGACGTGATCCGGTTCGGCGAGTTCGCCGAACCGGATCCGGGCCCGACGGACGTCCTCGTCCAGGTGCACGCCACCACGGTCAACCCGGTCGACACGTTCGTGCGCTCGGGTCTGTTCGCCACGCCGCTGCCGATGCCGTTCGTCGTCGGCCGCGACCTGACCGGCACCGTCCTGTCCACGGGCCCGGGCGCCACGGCGTTCCGGCCCGGCGATCCGGTGTGGTGCAACAGCCTCGGCCACGCGGGCCGCCAGGGCGCCGCCGCCGAGCGCGCCGTCGTCTCCATCGATCGCCTGTACCGTCTCCCGCCCGGCGTCGCGCCCGAGCAGGCGGTCACCGTGCTGCATCCCGCCGCCACCGCCCACCTCGCCCTGTTCACCCACGGGCGGCTGCGCGCGGGTGAAACGGTCGTCGTGGCGGGCGCGGCCGGCAACGTGGGCGCGGCCGCGGTGACGATGGCCGCCGAGGCGGGCGCGAGGGTCGTCGCGGTGGCGGCCGCGGCCGACGCCGACTACTGCACGGCCCTGGGCGCGGACGAGGTCCTGGACTACCGAAACCCGGACCTGGGACCGATCCGCCCCGACCTGTACCTCGACACGTCCGGCCACAACGATCTGGAGGCGGTGCTCGACACCCTGGCCTTCCGCGGCCGGATCGTCGTCATGTCGGGTGCGACCGCGCGCCCGGTGCTGCCGATCGCCGCGCTGTACATGCACGACCGCACGATCACCGGCTTCGTCATCTCGCACGCCACGACCACAGAGCTCGCGGAGGCCGCGACCGCCGTCAACCGCCACCTCGCCGCGAGCCGCCTGCGCAGCCGGGCCACGCTCGACCGGCCGCTGTCCGATACGGCCGACGTCCACCGATTACTGGAACGCGGCGGTTTACACGGCCGGCGCGTGGTCCTGCACACTTCCTATTAACCCGATAGGTTTGATAGGTTCCGCGATGTGCATGACCGCGCGGTGCTGCTCGTCTGTCTCGGCGCCGGCTTCACCACGCTGCTCGACCAGTCCGTGCTCACCATCGTCGTGCCCGCCCTGCGCGAGTCGCTCGGCGCCGGCCCGGCCGCCCTGCAGTGGATCGTCGCCGGCTACTCCCTCTCGTTCGGCCTCGCCCTCGTGCCCGCCGGCCGCCTCGGCGACATGCTCGGCCGGCGCGGGCTCTTCGTCGGCGGTCTGGCGCTGTTCGCGGCCGGAGCGGTCGTCGCCGGCACCGCATCCGCGGCCTGGCTCGTCGCCGCCGCACGGCTCGCCCAAGGCATCGGCGCCGGCACGGTGAATCCGCAGATCATCGGCCTGTTCCAGGACCTGTTCACCGGCCGGGAACGGGCCCGCGCGCTGGCCGCGTACGCGACCGTGGGCGGGCTCGCGGCCACGCTCGGTCCCCCGGTCGGCGGCCTGGTGCTGGAGCTGACCGGCCCGGACCTCGGCTGGCGGCTGGTGCTGCTGCTGAACCTGCCGTTCGCCCTGGTGATGATCCCGCTCGCGCGGGCACGACCGTCGCGCTGGCCGTCGCCGCGGGCAGCGTGGCCGCCGAGGCGCTCACGGTCCGGTTCCTGCCCGTCGCCTGGGTGGTCCTCGCCCTCGGCGTCGCCCAGTTCGTTACGGGCGCGGCCGGCGGCCTGGTCAACGCGCCCAACCAGGCCCTCACCCTCGCCCACGCCCCACCGGGCGCGAACGGCCTGAGCGCCGCCGTCCTCCAGCTCTCCCAGCGCCTGGCCGCGAGCCTGTCGGTCGCCGCGGTCACGGGCGTGGTGCTCGCCTCCCCCGCCGCGCTCTTCGACGGCGTCCTGATCTGCCTGGCCCTGATCGTCCTCGCCCTGCTGTTCGCCACCCTCGACCGCCACCCCCGCTGGTATCAACCACGTGACACACATCCGATGGGCCGGCCCGCTGACCGGCCCGGTCCGCAGCGCCCTCGCGCTGCGGACGGGTGAGCCCGGGTCGTCTCCCGCCGCGGCGCGCTGGGCACCGCGCTGCGTGAATCCGAGCCGGGCGGGTAGTCGGGCGCGCATGAGCCTAGGACTGTTTCGCGGCGCGCTCGCGGGCGCGGCCGGCACGACCGCGCTGAACGCCGCCTCGTACCTCGACATGGCCGTCCGCGGCCGCCCGGCGAGCAACACCCCGCAGGACATGGTCCAGAAGCTGGCCGACGACACCGGCGTGCCCGTCCCCGGCGACGACGAGACGCGCACGAACCGCCTGCAGGGCCTCGGCCCGCTCTTCGGGATCGGCGTCGGCATGGCGGTGGGCGCCCTGGCCGGCGTCGTGCACACCGCCCTCGCGAAACGGGGCCGTGCGCTGCCCCCGGCGGTGGAGATCGCCCTGATCGGCGGCGCCGCGATGGCCACGTCCGACGTGCCGCTGAAGCTGTTCGGCATCAGCGACCCGAAGACCTGGTCCGCCAAGGACTGGGCCAGCGACGTGGTACCGCACGCCCTCTACGGCGCCGCCACCTACGCCGTCCTGCGCCCCTGAGCGTCAGCCCTTCAGCTGCTGGATCTTGTCCTTGAACAGCGTGGTGGCGATCGCGGCCTGGTGCGGCTGGCCCTTGAGGAACGATGTGGCGAACTTCTTCGCCTGGTCGTAGGTGACGCTCGCGGGCAGTGGCGGCTCGTTCGGGTCCACCGCGACGTCCACCAGCGCCGGCCCGTCGTGCGCGAAGGCGTCCCGCAGTGCGCCGGGCACGTCGGCGGGTTTGTCGACGCGCACGCCGTACCCACCGCAGGCTCTGGCGATCGCGCCGAAGTCCGGCACCGGCTCGCCGAAGCGGACGCCGTGCTCTGGGTAGCCGAGCACCATCTGCTCCCACAGGATCTGGCCCAGGGAGTTGTTGTTGTTGACCACGACCTTGATCGGTAGCCCGTAGCGGACCGCGGTGTGGAACTCGGCCATGAGCATCGCGAACCCGCCGTCGCCGATGAACGCGACGACCTGGCGGCCGGGGTGGGCGAGCTGGGCGGCGATCGCGTAGGGCAGGCCGGGCGCCATGGTGGCCAGGGTGCCGGAGAGGTAGAACTCGCGCCGCCCGCGGATCTGCCAGTGCCGCGCCGCCCAGGTCGCGATCGTGCCCGAGTCGCAGGTGAGGATCGCGTCATCGGTGCTGAGCGCGTCGAGCTGCGCGGCGAGGTACTGCGGGGCGATCGGGTCGCGCTCCGCCGATTCCAGGGCGGTCATCCGCTCGCGCCAGTCGGCGACTTTTTCCTGGTACCGGCGAAGATGCTGGTGCTCCTTGCGCTCCAGCAGCGGGAGCAGCGCCTCCAGGGTGGCCCCGACGTCGCCGACCAGCGGCACGTCCGTCGCGATGCGGGTGCCGGCGCGGCCGGGGTCGATCTCGATCTGCACGATCTTCGCGGCGCCCGGCTTCGGCAGGAACTTCGTGTAGGGGAAGTTGGTGCCGAGCAGCAGCAGCGCGTCGACGTCGTCCATGAGCTCCTCGCTCGGCCTGGTGCCGAGCAGGCCGAGGCCGCCGGTGACGTACGGCGAGTCGTCGGGCACCACCATCTTGCCCGACAGCGTCTTGACGATCGGCGCGCCGAGCGTGTCGGCCACCCGCTCGACGAGCGCCCCGGCCCCGCGCGCGCCGATGCCGGCCAGGATGCCGACCTTCCCGGCCCCGTTGAGCACGTCGGCGGCGGCGCGCAGGTCCTCGTTGCGGGGCCGGACGGCGGGCGCCAGGTACACCGGCGCGGTCGACGGCGGCACGACCGGCGCCACCGTCTGGTACGGGTCCTTGCCCGCCGGCGCGACCTGGATATCGTTGGGGATGGTCAGGTGGGCGACCCCGCGCCGGGCGTACGCGGTGCGGATGGCGATGTCGGCGAGCGCGGGCAGCTGGGCCGGGTTCATGACGATCTGGTTGTACTCGGCCACGTCCTCGAACAGCCGGTCGAGGTTGACCTCCTGCTGATACGCGGTGCCGAGCACGGACGACTCCTGCAGCCCGGTGATGGCGAGCACGGGCACGTGGTCGAGTTTCGCGTGGTACAGCCCGTTGGCGAGATGAATCCCGCCCGGCCCAGACGTGGCCAGGCACACCCCGATCCGGCCGGTCGCCTTGGCGTGGGCGGTCGCCATGAACGCGGCCGCCTCCTCGTGGTGCACGAGCACGAACCGAACCTTGTCGCCGTTGCGGCGCAGCCCCTCCATGATCCCGTTGATCCCGTCACCGGGCAGGCCGAACACCGTGTCGACGCCCCACTCGGCCAGCCGCGCGATCAGGACCTCAGCCGCAATCTCACCCATGTCCTCGCCCGCTACCCGGGCCCGACCCCGCCAAACGCCCTACCGGCCCGATGGCGAGCCGCGCAGTGCGGGCAGCCGTGCGGCCCCCGGCGCCGATGAGCAGGGCGTTCAGGGGCACACGTCGTCGAAGCGGTCGGCCAGGGTCAGGAAGGCGTCGCCCCAGCCGCTGGAGATGGCGACCTCCTGGATCGGGCCGGTCGGCGCGAACAGGATGCGCAGCGAGGACGGCACCTCGCCGGTCGTCCGCACCCGCGCGGTCAGGGCGTCCAGCTCGGCCAGGGCGCCGTCCCGGTCGGCGAACGAGGACCAGGCGAAGTCGTTGTCGGGCCGGGCCAGCAGCGCCCGGACGTCGGCCAGGACCGCCAGCAGCGGCGCGTTCATGACACGACCGTGATCACGGCGTCGGCCACGGCGGGGTGGCGCAGCAGGCGCTCGCGCAGGTCCGTCACGTGGTCGACCAGCTCGCCGGCCGGGCGGGCGCGCAGGTCGCCGCACGGGGCGACGTCGAGCGTGACGAGGAGTTGGGAGGGGCCGACGTACACGGCGCGCAGTTCGCGGACCTCCTCGATCCACGGCTGCGGGCCGATCGAGTCGCGCAGGGTCTCCATCACGTCGTCGGGCGCCGCGGCGTCGATGAGCAGGGCCTTGGAGCGGCGCGCGAGCAGCCACGCGACGACGGCCAGCAGGACGCCGATGGCCATGCTCGCGGCCGGGTCCCACCAGGCCCAGCCGGTGATCATGTGCAGAACGATGGCCGCCAGGGCCAGCGCGAGGCCGATCAGGGCGGCGGAGTCCTCGAGGTACACCGTCGTGGCACTCGGATCCGACGCGCGCACCAGGTGCTCGCGGACCGAGCGGCGCCGGGCCTTGGCGTCCTCGCGCAGCTGGCGGCGGGCGGTGAGCCAGGACCAACCCTCGAAGCCGGCCGAGACGACCAGGACGCCGATGCCGATCCACGGGCTTTCGAGCGGCTCCGGCACCAGCAGGCTGCGCACACCTTCGCCGATCGAGAGCAGCCCGCCGACGAGGAAGATGCCGAGCGCGGCCAGGAACGCCCAGAAGTACCGCTCCTGGCCGTACCCGAACGGATGGTTTCGATCCGGCTTGCGCTTCGAGCGGCGCAGGCCCAGGAACAGCAGCACCTCGTTGCCGGTGTCGGCGAAGGAGTGCATGGTCTCGGCCCACATCGCGGCCGAGCCGGTGATCAGTGCGGCCACCGCCTTCGCCACCGCGATCGCCAGGTTGGCGCCCGCGGCCACGAGGACCGTTCTGGTGCTGCTCTCGTCCGCCATGGAGGCATCGGTACCCGCCGACGCATCGTTTCAAGCCGCGTTGGGTAAACGGCGCGCATGCGACCTCGGATCATGGCCGCCACGCTGACCGGGTTGCTCGTGGTCCTGTGTGGATTGCTCGGGTACTGCTCCGTGCGCCCGCCCGACTACCACGACTTCCGGGTCGCGGCCGAGACGACGGCCCAGGCGGCGCACGACGCACTGCTCACGGCCGACCTGACCGGCGGCGCCGTGCGGGAGGGGCGGGCTCCGAAGCCCTTCGCCACGGTACTGCTGGATGACAGCGCCAAGAGCCTCGCCAGTTCGGTGGCCGACTTCGCCGAGCTGCCCCCGCCCGACGAGGCCGCCACGGCGCTGCGGGACCGGCTCCTGCCGCTGCTCACCGCGGCCGTCGCGAAGCTGCAGGACGCCGCGGCCGACCCGGAGCGCACCGGGGGCCTGCGGGATCTCGCGGAACGGCTCACGTCGTGAAGAAGTGGTTCGCGATCACGCTCGGCATCCTGACCGCGATCGGCGGGTTCGTCGACATCGGCGACATCGTGGCCAACAGCGAGGCCGGCGCCCGGTTCGGGATGTCCCTGGCCTGGATCGTGGTCGTCGGCGTGATCGGCATCTGCGTGTACGCCGAGATGGCCGGGCGCGTCGCCGCCGTCTCCGGGCGCCCGGTGTTCGACCTGGTCCGCGAGCGCCTCGGGCCGCGCGTCGGCCTGGTCAACCTGGCCGGCTCCTACCTGGTGACCGTGCTGACCCTGGGCGCGGAGCTCGGCGGCGTCGCGCTCGCGCTGCAGCTGGCCACAAGCGTCAACTACCTGCTGTTCGTGCCGGTCGTCGGATTCGTCGCGTGGGTCGTCTTGTGGCGAACCAAGTTCGAGACCATTGAGCGGGTATTCGGCCTGGTCGGGCTGGCGCTGGTGGTGTTCGTGGTGGCGCTGTTCAAGCTGGATGTGCCATGGTCGGAGCTGTGGCACCAGGCGTCGCATCCGGGCCCACGAGAGGAGGAGAACTGGGGCACCTACGCGTTCCAGGCGGTGGCGCTGTTCGGCGCGGCGATGACACCGTACGAGGTGTTCTTCTTCTCCTCGGGCGGCGTCGAGGAGCGCTGGACGGCCAAGGACCTCACGATCAACAAGGCGAACGTGTTCATCGGCTTCCCGCTCGGCGGGCTGCTGTCGCTGGCACTCATGGCCACTGCGGCGACCGTGTACCACCCGCTCGACATGCGGCTGGACACGATCGGCCAGTCGGCGCTGCCGGTCGTGCTGGCGCTGGGCAAGCTCGGGCTGGCCGTGGTCATCCTCGGCTTCTTCGCGGCCACGTTCGGCGCGGCGATGGAGACGGGGCTGTCGGCTGGGTACACGATCGCGCAGTACTTCGGCTGGGCCTGGGGCAAGCGCCTGCGCCCGGCCCAGGCCGCCCGGTTCCACACCGTGGTGCTGGTGAGCGTGCTGATCGGCCTGGCCGCCCTGGCTACGACCGTCGATCCGGTGCAGCTCACGGAGTACACCCTCATCTTCAGCGCGATCGTGCTGCCGCTGACCTATCTGCCGATCCTGGTGGTCGCCAACGACCGCGACTATCTCGGCGACCGCGTCAACGGCCGGCTCGCGAACGCCCTGGGGCTGCTCTACCTCGCGATCATCGTGGTCACCGCGGTCGCCGCGCTGCCGCTGATGGTCATGACCGGGATGGGAGGCTGAGATGGCCCTGCTCATCGGCTTCGACCTGCTCGACCGGCAGATCCTCGACCTGGCCGGGGAAGCGGTCGGCAAGGTCGACGACGTCGAGCTCACGGCCGCCCCCGACGGCACCGTGCGGATCACCGCGCTGCTGGTCGGCCCGCAGGCCCTCGGGCGCCGCCTCGGCGGGCGGCTCGGCGGCTGGATCTCGGGCCTGGCCGGGCGGCTGCACCCGGCCGAGAACCCGGACCCGCTGCGCGTCCCGTGGGACGTCGTGTCCTCCACCGACAGCGCCGTCCACCTGTCTGTCCGGCGCGAGCTGCTCACCGAGCCCGCCCTCGAGGAGTGGCTGCGCGAGCACCTGATCGCCCGCATCCCGGGAGCCCACCGTGCCGGCAACTGACCGCGTCCTGCGCGCGAGCGACCTTCTTGGAAGAGCCGTCTCCGGTACTGCCGGTCGCATCACCGATCTCGTCGTGCGGGACGGCACGATCGTGGCCGTGATCGTGACCAGGGGGCCGTGGGGTCGCCTGCTCGGGTACGAACGGGAGCAGACGAGCGGCCCATGGCTCCTGGAGGCCGTGGCGCGCCGGGTCCTGCGCCGCGACAGCCGGGAGATCCCCTGGTCCGAGGCCGCTCCGAGCCTGCTGCCCGATGACCGTTACTGAGGCCCGCCACGAACGGGCGACACCGTTTACTCCACTACGCCCGGTATGCATCGGCCGGGTCACGCTCCGCGCATATGCCGACGTACGCTGCACATGCACGTGCATTGTGCCGCGACGAACCGAGGGGTGACGGTGTGATCGAGACCGACGAGCTGCTCCTGCACGACGCTCCGCGGTTGTTCGGCATCGTCGCGGACCCGGAGGACGACGGGCATCCGGCCGTTGTCGCGTGGGGCCACGAACTGCCTGGACACGCCGTGACGACCTGGTACCTCGCCGACGGGCGGACCGAGGTTGCCGTCTTTGCCTCGGCCGAGGAGGCCCTGGAGGCTGCGGAGGTGCTCTACCCCGCCCGGCTGCTGTGGGCGCGCAAGTAGCCGCCGTTCGTGTTGGGACTTCATCGCGGTGCCGGGCTGTGCGGGCCGCCGTTCGTGTTGGAAACTTCACCGCGATGCCGGGCCGTGCGGGTGCCGATTGCGGGCCTTGGCCAGAATCTGGGTACACGCACTGACATGGATTCGGCACGGAGGACGGCAACGGTGACGGACGCGGTGACGCGGCGCTGGCAGGAGGCCGACGACGCCGTGGAGTCGCTGGTCGCGACGCTGGCCGGGGCGGTCGCGCGGGCCGAGCGGGGGCAGAGCCGCAAGAGCCGCACCCGCACCCGGCCGAAACGCGAGACCAAGAGCACCCGGCGCTACCTGGCCGAGGTCATCCGCTCCCACCGCCTCGCCCCCGGCCTGACCGTGGACCGCAACATGATCGCCGCCCTGTTCACCGGCCACCGCGAACTCGTCGCCAACCCGACCCTGGTCGTCGCGGTCGCGCAGGCGTGCGGCATCATCGCCGGCCGCAAGCTCACCGGCAAGGAGACGGCCAAACTACGCGCCGCGAGCGAGCGGGTCGCTCGGCTGATCGCCCGCGCCCAGGCCGCGGGTCCGGTCCCGGAACCGGCGCCGCCCGCTCCCGTCCCCGACCCGGGTTTCCCACCGCCCGTCGGTGCCCTTCCCGACCCCGGCTACGTGGCGGACCTCGATTCTGTGCCTCCCGCGGATTCGGTGTCGACCCCTGGTTCGGTGCCGGCTCCGGCTCCGCGCGCGCCTCTGGAAAGCCTGCCGATCGTCGAGCGTCTCGTGCTGGAACCGGTCGCCGCGGGACCCATCGCAGCTCGACCCGACGCAGAGGCGCCTGTCGAGAAGGCACCGGCCTCGCATCGGTTCTGGCTGGTGGTGGCGCTGGCCGTCCTGGTGCTGCTGCTGACTGCGGCGCTCTGGCTCGCCGTCGGGCGCTGACCTCCTCGCACCGGCCCGCGGTGGTGTGTAGACCGCGGCGCTCTGGCTCGCCGCGGTGCGTTGACCGCGGCGTTATGGCTCGTCGGCGGGCGTCGGGTAATGGTGGATCAGCCTTGGGTCGGTGATCGTCAGCCTTGGTCGGCAATTTCGCGGCGGGCAATTGCTTCGTGAGCCTTCTGACGCAGCTCCGGCGGGATCAGCTCGACAAGCTGGTCGGGGCGCAGCGGCAGGTCCAGCAGGCTCAGCTTGACCCGGCTGCGGCTGGCGTGTTCGGCGGCGGACAGGCGCACGACCTGCGCGGCGTCACGGCGTAGAACGGTGGTGAGGCGGTGGCCGGGTTGGAGGGTGCCACTGGCGGTACCGTCGACGTCGACCAGAATCGCCGCGCTGTCCGGCGCGACCGTCAGCGTGACCCGGTCCCCGGCGCCGAGGACGACCGCGCGACTGATGCCGGCCATCGGGGCGACCGGCGTGACCACCACGGTGTCCGAGGACGGCGAGAGCACCGGCCCGCCCGCCGCATAGTTGTACGCGGTCGAGCCGGTCGGGGTCGCGACCACAACGGCGTCGGCGCGATAGTACCCATAGCGGATGTCATTGACGGACAGGTCCACCGAAACGGCGCCGGTGCGCGCCGCGCGGGACAGGACCACGTCGTTGAAGCCGAACGCGGTCACCAGATCCCCGCCGCCGCTCTCGGCCTCGAGGCCGGCGTGCCGCTCGATGGTGAAGTCGCCCGCAGCCATCCGGGCCAGCGCGGCGGGCAGTTCCGGCGGCGAGACCTCGGTGAGGAAACCCAGGTTGCCGTGGTTGACCCCGAGAATGGGCACGGGCCGCGCCACCGTCAGCCGCATCGCCCCCAGCATCGTGCCGTCCCCACCGAGCGCCACGATCCCGTCGACCACTTCGGCGAAGGTACCGTCGTCCACGGTACCGACCGACTCCGGCACCCGCCCCCGATCCTGCTCCCGCGCCAGAACCCGCACCGGGTGCTCACGCGCGGCCGCCACAATCGTCTCGACCGAGCCCGCGACCGGCTTGCTCGGGTGCAGCACCAGCCCCAACGTGCCGACTTTCGGCTCCACACTCATGCGCCCAGTCTGCCCGCTGCGACCCGGTTCCGCGGCCAACGGGCGACGCACCCCACATGACCGGGCGGGTGCCATCAAGAGACCGCCGCCGCGGGACCTCCGGCGGCAATCGATTGCCTGGATTTGCCCATAGCGCGGCACGACGGACACCGCGCCAGACCGCCCCAGCGGCAATCGATTGCCCCGCAACGCGCGAGCCCCGCCACGGCGGCACGGCGGGCACGGCGGGCACGGCGGGCACGGCGGGCACGGCGGGCACGGCGCTGCCACAGTCCTGCGGCAATCGATTGCCCGGCAGCGCACGAACCGCGCCCCGGCCGTCACGGCGAGCGCCGCGGTCACGGCGAGCACCGCGGCCGGCGAGCACCGCGCCGCGAACGCCCAGCGGCAATCGATTGCCGCGGCGGTACGCGATGGGCGCTGCGGTGGGAGTCGGGCTGCGATCAGCGGGCGGCGGATCCGGAGCAGCCGCGCAGGGCCGTGTCCACGTCCGCGTCCGTCAGCTGGGTGAAGTCCTGGTACCACTGCCCCACGGCGGCGAACTGGCGGGGGGCGTGGAGGCACAGGACCGTACCGGCGACATCGGCAAGGCGCGAACGAGCCTCCCGGGAACAGACGGGCACGGCCAGGACGATTCGCTCCGGGCGCCGGGAGGCCAGCCAGCGCATGGCGGCGTGTGCGGTGACGCCGGTGGCCAGGCCGTCGTCGACCAGCACCACGCGCCGGCCGGTCACCGTCGGGGCGGGGCGGTCGCCGCGGTAGAGGCGCACCCGGCGGCTCAGCTCGGCCCGCTCGGCGGCCACCGTCGGGGCGAGGTCCGCCTCCGTGATGCCCAGGTAGCGCAGCACGCCCGTGTCGAACACCGGCGGGCCGTCCTCGGCGATCGCGCCCACCCCGAACTCCGGGTGGTTGGGCGCGCCGATCTTGCGGGCCAAAACCAGGTCGAGGTCGGCACCGAGGCGCTCGGCCACGGGCACCGCGACCGGCACGCCGCCGCGGGGTAGCGCCAGCACCAGCGGCTTGCCGTCCGCGCCGGACTCCAGGCCGTGCCGGGCCAGCTCCTCGCCGAGCGCGCGCCCCGCCTCGGTACGGTCCACGAAAATCATGCGGCCTCCTACACGCCCGACGGATACGTCTCGGGCTCGCCTGCATCGACCGCCGCGAGGTGCAGCGGCAGCACGGCGTGGGTCTCGCCGCAGCAGCCGGTCCAGGGTCTCGTCCATGTGCCGCTCGCGCACGTTCCAGGACTGCCGGCCGCCAGCCACCAGGGCCCGGTATTACGCCTCGGCCCCGGGCGGCGCCGATGCGTTCGAGCAGCACGTCCAGGTCCCCCGGGTCCTCGAGCGGCGCCGTGAGGGCGGCGACCTCGTCCCCGTACCCTCCCATGGGCCGCCACTTACCCTTCAGCCTGCCGGTCATGCGTGACCCGGCCCGCGCGGGGCGGCAGAGGCCGAGCCGGAGCGGCAGAGGCCGAAGCGAGGCGGAAGAGGCCGAGGCGGGGCGGCAGAGGCCGGAACATGGCCCGCCACTTGCCCGTCGGCCTGGCCGTCATGCGTGACCCGGCCCGCGCGGGGTAGCCGGGGTCGAAACGGCAAGGGAGGGATCATGACCGACACGCTGATGGCGGTCCCGTCCGGCGGGGTCGTGCTGGACGCCGACGTGGTCGTTCCGGCGCAGGCCCGTGGGGTGGTGCTGTTCGCGCACGGCAGCGGCAGCTCGCGGCTGAGCCCGCGCAACCGGATGGTGGCCGAGCGGCTCAACGGGGTCGGCCTGGCCACGGTACTGACCGACCTGCTCACCACCGACGAGGAGCGGGTCGACGCCCGTACGGCCGAACTGCGCTTCGACGTCGACCTGCTCGCCGAGCGCCTCGCCGGTGTCATCGACTGGATCGCCGAGCAGCCGGCCCTCGCGCGGCTGCCCCTGGGACTGTTCGGCGCCAGCACCGGCGGCGCCGCGGCGCTGCTGGCGGCGGCCGCCCGCCCGCGCCGGGTGCGGGCCGTGGTGTCCCGCGGCGGCCGACCGGACCTGGCCGGTGCGCGCATCGCCGAGGTGGTGGCGCCGGTCATGTTGCTCGTCGGTGAGCGCGACGAGCGGGTCATGGAGCTCAACCAGACCGCGGCGGTCGACCTCGGCGGCCCGTGGACGCTGTGGGTGGTTCCGGGCGCCTCCCACCTCTTCGCCGAGCCGGGCACCCTGGAACAGGTGGCGGGCGCGGCCGCCCAGTGGTTCGACCGCCATCTCGCGGGCGTCGACCTGACCCTCGACGACTACTGAGGTGCGACCAACCCGAGCATGGGCCAAGCGAACGTGCCCAGGATGACCCCGATGGCCGAACGCTCGCGCCCGCGGATCTCCCACCAGATCCCGAGCGCGAGCGACGCCACGAACACACCGAGCGCGAACGCTCGGAACAGCACCGCCAGCGCCAGCAGATAGAGCCCCAGCGACTGCACGAGGCCGCCGACCACCGACCCGGTCGGCGGCCGCTCTTCGTCCCTGTACGTTTCACGCCGAAATGGTTTCGGTGTGCCGTCGTTTTGGAACAACTCGTCACAACATTGACTCCCGACAATGCGGGCTGCCAGGGTGCCGAAAAGGATTTCGCCCCTGCCCCCGTGAAGGGAGTCCGCCACCATGCCCAGATCCGCAACAACACGGATCATCGTCGCCGCGGCCGCCGCCATCGGCCTCGGCGTCACCGGGGTCTTCGCCGGCACCGCGTTCGCCGGTGACCGGACCAGCCAGACCGCCGGCCTCACCGCGATGCCGGCCAACGAACCCGCGAAGGGGCTCGTGTACGACGGGCTGCAGCGCCGCCCGGCCGGCCCGTGCGGCGCCGGGCTGCTCGAGGTCAAGGGCACCAGCCCGACCATGTGCACGCACGGGCCGGACGCGCCGCCGGCCGGGTTGTCGGTCAAGGCGACCGTACCGGCGATGGCTTCGGCGTCCGCGGCCGTGCAGTCCCTCGCCGTGTGCGAGGGCGACGGGACCAGCGGCCGGCGGGTCGAGGTGCTGTACATCCACGGATCGACGAGCCGCTACACGCAGTACCTGGAGACGTTCCGCACCCTGGCCGAGGGCGTCGACACCATCTTCAACGAGAGCGCCAAGGAGACCGGCGGGGAGCGCCACGTCCGCTACGTCACCGAGTCCGTCAACGGCGCCTGCCGCCCAGTCGTGCGCAATGTGCAGATCGCCGACTCGGCGCTGAACGCCAACGACTGGGCGCCGCTGCTCAACGCGGTCAAGGCGGCCGGCTACACGCGCACCGACCGGAAGTACCTGCAATTCGTCGACGCCAATGTGTACTGCGGCATCGGCGGGCTCGCGGGCGACACCCGCAAGAGCGACGCGAACCGCTCGAACACCGGCCCGGAGTACGCCCGCGCGGACAACGGCTGCTGGACCGCCGGCGTCGCCGCCCACGAGCTCGGCCACACCCTCGGCGCCGTGAACAACAACGCCCCGAACGCCTCCGGCTTCGGCCACTGCACCGACGAGTGGGACGTCATGTGCTACAAGGACGACCCGAGCGTCACCGTGCGCACCGTGTGCACCGCGCAGTCCCACGACAACCGGCTGGACTGCAACCACGACGACTACTACAACACCAACCCGGCGGCCGGCTCGTACCTGTCGCAGTACTACAACGTCGCCGACAACCTGTTCCTCATCAAGGGCGGCGGCACCACCACCCCGCCGGACAGCAACCTGGCCCGCTCGGCCACACCTTCGGCGTCGTACACCTCCCCGTGGGAAACGGTTTCGGCGCTGAACGACGGCATCGACCCGTCCTCGTCCAACGACACCGTGAATCCGCGCTGGGGCACCTGGCCCAACAGCGGCCAGCAGTGGGCCGAGCTGCAGTGGTCAAGTGCCCAAACCCTGAAACGCGCCCAGGTGTACCTCTTCGACGACAACCAGGGCATCGACGTCCCCGCGAGCTGGAAGCTGCAGTACTGGACCGGCAGCGCGTACGCCGACGTGCCGGAGGCGAGCGGCTACCCGGTCACCGCGAACACGTACCTCACGGTGACCTTCACGCAGGTCTCCACGACGCGGCTGCGGGTGCTGCTGCAGTCGAACGGCACCAATTCCGTGGGCCTGTTGGAAATCAAGGCCTACGCGTCCTGAACCGGCGGGGCGGGCGTGGCACAGGCCGCCCCGCCCGCCCCGCCCCACCGGCCCCGGAGCATGGCCCGGGCGGGCGGTAGGCTGCGGCGGCCAAATTCAACGGGGGGCGGGGACTTGATCTACCACATCGCGTTCGCGGATGACTGGGAGCGGGCCCAGCACGACGGCGAGTACCGCCTGTCCACCAAGGGCCGCACCATCGAGGAGCAGGGCTTCATGCACGGCGGCACCGCGGCGCAGGTCGCCCCGGTGGCGAACCTGATCTACGGCGACGACGAGGGCCTCGTCGTCCTCGCCATCGACGAGGCGCGGCTGACCGCGCCGCTGCAGTGGGACGCCGCACCGGGCTGGGACGAGCCCTTCCCGCACGTGTACGGCCCGCTCAACGTAGACGCCGTCGTCGATGTGCGGCCGCTCGCGCGCGGGGCCGACGGGCGGTACGAGTTCAGGGCGTAGGGCGCTGCTGGACCTCGATGACGGCGCCGCTCGCCGGGTCGACGCGGAAGTGGCGGCCCGCGGGCAGCGGGCGGTCCAGCGAGCGCACCCGCAACTGGACGCCGTCGGCGGCGAACTCCCGCGCCGCGCGCAAGGCGTACTCGTCCGGGTCGTCGCCGTCGTCGTCCGGCTTGCCCGAGCGGGAGGTCGTCGCCGTGTAGCAGATGATGCCGGTGATGGCGTCGAACACGATCCGGTAGTGCTCCAGGACCAGTTTGCCGTACGGCAGCGGCGCGATCCCGGTGCGGAAGACGAGCCCCACGCCGCCCGCCCAGCCCTGGTGGACGAAGACGCGGAAGCCCACGGCCCGGCAGTCGGCGGACTCCGCCCGCGCCGTCACCGTGTAGTCCCACTTGCCCGTGGCGCCGTCCTGCAGGGAGACGTAGACGTGCGCGCCGGTGGAGAAATACCGGGGCGCCGACGGTACACCCGGGAAGGGGTAGTCCGGCGGCTGCACGTTGGACAGGCTGCCCACCGCGAGCACCTGGCAGCGCGGGACGCGCACGATGTGCTCGGCGATGACGTAGGCCTGGGCCGCCGGGGTCACTGAGAAGTCCAGGATGTTGTCGGCGGCGACGTCGGCGCTGGCGATGAGTTCCATCGGTCGCCGAGCGTAGGCCCGGCGACCGGCGAACGCATCAACGTTGTTGGATAGCGGACATCAGCACCACGGTCGAGCCCAGGGCGAATACCGCGGCGGCCAGGAACGGCAGGCTGGGCGAGAACGCGAACGCCGCGCCGGCCGCGACCGGGACCGCCGCCTCCGCGAGGGCGCCGATGCCCGTGAACACCCCCTGCACGGCGCCCTGCTCGTCCGGGCCGGTGGCCTGGGACAGCCAGGTCTGCGCGGCCGCACCGCCCACCGAGGCGAGCACGCCCAGCGCCTGAAGGGCATGAAGCGCCATTGGTACCTCCACAAAAGCCGTCCCCGCGAGCACCACCGCGCCGAGGGCGCTGCCGAGCACGGCCGCGCGCCGCTCCCCCCGCACGCGCACGAGCGGGCCGACCAGGCGGGCCTGAAATCCAACGCCGGCCAGAGCGCCCGCGGCCATCACAACGCCGAGGTGGGCGGTGTCCCAGCCGAACCGCGACGTGACGAGGTACGTCCACACCGCCTGGTTCGTCATCCGCGCGACGTCGGCGCACGCACGCGCCACGGCCAGCCGGCCCAGCACCGGGCGGCGGAACAATCCAACGAACGAGGGATTCGCGGCCGGGCCGCGGGTCCCGCGCCGCGACTCGGGCAGCAGCAACCATCCATAGAGGACGTTCGCGAACGCCAGGGCCGCCGCGGCCAGGAACGGCAGCCGCACATCGACCGAGCCGAGCAGGCCGCCCAGCACCGGGCCGGCCACGAAGCCGGCACCGAACGCCGCGCCGACCAGGCCGTACGCGCGGGCGCGGCCCGCCGGTGGGACCACGTCGGCGATGTAGGCGTTGACGACCGTGTTGGTGCCCGCGCACGCGCCCGCGAGGCCGTGGAACAGGGCCAGCAGCCAGACCGAGGACGCAACGCCGTGCGCGAGGTAGTCCAGGCCGAGGAAGGCGAGCGAGAGCAGCAGGACGGGGCGGCGGCCGTGCCGGTCGGCGAGGCGGCCCAGCAGCGGGGCCGAGGCGAACTGCAGCAGCCCGTAGCTGGAGCCGATCAGGCCGGACCAGCGGGCCGCGGCCGCCGCGTCGCCGGTGAGCGCGGTCATCAGGGCGGGCAGGATCGGCACGATCAGGCCGAGGCCGAGCATGTCGACGAAGACGGTGACGAGCAGGAAGGACAGGGCGGGCGCCCGGCGCATCGGGACTCCTGTGGATCGAAGGGGACGGGCCCCCTCGACCTCACGGAGGTACGGAGGATCAGATTATCGGTGCCGTCAACCGAATTTCGGAGGCGGTCACGCGCAGCAGCGGCAGCCAGATGACATCGACGATCTCCACGATCTTCTCGTCCGGCACCGACCGCATGGTCATGAGCAGATCGTGGCGCAGCAGGTCGAAGGGCAACACCACGACACGAGCCGGATATGGTACGTCCGGCAGCTCGCCCCGCCCCACCGCCCGCTCGACAATCACCTCGCAGCCGTTGCGCTGACCCGGCGGACGAAGGTGCGCGCGCAGTTCGTCGAAGCTGGTGCCGGTCTCCCGGAAGTACTCCATCAACTGCACACCGACCAGCATGATCGTCCGCGAGCGGCCCGCGTCGGCGTTGCGCAGGAAGCCGAGCATGTCCTCGCGCAGGTGCCCGGTGTCCGGGATCTCGATCGGCGCGGCGGACCAGGACCTCGCCACGGTCGCCAGGAGCAGGTCCTCGCGCTGGGGCCAGCGCCGGTACAGCACCGGCCGGCTGGTCCCGGCGCGCTCGGCGACCGCCTCGTAGGTGAAGCCGTGGTAGCCGCGCTCGACCAGCACGTCCCACCCGGCCGCGAGGATCGCGTCCTCCAGCTCCGTTCCGCGCCGACGGGTCTTAAGACTCACTTGCGTATCTTAACACGGGCACGTACCGTGAAGCTCGTTAGGTACAAACGCGTATCTTAAAAGGCGGAACGCATGTCCAGCATCGATCCGAAAGCCCTGCGCACCGCCATCGCGGTGCTGGTGGGCGGCATCACGGTCATCCTCGACTCGACCATCGTCAGCGTGGCGCTGCACCAGCTCGCGGCCGATCTGGACACCGGAGTCGGGACCATCCAGTGGATCAGCACGGCGTACCTGCTCGCCCTGGGCGTGGTCATCCCGCTCGTCGGCTGGCTGCAGGGCCGGATGGGGGCCAAGCGCCTGTGGATGTACGCCCTGACCGCGTTCCTGCTCGGCTCGGTCCTCTGCTCGTTCGCCTGGGACGCGCCCAGCCTGATCGGCTTCCGCGTGCTGCAGGGCCTCGGCGGCGGCGCGATGATGCCGCTCATGATGACGATGGTCATGCAGGCCGCGCAGGGCCCCGATCGCGCCCGCCTGATGTCGGTCGTCGCCCTGCCCGCCGCCCTCGGCCCGATCCTGGGCCCGGTCATCGGGGGCCTGATCCTGGGCGTCGGCTCGTGGCGCTGGCTGTTCCTGGTGAACGTGCCGTTCTGCCTGCTCGGCCTGGTCCTGGCCGCGCGGCTGATCCCGGCCGACCAGCCGGCCCGGCGGGTCCGGCTGGACGTCGTCGGCCTGGCCCTGCTCTCCCCCGCGCTGGTCGCCCTGCTCTGGGGCCTGTCCAACGTCTCGGGCGCCGGCGGCTTCACCCGCGCGGACGTCCTGGCCCCGATGATCCTGGGCGCCGTCCTCCTGGTGGCCTTCGTCCTGTGGGCCCTGCGCGGCCGCGGCGAGCCCCTGGTCGACCTGGAGGTGCTGCGCTCCCGCCCGACGTGGGCCGCGACGTCCCTGCTGTTCCTGTCCGGCGCTTCGTTGTACGGCGCGATGCTCCTCCTCCCCCTCTACTGGCAGGAACTGCGGGGCAACTCGGCGCTGGACGCGGGCCTGCTGCTGATCCCGCAGGGCGTGGGCTCGCTGCTGAGCCGCACGGTCGCCGCCCGGATGCTGGACCGCATCAGCGCCCGCTGGGTCTCCATCGCCGGCTTCATCCTGGTCGGCGTGGCCACGGTCCCGTTCGCCCTGGCCGACGCGCACACGACGACCTGGCCGCTGCTGGCCGCCCTGTTCGTCCGCGGCCTGGGCCTCGGCATGGTGCTGATCCCCCTGATGAGCGTGGCGTTCCAGGGCCTGTCCCACGCCAAAATCCCACACGCGAGCACCGTGA
Organism: Dactylosporangium sp. CS-047395; assembly: GCF_050942185.1. Classification (NCBI taxonomy): domain Bacteria; kingdom Bacillati; phylum Actinomycetota; class Actinomycetes; order Micromonosporales; family Micromonosporaceae; genus Dactylosporangium; species Dactylosporangium sp. CS-047395. Next base: position 5,059,416 of record NZ_CP192015.1, on the reverse strand, counting down.
CCCGCATCGCCCAACAGGTCGGCGGCTCGGCGGGCGTGGCCCTGCTGGCGGTCATCCTGGCCTCGACCGCCGGCACCCCGGCCCACGCCTTCGACGTCGCCTTCTGGTGGACGGTCGGCTTCACCGGCCTGGCGATCGTGCTGTCCTTCGCCCTCCCGGCCCGCGCAACGGAACCGACGCCCGCCGCGACTCCTGAGGTCGCAACCGCGGCCGCCGAGGCCTAGCGGCGTTGCCCGGCGCGGGGCGGGGTCGGCAGGCCGGGGGCCGCTATCTTGGCCCGCACGACGGCGAACTCCCGGGCCGCGGCCGTCTCGGCCACGCCGAGCCCGTCGACGGCGGCCCGCAGGGCGGCCATCCGCTCCGGCCACACCCGCACCGCCCCGAGGCGCACGGCGAGCAGTCCACTCATGGCGTCGAGGTCCTTCACATCGTCACGTCCATCTCAGCGGCCCAGGTCCCGGGCGAGCAGGTCGTCGAGCGACTCCCGGCGCACCAGCACCCGGGAGCGCCCGCCGGCCACGGCGAGCAGGGCCGGCCGGGTCACCAGGTGGAAGTTCGTGGCCCGCGCATGGTGGTAGGCGCCCGTCCCCGCCACCGCGAGCAGATCCCCCGGACGCACGTCCGCCGGCAGCGAGGCATCCGGCACGACGACGTCATCGGCGTCGTTGTGCCGCCCGACCACCACCGCCGGCGCCAGGTCCGCACCGGCCCGGCCGATGAGCAGCGCGCTGTGCCGGCTGCCGCACAACGCCGTCGCCGGGCAGTCCGACATGCCGCCGTCCACGGCCACCAGGCGGCCCCCGGCGCGGGTCTCGGTCACGGCCAGGACCCGGTACACCGTGACCCCGGCGCGGGCGACCACGGCGCGGCCCGGCGAAACGGTCAGGCGCGGCGTCGGCAGCCCGTGCCGCCCGGCCTCCAGGTGCAGCACGGCCCGCATCCGTGCGGCGAAGGCGCCCAGGGCCAGGTCCAGCTCCGCCGGTCGGTAGGCCACGGCGTGCCCACCGCCCAGGTTCAGCCGTTCCGGGACGATCCCGTGTGCGGCGGCGAACGAGCAGAGGCGGCCCAGCTCCTGCTCGTACAAGCTGAAGCGGTTCAATTGGTGGCCGATCGAGCAGTCGAAGCCGGCCAGGCGCAGCCCCGGCCGGGCCGCGATCCGGGCCACCGCGGCGGCCGCCTCCCCGTCGGCGACGTGCAGGCCGAAGCGGCGGTCGGCGCGATCCGCGGGGCCGGCCAGGAGCCGCAGCAGCACGCGCTGGCCGGCCGGGGCGGTGGCGGCGATCCGGTCGATCTCGCCCAGCGACTCGACGACGATGGTGCCCACCCCGGCGGCGTACGCGGTGTCGAGGTCCTCTGTGGACTTCGCGCTGCCGTAGAGCACCACGCGGTCCATGGCGAAGCCCGCCAGTGCCGCCACGCGCACCTCGCCCGCCGAGCCCGCGTAGAGGCCGAGTCCCTCGGCGGCCACCCAGCGCGCCACGTCGATGCTCAGCAAGGCCTTTCCGGTGTACGCCACGTCGGCCGCCCCGAACGCCGCCGCGTAGGCCCGGCAGCGCTCGCGCACGTCGGACTCGTCGACGACGTACGTGGGGGTGCCGTGCTCGGCGGCCAGGGCGGCCAGGCTGACGCCGGCGACGCACAGGTCGCCGCGCTCGGACCAGCGGGTGGAGCGGGGCCACACGCCGGCGTCGAGATGGGGCGGGAGGGAGGAGCGCAACGTGGGGAGGATTTGCGTGAGGGTCACGCCAGCAACGCTGACACCGGCGGGGCGGTTCGAGAAGGGTCCTTGACGCAATCTCTACGGCTGGAAGCGGTACCCCATCGCCGGCTCGGTCAGCAGATGGCGGGGCCGCGCCGGGTCGGGTTCGAGCTTGCGGCGCAGCTGGGCCATGTACTGGCGCAGGTAGTGGGTCTCGCCGACGTACGTCGGGCCCCAGACGTGCTGCAGCAGCTCCCGGTGCCCGACGAGCCGGCCGGGGTGGCGCAGCAGCAGCTCCAGCAGCCGCCACTCGGTCCGGGTCAGGTGCAGCCGCTGCGCGGGGTCGGACGCGTGGCGGACGTCCCGGGCGACGAGGTCCACGTCGAAGTCGCCGACGCGCACGACGGTCGCCTGCTCCGGCTCGGGGCGGCGGCGGCGGGCGACCACGCGCAGCCGGGCCAGCAGCTCGTCGACGTTGAACGGCTTGGTGACGTAGTCGTCGGCGCCGGCGTCGAGGGCGGCGACCTTCTCGCTGCTGCCGAGCCGGCCGGACAGCACCACGACCGGCACGGGCGTCCAGGCCCGCAGGGCGCGCAACACCTCGAGGCCGTCCAGGTCGGGCAGGCCGAGATCGAGCACGACGACGTCCGGATGCTGCTCGGCCGCGGCCCGCAGCGCGGCGGCGCCGTCGCCGGCGGTGACCACGTCGTACTGGCGGGCCTGCAGATTGATCCGCAGCGCCCGCAGCAGCTGGGGCTCGTCGTCGACGATGAGAACTCTGGTGCGGTGCAACGGTTTGCCTTTCCGCCGACGGGCCCGGCCCGCCACCCTGCTCGGGAGTGGCGGGCCGGGGGCTTCGCTCGGCTACCTCCGGTCGAGGGCCAAATTCAGCTCGACGACGTTGACGCCCGGCTCGCCGAGGAAGCCGAGGGCGCGGCCGTCGGTGTGCTCGGCCACCAGCTTGCGCACGTCGGCCTCGGACAGGCCGCGCGCGGCGGCGATCCGGGGCACCTGCAACGCGGCGTACGCCGGGCTGATGTGCGGGTCGAGCCCGCTGCCACTGGCCGTGACCGCGTCAGCCGGCACCACGGGGTTCGCGGGCGCGTCGCCCCGGATGGGGGTCTGCACGCCGTCGCCGTAGTCCTCGCCGTCCTTCGCACAGACGACGGGCTTTCCCTGGTACTGCTGGATGAACGGCGCCGCCGGGCAGAGCTCGTTGACGCTCACGGCGCGGTCGGGGTACACGGCCAGCACGGCGCCGGTCCCGCCGGGGGTGCAGTAGGGGCGGGACCCGTCGACGTGTTCGAGTTCGCCGACCGCCTTGCTGCGTTCGCACACGAGGTTGAGCAGTTTGACGTTCTCCGGGCCGAGGTTGGAGGCCGAGGTCGACGTCGGGTCGTAGCCGTCGCCGGCGGCCGAGGGGCGGGACTGGAAGTACTGCTTCAGGGGATTGCCCTGATCGTCCACGAAGGACTGTCCGATGAGGGCGCTGCCGACGACCTTGCCGTCGCGGTCGAGCAGTGAGCCGTCCGCGTGGCCGGACAGGCCCGGAATCCGGGCGATGGCGAGCATGAGCAGCGGGTAGGCCACGCCGAGCACGAGGGTGAGGGCGAGCAGGGCGCGGAGGGCGGCGAGGTGCTGGGCGAGCCAGGCTGGGAGTCGCATCAGGAGATCCCCGGGATGGTCATGATGAGCAGGTCGATGAGTTTGATGCCGATGAAGGGCACGATGATGCCGCCGGCGCCGTAGACGAGCAGGTTGCGGCGCAGCATGGCGGCGGCCGGGCCGGGCCGGTAGCGGACCCCGCGCAGGGCGAGGGGGATCAGCGCGACGATGACGACGGCGTTGAAGATGACGGCGGAGAGGATGGCCGAGGTCGGCGAGTGCAGGTGCATGATGTTGAGCCGGTCGAGGCCGGGGTAGATCGCGGCGAACATGGCCGGGATGATCGCGAAGTATTTGGCGATGTCGTTGGCGATCGAGAAGGTGGTGAGGGCGCCGCGGGTGATGAGGAGTTGTTTGCCGATCTCGACGATCTCGATGAGTTTGGTGGGGTCGGAGTCGAGGTCGACCATGTTCCCGGCTTCTTTCGCGGCCGAGGTGCCGGTGTTCATGGCGACGCCGACGTCGGCCTGGGCGAGGGCGGGGGCGTCGTTGGTGCCGTCGCCGGTCATCGCGACGAGTTTGCCGCCCTGCTGTTCCTGTTTGATGAGGGCCATCTTGTCCTCGGGGGTGGCCTCGGCCAGGAAGTCGTCGACGCCGGCCTCCTCCGCGATCGCCTTGGCCGTCAACGGGTTGTCCCCGGTGATCATCACGGTCCGGATGCCCATCCGGCGCATCTCGTCGAACCGCTCCCGCATCCCCTGCTTCACCACATCCTTGAGGTGGATGACGCCGAGCGTGCGGGCGTCCTCCCCCGCTCGGCGGGAGGCGACGACGAGGGGCGTGCCGCCGGACGAGGAGACGGCGTCCACGATCGCGCCGACCTCGGTGGTGGGGTGCCCGCCGTGCTCGCGTACCCACTTCATGACCGCGGTGGCGGCGCCCTTGCGCACCTCGCGGCCGTCGACGTCCACGCCGGACATCCGGGTCTGGGCGGTGAACGGGACCCACTGCGCGCCGGTGACGTCACGCTCGCGCAGGCCGTGGTGCTCCTTGGCGTACACGACGATGGAACGGCCCTCGGGGGTTTCGTCGGCGAGTGAGGACAGCTGGGCCGCCTCGGCGAGTTCGTCGATGCTCACGCCGTCGACGGGCAGCAGATTGCCCGCCTGCCGGTTGCCCAGGGTGATGGTGCCGGTCTTGTCCAGCAGCAGGGTGTTCACGTCGCCGGCCGCCTCGACCGCGCGGCCGGACATGGCCAGGACGTTGCGCTGCACGAGCCGGTCCATCCCGGCGATGCCGATCGCCGAGAGCAGCGCGCCGATCGTGGTCGGGATGAGGCAGACGAGCAGCGCGACGAGCACGATGCCGGAGACCGGGCCGCCGGAGTAGATGGCGAGGGGCTGGAGCGTGACGACGGCCAGCATGAAGATGATGGTGAGCGAGGCGAGCAGGATGTTGAGCGCGATCTCGTTCGGCGTCTTCTGCCGGTTGGCGCCCTCGACCAGCCGGATCATCCGGTCGATGAACGACTCCCCCGGCTGCTGCGTGATCCGCACGACGATCCGGTCCGACAACACCTTCGTACCACCCGTCACCGCGCTCCGATCCCCGCCCGACTCACGGATCACCGGCGCCGACTCGCCCGTGATGGCCGACTCGTCCACCGACGCGATGCCCTCGATCACGTCGCCGTCACCCGGGATGATCTGCCCCGCCTCGACCACGACGACGTCGCCCTGCTTGAGCTCGCTCGCGCGGACCGTGGTGCCGTCCGGCAAGTACGCGACGGTGTCCTGCTTGGCCTTGCGCAGCGTGGCGGCCTGGGCCTTGCCGCGGCCCTCGGCCACCGCCTCGGCGTAGTTCGCGAACAGCACGGTCAGCCACAGCCAGGCCGTGATCGCCCAGGCGAAGACGCTCGGGTCGGTGATCGCGAGCACCGTCGTGTAAATGGAGCCGATTTCAACAATGAACATGACGGGGTTGCGCCACAACGTGAACGGGCTGAGCTTGCGCAGCGCCGTGAGAAACGCGGTCATCGGATGCCTTCCGCGAGGGGGCCGAGCGCGACCGCCGGCAGGTAGGTGAGCAGCACGACGACGACCGTGACGGCCACGACCATGCCGATGAAGAGGGGTTGGTACGTCTTGAGCGTGCCCGCGGACTCCGGTGTCGGCTGCTGCTTCGCGAGGGAGCCGGCCAGCCCGAGCACGAAGATGATCGGCAGGAACCGGCCGAGCAGCATGCACAACCCGAGTGCGGTGTTGTAGAAGTCGGTGTTGACGCTGATGCCCGCGAACGCGGAGCCGTTGTTGTTCGACGCCGACGTGAACGCGTACAGCACCTCGGAAAGCCCGTGCGCGCCCGGGTTGGCCATCGACGCGCGGGCCGTGTCCGAACCCATCGCGATCGCCGTGCCCACCAGCACGAGCGCGGGCGTCGTCAGCAGATACAGCGACGCGAACTTGATCTCCCGCGCACCGATCTTCTTCCCCAGGTACTCCGGCGTCCGCCCGACCATCAGACCGGCCACGAAGACCGTGATGACGGCCAGGATCAACATGCCGTAGAGCCCTGATCCGGTACCGCCCGGAGCCACCTCGCCCAGCATCATGTTCAGCATCGGGACCATGCCGCCCAGCGCGGTGTACGAGTCGTGGAAGGAGTTCACCGCGCCGGTGGAGGTCAGCGTGGTGGCCGCCGCGAAGGTCGCCGACTGGGCCACGCCGAAGCGGGTCTCGACGCCCTCGGTGGCCGCGCCGACCGCCGTCGGGACGGTGCCCGGGTGGTGGATCTGGATGACGTTCAGCGCGATGGTGGAGCCGATGGCAAGGATGGCCATGATGCCGGCGATCGCCAGGCCCTGGCGCTTGTCGCCGACCATCCGGCCGAACACCCGCGGCAGGCAGAACGGGATCAGCAGGATCAGGAAGATCTCGAACCAGTTCGTCCAGCCGGTCGGGTTCTCGAACGGGTGCGCGCTGTTGGCGTTGTAGAACCCGCCGCCGTTCGTCCCCAGTTCCTTGATGGCTTCCTGCGAGGCGACCGGGCCGCCGGTGACGTGCTGCGTGGCGCCGGCGAGGGTCGTCAGGTCGGTACCGGCGGAAAGGTTCTGCACGACACCGCCCGCGATCAGCACGACGGCGCCGAGGATCGCCACCGGCAGCAGGATGCGCACCGTGATGCGGACCAGGTCGACCCAGAAATTGCCGAGCTGGTCGGTCCTGGCCCGGGAGAACCCGCGCACCAGGGCCACCGCCACGGCGACACCCACGGCCGCGGAGACGAAGTTCTGCACCGCGAGCCCGGACATCTGCACGAGGTGGCCCATCGTCGACTCGCCGGAGTACGACTGCCAGTTCGTGTTCGTCACGAAACTCACGGCCGTGTTCCAGGCCTGGCCGGGCGCCACCGGATCGAAGCCGAGGCTGAGCCACAGGTGGTTCTGGAAGCGCTGGAAGAGGTACAGCAGCAGGATCGACACCGCGGAGAAGGCGAGCACGCTGCGGGCGTAGACGCCCCACGACTGCTCGCCGTCCGGGTTGACGCCGACCGCGCGGTACATGACCTTCTCGGCGCGCAGGTGCCGGGTCGCGGTGACCGCCCGGTACATGTAGTCGCCGAACGGGCGGTACAGCAGCACCAGCACCAGGATCAGCGAGGCGATGAAGAGGATGCCGGCCATCAGAACCGTTCCGGGAAGAGTAGGGCGGCGATCAGGAACGCGCTGAGCGCGACCGCGAGCACGAGACCGACGAGGTTTTCGGCGTTCACAGCCGCTCCACCGCCCGCACCGCCAGGCCGAGGATCGCGAACAGCGCGACCGTCAGCAGGACGAACACCACATCAGCCACGGGGGCTTGCCTCCTTGTATGGGCGTACCGACGACGTGAACCCGTCGCCGTAGAGCCAGACGCGCATCCGGACGACGTCGCGCCGGTGCCGCAGCGCACGGTGCGCGCGCAGGGCCAGCCAGCCGGCGGTGGCCGCGCCGAGCAGCACGGCGAGGCGGATCGCGTCCGCGGTGCCGTGCCACGTGAGCACGCCGAGCCGGTTCACCAGGAATCCGTTGAGCACGGTCCAGGCGATGCCGGCCGTGCCGAGGGCGGCGGGCAGGTTCCCGCCGAACACCCCGACCGCGGCGACGCAGGCCGCCATCGCGACGAGCCGGGCCAGCAGCTCCGGCGGCGTGAACACGGCGGCCGTGAACGCCGCCGTGGCCACCACCGCGGCGGCGCCGCCGGCCAGGGTGATGCCGGTCGGCGCGGCCCACAGGGAACGCATGGGGAAACACCTGCCTCGACACTTGCGCGAGGGCCTTCCATCCGGCCCGCTGCAAGTGAAGACCTGGCTGTTTTCCCTGCCCAGGTGTCTTTGCAGAATCCCTACGCCCGGGACCCGTTTCTTGACGCCTTCTTGATGCCGCCGAGACGGCGGTCACATGCCAGGCCGTCTCGGCCCGGGATCAACGCCGGGTCGCGGCCCGCACGTTCAGCACCAGCACCAGGAACAGCGCGGCGACGAACATCATCAGCACGGCCGCGAGCGTCCAGCCGTAGATCGCGGTGTACGAACGCGCCGGTTCCAGCGCGCGATCCGGCGGCGGCCCGTCGTCGGCGTACTGGTCCTCGCCGCTGGTGTAGTCGAGCGGCTTCGGCTTCACCTGGGCCGTCGCGCCCAGCCAGATGCGGTTGTGCGCGTCCGGCGCACGCTGCTCGAAGGACTGGCCGACGGCCTTGGACACATCGCCGTACTGCTGCTGGAACTCGCTCTTGGCGACGCCCGAGAACTTGACGTCGCCGAAGTCCACGCCGCCGTCGCTGTAGGTGAAGGTGTACCGGTAGCCGCCCCGATCGACGTTCTTCGTCACGTTGTACTCGTGGTCGCGGTACGACTTCACGTAGGCGTCGAACACCTGCTTCGGCTGCCAGGACTGCATCGCGGGCCAGCGGTGCACGTCGCCGCTGTCGATCATCGAGGTCAGGGCGCCGGATTTGCGCTCGCGGTACCACTCGGCGGCGACCCGGGCCAGGTAGACCCGGCGCAGCTCGGCGAACTCGGGCGCGTGGTTCACCGCGTCCTCGACCTTGGGCAGGATGAGCTGCTCGAAGACCTTCTCCATGCGGTCGCTGGGCGCCGGGCAGGACGGGTCGCCGAACTTGCCCTTGGACAGCTGCGACTCGGCCTTGACCTCCAGCGGGGCGTCGAGGATGTAGATCCCGCCGTCGGCCTGGTAGACCGTGGCCGGCTTCGGCACGATCCACTGCCGGGTGACCACGCACTCCTCCAGCGCGTCCGGGTCCGGCTCGCCCCAGAACTGCCGGCCCAGGTCGGTGTTCGGGTTGGTCAGCTTGGCCGACATCTTCTTCATGTCGAGGTCGGCCTGCAGCAGGATGCGCCCGACGTCGGTGGTGGCGAGCTTGGCGTCGATGATCCGGTCGGGCTCGCTCGGGTTGAGGTTGACCCAGAACTTCGACGTCGGCAGGTTCAGCCACACGTAGAACGCGTCGGACATCTGGGCCATCGCCGCCCGCCCGCCGTTGACGTCGGAGGCGACGCCCGGCCCGGCCGGCGACGCGCTGTACGCGTAGCGCAGGTCCCCGCCAGGGCTCTCCGCGAGGTACCGCAGCTGCAGCGTGGTGAAGTCGATCCCGCCCGGGTCGGTGCCGGCGAGCTCGGCCGGGCCGGCCGCGGCGGCGTTGCCGGAGCCGGTGCCGAAGCCCTTGCCGCCCATCGCCACCTGGGCGCCGGCCGCGACCGGGCGGCCCTGCTTGTCCCAGTCCTGCACGCCCTTCTCGACCACGGCGTCGGAGTACTGCTTGTTCGCGAGCTGCTCGCGCGCCTGCTGCTTGGCCTCCTCGCTGACCTTCTTCTTGGCCGGCCCGCTCGGGTACGCCGTGCGCTTGAGCATCGACTCGCTCGGCAGGTCGGTGAGGATCACCCCGCGCTGGAGCTTCGGGAAGAAGGTCCGCTTCAGCTCGTTGACGCAGTCGCTCGGCCCGGAGCAGAACATCTTCTCCGACCCGACCTCGTCGACGAGGTTGGCCAGGTCGCCGCGGTTGAGCGCCGGGCCGACCTTGCGGTCGAGCACCCAGCGGATGTTCGGCTCGGAGTGCAGCTTGCCCTGCTTGAGGTCCTCGGCCAGGGACGGCTCCTGGCTCATGTCCACGGCCAGGCTGGCCTGCGAGGACTTGTCCCACACGACGGGCTGGCCCTTGGCGTCCAGCAGCTGTTTGCCGGCCGCGTCGACCAGCCGCCACAGCCCGGTGCTCTCGTCGAACTGGAAGATGTCGATGAGGGCGACCTTGGTGTTGGCCTTGAACGGGCTGACGCTGGGCGCGGTGAGGTACCAGTCGATCGTCTTGCCGTTCTCGGTGGTGCGCCAGTGCGCGTCGGCGAGGTTGCGCCCGTAGCCGATGAAGTTGTCGATGTTCGGGTCGTTGCGGGTCTGCTCGGTGTGCCGGTAGCGCGACATGAGCAGCGGCAGGAGCAGCCGCTCGCCCTCGGCGAACCGGTCGATGGTGTAGTTCGGGTTCGGCTTCGGGGCCGCGAGGGCGGCGGGCGCCAGGCCGGGCGCGGTGACGGCGACGACGAGCGCGAGCAGGGCGGCCAGGCCGCGCCGGAAGAGCACGAAGCGGATCTCGTACCGCATCATCAGTCGTACTCCACCGCATACTCGTTGAGCAGCACGTTCCACCGGGCCTCGGGGTCCTCGAGCCCGTCGGGGTCCCACTCCTCCAGCTGGTCCCAGATGGTGTCGACGGCCTCCCCGACGGACTCGCGGGTGCCTGCCTCCAGGTCGTCCAGCCGATGCTTGAGCAGCCCGACGGCCAGCACGAACGCGGCGATGCTGGAGTTGGCCGGGACCTCGAAGTCGGGCTCGTCGTGCAGGTAGCGCACCCAGCCCGTCGCGGCGTCGATCCCGTACCGGTAGCGGCGCTGAGCGGCGACGACGACGTAGGACCGCCCGTCGCGCTCGAACAGCTCCCGCAGCCGCTCGTCGCGGATCGGCGTGATGTCGCGGACCTGGGCGTCGGGCAGCCCGACGGTGGTCAGGAAGTCGCGGGTGCGCGGCTCGACCCGCGGGTCGACGTGCTCGGCCGCGATCGGCACGAGGCGGTCGCCCCACTCGGCGCGGACCCGCGCGACGAGCTCGTCCCAGGAATGGCGCTCGGGTTCGGTCACGTCAAACCCCCGTGTGACGCATTTCCATTCGTAGATGGCGAGCACAGTGTACGCCCCTCCGCCACGCGGGCGGAGGGGCGTACTCGCTCAGATCAGCGGACGGTGACGGCGTCGATCATCCAGTACCAGTTGTTGTTCGCGTCGTACATGCGGAACGTGACGCGCATGGAACGGGCGCCGGCCGGCACGGCGACGGTCAGGGCCTCGTCCTTGGCGATCGCGTCGGCGCGGTACGCCTTGACCGTGGTGGCCGCGCCGCCGTCGAACGACACCAGCACGTCGCCCTTCTGGCTGCCCTCCTGCCGGTACAGCGTGGTGTACGCCAGGGTCACCGAGGTGCGGCCGGTGACGGTGTAGGCCGGGGAGTTCAGCGACGAGTCGAACGCGCTGCCGCCGGACTTGTCGGCGAACTCGTCGGTGTCGGCCACCGCGACCACGCCGCGGCCGCGCACGCCGAGCTCGCGGGACTGCCCGGCCTCGGCGCGGGTCCAGAACTCGTCGGTGGTCAGCGCCCAGCCCCGCCACTCGGTGACCCCGCCGGTGGGCATCCGGCTGTTGTCGACGCTCCAGCCGTTCACGCCGGCGTGGCTGAAGCCGAGCACTCCGGCCGGGATGCCGGTCTCGTCGACGCGGCCGGACAGCGCCGGGTAGGCGGCGTCGAAGTCGTCGGCCCGCGACGAGAACAGCGAGCGGCCGTCGAGCTTCCAGGCCGGGTTCACCGGCACGCCCATGTGGGTGAGCGCGGTGACCGCCACGTCGACGAGCCGGGTGTCGATCGGGCGCTGGCCGGCGGCGATGCCGGGGCCGTTGGCGATGACGAACGTGCGGCGCTCCGGGATCGAGTTGCCGCCGTGGCCGCCGGCGTCGGTGTGGCCGTGGTCGGTGGCCACCTCGATCAGCCAGCGCTCGCCGGCGTACGTGGGACGGGCCCGCACGGCCGCCAGCAGCTGGCCGATCTGCGCGTCGGAGCGGGCCAGCGCGGCCAGGTACGCCGGGCTCGCCGCGCCCGAGGAGTGCCCGGCCTCGTCGACCGCGCCCAGGTAGACGAAGGCGGCGTCCGGGTTCTGCTGGCGCAGCACGCGGCCGGCGACGTCGGCGATGCGGGCGTCCTGGCTCGTGTACCCGTTGCCATCGCCGTCGAGCACCACCCGGCCGTCGATCGCGGAGGAGAAGGTGCCCTGGTTGCCCAGCGCCGCCCAGTCCACGGCGGCGAACGTGGACAGCGCCGGGCGGTTCTGTTCCATGCGGGTGAGGAAATCGGGGAACTGGCCGTACTGCTTGCCCGCGAAGCTGTTGTCCCGCACGCCGACCTTGTCCGGCCAGGCGCCGGTGGCGATCGACGACCAGCCCGGCCCGGACAGCGTCTGGGCCATCGGCTGGCTGTAGAGCAGGCTCGTGCCGTACAGGCCGCCGGTGACGAGGCTCCACAGGTTGGGCGCGTCGGCCTGGGTGATCTTGTCGTTGCGCAGCCCGTCGAGACCGATCACGAGGGTCTTGTCGGTGCTCACGCCGTTGGGCAGGGCCGGCGCGGTGACCGGGTCGGGCACCGGCGCGGGCGGAGCGGTGATCGGCGTGTTCGCGACCGTCACGTCGTCGATCGCCCAGTACCAGTTGTTGGCCGCGTCGTAGAGCCGCCAGGCGAACCGCGCCGTGGTCGCCCCGGCCGGGACGGCGACCGCCCGCGTCACGTAGGCGTTCTCGGCGTCGCCCCCGCCGTTGGCGTCGGCCGCGTTCGGTCCATAGTGGACGACGGTGCCCGCCGCCGCGCCGTCGAAGGAGACGGTGACGTCGGCCTTCTGGTTGCCCTCCTGGCGGTAGTGGCTGGCGAAGCCGAGGTACAGCGCCGAAGTACCGGCGGGGATGTCGACCGCCTGGCCGGTGAGCGTCGAGTCGAAGGTGCTGCTCGCGGTGGGGCTGCCGCGGTCGTCCCACTCGTCGGGGTCGGCGACCGCGAAGACGCCACTGGCCCGCGTGAAGTTGCCGCGGTCCTGGGTGTCGGCGCCGGTCCAGAACGGCATCGTGGTGAACGACCAGCCGCGCCACTCGCGCACGCCGTCGGGCATGGCCGGCTTGACCGCGACCGACCAGCCGGACGGCGCGGTGTGGGTCCAGCCGAGGGTGCCGGCGGGAATGGACTCGTCGAGGGCCGGCTGCAGTTGCCCGGCCAGGCCGTCGAAGGTCTGGGTGGCCAGGGTCGCGGCGGCGGCCGGTGGTGCGGCGGCCGCGGTCAGTCCGGCGGCGGCGACGAGCGCGGCCACGGTACCGATAAACAGTCTTCGATAGGACATGCCGAGCAATTTCGGGGCCGGAGCTGAACCCCGGGCGCCGCCGCGGGGACGGCCCGACGAACGCGCCGGAAAGGTTCGTACCTGTTACCTCCCCGATACCAACCGCGTCTCGAAGCCGATCCGGTCGCCCCGGTACAGCGAGCGGACCTGCTCGATCGGGGTGCCCGCCGGGTCGCGGCTGAGCCGCTGCATGAGCAGCATGGGCAGCGCCGGGTTGGTCTGCAGCAGCAGCGCCTCCCGCGGGCTGGCCAGGGCCGTCTCGATGCGCTCGGTCGCCTCGGCCCACACGACGCCGAGTCGTTCCTGCATCCACCGGTACAGCGAACCGCTCGGATCGAACCCGCCCAGCAGGTCGGGGTACCGCTCGGCCGGCAGGTACGTGGTCTCCAGGCCCAGCGGCTCGCCGTCGGCCAGCAGCACCCGCTCCAGCTCGACCACCGGCGCGGCCGGCTTGATCTCCAGCGCCGCGGCCAGCTCGTCGTCGGCCGGGCGCTCCTCGAACGTCACGACGATGCGCGACGGCACGCGGCCCATCGCCCGCAGCGCCTCGGTGTAGGAGACCAGCGACAACGGGTGGATGAGCTTGGGCGGGGCGACGAACGTGCCGCGGCCCTGCTGCGCGGTCAGCCGGCCCTCGATGACCAGCTCCGAGATGGCCTGGCGGACGGTCGAGCGGGCGACCTGGAAGCGGGCCGCCAGGTCGCGCTCCGGCGGCACCGGCGAGCCGACGCCGAGGTGGCCGATCTCGTCGAGGATCAGCGCCTTCACGGCGTAGTACTTCGGGACACGGCCGTGAGCGGGAATGCCGGAGCGCATGGGCTCCGACCTTAGGGCACGGCCCGTGAATAACGAAATGATTACAGGTCCGGACCTTTGGCACTCGTTCGCGAAAGTCGCGGGGCTCGTTCCCGCTGCGTTCACATCACCTCCCTAGCTTGACGGCCGACAATCACGGGTTTGAACGACTGAGGTGGGTCATATGAAGTTCTCCGCTCGGGCGGCGTTGAGCCTGCTCACGGCGGCCGCACTGCTCGCCGGCACGGCGGCCTGCGGCTCGGATGACGACAGCTCGACGTCCGCCGACTCCTCGGCCGCGGCCGCCGGCGGCAAGTTCGCCAAGGACCCCGGCACGCTGATCTTCGGCGTGGTCCCGGACACCGCGTCGACGCAGCAGAACTACCAGCCGCTGCAGGACTACATCGCGAAGATCACCGGCCTCAAGGTCGAGTACCGCGAGTCGTCCGACTACGCCGCACTGATCGAGGCCGCCGTCTCCGGCAAGGTCGACATCGCCAGCTTCTCCGGCTTCACCTACGTGACGGCCAAGAACAACGGCGCCAAGATCACGCCGTTCGCCTCGATCATCACCAAGCAGGGCCAGGAGCCCGGCTACTACTCCGAGGCCATCGCCCCGGCGAACTCGGCGATCAGCAAGATCGAGGACTTCAAGGGCAAGAAGGTCTGCTTCGTCAGCCAGACCTCGACCTCGGGCTACCTGTACCCGAGCTACAACCTGCTCAAGGCCGGCATCGACCCGACCAAGGACGTGACCCCGGTCTTCGCCGGCAAGCACGACGCGTCGGCGCTCAAGGTCTCCCAGGGCAGCGAGTGCGAGGCCGGCTTCGCCGAGGACGTGGCCGTCGACGCCCAGAAGGGCCTGAAGGTCATCGCCAAGACGTTCGTCATCGGCGCCCCGATGACCATCGCCGACGGGCTGCCGGCCGACCTCAAGCAGAAGGTCGTCGCGGGCCTGCAGAACGTCACGATCGACCAGATCAAGTCGGCCGGCATCCCCAACGCCGACAGCGACAACTTCAAGAAGACCTTCTACGCCCTTGCCCCGGTCGACGACGCGAAGTACGACATCATTCGCGACCTGTGCAAGCAGACCAAGGCCGCGGCCTGCAACGCGGGCTGAGGACATAACGCCATGACGGTCGACGACACGGCACCCGCGGTGGTCGAGGTGCACGGGCTCAGCAAGACCTTCGGACAGGTCGCCGCCCTGCGGGACGTGTCGCTGACGGTCGGCCGCGGTGAGATCGTCGTCCTGCTCGGGCTCTCGGGCTCGGGCAAGACGACGCTCCTGCGGCACATCAACGGGCTGGAGAGCCCGACCAGCGGCTCCCTCACCGTGCTCGGCGAGGACCTCGGCGCCCTGCGCGGCCGCGAGCTGCGGAAGATGCGCGGGCGCATCGGCATGGTCTTCCAGCAGTTCCACCTGGTCAGCCGGCTCACCGTGCTGGAGAACGTGCTGACCGGGGCGCTCGCGGGGCTGCGCGGGCCGCGGCTGGGGATCGCGGCGTACCCGCGCGACCTGCGCCGGCGCGCGCTCAGCCAGCTCGACCGGGTCGGCCTGCTCGACAAGGCCTACCAGCGGGCCGACACGCTCTCCGGCGGCCAGCAGCAGCGGGTCGCCATCGCCCGGGCCCTCATGCAGAGCCCGGAGATCCTGCTCGCCGACGAGCCGGTCGCCTCGCTCGACCCCGAGTCGAGCGACCAGGTGATGGCCCTGCTGCGCGAGATCGCCGCGGAGAACCAGCTCACCGTGGTCTGCAGCCTGCACCAGGTCGAGCTCGCGCTCGTGTGGGGGCAGCGGATCGTCGGCATGCGCAGCGGCAGCGTCGTGCTCGACTCGCCCGCGGCCGAGATGACCCGGGAGACCGCGATGCGCATCTACGGGCGGATGACGGCCTCGCTGGCGGAATCCAAGTGAGCGCCACCGAGACACCCGTCGACCTCGAGAAGGCGGTCCGGCGGCCCGGTCCCTCGCGGCCGGCCGTGACCGCCGGCGTGCTGCTCATCGGGCTGCTGGTGTTCGCGGTCTGGTCGCTGAGCCGGATCGGGTTCACCGCCGAGACGTTCACCGAGAGCGCCGACAAGGTGCAGCCGTTCCTGGACCGCATGCTGCCGCTGCGCTTCCCGCCGATGGCCGACCTGTTCACGTCGATCGGCATCACGCTCGGTGTGGTGCTGTGCGGCACGGTCATCTCGGCGGTCGTCTCGGTGCCGATCGCCTACATCTCGGCCCGCAACACCAGCCCGCGCCCGTGGCTGATCCCGATCGGGCGGGCCATCGGGGTCGTCACCCGCGCGGTGCCCGACGTGGTGCTGGCCATGCTGTTCGTGCTGCTGTTCACGCTCGGCTCACTGCCGGGCATCCTGGCCATCGCGCTGCACTCGATCGGCATGATCTCCAAGCTCTTCGCCGACGCCATCGAGCAGATCGACGAGGGGCCGCGGCACGCCGTCCGGGCGACCGGCGCCTCGCGCGGGCAGGAGTTCTGGTCCGGCATCTTCCCGCAGGTGCTGCCGTCGTGGATCGCGACCACCCTGCACCGCAGCGACATCAACCTGCGCGGGTCGGTGCTGCTGGGCTACGCGGGGATCATCGGGCTCGGGTACGACTTGCGGCTGGCGCTGGAGTCGTTGGCGTACAAGCGAGCCATGGCTTTCGCCCTGGTCATTTTCCTGCTGTGCGTCATCTTCGAAATCATCTCTACTTCGATTCGGGCGCAGTTGCTGGGGACCGCGCCCGCGGGGAACAGCCTGGGGGCGCGGCTCGCACGGCGGCGGACTGCTTCCCCTTCTGCGCAAAGCGGGCATTTTGCCTCCGTTGACGCCGCTCTGCGCAGGCCGTGGACCCGGGACCGCGTCGCCTCGACCGGCGGCCTCGTGGCCACCGTGGTGGTGCTCGCCGGGGCGGTGATCGTCTCGCAGGCCAAGTGGCTCGACCTGTTCACGTTCTGGAAGCAGCTCCCCCTGCTGTTCGAGCGGGCCTGGCCGCCGTCGATCGAGCCGCGCACCTGGTCCGACGTGTTCGACGCGCTGCTCATCACGCTGGAGATCGCGGCCGCCGCGACCCTGCTCAGCCTGATCGCCTCGCTCGTGATCGGCCCCCTCGCGTCGCGCAATGCCGCACCCAACGGGATCGTGCGCGGCGGGGCACGGCTGGTGCTGCTCATCGTCCGCTCGATCCCCGAGCTGATCCTGGCCATCGTGCTGATCATCATCACCGGCCTCGGCCCGCAGGCCGGCACCATCGCCCTCGCGTTCGTCGGCGTGGGCCTGCTCGGCAAGCTCATCGCCGACTCCCTCGAGGAGGCACCGCTGGGGCCGCAGACCGCCGTACGGTCCGTCGGCGGCACCCGCACCCAGGTGTTCTTCTCGGCCACGGCGCGGCTGAGCGTGCCCGCGCTGGTCGGGCACACGCTGTACCTGTTCGACAGCAACATCCGCTCGGCCACAGTGCTCGGCATCGTGGCGGCCGGCGGCATCGGCTACTACCTGATCGACGCCACCCGCGTCTCCCGCTACGACCAGGTCACCGCGTTCGTCCTCGTGCTCGTGGCGGTCGTGCTGGTCGTCGAGGGCATCTCGATGGTCATCCGCCGGGCCCTGCGGTGACCGACGCGTTCGACCTGGCCGTCGTCGGCGCCGGCATCGTCGGCCTGGCCCACGCCGCGGCCGCACACGAGCGCGGCCTGCGGGTGGTCGTCGTCGAGCGGGCCGCCGCGATCGTCGGGGCCAGCGTGCGCAACTTCGGCCACGCCTGCATCACCGCGCAGAGCGGGCCGGCCCGCGACTACGCCGAGCGCTCCCGCGAGCTGTGGCTGCGCTACGCCTCGCGGGCCGGCTTCTGGGCCCGCGAGTCCGGCACGCTCGTCGTCGCCCGGGCCGCGGACGAGCTGGCCGTGCTCGAGCAGTGGGCGAGCGGCGAGCCCGGCGTCACGCTGCTCGGCGCGGAGCAGCTCGCGGATCGCGTTCCCGTCGTCGGTACCGTCGGTGGCGCCTTCCTCCCCCGCGACCTCCAGGTCGACCCGCGCGAGGCGGCCCCTGCCCTGGCCCGTTACCTGGCTTCGGAGGGCGTGGAGTTCCGCTGGCGCACGGCGGCGCTGGGCGTGACGGACGGCGTGCTGCACACCGCCCGCGGCCCGATCCGCGCCGAACACGTCGTAATCGCCGTCGGCCACGACGTCGACCACCTCTACCCGGACATCGCCGAGCGGGCCGGCGTCGTGCGCTGCGGCCTCGACATGCTGCTCGTCGAGCCGGGCGCGCTGCGGACCCCGCTGGCCGCGCCGGTCCTCACCGGCTGGTCGCTGCTGCGGTACTCCGGCTTCGCCGCCACCCCCGCCGCCACCGCCCTGCGCGAGCGGCTGTCGACGCAGCACCCGGACCTGTACGCGCTGGACCTGAACCAGATGTACACCCAGCGCCCCGACGGCACCCTCGTCGTCGGCGACACCCACTACCGCGGCGTGACCGTCGCCCCGTTCCAGCCCGAGGCCTCGTTCCAGGCCCTCGCGGACGTCACCCGCGAGCTGTTCGGCCTGACCGCCCTGCCGGTCCGCGAGCGCTGGCAGGGCGTCTACGCCTCGGCCCCGGAGCCGTTCCTCATCGCCGCCCCCGCCGAGGGAGTGCGCATCGTCTCGGTCACCACCGGCATCGGGATGACCACCGGCCTCGGCCTCGGCGAGGCAGTTGTAGCCGAACTCATGCAAACCTAAGGACACGTCATGCAATTCGAAACTGTGGTGCTGGACCTCGCCGGAACGACCGTCAAGGACGACGGCCTCGTCGAGCAGAGCTTCGCCCGCGCCTACGACCGGGTCCTGCCCGACAACCCGGGCCGCGCCGCCGCCATGGAGCACGTCCGCGTCACCATGGGCCAGTCCAAGATCGAGGTGTTCCGCGCCCTGGCCGACGAGCAGACCGCCCAGCGCCTCAACACCGCGTTCGAGCAGTCGTACGCCGAACTGGTCGACGAGGGCCGCTGCGAGCCCATCGCCGGCGCGGAGCAGGCCGTCCGCGAACTGCGCGAGCGCGGCCTGCACGTGGTGTTCAACACCGGCTTCGGCCGCGCCACCGCCGACGCCGTCATCGCCGCCCTGGGCTGGCAGGACCTCGCCGAGGCGGTCCTGACCCCGGCCGACGCCGGGCGCGGCCGCCCGTACCCCGACCTGCCGCTGACCGCCCTCCTGCGCACCGGCGCCAGCTCGGTCGCCTCCCTCGTCGTCGTCGGCGACACCGAGTCCGACGCCGCCACGGGCGTGGCCGCGGGCGCGGGCCTGATCGTCGGCGTCCTGACCGGCGGCCGCCCGGCCGAGTCCCTCCGCGCCGCCGGCGCCCACGAGGTCCTGCGCTCGGTGGCCGAGCTGCCGGCCCTGATCGACGCCCGGTCCTGACCCGGTGCCGACTGCCCGCTACGCCCGCTGGGACGGCGCCGGCCGGCCGTTCGAGCTGGTCGAGACGCCGCTGCCCAGCGACGGCCTGCTGGTCGAGATCGAGCTGGCCACGGTGTGCGGCAGCGACCTGCACACGGTGGCCGGCCACCGCTCCGCCCCGACCCCGACCATCCTCGGCCACGAACAGGTCGGCCGCGTCGTCGCCACCGGCGAACGCGTCGTCTGGTCGGTCACCGTCTCCTGTGGACAATGCCGCCGTTGTACTGCCGGCAGGCCGCAGAAGTGCCTGCTGCTCCGAAAATTCGGCCACGAGCGCATCGACGCGGACTGGACCCTGAACGGTGGCTTCGCCACACACGCCGTCCTGCCGCCCGGCACCACGGTCGTGCCGGTCCCCGCCGCACTGCCGGCGGCGGTGGCGGCACCGGCCTCGTGCGCGACGGCCACGGTGGCGGCGGTCCTGGACGCGGTACCGCCGGTCGCGGGACGCCGGGTGCTGGTGACGGGGGCCGGTCTGCTGGGCGTGACGGTGACCGCGATGGCGGCTTCGGCTGGGGCCGAGGTCATCGTCAGCGACCCGGACCCGTCTCGCCGCGCGCTCGCCCTGCGGTTCGGGGCCGCTTCGGTGGTCGCGCCTTCCGACCTGCCGACAGGGGTGGACGTGGCCCTGGAATTGTCGGGCTCGCCGGCGGCCGTGGCGGGGTGCCTGGACTCCCTTGATGTTGGCGGTCACGCGGTGCTGGCCGGGTCGGTGTTTCCCGGGCCGGCGGTGCCGGTCGACCCGGAGCGGGTGGTCCGCAACCTGCTGACGGTGACCGGGGTGCACAACTACCGGCCGGAGCATCTTGGGCGGGCGGTCTCGTTTCTGGCCTCGCATCATGAGCGGTACCCGTTCGCCGAGCTGGTGGCCGCGCCGTTCGGGTTGTCGGAGCTGGAACGGGCGTTCGCGGCCACCGGGCCGGCGCTGCGACAGGCCATCGACCCCTCGCGCTGACCGCTCAGGCGTCGCGTCCCTCGTCCGGGATCGCGCGGCGAAGCGCCTCGAGCAGCACCGCCTCGGAGACCGTGTCACCCGTGACGGTGACGCGGTCCACGATCTCGCCGTCGATCTCCGTGACGATCTCGATCGACCGGCGCCGGTCGCGCTTGAACCACAGATAGATCACGTTTACCGCGCCGGCCACCGCTCCGGCACTGCCGAGGCTCAGCCCGAGCTCGTGCACCCACCCCTTTTCGCCGGGCACAGCCGGCCGAAGTGGCCCGCGAAGCAAATAGTGAGCGGCTCTCAAATTTGCTTCGAGATCAGTCGCCGCCGATTGCCGGGCCGGATGGTCGCGTTCGACCCCCGAAATGCCCGGCTCGACCGTGATCAATAAAGTTGACATCGCACTCCCCTGGTCGCCATCCGCGGTCGTACAGTAGACCATCGACATGATGGCCGTCGGCGGGAACTGATGTGCACAAGGCGCTTCTGATCTGCAACGCGGATTACACGGAGGATCCGGGCGGTCTACCGAACCTGCGTGGTCCGCGCTGCGACGGACAACTCCTCCGGGATGCCCTCATCGACGACAAGACGGGCATCTTCGCGCCCGAGAATGTCACACTTCTGCTGAACCAGCCATACCTGCAGATGCTCCGCGCGATCAATGTCTTCTTCCGCCAGGCCACGCCCGACGATGAACTGCTGTTCTATTTCAGCGGCCACGGATGCGTCGAACATTCGCAGCTCTACCTGTGCGCGTCGGATTCCAACTCGGGACTGCTCCCGAGTTCCTCGGTGGGCAGCGACTCGATCAAGGCGATCCTGCTGGGTTCCGTCGCCACCGCGAAAGTGTTCCTGCTCGACTGCTGTCACGGCGGCGCGTTCGGCAAGGGCGCACCCGCCATAGCCGAGCACCTCTCCGGCCGCGGTCTGTTCACCCTGGCCTCGGCGCCGTCGAGCGAATCGGCGAAGGACGCGCCCCGGGACGGGCAGCCCAGCCCCTTCACCCGCGCGCTGGTCGAGGGCCTGACGTCCGGGGCGGCAGCGGACGAGTCGGGCAACGTCAACCTCGAGAGCCTCTACAACTACGTGCGCCGCACGCTCGCCGGCAGCCCGGAACCAAGCTGGATCATCGAAGGCGTTGGCAGCCCGCTCATCGCCCGGCGGCCGGTCGAGTCCCCGGCCGAGACGGTCGTCCCGCCGCCGGCGGCGGAGACCGGTCAGGAACCGCCGCCGCCGGCCGCCATGGTGCCGGCCGTGCACAGCCCGGACTTCCTGTCGTCGATGACCGACGCGACCTCCGTCAGCGCGCTGAGGGTGGCGAACTTCCGTCGGGAACTGCGCGAGGACATCGCGCGGCGGATGCCCGAGCAACTGTCGGCGGTCGAGTTCCTCCAACGGGCCCACCTGATGCAGGCCGGCCGGCTGACGGTGGCCGGCGCCCTGCTCTTCGGCGAGGACCCGGTGGCAGTACTGGCGACCGCGATGGTGCAGTGCAGCCGGTTTCACGGCGGCACGATCAAGAAGCTCGATCTGTTCGGCAGCATCCCGGAGCAGATCCAGGAGGCTCGCCAGTTCGTCGAGGACCTCGCGCGCCGCGGCGAGATGCCGACCGAGCACGACGCGCTGTCGCAGCCCGTGTACGACTACCCGATGATCGCCGTGCGCGAGATCGTCGCCAACGCGCTGGTACACCGGGACTACGAACACCGGACCGCGTGCGTCCACGTGCAGATGCGCGAGGACCGGCTGCGGGTCATGAGCCCGGGGACCTGGGCGGGCGGCCCGTTGCCGGAAGGCGAAACGGTCCCGCTGGCCAGCCTGCAGACCGAGTCGCACAAGCGCAATTTCCGGCTCGCTTCGATTCTGACGTGGATGCGGGTCGTGGAGGGCGAGGGGTCGGGTATTCCGCGGTCATTGCTCGACTGCCAGCGCATCGGCGCCCCGATTCCCCAGGTCACCCAGTCCCACGGCATGCTGATCGTCGAGATCTTTCCGCGCGCCGACCGGGGCGGCGACGGGTCCGAGCAGAGCGGTGCTCCGCCCCGCGACGTGCAGACGTTGGCCTCCGGCCTGGCCCAGATGCCCGAGCTGCTCGATGGGAGCACCCGGCAGCATCTCGTCAACCAGCTCCCGGCGGCGGCGCAGAGCGCGATCTCGCGGCATCCGATCGCCCGGACGGACATCGAACGGATCGTGACCGCCACATGCGCACTCCCGGGCGGTCCGCGGCTGCTGTACTCGGCCCTGCTCAACACCATCGGCGCCGAGGCCGCGGGCAATGCCCGGGCCGCGTTCGGTTCCCTGCTCGGCCCGCCGGCGATCGCCGCGGCCTCGTTCCGGGTCACCCCGGGCGGCGGTCCGAAGGCGTACATCTCGGCGACGCAGAAGGATCTCCTGGACTGCCGGGGCGTGGTGCATGCCGCACTGCGTCGCCTGGGCATCGCGGACGTGGCGATGGAGGCGTACGTCGCCGACGGACGTCCGCCGCTGGAACGGTGCCTGGCCGACGTCGCCGCGAGCGACATCTACATCGGGCTCTTCGCCTGGCGATACGGTTTCCGCCCGGCGGGCCATGACATGTCGATCACCGAGCTGGAGTACCGCGAGGCGGTCCGGCTCAGGAAGGCCTGCTACATCTTCCTGCTGTCCGAAGACGCCTCCTGGCCGATGAGCATGGTCGACCGCGACGAGGACGGCGAGCGGATTGCCGCACTGCGGGAGGAACTGCGCACCAGCCACGTGTGCAGCTTCTTCACGGGCCCGGACGACCTCGCCGCCCAGGTCACGGCCGCGCTGGCCAATTACCACGGCCAGGAGTATCGCGAACCGGCCGGGGAGGCGGACGAGCCGCTGGCCGAGGAGCAGGTCGACGCCTATCTCCACCGGCTGCGCCAGCAGTACGTAGGGATCGAGCTCGACGCGCTCAATCCCAGGCCGACGATCGACTATCTCAGCGTCCGGCTGCAGTCAATCTTCGTGGAGCCGTCGGTGCGCGAGGAGGCCGCGCCCGAGGTGCCACGGGCCTGGTGGCAGCGGCTGCCAGCCGAGGACGATCCCGAGTTGCCCGACGATCGCCGGCAGGCGGTACTGCTGCGGGAATCCTATGAACTCAAGGCCCGCGAGCACCTCTTCGACGTAGTGGCCGACCCTGGGCACCCGTTCGTCGTCATCCTGGGCGATCCGGGTTCGGGCAAGTCGGCCGTGACCCGGTTCCTGGCCCTCACCCTGGCCGACGGGGCCGTACCGGCGCGGCTGGCCGGGTTGCGGGACCACCTGCCGGTGCTCATCGAGCTGCGCTCGTTCCTGGCCCACCTGGGCGACGGGCGGTGCGAGGGCTTCCTGGACTACCTCGGCCACCGCGCCGACACCGACCGGCTCGGACTGCCCCGGGAGGGGCTGACCCGATACCTGCGCGGCGGCGGCAAGGCTCTGTTCCTCTTCGACGGCCTGGACGAGATCCTCAACCCGCACCGGCGGGACACCACGGCCAGCCAGATCGCCGCGTTCGCCTTCCAGTTCCCCGGCGTGCGGGTGCTGGTGACGTCACGCACCGTGGGGTATCCGCGGCGGACCCTCACTGAGGCGGGCTTCCACCACTTCACCCTGGACAACTTTGACGGCGACCAGATCGAGCAGTTCCTGACCGGCTGGCACGCACACTCCATGCCTGCGCAGGAGGTGGAGTCGGCGGTACTGCGGGCCCGAATCCACGACGTGATCGCCGAGTCGGCGGCGATCCGGGAGCTGGCCGGCAATCCGTTGCTGCTGACCATCTTCGCCGTCATGAGCCGCAGCCAGGAGCTGCCCAAGGAGCGCTGGAGGCTGTTCGACCACGCGGCCGAGGTGCTCATCGTGCACTGGGACGTGAATCGGCAGCTTCGTGAGCACCACGGCACCGAGCTGGACGAGAACGCCACGAAGACGCTCCTGCAGCGGCTGGCGCTGTGGATGCAGTCGAACGCAGGCGGGCTGTCGGGCAACTACATCGCCAAGCACCAGCTCGTCAGGGTCTTCGAGGACTATCTCGTCGAGCGCTTCTCGTATTCGCGCGGCGCCGCGAGCGCGATGGCCAACACGATGATCGAGCAGCTACGCGAGCGGAACTTCATGCTCGGACGGTACGGCTCGCGGCTCTACGGCTTCGTCCACCGTGCCTTCCTGGAGTTCTTCAGCGCCCAGGCGATCGTCGAGCGGTTCGAGGAGTCCGACCCTGAATGGAGCATGGAACGGCTGCGGGAGCTGTTCGAGGCGCATTGGGCCGACGCCGACTGGCGCGAGGTCCTGCGGCTCATCGTGGGCCAGCTACCGGACGGGCCGGCTGGTGAGCTGATCGAGATGCTGGCGGTCGAGGTCAACCGGCCCTGGCCGGCCGAGGAGTTTGCGCAGCCGCCGTGGAACCTGGTGCTCGCCGCGCAGTGCCTGGCCGAAGTGCCGGACGTTCGCTCCGTGGCGGCCGCCGCCCAGACCGTGCTGCGCCAGCTGATCCTGTTCATCGAGCATGGCATTGCCATCGGGGACCGCACCACGGCCGAGATTGTCGAGGCGGCGATTCTGCCGACGGTCCGGGTGCTCGGCGAACACTGGCCGGGCCGGCAGGCGTTCGGCTTCTGGTACCGCCGCCGCGGCATCGCCGTCAGCTGGGTTTCCGGTTCGTATTTCGCCACGCGGATCGCCGCACTGCTGGCCGCGCCGCAGGAGGCCATCGAAGACGTGCTTGATGACGGGCTGGGTGAGGTCGCCGACCGCCGCGCCCGGCACGCGCTGGTCGCCGGTCTGGCCGAGGTCGCGGCCCGGCCCGGCCTGGGCGACCGGCCTGCCGGAATCGCCCACCGCGCAAGATGCGAGGCGTTGCTGGCGAACCGGGCCCGCTCGGACCAACATGGCGCCGTGCGCCTGGCCGCCGCCGAGGCACTTGTGGCCAACTTCGACTCCGATTCGCAGACCACCCAACTGCTCGTCGAGCTCGCCTCCGACGACCCGTACCCCGATCTGCGGCTGATGGCCGTGCAGACCCTCGGCCGGCGGCCCGAGCTCGACGATGCCCTGGGCACCCTGCTGGTCGAGCGGGCCACCCGTGATCCCGACGAGGCGGTACGAAGGTCGGCGGTTCAGGCCCTTGGGCGGCATGTCGCCGGGCGACCCGACATCGAGCAACTGCTCATGGATTGCATCCGGACCGACTTGGACCCGGGCGCCGTAGCGGCGGCCACCCGTGCTCTCGTCGGCGAGTCCCCGATCGGCGACGAGGTTCGGGGGCTGCTCATGGCCCGCGCCGACACCGAGTCCAGCGACCCGGTGCGCCGGTGCGCGCTGCGCCTGCTCGCCGAGTGGTGTCCGGACGAGGACGTGCTCGGGTTGCTCGTCGCGACGCTACGGGCGAAGGACGCCGATCCCCGCACCCGGGCCGTGTCCATCGAGGAACTCGTCCGACTCGACAAGACCGGGCGTGCTCTGCGTGAACTGCTCGCCGACCTGGCCGCGCACGACGGCGACGGTTGGCTACGGCTCGTCGCGCTGCGAACGCTGACCGAGCGGTACCAGCCCGACCGTAGCCTGCTCGTGCACGCCGCGACCGTCGACACTGACGCCGACGTGCGCATGTTCGCCCTGGAGCAGCTCGCCAAGCGCTGGCCCGACCACACGACCGTCGACCTGCTCGCGGCCCGCGTCCGCGAGCACGGCGCGACCAGCACCCGCGTGGCCGCCATTCGCCTGCTGGCCGAGCAGTTCACCGGCGACCCCGTCAGCCATGGCCTGATCATGCGGCAGGCAGCCGAGGAGGCCGACCCGGCCGTACGGCTCGCCGCGACCCGGGCCCTGCTCCGCCACAGCGGGTCGGCCGACGTCCGCGACCTGCTACTCGATCGCGTGCACAGCGACGACGAGCCCAAGATCGTCAGGGAGTCGGCCGAGGCCCTCGCCGGCTGGCCCGACCATCGCAAACGGGCTCGTGACCGGCTCGCCGAGCGGTCCCGGCACGATGAACACTCCCGCGTCCGGCTGGCCGCCCTGCACACCCTCGTCGGCTTCGACCGGAGCAAGCCGGTCGACCTGCTGCTCGATCTGGTCGCCCACGATCCCGACCCGCAGGTGTTCCGTGCGGCCGCCGAGATCCTCGGGCCGCATCCCGGATTCTTGAATACCCTGGCCGGACTGCTGATGAGCCGCGCCGCTGAGCCCGACCCGGCGATTCGCCGGCCCGCCTGCGAGCTGCTCGGTCGGCTCTTCGGCGACGACGAGCGGGCCCGAGCCGTTCTGGCCGACCACGCCGAGCACGACGACGACATCCAGGTGCGCCGGGTCGCCGTGGCCGCGCTCGGGGCGACCGCGGGGCGGCATCCGCAGGTTCGGCCGCTGCTCGTGGCGATGCTCGACGACACCGACTGGTCGGTGCGCCGCAACGCTGTGCACGCGCTCGGGCGGCAGTTGGGTGATGACGAGACGACGCGCGCCCTGTTCTCCGAGCGGGCCCGGACCAGCCCGGACGAGCACACCCGGCGCCTCTTCGGGGAGGCTCTCACGTGGCTGCCCCGGGCCGATCCGGAGGACCTTCCATCGGTGGTGTGACCAGGAGATCCTTCGCGTTAGAGCTCGTCCCAGAGCGCGTCTGGGATCGGGTGCTCCAGTAGCGCTGCGCTCTGTTCCATCTCCGCCGCCGAGCGGGCGCCCACCACCACGGCGGCGACGGACGGGTGGCGGAACGGGAACTGCACCGCGGCCGCCAGCACCGGCACGCCGTGGCGTTCGCAGGTGTCGCGGATGCGGGAAGCCGCCGGGGAGGTCTCGTCCAGCAGTGCGCCGCCCTGGTACACCCCGGCGGCGAGCAGGGCCACCCCGCGCTCGGCGCACAGGGGCAGCAGGTCGTTCGCACCCGAACGGTCGAGCAGGGTGTAGCGGCCGGCCAGCATGACGCAGTCGAGGCCGGGGTCGGGGGCCTCGCGGATGAAGCGGGCGGCCACGTCGGCGTGGTTGACGCCCAGGGAGATCGCGGCGATCCGGCCGGTCGCGCGCAAACGGGCCAGCGCCGGGTAGGCGGTCTCCAGCGCGGCCGGGAAATCCAACTCAGGGTCGTGGATGTGGAGGACGTCGACCCGGTCCAGGGCGAGGCGGTCGAGGCTGTCGGCGAGCGAGCGGTACACGCCGTCGGCGGTGTAATCCAGGCGCGGGCCGAGTCCCGGTGGCGGGTCGGCCCAGATCGGCTGGCCGTCCGGGCCGCCGGGTTCGATCAGGCGGCCGACCTTCGTGCACAACACGAACTCGTCGCGCGGGCGGGTGCGCAGGCGGCGGCCGGCGCGGCGTTCCGAGCGGCCGTAGCCGTAGACCGGGGCGGTGTCGAACAGCCGGACGCCGAGGCGCCAGGCGGCGTCGATGGTTTCGTCCGCGTCGAGGGTGGAGACCGGCGTGTGCAGGCCGCCGATCGAGGCGAGACCCAGGCCGAGGCGCGTGACGGACAGGGTCGTGCGGCCCAGGGGCACGCGGTCGGCGGCTCGCACGGTGACCACGGTACCGAAGCACACCGACTACGGTTATCCAACCATGGATGGACGCGAGTTCGAGATTCCAACGGCTGAGGGATTGTTCCTGCTCTGGGACGTCTCGGCCGACACGCCCGCGGCGCAGCGGCCCGCCGCCGACGCGGCGCGGATTCCGGGGAGTCGCGGGGGGCGGCTGTTCGGGGCGGCGGGGGCGGTGCTGCGGGTGCGGTGTGCGAGCCAGTACAGCCGGCCGCGCCTCATTCTGGAGCTGCTCGACGAACCACCGGCCGACGCCGACAGCAACGGCAACCGCCACGCGGCCTCGCACGACGAGCCACCGGCCGACGCCGACGGCAACCGCAACGCTGCCTCGCAACACCAGCCATCGGCCGACACCGACGGCAACGGCAGCGGCAACACCGCATCGCCCGACGAGCCACCGGCCGACGTTGACGAGGCGTCGCTCGACGGGCGGCCGCGCGAATCCAACGCCGGCGGGATTTGGCACTGGGAGGCCGCCTTCGAGTTGGAGCTGCCGACCGGGCACATAGTTGTGGAGGGCGACAGTGACGAGGGTGAGCTGGCCGTGATCGCGCTTCCCGCTGGGCCCGGGCGGTACGGGGTTGCGCTGGGGCACGCAGGGCGGGCGGAGCACCAGAAGCGGATTGCCGGGGCCGGGTATGAGGAGTGGCCGGGAATTCAGCGGCTGGAGCGGTACAAGATCAGGCTTTGGTTCATAGGCGTTTGAGGGTGCGGGCCGAACGGGCGGCCGGCTCCGCCAGTTCGGCGTCGATGCGCATGTTCTGCGCCGACGTCACCACGACTGCGGCTGACTCGCCGGGTAGCGCCTCGAGGGCCCGGGAGCGCAGGCCGTTCGGCGGGTGGGAGTCGAACAGGGACACGTCGTCCAGCGAGGACTCCCGGCGCGCGGCGAGGTTGGGGCGGACCTCGACCAGGAGTTTGGCGATCGTCTCCGGCCACTCGGCGAGCGGGCGGTCGGTGCGCGCGTTGCGCATGATGAGCATGACGGCGCTCTTGCGCAGCAGGAGCACATCGAGCAGGTCGACCGCGGCCGTGCGGCCGGCGACGGTGGCGGCGAGGCGGTCCGCGCGGTACTCGGCCCGCTGGCCGTCCCGCACCGCCAGCACGGCGATGCCGACGCGGAACGGCAGGATCGCCGCGCGCAGGACGCCCGTCACGAGGCCGAGGACGAGCCGGGTCACGATGCTGGCCACCCCGACCACCGGCTGCAGCCACGCGTCGACCCGTTGCAGCGCGACCACCGCCGGGGCCACGAACAGGCCGCGGCGCGGGTCGCCGTTGACGAAGTGGCCGAGTTCGTGGCCGAGCAGGGCGACCCGCTGCTGGGCCGGGAGCGAGACCCACAGCGGCAGGCCCAGCACGAGCACCGGCCGGCGGCGTAATCCAACGAGTGTTGTGAAGGCGTTGAACTCGTCGTCCTCGACGTAGACGGCCGGCATCGGGGCGGACAGCGCGGCCGCCACCTGGCCGATCAGCCGGTGCAGCTCGGGGGCCTGCGCCGCGGTCACCTCGGTGGCGTACTTCGGCACGCGACCGAAGCGCGGCCGCAGCTCCACCGCCATGGCGACCAGCGGCAGCCCGAGGACCAGTCCGAACCCGGGGAACGACAGGCTGCACAGCCAGAGGCCGAGCGCGAGTAGGGCGAGGATCAGGGCGTACAGGAGCAGGCTCGTGAAAATCAGCAACCCCGACGCCGCGCGGCCGCCGGGCCGGTTGCCGAGCTGCGCGCCGAACGCGCTCAGGCTGTGCCGCTTGGCCAGCGAATGCGACCAGCGGCCGAGCCGGCGAAAGAAGAAGTCTCCCGTCACGGCGCAGATCATGCACCGCCGGCCGCCGAAAGGATAGATTGCGGCGGTGGCGACATTCTGGACGCTCGGCTGCGACGCCGACGACCCGCAACGGCTCGCGGCATTTTGGGCGGCCGCGTTGGATTACGTCCGGGAGCCCGGGTTCGACGAGCCCGACAATGCGTCCATTGTGGACCCTGACGGGCGCGGGCCGGCCATTGGATTCCTGAAGGTGCCGGAGGGCAAGACCGCCAAGAACCGGATGCACATCGACGTCCGCGTGGCCGGGCCCGGGCCGTGGGACATGGCCGAGCGGGCCCGGCTGATCCGCGCGAAGGTCCCGGAGCTCGTCGCGGCCGGGGCCACCGTGGTCCGCGAGGAGCACTACGGCGACGAGCTGGGCCACGTCGTCATGCTGGACCCCGAGGGCAACGAGTTCTGCGTGGCGTGAACCCGCCGCACCCGGGTGAATGCGTGATCTGAACCCGCCCGGCCCGGCTCACCCGACGAAGTGGATGGCCTCCAGCCGCGTCGCCCCGGCCCGGCCCATTCGCGTGACCGAGGCCGCCTCGCGCGTCGCCTCGGCCCCGTCCATCAGGTCCTGCCAGTTGCGGCAGTGCGCGGCGAACGACGCCGCCCGCACCCGGCGCCCGCGCGCTTCCTGCCCGGCAAGGGCATCCCGCGGGTGTACGTCCAGCAACAACAAATGCACCGGCCGGCGCGACCGCCGCGCGGCCGTGAACAGCATTCGCCGCACCCAGGACTTCGTCGCGCACTCGTGCACGACCACGGGTCCCGGCGCGCGCAGGGCCAGCAGCACCCGAGCGTAGTGGGTCACGTGGACGATCGGCCGCCACCAGCGGTAGGGCAGCCGACCGAGGTACGGCCGCCACCACGTGCGCGTGTGGTCGGAGTCGAGCACGCGCACGCCCGCGGTGCCAGGCGGAAAGAGGCGCCGCAACAGGGTCGTCTTGCCCGCGCCAGGCACCCCGGCGACCACCAGCACGACGTCGGCGCCGAAGGAGAGCGCCGCGACCGCCGGACGCGCCCCAGGCGCGACGCCGGCGTGCGCCTCGGCCGCGACTGCAGACCCGACCCCAGCCGCGGGACGGGGCTCAGCTGCAATGGCGGCACGCGCCTCAGCCGCGACCGCCGGTCCAGCCTCAGCCCCGATCGCCACCGCGGGACGGGACCCAGGCGGAACGGCGACATGCGCCTCGGCCGCGACTGCAGGACCGGCCCCAGCCGCGACCGCGACCGCGGAAAAGGCCTCAGTCGCGACCGCGGGACGGGCATCAGCCGTGACGGCAGAACCGGCCTCGGCCGCGGCGGCGCTGCGCGGCTCAGCCGCGACGGCGGACACGGGACACGACCTGCTGCAGCCGGCGGCGGTTCTCGGGCTTGCGCAGCTCGTTCTGCGCGCGGTAGACGAGGCGCTGCCCCTGCGGGCTGCTCAGGAACCGGCGAATGCGGTCGGCGATCGTGGGCATCGAGTGTCCTTTCCCGCCGCCGACGCGAGCCGAACTCTCGCACGCGAGACCTCGACCCTGTCCGCGGCAACACGTATGTCACCTGCTGGGTCGAAGGTCTCGTCCACCCCGGCGCGCGGGGCCCGGCCACCGGGAGCCACGAGGGCCCCGAACTGACGGCGAACCGGCGAAGGACTACTCCCCTTCGCCACCAAGAGTACCCGGCGTCCGCGAATCCGCCACCTCCGTGACGCGCGGCACCCGGACCAGCGACAACCGACGTCCGCCGAGGGTGCCCACGGCCGCGTGCAGGCGCAGCTGGGCGTCGTTGCCGCAGTGCAGCCCGCACAACCGGCACAGCACGACAACGCCCGCACCCGCCAGGTGCGCAGCCGCGATGCAGCCCGCGCAACCGGCGCAGCACGACGACGCCCGCACCCGCCAGGTGCGTCACCGCGATGCAGCCCGCGCAGCCGCTGCAGCACGACGGCGCCCGACCGCGCCGATTCGCAGCTCGGGTCAGTCCAGCGCGACCACGAGCAACGGCAGCCGATCGAACACCCGCTGCACGAGCCCCCGCTGCGCGAACCCCCGCTCGCCAACCAGCCGCCACAGCTCATCCACGAGGCACCGCCATCAAGGTCGACGCAAGGTCCGGCTCGGTGGAAGGCCGTACGCGGCCCGGTAGTTCGCCGTGAAGCGGCTGTGGTTGGCGAACCCCCAGCGGGCCGCGACCGCCGTGACCGTGGTCGATGCGGGGTCGGCCGCGGCCAGGTCGCGGTGGGCGTGTTCGAGGCGCACCCGCCGGAGGTACGCCGTCGGGGTGGTGTCGAGGTGGCGGCGGAAGGCCAGCTGCAGGGCGCGGACGGTGACGTGGGCGGCCACGGCGACGTCGGCGATGCTCAGGTCGGCGCCGGGGTGGTCGTCGATGAACGCGAGCGCGCGGCGCAGGGAGGCCGGGTGGGCGTCGTGGCGGTCCTCGATGGTCGGGTCGGCGCGGGCGGTGTTGGGGAAGACGGTGAGGGCGGTGGCGGCGAGCAGGCGGGCGGTGCTGCCGGCGATCAGCGGGTTGTCGGTGCAGTCGTCCTGGCCGATCAGGCCCAGCGCGAAGTCCAGGGCGTGGTTCCAGCGTCCGGTGGCGCCGGCGCCGGCGGGGCGGTAGCCGGTGAAGCGCACCGGTTCCGGGCCGGCGACCTGGGCGAGCAGGTCCGGGTCGAGGTAGGTGAGGTCGGCGTCGAGGTGGTCGAGGTCGCAGCTCCACTCACGGTCCGGCTGGCAGGCCAGGAACGTGTCGCCGGCCGCGTAGTCGGTCGACACGGCGCCGTTGCGGTAGACGGCGGTGCCGGAGCGCAGGCGGCCGAACGCCAGCAGGCCGAACGGATCGCCGGCGCCGGTGAAGGCCATGCCGTAGGTGACCCGGGACAGGGTCGCGTGCGGGCCGAGCGTGGTCCACGCCATGCGCATGTAGGTGCGGCGGCCGTTCACGTCCAGCCGCATCCGGGCGTACGTGTCGCTGATCATCCGCTCGGCCGCGTCCGCGTCGCGCGTCTCGAACATCGTCGTCGTCATCGTCGCTGGGCACCGCCCTCCCCCTCGCGACCCTACGGCGGAGGGCGCGGCTGCACATCAGACGAACCGCCTATCCGTTCCGCGAACTGCGGGCGGTCGCGGCTTCGTCTGCGGGGGTAGCCGCCGGGCGGCGGGGCGGGCCACGGTGACCAGCATGGTCGAACCAGCTCCGGCGCCGGCCATCTACGAGCGGGTCCCGCCGTCCGCGGTGGCCGAGGCGCTGGCCGAGGCGGCGGCGCTCATCGCCGAGTCCGAGCGCATCCACCGGCGGTCGCTGCAACTGCGCAACGCGGCCCGCACACGCGACCGGCACCGGGCCGGCGAGAGCCCCGCGGTGCCGGACTGAGCTACGGGGCGGGCGGGCCGTCGAGCAGGGTCGGGACGTACTCCAGCATCCGAGTGCATCCACCGGCGGTCGCTGCAACTGCGCAACGCGGCCCGCACACGCGACCAGCACCGGGCCGGCGAGACCCCCGCGGTGCCGGACTGAGCTACGGGGCGGGCGGGCCGTCGAGCAAGGTCGGAACGTACTCCAGCAGCTGGAGCCGGCCGTCGAAGGTGCGGTGCTCGACCAGGTCCAGCTTCAGGTCCGGGTAGCCGTCGAAGAGGCGCTCCCGGCCGGTGGCCCCGGTGATGACCGGGAAGACGACGACCCGGTACCGGTCGACCAGGCCGGCCGCGAGCAGCGAGCGGCTCAGGGAAAGGCTTCCAAGGGTACGCAGCGGCAGGTCCGACTCCTCCTTGAGGGTGCGCACCGCCTCGACCGCGTCGCCGGTGATCAGCCGGGAGTTGGCCCACGGGAGCGGCTCCCGCAGCGTGGAGGAGAACACGATCTTCGGCTGGGCGGTCAGCGCGTCCATGCCCTCCTCGCCGGGGGTCTGGGTGGCGAAGCCGTGCATGAGGCGGTACGTGGTCGCGCCCATGAGCGCCGCGTGCTGCTCCTGCTCCCCCAGCCAGGCCAGGTACTCCGGGCCTTCCATTCCCCAGAAGCCGGGCCAGCCCTCGCCCGCGCCGTAGCCGTCGAGCGACATGATGAAGTCCACCATCAAGGTCTGCATCGACTCAACCTAACCGCGGCTCAGGCTTCCAGCACGGCTTCGGCCCGCTCCGGCGTGCCCTCGGCCAGGCCCGCGTCGATCGCGCGGCGGGACAGGAGCCACATCGCGACGCCGACCAGGAAGACGATGATCTCGGTGACGGTCAGGGCCCAGATGATGCCGGTCAGGCCGAACCAGACGTTGCCGAGGATCACGATCGGGACGAACAGCACGCCCTGCGACAGCGACATGACGATCGCCGGCACCGAGCGCCCGGCCGCCTGGAACAGCGAGGTCAGCAGGCCGGTGAAGCCGTTGACGACCATGGCCGTCAGCTGGGCCATGAGCACGGTGACGCCGATCGCGAGCACCGAGTGGTCGGCCGAGAACAGCGCCAGGACCTGCTCGCGGAAGAGGAAGACGCCGACGAAGAACACCGCGGCGATGGCGCCGACCGTGGTCGCCGCGGCCCGCAGCGCCGCGGTGAGCCGGGTCCGGTCGCCCTTGCCATAGGCGTACGCGAGCAGCGGCAGGACGCCGATGGTCACGCCCATGATCAGGAACTCCGGGACCTGCGCGATGCGGACGGCGACACCCATCGCCGCGAGCGGGCCGTCGCCGTAGCCGGCCGCGAGGTTGTTGAGCACGAGCGCGGTGACGATCAGGAAGCCGGCCTGCAGCAACTCGCCGGAGCCGACGCCGAAGACCGGCTTGAGCACGGACGGGGCGAGGGTGAACCAGCGCGGGGCGAGGCTCACGTTCGCGCTGTTGCGCTGCAGCCAGAAGGCCCAGTACGCGACGCTGACGAGGTTGGCCAGGCCGGTGGCGAGCGCGGCGCCGCCGACACCCCAGGGCAGCACGAGGATGAACAGCACGTCGAACACGAGGTTGGCCACGGTGGAGGCGATCAGCCCGATCATCGCCTGCCGGGCGGCGCCCTCGGCGCGCACGAGCTGTTCGAGGCAGAACGCGGCGGCCATGACCGGGACGAAGGCGAGCATGACGGCGACGTAGGAACGCGTGGCCGGTACCGCCGCCGCATCCGCACCCAGCAGCCCGACCAGCGGGTGCAGCAGGAGCAGCCCGAGCCCGCCGAACACGGCGCCGGCGAGCACCGAGCCCCACACGGCGAACGACGAGACCCGCTTGATCTCGCCGGCCTTGGCCGGGTCGCGCTCGGACGCGCCGAGCAGCCGGGAGATGAGCGCGCCGCCGCCGACCCCGAACACGCTGCCGACGGCCATGACCAGGCCGAGCAGCGGGGTGCCGAAGGTGACCGCGGCGAGCAGGGCGCTGTCGTGCAGCGAGCCGATGAACCCGGCGTTGATGACGTTGTAGACGGCCCCGACGATCATCGCGGCGGCCATCGGCACGCACAGGTGCACGAGGGCGCGGGCGATCGGGGCGGCGGAGAGGTACCAGCGGTTGCTGCCGGCGGTCTCGGGTGCTTCCAAGGTCATGGTGCTCATGGCGGTCTTCTTTCAGCAAAGAAGGGCAGGGTGGATCGCGCGACGGCGACGACACCGGCGCGTAAGGAAAAGGAGGGTCAGCGCGTGGGCTGTGGCAGCTCCGCCGTGATCTTCACGAGCAGGGCGTGCAGGGTGGCCCGTTCGGCCTCGTCGAGCGGGGCCAGGATGGTGTCCTCGAGGCCGGTCATCGCCGCCTCGAAGCCGGAGATCAGCTCGATCCCGGCCGCGGTGGCGTAGACGCGCTTGCTGCGCTCGTCGCCGGCCTCGATGCGCCGCTCGACCAGCCCGCGCCGCTCCAGGCCCTGCAACAATCCAGAGACACTTGCCGCACTTGTACGGGTGATCGCCGCGATGTCGCGCTGGATGGCACCCGGGCTCTGGGCCAGGTAGCCCAGCACGAAGCCCTGCTCGAAGCTCAGCTCGCGGGCGCGGATCCAGTCCTCGCCCGCCTTGCGCTGCGCCCATCCGATCCAGCGCAGCAGCTCGAGCGTGCTGGTGAGGGGCCGGTCCATCGCGTCCATACTTAAGAAGCTAAGAGTTAGGACCCTAACAGTCAAGTCCCGAACCAAACCGCAACCGTCCGCAATACTGAGACGATGGACATGGATCTCGACGGCGCGGTCTCGTTCGTGGCCACCCACGGCCGGGTGCTCGACCGGCGGCGCCTCGCCGCGCTGCTCGGCACCGGCTCCCCCGACGACGTGCTCGTCGCCCTGGACGCCTACCGCAACCCCGACGGCGGCTACGGCTGGGGCCTCGAACCCGACCAGCGCTCCTCGAGCAGCCAGCCGGTCGGCGCCATGCACGCCCTGGAGCTGCTGGCCGACCTCCGCGACACGAAGAGCCCGCGGCCGGTGGAGGTGCTGGACTGGCTCGCCCGGCACAGTCTGCCCGACGGCGGCGTGCCGTTCGGCCTGCCGCACACCGACACCGCCGGCAACGCCCGGCACTGGGTCGAGGCCGACGCGACGGCCTCCTCGCTGCAGATGACGACGCAACTCGCCGCCCAGGCCCACCGGCTCGCCCGGCACCACGCCGACGTGGCCGAGCACCCGTGGCTCGCCGCCGCCACCGCGTACTGCCGGGACGGCATCGAACACATCGGCACGGCACCGCACGCGTACGAGGTGATGTTCGCGATCCGGTTCCTGGACGCGGCGGGTCTCGACGCCCGGCCGCTCGCCCGGTTCGTGGTCCCGGACGGGCCCACGCCGGTGACCGGCGGGGCCGAGGGCGAGGCGTTGCACCTGTTGGATTTCACGCCGTACGCCGGCGCGCCGTCCCGCACCGCGTTCCCGCCCGACGCCCTCGCCGCCGATCGCGAGCGCCTCGCCGCCCAACAGCGCGCCGACGGCGGCTGGACCGTCGACTACCCGACCTACAGCCCGGCCGCCGCCCTTGAGTGGCGCGGCCACACCACCATCCAGGCCATCCGCGTGCTGCGCGACACGCCGCTGTAGACGCGCCCGCACCGCCGGAAGGATCTCGGCCGGCCGGCGGCGCGGCCACACCACAATCAGGCCATCCGCGTGCTGCACGACACGCCGCCGCTGTAGACGCGCCCGCACCGCCGGAAGGACCTCGCCCGGCCGGCGGCGCGGCCACACCACGATCAGGCCATCCGCGTGCTGCACGACACGCCGCTACAGGCGCGCGAGCACCGCCGGAAGGAGCATGCCACTCAAGGCGCGCGAGCACCGCCGGAAGGAGCATGCCGCTACAAGCGCGCGAGCACCGCCGGAACGACCTCGGCTGCCAGCCGTTCGACGGACTCGGCGCGGTCGGGTCCTTCGGGGACGAGGCTCAAAGCATTGAAACCGAGGCGGGTGTACCCGGCGAGTCGCTCGGCGATCGCCTCGACGGGCTCGGACGACGGGTCGACCGGCAGGTGGTACGCGAGGGTCAGGGCACCCGGATCGCGCCCGGCCGCCTCGGCGGCGGCGTAGATCTTGTCGCGCATGGCCGGGACGCGCTCGGGCGGGGCCGAGCCCAGCGACGGAATCCAGCCGTCGGCGAGCCGGCCGGTCAGGGCGAGCGCGCGGTCGCCGAACGTGCCGAGCCAGATCGGGATCGGGTGCTCGGGGCGGGGCTCGACGTGCGCGTCGACGACGCGGTGGACGCGGCCGTCGTGGGTGAAGCCGGGCCGCGACCACAGGCCCCGCGCGATGGTGATCGCGTCGGCCAGGCCGTCGACCTTGTCGCGGGGGGACGGCACCGGCAGGCCGAAGGCGCGGAACTCGTCGTCCGAGTAGCCGCCGCCGAGGCCCAGGATCAGCCGGCCGCCCGAGAGCCGGTCGAAGGTTTCGGCCATCTTCGCCACGAGCGCCGGCGACCGGTACGGCACCCCGAGCACCCGCGTCGCCAGCCGGATGCGGCTCGTGGCGGCGGCGATCCAGGACAGCACCGTCCACGCCTCGTAGGTCCCGCCGGTGCTCGCCGGGTGGTCCGAGATCGACAGGAGGTCGAAGCCGAGCTCCTCCGCGCGGCGGCCGTACGCGATCGGGTCGAAGCCCGGCTCGGGGCCCGCCGGCACGCCCAGCCCGAACGACAGTGTTGACATGTAAACCAACCTAGGCCCGGGTCGGTTCACATGTCAACGAACTCGCTAGGATCCGGTGATGGTGTGGTTGAACGAGCGGGAATTCCGGGCTTGGATCGGGTACCGGAGAATGCGGTTGCTCCTGGATGCCGAAATGGGGCGGGACCTGCTGCGCTCGTCGGGGCTGTCGGCGCCCGACTATGACGTGCTGTCGAATCTGGCCGACGCGGACGGCCACCGGCAGCGCCTGACCGCCCTCGCCGCGCGGATGCAGTGGTCGAAGAGTCGGTTGTCGCGGCACATCGGGCGGATGGAGGAGCGCGGGCTGGTCGTGCGGCGGGAGGACCGCGCGGACGGGCGGGCCACCGACGTGGTGCTGACCGAGGACGGGCGCCGGGCGATCGAGGCGGCCGCGCCGGACCACGTCGCCTGGGTGCGCCGGCACTTCGTCGACCTGCTGAGCGAGGAGCAGCTGCGGGTGTTCGGCGACGTGACCGAGATCGTCCTGGCCCACCTGCCGTCCATCGAGGACGGTCGGCTACCGGACAGCGCCTGACGGCCCGGCGATGCGATCCTCGCCGCGTGACCGGGAGATCGCGTGACGCGCTGAGCCTCGTGCTGGGACTGGCCGGGCTGCTCATGCTCGGCTTCGGCCTGAACCAGCTGGCCAACACGGGCAGCTGCTCGTCGGGCGGCCCCTACATCAGCACCCGGACCTGCCCGTCCGGCACCTGGGCGTTGACCTTCCTGCTCATCGCCGGCACGGTCGCGTGGATCGCGGGCATCGCCGTGAGCCGGGACGGTCTGAAGCAGGGCACGGGCCTGCTGCTGTGGACCGTCGGCTTCGTCGCGCTCGGCGTCGGGGGGATCATCAAGGTTTCGATCCAGGATTCGGTACCGCCCGATGCCCGCCTCGGCGTCTACATCATGAGCGCTGTCTTCATCCCGGTCGGCCTCGGCCTCGTCGCCGGCAACTGGCTGGAGCGGCGCCGCAGCGCGACCGACATCTCGGTGCGGGCCAACCTGGGCCGGCTGCGCAGCGCGGGCGTGCTGACCCGCGACGAGTTCACCCGCCTCAAGGGGATGCTGGCCGATCCGGGCACCGAACAGCGGGTGGCCGTGCTGCAGCACCTGGCCGAGGACAACGCCCGCGGCCTGCTCACCGAGTCCGAGTTCGCCGACCGCAAGCGGGCTGCCCTCGCCTAGCGCTGGCCCTGCGCGCTGGCCCTGGCCCTGGCCCTGGCGCTGGCGCTGGCCCTGGCGCTGGCGCTGGCGCTGGCGCTGGCGCTGGCGCTGGCTCAGGCGCTGGCGCTGGCTCTGGCGCTGGCTCTGGCGCTAATCCAACGTGCCGAGGATTTTGTGCAGGGCGAAGTCGAAGCGCTCGTGGCCGGTGCCGGAGGTCAGCTCGACCGCGTACCGCCGGATCTGCGGGTAGGTGCGGGCGGGTAGCTCCTGGAAGCGGCGGACCAGCTCGTCGCGGTCGACCACCCAGGCGTCGCCGGTGCGGTGCCGGCGCTGCACCACCATCGACTGTTCCAGCGCGTACGCGCTGACGTAGAGCGACAGGGCGTCGATGGTCCACGCGGCGGTGCGCGGCTCGATGCCCCCGGCCAGCAGGATCGCCAGCATGCCCTCGTTGACCCGCAGCGTCTCCATGTGGGTGGGGACCATGGCCAGGGCGGCCCGGGAGATGCCGGGGTAGCGCAGGTACAGGTCGCGCAGCTGCGCGCACACCGCGAGGATCTGCTCGCGCCACGCGGCCGGGTCCGGCTTGGGCAGCTTCAGCTCGGCGCAGAGCCGGCCGATGATCAGCGCGTCGATGTCGGCCTTGTTGGCCACGTGCGCGTAGAGCGACGCGGGACCGGTGCCGAGCACGGCGGCGATCCGGCGGACGGTGAGCGCATCGTAACCCTCGGTGGCCACGACCTCGAGCGCGGCGTCGACGATCCGCTCGACCGTGA
This sequence comes from Dactylosporangium sp. CS-047395, assembly GCF_050942185.1. Classification (NCBI taxonomy): domain Bacteria; kingdom Bacillati; phylum Actinomycetota; class Actinomycetes; order Micromonosporales; family Micromonosporaceae; genus Dactylosporangium; species Dactylosporangium sp. CS-047395. Next base: position 5,020,118 of record NZ_CP192015.1, on the reverse strand, counting down.
TCGGCGCCTTCGTTGCCATGCGGATCACACTACCTTGACACGAACTTAGTTCGACCGTGTAGAACTTAGTTCGTGACAGTCGAACTTAGTTCGTTACGCCGGTCCTGGTTCGTGCTCGCCGTCGTCTTCATCGCCGACGTGATGGACGCCGTCGACGCGACGATCGCCAACCTTGCCGGCCCGTCGATCCGCGCCGACCTCGGCGGCGGCGAGTCGACGCTGCAGTGGGTCCTCAGCGCGTACACCACCGCGTTCGCGATCGGCCTGATCACCTCGGGCCGCCTGGGCGACCTGGCCGGGCGGCGCCGGTTGTTCCTGCTGGGCCTGGCCGGGTTCACCGCCGCCTCGCTCGCGTGCGGGCTGGCCCCCGGCGCCGGGTTCCTGATCACCGCCCGGGTGCTGCAGGGCCTCTGCGGCGCGATCCTGATCCCGCAGGGCTTCGCGCTGGTGAAGGTGGTCTTCCCACCGCACCTGCTGCGCAAGGCGCTCATCCCGTTCGGGCCGGTGATGGGTCTGGCCACGGTGGCCGGTCCGATCCTGGCCGGCTGGCTGCTGCACCTGAACCTCTTCGGCGGTGAGTGGCGCTCGATCTTCCTGATCAACGTGCCGGTCGGCGTGCTGGCCTGGCTCCTCGCCTGGCGGTTCCTGCCTTCCCGGTCCGGCGAGGACCGCGCCGCCCGGCTCGACCTGGCCGGCGTCGGGCTGCTCACGCTCGCCTCGGCGCTGCTCATCGTGCCGCTCGTGCAGGGGCGGGAGCTGGGGTGGCCGCTGTGGACGTACCTGATGCTGGCGGGCGCCGTCGTCGCGCTGGCGCTGTTCGTGGCGTCCGAGCGGCGCAGCCCGCACCCGGTGATCGCCCCGTCGCTGTTCGGCCGGCGCAGTTTCGTCGTCGGGCTGCTGATCACGGCCGGGTTCTTCGCCGGCCTGAGCGGCTTCCAGCTCGCCTTCAACCTGCTGCTGCAGCTCGGCCTGCGGTGGACGCCGCTGCACACCAGCCTCACCATGATCCCGTGGGCGCTCGGCAGCGCCGCCGCGGTGGCCCTCGCGGGCGCCGTGCTCACCCAGCGCCTCGGCCGGGCGACCCTGCACCTCGGCCTCGGCATCGCCGTGGTGGGCCTGCTCGCGCTGTGGTGGACGATCGCGCACCCGGGCGCCGGCCTGACGTCCTGGTCGTTCGCGCCGGCGCTGCTGGTGATCGGCTTCGGCACCGGCCTGGTGTTCGTGCCGATCTTCGACTTCATCCTGGGCGACGCCACCACCGAGGAGGTCGGCACCGGCGCGGGCATGCTCAACGCCGTCCAGCAGTTCGCCGGCGCGCTCGGCGTCGCCGCCCTGGGCACCGTCTTCTTCGCGCGGGCCGGCCACGCGTCGTTCAACTCGGCGAGCGAACTCGTGACCGCCCTCGCGGCCGCGCTGTTCCTGATCACCCTGCTCCTCGTCGGCCTCCTGCCGAAACACGCCCGCTGACCCGAACGGCCGGCGGAACAAGCGTCAGCCTCCTGCCGAAGCGCGCCCGCTGACCGAACGGCGGGCGGAACAGGCGTCGGCCTCCTGCCAAACACGCCCGCTGACCGAACGGCGGGCGGAACAGGCGTCAGCCTCCTGCCGAAGCACGCCCGCCGACCGGACGGCGGCCGGAACGGGATCGTGTTCCCGTGGACAAACATCACTGCGTTCCGCCAACCTTGTGCGTGCCTCGAAGCTCGGGGGCGCGCACGGGAGACTTCGGAGGGATGCTTGATGGCCGCGGCCAACCGCGTGTTCCACGTCGGACCGGACGACGAACCCGATCGGTACCGGCTGCTGCGTCAGGTCGGCGGCGGGGGCGAGGCCGAGCTGTGGAAGGCCGACATGGCCTTCGCCGGCGGGCGGGAGCCGGTGGCCGTCAAGATCCTGCGGGCCCGGCACACGCCGGAGTTCGACCGGTGGCGGGAGCGGTGGGCCGAGCAGGCCGAGCTGCTGCGCCTGGTCCGCCATCCGGGCGTGGTCGGGGTGCACGGGCAGTTCGCCGGGGCCGCCATGCACCTGGCGGGCGAGGCCGAGAAGGGCTCGACGCAGGCGCTGTACCTGGTGATGAACTGGGTGGAGGGGCAGGACCTGCGCGACTGGGTGCCCGCGCACACCGAACCGGCCGATCGCGCCGACGGGCTGCGCTACCTCACCCAGGTCGCGGACGTGCTGGACTGGCTGCACGCCGGCGGCGGCACCCCGTCCGGGCGCCCGGTCATCCACGGTGACATCAGCCCGGCCAACGTCATCGTCAACGGCGACGGTCAGGCCGTGCTCGTCGACTTCGGGCTGTTCCGGATCACCGGCCACGTCACCGCGCTGCCGGCCGGCACCCCCGGATACAGCGCGCCCGAGGTCATCGCCGGCGGCGAGTACAGTGCGGGCTCCGACCGGTACGCGTTCGGCGGGCTGGCCCTCTACGTGCTGACCGGTGAGCACCCGCCGGTCGAGCGGGACCGGCTGCGGCCCGCCCTGCGCGCGCTCGCGGCGACCATACCGCCGGCCGGGCCGACGTACGAGCTGCTGGCCCGGATGTTCGACCCCGACCCGGCCCGCCGTCCGGCCGCCGGGGAGTGGATTCGCGGGCTGCGGCTGCACACCTCGACCGCGCCGGTGCGCACGGCGGCGGCCCCGCCCCCGGGGCGGCTCCCCCCGCAGCGGCGCCCCGTCGCGGCCCGGCTCGACACCCGCTGGGCGGCGGTCACCGCGTCCGCGGTGCTCGGCGCCGTCGTCGCCCTCGCCGTCGCGATCCCCGCCCTCTCCCGCGGCGGCGAAACGCCCGAAGGCGCCGGGCCGACCACCACCACCACGAGCACGACCACGACCGGCTCGTCGGTCACCACCGGGTCGCCCGCGAAGTCGTTGTCGGCCCCGAAGTCGCCGTCGCCGGCCTCGTCACCGGTCGTGGTGCCGGTGGTGAACGTACAGCCGGCCACCTCCGACCTCGTGCAGGGTGTGTGGACCCTCGACGACGTGACCTACCAGCAGAGCCTCGGCTGCACCAGCTGCGATCTCGGGTCGAGCGCGGTGTACAACGTGGACGGCAGGTACCACACCCTGACGGGCATCCTGGCCACCAAGGCGGATTTCAGCGACGCGGTGCTCACGGTCAAGACCGACAACCGGGAAACCGTCACCCGCCGGGCCCTGGCGGAGCATCCGACGCCGTTTCAGATCGACATCTCCGGCGCGCGCAAGGTGACGATCGAGCTGGAGACCGGCAACTGCTGCACCCTGATCATCATCGGGCAAGCGGCCTTCGTCAGCTGAGGGGAGTTTCGTGGCACGGCTCGTGGTGGAGGTCGACGATCAGCGGTACAGCCTGAGTCCCGACGACGAGCTCACGTTCGGCCGCGACCCCTCGTGCACCGTCTGCCTCGCCGCGGACGACCCCGGCGTGAGCAGGACCGCCGGCCGCATCCGGGTCGAGGACGGCACCTGGTGCGTGACGAACATGAGCCGCAAGCGGCCGCTGCACATCGCCGACGCGAACGGGTTCACGCTGCCGCTGCCGGTGGCGCGGGCGGGCTGGCCGCTGAGCCGGCGGGCGGTCGACCAGGCGCGGCTGACGGTGCTGGTGCCGGGGGACGACTGGACGTACGGCCTGACCCTGACCCTCGACGCGCCGCTCGTGGGTGACCCGGACCTGCCGGCCGCTCCCCGCAACCCGGTCACCACCCAGGTGCCGTCGCTGCGGATGACCGACAACCGGCGCGAGGTGCTGGTCGCGCTGGCCCGCGGCTACCTGCGGCCGTACCCGGAGTACGACCCGCGCCCGGCCGGGTACGACGAGATCGCGGCCGGCCTCGGCCTGACCCGCACGCAGGTGACCCGCCGGATCGAGGACGTGCGCGACCGGCTCGTCGAGTCGGGCGTCGAGGGGCTGGACGGCGCCCGCGACACCCGCCGCGCGCTGTGCGAGTGGCTGCTGGCCATGCGCCTCATCACCGCCGAGGACCTCGGCTGGCTCGACGCCCGCACGGCCGCCGCGGGCCGCCTCCGCCCGGCGGTGCCGCCCGTGCCGCCCGGACCCGACACCGACGGATTCGCGGTGCGGCCGCAGGCGCGGGTGGCCCGGGCGGCGCACGCGGCCGCGGCGGCGCTGGGGCCGGTGCTCGCGGCGCGGCTGACGGCCCGCTACGGCCCCGGCTGGCTCGACGTCGTCAACGCGGCCCGCCGGTCGCGCGGGCTGCCGGCCGGGCACGGGCTCGGCGACGACCGCTTCTGCCTGGCCGTGTTCGCCCGCGACGAGGCCGTGCGGGGCTGGGCCGCCGAGGCCGCCCGCGCGGACGCCGCCGCCCTCAAGTCACTCGCCGACGCCGCCGCCCACGGCCGGGCCCTCTCCGCCGACGCCGTCACCCGCGCCCAGCACGCCGCCGACCGCCTCGCCCGCTGGGCCGCCACCCGCCCCGCCGTCGGCTGACCGCCCCACCGCGCTCCCGGCCGGGCAAGCCGACATGCCGTCACCCGCGCCCAGCACGCCGCCGACCGCCTCGCCCGCTGGGCCGCCACCCGCCCCGCCCTCGGCTGACCGCCCCACCGCGCTCCCGGCCGGGCAAGCCGACATGCCGTCACCCGCGCCCAGCACGCCGCCGACCGCCTCGCCCGCTGGGCCGCCACCCGCCCCGCCCTCGGCTGACCGCCCCACCGCGTTCCCGGCCGGGCAAGCCGACATGCCGTCACCCGCGCCCAGCACGCCGCCGACCGCCTCGCCCGCTGGGCCGCCACCCGCCCCGCCCTCGGCTGAGGAAGCAACCGCCGTGCGCAGGGCCGACCGGAACTGCTCGGGCGCCTCCAGCCATGGGTGGTGGCCGGCGTCGGGAATGATGACGGTCGCGCAGGCGAGCTGCCGGCCCAGCCGGACCAGGGCCGCCGCCGGGCGGCTGTCGCCCGCTCCCCCGATGATGACCGTGGCCGGCGGGCGCAGGGCGCGCAGTTCGTCCACATGGGACTCGAGCGGGTCGGCCCGCCCGGCCGCGCCGAGTTCGGCGTTCATCGCGTAGTTCACCGGGCGCACCGTGCGGGCCGAGGCGGCCGCCCAGGCCCGGGCGCGGTCCCGGTCGGCGTGATCGGTCGACCAGGTCAGGGTCAGGAACTCGGTCTCCTCGTCCTCCGTGCGCGGCTCGATCGCGGCCAGCTCGGCCAGCCGGACCTGCTGCCCGTGGGTCAGCCGGGCCCGCTCGGCCGCGCGGGCCGCCTCGCGCCACGGTTCCAGGAACGGGCCGGCCAGCAGGATCAGGCCCGCCACCCGTTCGGGGCAGGCGAGGAGGAAGGAACAGGCCAGGGTGCACCCGTACGAGTGACCGGCGAGCACCACCCGCTCGTGCCCCCACGCGTCGAGGAGCAGGCGCAGATCGCGGACGTGCCGGGCCGGCGAGTGCGTCCCGGGCCAGGCGGAGTCGCCGGTGCCGCGCTGGTCGTACCGATGGATGAGCCCGAGATCCTCGATAAGTGCGCCGACCGGGGCCAGGTAGTCGCGCAGACCCGGCCCGCCGTGCAGCAGAACCACGGCCGGGCCGCCGGCGACACCCGCGGTCCAGGTGCGCAGCCGCACGCCGTCATCCATCTCGATCATGGCCGTGGTCATGCCCCAGTTTCGCAGGCCGAGACGAATCCGTGATCTGGGAACCCCTTGACCGCACCGGGACCGATAGGGCCGGATGGCGTACATGAACGCGTGGGAGATCGACTCGCGAGCGTCCGATGCGGGGGTGCGCGCGGTCGAGCGGGTGCGCGCGTACCGCAAGTTCGCGGCGGAGGCCCGGGAGCGGGCGCGGCAGTCGGCCCTGGAGGCGCAGGACCACGCCGACCGGGGCGCCGCCGCGTGGCAGTTCGCCGAGCGGGCGGCCGACCGGCTCCGCATGCGTGATGCTTCGCTTCGGAGCGCATTTCCGGCTCCAGCTGTTCGCGTGACACGCTAGCCATGTCGGGGCCGGACAGGGCAGGCTGAAGCCGGGTGCCCGTACGCCGCGCGGCTCCAGGTCCTGGCGCCGGCGGAACGGGACCGTGGTCAGGGGGCTCCATGCCGGGGCGGGACGTGGTGGTGATCGGCGCCTCGGCCGGCGGGCTGGGTGCGCTGCGCCGGCTCGTCGGCGGGCTGCCCGCGGGGCTGCCGGCCAGCGTCCTGATCGTCATGCACACCCGGCAGCAGACCACCTCGCGGCTGCCGCAGATCCTGGCCGGCCGGGGCCCGCTGCCCGCCGCCCACGCGGTGTCCGGCCAGGCCCTGACCCGGGGCGTGCTGACCATCGCCCCGCCCGGCCACCACCTGGTCGTGGCCGGCGACGACCAGCTGCGGCTGCACCGGGGCCCGCTGGTGCACCACACCCGCCCGGCCGCCGACCCGCTCCTGCACAGCGCGGCCGCCGTCTGCGGGCGCCGGGTCATCGCCGTGCTGCTCTCGGGCCAGCTGCGCGACGGCGCGGCCGGCGCGGCCGCGGTCGCCGCGGCCGGCGGCACGGTGCTCGTCCAGGACCCGGTCGACGCCCTGTACCCGGACATGCCCCGCGCCGCCCTCGCCCGCGTTCCCGGCGCCGCCGCCTGGCCCGCGGACAAGCTCGGCCCGGCCATCGCGGACCTGGTCGCCTCCCCCGCCCCGGCCCGCGCCGCCCCGCACCCGCACGCCCCGGGCATCCACGGCATCGACGACGCCCTGTGGCTCGCGGTCACCCGCCTGCACGCCCACGCGGCCGCCCAGCACCGCCTCGAGGAGATCCTCGACTTCGACAGCCCGCTGGTCGCCGAGGCCCAGAGCCGGGCGGCCGACGCCCTGCGCGCCGCCGAGATCATCACCGCCCACGTGCTGCCGCTCTATCAGCGCGACCCGACCGACCCGCAGCCCTGACCACCGTGGCGGACCTGGCGAGAGACGCGGCGGAGCTGCTGGTGCGGGCCCAGCGCGACCCGGGCGACGACCGGCTGCTGCACCGCGCCATCACCCTGTTCCGCCGGGCCCGGGAGGCGGGCGACGGCGAGCCGGGCGCGGTGGCGGCGAACCTCGGCCTCGCGCTGCGGATGCTCGCCGAGCGCACCGGCAACCCCCGCCTGGCCGCCGAGGCCGTCGATGAACTCACCACGGCCGTCGCGCACGCGGCCACCTCCGGCCGGTACCTCAACCTCGCCAGCGCCCGGCACGTCCGGTTCCGCCTCACCGACGACGGCGCCGACCTGGACGCCGCGATCGAGGCCGGCCGGGCCGCCATCGAGACCTGCACCGACGACCTCGCCCGGCCGGTGCGCCTGGGCAGCCTCGCCGGGCTGCTGCTCGACCGGGCCGAGCGCACCGGCGACGGCGCCGACGCGGCCGAGGCCCTCGCCCTGACGCGGCGGGCGTTCACGCTGCCGGCACCCGAGGACGCGTTCTGGTCGATCGTGGCGAACAACCACCTGCTCGCGCTGCGGCTGGCGTACCAGCGCGACGGCGACCCGGCGCTGGCCGACGAGGCGGTGACGGTCGGGCGGGAGACCGTACGACATCTGGGCCCTGGAAGCGCGGGGAATCTCGGCCTGGTGCTGCTGGCCCGGCACCGCGCGAGCGGCGACCCGGACGACCTGCGCGAGGCCCTCGACGCGCTCGCCGCCGCGGCCGCCCGCCCCGGCCCGGAACGGCACCTGTGGCGCGGCAACCTGGTGACCGCGCTGACCGACGCCTACCGCGCCGACCCGACCGAGCCCGCGTTCGCCGAGCTGGCCGCGGCCGGGCGGGCCGCCCTCGACGCCCTCGACGCGGCCGACCCGCGCCGCGGCCCGATGCTGGTGAACCTCGGCGGCGCGCACCTGCAGCGGTTCGAGCACACCGGCGACCCGGCCGCCCTCGACGCGGCCGAACGGCTGCACCAGGAGGCCGTCGCCGCGACCGCGGACGTGCCGGTGCACCGGACCCTGGCCTTCGCCGGGCTCGCCGTGGCCTGGCAGCGCCGGGCCGCCGGCACCGGGGACACCGACCTGCTCGACCGGGCCATCGAGCTCGGCCGGAGCCTGCTCGACCGGCCGTTGACCCGCGCCGAGGACCGCGCCGGGGTGCTGTCCACGCTCGGCCTCGCGCTGGCCGAGCGGTTCGTCGCGACCGGCTCCGAGGCGGCCGTGGCCGAGGCGGCCGAGCACCTGCGCGACGCGGTGGAGACGCTGCCCGCCGGGCACGCCCAGCGGCTGGAGCATCTGGCCAATTTGACGGTACTGCTCCTGTCCTGGGCCGAGGCCACCGGCGCGCAACGCGTCACGGACGAGGCCCTCGAAACCGCCCGCCAGGCCGTTTCCACCACGGGCGGCGCCGGCCACCTCGCCAATCTCGGCGGCGCCCTGTGGCGGCGGTACGTGCGCACCGGCGACCGGGAAGCGCTCGCCGAGGCGGTCGCGGCCGGCCGGGCCGCCGTCGACGGGACGCCGGCCGGGCATCCGGACCGCCCGATGTACCTGTCCAACCTCTCCGGCATGCTGGCCCGGCTCGACGGCGGCCTGGCCGACGCGGTCGCCTGCGCGCGGGAGGCCGTCGAGCTGACCCCGCCCGGCCACGCCGACCGGCCGATGCGGCTGTCGAATCTCGGGCTCGTGCTGCGGTACCGCTGGGAGCACGATCACGACCCGCCCGCCCTCGACGCGGCGGTCGCGGCCGCGCGCGAGGCGGTCGCCACCACGCCGGACGGCCATCCCGCACTGCCGGGCCGGATCAGCAACCTCGCCGCCACGCTGCTCGCGCACGGCGACCGGGCCGAGGCCGCCCGCCGCTTCCACGACGTCGCCCGGCACGAGCTGGCCCCGGTCGCGCTGCGCATCCAGACCGCGGCCCGGGCCGGCGAGCTGGCCGCCGAGGACGCCGCGTGGAAGACGGCGGCCCAGGAGTACGCGCTGGCCGTGCGGCTCATGCCCCGCCTGGCCACGCACTACACCGACCGCGGCGACGAGGAGCACGACCTGGCCCGCTTCGCCGAGCTGCCCGCCGACGCGGCCGCGTGCGCCCTGCACGCGGGCGATGCGCGGCTGGCGGTGGAGGTGCTGGAGGTCGGTACCGGCGTCATGCTCGCCCGCACCCTGCAGCTGCGCACCGACCTGACCGACCTGCGCGAGCGCCACCCGGCGGCGGCCGCGCGGCTGGAGGCGGTGACGCAGGCGATCGGCGGCGGCGGATCGCCCGGTTCCGGGGTGGCCGCGAGCACCCTGGACGGCATCCGCCGGCGCGGCGCGGACCGGGCCTGGCGGGAGGTCGTCGAGGAGATCCGCCGGCTGCCGGGCTTCGCGGACTTCCAGTCCCCGCCGACCGAGGCCGACCTGCGCGCCACGGCGGCCGAGGGCCCGGTGGTGATGGTGAGCAGCAGCCGGTACCGGAGCGATGCCCTGGTTCTTGGCAGGAACGGCGCGGTGACCGTGGTCGAGCTGCCCGGCCTGCGGCACGGGGACGTGATCGCGGCCGCTCGCGTCGAGGTGCCGGGGGCCGAGCTCCTGGCGTGGCTGTGGGACGCGGTCGCCGCGCCGGTGCTCGACGCCGTGGCCGCGTCCGGGCGGCTGTGGTGGATGCCGATCGGCGTCCTGGCGCTGCTGCCGTTGCACGCGGCCGGGCGCCCGGGCGGCCCGTACGTCGACGACCGGGTGGTGCCCAGCTACACCCCGACGCTGGGATCGCTGCGCCACCACCGGTCCCGGCCCGTCCCCGCGCAGCTGCGTGCGCTGGTGGTCGGCGCGCCCGAGGGCGGCACCCCGCTGCCGGCCGCGCGCGCCGAGGCGGCCCGGCTCGCCGATCTCCTCGTCCCGCGGGCCACCCTGCTGCCGGGCGCGGACGCGGACGCCGCCCGGGTCGTGCCCGCCCTGCGGGAGCACGGCTGGGTGCACTTCAGCGGGCACGCGCGGGCCGACCTCGACCAGCCCTCGCGCAGCCACCTGCGGCTGACCGACGGCCCGCTGACCGTCGCGGATCTGGCCGCCGCCCACGTCGACGGGCAGGTCGCGGTCCTGGCCGCGTGCAGCAGCACCCGCACCCGCCCGGACCTCGCGGCCGAGTCGGTGCACATCGCGGCCGCCTTCCACCTGGCCGGTTTCGGGCAGGTGGTGGGGGCGTCCTGGCCGGTCGCCGACCGGATCTCACTGCGCTTCATCCAGCAGGTGTACCGCCATGTGCTCGACGCCGGCCGCCCGCGCCCCGAGCGCCTGCCCGCCGCCGTCCGCTACGCCGTGCGCCGGTTGCGCGAGCGCTGGCCCGACGACCCGGCCGCCTGGGCGCCGTACGTCCACATCGGGCGATGAGTCGTTGACTACCCTGGACGGCATGGGCTCAGCCGCGTCGTTTCCCGCGTCCGTCCGGATGGGATTCGTCGTCGACGTCGCCGGGTACAGCCGCCGCTCGGCCCGCGAGAAGGTCGACGTCCAGCACCGGGTCGCCGCGTTCGTCGACGAGGTGCTGCGCGACCTGGGCCTGCGCCTCGACCAGACGCACCACCACGGCACCGGCGACGGCATGGTGGTGTTCCTGCCCAGCGACGTCGAGGTGCACCGCGCCCTGGCCCGGCTGATGCGCGCCGCGACCGAGGTGCTCGCCGAGGACAACCGCCGCTACCGCGACCGCATGCGGCTGCGGATGGCGGCCGTCATCGGCCCGCTCGGCCCGGCCGCGATCGGCTTCTCCGGCGACGCGATCGTCGAGGCCGGCCGGCTGGTCGACAGCGACGCCCTCCGCCAGGCCCTGACCGGCCGCGACCTGGCCTTCGTCGTCTCCGATCAGTTGTACGCGTACGCCGTCCGCGAGCGCCACACCGCCCTGCACGCCGAGGACTTCACCCCGCTGGACGTGCGCACGAAGGAGTTCTCGGCCCGGGCCTGGCTGTGGCGCGGCCCCGCCGACGAGCCGGCCCGCCCGGCCGTGCGGCCGACGGCGTGGACCCTGCCCGGCGTGGACTGCGTCATCGGCGTCCGCCCCGGCCGGATCATGCGCGTGCACGACGTCGACATCTGGGTGAACAGCGAGAACACCGACATGGAGATGGCCCGTTTCAACGAGTTCTCGATTTCGAGCATCATCCGGTACAACGGTGCCCGCCGCGACGCCGCCGGTCACGTCGTCGACGACCTGATCGCCCGCGAACTGGCCGAAGCGGTCGACGGCCGCCGCCCCGTGGCACCGGGCGCCGCGTTCGTCACCGGCCCGGGCGTGCTCGCCGAGACCAACGCGGTGCGCTGGATCGTGCACGTGGCGGCGGTACACGGCGAGCCGGGCGCGGGCTTCCAGCAGATCCGCCACGTCGGCGCCTGCGTGGCGAACGCCCTGACCCACGCCGAACGCCTGGCCCGCGACGACGCCTCGATCCGCACGATCCTGTTCCCCATGCTCGGCACGGGCGGCGCGGGCGCCTCGGTCCCGGCCACGGCGACGGAACTGGTGGACGCGGCCGCCGACCACCTGGCCGCGGTGCCGGGCACGCCGCTGCGCGGGATCTACTTCCTGGCCTTCAACGACGCCGAACGGACGGCGCTGGAGCAGGCCCTGCAGGCCCATCCAAACCTGCGGGGCACGGCCGAGGCATAAAAGGTCCTCATGCCGCACCCTGACCAAGACCAGCCGGCTACGGGCTTACGGTCCGATGTGGACGTAGGCGGCCCAGGCGAGCGGATCGTCCGGGTAGCGCGCGCGAAGCGCAAGCACCATCCGGTGCACGGCCCCCGGAACGTCACCATCGTCCGCGTAGAACAGTTTCGCGGCCCGCAGCGCGACCCGGTCCGGCACCGTCCACAGTGTCGCGACGACGTGCTGGAAGCCGGCGACGTGGAGTACCGACGCGATGTGCACCGTCTCGTCGGCCAGTTCGGGGCTCGTCCGCGCGGTCTCGCAAGCCGACAGGAAGGCGAGCCGCCCGCCGGGCCGGCGCACCCGGCTCAGCTCGCCGACGGTGAACGGCGCGCGATCGTACCGCGCGATCCCGCCCCGCGAGGGGTTGGTCAGGTCGGCGATCGCATGCCCCGCCACGTGTACTTGCGGAAAGTCCCCGATCCGCGCCGCATCGCCGGTGACCACCCGGTCGCCGTAGCGCTGCCGGAGCAGGGTCAGCTCGGCCTCGACGGCGGGGAGGCTGCGACCGCCGGCCGCGACGACCAGGATCCCGCCCGGCTCGGCCCGGGGTCTCCGCCCGCGCGTTGGCCAGTGCCCGCAGGCTCGGCGTGACGGAGCTGACGACGTGCTCGGGGACGGCCGCGTGCAGCGGGAGGACGGCCAGCAGCCCGGTCGGGCACCACCACAGCCGCCGCACGTCGCCGAGCCGCTCGAGCACCGGGTCGGCGACGGTGACCCGGAGCCACGCCAGCACCTCGGCGACATTCGCCGGAAAGCGCTCGGCGTGGGCGCGCAGGGTTGCCGGGTCGAGGCCGGGCAGCGGGAGCACGTCCACGTCGTCCCTGGTGACCAGGAGGGCGTGACTGCCGAACCGGCTGACGTTGACCATCGCCACCGTGCCGTCGACGACGCGCGGTTCGCCGTTGGACCGCGGCGCGTCGGGCAGGGCATGTGCGAGGACGATGCCCCGGCCGCGTTCGAGGAGGTCGACGGCGGCCCCGGGTGCGCCGGCCCGCACGGCGCAGGCGGCCGCGTCGCCGGCCACGCCACCGAGCCGGGTCAGCTCGAACTCCTGGTCGTCGCGGGGAAGGTCACGCGGCGAGACGGCGGCGAGCAGGCCCACGGCCACCGTGTAGCCGGCGAGGGCCTCCGGCCATCGTCCGGCGGTCGCGGCCCAGTGTCCCCATCGGACGGCCGCCCGAATGCGGACCTCGACCGGCCCGTTCGCGGTCTCGGCGGCCCGGCGGGTGTCCCGCAGCGCGCCGTCCAGATCACGCGGATGCCGCACCAGGGCGAGGTTGGCGAGGCAGTTCGCCCGCGCCGGGGCCGTCGGCGGGCAGGCGGCGACGGCCTGCTCGTAGACCTCGATCGCCGCGTCCTCGTCGTGGCCGGCCGCGAGGGCGTTGCCGAGGTTGGACAGGTACACCGCCCGCCGGCGATGGTGTTCGCCCGCCCGGACCGCCGCCCGGCCGCGCTCGATCGCTGCTTGCACGTCGCCGTCTCGGTTCCGGGCCAGCAGGGCGTCGCTCAGGTTGGACAGGCGGCCGGCGCGGTCCGGGTCGTGGTCGGGGGTGGCCTCCACCGCGGCGGTCAGGTCCTCGACGGCCCGGTCCAGTTCCCCGGCGGACTCGCGCCGCACCGCGCGGACATGGCGGGCCAGGCCCAGGTTGGTCAGGGCCGCCGTGTGGTCCGGATGGCCCGGTGGCAGGGCGGCGACCGCGAGCTCCCCGGACTCGACGGCCCGGTCCAGGTCGGCGGTGTTGGCGGTGTAGTGGAACCGGGCGCGCAGGGCGGTGCACCGGACGGCAGCGACGATCGCCGGTGGGTCGGTCGCCGCGTCGAGGGCGGCGATCGCCTCGTCCAGGGCGCCGGGCCGCCGGTGTCCTCCGCCGCGACCAGCAGCGCCGCGGCCAGGTTGGTGCGGTGGCCCGTCGCGCGCTGGACGGCGATCGCCTCGTGCAGGTCGGCCTCGTCGCCGGTCCACTCGTAGCGGTACAGCAGGGCCACGCCCAGGTTCGCGCCGTGGCCCAGGGCGATGGCGTCGTGCAGGTCGGTCAGGCTGCCGGTGCGGGCGGAGCGGCGGCGCAGGGCGACCGCGGTGGCGGCGGCCGGGACTGCGCGGCGCGGGTCGGCGGGATCGAACGCGGCCATCGCCCGGCGGCCGACGGTCACGGCCTCGTCGAAGCCGGCCGCGGAACCGACGAGTTCGGCGTGGTCCTGCAGCGACATGGCGAGATTCGTGAGGTACAACGGAAGCTCTGGATCCTCGCGCGGCGTGGCGGCGACAATCAGGCGCTGGAGGGCCACGGCCAGGGCGGCGCTCCCAGGGTCGGCGGTGGCGCGGGAGTGGGCCGCGAGGGCCAGCGCGGGGCCCTGCCAGGCGTCGGTGGGCTGGACGGGGCCGAGGCCGAACTCCGCGAAGAACTCGCCGATCTCCGGCGGCAGGCGCTCGGGGTCGGCGCGCCAGACCGGTTCGAGCAGGGCCAGGGCCGGGATCAGGTCGTCGTGGTCGGCGTCCTCGTCCTGGTGCCGGCTGCGGCACCACAGCAGCAGGCCGGCGGCCCGGGCCGCGTCCAGGGGAAGGTCGGGGCCGGCCGCCGCGAGCAGGGCGCCGACGTCCTTGAGGGCGTCCGGGTGCAGGACCGCGTCGTCGTCGCCGTCCGCGTAGCGGTGCAGGCGGGACCGGAGCCGTTCAAGCTCCATCCGCGCCGCCGGTGTGGCCGCCGTGCGGGGCTACCGGGGGGCAGGACTCCAGCAGGGCGCGCACGTAGGCGGCGGCCACCGCGGCGGCGTAGCGGCGCCAGTCGGTGTCGAGCCAGCGGTCGCCGTAGTCGCTGATGCCGCGCACCACGAACCAGTCGCGGCCGTCCGCGTGGCCGGCCCGGCCCAGGCCCTTGCCCTCCATCTCGATGGCGCGCAGCTGGTGGCGGTCGGCGAACGCGTCGCGGGAGGCGGCGTTGCGGATCGAACGCTCGGAGCTGCCGATGCGGCCCTCGTGGACCTTCGGGCGGCCGGGGCGCGGGCGGGGCGGGTGCGGGACCGGCATCGCGAAGTCGGTGTCGTCGGAGAACAGCACGTCGGTACGGTCGTCCGGCCGCGCGAAGTCCGGCAGCGCCGCCGTGAGCCGGTCCAGGTGCGCCTCCCACGGGCGCTGGCCCAGCAGTTCGCCGGCCGTGAGCAGCTTCACCCGCGCGGCCAGCAGGGCCGAGCGGCGGGGGAACTCCTGGCGGCGTTCCGGGCCGGTCGGGCGGTCGACGATGTGGTCGAAGTCGACGACGTTCCAGGTGCCGATGACGACGTCGCCGAGGCGGACGTGGGCGGCGGGGTCGCGGGGTCGCGGTACCCCGGCGGCGATCCCGACCATGATCAGCTGGTTGACCGAGGGGAAGCTGCGCACCAGGTGGGCCGCGGCGTGGGCGGCGGCGTCGTTGCCGGTCTCGCCGAGCAGGGTCAGCACCACCTCGTGCGGGCGGGCGGGGTCGGCGCTGGGGACGGTGGCCAGCCGGTACGCGGCGCGGTCGTGGGCCACCGTCCGGTCGGCCGGGTCGTCGAGGAGCGTGAGCATCGCCGCGAACTCCTCCGGCATGGCCGTCACCAGCCCGATCGTCGGCGTCGCCGGGCGCGCGGCGGCCTTGCGCACGACCCGCCCGGCGTGCCGGCGGTCGTACTCCACCTGCCGCAGCAGCGTGCCCGCCACCTCCCGGTCCACCGCGAGCGGGCCGCCGGCCGAGCCCAGCGAGCTCGCCATGTTGTCCCGCGCGATCTCCACCGCGTCGCGCAGCTCCTCCAGCCACACCCCGGCGTCGGGGAGCTCGCCGAGCCTGGCCGCCATCGCGTCGCGGACCCGGCGCTGGTAGTGCACCTTGGCCGCGTGCAGCAGGTACTGCGTCAGCGGCGACAGCTCGAGCCCGCCGCCGCGGGTCCAGATCAGCGCGTTGAGCGCGTCCTCCCGCCCCCCTTCGGCCAGCACCACGAGCCGGCGCCGCCGTCCGTCGCCGGGCGGCGGGAGCTGCCACAGCACCGACTCCCCGACGACCGTCGCGTCGCCCCGCCAGAACTCGTCGACCGTGCGCGGCAGGGCGCCCGCGATCGCCGCGGCGGTCTCGGGCGTTGGTTCAGGGGCCTTGGCGACGGTACCGGCGAAGATCGAAACGGTCGCCATCAGCGCACCGTCGTCGCCGCCCCCGCCGACCGCCTCCCACCGCGCGGCCCACTGCGCCCAGGTCACCCCGGCCGCCTCGCCCGCGACCGAGAGCACGAGCGTGTCGTGCTCGCGCCGCACGATCGCCTGCACCGCATCGGACCGGCAGGCGGCGATGGCCTTGGCCGCGGGTACCGTCGCCGGCAGTGCCGCGGGCAGCCCCAATCCCCCGATCGGGTGAATCGCCCCGAGCGCGGCCCCGCATCCGTCCCACAGCTCGCGGATCCGCTCGTAGGCGGCCTTCGCGTCGGGCCCGTCGACCGGCGCGAACACGTGCACCACGAACGACTGCGTCAGCAGGCCCTCGGTCGTCCGGACCTCGCGGACCCGGGCGGCGGGCTCGCGGGGCAGCGGTTCAGCGCCGAGCGCGTGACACAGGTGGTTGTACAGCACCATGATCGGCGGCGGCGCCGGCACGGTCGCCACGGCGTCGAGGTCGGTGATCCGGATCGGGCTGGCCAGCTCCAGCCGCGCGGTGGCCGCCTCGAGCGCCGCCGAGTCCCCGGCGGCGACGGCGTCGGCCATCGCCCGCACGATCGGGGCGATCCCGTCCCACCACGCCTCCGGCATCCGCCACTGCGGCACGTCGCCGAGCACGTCGAGCGCGTCGCCGACCGCCTCGCCATCGAGTCCGGACCCCATGACCGCCCACTCTATCGACGCAGCGCACCCGCGACGTCGAGCTGACCCTGGTCCACGAGCCACCGCACCGCTTCGAGGACGGCCTCCTCCGGCTCGTACCGCGGCGCGTACCCGAGCAGCGCCCGCGCCTTGTCGATGCTGCAGTAGTGGCTGCGCATCAGGTGCTCCCAGCTCGTCTGGGCCGGGCCCGGATCGGTGGCGGCCCGGAACTCCTCCCACGACACCGGCCGCAGCGTGGCCGTCTGCCCGAACCACCCGGCGGCGAGCTCCGCGAATCCCCGCACGGTCAGGGCCGACGGCGCCACCACGTCGAAGTCCTCACCCGCGGCCGCGTCCCGATCGGCGATCGCGAGCGCGAACGCCTGCGCCACGTCGTCGGCGTGCACGTGGTGCAGCAGCTCGGCGCCGAGCCCCGGCACCTCCAACGGCTCGCCGGCCGACAGCCGCCGCCACACCGACGGGTCGAAGTTGCCGAGCGGCCCGACCGGGTGCCAGCCCGGCCCGACGATGTGCCCGGGGTGCAGCGACGTGGTGACCAGCCCGCCCGAGCGGGTCTCGAACTTGAGCGCGTCGGCGATCGCCGCCTTGGCGATCCCGTACTCCCCGACCGGCGGCGCCCCGTTCGCCTCCGTCACCGGCAGCCGCCGGCTCGGGCCGTGCCGCCAGATCGACCCGCAGTGCAGCAGATGCCCGGCCGACCCGCGCAGCGCGACCACGAGCGCGTCCGCGGACGCCAGGTCGAAGCAGATCAGGTCGACCACCGCGTCCGCCTGCAGGCCGGCCACCAACGCCGGGAACGCCGGATCGGCCCGGTCCGCGGTCACCGCCCGCACGTCCCGCCACGCCGGATCGTCGACGTACGCCGTGCGCTGCCCCCGGCTCAGGTTCAGCACCTCGTGCCCGGCCGCGACCAGGCGGGGAACCAGGAACGTGCCGATGCGGCCGCTGCCACCGATCACCGCGACTCTCATGCACCCACCCTACGGAAGCGCGAGGTCCGATTTCCGCGAGCCGGCCGAGGTCACCGCCGGTCAGGATGGGTGGGTGACCGACTGGGATGCCGTGACCCGAGATCTTGACGACGTCGGCTGCGCGCCGCTCGGCCCGCTGCTCGACGACGACGAGTGCCGGGAGATCGCCGCGCTGTTCGACCGCGAGG
The DNA here is from genome assembly GCF_050942185.1 of Dactylosporangium sp. CS-047395. Lineage (NCBI taxonomy): Bacteria > Bacillati > Actinomycetota > Actinomycetes > Micromonosporales > Micromonosporaceae > Dactylosporangium > Dactylosporangium sp. CS-047395. The sequence continues at coordinate 5,002,577 of NZ_CP192015.1, read as the reverse complement.
AGTGGTCCTGCACGACGCCGAGTGAGCTGTCGAGTGATCAGCGTCCTCCGCCTTTACTGACGACCAGCTGCACCGGGCCGCCCTTCGTGGTGGCGCCGGCCGGGTTGGTGCGGTCGACGGTACCGGCGGGGCACTGGGATTCGATCTGGGCCGCCGCCACCGAGACCGCGAAGCCCGCCTTCGCCACATTGTCGCGGGCCTGGTCGACCGGGAGGCACTTGACCGACGGGATGTCGACCAGCTTGCCCTGCGCGCGCTCCTTCGTCGGCGGGGTGAACTTCACCTGCGGCTGCCCGGCCAGGCCGTCGCGCAGCACGCCCAGCGCCGCGTAGTTCACCGGCGCGTGCTGCATGTTCTGATCGGTCTCGGGCCAGTCCGGGTCGGTCAGGAAGCCCGACACCGCCAGCTGCTTGGTCATCACGGTGAACGTGGCGCTCTTCTCCGAGTCCGTGGTCCCGGACTTGCCGGCGATCTGGCGGTTGACGAACTTCTTGCCGTACTCCGCCGTCGCCCCGTTGCACTTGCCCGTCGCCGACTGGTCGCCGACCGGGCAGCGGGCCATGTCGACGGCGGCCCGGGCCACCTCCGGGTCGACGGCCTGCTTGCACTTCGGGTCCAGCCCCTCGACCTTCTTGCCGCTGTTGTCCTTGACCTCGACGATCGGGGTGGGCTCGCAGTACACGCCGTCCGCGGCCAGGGTCGCGTAGGCGTTCGCGAGCTGCAGCGGGGTGGTCGCCGACACGCCGAGGGTGAACGCGCCCCACTGCTTCGGGGCGGCCGCGAGCTCGGCGTCCTTCTGCGCGTTGAACTGGATGCCGAGCCGCTTGGCCACGTCCACCACGTGCTCGACGCCGACCTGCTGCTCCAGCGGCACGAAGTAGGTGTTGATCGAGCTGCCGAAGGCGGTCCACATGTTGTACGGGCCGGACTGGCCGCCGGAGTTCTTCGGGCAGTAGTGCGCGCCGTTGCAGGACGCGGGGGCGCCGGCCTCGATCGGGAAGTCGGAGACGAACTGCTTCTCGGTCTGGATCGTGGTGGCCAGCGGCAGCCCGGACTCCAGCGCGGCCACCGCCGTGAAGATCTTGAACGCCGAGCCGGCCTGGTACCCCGGGATGTCCGAGTCCCCGGTGATGATCGGCACCGTGGTGTTCGGGTAGTTGCCCTTCTGGCCCTGCTTGCCCGGGTTGGTGTTCGGCTTGTTGTTCGTCTGGTCGTTGCTGTACGTCCTGTTGGTCCCGAGCGCGGTCACCCGCCCGGTCCCCGGCTGCACGGCCGCGAGCATGAGCGCGCTGGACGAGCCGAGCCGGATCTGCTGGTTCTTCGCGACCTCCTTCGGCTGCTCCTGCGCATACTTGGCCGCCGCGGTCTGGGTCTGCAGATCCAAGGACGAGACGATGCTGTACCCGCCGGTGCGCAGCCGCGTCGCCCGCTGGTACTCGTCCTCGCCGAACACCTTCTGATCGCCCCACCAGCGGCGCAGGTAGTCGCAGAGGAAGCCGGCGCCGAGCCCGTCGCGCTGGATCGACTCGCACCCCTCCGGTGTGCGCTTGCCGGCGATCGTGAGCTTCTCGGCCGCGGCGGCGTCGGCGGTGGCCTGGTCGATGTCGCCCATCGCGACCATCTGGTTCAGCACGTACTTCTGCCGCTTGAGCGCCTCCGGCAGGCCCTTCTCGGTCGCCGGGTCCATCGTGCCGGGCGCCTTGACCAGACCCGCGATGAGCGCCGACTCGGCCAGCGTCAGGTCCTTCGGGTCCTTCTCGAAGTAGACGTGCGCGGCGGCGTACACCCCGTAGGCGCCGTGGCCGAAGGGCGCGATGTTGAGGTAGCGCTCCAGGATCTCCCGCTTGGAGAGCTTCTTCTCCAGCGCGACGGCGTAGCGGATCTCCCGCACCTTGCGGATGTTCGTCTTGTCGGTGGCGTCGACCACCTCCTGCGGCGTGCGCGCGGAGTACGCGATGGCCTGCCGCACGTACTGCATGGTCAGCGTCGAGGCACCCTGCTCGGTGCCGCCGGCCGCCTTGTTGGCCACGAACGCGCGGAACACGCCCTTGGCGTCCACCCCACTGTGCTCGTAGAACCGGTTGTCCTCGGCCGCCACCATGGCCTGCTGCATGACCTGGGCGACGTCGACGAGCTTCACGTCGCGGCGGTTCTCGTCGTACATCATCGCCAGCGTCGTCTTGCCGTCGTTGGCGTACACATAGGTGATCTGCGGCGACGGCAGCACGTCGATGTCGGTCGGCAGGCCCTCGAACGTGTCCGCCCCGGCCTTCGCGGCGAGCCCCGAGACCAGCACCGCCGGGAACACGGCCCCCGCGATCACCAGCCCGGCGAGCAGCCCGCAGAGCAGCAGCGAGGCCCCGTTGGGCAGCAGTTTGCGAAGCCGCACGCGAATCGTCCCCCATGTTCATGCGCCGGTGTGTCAGTACAGGAACGCGGCACCCCGCCCGCGAGGTTGGCAGCGACCCGCGAGGTTTTTACGCTGTCGTCATGCGGCTCACGGCGCTGAGGTCCCTGCACGGCGGCGAGAGCCCGTGGTGGTTCGAGGTCACGGCGCCCGACCGGTCGGTGTACCCGCTGGTCCTGCGCTACCCGAGCAGCCGGATCACGGCCGGCCAGATCGCCACGAACGCCGCCGCCCTGCGCGTCGCCGAGCGGCACGGCCTGCCCGCCCCACGCCTGCTCGCGGCCGGCACCACGGCGACGATCGAGACCGTCGTGGCCGGGACCAGCACCTGGCCCGCCGTACCGTCACCCGAACTGCTCCGCTCGGCGGGCGCGGCCGCCGCCCGGGTCCACGCCGTCGCCCTCGCCCCGAACCCGGACCTGCCGCTGCGCCCCCGCCCGATCGCGGTGGACGACTTCGCCGCGGACCGCCGGGCCGGCCGGATGCCCACCACCGCACTGCTGACCGAGGCCGACGCCCTCGTCCGCGCGATCGCCCCGCCCACCGCCCCGCGCGTCTTCGTCCACGGCGACCTCTGGCCCGGCAACACCCTGCTGACCGGCGGCCGGGTGCACGCCCTCATCGACTGGAAGACAGCCGGCGTCGGCCACCCCGGCGTGGACGTGGGCGAACTGCGCAAGCAGGCCGCCGTCGGCTACGGCGACGAGGCCCCGCGGCACATCCTGGCCGGCTGGGAACGGGCGAGCGGCCTGCGCCTCGACGCCGTGGCGTACTGGGACGCCGTGGCCGCCCTGAACACCCCGACCGTCTGGTACAGCCCCGCCGCCACCCGCCGCCGCGACGACTTCCTGCGGGCCGCCGTCCTCATCCTGAAGTCGGAGCGGCAAGACCGGTCCCCGGACTGAGGTGCCCGATCCCTCCGGTTTCCTATGGTTGGTCCATGACGAAGGATGAGGGCAGCTGGAGCGGGACCGTCGCCAAGAAGTCACGGGCCCTGCTGGACGGATCGAACCTGTACCGCCGTTTGGAGGTCCGCCTCGACGACGGTACCGAACTGAAGGTGAAGGTCGAACGTAAGCTGTGGGACGAGCTCGAGGTGGGCGACCGGCTCGTGCGGCGCGAGGGCGAGCAACCCCGGCGGGGCTGAGCGCTACGCCTCCCACCAACGACGCGAGCCGCAGCCCACCTCGTAATGCCACCACCCGTCGGCCCGCCCCTGCTGCAGCAGAGCCTTGATTGCGGCGAAGTCCGCACCGGCCGGGACCGTCAACGCGACGAGCGGCAGCTCATCGCTGAAGACCTCACCGCCGAGATCGAACCGGATGAACTTTTCGTGCACGGCACGCGCACTGCGGCCAAGCGGGCCGTCCGGAACCGGCAGAACACGAATCGTGCAATTGCCCGACTCGACAACACGCCCACGGGCCCAGTGCCGCCCATCGGAGCCGGTCTCGAATCGCACGACGTCGCCCTCGGCCACGCCGTCCTGCAGAAACGGCACATTGCTCACGCTCGCGGTGTCCTCGCCGACCAGCGTGGCCCATAGCCCTTCGGTGTCGTACGGCAACCAACCCTCGCGGGGAACGAACCTGAACCAGATCTTGACCGCATCGCCTGCGGGTCGCTCACGCTCGGCCGACGTCATCGAGGTCACGTCACAGATCATCGCCTACCCCACCCAGCCGCCACCACCACGCACACACCCTGCTCGACGAATGGGCCTACGCCTCTAGGGAGCGTCTCAAAGTCCCTCAGAGCCATTCGTTCTTCTGAAGATCACCGGGAGCGGAACGAACCTGAGACCGCCGGAGATCTGCCGAGCGGCCGTCGACTCAGACGGAGAGCACGACCTTGTCGCTCGGGGTACGGCTCTGCGCCAGCTGATGCGCCCGTGCCGCGTCCTCGAGGCGGACTGTCGCGCCGACCTGGGGCTCCAGGCGGCCCTCCCCGACCAGCCGGCTCAACGCCAGCAGCCCGGTGTGGTCGGGTTCCACCTGGAAGTTGGTCACCCGCACGCCTTTGTCCGCGCCGAGCCGGACGACCGCGTCGTCGACTCCGGACGGCACGAGGATCACGGTGCCCCCGGGGACGACCAACGGTAGCGAACGGGGGGTGTAGTCCTTGCCGACGAAGTCGAGCACCAGGTCGACCGGGGCGACGACGTCCTCGAACCGGGTCGTGGTGTAGTCGATGAGCTCGTCGGCGCCCAGCGCGCCCAGCGCGTTGTGGTTGTCGGCTCGGGCCACGCCGATGACGTACGCGCCGAGTGACGCGGCGATCTGGACGGCCAGCCGGCCGACACCACCGGCGGCGCCGTGGATCAGCACCCGCTGCCCGGCCTTGAGGTGCGCGGTGTCCACCAGCAACTGCCAGGCGGTCAGACCGGCCAACGGCAAGGTTGCGGCTTCGGGGAACGACAGCGCCGGCGGCTTGAGCGCGAACTGCCGCGACGGGGCCGTCACGTATTCGGCGTATGCGCCGGCCTGACGGGGAAACCACGGCATGCCGTACACCTCGTCGCCGGGGGAGAACAGGGTGACGCCGAAGCCGCACTCCTGCACCACCCCGGCCACGTCCCATCCCAGGATCATCGGGAACTGCGACAGGGGTCCGTGCCCTTCGCGTTGCTTGAGATCGGCCGGGTTGACGCCGGCCGCGTGGACACGCACCAGCACCTCGGTGTTGATCGGCCGGGGCGCTGGCAACTCCCCGAGTTGCAGCACCTCAGGACCTCCAAACCGGTCCAACGTCACTACCCTCATGAGGCTCTTCCCCTTGCTCAACCTGACGGAAACGCCGAGTTGCCCAGATGCGTCGGGGACGAAACCGGTTTGTACAAGGGAAGGGGCGTTGTGCAGCGGGACGGGGGTATGCGGACCGGATGGTTGCTAGCCGGCTCGGTACGTGGGTTGCCCGGGAGTATGAGGTCGTTGCCGAGATCCCCGACCTGATGCCGACAGGCGTCACGGTCGCGGACTCCGGGCGGGTGTTCGTCTCGATTCCGCGGTGGGGCGACGACGTTCCTTACACGGTCGCGGAAGTCGTCGACGGCAAGCTGGTCGCCTTCCCGAACGTGGACGTCAACCGGTGGAGCCCGCAGCGGGCCGCCGACACACTGGTGTCGGTGCAGAGCGTGATCATCGATCCGGCAGGTTCCTTGTGGCTGCTGGACACCGGCAGCCTGGCGTTCGCGCCGTCCGTCGAGGCCGGGCCGAAGCTGGTCCAGGTCGACCTCGAAACCGGACAGGTGGTGCGAATCGTCCGTCCCAGCGCCGAGGCCATGACACCCACGACGTACCTCAACGACGTCCGCTTCGACCTCTCGCGGGGCGACGCGGGGTACGCCTACCTCACCGATTCACAGGCCGAGGGCGCCCTGGTGGTCGTCGATCTGGCCTCCGGGGAGAGTTGGTCGCGGCTGCGCGGACACCGAAGTACCCATGCGGAGGAAGGCTTCCGCGCCGTCGTGCAAGGGGTCGTCCGTGAGGGATACGCCGTCGGTGCGGACGGTATCGCGTTGGGGGCCGATGGCGAGCGGCTGTACTTCTGCCCGCTGTCGAGCCGACGTCTGTACAGCATTGACACCGCGGCCCTGCGTGACCGGGAACTCTCCGAGGCCGAGATCGCCGCTCGGGTGGTCGACCACGGTGACAAGGGCTCGTCCGACGGTCTGGAGTCAGACACGGACGGTGCGATCTACGCCACCGCATACGAGCACAGCGCGGTGCTGAAACTTGCCGCCAACGGCACCTGGACCACGATCCTGCATGCGCCCGCCCTGCTATGGCCGGACACACTGTCACTCGCGGCGGACGGCTACCTATACGTGAGCATCAACCAGCTTCCCCGCACGCCGCTGTTCAACAACGGCGTCGACGACCGCATCCCGCCGTACCAAATCGTCCGGGTCCCGGTCCACGCACACCCGGTGCGGCTTGGTCCGGCCGCGGCGCAGCCAACCCCTGCGGAATAAGTCGAGTTGGTCCTGCGATCACACGGCCACGACATCAAACGCTCCGGCGCCCCGCACGAGGAGATGTTCGCCCGCCTCGACCGCGGTGAGGTCGACATCCTGGTCGCCGGCCGGCTTCCCTGGAGCCACGGTACGTACTAGGCCGCGCCCCGGTGGTCAGTGCGCCGGTAGGAGAAACGTGGTGCCGGCCGGGCCGCTCGACGTCCCGAGGATGACGCCGGTCGCCGGGCGGGCGAGCAGCCAACGCGGGGGCTCACCCTTTCACTTTCTATTGTACGGGCCGCGCAACCCCCACGAATCGCCCCAAAGACCGATTTTCCGCGGCCACGGCGGACCTACGCTCGCTGGACACCCCTTGACCCCGCACCGAGGGAGCACTGTGTCCGACACCAGAACGCTCGAGATCGCCGCCGAGCAGGAGATCGTCGACCGCGTGTACGAGCGCCTCGAGGACATGCGCGCGCAGTCCGCGTCGCTCGCCGCCGAGGGCCATCACCGCGCCTCCGGCAGCACGCTCACCGGGCTGGTCGAGCGTGATGCGATGGTGCTGCGGGCCGCCGCGCAGATGCGGGCCCTGGACGCCGAGGCGGAAGGGCTCGTGTTCGGGCGGCTCGACTTCGAGGACGACGAGACGTACCGGATCGGCCGTCTCGGTGTGCGCGACGGCATCGAACCGCTGCTGATCGACTGGCGCGCGCCCGCCGCCGCGCCGTTCTACCGGGCGACGTCCGGGCAGCCGCTCGGGGTCGTGCGCCGGCGGGTCATCATCTGCCGGGGGCAGCGGGTGCTCGACCTCGACGACGACGTGCTGACCCCGGACCGGGCCGGGGACCTGCGCGTGCTCGGCGAGGGTGCGCTGCTGGCGGCCCTGCGCCGCTCCCGCGGCCCGCACATGCGCGACATCGTGACGACGATCCAGCAGGAGCAGGACGCCGCGATCCGGGCACCCGCGCGCGGGGTCACGCTCATCACCGGCGGGCCCGGCACCGGCAAGACCCAGGTGGCGCTGCACCGGGCGGCGTTCCTGCTGTACACCGACCGGGGCCGGCTCACCGACGGGCGCATCCTGGTCGTCGGGCCGTCCACGGTGTTCACCACGTACATCGGCCGGGTCCTGCCGTCGCTGGGCGAGGACAGCGTCCACCTGCGCGCGCTGGGCGAGCTCGTCGACGGCGTCACGGCCACCCGCCGCGACCCGGCCGCCCTCGCCGCGATCAAGGGCCACGACCGCATGGTGGGCGTGCTGACCGACCTGATGTGGCAGACCCCGCCGGCCGCGCCGAAGCAACTGCGCCTGGTGTACGCCGGGCAGGTCCTCACCCTCCCCGAGCCCGACCTGACCGAGGTCCGGAGCCGGGTCCGCGACGGCGGCAAGCCCAACAGCGCCCGGGACAGAGCGGGCCGGGCCCTGCTGGACGCGCTCTGGTCGAAGGCGGACCGGACCCACCTGGACCGCGCCCTGTTCACCGAGGAACTCCGCGACCGCAGCGAGTTCCTGCGCTTCCTGCACGCCTGGTGGCCGCCCCTGACCCCGCCCGACGTCCTGTCCTGGCTGGCCGACCCGGCCAGGATCACCGCCCTGGACCCGGCGGACGCGGAGCTGCTGGCCCGGTCGTACCGGAACGATCCCGGGTGGTCCGTCGACGACGTCCCGCTGCTGGACGAGCTGGACGTCCTCCTCGGCCCGCCGCCGGCGAAACCCAAGGCCCCCGAGCCGGAGTGGCGGCTGCGCGAGCTGGGCGCCGGCCCGCGGCTGGTGTCGACGTTCGTGCTGAGCTGCGGCCTGCGCGACGGCTGGGAGCTGTACGCGCCCGGCCTGCTGACCCCGATGGCCCAGGCCGGCCCGTCCATCGACAACGACCAGGTGTTCCAGGCCCAGCGCTGGGCCGAGGCCGTCATCCGCCGCGAGGGCCACCGCGTGACGGGCTGGACCGACGGCTTCGACCCGCACGGCGAGGAGGGCTACGTCCCGCTGCTCGCCGAACCGCTGCTGCCCGACCCGCCGGAGGACGACAGCCCGGCCCCGGACCCGTACCTCCACGTCATCCTCGACGAGGCCCAGGACCTCTCGCCGATGGAGTGCCGGATGATCGCCCGCCGCGCGTCGTACGCGTCGATGACGGTGGTCGGCGACCTCGGCCAGGCCACCCATCCCCTGGCGTCCCCGTCGTGGCCGGCATTGCTGGACCGCCTGGGCAAGCACGAGATCCGCACCCTGGACCTGCCGACGGGCTACCGCGTCCCGCAGGCCATCGCCGACTACGCGGCCCGCGCACTGGCACCGGGCATCGAACCGACCCGCTCGTACCGGCCGGGCGGCTCGTTGGTCGTCCGCCAGGTCGACGATCTGGCCGCGGCGGCGCGGGCGGCGCTCGCCGAGGCCCCGGCGGAGGCGACGGTGGCGGTCATCGCGCCCGACGCCCTGGCCGCCGGCCTGCCGGGCCCGGTGGTGCCGGTGAGCCTGGTGAAGGGCCTGGAGTACGACCACGTGATCCTGGTAGAGCCGGCCGCCGTCGCCGAAGCCGAGCCGCGCGGGATGAGCCGCCTGTACGTGGCCCTGACCCGCGCCGTCGCCGGGCTCGTCGTGCTCCACCACCGGCCGCTGCCACCGGCCCTGACCGAACCGCGCCCGTGACGGCGACGCTGTTCCTCATGTGCGGCCTGCCCGGCTCCGGCAAGACGACCCTCGCCAAGCGGATCGCCGACGAGCACGGGGCGATCCGGCTGTGCGCCGACGAGTGGATGCTCGACCCGTTCGACCTGCCCGCGCGGCTCCACCTGGAGCGGCGCTTCTGGCTGCTGGCCCAGGATCTGCTCGCCCGCGGCCAGAGCGTGATCCTGGAGTCCGGCTTCTGGTTTCGCGCCGACCGCGACGAAAAACGTGAAAGGTCACGCGCTCTCAAAGCCAAAGTCCGGCTCTTGTACCTCGATGTGCCCATCGACGAGCTCGCCAGGCGATTGGCGGCGCGCAACGACGACCGCCCCATCACCCGCGAAATGCTCGATGAGCACCTGCCGCTGTTCGAGCCGCCCGACGAGGAGGAGCTAGCTTTGTACGACCGCTAGCCGCCGCAGCGCCACGCCGATGACGTGTGAGGCCGGAAGGTAGCCGTACGCGCGCGAGTCGTGGCTCACCGCCGGGTTGTCGCCCAGCACCACGACCATCCCCGGCGGGACGACGGGCGAGCCGAGCGCGGCCAGGGCGGGCACGCGGTCCACCGGTGCCGGATCGCCCGGTACCGCCGCCAAGCGCTTGATGAGCAGCCGCTCGTCGGGCAGGACGGCGGTCACCGGGTCGTCGGAGAAGGCGGCCACCTCGTCCACGGTCGGCGCGTCGGGGCTGCGGAACACCACCACGCTGCCCGGGCGGAGCTTGTCGAGGCCGGTGCGGCGGACCAGCAGGCGGTCTCCCCCGCGGTACGACGGGAGCATGGACCGTCCGTAGACCGTCACCACCAGATAGCGGCGGCGCAGGAATGTGGCGAGCACGACGAGGGCGCCTGCGGTCAGTACCAGCGAAGGAATCATGCGACCGCGTAGCCCTTGGCCTGGAGGCGGAACAGGTCGGCGTAGCGGCCGCCCGCTTCGAGCAGGCACGCGTGGTCGCCCAGCTCGGTGATGCGGCCCTCGTCGAGCACGGCGATGACGTCGGCGTCGCGCACGGTGGAGAGCCGGTGCGAGATCAGCAGGTTGGTGCGGCCGCGGCGGGCGGTGTGCAGGGCCGCGTGGATCTCGTGCTCGGCCTCGGGGTCGAGGCCGGAGCTCGGCTCGTCGAGGATCATCAGGTCCGCCTCCGTTCGCAGGAACCCGCGGGCGATCGCGATGCGCTGCCACTGGCCGCCGGACAGCACGACGCCCGCCTCGGGGCCGCTGTCGTCGCCCTCGCCGAAGAACTCGCGGGTGAGCAGGGTGTCGTAGCCGCGCGGCAGGCGGCTCAGGGTCTCGTCGATGCCCGCCTGCCGGGCCGCCGCCGTCACGTGATTGCGTGAACTGGCACGCAAGTTGCCCAGCTTGATGTTGTCGAGGGCGCTCAGGTCGTACACCATGAAGTCCTGGAACACCGCCCCCAGCCGGGCTCGCAGCGCGGCCGGATCAGCCTCGCGCAGGTCGAGTCCGTCCCAGGTGATGCTGCCGCGGGTCGGGTCGTAGAGGCGGCACAGCAGCTTGACGAGCGTGCTCTTGCCGGAGCCGTTGAGGCCGACCAGGGCGACGGTGGCGCCGGCGGGAATGGTGAGGTCGACGCCGCGCAGGACCCATGGATGGTCGTCGCTGTAGCGGAACCACACGTCGCGCAGCCGGATCTCGCCGCGCAGGGCGGGAAGCGGCGCGGTGCCGACCGGCAGGTCCGGCCCGGCCCGCAGGACCGCGACGAACTCGCCGAAGAGCAGGCCCTGCCCGTGCAGGCCGGCGGTCGTGGCCACCACCATCGCGAGGCCCGACTGCACCGAGGCGACCGCGGTGACGAAGATGGAGACGTCGCCGATGCTGAGCTCGCCCCGGCGCGCGGCCAGCACCGCCCAGACGAGCCCGCCCCCGGCCACGGCCGCCGAGACCGTCGCGAGCACCGTGTGCACGCCGACCTCGCGCTGTTCGAGGCGGCGCTGGGCGGCATCGGCGGTGGCCCGTTCGCCGAGCATCAAACCGCGCAGGAATCCGCCGGTACCGAACAGCCGGATCTCCTTCGCTGCCTGCACGCCGGTGAGGAGCTGGCTGTAGAAGTACTCGCGGCGGTGGTTGGGCTCGACCCGCCGCCGGGTGCTGGCCCGGCGCCGCGACAGGGCCAGCTCGGCGAACAACATCGGCACCGCGGCCAGCAGCAGGAGCCCGGTCATCGCCGGGCTGATGGTGAGCAGCGCCCCGACGAACCCGGCCAGCAGCAGCACGCCGCGGCCGAGGCCGAGCACGCCGTCGACGAGCGCGCCGGCCCCGTCGCTGCCCTGCCGGGCGAGCCGGATCCGGTCCAGGAACGCCGGATCCTCGAAGCGGGCCAGCCCGACGAACCGCCCGGTCGCCGCGAACAGCTCGTCGATCGCGGCCGCGCCGACCCGCCGGTCGATCTCGTTGCGCAGGTACACGCCCAGCCGCTGCAACGCGGCCGCGAGCACCCCGATCCCGGCGAGCGCGGCGACCAGCCCGAGCACCGGACCCGTGCCGGCGAGCCGGTCGAGGACGAGCTTGGTCAGCCACGCCATGGTCACCGGGGCGAGCGCCTCGGCGACCGTGACGGCGACCTGCGCCCCGGTGATCCAACGGGCCGATCTCCACACCAGCCGGGCGACGTGCCCCGCGGTCGAGTCAGCCACGGCCCGCCAGTGCCTTGGCCCGCGGCAGGTCCTGCAGGTGCATGCCGCTGGCGGCGACGGTGCCGTCGGGCCCGATCAGGCACACGGCCGGGAAGCCGGAAACATCAAAGGCGGCGGCGACGGTACCGCCCGGTTCCTCCACGATGACCCGCGCGACCGGTTCCAGCAGCGCGAGGTACTCGGCCGGGTCGGCGTCCTGCACGACGATCGCGAGCACCCGCTCCCGCCCGCCGGGCACCGACCGCGCGTAGTCGGCGAACTTCGGCAGCATCGCCTTGCAGGGCTTGCACGACGGGCTGAAGAAGCCGAGGAGGGTCTCCGGCTCCAGCGTCGTGCCGGAGACGGTGTCGCCGTCCCGGGTGGTCGCCGCGAACTCCGGCACCGGGCTGCCCGCGGCCAGCACGGCGACCTCGGGCATGACCGACTTCGTCAGCTGGGTGAAGCGCTCGGAGTGGTCCCGCAGCCGCCGGATGACGCCGAGCATCAGCAGGAGGTTCAGCAGCGTCAGACCGGTCAGGATCACGACCGCCGCGGTGAGGTACAACATTCGATCTTCTCCGCTCGAAAGGGACGCGGAGCGCGCCGGGTGAGGCCGGCGCGCCCCGCTGGTCCAAGACCGATCAGCAGTAGTAACCGCAGGACGTGGTCGTGGTCGTGCAGCCCTCGTTCAGGCAGCACGTGCGCGTGTGCTTGATGTCGAGGTACTTGCGCGGCGCCGGGCATTCGGTGCACCAGGTTGAGGTGCTGCAGCCCGCGGCGACCGGAGCGGCGGGCACGATCAGTGCCAGCAGCCGATCGGCGATCTTCCGCATGTCGATCTCCCTTTCGGTAAGTCGGTTGGTGCGCCGCACGGTGCCATGGCCCGCTACCAACGCACTACGCCGTGCCTACTCACTCGTTTTCCGGCGATAGCGAGAGAGCGCTTTCGCGTCGTCTTGACCGAATTTGCCATGTATCGCCGCGACTTAGTTCAACATCCGCATGAAGCTCGGAGCTGCTGTTATGCGCGCTGCAAGATTTGTCTCAGTCGAACGACGGGCGAGAATAGATATCGGCGTGTATAAGCCTTGCCGGATTATCGAGAGAGCGTTTACCTTGGCCGGGCCCGTTCCCCACGAACGAGAGGAACCACTTATGCGCAAGCTGAACAAGGCGCTGCGAGTCGCCGCCGTCATCGCCGCCGTCGGCGCCGGCGGTCTCGTCGTCACCGAGACCCCGGCCTTCGCCGCCGGCTGCAGCGGTGCCTACACGGACTCCGGCCGCGGCTACCGCGGCGGCCCGTGCACCGGGTACCCGTCGACCTTCCACCTGCACGCCCAGACCACCTGCAAGCCGATGGGCAGCGGCTCCTCGTACGTGCTGAACGGCCCCCGCGCCGTGATCGGCGGCACCTCGAAGGCGCTGTGCCAGTCGGGCTACTACGCCTCGGGCGGCAAGACGATCGTCGAGAACAACTAGCTCACCGGTTCGGAGCCGGCCGTCCCTCGCGACCCGCATCGCAGGGGCGGCCGGCCCTTCGGCGTCGCCGGGCGGAATCACGCCGCCCGGAATCACGCCGCCCGGGATCACGCCGCGCGGGATCACGCCGGGTGGGTGAGCGCCGCGGGCGCGGGCCACCGAATCGTGGACAGCATGGCGACCACGCACTGGTACCGACGTGGCTCCCGGACCTCGGCCCTCTCCGACGAGCCGTTCCTGCAGGTGCTCCTGCTCGGCATCGCCACGGCGCTGTTCGGCCTCGCGGTGCTGGTCTGGCCGGAGAAGACGCTGCGGTTGATCGGCATCGTGGCCGGCGTCTGGCTGATCGTGCTGGCCGTGGTCCGTGCGGTCACGGCCATCCGCTCCGACACGACGTCGTCGAGGCGCGTGACGGCAGGGGTGATGGCCGCGATCCTGCTCGCGGCCGGGATCACCTGCCTGCGCAACGCCAACGGCGGGATCGTCGTCCTGGCCACGCTGCTCGGCCTGGCCTGGCTGCTGAGCGGGTTCGCGCTGCTGCTGATCGCGATGCCGGCCCGGGGTTCGATCCGCGGGTGGCTGTCGGTGCTGGGCTTCGCCTCGGTCCTGATCGGGCTCGCGTTCATGCTCTGGCCCGGCCCGTCGCTGACCACCGTGGTCCTGATCAGCGGAGTGGGCGCGGTCCTGGTCGGCGCGGGCGAGGTCGCGTTCGCCCTGCGCCTGCGCGCCGTGTCCCGGATCGAGACGTAGCTACTTCGCGGTGGCCGCCGCCGGCGAGCCGCCCGGCTTTTCGGCGGCCGGATCCGGCCCGGTGCTCAGCAGCGCGGCGACGGTGGCACTGGCGAGGGCCGTGCCCGCCGTGGTCAGCACCGACACCAGGATCGTCCCGACCGGCGCCGCGAGGGACCGCAAGCTGCGCACGTTGCGCACGCGGTCCCACGAGTAGCCGGCCGCCCGGGTCAGCCACCGCTCCCACAGCAGCCCGAGCCCGCCCAGCAGCATGACCAGCTGCCCGGCCCGGATGAGCACCGCGATCGCGAGATCCCGGCCGGTCGCCGGATCGAGCACCGAGGACTCGGCCCGCCCACCCGCGGGCAGGTCGAGAATCGGCAGCACCTCGACCCCGAGCAGCGCCACCCCGAACGCCGCCGCCTTCGCGATCGGCCCGTCGCCGCGCAGCAGCGGATAGAGGAACCCGAACAGCAGCGCGTACCCGAACCACCGCCCCAGATGCGCCGCGATCACCAGCAGGTCGGCCACGGTCCGGTACGGCATCCGCTCCGCCGCGTCGACCGGCGCCAGGATCGCGAACAGCTCGTAGCCGGCGAACAGCAGCCCGACCGGCAGCGCATAGCCGAACGCTCGCACCGCGTTCGCCCACGGCGCCCGCCCGCCGCCGGTCGAGAAGGCATCACCCGAGGGCCGCCGCGCCGCGTCGTCGAGCTCCCGCTGCGCCTGGTCGTACTTCTCGAGCGTGTCGTCGGCCGCCCCGAGCCGCCCGCGGGCCCGCCGGAACAGCTCGAACGCGCTCGCCTCGGCCAGCCGTCGCCGGATCTCCGCCCCGACCAGCTCCCGGTGCCGCTCCACCCCGACAGTGGCCAGCCGCGCCGCCCGCAGCCGCCCATCGACCGGCACCGCCCACCGCCACGCGGCCACGAGCCACACCACCGCCACGACGTGCAGCGGCCCGAACGGGAACGGGTCGGTCGCGGCGATCACGGCCAGCGCGAGCGCGGTCGCGAGGACGGTCCGCGACCCCAGCGCCCGCCCCGATCGCCCCGCCTTGCGCAGGAACAGCAGCGCGACGACGCCGAACCCGACCGCCGCCAGCCGGGCGAACGGCCCGGCGAGGTTCGGGGTGATTCCCTCGTAGAACCGCGCGAACGTGCGCAGGTCGGTGAACGCGAGCAGCACCGGCACCGACGCCAGTCCCCCGAGCAGCACGCCGATTCGAGCCCAGAGCGGCACTTGTACCGCCAGCACGACGCTCACGGCCGCCGCCAGCCCGGCCAGCACCAGCCGCGCCGTGTCGGGCAGCGCGAGCCAGCTCCCGGCGGCCCCGACGATCGCCGCGAGCCCGGCGGTCCACACCACCGCCGCGACACCCCGCCACCGCCCCACGTCGTACGCGGCGACGCCGGTCGGGAACAGCAGCAGGAGCAGGGCGGCCGGCGCCATCCAGCCGTCGTCCGGCGTCCCGAGCCGGGCCATCATCGTGACCGCCCCCGCCGCGAGCACCCCGCCGCCGATCAGCAGCGCCGCGGTGCCGTCCCGAGGCGGGTCCACGGTCTCGGCGTACAACCGGCGCGCTGCGAACACCGCACCGGCGACGGCGAGCGGCACGGCGATCCCGAGCACGACGCCCGGCTCGATCAGATCGGAAGTCGCCGGCCTGAGCAGCGGCGGGAACGGCAGCGACCGCAGTGCCGCCCCGAACCAGGCCAGCCCGGCCAGGACACCGGACGCGACGGCCGCCGTGCGCACGACGTCGGCGAACGGATCCCGCCGGCCTTGCACCCGCGCCATCAGCACCCACCCCGGCACCAGGACGACGACCAGCCACGCGGTCCAGTCGAAAACCTCGCCGAGCCAGCCGGCGACCAGGTCGAACGGGTCCGCCGGGGCGTTGATCGCGGGCGCCCCGGCCTCGTCGTCGGCCAGGTGCAGCAGCACGACGGCCGGGGTGCCGGTGATGGCGGCGAACCGCGCCTGCTGCAGGTTCGGGGCGGGCCGCACGTCGACCAGGACGGCCGGGCCGGTGCGCACGGTGAGCCAGCGGGTGGCCGCCCGGGCCGCCGGGCTCTGCAGGCCGCCGTCGCCGAGCGAGACGTAGCGGTGCTCCCGGCCGGTGTACCCGAACCGGAGCTTCGCCGGGCCGGTGGGGCTCGCCCGCTCGACGGTGACCGGGGTGTTCACCGGCCCGCCGGCCAGGTACCGGCCGAGCGACGGGCCGTCCGGCACGAAGTCGAGCAGCGGATCGCCGGCGAGCAGCCGCACCTCGTAGGCGATCGTCATCCCGGGGTGATCGGCCCGCCCGTCGAGCGCCACCTCCATCGTCACCTCGCGCGGCCGCTGGTCCGGGCCCGTCGCCCAGGGCGGGTCCGCGAAGACCTCGCTCAGCACCGCGTCGAGGTCGTCCACCGGCGCGACCCGGGCCGCGCTCGCCGCGGCGCCGGCCACGAAGGCCAGCAGGACGACGAGCACGGGTAACGCGGACGGGCGGCTCATTGGCCGAAGTTACGCAGCGTACCGGCCGGAACACATCAAACGGACGGCCAGACAACGCCGTCCCTTGACGCCCGCGGCAACCCGAACAGGTCGAAGAGGTGCGGGTCGACGAACGTGACGCAGGCTCGGATCTGCCCGCGGTACACCGTGAAGGCCTGAATCGAGTGCGGGCGGAACCCTCCGGTCTGCGGGTCGGGGGCGTAGGCCGCGAATGCCGGGCCGCCGTTGACGTCGATCGGCACCGCCCGCCAGCCCGGCCCGCGCATGGCGAAGACGCGGGCCATGAACGTGCCGAAGTGGGCGCGCCCGGCGAGCCACAGGTTCACCGGCGGCATCTCCAGGACCACGTCGTCGGCGAGCAGGCGGGTCAGGCCCGGCACGTCGGCCGCCTCGAACGCCTTCAGGTAGCGGTCGACCACCGCGCGCTCGTCCGGGTCGGCCGGTTCGCGCAGGTCGTCGAGGGCCGGCGCGGCCTCCCGCAGCGTGGCCCGGGCCCGCTGCAGGCTGCTGTTGACCGACGCCACGCTGCTGTCGAGAATCTCGGCGACCTCGGCCGCGGACAGTTGCAGCACCTCGCGCAGCACCAGCGCGGCCCGCTGCCGGGCCGGCAGCACCTGCAGCGCGGCGACCAGGGCCAGCCGCAGCCCGGCCCGCTGGTCGGCGGCGTCGGCCGGATCGCCGAGGCGGGCGTCGGGGAACGGCTGCAGCCACGGCACGTCGAGGCTCGGCGTGAGCGGCGCGTGCGGGTCGTCGCCGGCCGGCCCCAGCCCGCTCGGCAGCGGCCGCCGCGCCCGGCCCTCCATGGCGGTCAGGCACACGTTGGTGGCGATGCGGTGCAGCCAGGTGCGCACCGAGGCGCGCTGCGGGTCGTAGCGGTCGGCCGCCCGCCAGGCCCGCAGCAGCGTCTCCTGCACCAGGTCCTCGGCCTCCTCGAACGAGCCGAGCATCCGGTAGCAGTGGGCCAGAAGATCACCGCGGTACACCTCGAACTGCATTCCCCGACAGTACGGCGATGAGTTCCGCGCGGGCCGCCGGTATGTGCTGTCAAACGAGAAGGGAGCCCCGACATGGGCGACATCATTGTGATCCAGTTCGCGACCCTCGACGGCGTGGTCAGCGACCCGGACGGGCGCGGCGGCACGAGCTACGGCGGCTGGGCGTTCCGCTACGGCACCGGGCCGGTGGCCGACGACAAGTTCCAGCTCGGCGAGCGGATGGAGCAGGGCGTGCAGCTGTACGGCCGGCGGACCTGGGAGGCGTTCTCGAAGGTCTGGCCGGGGCGGGACAGCGAGTACGCGAAGCTCATGAACCGGGTGCCCAAGCGGGTCGCCACGAGCACCGGCATCGACGCCACGGCCTGGGAGAACTCGGCGGCGATCGACGGCGACCCGGTGCAGTGGGCGCTGCGCGAGCGCGAGCGGCGGGACGTGGTGGTGATCGGCAGCCTCAGCCTGGTCCACGCACTGGCGGCGGCGGACGCGGTCGACGAGTACCGGCTGATCACCTTCCCGGTCGCGGTCGGCGAGGGCGACCGGCTGTTCAAGCGGGGCGAGTTCCGGTTCACCCAGGTGGAGCCGATCGACGCGGCCGTCTTCAGCGTGCTGCGCCGGGCCGGCGAGTGATGTTCACCGGTGTTCCACCCCGGCCACGCCTCGCGTTCCGGGCGGATTGACAGCGTGACGGGCCATGACGCGTACCGCTCGGGCCGGCGCCGCGCTGGCCCTCACCCTGCTCGTCCTGGTCGCCCCCGCGACCTCCGGCGCCGCCCAGGCGCACGGGGCCGGGTCCGGCAAGCCGAACTTCACCACGAAGACGCCGTACGAGCCGCAGGAACGCCTGCGCGACTACCAGGCGGTGCCGCGCGGTTTCACGCCGGTGTTCACCGAGACGGTGGGCCGGCACGGGTCACGGGCCATGTCCGACAGCGAGGACGGTGACGCGGTCCTGGCCGTGCTGCAGCGCGCGGCCGGCCAGGGCGGGCTGACCCGGCTCGGCGCCGACCTCGTCCCGCAGGTGCAGGCGCTGCTCGCGGCCGGCTCGGCGATCGGCTACGGCAACCTCGCCGAGCGCGGCAAGCGCGAGCAGCGGGACATCGCGCTGCGGCTGGAGCAGCGCCTGCCGCGGCTGTTCGCCGACATCGACGCGCACCAGCGCCCGATCGAGGTGCAGACCTCCGGGGTCACCCGCGCGGTGGACAGCGCCGACGCGTTCACCCAGGGCCTGATCGCCGGCGACCCGCGGCTCGCCGGGCGGATTCAGGCGCCGGTGACGAACAAGGATCTGCTGTACTTCCACAAGCAACCCCAGAACGCCGACTACCAGGAGTACGCCGACAACGACCCGGCCCTGCTGGCGACGCTGGAGCGGATCGCGGACCAGCCCCGCACCGCCCAGGTCGCCCGGCACGTCGACGCCCGCCTGTTCACCCCGGCGTTCCTGGCCGGGCTGAGCACCGAGGAGCAGGTCGCGTTCGCCCGCTCGGTCTTCGAGCTGTACAGCGTCGCGCCCGCGTTCTACCAGGACCTCGGCCGGTTCCTGCCGGACGAGGACGCGGCGTGGCTGGCGTACCTCGACGACGCCGAGGAGTTCTACCAGAGCGGGCCGGCGTTCGCGGGCCGCGACATCACGTACAGGATGGCCCAGCCCTTGCTCGACGACCTGTTCGCGCAGGTCGAGGCGAAGGCGAACGGCACCAGCGACAAGGGTGCGGTGCTGCGCTTCACCCACGCCGAGGAGGTCGAGCCGCTCGCCGTGCTGCTGAAGCTCCCCGGCAGCACGAAGGCCCAGCCGTCGACGCAGCCCTACACGTACCGGAACAACCCGTGGCGCGGCGCGTCCGTCGCGCCGATGGCGGCGAACATCCAGTGGGACCTGTACTCCAACGGCCACACCCACCTGGTGCGGATGTTCTACAACGAGCGGGAGACCGCGTTCCCGCCCGCCTGCCGCCCGATCGCCAAGGGCAGCGCCTTCTACCAGCTCGCCGAGCTACGGCGCTGCTTCGGTCGGTAGCAGCGCCCGGACCTCGGCGTCGTGGGCGCCGAGGTCCGGGCCGCTCCAGCGGATCCGGCCCGGGGTCGCGGACAGCCGCGGCGTGACGTTCTGCATCGGGATCCGGCCGAGGTCGGGGTCGGGCACGGCGACGATGCTCTCGCGGGCCTGGAAGTGCGGGTCGGCCAGCATGTCCCGGGCCGTGTACACCCGCCCGGCCGGCACCCCGTGCTCCTCCAGGATCGCCAGCAGGTCGCCCGACTGGTGCTTGCCGGTCCACTGCGCGATGAGGTCGTCGAGCTCCCGCTGGCGCTCGCCGCGGGCGACGTGCGTGCCGTACTCGGCCGACGTCCCCAGCTCCGCCCGTCCCATGGCGACAGCGAGCCGGCGGAACACCGTGTCCTGGTTCGCCGCTACGAGCACGAAGTCGCCGTCCGCGGTCGGGTACACATTGGACGGTGCCACCCCGGGCAGCACCGCCCCGGACCGCTCGCGGGTCACCCCGGCGAGGGCGTAGTCGGGCACCAGGGCCTCGGTCATGGCGAGCACCGACTCGAAGATGGACACGTCGACGACCTGCCCGGCCCCGGTGCGCTCGCGGGCCAGCAGGGCCAGGGTCGTGCCGTAGGCGGCGTGCATCCCGGCCAGCATGTCCCCGATGGACAGTCCGGTGCGGCTGGGCGGGCGGTCCGGGTCGCCGACCAGGTGCCGCAGGCCGCCCATGGCCTCGCCGATCGAGCCGTAGCCGGCGCGCGAGGCGTACGGGCCGGTCTGGCCGAAGCCGCTGACCCGCACCAGGATCAGCCTCGGGTTGACCGCCGACAGCTCGTCCCAGCCGAGGCCGAGCCGCTCCAGGGTGCCGGGGCGGAAGTTCTCCACGAGCACGTCGGCCTCGGCGACGAGCGCGCGCAGGAACGCCCGGCCGGCCTCGGACTTGAGGTCGGCGGTGACGCTGCGTTTGCCGCGGGCGATGACGCTCCAGGACAGCGACTTGCCGTCCTTGCTGTGCCCCCAGTGGCGCATCGGGTCGCCCTCGCCGGGCTGCTCCACTTTGATGACGTCGGCCCCAAAATCGGCGAGGAGCTGACCGCAGAACGGCCCGGCGATGAGCTGGCCGAGCTCGATGACGCGGATTCCGTCCAGCGCCGGCAACTGCTGCTGCATCGGTACCGCCTTTCAGCCGATCCGCCGGAGCGAGTCGCGGTAGAGCCGGGCCGTCTCGACGTACCGGGTGGCGTTGAGCCGCAGCAGGTCGGGGTCGTAGGCCTCGTCCCGGATCTTCGCCGGTACGCCGAGGGCCATGGTGCGGGGCGGCACGACGAACCGCGGCGGCACCAGGGCGGCCGCGCCGACCAGCGCGCCCGAGCCGATGACGGCGCCGGACAGCACGACGGCCTGCGAGCCGATCAGGGCGCCGTCCTCGACGACACAGCCCTCCAGGTGGGCCAGGTGCCCGACGACGCAGTGCGCGCCGACCGTCGTCGGGTGAAGGTCGTTCGCGTGTACGACCGAACCGTCCTGGATGTTCGTGCCCTCCCCGACGACGATGTCGTTGCTGTCCCCGCGCAGCACGGCGCCGGGCCAGACCGAGGCATCCTTGCCGAGCGACACCCGGCCGATCACGACGGCGTCGGGGTGGACGTAAGCGGACGGGTCGATCGACGGGACAAACGCACCAAGGGCATAGATTGGCATCCGTTCACAGCTCCAGCGACTTGCTGATGATGGTCTTCAGGACCTCGCTGGTTCCACCGTAGATGCGGGTGACCCGGGCGTCGGCGTACATGCGAGCAATCGGGAACTCCGTCACGTAGCCGTAGCCGCCGTGCAGCTGCAGGCAGCGGTCGACCACCCGGCCCTGCATCTCGGTGCAGAACAGCTTCGTCTTGGCCGCGTCGGCCGGGGTGAGCTCGCCGTCGAGGTGGGCCCTGACGGCGGCGTCGAGCAGGGCCTGCCCCGCCTCCAGTTCGGCGGCCATCGCGGCGAGCTCGAACTTGGTGTTCTGGAACTGCGCGAGGGGGCGGCCGAAGACTGTGCGCTCCCGGACGTACCGAATCGTCTGCTCGTGGGCGGTGACGGCCTGCGCGACGGAGCCGACGGCGATCGCGAGCCGCTCCTGGGCCAGGTTGTGGGTGAGCTTGGCGAAGCCGGTGCCCTCCGCGCCGAGCAGGTTGCCGACCGGCACGCGCACGTTGTCGAAGGCGAGCTCGACGGTGTCCTGGGTGGACAGCCCGATCTTGTGCAGCCGGCGGCCGACGGTGAAGCCCGGCATGCCCTTCTCGACGACGAGCAGCGACAGCCCGGCCCGGCGGTCGTCCGGGTCGCGGCCGGTGCGGACCACGACCACCACGAGGTCGGCCAGCTCGCCGCCGGTGATGAAGGTCTTGGCCCCGTTGACGACGTAGTGCTCGCCGTCGCGGACCGCGCTGGTGCTGATCCCGGCCAGGTCGGAGCCGACGCCGGGCTCGCTCATGGCGATCGCCGTGTAGAGCTCGCCGGAGGCCAGGCCGGGGAACCAGCGGGCGCGCTGGTCGTCGTCGGCGAAGGCGAGGAAGTACGGCAGGACGATGTCCAGGTGGGTGCGCAGCCCGCCCAGCGTCACGACCGCTCGGGCCGCCTCCTCCTGGATGACCACGTTGTACCGGTAGTCCGGCGTGCCGCCCCCGCCGAACGCTTCGGGGACGGCGAAGCCCATGATGCCGACCGAGCCGAGGGTGCGGAACAGGTCGCGGGGCACGATGCCGTCCTCGCGCCACCCTTCGTAATTGGGGACGACTTCCCGTTCCAGAACCGTGCGGACCAGCTGGCGGAACTGCTCGTGGTCGGGCCCGAACAACGTGCGGCGCATCGGCTCAGACGCTCTCTTCCGCCATCGGCCGGCGCTGCTCGTCGTGGTCCTCCCAGAAGATGACCTTGCGGTTGAGCAGGCCGAGCAGCGCGTGCACGGCCAGGCCGATCGCGGCCATCACCAGCAGCAGGGCGAACATCGCGTCCACGTGCAGCTGGGCGTTGGCCGTGAGCAGCATGTAGCCCAGCCCCTCCGACGAGCTGATGAACTCGCCGGTGATCGCGCCCAGCAGGCTGAACACGGCGGCGACCCGCAGCGCGGCGAAGATGAACGGCAGCGCGACCTTGACCCGCAGCTTCCAGAACGTCTGCCACTCCGAGGCCTGCAGCATCCGCATCAGGTCACGCTGCTCGCGGGTGGACGACTTCAGCCCGACGATGACGTTGACGAACACGGGGAAGAACGCGAGCACGGTCGCCAGGGCCATCTTGGGGGCCATGCCGAAGCCGAACCAGGTGATGAGCATCGGCGCGATGGCGATCTTGGGGAAGTTCTGGAAGGCGATGATGTACGGCGAGAAGCCCCGCTCCAGCACCGGTATGCGGGCCAGCACGGCGGCGACGATGATCGCGGCGACCGAGCCGAGCACGAAGCCGACCCCGAACTCGACCACCGTCACCCACAGGTTCTGGTAGAGCTCGGCGCTGCTGACCATCAGCCACAGCTCGTCGAGCACGTCGAGGGGGTGCGGCAGGATCAGCGACTCGACCTCGAACACGTCGACCGCGAGCAGCCAGGCGCCGAGCGCGACGACCGCGATGAGCGGGGTGACGATCAGCGTGGGGTGGCGGCGCACGAGCGAGCGGTTCGGCCGCTTGGCCGGCGGGGCCACGGCGGGGGGTGCGGCGGTGACGGTCATCCCACGGCTCCTCTGGCGTGCAGGTACCCACGGATGTGGTTGGTCAGGCGGGCCGCCTCGGGCGACTCCATGACGTCGAAGGTGCGCGGCCGGGGCAGGTCGATCGGGACCCGGTCGAGGATCTGCCCGGGCCGCCCGGACAGCACGACCACGACGTCGCTGAGGAACACCGCCTCGGCGATCGAGTGGGTCACGAACAGCGTCGTGGCGCCGGTCTCCGACCAGATCCGCAGCAGCTCGGCGTTCATCGTCTCGCGGGTCAGCGCGTCCAGCGCGCCGAACGGCTCGTCCATGAGCAGCAGGCTGGGCCGGCTCATGAGCGCGCGCACGAGGGCGGCGCGCTGCTGCATGCCGCCGGACAGCTCGCGCGGGTAGCGGTGCTGGAAGCCGTCCAGCCCGACCAGCTCCAGCAGGTCGGCGGCGCGCTGGCGGGCCTGCGGGGAGCGGTCCCGGGCCACGTCCGCGGGCAGCATGACGTTCTTGAAGATGGTCAGCCAGGGCAGCAGGACCGGCTGCTGGAAGACCATCCCGAAGTCCCGGCGGGGGCCCTCGACCGGCGTGCCGGCGACGCTGGTCGTGCCGCCGCTGCTGGTCTCCAGCCCGGCGACGATGCGCAGCAGGGTGGACTTGCCGCAGCCGCTCGGCCCGACCAGCGAGACGAACGAGCCCTGCCGGACCTCCAGGTCGATGTCGGTCAGCGCGACCACGTCACCGGCATTGGTGCGGAAGGTCTTGGACACCCCGCGGACCTCGACCCCGGGCGCCGCGCCGACGGCCGCGCCCGGTCCGCTTGCTTGCATGGTCACGCCGACCTCCATCAGCTTGGCGCCTTCACGGCGCGCACGGCCGTCTTGTCGAACTTGTTGATGTCGGGGATGAGCGAGCCGTCGTAGACCGCGCTGACCTCGACCGGCTTCTTGAGCTGCCCGTTGTCGGTGAGGTACTTGATGATGTAGGTCAGCTGGTCGTTGGTGACCGAGCCGTACTCGCCGTTGCTCGCCGCCTTGACGTTGACCAGCCGGGCCTTGACCTGCTCGACGCCGGTGGCCACGGCGGCCGCCTCGTCCCCGGCCGGCTTGGCGTCCGGGAACTTCTTGTAGTGCAGCTTGACCGCTTCCTCGGGGTTGGCCTGCATCCACTCGGTCGCCTTGGCCACGCCCCGGGCCCACGCGGTCAGCGCCGCCTTCTTGTTGGCCATGACGTTCTTCGTCGTGGCGGCGACGACGCCGATAACGAGCTTGTCGGCCACGGCGGTGTCGAGCACCTTGAGCTTCGCCCCGGCCTGCTGGTAGGTCACGATCGAGGTGTCGGTGTCGGCGATCGCCGCGACCTGGCCGCTCTTGACCGCGTTGGCGGCCTGGGCGCCGGTGCCGATCGCCACGAACTTGAGGCTGTTGGGGTCGACGCCGGCGTCGGCCGCGCCGGCCTTGGTGAACGTGACCGCGCCGCTGGCCAGGGTCGGCACCCCGATGTTCTTGCCCTTGAGGTCGGCCAGGCTGTTGACGCCGTTGCCCTCGGGGGCGGCGATGGTGACGATGCCGCGCTGGCTCAGCGAGTAGGGGATCACGAACGGCTGGCCTTCGGAGACCGGCGGGATGACCGCCTCGCCGGAGACCACCGCGACGTCGACCTTGTCGCCCACCATCGCCTGCAGGGCCGTGGCGGTGCCCTCGATGCGGGTGATCTCGACCTTGAGGTGGTCCTCGGCCCAGAAGCCGAGCACGTCGGGGAGCGAGGTGTACATGGCGGCGCCGGGCGAGAGCACCGCACCGGCGAACCCGAGCCGGATCGTCATCGTCTCGCCGGCGGCTCCGGGGGCGGCGGAGCCGTCGTCGTCGTCCCCGCACGCGGCGAGGGGTAACAGCGCCAGGGCGGCCAGCGCCGCGAGCGCCGTGCGCCTTTTCATTGTCGAGACCACCGAATTCCTCCAAGGGGCGAAAACAATTCCCGGGAATGCGCTCGCAATCATCGTCACGGGCGCCGGTAACGGTGGTCAACATTCGATTCGGTGAAGCGCATACCTACATCCACTGCATCCATAGCGCGGAAGTATCGGTCGCTTTCTAGGCGGCCGCGGAACGGGCCGCGCGGGCGTCGCGGATGCGGGCGTCGACCGCGGCCCCGGCGGCCACCAGGCCCAGCCCGCGGTCCTGCTCCTCCTGCAGGGCGGCGACCCAGCGGCGGGCGTCGGCGTGGATCACGTCGCTGAGCGCGCAGACCCCGACCGAGCGGTCGCCGGGGCGGCGCAGCAGCCGCAGCCGGCGCACCTGGGACGGGGCGATCTCCTGCACCACGGCCCCGCGGGCCTGCGCCTCGATGGCCAGGCGCAGGGTCAGGAACGTCGAGCCGACGCCGGCCAGCACGAGCGGGATGGTGGAGGCGGTGCGGGCGACCTCGACGACGACGTCGGCGGCGACGCCGCGGGCGGCCATCGCCCGCTCGACGTCGGTCCAGGCCTGGCCGCGCCGGTCACCGGCGATCATCGGCACGCCGGCGAGGTCCTCCAGCGGCACCGGCCCGGCCGCGCGGGGCGTGCCGGGCGGCGCCACGAGCACCACGTGCTGCTCGCTGACCAGCAGCTGCTCGAGCTCGTCGCAGACGATGGAGCCGGCGGTCAGGCCGAGGTCGCAGTCGCCGGAGCGGACCAGCTCGGCCACGCCGTCGTCGCTCTCGCTCTCCTCGACCCGCACGACCGTGTCGGGGTACTTGCGGCGGAACCGGCCGAGCCAGGGCGCGAGCGGGTCGGCCACGAGCCCGGCCCCGGCCGCGATCGAGACCTGCCCGGCGTGCAGCTCGCGGACCCGGATGACGGCGGCCTGGGCCCGTTCGAGGGAGCGCACGACCTGGCGGGCCGGGCCGACGAGGGCCTGCCCGGCCGGGGAGAGCACCAGGCCGCGGCCGACGCGCAGGAACAGGTCGGTGCGCAGCTGCCGCTCCAGGCTGCGGATGGCCTGGGACAGCGAGGGCTGGGACAGGTGCAGGGCCTTCGCGGCGCGGGTGACGCCACCGTGGTCGTGGACGGCCAGGAAGTACTCGAGCTGACGGACCTCGATGCTGCTCATCCCGCACCTCACGCATCATCGCCGGGTGTTGATGCGGGCGAGTGTTCCAGAATCGAGTCTGGTTTTCAACGGTTGTGTTAAATCCGTGTTGCGGGCATCGTGGCTGGTCAGAGCCAGTGATGACGATCGTGGTTACGGAGCGGGAAGAACCGGTTCTGCCGGCGGGAGATCCAGCAGCCGGCACGCGAGGGCGATCTCGAAGCGCGCCTCGTCGGCCGAGAGCAGGCCCGCGATCCAGTTGCGGGTGGCCGAGCCGAAGCAGCCGGCCACCACCCGCAGCACCATCCAGGCCTCGTAGCCGGGCGCCCCGTCGTGACCGTGCGCGATCACGCACAGCAGCCGCAGGTGCATCCGCTGGACCTCGTCGTGCGTCTCGCGGTAGTCCGGGTTGGTGCCGACGAGCACCCGGGCCAGCGCCGAGGTGATGTGCGGCTGGCGCTGCTGGGCGGCGAACTCGCGCAGCAGGTACTCCCCGACCCGCTGCCCGGGGGTGCTGCCGTCCAGGTCGATGTCGCCGCGCTGGACCCGGGCGAGGGCCCGCTCGAAGCGCGCCCGGGCCATGGCCAGCAGCAGGTGGTCCTTGGACGGGAAGTACCGGTAGACGGTGGCCAGGGAGACCCGCGCGTCCTCGGCGACCCGCTTCATCTGCAGCGCGTCCTCGCCGCCGGTGGTCAGCAGGGCCGAGGCGGTGGCGAGCACGCGGTCGCGCCGGTCGTACTGCGCCGGGGTCCGCGGCTGCGCCGGAGCCGCGACCGCTCGCACTGCGGGAGCCTTCACGTCGAACATCGTGGCATCATCGTCCCTCGAACCGCGCGGCCCGCCGCTCCCGGAAGGCCGCGATCCCCTCCTGGGCGTCGGCCGACAGCCGGTTCACCGACTGGGCCATGGTCTCCGCGGCCAGGGATTCCTCCACGCCGCGGGCGAACGAGTCGCGCAGCAGCTGCTTGGTCAGCCGGATCGCGACCGGCGGCCCGGCGGCCAGCCGCGCGGCCAGATCCGCGACCCGCGCGGGCAGCTCATCCGGCTCGACGACGTCCTCCAGCAGGCCCAGCTCGCGGGCCCGGGCGGCGTCGAAGATCTCCGGCAGCAGGGTCAGCCGGGTGGCCACCCGCAGGCCGACCAGCCGGGGCAGCAGCCACGAGGTGGCGAAGTCCGGCGACAGGCCGCGGGCCAGGAACATCGTGCCGAACCTGGCCCGGCTGCTGGCCACCACGAAGTCGCAGGCCAGGGCGAGACCGAAGCCGGCCCCGGCGGCCAGCCCGTCGACCTGCGCGATCGTCGGCTGCGGCAGGGAGACCAGGGCCTGACACGTGCGGGCGACCGCGGCCAGCTGGGCCGTGGGGTGCGGGGCGCGATCGCCGCCGTCCAGGTCGCCGCCGCTGCAGAACGCGCCGCCGGTACCGGTGACGATCACCGCCCTTGCATCGCTCGCGGCCACGTCGCGCAGGGCGGCACCGAGCTCGTCCCAGGCCCCGTAGGTCATCGCGTTGCGCCGAGCGGGCCGGTCGATGATCACCGTGAGGACGTCGCCGGCCCGCTCCACGCGCACGTCGCTCACGCCGCCACCCGCTGCACGACCGCCGAGCGGAGCGTCTTGCCGGCCGCGTTGCGGGGCAGCTCGTCGAGCACCACGATGCGGGCGGGCGTCTTGTAGCCGGCCAGGCGCGACCGGCAGTACGCGCGCAGCATCTCGGGGTCGGGGGCCCGGCCGGGCGCGGCGACCACGGCGGCCACCACGATCTGCCCCCAGCGCTCGTCCGGCAGCCCCACCACCGCCGCCTCGGCCACCTCGGCGTGCTCGACCAGGACGTTCTCGATCTCGGCCGGGAAGATGTTCTCGCCGCCCCGCAGGATCATGTCGTCCTTGCGCCCGGCCAGGTAGAGGTAGCCCTCGGCGTCCCGCCAGGCCATGTCCCCGCTGCGGATCCAGCCGTCGACGACCTTGGTCGCGGTCAGGTCGGGCCGCCCCACGTAGCCGCTCATCACCGTGTCGCTGCGGGTGTGGATCTCGCCGACCGTGCCCACCCCGACCTCGGCCCCGTTGGCGTCGCAGAGCCGCAGGTCGACCCCGAACATCGGCCGGCCGATCGAGCCGAGCAGGTGCGGGCGGCCGTCGAGCGCGGCGCGGTGGTCGGCCGGGCGCAGGATGGTCTGCCCGCCACCCTCGGTGCCGGCCCCGAACGTGTTGTACAGGTCGCAGCCGAACGTCTCGATCAGCCGCCGGACCAGCTCCGGCGGCATCGCCGAGCCCCCGTAGGCGATGCTGCGCAGCTGCGGGACCGGCCCGGCGTCGGGGTGGTCCAGCAGCGCCACGGCCATGCTGGGCACGAGCAGGCAGCGGGTCACCGTCCCGGCGCGCAGGCACCCGAGCACGGCCCCGGCCTCGAACTGCGGCAGCAGCATGAGCGCGGCGCCGCGGGAGATCGCGTAGTACAGCCAGCCCATCCCGGCCACGTGGAACAGCGGGGTGCCGGCGTACAGGCACTCCCCCGGCTGGAAGCCCTGCTCCAGCACGCCCTTGGCGGTGTTCGCCTTGAGCATCCGCTGGGTCTGCGCCACGACTCTCGGCGTGCCGGTGGTGCCGCTGGTCAGCATCCACAGCAGCACGTCGTCGTCGGCGGTGCGAGCCGGCAGGCTGGCCGGTCCGGACGCGCCGAACTCCTCGACAGTGGCGATCCCGGGCAGCGGCCGGTCCAGCGTCAGCACCAGCCGCAGCCCCGGCGCGGCCTGGCGCAACTGGTCGAGCAGGTGGGCGTACCGTGCCTCGATCACCAGCACCGCCGGGTCGGCCACCGCCGTCAGCGCGGCCAGTTCGGCCCCGGCCAGCCGGAAGTTCAGCGGCACCCCGATCGTGCCGGCCTTGAGCGAGGCGAAGAGGGTCACCGCGTAGCCGACCCCGTCGGTGCCGAGGATCGCGATCCGCTCCCCCTTGCCCACCCCGGCCGCGAGCAGCGCCGCCGCCAGCCGCGAGGCCCGCGCCTCCAGGCCGGCGAACGTCAGCGCGACGCCGTCGGGGGTCCGCAGCGCCGGATCGTCCGGACAGGCATGCGCGCCGATGGTCGGCCAGTCGCCCGGCCCGACCGAGGACAACGATCTCACTGCCGCACTCCCGACGTCCGACGACCATTTACCGAAACCGACGTTAGCCGCCCGGAAATGGGTGTCAAGGAAGCGGTCGATAGGCGTCCCCTATCAATTCGGCGGGCAGGAGTATTGGACATATCCGGGGCGAGCCGCAATGGTCGAGTGGTCGATCGTGAAATGGCGGCGGGAGAACGCATCGTGAATCTGGACAAGGCCACTGTGGTGGTGACCGGCGGGGCCTCCGGGCTCGGCCTGGCCACCGCGCGCCGGCTCGTCGCCGAGGGCGCGACCGTGGTGATGGTCGACCTGCCCACCGCGGCCGAGCTCGGCACCACCGAGGCGAAGGCGCTCGGCCCGGCCGCGACGTTCGTCGCCGCGGACATCACCTCGACCGAGGAGATGACGGCGGCCGTGGACGTCGCCCGGCAGCGCGGCCCGGTGCGCGGGCTGGTGCACTGCGCCGGGCGGGGCAGCGACCGGCTGCGCATCCTGGACAAGCAGGGCGTGCCCGCCCCGATCGAGGGCTTCGCCGAGGTGGTGCGGGTCAACCTGGTCGGCACCTACAACGTGCTGCGCCTGGTGGCCGCCGCGATCGCCGAGTCCGAGCCGGTCGACGGCGAGCGGGGCGCATGCGTGCTGACCGCGTCGGTGGCCGCGTTCGAGGGGCAGATCGGGCAGGCGTCGTACACCGCGGCCAAGGCGGGCGTGCACGGCATCACCATCACCACCGCGCGCGACCTGGCCAGCCGCGGCATCCGGGTCAACACGATCGCGCCCGGCGTGTTCGACACCCCGATGCTCGGCCGGCTGCGCGACGACCTGCGGGCCGGGCTCGCGGCGAGCGTGCCGCACCCGCGCCGGCTCGGGCAGCCCGACGAGTACGCGGCCCTGGCGGTGCACCTGCTCTCCAACGGGTACCTCAACGGCGAGACGGTCCGGCTCGACGGCGCGATCCGCATGGCGCCGCGCTGATGGACGTCCTCCTCGAGCGCCAGGGGCACGTCGCGGTCGTCACGGTGAACCGGCCGCACCGGCGCAACGCGATCAACCGGGCCACCGCCGACACCATCGCCGAGACGTTCGCCGCGCTCGATGCGGATCCGGGTGTACGGGCGGCGGTGCTCACCGGCGCCGAGGGCACCTTCAGCGCCGGCATGGACCTGCGCGACTTCCCCGAGCAGGGCCGCCCGAGCGTGCCCGGGCGCGGGTTCGCCGGGTTCGTGCAGTCCCCGCCGCGGATGCCGCTCGTCGCCGCGGTGGAGGGCTGGGCGCTCGGCGGCGGCTTCGAGATGGTGCTCGCCTGCGACCTGGTGGTGGCGGCCGAGGACGCCCGCTTCGGGCTGCCCGAGGTCACCCGGGGCCTGACCGCCCGCGGCGGCGGCGCGTTCCGGCTGCCGCGACGGCTCCCCTACGCCCTGGCCATGGAGCTGGTGCTGACCGGCGCCCCGCTCGATGCCAAGCGGGCGGCCGAGCACGGGCTGGTGAACCGGATCACCCCGCCCGGCGGTGCCCTGACGGCCGCGATCGAGCTGGCCCAGGCCGTGGCGGCCAACGCACCCTTGGCCGTCGCGGCCAGCGTGCAGGTGGCGCGGCGCAGCGCCGACTGGCCCGACGGGGAGTCCTTCGCCCGCCAGGACGAGTACTTCGACCCGGTCTTCGCCTCCGCCGACGCCGCCGAGGGCGCTCGTGCGTTCGCCGAGCGCCGGGCCGCCGTGTGGGCCGGGCGGTGAGCATGGACCTCGCCGAACGGATCCACGCCTTCGCGGCCGCCGAAGGGCTGGCCCGCCGCGATCCCGACGCCGACTCCGCCACCCCCGCCACTCCCGGCGACCTGGCCACCTCCATGGCGTTCCAGCGGCGGCTCTTCGACGCCGGGCTGGCCTGGTTCGACGGGCCGGTCGCGTTCGGCGGGGCCGGCCTCGACCCGGCCACCGCGGACGCGCTGCGCGGGGTGCTGTACGAGTATGAGCTGCCCGACCAGAGCTACTTCACGGTCAGCCGCCGCATCGTCGCCCCGACCATCCTGGCCCACGGCTCGCCCGAGCAGCAGCAACGCTGGATGCGCGCCCTGTGGCGCGGCGACGCCCTGGCCTGCCAGCTGTTCTCCGAGCCCGAGGCCGGCTCCGACCTCGCCTCGCTGCGCTGCACGGCGGTCCGCGACGGCGACGAGTGGGTCGTGAACGGTCAGAAGGTGTGGTCCTCGTGGGCCCACCTCAGCGACGTCGGCGAACTGCTCGCGCGGACCGGGGCACCGGCCGACCGGCACCGGGCCATCACGGCCTTTCTCATCGAAATGGACCGGCCCGGCATCACCGTCCGCCCGATCCGCCAGATCAACGGCGACAGCCACTTCAACGAGGTGTTCTTCGACGACGTCCGGATCCCCGACAGCGCCCGGCTGGGCGCGGTCGACCAGGGCTGGACGGTGGCGATGTCCACGCTCACCAGCGAGCGCACCGCGATGGGCAGCCGCGACAAGACCTACCTCAGCCGGCCGTACCGGCGGCTCCGTGCTCTTGCTCCTGAACCCGGCGACGCCGAGCGCGAACTGCTGGCCGAGGCCTGGATCCGGGAGCAGCTGGCCGGGGTGACCGCCGACCGGGTGGCCGCCGGCGCGGTGTCGCCGTCCATCGGCAAGCTGGCCCTCGTCGACGACCTGGGCTTCTACGGCCGCGCCGCCGCCCGGCTGCTCGGCCCCGACATGGTCGCGGACGCCGGCGCGCCCGGCTTCGGCACCTGGTCGGACTTCCTGCTCAGCTCCCCCGCTCAGCGCATCGCCGGCGGCACCGACCAGATCCAGCGCGGCATCGTCGCGGAACGGGTCCTGGGCCTGCCCCGGGACACCAGACACTGAAAGGACCGCAGCAGCCATGATGACCGGGGAACAGTACCGGCAGAGCCTCCGCGACGGCCGCCAGGTCTACATCGCGGGCCGGCGCATCGAGGACGTCACCGAGGAGCCGCTGCTGCGGCAGAGCATCGCGATGACCGCCGCCAACTACGACGAGTTCTACCGGCCGGGCGAGGACGCGTTCGGCCCGCTGTTCTTCATCCCGCACAGCGTCGAGGACCTCAAGTACCAGGAGGTCGAGCAGCTCAAGTGGGCCAACCCGACCCGCACCACGTCGGTCAGCCTGCTGATGCTCATGACCGCGGCCAGCCGCATCCGCGCCGACCTGCCCGACTACGCCGACCGCGTGATGGCCTACTTCGAGCACGCCAAGAAGGCCGATCTGCGCTGCGTGCAGACCATCACCGACGCCAAGGGCAACCGGGCGCTGTCGCCGATGAAGCAGGACGACCCCGACCTGTACGTGCGGGTGGTGAGCCGCGACTCCGGCGGCGTGACCATCCGCGGGGCGAAGCTGCACATCACCGGCGCCCCGATCGACCACGACCTCATCGTGATGCCGACCAAGCGGATGAAGCCCGGCGAGGAGGACTGGTCGATCGCGTGCGCGGTCCCGGTCAACGCGCCCGGTGTGAAGATCATCGCGACCACCTACGCGCCCCGGCCCGACCTGCCGGCCGACTACTTCCCCTACAGCGCCCGGCGCAACATGGCCGAGGGGTTCGTCATCTTCGACGACGTCTACGTGCCCAACGAGCGGGTCTTCCTCGACGGCGAGGTCGAGCACTCGGCCACCTTCGCCCACTCGCTGGGGCTGTGGGAGCGCATCGGCAGCGTCGCGCACTACGTCGAGATGGCCGACACGCTCGTCGGCATGGCCCAGCTCATCGCCGAGGCCAACGGGCTGCAGCGGGTGCCGCACATCCGGCAGAAGATCGCGGAGCTCATCAACTACGCCACGATGGTGCGGGCCGGGCTCGAGGCCGCGGTCAACAACGCCGGCTTCACCCCCGAGGGCTGGGCGTCGCCCGACGAGCTGATGACCAACGCGGCCAAGTACTTCGCCGCCGCCAACTACGCCGAGATGGTGCGCAACCTGCACGACATCGCCGGCGGCAGCGTGCTCACCGCGCCGATGCTCGACGACCTGAAGAGCCCGGAGACCGGCGACTTCGTGGCCAAGTACATGCGCACGATGCAAGGTGTGGACGCCGAGCACCGGATGCGGCTGTTCCACGGCATCCGCGACTTCACCGCCGACACCTTCGGCGGCTGGCAGAGCGTCACGATCCTGCAGGGCGGCGGCGGCCTGCACGCGCAGCGGCTCATCGTCGAGAAGCACTACGACATGCACCACGCGAAGGGGCTGGCCCGCAAGATCTGCGGGATCGAGGAACCGGCATGACGGTCGCCGCCGAGCTGGGCTC
Source organism: Dactylosporangium sp. CS-047395 (assembly GCF_050942185.1). Taxonomy (NCBI): domain Bacteria; kingdom Bacillati; phylum Actinomycetota; class Actinomycetes; order Micromonosporales; family Micromonosporaceae; genus Dactylosporangium; species Dactylosporangium sp. CS-047395. Next base: position 4,969,086 of record NZ_CP192015.1, on the reverse strand, counting down.
CGCGCTGCGCGAGTTCCTGGCCGCCCACGCCAAGCCCGTCGAGGGCGCCGAGCCGCTGTGGCCGCGGCTGCGCGACGAGCTGGGCCTGGACGGGCTGCTCGTCCCGGAGGCGCACGGCGGGCTCGGCCTCGGGACCGCCGAGCTGATCGCGGTCGCGTCCGAACTCGGCCGGGCGGTCGTCGGCGGCCCGTTCCTGCCCACCGCGGTCACCGCGGCCACGGTACTGTCCACACTCGACCTTCCCCCCGCCACCGCGACGACCCTCGCCCACATGCCGTTCCGCCCGTCCACGGTGGACGGTGGTGCGCGGATCACCGGCGTGGTCGGGCCGATCCTGGCCGCGCCCGGTCCCCTGCTGGTCCCGGTCGGCGATCGCCTGCTGCTGGTTACGGACGGTTTCACCCTTTCCCAGCTGCCCTCACTCGATCTCAGCCGGCCCGCGTTCCGGGTCGGCTTCGAGGCGACCCCCGCGGTTGTCCTGGCCGAGGGTCCCCAGGTCGCCGCCGCGATCCGCCGGGCCGAGGTCGCCACCTGGATCGCGCTCGGCGCCGAGTGCCTCGGGGTCGCCGGGCACGCGCTCGAACTCACCGTCGAGCACGCCAAGAGCCGCCACCAGTTCGGCCGGCCGATCGGGGCGTTCCAGGCGATGCAGCACAAGCTCGCCGACCTCGCGGTGACCCTGGAGGTGGCCCGCTCGGCGGCCGAGTTCGCGGCGCGCGGCGACGGGGACGGCGACGGCGACGGCGACGGCACTGAACGCGCCGCGCACGCCCTCGCGGTCAAGGCGTCCGAGGCCGCCGTGACCATCACCACCGAGGCGATCCAGCTGCACGGCGGGATCGGCTTCACCTGGGAGTACCCCGCCCACGTCCTGCTGCGCCGCGCGCACGCCGCCGCGGTGCTCGCGGGGACGCCGGACCAGCACCGGCGCGCCCTGTTCGCCCTGGTCGACGAGGAGTGACCATGAGTAGTGTCCGGTTCGTAGCGCCCGCGGCGGTCATGGGCGGAGGCTTCTCCACCAGGTCCTTCCGCGCGGCGCTGGAGACCAAGCCCGACTTCATCGCCTGCGACGCCGGCAGCACCGACTGGGGCCCCTACTACCTGGGCGCCGCCGCGTCCTGGGCCGGCTACCGGCAGACCCGCCGCGACCTGGAGCGGATGGTGCTCGGCGCGCTGGACATCGGCGCGCCGCTGCTCATCGGCTCGGCCGGGTTCACCGGCAGCGACGCCGGGCTCACCTGGTTCCGAGGCATCGTCACCGACATCCTGGCCGCGCACGGGCGCACCGCCCGGATCGCCACCATCCGCACCGAGCAGCCGAAGGACTGGGTGCTCGGGAAGGTCCGCAGTGGACGGACGTGGGGCCTGGACGGGCGGCCCGAGCTGACCGAGGAGGGCGTCGAGCAGGCGGCTCGGATCGTGGCCATGATGGGCCCGGAGCCCTACGCCGAGGCCCTCGACGCCGGGGCGCAGATCGTGCTCGCCGGGCGCTCCTCCGACGCCGCCATCTACGCCGCGGTACCGCTCATGCGTGGCATCGCCCCGGGCCCCGCCTGGCACATGGGCAAGACGGTCGAGTGCGGGTACGCCATCGAGGAACCGATCGGCGCCGGCGAGTGCATCGTGGGCGAGGTCGACAACGAGGGCTTCACCGTCCGGCCGGTCGGCGGCAAGTCCCGCTGCACCGTGCGGTCCGTCGCCGCGCAGATGCTGTACGAGAACGCGACGCCGTACCTGCTGCGCGAGCCGCCGGGCACGCTCGACACCTCCGGCGCGCGGTACATCCAGGTCGACGAGCACACCGTGCGCGTGGTCGGAGCGACGTTCACCCCGGAGCCGTACAGCGTGCGCCTCGAAGGTGTGGAGCGGCTCGGGTACCGCAGCATGTGCCTGTTCGGCGTGCGCGACCCCGCGGTGGTGGGCAACGTGCGGGAGTACACGAGCGCCATCACCGACCTCGTGCACCGCACCGCCCGCGACCGGTACGGCCTCGACGAGGGCTCGTACACGTTCGGGTTCCGCCGGTACGGCTACGACGCCGTGCTGGGCGACGCCGAGCCGAACGCCGCCGGCGGATACGCGGGCTGCTACGAGATCGGCCTCGTCGCCGAGGCGGTCGCGGCCGAGCAGGAGCTGGCGCACGAGATCGTCTCCGGGGCGATGCCGTTCTTCATGCACGGCGTGCGGGTGCCGGGCGTGGCCAACTCGGCCAACGGCGCCCTGGCCTACGCGCCCTCCGTGGTCGACGTCGGGCCGGTGTTCAACTGGAGCGTGTGGCACGCGGCCGCGCTCGACCACCCCATGGAGCCGTTCACCCTCGAGGTCTCCGACTCTTTCGTGAAGGAGCTCGTATGAGCGACATCCGCTCGGAGTGCAGCACGTTCCGCACGCGCAACGCGGGCGCCTTCCTGGTCTCGGCCGACATGGTGTTCAAGACCGAGGAGTCGTACGTGCGGTGGCGCGACTCCGGGGCGATCAACGCCGAGGCGGTCGCCGCGCTGCTGCACGTCGATCCGGCCACCGTGCAGGTCATCGACTACCCGGCGGCCAACGCCATCAAGGTGACGCTGCCCCGCCGGACCGTCGCCGGCGGCCCCGACGACACCGACCTGGACAGCGCGGCCCAGTTCGTGCCGCTGCTGTCGCTGCGCCTGCCGTGAGCTCGCCGCCGGCCGGCCCGCTGGCCGGGGTCCGGGTGGTGCTGCTGGCCGGGGCGGGGCCGTCGCCGTTCGCCGGGATGCTGCTGCGCGAGCGCGGCGCGGAGGTGATCCGGGTCGACCGACCCGGCGCCGGCGACGGGGTCTCGGGGCTGCCGGTCGGGCTCGACTCGCGGTACACCGGCGTGCGGACCGTCACCGCCGACCTGAAGACGGCGGCGGGCCTGGCGACGGTCCGTGGGCTGGTGGCGGAGGCCGACGTGTTCGTCGACCCGTACCGCCCGGGCGTCGTGGACCGGCTCGGCCTCGGCGCGGACGCGTTGTGCGCCGAGTTCCCGGCGCTCGTCTACGTGCACATGACCGGCTGGGGCCACGACGGGCCGTGGTCGCAGCGGGCCGGGCACGACATCAACTACCTGGCGATCGCCGGCGCGCTGTATCCGACCGGCCCGGCCGGCCACCCGCCCCTGCCGCCGCTGAACCTCCTCGCCGACTTCGGGGCCGGCGGCACGTATCTGGTGATCGACGTCCTGGCCGCACTGCTGGACCGCACCCGCACCGGCCGCGGCGCCGTCCTCGACGTGTCCATGGTGGACGCCGTGCACTCGCTGACCACGCTGCTGCACGACATGCGCGCGGCCGGGCTGTGGACCGACGAGCGCGAGTCGAACATCTTCGACGGCGGCGCCCCGTTCTACCGCACGTACCGCACGGCCGACGGCGGGTTCGTGGCCGTCGGCGCCATCGAACCGGCGTTCCACCGGGCGCTGCTGGCCACGCTCGGCATCGACCCGGCCGGCTGGCCGCAGCACGACCGCGACCGCTGGCCCGCCCAGCGCGCGGAGCTGGCCCGCGTCTTCGCGACCCGGACCCGCGCCGACTGGGAGCGGGCGTTCGCCGGGGTCGACGCCTGCGTCACCCCGGTGCTCACCCCGGCCGAGGCGAAGGAGTTCCGGGCATGAGCCACTCGCTGCAGGACGTGACGACCCTCCAGGCGCTGTACTGCCGGGGCGTCGACGACCGCGACCCCGACCTGCTGCGCTCCATCATCGCCGACGACGTCGAGTTCGCCGGGGCCGACGGCGTGCACACCGTCGGCGTGGACGGGTTCCTCGGCGTGTTCGCCCGCTACTGGACGGCGAACCCGGGGCCGGTGCTGCACATGGTGTCCAATGTGGAGCTGCTCGGCGACGAGGTGCGGTCACTGTTCCACGCGGCCTCGCGGGCGCCCGGCGGGCCGATCGTGCAGACCTGGGGCCGGTACCGCGACCACGTCGCCCGCGCACCCCACGGCGGTCTCGTGTTCACCGCGAAGCGGGTGCTAGTAGTGCACCGCGGCTGACGTCCCGCCCGACACGGTCAGCACCTGGCCGGTCAGGCCCGAGGCGGCGGCGGAGGCGAGAAAGATGACGACGGCCGCAACCTCGGCCGGTTTCACGAACCGGCGCAGCGACTGCCGGGCCGCCAGCTTGCGCAGATAATCTTCTTCGCCGGTACCGTCCGGCGCCCCCGCCAGCAGCATCGCCCGCACCTCGGCGGTGAGGACCACGCCCGGCTGCACGACGTTGGCGGTGATCCCGTCCGGGCCGAGCTCGCGGGCCATCGAGTGGGTGAGGTGGACGAGCGCGGCGTTGCGCACGCCGGAGCTGACGTTGTGCCGGGCGATCCTCGCCGCCTCCCCTCCGACGTTGACCACCCGCCCGGAGCCGCTCGCCCGCAAATGCTCCGCGGCGGCCCGGACGACCCGCAGGTAGCCCACGATCTTCTCCTCGAAGTCGGACCGCAGCAGGGTGTCCGTGGTGCTGAACAGGCCGTCGGGGACGCCGCCGGAGACCCGGGCCGCGTTGTTCACGACCACGTCGAGGCCGCCGAGGGCCGCCGCCGCCTCGGCGACCGCCCGCTCGCAGCCCGCCGGATCGGTGATGTCGGCCGCGTGTACGGACCTGGCCGGCAGGTCGGCGGCGGCCTCGGGGTGCCGGCACAGCACCGCGCAGCGCGCGCCGGCCGCCGCGGCCGCCTCGACGATCGCCCGGCCGATGCCGCGGGAGCCGCCCGTCACCAGGACCCGGCGCCCGTCGAGCTGGGTCATGCGACGAGCTCGACGATGCTGGCGTTGGCCATGCCGCCGGCCTCGCACATGGACTGCAGGCCGTACCGGATGCCGTGGTTTCGCATGTGATGCAACAGCCTCGTCATCAGGATCGCCCCGGAGGCGCCCAGGGGGTGGCCGACGGCGATCGCGCCGCCGAGCGGGTTGAGGCGCTCCGGCTTGGCCCCGGTCTCGGCGAGCCAGGCGAGGGGCACGGACGCGAACGCCTCGTTGATCTCGAACGCGCCGATGTCGTCGATGCCCAGCCCGGCCCGGGCGAGGACCTTGTGGGTGGCGGGCCACGGGGCGCCGAGCATGACCACCGGGTCGGCGCCGAGCACCGAGCCGCTGTGGAAGCGGGCGAGCGGGGTGAGGCCGAGCGCGCGGGCCCGCTCGCCGGTGGTGACGAGCAGGGCGGCGGCGCCGTCGGAGATCTGCGAGGCGTTGCCGGCGTGGATGACGCCGTCCTCGCGGAAGGCGGGCTTCAGCGCCGCGAGGGTCTCCACGGTCGACGTGCGGCGGATGCCCTCGTCGGCGGTGAGCGGGGTGTCCGGCAGGGTGACGAGCTGCCCGGCGAACGCGCCGGCGTCGGTGGCCTGCGCGGCCAACGTGTGCGAGCGGACCGAGAACTCGTCCAGGGCGGTGCGCGACAGCCCGTAGCGCTCGGCGAGCATCTCCGCGCCCTCGCCCTGGCTGAACGACTCGCGCTGGTAACGGGCGAGGACCCGCGGGCCGTACGGCATGCCGGTGGCCCGGGCCGAGCCCAGCGGTACCCGCGACATCATCTCCACGCCGCCCGCGATCACCAGGTCGGCCATTCCGGACAGCACGGTCGCCACCGCGAAGTGCAGCGCCTGCTGGCTGGAGCCGCAGGCGCGGTCGATGGTCATGCCCGGCACCGCCTCCGGGAAACCGGCGGCCAATGCGGCCATCCGCCCGACATTGGTGGACTGGTCACCGAGCTGGTTCACGCAGCCGAACATCACGTCGTCGACGTCGGCCGGGTCGATGCCGGTGCGGGTGACGAGCGTGGTGAGGACCTCACTGGCCAGGTCCACCGGGTGCCAGGGGGCGAGGGCGCCGTTGCGCTTGCCGATCGGGGTACGGACGGCGTCGACGATGACCGCATCACTGGATTCCACGCTCCCATGACAGCCCCTGCCCTGCCGTGGGCACAAAGACGTACCGTCCATCGGTCGATAGGCGCCGCCAATGCCCGCGCTCAGGCCCGTTCGAGGGGCAGCTCGGCCGACAGGTGGGTGCCGTAGCCGCGCGGGCTGTCGACCACGAGGGTGCCGCCGATGGCCTCGCAGCGGTCGGCCAGGCCGAGCAGCCCGGTGCCGCGCCGCGGGTTGGCCCCGCCCTGGCCGTCGTCGTCCACGGAGAGGTACAGGCCGCTGCCCTTCACCCGCACGCCGACCCGCACCAGCTCGGCGTCGGAGTGCTTGGCCGCGTTGGTCAGCGCCTCGGCCACCACGTAGTAGGCGGCGACCTCGACCGGCTCGGGCAGCCGGCCGTCGAGGTGCACGTCGAGCTCCACGGCCACGGCCGAGCGGCGGGCCAGGGCGCGCAGGCCGGGGCGCAGGCCGCCCTGGGTGAGGATCGCCGGGTGTACCCCGCGCGAGAGCTCCCGCACCTCCTCCACGGTGCCGTTGATGCCCTGCACGACGTCGGCGAGCTCGCGGCGCACCCGGGCACACTCCGGCGGGACGTCGGCCTCGATCCGGCGGATGTCCAGGGCGAGGGAGATGAGCCGCTGCTGGACGCCGTCGTGCAGGTTGCGCTCCAGCTCCCGGCGGGACTCGTCGGTGGCGAGCACCAGCCGCGCCCGGGACGCCACCAGCCCGGCGATCTGGGCGAGAGTGACCGCCTGGCGGATCACCAGCAGCGCGAGGACCAGCGAGGCGACGGCGGTGACCGCGGTGTCGGCCGGGGCGCCGCCGAGCCGCTGCCCGACGAGGACCACGCCCATCGCGGTGACCGGGAGGTACGGCAGCACCAGCCGTCCCCAGCGCGGCTCCGGGCGCACCGCCCAGCCCGGCGCGTCCGCCGGCGCGGTCATCGCCGCCACCGCCACGAGGGCGAACCCGGCGACGAAGCCGAGGTCGGCCGCCGCGGGCATCGAGTCGGCTCCGGTCGCCACCTGGTAGGCGAACACGCTGTCGCCGAGGGACAGGAAGAACAGCCCGGCGCCGAGCACCGAGAGCTGGACCTGGTTGGCCCGGCCGATGAGCAGCACCACGATGACGGTCAGCACCAGGTCGGTGATCGGATAGGCCATGGCGATGACGTACTCCGCCCGGCTGGCCGCGCCGGCCCGCATGACCGGGCCGAGGACCGTCACCCAGCTGATCACGAACAGCGCACCGACGATGACGAGCCCGTCCAGGACCATCGCCGCCCGCCCCGGCATGTGCCGCGGCATGCCGGGCACGGGCCGGTCGGCGGCCAGCGCGACCAGGGCGGCAAGGGCGAACACCGGCAGGATGAGATAGCCGGCGTCGGCGAGTGAGGGAGTGGGCAGGCCGACGTTCTCCCACAGCTGGTACCACGACCAGAGCAGCTGCCCGAGCAGCCAGCCGAACGCCCCGGCTCCCATCCACAGCCGCCACCAGCGCTGCCGGCCGGCATGTCGAGCGGCGGTGATCCAGCAGGCCAGGACCGCGGCCAGCGCGGCCAGCGTCTGGGCGAGATCGTCGACGAGCAGTGACCACCACGGGTCGAGCACGCCCGTGGTGTCCAGACCGGCGACGACGGCCACCGACCCGGCGGCGACCGCGAGCAGCACCGGCAGCGACCGGTGATCAGACGCCACGGCAGCTACGCTACCGCGCTGAGGTGGCCGTAAAACGCACCGCTCGGCATGCGCTTTTCGCCCTAGCGCGGATAGCCACCTGCGGCATCACCGATTCGCTGTCCATCGAACGAACACCACGCCCCTCCGAACGGCCCATCTGTTGTCCCAGGGCAGCGGCCTGACCAGCGACGTCCCCGCCGACTGTATTCACGAGCATTGACAGCGCAGCGAACAGGGACAGAGACTGCGCGTAAGTCCTCCAATACAGTCTTCGACGGCACCGGGCAGGGAAGCCGACATGCTGGACACCGCGATCGCCGTGCGCGACAACGTCGACCTCTCCGTCGTCGAGATCGCGGCCACCGGCCGGTGGACGTGGCAGATCCGGGTCGACCTCATGACCGCCTTCCGCAAGGCCCTGGCCCAGCGCCCGCGGGCCGTCCTGCTCGACGTGACCGCTCTCGAGGAGGCGGAGCGGACGCTGACCGCCTCCCTGCTGCTGGCCGAGGAGCAGAGCGCAGCCCTGCACCCGCCGGTCCCGGTCGTCGTGGTGGCCCGCGAGCCGCAGCTGTGGCGCCTGCAGGCCAGCGGCGTGGCAGGACGCATTCCGGTCCACCCGACCCGCAATGCCGCGCTGAGCGCGCTGGCCGGGAGCACCCCGCAGTTCGGCCAGGCCCGCGTCCGGCTGCAGCCCGGCCCGTTCGCCCCGGCCGAGGCCCGCAACCTGGTCGGCGACACCTGCCTGGCCTGGAACTTCGTGGCCCTGCTGCACCCGGCCCGCCTGATCGTCTCGGAACTGGCCACGAACGCGACCGAGCATGCCGGTACCCCGTTCACGGTCACCGTCACCCGCCGCCGCACCGACCTGGTCCACCTGGCCGTCGAGGACGGCGTCCCACGGCTGCCCCGGCTACGCCTCTGGTCGATGAACCCGGAGGCCCCGCTGGCCCAGCGCGGCAGCGGTTTGCGCCTGGTGGCCGCGGCCGCGACGGCGTGGGGCTCCGACCTGACCATCCACGGCAAGGTCGTCTGGGCCACCCTGCGCGCCCGGGCCTGACGCGTTTCGCCGCCGGTCGCGGCGGGAATCATCGCCATGTATGCCCGGCGGAGGCCGGCGCGGAAGGACGGACGCGATGACCAGCACCGCCAACCCTGCGCTCAGTGCCGACGAACTGCGCGCCGAGATCGTCCGGACGCGGGCCGCGCTGGGTGCGACCGTCGAGGCGCTCGCGGCCAAGGCCGACGTGAAGGCCCGGATGAAGGACGCGACCGGCGAACTGGCCGATCGCACCAAAGCCCGGGCGCTCGCCGCGGCCGACATAACGAAGGCGCGGGCGGTTGCCGCGGTGCGTGATCCCCGGCTGCGCGGGCCGGTTCCGCTCGCGGTGCTCGGGGTGGCGGCGGCCGGGGTGGCGGCGCTGATCGTTTTCGGGCTGCGCGCGCGGCGGTAATCCGACACGGTGCAACCTGTTCCCGGGGCTGGGCCGTCTGGATGATGTGCGCCTGGGGATCAAGAAGCCGCCGTCGGCCGGTCTGCTCGTCGTGGCGGTGCTGCTGCTCCTGCTGGGCACCACCGCCCGGGACAGCGACCGGGTGACCCGCGCCGCGAACCCCGCCACCCGGGCGCCGGTGGCCCCGGTCGCGCTGCCCGCCGCACCGTCGCCGTCCGCCGCCCCCTCCGTGAGTCCGACGCCGTCGCTGCCGGTGCGGCCGGGCGACGGGGTGGCGGGGGCGTTCGCCACGACCGGTACGAGCGCGGTCGCGCTCACGTTCGACGACGGGCCGGACCCGATCAACACGCCGAAGCTGCTGGCCCTGTTGCGGCAGCGGCACATCCACGCCACGTTCTGCATGGTCGGGTTCCGGGTGCGCGACCGGCCCGACCTGGTGCGCCAGATCTACGCCGACGGGCACACGCTGTGCAACCACTCGTGGCAGCACCTGCTGGACCTGGCCAAACGCGACCCGGCGTACCTCGACTGGGACCTGCGGCACACCAACGACATGATTCGCGCGGCGGTCGGGGCGGACGTGCCGATCCGGTACTTCCGGGCGCCCGGCGGCAACTTCACGCCGGAGCTGGTGGCCAAGGCGAAGTCGCTCGGGATGGACTCGATCTCCTGGGACGTGGACCCGCGCGACTGGGAGCACACGCACGACGCGAACGCCTCCGCGCACATCTCCCGCGTGGTGAACGCCGTGCAGCACCACGTCCGGCCCGGCTCGATCGTGCTCTCGCACGACAACGGGCAGCCGAACACCATCACGGCGTACGACCAGCTGCTCCCGTGGCTGCAGGAGCGTTTCACGCTCGCCGGGCTGCCACCGGAGGGGCTGTCCGGGTGAGGACGTCCTCGGCGCGGAGTTCCTCGGCGCGGACCTCGCTCAGGCCGCCGCCCTCCAGGTCGGCCAGGAACCAGTGGTCGAGGCGGAGCAGGTCGACGGGCAGCGCCGGGTAGCCGGGGCCGACCTCGTCGAGCGCGATCCGCACCCCGTGCGACCGGAGCCGCTCCAGCTGGGCCACCGCCGCCGGGTCGGCGAGCAGCGCGCGCTCGCCGACGCCGAGGACCAGCGACCGCGGGTCGAGGCCGGTGTCGCCGAGCGCGCCGAGCACGTCGTCGGCCAGCGCCTCGCGGTGCAGGTGGGCCGGGGACATGGGCATCGCCAGGTACAGGTGCGGCCAGCCGGCGACCTGACGGCAGGCGGTGCGCAGGGCCCAGGAGCCGATGTCGTGTATCAGGCCGGTGGCCTCGGCGACCGGCACGAACGCCGCCGGCTCGAGCAGCCCGCGGGCCGGGTGGCGCCAGCGCACCTGGGCCTCGACGCCGGTGACGGTCGCGGTGGAACGTTCGACGATCGGACGGTACAAGAGGATGAACTGCTGCTCCTGCACGGCCAGGGCGAGCTCGCGGGCCAGGACGGTCTCGGCGCGCTCGGCGTCCATGGCCTCGGCGCTGTAGAGCGCCCAGCTGGGCTCCTCGTGCCGCTTGGCCGCGTACATCGCGAGGTCGGCCCGGTGCAGCACCTCGCTCTGGTCGGCCTCGCGGGCGGCGAGCGCGACCCCGATGCTGGGCCGCAGCCGCAGAGTGTGCCCGGACAGGCGCACGAGCGGGCGGCAGGCCTCCAGGATCCGCTCGGCGACCGCGATCGCGCCGGCCGTGCCGTGCACGTCGGGCAGGACGACCGCGAACTCGTCGCCGCCGAGCCGGGCCGGCACGTCCCCGTCGCGCACGCTGCGGCGCAGCACGTCGGCGAACGCGGTGAGCATCTGGTCGCCGACCTCGTGCCCGTAGGCGTCGTTGACCTGCTTGAAGCCGTCGAGGTCGATGAGCAGCACGGCGAGCGGCGAGCCGGAGCGCCGGTGCCGGTCCAGGGCCGCACCGAGCGCCTCCCGCAACTGCAGGCGGTTGGCGAGGCCGGTGAGGCTGTCGGTGATGACGAGCGTGTAGTTCTCCCGGGACGCGACGATCTGGCGGGCGGCCACGCCGAGGGTCATCACCAGCGCGCCGCCGATGAGCCCGAGCCAGGGGAACAGCCCGTCGCGGATCGCGGCCACGATGAGCAGCGCGTACCCGCCGGCCAGCGCGAGGTACGGCAGCCAGGACACCCGCCGCAGCGGCCGGTCGGCGACCACCCCGCCGTCCCGGGCCTTCTGCCGGACGAGCGCCGCGAGCAGGATGAGGAACATCGGCAGGTGCAGCAGCGACGGTACGAGCGCGTCCTGGACGATGTCGCGCACGGTCGAGTACAGGAAAATCGTGTCGACGAAAAGGTATCCGACGGTGCCGGCAAGCAGCAGCACCAGCGGGGTGCGGGCGGCGAGCACCGATCCGCGCAGCAGCACGGTGCCGACGCCGACGAGCAGGATCACGTCGCCGACGGCGAACAGGACCGCGCCGAGGCGCAGCGGGTCGAGCAGGCCGCCGCCCTGCAGGGCCGGGCCGAGCACCAGGTACCACATCAGCATCGCGCCCGCGCCGAGCATGGTGGCCACGTCCATGGCGAGTTTCCAGCCGGCCCGGCGGTCCATCGGCTTCGCCGCGAACGAGAGCAGGCCGAGCAGCAGCACCGGGGTGACGAGCACGCGGGGCACGATGGCGAGCACGGTCGCCACGCCCCAGGCCTTGTCGCCGGTGGCGAACGCGATCGAGAACCCGACCCCGGCCACGATGAGCATCGCGAGCGCGGCGCTGGTGAACCGGAACGGGCGGCGCGCGGCCGGCGACAGCGTGCGGCTCGTGGCGGCCCGCAGGTGGAACCCGAGCGCGACGGTCTCCAGCAGGCACAGCGAGATGCCGGCCGCCTTGGTGTCGAACAGGTCGGCGAGACGGACGGCCACGAGGCCCGCGAAGAGCAGGCCGGCCGCCGTCAGCAGGCGCCGATGATTCCACACGGCCCTGTTATCGGATCAGGCGCGGCCGATCTGAGCGATCGCCGGTAGGGAAAACCCTTCCACCGGTTCGGGTGCTGGCGGGCCTGTGCCGCGGCGGGCGCTCGGCCACGCTCGTATGCATGGCCATCACTCGCCGCGCCGTGCTCGGCGCCGCCGCCGCGTCCGCGTTCGTCCCCGTGCTCGGTCCCGGGGGCGGCGACTCCCACGACCTGATCGCGTTGCGCCGCGACCTGCACCGCCATCCGGAGCTCGCCGGGAGCGAGGAGTACACCGCGTCGGTGGTCGCGCGCCGGTTGCGCCGCGCGGGGCTGGAGGTGACCACCGGGGTCGGCGGCCACGGCGTGGTCGGGGTGCTGCGCGGGGCGCACCGCGGCCGGACCGTCGCCTACCGGGCCGACATGGATGCGGTACCGCCCGAGGGCCAGCTCCCGCCCGGCAGCGCCCCCGCCCACGTATGCGGGCACGACCTGCACACGACCATCGGCGTCGGGATCGCCGAGCGGCTCGCCCAGCAGCGGCGGCACCTCGAAGGCAGTGTGGTCTTCCTGTTCCAGCCGGGCGAGGAGGCCCTGGCGGGCGCGGCCGCGATGCTCGCCGACGGCGTGCTGGAGGCGACCCGGCCCGCGGAGATCCACGCGCTGCACTGCGGCCCGTTCCCGGTCGGGCAGCTGGCGGTCATGCCGGGGTACGGCCTGCCCGGCCTCGATCGCGCCACCGTCACGCTCACCGGCCCGGACGCGGCCGGCCGGGCGGCGACCCTCGCCGCGGCGATCAACGCGCTCGGCACCGTGACCGTGCCCCCGCCGGAGCGGCTCGGGCAGATCGTCGACGCCATGCTGACCCCGGACGGCCCGCTCGCGCGGTTCGTCTACATGCGGGCCACGGCGGCCGGGGAGCAGGTCCGGGCGTCGTACCGGACGTGGCCCGAGGCGCGCTGGTCGGAGATCCGGGCCGAGATCGGGCGGCTCGCCACGGCGCACGGGCCGGCGACGGTGGCGTTCCCGGGCGATCCGTTCCCGGCGATGGTGGTGCGGGAGGAGGACGGGCGGGCGCTGGAGCGGTACCTGCGCTGGAGCACCGGGGACGAGCGCGTGGCGGTGCTGCACGCGGCCGTACCGTTCAACGGCGAGGACTTCGCGCTGTTCCTGCGGCGGCTGCCGGGGACGTTCACGTTCCTCGGGGTGCGCCGGCCGGGCGAGGCGATCGAGACGAGCTACCCGCACCTGGCCACGTTCGACCCGGACGAGCGGGCGATCGCCGTCGGGGTGCGTGCGATGGCGGGCTGGCTCACGTACCGGGCGGCGTCGCCGCACTGACCCGCTTGCGCAACTGCAGCAGGCGGCGGCCGCTGTCGAGGAGGTGCTCGCGCAGCACGGTGTTGTCGAGCGCGGCCAGGTGCGGGTCGTTGAGCGGCCCGCCGAGGCCGGTCAGGAAGATCAGCAGGGGCACCATGGTGGCCGGATCCGGGTCGGGTCCGGCCACGACCATGCGGATCCGGTGCCACCACGTGATCAGGTTCGGGTGCTGCTCGATGAGCTTGGCCACGTACGGGTCGCCCGTCAGCGCCGAGAACCGGATGCGGCTGTCGAGCACCAGGTCGACCAGGCCGATCACGAACTCCTCGATGCGGGCCGACCGGCCGCGGTGCGCCTCGGCCCGGGTCAGGATCGTGTCCAGGGGCGCGAACACCGGCTCCACGACGCCGAGGACGATCTCGTCCTTGGTCTTGAAGTGGTAGTACACGCCGGCCTTGGTCACGCCCATCTCGTCGGCGATGTCCTGCAGCGAGGTGGCCTCCACGCCGTCGCGGCCGAACAGCCGCAGCGCGGTCTCCAGCAGCTGCTCGCGCCCGTCTCCCCGCTTGCGCTGCACCATCGCTCCCCCTTGCCGGTGCGCTGATCGTACCAACGGTCCGCTAAGCCGAGCGGCTTAGTTAAGGTCCGGCGTTTCCTTGCCGATCGGACACCTGACGGCACTGCTCTGGGGGTTCCGATGGCGACGCTGCTGTACCGGCTCGGCCGGTTCTCGTTCCGCCGGCGCGGGCTGACGCTCGCGTTGTGGGTACTGCTGCTGGCAGTCGTCGGCGTCGGCGCGACGACACTCTCGGGCCCGACGAGCAACGCGTTCTCCATCCCGGGAACCGAGTCCTCCCGCGCGATGGAGGTCATCGCGGAGAAGTTCGGCGGCAACTCGGACGCCGCGTCGGCCAAGGTCGTGTTCACCGTCTCCGGCGGCGCCAAGCTCACCGACACCAACCGGCGCACCGCGATCGAGGCGGCCGTCGCCGAGCTGCGCAAGGCACCGCAGGTGGCCGCGGTCGCGGACCCGTTCGAGGCCAAAACGATCGCGCCGGACCTGCACACCGCGTACGCCACGGTGTCCTACACCGCCACCGCCGCCGACGTGCCGACCGCGGCCCGCGAGGCGCTCCTGGCCGCCGGCGACACCGCGAAGAAGGCCGGCATCGGCGTCGAGTACTCCGGCGAGGTCACCCGGACCGCCGCCGAGAGCCACTCCTCCGAGGCCCTGGGCATCATCGTGGCCGCGTTCGTCCTGCTCATCACGTTCGGCTCGCTGGTCGCGGCCGGCCTGCCGCTGCTGACCGCGCTGGTCGGCGTCGGGCTGGGCATGCTCGGCATCCAGCTCGCCACCGGCTTCTTCGATCTGTCCTCGAGCACGTCGGCCCTCGCCACGATGCTCGGCCTCGCCGTCGGCATCGACTACGCGCTCTTCGTCATCTCGCGGTTCCGGGGTGAACTGACCGCGGGCCGTTCAGGAGAAGAAGCTGCAGGGCGCGCCATCGGTACCGCCGGATCCGCCGTCGTCTTCGCCGGTCTCACGGTCATCATCGCCCTCGTCGCGCTCGCCGTCACCGGGATCCCGTTCCTCACCGCGATGGGGGTGGCCGCGGCCGGTACCGTCGCCGTGGCCGTGCTCGTCACCCTGAGCCTGGTTCCGGCCATTCTTGGCTTCGCCGGCCGCCGGGTGCTGCCGAAGAAGCGCCGCAACGCGCCCGCCGTCGCCGGCCACACCGGCAAGGTGCCGTTCGGTCAGCGCTGGGCGCAGTACGTGCTGAAGGCCCGGATCCCCGCGCTCGTCATCTCGCTGGGCCTGCTCGTCGTGGCCGCGCTGCCGGCCCTGGACCTGCGCCTCGCCCTGCCCGACGACAGCACGGCGGCGGTCAGCTCGACCCAGCGCAAGGCCTACGACCAGCTCGCCGAGGGCTTCGGCGCGGGCTTCAACGGCCCGCTGCTCGTCGTCGTCGAGGCGGGCGCCGGCCAGGCCGGCGCCGCGGCCGCCAAGGTGCAGCAGACCATCGCGAAGCTCGGCGACGTGGCCCTGGTCGTCCCGGCCACGGTCAACCCGGCCGGCGACACCGCGCTGCTGACCGTCATCCCGGGCAGCGCCCCGACGAGCGAGGCGACCAAGAACCTGGTCTTCGCGATCCGTGACCACGCCGCCGGTACGGTCACCGGGGCCACCATCGCCGTCACCGGCACGACCGCCGTCAACATCGACATCTCCGACAAGCTCTCCGGGGCGCTGGTGCCCTACCTGGCGATCGTCGTGGGGCTCGCGTTCATCCTGCTGATGCTGGTGTTCCGGAGCATCCTCGTGCCGCTCAAGGCCACCGTCGGCTTCCTTTTGTCGGTCGCGGCCGCGTTCGGTGGACTTGTCACGGTTTTCCAGCACGGGCACCTCGCGAGCCTCCTGGGCATCGAGAGCGCCGGCCCGATCGTCAGCATCATGCCGATCTTCCTCATCGGCATCCTCTTCGGCCTGGCCATGGACTACGAGGTCTTCCTGGTGACGCGGACCCGCGAGGAGTACGTGCACGGCGCCGCCCCCGACGAGGCGATCGTGACCGGCATGAACCACGGCGCCCGGGTCGTGACGGCGGCGGCGCTCATCATGATGAGCGTGTTCGCGGGCTTCATCCTGGCCGACGACACCATCATCAAGAGCCTGGGCTTCGCGCTGGCCTTCGGGGTGGCGGTGGACGCGTTCCTGGTCCGCATGACGATCGTGCCGGCGGTGCTGTCGCTGTTGGGGCGCTCGGCTTGGTTTCTGCCGCGGTGGCTGGACCGGGTGCTGCCGAACGTGGATGTGGAGGGTGAGCAGCTGGCGAGGTCGCTGGCTTCGTCCGCTGGGGCCGATGATCGCCAGCCGGCGCTTACGCGGGGCTGAGCTCGTCCGTTGGGGTGCCGGGCGGCCGGTCCGCCCGGCGATTGCGGCTGTCCGAACGGCGCTTTGGTTTGGGATGAAGCGCTGACCTGTATTTTGCGTTTTGCCTGTTTCCTCCCCTTACGGTGCAGGGACACCAATTCGGCACGGGGGAAGGAAACGTCAATGAACGCCAGGACTCGCCGCTCGCTCACGATCGTCGGCATGGGGGTTGTCGCGGGGGCCGCGCTCGGGCTGAGCGGGACCGCGGCGTCGGCCGCTTCGACCGCCTCGCCGACCGACATCGCCGCCGTCCCGGTCAAGTCGTCCACGCACACCGCTCCGGCCGCGCAAACCGACACCCGCGGCAACGACGGCAACCATCGCGGCAACGACGGAAACAACCGCGGCAACGACGACGGAAACGACGGAAACAATCGCGGAAACCAGCACGACAACCGCGGCAACGACCGCGGAAACCAGCAGGACAATCGCGGCAACGACGGCAACGGACGCGGCAACGACGGAAACGGCCGTGACGGGCGGCACGACCACGACGTGCGCCAGGTGCAGCAGCGGACCCGCACGTTCACGGTCGACCACTACCGCAGCAAGCACGCCTGCCAGTCCGACGCGCGGACCGGGGTGCGCCGCGGCTACTGGGACAAGGCCACGTGCACCCAGGTCGGCCACCGCCACCTGTACGAGCTGCGCGCCACCGTGTACCAGGGTCACCACCGCGCTCCCGCCGGTCACCGCGTTTAGCGGGCACGCGCTCGGGCAGCCTGCCGCGATGCGCGCCATCGTGATCGAGCGGTTCGGGGGTCCGGAGTCCCTGGTGTACCGGGACCTGCCGGAGCCCGAACCGCTCGCCGGCCACGTGGTCATCGAGGTCAAGGCGTTCGGCCTGAACCACGCCGAGATGCACATGCGCCGGGGCGAGTGGGCCGAGGCCGCCCCGGTTAGCGGCATCGAATGCGTCGGCCTGGTCAAAGCCTGCCCCGGCGGCGAGTTCCCGATCGGGGCGAAGGTCGCGGCGCTCATGGGCGGCCTCGGGCGGACGATCAACGGGAGCTACGCCGAGTACACCCGCCCGCCCGTGTCGAACGTCGCGCTCATCGAGTCGGACCTGCCGTGGGCCGACCTGGCCACCATCCCAGAGACCTACGCGACCGCGTGGACGTGCCTGTTCCGCAACCTCGAGCTCACCCACGGCCAGACCGTCCTGATCCGCGGCGGCACGTCCTCGTTCGGCCAGGCGGCCGTCCAGCTCGCGCGCAATGCCGGCGCCCGGGTGCTGGCCACCACCCGCCGCCGCGACCGCCGCACAATGCTGGAGGAGCTCGGCGCCGCCCGCGTGGAGATCGAGGCGCCCGACCTCTCGGTGCGCATCGTCGAATCCAAAACCCTGGATGCCGTACTGGACCTGGTCGGCAACAGCACCATCCTGGACTCGCTCGACATGCTGCGCCGCGGCGGCCGGGCGTGCCTGGCGGGCTGGCTCGGCGGCCTGGCCCCGATCCGCGACTTCAACCCGCTGCTGCAAATGGCCAGCGGCGTGTACCTCACCTTCTTCGGCAGTTTCGTCTTCGGCCGGCCCGGCTTCCCACTCTCCGACGTCCCGCTCCAGGAGATCGCCGCCGACGTGGCCGCGGGCCGCCTGCGCGCACACCCGACACGCGTCTTCGGCTTCGACGAAATCCAGGAGGCCCACCGCGTCATGGAATCCGGCGGCGCGGGCGGCAAAATGGTCGTCGTGCGCTGACGAGCGAATCCACAACGCCGCCACCGCACAACGCCGCCGCCACCACCGCCCAACGCCGCCGCCACCACCGCACAACGCCGCCACCGCACGCCCGCCCGCCGCACGCCCGCCACCGCCGCACGCCCGCCACCGCACGCCCGGCCACCGCACAACGCCGCCACCGCAGACCGCAACCACGCGGGGCAACCGCCGCCCTCCACTGCCCCGCCGCTCCAGCACCACGCGACAGACGACACGACGCGCGTCACGCGTCAACAGCCGTCGTCCACCAACCGCCGCAAGCCAGCACCACGCAGACGAACGGCCCGACGCTCGGCCCGACGCTCGGCACGCGTCAGTCGGCGCGTGAGGCGGCGGCCCAGGCGGCGGCGACCAGGTCCATCAGCTCGTCCACAGCGGCCGGCGGGTCGGGTGCGTCGCGCGCGAGCGGCACCACGTCGAGCACGTACCTTGCGAGCGCCCGATCAGTCGCCGTCACCTCCGCGCGGCCGAAGTCGGCGGCGACGGCCACGGCCAGGGCGTCGGCGTGCCGGGCCCACATGCGGGCCTCGTACTCGCGCAGGTCCGGTGAGCTCGCCACCAGCCGCCAGAACGGCGTGTCGCTCGACACCACGAAATCGCGCACAATCACGTGCACCTCGGCCCGCAGCGCGTCCGGCGCCGGCCGGTCCGGGTCGCGGTCGGTCACGGCGGCGGTCAGGCGGTCCTGCAGCCCCTGGTCCCGGTCAAAGACCAGCGCCTCCTTGGACGCGAAGTGCGCGAAGACCGTGGTCACGGCCACGTCGGCGGCCTGCGCGACCTCGCGGATGCCCACGGCGTCGTAGCCGCGCTCCAGGAACAGCCCCAGCGCCGTGTTGGCGATGGCCTGGCGCGTGGCGGCCTTCTTGCGCTCCCGGCGGCCCGTCTGCTCACTCACGCGCTCCACCCTACCCGTCTCGAAACCGTACCGGTTGTGAAACGCTAACGGTTAGGGTTATGGTCGACGCATGACCACCACGCTCGTCCGCACGCCCCGCTCGCTGCGGGACTCGTGGGTGGCCCTGACCGGGCTGTCCGCGGTGTTCCTGTTCGAGATGCTGGACAACTCGATCCTCAACGTCGCGCTGCCCACCATCGGCCGTGACCTGCACGCCTCCACGACCGCCCTGCAGTGGGTCACCGGCGCCTACGCCGTCGTCTTCGGCGGCCTGATGCTGACCTTCGGCGCCCTGGCCGACCGCTTCGGCCGCCGCCGGATGATGATCGTGGGGCTGGTGCTGCTCGGCCTGTCGAGCCTGGCCACGGCGTTCGTCACAACCGCCGGTCAGCTCATCGCCGTACGCGCCGCGATGGGCGTGGCCGCCGCGATGACCACGCCCGGCTCGATGGCCCTGGCCTTCCGGCTCTTCGACGACGACTCGCTGCGCGTGCGCGCCACCACCCTCATCTCGACCGTGGGCCTCGTCGGCCTCGCCGTCGGCCCGACCACCGGCGGCTTCGTGCTCGCCTTCGCCCCGTGGCAGGTCCTGCTGCTCGTCAACGTCCCGATCGCGGCGCTCGCCATCGCCGGCATCCGCTTCGGCATCGCCGCCGACGACCCGGCCGACCTGCACCGCGACCCCATCGACGGAGCTGGAGCCGTCATCGGTACCGCGACGATCGTCCTCGCCCTCGTAGCCCCCACGCTGTTCGTCGAGGAGGGGACCGGCTCGTGGCTGCCGTGGACGTTCACGGCCGCGGCGATCCTGGCCGCCGCCCTGTTCGTGCTGCGCGAGCGCTCGGCGAAGCACCCACTGCTCGACCTGGCCCTCGTCGCGCGCCCGCTGGTGTCCAGCGGCCTGGCCTTCAAGGCCGCCGCGGGCATGGCCACCGCCGCCCTCGGCTACCTGGTGACGCTGCAACTCCAGCTCGACTGGGGCTGGTCACCCACCCTGGCCGCGGTCGGCCTGCTCCCCCAGGTCGTCGTGCTGGTGGCCGGCGGCGCCCTGATCAACCCCTTCGTCCAGCGCGTCGGCCTGGACCGCGCGGCCTGGCTGAGCACGTCCTCGGTCGTCGCCGGGCTCGCCGTCTACGCCCTCCTCGGCCGGTACGGCTACCCCTTCGTCGCCCTCGCGCTCGTCCTCGTCGCCGCGGGCATCCGCGTGGTCGGCGTGGTCGCGGGCGTCAACGTCCTGCGCGGCCTGCCGCCGAACCGCACCACGATCGGCGCCGCCCTCACCGACACCGCCACCGAGGTCACCTCCGGCGCCGCGATCGCGATCGCCGGCACCATCGTCGCGGCCCTGTTCACCGGCGCCATCGCCGCGCCGCACTGGACCGCGCACCAGACCACCGAGTTCCGCGCCGCCGTCACCATCGCCGGCCTGACCCTGACCGCCATCGCGGCCGCCTTGGTCGCCTGGGGCTTCCTCCGCGCCCGCGGCGCCACCCGGGCAGAGCACGCCTGACCACCCCCGCGGCGGCACCTCTTCCAGGCACGCCGCGCCAGCCGGAACGCATAACCAACGGACGTTGGATTCCCGAACAACAGCGTCGGACTCGGCCACCGGGCGCGGGACGCGGACACCATCGCCGCGCCGACCGGGGAACGCTGAACCAACGGGCGTTGGATTCACAAACCAGCGAAGGCCGGCCTTCCACACCGCCGCTACGGGCGGTCCTGAGTGAGTTGCTGTTCGAGCCACCCCGACAGGGCGGTCAGCGCGGCCGGGGCGATGCCGTGGCCGACCGGGTCGCGGCGGGCGAGCACCGAAGCGCCGGACTCGTCGCGGGTGTACCGCCAGGTCGCGTCGAGCAGCTCGCGCGGGATCACGGTGTCGTGCTCACCTTGCGCGACAAACACAGACGCGCCCGCCAGTCGACCCGACGTCGTGGGGAGGCCGGCGTCGAAGGGCAACGTACCGTACAAGATGGCCGTTGCCCTGAATCTGGACGGATCGTCGAGCAGCAGCCCGCCGGCGAAGGCCGCGCCGCCGCTGAAGCCGATGAGCAGCACCTCGCGGCCCGGCGGGGCGATCGCGTCGAGCCAGGCGCGGAACCAGTCCAGGCCCGCGCGCAGGGACCCGGCGACCGGCCGGCCGATCCCGCGGTTGGCGAACCAGGCGAACCCGCCGCCCTCCGCGATCGGCGCGCGCACGGCGGCGTAGGACGGGCCGGCCGGCAGGTGCTCGGCGAGCGCCAGGATCTGCCGCTCGTCGGAGCCGCGGCCGTGCAGCAGGATCACGAACGGGGAGGCCGGATCGGCGTGGCCGGCGTACGCCACAACAGGAGCGCTCATGCGGTCACGACCCCACTCCACTGTTGAATTCCGGCGGCGAGATCGAGGCGGCCGACCGGGGCGGCGTACGCCACAACAGGAGCGCTCATGCGGTCGCGACCCCGCTCCACTGTTGGATTTCAGCGGCGAGATCGAGCCGGTCGACCGGGGCGGCGTGCTCGTACTCGCCCCAGGAGTCGCGCGGCAGCATCCACATGATTTCGAACTCGTTGCCGTCCGGGTCGGCGCCGTAGACGCTCTTCGTGGCGCCGTGGCTCGACTCGCCGGAGTACGCGTCGGCGTTCACGAGGGCCAGCCGGGCCTGCTCGAGGTCGTCGATGGTGTCGACCTGCCAGGCCAGGTGGTACAGGCCGATGCTACCCGGGCGGCGGGGCGGCGCGGACGGCCCGACGCCGAACAGGCCGAGGTCGTGGTGGTTGCCCGACCGCGGCAGGCGCAGGAACACGGCGTTGCCGCGCGGCTCGCGGGCGGCGACGACCATGCCGAACACCTCGGTGTAGAAGAGCTCGGCGCGGGCGAGGTCGGCGACGAACAGCACCGCGTGGTTGAGGCGGACCGGTCCGATCGGCATGGTGGGCTCCCTGGCTGGCGATTATTCAAGCTTGAACTGAAGGTACCGCAAAAGTTCAAGCTTGAACTAGAGTGCGGGTGTGGCGTACGACGCAGATCCGCAGTGGCTCACCCGCAGCGAGCGCGAGGCCTGGCTGAGCCTCGTGCGGCTGGTGACCGTCCTGCCCGCGGCTCTCGACGCGCAGCTCGATCGCGACGCGGGGCTGAGCTTCTTCGAGTACCACGTGCTGTCGATGCTCTCGGAGCGCCCCGACCGCGCCGTGCGGATGCGCCGGCTCGCCGAGCTCACCAGTTCATCGCCGTCGCGACTGTCCAATGTGGCCAAGCGCCTGGAGCAGCGCGGCCTGCTGCGGCGCGAGGCCGACCCCGCTGACGGCCGGGCCACCCGGGCCGTGCTCACCGACGCGGGCCTGCGCACGGTCGAGCAGGCGGCACCGCGGCACGTGGCCGCGGTGCGCGCCCTCGTCATCGACGCGCTCAGCGCGCGGGAGCTGGCCGGGCTGCGCGCCGCGAACGAGCGCATCCTGGCCCGCGCCGACCCGGGCGCCGGCACCCGCCCGGAGTGGTTCGCCTAGCGCTCGTGCACGCAATGCGTGACGGCGCGACCAATTGCGTGACTGAAGAGCACGAAGCCGAGGTACGCCGGGGTCGCGCCGTCCGGCAGGTCCAGCGTCTCCACGTCGACCGCGTGCACCGCGATGAAGTACCGGTCGGGGCCGTTGCCGGGCGGCGGGGCGGGCCCGAGATAGCGCGCCTGGCCCGCGTCGTTCACGAGCGTCACCGCGTTGCCCGGCAGCGCCCGCCCGTCGCCGGCGCCGGCATCGAGGTGTGTCACGGAGACCGGAAGGTCCGCCACCGCCCAATGCCAGAAGCCCGATGCCGTCGGTACGTCCGGATCGTAGACCGACACCGCGAAGCTACGCGTGTTCGGCGGGAACCCGGACCAGCTCAGCTGCGGCGACACGTCCTTGCCGCCGGCTCCGAGGATGCCGCTGACCTGGTCCATCGCGAGCTCGCTGCCGTTGTCGAACGACTCCGACGTGACGGTGAACGAGCTGAGCGGCGGCAGCAGGTCGTACGGGTTGTACGGCTGGATGGCCATGCTCAGTCCCAGACCAGGACCTGGCGGCCCACCACGTCGCCGCGGGCCAGCGCTTCGAGGCGGTCGTTGAGGTCCTCGTACCGGATCGGCGTGACCGTGTGGTGAATGTGCCCGGCGTTGGCGAGCGCGAGCACCTCGGTCAGGTCGTTGTGGTTGCCCCAGAAGGAGCCGGAGTACCAGCGCTCGCCCGACACGAAGGAGAACAGCGACAGGTTCGTCTCGGTGCCCATGAGGCCGACCGAGACCATGCCGCCCTCGGCCGCGAGGAGCTGCGCGCCGAGCTTCAGCGACTCGGTGCCGGCGCAGTCCAGGATCGCGTCGATGTCCGGCCGGCCGGTGAGCCGGCGCAGCTCCTCCTGCACCTGCGCGGCGGTCTTGTCGCGGGTGTTGATCGCGTGGTCGGCCCCGTGCTTGCCCGCCTCGGCCAGCTTGTCGTGGCTGCGCCCGAGCGCGACGACCGTGGCCCCGCCGCCGAGCAGCTTCGCGTACTGCACGCCGTAGCTGCCGAGCCCGCCGATCCCGTGCACGGCCACCGTGCGTCCCGCGCCGAGGTTGCCGGCCGCCTGCAGCTTCTTCATGCCGCGGTACGGCGTGAGGCCCGCATCGGTCAGCGGCGCGAGATACTCGGGCCGGGGGTCGCCGTCCACCTTGATGAGGTGACGGTAGGGAACCCGCACGTACTCCGCGTATCCGCCGGGCGGGCCGAAGCCGACCCACCCACCGGTCCCGGTGCACAGCTGCTCGTTGCCCTCGTGACACTGCCGGCACGTCCCGTCGCCCCACCCGGCGCTCACCACGACGAGGTCGCCCTGGAACAGCCCGGAGTGTTGCGGGACCTCGGCCCCGAATCGGTCGATGTGGCCGGTGATCTCGTGCCCCGGAATGTACGGGAACTGCAGCGTGACCCCGGACCGGAAGTAGCCCTCCATGAGCTGCCAGTCGCTGCGGCAGACCCCGCAGGCGGCCACCTTGACGAGCACCTCGCCGGGGCCGGGTTCGGGCACCGGTACCTCTTCCAGGACCAGCGGCTGGTTGTAGTCGTGCATCCTGGCCGCGCGCATCTGCTTCAACGTGGTCTCCCCGCTCTCGTCTCCCTCCGAACGTAGGGAGCGCGCGGGGCGCGAACCTCGCCTGCCGTGGGCGAGCGTCAGTTCACCGGCTCCGGCGACGCGGTGCCGCGGGGATCGGCCACGTCGCAGTACGCCGTGATCCGGGTCTTCGTCAGGTCGGCGGTGGGCGGCACGACCTTGACGACGGCCTGCTGCCGATCGCCGGACCCGGCGCACCGGTTGGCCACCCTGGTGTTGTCGAAACCGCCGCCGACAACGGTGCCGCCGATGTCCCGGAACAGCACCGCGATGCCCCGTTCGACGCGGTCGTCGGCGCACCCGGGGCCGTTCTCGACGCCGAAGTCCACCGTCATCGCGCCGCCGGCCCGGCTGATGTTCTGCACGCCGATGGGCAGCGGCCGCAGCAGCAGGTTGCCGGGGTCGAGCGCGACGAGGTGGGTCCAGTCCACCTCCACGTCGAGGCGTTCCGTCCGTCCGGAGTCGACATCGCCGCCGGCGCCGACGACGGCCTGCTCGCCGGGCAGGATGACCGGGATCTCGAAGTGCAGCCAGGTGTCGGTGCGCAGGACCGGTTTTCCGTTGGCGTCCAACGGATGCAGGCTGACCCGCGTGCGGTAGGCGACCCGGTCCGTGCTGTTGGCGATGACCGCGCCCATCGACACGGTCCGGCCGCTGCCGCCCGGGCTGAACCCGCGCTCGGCGACGGTGACGCCTTCGGGGTGCTCGGTGACCACGTCCTTGCCCGGTGGTGCCGACGCCCGCGGACACTGCGGACGTTCCGTTTCTCGTCCCTCCGCGTTGCAACCGGCGAGTGCGAGGACGAGCAGCGGCGCGAGCCAGTGTTGCCTCATCGCGCGGCCTCGCACACCCGCATGGCGCTCTCCGCGAAGGCGGCGTACGCCCCGTCGGCGTCGAGGCGGCCGGCGCTCAGCTCGCCGGCGGCGGTGTGGGCCAGGCCGATCACCGCGGCGGCGAGCCAGGCGGCCGGCAGGGTGCGGTCGAAGTCGCCGGACTGCCGGCCGCGCTCGATGAGCTGTTCGAGCTGCTCGGTGCCGGCCCGGTGGGCGGGCTCGCTGCCGGGCGGGGTGCGGCTGAGGGCGGTCGCGAGCAGGTACGGGTGGCGGCGGATGAGGTCCCAGCCGAGCTCGAGGTACCGCTGCAGCGCCTCGATCGGCGGCGCGGTGTCGAGCCCGGCGGCCGCCATGGCCTCGACGGTCTCGGCGCCCGCGCCCTCGATCAGGGCGGTGATCAGCGCGTCGCGGGAGGCGAAGTGGGCGTAGACGGTCTGCCGCGTGAGGCCGGCGGCGGCGGCGATGTCCTCCATGCCGGCGTCGGGCCGGGCGCTGAGCACCGTGTGGGCCGCGGCCAGGATCGCGTCGACGCTGCGCTGGGCATCGGCGCGGCGGCGGCGGGTTCGCACATCGGGCATCGGCGCCACGATACCGGCTCGGGCAATCCTTGACAACGTGTCAGAGTTTGGCTAAAGCTTACAGCATGTCAAAGATTGAGCGGCCTCGGTACGGTATCGACGCCCCACCGATCCCGGCCGTCCTGGGCGCGGCGGGGCTGGCGGCGATCGCGGGTTCGGTCTGGTGGCCCGGCGGCCGGGTCCCGCTGGCGGTGGCCGGCGCGGTGCTGGTGGCCGGCGCCGGGATCTACCTGCACACCACGCTGCGGGGCAAGCTGCGCGCCTGGAACGGCATCCTGGACCGCGCCGGCCTCGCGGGCGACGAACGCCTGCTGGATCTCGGCTGCGGCCGTGGCGCCGTGCTGATCGCGGCCGCGCAACGGCTCCCGCGCGGCCGCGCCGTCGGCGTGGACCTGTGGACGGCCGACCAGAGCGGCAACCGCCCCGAGACGACCCTCGCCAACGCGGCCGCGGCCGGGGTCGCCGACCGGGTCGAGGTGCACACCGCCGACCTGACCGCGCTGCCCTTCCCGGACGCGTCCTTCGACGTCGTCACCAGCGCGATGGCCATCCACAACATCCCCTCGCCGGAGGGCCGCCGGCGCGCCCTCGACGAGGCGGTCCGCGTCCTGCGCCCGGGCGGCCGGCTGCTCATCGCCGACCCGTCGATGTTCGTCCGCCGCTACGCCGACCACCTGGGCCGCGGCTCGCTGCGCGGGCTGGGGGCGGGCTACTGGTACAGCGGACCCTGGATCTCCGTGTCGCTGCTCGACGCCTGAGGGTCAGTCCCCGACCGGCGGCGCCCAGCCGGGCCGCGGGATCAGGCAGAACGGGTGCCCGGCCGGGTCGGCGAACACGTGGTCCCCCGGCAGCGCCACCGCCCCGAGCGCCAGGACGGCGGCGGTGGCGGCGGCCAGGTCGTCGACCATCACGTCATGGTGCAGCTGCTGCGGTACCGCCGGATCGGGCCACGTCGGCCGCCGGTGTCCGGCCACGCGCCGGAAGGCCAGCCCCGACGTGGTGCCGTCGGCCGCGACGACCACGAAGTCCGCGGTCTCGTAGGTGACCGGCCGGCCGAGCAGGGCGCTGCTGGACGCCGAGGACGACATCGACGTGGTGGCCGAGGCCGGCGACGGCGCCGAGGGGGTCGCGCTGGCCCAGCGGCACCGCCCCGACGTCGTCCTCATCGACGTGCGGATGCCGCTGGTGGACGGCATCGAGGCGACCCGGCGGATCGCGGCCGACCCGTCCCTGGCGGCGGTGCACGTGGTCGTGCTGACCAACTACGGGCTGGACGAGTACATCCTCGACGCGCTGCGCGCCGGGGCCGCGGGCTTCCTGGTCAAGGACATCCTGCCGGAGGACTTCCTGCACGCCGTGCGGGTCGCGGCCCGGGGTGACGCGCTGCTGGCCCCGTCGGTGACGCGCAAGCTCATCGACCGGTACGTCGCCCAGCCGCCCCGGCCCGACCCGGCCGTCCTGCACCGGCTCACGACCCGCGAGCGCGAGGCGGTGGCGCTGGCCGCGCAGGGCCTGTCCAACGGCGAGATCGCCGCCCGCATGGCGATCAGCCCGGTGACCGCGAAGACCCACCTCAACCGCGCGATGACCAAGCTGCACGCCCGGGACCGGGCCCAGCTCGTCGTCATCGCCTACAGCGCCGGCCTCGCCGCCCCCGGCGCGCCCTGACACGGTCACGGGCGCTCGTAGCGGCGGTGCAGCAGGGTGGCGCGGGTGTGCGCGGCCTCGACCCGGGCCCGCGCGCCGGCGGCCGGCAGGATCTTCGTGGCCGGGACGGCCGTCGTCGCGCGGACGGTGAAGCCGGCCTCGTCGTGCCACATGTCGATGCGGTCGCACGCCTGGCGGGCCAGCCACAGGCCGATGCGGGCGCGGGGCCGGCCGTCGTCGCGGTCCGGGCGGTAGCCGGCGAGCGGGTCGGCGAGGCCCGGGCCGCGGT
Source organism: Dactylosporangium sp. CS-047395 (assembly GCF_050942185.1). NCBI lineage: Bacteria > Bacillati > Actinomycetota > Actinomycetes > Micromonosporales > Micromonosporaceae > Dactylosporangium > Dactylosporangium sp. CS-047395. The sequence continues at coordinate 4,941,858 of NZ_CP192015.1, read as the reverse complement.
CGGTGACGCGGCACTCGACCTGGTCGGCGACGGCCCAGAGGGCGACGTCGACCGGGGGCGCGCCGTGCAGGTAGGCGTTGGTCAGGATCTCGTTGACGGCGGCGACGAAGTCGGCGCGCACCAGCGCGGGCAGGCCGGGCAGGGCCGCGCGCACCCGGGTCCGGATCGGGTCGAGGTCGTGGACGCCCGTCGAGCCGGTGACGTGCAGCCGCCGCGCGGAGCCCGGTGCGGGGACGGGGGCGGCCGGGGCGAGGGCGGACAGCAGCGCCTCGGGCTCGCGCCAGTCCGGGTTCGGCACCGGGCCGGCGTCGGTGAGCAGGTGCGGGTGGGCGGCCCCGGCCCAGAACCGGACGCGGTCCGGGCAGCCGGCGGGATAGGCGCACACGACGGTCACCGGATGCCCGGCCAGGGCGACGTTGCAGGCGGCCTCGAAGACGCCGGTGTTGTCGAATCCGGCCGGCCGGTCGCCGAAGTCGGGTTCGGCCACGATGGTGACGGGCTCGCCGGCGCGATGGCGGACGATCCTGCGGTACACGGCGACGGCGGCGGCCGGGCGGACCGCCGCGACGACCGGCTCGCCGGCGGTCACCACCGGGCCGGGCAGGGCGGCGACGGTCCGGGCGAGGTGGTCGGCGTCGCGGTAGAACAGCGCGTAGTGGCGCAGGTCGTCGGTCGGCACGTCCCTCCCCCGGCATCGCCCCTTCCTCCACCGTACGTGCCGGGGCCGTGCAATCGAGCGATGCCGACGGGCACGCACCGGATCGGGCAAGGCCGACGGGCCACCGCACGGCGACCTGACCGGTCGGGCGGGCCTGCCCGATCGGCCCATCTCCGGCCATCCAAGATCCGGTACCGTGCCCCGGTGCCCCGACCCTCGCGCGCGCCACTGCTGCTCGGCCTGCTCGCCGTTCTCGTCGCGCTCGGCGGCCTGGCGGCGCTCTTCCACGCCTTCGCGGTGGGCGTGCGCAATGCCCGGGTGGAGCCGTACCTGTCCGACCTGACCTCGGCCGATGCGCTCGCGGCGGCCATCTCCGGCAGCACGTTCGCGGCCCTGCTGCTGGCCGGCGCGGTGCTGCTGCTCGCCGGGCGCCCGGCCGGGCGCAGCGCGCTGATCTGGCTCTGCGGCACCGGAATCGCCCTGGTGCTGTTGCTGTCGTACACCTATCACCAGGCCATGTGGCCGGTCGGCTACGACTTCTGGATCGGGCCGCCGGCCTGGATCGGCGGCGCCGCCACCGCGCTCGTCGTGCTGGCCCTGGCGGCGGCCGCCGTCCTCTTTGGACACCCGGCGATCCGCGACGCCCTGCTCGACCCGGCGGAGGCGGTGCCGGCGCGCACGCCCGGCCGGTTGCGGCGCGCGGTGTGGCTGCTCGGGGCCGGCACCGCGGTCAGCCTCGGCGCGCTGATCGTCGCGCTGCGGATCGACCCGTACCTCGGCGACCGGCCCGGCGCCCTGCTCGTCTTCGGGCTGTTCGCCGTGCTGATCGGCGCGGGCGGGATCGTGGCGACCGTCGCGGCCGGCTTCGCGCGAGCGGGCCGGATCGCCGCCGCCCACCTCGCCCGCGGCGGCGGGGCGGTGCTGCTCGTCGGGCAGTGGCTGGCCCTGGGACTGACGCCGGAGTCGACGGTCATCTCCCTCGGGCGTTACGCCAACGCCGGCGGGATCTCGGCCCCGCTCGGCATCACGTTGTACGTCCTGTGCCTCCTCGGCGTCCTCTCGTCCCTCGTCGCGCTGGCCGGCCTGGCCGACCCGCGCACCGAGCGGTTCATCCGCGCGGCCGAGGAGCACCGCAACAGCCAGTGGGCCTCCTGGTCGAGCCCGGCCCCGGTCGCTCAGTAGCCGATCGCGACCGCCGCGACCGAGCGCAGGTAGGCGGCGTCGTTGGCGGCCACGTACAGGTCGCTCAGGTCGCGGGGCGAGTCGTGGAACAGGATGCCGTACAGCGTGACGGCGTCGAGGTAGATCGCCCGGTCGTGGGGGTGCTTGCCGTCCGGCACGATCAGGTAGGACGGGCCCCGCTCGGCCGCGACGGTCTCGAACTCGTCGCCGATCGGGGCCAGCAGGTTCGGGGTGTGCAGGGCGGTCGACAGTGCCGCGTAGCCGGTGTCGATGGCGGTCTTGGCGGCGGCCCGCGAGGCGAACGGATCCGGGTCGACGAGGGCCCAGTTCTTGAACAGCACGACCCGCCCGCCGGGCTTGAGGGCGCGGGCGAAGGTCGGCTCGTACGTGTGCAGCAGGGTGCGCAGCGCGTCGGCCGGGCTCAGCGCGACGAACGTGCTGTACTCCTGCAACACGATGTAGTCGTAGCGCTTGGTGCCGTCGAGGGCCGGGCCGACCAGGCCGTCGTCCCAGGAGTGTTGCAGCGTGTAACCGGAGTGGATGACCTGGGTGACGTTCAGCGTGCGGCCGCGGGTCGTGGCCAGGTGCCGCACCAGCTGCGGGGTGTTCTCGCCGGACGCCTTGGTGAACGTGCCGAGCAGGCTGTTGCCGACGAACAGCACGTCGAGCGGGGCACCGGCGGCCGCCGAGTCCGTCACCGTGAAGCGCACCGTGCGGCGGTCGCCACGCTCGGTCACCACCGTCAGGGTGTACTCGTCGGGCGTGGCCAGCAACGGGCAGTCGACGTAACCCTGCGGCCCGGTGGCGGTGAAGCTGCCGCCGCTCGCGCCGGTCAGCGTGAACGTCGCGGCGCCGGTCGACTCGGCCTGCAGGCCCAGGTCGCGCCCGGCCAGCCGGCTCAGGTCGACCACGGTGCCGTCGGTCAGCGGGCTCAGCCCCAGCACCGGGCGGTGCGTGGCGTCGTTCACCAGCGCCACCCCGCCGACGGTGCGCGACGAGGCGGCGGCCCCCGCGGACACGGGCGCCGTTCCCGGCCCCAGCGCGACGACGACGATCGCGGCGATCCCAAGCACGGCGGCGATCCAGAGCCGGTGACGGTACGGCATCGTGCGGTGACTCCCTGAGCAGACGAACAATTTCGTCCGCTAAGGGTGTTTTCAACCGCGTTCCGTGTCAATCGCGCAACCGGCTCCAGTTCGCCGCGCCGACGGCTGAAGTCACGCGAAGATGCTGCTGAACGGGGTCTGCGGGCGGGGCAGCGGCCGGCCGTCCACCGTCAGGTCGACCGCCTCGTTGTAGAACGCGATGAGGCCCTGGATCGCCCCGACGGCCGGCAGCGGCTCGTCGTAGTACCAGGCGACGTCCCGCGGCCCGTCCCCGGGCTCGCGCAGCGTCCAGTACGCGGCCGTGCCCTTGTACGGGCAGCCCGTCCGCAGGTCCGAGCGCTCGAACAGGTCGAGCCGCACGTCGGCCGGGGGGATGTAGTACCGGATCGGCAGCGAGGTCTCGAAGACCAGCACCGGCGCGTGCGTGTCGGCCACGACCGTGCCGCCGATGGCGACGACCACGTGCCGGCTGCTGGCGATGGCGTCGACGCGCTTGTGCGGGTCGCGCGGGTGGATGAAGATCTCCTCTTCCTCCTCGTACCAGCGCGCCGCCTTCCACGCGACCACGAGGTGCCCGGCGAGCTCCGGGTCGGCGTGGCGCCACGCGGCCCGGACCACCCGCTCGTCGCCGACGACCAGGTCGAAGTGCGGCCCGGACGGGTGCAGCAGATCGAGCCGCACGTCGGCGTCCGGGAAGGCGTAGCGCGGCACCGGCCGGTCGTCGTCCCAGACGAGGACCGGCGCGCGGCTGTCCACAATGGTCACGTCGCCGTGGCGGCCGCGGACCCAGCGCTCACTCGGCTCCCACCGCATCACGGCTCCCGGATCTCGAAGGTCGTCGTCAGGGTGGCCGACGAGGAGCCGCCGGCCCAGACGTCGAACGTGGCGGCGTCGAGCACCCAGTCCCGCACGGCCGGGTGCCAGTACTGTCGCTGCCGCGGCCCGACGGTGAAGGACACGCGCCGCGTCTCGCCCGGGTTCAGCTCGATCCGCTCGAACCCCTTCAGCTCGCGCACCGGGCGCGAGGCGCGGCCGTGGCGCTGGTGCAGGTACAACTGGACGACCTCGGGGGACGTGCGCTGTCCGGTGTTCGTCACGTCGACGCTCACCGTCACGGTGTCGTCGGGCCCGGCGGTGGCGGGTTCGACCGTGAGCCCGTCGTAGGTGAACCGGCCGTAGCCGAGGCCGTGGCCGAACGGGAACAGCGGCGTGCTCTCCTCGTCCCAGTAGCGCTTGAACTGGTGCTGCGGCTCGTGGGAGCGGGTGTGGCCGAGGAACATCGGGACCTGGCCCACGGTGCGGGGCCACGTGAACGGCAGCTTCCCGCCCGGCGCGTGCGCCCCGAACAGCAGATCGGCGACGGCGTGCCCGCCCTGGCTGCCGGGGTACCAGATGTCCAGGATTGCGGGCACGTGCCCGGCCGGCCAGCGCAGGTCGAGCGGGCGGCCGTTCATGACGAGCAGGACCGTCGGGGTGCCGGTGGCCACGACCGCCTGGATGAGCTCGAGCTGGCGGCCCGGCAGCTCCAGCGAGGAGCGGGAGGCCGCCTCGCCGATCATGTTCTGGTGCTCCCCCGCCACGACGACCGCCACGTCCGCCGCGGCCGCCACCTCGACGGCCCGCGCGAACTCGGCCTCCTCGTCGAAGCCCGCCGGGTCCTCGGGCCGGTTGCCGCCGAACATGTCGAACATGGACGGATAGGTCCGCTGGCTCACCGCCACGCCCCGGGCGTGCTCGACCCGCACGCCGTCGCCCACCGCCCGGCGGATGCCCTCCAGGACGGTGACGGTCTCGTCGAGGTCGAAGTCGAAGACCCACGGGCCGAGCGTGTCCCGCTTGGAGTCCGCGAGGGGCCCGAGCACGGCGATGGAGCCGAGCGCGCCGGCGTCCAGCGGCAGGAGGTCGCCTTCATTGCGCAGCAGTACCGCACTGCGCCGCGCCGCCACCCGCGCCGCCTCGCGGTGCGCGGGGTCGGCCAGCACTTCACGCGCCCGGTCCTCGTCCACGTACGGCTCGTCGAACAACCCGAGCCGCTGCTTCGCGGCCAGCACCCGCCGCACGCTGACGTCGACCGCATCGTCGATCCCGGCGGCCGGCAGGTGCACGTACACCGGCTCCGACACCGCCATCTCCAGGTCCACCCCGGCCAGCAGCCCGCGCGACGCGGCCTCGGCGGGCGTGGCGGCGAACCCGTGCGTCTCCAGGTTCTTGACCGCGTTGGCGTCGCTGACCACGAAGCCCTCGAAGCCCCACGTGTCGCGCAGCACCTTGGTCAGCAGCCAGTGGCTGCCGGAGGCGGGGACGCCGTTGAGGTCCATGTAGGCGGTCATGATGTTGCCCGCCCCGGCCTCGACGGCGGCCCGGAACGGCGGGAGGTAGGTGTTCCAGAGCTCGTACTCGGAGATGTTGGCCTCGTCGTAGTCGCGCCCGCCGAGCGCCGCGCCGTACCCCGCGAAGTGCTTCGGCCCCGCGATGATCCCGCCGCTCTGGAAGCCGCGCACCTGGGCCGCGGCCACGGCGGCGCCCAGGAACGGGTCCTCGCCGGCGCCCTCGATGATGCGGCCCCAGCGCGGGTCGCGGGCGATGTCGACCATCGGCGCGAACGTCCAGTGGATGCCGACCGCGCGCGCCTCCCGCCCGGCGACCGCCTGCCCGCGCTCGATCGTCTCCAGATCCCAGGAGGCGGCCATCGCGATCGGCACCGGGAAGATGGTCCGCAGCCCGTGGATGACGTCGAAGCCGAACAGCACCGGCACGCCGAGCCGGTTGCCCTCGATGCCCAGCCGCTGCAGCCGGTTGATCTCGGCCGGGTCGGTGACGAACAGCAGCGCGCCGGCCCCGCCGCGGGCCAGCGCGGCCTCGACCTCGCGGGGCTGCTCGCCGGCGTCGACGCCGAGGGCCGGATCGGCCTCGCCGGGAAGCGTGAAGTAGAAGTACTGGGTCAGCTGCCCGGCCTTCTCCTGCGGCGTCAGGCCCGCCAGGAGCGCCTCGACCCGCTCGCCCTCGTGCGTCATCGGGGGCTACCTCACCTTCTTGATCGGCAGTACCACCAGCGCGCCGACCAGTGCCGCGACCCCGGCGCTGTACAGCAGCAAGGTGTAATTCTGGTTCGCCGCGCTGCCGATCGCCAGCAGTGCCGCGCCGAAAACGGGTGCGACGGTCTGTGGCAGCGCGTTGGCGATGTTGAACACGCCGAGGTCCTTGCCGGAGTCGTCCGGGTTGGGCAGCACGTCGACGACGAGCGCCAGGTCGACGCCGACGTAGATGCCGTAGGCGACGCCCATGACCGCCTCGACGACGTAGAACTGCCCGATCGTCGTGACGTGCGCGAGGGCCACGATGCCGACGCCGAACAGCAGCGTCGAGCCGGCCACGAGCATCTTGCGGCGGCCGGTGCGGTCGGAGATCTTGCCGGCGATCCAGCCGGAGGCGACGAGCGCGATGGTGTACACGAGCACGCCGATCGTCACCGCCGCCGGCGCCGCGTCCTCGCTCAGCCCGAGCTCGTCCTGCAGGAAGAACAGCCGGAACGTGGTGAACATGAACGTGGCGAGCGTGATGAGGAACCGCGACGCCCAGGCGAGCGCGAAGTCGGGGTGCTTGACGGGGTTGAGCCAGAACGTCGAGAGCCATTCCTGGACGTTCATGGGCGGTGGCCGTACCGGCAGCCGCTGATCGGGCAGGATCACGGCGAAGAGCAGCATGGCCCCGATGGACAGGATCGCCGGCACCACGAACATGATGACGATCTGGTGCTGGAACAGCTGGGCGATGTAGGTGCCGCCGAGGATGCCCACGTTCTGCGCGATGCCGACGAGGGCCGAGACGCTGCCGCGCTGGAACTGCGGCACCTGGTCGGAGATGGTGGCGATGAACGGCGCGAGGGTCGCGTTGGCGCCGAGCTGGGCCAGGCACCACCCGGCGGTCACCACGGCGACGGTCTGGCCGAGCGCCATCACGAGCAACGCCACGGTCATGACGACGGTACCGCCGACGATCCACGGCCTTCGCCGCCCGAACCGCGACGTGGTGCGATCGGAGAACCGTCCGAACAGCACGTTGCCGACCACCGCGAACAGGGCCCCGAATCCGGCCACGGTCCCCAGGGCGGACGTCTTCTGCGTGTCGGGCACGATCTGCTGCACCTTGATGCCGATGCCGACGATGGCCGGGCCGAGCAGTGCCACGTAGAACACGAACTGGGCGAAGACCAGGCCGGCCACGTACCACCACGTGACCGGCCGCGACGGTGGGGCGAACCAATGATGCTCGTGCGGGTCCGCCTGCTGGCTCATGTCCGCCTCCCTCCCCCGAACCACCCGAGGAAATCAGCGCCTGTCAATCGCCAGCGCCAACTACCCAGCCGCCGCCGTCCTATGCATCAGCGCACCCCGGCCACCGCCGCGTCCGGGCCGCCGCGCCAGAGGATGCCCGCCTCGGCGTACCCGGCCGCGCGCAGCGCCTCGAGGTGCCAGGCGACCGGCGGGGTGTGCTCCGCCGCGTGGCCAGACGGGTAGATCTCGTGCCGGCGGGCGACCAGGTCGGTCAGCTCCGGCACCGTGGCCACGTGCTCCCACCACCGGCTCCACGACAGGGCGGCCCCGGCGGCGTAGCGGGCGTTGCGGGTCGCCTCCTCGGTGGCGAGCAGGTTCTTGGTGAGCGTCGGCAGGTTGCCGTCGGGCATGTGGTCGGCGTTGACGAACACGCCGCCGGGGCGGAGCAGGTCGCGGATCTCGCCGTACAACCGCTGCACCCGCTCGGCCGGCAGCCAGTGCAGGGCGGTCGAGGTGAGCACGGCGTCGAACTCGCGGGACGGCAGGGCGGCGGTCCAGTCGGGGCCGGACAGGTCGGCGGAGACGACGGCGGCGCGGCCGGCCAGGCTGCCGGCGGCGATCGCGAGCAGGGCCGGGTCGAGGTCGAGCACAACCGCCTCGACGAACGGGAAGCGGCGCAGGGCGCGCAGGGTGATGGATCCGGTACCGCCGGCCAGATCGAGCAGCCGCACCGGACCCGGGCCGGCGGTGGCGGCCACGGCGTCGAGCATCGCGGCGAAGCGGTGCTCCCGGTCGGGCATGTACGCCTCCTGCTGGCGGTCCCAGCTCTCCTGCAGCGCGGCGGCGTCCACGATGGACAGTGTCATGACGGGATCCCTTCCAGGATGCGGTCGGCCCAGCGGGCCATGAGGGCCGGGTCGTGGGTGACGAGCAGGACGCCGGTGCCGAAACGGCGCTGGTGCCCGGTGATGACGGCGGCGACGTGCGCCTGGGTGGAGGCGTCGAGCATCGCCGTGGCCTCGTCGCAGAGCAGGTAGTCGGGCCGGTGGGCCAGGGCCCGGGCCAGGCAGGCGCGCTGCAGCTGCCCGTCGCTGACCGCGTGCGGCCGGCGGCGCAGCAGGTCCGGGGTCAGCCCGGCGGTGTCGGCCAGTTCCGCGACCCGCTCCCGCACCTCCGCCGACGGGCGGCGCAGCGCGCGCAGCGGCTCGGCGATGAGATCGGCGAGGCTGAGGCGGGGGTCGGCGGCGCCGCGCGGGCTCTGGAACAGCACGCCGATGCGGGTACGGGCGGCGACCGGGGCCCGGAAGCGCGCGCCGCCGACCGGCTCCCCGTCGAGGCTGACGTGCCCGTGCGACGGCCGGTGCAGCAGGGCCAGGACCCGCACGAGGGTGGACTTGCCGCAGCCGGAGGGGCCGCGCAGCCCGACCGTCTCGCCCGGCTCGACGCGGACGGTGGCCCGGTCGAGGACGGTCCGGCCGCCGTAGGCGACGGTGACCTCGTGCGCGCTCAGCCCAGCGGGTGGTGGCACGCGGCACCTCCCGTCCAGGCCGGCAGCGTGGCACAGCCGGCGTCGGCCCGGGCGCACCGCGGCGCGAACGGGCAGCCCGGCGGCAGTGCGGTGAGCATCGGCGGGTGGCCGGGGATCGGCGCGAACGCCCGGTCCGGCCGGGCGTCGAGCAGCGCGGCGGCGTACGGGTGGGCCGGCCCGGCGAAGAACGCGGCGGCCGGGCGGTGCTCGGCGACGCGGCTGGCGTACATGACGGCGACGGTGTCCGCGACCCGCTCGGCCGCCGCCAGGTCGTGGGTGATGAGCAGCACCGCGCCGCCGTCGTCGCAGCGGCGCCGCAGCAGGTCCAGGGTCTGGTCGGCGAGCGGCCGGTCCAGGCCGGAGGTGGGCTCGTCGGCGAGCAGCACCGCCGGATCGGGCGCGATCGCGAGCGCGGTGGCGAGCCGCTGGGCCATGCCGCCGGAGAGCTGGTGCGGGTACCGGTCCAGGTCGCCCGGTGCGAGCCCGGCCTCCTTCGCGACCAGGTCCGCGGCCATGTCCCTGCGGTGGACGCGGAGCGTCTCGGTGAGCAGCGACCGGCCGGTCCGCACCGGGGTGAGCGCGGTGGCCGGGCTCTGCGGGATCAGGCCGATGTCCCGGCCCCGGGCGAACGGCACGCCGTCCGCGAAGGACACCGAGCCGGTGACGACGGCGTTGGCCGGCAGCAGGTCCAGGATCGCGTGGGCGAGCACGGACTTGCCGCAGCCGGACTCGCCGACGACCGCCAGCAGCTCGCCCCGGCGCAGCGTGAGGCTCAGGTCGGTGACCGCCTGCACGTCGCCGTCGCGCCGCCGGAACCGCACCGAGAGCCCCGCGACGGTCAGCGCGCTCACAGCTGCAGCTCCGCCCGGACCCGCGGGTCGAGCCGGTCCCGCCAGCGGGCGGCGACCGCGGCGACGGCCAGGGTGACCACGACGATCCCGGCGCCCGGCGCGAGGCTGGCCCACCAGGCGCCGGTGAGCAGCGACCGCTGCCCGTCGTTGATCATGTTGCCGAGCGAGGCGAGGTGCGGCGGCAGGCCGAGGCCGAGGAACGACAGCGCGGTCTCGTGCCACACCGCGTGCGGGACCATGAGCGTGGTCGCGAGGGCCAGCCGGGGCAGCACGTGCGGCAGCAGGTGCCGGGTCAGCACGCGCATGCGGCCCGCGCCGCCGGAGATCGCCGCGTCGACGAACGGCCGGGTGCGCAGCGACAGCAGCTCGGCGCGCACGATCCGGGCCGTGGACAGCCAGTGCGTGAGGGCCACGGACAGGATGACGGCGCCGAGCCCCGGCCGCAGCATCGCCACGATGAAGATCCCGAGCAGCAGGTGCGGCAGGGCCGAGACGGTGTCGATGACCCGCATGAGGATCCGGTCGGTCCAGCCTCCGATGGTACCGGCGGCCGCCCCGACGATCCCGCCCAGCACCGCGGCCACGAGCGCGGCAACGGCCCCGACGAGCAGCGAGACGCGCAGCCCGGCGAGGGTGCGGTGGGCCACGTCCCGGCCGAGGTCGTCGGTGCCGGCGAGGTGGGTCCACGACGGCGGCTCGTTGGTCCGCTGCAGGGCGACGGCGCTCTCGTCGAGGGGCCACGCCGCCGGTACGAGCAGCGCGGCCGCGATGAGCACGGCCAGTACGACCGCGGCCTTAATCAAGGCGGATCCTCGGGTCGGCGGCGCGATAGGCCAGGTCGGCGAGGAGGTTCGCGGCGAGCACGACGGCCGTGGTGATCAGCGTGATCGCCGCCAGCAGCGGGAAGTCGCTGCCCAGGGCCGCGTGCACGGTCACCGCGCCGAGCCCGGGCAACGAGAAGACGGTCTCGACCAGCACCGCCCCGCCGACCAGTTCGGGCAGGTGGGCGCCGACGAGGGTGAGGAACGGCAGCAGCGCGGTGCGCAGCGCGTGGCCGAACAGCACGATCCGGCCGGGCAGGCCGCGGGCCCGGGCGGCGAGCACGTGGTCGTCGCGCAGGCTCTCGGCGACGGCGTCCCGCACGAACAGCAGGAACCACGGCGCCTGCGAGAGGGCGAGGACCGCGACCGGCAGCACCAGGTGGTGGACCACGTCACCGAAACGCGTGACGTCGGCCGCAACGTCGGTGAGCCCGCCGGCCGGGAACCAGCCCAGCACGAGCGCGAACACGGTGATCGCGGCGAGGGCGAGCCAGAAGACCGGCATCGCCTCGACGGCGTACGCGGCCGTGCGCAGTCCCCGGTCCAGCAGCCCGCCGCGCCGCCACGCCGCGAGCGTGCCCAGCACCAGGCTCGCGGTCAGCACCAGGGCGAGCGCGAGCGCGACGAGCAGCAGCGTCCAGCCGGCCCGGGCGGCGAGGACGTCGGCGACCGGCTCGTGCCGGGTGGTCGACCAGCCGAGGTCACCCCGCACCAGGTTGGTGATCCAGCGCCAGTACTGCACCGGCAGCGGATCGTCGACGCCCCAGTTCGCCCGCAGCTGGGCCAGGTTCTCCTCGCTGGCCGTAAATGCGGCCGATTTCGCGTATTGCTTGGCCGGGTCGTACGGCGACGCGGCGGCCAGCGCGAACATGCCCATGCTGGTGGCGATGAGCACGAGCAGCCGGGTCATGCCCTGGTCCAGGTGTGCAGGTTCCACCACAGGCTGTTGGCCACGTCGTGCTCGTGCGCCTCGACGCGGGGCCGCACACCGCGGACGGTCTCGCGCACGACGTAGGTGTGCTGGAGGTAGGTGAGGAACACCCACGGCACGTCGGCGGCGAGCGCGCGCTGGAACCGCAGGTAGGCGTCCTTGCGGGCGGCCGGATCGGCGTGATCGCGGCCGTCCTGCAGCGCCCGGTCGGCCGCCGCGGATGTGTAGTAGCCGGGGTTGAAGTAGGCCTGGCCGGCGAACCGGGAGCCGAAGAGCTTGTAGGAGACGAAATCCGGGTCGTACGGGGTGCCGTAGCCCATGATGAGCGCGTCGGTGCGCATCCGCGGGTCGATCGCGTCCCAGGTGAGCCCCTCCGGCCGCACCTCGATCCCGAGCCGCTTGGCGTCGGCGGTCAGCGCGAGCGCGAGCTCCTTGCGCAGGCTGTCGCTCGCCGGGTACATCACCGTGAACGCGGCCCGCTGCCCGCCCTTGGCCCGGATCCCGTCGCCGCCGGGCGTCCAGCCGGCCGCGTCGAGCAGCGCTTTGGCCGCGGCGGGGTCGGCGCTCGCCTTGCCGTTCAGGGCCGGGTCGGCGAACTCGGAGGTCGGCGGGATCGGCCCGAACGCGGGCTCGCCGGCGCCGCCGAGGATGCCCTCGACCATGGCCGCGCGGTCGACGCCGAGGTTGAGTGCCTTGCGCACGGCCGGATCCCCGGTGACCGGGTGCTGCATCGGGAGCATCACGCCGCGATAGTCCGCGGTCGGCACTCGGTGAACTGTCCCCTTGTTGAAGCCGTTCGCCAGTTTCGGCGGCAGCTCGGCGGCGTCGAACTCGCCGGCCCGGGTGCGCTGGGCCCGCACGTTGTCGTCGGGCACGAACGCCACCACGACGCGCTCGTTCGCCGGCCTGCCGCCGAAATACCGCGGGTTGGCCTTGAGCACCAGCCGGTCCCCGGCCGTCCAGGAGTCCACAGTGTACGGTCCGGTGCCGATCGGCGCGCGGTTGAACCCGGCCCGGTTGAGGTCCTGCCCGCGCAGCGCCTCCGCCGGCACGATCCCGAGGGTGAGGCGCTGGACGAAGGGTGCGTAGGCGTACTTGAGCGCGAAGACCACAGTGGACGGATCGGGCGCGCTGACCGTGTCGAGCATGTCGAGGTCGGAGCGCAGCGTCGAGTCGACTTTGGGGTCGAGCACCGCCTGATAGGTGAAAACGGCGTCTTCCGACGTGAACGGCGAGCCGTCGTGGAACGTCACGTCCTCGCGGAGCTTCGCGGTGACCGTCCGGCCGTCGGCGGAGACGCTCGGCAGCTCCCGGGCGAGGGCCGGGACGAGCCGGTTCTCCGCGTCGCGGGCGACGAGGCCGTCGAAGATCAGCGAGGCGCCGTCGACGCCGTAGTTGAGAACCGGGTTGAGGGTGTCGGGCTCGCCCGCGGTGGCGACCACGATCGTCCCGCCGTCGGCCGGTTGGGGCTTGCCGCACGCGGACAGGGCGAGCACTGCGGCGCACGCCGCCAGGGCGGCCAGGAGTCGCATGTGGCAACCCTTTCGCACTTGCAACACTTTTGCAATAGGCATCCGTTGGTAAGGTGCCCGCATGCGCAGCGTCGTCCTCGCGGTGATGCCGGCGCTCCTCGCCGGTTGCTCCACCGCCAGCCCCGCACCCCCGCCCCCGCCCTCGCCGTCCTACAGCCCGGTCCCGGTGGATCGCGTGCGCGGCTGCGCCGACAACGCGGGGATGAACCTCCCCGGCGGCGTGACGGCCGGACCGGTCCGCTTCGCGGCGCTCGACATCAGGTTCGGCGAGCCCATGGCGGACTATCCGGTGTCGGCGACCGGCTGGACCTCGCTGAAGATCGCGCTGTTCGTCCAGGCCGGCACCCGGGTCACCGTCAGCATCGCAGCGGAGCAGCGGGCCGAGGCGCGGCTGCTGTACCTGCCGGGTGAGGATTCGACCACCACGTTCGAGAGCTGCCCGGGCTCGGCGGAGACGGCGTTCCCCGGCGGGATCGCGGTCAAGGGGCCGATGTGCCTGCCGGTCGACGTCGCCTGGGCCGGGCAGACCGCCCGCGTGACCCTCGGGCTGCTCAGGGGCGGATGTTGACTTTCACCCAGGGTCAACCTTCAAGCTGGCACCCGGCGGCAATCCGGCCGCCGTGGGGGAAGGTGGGGGTGTCGATGGACGGGATTCGGTTGCGTGACGTGCCAGAGCAGCAGGTCGTGGCCGAGCGCCGGGTGGTGACCCAGGCCGAGCTGGAGGCGTGGCTGCCGGGGGCGATGGCCCGGGTCGCGGAGCGCGCGCGGGCGGCCGGCGGGCTGCTCGGCACCACCGACTGGCCGTTCCTGGAGCGCACCGGCCCGGACGAGCCGGTGTTCCTGGCCATCTACGAGGGCAACCCGAACGAGGCGCCGACCGAGGTCGAGGTGTGCGCGACCGTCGCCGCCGGCGGGGACCGCACCATCCCGGCCCACCGCGAGGCGTACCAGCGGGTGACCAAGGCCGACGTGACCAGCGGCGAGCTCGGCAAGGTGTACGAGGCGGTCGAGCGGTGGGTGACCGACAACGGGCTGGCGGTGGCCCGGGCGCCGCGGGAGACGTACTGGGCGGACTACGGCGCCGCGGCCGACGGCGACGAGGTGTTCGACGTCGCGTTTCCGGTGAGCTGATCGGGTGTACCCGGATCCGACGCTCGCGCGCATCGCCGAGGCGGTGCAGCTGCACCACGGCCGCGGCGAACCGGCGGCGGCCCGCGCGATGTTCGAGCGGATCTGGGCCGACATCGGCGGCGAGCAGGGGGATCCGCTGCACGTGTGCGTGCTCGCGCACTCCATGGCCGACGTACAGGACGACGTGCGCGAAGAACTGCGGTGGGACGAGCGGGCCCTGGCCGCCGTCGCGCTGCTCACCGAGGAGCGCGTGGCGGCGGCCGGGGTGCCGATGTCCGTCGCCGCGCTGCACCCGTCGCTGCACCTCAACCTGGCCGAGTGCCACCGCCGGCTCGGCGATCCCGGCCGCGCCCGCGAGCACCTCGAGGCGGCGCGGGCCGGGATGGGTGCCCTCGGCGACGACGACTACGGGCGGCTGATCCGCGGCGGCCTGGAGCGGCTCACGGGGCTGCTGGCTCCGCCGTGATGACGACGTTGTCGCGGTAGTGGCCGGTGGCCTTGTCGAACGGGCCGCCGCACGTGATCAGGGTGAGCCGGACCGGGCCGTCGCGGGCGAAGTAGCGGTCCAGGGGGATGCGGGTCTTCGGGTACACCTCCCGGGCCTTGACCAGAAAGCGGCGGACGGTGCCGTCGGTGCCGGTGACCGCGACCGGGTCGCCGGGGCCGAGGTCGCGCAGCCGGAAGAACGCGCCGCCGCCCTGCTTGGCGCTGTCCACGTGGCCGGCGATGACGATCGAGCCCGCCGTGGCCTCGAGGCCGGGGCCGAAGCGGTACCAGCCGACGACGTCGACGCTGGGCGGGACCGCGAAGTCACCGGCCTCGTCGACGCCGACGGGGTCGACCCGCGCGACCACGCCCAGCTTGTCGATGCGCAGCCCGGCCGGGGCGACCGGGGCTGCCGGCGCCGCGGTCGTCGGCACGGGCGCCGCCGCCGAGGAGCCGGCGGGGACCGCGGAGGAGCCGACCGGGGGCGGTGGCTGCTCGGCGCACGCGGTGATGCCCGCGGCCAGCGCGACCGCCGTGCCCGTGAGCACGGCGGTCCACGCGACCAGTCGGATTCGGGGCATCAACGCGCGGCGCGCGAACGGCGCAGCGCGGTCACGCCGGCCAGCGCGACGAGCAGGCCGCCGACACCGGCGAAGAGGACCCACGGCGACGGGCCCCGGTCGGCGGTGCCGCCGCTGCCGGAGTTGACGCCGCCGGGCGTGCCGTGCAGGCCGGTGATGGTCTGCGCGACGACGCCGAGCGTCTTGCCCTCGGCCGAGCCGACCGCGTACACGATGGTCGAGGTGCCCTCGGCGAGGTTCAGGTTCGCGGCGGGGATCGCCACGGTCGTGGTGCCGGCGAGCACGACGTCGGCACTGACGGTACCGGCGGCGAGGTCGGCTTTTGCCTCGTTGGGGTTGCTGAGGTTCTTGAACACCGGCTGGCCCCCGGCCCGCACGTCGACCGCGGGAGCGGCCGCGGTGTGCCGCACCACCAGCCGCGCCTTGCCCGCGGCCAGCTTCGACGTGTCGTTGACGAACGGCGTCAGGGTCGGCTTGCCGTCGGCGGTGAGGTGCGCGACGAGGCTGATGTTCGCGTCGCCGGGCACGGCCGCCTGGTCGACCTTGATGATCGGGCTGGTGACCGGGTCGCCGGGCTTCACGATCACGATGTCGTACTTCCCGGCCGCGAGCTCCAGCGGCCCGGCCACGGTCGACGGCTGGAAGTTGTCGAGGGTCTTCTTGCCGTTGACGTAGACGTCCACGGCCTGACCGGGAATGCCGTGCACGACCGACACCTTGCTCGTGGCGGCGGCGTGCACCGGCGGCGCGGCGAGGACGACGACCGCGGCGGCCAGGGCGGCGGCGGCGCTTCTCTTCAGGATTGTCACGCCGGAGGGTTCGCCCGCCGGCCCGCACGCAGATCCGTCGCGTTGGATGTTCCACAAAATGCATCCGCGGGGTCCGCGGTGCACGAACGCGCATTCGCGCACGACTGCTCCCGTGGCGTGGTGTGCTCGAACGAGCGGCGCCGAACCCCGGCGCCCGGTCGCACGGGGGTGCACCATGTCGTCCAAACGCACACAAACGGCCATCCTGACGCTCACCACGGCCTGCACAGCGGCGGTGCTCTCCCCGGCCCCGCCGGCCGCGGCCGCCCCGTCGCTGCTGCCCGCCGGCCAGGCCCGGACGATCGTGCTCGAACGCTCGGGCGGCTTCGCCGGCGAGGAGACCGCGTTCGTCGTGGACCGCACCACGGTGGGCGGCCGCCCGGCGCTGCGCATGGCGGGCAGCCGGGCGTTCCTGAAGCTGCGCCGCTCCTACCAGCCGAAGAACCCGTGCTGCGACCGGTACGCGTACCGGGTGACCGTCACCTACCGCGGCGGGCACCGCAAGTCCGTCGAGACCGTGCAGGGCACGAACGCCCCGCACGTCCTGTGGGACGTGATCGGCCAGTCGGAGCGCTACGGCGTCCGCCCGTTCACGCCGCGAACCGCCACACCTTGATCTCGTCGCCGACCACCGCCACGAGGTGCGTGCGGCTTCAGCCCAGGCCGAGCGCGGGGCCGATGGCGCCCAGCGGCACGGGCTCGCCGTCCAGCGGCGCGACGCCCAGCACCTCGTTGCCGGTGGTGAACAGCAGCGCGGAGCGCGGGTCGATCCAGCCCTGGGTCCGGGCCGGCGCCTTGAGCAGCTGCCGCCCGGCGGCGTCGTAGATCCCGCCCGGCTCGTCGAGGCCGTTGACGAGGACCTGGCCGTCGAGGGCGTGCCAGTTGCGGGTCACGCCCTCGCGGGTCCAGACCGTCCGGCGGCGCCCGGTGTCGAGGTCGACCAGCCGCATGCCGTTCGCCCGCTGCTCCGTGAAGCAGATCCGCCCGGGTCCGCACGCCTGCACCTGGCCGATCCGGGCACCCGGGCCGGCGGTGTACACCGTCGTCGTGGCCGCGGCCGGCTTGCCCTGGTCAATGGTCAGGTCGGTGGCCCGGATCGTGGCGCCGGAGGCGTGGTCGACCGCGTACAGCACGCCGCCCACCGCCACGCCGTCGTCGTGCTCGCCGTCGCTGCCGGACGGGCTCAGCGCGCCGGTCCGGCGGGACGACTCGGCGCCGGTGTCCACGTCCCGGACGATCGCCGTGCCGTCCGCGGTGAACTGCACGAACTGGCCGAGCGCGAGGAACGGCCCGCCGACCGCGCTGCGCAGCGGGGCCGCGCCCGGGCCGCCCGGGATCTGCATCGGCAGGCTGTGCACGATCCGGCTCGACGGGTCGGGGACGGTCCAGCGCACCTGTCCGGTCGCCAGGTCGTACCCCCGGGTCGTGCCCTGCGCCCGCGAGCCGATCACCAGCGTCGACTCGCCGAGCACGATGTCGTCCTGCTCGAAGGCGTCCACGTCGACCTGCAGCAGCGGCTTGCCGGTGGCCGGGTCGAGCGTGAGGACCGAGCCGTCCGGCCGGGTCCCGTCGTCGTGGCGGCCCATGACGACCACGAACTTCGGGTGCCAGGAGGCGACGGCGGTGTCCCGGAACGTCGCCACCACGAGCGGGCCCCACACCTTGCGCCCGGTGGCCAGGTCCACCGCGGCCACGCTGACCTGCCCGGCCTCGCTCTGCACGCACACGAACGCGCGGTCGCCCAGGATCTGCACGGTGGCCAGCCGGTTCCCGGCCGCGGCCCCGAGGCCGACCGGGGAGCCGACCGGGGTGAGCTTCTCGAACCGCGGCGGCGCCTCAGTCGAGGTCGGGCCCGGGGTGGCGGGCTCACCGCCGTGCGGGCGCCCGTGCGGCAGGCCGATCCCGATGGCGAGCGCGATGACCGCGACGACGGCGAACGCGGCCGCCCCGGTCGCCAGGGCCCGGCGCCGCCCGCGCCGCCGGCCGCGGTCGCGCACCTGGGCCGGGTTCGCGGCGGGCAGGGCCTCGGCGTCGTGGCGCAGCGCGGCGAAGAAGGGATCAAGCTCCGTGGACATGGGTCCCCCCGCTGTTCGTCGCCGTGTCCACCGCGAGCAGCGCGGCCAGGGCGGCCCGCCCCCGGGTCAGCCGGGTCTTGACGGTGCTGAGATTCGTGCCGGTCTCCGCGGCGATGTCGGCCAGGGACCGGTCCATGAGATGGAACAGCACGACGGCCTGCCGCTGCTCGAACGGCACCTGCCGCAGGGCCGCGACCAGCAGGACGGTCGCCTCGGAAGGCGGCTCGACGGGCGGCAGCGGGGCCGTGCGGGCCGCGTGGGCCCGCCGCACGAGCAGCCGCCACCACCGGTCGTTGACGAGCCGCCCGATGACCAGCCGCAGCCAGGCCTCGACGTCGTCGTAGCCGCTCACCCGCCGCCAGTGCTGCCAGGCCCGGGCGTACGCCTCCTGCACCAGGTCCTGGGCCTCACCGGGGTCACCGGTGAGGCCGTAGGCGTACCGCGTCAGCCGCGACACGGTGCCGCGGTAGCACGCGTCGAACATCTCCGCCGTCATCTGCCCCGCCGTCGTGGGTCGGAAGTGCCTGCACTGAACACACACGCGCAGGCCTCCTCCGAAGTTGCTCCGGGCGGTACCCTGGGGGCATGTTGCTCGGCTTGCTGCTCGCCACGCTGCTGGTCGGGGTGGTATCGGGCGTTTCACTGCTGCGCTCGGCACTGCACCGGCGGGCCACCCGGCCCGATCGGGACCTGCTCCGCGCGGGCCAGGACGAGCCCGCCACGTCGCCGGTCGCGGCGTTCGACCGGGCCGTCGGGCGGACCGCCTGGACCCGCGTCTGATCAGGTGTGCAGGACGTTGACGTTGAGCAGCGTCTCGGCCCGCCGGATCTCCTGGTACAGCGTGATGCAGTCGTCGTCGGCGCCCGCGACGAGGATGCCGAACGCGTTGTGCATGCTGTAGATCGGCGCGCCGCTGTCGCCCGGCACCGCGCACAGGTTCGTCCACGCCAGGTGGTGCACGGTCGGCCCGTCGTAGTCCATGCTGACGTTGGTCAGCAGCACGAACCCGCACCAGCTCATGAACTGCTTCGCCCCGGTCGTGCACACCCGCTGGCCCATCACGCTGAGCTTGTCGGCGGCGATGCCGTACAGGTCGTTCTGCGTGGTGAACGCGCCCCAGCTGACCCGCACCCGGGGCGCCGGTGACCAGCCCGCCTCGTTGACGATACTCACGATCGCCGCGTCACCATCGCCGTTGTACTCCCAGTGGTGCACCTTCCCGATCACGTGCGACGAGCCGTCGGCGAACTTGGTGCTCCAGTTGCCGGTCCGGTTCTCGCCGCAGTGCCCGGCGGTCACCTGGTACAGCTCACTGTCCACCTTGGACTTCGCCAGGAACCCGCCGGTGCACCCGGCGCCGGTGTGGGTGATCCGGATGCCGCCCCGCAGCGGCGGGTCGCAGTGCGCCCCGTTACAGGCGAGGGCGTGCACGCCGCCCGGTGCGGTGCCGACGACGAGCCCGGCGCCGAGGTCCCGCCGGGCCTGGTCGACGAGCGCGAGCTGATCCGCGGACGGCTCGGCCGGCACGCCCAGCCAGACCGCGTTGAGATCGGGCCGCACGCCGCCGGCCAGCCCGTCGCGGGCGCCGGTGTTGACCCGGGCGATCTCGGGGCCGAGCCGGTCCATGCTCCGGTCCAGGGACGCGGCGGACCGGGCCACGACGACGAGGTCGTACGCCCCGCCGAGCCCGAGGGCCGCCGCCGTGCGGTTGACGGTCGCGGCCGTCGCGGGATCGGCCGCCAGGACACCGACCTTGATCCGGTCGCCATCCTGGCCGTCGATCCACACCCCGCCGAACCGCTCGCCGAGCTCGACCGGCAGGCGCTCGAGCAGGTCGGGCGCGGTGACCTGCCAGCCCAGCCGGCGCTCGGCCTCGGCCACGGTGATCCCCCGCTCGCGGGCGAAGGACTCCGCCTCCTCGCTCACCGTCGCCGCCGACGCCTTGGTCGCGGCGGCCAGACCGCCCGCGACCACGACCAGAACGGCCACGATCGCCGTCCGAATTCGCGGATGTCGAACATTGGTATGTGTCATGGGTCACTAGATAGGCGGCGGCCGATCCGATTGCCACGTTGTGTCGGAACCAGGACTGTTGTCCAGCCGCCACCGGCCCTCGGTCAGGACGTCGACCGCGTCCCCGTCCACCTGCAGGGCGGTGTCGTCGTCGATGAAGTAGATCGGAAAGCCGGCCCGCGCGGCGATCCGGTCGGCCCAGGCGTCGTCGCGCTGCGGGAAGTCGGGCGAGTCCAGGTGCGGCTTCAGGTACCAGTCGAACAACCCGAACGGCGGCTCGACCGTGCCCGCCCCAAGCACGTGCAGGTCGTGGGCGTCGTCGAAGATGCCGGCCGTACCGTCGTGCAGGTGCCGGCTGAACATCATCGACCCGGCGCTCATCCCGACCCAGACCCGCCGCTCCAGCAGTTCCAGCAGGCCGGCCGCCAGCCCGTTGCCGGTGATGCTGCGCGCGAGGTGGTAGTGGTTGCCGCCGCCGGCGTAGATGACGTCGGCCCGGGCGAGCCGGTCGAGCACCACCCGCGGCGGGAGCCCGTTGAGTTCGAGTACGTCGAACTCCCGCCAGCCCAGCGCGTGCACCCGGGTCATGTCGGCGAGCAGCCACCCGTGGTCCCCGGCCTCGGCGAGCGACGCGGTCGGCACGTAGACGACGTTCGCCGCCGCCGTGGGCCGCCCGACCAACGCGCGCAGCGCGCCGGTCAGGGTCGGATTGCGCAGCCCACTGGAGGTCAACAGCAGCTTCACGCGCCCGACACTAGCCCCGGCAGCAGCACGACCTTCCCGGCGGCCCGATCCGCCTCCATGTGCCGGTGCGCGGCGGCGAGCCCGTCCAGCGCGACGACCGAGTCGATGTTCGGCCGGTACCGCCCGTTCTCGACGCCGTCGACGACCCGCTGCAGCACCCCGGCCCCCGCGCGGCCCTTGGCGTCGTCGCTGTGGAACGCGGTGAGCCGGGTCCCGGACGGGATCATCGCGATCGGCTCGAAGTCGCGGAGCAGCCACCCGCTGAGCGACCCGGCAACGCAGACCGTCCCGCCCCGCCGCACGATGCGCAGCGAGTCGGCCACGGTCCGCGCCCCGACGAGATCGAGCACGTGCGTCGGCCCGTCGTCCCACGGCAGCCGCAGCGGCCCGCCCTCGTCCAGCACCACGTGCGCGACCCCGGCCGCCTCCATCGCCGAACCCTTCCCGGCCCGCCGGGTGGTGGCGGCGACCTCGATCCCGCCGCCGCGCGCGATGGACGCGGCCGCCAGCCCGACCGACGAGGTCCCGCCCCGGATGAGCAGCCGCTCCCCCGCCCGGATCCCGAGCGCGTCGAGCGCACCCTGCGCGGTCAGATACGTCTCCGGCAGCGCCGCCAGCTCCACCCACGGCAGCCGGGTGACGACGGGCATGAGCAGCTCATTGGGCAGCAGCACAAACTCGGCATAACTCCCGTCGAACGCCCGCCCCATCTCCCCCATCAGCGCGGCGACGGTCGCCCCCTCGGCGAGCGCCGGATCACTGGTGGCGGCGACCACGCCGACGCACTCGATCCCCAGCACGCGGGGGAAGCGCACATTCGGTGAAAATCCTTGTCTGGTACGGATTTCAGCCCGGTTCAACCCCGCACCCATCACCCGCACCAGCGTCCACCCGGCACGCACTTCGGGCACCGGCAGTTCCCGGATCTCCAGCACCTCGGGCCCGCCCGCTCGTACGCACACCACCGCAAGCATCGTCGTCGTCATGCGTTGAACTCTTGCGGCGAATAGGTGCGGCGCCCCACCGGTACGCTGCCACCTTATGCCCGTAGCCCGCCATTCCCGAATCTGGCCGAGCGGCGGCGTCCACCTGTGGCCGTCGGGCGCGACCGGTTCGGCCCACTCCCACCCCCGCGGCCACCTGGTGTACGCGGCCCGCGGCGTCCTCACCATCCACACCTCGACCGGAATCTGGATCGTCCCGGCCAACCGGATGGCGTGGATCCCGCCGGGCTCCAGCCATTTCCACCGGGCTCACGGCGAGACCGACATGCGGATCGTCTTCCTGCCCCCGTCCCTGGCCCGCCGGGCACCCGCGACCCCGGCGGTGTTCCTGGCCTCGGCCCTGGCCCGGGAGGTCCTGCTGGCCCTGACCGGCGACCGCCACTTCGAACCTTCGGCCCGGACGAGGCTGCACCGCGTCCTGGTCGACGAGCTGGTAGCCGCGCCGGAGCAGCCCCTGCACCTGCCGGAGCCACAGGACGACCGGCTGCGCGCGTTGGCGGCCATCCTGGCCGCCGACCCGGCCGACACGTCGGACCTGACCGACCTGGGCCGGCGCGTGGGCGCGAGCGCACGGACCCTGAGCCGCCTGTTCCACGACGAGCTGGGCATGACCTTCTACGAGTGGCGCATCCAGGTCCGGATCGCCCACGCACTGGTACTGCTGGCCGCGGGCCACTCGACGACACACGTGGCGCACGCGTGCGGCTGGTCGAACCCGAGCGGCTTCATCGCGGCCTTCACCGCCGTGGTGGGCACGACACCCGGCCGCCACCGCAGCGCCGACCTCGCCCACCGCGGCCGCGCCGGTCCGGGTGGAGGTGGCGGGTGAGGGCTACCATCGCGCCCATGCCGTACCAGGTAGCGGAGGTCGTAGCCAAACCCCTGCTCGCACTGCGGGTGGCGGACGCCGACACCGGCGAGCCGCGCCGCATGAGCGTCCACACCGGCGAGGCGGTGCTGGCCACGCAATCAACGGGCCTGCGGATCATCACCGGCATGCTGCCCCGCGAGCCGTGCGCCCTGTTCGTCCCGGACGCCCGCCCGATCGAGCCGCACGAAACCCCGGTCATCGCCCAGGCCGAGGCCTACCTGTGCGGCATCGTGATCGACGGCAACGTCCAGAAACAGGCCGGCTACGGCGTAGGCGACGCCGCGGCCGCCTATGTCCCCGATCCCCGCGGCGGCCAGATGCGCTGGCTGCAGATCACCTTCACCGTGACCACCCTCGTGGCGGTCCGCGTCGGCTACCGCGTCACGATCCTCACCCCGGCCTGACCAGCAGCTCGGGGTGATGGGCGAGTTCTGTAACGCTCCGAGCCATCCCCACAACGTGGTCGACCAAGCGGCGGGCGGGGCGGGAATGCGGGCGCGGGCGTGCAACAGAACGGGTGGATCGCGGCGTCGAGCCCAGTAGAAGGGGCGGTGACGCGGTGATCGGGTTCGACGAGTACGTGCGGCTGCGCGGCGAGAAGCTGGTGCGGCTCGCCCGGCTGTTGGTGCGTGATCGGCATCTCGCCGAAGACCTCGTCCAGGAGGTGCTCGGCCGAGCGTACGTGCGCTGGGACCGGATCAGCCGCGCCGACGACATCGATGTCTATGTGCGCCGCATGCTCGTCAACAAGCATATCTCGTGGCGGCGGCGACGGGCGGCCGGCGAGTACGCGATCGACACCTCCGCGCCGCACCTCGACCGGGCCGGACCCATCGACATCGGGGCCGAGGCGGCCGAGCGCGACGCCGCCTGGCAGCTCATCGCCGAGCTGCCCGCCAAGCAGCGGGCGACCGTCGTGTTGCGGTACTACGAGGATCTCGACGACGCCATGATCGCGCGCATTCTGCAGTGCTCACAAGCCACGGTGCGCTCGCAGGCGATGCGGGCGCTGGCCACGCTGCGCCGCCGGCTGGCTGCGGTGCCGGCCCTCACCGGGAAGGACGCGCGATGAGTGACATGGATCCGGTCTTCAGCATCGCGCTGCGGGAGCGCGCCGACGGGGACGTGCGGGTCGAGGCCCTGCTCGACGGGGCCCGGCGGCGCGGGGCACGGCATCGGCGCAACCGGCGGCTCATGGCCGGGGTCGGGGCGGCGATCGCCGTCGTGGCCGTCCTCGGAGCGACCACCCTCCTGCCGAACGGTCACGGGACGCCCGTACCGATCGGGTCGGCGCCACCGAGCGCCGCGCCCAGCCAGGCCGAGTCCGCGGTGGCGGAAAAGCCGCGCCCGCCCGTGGCAGCCGGGCTCGAACCGCTAACCTCCGGCGGCACGGTCGGCGAGGGACGCCAGATCCACCTCGACACCACCGACCCGGCCCCGTTCCTGCTGGAGTGGAGCTCGGGCGCCGGCCTGGAAAGCATGCGGGCGATCCGAGGCGGTGGCATCTCCGAGTTCGGCTACAGCGGGTACAACGTGATCGTCGCCTCAACCCCGCAAAAACTGGAGGACGCGGCTGCTTCGCAACTCGCGCAGCTGCCCGGGCGGCCGACACTCGAACCGCTGCACGTCGGAACCGCCGACGGCTCGCTGCGCTGGACGAAGGACTGGGCGGCGCTGGCCTGGCCCGCCCGGCCGGACGTCTGGGCGTTCGCGTGGGTCAAGTTCCACGACAGCGTCCCGGACCCGAAGCCGGCCATCGACGCCGCCGACGCGCGGGGGGCCATGCTGGAGGTCGCGCACGCGATCCGGTACGACCGGGTGCTGCGCTGCACGGCGTCGTTCCACCTCACATGGGCCCCGGCCGGCACGAGGACGACCGGCTGCGCGCTGTGGTGGGGCTGGACCGCCGGGGACGCGACCATGACGTTCACGGTGCCGGGCGGCGGCGCCTTCCGCGTCTCCGATGCCGGACCCGACTTCCAGCCGAACACCACCTACAACGGCCGACCAGTGCAGGACGGGGCGGACGGGTCGAGCACCGTGGTCGACGGCAAGGCCTTCCTGGTCGAGCCGGGCGACTCCGCCATCACCAAGGACCAGCGCCTGCGCATCCTCACCGGGGTCCGCCCAGGACCGGCAACGGACGATCCGCTGCGCTAGACGGCGACGAGGTGCACGGCGTTTCCGCACCGCCCTCGGCGAAGGCCGGCCGCTGCACTAGGCGGCGTTAAGGCGCGCCGCTGCATTAGGCCGCGACGAGGTGCAATGCGGCCGCCGTCATTAAACCGGCGCCGAACAGCGCGATGCCGCACGAGGCCGGCGACCGACGATTCGCTGCGCTGGGCGGCGACGAGGTGCACGGCGCTGCTGCGCTAGGCGGCGGCAAGGCGCGCCGCGCCGCTGTGCTAGGCGGCGGCGAGGTGCAATGCGGCCGCCGTCACCAATCCGGCGCCGAACAGCGTGATGCCGCCTGCCGCCAGTACCGGCGTCAGGTGACTGGCGCGCCGCAAGATGCCCATCGATCTGGTGCCCCGCGCCACGACCGACGTTCCCGCGATCGCCAGCAACCCGGCGGCGAACAGCACGACCGCCATGCCGAGGCCGAAGGTGAGCACGAGCAGCAGCGCGAAGCCCGCCCGGCCGAGGAAGAGCCCCGTCGCCAGCACCAGGAACGCGGACGGCGACGGGGTCAGGCCGCCGGAGACGCCCAGGAGCACCAGACCCGGCCGCTTGCCGGAAGCCTCGTGGTCGTGGTCGTGATCGTGGTGATGGTGCTGGTGCGCTTTTCGAACGTGCCGGTGGAGGAGCCAGAGGCCGGTGAGCACAACCAGTACACCCGCGGCGATTTGGAGCCAGGTGGTGAGCTGTTCCAGGCCGATGATCCCGGACAGGGACAGGAAGGTCCAGGCCACTCCGATCACCAGGACCGACACGGTGTGCATCACCGCGACCGTCCCGCCCAGGAAGGCGGCGTCCCGCACGCGGCCGCGCGATCCGGCCAAGTATGCGGCGGCGAGCGTCTTGCCGTGCCCGGGTGTGACCGCGTGGCCCGCGCCGGCGACGAATGCGAGCACGAACGCCAGCGGCGCGATGCCGGGCGCGTGGACCAACTCCTCGAGCCGGGTCGACACGGACGCGGCCCAGTCGGTGAAGCCGTTCACGGCCGCACAGTCTGCCGAGCCCCGGTGAGCGCCGGCCGTCGACCACGTGAACAGACGAACGCGAGCACGAACGCGAGCACGAACGCGAGCACGAACGCGAGCACGAACGCGAGCACGAACGCCAGCGGCGCAATGCCAGGCGCGTGGACCAACTCCTCGAGCCGGGTCGACACGGACGCGGCCCAGTCGGTGAAGCCGTTCACGGCCGCACAGTCTGCCGACCCCCGGTGAGCGCCGCCCGTCGCCCGCGTGAACAACGTGAGCGGTCATGGAAACTGGGGACATGTCAAGTAATGCCGCCCTGGTCGCCCTGGAGCTCGCTGGCATTTTCGTCTTCGCTGTGTCCGGTGCGCTGACGGCCATCCAGAAGGGCTTCGACGCGGTCGGCATCGTGGTGCTGGCCGAGGTGACGGCGCTCGGCGGTGGCGTGCTGCGCGACCTTGTCATCGGCGAGACGCCGCCGGGGGCGTTCCGGCAGGTGTGGTACCTCCTGGTGCCCCTCGCCGCCGCCTGCGTCGCGTTCTTTTTCCATCCCGTGGTGGAGCGGCTCACGTTCGGCGTGCTGCTGTTCGACGCGGCCGGCCTGGGGCTGTTCTGCGTCACCGGCACGCTCAAGGCGCTCGACCACGGCCTCGGCGCGGTCCAGGCGGCGGTGCTCGGCGTGACCACGGGGGTCGGCGGCGGGCTGCTGCGCGACATCATCGCCCGGCAGACGCCCGCGCTGGTGCGGCCCGAGACCGATCTGTACTCGATCCCGGCGATGGTGGGCGCGGCCTTCGTGGCCGTCGCCTACAGAGCGCACCTGCCGATGACGGTGGCCGCACCGGCCGCGGCGGTCTTCGTGTTCGCGTTCCGGGTGGTGGCGATGGTCCGCCACTGGCGCGCCCCGCAGGCGTGGGTCAGGCGGCGCGAAGCACGTTGAAGGTGACCGTCCGGCGCAGTTCGAAACCCATCGTCTCGTACAGCCTGATCGCACCCACATTGTCCGCCGACGCGTGCAGGAACGGCGTCTCGCCGCGCTCGCGGATGCCGTGGGCGATCGCTCGGATCAGGCGGGTCGCGAGGCCCCGGCCGCGGAAGGCGGGGTCGGTGCAGACGGCACTGATCTCCGTGTACCCGGGCGGGTGCAGCCGCTCGCCGGCCATCGCGATGAGGGCGCCGTCGTGGCGTACACCGGCATAGGCCCCGAGGTGATGGGTCTTCGGCAGGAACGGGCCCGGCCGGGTGCGCGCGACCAGGTCCAGCATCTCCGGCACATCGTCGTCGCCGAGCGGGACGAGCTCCACGTCCGGCTCGGTCTTCACGGCGTCGGTCGCGACCAGCTGCACGCCGTCGACCTGCGCGATCGCCGTCCAGCCGGCCGGGACGACGAGCCGGTCGCCGGCCAGCAGCGCGGTGCCGCCGGGGCCGGCCAGCGCCCGCAGGTCGGCCCAGGCCCGCTCGTCCGGCGCCGGCGGGAGGGCGGCGAACGGCGAGACGTCGGTGGGGTAGCGCCGGGCCAGGCCTGTGCCCTCGGCGAGCCGGGCGTGCGGCCCGGTGAGCGCGGCCCAGGCGGCCTGGTCGAGCACGGGCACGTCGCGGATCTCACTCACCCGGAAATCCTAGTCGGGCCGGGAGCAGCCGGGAGCGACCGGGAGCGGCCATGAGCGGACGGGAACGGGCGAGAGCGGACGGGAACGGCCGGAAGCGGCCAGGTCCGCCAAAATACGGCCGACGGCCGGAGCGAACTTGAAGCCGTGGCCCGAGAAGCCCGTCGCCACCACGATCGGGCCGTGCCGCTCGAGCACGAAGTTCGCGTCGGGCGTCGTCGTGTACGTGCAGCTGATCGGCGCGAACACGTCCGGGTCGACGCCGGGCAGCCACCGGCGGGCGTACTCGCGCAGCGCGGCCAGCTGGACCGGTTCCGGCGTGAAGTCGCGGTCGTCCGGGTCGACCTCGGGCCCGACGCCGTGGAAGCCGACCTTGATCCCCTCGCCCGGGGTCGCCAGGCCGTATATGCCGCCGTGGAAGTGGCCGGGGTCGGCGAAGCGATGCCCGAAGCTCGGCCATCCCGGCTCGGCGACCCGCGCGGCGAAGTGCGCCGGTTGCTCCTGCGTCACTTTCAGAGGCGGCAACGGTACCGTCGGCAGCAGCTTCTTCGCCCACCCGTTCACGGCCGCCACGACCCGGCGGACGCGGTAGCCGCCGGCGTCGGTGTGCACGAGCACGGTCTCGTCGCCGCGCGGCTCGATGGCGCGCACCGGGGTCTCGTGCCGCACGACGGCCCCGAGCTTCTCGGCCGCCTCCTGGAACGCGGCCACGGCCCGGTCCGCGTGCAGCCGGCCGCTGTCCGGGTGGTACAGCGCCGCAGTCGCGAACCGGATCCCGGGCCAGCGCTCGGCGGCCTCCTCGGGTCGCAGCCAGCGATGCGGTACACCCGAAGCGGCCAGTCCGTCCGCCAGCTCGTGCAGCGACGGGTGGTCGCCGTGGTCCACGCCGCCGGTGACGGTCAGCAGCCGCGCGCCGGTGACGTGCTCCAGCTCGCGCCAGAGTCCCTCGGCCTCGCGGGCCAGCCGGATGTACCCGGCATCGGGGTACGACAGCCGGAAGATGCGCGAGGCGCCGTGCGAGGCGCCGTTGGTGTGCCCGGCCGCGAATTGTTCGAGCAGCACCACGGCGGCGCCGCGGCGGGCGAGCTGCCACGCGGCGGCCGAGCCCATCACCCCGCCGCCGACGATCGCGACGTCGAAGGTGTCCATGCCGAAACGATAGGCCGCGGCCCGCTAAATGTCTACTAATCCCATAGGCTAGACGTGAGTTAGGTGCGGCAGGACCCGCTTGCCGTAGAAGTCCAGGAACCGGCGCTGGTCGGACTGTCCGGAGTGGACGAACGGGGTGCCGCCGGCGTCGATGATCTGCTGCAGGTTCTTGATGTGCGGCTCGGGATCGGTGCCGCGCGGCCACTTCGCGTACACCTGCGGCAGCGGCCAGCGCTGCTCGGCCTTGGCCTGGATCGTCTCCGGGTTCGGCTCGTACAGCAGGTCGCCGAACGAGCCGACGGTGAAGCGCCATTGCTCGGCGGCGTACTCGGTCTCCGCCTCGCCGCCGACGACGGCCAGGGTCTCGACGTACTTCGGCATCGCGTCCGGGTCCTTGCCGGCCGCCCGCGCGCCGGCCGCGAAGGCGTCGCGCAGGTCGGGCTTGGCGAAGTCGGCGGCGCCGGTGATCCAGCCGTCGCCGCGCTGCCCGGCCAGGCGCGCGCTCTTCGGCCCGCTGGCCGCCATGAGCAGCGGCACGGGTTGTTCCGGCACGTCGTACAACTTGAGCTGTTCAGTCCTGAAGTAGTGTCCCTGGAAGGTGGTGCGCTGTCCGGTCCACAGCCGGCGGATGAGGTCCACGGCCTCGGCGAGGCGGTCGTGCCGCTCGGGGTAGCGGCCGAACCGTCCCGTCGCCGCCTGCTCGTTGAGAGCCTCGCCGGTGCCGGTGCCCAGGAACACCCGGCCCGGGGACAGCAGCCCGAGCGACGCGAACACCTGGGCGACCTCGGCGGGATGGTGCCGATAGGAGGGGCACGTGACGCCGGTACCGAACTGCAGCGCGCTCGTCTTCTCGCCGATCAGCGCCAGGGTCAGCCACGGGTACATCGAGTGCCGCTGGTTGTCCTGCCACGGCTGCAGATGGTCGCTGGTCCAGACCCGGTCGAACCCGGCCTGCTCGGCCCGCTGCGCGAGCTCGACGAGTTCCTGGGTGCGGAACTGCTCGTGGGACAGGACGAAGCCGACCTGCCGCTTGGGCGCGGCGGAGGCGTTGGCGGGGGCCAGCAGGCCGGTGCCGACGGCCGCGGTCAGCGCCCCGAAGCCGCGGCGGGTGATGGTGTGGTCCATGGCCGGGCCACTTACCCTTTGTATTCTAGAAGTAACGCTCCGCGATCAGGTCGACCACCTTCGGGTCGTCGGTGAAGACCGGATCGCCCGGCCGCGGATCGTGGAAGACGATGTCGGTGAAGCCCATCCGCTCGTACCGCCCGGCGAAGTCCTCGAACGCGCCCACGCTCGCGAGGGGCCGCTCGTCGGTGTTGCCGATCAGGAAGTACCGCCGCAGCTCCTTCGGGTCGCGGCCGTGCGCGGCGCACCGCTCGTCCAGCCGGGCGGCCTGGGCCCGGACGGCGGCCTCGGTGGCGGCGGCGGACTGGTCCTCCGCGTTCGGCTCACCGTACGTGATCCAGGCGTCGCCGACCCGCGCGGTCAGGTCGAGCGCCCTGGGCCCGGCGGCGGCGATGGCCAGCGGCACCCGGGGGTGCTGGACGCAGCCGGGGATGGTGCGGGCCTCGTCGGCGGTGTAGTACCGGCCGCGGTGGCTGTGCGCGGGCTCGCGCAGCACGGCGTCGAGCAGCTCCACGAACTCGGTGAACCGGGCGGTGCGCTCGCGGGGCGTGGGCGGTTCGCCGCCGAGCACGGTGGCGTCGAACCCGGTGCCGCCGGCCCCGATCCCGAGCGTGAGCCGCCCGTCGGAGATGTGGTCGAGGGTCATCGCGTCCTTGGCGAGCGTGACCGGATGCCGGAAGTTCGGCGACGTGACCATGGTGCCGAGCCGGATGCGCGAGGTGGCCGCGGCGACCCCGGTGAGCCAGGGGATGGTGGCGTGCCAGGGCAGGTCGCGGTACCGCCGCCAGGAGAGGTGGTCGTAGGTCCACAGGTGCGCGTAGCCGAGCTCCTCCAGGTGCCGCGCCCGTTCGAGGGTCTGCTTCCAGGGGTCGGCGGGCAGTAGCAGGACTCCGATGCGCACCCGGCGATCCTATTGGCGCGCGATTCCCAGCGTGGCGATGAGGTCCTCGTGTAACTCGAACCACACCCGATGGCACGAGTCGACCTCGACTCCGGTGATCCACGCCCCGCCCTTGGCGAGCGCCTGGGTGAAGCGGCTGTGGTACCCGGCGAAGCGCTCCCGTTGCCGCGTCAGGTCCATTTCGGTCGTGTGCAGCTCGGCCGCGAGCCGTTCGAAAGGCCGCCGGTCGGTGGTGTCGCCGAGTTGCCAGGCCGTGAAGGCGGCGTTGGCCTCGGCGTTGAGCGGCACGAACCGGTCGTGGACGGCGCTGATCGCCGCGCGGTCGCCGCCGAGGTCCGCGCGGAGCTGCTCCTCGTTGTGCCGGCGGCCACGGTCGGTGAGGGACCACCCGCCGAGCCCGGCGAACTCCGACCGTGCCACCCAGCCGAACGCCTCGGCGTCGAGCAGGTCCTCGGCGGTCTGCTCCGGGTCGAGCCCGAACCGCGCGGCGATGACCGGCGTGTCGGCGAAGCCCTTCAGCCGTACGGCGTGCAGCACCAGCATCATCGGAGGACCTGCCCGGCCGTACCGTCGACGGTCACGACAACGCCATCGGTCAGCTTGAGCGTGGCATCGCGCGCCCCGCCGACGGCCGGGATGCCAAACTCGCGGGCGACGATGGCGGCGTGGCTGAGCACCCCGCCGGTCTCGGTGACCACGGCCGCGGCGAGCCGGAACAGCGGCGTCCAGGCCGGGTCGGTGGTGCGGCACACCAGCACGTCGCCGCGCTGGAAGCGGTGGAACTCGTCGGGTGAGCGCAGCGTGCGGGCCGGCCCGCGGGCCCGGCCCGGGCTGCAGGGGACGCCGGCGACGAGCGGGTCGGCGCCCGTCATGCCAGCCGGCCCAGGACTCGCTCGTGGCGTTGCTGGGCGGCTTGCGCGGTCCGCAGCCCGAGCGCCGGGGCGATCTGGGACCAGGTCAGCCCCTCGGCCCTGGCCACGAACAGCAGCCCGGCCTCGACCTGATCGAGCTCGGCGCGGGCGGCGGCGAGCAGGGCGATGGCGGCGAGCAGGTCCGCGGGGATGTCGAGGGCCGCGGGGTCGGTGTTGGCGCGCCACAGGGCCTGCCGGATGAGCGTGTACGCGTCGTGCGGCTGGGTCTCGGCCAGCCACGGGAGCCTCGGCAGGTCCCGCCCGTGCAGTCGCTCGCGGGCGGCTTGCTCGTCCATGTGCCCAGCCTGACCTTCAACAGGTTGTTTGTCAACAAGTTGTTGAAGTCTGGGCGGCGGTGCTGAGAATCCCGCACGTTGTTTGTCGACAGGCTGTTGAAGCCTTGCTGATCGCGTTGAGAACCCCGCACGTTGTTTGTCAACAAGATGTTGATTCCTTGGCGATGGCGTTGAGGACGCCGCCAGTCCAGGCTGGGTAGCCGGCGGCGAGCACGGAGGCCACGTCGGCGGCGACCGGGTCGACCTGCACCCCTTCGGCGAGAGCACGGCGGGCGGCGGCGGTCATGGCGGCGGGATCGGGGCCGGCGTCCAGGAGGGGCTGGATGAACGAGCCGCCGTGGACGAGGACCGGAATGCCGCCGCGCGCGCGAATCCCCGGAACGCGACCGGCGTCGTCGACCTCGACGATCGGGGCGTCCGGCGCGAAGAACACCGCGGCGAGCGGGTTGGCCACGCGTTGTAGGAACTCGCGGGGCCCGGTCGACGACGGCGCTGCCTGTGGCGTGGCGAGGGGTTCGGCGACGCGCTGCGGGATCTCGCGGGGTCCGGCCGACGACGGCTCTGCCGGTGGCGTGGCGAGCGGGTTGGCCACGCGCTGCGGGATCACGTGCGGTCCGGTCGAGGGCGGCGCTGCCGGTGGCGTGGCGAGGGAGCGCAGGGCGAAGAAGAAGTGGGCCAGGTCGGGGATCTCGGGCGCGGCGAGCAGTTCCAGGCAGGCCGCGGTCTCGATCGCGAACGCCTCGTCGAGCGGCACGGCGGCACTGCGCTCCGCCACTTCCAGGACCTTGGCGAGCGCGCGGACCGGCGACCCGGCCGAGCGGCGCCGCACCTCGTCGGCCAGGCCCTGCAGCTGCGGCGCTGCGGGGATCTCATAGCCGGGGCGTTCCCACCGCTGCACGAACGGCCCGGGCGGCTGGGCCAGCACCCAGGCATGGGCGGCCGCGACGACGTCATCCGCGAGTTCGTCGACGAGGCCGGCGGCCAGTGCCTCGGCCGGGTGGTACGCGGTGCCCGGGCCGATGATGTCCAGCACCGTCGCGGCGACGCCGAACATCCGCGTCACCCGGACCGTGCCGCCGCCGGCGGGGAGGATGCCCATCCCGGTCTCGGCGAGGGCCCACACGACGGCCGGGTCGCGCGGTCCGACCCGGTAGTGGCAGGCGAGGGCGAGCTCGAAGCCGCCGCCGAGCGCGGAGCCGTTGAGTGCGGCGGCGACCGGCCGGCCGAGGGTCTCCAGGCGGCGGGCCTGGTCGCGCAGCGGTACCAGCAGGTCGTACGTTCCGGCCGCCTCGTCGGGCGGGATCTCGCCGGGCTCGAAGTCGGGCCCGGCGATGAAGGAGCGCTTGGCCGAGGTGAGCACCACGCCGCGGAGCCGGTCGCGCCGGCTCTCGAGGTCGTCGAGGCAGGCGCCGAGTCCCTCGTAGTGGCGCCGGTTGAGCATGTTCGCGGTGCGGCCGGGATCGTCGAGCACCACCGTGACCACCCCGTCGGCGGCCCACGACCACCGCGTCGACCCGAACTGTTGGACATTCGTCATACCATCAACGTAAGCAACGGTATGACGAATGTCCAACTGTATTGTGGTGGCATGCAGCGGGACGACGACGCGATGCCGGACATCGCCGACGTGACGATGGTCGACGTCCTGCGGGCGGTCGCCGACCCGATCCGGCTGCGCATCGTGCAGACGCTCGCCGACGGCCGGCCGCACGGGAAGTGCGGCGAACACTGGGACTTCGGCGTCCACAAGTCGACGATGACCCACCACTTCCGCACCCTGCGCGAGGCGGGCCTGACCCGCACGGTGGTGACCGGCCGCAC
The DNA here is from genome assembly GCF_050942185.1 of Dactylosporangium sp. CS-047395. NCBI lineage: Bacteria > Bacillati > Actinomycetota > Actinomycetes > Micromonosporales > Micromonosporaceae > Dactylosporangium > Dactylosporangium sp. CS-047395. The sequence continues at coordinate 4,908,308 of NZ_CP192015.1, read as the reverse complement.
GCACACGATCGAACTGCGCCGGGCCGAGCTGGAGTCGCGCTTCCCGGGTTTGATCGCCGCGCTGACCACCGCAGACCTGGCCTAGGAGGGCTTCCGCTTGCCGGACCGCCTCGCCCCGGCCGAAGCGCTCGCCCATGTCGTCCAGGCGTCCTCGCACGTTGATTTTCGTCAACGTTGACGACAATCCCGGCGCCAGTCAACGTTGACGAAAAACGTGCAGAACAGTCGACGTAGACGACTGTGGTGCAGAGAACTCAACGTTGACGACCGTCGTGCACGGGCGTCCACGTTGACGACCGTCGTGCACGAGCGTCCACGTTGACGGCTGTCAGGCACCAGCGTCGGCGTGGACGGTCGCCGCACTGGGGTAGAACCGAAGAGCCGGTTACTCGATCGGCGTGAGCGGCATCCGATCCAACAGCATGTGGACGACCATGCGGAGCTTGTCGGGCTCCGCCACCTCGCGCAGGGCGTGCAGGGACGCCACGCTCACGTCGAACAATGCGACCGTGCCCGTGCCCGTGCCCGTGCCCGCGTCGGCGGCGGCGGCGGCGGTGGCGGTGGCGGTGGCGCGCGGGGCGAACCAGATGTGGCAGCGGTACGAGTCCGGGGTGTGGCGCAGCGCCGGAGCCAGGAACACCGTCGTGTCCGGTGCGACCTGCCGCTCCAGCGCCGCCCGCGAGCTCCACCGGGCGCTCAGCCGAAGCCGCTCCGCCTCCCGCTGCAGGGCCAGGAGCTCCTCGAACGTCGCCACCCGCAAGGTGAAGTCGGGGTCGCGCGCCGACACGACGTGGGCGCGCGGGAGGGGTTCGGCACAGAAGGTACAAGTGAAGTCGTTGTCTTTGACGACATTGAGCTCAGTGCAGGCCGGGCATCGGCGGAACGTCAGCTCGTCGGTGAACCGGCCCGGGTGGGGCAGGCCCGCGCGGTCCAGCGCCGCCGCCACCGCCGGCCAGGAGGTGGCATCCGGGCAGTAGCCCGTCGACTGGTTGCTGATCGCTGCGACCTGCCAGCCCGCCGCGGTGCGCGCGAACGTCACCTCGCCCGCGCTGCGGACGGGTGCGCGGCCCGCGCAGGCGACGTGTTCGGTGTGGCGCGGCGCCAGCAGGAGGCAGCCGGTGGCGTCCACGACGTAGGTGTGCGGCTCGTCGCGGGTCTGCCCGGCGATCCAGGCGTCGAACGCGGCGCGGTCCGGGATCGCCGCCCCGGCCGGCCGCGAAGGTGCCGCGACGAGCAGGTCGGGCGGACCGGCGTACGAGTACATCAGCCCGGCACGACGGCGCTCAGGGCGTCCGGGTCGTCGGACGGGTCCGTGTCCACGGCGGGCAGCAGAGTCACCGTCGCGCCCGGGCGGATCGCGGCGCGTACCGCGGCCATGTCGGCGCCCGGTTCCAGGACGTGCCAGTGCCGCTCGTCGTCGACGACCTCGAGGAGGGCGAGCGATGCCGGAGCCGACGACACGCGGGCGGCCACCTCCGACCACCACGAGTCGTCCGCCGGCGGGGGCGGGACCTTGATGGCCGCCGCCCGCTTCGACAGCTCCAGCAGGGTCATCCGCGGCTCGCCGCCGCGCGGGACGGCGGCCACGCCCGAGCGCAGCAGCGCCGCGTGGATGCGGCCCCGCACGCGCCACACGGCGACGCCCAGCACCACGGCCAGCAGCAGCCGCGCCACCAGGATCGGGATCATCCAGCGCAGCCGGACGTCGAAGTCGTGGGTGGCCATGAGGTCGGCGGTGGGCAGGACGCCGCCGGCGATGACGGTGGCCGCCACGCCGACCTGGAAGGCGACCAGGAAGCCGGAGCGCAGCACGTCGCCGCGCTCCTCGCGGAGTTCGTCGACGGTGCGGGCGGCCAGCAGGCGCCAGGCCAGGGCGGCCAGCAGGAGGCCGATGAACAGCACGACCTCACCGACGCCGAGGCCCTGGCCCGATTTCAGCACGTCGAGGGCGGGCGCGGGCAGTGCGGCCCTGACCCGCACGACGGCGGCCAGGTCCAGTGCGGTGACCACGACGTAGACGGCGGCCACGACGGCGAGGACCCAGCCGGCGTACTCCACCCGAGCCGCCACCCCACCCGCCGCGCGGCGAAACGGGGCCGAAGCGGGCGCGGTGCTCACACCCACCACCCGTTGGCCACGGCCTTCAGCTCCGTCGCGCGTTCCACGTCGTCGGTCAGGATGCCCCAGCGGTCGCCGGCCACGAGCGCGCCCGACAGGCCCTGCATCTGGGCCATGAACATCAGCGGGCGCTGCTCGTCGAACCAGTGGTCGCGCTGGGTGTTGGTCTCGAACGTGACCACGACGACGTCGTAGCCACTCTCCTTGCAGCCCAGCGCCTCGTACGCGCCCGTCACGCGTACGGGCACCGGGTCGGGGCAGCCGGCCAGGGTCGCGAGCCTGGTCGCCGACGGCGGGGCGCCGGTCGAGGCGTGGTCCGCGCCGATGGCGTAGGCGGTGATCGCCGCGATCGCCACCAGCGACCAGAGGAGACGCTGCAGGGGCACGCGCGCACTGTACAGGCGGCGCAACCGCTGTGGTGTCCCAAGGCGGGCCCGGTGGACGTGGTGTGACGACGGGCTGGAACCGCTAGGGGATGAGGGCCACCTTGCCGCCGGGGTGGCCGCCGCGGACCAGCTCGATCGCGGCCATGGCCTCGGTCAGCGGGAACGTCCGGGCCATCGGCACGAGCAGCCGTCCCTCGCCGGCCCAGTCGAGCAGCCGGGCCCGGACGCTGTCGCGGTAGGCGGCGCTCTCCGGCAGGTTCCCCGCCACCGCTTTGATGCCGACGGCCCGCGAGCGGTCGGAGGCGACGATGGTGACGGCCCGCGCCGGGTTGGGCAGCAGCTGCTCGACAGAATCGATGGCCTCGCCGGTACCGACAGTGTCGATCACCGCCGCGATGCCCTCCGGCGCCGCCGCCCGCACCCGGTCCAGCAGTCCGGGACCGTACTCGACCGCCTGCGCCCCGGCGCGGCGGAGGAGCTCGAAGTTGTGGGCACTGGAGGTACCGATGACGGTGGCGCCTTTCAGGCGAGCCTGCTGCAGGACGCTGATGCCGACCGCTCCGGACGCACCGTGCACGAGCACCGTCTCGCCCGGCGAGACCCGGGTGACGTGCAGGCACTCCGCCGCCGTCGTGCCGGCCAGCAGCAGGTTGGCGGCGGCCGGGAAGTCGACGGCGTCGGGCTTGGCGAACACGTCCTTGGCCGGCACCGTGACCTGTGAGGCCCAGCCGCCGCGGATGCGGAACGCCACGACGGCGTCGCCGACCGCCCCGCCGCCGGAGGCGATCTCGGTGCCCGGCCCGATCGCGGCGAGCACGCCCGCGACCTCGTAGCCGATCGGCAGCGGCGGCTCCTGGCCCCGGTGGACCGCGATGTGCTTGTAGTCGGCCGGGTTCACGCCCGCCGCCCGCACGTCGATCGTCACCTCGCCCGCCGCGGGCGGCCTGACCTCGGCCTCGACGAGCTCCAGCACCTCGGGTCCGCCGAACTGCGGCGCGATCCACTGCAGAGCCATGCTCACTCCCCCATCAAACCGGCGCGGCGCAGGATGGGCATTACCCCCTCGCCGAAGTGGTATGCCTCCTCCAGGTGCGGCTGCCCGGAGAGGATGAAGTGGTCGATGCCCAGGGCATGGTACTCGCGGATCCGCTCGGCGACCTCCGCGTGGCTGCCCACCAGCGCGGTGCCGGCCCCGCCGCGGACCAGGCCGTAGCCGGCCCAGACGTTCGGGTACACCTCGAGCTTGTCCCGCCGTCCGCCGTGCAGCGCCGCCATCCGCTGCTGCCCGACCGACTCGCCCTGGGCGAACTGGCCCTGCACGACCGCCACCCGGTCCTGGTCGATCCGTTGCAGCAGCCGGTCCGCCTCGGCCCACGCCAGTTCGCTGGTGTCCCGGCTCAGGACGTGGAAGCGGATGCCGTACCGCAGCGTGCGCCCGGCCTCCGCCGCCAGCTTGCGCATCCGCTCGAGCCGCTCGGCGATCTGCGGCGGCGTCTCGCCCCACGCCAGGTAGGTGTCGACGTGGCGGGCCGCGACCCGCTCGGCGGCCGGACTGGCCCCACCGAAGAAGATCGGCGGCGGCTCGTGCGGCGCGAAGTCGATCTTCGCCCGCTCGATGCGATAGTGCTCGCCGGTGAAGTCGAAGGGCTCTCGGGCGACGTTGTTCAACACTGCAAGGAATTCGCCGGTACGGGCATAGCGCTGGTCGTGGTCGAGATGGTCGCCGAAGCGCCGCTGCTCGACCGGGTCGCCGCCGGTGACGATGTTGAGCAGCAGCCGGCCGCCGGAGATCCGCTGGAACGTGGCCGCCTGGTGCGCGGCGAGCGTCGGCGTGATCAGGCCGGGCCGGAACGCCACGAGGAACTTGAGCCGCTGGGTGACCTGGGTGAGCGCGGCGGTGGTGATCCAGGCGTCCTCGCACCAGGTGCCGGTCGGGGTGAGCACCGCCTCGAACCCCAGCTGCTCGGCGGAGCGCGCGATCTGGCCGAGGTATTCGATGCCGGGGCGGCGGAACCCGTCGGCGACCGCGCCGAGGGTCGTCTGCGAGCCGTCGCCGGAGCCGACGATGTCCCGGCTGTCGCCGTTGGTCGGCAGGAACCAGTGCAGGTGGATACCCATGGGCCGAATTATCCACTTGCCCCACTGATTTAGTCGACAACTCCGCTCGCGGATCTTGGATGGCTGTCGTAGGCTCGCCGCTCGTGAGCATTGATTACGCAGCTGAGACCCCCGAGACGGTGGAGCCGGCCGAGGAGCCGGGCGCCGCGCCGTCGATCATCTACACCGCGTACTTCTCCGCCGTCGACGAGCTCGTCGAGCACGTCCGCGCGGCCGAGACGCTGAACCTGGGCTTCCGGGTCGAGTCGTACCTGGTCACGCCGGAGGACGCGCCCGACACCAACCAGGTCGAGTTCGAGTTCACCCTGCTCAGCGAGCAGCCGGTCCGCGACGAAGAGCGGGACTGACCGACCGGCCGGCCCAGCCCTGCTCGACGCTGGGCCGGCTCACCGCGCCGCCGCCTGACGGACCATCCGGTCGGCGTTCTCCCACCGCTCGCCCGTGCCCTGAATGACGTCGCTGGACAGGGTCAGCAGCTGGGTGACCATGCCCTCGCCGTACACCCCGAGCCCCCAGTGCGTCGCCTGCCCGGCCAGCCGCGCCACCTCCAGCGCCGCCGCCCGGACGACCCCGAACTGCTCGCCGCGCCGCCCGGCCCGCTGCGCCCCGCGGATCGTCACCGCCAGCCCGGCCACCGCGCCCAGCAGCGGCTCCGGCATCGGCTCGGCCCGGCGCAGCCCGTCGGTCGCCCAGCGGGCCAGCTCCCGGCACTCCAGCACGACGGTGTCGACGTGATCGACCGCGTGCCGGTACCGCTCCACGTCCCGCCGCCGCTTCCACCGCGCCGGCGCGATCGTCACCACCTCCTCGGCCCCGACCATCGCCTCGTGCATCCGGACCAGGTCCGGCTCGGTGGCCCGCAGCCGGTCGAGGGCCCGCGCGGCGAGGCCGGCATCGCGCTCGGCGATCGCCTGGGCCACGTTGTCCAGCTCGCCGGCGACCGTGTCGATGACCGGAGCGGCCGCCCGGTCCAGCACGCGCATCGGGTTCACCGGCAGCAGCAGCCCGACGACGACCAGCCCCACCACGCCGCCGACCGCCGCCTCCTCGATCCGCCGCCACTGCACGGACGGCACCGCCGGCCACAGCGTGGCGATGAGCACCGCCGAGCTGCCCGCCTGCGCGACGAGCGCGCTGCTGCTGCCGACCGCGAAGAGCGACAGCCCGACCGCGAGCGCGACGACCAGCCCGGTCTGCCACGGCCCGAACCCGATCAGCCACAGCAGCGCGTCGCTGACGAGAATGCCGCCGGCCACCCCGACGAGCAGCTCCACGGTGCGTCGCGCCCGCTGCCCCAGCGCGGCCACGATCGTGCCGACCGCCGCGGTGGGCGCGAACACCGGCGTCGCCACGTCGAGCAGCCGGTGCGCCACCTCCCACGAGATCGCCGCGGCCAGCCCGCACTGCCCGGCGATGACGGCGATGATCTCCAGCTGCCGCAGCCGCACCCGGCCGGCCTCGAACCACACACCGCTCGCTACCCGGGCCGCCGGGCTTTAGGCGAGGCTGCGCACGCCTGCCCCCTTCAGGTGACACCACACGTCGAGGGTCAGCTTCGGCTCGGCCGTCCGCGGGTCGAAGCCGATGCGGTGCCGCGCCCCGTCGGTCAGCGTCAGCTCGACCTCGTACGGGCCGGTGAAGGCCATCGCGGCGTACTGCATCGGCGGTGCGTCGTTGAACTCCGCCCGCGCGCACAGCAGCGGCCGCTGCGACTCGCGCGTGTCCCACCCCGCGGGGCGCACCACCTTGACCTCCTGCCGCTCCCCCAGCCCGTCACCGCTTTTCACCACGACGATCTGGTACCGCCCGTCGGTCGAACTCCCCACCACCGTGCGCTTGCCCGGCTCGTCGAACAGCCAGGCCACGCCGGCAGCGCCCAGCACCACCACGGCGAGCAGCAGCCGCCACCTCGCCCGGCGCAGCAGGAGCAGGCCCACCCCGAGCGGCAGCAGCCACAGCGCCCACTCCCCGATCTGGCGCAGCCGCACCAGGTTCCACGGGTTCCACCACCCGGCGAGCGCGACGACCAACAGGACCATGACGAACCCGCCCGAGGCGGTGAACAAGCGACGCATGCCAGCCATGGTCGGGGCCGTACCGCGCCCCGCGCCTCCAAGATCGCGCATGCGACAACCGCCGGAACGGATGCATCGCGGCGCTGTCGGATCCCTTGCTGCGCCTCGCGTAACCGGCGCTCCCGCGGGTAGAGCCGCGCCATGACCCAGACCATGGCCCCGTCGTTCGAGGGCGTGCACCACATCGGGCTCACCGTGCGGGACCTCGGCAAGAGCGTCGAGTGGTACAAGAAGGTGTTCCGCGGCGACCTGGTCAACGGCAAGCTCCCGCACTACGGCAGGGAGTGGACCGGCTTCGCCGAACTCGTCGTCGAGCCCCGCTCCGGCCTCGCCATCGGCCTGCACCACAACACCAACAACCTGGGCGAGGAGATGGACGAGGCGCACACCGGCCTCGACCACCTGTCCCTGCGCGTCGAGGGCCGCCAGGGCCTGCAGGAGTGGGCCGACTGGCTGGACAGCCTGGGCATCGCCCACTCCGGCATCCAGAGCGTCAAGGAGCCGTTCGTGTACTCCACGCTGGTCTTCCGCGACCTCGACAACAACCAGCTGGAGTTCATCGCCCTGGATACCTGAGTCGAGGAGCGCCGGCACGCATCCGGTCGACTTCGGCTGAGGGTTACCGGCTCAGCAGGAGCAGCAGCCGCGCGCGGCGGCGCTTGCGGTCGGACTGCTCCTGCTCCTGCTGCTGGGCCACCACCGCGGCGATCGGGACCGTCGTGCCCGGGATGTGCATGCCCGGGATGTGGCCGGCGGGGTTCATGACGCCGCCGGGCGTTTGAACCAGAAGCACCGTTCGACGGTGTACGCCCGGTCGTGGTACGTCTCGTTCGCCGCCTGGTAGGTGTAGACGGCGTTGAGGTCGCTCGGGGTGCCGACCAGTTCCCAGCCCTCGCTGCCGAGGTCGTTGAGCGTCGCGGTGACGCTGTCCAGGATGCCCAGGTCGTGCCAGGAGGTCGTGCCCGGCAGGCCCAGCAGGCCGTGGAACTCGTACGGGTTCTTGCCGGGGTCACAGGTCAGTTGCAGGCGGGCGTACTCCCACGTCGTTCGCATCCGACCAACGTACGAAGCGATGATCGACCGCGGAATCGGCCGGACCGGCGTCAGGCGTCGTACCGCAGGCCATGGCCGAAGCGGAAGGTCGGTACCGTCTGATGCGTGCCAGAGCCGAGTCCCGCGGGAGAAGGCCGCCGGGGCCGGGGCCGCCCCCCGCGGATCTCCCGCGAGCGGATCGTGGCGGCGGCCCGGGAGCTCGACCCCGAGGTGCTGACCATGCGGGCCGTGGCCGAGCGGCTGGGCGTGGACCGCAAGGCGCTCAACTACCACGTGAGCGACCGCGACGGGCTGCTCGAACTCGTCGCGATCGACGTCCTGCAGGCCGAGATGCGGCAGGTCGCGCTGCCGGCCGGGGACTGGCGGGCCGCGGTGCGCCGCTTCGCCCGGGCCATGCGCGACGGCATGGCCCGCACCGGCGCGCTGTTCGACCACGTGAAGATGCCGATCGCCGGCGGCCGCAGCGCCCTCGACCCCGCCGAGCGCCTGCTGGGCATCCTGATCGGGGCGGGCTTCCGGCCCGAGGACGCGACCCGGGTCCTCACCCTCGTCGCCGGGCTGATCGTCTCCTCCGCCCGCGACCTCGTGCTGGCCGAGCGCCATGGCGTCCACCCGCAGGTCGCCGAGATCCAGCGGCTGCTCGGCGACGAGCCCGCCGGCGAGCTGCCCTGGCTGCGCCGCAGCGTGGCCGCCGGGCCGGCCCAGCTCTCCGGCGACCAGCTCGACTTCGACCTCGACGTCATCCTGGCGGGCCTGGCCGCGCTGCTCGACCGCCCGGCCGAACCCCGCTGAGCCGGCCACCACGCCGTGCCGCGCGGACGCATCTGAACTGTGCGTGACGAACTGGTGAGCGGCGATATTTCTCCTTGGAGCCACGGCGCCGGGCATCGATGATGGACGGCGTGACCCAGGTGGCACCGGGGATTCCGGCTGACACAGTCGGTTCCCTCGCGCGGCCGGTCGCGGTGGTCGAGGCCACCCTGCGCTGCGTCGAGCTGGACCTGCGCTTCCGCGGCGACCCTTCGCTACCGTGCGTAGCCGTGATGTATCTCGACGGCGGGCTCGGGCTGATCAGCCGCGAGCGGTTCGGGCAGCTGATGTCGGGGCCGTTCGGGTACGGCCGCGCGCTGTGGGAGAAGACGCCCGTCGGGCGGACCGCCGACCCGGCCCCGATGATCGTCGACGAGCACGCCCTCGTCGTGGACGTCTGCGAGCAGGTGAGCCGGCGCGACCGGGTGCGCCGCTACGACGACGTGCTGGTCCGCCGGGGCGACGGGCGGCTGGCGCGGGTGTCGGCGGCGCGGCTGTACGAGGCCCTCGCCGACCTGATGGCCCTGCAGGCCGTCGTCGACCCGCTCAGCGGCCTGGCCAACCGGGCCCGCTTCCTCAACCGGCTCGCCACCGCCTGCCGCGACGCCGCCCACCCCGGCGTCGCCGTGGTCTTCATCGACCTGGACCGCATGAAGCAGGTCAACGACACGCTCGGGCACGCCGCCGGCGACCGGCTCATCGTCTCGGCCGCGCACCGCCTCGCCGCCGCGGCCACCGACGACGACGTCGTGGCCCGCCTCGGCGGGGACGAGTTCGCGGTGCTGACCCGGGTCGTCGGCGGGTACCAGCCGGAGCTGTCCGCGGCCGCGCTCGGCGAACGCTTCCGGCTCGCCATCGCCACCGCCGACGCGTCGCTGCCCGCGGGCGCGCACAGCTCGGCCAGCGTCGGGGTGGCGATCGGGGCCGCCGGGGCCGACCCGGAGACGCTGCTGCGCGAGGCGGACGCGGCGATGTACCGGGCCAAGCAGGCGGGCGGCGACAAGGTCCGGGTGGTCGTCGACGCGGGCGCCGCGGCCGCGCCCCGCCCGGGCGCCGGCGACGGGCTGCTGGCCGCCATCGACCGCGGCGAGCTGCGCCTGTTCTACCAGCCGATCGTCGGCGTCGACGACGGCCGGGTGTGGGCGGTCGAGGCGCTCATCCGCTGGCAGCACCCGCAGCACGGGCTGCTGACCCCGGGCCGTTTCCTGGCCGACGCGGCCCGGGCCGGGCAGACGCCGGCGGTGGACCGCTGGGTGCTGGAGCGGGCGTGCGCCGACCTGGCCGCCTGGGACCGGGTCCTCGGCGACAGCGCGCCCCGCAGCGTCAACGTGAACCTGACCGTCGAGACGCTGCGCGGCCCCGGCCTGGCCGGCGACGTGCTCGGCGCGATCCGGCGGGCCGGGCTGGAGCCGGAGCGGATCCGGGTGGAGCTGCCGGAGTCGGCGGACCTGGCGCAACTGCAGGAGGCGGTACGGCAGCTCGGCGAACTGCGCGAGCACGGCGTCGGGATCGTCCTGGACGACATGGGCGCGGGCTCGGCCACCCTGCGCCACCTCTCGGCGCTGCCGGTCTCCGGCATCAAGATCGACCGCTCGTTCGTCGCCGGCATGCTCGACAACCGCAACGACCACGCCGTGGTGAAGCTGCTGGGCGAGCTGGGCCGCAGCACCGGCGTCGGCGTGACCGCCGAGGGCATCGAGGACGACGAGCAGCTGGCGGCACTGCGGGAGCTGCGGGTGCCGTACGCGCAGGGCTACCACCTCGGCCTGCCCGCACCCGCCGACCACCTCACCGCCCTGCTGCGCACCGGCCGCCCGCGCGGCGTGGCGGCGGTGCCGCTGGCGGCGCTCCCGGCGCCGCCGGCCGTTCCCGTCGAGGCCGGCCGGCACCGCGTCTGAGCCCTCGCGGACGCCTGAACATTACAGCCGGGAAACGCATCGAAGCACACCGTAAGGGACGTGCCTCGTGCAATCCACGCCGGGCAAAATGTAACGTCGGCGTTCCCGATGGGTAGGAGGCGCCCATGTCCGGCGATGTCGCTCCATGCAAGTGAACGCCGACCAGCTCGTCCTCCTCCTGGCCGAGCGGGATTACCTCTACGGGAGCGGCACCTTGACGCTCCGGGTCAGCGCCGTCGAACGCGACGCGCCCATCACCTACGACCACGAGCTGTGGTACTACGTGCACGGTATGCAGCTGGGCTTCGACGGCCGTGAGGTCGGCGACCGCATGGTCGTCGTGCGCGGCCGGCGGCTCGTCGGCACCGGCGCCCTCAACTGACCCCTCCGGCCCGCCGCCCCGCCTCGATGGGGTGATCATGGCTGGGTGAGCAGACTGCAACGGGTGCGCCTGGCCCTGGTGCTCGGATCGCTCAGCGGCTTCGCCCCGCTCACGATCGACATGTACCTCCCGGCGATGCCCGGCATGGCGCGTGACCTGCACACCAGCGCACCGGTCGTGCAGCTGTCGCTCACCGTGTTCGTGGTCGGGCTGGCGGTCGGTCAGGTCCTGGTCGGCCCGCTGTCCGACTCCTGGGGCCGGCGGCGACCGCTGCTGGGCGGGCTGCTGCTGTACGTGCTCGGCTCCATCGGCTGCGCGCTCGCCCCGAACGCCGGCCTGCTCATCGCCGCCCGCGCCGTCGAGTCCCTCGGCGCCGCGGCCGGCGTGGTGCTGGCCCGCGCGATCGTCCGGGACCTGTTCGAGGGCCCGGCCATGGCCCGGTTCTTCTCCACCATCATGCTCGTCAACGGCGTGGCACCGATCCTGGCCCCGGTCGCCGGCGGCCAGTTGCTCACCGTCGCCTCCTGGCGGGCCGTGTTCGTGGTGCTCGCCGCGATCGGCGCGATCCTGATCGGCGCGGTCCGGCTCGCGCTGCCGGAGTCCCTGCCCGCCGAGCGCCGCCGCCCGGCCCACCTCGGCACCACCCTGCGGTCCATGGGCGCGCTACTCGTCGACCGCTCGTACCTGCGGTACGTCCTCGCCGCCGCGCTCATGTTCGCCGCCGTCTTCGCCTACATCTCCGGCTCGTCGTTCGTCCTGCAGAACGGGTACGGCCTGAGCGCCCAGCAGTTCAGCCTCGTCTTCGGCGCCAACGGCCTCGGCATCGTCGTCCTCGCGCAGGTGAACGCCTTCCTGATCGGCCGCGGCGCCCCCGCGCACACCCTGCTGCGATCGGCGCTCCTGGTCGCCGTGGCGGCCGCGGCCGGTGTCCTGGTGTGTACGGCCACCGGCGCCCCGCTGCCGCTGCTGCTCGGCTGCCTGTTCGCGGTCGTGTCGATGCTCGGCGTCGTCCTGGCCGACGCCACCTCCCTGGCCCTGGGCCCGCACGGCGCCAACGCCGGCGCCGCCTCGTCGCTCCAGGGCCTGCTGCAGTTCCTGGTCGGCGGCGCGGCCACGTCGGTGATGGGCCTGGCCGGCCCGGGCTCGGCGGTCGCCATGGGCGCCACCATGTTCGTGTGCGCCGCTACAGCGCTCGCCACCCTGCGCCTCCTACGCTGAGCGCATGCTGTCCATCCGCGCCGCCGAGCCGGGCGACCTGACGGCGGTGGCCGCCATCTACGCGCACTACGTCACCGAAACCGTCGTCACCTTCGACGATGAGCCCCCACCCCTCGACGCCTGGCAGACCCGGCTTTCCGACCTCTCCGCGCGCGGCCTGCCGTTCCTGGTCGGCGAGGTCGACGGCACCGTCGTGGGGTATGCGTTCGCGGGCCCGTGGAAGCCGAAGCCCGCGTACCGGCACACGGTCGAGAACTCGGTGTACCTGGCCCCCGGGTGGGGCGGCCGCGGCCACGGCACGCAACTGCTGCAGGCTTTGCTCGACGACTGCCCCAAGGCGGGCGTGCGCCAGGTGATCGCGGTCATCGCCGACACCGGCAGCGACGCCTCGGCCGCCCTGCACCGGCGGCTGGGCTTCACCGAGGCGGGCCGGCTGACGGGGGTCGGCCGCAAACACGGCCGCTGGATCGACACCGTCCTCATGCAGCGCGCGCTCGGCTGACCACGGCGGCGGCTGATCGGAAACTTTCAGTACTAAAAGCAGGTCGCAAGCGGTGTGCGGCGGGTGTGGATTGACGGCGGGCGTGGGGCCGGAGCCACGATGCGCACCATGACAGCAAGAACGAGAAGGGCCGTCGGCGGGGCCGTCGCGCTGGTCGCCGCTGCGGCCACCGTGATCGTCGCCGTCACGCTCAATGCGGGGACCGCGTCCGCCGGTACCGGGACCGGGTATCTGCATACCAACGGTAACAAGATTGTCGACTCGACCGGGGCCACGGTCAGGCTCACCGGGATCAACTGGTTCGGCATGGAGACCGACAACCACACCTTCCACGGGCTGTGGGCGGGGAAGCCGGCCAGCTGGACGCAGCAGATCGATCACATGGCGCAGCTCGGGTTCAACACGATCCGGGTGCCGTACACCGGGGACTCGCTGCGCTCGGGTGCGACCGCCACGAGTATCAACACCGACACCAACCCGGATCTCATCGGGCTGTCGCCGTTGCAGATTCTCGACAAGGTGGTCAACTACGCCGGGGGCAAGGGGATGCGCATCATCCTCGACCGGCACCGGCCGACCGCCGCCGGGCAGACCGCGCTGTGGTACACCGCCGCGGCCAGCGAGGCGAGTGAGATCGCCGACTGGAAGAGCCTCGCGTCGCGGTACGCGAACAACCCGACGGTGATCGGCGCCGACCTGTTCAACGAGCCGCACGCCGAGGGCAACGAGCCCAACGGGACCGGCTCCTGCTGGGGCTGCGGCGACACCGCCAAGGACTGGCGGCTCGCGGCCGAGCGGATCGGCAACGCGATCCTCGGGACGAACTCGAACTGGCTGATCTTCGTCGAGGGGGTCAGCTGCGACGGCAACGGCGGCTCGCCGAACCCGTACGACAACGTGCCCGACGACCCGATGGCGTGCGACTGGTGGGGTGGCAACCTGTCGAAGGCGGGCACCTACCCGGTCCGGCTCAACGTGGCCAACCGGCTGGTGTACTCCGCGCACGACTACGGCATCTCGGTGTACGACCGGCAGCCGTGGTTCAACGACCCCAACTTCCCGAACAACCTGCCCGACGTCTGGGATCACTTCTGGGGCTACCTGTACAAGCAGAACATCGCCCCGGTCCTGGTCGGCGAGTTCGGCAGCACGCTGCAGAACCCGCTGGACACCCAGTGGCTGAACAAGCTGATGGCGTACATGGGCACCGGTACCAACGGGATCTCGTTCACCTACTGGTCCTGGAACCCGGACTCGGGCGACACCGGCGGCATCGTCGGCGACGACTGGAACACCGTCAACCAGGCCAAGATGAACATCATCGGCCCCTACCTGAACCCGCCGGTCGGCGGCGGCCCGACCTCGCAGCCGCCGGTCAGCTCCCGCCCGCCGACCAGTTCGCAGCCGCCGCGCAGCTCGCAGCCGCCGACCAGTTCCTCGCCGCCGCCGGCCGGTGGGGCGTGCACGGCGACCTACGCGGTCACCAGCCAGTGGCCGGGCTCGCCGGGCGGGTTCCAGGGCGCGGTGACGGTGAAGGCCGGCAACGCGGGCATCACCAAGTGGACGGTCAAGTGGACGTTCGCGAACGGCCAGACGGTCACCCAGCTGTGGAACGGCACCCTGAGCACGTCGGGTTCCGCGGTGACGGTGACGAACGCCGCCTACAACGGCACCATCCCGGCCAACGGGTCGACCGATTTCGGCTTCACCGGTACGTGGAGCGGCACCAACGCCACGCCCACGCTCACCTGCACCGCGTAACGCACGAAAGGGGGCCCGGTCGCGCCGGGCCCCCTCGCACCACTCAGGTCAGCGAGCGCTCCGCATCCGCCGGCAGGTCCTCGACGCCGACGCGCACGGCCTGTTCGTGCCGGCGGCGGGCCGAGGGCAGGATCAGCGCGGCGACGATGCCGATCACGGCCACCCCGGTGCAGAGCCAGAAGCCCTTGGTGAACGCCGAGTCGGTCGGCAGGCCCCGGGCGGTCGTGTTGGAGGCGATCACGGCCGCGATCACCGCCGTACCGATGCTGGATCCGATGGTCCTGGCGATCGCGTTGACGCTCGCCGCCTCGCCCGTATGGGTCGCCGGGACGCTCTCGATGATGGCGTTGGACATCGCGGCGAACGCGAGGCCGATGCCGGCCCCGGTGAACAGGCCGGAGACCAGGATCTGCCAGATCTCGCCGTGGCCCACCGCGGGCAGGGCGAAGGCCGCGGTCACCGCGATCGCGCCGAGCGTCATCGGCACCTTCGGGCCGAAGCGCCGGTCGAGCAGCCCCGCGAGCGGGCCGAACACGAGCATCATGAGCACCGTCGGGAGCAGGAACAGACCCGCCTCGGAGACCGACTTGCCGAAGCCGTAGCCGGTCGCGGCCGGGAGCTCCAGCAGGGTGGGCACGAGCACGAACGTGCCGAACATCGCGAAACCGAAGATGAGGGCGACGAGGTTGGTCGCCCACACCCCGCGCAGGGCCATCAGCCGCATGTCGACCAGCGGCTCGCGGACCCGCAGTTCGACCACGACGAACACGGCGAGCAGCACGACGCCGGCGAGCAGCAGGCCGAGGGTCGAGCCGCTGGTCCAGCCCCACTCGCGGCCCTTGGAGATGGCCAGCAGCAGGGACACCAGGGAGACCGAGAGGATCGCGGCGCCGAGCACGTCGAGGCGGCCGGGCGCGCGGACCGGCGACTCGGGGACGCCGAAGAACACGCCGAGCAGCGCGATGCCGACCACCACCAGCGGCAGCCAGAACAGCCAGTGCCAGGACAGGTGGTCGACGATCGGGCCGGCCGCGACGATGCCGACGCCGGCCCCGATGCCGAAGATGGCCGAGAGCAGGCCGACGGTGACGCCGACGCGCTCGCGGGGCAGCTCGTCGCGGACGATGCCGATCGACAGCGGCATGATCGCGCCGGCCGCGCCCTGCAGTGCGCGGGCCACGATCAGGGTGGCGAGGTTCGGGGCGAGCGCGGCCAGGAGGGTACCCGCGGCCAGGATCAGCAGCACCACCAGCATCACGCGGCGCTTGCCCACCATGTCGCCGAGGCGGCCCAGGATCGGCGTGAGGACCGAGGCCGACAGCAGGTACGCGGTGAGAATCCAGCTGATGTCGCCCGTCGAGGCGTGCAGGTCCTGCGCGATGATCGGCAGCGCGGGCGCGACGAGCGACTGCAGCACCGCGAACGCCAGGCCGCCCAGCGACAGGAACAGCACCACGAGGGTGCTGTTGGAATGCCGGCCGGTGCGCACCGACTCCGTGACGGTAGTGGTCACGAGTACCTCTCATAATGTAAACGACTGTTGACTTTGACCGTAGACGGAGATCCACGGCCAAGTCAACAGCGGTTTACATCACACCCCGTCAGCGGCGGCGCGTCCCCGCGTCCGCGTACCGCAGGAGCGCCCCGACGCCGCCTTCGACCGGCAACTCGTCGCCCGCCGCGAACACCAGGTCGGCGTCCGAGCACGCGATCGCCCGCACGAGGGCCGCGTCGGCCCGCACCCGGCGGGTGTCACGGACACCCATGGCCTGCAGCTCGGCCCGGTCGAAGGACAGCTGGGACGGTTCCGGCCCGATCCACAGCTCCGCGTTCGAGGTCGGGTCGTCCACGAGCACCACGGTCCCGACCTGCCCGCGCTGCAGGGCCGTCACCACCGCCGGCAGCCCGTCGCCCGCGGCGGCGCCCCGCCCCCGCTGGCTCTGGTAGCGGTCCAGGACGTCCCGCACCCGCTCCGCGGCGCGATCCGCGATCGCCTGCACCGTGGCGTCCTCGAGGACGGCCTCGCCGGTGGTGCCGCTGGTCTCCACGACCCGCCCCCGCCAGTGCTCCGGCAGCTGCGCGATGAGCATCGGCCGGGCCTGCGGATCCCCGGCCACCAGCACGATCTCGGCCCCGCAGCGCTCCGCGGCATCGGCCACCGCCGCGGCCACCGTCCCGGCGTTGCGCTCCCAGGTGACCTGGGCCGCCCGCTGGTACCGCGGCTGCGACCACCCGCCCGGCTTGACCCGGTGCAGCGGCCACTGCTCGGCCCCCTCCACGTGCTCGGAGTGCACGAGCTGGGCGGCGTCCACGGCCTCGAGGTCGCCGCCGGTGCGGTCCACGAGCACCCGCACGTACGGGATCGACTCCCCCATCTGCGCGAGCAGCGGCATGGCGTGCGGCAGCGGCCCGTACGCGGCGATGTCCCGGCGCGGCGGCGCGGGCAGCACCCGCAGCATCGCCACCTCGCCGTCGGTGGCGAAGGCGGCCAGGCCGTACAGCCCGTCCTCCTCCGTGTGCCCGAGCAGCGCGCGCTCGAGCGCGTCGAGGTTCTCCGGTTCGCACAGGGCCCGTTCGAGGGTCGTGCGGGCCGCCCGCCAGCGCCGCTCCACGGTGCCGGCCGGGTCTTCGTTGTTGCGCGTCCCGTCGAGGTAGACCGACGCCCACGGCCCGGGACGCTCGTACAACGGGCGCAGGAAGGAGACGTTCATGCCGTCGCGACTACCCCCTTTGCCGGGAAAGAACCGTTTCACGCGTTAGGTGGCTTGCGCCCGGGGTAAGCACACCTCATGTCACCTGAGGAACGGGCCGATCGCGAGGCCGACGAGGAGGCCGCCGCCGAGACCTGGCGCAACGGCGGGCCGACGACGACCGGCGGCGTGCGCACCACGACCGGCTCCAGCGCGGGCCCCGGCGGTGCCGGCCGCGCCCCGCACCGGGCCCCCAACCCGGGCGCCGCCCCGACGACCACCGGGGACGCGACGACCGGCGGCATGCGCTCCCCGGCCCAGGGCTCCACCAGCGACGCCAGCGGCCCCGCGGCCGAGACGGGCGACTTCGCCGACGAATAGACCGCCGCCACCGTTGACATGGAACGATATTCCAAATACGAATATCGAGCATGTTCACCATGCGACGGATGGCCGCAGTCCTGGCCTCCGTGGCGGTCGTGGTGGGACTCCTCGCGTCCCCGGCCGCCGCGGTCAGCCAGTTGCAGAAGCTCTACCAGGAGCCCGGCTCGTTCGAGGCCCGGTTCCCCGACATCGTCAAGCTCGACGACGGCCGGTTGATGGCCGTCTGGTACCGCGCGACGGGCCACACCGGCCCCGACGGCACGGTCCAGCTCTCCTTCGGCGCCCAGAGCGGCACGGCCTGGGACGCGCCGCACCCCGCGCTCGCCCACCCGGCCACCATGGCCGGCAAGGACATGCGCGACCCGAAGCTCGGCAAGATGCACGACGGCAGCGTGGTGCTGACGTTCTTCGTGCCGAGTGACGGGGTGTACTACTCGGTCTGGAAGCCGGGCTGGACGACCTTCACCGACCCGGTGAAGCTGCCCGTCCCCGCCCAGATCCAGGGCAGCGCGCTCGCCGCGCACGGCGGCATGCTCGCCCTCGACGACCAGGGCGGCCAGACCAGCCAGGTGCTGATCCCGGTCTACAACAACACCGGCGCGTGGTTCATCCGGGCCACCTGGCGCCCGGTCTCCGACCCGCGGCTGCTCGTCGCCGACGCGTTCCAGCTCGCCGCCACCGCGACCACGCCCGACGCGAACGGCTTCTACGAGACGTACACCGAGCCGAGCTTCGTGCAGGTCGGCGGCGTCGTCATCGCCGCCGTCCGGCGGGAGCTGAACAACAACTCTTCCACCAACCCGATCTCGAACGGCCAGCCGGTCAAGATCATGAAGTGGAACCCGTACACCTTCACCGGCACCGGGAGCTACTACGACGTGCAGTGGCTCAGCGGCGTGTGGGCGAGCTCCCACCACCTGCTCAAGGTCTCGGGCCCGAGCGGCGACCGGGTGCTGTTCACGTTCGGGGACAAGGCGGTGACGGCCCGCCCGACCTACGGCGTGCTCATCCAGAACCCGCTCGCGCTGTGGCCCTCCACGCCGAAGAAGGTGCTGATCTACAACTCCGGCTCGTCGGACCAGGCCAACCCGTCCAGCGTCGAGACCTCCAGCGGCACCTACTTCACGCTGGCGTACAACGCGAAGCCCAAGAGCACCACCGAGGGCAACGGCATGTCGCCCAACGGCGGCTCCCTCTGGGTCATGCAGAGCTCCGCGTCCGAATACTGAGCACCTGCCACCCCGCGCGGCGCGGCGGGTCGTCGCGCGGCTCGGTCGGGTACTGCCAGCCCTGGTTGGTCCCGAAGAACAGGTGCTCGTCCCCGACCGGGAGGACGCCCCGGATCCCCCAGTTGCACGCGTTGTTGAACCCGGTGGTCGTCAGCGGCCGGGCGGGACTGTCGGCGTCGTCGAAGACCCACACCTGCCCGGCCGTGCGGCGGTCGCGGAACACCAGCCGCGCGGCCAGCTCCCGCCACAGCGCGGTCTCCACGGCCGGCACGGGCCGTCCCAGCACCTGGGTGAGCACGCCGGTCTCCGGGTTCAGCGTGATGTCCCGCAGCACCTTCTCCGTGTTGAACGTACCGACGTACAGCTTGCCCCGGAACACGCCCGCGCCCCAGCCGACGTAGTCGTTGAACCGGTTGCCGAAGCCGCCCGCGCCGAACTTCGGATCCTGGTGCAGCAGGTTGTCCCGCTGCGTCCACTCCCCCGTGTCCGGCTCGTAGCACCAGTACCTCCGCTCGCCGTAGAGCAGCTCGACCTGCTGGTTCAGGGCCCCGGGATCCTTGATCCGGTACACCACGCCGCCGGGCGAGCTGCGCAGGTACGCCAGCGCCAGCTCCGGCACCGTCCCGCGCGGGATCTCCGGGTACGCCGCGAGGTGGTGGGTGAGCGCGGGCGCCACCGACGGGATGCCGAACGTGGCGTACACCCAGCCCTCGTAGGAGGTGACCGCGAAGGACACCATCGCGTCGGCGGTCAGCGGGTCCGGGAACAGCTGGGCCGCGCTGAACACCAGCCGCCAGCCGTGCACGGACTTCGGGCCGAGCTCGTGCAGCGGCGGGCTGAGATAGACGCCGGCCGGCTCGGTGCTGCCGGTGGCCCGCCAGGTGCCCGTGACGATCCGGTTCTCGTGGACGGTGAAGTAGCTGGGCTGGTTGCCGAGCCGCCCGACCTCCTCGCACCGGAAGGGGTGTTTGACGGTACCGGTGAAGCGCTGAACGCTCCCGCCCGCTCCCCCGGCGAGCCCCACGCCGAAGTAGAGCTGCCCGCCGGCGACGACGAAGTTCTTGATGTTGTCCCAGTCCTCGAAGCGCCGCCAGCCCAGGAACGTCCCGTCGACGTGATAGGCCAGCAGCAGCACGGTGCCGCCCGCCTGCGCGCCCGCCGTCAGGCTGGTCTCGATCCCGCCGAGCAGCACCACGTCGCCGATCGAGCCGGCCGCCCGCACCCCGGCCAGCCCCGCGAAGCCGGGACACTCCTCCTCGGTCGGCGTCCGCTCGACGGTCGTGCCGCTGCCGATGTCGTACTGCCAGATCTGCGCCGCCACCACATCGCCCGCGACACCCTCGGCGGGGCCCACCCCGTGCGTGGCGTTGAAGGACTCGGCGAACTCGCAGGTGACGTTGTCCGGGTCGTCCCACGGCCGGACCGGCACCCCGAGCCCGGCCCCGGCGAACTCGGACGCCAGCGTGGCCATCCCGCCGCCGGTGGCGTTGGAGGCGGTGCCCCACCACAGGTGCCGCTGGGCCTCGTCGGCGGTGAACGCCCACACGTACCCCTGCGTGGTCTGCGCCCGCCCGCCGTCCGGGGCGCTCGCGCCGTCGTCGATCGGGCTGGTGGGCCGGCCCATCCCGAACCACCACCGGTCCGGCCGGGCCTGCGCGGCGACCGTCACCCCCTGGCGGCGGTCCTCGCCGGGGATCGATGGCCGCCGGCCGAGCATCGTGGCAAGCATGCGGCCGGGTCTACCCGGCGGGGTGGCGTCGAATCAGTCGGCGAACGAGCAGATCTTCCACTCCCGGTCCTCCTTGACCAGGGCCAGGCTGAGGTTGCTGGTCTTGGTCTGGGTGCCGAGCGTCTTCACGGTGTACTCCGTGGTGACGGTCGCGGTGTCGCCGGTGATCTTCTCGCCGGTCACGTGCCAGTCGACGAGCGAGTCGTTGTCCGAGTCGTCGTCGCCGGCGACCTGGTTGCGCAGCTTGTCGGCCTCGGTCCGGCACAGCATGTCGGCGATCTTCAGCCGGTCGGGGTGGTCCTTGCGCGCCTCGTCGATGTAGGCCGAGACCACCTCGCTGGGCGAATCGGTGAACACCCTCTGGAACGCGAAGTACCCGCCGACGACGAGCACGATGACCGCGAACAGCGCCCCGATCGCGATGAGCGCGCCCTTCAGGCCCTTCTGCGTGCTGCCGGTGTTCGGCGGCTCCGTGGACCAGGGAACAGGCGGATAAGGCTGCTGTCCGTAGGGCTGGTGCGGATCGGTCGGTCCCCCCGGGTACGTCACGGGCAACATGCTATACGCGGACTCAGCCCGCCGCCGCGTCCGCGAGGAGGGCCAGCCGCAGCTTGATCTCGTCCTCCGAGTCGGGTGCCGCGGTCAGGATGACGATCTTCCGGTCGGCGTCGCCCTCGGTCACCACGTCGCAGTCGAGCTCGATCCGGCCGATCGACGGATGGTGGATGACCTTGTGGTCCTCCCGGTGCGCGCCCACCGCGCCCTCCGCCCACAGCGCCGCGAACCGCTCGTTGCCCTCCTCGAGGGTCCGGATCAGCCGCAGCAGGCGCCGGCTGTGCGGGAAGCGGCCGGTGGCCCGGCGCAGGTCGGACACGATCGCGGCGGCCACGGCGTCCGGGCGGCTCGAGCGCACCTCCCGGTCGGTCAGGGCCGGCGCCTCGCCGTGGACCGGGAAGGTGGCCCGGGCGAAGTTGCGCCGCTCGGCCGGGGCCGCCGACGGGTCCCCGAGCAGCGCCGCCCAGCAGCGGTTCCACCAGATCAGCTGCCAGTCGGCGGCGAACAGCGCCACGGCGGTGTCGCCGAGCCGGTTCAGCACCCGGTGCAGGCCCGGCGTGATGTGGTCCGAAATCTCGCCCTCCGCGGGCGGGGCGAGGCCGGCCAGGCGGAACAGGTGGTCGCGCTCGCCGTCGCCGAGCTGCAGCGCGCGGGCCAGCGCCGCCACCACCTGCGGCGACGGGGTGGTCGAGCGGCCCTGTTCGAGGCGCACGACGTAGTCGACCGACAGCCCGGCGAGCTGGGCCAGCTCCTCGCGGCGCAGCCCCGGCGCGCGGCGGACCCGGCCGCTGGGCAGCCCGACCGCGGCCGGGGTGAGCCGGTCCCGCCAGGCCCGCAGGGTGGCGCCGAGCTCAGCCTGGGACTCGGCCGGGGAAGCGGGCATGGGCTCATTCTTCCCCGCCGGCGGCCGCTGAGGGTGGTACCGGCATTCCCAGGGTCAGCCCAGCGCCTTGTCGAGGCGGATGGCCGCGTTGATCAGGCCGAGGTGGGAGAACGCCTGCGGGAAGTTGCCCAGCTGCTCGCCCGTCGGGCCGATCTCCTCCGCGTAGAGGCCGACGTGGTTGCTGTACGTGAGCATCTTCTCGAACGTGAGCTGAGCGTCGTCGACCCGGCCGGTGCGGGTGAGCGCGTCGACGTACCAGAAGGTGCACATCGAGAAGGTGCCCTCCGCGCCGGCCAGGCCGTCCGGGGACTTGAGGGGGTCGTAGCGGTACACGAGGCTGTCCGAAACCAGATGCTCGTCGATCGCGCGCAGGGTCGAGCGCCAGCGCGGGTCCTCGGGGCTGATGAAGCCGACGATCGGCATGTAGAGCAGGGCCGCGTCCACGACGTCGGTGTCGTAGTGCTGGGTGAAGGTCTGCGCCGCCTCGTTCCAGCCGCGGGTCATCACCTGCTGGTAGACCGCGTCGCGGGACGCCGTCCAGCAGGGGAGGTCGGCGGGCAGGCCGAGCGCGCGGGCCACCCGGATGGCGCGGTCGAAGGCGACCCAGCACATGACCCGGCCGTACGTGTTGTCGTGCCGGCCCGAGCGGGACTCCCAGATGCCGTCGTCGGGCTGGTCCCAGACGCCGCAGAGCCAGTCGATGCCCTCGGCGAGGCGGACCCAGCCGTCGTACGCCGGGCGCAGGCCGGACCTGTAGCCCCGGTACACGGCGTCCATCGCCTCGCCGAAGATGTCGAGCTGCAGCTGCCCGTTGGCGTCGTTGCCGATCCGCACCGGGCGGGAGTCCCGGTAGCCGCACAGGTGCGGCAGGTCGAGCTCGGGCAGGTCGGCGTCGCCGTCGACGCGGTACATGATGCGCGGCCGGCCGGAGGTGATCCGGGTGCGCAGCCAGTTCAGGAACGCCTCGGCCTCGCCGCCGTAGCCCAGACCGACCAGGGCGTGCACGGCCAGCGAGCCGTCGCGGATCCAGGTGTAGCGGTAGTCCCAGTTGCGCTCGCCGCCGACGAGCTCCGGCAGCCCGGCGGTGGCGGCCGCGATCGGCGCACCGGTCGGGGCGTGGGTGAGCAGCTTCAACGTGATGGCCGAGCGCTCCACCTGTTCCCGCCAGCGTCCGGTGTACTTCGACTGCGCCGCCCACGAGCGCCAGTAGTCGCGCGTCTGGTCGTACAGCTGCCAGAGCTCCTCCATCGCGACGGCGCGCGGTTGCGTGGCCGGCCCGGTCTCGAGGATGACCCCGCCGGCGGCGCCCTCGGACGCGTCGAGCACCAGCCGGACGCCGCCGTCGATGCGCTCGAAGCGGTCCAGCATCTCGCCGCCGACCGGATGCAGGGTGAGCGACTGGCCCCCGCCGGTGAACACGGCACCCGGGCCGCGCAGCTCGACCGTGGTCGCGGCCCGCGCGTAGTCGAAGGCGGGCGAGCAGTCGAAGATGAACCGGCCGCGGCCGCGCACGACGCGCATGATCCGCACGATGCGGTGCCGGTCGGTCGGCTCGTCGCCGGTGACCGGCATGAAGTCGAGCACCTCGCCGACGCCCTCGGGGGTCATCGTCCGCGTGATGAGGATCGCCGTGCCCGGCAGGTACAGCTGCCGGGTCACGGCGTCGTCGCGATCCGCGCGCAGCCGGCACTGGCCGCCGCGGCCGGGATCGAGCAGCCCGGCGAACACGCTCGGCGAGTCGAAGCGCGGCGCGCAGAACCAGTCGATCGAGCCGTCCTGGGCGACCAGGGCGGCGGTCTGCAGGTCACCGATGAGGCCGTGGCACTCGATCGGGGAGGCGTAATGGTCATCCATACCCCCGAGGGTCACGCCGTCGGGTGACCGCGCCATCACCCGTTCGGGGTCGCGGTCACCGCCGGGAAGGACGCCCAGATGTGCTTGGCCTCGGTGGTGGCGTACCAGCCGACGTCGAGCGACAGCTGCCGGGCCAGGTGCAGGCCGCGCCCGCCGGAGTCGAACGGCTCGACGTCACGCAACTCCGGCAGCGCCTGCATGTCGTGGTCGGCGATGTCGAGCACGAAGCAGTCGTCGGCCTCCAGCAGCCGCACCACGCTGGGCGGCAGCCCGTGGATGAGCGCGTTGGTCGCGAGCTCGGAGGCGACCAGCAGCACCCGGTCGGCCCGGTCGTCCAGGGCCGGCGTCACGATGAGCCGGCGCTGCATCAGGGTGTCGAGCAGCGCCTCGCGCAGTGCCTGCAACTCGCGTACGTTCGTAATGACCCACCGGCGCAGCTCGCTCGTCGCGGGCGGCGGCGGGGAAACACTCAGCGTCGTCACTCGGACGGCATACCCGCCGGAGCGGCACTCGTACCGTGCGCGCGCCGGGCAACCCACCACGATCGGGCGATGGCGGCCAGCGGCGGAGCGAGGAACACCCCGCACAGCCCGCCCACGGCGGCGCCGAGCACGGTCACCGCGAGCACCACGACCGGGTGCAGGTTGAGGGCGCGGCCGAAGACGAGCGGGCGCAGGATGCCCTCCAGGACGTTCTGCGTGATCAGCACGATGACGACCATCCACACCGCGGTGGTGACCCCGCCGGCGCCGAGTGCGAGCAGCACCGCGAAGATGGCCGAGACCCACGCCCCGAGGTAGGGCACGAACGCCGCCACGAACGTCACGATGGCGATCGTCAGCAGGAACGGCACCCCGAGCACGGCCGCGCCGAAGGTGATGACGGCGGCGTCCATGGCCGCGACCACGGCGGTGCCCACCATGTACCGCCGCAGCTGCACCGCCGCCCGCGTGAAGTCGAGGTACTCGGGCAGGTGCGGCTCGATCGCGGCGACCACCCGGGGACCGTCGCGCAGCAGGTAGTACAGCAGGTAGGTGCCGACCAGCAGCCCGATCGCGGCCTCGGCGGCCACGATCACGCCCTGCGACACCGCGGAGCCGGCCCCGAGCAGCGCGGTGCGCCACGCCTCCGACTGCAGGACAGTGCGCACCGGGTCGGCCCCGAGCGCGCTGTGCAGCTTGTGCCCGGCCGCGAGCAGGGCCGGGCGCCACTCCGATGCCTGCAGCAGCACCACCCAGACGAGCAGCGCGGCCACCGCGGCCAGGCCCAGTGGCACCGCGAGCGCACCGAGCAGCGAGGCCGGACCGGGCCTGAGCCCGAGCCGGCGCAGCCGGGCCACCAGCGGCTGCACGGTGACGGCGATGACGACCATGAGCAGCAGGGGCATGAGCAGCGGCACCAGCAGGCCGACGGCGACGGCGGCCAGCGCGGCCCCGCCGACGATGCCGGCCACCGACCAGCCCGCCCGCCCCAGTCGCTGCAGGCGCAGCATCGGGCTCAGCCCTTCTCCAGCGCGCCGCGGAACTGCCGCAGCTCCCGGCGGCCCTTGCGGTCCAGGGTCGGGTACTGCGGGTCGATGCCGATGAGCGTGTCGGCGATGACGGCGGCCGCGGCGATACGGGCGAACCACTTGTGGTCGGCCGGGATGACGTACCAGGGCGCGTGCTTCGTGCTGGTGTGGGCGAGCATGTCGGCGTAGGCGCGCTGGTAGTCGGCCCAGTGCTTGCGCTCGGCGAGGTCGGAGGCGGAGAACTTCCAGTTCTTGGCCGGCTCGTCGATGCGCGCCAGCAGCCGCTTGCGCTGCTCGTCCTTGCTGACGTTGAGGAACAGCTTCACGATGTGGAAGCCGTCCTCGGTCAGCTGCCGCTCCCACTCGTTGATCGCCCGGAACCGGCGCTGCCACAGCTCCTTCCCGCGCGGCGCGGGCGGTTGGTGCTCCTGGTCGAGCAGCTCCGGGTGGACCCGGACGACGAGCACCTCCTCGTAGTGCGACCGGTTGAAGATGGCGATCTCGCCGCGGGCGGGGAGGCGGCCGGAGTACCGCCACAGGAAGTCGTGCGCCCGCTCCTCGGCGCTGGGCACCTTGAAGCTGTGCACCCGCACGCCCTGCGGGTTGACCCCGCTCATCACGTGCCGGATGGTGCCGTCCTTGCCGGCCGCGTCGAGGGCCTGCAGCACCACGAGGACCCCGCGGGTGCTCTCGGCGGCCAGCCGCGCCTGGTGGTCGGCGAGCAGCGCCACCCCGCGCTGGAGCAGGTCCTCGCCGTCGCGGTGGCGGTCCAGCCCGGCGGTGTACCCGGGGTCGTGGTCGCGGCGCAGCCGCACCCGCTCCCCCGGCTCGATCCGCAGCGGGGCGATCAGCTCGGCGATGCGGTCAAGCTGTGGCTCGGCCATCGCGCGCTCCCTTCCGGCGCCGGTGCGCCTTCTGCAGTTCGGTGACGAGCAGGACCGGGGCCGCCGCCACGGCGCAGACGATCCACTGGCCCAGGTCGAGCTGGACGGTGTGCAGGAGCCGCTGCAGGACGCCGAGCTCGGTGGCGAGGACGATCGCCAGCAGCGAGATGCCGCTGGTGACGACGAAGCGGCGATCGTCGAAGGTGTCGAGGCTGAACACCGAGCGGGTGGCGCTGCGGACGGTGGCTGAGAGGTACAAGCTGAGCAGTGAAAATGTCGTCAGCCCCATGGTGCGGGCGGTGTCGAGGTCGTGCCGGGCGTCCGCCCAGGCGATCACCGCGAGCGTGATCGCGCCGATCACCACCCCGAGCACACCGAGCCAGGCGAGCGTCCGCCCGGCCAGCAGCGGCTCCTCGGCGGCGCGCGGCGGCCGGTCCATGAGGTCCGGCTCGGGGCGGCCGTAGCCGAGCCCGATCGACTGCGACAGGTGCACGGAGAAGTTGACCCACAGCGACTGCAGCGGCAGCAGCGGCACTCCCGCGGCCACGCCGAAGATTCCCGCGCCGAGGAACGTGACGATGAAGCCGATCAGCACGCCCATCTGGAAGTAGACGTACCGCTTGAGGTTCGCGTACAGCGCCCGCCCGATGGCGACGGCCTTGACGATGGTCGCGAAGTCGTCGTCGGTGAGAATCATCGCGGCGGCTTCCTTCGACACGTCCGTGCCGGTGATCCCCATCGCGATGCCGATGTCGGCCCGCTTCAGCGCCGGCGCGTCGTTGACCCCGTCGCCGGTCATCGCCACGATGTGCCCGCGGCGGCGGAGGATCTCGACCAGCCGTACCTTGTGCTCGGGCGTGACCCGCGCGATGACCCCGATGTCGTCGACCTCGCGCAGCGCCCGCTCGTCGTCCATGGCCGCGAACTCGGCCCCGGTGATGGCCCGCCCGGTGATCCCGAGCTGCTTGGCGATGGCCCCGGCGGTGACCGCGTGGTCACCGGTGATCATGCGCACCTGAATCCCGGCCTGGTGCGCGGTCGCGATCGCGTCCTTCGCCTGCGGCCGCGGCGGATCGACGATCCCCGCGAGCGCGAGCAGCGTCAGCCCGTCGAGCCCGGCGAGCAGATCGCCGTCCGGGTCAAAGGTGGCCGGGTCGTAGTCCCGCCGGGCGGTGGCCATCACCCGCAGCCCCTGCTCGCCCATCCGCTCGTTCTCGGCCAGGTACCGCTCCCGCTTGTCCTCGTCGAGGTCCCCGCGGGCCAGCAGCTGGTCGGGCGCCCCCTTGACGAAGCACCGCACCACGTCACGGCCGGCCTCGTCGGTCATCCGGTGATAGGTCGCCATCAGCTTGTAGGCGGCGTCGAACGGAATCTCGGCGATGCGCGGATACCGCTGCCGGGTCGCCGCCACATCGAGATGCCCCTTCTCGGCCAGCACCACGAGCGCCCCCTCGGTCGGGTCGCCGACCAGCCGCCCATCGGTCACCACCGCGTCGCCGGCAAGGGCCATGGGCAACAGAAAAGGCTCCAATGGTACGTCCGGATCCCCCGCCACCCGCCGGATGTCCCCCTCGGCGGAGTAGCCCGAGCCGCTCACCGTGTACCGCCGCCCCGGAATCGCCAACTCGGCCACGGTCATCTGGTTGAGCGTCAGCGTCCCCGTCTTGTCCGAGTTGATGGCCGAGGTCGACCCCAGCGTCTCCGTCGACCGCAGCCGCTTCACAATCGCGTTGGACCGCGCCAGCAGCTGCGTCCCGAGCGACAGAATGGTGGTGACCACGGCCGGCAGCCCGGTCGGAATGGCCGAGATGGCAAACGCGATGGCGGCGGTGAACACCACCTGGAACGTGTTGCCCCGGGCCAGGCTCAGCACCACCGAGAGCAGCAGCGCGACCCCGGCCACGAGCAGAATCTGGTTGGTGAGCCGGCTCAGCTGCCGGGTGAGCGGGGTCGGCGCCTCCTT
Organism: Dactylosporangium sp. CS-047395; assembly: GCF_050942185.1. Classification (NCBI taxonomy): domain Bacteria; kingdom Bacillati; phylum Actinomycetota; class Actinomycetes; order Micromonosporales; family Micromonosporaceae; genus Dactylosporangium; species Dactylosporangium sp. CS-047395. Next base: position 4,880,306 of record NZ_CP192015.1, on the reverse strand, counting down.
CCCGGTGGCGAGCATCCCCGAGATCCGCCCGACCTCGGTGTCCATCCCGGTCGCGGTGACCAGCAGCTCCCCGCTCCCCCGGGTGACGTTCGTGTGCATGTACGCCATGTCGGTACGATCCCCGAGCGCCGCCGCCTCGGCCGCGACCGCCCCGGCATCCTTACCGGCCGGGATGCTCTCCCCGGTCAGCGCCGACTCGTCGACCTCGAGCCGCGCACTGCGCACCAGCCGCCCGTCGGCCGGCACCCGGTCCCCGGCCTCGACGAGCACCACGTCCCCGGGCACCAGCTCCTCGGCGGCCACGGTGTCCGTGGTGTTGTTCCGCCGCACCCGCGCCTTGGTGATCATCGCCTCTTGCAATGCACTGACGGCAGCCGCCGCCTTCCCCTCCTGCCGCAGCCCGAGGACGGCGTTGAGGAGGGTGAGCGCGATGAGGAGCAGTCCGGTGCCGTACTGCTTGAGCGGGTAGATACTGCCGATGCCCGCCACGAGCAGCACAATCTGCATCAGGTCGGCGTACTGGCGCAGAAAGGCCTTGACCCGCGGCTCCCGGCGCGCTTCGGCGAACCGGTTGGGCCCGTACTGCGCCCGCCGCCGCTCCACCTCCTCCGCGCCCAGCCCTTGCTGCACCTCGACGTGCTCGACGGCGAGCGCGTCGGCCACGGAGAGCGCGTGGAAGGGCGGCGCTTCCTGCCGTTCCGGCAACGTGGACGTCCCCATCGGCGGGTGCTACCCGGAAGAGGCTGCTTCTCCCAAAATGAGGTGGGGGAGCTTCGCTCCACCACCCCGGGCTGGAGCCGAGCGGTCGGGAACCGTGGCGCGTCGGTGCCCGTCTACTGCGATATGGACCTTGATGAAGACTGGCGACCGCGCGGCACCGTGTTCGGTGGGCTGATGCTGTCACTCGGCGTGTATTTGCTGGCGTTGGCCGGATTTGTGGCCGCGACGAGCAACACCCCACCCCGCCATCCGCAGGACGGAGCGGCCATCTTCGCAATCGCGGGCGTCGCCGGGTCGATCGCGGTCGCCATCGTGCGGGGGCTCACCGGTCGCCGCAACTCGGCGTTCGGGGCAGCGGTCGGCACGCTGGTGTGGCCGCTCGTGGCCGCCATCGCGATCGCACTGCTGATGGCACTGATGGCGTCGCACATGACTGTCGTCTGAGCGGCCGAGCCGCTGTCCACGGCCGTCGCGGCCCGAGTCCGCAGCCTGCCGGCTGGACCAGCACCGGGTCGCGATGGCCAACCGGCCGGTCACCAACCTCGCCGCCCGTCCCGGGCTGATGCCGCTTCCTCCCCCCGCCGATCGGTCGAGAGCGGCTACTCGAGGACGGAGTCGAGGCGCGGCAGTCGACGGCTCGACTCATGCTCATCGTCGAAGTCCCAGAACTCCGGCAACTGCGGGTAGCGCGCCGTGTCCGTGCCGCGCCGCTTCGACGAGTTCCCAGAACTTTGCACGCTCATTCCCACACGGTACGGACCTACGGGCACCCAGCCTCACGCGAGCCCGTGCTGGCAACGCACCGTGAGTAATTCGTTCATCCGCCATTCGCAGCAGTCGGCCGGCCCCGACCTGGACGACCGTCCGAGAGGTGCGCACGGAGCCTGGCCGGCTCGGTGCGCAGTCCGCCCGGCCTCAGCCGCCGAAGACCATCCGCAGTGACGACGCCACCCGGTAGTACACCCCGGGCGTGGCAAGGTCCTGCGCGAGCCGATCGTTGTAGATCACGAAGTTCCGGCTGCCGGCATCGGCGAAGTTGATCTGGAGTTCGGCGGTGACCAGTGCCATCGGCGTGCCGCCAGGCCGGATCGGCGCCGAGAAGTCGATCAGCCGGATGACGGCGCTTGCCTCGTTGCCGGTCAACGTCACTGGCGGTGTCTGCTCGGCGCCGATGTCGATGACGCCCCTCCGGCGTACGACGATGCTGTCCACTGTGGCCGGATCGACTTCCTGCTGACTGCCGTCGCTGTCGCTGTCGCTGTCGCTGTCGCTGTCGCTGTCGAAGAGCATCATGACCGTGGTTCCCTGCTCGTGCGGGGTCGGTGCCGGAATCGGCGTCGGCCGCGCGTCCGCAGTCAGCCGGCGATGTTGCGCCAACGGTAGTGGTCCGGGTCGCGCCGGAAGTCGGCGGTGCCATTCCATGGCGATGCCGACGTTGGATCGACCTTTCGCCAGGGCCAGCGGACGAAGATACCCGTCGAGGTTGACCAGGGCTCCTGATTGGCAAGTCCTCCGGCTATCGCTTCCCGGCGCGCTCGTCGTACTCCTCACGCGCTTCGAGGACTTCGCCGATGTGCTGCACCGACCAGTCCGTGAGCGCCTTCAATGGGCCTCGCAGGGTCTCGCCGAGCGGTGTCAGTTCGTACTCCACGCGGATCGGCGTCTCCGGGTACACCGTCCGGAGCAGCAGGCCGTCGCGTTCCAGCGTGCGCAGTGTCTGGGTGAGCATTTTCTCGCTGATCCCGGAGAGCCGCTGCCGCAGCTGCGTGAAACGACAGGCCCCGTGCCGGCCGAGTTCGCCCAGCACGAGAACGGCCCATTTGCTGCCGATCTGGTCGAGCACGTCACGCGACGGACAGCCGCGGACGTAGGGGTCCCACGAGGATGTGTGCTCGTTCACGTCCCGGTGTGTCGTCACCAACCCCACCTCGATCCTTACGTCGAGGTGGTCACCTTACCCGCAAGTGCGTCCTTACCAGAAGAGAGCGAGCAGGTCATCGTGGGCAGCGCTGCGGATGGTCCGCGGCGGAAGGGGCCATCACCCATGTCGATCGTTGTTACCGCCGCCTCTGGGCAGCTGGGCCGGCACGCCGTTGAAGCGCTGCTGAGCCGCGGTGTTCCCGCTTCGCGGATCGTCGCGACCGGTCGGGACGTCACGAAGATCAAGGACCTCGCTGAGCGCGGTGTCGTGGTTCGCCGGGCCGACTTCGCCGAGCCTGCCAGTCTCGCGGCGGCCTTCGAGGGCGCGGAGAAACTTCTGCTGATCTCCACCACGACTCCGAGCGAGCGGGTCGCCAACCACCGGCGCGCCGTCGACGCCGCTGTCGCGGCGAACATCTCGCTGGTCGCGTACACGAGCATGCTGCACGCGGACACGTCCACGGCAAGCCTCGCCCCGACCCACAGTGCCACCGAGCAGTACCTCCGCGAGCGCCTGCCCAGTGTGATGCTGCGCAACGGCTGGTATCTGGAGAACTACACCTCCCAGCTTCCCCGGGTGCTGCAGGGCGGGGCCCTGATCGGGGCCGCCGGCCGGGGAAGGATCAGCGCCGCGACGCGTGCCGACTACGCCGACGCCGCCGCGGTCGTGCTGTCCAGCGACGGCCACACCGGCGAGGTGTACGAACTAGGCGGGGACCACGCCTTCACCCTGGCCGAGCTGGCCACGGCCGTCTCGGTCGCCACCGGCCGGCGCATCCAGTACACCGACCTCCCGGCCGGCACGTTCACCGAGGCGCTGCTCGACGCCGGCGTACCCGCGGAACTGGCGCACGTGCTCGTCAGCGCCGACCTGGCCATGAGCCGTGACGAGATGTTCACCGACTCCGGCGACCTGCGGCGTCTGATCGGGCGGCCGACCACGACCCCCGCCGAGGCGATCGCCGACGCACTGCGCTGAGCGGCGGACCCGCCGTCATCCGCTAGGGCCGGTTGGTGGAGGCGCGGACCTTGAGTTCGCACTGCACCCGGATCAGTTCGTGCTCCTGCGGCTCGCCGTTGACGGCCGCGAGCAACCGTTGCCCGGCCACCCGGCCCATCTCCAGCAGGGGCAGCGCCACGGTGGTCAGCGGCGGCCGCTGGTGCACCGCGAGGGAGCGGTCGTCGAATCCGACGACCGCGACCGCGCCCGGGATGTCCAGGCCCCGGTCGTGGATCGCGGCGAGGGCACCCGTGGCCAGGTCGTCGCTCGCGCAGAAGATCGCGTCCGGCGGGTCCGGTAGGGCCAGCATCGCCGCCGTCAGCTCGTAGCCGTCCTCGGGGGACCAGGAAGCTGCATGCCGTACCAATGCCGGGTCTGGATCCTGACCGGCCGCGCGCAGGGCCGCGGTGAAGCCGTCCAGCCGGTCGGCCGTCGCCTCCCAGGACGCGGGGCCGTTGATGAAGGCGATCCGGCGCCGGCCCAGGTCCAGCAGGTGGCGGGCGGCCAGGGCGGCGCCACCGCGGTCGTCGGGCAGGATGCTCGGGACCGGTTCGGCCATCCCGTACTCGTACAGGAACACGTACGGCGTGTCCGGCAGCGGCAGGGCGGGGCCGGAGCGGGGGCGGACCCGGTTGCCGGACATGATGATGAGGCCGTCGACCTGGCGGTCCAGCAGGCGGCGCAGGTGTTTGCGCTCCTTCTCGGGGTCGCCGTAGCTGTTGGCCAGCAGGACCGACACGTCGTAGTCGGACGCGGCCTCCTCGACGCCGCGCATGAGGGCGGTGGTGAAGATGCCCTCGAGGTCGTCGGTCAGGATGGCGATGGTGTCGGTGGTCCGGGCGCGCAGGCCGCGGGCCACGGCGTTCACGCGGTAGCCGAGGCGGCCGATGGTGTCCAGGACGCGCTGGCGGACCTCCGGGCCCACGTCGGGGCGGTCGTTGAGCACCTTGGACACGGTCGCGGTGGACACCCCGGCGACGGAGGCCACGTCGCGCATGGTGACGCGGCCCGGTGCGCTGCGTGCGGCGGTCACTTGGCTCCTTAACCGATTTCGTTGAGCTTCGGCGATCGACACTGTAGCAGAAAGCCGAGCTGAGATACTTGACATGATCCGGACTTGGGGTTGTAACGTGCGGTCCACGAAAACGATTACGTAGACGGATCACGGAAGGAGTGGGGATGACCCAGCGACGGCGCCGCGGGCCGCAGGCTCGGCGGCAGCGGGTCGGACTGCTGCTGGTGGCTCCGGCCGTGCTGCTCGTGCTCGGGCTGTTCGTGCTGCCGGTGATCGTCACCGCGGTCATGTCCTTCTACGACTGGTCGCTGCTGGGCGATCGGCGCTTCATCGGCCTGGCCAACTACCGGCGGCTGACCGGCGACACCACGTTCTGGCACAGCCTCGGGTTCACCACGCTGTACACCGTCATCGTCACCGCGAGCCTGCTCGTGGTCGGCTTCCTGCTCGCCTCGGCGGTGCGCCACCGGCGGCGCGGGGTCGGGCTGCTGCGCACCGCGTTCGTCCTGCCGGTCGTCATCGGCTTCGCCACCGCCAGCTACATGACGCTGTGGCTGCTCGACGACCGCATCGGCATCGTGCCCGATCTGCTGCGCCGCACCGGGCTGGCCGACGGGCCGGTCTCGGTGTTCAGCAGCTTCCCGACCGCCCTGGCCGTCGTGGTCGTGCTCGTGGTCTGGAAGACCGTCGGGCTCACCATGCTGCTGCTGATGACCGGGATGCAAGCCATCTCCAAGGAGTTCTACGAGGCCGCCGAGGTCGACGGGGCCCGGCGGTTCCGGGTGTTCCGCTCGATCACGCTGCCGCTGCTGCGCCCGACCCTGGCGCTGGTGCTGGTGCTCACCGTGATCGGCAGCTACCTGGCCTTCGACCAGTTCTTCATCCTCACCCAGGGCGGCCCGGACAACAGCACCATCCCGGTCGTCTACCTCATCTACCGGGCCGGGTTCATCGACTTCAACCTCGGCTACTCGGCCGCCATGTCGATCGCGCTGATGCTCATCCTGCTCGTCCTGACCACCGTGCAGCTGCTGCTGACCCGCTCCCGGGAGGACTCGTGACCCGGCGCCCCGGCTGGCTGCCCGCCCTGCCGTTCTACGTCGTCCTCGGCCTGCTCGCCCTGCTGTTCGTGGCCCCGCTCGGCTGGCTGATCGTGGCCTCGTTCAAGACCGGCGCCGAGTTCTCGCAGACCCCGCCGACGTTCCTGCCGCACGAGCCGAGCCTGGAGAACTACCGCCGGCTGCTCGACGCGGGCCTGTTCCGCAACGTGCTCAACAGCCTCCTGGTCACCGCCGGCACCGTCGTCGCCGCCAGCGCGCTGTCGGTGCTGGCGGGCTACGGGTTCGCCCGCTTCCGGTTCCGCTTCCGGGGGCTGCTGTTCCTCGTGGTGCTGTCCACGCTGATGATCCCGTTCCAGTCGATCGTGCCGTCGTTGTACGTCATCCTCGACGACCTGCACCTCACGAACTCGAAGTTCGGGCTGATCGTCGTGTACACCGTGTTCGCCCTGCCCTTCGGCATCTTCACCATGCGCGCCGCCTTCGCCTCGGTCCCGGCCGCGGTCGAGGAGGCGGCGATCTGCGACGGCGCCGGCACCCTGTCGACCCTGCGGCGGGTGCTCCTGCCCATCGTCGCCCCGGGCGTGGCGACCGTCGCGCTCTACGCGTTCTTCACGGCCTGGAACGAGTTCCTCGCCGCGCTCATCTTCACGACGAGGCAGCAGCAGTACACGCTGCCGGTCATTTTGGCGAATCTGCAGACGGGCGCCGGCGGCACGCTGAACTGGGGCGTGCTCGAGACCGGAGCGGTCTTCGCCGCGGTGCCCTGCATCGCCGTCTTCCTGATCCTGCAGCGCTACTACGTCGCCGGTCTCACCGGCGGCGCCGTCAAGGGATAACACCTCCTAGGAGCCCCCCATGTTCCAAATGCGCCGCGTGGCGCCAGCCCTGGCTGCCTTCCTCACCCTCGCGCTCGCCGCCTGCTCCAACACCGACAGCACCGGCGACGCCCCCGCCACCTCGAACGACCTCACCGGTTCCGGCCCGGCCACGCTGTGGGTCCGCGCCGCCGACGAGCCGATGGACAAGGCCCTCGTCGCCGCCTGGAACGAGGCCAACCCCGAGCGCAAGATCACGATGCTGACCGTGCCGGACGCGCAGTACGTGCAGAAGTACGTCCAGGCCGTGCGCAGCGGCGACGCGCCCGACCTGGTCGCCGTGGACATCGCCAACGTCAAGTCGCTCACCGGCCAGAACCTGCTGACCGACATCACGTCGCTGGTGGACGCGCTGCCGTACAAGAGCGCCCTGGCGCCGGCCGCGGTGCAGATCAGCACGGCCGGCGGCAAGATCTACGCGCTGCCGCACCAGCTCGACGTGTCGATGCTGTACTACAACAAGGACCTGTTCACCAAGGCCGGACTCGACCCGGCGAAGCCGCCGGCGTCCCTGGACGAGCTCGTCGCCGACGCCCGGAAGATCACCGCGCTGGGCGGGGACACGTACGGGTTCACCTTCGCCGGCAACTGCGCGGGCTGCAACGCGTACACGCTGCTGCCGTACATCTGGGCCAGCGGCGGCGACATCATGAACGCCGACGGCACCCAGGCCACCCTCGACGACCCCGCGGTCAAGGCCGCCCTCGACGCCCACAGGACGATGTGGGACGAGAAGCTCATGCCCGCCGCGGCCAAGGACGACAACGGCGCCACCTGGTTGAACGGCTTCCAGTCCGGCAAGATCGGCATGATCGCCCTGGGCAGCTTCGCGATCAGCGTCTACAAGGCGCAGGCCGGCCTGAACTTCGGCGTCACCAACATCCCCGGCAGCAAGGGCACCGCGTCGTTCCTCGGCGGCGACGTCGTCGGCATCGCCCGCGGGGCCAAGAACGCCAAGACCGCCTGGGACTTCATCGCCTGGAGCATGTCCGAGGACGTGCAGAAGACCGTGGTGGCCAAGACCGGGCAGCTCACCGTCCGCTCCGACACCGCCGACAACGAGCTGACCAGGGCCGAGCCGCGCCTGCTGCAGGCCAACCAGCTCGTGGCCACGGCGAAGGTGCCGGTGACCGCGAAGTACAACTCGCTGTTCATCGACCCGACCGGCCCCTACCTGCAGTTCGTCCGCGACTGGGTGTTCACCGGCGACCCCGCGAAGGCGATCTCCGACGGGAAGTCCGGCTTCAGCAGCCGGCTCGCGTCCTGATCTTCTTGAGTTAGGAGCAAGAACATGCACGACCTGAGCTTCCGGTGGCCGCACCCGCGCATCGCCACCTCGCTCGGCCCGATCAGCGTCCGGGTCCACACCGGCGAGAACGTGTACGGCCTGGACGCCCTCCAGATCACCCGGGACGGCACTGTGACCACGGCCGTCGCCGAGGGGCTGACCTGGGCCGGCGGGCAGGAGCGCGGCCCCGGTGGCGCGGTCGTGGAGGTCGATGACACCGGGGGAGACGGCACTGACGGCGTCGTGCGGGTCACGGTCCGCGCGACGCACCGCGACGGCGTGCGCTGCGTCGCGGTGGTCCTGCACGACCAGCCGACCGGCGACGTCACCGCCCTGCGCGAGGGCGACCTGCCGGTGCCGGTCACCGGCCGGGTCGTGCAGTACCCCAACGGCTGGTTCGACCTGGCCACCCCGCTGCTCGGCCTCAAGCGCCCGGACGGCTCGGTGACCGTCGCGCGGAGCCTGGACGAGCAGGTGCGGGCCAAGCGGTTCGTGGTCGTCCCGCACTTCGACGAGCCGGGCACGTGTGACTTCGAGCTGATCGTGGACGCCGACGCCACGCAGCCGAGCGCTTCGCTGGCGGTGCCGGTGTGGGAGCTTCGGCGTACCGAAGACGTCGCTTCTGTTCTTGCAGAGCACACCGAGCACGTCCGCGCGGCCTATCAGCTCCCCACGTGGACCGAGCGGGACGACGTGCCGGACTGGCTGCGGCGCACGTCGCTCGTGGTCAGCCTCAACGGCATGCACTTTACCGGCCGGGTCTTCCTCGACTACGACGGCATGCTCGCCACCCTGCGGCGGCTCGGCGAGCAGATCGACCCGGCGCGCATCCTGGCCTACCTCCCCGGTTGGGAAGGGCGTTATTACCGTTGGTACGGCCGTTTCGACGTCGACGAGCGCCTGGGCGGAGCGGCGGGGTTCCGCCGGCTCATCGACGGCGCGCACGCCCTCGGCGCGCGGATCATGCCGATGTTCGGGGCCAACGTCGCCGCCCGCGACCTGCCGGGCTTCGAGACCTGGGCCGCACCGGGCCAGCTGCTCAACCCCAGCGGACACATGCCGATCGGCTCGGTGGACTGGGACGCCTCCCGGCACTTCGACCACAGCTGGGGCGCCCTGATCAACCCGTCGTACGAGCCGTGGCGGCGGCACCTGGCCGAGCAGATCGTCCGACTGCACCACGAGTACGGCTTCGACGCGGCGTTCCTGGACATCTCGGCGATGTACAACAACGACCCGCGCGGCAGCACCACCGCCGGCCTGCGCGCCCTGGTCGACCTGCTCCGCGCGGGCAGCCCCGACCTGCTGATCGCGGGCGAGGCCTGGTTCGACGCCATCGGCGGCCACATCCCGCTGGTCCAGGCCGGCCACCGCGACACCGTGCCCACCCTGCACGACGAGCCGGACGCCGCCCTGTTCACCGGCACCAACCGCTCCTTCGGGCACGTCTGCCTGGGCGACCCCGCGTACGGCTCGACGGGCGTGCACGAGGCCGGCTACAACGCCCACTGGCGCCTGCCGGTGCGCGAGGGCGTGCTGCCCACCCTGACCGTCGTCGACGGCACGCTCGACGACGCCCCGGACCGGGTCGCCCTGATCCTGCAGGACGCCCGCGAGTACGCGGCGAAGTACCTGGCCTGAGCGGGTCCTTCGCCCGCCGTCCCCGGGCGCCTGAGCACCGCCCGGGGACGGCCTTTTCTCACTCGGGCCGGCGCGCGATGCCGAGCGCCAGCGCCGCGATCGCGCCGGAACCGAAGGCGGCGAGCAGCCGCTCGAACAGCCCGGTCAGGTCGGCGGGCGCGTTGACGAAGACGAACAACAGCACAAAAAAGCCAAGGGCGACGCCACGGTACGGCCAAGCCCAGCGCTCCCAGCCCGGCGCGCGCTTCATGGCGGCCGCCAGGACCAGGGCAGCGACCACGAAGAGCAGAATCCCGGTCGGCGTGATCATGGTGTCGATCTTGCCGCCGAGGTTGGCCCGCTGGTCGTCTCCGGTGCAGCCCGGATCGGCCAGCCGGCAGCCCTGTCGTTCGGCCCCGGCGAGCAGGTCCCCGACGCCGAAGATGGACAGGGCCAGCAGCACCGCGCCGACGGTGGCGAAGCGGCCGCCCGGGCGCAGGGCCGGTCGCACCGCCAGCACCGCGAACAGGATCGTGCCCAGGCCGCACAGCGTGAACACCACGATGAGCACCAGGGCCCCCGGCGCGCCGACCGAGAGCATGTCGCTGATGGTGTGCTCGAGCGAGCGGTACCGGCTGCCCTGCCAGGCGGGGGCGACCAGCCAACTCGCCACGAACAGCACCTGGGCCGCGACCCCCACCCACGCCCACCGGCGCACCCGATCGTTGATCATCGGTACATCTTAGAAACAGCGGTCGATCAGACGTTTTCCTTGAACAGGTCGACAACCGCCTGCCACGCCCGCGCGGCGTGGGCCGGGTGGTGGCCTACGCCGGGCACGGTGGGCAGGCTGCGGCCGGTGGGCGCCGCCCAGAAGGCATGCTGGGCGCCGCCGTAGATGTGGGCCCGCCAGTCGACGCCGGCCTCCTGGAGCGCGCCGCCGAACGCGAGCAGCTGCGCGGGCGTACAGATGGGATCCTCGGAACCGGTGCAGAGCAGGAAGGTCCCGGCGGCGTCCGTCCAGTCCTCGGCCCGCGGCGCCGGCAGGCCGGGGTGGATGACGGCGACCGCGGTGAAGGGCACGCCCGTCCTGGCGAGCTCCAGCACGACCTGTCCGCCACCCCCGAACCCGAGCGTGGCGAGCCGCGTGCGGTCGGCGCCGGGTTCGGCGAGCAGCACGTCGAGCGCGGCCCGGCCGATGGTCAGCATGCGGGCGGGGTCGGCGAGCAGCGGCAGGACCCGATCCAGCATCGCCTGCGGCTCGCCGAAGTAGGTCCGGCCGCCGTGGTAGTCCATGGCGAACGTCAGGTAGCCGCGGGCGGCGAGGTCGTCGGCGCGGCCGCGCTGATAGTCGTCGAGACCGACCCCGTCGTGCCCCAGCAGCACGGCCGGCCACGGCCCATCGCCCTGCGGCCGGGCCAGGTGACCGACCATCGTCAGCCCGTCGACGTCATACGTGACTTCCCGCGTTGCGATCACCGGACCGACAGTAGGCCCCGCCGCGGGCTTTGCCGCACCGGTTCGCTACGAGCTGAGTGCTCAGCTGGCTTCCGGATCGGCGCCGTTGACCGCTCGGCCGCCGTCGATGGGCAGGATGGCCCCGTTGATGAAGCCGGCGGCGGGCGAGAGCAGGAAGGCGACCGCGTCGGCGACCTCGCGGGCGGTGCCGACGCGGCCGATCGGGTGCAGCGCCGCCATCTGCGCGTCGACGTCGGGGTACTCGGCCCGGTACCGCTCGAAGCGCGCGGTGGCGACCGACCCGAGCGCGACCGCATTGGTGCGGATGCCGGCCGGCCCGTGGTCGACGGCGACGGCCCGGGTCAGCCCCTCGACGGCGGCCTTGGCGGTGGCGTACGGCAGGGCGCCCCGAACGGGCCGCTGGGCCTGGTGCGACGACACGTTGACGATGGCCCCGGGCCGCCGACACTCCAGGAAATGGTTGACGGCCGTGTGGCAACCGGTTAGGGCCAGCCTCAGGTTCGCGGAGACGAGCTCGAGGATCTCGGCCGCCGATGCCGCGGTGAGACTCGCGTCCCGGAAGACGGCGGCGTTGTTGACCCAGCCGGTGAGCGGTCCGGCCATTTCCGCGGCCGCCGCCGCTCGTCGTGCCGTGTCCGGATCACCGGCATCGCCGACCATGGTGGCGATCCGGTCCGTCTGCCAGTCGTCAGGATCGTGCACGTCGATCACGACGACGTGCCCGTCGCCGGCCAGCCGTTCGGCGATGGCGCGGCCGATGCCCTGGCCGCCCCCGGTGACCACGAACGACGGACGAACGCCCATGCCGGCCAGGCTACTTGTTCTTGTCGACCTCGATCTCGGCGCGGGCCTGCCCCAGCGAGCGCTCCGCGTCGGCGGGGGCGCTGAAGAAGAAGTAGATGACGCCGGTGGCGTACTGGTCGGCCCACAGGCACACCGTCGTCGGCGTCGCCGCGGTGGACGCGTCCGCGCACCGGGCCGAGCCGCGCATGCCCGGATCGACGGGATGGAAGGTGTACTTGCTGAAGCCCTGCAACGACACCTGCTCGACGAAGGCGGCGGGGTCGGTGAGGTCGGCGGTCGACGCGGCGAACAGGATCACGTTCTTCTTGCCGGTCGTGCCGTAGGCCCCGGAGACCTTGCTCTCTTTCGTGCCCCAGGCGCTGCCGACCTTCGCGCCCTGCTCCTTGATGGCGGACTCGGTGGCGGGCGCCCGCCCGAGCAACGTCTTCGGCTGGACCACCGTGTAGGCGATGACGTCCGCCGCGGCCGGCGTGGCCACCGGGGCGGCCGACGGCGTCGGGGACGGGGCGGCCGAGGTGGCCGCGGTCGAAGCCGGGGCCGATGCCGCCGCGGACTGCTCCGCCGGCTTGTCACTGCAACCCGCCAGGGCGATCATGCCGACCGCCAGTACACCCACCATCGCTCGCACGGCCGGGACATTAGCATGATCATGGTCGGTCCGACGCTGACCGAATGACTGATTGATTCCGGGTGCTGTTTTCCGAAAGATGCAGCGCCGCCATTGTGCCGTCGCGCGGCGAATCGGCTGGTCAACGACGTGTACTGGCTGGACGAACATGTTCGTCGAAGCGCGTCGATTGACACCCGCTGCGGCCCCTGGCAACACTCCGGCTCGTTCGGTGATGTGACCGTACGAGAGGAATGCTCATGGGTTTGACAGTCAGGAGGGCCGGGCTCGCAGTCGTTGCCGCCACCCTGGCCCTCGCCGGAGCCGTCTACGGCGTGTCGAGGTCGACCGCGGCCAATGCGGCGGTGCAGCTGACCGGTCCTCAGCTGGTCGCCGACATGGGTGCCGGGTGGAACCTCGGCAATCAGCTGGAGGCCAACGCCAACGGCATTCCCAGCGAAACGGCCTGGGGCAACCCGGTCATCACGCAGGCGCTCATCGACCGGGTGAAGGCGTCGGGCTTCAAGACGATCCGCATCCCCGTCTCGTACCTGGGCAAAATCGGGGCCGGCCCGAACTACACCGTCGACTCGGCCTGGCTGAACCGCATCCAGGAGGTCGTCAACTACGCCTACAACTCCGGCCTGTACGTGCTCATCAACATGCACGGCGACGGCTACAAGAGCGTCGGCGGCTCCTGGCTCGTCTGCGACGCGTCCGACCAGACCACCATCAAGGCGAAGTACCAGAAGGTCTGGCAGCAGGTCGCGACGAAGTTCGCGAGCTACAACGACCACCTGATTTTCGAGTCGATGAACGAGGAGTTCGACGGGCAGTACGGCAACCCGACCCAGCCGTGCTATTCGAACATCGTCGCGTACAACCAGATCTTCGTCGACACCGTCCGTCGAACGGGCGGCACCAACGCCTCGCGCTGGCTGCTCGTGCCGGGCTGGAACACCAACATCGAGTACACGACGGGCAGTTATGGTTTTTCGCTGCCCACCGACACGTATCGGTCGACCTCCATTCCCAGCGGCGAGCAGCGCCTCATGATCTCCGTGCACTACTACGACCCGTGGGATTTCACGGGTCAGGAGGACGGCAACATCACGCAGTGGGGCGCGGCCGCGACGAACCCGGCCAAGAAGTCGACCTGGGGCCAGGAGGATTACCTGGACCAGACGATGAAGAAGATGTACGACACGTTCGTCACCAAGGGCTACCCGTTCCTCGTCGGTGAGTACGGCGCGATCGACAAGACGTCGGCCGATTCGGCGAACAACACCTATCGCGCGAACTTCGCCAAGGCCGTGGTCGCCACGGCGAAGAAGTACGGCGGGGCGACGGCCTACTGGGACAACGGGTACAACGGGCAGTACGGCTTCGGTCTGTTCAATCGCAGCTCGAACACGGTGACGCAGCAGAGCATCATCAGCGCCATCATCACTGCCGCGGGCGGTACGTCGACCACCAGCCCGCCGGTCTCGCCGTCGCCCTCGCGCTCGGCCTCGCGGTCGCCTTCGTCGTCGCCGTCGTCCTCGCCGTCGTCCTCGCCTTCGAGAAGTGGCTCAGGCGCCTGCCGGGCGGTCAGCGCCGTCAATGCGTGGAACAACGGCCTGACCAACAACATCACCATTACGAACACCGGCTCCACCGCCATCAACGGCTGGAACCTGGTCTTCACCCTGCCCACCGGGCAGACCATCACGGGCGGCTGGAGTGCGACCTACTCCCCGTCGAGCGGGACCGTTACGGCGACGAATGTGAGCTACAACGGGAGCCTCGCCGCTGGTGCGTCCACCACCATCGGCTATCAGGCCACCCACACCGGCAACGCCGGGGCTCCTACGGGCTTCAAGCTCAACGGGGCCACCTGCAGCTGAAATCCCGGTCGGGCCGGACGGTGCGCCGTCCGGCCCGACCAGAGGTAGAGCCAGCTATACCGCACGGGTAGTGCTGCCTCACCCGGTTGTGGTAGCTCATGTGCCATCGCGCTCAAAACGGTCCTTCTCTACCGTCGTCCTGTGCGATTTCGACCAATCACGACAGCTGCAATCGGGTTGCTGCTGGCGGCCGGCGCGGCTTTGGTGGCAGCGTTCGAGCTCGCCCCCAGGACCCTCCTGAGGCCACCCTTCGGGTCTTACAGTGAGGCGAAACTGCGGGACGCCGTTGGGCGTGCGCTCGTCGAGTATTGGCGAAGCGGATCCCGGGCGCTTCCCACCAGTCTGACCGCGCTGGTCGACTACTGGTTCCAATGGCATGCGATCAAGGTGGTGATCAGCGCGCTGCTGGTCATTGTCCTGTCCCTGCTCAGCACCGCGCTGTGGCAGCGATATCTGCGCAGCCGGACCTGGTACGCGGCGGTCGCCACAGCCGCAACGGCGTCGACGGTTTTCGCCATCTGGGTGCTAGCGGTGAACATCCAGGTAATGGCCCTGCCTCTGATCCCGTTGCTGCCGCTGCTGCCCGGTGGAACCGCCGACGGAGAGCTCGCACAGGCCTTGAGCGAGATGCGTGAAGGGCTGACGAATGCGGCCGGCCCGCACGCCGGCTCCCCTGCGCTGGCGGTACTGCTCGGCGAGGTCGAGCGATACTACTGGGTCACGGCGGCGATGTTCGCCACGCTGACGGTGGCAAGCGGCCTGGCGAGCATCTATTTCTGGAAGCGGCGTATCGCCGGCGATCCGAGCGCCACCCGCGCCAGATTCATGCACGGCACACTCGGTGTCATCACGGCCCTGACCGCATGTCTGCTGCTGCTCATGGCAGTGGCAAGCGGACTCTCGGCGCTCGAGCCCGCCACCTCGCTGCTCGGTGTCATCGGTGCGGCCTGACAACCGTCGCGTCGTAGGGTCGTGACCGTGGCGACGAGCGTGTGGCGGGCGATGGCGGGCAACCCCGTCCGGTTCGTCCTGTCGCGATGGCCATGGCGCAGCCTGGCCTACGTGGTCAGCAGCGTGGCGGTCATCGCGATCGCCTGGCTGGCCATCATGCCGCTGCTGCTGTTTCCGCCGCTGCTGCTGCTCGTCGGTATACCGATCGGGGCGCTGGAACGCCACCGGCTCGGCTTCATGGAGCCACTGGCGGTCCCCGACCCGCACGCACCCGCGCCCCCGAGCGGCTGGGCATGGGTGCGGCGGCGGGTGACCGAGGCTGCCACCTGGCGCGAACTCGGGTATTGCGCATGCCTCCTGTCGGTGCTTGCGCTCCTCGACCTGGCCGCGATGTTCGTCGTGTTCGTCTGCCTCCTCATACTGGCTCTACCGCTGCTCGTCGCAGTGGGCGCGAACCTTCACCTCGCGGTCGGCACCTGGTCGGCCGAGACCGTCGCCCAGACGAGCGCCGTCGCCGGTCTGGTCGGGGTGCCCGCGACGGTGGTCACCCTGTACGGAGTCAGCGTGCTCAGCGGCGCCCAGGCAGCCTTCGCCAAGTGGCTGCTCGCGCCCACCGGCACCGAGATGAACCGTCAGGTCGAGGAGCTGGCCCGGTCACGCAGCCGGTTGGTCAACGCGTTCGAGGCCGAGCGCCGTCGGATCGAGCGAGATCTGCACGACGGCACGCAGCAACATCTGGTGCTCCTGACGATGAAGCTGGGCCTGGCCGAGCGGCACATGGCCGACGCGGACGGACGCGCCGGCGAGCTCGTCCGCGAAGCCCACGAGCAGGCTCGGCTGGCCCTCACGACCCTCCGGGACCAGATCCGCGGCATCCATCCCTAGGTCCTCACCGATTTCGGGCTGGCCGAGGCGGTACGTGAACTCGCCGAACGGTGTCCGATTCCGGTCGAGGCCGACCTCGACCTGTCCGGCCGGCTGCCGCCCGAGATCGAGTCCACCGCCTACTTCGTGGTCTCGGAGGCTTTGACCAACGCGGTACGACACGCTGCGGCCACTCGCATCCAGATCAGTGGCCGACTTGCCGAGCAACGGCTGGCGCTGACCATCGTCGATGACGGTAGGGGCGGCGCCGAACCGTCACTGGGCACGGGCATGCGGGGGCTGGC
Source organism: Dactylosporangium sp. CS-047395 (assembly GCF_050942185.1). Taxonomy (NCBI): domain Bacteria; kingdom Bacillati; phylum Actinomycetota; class Actinomycetes; order Micromonosporales; family Micromonosporaceae; genus Dactylosporangium; species Dactylosporangium sp. CS-047395. The sequence continues at coordinate 4,863,911 of NZ_CP192015.1, read as the reverse complement.
CGACCGAGTGGCCGTCGTGGCCGGCACCCTGGAGATCAGCAGCCCACAAGGAGGACCCACCACAGTGCGGATCGACCTGCCGTGTCGCTACGAATAGTGCTCGCCGAAGACGCCACGCTCATGCGGGCCGGACTCGTCAGCCTGCTTGAAGGACTGGGCCACACGCTGGTGGCGGCGGTCGGCGACGGTGACTCGATGGTGGCGGCCGCCCGGGAACACCGACCCGACCTGGTCATCACCGATGTCCGCATGCCGCCCAGTTTCACCGACGAAGGGCTGCGGGCCGCGGTGACACTACGCGCCGGCGACCCGAGCGCGGCGGTCCTCGTGCTGTCCCAGTACGCGGCCACCGCGTACGCCGCTGAACTGCTCGGCCCGTCCGGACAGGCCGGAGTCGGCTACCTGCTCAAGGACCGCATCGGCGAGGTCGCCGACTTCTCCGACGCGGTGTCGCGGGTCGCGGCCGGCGAGACCGTCATCGACCCCGACGTGGTACGGCAGTTGCTGAACCGCCCACGCACCATCAACCCACTCGACCGGTTGACCGCACGGGAACGGGAGGTGCTCGGGCAGATGGCCGAAGGACACAACAACCCGTCCATCGCCCGAACGCTCGGCATCAGCGACGCCGCGGTGGCCAAACACATCGGCAACATCTTCACCAAACTCGACCTCCCCGAAGCGCACGGCCACCGCCGGGTCCTCGCCGTCCTGACCTACCTGCGAAGCTGACCCCACCCGAGCCGGCGCCGGCAGCGACGGTGCGCCATTCGACACACGCCAGGTCCGCCGTCGGGGTGCCTACGATGGCGTCCGTGAGCGAGGTGATGATCGTCGGGCACGAGCTGGTCGAGCCGTGCTTGCGGTGCGACGGGCTGTTGCGCGGTGAGCTCGGCCAGACGGTCGTCGGAAACCGGCTCGCCTGGTCGGTCTCGTCCGTGTGTGACGGGTGCGGCACGCAGCTCGAAAGCTGTGAATGGGACGCCTTGCCCGACGACTACCGCCAGATCCTGCTCGACCGTGACGGCACCGGCCGGCTCCGGGTCGATCCGGAGGGCGGCCGCCCGCTGCGATTGGCGATCCTGCGGACGCTGCGACGGTACGGTGCGACGCTCGCTGAGGCCACGGACACGTACAACCGCCTGACCGGTGCGGGCGTGACCGGTACCCGGGCCGAGGTGCTCCTTCTCGCCAACCGCCTGAACGCCACTGGAGTGAAGACGCAGCTGGATCCGTAGGGGCGTCGAGGCCGTCCGGTCATGCGCGACCGAGGCGGCCATCTTCGCCGTGGCAACCGGGTGGGCGGGAAGCCGAGCGCTCCATGGCATGACTCTCATGTCGGTCGCCGCCGACGGTCGCGGCACGGGTCGCCCCGGGTGGCGTCGTCGCTGCGGATGGTCTTCGGCGGCTGAGGTGCGGCGACTGCGCACCGAGCCGGCCAGGCTCGGTGCGCACCGGGCGACATCCCACCGGCGATCGCCTCGATGTCGCTCCGGCACGTCTCGTCGTCGGGCGGAAGAACCGGATGCGTGGCGACCCCCGTAGCGCGATGCGTCGGGGGTCGCCACCTCGATCACTGCCAGCTCATGCCGTTCAGCAACGCGTCGAACTCGGACTTGCCGACCGCTGTGGCGGACACCTCCAGCGTGAAGTGCACGCCCTGGGCGTCGGAGGAGAACCAGCTGGCGCTTCGGGTGTCGGGACCGTCGTACACGTCGATTCGGTGGCCCTTCACCTCGATGGTGTGGTCGGGGGTCTTGGTCCGGCCGTCGGGCTCCGGTTGCCAGCGTTCCGCCAGCAGCCGCAGGTCCGGGCCACCGGCCTTGGTGAAGCGGAGCGTGAGGGCGGCGTCGCCGGAGCCGCGCCACGACGGCGGCTGTTCGCTCCAGCCGCCGGCCGCGAGGTCGGGCAGGTCCGCGTCGGTGAAGACGAAGGGCTGGCCCCACGGGCTGCGGCCGTCGACCAGGAACCGGGTGCCGAGCGCCTGCGGCAGTTCGAATGTCCGGGCCGCCACCTGTGTGTCGTCGGCGCAGTCGGTGTACGCGCCGTCCAGGGACAGGGTGACCTTGTCGTCGGCGACCAGCAGATTGTCGTGGGTGGGATCGCGTTCGACGCACTTGCCGAGCTGCGGCGCCGCGTACACCGTGATCCGGGTGCCGGCCCGGTCGACCCGCGCGCCGAGCCAGGGCACGCCCGGGGCCACCGCCGGGTCCTTGGACGCGGCCGGTTGCGGTGCCACCGACTCCGAACCCGGTCGGGCGACCGCGAATCCGGCGACGATCACCAGGACGACGGCCGCCGTCGCGCCTCCCCAGGCGGCCACGCGGCGGTTCCGCGCCCGGCGGCGGATCGCGGCGTGCGGTGCCGGTAGCAGCTCCGGCGGTACCGTGGCAACCGCTCGGTCGAACAGGTCGATGACCTCCTCGTCGCTCATCGGTCCACTCCCTCGCTCAACAGTGCCCGCAACTGCGGGTCGTGGCGCAGCGCCGCCAGGGCGCGCGATGTGTGTGACTTCACCGTGCCGAGCCGCAGGCCCAGGACCCGGGCCGTGTCGGCCTCGGTGAAATCGCCGTGAAAGCGCAGCATCAGTACTGCCCGCTGCTGCCGCGGCAGCCGCGAGAGGGCGCCGGCGAGCAGGTGCCGCAGCTCGACCCCCTCGAGCTCGCCACCGCCCCCCGACTGTTCCGGCAGCTGATCCGTGGGCAGTTCCCCCCGCCAGCGCCGCCGCCACCAGCTCAGGTACGTGCTGGCGAGCATCGCGCGAAAATACGCGTCGGGCGCGCCGTTCCTGATCCGCGGCCAGCGTCCGTAGCCGCGGGCCAGCACCGTCTGGACCAGGTCTTCCGCCCGGTGCCAGTCGTGCGTGAGCAGCCACGCCGAGCGCAGCAACCGCGGCCACGCCACACTGACGTACGCCTCGAAATCCTCCACCGGACACCTCCCTGGCCGGTCAACAACGTCGGGCCGGGAAATGGTTGTCATCGGATCCCGACGTTTCCGCGCGTGGGTGACGGACACCGGGCCGGTGCAGAACACGGTACAGTCGGGCCGTGGAGCTTCGGCGCAGCCGGTGGGTCCTTGCGTTCGGCGTGGTGTTCGCGTTCGTCGGCCTCGTCATGCTGCTCGTCGGGCTGCTCCCCCGGCCGGCCGGTGGCCTGTTCCTCGTGATCTTCGGCGCGCTGAGCCTGGCGACCGGCGCGATGGTCGTCCGCCACGAGCGCAAGCCGTTCCGGTTCGGCATCGGCCCCGAGGGGCTGATGCTGGGTCAGCAGCTCGTGCCCTGGACGGCGATCGAGGCTCTGGTACTCGATCAGCCCCTGCCGAAGCTGCATGACCGCAGTACCCGATCCGGTCCCTACCTGGTCCTGCTGCCGGCGCAAGGCTCCGATCTGCTCAGCGGCCGGCCCGAGCGGACCTTGCCGGACGGCCGGGCCGGCCGGCTGGTCCTGGAACTCGACGATGTCAGACAGTCGCGGGAACAGATCGCGGCGGCGTTGCGGGACCACAGCGGCGGCCGGTTCGCCGATGCGCTGCGGGAAGCGCAGGCACGGATCGGCGGCCACGAGTTCAGCACGGTGCCGCAGGGGTACGACCCGGCGGTGGTGGACGGACTCGTCCGGCAGGCGGCCGAGGCGCTCGGCTCGGGCGAGTACGTCAAACGCATCGGGGCGCGGGCCCGCATCGACAACGCGTCGATCCCGATCGTCGACCGCGGGTACGACCGCGAGCAGGTCGACAACGCCCTCCGCACGATCGCGAAGCAGGTCGCCGAGCTTCTCCCGCCGGAGCAGGCGCGCTGATCAGCGGAAGGCGTCGGCGTGGTCGGCGACCCATTGGCGGTAGGTCCGGGCCGGCTCGCCGGTGATGTCGGCGACCGTGCCGGTGACCTCGGCGGGGGCGTGGGTCAGCTGCTCCTGAACCCGCAGAGCCACCTCGGCGTACTCGTCCGGCCAGCCCTCGGCGATCAGCTGGGCGCTGGCCTCGGCCCGGGACCGGGTCTGCCAGCGCACCGGCCGGCCGGTCACCTCGCCGATGATCCGGGCCTGCTCGGCCATGGTCAGCGACTGCGGCCCGGTGAGGGCGTAGCGCTGCCGGTCGTGCCCCGCGTCGAGCAGGGCGTGCACGGCGACGGCGGCGATGTCGGCCTCGTGGATCCAGGCGCCGGCCGCGTCGGGGAACGCGCCGGCGACGACACCGGCGGCGCGGATCGAGGCGGCCCAGTCCAGGCTGTCGGCGGCGAAACCGGCCGGCCGCAGGATGGTCCACTCCGCCGCGCGCTGTTCGACGGTGCGCTCCACCTCGGCGTGGAACCGGGCGATCGGCGCGGCCGCGGGGATCGTGCCGTCCACCGATCCCGACGACAGCAGCACCACGCGCGCCGCGTGCCCGGCGAGGACGTCCAGGGCCGCGGGAGCGGCGGCGGCGGTGAAGAACGGCCACATCAGGTACACCGCGTCGACGCCCTCGGCGGCCGCCGCCAGCGAGCGCGGGTCGGTCAGGTCGCCGCGCACCACGGTGGCGGGCCGGCCGGTGGCCCGCAGCGGGTCGCGGGTCAGCGCCCGGACCTTCGCGCCCGCCGCATGCGACCCGGCGACCACGTGCCGTCCGACCTTGCCGGAAGCGCCGATGACCAGAACAGTCTGCATGGAACAGCAGCATCTCCGCGTCGGCGGTCAGGCCCGAGCCGGCGCACGAAATCCGCGGGAATCCGGCACGGATAGGCTCGGCATGATGCAATCCGGCGGGCTGGACCCTCAGGACCACGCGCTCGTGCACGCGCTGACGCTGGACGGGCGCGCGCCGTTCAGCGCGATCGGTGCGGAGCTGGGCGTCTCCGAGCACACCGTCGCCCGGCGCTACCGGCGGCTGCGCGCGCACGGCGTCCTGCGGGTCGTCGGCATCGTCAACGGCGTGCGGCTGGGCTACAAGTCGTGGACGATCCGGATCAGGTGCACCCCGGACGCGGCCCGGCCGATCAGCGCGGCGCTCGCCCGCCGTGCCGACACCTTCTGGATTTACGTGCTTTCCGGGGGTACCGAAATCGCCTGCAACAGCCAGCCCCAGAACCCCGGCGAGCTGCTGATCGACAAGCTGCCCAGGGGACGCGGGGTGCTCGACGTCAGCGCCCACGAGCTGCTCGCCGACCACGCCGGGCCGTTGGACGAACCGGTTCGCCTGGACGCCGCCGACCGGCGCATGCTCGCCGTCCTCGCCCGGGACGGCCGGGCCACCTACGCGGCACTCGCGAATGCCGGTGGCGGCTCAGCATCGACCGCGGCCCGGCGCCTGCGGTATCTGCGGGCCGCCGGCGCCCTCACCTACCAGGTCGAACTGGCCGCGGCCGCGCTCGGCCGGCACGCCGAGGCCAGGCTGTGGATGTCGGTGCGCCCGGACGCGCTGGCCGCGACTGCCGCCGCGCTCCAGGCGCACCCCGAGGTGACCTTCGCCGCGGTCACCACGGGCCCGACCAACCTGGTCGCCCAGGTCGCCTGCTCGGACTCGGCCGGCCTCTACCGCTTCCTGACCGGGCGAGCCGCCGGGCTGACCGGCGTGAACGCATTGGAGTCCGCGCCGGTCCTGCGCACCGTCAAACGCTTCGGGCCGTCCCTCAGCGAGGCGCCATCCGCAGGGCGCCGTCCAGGCGGATGACCTCGCCGTTGAGGTAGTCGTTGTCCACGATGGACAGCACGAGCTTGGCGTACTCGTCGGCGGTGCCGAAGCGGGCCGGGAACGGGACGCCCGCGGCGAGGCCGGCGCGGTACTCCTCGGAGACCGTCTCCATCATCGGGGTCTGCATGATGCCGGGCGCGATCGTCATCACCCGGATGCCGTGCTGGGCGAGGTCGCGGGCGGCCGGCAGGGTCAGCCCGGCGATGCCGCCCTTCGAGGAGGAGTAGGCGGCCTGGCCGATCTGGCCGTCGAACGCGGCCACGGAGGCGGTGTTGACCACGACGCCCCGCTGGCCCTGCGCGTCGGGCTCGGTGTTGGCGATCTGCTCGGCCGCGAGCGTGAGGACGTTGAAGCTGCCGATCAGGTTGACCTGGATCACCTTGGCGTATTTGGCCAGGTCGTGCGGGCCCTTGCGGCCCAGGATGCGCTCCGAGGGGGCGATCCCGGCGCAGTTGACGACCGTGCGCAGCGGCTCGGGGCCGGCGGCCGCGCGGGCCACGCCGGCGGCTACGGACTCCGGGTCGGTCACGTCGACGATGACCCCGTCCGTGGTGGACTCCTGCAGGTCGAAGCCGTAGACCCGCGCCCCGCGGGCGGCCAGGGCGGCCGCGGTGGCGGCCCCCAGACCCGAGGCGGCTCCGGTGACGATGGCGGCGGTGCCGGCGAGTTCCATGTGCCCAATATTCCTTACACGTCGGTGATGCGCAGACCCGCGTGGGCCCTGTAACGGCGGTTGACGGAGATCAGGTTAGCGGTGAGGGCCTCGACCTGATGAGCATTGCGCAGGCGGCCGCCGTACAGGCCCCGAACCCCCGGAATCGTGGCCGCGAGTTCCTGCACCAGGTCGGTCGCGGCACGGTCGTCGCCGAGCACGAGCACGTCGGTGTCGACGGTCTCGGCCTCCGGGTCTTCGAGGACCACCGCGGAGACGTTGTGGAACGCGCCGACCACCGTCGACCAGGGCAGGATCGCCGCGGCCTGCTGGGCGGCCGAGCCCTCGGGCACGACGAGCGCGTACGCGCCCTGCTTGTCGAAGCCGAGCGGGTTCACGCAGTCGACCACGATCTTGCCGGTCAGCACCGGGGCCACCTCGCGCAGCAGCTCGGCATGGCCGTCCCAGGGCACCGCGACGATCACGATGTCGCCGGCGTCGGCCGCGTCGAGGTTGGCCAGCCCGCGGACCCGGCCGGGCAGGCCGGCCGCGGTCGCCTCGGCGCGCTCGGCCGAGCGGGAGCCGAGCACGACCTCGAGGCCGGCGGCGGCGAAGCGGCGGGCCAGGCCGCGCCCCTGCGGGCCGGTGCCGCCGAGCACCGCGATGGTCTTGCCGTCAAGCGTCATCGGGACCCCGATCGGGAGAGGAAGGCGTCGACCAGCGCGGCGTGCTCGGCGGTCCGGCCGAGCACGACCTGCTCCTTGGCCTCGGCGGCCAGCGCGTCGGCCAGCGGGCCGGCGAGGAGCCGCTTGGACGCGGCCAGGGCCTGCGACGGCCCGGCGGCGAGGCGTTCGGCGAGCTCCAGGGCGCGCGGCTCGACCGAGGCCGGGTCGACCACGTCGCCGGCGAAGCCCCAGCCGGTGGCCTGCTCGACGGTGAACGGCTCGGCGAGGAGGATCAGCTGGGCGGCGCGCGCGTGGCCGACCGCCCGGGGCAGGGTGAACGACAGGCCGGAGTCGCAGGTCAGGCCGACCTTGGTGAAGGCCGTGGACAGGATCGCCGCGTGTGACCAGACCTGCAGGTCGCAGGCGAGCGCGAAGCCGAGGCCGGCCCCGACGCAGGTGCCGTTGACCGCCGCGATCACCGGCTTGGGCATGGTGGCCAGCAGCAGCGTGATCGGGTTGTAGTGGGCCTCGACGGTTTCTCCGGCCGCGGCCGGGTTCTCCCGCAGCGCCGCGGCCAGCTCGCGCAGGTCCTGGCCGCGGCTGAACACCCCGGCCGGACCCGTGAGCACGACCGCCCGCACGCTCTCGTCGGCCGCCGCCGCGCGCAGCTCCTGCAGCAGTTTGAGCTTGACGGCCAGGGTGAGCGCCGGACCGCCCAGGCGGACGACGGCGACGCTCACGACGGCAGCCGCTCGTACAGCACGACCGGGTTGCCCGCCGGGTCGGTGAGCACGGCGCGGCGCTCGTGCGGGCCGACCTCCACCGGAATTTCCGGCCGATCGACCAACAAAGCGTCGAGGTCGTCGACCTGGACGGTGAGCACGACCTGGCCCGGCACCGGCTGCTGGGAGGCGTCGGCCAGGCCGATGGTCACGGCGCCGTCGGTCAGCGCCGCGTACCGGTCGCCGTCGCGGAACTTCGTCGTGAGTCCGAGCGCGCTGTAGAAGGCGAGCTGGGCGTCCAGGTCACCGGCGGGGACGATGATGTGACCGATCTTCATGTGCGGAACCTCGGCATGATCTCGCGGGCGAAGCGCTCGACGATCTCCATCGAGCGCTCGATGGGCAGCCCGAGCCACTGGGCCCGGAACACGAAATGGTTGTACCCGCCGGCCGCGAAGTCCGCGATCTTCGCCGCGATGTCGTCGGGCGAGCCGAAGAAGAGCGCCTTGTGCTTGATGCCCTCCCACTGCGACTCGAAGTAGTCCATGCCGTACTGGACGTACTCGCCGTACGAGCGGCGCACCGGCTCGCCCGCGATGGCCCAGGCGTCGTCGAAGGAGTCGGCCACGCACAGGTCCCGGTGGATCGGGAACACCGCGCCGTCCTCGGAGAAGCCGGCCGCCGCCCGCGCCTCGCGGTAGTCCTTGAGGTTCCCGACCGCCCAGTTGCGCCGCACGTTGGACGGGGCGAGCCAGGGCAGCCCCTGCTTGGCGATGCGGGCGATGCCGATCGGGCCGTTGGCGCCCACCCACACCGGCGGGTGCGGGCGCTGGGCCGGCAGCACCGAGCAGCGCACCCCGTCGAGATTGAAATGCTGTCCGTGGTACTTCACGTTCTCCCCGGTCCACAGCCGCTGCATGACCTCCAGGGCCTCGTTCATGCGCGACACCCGCGTGCGGCGCTCGACGCCGAACGCGGCGAACTCGTCCTCGCGGTAGCCGGAGCCGATGCCGAGCACGAACCGGCCGCCGGACATCTGGTCGATGGTGGCGATCTCCTCGGCCCAGTGCACCGGGTGGCCCAGCGGCAGGATGAGGATGCCGGTGCCCAGCTCCATGGTGCCGGAGTGCTCGATGAGCCGGGACAGCAGCGGCAGCGGCTGCGGGGTGGACAGCGACGACAGGTAGTGGTGGATGCCGAACACCGAGTCGAAGCCGAGGTCACGCACATGCTGGACGTACTCGACGAGCTCGCCGGTGCGCCGGCCGATGTCGTCGCCGGGCTCGTACTGGTGGTCCAGGAGGATCCCGAACTTCACTTCGAGTCGTCCTCCTTGGAGCGGGACTGCGACAGCCGGAAGTACGGGGCGACGAGCCGGTCGCGGTCGGCGAGGGCCTGGGCGATGCCCTTCTCGCGGCGCTCCTTGAGGAAGTTCCAGTCGCCGTCCTCGAAGCTCACGTTGGTCGCCCAGCCGTGCCCGACCCAGCCCGTCATCGCGCCGAGGCCCTTGCCGCGGGCCTCCATCACGATCTGCATCATCGACTTGCCCATCATCAGCGAGTCGAGCGGCATCACGGCGATCGCGTCGGCGTAGTCGTCGACCCACTGCTGCAGCTCGTCGCGCTCGACCACCTTGGTGACGAGGCCCTTGCGCTCGCCCTCCTCGGCGCCGATCGCGCGCATGGTGAGCATGACGTCCTTCATGGTCGTCAGGCCGACCTTCTCGATCCAGTGGTACATGTCCTGCGGGCCCGGGCCGAGGTAGCGGAACGCCGGGTGGGTGAACCGGGCGTCGGGGGTCGCGATGACGATGTCGGCGGACAGCGCGATCTGGAAGTGCCCGCCGTAGCAGTACCCCTGGACCTGGCAGATCGTCGCCTTGAGCGACTCGATGATCGGGCGGGTGAAGCCGGAGCTGAGCACGTTGCGGTCGGGCAGGATCCGCTGGCGCTGGGCGGGGCGGCGGCGCGAGGCCTTGTCGGTGCCGGACTTGTAGCCGATGTAGTGGCCCAGTTCGGAGGCGTCGGCACCGGTACCGAAGTGCTCGCCCTCGCCCTTGAACACGATGACCTTCACCCGGTCGTCGGTCTCGGCCTCCCGCACCAGGTCACCGACGCGCTCGAAGGCGGCGACGGGGATCGCGTTGAGCCGCTCCGGGCGGTCGAAGGTGATGGTGGCGACGGCCCGGGCCTCGTCGACGTCGTACCGCACGTACTTCGCGAGCACCTCGGGGTCGACTTCCATGTTCTCGACGTCCCACTGGTTTTCCAGCAGCTCGGCTTCGGTCTTCTTCACGGCGTAGTCCTTAGTGGTCGAAGGCGGGGAAGACTTCCTTGGCGAACAGGCGCAGCGACGCGCGCACCCGTTCGGCCGGCAGGCCCATCCAGCCGGGCCGGAAGATGAGGTGGTTGAAGCCCAGGTCGCGCAGGTAGCCGATGCGCTCGATGAGCATCTCGGGCGAGCCGAGCAGCAGGGTGTTGAGCACGAGCTCGTCGAAGCGGTCCCGCTGCCAGCGCAGGGCCGGGTACTCCGCGTAGGTGGCGTACTCGCTGCGCGCGTGCGGCAGCCCCTCGGCGACGGCCTGCTCGGTGGTCGGCGCGCAGTACAGCTCGACGCCGACCGGCCGCTCGATGGTCGTGGCGTCCTTGCCGTACTCGGCCAGGGCGGCGTCGTAGACCGCGAGGTGCTCGGGCAGGAACTTCTTGCTCGGGGCGTTGCCGGGCGCATACCAGGCGTCGCCGAGCCGGGCCGCCCGCCGCACCGCCTTCTTGCCGCCGGCGCCGACCCAGATGGGCGGGCCGCCGGGGGTCAGCGGGCGGATGCCGATGGTGGCGTCGGTGAGCGGGAAGTACTCGCCCTCGTGGGTGACCGGCTTGCCGGACCACAGCGCGCGGATGACCCGCAGGCTCTCGTCCATCCGCCGGAACCGGGTCTCGGGCTCGACCCGGAACGCGGCGAGCTCGTTCTCCCGGTAGCCGGCCCCGACGCCGAGGATGACCCGGCCGCCGGAGAGGTGGTCGAGGGTGGCGAACTCCTCGGCCACGTGCACCGGGTGGAACAGCGGCAGCAGCAGGATGCCGGTGCCGATCTGCATGGTGCCGGTCCGCGGGATCAGCGCCGCCATCATCGAGATCGGCTGCGGGGTGGCGAGGTTGGACTGGAAGTGGTTGATCGTCCAGACCGAGTCGTAGCCCAGCTCCGCGGCGAGCTCGACGGTGCCGAACAGCTCATCGAGGTGCGTGCCGAGATCCTCGTCGTGGGGGTACTGGTGCGAGGCCATGATGCCGAACTTCATGCGCTGGTCTCCTTGGCTCGGCTGACCTTGCCGGCGGCGCTGCGCTCGAGAGCGGCGACGAACTCGATGCGGCGCGGGGTCTTGAAGTGGGCGAGCCGGTCCCGGGCGAAGGCGGTGATCCGCTCGGCCAGCTCGGCATCGGGCACGGTGGCGTCGGGCTCGCGCACGACGAGCGCGACCGGGATCTCGCCCAGCCGCTCGTCGGGCCGGCCGAGCACGCGGACGTCGCGCACGAGCGGGTGCCCGCGCAGCTCGTCCTCGATCTCCTCGGGCCAGACCTGGAAGCCGCCGCACTTGATCATGTCGCGGCTGCGGCCGACCAGGAACAGCACCCCGTCGGCGTCGACGTAGCCGGTGTCGCCGGTGTGCACCCAGCCGTCCCGGACCAGCTCGGCCGAGGCGGCGGCGTCGTCGACGTAGCCCTTGGTGAGCTCGGAGCGCACCACGACCTCGCCCTCCTGGCCGACCGGGAGCGCGGTGCCGTCGTCGGCGCGGATCTGCAGTTCCACGCCGGGGTACACCTTGCCCGCCGAGCCCGGCTTCCAGAGCCCGGCCTTCATGTCCCGGCCGGTCCAGCCGGCGATGTGCCCGGCCTCGGTCGAGCCGTAGTTGACCAGGATCGGCACGTGGTAGCGCTCCTCGAACGCCTTGCGCACCGGCCAGGAGATCGCCTGCCCGGCCACCAGCACCGACTTCACGCCCGCGAACGGCAGGTCGCGCTCGGCGTGCACGATGTCGAAGACCATGGTGGGCAGGAAGAAGAAGTTGTCGAAGCGGAACCGCTCCATGAGCGTGGCGAGCCGGTCGACGCCGAAGCGCTCCCAGACGACCGCGGCCCGCCCGACGTGGAACGCGAACAGCAGCGAGTGCTGCCCTCCACTGTGGAACAACGGCAGCGCGATGAGGTTCGGCTTGGCGTCCGGGGCGGCCGAGAGCTCGGCCTCGGTGCCGGTGGAGACCTTGGCCAGCCGGGCCAGGGAGGCGCGGGTGCCGCCGTGGGTGACGGAGACCGCCTTGGGCCGGCCGGTGGTGGTGCCGCCGGTGAACAGGATGCAGGCCTCGGTGTCGGCGTCCACCGCGGCGGCGGGGACGTCGGCCTCGCGGGTCCAGCCGAGCATGCCGTCGGTGACGACCAGGCGGGGCCCGGTCTTGGCGACCGACTCGGCCAGCTCGGACTCGTTGTAGAGGCTGCTGATGGTGACCGGGACGGCGCCGAGCTTCCAGGCACCGAAGAGGAAGAAGGCGATCTCGGGGCCGTTGGTGAGGTAGCAGGCGACCCGGTCGCCGGGTGCGATCCCGCGCTCCCGCAGGTCCTCGGCGACGCCGCCGGCGATCCGGTCGATCTGGGCGAACGTCCAGCTGCGGCCGTCCTCGCCGTAGAGGCCGGTGCGCTCGCCCCGGCCCTCGACCAGATGCGCGAGGTTGATCATGACGCCACCCGCGGGATGACCTCGGCGCCGAAGCGGGCGATCTGCTCCATGGTCTCCTCCTGGCCGGCCCCGACGAACTGCAGGCGCAGCGACACCTCGGTGATGCCGAGCTCGGTCTCCCACCGCTGCAGCTTGGCCACGATGTCGTCGGCCGTGCCGACCAGGCAGTCCTCGGCGAGGTACTTCTCGATGTCGATGTTTTGGGCGTCGTCCCACGACTTGTAGCCGGCGTACTGGCGCTGCAGGTCGGGGCGGACGGCGGCCGCGGCGGCGTCGAACGTGTCGCCGATGTAGCCCTCGCGGCTCATCGGCTGCTCGCGCTGGGGCTGGTGGCCGTGTTCCGCCGCCTCAGTGCGGTACACCTGGAGCAGTCTTTGCAGTTCTTCGTCGTTGCCCTTCGGGCCGATGAGCCAGGGGCAGTCGAGGCGGGCGGCGCGGCGGATGGCGGGCTCGGCGAACGCGCCGATCCACAGTGGAGGGCCGCCGGGCTGGACCGGGCGCAGCGCCAGGGAGGCGCCGGGCACCTCGCCCCAGGTGCCGGACGCGTCGACGGTCTCGCCCCGCCACAGGGCCCGCAGCAGCGGCACGTATTCGCGCAGCCGCCGCAGCCGGTCGTCCCAGGCCACCCCGAACGCGGTGGTCTCGCGCTTGCGGTAGCCGGCCCCGATGCCGACGGTCAGCCGGCCCTTGCTGAGCACGTCGAGGCTGGCGAGGTCCTCGGCGAGCGCGATCGGGTTGAGCAGCGGGGCCAGCAGCACGGCGAAGCCGATCCGGACCCGGGTGGTGGCGTGGGCGACGAACCCAGCGAGGGGCAGCGGCTGGATGAACGCGGACTTGGCCAGGTAGTGGTGGCCGAGGTAGACGGCGTGGAATCCGGCCGCCTCGGCCGCCGCGGCCTGGGTCATGACGTCGTCGATGCCGGCCGTCGGGTCGGCGGACGGGTCGAACTGGGCGCTCAGGAAGCAGCTGACCCTCACCCGACGACCGCCTCGGCCTTGCGGAAGTGCGGGATCACCTTGGTGGCGAACTCCTCCATCGACTTGAGCGCGGCCTTGCGGTCCAGCGACGGGATGCGCAGCCAGCCGATGTAGTGGTTGATGCCGAGCTGCTCGCGCATCATCTCGATGGTCTCGATGACGCGGTCGGCGGAGCCGAAGTTGCCGCCGTGGGTCAGCGTCTGCTCCAGGGTGAGCAGGTCGATGTTCTTGGCCACGGCCGCGTAGTACTTCTTCTCCTGCTCGAGGGCCTCCTCCGAGCCGGGGATGACCTTGCCGACGGACTTGTAGTAGTTCATCGCCGCCGTGGCCGCCTCGCGCAGCCCGTCCTCGCCCTCGCCGACCCAGACCTGCTGCATGAACGGTACGTCGTAGCCGGCCATGTCGAAGCCGTTCGCCGTCATCGCCTCGCGGTACAGGTTGTAGTTCTTCTGCATGATGCCCAGCGGCGTGAAGTTCGGCGAGGTGATGATGGATTCGCCGACGGCGCCGCGCTCGCGGAAGCTGTCCGGGGAGACGGTGCCCTGCAGGATCGGCGGGCCGCCGGGGGTGAACGGCCGCGGATAGGTCGTGATGCCGTCATAGGTGAAGAACTTGCCGTGGTACGAGAAGTTCTCCTGCGTCAGCGCCAGCCGCAGCACCTCCAGGGTCTCCTGGTAGCGCTCCTTGGACTCGGCCAGCGGGACGCCGAAGCCGGCGAACTCCTGGGGCTGGTAGCCGCGCCCGACGCCGATCGAGACGCGGCCGCCGCTGAGCACGTCGAGCGCGGCGATGTCCTCGGCCAGGCGCAGCGGGTCGTGCAGCGGCAGCACCAGCACGGCGGTGCCGATGGTGATCCGCTTGGTGCGCTCGGCCACCGCCATGCCGAAGTGCACGGGGCTGCCGAGGATGCCGTACTTCGAGAAGTGGTGCTCCGCGAGCCACACGGAGTCGAAGCCGAGCTCGTCGGCCAGCCCGATCTCCTCGAGGGTCTCCCGCAGCACCTGGTGGTCGGACACGCCGTCGCCCACCGGGAACAGGTTCATGATGCCGAACTTCACGACGTCTCCCAAACTATTCCGACCAGCCGGTATGTTACTGCTGCAATGCTTTGACCTGCAAGACCTTGATGTCTACGAGCGGCGCGACCGGACGCGGAGCTCGCCGGTGCGGCGGCGGTGCGACGACCCGCTGCCGCCCAGCGCGTCGAGGACGAACGCCCGGCGCAGGAACAGGTGCGGGTCGGCCTCCATGGTGATGCCCATGCCGCCGTGGACCTGGATGCAGCGCTCGGCCGCGAACACCGCCGCGTGCCCGGCCGCCGCCTTGGCCGCGTGCACCTGGATCGCCGCGTCGGGCCGGCCGTGCTCGACGGACCAGGCCGCGTACAGCGTCAGGTCCCACGCCGCCTTGCGCGCCACCGCCGCCTCGGCGAGCTGGAACGCCACGCCCTGGAACGAACCGATGATCCGGCCGAACTGCTTGCGGGTGCGGGCCTGCTCGGCGGCCCTGTCGATGGCGCCCTGGGCGACCCCGCACAGCTGCGCCGCCAGGACCAGGGTGGCCCGCTGGACGCCCTCGACGTTCCGCGTGCCGGTCTGCTCGAAAGCCACCTCGGACAGCGGCACCGACGGGTCGAAGGAGCGCCGCGGGGTCACCGTGGCGTCGACCAGCCCGCCGGGAGCGGCGAAGCCGTCGGCCTGCTCGGCGTACGCGGCGAAGGGGTCCAGCACCGGGGTGAGCACCCGGCGGCCCTCCAGCACGTCGGCAGGAATCTCCCCGTTGCTCAGCAGCTGCACCGCCGCCGCATGGAACGGGAAGCGGCTCGGCACCAGCGTCTCGCCGAGCGCCTCGACCGCGACCATCAGGTCGATCAGGGCGGAGCCGACGCCGCCGGCCGCCTCGGGCACGCCGAGCAGGCCGAAGTCGGCGAGCAGCGGCGCGTCGCAGGAGGGGGCCCGCCACGGGGCGCTCAGCGCGTCGCGGGCGGTGAAGTCCGCTTCCTCCACGATGGCGCGGACCGTCTTGGCGATCTCCAGCTGTTCCTGGGTGAAGGTGGCTCGCATCGGGCGGCTCCGCTCAACGGGAGCGGGGCAGGCCGAGGACCCGCTCCGCGAGGATGGACTTCTGGACTTCCTCGGTGCCGCCCTCGATGGTGTGGGCCCGCGAGCGCAGGTAACGGCGCATCCGGGCGGCCGCGCCGGCGCCGTCGAGCAGCACCCCGCCGGCCTCGTCCAGCTGCACCGCGAGCCGGTTGGCCCGCTGCACGGTGCCGGCCCACAGGCTCTTGAGCGCCGAGGTCTCCGGCCCCGGCACGCCGCCGGCCCGGCTCTCGCCGATCATCCGCATCGAGCCGATCCGGACCGCCTCGGCGTCGCACTGCAGCTGCCCGACGGTGTCCAGGAACGCGGCGTCGCCGTCCAGCCCGCGCTCGATCGCGAGGTCGACGATCCGGTCGACGGCCTGCCGGGCCCAGACCCACAGGTTCAGCGCCATGCTCCCACGCTCGAACGCCAGGGTGGTGAGCGCGACCTTCCAGCCGTTGCCGACGCCGCCGAGGACGTCCTCGTCGGGCACGAACACGTCGTCGAGGAACATCTCGTTGAACTCGGTGTCGCCGTTGATCATCACCAGCGAGCGGACGGTGAACCGGTCCATCGGCGCCAGCAGGTACGAGATCCCCGCGTGCTTGGGCGCGTCGGGATCGGTGCGGGCCAGCAGCAGGCACTTCGACGCGTTGTGCGCGTTGGACGTCCAGATCTTCGAGCCGTTCACCAGCCAGCCGCCGTCGACCTTGCGGGCGGCGGTGCGCAGGCTGGCCAGGTCCGAGCCGGACTCGGGCTCGCTGAAGCCCTGGCACCAGTAGGTCTCCCCGCGCAGGATGCCCGGGAGGTGGCGGGCCTGCTGTTCGGCGGTACCGTGCGCGATGATCGTCGGTCCCGCCAGCATCATGCCGACGCCGTTGAGCGGGTACGGTGCCCCGCGCACGGCCGCCTCCTCGTTGAAGATGGCCTGGGCGAGCGCGTCCAGGCCCCGCCCGCCGTGCTCGACCGGCCAGGAGAGCCCGGCCCAGCCGCCGGCGCAGAGCCGGTCCTGCCAGACCCGCGACCACGACTCGCGCTCGGCCTGGTCCAGCTCCTCCTGGTCGGGCACGTCGGCGAGGGCCTCGTCGAGCCAGCCGCCGACCTCGCGCCGGAACGCCAGATCGGCCTCGCTGTCATCGAAGTCCATGCGATACCTCCAGCCGTGCCTTGTAGAGCTTGCCGTTGGGGTCGCGGGGCAGGGCGGGGCTCACGACGTACGACACCGGGCGCTTCGGCTTGGCCAGCCGCTGCTCCAGGTGCGCGCGGAGGCCCGCCACGGCCGCGTCGGGCTCGGGGGCGCCCTCGCGCAGCACGATGTGCGCCTGCGGGACCTCGCCGAACTCGGGGTCGGGCGCGCCGACCACGGCGGCGTCGGCCACCCACTCGTGCGCGACCAGCTCGGCCTCGATCTCGGCCGGGTAGACGTTCACGCCGCCGACCAGGATCAGCTCCGCGGCCCGGCCGGTGATGTAGAGGAATCCGTCGGCGTCGACGTGCCCGACGTCCCAGACCGTCATCAGGCCGCCGCGGCGGGAACCGTCGGTCTTGCCCGGGTCGTTGTGGTACTCGACCTTGTCCTCGCCCTGCCGCATGTACACGATCCCGGTCTCCCCCACCGGCACCTCGTTGCCCTCGGCGTCGAGGATGCGCAGGGTGGAGATGGAGGCCGGGCGCCCGACGGTGCCGGGGTGGGCGAGCCACTCGTGCGGCCGGGCGATCGTGGTGCCGACCTCGGTGCTGCCGTAGTACTCGTAGACGACCGGCCCGAACCAGTCCATGATCCGCTGCTTGATCTCGCGCGGGCACGGGGCCGCGCCGTGCAGGACGTAGCGCAGGGACGAGATCTCGTACCGGTCGCGCACCTCCTTGGGCAGCTGCAGCAGCCGGTAGAAGTGGGTGGGCACCATGCTCGTGCCGGTGACGCGCTGCTGGTCGACCCGGGCCAGGAAGCCCTCGGCGGTCCAGCCGTCCATCAGCACCATCGTCCCGCCGGCGTGCAGCGCGCCCATGGCCGGCGTGATGTTGGCCGAGTGGTACAGCGGCGCCGACACCAGCCACGAGGCGAACGCGGGCCGCTGCATGCCGAACTCGTTGAACAGCCACACATAGGTCAGCGCCCCGGTGTCGGCGTCGATCCCGCTCAGCGGCCGCTTGACGCCCTTGGGCCTTCCCGTGGTTCCCGAGGTGTACATCATGAGCGAACCCGCCGGCGTCTCGTCCGGACTGGTCGCGGGCATGCCGTCGGTCAGGGCGGCCATCGATGGCGCGCTGTTCGCCTCGCCATCCACGTAGACCTTCACGCCCGCTCCGGCGGCGGCGATCGCGACCTCCGCGACCCGCTCGGAGGCGACGACGACCTTGGCCCCGCTGTCGGCCAGGATGTACTCGATCTCGGGCGCGGTGAGGTGGTAGTTCAGGGTCACCAGGTACAGGCCGGACTGCATCGCGGCGAGGTACAGGGCGACGAACCCCGGGCTGTTGGTCATCACGGCCGCAACGGTGTCGCCGACCTCGAGCCCGTCCCGCGTCCGCAGGCCGTGCGAGATCCGGTTCACCTCGGCGTAGAGCTCGCCGTAGGTGATCCGCCGGTCGTCCGCGGTCACGATCGCGCACAGGTCCGGCTCGGCGGCGGCCCAGAGCCGGAAGCCGGTCCGCTCCTCGCTCATCGAGCTCCTCCTGGTCTTGCTTGAGTTAGATTCCGACCATCCGGTATGTTGGCGCCAACAGTAAGGGAGCCGTCCGACGATGTCCATACCCGCGATCGAGGCGCACGAGGCGAGCTGGCGCGCCCGCGAAGTGCCGGAACCCGCCCAGGTCGTCCCGGGTGTGTGGGCCGTGCCGATCCCGCTGAACGGCCACGCCCTGCGCTCGATCACGGTCTTCCTGGCCGAGACCCGCGACGGCCCGGTGCTGATCGACGCCGGCTACGCGCACCCCTCGTGCTGGACCGCGTTCCAGGCCTCCCTGGCGGTCATCGGCCACCGGGTGGAGACCATCCGCGCCGTCCTGCTGACCCACAACCACCCCGACCACGTGGGCTTCGCCGACCGCGTCCGGGCCGCGTCGGGCGCCACCATCGCGATGGGCCGGGCCGACGACTTCGCCCGGGTGGCCGCCGAGCGCGGCGGCTTCCTGGAGCAGCTGCGCCGCAGCCTGGACCTGACCGGCGCGCCGGCCGCGGTGACGGACGCGATGTACACCGAGGCCCTGACCGTGGCCAAGCACCGCGAGGACCTGCAGCTCGACGTCGAGCTGCACGGCGAGCAGGAGCTGACGTTCGGCGACGTGACGATCCGCGCCGTACCCGCCCCGGGCCACACCTACGGCCACACGGTCTTCCTGGACTCCCGCGGCGTCCTGTTCACCGGCGACACCATGATGGCCGAGGGCCCCACGCAGCTCGCCATCGTGAGCCGCCCGGATGACGACCCGGCCGGCGACCTGCTCGCCACGCTGACCCGCATAGGCACGCTGGGCGCGGCGGTGGCGTGCCCGGCGCACCAGTTCCCGTACGAGGACGTGGCCGGCCGGGCCGCGCAGTTGCGGGCCTTCCACGCCGCCGAGGTCGACCAGGTGCGCGCGCTGGCCGGCCCCGACACCACGGCGTGGACGATCGCACCGCACCTGACGTGGAAGAAACCCTGGGACGAGCTGGGCCCGGGCACCCGCCGCTTCGCCCTCATGCACACCCTCGCCCTGCTTCGCCACATGCACGGAGAACGCTAGCCGGATTGGGTCGCCTGACCGGTCGATGCCGTTCCGTGTACACGGTGAATACGCTCCGCATGTGACGGATCAACCGCCGGTGCGGTCGCGGGGCCGCGTGCTGACGGGACTCGTGGTCGCGGTCGTGGCCCTCGCGGTGACGGTCGTCGCGCTGGTCGTCGTGGTGCTCTCGGGCCGCTCGGGCGCGGAGCCCTCGGCTGGGCCCTCGCGTTCACCCTCGGTCACGAGCCCGCCGTTGGCGGCCCCCATGGCCTCGTCCTCGCCCTCCTCGCCCGGTGCGCCGTCCACCTCTTCGGACGTGGGGCGGGTGCTGCGCTACCTCGACGAGATCGGACCCAGCAGCACCCACGGCTGCGCCAACCTGTGGCAGGGCCCGTTCGTCGTCGGCGAGCACCGCCTCGACCGCAGCGTGTCACTCGCCGCCGCCCCGTGCGCCGACGGTGGCGTGAACTGGTTGGAGTACACGCTCGACCCGACCCAGGGCTGCACCCACTTCAGCGCGTTCGTGGGGGTGCCGAACAGCCAGTACGACAAACTCCGGGCCGCCCTCACGGTCGACGTCGACGGCGAGACCGTGATGTCGGAGCCGTCGATGGCCCGGGCCGCCGGCCGCCAGGTCGACGTGACCATCCGCCCCGACGCGACCATCCGCCTCTCCCTGGAGAACACCACCCCGGACGCCGGCCTGTCCCCGGTCACCGGCGTCTTCGGCAACGCCATGCTCACCTGCGCGGCGTAGGCTCGCCTTTCGTGAGCCCGTCGCAGCCCGATCACCGCTATCTGCTCGACAACGCCCGGCGCGAGGCAGGCGAGCGTTTCACCTGGCTGGCCGAACTGTTCGACGGCGTCACCCGCGGCCACCTCGACCGGCTCGGCCTGCAGCCGGGCCGGCGCTGCTGGGAGGTCGGCGCCGGCGGCCCCAGCATCCCCCAGGCCCTGACCGCAGCCGTCGGCCCGACCGGCTACGTGCTGGCCACGGACATCAATCCGGCCTGGCTCGACCCGGACGGCGGCTACGAGGTGCGCCGCCACGACATCGTCACCGACCCGCCGCCGCCGGGCACCTTCGACCTGGTGCACGCCCGGCTCGTGCTCGTCCACGTGCCCGACCGCGCCCGGGCCCTGGCCACCATGGTGGCGGCGCTACGCCCCGGCGGCTGGCTGCTGATCGAGGACGCCGACACCGAACTGCAGCCCCTCGCCTGCCTGGACGAGACCGGCCCGGCCCAGCAGCGCGCCAACCGGCTCCGGCGCGCCGTCCGCGAACTGATGACCCGGCGCGGCACCGACCTGCGCTTCGGCCGTACCTTGCCACGGGCCCTGCGGGCGGCCGGCTTGGTCGACGTCGCGGCGACCGGGTTCTTTCCCTTCGGCGGGGTGGCGTGCGACCGGCTGGAGGCGTCGACGGTGCGGATGCTCCGCGCCGACCTGCTCGCCGCCGGACTGGCCGACGACGGTGAGATCGACGCCCACCTGGCGGCCATCGACGCCAGCGAGCTCGACCTCACCCTCGCACCGATGATCTCGGCATGGGGCCGCCGGCCGCAGGCACGTCACGGAGGAACCGGCCACATCGGATCCGCTGACGGATGGTGACTACCGCCCGTCGCGAGCGTCGCACCATGGCCGCTCGGTGCGGCCAAGGTTTCGTCAGTGCACGGCGATCTCCCAGGCGAGGCACAAGAGTCCGCCGATGGCGAATCCCAGCCAGAGTGGCGGTTCCGGTTCGGCGGCGGGCGCTCGCAGCCAGGCTCGCATGGCGAAGCCGACCAGTGCCCCCACCAGGACGAGGCTGAGCAGGATCCAGATGTTGTTGTAGAGGGCGAGCGCCCCGACCAGGAGGGTGAAGCTGTGTCGCTCCCCGGGGATCGGCATCCGGAAGTGCGCGTAGCCGATGGTGCCGACGACGCCGACGACGATGAGTGACAGGTCCTGCCAGCGGTGTGCCGGCAGCGTTCCCGCCACGCCGACGGCCAGGCAGGCGACGTAGCAGCCGACGACGAACAGCCGGGGTGCGGGTCGGCCCAGGTAGGCGAGCCACGCCAGGACGAGTGCCGCCGCGCCGGTGACCGTGACGTAGGGCAGGTCGCCGGTTCCTCGGGCGGTCAGCATCACCACGGCGAGCGTCAGGCCGGACACCACCCATGCGACGACGAGTCGAGCGCGTGGCGGCGTCTGGCTCGCCCGGGTGACTGCGGCATTCTCGACCAGCGCCGTCACGGCCGCCGAGGTGACCTGCGCTGCCGCCGGCTCGGCAATCGGGGTGGGTTCGGCCGGCTCCGCGACCGTTGCGGGCTCGGCGGGCGGGACGGCAGCTCGTTGCCGTGGCGGCGGTTGTTGCCAGGACCAGACACGGGCGATGAGCAGCCAACCCAGCGCGATGGCCAACAGTGTGACAGTCCGCCAGTCGCTCCAGAGGCCGACGAGGAAGCGCTCGGCGGTACGGTCGGCGGGGACCAGGAGCGCGTCAGGGGGACTCGGCAGATTCGTCGAGCCCCGATGGGTGTACGCCTCCGCCGCGCGATAGGGGGCGGCCGTGAACGTCAGCGCGGCGACCCCTATGCCGCCGTACATCGTCGCCAGGCGCACGCCCCACCGGTACGCACGCGCGTCGAGTTGTGCGGCGTGGATGCCCAATCGCAGCCGCGCCCCGGCGTTGATCCAGGCGCAGAAGAGCGCCGCACCGACGAAGGCAGCGGCGAGCGGTACCGTCCGCACGGGAACCCACGGCCCAGCCTGCTCGAAGACCAGTTGGAGCGGCAGCAGCCCGCCCGCGATCAGTCCGGCGGCCGCGAGAAGACCGGTGGCGATCCCGGTCGGCACCCGCCCGCCGGTGATGAGCGCGAGGTGCACGTTGCGCCAGCCGCCGATGGCCAGAACCCGGCCGAGGAACGCCCCACCGACCGCGCCGGCCACGACATTGGCGTGCTCGGCCAGCCAGACCGAACCCGTGAGCGGCAGGTACAGCGCCAACGTCGGTGCGAGCAGGCCCGTGCCGACCGACGTGAGCAGCGCCGCGGCGGCGGTGAAGCGCAGCGCACGGCTGCGGTCGTGCAGCGCGGCTATCCGCTCGCCCGGCGACGGGTGGGTCTGGAACACGCGCGGCAGCCAAGCGAGCCGGCCCTTTGGTCCTGCGGCGAGCGCCCGCTCGACCGCATCGCGATCGGCGGTACGGTCGACCGCCCACATGTCGGCCCGGAACTCGCGGCGGCGCAGGTAGTCGCGTAGCGCCGCCAGCCCTAGGCCAAGAACCGCGGCACACTGGGCGGCGAACAAGGCGCCCCGCGCCGGCTTGTCCAGCACCACGGCAATGCCCACGGCGAAGATGACGCCGAACGCCACGACCTGAACGCACAGCGCGCGGAACACGGCCAACGCCCGGTAATAGACGGATACATCGTTGCCGATGAAGTGGAACAGCTCGTGGTGGACAATCGCGTCGAAGCGGCGCCGGTCGTGCACGAGGTCGTACAACGTGCCCTGCGCCACGGCCAGGATCGGCCTGGACGCTCGGCCGAACGCGGTGGGCCGAGCTCCGGGCCGCAGGTCGTAGTACACCAGCGGCGGACGGCGCAGACCGACCGGCCGGCCGTACTCGGAGATGATGCTGCTCACCCGGTCGCGGTCCGGGCCGGTGAGCGGGCGCAGGCCCCGCCGGCGCAGACGCCAAAGCACCTGGGCGGCGTAGACGCCGACGGCGATCATCGCAAAATCGAGTCCACTGACCAGGTTGAGACCACCGGCGCGGATCGCGGGAGCCCGGCAGACGCGCCACTCGTGCGCCCACCGCGCCGCCGCACGCGCGTTCTCGCCCGCATCGGGGAGGGCCTGCCAGGCTGCTGCCTCGCACCGTTGAGCAGCGTCGGCGATGTCTGGCATCGCCCTCGCATAGGCGAAGAAGAGCCCCACCGTGCCCAACACGAGCAACATCAGCCAGACCCGCAGCCGGGTGTCGTCGGGGAACCGGGTGGGGTCCACGACGCCCTACTCGACGCTGGTCACGAGGGTGCCGACGACCGCGTCGGCCAAGTTCTTCGACGTCGACTCCGCGAGCCGGAATTCGCGGGCCTTGCGGTACACGACGGCCCGCACCTCGTCGAGCTGGTCGCTGGTGAGCGCCGCCACGGAGGCGGCCGGAAGTTCCGGCACGACCGGGTCGACGCCCCGACGGAACGCCCAGTCGACGACCCGGCGGATACGCTCCCCGGCGGCCGCGCGCGCCGCCTCGCCGGCCTGCGCCGCGACGAAGGTCAGCGCGCTCGACGCGAGCGCGACCACGTACGGGGTGAGCGAAGCGTCCACACCGCCGAAGCCGGTCGCGTCATCGCCGGAGCGCGGCTTGAGGTGCCGGACCAGCCCCGGATCGGCTTCGTATGCGGTCAGATAGGTCTCCAGGACCGAGAGCTCCGCCGGAGCCAGACGCTCGATCACCGTCCGCGTCACCGCGGGCACCGTCACCATTCCCGGCCGGTCGTCCGTCACGCAGCCATTCTGTTCAGACGGCAACTCAGCGAGCCATCCACGGATCGGGCGCGGCCAACGTCCGACAACAGATCGACGGCACCCGTTCGGTGGAGGGAATCCGGGTACGTCTTGATAAGCGACAATCAGCTGTCTACGGGCGCGGGCCGGCACCGAGGCCAGGATGGCCCGGTCGGTCGAGCCGAATGGGGAGTGCGGATGCGGGTCGGGATCTCCGGGACGCACGGTACCGGCAAAACAACGCTGGTCGAGGCCCTCTCCGCGCGCCTCCCGGGCCACCTCGTCGTCGACGAGCCGTACTACCTGCTCGAAGAGGAGGGCTACGAGTTCCAATTCCCGCCCTCGCTGGAGGACTACCGGGCCATGCTGACCCGCTCGGTGCGGAGCCTGGGCGCGCCACCGCCGTCGCCCGGTGCGATCTTCGACCGGACGCCGCTGGACTATCTCGCGTACTTGGCGGCGGCCGGCGCGGACCCCGCCGAGGAGGTGGACGGTGCACTGCTACGGCCCGCGTTCGCCGCCCTGGACCTGCTGGTCATCACGGTGATCACAGCCGAGACGGAGCGGATGCTGCCGGCGGCGGAGTTGCCCGGCCTTCGCTCGCGGATGAACGCCGCGATCCTGGATCTGGTGTACGACGACCCGTGGGACGCCTGGCCGGACACGCCGGTGCTGGAGCTGAGCGGACCGCTCGAAAGCCGGCTGCAGACGGTCCTGACCGCGCTGGGCACGAACGCCGCCTGATGCGCGCCCGTCATGACGTCGGCGGGTCCGCCGGCCTGGCGCGCTGCGGGTGGATCGTCTCGTGACGGGCCAGCATCGCCACGAACTCGGCGATCTTCTGGGTGCGCGTCCCGGCCCGCTTGACGGCGTTGACGCGGGTGATCAGCGAGAAGCGGTTGGCCTTGGTCAGCACGTCGAACATGGCCTGCGCCGCCGGCACCGCGGCGATCGCGGCGCCCAGATCGGCCGGCACCTCCGCTTCGGACGACGCCGCGTAGGCGGCCGACCAGCGCCCGTCGGCCTTCGCGGCCTCCACCACGGCCTGCCCGGCGGGCAGCATCAGCCCGGCCGCCTCCAACCGGGCCACATTGGCCACGTTGCGCTGCGACCAGACGCTGCGGGCCCGGCGCGGGGTGAACCGCCGCCAGGAACTCTCCGCGTCGCGCTTGCGGGCCTGCCCGTCGATCCAGCCGAAGCACAGCGCCTCGTCGACCGCCTGCTCCCAGGTCAGTGTGGTGACGGAGCCACCCTTCCGGCCCAGGGCGAGCCACACGCCCGGCGAGACGTCGTGGTTGTCCAGCAGCCACGCCCGCAGCGCCGCACCGTCTGCCACGACCAACTCATCCAGCTCGGTTCCCGCCACCACCCCAGGCTAGTGCCACGCCCCGATTCGCCGCGCCGGAGCGTCCGCGCTCTCGGTCAGGCGTCGCTGAACTGTCCGATAACCGCCGGTCGCCGCTGGACGCGCGCGTCCCGGCTGAGGATGAACGAGGTCCGTCACACGTCCATCGATGAAGAGGTTCGACGATGACCCGGTACGCAGTCTCGACCGACAGCGCCCCGCAGGCGCTCGGGCCCTACAGCCAGGCGATCGTCGCGAACGGGTTCGTGTTCTGCTCGGGCACCGCGGGTATCGATCCCGCCACCGGTGTCGCGCCCGGCGGCATCGAGGAGCAGACCGAGCAGGCGCTGCGCAACCTCGACGCGATCCTGACCGAGGCCGGCGCCTCGCTGGCAACGATCGTCAAGACCACCATCTTCTACGCGAACGTCGACGACTTCGCCGCCATCAACGCTGTGTACGAGCGGTTCATGCCGGACCCGCCGCCGGCCCGGTCGGCGCCGGCCAACGTCCGCCTGCCGCGCAACCTGCTCATCTCCATCGAAGCGATCGCCGTCCTCGCCGACGACTGACGGTTCGCGAACTGGTGGCAAGGGGCACCGCGGCGACCGACCGCTGTGATCAAATGAGCCTCCGGCCGGCGGAGGTGATCCCGCGGTCCGGTGCTCGTACGTGCACGGGTCACCGATGTCGTCCTGCGATCAGCGAACCGGAGACCCTGATGAAGCGCATCGTTGCGACGTGGACCTGCCTCATGGTGCTGAGCGGCTGCAGCGCTCCGCACCACGAGGTCGCGGCGTCCTCGCCCGCGGTCGCGCCGTCCAGTGCGGGGGCCAGCACCGGCGGGCCGTCGCCATCCCCGAGCGAGACCGGGCAGCGGAAGCCACTGACGCCGGCGGAGTTGCGCACCGCCGCGCTCGTGCCCACGTCATGGGATGCCCCTCTGAGCTGGGAACTCGCCTACGACAAGGAGACCGCGAACCAGGCCATCACCGGCTGTGGCGGCAAGAAGCTGACGCCCAGTGACCTCGCGATGCACCAGCGCGAGTGGAGCAACTCGCAGGGCACGGGCGGCGGTGAGATCACCGTCGTCCTCGCCGCCTCCGATGCCCCGCCGAATCCGACCGGCAACCCGGGGTACCGGCGAGGCGAGGCGCTGGCCGCGCTGGCCCTCGCCGACCGAATGACCTGCCCCCATGAGCACAAGTCCGACGGCAGCGACACCGTGTCAGACCTCGACCATGGAACCATCATCCGGCCCCAATCGGTCCGGTTCTACGGTAGGGATGCCTACTGCAGCAAGACCACCCGCAAGGGCCACGCCGACTCGTACTCGTGCTGGACCGCCGCGGGCGCCTGCGACGTTTACGCCCAGCTGTACGGCTTCGGCGCCGACGCCAGGACAGCGGCCTACGCACTGAGCACCATCCTCAAGGCCGACGCCGAGGCATTCGACGCACTGCCAAGCTCCTGATCCAGCTAGTACTTCCAGTCCGGCGTCAGGGTCGGGCGCAGGTCCCGGAGGGTGCGCTTCAGGACCTTGCCCGAGGGGTTGGTCGGGAACTCCTCGACGATGTAGATCTCCTTGGGGAGTTTGAACTTGCCGAGGCGTTCCCGGGCGTGCTCGATCAAGGCCTCCGGCGTCAACCCAGAACGGCCGATCACGAAGGCGACCGGCACCTCCTGCCACTTCGGGTCCGGGGCGCCCACCACCGAGGCGGCCAGCACGAGCGGGTGGTCGGCCAGGACGTTCTCGATCTCGGCGCTGGACATGTTCTCGCCGCCGCTGCGGATCATGTCCTTGAGGCGGTCGCGGATGTACAGGTAGCCGTCCTCGTCG
The DNA here is from genome assembly GCF_050942185.1 of Dactylosporangium sp. CS-047395. Lineage (NCBI taxonomy): Bacteria > Bacillati > Actinomycetota > Actinomycetes > Micromonosporales > Micromonosporaceae > Dactylosporangium > Dactylosporangium sp. CS-047395. The sequence goes on along the minus strand of NZ_CP192015.1, from coordinate 4,837,026 downwards.
AAGCAGCCCACATCGCCCGTGTGGAACCAGCCGTTGCGGAATGCCGTCGCCGTGGCGTCGGGGTCGTCGAGGTAGCCGGGGCTGACCTTTGGGCCGCGCGCTACCACCTCGCCGTCGACGCCTACCGGGACGTCGGCGTCGAAGGCGTCCACCACGCGGACCTGGACCCATGGGACCGGGATGCCGACCGAGCCCTGCTTGGACTCCATGTGTGCGCGGTCGAGGTACGTCAGGCCGCTGCAGGTCTCGGTCAGGCCGTACCCCTCGATGAGGCGTGCGTTGGGGAACAGCCCGCGGGCCACGCCGAACAGTGCGGTGGTCACCTGCGAGTAGATGAGCCAGCGGACCGATGAGAGATCGGCCGCCTCGGTCTCGCTGGCCCGGCGGACCATGTCGAGCATGGTCGCGGCCATCACCATGCCGGTGATGCGCTCGGACTCGATCGCGCGCAGGACGGCGGCCGGGTCGAAGCGGCGCTGCAGGACCATGCAGCCGCCGACGTGCCAGATGCCGTAGCCGGGCAGGTCGGTGCCGCCGACGTGGTACAGCGGGGCGAAGTTGAGGATGCGGTCGCCGGCGCGCAGGCCCAGCTCGACGATCTGGGCGTGCATGTTCATGTTCACGTTGCCGTGGGTGAGCATGACGCCCTTGGGCAGGCTGGTCGTGCCGGACGTGTAGATGATCCGCTGCAACGCGGAGTCCGATATGTCAGAATCAGGCACCTTCGTGCCCATAAATCCGGACAAAAGCGCACGCAAATCCGTCCAGCCCTCGCCGATCGGCTCAAGTGCAAGCCGCTGCACGTGCGGCAGATCGGCACAAGCAGCCGCACTCAAAGAAGCGAACTCCGGCACCGTAGCGACCGCCTGAACGTCAGCGTGGCCAAGCAGGTGCGCGAGTTCGGACGGGGTCAGCCGATAGTTCAGCGGTACAAAAACGGCACCGATCTTCGAAAGCGCCAAGGAGAGGATCAGGAACTCGGGGACATTGTTGGCGATGATGGCGACCCGGCTCGACCGCTGCACGCCCAGCGACAGCAGCCCCGCCGCCAAGGCGTTCACGTCGTCGTCGAGCTGGCGGTGGGTCCAGCGCCGGCCCTCGAAGACCAAAGCGTCCTCGTCGGCGAAGCGCAGGGCGTTGCCGGCCAGCATCGCGGCGATGTTGGCGGTCATGCCGTCTCCCGCAGGCTCTTCTTGAGCACCTTGCCGGAGTCGTTGCGCGGCAGGGATTCCACGAGCTGCACGTACTTCGGCACCTTGAACTTGGCCAGGTTCGCCAGGCAGTGCGCGCGGATGTCCTCGCCGGTGGAGCGGGCGCCGGGGTGCAGGATGACGAACGCCTTCGGCACCTCGTCCCACTGCGGGTCGGCCACCCCGATGACGGCGACCTCGGCCACGTCCGGGTGCTGGGCGATGACCCGCTCGACCTCGGCGCTGGCAATGTTCTCCCCGCCGGACTTGATGAGGTCGGTGCGGCGGTCGACGAACCAGAGGTACCCGTCCTCGTCGATGCGGCCCACGTCGCCGGTCAGGAACCAGCCGTCGCGGCGGGTGCGCTTGGTGGTCTCCTCGTCGCGCCAGTACCCGGGCGAGATCTTCTCCCCGCGCACGATGAGCTCGCCCTCGACGCCCGGCGCGACCTCGCGGAAGTGCTGGTCGACGATGCGGATGTGCACGCCGGGGAACGGGGCCCCGAGCGCGCCGATCTTCGACTCCTCGTGCGCGGCGTCCATGTACGTCACGCCGTTGCAGCACTCGGTCATGCCGAACGTGTCGATGAGCCGCACGTGCGGCAGCCGCGCCTTCACCTTGCGCCGCACGCTCGGTGCGACCCCGGCGAAGAGCAGGTACCGCAGCGACCCGAGGTCCGGCGCCGGGTCGAGGTCGAGCAGGCCGAACAGGATCTGGGCGGCGAGCACCATGCCGGTGATCCGCTCGGCCGCGGCGATCGCGGCGATGTCGGGCGCCTTGAACGTCGGGGTGAGCACCATCGTCGCGCCGGCCACGAAGATCGCCAGGCCGGGCGCCTCCAGGCCGGAGACGTGGAACAGCGGGGCCGAGATGAGGATCCGGTCGTGCTGGGTGAGTTCGAGTTCGAGGACCTGGGCGCGGTGGTTGGCGGCGACGTTGCCGCACGTGTGGATGACGCCCTTCGGATGCGCGGTGGTTCCCGAGGTGTACAGCAACCGGTGCACGTCCCCCGCCGCCTTCTCGGCGTCGGGGACGCGAATGCCCTGCGGCTGCGCGGCGAGCAGTTCCTCGAGCCGCCGCGGGCCGACGCGCACCCGCAGGCCCGGCAGCGCCTCGGCGATGTCGGCGAAGTCGTCGTCGTGGAGCACGACCGCGATGCCGGCCTGGGTGACCACGTAGGACTGCTCGGTCGCGTGCAGCCGCCAGTTCAGCGGCACCGCGACCGCCCCGATCCGGGCCACCGCCAGCAGTTCGAGCACGTACGTGGCGGTGTTGCGGGCCAGGATCCCGACCAGGTCGGCCGCGGTGATCCCGGCCGCGAGCAGGGCGGCCGCGTGCCGGTCGACGTCGGCGTCGAGCTCGGCGTAGGTCCACCGGTGCTCGCCGTCGACGAGGGCCTCCCGGCCGGCCCGGCGAAGCGCCTGGACGCGCAGCACCTCGGCGAAGTTGCTGGTCGCCATGTCAGCTGCCGTTCCCGGCCCGGTAGGCGAGGATCTCCTCGCGGCTGGGCAGCGACACGAACTCGAGGAGGTTGCCGTCGAGGTCGCGGCAGGCGAAGGCGGTGATGTACCCGTAGTTCTCCAGCAACACCCGGTTGGGCTTGCCCAGCATCTCGGCGCCGAGGTCGGCGATGCGCTGGTGCAGCTCCTCGATCTCGTCGACCGGCACCTCGAAGCTGAGCAGGAACGTCCCCAGCTCCAGGTGCCCGGCGGTCGCCGTGCGGGTCTTGGTGCCGTTCCACTCGATGAGCTCGAGCTGCCCGACGCGGGTCGGGCCCTGCATGTACTGCACCTTCCCGGTCGTCCCGGCGGGCAGCCCGAGCGAGTCCTCGATCCCGGGCCCGCCGACGTCACTGCGCAGGGTGCGGCGGTAGCCGAGGGCCCGCTCGTAGAAGTCCGCGGCCCGCTCGACGTCGGAGACCGTCATGGCCACGTGATGCACTTCAGAGACCGGCATGGGGTGAACGCCTTTCCGTGTTACTGACCGAGGACTTTCTGGATGAGTGCGACCTCGTCGGCGCCGGAGGTCGGGACGATGAAGTCGTCCAGCCGGCAGATGTCGTCGAGGTTGGCGAGGATGTCGTCGGGCGAGGCGGGCTCGCGGCCGGAGTACCAGCCGGGGGTGACGCCGAGGAAGATCCGCCCGACCCGGCCCCCGCCGACGGTCAGGATGTGCCGGTTCAGCTCGCACTGCTCGGAGGCGAGGAACGTGCCGACGGCGGCGACGTGGCGCGGGTCGAACCGGTCGGCCAGCTCGCCGAGCAGCCCGTCGGTCATCCGGGTGGCCGCGGTCGGGGCGATGGTGTTGACCAGGATGCCGCGGCGCGCGCCCTCCAGGGACAGCACGTGCATGAGCCCGACCAGGCCGGCCTTGGCCGCACCGTAGTTGGCCTGGCCGAAGTTGCCCAGCAGGCCCGACGAGGAGCTGGTGAGCACGATCCGGCCGTAGCCCTGCCCGGCCATCAGCGGCCAGGCCGGGCGCAGCACGTTGAACGCGCCGGTGAGGTGCACGTCGATGACGGACTGGACGTCGTCGTCGGAGAGCTTGGCCAGGGTGCGGTCGCGCAGGATGCCGGCGTTGTGGATGACGGCGTCGACGCGGCCGAAGGCGTCCATGGCCCGGCGCACCAGCGACGCCCCGCCGTCGGGAGTGGCGATCGAGTCGGTGGAGGCTTCCGCGGTACCACCGGCGGCTCGAATCTCTTCGACCACGCGCTCGGCCGCGCCACCGCTGCCGCTCCCGTCCAGGGCCCCGCCGAGATCGTTGACGACCACCTTCGCGCCGTGCTCCGCGAGGGAGATGGCGTGGGCCCGGCCGATGCCGTTGCCCGCGCCCGTCACGATGACCACCCGGTCGTCCAGCCTGACGCTCATCGCTCACTCCCCAGCACCGCAACGAAAGCCACACATGATCCCGGCTGGCCGCCGAGGTTCTGGGCGACGGCGAGCCGGGCGTCGGGCACCTGCCGCTCCCCCGCCTCGCCGCGCAGCTGGGTGAAGCACTCGAACATCATCCGCAGCCCGGTCGCGCCGATCGGGTGGCCGAAGGACTTCAGCCCGCCGTCGGTGTTGACCGGCAGCGCGCCGGTGCGGTCGTAGCGTCCGTCGAGGATGTCCCGCCAGGCCTTGCCACGCTCGGAGAAGCCGAGGTCCTCCATGAGCACGACCTCGGTCGGGGTGAAGCAGTCGTGCACCTCGGCGAGCGAGATCTGGCTGGCCGGGTCGGTGACGCCGGCCTGCTCGTAGGCCTGTTTGGCGGCCGCGACGACCTCCGGGAAGGTGGTGAAGTCGTAGCCGTCGGTGGCCAGGCCCGCCCCGGAGCCGGCCACGAAGCCCATGCCGCGCAGGAAGATCGGCTTGTCGGTGTACCGGTACGCGTCCTCGGCCCGCACCAGGATCGCCGCCGCGGCCCCGTCGGAGACGCCGGAGCAGTCCATGACGCCGAGCGGGCCGGCGATGCGCGGGCCGCCCTCGACCTGCTCGGCGGTGACCGCCTTGCGGAACTGGGCCCGCGGGTTGAGCGCGCCGTTGGCGTGGTTCTTCATCGCCACCCTGGTCAGGGCGCCGCGCAGGCCGCGGTCGTCGACGCCGTAGGCCTCCTGGTAGGCCGGGGCCAGCAGCGAGAAGCCGGCCGGGGCGGTCCAGTCGACGTCGGTGCCGTCGGCCGGCGGGTACACCGCGGAGAGCCCGGACTGCGAGGCGTCCTTGAGCTTCTCCACGCCGGTCGCCATCACCATGTCGTACGCCCCGGAGGCGACCGCGAAGGCCGCGTTGCGGAACGCCTCGGAGCCGGTGGCGCAGTAGTTCTCGACCCGCGTGACGGGCTTGCCGACCAGGCGCAGCGGCCGGGCCAGGGTCTGCCCGGACATGCCGGAGCCCTGGGTGCCGACCCAGAACGCGTCGATGTCGTCGAGCCCGACGTCCGCCAGGTTGCCGACGCACTCCTGCACCGCGTCGACGAGCAGGTCGTCGGCGGAGGAGTTCCAGTGGTCGCGGAACGGGGTGCAGCCCATCGCGACGATCGCGACGTCGTGGGCCATGCGCCTACTCGCCATCGGTGCTGTCCTTTGCGGGTCGCAGCTTCCAGAAGTAGTTGTGGATGCCGTCGGTCGTCCACATGCGACGGAAGGTCGGTTCCATCGCCGTGCCGACGACGATCTCGCCGGTGCCGGGGGTGGCGTAGGCGCTGAGCCGTCCGCCGCCGTCGAAGTCCGCGACCACGATCGCGACGTCCGGCTCGGGCATCGTGGTGAGGTGGTCGCGGGTCACCGAGACGACCGTCGCGGTCCGGTCGCGCAGGGAGACCTTGGCGGTGCCGTCGCCGGCGATCCCGCACGCGGCGCAGACCCGGCTCGGCGGGGTGGTGACCTTCCCGCAGGCGCCGCACTGGCTGCCTTCGAGGCGGTACTTCCAGCCGGCGCGGCGCACCATCGGCGGGGCCGCGGGCGCGGGGGCGGCCGGGCGGGCCGGGCCCTGCACGTCGAGCAGCCCACGCCAGCGCAGGTACCGCCCGTAGCCGAGCTCCTCCCGCGCCGCGAGCTGCGCGCGCACGGCCGGACCGGACCGGGCCTCCCGCACGCCGGCGCCGGCCCGGAACACGAACGCGTCGGCGCCCTCGGTCGCCGAGACCAGCAGGATGCTCTGCCCCGGCTCGGCCCGGTCGAGGGCGTCGGCGAGCAGCAGCCCGGGGTGGGCGGCGCCGGTGAACCCGGTGGCCTTCTCCAGCTTGCCGTCGTCGCCGGACCCGCCGAGCGCGCGGCGCAGGGCCGCGGCCGCCCGGGCGTTGGACGAGGAGACGACGACGTGGTCGGCCGCGTCGAGGCCGGCCTCGGTCAGCGCCTTGCGGGCCGCGTCGAGCCCGGCCGCGGCGAGGATGTCGGCGGTGAACCGCTCGTCCCACACGCGGTCGTGCCGCTCGCCGGGCAGCCGCCAGCGTTCGAGGAGCTCGGTGGTGTGCCCGGCCTGGGCGAGGAGTTCGGCGGCCTGTCCGGTGCCGCCGGCGAAGGCGGCCGCGGCGTCGCCCTGGGCCAGCTCGTCGGGGGCGCCGGGCCGGGTGGTGCGCAGGTCGGCCAGGGCCGCGCTGCCGCCGGCGCGGACGACGAGGTCGAGGGCGGTGGCGCCGGAGCGGTGCCCGCGCAGGTCGAGCGCGGCCACGCCCGGGTCCAGGCCCAGGGCCTCGTGCACCACGCCGGCGGAGGTCTTCGCCTCGTAGGGGGCGCTGGTCGTGGCCAGCAGCAGCCGCTCGCCATGCCCCGGCAGATGCCGCAGCGCCTCGACGGCCATCGTGATGACGTCCTCGTCGAAGCCGGCGACGGACCGGGCGATGCCGCGCGGGCGGGGCGGGCCGTCGAGGGTGTTGTCGGTGAGCGCGTACGCCGGGAGGTAGGCCGCGTAGGCGTCGATGCCTGCCATGGGTTCGTTCAGCTCCAGGAGGGGATGGCGGCGAGCAGGCGCCGGGTGTACTCCTGCTCCGGGTGGTCGAGCACGTGGTTGACGTCGCCCTGTTCGACGACCCGCCCGGCGCTCATCACAGCGATGCGGTCGCACAGGTCGCTGGCGAGCATGAGGTCGTGGGTGACGAACAGCAGCCCGATGCCGAGCTCGTCGACGAGGGTGCGGAACAGCCCGACGACCTTGGTCTGGGTGGTGACGTCCAGGGCGGTGGTGCACTCGTCGGCGATGACCAGCGAGGGCCGGGTGACGACGGCGAGCCCGATGGCCACCCGCTGGCGCAGGCCACCGGAGAGCTGGTGCGGGTAGCTGGCCAGGACCCGGGCGGTGTCGGTGATCCGCATCTGCTCGAGGACCTCGACCGAGCGCCGCTCGACGTCGGCCTTGGTGATGCCGGGCACGTGGCGGCGCAGCACCTCGGCGAGGTGGGTGCGCACCTTCATGAGCGGGTTGAGCGAGCGCGAGGCGTCCTGGAAGACCATGCCAACCGCAGTGCCACGGACTTTTCCGGTACGGTCCGTGCCCGGCGCCACGATCCGCTCGCCCGACAGTTCGATCGCGCCGCGCTCGACGCGCACGTTGCGCTCCAGCAGACCGACGACGGAGCGGGCGAGGGTGGTCTTGCCGCTGCCGGACTCGCCGACGACGCCGACGATCTCGCCGCGGCCGATGCTCAGGTCGACGTCCTGCAGCAGCGGCACGTCGCCGGCGCCGACCGTCGCGGTGATGGAGAGCCCGGTGACGTCCAGCAGGCTTGTCATCGGCGCCTCTTCCTCGGGTCGTGGTGGGTGAGCAGCGCGTCGCCGAGCAGGTTGACCAGCACGACGAGGACCGTGATGGCCAGGCCGGGGAAGAACGCGATCCACCAGGCCTGGCTGAGCTCGTTCTGCCCGGAGGCGAGCAGCGAGCCCCAGCTGATCATCGGCGGGACGACGCCCAGGCCGAGGAAGCTCAGCGCGCTCTCGACGAGGATCGCGGTGCCGACCTGGAGCGTGCCGAGCGCGACGATGGTGCCGGCCAGGTTGGGCAGGATGTGCCGGAAGACGATCCGGCCCTCCGACGCCCCGGCGGCGCGCAGGCCGAGCACGAACTGCCGTTCCCGGATGGCCAGCGTGGCCGAGCGGGTGACCCGGGCGCAGATGGCCCAGCCGGTCAGCGACAGCACCAGGAACAGCACCGGCAGGGAGCTGCCCCGGTTGGAGATGATCGCCAGGGCGATGAGGATGAACGGCAGGGCCAGCTGCGCGTCGATGAGGATGGAGATGACCCGGTCGACCCAGCCGCGGAAGTAGCCGGCCAGCAGCCCCAGCAGCGTGCCGGGGCCGATCGCGACGAGCGCGCCGACGAGGCCGATGACGATGGTCAGCCGGCCCGCGGAGACGAACTGGGTGAGCACGTCCTGGCCGAGCTTGTCGGTGCCGAGCGGGTGCGACCAGGTGCCGCCGGTGAGCCAGCCGGGCGGGCGGCGGGTGGCGTCGAGGTTCTGGCCGCCGTCGGGCAGCAGGCCGGTCAGCGGCAGGACGAACACGGCCAGGGCGATGACGGCGATCGGCACCGCCAGCCAGAACGCGGACGTCCGGCGCCGGGTCTTCTTCGTGATGGTGCTCGCGGGCGCGATGGCGACCTCGGTCACGCTGTCACCTCACCCTGGGGTCGACGAGCGAATGGATGACGTCCACGAGCAGGTTGAGCACGACGAAGACGAGCGCGCCGAAGACGACGATCGCCTGCACGAGCGGGAAGTCGCGGAACTGGATGGCCTGCAGGGCGAGCTGGCCGAGGCCGGGCCAGGAGTACACGTACTCGACGGCGACCGCACCGGACAGGAGGATGCCGGTCTGCAGCACGACGATGGTGAGGATCGGCATCAGCGCGTTCTTGAACGCGTGCCGCCACACGACCCGGCTGGGCAGGATGCCGCGGGCGCGGGCGGAGTCGATGAAGGGCTCGGCGAGCGCGTCGCTCATCGAGGCTCTGGTGAGCCGGGCGATCTGGGCCATCGGGTACACCGACATGGTCAGCGCCGGCAGCACGAGGTGCGCGGGGGTGCCCGACTGCCCGGCCGGCAGCCAGCCGAGCTTCACGGCGAAGAGCACCACGAGCATCATGCCGAACCAGAACACCGGCACCGACTGGCCGAGCAGGGCCAGGGTCGAGGCGGCCCGGTCCCACCAGGTGCCCTCGCGGGTCGCGGCGAGCACGCCGAGCGGGACGCCGACGAGCACGGCCAGGGCCATGCCGGCCGCGACGAGCTGCAGCGTGAACGGCAGCCGGTCCATGATCATGGTGGTGTTGGGCTGGTAGAACTGCAGCGAGTTGCCGAGGTCGCCGGTGAAGACGCCCTTCATGTAGTCCAGCCACTGCACGAGCAGCGGGCGGTCCAGGCCGAGCTCGTGGCGCAGCTCGATGCGCTGCTCCTCCGGGGCCATCGGGCCGAGGATCGTGGCCGTCGGGTCGCCGGAGAGCCGGCCGAGCAGGAAGGCACCCGTCAGCGCGATGAGCAGCGACGCGAGCAGGGCCCCAATCCGGCCGGCGACGCGCCTGATCGTGCCGGTCGTGAAAGTCGCCTTCCGAGGCGGCTGCACGGTCGTCGCGCTCATCGGCGGGCCCTCCATTTCGCGCCGGGCATGGCGGCCAGCAGCTCGCGCGTGTAGTCGTTCTCCGGTTCGGCGAAGACCCGCTCGCACGGGCCGGACTCGACGACCTGGCCGCGGTACATCACGTGCACCGTCTCGCACACCGAGCGCACGACGGCCAGGTCGTGGCTGATCATGAGCAGCGCGGCGCCGGTCGCCGTGCGGATCTCCTTGAGCAGGGCCAGCACGTCGGCCTGCACGGAGACGTCCAGGCCCGAGGTCGGCTCGTCGGCGACGATGAGCCGGGGCCGCATGAGCAGGGCGCGGGCGATGCACACCCGCTGGGCCTGGCCGCCGGAGAGCTGGTGCGGGTAGCGCTCCAGCAGTTCGGGGGCGAGCCGGACCCGGCCGAGCAGGTCGTCGTCGGTGATCCAGGCGGTCCGCTCCGGCTGCAGGGCCCGCAGCTCGCGCAGGCCGGAGCGCACCGACTGGCGCGGGTCGAGCGAGCCGTGCGGGTCCTGGAAGACCACCTGGACCTCGGGCCGCAGCCGGCGCAGCTGCTTGCGGCCGACCTTGGACAGCGAGTGCCCGAGCAGGCGGACGTCGCCCTCCCCGCGCGGGCCGAGCCCGGTCGCGGCGAGGGCGAGCGTCGTCTTGCCGGAGCCGGACTCCCCCACGACCGCCACGCTCTCGCCGGCGTCGATGCGCAGCGACACGTGGTCCACGGCCCGGAAGATCTCGCCGGTCGTGCGGTTGCGGTGCTCGACGACCAGGTCGTCGACCACCAGGACGGGTGCGTCCGTCTCGGGGGTGCCGGGGTGGCGGGCGAGCACGCCCGCCACCTCCGTCTTCGCTGCCTCAGGCATGTTCCCGTGGTTCCGTCAGTGGGTCGTCTTGGTGAAGTCGACGGTGTTCAGCGGGCCGAACACCACGCCCTTGACCGTCGGGCCGGTCGCGTAGTTGAAGATCTGGCGGTACAGCGGGACATAGCAGTGCTTGTCGACCACGCCGATCGTGTTGAGCTGCTCGTAGATCGGGGCGGCGGCCGCCGCGTCGGTCTGCTCCAGCGCCTTGGTGGCCAGGTCGTCGATCTGCGGGTCGGCGCAGTTGCCGGTGATCGACTTCGTCCGCATGAAGCCGCTGACGAAGTAGTCCGGCGACGCCACGTTCGGGACGCCGGCGAAGATCGCGATGCCGGGCACCTGGTGGCCGACGACCCGCTTGACCAGCGTGCCGTAGTCGATCGGCACGTAGTTCACCTTGAACCCGGCCTTCTCCAGCGCACCGCCCACGGCCTGGGAGACCTCGGCGATGTTGGTGTACTGGGCCGCCGGGTAGGTGATCTGCACAGTCGGTCCGGCGCCGCCCACGAGCTCCTTGGCCTTGGCCGGGTCGGCGGTCACGCTGGAGGCCGGCTTCTGGCCCGGCGTGACGTTGAGCAGGCCGGCGTCGGCGACGGCCTGGCCGTCGAAGATGCCCTTGACGATCGCGTCCCGGTCGATGGCGAGCGCGGCCGCCTCCCGCAGCTTCGGGTCGTTGAAGGGCGCCTGGGTCGAGTCCAGGAACGCGATGATCTTGATCGCGGTCTCGGTGCTCGTCACGTTGACGCCGGCCTTCTTGGCCTCGGTCGCCTGCGCGGGCGGCAGGTCGAAGGAGACGTCGACGCTCTTGCTCTGGATCAGGGCCAGCCGCTGCGACGCCTCGTTGGCCCACGTGAACGTGATGCCGGAGTTCTGCGCCTTGTTCGGGCCCCAGTAGTTGTCGTTCTTCTTGACCGACATGTCCCGCCCGGCGTGGGCGCCGTCCCACACGTAGGGTCCGGTGCCGATCGGAGCGGCGGCGAAGCCCTCCGAGCCCTTCTCCTTGTAGTAGGCCGGCGGCACCAGGTACACGGTGGTGAGCAGGTCGGGGTAGTTGTACTGCGGGGTCTTGGTCTTCATCACGACCGTGGTCGCGTCCGGCGCCTCGACGCTGGCGACGTTGGTGAAGTACGACTTGAGCTGCGACGACGGCGCGTCGCGGGTCAGCGTCAGGGTGTTGGCCACGGCGGCCGCGTCGGCCTTCTCGCCGTTGCTGAACGAGACGCCGTCGCGGACCTTGAAGGTCCAGGTCGTCGGGTCGGTGCGGGTCCAGCTCGTCACGATGCCGGTGTCGATCGGCTTGAGTGACGCGTCGGTGTTGATGAGCGGCTCGAGCATCGTGGCCCAGACGATCTGGGCCGAGCGCGCGCCGACGATGGGGTCGAGGGTGGCCGGCTGAGCGGCCAGCAGGGCGCGGATCGGAGCGGTGTTCGGGGTGTCACCGCTCGCGCCGGAGTCGGAGGTTCCGCCACAGGCGGCCAGGCCGAACGCCGCCACGGCAACCGTGGTGACCAGCGATAACGACCGTCGGGGGTGCTTCATCATTATGGATGTCCTTCACAGCGATGAGGCTGATGTGTCACTGCGAATCGAGCCCGTGACGCTCGCCACAAAGTACCGACCAGCCGGTATCAAGTCAACAGGTCGAATCGGTATCCCGTTCATGACGCCGGTATGACAAAGCGCCGGTCAGAGGCCTGCATTGTCTTCATACCGACTGGTATGTATGATCCGCCACGTGCCCATCTCACTGACCCGCGAACACGACGGCCGCGTCGCCCGGGTGCGCTTCGACAACGCCGGGCGCGGCAACGCCTTCGACGACGCCGCCCTGCGCGAGCTGGTCGCGGCCATGGAGTCGGCGGCCGCCGAGCCGGGCTGCGCGGTCGTGCGCCTCGACATGGCCGGCCGGCACTTCTGCGGCGGCTGGGACACCTCCTCGTTCGCGGGGCTCGGCGCGGCCACCACCGAGTCGGTCGCGGCCGGCCTGCGCGACAGCGACGCCCAGCTCGGGCGCATCCGCGACCTGCCCGTCCCGGTCGTCGCCGCGGTCCGGGGCCGGGTCATCGGCTTCGGCGCCGGGCTCCTCGCCGCGCTGCACCTGCCCATCGCCGGCCGGCAGGCCCGGCTCTCGCTGCCCGAGGTCCGCTTCGGCTTCGCCCCGGCCGGCGTCGGCTTCACCATCGCCCACCGGCTGCCCCGCCCGCACGCCTACGCGCTGCTCACCGGCGTCACCGAGGCCACCGCCGAGCAGCTGCTCGGCTGGGGCCTGGTGGCCCGGGTGGTCGCCGACGACGACCTCGAGGCCGAGGTCGACGCGGTGGTGGCCGGGCTGGCCGCCGTACCCGGGGACACCCTGCGCGGCGTGGTCGGGGTGGTCGAGGCGAGCCTGGCCACCGGCAGCCCCGAGCGGGCCTATCAGATCTCCGCCGCCACCATCACCTCCGGGGAGCTCCGCGCATGAGTCACCGCTTCTCCGCCGGCGAGGCCGTCTGGGTCGAGCTGTGCACCCCCGATCCGGACAAGGCCGAGCGCTTCTACGCCGCCCTGCTGGGCTGGCAGGTCCGGCACGAGCAGCTGGGCAGCGCGACGTACCGGATGTGCAGCGTCGACGGCCGGGACGTGGCGGGCATTTCGGACGCCAACGCCCTGCACGGCGGCCGCCCGCGCGGCTGGATCACCTACTTCGCCGTCGACGACGTCGAGCGCTCGGCCGGCCAGGCCGTCGACCTCGGCGGCGAGCTGGTCACCCGGCCCCGCTACCTCCCGGCAGCCGGCACCGGCGCCGCCGTCATCGACCCGTTCGGCGCGGTCTTCGGCCTCTACCAGGGCGAGTCCCGGGCCGGCGTGCAGGCGGTGAACTCGGCCGGCGCGCTGTGCTGGAACGAGCTGGACACCGGCGAGCCCGAACGCTCGGTCGAGTACTACCGGGCCCTGTTCGGCTACACCACCCAGCAGCGCGGCGACTCCCCCACCGCCCGGCCGTACACCGTGCTCATGCTCGGCGACGTCCCGGTCGCGGGCGTGCTGGAGCTGGACAACGAGTGGCCGAACCAGCTGCCGTCCAAGTGGATCACGTACTTCTCCGTCGCCTCGCTCGACGCGGCCCTCGCCCGCGTCTCCGCGCTCGGCGGCTCGGCCACGGTCGGCCCGGTCGACAGCCCGCACGGGCGCCTGCACCTGGTCAAGGACCCCGGCGGCCACACGCTGTGCCTCATCGAGCTCGAAGGCGGGCTCCGCCCCGATCACCCCTCCGACCCGGCGGTGCAACGATGATGACTGAGCCCCTCTTCGACTCGGCCGAGTTCCGCCAGGTGTGCGGGCACTTCCCCACCGGCGTCACCGCCGTGACCGCGGTGACCCCCGACGGCACGACGGCCGCGCTGACCGTGAACTCGTTCACCTCGGTCTCGCTGACCCCGCCCAAGGTGCTGTTCTGCCTGGCCACCTCGTCGTCGAGCTTCCGGGTGCTGATGGACTCCGAGCGCATCGCGATCCACATCCTGGGCCAGGACCAGGAGGACGTGGCCCGCCGCTTCGCCACCTCGGGCCTGACCGGCACCGAGAAGCTCGGCGGGGTCGCCTGGGTTCCAGGGCCCGATGGTGTACCGCTCCTGCCCGGAACCCCCGCCGTGCTGGCCGGACGCAAGGACGAGGTCATCACCAGCGGCGACCACGTCATCATCCTGCTGGACGTGGACCACGTGCATCTCAAGCCCTCGAAGGTGCCGGCCCTATCGTTCTACCGCGGCCGGTTCGTCGCCCCGAACGGCCCCGTCGCCGAGTGACTGCGCCGTGCCGTCCAGCGTGTACCGCCGCTGCAGCAGGATCGCCGCGGCCATGAGCACGGCCGGCACCAGCGTGAACCCGTAGCGGACCGCGGCGATCGCCCCGGCGGACTGGGTGACCTGCTCGCCGGCCGCGGTGGCCACGAACCCGCCGACGGCCAGGCAGGCCGAGTACGCGTACGGCCCCAGCGCCCCGCCGGTCGCCTCCGCCGCCGTCCACAGCCCCGTGTAGCTCCCGGCCCGCGCGGCCCCGCCCGACCCGTTCGCGGCGATCACGTCGGGCACCATCGACAGCGGCATCAGCTGCATCGCCGCGAACGCCACGCCCAGCACCGCCACCGCCCCGATCAGCACCGGCAGGCCGGCCGGGCGGCCCAGCGCCAGCACCAGCGACCCGGCCACGAACGCGGCCTGGGCGGCGAGCAGGCCGCGCTGCTTGCCGATCCGCCGGGCCACCAGCACCCACAGCGGCGTGGCCAGGACCGCCGGGGCCATGAACGCGCCGATCAGCAGCGAGGTCAGCGCCGCGGCCCAGCACGTACTCGGCGAAGTACGGCATCCCCGCCAGCACCAGGTTCATCGTGATCGCCACGGTCAGGTACGAGCCGGCCAGCCACCGGAACTGCCGGTCCCGCAGCGCGACCAGCAGGCCGCGGCGGTCCCCGGGCGCCGGCCGGGGACCCGGCGCGGCCCGGTTGAGCCGCGCGACCCCGCCGATCCCGGCCAGCATCGCCAGCAGCATCACCGCCCCGAAGACCAGGGCCATCCGCGCGTAGTCGCCGACGCCCGGGTCCGCTCCCGCCAGCAGCGGCGCGACGACCCCGCTGACCAGCACACCGACCGTGATCACCACGTTGCGGTAGCCCATCAGGCGGGTCCGCTCGTGGTAGCCGATGCCGAGGTCGGCGGGCGTGGCGAGGTACGCCACCTGGTAACAGGCGTAGAGCAGGTTCCCGGCGACGAACACCACCGCGACCCACAGCGCGGCCGGGATCCCGCGCAGGTCCCACGGCACCGCGAACATCGCCACGAACACCGGCACCACCAGGCAGCCGGCCAGCATCAGCCGCAGCCGGTGCCCGCGGGCCGACCGGTCGGCGTCGGAGAGCCAGCCGACCCACGGGTGCAGCACGACGTCGACGATGTTCGGCACCAGCAGGACCAGGCCGGCCGCGAGCGGGGGCACGGCGAGGACGTCGGTCAGGAAGTACAGAAGGAACAGGCCCGGCACGGTGACCCAGATGCCCATCCCGACGGAGCCGGCGGCGAAGGGACCGAGCGCGCGCAGTGGGAGTCGGGCGGTGGTCATGGGCGGCCTCCGGGACTTCGCCGAGTGTCATGGATGATAGGGGCGTGCCGGTCGGCGGTTCCACGGTGTACCTCGAGGTGCTCGGCCCGCTCCGGCTGTGGCGGGACGGCGCCGAGCTGGACCCTGGGCCCCGCCAGCAGGCGTACCTGCTGGCCCTGCTGCTGGCCCGGGCCGGCCGCCCGACGAGCACCGGCGAGCTGATCGACCTCATCTGGGGCGACGAGGCGCCCGCCAGCGCGCTCAACGTCATCCACAAGTACGTCGGGGCGCTGCGCCGCACGCTCGAACCACTGCTGCCGGCCCGCGAGACCGGGTCGTTCCTGCACCGGCGCGGCAACGCCTACCTGTTCACCGCCGAGCCCGACCGGCTGGACCTGCTCGCGTTCCGCCGGCTCGTCGCCGCGGCCGGCGCGGAGCCGCACCCGGAGACGGCCCTCGGGCACCTCGCCGGGGCCCTCGCCCTGTGGCGCGGCCCGGCCGGCAACGGCGTCGCCGGCGGGACCGGCGCGGCCAGTGTGTTCGCCGCGCTGGACGACGAGTTCTACGCCGCCTGCACGAGCGCGGCCGAGCTCGCCGTGGCGACCGGGCGGCCGGAGCCGGTGCTGCCGGCGCTGCGGCTGGCCGCGTCCATGGCCCCGTTCCACGAGCCGGTGCAGGCCGGGCTGGTCGCCGCGCTCGGCGCGGCCGGCCTGCAGGCGGAGGCGCTGTCGGTGTACCGCACGGTCCGCGACCGCCTCGCCGACGAGCTCGGCATCGACCCGGGCCCGGCCCTGGAGGCGGCCCACCGCCAGGTCCTCACCCAGACCGCGGCACCGGCTCCCGCCGGCGCGGCGACCACCAACGCCGCCGCTACCACCGCCGACGACGGGGTGCGGGCGAGCGCCGGGCCGGCATTGGTCGGCCGGGTTGAGGAGCTCGCGATGCTGCGCCAGGCCGTCGAGGGCGCGGTCGCGGGCCGGACCGCGGTCGCCGTCGTCGAGGGCGAGCCCGGCGTCGGCAAGACCCGGCTGCTGGAGGAGGCGGCCGCGCTGGCGGGGCGGCTCGGGGCGCGCGCCGTGTGGGGCACGTGCCTGGAGGGCGACGGCACGCCGGCGATGTGGCCGTGGGAGCAGGCGCTGGGAAGCCTCGCCGGGCCGGACGAACTCGGGCTGCTGCTGGAGCCGCACGACGAGGGCGGCCGGGGCGGATCGGACCGCAACGCCCGGTTCCGGCTGTTCGAGCAGGTGGTCGCGCTGGTCGCGCGGGCCGCGGCGCAGCGGCCCACCGTGCTGATCCTCGACGACCTGCAGTGGGCCGATGCCGCCTCGCTGCAGCTGTTCCAGCACCTGGCGGTCCGGCTGCCGGCCGGCACCGCGGTCGTCGGCGCGCTGCGGGACCGGGCGCCGACGCCGCACGAGCAGCTCGCGCAGGTCCTCGCCACGGCGAGCCGGGTGCCGGGGCACCGCCGGTTCCGGCTCGGCCCGCTCGGCTTGGCCGACGTCACCGAGCTGGTCCGGCGCGAGGCCGGGCTCGACCCGGACGCCGGGGTGGCGCGGGCCATCCACGCCCGCACCGCCGGCAACCCGTTCTTCGTGCGGGAGCTGTCCCGGCTGCTCGACGAGGCCGGTGCGCTGCGCGGCGGCGACGCGGACGCCCCGGCCCGGGTGCCCTCGACCGTGCGCGACGTGGTCCGCGACCGGATGGCCGGCCTCGACGAGCGCGCCCGCGACCTGCTGCAGGTGGCCGCGCTCATCGGCCGGGACGTCGACCTCCGGCTGTTGTCGCGGGCGAGCGGAGTACCGGTGGCGGAATGTCTGGATCGCCTCGAACCGCTGCAGGCCCTCGGGCTGCTCGAACCCGGGCCCGCGGACCCGTCGGCGCTGCGCTTCGCGCACGACCTGGTGCGCGAGTCGGTGTCCGAGACCACGGCGGCACCGAAGGTGGTGCGGCTGCACCTGCGGGTCGCCGACGCCCTCGAGGCCGTCCACGCCGAGGACGAGGCGGTGGCCGAGCGCCTCGCGTTCCATCTGTGGGCCGCGGGGCCGCTCGCCGATCCCGAGCGCACCGCCGCGGCGCTGATCCGGGCCGGGCGGCGCGCCGCGAACCGGCTCGCGTTCGAGTCCGCGGACCGGCACCTGCGCTCGGCGGTCCAGGTCGCCCGCACGACCGGCCGGCCCGAGCTGGAGCTGGACGCCCTCACCCTGCTCGCGATCGTGCTGCGCCGCCAGGCGGGCTACGACGCCTCGATCTTCGACCTGCTGGAGCGGGCCGAGTACCTCGCGCTCGCCCTGGGCCGCGACGCCGAGGCGGCCGACTTCCTGTTCATCCGCGTGATGGGCGGCTACACGGCGATGGAGCGCGACCGCGGCCGGCTCGCCAAGCGCATGCACGAGCGGGGCCAGGCCTCGTCCGATCCGGCCATCCGCCGCTACGGCCGCCAGGCGTGGGGCCTGCACCAGTGGGACATCGGCAACATCGGCGCGGCGTACCGGTCGTTCACCGCCGAGGACGACTCGTTCACCTCGGCGGACACCCCGCTGCGGCGCGACGGCGCCATCCCCGGCGAGGGGCCCGGCTGGCGGGCGGTGACCACGGCCCTGCACGGCGACGTCGGGACCGCGCTGGCCTTCGTCGACTCGTGGGACGACCCGGCCGACCCGTACGCGGCCTCGGTCTGGGTCTACTACACCACGATGATCGCCTCGATGGCCGGGGACGCCGACCGGGCCCGCCGGGCCGGGGAGCGCTGGGTCGCCGCCGGCCTGGCCCGGCTGCGCTCGCAGATCGACCACTACATCCGGCAGAACTGGTGCTGGGCGCGGGCCCTCACCGGCGACGACCCGGCCGGTGCGGCCGCCGAGGCGGAGGAGCTGCTGGCCGCGAGCCTGCTCGACCCGCCGCAGTGGGGCGTCGCCTACCAGTACGGCCTGATCGCCGAGATGTGGCTCGCCGCCGGGCTGCCGGACCGGGCCGCCGGCGCGCTCGACCGGGCCGACGCCGCCCTGTGGGACCACGGCCAGCGCTACGCCGAGGGGTTGCTGCTGCTGGTCCGGGCGCGGCTGGCCGCCGCCCGCGGCGAGCCCGCGGCGGTGGTCCGGGCGGCCGCCGAGCAGGCCCGCGCGCGCTCCGCCGCCGTCGGGTCGCACCTGTTCGCCGGGCGCGCGGAGCGGTTCCTGGCCGAGCTCGGGTCCCCGGCCGCCCGCGACAAGGAGTGAGGCGTGACGCTCTCCGAACTGGCCCGCGGCCTGGCGCCGCCCAAGGCGTTCGTCGACGCCAGCCTCACCGCCCCGGCGGTCGAGGCGATCAGGCTGATCAGCGGCGTGCCCGCGCCCGAGGCGCTGCCGGTCGAGGCGATCGCGAAGGCCTCGGCGCAGCTGTGGGCGGACCCCGCCGCCGCGACCGCCGCCCTGCAGTACTCCCCCGGCCCCGGCCATCCCCGCCTGCGGGAGTGGATCGCGGCGCGGGAGGGCGTCGACCCGGCCCGGATCGTGCTGACCAACGGCGGCATGCACGGCCTCACCCTCGCCGTGCTCACCGTCGTCGAGCGCGGCGCGACCGTCGCCGTCGACGACCCGGTGTTCCCGGGCTTCCTGTGGGCCCTGGAGGCCGCGACCACCCGGATCCTGCCGGTCCCGGTGCGGGCGGACGGGTTCGACGTCGAGCACCTCGCCGGGCGGCTCGCCGCCGGGGAGCGCATCGCCGCCGCCTACACCGTGCCCGACTTCCACAACCCGGCCCAGGTGAGCCTGTCCGCGGACAAGCGGGCGGCGCTCATGCGGCTGGCCGAGCGGCACGGGTTCTACGTGCTGCTCGACGACCCGTACCGCGAGCTCCGCTTCGCCGGCCGCGACCAGGGCGTGGCCGCGTGGCACGACTCGGACCGGGCGATCCACGTCAACTCCTTCACCAAGACGCTCGGCCCCGGCTGGCGGGTCGGCTGGCTGGTGCTGCCCGAGCACCTGGCCGAGCCGGTGCTCGGGCTGCGCGGGCGGCTCGACGTGCACACGTCCTCGGTGACCCAGGCGATCGTGGAGCGCCTCGTCACCGCGGACGACCGGTGGTACGACGACCTCGTGCGCGCGGCCGCCGCCCTGTACCGCGAGCGCGCCCGGGTGCTCGTCGACGCGCTGCACGAGCAGCTCCCGGGCGCCTTCACGATCCGCGAGCCGGAGGGCGGGCTGTTCCTGTGGCCGCGGCTCACCGACGACCGCCTCGACCCCGCGGCGCTGTACCGGCGGGCGGTCGCCGCCGGCGTGATCTACCAGCCAGGGGCGTCCTTCGCGGCCGACCAGACACGGCCGTCCACATCGGAGCGCCACCTGCGCTTCGCCTACAGCGACCGCACCCCGGCGGAGCTGGTGGAGGCGGTGAGCCGGCTGGCGTCGGCCTTCTGAACGGCCGCGCGGACCGCCCAGAAGTGCACCACCAGGCCGACCCCCCAGCCGACGATCGACCAGATCGGCCAGAAGTGCAGCTCCGGGGTGAACAGCCACCAGACCAGCACCTGGATCAGGTTGGCGGCGAAGTAGCACAGGGCGTGGATGCGCACGCCCCAGCGCATGGCGTTCGAGTTCTTGTGCATGGCGTCGGCCTCTCGTTCGGTACGACATCTGCGGTG
The DNA here is from genome assembly GCF_050942185.1 of Dactylosporangium sp. CS-047395. Lineage (NCBI taxonomy): Bacteria > Bacillati > Actinomycetota > Actinomycetes > Micromonosporales > Micromonosporaceae > Dactylosporangium > Dactylosporangium sp. CS-047395. The sequence goes on along the minus strand of NZ_CP192015.1, from coordinate 4,817,256 downwards.
TGCTCCACAAGCTAGGAGGGCGCACTGCACGGCCAGTGGACGCGCGGGAGCCGCGAATCCACGGGCCGTCCAGTGGCCGTCAACTCCGCCTCGTCACCCTGCGGGCATGGTTGAACACGAGGAAGCCGACGTCGTCGTCATCGGCTCGGGCATGGGCGGGCTGGCCGCCGCGCGCGCGATCGCGCAGTTCGGCGGCAAAAAGGTGATGGTGCTCGAGCAGCACTACACGCTGGGCGGGATGACGCACGAGTTCTCCCGGGCCGGGCGCTTCCGGTTCGGCACGGGACTGCACTACATGAGCGCGAACGCCGGGCCGTTCCTGGAGTTCATGACCGACGGGCGGGCGCAGCTGGCGCCGCTGCCGGACGAGTACGACGTGCTGCACTTCCCGGACTTCGACTTCGCCGTCCCGGCCGGGCCCGAACGGTTCCGGGACCGGCTCGTCGAGCGGTTCCCGGACGAGGCCGGCGCCATCGACGGGTTCTTCCGGACCGTCCGCCGCGCGATGACCGGGCTGGCCGCGCGCAACGTCCTCGCCTCGCTGCCGGCCGGCCTCCGGGCGGTCGGGGCGCCGCTCGTCGAGCGGCTCTACCCGTCGACCTACCGGAACTCGGCCGAGCAGGTGGCCCGCAGCGTCCGCGATCCGCGCCTGCGCGCGATCCTGGCCGCCCGGTGGGGCCTCTACGGCATTCCTCCGACCGCGAGCGCGTTCGGCTACCACGCCGCCGTGCCGCTGACGTTCTTCATGGACGGCACCGCGCACCCTGTCGGCGGGCCGGCGGAACTCGGCCGGATCATCATCCAGATCCTGCGCCGGTACGGTGTCGAGCTCCGCCCCCGCCAGCTCGTCCACGAGGTGCTCGTCGAGCGCGGCCGGGTGACCGGGGTCGACGTCGAGGACACCGGCACCGGCGGCCGCTATCGCGTGAAAACGGCCGCAGTGGTCTCCGCCGCCGGGGTCCGCAACACCTACGCGCTGATCGGCCGAAGTGGACAGTTGACCGGCCTGCCCGCCGAACCGTCGGCGCTCATGCTGTTCCTCGGCATGGACCGCTCCCCGGCCGAGTTCGGGGTGCGCGGCGAGAACCACTGGTTCATGCCGGACCTCGACGCGTACGACGGCACCCTGTACGTGTCGTTCCCGTCGCTGAACAACCCGGCCGCCCGCCACCACACCGTCGAGGTCCTCGAGCTCGTCGACCCGGCCGTCGTCGAGCGCTGGCGGGGCGCGAAGGAGGACGGCTACCGGGAGTTCAAGGCGGCGGTGACCGCGCGGCTGCTCGACCGGCTCGAACGGCAGTGGCCCGGGTTCCGCTCGGCGGTCGCGTTCGCCGAGCTGGGCACGCCGCTGTCGTTCGAGCGCTACCAGGACAGCGCCCGCGGCTCCTTCTACGGCCTCGCCGCGACCCCGCAGCGGCTGCGGTCGGCGCGGGCGGGGTGCCGTACACCCGTGAAAGGCTTGTTCGTGGCCGGGCAGGACGCCTGGGGCTCCGGGGTGGTCGGCGCCCTCGCCGGCGGGCTGCTGGCGGCGAACGCGGTGCTGCGCCCGTCCCAGCTCGGCACCATGTGGCGGACCGTGCGGGCGCGGCCGCCGGCCCGGGACGCGGCGGTGCCGTGGGAGGGTTTCCTGCGGGTGGCGGCGGTCGAGGCGCTGACCCCGCAGGTGCGGCGGATCCGGTTCGAAGCGCTGGACGGCGGGCCGCTGCCGTTCACGTTCGCGGGCGGGCAGTACGTGAAGCTGGAGCTGCCGGTGGCCGTCGAGCCGATCGAGCGCGCGTACTCCATCTGCAGCGGCCCGGACGCCCTGGAGATCGCGGTGAAGCACGAGCCGGACGGGCTCGGCTCCGGCTTCCTGCACACCGACCTCGCACCGGGCCAGGCCCTGCGGGTCAGCGGGCCGCACGGCGCGTTCGTGTGGGAGCCCGCGGAGCACACACTGCTGATCGGCGGCGGCGTCGGCGTCACGCCGTTGCTCGGCATGCTGGCCGGGGCCACCGGGCGCATCGACCTGCTGGTGAGCTTCCGGACCGCGGAGGAGGTGCTGTTCGCGGCGGAGCTGGCGGCGTTGCGGGCGCGGCGGCCCGGCCTGCGGGTGCACGTGGTCCTCACCAAGGAGACGGGCCGGATCGGGCCGGAGACGCTGCGGCCGTTCGCCGGCGCGACCCGGGTCCACCTGTGCGGGCCGGCGGGGATGATGCAGGACCTGATCGGGTACCTCACCGAGCTGGGCGTCCCGCGCGCGGCCATCCACACCGAGGCGTTCGTGTCCGGCCGCAGCGCGCAGACCCGCCGGGAGAAGGCGCACGCGATCGCGCTGGCCGCCGGTTCCGGACCGTTCACCATCGGCGTGGCCGGCGGCGGCGGGGCGTTCCCGTGCCGGCCCGGACAGACCGTGCTGGAGGCGGCGAACGCGGCCGGGGTGGAGCTGCCGCAGTCGTGCGGTGAGGGCTCGTGCGGGACGTGCCGGGTGCGGGTGCTGGCCGGCGGGTACGAGACCGACAGCCGCGGCCTGTTCTCCGCCGGCGAGCTGGCCGCGGGCTGGCGGCTGGCCTGCCAGACCCTGCCCACCGCAGACCTGACGATCAGCCGGTGAAGGTCGGCCTCCGGCAGCAGTAGACCAGGGCGGGCGGGAGGTTCGCCCACACCGTCCTGGTCACCAGCACCTCGTCGAACCCCGCCCGCAGCGAGCGCAGCAGCCGGCGGGCGGGGGCGGCCCAGCGGGTGTGGACGTACGCGAACGTGGTGAATACGCCGTCCGGGGCCAGGGTCGCGGTCACCGCCGACAGCACGCCGCGCTGGCGGGTCTCGGCGAACGCGGCCCACGGCAGCCCGCTGACGATGACGTCGGCGCGGTGGAGGCGGCGCTCGGACAGTACCGTCGCCAGGTTCTGGGCATCCGCGAGCACCACCTCGACCGCGGGGTGCCGGTCGGCCAGCTGCTGCGCGAACCGGGCGTTGACCTCCACGGCGACGTGCCGGCCGCGGCCCGCGAGGCGCTGCTGGATGACCTCGGTGAAGGCGCCGGTGCCCGGGCCCAGCTCGACGACGACCGGCTCGCCGGTGCGGGGTACCGCCGCCGTGGCCAGCCGGGCCAGGCCCGGGCCGCTCGGTGCGATGGCCGCGACCGTCATCGGGTCGCGGGCGAACTCCAGAAGAAACATGGCTCAGCCTGGATCCGCGCAGTGGACGGGCACTGAATCGCCGCGTCCACTGCGCGTCAACTGGGCGCTCATACGGTCTGCGGCAATCCCTTCCGATGAGAGGTCCTTGATGATGCCAACCCGTCGCACCGTGCTGACCGGAACCGCCGCCATCGCCACCGGCGCCATGCTGAGCCCGGCGGCCGCCGAGGCGCACCGCCCCAAACCGACCGTCGTGCTCGTGCACGGCGCCTTCGCCGACGCGTCCGGCTGGAACGAGGTCGCCGGCCGCCTGCTGCGCGACGGCTACCCCGTCGTCGCCCCGGCCAACCCGCTGCGCGGCGTCGCCTCCGACGCCGCCTACCTCGCCAGCGTGCTCGGCACCATCGGCGGGCCGGTGGTGCTGGCGGCCCACTCCTACGGCGGGATCGTCATCACCAACGCCGCCGCCGGCAACCCGAACGTCAAGGCGCTCGTGTACGTGGCCGCGTTCGCCCCGGACCAGGGCGAGAACCTGCTGGGTCTGCAGACCCGGTTCCCCGGCAGCCGGCTCGACGAGTCCGCGCTCGACTTCCGCCCGTACGCCGACGGCCTCATCGACGCCTACATCAAGCGCGACGCGTTCCCGCCGGTCTTCGCCGGGGATGTGCACCGGGGCACGGCCGAGGTGATGTGGGCCGGGCAGCGACCGGCCGACGTGCGGGCGCTGGGCGAGCCGTCCGGCGCACCCGCCTGGAAGAGCATCCCGTCCTGGTACCTCGTGGCCCGCGAGGACAAGGTGCTGCCGCCCGCCGCGCAGCGGTTCATGGCCCAGCGGGCGGGTTCCCGGACCCGCGAGGTCAAGGCGTCGCACGTGGCGATGATCGCCCAGCCGGCGGCCACGGTCGACCTCATCAAGGAAGCCAGCCGCTAGTGCTGGACGAGGAGCAGTTCCGCCGGCTCGCCGCCTATGGCGAGCCGGAACACGCCGAGGCCGGCCGGGCCCTGTTCACGTCGGGCGAGCGCGCGTACGACTGCTTCCTCCTGCGTATCGCCGCCGTGGACATCGTCCGGGACGCGACCGCGATCGAGCCGGAGCGGCTGCTGTTCCGGGCCGGGCCGGGCGACGTCCTCGGCGAGCTGAGCCTGCTGACCGGGCAGCAGGTGTACCTCACGGCGCGGGTCGTCGCGGCCGGCGCGGTGGTGCGCATCGACGCCGCGCGGCTGCGGCGGGCCCTCGCCGAGCAGGCCGACCTCGCCGACCTGCTGATGGTGGCGTTCCGGGAGCGGCGCGAGGTGATCCGCGCCACTCCCGGGGGCCCGCTGCACATCGTCGGGAGTGGGGACTCGGCGGAGTCCCTGGCGCTGCGGACGTATCTGGCGCAGTTCGTGCTGCCGCACACGTGGCTGGATGCTTCGTCGGCGACCGGGCGGACGCTCATGGCGCTGTCCGGGCTCGGCGGCGCGGACCTGCCGGCCGCGGTGACCGGCGGGACGGTGCTGCGCCGGGCCACGCCGGGAGCGGTGGCGGAGGCGCTCGGGCTCACCTACCGGGCCGACGGGGGGCCGGTCGACCTGGTCGTCGTCGGCGCGGGGCCGGCCGGGCTGGCGGCCGCCGTGTACGGGGCGTCCGAGGGCCTGCGCACCGTGCTGCTGGACCGGGCCGGGGTCGGCGGGCAGGCGGCGAAGAGCGCCCGGATCGAGAACTACCTCGGCTTCCCGGACGGGGTCAGCGGGGCGGACCTCACCCGGCTGGCGATGCTGCAGGCGCTCAAGTTCGGGGTGAAGCTCTTCGCGCCGTGCGCGGTGAACGGCCTCGACCTCACCGACGAGCACCGGCCGGTCGTCCGGCTGGAGCACGGCGAGCGGATCCCGTGCCGCGCGGTGATCGCCGCGACCGGGGCCGGCTACCGGCGGCTGGACCTGCCGCGGTGGGCGGCGTTCGAGCGGGCGGGCTGCATCCGGTACGCGGCAACCGATCTCGACGTCCGCGACTTCGCCGACCGCGCGGTGACCGTGCTCGGCGGGGCGAACTCGGCCGGGCAGGCGGCGCTCTCGCTGGCGGCCCACGGGGCGAGGGTGCACCTGGTCATCCGGGGCGCGCGGCTGGAGGCGCGGATGTCGGCGTACCTGGTCGACCGGGTGCGGGCGGATCCGCGGATTCGGGTGCTTCCCGGGTGTACCGTCCGCGAGCTCGCCGGCGACGCCACCCTCACGTCGATCGTCACCGAGAACGCGGGCGGGCATCGGCAGCGGATCGAGAGCGGGGCCCTGTTCTGCTTCATCGGCGCCGATCCGGGCTCGGCCTGGCTCACCGGGGTGGCCACGGATGCCGACGGTTTCGTGCGCGCCGACGGCCCGCTGCCGTTCCAGACCAGCGCGGCCCGGGTGTTCGCGGTCGGCGACCTGCGGGCGGGTTCGGTCAAGCGGGTGGCCTCGGCGGTCGGGGACGGGGCGGGTGCCGTCGCCTCCGTGCACGCGGCGCTCGGTCGGGCGTAGCGGCGGCGCTCCCGCATGGCGCGGCGATTCGTGGGTAGCGTCGCCGCACTGGCCGCCATCGGTTTCCTCGTGTTCAGGAGGTTCAGCCATGACCGGGCAACAGACCGAGAAGGCGCTAGTGTCCCGCGTCAGAAATTCGTCGGCAAAATCGTGCGAGTGACTCGAGGATCTCTTCGGCGGTCTTGGTCCAGATGAACGGTCGTGGATTGCTGTTCCAGTCGGTGATCCACGATCGGATGTCTGCTTCGAGTGACTGCACGCTCTTGTGGGTGCCGCGGCGGATCTTCTGCTCGGTGAGGAACCCGAACCACCGTTCGACCTGGTTGATCCAGGATGAGCCGGTCGGGGTGAAGTGCATGTGGAAGCGGGGGTGCCGGGCGAGCCAGGCGCGGATCTGCGGGGTCTTGTGCGTGCCGTAGTTGTCGCACACCAGGTGCACGTCCAGATCGGCGGGCACGGTCTTGTTGATGGTGGTCAGGAACTTCTTGAACTCCGCGGCCCGGTGCTGGCGGTGCAGTTCGCTGATCACGGTGCCGTCGGCGATGTTGAACGCGGCGAACAGGCTGGTGATCCCGTTGCGGTGGTAGTCGTGGGTGCGCCGCTCGGGCATGCCGGGCATCATCGGCAGCACGGGCTGGGACCGCTCGAGAGCTTGGATCTGGGACTTTTCATCGACACACAGCACGACCGCCCGCTCCGGCGGGTTGTGATACAAGCCGACGACGTCGACGACCTTCTCGATGAACTGCGGATCGGTGGACAGCTTGAACGTCTCCGCCAGGTGCGGCTTCAATCCGAAGTCCCGCCAGATCCTGCCGACCGTGGACTTCGACATCCCGGACCGTTCCGCCATCGACTTACGCGACCAGTGCGTGGCGTTGCGCGGCGTCTGCTCCAACGTCGTCACCACAACCTGTTCGATCCGGTCAAGGCCGATCGACGGCGGCCGCCCCGGCCGCTGCTCATCAATCAACCCATCGAGGCGGATCGCCACGAACCGCCGGCGCCACTTGCTGACCGTGTCCGGATGCACGCCCAAATTCGTTGCCACGTCGGCGTTCGAGGCACCTTCAGCACACGCCAGGACAATCCGCGCCCGCATCGCAAGCACCTGCGCCGTCTTCGCCCGCCGCGACCACCGAACCAGCACGGATCGCTCTTCATCAGTCAGCACCAGCGGGGTAGTGGGACGCCCGGTCCTCGGCATCCCACCATCCTACTCACACTTAACCGACGAACTTTTGACGCAGGACACTAGTCCTGCGGGCACTCAACGCGTCCGGCATCTACGTCCTGCCCAACGCCTGGGACGTCGGCAGCGCGATCCTCATTCAGCTGGCCGGGGCGAAGGTGGTCGCGACCACCAGTGCCGGCGTGTCCTGGGGGCTCGGCCGCCCGGACGGCGAGCAGCTGACCCGTGAGGAGAACCTCGTTCTCGTCCGGGCCATCGCCGCCGCCGTCGACGTGCCCGTCACGGCCGACGTCGAGGGCGGCTACGGCGATGTCGCGGCCACCGTTCGCGAGGTCGTGCGGGCCGGCGCGGTCGGCATCAACCTGGAGGACGGCGACGCGGCGACCGGCACCCTGCACCCGGCGACCGAGCAGGCTTCGCGGATCCGGGCCGCCCGCGCCGCCGCGACCGGGGCCGGGCTGGCGGAGCTGGTCATCAATGCGCGTACCGACGTGTTCCTGTTCCAGATCGGCGCGCCCGCGGGCCGGCTCGACGAGGTGCTCGCCCGGGCCGCCGCGTACGCCGAGGCCGGCGCGGACATCCTGTTCGTGCCGGGGCTGACCGACCTCGCGGTCCTCGAGCGGCTCACGGCCGCCGCCCCGCTGCCGGTGAACGTCATGGCCGGGCCGGGCGCGCCGAGCATCGGCGAGCTGGAGCGGGCCGGGGTGCGCCGGGTCAGCCTCGGGGCCGCCGTCGCCCAGGCCGCCTACACCCTGGCGCTGCGCGGCGCGCGGGAGGTGCTCACCGAGGGCACCTACGCGACGCTGGCCACCGCGGAGACGTACGACGACCTCAACGGCGCGTTTCAGCGGAAGGCCGGATAGCCGGTCGGCTCCGCGTCCAGGCCCCAGGTGTCCGTCGCCCACGCGGCCGCGTCGCGCAGGGCGGCGGACAGGACCGGGTAGTCCGCGCGCAGGTTGAGCGCGCCCCAGCGCCAGCGGGCGGTCTGCAGCTGCCGATAGGAGGGCCCGCGGCCGACCGGGCCGACGTGGGGCACGCCGTCCATGGCGCGGTCCGCGAACCAGCCGGTGTTGATCATCGTGTACGCCGCGCAGGCGTCGATCACCTCCCGCTGCCAGTTCGGGCCCACGGTGCCGAGGCCGTCGGTGAACGCGGCGAGGAGGTCCTCGGTGAGGCCGGGCGGCGGGTCGAACACGCACCAGCAGGAGGCGAACGGCAGCACCATGTAGGCGGCGGCGAGGGCCGGGTGGGCGACGTCGGTGCCCTCCAGGTCGAGGAACCACCACCGGCCGTCGATCAGCATGGCGTTGTCGGGGCAGGTGTCTTCGGGCCACAGCACATCGGCCGGGCCGGGCTCCAGCAGGGCGGCGGCCCCGGCGAACTCGGCGCCGATCGCCTCCAGGTCGAGGCCCGGCACGACCCGGGCCAGGTTGGCCAGGCCCCGCTGCAGCACCGGGAACGGGGCTTCACCGGCCGGGCCGTGCGGCAGGCGGCGGCGCGCCTCGGCGACGTGCACCCGGGAGCGGGCCAGCATCGCGCCGAGCTCGAAGGCCCAGCCGTGGGCGCCCGCCCAGGCCGCCTCGCGATCGGCGCCGAGCAGCAGGTCGGCGAGGGTGGGGTGGGGGCCGAGGTCGGACATGACGAGCAGCCGCCCGTCATCGGAGCGGGCCAGCAGGTCGGCGGTGCGGTCGAGCAGGTCGAGGCCGATCGCCTCGCGCTCGTGCCCGCCGTCATCGGCCAGGAAGTGCTTGACGATGACGGTGCGGTCGCCGGTCCGGCCCCGCAGGACCCGCGATCGGCTGGAGCCGCCGAGGTCGCGGGGGTCGTCCAGTGGTGCGCCGAGGATTGCCGCGGCGAGGGCGAGGGTGTCGTCGATGGGCACCCGGCCAGGATGGCAGCCTCAGGCGTAGTAGCGGAACACCGACTCGGCGGCGCAGCAGGCCTGGCCGTCCGCGGCGAACTCGATGACGACCGCGGCCTTGGCCTGCACGCCGCCGTCGATCGCGGTGGCGGCGGCCAATGTGGCGGTCGCCTGGATCTCGGTGCCGGGCGGCAGCGGCTTGACGAAGCGGACGCGGTCGAGGCCGTAGTTGACGCCCATGCTGTAGGACTCGACCTCGAGGATGTCGGCGAGCAGCAGCGGGACGAGCGCGAGCGTGAAGAAGCCGTGCACGATGGTCGAGCCGAACGGGCCGGAGCGGGCGCGCTCGACGTCCACGTGGATCCACTGGTGGTCGCCGGTCACGTCGGCGAACGTGTTGACCTGCTCCTGGGTGACGGTCCGGGTGCCGCTGGCGCCGAGGTCGGTGCCGACGAGCTGCAGCAGGCCGTCGGGGGTGGCGACGGTGGTCTTGCGGGGGGTACGCATCAGGGCCTCTCCTGGGACGCGAGGTGTTCGGTGAGGGTCTGCCACTCGCGGTCCCAGGCAGCCTCGTCGAGCACGGTGCGGGACACGTCCAGCATTCGCGTGACGGCGGCCGGTTCCAGGGTGGCGAGGTGCTCGGCCAGCGCGGCGACCCGGTCGTCGAGGGCCTCGGCCGGGACGCACTCGCTGACCAGGCCGTGGGCCAGCGCCTCCGGGCCGGTCCAGGTCTCGCCGGTGAGCAGCAGCCGCCGGGCCGCGGCCGGGCCGATCGCCTGCGGCAGCAGGACGCTCGAGCCCCAGCCGGGCACCTGGGCGGCGGCGATGTGCCGGTCGCCGATGCGGGCGGTGTCCGCCGCGACCGCGATGTCGCACGCGAGCAGCAGCTCCAGGCCGCCCCCGAACGCGACCCCGTTGACCGCGGCGATGGTCGGCACCGGGCTCGCGCGCACGGCCCGCACCAGTTGCCGGCCCCGGTCCAGGAACGCGCGCAGCGCCGGCTGATCCCCGAGCAGCGCGGTGCCCTCGGTCATGTCGGCCCCGGCGCAGAAATGCCGGCCGGTGCCGGTGAGCACCAGCGCCCGCACCCCCGGTTCGGCCGCGCGGGCGAGCCACGACTCCAGCCCCGCCATGACGGCCGATCCGCACGCATTGGCCGCGTCGGTACGGTCGATGCGCGCCCACAGCGCCGCCCCGCGCAGGGTCACCTCGACGGGGCCGCTCATGAGACGCGCACGCAGAGTTTGCCGAACGCGTCCCCGGCGAGCATCCGCCCGACCTGCCGGCCGGCGTCGGCGAGGTCGGCGGTGCTGTCGACGGCGGGCCGGATGCCGTGCCCGTCCACGAACGCGACGAGGTCCCGGAACTCCTCCAGGGTGCCCATCGTGGAGCCGGACACGGTGACCTCGCGGGCGAAGAGCCGGGCCAGGTGCAGCGGCGCGGTGAAGCCGGTGGAGCCGCCGCAGACGACGATGGTCCCGCCGGCGCGGGTGGACAGCATCGAGTGCTCGAACGTGGCCGGTCCGACGGTCTCGACCACGATGTCGGCGAGCTGCGGCAGCCGGGCCCCGCTCTCCAGGGCGGCGCTCGCCCCGAGGGCCAGGGACCGCTCGCGCTTCTCGGCCGAGCGGGAGGTGACGACGACTGTCGCCCCGGCGGCGACGGCGAGCGCGGTGGCGGCGGTGGCGACCCCGCCGCCGGCCCCCTGCACGAGCACGAGCTTGCCGGGACCGGCCTGGGCCTTGGTGAACAGCATCCGCCAGGCGGTCAGCCACGCGGTCGGCAGGCAGGCCGCCTCCTCCCAGGACAGCCCGGCCGGCTTGGGCACCAGGTGCGCGTGCGGCACCACCACGCGCTCGGCGAGCATCCCGTGGCCGGCGTCGGGCAGCAGGGTGGCGTGCGTGACCGTGCGGCCGGCGGCGTTGTCGGCGGGCAGCACGGGGTACACGACGAAGGCTTGTCCATTGTGGACGACGGCCGCGTCGCTGCCGATGACGTGCGGGCCGTCGCCGGCGGGTTTGGCAATGCCGCGCAATGTGAACACGTCGTGCATGTTGAGCGCGCCGGCCCGCACCTCGGCCTCGACCCACCCGTCGGGCGCCACGGGCGCGGGCACGTCACCGACGAGGACGGCGCCGGCCGGGTCCGCTGTGGACGGTTCGCCGACGTACGCGGCCCTCACGCGGGTCCGTTCCAAAATGCCACATCCTTCAGGTCGGCGCGGGCGGCGGGGCGGAAGTCGAGGCCCTTGGTGTACGCGACGGGCAGCAGGGTGATCGGCCGCCAGTCGTCGGGCAGGCCGAGCACCTCCTGCACCCGGCGGGCCTTGTGCGCCATCGCCGTGGCCATCACCGAGCCGAGGCCGCGCGAGCGCAGGGCGAGCTGGAAGGACCAGGCGAACGGGAAGACGGAGCCGTAGTACCCGGACGCGGCCCCGCCGACGGCCCGCTCCGGGATCGGCTTGGTGCTGCACAGGATCACGAGCACCGGCACCTCGGCGAGGTGGTCGACGAGGTACTTGACGGCGGCGAGCACCCTCCCCTGCCGCGCGGCCGCGACCGGGTCGGCCCGCACGGACGGCGACAGGCGCGTGACGGTCGCCGCCTCGCCCGTCTTCAACGGTTCCTCGACGGTCTGGTACCAGACTTCGGTGTACAGCTGCGACAGTTGCTCCTTGAGCGCCGGGTCGTCGACCGCGACGATCCGCCAGTCCTCCAGGTTGGAGCCCATCGGCGCCTGCTGGGCCAGCCGCAGGCACTCCTCCACCACCTCGCGGCTGACGGGCCGTTCGAAGTCCATGCGGTGGCGCACGGCCCGGGTGGTGGTCAGCACCTCGTCGATGTCGCGGATGACGGGTTCACTCATCGTCGGGCTCCCAGGGCTGATCTCGGTGGGGCGTTGGATTGGCCGGCTGGTCCTCGTAGGGCAGTGCCGTTCCCCAGCGGTCCAGGTAGGCGACCTCGCTGACGGGGCGGCGGCGCGCGGGCCGGAAGTCGGTCCCGACGGTGTACGCGACCGGCAGCATCGTGATCTGCACCGCGTCCGCCGGGATGCCGAGCAGCGCCGCGGCCCGCTCGGCGTGGTGCAGGTGCAGCGTGGTGATGCAGGTGCCCAGCCCGCGGGCCCGCAGCGCGAGGTTGAACTGCCAGATGGCCGGATACAGCGACCCGTAGACGGCGGAGTGCGTCCCGGCCCCGCCGCGCGCCGGGTTGGGGCGGGTGGCGCAGGGGAGGACGAGGTACGGCGCCCGCCCGATGGTGTGCGCGAGGTGCTCGGCCCCGTCCAGCATCCGTTGGATTTTCGGCTCGACCCCGCCGCCTTCGGTCACGCCGCCGAGCCGGCCCCGCACCGTGCCGTGGGCGGTGCCTTCGGTGCTGTGCAGGGGCTTGTGGACGTACTCGAGGTACGCCTCGAGGTACATGGCGGCCAACGCCTGCTTGATGTCCGGGTCACCGACGACCACCCACCGCCAGTCCTCGGCCCCACCCCCGGTGGGCGCCTGCAGGGCGAGCTGCAGACACTCCCCCACGACGTCCAGCGGGACGGGCCGGTCGTAGTCGAGCCGCTTGCGCACCGAGCGGGTCGTGGTGAGCACGTACTCCAGATCGTTGGATTTCACAGCACGTCCTTCAGGTGGGCCGTGTCGCAGTACTCCCGGACCGCGGCGATCCGGTGCTCGCGGACCTCGACGACCCAGAGATACCGGTTCTGGTACCGCTTCTCCCCGGCCAGCACCGCATCGCCACTCGCCTCGATCGCGACGAGCGTGTCGTCCCGAATCCAACGGTGCGGGGTGACGGTGACGGCGGGCGTGCGATAGGCCCCGTCGGCGATGCGCTTGCGCATCTGCGCGAGCTTGTCGGCCATGGCGACGTTCCCGTGGAACGGCCCGTTGGCGTGGACGTCCCCGCGCCCGTGAAGCCGTCCCAGCCGGCGATCCGGCCCGGTGTCCGTCCACCACACGGCGTCCTCGGTGAACAGCGCCGCGAACCCGTCGATGTCCCCGCGGGCGAGGGCCGGCCACAGCTCCCCGACCGGCGCGGGCAGCGGCGCGCCCGGCTCCGGCTCGCGGTCGACTGCAGTAGGGGGAATGGCCGCACCGGCGCCGATGACGTCCTGCGCGTGCCACGTGTCGAGGTACTCGCGAACGGAGGTGATCGCCCCCCGCCCGTCGACGTCGAACACGAACCCGTAGCGGTTCGCGTACCGCTTGCCGCTTGCGTGCAGCCCGTCCCCGTCGACCTCGATCACACACCAGTCGTCGCCGGCGACGATCCGGCGCGGAATCTGACGGCAGCCGGTCGGAAACGCGCCCGGCCCGAGCTCGCGCATGAGGGCGAGCTTCGCGTCCATGGCCATCAGCCCGTGCAACGGAAACCGGCCACTCCCCGCGGGCGCGAGCCCCGCGCGGCGATCGGGCCCGGTGTCGACCCACCAGGTCGCATCGGGCGCGCAGAGCCGCTGCAGCCCACCGAGGGCGCCCTGGTCGAGCGCGCCGATGAACGCCATCCCCGCCCTGACCGCGCGCGGCATAGCGCCCCCTCCCAGCCGATATGCCGTTCATACCGACTGGAAGGTATCTACCATGGCGTCAGGACCGGCGCAAGAGCCCTACTCGACGGCGACCGCCCCCACCGCATGGATCAGAGCCGGCAACGCGGCGCCCGCGATCATCGTCCACTTGCGACGGACATCAACCCGAGGAGGCGGTCGCCAGTCTCGTGGCAACCGCCCGGCGGGTCATTGAAGCGGCGGTCAGGCCGGAGCCTCCAGGCCCTGCAGGACCATGGCGGAGAACTGGCGGGCGACCTCGTCGACGCTCAGCGGGCCGCTGACGTTCAGCCACTGGTAGGCCCAGGCGCACATGCCGACGAGGCCGAAGGTGGCGATCCGGGCGTCGACGTCGGCGCGGAAGGCGCCGCGCTGGACGCCGTCGGCGACCATGCCGGCGAAGGCGGCCTCGACCAGGTCACGCTTGCGGGTGACCTCGGCGAAGAGGTCGCCGGTCAGGTAGCGGCGCTCCTGGTAGAAGATCGTCACGTGGCCCCGGTACTCGGCCACGCTGGTCAGGCTGAAGCGGATCAGCTCGGCCACGCGGGCCTTCGGGTCGTCGCTGCTCGACTCGATCTTCTTGATCGCGGTGAGCTGGGCCTCGAGGTACTCCTCCTGGATGGTGCGCAGGAGGTCGTCCTTGCTCTCGAAGTGGTGGTAGAAGGCGCCCTTGGTGAGCTGGGCGCGGTCGGCGATCTCCTGCACCGAGGTGCGGTCGAAACCCTGGCGTTCGAACAGTTCCAGGGCGCTGTCGATCAGCGACCGGCGGGTGTTCTCCGGATCGTAGCCGCCCGGCCACCGCTGCCGGCGCCGGGTGGTCTCCGGCCGCGCGGATGTCGTACGGGCCATCTGCGGCCTCCCATCTCCCCTGCCGACACAGCGTACCGTCCGGTCGGAAGGATATCGTCAGGGCCGCGGCGCGCAACCCCCGCGGGCGGCCGACGTTCACGATAGCCGATGCCTTGATCCCGCGGGGGGGCGTGCGATGGGCGCTCAGGACCTCGTGTAGTACCCCGCGTCGAGGTCGGCGATGAGGCCCTGGTGGGTCGGGGTCCAGCCGAGGTCCTTCCGGGTCAGCTCGCTCGACACCAGCGAGTCCATGCCGAAGAACGGGCCGATCCAGCCGAAGTGCGCGATGGCCTCGTCGGCGGGAATGGATTTCGTCGGTACGTCCAGTCCGCGCCCGATCGCCTCGGCGATCTCCCGGGTGGGGACCCCCTCCTCGGCCACCGCGTGCACGATCGCGCCCGGCGCGGCCTGCTCCACGGCCAGCCGGACCAGCCGCGCGGCGTCGAGCACGTGCACGGCCGGCCAGCGGCCCGCGCCGTCGCCGACGTACGCGGCCACGCCCTTCTCCCGGGCGATCCCGGCCAGCACGGCGATGAAGCCGTGGTCGCCCTCGCCGTGCACGGTCGGCGCGAAGCGGATCACGCCGCTGCGCACCCCGCGCGCGGCCAGGGCCAGGGTCGCGTGCGCGTTGGCCATCCGCGGCATCAGGTTCGGGTCGCCGGCGGTCTCCTCGGTCGCCGGCTTGCCCGGCAGCCCGGCCACGCCGGAGGCGATGAAGAACGGGCGGCCGGTCCCAGCCAGGGCGTCACCGATCGCGGCGATCGCGGCCGCGTCGGTCTGCGCGGCGTCGGCCATGCGGGAGAAGTCGTGGTTATAGCCGAGGTGGACCACGCCCTCGGCGTCGGCCGCGCCGGCGCGCAGGCCGTCGAGGTCGTCGAGGTGGCCCCGGCGCACCTCGGCGCCCAGGGCGGCGATCCGGGCGGCGGACTCCTCGGAGCGGGCGAGCCCGACGACCTGATGGCCGGCCCCGAGGAGCTCGGCGGTCACGGCGGACCCGATCCAGCCGCTGGCGCCGGTGACGAAGATGCGCATGGCAGTACCCTTCAGGACGATGTCACTTGATGACATGACCAACGTTAGCACGGTGATGTCACCATGTGACATGGACGCGGCGGGTGTGACGCAGGACCATGTGCGCATGCTGATCGCACTGGCGGACGGGCGTGAGATCGAACTGCTGACGGTCGGGCCGGAGGACGGGAAACCCCTCGTGCTGCACCTGGGGACTCCGTCGGGGCCGCACGACGTACCACCGCTGACGAGACCCGCGGCGGCACGCGGACTGCGGACGTTGATCTGCGGCCGCCCCGGCTATGCGAACTCCACGCCGCGGCCCGGGCGGACCGTCGGCGACGTCGCCGGGGACGTGGCGGCCGTGCTCGACCGGCTCGGCTACGACCGGTTCGTCACGCTCGGGCAGTCCGGGGGCGGCCCGCACGCCCTCGCCTGCGCCGCGCTGCTGCCCGAGCGGTGCGCGGCGGCAGCGAGCGTGGCGGGGGTGGCACCGTTCGAGGCCGAAGGACTCGATTGGCTGGCCGGCATGGGACCGGAGAACGTGGAGGAGTTCGGCGCGGCCGTGGCCGGGCCGCAGGCGCTCACCCCGTGGCTCGCCGAGGCGGCCACCGAGCTCGCCACGGTGACCGGCACCGAGGTGGCGGCGGCGCTGGGCGGCCTGGTCCCGCCGGTCGACGTGGCCGCGCTCACCGGCGAGTTCGCCGAGGCCGTGGCGGCGGGCTTCCGCTCGGCCGTCTCCACCGGCACCGCCGGCTGGCGCGACGACGACCTCGCGATGGTCCGGCCCTGGGGCTTCGACGTGTCCGCGATCACCGTGCCGGTCGACGTCTGGCAGGGCGGGCAGGATCGGATGGTCCCGCCCTCGCACGGCGCCTGGCTCGCGGCCCACATCCCGGGCGCGCGGGCGCGGCTGCTGGCGGAGGAGGGCCACCTGTCACTGGTACAAGCGGCGGCTTCGATCCTCGACGACCTGCTGCAGGCGGCGGCGTGGTGAAGGGTCCCCGTGACGGGGCCGTGCCCGTCCTCGACGAGCTCCCTCAGGCGGCGGCTTCGATCCTCGACGGGCTGCTTCAGGCGGCGGCGTGGTGAAGGGTGCCCGTGAAGGGGCCGTGCCCGGAGAGCTGGGCGGTGCACACGAAGCCGCGCACGGCCTGCCCGGGGACGCCGTTCTGGAACTGCCAGAGGTAGCCCGAGCTGTACCGTCCGTCGCGGCCCCCGGTCCAGTCGCGCACGGCGCCGGGGCAGAGCGTGGTGTTGAGCCGGTCGATCTGGCGGTTGTCCGGCGTGGTCGGGAACTCCGCGGTCAGGTCGCGGACGAGGTCGACCTCGTCCGTGTGGGGGCCTGAGCACGGTACGACCGCGGCCGTGCGCAGGTTCGCGGCCTGGGCGATGCACGTGCCGACCTTGAGTTCCGCGAAAACCCTCGGATCGTTGGGATCGGGCCCGTCGGGCATCTCGGTGGCGGATTTCCAGGAAAGCGTCTGCCCGGCTGGCGCGGTCGGCACCGCCGGCGGCGGCGCTGACGACGGCGCGGCCTGCGCCGGCTGGGCCTGCGTCGGCTGGGCCTGCGCCGGCTGGGCCTGTTGCGGTGTTGATCGGCTCTTGTGCAGCGTGAACGATGCGAGCACGACGAGCGCCAGCACGGCCACGATGACGATCGCCGCGGGCATCCGGCGCGGGCGCGGTGGCGGCGGCGGGGTCCAGGCGCGCCAAGGCTGCGGTCCGGCCGGGCGGCGGCGCGGGCGCCGGTCCGTCTCCGTGTACCGGGCGGCCTGCACCCATTGCTCGTCGAACACCGGCGGCTCCCCCATGAGCCAGGATCGTAGATCCACTGCGGTCCGCCGGGACCGGCCCGGAACCGGGTGCTGTCCCAACCGATGTCCGGCGTTCACCCTCACCGGAAAGGGATGACGACAGGTGGCCGCGGCGGTGGGATGCTTCGGCCATGCCGTCTCTCGTCTCCGTCAACGTCGGGCGGCCGAAGGAGGTGGCGTGGCAGGGGCGGACCGTGTACACGGGCGTGTGGAAGCGCCCGGTATCCGGCCCGGTCATGGCGCGCCACCTCAACCTCGACGGGGACGGGCAGGGCGACCTGGCCGGGCACGGCGGCGAGCAGCGCGCCGTCCTCGTGTACCAGTTGGATTCCTATCGCTACTGGCAGCAGCACCTCG